>NZ_JBRFHY010000001.1:0-5583219 GCF_052931475.1 Geodermatophilus sp. URMC 62 | reverse complement strand
GGGACGCGGGCCGCCTACGCGGCCGCCCGGTCGGCGCGCTCGCTGCCCGCCCTGCGGGCGCTGCTGGCCGCCGACCGGGACGCCGTGGCCGCCGAGGTGCACCGGCTCACCCGCGCCTGACCCCGCCCGCCCGCCGGTGCAGCGGGCGGGCGGGACCGTCACAGCACCTTGCTGAGGAACGAGCGGGTGCGCTCGTGCTGCGGCCGGCCCAGGACGTCGGCGGGCGCGCCCTCCTCGACGACGACGCCGCCGTCGATGAACACGACCGTGTCGCCGACCTCGCGGGCGAAGCCGATCTCGTGCGTGACCACGACCATCGTCATCCCGCCCGCGGCCAGGCCGCGCATGACGTCGAGCACCTCCCCGACCAGCTCGGGGTCGAGGGCCGAGGTCGGCTCGTCGAAGAGCATCAGCTTGGGCTGCATCGCCAGCGCTCGGGCGATCGCGACCCGCTGCTGCTGCCCTCCGGAGAGCTGCACGGGGTAGTTCTGCGCCTTGTCGGCCAGCCCGACCTGGGCCAGCAGCTCCCGCGCGCGCTCCCGGGCCTCGCCCTTCGGCTGCCGCAGGACCCGGGTGGGCGCCTCGATGACGTTCTGCAGGACCGTCATGTGCGGGAAGAGGTTGAAGCGCTGGAACACCATGCCCACGCTGCGGCGCTGGTGGGCCACCTCGTGCTTGGGCAGCTCGTGCACCCGGTCGCCCTTGACCCGGTAGCCGACGAGCTCCCCGTCGATGCGGACGGTGCCGGCGTCGACCCGCTCGAGGTGGTTGAGGCAGCGCAGCAGGGTGGACTTGCCCGACCCCGACGGCCCCAGCAGGCAGGTGACCTCGCCGGGCCGCACCCGCAGGTCGACCCCCTTGAGGACCTCCAGGGACCCGTAGGACTTGTGGATGCCGAGCGCCTCCACCATCAGGCGCCCACCTCCCGCGGCCGGTGCGGCCGATCCGGTCGTCATCAGCGCGCGCCCCTCCCCTCGGACGGCGGGACCGGCGCCGCGACCGCGCCGGCCTCCTGGTTGCGCCCGGGCCGCAGGTCGGTGGCGATCCGCCCGAGGAAGGAGGACCGGCCCCGGGCGTGCGTGCTGCCGCGCAGGAAGCGCCGCTCGAGCAGCATCTGCCCGGCGCTGGCGATGGTGGTCAGCACCAGGTACCAGATGCTGGCGACGATCAGCATCTCCAGGCGGGTGAAGTCGGTGGCGCCCACGGCCTGGGCCTCGGTGAGCAGGTCCCCGGCCCCGATGACCGCGACGAGCGAGGTCGTCTTCAGCAGCGTCACCAGCTCGTTGCCGGTCGGCGGGATGATGACCTTCATCGCCTGCGGCAGGACGATCCGCCGCAGCACCAGGCCACCGGTCATCCCGAGCGCCTCGGCGGCCTCCCGCTGGCCGCCGTCCACGGCGAGGATCCCGCCGCGGACGATCTCGGACATGTACGCCGCCTCGTTGAGGGTCAGCGCCAGCAGCGCGGCCGTGAACGGGGTGATGAGCTCGTTGGTCGACACGCTCGCGCTGCCGAACCCCAGCCGCGGGAAGAACAGGGCGAGGTTGAACCAGATGAGGATCTGCACGAGGATCGGCGTGCCGCGGAAGAGCCACACGAAGCCGCCGCTGATGCTCTTGAGCAGCAGGTTGTCCGACAGCCGCATCACCGCCACGATCACCCCGCCGACGACGCCCAGGACCATGCTGGCCACGGTCAGCCAGATCGTGGTCACCAGGCCGTCGAGGATGGCGGCGAAGAAGATCCGCGACCCGATGACGTCCCACTGGATCGACTCGTTCGTCGCGATGGCGCGGACCAGCAGGACCAGCAGGACCACGCAGACGGCGGCGGCCACCCACTGCCCGTAGTGCCGGACCGGGACGGCCTTGAGCGCGCCCGGGTCGGGGGGAGCCGCCGCGGTGCGCGACGGGGTGGAGGCGGTCACTGCGTGCCGGCGTTGATCGTCGCCTCGTCGACCGCGCCGGAGTCCAGCTCGCGGGCCTCGAGGATGTCGGTGTAGGTCCCGTCGTCGATCAGGGACTGCAGCGCGGCCTGCCAGGCGTCGCGCAGCTGGGTGTCCTCCTTGTCGAAGACGTAGCCGAGCGGGCTCGGGAAGAGCGTCTCGGTGTTGGCCACCTCGAAGGCGTTGCCGCCGGCGATCTGCGCGGCGTTGTAGCGGCCGACCGGTTCCTGGGTGAAGCTGGCCGTCGCCCGCCCGCTCTGGACCTGCAGCAGCGCGTCCTGGTCGGTCGGCAGGGACGTGATCTGGATCGGGTCGGCGGCGCACTGGTCGCCGTTGAACTCGTTGAGCAGGGACTCCTGCGCCGAGGACACCAGCACCGAGACCGGCTGGCCGCAGAGGTCCTCGACCGCCGTGATGTCCTCCGGGTTGCCCGCGGCGACGACGATCGCCTGGCCGGCCTGGAAGTAGTCGACGAAGTCGTAGTTCTGCTGGCGGGCGGTCGTGTCGGTGACGGCGGCGGCGATCACGTCGAACCGGTCGCCGTCGAGCGCGGGCAGCAGCCCGTCGAAGGCGGTGTTGGTGAGCGTGTAGTCCACGCCCAGGCGGGCGGTGATGGCGTCCAGGAGGTCCGGGTCGAGCCCGATGATCGTCTGGCCGTCCTCGTCGAGGTACTCGTAGGGCGGGTACAGCGCCTCGGTGCCGACCTCGAGGGTGCCGGCCTGGCGGATGTCGTCGGGGAGCATCGCGTTGAGCTCCTGGTCGGCCTCGACCTCCGCCGCGGCGTCGCCGCCGGCCGTGGACGCGGCCGAACCGGCCGCGTCGTCACCGCTGTCGGACCCGCCGCCGCAGGCGGCGGTGAGGGCCGCGACGGCCAGGAGCAGGGCCGCACCGCGGGCGCGGCGGGACGTCAGGGTCGGGCGGCGGGCGGACATCAGGTCTCCTCGGGTGGGTGCGCGTCGGGTGTGCTCTGGGCGGATCGTGCGTGGTCGCGGTCCGGAACGGCAGGCGCGGCGCCGGATCGGGACAGGACCGTGACCACGGACGTGGTCCCGCGTCCCCCGGTCGGA
The DNA here is from genome assembly GCF_052931475.1 of Geodermatophilus sp. URMC 62. Classification (NCBI taxonomy): domain Bacteria; kingdom Bacillati; phylum Actinomycetota; class Actinomycetes; order Geodermatophilales; family Geodermatophilaceae; genus Geodermatophilus; species Geodermatophilus sp. URMC 62. Next base: position 5,580,207 of record NZ_JBRFHY010000001.1, on the reverse strand, counting down.
GCGCATCAGGGCGCTCCGGACGCGGCGGCCAGCGCGCGGGCGTCGACCTCGACCACCGACGGCCCGTCGGCGTCGAGGGCCTGGAGGACGGCGGCGACGGTGTCGTCCACCGAGCCGACGCGCACACCGCGGGCCCCCATCGCGCGGCCGACCGCGGCGAAGTCCGGGGTGTGCAGGTCCACGGCGAACGGGGGGATGCCGGCCCGGCGCATGCCGTCGCGGATCTCGGTGTAGCCGTGGTCGTTGACCACGACGACGGGCAGGCGCAGGCGCTGCTCGACCGCCGTGGCGAGCTCGGCGAGGGAGAACATCAGCGCGCCGTCGCCGACGAGGGCCACCACCGGGCGTCCCGGGTCGCCGATCCCGGCGCCGATCGCCGCGGGCAGGCCGTAGCCGAGGGTCGCGTAGACGGCGGGGTAGAGCAGCTGCGCCGGGCCGGGCACGGGCCAGAAGTGCGCCGTCCCGAAGTAGGTGACCTGCGAGCTGTCCCCGGCCACGACCGTCTCCGGCGGGAGGGCGGCGGCCAGCGCGCGGTTGAGCCCGGCCCAGGGGCCGGCCTCGGGCGCGGCGGCGGCCGCGGAGTCCTCCCGGGCCTGCCGGGCCCGTGCCGCGCCGGCCCGGCGGGGCGCCGACGCGGCGGCCACCGGCCCGGCGGCCACCAGCTCGGCGAGGCGGGGGAGGACGGTCGCCGCGTCGCCGTGCAGGCCGACGGTCGGGGTCAGCCGCTTGTGCAGCTGGCCGGCCTCGACGTCCACCCGGATGGTGGTGCCGGGCAGCGCGGGCTCCCAGCCCCACAGCTCAGCGTCGGACAGGCCCGTGCCGACGACGAGCACGACGTCGGCGTCGGTGAGCAGCCGCTGGGCCGGCGCCAGCCGCACCGAGGCGCCCACCGAGAGGGGGTGGGTCTCCGGCAGCACGCCCTTGCCGTTCACCGTCGTGACCACCGGCGCGTCCAGCAGCTCGGCGAGCGCGCGGACGGCCCCTGCGGCGCCCACCGCGCCGCGGCCCACCAGCAGGGCGGGGGCTGCGGCCGCCGCGAGCCGGCCGGCGGCCGAGGCGAGGTCGTCGGCGTCCGGACCGGGGGAGGCGGAGGCGGCGAGCGGTCCGGTGTCCGCGCCGTCCCAGGGCTCGGTGAGGACGTCGAGCGGGACCTCCAGGACGTGCGGGCGCTGCCGGTGGGTGCGCCAGTGCGCGAAGGTCTCGTGGACGGCGGCGGCGGCCTCCTCGGGGGAGGAGACGCGCACCGCGCGCTCGGCCACCGCGGCCATGTGCCCGCGCTGGTCGCGCATCTCGTGCAGCTCGCCGACGTCGGCGCCCTCCTGACCCCGCGGCGGGCCGGGGGCCACCACGAGCAGCGGGACCGAGTCGGCGTGGGCGGTGCCCACCGGGGCGGCGGCGTTGTTCACCGCGGGCCCGCTGGTGACGAGGCAGACGCCGGGCCGGCCGGTGGCGCGGGCGTACCCGTCGGCGGCGTACCCGGCGCCCTGCTCGGTCCGCGTCGTCACGTGGCGCACGCGACTGCCGGCCAGCGCGCGGTACAGCTCGAGGCTGTGGGTGCCGGGGATGCCGAAGACGTCGGCCACCCCCTCGGAGACGAGGGCCTCGACGACGGCCGAGCCCCCGTTGCGCACCACGGTCACGCGCGGGCCACCGTGCGCGGACCTGCGTCGACGGGACCTCGCGGCTGCGTCACGGCTGACCCTCCTGACGGCGACGGCGGACGGGCGGATCGGCCGGCGTCGGGACGGCGCGGCTGGTCGCGGACAAGGTAGGTGTGAGGTGGGCCCGCGCCTAGTGCCGATCTGTACCGTCCGCCCCGCGCCGGTGGCTGATCCGTACACGCGTGGTGCCGGTCCTCACGCTCCCGGCGGGCTCCCCGACGGCGCCCCGTCCGCGGCGAGCGGCTGGATCACGAAGGAGTCGTGCACGTCGACGTGCGGCGCCCCGGCCATCGCCTCGCACGCCTCGTGCAGCTCGAGGACGTGCGCGGCGGTGAGGGGCAGGGGGTGCTCGTCGGGCTGCCACGTCGTCCCCAGCGGGTAGAGCACGCCCGGTGTGCTGGTCATCTCGACGTGCGCGCCGAGGACCACCGAGACCTCCTCCTGCCGCACGAGGTCGGCCAGCCGGGCGGCGCTGCGCCGGTAGGCGGGCCAGTCGCGCACGGTGAGCAGCCCGGGGTAGAGGGTGTCGCCGGTGAACAGCGCCCGGGTCCGGGGGTCGTGCACGGCCACGTGCGTCGGCTCGTGCCCGGGGAGCGGGACGACGCTCAGCTCCCGGCCGCCGAGGTCGAGCCCGGCGCGGCCCTCCGGCCAGTCGGGCAGGCCGAAGAAGCCGGTCACCGCGGCGAGGGTGGGCGCCACCACGCGGGTCCGCGGCCGGTCGGTGAACTGGTCGTCCCCGGAGACGTGGTCGCCGTGGGCGTGGGTGTGGGCGACGACGAGCTCCGGCTCGGGGACGCCGCGCTCGGCCGCCCAGCCGGTGACGAGCTCGTCGACGGTGCGGCGCAGCGGCAGCGCCCGGTCGCGCGCGCCGGCGTCGGGCCGGGCGCCGGTGTCCAGCAGCAGCGCGCGCTCGCGGCCGAGCAGGAGGTAGAGGAAGTTCGCCTCGAAGCTGTAGCACTTGCTCAGCCGCAGGACGAACGTGTCACGGTCCATCCGGTGGACCTGGACGAGCGGGTCGCCCGTCCCCGAGCAGTCCCGGGCGCCGTGGATCCACGCCACGGACTCCAGCGGAGTGGTCACCAGGCCTCCAGCCGTGCTCCGACGTCCCCCGACATCCTGCCCGGCGCCGGATCCGTGGCCGGGGTCACGGTCGCCGGGGTGACCGGCGGGGACGGCGTGCGGAAGCGGCCCCGCGCCGGCGGTGTTGCACGGGACACCCCGCCCCGGGCACCCCACGCTGCCGCTGCCGGACCCGGGCGGGGGATCATGAGCCCCCTGCGACCACCTTGCCGAGGAGCCCCGTGACCGCGACCACCGCGCCCGCCACCCCCGCCGTCGCCGGCGACGAGCGCACCCTCTCGCCCGCCGAGTACGAGAGCTGGGCGGCCGAGGTCCGCCGGCTGGCCGACGAGCGCGGCGCCGTGGTCCTCGCGCACAACTACCAGGTGCCCGAGATCCAGGACGTCGCGCACTACACCGGCGACTCGCTGTACCTGTCGCGGGTCGCGGCGCAGACCGACGCCCGCGAGATCGTCTTCTGCGGCGTCCACTTCATGGCCGAGACGGCGAAGATCCTCTCGCCGGACAAGACGGTGCTGCTGCCCGACCACGACGCCGGCTGCTCGCTGGCCGACTCGATCACCGCCGAGCAGCTGCGGGAGTGGAAGGCGCAGCACCCCGGCGCCGTCGTCGTCAGCTACGTCAACACCACCGCGGCGGTCAAGGCCGAGACCGACGTCTGCTGCACGTCGTCCAACGCCGCCGACGTGATCCGGTCGATCCCCGGGGACCGGGAGGTCCTCTTCTGCCCCGACCAGTTCCTCGGCGCGCACGTCAAGCGGGTGACCGGGCGGGAGAACGTGCACGTGTGGGCGGGGGAGTGCCACGTGCACGCCGGCATCAGCCCGTCCGACGTCCGCGCGCAGGTGGCCGCACACCCGGACGCGGAGATCCTGGTGCACCCCGAGTGCGGCTGCACCACCTCGGTGCTCGACCTGGTCAGCCACGGCGACCTGCCCGCCGAGCGCACCCGCGTGCTGTCCACCGGCGGCATGGTCGAGCAGGCCGCCACCACCCGCGCCCCGCAGGTGCTCGTGGCCACCGAGGTCGGCATCCTGCACCAGCTGCGGGCCCTCAACTCGGGGACGTCGTTCATCCCCATGAACAGCCGGGCGGCCTGCCGCTACATGAAGATGATCACCCCGGCCAAGCTGCTGCGGACGCTGCGCACCGGCGAGGGTGCCGTCGACGTCGACCCGGACACCGCCGCCCGCGCCCGCCGCGCGGTCGAGGCGATGATCGCCATCGGCGAGCCTGGCCGCGGCGGCGAATGAAGGACCCTCCCGCCCCCCACCACTCGCTCCGCTCGCGGCGGGACCCTGCAGGAGGGCCGTTCCAGCACGTCACCGCGCTCGCGAGTGGCGGGGGCAGGGGGTCCTTCTTCAGCGGAGGACGTCGGCGGAGATGTCGGCAACGATCGCGCGGAAGGTGCGGGTGTCGACCTCGTCGTCGGTGGTGACCCGGACGATGTCGGACACCTGCTGCCGCGTGGTGGGGCGCACGGCCGCGGCGCGCGCGGCGGCGATGAGGTGCAGCTGCTGGACGCGGGCCGTGTCGTCGGTCCGCCGGGCCGGGGTGGGTCGCTGGCGCATGCCCCGACGCTAGGGAGCCGTCCCGCCCGGCCGCGGCACGCGGGCGCGTGTCCCGGCCGGACCTGGACCCGTCCGTCACACGCGTCCCGCCAGGCGGTCAGCGCACCGCCAGCGGCGCCCCGGTGCGGTCGAGCCAGGCCCCCAGCCGGTCGGCCGGCAGCGGCGCGGAGTGCAGGTACCCCTGGCTCTCGTCGCAGCCGAGCCCGGCCAGGTGGGCCAGGGTCTCGTCGTGCTCGACGCCCTCGGCGACCACCCGCAGGCCCAGCCGGTGGGCCAGCGCGACGGTGCTGGCGACGATGGCCTCGGTCCGGGTGTCGGTGAGCAGGTCGGCGGTGAACGACCGGTCGAGCTTGAGCTCGCCGACGGGGAGGTCGCGCAGGTAGGACAGCGACGAGTAGCCGGTGCCGAAGTCGTCGATGCTCACGGCCACGCCCAGGTCGGCGAGCCGGCCGACGACGGCGAGGCTGCGGTCGGGGTCGCTGAGCAGCACGCTCTCGGTGATCTCGAGGACCAGCCGGCCGGCCGGCAGCCGCGCCTCGCGGAGCAGCCCGGCCACCCGCGCGGGCAGGTCGACGTCGAGCAGGTTGCTCGCCGACAGGTTGACCGACATGCGCAGCTCGCGGCCCGCCCGGTGCCAGGCCGCCGCCTGGGTCACCGCCTGGCGCAGCACCTCGTCGGTGAGCGGGCGCATGAGGCCGTGCACCTCGGCCAGCGGGAGGAACGCGGCGGGGGGCAGCAGCCCCCGATCGGGGTGCGCCCAGCGCACGAGCGCCTCGACGCCGACGGTGCGGCCGGTGCCGACGTCGACCTGCGGCTGGTGGTGCAGCACCAGCTCACCGTCGCGCAGGCCCCGGCGCAGCTCCTCCACCAGGGCCAGGTTGCCGCGGTGGTCGCCGTGGCGGGCCGGGTCGTAGACCGCTGTCCCGCCGCCGGTGTGCTTGGCGGCGTACATCGCGGCGTCGGCCTGCCGCAGGAGCTCGGTGGTGGCGGCCGGGTCCGCGCCGTCCAGGTCGCCGTCGCCCGGGTTACTGCCCGGCGGGGCCCCGACGGGGGAGCCGGGCCGGGTGGCCACGCCGATGCTGGCGCTCGCGTGCACGGCCATGCCGCCCACCTGGAACGGCTCGGCCAGCTGCCCGGCGAGGCGGCGGGCCAGGGCGGCGCCGTCCTCGCCGTACTCGCCGTCCTCACCGGCGTCGTCGAGCAGCGCGACGACGGCGAACTCGTCGCCGCCCAGCCGGCCCAGGACGTCGCCGGTCCGCAGCTGCGCGGTCAGCCGCCCGGCGACCAGCCGCAGCAGGTCGTCCCCGGCCGCGTGCCCCAGCCCGTCGTTGACCTCCTTGAACTTGTCGAGGTCGAGCAGCGCCAGCGCCATCGGCTGCCCCTGGCCGCACAGCTCGTCGATCCGGCGCAGCACCGCCCGGCGGTTGGCCAGCCCGGTCAGCTCGTCGGTGAGCGCCTCCCGCCGGCTGACGGCCAGCTGCGCGAGCTCGCGCACGTTCATCAGCAGCCGCACGCCGGCACCGGCGAGGGCCAGCGCCGCGCAGCAGGCCGCGACGGTGGGGCCGCGCTCGACGAACAGGACTCCCGTGGAGGCCACGATCACGACGAAGGCGCCGACCGTGGAGGCGGCCGGGTCGGCGGGGCGGGGCAGGGCCCGGGCGGGGGACAGCGCCGCGGCCAGGCCGATGAGGGCGGCGCCGGCGGGCTCGGCCGCCGTCGTCCAGCCGGTCGTGGCGCCGTCGGCGAGCAGCGTCGCCAGGTCGCCGGCGAGGGCGACGGTCACCGCGGCGGCCACCAGCCACGGGCGCGGGTCGTGGTGCAGCGACGCGAGGCCCACCACGGACAGGACGGTGCCGAGCAGCACGACGCCGGTGCCGACCTGGGCCAGCAGGGCCTGCGTCTCCCACCACGGCCCGGCCACCAGAGGGGAGCCGGACCGGACGACGGCGACGTTGAGCAGGGCCACCGCGGCGAGGACGCCCGAGACGCCGTTGAGGACGTCGCCCGGGTCGGTCAGGTGGCCACTGGAGCGGTTCCACCGCACCAGGCCGCCGTGCAGGAGCGGGAAGGTGAGCACCGGCGCCCAGGCGACGGGGACGGCGGCGAAGGGAGCGGTCGCCTCCCGGACGCCGAGCAGGGCGGCGGCCACCACCGCGACGGAGAAGACCACCGACGCCAGGGCCAGCCGGCCCCACAGGACCCGCTCGTGCGGCAGCCGGCGGGCCCGCCACACCAGGAGCCCGCAGAAGGCCGCCTGCAGGGCGAGGCTGCCGAGCAGCCCGGCCGGCCCGGGAGAGGCCGACCCGGGGGTGACCGGCCGGTGCGCGACCAGTGCCGGGACGACGGCGACCAGCGGCAGCGGCAGGGCGCCGAGCAGCACCCACCGCGGGGTCCCCGGCAGGAGCCGGGCGCGCGCCGGAACAGTCATGCCGGAGGAATCGGACGCCCGGGAGTCGGAACGGGGCTGCTCCACTCCGAGGGAGTGGTCCGTCCCGCGGCGGGTCAGACGTGCAGGGCGAGCCACAGCGCCATCGTCGCAGCCGCCAGGGTGAGGGGGACGGTGACCAGGCCGACCGCCGTCAGGTGCCGTGGCGACGGGGCGTGCGCGCCGAGGCTCCGCCGCCAGAGGAGGTTGGCCAGCGACCCCGGGTAGGTCAGGTTCGGTCCGATCCCCACCCCGATCAGCACCGCGAGCACCGCCGGCATCCCGGTGGCCGCGGCCACCGGGAGCAGCGCCAGGGTGGCCGGCAGGTTGTTCACCACGTTGGCCAGCAGCGCCGCGACCGCAGCGACGCCGAGCAGGGCGGGCAGGCCGGCCCCGTCGGGCAGCACCCGGTCGAGCACCTCCTGCAGCCCGCTGTCCAGGACCGCCAGCACGACCACCGACAGGCCGGCCACGAACAGGGCGAACGGCAGGTCGGCGGCGGCCACGAGGTCGCCCACCGCGCTGGTCCGCCGCGCCAGCCGCCACCCGCCGAGCACGAGCACCCCCAGCGCCGCCGGCACCACCGGCGGCAGGCCCGTGAGCCCGCCGACCGCGAACCCGGCCACCACGCCGGCCACCACGGCCAGCGCCAGCCGGGGGGCCGGCGGCACGTCGGTGACCGGCTCACCGGCCGCGGCCGCCAGGTCGGCGCGGAAGAGCAGGCGCAGCAGCGCGTACTCGACGGCGACCGCGGCCAACCACGGCCCGGCCATCAGCCCGGCGAAGCGCAGGAACGACAGCCCGGTCGCGGCGACCGCCAGCAGGTTCGTCAGGTTGGACACCGGCAGCAGCAACGACGCCGAGTTGGCCAGGTGACCGACGGCGTAGGCGTGCGGACGCACCGGCACCCGCATGCGGGCCGCCGTCGCCACGACGACCGGCGCCAGCAGGACGACCGTGGTGTCCAGGCTCAGCACCGCCGTCACGACCGCGGCCAGCGGGACCACCCGCCCCAGCAGCGCGCGCGGTGAGCGGCCGGCCCGGCGGGCGGTGACCGCGGCCGCCCAGGTGAACACCCCCTCGCGGTCGGCGAGGTGGGCGAGCACCAGCACGACGACGAGGAAGCCGATCGTCGGCGCCAGGCCCCGCACCTCGGTCTCGGCGGCGGGGTACCCGACGGCGCCGACGAGCACGAGGTAGAGCGCCCCGGGGACGGCGACGGCGGCCGGGGGCAGCCGGGGCCGATCGGCGGCGGCGGCGGCGAGGACCGCGGCGAGGACGGTGACCGAGACGGTCAGCGCCACCGGGTCCACCGGTCAGATCCGGGTGAACAGGTAGATCGACACGGCCACGCCGAAGGTCACGATGAGCACCCGCAGCGGCGTCGCGGGGATGCGGGTGGCCACCCGGGCGCCGAGGAACCCGCCGACCAGGCTGGCCGGCGCGGCGACCGCGACCACCGACCAGGCGACCGGCCCGAACAGGCCGAACACGACGAGGGTCACCGTCGCCGTCACCGCGGAGAGCGCCGACTTCAGCGCGTTGGCCAGCGGCAGCCGGTGCAGCGCGGTGCCGAGGACGCCGACCAGGATGACCCCCAGCGCCCCGCCGAAGTAGCCGCCGTAGACGGTGGCGAGGAACAGCGCCAGGTAGAGCCACCACGGGTCGCGGGCGGCGGTGTCCTCGCGGCCGCGCAGCCGCCGGGTGAGCAGCGGCTGCAGCGCGAGCAGCAGGCTGGCCAGCAGCACCAGCACCGGGACGACGACGTCGAAGGCCTCCGACGGCGTCGTCAGCAGGAGCACACTGCCCGCGATGCCGCCCAGCACCGACACGACGCCCAGCCGGACCAGCCGTCCCCGCTGGCCCTCGTACTCCCGGCGGAAACCCAGCACGCCGCCGAGGTAGCCCGGCCACTGGGCGACGGAGTTGGTGACGTTGGCCGGCACGGTGCCCAGCCCGAGGGCGACCAGCGTCGGGAAGAGGATCAGCGAGCCACCGCCGGCGATGGAGTTGACCGCGCCGGCACCGAGGGCGACCGCGGCGGCGACGAGCAGGTCGGCGGCGGACACGAGCGGGCAGCCTACGGTGACCGTGTGCGCCTCCCCGCCCCGGCGACCTGGCTCGCCACCGCCCTGGGCTCCTCCGGGGTCCTGCACCTGCTGCGCCCGCGGGTCTTCCAGCCGCTGGTGCCGCCCGAGCTCGGCGACGCCCGCGCCTGGGTGCTCGGCACCGGGGTGGCCGAGATCGTCACCGCCGCGCTGCTGGCCGCGCCGTCGACCCGGCGGGCGGGCGGCTGGTCGGCCGCAGGGCTGCTGGCCGGCTTCGTGCCGGCGCACCTGCAGCAGTTCCGGCTGGCCCACGGCCGGCCGGTGCCGCTGGCGGTCGCGGCGGTGCGGCTGCCGCTGCAGGCCCCGATGGTCGCCGCCGCGCTGCGGGTCGCGCGCGGGCGCTGAGCGGTCCGGGCAGACTCAGGCCCCGTGACCGCCGAGTCCCAGCCGCCGTACGAGCCCCTGCCCGACGACTGGCAGCGCCCTGGTCGTCGTCGCCCACCCCGACGACATCGAGTACGGGCCCGCGGCCGCCGTCGCCGCGTGGACGGCCGCCGGCCGCGACGTCCGCTACGTGCTGGCCACCAGCGGCGAGGCCGGCATCGCGGGCCTGCCGCCGGAGGCCGCCGGACCGCTGCGCGAGGGGGAGCAGCGGCGGGCGGCGGCCGCGGTGGGGGTGTCGGTGGTCGAGTTCCTCGGGCACCCCGACGGGCGGCTGGTGGAGGGGCTGGACCTGCGGCGCGCGATCGCCGCGGCGATCCGGCGGCACCGGCCCGAGCTGGTGGTGACCATGCACTTCGGGGACACGTGGACGCCGCCCGGCGTCGCGCCGGCCCTGTGGAACAGCGCCGACCACCGGGTGCTGGGCCGCGCGGTGCTCGACGCCGTGGGTGACGCGGCGAACGAGTGGATCTTCCCCGAGCTGGCCGACCCCGAGCCGTGGCAGGGCGTGCGGTGGATCGCCGTCGCGACGCCGGTCGGGGTGACGCACGTCGTCGACGTGGACGACGTCGTCGAGCGGGCCGTGGCCTCGCTGCTGGAGCACCGGCGCTACCTGGCCGCGCTGTCGGACGACCCGGTGGAGGAGCAGGCGCGCCGGCAGGTGGAGATGGCGACGGCGGCCTCGCCGCGCTCGGGCGGACGGCGGGCGGCCGGCTTCGTGCTCTACGCCGGCTGAGCGCGGCGCCGGGACCCCCGCGCGGTCCCGGCGCCGCGCCTCAGGCGGGCCCGGTCAGGGGTTGAAGCTGACGTGCACGTGGTCCATGTGGTTGGCCGTCGGGGATCCGCGGTCCTCCATCGCCTTCCAGCCCGAGCCGCCGATCGTGTAGATCCGCTGCTGCCAGATGACGTAGTCGACGTGGAACCGCGCGGCGTTGTCGATCACGTACTGGGCCACGGCGGCGCCCTTGGCGCTGTCGCTGTAGACCATGAAGTCGGCGGCGAGCTGCTGCGTGGGGGAGTGGCCGGGGCGGGTGTAGACGGTGGACACGCTGAAGGCCTGCGTGACCTCGGCGACCACCGGGCGCACGTGCGGGGCCCAGGCGCTGTAGGCGGTCGAGGTGGGGGTCGGCTTGCCGGTCAGGTCGGCGGCGGCGGGTGCGGCGGCCGGCGCGGCAGCGGGGGCCGGCGCGGGCGCCGGCGCGGGTGCGGGAGCCGGGGCCGTGGCGGTGCTCCCGCTCCAGCCGCCGCGGCCCCAGTGGTCGTCGGCGAGGGCCACCGACTGTCCGGCGAAGGCGAACGCGACGGCGAAGGCGCCGACCGCCGCGGTCCGGCGGACCGCCGTACCGCGCTGGCGGAGGACCGGTGACGCGTCGTGCCGACCGGACTCGGTGTGGTGCTGGGTGTTCCAGAGCATGGTGAGGAGAACTCCTGACGATGGGTTCCACCGGGTGCCGCCGTCTGCTCAGCAGGCACCCGTGTGCGGAGGGGTGACACGGGCCCGGGCGTGGCCCACCGGAGCCGCGGCCGGGCTCGGCGCCGCGCGTGGCGGGCCGACGACCGGGCGGATCCGGGTGGGGGCGCGCGGCGACTGCGCCGACCCGGGCTCGTGGGTGGGAGGCGCGGCGCGTCCGAGGTGTGAAGTGGCGCGGGGCGGGCCCGAGGGGCGCACCCGGCGGCGGCTCTCCGTTCTCCCTGGGCCGCCTACCGGGTCAGCTGACGGGTTCGGGCGGGGATGCGCCCTACCCGCCCCCGAGTGGGGCTCGGGGGCGGGACTCACCCCAGTGGTGCGGTGGGTCCCCGGCTCGCTCCCGTGTGTGCGGGTGCGACTCGGCGGCATCCGGCGCGGTTCCCCCGGGTGGAGGAGGTGACGGCCGGCCGGACGCAGAGAACGTATGGGCGTTATGAACCTGTGACAACGGCGGACCGGTCGCGTCGGCGAGTTGTCCGGTCGTGGTGCGCGTGTCGTCACCCGTACCGGCGTGTCGGCGAGGTGTGGGGCTCTCGGGTCGTCCGCGGCCGGGCGCGACGGGACCGCGGTGGCGGGCCGGGGAGTGCCTAGACTGCGGGCACGACGGACGAGTCGGCTGGGCGGTCGCGTCGGCGGGGGAGACCCCGTCGCCGAGGAACGTCCGGGCTCCACAGGGCAGGGTGGTCGCTAACGGCGACCCGGGGCGACCCGCGGGACAGTGCCACAGAGAACAGACCGCCGGTGGTGCCTCCTCGGAGACACCGCCGGTGAGGGTGAAACGGTGGTGTAAGAGACCACCAGCACACCGGGTGACCGGTGTGGCTCGGTAAACCCCACCCGGAGCAAGGTCGAGAGGGACGGCGGACTGGATCTCCAGGACGCCGTCCTGCGCAGGCGTTCGAGGGCTGCCCGCCCGAGCCTGCGGGTGGACCGCTCGAGCCCGCCGGCAACGGCGGGCCCAGATGGATGACCGCCCATCGGGAGGCCGCGAGGCGCCCGAGGACAGAACCCGGCGTACAGGCCGACTCGTCCGTCGCCTTCCGCCTGACCTGCACTCACACGGTCAGAGGGGGTGCTCAGTCCGCACATAGTCCGCAGATCCGCGCATGACCGAGTCGACGGCGGCCGCGTCCGGTCGTCCGAGTCGGGCCAGAGGTGGCTGTAGGTGTCGAGCGTCTCGGCGGCGCTCGCGTGACCGAGCCGCGCCTGGACGGTCTTCACCGACTCGCCGTGCCGGATGAGCAGGCTGGCGGAGAAGTGCCGCAGCGAGTGGAACGTGACGCACCTCGGCAGGCCGGCGGCCGTCACTGACGGCTGCCAGATGCGGGCCGAGAAGGCGGCCCGCCGGACAGCGCCACCCGTCACCGTGGAACCACCCAGCCGCCTGGTCGTGGGTAGCGGCAACTCCGGCTTCCAGATCGCCGACGAGCTGGCCGACACCCGGCCGGGTGGAGCTGTCGGTCGGCTCGGCCAACCCGGCGCCGCCGCATCGGGTGCTCGGCCGCGATCCCGGAGGAGTGCGCTCACAGGCTCGTGGGGGTCTCCACCGAGATCGCTGTTGGGCAACGACCTGTTGCCCCCTTGCGGTTCAGGCGGAGTGCCGTTGAGCCAGCCGCTGACGCAGCGCCTCATTCATCGCGGCGAAACCCGCCTCCGTGCGCTGCAGGAGACCGCCCGTGAGGGAGACCAAGAGGCCACGGAAGGTCTCGCTCTGGGTCAGCTGGGTGCGGTTGTCGGGCAGCGGCTCGAGGGTGAAGGAGTGCGCCCCGTCGAACAGGCCGGGCAGGAGGAGGTGGCCGAGCCACGCCAGGTGGTGTGCCGGGTCAACACGGGTGACCGTGGGACGGAAGGTCATCGGCTTGCCGCCGGGCGGAGCGATGCGGACCTCGATCTGCCGGCCGACCTCCAGGGCGCCGTCCATCTTGGTGATGAACGGGTTCCAGTCGGCGTGTGCGCGGGCGTCGGTCAGCACCTCCCACACCTGCTGTGGGGTGGCGTCGAGTTCGACGGTGCGGGTGATGGTGCGCATGGTGGCCTCCGGGGGGATGCGGCGGGTCAGTCGGAAGGGGGTGGTTGCGCGTCCTGCATCCCAGCCCGGCTCGGAGTCCCGGGCGGCGGCCGACCCTGCCGGCACCCTGATCCCCGAGACCGACGCAGTGCCCCGGTGGGCCGACCGGGGCCCTGCGTCGATGAGGTGAGGAACGCGGCCCGAATCCGCGCGGGTATGTCGTGCGGGCAGCGGCCCGTGGTCGGCCCGCTATCGGACGAGTTCCGCGCCCCGCTCGTCGAGCTGGGGGTGGCCCGTCCTCGGGGCGGGAATCCCGACCTCGGTGTTCGGTCGCGCCAACACAGGGGAGGCGGGGTTGAAGCCCTTGACGAGCAACCAGATCCCGACGGAGAGCTCGAAGGCAGCGACCGGGATCACGGCGAGCCCGGCGAGGAGCGCCACCCGGTCGTAGACCCCGAAGAAGATCGCGATGTCGGAGGCGAGCAGCAGCGGGGCGCCGACGAACGCGACGATCGGGAGGATGCGAGGTACCAGGCGGGACCTGAAGAGCAGGTAGCCCAGGAGGAGGTCGCAGAAGACGGGCATGAGGCTCTGCGAGAGCAGGAACGTCCGGTCGTAGGCCGCGAGCAGGGTGTGGCCGGTCGTGGTCAGCGAGGCGTTGTCCGCGCCGGCGGTTCCGGCGACGTCGGTGCGCAGGGTGATGATCGTGAGCAGGCTCGTGACGCTGACGAAGATGAGCGTGGTCTCCACGAGTCGGGCGGCGACCAGCCCGAGGGCGGCGGACTCGTTCTGCCGCCTGAGTACAGGGAACAGCACGAGCGCGGTGCTGATGCCGGCAACGCCGACGATCACCTCGGTGAAGGCGCCCCAGAGCACGCCGGTCTGGCTTCCGGCTCCCAGGATGAAGTCGGCGTGTTCCCGGATGGGGTTGTAGAGCGCGAGGGTGGGGATCGAGACGAAGGTGAGCAGGTAGAGCACGCCGGCGAGGCGGGCTCTACCTCTCATCAGGTTCGTCGCGGGTCGTGCGGCGGCCGGGGTGTGCGCGGTGGCGGTCATGGTCGGCTTCCTGGGCGTCGGTGCGAGGACGCAGCGGCGGTCGCCGCTGTGGGCAAGTCAGGGGCCGCGCCGGGGGACGCGGTGCGGCGATTCATCGCCACCGGTCGCCCTTCGCGACGACGTAGTGGCGCCAGACGTACCCCCAGGGCACGACGGCCAGGATGAGGACGACCAGCGAGCAGTTGACGAGCACCGTCGACATGGCCGTGTCCACGGAACCTGTCGCGGCCGCGGGGAGAGCGACCACGCCCAGCCAGATCAGCTTCCAGAGCACCTCGAGGATCAGGATCGGCAACAGCCGCACCGGGTACCGCAGCCCCAGGAACGCCAGGAGTGACATCGCGGTGAGCAGGACGGCGACGACTCCTTCGTAGAGCGGGAAGGACTGGTCGTAGTCGATGACCAGCGGCCATTTCACGATGGCGAGGCCGACGCCCATGAGCGCGTAGCCGACTCTCATCGCGTGCAGCCGCCACAGCGGCAGCTCCTCCGCGTCGACACTCGGGGAACGGCCGGACGCGGCCGGGGTGTGCGCGGTGGCGGTCATGGGTCACCTTCGGAGTGGTGGTGCGCGGTGTGCAGGCGGCTCGTGCCGCTGCGGGCGAACGCCGTGCGGTGGGTCGGGAGTCGTGCACACGGACGGGACCGATCAGACGACCTCGCCCTGGCTGCACTTACTTGACTTCGGACCTCATGACCAGACGGAGGCCGATCAGCAGGGGGATGAGCAGCCACGTGACGCCGGTGACGGCGATGTGGGCCCATTCCTCGCCGGTCAGGGCGTGGGCGAAGAGGAACAGTCCGGCTTGGGCGAACTGGATGTCGACCCAGGGCTGCAGGGTGTGGAACCAGTGTTGGGAGTTGGCCAGCAGCCCGAACACGGTGGGGATGAGGAAGGTGAGCACGAAGTAGGCCACGAGCGCCCCGATGGAGGCCCGGAAGAGCACTCCGAGCATGAAGCCGATGAGCAGGCTCAGCACCATTCCCAGGACGTAGTAGAGGCACTGGGTCACAGTCACGTCCCAGACCAGGGCCGTACCTCTGATGGCGGCGCCCGCCAGGTTCCCCAGCGCGCCCACCGCGAACGCCAGAACCATGGCGGCGATGGCGATGCCGACTGACGAGATGGCCTTGGCGGTGATGATGCGGCTGCGGTGTGGGACCAGGGTGAACGTGGTGAGTCCGGTGCGTTGGCTCCACTCGCTGGTGACCGCCAGGATCGCGATCAGCGGCAGGATGATGACGACCGGGAACCGGATGGCAGTCGCGAAGGTCGAGTAGGTGAGGTTGCCGTCCGGGGCCCACAGGATGACGCCGCCCGCAGCGAGCAGCGAGGTGATCGCGATGCTGGCGATCAGCCAGAACCCCGAGCGGGTGTCGAACATCTTGCGGAGCTCGACCGCGATGATCCGGGTCAGGGGTATCGGCTCGACGGTCGCGCGAGGGATGCCGGCCCGGCCTGCTGCGATGGCGGTCATGCCGGTGCTCCTTCTCGTTGGGTGCCGGCGGTGAGCTGGAGGAACGTGTCTTCGAGCCCGGCGCCGGCGGCGGCCCGGAGCTCGGTGAGCGGGATGCCGGCGTCGAAGGCGACCTGCCCGACCAGGGCGGCGGCCGCCTCGGTGTGCAGCGTCGAGCCGTCGGCGGGGGTGGCGGTCAGCCCGCGCTGGGTGAGGGCGAGCTCGAGCGCCAGGAGGTCGACGGCACCGACGACGGTGCCGACCTGGTGGAGTAGATCGGTCTTGGCGCCCATCGAGACGATGCGGCCGAGCCCGATCATGACGATGTCGTCGGCGATGACCTCGATCTCGTGGAGGAGGTGCGAGGACAGCAGGACCGTGCCGCCGCGGTCGGCGTAGCCGCGGAGCAGGTCACGCATCCACCGGATCCCGGCCGGGTCCAGGCCGTTGGCGGGCTCGTCGAGGATCAGCACGTCAGGGTCACCGATCAAGGCGGTCGCGATCCCGAGCCGTTGACGCATCCCGAGTGAGTAATCGCCCACCCGACGCGACGCCTCGGCCGTCGTCAGACTGACGATCTCCAGCATCTCCTCGACGCGGGCCCGCGGCAGCCCCATGAACTGCTGGGCCAGGGTGAGGATCTCCCGGCCGGTGCGCCCGGCGTGCTGAGCCGAGGCGTCCAGCAGGACGCCGACCTCGAGTCCCGGGTTGGGCAGGTCCACGTAGCGGCGCCCGGCGATGGTGGCGCTCCCGGCGTCGGGTCGGGTGAGCCCGACCATGATGCGCAGGGTGGTCGACTTCCCGGCCCCGTTCGGTCCCAGAAAACCGGTGACCCGACCCGGGGAGGCGGTGAAGCTGACGTCGTTGACGGCGAGGGTGGCGCCGTACTGCTTGGTGAGCCTGTCGATGGTGATCATGTTCCAACTCGCTGACTTCGGGCTGATGGGCGGTGTGGGGGTCGGCCGAGCGCCGATGGGTGGTTCAGCCGGTCGCGGTGAGCCCGACCGGTCCGGCGCTGACCTGCCAGAGCCGCCGAGTCACGGCCTCGCCGTAGCTGCGCGGGGAGGACCTCGTGGCTGTGCTGCTGACGAAGTACCGGCCGCTCACCTCCGCCAGCTCAGGGGCCGAGGTCACGTGAATGGAGGTGACTGCGCCTCGGGCCACCGACGTCATGAACGGCCGCAGCGGCGGGACGAAGACCCGTTGGGTGCCTGCGGGGTCGTCGGCGCCGAAGCCGGTGCGCACCATGCCCGGTTGCAGGGCGTTGGAGGCGACGATGACCACGCGGGCGCGGGCGCTGTCCTCGAGCCGGTCGAGGAGCAGGTTGGTGAGCAGGAACGGCGCGAGGTGGTTGAGGGCGAAGGTGCGTTCGAGCCCGTCCGCGGTGAGGTGCCGGGTGTTCCAGTAGCCCCCGACGTCGTTGACGAGCGCGTCGGTGCGGGGCAGGCGCCCGAGCGCCTCGCCGGCCACCCGCCGCACCTCGGACTGGGTGGACAGGTCGGCGGTGAACGAATCCACCGGTCCGCCGCCGGCGGCACGGATCTCGCGGACGGCGTCCTCCGTCCGCTGGGGGTCGCGGCCGGTGACTGCGACGTGAGCGCCGAGCGCGGCGAGGCGGAGGGCCGTCGCCTTGCCGATGCCTCCGGTGCAGCCGGTGACCAGCACCGTCTTCCCGATCATCGGCCGCGACCGGTGGTGAGCCTGCATCATGTCGGCGCCTTTCGGAGGATGCCCGCAGCGGTCATTGCGCCGCTCCGGGCCGGCGGCACACCGAGGCGGCGCGGGGCTCGTCCCACGGGGGTGGTGAGTGCCGGTGGTTCAGCGCCGAGTCGACGCGGACGGGGTAGAGGGGTTGGGTCCTCCGTCATGCCGCGCTCCCCGCGTCCGGGGTGGGGGTCGTGGTGGGGGCGACGGAGACGACGAGCTTGCCGCGGGCCCGCCCGTCGAGCAGGTGACGGATCGCCGCCGCGACGCCGGTGAGCGGGTAGACCCGGTCGACGGCGGGGGTGACCGTGCCGGCCTCGATGAGCTCGCGCAGGGCGCTGAGGTCAGCGGCGTTCTCCGACGCGACGAAGGTGCCGAGCTTCTGACCGATGAACGCCGACAGCACCGTGGCCCGGATCTGGCGGTCGCTGCCACCCAGCCACCGTCCGTCGGTCTCGCCGCCGACGATGACCAGCCGTCCCCGCGGGGGGAGCGCGCGGCGCAGCCGGGACAGCCGGCCGTTGCCGCCGGTGTCGAGGACGACGTCGTAGCGGTGCCTGCCGTCGGTGGCGTCTTCCCGGGTGTGGTCGATGACGTGGTCGGCGCCCAACGCCCGGACCGAGTCGACCTTCGCCGTGCTGCACACGCCGGTGACCTCGGCCCCGAACGCCTTGGCGATCTGCACGGCGAAGCTGCCCACTCCACCGGAGGCGCCGATGACGAGCACCCGGTGGCCGGCCTGAACCCGTCCGTGGTCGCGGACGGCCTGCAGCGCGGTCAGCCCGGAGACGGGCACGGCGGCCGCCTGGTCGAAGGTGAGGTTCACCGGCTTGGCGGCCAGCTTGTCCGGTCGCGCGCGGGCGTACTCGGCGAAGGTGGCGTAGCCGACACCGAACACGGCCCCGCCCCGCGCGAAGCCGGTCACGGCGGTCCCGACCGCCTCGACCGTTCCTGCCAGACTCCGTCCTGGGTTGGTGTACTGGGGACGGCGCACCCCGAAGCCGGCGAGCCGGATGGGGTAGGGCAGCCCGGCCATGATGTGCCAGGTGCCACGGTCGACGCTGGCGGCTTGGACCCGGACGAGGACCTCGTCGTCCGCGATGGTGGGCCGGTCGATCTGTGCGACGCGGAGGAGTTCCTCGGGGGCGGGGCCGTAGCGGTCCTGTACGACCGACGTCATGGTGAGGCGGCCTCCGGCCGTGGCGGGCGGGTCTTTGATCGGGCTGGACTGCGTGGTCGCCATCGGACCGTCTTCTCTCGTCGTTGACCGGGTCGTTCAGGACGTGGGGCGCTGGAGGACGACGTCGCTCTGCCGATGGCGGCCGTAGTGCCGGATGTGCAGCGTGCGAGAGCCGGAGAGGCCACGGATGGCGCGGCGGGCCTCGTCGTCGTCGGTGACGTGGACCCAGAGCGCTGCCCGGCTGTCGCGGGCATGCCCGTGGTAGAGGTCGAGGGTCTCCTGGTCGTCGGTGACCGCCGCGGCGACGCGGCGGGGCAGGCTCATCTGCGCGCGGTAGCGGGCGTAGTCCTCGAGGATCTGCTCGCCGGTGAAGATCCTCAGCTGCTGGTCGGTGAACCCGGCGGTGCGCAGCTCCGCCGCGGCCTGTTCGGCCGTGCCGGCGTCCGGGAGGATGGCGATCAGGAAGCCCTTCGGGGCGAAGACGAGCGGGCGGTCGGCGAGGCCCGGGTCCTGGTCGGTGGTGCCGACGGGCCAGACGACGTCGGTGTCAGCCATGGGAGTAGGTCCGCCCGGTGTCGGCGAGCGCCTGCTCGAGCGGGGTGGCCTCGACGCCGAGCTTGTTGGTGATCTTGGTGCTGTCGACGATGAACGGCTCGGCGAACTGGTACTGCATCTCGACCAGCTCCCGCATGGTCGGGTCGATCAGGCCCAGTGCCCGCAGCGCGAGCGAGGGCAGCGAGCGAAGCCTGCCGGCCGGGTGGCCTGCCTGCCGGTAGACGATGTCGACCAGCTGGCGAGTGGTGCGGGTGTTCGGGTCGTTGGGCAGGTGCCACACCTGACCGGGCGCGTCGGGGTGCTCGCCGAGGACGGCGAGGCCTTCGCCGATGTCGGGGATGAACGTGTAGGTGTGCGGCTGGTCGGGGTCGCCGAGCACGGTGGCGGTCTTGCCGGCCAGGGCGGCCGGGAAGAGGCGGTCGCCGAGGTTGGATTGCGCGCCGCCCCGCGGGCCGAAGTAGTCCGAGGCGCGCCCGATCGCGACCTCGACGCGTCCCGCGTCGTGCGCGGCGAGCAGTTCGCGGGCCATGCGGCCCCGGAGCTGGCCCTTCTTGGTGTGCGCTCCGTCGGGCAGGTCCTCGGTGAGCACGCGTCCGGCGGGGCGGCCGTAGGTGTAGACGTTCTCCATGCTGACCAGCCGGGCGCCGGACGCCTCCGCGGCGGCCAGCACGCCGGCCTGCAGCCGGGGGAACTGCGCGGTCCACTCGGGATAGGGCGGGTTGAGCGTCTGGTACACGACGGCTGCTCCGCGGGCGACCTCGGTGGTGAAGGCGGGGTCGCGGGCGTCCCCGGCGACGACCTCCGTCTCGTCGGAGACGCGGGCGTGCCCGGAGCGATTGACGAGCCGGGCGGTCTCGCCACGGCGGCGCAGCGCGTCGAGGGTGGCGAGGCCGATCGCGCCGGTGCCGAAGACGACGTGCCGTGGGGCGGCGGTCATGCCCGGGCCTCGCTCGGCGCCGGTGTGGGTGCGGCTGCGGAGCCGGCTGCCGGGTGGTCGGGCAGGAGCCGCAGCAGGAGCAGTCCGGAGAGGGCGGAGAAGGTCACCGCGCCGTAGGCGCCGAAGACGGTGAACTGCTCCTCGACGGCGATTCCGCCGAGGGTGGTGGCGGTCCAGCCCAGCGCCCAGAGGGCGGGCACTGCGGCGGCCCACAGCCATCGCCGGCGCGTGCCGGGGGGCAGCGCCAGGGCCTGCGCGGGCCCGAGGACCAGACCGGTGAGGGCGCCCATCAGCGCGAGGTCGGCGAGGGAGGTGCCGTAGCCGACCGTGACGGCGCCCAGGAGCAGACCCAGGCCCATGCCGATGCCGGTCGCCGCCACCCACCTGCGGATGTCGAGCCGCCCGAGGCTGGCCAGGACCTGCCCCAGGCCGATGACGAGGCCGGCAACCGCCCCACCGAGCAGTGCGGCAAGCGGGCTGTCGACACGGCCCGCGACCCCGGTTCCGGCCAGCCCGGCGATCGGGAACGCGAGGAAACCTGCGGTCCAGACGAGCCACCGACGAAGGCGAGACGCGCGAGGTCCGGCGTGAGCGGTCACGGGATCAGCTCCTGACGCCGGCCGGAGCCGGCGCGCGGGGAGGGAAGGCTCGCCGAGTTGCTCGACTCGTCCTCGTGGCTGGCGGCGCCGGCAGAGCGCGGCGCCCGCAGCAGGACCATCACGCCCAGGGCGGCCACCCACAGGCCCCAGGTCGTGCTGCCGATGAGGCCGCCCAGATCCCAGACCGGGAAGCCCGGCACGGCGGTGGCGAGGATGTCGCCCTGGTTGGTCAGGTACAGCGCGCTGACCACCAGCCCGGTGGCGCCGAGCCATCGAGGCAGGACGCGGGTGCGCAGGATGATCACGCTCAGGGTGACCGACCAGCCGAGGGCCAGCAGCTGCCCCAGGTGCTCGCCCAGCAGTGCGCCGCCGAACTGGTGTTGGGCGGTCCATGCCGCGTCGACCGCCGCCCGGGTGGTGGCATCGCCGGTGACGTAGGAATCGGCCAGCGCGGGGACGACGAACACCCATCGCAGGAACCCGATCAGTGCGAGTACCACCGAGGTGGCGCCGACATGGGTGGCCGCCCGCAGTACCGGGTCGCTGCGTCGCCCCAGTACGGCCGGCAGCAGCAGGATCGGGACGAGCAGGAGCGCGTACGTCCAGGCCGTGGCGAACCAGGTCCACACCAGGCTCGTGCCACCGGCGACGAACGCCGGCAGCACCACGTCGGCGGGCTGCCGGAGGATGTCGGGCCACTCGAAGGTCGACGACAGCGCCGTCGCCGCCGCACCGAACGTCAGGGCGCCGCCGAGGAACAGCGCGCCGGTCGTCCGGCGCAGGCCGTTGCTCTCGTGCACAGCAGTCATCTGGAGGCCTTTCCGTGTCGCCGGGCACGTGCAGGAGCAGGAAGGAGACCGGGCACCCGCCCCCACCGGATCGGTGATGAGCGGACGACCGAGCCCGTGTGGTCGAGCCCGATGCTCAGGGAACCGACAGATCGGTTGTGAGTCCGGAAGGAGGAACGGGTCAGTGGGTGCCCCGCCTGGTCAGGTGTGGGGGTGGAAGGCCGTCCTGGCCTACCGATGAGATTGGCGCTCGATGCTCGCCCGTCGCTGGGGCCGCACGAACGCGTCCTCTCCGTGGGGCGGTCGGAACGCCGGCTACCCGACTGGCGCGGGGGCGACCGGAGTGGGACCGCCGGGCACCCCGGAGGGCGGTGGGGCCGTGGGGACGGCCGGTGTCGAGCCGGGGTCGGTGCCGCCCTGGTCGAGCCGGAACGGCGGGTACCGGTCGGTCATCAGCGCCGCGTAGGCGGCGACCCGCAGCGCCCAGCGGTCCATGCCGAGGATGAGGTCGTACAGCGGGCGGGGGTAGCGGCCCGTGAACAGGACGACGATGCCGGCGATGAGCACGAGCAGCCCGACCAGTCCGCCGGCCGCCCACGCGTCGCTGCTGTGCTGCCCGTGCGCGCCGAACCACAGGCCGCCGCCGACGAAGACGCCGACGATCACGTACTGCGGGATGGCCAGCAGCCACCACTTGACCAGGACCAGTCCGCGGGACAGCCGTTCGGGATAGGCGACGTCCAGGTGCGCCGGGTAGTCCGCGACCTCGGCGAGGGTGAAGGGCGGGTAGCGGTCGGTGGCCAGCGCCCCGTAGCCGTAGTAGTGCACCCGCCACGACCAGCGCAGCACGCCGACGGTGAAGTCGAACAGCGCTCGCGGGTAGCGGCCGGTGATGAGGATCGCGAAGAACGCGACGATCCCGACCGCGTAGAACGCCAGCCACAGGAACAGCAGCACGACCAGGTGCGGCACCAGCAGCAGCCACTTGACCAGCCACAGCCCGCGGGAGACGGCTTCGGGCTCGGCTGCCCCGTCCACGCGCACGGGGTAGGACGGGCGGTGCTCGGTCATGACGACCTCTCCGCCCATCGGCTCGTGCCGATCCCGGCGAACGCCGGAGTGCCGGTGGAGCGCCCCCGCTGCATGCGCACCTCACGACGTGAGGTGGCGCCGGGGACCATCCTCGCGGCCGGAGCGGGAGTCAAGGGGCGCAGCCGCGGCCCTGCATCCCGGGCCTGGACGGCGGTCACCGGATCCTCCCGCGCGAGATGGTCGGCCGGCTGGTGAGGCGGACCCGCAGCCGATGCAGCTGGGGCATCAGCCCGTAGACCACGATCGGCACCGCGACGGTGGCCAGCACGAAGGTGCGCAGCAGGGGCGGCAGCGTCTTCAGCCAGTCGCCCAGTGCCAGGTTGAGCAGGGTGAGGGTGGGGAAGACGGCCAGCCAGATCATCAGCGCCAACTGGTGCTTGCTCGGCGGTGCGATCGGCGCGGACGCGGGGTTCGCGGGACGGTCGGACATGGGTGCTCCTGGGGTCGAGGGGTGGTGGGTGCGGGGCGGCGCGGGTCCGCGCGGGGGTCTCAGACCACGGCGCCGGTGGTGAAGGCGTGCACGGCGGCGCGGACGTCCTCCTCGACGAGGTCACCGTTGATGGCGATGGCGGCCGCGGAACCTTCGCCGGCGGCGGTGATGACCTGGGCGCGCGGGTTGGCGACGTTGCCGGCGACCCAGACGCCGCCGACGCTGGTCGACCCGTGGGGACCGGTGGTGACCCAGCCGTTCTCGTCGAGGGCGCAGCCCAGGCCGACCAGCAGGTCGTTGTTGGGGATGAACCGCGGCGGAACGAACAGCGCCGTCCGCGGGATGATGCGCCCGTCGTCGAGTTCGACGCCGGACAGCCGGTCGTCCTCGGCCAGGACCTGCTTCACCGGGCCTTCGACGATCCCGATGGCCCGGGCCACCAGCTGCGCTCGCTCGGCGGCGGTGAGGCTGCCGGTCTGCGTGAAGAGGACGACGTCGTCGGCCCATTGGCGGATGATCTGGGTGTAGCGGACTGCGTCGGGTGAACCACCGAGGACGCCGAGGGGCTGGTCCCGGACCTCGTAGCCGTGGCAGTACGGACAGTGCAGCACGTCGCGCGCCCACCGGTCCCGCAATCCGGGGATGTCGGGCAGTTCGTCTCGCAGGCCGGTGGTCACCAGCAGTCGGCGCGTCGAGATCCGCCGGCCGTCGGAGAGGAGTGCCCAGAACCCGGCGGTGCCGCACCGCACGATCTCGCCGACGGTGCCGGGCAGGATCTCCCCGCCGTAGCCGGTCACCTCCGCCCGTCCGAGCGCCAGGAGGTCACCGGGCGGCAGGCCGTCGCGGGACAGGAATCCCTGCACGTGCGTGGCGGGGGCGTTGCGCGGCGTTCCTGCGTCGACCACGAGAACGCGGCGGCGGGCCCGGGTCAGCGCCAGCGCTGCCGACAGCCCGGCCGCGCCGCCGCCGATGACCACTACGTCGTGATCGCTCATGCCGGAAGGCTGGCGGGGGCGTCACCGGCGCGACAACAAACGTCCCTGTTTCCGGGAAACGCGGTGGGATGGGTGCGTGGACACCACGGCGATCGCGGCGGCGCTCGATCAGGTGGGGCCGCGACTGAAACGGCTGCGCACCGGGCGGGGTGTGACGCTGACCGGTCTCGCGGCGACGACCGGCATCTCGAAGAGCACCCTGTCCCGGCTGGAGACCGGTCAGCGACGCCCCAGCCTGGAACTCCTCCTCCCGCTCGCGCAGGCCTACCGCGTGCCGCTGGACGACCTCGTCGGCGCACCCGAGGTTGCCGATCCGCGCCTTCGCCTCAAGCCGCACCGCGCCCGCGGGCGGACCGTCATCCCGCTCACGCAGCAGCCCGGCGGCATCCAGGCCCGCAAGATCCTCATCCCCACCTCGACGGTCGAGCCCCAACTCCGCTCCCACGAGGGCCACGAGTGGTTGTACGTCCTGACCGGCCGCATGCGCCTCCTCCTCGGCGAGCAGGACCTCGTCCTCGGACGCGGTGAGGTCGCCGAGTTCGACACCCACGTGCCGCACTGGTTCGGCAGCACCGGGGACCAGTCCGCGGAGGTCTTGAGCCTGTTCGGAGAGCAGGGCGAGCGGATGCGCGTCCGCGCGACTTCAACGCAGAGGTGACGATCGAGGTCAGGGGCTCGAACGCGTAGCTCTGGTGGCACTCGCCGGCACCTGCGTCTCCGCGCTGTACTACGGGGCGAACGACCGACGGTGGCTGCGCGCGGAGGAGCGCGGGGCCGTCCGAACACCCCGGCGCGCTCCCCGTGACCCGCTTCCATCCGCCTGCGGTTCAGCTGCGGTGTGCGCCTCTGCGGTGATCGATGTCGAGCACGTAGACGACGCTGCTCGCATCGTCGATGCCGTAGCGGACGCGGTATCCACCTCGCCGCGCGCGCCACTGGCCGTCGAACGGTGCACGCAGCGCTGCGCCGACGCGGTGGGGGTCGTCCGCCAGTGGGCCGAACAGGAACTCGATGCAGGCGGTCGCCGCGGACTCCGGCAGGCGCTCAGCCAGCTGCCGAGCGGCCGTCCGGGTCACGACGACCCGGAAGCTCACTCGGTCGATCCGGACCGCCGGGCGGCGAGCAGCGCGCGAACCTGCGCTTCGTCAAGGACGTCACCTCGCTCGATCTCTTCCTCAGCGCGAGCGGTGCGTGACCGGGCCTCGGGGTCGCTGAGCAGCTCCAGTGTCGCCTCGATGGACTCGAGATCCTCGGCGGCCAGCAGCACCACGTAGTCGCGCCCGTTCTTCGTGATCTGGACACGTTCGTGCGTCGCCGCCACCTCTTCGGCGATCTCCGACAGGCGCGCCTTGACCTCGGACAGCGGTAGCGTGGCCATAGCCCAGAATTCTTGGCGACTGTCTGGCGAGAACAAGGCGGATCTCGGATCGCACGGGCGGCGAACCGTCCTCGATCAGTCCTCGGAACACCCGATTCTCGCTGGTGCGAGCCGACGACGACCAACGGCAGAAGCCCCGCTCGACAGCCGTGTCCAACGCTGTCCGGCGTCGGCCGGAACCCGGAGTCGGTCCCGGCGTACAGGCCGACTCGTCCGTCGCCCCCGCTGACCTGCGGGTCACGAGGTCGCAGGGGTGCCCGGTCCGCACGTCGTCCGTTCCCCGACAAGCCGTGCCAAGCGCACACCCGCCGGGACCGATGAGATCGTGCGCGTCCGCCGGTCCGAGCTGCTGGACCGGGCGTGGACCAGGAGGACGCATGCGGAAGATCGTCGTGCACATGATGCTGTCGCTGGACGGCTACTTCGAGGGGCCGGATCACGACCTGAGCTGGCACCGCGTCGACGAGGAGCTGCACGCGCACTTCAACGAGCAGCTCGCGACCAAGAGCGCCTTCCTAGAGGGCCGGGTCACCTACGAGCTGATGGAAGCGGTCTGGCCGACCGCCGACCAGAACCCCGACTTCCCGCCGGTCATGCACGAGTTCGCCGGCATCTGGCGGGCGGTGCCGAAGATCGTGTTCTCCCGCACGCTGCAGGAGGTCGGCCCGAACGCCTCGCTGCGGACCGAGGTGGACCCCGACGAGATCCGCGCGCTGCAGCAGCAGCCCGGCGGGGACATGACGCTCGGCGGGGTGGACCTGGCCGAGACCTTCCGCCGGCTGGACCTGGTCGACGAGTACCGGCTCTACGTCAACCCGGTCGTCGTCGGCCGCGGTCGACGGCTGTTCGAGACCGCGGACGACCCGACCGACCTGGAGCTGGTGGAGAACCGGCCGTTCGGCAACGGGGTCGTCCTGCTGCGCTACGCCGTCCGACGGCCCTAGCTGCCGACGTCGAGCGGCCAGGGTGAGACACGCGGGGCGTCCGGGAGCACGTGCCGTCCTGCGCCGGGAGCGGGTGTGGCCCGACAGGTGCGTGGCGCACCAGGCCTCGACCGCTCGGTCGGCCTCCCGTGCACGGCTGGCACCGAGCCCCTCGGCTCAGGCCCCGGCCACCGGTGGCGCGGTGGGGTCGGCGGTCTCGGCCGTGACCTCCCGGAGCACGTAGTCCTCGATGGTCTCCAGGTCGTGGGTGGAGCGCTTCACGACGGTGAGCAGGTCGCTCATCTTGCTGACCTCCTCGATCTGCTCCTTGATGAACCACTGCATGAACTGGTCGGAGGCGAAGTCGTTCTCCCGCCGCGCGACACCGATCAGCGCGTTGATCTGCTCGGTGACCCGCTTCTCCTGCTCCAGCGCCAGGGCGACCGGCGCGACGACGTCCGGGAACTCGGTGACCGGGGCCGCGACGGCGGGGATGCGCACCGGCGCGTCGGAGTCGAGCAGGTAGCGGACCATCATCATGGCGTGCTGACGCTCCTCGAGCGCCTGGTCGAAGAAGAGCTGCGCCGTCCGGGGCATGGTCAGCTGGTCGAAGTAGACGGCGCAGGCGACGTACTGCTGGTGCGCGGCGAACTCGTTGCCGACCTGCGTGTTCAGCAGCTCGACGAAGGCAGGGGCGGCCATCAGGACTCCCGGACGTGTGTGGTGGCGGTCTCCGGACGTTATCCGGTGACTCGCCGGTGCCGTGGATCGCGCGGGAAGGAGAGGCTAGCCTCACCGGGTGGCGAAGTCGGCGCGCATGCCCAAGAAGAAGTGTTGCGAGGACAGGCCGCGCTGCAAGCGGTGCCCCCTCCGCGCCCTCGCCGAGGGGACGCTCCCGCCGGGCTACACGGTCAAGAAGCGCCGCCTGGTCAAGCTGGACAAGGCCGACAGGGTGCTGGCCAAGAGCACCCGGAAGGCTGCCTGACCGTCGCCGTCGGGCCGGCCGGTGGCCCACGGGGCGCTCCCGCTGCCCGAGGGCGTGGTGTCCCTCCCCGTCCTGCCCGTCGGCGCGGAGCGCTGGACATCCCGTGCCGGGACCGGCTGGCGCCGCCCCGACCTGCGTAGCCGGGCCGGAGCCGCCGGCGATCACTCGGCGGCCCCGGCGTCGCAGGCCTGTCGCAGCGGACGGGTGCTGCCGTCCTCCAGTTGACGCTTGATGAAGCATCGACTTGAATAGACAGCGTGACAGCTTTCGACGACGAGCGGCTCGACGCGGTGTTCGCCGCGCTCGCCGACCGCACCCGGCGCGGCATCGTGGCCCGGCTGAGCGAGGGCGAGGCGACGGTCGGGGAACTCGCGGCCCCGTACGACATGACCCTGCAGGCCGTGTCGCAGCACATCGGGGTGCTCGAGCGGTGCGGCCTGGTCAGCCGCGGCCGGAACCGGCAGACCCGCCCGTGCCGGCTGGAACCGCAGGCGCTGGAGGCCGCGGTGTCGTGGCTGGAGGAGAGCCGCCGGACGTGGTCCGAGCGGATGGACCGGCTCGAGGTCCGTCTGGCCCGCCTGCAGGACGGCGAGCAGCGGTGACCGCCGACGAGCTGGTCCACCGGCGGGTCCTCCGCGCGCCGCGCGAGCTGGTGTGGCGGTGTCTCACCGAGCCCGCCGAGCTCGCGCAGTTCTGGGGTCCGCGTGGCATGCACACCCCGCTGGACGGCATCGTCGTCGAGCTCCACGCCGGAGGCCGGTTCGAGACGCTGATGGTCGGCGACCACGGCAGCCACCGGATGGTCGCCACGTTCACCGAGGTCGTCCCGCCCGAACGGCTCGCCTGGGTCGAGCCGGCCACTGGCGTGCACACCACCAGCACGCTCACCGACCTCGGCGACGGCTGCACCGAGGTCGTCATCCACCAGCGGCACGTGCCCGAGCCCATGCGCTCACCCGAGGCCCGCGCCGGCTTCCTCAGCTCCCTCGACGAGCTCGAGGAGCACCTCGCCCGCGTGACCCGGCCCGCCTGATCCGTGAGGAGCGACCGTGACCGACCTGCAGTCCTGGGTGGCACCGACCTGCGAGGGCCTCGCCGACCTGCTCGCCTCCGCGCCCGCCGAGACCTGGGACGCCCCCACGCTGTGCGCGGGGTGGCAGGTCCGCCACGTGGTCGCGCACGTGACGATGCCGGCCCGGCTGACCCCCGCGCAGTTCGGCGCCGGGATGGCGGCGGCCGGCGGGGACTTCGCCGTGCTCTCCGACACCGTGGCCGCTCGCGACGCCTCCCTGCCGCTCGACCAGCACCTGGACGCCCTGCGCTCCCCGCTGCTGCACGCCTGGCAGCCGCCGGGCGGCGGCGCGGCCGGCGCGCTCAGCCACGCGGTCATCCACTCCCTCGACGTCACCGTCGCGCTCGACCGGCCGGCGGTCGCGCCGAGCGAGGCCGTGGTCGCCGTCCTCGACCAGCTCACCGCCGCCGACGGCGCGTGGTTCGGCGTCGACCTGGCCGGCGTCCGCCTCGAGGCCACCGACACCGACTGGAGCTGGGGCAGCGGGGACGTCGTGCGCGCGGACATCGGTTCCCTCGTGGCGCTCCTGGGCGGCCGCACCCTGCCCGACGGACGGACCCTGCCGCGCCGGTGAGGCGCGCCCGGTGGCCGGCGTCGTGTCGTTCGCGGCGACCACCTCGCTCGCCGTCGGCAGCTCCTCAGGAGTCGGCCAGCCACGACAGCACGCGGCCCCTCGACCAGCAGCGGCCGATCGCCTCGACGCGCAGGGCCGGCCCGTCGAGCACCGCGACGCCGATGGTGCTGTGGCCCGAGGCGCGGCGGTCGCCGAGCGTCGGCACCGCCGGCGCGACCCCGACCCCTTCCACCGACACCCACGCCACCGCCCGGCCGGCCGCCGCGTCGTCGAGGCGCTGCAGGAAGCGCAGGCGGCTCTCGAGCGGGTGGCCCGACAGCACCCACGCCGTGGTGACGACGGGCAGGGCGTCCGCCGGGACGCGCGCGACGGCGTCGCGCAGCACCGCGACGGCGTCCCCCCGCAGCAGCAGCGGAGGAGCCGTCGCCGCCAGCGCCAGCGCCGCGTCGAGCGCCGCCCTCCGCTCCGGGGCGTCCGGTGGCAGGCAGGCGCGCAACCACCGGGCGTCGTCCGGGTCGGTCACGTCGACCGGATCGGGGTCGACGCCGATCCGGGCGACCACCTCGGGCACCGCCCGCATCGGCACGGGCCGCTTGCCCACGACCGACGACGACAGCTGCACCCGGGACGACGGATCGCCCAGCGACCGCCCGTCGCCGTAGGTGATGCCCACGCCGTCGAGGTGCAGGTCGAGGCCGGCCGGGGAGCCCACGGCGATCAGCCCGACCGCGTCCGCGCCCGCCCGGCGCACCGCCTCGGCGACGGCCGGGTACAGGACGGCGCAGCGCGCGGTCTCCAGGGTCTGCGTCCGCCGGCGCGCGGCGGTGGCCGCGACCGTGTCGGTCATCCGCAGCAACGTGTCGATCGCCGCCCCGGCGGCCGCGTCGCCGTCCCCGGCGGCCCAGGCCGCGGCGAGCTCCGGGGCGCGTCCGGCGAGGGCGAGGTCGTGCAGCGCGGCGAGGACCAGCGCGGGGTGCCGCCTGCGCGCCGGTACCGCCTCGACGGCGCGCAGCGCCTCGGGAGAGCCGCTCAGGGCGACGGCGACGCGCCCGTACAGCGGCGAGGTGCCCGCGGCCTCGACCTCACCGAAGCGCCGGTACACCTGGGCGAGCGTGCGGGCTCCGGTCACGGCGCCTCCTGTCCGGCTCGGGCGTCCCGCTCAGGCGCTCGTGAGGACGACGAGCTGCTGGGTCGCCCGGGTCATCGCGACGTAGCGGTCGACGGCTCCCTCGACGCCCGTGCCGAACGCCTCCGGGTCGACGAGGACGACCAGGTCGAACTCCAGACCCTTCGTCAGCACCGGGTCCAGCGACCGGACGCGGGACGTGGCCGGGAACGCGGGGTCGCCGACGACGCAGGCGGTCCCCTCGCCGTGCGCGGCGAGCCACGCGTCGAGGACCGGGCCCAGGTCCGACGTCGACCCGTGGACGACGGGACGCCCGCCGGTGCGGATGGAGGTCGGCACGTTGGCGTCCGGGAGCACGGCCCGGATGACCGGCTCGGCCTCGGCCATGACCTCCTCCGGCGTCCGGTAGTTGATGGTCAGCGACGCCACCCGCACCTCGTGCAGCCCCACCCGGCCGAGCCGCTCCTGCCACGACTCGGGGAACCCGTGCCGGGCCTGGGCGCGGTCCCCGACGACGGTGAGGCTCCCCGACGGGCAGCGGCTCCGCAGCATCTGCCACTCCGCGTCGGTCAGCTCCTGGGCCTCGTCCACGACGACGTGCGCGAACGGGCCGGCGAGGACGTCCGGGTCGGCGGTGGGCAGGGCGGCCTCGTCGACCAGGGCGTCGCGGAGGTCCTGGTGGCGCAGGGTCGTCATCAGCAGCAGCTCGGAGTCGTCGGTCGCGATCAGCTCGTCGATGACGCCGGCCATGCGCTCGCGTTCGCGGGCGGCGGCGACCTCCCGCCGGTGCCGCCGTCGTTCCACCCCCGGGTCGCCGAGCCGCTGCCGGGCGGCGTCGAGCAGCGGCAGGTCGGACACCGTCCAGGCCCGGGGCTCCGCGCGCTGCAGCGCCCGGACGTCGTCCGCGCCGAGCCAGGGTGCGCACCGGCGCAGGTAGGCCGGGACCGACCACAGGTCCCCGACGACGTCGGTGGCCTCCAGCAGCGGCCAGGCCCGGTCGAAGGCGGCCCGCAGCTCTGCGTCCTGCAGCAGCCACCTGCGCACGAGGTCGGGGGACACGTCCTCGTCGTCGTGCGCGTCGACCAGGATCGCGAGCAGCTCCTCCCACACCCGGCCGCGCGCCTCGTTGTGCGGGGTGCCGGGGTCGGGGGCCTCGAACGCCTCCGCCCAGTCGTCGGCGCCCAGCCGGACGTCGGCCCAGGGCGTGGTGACCGTCATCCCCGTCGCCGGTGGCTCCTCGTAGAAGCGCACCGCCGCCTCGACCGCCCCCACCAGCCCCGCCGACGCCTTGAGCGCGGCCACGTGCGGATCGGTCTCGACCGTCGCGGTGGCCCCCTCGGGGACGAGGTCGCGCAGCGTGCAGGTCCGCACGCCCTCCTCACCGAGGCTGGGGAGGACGTCGGAGACGTAGGCCAGGTAGGGCTGGTGCGGACCGACGAACAGCACGCCGCCGCGGTGGTGTCCCAGGCGGGGGTCGGAGTAGAGGAGGTAGGCCGTGCGGTGCAGCGCGACGACGGTCTTGCCGGTGCCCGGTCCGCCGTCGACGACGAGGGCGCCGCGGGACCCGGCGCGGATGATCGCGTCCTGGTCGGCCTGGATGGTGCCGAGCACGTCCCTCATGCGGTCGGACCGGTTGCCGCCCAGGCTGGCGATGAAGGCGGACTGGTCGTCGAGCGCGGCGGCGTGCCCGGCGAAGCCGTCGGGGGTGAACACCTCGTCCCAGTAGTCGGTGACCCGGCCGCGGGTCCAGCGGTACCGGCGGCGGCTGGCCAGGCCCATCGGGTCGGCGTGGGTGGCGCCGAAGAACGGCGCGGCGGCGGGGGAGCGCCAGTCGACCAGCAGCCGGCGTCCGGCGCTGTCGGTGAGACCGAGTCGTCCGACGTACACCGGCTCGGAGCCGTCCGCCGGGTCCATCCGCCCGAGGCACAGGTCGAGACCGAAGCGGCGCAGCGTGCGCAGCCGGGCGGTCAGCCGGTGGACCTCCAGGTCCCGGTCGAGGGCCTCCTCGCCGCTGCCGCCGGGCGCCCGGCGCTCGGCGTCGAGGCGCTCGGACAGGTCGGCGATCACCTGCTCGAGGCTCTCCCCGACGGCCGCGAGGTGCCGCTCGTCGTCGGCGATCAGGGCCGGGTCGGCCTTGGCGGCGAGGTGGTCGGGGAGGGCGAACGGGCCGGCGGCCGGCACGCGGCCGCTCCGGTCCCGGACCGGCGTCCCCGCGCCACGGTTCGACGACGACACGGACATCTCGCGCCCCCCAGGATCTGCACACCCCGACCTCGGGCGGCGATTCTGCGACCCGACCCGGGTCTTGCCGCAAGATCCCCCCTGCGCTATACGTTGGAGTGGGAGGAGGTGTGTTCCTCCCCTCCCTCCTCCGTCGCGACGGTCACTCGATGACCTGGGTCCGGGACAGGCGCACCTCCTCGAGGTCGAGGCGGGCCTGCACCTGGCGGAGCACCACGTCGTCGATGCGCCGCTCGTCGCGCAGCCGCAGGATCGTGGCGCGCTTGTGGGCGAGGACGGCCAGGCGCAGCGCCGTGTAGTGCTGCTCGTGCCGGACGGCGGGCTCGTCCTCGGCGCCGTCCCCGTCGGCCTGCACGACGCGCAGGTGCTCCTCGTACTCGGCCAGCGTCCGGTCGACGACGTCCGGATCCGTGCCGAGGTCGGCCGCCAGCCGCGGGATCGCGGCGAGGGCCTCCTCGGTGGCCAGCGTCTCGGCGAGGTGCCGCTCCTCGTCGACCGACGTGTCGCGCGGCAGCCGGGCCCACCGCACCACGCCGGGCAGCACGAGGGCCTGGCCCAGGGTGACCACGATGACGCCGGTGACGGTGAAGACGATCAGGTCGCGGTCGGGGAACGGCGAGCCGTCGGCCAGCGTCTCGGGCACCGCGAGGGCCGCCGCCAGCGACACCGCGCCCCGGAAGCCGGCCACCCCGCTCACCACCCGCCCGCGGGCGCCGACGCGGCGCAGCCGCTGCTGCGGGCGCCGGTCGAGCACGCGGATCACGTACGGCGTGGTGAACAGCCAGGCGAAGCGCGTACCGATGACGACCGCCGAGACGACGGCGACGGCGACCAGCGCGCCGGCGAGGTCGACGCTGGTCAGCCCGCGGGCGGCCGACTGCACCTCCAGGCCCACCAGCACGAACAGGGCACCGTTGAGCAGGTAGGTCGCCATCGACCAGAACGCCGTCGTCTGCTGGCGCGTCCCGGCGCGGGCGAGCCGCGGGCCGGCCTGGCTCATGATCAGCCCGCAGACGACGACGGCGAGCACGCCCGACGCGCCGATCAGCTCCGCGAGCAGGTACGCGGTGAACGGGATCAGCAGGATGGCCACGCTCTCCAGCAGCGGGTCCTCGAGGTGGCGCCGGACCTGCACCGCGACCAGCGCCGTCACCACGCCCACCGCGGCCCCGCCGCCGTAGGAGAGCAGGAACAGCCAGGCGACGTACGGCGTGCTGAAGCGGTCCTCGCCCACGGTGACGCCGACAGCCAGGCCGTAGACGACCAGCGCGGTGCCGTCGTTGACCAGGCTCTCCGCGCGCAGCGTGGTGACGGTCCGGCGCGGCAGCGCGCGGGCCAGCACGCCGACCGCCGTCGCGTCGGTCGGCGCCAGCGCCGCGCCCAGCACCCACGCCGGCCCCCACGGCATGCCGAGGGCGTGCGCGGCCGCCGCCACCGCGGCCGCCGTGGCGATGACCAGGAGGGTGCTGAGCAGGACGATGACGCGCAGGTTGCTGCGGATCTCGCGCAGCGACGTCGTCAGGCTCTCCCAGAACAGCAGCGCCGGGAGGAACAGCAGCAGCATCGCCTCGGGCGGCAGGTGCACCTGGCGCAGCGCCGGGGCGAACCCGAGCAGCACGCCGCACAGGAGCAGCAGCACCGGCGGGGGCACGCGCAGCCGACGGGCGCCTGCGCCGCACAGCAGCACCGCCGCGCCCAGGACGACGACGAGTTCGAGACCGAGCAGGTCGTGCACGGAGCCTCCTGCGGACGGGGACGGGAGGGTGCCCCGGACGGCGTCCTGGTCGGCGGGGCCGTCCCATCCTCGCCCGGCCGGCCGCCGCCCGGTACCGCCCTCCGCGGAGACGTGCCCGCGCCGGAGGGGCGTGCGGTCAGGGGTCCGGACGGGGCCTCAGCCCGGGGTGCCGTCGGTGAAGGTGACCGCGCCGCGCAGGAACCGCCCGCGCACGAGCGCGCGGTCGACCTCCTCGACCACCAGCTCGACCAGCCACCGCACCGGCCCGGTCCGCGCGAGCAGCTCCTCGGTCGGCAGCTCGCGCGGCGGAGGGAGCAGGCCGAGGGTGCCCGCGATGGCGGTCAGGGCGGCGTCGGCGGGCGTCCACCCGCCACCCGGCGACCCGAGGGCCCGCTCGTCGGCCGCCGTCCGCTCGGCCCGGCGGTCGTCGTAGCGCCGTCCGGGCCAGCGCCGGCGGAGCACCCACGAGCCG
Source organism: Geodermatophilus sp. URMC 62 (assembly GCF_052931475.1). Classification (NCBI taxonomy): domain Bacteria; kingdom Bacillati; phylum Actinomycetota; class Actinomycetes; order Geodermatophilales; family Geodermatophilaceae; genus Geodermatophilus; species Geodermatophilus sp. URMC 62. The sequence continues at coordinate 5,546,206 of NZ_JBRFHY010000001.1, read as the reverse complement.
CGGCGCAGGTGCTCGGCGGCCAGGTCCTCCTGGTCCACCCGACCGTGGCGCAGCACGTCGGTGAGCGACGGCGCCCAGCCGGCGAACAGCCGGTCGGCGGGCGGGAACCCGGTGGGCGCGTCGTCGACCTCGACCGCGTCGTCGGTGTCGGCGACCCGTCCCCGCAGCCCGAGGTCGACCAGCAGCGCCCCGCGCACCGCCAGGGCGGTCACCAGGTCGTCGGTCAGCCGGCCGCGGTCGAGCCCCAGACAGACCAGCCGCATCGACACCGAGTCCGCCCAGTCGTCGTCCACCCCGCCGATGCTGCCGGGGGAGCCCGCGGGACGGCAGTCCCCGGGACGCGTCGGTAACGGCAGGCGTGATCGACGCGAAGGTCGGGCCCCGCGCGCCTACGCTCGTGCACCGGTGGGGACGACGGTGTCCCCGGTGCGTCTCGGGGGAGGCGGTCGACCATGTCCCAGGTGCCCGAGGGGATGCCGGTGCTCGGCCGGGGCAGGCACCGCAGCCCGGCGCGCGGAGCCTGCTTCCTCGAGTACACGGCCCTGCTGGCCGGTGAGCCGTTCAGCGACTCGCCCGCCTGCGTGGACGGCGAGCTGGCCGCGGTCCTGCGGCACGCCAACGACCGGCTGTCCGCGGCCGACCGGCAGCGCCTGGTGCCCCTCCTCGGCCGCGCCATCGGCCTCGCGGTGCCCGAGCCGCTCGTGGCGCGACGCCGGTCCAGGCGCCCGGGGACGCGCTGGGACCTGCGGGCGCTGCCCGCCTACGCCACAGCCGTCGGTGACCTGCGGCAGACGGCTGCGCACCTGTTCACCGCGGCCCTCGGCGTGGACGTCCCGCCGCGGGAGTGGCGCTGGTACGAGTCCGGTCGCGACCTCGACCGGCTGTTCTGGTCGCTCATGCTCGAGCCGACGGCGGTCACCACGTCCCCGGCGTGGGTCGACCGGCTGGTGGACCGGCTGGTCCTGCTCCACGAGTGCTACGAGCAGGCGATGGACTCACTCGGCCTCGCCCGCGCGACCCCCGACAGCGGTCTCGTCCCGTCCTGACCCGCGCACGTCGGGGCGTTCCCGCGGGAACGTCCCCGCGAGCGCGTGCGCCGCGGGGCGTGCCATGATCTCGCGGTCGGCGCCGGACCCCGCCCGGGCACACCCGCCGGCCCCGGACACGCGAGTCGGCCTCCTCCCGGCGCCGGCCCGGCAGCCCGCTGCCGGCACCCCGCCGGAGGCGGCACCGCTCGCGCGAGGACCCGTATGACCACCCCGACCCCACCGCACCGCCCGCCGTCACCCTGGCCGGGCTCCCGCCACGAGACCGAGCACCGCTGGCAGCTCGACGGCGTCCGCACGCTGGACGACGTCGTCGCCGCGCTGCGCACCCTGACCGCGGAGCTCCGGGCGGCGGCCGCGGCCGGCTGGTCGCTGGCCGAGCCGATGCGCAAGGGGCACCTGCTCGCCACCCGCCCGTCCCGGCGGCAGCGGGCCTCCGCTCCCGACGTCCCGTCCGCGCCGGCCGGCGCCCCACCTCGACTGCACTGGCGGGTGCGCCTCGTCGACGAGCCGCCCGTCACCGGCGACGACGTCCTGGACCTCCGCGCCGCCGCGCGCACACCCGTGCTCGCCTGGGCCGGGGGAGCGCCGGCCCAGGTGGGCGGGCCGCCGGTACGGCCGGGCCTGCTGGCCGAGCTGGCCCCGCAGGTCTCCGCGGCCGACCTGGGGCCCCGGCGGTGGGGCGTCGCGCCGGCGCGGGTCGGGCCGGGCGCGGACCTCGTCGCCGACGGCAGCGCGCTGTACGTCCACGCCGTCGAGGACGGCGCGCTCGTCCGCACGGTCGAGGGCCTGACCTTCCGGCACGCCGCGGACCGGGCCGCGACCCTGCCCGACGCGGCGGCCGCCTACGAGCGGCTGGCCCGCGCCGCCGAGGCCATGGCCGCGGCCGGCGGACGGCTGGCCGCCGTGGACGACGGCCTGGTGCACGTCGGCTACGGCGTCACAGCGGCCGGACGGCGCTGATGCCGACGCACCGCGGCGCCGACGGCGCCGCGCTGCACCACGACGTCCTGGGCGCGGACTCGGCGGCACCTCTGGTGATGCTGGCCGGCGGCGCGGCCGCCCACCTGTCCTACGTCGGCGACCTGGCCGGACTGGGCGCGCGGCACCGCCTGGTCCTGCCGCAGCTGCGGGGCGTCGGCCGCTCGGCCGACGCCTCGCTGACCTCGCGGTGGCAGCAGGCCGACGACGTCGACGCCCTGCGCGCCGGCCTCGGGCTCGACCGGTGCACGGTGGTCGCCCACTCGGCCGGCACCCGCCGGGCCGTGGCGCACGCCGCGCGGTTCCCGCACCGCGTGGCCGCCCTCGTGTTCCTCAACTCGCCGGCCGACCACCTCGTCGACGTGCCCTCCGACGCGGCGCGCATCGCGGCCGCCCGCTCCGGCGACTCGGCGTTCCAGACGGCGACGGCGGCGACGGCGGCGGCCGAGGACGGCGCGGACCTCGGTAGCGACGGGCGTTCGTCGCCTGTCGCCTCGCCACCGCAGCCCTCGGGTACGCGCGCTGAGACGCGACGACGCAGGCCCACGCCCGTGCGATGCGCTACTCCCTCGCGACGGTCCGGGCCTTCCTCGCGGGCGGGGCACCCGCCGACCTCCTCGATCGGCTGCGCGCCGTCCACGCACCCACGCTGGTCGTCGCGGGGCGCACAGCACACCGTCACCGGCCTGGCCCCGGTGCTCGCGGTTGCCGGCCTGTTCCCCCACGGCCGGAGTGTGGTGGTCGAGGACTGCGGCCACTTCCCGTGGGTGGAGCGGCCCGCCGCCTTCCGCGCCGCGGTCGACGCCTTCCTCCGGAGACGTCGACCACCGGCCCGTGACACGGCCGGCGGGTCACAGCCGCCCGTGGTCGACGGCGACCTCCACCACGACGGCGCTGGACTGCGTGACGGGGACGACTGTTCTCAGCCGGCGAGCACGAGCCCCGCGACGGCCAGCGGCACGGACACGAACAGGAAGACGCCGACCGGACCCAGCGCGGGCGTCAGGTCGGGCTGGTCGGCCTCGGGTCCCATCCCGAGGAACGCCCGGACGTCGGAGGACTCGGCCCGTGCCAGCATGTTCCCGCCCAGCAGCGCGTGCAGCCCGGCGACGACGAACAGCGACAGCGACAGCTTTTGCTGGAACCCCCCGTCGGCGACGGCCGACCAGACCCCGGCCGCGGCGACCGCCACGACCGTCGACCCGACGAGGAGGACCAGCGCCTGCCGCAGACCCCGCACCACGTGCACGGCCGGAGCGTAGCGGTGGTCACACCCCGGCCAGTGCCGCCAGCACGTCCCGCGCCCGTGTCCAGAGCAGCGCCCCGCCCTCGCCGTCGAGCACGGTGTGCCGCACGACGGGGAAGCGCCGTGCCAGCGCGCGACCGCGGTCGGGGGAGTGGACGGTGCTGGTGTCCTCGGCGCCGTACCAGAGGTGCACCGGGATGGGGACGTCCTCCGGGCGCACCCACCAGGGCCCGAGCGCGGTCCGCAGGTCCCGGGCGTAGCCCGCCGCGCCCTGGCCGAAGCCGTCGTCGAGAGCGGTGCGGACGGCGGCGCCGAGCGGCGTCTCCTCGTACAGGGCACGGTCCCGCGGCGCGGCGGTGGTCACGATGACCTGCCACAGCCAGTCGGCGTCCGCGCTGCGGGCGACCTCCCGCTCGAAGCCGTCGGGGTCGCCGTCGACCGCGTCGAGCATCCCGGCCACCTCGGGCACGAGCAGGTGCCGCTGGGCGCGCAGGTCGTCCTGACCGGCCACGAGCGCCACCGCGTCGAGCAGCCCGGCGCCGGCCAGCGCGACGGCGAACGGCGCGCCCTGGGAGAAGCCGACACCCAGCACGTGGCGCAGCCCCTCCGCCCGGACGACGTGCCCGACGTCGGCGGCCCAGGTCGCGGAGGTCTTCGCCGGGTCGTGCGTGGAGCGGCCCAGCCCCGGTCGGTCCAGCGCGAGCAGCCGCAGCCCCAGCTCGGGCAGGACGTCGACGCCGAAGCCCAAGACCCCGCTCATCCCGGCGCCCGGGCAGAACAGCACCGGCCGGCCCTCCGGTGGGCCCCACTCCGACCAGGCGAGGTCCCGGCCGCCGGGCAGCCGGACCGCGCGCGCGGTCGGGCGTGCGGTCACGGGGTCGAGGGTGTCCACCGGTCCTCCTGCTGGTCGTCGAGGTCGCGGTCAACCTGGCACCGCCGGCCCCGCGCGGGCAATCGACTTCCCACCTCCGCACGGCCGACGGGAACCCGGTCCGGGCCCCGCCGCTCCGTGGGGCGGCTGCGCCGTCCGTGACGCCCGGGACGACGCGGCCGCCGCAGCCCCCGCCGGCGGACGGGAGCCACGGGAGGACTGTGCCACCGTCTCGACCGTGCCCGCCCGCAGCTCCCGCGCCACCTCGTGACCGGCCTCCTGCTGGCCGGCGCGGCGCTGCTCGGTGCGGGCGCGGGCACGCTCGCCGACCGGGCCGCGGCCCGCTTCCCGTGGCCCCGGCCGGCGACCGTCGGCGGGGTCCTCGGCGGCGGGGTCCTCGGCGGCGGGCGGGCGGCGCCGCGCGGCCTGCTGGCGGTGGTGACGGCGGCCCTGTTCCTGCTCGCCGCCCTCCGCTTCGGGGCCACCGCCGAGCTGCCGGCGTGGCTGTGGTCCGCAGCCGCCGGCGTCCTGCTCGCCGTGATCGACCTCCGCGAGCAGCTGCTGCCCGACCGGGTGCTGCTGCCCGCCACCGCCGGGGCGGCCGCGCTGCTCGCGGTCGCCGCCGCGGCCCTCGGCGCCTGGCCGGACCTGCTGCGGGCCGGCGCCGGCGCGGTCGTCCTCTTCTCCGTCCTCCTCGGGCTGGCGCTGCTCGCGCCCGGGCAGCTCGGCATGGGCGACGTCAAGCTGGGGCTCCTGCTCGGGCTGCACCTCGGCTGGCTGGGCTGGCCGGCCCTCGTGTTCGGGGTGCTCGCCGCGTTCGTCGTCCAGGCGGTGGCGGCGCTGGTGCTGCTGGCGGTGCGCCGGGTCGGCCTGCGCAGCGCGCTGCCCTTCGGGCCGGCCCTGCTGCTGGGGACGGCGCTCGCCGCGGGGTGGCCCGCCGCCCTCTCCTGACCCCCCGGTTCCGGTCACCGCGCGTGACGGGCGGCGTCGGGCCGCCGATCGACCGGGTGGTGGCCGTCCTCCGATCGGCTGGACACCCCTCAAGGCGCTGAACCGTCGTGGCGACAGGACCAGCACAGCCGCGAGGCCGGGTCAGCCGACCCGTGCCGGCCGGTGCCACCTCAGGGAGTCCCCGTGCAGAACCCGTTCGCCGCCCTCGTCAGCCTCGTCGCCCTCGCCGCGGACCGTCTCCGGCGGGAGGAGGAGGGCGCCACCGCCGTCGAGTACGGCCTCATGGTCGGTCTCATCGCCGCCGTGATCGTCGGCCTGGTCGCCTTCCTCGGCCAGGACCTGCGCGACCTGTTCCAGCAGATCGTCACCGCGCTGCCCGGTGGCCACGCCTGACCGCTCCGCTCGACACAGGCACCAGCCGCCCGGCGCAGCGGCCCCGTCCCGGCGGGGCCGCTGCGCCGCAGCACACCCGGGAGGAGGGACGAGGATGCCGCGACTGCGCGGAGAGCGTGGGGCCAGCGCCGTCGAGTTCGCGCTCGTCGTCCCCGTCCTCATCCTGCTGGTGCTCGGCATCGCCGAGTTCGGCCGCGGCTTCCAGGTGCAGGGCACGCTGTCGGCCGCGGCCCGGGAGGGCGTGCGGCTCATGGCGCTGCAGAACGACCCGGCCGCCGCCCGCGCCGCCGTCCGCTCGGCGGCCTCCTCGCTGGACCCGGCGATCACCGACGCCCAGATCGTCATCACGCCGGCCAGCTGCCCGCAGGGCACCGGCTCCACGCTGGTGCGGCTGCGCATCGACTACGACATGCCCTACCTCACCGGGTTCTTCGGCGCCTCGGTCGACCTGACCGGGACGGGGGTCATGCGGTGCGGCGGCTGACCCGGCGGCCGGTCGCCCGCCTGCGCGACCGGCTGCACGGTGAGCGCGGCGCGACCGCGGTGCTGCTGTCCCTGCTCCTGGTGCCGGTGCTCGGCTTCGCGGCGGTGGCGGTCGACGTCGGCGCCGTCTACGCGGAGCGGTCGCGGCTGCAGGTGGCCGCCGACGCCGCCGCGCTGGCCGTGGCCCAGGACTGCGCCCGCGGTGCCTGCGGGAACCCGCAGGCGACCGCCACCGCGCTGGTGGCGGCCAACGCCGGCACGGCGACGGCCGCGCCGCCGGTGCTCTCCAGCCGGCCGACCAGCGTGACCGTCACCGGCCGGCAGCCGACCGAGCACTGGTTCGCCCCGGTGCTCGGCGTCGACGCGACGACGGTCTCGGCGACGGCGACGGTCGCCTGGGGCGCCCCGGGCGGGGGGACGGCGGTGCTGCCGCTGACCTTCTCCTGGTGCGAGTTCTCCCAGCAGACCGGCGGGGGCCTGCCCTCGGGCACCACCGTCCGCACCATCCGGCTGACGAAGACCTCCGGCACCACCGACTGCACCGGGCCGTCGCACAACGTCGTCCCGGGCGGCTTCGGCTACCTGGTGACCGACCCGGGGCAGTGCCGGGCCACCAGCGCGGTCGCCGGCCGCTCGACGTCCTCCACGGGCAACACCCCGCCGGCGGACTGCTCGCCGGCGGACTTCACCCGCTTCCTCGGCTCCACCGTGCTGCTGCCGATCTTCGACCAGTTCGGCGAGACCGGCAGCAACGCCTGGTACCGGGTGTACGGCTACGCCGCGTTCCGGATCACCGGCTACTCCCTCGGCGGCCAGTTCGGCACCACGCCGCGCCCCTGCGGCGGCAACGACCGCTGCATCAGCGGCTACTTCACCCGCTTCGTCGAGCTCTCCGACGACTTCACCCTCGACCCGGGCGCCCCCGACCTGGGCGCGGCCGTCCTCCGACTTCTCCGATAGGTGCCCCGTGAGACGACTCCTCGCCGCCGTCGCGGCCCTGCTGCTCGCCCTCGTCGGCACCGTCGTGCTGGTCGCCTACGTCCGCGGCGCCGACGCCCGCGCCCTCGAGGGCGTGCAGACCGTGCCGGTCCTCGTCGTCGACCGGCCCATCGCCGCCGGGACGCCTGCCGACCAGCTCGACGGCCTCGTGCGCACCGAGCTGCTGCCGGCCAGGGCCGCCGTCGAGGGCCGCGTGGAGGACCTGGCTCAGTTGGCCGGGCGGGTGGCCGACGTCGACCTGCAGCCGGGGGAGCAGCTGCTGGCCGGCCGGTTCGTCGCCCCCGAGGAGCTCACCGCGCCCGGCACCGTCCCCCCGCCCGCGGGGGCGGCGGAGGTCAGCATCCTGCTCGAGCCGCAGCGCGCCGTCGGCGGCCGGCTCGCCGCAGGGGACACCGTCGGCGTGCACGTCTCCCTCGCCGAGCCCGCCGCCACGCACCTGGTCCTCGACCGGGTCCTGGTCACCCAGGTGCAGGGCGCGCCGGCCCCCGCGGCCGACGGCGAGGGGGCCGAGGCCGCCGCCTCCGGCGGCGGCGCGCCCACGGCGAGCCTGCTGGTCACCCTCGGGCTGCCGCCCGCGCAGGCCGAGACCGTCGTCTTCGGCATGGAGCACGGCACCGTCTGGCTCTCCCTCGAACCGGCGGACGTCGATCCCTCCGGCACCGAGGTCGTCACCCCCGACACCCTCTACGCGAAGGACCCCTCATGAGCCGCATCGTCCTGGCCGCCGCCGACCAGGAGCTGTGCGGCCGCGTCCTCGCCGCCGCCGACGGCGACGTGCACGTGCTGCCGCCCGGCCGCCTGCCCGGCGACCCCGCGCGCCTGTTCGAGCAGCTCTGGGACGGGGAGCTCCCCGACGTCCTCGTCGTGGGCCCGGACGCCGCACCGGACGAGGCGCTGACGCTGGCCGCGCGCCTGGACGTGCAGTGCCCGGGCATCAGCGTCGTGCTGGTGGCCGAGCCGACGCCGGAGCTCTGGCAGGCCGCCATGCGCTCGGGCATCCGCGACCTGCTGACGCCGGACGCCCCGGTCGACGACCTCCGCGCCGCGATCGACCGCGCCGGTGCCGCCGCCACCGGGCGCCGCCGCGTCCTGCGCCCGGTGGAGGAGACCGCCCGCTACACCGGCCGGGTCATCACCGTGGCCTCCCCCAAGGGCGGCGTCGGCAAGACCACCGTGTCGACCAACCTGGCGATCGGGCTGACCGCGGCCGCGCCGCAGTCGACGGTCCTCGTCGACCTCGACGTCCAGTTCGGCGACGTCGCCTCGGCCCTCGGCCTGACGCCGGAGTACACGCTGCCCGACGCCGTCCACGGCCCGGCCAGCCAGGACACGATGGTGCTCAAGACCTTCCTCACCCAGCACCCCTCGGGCCTGTACACCGTCTGCGGGGCGGAGTCCCCGGCCGCCGGGGACGCGGTGACCGCCACCGACGTCAGCGGGCTGCTCGCGTCGCTGGCGCGGGAGTTCCGCTACGTCGTCGTCGACACCGCGCCGGGGCTGTCGGAGCAGACGCTGGCCGCCCTCGACCGGGCCACCGACGTCGTGATGCTCAGCAGCATGGACGTGCCCGGGGTGCGCGGGCTGCGCAAGGAGCTCGACGTGCTCCGCGAGCTGTGCATGATCCCGGCCGGCCGGCACGTGGTCATGAACCTCGCCGACCCCAAGGGCGGGCTGTCGGTGCGCGACGTCGAGACCACCATCGGCACGGGGGTCGACGTCGTCCTGCCCCGCTCCTCGGCGGTGCCCGCCTCGACCAACCAGGGCGTGCCGCTGCTGCAGAGCGGCGGGCGCGAGCCGGTCGTCAAGGAGCTGCGCCGGCTGGTGTCCCGCTTCGCCGCGACCCCGATCGTGCGCCCCGGCCGCTACCGCGCCAAGCACCGGGCGGCGTCGTGAGCTCCGCCTGCGCGCACCGGGCGGCGTCGTGAACCTCACCGCCCGCCTCGAGGCCGCCCGCGGCCGGCCCGTTCCCGGTGCCGTCGCCCCGGGCGCTGCCGAGCCCGTCCCCGAGGTGCCCGCCCCGGGTCCCCGCCCGGCCGCCGCGCTCCCGCGGCCGGCGGTGCCCGCACCCCGTCCCGCCGCCCCGGCGGGCGGGGCGCCGGTCCCGGCCGCGGGCGACGCGCTGACCCGGCTCAAGGACCGGGTCGGCAAGGCGCTCTTCGAGCGCATGGGCAGCCGGATCAACGACCCCGGCCTTGGCGAGGAGCAGCTGCGGACCATCGTGCTCGGCGAGCTCGACACCGTGGTCGAGGAGGAGCGCATCCCGCTCAGCCCCGACGAGCGGCAGCGGCTCACCGCCGAGCTCGCCGACGACGTCCTCGGCTACGGGCCGCTGCAGCGCCTCCTCGACGACGCCACGGTCACCGAGATCATGGTCAACGGCCCGGAGATGATCTACGTCGAGCAGGGCGGGAAGCTGCTGCGCAGCGGCGCGCGGTTCGCCTCCGAGGAGCACCTGCGGCGGGTCATCGACCGGATCGTCTCGCGGGTGGGACGGCGCATCGACGAGTCCTCCCCGCTGGTCGACGCCCGGCTGGCCGACGGCTCCCGCGTCAACGCGGTCATCCCGCCGCTGGCCTTCAGCGGGTCGACGCTGACCATCCGCAAGTTCGCCAAGGACCCGTTCACCGTCGAGGACCTGATCGGCTTCGGCACGCTCACCCCGGAGATGGCCGAGCTGCTGCGGGCCTGCGTCGAGGCCCGGCTCAACGTCATCGTCTCCGGCGGCACCGGCACCGGGAAGACCACGCTGCTCAACGTGCTGTCCTCCTTCATCCCCGAGGGCGAGCGGATCGTCACGATCGAGGACGCCGTCGAGCTGCAGCTGCAGCAGGACCACGTCGTCCGGCTGGAGTCCCGCCCGCCCAACATCGAGGGCCGGGGCGCGATCACCATCCGCGACCTGGTGCGCAACTCGCTGCGGATGCGCCCCGACCGGATCGTGGTCGGGGAGTGCCGCGGCGGCGAGAGCCTGGACATGCTGCAGGCGATGAACACCGGCCACGACGGGTCGCTGTCGACGGTGCACGCCAACTCCCCGCGCGACGCCGTCGCCCGCCTGGAGACCCTCGTCCTCATGGCCGGCATGGACCTGCCGCTGCGCGCCATCCGCGAGCAGATCGCCTCGGCCGTCGACCTGGTCGTGCAGCTCACCCGGCTGCGCGACGGCACGCGGCGGGTCACCCACGTCACCGAGGTGCAGGGCATGGAGGGGGAGACGGTCACCCTGCAGGACGCCTTCCTCTTCGACTACTCCGCCGGGGTCGACGCCTCCGGCCGCTTCCTGGGCCGGCCGGTGTCGACCGGAGTGCGGCCCCGGTTCACCGACCGCTTCGCCGAGCTGGGCATCGCCGTCGACCCCCGGGTCTTCGGGGTGCCCCAGCCGGCGCGGCAGCGGGGGTGGGCCGGGTGAGCCCCGCGCTGCTCGTCGTCGGTCTGGTCGCCGTCACCGGCGCGCTGCTGCTGCTCGCCCTCGCCGTCGTGCCGGCCGGCCCGCGGCCGGTGCCGCTGCGCCGGCTGGACCCCGCGGCCGCCCCGCCCGGGTCGGCGCTGGCCGGGGTCGGGGCCGCCGCCGGCGCCGCCGTCGAGCGGGTGCTGGCGCGGCGCGGCCGGCTGGCGGCCGGCACCGCGGCCCTGGAGCGGGCGGGGTGGTCGGTGAGCCTGCCCGACCTCGTGCTGCGCACCGCGCTGGCCGCCCTCGGCCTGGGGCTGCTCGGCGGCCTCGCCGGCGGCCCGGTCCTGGGGCTGCTGATGGCGCCGGCCGCCCCCCTCGGCGCCCGGGTTCTGCTCTCCTGGCGGACCGGGCGGCGCCGCGCGGCCTTCGCCGACCAACTCGACGACTCGCTGCAGCTGATGGCCAGCAGCCTGCGCGCCGGGCACAGCCTCCTGCGCGCCATCGACTCGGTCGCGCAGGAGGCGGAGGCGCCGACGTCGGAGGAGTTCGCCCGGATCGTCAACGAGACCCGGGTGGGCCGCGACCTCTCCGACGCCCTCGACGAGGTCGGGGCCCGCACGGGCAGCGACGACTTCACCTGGGTCGCCCAGGCGATCGCCATCCACCGCGAGGTGGGCGGCAACCTCGCCGAGGTGCTCGACGTGGTGAGCCGGACGATCCGCGAGCGCAACGCCATCCGCCGCCAGGTCGCGGCGCTGTCGGCCGAGGGGAAGCTCTCGGCGCTCGTCCTGATGGTGCTGCCGTTCGGGGTCGGCGGCTTCATCGCGCTGACCAACCCCGGCTACCTGGCGCCGTTCACCTCCACACCCACCGGCGTGCTGATGCTCGGCGTCTGCGGGCTGCTGCTGGTCGCCGGTGCGCTGTGGCTGAAGAAGACCGTGAGCATCCGGTTCTGATGGACACCCTCCCCACCCCCGTGCTCGCCGCCGCCGCGGCCATGGCGCTCGCCGTGCCCGCCCTGGGCTGGGCACTGCTCGCCCGTCCCGGGGCGGGCGCCGCGCAGGCCCGCCAGAACCTGCTCCTCGGCCTGGACCGCGCGCCGGCCGGCGCCGCGGCCCCCGCGGCCCGCAGGAGCGCCACCCGGCTGGTCCGGGTCCTCACCCCGCGCGGCACCGCCGCCCGCATCGACCGGCTGCTGGGCGCCGCGGGCCGGCCCGCCCGCTGGCCGGTGGAGCGGGTGCTGACCGCCAAGCTCGCGCTCGTCGCCGTCGCCACCGGGGTGGGGACGCTGGTCCTCAGCAGCCGGCCCACCCCGCTGCTGGTGGCCGTGGTGGTCCTGGTGACCGCGACCGCCTACGTCCTGCCCGAGCTGCTGCTGAGCAGCCGCGGCCAGGAGCGCAGGCAGGCCATCGGCCTGGAGCTGGCCGACACCCTCGACCAGATGACCATCGCCGTGGAGGCGGGGCTGGGCTTCGAGTCGGCGCTCGCCCGGGCCGGCCGCACCGGGAAGGGGCCGCTGGCCGAGGAACTGGTGCGCACCCTGCAGGACATCGCCGTCGGGCAGCCCCGGCGCGAGGCCTACCTGGCGCTGGCCGAGCGCACCGGCGTCCCCGACCTGCGCCGCTTCATCCGAGCCGTCGTGCAGGCCGACGTCTACGGCGTCTCCATCGCCGACGTGCTGCGCACCCAGGCGGCCGAGATGCGGCTGAAGCGGCGGCAGCGGGCGGAGGAGAAGGCGATGCAGATCCCGGTGAAGGTGATCTTCCCGCTGATCCTCTGCATCCTCCCCACCCTGTTCATCGTGCTGCTCGGCCCCGCCGCGATGGACATCGCGGCCACCTTCGGCGGCGGCTGAGAACGGCGGCTGACCTCCCCCGCGAGATCTGCACACTGGTCGTCATCAGGGCTCCCACGGCGGCCGGTGTGCAGATCTCGCGGGTGGGGGAGGGACCTCAGCCGGTCGAGCGGGGCTGGGCCGGGTTGGTCGGGTCGCCCTGCGACGGCGGGTTCATCGCCGGGCCGGTGGTCGCCTCGGACACCTTGGAGCCGGTCGACGCGGGCACCGGGTCGTCGGCGGCCGCGGCGGCGGGGTCGCCGCCGGAGGGCTGGGCGCCCTGGTGCAGCGACTCCAGCCGGTTCTGCATGGCCAGCACGACCTGCAGCCGGTCGGCGTGGGCCTTCTCGTAGTCGAGCAGGGTCTGCAGGCCGGTGGCGTCCAGCGTGCGGATGCGCGAGATCAGTCCCTCCACCGGCAGGTGGTCGTAGTCGGGCAGCGGCAGCTGGTCGTGCTCGGTCATGCGACCCGCCTACCCCCGCCCTCCGCATCCGACACGGTGTGTGGCGGTCGGGCCGGTGGGTAGGCGGCCAGCGAGAGCGCGCCCCGTCGCGGGCGCCGTCCCGCTCCGACAGCACACCGAGGAAGTGGTCCCCACCCCATGGACGTGTCGTTCCTGGCGCCGGTCTTCGACGCCGCCGGCCCCTACGCCACCGTCTGCGCCGACGTCACCCACGTGACCGAGAACGCCGACACCGAGCTCGACCTCCGCGTGCGCGCGATCGGCGAGAAGCTGACGGAGCAGGGCGCCCCGGAGGAGGTCGTGGAGGCGGTCCGCGGCCGGCTGCTCGAGGGCAACGACGGCGGGGAGGCCGGCACCGTCCGGGGCCGGGCGGTCGTCGTCGCCGCCGACGGCAGCGTCGTGCTCGACCAGCAGCTGGCCGACGTCCCTCGGCAGGAGGTGGCCGAGTGGTCGCCCACGCCGGACCTGCTGCCGGTGCTGCGCGCGCTGCCCGGCCGCGTGCCGCACGTGGTGGTCCTCACCGACCGCACCGGCGCCGACCTCACCCTCGCCACCCTCCCGGGGCAGGCCGAGGCGGAGGAGACGGTGAAGGGCGACACCTTCCAGATCCGCAAGTTCCAGGGCGGCGGCTGGGCGCACCACCGCTACCAGCACAACGCCGAGAACAAGTGGGTGCACAACGCCGACGACGTCGCCGAGCACATCACCTCGATCGTGCGGCGGGTGCACCCGCGGTTCGTGCTGCTGGCCGGCGACATGCGGGCCCGGCAGATCCTCACCGACCGGGCCAGCGGCCTGTGGTCGGACCTGATCGTGTCGATGGACGAGGGCGGTCGCGCCGCCGGCGCCGACCGCGAGCCGGTGGAGCGCCGGGCCGCCGAGCTCGTCGCCGAGCACGAGGCGCGCGACGAGGCCGAGGCCGTCGAGAAGATCAGCTCGGCCGGCGCCCACGGTCTCGCCGTGACCGGCACCGCGCCGGTCGTGGAGGCACTGCGCAAGGCGCAGGTGGAGACGCTGCTGCTCGCCGACCCGCCGGACGACGAGAAGCTGCTCGTGGGCGCCTCGCCGCTGGAGCTGGGCGTCGACCAGGGCGACATGGACGCCCTCGGCGTCCAGGAGGTCCGCTCCGTGCCGGCGGAGGCCGCGCTGGTGGCCGCCGCCGTGGCCAGCACGGCCGGCGTCGTCGTCGTGCCCCGCGCGGCCATGCCGGGGGACATCCCGGTCGCGGCGATCCTGCGCTACACCGACGACTCGACGGCGACCCCCCAGTGACCGTCCCGACCGCCCAGGAGGCGACCCCGTGACCGATCCGCGCCAGGAAGGCACCCCGGCCGGCACCAGCCCCGCCGACGTCGACCGCCGTGCCGCCATCGCCGAGGTCCTCGGCAAGGAGGTGTGGCCGGCCGACCGCGACACCCTCGTGGCCAAGGCCCAGGAGTCCGACGCGACCGACCGCGTGCTCGGCGACCTGCGCCGGCTGCCCGCCGGACAGCAGTTCGAGAACGTCCAGGACGTCGCCCGGGCCCTCGGCCTGGGCACCGAGCAGCACCGCTTCTGAGGAGCCCCGGTGACCACGAACAAGGAGCCCAGCCCCGAGGCGCTGGCCAACGTCACCGAGCACAACATCGAGACCCGCGCCGACCTGCTCCCGGAGGAGTCCGGCATGAAGGGCTCGGGCATGGAGGAGGTCGCCGCCGAGATCATCCTCGCCGAGTCCGAGGAGCGGACCGTGCACCCCGACCCGGACGACGCGCAGGGCGCCCATCGGCAGTCGGCGGAGACGGCGGACCTGCCCTGAGCGCGGTCCACGAGCACCCCGTCCAGCTGCGCTGGGGCGACAGCGACGCCTACGGCCACGTCAACCACGCCCGCGTGCTGGGGCTGCTCGAGGACGCGCGGCTGGCGCTGGTCGACCCCTCGTCGGGCGCGGGGATCATCCTCGCCCGCCTGGAGGTCGACTACCTGCGGCAGGTCCACTACCGGGTGTCCGAGCACCTGATGGTGAGCACCCGGATCACCCGGCTGGGCCGCAGCTCGATCGGCATGCGCCAGGAGCTCACCCAGGACGGCGAGGTGGCGCTGCGCGCGGACATGGTGCTGGTCAGCTTCGACTACGCCGCCGACGCCGCCAGCCCGCTGACCGAGCAGCAGCGGGCGCACTGGTCGCAGTGGCTGGTGGAGTGACCGGGACCGGCCGTTGACCGGCGGGCCCGCTGGGTAGGTCCCCGTCATGCCGAAGACGACGAGGAGCGGGGACGCGAAGGCCGACGAGATCCCCAGCACGCTGCAGCGCTCCGACGACAAGGCGCAGCGCACCTGGGCCAAGACGCACGACTCGGCCGTCGAGACCTACGACGGCGACGAGCAGCGGGCCAACCGGGTGGCGTGGGCCGCGGTCAAGCACACCCACGAGAAGGTCGGCGACCACTGGGAGCCGAAGGAGCGTCCGGGGCCGAGCGACCCGCAGGCCGAGGGCGGCGCCGACACGGACCTGGAGACCAAGGGCGGCGTCGACGCCAACGCCACCAAGGAGCACCTGGTGGACGTTGCCAGGCGGCTGGACGTGCACGGCCGCTCGTCGATGACCAAGGACGAGCTGGTCGACGCCATCCAGAAGGCCAACGACCGCGAGACGCGCCGGGCCCGCGAGCAGTAGTGAGCACCCGGCGTTCCCGTCCGGCGCGCCGGGGGTAGACGAACGGCATGGCTTCCCCGCGTCCCGTCCGCGACCAGGTGGTCGTCGTCCTCGGTGCCTCCAGCGGCATCGGGCGCGCGGCGGCGCTCGAGTTCGCCCGGCAGGGCTGCACCCGGATCGTGGTCGCCTCCCGTGGTGAGGAGGCCCTCGGCACGCTGGTCGAGGAGCTGACGCGGAGGGGTGCGGAGGCGGTCGCCGTCCCGACCGACATCACCGACGAGGCCGCGGTCCGGGCGCTGGTGGAGGCGGCCGAGGTGCGCTTCGGCCGGATCGACACCTGGGTCACCGTGCCCGGCGTCGGCATCTGGGGCTCGGTCCAGCAGATCAGCCTGGAGGAGTTCCGCCGGGTGACGGAGGTCAACTACATCGGCCACATCGCCGCCGCGCAGGCCGCCGTCCCGGCGCTGGAGCGGGCCGGCGGCGGGGTGCTGATCGGGATCGGCTCGGTCGAGGGCTACCGCTCGTTGCCGCTGCACGCGCCGTACTCGGCCAGCAAGTTCGCCCTGCGCGCGTTCTACGACGCGCTGCGCGCGGAGCTGGCCGAGGCCAGGTCGCCGGTCGAGGTGAGCCAGATCCTGCCCGCCACCATCGCCACGCCGTTCTTCGAGCACGCGCGCACCAAGCTGGGGGCGATGCCCAGCGGCCCGCCGCCGGTCTACGCCCCCGAGCTGGTCGCCGAGGCCGTCGTGCGGGCCTCGGTGCAGCCGCGCCGGGAGATCCCGGTCGGCGACGCGGCGCTGGGCATCATCGCCGGGCAGAAGTTCAGCCCGGCCCTCACCGACGCCGTCCTGTCGATGACCGCGCGGCAGCTGCAGACCACCGACCGGCCGGACGACGGCACCGACATCCTGGACACCCCGACGCCGGGGCCGGGCCGGGTGCGCGGTGCGTACGCCGACCACGTGCTGACCACCAGTCCGGTCACCCGGGTCGCCGGCGCCGTGGTGCGGCCGGGCGAGCTGCTGCTGCGCGCGATCAGGAGGCGTCCGTCGTCGACCTGACCTGTGCGCCGGGGACGACCAGCAGCTCTGTCTGCGGGCTGCCCAGGTAGGTCGCGCCCGCGTCGGTCAGCGCGACGGCCTCCTCCAGGGCGAGCCGCACGCACTGCCCGCCCCACTCGGGCACCGGCGCGCGGACGGCGAGCTCCAAGGCGTAGACGGTGTCGGGGTGCAGCACGCGGTCGCCGTCGCCGGGGACGCCGCGCTGGTCGTCCCACCGGCCGATCGCCGGCCCGGCCCCGTGCCCGTGCACGCCGACGGGGTGGGAGTAGACCTCCGCCTGCAGCCCCTCGGCGGCCGCGGCGGCGCGGGCGGCGGCGAGCACCTCGTTGCCGGTGCGGCCGACGCGCAGGGCCGCGGCGGTCAGCGCCTGCACCCGGGTGCCGGCGGCCCAGGCGCGCTGCAGGCCCGGCGGGGGAGCGGTCTCGCCCGGCCGGAGCAGGTAGGCGGTGCGCTGCAGGTCGGTGGCCAGGCCGAGGCTGGTCAGCCCGGCGTCGCAGGTGACCAGGTCGCCGGGGGCCAGCGCCGCCTGGTGCGACACGGCGGGCAGCTCGACGCCCCCGTCGCCGTGGGCCCGCAGCGGGACCCCGGCCCGCTGCACGGTCACACCGGGGTGGAACCACGGCGGGGTGCCGAGGTCGGCCAGCCGCTGGTGCACCTCCCAGGCCAGGTCGGCCCCGGTCGTGGTGCCGGCGGTCAGCCCGGCGGGGGAGAGCACCGCGGCGAGGACCCGGTCGGTCAGCGCGTTGAGCGCGTCGAGGGCGGCCACCTCCTCGGGCAGCCGCGTCTCCAGCCAGCCGACGACGAGGTCCTCGGCGGGTACCAGTCGCTGCGCGTGGGGGCCGAGGGCCTCGGTGAGCAACCCGTGCTCGGTCACCGAGAGCCCGTCGGCCAGCGCGCACCGCGCCGAGACGTCGATGCCGATCCGCCGCGGGGCGGCCTGCTCGACGATCCGCCGCACCGCCGCCCACTGGCCCCGCTCGTCGCCGCCGTCGCTGCCGTCGCCGGCGTCCTCCGGCGTCCAGCCGGGGAGGAACTGGCCCACCGGGTAGCGCGAGACGGCGACGGGGGTGACCCCGTCGTCGCTGCGGTGCAGCACGAGGACGACCCGGCGCCGGGCCGACAGCCACGACGCCGGCAGCAGCGTCGCGAGCACCGGGTCCTCGTTGTTCTCCCGCCCGACGACCACCCACAGGTCGATGCCGGCGCGGTCCATCAGGCCCGGGAGGAGGTCCAGCAGGCGCTGCGTCAGCCACCGGTCCCGCACGTCGGCCTGCTGCCGCAGCGGCAGCGGCACCGTCCGCGTCGGGTCGGGGACGACCAGCGTCATGGGGACAGGGAAGCAGAGAACCGCTCTTCCCACCGGGTGAGACGACGGCGGGCTGGTCAGCGCGGGGCGCGGAGCTCAGTGCGGGTCGCGCGGCACCGGCGGCGAGCCGGCCGTGCCCGGGACGGTCGGCGGGTCGAGACGCCCGGGCGCGGGCCGGCCGTGCCCGGAGGGGAGGTGCTCGTCGGTCGGCGTCGCGCGGGGCCGCGGCGGGCTGAAGGCGGCCACCCGGTCGCGGCCGGCCTGCTTGGCCTCGTACATCGCCGCGTCGGCGCGGTCGACCAGCCGCCACAGCGCGTCGGTGGCGTCCTCGCCGTCCACCGGGTTGGTCAGCGCGACGCCGATCGAGGCGGTCACCGCGTGCCCGTACGCGCTGCGGGTGGCCGACACCGCGTGCCGGAGGCGCTCGGCGAGCCGGCCCGCCTCCGTGGGGTCGCCGACCAGCCCGAGCACGACCAGCTCCTCACCGCCGACGCGGGCCAGCAGGTCGCTGGGGCGCACGGTCGCGGCCAGCGCGGCGGCCACGGCCCGCAGGACGGCGTCGCCGGCGGCGTGCCCGTGGACGTCGTTGACCTGCTTGAAGTGGTCGAGGTCGAGGACCATCGCGGCCACCCGCAGGCCCGCGCGGCGGGCCTGCCGCCACGTGCGGGGCGCCTGGTCGACCAGCTGCCGGCGGTTGGCCAGCCCGGTCAGCGGATCGCGGTGCGAGAGGGCCTCTGTCTCGACGAGCAGCCGCTCCATCCGGCGGCGCAGGACGAGGACGGCGACGGCGGCCAGGTCGAGCACCCCCGCGTGCACGCCGACCTGGACGGCCAGGGCCACCGCACCCGGGTGGCTGTCGGCCAGGGCGATCCAGCAGGCCACCGGCGTGACGACCAGGTGCACCGCCAGCATCCAGGGGCGGAGGAACCAGGCAGCGACGACCGAGGGGACCAGCAGCACCAGCGGCGGCGCGTAGCGGACCGGGTCCTCCGTGCAGAGGGCGGCGACCACGTAGGCCAGGTCGCCGAGGAGCACCAGGCCGGAGGTCTGCCAGAGGCCGGCCCGGCGGCGCACCAGGAGGGGCACCGCGGCCAGGAGGAGGGCGGCCGCGGCCGCCGCGTGGGTCCAGCGCGCCACCCCGTCGCGGACGACGCCGTCGAGGGCCAGCTCCACCAGGCCGGCGGCGCCGCCGGCGAGGAGGAGGACGGCGAGGGTCAGCGCGGCGGCGCAGTGCTCGGTGCCGCCGGTGCCGAGAGCCCCGGGGGACGGTGCCGTGCCGTCGTGGTCGAGGAGTCGAGCGGAGCTCACGCGCGAGAGGATGCCCTACGACCTGCCCTCTCCGGGTGCTCCGCCGCGCGGCCGGGTGATCACGGTCACGTGGGGGCGGGCGGGAGCCGCCCGGCGGGGCCGCGCCGCTGGCAGGCTCGCGGGCATGTCGCACCCCGACCCGGGACGAGTGCAGGTCCGGACGCTGGCCGACCACCCGATGGCCGACGCCGGCCCCAACGCCCTGCGGATGGTCGCGACCGGCGCGGTCACCGCCGGCCGCTTCGGGCTGGTCGAGTACCGGCTCGGCCCGCACGCCGCCGGAGCGGCTCCGCACTACCACCGGACGTTCTCCGAGTCCTTCTACGTCCTGTCCGGAGAGGTCACCCTCTACGCCGGCGGGCGGTGGCAGCCCCACCGGCCCGGCGACTTCGCGCTGGCCTCCGAGGGCGGCGTGCACGGGTTCCGCAACGACTCCGGTGAGCCGGCGTCCCTCCTCATCCTGTTCACCCCCGGCGTCGCGCGGGAGACCTTCTTCGCCGAGATGGCCGAGCTGCGCCGCAGCGGCCGGCGACCGAGCCCGGAGGAGATGACGGCGTTCTACGCCCGCCACGACCAGGTGATGGTCGAGGAGTGACGGGCGAGGAGTGACCTGTCCCTCACCCGCGGAGGAGCTGCTCCCGGAGCACGTGGAGGTGGACCCAGCGCAGCGGCAGCGGACCGCGGGCGGTTGACGTGGACGACGTCGTCGAATCCCAGGTGGGAGGTCGCCCGACGGGACGCCGCACAGGCGCGGGCGTGCGCCTGCAGGACCCAGGCGACGGTGTCGTCGTCGTCCAGGACGAAGGACTCGTCCGGCGTCGCGGGGATGCCGATCTCGGCCCGTGACCGGCCGGTCACCGCTTCGTCGAACCAGACCCGCTCGACGAAGGTCGCGTGCTTCACCGGGCCCAGAAGCGTCGTCCGGGACGGCACCAGTGACCGACGCGCCTGCTCCTCGGTGAGCCCGTCCAGGGAGGCTCCCCGGGCGCGGCGGTGGTCGTCGAGGAAGGCCTCGAACTGCGTCCTGAGCTGTGCGTGGTGCACGTCCTCGGGTGACGGGGTCGAGGAGTCGGACACGCACGGAGCATGCCAGCCGAGTTCCTCGGGCATGTCCCCGTCGAGTGCCCGCCGTCGTGGAGGGGCCGGCCGAGTGGAGGTGCGCCGGTGGCGCAGGGACCGTGGTTCTACTGCCTCAAGCACAACACCGTGGAGACCCGGGACGGCTGTGCCGAGCGGCACCGGCTGGGCCCGTACGAGACGCGGGAGCAGGCCGAGCACGCGCTGCAGTCGGTGGCCGAGCGCAACGAGCGGCTCGACGCCGAGGACCGCGAGTGGCGGGAGGGCGACTGACCACCCGGCATGATCGGCCCGGGACGCCGGGCAGGCCGGCGCCGGGGGAGGGGGCGGCGTGACGGCGGCAGCGCAGGGACGTCCGGTGGAGGAGCTCGTCGTCGGGGTGCTCGGCGGCACCGGGCCGCAGGGGCGGGGGCTCGCCGTCCGGCTGGCCGCCGTCGGGCAGCGGGTGCTGCTCGGCTCGCGCGACGGCGACCGGGCCCGCGAGGTGGCCGCCTCGGTGGGTGAGCGTGCCGCGACCGCCGCGGTCGGCGAGGTGTCGGTGCAGGGCGGGTCCAACACCGACGTCGCCGGCGCCGCCGACCTGGTGGTCGTCGCGGTGCCCTTCGCCGGGCACGCGGACACGGTGGCCGCGCTGGCGGCGCCGCTGGCCGGCAAGGTCGTCGTCGACTGCGTGGTGCCGATGGGCTTCGACGAGCTGGGCGCCTACGTCCTCGACGTGCCCGAGGGGTCGGTGGCCCAGCAGGCCGCCGCGCTGCTGCCCGACTCGGCGGTCGTCGGCGCGTTCCACCACGTCTCGGCGGTGCTGCTCGAGGACCTGTCCCGGCCCACCCTCGACGGCGACGTCCTGGTGGTGGGCGACGACCGCGCCGCCACCGACACCGTGCAGGCGCTGGCCGGGCGGCTGCCGGGGATGCGCGGGGTCTACGCCGGCCGGCTGCGCAACGCCCGCCAGGTCGAGGCGCTGACGGTCAACCTGGTCTCGGTCAACCGCCGCTACAAGGCCCACGCCGGCATCCGCGTCACCGACGTCTGAGGTCCGCTCCACCGGCCCCTCCTGTACTCCCCGGGCCCGATCGGGCAGGTGGCGCACGGAAGGAGCCCGTAGGGGGCGCCGTCCACAGGCCTCTGACCCCTCCACGTCCTCCCGCCGGCCCGCCCGCCGCGCCGGCTCGTGGACGACGGTCGGCCCGTGGATCCCCTGCTCCCTCCCGACCTGCTCCTGCGCCGCGACGCCCTGCCCGCCGGCTGGTCGGACGAGGAACTCACGGCGCGCCTGCGCCGGGGTGAGCTGACCCGCCTGCGGCCCGGTGCCTACCTGGTCGACGCGGCCACGGTCGACGCCGTCCGTCGGCACCGGCACCTGGTCGCCGCGACGGTCGCCGCACTCCGGCGCCCGGCGGTGCTGAGCCACCAGTCGGCTGCGGTCCTGTGGGGCATGCCCCTGTGGGGGGTGGCCCTGGGCCGCGTGCACGTCACACGGCGACCTCCAGCGTCGAACGAGGTCGGCCGGTACCGGTGCTGTCACGTCGCCCGGTTGCGCGAGGACGAGGTCACCACCGTGGACGGCGTCGCGGTCACCACGCCCGTCCGGACGGCGCTGGATCTGGCGCGTGCTCTTCCGGCCGAGCCCGCGGTCGTCGTCCTCGACGCCGCACTACGGCTCGGGCTGGTCGAGCGGAGAGACCTGGAGGCCGAGCTGGCCGGCCTGACCGGGGTCCCGGGCGCCCGACGGGCCGCCCGGGCGGTCGCGCTGGCCGACGGGCGCAGCGAAAGCGTCGGGGAGAGCCGCAGCCGGGTGCTGCTGCACCGGCTGGGGATGCCGCCGTCGACGCTGCAGCTGCCGATCCGGGCGGGTGACGGGCGCCTGCTGGGGCGGGTCGACGTCGCCTGGGAGGACGCGCGGGTGGTCGGCGAGTTCGACGGGCGGGTGAAGTACGGGCGGCTCCTGCGACCGGGGCAGGACGCCGGCGATGCGGTCTTCGAGGAGAAGCGGCGCGAGGACGCTCTGCGCGACGAGGGCTGGGGCGTCGTCCGGTGGACCTGGGCCGACCTCACGCCGCAGGTGCTGGGACCGCGGGTGCGGCGGGCGTTGGAGCGGGGCCGGTCCAGACACGTGTGAGCCGGCTCCACCGGTTCCTTCCGCGCTCCCCGGGCCCGATCGGACCGGCAGAGCACGGATGGAGCCGGTGGAGCCCGTCGCCGGGATCACGGCGCGAGCGCACACCGTGGGCTCGTGAGGCGCGAGGATGGACGCCGTGCTGCTCGCGGGCGCGGTCGCGGTCCTGCACGCGGCCGTCGTGCTGTTCATGCTGACCGGCGCCCTGCTGGCGCTCCGGTGGCCCCGCCTGGTGCTGGCGCACGCGCCGGTGGCGCTCGCCGTCCTGGCCGTGAACCTGGCCGGCGCCCCGTGTCCGCTGACCACGCTCGAGCTCGCGCTGCGGGAGCGGGCGGGGGCCGCGCCCTACGACGGCGGCTTCCTCGGCCACGTCCTGTTCGGCCCGCTGGGGCTCGACGTCCGGGCGACCGCGACGCAGGTCGGGATGTACGTCGTCGCCGGGGGCCTCAACGCCGTCGGCTACGGCCTGCTGACCGCGCGTGCGCTCCGGGTGCGCGCCGCCGACCCGGGGACGGTGGCCGGCTCCGTCGGTCCCCCGGCCGCGCGTCCCGGACGGCGTTGACGGCCACCACGGCCCGCACGGGCTCCTCGTCGAGGCGGGCTACTCGAAGGAGTGCTCGGGACCGGGGAAGGCCCCGCTGCGCACCTCGTCGGCGTACTCGCGGGCCGCGCGCAGCAGCTCCCCGCGCAGGTCGGCGTACTTCTTGACGAACCTCGGCACCCGGCCGCCGGTGAGCCCGGCCATGTCCGGCCACACCAGCACCTGCGCGTCGCAGCCGACGCCGGCGCCGATGCCGATGGTGGGGATGGCCAGCTCCTCGGTCACCTGCGCGGCGATCTCGGCCGGCACCATCTCCAGGACGACGGCGAAGGCCCCGGCGTCCTGGACGGCGCGCGCGTCGGTGAGCAGCTGCTCGGCACCCGCGCCGCGGCCCTGCACCCGGAAGCCGCCGAGGGCGTGCTCGCTCTGCGGCGTGAACCCGACGTGCGCCATCACCGGGACGCCGTTGTCGGCCAGCATCCGGATCTGCGGCGCCACCCGCACCCCGCCCTCGAGCTTGACCGCCTGCGCGCCGCCCTCCTTCATCATCCGGACGGCGGTGGCGAACGCCTGCTCCGGTGCGGCCTCGTAGCTGCCGAAGGGCAGGTCGGCCACGACCAGCGCGCGCTTCGTCGAGCGGGTGACCGCCTTCGTCATGAGCAGCAGGTCCTCGACGGTGACCGGAACCGTGGAGGTGTGCCCGAGGACGACGTTGCCGGCCGAGTCGCCGACCAGCAGGACCGGGATGCCGGCCTCCTCGAACACCGCGGCCGCGTAGGTGTCGTAGGCGGTGAGCATCGCCCACTTCTCGCCGCGCTCCTTGGCCTGCCGCAGGTGGTGGATGCGCACCCGCGCGGTCGACGTCCCGCCGTAGAGCACCGACTCGGTCACGCCTGGGCTCCCTCGCGGACGCTGGGCAGGCTCTCCCGCCAGCGGTTGGTGACGGGCAGGCGCCGGTCGCGGCCGAACGCCTTGAGGCTGATCTTGGTTCCCGGCGCCGACTGTCGGCGCTTGAACTCCGCGACGTCGACCAGCCGCAGCACCCGGGCCACCACCTCGGGGTCGTGGCCGCGCTCGAGCAGCTGGGCCATGCCGAGGTCGCGGTCGACGTAGTCGGCGATCACCGCGTCGAGCTCCTCGTAGGAAGGCAGCGAGTCGCTGTCCTTCTGCCCGGGCGCGAGCTCGGCCGACGGCGGCTTGTCGATCGAGTTCTGCGGGATCGGCTCGGTCTCCCCGCGGTCGCGGGCGTGCGCGTTGCGCCAGCGGGACAGCTCCCACACCAGCGTCTTGGGCACGTCCTTGATCGGGGCGAACCCGCCGGCGGCGTCGCCGTAGAGGGTGGAGTACCCGACGGCGACCTCGCTCTTGTTGCTGGTGGCCAGCAGCAGGTGCCCGTGCTGGTTGGACAGCCCCATGAGCAGCGTGCCGCGCACCCGGGCCTGCAGGTTCTCCGCCGCCGTGCCCGACAGCTCCACCTGCGACTCGAACGCGTCGACCACCGGCGCGATCGGCACCGTGGAGAAGTGCAGGCCCAGCCGCCGCGCGCTGTCCTCGGCGTCGGCGATCGAGTGCTCGCTCGACCAGCGGGAGGGCAGCGCGACGGCGTGCACCCGGTCGGCGCCCAGCGCGTCGACCGACAGCGCGGCCACCAGCGCGGAGTCGATGCCGCCGGAGAGGCCGAAGACGACGGACGGGAAGCCGTTCTTGTCGATGAAGTCGCGCAGCCCCAGGACCAGCGCGCGCCAGACCTCCTCGCAGTCACCCAGCGGGTCGGCC
Source organism: Geodermatophilus sp. URMC 62 (assembly GCF_052931475.1). NCBI lineage: Bacteria > Bacillati > Actinomycetota > Actinomycetes > Geodermatophilales > Geodermatophilaceae > Geodermatophilus > Geodermatophilus sp. URMC 62. Next base: position 5,521,728 of record NZ_JBRFHY010000001.1, on the reverse strand, counting down.
ACCTGCCCGGGGCGCGGCTCGAACGCCGGCGCCGGCTCCTCGGAGACGACGGTGCGGGTGACCGTCATCGGCCCGACCCGGCCCGCCCGCCGCTCGGGCACCCGCGCCGGGTCGAGGGTCAGGTCGACGCAGAGCAGGTGCTCGACGAACTGCGGCGCCCGGGCGAGCAGCTCGCCGTCGGCGGAGACGGCCAGCGAGTCGCCGTCGAAGACCAGCTCGTCCTGCCCGCCCACCTGGTTGCAGTACACGATCGGGGCGCCGGCCTCGGCGGCGCGGCGGCGCACCAGCGGCAGCCGCAGGTCGTCCTTGGCCCGCTCGTAGGGGGAGGCGTTGGGGGAGACGACGAGGTCGACGCCGGCCTGCCCCGCGACGCCGCACGGCCCGCCCTCGACCCACAGGTCCTCGCAGATGGTCAGCGCGACGTCGACGCCGTGCAGGCGCACCACCTGCAGCTCGGAGCCGGGCACGAAGTAGCGGGCCTCGTCGAAGACGCCGTAGTTGGGCAGGTGCCGCTTGGCGTAGCGGCCCACCACCCGCCCGCCGTGCAGCAGGGCGGCGGCGTTGCGGGGCTGGCCGCGCCGGGGGTTGGCGTCGCCGGGCCGCTCGTCGTCGGACCCGTCGGCGGCCGGCGGGGTGTCGACGGCGGCCGGCGCCGGCCCGTGCGTGTGCGCCAGGTACCCGACGACGACGGCGAGGTCGCCCAGCCCGCGCTGGTCGAGCGTGGCCGCCAGGTCGACCAGCGCCTGCTCGCTGGCGGCGGCGAACGACTCGCGCAGCACCAGGTCCTCGGCCGGGTACCCGGTGAGCGTCATCTCGGGGAAGACGACCAGGTGCGCGCCCTCGCCGGCGGCCCTCGCCGCCCACTCGACGACCACCGCGGCGTTGCCCTCCAGGTCGCCGACGCGGGTGTCGACCTGGGCCATCGCGACTCTCAGCTGCACGGTCACGGGACCATCCAACAACCGGGTCCGGGGACGGGCCAGACCGGGGACGGCGGCCCTGGATCCCACCCTGTGCTCGGCCCGGCGTGACCGGGGTCGCCGTCACCCCAGGGCGCGCGCCACCGGGAGTGGCACGACACCCACGGGGGCGTCGTCCTGCGCTGCCCGCCGTCCGGGCCGCGCGGGACGCCGTCCCCGACCCCGTCGCCGGGGTGCTGGTCCGCCGCGGCCGCGCCGGCCCGCGGGTGGGCCTCAGCGACCGTCGGCCGGTGCCGGGACGGTGTCGGTCGCCGGCCGCGGGACGGGGAGCTCCGCCGGGGCGGCGGCGTGCGGAGCCGGCGGGAGCGTGGCGTGCTCCAGGAAGCGCAGCAGCTCGACCGGGAAGGGCAGGACGAGCGTCGAGTTCTTCTCCGCGGCCACCTCCACCACGGTCTGCAGCAGGCGCAGCTGCAGCGCGGCCGGCTCGGCGGCCATCACCGAGGCCGCCTGCGCCAGCGTCTGCGACGCCTGCAGCTCGCCCTCGGCGGTGATCACCCGGGACCGGCGCTCCCGCTCGGCCTCGGCCTGCCGGGACATCGACCGCTTCATCGACTCGGGCAGCGCGACGTCCTTGATGTCGACGCGGTCGATGTGGACGCCCCAGTCGACGGCGGGGTTGTCCAGCATCAGCTCCAGGCCCTGGTTGAGCCGCTCGCGGTTGGAGAGCAGGTCGTCGAGGTCGCTCTTGCCGATGATCGACCGCAGCGACGCCTGGGCGACCTGGGCGATCGCCGCCTGGTAGTTCTGCACGTCGACGACGACCCGCACCGGGTCGAACACCCGGTAGTAGACGACCGCGTCGACCTTGACGGTGACGTTGTCCCGGGTGATCCCCTCCTGGGCCGGGACGGGCATGGTGACGACCTGCACGTTCACCTTGTGCATGCGGTCGGCGAGCGGGGCGATGAGCGCGAGCCCGGGCATCCGGGGCTCGCCGCGCAACCGCCCGAAGCGGAGCACCACACCCCGCTCGAACTGGGTGACGACGCGGACGCTCGCCCCGGCCAGGAGCAGCAGCCCCGCGAGCACGATCGCCAGGACCACCAGGATGGCGTCCATCTCGGCCTCCTCGTCCCGTTCGGTGCGGTGCGGGCACGGGGACGACGTGCCCGGCGCAGGGCGCTCCGGCGGGGACGCGACCGCGGACGCCGCCGGTGGGCCTCCCGGCCGGGGCGCGTCTCCGCCACGCTGGTGCCCACGGGCGGACCCGGCGCCGCCCGCACGACCTGCGGAGGCTCGGGTGGGTGCCATCCACGTGGGGCGGGTGTACGACCGCGCGTCCCTGCCCGGGGGACGGCGGTTCCTCGTCGAGCGCCTGTGGCCCCGCGGTGTCCGCCGCGAGGACCTGCAGCTCGACGAGTGGGTGCGCGACGTCGCGCCGAGCACGCCGCTGCGCCGGTGGTTCGGCCACGACCCTGATCGCTGGGAGGAGTTCCGCCGGCGCTACACCGCGGAGCTCGACGCCGCCCCCGGGGCCTGGCAGCCGCTGCTCGACGCGGCCCGCGCCGGGCCCGTCGTCCTGCTCTACAGCGCCCGCGACGAGGAGCGCAACAGCGCGGTGGCGCTGCGGGACTACCTGCTGGCCCACCGGTAGGCCCCCGGCGGGGACGGCTCGGTGCCGCGGTGCACCACGGCGACCGGACCGGCGGCCCCGACCACCACGGCACGGCTCACCGAGCCGAACACGGCGCCCAGCCCCGCCCGCCGGCCCCGCGACCCGACGACGACGAGCGCGGCGCCCGCGGACCGCGCGATCAGCGCGGCGGCCGGGTCGCGGCGCACCACCTCGGTGCCCACCGGCACGTCCGGGTACAGCTCCCGCCACCTCCCGACGGCGTCGTCGACGAGCGCGTGCGCCGCGGCCTCGGTGGTCACCAGGGGAGCGATCACCGCCTCCAGGTCGGCCGGGCAGTCGGCCGTCCACGCGTGGACGGCGGTGACGGCGGTTCTGCGCCGCGCGGCGGCCCGGAAGGCGAACCCGACGGCGGCGTCGGAGTGCCGGAGGCCGTCGACGCCCACGACGACCCCTGGTGGCACGACGTCCGCGGCGGCCGGCGCGGGCGGGCGCACGACCGCGACGGGGCACCCCGCGCCGGCGGTCACGCGGGCGGCCAGCGACCCGTGCAGGAGGTGCGCCAGGCCCGGTCGCCGGCCACCCTGCCACCGGCACCCCGGCCACCGGGACCCCAGGACGAGCAGGGCGGCGTCCCGGCTCTCGCGCAGGAGGACGCGGCGGGGGGAGCCCCGGACGATGCCGGCGGAGACCTCGACCCCCGGGGCGATCGACCGGACCCGCGCCAGTGCGGCACGGACGAGCCGCCCGGCCGCCGCCTGCTGGGCGGGCAGGCTGTCGGCCGCGGGGATCACGCCGAGCGGATCGAGCACCAGCGGCGCGCAGAAGGCGTGCACGATCCGCAGGGGGCGTCCCTGCCCGGCTGCCTCCGCGGCCGCCCACTCGACGGCCGGCATGGACACGCCGGTGGCGGCGACGCCGACGACGACGGGGGCGGACACCCCGTGCAGGCGGCGCACGACGGGGGTGACGGCGCGGGCGAAGGCCGGGTCCGACATCAGCACGGACTCCAGCTCCTGCACGGCCCGGTGTTCGGCGTCACTGAGCACGAGCGCCTCCTCGGGGCGGTCCGCACCGGCATGTGCATCGTAACGCGATACTCCGGTGGTGGACCGGCTCCGCGCGCGACGCATGCGTGGTCGAATGAGGCGGTGGCCGCGGAGGACGACGCACCCGCCGGTGCGCCGCTGACCAAGCAGGAGTTCGAGGCGCTCGCGCGGTTCCGGTTCGGCATCCGCCGCTACCTGCGCTTCAGCGAGGTCACCGTCCGCCGGCACGGGCTGACCCCGCAGCAGTACCAGCTGCTCCTGGCGCTCAAGGGCTTCCCCGACCGGGAGTGGGCCACGATCCGGGAACTGGCCGAGCGGCTGCAGCTGCGCCACCACAGCGTCGTCGAGCTGGTCGACCGGGCCCAGGGCCAGGACCTCGTCACCCGGGCGGCCAACCCCGACGACGCCCGCTCCGTGCGGATCCTGCTCACCGCCCAGGGCGAGCAGGTCCTCGACCGGCTCAGCGCCCTGCACCGCGACGAGCTGCGCCGCCTCGACGCGGCGCTGACCCCGCCGCACCGGGGCGCAGCGGTGCCCGCGGCCGAGTCCGGGACCGTGTGACGAACGTGCGTTCGACCTAGGATCCGCGCGTGGACGCCCACGCCGACCAGGTCGCCGCCGTCGCCGCCCTGGCCGAGCCCACCCGGCGCCGGCTCTACGACCACGTCGTCCGCCAGCCGGAGGCGGTCGGGCGGGACGAGGTGGCCGCCGCCGTCGGCGTCCCGCGGGCGACGGCGGCCTTCCACCTCGACCGGCTCGTCGACGACGGCCTGCTCGAGGTGCACTACGAGCGACGGACGGGGCGCAGCGGTCCGGGCGCCGGGCGTCCGGCGAAGCTCTACCGGCGGTCGGCGTGCTCGGTGGCCGTGTCGCTGCCGGAGCGCCGCTACGACCTGGCCGGCGAGCTCCTCGCCGCGGCCGTGGTCGAGGCCGAGAGGTCCGGCGAGCGGCCGGGGGCCGTCCTGAACCGGCGCGCCCGCGCGCGGGGGCGGGAGCTCGGGGCCGCCGCCGACGGGGCCGGGGGGCGCGCGGCGGTGCTGCGCGTCCTGGAGGCCTGCGGGTACGAGCCGCGGGTCGACGGCGGCGGTGTCGCCCTCGCCAACTGCCCCTTCCACGCCCTGGCGCGCGAGCACACCGACCTGGTCTGCGGCATGAACCTGCAGCTCCTGGAGGGGGTGCTCGACGGTGCCGGGGTCGGTGACCTGACCGCCCGGCTGCGGCCCGTCCCCGGTGCCTGCTGCGTGCGGCTGGAGGCCACCGGCGGACCCGACGGGAGCGGCGCGCCGGGCGATTGACAGCGGGATGGCCCAGGTCTCTACTGACAACCGTCATTGGTTTTAGAGGAGGCCACCATGACCATCCACGCGCACCCGACCTCTCCCTCCCTCGCCGCCGACCCGGGCCGGCAGGCGTTCCTCCTGCTGCGGACCACCTTCACCGTCGCGCCGGTCGTCTTCGGGCTCGACAAGTTCACGAACCTGCTCACCGACTGGCCGCGCTACCTCGCCGGGTGGATCAATGCGATCGTCCCGGGCACGGCGCAGCAGGCGATGTACGCCGTCGGGGTGGTGGAGGTCCTCGCCGGGGTCCTGGTCGCCGTCGCCCCCCGGATCGGCGCGTGGGTCGTCGCGGCCTGGCTGGCCGGGATCGTCGTCGACCTGCTCACCGGCCCCGGCGCCTACGACGTCGCGCTGCGCGACCTCGGCCTGCTCGCCGGCGCGGTGGCCCTGGCCCGCCTCGCGGCGCGGTACGCGCAGCCGGCCCGCGCCGGCGCGGAGGTGCCGCGGTGAGCGTCCCGGGGCCGGTGGCCGCGCCGCGCGGGAGCCGGGACCGGCTGCACGTCGTCGGCGACCGCGCCCCGGTCGACCTGCCCGCCGCCGAGCGGGCCGTCGCCGCCCTGCTGCGGGCCCTCGGCCGCGACCCGGCCGAGCCCCACCTGGCCGAGACGCCCCGCCGCGTCGCCGCCGCCTACGCCGAGCTGCTCACCGGCCGGGCCTTCGAGCTGACCACGTTCCCGAACGACGAGGGCTACGACGAGATGGTCGTCGTGACCGCGATCCCCGTGCAGTCGCTGTGCGAGCACCACCTCCTGCCCTTGACCGGGGTCGCCTCGATCGGGTACCTGCCGGGGGAGCGTCTCCTCGGGCTGTCCAAGCTCGCCCGGGTGCTCGAGCTGTTCGCGCGCGACCTGCAGGTGCAGGAGCGGCTCACCCAGCAGGTCGCCGACTGGCTGCAGGACAACCTGGCCCCGCGCGGCGTCGGCGTGGTCGTCGCGGCGGAGCACCAGTGCACGTCGCTGCGCGGGGTCCGGGCGAGCGGGTCGCGCACCATCACCTCCGCCCTGCACGGTCTGCTGCGCGAGGACGCCCGCTCCCGCCAGGAGTTCCTCGCCCTGACCGGCACGGCCTGCTGAGGGGAGCCGGACGTGGACACCCAGGCGCCGATCGTGGTCGTCGGCGGGGGGCTCGCCGGGGCCACCGCGGCCGCGACCCTGCGGGAGGAGGGCTTCGACGGGCCGGTCGTGCTGGTCGCGGCCGAACCCGAGCTGCCCTACGAGCGCCCGCCGCTGTCGAAGGGCTACCTCCTCGGCACCGCGGAGCGCGCCGGCGCCCAGGTGCACGACGAGGGCTGGTACGGGGCCCACGGGCTGCAGCTGCGCACGGGGACGCGGGCCACCCGCCTCGACGTGGCCGGCCACCGGGTCGCCCTGGACACGGGGAAGGAGCTGCCCTGCACCCGGGTGCTGCTGGCCACCGGATCGTCGGCCCGGCGCCTGTCCGTCCCGGGCGCCGACCTCGAGGGCGTGCGGTACCTGCGGACCCTGGCCGACGCCGACCGGCTGCGCGCCGACCTCCTCCGCGGGGGCCGGCGGGTCGTGGTCGTGGGGGCGGGGTGGATCGGGCTGGAGGTCGCCGCGGCCGCCCGTCACCACGGCGACGCGGTGACCGTGGTCGAACCGCGGCCCACGCCGCTGCACGCGGTGCTCGGACCGCGGATGGGGGAGGTCTTCGCCCGACTGCACCGGGAGCACGGCGTCGACCTGCGCACCCGCACGGGCGTGCGCGAGATCCGCGGGTCCGGCGGGCGGGTCGCCTCGGTGCTCACCGACGGCGGTGCCGAGATCGCCGCCGACCTGGTGCTCGTCGGGGTCGGCGCGGTGCCCGACACCGCCCTGGCGGAGGCCGCCGGGATCGGGGTCGACGGCGGCGTCCTCACCGACGCGGCACTGCGCACCTCGGCTCCCGACGTGTTCGCGGCCGGCGACGTCGCCCGGTCGTACTCCCCGCTGTACGGCCGGCACCTGCGCGTCGAGCACTGGGCGAACGCGCTGCACGGCGGCCCGGCCGCGGCGCGGTCGATGCTCGGCCAGGAGGTGGTGCACGACCGCGTGCCCTACTCCTTCACCGACCAGTACGACCTCGGGATGGAGTGCTCGGGGCTGGCCTCGCCGCAGGCGAGGGTGGTCTGCCGTGGCGACGTCGGGTCGCGGGAGTTCGTCGCGTTCTGGGTGCACGAGGGGCGCGTGCAGGCCGGGATGAACGTCGGCGTCCGGGACGTCACGGAGCCGGTCCAGGCCCTCGTCCGGTCGCGACGGCAGGTCGCGGTGGACCGGCTGACCGACCCTGCGGTCCCGCTCGGGGAGCTCGCCGCCTGATCCCGGGACCGGCCGGTCGGGGAGGGCGACACGGGGGCGCCCTCCCGGTGTGCCCGGCGCCCCGACCGGGCAGGCTGTGCGGCGACGTCACACCCCGGAAACGAGCGGACCCGATCATGGCCAGCATGGACCGACAGCAGGAGTTCGTCCTGCGCACCCTCGAGGAACGCGACATCCGCTTCGTGCGGCTGTGGTTCACCGACGTCTCGGGCTACCTCAAGGCGGTCGCCGTCGCCCCGGCGGAGATCGAGGCGGCGTTCGCCGAGGGCATCGGCTTCGACGGCTCGGCGATCGAGGGCTTCGCGCGGGTCTACGAGTCCGACATGCTCGCCAAGCCCGACCCGGGCACGTTCCAGGTGATGCCCTCCAGCAGCGGGCGGCCCAGCGACACGGCGCGGATGTTCTGCGACATCACGCTGCCCGACGGGTCGCCGTCGTGGGCCGACCCCCGGCACGTGCTGCGCCGGGCGCTGTCCAAGGCCGCCGACATGGGCTTCACCTTCTACACCCACCCCGAGGTCGAGTTCTTCCTGCTCGAGGACCTCCCCGCCGACGGCTCGTCGCCCCGGCCGGCCGACACCGGCGGCTACTTCGACCTCTCCACGCACAACGTGGCGCACGACTTCCGGCGGGAGGCGGTCTTCGCGCTGGAGGCGATGGGCATCTCGGTGGAGTTCAGCCACCACGAGGTCGCGCCCGGCCAGCAGGAGATCGACCTGCGCTACGCCGACGCGCTGTCGATGGCCGACAACATCATGACGCTGCGGCACGTCGTCCGGGAGGTCGCGCTCGCGCAGGGCGTGCACGCCACCTTCATGCCCAAGCCGTTCACCGACCTGGCCGGGTCGGCGATGCACACGCACGTGTCGCTGTTCGAGGGCGACCGCAACGCCTTCCACGACGCGGCGGACCCGACCCGGCTGTCGGCGACCGGCCGGCAGTTCGTCGCCGGGCTGCTGACCCACGCCCGCGAGTACACCGCCGTCACCAACCAGACGGTCAACTCCTACCGCCGCCTGCTGGCCGGCACCGAGGCGCCGACGGCGGCCACCTGGGGCCGGGCCAACCGCTCGGCGCTGGTGCGGCTGCCCTCCTACAAGCCGAACAAGGGCCAGTCGGCGCGGGTCGAGGTGCGCTCGCCGGACTCCGCCTGCAACCCCTACCTGACCTTCGCGGTGATCCTCGCCGCCGGGCTGCGCGGCATCGAGAAGGGCTACGAGCTCCCCCCCGAGGCCGAGGACGACGTCTGGTCGCTCACCGACACCGAGCGCCGCGCCGCCGGCTACGAGGACCTGCCGGTCAGCCTCGGCGAGGCGCTGACCGCGATGCAGGGCAGCGAGCTGGTGGCCGAGACCCTCGGCGAGCACGTCTTCGAGTTCTTCCTGCGCAACAAGTGGGAGGAGTTCAACTCCTACCGGCGGAACGTCACGCCCTTCGAGCTCAAGCGCTACCTGCCCGGCCTGTAGGAGGACCCCCTCGCCCCCACGACGTGCTCCGCACGCCGCGGGTCCCTGCGAGGGGGCCGTTCCATAAGCTCACCTCCGTGGCCCGCCTGCTCGTCGTCGTCCCGCACGAGACCGATCCGCCCGCCCGGCTGGGCGACTGGCTGGCGCGGGCGGGACTCGAGCTCGACGAGCGCCGGCTCGGCGCCGGCGACGACCTCCCGGAGACGCTCGACGGCGTCGACGGGCTGCTCGTCCTGGGCGGCCCGCAGTCGGCGACCGACGACGCGGCGACCAGCCCGGAGCTCGTCGGCGTCCGGCGCGTGCTGGCCGAGGCGCTGCGCGAGGACCTCCCCACCCTGGCCGTCTGCCTGGGCGCCCAGCTGCTCGCCGAGGTCGGCGGCGGCCGCGTGCGCCCGGGCGTCGACGGGCCCGAGGTGGGGGCCACCCTCGTCGCCAAGCGGGACACCGCGGCCTCCGACCCGCTCTTCGGCCCGCTGCCGCTGTCGCCGGACGTGATCCAGTTCCACCACGACGAGATCGCCGAGCTGCCGCACGGGGCGACGCTGCTGGCCAGCAGCCCCGCCTATCCGCACCAGGCCTTCCGGGTGGGCCGGCACGTCTACGGCCTGCAGTTCCACATCGAGACGACGCCGGAGATCGTCGCGGAGTGGGCCGAGCGGGACGCCGTCGGGGTCGCGTCCACGCCCTTCGACGCGGCGACCGTCACCGCGCGGGCCGCCGCGGTGCACCCCGACCTCGAGGAGGTGTGGGCGCCCTTCGCCGGGCGCTTCGCCGACCTGGTGCGCGCGGCGAGCACGACGAGGGTGTGAGGGCGTGTCGACGACCCGCGAGGTGCCCCGGCGGGCGCGGGTGCGGCTGGCCCGCTTCGGGTTCCTCGACGCCGAGCGGGCCGCGCTGCTGCTGTCGGACCCGGCGCTGGGGCTGTGGGACCTCGACCGCAACGAGCCCGCCGACCCCGAGGCCGCCCCGGTCGTCTCCGCGCTCGCCCGCGCCGGCGACCCCGACCTCGCCGTCCGCTCGCTGTCCCGCCTGATCGAGGCGCTCGACGCCGCCGACCCCACCGGCAGCTCGGCCGCGGGACTGCTGGCCCGCCTGCGCGGCTCGGCGCTGCTGCGCAGCCGGCTGCTGGCGGTGCTGGGCGCGAGCGCCGGCCTCGCCGACCACCTGGCCGCCCACCCCGGCGACTGGACCGTCCTGGACTCCGACAGCCGCGGCCCCGTGCGGCCCACCGCGCAGGCGCTCGAGCGGCAGCTGCTCCTCGCCGTCGGCGCCGACCCCGACGACCCGCCGTGGGGCGTGCGGCTGGGGAGGGCCGCGCCCGACGCCTCGCCGCAGCGGGTGGCCGCCCTGCGGCTGGGCTACCGGCGGGCGGTGCTGAGCCTGGCCGGCCGCGACCTCGGCGAGGGTCTCTCGGCCGAGGACGTCGCCGCCGAGCTCGCCGACATCGCCGCCGCGGTGCTCTCGGCCGCGCTGGCCGTCGCCGTCGCCGAGCAGCCCGCGAGCGCCGCGCCGTGCCGGCTGGCGGTCATCGCCCTGGGTAAGACCGGCGGCCGGGAGCTCAACTACGTCAGCGACGTGGACGTCGTCTTCGTGGCCGAGCCGGTCGACCCCAGCGACCCGGAGGCGCCGGCGGTGCAGAGCGCCACCCGCGTGGCCGCCGCGCTCATGCGCATCTGCCGGGAGGCCGCGTGGGAGGTCGACGCCGCGCTGCGGCCCGAGGGCAAGGCCGGCGCGCTGGTGCGCACGCTGGCCAACCACGCGGCCTACTACCGGCAGTGGGCCAGCACCTGGGAGTTCCAGGCGCTGCTGAAGATGCGCCCGGTGGCCGGCGACCCCGACCTCGGCCGCGGCTACGTCGAGGAGCTGTTCCCCCTGGTGTGGCAGGCCGGCGAGCGGCCTGGCTTCGTCGGCGAGGTGCAGGCCATGCGCCGCCGGGTGGAGGAGAACATCCCGCCCGCGCAGGCCGAGCGGGAGCTCAAGCTCGGGCGCGGCGGGCTGCGCGACGTCGAGTTCGCCGTCCAGCTGCTGCAGCTGGTGCACGGCCGGGTCGACGTCCGGCTGCGGGTCGGCGGCACCCTGCCGGCGCTGTCGGCGCTGGTCGACGGTGGCTACGTCGGCCGCGACGACGGCGCCACCCTCATCGCCTCCTACCGCTTCCTGCGCACCGTCGAGCACCGGCTGCAGCTGCTGCGGCTGCGGCGCACCCACCTGTTGCCCACCGACGAGCAGCAGCTGCGCTGGCTGGCCCGCTCGATGGGCTACAAGCCCGACTCCCGCGGCGACGCCGTCGACGTCCTGCGCGCCGAGCTGGCCCTGCACACCCGCGAGGTGCGCCGGCTGCACGAGAAGCTCTTCTACCGTCCGCTGCTCTCGGCGGTGGCCAAGGTGCCGGCCGAGGCCGCGCAGCTGGGGTCGGCTGCTGCCGGTGACTGGCTGCGGGCGCTCGGCTTCGCCGACCCGCAGGGCGCGCTGCGGCACATGGCGGCGCTGTCGGGTGGGCTGTCCCGGTCGGCGTCGATGCAGCGGTACCTGCTGCCGGTGGTGCTGCAGACCCTCGCCGACTGTGCCGACCCCGACGCCGGCCTGCTGGCCTACCGGCAGGTGAGCGAGGCCCTCGGTGGCAACCAGTGGTACCTGCGGCTGCTGCGCGACGAGGGCCGGGTGGCCGAGCGGCTGGCCCGGCTGCTCGGCTCCAGCCAGTACGTGGCCGCGCTGCTCACCCGCACCCCCGAGGCGCTGCGCATCCTCGCCGACGACGCCGAGCTCGAGCCGCGCGGCGCCGAGGCGCTGGCGGGCGCGTGGCTGGCCGCGGCCGGGCGCGCGCCCGACCCGCAGGCCGGCATCCGCGTGCTGCGCGCCCTGCGCCGCACCGAGCTGCTGCGGATCGCCGCGGCCGACCTGCTGGGCCGCCTCGACGTCGTCCGGGTGGGGGAGGCGCTCACCGCCGTCGCCGTCGCCACGCTGCAGGCCGGCCTCGACGTCGCCGTCCGCGCCTGGGCGCGGGAGGCCGGCCTGGCCCCCGACGAGGTGCCGATGGAGCTGGCCGTCATCGGCATGGGCCGGCTCGGCGGCGGGGAGATGGGCTACGGCTCCGACGCCGACGTGCTCTTCGTGCACCGCGCGCGGGCCGCCGCGGAGGAGGGGCGGGCCACCCAGGCGGCCAACGCCGTCGCCCACACGCTGCGCCGCCTGCTCGGGGAGCCGGCGCCCGACCCGGCGTTCGAGGTCGACGCCGACCTGCGCCCCGAGGGCCGCCAGGGTGCGCTGGTGCGCAGCCTCGGGGCCTTCCGGGAGTACTACGAGCGCTGGGTGTCGGTGTGGGAGGTGCAGGCGCTGCTGCGCGCGACCCCGGTGGCCGGCAGCCCCGAGCTGGGCGCGGCGTTCCTCGAGCTGGTCGACCCGCTGCGCTACCCGGAGGGCGGGCTGACCGACGCGCAGGTGGCCGAGATCCGCCGGATCAAGGCGCGGGTCGAGCGGGAGCGGCTGCCCCGCGGCGCCGACCCGGCCACCCACACCAAGCTCGGGCGCGGCGGGCTGGCCGACGTCGAGTGGACCGTCCAGCTGCTGCAGCTGCAGCACGCCGCCGCGGTACCGGCGCTGCGCCGTCCCTCGACGGTCGACGTCCTCGCCGAGCTCTCCGGGCACGGGCTGCTCGCCGAGGACCAGGCGCAGGCGCTGCGCGAGGCGTGGGAACTGGCCAGCCGGGCCCGCAACGCGGTCTTCCTCGTCCGCGGCCGGCCCAGCGACCAGCTGCCGCGGCCCGGTCTGGAGCTGGCCGGCGTGGCGCGGGCCAGCGGGTACGGCCCCGACACCGACCCGGGGCAGTTCCTCGACGACTACCGCCGCACCACCCGGCACGCCCGTGCGGTGGTCGAGCACGTCTTCTACGGACGTCCCGAGGCCTGAACGTGGCCGGGGCCCTGGAAGCCGGGGCCGGAGGGGAGGACGATCGGGACAGGTCCCCGTGTCCGGGAGGAGAGCGCGATGTCGGACACCGTCCACCGCCCACCGGAGCGCACCGGAGGTGCGGAGTCCATGTCCGCGGCCGAGAAGCTGGCCTGCGAGTGGGAGGCCCGCCACGACGTGGCCGCCCGCGGCAAGCGGATCGACCCGGCGGCGGCGCTGCAGCACTACCTGAGCCACAGCCGCTGCGCGGAGGGGCTCCACCACCGCGAGCACCCGCACCGGACCGCGGAGGCCCGGCGGCGGGCGGCCGCCGACGAGTTCGCGGTGGAGCACCCGCTGACGGCGTCGTGGGTGCGGTGGGGCGAGCGGGACTGACGCCCGCGCGGCAGCGGGAGGCCCGCGGCGTGTGCCGGCCGGGCCGGCGGGGCACGCTGGAGGTGTGAGCTCAGCGCTGCCCGCCGACGACGACCGCGACGACCTGCCCGCCGAGGACCCCGGCGCCACGATCACGCCCTACCGGGACGGGCCGCTGATCGTGCGCGGCGACTTCCGCCTGGTCGACCAGGACGGCACCGAGATCGACCCGGGCCGCAGGACGGTGGCGCTGTGCCGCTGCGGCAAGTCCGGCATCAAGCCCTTCTGCGACGGCACCCACAAGCGCTCGGGCTTCTCCGCGCCCAGCGCGCCGAGCCGACCGCGCCCGGCGGCGGCGATCCGCAGCCACGACCGCCCGGCCTGAGCGAGGACCCCTCGGGGCAGGAGGGTCCTCGGTTCAGGAGCGCGCGTCGATGGCGCGGGCCATGCGGACCTGCTCCTCGAGCACGTCGTTGATCCGCGCCTGCACCGCGTCGAGCCGGCCGATCACCTCGCTGGTCGTGTGGATGCCGGCGGTGACCTGCTCGCTGCTGGCCTGGATGCCGGCGATCTGGTCCGACACCCGCTGGGTGGCCGCGGCGGTCTCCCGGGCGAGGTCCTTGACCTCGCTGGCCACGACGGCGAACCCGCGCCCGGCCTCGCCGGCCCGTGCGGCCTCGATGGTGGCGTTCAGCGCCAGCAGGTTGGTCTGGTCGGCGATGCCGGAGATGATCCGGATGACCTCGCCGATCGCCGTCGAGGCCTCGCTGAGCGCCGCCACCTCGGAGGTCATGGTGGACGCCTGGGCGACGGCGCTGTCGGCCACCTCGCCGGCGGCCGACGCCGCCTCGCGGAGCCGGTTGACGCTGTCGAGGAGTTCCCGCGAGCGCTGGGCGTCGGCCTCGGCCCGGCGCAGCGCGTCCAGCCGCTGGGAGACCAGGTGCTGCACGTTGCGCAGCGCCGAGGCCCGCGAGTCGGACAGGTCGATGGTCTCGGTGACGAAGAAGTCCATCGTGCCGATCACCTGGCCGTCGGCGGTGATCGGGAAGCAGACCCCGGACCGGACACCGGCCCGCTGGGCTGCGGGCGCGCGCACGCAGTCGGTGACCTCGGCGAGGTCGCGCACGAACACCAGGTCGCGCTGGCGCCAGGCCCGCCCGGACAGGCCGACGCCCTCGGCGAAGCTGGCGCCCAGGGTGACCCGCCGGAACTCCTCGCCGGCCGAGCCGGACTCGGTGTGGAAGCGCAGCACGCCCTCGGTCTCGTCGAGCGCCCAGAACGAGCCGTAGGCCCAGCCGAAGGTGGTCCGCACGGTCTCCAGCGCGGTGCGCAGGACCGATGACTCGTCGGTGGCCTCGCCCATGCGCTTGACGACGGTGGTGACGGCTAGGCGGTCGTCGACGGTCTCCCGCTGCGCGGCCGTGGCGAGGGCGGCCGCGCGCATGGCGGCGAACAGCCGGTGGATCGACTCCCACTTCTCCGTCCGGGAGCCGAAGAACGGCAGCTGCCGGGTGGAGTGGTACTCGACGACCGCGGTGACCACGCCGTCGTCGACGGCCGGGATGAAACAGCCCTCCCGCGCGCCGGCGGCCCAGGCCGCCTGCCAGCGGGGGTCGGCCCCCCGGGCGGCGGGGGCGCTGTCCAGGTGGACGGCGCGCCGCTCGCGCACCGCCCGGCCGCCGGTCGTGTCGGGGAGCCGGCCGCTGTCCGGCCAGCCCGCGCTGACCGCCGCCCAGGGCCCGGTCTCGTGGGCGAGGGTGAACGAGCCGTCGCCGGCGGGCGCCCACACCGCGCCGTACTCCAGGCCGCAGGCCTCGGTGAGGGTGCGCACGACCGCCACGTGGGCGTCCAGCGGCGTCCGCACCCCGCCGTCGAGGGCGGCGACCACGGCCTCGAGCGTCTCGATGTCGCGGGGCATCGGTGGAGGCGCGAGTGCGCTCGGGGGAGCGGGGTCGGGTCGCCGCCACATGGGAGTCCTCCGGTCGTCGGGGACCGCCGGGGATCGCCCCGCGGTCCTGCGACGGGATGATCGGCAGTACACGACCGATCTGCAGTCGGGACGCCGGACGACTGCGGTGCGTGCGGAGGACCCCTCGTCCTCAGGCGGCCAGCGGGCGCTCCCCGCGCAGCGACGAGCGCCCCGCCTCCCAGGCGCCGAGCAGCCACCGGGCGGCCAGGCCGTCGAGGGCGAGCGAGCAGGCGGCGCCGAAGAGGACGTCGGCGGTCAGCGCGGGCTCCTCGGCCACGAGCGACCCGCACATGTCCACCGCGGCGATCTGCTCGTGCACGGCGTCGGCCTCGACGTGCTCGTCGTAGAAGACGGTCGTGGACTCGTCGTGCCCGAGCCGGCGCAGCCCCGCGGAGTAGCGCCGGCTGGGCTCCGACGACGTCATCTCGACGCAGGCCAGGTGGCCCAGCGCCGCGGCCCGCCAGCGCCGGTGCAGGCCGAACAGCGACATGGTGTTGACGGCGGTGAAGGCGACGGCGGGGGCGTCGTCCCACAGGGCGCCGTAGCCGGCGTCGAGGCCGAGGTCGCGCATCATCCCGGCGAACAGCTCACTGTGCATCCGCCCGGGAGCCCCGCCGCCGTACTCGTCGGCCTGGATCTCGACCATGGCCGCCTTCGCCCGCCCGGACAGCCGCGGGATGGCGAAGGTGTGCGGGTCGCCCTCCTTGAGGTGGTACACCGACCGCAGGGTCAGGTACTCGCGCCACTGCTCGGCCGTCCCCTGCCGGGACATGTAGCGCGACAGCGAGGGCCCGTCGTCGGCGGCGACGAGCGCGCCCAGCTGGACGTCGACCGGCTCGTCCGTGGGCGCCGGCGAGCCGGTGAGCTCCCGCAGCGCCGCGGTGTGCCGGCTCTCCAGGTGGGCGCGCAGCGTGAGCAGCGCGGGATCCCACTCGAGCGCGTCGTCGACGCCGTCGAAGCCCCGGTAGTGCAGCTCGTAGCAGACGGCGAGGGCCAGCTGCAGGTCCTCGTCGTGCAGCGGGTCGGCCGCGGCCGACACGATCCGGGCGGCGAGGTCGACGGTGTCCGGGGAGACGGAACCGGCGAGGAGGTCCGCGCAGAGGGCGGCCGTGAGGGGGCCCCGGGGCTCGGGCAGCTGCATGCACCTCGCCATGCCCCGCGAACCGGGATTCGATGCACCGTGCACGATGTGATGCCGCGCCGGGTAGGGCGGGCACATGACAGACCTGCGCGATCGCGTCGTCCTCGTCACCGGTGGCAGCGCCGGCATCGGCCGGGCCGTCGTGGCCCGTCTCGCCGGCGCCGGGGCCCGGGTGGTCACCTGCGCCCGCGACGGCGACCGGCTGGCCGAGGCGGTGGCCGGCCTGCCCGGGGTCACCCCGGTGGTCGCCGACGTCGCCGACCGCACCGACCGCGAGCTGCTGGTGCGGCGGGCGGTCGAGGCGCACGGGCGGCTCGACGCCGTCGTCCTCGACGCCGGGCTGGCGTACGCGGCGCTGGTGGAGGACACCCCGGGCGAGGTCGTCGAGGGCATGGTGGCCACCAACCTCACCGGCGTGGTCGAGCTGACCCGGCTGGCCCTGCCGCAGCTGCTCGCGTCCGCGCGGGAGCGCGGGCGTGGCGACGTGCTCGTCGTCAGCTCCTCGGCCGGGCTGTCCCAGGTGCCGCCGCTGACGGTCTACTCGGCCACCAAGGCGGGGGTGCAGGGCTTCGTCTCCGGCCTGCGCCGGGAGGTGACCGCGCGCGGCGTCCGGGTGCACTCGGTGCTCCCCGGGCCGGTGGCCACCGAGTGGATGGCCCGCGGTCACGGGTCCCCGCCGAGGTCCGACGCCGACGCCCGCGGCCGGCTGACCCCGGGCATCGCGACCGAGCGCGTCGCCGACCGCGTGGCCGGCTGCCTGACGTCGTACTGGTCGCGGTCGGTCGCCGTCCCGCGGGTCATGGGGCTGGCCCGGCTCGGCGAGGTCTTCCCCGTCAACCGCGTCCTCGACGTGGTCGTCTCGCGGCAGACCGACCGCATCCGGCGCGTCTCGGCGCGCATGGTCGAGGAGCGCACCGGCTGACCCCCGGTCGCCCGATCAGGTGGCGCGGTGGTTGGTTGCGTCAACCAGTGCTCGCCGGGGTAGGGGGCGGTCCGGTTCCGCGATACGGAGGTGCTCGATGACGAGCCTGTCCCAGCCGGCTGAGGCGCCCGGTGCCATCCGCAGCCTCATCCCCGCCCGCATCGACCGGCTGCCCTGGTCGCCGTTCCACACCCGGATGGTCGTCGCGCTCGGCGTGGCCTGGATCCTCGACGGGCTCGAGATCACCGTCGCGAGCTCCGTCACCGCCGTGCTCACCGAGCCCGAGACACTGCACTTCACCTCGGCGCAGGCCGGCCTGATCGCGACCGTCTACCTGCTCGGCGAGGTATTCGGGGCGCTGCTCTTCGGCAACCTCTCCGACCGGCTGGGCCGGCGGAACCTCTTCATGGTCACCTTGGCGGTGTACCTGGTCGGCAGCGGCCTCACCGCGCTGACCCTGGGCAACGGCACCGGTTGGGTGTGGTTCCTCTACCTCACCCGCTTCATCGCCGGCATGGGCATCGGCGGCGAGTACGCCGCCATCAACTCCGCGATCGACGAGCTCATCCCGGCCCGCTACCGCGGCCGGGTCGACATCGCCGTCAACGGCACCTACTGGGGCGGCGCCGTCCTCGGCACCCTCGGGACGTTCGTCTTCCTCAACGTGGTGGACGTCGGCCTCGGCTGGCGGCTGGCGTTCCTGATCGGCCCGGTGCTCGGCCTGGTGATCCTCGTGGTCCGCCGGCACCTGCCCGAGAGCCCGCGCTGGCAGGTCATGCACGGCCACGAGCGGGAGGCCGAGGAGTCCATCCGCTACATCGAGGAGGTCGAGCAGACCGGCGTGCGGCTGCCCACCGTCGACGAGAGCAGGGCCATCGACCTCGAGCCCGCCGCCGACATCGGCTACCTGGCGCTGCTGCGCGTGCTCTTCCGCGAGTTCCCCGGCCGCGCGGTCCTTGGCGCGACGCTGATGATCACCCAGTCGTTCCTCTACAACGCGATCTTCTTCACCTACGCGCTGGTCCTGACGAACTTCTTCGGCGTCTCCACCGGGTCGGTGCCGCTGTTCTTCATCGCCTTCGCCGTGGGCAACCTGGCCGGCCCGTTCATCCTGGGGCACCTGTTCGACACCGTCGGCCGCCGCAGGATGATCGCGTTCACCTACATCCTGTCCGGCGCGTTGCTGGCGGTCACCGCCGTGCTGTTCCAGGCCGGTGTCCTCAACGCGATCACCCAGACGATCGCCTGGTCGATCATCTTCTTCTTCGCCTCGGCCGGGGCCAGCTCGGCCTAGCTGACCGTCAGCGAGATCTTCCCGCTGGAGGTGCGGGCCAAGGCCATCGCCGTCTTCTTCGCCATCGCCCAGCTCTTCGGCGCGTTCGGGCCGTGGTTCTACGGCAAGCTCATCGGCGAGGGCGAGTCGACCGGTCCGCTGTTCGCCGGCTACCTGATCGGCGCCGGCGTGATGGTCCTCGGCGGGGTCGTGGCGGCCTTCCTCGGCGTCGACGCGGAGGGCAGGTCGCTCGAGGACGTCGCCACCCCGCTGGCGGCCCGCCGGCCGGGCACGCGGGCCGAGGGCGCGGCGCGGCCGCGCTCCTGACGGGCTGCCGGAGCGGGCGGGCGGCAGGATCGCCGCATGCCCTTCGACCCACCCTCCGCGGTCCTGCGCACCGCCGGGCCCGACGGCTGGACGCTGGTCGAGCCGCTGTCCTACGTCGGCGCCCGCGACCGCTTCGTCGTCCCCGCGGGCTTCGACACCGACCTGGCCAGCGTCCCGCGCCCGGTGACCTGGCTGGTGCCGCGGTCGGGCCGCTACACGCTGGCCGCGGTGCTGCACGACTGGCTGTGCCGGGTGGGCATCCGCACCGGCGTCGTCACCTCCCGCCAGGCCGACGGAATCTTCCGGCGGGTGATGCGGGAGGCCGGTGTGCCGGTGCTGCTGCGCTGGATCATGTGGACCGGCGTCCGGTGGGGGGCGCTGCGCGACCCCGAACGCCGGCGCGGCTGGCTGCTCAGCGCTCCCGGGGTGCTGGCGATCACCGTCCTGGCCGCACCGCTGGTCCTGCCGCCGACGCTGCTGATCATCCCGGGCCTGCTGGTGTACGCCGTCGCGGAACGGCTGGTGTCCGGGGACTCCGGCGTCCGGCCCTGGTCGCAGGCTGCGGAGGAGCAGCCGGGGGACGAGGCTGCAGGGCATGACTGACGTCTCCGGACCGCCGTTCCGCGCCGACCACGTCGGCAGCCTGCTGCGCCCACCGTCGCTGCTGGAGGCGCGCACCCGGCACGCCGCCGGGGAGATCGACGACGCCGAGCTGCGCGGGATCGAGGACGCGGCGATCGCCGACGTCGTCCGGCTGCAGGGCGACGTCGGGCTGGGCACCGCCACCGACGGCGAGTTCCGCCGCGCCTCGTGGCACATGGACTTCATCTACGCCATCGACGGCATCAGCAAGGTGACCGGCGAGGACATCGTCGTCCACTTCCGGAACGCCGACGGGACGATCGACTTCACCCCGGCCGGGCTGCACGTGGACGGCCCGCTGGCGATCGGGGAGCCGATCTTCGGCGCGGACCTCGCCTACCTGCAGTCGCTGGTGGGGGAGGGGCAGACGGCGAAGCTGACCATCCCCTCGCCGTCGATGGTCCACTACCGCGGCGGAGCGGCGGCGATCGACCCGGCCGTCTACCCCGACGAGGACGCCTTCTGGGACGCGCTGTCGGCCGCCTACGCCTCGCAGGTGCGGGGCGTGGCCGCGATGGGCTGCCGCTACCTGCAGCTCGACGACACCAGCCTGGCCTACCTCAACGACCCGGCGCAGCGGGCCGAGCTCGCCGCTCAGGGCCGCGACGCCGAGCACCAGCACGAGCGCTACATCCGGCAGATCAACGCCGCGCTGGCCGGCCGCCCGGACACCCTGACGGTGACCACCCACATGTGCCGCGGCAACTTCCGCTCCTCCTGGGTGGCCGAGGGCGGCTACGACTTCGTCGCCGAGGCGCTGTTCGGCGGGCTGGAGGTCGACGGCTTCTTCCTCGAGTACGACGACGCCCGCTCCGGCGGCTTCGAGCCGCTGCGCTTCGTGCCGCCGGGCAAGCGGGTGGTGCTGGGCCTGGTGACGACGAAGCGGCCCGAGCTCGAGAGGAAAGACGACCTCAAGCGGCGCATCGACGAGGCCGCGCGGTTCGTGCCGCTCGAGCAGCTCGCGCTCTCGCCGCAGTGCGGCTTCTCCTCGACCGTCGAGGGCAACGCGCTCACCCGCGACGAGCAGGTCGCCAAGCTCGCGCTGGTCGTCGAGGTCGCCCAGGAGGTCTGGGGCTACTGACCCTGGCCCCCGTGCGAGCGGTGGGGACGAGGGGGGTCCCTGATCACGGGGCGGTCACGGTCCCACCCCTGTGTGGTGGCGCCGTCCGGGCACCGGCCATGCTCGGACCCGTCCAGAGGACAGCGTCGTCCGGGCGCCGTCCGCGCACGCGAGGAGGGGCCCGTGTCCACCACCGTCAGCAGGCCAGACACCGACGGAGGACCTCCCGGAGGGGCCGGCCGTCGCCGGCCGTCGGTCAGGAGCGTCCTGGTGTGGACGGCGGTGGCGATCGTCGGCGCCGTCGCGTGGACGGTGCTCGCGCTGGCCCGCGGCGAGTCGGTCTCGGCGCTGTGGATCCTCTTCGCCGCGCTGGCCTCCTACGCCATCGCCTACCGCTTCTACTCGCGGTTCATCGCCTACCGGGCGCTGGGCGTCGACGACCGGCGGGCCACCCCGGCCGAGCGGCTGCACAACGGCGTCGACTTCGACGTCACTGACCGGCGCGTGCTCTTCGGGCACCACTTCGCCGCGATCGCCGGCGCCGGCCCGCTGGTCGGCCCGGTGCTGGCCGCCCAGATGGGCTACCTGCCCGGCACCATCTGGATCGTCGTCGGCGTGATCTTCGCCGGCGCCGTGCAGGACATGGTCGTCCTGTTCTTCTCGATGCGGCGCAACGGGAAGAGCCTCGGCCAGATGGTCCGCGAGGAGATCGGGATCGTCGGCGGCGTCGCCGCGCTCATCGCCGTCTTCGCGATCATGATCCTCATCCTCGCCGTCCTGGCGCTGATCGTGGTCAACGCGCTGGCCGAGTCGCCGTGGGGCGTCTTCTCGATCGCGCTGACCATCCCCATCGCCCTGTTCATGGGCGTCTACCTGCGGGTGCTGCGGCCCGGCCGGGTGCTGGAGGCCACCGGCATCGGCGTCGTCCTGCTGCTGCTGGCCATCGTCGGCGGCGGCTGGATCGAGGGCACCGGCCTCGCCGACGCCCTCACCCTGTCCAAGGAGTGGCTGGTCCTCGCCCTGGTGGTCTACGGGTTCGTGGCCTCGGTGCTGCCGGTCTGGCTGCTGCTGACCCCGCGGGACTACCTGTCCACGTTCATGAAGGTCGGCGTCATCGTCCTGCTCGCGGTCGGGCTGCTGATCGCCCGCCCGGTGCTGCAGGCCGACGCGGTCACCCAGTTCGCCAAGGAGGGCACCGGCCCGGTCTTCGCCGGGTCGCTGTTCCCGTTCGTCTTCATCACCATCGCCTGCGGCGCGCTGTCGGGCTTCCACGCCCTGATCTCCTCGGGGACGACGCCGAAGATGGTGGCCAAGGAGAGCCACGTCCGCCTGATCGGCTACGGCGGCATGCTGATGGAGTCCTTCGTGGCCATCAGCGCGCTCATCGCCGCCGTCGTCATCGACCAGGGCCTGTACTTCGCGATGAACGCCCCGGCCGGCGCCACCGGCGGGACCCCGGAGACGGCGGCGGCCTTCGTCAACGGCCTGGGCTTCTCCACCTCCGCCCAGGACCTCGCCGCCGCCTCGGCCGCCGTCCAGGAGCCGAGCCTGATCTCGCGCACCGGCGGCGCCCCGACGCTCGCCGTCGGCATCTCCGAGATCTTCCACACCGCCTTCGGCGGGAACCTGCAGGCGTTCTGGTACCACTTCGCGATCATGTTCGAGGCGCTGTTCATCCTCACCGCCGTCGACGCCGGCACCCGCGTGGGCCGGTTCATGCTGCAGGACACGATCGGCAACGTGTGGAAGCGCTTCGGTGACCTGTCGTGGCGGCCGGGCAACGTCATCGCCAGCGCCGTCGTCGTCGGCCTGTGGGGCTCGATGCTCTACATCGGCGTCACCGACCCGCTGGGCGGGGTCAACCAGCTCTTCCCGCTGTTCGGCATCGCCAACCAGCTGCTCGCCGCGATCGCGCTGACCCTGGCGACCGTCCTGCTGGTGAAGCACGGGAAGCTCAGGTACGCCTGGATCACCGCCGTCCCGCTGGCCTGGGACCTGGTGGTCACCATGACGGCGAGCTGGCAGAAGGTCTTCTCCGACAACCCCGCGATCGGCTACTTCGCCCAGCGCGCCCGGTACGCCGACGCGCTCGACGCCGGTGAGGTCCTCCCGCCGGCGCAGGACGTGGGCCAGATGCAGCAGGTCGTCACCAACTCGACGATCAACGGGGTGCTGCAGGCGTTCTTCGCCCTCCTGGTGCTGGTCGTCTTCGTCAACGCGCTGGTGGTCGTCGCCCGGGCGGTCCGCACCCGCGGCGCGCTCCCGACGACGGAGGAGCCGGCGGTGCCCTCGGCCATCGTCGAACCCGCGGGGCTGTTCGCGACGGCCGAGGAGAAGCGCGCCATGGCCGAGCACGAGCGGCTGGTCGGCGCCGGGAGGGACCGCTCGTGAGCGCCGCGGTCGCCCTCGCCGGCCGGGCCTGGCGCGGGGTGCGCTGGTACCTGCGGGAGTGGAGCGGCGAGGCCCGCTGGGACGACTACCTCGCGCACTGCGCACGGCACGGGCACGAGCCGGTGAGCCGGCGGGAGTTCGAGCGGCGCCGCGCCGACGAGGTGGAGCGCAACCCGGTCAGCCGCTGCTGCTGAGCCGGACACGACAGCGACCCCCTGCCCGCGGGCAGGGGGTCGCTGTGCTCGGCCGGCCCCGTGGTCCGGCGAGGTGGGTCAGGCCGTGTAGTTCACGTGGACGTGGTCGAAGTGGTTGGCGGTCGCGCTGCCGCGGTCCTCCATCTGCGTCCAGGAGCCGGTCGGGGAGGTGAGGATCCGCTGCTCGTAGATGACGTAGTCCACGCCGAGCTCCTCCCAGTGGTCGATGTGGTACTGGACGATCGCGTCGCCGAGGGCGGTGTCGGACAGGACCATGTAGTCCAGCGCCAGGCCCGACGGGTGGCCGTTCGGGTCGACGGCGCTGGCGCGGGTGCCGCCGAGGGTGATGTCGGCGGCACCGGCGACGTTGGCCACGACCGCGTCGGCGGCGGCCTGCACCTGCGGCTTGACGTCGCCGGCGCTGTTGGTGATGTGCGCGGCGCCGACGGCCGTCTGGGCGAGGGAGGTCGTCGTGCCCGACGGCGCCGACGTGCCGGCGGTGGCCGTCGTCGCGGCGGGGGCCGCCGGGGCCGGGGCGGCCTGCTCGGCGCCCGTCAGCGTCAGCACCTCCCCGGGGGTGATGCGGTTCGGGTTGCTGCCGATGACGTCGGCGTTGCGCTGGTAGACCTCGCGCCAGGACTGGCCGTGGGCAGCGGCGATCTCCCGCAGCGTGTCGCCGCGCTCGACGGTGTAGTCGCCCCAGGCGGCGTGGCGGCCGGAGGTCCCGGCGTCGTGGTCCCCGCGGTCGCCGTCGTCCTGGGTCGTCGCCGGGGCGCCGGCCGGCTGCTCCGCGGCGGGCGCGGCGGCGGTGGTCGCGGCGGCGGTGGACGCGGTGGTGGTCGACGCGGTGGTGGACGCGGCGCCCGACCCGGCGGCGGCCGGCGTGGTGCCCTCGGTCAGGTACTTGCCGCAGGTCGGCCAGGCGCCGATGCCCTGCCCGGCGAGGACCTCCTCGGCGATCTGGACCTGCTGGCCCGGCGTCGCCAGGTCGGCGCGGGGTGCCAGGTCGGTGCCCCCGTAGCCGGCCCAGGTCGGCTGGCTGAACTGCAGGCCGCCGTAGTAGCCGTTGCCGGTGTTGATGCTCCAGTTGCCGCCGGACTCGCACTGGGCGACGCCGGTCCAGTCGTGGGTGGTGGTGGTGGCTGCTGCGGCTGCCGGGGAGCTGAGGACGCCGAGCCCGACGGCGGTGGCGCCGGCGGCGACGGGGGCCTTGGCGAGGACCTTCTTGGTGCGGACGTAGCGGGGCGCGCGGTGCTTGGGCATGGTGATCTCCGATCACCGCCGGCGAGGTGAGCTGTCGGGTTCGGGCGATCGGTGTGCCCGGCCGCGGGACGCGGCTTCACCCCGAGGCGCACAGCGGCAGGGCCGTGGCGCCGTGGACGTGGGTCCCCCACCCCTGCCCTGGGGAGTCGTGGAGGGCGACCGGTGGGCAGGGTTTGGCGGACCGGCGCCGCGCTCCTGTTTAGCTGAGCGCAGCCAAAACGTTACGTTCAGTCATGTGAGTTGTCGCCGTGACGTGGGTCACACTTCGGCATGACACGCTCACGGAGGGCAACAACGGGGGTCGACCGCGCGGTGGGCCGGTGGAGGTCGTGTGCCGCCCAGGGCGGCAGAGGGGCCCGGACGCGCGGGATCCGCCGAGGTCCGGACGCGCAACGGTTCGTCCCGCCCGTCCCACGAACGCCAGGGCACCCCACGGACGGTCAGGACGTGCGGGCGCGGTGCCGACACCCAGTGCACGACCCGAGGCCTGCGGGCCCGTCCGAGGAGTGCCCATGCCGTCGTCCCCCGACCCGAGCCGCCGCCTCACCGAGCTGCGTGCCGGCATGTCCGTCCTGACGAGCGCGGCCGCCGACCTGGGGGTCGGCAGTCAGAGCGAGGTGCGCGTGCTGTCCGACGGACGGCTCTGGCTGGCCGAGCAGCAGATCGCGGTCAGCGCCGCGGACGTCTACCAGGCCGCGCGCGGGCTGGTGGCCGCCCAGCTCGACGCCATCGCCGCGGTCACCGACCGGCCGGTCGAGGACCACGCGCTGGCCTGGCTGGTGACGCTGCAGACCAACGAGGTCATGGTCGGCATCGAGGACGAGGTCGCCGCCCTGGATGCCGCCCTGGCGGACACCGCCCTGGCGGACACCGCCCTGGAGGACACCGCGGCGCTGGAGGACGACGCCGCCTAGGCCCCCGCGTCCGCGCGGGTCACGGCACGCGGACGCCGACCACCCCGCCCACCGTCCGGGCCAGCGCCTCCAGGGCGCGCTGCTCGGACCCGGCGGGCCCCTGCGGCTCCCCGCGGGTGCGCCGGACGGTGGCCACGCCCTCGGCGACCGAGACGTCCCACGCGTCCAGCTCCCCGGTGTAGCCCTCGACCAGCCGCAGCAGGTCGCGGCGGATCTCGTCGTCCGGCCGGACCAGGGCGCGCAGCAGGTCGCGGCGGCTGACGATCCCGACCAGCCGGTCGCCGTCGAGGACCGGCGCGCCGCGCAGCCGGTGGTCGACGACCAGCCGGGCGACGTCGGCGAGGTCCGAGCCGGACTCGACGGTCCGCACCGCCTCGGTCATCACCTCCCGCACCAGCACCGGCGGGGGCGGCGCGCCGGCGTCCTCGGCGCGGCGCAGGTGCAGCCGGGGGTCCTGCGGCAGCCGGTCGCGCAGCACGTCGACCTCGGCGACGATGCCGACCAGCCGGTCGCCGCCGTCGACCACGGGGACGGCGGCGAAACCCCGCTCCGCCCTCACCGCGCCCACGTCCTTGGCGGAGGTGTCCGGTCCCACCGTGACGACCTGGCATGTCATGACGTCCCTGACCTGCACCGTGTCCTCCTCGGCCGCGGTCCCGTCCGGACCCCTCGGCTCCCGAGCATCCCCAGGCGGTCCGGGCACGCCGGCCGGCTCCCCGCGGGACCCGGGCAGGTCGTGGGAGGTCCCTGCACACCAAGCCCTGCTGAGGTCCGCGAGCGTCGCGGCGGCGCCCCGCCCTCGGCTGCCCGTCCTCGACCCCGTGCGAGGAGCCCCGCACCGCCGCGGTGAGCGCCGCAGGACCACTCGACCAGACGGGCCGGGACGACAGGTCAGGCCCGATCGGGGACGTGCCGGTACCGGGTCGACCTGCCATGTGTACCTGACGGGACGTCGATGACGGGCGGGCTGCTCGTGTCAGCGACGGCGGGGGAAGAGCAGGCTGAGTCCGGGCGGGGGGCGGAACGGTGTCCACGTACCCTCGGCCATCCCCAGCCGGTCGGCCAGCAGCCAGAGCACCGCCGGGTTGCAGGCCAGGCCGAGGTGGCTGCCGCGCACCTCCACGTTCTCCCGCCGGGGGCGGAGTTCGTAGCGACACGACGACCAGTGCACGATGCCGTCGGCCCGCGTGTAGACCGACGTCGCGGGCACACGCAGGGAGCCGCGTTCGGCCCAGGGCCGGGGCAGGGCGGCCGCCCCGCGCAGGAGGCGGGTGCCGCCGTCGACGATCCCCGAGGCGGTGCGCACCCAGGGCGCAGATCTCAGCACCGGCGTGCCGAGGGTGACCAGTCCGCGGACGCTGCCCGGCGCGGCTCTCGCCAGTTCCTGAGCGTAGAGGCCGCCGAGACTCCAGCCGACCAGGCTGACCCGCCGTCCCGAGGTCCGGTGCAACCGCTGGAGCCGGGCGCGCAGCGAGTCGACGACGTGGCCCGTCGGGCCGCGGTTGGTGCCCAGGTTCCAGCCGGACACCTCGTGGCCGAGGGCGCGCAGCGCGGTCCGGAGCACCACGGTGGCGGGGTCGCCGGTCATCAGCCCCGGCAGCACCAGCACCGGGTGCCCGTCACCGCGGCGGGCTGCTGCGAGCACCGGCCAGGCAGCCGCCAGGACGGCGAGGTCCAGACCCGCCCGCGGCGGCTCGGTGAGCAGCGCAGCCGGTGAGGGGGAGCGTGAGGCGGCAGGCACCTCGACAGCATCCCTGGCGCGGGAGTCCCGACCCGCAGGGGCGTCCCCACCGGCCCGTCCCCGGCGTGGAAGGGCGCGACGACCGGACTCGAGCCCTGCCAGGATCGTCGGGTGCAACTCGAGCAGACCTTCGTCTGGCGAGGACGTCAGGTGCGATGGGACGCCTGGGGCGAAGGTCCACCGGTGGTGTTCTGCCACGGCACCCCGTGGTCCTCGGCTCTCTGGCGTCCGTTCGCTGATGCGCTGAGCTCGGAGTTCCGGGTCCACCTCTGGGACATGCCCGGCTACGGCCAGTCCTCGATGCAGGCTGAGCACCGCGTCTCGCTCGATGTGCAAGGCGAGCTGCTCTGCGACCTCATCGGCCACTGGGGACTGGACCGGCCACACCTCATCGCCCACGACTACGGCGGGGCCGTCGCACTGCGCGCACACCTGCTGCACGGCGCGCTCTACAGCTCCCTGGCCCTGGTCGACGTCGTGGCGCTTGCGCCCTGGGGCTCGGAGTTCTTCCGCCTGGTACGCGACAACGCTGATGTCTTCGCGGCTCTGCCGGCCGCTGTGCACGAGGGCGTGGTGCGCGCGTACGTCGAGGGAGCCAGCCATCGCGGCCTCGACGAGCGCCAGACGCGCACGCTGGTCGGGCCGTGGCTCGGATCGCCGGGCCAGGCGGCGTTCTATCGGCAGATCGCCCAGGCCGACCAGACCCACACCGACGAGGTGGAGCCCCTGTACGGCTCACTGGCGCTGCCGGTACTCGTCGCCTGGGGCGTCGAGGACACCTGGATCCCGGTCGACCGGGCTCATGCCCTGGCCGAGGCGATAGCCGGGGCGCGCCTGCAGCTCGTCCGGGATGCAGGGCATCTGATCCAGCTGGACGCTCCTGAGCGTCTCGCCACCGTCCTGCACGGTTGGCTCGTCGAGCAGCGGCAACGCCGGGCCTGAGTGAAGCCACGGCATCCCGCGACCGGATCCGCTTCCGGTCCTGCAGCTCAGTGCGATGACAGCTCAGTGCGATGACATGGTGGAGCGAGAGCCTGAGTGAGCGGCGGAGGAACTTGCTACCCCGGGCCTTCATCCGCTCCTGGCCAGTCGGTGGAGTCCTACGACCTTCGCCGCGTCGTACGAGTTGAGCGTGGCGGAGGTCGATCTCCTGCCCGAGGCGGCCCGCTGGGCGGACTGGGACTACTCCGAGCTCGCGCTCGACGACCTGGGCCAGGCCGTCGCTCACCGTTGAAGGTTCACCCCCATCGCCCGAGGCCCAGGGTGAGCGACGACCCCTCGACGACCTCCTCTGGGCAACCAGGGGTTCCCGTGCGGGACGCCGCCGTCGGCGCGATTGCACGCGCGGACGTCGACGCAGCGGGCCGGCAGCCTGGCCCGGGGACCCTGCGGCGTCGATGTCCGCGACACGATCGGAGCTCATCGCGCCGACCTCAGGAGCGACGCGAGGTCGCCGATCGGCCCGAGGTGCGCCAGCTTGTCGGGGTTGACGATCCCGCTGATGCTCGTGATCCGGCCGTCGGCGATGTCGATCGCGCACGCGCCGATCAGCCGCTGCTGTGCGTCGAGGAGGAGCGCTCCCGGGCTGCCGTTGAGTTCGACAGGGAGCAAGGACACGCCCGGGAGGCGCGCGACCCGTCGGACCCAGTTGATGACCGTGCGTGCGACACGGTTGCGTCCGCGCAGCGCTCGCGCGAGCGCCGGGACCTTGCCGCCGCCGTCGCCGGTCAGTGTGACGTCGTGCGCGAGCAGCGCCTCGAGCCCGGCGAGATCGCCGTGTTCGGCGGCCGCGAAGAACCGGGCTGCCAGCTCGTCGCGCTGCTCGCGCGTCGTCTGGAAGCGCGGCCGGCGCTGCTGGACGTGGCGTCTGGCGCGGGTGGCGAGTTGACGCACGTTGTCCTCGCTCTTGCCGATGATCCGCGCGATCTCGGGATACCCGTAGTCGAACACGTCGTGGAGCAGCAGCACGGCGCGCTGCTCGGGCGAGAGGCTCTCCAGCAGCACCAGCATCGCCAGCGACAGCGAGTCGGCGGTCTCGGCGTGCCGGGCCGGATCATCGTGGCCGTCGGTGACGATCGGCTCTGGCAGCCACTGGCCGACGTAGCGCTCGCGGCGGGCGCGCGCGGAGCGCAGCTCGTTGATCGCCAGCCGGGTGGTCACGGTGGCCACCAACGCGCGTGGCGATGCGATCCGCTCGCCCGCTTCGAGTGCCTGGTGCACCCGCAGCAGCGCTTCTTGCACCACGTCCTCGGCCTCGGACACGCTGCCGAGCATTCGGTACGCGAGCGCGAACGCGCCCGGCCGCAGCTCGTCGAGCAGCCGCTCGCGGGCGGTCATGCCGCGGCAAGCCCGTGCCGCCAGCTCGGGTGCGCCGGGCGCCACCCCAGCTCGCGCTTGGCCTTGGCGTTGGAGGCGCCGCGGAGCTCGGTCATCATCACCACGCCGGCCTCACCAGCGAACAGCCGCCCGATGAACCGCGGCACGCGCATCGGCTTCCTGGCACCGAGCTCCTGCGCCAGCGCCGGCAGCCACTCGGCGACCGGGGCGGGGTCATCGTCGACGACGTTGTAGACACCGCGGCGGCCGTGCTCGACCGCCGCCACCGTCGCCTCCGCCGCGTCGGCCACGTGGATGAACGACCACACGCCGCCGCCGTCGCCGACCAGGGGGAACCTGCGCTTGCGGATCAGCTCCGGCTGCTGGCCGCCCGGTGCCATCGACGTGCCCGGCCCGTAGAAGGCGCCGTAGCGCAGCACGATCCCCTCCGTCCACCGTGCGCCGAGGACCGCCTGCTCGAGATGACGGATCGCAGCCAGGGTCTCGCGCATCTCCCGCGCGGGCGCGGAGTCCAGCGGATCCTCCTCGGTCTTGATCGGCGCACCGGTGCGCGCGTACGCGCCGTAGCCCGCGATCCCCTGCGCCACGAACCGCTGCACGCCCACCGCCTGCCCGGCGGAGAGCAGATGGTCCGTGCCCTCGACCCGCAGGCGGTTGGTCCGCGCGAAGTCGCGATCGAAGTGACGCATGTCCAACGCGCCGATCGCGGTCAGCTGGTGCACGATCACGTCCGGCCGCGCCCTGCCCACGGCCTCCGCGACCTGATCGGGGTCGAGCGCGTCCGCGACCACCGGCAGAGCACCCAACGCGCGGAGCATCGCCTGCTTGGACTCGTGGCGTGTCATGCCATGAACCTCATGACCCGCCTCGACCAGACGTGGCACCAGCTGCCTTCCGATCGCTCCCGTCGCCCCTGCGACGAACACCCTCATGATCAGCTCCTTGGTCGAGGATCACCGACACCTGATGAGACAAGACGGGGCCCCCTGCTGTGACACCTTGGAGCAGCCGGGCACCCGCCGGCTTCGGCGCCTGGTGCACCGTGTTGTCCGGACAGGCGACGCCGTCCGCTGCGGCAGCCGCGAGCCGCCCTCACCGACCGGCGCCCGTCCGGGGATGGGCCTACGGCACACCATCCCCGGGGTCGTCAACCGATCTCGGCCGGCGCTGCTGCCGGTGGCGAAACAGACCCTCGCGCGGAGATCTGCTGCACGGCCCAGCCGTTGCCGTCCGGGTCGCGGAAGAACACGAACCCGACGTTGTCGAGTGCCGTCCCGCCCTGACGCAGCGCATCCGCGTCGCCGCCCAACACCTGGATCTCGCTGACCTCGACTCCGCGCTCGACGAGCTGCGCGTGTGCCTCAGCGATGTCCGGGACGACGAGCTGGAGGCCCTGGAGGGAGCCAGGAGGCATGTGCGGAACGACGCCCTCGCCGATCACGATCGAGCAGCCGGAGCCCGGCGGCGTCAGCTGGACGAGCCGGTTGCCCGGGCCTGGAGGGCTGATGTCGTGGTCGATGGTGAAGCCCAGCTTGCCGGCGTAGAAGGCCTTGGCTCGGTCGACGTCGGCCACCGGCACGACCACGACCTCCAACGTCCAGTTCATGTGCACTCCTCGATCCGCTCCTCCGGAGTCATGCCGGCACAGACCTGTCGCCGTACGACAACTCATCGGTGCGCTCGTCATGCACCTCGGTGCTGTCCGCACGACGAACCCGCTACGGCGACGTTCGGACGAGCCGGGCGTTGGTCACCGGGTCCCGTAGGGGATCCTCCGAGCGACATCGACGGCTGGCTGCTCCGGCCCCTTGAACGTCGCCGAAGCGGCTTCGTTCTTCGGGTCGACCCGCTGCGCAGCGGCTCGTCGACGGCCGTCTGCGACGGGAAGGCGGTCAATCGCTGCAGTCGTGGCGCAGCCCCGTCCTTGTCGGCAGGCCGTGGCATTGGTGATCAGATTGCAGCCCGGCTGTCGGCTGTGGCGTGTCGCCGAATACGGCGGAGCGTCACGGTTGACGGCTTCACCCTCGTCGTGGTGCAGGCTGCCGGGGCAGCCACCCGCGTCGGGAGAACGGAGATCGTCGTGACGGGACCTGTGCACCAGCGGTCGAAGGCGGCGCTGGACGCCGACATCCGCGCCCGGCGCCGCACAGCGCTGGTCGTCAACGTCCGGTCCCGCCGGGGACGCCGTTCCTTCGCGGCGGTGCACCAACGGCTGCAGGCCACCATGGAGCTGGTCGACGTGCGCCCGGTCGCCGACCCGCGGGGCCTGCCCGAGGCGCTCGCCGCCGCGGCCGACAGCGGCGCTGACCTCGTGGTGGTGGGCGGTGGCGACGGCACGCTGAGCGAGGCCGCGCACCAGCTCGCCCACCGCGACGTCTGCCTCGGCGTCCTTCCGCTCGGCACGACCAACAACTTCGCCCGCGGCCTGGGCCTGCCGCTGCGCCTGCCGGCCGCCCTGCGTGTGCTCACCGACGGCAAGGTCGCCGACGTCGACCTCGGCCACGTGGCCGGGCGACACTTCGCCAACCTGACCAGCCTGGGGCTCTCGGTGCAGGTCGCCGAGCACGTTCCGCACCGGCTGAAGCGGGTGCTGGGCCGCGCTGCCTATCCGCTGACCGCGCTCGCGCTGTTGCCCGGCCACCAGCCTTTCACCGCGCGGCTGCGCATCGACGGCGAGGTGCACGAACTGGCGACCCACCAGCTCAACATCGCCAACGGCAGTCACCACGCCGGCCGGGCGATCGCCTCCGACACCGGCCTGGATGACCGCGAGCTGGTGGTGTACCGGCTCGGCGACGCCAACCGGCTCCGGCTGAGCCTGGCGACCGTTCGCCAGACGGTCATCGGGCCGCGCCGGCCGCTGGACCGCACCCGGTTCCTCACGACCGGCGAGGTGTGGTTGGAGACCGACCCGCCCCTCGCGCTCGACGTCGACGGCGAGATCCGCGGACGCACGCCCGTGCGGATCGCGCTCGAGGCCAACGCGCTGCGGGTGATGGTCGGCACGGACTTCCCGGACCGCTGATCTCCACTCTCCTCGCGGTCATGGGCCTCTCCTGAGACGAGGAGCGCCAGCTCCCTCCGCGACGGGGCAGGGTGACTCGTGCCTCCAGCCTCCTGAGTTCGCCGCCGTGGGCAGCTTCGAGCGCCACGGCCTGACGCGGGGCGTCGCACAACGGCGCCAGGACGCGTCTTCCGCGTCACTCCCGCCGTCCGCGACCGCGCCGCTGAGATTGCCGCACGCGAGGGCACGACCATCCCCCCTCGCCCGTGAAGCACTCGAGGCGCGGCTCGCAACGGAGCTACAGCCGCCTGACGCAGATCGCCAAGCGGTCCACTGCCCGGGCTGTAGACCGGAGACGCTCGTGGCGTTCCGCAGCATCCAGGACCGGTGGTTGGTCACCGAGTTGGCGACCAGTCAGGGAGTGCCGAGCGCCCGGCACGGGGAGGGGATGGGCTACCGCGCGCGCTGCAGGGACGCCGCCGGCAAGGAGATCACCCGCGCGTTCGCCGATGAGGGTAAGGGCCAAGGCGCAACGGTGGCTGGACGAGGTCACGACCAGTCAGGTGACCGGGACCTACGTCGATCCGGACACCGCCGGACGACGGTCACCGAGGGGTGCGGGACCTGGTTGGCGGGCTGTGCCACCCGGCGCCCGAGCACCGTGCGACGGGCGCAGGTCCACCTCGCCCAGGTCGAGGCCGCGTTCGGCCCGATGCCGCTCTCGGCCGTGCGGCCGTGCGGCCGTCGACGATCCGCTCGTGGACGGTGGAGCTCGAGGCCGACGGCCTCGCCGACAGCTACGTCCACGCCCTGCACTCCCGGCCCTCGCAGGTCATGAGCGACGCCGTGCACGACGGGTCGTTGGCCCGCAACCCGTGCTCGCGCCGCACCTCACCAGGAGCCGGTGGCCAGCGCCCGTACGTCGCCACGACCGAGCAGGTCTGGGCGCTGCACGACACGGTCGCCGAGCACCTGCGCCCGGCGATCCTGCTCGGTGCGTTCGTCGGGCTGCGGACCGCCGAGGTGGTGGCGCTGCAGGTCGGGGACGTCGACTTCGTGCGCGGCGTCGTCCGGCCGGTGCAGCAGGGCAACGGGAAGCCGCTGAAGAGCGAGACGTCCTGTACGGCGCTGCCCATCCTTCAGGAGCTGGCCGCGGTGTCGTCGGCTGCGGTGGCCCGGTGGGGCGGCGACCACGTCGTCACTGACGGCACGGGCCGGCAGACCTCGACGTGGGCCGTCGAGCGGTCGATCCGCTCGGCTCGGCCGGAGGTCGCCGGGTTGCCCGCTGCGTTCCGCTCCCACGACCTGAGGCACTACCCGGCCGGCCCGCTCATCGGCAGCGGCCTCGACGTCGAGGTCGTGCAGCGCCGCCTCCGGCACGGCTCGGCCACGACGATGCTCGACACCTACGGGCACCTGTGGCCCGACAGCAACGGGTCCCCACGAGCTGCCGCGGGTGCAGTGCGAGCAGCTCGTGGGGACCCGTCGTGGACCGAGCGGGCTGACCTGCAGTCACAACCGCAGGTCAGCCCGCAAGCTGACATCAGATGTCGTAGTACATGGCGAACTCGTGCGGGTGCGGGCGAAGGCGGATCGGGTCGATCTCGAACTCCCGCTTGTACTCGATCCACGTCTCGATCAGGTCGGGGGTGAACACCCCGCCGTCGATCAGGTACTCGTGGTCGACCTCGAGCCGGTCGAGGACGGCGTCCAGCGAGGCCGGGACCTTCTCGATGCCCAGGGCCTCCTCCGGCGGCAGCTCGTAGAGGTCCTTGTCCACCGGCGCCGGCGGCTCGATCTTGTTCTTGATGCCGTCGAGGCCGGCCATGAGCATCGCCGAGAAGGCGAGGTAGGGGTTGGCCGACGGGTCGGGCACGCGGAACTCGATGCGCTTGGCCTTGGGGCTGTCACCGGAGATCGGGATGCGGCAGCAGGCCGAGCGGTTGCGGGCCGAGTAGACGAGGTTGATCGGGGCCTCGTAGCCGGGCACCAGGCGGTGGAAGCTGTTGACCGTCGGGTTGGTGAAGGCCAGCAGCGACGGGGCGTGGGCCAGCAGGCCGCCGATGTAGTGGCGGGCGGTGTCGGACAGGCCCGCGTAGCCGGTCTCGGCGTGGAACAGCGGCTCGCCGTCGCGCCAGAGGCTCTGGTGGCAGTGCATGCCCGAGCCGTTGTCGCCGAACAGCGGCTTGGGCATGAAGGTCGCCGTCTTGCCGTGCGCCCAGGCGGTGTTCTTGATGACGTACTTGAACAGCATCAGGCTGTCGGCCGACCGCAGCAGCGTGTCGAACTTGTAGTTGATCTCGGCCTGGCCGCCGGTGCCCACCTCGTGGTGGCCGCGCTCCAGCTGGAGCCCGACCCCGATGAGGTTCTTCATCATGTCGGCGCGCAGGTCGCTCTGCTGGTCGTAGGGCTCGACCGGGAAGTAGCCGCCCTTCATCCGGGCCTTGTAGCCGCGGTTGGGGCCGAGCCCGTTCTCGCCGGTGGGGGAGCCGGAGTTCCAGGAGCCCTCGACCGAGTCGATGTGGTAGTAGCCCTCGTTGATGCTGGTGTCGTACCGGATGGAGTCGAAGACGTAGAACTCCGCCTCGGGGCCGAAGTAGGCGGTGTCGGCGATGCCGCTGCTGGCCAGGTAGGCCTCGGCCTTCTTCGCCACGTTCCGCGGGTCGCGGCTGTAGGCCTCCCGCGTGATCGGGTCGTGGATGAAGAAGTTCACGTTGAGCGTCTTGTGCTTGCGGAACGGGTCCACGAAGGCGCTGTTCGCGTCGGGCAGCAGCAGCATGTCCGACTCGTTGATGGCCTGGAAGCCGCGGATCGACGAGCCGTCGAAGCCCAGGCCGTCGGAGAACGTGTCCTCGCCGAACGTCGACGCGGGGATCGTGAAGTGCTGCATGACGCCGGGCAGGTCGCAGAAGCGCACGTCGACGAACTCGACGTCGTTGTCGCGGATGTAGGCGGCGACCTCGTCGGGACTGGTGAACATCGATCCTCCGGGAGTGGGCGGACAGCCACCGGCCAAGCTACGAGCGAGGAGTTGCCCTGCCGTGTCCCGTCTGTTTCGGGGCGGTAACAACGCCGTCCGGCGTGTCGGCGCCGGTCGGCGTCTCCTCGGCCCGGCGGTTCGGCTGCCGGTGGGTCCTACGCTGGTGCACGTGGTCGGGGACGCGCAGCAACCCTCTCAGGAGCGCCGACGGGGCGCCTCCCTGGGTCTGCCGTCCGACGGGCCCGGCTCGCTGGCGCCCTTCGGCACCCGGGTCCTGGCCTTCGTCGTCGACGCGTTCCTCTCGGCGGTCGTCGCCGGGCTGTTCACCGCACCGAGCCTGCCGGGCAACTGGAGCCTGCTGTCCTTCGCCGCGGTGTACGTCCTCTTCCTGGTCGCCGCCGGGCAGACGCCGGGCATGCGCCTGCTCGGCCTGCGGCTGGCCCACCCGCGCCCGGCCCAGCGGCTGGCGCTGTGGCGTGCCGTCGTCCGCACCGGGCTGCTCATGCTGCTGGTGCCGGCGCTGGTGGTCGACGCCGACGGCCGCGGCCTGCACGACCGG
Organism: Geodermatophilus sp. URMC 62; assembly: GCF_052931475.1. Classification (NCBI taxonomy): domain Bacteria; kingdom Bacillati; phylum Actinomycetota; class Actinomycetes; order Geodermatophilales; family Geodermatophilaceae; genus Geodermatophilus; species Geodermatophilus sp. URMC 62. The sequence continues at coordinate 5,486,028 of NZ_JBRFHY010000001.1, read as the reverse complement.
GTCACCGACACCGCCGTCGTCCGCGACAGGTGATCGTCCGCCGCGAGCACCCGGGCGACCACGCGGCCGTGCGGGAGCTGCACGAGGCGGCGTTCCCCACGGACGTCGAGGCCCGGCTGCTCGACGAGCTGCGCGAGGACGCCGGCTTCCTGCCGCACCTGTCCCTCGTGGCCGCGGACGAGGAGGTCGTCGTCGGGCACGTGATCGCGACCCGCGGGTGGATCGAGCCACTGGGCGCCGCGGCGTTGGGGCTCGGCCCGCTCGGCGTCCGGCCGGGGTCCCAGGGCCGGGGTGTGGGCACCGTGCTCGTGCACGCGCTGCTCGCGGTGGCCGAGGCGGCCGGCGAGTGCCTCGTCGCACTGCTCGGAGCGCCCGGCTACTACGGGCGGTTCGGCTTCGTGCGGTCCACCGACCTCGGCGTCGCCCCGCCCGACCCGGCGTGGGGCGCGCACTTCCAGGCCCGCCGGCTGGCCGGCCGCGAGCAGCGCGGCACCTTCCGCTACGCCGAACCCTTCACCCGCCTCTGACGGCCGCGCTGCAGGGGCCCGCCGCGAGCGTGCGAGCGGTGGGGGGCAAGGTGGTCCTTCCTCAGGGGCCGATCTGCAGGCCGGACCGGATCGCGAACACCACCAGCTGCGCGCGGTCCCGGGCGTGCAGCTTGAGCATCGCCCGGCTGACGTGGGTGCGCACCGTCGCCGGGCTCACCACCAGCTCCTCGGCGATCTCGTCGTTGGACCGGCCGGTGGCCACCCAGGCGACGATCTCCCGCTCCCGCTCGGTCAGCTCGGCGATCCCCGGGTGCGGCGCCGAGCGGGCCGCCGGCGCCGCGGCGAACTGCTCGATCACCCGGCGGGTGACCGCGGGCGACAGCAGCGAGCCGCCGTCGGCAACCACCCGCACCGCGCGCAGCAGCTCGTCGGGGTCGCCGTCCTTGAGGACGAAGCCGCTCGCGCCGGCGGCCAGCGCCTCGAACACGTACTCGTCCAGGCCGAACGTGGTGAGGACGACGACGCGGACGGCGGCCAGCGCCGGGTCGGCGGTGATCCGGCGCAGCGCGGTCAGCCCGTCGACACCGGGCATCCGGACGTCCATCAGGACCACGTCGGGCACCGTGGCCCGCGCCAGGTCGAGCCCGGCCGCGCCGTCGGCGGCCTCACCGACGACCTCGGTGTCCGGCTCGCTGTCGAGCAGCACCCGCAGGCCCATGCGCACCAGCGCCTGGTCGTCGACCACGGCCACCCGGATCACGGCCGGACCTCCGGGACGGCGACCGCCGTCCGGGGAGCCGCGGCGGCCAGCGGCAGCTCGGCCCGGACGGCGAACCCGCCCCCGGGCACCGGGCCCGCCGTCAGCGAGCCGCCCACCGACGCCGCGCGCCGGCGCATCCCCTCGATCCCGCTGCCCGTCGCCGGCACCGGGACGGCGACGCCGGTGCCGCGATCGCCCACCTCGACGGTCAGCGCCGCCCCACTGCAGGCGACCCGGACGTGCGCCGGCGCGCCGCCCGCGTGCCGCAGCACGTTGGTCAGCGACTCCTGCACGACCCGGTAGGTGACCGCGCCGACCTCCTCCGGGACCCCCTCGCAGGGCCCGACGTCGGCGGTGAGCACCAGGCCGCCGGCGCGCATCCGGTCGAGCAGGTGCGGCAGGTCGGCCAGCCCCGGCACCGGCCGGCGGCTGCCGGCATCCTCCGAGCGCCACCGGTCGAGGTCGGCCCGCAGCCCGTCGAGCGCCTCGCGGCTGGTCGCCTGGATGCTGGTGAGCAGCTCCCGGGCCCGCTCCGGGTCGCGGTCGAGGACGTGCTTGGCCACCCCGGCGTGCAGGGCGACGACCGCCAGCGCGTGGCCGACGCCGTCGTGTACGTCCTGCGCCATGTGCAGGCGCTCCTCGGAGACGGCGCGCCGGGCCTGCTCGGCGCGCACCCCCTCCTCCGAGCGACGGCGCACCTGCAGCGCGGCGCCGACGGCGGCCACCCCGCCGACCACGGCGGCCCACCCGGTGCTCCAGGCGAGGTGGGCCAGCCAGCCGCCCCGGCCCCCGTAGAACGCCGGGGCCGCCGCCACGGCGGGGACGAGGGCCAGCCCGCTGACCCAGGCCAGCGCCTCCCGCCAGGACAGCCGGGTCGCCACCGCCCAGGCCGCCACGGGCCCGGTCAGCAGGACCGGCCCGAACGCGAAGCCCCGGGCGAGGTAGGCCGAGACGGCCAGCCCGCAGACCACGAGACCCAGCCGCGGCGCGCGCCGGCGCAGCAGCAGCGCCAGCGCCGCCACGGCCACGTAGACGTGGGCCTCCGCGTCCGGCACCCGCAGCCACGGCTGGTCCTCCGCGGCCTCCCCGGACGCGGCCAGCCCGAGCACCAGCAGCGGCAGGGCGGGCACGAGGTCGTGCCACCCCGGGCGGAGTGCGGGCGCGGTGGGCACGCGGCGACGATAGGTCGGCGTCGGCCGGCGCGTCGTCCCCCGCGGCACGGCGCCCGCGTACGCAGATCTGCGTACGCGGGAGAGCCGCTCCCTGGCCGACGCGCGCGAGCCGGCCGGTCGCCACGCTGGCGGGCATGGACGACACCGTGGTGGTCACCGACCGCCTGACCAAGCGCTACGGGGCGCGGACCGCCGTCGACTCCGTGAGCCTGACCGTGCGGCGGGGCGAGGTGTACGGCTTCCTCGGCCCCAACGGCGCGGGCAAGACGACGACGCTGCGCATGCTGCTCGGCCTGGTGCGGCCCAGCGGTGGACGGGCCACCGTCCTGGGCGCGGCGCCGGGCAGCCGCGCCGCCGCGTCCGGGACCGGCGCCCTCGTCGAGGGCCCGGGCTTCTACCCCTACCTCTCCGGCCGGGACAACCTGCGCGTGGTGGCCCGCTACCGGCGGCTCGGCGAGAGTGCCGTCGACGCGGCGCTGGAGCGGGTCGACCTCGCCCGCCGCGGCCGGGACCGCTTCCGCTCCTACTCGCTGGGCATGAAGCAGCGCCTCGGTGTCGCCGCGGCCCTGCTGGGCGAGCCGGAGCTGCTCGTCCTCGACGAGCCCACCAACGGTCTGGACCCGGCGGGCATGGCCGACATGCGCGCCCTGGTCGTCGACGTCGCCCGCGGCGGGCAGACCGTGGTGCTCTCCAGCCACCTGCTGACCGAGGTGCAGGAGATCTGCGACCGGGTCGGGGTCCTCGCCGACGGCCGGCTGCTGGCCGAGAGCACCGTGACCGAGCTGCGCGGGGGTGCCGCCGTCGTCCTGCGGGCCGACCCGCTGGACCGGGCCCTGGCCGTCGCGCTGCGCATGGCCGGCGACGACGCGGTCACCGTGGTCGACGACGGCCGCGCGCTGCGGCTGGACGGCGCGACGCCGGTGCCGGCACTGGTGCGGGCGCTGGTCGCCGAGGACGTCGACGTGCGGGAGGTCCGCAGCGTCGAGCGGTCCCTGGAGGAGGTCTTCCTGGAGCTGACCGGCAGCTCCGGCGTCCCCGCGACGGACCTGGAGGGAGTGCGATGAGCGGGCTGGGAGCGAGCACGCGCGCCGAGCTGCTGCGGCTGCGGCGGTGGCCGGCGATGTGGGTGCTGCTGGGGGTGTGGGTGGCCCTCAACGTGACGTTCGGCTACGTCTTCGACTGGATCGCCTACCGCAACGGCTCGGCCCCCGGGCCGGGTGCGCCCCCCGGCGCACCGGTGGGCGGTGCGCTGCTGCCCGGGCTGCTGCCGCCGGCCGCGCCGGTGACGCTGGTGCAGGGGATGCCGGTGTTCGGCGGCGCGCTGGTCCTGGTGCTGGGTGCGCTCGCGGTCGGCAGCGGCTACGGCTGGGGCACCTGGAAGACGGTGCTCACCCAGGGACCGGGCCGCGGTGCGGTGATCGGCGGCACCCTGACCGCGCTCGCCGTCGTCGTCACCGGGCTGGTGCTCGTGACCGCGGCGGTCGACCTGGGCGCGTCCGTCCTCGTCGCGACCGTGGAGGGGCAGCCGGTGGACCTGCCCTCGGTGGGGGACTGGGCGCAGGCCGTGGGCACCGGTCTGCTCGTGCTGGGCACGTGGGCCATGGCCGGGGTGCTCGTCGGCGCCCTCACCCGCAGCCCGGCGCTGGGCGTGGGGCTGGGCCTGGTCTGGGCGCTGGTGGTCGAGACCCTGCTGCGCGGCGTCGGCGGGGTGCTCGACGGGCTCACCGTGGTCACCGACCACCTGCCGGGCACGGCCGCGGGCTCGCTGGTGGGCGCGCTGAGCCGCGCCCAGGGCGGGGCCGCGCAGGGGACGCCGGGAGTGCTCGACGTGCTCAGCGGGCCGGCGTCCGTGGGCTGGCTGGCCGCCTACCTGGTCGGGTTCGCCGTCGTGACGCTGGCGGTGGTGACCCGCCGCGACGTCGCCTGACCCGGGCCCCTGGGATGCCGGCCGCCCCGCCCCTACCGCGAGCGTGCGGTGGGGGGCGGGGTGGTCCTCCCTCAGCGGCGGCGGACCTGCCGGGCGCTGACCGTCATCTGCCGGCCCCCGGGCATCGGGCCGCCGGGAACGGGCATCCGGGGCCCGCCGAGCGCGGACATGCGGCGGCCGAGGGTGTTGACCTCGGCGGCGGACAGGTTGCGCGGCAGCTTCATCACGTGGGTGCTGAGCTTGCGCAGGGGCACCTGCCCCTCCTCGTCGCCGACGACGAGGTCGTAGATCGGGGTGTCGCCGACGACGCGGGCGATCTTCCTCTTCTCCTGCGCGATCAGGTTCCGGACGCGGGTGGGGGAGCCCTCGCCGACGAGGACGACCCCGGGCCGGCCGAGCACCCGGTGGACGGCGTCGAGCTGGGTGGTGCCGGCGACGCCCGCGCTCACCCGCCAGTCGCCGCGCATGCCCTCGAGGACCCAGGCCGCCGCTCCGGGCTGGCCCTCGACCTGCCGGTAGGCCGAGCCCTGCGCCCGGCGGCCGAAGACGATCATGGCGGCCAGCACGCCCAGGACGATCGCGATCGGCAGGAACAGGAACGGGGAGCCGAGGAGGACGGCCACGAGCTCGACGACGCCGGCCACCGCCACGAAGGCGATGAGCATCAGCCAGGGGAGCTTCGGGTCGTTCTTCTGCGTCAGCGAGTAGGCCTGCTTGATCATGCGGACCTGGTTGCCGACCTTCGTGAGCCGGCCGACCTTCGGCTCGCCGTCCTTGCCGGCCCTGCCCTTGTCCCTGCCCTTGTCGGCCCGGCCCTTCCCGGAGGCGGCCGTGGCCCCGGCGGCAGCGCCCGAGGACCGGCCGCGCCCCGCAGCGGGACCGCGCCCTGCCTTGCCAGCGGGCGCGGGGGAGTCTGTGGGCTTGCTGCGTGCCATGCCCCCAGGATAGGGGCGCGTGCGGCCGGTCCCGGTGGACCGGCCGCGACGTCCTCAGTTCGAGCGGGTCAGCCCGCGGGCCTCCACGGCCTGCTGGTAGAGCCGGCCGGCCCGGTAGGAGCTGCGGACCAGCGGCCCGGCGAGCACCCCGGGGAAGCCGATCTCCTCGGCCCGGGCCTGGAAGCCGACGAACTCCTCGGGCTTGACCCAGCGGACGACGGGGTGGTGCCGCGGCGAGGGCCGCAGGTACTGGGTGATGGTCAGCAGGTCGCAGCCGGCCTCGTGCAGGGCCTGCATCGTCTCGACGACCTCGTGCGGCTCCTCGCCCATGCCCAGGATCAGGTTGGACTTGGTCACCAGCCCGGCCTCGCGGGCGGCGGTGATGACCGCCAGCGACCGCTCGAACCGGAAGCCGGGGCGGATCCGCTTGAAGATCCGCGGAACGGTCTCGACGTTGTGCGCGAGCACCTCGGGCCGGGAGGAGAAGACCTCGGCCAGCTGGGCGGGATCGGCGTTGAAGTCGGGGATGAGCAGCTCGACACCGCAGCCGGGCAGCGCGGCGTGGATCTGGCGCACCGTCTCGGCGTAGAGCCACGCGCCGCCGTCGGGCAGGTCGTCGCGGGCGACGCCGGTGACGGTGGCGTACTTGAGGCCCATGGTCGCGACGCTCTCGGCGACCCGGCGGGGCTCGTCGGCGTCGAAGTCGGCGGGCTTGCCGGTGTCGATCTGGCAGAAGTCGCAGCGCCGGGTGCACTGGTCACCGCCGATGAGGAAGGTGGCCTCCCGGTCCTCCCAGCACTCGTAGATGTTGGGGCAGCCGGCCTCCTCGCAGACGGTGTGCAGGCCCTCGCGGCGCACCAGCGACTTCAGCTCGGTGTACTCCGGGCCGGTCTTGAGCCGGGTCTTGATCCACTCCGGCTTGCGCTCGATCGGGACCTGGCTGTTGCGGACCTCCAGGCGCAGCAGCTTGCGGCCGGCCGGCGCGATCGTGGGGTCCGAGGAGGGGGTCGGGGCCACCGTCTCGCTCATGATCGACCACGGTACTCCCGGACGAGCACCGCCCCCGCTGCCCGGAGGGGCGGCGGGGGCGGTGCGAGGCAGTTCTCGGACGACCTCAGGCCTGGCCGGCCGCGGGCCCGGCGGTCGGGCCCTCCTGCGCGTTGCCGCCACTGGTGAACGGCTCGGGCGCGGTCTGCGTGGGGTCGGTCTCGCCGGCGCCGGCGTCACCGGCGACGTTCTGGGCGTCGCGGATGCCCATGTCGGACTCGGCGGGCGCCGAGTCGCCGGCGACGAACTGCGCGTCGGAGACGGTCTTGCCGGACTGGTCGTTGCTCGGGGAGCTGGGCACGGGGTCCTCTCGGTAGCTGGGCACGGGCCCGTCACCGGCCGGGGCCGGTGTCCACGGGTCCTCCCTCTTCCGGCGCATGAGCACCGTCGCCGCGGCGAGGGCGGCGACGATCGCCACCAGCCACGGCCAGCGGCGCGGCTCGGGCTGGACGTGGGCCCGGCGCCGGACGGTCCTGGTGGTCCGTGCCGCCTCCCTACCCAGCCGGGCCTGCTGCCGCACCACCATCTCGCGGACGTCGGCGGTGGCCTTCGCCGTGCCCGCCGCGAGCTCGGCGCGGCGCCGGCCCAGCTGGATCAGCGCCGTCCCGACGCCGGCGGCCAGGGAGCCGCGGGCGTCGTCCAGCGCGGGCCCGACCGCCTCGCGGGCGGCGAGCACGCGGGGGGCGACCTCGTCGGCCAGTGCCCGGCGGGTGGCGACCTGGACGGCCGTCACGTGCGGCGCCAGGTCGGCGGCGGTCCTGGCGGCCGCGGCACCGGCGGTGGCCAGCGCCGCGGTGAGGGCCGGGCCGGCCGCCTCGCGGGCGGCCTCCAGGCGCGGGGTCAGCACCTCGACGGCGGCGTCGACGCGGTCGCGCGCCAGGTCCAGCACCGGGCCGGCCGCGTCCCACGCGGCCTCGACCCGCGGGGTCAGCGCCTCGCGGGCGGCCTCGACGGCCGGGGCGGCGACGGCGACGGCGGCGGCCACCTTCGGGGCGACCACCTCGCGGGCGGACTCCAGCACCGGACCGGCCGCGTCACGGGCGGCCTCGACGCGTGGTGCGAGCTGCTCCGCGGCGGCCCGCCCGGCCTCGGTGACGGCGATGCCGAGGTGGCTGAGGCTCTCCTGGAGCTCGGCCTCGATGACCTCGCTTCGGGACTGTGTGCGGAACACGGGATGCACCTCCGGGTTGATCGACTCGGGCCATCCTGCCCGGTCCCACCGACCGGCACACCCCCGGGGACGGCGTCCGGCGCCGCCTCATGAGCGGTCGCCCCGCGCCCCGGTCTCGCGTCAGACGGCGGGCTGCACCTGCTCGCTGCGCTCGCCGGCCAACCAGCGCAGGAAGGCCGCCAGCGGCATGGGCCGGGCGATGGCGTACCCCTGGGCGACGTCGCAGCCGAGGTCGGCCAGCCGGCGGCCGGTGGCGAGGTCCTCCACCCCCTCGGCGACCAGGCTCAGACCCAGGTCGTGGGCCAGGGCCGCCGTGTGCCGGACGATCGCCGCGGCGCGCTCGTCGGTGTCGACGTCGGCGGTGAGGCTGCGGTCGAGCTTGAGCTCGTCGGCGGGCAGGTGCCGCAGGTAGGCCAGCGAGCTGTAGCCGGTGCCGTAGTCGTCGATCGACGTCCGCACGCCCAGCCGGCGCAGCTGGCCGAGCACGGTCCGGCCGCGCTCGGGGTCGGACATGAGGGTGTCCTCGACCAGCTCCAGGGTCAGCGCCGCCGGCGGCAGGCCCCGCCGGTCCAGCGCCGCGGCCACCTTCGCCGGCAGGTCGAGGTCGGCGACGTTGGCCGCGGCGAGGTTCACCGAGATCGGCACCCGGTGCTCCTCCCACCACTGCGCCACCGCGTCGAGGGAGCGCTCGAGCACGGCGTCGGTCAACGGGCGCAGCAGCCCGGCCTGCTCGGCGGCCGGCAGCACGACGGCGGGGCTCAGCAGCCCGCGGGTGGGGTGGTTCCAGCGCACCAGCGCCTCGCAGCCGACCACCCGGCCGTCGTCCATCGCCACCTGTGGCTGCAGGTGGACGTCGAGCTCGCCCTCGGTCAGGGCGGTGCGCAGCTCCTCCATCGTCCGGAGCCGGTCCACGGAGCCGCTGCCCGGGTCGGGGACGTACACCTGCACGCCGCTGCGCTCGGTCTTGGCCGCGTACATGGCCACGTCGGCGCAGCGCAGCAGCTCCTGCACGTCGTCGGCGGGGATCGGGGCGGTCGAGACGCCGATGCTGACGCCGACGTGCAGCCGGATGCCCCCGACGGGGAAGGGTCTGCGCAGCAGGTCCTCCACCACGCCGGCGCGGTCCGCGGCGGTCTCCAGGTCGGTCGCGGGCAGCAGGACGGCGAACTCGTCACCGCCGAGGCGGGCGAGGAGGTCACCGGGCCGCAGCGCCGGGGCCAGCCGCGGGCCGACCTGGCAGAGCAGCTCGTCGCCGGCGCCGTGGCCGAGGCTGTCGTTGACCTCCTTGAAGCCGTCGAGGTCGAGCAGCAGGAGGGCCGCCGGGCGCGCCGTGGTGGCCTCGGCGACGACGACGCGGGCGGCCTCGAGCAGGGCGCGGCGGTTGGGCAGGCCGGTGAGCTCGTCGGTGCGCGCCTCCAGCCGGACCTCGTTGAGGGCCCGCACCTCGCGGAAGGTGAAGGTGGTCCGCGCGACGCCGACCAGGACGCAGCCGATCGCGCACCAGGCCGCCCACGGCGACATGGAGTCACCCCAGCCCAGCCCCAGGACGGCGAGGCTGGCCAGGTTGCACACCATGGGGACGGCGAGCACCCGCCAGCCGACCTGGCTCTCGGCGTCGCGCTCGGCCGGGGTGGCGCGGTCGCTGCGGTGGGCCGCCACGCCCATGAGCAGCACGCCGACCAGCCAGCTGAGGTCCAGCGGCCCGCCCTCGACGTAGTTGCCGGTGGTCGCCAGGTCGAGGTAGACGACGTCGCCGGCCAGGTTGGCGACGATGCCGCCGCCCAGCAGCAGCAGCGCCGGGTCGCGGCGCACTCCGAGGATGGCCGACACGGCCACGAGCAGGGCGAGCAGCACCACGTCGGCGACCGGGTAGGCCAGGTTGGTGACGACCGCGGCGGGGCTGCCCTCGGTCAGCCGCAACGCCGGCTCCAGCAGGAGGGCGATGGCCACGGCGGTGGCGCCCAGGGCGCCTATCCCGCCGTCGAGCCACATGCTGGCGTGGAAGCGGCCGACCCGGCTCCGGATGAGCCCGACCAGCGCGACGTAGAGCGGCAGGAAGTACGCGATCCAGCAGGCGTCGGCCACGGAGGGGTAGGGCGGCTCGGCCAGGTCCCCGAGGAGGAGCGTCCAGGCGAGGTTGCCGGCGACGGACAGTGCCAGGGCGAGCGCCAGGCACGCCCACGCGAGGCGCTCGGCGCGGTTCCTGCGCGCGGCGAGGACGCACGTCACACCGGCACCGAGGTAGACGGCGTTGTACAGGACCAGGTCGTAGGCCAGCGCCCAGGCCTCACCGTCGGGGCGGGGCCCGATCCCCGTGGTGAACAGTGCCAGGACCACCCCGGTCAGGACGAGCGTCCACCGCGAGGCCCGGCGGCTGTCCGCGTTGGGCTGGATCGATCGCACACGCTCTTCCTCGGCGGCCGGGGACCGCGGGTGGAGCGGAGCGGCCGGGGACATCACCCCCGGGGGGCAGACGCCGCCGGAGCGGGAACCGGCACGACCCCGTATCCGCGCGCGTCCGCCGGCCGGCCGGGAGTAGGCTCGCGCGCGTGATCGGGCAGCTGCTCCTTCGCCGGCCGTGCTGATCTGACCCATCGGACCAGCACGGCGACCCCTCCTGCGCGAGGGGTTTTTTTCTGCCCGCCGCACGACCCGCGAGGAGATCCCCACCATGAGCCAGACGGTGAGCCGGCCCACCACCGACCCGGCCGACGAGGGCGTCCCGCCGCACCGCTACACGCCGGCGCTCGCCCAGCGGATCGAGCTGGAGTGGCAGGACCGCTGGGAGCGGGAGGGCACGTTCCACACGCCCAACCCGACCGGCCGGCTGTCGGCGGGCTTCGAGCGGGTCGCCGACCGGCCGAAGTCCTTCATCATGGACATGTTCCCGTACCCCTCGGGTGCGGGCCTGCACGTCGGCCACCCGCTGGGCTACCTGGGCACCGACGTCACCAGCCGGTTCCGCCGCATGGACGGCGACAACGTGCTGCACCCCATGGGCTACGACGCCTTCGGCCTGCCCGCCGAGCAGTACGCCGTCCAGACCGGGCAGCACCCGCGGACCACCACCGAGGCCAACATCGCCGCCATCCGCGCGCAGCTGCGGCGGCTGGGCGTCGACCACGACGAGCGCCGGACCTTCGCCACGATCGACCCCGGCTACTACCGGTGGACCCAGTGGATCTTCCTGAAGATCTTCGGCGCCTGGTTCGACGAGCAGGCCGGTCGCGCCCGCCCCGTCGAGGAGCTGGTCGCCGAGCTGGACGCCGGCACCCGGCAGCCGGCGCCGGGCACCAACCCGTCGGGCCGCCCGTGGGCGGAGCTGTCGGCGGTCGAGAAGCGCCAGGTCGTGGACGCCCACCGGCTGGCCTACCGGCACGAGGCGCCGGTCAACTGGTGCCCGGGCCTGGGCACCGTGCTGTCCAACGAGGAGGTCACGCCCGACGGCCGGTCCGAGCGGGGCAACTTCCCGGTGTTCCGGCGCCCGCTCAACCAGTGGATGATGCGGATCACCGCCTACGCCGAGCGGCTGCTGGCCGACCTGGACCGGCTGGACTGGTCGGACTCGGTCAAGCAGATGCAGCGCAACTGGATCGGCCGCTCCACCGGTGCGCGCATCCGCTTCCCGGCCGGCTCCGGGACGATCGAGGTCTTCACCACGCGCCCCGACACGCTGTTCGGCACCACCTACGTGGTGCTGGCACCCGAGCACCCGTTGGTCGAGGCGCTGACCGCACCCTCCTGGCCGTCCGGCGCCGACCCGCGGTGGACCGGCGGTGCGGCCACCCCGGGCGAGGCGGTGCGTGAGTACCAGCGGCAGGCGTCCCGCCGCTCGGAGCTCGACCGCCAGGACGCCGGCCGCGACAAGACCGGCGTCTGGCTGGGCGTCACCGCCGTCAACCCGGTCAACGGCCGCGAGCTGCCGGTCTTCACCGCCGACTACGTGCTGACCGGCTACGGCACCGGCGCGATCATGGCGGTACCCGGTGAGGACACCCGCGACTGGGAGTTCGCCGAGGTCTTCGGGCTGCCCGTCGTCCGCACGGTGCAGCCGCCCGAGGACTGGGACGGCGGCGCGTACACCGGCGCCGGCGAGATGATCAACTCGGCGAACGACGAGGTCTCGCTGAACGGCCTGGACAAGACGGCCGCCATCACGACCATCACCGACTGGCTGGTGGCGCACGGCCACGGCGAGGCGACGACCACCTACAAGCTGCGCGACTGGCTGTTCAGCAGGCAGCGGTACTGGGGCGAGCCGTTCCCGATCGTCTACGCCGTCGACGGGGACGACGCCGGCCTGCCGCGGGCGGTGCCGGAGTCGCTGCTGCCGGTGCTGCTGCCCGAGGTCGACGACTACTCGCCGAAGACCTTCGCCGACGACGACGCCGAGTCCGCGCCCGAGCCGCCGCTGTCCCGGGTCACCGAGTGGACGACGGTCGAGCTGGACCTGGGCGACGGCGTGCGGACCTACCGCCGGGAGACCAACACGATGCCCAACTGGGCGGGCTCGTGCTGGTACTACCTGCGCTACCTGGACCCCGGCGACGACGCGCAGATGGTCGACCCGGAGCTGGAGCGCTACTGGCTGGGCCCGCGCTCGCCGGGCGACGTCGGCGGCGTCGACCTCTACGTCGGCGGCATGGAGCACGCGGTGCTGCACCTGCTCTACGCCCGGTTCTGGCACAAGGTGCTGCACGACCTGGGCCACGTCTCCAGCGAGGAGCCCTTCCGCCGGCTGGTCAACCAGGGCTACATCTCCGCCTACGCCTACACCGACGAGCGCGGCTTCTACGTGCCCGCCGCCGACGTGGTCGAGGAGGACGGGCGGTTCCTGTACGAGGGCAGGCCGGTCACCCGCGAGTACGGGAAGATCGGCAAGAGCCTGAAGAACATGGTCACGCCCGACGAGATGATCGGGGCCTACGGCGCCGACACGTTCCGGGTGTACGAGATGTCGACCGGCCCGCTGGAGCAGTCACGGCCGTGGGACACCAAGGCCGTCGTCGGCTCGCAGCGGCTGCTGCAGCGGATCTGGCGGGTCGTCGTCGACGAGGAGACCGGCGCGGTCCGGGCCGACGACTCCCAGCCGAGCGAGGACACGCTGCGGGCCCTGCACCGGGCCATCGCCGGGGTGCGCGACGGCATGGCGACGCTGCGGTTCAACATCGCCATCGCCCGGGTCACCGAGCTGACCAACGCGCTGACCGCCGCCTACGGCGCCGACTCACCGGTGCCGCGGTCGGTGGTCGAGCCCCTGGTGCTGATGGTGGCCCCGCTGGCCCCGCACGTCGGCGAGGAGCTGTGGGCGCGGCTGGGGCACGACTCCTCGGTGGCGTGGGCGCCGTTCCCGGTGGCCGACGAGCGGTGGCTGGTCGAGGACACCGTGCAGGTCGCCGTCCAGGTCAACGGCAAGGTGCGCGCCCAGGTGACCGTGCCGGCCGACGCCGACGCCGCGGCCCTGGAGGCGGCGGCCCGCGCTGACGAGAAGGTGGCCGCGCAGCTGGACGGGAGGACGGTGCGGCGCGTGGTCGCCGTCCCGGGGCGGCTGGTCAACTTCGTCGTCGGCTGAGGCCTCGCCGCGCGTGACCCGGTCCCCGGTCACGCGCGGCGGGTGCGGATGATCTCGTGTCGCTCGGTGCCGGGCCCGGTCAGCCGGTGCTGTGCGGCAACTCGGCCACGCTCAGATCGCAGGGGTGAGGCTGAGCACCCGCCGCACCGCCGCCTCCACCGCGTCGACGACCTCGGCGACGGGCACGTCGCGCCCCAGCTCGGCCGACAGCGAGGTGACCCCGGCGTCGACGATCCCGCAGGGCACGATCGCGCCGAAGGCCCCCAGGTCGGGGTCGCAGTTGAGCGCGAAGCCGTGCATGGTGACCCCGCGCGCCACCCGGACGCCGATCGCGGCGATCTTGCGCTCGGGACGGAACCGGCTGCCCGGCCCGGGCGCGTCAGCGGCCACCCAGACCCCGCTGCGGCCCTCGACCTGCTGGGTCGCCACGCCGAGGTCGGCACAGACCGCCATGAGCGCGTCCTCCAGCCGGCGGACGTGCGCGACCACGTCGACCGGGTCCGGCAGCGCCACGATGGGGTAGCCGACCAGCTGTCCGGGCCCGTGCCAGGTGATCTTGCCGCCGCGGTCGACGTCGATGACCGGTGTGCCGTCGGCCGGCCGCTCGTGCGGCTCGGTGCGTCGGCCGGCGGTGTAGACGGAGGGGTGCTCGAGCAGCAGGAGCGTGTCGGGACCCTCGCCGGCGACCCGGGCGGCGTGGATCTCGCGCTGCCGCGCCCACGCCTCCTCGTAGGGGACGGTGCCGGCCCGGACGACGCGCAGCTCGCTCACGTCCCCCAGCGTAGAGAACGGACCCCGTCCTCCCCACTCCTCGCAGGTGCGGTCGACGGACCCCTGGTCCACCGCCCGCTCGCCGCCGGCGGGACGCCGCAGGAGCCGGGGACGAGGCGGGTCACCGCAGCCGGCGGGGCTCGATCCGGGTCTCGACCGCCGCGCCGTCGGGTCCGCGCTCCACCCGGTAGGCGGCCTTGCCGGGCCGGTCGGCGACGGCCTCGACCACGGCGGTGCCCCGGTAGACCAGCCCCACGCCGTCGTCGGTGGCGTGCCCGGCCGGCAGCGTCCCGTCGGCGACCAGCCGGTGGTAGAGCGGGCGGCGCTGCTCCTCGGAGTCGTAGTGCACGCCGTTGGACGTCGGGATCAGCCCCAGGCCGTTGGTCACCGGCCGCAGGTCGGGACCGTAGGAGTCGGTGGTGCCCCCGACGTGCCAGCACAGCGACCCCGCCGACACCCCGCCGAGCACCACGCCGGCCCGCCAGCACTCCGCCAGCACCTCGTCGAGCCCGTGCACCCGCCAGACCGCCAGCAGGTTGGCCACGCTGCCGCCGCCGACCCAGACGACGTCCTGGGTGAGCAGGTGCGCGCGCACGTCGGCGACGGTCGGCATCGGGAACAGGCTCAGGTGGCTCACCCGCACCGCGCTGCCGGCGAACGCGCCGTAGACGCCGGCCAGCCGGACCGGGTCGTCGCCGGTGGCGGTGCCGAGGTAGCACAGCCGCGGCTGCTCGGGGGCGCCGGCGAGCTCGGCGGCGAGGGCGAACACCGGGCCGGGCGCCCAGTCGTAGGGGCCGCGACCGCGGGAGTCGAAGCCGATGCTGGTGGCCAGGATCGTCGGTGCGGTGGCGGGCATCAGGCGGCTCCTCGGTCCGCGCCGCGGCCGGGGACGTCGCGCCGCAGCGTGCGCAGGACCGCCGCGGCGGTGCGCCGGCCGCTGGCCATGGCGCCCTGGATGGATGGGGTGTCGCGGTGGTCACCGCAGACGAACAGGCCGCCACCGAGGTCGACCGGACGGCGCAGCCGCACGGGCGGCAGGGCGGCCGGCTGCGCCCCGGTGACCGTGACGGTGGTCAGGTGCTGCAGGTCGGCGGCGGCGACGTCGTGCAGCCGGGCCACCTCGTCGCGCACGTCGGCCTCGCGCGTCGGAGCCAGCGAGCTGCTGGCGACCAGCGCCCGCCCGTCGGGGCCGTAGGCGGGCTGGGCGTCGGTGAGCACCACGCTGTTGACCAGCTGGCCGCCGGGCGTGCCCAGGACGATCAGCGGATCGCTCCACGGGCTGGCCGGCAGCACGTGGTAGTGGGTGGTCACCTGCCGCAGGGCGCTCGCCTCGACGGCGGGCACGAGGGCGGCCGCCGTGTCGGGGTCGGTGGCCACGACGACGGCGTCCGCGCGCACCACGCCGGCGTCACTGGTGACCGCCGTCCCGGAGACCTCGGCGACCCGCACGCGGTGGTGCAGGCGCTCGGTGCCCACGCGGGCGGCCAGCTGCTCCCCGATGGCCTGGATGCCGCGGGCCGGCAGGCCGGTCGCGCCGCGGGCGAAGCTGCGCCACAGCAGGTCGAGGTAGCGGCTCGAGGTCTCCAGCCGGTCCTCCAGCAGGACCCCGGCGAGGAAGGGGCCGAAGAACCGCTCGAGTGCCGTCGCGCCCACGCCGGCCCGGGTCAGGTGCTCGGCGGCGCTGGTCTCGGGTGCCGAGAGCAGCCGGGGCACCGGGGCGAGACCCGCCCGGGCCGAGTACGCGGCGATGGCCAGCTTGCGGGGCAGCGGGCCCAGCGGGGCGCGCAGCGTGTCGAGGGCGGCGGACGGCCGGCGGCGGGGGTCGACCACCCGGTGCGCGCGGCCCTCCGCCCGGACGACCGCACCCGGGGTGAAGTACCCGAGGTCGAGGGCCGCGAGGTCGAGGTCGGCCGCGCGGGGGTAGCCGGTGTTGAAGACCTGGAACCCCCGGTCGACGACGAAGCCGTCGACCCGCTCGGTGGCCAGCCGGCCGCCGGTGTGCGCCCCGGCCTCCAGGACGTGGACGTCGCGCCCGGCGGCGACCAGACGGGTGGCCACGGACAGGCCCGCGAGCCCCGCGCCCACGACGACGACCTCGGCACGGGCGGGCAGCGGCATGGCCCGAACCTAGGCCGGATCCGGCCGGACCACCCGTCCGGGGCGGCCCTGTGGACGCCGGGTCGCCTGTGGACAGCCGGAGCGGCCGGGCCGCCGCGCGCCCTACCGTGCCCGCCGTGCCTGCCTTCCGGGACCCCGACGCATCCGACCGCGCCGACGACCGCGCCGACGACCGCGCCGTCGACCGGGCGGACAACCGGGCCGCCGGCCCGGTGCCGCCGCTCGTCCCCGGCTACCGGCTCGACCGCCTGCTCGGCCGTGGCGGATCGGGGGAGGTGTGGCGGGCGACGCCGCGGGCGGGTGGGGCGGCCGTGGCGGTCAAGGTCCTCGTCGCCGGCGACGCCGAGCGGCAGGCCCGTGAGGCGGCGCTGCTCGGCGCACTCGACCACCCGCACCTGGTCCGGCTGCACGAGGTGGTGCACCAACCGCGCCGCGGGGGTCCGGCCCGCGTCGCGCTGGTCCTCGACCTGCTCGAGGGCGGGAGCCTGGCGGCGCTGCTGGCGCGTCGGGGCCGGCTGCGCCCGGGGGAGGTGGTGACGGCGTTGGCGCCGGTGGCGGCCGCGCTGGCCTGCGCCCACGAGCAGGGCGTCGTCCACGGCGACCTCTCCCCGGGGAACGTCGTCTTCACCGCCGAGGGCCGCCCGGTGCTCACCGACCTCGGGGTGGCCCGGGTGCTGGGGGAGGACGCGGCCGGGGAGGTGACCCCCGCCTACGTCGATCCGGCCGTGGCGCGGGGAGCGGCACCCGGTCCGGCGTCGGACGTCTTCGGGGTCGCTGCCGCGGCCTTCCACGCGCTCGCCGGGGTACCGCCCTGGAACGCGGCCACGCCGGCCGACACGGTCGCCGTCGCGGCGGAGAGCGAGCTGCCCGACCTGGCCGAGCTGGCTCCCGACGCGCCGCCGGCGCTGCTCGAGGTGGTCACCCGCGGCCTGTCGAGGGACCCGCACGACCGCGGCTCGGCGGCGGCCTTCGCCCTCGACCTGCGGCACGCCTGTCGTCCCGAGCCGGTGCGGCTGCCCGTGGCCGGCGTGTCCGACGCCGACCTGGCCCGCACCGGCCGGGGTCCGCGCACCGAGCTGACCCACCAGGTGCCCGGCCGGCACCGGCGCCCGGAGCCACGGGAGGTCCGGCCGGCCCGGCGGACGCCGTGGCCGCGCACCCGCCCGACCGGGTCGTCCGCGCGGCGGGTCGTGGCGGTGGTCGGCCTGGCGGCCCTCGTCGTCGGTGCGATCTGGCTCGGGCTGGTGTGGAGCCGGTCGGAGCCTGCGGTGGGGGCGTCGACCGCGGCGGCGGAGGCACCGCTGACCGCGCCGACGTCCCCACCCGTGCCCGCACCGGCCCCCTCCCCGAGCGGATCCGCACCGTCACCGGACGCCTCACCGCGGTCGATCCCGATCTCGCCGGGGAGCTCGGGTGCCGTGCTGACGGCGCCGCCGTCACCGCTGGCGACCACCGCGCCCGAGCCTGCGCCCGAGCCCGCGCCCGGCACCGACTGGGAGGCGGTCCTCACCGGCCTGTACGACCGTCGGGCCGAGGCGTTCACCGCCGGTTCGGCTCCGGTGCTGGAGGAGGTCTACACCGCCGACAGTCCCCTCCTCGCGGCCGACCGGACGTACCTGGAGGGCCTCACGGCGGCCGGGGAGGTGCTGCGCGGGTTCCGTCCCGCGGTGGTGGAGGTCGGCGTCACCGCCGGTCCCACCGGGGACGGCCGGGTCACGGTGCGGCTGGTCGACGACTGGCCGGACTACGCGGTGGTCGCCGCGGCGGATCCCGACGGGCCGGCGCGCCGCACCGAGGCCGGCCGCGGGGAGGCTCGCCGTCGCGGTGACGCTGGTGCGGACGTCGGCGGGCTGGCGGATCGAGTCGGCCGGGCGGCTGGCGTGAGGTCCGGCGTCAGCGCCGGGCGAGGGCCGCGTCCAGTGCCGCAGGCAGGTCGGCGTGCGTGAACCGGTAGCCGGCGGCCTGCAACCTGGCCGGTACGGCGCGCTGACCGGCGAGGACGCTGGACCGCCCGAACTCGCCGAGCGCGAGCCTGATGGCGACGCCGGGCACCGGGAACACCGCCGGGCGGTGCACGGCCGCAGCGAGGTCGCGGACGAACTCGGCATTGGGCACCGGCTCCGGTCCGGTGAGGTTCACCGGGCCGGAGACCCGCTCAGCGGTGAGCAGGAAGCGGATGGCCCCGATCTCGTCGGCCAGGCTGATCCACGGCCAGAACTGCCGGCCCGAGCCCATCCGGCCACCCAGCCCGGCGCGGAACACCGTGCCGAGCACCCGGACGAGCATCGCGCCGCGGTCGATGACCAGCCCGGTGCGCAGGGTGGCCACGCGCACGCCGGCGTCCGCGGCGAGCCCGGTGGCCTCCTCCCACTGCACGCCCACGCGGGCGAGGAAGTCCTCCCCTGGTGGCGCCTGCTCGTCCACGACCCGGTCCCCGGTGTCGCCGTAGTAGCCGACCGCCGAGGCCGACAGGAGCACGCGTGGGCGCCCGGGCTCCTCGGCCACCGCGGTCGCCAGCGCCTCGCTCACGGTCCTGGTGCTGTCGGTGCGACTGGTGAGCACGGCCTGCCGGTAGGCCGCGGTGAACGGACGCGGCCGGATGGGGGTGCCGGCGAGGTTGACCACGGCGTCGACGTCGCGCAGCAGCGCCGGGTCGATCCGCCGGTGCTGGGGATCCCAGCGGTGCTCGTCGGCGGTGCGGGGTGTGCGGCGGACGAGCCGGAGCACCTCGTGCCCGTCGGCCCGCAGCGCCGGGACCAGCGCCGACCCGATCAGGCCGGAGGCTCCCGTGACCGCGATCTTCATGACCCTCCTCGTCCCCCGTCGACACCGCGCGGTCGGGCCCCGGCGCGCACGCCGGGGCCCGACCGGGTGGGATCAGGCGAGGCCGAGGTCACCCTCGAACTGACCGGCCTCCAGCCGCTCCCGGACCGTGGTGAGGAAGCGGGCGGCATCGGCGCCGTCGACGATCCGGTGGTCGTAGCTGAGGGCCAGGTAGACCATCGACCGGACCGCGATGACCTCACCGAGGTCGGGGTCCTGCACGACGACCGGGCGCTTGACCACCGAACCGGTGCCGAGGATCGCCACCTGCGGCTGGTTGATGATCGGGGTGTCGAACAGCGCGCCCCGGCTGCCGGTGTTGGTCAGCGTGAAGGTGCCGCCACCGAGCTCGTCCGGGGTGACCTTGTTGATGCGGGTCCGCTCGGCGAGGTCGGCGATCTTCCGGGCGAGGCCGGGGATGTTCAGGTCACCGGCGCCGTGGATGACCGGGACCAGCAGGCCCCGCTCGGTGTCGACGGCGACGCCGAGGTTCTCGGCGTCGTGGTAGGTGACCGTGCCGGCCTCCATGTCGACGGAGGAGTTCACGGCCGGGTGGGCCTTGAGCGCCTCGACCGCCGCCTTGGCGAAGAACGGCAGGAACGACAGCTTGACGCCCTCGCGGGCCTGGAAGTCGCGCTTGGCGCGGTCGCGGAGCTTGGCGATCCGGGTGATGTCGACCTCGACCACCGTGGTCAGCTGCGCACTGACCGCCAGCGACTCGACCATGCGCTGGGCGATGACCTTGCGCAGGCGGGACATCTTCTCCGTGCGGCCGCGCAGCGACGTGTCCTGCTGCGCCGCGGGGGACAGCGTGGCCGGACGGCCGGCGGCCTGAGCGGGTGCCGGGGCCGGCGCGGCAGCCGGGGCCTCGGCGGGAGTGGCGGCCTGCTCGGCGGCGGTCAGCACGTCCTGCTTGCGGATCCGCCCGCCGACCCCGGTGCCGGTGACCGAGGCCAGGTCCACGCCGTGCTCGGCGGCCAGGCGGCGCACCAGCGGGGTGACGTAGGTGCCGGCGCCGTCGGCCGGAGCGGGCGCCGAGGCAGCCGGGGCCGAGGCGGCCGGGGCCGGGGCGGACGCGGCCGGCGCGGGGGACGGTTGGGTCGGCGGGCTCTGCTGCTGCTCGGCGACGGTCTCGGCGGCACCGGAGCCGTAGTCGGCACCGGCGGGGACCGACGGCGGGGGACCGGGCGGCGCGGGAGCCGGCGGCTCCTGCCGGGGTGCGGGCGGCTGCTGGACGGGCGTCTCCTGCTGAGCGGGGGCCGGGGCAGGAGCGGACGGGGCCGGCGCAGCCGCGGCGGCTCCACTGCCGATCACGGCCAGCTGCGCGCCGACGTCGACGGTCTCGTCCTCGTTGACGGTGATCTCCAGCAGCGTGCCGGAGGTCGGGGCGGGGATCTCGGTGTCGACCTTGTCGGTGGAGACCTCGAGCAGCGGCTCGTCGGCCGTCACCTCGTCACCGACGGCCTTCAGCCAGCGGGTGACCGTGCCCTCGGTGACGCTCTCGCCGAGTGCCGGCATGGTGACCGGCGTGCCCTCACCGCCACCGCCGCCCCCGGAACCGCCGCCTCCAGAACCGCTGTCGGCCGCGGCCGGTGCCGACGGTGCGGGCTGCTGCTCCTGCTGTGGTGCCGGACCGGCGTCGTCGACCTGCTGGGCCGGGGTCTGCGGTGTGGTGTCCGCGTCCTCGGCGGACGCGGGGCCGCCACCGCCGTCCCCATCCCCGTCCCCACCGATGACGGCGAGCTCGGCGCCGACCTCGACCGTCTCGTCCTCCGCCACGAGGATCCTGCTGAGGACGCCGGCGGCGGGCGAGGGGATCTCGGTGTCGACCTTGTCGGTCGAGACCTCGAGGAGCGGCTCGTCCACCTCGACCTGCTCACCCTCCTGCTTGAGCCATCGGGTGACCGTGCCCTCGGTGACGCTCTCGCCCAGGGCGGGCATGGTGACGGAGGTCGGCATCGGGGCAGGGCTCCTTCGTGGTGGCGCGGGTGGGGGAGGCGGGGTGCGTCGTCAGCTGTGCGCGTGCAGCGGCTTGCCGGCGAGGGCCAGGTGCGCCTCGCCGATGGCCTCGCTCTGCGTGGGGTGCGGGTGGATCAGGGCGGCGACCTCGTCGGGCAGGGCCTCCCAGTTGAAGATCAGCTGGGCCTCGGCGACGAGCTCGCCGACCCGGCTGCCGACCATGTGCACGCCGACGACCGGGCCGTCCTTCTGGCGGATCAGCTTGACCGCACCCTGGGTCTTGAGGATCTGGCTGCGGCCGTTGCCGCCCAGGTCGTAGACGAGCGTCTCGACGTCGCCGTACTTCTCCCGGGCCTGGGTCTCGGTCAGGCCGACCGAGGCGACCTCGGGGTCGGAGTAGGTGACCCGCGGGACGCCGGCGTAGTCGATCGGCACGACCGGGAGGCCGGCCAGCCGCTCCGCGACGAGGATGCCCTCGCCGAACCCGACGTGCGCCAGCTGGAGGGTGGGGATGAGGTCACCGACGGCGGAGATGGTCGGCACGTTGGTCCGGCAGTACTCGTCGACCAGCACGTAGCCGCGGTCCATCGCGACCCCGGCCTCCTCGTAGCCCAGGCCCTGGCTGACCGGGCCGCGGCCGATGGCCACCAGCACGATCTCGGCCTCGAAGTCCTTACCGTTCTGCAGGCTGACCTTGACGCCGTTCTCGGTGGACTGCACCGAGGACACCATGTTGCCGAGCTCGAAGTTGATCTTCCGGCGGCGGAAGGCGCGCTCCAGGAGCTTGGAGGAGCTCTCGTCCTCCAGCGGGACCAGGTGCTGCAGACCCTCGATGATGGTGACGTCCACCCCGAAGGACTTCCACGCGCTGGCGAACTCGCAGCCGATGACGCCGCCGCCCAGGATGATCGCCGAGGTCGGGACGCGGTCGAGCCCGAGGGCCTGCTCGCTGTCGATGACGCGGACCCCGTCGAGCTCGACGCCGGGGATGCTGCGGGAGTAGGAGCCGGTGGCCAGCAGGACGTGGCGACCCTCGTAGGTCTCCCCGTTCACCGACACGGCGGTGGGGGAGACCAGCCGGCCCTCGCCCTCGACGTAGGTGATCTTGCGGCTCTTGATCAAGCCCTGGAGGCCCTTGTACAGCCGCGATACGACGCCGTCCTTGTAGGAGTTGACGCCGTCCATGTCGATGCCGGCCAGCGACGTCTTCACCCCGAACTGCTCGCCCTCGCGCGCCAGGTCGGCGACCTCGCCGGCGTGCAGCAGGGCCTTGGTGGGGATGCAGCCGCGGTGCAGGCAGGTGCCGCCGACCTTGTCCTTCTCGATCAGGACGACCGACAGGCCCAGCTCGGCTGCCCGCAGGGCGGCGGCGTAGCCACCCGAGCCACCACCGAGGATGACCAGGTCGGCGGGGGAGGTGGGTGCGCTCACGACGTGCTCCTCGATGCTCTCGGCCTGCCCCGCCCGTGCGGGCGGGGGGTGGTCCGCGACCATCCTGCCACTGTCCGGAACCGCAGGCCGAGGGCGCCGACCCGCCGGCCGGGCGCGCACCGCCGACGGCGGCCGGTGCGCCCGTCCGGACCGCGTCAGCGGGCGAGCAGGTCCTCGATCGTGGCGAGCAGGGTGCGCACCGGCACACCGGTGCCGCCCTTGGGCGTGTAGCCCCACGGGGCGCCGGTGTTGTAGCTCGGGCCGGCGATGTCGACGTGCGCCCAGGGCAGCCCGTCCGGCACGAACTCGGCCAGGAAGTGCGCCCCGACGAGCATGCCGCCCATCCGGTCGGCGTTGGCGTTGACGAAGTCGGCGATCGGGGAGTCGATGCCCCGGCGCAGCTCCTCGGGCATCGGCATGGCCCACATCGGCTCGCCGCTGCGCCGGCTGGCGGCCACCACGGCGTCGCGCAGGTCGTCACTGCCCATGACGCCCGCGGTCCGCGAGCCGAGCGCGACCAGCTGCGCGCCGGTCAGCGTGGAGGTCTCGAGCAGCACGTCGGGGGAGTCCTCGGCGGCGCGGGCGATGGCGTCGGCCAGGACCACGCGGCCCTCGGCGTCGGTGTTGGTGATCTCGGCCTTCTTGCCGTTGCGGAAGGTCACCACGTCGGCCGGGCGGTAGGCGGTGCCGCTGGGCAGGTTCTCGGCGATCGGGACCGTCGCGGTCACCTCGACCGGCAGTCCCAGCTGCGCGACGAGGCACACGGTGGCGATGACCGCCGCCGCGCCGGCCATGTCGCTGGTCATGTGGTGCATGTTCTGCGCCGGCTTGATCGACAGGCCGCCGCTGTCGAAGGTGATGCCCTTGCCGACGAGCGCGACCTTCTTGCGCGCCCGCTTCCCGCTGTAGGTGAGGCGCAGCAGCCGCGGACCGCGGGCCGAGCCGCTCCCCACCGCCAGGACGCCGCCGTAGCCGCCGGCGGCCAGGGCCTCCTCGTCGAGGATCTCCACCGACAGGCCCGCCGACCTGCCGGCGGCCGCTCCGCGGGCGGCCAGCTCGGCGGGGTACAGGTCGTTGGGCGGGGTGTTGACCAGGTCGCGGACGAGCGTGACGGCGTCGGCCACCGCGCGCACGCGGGCCAGCGGCGCCTTGGCGGTGCCGGCGTCGGGGACGACGACGGTGAACTCCCGCGGCGGGGTGGGCCGGTCGCCGGGCAGGTCGGACTTGTAGGCGGTGAACTCGTAGGCACCCAGCAGCGCGCCCTCGCCGACGGCGTGCAGCCGCTCGGCGTCCGGGGTGCCGCCCACGGCGGCGAGCAGCGTGACGACCGAGCTCCGTCCCGACAGCGCACGGCTCGCGGCACCGGCTGCGCGGCGCACGGCCTCGGCCGAGTACCCGCCGGTGGGCTCCGGCGCACCGAGCCCCACGGCCGCGACGACGGGGAAGGGGCCCTGGCCGAGGGTGGACACCCGGGTGACCTCGTCCTGCCCGCCGCGGGCGCCGAGGTCGGCGAGGGCGGGCAGCAGGCGACCGCCCAGCAGCCGGTCGACGGCCTCCGCGCCCGGCGTGGGCAGCAGGGCGGAGGTGCCCTTGCCGATGCCGACGACCACGGCATCGGCGGGGGTCTTCTCCAGCGGGCGGTCGGTGGCGGTGATCGTCGGCGGCACCGCTCGATCCTAGGAGTCGGAGGACCGGGACCTGCTCACCCCTCGCGAGCCCACGGCGGGGCTCGCGAGGGGTCGGCGCAGGTCCCTGCACGGCGGCCGTGCCAGCACGCCGCCGGATAGCGTGCGGGAGTGAGCCCGCGGACCTCCCCCCTGCACGAACGGCACGTCGCGGCCGGCGCCAAGCTGGCCGACTTCGGCGGCTGGTCGATGCCCATCGAGTACGCCGGGGGAGGGGTGCTGGCCGAGCACGCCGCGGTGCGCGAGGCCGTGGGCCTGTTCGACGTCTCGCACCTGGGCACCGGCACCGTCCGCGGTCCGGGCGCCGCCGCGCTGGTCGACGCCTGTCTGACCAACGACCTCGCGCGTATCCGGCCGGGGCAGGCGCAGTACACGCTGTGCTGCGTCCCCGACGGGGAGGCCGACGCCGGGGGCGTGGTCGACGACCTGATCGTCTACCTGCACGGTCCCGACGACGTCCTGCTCGTCCCCAACGCCGCCAACGCCCAGGAGGTGCTCGCCCGGCTGGCCGCCGCGGCCCCGGCCGGGGTCGAGGTGACCGACCGGCACGAGGAGGTGGCCGTCCTGGCGCTGCAGGGCCCGCGCTCGGCCGCCGTCCTCTCCGCCGCCGGGCTGGTCGCCGACCTGCCCTACATGGCCTTCGCCGGCGGGGAGGGCCAGGAGGTGACCGTCTGCCGGACCGGCTACACCGGCGAGCACGGCTACGAGCTGCTGGTCGCCGCCGACCGGGCGGGCGAGCTGTGGGACCGGCTGCTGGAGGCCGGCGCGGCCGAGGGCATCCGCCCGTGCGGCCTCGGGGCGCGGGACACCCTGCGCACGGAGATGGGCTACCCGCTGCACGGGCACGAGCTGTCGCGGTCGATCACGCCGAACCAGGCGCGCAGTGGCTGGGCCGTCGGCTGGGACAAGCCGGCGTTCTGGGGCCGGGAGGCCCTGCTCACCGAACGGGGAGCCGGCCCGGCCCGGCTGCTGTGGGGTCTGCGGGCGCCCGGCCGGGGCATCCCGCGCCCGGGGATGGCGGTGGTGGACGGCGACGGCGCGCGGGTCGGCGAGGTCACCAGCGGCACGTTCTCCCCGACCCTGCGCACCGGCATCGCGCTGGCGCTGCTCGACACCGTGGCGGGGGTGGCCGACGGGGCAGAGCTCGCCGTCGACGTCCGCGGCCGTCCGCAGCCGGTCGAGGTCGTGCGCCCGCCGTTCGTCCCCTCGCACGTGCGCTGAACCCGTCCAGGTCCCCGGGTCGGCGGTGGGCGCTCAGGCCTTCTGCTTCGACTCCTTCGTCGGCTCCGGCGGGTCGGGCAGCTCGTCGGCCATGGTGGCGTTGCGTTGGCCCATCGGCACCGGCTCCCCCTCGGTGGTGTCCTGCGCGGTCTGGTGCTCGGCCTCGGAGTTGATCTCCGCACCCAGAAGGATCAGGTAGCAGGTGAGGTAGAGCCACAGCATGAGGACGATCACGCCGGCGATCGCGCCGTAGGTCTTGTCGTAGGACCCGAAGTTGTTGACGTAGAAGCTGAAGCCCAGGCTGACCAGTGCCCAGATGACCGTGACGACGACCGCGCCGAGGCTGACCCACTTCAGCTGTGGGGCGTCGCGGTCCGGGGCCACCCGGTACACCACGGCGAGCGAGCCGGCGAAGACCCCGAGCAGCAGCACCCAGCGGATGACCTGCGCCAGGATCGTCCCCACGACGCCGAGGGGCAGCTGGTCGAGCACGGCCGGCACGACGGCGACCAGCGCGAACGTGATCAGCACGAACACGATCGCCCCGAGGGTGAGGCCCAGGGCCAGCGCCTTGCGCTTGACGAAGCCGCGGGTCTCCACCTCGTCGTAGGCGATGTTCACCGCGCTGATCAGGTTGCCGGTGCCGCCGGACGCCGACCACAGCGCGGCCAGGACCGAGACGAACAGGGAGAACGACAGCGCCCCGCCGCTGTTCTGCGTGATCGCGGTCAGCTGGTCGCCGATGAGGCTGGCCGCCTCGTCCGGCAGCTGGGCCGACAACTCCTCGACCTGCCGGGCCACGGTCTCCGGGCTGGCGACCAGGCCGTAGATGGAGATCGTCGCGATGAGGGCGGGGAAGATCGCCAGGAAGGCGAAGAACGCCACGCCGCCGCCGATGATCGGCATGTTGTCGGCGTTGTTCTCGGCCCAGGCCCGCTTGACGATCTGCTTCCAGCCGCGCGCCGGGATCTGCGTCGGCTTCTCCGCATGCACCCCCGGGAGCTGCTCCGGGGACGGTCCGCCGGGCGGGACGCGTCCCGGGTCCGGCGCGCCGTCCCCCCGGGCGGCCCGTTCGGCCGCCTCGCGGGCGGCCGCCCGCCGGGCCGCCTTCTCCTCGACGCGCTCCCGGATGCGGTCCACCGCGCTGTCACGACTGCTGGGCCCGGGCCGCGTCCCGGGTCGTGTGCCCGTCATGTCCGTCCCCCTCGTCGCGTCAGTCGCCCGGCCAGCTGCCGGTCAGCTTCGTGAAGCCGCGAGCGCCGGCCCGGTCGATCACGGCCTTGGTCGCGGCGAAGATCGCGCCCTGGATCGCCGCGGCGAGCACGACCTCGCGCATGCTGTACTCGCTCTGCAGCGCGTCGGGCGCGTCCTCCTCCCCGGAGACCCGCTTCCAGATCTGCTTGAACACCGCGCCGGAGACGACGCCGGCGAGGATGCCGCCGGCCAGGCCGACCGGCCGGTAGACCAGCTTGGCGCCCGTGCTGCTCACCTGCGTGCCCTCCTCGCGGTCCGCCGGGTCCTCGTCGCGGTGCGGGTGGCGGTCCGCTTCGCGTTCCTCGCCACGGCCCGGCGTGCCTTGCGTGCCTCGCGTGCGGCCTCCTGCCGGGCGCGCCGCGCCTCGGCCCGTGCCTCGGCGACGGCCCGTCC
This sequence comes from Geodermatophilus sp. URMC 62, assembly GCF_052931475.1. Taxonomy (NCBI): domain Bacteria; kingdom Bacillati; phylum Actinomycetota; class Actinomycetes; order Geodermatophilales; family Geodermatophilaceae; genus Geodermatophilus; species Geodermatophilus sp. URMC 62. Next base: position 5,459,301 of record NZ_JBRFHY010000001.1, on the reverse strand, counting down.
CGTCGCGGCCTCGGCGGCCAGGCGGCGGCGCCTGCGCCGGCGGCGCCAGACCACGAGGCCGACGAGGCCGGCCAGGGCGGCACCGGCGCCGGCGACGACCGGCGGGCTCTCGCGGTAGGTCTCGACCGCGGTGTCCTTGGCGCGGGCGGCGCCCTCCTTGGCCCGCGCCGGGACGTCGAGGCGGTGGCTGAGCTCGTCGACCGTGCGACCGAGCTGCTCGCGGGTGGCCTCGATCTCGGCCTTGATGGCGTCGGGGTCGGTCGGACCCGCGGTCGCGTCGTCGGGCTCCGAGGCGCCGGACGGCGTGCTGCCGGACGGTGTGCTCATCGGCGCGCACTCTCCTTCACCGTGGCGATGTCGGCCTTGGTGCTCGCGATCGCCTCGCTCGGCACCGGCGGCGTCCCCTGCTGCACGTCCTTCCTGCCGACCAGGGCGAGCACGCCGGCGACGGCGAACAGCACGACGGCGACGACGAGCGCCGCCAGCCAGGCCGGCAGCACCAGGTCGAGCAGCAGCACGAAGGTGGTGATCAGGACGCACAGCCCGAGGAAGCCGACGAGTCCGGCGCCGCCGAACAGCCCGGCACCGACCCCGAGGCGCTTGGCCTTCTGGGTCATCTCGGCCTGGGCCAGGCGCGCCTCGTCGCGGACGAGACGGGAGACCTGCTCGGTCAGCTGGCTGATGAGCTGACCGGTGGAGGCATCCTCTGTCGAGGGGGGCGGCGGGGTCGCACGCGAGGCGCCGCTCGCTGCGGGCGTGGTCATCGGACCTCCGGGAGGGGCGGGACGGTCGGTGCCCTCATGCCCGCGCCGATCACGGCGCTAACCCCCGCGGAGGTCACACCCCGGCCACGACCGCAGCCGCTCCCGCCCGCTCACCTACCCTCGCGGCATGAGCTGGACCTGGCGACTGCAGGACCCCGACGGCGCGACCCTGGACCCGGCCGCGCTCGGCGTCGAGGTGCCGCGGTCGGACAACCAGGGCGACGCCGAGTCCTGGCTGGGCGAGCACTGGCGCGACCTGCTGGGCCGGGGGGTGGCCTCGGTGACGCTGTTCGACGGCGACCAGCAGGTCTACGGCCCGATGGCGCTCGCCCCGGCCTGAACCCCGGGTCGAGGTCCAGGCCGGGCGCGGGCGGTCCTCCTTCAGCCGCGCGCGGTCTTGGCGGGATCGCGCTCGACGACCTCGCCGAGGACCTCGTCGATGCGGGCGAGCACGTCGGCCTCCAGCCGGACGCCGGCCGCCTTCACGTTGTCGTGCACCTGCTCCGGCCGGGTCGCGCCGATGATCGCGGCCGCGACGTTCTCGTTCTGCAGCACCCAGGCGACGGCGAGCTGCGCCATGGACAGGCCCAGGTCGTCGGCGACCGGCCGCAGGTCCTGCACGCGGGTGAGGACGTCGTCGGTCATGAACCGCCGGATGAACCGGCCGGCCTCGGGGTCGGTGGCCCGGCTGCCCTCCGGCGGCTGCTCGCCCGGGCGGTACTTGCCGGTGAGCACGCCCTGCGCCAGCGGGGACCACACGATCTGCGACACGCCCTCGCGCTGCGACGTCGGGACGACCTCGTCCTCGATGACCCGCCACAGCATCGAGTACTGCGGCTGGTTGCTGATGAGCTGGACACCGAGGTCGCGGGCGAGCGCCGCGCCGGCGGCGATCTCCTCGGCGCGCCACTCCGAGACGCCGATGTAGAGCACCTTGCCCGCCCGCACCAGGTCGGCGAAGGCGGTCATCGTCTCCTCCAGCGGCACCGTCTCGTCGTAGCGGTGCGCCTGGTAGAGGTCGATGTGGTCGGTCTGCAGCCGCCGCAGCGAGGCCTCGCAGCTCTCCTGAAGGTGCTTGCGGCCCAGGCCGCGGTCGTTGGGGCCGGGGCCGGTCGGCCAGTAGACCTTGGTGAAGACCTCCAGGCCCTCGCGGCGCTGTCCGGCGAGGGCGCGGCCGAGCACGGACTCGGCGCGGGTGCCGGCGTAGACGTCGGCGGTGTCGAAGGTCGTGATGCCGGCGTCGAGGGCGGCGCGCACGCAGGCCTGCGCGGCGTCCTCCTCGACCTGGCCCCCGTGGGTGAGCCAGTTGCCGTAGGCGATCTCGGAGATGGTCAGGCCGGAACGGCCGAGGCGTCGGTACTCCACGTGCCCCGACGCTACTGCCGCCGAGCCGCACCGGCCTGCCCGCTGGGTCCCGCCCCGGGCGTGCGAGCGGGGGACCTCCCTCAGACGTCGGCGCCGAGCGCGACCTCGGGCTTGGGGAACCGCCACCGGCGGATCATGGTGGCGCGGCTGACGCCGTACCAGACCAGACCCCTCATCCGGTGCGGCTGGTCGGGGAAGCGCTCGAGGACCTTCTTCTTGATCCGGCGGCCGAGGAACACCGAGTCGACGGCGATGAGCAGGAAGAAGGCGAACCAGACGAAGACGGTGTAGCTCTGCACCGCCGGGTTCGGGATGAAGTAGCCGACCAGGACCAGTGCGGCCACCAGCAGGAAGAAGCTCCCGGCGTTGCGGCGGGCGTCGACGACGTCGCGCACCAGCCGGCGCACCGGGCCGCGGTCGCGGGCGGGGACGGACGCGTCGTCGCCGCGGGCGGTGCCGGCCCGGGCATCGGCCCCCCGGACCGCGCGCTGCTCGCGCATCCGCTGGTAGGCCTCCTTGCGGGTGGTCGGAGGCGGCGGCGGGGGACCGGGACGCCGGCCCTGGGCCTCGCTGCGCTTGGGCGTGGGCCGGCCCTTGCCGCCGGACTTCACCAGCTGCTCGGTCAGGTCCGTGGCGGCGTCCGGGGCGGTCGCGGCGCGGTCCCGGCGCCCGGGCAGGCGGAGCTTCACGACCGGGGAGTCTACGTGCGCCCGCGCAGGGGACCGACGGTCCCAGCCGCGGGCCGTACAGTGGTGCACGGCCATGGAACAGCGTCGGTCACGACGGTGTTGGCCCGCTGCAGGGAGCACCGCAGCGGGCGCCCTCGGATGTGGGAGGACAGAACATGACGGTGCAGGACACCGAGACCGCCGGCAGCACCGGCGTGCTGCTCAGCGAGCCGGCGGCCGCCAAGGTCAAGGCGCTGCTGGACCAGGAGGGCCGCGACGACCTGCGTCTGCGCATCGCCGTCCAGCCCGGTGGCTGCTCCGGCCTGCGCTACCAGCTCTTCTTCGACGAGCGCTTCCTCGACGGTGACCAGACCTTCGAGTTCGGCGGCGTCGAGGTCATCGTCGACCGGATGAGCGGCCCCTACCTGGGCGGCGCGGTGATCGACTTCGTCGACACCATCGAGAAGCAGGGCTTCACGATCGACAACCCGAACGCGCAGGGCTCCTGCGCGTGCGGCGACTCGTTCCACTAGGCCACCAGCGCCTGGACGGAAACGGCGCCCGTCCCCTCCGGGGGCGGGCGCCGTTCTCGTCGGTCAGAGCTTGACGGGGTAGACCGTCTCCGGGACGTCGACGGTGATCCGCTCCTCGACGAAGATCCCGTGCCACACCATGAAGACCAGCACCGACCACAGCTGACGGGCGATCCGCTTGCTCGGCACCTCCTCGGCGCGCAGCCGGTCGAGCAGGCCGAGGACGACGTCGCGGTCGAGCCACTCCTGGGTCTGGCTGTCGGTGACGATCCCGCGGGCCCAGTCGTGCAGCGGGCCGGCGAGGAAGTCCGCCGTCGGCACCGGGAAGCCCAGCTTGCGGCGGTTCATGATCCGCGGCGGGACGATCTGCCGCATCGCCTGGCGCAGCGCGTACTTCGTCGCGTCCCCGCGGCGCGGCACCCGCTGCTCGACCGGCAGGGAGCTCGCGATCGCGAACACCTCGGGGTCGAGGAAGGGCACCCGCAGCTCGAGGGAGTTGGCCATGGTCATCTTGTCGGCCTTGACCAGGATGTCGCCGCGCAGCCAGGTGAACAGGTCGACGTACTGCATCGCCGTCACGTCGTCGTAGCCGGCCTCGCGGGTGCGCCGGTAGAGGTCCTCGGTGACCGCGACGTGGGACAGGTCGGGATCGCGGCCCGGCAGCAGCGCGGCCAGCTCGTCGTCGCGCATGTTGCGGGCGTTGCCGTAGTAGCGCTGCTCGAGCGGGGTCGACGCCCGGCGCAGCAGGTCCTGGCCGCGCACGCCCTCGGGGAGCAGGCCGGCGATCCGGGCCATCGCGCGGCGTCCGGCGGGCGGGAGCGAGGACGCCCACGCCAGGCTGATCGGCTCGCGGTAGATCGTGTAGCCGCCGAAGAGCTCGTCGGCACCCTCGCCGGAGAGCACCACCTTCACGTGCTTGCGGGCCTCCCGGGCCACGAAGTACAGCGGCACGAGCGCGGGGTCGGCGACCGGGTCGTCGAGGTACCAGACCACCTCGGGGATGGCCGCGGCGAACTGCTCGGCGCTGACCTCGACCGGCACGTGCCGCACGCCGAGGATCGACGCCGACTCCGCGGCGATCTCGATCTCGGACTGTGCCTGCCGCTGGAAGCCGACCGTGAACGTCATCAGGTCGGGGTTGTAGCGGTGCGCCAGCGCGGCGATCGCGGTGGAGTCGATGCCGCTGGAGAGGAAGGAGCCCACGGTCACGTCGGCGCGCATGTGCTTGGCGACGGACTCGTCGAGCACCGCCGCGATGCGGCCGTAGAGCTCCTGCTCGCCGGCGGCGGGCACCGGCTGCGGCCGGAACGTCGGGTGGAAGTAGCGCGCGGTCGACAGCTCGCCGTCGACGACGGTGAAGCTGGTCCCGCTCTCGATCCGGCGGATGCCGCGGTGCAGGGTCGCGGGCTCGGGCACGTACTGCAGCGTCAGGTAGTGCTGCAGCGACGCGGGGTCCACGCCGCCGGCGGCCGCGCTGCCGCCGAGCAGCTGCAGCAGCGCCTTCTTCTCCGAGCTGAAGACCAGGCCGCCGTCGGCCAGGCGCGCGGTGAACAGCGGCTTGATACCGAACGGGTCGCGGGCGCCGAAGGCGGTGCGGGTGTGGGTGTCCCAGATGACGAAGGAGAACATCCCGCGCAGCCGCCGGACGACGTCCTGACCCCACAGGTGGTAGCCGGCGACGATCGTCTCGGTGTCGCCGTGCGTGGCCAGCTGTGCCCCGGCGGCGGCGAGCTCCTCGCGCAGCTCGACGTAGTTGTAGATCTCGCCGTTGAACAGGATCCGGTAGCGGTCCCCGGCGTAGGGCAGCGGCTGCGGACTGCCCTCGACGTCGATGATCGACAGCCGGTTGAAGCCGAGGACGACGTTCGGGTCGGCCCAGACGGCGGTGTCGTCGGGGCCGCGGTGGTGCAGGCAGTGCAGCGCCTCGCGGACGCCGTCGACACGGTCGTCGTCGACCCGGGGGGCGTCGGTGGACAGGTAGGCCAGCAGGCCGCACATGGGCGCAGGTCTCCGGGGGTCGGCTCGAGCCCGGCCGCGGTGGCCGGGACGGGGTCAGACGCGCTCGCCGGCGCGGGTCCTGCGGGTGGCGAACCGCTCGGCGACGAACGACAGGACGGGAACGGTGCCCGCCAGCAGGATGAGGACCGTTCCACGCGCCGTCCAGCGGGCGCGCAGGGCGAGGTCGCAGGCGGTGACGAAGAAGATGGCGTACAGCCAGCCGTGCGCGGTGCCGATGACGGCCACCGGCTCGTCGACGCCGCCCAGGTACTTGATCGGCACCGCGACCAGGACGAGCGCGATGAGCAGCACACCCACGATCCAGGCCATGACGCGGTAGCGGAGGAGAGCGGCGGGGACGCCCTGCCCGGCCCGACGGGCGAGCGCGCGGGGCAGCCGGCTGTGCTCCGCGGTCCGCTCAGCGGCCATGCGTGCTCTTCTGCCCCAGCGCGCGCTCGTTGAGCTCGGCGAGGTAGGCGTTGTAGGCCGCCAGCTCCGGGTCGCCCGTGGTGTCGACCCGCGGCCGTTGGTACAGGACGACCGCGTTGCCCGGCTCGTCCTCGTCGGGGTCGCGGTGCAGCTCCTCGCGCACCATCCGCACGTAGAACCACAGGCCCATGAAGCCGTAGAGCGGCCACTGCAGCGCGTAGCTCCAGTTGACCGCGCCGCCGCCGTTCTCGGCCTTGGTGAGCTGCCAGTAGCCGAGGAAGAACGTCGCGACGAAGAGAGCCGCCACCAGCAGGTGCAGCAGCACCCACCTCGGAGTCAGCAGCCGCGTCCACACGCCTCCGACTCTAACCGCCGCGGCGGCCGGGGCGGCGGTGCGGTGGGGGGCGTCACCGGCCTCCACCGGCGACGTCGGCGGGTCCGGCGGGACGGCGACCGCCGTCCCCGGGACCACCGCGGGGAGGGCGTCCCCTCCCACGGTCCCGCCGCACGTCGGGCGGCCGGTCGGGCCGGGGATCCGGCGGATCGGCGCCGACCCGCCGCCACCCGTCTCCGGTCGTCGGCCGTTCTGCGAGGTCGGCTAGTCTCGGCCCAGACTGGAGTCGGCGCACGGACCTCGGGGTTCCCCGCAGGCGGCCGCGCCGGTGGATCCGCCCGGGTCACCCGGGTGGGGGAACGAGGAGGCAGCGAGCAGTGGCTCGAGGCAGCAGGCTCGCGCGGGTCGCCGCGCTCGGTCTCCTGGGGGTGCTCACCCTCACCGGGTGCGACCCGAACAACGAGTTCTGGCGCTTCGGTTTCCCCTCGGGGATCACCGAGCAGTCCCAGAGCGTCCGCCAGCTCTGGACGTGGTCGGTGATCGCGGCGCTGATCGTCGGCTTCATCGTCTGGGGCCTGATCATCTGGTCAGTGCTCTTCCACAAGAAGAAGGGCGACGAGCTCCCGCGGCAGACCGCGTACAACCTGCCGCTCGAGATCGCCTACTCGATCTTCCCGTTCATCATCATCGCCGGGCTGTTCTTCTTCACCGTCACGGTGCAGAACGAGGTCCAGGCGCGCAGCGACGACCCCGACGTGACCGTCGCGGTCAACGCCTTCAAGTGGAACTGGCAGTTCGTCTACCCGGAGACCACCGGAGCCGACGGCGAGCCGGTGAACACCGTCGGCAGCACCGACGAGATCCCGATCCTGGTCGTGCCGACCGGCGAGACCATCCGCTTCGAGGTGTCCTCCGCCGACGTCATCCACTCCTTCTGGGTGCCGGAGTTCCTCTTCAAGCTCGACGTCATCCCGGGCAACGAGAACGGCCGGGACAACGTCTTCGAGGTGACGGTCAACGAGCAGGGCGCGTACGTCGGGCGGTGCGCGGAGCTGTGCGGCACCTACCACGCGTACATGAACTTCGAGGTCCGCGCGGTCACCCCGCAGCAGTACGACGCCTACCTCGCCGCCCGCGAGTCCGGGCAGAGCACCTTCGAGGCCCTGGAGAGCATCGGCCAGTCCGGCGACGCCACCTCGACCCGGCCGTTCCGCGTGGGCGACGACTACTACCAGCGGGCCGAGAACTGAGCCGGCTGACGACGTCGTGACCGCCCCCACCGGCACCACCGCCATCAACGCCGCCCCCGGCGAGCAGGGAGGACGACCGTGAAGGTCGAGGCGCTCATCTTCAACCTCATCGCGGTGTTCTGCGTCATCGCCGCGGCCGTCTACGGCATCTGGTCCCGTGAGCCGATCGGCACCACCGCGCTGGTCCTCTCCGCGGCGCTGACCGGCCTCATCGGCGGCTTCTTCTGGTTCGTGTCGCGCCGTATCGACGCTCGTCCCGAGGACCGCAAGGACGCCGAGATCGCCGAGGGCGCCGGCGAGCTCGGCTTCTTCAGCCCGAGCAGCTACTGGCCCTTCACGCTGGCCCTGTCGGCGGCCATCACCGGTCTGGGCATGGCCTACTGGTACATCTGGCTGGTGATCATCGGCGTCGTGGCGCTGCTGGTGACGATCGGCGGCCTGCTCTTCGAGTACTACGTCGGGCAGAACGCGCAGTCCAGCTGACCTCCCCGCTCCCACGAGGGCCCTCTCCCGCACCGCGGGGGAGGGCCCTCCGTCGTCCGGGGGCCGCGGGCCGGCAGGTGCCCGGCCCCGGACGGCCGGATGCCCGGACGGCCTCGCCCGGCCCCCGGTCCACGCCGTGACCTGGCGGCCGGACTCGCGCCGGCCCACGTCCGGGCCGGCGTCTCGGCGATGCCGGAGGACGACGGCTCGCCGGTCACCGCGGCCGACCTGGCCGTGGAGCGACTGCTCGAGGAGACCTTGTCGCGGGCGCGGTCCGGGGATGTGCTCCTCGGCGAGCAGGTCGGCCGGCTCGCCGAGTCCGAGCGGGTCCGGGTCCTCGACCCGATCGACGGCACCGGCTCCCAGCAGGCGTAATCCGAACTGGCGGATCCACGTCGCGCTGGAGGTCCCGGGGCACCGGGGTCGCGGTCGTCACCTCCCCGGCGCTGGGGCGGTGCGGGTGGGCGACGCGGGGTGGGGTTCTTCGAGTCGTCCTGGCCCTGCCGCGGCGCCCGGCGGTCAGCACGACCGCGACACTCGCCGGTGCGGTGCTGAAGGCCCTGGACGACGAGTCGAGGGCGCATCTCCCACCGGGCGCGCAGCGCCCCCCGCCGAGCCCCCTCCCGCTGGTCGAGCTGGTGCGCGGCGAGATCGACGCCTTACTGGCCGAGCGCCACCACGCGTGGACCACGCTCCGTGGATCCTGATCGTCGAGGAGGGGGCCGTTTCACCGACCGCACCGGTGGACGAGCGAGCGACCGTGGCGGGGGCTTGTACTGCAACGCCGCCCTGCGCGACCCGCTGCTCGCCGCGCTGGACCACCCGGCACGCCGCGACCGCCCGACCGCCTGACCGCGCCTGACCGGCGCAGGCGCCGGCCTGCCGCCCAGGGCCCCGCAGGGCGCCCCGTGAGCCGTCCCTCCGGCCCCGTGGTACCCGACGACGCAGCAGGGCCCCGGGTGGGGAGTCCACCGGGGCCCTGCTGGCTGCCCCCTGGCGGGGGCGTCGATCACTCGCGGGTCAGTCGCGCGGCTCCTGCGGCCGGCCACCCTCGGAGGGACGCCCGCCCTCGCTGGGGCGTCCGCCCTCGGAGGGGCGGCCACCCTCGGCCGGGCGCCCGCTGGTGGTGAGCTCCCGGTGCGAGTCGGCCGGGGCCAGCCCGCGCTCCTCGCCGCGCTGCTCGAGCTCGACCGCCGCGGGCTCCTCGATGGGCGAGAAGAAACCGCGGATGGCCCGGCGAGCGCCACCGACCTGGTTCATCTTCTTGGGCACCGGAGCGCCGCCGTAGGCGAGCTCGCCGTGACCGTGGTGGTCGACCGGGCCAAGCGGCTGGTGGACCTCGATGAACTCACCGTGCGGCAGACGCCGGATGACGCCGGTCTCGATGCCGTGCTCGAGGATCTCGCGGTCGTGCTGCTGCAGACCCAGGCAGATCCGGTAGGTGAGCACGTAGACGACCGGCGGCACGATGATCAGGCCGATGCGACCGATCCAGGTCATCGCGTTGAGGCTGATGTCGAACTTGTCGGCGATGACATCGTTGGCGCCCGACAGCAGCAGCACCACGTAGAACGAGATCGCCATCATGCCGAGCGAGGTCCGCACGGGGACGTCGCGCGGGCGCTGCAGCAGGTGGTGCGAGGCGGTGTCGCCGGTCAGCTTCCGCTCCAGCATCGGGTAGGCCAGCAGGAGCGTGAAGATGATGCCCGGCAGGACGACCGTCGGCCAGAACAGCGCCGGGATGTTGTAGTTGCCCGGCAGGTAGATGTCCCAGGCCGGGAACAGCCGCGTCGACCCGTCGAGGAACATGACGTACCAGTCGGGCTGGGACGCTGCGGACACCTGCGACGGGTTGTACGGACCCCACAGCCACACCGGGTTGATCTGCACCAGACCGCCGAGCGCGGCGACGACACCGAAGACCACCATCATCAGGCCGGTCGCCTTCCCGGCGAAGGTCGGGAAGAGCCGGTTGCCGACGACGTTGTGCTCGGTGCGGCCGGGACCGGGGAACTGGGTGTGCTTCTGCTTGACCAGGATCAGCATGTGCAGCGCGATGAGCGCCAGGAGGATCGCCGGGATGATCAGCACGTGGGCGATGTAGAGCCGCCCGACGATCAGCTCGCCGACGTAGTCACCGCCGAAGACCGCCCAGTGGACCCAGGTGCCGACGACCGGGATCGACAGGATGATCGCCGACATGATGCGCAGGCCGGTGCCCGAGAGCAGGTCGTCGGGCATCGAGTAGCCGGCGAAGCCCTCGAAGATGCCGAGGATCAGCAGCGCGACGCCGATCAGCCAGTTGGTCTCCCGCGGCCGGCGGAAGGCGCCGGTGAAGAAGATCCGCAGCATGTGGCAGACGATCGAGGCCATGAACAGCAGCGCGGCCCAGTGGTGCATCTGCCGAATCAGCAGACCGCCGCGGACGTCGAAGGAGAGGTCCAGCGTCGAGGCGTAGGCGATCGACATGTCGATGCCGCGCAGCGGTGCGTACGTGCCGTTGTAGGTGACCTCGACCATCGAGGCCTGGAAGAAGAACGTCAGGTACGTGCCGGTGAGCAGCAGGATGATGAAGGAGTAGAGCGCGATCTCGCCGAGCAGGAACGACCAGTGGTCGGGGAAGACCTTGTTGAGCGTCCTGCGGAGGGGACCGGCGACGATGAGCCGGTCGTCCACCTCGAGAGCGGCCTTGCCGAGGAGCGTGGTGGGTGCTCCTGGCTTGGTGGCGGTACGGGCCATCAGATGCGCTCCCGGTTCCAGTAGGTGGGACCCACGGCCTCAATGTAGTCGCTGCGCGCGACGAAGAACCCCTCGTCGTCGACTGTGATGGGCAGCTGGGGGAGCGAGCGGGTGGCCGGGCCGAAGACCGGCTTGGCGCCCTGCGTCACGTCGAACTGCGACTGGTGGCACGGGCAGAGGATGCGGCTGGTCTCCTGCTCGTACAGCGACACCGGGCAGCCGGCGTGCGTGCAGATCTTGGAGTAGGCGACGTAGTCGCCGTAGCCGAAGTCTTCCTGGCCCTGGCGCGGCGTGGCCTCCTGCGCCTGCGCGGGACGCAGCCGGATGAGCATCGTGGCCACGTCCGAGAGCCGGTTGCCCTCGGGGACGGCCGGGAAGACCGTCTCCAGCGAGCCCGGCACCTGGTCACCCGGGCGGATCGGGGTGCCGTCGTCACGGACCAGCCGCACGCCCTCGGCCCAGGCGGTGGTGCCCAGCGGGTCGCCCTTGTTCGGGTTCTTGATCAGACCGCCGAGCGGGGCGAGCAGCATGATGCCGAGGCCGCCGCCCATGAACACCAGCGTGCGGGTGATGAGCTTGCGGCGGGCCAGCCCGCTGTTGTGCAGGCCGCCGACGAGGGTGGCGCCCGTGGTCACCCGGTCGAAGTGCGAGCCGTCGTGCTTGTCCTGCACGGCGGTCTCGTGCGGCAGCAGCTTCTTGGTGTAGAGCACCAGCCCGACGCCGAAGAAGGTGAACGCCAGGGCCATGAGCGCGCCGAGCAGCGGGGTGTACAGCACGCTGAAGGTGCTGCTGCCCAGCTCCCACTCCCAGTCGGGCAGGAACCAGCCGGCACCGGCGTAGACCACGGCGAACCCGAAGGCGCACAGCCCGGCGAGGCCGAAGAAGAGACCGACCTGGCGGACGGCGCGCTTCTCCAGGTTCGAGCCGGGCTCCGGGCCCGGGTCGACGTGCAGGATCTCGACACCGTCGTAGCGGGCGCCGAGCCGGTCGAGGTCCTCGCGGGGGATGGTCGCGAGCTGCTCGGGGGTGTAGTCGTCGTCCGGGCCGCCGTGGAGCGGGCCGGGGGTGTCCGCGCCGCCGGTCGAGCCGGGGCGGGTGTCGTGCGTGGTCACGCCTTGCTCCCCATCCAGAAGATCCCGAACAGCAGGGCGGCGATGCCGACGACCCAGATGACCAGGCCCTCGCTCACCGGGCCGATGCGGCCGATGCCGGCGCCCCCCGGGTCGGGCATGTCGGTGATCGTCTGGACGTAGTTGATGATCGACCGCTTCTCCTCCGGGGTGATCTGGTTGTCCCCGAAGACCGGCATGTTCTCCGGCCCGGTCAGCATGGCGGCGTAGATCTCGAGGTCGTTGGCGTCCTCGAGGCTGGGCGCGTACTTGCCCGAGGAGAGGGCGCCGCCCTCGCCGACGAAGTTGTGGCAGGACGAGCAGTTGAGCCGGAACAGCTCACCACCGGCGGCGAGGTCGCCGTCGCGCAGGTCGCCCGAGGGCAGCGTGGGGCCACCGCCGTTGGCCTGCACGTAGGCCATCAGCTGGTCGATCTCCTCGTCGGAGAAGATGGCCGGCTTGTCGGGGGCCTGGGCGTCCTGGCGCACCAGCGGCATGCGGCCGGTGTGCACCTGGAAGTAGACGGCCGCCTCGCCGACGCCGATCAGCGAGGGCCCGCGGTTGGGCACGCCCTCGAGGTTCTCGCCGTGGCAGCTGATGCAGCTGCGCTCGTAGAGCTCGCGGCCGGCGGCCTCCGCGCTGGACTCGCTGCCCTCGTCGGCGGCCTGGGCCCCGGGTGCGATGGTCCAGTAGACGGCGCCGGTCAGGAGGAGGCCGGCCATGAGCGCGGCGACGTTGGCCACGCGGCGGCGCTGCTTGGAGCGACGGCGGGCGCGGGCGGCGGCCGCCGGGGTGCCCGCTCCCGGACGCCGCGACCAGCTGAGCCGGCGGCCCGGCGCCTCGTCGGGCCGGCTGTCGGACTGGGGGTTCGTGGTGGACACCGGTTCCCTAGCGGATCAGGTAGATCGTGGCGAAGAGCCCGACCCACACGACGTCGACGAAGTGCCAGTAGTAGGAGACCACGATGGCCGAGGTCGCCTGTGCCGGCGTGAAGCGGCCCATGGTGGACCGGATGAGCACGAAGACGAAGGCCACGAGGCCGCCGATGACGTGCAGCGCGTGGAAGCCGGTCGTCAGGTAGAAGACCGAGCCGTAGGTGGAGCTCGAGATCGTGGTCGCGTGCTCGGTGACCAGCACCCGGTACTCGTTGGCCTGGCCGAGGACGAACACCAGGCCCATGACGAAGGTGATGGTGAACCACCGGCGCAGGCCGTAGACGTTGCCACTCTCCGCCGCGAAGACGCCGATCTGGCAGGTGACCGAGGAGGCCACCAGGATCAGCGTGAAGACCAGCGCGTACGGCAGGTTCAGTTCGGTCGGTTCGGGGGGCCAGCCCTCGGTCGAGCGCGCCCGTGCGGTGAAGTACATGGCGAACAGCCCGGCGAAGAACATCAGCTCGCTGGAGAGCCAGATGATCGTGCCGACGCTGACCATGTTCGGTCGGGTCAGGGAGTGCACCCGCGAGGTGTCGAAGGTGCTGCTCGCCACGGGGGCCGTTGTCACGCCGACCATCATGGCACCGGGTCTCGAAACCCGACGACCGCGGGTGTGGTGGCGCGGCGGCGCCGTGACCGCCCCGAGACGTCCCCCGATCGGGTGCCGGGCGCCCCGGGCCGGGGTCGCGGCTGCCACTAGGCTGCCGCAGGTGAGCGACGCGCCGGCCACCGTCCTGGTCTACAGCTCCCGGCCCGAGGTCCGCGAGGCCGTCCGCACCGCCGTCGGCCGCCGTCCGGCACCCGACGTCGGGCCGCTCACCTGGGTGGAGTGCGCGACCGGCGAGGATGTCGTCGACACCGTGGACGGCGGCGGCGTGGACCTCTGCGTCCTCGACGGCGAGGCCCAGCCCACCGGCGGCCTGGCGCTCTCGCGGCAGCTCGTCGTCGAGGTGGCCGACCGCCCGGCGATCTGCGTCCTCATCGCCCGCCAGCCCGACCGGTGGCTGGCGCACTGGTCGCGCGCCGACGGCACGCTGGCCCTGCCCATCGACCCCCTGACCGCACCGCAGGTCGTCGCCGGGCTGCTGCGCGACCGGGCGGCCCGGCGACCCGTCTCGCGGTGAGCGGCCGCTCTCCCGGGCCCACGTGGCCCGGGCTGCTGACGCGCCTGCTGGCCGGTGAGGACCTCGACGCCGGCGACACCGCCTGGGCCATGCGCGAGGTGATGACCGGGGAGGCCACCCCGGCGCAGGTGGCCGCCTTCGCCGTCGCGCTGCGGGCCAAGGGCGAGGCGCCGGCGGAGGTCGCCGGCCTGGCCGCCACCATGCTGGAGCGGGCGACGCCGGTGGACCTGCCGGTCGCCACGGTCGACATCGTGGGTACCGGAGGGGACGGCGCGCACACGGTCAACATCTCCACGATGGCCGCCGTCGTGACCGCGGCCGCGGGCGCCCCCGTCGCCAAGCACGGCAACCGTGCGGCGTCGTCGTCCTCGGGGGCCGCCGACGTCCTGGAGGCCCTCGGCGTCGTCATCGACCTCCCGGCGCCGGCCGTGGCCCGCTGCGTGCAGGAGGCCGGGATCGGCTTCTTCTTCGCGCCGGTCTTCCACCCGGGCTTCCGGCACACCGCCGCGCCGCGGCGGGAGATGGGCATCGGCACGGTGTTCAACTTCCTCGGGCCGTTGACCAACCCGGCCCGCCCGGTGGCCGCCGCGATCGGCTGCGCCGACGTCCGCATGGCCCCCGTCCTCGCCGAGGTCGTCGCCGCCCGCGGCGCCCGGGCCCTGGTCTTCCGCGGCGACGACGGCCTCGACGAGCTCACCACCGCGACGACGTCGCGGGTGTGGGTGGCCCGCGACGGCGCGGTGACCCCGGGCGTGGTCGACCCCGCCGACCTCGGCATCGCCCCGGCCGGCCCGGACGCGCTGCGGGGCGGGGACCCGGCGCACAACGCCGACGTCTTCCGGCGGGTGGTGGGCGGTGAGCGGGGAGCGGTGCGCGACGCGGTGCTGCTCAACGCCGGCGCGGCGCTGACCGCCTTCGACGAACGGGGCGGTGAGCTCACGGCGTCCCTGGCGGCGGGGGTGCAGCGGGCGGCCGCGGCCGTCGACGACGGCCGGGCGGCCGCGCTGCTCGAGCGCTGGGTGACGGTCAGCCGGGCGGCGGCCGGCCGCTAGATGACTGATTCCAAGGGGTCAGTGGTCGTAGGCGAGTAGCGATCTGCGGACGGATTGGCCGGTGTGGTCGTTGTGCCAGATGACCGCGGTCAGGGCCAGCAGGCGCTGCAGCACCCGGATCAGGACGCCGGCTGGGGTGTGGCCGCCGTGCAGTTCGAGGTCGAGCTGGCCTTTGAGGGTGTCGAAGACCGACTCGATGGTCTGGCGCAGCGGTTTGAACACCGATGCGCCGGGCCGGTCGGGTTCTCCGCGGCGGGGGCGGCGCAGCAGCCTCAGCCCGGCGTCGGCCAGCTCGGCTTCGAAGCGGCGGCCGTAGTAGTGCTTGTCGGTGATGAGGATCTGTCCGGCATGGCCGGCGAGGAGGGCGGGGTCGGCGCCGAGCAGGTCGAGCAGCACCTGGCGTTCGTCGGCTGTGGCGCCGGAGAGGGCGAAGGCGACCGGCAGTCCGTGCAGGGTGGCGATCAGGTGCAGCCGCAGCCCCCAGAAGTAGCGGGTGTGGCTGGCGCAGTAGCCGTACTCGGCCCAGCCGGCCAGCTCCGAGCGGCGGACCGCTTCCCGGGAGCGGGCGCATTCGATCGGCGTGGAGTCGATGACCCACACGTCATCGGCCCACAGGCTGGTGTCGGTCGCCAGGGCCCGGATCAGCCAGATCACGGTGCCGGCGAGGCGGCGCAGCCGCTTGTTGTAGCCGGGCTGGTGCGGCAGGTAGGGAAACAGCGGGCGCAGCTGCTGGCCGGCGAACCGCAGCCAGCGGGCCTCGCTGGTGAACCCCAGCAGCGCCTGCAACACCGCCAGGGTCACCAGCTCGGCATCGCTGAGCCGGGGAGCGATGCCCACCGCCGGGCGCCACGGGAGCCGCTGCGGCGCGGCCTTCAGCAGGTCATCGGTGCGGGCATACAGTGCCGTGGCGAGGGTGTCCAGGTCGGCGTCCACGAGGGCCTCCCGGCTCGACGTTGGGTTAGCAACGCCAAGCCTGAACACCCTCGCCCGTGATCACACCGGTTTCAGCCCGAACCCCTTGGAATCAGTCATCTAGTCGGCGTTCTCCAGGCCCAGGGAGAAGGCCGCCTCGAGGTCGTGCCGCGAGTAGGCGCGGAAGGCGATGTGGGTGTCGGTGTCGAGGACGCCGGACACCTTGTTGATCCGGCCGGCGATCACCTCGGCGATCTGCTCGAACTCGCGGACCCGCACGACGGCGACGAGGTCGGCGTCACCGGCGACGGAGTACACCTCGCTCACCCCTTCGAGGTCGGCGATCGCCTGCGCCACCTCGCCGATCGCGTCGGTGGCCGCGTCGATCATCACGATGGCGGTGATCACGCCCGGGATGCTAGCGGCGCCGGGTCGGGGCCGCCCACGGTCGGCGCCCCGGCCGCCACCCGCTCGGGCCGCGCCCGGGTGCCCAGCTGCCGGCCGTCGGCGAACGGGTCGCGCAGCGCCCGGCCGGCCTCCACGCGGGCGAGGAACCCGCTGAGGCCCCCGGTGCCGGGCGCGGCGCAGGCCAGCGTGCCGTGGACCTCGACCAGCCGGCTGCCCGGCTTCTCCATCCACCGCAGCACCAGCTCCGTCTCGTCGACCGAGGCGGCCAGCTCGCCGTCGGGACCGGTCGGCGTCTCGGCGGTGGCGCGCAGGCCGGCCAGCGCGTCGCGGACCGAGGCCCCGCGGGCGGCGCCGCCCGCGGCCACCAGCCGGCCGCGCCGCACGATCGACAGGTGCCACCCGCCGTCGCCGTCGGGCCGGGCCAGCACCAGCTCGGGGACGGCGGCCAGGGACTCCAGGCGCTGCCGCCGGCGCACGGCGCGCACCAGGACGGCGACCCGGTCGCGCAGCACCGCGGCGTCCTCGAAGCGCTCCTCGCCGGCCAGCCGGTCGACGCGGTCGAGCAGCGGGGAGACCAGCGCCTGCGGGTCGCCGGCCACCGCCGCGCGCAGCACCGCGGCGATCGCGGCGTACTCCTCGACCGACTGTGCCCCGGTGCAGGGAGCGCCGCAGCGGCCCATGCCCGCGAGCGCGCACGCGGCCGTGAGCACGCGCGGCGAGAGCCGGGAGGTGCACTGCCGCAGCGGCAGCGACTCGTGGATGGCGGCGGCGGCCGCGTCGGCGGCCCGCCGGTCGGCGAACGGGCCGAGGAACACGCCGGCGCCGGGGCGCACGCGCCGCACGGCCGACAGTCGCGGGAAGGGCTCGTCGGTCAGCCGCAGCCACAGCGCGCGCTCGGGGAACCGCGAGCGCCGGTTGTAGCGCGGCTTGTGCTCGGCGATGAGCCGCAGCTCCCGGACGGCGGCCTCGAGGTCGTGCGCGCAGGGGAGGGCGTCGACCCGCTCGGCGAGCGCGACCATCTCGGTCATCCGGCTGCGCTGCTCGCTGGAGGAGAAGTAGCTGCGCACCCGGGTGCGCAGGTCGTTGGACGTCCCGACGTAGAGCGGCTCGTCGCGCGGGCCGCGGAAGACGTAGACGCCGGGGCCGGGGGGGACGTGCTCGGCGAGGTGCCGTTTGCGCCGGCGCTCAGGGTCGACCTGGCGGGTCAGGCCGGTGAGCTCCTCGAGCGAGGTGACCCCGAGGGGGCCGAGCCGCTCGAACAGGCCGTGCAGGACGTCGACGGTCGCGCGGGCGTCGTCCAGCGCCCGGTGGCAGGGCGCGGTGGCGGCGGAGAAGAACGGCGCCAGGGTGGCCAGCTTGCAGTTGGGCACCTCGTCGCGGGAGAGCAGCCGACGGGCGAGGACGGCGGTGTCGACGGAGGCGGCCGCGGGCCAGGCGGTGCCGGTCTGGGCGCAGGCGGCCCGGAGGAAGCCGAGGTCGAACGGCGCGTTGTGCGCCACCAGCACCGCGCCGCGGGCGAACTCCAGGAAGGCCGGCAGCACCGCGCCGATCCGCGGGGCGGCGGCGACCATCGCGGTGGTGATGCCGGTGAGCACGCTGATGTAGGGCGGCACCTCGCAGCCGGGGTCGACCAGCGTCTGGAACTCCCCGAGCACCTCACCGCCGCGCACCTTCACCGCACCGATCTCGGTGATCGCGCAGTCCTTGGGCGAGCCGCCGGTCGTCTCGAGGTCGACGACGACGAACGTGACCGCGGCCAGCGGCGTCCCCAGCTCGTCGATGGTGGCCTGGTGGGGGCGGGTGGGCTCCTGGCCGGGGTGCGCGGAGGCCTGCTCGTGACGGGGGAGCCGGGACCCGGTGCCGCCGGGACGGGCGCTGGGAAGGGGCACGGCGGGACGGTAGGCCGGGGGTCGGACAGTCGTGGGACGCAACGCCCGGGACCGCTCCTCGTCCGGGAGGGGGAGAGGGCTCCGGATCGCTGGCGGGAGCCGGTGGTGGTGGTGGACGATCCCGCGACGGGCCGCGGTGGTCCGGGCAGGACGAGGAGGTCCGATGCGCGCCCGCTCCCGGCGACGCGTCCTCCGGCGGGCGGCGCTCGCGGTGGCCGCCCCGGTGCCCGCGGTGCCGTTCGTCGTGCTGCTCGTCGTGGCGCCGGCGGGGCCGGCCGCGGCTGCGCCCAGCGACCAGCCCGGGAGCACCAGCGGGGTGCTCGACAGCGAGGCGCTCGACCGGCTGCAGCAGCGCGCCGCCGAGGTGCAGGCCGACCTGCAGCGGCGGCAGGCCGAGGTGGCCGGGGCGCGGCAGGCGCTCACCGGGGCGCAGGCCGCGGTCGCGGCCGCGCAGGCCGCCGTGGACGCCGCCGAGGACGAGCTGGCCCGCCTCCGGACGGTGGTCGCGGAGTACGCCTCCGCGGTCTACCGCGACGGCGGTGCGCTCACCCCCCTCACCGTCCTGCTCGCCGGTGGCGACCCCGGCGACGTCCCCACGGCGCTCGGCTACCTCGAGGCGGTCGACGCGCACACCGCCGAGGTCGTCGGTGCGGCCGAAGCGCAGCGGCAGGCCGCGCTGGCCCGGCGGGCGGCCGCCGACGTCACGCTGGCCGACGCGCAGGACCGGGCCGACCGGCTGTCCGCGGAGGTGGGGGAGCTCGAGGCGGCCGCGGCCGCGGTCACCGGCGAGCTCGACGCCGCCCTGGCCGAGGTCGACCGGCAGCTGGCGCAGCTCCAGCAGCAGCAGGTCGACGTCAACGCGCGGACGGCGCTCAACTGGCGGGCCCACCTCGGGGAGCTCGACGCGGCGGGGCTGCGGTCGCCGCCGGCCGCGGCCCTGCTCGACCCGGCGGCCGGCCTGCCGGCCGGGCTGGCGCCGGTGGGCGCGGCCGGCGGCGGGGTGCAGCGCGGCGCCGCGCTGCTGCCCCGCCAGCCGACGTCGCTGCTGGTGCTCCCCGCGGAGACCGTCACGGCGGTCAGCACGGCGATGGCGGCGCTCGGCAGGCCCTACGCCCCCGGGACGGCCGGCCCGGACTCCTGGGACTGCGGCTCCCTGGTGTCCGCGGCCTACGGCGCCGCGGGCGTCGACCTGCCCGCCGACCAGGCCGGGCTCTACGCCGTCACCACGCCGGTCGACCCCGCCGACGTCCTGCCCGGGGACCTGGTGTTCCTCGGCACCCCCGAGGCCGGCCTCGGCCACGTCGGCATCGCCCTGGACCGGCAGACGATGCTGGCCGCCGACGGCCGGGCCGGTGCCGTCGTCGTCCGGCGGCTGCCCGCCGACCAGGTGCTGCGCGTCGGTCGCCCGAGCCTGGGGCCGCAGCCGGGGGACCCGGCGCCCGGGCCGACCGGGGGCGCGCTGCGCGTCGAGTGCGGCAACCCCGTGCACCCGCCGACGGTCGACGGCGCACGCGCCTGGGGCGGCTACCCCAACGGGCTGATCCCGCCGAGCGCCCTGTGCCCGCTGGGCGTGGCCGGCCACGCGCTGCGCTGCGACGCGGCCGCGGCCTGGCGGGCGATGAGCGCGGCGTTCACCGAGGCCTTCGGCGACCCGCTGTGCACCACCGACTCCTACCGCACCTACGCCGCGCAGGTCCGCCTGTACGGGGAGAAGCCCGCACTCGCGGCCGTGCCGGGCACGAGCAACCACGGCTGGGGGCTGGCGGTCGACCTGTGCGGGGGTGTGGAGGCCTTCGGCACCCCGCAGTACGCCTGGATGGTCGCCAACGCCGGCCGGTTCGGCTGGCTGCACCCGACGTGGGCCGACCCCGGCAACGGCCGCGAGGAGCCCTGGCACTGGGAGTACGCGGGCAGCTGAGCCGGGACTGTCGGTGGCCGTCCCTAGCGTCCGCGGCAACCGACAGGGAGACCGTCCCGACCGCGGCCCGGCACCGGGCGGCGCGGCCGGGACACCGGAGGGACACGGCCATGCTCATCGACTGCGACTCGTGCACCGCCCGCGGCGCCGGCTGCGCCGACTGCGTCGTCACCGCCCTGCTGGGCGCGCCACCGGGGGAGCGGGGCACCGAGCCCGTGCTGCTGCCGGTGCCTCCCGTCCCGGCCGCGCGGGCGTCGGGCGCCGACGAGGTCGTGCTGCCGCGGCCGGGCGTGGTGGTGGAGCTCGACGACGTCGAGCGGCGCGCCGTCCGGGCGCTCGCCGAGGGCGGACTCGTGCCTCCGCTGCGTCACCGGCCGGCCCCGCGGCGGCGCACCGGCTGACACCCCGCCGACAGCCGGCTGACACCCGGCCGACCAGGGCGGACGGGGTGGGACGCCGCCGAGGACGACGCACCGGGAGTGGCGTCCTTCCTCACAGTGCGAGTTCTCACAGGCAACAGGACCCGCGTTTGTCACAACTGCATCACGTCCGTACGGTGGCCCCGTCCGGCCGGGTGGTCGTCACCCGATGCGAGGTGGCCTCGGCCGGGCACCGCCGAATCGCCGGACGCCGTCCCTCGGGGTGTGCGTCGGGTGAACCGGGGACCCACCGCAGCACTGGGGTGAGTTCTCGCGCGCGCCGGACACCGGCGCGCGGGGGATAGGGCACGTCTTCCCGGCCCGAACCCGTCAGCTAACTCGGTAGGCGGTTGCTGAGGAAGAACGGAGAGCCGCCGCCCGTGGCGACCCCCCGCCCTGCCCTGGGGCATGCGCGTCCACAGTCCACCGCCCGCCGCGCCACCGCCGGTCACACCGCCGGTCCGCACCGCCCCCCGCTGGTCCGCCGCCTCGGCCGGACCGCGCTCGTGGGCACCACCGCCAGCCTGACGCTGGCCCTCCTCCCCGGCACCGCGACGGCCGATCCCGAGCAGGCGACCACGTCGGCGCAGGCCGCCCAGCTGGCCGCCGACGCCGGCCACCGGCTCGAGGTCGTCTCCGAGCAGGTCAACGAGGCCCGCGAGGTGCTCGCCCAGCAGCGGTCCGCCGCCGAGGAGGCCGACCGGGCCGTCGCCGATGCGCAGGCCCGGCTCGACTCCCTCGACGGGCAGATCCGCCAGGTGGCCCGCAGCGCCTACACCGGCGGCGACACGATGCCCGAGCTCGACCTGCTGATGACCAGCCGGTCGGCCGAGGACTTCGTCAGCCGGCTGGCCGTGCTCGACCGGATCGCCGGTCACACCACCGACGTGCTGAGCGAGGTGGGCGACGCCGCCGCCGCGGCCGACCGGGCCCAGGGCGACGCCGAGGCCGCCGAGGCCGCCGCGCAGCAGACCCTGGACGGCCTGACCGCCCAGGAGACGCAGCTCCGGGACGACGTCGCCGACTACCAGGCCCAGGTGGCCGCGCTCACCGCCGCGGAGCGGGAGGCGGCCGCCGCCGCCCAGGCGGCCCTCGCCGCCCAGCAGGCCGCCGCGCAGCCGGCCCCCGCGGCACAGCAGGCTCCCACGGCGGGCGGCACGGTGGGCGACGGCGCCCCGGTGGCCCCGGCCGCGGCGGCACCCGCCCCGGCCCCGGCCGGTGGCGGCAGCGGCGCGGCCCAGGCGGCGGTGCGGACGGCGCTGGCCCAGGTGGGCGACGCCTACGTCTGGGGCGCCGGCGGTCCGGACGCCTTCGACTGCTCGGGTCTGACCCAGTACGCGTACGCCGCGGCGGGGATCAGCCTGCCGCACTCGAGCAGCATGCAGTCGCGGATGGGCACCGCCGTCTCGCGGTCGCAGCTGCAGCCCGGTGACCTGATCTTCTACTTCAGCCCGGTCAGCCACGTGTCGATGTACATCGGCAACGGCCAGATGGTGCACGCCTCGACCTCCAGCGAGCCGGTGAAGGTCGTGCCGGTCGACTCCATGGGCGGCATCACCACCATGCGGCGCATCGCCTGAGCGAGGACCTCGCTACCCCGCGGACGGCGCCGACGGCGGTGTCCTCGAGGGGACCGCTGGGCAGGCGGCGAGGGCCGGGGACCTGCGGGTCCCCGGCCCTCGCCGTGTCCCGGACCGTCCGTGGCGCTCGCGGCCCAGCCGTCGGCCGGGGCGTCCCCGGCCGGACGCGCGCGGCCACCTAGGATCGGCCGGGTGAGCGCGGCGGGCCGGGGAGGCGCTCGCGCCGCCCTGCTGGTCGCGGCCGTGCTCGGGGCCGCCCTCGTGGTCGTCATCGTCGTCCGCACGCCGTGGACGCTCCTGCCGCAGCCGCCCGGCGGCGCGACGCCGGTCAGCGCCGACGCGGGGCTGCCCGCCGACGTCGTCCGCCGGGCCCAGGCCCTGGCCGCCGAGATCCGCCCCGCCTCGCTGGCGGGCCTGCTGCTCGGGCTGGGCGTCTCGGTCCTGCTGGGCCTCACCCGACTGGGCAGCCGGCTGGTGACGGCGGTCACGCGGCCCCTCGGCGGACGCTGGCCGTGGCAGACGCTGCTCGGCACGGTGGTCCTCGTCGTGGTCGGACGGCTGGCCACGCTGCCCGTGTCGGCCTACGGCGAGGTGGTGCGGCACCGCTACGGGCTCTCCACCCGCTCGTGGCCGCTGTGGCTGCGCGACGTCGCCGTCTCCACCGCCATCGACGCCGGCCTCACCGCGCTGGCCCTGCTGGTGCTGGTCGCGCTGGCCCGGCGGGCACCGCGCACCTGGTGGGCGTGGACGGCGGCCGGGGCGGCCGGTCTCGTGGTGGCCGGCTCCTTCCTCTACCCCGTGGTGATCGAGCCGGCGTTCAACAGCTTCCACCCGCTGCCGGCCGGCCAGCTGCGCACCGACCTGCTGGAGCTGGCCGAGGAGAGCGGGACGCCGGTCGAGGACGTGCTGGTCGCCGACGCCTCCCGGCGGACGACGTCCCTCAACGCCTACGTCTCCGGCTTCGGCTCGACCCGCCGCGTCGTCCTCTACGACACGCTGCTGGCCGACGTCCCCGACGACGAGATCGAGTCGATCGTCGCCCACGAGCTCGGGCACGTCGCCACCGACGACGTCCTCACCGGCACGCTGACGGGCGCACTCGGCGCGGCCGCGGCCGTCGCCCTGCTCGGCTGGCTGCTCGCCTGGCCGCCGCTGCTGCGGCGGGCCGGGGCCGACTCCGCGGGCGACCCGCGCGTCGTGCCGCTGGTCCTGCTGCTCGCGGCCCTCGGCTCGTTCGTGGCCACCCCGGTGCAGAACCTCGTCTCCCGGCACGTGGAGGCGCGCGCCGACCTGCACGCCCTCGACCTGACCGGCGACGCCGCGGCGTTCATCGAGATGCAGCGCCGGCTGGCCGAGACCAACGTGTCCGACCCGAGCCCGCCGGCGCCGTGGCAGTGGTTCTTCGGCTCGCACCCGACGGCGGCGCAGCGGATCGCCCTGGCCGAGGACTGGCTGCGGCTGGGCGAGCGGTGAGCGGCCCCCGGCGCACCCTCGTCGTCACCAACGACCTCCCGCCGCGGCAGGGCGGCATCCAGACCTTCGTCGCCGCGCTGCTGGAGCGCCGGCCGCCCGACTCGCTGGTCGTGCTCGCCTCCCGCTCGCCGGGCTGGGAGGCCCACGACGCGCGGCTGCCCTACCGCGTCGTCCGCCGGCCCACCGCAGTGCTGCTGCCCACCCGCGCCACCGCGCGCGCGGCCGCCGCGCTGGCCGCCGAGCACGGCTGCGACACCGCCTTCTTCGGCGCGGCCGCCCCCCTGGGACTGCTCGCGCCGGCGCTGCGCGCCGCGGGGGTGCGGCACCTGGTGGGCGCCACGCACGGCCACGAGACCGGCTGGGTGGCGCTGCCCGGGGCGCGGCAGCTGCTGCGCCGCATCGCCGGCGGTCTCGACGTGCTGACCTACATCAGCGAGTACACCCGCAGCCGCCTGGAGCCGGCGCTGGGCGGGCGGACGCGGCTCGCGCAGCTCTCGCCGGGGGTCGACGTCGACCGGTTCACCCCGGCCGCCGACGGGACCGCGGTGCGCCGGCGGTACGGGCTGGGGGACGGGCCGGTGGTGGTGTGCGTGTCGCGGCTGGTGCCCCGCAAGGGCCAGGACGTGCTGGTCGCGGCCTGGCCGGCGGTCCTGGCCCGGCACCCGGGTGCGCGGCTGCTGCTGGTGGGCGGCGGCCCGGACGAGGCGCGGCTGCGCCGGACGGTGACCGGGCGCGGCCTGCACGGCTCCGTGGTGCTCACCGGACCGGTCGCGCCCCCGCAGCTGCCCGAGCACTACGCCGCCGGCGACGTGTTCGCGATGCCCTGCCGCACCCGCCGCGGCGGCCTGGACGTCGAGGGGCTGGGGATGGTCTACCTGGAGGCGGCGGCGTGCGGGCTGCCGGTCGTCGGCGGCACCTCCGGCGGCGCCCCGGAGGCGGTGCGCGACGGCGTGACCGGGACGGTCGTGGCCGAGCCGCGCTCCCCGGTGACGGTGGCCGCCGCGGTCACCGCTCTCCTCGACGACCCGGCGCGGGCGCGGGCGATGGGCGCCGCCGGGCGGGCGTGGGTGGAGCAGCGCTGGTCCTGGACGACGATCGCCGCCACCTTCGCCGACCTGCTCGACGGTGAGGGGCCCTACCGGTAGAGCGCCTCGATCTCGGCGTCGAACTCCTTCACGACCACCGAGCGCTTGAGCTTCAGGCTCGGGGTGAGCATCCCGTTGTCCTCGGTGAAGTCCTGGGTCAGCACCCGGTACTTCTTGATCGCCTCGGCGTGGGAGACGGCCTTGTTGGCCTCGGCGACGGCGGCGTCCAGCTCGGCGTGCAGGCCCGGGTCGTCGACCAGCTCGGCGACGGGCGTGTCGGCCGGCCTGCCCGTGGCCTCCAGCCACTGCGGCAGGGCCTCGGCGTCGAGCGTGACCAGCGCCGCGATGAAGGGCCGCTGGTCGCCGACGACGATGCACTGGCTGACCAGCCGGTGCGCGCGCAGCCGGTCCTCCAGGACGGCGGGGGCGACGTTCTTGCCGCCGGCGGTCACCAGGATCTCCTTCTTGCGCCCGGTGATCCGGATGAAGCCGTCGGTGTCGATCTCGCCGAGGTCTCCGGTGTGGAACCAGCCCTCGCCGTCGACGGCCTCGGCGGTGGCCTGCGCGTTGGCCCAGTAGCCGCGCATGACGACGCCGCCGCGCAGCAGGATCTCGCCGTCGTCGGCGATGCGGGCGGCGACGCCGGGCAGCGGGCGGCCGACGGTGCCGATGCGCAGGGCGCCGTCGTGGTTGACCGACGCGGCCGCCGTGGTCTCGGTGAGGCCGTAGCCCTCGAACACGGTGACGCCGACACCCCGGAAGAAGTGGCCCAGCCGCTCGCCGAGCGGCGCGCCGCCGGAGATCGCGCCGGCGCACCGCCCGCCGAGCGCGGCCCGCAGCCGGCCGTAGACGAGCCGGTCGAACAGCGCGTGCTGTGCGCGCAGGGCCAGGCCGGGTCCGCCGGTGTCCTGGGCGCGGGACCAGTCGACGGCCACCTGGGCGGCCCGGTCGAAGATCCTCCCCTTGCCCTCGGCGTCGGCCCTGGCCTTCGCGGAGTTGTAGACCTTCTCGAACACCCGCGGGACGGCGAGGACGAACGTCGGCCGGAACGCGCCGAGGTCCTCCAGCAGGTTCTTCACGTCCGGGGTGTGGCCGGTGACGGTGCGGGTCCGGACCGCGCCGACCTGCAGGACGCGGGCGAGCACGTGCGCCAGCGGGATGAACAGCAGCAGCGAGCCGTCCTCCCCGAGGTAGCGGTCGAGCAGGGTGATCCCGTTGTCGATCTCGAACAGGAAGTTGCCGTGGGTCAGCTCGCAGCCCTTGGGCCGGCCGGTGGTGCCGGAGGTGTAGATGAGCGTGGCCAGGCTGTCGGCGCCGAGCGTCGCCCGCCGGGCGGCGAGCTCGCTGTCGGGCACGTCGGCGCCGGCGGCGGTGAGCGTGCCGACCGCGTCGTCCTCGATGACGTAGAGCGGGCCGAGGTCGGGGGCCTGGTCGCGCACCGAGTCGACGGCGGCGGCGTGCTCGGCCCGCTCCACGACCGCGGCCGTGGCGCCGGAGTCGGCGAGGATCCAGGCGACCTGGTCGGGGCTGGAGGTCTCGTAGACGGGGACGGTGACCGCGCCGGCGGTCCAGATGGCGAAGTCGAGGACGGGCCACTCGTAGCGGGTCTTGGCCTGCAGGGCGACCCGGTCACCGGCCTGCACACCGGCCGCGACGAGCCCCTTGGCGACGCCGGCGACCTGCTCGCCGAACTCCCGCCACGTGACGTCCTCCCACCGGCCGTCGCGCTGGACGCGCAGACCGACCTCGTCGCCGTGCTCGGCGACGTTGTCGGCCAGCATGTCGGTGAGTGCCTGGCCGGGGGCCACCTCGGTGATCGCGGGGACGCTGTACTCGCGCACGCCTCGTCCTTCCTCCCCGCTCGGCCGGGGCGCCGGTGCCGCCGGTCCGTGCGGGACACGTCCCGCCGAATCTACCGGGGCGTCCCTACCGGCGAGTAGCGACCGAACGGGCGGACCTGCGGCCCGACGGGCAGCGGTTAGCCTCTCCGCATGGCCGAGCAGTCCACCCAGTCGATCGTCGTCTCGGCTCCGCCGACCGACGTCATGGCGGTGATCGCCGACTTCCCGGCCTATCCGCAGTGGGTGCAGGCGGCCAAGACCGTCGAGGTGCTCGAGACCGGCCCCGAGGGGCGGGCCCGGCGGGTGCGCTTCGTCATCGACGCCACCGTCCTCAGCGACGACTACGTCCTCGACTACACGTGGGACGACGACCGGCAGGTCTCCTGGACCCTGGTCAGCAGCAGGCTGATGAAGCGCCAGGACGGCTCCTACACGCTGCGCGAGGCCGGCGGTGGCACCGAGGTGACCTACCGGCTGACCGTCGACATGGCGATCCCGATGATCGGGCTGCTCAAGCGCCGGGCGGAGAAGGTCGTCCTCGACACCGCGCTCAAGGAGCTCAAGAAGCGCGTCGAGGGCTGAGCCGGCGTGCCGATCCTGCTGTTCACCGGTCCCGGCGGAGCCGGCACCACGACCCTCGCCGCGGCCGCCGCCGTGCGCGCCGCCCGCGCCGGGCGCCGCGCCGTGCTCGTCACCCGGCAGGACCCGCCGTCCGGGACGGCGGCGCAGCCGGGCCTCGACGTCGTCCGGCCCGGTCCGCAGGACGGGCTGGAGGCGCTGTGGGCCGGCTGGGCCGCCGAGCTCGCGGCCGCCGTCCCCGACCTCGTCCTGCCGCCGGCCACGTCGGTGGTGCCGGTGCCCGGCGCCGGTGAGCTCGCGCTGCTCGCGGCCCTCGGCCGCGTCGCCGGGGGCGGGAGCCCGGCCGACCTCGTCGTCCTCGACGCCGGGCCACTGGAGGCGGCGGCGGGGCTGGTCGCTCTGCCCGGCGCGCTGCGCTGGTGGCTGGAGCAGGCGGTGCCCACCCGGGTGCGGGTGCTGGGCGCCGTCCGGTCCGCCGCCGTCCGTGCCGGCACGCTGCGCCGCGGCGCGGCCGACGTCGCCCTCGGCGCGGTGTCGGCGCTGGAGGCGCTGCTGGACCGACTGACCCTGACCGACCCCGCGCGGACCGCCGTCTGGCTGGTGGCCCCGCCGCGGCCGGCCGCCGTCACGGCCGTGCGCACCGCGACGACGGCGCTCGCCGTGCACGGCCAGCGCCCCGTCGGCGTCCTGGCCCGCGTCCTCCCCGGGGGCGGGGCCGGGCCGTGGTGGGCTGCGCGGGCCGCTGACCAGGAGGCGGCGCTGGACGCGCTCGCCGGCGTCGCCCCGCTGCGGACGGTGCCCGAGTCGGCGCGGGCCCCCGAGGACGCCGACGCGCTGGCCGCGCTGCTGGAGGACCTGCCCGGCCCGGCCGGGACCGCCGCGTCCCTGGCGCCCGAGCGCGTCGACGGCGGCTGGCGGCTGGCCCTGCCGCTGCCCTTCGCCGAGCGGGCGGAGGTGGCGCTGACCCGCTGGGCGGACGACCTGGTGGTGACCGCGGCCGGCACCCGCCGCTCGATCCGCCTGGACCCGCTGCTGCGCCGGTGCGTGGTGACCTCGGGCAGCCTCGCCGACCCGGGTACCGCCGCGGCGCGACTGGACGTGGGGTTCGCGGCGGACCCGCAGCTGTGGCCGGCCGACCTGCTGGCGGCCGAGGGGAGGACGCGGTGAGCGAGGGAACCGACTGGCTCGACCAGGCGCGGCGGCTCGTGGCCGGTCTGGGGCAGACCTGGACCGAGGCCTGGGCCGAGGTGCGGACCGAGGCCCGCGAGGGGAGCGGCGCCGGGCAGGGCGGCCACGTGCCCGGCGGCGACTGCCGCTGGTGCCCGGTCTGCCAGCTGGCCGTCGTGGCCCGCCGGCCGGAGGTGTCCGCGGCACTGGCCGACGTCCTCACGACCGCCGCTGCCGCGCTGCGGGCCGTCGCCGACGCGGAACCGGACCCGGGACCGGGGGCGCCGACGGGGCCGGACGCCGGTCAGGACCGCGGTCCGGGTGCCGACACCCCGGCCGCGGCGCCGCCGGCCGCGCCCGTCCAGCACATCGAGATCGGCTGAGTGGCCACCGGTAGCGACCCCGCCGGGCTGCCCGCCCTCGGGGTCGACATCGGCGGGACCAAGGTGGCCGGTGGCGTCGTCGCGCCCGACGGCACCGTGCTCGCCACCGCCCGCCGGTCCACCCCGACCACCTCGGTGGTCGAGACCGAGGCCGCCATCGCCGAGGTGGTGGCCGAGCTCGCCGACGGGCACGGCGGGCCGATGGCCGCGGTGGGCGTCGGCGCGGCGGGGTGGTTCGACCGCACCGGGGACGTCGTGCTGTTCAGCCCCCACCTGGCGTGGCGGCACAGCTCGCTGCGGCGCGACCTCGTCACGCGGCTGCAGCGGCCGGTATGGGTGGGCAACGACGCCGACGCCGCGGCCTGGGCCGAGTACCGCTTCGGCGCGGCCCGCGGTGCCGAGCTCGCGCTGTGCGTCACGCTCGGCACGGGGATCGGTGGCGGCATCGTGGCCGGTGGGCGGCTGCAGCGCGGCGCGCACGGCGTCGCGGGGGAGTGGGGCCACATGCGCGTGGTCCCCGACGGCCGGCTGTGCCCGTGCGGCAACCGCGGCTGCTGGGAGCAGTACGCCAGCGGCAGCGCCCTCGCCACCACCGCCCGCGAGGTGGCCACCCGGTCACCGGCCGCGGCGGCCCGGCTGCTCGACCGGGTCGACGGCGACGCCGCCCGCCTCACCGGTGAGGACGTCGCCCGGGCCGCGGCCGAGGGCGACCCGGTCGCGCTGAGCCTGGTCAGCGACGTCGGGGAGTGGCTCGGGCAGGGCATCGCCGACCTGGCCGCGGTCCTCGACCCCGACGTCGTGGTCATCGGGGGCGGGGTCAGCGTGCTGGGGGAGATGGTGCTGCGGCCCGCGCGCGAGCGCCTCGACCGGGCGCTGCCCGGCCGGGGCTTCCGGCCGGGCCCGCGGGTCGTGGGTGCCGTGCTCGGGGCCCAGGCCGGCCTGGTCGGCGCCGCGGACCTGGCGCGCGCCGCGGCCTGCGCCGGGCGCGACGGCAGCTGACGCAGGCGCCCTCGGCCGGCCGGGGAGCGCGGCCGGGAACGGTCCTCACATCAGACGACGGCGCCGTCGTCGCCGTCGTCGGTGGACCGCTCGCGCATCCGCGAGAGGAACAGCCCCGCGCTGCCCACCAGGGCGGCGACGCCGAGCACCAGGCCCGTGTCGGTCGTCAGGCCCAGGACCCCCGGCGCGCCGACCAGCACCGCGCCGGCGGCGGCGAGCAGGACCGCGTACAGCGTCGAGGGGGAGGGCAGCGGCACCGGGGGCGGTGGCGGGGGCTCGTAGTGCTCCTCGCCGGCCGGTTCCTCCTCCGGCGCCGCGGCCGCGGCGGGGGCCGGTGTCGGCGTCTCGACGACGGTGCGTCCGTGCTCGGCCTCGTACGCCGCGACGATGCGCGCCCACTCGGCGTCCTCGTCGAGGTCCCGGCGGACGGTGCGCCGCTCGGCCGCCGGGCCGCGCACCGCCTCGGCCGGGGCGTGCTCGTCGGCGTGCCGGTCGACCAGGGACCGGCCCTCGCCCACCCGCGCCCGGTCGACGAAGAGCCGGTCGGCCGGCGGGCTGGGGAGGGACACGCTGCGGGTGTAGGGCTCGACGTCGGCGGCCGGCTCCAGGTAGGCGGCGATCCCGGCCTCGCGCAGCACGTCGAGCAGGTGCTCGCCCACCCGGGGGTCGACGTCGCGCAGCGGTGACCACAGCGCGGCGTCCAGGCCGTTGTCGCGGCGGCCCCGGCCGCGCCGCGGGCCGGTCACGAACGCGTCCCGGTGGCGGGCAGCCGCCGCCCGGTCGGCCGGTCTCCAGCCACGGTGGTCCTCCTCGGCGTCCGGCGGCGGTGCCGCCCGGCGGGCTGGGGAAACGCGCCCGGGTCCGATTGTCGGCTGGGCACCCGGCTCCCTAGTCTGGCAGTTCCACAGGGAGGCGTGTTGTTCTACTGGTTCCTCAAGTACGTGGCGATCGGCCCGGTCGCGAAGCTGGTCTTCCGGCCCCGGGCGGAGGGCCGTGAGCACGTGCCGGCGACCGGCGCGGCGATCCTCGCGGGCAACCACCTGTCGGCGGCCGACTGGGTCTTCATGCCGCTGTCGCTGCGGCGCCGGGTCACCTTCCTCGCCAAGGCCGAGTACTTCACCGGGACCGGCGTCACGGGCCTCCTGCGGCGGGCCTTCTTCACCGGCGCCGGGCAGGTGCCGATCGACCGCTCCAGCGCCACCGCCGCCGAGGGCGCCATCCGCACCGGCATCGAGATGCTGCGCCAGGGCCGGCTGCTGGGCATCTACCCGGAGGGCACGCGCTCGCCGGACGGCCGGCTGTTCCGCGGGAAGACCGGCGTGGCGCGGATGGCGCTGGAGACCGGCGTCCCGGTCGTCCCGCTGGCGATGACCTACACCCCGCGCCGCGGGCCGCTCGGGCGCCGGCTGTTCCGGGTCTCGGTGCGCTTCGGCGAGCCGCTCGACTTCTCCCGCTACGAGGGCCTGGCCGGGGACCGCTACGTCGAGCGGTCGATCACCGACGAGATCATGTACGAGATCATGACGCTGTCGGGCCAGGAGTACGTCGACGTCTACGGCGCGACGGTGAAGAAGACCATGGACGCCACCGGGGCCAGCGCCGCCGACGTCGTCGGCCGGCTGCAGCCCCCGGCCGACGAGGCCGGGGACCGCCGTCCCCCGGAGTCACTGGCCGGCTGAGGAAGGGCCCCGTCCTCCTCGTTCCTCGCGAGCTCGGTGCGGGACCCTGCAGGGGGCCGTTCCAGCACGTCACGAGGCACCTACGGTGGGCCGCGTGCGGCGGTACTTCTACGACACCGAGTTCATCGAGGACGGTACGACGATCGACCTCGTCTCCATCGGCGTCGTCGACGAGACCGGCCGGGAGTTCTACGCGGTCAGCACCGAGTTCGACGAGCGGCGGGCCATCCCGTGGGTGCGCCGCAACGTGCTCGACCAGCTGCCGCCGCCGGCCGACCGGGCGTGGCGCAGCCGGCAGCGCATCCGCGACGACCTGCTGGCCTTCCTCACCGGTCCCGGCGAGGAGGTGGAGCTGTGGGCGTGGTTCGCCGCCTACGACCACGTGGCGCTGGCCCAGCTGTGGGGGCCGATGACCGCGCTGCCCCGGGCGGTGCCCCGGTTCACCCGTGAGCTGCGGCAGCGGTGGGACGACGTCGGCCGGCCCGGGCTGCCGCCCAAGCCGGCGGGCACGCACGACGCGCTGGTCGACGCGCGGTACAACCTCGCGCGGTGGCGGGTGATGGAGGCCGTCCGGGACCGCTGAGCGGCGGTCCCGGACGGCCTCCGGATCGTGGCTGCACCGGTTGTCTGCGGACTCCCCGGGCCCGATCGGACCGGCACGGCACGGATCGGCCCGGCGGAGCCGCCGGGCGGGACGGCGCGACGCCCTCCCCCGAGGGGGATCAGCCGACCAGCGGCGCCCAGTCCTCCGGGTGCGCCCGGAGGTGCTCGGCCACCGTGCGGGCGCGGTGCCCGGTCAGCCGCGGCACCGCGTCGGTCACGGCCGCCATCTCGCCGGCGGCGATGGCCAGGTAGCTGCTCACCCAGCCCTCGACCTCCCAGTCGGGGTGCCCGGACGGGCGGCGGGTGGCCCACGCCTCCTCGACGCTCTGCTGCCGGTACTGGGCCGGCAGCCCGGTGACCTCGGTGAGGACGGCGGCGGCCTCGGTCAGGGACAGCGCCGCGGGGCCGGTGACGTCCAGCGCCCGTCCGTCGAGGTCGCCGGAGTCGTCGAGCAGGACGGCGGCGGCGACGTCGGCCAGGTCGTCGCGGGAGACGAAGGACGCCCGTCCGTCGCCGGCCGGGGCGGCGATCACCGCGCGGCCGTCCTCGACGGTGGCGAGGAAGGGCACGAAGTCGGCGTACATGCCGTGTCGCAGGGCGGTCCACCGGGCGCCGGTGGCCGCGATCGCCCGCTCGGTGGCCGCGTGGTGGCGGGCCAGGGTGAAGACGGCGTCGTCGGCGGCGCCGGTGAAGGAGGTGTAGACGATCCGCGACACCCCGGCGTCCGCGGCGGCGGAGACGGCGGTGAGGTGCTGCTGCACGCGGTCCTCGGCCTCGGCCGCGGAGACGAGGTAGAGCGTGTGCACGCCGTCCAGCGCCGCGGCCAGGCCGGCCCGGTCGCGGTAGCCGCCGGGGTTCTCCACGACCTCCGAGCCGGGGAGGAACCGGGCGCGGCCGGCGTCGCGCACCACCAGCCGCAGGTCGACGTCGGCCCCCGCGCCGGCCACCCGCTCGGCCACCCTGCGCCCCAGCACGCCGGTGGCCCCCGTGACGGCGATCACCCGGTGCACGCGACGCGTTCCTCCACCTGCGGCATCATGACGCCGACCAACGACCCAACAGACCGGGATCTTCCTGGAGGCAGCCATGCGGATCGGCATCCTGACCGGCGGAGGTGACTGCCCCGGCCTCAACGCCGTCATCCGCGCCGTCGTCCGCAGGAGCACCGAGTGCGGGGACGAGGTGGTCGGCTTCCGCGACGGGTGGCGCGGCGTCCTCGAGGACGACGCCGTCCTCCTCGACCTCGCCGCCGTCCGCGGACTGCTGCCGCGGGGCGGCACCGTGCTGGGGACCTCGCGCACCAACCCCTACGCGCTCGAGGGTGGTCCCGACCGGGTGCGGGCCACCCTGGCCCGACGCGGCATCGACGCGCTCGTGCCGGTGGGGGGCGAGGACACCCTCGGCGTCGCGGCCCGGCTGGCCGACGGCGGCCTGCGGGTGGTGGGCGTGCCCAAGACGATCGACAACGACCTCGACGCCACCGACTACACGTTCGGGTTCGACACCGCCGTCGGCGTCGCGATGGAGGCCATCGACCGGCTGCACACCACCGGCGACAGCCACCACCGCACGCTCGTGGTCGAGGTGATGGGCCGGCACGCCGGGTGGATCGCGCTGCACGCGGGGATGGCCGGCGGCGCGAACGTCGTGCTGATCCCCGAGCGCCCGTTCGACGTCGACGCGGTGGTGGCGCACTGCCTGCACCGCTTCGAGTCCGGCTACTCGCCGATCGTCGTCGTCTCCGAGGGCGCCCGGCCCGCCGACGGCGACCTGGTCACCTCCACCGGCCAGACCGACGCCTTCGGGCACGTCCGGCTCGGCGGCGTCGGCGCCGCGCTGGCCGCCGTCCTGGAGGAGCGCACCGGTCGGGAGGCGCGCGCGGTCGTGCTCGGGCACGTCCAGCGCGGGGGCACGCCCTCGGCCTTCGACCGGGTGCTGGCCACCCGCTTCGGCCTGGCCGCCGTCGAGGCGGTCCGCGCCGGGCAGTCGGGGGTCATGGTGGCGCTGCGGGGCACCGACGTCGTCCCGGTCCCGATCGCCGAGGCCACCGCCCGGCTGAAGCTCGTCCCCGTGGAGCGGTACGCGGAGGCGGAGGTCTTCTTCGGCTGAGGGCCCCCCGTACCCTCGGGGCGTGAACGATCCCGCGCAGCCGACCCCCGGTCTCGACCGGTGGCGGGAGCTCCCCGCCGCCCAGCAGCCGAGCTGGCCCGACCGCGGCGCCCTCGACGCCGTCCTGTCCACGCTGTCGAGCGTGCCGCCCATCGTGGCGCCCAGCGAGGTCGACGAGCTGCGCGGGCGGCTGGCCGAGGTCGCGCAGGGCAGGGCCTTCCTGCTGCAGGGCGGCGACTGCGCCGAGACCTTCGACCTCAACACCGAGCCGCACCTGCAGAGCACCACCCGCACGCTGCTGCAGATGGCCGTCGTCCTCACCTACGGCGCGAGCGTGCCGGTGGTCAAGGTCGGCCGGGTGGCCGGGCAGTACGCCAAGCCGCGCTCGTCGGACACCGACGCCCTGGGCCTGCCCTCCTACCGCGGCGACATGGTCAACTCGCTGGAGCCGGTGCTCGACAAGCGCATCCCCGACCCCAACCGGCTGGTGCGCGCCTACGCCAACTCCGCGGCGGCGATGAACATGATCCGCGCCTACGCCCGCGGCGGGCTGGCCGACCTGCACGCCGTCCACGACTGGAACAAGGACTTCGTCGCCAACTCCCCGGCCGGCGTCCGCTACGAGGTCATCGCCCGCGAGATCGACCGCGCGCTGGCGTTCATGAAGGCCTGCGGCGTCGACGACACCGCGCTGCGCGGCGTCGAGCTCTACAACAGCCACGAGGCGCTGATCCTCGACTACGAGCAGGCGCTGCTGCGGGTGCACGAGGGCCGGCCCTACGCCTCCTCGGCGCACTTCGTCTGGATCGGCGAGCGCACCCGCCAGCTCGACGGCGCGCACGTGGAGTTCATGTCGCGGATCGCCAACCCCATCGGCGTCAAGATCGGGCCCTCCACCACCCCGGAGCAGGCCTCCGAGCTCGTCGAGCGGCTCGACCCCGACGGCGTCCCCGGCCGGCTCACCCTGATCAGCCGGATGGGCAACGGGAAGATCCGCGACGTCCTGCCCGGCATCGTGGAGAAGGTCACCGCCGGCGGCCACCGGGTCGTGTGGCAGTGCGACCCGATGCACGGCAACACGCACGAGTCGCCGACCGGCTACAAGACCCGCCACTTCGACCGCGTCGTCGACGAGGTCCTCGGCTTCTTCGACGTCCACCGGGCGCTGGGCACCTGGCCCGGCGGCATCCACGTCGAGCTGACCGGCGAGGACGTCACCGAGTGCCTCGGCGGGGCCATGGAGATCAGCGACGCCGACCTCGACAGCCGGTACGAGACCGCCTGCGACCCGCGGCTGAACACCGGGCAGTCCCTGGAGCTGGCGTTCCTCGTCGCGGAGATGCTGCGTGGCTGACGTGATCGACCTGCGGTCGGACACCGTCACCCGGCCGACGCCGGGCGTGCGCCGGGCCATGGCCGAGGCCGAGGTGGGCGACGACGTCTACGGCGAGGACCCGTCGATCCGGGCGCTGGAGGAGCGGGTCGCCGACCTGTTCGGCCACGAGGCCGCGCTGTTCGTGCCCTCGGGGACGATGGGCAACCAGATCGGCATGCGGCTGGTCTGCGAGCCCGGCCAGGAGGTGCTCTGCGACGCCGAGGCGCACGTGGTCACCTACGAGATGGGTGCCGCGGCCGCCGTCTTCGGCATCTCCACCCGCACCGTCGTGTCCGACGGCGGGCTGCTCGACGCCGACGCGCTCCTCGCGCAGGTCCGGCCGAGCGACGACTGGCACCTGACCGCGACCGCCGCCGTCGCCGTGGAGAACACGCACAACCGCGGCGGTGGCCGGGTGCAGCCCCTCGGCCAGCTGCAGCGGCTGTGGGACGCCTCCCGGGAACGCGGGTTCGCCGTGCACCTCGACGGCGCGCGGATCTGGAACGCCGCGGCCGCCTCCGGCGAGGACCTGGCCACCTACGGCCGGCTGGCCGACACCGCGTCGGTGTGCCTGTCCAAGGGCCTGGGTGCGCCGGTCGGCTCGGTCCTGGTGGCCTCCGCCGAGCGGATCGCCGCCGGCCGGCTGTGGCGCAAGCGGCTCGGCGGCGGCATGCGTCAGGCCGGCGTGCTGGCGGCGGCCGGGCTGTACGCCCTCGAGCACCACCTGCCGCGGCTGGCCGAGGACCACGAGCACGCCCAGGTGCTGGCCAAGCGGCTCGGCGTCGACCCGGCCACGGTGGAGACCAACATGGTCGTGCTCGACGACGTCGCCGCGCCCGTCGTCGCCGAGGCCGCCAAGGCACGGGGCGTGCTGGTGTCGCAGGTGAGCGCACACCGGATCCGGCTGGTCACCTCCCTCGAGGTGGACCGGGCCGCGGTCGACCGCGCCGGCGACGTCCTGGCGGCTCTGCTCGACCGCTAGGCCGTACACGCCGCCCGGCTGCGGCTGCTGCACGGCGACGGTGTGCGCTGGTGGGCAGTGCGGTCCGCGAGGACCGTGCACCAGCACGCACCGTCGCCCGCGGGGATCAGTACGTGCTGTGCAGCAGCAGGTCCGGCGTGTTCGCGGGCTCGCCGGTGATCCGGCCCGCGGTCGCGCCGCCGGTGACGGCCGCCGCGACGGTCGCCGGGGAGGCCGTCGGGGCGCCCTGCAGGTGGAGGGCGGCGACGCCGGCCACGTGCGGGGTGGCCATCGAGGTCCCGCTGATGGTGTTGGTCGCCGTGTTGCTCGTGTACCAGGCGCTGGTGATGCCGACGCCGGGCGCGTACAGGTCGACGCAGGCCCCGTGGTTGGTGAAGGAGGCCGAGGCGTCGGCCCGGTCGCTCGCGGCCACGGTGAGCGCCGCCGGCACGTCCGCCGGGGAGCTGGTGCACGCGTTGACGCCGTCGTTGCCGGCGGCGACGGCGTAGGTGACCCCGTCGGCGATCGAGGCCTTGACCGCGTTGTCGATGGCCGTGCTCAGGCCGCCGCCCAGGCTCATGTTGGCCACGGCCGGGGCGCCGGCGGCGTGGTCGCGGGTCACCCAGTCGATGCCGGCGACCACGCCCGAGGTGGTGCCGCTGCCGGTGCAGCCCAGCACCCGGACGGGCACCAGCGTGACGTCCTTCGCCACCCCGTAGGTGGTCCCGCCGATGGTGCCGGCGACGTGGGTGCCGTGGCCGTTGCAGTCCTCGGTGGTGTTCTTGCCGCCGACCGCGTTGTAGCCGGCCCGGACGCTGTTCGCGACCTCGGTGTGGGTCGAGCGGATCCCGGTGTCGATGACGTAGGCGGTCACCCCGGCGCCGGTGGCGGTGGCGGAGTACGTGGTGCTGAGAGGCAGGTCGGGCTGGTCGATGCGGTCGAGGCCCCAGGTGGCACCGGACTGCGTGGCCTCGGTGGCGAACACCTGGTCGCGCTCGACGGCGACGACTCCGGGGAGGGCCGACAGCCGCGGTGCGGCGGCCTCGGGCAGGTCCACGGCGAAGCCGGTGAGCGCCGCGGTGTAGACGTGCCGGACCTCGCCGCCGAGGCCGCGGGCCCGCTCGGCGGCCCGTGCCGGGAGGGTGGAGCGGTCGACGGTCACGACGTAGGTGGCGCGGGGTCCGTCGGCGGGTGCGGCGGAGGCGGGGCCGGCGGTGAGGCCGAGGCCGACGGTCGCCAGCGCGACGACGCCGACGGCCAGGGGGCGACGAGTGGGCAAGGACGGCTCCTCGGAGGGACGCTCCGCGGCCGGACGACCGCGGTGGGGTGCGAGCCAACGCGGCGTCAGAGCTCACCTCAAGTGAACGCGCGGAGCCGCAGGGTCACGACCGCGTATCGGCTCCGGGGGGATCAGGCGGCGGAGGGGACCTCGGAGGCGCGGCGGCCGTCGCGCAGCGCGCACAGCAGCGCGATGTCGCGGGCGTGGCCGCCGTCGGCGCTCGGCGTCTCCACGACCACCGGCACCCCGGCCACCGCCGGGTGGGCCAGCAGCTCGGCGAACGCGCCGGCCCCGATGGTGCCCTCGCCGATGGTGGTGTGCCGGTCGCGCCGGGAGCCGCGCTCGTCCAGGGAGTCGTTGGCGTGCACCAGCCCGAGCCGGCCGGGACCCACGGCGGCCTCGAGGGCGTCCAGGGTCGCCGTCGTCCCGCCGGGGGTGGCCAGGTCGTGCCCGGCGGCCCAGGCGTGGCAGGTGTCGAGGCAGACGCCGACCCTCGGGTGCATGTCGAGTGCCGCGAGGTAGGGGCCGAGGTCCTCCACGGTGGCCGCCAGCGACCGGCCACCGCCGGCGGTCGGCTCGACGAGCAGCCGCGGGCCGTCGTCGGGCAGGGCGTCGAGCACCGGCAGCAGCCGCTCGCGCAGCTGCCGCAGCGCCGCCTCGTAGCGGTCCTCGTCGACGGCGGACCCCGCGTGGACGACGACGCCGTGGACGCCGAGCTGCACGCCGCGGGCGAGGTCGGCGGCGATGGTCTCGACGGAGCGGTCGACGGTGGCCGGGGTGGGGGAGCCGACGTTGACCAGGAACGGCGTGTGCACGAAGGCCGGCACGCCGCGCTCGGCCAGCCCCTCGACGAAGGCGGCGTCCTGGCGGGGGTCACCGGCGCTGCGCCGCCAGCCGCGCGGGTTGCCGACGAAGACCTGCACCGCCCGCGCGCCGATCTCGTCGGTGTGGCGCAGCCCGCTGGTGGCCAGGCCACCGGCCACCTGGACGTGCGCGCCGATGGGGGAGGCGCTCACCCGAAGCTCAGCAGCAGGCTGACCTCGGTGCGGATGTCGACGACGGTGCCCGCGCCCGGGCTCTGCCGGTACACGCGGTCGCCGGTGATGAAGGTCGAGGTGCTGTAGGTGAGGCCGGCGGACTCCAGCGCCGCGGCCGCCTCGCGGGCGCTCATGCCGGTCACGTCCGGCACGGTGACCTGCGGCAGGCCGACCGAGACCTGGATGGTCACCTCGCTGCCGAAGGGCGCCTTCTGCCCCGGCGTGGGGCTCACGGCCATGACCTGGCCGGTGCCGACGTCGCCGCTGCGGCCCTCGGTGCGGGTGACGGTGAACCCCTGGGCCTCGAGGTTGTCCCGCGCGGCGTCCGGGCTCTGCCCGACCACGTCGGGCACCTGGACCGGGGCGCGGCCCCGGCTGACGACCACGGTGACCGGCTGGTCGCGGCGCAGCGCGGTGCCGGCCTCGGGGTCGAACCCGCTCACCGACCCGGCCGGGACGTCCTCGTCGTAGGCCTGCTGCACGGTGACCTGCGCGGGCACGTTCTCGGCGAGCCAGGCCTGCACCTCCTCCAGCGGCCGGCCGACCAGCTCGGGGTCGACGGTGAACCGCTCGGGCCCCTTGGACACGACCAGCTCGACGTCGCTGCCGCGGATGGCCTCACCGCCGTCGGGGTCGGCGGAGATGACGGTGCCCTCCGCGACGCTCTCGCTGAACTGGTCGTCGGCGAAGACCGGGTCCAGCCCCGCGCCCTGCAGCAGGTCGACGGCGGCCGCGCGGTCGGCGCCCTCCAGCGAGGGCACCGTCGTCCAGCGGCCCGAGCCCTGCCACCAGCCGATCGCGCCGACGGTGACGGCGAGCAGCAGCACGACGGCCACCGCCAGCCGGGCGCGGCGCCGCCGGACGTGCTGCGGGACGCCGGGCCGCTTCGGCGCCAGGCCCGGGCGGCGTCCGGCGACGTCGGTGGTGGGGCCGGTGCCCGTGCCGGGCAGCATGCTGGTGCCGCGCCCGCGCGAGGACCGGCCCGCGCCGAGCACCTCGGTGCCGGGGTCGCCGCCCGGGCCGGGGTCGCTCGGGTGCCGCGGGCGGGTGGGCCGGTTGGTCGGCCGGATCGTGTCGGGGCCGGCGGAGCTGCGGCCGGTGGGCACCGGCACGCGGGCCAGGCCCAGGTCGGAGCGCACGTCCTCGAGGTCGGCGAGGAAGGCGCCGGCGTCGAGCGGCCGGACGGCGGGCTCGCGGCGTGTGGTGCGCGTGACCAGCTCGTCGACCTGCCACGGCACGCCGGGCACCTCCGCCGACGGCGCGGGGACGTCGTGGTGCACGTGCTGGTAGGCCACCGCGAGCGGGGTGTCGCCGCCGTAGGGCGGGTGCCCGGTGAGCACCTCGAACAGCACCAGGCCGGCGGCGTACACGTCGCTGCGGGCGTCGGCGCGGGCCCGCTCCAGTTGCTCGGGGGAGAGGTAGGCGACCGTGCCGATGAGCACGCCGCCGGTGTGGCTGGTCTGCCCGGTGCCGGTGAGCGCGCGGGCCAGGCCGAAGTCGGCGACCTTGACCGTGCCGTCGTGGCCGATGAGCACGTTCTCGGGCTTGACGTCGCGGTGGACGATGCCGGCGCGGTGGGCGGCGGTCAGCCCGGCGAGCACCGGCTCCAGGACGGCGAAGGCCTCGGCGACGGTGAGCCGGCCGCGGGCCTGCAGCAGGTCGCGCAGCGTGCGGCCGCGGACCAGCTCCATGACCAGGAAGACCAGGCCCTGGTCGCTGCCCTGGTCGCTGACCGACACGACGTTGGGGTGGCTGAGCATCGCCGCGGCCCGCGCCTCGCGGGTGAACCGGTCGACGAACGTCGGGTCGTGGGCCAGGTGCTCGGCCATCACCTTGACCGCGACCGTGCGGTGCAGGCGCAGGTCGGTGGCCGCGTACACGGTGGACATCCCGCCACGCGCCAGCCGCTCCTCGAGGCGGTAGCGCCCCTCGAGGACCAGGCCGACCACGGGGTCGGTCACGGCGGTGTCCACGGAGCCGAGTGTAGGAAGCGCAGGCCCGCGCGCCGACCCGTACACGCGGGCCGCCCAGACCCCGCCCAGACCCCTCGCACCCTCCCGTCACACCGGTCACGGGAGGACGGCGACGATCAGGGAACCTGATCGTGGAGCGTCCTCCCTCACCGTGGGACGTGAGGGAGGACGCACGATGATCAGGTCACCTGATCATCGCGGCGGTCACGCGAGGTCGAGGCCCGGGTAGAGCGGGTGGGCGGCCACGAGCTCGGCGGCCGCGGCGCGGGTCTTGTCGGCCAGGCCGCCGTCGACGACGTACTTCGCCTTGGACGTCGACCCGTCCCGCGTCGTCGCGGGGCTGGTGTTCGACAGCACCTCGACGATGAGCTCGGCGGTGCGGTCGAACTCGGCGGCGCCGAAGCCGCGGGTGGTCAGCGCCGGGGTGCCCAGCCGGACGCCGGAGGTGTACCAGGCGCCGTTGGGGTCGGCCGGGATCGCGTTGCGGTTGGTGACGATGCCGGCGTCCAGCAGCGCGGACTCCGCCTGCCGGCCGGTCAGCCCGAAGCCGGAGACGTCGAGCAGCACGATGTGGTTCTCGGTGCCGCCGGTGACCAGCCGTGCGCCGCGACGGGAGAGTCCCTCGGCCAGGGAGACGGCGTTGTCGACGACGGCCTGCGCGTACGTGGCGAACTGCGGACGGCGCGCCTCGGCGAAGGCGACCGCCTTGGCGGCCATGACGTGCGGCAGCGGCCCGCCGAGCACCATCGGGCAGCCGCGGTCGACGGCGTCGGCGTACTCCGGCTGGCTGAGCACGAACCCACCGCGGGGGCCGCGCAGCGACTTGTGGCTGGTGCTGGTGACGACGTGCGCGTGCGGGACCGGGTCGAAGTCGCCGGTGAAGACCTTCCCGGCGACCAGGCCGGCGAAGTGGCTCATGTCGACGACGAGCGTGGCGCCCACCTCGTCGGCGATCTCCCGCATCCGCGCGAAGTCGACCTTGCGCGGGTAGGCGGAGTAGCCGGCCATCAGGACCAGCGGGCGGAACTCGCGGGCGCGGGCGGCGACGGCGTCGTAGTCGAGCAGCCCGCTCTCCGGGTCGGTGCCGTAGGAGGACTGGGCGAACATCTTGCCGCTGATGTTCGGGCGGAAGCCGTGGGTGAGGTGGCCGCCGGCGTCCAGGCTCATGCCGAGCATCCGCTGGTCGCCGAGCGCGTGCCGCAGCGTCGCCCAGTCCTCGTCGGTGAGCTCGTTGACGTGCCGGACGCCGGCCTGCTCCAGCGCCGGGGCCTCCACCCGCTGGGCCAGCACGGCCCAGAAGGCGACGAGGTTGGCGTCGATGCCCGAGTGCGGCTGCACGTAGGCGTGCGGGGCGCCGAACAGCTCGCGGGCGTGCTCGGCGGCCAGCGCCTCGACGGTGTCGACGTTCTGGCAGCCGGCGTAGAAGCGGTGCCCGACGGTGCCCTCGGCGTACTTGTCGCTGAACCAGTTGCCCATGGTCAGCAGCACCGCGGGGCTGGCGTAGTTCTCGCTGGCGATGAGCTTGAGCGAGTCGCGCTGGTCGGCCAGCTCGGCGCCGATGGCGTCGGCGACGCGGGGCTCGACCTCGGCGATCACCTGCAGCGCGCTGCGGTAGGCGGTCGAGGCGGCGGCGCCGTCGAAGGAGGGGGTCACGTCGGTCATGGGTGGGCTCCTGCGCGGTCGGTGGTCGGCTCTGCCCAGGCGCCCGGCGGGGGAGTGCAGGCCGCTCCCCGGTGGTGCCCCACCTCGATGCGCCAGTCACGGCCCGCGCCGATCCTAGCCCGCTCCGGCAGGCATCCCGGCGGTCGACCTAGGCTCGGATCCATGGACGCCGACGTCACCAGCGACGCCATGCAGACCCTCACGCCCGCCGAGGTGGCCGCGGCCCTCGGGGTGTCGCCGAACAAGGTCCGGCAGCTCGTCCGCGAGCGCAAGCTCCTCGCCGTCCCGGGCAGCGGCAACAGCCGCATCCCGGCCGACTTCCTGCAGGACGGCGCCGTCCTGCGGCACCTGCCCGGGCTGATCACCGTGCTCCGGGACGGCGGGTTCAGCGACGCCGAGGTCTTCGAGTGGCTGTTCCGCGCCGACGAGTCGCTGCCCGGCACGCCGGTCGAGGCGCTGCGCAACGACCGGCACACCGAGGTCACCCGCCGCGCCCAGGCCCTCGCCTTCTGACCCCCCGGAGGCACGGGAGGCGATCCGCACGTCCCGGGCCCCGGGACGTGCGTTCAGCTCCCTATGCCAGGCGGGTACGGAGGCGCACCGCCTGGGCGCTGGCCAGGCGGCGGGCGAAGATGCCCAGCCGGCGTGGCTTGGACACCGTCACCCGCCGGTCGAGCACCCGGTAGTCGGCGCGCTCGATCTCGGTGAGGATGCCGCCGTAGAGCGCGCTCGCCGCGCGCACGCAGTCGCGGGACTCCGGCGCCAGCATCGGCGTCCCCGGCTCGGCGTCGTCGTAGCGGCGCCGCACGATCGCGACCATCTCCTGCATGAGCGCGCGGAACCGGGCGTCGTACCGCTTCTCCTGCAGCTGCTCGCGGGTGACGCCGTGCGCGGCCATCACGTCGGCGGGCAGGTAAACCCGGCCGCGGTCGGCGTCCTCGGCGACGTCGCGCAGGAAGTTGGTCAGCTGGAACGCCTCGCCCAGCGCGATCGCGTGCGGCGCGGCCTCCTCGCGGGCGACACCGGGCGCGGTGCCGAGCACGGGGAGCACCTGCAGCCCGATCACCGACGCCGAGCCCCACATGTACCGGTCCAGCGCCGCCATGTCGGCGTAGCCGGTGACGGTGAGGTCGCTGGTCATCGCGGCGAGGAAGTCGACGAGGTGCTCGACCGGGATCCGGTACCGGCGGTAGGTGTGCACCGTGGCCAGCCGCACCGGGTCGTCGGACCAGCCGGCCTCCAGCTCGGCGAGCAGCGCCCGCGACCAGTCGGCCAGGTCGGCCTCGGGGTCGGCGCCGGGGTGGTCGACCAGGTCGTCGGCGGTGCGCGCGGCGGCGTAGAGCGCGTGGACCGCCGGACGGCGGTCGGCGGTGAGCAGCCGGGTGGCCAGGTGGTAGCTCTTGCCGTGCTCGGCGTTGACCGCCGCGCAGTACCGGTAGGCGGCGTCGAGCCGCTCCTGGCGCTGCGCCTGCGTCAGCGGCCGCTCGGTCGCCGTCACCGCCGGGGACCCGTGATCCGCTCGGCGGCCAGCCGGCCGCTGATGACCACCATCGGCACGCCGACGCCGGGCTGCACCGACGAGCCGGCCAGCACGACGTTCTCCGGGCCGCGGCGGGGCAGCGTCGGCGTCCGGAACGGGCCGGTCTGGCCGAAGGTGTGCGCCAGGCCGAAGGGCGTGCCGGCGGCCATGCCCTGCCGGGCCCAGGTCCGTGGGGTGTCCACGTGTTCCACCTCGATCGCGTCGGTCAGTCCGGTCCAGCCGCGGGCCTCCAGCGTGCGCAGCACCTCCGCGCGGTAGCGGGGCAGCAGCGTGTCCCAGTCGATGGTGGGGTTGCCGCCGCTGTGCGGGTCGAGGTTCGGCGTCGGCGCCACCACGCTGAGCACCTGCCCGCCGGCGGGGGCCAGTGACCGGTCGGTCACCGAGGGCGTGCTCACCAGCAGGCTGGGGTCGCTCATCGGCCGGCCGTCGCGGGTGAGCTCGTCGAACACCTGCCGCCAGGCCGCGCCGAAGCTGATCGTGTGGTGCGCCTGGCCGGGCAGCTCGTTCCGCACGCCGAGGTGCAGGGTCACGCAGGACGGCGAGTACACCGGCCGGCGGCGGCGCGCGAAGCCGGGCACCAGCTCCTCGGGCCGGTCGACGGTGACGACGACGGCGTCGGCGGCCAGCCGCTCGCCACCGGCCAGGCACACGCCGGTGACCCGCCGGCCGCGCAGCTCCAGCTGCTCGACGGCGGCCCCGTAGCGGAACGCCACCCCGGCGTCCTCGGCCGCGGCGGCCATCGCCCGCGGCACCGCGCCGATCCCGCCGACCGGGTGCCAGACGCCGGCGCCGATGTCGAGCTGGGCGATGACGGCGTAGGCGGCGATGGCCCGGTAGGGGCTGACCCCGGCGTAGAGCGCCTGGAAGCTGAACAGCCGCCGCAGCCGGTCGTCGGTGAAGAACCGGGCGACGTGGCTCGACAGCCGGCCGAACCCGCCGCGGCGGGCCAGCGCGACCAGCTCCGGGCCGAGCAGGTCCAACGGGGTGTCGAGGTTGCGGTCGATGAAGGT
Organism: Geodermatophilus sp. URMC 62; assembly: GCF_052931475.1. NCBI lineage: Bacteria > Bacillati > Actinomycetota > Actinomycetes > Geodermatophilales > Geodermatophilaceae > Geodermatophilus > Geodermatophilus sp. URMC 62. Next base: position 5,414,637 of record NZ_JBRFHY010000001.1, on the reverse strand, counting down.
CGCCATCTGCAGCCGGTACAGCTCGGCGAGGTCGGCCAGGTAGCGGCGCAGCGCGGCGGCCTCGGCCGGGCCGGCCAGCGCCTCGACCTCGGCGGCGAACGCGTCGACGTCGGCGTGCACGTCGAGGTGGGAGCCGTCGGCGAACTGCGCCCGATAGGTGGTCTCCAGCGGCACCAGCTCGAGCCGGTCCTCCAGCCGCTCGCCGACGGCGGCCAGCGTGTCGGCCACCAGCTCCGGCGCGGTGAACACCGACGGCCCGGTGTCGAGCACGTAGCCGTCGCGGGCGACGACGCCGGCGCGGCCGCCGGGGCCGTCGCCGCGCTCGACGACGGTCACCTCGCGGCCGGCGCCGCGCAGCCGCAGCGCCGTCGCCAGGCCGGCGAGGCCGGCGCCGACGACGACGACGCGGTCGGTGGGTCCGGGGACGGTGCGCACGCTCAGGCGGTGCGCGCGGTGGCGGCGACGGCGAGCGCGTCGAGGGCGGCGCGGGCCTCCTCGGCGATCGGCGCGTCGGCGATCGCGGCGCGGGCGGTGGCGGTGCGCTCGGCGATCCGCTCCTCGACGCGGGCGCGGGCGCCGGTGTGCTCGATGAGGTCGCGCAGCGCGTCCAGCTCGTCGACGCCGCAGTCGGGGTCGCCCAGGCGCGTGCGCAGGAGCGCCCGCCCCTCCTCGTCGGCCTCCTCCTCGGCCAGCGCGATGAGCAGCGTCTGCTTGCCCTCGCGCAGGTCGTCGTCGGCGGACTTGCCGGTGACCGCCGGGTCGCCGAAGACGCCGAGGACGTCGTCGCGCAGCTGGAAGGCCTCGCCCAGCGGCAGGCCGATCGCGGTGTAGGCGTCGGCGGCGCGCGGGCCGGCGCCGGCGATCGCCGCGCCCAGCTGCAGCGGCCGCTGCACGGTGTAGCCGGCGCTCTTGTACCGGGCGACGGTGAGCGCGCCCTGGGCGCCGGGCAGGCCGCCGGCGGCGCGCAGCAGGTCGAGGTACTGCCCGGCGGTGACCTCGGTGCGCATGGTGTCCCACACCGAGCGGGCGCGGGCCAGGGCGGGGGCGCTGATGCCCGAGCGGCGCAGCAGCTCGTCGGACCACACCAGCGCGAGGTCGCCGACGAGGATGGCCGCGCCCACGCCGAAGGCGTCGCCGTCGCCGGTCAGGCCGCCGTCGCCGTGGTGGGCGGCGAACCCGACGTGGGTGGCCGGCCGGCCGCGGCGGGTCAGCGCGCCGTCCATGACGTCGTCGTGGACGAGGGCGCTGGCGTGCACGAACTCCAGGGCGGCGACGGCGCGCAGCACGGCGGCGTCGTCCTCCAGGGGGCCGGGGACGTCCTCGGTGACCCCGCGCCAGCCCCAGTAGGCGAAGGACGGGCGCAGCCGCTTGCCGCCGTCGGCCAGCGCGCACACCTCGTCGACGACCCGGGTGAGCGCCGGGTCCATCGCGGCCAGCGTGCTGCGCTGCTCTTCGAGGAACCCGGTGAGCGCGGCCGAGACCGCGCCGCGGACACGCCCCAGGTCGGCCGCCGCCAGCGACGGGGCGAGGGGGCGGACCACGGACTCGCGCTGCGCCGTCCCGTTGATCACGGGACCAGTATCGCCCCACCGAGTCGTGCGCGGCCTGCTCAGGGGGTGGGAGTGGGTGCTCAACGGGCCTCCTGCCGCTCGACTGCCGTCCCGGGTCGTCCTGCCCGGAGCGCCCGCTGCGGATGCGGGCGCGGGGGAGCGGGCGGTGTCGCACGTACCCTCGGACCCCGTGACCCCAAGCGTCCGCGAGCTGCTCGCCTCGTCGCGGCCCACCTGGTCCTTCGAGTTCTTCCCGCCGAAGACGCCCGAGGGCGAGGAGCAGCTGTGGACGGCGCTGCGGCAGCTGGAGCGGCTGCGCCCGTCGTTCGTGTCGGTCACCTACGGCGCCGGCGGCTCCACCCGCGAGGGCACCGTGGCGGTCACCGAGCGGATCGCCACCGAGACGACCATGACGCCGCTGGCGCACCTGACCGCCGTCGACCACAGCGTCGCGGAGCTGCGGCACGTGGTCAGCCGGCTGGCCGCCGCCGGGGTGCGCAACCTGCTCGCGCTGCGCGGCGACCCGCCGGGCGCCGACCCGCAGGCGGAGTGGGTCAAGCACCCCCAGGGGCTGGAGTACGCCGCCGAGCTGGTCGGGCTGATCCGCTCGATGGGCGACTTCTCCGTCGGCGTCGCCGCCTTCCCCGAGCGGCACCCGCGCTCGCCGGACTTCGACACCGACGTCGAGATGTTCGTGCGCAAGTGCCGCGCCGGCGCGGACTTCGCGATCACCCAGATGTTCTTCCGCGTCGAGGACTACCTGCGCCTGCGCGACCGGGTGGCCGCCCGCGGCTGTGACGTGCCGGTCATCGCCGGCGTCATGCCGGTCACCAACGCCCGGCAGATCAGCCGGATCGTGCAGCTGTCGGGGCAGGCCTTCCCCGAGGAGCTGGCCGCCCGCTTCGCCGAGCTCGACGGCGACTTCCCCGAGGCGCGCGCGGCGGTGCGGGCCTACGGCGTCGAGGTGGCGACGGCGATGTGCCGGCGGCTGCTCGACGAGGGCGTGCCCGGCATCCACTTCATCACCATGAACCGGTCGACGGCGACGCGTGAGGTGTTCACCAACCTCACCGACGCCGGGACCGGGACGTCGGTGCCCTCGACGCTGGCCGCCACCTCCTAGCGACCCGACAGCAGGGCTCCCCAGCGGAACCGTGCTCCCGGGGCGTAGGCGGCGTCCGGAGGGATCACCAGCCCGTCGCGACCGAGTTGGTCGAGCGTCCTGACCGGTATCGACCTCTGGCGCATGCTGGCGGAGAAGACGTCCAGCACGTGCTCGTACGCGGCGAGCGGCCGGTCGCCCGTGTGGAACGCGTACCACCACTGACCGTTCAGGTACTTCGGCAGGTCGTCTGCGAGTGAGGTGGGGTCGAGCCCGGTGGCGCCGGCCACCGCGTCGGCGATGCCCAGCGTCTCGATGGCGTGGTGGAGGACCTGCCGCGCCGACATGCCGGGCAGCACGCGCCTGCTGGCGGCTACCGCGGAGAAGGCGATGGGGGAGTCGAGCTCCGGGGAGATCCACACGCGCTCGTTGGCGACGTACGCCAGAGGCGTCACCGGACCGTCGACACCCTCGACCCGGACCCCGGGGACGGCGGCCAGTGAGTACATGCCGGAGGTGAGGCCCTCGCTGTCGTGCATCGCCCGGAGCTGGTCGTCGTCGAGCAGGAGCACGAACACGTCCACGGTGGTGTCCCGGACACGGTCACGCGCCAGCAGCAGTTCCCCGTACAGGTAGCCCTGCCCGTGCAGCCCGCAGGCGACCACGTCAGCCCCTGCCAACCTCCCCCTCAGGGCGGGTACGGGGCCGCCGGCGCCGTAGTTCCGCAGCTTGACGTGCACCGTCGCGGGGTTGCGATTGGCTCCGTAGGCGACCACCGGCGTGCGCGTCGAGAGGTCGCACGCCCCGTCCGCCCGCAGCACGTCCGCCACGGGGCGCCGACCACCCGTGGCGACGTGGTGGGTCGAGGACGAGCCGTCGACCACCAGCGGGAGCACGTGGTCGTCACGCAGGAGGTACGAGAAGGCCGGGCAGTCCCCCGGATAGCTCTGGGGGAAGAGCCGGGCCGGTCGCCATGACGCCACCGGGACCTCGCCGGGGAACTCCAGGTCCGCCTCGTCCCGCACTGACACCACCCGCCCCGCTCCGTGCGTCAGGACGTGCCCGCTCGCGTACCTGCGGGGTCACGGGGAGCGGTCGCGCCGGCTGCAGGCTGCCAGTCCCACCGCAGCCGGTACTTCGCCCGGTGCGGCAGGGGTTCGGCGTCGTCCCGGAACACCCGCCAGTACAGACACTGACCGTCATCGAGTATGACGGGGCGGTTGTCCTCCACGCGCGCCCAGTGCTCACGAACGGTGTTCTCCTCGCCGACGGCGCTGACGCACGGATAGGACGGTGAGAACAGGACGACGAACGTCAAGGACACGGTCGATCGGTCGATGTGCGTCTCGAACGACTCGTGGTCCGCCTGGTCGAACGCCCCCCGGTAGACGATCTCGTTCGTCACTCGTGCCACGTGGTCCACGGACAGGGAGTCGAGGTCCACACCGAGCCCGTGGCACTTCGCCTCGAGTCCCTTCTTCAGCGGGGAGTGGGGTTGCAGTTCGTCCCACTTCCACACGTGGTGCTTGCTCGTCACGCCCTCGAAGTCGCCGCTCGTGGCGTAGCAGAACACCACACCGTTCCCCGAGGCCCTCTCCCGCACGATCAGGTGCGAGTCCGTGAGGACTGCGCGGCCCCCGCCGTCGCGCCCGCTCACGTCCGGGGCGTCGCGGAGGTCGAGCACCTTGAGCACGTCCAGGGCCGAGAAGGAGTCCTTCTCGGCGATGCCTCGGACATCGAGGTCGTTCCCCTTGATCTTGCTGCGTCGGAGATCGTCCCGCTTCTTTCCCTGGTACCTGGCCGTGATGTAGGCCGACGCGAGTGTGGCGAGCGCTCCGAGGGCGCCAACGCCGATGGTGACCCAGTCCGGATCGGGCGCCTCCTCGTTGGCGGCCGCGACGAGTGTCACCGCGCCGATCAGCGTGTCGATCAGGCCCTCGACCCCCATGCGGAGTCCCCCCTACGGATGTGCCCCGTTCGAGCAGGCGCCGCACCGGGCCCCTGGGTGACGTGTCGCCGCCAGGTGGCAGGAGCGGCGGATCCTGCTCCGATGGAGGGCTGCTCGGACCGTCCTGATACCGGACGGGTACGACGTCAGTGGGTCACGTCACCACGGCGTCACGAGGACCACCGGCGGCCCGACCCACCCGCGCCGTCGAGGGGCTCGGCAGCCAGCGCGTCCCCGCCCTGCGCACCGACCGGCGCGACCGAGTCCTGCCGGCACCACCGCCGCTGCGGCCGGACGCACCCGACCGTGCTCGCCCGCCGCGGCCGCCCGGACGGTCTCTAGACGGTCACCGGGCCACCGGTCTCCAGCAGCTCCGTGGTGCGCCGGGCGGCCTTGCGCAGCGCCTCCCGCTCGGCGGCGTAGCCGCCCAGGACGCCGACCAGCGGCAGGTTGGCCAGCGCGCGGGCGCCGAGCCGGCCCTTGGGACGGGCGTCGAGGGCCTCGTCGATGCGGCCGAGCAGCCGCGCGGCCCGCCAGACGGTGCGCGCGGCACCACCCAGCCCCGCCCGCTCGTCGCGGGCGCCGAGCGCGGCCTCGGTGTAGGTACCGCGAACCCGCTCGAGCAGCGGGCGCACCCGCTCGGCCGGCAGGTCACGGGCGAGCAGCACCCGGGCCAGCAGCGACACCCGCTCGGCCGGGTCGGTGACGCCGTGCTCGCCGGCCACCCCCAGCACGACCAGCGACTGCACCGCCGTCCCCACCGTGTTCTGCAGCGGCAGGACGTCGGCGAGCCGCCCGACCAGCCGCGGCAGACCGCTCGCGACCGCGGCCACGCGGGACGCCCGGTCGGCCCACCAGGCGTCGCGGTCGGCGGGCGGCAGCTCCGGCGGGCGGCCCAGCCGCTGCACGAGGGGACCGGTCAGCCGGTCCAGCCGGCGCAGGACGTCAACGACGACGGCGTCGCTCAGGGGAGGGGCCATGGGAGCGGGCTACCCGTGGCGGGGCGCTCGTACCGTGGCGCGCATGTCGGGACACGGGCGCGCCCGCCGGTGGGCGGTCGTCGTCGCGCTGCTCGCCGTCCTGGCCGCGCTGCCGGCGGTGGTCGGCGCGCTGCCCGCCGACGACGCCGACCTGTCCGCACCCGACCTGCGCGACGCCGTCCTGGCCAGCGCCGGCGTCGGCTTCTCCGGCTACGCCGTGTCGGCCGGCGGGCTGAGCCTGCCGGTCAGCGACCAGCTGCCCGCCGTCGCGGACCTGCTCAGCGACCGCGCCACGATGCGGGTGTGGTGGCGGGGGCCCGACGAGCACCGGGTGGACGTCGTCAGCGCCGCGGGGGAGACCGGCGTGCACGTCGACCCCGCCGGCACCTGGTCCTGGGAGTACGAGTCGGCCACCGCCCGCCGCAGCGACCCGGCTGCGCTGGCGCTGCCGGCCCCGCCCGACCTGGTGCCCGCCGCGCTCGGCCGCCGGCTGCTGTCGGAGGCCACCGACGACGAGCTCACGCGGATCGGCGCCCGCCGGGTGACCGGCCGCGACGCGCTGGGCCTGCGGCTGGTGCCGGCCGCCCCCGCGGCGTCGGTGGCGCGCGTCGACGTCTGGGCCGACGCCGCGACCGGTCTGCCGCTGGCCGTGGAGGTGGTCGCCGACGGCGCGGCCGTGCCCGCGCTTGGCACCCGCTTCCTCGACCTGGACCTGGGTGCCCCGCCGGCCGCCGTCGTCGCCTTCACCCCGCCGGCCGGCGCGCGGGTGCTGCCCGGCGAGGACACCGGGGGCCTGCTGCGCGAAGCCGCCGACCGGGAGCTGTCCCCGGTCCGGCTCCCCGCCGAGCTGGCCGGCCTCCCCCGGCGCGAGGTGGCCGGGGCCCCGGCCACGGTGGGCCTCTACGGCAGCGGCGTGACCCTGCTGGCGGTCGCCCCGCTGCCCGGCCGCCTCGCCGCGGGCCTGCGCTCGACGCTGGCCGCAGCGCCGGACGCGGTCCGCGACGGGTCCAGCACCCGCATCGCCGCCGGCCCGCTCGGGCTGGTGCTGGTCGAGCCCCCGCGCAGCGGCGCCTACCTGCTCGTCGGCACGGTCACCCTCGACGCCCTCGCCCACGCCGCGGGGGCCCTGACCGGGGCGCCGTCGTGACCTCGGTGATCGTCACCCGCGGGCTGGTCAAGCAGTTCGGCCGGGTGCGCGCGGTCGACGGCATCGACCTCGACGTCCGCGCCGGCGATGTCTACGGCTTCCTCGGCGCCAACGGCTCGGGCAAGACGACGACGGTGCGCGTGCTGCTCGGCCTGGTGCTGCCCACCCGCGGCGAGGTCGAGCTGCTCGGCGGGCCGATGCCGCGGGCCGGCCGGCGGGTGCTGCCCCGGGTGGGTGCGCTGATCGAGGGCCCGGCGCACCACCGGCACCTCTCCGGGGCGGCCAACCTGGCGCTGCTGGACGCCGCCGGCCCCGGCGGGTCCCGCCGCACCCGGCGGCGGCGGATCGCCGAGGTGCTCGACCAGGTGGGCCTCGGCGGGGTCGGCCGCCGTCCGGTCGGCGCCTACTCGCTCGGCATGCGCCAGCGGCTGGGCCTGGCCGGCGCGCTGCTGCGCCGGCCGGAGCTGCTCGTCCTCGACGAGCCGACCAACGGCCTGGACCCGCAGGGCATCCACGAGATCCGCGAGCTGCTGCTCGAGCTGCACCGCGCGGGGACGACGGTGTTCCTGTCCAGCCACCTGCTGGCCGAGGTCGAGCAGCTGTGCACCCGGGTGGGCGTGCTCGACCGCGGCCGGCTGGTGCTGCAGGAGGACATGGCCCGGCTCACCGCCCCGACCGGCGCCACCGTCGTCGACACCCCGGCGCCCGAGCGGGTGCGGGCGCTCCTGGACGGGCGGGTGCTCGCCGCCGACGGCGGCCGCCTCGTCGTCCGCGGGGCCGACCCGGCCGAGGTGAACGCGCTGCTGGTGGGCGCGGGGGTGCCGGTGACCGGGCTGGCGCTGCAGCGGCCAACGCTGGAGGAGGTCGTGCTGGCCGCCGCCGGCACCAGCGCCGACCGGGTGGAGCGGTCGTGATCGGCGTCGAGCTGCGCAAGACCTTCGGCCGGCCGCGGACGTGGACGACCATCGCCGTCCTCAACGCGCTGCCGGTGCTGGTGGCCGTGCTGCTGCGGCTCACCGACCTCGCGCCGCGGCCGGGCGAGGGGCCGCCGTTCCTGTCGGCGGTGCTCACCAACGGCGCGCTGTACCCGCTGGCCGCCCTGGCGATCGTGCTGCCGCTGTTCCTGCCGATCGCCGTCGCGGTGGTCAGCGGGGACGCCGTCGCCGGGGAGGCCCAGGCCGGCACGCTGCGCTACCTGCTGGCCCGACCGGCCGGGCGCACCCGGCTGCTGGTGGCCAAGCTGGTCGCGGTGCTGGCGTTCGTCGTCGTGACCGTCGTGGTCGTCGCCGCGGTCGGCTACCTGGTCGGCCAGCTGCTGTTCGACGCGCAGCCGGTCGCGGGCGGGACGTCGGTGTCGGGCACCTCCCTGACGGCCGAGGAGCTGGCCGGGCGGACGCTGCTGGCCATCGGCTACGTCGCGGTGTCGATGCTCGGCGTCGCGGCCTTCGGGCTGTTCTTCTCCACGCTCACCGACTCGCCGCTGGCCGCCGCGCTCGGCGCGCTCGCGGTGCTGGTGACCTCCTCGCTGCTGTTCACCCTGGACGCCGCCTCGCCGATCGCGCCCTACCTGCCCACCCGCTACTGGCTGGCCTTCGTCGACCTGTTCCGCGACCCGATCCTGTGGCGCGACGTCGTCCGCGGGCTGGCGCTGCAGGGCGTCTACGTGGGCGTACTGCTCACCGCGGCGTGGGCGAACTTCACCACCAAGGACATCACCAGCTGACCGTCCGCGCCGCCGGTCGCCGGCCGAGGAGGGCCACGTCGCCGGTCACGCCCGCACCGGCATGTCCCAGGGGGCCTGCGGCAGCACCTCGCCAGTCTCCAGCAGCGACTTGAGGTTGGCGAGGACCGCCGGCCAGCCGTGCGAGATCTCGCGCAGCGCCGTGGCGTCGGCCAGGTTCTCGTGGGTCACGGTGAGCCGGACGATGCCGCCCTGCTCCTCGAGGAGGAAGGTCACCACCGAGTCGCCGCCCGGCGGCCGGTCGCCGTCGGCCGCGCCGAAGGTCATGACCAGCCGCCGCGGCGGATCGCTCTCCAGCACCCGGCCGCCGGCGTCGGCCGCGCCGGACCCGTCGGTGCGCCGGTGCTCCCACCGGCTGCCGGGCTGCCAGTCCGAGACGTTGGCGTGGCCCCAGTAGCGGGCGGTCAGGTCGGCGTCGGTGAGGGCCTGCCAGACCTGCTCGGCGTCGGCGCGGACGTAGGTGACGTAGACGTAGGTGGGGACCGGTCCTGCCACGGCGTGCTCTGTCATGGCGTGCCCTGTCATGGCGTGCCCTGTCATGGCGTGCCTTGTCATGGCGTGCCCTGTCATGGCGTGCTCCTCTGCTGCGTCGCGGATGGCGGCCAGCGCCTGCAGGCGCGGCCGGTCGAACACCGAGATCCAGCGCTCGCCGATCTCGGAGACGGCGGCCGGGTTGAGGAAGTGGAGCCGTTCGCGGCCGCGGCGGACGACGGTGACCAGGCCGGCCCGGACGAGGACGTCGAGGTGCTGGGTGGCCGACTGCCGGGCCATGCCGGTGCGGGCGCAGAGCTCGCCCAGCGTCTGCCCGTCCTGCTCGCGCAGCCGGTCGAGGAACAGCCGGCGGGTGCGGTCGGCGAGCGCCTTGAACACCGCGTCGGGGTCCGGTGGAGCCACGAGCAGCATCGTGCAGGCATTTGCCTGCATGTGTCAACGGGCGCCGTCGTCGTCCTCCCGCACGGCAGCGCGTCCTCCCGTACCGCAGCGCGTCCTCCCGCACCGCCCACCGTGGGGGAGGACGCGCGACGATCAGGTTCCCTGATCATCGCGCGGCAGGTCAGCCGCCGAGGCGGGCGCAGTCGGCGGGCCCGAGCTCAACCGGGGCGCCCGGCGCCAGCTCGGCCAGCACGATCGCCTGCACCAGCGGGGCGCGCGGGAGGTCGCCGTGGGCCACTCGCGCCGAGGGGCACACCGACTGGACCTCGAGGTTCAGCGCGCCGTCGAGGCGGGCGGAGTCCGGCGGGGTCACCGTCTGGTCCTGCGCCGTCCAGACGGACACCCAGGTCGGCCCGGCCGGCGTCTCGTCCCCGGCGTTGAGGTCGGTTAGCAGGGGGCTGTCGGTCGCCAGCTGCCGGCACGCCTCGGGGCACTGGCCGGGCAGGACGTCGCCGGCGAGGTCGGCCAGGGTGGTGCCGTGGTGCGGCGCGCCGAGGGTGAGCACGCGCCGGGCGACGTCGGCCCCGCCGTCGGCGGCCCACAGCCGCGCCACCACCCCGCCGGCGGAGAACCCCACGACGTCGACGCTGCCGGCGCCGGTGCGCTCCCGTGCCGCCTCGACCGCGGCGTCCAGGGCGGCGGCCGAGGCGGTGAGGTCGCCGGTGCCGCCGCCGGGGACGTCGACCACCGTGGCGTCGCGCCCCTCGGCGGCCAGCCGGTCGGCCAGCGGCGTCAGCAGCCGGCCGTTGCCGCCGTAGCCGGGCACCAGCAGCACGGGCCCGGGCTCGTCCTGCGAGACCGGCGCGGCCGGCCCGCCCGGTGCCGGGCCGTCCGCGCGGCCGGCCAGGACCAGCGCCGTCGCGGCGACGGCGGCGACGACCACCAGCGCGAGCAGCGCGAGCAGCAGCCTGCGGCGAGCAGGGGACAGGCCGGCGAGCACCGTTCCACTCTCCCCGCTCTCGCCCCGGGGCGGCCGGGCTGGTGGACTGCGCCGGTGGGAGCCCGGCCGTGCTGAGCCGCGAGGAGTACCTCGCCGAGTGGTCGCGCTGGCACGGCGGCACCGACCCGGCGGACAGCCGGCTGGTGCACGGCTGGCTGTCGCTGGCCTACGCGCTGGCCCGGTCGGTGGCGTGGCTGCCGCCGCTGGCCGCCACCCTGCTGGGCCTGCTGGTGGCGCTGGCCGCGATCGGCCCGGCGGCCGCCCGCGGCGCGTGGCTGGTCGCGGCGGGACTGCTGGTCGGGCTGTCGGGGCTGCTGGACTCCCTCGACGGGGCCCTGGCGCTCGCCGGCGGCCGGGCCTCGCGGCGCGGGTACGTCCTCGACTCCGCGGTCGACCGGCTCACCGAGGCCGCCTACGCGCTCGCCCTCTGGGTCGCCGGGGCGCCCGGCTGGCTGGCCGCGCTGTTCGGGGCGCTGTGCTGGCTGCCCGACTACCTGCGCGCCCGCGCCGGTCAGGCGGGCGTGGCCGAGACCGGGTCGATCTCGGTGTGGGAGCGGCCCACCCGGGTGGTGATGACCGCGCTCACCCTGGGCGGGGCGGGGATCGTCGCCGCCACCGGGCTGGGGGAGCTCGCCGGCGTCCCCGACGCCCCCGCCGGCGTGGTGACCGCCGGTGCCGCCGTGGGCGCCGTCCTCGGGGGAGTGGGCACCGCCCAGCTGGGGTTCTCGCTGCGCCGGGCGCTCGGGGAGTGAGCGACGCCGGGGCGCGCACCGGCCCCGCCGCCTTCTAGGGTTGCCCTGCTCGCGTCCCCGCCTGCTCCCGAGGAGCCCTCGTGCCCGTCGTCGTCACCGGCTCCATCGCCACCGACCACCTGATGACCTTCCCGGGCCGGTTCACCGACCAGTTCGTCGAGGGGCAGATGGAGAACGTGTCCCTGTCCTTCCTCGTCGACGACCTCATCCAGCACCGCGGGGGCGCCGGGGCAAACATGGCCTACGGGCTGGGGCTGCTCGGTCTGGCCCCGGTGCTGGTCGGCTCGGTGGGTAGCGACTTCGCCGACTACGACGCCTGGCTGACCCGCCACGGCGTCGACACCCGGGACGTGCGCTGGTCGGAGCTCAAGCACACCGCCCGCTTCGTGTGCACCACCGACGCGGTCAACAACCAGATCGCGTCGTTCTACTCGGGGGCGATGAGCGAGGCCGGCCAGATCGAGCTGGCGCCGGTGTGCGCGCGCGTCGGCGCCCCCGACCTGGTGGTCATCGGCCCCAACGACCCCACGGCGATGGTGCGGCACACCCGAGAGTGCCGGGAGCGCGGCTACGCCTTCGCCGCCGACCCCAGCCAGCAGCTGGCCTGGGCCGACGGAGCGATGATCCGCGACCTGGTCGACGGCGCCGACCTGCTGTTCACCAACGAGTACGAGTCGGCACTGCTCATGCAGAAGACCGGCTGGGACGGCGGCGAGATCCTCGCCCGCGTCGGCACCTGGGTCACCACGCGGGCGGCCAACGGCGTGCTGGTGCGCGCGGCGGGGGCCGACCCGATCGAGGTCATCGCCGTCCCCGAGACCAAGCCGGTGGAGCCGACCGGCGGCGGCGACGCGCTGCGGGCCGGGTTCATCGCCGGCCGCACGTGGGGGCTGGGCCTGGAGCGGGCCACCCAGCTCGGCTCGGCGGTGGCCACCGAGGCCGTCGAGGTGGTCGGGACGCAGGAGTACGAACTGCGCCGCGAGCCCTTCCTCGAGCGCTTCGCCGAGGCCTTCGGCGACGAGGCCGCCGCCGAGGTCGCCGCGCACCTGCCGGCCTGACCTGCGAGGCGGAGAGGCGATCCCCGCGTCCGCGGTGCCCCGGACGCGGGGATCGCCTGCTATGCCTCGTTGCGGACCTGCGCGCCGATCGAGGGGTCCTCCGCCCACGCCCGGTAGGGGATGCGCGGGATGGTCAGCACCTCGCCGATCGTCGACCACTCGTTGCCGCCGAGGCGGGCCAGCGGGCGCAGCTCCTCGATGCGCGGCCGGCCGTCGCGGACGGCGCTCTCCCAGACGCTGATCCACTCCACCCGCCCGAAGACGACGGTGCTGTCACCCAGCCGCAGCGTGGAGTGCAGCGTGCACTCGATGCTCACCGGCGACTGCGCCACGCGCATGGCGGCGACCCGCTCGCCGGGCTCGAGCCGGACGCCGGCCTGCTCGGCCTCGCTCTGGTCGGGCGGGAAGTCGGTGCCCGTGGCGTTGGCCTGCTCGAACAAGGGCTCCGGGACGAGGTTGACGGTGAAGTCGCCGGTGGCCTCGACGTTGTTCAGCGAGTCCTTGCGGCCCACCGAGGTGAACTGCACGATCGGCGGCTGCACACAGGCGACCGTGTAGAAGGAGTGCGGTGCCAGGTTGTGCACGCCCTCGGCCGAGCGGCTGCACACCCACGCGATCGGCCGGGGGACGACGACGGAGTTGACCACCCGGTAGATGTCGCGCGGGGCCATCGCCACGGGGTCGAACGCCGTGCGGGGGCGGGAGTCGGGGGAGCCGGCCGAGGTCACGCCCCATCCTGGCCCGTGTCAGACCACGGCGCGCCCGCGCCAGGTGAGGGTACCCCGCCGGTGGCCGGCCACCGACCCCACCAGCAGCGCGTCGAGGGCCAGCAGCGACACCGGGTGGGCCAGGGCGTCGGGCCAGACCCGCCCGCCGGTGACCGCAGCAGCCACCGCCCGCCCGGCCACCCCGGCCAGCCAGCCGGCCAGCCCGGCGCGGGAGCCGCGCAGCGCGGCCAGCGGCGGCACCACCCCAACGGCGGTGAGCACCGCGGCCGCGGCCAGCCCGGCGGCCGGCGACCCGCCGACGGAGGCCCACAGCGACTTGCCGTACCCCTCGCGCATCGCCGCCCAGCCGTCGTACATCCGGCACTGCGCGAGGGTGGTGCCGGCGGCGGGGACGGCCCGCCCGCCCGCGCGCTTCACCGCACGGGCCAGCGCGACGTCCTCGACCACCTCGTCGCGCACCGCCGCGTGCCCGCGGGCGCGCAGGTAGCCGCGGCGGGTCAGCGCGAGGAACTGGCCGTTGGCCGCGGTCAGCGACGGCCGCGGGGAGCGCTCGGCCACTCGCAGCGGCAGCGTGGTCAGCCACAGCCACGGCGACAGCGGCTGCACCAGCCGCTCGGCCGCGGTGCCGGCCACCGGACGCGGCCAGGGCGAGACCAGGTCCAGGCCGTGCGCGTCGAGCAGCCACACCGCGGCGGCCACCGCGTCGGGGGCCAGGCGGACGTCGGCGTCGACGAAGACGAGGTACCCGTCGTCCTGCGCCGTCCGCGCGCCCACCCAGCACGCGTGCGGCTTGCCCAGCCAGCCCGCCGGCGGGGGTGGGGCGGTGACCAGCCGCACCCGGGGGTCGGCGACGGACCGGACGACGTCGGCGGTGCCGTCGGTGGAGCCGTCGTCGACGACGACCACCCGCAGCCGCGGCACGCCGCGCGAGGCCAGGACCGCGGCCAGGCAGCCGCCCACCTGCGCCGCCTCGTCCCGCACCGGGACGACGACGGTGACCGGCCGGGCGACCTCGGGCGGGTCGGCCGGCGCGCGGCGCAGCAGGCCGGCGTTGACCGCGGCGTGCGCCGCGCCGGCGACCGCCAGGCCGGACAGCACCCGGACGACCGGGCCGCTCACCGGCGGCGGGCCTGCACCGCGAGCACCGCCAGCACGACCGCCGTCAGCGCCGCCCCCCAGGCCGCCGAGCCCGGCAGGCCGAGCCAGACGGCGTGGGCCAGCGCGCCGCCGGCCACCATCCAGGCGATGACCAGCAGCGGTGCGGCGTCGACGACGTCGGTGCGCCGCCCGCCGGGCCGCGCGGTGCGGGCGACGGCGAGGTCGAGCAGCGTCATGAGCACCAGCCCGGCCAGCAGCCACCCCGCCAGGTTGGTCAGCGGCACGGTGTCGATGCCGGGGAGCCCGGGCCGCGGCTGCGCCCAGGTCCAGTAGCCGGCCTGCACGAGCTGCGGGTCGAGGACGACGTCCCACCCGGCGAACACCGCCGCGGCGACGACGACCCGCGCGGCACGCCGTCGCCCGGGCCGGACCCGGCGGGTGAGCACGGCCGCGAGGACCCGGCTCGGCCAGGCCATCATCAGCCAGGCGAGCGGCACGAGGAACGGGACGCCGAGCAGCGTGGGCCCCAGCGCGCCGCTGTAGCCGTAGGGCCCGTAGGGGAACCCGGTGGCCAGCCCGACCGCCTCGAAGACGACCGCGGTGACCGCCACCAGCGCGAGCAGCGCCACCCCGGTCCGTGCGCCGTGGGCCGCGGCCGCCGACGTCACCGACACCGCCGACCCCAGCAGCACGATGGTCCAGGAGACGGCGTCGCGGCCGCCCCCGTCGGTGAGCGGGTAGGCGATGGCGGCCAGCACGAGCGCCACGGCGAGGACCAGCGGCAGCCGCGCGGCCGGTGCCGGCGCCCACCGCGCCGCCGCCGTCGCCGAGGTCACCGGGTGCTCACCGCGAGCGGGCCGCGCGGACCGCCCGGCCCGCCGCGGCGCGTGCCCGGGCCAGCGGGCGCCGGTCGGCGAGCACCGCGCGCGCCGCCGTCCGGCCGGAGTTGCCCGACACCCCGCCGCCGGGGTGGGTGGAGGCACCGGCCAGGTAGAGACCGGCGAGGCCGGGCACCCGGTAGCCCGCCAGCGCCGGCGTCGGCCGGAAGGCGAACATGCTGGCCAGCCCCATCTCCACGTGCATGACGTTGCCACGCAGCAGCGACAGTTCCCGTTCCAGCAGCAGCGGCGTCTGCACGTACACCCGCTGCACCGAGTCGGCGAAGCCGGGCGCGAAGCGGTCGACGGCGTCGACCAGCCGTCTCGCCTCGGCCTCGGCGAGGTCGTCCCAGTCGCCGCCGCCGGCGAGGGCGTAGGGGTACCACTGCCCCCACACGGTGACCACGTGCTGCCCGGGCGGGGCGAGGCTGTCGTCGCTGGCGGAGAACGACATCGCCAGCGGCACCGGCTCGCGCGGCAGCCGGCCGGCCAGCCAGTCGCCGTGCGCGGCGGCCAGCTGCGCCCGGTCGGTGCACAGCAGCTGCAGGCCCTGCGCCGACACGGCCGGGTCGACGCCGGGGTAGGCCGGCAGGGCGTCGGTGAGGCAGCGCAGCACCAGCCCGAAGCCGTTGCCCACCGGCGGCGCGGCGTCGGCCAGCGCGGGCGGGGCGGACTCCCCGGCGAGGTCGCGGGTGGCCAGCACGTGGCAGGCGGCGACGACGACCGGGGCGGTGAGCCGCCGTCCGGAGACCGTCTCGACGCCGGTGACCTGCCCGTCCTCGACCAGCAGCCGCGCGGCGCCGTCGCCGAGGACGACCCGCCCGCCGTCGGACTCCAGCCGGCGGCGCAGCGCCGCGGTCAGCCCGCCCGAGCCACCCACCGGGTGCCCCGGCGGGACGTCGTGCAGCAGGGCGACCCAGGCGACCATCGCCGCGGTGCCCGGCTCGCTCATCGGCGGCCCGGACTGGGCGCCGAACCAGGCCAGCGCCGCCTTGAGCCGCTCGCTGGCGAACCAGCGGTCGAGCAGCGCGTCGCCGGAGCCGAGGAAGTCCACGGCGAGGTCGCCGCCGGGCGTGCGCGGGGCGTCGCCGGTGGGCGCCCCGAGCGGCCAGAACGCGCGGGCCAGCCCGAGCGGCGTGGGGCGGCGGCCGAAGGAGTCGACGACGGCGCGGCTGCGCGGCCCCCAGACGCCGACGAACCGGCGGTAGGCGGCCGCGTCGTCCTCGCCGCAGGCGGCGGCGATCGAGGCGCACGTGGCGTCGAGGTCGACGGAGAAGACCAGCGGCCGGCCGTCGGGACCGGGGTCGCCGGGGACCGGCGCGGGCGCGAACCCCCACGGGTCGCAGTCGAGGTAGCGCAGCCCGGCTGCTGCGAGGTCGAGCTCCTCGACGACGCCGCTGTGCCGGACGATGACGTGCGCGCTCGAGCCGCGGTCGACCCGGACGCCCGGCCAGCGCTCCACCGTGGACACCGCCCCGCCGAGGACGTCGTCGCGCTCGACCACCTCGACGGCGAGCCCCGCGCGGGCCAGGTAGCAGGCGGCGACCAGCCCGTTGTGCCCCGCGCCGACGACGACGGCGTCGACGGCCCGGTCCGGCTCCCGCACGCTCAGGAGCCGGGGACCGGCCGCAGGGGCAGCCGGGCGCCGAGGATGGCGAAGGGGCGGGAGTCGCCGGGGAAGTGGTGTCCGCGGGCGAGGTCGACGAACCCGTCGGCGTGGTACAGCCGGAAGGCCTTGGTGTCGGCGTCGGGCGTGGACAGCAGCGCGGCCGGCGCCGGGACGCCCTCGACCAGCGCGTGCAGCAGCCGGCGGCCCAGCCCGCGGCTCTGCGCCTGGGGGTGGACGTGCAGCTCGCACACCTCGAAGGCGCCGGGCAGCCAGCGCTTGGCGGTGCGCCGGTCCAGCGCCGCGCGCACCTGGTCGTGCCACCACTGCCCGGGGGCGACGAGGTAGCCGTACCCGAAGCCGACGAGCTGCTCGCCGGACGGCGCGTCCGTGGTGGGTGCGGCCGCGAAGGCGCCGACGGCGCGGAACCCCGGGCGCTCGGTGTGCTGGACGGCGTAGCCGTAGCGGCCGGCCACCACCGAGGCGTCGTAGCCCA
The DNA here is from genome assembly GCF_052931475.1 of Geodermatophilus sp. URMC 62. NCBI lineage: Bacteria > Bacillati > Actinomycetota > Actinomycetes > Geodermatophilales > Geodermatophilaceae > Geodermatophilus > Geodermatophilus sp. URMC 62. Next base: position 5,397,680 of record NZ_JBRFHY010000001.1, on the reverse strand, counting down.
TCGCCTCGCCGTAGATGGACAGCGCCTCGTGCATGTGGTCGCGCAGCCAGCCGACGGGGAGCTCGGTCACCCGCGTCGCGGGTGTCGTGCCGGTCACGGTTCTCTCCTCGCTCACGGAGCCACCGCGACGGCGGGGCCGGGGGTGGTCTCGGTGCGGGTGGTCTCGGTGGCCACGAGCCCGGTGCTCCCGGCGTCCTCCGCCCGGGCGGCCTGGGTCGGGCCGTCGCCGACCTCGGCGGCGGTGCCGGCGGTCAGCCGCAGCAGCTCGTCGTAGGTGGTGGGGAACACCGCGGACGGGTGCCCGGCCGCGGCCCAGACGCGCTCGTGGCGGGCCAGCTCGACGTCGACCAGCGTGCCGATCGGCGCAGGGTGCCCGAGGGGGGACACCCCGCCGATGGGCTGGCCGGTGTGCTCGCGGACGAAGTCGGCCGAGGCGCGCGCGACCCGGGGGACGCCCAGCAGCGCGGCGACCCTGGCGACGTCGACCCGGTGGGCACCGCTGGTGAGCACCAGCAGCGGCGCGCCGCCGACGTCGAACACCAGGCTGTTGGCGATCGCCCCCACGGGGACGCCCAGCGCCGCGGCGGCCTCGGCGGCGGTGTGGGCGCCGGACGGGAGCTCGTGGACCCGCCCGCCGGCGCCCGCCTCGGCGAGGAGGTCGGCGAACACGGCCACCCGGGGGTGGGTGGGGCGGCTCATGGGGCCGATCCTGCCACCGCTGTCGGTGCCTCGCCGTACCGTCCCGCGCGCACGGAGGGGCGCGGAGGGGGAGGCGGCGGGGCGGTCCTCCTCCCGGGCGGGTCCGGCTTGACGCGACGGGCGGGGTCGGGTGTACTCGACTTGTTCGAACACGCGTTCGAACGGTCGTCACCGCTCTCGGGACCTTCCCCGCCCGGGGCGGTGGCGACCGATCAGGGGCACGGGGTGGGGAGTCGGGCATGAGCCGGGTGCTGGGTGAGGTCGGCGAGCGGGTCGGCGAGGAGGTGCTGGTCGAGCGGGGTCCGCTCGGCCCCGCGCAGTTCTGGCGCGGCCAGGGGCGCTACGTCGTCGGCGAGCTGCTCGACTCGTGGGTGGAGACCGCGCCCTGGTGGCAGCGGCCCGCCGGCATCCCCGGCGGCGCCTCGGCCGACCTGGTCGCGGCCCGCGAGGTCTTCCGGGTGGAGGCGGTGCGGGCCGGGCGGTCGCGGATGAGCTTCGCCGGCGTCTACGACCTGTCCTGGGACGCCGCCGACAACCGGTGGTCGCTCGTGCGGGTGCACGACTGATGGGCGCCGCGCACGCCATGGCCGACCAGCTGCCGCTCCCCCCGCCGCTGCCGGCGGCCGCGGCGCAGCTGCTCGGCCAGGCCACCCGGGCGCTGGGCGAGGCCGCCCGCGCCACCGACGCGCGCGATCGCTACGCCACCGCCCACCTGGGTGCGCTGCGGGCGGCTGCCGCGGTGCTCGCCGCCCGCACCCGGCCGGAGGGTGGCCGTCGCCGGCCGCGCAGTGCCTGGGTGCTGCTCGGTCAGGTCGCTCCCGAGCTGGGGGAGTGGGCCACCTTCTTCGCCGCCGGCGCGGGCAAGCGGGCCGCCGCCGAGGCCGGGTTGTCCCGCGCGGTGACCGAGCGGGAGGCCGACGACCTGGTCCGTGACGTCGGCTCCTTCCTCGCCGTGGTCGAGGACCTGCTCGCGGGCACGCCCGAGCCCGCTCCGCGACCCCGCGTGGTCGGGGGCACCGCCCACCGTCCCGCGCGCGGGCGGTGACCGGGGACCCCTTCGTCCACCTGCACGTCGCCTCCGGGTACTCCCTGCGGTACGGGGCCAACCACCCCGTCGACCTGGTGGCGCGCGCCGCCGAGCACGGCATGACGGCGCTGGCGCTGACCGATCGTGACGGCCTCTACGGCGCGGTGAAGTTCGCGCTGGCCTGCCGCTCGGCGGGGCTGCGGCCGCTGTTCGGGGTCGACCTCGCGGTCGCCCCGTCGGTGGACACGGCCGTGCCGCCGGCCCGGGCGCACGTGCTGGGTGAGGACGACGAGCTGTCCGCGCGCAGGGCGGGCCGCCCGGGCGCGGCGGGACGGAGTGCGGCGGGACCTGGTGCGGCGGGGCGTGGCGCGGCGGGACGGAGCGCGGCGGGACGGAGCGCGGCGGGGCAGGGTGCTCCTGCGGGGTCCCCGGCCCGGCGCAGCCCGGTGCGCGGTGGGGCGAGCGTCGACCCGCGGCTGCCGCGGGTCACCTTCCTCGCCCGCGACGGCGCCGGCTGGCGGTCGCTGTGCCGGCTGACCAGCGCCACCCACCTGCGCGGCACCCGCGGCGAGCCGGTGGCCTCCCTGGCGATGGCCGCCGAGCACACCCCCGGGCTGGTCGCGGTGCTCGGGCCGGACTCGCCGGTGGGCCGGGCGCTCGCGGCCGGGCGCGCCGACGTCGCCGCCGCCCGGCTGTCCGCGTGGCGCTCGGTGTTCGGCCCCGGCTCGCTGGTGGTCGAGCTGGTGCACCACCGCGGCCAGGGCGACCGCTCCCGCGCGCAGCGGCTCCTGCGCTTCGCCACCGAGGAGGGCGTGCCGGTGGTGCTCACCAACGCCGTCCGGTACGTCGACGCCCTCGACGCGCCCACCGCCGACGTCCTCGACGCCTCCCGGCGGCTGGTCGCCCTCGACACCCGGCACGTCGACCGTCGCACCGCCGAGGGGTACCTGAAGTCGGGCAAGGAGATGGCCGAGGTCGCCGCGGACCTCACGGGCCCCGACCGCGACGCCGCGCTGCGGCTGCTCGAGCGCACCGCCCGGCTGGCCGAGCAGTGCGCCGTCGACGTCACCGGCGACCTGGGCGTGGGCTCGGTGCGCTACCCCGAGCTCGACGTGGTCACCGCGCCCGGCGAGCGGGGGATGAGCCCCTCGCAGGTGCTGCGCGCCCGCTGCGAGGCGGGGCTGGGCCGGCGCGGGACGGCACCGACGGAGCAGGTGCGGCGGCGGCTGGACGACGAGCTCGCCGTCATCGACTCCCTCGGCTACCCGTCCTACTTCCTCACCGTGGCCGACGTGGTCGACCTCATCAGGAGCCTGCGGGTGCGCGCCGCCGCCCGGGGGTCGGGTGCCGGCAGCCTGGTCACCTACCTGCTGGGCATCTCCGACGTCGACCCGATCCGCTACGGCCTGCTGATGGAGCGGTTCCTCTCCCCGCTGCGCCACCAGCTGCCCGACGTCGACATCGACGTGGAGTCCGCCCGGCGGATGGAGGTCTACGACGCCGTCATCGACCGCTTCGGCGCCCACCGGGTCAGCTGCATCTCGATGATGGACACCTACCGGGTGCGGCACGCCATCCGCGACGTCGGCGCCGCGCTCGGCCTGCCGCCGGCCGAGGTCGACGCCGTCGCCAAGGCGTTCCCGCACGTCCGGGCCGACCAGGTGCACGCGGCGCTGCGCGACCTGCCGGAGCTGCGGGCCAGCCGGCTGGGCTCGCGGCGTGGCGGCGGCACCGGCGACCTCGACCTGCTCTTCGACCTCGTCGCCCGGCTCGACGGGCTGCCCCGGCACATCGCGCTGCACCCGTGCGGGGTGCTGCTGTCCGACGCCACGCTGCTCGACCGCACGCCGGTGGAGAGCAGCTACCTCGGCTACCCGATGAGCCAGTTCGACAAGGACGACGTCGAGGAGCTCGGGCTGCTCAAGCTCGACCTGCTGGGCATCCGGATGCAGTCGGCGATCGCGCACGCCCTCGACGAGGTGGCCCGGGTCGACGGCGAGACCGTCGACGTCGACGCGATCCCGCGCGACGACCCGACGACCTTCGAGCTGATCCGCAGCACCCGGACCCTCGGCATGTTCCAGATCGAGTCGCCGGGGCAGCGCGAGCTGGTCGGCAAGTTCGGGCCCGAGACGTTCGAGGACATCGTCGTCGACATCTCGCTGTTCCGGCCGGGCCCGGTCAAGAGCGACATGGTGACGCCGTTCCTGCTGGCCCGGAACGGCTGGCGCGACCCGGTCTACCCGCACCCCGACCTCGAGCCGTTCCTGCGCGAGACCGCCGGCGTCGTGGTCTTCCACGAGCAGGTGCTGCAGATCGTGGCGCGGATGACGGGCTGTGACCTGGCCCAGGCCGACGAGGCGCGGCGGGCGCTGGGCGACCGGGAGCTGCACCCGGAGGTGCGGGCCTGGTTCGTGCCCGAGGCGCTGCGGCACTACCCGGTCGAGGTGGTCGAGAGGGTGTGGGAGGTGCTGGTCGCCTTCGGCTCGTTCGGCTTCTGCAAGGCCCACGCCGCGGCGTTCGCGCTGCCCACCTACCAGTCGGCGTGGCTCAAGACCCACCACCCGGCGGCCTTCCTGGCCGGGGTGCTCACCCACGACCCGGGCATGTACCCCAAGCGGCTGATCCTCGACGACGCCCGCAACTTCGGCGTCCGGGTGCTGGGCCTCGACGTCAACACCTCGGCCGGCAGCTACCGGGTGGAGCGGCTGGCCGCGGCCGACCGGCGGACCGACTGGCGGCGGCCGGAGTGGATGCCGGCGGCCATGCCCGACCCCTCCGGCTACGGCATCCGGCTGGCGCTCTCCGACGTCAAGGGCATCTCCGACGACGAGGTGGCGCGGGTCGTCGCCGGGCAGCCGTACCGGTCGCTCGCCGACTTCTGGGCGCGGGCGGCGGTGTCGCGTTCGGTGGTCGAGCGGCTGGTGCTGGCCGGTGGGTTCGACTCCCTCTACGGCTTCGGGGTGCGCGACCGGGAGGCCGGCCGGCCCACCCGCGCCCGCGGGTCGGTGACCCGCCGCGACCTGCTGCTGCAGATCAGCGAGCTCGACCGGTGGAGCCGCAGCGGGGCGCGGGCCGGCTCGGTGGGGCAGCTCAGCCTCGACCTGCTCGGCCTCGAGCTGCCCGGTGACGACACCCGTGACGAGGGTGGCCCGGACCAGGCCGGTGACGAGGGCGGCCCGGGCGAGGGCGGTGAGGAGGGCGGTCCGGAGACGACGCTGTCCTGGGGCACGGGGTCGGGGCTGCCCGAGTTCACCGACGCCGAGCTGGTGCGCGCCGAGCTGGAGGTGCTCGGGCTGGACGCCAGCCGGCACGTCGTCGACTTCTACCGGCCCTTCCTCGCAGCATTGGGCGCGGTGCCGGCCGGCGAGCTGCTCGGCAGCCGCAGCGGCGCCGAGGTGCTGGTCGCCGGGGTCAAGGTGGCCACGCAGACGCCGCCGATCCGGTCGGGGCGCCGGGTGGTGTTCGTGACCCTCGACGACGGCACCGGCTGCACCGACTCGACCTTCTTCGAGGACGTGCAAGGCCCCTACGCCGGGACGGTGTTCCACTCCTGGCTGCTGGTGATCCGCGGGGTGCTGCGGCGCACCGGTCCGCGCGGGGTGTCGATCCGGGCGACCGGGGCGTGGGAGCTGCCGGCGCTGCACGAGGCGTGGGAGACCGGCGGCCCGGCCGCGGTGGCCGAGCACATGGCCGCGCCGGGGGAGTACACCGAGCAGGCCATCGCCGGGGCGGCGGCCTCGCACGGTGCCCGGCCGGTGGTGGTCCGGCCGGTGCTCGTGCACCCCACCGGCTTCCGGATGTCGCCCTACGCCGACGTCAAGCCGGCCGGGGACGACGCCGCGACCGCCGCCCGCCGCGCCGCGGCCGCCGCGCCCCGCAAGCTGTGGCACTCCAGCCCCGGCAGCTCCGGCCACTGACGTGCCGGCCCCGCTGCCCCCGCCGTCTCGGCGCTCACGGGGCCGCGGGGGGCGACACGCCGGTCGCCGTCGGGGTGCCGCCGCTGCCGCGCCGTGATCGGCCCGCCCGGGCGCGGGCGACCGCCGGACGGCGTCCCGGAGGCCGATGACTCCGGCCGCGCCGCGCGGTCTACTCCTCGACGCCGGCACCACGCCGGCCCCGGAGGAGGAGCACCAGCCATGCCGAAGCAGATCCCGTGCCTGTGGTTCGACGGCCGCGCCGAGGAGGCCGCGGAGCACTACACGTCGGTCTTCCCGAACTCCTCGATCACCCAGGTCACCCGCTACGGCCCCGACATGCCGATGCCCGAGGGCACCGCCATGACCGTGAGCTTCACCCTCGACGGGCACGACTACGTCGGCCTCAACGGCGGCCCGGAGTTCACCTTCACCGAGGCGATCTCCTTCCAGATCATGTGCGCCGACCAGGACGAGGTCGACCACTACTGGTCACGGCTGACCGACGGCGGCGAGGAGAGCCAGTGCGGCTGGCTCAAGGACCGCTTCGGCGTCTCCTGGCAGGTGATCCCCGTCGAGCTGTTCACCCTGGTCGGCGACCCCGACCCCGGCCGGGCCCAGCGCGCCACCCAGGCGATGCTGCGGATGCGCAAGATCGTCGTCGAGGACCTGCGCGAGGCCGCCGACCGCGTCCCGGCCTGATCGGCCCCTCGGCAGGGCCCGGCGTGCGCCCGGTGGGTCCGCCCACCCGCCAGTAGGGTCGGCGGGGTGAGCGCCCCCGCCCCGTCCACCGGCGAGCAGCTGCCCGTCCGGACCGCCGCGGTGTGGGCCGCGCTCGACCCGCTCGTCGGCGCCGGCGGCACGCTGCGGGTGCTCGACGTCGGCGGCGGCAGCGGTGTCTTCGCCGTCCCGCTCGCCCGCCTCGGCCACCAGGTCACCGTGGTCGACCCCAGCGCCGACGCCCTGGCCACCCTCCGGCGGCGCGCACAGACCGCCGGTGTCGGCGACCGCGTCCGCGGCCTGCAGGGCGACGGCGACCTGCTGCACGAGCTGCCCCTCGACGACCACGCGGGGGACGACGGGTACGACCTCGCCCTCTGCCACTCGGTGCTCGAGGTCGTCGACGACCCCTCGGCCACCCTCCGCGAGATCACCCGCGCGCTGCGCCCCGGCGGCCAGGTGAGCATCGCCACCGCCAACCGTGCCGGCGCCGTCCTCGCCCGCGCCCTCGGCGGGCACCCCAAGGAGGCCCTCGCGCTGCTCGAGGACCGCGACCCCGCCCCCGGCCGCACCCGCCCGGCCCGCCGCCGCTTCGGCCCCGACGACCTGCTCGCCCTCGTCACCGACGCCGGCCTGCAGCCGGGCCCCTGGCGCGGGGTCGCCGTCGTCACCGACCTGCTCGACGCCGCCTCCGGCGCCGACCCCGAGGCCGTCCGCCGCCTCGAGCTCGCGCTGGCCGGCACCTCGCCCTACCGCGACGTCGCCACGGGCCTGCATGTGCTGGCGACCCGCCCCTGATGTCGAGTCCGAGTCGGCCTCGTCCCGGGGGCCGCCCTGAGCTCGTGAAGGGTGGGGAGGACGGGGTCCGTCCGCTGCCACCCGGCCTCACCCGCCCCGCCTACGGCGCGGCCACCCTCGCCGACGTCCTGCCCGGCGTGGCCGCGGCCCTCGGCGTCCCCGTCGACCGCGGCGACCTGCCGCCCGACCCGCTCGGTCTCACCGCGGCCCTGGCCGGCGCCCGCCGGGTCGCGGTCCTGCTCGTCGACGGGCTCGGCGCGCACCTGCTGCGCGCGCACGCCGCGCTCGCCCCGGTGCTCGCCGGCCTGGCCACCCCCGCCGGCGACCTGGCCGCCCCCTGCCCGAGCACCACCCCGGTCAGCCTCACCACCCTGGGCACCGGCGTCCCCCCGGGCGGGCACGGCGTCCTGGGTTTCGTCACCGCCGTCCCCGGCGAGGACCGCACCCTCAACCACGTGCAGTGGGCCGACGACCCCGACCCCGCGGTGTGGCAGGCCCGGCCGACGGTCTTCGAGCAGCTCGCCGCGGCCGGCGTCCCGGTCACCGCCGTCGCGCCCTACGCCTACCGCGGCTCGGGCCTGAGCACGGCGGCCTACCGCGGCGCCGGCTACTCGGGCACAGTCGGCGCCGGCGACCTGGCCGCGGTGGTCCTGCAGTCCCTGGCCGCGGCGCCGGCCGGCCTGGTCTACGGCTACACGCCCGAGCTCGACCTGACCGGGCACGTCCGCGGGCTGGACTCCCAGAGCTGGCGGCTGCAGCTCGCGCTGGTCGACCGGCTGGTGGAGCAGGTGGTCGCCGGCCTGCCCGACGACGCCGCCCTGCTGGTGACCGCCGACCACGGCATGCTCGACGTCCCCCCGCACACCCGCGTCGACCTCGACGAGGAGCCCGTGCTCCTCGACGGCGTCGCCCTGCTGGCCGGCGAGCCCCGCGCCCGCTACGTGCACGCCGTCCCCGGCGCGGCCGGCGACGTCCTCGACGCCTGGCGCGGCGTCCTCGGTGACCGCGCCTGGGTCACCAGCCGCGAGGAGGCGGTGGCCAGCGGCGTCTTCGGCCCCGTCGACGGCGGGCTGGCCGCCCGCATCGGCGACGTCGTCGCGCTGGCCCGCGGCCCGTGGGCGATGACCGCCGGCACCACCGAGCCCGGCCCCAGCCGGCTGGTCGGCTACCACGGCTCGCTCACCGACGCCGAGCTGGCGATCCCCCTGCTGCTCGCCCGCGGGCCCGGCCTGCACTAGCCGGCCGGCGACACCGACAGGGCCGTCCAGGTCCGGGAGTGCGCCGGGTGCAGCGCCCGGCAGGTCAGCTGCGCCGCCTCCTCGGAGGGCCGGCTCTCCACGCGGACGACGACGTCGCCGTCCGGGCCGGCCAGCACCACCTCGAAGCGCTCGACACCGGCGGCCTCCTCGGCGGCGGACCCGGGCAGCTTGCGGGAGGAGCGCAGGGGCAGGTCGTCGACCCCGAGCAGCCCGAGCTCCGCGCGCGCGGCCGCCTGCGCCGCCTGCGCCGGCATGGGCAGCCCCGACCGGCCGCGCAGCCACGGCAGCGCCACCTGGCCGCGCGCGTGGGCGGCGACGAGGTCGGCACCGTCGCCGGACACCTGCCCGTAGGCGAACCCGTGCGGCAGCACGAGCACGTTGCCCGCGAACCGGCAGCCGCCGAGGTGGCTGCACTCCCACACGTCGGCCGGGCCGGGGGCGGGCAGCGCGCGGGCCAGCGGCCGGCCGCGCAGCGCGCAGCAGGCGTCGTGCTGGCCGTGCGTGCACACCAGGTAGGTGGGGCGCTGCGTCCGCTCGCCCACCGACCCGTCCCACGGGGCGTCGAGCAGGTCGGCGTCGCCGTCGCGCACCGACCACCACAGCCCCTCGGAGCCCGGCCGGGCGTCGACGTAGGCCCAGCGGCGGCCGGAGTCGGCCAGGCGGTCGCCGGGGCGGCGGACCAGCAGCACCCGCACGCCCTCGGCCCGGGCGCGGGCGGTCAGGCCGGCGGCCACCCCCCGGTCGAACCGGGACTGGGTCAGCGCGTCGCGCCCCCACGGCCCCGGCTGCTCGATGAGCAGCCAGCGCTGCGCCGGCCCGGCCGTGCCCGCGGGGGAGTCGCCCCGCGCCTCGGCGGTCACCGAGCAGCGGGTCGGGTCGATCCGGCCGCGGGGGGAGGGAGCGGCGGCCGTCGGGGCGCTCACCCGGAGCTGGGCTGCGGGCTCACGACCCGGTCCCGAGGGCGTCGGCACGCTCCCCATCGTCCCCGCCGGCGTCCGGCGCGGGGGCACCGGGACCGTGCGGGCCCGGCTCCGGGGCGGTGGCGGGGACGCCGTCGACGGCCCCGCCGGTCCGGGCGGCGTCGGCCCCGCCGGGGAGGGCGGCGTCGGCCACCACCGCGATCGACTCGGTGACCAGCCGCCGGGCGAGGACGAGCCGGTCGTCGGCGTCGAGCCCGGGCAGGTCGGCGACCTTGAGCTCCCCGGCGGCCAGCAGTTCGGCCAGCGCGGGCCGGGTGGCGGCGGGGAACTGGTGCCGGCGCCGCCCACCGAGCAGGACGACCCGGTCGTCCCCGGCCCGGCCGTCGGAGGCGGGGCGCAGGCTGCAGCGCAGCCGGCGGCGCAGCCGCAGCACGGTGTCGGGCGTGAGGGCCGCGGCCGCGGTCGCCTGGGCCAGCGGCGCGACCGGCTCGGGGCGCACCTGGTCCCACGTGCGCGCCCGCAGCCGGTCGGCCACCTCGTCGGGGTCGATCCGGTCCAGCCAGTCCCGCAGCGCGGCGAGGACCGTGGTGACGTCCTCGCGCACGGTCGCCGGGTCGGCGAGGTCCAGGCCCACCGGCAGCGAGCGGCGCAGCTCGCGGTCGTCGGCGGCCAGCGCCCGCACCAGATCCAGCGCCGACTCCGCGGCCGCCCAGCGGGTGACCGGGTGCACCCCGATGGTCAGGTGCGCGCTGGTCTGCCCGAGCGCCACCGCCGAGTGCAGGTAGCCGCGGGGCAGGTAGAGGGCGTCGCCGGGGCGCAGGACGGCGTCGATCACCGGCTCGCGTTCCGCGGCGGCGGCGACGTCGGCCGCGCGGTCGTTCCACGGCTGGGTGCGCAGCGGGTCGGGCAGCACCGGCTCGTGGATGCGCCAGTGCTTCTCGCCGGCCACCTGCAGCACGAACACGTCGTGGACGTCGTAGTGCGGGCTGAACCCGCGCGAGGACGGCGGGGTGACGTAGGCGTTGACCTGCGTCGGGTGCCCCAGGTCGGCGGCGAGGGAGTCGGCGAACTCGATCAGCGGCGGCCAGAGCCGGTGCAGGCCCTGCAGGACGACGGTGCTGCCGTCGGCGAACAGCCGCAGCACGGCGTCGGAGGAGACCTGGTCGGCGACCTCGGCACCGGCGCCCCCGGAGGTGGTGAACCGCTTCGGGTCGACGACGGCGCCGTCCTTGGCGATGCGGAGGAACGGGGTGCGCAGGCCGCGACGGGACAGCAGCTCGTCGACGTCGGCCAGGGTCAGCAGGTCGGCGAAGGACTCACCGGTGTCCTCGGCGCGGGCGAGCAGGGGGCGGCGGGACCAGTGCCGCTCGGCGAAGACCTCCGGGTCGAGGTGCGTGCACCGGCGCAGGGCCGGGCGGAGGTCGCCTCCGCCCGGCCCCGTGCCTGTCGGGTCCTGGCTCAGGCCGAACCGTCCGCGCCACCGTCGGCACCGCCGTCGGCGCCGCCGTCCGAACCGCCACCGGCCGCACCGCCGTCGGCCGGGCCGTGACCGGCGCCGCCGTCCGCGCCGCCGTCCGCGCCGCCGTCCGCACCGCCGTCGGCACCGCCGTCGGCGCCACCGTCCGCACCACCGTCGGCCGGGCCGTGACCGGCGCCGCCGTCGGCGCCACCGTCCGCGCCGCCGTCGTGGCCCGCGCCGCCGTCGGCACCGCCGTCGGCACCGCCGTCGTGCTGGCCTGGCGTGCCCTCGCCGGCACCGCTGTCGGCCGGGCCCTCCGTGCTGGTCATGTCGTCGTCGTCGAGCGCCATCGGGCTCCTCCGGGATCCGGGTCGGGACCGTCCGCCGGCCGGCGGTCGGTCGCGTCCCACCTAACCCGTTCCGCGCCTCGCCACACATGGCCCGACCAGCCGTTTCCCGACACGCGACGACACTCCGGACGAGGGCGCACCCCGCCCGGACGGGCCGCTACCCTCCTCGCGTCGGTGCGAACAGGTGTTCGAGGGGAGGGGTGTCCGTGGCGCCGTCGCGGGGGCGGGCGGAGGGGTGCACCGTGCTGCACGTCGACATGGACGCCTTCTTCGCCAGCGTCGAGGTGCGCCGGCACCCCGAGCTGGCCGGCACGCCGGTGATCGTGGGCGGGGCCGGCAACCGCGGGGTGGTCACCTCGGCGACCTACGAGGCGCGGGCGTACGGGGTGCACGCCGCCATGCCCACCGCCCGGGCGCTGCGGCTGTGCCCCACCGCCACCGTGCTGCCCGGCGACGTGGCGCTCTACGCCGAGGTCTCCCGGTCGGTCATGGCGCTGTTCCGCTCGATCACCCCGCTGGTGGAGCCGCTGAGCCTGGACGAGGCGTTCCTCGACGTCTCCGGGGCCGGCCGCCGGCTCGGTGACGCCGCGGAGATCGGCGAGTACCTGCGCGCCCGGGTCTACGACGAGCAGGGCATCACCTGCTCGGTCGGCGTGGCCGGCACCAAGTTCGTGGCCAAGCTCGCCTCCACCCGCGCCAAGCCCGACGGGCTGCTCGTCGTCCGCCCGGCCGAGGTCATCGACTTCCTGCACCCGCTGCCGGTCGGCGCGCTGTGGGGCGTCGGCGCGAAGACCGAGGAGGTGCTGCTGCGGCTGGGGCTGCGGACGGTGGGCGACCTCGCGCACGTGCCCGCGCGCACCCTGCAGCGGGCGGTGGGGCAGGCCGCGGGCAGCCACCTGCACGAGCTGGCGTGGGGCCGCGACCCGCGCCGGGTGGTCCCCGACGAGCCGGAGCGGTCGGCCGGCCACGAGGAGACCTTCGGCACGGACGTCGACGACCCCGCCGTCGTCCACCAGGAGCTGCTGCGGCTGGCCGAGCGGACGGCGGGCCGGCTGCGCGCGGGCGGCTGGCTGGCCCGGACGGTGAGCGTCAAGGTCCGGTTCGCCGACTTCACGACGATCACCCGCAGCCGCACCCTCGGCGTCCCCACCGACGTCGGGCAGGAGCTGTACGAGACCGCTCGCGCCCTCTTCGACGCCCTCGGCCTGGACCGCGCCCGGATCCGGCTGGTCGGGGTGCGGGCCGAGCGGCTGGTGCCGGCCGGGTCGGCGCCCCGCCAGCTCGAGCTCGGCGCCCGCCAGCACGGCCGCCGCGACGCCGAGATCGCCGCCGACCGGGCGGCCCGCCGGTTCGGTGCCGGCGCCGTCCGCCCGGCCACGCTGCTGCGCCGCGACGGCGACCGGCGGGTGCGCGACGGCCACCCCCGGGAGTGATCGTGAGGACCCGGCAGCGGTCTCCCGGCGGGTCGCCACGCACTCGCCTTTCGCACCCCGCAATCGGCTCGTATCCTCGGTGTCACCCCCGGGTAGACACCCGGGGGTGTCCGGCTCCGCCCACATGGAGGTCTCGGTGCCGCTCTCCGAGCACGAGCAGCGACTGCTGGAGCAGATCGAGCGCGCCCTCGTCGACGACGATCCCAAGTTCGCCTCCTCCGTCCGCACGGGTGACCGCAGGCTCAAGGCCCGGCGGAAGCTGCAACTCGGTGCGCTGCTGGTGCTGGTGGGTCTGGCCGTCCTCGTCGGAGGCGCTGTCGCCCCGTCCGTCCCGCTGGGGGTGCTCGGCTTCCTGGTGATGTTCGGCGGTGCCGCCCTCGGCGTCCTCAACTACCGCTCCGCCACCGGCGCCGTCGAGACCGGCCCGGCCGGCCAGCGCGGCGGGAGCACGGCGCGCGGCCGCGGGGGCCGGCCCCGTCGTCAGCCGCTGAAGAACCGCCTCGAGGAGCGCTTCCGCCGCCGCTACGACCAGTAGCCCGCCTCGGACCCGCAGCCCCACCTCCAGCGCCGACGGCCGCCGTCCCCTCCGGGACGGCGGCCGTCGGCGTTCCCGGGGTCCCCGCCGGCCGCGCGCGGGCGGCGAGGGTGCGCTCGCCGGACGCACCGGTCTCCTCCCTGCCCCCGGGACGGCCGGACGCCGCCGCGGGCGACGGGGTCCTCCTCCGGGTCAGGCGGGCCGGCGGCGGCGCGGGAGCCGGGAGGTGACCGCGGCGGAGACGGCGTCGCCCAGCGAGGCCGGCCACAGCAGGGCCCGCAGCCGGACCCGCAGCGGCACCGCCGCCGCCAGCCCCCGCCGGGCGGTGCCCAGCGCCGCGGGAAGCGCCGGGTCGCCGGCCGCGCCCGGGCGGCCGTAGCTGGCCGCCTCCTCGGCGCGGGCCAGCCGCTCGACCGCGTCGCCGGCGCCCTGGCCACCGGCCCGGTGCGCGCCGCTGCCCCCGGGCGACCCGAGCGTGCGGCCCAGCGACGCGGCCTGCTGCCGCGGGGTGTGCGCCGGGTCCCAGGGCAGGCCGAGGTCGCGGGCGGTGGCGGCCAGCTCGTCCCACAGCGCGGCCGGGTCCCCGTCGGCCAGCCGGCGCCGCCGCTGCAGCGCGCGGGCGGCGGCGGGGGCGGCCAGCAGCGCGCCCAGCCCGAGCAGGACGCCGGCGGCCACCAGCACCGGGCGGGCCGCCGAGGTGTCCCGGGCGGCGGCCCGGCCCTGCGGCGCGGCGTCGGGCGCCCGGTCGACCTGCGGGACGGGGACGATCGGCGCCGGGGTCGGTGCGGTCGGCACGTCGGTCGGGCGCTCGAGGACCTCCTGGTCGGCCGGCCGCGGCGCCCAGGGCAGCTCGACGGCCCGCTCGGTGTCGATCGGTGTCGGGTCGAACGGGACCCAGCCCAGGTCGTCGAACCAGACCTCCACCCAGGCGTGCGCGTCGTCGCTGGTCACCAGCCGCCCGCCGCCGGGCTGCACGCGGCCGGGCGTGTAGCCCAGGGCGACCCGGGCGGGGATCCCGGCGGCGCGGACCATCGCGGCCATCGCGCCGGCGTACTGCTCGCAGTAGCCCTGCTTGAGGCGCAGGAAGTCGGCGAGGTCGTCGCCGCCGGTGCCCGGCGCGGTGGAGAGGCTGTAGACGAAGCCGTTCTCCCGGGAGAACGAGTCGTGGATGGCGCGCACCGCGTCGTACGGCGTGGCCGCCCCGGCGGTGAGCGTGGCCACCAGGTCGGTGACGCTCGGGTCCAGGACCGGCAGGGCGGTGTCGCGCTCGAGCACCGGGTCGCCCGCCGGCAGCGGTGCCGACGCGCGCAGCTCCTCCTCGGTGGGCTGTGGCTCGACGGCGGTGACGCGGTAGCTGCGGCCGGCGGTGGTGACGTCGCGGCCGAAGACCGTGCCGGTGGCCGGGTCGAACCGCCACGCCCCGGGGTCGTCGATGGCCACCGACAGGGGGGAGGCGAGCACCGGCAGGAACCGGTCGTCGTGGCCGACGGCGGTGATCGTCGCCTCCACCACCCGTCCCTCGCGGTGGCCCGGCAGCGGTGCGAGGTCCTCGCGCTGGGCCACCGACGCCTCGCCGTCGAGGTTGCCGACCGTCCAGCCGTCCTCGGCGTCGTAGACGTCGAGCGTCACCACCCGCAGGTAGCCCGGCTCCAGGACCGAGCTGTCCACGCGCAGCAGGTCGATCGGCTCGGGCAGCGTCAGCTGGCCCTGCAGCGCCGCGGCCGGGTCGAGCGCGGTGCCGGTGGACCCGCCGCCCCCACCCGGGCCGAAGCCGGCGGCCAGCCGGCCCTCGGGCAGCGTCGGGACGAGGCTGCCGAGCACGACCGCGGCCACGAGCGCCAGCGCGGCGGTGCCGGTGGCGGCGAGCGTCCCCGCGCCGCGGCGCGTCCCGGTCCCCCCGGAGCGGGCGGCCAGCCGCCGGGACTGGTCGGTCCACAGCAGCAGCGCCAGCCCGGCCGCCGGGGCGGCCAGCGCGGGCAGCCCCACGCTGCCGGTCACCGTGCTGACCGGCACGCAGAACAGGACCAGCAGGCCCAGCCCGGCCAGCGCCGGCTGCCGGCCGCCGACGGCGACCAGGTCGACGGTCACCGCGACCAGGCCCACGAGCAGCACGGTGAGCGCGAGCAGCCCGGTGAGCGGCAGGGCCGGCGTCGACTGCTCGCGGATCTCGGCGGAGCCGTCGAGCAGCACCGTGCCGAGGGCGTCGAGGGAGGCGGGCGTGGGCAGCCAGCCGCCGAGGGCCCGGCCGGGGGCGAACTGCGCGGTCATCAGGCAGGTCAGCAGCGCCAGCTGGCCGAGCGGGACGAGGGGGACCGCGGCGGCGGCGACCCGGGACGGCACCGCGCGGCCCCCGGAGGCCCAGTCCCACAGCGCCGTCCCCGCCGCGCGCAGCACGAGCCCCCCGGCGGCGACGACGGCGACGGCCGACAGCGCTGGCAGCACCCAGGCGGGGCGGACGAAGACCGGCAGCAGCGAGCAGGCGCCCAGGGCGGTCGCCACCGCGGCGGCCAGCGCGGTGCCGCCCTCGCGGCGCAGCGTGTCCGGCGGTCGCGGGCCGGGCGGCGGCGCGACGGCCGGCGCGACGGCGGCCGGTGCGGGCGCGCCGGTGCGGACCGGCGGCGGAGCGAGCGTCGTCACGCCGGCACCCCCTGCGCGCTGCGCGTCCCCGACCCGCGGGTGTGCGCCAGCTCGGTCCACACGGCCTCCACCGTGCGGTCGGCGGAGGCGACGACGACCTGCCAGCCGGCGCCGCGCAGCAGCGACGCCGACCGCTCCAGCTGGCCGGAGAGCGTCCCGCGCGCGGACGCCGACAGCGCCCGCCGGCCGCGGCCGGCCTCGGCCCAGCTGCCCACGTCGAGCAGGACGGCGACGTCGGAGGCCGGGCCCGAGCGGGTCGCGACCAGCTCGGCGAGGTCCTCGGGGCCGACGGCACCGAGCAGCGCCACCACCGGGCCGTCACCGGCCACCCGGCCGAGCAGCTCCACCGCCGGGCCCAGGCGCGTGCCGCGGGAGGGCGCCAGCCCGGCCAGCCGGTCGAGCAGCTCGCCGGGACCCAGGCCGCCGCGGCCGTGGCCGCCGTGCCCGTCGGTCGGGTCCAGCTCCCCGGCGTCGGTGACCACCCGCAGCTCCGCGCCGCGGCGGGCCAGGTGCGTGCCGATGCTCGCCGCGGCCTCCACCAGCCACTCGAGGCTGTCCGGCGGCGGCGCCGGGTCGCCGGGCGGCCCCGGGACGGCGGTCCCGGCGGCCGCGCCGGGCACGGCGGCCCGGCTGAGCAGGTGGGCGCGGGCGCGGGTGTCCAGCAGCAGCGCCGCCTGGGCGCGCCACGGCCGCTCCTCCATCCGCACCATGAGCTCGCCGGTCCGGGCGGTGGCCCGCCAGTGCACCTTGCGCAGGTCGTCGCCGTGCCGGTACGCGCGGGTGCTGACGTCGTCCTCCCCGTGCACCGCGAGGGAGCGGCGGGCGCCGTCGCCGCCCCCGCCGTGCCCGCCGCCCGGGCCGCCCGGACCCAGCGGCCGCACCCGGGGCACCACGAGCAGGGGGGCGTCGTCGGTGCCGCTGCTGGTGCGCTGCACCAGCCCGAAGGGGTCGACCAGCCGCAGCCGCAGCGGACCGAGCCGGAAGCGGCCGCGGCGCCTGCCGTGCACGCGGTAGCGCAGCGCAGCGGTGCCGCCGCCGGCCAGCCGCGCGACGACGAAGCGGGGGGAGCGGCCGAGCTCGGCGGGCAGCGCCTCGGTCAGCAGCCACAGCCGGCCGGCGCGCCGCTCGGGATTGGTGACCTCGAGCAGCACCTCCGCGTCCTCCCCGCGCGGCACCCGCGCCGGTGCCACGGTGCGGCGGGCGGCGACACGGGCGCGCTGCCGGGCCACGGCCAGCGCCGACAGCAGCGGCAGGGCCAGCACGAAGACGGCGAGCTGGACCAGCGGCTGCTCACCGAGCAGCGCGCCGAGCCCCAGGAGCGTGGCCCCGGCGGCCACCAGGCAGCGGCCGCGCAGGGTGAGCGACGTCAGCGCGGTCCGCAGCGGGCCGGTCACGGGGCTCAGCGCCCCCGCAGGACGGGGACGGAGGACAGCAGCCCGGCCACCACCTGCTCGGGCGTGCGCCGGGCGGCGGCCGCGTCGGCGGTCAGCAGCAGGCGGTGGGCGAGCACCGGCGTGGCCATCGCCTGGACGTCGTCGGGCAGGACGTGGTCGCGGCCGGCCAGCGCGGCGGCGGCGCGGGCGGTGCGCAGCAGCTGCAGACCCGCCCGCGGCGAGGCGCCCAGGCGCAGCTCGGGGGAGCGGCGGCTGGCCTCCACCAGGGCGACGACGTAGCGGCGGACGGCGTCGGAGACGTGCAGCCCCTGCACCGCCTCGACCATCGCGCGCACCGCGGCGGCGTCGGCGACCGGGCCCAGCGTGGCCAGCGGGTCGGTGGTGCCGCGGTCGTCGAGCATGGCGACCTCGGCCTCCCGGTCGGGGTAGCCCATCGAGACCCGGGCGGTGAAGCGGTCGCGCTGGGCCTCGGGGAGGGGATAGGTGCCCTCCATCTCCACCGGGTTCTGCGTGGCGACGACGAGGAAGGGCCGGGCGAGCTCGTAGCTGACGCCGTCGACGGTGACCTGCCGCTCCTCCATGCACTCCAGCAACGCCGACTGCGTCTTGGGCGAGGCGCGGTTGATCTCGTCGGCGACGACGACGTTGGCGAAGACCGCGCCCGGCTTGAACTCGAAGGCGCGGCTCTCCTGGTCGTAGACCGACACGCCGGTCACGTCGCTGGGGAGCAGGTCGGGGGTGAACTGGATGCGGCGCACGCTGGCGTCGATCGACGCGGCGAGGGCCTTGGCCAGCGTCGTCTTGCCCACCCCGGGGACGTCCTCGACGAGCAGGTGGCCCTCGGCCAGCAGCACGACCAGCGCCAGGTGCACGACGCCGGGCTTGCCCTGGACGACGCGGGAGACGTTGGCCGCGATGCGCGCGCCCTCCGTGGCGACGTCGACCGGGGGTCCGGCCCTCCCGTCCGCCGCCGCACGCATGGTGTCGGTCACCCGGCCCACGGTACGTGGCACGCGGCCCCTCGGGAGGGCTCCGCGGACCCGCTCCCGACCCCACCGCGGGCCTACCTCACGGCGCCGGCGGCCTCCCCGACCCCACCGGCCGCCCCACCCGGCCCCACCCCGTTCCCCGGGTGCGCCGCCCCGCCCCTGACCTGCACGGCAGGCGGTGGGAGCCGTCGGTCACGACATGGTGTCGAGTGGTGTTCGGTGGGGCGTAGTGGGTTAGGGTGTGGCGCGGTGGGGAGCCAGGGCCCGTCCCGGGTCCGCGGACGGACACAGGAGGACCGATGCGGGAGGTGATCCGGTGTTCGTCGGGAGCTACACGCTGCGTCTCGACGAGAAGGGCCGGGTCGCGCTCCCGGTCCGCTTCCGCGAGCAGGTGGCCGACGGCATGGTGATCAAGAAGGGCCAGGAGCGCTGCATCTACGGCCTCACCATGGGCCGGGTCGCCGAGCAGAGCCGCGCCGCCGCGTCGATGGCTCCCGCCGACACCGCCGAGGCCCGCATGCGGGCGCGCATGAGCTTCGGCTCGATGGTCGAGGTCGAGCCGGACAAGACCGGCCGCATCACCATCCCGGCGAACCTTCGGCAGTACGCCCACCTCGACCGGGACGTGGTCGTGGTCGGCGTCGACACGCGTTTCGAGATCTGGGACCAGGCCACGTGGGACACCTACGTGGAGGAGCAGGAGGCGGCCTTCGCCGCCATGGAGAGCGAGGGGATGCCCACGCTGTCCTGATCCCGTCCCGCCGGTCGCCCCGACCGCCGCGCACCCCGACTGCGAGCCGTCTTCCCCGCGGCTCGACCGGGTGCGGCCCGAACCGCCTTCCCCGCGGCTCGGTCCTGGCGCGAGGCGGCGCACCCGCGCCGCCGGTCGGACCGGCCACCGGCACCGGGCACCCCCGCCCCTCGCGGTCCTCCTGACGCACTTCCCCGGCGCCAGGCGGAGCCGCGGGGGGTGGGGGTCCCACCCCATCCCGGTCCCGGCTGCGCCCCGCCGGTGACGGCTCCCCTCCCGACGCGCCCGTCCACCGCGCCCCACCCGTCGCGCGGCACGCCCGCCGAGCTCCCCCTGCCGACCCGCTGCCCGCGCCACCATGGGGACGCCCTCCCCGCGCGGGGAGCCCGATCCCGAGGAGAGCGACGATGGACAGCCCCGAGGCCCTGCGGCCGCCGGCGCAGGACTCGGCGCGGTCGGGTTCGGCGCAGGGCTCGGCGCGGTCGGGTTCGGCGCAGGACTCGGCGCGGTCGGGGCCCGTGCACGTGCCCGTCCTCCTCTCCCGGGTCACCGAGCTGCTCGGCCCGGCCTGCGCCGCCGACGGCGCCGTGCTCCTCGACGCCACCCTGGGCCTGGCCGGCCACGCACTGGCCCTCCTCGACGCCCACCCCGGCCTGCGCCTGGTGGGCCTGGACCGCGACCCCGAGGCCCGCGCCGAGGCCGCCGCCCGCATCGCCGCCGCCGGCCACGCCGACCGCGCCACCCTCGTGCCGGCCGTGTTCGACGAGCTGTCCGGCGTGCTCGACCGCCTGGGCCTGGCCGAGGTGTCGGCGGTGCTGTTCGACCTCGGTGTCTCCTCGCTGCAGCTGGACCGCCCCGAGCGCGGCTTCAGCTACGCCGGCGACGGGCCCCTGGACATGCGGATGGACCCCGGCGCGCCCCGCAGCGCCGCCGACGTCGTCAACACCTACCCGGCCGCCGACCTCGCCCGGGTGCTGCGCGTGTACGGCGAGGAGCGCTTCGCCTCCCGGATCGCGGCCGCCATCGTCCGGGAGCGGGCCCGGGCGCCGTTCACGCACACGGAGCGGCTGGCCCACCTGGTGCGCGACTCGATCCCCGCGGCCACCCGCCGCACCGGCGGCCACCCCGCCAAGCGGACGTTCCAGGCGCTGCGCATCGAGGTCAACGACGAGCTCGGCGCCCTGCAGCGGGCGCTGCCGGCGGCGCTGGACGCGCTCGCCGTCGGCGGCCGCATCGCCGTCATCACCTTCCACTCCCTCGAGGACCGGATCGTGAAGCAGACCCTCGCCGCCGGCGCCACCGACCGCACGCCGCCGGAGCTGCCCGTCCGGCTGCCCGAGTACGGGCCGGTCCTGCGGCTGCTCACCCGCGGCGGCGAGGCGCCGTCGGAGGCCGAGGTGGCCGCCAACCCGCGCGCCGCCTCGGCGCGGGTCCGGGCGGCCGAGCGCACCCGGCGGGCCGCGTGAGCGCCGCCGCCCGCGCGCCGCGCGACACCGCGCCCGGCGCCGCACGCGACGCCGCCCCCGCGGCGGAGCGCACCGTCCACGCCGTCCCGTCCCGGCCCGTGCGGGCGCTGCCCGCACGCCCCCTGCGCGCGGTCCCGTCCCGGCCGGTCCGCACCCGCACGACCGGGCCCGCGCCGCGCGTCGGGTCCGCCCCCGCGCTGCGGCTGATCACCGGCGGGGACGCCGGGCGGGCACGGCGGACGGCGGACGGCCGGCGCCGGGCGCCGTTCGTGCTGCTGGTCGTCGCGCTGCTCGTGGTCACGACGCTGAGCCTGCTCGTGCTCAACACCACGATCGCGGTGAACTCCCTCAAGGCCAGCGACCTGCGCTCCGCCAACGCGGAGAAGGCCGAGGACGTGCAGCGGCTCGAGCAGCAGGTGGTCGACGGCAGCACCCCCGTCCGGCTCGCCGCGGCCGCCGTCGCCGCCGGCCTGGTGCCCGCGGGCACGGTGGGTCACCTCGTCGTCGCCCCCGACGGCAGCGCGACGCTGCGCGGCACCCCGGAGCCCGCGCCGGCGCCGGGACCGCCCGCCCCGGGGACCGGGGGCTGAGCGGAGGTGTCCCGATGACGCTGCCTCCCCGCGGCCCCGAACCCGGCCGCCGCACCGCTCCGCGCGCCGTCGGGCGCGGTGCCCGCCCGGGCGCTCCGCTGCGGCCCGGTGCGCCGCTGCGCCCGGCCGCGCCCCGCGCCGCCGCCCCGCGCGGCGGTGATCCCCGCGGCGGTGACCCCCGCGGCGGTGATCCCCGCGGCGGTGCCTCCCGCGGCGGCGGCCCCTACGGCGGCCCGCCCCGCTCCGGGGCCTTCGCGCCGCGTCGCGCCCCGGGCAGCCGGCGGGGCGGGCGGCCGCTGACCTCGGGTCCGCGCCGACTGTGGTGGGGCCTGGTGCTCGTCGTCGTCCCGCTGCTGGTGATCACCGGCAAGCTCGTGCTGCTGCAGGGCGTCGACGGCGCCGACTACGCCTACGCCGCCGAGCAGGACCGGCTGGCGAGCTACCCGATCGCGGCCCTGCGCGGGGCGATCGTCGACCACGACGGCAACCCCCTCGCCTACACCGTCGAGGCCTCCCGGGTGGTCGCCGACCCCACCGTCGTCGACGACCCCGAGCGCACCGCCCTGGCGTTGACCGCCCTGCTCGACGTGCCGGTCGACGAGCTCACCGACCAGCTGAGCGAGGCCGGCCGCTACGTCGTCCTCGCCCGGCAGGTGCCGCCGGAGACCACCGACGCCATCGACGAGCTCGGCCTGGCCGGCGTCTCCTTCGAGGACGACCCGGTGCGGCTGTACCCGGCCGGCACCGTCGCCGGGCAGGTCGTCGGCTTCGTGGGCCGCGACGGCGAGGGCCTCGGCGGCGTCGAGCTGCGCTTCCAGGACACCCTGGCCGGCACCGACGGGCAGCGGCGGGTCGAGGTCGGCAGCGGCGGGCACCCGATCCCCTCGGGCATCGACGAGTCCACCCCGGCCACCGACGGCAGCACCGTCGAGCTCACCGTCGACCAGGACGTCCAGTTCACGATGGAGCAGCGGCTGGCGCAGGCCTGCGCCGACGGCGCCACCACCCGCGCCTCGGCGGTCGTGCTCGACGTGCACACCGGCGAGGTGGTCGCCATGGGCTCCTGCCCGGGCTACGACCCCGCCCAGGCCGGCAGCACCGACCCGGAACTGCTGGGCAACCCGGTGGTCTCCGACGTCTTCGAGCCCGGGTCGGTGATGAAGGCGGTCACCATGGCCGCCGCCGTCCAGGAGGGCAAGGCCACCCCCGACACGGTGCTGAACGTGAACGGCCACATCCAGGCCGGCGACGTCGTCGTCACCGACGCGCACGACCACGCGCCGGTCGACTGGACGGTGACCGGCATCCTCGCCAAGTCCAGCAACGTCGGCACGATCATGCTGGCCCGCGAGGTCGGCGACGAGACGCTCGAGCGGTACCTGCGGGCCTTCGGCGTGGGGGAGCAGACCGGCATCGAGCTGCCCGGCGAGAGCGCCGGCATCCTCGAGGGCTCCGCGGACTGGACCGAGAGCCGCGCGGCCAACGTGCCCATCGGCCAGGGCGTGTCGGTGACGACGCTGCAGATGGCCTCGGTCTACCAGGCCATCGCCAACGGCGGGGTCCGCATCCCGCCGCGGCTGGTCGAGTCGGTCACCGCCCCCGACGGGACGACGTCGACCCCCGACGCCCCCGAGGCCAGCCGCGTGATCAGCGAGGACACCGCCGACGACCTCGCCTACATGCTCGAGGCCGTCGTCGGCCCGGGCGGCACCGCGCCGCTGGGGCAGGTCGACGGCTACCGGGTGGCCGGCAAGACCGGCACGGCGCAGCGGGCCAACCCCGAGTGCGGCTGCTACGACGGCGGTGGCTACGTCACGACCTTCGTCGGGTTCGCCCCGGCCGACGACCCGCAGTACGTGGTCGCCGTCGACCTCGAGCGGCCCACGAGCTCCGCCGAGGGCGGCCAGGTCGCCGCGCCGGTGTTCGCCGACGTCATGCGCTACGTGCTCACCCACGAGGCGGTGGTGCCCTCCGGCACCGAGCGGCCGGACTTCGCGCTGACCGGCGAGCAGCTCGCCGCGGCCGGCCGCACCCCACCGGCGGGGAACTGAACGAAGGACCTCCCCGCCCCTGCGGTGGGCCGCCGCGGACCCCCGCAGCGGGCCGGGGCGGACGCCGCGCCAGCGCGGGTGCGCGGAACGCGACCGGCCCGCCGGTAGATTGGCCCGACGTGAGCCCGACCGGACCCGGGTCGGTGCCCCGGCCAGCGGGGAACCACCCGCTCGCCCTCCGCGCGCTGGCCGACCTCGTCGGCGCCCCCGTGCAGGGCGACCCCGCCACCGCCGTCCGCGGCGTCACCCTCGCCTCCACCGAGGTGCGCCCCGGTGACCTCTACGCGGCGCTGCCCGGCGCCCGCACCCACGGCGCCCGCTTCGCCGCCGACGCCGCCGCCCGCGGCGCCGTCGCCGTCCTCACCGACCCGGCCGGGCGCGAGCAGGCGGCGGCCACCGGGCTGCCGGTCTGCGTGACCGGCGACCCCCGCGGCGTCCTCGGCGCCGTCGCCGCCCGCGTCTACGGCGAGCCCGCCGCCCGGCTGCCGGTCATCGGGATCACCGGCACCAACGGCAAGACGACGACGGCCTACCTGGTCGAGGCCGGCCTCGCCGCCGCCGGGCGCGCCACCGGCCTGATCGGCACCGTGCAGACCCGCACCCGCGCGCGGGGGACCGAGACCGCCTTCCCCAGCGTGCGGACCACCCCGGAGGCGCCGGTCCTGCACGCGCTGCTGGCGACGATGGCCGAGTCCGGCGTCGACGGCGTGGTCATGGAGGTCTCCAGCCACGCGCTGGTGCAGGGGCGGGTCGGCGGGGTGCCCTTCGCCGCGGCCGGCTTCACCAACCTCAGCCAGGACCACCTCGACTTCCACGGCACCCTCGAGGACTACTTCCGGGCCAAGGCGCTGCTCTTCGACGGCCGCGCCGCCCGCGAGGTCGTCGTCGTCGACGACGAGCACGGCCGGCGCCTCGCCGGGATGCGCGGCGGGCACGCGGTCACCGCGTCGGCGGAGGGCGCCCCGGCGGACTGGACGGCGACCGACGTCACCCAGACCCCCGACGGCGGCTCGGCCTTCACCCTGACCGGTCCCGGCGGCACCTGGCCGGCGCGGGTGCGGCTGCCCGGGCGCTTCAACGTCACCAACGCCGTCCTCGCCGCCGCGCTGCTCGACGCGGTGGGCGTGCCGGTCGACGCCGCGCTCGAGGGCATCGCCGCCACCGTCGTCCCGGGCCGCATGGAGCCGGTCGACGCCGGCCAGCCGTTCACCGCCGTCGTCGACTACGCACACACCCCCGACGCCGTCGCCACCGCCCTCGCCGCGCTGCGCGGCGCCACCCGGGGCAGGCTGATCACCGTGCTCGGCTGTGGCGGTGACCGTGACCCCGGCAAGCGACCGGCGATGGGGGCCGCCGCGGCGGCCGGCAGCGACCTGCTCGTCGTCACCGACGACAACCCGCGCTCGGAGGACCCGGCGGCCATCCGCGCCGCGATGCTCTCCGGGGTGCCGGCCGACCGGCGCGGCAGCGTCGAGGAGGTCGGCGACCGCCGGGCGGCGATCGCCCGCGCGGTGGCGCTGGCCCGGCCCGGCGACACGGTCCTGGTCGCGGGCAAGGGACACGAGACCGGTCAGGAGGTCGCCGGCACCGTGACGCCGTTCGACGACCGCGCCGTACTGCGCGAGGTCATCAGCGGGGTCGTCGCCGGGCCGGCGCGCGCCGGGGCGGCCCGCCGGTGATCGCCCTCTCCCTCGCCGAGGTCGCCCGGGCCGTCGGCGCCGCGGTCCCCGACGGCGCCGAGGTCACCGTGACCGGCGTGACGCTCGACTCGCGCACCGCCGCCGCCGGCGACCTGTTCGTCGCCGTCGCCGGCGAGCGCGTCGACGGGCACGACCACCTCGACGACGCGGCGGCGGCCGGGGCGGTCGCCGCCCTGACCACCCGTCCCGGTGGCCCGCTGCCGGCACTGGTGGTCGAGGACACCGTCGTCGCCCTCGGCCGGCTCGCCGGGCTCGTGCACGGGCGGCTGGCCGCCGCCGGG
Organism: Geodermatophilus sp. URMC 62; assembly: GCF_052931475.1. NCBI lineage: Bacteria > Bacillati > Actinomycetota > Actinomycetes > Geodermatophilales > Geodermatophilaceae > Geodermatophilus > Geodermatophilus sp. URMC 62. The sequence goes on along the minus strand of NZ_JBRFHY010000001.1, from coordinate 5,372,704 downwards.
CTCCTGACGGTGGGCATCACCGGCTCCTCGGGCAAGACCTCGACCAAGGACCTGCTCGGCCAGGTGCTGACCGCCGCCGGGCCCACGGTCAGCCCGCCCGGCTCCTACAACAACGACATCGGCCTGCCGCTCACCGTGCTGTCGGCCGACGCGGACACCCGGTACCTGGTGCTGGAGATGGGCGCCCGGGGCCTGGGCCACATCGCCCGGCTGTGCGCGGTGGCCCGGCCCGACGTCGGCGTGGTGCTCAACGTCGGCTCGGCGCACCTCGGCGAGTTCGGCTCGGCCGACGTCATCGCGCAGGCCAAGGGCGAGCTGGTCGAGGCGCTGCCGGAGTCGGGCACCGCCGTCCTCAACGCCGACGACCCGCGGGTGGCCGCCATGGCGCCGCGCACCCGCGCCCGGGTGGTCACCACCGGCCGCTCGCCCGGCGCCGACGTCCGGGCCGACGACGTGACGCTCGACGACGCCGCGCGCGCCCGGTTCACCCTCGTCGCCGGCGGCGAGCGGCACCCGGTGGCGCTGCGGGTGGTGGGGGAGCACCAGGTGGCCAACGCCCTGTCCGCCGCCGCCGCGGCGATCGCCGCCGGCGTGGGCCCCGACGCCGTCGCGGCCGCGCTCTCGGCGGCCGAGCCGCGCAGCCGCTGGCGCATGGAGGTCACCCGCCGCCCCGACGGCGTCACGGTGGTCAACGACGCCTACAACGCCAACCCCGAGTCGATGCGCGCCGCCCTCGCCGCCCTCGCGGGGATGCCCGCCGCCCACCGGGTCGCCGTCCTGGGCGGCATGGCCGAGCTCGGTCCCGGCGCCACCGGCGAGCACGAGCGGCTCGGCCGCGACGCCGTCGCCGCCGGGGTGGACCTGCTCGTGGCCGTCGGACCCGACGCGGCGGGGATGGTGACGGGTGCCCGCGCCGCCGGTGCCCGCGACGGGCAGGGCGCGACCGGCGCCGTGTCCGTGCCCGACCGGGCGGCCGCCCGCGAACTGCTGTCGGAGGTGCTGGTGCCCGGTGACGTCGTGCTGGTGAAGGCCAGCCGGTCCCACGGGCTGGAGCTGCTCGCCGCCGACCTGCTCACCGCCGGGGCAGGCGCGTGAAGTCCGTCCTCGTCGCCGCGTCCCTCGGGCTGATCATCTCGATCCTGTGCACGCCGCTGGCCGTGCGCGCCTTCCGGCGCCGCGGCTTCGGCCAGGAGATCCGCGACGACGGCCCCGAGTCGCACCTGTCGAAGAAGGGCACGCCCACCATGGGCGGCACCGTCATCGTCGGGGCGACCGTCGGCGGCTACCTGATCGCCCACCTGTTCCTCATCGGCCAGCCCGGCCGCGGGGTCACCGCCACCGGCCTGCTGCTGCTGTTCCTCATGGTGGGGCTGGGCACCGTCGGCTTCCTCGACGACTACCTCAAGATCCGCCACCGGCGCAGCCTGGGCCTCAACAAGACGGCGAAGCTGGTCGGCCAGCTGGTCGTCGGGCTGACCTTCGCCGTCCTGGGGCTGAACTTCCCCGACGAGGGCGGGATCACGCCGGCGTCGGACTTCGTCTCCTACGTCCGCGACATCGCGCCGCTGGGCCTCGGGGCGATCGGCTTCGTGGTCCTGGCCTACCTGTTCATCGCCGGGTTCTCCAACGCCGTCAACCTCACCGACGGCCTCGACGGGCTGGCGGCGGGCTGCTCGGCGATGGTGTTCGGCGCCTACGTCGTCATGAGCTTCTGGCAGTTCACCCACGACTGCGTCGCCGCCGCGGTCGACGGCTGCTACCAGGTGCGCGACCCGCTCGACGTCACCCTGGTCGCCGCCGCGGCCATGGGCGCCTGCCTGGGCTTCCTGTGGTGGAACACCAGCCCGGCGCGGATCTTCATGGGCGACACCGGCTCGCTGGCCCTCGGTGGCCTCATGGCCGGCATCGCGATCGTCACCCGCACCGAGCTGCTGCTCGTCGTCCTCGGCGGCCTGTTCGTCGCCGTCACGCTGTCGGTGGTCATCCAGGTGGCGTTCTTCCGGGCCACCCGGCGCCGGGTGTTCCGCATGGCGCCCCTGCACCACCACTTCGAGCTGGCCGGGTGGGCGGAGAACACGGTGATCGTGCGGTTCTGGCTCGTCACCGGCATGGCCGTGGCCTTCGGCCTGGGGCTGTTCTACGCCGACTGGCTCTCCGTCACCGGTCTGTGAGCGGCCCTCCCCGCGTCCGCCCGGCGCGACACGCCCCGCCGCTGACCCGACGGGGCGGCGACAGCGGTCACGATGACGGGATGGACAGCCGGACCGCTCCGTCCCGAGGCGGCACCCGACGCACGCCCGGGCGGGCGTCGTCGCGATCGGGGGAGCCGGGCGCGGGTGCGGGGCCGTCGAGACCGGCCTGGATCGACGGCCCGATGACCAGCTGCCACCTGGTCATCGGCGCGGCCGGCCTGCTGCTGGCCATCGGGCTGGTCATGGTCTTCTCCGCGTCGGCCATCGAGGCGGCCCTGGACGACGAGCCGGTGTGGCGGCCCGGCCTGGACCAGCTGGTCTTCGCCGCGCTCGGCCTGGTCGCGCTCGTCGTCGCGGTGCGGCTGCCGGTCGGGCTGGTCCGGCGCTGGTCGTTCGCGGCGCTGGTCGTCGTCACCGTCCTGCTGGTCGCCGTCCTCGTGCCCGGCGTCGGCACCGCCTACAACGGCTCGCGGGCCTGGATCGACCTCGGGTTCACCGACTTCCAGCCCTCCGAGCTGTCCAAGCTCGTCGTCGCCCTGTGGGGCGCCCACGTGCTCGCCACGCGCAGCCGGCACCTGACGGTCAGGACGCTGCTGCTCCCGCTGCTGCCGGTGTTCGCCCTGCTGTGCGGGCTGCTCATGAGCGAGCCCGACTTCGGCGCGGTCGTCAGCCTCCTGCTCGTGGTCGTGGGCCTGCTGTGGGCCGGCGGCCTGCCCGGGCGGCTGTGGGGGATCGGGATCGCGCTCGCGGCCACCCTCGGCGTGCTGCTCGTGGGCACCTCGGAGTACCGGATGGAGCGGATCACCTCCTTCCTGCACCCCTTCGACGACCCGACCAACACCGGGTTCCAGGCCATCCGCGGCTTCTACGCCCTGGCCACCGGCGGCCTGTGGGGCGTGGGCCTGGGCAACAGCGCCATGAAGTGGAACCTGCTGCCCGAGGCCGAGTCGGACTACATCTTCGCGATCATCGGCGAGGAGCTCGGCTTCCTCGGCTGCCTGGTCGTGGTCACCCTCTACGCGGTGCTGGCCTACGCCGGCTTCCGCATCGCCCGGCGCTCGGCCGACCCGTTCATCCGCCTGGCCAGCGTGGCGATCACCCTCTGGCTGGTCGGGCAGGCCGCCATGAACATGGGCTACGTCGTCGGCCTGCTCCCGGTCACCGGGGTCACGCTGCCGCTGGTCTCGGCCGGTGGCACCTCGCTGGTGCTCACCCTCTTCATCGTGGGGATCCTCATCCGCTTCGCCCGCTCCGAGCCCGAGGCCATCGAGCACGCGCGCCGCGCCGAGCGGGGCCGGCTGGCCCGCTGGCTGCTGCCGGTGCCCGCGCACGCCGTCGACCCGGTCCGGCCCCGCCGGGAGCGCGCCGGCTCGCGCGGGGTGGCGCGCGCCGGGTCGCGGCTGGCCGCGCAGCTGGACCCGCAGCCGGCCCGCTCGGGCCCGCTGCCCCGCCGCCCGGTCGAGGCCCACCCCGTCCGCCGGCCCGCCGACGGGCCGCGGCCCGACCGGCGCGGCGCACCGTCGGCCGGCCGGCGTCCCGAGCGGGTCCCCGCCCGCCCGGCCGACCGCCCGGGGCGGTCCCGGTGACCGCCGCGCGGCCGGCCGGCGTCGTCCTGGCCGGCGGCGGCACCGGGGGGCACATCGAGCCGATGCTGGCGCTGGCCGACGCGCTGCGCCGCCGCGACCCGGCCCTGCGGATCACCTGCCTGGGCACCGCCCGCGGCATGGAGACCCGGCTGGTGCCCGCGCGCGGCTACGACCTGCGGCTCATCCCGCCGGTGCCGCTGCCGCGCCGGCCCACGCTGGACCTGCTGCGCGTCCCCGGCCGGGTGCGCCGGTCGGTCGCCGAGACCCGCGCGCTGCTCGACGAGGTCGGCGCCGACGTCGTCGTCGGGTTCGGCGGCTACGTCGCGCTGCCGGCCTACCTGGCCGCGCGCCGGGCGGGGGTGCCGGTCGTCGTCCACGAGCAGAACGCCCTGCCGGGCCTGGCCAACCGGGTCGGCGCCCGGCTGGCCGCCCGGGTGGCGGTGACCGTGCCGGGCACGCCGCTGCACCGCGGCGAGCACGTCGGGATGCCGCTGCGCTCGGCGATCACCACCCTCGACCGCGCCGCCCGCCGGGCCGAGGCCCGGGCCACCTTCGGCCTGGACGCCGACCGGCCCACGCTGCTGGTCTTCGGCGGCTCGCAGGGCGCGGCCTCGCTGAACCGGGCCGCGGTGGCCGCGGCCGACGCGCTGACCGCCGCCGGGATCCAGGTGCTGCACGCCCGGGGACCCAAGAACACCGACGTGACGGTGCCGCCCCGCCCGGCCGGGTCCGCGCCCTACGTGGTCGTCGACTACCTCGAGCGCATGGACCTCGCCTACGCCGCTGCCGACCTGGCGCTGTGCCGGTCGGGGGCGGTGACGGTCGCGGAGCTGTCGGCGGTCGGGCTGCCCGCGGCCTTCGTGCCGCTGCCCATCGGCAACGGTGAGCAGCGGCGCAACGCGCTGCCGGTCGTGGAGGCCGGCGGCGGGTTCCTGGTCGACGACGCCGACCTGTCCGCCACCTGGATCGCGGCGACGCTGGTGCCCCTGCTCACCGACCCCGCTGCGCTGTCCGGGTACGCCGCCCACGCCGCCGCGGCCGGGGTCCCCGACGCCGACGAGCGGCTGGCCGACATCGTCCTGGAGGTGGCAGCCGGTGACCGCTGACGCGACCGCCGCGTGGACCGCGCCGGTGCCCGCGCTGGAGGAGCTCGGCGCGGTGCACTTCATCGGCATCGGCGGCGCCGGCATGAGCGGCATCGCCCGCATCCTGCTGGCCCGCGGGGTGACCGTCTCCGGCAGCGACCGGCGCGACACCCCCACCCTGCTCGCGCTGCGCGCCCTGGGCGCCCGCGTCGCGCTCGGGCACGACGCGGGCAACCTCGGCGACGCGGACTCGGTGGTGGTCTCCTCGGCCATCCGCGAGGACAACCCCGAGCTCGCCGGGGCCCGCGCCCGAGGCCTGCGGGTCCTGCCGCGCGCGGTGGCGCTCGCCGCGGTGATGGCCGGGCGCCGCAGCGTCGCCGTCGCCGGCACCCACGGCAAGACCTCGACCACCTCGATGCTCACCGTCGCGGTGCAGGCCTGCGGCGTCGACCCGTCGTTCGCCATCGGCGGCGACCTCAACGAGTCGGGCAGCAACGCGCACGCGGGGGAGGGCGACGTCTTCGTCGCCGAGGCCGACGAGAGCGACCGCTCCTTCCTGCTGCTCGCGCCGTACGGGGCGATCGTGACCAACGTCGAGGCCGACCACCTGGACAACTACGGCGACCTGGCCGCCGTGGAGGCCGCCTTCGACCGGTTCCTCGGCACGGTGGCGCCGGAGGGCTTCGTCGTCCTCTGCGCCGACGACCCGGGCTCCGCGCGGCTGCGCGGCGTCCCCACCCCCGCGCGGGTGCGCACCTACGGCACCGACGCCGGCGCCGACCTGCGGCTGGCCGACCTCGACGTCGGCCGCGAGGCGACCAGCTGGACCGCCGTCCTGGACGGCACCGAGATCGGGCGGGTCCGCATCCGGGTGCCCGGGGAGCACATGGCCCGCAACAGCGCCGCGGCGCTGCTGGCCGGCCTCGAGCTCGGCCTGCCCGCCGAGGGGCTGGTCGCCGGGCTCGAGCGCTTCGGCGGGGTGCACCGCCGCTTCGAGCTCAAGGGCACCGCCGCGGGCGTGCGCGTCTACGACGACTACGCCCATCACCCGACCGAGGTGACCGCCCAGCTGCGCGCCGCCCGCGCGGTGGCGGGGGAGGGCCGCGTCGTGGTGGCCTTCCAGCCCCACCTCTACAGCCGGACCCGCGAGTTCGCGGCCGCCTTCGGCGAGGCGCTGGGCCTGGCCGACGAGGTCGTGGTCATGGACGTCTACGGCGCCCGCGAGGACCCCGTGCCCGGGGTGACCGGTGCGATGGTCGCCGACGCCGTCCCGCTGCCCGGCGACCGGGTGCACTTCGAGCCCTCGTGGTCGGCGGCCGCCCCGGCGCTGGCCTCCCGCGCCCGCCCCGGCGACCTGGTGATCACCATGGGCGCCGGCAACGTGTCGATGGTGGGGCCGGAGGTGCTCGCCGTCCTGACCGGCGGTGTGACCGGCGGTGTGACCGGCGGCGGTGCGACGGCAGGCGGCACCGGGGGCGGCGGCGCGGACGCCGCGCGGTGAGCCGCTCCGGTCTGACGACCGCCGACCGGGAGCGCGGCGTCCCGGCCGAGGTTGCCCGGCCGGCCCGCCGCCGGAAGCGGCCCGACACCCCGGCCCAGCGCCGCCGGCGCCGGGTCCTGCGCGCGGCCCTGGCCCTCGCCGTGGTGGTCGCCGCCTGGTGGGCCCTCTGGTACAGCCCGCTGCTGGCCGTGCGGACGGTCCGGGTCGACGGCGCCGCGACGCTGACCCCCGACCAGGTGCGCACCGCCGCCGGGGTCCCCGCGGGCACGCCGCTGTTGCGCGTCGACGTCGACGCGGCCGCGGCCCGCGTGGCCCGGCTGCCGCAGGTGGCCGACGTCGAGGTCACCCGCGGCTGGCCGCGCAGCGTCGTCGTCACCGTGGTCGAGCGGCGGCCGGTCGCCGTCGTCGAGCGGGCCGGCACCCGCGCGCTGGTCGACGCCGACGGCGTGCTCTTCGACACCGTCACCGGCGAGCCGCCGGCCGGCGTCGTCCCCCTCGACGTGGCCACCCCCGGCGCCGACGACCCGGCCACCCGCGCGGCGCTCGGCGCGCTGCTCTCGCTGCCGCGCGAGGTCCGCACCGAGGTGACCGGCGCGCGGGCGAGCGGCGCCGAGGACGTGACGCTGACCCTGACCGACGGCAGGACCGTCGTGTGGGGCGGACCCGAGGAGGCCGCGGACAAGGCCGCCGCGCTGGTCGCCCTGCTCGGCCAGGTGGCCTCCGGTGCGCTGGACCCGGCCGCGACGATCGACGTCAGCGCGCCCGGCGCCGTCGTCCTCCGGTAGCCGGCGGCCGGACCCGCGCCACCCCGGAGCCGGACGCCGACCCGGCGCACCACCGTCGTCCCTGTACGAGGGACGGCGCTCGCCCTCCGTGTCCTCCTGCGCGCGCACCGCTGTGACGGCGCCGCCGGCCGACACGCCCACCGCCGCGACACGCCCGACACGGGAAACGAGTTGTGCGGTTCCCGCCGCCGACCGCCGGAGCGGGTCTCGACCCCGACCTGAGGTTCCGGGCGGGCGGGTCGTCACCGACGGTGGTGCAGATGTGACCAGCGGGTCGCCGGGGATCGGTGAGGTCCGGCTCCTGCGACACGCCGGGCCGGGGAGGGTGCTTGTAGGCCCCATGAACGCCCACCTAACTTCGTGCGCGTCGACCCAGTTGACATAACTATAAGGCTTTACCTGAGGATGAGGGTCGAGGTCGGGAGTCCCACATGACACCTCCGCACAACTACCTCGCGGTCATCAAGGTCGTCGGCATCGGCGGCGGCGGTGTGAACGCGGTCAACCGGATGATCGAGGTCGGTCTGAAGGGGGTGGAGTTCATCGCCATCAACACCGACGCGCAGGCGCTGTTGATGAGCGACGCCGACGTCAAGCTCGACGTCGGCCGGGAGCTGACCCGCGGCCTCGGCGCCGGCGCCCAGCCCGACGTCGGCCGGCAGGCCGCCGAGGACCACCGCGAGGAGATCGAGGAGGTGCTCAAGGGCGCCGACATGGTCTTCGTGACCGCCGGCGAGGGTGGCGGCACCGGCACCGGCGGCGCGCCGGTGGTGGCCTCGATCGCCCGCAAGCTCGGCGCGCTGACCATCGGTGTGGTCACCCGGCCCTTCTCCTTCGAGGGCAAGCGCCGCGCCGTGCAGGCCGAGTCGGGGATCGAGGAGCTGCGCAACGAGTGCGACACGCTCATCGTCATCCCCAACGACCGGCTGCTGCAGCTGGGCGACCGCAACGTCAGCGTCATGGACGCCTTCCGCACCGCCGACCAGGTGCTGCTCTCCGGTGTCCAGGGCATCACCGACCTGATCACCACCCCCGGCCTGATCAACCTGGACTTCGCCGACGTCAAGTCGGTCATGTCCGGCGCCGGGTCGGCGCTCATGGGCATCGGCAGCGCGCGCGGCGACAACCGCGCGCTGCTGGCCGCCGAGCAGGCCATCGCCAGCCCGCTGCTGGAGGCCTCGATGGAAGGTGCCCACGGCGTCCTGCTGTCGATCTCCGGTGGCTCCGACCTCGGCCTGTTCGAGATCAACGAGGCCGCCTCGCTGGTGTCGGACGCCGCGCACGCCGACGCCAACATCATCTTCGGTGCGGTCATCGACGACGCCCTCGGTGACGAGGTGCGGGTGACCGTCATCGCCGCCGGCTTCGACGGCGGACGTCCCTCGGCGCGCAAGGACGGCGGCGTCGCCGCGGTCCCCGCCGCCCCGGCGACCCCGCCGCCGGCCCTGCCCCGGGTCAGCCCGCCGCCGGCCGCCCCGCGGGCCACCGGTGAGCGGCTGGTCGGCCAGGTGCCCCCGGCACCGGTCGCGCCGGCGCCGGCCCGCCCGGCTCCGCAGGCCGGCGGGGGCATCACCGTGCCGCCGCTGCCGCCGGTCCAGAACGCGGCCCCCGCCGCCGCGGGGCGCCGTCCGCTGGGCAACGAGGACTTCGAGGAGGAGCTCGACATCCCGGAGTTCCTCCGTCAGTGAAAGGACCCCCTCGCCCCCCACGCCTCGCTCCGCTCGGCGCGGGCCCCTGCGAGGGGGCCGTTCCAGCACGTCACCTGCTCGTGGCGCGCCCCTGCGAGGGGGCCGACCGCGTGACCTCCCGCTCCCGGGGCGCGCGGTGAGCCCGACCCCGGCCGCCCCGCCGGCGGTGCGCCCGCGACGGGTGGTCACCGACCGGCGGGGCGGCCGCTCGCGTCCGCCCTACGACACGTTCGACCTCGGCGACCACGTCGGCGACGACCCCGCCGACGTCGCCGCCAACCGCGCCCGGCTCGCCCGCGAGCTCGCCGTGCCCGGCGACCGGCTGGTGTGGATGCAGCAGGTGCACGGCACCGGCGTCGCCGTCGTCGACGGCCCGGTCGAGGCCCCGCTGCCGGCGACCGACGCCCTCGTCACCCGCACACCCGGCCTGGTGCTGTGCGTCCTGGTCGCCGACTGCGTGCCGGTGCTCCTGGCCGACCCCGTGGCCGGGGTGGTCGCCGCCGTCCACGCCGGCCGGGAGGGCGTGCGGCAGGGCGTCGTCCCCGCCACCCTCGCGGCCATGGCCCGGCTGGGCAGCCGCCCGGCCGACACCACCGCGCTGCTCGGTCCGGCCGTCTGCGGCGCCTGCTACGAGGTGCCGCGGGCGATGCAGGCCGAGGTCGCCCGCGTGGCGCCCGCGGCCGCCGTGCGCACCCGCACGGGGACACCGGGGCTGGACCTGCGCGCCGGGCTCGCCGAGCTGATGACCCGCGCCGGCCTGGCCCAGGTCGTGCACGACCCGCGCTGCACCGTCGAGGACCGCCGGCTGTTCAGCCACCGCCGCGACGGCGTCACCGGGCGCCAGGCCGGCGTCACCTGGCTCGGCTGCCCCCTCCCCACGACCACGGCGCCGTGACCACCCGGCACCCCGCCGCGATGGTGCGCGCGCCATGATCGCGGGGTGACCTCCCCGGCCGACCGGCTCCGCGCCGTCCGGAACCGCATCGCCGCGGCCGCGCGGGCCGCCGGGCGCGACCCGTCGTCGGTCGCGCTGCTGGCGGTGAGCAAGACCTGGCCGGCCGACGACGTCCGCGCCCTGGCCGCGCTCGGGCAGACGGCGTTTGGGGAGAACCGCGCCCAGGAGCTCATCACCAAGGCGGCCGCGCTCGCCGACCTGCCCCTCGAGTGGCACTTCGTCGGCCAGCTGCAGCGCAACAAGGCCGCCGCCGTCGCCCGCACCGGCGCCGTCGTCCACTCCGTCGACCGGCTGCCGCTGGCGCGGGCGCTGTCCCGGACGGGGGAGGAGGCCGGCCGCCCGGTCGACGTCTTCCTCCAGGTCGACCTCGGCGGCGCGGCGGGGGAGCTGGCCGAGCGGGGCGGCGCCGCGCCCGCCGACGTCCCCGGCCTCGCCGACGACGTCGCCGTGCTCCCCGGGGTGCGGCTGCGCGGGCTCATGGCGGTCGCGCCGCGCGGAGAGGAACCCGCGCCCGCCTTCGCGCGCCTCGCCGCACTCTCCCAGCGGCTGCGTGCCGACCACCCCGAGGCAGCGGACCTGTCGGCCGGCATGAGCGGCGACCTCGAGGAGGCGATCGCGGCCGGCGCCACGCTCGTGCGTGTCGGAACCGCGCTCTTCGGCTCCCGGCCTCTAGCCTCGCCCCGAGTCACACCAGTCACAGGAGCCCCACCGGGGGCACCGGAGGAGGTCTGATGGCCGGGGCCATGCGGAAGATGGGCATCTACCTCGGGCTCGTCGAGGACGACGACGCGCGCGCCTACGGGCGCTACGACGCCCGTCAGGCCGACCCGGCCGGGCACTACGAGGCCGACCGGTACGACGCGGACCGCTTCGACGGTGACCGGTACGACGGCGACCGGTACGACGAACGGCGCTCCGACCGCTACGAGGGCCGGTACGAGGGGCGCTACGAGGACCGCTACGCCTCCGAGCCGCACGGCTCCTTCGACTCCTACGGCGGCGAGTACGACCGCTACGACGACCGGCGCGACGACCGGCGCTACGACGACGAGCGCGCCGACCCGGTGCGCGGCGGCGAGCGCGGCACCGGGCGCGGCATCGAGCTCGCGCCCGACCCCGAGCCGGTCGCGCTGCGCCGCGGCGGGGCCACCCGCCTGGGCCTGGCCCAGCCACCCGCCTCCGGCGCCGGCACCGCGGGCACCTCCGCCCCGGTGGCCGCCGGACCCTCCCGGCTGGGCGCCGTCGGCGGCGGCCTGGGCGGGGGCGTCGCCGGCGGTCTCGGCGGGGGTGTTGCCGGGGGTGTCGGTGGTGGCGCCGGTGTCGCGAGCGCCGCGGCCGCGGGCCTGGCCGCCCGCGAGCAGGTCGCCGTCGCGCCGGAGCCGGCGCCCGCCCCGGTGCGGGAGCCCTACCGGATCACCACGCTGCACCCCAAGACGTACAACGAGGCCCGCGCCATCGGCGAGGCGTTCCGGGACGGCAGCCCGGTCATCATGAACCTCACCGAGCTCGACCACGCCGACGCGCGACGGCTCGTCGACTTCGCTGCAGGCCTCATCTTCGGCCTGCGCGGTAGCATCGAGCCGGTCACGGCCAAGGTGTTCCTGCTCAGTCCGCAGGACGTCGACGTGACGGCCGAGGACAAGGCCAAGATCCGCGAGGGCGGGTTCTTCGACCAGTCCTGAGGTCGTCCGGCCGGGGCAGACAGGCTGGCACGGCACCGCGGGTGCCCCGGGACGAGCGAGGACAGTGACTCTCTTCTGGCAGATCGTGTCATCGATCCTGCTCGTCTTCCTCATCCTGTTGTTCGCGCGCTTCGTCGTGGACTGGGTGATGGTGCTGGCGCGCAGCTGGCGCCCGTCCGGGCTGGTGGCCGCAGGTCTCGAGGTCGTCTACGCGACGACCGACCCGCCGCTCAAGGCGATCCGGAAGGTGATCCCACCGTTGAACCTGGGGTCCATCAGGCTGGACCTCGCGTTTATGGTGCTCCTGATCGCCGTCTACATCCTCCGGGGCATCACCCGGTCGCTGGCCATCGCCGCGTGACCCACGGTCCGCACGAGGGACCGAGCGCTGCCCCGACCGACCCCCACCCGCCGTCCCACCCGAGGTGAGCCCCTTGCCACTCACGCCAGCCGACGTGCACAACGTCGTCTTCAAGAAGCCGCCGATCGGGAAGCGTGGCTATGACGAGGACGAGGTCGACGCGTTCCTCGACGTGGTGGAGGCCGAGCTCGCCCGGCTGATCGAGGAGAACAACGAGCTGCGCGCGGGCTCGAGCACCGGCCGGGTCACCGCCCAGCCCGTCGCCGCCGAGCCGGCCCCGGCGCCCGCGCCGCCGCCGCAGCCCGCCATCCGCGAGGACGACACCACCCGTGCCTCGCGCATGCTGGCGCTGGCGTCGGAGACCGCCGACCGCTACGTCAACGAGGCCAAGGCCCAGGCCGACCAGATGGTCGCCTCGGCCAAGACCAACAGCGATCGGATGCTCACCGAGGCGCGCGCGAAGAGCGAGCAGCTGGTCAGCGAGGCGAAGATGCGCGCCGACTCGATGATCAACGACGCCCGTACCCGCGCCGACGCGATGGAGCGCGAGGCCCGTGCCAAGGCCGCGGCCCTCGACCAGGACGCCGAGCGCCGGCACCGCGAGGTGATGGGCCCCCTGGAGGAGAAGCGCGCCGGCCTCGAGCGCAAGATCGAGGAGCTGCGGACCTTCGAGCGCGAGTACCGCACCCGCTTCCGCTCCTACCTCGAGTCGCACCTGCGCGACCTCGACAGCCGCGGCTCCGCCGAGCCGTCGTCGGCCAGCCGGCAGAACCAGCACGCCCCGGCCTGACCTCCCCGATCGGCGTCGCAGGGCCCCCGGACACCTCGTCCGGGGGCCCTGCTGCGTCCCGGCAGCGCGCGCCCGGCCGCCGGGGCCGCGGTTAGAGTCGCCGCGTGGTCGTGGTCGCCGGTCTCCTCGTGCTCGCGGGCCTCGCCCTCTTCGTCACCGGGATCCTGACCGACGTCACCGCCTGGTACTGGGCCTGCGTGGGTGTGTGCGGCATCGCCGCGGTGCTGCTGGTCATCGCCCGTCTCCGGACGACGGACCACGACCGGACACCCGTCCCCTCCGACCTGCCGCGCGAGCACGGCCCGACGACGACCGGCCCGACGACCGGTGCGACGAGGGCCGGTGTGACGGAGGCCGGCCCGACCGGGTGGCAGGACGCGGCGCCACCGGCAGGGGTCCCGGAGGCGACGGCGCCGGGCGCGGAGCCACCGGCCCGCAGCCGGCACGGCCGGCACGAGGCCCCCGACGAGGACGGGCCGACGGCGGCTCCGCCGGTCCGGGGGCCGGGCACCGCGCCGTCCCCCGCAGCGGCCGCGGCGCCGGTACCGGCCCACGACCCCGCTGCTGACCCGGCCGAGGAGGACGTGGAGGTCACCGACCTGCTGCTGGTGGTCGACCTGGCCGACGAGGTCCTCGTCGTCGACGAGCACCCGCGCTACCACCTCGCCGACTGCCGCTGGCTGGCCGGCCGCGCGACCGTCCGGCTGCCGGTGGGCGAGGCACGCAGCGACGGGTTCACCCCCTGTGCGGTGTGTGGTCCCGACCGGCACCTCGCCGCGGTGGAGCGCGCCCGCCGGGCCGCCCGCAGGGGCTGACCCGCCCGTCGCGATGATCAGGTGACCTGATCGTGCAGCGTCCTACCCGACGGTGGGACGTGAGGGAGGACGCGCTGGGACCAGGTCACCTGATCATCGCGCGGGGCTGCCGTGATCAGGCGCGGGTGATCGTGAAGCGCAGGCCGCCGGGCCCCTCGAACACCGCGCCGTCCTCGGCCCTGTCCTCCTCCACCGTGGTCTCCCGCACCGTGGTCTCCCGCACCGTGGTCGCCAGCACCTCGCGGGCCAGCTGGTCGGCGTTCTCCTGCAGCGCCGTCCGCATCGGCTCCTCCGCGGCCCACGACAGGCCGATCCGGTCGCTGACCTCCAGGCCGCTGCTCTTGCGCGCCTCCTGCACCAGCCGCACCGCCTCGCGGAACAGCCCGGCCCGCTCCAGCTCCGGCGTGAGCTCCAGGTCCAGGGCCACGGTCAGGCCGCCGCCGCTGGCCACGGTCCACCCCTCGCGCGGGGTCTCGGTGACCACCAGGTCGCCGTCCTCGAGGGGCACCGTGGCGCCGTCGACCTCCACCGACGCCGTCCCGGCGCGGTAGGCCGCGACCAGCGCGGGCGCGTCGGCCGCGGCGACGGCCCCCGCCACTGCCTGCACCTGCCCGCCCAGCCGCCGGCCGACGGCGCGGAAGTCGACCTTGACGCTGACGTCGACCAGGTCGCCGCCCACCGCCGAGAGGTCGGCCAGCTCGGCGACGTTGAGCTCGTCGGCCACCTCGGCCACCAGGTCGCGGGGCAGCGCGGCGAACCCGGGCGCGGCGACGACGGCGCGCCCCAGCGGCTGCCGGGTGCGCACCCTCGCCGACGTCCGCGCCGAGCGGCCCAGCTCGACCAGCCGGCGGACCAGGTCGACCTGCGCCACCAGCTGCGGGTCGCGGGCGGCCTCGTCGACGGCGGGCCAGGACGCCAGGTGCACCGAGTCGGGCGCGTCGGCCAGCCCCGGCGCGACCACCGTCGTCCAGACCTCGTCGGTGACGAACGGGACGAAGGGGGCCATGAGCCGGGTCAGCCCGTCGAGCACCTCGTGCAGCGTGCCCAGCGCCGCCGGGTCGCCGTCCCAGAAGCGGCGCCGGGAGCGGCGCACGTACCAGTTGGACAGGTCGTCGACGAACTGCGCGAGCAGCCGCCCGGCGCCCTGGGTGTCGAAGGCCTCCAGCGCGTCGGTGACGCCCTCGGTCACCGCGGCCAGCTGCGCCAGCGCCCAGCGGTCCAGCAGCGGCCGCTCGGCGCGCGGCGGCGGCGGCGTCGCGGCGGGGTCCCAGTCGTTGGTGGCGGCGTAGAGGGTGAGGAAGCTGGCGGTGTTCCAGTAGGTCAGCAGGACCTTGCGGACCACCTCCGACAGCGTCTCGTGCCCCACCCGGCGCGCCGACCACGGCGAGCCGCCGGCGAGCATGAACCAGCGGACGGCGTCGGCGCCGTGCCGGTCCATGAGCGGGATGGGCTCGAGGATGTTGCCCAGGTGCTTGCTCATCTTGCGGCCGTCCTCGGCGAGGATGTGGCCCAGACACAGCACGTTCTCGTAGGAGCTCCTGCCGAACACCAGCGTGCCGACGGCCATGAGCGTGTAGAACCAGCCGCGGGTCTGGTCGATCGCCTCGCAGATGAACTGCGCGGGATAGGCGGCCTCGAACTGCTCCCGGTTGCGGTGCGGGGCGCCCCACTGGGCGAAGGGCATCGAGCCCGAGTCGTACCAGGCGTCGATCACCGGCCGCACCCGCCGGTAGGTGCCCTCCTCCCCGGGGCGGGTGAAGGTCACCTCGTCGATGAAGGGCCGGTGCGGGTCGAGGTCGGACAGGTCGCGGCCGGTCAGCTCCGAGAGCTCGGCCAGCGAGCCGACCGCCACCATCCGGGACGGGTCGGCGTCGTTGCGCCAGATGGGCAGCGGGGTGCCCCAGTACCGGTCACGGGACAGCGCCCAGTCGACGTTGTTGTTCAGCCAGTCGCCGTAGCGGCCCCACTGGATGGTCTCGGGGTGCCAGTGGGTCTTCTCGTTCTCGGCGAGCAGCTGGTCCTTGACCGCGCTGGTGCGGATGTACCAGGACGGCTGCGCGTAGTACATGAGCGGCGTGTGGCAGCGCCAGCAGTGCGGGTAGCTGTGCTCGTAGCGCTGCTCGCGCCACAGGACGCCGCGCTGCTGCAGGTCGACGACGAGGGCGTCGTCGGCGGCCTTGAAGAAGTGCCCACCCACCAGCGGGACCTCGGGCAGGAAGTGGCCGGAGGCGTCGATCGGGTTGACCACCGGCAGGCCGTAGGAGCGGCAGACGGCGAGGTCGTCGGCGCCGAAGGCGGGGGACTGGTGCACCAGCCCGGTGCCGTCGTCGGTGGTGACGTAGTCGGCCAGGACGACGAAGTGGGCGTCCTCCCCCTCGGGGAAGTCGACCAGCTCGAACGGGCGCCGGTAGTGCACCCGCTCCCAGTCGCTGCCGGGGGTGCGGGCCAGCACCTCGACGTCGTCGAGGTCGCCGAAGACGGCGCCCAGCAGCGGCTCGGCGACGACCAGGGTGTCCGCCCCGCGCCTCGCCACCACGTAGGTCACGTCGGGGTTGACCGCGACGGCGGTGTTGCTGGGCAGCGTCCACGGCGTCGTCGTCCAGACCAGCAGGTCGGCCGTCCCCGCCCACGGCCCGTCGGTGACCGGCAGCCGGACGTACACCGAGGGGTCGGTGATCGACTCGTAGCCCTGGGCGACCTCGTGGTCGGACAGCCCGGTGCCGCAGCGCGGGCAGTAGGGGGCGACGCGGTGGTCCTCGACGAGCAGGCCCTCGTCGAAGACCTGCTTGAGCGACCACCAGACGCTCTCGATGTAGTGCGGGTCCATCGTCCAGTAGGCGGTGGACATGTCGACCCAGTAGCCCATGCGGCGGGTGAGGTCGCTGAAGGCGTCGACGTGCCGCATGACCGACTCACGGCAGCGGGCGTTGAACTCCGCGATGCCGTAGCGCTCGATGTCGGGCTTGCCGGCGAACCCGAGCTCCTGCTCGACGGCGATCTCCACCGGCAGGCCGTGGCAGTCCCAGCCGGCGCGGCGGGGCACGTGCCAGCCCTGCATCGTCTTGAAGCGCGGGAAGACGTCCTTGAAGGCGCGCGCCTCGATGTGGTGGGTCCCGGGGCGGCCGTTGGCGGTGGGCGGACCCTCGTAGAACACCCACTGCGGCCGGCCCTCGGTCGCGGCCAGGGACCGGGCGAACACGCCGCGGTCCTCCCAGCGCCGCAGCACGTCCTGCTCGATCGCGGGCAGGTCGACCTGGGGCGGCAGCGCACGGAAGGGAGAGCTCACGCACGCCATTGTCCCCGAGGCGTCGAGCGCCTCCGGGCGCCGGGGCGAGGGCCCGGCGACGGGGGTACGGGAGGATGCGCCCATGGGCGCGGCGCGGTGAACACCACGGTCACCGTCGCCCTCGCGGTCGGGGCGCTCGTCGTCCTGGTCTCGGCCGTCGCGTTGCGGCTGGCCGACCGGCTGGGCCTGCCCAGCCTGCTGCTCTACCTGGCCCTGGGCGTCGCGCTGGGGGAGAGCGGAGCGGGCATCGAGTTCGAGGACGTCGCGCTCACCCAGACCCTCGGGGTCGCCGCGCTGGTCGTCATCCTCGCCGAGGGCGGCCTGACCACCCGCTGGAACGACGTCCGCCGGGCGATCGGCCCCGGACTGGCGCTGTCGACGATCGGCGTCGTGGTGAGCGTGGTGACGACGGCGGCCGTCGGGGTGTGGCTGCTGGACCTGGCCTGGCCCCTCGCGCTGCTGCTCGGGGCCGTCGTCAGCTCGACCGACGCGGCCGCGGTGTTCGCCTCGCTGCGCCGGCTGCCGCTGCCGCGCCGGATGGCCGCCGCCCTGGAGGCCGAGAGCGGCCTCAACGACGCGCCGGTGATCCTGCTGGTCGTCGCCCTGTCCGACACCCTCACCGGCGAGAGGACCCACGCCTGGTGGGTGACCGCGCTCGAGGTGGTCGCCGAACTCGCCGGCGGGGCGGTCATCGGCGTCGCGCTGGGCGCCGGCGGGGCGTGGCTGCTGCGCCGCTCGGCGCTGCCGCTGTCGGGCTTCTACCCGCTGGCCACCCTGGCGCTGTGCGTGCTCGCCTTCGCCTCGGCGTCGCTGGCGCACACGTCGGGCTTCGTCGCGGTCTACCTGTGCGGGCTCGTCCTGGGGAACGCGGCACTGCCGCACCGGGCGGCGTCCATCGGTTTCGCCGAGGGGATGGCGTCGCTGGCCCAGATCGGGTTGTTCGTGCTGCTGGGACTGCTGGTCTCGCCGGGCCGGCTGCCCGAGGCGATCGGTCCGGCGCTGCTGGTCGGCGGAGCGCTGCTGCTGGTGGCGCGGCCGCTGTCGGTGGCCGCCAGCCTGGTGTGGTTCCGCATGCCGTGGGCGCAGCAGGTGTTCATCTCGTGGGCCGGGCTGCGCGGCGCGGTGCCGATCGTGCTGGCCACCTTCCCGCTCACCGCCGACGTGCCCGACGCCGCCCTGGTCTTCGACACCGTGTTCGTGCTGGTCGTCGTCTTCACCCTGATCCAGGGCTGGTCGCTGCCCTGGGTGGCCCGGCGGCTGGGCATCGCGACGCCGCTGACCCCGCGCGACGTCGAGGTGGAGTCCGCGCCGCTGGAGGAGCTCGACGCCGAGCTGATGCAGATGCGGGTGCCCGCGGGTTCCCGGCTGCACGGCGTCTACCTGCCCGAGCTGCGGCTGCCCGAGGACGCCGCGGTGGTGCTCATCGTCCGCGACGGCCGCTCGTTCGTCCCCGACCACACCACCCGGCTGATGCGCGGCGACCAGGCGCTGCTGGTGTCGGCCCGCCGCTCCCGGCCCGAGGCCGAGCGGCGGCTCCGGGCGGTCAGCCGCGCCGGCCGGCTGGCCACCTGGCGCGGCGAGCAGGGCACCGCCACCGAGGTCGACTGAGGAAGGACCCCCTCGCCCCCCACCGCTCGCGAGCTCGCGGCGGGGCCCTGCGAGGGGGCCGTGGCGACGACCCGTGAGCAGCCCTTCCGGCGGCACGCCGACGGCGCGCCCCGAGCAGGAGGGCCGTGGCGACGACACGGCAGTGGCCCCCTCCGGCGGGGCGGAGGGGGCCACTGGCGTGCGGTCGTCCGGGGTGCCCCGGCGTCAGCCGTTGAGCTCGAGGGTCTGCATCGTCTCCTCGCGGACGGCGGCCAGCAGGGCCGGGTCGGCGGAGAGGTCGCGGCCGTAGGAGGGGATGGCCTCCTCCAGCGCGCTCCGGCGGGCGGCGACCCGGTCGGGGAAGCAGCGCTCGACGAGCGTGAGCATCGCCGACACGGCGGTCGAGGCACCCGGGGAGGCGCCGAGCAGCCCCGCGATGGAACCGTCGGAGCCGACGACGAGCTCGGTGCCGAACTGCAGCACGCCCCTGCCGGTCGTCGGGTCCTGCTTGATGACCTGCACCCGCTGACCGGCGGCGATCATCTCCCAGTCGGCCTGCTCGGCGCGGGGCACGAACGCGGTCAGCGTGCGGTGCCGGGCGCCGCGCGACTGGAGCAGCTCGGTGACCAGGTACCTCGTCAGGGCCAGCTCGGTGCGGGCGACGCCGAGCATCGAGCCGAGGTTGTTCGGCTTGACGCTGAGGGGCAGGTCGAAGATCGAGCCGGCCTTGAGGAACTTCGGCGAGAAGCCGGCGTAGGGGCCGAACAGCAGCGAGTACTCGCCGTCGACCAGGCGCAGGTCCAGGTGCGGCACCGACATCGGCGGGGCGCCCACGGCGGCCTGGCCGTAGACCTTGGCCTGGTGCTGGGCGACCAGCTCGGGGGAGCGGGTGCGGAGGAACAGGCCGCTGACCGGGAAGCCGCCGAAGCCGCGGATCTCGGGGATCGCGGCCCGCTGCAGCAGCGGCAGCGCCCCGCCGCCGGCGCCGACGAAGACGAAGCGGGTGCGCACCGAGCGCTCCTCGCCGGTCCGCCGGTCGGTGACGGTGACCCGCCAGCGGCCGTCGTCGAGCCGCTCGAGGCCGGTGACCCGCTGGGAGGTGTGCACCTGCACACCGCGGGCCTCGCCCTGGGCGAGCAGCAGCCGGGTGAGCGTGCCGAAGTTGACGTCGGTTCCGGCGACCGAGCGGGTCGCGGCGACGGCCTGGGCGGGGTCGCGGCCGTCCATCACCAGGGGTACCCAGCCGGCGAGCTCGCCCGGGTCGTCGGTGTACTCCAGGCCGGCGAACAGCGGCTCCGCCGACAGCGCGGCGTGCCGGTTGCGCATGTAGGTGCGCCCGTCCTGACCGGTGACGAAGCTGACGTGCGGCACCGGGGTGATGAAGTCCTTGGGCGAGCCGGTCAGGCCGGTGCGCACCAGGTGCGACCAGAACTGGCGCGAGACCTGGAACTGCTCGTTGATCGTGCGGGCCTTGGTCGTGTCCACCCGGCCGTCGGGCCCGGCGGGGGTGTAGTTGAGCTCGCAGAGCGCGGCGTGGCCGGTGCCGGCGTTGTTCCACGCGTCCGAGCTCTCCCCGGCGACGTCGGCCGCGGACTCGAAGACGGTGACGCTCCACTCGGGGGCGAGGACACCGAGCAGCGACGCCAGGGTCGCGCTCATGATGCCGCCGCCGACGAGCACCACGTCGGGGTCGGTGGCTGAACCGATGTCGGTGGACACGACTGCCTTCCTGCCGTGGAGGTGTTCTCCTCCTGACAATCGGCCGACCGGGCGGTGAACACGCACTCCGAGCGGTGTGAGATGCCCCCGTTCCGGTATGACCTTCCTCACCCGCCACTCGAGTGGCGGGGACGGCGGCCCTCTGGCAGGTGCGTCACGGGGGAGGATGGCCGGTCGCGGCTATCGTCGGGGCGAGCCCGCACCAGCCCCGATCGCCAGGAGTCCGCGCTGACCGACCAGCCCGAGCAGGCCCGCGCCGCGACGCCGGGGGACGCGCCTCCCGGGGACGAGGCGCCGGCCCGCCGTCCCCGCACCCGGCTGCTGCTCCTGCTCGCCGCGCTGGTGTTCCTCGCCGACCTGGGCACCAAGCTGCTCGTCGTCGCCACGATCGACCGCGGCGAGGACGTCCGCGTGCTCGGCGGGCTGCTGTACCTGACCCACGCCCGCAACACCGGCGCGGCGTTCTCCTTCGCCGAGGGCTTCACCGTGGTCTTCACCCTGATCGCCGTGGCCGTCGCGGTGGTGATCGTGCGGACGGCGCGGCGGCTGGCCTCGCTGGGCTGGGCGGTGTCGCTGGGACTGGTGCTCGGCGGTGCCCTGGGCAACCTGGCCGACCGGGTGTTCCGCGAGCCGGGGTTCCTGCGCGGCGGTGTCGTCGACTTCCTCTCCGTCTTCGCGCCCGACGGCGAGGTCTACCCGATCTTCAACCTGGCCGACTCGGCGATCGTGTGCGGCGGCCTGCTCGGCGCGGTCCTCGCGCTGCGCGGCATCGAGTTCGACGGCAGCCGCGGCCGCGACCGTGACGCGGACGGCCACGGGGACGGCAGTGGCGCCGTCTCCCGCGGCTGACCGCGGCCACCTGGGACGATGGCGGGCGTGACCTCTCCCGGCCTGCACCGCGCACTGCCGGTGCCCGACGGCCTGGAGGGCCAGCGGGTCGACCAGGCGCTGACCCGGCTGTTCGGGCTGTCGCGGGCGGTGGCCGCCGAGCTGGCCGACGCCGACAAGGTGTGGGTCGACGGCCGGGCCCGCGGCAAGGGCGACCGGCTCTCCGGCGGCAGCTGGCTGGAGGTCGAGCTGCCGCCGCCGCCCGGCGAGCCGCCCGCGCCCGAGCCGGTGCCGGGCCTGACGGTCGTCCACGACGACGACGACGTCGTGGTCGTCGACAAGCCGGTGGGCGTCGCCGCCCACCCCAGCCCCGGCTGGGACGGCCCGACCGTCGTCGGCGGGCTGGCCGCGGCCGGCTACCGCGTCGCCACCTCCGGCGCTCCCGAGCGGCAGGGGGTGGTGCACCGGCTGGACGCGGCGACGACGGGGCTGATGGTCGTGGCCAAGAGCGAGCGGGCCTACAGCGTGCTCAAGGCGGCGTTCAAGGAGCGGACGGTCGACAAGGGCTACCACGCGCTCGTGCAGGGCCACCCCGACCCGTCCCGCGGCACCATCGACGCACCGATCGACCGGCACCCCCGGCACGACTGGAGGTTCGCCGTGGTCAGCGGTGGGCGGCCGTCGGTGACGCACTACGAGGTCCTCGAGGCCTTCCCCGCGGCCAGCCTGGTCGACATCCACCTGGAGACCGGGCGCACCCACCAGATCCGCGTGCACTTCTCGGCGATGCGCCACCCCTGCGTCGGCGACACGACCTACGGCGCGGACCCGACGCTGGCCGCGCGGCTCGGCGTCGACCGCCAGTGGCTGCACGCGGTCCGGCTCGGCTTCGCCCACCCGGCCGACGGGCGCTGGGTGGAGTTCACCAGCGCCTACCCGCCCGACCTCGCCGGCGCCCTGGCGATCCTGCGCGCCGAGTCCTGAGGCCGTGCTCCCCTAGACCGTGCTGCCGTAGACCGTGACCGAGCTGCCCGCCTCCCTCGCCGCCTTCGGGCCGGCGACGCTCTCGGTCGTCGTCGTGGCCGTCTACCTCGTGCTGGGCGAGCCCGTCGTCGGGCACGTGCTGCACCGCCGGTTCGAGGGCCGGCTGCGCGCCGACCCGCAGGCCCGGCGCTCGTTCTACCGGCGGCTGCTGGTGCTCGAGTGGGGGCTGGCGGTGCTCGCCGCCGTGCTGTGGCTGGCCTCGCCCGGCGTGGACGCCGCCGCCGTCGGGCTGGCCTGGCCCTCCGGCTGGCCCGGCCCGGTCACGGGGACGGCGGCCGTGCTGGTGCTGGTGCTCTCGCTGGTCTCGGTGCGGGCCCTGCGCGGCGGTGCGCTGGCGGGGGCGGCGGCGCCCCGCCGGCCGGGGTCCGCCGCGCCGGCCCACGGGCGGCACGCCGAGCCCGAGGGGCACGCCACGCTGGCGCTGCTGCCCCGCACGCCCGCGGAGCGCCGGCTGTTCAGCGTCGTCGGCGTGACCGCCGGCGTGTGCGAGGAGTGGCTCTACCGGGGGTTCTTCCTCGCCGTGGTGGCCGCGGTCGGCGGGGGCCTGCCGGTGCCGGTTCTCGTGCTCGCCGGGGCGGTCGCCTTCGGCCTGGCCCACGCCTACCAGGGCCTGCACGGCGTCGTGCTCACCGGTGTCCTCGGCGGGGTGTTCGCGGCGCTGTACCTCGACACCGGGTCGCTGCTGCTGCCGGTGCTGCTGCACGCCGCGGTGGACCTGCGGTTCCTCCTCGTGCCGGCGTCGGCGCTGCCCGAGGTGCTCCCCGCCCCGCGGCCGGCCGGGGGAGCGGCCGCGTGACCCGTCCCGCCGCGCGGGTGGCCACCGCCGCCGACTGGCCGGAGGTCGTGGCGCTGCGCACCCGCGTCTTCGTCGAGGAGCAGGGCGTGCCGCCGGAGGTCGAGCAGGACGCCGCCGACGCCACCGCCGTCCACGCGGTCGGCCGGGACGACCGGGGGCGGGTGGTCGCCACGGGGCGGCTGCTCGAGCGCGGCGGGCGGGCGGTGATCGGCCGGATGGCGGTCGAGGCGGACGCCCGGGGAGGCGGCCACGGGGCCGCGGTGCTGGCCGAGCTGCACCGGCAGGCGGTGCTGCGCGGGCTGACCGAGGTCGAGCTGCACGCGCAGGTGACCGCCCGCGGCTTCTACGAGCGGGCCGGCTACACCGCCGTGGGCGGTGAGTACACCGAGGCCGGCATCCGGCACGTCACCATGCGGCGCCGGCTGGAACGACCCGTGTCCCGGCCCGCCGAGACACGTCCTGTCAGACCCTCGGCGTAGACACTCGCCAGTGCGAGGATCGCAAGGGCCGGCCCGGGCCCGCGTCGGTTCCTCGCACCGAGGAGCACCGCACCGCCCCGGTCTTCCCCGCCGGTCGCCCGCCGGAGCACCCACCGGCCGGGCCAGCACGACCTGTGAGGAGCGCCGCACCGCCGTGAGCAGTCCGACCCGAGGCTCAGGGACCGACTCGTTCGTGCACCTGCACGTGCACACCGAGTACTCGATGCTCGACGGGGCGGCCAAGCTGCCCGAGGTCACGAAGGCCGCCGCCGAGTACGGCATGCCGGCCCTGGCGATGACCGACCACGGCAACGTCTTCGGCGCCTACGACTTCTACAAGCAGGCCAACGCCGCCGGCGTGAAGCCGATCATCGGCATGGAGGGCTACTACACGCCCGGCTCGCGCTTCGACCGCGCGCCCTTCGACTTCGGCGACAACCTCATCGACGAGGACGGCGAGGGCGGCTCCTCGCGCGGCAAGGCGGCCTACACGCACATGACGCTGCTGGCGCGCACCACCGAGGGGATGCACAACCTCTTCCGCATCTCCTCCATGGCCAGCCTCGAGGGCCAGTACCGCAAGCCGCGCTTCGACCGCGACCTGCTCGAGCGCCACGGCACGGGGCTGATCGCCACCACCGGCTGCCCGTCGGGTGAGGTCAACATGTGGCTGCGCGCGGGCAAGGTCGACCGCGCCCGCCAGGCCGCCGCGGACTTCCAGGACATCTTCGGGAAGGAGAACTTCTACGCCGAGCTGATGGACCACGGCCTGTCCATCGAGCAGAGGACCCGCCCGGCGCTGATGGAGATCGCCAAGGACCTCGGCATCCCGCTGCTGGCCACCAACGACCTGCACTACACGCACCGCGACGACGCCGAGGCCCACGACGCCCTGCTGTGCATCCAGACCGGGTCGCGGCTGAACGAGACCAACCGCTTCAAGTTCAACGGCGACGGCTACTACCTCAAGAGCGCCGCGGAGATGCGCGCGCTGTTCACCGGTGACCTGGCCGCGGCCTGCGACAACACGCTGCTGGTCGCCGAGCAGTGCGAGGTCAGCTTCACCGAGGGCGCCGACCTCATGCCGCGCTTCCCGCTCCCGCCGGGGGAGGACGAGACCTCCTGGTTCGTCAAGGAGGTCGAGCGCGGCCTGCACAAGCGGTACCCGAACGGCATCCCCGCCCACGTGCGCAAGCAGGCCGACTACGAGGTCGGGATCATCACCCAGATGGGCTTCCCGGGGTACTTCCTCGTGGTCGCCGACTTCATCAACTGGGCCAAGGACAACGGCATCCGCGTGGGTCCCGGCCGCGGCTCGGCGGCGGGCTCGCTGGCCGCCTACGCGATGGGCATCACCGACCTCGACCCGCTGGCGCACGGGCTGATCTTCGAGCGGTTCCTCAACCCCGAGCGCGTCTCCATGCCCGACGTCGACATCGACTTCGACGACCGCCGCCGCGGCGAGGTCATCCAGTACGTCTCGCAGAAGTACGGCGAGGAGCGGGTCAGCCAGATCGTCACCTACGGCACCATCAAGGCCAAGGCCGCGATCAAGGACGCCGCCCGCGTGCTCGACCGCCCCTACTCGGTGGGCGACGAGCTGACCAAGCTGATGCCCCCGGACGTGATGGGCAAGGGCATCCCGCTGTCGGGGGTGTTCGACCCCGCCCACCCCCGCTACAAGGAGGCCGCGGAGTTCCGTGCCCGCTACGAGTCCGACCCCGGCGCGGCCGAGGTCGTCGACCAGGCGCGCAAGCTCGAGGGCCTCAAGCGGCAGTGGGGCGTGCACGCCGCCGGGGTCATCATCGGCCGCTACCCGTTGATCGACTCGATCCCGATCATGCGGCGCGAGGCCGACGGCGCGATCATCACGCAGTTCGACTACCCGACCTGCGAGACGCTCGGCCTGCTGAAGATGGACTTCCTGGGCCTGCGCAACCTCACCGTCATCGACGACGCGCTGCGCAACATCGTCGCGAACGGCAAGGACCCGATCGACCTCGACGAGATCAGCAAGGACCTCACCGACCCGGCCACCTACGCGCTGCTGGCCCGCGGTGACACCCTCGGCGTCTTCCAGTTCGACGGCGGGCCGATGCGCTCCCTGCTGCGGCTGATGCGCCCGGACAACTTCGAGGACATCTCCGCCGTCGGCGCGCTCTACCGGCCCGGCCCGATGGGCGCGAACTCGCACACCAACTACGCGCTGCGCAAGAACGGCCAGCAGGAGATCACGCCGATCCACCCCGAGCTGGCCGAGCCGCTCGAGGAGATCCTCGGCACGACCTACGGCCTGATCGTCTACCAGGAGCAGGTCATGGCGATCGCGCAGAAGGTCGCCGGGTACTCCCTCGGCAAGGCCGACCTGCTGCGCCGCGCGATGGGCAAGAAGAAGAAGTCGGTCCTCGACGCGGAGTTCGTCGGCTTCGAGGCGGGCATGAAGGAGCGCGGCTACTCCGCCGCGGCGGTCAAGACGCTGTGGGACATCCTCGTCCCCTTCGCCGACTACGCGTTCAACAAGGCCCACTCGGCCGCCTACGGCCTGGTGTCCTACTGGACCGCCTACCTCAAGGCCAACTACCCGGCCGAGTACATGGCCGGCCTGCTCACCAGCGTCGGCGACGACAAGGACCGCCGCCCGATCTACCTGGCCGAGTGCCGGCGGATGGGCATCAAGGTGCTCCCGCCGGACGTCAACGAGTCGGCCTGGGACTTCACCGCCGTCGGCACCGACATCCGCTTCGGCCTGGCCTCGGTCCGCAACGTCGGGCACAACGTCGTCGACTCGATCCGCCGGGCCCGCGAGGAGAAGGGGGCCTTCAAGGACTTCGCCGACTTCATGCGCAAGATCGACACGGTCGCGTGCAACAAGAAGGTCATCGAGTCCCTGGCCAAGGCCGGGGCGTTCGACTCCCTAGGCCACTCGCGGCAGGGCATCGTCGCGGTGCACGCCCAGGCCGTCGACTCCGCGATGGCGCTCAAGCGCAAGGAGGCCGAGGGCCAGTTCGACCTGTTCGGCAGCTTCGGCGAGGGCGGGGGAGGGGACGACCCGTTCGGCGGGGCGCTGGACGTCGTCGTCCCGACGGCGGACTGGTCGAAGTCCGAGCGGCTGGTGTTCGAGCGCGACATGCTCGGCCTCTACGTCTCCGACCACCCGCTGCACGGCGTCGAGCACGTGCTCGCGGCGAACGCCGACACCCCGATCGCCGAGATCAACGCCGGCGGGGTGGAGGACGGCGCGAACGTGACGATCGCCGGCATCCTCACGGCGGTCTCCCCGCGCACGAACAAGCAGGGCGCGCCCTGGGCCATCGCCACGCTGGAGGACCTCGAGTCCGGCATCGAGGTGCTCTTCTTCCCGAAGACGTGGGCGGAGGTGTCGGAGAAGATCGTCCGCGACCAGATCGTCGCGGTGAAGGGGCGGATCAGCCGGCGCGACGACCAGCCCTCGCTGTTCGGCTCCGAGGTGACCATCCCCGAGCTCAGCGAGGGCCCCCGCGGGCCGGTGCTGGTGTCGATGGCGGCCGCCCGGTGCACCCCGCCGGTGGTGGAGCGGCTGCGCGAGGTCCTCGGCAGCCACCCCGGGACCACCGAGGTGCAGCTGAAGCTGATCAACGGCGGCCGGGAGACGGTGCTGCGCCTGGACCAGGGGCTGCGGGTGCGCCCGAGCACCGCGCTGATGGGCGACATCAAGGCGCTGCTGGGCCCCACCAGCGTCGCCCTGCTCTGAGCGCGCGGCCGACCGGACGGGTTCACTGGGCGTCGTGAGCAGCTCCTCCCCGGTCCCCGGCAGCCCGGCGGCGCCCGGGCGCCCGGTCGTCCCCGGCGCTCCGGTCGTGCCCGCGGTCGCCGCGGCGGTCCGCCCGGCCGGCTGGCGGGCGCTGCCCGAGCTGCGGTCGGACCTGCGCGGTGCCGTCGTCTGGGCCGGCCTGCTCGGCCTGTCCGGCCTGGCGGTGGGCCTGGTGTGGGTCTGGCTCGCCCCGCGCGCGCGGTTCGAGGTGGTCGACGGCGGCGCGGTCCCCCTGGGCCGCCCGTCGGCCGAGCTGCTGGTCGCCGACGACGCCGTCCTCGTGCTCCTGCTCGCCGGTCTCGGCCTGCTCGCCGGGGCCGGGGCATGGGCGGTGCGCCGGCGCCGGGGCGTGACGTGGATGGTCGCCACCGCGCTCGGCACCGGCGTCGCCGGTGTGCTGGCCTGGCAGCTGGGCGAGGCGCTGGCGCCCGGGCCCACCGCCGCGCAGCTCCGCGACGTCGGCGCGCGGGTGACCACCGGGCTGGAGCTGTCCTCACCCCCGGCGCTGGCCGTGGGCCCCTTCGTCGCGCTGCTGGTCTACGTCGTCGTGGCGCTCTTCGCCGCCTCGGACGACCTCGGCCGCGGGTGACGTGCGGGCACGGCCCCTCCGCAGAGCCCGGCCGCGAGCCTGCGAACGGTGGGGCAGGGGGTCCTCCGACTAGATGACTGATTCCAAGGGGTTCGGGCTGAAACCGGTGTGATCACGGGCGAGGGTGTTCAGGCTTGGCGTTGCTAACCCAACGTCGAGCCGGGAGGCCCTCGTGGACGCCGACCTGGACACCCTCGCCACGGCACTGTATGCCCGCACCGATGACCTGCTGAAGGCCGCGCCGCAGCGGCTCCCGTGGCGCCCGGCGGTGGGCATCGCTCCCCGGCTCAGCGATGCCGAGCTGGTGACCCTGGCGGTGTTGCAGGCGCTGCTGGGGTTCACCAGCGAGGCCCGCTGGCTGCGGTTCGCCGGCCAGCAGCTGCGCCCGCTGTTTCCCTACCTGCCGCACCAGCCCGGCTACAACAAGCGGCTGCGCCGCCTCGCCGGCACCGTGATCTGGCTGATCCGGGCCCTGGCGACCGACACCAGCCTGTGGGCCGATGACGTGTGGGTCATCGACTCCACGCCGATCGAATGCGCCCGCTCCCGGGAAGCGGTCCGCCGCTCGGAGCTGGCCGGCTGGGCCGAGTACGGCTACTGCGCCAGCCACACCCGCTACTTCTGGGGGCTGCGGCTGCACCTGATCGCCACCCTGCACGGACTGCCGGTCGCCTTCGCCCTCTCCGGCGCCACAGCCGACGAACGCCAGGTGCTGCTCGACCTGCTCGGCGCCGACCCCGCCCTCGTCTCGAGCCATCCCGGACAGATCCTCATCACCGACAAGCACGACTACGGCCGCCGCTTCGAAGCCGAGCTGGCCGACGCCGGGCTGAGGCTGCTGCGCCGCCCCCGCCGCGGAGAACCCGACCGGCCCGGCGCATCGGTGTTCAAACCGCTGCGCCAGACCATCGAGTCGGTCTTCGACACCCTCAAAGGCCAGCTCGACCTCGAACTGCACGGCGGCCACACCCCAGCCGGCGTCCTGATCCGGGTGCTGCAGCGCCTGCTGGCCCTGACCGCGGTCATCTGGCACAACGACCACACCGGCCAATCCGTCCGCAGATCGCTACTCGCCTACGACCACTGACCCCTTGGAATCAGTCATCTAGTTCAGGGCGAGCGGCCCGGCGAAGTGGTGCAGCGGTGCGGGCACCGCGCCGACGGCCTCCAGCAGCGTCAGCTCGCGGCGCAGCAGCCGGGTCTCGGCCACCAGCCGGCGCCGGGTCGCCGACTCGGCCAGCAGCGCCTGCCGGTCCTCGGTGGTGAGCAGCGCGGCCGAGGCCACGAGCCAGGACAGGGCGCGCGGGTCGTCGGCCACCGCCCGCAGCAGCCCGGCGGCGCCGGTCGGGTCCTCGCCGTCCCCGGCCAGCTCGGCCGCCGCCTCGCTCGCCTCGTCCTGCGCCAGGCCGGCCTGCAGCCCGGCGACGGCGGTGACGTAGCGGGAGAACAGGTTGCCGACCCCGCGCTGCAGCACGCCGAGCGAGCCGCTGGCCACCTCCTCCACCAGCCCCTCGTCCAGGCCCGACCCGCCGGCCGCGGGGGAGCCCAGGACCTGCTCCTGGTCCCCGGCGGCCTCCTCGGCGGCCTCCTCCTCGCTCAGCCAGTCGACCTCGGCGCGCAGGTAGGGCGGGTCCTCGCCGACGACGACGTCGAGCAGCCGGAAGCGGTCCCCGCCGACGGTGACGACCTGGAACCCGCCGTCGGGCTGGGGCCGCACCGTCTGCAGCACCGCGCTGCAGCCGACGTCGTAGAGCGCCTCGGCCGGGGCTACCCGCTCGACCTCCCAGCCCTGGCGGATCGCGACCACGCCGAAGAAGCGCCGGCCGCTGCCCTCCGGCAGGGCCTGCAGGTCGCGCACCAGCGCCCGGTAGCGGGGCTCGAACACGTGCAGCGGCAGGACGATCCCGGGGAACAGCGGCGACCCGAGCGGGAACAGCGGGATGAGGTCGCCCACGTCGGCGAGCCTACGGGCGGGCGCTGGCGGCAGCCCGCTCCGCCGTCCCGACTACCCTCGGAGACCGCCGCCCCACGCCCGTGACCCCCGGAGGCTCCCCGTGCTCGCCCGCATCGACCTGCGCGGTTCCGCGCTGCCCGGGGTCCGCGACCTGGCCGGCCTGCTGCCCCGCGCCGCCACCGACATCGACTCGGTCCTCGCCACCGTCCGCCCGCTGTGCGAGGACGTCCGCATCCGCGGCGCCCAGGCGGTCCGGGAGATCACCGCCCGCCTCGACGGCGTCGACGCCGAGGACTTCACCGTCCCCCCCGCGGCGCTGCAGGCCGCCCTCGACGGCCTGGACCCGGCCGTGCGCGCCGCCCTGGAGGAGTCGATCGCCCGGGTGCGCCGGGTGCACGCCGACCAGGCCCGCACCGACGTCACCACGCAGGTCGTCCGCGGCGGCACGGTCACCGAGCGCTGGCTGCCGGTGCGCCGCGTGGGTCTCTACGTGCCCGGCGGGCTGGCGCCGCTGCTGTCGAGCGTGGTCATGAACGTCGTCCCGGCGCAGATCGCCGGGGTCGAGTCGATCGCGGTCGCCTCCCCGCCGCAGCGGGACAACGGCGGCCTGCCCGACCCCGGCGTCCTGGCCGCGTGCGCGCTGCTCGGCGTTCGCGAGGTGCACGCGGTCGGCGGGGCGCAGGCCATCGCCGTCTTCGGCTACGGCGCGGGCTCCTGCGAGCCGGTCGACCTGGTCACCGGTCCCGGCAACGTCTACGTCACCGCGGCCAAGCGGCTGCTGCGCGGCCTGATCGGCATCGACTCCGAGGCCGGCCCCACCGAGGTCGCGATCCTCGCCGACGACACCGCCGACCCGGTGCACGTCGCCGCCGACCTGATCAGCCAGGCCGAACACGACCCGCTGGCCGGCGCGGTCCTGGTGACCACGAGTGAGGCGCTGGCCGACGCCGTCGTCGACCTCGTGCCCGCCCAGGTCGCGGCCACCAAGCACTCCGACCGGATCACCAGGGCGCTCGACGGCAGCCAGTCGGGCGTCGTCCTGGTCGACGACCTCGACGCCGGCCTCGCGGTGGTCGACGCCTACGCCGCCGAGCACCTGGAGATCCAGACCCGCGACGCGCGCGCGGTGGCCATGCGGGTGCGCAACGCCGGCGCGGTGTTCGTCGGCGCGTGGTCGCCGGTGTCGCTGGGTGACTACATCGCCGGGTCCAACCACGTGCTGCCCACCGGCGGCTGCGCGCGGCACTCCAGCGGGTTGAGCGTGCAGACGTTCCTGCGCGGCATCCACGTCGTCGAGTACGACGAGCAGGCGCTGGCCGAGGTGGCCGAGCACGTCGACGCCCTGGCCCACGCCGAGGACCTGCCCGCGCACGCGGCCGCCGTCCGGGCCCGGCAGACGCCGTGACGACCACCCCCGGGACGTCGATCGACGAGCTCCCACTGCGGCCGGAGCTGCGCGGCCGCACGCCCTACGGCGCCCCGCAGCTGCAGGTGCGCCACCGGCTCAACACCAACGAGAACCCGCACCCGCTGCCCGCCGAGCTGCTGGCCACCCTCGGCGAGGCGCTCGGCCACGCGGCGGTGGAGCTCAACCGCTACCCCGACCGCGACGCGACCGCGCTGCGCGCCGACCTGGCCGCCTACCTCTCCCGCGGCGGGGAGCGCATCGAGCCGGCGCAGGTGTGGGCGGCCAACGGCAGCAACGAGGTGCTCCAGCAGCTGCTGCAGGCCTTCGGCGGCGCCGGGCGGACGGCGCTGGGCTTCACCCCGTCCTACTCGATGCACCCGATCCTCTCCGCGGGCACCGGCACCCCATGGGTCGACGGGCACCGGCGCGAGGACTTCACGATCGACGCCGCGCAGGCGGTCGCCCAGGTGCGCGAGGTCCGCCCGGACGTCGTCTTCGTGACCAGCCCGAACAACCCCACCGGCACCGCGGTGGCGCTGGAGACGATCGAGCAGCTCCACGACGCCAGCTCGTACGGCCACGGGCGCGCCGGCATGGTCGTGGTGGACGAGGCCTACGCGGAGTTCGCCCGCGCCGGCACGCCGTCGGCGCTGACCCTGCTGCCCGGCCGGCCCCGGCTGGTCGTGAGCCGCACGATGAGCAAGGCCTTCGGCATGGCGGGGCTGCGGCTGGGCTACCTGGCCGCCGATCCCGCCGTCGTCGAGGCGGTGCAGCTGGTCCGGCTGCCCTACCACCTGTCCTCCCTCACCCAGGCCGCCGCGCGGGCCGCGCTGGCGCACACCGACGCGCTGCTGGCCAGCGTCGATGCGGTCAAGGACCAGCGCGACCGGATCGTCGCGGCGCTGCCGGGGATGGGCCTGACCAGCGTGCCCAGCGACGCGAACTTCGTGCTCTTCGGCCGGTTCGCCGACTCCTCCGCCGCGTGGCGGGCGCTGCTGGAGAACGACGTCCTCGTCCGCGACAACGGCCTGCCCGGCTGGCTGCGGGTCACCGCCGGCACGCCCGCGGAGACCGACGCGTTCCTCACCGCCCTCGCCGCGATCGCCCCCGACCACCGCCTGGGAGACTGAGACCCATGAGCCGTACTGCACGCGTCGAGCGGGCGACCAGCGAGACCAAGCTCGTCGTCGAGGTCGACCTCGACGGCACCGGGAAGAGCTCGATCAGCACCGGTGTCGGCTTCTACGACCACATGCTCACCGCGCTGTCGAAGCACAGCGGCATCGACCTCACCGTGCAGGCCGACGGTGACCTGCACATCGACGCGCACCACACCGTCGAGGACGTCGCCATCGCGCTCGGCCAGGCCTTCGCCGAGGCGCTCGGGGACAAGCGCGGCATCACCCGCTACGGCGACGCCACGATCCCCATGGACGAGGTGCTCGTGCAGGCCGCCGTCGACCTCTCGGGCCGGCCGTACCTCGTGCACGCCGAGCCCGAGACGATGACGCCGACGATCGGGCCGGACTACCCCACGTCGCTGACCAGGCACGTGCTCGAGTCCTTCGCGTTCAACGCGCGGATCACCCTGCACGTGCGGGTGCTCGACGCCGGCCGTGACGCCCACCACATCGTCGAGGGCCAGTTCAAGGCGCTGGCCCGCGCGCTGCGCACCGCTGTCGCGATCGACCCGCGGGTCGCCGACGTCCCGTCCACCAAGGGCGCGCTGTAGCTCCGTGGCCTCCCTCCGGTTCCTCGCATGAGCTTCGGCGCCGTCCTCGTCGTCGTCGGCGGTTTCCTGCTGGGCGGGGCGTGGAGCATTTGGAAGGCCGACCACGACACCAAGGGCCGCACCGGCCCGCAGATCGCCTTCGCCGCCATCCTGCTGGTGGCGGCGCTGCTGGCGACGGCGTCGGGGATCCTGCGCCTGGTGTGAGCGAGGACCGCTTCCTCGAACTGGTCCTCGCCGACCCGACCGTGGCCGCGGTGCTGGACCGGGCGCCGTCCCTCGGCGTCGGCGACTGGTGGCTCACCGCCGGCGTGCTGTTCCAGACCGTGTGGAACGCCCTCACCGGGCGCCCTCCCGGCACCGGGATCCGCGACGCCGACCTCTTCTACTGGGACGACGACCCCTCCTGGGACGCCGAGGACGCCGTCATCCGCCGCGGCGCGGAGCTGTTCGCCGGCCTGCCGGTGCCGGTCGAGATCCGCAACCAGGCGCGGGTGCACCTCTGGTACGCCGGCCACTTCGGCACGACCGCGCCCGCGCCGTTCCGCGACTGCCGGGACGCGGTCGACGCCTTCGCCGCGGTCTGCTGCGCGGTCGCCGTGACGGTCGGCGACGACGGCCCGCGGCTGTACGCGCCGTACGGCCTCGACGACCTGGTCGGCCTGGTCGTGCGCCCCAACCCGCGCAGCCCCGCGCCGCGCGCGGTCCACGAGGCCAAGGCCGCCCGCTGGCAGGCGGTGTGGCCCGAGCTGACCGTCCTGCCCTGGGCCCGCTGAGCGCGGGTCAGGAGGCGGGGACCGGCACCGCGGCGTCCGCGACGACCTCGTCGGTGGTGTCGTCGGCGGTCACCACGCGGTCACGGCCGCCGCGCTTGGCGCGGTAGGCCGCCGCGTCGGCAGCGGCCTGCAGGGCGGTCGCGTCGGGGACGGTGGCCGTGGCCACGCCGACGCTGAGGGTCGCGCCGAGCGCGGCGTCGTCGGCGCGGACCCGCGCACGCAGCCGTTCGGCGATGGCGGCGGCCTCCGGCAGCGCGGTGTCGGGCAGCAGCAGCGCGAACTCGTCGCCGCCGAGGCGGCCGGCGACGTCGCCGGGGCGGGTCAGGTCGGTGAGGGCGGCGCCCACCAGCTGCAGGACGCCGTCGCCGGCGGGGTGGCCGAAGGTGTCGTTGACGGTCTTGAAGGAGTCGACGTCGACGATGAGCAGGCTGACCGGGGAGTCGGCCGCGGCCCGGCGCACGTGGTCGCCGAGCCGCTCGTGGAAGGCGCGGTGGTTGAGCGTGCCGGTGAGCCCGTCGCGGCGGGCCAGCGCGGCGATCTCCTGCGCGTAGGCCGCGGTGCGCTCGTAGGCGCGGACGTGGTTCGCCGAGGCGAAGGCGCAGGTGCCGGTGGCCACGGACAGCGCCAGCACGCCGACGATCAGGTCCGACGGGCGCAGGCTGCCGTCGACCAGCCCCATCGTCAGGTAGCCGGCGACGATGGTCGTCCCCGCCAGCGCCACCCCGATCGGCGGGTAGGCCAGCGCGGCGTGCGCCAGCAGGACGAACAGGAACAGCACGTAGGGGCTCGTCGTCCCCCCGTCCAGCAGGCACAACACGATCACCACCGCGATGCCGGCGGCCTCCCAGGTGTCGTAGAACAGCCGCCCGCGCGGGTGGCGCACCAGTCGCTCGACCGGCAGCAGGAGCAGCAGCGGCGCCGGGACGGCGACCGCCAGGGCGAGGGGCACGATCACGGCGGCGTTGGGCACGCCGACGGTGATCCAGGTGCGCAGGAGCACGATGGCGGGCAACACCACGCACAGAACGACACCGCCGATCGTGTGCCGGCGCCAGAAGGCGACGCGCTCCTCGTCCTGTGCCAGTGGTCGCATGCCCGGGACATCGCCCGGTCGCCGGGGCGCCTTGAGCCGGGCCGTCCGGCTCTCACCCCCGGGGGTGACCGCGTCCCCGGGACGCGCCGGGACGCGACCGGAGGGGGCCGGAAACACCGCCGGAGGGCGGCCGGGAACACCGCCGGGGGAGCCGGCGCTGCTCGGTACCGTGGCAGCCGTGAAGAAGAGGGTGACGGTCCTCGACTACGGGTCGGGGAACCTCCGCTCCGCCGAGCGGGCGCTGGCCCGGGTCGGCGCCGACGTCACCGTGACCGCCGACCGCGACGCCGCGCTGGACGCCGACGGTCTCGTCGTCCCCGGCGTCGGCGCCTTCGCGCACTGCATGCGGGAGCTGCGCGCCGTCGACGGGCCGCGCACTATCGGCCGACGGCTGGCCGGCGGGCGCCCGGTGCTGGGCATCTGCGTGGGCATGCAGGTCCTGTTCGAGCGCGGCGTGGAGCACGGCCACGACGCCGAGGGCTGCGGCGAGTGGCCCGGCACGGTGGAGCAGCTCGAGGCGCCGGTGCTGCCGCACATGGGCTGGAACACCGTC
The DNA here is from genome assembly GCF_052931475.1 of Geodermatophilus sp. URMC 62. Classification (NCBI taxonomy): domain Bacteria; kingdom Bacillati; phylum Actinomycetota; class Actinomycetes; order Geodermatophilales; family Geodermatophilaceae; genus Geodermatophilus; species Geodermatophilus sp. URMC 62. The sequence continues at coordinate 5,337,633 of NZ_JBRFHY010000001.1, read as the reverse complement.
TCGGCACCCGCGGACACGGTGCTGTTCGCCGGGCTGGCCGACGAGCGCTTCTACTTCGTGCACTCCTACGGCGTGCGCGAGTTCACCCTCGGCCAGGACGGCCCGCCCAGCCGCCTGGCGCCGCCGAAGGTGACCTGGGCCGAGCACGGCGACCGGTTCGTGGCCGGGGTGGAGAACGGCGCGTTGTCGGCCACCCAGTTCCACCCGGAGAAGAGCGGCGACGCCGGCGCCCAGCTGCTGACCAACTGGCTCGCCACGCTCTGAGCCACTGCAGGGGGGCTCTGAGCTACTGCAGGGGGACGGGCGGCTGCAGCCACCACGGCCCGTCGACCACCTCCACCCGGCGCACCCACTTCACCCACCAGAAGCCCCGCCGGCCCGGCGCCACCAGCCGCACCGGCGCCCCGTGCCCGGCCGACAGCGGCCGTCCCGCGCAGTGCGTGGCCAGCAGCAGCGACGAGGCGTCGGCCAGGGGCAGCCGCCGCCGGTAGCCGGTGACGCTGACGACGTCGAGGCTGCCGCCCTCGGGCAGCCGCGTCCCGGCCAGCAGGCGGTCCAGCCGCACCCCGCGCCACTCCTGCTCGGCGTACCAGCCGCCGGTGCAGTCCAGAACGGCGGTCACGGTGTCGCCGCGGTCGAGCCCGGCGGCGCGCAGCCGCGTGGTGCGGCCGCCGGCGACCACCTCGAGGACGTCGTCCCCGCCGTCGGGCACCGCGTCGGTGAACCACTGGGTGACCGGCATGGCGGCCGGCTCGCCGCTGCCGCGCTCGTGCGAGCCGGTCCCGCGCCGCCGTCCACCCGGTGCCCCCGTGAGGCGCAGGCCGCCCTCCACCGCGCCCCAGAGCGCGGCCGCGCCCACCGCCAGCCCCCCGGCGCGCAGCAGCGCCCGCCGGGAGACGTCGGTCCGACGGAGCCGCTGCCGGCTGCCGACGGCGTGCACGACCAGCAGCGCGCCGGTGCCGACGCCGGCGGCCACGTGCACCTGCAGCAGGCCGACGCCGCCCACCGTGGCACCCGTCGCGCTGTGCACGACCCCGGTGACCACGGTGAGCGCCAGGAGGGCGGCCAGCGCCCAGGCGGCGACGGGGTCGCGACGGCCGGCCGTGCGCGCCCGCGACCGCCGGACGACGACGGTCTTCCACGGTCCGAGCAGCAGCAGGCCCAGCCCCGCGGCCCCGTGCACGGCGGTGACCAGCCGCGAGGGCAGCGGCGTGCCGACGCCGAAGGCCAGCACCCCGGTGCCGCCGGCGAGCAGCAGGAGGGCGAGCAGGCCGAGGTTGGTCCGGCGCCCGGCGCGGCGGGGGAGCGGAACGGCCGGCATCCCCGGAGTGTCCTCCCGCCGCACCTAGGGTGACCCGGTCCCGGCCCGGTCGAGGAGGACCCGTTGCCCGCATCGCGCCCGCCCGCCCCGGCCCGGGGTCTGCTCGCACCGCTGGCCGCGCTGGTGCTGCTGGCCGGGCTCGCGGTGGGGAGCGTGCTGGCCCTGCAGCCGCCGGCGCCGGCGCCGGCCGACGCCCCGGCGACGTCCTTCAGCGCCGAGCGGGCCTTCGCGCACGTGGAGGACGTCGCCGCGGAGACGCACGTGACCGGCAGCGAGGCGCACGCCCGCGTCGTCGACCGGCTGGTCGCCGGCCTGACCGGCCTGGGGCTCGACACCCGCGTGCAGAACGCCGTCGGCACGTGGCAGTCCTCGCCCGGGGGAGCCGAGATGGCGCGGGTGCGCAACGTCGTCGCCGTCCTGCCGGGTACCGAGTCCACCGGGCGGCTGTTCCTCGTCGCGCACACCGACTCGGTGGAGACCGGCCCGGGCGCCAGCGACGACGCCGCCGGGGTGGCCACCCTGCTGGAGACGGTGCGCGCCCTCCGGGAGGGCGAGCCGCTGCGCAACGAGGTCGTCGTGGTGCTCACCGACGCCGAGGAGGCGTGCCTGTGCGGCGCCGAGGCGTTCGCGGCCAGTCACCCGCTGGCCCCGCAGGGCGGCGTCGTGCTCAACCTGGAGGCCCGCGGCACCGCCGGGCCGCCGATCACGTTCGAGACGTCACGGGGCAACGCCGGCCTGGCCGAGCGGTACGCCGCCGCGGTGCCGCACCCGGTGGCCACCAGCTTCGCCGTCGAGGTCTACCGGGCGCTGCCCAACGACACCGACTTCAGCGTGCTGCTCGCCCGCGGCTTCACCGGCCTCAACACCGCCTTCATCGACGGCAACGCCGCCTACCACACCCCGCAGGACACCCCGTCGCGGCTGGACCGGGGCACCCTGCAGGCGTTGGGGGACAACACGCTGGCCCTGACCCGGGAGCTCGGCGAGGCCGACCTGACCGACCTCGCCCGGCCCGGGGACGCCGACGCCACCTACTTCCCGGTGCTGTCGGGGCTGGCGCGCTACCCCGGGTGGCTGGTGTGGCCGCTGGCCGGTGCGGCGGTGCTCGGCGTCGCCCTGCTGGCGGTCGTGGACCGGCGGCGCGGGTCGCCGCTGTCACGGACCCTGCTCGGGATCCTGGCGGCGGTCGTGCCGCTGGTGCTGGCACCGCTGGCGGTGGTCGGGCTGTGGCGGCTGCTCGTGCTGGTGCGGCCGGGCTACGCGGGGGTGCTCGACCCCTGGCGGCCGGGCTTCCTCCGGCTGGCGGCCGTGGCCGTCGTCCTCGCGGTGGTCCTGGCCTGGCACGCGCTGCTGCGGCGGCGGGTCGGGCCCGCGGGGCTGCGGACGGGAGCGCTCGCGCTGCTGGCGGTGCTCGCCGTCGTCCTGGCGGCGCTGGCGCCGGGTGGGTCCTACCTGGCGGCGCTGCCGGCGCTGGCGGGGGTGCTGGCCGGGCTGCTGCCGGAGCGGCTGCGGCTCGCGGGCGGGCTGGTGGCCGGGGCGGTCGCCGTCGTCGTGCTGGCACCCACCGTGGCGCTGTTCCTCCCGGCGCTCGGGCTGGCCGGCGGTGCCGCGCCGGCGGCGGTGGCGACCCTGCTCGGGCTGGCGCTGCTGCCGGTGGTCGAGGAGCTGTTCACGCCGCCGTCCGTGCCGGGAGGGCGGCGGTCGGTCGCGGTGCCCGCGGTCGCGGGAGCGCTGGCGGTGGCGCTGACCGCCGTGGGGCTCGCCGTCGACCGGTTCGACCAGCAGCACCCGGTGCCCAGCCAGCTGGTCTACGCGCTGGAGGCCGACACCGGCGAGGCGTGGTGGGCGAGCACCGAGGCCGACCCCGGCGAGTACACGGCCCGGTACGTGGACGGCCGCCGGGAGCTGCCGCACGACTACCCGTACCTCGCCGGCCGCCCGGTCGCCGCCGGGCCGGCGGAGGTGGCCGGTCTGCCGGCCTCGACGGTGCAGGTGCTCGACGACCGCACCGCCGAGGGGCGCCGGACGGTGACCGTGCGGGTGACGCCGCAGCGCGACGTGCGGCTGGTCGTGCTCGACCTCCGCACCGACGGCGGGTCGGTGGTGGGTGCGCGGGTCGAGGCGCGGGACGTGCCCGACGACGCCTTCGGGGAGGACCGGCTGTGGCTGACCTTCCACGCGCCGCCGCGCCAGGGCGTCGAGGCGACGTTCACCGTCGAGGGCGGCGGGCCACTGACCCTGCGGGTGGTCGACGGCAGCGACGGGCTGTCCGGGCTGCCGGGCTTCGAGCCGCGGCCGGCGGGCGTCGACGCGGCCGGCACGCACAGCTCCGACCTGGTGGTCGTGGGCGCGACGACGGATCTCGGGTGATGCTCGGCCCGTCCTGCCGATCGGTGCGCTGCCGACTGCTGTTGGTTTCCTCGAGCGGCGTACTCGGGGACGCGCAGGACTTCCGGCCCGGCGGCTGACCCCCTCGGGTCGACCGCTCGACGGGTGGTGATCGTGGCCGCACGCCCTGGCAACACGTGCCATCCCGTACACGGGACGTTGTCGGAAGCGGTTCGTGACCTGAGAGGTCCTGCAATGCACTCTGACGGAACATCCAGTCAGGCCGCGGATGATCTGCTGGGCAGCGGGCTCGCACGATCGAAATCCGCGCCGAGCGAATTCATCGACGGAGGATCCTCCATGTCTCAGCCCACTCTCCCTCCTCCGCCTCCTCAGTTCGCGGACCCCAGGAGTGCGAAGGCCCAGGCCAAGGCCGAGAAGGCATACCGCAAGGCCAGCCGGCCCTTCTACAAGAAGAAGCGCTTCATCCTTCTCGCGGTCATCGCTCTCGTCGTCATCATCGTCATCGCCACCAGTGGCGGCAGTGACAGCGGTTCGTCCTCGTCGTCGTCTGACGGAGGCTCGTCCTCGACCGGAGGTGGCCCGTCGGAGAACGCAGTAGGCCTCAACCAGGCCGTTCAGGACGGCAAGTTCGAGTTCACCGTCACCGGCGTGGACTGCTCCAAGAACACCCTCGGAGCCGACCCCGTGTCCACCCAGGCGGCCGGTGTCTTCTGCCTCGTCGACGTGAGCGTGGCGAACATCGGCAACGAGGCCCAGACCCTCGACTCGACCAGCCAGTACGGCTACGACGCCGCGGGCAAGAAGTACTCCACGGACACCGAGGCCGCGTTCTACCTGCAGAACGCTGGCGACACGCTGTTCGAGCAGTTGAACCCTGGTACGTCCGTGGACGGTGTGCTGGTCTTCGACGTGCCTGCCGGAACGCAGCTGACCACGCTGGAGCTGCACGACTCGATGTTCTCCGGGGGTGTGACGGTCAACCTCGGCTGACAGCTCGAACGACGTACGCAGCCCCCGCCCCGGTCAGCCGGGGCGGGGGCTTCGTCATCCCGATCCGCCTTCTCGCGAGGCCAGCCAGGGACAGGATGGTCTGGTGGGTTCCGAGGAGCCGCCTCGAGGGATTCGAGGAGTGGCGTACCCGAGCCCGCCTGGCGACCCCCTGACCGATGCGGACCAGCACCGCCGGAGCGCACAGCCGCTCGACGTACGGGCGCTCCTGCTCGGCGAGCGACCCGAGCCGGCCGAGCGCGGCCTCGGCAGCCCGCATCAGGCCGGTGTCGGCTGGACCGAGCCGGCGGCCGGCGAGGACGGTCTGGACGCAGTGGGCCACGCCGGCGTCCAGGACGATGAGGTCGAGGCCGTCCACGTCGGCGTCCCGGAGGCGGGCGGGAACGGGTTGCGCCGGTGCTCCTCACACGGCGCGACTGGCGCGACGGTCCGGACGGCGTGGGACGAGCGTGCCAGTCGGCGGTCGCGGATCTGTGGACAGCCTCCTGACCGGGGGATTCGTCGAGCGGCACTCGCGTTGATCGAATACGATCGAACACGTGTACGAATACGCTGCAGTCCACTCCGACGGGACGGTGCGGTCCCTCGGCTGCTGCGCCGACGACGGCACCCCGGTGTCCCGCGAGGAGCTGCCTGCGGCGATCGGGCCGCTGCCGTCCACCGACGAGTTCATGGCGCGGATGTGCCCGCCAGGCAGCGCCGAGCGCGCCGCCTTGCCCGACCACTGGGTGGCCCGGCTCCTCCAGCTCGCAGAGCGCCGGGCCGCGGCACTGGCCGCCGAGCGGGTGGAGCTGGTGAGCCAGTTGGCCGACCAGCGCTCGGCCGACGGCGGCCGCCCGGTACCCGAGGTGATGGACGTCAGCGAGTGGCTGCCCTGCGAGCTCGCGCTGGTCCACCCGTACGGCGAACGACGCGCGAGCCGCGTCATCCGCACGGCGCTGGCCCTGACGTCGCGCTTCCCGGCGACGCTGCGCCTGCTGGCCCGGGGCGACATCGACGAAGCGCGCGCCGAGGCGGTCGTCGACCTGCTCGAGCCGCTCGAGGACGACCTGGCCGCCCGGGTCGAGGCCCAGGTGCTGCTGCGGGCCGGGGAGCAGACGCCGACCGACCTGAGGGCGAGCATCCGCCGCTGCATCGACCGGATGGACCCCGAGTCCCGGGAGCGGCGGCACCGTCAGGCCCGAGCCGATGCGGACGTGCGCTGGTGGGCCACCGAGGACGGGATGGCCCGCCTGGCCACCGATCTCCCGCTCGCAGCCGCGGCCGCCTGCGGGAAGGCCGTCGACGGCCTGGCCCGGCAGCTGCGGGCCGACGGCGACGAGCACCCGATCGGCCAGCTGCGTGCCGAGGTGTTCCAGGACCTGGTGCTGCGCCCGTGGCTCGCGCACCCCGGGATCGCCGTCTCCCTGGTCGTGCACGCGAACCTGTCCACGCTGCAGGGCGGGGACGAGCCGGCCGAGGTCGACGGCCACCCGGTGAGCGCCGCGGAGTGCCGGGAGCTGCTCGCCCAGGTGGGGGCGCTGGAGCTGCACCGGCCCGACGGCGGCACGCTGGCGTTCGCGCTGCACGACCACACCGGCGAGCTGGTGACGGCCGTGACCCCGCGTGCGCTGCACCGCGGAGCCCGAGGGACGGGGCTCCGGCGCCCGCCACCGGCCCGTCGGTACCGGCCCACGCGGAGGCAGCGCCGGGTGACGCACGTCCGCGACCGGCGTTGCCGGCACCCGCACTGCACCCGGCCGGTGGGCCGGGTCGACGCCGACCACGTCGTGCCCTGGCCGCGGGGTCACACCGACTGCGACAACCTCTGCTGCCTGTGCCGCAGGCACCACCGGCTCAAGACCCACGCCCGCGGCTGGCGCTTCCGGCTGCTGCCCGGTGGACGGCTCGAGGTGACCACGCCCTCCGGGATCACCCGGGTCACCGACCCGCCACGGGTGCTGCCCGACACCCCAGCGACCGCGACGGCGCCGCGCCCCGGCGGCGGACCGTCCCCCGGGGGCGATCCGCCGCCGGGGGACGACGCGCTGCCGGACGTCACCTGCTGCCCCTTCTGAGCAGTGCGGTGCCGGAAGCGGGGTGGCCGCGTCCGTGAGAGCCCTCTCATGCGGATCTCACGGGTCCGTCACCGGCGCGGCCGAGGCTCGGCGGCGTGCGCTCCCGTCCGCTGCTCGCCGTGCTCGCCGGACTGGCCGCCGTGCTGCTCGCCGGCGCGACGACCTGGGCGCTGCTGGGCGGCTCCGGCAGCGGCGGTGCGGGGCGGGCGCCGGTCCCGCCGCCGATCGACGTCCCGTCCCACGACGCGCCCGCCGACACCCCGGCCGACGGTCCCGCCGCTCCTCCGGCCGACACCGGTGCGCCCGCGCCCGCGCCCGCGCCGCAGCCCACCGACGTCGTCCCCCCACCGCCGCTGCCGGGCGACGACGACAGCGACGACGACAGCGATGACGACAGCGACGACGATGGTGACCACGATGGCGGCGATGACGACGGGCCCGCGAACACCGCCGCCGACGGCGTCGGCGGCGGTGCCGACTGAGCAGCCGCCGCCGGCCGGACGGCGCGGCCGCGCCCGGCGACGGCTCGCGCCTCGCGCCGCCCGCACGCGGATCATCGGCTGGGTCCTGCTCCTCGTCCTGCTCGCGCTCGCGATCGTCACGCTGGTCACCTGGCGGCTGCTCGTGCGTGCCACGGACGAGCGCATGGACGTCGCGCTGCAGGCCGAGGTCGGCGAGTTCCGGCGGATCATCGAGGGCGACGTCGACCCCCGCACCGGGCAGCCGTTCGCCGGCGTCGCCGACGTCCTGCAGACGATGATCACCTACAACCTCGCCCGGCCGAACGAGGAGTTCCTCGGCTACGTCGACGGGGAGTACCGCTTCCAGAGCCGCATCGAGGCGCCCGTGCTGCTCAGCGAGGACGCCGCGTTCACCGCACTCGTCGGCTCGGTCGAGGACACCACGTGGGGCCGCTACGCCAGCGCGGCGGGGGAGGTGCGCTACCTCGCCGTGCCGGTGACGCTGGACGGCGATCCCTCCCGCGGGGTGGCCGTGGTCGCCTACTTCGCCGACCAGGAGCGCCAGGCCGCCGACGACACCGCGACGCTCATGCTCGGCGTCGGCGCGGTGACCCTGCTGCTGGCCGCGGCCGGCGCGTGGGTGGTCGCCGGGCGGGTCCTGGCGCCGGTCCGGGCCGTCGCCGCCACCGCCCAGGGCATCACCGAGACCGACCTGTCAGGGCGCATCCCGGTGGCCGACCGGCCGCACGACGAGCTCACCGACCTGGCCGCCGCGGTCAACGCGATGCTCGACCGGGTCGAGGGCGGGGTGGCCGCCCAGCGGCGGTTCCTCGACGACGCCGGACACGAGCTGCGCACGCCGATCACCATCGTCCGCGGGCACCTGGAGGTGCTCGACCCGGCCGACCCGGACGACGTCCGGCAGACCGTCGCCCTCGTCGACGACGAGCTCGAGCGGATGAACCGCATGGTCTCCGAGCTCCTGCTGCTGGCCCGCGCCGAGCAGCCGCAGTTCGTCCGCCCGCAGCCGGTCGACGTCGCCGAGCTGACCGCCGAGGTCTTCGGCAAGGTGCGCCGGCTCGGCGACCGCGACTGGCGGCTGGACGACGTCGCCCGGGCCGACCTCCTGCTCGACCCGCAGCGCCTCACCCAGGCCGTGGTCGCGCTGGCCGACAACGCCGTCCGCCACACCGGGCCCGGCGGCCGCGTCGTCCTCGGCAGCCGGCTGACCGGCGGGCAGCTGCTCGTCCGGGTCCAGGACGACGGCCCGGGCATCCCCGAGTCCGACCAGACCCGCGTGTTCGAGCGCTTCGCCCGCGGCAGCTCCGGCGCCCGGCGCGGGGACGGCGCCGGGCTGGGCCTGTCCATCGTGCAGGCCATCGCCGCCGCGCACGGTGGCCGCGTCGAGCTGCGCAGCCGCCCCGGCGAGGGCGCGACGTTCACCCTCGTCCTGCCCGCCCGCCCGGCGCCGCCCCCCGCCCGGGACGCGACCGAGGTGGCGGCGACCGAGGGAGGAGCCCGGTGAGCCGGGTGCTGATCGCCGAGGACGAGCCGCGCATCGCCGCGTTCCTCGAGAAGGGGCTGCGGGCGCACGGCTTCACCACCGCCGTGGTCGGCGACGGGCTCACCGCTCTCGACCGCGCCCGCAGCGGCGAGTTCGACCTGGTCCTCCTCGACCTCGGGCTGCCCCGCCTCGACGGCTTCGCCGTCCTCCGCACCCTGCGTGCCGAGCGCTGCGACGTGCCGGTCATCGTGCTGACCGCCCGCGACGGCGTCCAGGACACCGTGGCCGGCCTCGAGGGCGGCGCGGACGACTACGTGCCCAAGCCCTTCCGCTTCGAGGAGCTGCTCGCGCGGGTGCGGCTGCGGCTGGCCGGTGCCCGCCAGACCGAGGTCACCGTGCTCACCGTCGGCGACCTCTCCCTGGACCTGCGCACCCGCCGGGCCAGCGTCCGCGGCCGCACCGTCGACCTCTCGGCCCGCGAGTTCGCCCTCGCCGAGACCTTCCTGCGCCACCCCGGGCAGGTGCTGGCCCGCGAGCAGCTGCTCAGCCGCGTCTGGGGCTACGACTTCGACCCGGGCTCCAACGTCGTCGACGTCTACGTCCGGTACCTGCGCAGGAAGCTCGGCGCCGACCGCATCGAGACGGTGCGCGGCATGGGCTACCGGCTGCCCGCCGGCTGAGCGACTCCGGGCCGTCCGGCGCGGCTCAGCTGCGCAGGTAGGAGGCCCCGTTCACGTCCACGATCGTCCCCGTGCTGAACCGCGCCTCCGGCGATGCCAGCCACACCACCGCCGAGGCCACCTCCTCCGGCCGGGCGACCCGACCCAGCGGCGACTGCGCGCGCACGGCGTCCCCACCGGGACCGTCGAGCGTCTCCCGCGCCATCTCGGTCTGCACGAAGCCCGGCGCCACGCAGGTCACCGAGATCCCCAGCGGCGCCAGCGCGAGCGCCATCGACTGGGCGAAGGCGTTCATCCCCGCCTTGGACGCGCCGTAGGCGGGGTTCTGCGGCTCCCCGCGGAAGGCCCCGCGGCTGGACACGTTCACCACCGCACCCCCGCCGGCGGCCCGCAGGTGCGGAACCGCGCGGAAGGTGGCGTTCGCTGCCCCGACCAGGTTCACCGCGAGCGTCCGCGCCCAGACCTCCTGCCACTCCGCGTAGGAGGCGGTCAGCGGGGGCGAGGCCACGAAGACGCCGGCGTTGTTGACCAGCACGTCCAGCCCGCCGAGGGCGTCGGCGGCGGAGTCGACCATCGCGCCGACCGAGTCGGCGTCGGCCACGTCGGCCTGCACCAGCACGTGGCCGGACCCGGGCAGCTCGGCGAGGACGGCCTCGGCGCGCTCCCGGGAGGCGCCCCAGTGCACGGCCACCCGGTCCCCGCGCTCGGCGAAGGCCCGGGCGATCGCGCGGCCGATGCCGCGGGAGCCGCCGGTGACGAGGACGGCGCGCGAGGAGGTCACGGGCGGGCAGTCAACCAGGCGCTCCCCAGCGTCCGCGGTGGACGACCTCGTCAAGCCCGCGCCGGCCGCGGCGCAGGGACGGCGAGCGCCGGTCGCCCCCACCCGGGTAGCCGACGGACACGACGCCGACCGGCCGGTGCGACGGCGGGACGCCGAAGGCCGCCCGGAAGGCGTCCAGGCGCTCGGCCGGGATGCCGAACAGGCAGGCGCCCAGGCCCTCGTCGACGGCGGTCAGCAGGATCATGAGTGCCGCCATGCCGGCGTCGACGTCCCAGTACGGGACCGGCCAGCGGGCGGCGACGCTGGCGGGGTCGCGGTCGGTCCAGCCCTTGTCCGGTTCGGCGTAGCGGTCGAGGTAGGCGTCCTTGGACGACAGCGGCACCACCAGCAACGGGGCCCGGCGCATCCGGGTCAGCCACCCGTCCGGGGCACCGTCGCCGGCGGTCGCCGACCAGAACAGCTCCCGCTCCTCGGCCGACTCCAGCACCAGGAACGCCCAGCCCTGGGTGAAGCCGGCCGACGGCGCCCGCGTGGCGTGGTCGAGCAGCCGCTCCACCACCTCGGGCGGCACCGGCCGGTCCGGGTCGTAGTCGCGCACCATGCGGCGCCTGCGGACGACGTCGGCGAACTCCACGGACCGCAGCCTGCCCCGGGTGGGGCACGACACAGCGACCCGGTCCCTAGGCTGGTCGCCGTGCCGACCCTGCAGCTGCTCCCCGCCGTCGACGTCGCCGACGGCCAGGCCGTCCGACTCGTCCAGGGGGAGGCCGGCAGTGAGACCTCCTACGGCGACCCGCTCGACGCGGCCCTGCAGTGGCAGCGCGACGGCGCCGAGTGGGTGCACCTGGTCGACCTCGACGCCGCCTTCGGCCGCGGCAGCAACCGCGAGCTGCTGGCCCGCGTCGTCGGCGAGCTCGACGTCGACGTCGAGCTCTCCGGCGGCATCCGCGACGACGAGACCCTCACCGCGGCCCTGGCCACCGGCTGCCGGCGGGTCAACCTCGGCACCGCGGCACTGGAGTCGCCCGAGTGGTGCGCCCGCGCGATCGCCGAGCACGGCGACCGGATCGCCGTCGGCCTCGACGTCCGCGGCACCCGGCTGGCCGCCCGCGGCTGGACCCGCGAGGGCGGCGAGCTCTACGAGACCCTCGCCCGCCTCGACGCCGAGGGCTGCGCCCGCTACGTGGTCACCGACATCACCAAGGACGGCACCCTGCGCGGGCCCAACCTCGAGCTGCTGCGCGAGGTCTGCGCCGCCACCCCGCGCCCGGTGGTCGCCTCCGGCGGCGTGAGCTCGCTCGACGACGTCCGCGCGCTGGCCGGGCTGACCACGGTCGGCGTCGAGGGCGCCATCGTCGGCAAGGCCCTCTACGCCGGCGCCTTCACCCTGCCCGAGGCGCTGGCGGTCACCCGCGAGGCGTCGTCGTGACCGTGCGGCGGATCGGCTCCGGCGGGCCGTGGGAGGACGTCGTCGGCTACAGCCGGGTCGTCGCCGCGGGGGACTCCGCGTGGGTCAGCGGCTGCACCGCCACCGTCGACGGCGAGGTCGTGCACCCCGGCGACGCCGGCGCGCAGGCCCGCGTCGCCTTCGGCGTGCTGGTCGAGGCGCTCGACTCGGCCGGGTTCACCCCCGCCGACGTCGTCCGCACCCGCATGTACGTCACCGACACCTCCCGCTGGGAGGAGGTGGGCCGCGTGCACGGCGAGGTGTTCGGCGCCGTCCGGCCGGCCACCGCCATGATCGGCGTCGCCTCGCTGCTGCACCCCGACATGCTGGTCGAGGTCGAGGCCGACGCGGTGCGGGTCCGATGAGCCTGGCCGTCCGCGTCATCCCGTGCCTGGACGTCGACGCCGGCCGGGTGGTCAAGGGCGTCAACTTCGTCGGCCTGCGCGACGCCGGCGACCCGGTGGAGATGGCCCGCGTCTACGACGCCGAGGGCGCCGACGAGCTCACCTTCCTCGACATCACCGCCAGCTCCGGTGACCGCGAGACGACCTACGACGTCGTCCGCCGCACCGCCGAGAGCGTGTTCATCCCGCTCACCGTCGGCGGCGGCGTGCGCAGCCCCGACGACGTCGACCGGCTGCTGCGGGCCGGCGCGGACAAGGTCGCGGTGAACACCGCCGCCGTCGCCCGGCCGGAGCTGATCAGCGAGATCGCCGACCGCTTCGGCAACCAGGTGCTCGTGCTCTCCCTCGACGCCCGCCGCGTGCGCGACGGCGCGACCACCGACTCCGGCTTCGAGATCACCACCCACGGCGGGCGCCGGGGCACCGGGCGCGACGCCGTCGAGTGGGTGGTGCAGGCCGCCGCGCTCGGCGTGGGCGAGGTGCTGCTCAACTCCATGGACGCCGACGGCACCCGCGCCGGCTTCGACACCGAGCTCATCCGCGCCGTCCGCCGGGAGGTGGGCGTGCCGGTGATCGCCAGCGGGGGAGCGGGGGCCGTCGAGCACTTCCCGCCCGCGGTCGAGGCCGGCGCCGACGCGGTGCTCGCCGCCAGCGTCTTCCACTTCGGCGCGCTGCGCATCGGCGAGGTGAAGGCCGCGCTCGCCGCCGCCGGCGTCCCCGTCCGGCACGAGCGGGACACCCCGTTGCGCTGAGCGGAGCCCCTCAGGTGGTGCCGCGGCCAGGGCGCGCCGCGTGGCGTGTCGCTGCCCGGGCGAGCGCGACCACGGCGCCGACGATCGTGGCCACCGCCGCGAGGTCGACCGGCAGCTGCCCCAGCGGGTGGGCCACGGCGCGGCCCCGGTCCCCACATCAGGTGGCCGGCGCGCCGCCCCGCACGACCACCCGGGCGACGTCGCGGCGGCCGCTGGCCCAGAGCAGCACCTCCAGCGGCTCACCCTCGACCGTGGTGGGGGAGGACCCCGCGCGGATCCGCCTCGGCGGCCCCGGGACGTCGCTGCGCTGCAGCACCAGCCCGCCGGGGAACCCCGACGCGGCGCGGCGCGCGAAGAACGACGCGGCACCCCACAGCTGGTCGGCGTCGGCCAGGGTCAGGTGCCGCGGCTCCCAGCCGGGCTGCGCCCGGCGGGCGTCCTCGTGGTGGACGGCGAACTCGACCCCGTTGACGAGGTCGCCGAGCCCCGGCCACCCCATCGGCAGCCACCGGGGCGGCCCCTGCCGCACCCGCGCCACGAGCTCGGGGTACGGCGTCGAGGTGCGCAGCCGGTCCTCGACGCGGGCGGAGTGCGCGTGCAGCGGCTGCCCGACCGGCGTCGTCTCCAGGACGTAGCCAGGTCCCGCGTCCGGCCGCCGGTCGCGCGTGACCAGGTGGGCGGCCAGGTGCGCCGTCGTCCAGCCCTCGCAGCAGGTGGGCGCGTCCGGGCCGAGCTCGTCGAGCAGGTCGGCGAGGGCCGCCCGCTCGCGCGCGGCGAGGGGGCGGGAAGAAGGAGTCACCCCCGCGGGTTACCGACGGAGCCCCGCCCGGAAACCGTCGCGGACCAGAACCCACGCGCCCCCCGGCCGCCAGGTGGTTAGCCTGACCGACGAGCGGTGCACCGCCGTCGCCGCACCACCCCGAGGAGATCCGTGCCCCGCCGAGACGCCGTGGTCCGGCGCGGACTGCGCCACGTCGGCCTCTCCGTCCGCGAGCAGCCGGGCATGTTCACCCTCGCGGTGCTCGCCAGCAGCCTCTACGGCGCGATGACCGTGGCCAGCGCCTACGTGATCGGCGGGATCACCGACCGGGTGGTGCTGCCGGCCTTCGCCGACGGCGACACGACGGCGGGGGCGCTCACCCTGGCCGTCGCCGTCGTCCTCGGGGTCGCCGTCCTGAAGATCCTCGGCATCCTCGGCCGGCGGCTGTTCGCCGGGATCATGGCCTACCGGCTGCAGGCCGACTACCGGCGCCGGGTCACCGGCCAGTACCTGCGGCTGCCGCTGTCCTGGCACCAGCGCCACCCCACCGGTCAGCTGCTGAGCAACGCCAACTCCGACGTCGAGGCCGCCTGGTTCTTCGTCTCGCCGCTGCCCTTCGCCTGCGGCGCCCTGGTCATGATCGCGATCACCGTCGTCGCGCTGCTGGTCACCGACCCGCTGCTCGCGGTCGTCGGCCTGGTCGTGTTCCCGCTGGTCTTCACCGTCAACGTCGTCTACTCCCAGGTGATGAGCCCGCGGATGCAGCGGGCCCAGCAGCTGCGCGCCGAGGTCAGCGAGATCGCCCACGAGAGCTTCGACGCCGGCCTGGTGGTCAAGACCTTGGGCCGGGAGGACGTCGAGAGCGCCCGCTTCACCGAGCGGGCGCAGGAGCTGCGGGACGGCCTGGTCGCCGTCGGCCGGGTGCGCGGCCTGTTCGACCCGATGATGGAGGCGCTGCCCAACCTGGGCACGCTCGCGGTGCTGCTGGTCGGCGCCGGCCGGGTGGCCTCGGGCGGCACCGACCCCGGCGCCCTGGTCAGCACCGCCTACCTCTTCACCCTGCTCGCGCTGCCCATCCGCGCGATCGGCTGGGTGCTCGCCGACCTCCCGCGCGCGCTGGCCGGCTTCGACCGGGTCACCCCGGTCCTCGACGCCACCGGGGAGACGCCGCACGGCCCGGAGACGGCGGCCGGCAGCACCGGCGGGGCCGGACTGGGCCTGCGCGCGGTCGACCACGTCTTCGACGGCTCGACCCGGGCGACGCTGTCCGGGGTCACCTTCGACGTCGCCGCCGGCAGCACGGTCGCCGTCGTCGGGCCGACCGGCTCGGGCAAGTCCACGCTGGCCGGGCTGCTGGTGCGGCTGGTCGACCCCGCGAGCGGCGAGGTGCTGCTCGACGGGGTCGACGTGCGCCGGCTGCGCGAGGGCGAGGTCAGCGCTCAGGCCGCCTTCGTCCCCCAGGGCACGTTCCTCTTCGACGACACCGTCCGCGGCAACGTGACCCTCGGCGGCGACTTCCCCGACGAGGAGGTCCGCGCCGCGCTGCGGGTCGCCGCCGCCGAGGACTTCGTCGACCGCCTGCCCGAGGGCCTCGACACCCGCGTCGGGGAGCGCGGCGCCACCCTGTCGGGCGGGCAGCGGCAGCGCGTCGCCCTGGCCCGCGCCGTCGTCCGCCGGCCCCGGCTGCTGGTCCTCGACGACGCCACCAGCGCCGTCGACCCCGCCGTCGAGGCGCGCATCCTCGACGCGCTGCGCTCGGCGGAGCGGCCCTCCACCGTGGTCGTCGTCGCCTACCGGCAGGCCACCATCGCGCTGGCCGACGAGGTGGTCTGGCTCGAGGACGGCCGGGTCACCGCCCGCGGCAGCCACGACGAGCTGCTCGCCACCGTCCCCGGCTACGCCGCGCTGGTGCGCGCCTACTCCGAGGCGGAGGTGGCGGCGTGAGCGGGCAGCCCCGCGAGGGCGCCGTCGCCACCCTGCGCCGCGGCCTGCACGCCATGCCCGAGTTCCGCCGCGGGCTGCCGGCCACCTTCGCCCTCGCCCTGGTGGCCACGGCCGGCCGCGTGGTCGTGCCGATCGCCGTCCAGCAGGTCATCGACCGCGGCCTGCTCGGCCCCGGCGGTCCCGACCTGGGCCTGGTGCGCACGCTCGTGCTCGTCTGCGCCGCGGTCGTGCTGCTCACCGGCGTCGCGGTGTACCGGATGAACGTCCGGCTCTTCCGCACCACCGAGACGGCGCTGGCCGGGCTGCGCTCGCGCGCCTTCCGGCACGTGCACGACCTGTCGGTGCTGCACCAGCAGGGCCAGCGCCGCGGCTCGCTGGTCTCCCGGGTCACCAGCGACGTCGACCAGCTGTCGACCTTCATGCAGTGGGGCGGCGTCCTGGGCGTCGTCAGCCTGGGCCAGCTGGTCGTGGCCACCGTGGTCATGTTCGTCTACTCCTGGCAGCTGACCCTGCTCGTGCTCGCCTGCTTCGTGCCGCTCGCGGTGGCGGTGCGCTTCTTCGCCCGCCGGCTGGCCGTCGTCTACGGCGTGGTCCGCGAGCGGGTCGGCGACGTGCTGGCCGCGGTCTCGGAGTCCGTCGTCGGCGCGCCGACGGTGCGGGCCTACGGCATCCGCGAGCGGACGGCGGCCCGCCTCGACCGCGCCATCGACCGGCACTACCGCGCCCAGGTCGACGCGCAGAAGGTCACCGCCGCGGTGTTCGTCAGCGGCGAGTTCGTGGCCGCGGTGGCCAACGCCGCCGTCGTCGTGGTCGGCGTCCTGCTGGGGCTGGCCGGCCACGTCACCGCCGGCACGCTGGTGGCCTTCCTCTTCCTCGTCACGCTGTTCGTCGCGCCGGTGCAGACCGCCAGCGAGGTGCTCAACGAGGCGCAGAACGCCCTCGCCGGGTTCCGCCGGGTGCTCGACGTCCTCGACACCGAGCCCGACGTCCGCGACCCCGCGGCCACCGGCGCCGCCCGCGACCTGCCGCCCGGGCCGCTCGGCGTGCGGCTCGAGCACGTCGGCTTCCGCTACGCGCCCGGCGCCCGCCCGGCCCTGGAGGACGTCGACCTGACCCTGGCGCCGCGCCGCCGCGTGGCCGTCGTCGGCGAGACCGGGTCGGGCAAGACGACGTTCGCCAAGCTGGTCACCCGGCTGATGGACCCCACCGAGGGACGCGTGCTGCTCGGCTCGGACGCCACCGGCTGGGTGCCGCTGACCGAGGTCGCGTTCTCCTCGCTGCGCCGCCGGGTCGGGATGGTGCCGCAGGACGGCTTCCTGTTCGACGCCACCGTCGCCGACAACGTCCGCTACGGCCGGCCCGACCTGACCGACGAGCAGGTCGCCGCGGCGTTCGAGGAGCTGGGCCTGGGCGACTGGGTGCGCGGCCTGGCCGACGGCGTCGCCACCTCGGTCGGCCAGCGCGGCGAGTCGATGTCGGCCGGCGAGCGGCAGCTGGTCGCCATCGCCCGCGCGCACGTCGCCGCCCCCGACCTGCTGGTGCTCGACGAGGCCACCAGCGCCGTCGACCCGGCCACCGAGCGGCGGCTCACCCACGCCCTCGAGCGGCTCACCGAGGGCCGGACGACGCTGACCATCGCGCACCGGCTCTCGACCGCCGAGCGCGCCGACGAGGTGCTCGTCGTCGACGCCGGCCGCGTGGTGCAGCGCGGCACGCACGCCGAGCTGGTCGACGTCGTCGGCCCCTACGCCCGTCTGCACGCGTCCTGGCGGCGCTCCTCGGCCGGGGAGCCCGAGCGGGTCGCCTGAGGCGCCGGGACGGCCCTCCTGCCGGGGCCCGTGGCGGGCCCGCGAGCCGGAGCGCAGGAGGGTCCGTCACCTAGGCTGCCGGGCGTGACGAGGCCGTCCCCGCTGCCGTTCCCGACGCCGTCCCGGATCCCCGGCCTGGCGATCGCCGCCGCCGCGGTCGGCGCCCTCGGCGTGCTCCCGCTCGCGCTCGTCGCCGTCCTGGCCTTCGCGCTGGGCGGGGTGCAGGGCGACAGCTCCGGTGGCCGGGACTGGTGGACCTTCGCCCTGCTGCTCCTGCCACTGCTGCAGCTGTTCGGCGTCTCCTGGCTGGTGGTCCGCCGGGGCCGGTGGCCGCTGGTCCTCAGCGCCGCGGCCGCGCTGGCCTTCGCCGGGCTGGTCCTCGGGACGGCCGCCTCCGTCGGCCAGGACGTGGGGGCCGGGCCGCTCCTCGTGGCCGTCTGCCCGGTGATCGCCGCAGGATTGGCGTTCAGCCCCCAGGTGGGCGCCTGGCTGGCCGGGCACCCCCGCCGGGTGCGGGGCGAGCGGACCGCCTGACCCGCGCCGCACCCGCTGACCCGCGCCCGGTTGAGCGGCCCCCGTGCAGGGTCCCGCCACGAGCGTGCGAGTGGCGGGGGGCAACGGGGTCCTTCTCCTACGCTGCCGGCCATGCCGTCGTCGCACCCGCGCCGGACGACGACCCGCCGCTCACCGCGGGCGGCGGTGTCCTCCGGCAGCCGCCGCACCACCCCGCCGGCACCGCCCGGGCGCCCGCTCACCGCGCCGTTCACGGCGGTCTTCGGCCTGCTCGTGGCCGTCGAGGCCGTCGTCCTCGCCTGGCTGCTCGAGCCGCCCGGGCCCGGCTGGCAGGTCGACCGCCTCGTCGCCGGCGCGCTCGCCCTGGCGGTCGTGGCCCTCACCGGCGCCGTCCTGGTGCTGCTCGGCCGCGGCCGGGGATGGCTGGTCCTCGCGCTGGCCGCCGCGGTCACCGCCCTGCTGGTGCTCGCGGCCACCGTGCTGTTCGCCGCCGGCCTGGCCAGCGGCGAGCTGGCCGGCTGGGCGCTGCTCCTGCTGCCCGCCCCGCTCGGTGCGCTGGTGCTGTCGGGAAGCCGCCCGATCCGGGACTGGACGCGGCCCGGGCGGGGGACACCGCGGCGCCGACCGGCCGGGACGGGCCGTGCGAGGTCTCCCGGCCGCTAGCGTGCGGCAGGTGACCGAGCCCGCGAGGTCACGCGTGAGCAGGGCACCACCGAGCACACCGGCGCCGGGCGCCGGCGAGGAGAACTGCGTGACCGACACAGACGTCGTCGTGGTGGGGTCCGGCCTGGCCGGGCTGGTGGCCACCGCCGAGCTGGCCGACGCCGGCCGGCGGGTGGTCCTGCTCGAGCAGGAGCCGGAGGCGTCCTTCGGCGGGCAGGCGTGGTGGTCGTTCGGAGGCCTGTTCCTCGTCGACTCGCCCGAGCAGCGCCGGCTGCGGGTCCGCGACTCCCTGGAGCTGGCGCGCCAGGACTGGTTCGGCACCGCCGCCTTCGACCGCGACGAGGACCACTGGCCGCGCCGGTGGGCCGAGGCCTACCTGGACTTCGCCGCGGGGGAGAAGCGCGCCTGGCTGCGCGAGCAGGGCGTCGGGTTCTTCCCCGTCGTGGGGTGGGCCGAGCGCGGCGGCTACACCGCCACCGGGCACGGCAACTCGGTGCCGCGCTTCCACATCGTCTGGGGCACCGGACCGGGCATCGTCGAACCGTTCGCCCGCCGGGTGCGCGCCGCCGTCGACCGCGGGCTGGTCGACCTGCGCTTCCGCCACCGGGTCACCGGGCTCGTCGTCACCGGCGGCGCGGTCACCGGCGTCCGCGGGACGGTGCTGGCGCCCAGCGACGCCGCCCGCGGCGAGGCCAGCTCCCGCGAGGAGCGGGCGCCGTTCGAGATCGCCGCGCAGGCCGTCGTCGTCACCTCCGGCGGCATCGGCGGCAACCACGAGCTGGTCCGCCGCAACTGGCCGGCCCGGCTGGGCCCCGCACCGCGCCGGCTGCTCTCCGGCGTCCCCGCGCACGTCGACGGGCTGATGCTCGAGGCCACCGAGGCCGCCGGCGCGCACGTGGTCAACCGCGACCGGATGTGGCACTACACCGAGGGCATCGCCAACCACTCGCCGGTCTGGGCGCGGCACGGCATCCGCATCCTGCCGGGGCCCTCCTCGCTGTGGCTCGACGCCGCCGGCAACCGGCTGCCGGTGCCGCTGTTCCCCGGCTTCGACACCCTCGGCACGCTGGCCCACATCGGGTCGACCGGCCACGAGCACACCTGGTTCGTCGCCACCAGGAAGATCGTCGAGAAGGAGTTCGCGCTCTCGGGGTCGGAGCAGAACCCCGACCTGACCGGCAGGGACCTCAGACTGCTGCTGAACCGGGTCAGGGCCGGGGTGTCCGGGCCGGTGCAGGCCTTCCTCGACCGCGGCGAGGACTTCGTGACGGCGACGACGCTGCCCGAGCTCGTGGCCGGGATGAACCGGGTCACCGGCGGCGCCCCGGAGGTGGCGCTGGAGACTGTCGAGCGGGAGGTGCTCGCCCGCGACCGCGAGGTGGCCAACGCCTTCACCAAGGACCTGCAGCTGACCGCCGTCCGCGGCGCGCGCAGCTACCTCGGCGACAAGCTCATCCGGGTCGCCCCGCCGCACCGGCTGCTCGACCCGGAGGCCGGCCCGCTGATCGCCGTCCGGCTCACCCTGCTCACCCGCAAGACCCTGGGCGGCCTGGAGACCGACCTCTCCGGCCGCGTGCTGCGGCCCGGCGGCGAGGTCTTCGACGGGCTGTACGCCGCCGGTGAGGTGGCCGGCTTCGGCGGGGGCGGCATGCACGGCTACCGGTCGCTGGAGGGCACCTTCCTCGGCGGCTGCCTGTTCTCCGGCCGCGTCGCCGGCCGGGCGCTGGCGGCGGCGCTGTGACGCCCGGCGGCGCCGGGGGCAGCCCCTGGTCGGACCCGGCGCGCCAGACCGACCCGCTCGCGTACGCCGGGCCCCCGGTCACCGCGCCGGCGCCGTGGCCGGGGCACGGCGTGCCCGGCCACGGCGTGCCCGGGTACGGCGTCCCCGGGTGGGGCGTCCCCGGGTACGGCTCGCCCTGGTACGGCGCGCCGGGCCACGACGTCCCGGTCTGGGGGCCGCCGGTGCCCTCCCGGCCCCGCCGGCCCGGTCCGGTCGTGGCCGCCGCGGTCCTGGCGTTCGCGCAGGCCGGCGTCGTGGCCGTCGCGTCGGCCTACGTGCTGCTGCTGGCCAGCACCTTCGGCTTCCTGGCGACCGTGCCCGGTGCGACCGACGCGGAAGAGGCGGGCGCGCTCGTCACCGAGGCCACCGTGCTGACCGTCGTCCAGCTGCTCGCGGCGATCGCGCTCGTGGTCGGCGGCGTCCTGGTCCTCAACCGGCCCGGCCGGTCGTCCTGGCTGACCCTGCTGGCCGGCTTCGCGGCGCAGCTCGCGCTCGCCCTCTACTGGCTGGTGCGGCTGCTCACCCTCGGCGGTCTGGTCGACGGCGCCGTCGGCTCCGACCCGGCCGGGGTCCTCGTCGTCGGGGTGCTGTTCTTCGCCGCCGCGCCCGCGGTGGGCGCCGGCCTGCTGCTCCTCGGCGCGGTCCGGCGCTGGGCCGCCGGCGGCGACGCCGCGGACCCCCGCTGACGCCGGCGGGGGCGGCCCGGGGCCGCTGACCGGGACCGTCGCGGTCCGGTGGGACGATCGGGGGCATGTCCGCCGTCCCCGCCGCCGAGTCCGCCCTGGACCCCGCGGTCGCCGCCGCGCTGCGCCGCGACCCCGCCGGGCTGGTCGCCGCCGTCGTCCAGCAGCACGACACCGGTGAGGTGCTCATGGTCGCCTGGATGGACGACGAGGCGCTGCGCCGCACGCTGACCACCGGCCGGGCCACCTACTGGTCGCGCAGCCGCGGCGAGTACTGGGTGAAGGGGGAGACCTCCGGTCACCGCCAGTGGGTCCGCGACGTGCGCCTGGACTGCGACGGCGACGCGCTGCTGGTGCTCGTCGACCAGGAGGGGCCGGCCTGCCACACCGGCGAGCGCAGCTGCTTCCACCGGCCGCTGGAGGCCTCCCGTGCGGCTCGGTGAGACCTCGCCCTCGCGGGAGGAGTGCGCCGCGCTCGACCAGCCCGTGGTGCCGGTGACCCGGCGGCTGCTGGCCGACGGCGAGACCGCCGTCGGCGTCTACCGCAAGCTCGCCGGCAACCGGCCCGGCACGGTGCTGCTGGAGTCGGCCGAGCAGGGCAAGCGGTGGTCGCGCTACAGCTTCGTCGGCGTCCGCGCCGCCGGCGTCCTCACCGAGCGCGACGGCGCCACCGTCTGGCTCGGCGACCCGCTGCCCGGGCTGACCGACGAGCTGCCCGCCGACCCGCTCGCCGCCGTCCGCACGCTGGCCCGCCGGTTGCGCTCGCCGCGCCGGCCCGACCTGCCCCGGCTCACCGGCGGCCTGGTCGGCTACCTCGGCTACGACGTCGTGCGGCGGCTCGAGCGGCTGCCGGACACGGCCACCGACGACCTCGGCATGCCCGAGCTCGCCCTCATGCTGGTCACCGACCTGGCCGTGCTCGACCACACCGACGGCACGGTGCTGCTCATCGCCAACGCCCTCGCCGGCTCCGGCGACCGCGGTGCCGCCTGGGACGACGCCGTCGCCCGGCTCGACGCCATGGCCGCCGACCTGACCGAGGCCGTGCCGCCGGGCGTGGCCACGTTCACCCCCGCCGAGCCCCCGCCGGTGCGCAGCACCATGGCGCCGGGGGCCTTCGAGGCCGGGGTGGAGACCGTCCGCGAGCACATCCGCGCCGGCGACGCGTTCCAGGTCGTGCTCGCCCAGCGCTTCGAGACCCGGACCGGTGTGGAGGCCCTGGACCTCTACCGGGTGCTGCGGGCGACCAACCCCTCGCCGTACATGTACCTGCTGCGCTTCGCCGGCCGGGAGTCGCCGTTCGACGTCGTCGGGTCCTCGCCGGAGGCGCTGGTGACGGTCACCGGGGACCAGGCCGTGGTGCACCCGCCGGCCGGCACCCGCCCGCGCGGGGCCACCGAGGAGGAGGACCTGCGGCTGGCCGAGGGCCTGCTTGCCGACCCCAAGGAGCGCGCCGAGCACGTGATGCTCGTCGACCTGGCCCGCAACGACCTCGGCCGGGTGTGCGTGCCGGGCACGGTCGAGGTCCCCGACTTCATGCGGGTCGAGTACTACAGCCACGTCATGCACCTGGTCTCCACGGTGTCCGGCGAGGTCGCCCCCGGCCGCGACGCGCTCGACGTCTTCGACGCGACCTTCCCCGCCGGCACCGTCTCCGGCGCCCCCAAGCCGCGGGCGATGGAGATCATCGAGTCGCTCGAGCCCACCCGCCGGGCCCTGTACGCGGGCACCGTCGGCTACCTCGACGCGAGTGGCGACATGGACATGGCCATCGCCATCCGCACCGCCGTCCTGCACCGGGGCCGGGCCTACGTGCAGGCCGGCGCCGGCGTGGTCGCCGACAGCGACCCCGCCACCGAGGAGGCCGAGACCCGGCACAAGGCGCGGGCGGTGCTCTCGGCGATCGCGACCGCGGAGGGCATGCGGGAGGTCCGGTGAGCGCGGTCCGCCGGGAGCTGGGGGCCGCCGTCGCCGGGTGCGCGCTGGCCGGCGGGCTCGCGCTGTCGGCCGGCGGGCAGACGTGGGCGAGGGTCACCGTCACCCGCCCCGCACCGCTGCCGCCGGTCGGCGAGGCGCTCACCGGGGCCACCGTCGCGCCGCTCGTGGCGGCCTGCGGTCTGGTGCTGCTGGCCGCCGCGGTCGCCGTCCTCGCCGTCCGCGGTGCCGGCCGGGCCGCCGTCGGGGCGCTGGTGGTGGCCTCCGGGCTGGTGCTCGGCTGGTCGGCGGTCCGGTCGCTCGTCTCCGGCCCGGGGCCCGGGCCGCTCGCGCCGGGGGAGACGGCCGCGGTCGACGTCGCCGCCGGCTGGCCGGTGCTGTGCCTGATCGCCGCCGTCCTCGCCGCGGCTGCCGGGCTGCTGGTCGTCGTCCGCGGACGGCGGTGGCCCGGCATGGGACGCCGCTACGAGCGGACCCCGGGCGCCGCCGCTGCGGCCCCGGCCCGCGCCCGCACCGACGAGGACCGGGCGCTGGACGCCTGGCGGGCCCTGGACCGCGGCGACGACCCGACCGACGACCCGACCGACGACCCGACCGACGGCTCCGGCGACGACGACCCGGCGACCAGGGCGCCCGGCCGCTCCTTCTAGAGTGGGTCCACCGGTCCGGCGGCCTCCAGGCCGGCCTCGACCACTACCCGGTCCCGCCCGGGACGAACCGACCAGCAGCGAGGAGGCGGAGTGACCGTCCTCGACGAGATCGTCGCCGGCGTCCGCGAGGACGTCGCGGCGCGCGAGGTGGCCACCCCGCTGGCCGAGGTGCGGGCCGCCGCCCGCGACGCCCGGCCGGCGCTGGACGCCCTGGCGGCCCTGCGCGAGCCGGGCGTCGGCGTCATCGCCGAGGTCAAGCGGCGCAGCCCCAGCAAGGGCGACCTTGCCGACATCCCCGACCCCGCGGTGCTCGCCGCCCAGTACGCCGCCGGGGGCGCCCGGGTCATCAGCGTGCTCACCGAGCGCCGCCGCTTCGGCGGCTCGCACGCCGACCTGGCCGCCGTCCGCGCCGCCGTCGACGTCCCGGTGCTGTGCAAGGACTTCGTGGTCAGCAGCTACCAGGTGCACGAGGCCCGCGCGCACGGTGCCGACGTCGTCCTGCTCATCGTCGCCGCCCTCGAGCAGAACGTGCTGACCGGCCTGCTCGAGCGGGTCGAGTCCCTGGGCATGACCGCGCTGGTCGAGGTGCACACCGAGGCCGAGGCCGACCGCGCGCTGGCGGCCGGGGCCTCGGTCATCGGCGTCAACGCCCGCGACCTCACCACCCTCGCCGTCGACCGCTCCACCTTCGAGCGGATCGCCCCCGGCCTGCCCTCGGAGGTCGTGAAGGTCGCCGAGTCCGGCGTCCGCGGCCCGCACGACCTCATCGCCTACGCCGGTGCTGGCGCCGACGCGGTGCTCGTCGGCGAGGGCCTGGTCACCGCCGGGGACGCCCGCCAGGCCGTCGCCGACCTGGTCACCGCCGGCTCGCACCCGGCCACCCCGCGCACCACCCGCTGACGAGGGGCCCTCCTGCCCCCACCGCTCGCACGCTCGCGGCGGGCCCCTGCCGGAGGGCCACGACCGCCACGGGACCGGGGTCGACGGCGCATCCCGAGCGCCGGGAGCCCGTCTCCCGCATCGGTGATGCACCGCATCGGCTGGTGATGCACTGGGCGGGTGCCGACGACTCGTCCCCGTCACGTCGTGACGGAGTCCGATGACCTGAGGACGGCCCTCGACGCCGCCGCGGTCCGCTGGCCCGGCCTCAGTCGGTCCCAGGTGCTCGTGCAGCTCGCCCTGGAGGGTCACCGCGTCGGTGAAGCCGCGCACCGGCTGCGGCGGGAGGAGCGGCTGGCTGCCATCGAGCGGCACGGTGGGGCGCTCACCGGCGCGTTCGGCCCGGGCTACCTCGACCAGCTCCGGAACGAGTGGCCGAGGTGATGGTGCTGGACACGAGTGTCCTCATCGCGTTCCTCGACGGCGGTGACGCCCACCACGACGCGGCGTGGGCCTTGCTCGCGGCGCACGTCGACGACGACCTCGCCGTCCACCCCCTGGACCTGGCGGAGACGCTCGTCGGCCCTGCGCGCCAGGGGCGGGTGGACATCGTCCTCCGGGCGCTGCGCGACCTCGAGGTGACCGCGCTGTCCTTCCCGGCGGACTCGGCACTCCGCCTCGCTGAGCTCCGCGCGCACACGAACCTGAGGACGCCCGACTGCTGTGTCCTGCTCGCCGCCGAGCAGGTCGGGGCGACGGTGGCGAGCTTCGACGGCCGGCTCAACGCCGCCGCCCGGCACCGAGGACTCGCCGCCCTCCCGCACTGAGGCGTGACGGCGGCCTCGACCTGGGTGCCGCGCTCGGCCAGCACCGCCCAGACGCCGGCGTGCCCGCCCGACCTGCGGAAGGCCCGCAGCACGGCCTGACCGGCGGGTCCGGTCCCGCCGCCGACGGTGGGGGAGGTCGCACCCGTCCGGGTCCGCGCACGACCCGCCGACCCCTCCGCCACCTGCGCGCCCGCCTGCGAGGGACACTGGGCGCATGACGACCAGTGCCGTGCACCCTCCCGAGCAGCGACTCGAGTCGGCGCACCCCGCCTGGCCCGACGCCACCGGCCACTTCGGCGTCTTCGGCGGGCGCTTCGTCCCCGAGGCGCTGATCGCGGCGCTCGACGACCTCACCGAGGCGTTCGAGGCCATGCGGGTCGACCCGGCCTTCGTCGAGGAGTTCGCCGCGCTGCAGCGCGACTACACCGGCCGGCCCAGTCCGGTCACCGAGGTGCCCCGCTTCGCCGAGCACTGCGGCGGGGCGCGGGTGCTGCTCAAGCGCGAGGACCTCAACCACACCGGATCACACAAGATCAACAACGTGCTCGGCCAGGCGCTGCTGACCCGCCGCATCGGCAAGCAGCGGGTCATCGCCGAGACCGGCGCCGGCCAGCACGGCGTCGCCACCGCCACCGCCGCGGCCCTGCTGGGCCTGTCGTGCACCGTCTACATGGGCGAGGAGGACACCCGCCGCCAGGCGCTCAACGTCGCCCGCATGCGGCTGCTCGGTGCCGAGGTGGTCCCGGTGACCACCGGCTCGCGCACCCTCAAGGACGCCATCAACGAGGCCTTCCGCGACTGGGTGACCAACGTCGAGACGACGAACTACGTGTTCGGCACCGTCGCCGGCCCGCACCCCTTCCCGCTCATGGTCCGCGAGTTCCAGCGGGTCATCGGCGACGAGGCCCGCGCCCAGGTCCTCGAGCGGGAGGGCCGGCTGCCCGACGCCGTCCTGGCCTGCGTGGGCGGCGGGTCCAACGCGATCGGGATCTTCACCGCCTTCGTCCCCGACGAGGGCGTGCGGCTGCTGGGCCTGGAGGCCGCCGGCGACGGCGTCGAGACCGGCCGGCACGCGGCCACGATCACCGGCGGCTCGCCGGGCGTGCTGCACGGCGCCCGCTCCTACCTGCTGCAGGACGACAACGGCCAGACCATCGAGTCGCACTCGATCAGTGCCGGCCTGGACTACCCGGGCGTGGGCCCCGAGCACTCCCACCTGCACGACACCGGCCGCGCCGAGTACCGCCCGGTCACCGACGCCGAGGCCATGGAGGCCTTCGCGCTGCTGTCGCGCACCGAGGGGATCATCCCGGCCATCGAGTCCGCGCACGCCCTGGCCGGCGCGATGCGGCTGGGCCGCGAGCTGGGCCCGGACGCCCTGCTGCTGGTGAACCTCTCCGGGCGCGGGGACAAGGACGTCGAGACGGCGTCGCGCTGGTTCGGGCTCGGCGACCGCACCGAGGTCGACCCCGGCCCGGGCATGGACACCGACCAGCGGCCCACCGAGGGCGCGGTCAGCAACGACGAGGCCGTGTCCGGCCAGGACGCGGGGGAGTCGGCGTGAGCGCGCTCGAGGACCGGATCGCACAGGCACGGGCCGAGGGGCGGGCCGCGCTGATCGGCTACCTGCCGGTCGGCTACCCCGACGTACCGCGCTCGATCGAGGCCATGGTCGCGCTGGTCGAGGGCGGGGCGGACGCCGTGGAGATCGGCGTCCCGTACTCCGACCCCGGGATGGAGGGCCCGGTCATCCAGGAGGCGATGGACGTCGCCGTCCGGGCCGGCGTGGGGCTGTCCGACGTGTTCGGTGCGGTCCGCGCGATCGCCGACGCGGGGGCGGTGCCCGTGGTCATGAGCTACTGGAACCCCATCGAGCACTACGGCGTCGACCGGTTCGCCGACGACCTGGCCGCCGCCGGGGGTGCCGGCGCGATCACCCCCGACCTGATCCCCGACGAGGCCGGGCCCTGGCTGGCCGCCACCGACCGCACCGGCCTCGACCGGGTCTTCCTGGTCGCGCCGTCGTCCACCGACGCCCGGCTGGCCGCCACCGTCGCCGCCTGCCGCGGCTTCGTGTACGCCGCCTCCACGATGGGCGTCACCGGCGTCCGGGCCGCGGTGAGTGACGCGGCCGAGCGGCTGGTCACCCGCACCCGCGCCGTGGCCGGCGAGCTGCCGGTGTGCGTGGGCCTGGGCGTCTCGACCGGCGACCAGGCCGCCGAGGTGGCCGGCTTCGCCGACGGCGTGATCGTCGGCTCGGCCTACGTCCGGCAGGTGCTCGACGGCCACGGCCCGGAGGGCACCCGCGCGCTGTCGGCCGAGCTGGCCGAGGGCGTCCGCCGCCGCGCGGGCGTGACGGCGTGAGCGCGCTCGCGGTCATCCCCAGCCCCACCCAGGGGGTCTGGGAGCTCGGCCCCTTCCCGATCCGGGCCTACGCGCTGTGCATCATCGCCGGGATCGTGGCCGCCTGCTGGATCGCCGAGAAACGCTGGGTGGCCCGCGGCGGCCGGCCCGGTGAGGTGCTCGACATCGCCGTCTGGGCGGTGCCCTTCGGCATCCTCGGCGGCCGGCTGTACCACGTGGTCACGACGCCGCAGCCCTACTTCGGCGAGGGCGGCGACCCGCTGCGGGCCTTCGCCATCTGGGAGGGCGGCCTGGGCATCTGGGGGGCCATCGCCCTCGGGGGCGTCGGTGCGTGGATCGCCTGCCGCCGCCGCGGCATCCCGCTGCCGGCCTTCGGTGACGCCATCGCCCCCGGCCTGCTCGTCGCCCAGGCGATCGGCCGGCTGGGCAACTGGTTCAACAACGAGCTCTACGGCGGCCCGACCGACCTGCCGTGGGCGCTGCGGATCCACGAGTGGGACGGCGGGCGCGCCGTCATCGGGGCCGACGGGCAGCCGGTGGTGCTCGGCACCTTCCACCCGACGTTCCTCTACGAGCTGCTGTGGAACCTGGCCGCCGCGGCCGTCGTCGTCTGGGCCGACCGGCGCTTCCGGCTCTCCCACGGCCGCGCGTTCGCCCTCTACGTCGCGCTGTACTGCGCCGGCCGCCTGTGGATCGAGCTGCTGCGCATCGACCCGGCCAACACCTTCTTCGGCATCCGGCTCAACGTCTTCACCGCCGTCGTGGTGGGCCTGCTCGCCGTCGCCTACCTCGTCTGGCAGCGCGGCCGCCCGCGCGAGGTGATCCACCCGGAGGACCGGGAGGCCGGCGGCGCTGCCGGACGTGACGACGACGACACCCCGGTGCGGGCCGGCGACCCCGCGGACGAGGTCCCGACCAGCGCGGACGCCCCCGCCGCCCGGCGGGCCGGTGACCGTTCTCACGACACGCCCGGGACGGCCTGACCGGACGCGCCGCACACGTCGTCCGGGCGGGTCGGCCGGCCGTCCCGGCTGTGTACCCTTCCTCCAGACCCCCAGTGATCCTGGTGGGTCGCACGTGTCGGACCGGGCCAGCGCTGCCCCGCGGACGACGACCCCGCGGCACCACCCGTGGGGCCGCTGACCCCAGCCGGCCCGGGCACACCGTGCTCCAGCCGGTCGCGGCTCGACCGCAGTCCTGCGTCTGCACCCCCCCGCCGTACCTCCCCGCTCCGCCCCCTTGACCACCGGCCGGGCTCCGCGCCCCCACGCCGCCCTCCCCGGAGGACGGCGCGGCAGCCGACGACGGGAGTGATCATGCTCGGGTCTCCCACCCCCGCCCCCCAGGCCGCGCGCACCCCCTCCGCGCCCACCTCGGCCGTCCCCTTCTCCGCGGTGCCGCCCGCCAGCGGTCTCTACGACCCGGCGAACGACTCCGACGCCTGCGGTGTCGCCTTCGTGGCCGACGCCCGGGGCCGCCGCTCGCGGAAGATCGTCGCCGCCGGGCTGACCGCGCTGCACAACCTCGACCACCGCGGGGCCGCCGGTTCCGAGCCCAACTCCGGTGACGGCGCGGGCATCCTCACCCAGGTCCCCGACGAGCTGCTGCGAGCCAGCGTCGACTTCGACCTGCCCCCGGTCGGCGAGTACTCCGTCGGCATCGCCTTCCTGCCCGTCGACGAGACGGAGCGGGCGGACCGCCGGGCCGACGTCGCCCGCATCGCCGCCGAGGAGGGCCTGACCGTCCTCGGCTGGCGTGACGTGCCGGTCGACCCCGACGGCGCCGACCTCGGCCCCACCGCCCGCGCGGTCATGCCGCACTTCGCCCAGGTGTTCGTCGCCGAGACCATGGGCGCCCGCGCCGACGCCGCCGCGTTCGGCGGCCCGCGTGTGTGCAACGGCGTCACCCGGCTGGAGCGGCGCTCCTTCGTGCTGCGCAAGCGCGCCGAGCGCGAGGCCCGCGAGGCCGGCAGCTCCCTCTACGTCGTCTCGCTGTCGTGCCGGACGCTGACCTACAAGGGCATGCTGACCACCGACCAGCTGCCGGCGTTCTTCCCCGACCTGCGCGACGAGCGCTACCAGTCGGCCATCGCCCTGGTGCACAGCCGGTTCTCCACCAACACCTTCCCGAGCTGGCCGCTGGCCCACCCGTTCCGGTTCATCGCCCACAACGGCGAGATCAACACGATCAAGGGCAACCGCAACCGGATGCGCGCCCGCGAGGCCAAGCTCGAGACCGAGCTGTTCGACGGCCCCGCCGGCCCGGCCGCCGAGCTCGGCCTGGAGCGGATCTTCCCGGTCACCGCCAGCGACTTCAGCGACTCGGCCACCTTCGACGAGGTCCTCGAGCTGCTGCACCTGTCGGGCCGCTCGCTGCCGCACGCGGTGCTCATGATGATCCCGGAGGCGTGGGAGAACCACGACGAGATGGACCCGGCCCGCCGGGCCTTCTACCGGTTCCACTCCTCGATCATGGAGCCCTGGGACGGGCCGGCCTGCGTGGCCTTCACCGACGGCACCGTCATCGGCGCCGTCCTCGACCGCAACGGCCTGCGCCCGGGCCGCTGGTGGCGGACGCGCGACGACCTCGTCGTCCTGGCCAGCGAGGCCGGCGTCCTGGAGATCCCGGCCGGCGACGTCGTGGCGAAGGGCCGGCTGCAGCCGGGCCGGATGTTCCTCGTCGACACCACCTCCGGGCGGATCGTCTCCGACGAGGAGGTCAAGGGCGCCCTGGCCGGGGAGCACCCCTACGACGACTGGCTGCACGCCGGCCTGGTGCACCTGCCGCAGCTGCCCGAGCGGCGGCGGGCGCGGCCCAGCCACGAGTCGGTCGTGCGCCGGCAGCTGCTGTTCGGCTACACCGAGGAGGACCTGCGCGTCCTGCTCACCCCGATGGCCTCCAGCGGCGCCGAGCCGATCGGCTCCATGGGCACCGACACCCCGATCGCGGCGCTGTCGGACCGCTCCCGGCTGCTCTACGACTACTTCGGGCAGCTGTTCGCGCAGGTGACCAACCCCCCGCTGGACGCCATCCGCGAGGAGCTGGTGACCAGCCTGGGCCGCACCTTCGGCCCCGAGCAGAACCTGCTGCGGGCCACCCCGGCGTCCTGCCGCCAGGTGTTCCTGCCCTACCCGGTCATCGACAACGACGAGCTGGCCAAGATCCTGCACATCGACGACGACGGCGACCTGCCCGGCTTCGCCGCCGTCCGGATCACCGGCCACTTCGACGTCACCGGCGGCGGCCCGGCGCTGGTGCAGGCCGTCGAGGAGCTGCGGACCAAGGTCAGCAAGGCCATCGCGGCCGGCGCCCGGGTCATCGTGCTCTCCGACCGCGACTGCGACGAGAAGCGCGCGCCGATCCCGTCGCTGCTGATGACCGCCGCGGTCCACCACCACCTGGTGCGCGAGCGGACCCGCATGGAGGTCGGCCTCGTCGTCGAGTCCGGCGACTGCCGCGAGGTGCACCACGTCGCGCTGCTGCTCGGCTACGGCGCGGCCGCGGTCAACCCCTACCTGGCCTTCGAGTCGATCGAGGACCTCATCCGCGACGGCTCGCTCACCGGCGTCCAGGCGGCGCAGGCCGTGCGCAACGTGGTGAAGGCGCTGGGCAAGGGCGTCCTCAAGGTCATGAGCAAGATGGGCATCAGCACCGTCGGCTCGTACACGATGGCGCAGATCTTCGAGGCGGTCGGCCTGTCGAAGGAGGTCGTCGACGAGTACTTCACCGGCACCTCCGCGCCCCTGGGCGGGGTGGGCGTCGACGTGCTCGCCGAGGAGGTCGCCATGCGGCACCGGCGCGCCTACCCGGAGAACCCGACCGAGCGGGCGCACCGCCGGCTGGAGACCGGTGGGGAGTACCAGTGGCGCCGCGAGGGGGAGGTGCACCTGTTCAACCCCGAGACGGTGTTCCTGCTCCAGCACTCCACCCGCTCGCGGCAGTACGAGGTCTTCGAGCGCTACACGAAGACGGTCGACCAGCTGTCGGAGGACGCGGCCACCCTGCGCGGCCTGTTCTCGATCCGGCAGGGTGTGCGGCCGCCGGTGCCGCTGGAGGAGGTCGAGCCGGCCGGCGAGATCGTCAAGCGGTTCCAGACCGGCGCGATGAGCTACGGCTCCATC
The DNA here is from genome assembly GCF_052931475.1 of Geodermatophilus sp. URMC 62. Lineage (NCBI taxonomy): Bacteria > Bacillati > Actinomycetota > Actinomycetes > Geodermatophilales > Geodermatophilaceae > Geodermatophilus > Geodermatophilus sp. URMC 62. The sequence goes on along the minus strand of NZ_JBRFHY010000001.1, from coordinate 5,305,939 downwards.
TCCCAGGAGGCGCACGAGACCCTCGCCATCGCCATGAACCGCCTCGGCGGGCGGTCCAACACCGGCGAGGGCGGCGAGGACCCCGACCGGTTCGTGCCCGACCCCAACGGCGACCTGCGCCGCTCGGCGATCAAGCAGGTGGCCAGCGGCCGCTTCGGCGTGACCAGCGACTACCTGGTCAACTCCGACGACATCCAGATCAAGATGGCGCAGGGCGCCAAGCCCGGCGAGGGCGGCCAGCTGCCCGGCGGCAAGGTGTACCCGTGGGTGGCCCGCACCCGGCACTCGACGCCGGGCGTCGGCCTGATCAGCCCGCCGCCGCACCACGACATCTACTCGATCGAGGACCTCAAGCAGCTCATCCACGACCTGAAGAACGCCAACGACCAGGCGCGGGTCAACGTCAAGCTGGTCGCCGAGGTCGGCGTCGGCACGGTCGCGGCCGGGGTCAGCAAGGCCCACGCCGACGTGGTGCTCATCTCCGGGCACGACGGCGGCACCGGCGCCGCCCCGCTGACCTCGCTCAAGCACGCCGGCTCGCCGTGGGAGCTCGGCCTGGCCGAGACGCAGCAGACGCTGCTGGCCAACGGCCTGCGCGACCGGATCGTCGTGCAGGTCGACGGGCAGATGAAGACCGGCCGCGACGTGATCGTGGCGATGCTGCTCGGTGCGGAGGAGTACGGCTTCGCCACCGCTCCGCTGGTGGTCTCGGGCTGCATCATGATGCGGGTCTGCCACCTCGACACCTGCCCGGTCGGCGTCGCCACCCAGAACCCGGAGCTGCGCAAGCGGTTCACCGGGCGGCCGGAGTTCGTGGTCACCTTCTTCGAGTTCCTCGCCGAGCAGGTGCGCGCGTACCTCGCCGAGCTGGGCTTCCGCAGCGTCGAGGAGGCCGTCGGCCACGTCGAGCTGCTCGACACCCGCGAGGCGGTCGACCACTGGAAGGCCCGCGGGCTGGACCTGTCGAAGATGCTCGCGCTGCCCGAGCTGCCCGAGGGCACCCCGCGGCACGCCGTCCGCACCCAGGACCACGGCCTCGACGTCGCGCTGGACCAGACGCTGATCCAGCTGTGCGAGGGCGCGCTGCTCGACGCGCGGCCGGTGAGCCTGGAGCTGCCGGTGCGCAACGTCAACCGCACCGTCGGCACGATGCTCGGCTCGATGGTCACCCGCCGCTTCGGCGGCGAGGGCCTGCCCGACGGCACGATCGACCTGACCTTCACCGGGTCGGCCGGCCAGTCCTTCGGCGCCTTCGTGCCGCGCGGGATCACCATGCGGCTGTTCGGCGACGCCAACGACTACGTCGGCAAGGGCCTCTCCGGCGGGCGGATCGTCGTGCGGCCGGCGCGGGAGGCGACCTTCCCCGCCGAGGACAACGTCATCGCCGGCAACGTCATCGGCTACGGCGCCACCGGCGGGGAGGTCTTCCTGCGCGGGCGGGTCGGCGAGCGCTTCTGCGTCCGCAACTCCGGCGCCCTGGCCGTCGTCGAGGGCGTCGGCGACCACGCGCTGGAGTACATGACCGGCGGGCGCGCGGTGATCCTGGGGCCCACCGGCCGCAACGTGGCGGCGGGCATGTCCGGCGGCATCGGCTACGTCCTCGACCTGGCCCGGCACCGGGTCAACGGCGAGATGGTCGACATCGAGCCGCTGGACGGGGAGTCCGCGCAGTGGCTGCGGGAGGTGCTGGTCCGGTACCAGGCCGAGACCGAGTCCCCCGTGGCCGCGGCGCTGCTGGCCGACTGGGGCCGCTGGTCCGAGCAGTTCAGCGTGATCATGCCGCGCGACTACCGACGCGCGCTGGAGGCCCGGCGCGCCGCCGAGGCCGCCGGGACCGATGTCGACCGAGCAGTGATGGAGGCCGCACGTGGCTGACTCCACGGGGTTCCTGAAGTACGAGCGGGCGATGCCGCCGCGGCGGCCCGTCGACGTCCGCATCCTGGACTGGAAGGACGTCTACCTCTCCCGGCAGAGCGGTGAGGACGCCGTCTACCCGGTGACGGCGCTGCGCCAGCAGGCCGCCCGGTGCATGGACTGCGGCATCCCCTTCTGCCACCACGGGTGCCCGCTGGGCAACCTCATCCCGGAGTGGAACGACCTGGCCCGCCGCGACGACTGGCGCGAGGCGATCGAGCGCCTGCACGCGACCAACAACTTCCCGGAGTTCACCGGGAAGCTGTGCCCCGCCCCGTGCGAGGGCGCCTGCGTGCTGAACCTGCAGGACTCCCCGGTCACGATCAAGCAGATCGAGTGGGAGATCATCGACCAGGCCTTCGAGCGCGGCCACGTCGGTCCGCAGGCCCCGGCCGAGCGGACCGGCAAGAAGGTCGCCGTCGTCGGGTCGGGCCCGGCCGGGCTGGCCGCCGCCCAGCAGCTGACCCGCGCCGGCCACGACGTCACCGTCTACGAGCGGGCTGACCGGGTCGGCGGGCTGCTGCGCTACGGCATCCCCGAGTTCAAGATGGAGAAGGCCGTCCTCGACCGGCGGCTGGACCAGATGCGCGCCGAGGGCACCCGCTTCGTCACCGGCGTCGAGGTCGGCGGCAGCGGCGAGGCCGACCTGTCCGCCGAGCAGCTGCGCGCGGAGCACGACGCCGTCGTCCTGGCCGCCGGCGCCACCGTCGGCCGCGACCTGCCCGCGCCCGGGCGGGAGCTGGCGGGCATCCACCTGGCCATGGAGTTCCTGCCCTTCGGCAACCGGCAGGCGCTCGGCGAGCTCGACGACCCGCCGATCTCCGCGAAGGGCAAGGACGTCGTCATCATCGGTGGCGGTGACACCGGCGCGGACTGCCTGGGGACCTCGCACCGGCAGGGCGCCCGCTCGGTGACCCAGCTGGAGATCATGCCGGCACCGCCGGACACGCGGGCGGAGGGCAACCCCTGGCCCACCTACCCGATGATCATGCGGATCTCCTCGGCCCACGAGGAGGGCGGCGAGCGGCTGTACTCGGTCAACACCGAGCGCTTCCTCGGCGACGACGAGGGCCACGTGCGCGCGCTGGTCATCCACGAGGTCGAGCGGGTCGACGGCCGCTTCCAGAAGGTCGAGGGCACCGAGCGGGAGCTGCCGGCCCAGCTGGTGCTGCTGGCCATGGGCTTCACCGGCGCCCAGCGCGAGGGCCTGGTGGAGACCCTCGGCCTGGAGCTCGACGCCCGCGGCAACGTCGCCCGCGACGGGGAGTTCATGTCGACCGTGCCGGGCGTGTTCGTCGCCGGTGACGTCGGTCGCGGACAGTCGCTCATCGTCTGGGCGATCGCCGAGGGCCGCGCCGCCGCCGGCGCCGCCGACACGTGGCTGACCGGCAGCTCCATGCTGCCGCGCCCGGTCACCCCGACGGCGGTCGCGCTCCGCTGACGGTCCCCCCGGCCCCCGACCACTCGCGGACCCGCGCGTGGTCGGGGGGCGGGAGGGACCTTCTACTAGCGTCTACGACATGAGCCGTCGCGCGAAGATCGTCTGCACCCTGGGCCCGGCCACGAGCTCCCTCGAGCAGATCACCGCCCTCGTCGAGTCGGGGATGGACGTCGCCCGGCTCAACTTCAGCCACGGCTCGCACGCCGACCACGAGGCCGCCTACCTCAAGGTGCGCCAGGCGTCGGACAGGACCGGTCACGCCGTCGCCGTCCTGGCCGACCTGCAGGGCCCCAAGATCCGCCTCGGCACCTTCGCCGACGGGCCGGTCACCTGGGACACCGGCAGCCGGGTCTGCATCACCGTCGACGACGTCCAGGGCACCGCCGAGCGCGTCTCCACGACCTACAAGGGCCTGGCCGCCGACGCCCGCGTCGGCGACCGCCTGCTGGTCGACGACGGCAAGCTGGCGCTGTCGGTGGTCTCCGTCGACGGCCCGGACGTGTGGTGCCTGGTCGTCGAGGGCGGCCAGGTCTCCAACAACAAGGGCCTGTCCCTGCCCGGCGTGGCAGTGAGCGTCCCGGCGCTGTCGGAGAAGGACGAGGAGGACCTGCGCTTCGCCCTGCACCTGTCGGTGGACTTCATCGCGCTGTCGTTCGTCCGCTCGCCGGCCGACGCCGAGCTGGTGCGCGACATCATGCGCCAGGAGGACATCTCGGTCCCGGTCATCGCCAAGCTGGAGAAGCCCGAGGCGGTGGAGAACCTCGAGGCCATCGTCGAGGCCTTCGACGGGATCATGGTCGCCCGCGGCGACCTCGGCGTGGAGCTGGCGCTGGAGACGGTGCCGCTGGTGCAGAAGCGCGCCGTCCAGGCCGCCCGCGAGCGCAACAAGCCGGTCATCGTGGCCACCCAGATGCTCGAGTCGATGATCGAGAACTCCCGCCCGACCCGCGCCGAGGCCTCCGACGTCGCCAACGCCGTCCTCGACGGCGCCGACGCGGTGATGCTCTCCGGGGAGACGTCGGTGGGCCGTTACGCGATCGGCGCGGTGCGCACGATGGAGCGGATCATCGACGCGGTCGAGAGCGACGAGGCGTGGGTGCCCGACCTGCACCGCAAGTCGCGCTCCCGCTCGGGGGCGATCGTGCGCGCGGCCCGCGACATCGCCGAGGCGATGGACGTCAAGGCGCTCGCGACGTTCACGCAGACCGGCGACAGCGCCCGCCGGTTGGCCGCGCTGCACCCGCGGCAGCCGCTGCTGGCCTTCACCGTCGACGGGCGGGTCCGCAGCCAGCTGGCGCTGTCCTGGGGCGTGGAGACCTTCCTCGTGCCCTCCGTGCAGCACACCGACGACATGGTCCGCCAGGTCGACTTCTCGCTGCTGTCCATCGGCCGGCTCCGGGAGGGCGACCGCGTCGTCGTCGTGGCCGGCAGCCCGCCGAACACCCCCGGGTCGACGAACCTGATCCGCGTGCACGAGGTCGGGACCGACTCGTGAGCGGCGGCGGGTCCCAGGCCGCCGCCCTCATGACCGTCCTCGACCTCGAGGAGCGCGAGACCGACGTCTTCGTCGGCCAGACGCCCACCACCCGGCTGCAGCGGATCTTCGGCGGCCAGGTGGCCGGGCAGGCGCTCATGGCCGCCGGGCGGACGGTGGGGAGCGGGCGGGGCGTGCACTCGCTGCACTCCTACTTCCTGCGGCCCGGCGACCCGCACGAGGAGCTGCGCTACACCGTCGAGCGCATCCGGGACGGCCGGTCCTTCTCCTCCCGCCGCGTCATCGCCTGCCAGCGGCGCCGCGGGGAGGACGTCGCGGTCTTCGCGCTGACGGCGGACTTCCACGCCGGCGAGCAGGCCGTCGTGGCGCACGCCCGGCCGATGCCCGACGTCCCGCGGCCCGACGAGCTGCCCTCACTGGCCGAGTACGCGGCCGGGCACGGCGAGCTCGCCTCACCGGCGCTGGAGATCAGCCGGGCGGTGGAGCAGCGCCCGCTGGCCGACCCCTTCGCGCCCGAGCCCAAGGCCCTGCCGCGCACCCAGAGCCACGCCTGGTTCCGCGTCGCCGGCCGGCTGCCCGACGACGCCGCCGTGCACGCCGCCGCCCTGACCTTCGTCACCGACCTCACGCTGCTCTCGGCCGGGCTGGCGCGCATCGGCGGCGGCTGGGGCGGCCGCTACGTCGGCGCGAGCCTCGACCACGCCGTGTGGTTCCACGCGCCGGTGCGCGCCGACGAGTGGTTCCTCTACGAGACCGACAGCCCGGCCGCCTCGGCCGGGCGGGCGCTGTGCTTCGGCAGCATCTGGTCCGCCGACGGCACCCACGTGGCCACCGTCGCGCAGGAGGGGCTCATCCGGACACTGGGGGAGTGACGGCGGCGGGCTCGCCCGCCGGTGCCCCGGCCTCCTCGCGGCCGGCCTCCTCTGGTCCCGCCTCCGCGCTGCGCGTGCCCGCGTCGGTGGCCGCGGCGGCCTCGGCCCGGCGCTCTGCCTCGGCTCGGCGCTCTGCCTCGGCTCGGCGCTCCGCCTCGGCCCGTGCCCGCTCGGCGGCCTGCTCGGCGAAGTCGTCGGCCAGCCAGTCGTGACCCCCGCACAGCAGCGCCCAGGCGCGCTCGACGTGCGCCCGCGTCGTCGTCGGGGCGCCGACGGCCACCCGCAGCACCACCTGCCCGCGGACCGTGGTGTGGGTCAGGAAGACCTCCCCGCCGTCGTTGAGCCGCTCCAGCAGCGTCATGGTGGCCACGTCGGCGTCGACGTCGGCCGGCCAGCGCGGCCGCAGGCACACCAGCGACAGCGGGTGCGACGCGACGACGTCGAAGCGGTCGTCGGCGTCGGCCCAGCCGGCCAGCTCCTGCGCCAGCGCCACGCCGGACCGCACGTGCGCCCGCAGCCCCTCCGCGCCGTACCAGCGCAGCACCGCCCACAGCTTGAGCGCCCGGAACCGGCGGCCCAGCTCGATCTGCCAGTCGCGGTAGTCGACGACGGCGCCGGCGTCCGTGGCGGCGTTGCGCAGGTACTCCGGCAGGATCGCCAGCGCCCCGGTGAGCGCGGCCCGGTCGGCGACCCAGAACAGGGTGGCGTCGAAGCCGGTGAGCAGCCACTTGTGCGCGTCGGTGGTGTAGCTGTCGGCCTCGTCCACGCCGGCCTGCAGCGGCCGCAGCTCCGGCGCCACGGCGCTCACCCCGGCGTAGGCGGCGTCCACGTGCAGCCACGCGCCGTACCGGCGGCAGATCGGCCCCAGCTCGGCCAGCGGGTCCACGGCGGTGGTCGACGTCGTCCCGACGGTGGCGCAGACGAGCACCGGGCGCAGACCGCGGGCGGTGTCGCGCTCCAGCCGCGCGGCCAGGGCCGCCGGGCGCATCGCCAGGTCGCCGTCGACCTCCACCAGTCGGACGGCGTCGGTGCCGAGCCCGGCGATCCGCACCGCCTTCTCCATCGACGAGTGCGTCTCGGAGGAGACGTAGACCGTGTACTCGTCGGGCAGCACGCCGTGCCGGACGGTGGCCCCGCCGCTGGCCCGGTGCAGCGCGGCGAGCAGTGCCACCAGGTTGGCCCCGGAGCTGGAGTCCTGGACGACGCCGCCGCCGCTGCCGGTGGACCGGAACGCCGCCGGCAGGCCCAGCAGGTCGGCCAGCCAGTCGAGGACGTGCTGCTCGAGCTCAGTGGCCGCCGGGCTGGTCACCCACGACATGCCCTGCACGCCGAGGCCCGCGGAGAGCAGGTCGCCGAGCACGGAGGGTCCGGAGGTGTTGGCCGGGAAGTAGGCGAGGAAGCCGGGGTGCTGCCAGTGGGTGATCCCCGGCAGGACGACGCGCTCGAGGTCGGCCAGGACCGCGGAGAACGGCTCGCCGTGCTCGGGTGCCGACGGCGGGAGGGCGGCCCGCACGTCGCCGGGCGAGACCCTCGACCGGACTGGGAAGGACTCCAGCCGCGACCAGTAGTCGGCGATCCAGTCGACCACCTCGTGACCGTGCTGCCGGAACTGCTCGGGGGTCATGTGGGGCACGGGCTCGCTCACCCCGCCACCGTATGCGGTGCCCCCGGCGGCCCTCGGGACGAGGACGCCGGGACGGACGCCGTCCTGCGGGGTGGTGCGAGGAGCGGGGCCCGGAGGGTCCCCGAGGAGGACTCGACTGCACGGCTCCACGGTGGCCGGGGACGGCTCGTGGCCGCGGTGCGGTCCGACGAGCGGGGCCCGGAGGGTCCCCGAGGAGGACTCGACTGCACGGCTCCACGGTGGCCGGGGACGGCTCGTGGCCGCGGTGCGGTCCGGAGGACCGCGATGAGCAGAGCAGGGTGCCCCCGGTGCGACTCGAACGCACACTGCGCGGGTTTTGAGTCCGCTCCCTCTGCCGATTGGGGTACGGGGGCCCGGTGCCGCGACCGAGGTCACGGCGGGTGCAGCCTAGCCGGGCAGCCAAGACGCCCCGTCGTCGCTAGGCTCCCCGCCGTGAGCAGCGAGCCGACCCGGGTCCTCATCGCCGAGGACGAGGCGCTGATCCGCCTCGACCTCAAGGAGATGCTGGAGGAGGAGGGGTACGTCGTCGTGGCCGAGGCCGGCGACGGCCAGACCGCCGTCGACCGCGCCCGCGAGCTGACACCCGACCTGGTCATCCTCGACATCCAGATGCCCGTCCTCGACGGGCTGGCGGCCGCCGAGCAGATCGCCTCGACCCGGATCGCGCCGGTCATCGTGCTGACCGCCTTCAGCCAGCGCGAGCTGGTCGAGCGGGCCCGGGACGCCGGCGCGATGGCCTACCTGGTCAAGCCGTTCTCCAAGAACGACCTCGTCCCGGCCATCGAGGTCGCCCGCGCCCGGTTCACCGAGATCTCCGCCCTCGACGGCGAGGTGCGCTCCCTCGAGGAGCGCCTGGAGGCGCGCAAGGTCGTCGAGAAGGCCAAGGGCGTCCTGATGAGCCAGCAGGGCATGACCGAGGCCGAGGCCTTCCGCTTCATCCAGCGCACCGCCATGAACGAGCGCACGTCGATGAAGGCGCTCGCCGAGCGGATCCTGGCCCCCGACACGCCGGTCCCGGCGGACGGTGCACCCTCCTGAGCGACGGCGTCACCCCACCGGATAACGCCAGATCACGACACCGTATCGGTGTCCTCCCGGCCGGCTCGATCTCCCAGCACAGCAGTTAGGTTCGGCGGGCTGACGGGGCGGGCGCTCCCGCCTGCCCCGTACCGACGTACGACAACTGGGAGTTGCTGGATGCGCACGCGTACCTACGCCCGCAGCATCGCCGTCACCTCGGCTGCGCTCGTCGCCCTGACCGCCTGTGGTGGCGGCGGCGACGACGGTGGCAGCGGTTCGGGCGGCGACGCCTCGGGTGGCGGCGAGAAGCAGGTCAACGTCTACGGCACCGACGGCAACACGGGGTCCCCCCTCGGGGAGGACTTCGAGGAGCAGGGTGCCCTCGCCGGGATGAAGGGCACGCTGCCCCTCACCGAGCTGGCCGGCGACTTCACCGACCGGCTGCTGACGGTCGACCCCAACCTGGGCAACACCTTCAACTACGCCGGTGAGACCTACGACGCCGTCGTCCTCACCGCACTGGCCGCGCAACTGGCCGGCACCAACGACGCCAACGTCTTCAAGGCCTACGTCAACGGTGTCACCACCGGCGGCGAGAAGTGCGACTCGTTCCAGGCCTGCATCGACATCGTCAACGCCGGGGGCAACCCCGACTACGACGGCGTCAGCGGCCCGCTGGCCTTCGTGGACGCCGGGGAGCCGGCCGCGGCGAGCTTCGGCATCCAGCAGTTCGGCGACGACAACAAGATCGACGACTCGGCCACCCGGTACGTGCTGGCCGGCGACGAGGCCAACGCCACCACCGACGAGGGCCCGGCCCCGGCGGCTCCCGGCACCACCGGCGAGCAGCTGGTCATCGGCACCCTGCTGCCGCTGACCGGTGACCTCGCCTTCCTCGGCCCCCCGGAGGTCGCCGGCGCCAAGCTGGCCGTGCAGGAGGTCAACGCCGCCGGCGGCGTCCTCGGCCAGGACGTCCGCCTGGAGGAGGGTGACTCGGGCGACGCCACCACCGACACCGCGACGCAGACCGTCGACCGCCTGCTGCAGGCCGGCGTCAATGCCATCGTCGGCGCCGCGTCCTCGACGGTGAGCCTCAACGTGATCGACCGGATCACGTCGGCCGGCGTCATGCAGATCAGCCCGGCCAACACGTCGGACCAGTTCACCGACTACGCCGACAACGGCCTGTACTTCCGCACCGCCCCGCCGGACGTCCTGCAGGCGCGTGCCCTGGCCGACCTGATCGCGGAGGACGGCAACAACACCGTGGGCATCCTGGCCCGCAACGACGCCTACGGCACCGGTCTCGCGGAGAACACCCGCAACAACCTGCTGTCCGGCGGTCTGTCCGAGGACCAGGTCGTGAGCGTCATCTACGACCCGAACGCCGCGAACTTCGACTCCGAGGTCCAGCAGATGGTGGACCTCAACCCCGACGGCATCGTCGTCATCGGGTTCGAGGAGTCCTCGCGGATCATCCAGGGGCTCAACGAGAACGGCATCGGCCCGCAGCGCTGAGCTCGCGGGGCGCTGTGACCGCACAGCGCTGATGTGGTCCTCTCCCTCCGGCCGCGGCCGGTACCCCTCACGGGGTGCCGGGCCGCTGTCGTGCGGTCGGCGCTGCAGCCGCTGCCCCTCGGGCGCCCGGCCGGCCGGTCACGGTGGTCGAAGCCCGGGGTGGCTCTCGTCAGGCGGGCGGGAGCGGCGTGCGCCAGCACGCGGGAGAACCCGCCGGCGGTCAGCGCCCGGCAGGAGTCCACGCCGTTCGTGCCACCGGCGGAGGCGCGCAGCAGGAGGACCCCGGTGCCCGCTGCGCCTCGCAGGCCCGGGCGGAGGGCCCCTGCGCCGGGGCCAGGACCGAGGAGGCCGGCGCCCCCGGGGTGGGGACGCCGGCCTCCTCGGCGGCGTTCAGGGGCTCACTGCGCCTTGGCGAGGGTCCCCAGGTAGAGCTCGATGACCTTGGGATCGGTCATCAGCGAGCGGCCGGTGTCGGTGTAGGCGTTGCGGCCCTGGTCGAGCACGTAGCCGCGGTCGCAGATCTGCAGGCAGCGCCGGGCGTTCTGCTCGACCATGATGATCGAGACCCCGGTGGCGTTGATCCGCCGGCAGCGGATGAACACCTCGTCCTGGTAGGCGGGCGACAGGCCCGCGGACGGCTCGTCGAGCAGGAGCACCGACGGGTCCATCATCAGCGCCCGGCCCATGGCGACCATCTGCCGCTCGCCGCCCGAGAGCGAGCCGGCCTTGCCCTTGCGCCGCTCGCCGAGCAGCGGGAACAGGTCGACGACGTAGTCGAAGCGCTCCTTGAACGTCTTCGACCGCAGGTAGACCCCCATCTGCATGTTCTCCTCGATGGTGAGCGAGGGGAACACGTTGTTGTTCTGCGGCACGTAACCCACGCCCAGGGACACCAGCCGGTGCGCCGGGGCCGAGGTGATGTCCTCGCCGCGCAGCGTCACGTTCCCGGACCGGACGGGGATCAGCCCGAACAGGGTCTTGAGCAGCGTCGACTTGCCGGCCCCGTTGGGGCCGATGATGCCGACGAGCTCGCCCTCCTGCAGGTAGAAGTCGCAGCCGCGCAGGATGTTGACGCCGGGCACGTACCCCGCGACCAGGTCGTCGGCGCGCACCAGGGCGCCCTCGGCCAGCCGCAGGTGCTCCTCGCGGGTGGCGGCCTTCTCCGCGGGGGAGAGCTCGGTGGCGCCGGCGGCGGCCTCGTCGGCGCGGGTGACGTCCTCGCCGGACTCGTCGACCTCGAACAGCGGCTCGCTCATCGGCCGGCCCCCCCGGGAGTGTCGGAGCCGAGGACCCGGCCGCCCCCGTGCTCCTCGGCGGCGATCTGCTGCTCGGCCTGCGCGAGCACCCGGTCCTCCTCCTCGACGGTCAGCGGCGCGTCGTGGTGGGCGCCGAGGTAGGCGTCGACGACGGCCTGGTTCTGGCTGATGGACTCGGGCGGCCCCTCGGCGATCACCCGGCCGGCGGCCATGACGACCACCCAGTCGCTGATGTCGCGGACGACGTCCATGTCGTGCTCGACGAAGATCACCGTCATGCCCTCCTCGCGGAGGTCCTTGACGTGCCCGAGCAGGCTCTGGGTGAGCGCGGGGTTCACCCCGGCCATCGGCTCGTCGAGCATGACCACCTGCGGGTCGCTCATCAGCGCCCGCGCCATCTCCAGCAGCTTGCGCTGGCCACCGGAGAGGGTGCCGGCGAACTCGTCCTTCTTGGCGTCGAGCTTGAACCGCCGCAGCAGGTCCATCGCCTTGTCGGTGTTCGCCGTCTCCTGCCTGCGCCAGGTCCCCGGGACCAGGGCCCGCAGGAAGCTCTCGCCCTTCTGCCCCTGCGCGCCGAGCAGCATGTTCTGCAGGACGGTGAGCCGGGACAGCGCCTTGGTCAGCTGGAAGGTGCGCACGACGCCGAGCCGGGCGACCTGGTGCGGCGCGAGCTTGCCCAGCGAGCGGCCGTCGAAGCTCCACGTGCCGGTGTCGGGCTGGTCGAACCCGGTGAGCAGGTTGAACAGCGTCGTCTTGCCGGCGCCGTTGGGCCCGATCAGGCCGGTGATGCCGCCGCGCTGGACCTCCAGGTGGTCGACCGACACCGCGGTCAGGCCACCGAAGGTGCGGGTGACGTTCTCGACGACGACCACCGGGTCGGGCTTGGCGACGCCGACCTCCCACGGGATGTCGCGCAGCGCCGCCTGCGCCAGCCGCTGCGGGGTGCGGCCGGCGGCGGGCGAGCCCTGCTGCCGGGAGGCCGCCGTCGCGCCGGTGGCCTGGTCGCCGCCGGCCGGGCCGGTGTTCTCAGCGGGCATCGAGCATCACCTCTCGTCGGTCGCCGAAGATGCCCTGCGGCCGGAAGACGAGCAGCAGCATCAGGCCCAGCCCCACCAGGACGAACCGGATCTGCGCCACGTCGGTGGCCGACAGCAACCCCTCCGGGATGACGCCGTTGTCGATCAGTGCCCGCAGACCGGTGTCGGCGAACTGGATGACGAACAGCAGGATGACCGCGCCCGCCACCGGGCCGAGCACGCGCGCGGCCCCGCCGAGGATGAGCACGGTGTAGGCCAGGAACGTGTTGGCGTTCTGGAACTGGTCGGGGTTGGCAGCGCCGGTGGCCACCACGTAAACCATGCCACCGAGGGCGCCCATCACGCCGCCGAGCACCAGCGACTGCATCTTGTAGAGGTAGACGTTCTTGCCCAGCGCGCGGACGGCGTCCTCGTCCTCGCGGATGGCCTTGAGCACCCGGCCCCACGGGCTGCGCATGAGCAGCCACACGAGCAGGCACAGCAGCGCGACGAGGACCCAGCCGACGAGGGCCACCCACAGCTCCCCGCCGCTCCAGCGGGTGCCGAGGACGGGGTAGCGCCGGCTGGTGTCCCACGGGGCCAGCGAGATGAAGTCGCCGTTGAAGCCGGCCAGGCCGCGGGTGCCGCCGGTGACGGGGCTGGCCGACACCGACCGGAAGAGCAACCGCAGCCCCTCGGCCGCGGCGATGGTCGCGATGGCCAGGTAGTCCGTCCGCAGCCGCAGGGTCGGCAGACCGAGCAGCAGCGCGAGGAAGACCGCGGCGGCCAGGCCGACGACGACACCGACCCAGAAGTTCAGGCCCCACTGGGTCACCGAGATCGCGATGCCGAAGCCGCCGAGCAGGGCGAAGCCGATCTGGCCGAAGTTCAGCAGGCCCGTGTAGCCGAAGTGGACGTTGAGGCCGATGGCCAGCAGCGCGAAGAACACCGCCTGGAAGCCGAGCGCCGACTTGCCCGCGACGGCCAGTGCGTTGAGGAGGTCGCCCATGGCTCAGCCGATCCGTGCGCGGCTGCCCAGGATCCCCTGGGGCCGGATGACGAGGATGACGATGAGCAGCACCAGCCCGCCGACGTACTTGACGTCGCTCGGGATGACCAGCGTCGACATCTGGACGAAGACGCCGACGATGACGCTGCCCACCAGGGCGCCGTAGGCGGTGCCGAGGCCGCCGAGGGTGACGCCGGCGAACATCAGCAGCAGCAGCTGGAAGCCCATGTCCCAGCGGACCTGGTCGGACAGGCCGAGCAGGACGCCGCCGAGCGCGGCCAGCGCCCCGCCCATCATCCAGACGACCAGGATGACGCGGTTGACGTTGATGCCGGAGGACGCGGCGAGGTCCCGGTTGTCGGCCACCGCCCGCATCGCCTTGCCGATCTTGGTGCGCTGCAGCATGAGCGCGACCAGCACCAGGACCGCGATCGAGATGACGATCGAGATCAGCGACTGGTTGGTCAGGCGGAAGAGCCCGTAGTCGACCGCCCGGGAGGTGCCCAGGCCGGAGTACGGGTTGGAGAACCCGCCGTAGACGATCTGGATGAGGTAGCGCAGCAGCAGCGACAGGCCGATCGAGACGACCAGCGCGGCCACCAGGCCGGTGCCGCGGCGGCGCAGCGGGCGCCACAGGCCGAGCTCGTTGAGCGCGCCGAACGCCGCGCCGCCGATCATCGCGATGATCGCCGCCGGGATGATCGGCACACCGAGTCCGGTGTTGACCCACCAGGCGAACAGGGCGCCGATGGTGACCAGCTCCCCGTGGGCGAAGTTGGTCAGGCCGGTGGTACCGAAGATCAGCGACAGTCCGACCGCGCACATCGCGATGAGCAGGCCGAAGCGCAGGCCGTCGACGAGCAGCTGGATGGCCTCCACGTTGCCGCCGCCCGAGCCCTGGGTGCCGTCGTCCAGGCCGAACTGGACCGGCTGGCGGCGACCGGGGTCGACGGTGACGGTGCGGCTGTCCTCACCGGTGATGACGACGCCGTCGGGCAGCGAGTCGGCGTCGATGCTGACGGTGTACTGGCCGGGGCCGGGGACCTCGACGGCGAACCGGCCGTCCTCGTCGGTCTCGACGCTGTCGACCTCGTCGCCGGCGGCGGTGGTGACCGTGACCTCGATGCCCTCGATCGGACCGCTGCGGCCGGTCTGCAGGGTGCCCACGACCGTCTCGCCCTGGGCGCTCGCGGTGCCGGGTACCAGCACGGCCAGGCCGGTCGCGGCGACGAGGACCAGCAGGATGCGCAGCAGCACCCCGTGGGCGGCCGTCCCGGGGCCGGAGCGGACCGTGCTCCCGGCGGCCCCGGTCCGCCCGGAGCGGGCTGACGGGTGCGTCACACAACCTCCCAGGTCGTGGCAGTGGAGCCCGGACGGTAACCCAGGCGTGTCGCGTCGCCGTTCCCCGTCGCCGAGCTGTGACCGAAGAGCGACACGCCCGTGTGGTCACTCCCGTCCCACGACCGGCGCGTCTGCCCGGTCCCGGGGCGGCGCGGGTGCAGTCTCCTCCCACCGTCCAGGGGAGGACTCCCGTGTCAGGAACCGGTCAGCGGTCCCGCGTGGTGACGCGCACGGCGCGTCCCGACGACCTGCCCGCCGTCCTCGCGCTGGTGCGCCAGCACCGCGTCGAGGCGCACGCCGAGGGGGTCCTCACCGGGCAGACACCCGGCGCCGCGGCCGCCGCGGGGTTCCGCCGGCTGCTGGCCGACCCCGGTCACCGGGTCGTCCTCGCGGTCCTCCCGGGAGCGTGCGCGCCCCACCCCGGCGCGGGCTCCGCCGGCGAGGTGGTCGTCGGGCTGGCCGTCCTGGGGCTCGACCCGCTGTCGGCGCTGCTCGGCGTCCCGCAGGTCACCGTGGACAACCTCGTCGTCCACCGCGACCACCGGCGCCGCGGCGCGGGGGCCGCGCTGCTGGCCGCGGCCGCGGATCACGCCGAGAGCGTGGGCGCCGACCACGTCGTGGCCGCCGTCGGCGGGCACGAGGCCGAGCGGCAGCGCTTCTTCGCCCGCATGGGCTTCGCGCCGCTCACCACCCGCCGGATCGTCCCCCGCGAGACGCTCGTCCGGTCGCTGGCCGTCTGGCAGCGCGGGGGCGTCCCGGTGCCGCGCCGCCCGGTGCCGCGCCGTCGCCCCCTGCCGCGGGTGCTGCCGGGCCTCGAGGCGGCCGCGGAGGCCTAGCCGCCCTGCTGCAGGGGCCCGCCGCGAGCCCGCGGGTGGTGGGGGACAGCAGGATCCTTCCTCAGCCGGGCGAGATGACGCAGGTGAGGCGGGCGCTGGCGGTGGTCCGCCCCTGGTCGTCGGAGACCTCGATGACGAAGGTCGACAGGGTCCGGCCGCGGCGCACCGGCGTGCAGACGGCGGTGACGGAGCCCGTCGTGGCCGCCCGCAGGTAGCTGGCGTTGAGCTCGACGCCCACGACCCGCCGTCCGGGGCCGGCGCCGATGACCGCCGCCCACGAGCCGAGTGACTCCACGAGCGCGCAGGTGGCCCCGCCGTGCAGCAGACCGTAGGGCTGCTCGTTGCCCGCCACGGGCATGGTCGCGACCAGCCGGTCGGGGGAGTAGTCGACGATCTCGATCCCGAGCTTGTCGTCGAGCGGGCTGCGCGGCGCGTCCGACAGCCAGTCCGGGAGAGAGGTCGTCACGCCCGGCACGGTAACGACCGCCGGCAGTGACCTCCGGCGCGGCCCCGCAGGGAGTCCCGGCCCGGGCTCGCGGGGGTCGGCGGGCACCCGGGTCCTTCTAGGATCGGCGGCGATGTCCGCTCCGGTGACCGCCACAGAGTCCGCCAGCACCGCGCCCGCCGCCCCGCCGACCCCCGGGACGCGGCCGCGGCTGCTGCTCCTCGACGGGCACTCGCTGGCCTACCGCGCCTTCTTCGCCCTGCCGGTGGAGAACTTCTCCACGACGACGGGCCAGCCGACCAACGCCGTCTACGGCTTCACGTCGATGCTGATCAACGTGCTGCGCGACGAGCAGCCCACGCACCTGGCGGTGGCCTTCGACGTCGGCCGCAAGACCTTCCGCAGCGAGATCTACACGGAGTACAAGGCCAACCGCACCGAGAGCCCGACCGACTTCCGCGGCCAGGTCAGCCTCATCCAGGAGGTGCTGGGGGCGCTGCACGTCCCGGTGATCACCGCCGAGGGCTTCGAGGCCGACGACGTCATCGCCACGCTCACCGTGCAGGCCGTGGAGCAGGGCATGGACGTGCTCATCTGCACCGGCGACCGCGACGCTCTGCAGCTGGTGAGCGAGCACGTCACCGTGCTGTACCCGCGCAAGGGCGTCTCGGACCTGACCCGGTTCACGCCGGAGGAGGTCGAGGCCAAGTACGGGCTGACGCCGCGGCAGTACCCCGACTTCGCCGCGCTCCGGGGCGACCCCAGCGACAACCTGCCCAGCATCCCGAGCGTCGGGGAGAAGACCGCGGCCAAGTGGGTGCGCGAGTACGGCTCCCTCGACGAGCTCGTCGACCGGGTCGACACGGTGAAGGGCAAGGTCGGGGAGAAGCTGCGCGAGCACCTGTCCTCGGTGCTGCAGAACCGCCGGCTGACCGAGCTGGACCGCTCGGTGGCCCTCGAGGTCGGCCCGCAGGACCTCGCCGTGCGCCCCTGGGACCGCAACGAGGTGCACACCCTCTTCGACAACCTGCAGTTCCGGGTGCTGCGCGACCGGCTGTTCGCCACGCTGAGCAGCGCCGAGCCCGAGGTGGAGGGCGGCTTCGAGGTCACCGCCGACGACGTGCCGGCCGGCGGGCTGTCGGCCTGGCTCGACGCGCACGCCCGTACGGGGCGCACCGGCGTCGTCCTCCGCGGCAGCTGGGGGCGGGGGACGGGCGAGCTGACCGGCCTGGCGCTGGCCGCCGGCGACGACCACGCCGTCTTCGTCGACGTCGGCCCCGACCTCGACGCCGACGACGAGCGGGCGCTGGCCGACTGGCTGGCCGACCCGGGCGCCGAGAAGGTGGCGCACGACGTCAAGGGCCCGCTGCTGGCGGTGTGGGCGCGCGGCTGGGACCTGCAGGGCCTGGTGAGCGACACCGCGCTGGCCGCCTACCTGGCCACGCCGGGGCAGCGCTCGTTCGACCTCGGCGACCTGTCGGTGCGCTACCTCAAGCGCGCGCTCGAGGACGCCGCCGAGCCCGAGTCCCAGATGACCCTCGATGGGCTGGGGCCGAGCGAGGCCGACCTCGCCGCCGAGGCCGCGCACGTCGACGTCGTCAAGGCCGTCGCGGTCAACGACCTCTCCGACGCCCTGGAGCAGGTGCTCGGCCAGAAGGGCGGCGACCACCTGCTCGAGGGGATGGAGCTGCCGCTGACCCGCGTGCTGGCGCGGATGGAGCAGCGCGGCATCGCCGTCGACGTGGACCTGCTCACCGAGCTGCAGCGCGAGTTCGCCGAGGGGGTGGCCGCCGCGGCCGCCGAGGCCTACGCCGTCATCGGCAGGGAGATCAACCTCGGCTCGCCCAAGCAGCTGCAGGCGGTGCTGTTCGACGAGCTCGGACTCCCCAAGACCAAGAAGATCAAGTCCGGGTACACCACCGACGCCGACGCGCTGACCAGCCTGCTGGCCTCGACCGGGCACCCGTTCCTCGAGCACCTGCTGCGCCACCGCGACGTGACCCGGCTGCGCACCGTCATCGACGGGCTCATCCCGATGGTCGACGACGGCGGCCGCATCCACACGACGTTCCAGCAGACCATCGCGGCCACCGGTCGGCTCTCCTCGATCGACCCGAACCTGCAGAACATCCCGATCCGCTCGGCCGAGGGGCGGCGGATCCGGCAGGCGTTCGTCGTCGGCCCCGGCCACGAGTCGCTGATGACGGCCGACTACAGCCAGATCGAGATGCGGATCATGGCCCACCTCTCCGGCGACGAGGGCCTCATCGAGGCGTTCACCTCGGGGGAGGACCTGCACTCCTTCGTCGCGTCGCGGGCCTACGGGATCCCCATCGGGGACGTCGACCCCGAGATGCGCCGCCGGATCAAGGCGATGAGCTACGGCCTGGCCTACGGGCTGTCGGCCTACGGCCTGGCCCAGCAGCTGCGGATCTCCCCGGAGGAGGCGCGCGAGCAGATGCACGCCTACTTCGAGCGCTTCGGCGGGATCCGCGAGTACCTCGACGGCGTCGTCGACCACGCCCGGCAGACCGGCTACACCGAGACGACGCTCGGCCGCCGCCGCTACCTGCCCGACCTCACCAGCGACAACCACCAGCGGCGGCAGATGGCCGAGCGGATGGCGCTCAACGCCCCGATCCAGGGGTCGGCCGCCGACGTCATCAAGGTGGCGATGCTCGGTGTCGAGCGCGCGATCGCAGCCGAGGGCCTGTCCTCGCGGATGCTGCTGCAGGTGCACGACGAGCTGGTGCTCGAGGTGGCGCCGGGGGAGCGGGAGGCCCTCGAGGCGCTGGTGCGCCGGGAGATGTCCGGCGCCGCGCAGCTCTCGGTCCCGCTCGAGGTCTCCGTCGGCAGCGGCCGCAGCTGGGACGCCGCCGCGCACTGAGCCACCGGCGCGCCCCGGACGTCGCGGGCCGCGCCGCCCGGAGCGCGACGGTGTGCGGGCCCGCGGCGTGGTCGCCGTCCGGTTGCGCGGCGCCCGGGCTGCCGACCGCCAGCTCGCCGTCCCGGGCCGAGCCTGGGCCTCGACCTCAGGTCGAGGGCCGGTGGGCGACCAGGACCAGCGTGCCCGGGACCAGGGCGCCGCGGGCCGGCGACCACTGGCCCCACTCCTGGGTGCGGCCCGGCGTCCACTCGGGCTCGACCAGGTCGTCGAGCACCAGCCCGGCGCCGACGACGGCGCGCACCCAGTCGCCGACCGTGCGGTGGTGCTCGACGTAGACCGTGCGCCCCTCGCCGTCGGTCTCGACGTAGGGCCGGCGGTCGAAGTAGGAGGAGACGACGCGGAGGTCGTCGGGGTCGGGGGAGTCGGGCAGCGGCCAGCGGAAGGGGTGGTTGACCGACGCGGCGAAGCGCCCGCCCGGCCGCAGCACCCGCGCCACCTCGGCCAGCGCCCCCTCGACGTCGGCGACGAACGGCAGCCCCCCGAACGCCGAGCAGACGACGTCGACCGAGGCGTCGGCCAGCGGCAGCGCGCCGGCGTCGGCCTGCAGCAGGGGGACCTCGACCCCGGTGGCGCGGCCGAGGTCCGCCGCCCGGGCGAGCATCCCGCCGGACACGTCGAGGGCGACGACGTCGGCGCCGGCCCGCCGCAGCCAGCGCGCGCAGGGCGCCGAACCGCAGCCGACCTCCAGCACCCGCCGCCCGGTGACGTCGCCGAGCAGGTGCGCGTCGGCCTCGCGCAGCCCCTCGGGGCACCACAGGAAGTCGACGTCGCCGAGGTCGGCGCCGTGCTCGGCGAGGTAGGCCGGCGCCGCGGCGTCCCACCAGCCGCGGTTGGCCCGCACCGACTCGGCCGCGCCGGCGCTGCGGCGCTCGACGCCGCCGGCGGCGGGGTAGCCGTCGGGGCCCAGGGGGAGGGCGGTCGGACGGATCATGACACGCCGATCGTGACACGCCGCGGGGAACCGGGCGGAGGTCGCCACCCAGGTGGACCCGCACGCGCCCGCGTCCGTACCATGGGGGAGCGCCAGAGGTCTGTCAGTGCTGTACCCGCAAGGGATCGGCGCGCGCCGGCTCTCCCCGCTCCCGCGGTCACCCGGCCGCGGTACCCCGTCCCTACGCACCCCCCGTCCGGAGCACTCGACCACATGACCTCCACCCAGGTCCGTCCTGACAGCACCCCCCAGATCGCGGTGAACGACATCGGCACCGCCGAGGACTTCCTCGCCGCGATCGACCAGACGATCAAGTACTTCAACGACGGCGACATCGTCGAAGGCGTCATCGTCAAGGTCGACCGGGACGAGGTGCTGCTGGACATCGGCTACAAGACCGAGGGCGTCATCCCCTCGCGCGAGCTGTCCATCAAGCACGACGTCGACCCCAACGAGGTCGTCAAGGTCGGCGACGAGGTGGAAGCCCTCGTCCTCCAGAAGGAGGACAAGGAAGGCCGCCTGATCCTGTCCAAGAAGCGCGCCCAGTACGAGCGCGCCTGGGGCACGATCGAGGCGAAGAAGGAAGCCGACGAGGTCGTCACCGGCACCGTCATCGAGGTCGTCAAGGGTGGCCTCATCCTCGACATCGGCCTGCGCGGGTTCCTCCCCGCCTCCCTGGTCGAGATGCGCCGCGTCCGCGACCTGCAGCCCTACGTGGGCCGCGAGCTCGAGGCGAAGATCATCGAGCTGGACAAGAACCGCAACAACGTCGTCCTGTCCCGCCGGCAGTGGCTGGAGCAGACGCAGTCCGAGGTCCGCAGCGAGTTCCTCAACAAGCTCGCCCGCGGCCAGGTCCGCACCGGCGTCGTCTCCTCGATCGTCAACTTCGGCGCGTTCGTCGACCTGGGCGGCGTGGACGGCCTCGTGCACGTGTCCGAGCTGTCCTGGAAGCACATCGACCACCCCTCCGAGGTCGTCGAGGTGGGCCAGGAGGTCACCGTCGAGGTCCTCGACGTCGACCTCGACCGCGAGCGGGTCTCCCTGTCGCTGAAGGCGACGCAGGAGGACCCGTGGCGTCAGTTCGCCCGCACGCACCAGATCGGCCAGGTCGTGCCCGGCAAGGTCACCAAGCTGGTGCCCTTCGGCGCGTTCGTCCGGGTCGACGAGGGCATCGAGGGCCTGGTGCACATCTCCGAGCTGGCCGAGCGCCACGTGGAGATCCCCGAGCAGGTCGTGCAGGTCGGCGACGAGATCCTGGTCAAGGTCATCGACATCGACCTCGACCGGCGCCGCATCTCGCTGTCGCTCAAGCAGGCCAACGAGGGCGTCGTCGGCGACGAGGAGCAGTTCGACCCCGCCGCCTACGGCATGTCCGCGACCTACGACGAGCAGGGCAACTACATCTACCCCGAGGGCTTCGACCCGGAGACCGGGGAGTGGCTCGAGGGCTACGACGAGGCCCGCGAGACGTGGGAGCGGCAGTACGCCGAGGCCCAGGCCCGCTTCGAGGCGCACCGCAAGCAGATCGCGGCGGCCCGCGAGGCCGACGCCGAGGCCGCGGCCGGGGGCAACTACTCCTCCGGTGGCGACACGGCCAGCACCGACACCTCCGGTGGCACGCTGGCCAGCGACGAGGCGCTCGCCGCGCTGCGGGCCAAGCTCGCCGGCGGGGAGTGACCGGCTGACCGCCTGCTGACGGTCTGACCGCACGACAGAGGCCCAGGACCCGCGGAGGGTCCTGGGCCTCTGTCGTGTCCCCGGCCGCGCCGCGCGACGCGGCGGCGGGGGACGGCCCGTCCGGCTTCCCCGACCGGACGGGCGGGCTCGCCCTCCTGCGTGAGCAGGAGGTGGCCCTCCTGCACGAGCAGGAGGGTCCTCAGAGGCTGAGGATGATCGCGAAGGCCGACCGCGGGCGGCCACCGGCCGCGGCCAGGGCCTGCCAGGTGTGGCGGCCGGCGGGAGCGGCGTCGAGCAGCCAGCGGAGGAAGGCGTTGCGGCGCGACGGCGTGGCCCCGCGCATCGCCAGCCGCTCCCGGACGGCGGGCAGGTCGGTCACCCGGACGCCACCCGTGCGCTCGATCCGGTGCCGGCCCGCGGCGCGGGGGCCGGCGACGACCGACGGGGTGGCGGTGCGGGTCTGCGACATCGGTGTGCCTGCCTCTCTCGGCTGCTGTCCGGCGGGGGATCGCCGTGGCGGACGTTATGAGCTGTGACTGGTGTGACTGCTGCGACGCGCCGGACGGGGCGGACGGGCGTTACCCGTCCGTGACCGGCGACCGGGTGCTGGCTACCGTCCGTGCATGCTGAGGATCGGGTTGACCGGCGGGATCGGGTCGGGCAAGAGCACGGTGGCCGCGCTGCTCGCGGCCCGCGGCGCGGTGGTCGTCGACGCCGACCGCATCGCCCGCGAGGTCGTCGAGCCCGGCACCTCCGGGCTCGCCGCCGTCGTCGGCGCCTTCGGTCCGGGCGTGCTCGCCGACGACGGCTCGCTGGACCGGGCCGCGCTCGCCGCCATCGTCTTCGCCGACCCCGAGGCCCGCGCGCGGCTGGACGGCATCGTGCACCCCCTCGTGCGGGCGCGGGCGCGGGAGGTCATCGACCGGGCGGCGCCGGACGCCGTCGTCGTCCAGGACGTGCCGCTGCTGGTCGAGACCGGCCAGGCCGGCATCCACGACCTGGTGCTCGTCGTGGAGACGGACCTGGAGACGCGGGTGGCCCGGCTGCTGCAGCGGGGCCTGTCCGAGGAGGACGCCCGTGCCCGGATCGCGGCGCAGGCCACCGACGAGCAGCGCCGGGCGGTGGCCGACGTCGTCCTGGACAACAGCGGTGGGCCGGAGGCACTGGCCGAGCAGGTGGACCGGTTCTGGGCCGAGCGCGTCCTGCCGCGGACCGGGGGCGCGGCCGGTGCGGTCCCCGGCGGCGCCTGACCGCGGAACGGAGCAGGGCCCCGGGTCGACGACCTGGGGCCCTGCTGGGGGTGGGCGATACTGGGTTCGAACCAGTGACCTCTACCGTGTCAAGGTAGCGCTCTACCACTGAGCCAATCGCCCGGATCCGATCTGCCGACCGGCCCGCTCCACCGGCGCGGAGGCGAGGTGGAGACGGGATTTGAACCCGTGTAGACGGCTTTGCAGGCCGTTGCCTCGCCTCTCGGCCACTCCACCGCACACACGGGCGCCGGTCTCGCGACCAGCGCCCGAGGTCCCGAGCGGACGACGGGATTCGAACCCGCGACCCTCACCTTGGCAAGGTGATGCTCTACCAACTGAGCCACGTCCGCGCTGCTGTCGTACGGGGAGAACCATACCCGACCCCGGCAGAGGGATCCCACAGGGGGTCCCGGGAGGTCAGCGGGCTCCCGGGTCGGCGCCACCGTTGGACAGCAGGGCCGCCAGCTGCTCGTCGACGTCGAGGGCGGCCGTCTCCTGGCCGGGAGGCACCAGCGCCTCGGTCTGCAGGAGGAAGGCCGCGACCGTCGCCCGCGACAGCTCGAACAGCGCCTCGCCCGAGGGTGCGCGCAGGTGCAGGTAGAGGACGTCGCCGCTGGTGCGCGCCGGCCACAGCCGCACGTCGCCGTCCCCGGCGGGGCGCTCGAGGCCGGCGGTCAGCAGCTCGCGGGCCAGCAGCCAGGTGATGCCGTCGTCGGCGGACCCCGCGGTGTCCCCGAAGCCGATGCTGACCGCGAAGGGGTCGCGGACCTCGTAGGAGAGGACGGCGGGGACCTCGGTCCAGGTCGTGGGACCGACCAGGTGC
Organism: Geodermatophilus sp. URMC 62; assembly: GCF_052931475.1. Classification (NCBI taxonomy): domain Bacteria; kingdom Bacillati; phylum Actinomycetota; class Actinomycetes; order Geodermatophilales; family Geodermatophilaceae; genus Geodermatophilus; species Geodermatophilus sp. URMC 62. The sequence goes on along the minus strand of NZ_JBRFHY010000001.1, from coordinate 5,282,500 downwards.
ATCGTCAGGGGGACGGCGTGCCCGCGGGAAGCTCGGTGGGCCATGACGGGTAGAACGACCGGCGGGGCCGGATGTTGCGTGCTGCTCTCCCCGGGCGTGTCGCCCGGACGGGTGGTGCCCGGCGGCTCCGCCGCAGCGTGGTGAACCGCGCCGGGCCCGGTGCGCGAAGGCGACGTGTGACGATGGGAGCCGTGACGCGTCCGGCACGACGTCCGGAGGGGGACTCCGGAGACGCGGACCTCGTGGCCCGCGTGCGCGCCGGCGACCGGGGTGCCGTCGACGACCTCTACGACCGGTTCCGGCGGCCGGCCTTCGCCCTCGCCCGCCGCATCCTGGCCGACGACACCCTGGCCGAGGACGTCGTCCAGGACGTGTTCCTCAGCGTGTGGCGCGACCCGCACGCCTACGACCGCGCGCGCGGCAGCTTCTCCTCGTGGCTGATGGCGATGGTGCACCACAAGGCGGTCGACGCGGTCCGCCGCGAGGAGTCCCACCGGCGCCGCCGGTCCCGCGCCGAGGACGACCTGGCGCTCACCGCCCCGACCAGCGGGCACGACGTCGAGGACGAGGCGTGGAGCCGCGTGGTCTCCGAGCGGGTGCGCACCGCGCTGGGGGCGCTGCCCGACGCCCAGCGCGAGGCCCTGACGCTGGCCTACTACGGCGGCTACACCCAGCGGGAGGTCGCCGCCCTCACCCGGGCACCGCTGGGCACGGTGAAGACGCGCATGCTCGCCGGCATGCGCCGCCTCAAGGAGGAGCTCGGCACGGTGGCCGGTGCCACGGCCGGGGGCGCGCTCAGCGGCCCCACGGCAGTCGACGGAGGCGCGCGGTGAGCGCGGCCCCCGGGTCCCACGAGCCCTTCGACGAACTCGCCGTCGGCTGGGCGCTGCACGCGCTCGAGCCGGAGGACGAGGCCGTCTTCGGCGCCCACCTGCCGCAGTGCCCCCGCTGCGCGCGCACGGTCGCCGAGACCTCGGAGGTGATGTCCGCCCTGGCGTCCGACCTCCCGCCGGCCGAGCCCTCCCCGGACCTGCGCGACCGGCTGCGGGCCGCCGTCGAGCGCACCGAGCAGCTGCCGCCGCCGGCCGGGGCCGGCTCCCAGGACCCCGCCGCGGGCCCGGCGCGGGCCCCGCTGCCGGCCGGGCCGGCCGTCCCCGCGCCGCCCGGCCCGCCCGGCGGACGACGGCGCACCGACCGTCCCGCGCCCACCGGCTCCACCGCCTACCGGTCACCGGCCGAGGAGGTCGGGCGGTCGGCGTGGCGGCGGGTACTGCCCAACGCGCTGGTGGCCGCCGCGGTGGCGGCGATCCTGGCGCTGGGCACCTGGAACGTCGTCCTCGGGTCCGCCCGCGACGAGGCGCAGGCCGTCGCCGCCGAGCAGGCCGAGGTGATGGAGGCGCTGCTGCAGCCGGGCCGGGCGACCATCGCCCCGGTGTCCGACACCGACGGCCACTCGGTGGCCACGGTCGTGGCCCGCGACGGCCAGGTGCAGGTCGTCACGCACGGCCTGCGGGTCAACGACAGGAGCGACAGCACGTACGTGGTGTGGGGCGTGCCGGAGGGGGACACCGCCGTGGCGCTCGGCACCTTCGACGTCGTGTCCGCACGAACCGACCTCCGGACCGTAGGCTCCGCATCGACCGGTCTCGACGACTTCGAGACGTACGCGATCAGCATCGAGCCCGGTCGTCGGGCTCCGTCGGCTCCGACGGACGTGGTGGCGAACGGGCAGGTGACCAGCTGAGCGGACAGGACACCGTGCCGCCGCCCCCGCGGGGGCGGCCGGCCGCGGAGCAGCGGCGGGAGCGGGGCGCGCAGGACGGGCACAGCCTCCGGGAGCGGGTCGCCGGGAGCCAGTGGCGCAGGCGGGTGGCCGCCCGCAGGTCGCTGGACTCCTTCTACCGGATCGGCGTCGGCATCGTCGGCGCGCTGGTGGTGGCCGTCGGCCTGGTCACCATCCCGCTGCCCGGGCCGGGGTGGCTCACGGTGATCGCGGGGCTGTTCGTGCTGGGCACCGAGTTCACCTGGGCCGAGCGGCTGCTGGAGTTCACCAAGCGCAACGTCCGGGCCTGGACCGACTGGCTCGGCCGCCAGCCGGTCTGGGTGCGGCTGGGCGTCGGAGCACTGACGGCGGCGTTCGTCTACGGGGTGCTGGTCGTCACCCTGCACCTGGCCGGGGTGCCGGGGTGGGTGCCGGGGTGGGTGCCCCTGTGGCGGTGACCGTCTGGCATCATGGACGCCGCAGCGGGCGATTGGCTCAGTGGTAGAGCGCTTCGTTCACACCGAAGAGGTCACTGGTTCGAACCCAGTATCGCCCACGCGCACGAGAGGGCCGGACTCCCCGAGGGGGTCCGGCCCTCTCGCCGTCTCAGGCCGGACCGTAGGTCAGGTGTGCCACCCCGTTGCTCAGCGCCTCGACGCCGAGCAGCGACAACTTCTGCGAGGTGCCCTCGGGGAACAGCCGGATGCCGGTGCCCACGGCCAGCGGGTAGACGTAGAGGTGCAGCTCGTCGAGCAGGCCGTCGGCGACCAGCGCCCGCACGAGGGTGGCGCTGCCGCTGACGTAGAGGTCGCCGGACTCGCGCTCCTTGAGCTCCCGGATCCGGTCGGCGTCGTAGCCGCCGAGTACCTCGGAGTTGCGCCACACCGACCCCGCGTCGGTGAGCGTCGAGGAGACGACGTACTTGGTCGTGTCGTTGAAGAACGGCGCGCCCGGGTCGTCCTCCACGGTCCGGGTGGACCAGGCCGGGGCGAACATCTCGAAGGTCGTGCGCCCGAGCAGGATCCCGGACGAGGCGGCGGTCATGGCCCCGATGGAGGCGGAGAGGTCGTCGGGGAAGCCGTAGTCGACCGTCCACATCGGGACGTCGACGACGCCGTCGACGGTGGTGAACTCGTGCACCTTGATCGCGCCCATGGTGTGCTCCTCGCTGCTGGCCCGGCCGCTCGTCCCGGCCGGGGTGGTCGGTGTCGTCGGGGAGACCCTGGCCGACGCGGTTTCTCATCGGTACCGGGCGCGCCGTCCTGCCGGCAGCCGCCGTGGCCGGCGCCGGACAGGGGCGTCGGTCCTGACGGCGCCACCGCCCTGCGCGCCGACGACCGGCTGGCCGGCCGGGTGCTCGACCGACTGCTGGCGCGGGTGCACGAGGACGAGACGACGCCGGACCCGCCCGGCGACGAGCACGGCCGGTACGCGTACCCGCCCGGGGTGAGCCCGGGGCGCGCGCAGTTCCGCCGCTCCGTGCGCCGCCGCCGGCAGACCGCCCGCCCGGCCGTGGTGCTGCCGCGCCGGTACCGCGTCGCCGGCCGCCGTCCCCGGGACCGATGAGTCCCGGCCGCCCCGCCGGTCCGCCCTGCTGGCAGCCCGTCCCGGAGGAGGACCCATGAGCACCGACCGCCCGTCCGCGCAGCCCGGCGCGCTCGACGCCGAGTTCACCGCGTCCCTGGTGCAGAGCCCCGGCGAGGGCGGCTGGACCTACGTGCTGATGCCCGGGTCCGCCGAGTACTTCGGCACCCGCGGCCTGGTCAAGGTCCGCGGGACGGTCGACGGCGTGCCGTTCCGCAGCTCGTTCATGGCCCTCGGTGACGGGACGCACAAGCTGCCGGTGAAGGCCGACCTGCGCCGAGCCATCGGCAAGGCCGCGGGCGACCAGGTCACCGTCCGGCTGGAGGAGCGGCTGACCTGACGTCACTGCCGCCGTCCGCCCCGCCGTCCGCCCCCGCCGTCCGCCCCGCCGTCTGCCCCCGGATCGGGCGCACCATGGGGGAGATGGCACTGGACAGGGCCGCGCGCCTGGAGGCGGCCGTGGAACGGGACGGCGGCACCTGCATCTGGTGCGGCCGCACGCTCTCCGGGCAGGTGACCCCGACGACCGAGCACGTCGTCCCCCGGGTCAAGGGCGGCCCGTCGTGGCTGGAGAACGAGGTCGCGGCCTGCAGCCGCTGCAACGGCGCGCGCGGGCACACCGCGCCGGTCGAGTGGCTCGAGGAGTGCCTGCGGCGCGGCTGGCCGGCCGACGAGGAGCGGCTGGGCCGGGTCCTCGCCGGGCTCGCCGAGGCGATCGCCGTCCGCGGCGGCCAGCGGCGGGCCCGGCCCTACCTCGACGCGCAGCTGCGCCGGCTGCGCCGCCGCAGCGGGCAGGCAGCCTGAGCGCGGCCGGTCACCGGGGTGCGGTCGCTGCAGCCGCCGTACCGTGGCCGCCGTGAGCGCGGGCACGGTGGTGGCGGTCTCGGTCTACCCGGTGCGCGGCTGCGCGGGGACGGCGCTGTCGCGGGCCGAGGTCGGCCCGGCCGGCCTGGCCGGCGACCGCGCGTGGGCGGTCGTCACCGGGTCCGGGCGCCGGCTGCGCGGCAAGGACGCGCCCGCGCTGGCCACGGTCCCCGCCACCGGTGACCCCGACGCCGACGCGGCCGCCGTCACCGCCGCGCTCGGCGAGCCCGTGCGCCTCGAGCCGCTGGACACCCGGCCCGACGGCGGGGCGGCGGTGCACCTGGTCTCCCGCCAGGCGCTCGACCGCGCCGCGGCGGGCATCCTGCCGGCCGGCTGCGGCGCGGAGGACCCGCGCGCCAACCTGCTGCTCGACCTGCCCGGCGACCCGCCCGACGAGCTGGAGCGCGGCTGGGTGGGCCGGCGGCTGTTCCTAGGCTCGACCGTGCTGGAGGTCACCCGTCTGCCCCGGCACTGCCTCGGCGTCTACGCCGAGGTGGTGCAGCCGGGCACGGTCGCCGTCGGCGACGACGTCGTCCCGGCGTAGTCGGGTCTCCGGGCCGGGGGCGGGCGCTCGATACGCTGACCGGTGCCCGCCCGGTCCGGACGGACGCCGACCCGCACCCCGAGCGACCCCCAGGAGACCCCGTGTCCGCCGCGCCCACCCCCGCCGCCACCGCCCCGATCCGGGTGCCGGCCGGGACCACGGCCGAGCAGGCGCTCAAGGGCGCGGGGGTCGCGCTCAAGGGCCCCGACGGCGCCGTCGTCGTCCGTGACCTGGCCACCGGCGACCTGCGCGACCTCGCCTGGAGCCCCGCGGCCGACGCCGACGTCGAGCCGGTGCCGGCCGCCAGCCCCGAGGGCCGCGCGGTCATCCGGCACTCGACCGCGCACGTGCTCGCGCAGGCGGTGCAGGACCTGTTCCCCGGTACCCGCCTGGGCATCGGCCCGCCGGTCGAGAACGGCTTCTACTACGACTTCGACCCCGAGAAGCCCTTCACCCCGGAGGACCTGCAGGCGCTGGAGAAGCGCATGCAGCAGATCGTCAAGGCCGGCCAGCGCTTCTCCCGCCGCGAGATCGCCGACGACGACGCCCGCGCCGAGCTCGCGCACGAGCCCTACAAGCTCGAGCTGATCGGGCTCAAGGGCGGTGCCGACGACACCGAGGGCGCTGACGTCGAGGTCGGCGGCGCGCAGCTGACCATGTACGACAACCTCGACGCCCGCACCGGCGAGCGGGTGTGGACCGACCTGTGCCGCGGCCCGCACCTGCCGCGCACCTCGGGCATCCCGGCGTTCAGCCTGACCCGGTCGGCGGCGGCCTACTGGCGGGGCAGCGAGAAGAACCCGCAGCTGCAGCGCGTGTACGGCACCGCGTGGGAGAGCCGCGAGGCGCACAAGGCCCACCTGGAGCAGGTGGCCGAGGCCGAGCGCCGCGACCACCGCCGGCTGGGTGCCGAGCTGGACCTGTTCAGCTTCCCCGACGAGATCGGCTCGGGCCTGGCGGTGTTCCACCCCAAGGGCGGCGTCGTCCGCCGCGAGCTGGAGGCCTACAGCCGGCAGCGGCACGAGGAGGCCGGGTACTCCTTCGTCAACACCCCGCACATCACCAAGGGCCGGCTGTTCGAGATCTCCGGCCACCTCGACTGGTACGCCGAGGGCATGTACCCGCCCATGCAGCTCGACGAGGAGCGCGACGCCGACGGCGCCGTGCGCCGGCAGGGGCAGGACTACTACCTCAAGCCGATGAACTGCCCGATGCACAACCTGGTGTTCGGGTCGCGCGGCCGGTCCTACCGGGAGCTGCCGCTGCGGCTGTTCGAGTTCGGCACCGTCTACCGGTACGAGAAGTCCGGCGTGATCCACGGGCTGACCCGCGCCCGCGGCTTCACCCAGGACGACGCGCACATCTACTGCACCCCCGAGCAGATGCCCGGGGAGCTGCGCGGCCTGCTGGACTTCGTGCTCGGCCTGCTCGCCGACTACGGCCTGTCCGACTTCTACCTGGAGCTCTCGACCCGGAACCCGGACAAGTCGGTCGGCTCCGACGAGAGCTGGGAGGTGGCCACCGAGGCGCTGCGCCGGGCGGCGCTGGACTCCGGCCTCGAGCTGGTGCCCGACCCGGGCGGCGCGGCGTTCTACGGCCCGAAGATCTCCGTGCAGGCGCGCGACGCGATCGGCCGCAGCTGGCAGATGTCGACCATCCAGGTCGACTTCAACCTGCCGGAGCGCTTCGGCCTGGAGTACACCGCCGCCGACGGGTCGCGGCAGCGGCCGGTCATGCTGCACCGCGCCCTGTTCGGCTCGATCGAGCGCTTCTTCGCCGTCCTCACCGAGCACTACGCGGGCGCGTTCCCGGCGTGGCTGGCGCCGGTGCAGGTGGTCGGCATCCCGGTCACCGACGACCAGGTCGGCTACCTGACCGACGTGGCGCTGCGGCTGCGGGAGCGCGGCATCCGGGTCGAGGTCGACGACTCCGACGACCGCATGCAGAAGAAGATCCGCACCGCCGCCAAGCAGAAGGTGCCCTTCGTGCTCATCGCCGGGGCCACCGACGCCGAGGCCGGTGCGGTCTCCTTCCGCTTCCGCGACGGCAGCCAGCGCAACGGGGTGCCGGTGGAGCAGGCCGTCGACGCCGTCGCCGCGTGGGTGGCCGCCCGCCACAACGCCGACCCCACCGCCGAGAGCCCGTTGGGGCCGGCGTGAGCACCGGCCCGGAGGTGAGCTTCTCGGTCCCCGTCTCCAGCGACGACGGCGGCCCGGCGGCCGTCTTCGAGCACCTGTGGACGCCGTACCGGATGGCCTACATCCGCGGGTCGGGCAAGCCGACCGGCGAGCACGACTGCCCGTTCTGCCTCATCCCGGCCATGACCGACGAGGACGGGCTGGTCGTCGCCCGGGGCGAGACCGTCTTCGCCGTCCTCAACCTCTACCCGTACAACGCCGGACACCTCATGGTGGTCCCGTACCGGCACGTGCCCGACTACACCGACCTCACCGACGCCGAGGTCGCCGAGCTGGGCGCGTTCACGCAGACGGCGATGCGGGTGGTGCGGCAGGTGACCGGCGCGCACGGCTTCAACATCGGGATGAACCAGGGGGCGGTGGCCGGCGCCGGCATCGCCGACCACCTGCACCAGCACGCGGTGCCGCGCTGGGGCGGCGACACCAACTTCATGCCGGTCATCGGCCTGACGCGGGTATTGCCGCAGGTGCTGGCCGAGACCCGCGCGCTGCTGGCCCAGAGCTGGCCGGCGGCCGCCGCGCCGCGGGGGGCCTGATGCTGGGCTCGGGTGCCCGCGCCGCCGTCGGCCGGTTCTGGGCGCCGGTGGTCACCCGGCTGGCCCGGGCCGGGGTGACCCCGGACATGGTCACCCTCACCGGCACCCTCGGCGCGATCGCCGGCGCGGTGCTGCTCGTCGCGCACGGGCAGCTGTTCTGGGGCGCGTTCACCGTCACGGTCTTCGTGCTGCTCGACATGCTCGACGGCGCCCTCGCCCGCGCCCGCGGCGGCGGCTCGGCGTTCGGCGCGGTGCTGGACTCCACCTGCGACCGGGCCGTCGACGCCGCCGTCTTCGGTGGTCTGGTGTGGTGGTACACCGGCGACGGCGGGAACCGGCTGCTCGCCCTGCTCGCCCTCGTCGGGCTCGTCCTCGGCGTGCTGACCAGCTACACCAAGGCCCGCGCCGAGGGTGTCGGCATCCCCTGCGACGTCGGGCTGGTGGAGCGCACCGAGCGGCTGATCCTGGTGCTCGCCGGCACGGGTCTGACCGGCCTCGGCCTGCCCTACGCCGTCGACGTCGGCCTGTGGCTGCTCGTCGTCGGCGGGGCGGTGACGGTGGTGCAGCGGGTGGTCGCCGTCCACCGCGGTGCCCGGGGGAAGGCGGCGCCGGCGGCGTCGACGCCGGCGCGGTGAGCGGCGAGCGCGCCGGCACCACCGCCCCCGGCCGTGCCGGTGCCCGGGTCGCCGCCCGGGTCGCCGACCGGCTCACCGACCTCGGGTACGCGGCCGGCTGGCAGGCCGTGCAGCGGCTGCCCGAGCCGCTGGCGCGCGGCGCCTTCGACGCCGGCGGCCGGTGGGCGGCCGGCCGCGACGGCCGCGGCGTGCGCCAGCTGCGGGCCAACCTGCGGGTGGCCACCGGGGGGCGGCTCGCCGACGACGAGCTCGCCGAGCTCACCGTCCGCGCGCTGCGCTCCTACGCCCGCTACTGGCAGGAGGCCTTCCGCCTGCCGCGGCTGCCCCGCCGGCGGATCGTGGCCGAGACCGTCAGCTCCGGCGTCGAGCACTTCGAGCGGGCGCGGGAGGAGGGCCGCGGCGTCGTCGTCGCCCTGCCGCACAGCGGCAACTGGGACGCCGCGGGGGTGTGGCTCGTCGACTGGCTCGGCGGGCCGTTCACGACCGTCGCCGAACGGCTGCGACCGGAGTCGCTCTACCGGCGGTTCCTGGAGTACCGGGAGTCCCTCGGCATCCGGGTGCTGCCGCTGACCGGGGGAGAGCAACCGAGCTCCGCCGTCCTCCGGGAGGAGCTGGCCGGCGGGGGTTTCACCTGCCTGGTCGCCGACCGCGACCTCGGGCCCGGCGGCGTCCCGGTGGAGCTGTTCGGCCGGCCGACGACGATGCCCGCCGGCCCCGCGCTGCTGGCCGCCCGGACCGGGGCCGCCCTGCACCCGGCGATCTGCCGCTTCACCGACCGCGGCTGGGAGTTCGCCGTCCGGCCCGAGGTGCGCGTCGACGGGCCGGGCCGGCTGCGCGACCGGGTCGCCGCGGGCACGCAGGGCGTCGCCGACGCCTTCACCCGCGACCTCGCCGTCCGCCCCGAGGACTGGCACGTGCCGGGCCGGGTCTGGGCCGACGTGCCGCCCGACCCGCCGACGGGGAGGCGCGGCTGATGCGGATCGGCCTGGTCTGCCCCTACCAGTGGGACGTCCCCGGCGGCGTCCAGTACCACGTGCGCGACCTCGCCGAGACGCTGCGCGGCCTGGGCCACCACGTGGAGGTGCTCACCCCGGCCGAGCACGAGGAGTCGCTCACCGACCCCTGGATCACCTTCGCCGGGCGCACCGTCCCCATCCCCTACAACGGCTCGATGGCCAGCGTCCAGTTCGGGCCGGTGTCGGCCACCCGGGTCCGCCGCTGGCTGCGCGAGGGGCACTTCGACGTCGTCCACGTGCACGACCCGGCGCCGCCGTCGATCGGCCTGCTCGTCTGCATGATCGCCACCGGGCCGATCGTGGCCACCTTCCACGCCGCCACGGTGCGCTCGAAGTGGCTGGCCGCCTGGGGGCCGGTCGTGCGCCCCTGGCTGGAGAAGATCTCCGGGCGGATCGCCGTGTCCGACTTCGCCCGCCGGGTGCAGGTCGAGCACCTGGGCGGCGACGCGGTGATCGTCCCCAACGGCGTCCACGTCGCCCCCTTCGCCGAGGGGCCCTGCCTGCCCGGCACCGCCCGCGGCGTCGACGGGCCGACCATCGGGTTCCTCGGCCGCTACGACGAGCCGCGCAAGGGCCTGCCGGTGCTGCTGGAGGCCATGCGGACCGTCGTCCGCGAGCACCCCGGCGCGCGGCTGCTGGTCGCCGGCCGCGGTGACCCCGACGCGCTGCACGAGGCCGTGGCCGAGAACCTGCGGCCGCACGTCGCGCTGCTCGGGGAGGTCTCCGAGACCGACAAGGCCGCGTTCCTGCGCTCGGTCGACGTCTACTGCGCGCCCAACCTGCTGGGCGAGTCCTTCGGTGTGGTCCTCATCGAGGCGATGGCCGCCGGCGCGCCGATCGTGGCCAGCGACCTCGACGCCTTCGCCCGGGTGCTCGAGGACGGCACGGCCGGCGTGCTCGTCCGCCGGGGCGACAGCGGCGCGCTGGCGCGGGCGCTGTCGGACCTGCTCGCCGACCCCGCCCGCCGGGCCGCCCTGTCGGCCACCGGACGGGAGGTGGCCGCCGGCTACGACTGGCAGGTGGTGGCGCGCCGGGTGCTCGCCGTCTACGAGACCGTCGTCCTGCCCGGCTCCGGCGCGGTCACCGCCGCCGACGAGGAGGGGGAGGAGCTGCCCGCCGCGACCGGCACGGCGGGCGGTGTCGACGACGCGGGAGCGTGGCCGTCCCTGCTGCGGAGGGTCCGCCGCTAGCGTGGTCGGCCGTGACGCCCGAGGCCTGGTTGCTCCTCCTCGCGGGCGTCGTCGTCCTCCTGCTGGCCTGGACGGCGTGGACGCTGACCCGCCTGCGCCGCCTGGAGGGGCGCGTGGCGCGGGCCTGGACGGTCCTCGACACCCGGCTGCGGCAGCGCGCCGCCCTCGCCGCCGACCTGGCCGCCGAGCACTCCGCCGTCCTGGGGGAGGACCGCACCGCCCGGCTGAAGACGGCGGCCTACGAGGCCCGCGAGCTGCCGGCCGGTGACCGCGAGCTCGCCGAGAACACCCTCGGCCGGGAGCTGCGCGCCCTCCCGGCCGACCTCACCGGCCTCCCGCCGGCGCTGCTGGGCGGGCTCGCCGAGGCCGAGGACCGCATCGCCCTGGCGCGCCGCTTCTACAACGACGCCGTCCGCGACACGCACCTGCTGCGCGAGCGCCGGCTGCCCCGGCTGCTGCGGCTGCACGGCGACCGGCCGCTGCCGCGGTTCTTCGACGTCGAGGACGGACTGGACGCCGTGACCAGCGGCACGTCGGCGGCCCGCTGACCCGACCTACGATGGTCGCGGTCGTGGGCCGTCCGGCCCGGGTCCCCCCTCTCCTGGAGCAGCCCGTGTCCTCGCACGCCGACGTCCCGACCGACCCGACCGCCGCGCCGGCGACCGGCACCGACCGCGTCAAGCGCGGCCTGGCCGAGCAGCTCAAGGGCGGCGTGATCATGGACGTCGTCACTCCGGAGCAGGCGCGGATCGCCGAGGACGCGGGCGCGGTCGCGGTCATGGCGCTGGAGCGGGTGCCCGCCGACATCCGCGCGCAGGGCGGCATCGCCCGCATGAGCGACCCCGACATGGTCCAGGGGATCATCGACGCGGTTTCGATCCCGGTGATGGCCAAGGCCCGCATCGGCCACTTCGTCGAGGCGCAGGTGCTGCAGAGCCTGGGCGTGGACTACGTCGACGAGTCCGAGGTCCTCACCCCGGCCGACGAGGCCCACCACATCGCCAAGCGCGACTTCACCGTGCCCTTCGTCTGCGGCGCCACCGACCTGGGCGAGGCGCTGCGCCGGATCGACGAGGGCGCGGCCATGATCCGGTCCAAGGGCGAGGCCGGCACCGGCAACGTCGTCGAGGCCACCCGGCACATGCGGGCCCTGCGCGCCGGCATCCGGCGGCTGGCCACCCTCGACGAGACCGAGCTGTACGTCGCGGCCAAGGAGCTGCGCGCCCCGCACGACCTGGTGGTCGAGGTGGCCCGCGCCGGGAAGCTGCCCGTCGTGCTGTTCACCGCCGGCGGCATCGCCACCCCGGCCGACGCGGCGATGATGATGCAGCTCGGGGCCGAGGGCGTGTTCGTGGGCTCGGGCATCTTCAAGTCCGGCGACCCGGCGCAGCGCGCGGCGGCGATCGTGCAGGCCACCACCTTCTTCGACGACCCGGCCGTGATCACCAAGGTGTCCCGCGGCCTGGGCGAGCCGATGGTCGGGATCAACGTGGCGACGCTGCCCGAGACCGAGCGCTTCGCCACCCGCGGCTGGTGAGCGGGCCGCGCATCGGCGTCCTGTCGCTGCAGGGCGACGTCCGCGAGCACCTCGCCGTCCTCACCGGCCTGGGCGCCGAGGCGGTGCTGGTCCGGCGTCCCGAGGAGCTGGCCGCCGTCGACGGGCTGGTCCTGCCGGGCGGGGAGTCGACGACGATGACCAAGCTCGCCGTCCGCACCGGCCTGCTCGAGCCGCTGCGCGACGCCGTCCGCGGCGGGCTGCCGGCCTACGGCACCTGCGCGGGTCTGGTGCTGCTGGCCGACCGGCTGCTCGACGCCCCGCCGGACCAGCCCACCCTGGGCGGCCTCGACGTCACCGTGCGGCGCAACGCCTTCGGCCGGCAGGCCGACTCCTTCGAGTCGCGGATCGCGCTCGACGGCGTGCCCGGCGGACCGCTGTCGGCGGTCTTCATCCGCGCGCCGTGGGTCGAGGAGACGGGGCCCGGGGTGCAGGTCCTCGGGCGGGTCGTGGGCGGAGCGGCCGACGGTAGGATCGTCGCGGTGCGCCAGGGCGACGTCGTGGCCACCAGCTTCCACCCCGAGCTGACCGGGGACACCCGGGTCCACGGGCTCTTCGTGGAGATCGTGCGGCGCGCGGCCGCGGTCGGCGGGGCGGTGGCTGTCCCCAGTGGCGCCGGCGCCGGTGCCCCCCACCCCGGAGGAGATCAGTGAGCGGCCATTCCAAGTGGGCGACGACCAAGCACAAGAAGGCCGGGATCGACGCCAAGCGCGGCAAGCTGTTCGCCAAGCTGATCAAGAACATCGAGGTCGCGGCCCGCACCGGCGGCGGTGACCCGGCCGGCAACCCGACGCTCTACGACGCCATCCAGAAGGCGAAGAAGAGCTCGGTGCCCAACGACAACATCGACCGCGCGGTCAAGCGCGGCTCCGGCGCCGAGGCCGGCGGCGTCGACTACCAGGGCATCACCTACGAGGGCTACGCCGCCGGCGGCGTCGCGGTCCTCGTCGAGTGCCTCACCGACAACAAGAACCGCTCGGCCATGGAGGTCCGCACTGCCATGACCCGCAACGGCGGGTCCATGGCCGACCCGGGGTCGGTGTCCTACCTCTTCTCCCGCAAGGGCGTCGTCGTGGTGCCCGCGACCGACGGCGTGGACGAGGACACCGTGCTCATGGCCGTCCTCGACGCCGGTGCCGAGGAGGTGCGCGACCTCGGCGACACCCTCGAGGTGGTCTGCGAGCCGGGCGACCTCGTCGCCGTCCGCTCCGCGCTGCAGGACGCTGGCATCGACTACGACTCCGCCGAGATCGGCTTCGTGCCGAGCGTCACCGTCGAGCTCGACGAGGAGGGCGCCGGCAAGGTGTTCCGCCTCATCGACGCCCTCGAGGACTGCGACGACGTGCAGAACGTCTACGCCAACTACGACGTCCCCGACGAGGTCCTCGCCAACGTCGGCTGATGGAAGGACCCCCTCGCCCCCACGCCTCGCTCCGCTCGGCGCGGGCCCCTGCGAGGGGGCCGTTCCAGCACCGCACCGGGCGGGCGTGTCGCACCCGATCGTCGGCCGCGACGGTTAGCCTCGGTCGAACACCAGTTCGGCCGGGGGGAGACGCGTCCGTGGGAGGCAGCGCCATGCGGGTGCTCGGCATCGACCCGGGGCTGACCCGGTGCGGGTGGGGCGTGGTCGACGGCCGCCCCGGCGCCCGCCCGGCCGTCGTCGGGGTGGGGGTCATCCGCAGCTCCGCCGAGCTCGACCTGGAGCTGCGGCTGCTGGAGCTGCACACCCAGGTGACGGCGCTGCTGCGCGAGCACCGGCCCGACGTCGTGGCCATCGAGCGCGTCTTCACGCAGAACAACAAGGGCACCGCCACCGGCACCGCGCAGGCGGCCGGGGTCGCGGCGCTGGCCGCGGCGCAGACCGACCGGCCGGTCGCCTGGCACACGCCCAGTGAGGTCAAGGCGGCCATCTCCGGCAACGGCCGCGCGGACAAGGAGCAGGTCACCCTCATGGTCACCCGGGTGCTGGGCCTGTCGGCCGCCCCCAGGCCGGCCGACGCCGCCGACGCCCTGGCGCTGGCGGTCTGCCACGTCTGGCGCGGCCCGGCCCAGGAGCGGCTGCGGGTCGCCGCGATCGCCGGCGGGATCGGCGCGCCGGTCCGCTCGACGACGCTGCCGCGCTGGACGGGGGTGAGCCGGTGATCGCGTCGGTGAGCGGCCGGGTGGCCGCGGTCTCGCCGGACGGCGCGGTGGTCGAGGTCGGCGGGATCGGCCTGTCGGTGCAGTGCACGCCCGGCACCATCGCCCGGCTGGCCGTGGGCCAGGACGCGCGGCTGGCCACGAGCCTCGTCGTCCGCGAGGACTCCCTGACCCTCTACGGCTTCGCCGACGACGACGAGCGCCAGCTGTTCGAGCTGCTGCAGACGGCCAACGGCGTCGGCCCGCGGCTGGCCCAGGCGGTGCTGGCCATCCACCCGCCGCGGGAGGTCCGCCGCGCGGTGTCGATGGCCGACGTCAAGGCGCTGATGCAGGTGCCCGGCATCGGCAAGAAGGGCGCCGAGCGGCTGATCCTGGAGCTGCGCGACCGGCTGGGGACCACGACGGCGGACACCCAGCTCGACGGCCCGGCCGCGCTGCCCGCCGGGGCCGGCCCGCTCACCCCGGTGACGCCGTGGCGTGACCAGCTCGCCGCGGCGCTGATCGGGCTGGGCTGGAGCAGCCGGGAGGCCGACACCGCGATCACGGCGCTGACGCCGGTGGCCGACGAGCAGCTCACCGCCACCGGGCGGGTCGACGTCGCGCTGCTGCTGCGTCAGGCCCTGCAGCTGCTGGGCAGGTCATGAGCACGCCGTTCGACCGGGCGCTGACCGGGGAGGTGGACGACGGCCCGGGCCGGGAGTTCGGCGTCTCGCCGCAGGCCGGTGACGAGGAGCGGGTGGTCGAGTCGGCGCTGCGGCCGCACTCGCTGCACGACTTCATCGGCCAGCCCAAGGTGGCCCGCCAGCTCGCGCTGGTGCTCGAGGGCGCCAAACGCCGCGGCCGCCCGCCGGACCACGTGCTGCTGTCGGGTCCGCCCGGACTGGGCAAGACCAGCCTCGCGCTGATCATCGGCTCGGAGCTGGGCACCGCGGTGAAGATCACCAGCGGCCCGGCGATCGAGCGCTCCGGTGACCTGGCCGCGATGCTGTCCAACCTCGGCCCCGGTGACGTGCTGTTCATCGACGAGATCCACCGCATCGCCCGGCCGGCCGAGGAGCTGCTGTACATGGCGATGGAGGACTTCCGGGTCGACGTCGTCGTCGGCAAGGGGCCCGGGGCCACCGCCATCCCGCTGGAGATCAACCCCTTCACCCTGGTCGGCGCGACCACCCGGGCGGGCCTGCTTACCGGGCCGCTGCGCGACCGGTTCGGCTTCGTCGGGCAGATGGAGTTCTACGAGCCGGCCGAGCTGCAGCAGGTGCTCGCGCGCAGCGCCGAGCTGCTCGGCGTCGAGCTCACCGACGACGGGTCGGCGGAGATCGCCAGCCGCTCCCGCGGCACGCCGCGCATCGCCAACCGGCTGCTGCGCCGGGTGCGCGACTACGCCGAGGTGGAGGCCGACGGCCGGGTCACCCGCGCCGTCGCCCGCGCCGCGCTGGCGCTCTACGACGTCGACGACCTCGGCCTGGACCGGCTCGACCGGGAGGTGCTCGAGGCACTGGTCGCCCGCTTCTCCGGGGGGCCGGTGGGCGTGAGCACCCTCGCCGTCGCGGTGGGGGAGGAGCCGCACACCGTCGAGGAGGTGTGCGAGCCGTTCCTCGTGCGGGCCGGCCTGCTGGCGCGCACCCCGCGGGGGCGGGTGGCCACCGAGGCCGCGTGGCGGCACCTCGGCCGGCCGGTGCCGCGCGGCGGGATCCCCCTCGGCGGTGTCACAGCAGTCCCGCGCGACCCGGGTTCGTCGTCGGAACCGTTGTTCGACGCCTAGACTCGTCCGCGCTGGCGCGCAACTCGACCCCCCGCCGGGTCGACCCGGTCCCGGCCGCGCGACCGTGTGTCGGCGGCCGGTCTCCGTGCGTGCCATGACCGACGTACCCGAGCGGTCCCGACCCGGACCGCACCCACCGCGTGCACATGAGCGCGGTAGAGAGGCACTCCCGTCGTGGAACTGTTCCCCCTGCTCCTGCTGGTGTTGGCGTTCGTGGCGCTGATCGTGCTGCCGGCGCGGGCCCGCAAGCGCCAGCAGAACCAGACGCAGTCGGCCCTCGCCGTCGGCGCGCCGGTGACGATGGCCGGCGGCGTCTACGCCACGGTCGCCGGTCTCGACGACCCGGCCACCGTCCAGGTCGAGATCGCCCCGGGCGTCGTGGTGACCTACGCGCGCCAGGCCGTCGTCCAGGTGCGGCAGCCGGCGGTGACCGGCCCGGCCGTGGACCCGGTGGTGGACCCCGTCGTCGACCCCGTGGCCGACGACCTGCCGGCCCGGGACGAGCGCCCCGGTGACGGCCCCTCCGGCAAGACCCTCTGACCGGAGGACCCGTGGCCAACCGCGCCCTGCCGGCGCGCCGCTACTTCGGCGCGCTGGTGCTGATCATCGCCGTCATGTACGGCCTGGTCTTCTTCACCGGCACCGACCGGACGCCGCAGCTGGGGCTGGACCTGCGCGGCGGCACCACCGTCACCCTCACCGCCCGCACCCCCGACGGCCAGGCGCCGGCCCCCGAGGACCTCGAGCTGGCCCGCCAGATCATCGAGCAGCGGGTCAACGGCCTCGGCGTGGCCGAGGCCGAGGTGGTCACCGAGGGCGACTCGAACATCGTCATCTCGGTGCCCGGTGACAACGGCGAGCAGGCGCGGGAGCTGGGTCAGACCGCCCAGCTGCGGTTCCGGCCGGTCATCGGCGGTCCCGAGCCGGCCGCGCCGGCGGAGGCCGGCGACAGCGCCGCCCCGAGCGAGAGCGCCGGCGCGAGCGGCAGCGCGGCGCCCACGGACGCGGCGACGCCGTCGGATCCCGCCGCGGCCACCGACTCCGCCGCGCCCACCGACTCCGCCGCGGCCACCGACTCCGCCGCGGCCACCGACTCCGCCGCGCCCACCGACGGCGCGGGCGCGACGCCCTCCGACGGCGCCGTGGCCGACCCGGCCATCCCCGACCCCGACGCCCCGCCGGTGACCCAGGAGCAGGCCGCCGCCGCGTACGCGACGCTGACCTGCTCGCCGGAGGAGGCCGCCGGCGCGGTCGACCGCTCCGAGGACTACGTGGCCGCGTGCAGCGAGGACGGCAGCGTCAAGTACCTGCTCGGCCCGGCGATCCTCGAGGGCACCGACATCACCGACGCCAGCGCCGGCACGCAGCAGACCACCGGTGAGTGGGTCGTGCTGCTGGACTTCAACTCCACCGGCCGGGCCACCTGGGCGGAGTACACGGCCGCCAACATCGGCAACAACGTCGCCTTCACCCTCGACGGCCGGGTGGTCTCCGCGCCCAGCATCACCACCGCCATCAACGGCCAGACGACGATCACCGGCTCGTTCACCCAGCAGAGCGCCGAGGAGCTGGCCAACCAGCTGCGCTACGGCGCGCTGCCGCTGACGTTCACCCAGGCCACCGCGCAGTCGATCTCCACCGAGCTCGGCGCCGAGCAGCTGCGGGCGGGCCTCATCGCCGGCGCCATCGGCGTCGCCCTGGTCTTCGTCTACGCCTTGGTCTACTACCGGCTGCTCGGCCTGGTGATGATCGCCAGCCTGTTCCTCTCGGCGGTGGTCGTCTACGCCAGCCTGGTGCTGCTGGGCCGCCAGATCGGGTTCACGCTCAGCCTCGCCGGGATCGCCGGGTTCATCGTGTCGATCGGCATCACGGCCGACTCGTTCGTCGTCTACTTCGAGCGGCTCAAGGACGAGGTCCGGGAGGGCCGCACGCTGCGGTCGGCGGTGCCGCGCGCCTGGGTGCGCGCCCGCCGCACGATCCTGTCGGCCGACGCGGTCAGCTTCCTGGCCGCGGCGATCCTCTACTGGCTGGCCATCGGTGACGTGAAGGGCTTCGCGTTCACCCTCGGCCTGTCCACGGTGCTCGACCTGATCGTCGTCTTCCTCTTCACCCACCCGCTGATGGCCGTGCTGGCCCGCTACCGGGCCTTCGGGCAGAGCCGCTTCTCCGGCCTGGGCCGGGTCGACCGGTCCCGCCGTGCCGGCGGGCCGGTCCCCGCCGCCGGGCGCGAGCTCGTCGGCGCCGGCAGCGGCGCCCGCGCGTCCCAGGACAGGAGCCAGGCATGAGCCGCGAGCAGGACCGCGGGCAGGACCATGGGCGCGCCGACGGCGTGCCCCCGGGCACCGAGGCCGACGAGGCCCGCGCCGCCACCGCCGCGGCCACCGAGGACGCCGCCGCGGCCGCCGACGACGAGGCGCTGGTCGACGCGGGCCTGCCCGCCGACGGCGAGCCCGGCGCGGTCCGCCGTCCGCGCCGCCGGGCGTCGCTGGCCCACCGGCTCTACAACGGCGAGGCGGGTCTGGACGTCGTCGGCCGCAGTCGGCTGATCTACAAGGTCACCGCGGTCGTCGTGCTGGTCTGCATCGCCTCGATGGTGTTCCGCGGGTTCAACTTCGGCATCGACTTCGAGGGCGGCAACAGCTTCCGGCTGCCCGCGACCAGCGCCCAGCTCGAGCAGGTGCGCGCCGCGGCCTCCGACGCCGGGGCCGACGTCGCCTCGGCGCAGGTGGTCGGCGGCGACACCGTGCTGCTGCGCACCGGCGCCCTGGACAACGACGGCGAGCGGGCCGTCGTCCAGGCCGTCGCCGACGCCGCCGGGATCGACCCCGACGAGGTGAGCCCCGACGCGGTCAGCGCCCAGTGGGGGCAGGACATCACCGACCAGGCGCTGCTCGCGCTGGCGGTGTTCCTCGTCGCCGTCGTCGCGTTCCTCGCCATCCGGTTCCAGCCGAAGATGGCCATCGGGGCGATCCTCGCGCTGCTGCACGACCTGCTCGTCACCGCCGGTGTGTACTCGCTGGTCGGGTTCGAGGTCACGCCCTCGACGGTCATCGGCCTGCTGACCATCCTCGGGTTCTCGCTCTACGACACCGTCGTCGTCTTCGACAAGGTCGACGAGAACACCCGCGGCCTGTCCTCCGGCGCGCGCATGACCTGGGGCGAGGCGGCCAACCTCGCGGTCAACCAGACGCTGATGCGCTCGATCAACACCTCGGTGATCGCGCTGCTGCCGGTCGCCGGGCTGCTGTTCGTCGGCGCCGGCCTGCTCGGCGTCGGCACGCTCAAGGACCTCGCCCTCGTGCTGTTCGTCGGCCTGGCCGCCGGCGCCTACTCCTCCATCTTCCTGGCCACGCCGATCGTGGCCGACCTCAAGGAGCGCGAGCCCGAGCAGGTCGCGCTGCGCCGCCGCGTGCTGGCCCGCCGCTCGGCGGCCGCCCGGCAGGGCACCCGCGCCGTCGCCGGGCCGGTCGCCAGCGCCCGCCGCAACCGCGGCGCCGCCCGCGGCGGGGTCGCCCTGGCCGAGCGGGACCCCGCCGACCGGGACCCGGGCGCGCTGGGCCCGGCGCAGGCCGACCTCGTCGTCGAGTCGCCGTCCTCCGTGGGCCCCGAGCCGGCCCGCGGCCCCCGCGCGCACGGTGCCAGCGCGGCACCGCGGCCCGGGCAGCGCCCGCAGCGGCCCGGCGGCCGCTCCGGCAGCACCAAGAAGCGCCGGTGAGCGTCCCCGAGGCGCTGCAGCCGCTCGACGAGCTCATCGCGAGCCACGCGGTCGACGTCCCCGACTTCCCGGTCCCGGGCGTGCTGTTCCGCGACCTGACGCCGGTCTTCGCCGACGGGCCGGCGTTCCGCCGCATGGTCGAGGGCCTGGCCGCGCCGCAGCTGGCCGACCCCCGGGTGGCCGCGGTGGCGCACACCGACGACGGCGGCCCGTCCGATCCCGGCTTCGACGTCGTGGTCGGCGTCGAGGCCCGCGGCTTCCTGCTGGCCGCGGCCGTGGCGCTGCACACCGGCGTCGGCGTCGTCCCGGTGCGCAAGGCCGGCAAGCTGCCGCGGGAGCGGGTGAGCGCCGAGTACGCGCTCGAGTACGGCACGGCCACCGTTGAGATGCACACCGACTCCCTGCGGCCGGGGCAGCGGGTGCTGCTGGTCGACGACGTCCTCGCCACCGGTGGCACGCTCGGCGCCGCGCTCGCCCTGGTCGAGGAGCTGGGCGCGGTCGTCACGGCGGTGTCGGTGGTCATCGAGCTGGCCGAGCTCGGCGGGCGCCAGCGGATCGCACCGCACGCCGTGCACGCCCTCTGGACCACCTGAGGGGGACGTCCGGCCCCGCAGGCCCGGTCCCGGCTAGCATGGTGGGGGTCGTTCCTCCTCAACAGCGCAGGAGTAGCCGTGCCCCCGGATGCGCCGGTCACCAACGTGGCTGGCGCGCGGCCCGAGGAGCCGGCCGGCTCGCAGCCCGACCAGCGCGCGCCGCTCCCGAGCCGGCCGCTGGTCCGCCGTCCCGACGACGTCGACAGCGAGCCGCCCACCGAGGGTGAGGGCGGGTCGCCGCGCCCGCGCCGCGTCCGGGACCGGCTGGCCCGCCGGATCGTCGCCGGGCAGCGCGGCAGCCTGGTCCGCCCGGTGCTGGAGCCGCTGGCCTCCCTGCACCGGCAGAGCCACCCCAAGGCCGACCTGGCGCTGCTGCAGCGGGCCTACGACGTGGCCGAGGCCGCGCACGCCACCCAGAAGCGCAAGAGCGGCGACCCCTACATCACCCACCCGCTGGCCGTGGCCACCGTCCTGGCCGGGCTGGGGATGGACACCACGACGCTGGTCGCCGCGCTGCTGCACGACACCGTCGAGGACACCGGCAAGACCCTGGAGGCCATCAGCGCCGACTTCGGCCCCGAGGTCGCCCACCTCGTCGACGGCGTCACCAAGATCGACAAGGTGAAGCTGGGTGACGCCGCCCAGGCCGAGACGATCCGCAAGATGATCGTGGCCATGGCCCGCGACCCGCGGGTGCTGGTCATCAAGCTCGCCGACCGGCTGCACAACATGCGCACGCTGCGCTTCCTCCCGCCGGAGAAGCAGGAGAAGAAGGCGCGCGAGACGCTGGAGATCCTCGCCCCGCTGGCCCACCGCCTGGGCATGAACACCATCAAGTGGGAGCTCGAGGACCTCGCCTTCGCCACGCTCTACCCCAAGCGCTACGACGAGATCGTGCGGCTGGTCGCCGAGCGGGCGCCCTCGCGCGACACCTACCTCGCCGAGGTCACCGCCGCGGTCACCGAGCAGCTCAAGGCCGCCGGCATCGAGGCGGTCGTCACCGGCCGGCCCAAGCACTACTACTCGATCTACCAGAAGATGATCGTCCGCGGCCGGGACTTCACCGACATCTGGGACCTCGTCGGCATCCGCATCCTGGTCGACACCGTCCGCGACTGCTACGCGGCGCTGGGCATCATGCACGCCCACTGGCAGCCGGTGCCGGGGCGGTTCAAGGACTTCGTCGCGATGCCCAAGTTCAACATGTACCAGTCGCTGCACACGACGGTGATCGGCCCGCAGGGCAAGCCGGTCGAGCTGCAGATCCGCACGCACGACATGCACCGCACCGCCGAGTTCGGCATCGCCGCGCACTGGAAGTACAAGGAGAAGGCGCGGGCGGGCGGGCGGCCCGGCCCCGGCGAGCTCGGCGCGGCGAAGGTCGGCACGCCCGACGACATGCTGTGGCTGCGCCAGCTGCTGGACTGGCAGCGCGAGGCGCAGGAGCCCGGCGAGTTCCTCGAGACGCTGCGCTACGACCTCGGCCCGCAGGAGGTCTTCGTCTTCACGCCCAAGGGCGACGTGATCAGCCTGCCCGGCGAGTCGACGCCGGTCGACTTCGCCTACGCGGTGCACACCGAGGTCGGGCACCGCTGCATCGGCGCGCGGGTCAACGGCGCCCTGGTGAGCCTGGACAGCAAGCTCAGCAACGGCGACGTCGTGGAGATCTTCACCTCCCGCTCGCCGACGGCCGGCCCGTCGAAGGACTGGCTCGGCTTCGTGGGGTCCTCGCGGGCACGCACCAAGATCCGGCAGTGGTTCACCAAGGAGCGCCGCGACGACGCGGTGGAGGCCGGCAAGGAGGCCCTGACCCGGGCCATGCGCAAGTCCGGCCTGCCGCTGCAGCGGCTGCTCGGCGGCGAGGCCCTGGTGACCCTGGCCAAGGACCTGCGCTACGCCGACGTCACCGCGCTCTACGCCGCGGTGGGGGAGAACCAGATCTCGGCCTCCTCGATCGTCGAGAAGCTGATCACCGCGCTGGGTGGCGCCGAGGGCGCGGCCGAGGACATCGCCGAGACGACCATCCCCATGCGCCGGACGGTGCACCGGCGCACGGCCAGCGGCGACCCGGGCATCGTCGTCCACGGGATGGGCGACGTCTGGGCCAAGCTCGCCAAGTGCTGCACCCCGGTGCCCGGCGACGAGATCCTCGGCTTCGTCACCCGCGGCGGAGGGGTGAGCGTGCACCGCACCGACTGCACCAACGCCGGCGACCTGCAGCGCAAGCCCGAGCGGCTGGTCGAGGTCGAGTGGGCCAGCCAGCCCGGGTCGGTGTTCCTCGTCGCGATCCAGGTCGAGGCGCTCGACCGGCACCGGCTGCTCTCCGACGTCACCCGGGCGCTGGCCGACGAGCGGGTCAACATCCTCTCGGCGTCGGTGCAGACCAGCCGCGACCGGGTGGCGGTCAGCCGGTTCACCTTCGAGCTGGCCGACCCGGCCCACCTCGGCGCGGTGCTGCAGACGGTCCGCAACGTCGAGGGCGTCTTCGACGTCGAGCGCGTCACCGCCTGAGCCGCGTCGCGATGATCAGGTGACCTGATCGTGCGGCGTCCTCCCTCACCGTGGGACGTGAGGGAGGACGCTCTGGGATCAGGTTCCCTGATCGTGGCGCGGCCCGGTCAGCGGACGTCCCGGCGGGCGCCAGGCGGCAGGACCAGCTCGACGCGGGCCGGCAGGTCGGGCCGGCCCAGCGCCTGCCGGGCGTGCGCGACGGCGCCGTGGACGACGCGGTGGTGCAGCTCGCCGGCGTCGACCCGGCCGTCGAGGGTGACGGTGAGCGTGAGCAGCGGCGCCGTCCTGGCGCCGGAGAGCCCCGCGCGGGCGCGGGTGACGCCGCGGTGGCCCTCGACCTCGTCCGCCACCGCACCGGTGACCGCGGTGGCGTCGAGGTCGGTGTACCCCCGCTCGGCGTCGCGGGACAGCGGCAGCCCGCCCACCCGGTCCGAGCGCACCTGGGCCAGCAGCCACCACAGGCACAGCAGCGCCAGCCCTGAGCCCTCAGCGCGCCGTGGCCACCACCGCCCAGAGGGGGTCGCCGGCCCCGGGCGTCGTGCGCAGCGCGACGTCGGGCTCGCCGAAGCGGCCGGTGCGCCGGACCAGCTCGGCGACGATCGCGCCGTGCTGGACGTCGTCGGTGAGCAGCCAGCCGCGCACGGCCTTGGTCGGGAAGCAGCGGTTGGAGAAGGTGACCGCCAGGGTCCCGCCCGGCCGCAGCACGCGTCCGACCTCGGCGAGGACCTCGATCGGCCGGGTGAGGTAGTCGATCGACACGCAGCAGACGGCGGCGTCGACGTCGTCGTCGGGCAGCGGCACCCGGGGGTCGGCGTTGAGGTCGTGCACCACCCGCTCGGTGGCCGCGGGGTTGGCCGCGAGTTCCTCGGCGTTCATGCCGAGGACCACCAGCTCGGCCGGCGGCGTCCGGAAGTGCGAGACCCACGACGACATGAGGTCCAGCACCCGGCGCGGCGCGGGCGCCGATCCGTCGATGCCCAGCTCGGCGTAGAGGTCGCCGACCGCGGCGATCGCGGCGTCGTCGATGTGGGTGACCAGGCGCTGGGGTGCGTAGAAGAGCCCGTCGGGGGTCTCGTCGGCGCGGGCGAAGAAGCCGGAGGGGAAGCCGGCGTACGGATCGGGTCGGGCGGTCACCGCCACGAGTCTGCCCCGGCCCCGCGGGCCCCACCGGGTACGGCGGGGCCCGGTGGGGCGGCGTCTCCGCCGGCCGGCGTCACCGCCGTGACCGTCACCGGGACGGTCGGTGCGCCGCCGCCGGGGCTCGGGTCGAGCGAGCCGTCGTTGCCGTTGGCCGCGGCGGCGTCGAGGACGGCCAGCCCGGCGTCGTCCACGGTGCCGACGACGGTGTGGTCCGGCGGCAGCGCGCTGTCGCCCCGGACGAGGAAGAACTGGCTGCCGTCGAGGCCCCGCCCGCTGTCGGCCACGGCCACCGTGCCGCGCCCGCAGGTCTCCGAGCCGTCGACGTCGGTGGGGAACGCGTAGGTGGGCCCGCCCCGCTCCGGTGCCGGTGGGGTCGCCGCACTGCAGCACCCGCGGCCCCTCGGTACGGCCGGGGTGCCCTCGGCGGGCACCTCCGCCGGCGGCGGGGGACCTCGACGGCCTACGGGTTGCCCGAGCGCACGCCCACCCGGTCGCAGGTCGTCGTCGACACCCCGCCGGCCGCGCCGCCCGGGGCGCCGCCGGTACCGCCGGGGACCGACGACGCCGACCCGGTCACGCTGCCCGAGCAGGCGGTGAGCGCCGGCAGCGCGCCGGCCGGCCCGGTGCCCGCCCGCGCCGGCCTCACGGGACGACGGTCATCGAGGTGATGGTCACCGGGGTGGCGGGCGCCCCGTCGGTCGACCCGTCGGCCACCCCGGCCGCGGCGATCGTGTCGAGGACGGCCAGCCCGGGTTCGTCGATGGTGCCGAAGACCGTGTAGTTCGGGTTGCCCTGCAGGCTGTCGCCGTAGACCAGGAAGAACTGGCTGCCGTCCGTGCCCTGCCCGCTGTTCGCCATGGCGATCACGCCCCGCGGGTAGGTCTCCGTACCGGTGACCTGGGTGGGGAAGCTGTAGCCGGGACCGCCGGTGCCCTGCCCCGAGGGGTCGCCGCACTGCAGGACCTGCAGACCGGGGCTGGTGGTCAGCCGGTGGCACGGGGTGTCGTCGAAGAAGCCCTGCTCCGACAGCGACACGAAACTCGCCGTGGCGCACGCCGCAGACCCCGCTCGGTCGAGGGTGAGCCCGATCGCGCCGGCGCTCGTGGTCATCGTCTCGGTCACCGTGCCCTCGGCCGGCAGGTCACCGGACGGTGCATCCACGGCGACGCCCGAGCTGCCCTGGGCGTCGTAGGTGTAGGTGCAGGGTCCGGCCGTGGTGGTCTGCCCGGCCCGCTCGGCCCCCGGGCCCGCCGACGGTGCCGACGAGCTGCTGCTGGTGGCGGCGGCCTCGGCGCCCGGGTCGTCGTCACCTCCCAGGCCGGCGACCAGGGCCACCGCCCCGGCCACGAGCACGACGGCGACGACGGTCACCACGACGAGCAGGTTGCGGCGGCGCTTGCGGGCGAGCTCCGCGCGGCGCTCGAGCTGGCGCTGCAGACGGCGCTGCGCGGCCACCCGGCGCTGCTTGTTGGTCGGCACGGGTCGGACACTCCTCAGGGGAACGGCTGCTCGGCGGGGCGTCGGCCGCTGCGGCTCCCGCGCCGCGTCGCGCGGTGCCCCGCTGCTCGGCCGCGAGTGTAGGTGCGCTCCCTGAGCGGACCCGGTCGCCGGACCGGAGGGCCGCGAGATCACCCGCGTAACCTGCACGGGTGCTCATCCGCTCGTTCCCGGCCGGCGCCTTCGGCACCAACTGCTACGCCGTCGCCTCCGGGCCGCGCGCGGAGTGCGTCGTCGTCGACCCGGGCATGGACGCCGTCGAGCCGCTCGCCCGCCTGCTGGCCGAGGACGGGCTCAAGCCGGTCGCGGTGGTGCTCACCCACGGCCACCTCGACCACACGTTCTCCGTGCTGCCGGTCTGCGACGGCTACGACATCCCGGCCTACCTGCACCCAGCCGACTCCGGGATGCTGGCCGACCCGGTCCGCTGGCACGGGCCGCAGCTGGCGCCGCTGATCACCGGGCTGCGCCTGCCCGACCCCGCGGAGGTCCGCCGGCTCGACGACGGCGCGGTGCTGTCGCTGGCCGGGGTGGAGCTGACCGTGCGGCACGCGCCCGGGCACACCCAGGGCTCGGTGGTGTTCTCCCTCGACCTGGGGGAGGCCCCCGGGCTGCTGGCCGGCGACGTGCTGTTCGCCGGCTCGGTCGGCCGGGTAGACCTGCCCGGCGGCTCGTGGGAGTCGATGCTCACCTCGCTGCGCGACGTCGTCCTGCCGCTGGACGACGCGACGGTCGTGCTGCCCGGCCACGGCCCGTCGACCACGATCGGCCGCGAGCGGGCCACCAACCCCTACCTGGCCGAGGCCGCCTCCGCTCCGGGGGCGCGCGGCCTGTGAGCACCCACCTGAGCGCGCCGAAGGGGACCTTCGACGTCCTGCCGCCGGAGTCGGCCCGCTTCCTCGCCGTCCGCGACACGCTCACCGCACCGCTGCGGCGGGCCGGCTACGGCTACGTCGAGACGCCGGTGTTCGAGGAGACCGCCGTCTTCTCCCGCGGGGTGGGGGAGTCCACCGACGTCGTGACCAAGGAGATGTACACCTTCGCCGACCGTGGCGGCCGGTCGCTGACGCTGCGCCCGGAGCTCACCGCCGGGCTGATGCGCGCGTTCATCGAGCACCGGCTGCACACCGGCGCGCTGCCGGTGAAGCTGTGGACGGTCGGCTCGGCGTTCCGCTACGAGCGCCCGCAGGCCGGCCGCTACCGGCACTTCACCCAGGTCGACATGGAGGCCCTCGGCGTCGACGACCCGGCGCTGGACGCCGAGGTGGTGGCGCTGGGCGTGCAGGGCTTCCGCGACCTGGGGCTGACCGACTTCGAGCTGCTGCTCACCTCGCTGGGCGACGCGACCTGCCGGCCGCAGTACCGCGAGCTGCTGGTCGCCTACCTGGACAAGCTCGACCTCGACGAGGAGACCCGGCGGCGCGCGGAGATCAACCCGCTGCGGGTGCTCGACGACAAGCGCCCCGAGGTGCAGGCCCAGCTCGACGAGGCGCCGCTGATGGTCGACCACCTCTCGGACTCCACCCGGGCGCACTACGACGCCGTCCGCCAGCACCTCACCGACCTCGGCGTGAGCTGGACCGAGGCGCCCCGGCTAGTGCGCGGCCTGGACTACTACACGAAGACGACGTTCGAGTTCGTCCACTTCGGGCTCGGCGCGCAGTCGGCGATCGGCGGCGGCGGCCGCTACGACGGGCTGTCGGCGGCGCTCGGCGGACCGGACGTGAGCGGCATCGGCTACGCCGTCGGCGTCGACCGGACGCTGCTGGCGGTGCAGGCCGAGGGGCTCGACGTCGCGGCGTCGACCGGGGTGCGGGCGTTCGTCGTCCCGCTCGGCGCGGAGGCCAAGCGGCTGGCGGTCCGGCTGGTGGGGGAGCTGCGCGCGGCCGGGGTGCCCGCCGACACCGTGTACGGCGACCTCCGGCTCAAGGGCGCCATGAAGGCCGCCGACCGGTCGGGCGCCTCGCACGCGGTCGTGATCGGCGAGCGGGACCTGGCCGAGGGCGTCGGCCAGCTCAAGGACCTGCGCACGGGGGAGCAGCGCGCCGTCCCCGTGGGGGAGCTGCTCGAGGCGCTGACGACGGCGGTTTCTCAGGGAGTGGTGACTGCGTGATGGAGACCCGGCCCCTCGGACGGACCGGCGCGGACGTGTCCGTGGTCGGCCTGGGCACCTGGCAGCTGGGCGGCGACTGGGGGGACGTCGACGAGGACACCGCCGGCGAGGTCCTCGACGCCGCGCTCGACGCCGGCGTCACCCTGCTCGACACCGCCGACGTGTACGGCGACGGGCGCAGCGAGGAGCGCATCCGCAAGGCGCTGGCCGCCCGGTCCGACCGCCCGTTCGTGGCCACCAAGGCCGGCCGGCGCGCCGACCCGTTCGAGGCCGCGTCCTTCACGCCGGAGGACCTGCGGGCCTGGGTCGACCGGTCGCGGCGCAACCTCGGGGTCGACACCCTCGACCTCGTGCAGCTGCACTGCCCGCCGACCGCGGTCTACTCCGACCAGCGGGTCTACGACGCCCTCGACTCCATCGTCGAGGACGGCGCGATCGCGGCCTACGGCGTCTCGGTGGAGACCGTCGCCGAGGGCCTCACCGCGCTCGAGCACCCGGGCGTGGCGACGGTCCAGGTGATCCTCAACGTGTTCCGCCGCAAGCCGTTGGAGGAGCTGCTGCCCACCGCGGCCGCCCGTGGCGTCGGGATCCTGGCGCGGGTGCCGCTGGCCAGCGGCCTGCTGTCGGGCCGGTACGACGAGTCGACGACGTTCGCCGCCGACGACCACCGGAACTTCAACCGGCACGGCGAGGCCTTCGACGTCGGCGAGACCTTCGCGGGCGTGCCCTACGAGGTCGGCGTCGCCGCCGCGCGCGAGTTCACCGCGATCTGCGGCGACCGGACGCCGGCCCAGGTGGCGCTGCGCTGGGTGGTCCAGCAGCCCGGCGTCACCTGCGTCATCCCCGGCGCCCGCTCGGTGGAGCAGGCGCGGTCCAACGCCGCGGCCGCCGACCTCCCGCCGCTGACCGACGCCGAGCTCGCCGACCTCGAGCGCCTCTACGACGAGCGCATCCGCGCCCACGTGCACGACCGCTGGTGACCCGCCTCCTCCCCTGAAAGGCCCCCACGTGCTCCGCACCCACGACGCCGGCACGCTGCGCGCGTCCGACGCCGGTTCCACCGTCACCCTCGCCGGCTGGGTGGCCCGCCGGCGCGACCACGGCGGCGTCGTCTTCGTCGACCTGCGCGACGCGTCGGGCTACGTCCAGGTCGTCGTCCGCGAGGAGGAGGCGCACGCCCTCCGCAACGAGTTCTGCGTGCAGGTGACCGGCGAGGTCCGGCAGCGGCCGGCCGGCAACGAGAACCCGGAGCTGCCCACCGGCGAGGTCGAGGTGGCCGCGAGCGAGCTGACGGTGCTGTCGGCCGCCGCGCCGCTGCCGTTCCCGATCGAGACCGACCAGGCCGCCAGCGACGACGTCCGCTACCGGTACCGCTACCTCGACCTGCGCCGCCAGGGGCCGGCCCGGGTGCTGCGGCTGCGCAGCGAGGTCAACCGGGTGGCCCGCGGCGTCATGGCGCAGCACGGGTTCGTCGAGGTGGAGACGCCGACGCTCACCCGCTCGACCCCCGAGGGCGCCCGCGACTTCGTCGTCCCCGTCCGGCTGCAGCCGGGCAAGTGGTACGCGCTGCCGCAGTCGCCGCAGCTGTTCAAGCAGCTGCTGATGATCGGCGGGCTGGAGCGCTACTACCAGATCGCCCGCTGCTTCCGCGACGAGGACTTCCGCGCCGACCGGCAGCCGGAGTTCACCCAGCTGGACTTCGAGATGAGCTTCGCCGACCGCGACGACGTGCTGGCGATCGCCGAGGACGTCGTCCGGACGCTGTGGCGGGAGCTGGCCTCCCACGAGGTGCCCGAGATCCCGCGGATGACCTACCGCGAGGCGATGGACCGGTTCGGGTCCGACAAGCCCGACCTGCGCTTCGGCATCGAGCTCACCGAGCTGACCTCCTACTTCGCCGACACGCCCTTCCGGGTGTTCCAGGCGCCCTACGTCGGGGCGGTGGTCATGCCCGGCGGCGGCTCGCAGCCGCGGCGGGCCTTCGACGCCTGGCAGGACTGGGCGCGCTCCCGCGGCTACCGCGGGCTGGCCTACGTCACCGTCGCCGAGGACGGCACCCTCGGCGGGCCGGTGGCGAAGAACATCTCCGACACCGAGCGGGCGGGCCTGGTCTCCGCCGTCGGCGCCTCCCCGGGCGACTGCGTGTTCTTCGCCGCCGGGCCGCGCCGGTCGTCGCAGGAGCTGCTGGGCGCGGCCCGCAACGAGATCGCCCGGCGGCTGGAGCTCGTCGCGCCCGGGTCGTGGTCGTTCCTGTTCGTCGTCGACTTCCCGATGTTCGAGCAGACCGAGGACGGCGACTGGACCTTCATGCACCACCCGTTCACCTCACCCACCCCCGAGTGGCGGGAGCGCTTCCCCGAGGACCGGGGGGCGGCGCTGTCCGACGCCTACGACATGGTGATCAACGGCAACGAGGTGCTCAGCGGCTCGGTCCGCATCCACGACGCGGCGCTGCAGGAGCGGGTGTTCGAGACGCTGGGCATGTCGCGCGAGGAGGCCCGGGAGCGGTTCGGGTTCTTCCTCGAGGCGTTCGCCTACGGCCCGCCGCCGCACGCCGGGGCCGCGCTGGGGTGGGACCGGCTGACCGCGCTGCTGGCCGGGGTCGACTCGATCCGCGAGGTCATCTCGTTCCCCAAGACCGGCGCCGGCTACGACCCGCTGACCGGTGCCCCGACACCGATCACCGAGGCACAGCGCAAGGAGGCCGGGATCGACGCGGTGGCCGAGGAGCCGCCGCTGCCCGGCGAGCCCGGCGCCCCGGGCCCGACCGACCCCACCGGCTGAGTCCGGCTCCCGATCCGCCCGGGTGAGCAGTTGCGGTCGCCCTTCGCGGAGTGTCGCCGCGTGTCGGCGACCGCAACTGCTCGGTCGGGTCACCAGACCGCCCCGCGGCTGCGCAGCGCCCGGGTCGCCCGGTCGACGACGACCTCCGGCCGGCGGAGGTGGTCGGCGCCGTAGCGGATGGTGAGCCAACCGTCGGCGGCCATCAGCGAGTAGCGGTCGACGTCCCGGCCGAACTGCCCGGGGTCCGCGTGCTGGCGTCCCTCGTACTCGACGGCCACCCGCCACTGCGGCCAGCCGAGGTCGCTGTGCGCGACCACCCGGCCGGACGCGCTCTCGATCTCCACCTGAGGTCGAGGGTGGGGGAGGCCGGCCTGGATGAGCACGCAGCGGACCACGCTCTCGGGCCGTGACATCGCCAGCGGGGACAGCAGCGGCGCCCACTCCCGCGCCCGGACGACGCCGCGCAGGCCGTCCGCCCGCGCGAGACGCCCGGCCAGCGAGCCCCCGTCGAGGTGCCCGGTTCGGTACAGGGCATCGCCGACCGCGACGAGCTCGGGTGGGTCCAGGACGGCCGCGAGGTCGAGCCACGTCTGTGGGCCGCTGGTGACCGGGAGACCGCGGTGCCCGGTCGCGTCCTCGGCCAGGAGGTCGCGCACGTGCACCCGGAGTCGGCGACGGCGTGGGCGGTAGGTGCCCGGCGGCACGCTGACCTCGAGCGGCCAGCCGTGCGGCACGGGCGCGCCGAGGAGCGCCGCAGCGGTCCAGTGCGACACGACGGCGCCGGCGGGCAGGACGGGGAGGACGGCGGAGCACGCGGCGTGCAGGGACAGCGGGACGGCGCGGAAGACGTAGGCGCCGCGGCTGACCCGCACGCCGTCGTCCCGTCGCTGTGCGCGGGTCAGCCCGGCGTCCCGGGCGTGCTGCCAGGTGTAGGTGGGTCGCAGTTCGGAGTCGGCCACGCCGCGACCGTCGCGCCGACGGAGGCCGTGGCGGACCTCTCAGCCGGACCGGTGGACGGCCGAGCCGGCTGTGGACGGCGGCCGAGTGAGCAGTCGAGGTGGCTGACGGCGGCGTGTCCGCGCGTGTCGGCGACCGCAACTGCGCACTCGGGAGGGAACCGGACCTCAGGCGGAGTCCAGGCGGGCGAGCTGGTCGGGGGTCAGCTGCAGGTCCGCGGCGGCGGCGGAGTCCTGGATCGAGGCCGGCCGCGAGGCTCCGGGGATCGGGACGACGACGTCGGCCTGCGCCAGGTGCCAGGCCAGCGTCACCCGGTACACCGACACGCCCACCTCCGCGGCCACCTCGGCGAAGGCGGGCGCGGTCGCGTCCAGGGACCCGGCCGCGGTCACCCCGCCGAAGGGGCTCCACGGGAGGAACGCCAGCCCGTGCGCCGCGCAGTGGGCGACCTCGTCGGCGGAGAACCGCCAGCCCGGCGAGAACTGGTTCTGCACGGCCGCCAGCGCCGGCCCGACGATCGACCGGGCGACGTCGATCTGCGCGACGTCGGCGTTGGAGACGCCGACCATCTGCACCAGGCCGTCGTCGGCGAGCTGCCGCAGCGCCCCCATCGACTCCTCCCACGGCGTGTCCGGGTCGGGCCGGTGGAACTGGTAGAGCCCGATCGCGTCCACCCCGAGGCGCCGCAGCGAGGCCTCGCAGGCCCGCCGCAGGTAGCTGGGCGACCCGTCGAGGAGCCAGTCGGTGCCCCGCCGCGTGTGCCCGCCCTTGGTCGCCACCAGCACGTCGGTGGCGCCGTGGGAGGCCAGCGCCTCGGCCACGAGCGACTCGTTGTGCCCGAACTCCGACTCGTCGGCGGCGTAGGCGTCGGCGGTGTCGACGAGCGTCACGCCGGCGTCGAGCGCGGCGAGGATCGTGGCGATCGCGTCCTCGCGGGACGGGCGGTCGGTCTTGGTGGACAGGGGCATCGCCCCGAGCCCGATGGCGCTGACGGTCCGGTCTCCGATGCGTCGCTGCTGCACGGGAGGTGTCGTGCCCCGGAGGTAGCGTCGCTACCCGTGACCTCCCTGTTCGACGAGCCGGCGGACGCGGGCGGCGCGACCGTCGACCCGGGCGCGCCCCTGGCGGTGCGGATGCGGCCGCGCTCGCTCGACGAGGTCGTCGGCCAGTCGCACCTGCTCGGCCCCCGCGCGCCGCTGCGCCGCCTGGTCGAGGCCGACGAGCCGATGTCGCTGGTCCTCTACGGCCCGCCCGGCACGGGCAAGACGACGCTCGCGCACGTCATCTCGCTGGCCACCAGGCGGCAGTTCGTGCAGCTGTCGGCCCTCGACGCCGGCGTCAAGGAGGTCCGCGCGGTCATCACGAGCGCCAAGCGCGAGCTGACCTACGCCGGCCGCCGCACCGTGCTGTTCATCGACGAGGTCCACCGGTTCTCCAAGACCCAGCAGGACTCGCTGCTGTCGGCCGTCGAGGACCGGATCGTCAGCCTCATCGCCGCCACCACCGAGAACCCGTTCTTCTCCGTCGTCAGCCCGCTGCTCAGCCGCAGCCTGGTGCTCGCGCTGCAGCCGCTGTCCGACGACGACGTCCGCACGCTGCTGCGGCGGGCGCTCACCAGCGACCGCGGCCTCGACGGCGCGGTCACGCTGAGCGCCGACGCCGAGGAGCACCTGGTCCGGGTGGCCGGCGGAGACGGGCGCAAGGCGCTCACCGCTCTGGAGTCGGGCGCCGGCGCGGCGCAGGCGGCGGGTGCGGGCGAGATCGACCTGGCGACCCTGGAGACGGCGGTCGCGCAGGCCGCGGTCCGCTACGACCGGCAGGGCGACGCGCACTACGACGTCGCCAGCGCGCTGATCAAGTCGATCCGCGGCAGTGACGTCGACGCCGCGCTGCACTACCTCGCGCGGATGGTGGTGGCGGGGGAGGACCCGCGCTTCATCGCCCGCCGGCTGGTCATCTCCGCCAGCGAGGACATCGGCATGGCCGACCCGACGGCGCTGCAGACGGCGGTCGCGGCGGCCGACGCGGTCGCCTTCATCGGCATGCCCGAGGGCCACTTCCCGCTGGCCCAGGCCGTCGTCCACCTGGCCACGGCACCCAAGTCCAACGCCGTCACCGTGGCGATGGGCGAGTCGGTCGCCGACGTGCGGGCGGGGTTGGCCGGGCCGGTGCCGCCGGGGCTGCGCGACGCCCACTACGCGGGCGCGAGGAAGCTCGGCCACGGGGGGACCTACGTCTACCCGCACGCCCACCCCGACGGCGTGGTGCCGCAGCAGTACCCGCCGGACGCCCTGGTGGGGAAGGACTACTACCGGCCCACGAGCCGCGGCGCCGAGGCGACGATCGGGGCGCGGCTGGCCAAGCTGCGCGCGATCGTCCGCCGCGTCCGCTGACCGCCGAGGGCCGCGACTACTGTGACCACGCCGGCCGCGACGTCCCGCGCCGGCCGCCGAACCAGCCGACGAGCAAGAGGAGACGCCGCGTGTCCGCAGGAGAGTGGGCCGGACTGATCGCCGCCCTGGCGCTGGTGCTGCTGGTGGTGCTGCTCGCCGTTCCGCTGCTCAAGCTGGGACGCACGCTCGACGAGGCGACGCTGACCATCCGGCAGGCCCGCGAGCAGAGCGGCCCGATCCTCAGCCAGGCCCAGACGACGGTTGCCCACGTCAACAGCAACCTCGAGCGGGTCGACGACATCACCGGCAACGCGGCCAACGTGTCGAGCAACGTCGCGGCGCTGACCAGCGTCGTCGCCGCCACCGTGGGCAGCCCGCTGATCAAGGTCGCCGCGTTCAGCTACGGCGTGCGCAGCGCCACGAAGAAGCGGCGTGAGGGCCAGGCGATCGCCGAGGCCGCCGCGCGCGACAAGGCCGACCGCCGCGAGCGCCGTGCCGCCCGGCGGGCCGCCTGATGCGCCGGCTGTTCTGGCTGGCCATGGGCGTGACCATCGGCGCCCTGCTCGTCCGCAAGCTGTCCCGGGCCGCCGAGCGCATGACGCCGGCCGGGATCGGCGCCTCGATCGCCGACGGCCTGCGCGAGCTCGCCGACGCGATCGGCGACTTCGGCGCCGACGTGCGCGCCGCGGCGGCGATGCGCGAGCAGGAGCTGCGCAGCGGCACCGGCCTCGACGCGCCGCTGCCCGAGCGCGACCAGGTCCAGCTGCCCGGACGGCTGCCCGGTCGCGGGGCACACGCCGCCGACCGCTGACCTCCCGGCGGCGGCGCGCCCGGCGCGCCGCCGCCACCCCTCGCAGGAGAACCGAGCCCAGATGCAGACCGCCGAGATCCGCCGCCGCTTCCTGCAGCACTTCGAGCAGCGCGGCCACACCGTCGTCCCCAGCGCCTCCCTGGTGTCGCCGGACCCCTCGCTGCTGTTCACCGTCGCCGGCATGGTGCCGTTCATCCCGTACCTGACCGGCCGCGAGCCGGCCCCGTTCCCGCGGGCCACCAGCGTGCAGAAGTGCGTGCGCACCCTCGACATCGAGGAGGTGGGCAAGACCACCCGCCACGGCACGTTCTTCCAGATGAACGGCAACTTCTCCTTCGGCGACTACTTCAAGGAGGGCGCCATCCAGCACGCCTGGGAGCTGGTGACCGGCTCCGTGGCCGACGGCGGGCTGGGCTTCGACCCCGACCGCATCTGGGTGACCGTCTACCTCGACGACGACGAGGCCGCCGACGCCTGGCACCGCATCGCCGGGCTGCCGGTCGAGCGGATCCAGCGGCTGGGCAAGAAGGACAACTACTGGCACACCGGCGCCGACGGCCCGGGCGGCCCCTGCTCGGAGATCTACTTCGACCGCGGCCCGGAGTTCGGCCCCGACGGCGGCCCGCTGGTCGACACCGCCGGCGACCGGTTCCTGGAGATCTGGAACCTCGTCTTCATGCAGTACGAGCTCACCGACGTCCGGAGCAAGGAGGACTTCCGGGTCGTCGGGGAGCTGCCGAAGAAGAACATCGACACCGGCATGGGGATGGAGCGGGTCGCCTTCCTGCTCCAGGGCGTCGACAACCTGTACGAGATCGACGAGGTCGCGCCGGTGCTGCGCCGCGGCGCCGAGCTCGCCGGCGTGACCTACGGCAAGGACCACGACGCCGACGTCCGGCTGCGCGTGGTGGCCGACCACGTCCGCAGCGGCCTGATGCTCATCGGCGACGGCGTCACGCCGGGCAACGAGGGCCGCGGGTACATCCTGCGCCGCCTGCTGCGCCGCGCGGTCCGCTCGATGCGGCTGCTCGGCGTCGACACCGCCACCCTGCCCGAGCTGCTGCCGGTCTCCCGCGACGCGATGAGCGGCAGCTACCCCGAGCTGGCCACCGACTTCGAGCGGATCGCCGCGGTCGCCTACGCCGAGGAGGAGGCGTTCCGGCGCACCCTCTCCTCGGGCACGGCGCTGTTCGACACCGCCGTCCGTGAGGCCAAGGCCGCCGGCACCCCGGCGCTGTCGGGCGAGCAGGCGTTCTCCCTGCACGACACCTACGGCTTCCCCATCGACGTCACCCTGGAGATGGCCGCCGAGCAGGGCGTGAGCGTCGACGAGGCCGGCTTCCGCGCGCTCATGCAGCAGCAGCGCGACCGGGCCCGCGCCGACGCCCGCGCCAAGCGCACCGGGTCGGTCGACGTCCTGGCCTACCGCCGGCTGCTCGCCGAGCACGGCCCGACCGACTGGCGCGCCTACGACACCCTGCGCACCGACTCGCGCGTGCTGGGGCTGGTCACCGAGCTCGACGGGGAGGACGGCGGGCCCGCCGGGGCTGGGGCCGGCCCCGGCGAGGTCGTGCGCGTGGTGCTCGACCGCACGCCCTTCTACGCCGAGTCCGGCGGCCAGGTCGCCGACGCCGGCACGCTGACCTGGGACGGCGGTCGCGCCGAGGTCCTCGACGTCCAGCGGCCGGTCAAGGGGCTGGTCGTCCACCAGGTGCGCGTCCTCGAGGGCGCGCTGGCCGGCGGCGCCGAGCTCACCGCCGAGGTCGACCGGGAGTGGCGGCTGTCGGCGTGCCAGGCGCACTCGGGCACCCACGTCGTGCACGCGGCGCTGCGCCAGGTGCTCGGCCCGCAGGCGCTGCAGTCGGGCTCCTACAACCGGCCCGGCTACCTGCGGCTGGACTTCGCCTGGCAGGGCGCCCTGAGCACGCAGCAGCGCGCCGACATCGAGGACGTCGCCAACGCGGCGGTCCGCGCCGACCACCGGGTCCGCGCCGACTACATGACGCTGCCCGAGGCCCAGGCGATCGGCGCGCTCGCGCTGTTCGGCGAGACCTACGGCGAGCAGGTGCGCGTCGTCGAGATCGGCGGCCCGTGGTCGCGCGAGCTCTGCGGTGGCACGCACGTGGCCGGCAGCGCCCAGATCGGCACGCTGGCGCTCACCGGCGAGTCCTCGGTCGGCTCGGGGTCCCGCCGCGTGGAGGCCGTCGTCGGGCTGGAGGGCTTCCGCTACCTCGCCCGCGAACGCGACCTCGTCCGCCAGCTCGGCGAGCTGCTCAAGTCCCCGACCGACGGCCTGCTCGACCGGGTGGGCGGCATCCTGTCCCGACTGCGCGACGCCGACCGCGAGATCGCCGAGCTGCGCGCCCAGCAGACCCAGGCGGCGGCGGGCTCGCTGGCCGGGCAGGCGCACGACGTCGGCGGGGTCGCCGTCGTCACGGCGTCGCCGCCCGGGCTGTCCGGGGGCGACCTGCGCACCCTCGCGCTCGACGTCCGCGGGCGTCTCGGCGACCGCCCGGGTGTTGTCTTGCTCGCCTCGGAGTCCGGGGGCAAGGTGGCTCTCGTCGCGGCGCTCAACCCCGCCGCCCAGGAGCGCGGCCTGTCGGCCAACGACGTGCTGCGTGCCGCGGCCGCCCCGGTCGGAGGCCGGGGCGGTGGCAAGGCCGACGTCGCCCAGGGCGGCGGGACGGACCCGGGCGGCATCCCCGCCGCCCTCCAGGCCGGTGAACAGGCGGTCGCGACCGCCGCAGGGAGGTGACCGGAGTGCCCGAGCAGCGCCCCGACGAGACCGGCGACATGGGCGAGCGGCGCGTGCAGGGCCGCCCCGCGGTGCCGCCGTCCCGCCCGCGACGGACCCCGCCGCAGCAGCCGGTGCACCACCCCACCGAGGCGATCGACCTGCGCGCGGGCTTTCCGCCCGTGTCGCACGAGACCACCGAGATCGACCTGTCCCAGGGGCTCCCGGCCGGCCTGCCGCTCCCGCCCCGCCGCACCCGCCAGGGCCGCCGGCTGGGCCTGGACGTCGGCACGGTGCGCATCGGCGTCGCGCTGTCGGACCCCACCGGCACGCTGGCCAGCCCGCTGGAGACCGTCGAGCGCCGCCGCGACGGCGGTGACCTCGAGCAGATCGCGGCGCTCGTGGTGGAGCACGAGGTGACAGAGGTGATCGTGGGGGAGCCGAGGCACCTCTCGGGTGCGTCGGGCGCCTCGGCCCGCGAGGCCCGTGCCTACTCTCGGGCACTCGCCGGGCGCATCGGCAGCGTGCCCGTGCACCTCGTCGACGAGAGGCTCTCCACCGTGACCGCAGCCAGTTCCCTGCGCGCGAA
Organism: Geodermatophilus sp. URMC 62; assembly: GCF_052931475.1. Taxonomy (NCBI): domain Bacteria; kingdom Bacillati; phylum Actinomycetota; class Actinomycetes; order Geodermatophilales; family Geodermatophilaceae; genus Geodermatophilus; species Geodermatophilus sp. URMC 62. The sequence continues at coordinate 5,244,875 of NZ_JBRFHY010000001.1, read as the reverse complement.
CGGGCTCGACAGCCGCGCCCAGCGTCCCGTGATCGACCAGGCCGCCGCCGTGGTCATCCTCCAGGCCTATCTCGACGCCCAGCGGGGGCGCTCGTGACCGAGATGGCGAGGTCACACAGGCGTGCAGCACCGGCGGGCACGTGCCTGCCGAGCGCCAGCGAGGTGGGCGCGTGACCGGTCCGGTGCCGCCGTCGGGGCGGGGCCGGCACGCGGGGCCCGATCCCCTCGGCGGCACCGGCAGCCCGTGGGGCGCCGTGGACCGCGGCCGCGCGGCCGGCCTCCCCCCGACGTCGCGGCCGCCGGTCGGCCCGGTGCCCGCCTATCCCGGTCGCCCCGCCCGCGGCGCCGGCCTCCTCGACCGCCCGCCGGGCGCTCCCACGCTGAGCGGCCGGCACGCCGCTCCCGGCGACGACCGCACCGGCCCCCTGCCCGGCAGCAGGCAGCCCACCCCGCCCGCGGCCGGGCTCCCGCCCCGCCCGCCGGGCGCCTGGTCGCGGCTGCAGCGCCCCCCGGCGACCGCGGCCGACACCGCGGCCGACACCCGGCACATCGAGGCCGTCGACGTGCCCACCGAGGCGCACCCGGCCGTCGACCCGCGCCACCACGTTGCCGACACCGCCCACTGGGACGTCCACGGGGACGACACCCCCTGGGACGGCCACCACGACGACCACCACGACGACCACCGCGACGACCACCGCGACGGCGCTCCCTGGGACGACCACCACGACGACGAGGACGCCACCGGCGGCCTGGAGGTCCTCGGTCCCGGGCGCCGCGACGAGGGCCGCCGCGGCCGGCGCGCCCGCCGGGCGGCCGCGGCTCCGGCCGGCCACGCGGACCACCACCACCACGACGACGACCACCACGACGACCACCACGACGACCACCACGACGACCACCACGACGACCACCACGACGACGACCACCACGACGACGACCACCACGACGACGACCACCACGACGACGACCACCACGACGACGACCACCACGACGACGACCACCACGACGACGACCACCACGACGACGACCACCTCGTCCTCGGTGGTCACGACGACGACCACCACGACGTCACCGGGCGCCGTGGGCGCTCCGGCCGCCGCCGGCGCGGCCCGCTGACCAACCTGCTGGCGCTGGTCGTCCTGGCCGGCCTGGTCGCCGGCATCGTCTTCGGCGGCAGGGCGCTCATCGGCCTGGTCAACCCCGAGGCCGAGGACTACGCCGGCACCGGAACCGGCACCGTCGAGGTGCGGGTCGACGGCGGCGACACCCTCAGCGACATCGCCCGCACCCTCGTCGACCAGGGCGTCATCGCCTCGGCCGACCCCTTCGTCGACGCCGCCGAGGCCGACCCTGACTCCATGGGCATCCAGCCCGGCGTCTACTCCCTGCGCTCGCAGATGAGCGGCCAGGCCGCGCTGGACCTGCTGCTCGACCCCGCCAGCCGGCTGGTCTCGCGGGTCACCGTCCCCGAGGGCTTCACCGTCGCGGCCACGCTGCAGCGCGTCGCCGAGGCCACCGGCCTGCCGATCGAGGACCTGCAGACGGCCGCCGCCGACCCCGCCGCCCTCGGTCTGCCGGCCTACGCCGACGGCCAGCTCGAGGGCTTCCTCTTCCCGGCCACCTACGACGTCGAACCCGACGACACCGCCGCCGACGTGCTGCGCGGCATGGTCGCCCGCTTCACCGAGGTCGCCACCGACCTGCAGCTCGAGCAGCGGGCCGCCGCCTCCGGCCGCTCGGTGTACGACATCGTCACGGTCGCCTCGATGGTGCAGTCCGAGACCCGCCTGGACCAGGAGCGGCCCGACGTCGCCCAGGTGGTCTACAACCGGCTGGCCCAGGGCATCCCGCTCGGCATCGACGCCACACTGGCCTACGGCCTGCAGAAGAACGGCAACGACCTCACCGTCACCGACCTGCAGACCGACAGCCCGTACAACACCCGCACCCGGGCCGGGCTGCCGCCGACGCCGATCAGCTCGCCGGGCGAGGCGAGCCTCGAGGCGGCGCTGTCCCCGACCACCGGCGGGCTCCTGTACTACGTCTTGGCCTCCGAGGACGGCCGGCACTTCTTCACCGGCGACTACGCGGAGTTCCAGGCCGCGCGGCAGGCCTGCGCCGACGCCGGCCTCGGGTGCGGTGGCTGACCGGCCCGTGCTCGCCCCGGACGCCGCCGGCCGGGCGGCGCCCGCACCGGCACCGCCGGGCCGGGCGGCCGTCCTCGGCCGCCCGGTCGCGCACTCGCTGTCGCCGCTGCTGCACCGGGCGGCCTACGCCGCGCTCGGCCTGACCGGCTGGACCTACGACGCGCTCGACCTCGGGCCCGAGGACCTGCCCGTCCTGCTGGCCGGCCTCGGCCCCGAGTGGCGCGGCTTCTCGGTGACCATGCCGTGCAAGCAGGCGGCGGTGGCGGTCGCCGACACCGTCGAGCCGCTGCCCCGGCTGCTGGGCGCCGCCAACACCCTCGTGCCCACCGGTACGGGCTGGCGGGCGGAGAACACCGACGTCCACGGCGTCGGCATGGCGCTGCAGACCGGCGGGGTCCAGCGGGTCGCGCACGCCGCGATCATCGGTGCCGGCGGGACGGCGGCCGCCGCGGCCGTGGCCCTGGCCGAGCTCGGTGCCGAGCGCGTCGACGTCCTCGTCCGGGCGCCCGACCGCGCCGCCGACACCGTCCGGGTGCTCGGCGCGCTCGGGGTCGCCGCCGACGTCCGGCCGCTGTCCCCGGGCGCGGTCGAGGCCCCCGTCGTCGTCAGCACGGTGCCGATCGGCGCCCATCCCGACCTCGCGGCGCTCGGCTGGCGGCGGGGGCAGACGCTGCTCGACGTCCTCTACGCCCCCTGGCCCACACCCCTGGCCGGGCGGGCCGACGCGGAGGGCGCGGCCGTCATCAGCGGCATCGAGGTGCTGTTCTGGCAGGCCACCGTCCAGGTCGAGCTGATGACCGGGCAGCCCGCGCCGCTCGGGGAGATGCGCGCCGCCCTGGACGCCCACCTCGCCGGGTGAGCGACGTCGCCCCCCGCGGCCTGCTGCTCGCGCTCGCCGTGACGGCCGCCGTCCTGGCCGGACCCCCGCTCGCCCGGGCCGCCGTCCGGCTGGCCGCCCGCGACGACGCTGCCCGCCCCTCGCCCGCCCGGGTGCTCTCGAGCAGCGCCCTGCTGGCGGTGCTGCTGTGCGGCGCGGTGCTGCTCACCGGCGCCCGGCCGGCCACCCTCGCGCTCGCGTGGGCCGCCGGCGCCGCCGTCGTCCTCGCGCAGGTCGACCTCGCCGTCCACCGGCTGCCCGACCGCGTGACCCTGCCCGCCGCCGCCGTCTGCGCCGCCGCGCTGCTCGCCGACGCCGCCCTCCTGGGCACCTGGCCGGCACTGCTGCGCGCCGTGTTCGCCGCGGCCGCCGCGGGCGGGATCGCCCTGGCGGCCGCGCTGGCCGCCCCGGCGGGGCTCGGGCTCGGCGACGTCAAGCTGCTCGCGCTGCTCGGGCTGGTGCTCGGCTGGGCCGGCTGGGGGGTGCTGTTGGCCGGGGTCCTCCTCGGCCTGCTCGCCGGCGCCGCGGTCTCATTGCTGCTGGTGGCCACCCGCCGGGCCGGCTGGCGCACCGCGCTGCCGTTCGGCCCGCCGCTGCTGCTCGGTGCCGTCCTCGCCCTGGCCCTCGGGGGCCCGCTCGCCTGACGCTCCCCGCGCGATGATCAGGGAACCTGATCGTGGAGCGTCCTCCCTGACCGTGGAGCGTCCTCCCTGACCGTGGAACGTGAGGGAGGACGCGCGATGATCAGGGGACCTGATCGTGGCGGCCCCCGCCGTCGGAGGTGGCCGGGTGCGCGGCTGGCAGAATGCCGGGCATGTTGCGCTGGCTGACCGCCGGTGAGTCGCACGGCCAGCAGCTCACCGCCATCCTCGAGGGCCTCCCCGCCGGCGTGCAGGTGCAGACCGCCGACCTCGACGTCGACCTCGCCCGCCGCCGGCTGGGCCACGGCCGCGGCGCCCGCATGTCCTTCGAGCAGGACGCCGTCACCCTCACCGGCGGCGTCCGCCACGGGGTCACCCAGGGCGGCCCGATCGCGGTGCAGGTCGGCAACACCGAGTGGCCCAAGTGGCAGACGGTCATGGCCGCCGACCCGGTCGACCCGCAAGCGCTCGCCGGGCAGGCCCGCAACGCGCCGCTGACCCGCCCCCGCCCCGGCCACGCCGACCTGGCCGGCATGCAGAAGTACGGCTTCGACGACGCCCGCCCGGTGCTGGAGCGCGCCAGCGCCCGCGAGACCGCCGCCCGCGTCGCCCTCGGCGCGATCGCCAAGGCGTTCCTCCGCCAGGCGCTCGGCGTCGAGGTGGTCAGCCACGTCGTCGGCATCGGCCCGGTCACCGTCCCCGACGGCGTGCTGCCCGGCCCGCAGGACAACCCGCGCATCGATGAGGACCCGGTCCGCTGCGCCGACCCGACCACCAGCGAGGTCATGGTCGCCGAGGTCGACGACGCCCGGAAGAACGGCGACACCCTCGGCGGCGTCGTCGAGGTCGTCGTGCACGGCCTGCCCCCGGGCCTGGGCAGCCACGTGCACTGGGACCGCCGGCTGGACTCCCGCCTGGCCGCCGCGCTCATGGGTGTGCAGTCGGTCAAGGCCGTCGAGGTCGGCGACGGGCTGGAGACCGCCCGCCGCCGGGGCTCGGTCGCCCACGACGAGATCGTCAGCGAGGACGGCCGGCTGCGCCGGGTCACCGACCGCGCCGGCGGCATCGAGGGCGGCATGACCAACGGCGAGGTGCTGCGCGTGCGGGCGGCGATGAAGCCGATCTCCACCGTGCCGCGGGCGCTGGCCACCGTCGACGTCGCCACCGGTGACGCCGCGGTCGCCATCAACCAGCGCAGCGACGCATGCGCCGTGCCGCGCGGGTCGGTGGTGATGGAGGCGATGGTGGCGCTCACCCTCGCCGACGCCGCGCTGGAGAAGTTCGGCGGCGATTCGGTGGCCGAGACCCGCCGCAACGCGCGGGCCTACCTCGACGCCCTGCCGTACCGGTGACCGCGCCGCTGCTGGTCCTCGTCGGCCCGCCGGCCTCGGGCAAGACCACGGTCGGGACGGCGGTCGCCGCCGCGCTGACCCGCCCGTTCCGCGACACCGACACCGACGTGGAGGCCGAGGCCGGCACCACCGTCGCCGACCTGTTCGTCTCCTACGGCGAACCGCACTTCCGCGCGATGGAGGAGCGGGCCGTGGCCCGGGCGCTCGCCGAGCACCCCGGCGTGCTGGCCCTGGGCGGCGGGGCGGTGCTCAGCGCGGCCAGCCGCGCGTTGCTGGTCGGCTACGGCCGCGCCGGCGGGACCGTCGTCCACCTCGACGTCGACCTGGCCTCGGCGGTCCGGCGGGCGGGCCTGGCCCGTGACCGCCCGGTCCTGGGGGTCAACCCGCGGGCGATGCTGCGCACCCTGCTCGAGCAGCGCGCGCCGCTCTACGCCGAGGTGGCCACGGTGGTGGTGACCACCGGCGGCCGCGACCCGCAGGACGTCGTCGCCGAGGTGCTGGCCGCGCTGCCCGCCGGAGCCGACCGGTGAGGCAGGTGACCGTCGCGGGGGAGGACCCGTACGACGTCGTCATCGGCCCCGGGGCCCAGGCACGGCTGGGGCTGCTGCTGGCCGGCACGCCCCGGGCCGCCGTCGTGCACGCCAGGCCGCTGGCCGCGCTCGCCGGGGCCGCGGTCGAGACGCTGCAGACCGCCGGGGTGGCCGCCGAGGCCGTCGTCGTCCCCGACGGGGAGGCGGCCAAGACCGCCGCGGTGGCCGCCGGGGTCTGGGACGAGCTCGGCCGGCTGGGGCTGACCCGCTCCGACGCCGTGATCGGCGTGGGCGGGGGAGCGGTCACCGACCTCGCCGGCTTCGTCGCCGCCACCTGGCTGCGGGGCGTGCGCGTCGTCCAGGTGCCCACCAGCGTGCTGGGCATGGTCGACGCCGCCGTCGGCGGGAAGACCGGCATCAACACCGCCGCCGGCAAGAACCTGGTCGGCGCCTTCCACCCGCCGGCCGGCGTGCTCGCCGACACCGACGCCCTCGCCGGCCTGTCCGAGGCGGAGTTCCGGTCGGGGATGGCCGAGGTGGTCAAGTGCGGTCTCATCGCCGACGCGACGATCCTCGACCTGCTCACCGCCGACCCGACCGGCCGCCGCGACACCGAGGAGCTCATCGAGCGCGCGGTGCGGGTGAAGGCCGACGCCGTCGGGCAGGACCTCCACGACACCGGCGTGCGCGAGTTCCTCAACTACGGGCACACGCTCGGGCACGCCATCGAGCGGGTCGAGGACTTCGGCTGGCGGCACGGCGAGGCGGTCGCCGTCGGGCTGGTGTTCGCCGCCGAGCTCGCCGGGCAGGCCGGGCTGCTGACCCGCGCCGAGGTCGACCGGCACCGCGACCTCGTCGCCGCGATGGGGCTGCCCACCCGGTACGCCGGTGACTGGGCGGCGCTGCAGGCGGTCATGCGGGTGGACAAGAAGGCCCGCGGCGCGACGCTGCGGTTCGTCGTCCTCGACGGCCTCGGCAACCCCCGCATCCTCGCCGACCCCGACCAGGCCTGGCTCGACGCGGCGTGGGCCGCAGTCTCGGAGGACCCCTCGTGACCGTCCAGGTGCTCAACGGCGCCAACCTCGGCCGGCTCGGCTCCCGGGAGCCGGAGAAGTACGGGACGACGACGTACGCGCAGCTCGTCGCGCGCGTCGAGGAGGTCGCTGGCGAGCTGGGCTTGGACGTGCAGGTCCGGCAGACCGACGAGGAGGGCGAGCTGGTCCGCTGGGTGCACGCCGCGGCCGACGCCGGCGACCCCGTCGTGGTCAACCCCGCCGGCTGGTCGCACACCTCGGTCGTGCTGCGCGACGCGCTGGCGATGCTGACCGCCCCGCTGGTCGAGGTGCACATCAGCAACATCCACCGGCGCGAGGAGTTCCGGCACCACTCCTACGTGTCCGGCGTCGCCGACGGCGTCATCGCCGGGCTCGGCGTGCAGGGCTACGAGCTGGCGCTGCGCTGGCTCGCCGCGCGGGGGGTCTCGTGAGGACAGCGGAGCGCCGCGAGCGGCTGCGGGCGACGGCGACCGAGCGGGGCCTGGACGCCGTCCTGGTCACCAACCTGCTCAACGTCCGCTACCTGACCGGGTTCACCGGCTCCAACGGCGCGCTGCTGCTGCGCGCCGACGGATCCGACCTCTTCGGCACCGACGGCCGCTACACCACCCAGGCCGGCACCCAGGTGCCCGACGTCGAGCTGCTCGTCGACCGCGCCACGGTGCCCGCCCTCGCGCAGGAGGCGGTGCGCGGCGGCGCCGGGCGCATCGGCTTCGAGAGCCACGAGGTCACCGTCGACGGCCTCGCGCAGCTGCAGCGGGTGCTCGCCGACGCCGCGGCCGGCGGCACCGTGCCGGAGCTGGTCAGCGTGCGGCGGGCCGTGGAGGCGCTGCGCGCGGTCAAGGACGACGGCGAGGTCGAGGCGCTGCGCCGCGCGTGCGCCGTCGCCGACCGGGCGCTGGCCGAGCTGGCCGCCGAGGGCGCCCTGCGGCCGGGGCGCACCGAGCTGCAGGTCGGCCGCGAGCTCGACGCCCGGATGCTCGCCCTGGGGGCGGAGGCGCCGTCGTTCGAGACGATCGTGGCGGCCGGCGCGAACTCGGCGATCCCGCACCACCGGCCCGACGCGACCGAGCTGCGCGCCGGCGACCTGCTCAAGCTCGACTTCGGCGCCACCGTCGACGGCTACCACTCCGACATGACCCGCACCGTCGTCCTCGGGCACGCCGCCGACTGGCAGCGCGAGGTCTACGAGCTGGTGGCCGCCGCGCAGGCGGCCGGGCGGGCGGCGCTGGCCGTCGGCACCGACGTCGTCGCCGTCGACGCGGCCTCCCGCGACGTCATTACCGCCGCCGGGCACGGCGAGCACTTCTCCCACGGCCTCGGGCACGGCGTGGGCCTGGAGATCCACGAGGCGCCGGGCATCGGCCCGTCGGGCGCGGGTACCCTGGCCGCCGGCATGGCCGTCACCGTGGAGCCGGGGGTGTACCTCCCCGGCCACGGCGGTGTCCGGATCGAGGACACGCTCGTCGTCACGGCGGACGCGCCCGAGTTGTTGACCCTCACGAGCAAGGAACTGCTGGTCCTCTAGATGGCTACCACCAACGACCTCAAGAACGGCATGGTCCTCAACCTCGACGGCCAGCTGTGGTCCGTCACCGAGTTCCAGCACGTCAAGCCCGGCAAGGGCGGCGCGTTCGTCCGGACGACGCTGAAGAACGTGCTCTCGGGCAAGGTCGTGGACCGGACCTTCAACGCCGGCACCAAGGTCGAGACCGCCACGGTCGACAAGCGGAACATGACGTACCTGTACAAGGACGGCACCGACTTCGTCTTCATGGACGGCGAGACCTTCGACCAGATCCACGTCCCCGGACAGACCGTGGGCTCCGGCGCGGACTACCTGCTGGAGAACACCGAGGCCGTCGTCGCCGTCCACGAGGGGACGCCGCTCTACGTCGAGCTGCCGGTGACCCTGGAGCTCGTCGTGGAGCACACCGACCCGGGCCTGCAGGGCGACCGCTCCACCGGCGGCACGAAGCCGGCCACCCTGGAGACCGGCGCGCAGATCCAGGTGCCGCTGTTCGTCAACACCGGCGACAAGCTCAAGGTCGACACCCGCGACGGCCGCTACCTCGGCCGCGCCAACTGACGCACCTCCGGTCCTCCTGACGTGGCCGCCCGCACCAAGGCGCGCAAGCGCGCCGTCGACGTCCTCTACGAGGCCGACCTGCGGGGTGCCGACGCGGTCGAGCTGCTCCGCGAGCGCGTCGCCGACCCGTCCCCGCCCGTCCCCGACCACGCCGTCCGGCTGGTCGAGGGGGTGGCCGCGCACGCCGACCGCATCGACGAGCTGATCAGCCGGCACGCCTCGGGCTGGTCGCTGCAGCGGCTCCCCGACGTCGACCGCGCGATCCTGCGCATGGCGGTCTTCGAGCTGCTGTGGGCCGACGACGTCCCCGACGCCGTCGTCATCGACGAGGCCGTGGAGCTGGCCAAGGCGCTGTCGACCGACGAGTCGCCGGCCTACGTCAACGGCGTGCTCGGTGCCATCCTCGACGCCGAGGTCCCCACCGGCTGAGCCGGCCGGGGCCGCACCCGACGCCGCGCGGCCTCAACCGCGGGTGACCGTGAACACCACCCGGTCGCCGGCGACCTCCGTGCAGGACAGCGCGAGCGCACCCGCGGTGGTGCTCTGCCCCGCCGTGCAGGTGACGTCCTGGTCCCCGACCCGCAGGACAGCCCGGTCGCCGTCGATCGAGACGAAGTCGATCGTCGTCCCGAGGACGTGGGCCCGGGCGCCGCTGCCGCCCAGCGTCACCGTGCAGGAGTCCCCGGAACAGGACACGAGGCTCACCGACCCCGAGCCGCCCCCCACGGCCGCGCTGACGCCGAGGGAGTCCAGGAACCCGGACAGCGGACCGGCAGGACCGGCGGGGCCGCTGCCGGAGAACGAGGCGCACACGAGCAGCAGCGCCGAGAGCAGGACGGGGGGCCGACTGTCCACGGGGGCCTCCGGGCGGTCGCGGGGTGGTCGTCGGGATCCGTCATCCCAGCACGTCCCGACGCCGGAGGGTGCGGTCCGCGCAGCGGTCCCGTGGTCCCTGCCCGCACCTCCGTGGTGCGGCGCGGGGGCGTCCGTGGTGCCGCGCCCGGCCGTGCGGGGTGACCGGGCTACTCCTCCACGAGCCGGACGCGGAACGAGGAGGGCCACAGCTTGCCGGTGAGCAGGTACTCGCCGTCGCCCAGCGCGGCGATGCCGTTGAGGACCGCGTTGGCGTCCGTGCGTCGCTCGGGGGCGAGCAGTCCAGCCGCGTCGACGAGCGCGGTCACCCGCCCGCTCGACGGGTCGATGCGGACGATCACGTCGAACTGCCACACGTTCGCCCAGACCTGGCCGTCGACGCACTCCAGCTCGTTGAGCTGGGTCACCGGCTCGTCGTCGAACGTGACGGCGACCGAGCCCGTCTCGGCGAAGCTGTCCGGGTCGTGGAAGTGCAGCCGGTCGGTTCCGTCGCTGCGCACCAGGCGCGTGCCGTCGGAGCACAGGCCCCAGCCCTCGCCCTCCAGCGGCACCTGCCGGCGGAGGGTGAGGGTGGCGCGGTCCCACTCGAGCACCACGCCGTCCTGCCAGGTCAGCTGCCAGATGCGGTCGCCGACCACCGTGATGCCCTCGCCGAACAGCTCGCCGGGGAGCGGGGCGGACCGCCGGACCTCGCCCGTGGCCGGGTCGACCTCGCGCAGCTGGGACCTCCCCTCGAGCCCGGTGCCCTCGTAGAGGGTGTCCTCGTGCAGCTCGAGGCCCTGGGTGAAGGCCGACGGGTCGTGCGGCACCTCGGCGAGCACCTCCGGCCGCAGCACCGGCACCGGCTGGTCGGGGTCGGTGACGGCGGCGTCCGGGGCCCGCGCCGACCGCCCGTAGACCGAGAGGTCCGCGCTCTCCCGTGACGCACAGGCGGGCAGCAGCGCGACGGGCAGGGCGACGACGGCACCGAGGGCCCGGCGGCGGATGCCACGGTTCATCGAGCGGTCACGATCCGTTCGGGTCGGTCGATCGGGTCGGTGGGCCCCGGGTCTCCGGGTCGCCGGGGGTGTGCCGACGGCGTGGGCCGGCGCACCCGGCCGGCGACCCGGGACGGATCGGGGGCCGCAGAGACTACGACCCGGACGGCGGATCCGGGAGGGAGGATCCCGCTGGATTCGTGCCTCCTCCCCGCCCTAGGTACCGCGCGATCCCGGCACCGTGGTGGACGGCGGCCGGGACCGGGATGCGGGCCGGCCGAGATCGGTGGTGGCCACCGATGCCACCTTCCGGAGCGCGGCCCGAGACTTCCGCCTGCCGATCCCGGACCGCGGCCGGGCCCGGCAGTCCACGGGGCGATCGGGGAGGTTCGGCGGCGACACCGCAGTCCTGATCCCGGCAGGCCTCATCCCCAGAACCGACACCTGAGGAGATCCCATGTTCGAGGACCAGACCGTCGAGCTGCTGCCCGAGCGCACCACGATGCAGTTCTTCGCGGCACAGAACTTCAACACCGCCGTCGCCGCCGCCGTGAACGCCGGCAACATCAACGTGGGCGGCGACCAGGCCAACATCGCGGCTGCCCTCTCGCTCGCCGGCAGCAACGTCTTCGTCGGTGGCTGAGGTCTGAGCCTCCCGCCGAGGGTGTGATGCGAGGCCCGGCCTGTGCCGGGCCAGGGAGGGGCGGCCGGTCTCCGGCCGCCCCTCTTCTCGTGCCGGGGACTCGCCCGGCGCTCGGTGGACCCGTCCGTGCCGGACGGCCTCCCTCCGTGGAGCGGTCGTGGACAGCCGTGGCGCGCACGCCGGAGGGTGGGGGACGGACCGGGCCGGATACGTGTCCTCCCCGGATGCCGGCGCCCGTGCCGCCCTCCGAGACTCCCTCCGCCGACTTCGGACCGCGGCCGGGGCCGGCAGTCCACGAGGCGCGGGGGACGTCCGGTCGTCACGGCCTGACACGACTCCCGGAGAATGCCACTCCGTACCGATCCCGAGGGAGATCCCATGTCCGAGCTCTTCGCCGACGAGCAGGTCGAGCTGCTGCCGGAGCGCACGACGATGCAGGTGTTCGCGCAAAACGGCAACACCGCGACCGCGGTGGCCGCCAACGTGCTCAACGTCAACATCGGCGGCAACCAGCTCAACGCCGCTGTGGCCGCGGCTGCGGCGGGCAGCAACTTCTACTTCGGCTGAGACCCGGGCGTCCTGCCGATGGAGTAGCGAGGCCCGGCTGCGTGCCGGGTCGGGAGGGGCGGCCGGTTCCCGGCCGCCCCTCTTCGCGTTCCCACCCCCAGCGGCCACCCGCTCGTCACCGGCTACGTGGTCCCAGGGACGGGCGCGTGGTCGGCGGCTCCGTGCCGGGCCCGCCCCGTACGTGCACGACGTCGTGCAGCTGGTGGTCGCGGCGGCGGGAGTCGGTGCCCGGAGGGGAACAGATACGTGCAGGACGCTGATGCCGCCGGTCCTGCGGCGGCTGCAGACTTCCGCGCGCCGACCCCGGACCGCGGCCGGGACCGGCACTCCACGGGGCGAGCAGGAGGGTCCGGCGGCACCACTGCGGTCCTGCTCCTGGCGGACTCCACCCAGTACCGATCCTGAAGGAGACACCATGTCCGAGACCCTCGAGCTCTTCGCCGACGAGCAGGTCGAGCTGCTGCCGGAGCGCACCACCATGCAGGCCGGCTTCTTCCAGAACGGCAACCTCTCCATCGCCGTCGCGGTGAACGCCGGCAACATCAACTTCGGCGGCAACCAGCTCAACGCCGCCGTCGCCGCGGCACTCGCCGGCAGCAACGTCGCCCTCGGCTGAGGGCAGCACGGACGCGGCGGCTGCTGAGGCACCCGTCGTGACCAGGGAGGGGCGGTCGATCCCGGCCGCCCCTCCCCGTGTCCGGATCGGCCGACGAGGGACGGAGACGCGAACGTGACGCAGAGCGAGGTCCTCGACCGTCCGTCGCCGGGTGCGCCGCCACGGCTGGCCCCGGGCACGGAGCTGCTCGGCGAGTACCAGGACACCGCCTACGAGGACCCCCGGTTCATCATCCGCCGGGTCGACGGGCAGGTCATGCAGGTACCCCGTCTGCTCTACCGGCTGGCCGGGTCCCTCGACGGCCGGCACGCCGAGCAGGTCGCGGCCGACCTCAGCGCCGAGCTCGACCGGGAGCTGACCGCCGACCAGGTGACCTTCCTGGTCGAGCAGCGGCTCCGGCCCGCCGGGATCGTCGCTCCCGACCCCGCCGACGTCGGCGAGGCCGGGGTCCCGGCTCCGCAGGCGCCGGTCCGCGCGGACCCGCTGCTCGCCCTGCGCCACCGCGCCGGTGTGATCCCGGCCTCGGTCACCTGGCGCATCGCGGGGTTCTTCCGGCCGCTGTTCACCCGGCCGGTGTGGCTGGCACTCGTCACCGCGTTCCTCGCCGTCGACGTGTGGATCGTCGCCCAGGGCGACGTCCTCGGCCGGATGGAGTCCGCCGTCGTCGACGTGGCCCGGCAGCCGGGGCTCATCCTCGCCCTCCTCGGCCTCACGGTGGTCTTCACCGCCTTCCACGAGTGCGGCCACGTGACCGCCTGCCGCTACGGCGGCGCCCACCCCGGCGAGGTCGGCGTCGGTCTCTACCTCGTCTGGCCGGCGTTCTACAGCAGGGTCACCGACAGCTACCGCCTCGACCGGGTCGGGCGGCTGCGGACCGACCTGGGCGGCGTCTACTTCAACACCATCGCCATGCTGGCGCTGGGCCTGTGCTACCTGGGCACGGGCGAGCCGTGGCTGATCATCGCGCTGGTCACCATGCACACGCAGACGGCCTGGCAGTTCCTGCCCAACCTGCGGATGGACGGCTACTACATCCTCGCCGACCTCGTGGGGGTCCCCGAGCTGTTCGGTTTCGTGGGCCCGGCGGTGCGGAGCCTGCTCCCGCGGCGTCCCCCGCACCCGCTGCTGCGCCGGCTCCGGCCGGGGGCACGCCGGGTGATCCTGCTCTGGGTCGCGCTGATCGTCCCGACCCTGTTCGCCTGGCTGGTCGCCGTCCTCGTCGCCGTGCCACAGTTGCTCCCTGCTGCCTGGCAGGCGTCGCTCGAGTACGTCCGGCACCTCGACGCCGACGCCCGGAGCGGGGACGTCCTGGCCACCACGCTGGGCGTCCTGCAGCTCTTCCTGCTGGCCCTGCCGTGGATCGGCCTCGTGCTCGTCGTGTGGTCGCTGGCCTCCCTGGTCGTCCGGCGGCCCGTCGCCCTGGTCGCCGGCACCTCCGCCGTCCGCTGGGCCGGACGGGTCGGCGCGGCCCACCGGGCGGCCGCCCGCCGGGTCCTCGCGGCCGTCGGGCTGTCGGGCCTCGGCGTCCTCCTGCTCCTGCGGGTGGCCTCCGTGGCCTGGTCGCACCCGGCCACCGCGGCGGAGCTCCGGCTGGTGGACGGCGCGTGGGCGGCTCTGCACGGCGTGGACGGCGCCACCGCGGGCTCCAGCGAGCGGCTGCTGGGCCTGCAGGTGGCCGGCTACGCCTGGCTGACCGGTGCCTTCGGGCGGCACGACACCCTGCTGGCCGGGGCCCGCGAGGTGGCGGTCGTGGCCTCCGTCGTCCTGGTGGTGGTCCTCCTCGTGGTCGCCCGGTCGCGGGGGGTGCGTCCGCTCGCGGTGGCCCTGCTCCTGCTGGGCGTGCTGGTCACGGGGCCGGCGGTCACCGTGCTCGCCACGGTCGGGAGCGGGCTCGTCGGGACGGCCTGGGCCGCCGTGGGCGTCCTCACCCTCATCCGCTCGCGTCGTCCGGTCATGGGGGCGCTCGGGATCGCCGCCGTCGCGGTGGGCGTGGCGACCGAGCCCCTGGTCGCCGTCCCGCTGGCCGTGGGCGTCGGGCTCCTCCTCGCCGGGGCGGCCGAACCGGGCCGGTCGCCGGCGCGGCACACGATCGGCCCCCGACACGCCGCCCACGGCCCGGCCCAGGGGGACACCCGGTCGTGGCTGGGGGTCCTGCTCGTCCTGCCGATCGCCGCGCTGGTGGCCACCGTGCCGGGCGGTCCGGCAGACCTCCCCCTCGACGGCCCCGAGCGCGCCGTGCTCCTGCTGCTCGCGGCTGTGGCCGTCGGCGTCGGCCTCTCCTCCCGCGACCTCCGTCCCGTAGCGGCGGCGGCCGGGGCGGCCGCCGTGCTGGCGGCGGTGCCCTGGCGGGGTGCCGGCCCGGCGCTGCCGGTGGTCGTGGTCGCCGTGGTCCTGCTCGGCGTGCTGGTCGCCGCCGCGTGGACCGGGAGCCCCTCGGCGGGGCGGCCGCACCCGCTGCTCCGGGGCGCCGTCGTCCTGTCCGCGCTCGTCGTGGTGGGCACCGGAGCGCTCTTCCTGCCGGTGTCCGGGCAGACGCCGCCGCACCGGCAGCTCGCCGCCTGGATCGAGGGGCCGGCGTCCGCCGGCGGCACCGTGGCGGTGCCGGCCGGGCTGTGGGGCGACCTCCTCCGCGACGGGGTCCCAGCCGATCGGCTGGCCCGGGCCGGGTCAGGGTCGACGGTGGTGGCGGACTGGACGGTGACGGTCGGCGGCTCGACCGCCGTCGCGCCTCCGGTGGCCGCCTTCGGCGGGGGCCCCGCCGGCCTGGCGGTCAGCGCCGGGACGGCAGCCGGAGGATCCGGGTCCGGTCCGTCGGTGGACTGAACGCCAGGATTCGATCACCAAGAGTGACGACCTGACCGTGAGACGTCCGTGAACCGGTCCATTGCGACTCGGTATGGCCGAGTGTCGATTGTGTAACGGAGTCGTGACTAAGGTCGTCCGCGCGAGATCCGTACCAGTAGCTCGGGGGAGCGGCTGTGGCTGATGAGCTCAGGCCGGGAGCGGTGGAACGACGGACGGGACGCGGGTGGCCGTGGTCCGTCCCCGATCGCGCGCGTCCCGTGTGATGGACACGGCGACGCGCTGGCCCCTCGTGGGCCGGGAGGCCGAACTCCGCGCGGTGAAAGCCGCGCTCACCGCCAGGCCGCAGCGCAGCCTGGTCATAACCGGTGCCGCGGGAGTGGGACGGTCCCGGCTGGCGCGGGAGGCGCTGGTCGCCGCCGCGCAGCAGGGCCACCCGACGGCGTGGGCCGTGGCCACCGGTGCCGCGGCGCTCGTGCCGCTGGGCGCGCTGGCCCACCTGCTGCCCGCGGTGGACGACGGGGCCACCGGTCTGGCCCTGCTGCAGCGGGCGACGGCGGCCATCGCCGGGGACGGGACCGGTCCGACCCCGGTCCTCGGGGTCGACGACGCCCACCTGCTCGACCAGATGTCGGTGACCCTGCTGCACCAGCTCGCCGCGAGCAGTGCCGTCACCCTGGTCCTGACGGTCCGCACGGACGCGGAGCAGCCGGACCCGTCCGCCCCGCTGTGGAAGGACGGGTTGGCCGACCGGGTCCAGCTCGAGCCTTGCGCCGCACCCAACTCGTCCGCCTGGTCGACCTGGTGCTCGACGGGGACGTCGACGCCCGGACCGGTCAGCGGCTCTGGCTGCTCAGCCGCGGGAACCCGCTGTTCCTCCGGGAGCTCCTGGAGGACGGCCTGCGCAGCGGTCGGCTGAGGGACCACGAGGGGTCCTGGCGCTGGCCGGACGTCATGGTGCCCTCCCAGCGGTTGTGCGAGATCGTGCTGGCCCAGCTCGGCCGGCTGGACGCCGCGGAGTGGCGGGTGCTGGAGGTCCTCGCCACCGCCGAACCGCTGCCGGCCGGCGACGTGGAGGCACTGAGCAGCCCCGAGGCCCTCGCCCGGCTCGAGCGCCTCGGCGTCGTCGTCGACCACGCCGGGGGGACGCCGGGTCTCGTCCGCGCCGCGCACCCGCTGTACACGGAGGTCGTCCGGAGCCGCGCACCGGAGGCGGTGCTCCGGCTCGTCCGGCGCGAGCTCCTCGCCGGCCCGGGGGACGACCGGTCCCCGGCACTGGCCGCGGCCCGGCGCCTGGCGCTGCTCGACGGGAGCGACCCGGCCCCGGACGCCGGACGGCTCACCGAGGCCGCACGGAGCGCGGCCGCGGCGCTCGACCTGGCGTGCGTCCTCGGCCGGGTCGACGACGCGCAGGCCGTCCTCGACCGGGAGGTCCCGGCGGCCCGTCCGGGCCCGGGCCGCTCGCTGCTCGCGGCGACCGCGGCGGTCCTCGCCTTCCACGGCGGCGACCCGACGGGAGCGGTGCACCAGGCGACGGCCGTGCGCTCCACCGCCCCGGCGGGCGGACCGGCCTGGCAGCTCGCGACCGCCGCGGCCGCCCTGGGCCACGCCGTCACCGGGGCTCCGCGGTCGGCGCTGGCGATGGTCGCCGAGGGACGGGCCGGACTCGCGTGGCCGGACGGGCGGGTCCTGCCCGCCTTCGTGCACCTGGCATTGGCGCAGGCCGAGGTCATGGCGCTGCGGCTCAGCGGCCGGGCGCGTGAGCTCGAGGCCCGCGCGGCCGAGCTGCACCGGTGCACCCTGGCCGGCCCTGAGTGGTACGGGGACGCCGTCGCCGCCCTGCACTGCGGCTGGGCCGCCCTCGTCGCCGGACGGGTGCGGGTGGCGGTCCGCAGGCTCGTGGACGCGCAGGCGGGCCTGCGCCGGGCCGACCCGCTGGGCCTCCTGCCGCTCTGCCGCTCCCACCTCGCGATGGCGCGGGCGCTCCTCGGCGACGTCGACGGCGCCCAGCAGCTCGTCGCCGAACTCGACGACCCCGAGCGCGCCGTGCTCCCCGCCTACGTCCCCTTCGTCCTCTTCGCGCGCGCCGTGGTGGCCGGGGTCCAGGGACACCCCGCCGAGGCCGCCCGACTCAGCCGCGAGGCCGCCCGCGAGGCCGCCGAGCAGGGGCAGGTGACGACCGAGGCCGTCGTGCTGCACACCACCTTCCGCTTCGGGCGCCCCCTGCACGCGGCCGACCGGCTCGCGGTCCTCGCCCGGCGTTGTGAGTCGGCCTACGTGCGCGACCTCGCCGACCACGTGGTGGCGATCACGGCCGAGGACGGCGACGAGCTCGACGGGATCAGCCGCCGCTTCGAGGAGGCCGGCCTGGTGCTCAACGCCGCCGACGCCGCCGCAGAGGCGGCGGCCGCCCACGAGCACCAGGGCGCGCGGCGGTCGGCGGCCACCGCCCTGGCGCGAGGCGTCACGCTGGCACGCGCCTGCGGGCTGGCGGACAGCCAGTCCCTGCAGGCGCTGCTGCCCCCGTCCCTGACCGCGCGGGAGGAGGAGGTGGCCCGGCTGGCCAGCCGGGGCCTGAGCAACGTGCAGATCGCGGACCGGCTGGTCGTCTCGGTGCGCACCGTGGAGGCGCACCTCTCCCACATCTACGGCAAGCTCGGCATCACCGGCCGGGCCGAGCTCTCCGACGCGCTGGTGGTCCCAGGACCACGCAACGCCCCCACCCACAGCGGTCTGGCGGAGTGGGTGCTGCCCGGCCGGAGACTGTCCGCGCGGCGCTGAGCGCCGGCCCGTGTCGTCGGGTCCTCAGCCCCGGTGGCCGGCCCCGGCGGCGGCCAGCATCGCGGCCATCCGCGCGCTGGACTGCTGCCGGTGCACCCGGCGCAGCGCGGCCCGGCGGCGGGCGGCGAGCAGCAGGTCACGGTCGGGCAGGACGACCGGTGGGGTCGTGCTCATGGGGTGCTCCTCGCATCAGGCACCGTGGGACTCGGTGCGGACCGGACGCTAGGAGGACCCTCTGACAGTTCGCGGTCGCGCGGGCGCGCACCGTGACCCGTTCACCGCCGACCCGGAGGCTTCCGTGCACACGCCGTGGACGCAGGCGCCCGCCGTCCGCAGGAGGTGCACTGGCCGCGGGTTCCCGAGCGCGGTGGCGACGCTCCCGCCGCGTGACCCGTCCGGGGACGGCACCGCTGGGAGCAGGGGATCGACGGGAGAGCAGCGAGGCCGGCACCGGCGGTGCCGGTGCGGGCCTCGTCCGGGCCCCGCCGCGAGCCGGCGCGGGAGCCGTCGTCAGCGGGGGGAACGGCGGCGGTCGCCCCAGCCCTCGTCGTCGTCGTCCATGCCGGCGGCGGCGCCGTCCATGCCGGGGTTGAGCACGCCCCACTCGATGAGCCGGGTGGTGAGCTCGTCGGGGCTCATGTCGTAGATGATCGCCAGCGACTTGAGGTCCTCGGCGCGGATGGAGAGGACCTTGCCGTTGTAGTCGTGGCGCTGCGCCTGGATGGTCGAGGCGTAGCGGGCCAGGGGGCCGGCCTCGTCGGCGGGCAGCGAGCCCAGCGACTCGAGGTTCAGCACGATCTTCGTCGTCGACGTCACGGCCGACGACGGCCGCGGGTCGGGCAGCAGCTCCGACACCGGTACGCCGTAGAACACGGCCAGCTCGGAGAGCCGCTGGACGGTCACGGCGCGGTCGCCGCGCTCGTAGGAGCCGACGACCACGGCCTTCCAGCGTCCGTGCGACTTGTCCTCCACCCCCTGTAGGGACAGCCCCTGCTGGTTCCGGATTGCGCGAAGTCGGGCACCGAGGGCCCGCGAGTAGTCGGTGCTCATGCGTGTCCGCTCACTGTCCGTCGTCGTGTTGGCCGAATCGTCGTCACGCAGCGTACTGGCTCGTCCAGGGTGGCGACAGCGTCTCCCTCGATCGGGCTTCCCTCCACTGCCGCGCCCACCTGCGGCTACGACGCGCGACGACGGTCACACGAGTGGGTGCAGTACCGTCGGCACCGGTCCACCCACTCCTTTAACGACCCGTCCCGTGAGGCGGGGAAGGAGGCCTGATGGCCGGCTCGACCGAGCCTGCCCCGAGCCAGTCGGCTCCGGGCACCCTGCTCGCCCCCGCCGACGTCGCCCGCGTCGTCGACCGCATGGCGCACCAGCTCATCGAGAAGGCCGGCGACGCCCTGGCCGACCTGGTGCTCGTGGGCATCCCCACCCGCGGCGCCCCGCTCGCCTGGCGCCTGGCCGCCCGCGTCGCGGCCTTCAGCGGCACCGAGGTCGACACCGGCACCGTCGACATCACCCTCTACCGCGACGACCTGCGGCTGCGCGGCGTCCGGGCGCTGGAGGACACCGTGCTCCCGCCGGCGGGCATCGACGGGCGCCTCGTCGTCCTCGTCGACGACGTGCTGTTCTCCGGCCGGTCGGTGCGCGCGGCCCTCGACGCGCTGCGCGACCTCGGCCGGCCCCGGGCGGTGCAGCTGGCCGTCCTCGTCGACCGCGGGCACCGCGAGCTGCCGATCCGCGCCGACTACGTGGGCAAGAACGTGCCCACCTCGCGGGCGCAGAAGGTGCGCGTGCACCTGGCCGAGGTCGACGGCACCGACGAGGTGCTGGTGACGGAGGAGGACCGGTGAAGCGGCACCTGCTGGAGGCCGCCGACCTCGACCGCGCCGACGCCACGCTGGTCCTCGACACCGCCGCGCAGATCGACCAGGCGCTGGCCGGCCGCGAGGTCAAGAAGCTGCCCACCCTGCGCGGGCGCACGGTGGTCAACCTCTTCTACGAGGACTCCACCCGCACCCGCATCTCCTTCGAGCTGGCGGCCAAGCGGCTGTCCGCCGACGTCATCAACTTCTCCGCCAAGGGCAGCAGCGTCTCCAAGGGCGAGAGCCTCAAGGACACCGCGCTCACCCTGGAGGCGATGGGCAGCGACGCGATCGTCGTCCGCCACTCCGCCAGCGGCGCCCCGCACCGGCTGGCGACCTGGGTGCGGGGCAGCGTGGTCAACGCCGGCGACGGCACCCACGAGCACCCCACCCAGGCGCTGCTGGACGCCTACACGATCCGGCGGCGGCTGGGCCGGCTCGACGGCGTCCGGGTGGCGATCGTCGGCGACGTCCTGCACAGCCGGGTCGCCCGCTCCAACGTGTGGCTGCTGACCACGCTGGGCGCGGAGGTCACGCTGGTGGCCCCGCCGACGCTGCTGCCGGTCGGCGTGGGCTCCTGGCCGGTGCAGGTCAGCTACGACCTCGACGCCGTGCTGCCCAAGGCCGACGTGGTGATGGTGCTGCGGGTCCAGTTGGAGCGGATGAACGCCTCGTTCTTCCCCAGCGCCCGCGAGTACAGCCGCCGCTACGGCCTCGACGCGCTCCGGCTGGCCGCGCTGGGCGACGACGCGATCGTCATGCACCCCGGCCCGATGAACCGCGGCATGGAGATCGCCGCCGACGTCGCCGACTCGGTCCGCTCGACGATCGTCGAGCAGGTCGCCAACGGCGTCTCCGTCCGCATGGCCGTGCTGTACCTGCTCCTGGGAGGGGCGTCGTCGTGACCACGCTGATCAAGGGGGCGCGCGTCCTCGGCGGCGGGCCCGCCGACCTGCTCCTGGAGGACGGCCGGGTCGCCGCGGTCGGGCAGGGCCTGGGCGCTCCCGGCGCCGACGCCGTCGACGCCGACGGGTTGGTCGCCCTGCCCGGCCTGGTCGACCTGCACACCCACCTGCGCGAGCCCGGCCGCGAGGACGCTGAGACCGTGGAGACCGGCAGCCGGGCCGCGGCGCTGGGCGGGTACACCGCCGTCCACGCGATGGCCAACACCGATCCGGTCGCCGACACCGCCGGCGTCGTCGAGCAGGTGTGGCGGCTGGGCCAGCAGGCCGGGCTGGTCGACGTCGTCCCGGTGGGTGCGGTGACCGTCGGGCTGCGCGGCGAGCGGCTGGCCGAGCTCGGCGCGATGGCCGACTCCGCCGCCCGCGTGCGGGTCTTCTCCGACGACGGGCACTGCGTCGCCGACCCCGCGCTCATGCGCCGCGCGCTGGAGTACGTCAAGGCCTTCGACGGCGTCGTCGCCCAGCACGCCGAGGAGCCGCGGCTGACCGCCGGCGCGCAGATGAACGAGGGCGACCTCTCCGCGCGGCTCGGGCTGGCCGGGTGGCCGGCCGCCGCCGAGGAGGCGGTCATCGCCCGCGACGTGCTGCTGGCCCAGCACGTGGGCGCGCGGCTGCACGTCTGCCACGTCTCCACCGCCGGGTCGGTCGAGATCATCCGGTGGGCCAAGTCGCGCGGCGTGCAGGTGACCGCCGAGGTCACCCCGCACCACCTGCTGCTCACCGAGGCCTGCGCGGAGAGCTACGACCCGGTGTTCAAGGTCAACCCGCCGCTCCGGACGGACGCCGACGTCGAGGCCCTCCGCGCCGGGCTGGCCGACGGCACCATCGACGCCGTCGCCACCGACCACGCGCCGCACGCGGTCGAGGACAAGGAGACCGAGTGGGCGCAGGCCCGGCCCGGGATGCTCGGGCTGGAGCAGGCGCTCTCGGTCGTGCTCGAGACGCTGGTGGAGCCGGGCCTGCTCGACTGGGCCGGCATCGCCGACCGGATGTCGGTGCGCCCGGCGGCCATCGGCCGCCTGACCGGACACGGGCGCCCGCTGGCGCCCGGTGAGCCGGCGAACCTGCTGCTGCTCGACCCCGCGGCCCGGGCTCCCGTCGAGCCGGCCGCGCTGGCCAGCCGCAGCCGCAACAGCCCCTTTGCCGGCCGGGAGCTCCCCGGCCGGGTGGTCGCCACGTTCCTGTGGGGGACGGCGACCGTTCTGGACGGGAAGGCAGTGCGTTGACGCGACAGCTCCTCGGCGGCGAGATCTGCACACTCGTCGCCTTCACAGCCCCGAAGGCGACGAGTGTGCAGATCTCGCGCCCCAGGGGGACGCTCCGGTGACCGACGCGATCCTCGTGCTGGAGGACGGGCGGACGTTCCGCGGCGAGGCCTACGGACAGGTCGGGACGACGGTCGGCGAGGCGGTGTTCGCCACCGGCATGACCGGCTACCAGGAGACGCTCACCGACCCCAGCTACGCCGGCCAGATCGTCACCATGACCGCGCCGCACATCGGCAACACCGGCGTCAACGGCGAGGACGACGAGAGCCGCCGCATGTGGGTGGCCGGCTTCGTCGTCCGCGACCCCGCCCGCCGCCCGGCCAACTGGCGGGCCACCGGCAGCCTGGACGACGAGCTGCGCGCGCAGGGCGTGGTGGGCATCAGCGGCATCGACACCCGGGCCCTGACCCGCCACCTGCGCGAGCGCGGGGCCATGCGCGCCGGCATCAGCAGCGAGACCACCGACGCCGACGCCCTGCTGACCCGGGTGCGGGCCGCCGAGGGCATGGTCGGCGCCGACCTCGCGCCGCAGGTGAGCACCGCCGAGCCCTACGTCGTCCCCGCGGTGGGGGAGCGGCGGTTCACCATCGCCGCGCTCGACCTCGGCATCAAGACCGCCACCCCGCGCCACCTGGCCGCGCTCGGTGTCGAGACCCACGTGCTGCCCGCCACCGCGACCGCGGCCGACCTGCTCGCGCACGGCCCCGACGGCGTGTTCCTGTCCAACGGCCCCGGCGACCCGGCCGCGGCCGACTACGCCGTCGCCGCGGTGCGCGGCGTGCTCGACGCCGGCCGGCCGCTGTTCGGCATCTGCTTCGGCAACCAGGTCCTCGGCCGCGCGCTGGGGCTGGGCACCTACAAGTTGCGCTTCGGCCACCGCGGGCTCAACCAGCCGGTGCTCGACCGGGTCAGCGGCACCGTCCGGGTGACCAGCCACAACCACGGCTTCGCCGTCGACGCGCCGCTGGACCGGCCCACCGACACCCCCCACGGCCGGGTCGAGGTCAGCCACGTCGGCCTCAACGACGACGTCGTCGAGGGGCTGCGGCTGCTCGACGCCCCGGCGTTCAGCGTCCAGTTCCACCCCGAGTCGGCGGCCGGCCCGCACGACGCCGCGCCGCTCTTCCAGCGCTTCGTCGACCTCATGGACGCCCACACCGACGACGGAGGAGCGGTCAGCCCGGCGCCGCAGGTCCAGCACAGCACCGGGGAGAAGGCCTGATGCCCAAGCGCACCGACATCTCGCACGTCCTGGTCATCGGCTCCGGGCCGATCCTCATCGGCCAGGCCGCGGAGTTCGACTACTCGGGCACGCAGGCCTGCCGCGTGCTGCGCGCCGAGGGGCTGCGGGTCAGCCTGGTCAACAGCAACCCGGCGACGATCATGACCGACCCCGAGGTCGCCGACGCCACCTACGTCGAGCCGCTGACGCCGGAGTTCGTCGAGCGGGTGATCGCCAAGGAGCGCCCCGACGCGCTGCTGGCCACCCTGGGCGGGCAGACGGCCCTCAACATCGCCATCGGCCTCTACGAGAACGGCACGCTGGAGCGCTACGGCGTCCGGCTCATCGGCGCCGACGTCGACGCGATCAACCGCGGCGAGGACCGGCAGCTGTTCAAGGACATCGTGCGCTCGATCGGCGCCGACGCCCCCCGCTCGCGGGTGTGCGGCAGCGTCGAGGAGGCCCTGGAGACGGCGGGAGAGGTCGGCTACCCCGTCGTCATCCGGCCGAGCTTCACGATGGGCGGCCTGGGCTCGGGCTTCGCCACCGACGAGGCGATGCTGCGCCGGATGGCGTCGGCCGGCCTGGCCGACTCCCCGGTGCACACCGTGCTGATCGAGGAGTCGGTGCTCGGCTGGAAGGAGTACGAGCTCGAGCTCATGCGCGACCGCAGCGACAACGTGGTCGTCATCTGCTCGATCGAGAACGTCGACGCGATGGGCGTGCACACCGGCGACTCGGTGACCGTCGCCCCGGCGATGACCCTCACCGACGTCGAGTACCAGCGGATGCGCGACGTCGGCATCGCGGTGCTGCGCGAGGTCGGCGTCGACACCGGCGGCTGCAACATCCAGTTCGCCGTCAACCCGGCCGACGGGCGCCTGGTCGTCATCGAGATGAACCCCCGGGTGTCGCGGTCCAGCGCGCTGGCCTCGAAGGCCACCGGCTTCCCGATCGCCAAGATCGCCGCGAAGCTGGCCATCGGCTACACGCTCGACGAGATCACCAACGACATCACCGGCGTCACCCCGGCCAGCTTCGAGCCGGCGCTGGACTACGTCGTGGTGAAGATCCCGCGGTTCGCGTTCGAGAAGTTCCCCGGCGCCGACCCGCGGCTGACCACGACGATGAAGAGCGTCGGGGAGGTCATGGCGCTGGGCCGCAACTTCCCCGAGGCGCTCGGCAAGGCCATGCGGTCGACCGAGACGAAGGTGGCCGGCTTCTGGACCGGCCCGGAGGACGGGTCCAGCGCCGAGGAGCTGCTGGAGGCGCTGCGGACGCCGGTCGACGGCCGGCTGTACACCGCCGAGCGGGCGCTGGCCGCCGGGGCCACCGTCGAGCAGGTCGCCGAGGCCAGCGGCTTCGACCCGTGGTTCGTCGACCAGATCGCCCTGGTGCGCGAGGTCGGCGAGGCCGTGCGCGCGGCCCCGGCGCTGACCCCGGAGCTGCTGCGCCACGCCAAGCGGCACGGCCTGTCCGACCGGCAGGTGGCGGCGCTGCGCCCGGAGCTGTCGGGGGAGGACGGCGTCCGGCTGCTGCGGCACCGGCTGGGCATCCGGCCGGTGTACAAGACCGTCGACACCTGCGCCGCGGAGTTCGCCGCCCGCACGCCGTACCACTACTCCTCCTACGACGAGGAGACCGAGGTCGAGCCGCGGGAGAAGCCGGCCGTGCTCATCCTCGGGTCGGGGCCCAACCGCATCGGGCAGGGCATCGAGTTCGACTACTCCTGCGTGCACGCGGTCATGGCGCTGCAGGACGCCGGCTACGAGGCGGTGATGGTCAACTGCAACCCCGAGACCGTCTCCACCGACTACGACACCGCCGACCGGCTCTACTTCGAGCCGCTGACCTTCGAGGACGTCCTCGAGGTCGTCGAGGCCGAGCGCGCCGCCGGGCCGGTGGCGGGGGTCATCTGCACGCTGGGCGGGCAGACGCCGCTGGGGCTGGCGCAGCGGCTCAAGGACGCCGGGGTCCCGGTGCTCGGCACCTCGCCGGAGGCCATCGACGACGCCGAGCACCGCGGCGCGTTCTCCCGGGTGCTCGCCGACACCGGCCTCACCGCCCCGAAGCACGGCACCGCCACCACCTTCGCCGAGGCGCGGGAGATCGCCGCCGGCATCGGCTATCCGGTGCTCGTGCGGCCCTCCTACGTGCTCGGCGGGCGGGGCATGGAGATCGTCTACGAGGAGGCCTCGCTGGAGGCCTACATCGCCAAGGCCACCGACGTCAGCCCCGAGCACCCCGTGCTGGTCGACCGGTTCCTCGAGGACGCCGTCGAGATCGACGTCGACGCGCTCTACGACGGCGCCGAGCTCTACCTGGGCGGGGTCATGGAGCACATCGAGGAGGCCGGCATCCACTCCGGCGACTCGGCGTGCGCGCTGCCGCCGATCACCCTCGGCTCGGCGGACCTGGCGCAGATCCGCACCGCCACCGAGGCGCTCGCCGCCCGCATCGGCGTGCGCGGGCTGATCAACGTCCAGTACGCGATCAAGGACGACGTCCTGCACGTCATCGAGGCCAACCCGCGGGCGTCGCGGACGGTGCCGTTCGTGTCGAAGGCGACCGCCGTCCAGCTGGCCAAGGCCGCCGCCCGGATCGCGGTCGGGGAGACCGTCGCCGACCTGCGCGCCGCCGGCGTCCTGCCCGCGTCCGGCGACGGCACCGACCTGCCCGAGGACGCGCCGATCGCGGTGAAGGAGGCGGTGCTGCCCTTCCACCGCTTCCGCACCGTCGAGGGCCACGGCGTCGACACGGTGCTGTCGCCGGAGATGAAGTCGACCGGTGAGGTCATGGGCCTCGACGTCGGTTTCGGCACCGCGTTCGCCAAGTCGCAGGCCGCCGCCTACGGCTCCCTGCCCACCGAGGGCACGGTGTTCGTCTCGCTGGCCAACCGCGACAAGCGGGCCGCGGTCTTCCCGGTCAAGCGGCTGGCCGACCTCGGGTTCCGGGTGCTGGCGACCGCGGGCACCGCGCAGGTGCTGCGCCGCAACGGCGTCGAGTGCGAGGTCGTCGGCAAGTACAGCGAGGGCCCGGGCAACTGCGTCGAGCGGATCCTGGCCGGCGACGTCGACATCGTCGTCAACACGCCGTTCGGCTCCCCGGGCAACAGCGGGCCGCGGCTGGACGGCTACGAGATCCGCACGGCCGCGGTGAGCGCCGGCATCCCGTGCATCACCACGGTGCAGGGGATGGCCGCGGCGGTGCAGGGCGTGGAGGCGCTGCGCCGCGGCGACCTCGGCGTCCGCAGCCTGCAGGAGGTCCACGCCGGTCTGGGGGCCACGCCGGCGCCGCGCGCATGACCGCGCTGTCCCGGGTGCGGGACGAGCTGGTCGCGCGCGGGCTGCTCGACGGGCTCCCCGCCGCCTTCCTCGCCGGGGTCACCCGGTTCGCGACGCCGCCGGCCGCGGAGCTGCACGCCCTGCGGGGGGACGCCGAGGGCCTCGCGGCCCGGCTGGCGGCGGGGGAGGCCGGTGACGCCGACCTGCCGCTGCTCACCCGGGTGGCGTTCTTCGCCGGCCACGGCGGGGTGCTGGCCGGCTGCGGGGTGCGGACGCCGTCCTACGACCTGCTCGGCTCCTACCGCGACAACCTGCGGACGCCGATCGGCCCGCGGCTGCCGGAGCGGCCGCGGGCCGGCGACCGCCGCTGGCGCGTCCTCGGCCGCGACGTCGGCTTCCCGATCGGCGTGCCGGCGTGCGTGCTGAACGGCGGTGAGGAGTGGGTCCGCCACCACGCCCGCAACGGGTTCAGCGTGCTCACCTACAAGACCGTCCGCAGCCGCGCGCACGAGCCGAACGCGCAGCCGAACTGGACCTTCGCGCCGCGCCCACCGGGGGAGACCGTCGTCTCGGACCCCTGGGACTGGGTCGCGCCCGGCGACCCGGGCGTCAGCACGGTCAACTCCTTCGGCGTCCCGTCACCGGCGCCGGAGGAGTGGATGCCCGACGTGGAGCGGTCGCTGGCCGCCGTCGACGACGACCAGCTGCTGCTGGTCAGCGTCATGGGGTCCGGCGACGGCACCGACCTGGTCGACGACTTCGCCACCGTGGCGCGGCTGGCGCAGGAGGCCGGTGCGGAGGTGGTCGAGCTGAACCTGTCCTGTCCGAACACGCTGAGCAGCTCCCCGGACGGGGTGGAGCCGCCGCTGTGCCTCGACGCCGACGCCACGCTCGCCGTGGTCGAGGGCGTGCGCCGCGCGCTGGACGACCGCACCGGCCTGGTCGCCAAGATCTCCTGGCTCGACGAGCCGCGCCTGGCGGCGCTCGTGCCCCGGCTCGCGGCGCTCGTCGACGGTGTCGCGGGCATCAACACCGTGGGCAGCCGCGTGGTGCGCAGCGACGGCCAGCCGACGTTCCCCGGCCGCGCGGTGGCCGGGCTGTCGGGCGCGGCCGTGCGCGGCGCCGCGCTCGACCTCACCCGCCGGCTGGTGGCGCTGCGGGAGGACGGCGGGCACTCCTTCGACGTGCTGGCGATGGGCGGGGTCACCGACGCCGCCTCCTTCGCGGCGCTGCACGAGGCGGGCGCGGACGCCGTCCAGTCGGCCTCGGGCGCCTTCGCCGACCCCTTCCTCGCCCGCGACTGCGTGGACGCGCTGGGCGGCACCCTGCCCCGGGCGGTGGCGCGGTGACCGCCCCCTTCGGGCAGCGGCTCGCCGACGCCGTCGCCGCCCGCGGGCCGCTGTGCGTCGGGATCGACCCGCACGCTCCGCTGCTCGAGCGCTGGGGACTGCCCGACGGCCCCGAGGGGCTGGCCCGCTTCACCGACGCCGTCGTCGACGCGCTCGCCGGCCAGGTCGCCATGCTCAAGCCGCAGAGCGCCTTCTACGAGCGGCACGGCTCGCGCGGGCTGGCGGTGCTCGAGGACGCCGTCGCCCGGGCCCGCGCCGCCGGTGCGCTCGTGCTGCTCGACGCCAAGCGTGGCGACATCGGCTCGACGATGGACGCCTACGCCGACGTGCTCCGCCCGGAGCACCCGCTCGCCGTCGACGCGCTGACCGTCAGCCCCTACCTCGGGCCCGGCTCGCTGCAGCCGGCCGTCGACACCGCCCGGCTGACCGGTGGCGGGCTGTTCGTGCTGGCCCGGACCTCCAACCCCGACGCCGGCGCGCTGCAGTCCGCGGTGGCGGGGGAGCGGTCGGTGGCGCAGGTCGTCGTCGACGCGGTGCGGGGCTGGAACACCCCGGGCTGGGTGGTCGGTGACCCGCTGCCCGACGTCGGCGCCGTGCGGGACCTGGCCGGCCGCTGGGGCGCCACGACGGGCAGCTTCGGCGTCGTCGTCGGGGCGACCCTGCCCGAGCTCGACGTCGACCTCGACGGGCTCGGCGGCCCGGTGCTCGCACCCGGACTCGGCGCCCAGGGCGGCTCGCCGGCCGACCTGCGGCGGCTGTTCGGCCGGGACCACGCCGTTGTCCCCACCGTCTCCCGCGACGTGCTCGCCGCCGGGCCCGACCCGGCCGCGCTGCGCGCCGCCGCCGCCCGCTGGGCGGAGGAGCTGGCGGCGTGAGGCGCGTGGTGCCGTGGGCGGTGGGCCGCCGGTCCGGACGGCGGCCGGCCGGGAGCCGACCGCTCCGTCGCGGAACGTCCGCGGAACGTCCGCGGAGCCCTGCACGGCGTGTCGTGCGGAACGGTCGCGGCGTGTCGCAACCCTCAGTTTACGAATCGTGTGCGTTCCGGATGCGCTCTGACCTGCGTTCTTCACGGAGGGTCACCGCACTGGTGTACCCACGGTGAGACGGTGTGCGGGCGGTGATCGCAGACGCCCGGGCGCAGGGGGCGTGACCTGCGGATTCCCGGTTACTAGGTTGATCGCCGGGGCTCGAGACCACGGGCGCCGGAGTCCTCGACACAGCACGCAGACGCCGGGGCACCACCCCGACGACGACACGATCGGACGCACCATGCCCCTTCCTGACCTGTCCCCCGAACAACGCGCCGCCGCCCTGGAGAAGGCCGCCGCCGCGCGGAAGGCGCGTGCCGAGCTCCGCGAGCGGCTCAAGAGCAAGGGCACCACGGTCGGTGACGTCCTCCGCCAGGGCGAGACCGACGAGGTGATCGGCAAGATGCGGGTCTCCGCGGTCCTGGAGAGCCTGCCCGGCGTCGGCAAGGCGCGTGCTGCGAAGATCATGGAGCGGCTCGAGATCTCCCCGACCCGCCGGGTGCGCGGCCTGGGTGCCAACCAGCGCCGGGCGCTCGAGTCGGAGTTCGGTGGCGAGCAGGTCGTCGCCGAGCAGGTGCCCGCCGACTCGACCGCCTGAGCCCCGAGGCCCGCACGACGACGCCGGCAGGACGGACGAGGACGACGCGTTGCCCAGTGCTCCCCAGCCCCCCGCTCCGGCGCGCCTGACGGTGCTCTCCGGCCCCTCGGGGGTCGGCAAGGGCACCGTCGTCGCCGAGGTCCGCCGCCGGTACCCCGAGGTGTGGGTGTCGGTGTCGGTCACCACCCGGGCCCGCCGGGCCGGCGAGGTGGACGGGGTGCACTACTCCTTCCTCACCGACGCCGAGTTCGACCGGCTGGTCGCCGAGGACGGGCTGCTGGAGTGGGCCGAGTACGCCGGCAACCGCTACGGCACGCCGGCCGCCCCGGTGCGCGAGCGACTCGCCACCGGGGCGCCGGCGCTGCTGGAGATCGAGCTGCAGGGCGCCCGGCAGGTGCGCGCCCGCGAACCGCGGGCCCAGCTGGTCTTCCTGGCCCCGCCGTCGTGGGCCGAGCTGCAGAGCCGGCTGGCCGGCCGCGGCTCCGAGCCGCCGGCGGTGCAGCAGCGCCGGCTGGCCATCGCCCAGGCCGAGCTCGACGCGGCGGGGGAGTTCGACGCCGTGGTCGTCAACGACGACGTCACCCGGGCCGCCGACGAGTTGGTAGGCTTGCTGACTGCGCCGTCGTCCGGTAGGGCGGTCGGCGCCTCCGAGTGACCGGCCGCCGAGGCCGCACCCCGCCGAACCAACCGAGGAGCACGCCCGCCCGTGTCCGGAGTCGCACCCGCCCCCGAGGGCATCACCAACCCGCCGATCGACGAGCTGCTCGAGCGCACCAGCAGCAAGTACGGCCTGGTCATCTTCGCCGCCAAGCGCGCGCGGCAGATCAACGCCTACTACAGCCAGCTGTCGGAGGGCCTGCTCGAGTACGTCGGCCCGCTGGTCGACACCGCGCCCCAGGAGAAGCCCCTCTCCATCGCGCTGCGCGAGATCAACGAGGGCCTGCTCACCCACACCGCCGGCGAGAACTGACGAAGGACCCCCTTGCCGCCCGCCACTCGCAGGCTCGCGGCGGGACCCTGCAAGGGGGCCACACCTGGACCGATGAGGAGGCACCCGGCAGTCGCCGGGTGCCTTGTCGCGTCTGGAGGATGGTGCGCATGAGCCGGATCGTGCTGGGGGTCGCCGGGGGCGTGGCCGCCTACAAGGCCGCGCTGCTGCTGCGCGCGCTCACCGAGGCCGGGCACGACGTGCGCGTCGTCCCCACGCCCGGCGCCCTGAACTTCGTCGGCGCGGCCACCTTCGAGGCGCTGTCGGGGCACCCGGTCACCACCGACGTGTGGTCCGACGTGCCCGAGGTGGCCCACGTGCGCATCGGGCAGACCGCCGACCTCGTCGTCGTCGCCCCGGCCACCGCCGACCTGCTCGCCCGCGCCGCCGCCGGGCGCGCCGACGACCTGCTCACCGCCACGCTGCTCACCGCGCACTGCCCGGTCGTGTTCGTGCCGGCCATGCACACCGAGATGTGGCTGCACCCGGCCACCCGGGACAACGTGGCCACGCTGCGCCGCCGCGGCTCGATCGTGCTGCCGCCGGCGGTCGGCCGGCTGACCGGTCCCGACTCCGGGCCGGGGCGGCTGCCCGAGCCCGCCGACGTCGCCGCCCTGGCCCAGGTCGCTTTGACCGCCGGGGCCGGCGTCCTGCGCGCCGACCTCACCGGCCGGCGGGTGGTGGTCAGCGCCGGCGGTACCCGCGAGCCGCTGGACCCGGTCCGCTACCTCGGCAACCGCTCGTCGGGGAAGCAGGGCTGGGCGCTGGCCCGGGTCGCCGCCGCCCGCGGCGCCGAGGTCGTGCTGGTGGCGGCCAACGTCGACCTGCCCGCGCCGTTCGGCGTGCGCGTCGTGCCGGTCGGGACCGCGGAGGAGCTGCGGAGCGCGGTGCTCGCCGAGGCCCCGGACGCCGACGTCGTGGTCATGGCCGCCGCGGTCGCCGACTTCCGGCCGGCCGCGGTCGCGGCCACCAAGCTGAAGAAGAAGGACGACCCCGGCCAGGTCCCGGAGGTGTCGCTGGTGCGCAACCCCGACGTGCTCGCCGAGTTGGTCACCAAGCGCACGCCCGGACAACTGGTGGTCGGCTTCGCCGCCGAGACCGGCGACGAGAGCGGTGACGTGCTCAGCCACGCCCGCGCCAAGCTGGCCCGCAAGGGCTGCGACCTGCTCGTGGTCAACGACGTCTCCGGCGGCGGGGTGTTCGGCCGGCCCGACAACGCCGCAGTCGTGCTGGCCGCCGACGGCAGCGCCACCGACGTGCCGCGCGGCAGCAAGGACGCCGTCGCCGCGGCCGTGTGGGAGACCGTGCTGCCGCGGCTGGCCTGAGCCACCGCCCGCCCCGGCCCCCGTGCCCTGCCGAGCGGCGGGACACGCCGGTAACGTCATCGCTCGGCCGGGCGGGCAGCCCTCGGCCCCGACCTCAGTCACCGACGCAGGGAGAACCGAGTGCCACGCCGCCTCTTCACGTCCGAGTCGGTGACCGAGGGCCACCCGGACAAGATCGCCGATCAGATCAGCGACGCGATCCTCGACCAGATGCTCGGTCAGGACCCGCGCAGCCGGGTCGCCGTCGAGACGATGATCACCACCGGTCAGGTGCACATCGCCGGCGAGGTCACCACCGCCGGCTACGTCGACATCGCCGACGTCGTCCGCCGGACGATCCTCGGCATCGGCTACGACTCCTCCCGCAAGGGCTTCGACGGCGCCTCCTGCGGGGTCAGCGTCTCGATCGGCGCCCAGTCGCCCGACATCGCCCAGGGCGTCGACACCGGCTACGAGGCGCGCACCGCCGGCTCCGCCGAGGACGAGATCGAGCGGCAGGGCGCCGGCGACCAGGGCCTGATGTTCGGCTACGCCACCGACGAGACCCCCGAGCTCATGCCGCTGCCGATCGCGCTGGCCCACCGGCTGGCCCGCCGGCTCTCGGCGGTCCGCAAGGACGGCTCGGTGCCCTACCTGCGGCCCGACGGCAAGACCCAGGTCACCGTCGTCTACGAGGACGACCGCCCGGTCGGCGTCGACACCGTGGTCGTCTCCTCCCAGCACGCCGAGGACATCTCCATCGAGCAGCTGCTGACCCCGGACGTCGAGGAGCTGGTGGTCGAGCCCGAGCTCGCCGCGCTCGGCCTGCCCACCACCGGCCACCGGCTGCTGGTCAACCCGACCGGCAAGTTCGTCATCGGCGGTCCGATGGGCGACGCCGGCCTGACCGGCCGCAAGATCATCGTCGACACCTACGGCGGCATGGCCCGCCACGGCGGCGGCGCGTTCTCCGGCAAGGACCCCTCGAAGGTCGACCGGTCGGGTGCCTACGCCATGCGCTGGGTGGCCAAGAACGTCGTCGCCGCGGGGCTGGCCCGCCGCTGCGAGGTGCAGGTCGCCTACGCGATCGGCGCCGCGCACCCGGTGGGCCTGTTCGTCGACTCGCACGGCACCGGCACCGTGGCCGACGACGTCCTGGAGAAGGCGGTCACCACGGTGTTCGACCTGCGCCCGGGCGCGATCGTGCGCGACCTGGACCTGCTGCGGCCGATCTACGCGCCGACCGCCGCCTACGGCCACTTCGGCCGCACCGACGTCGAGCTGCCGTGGGAGCGCACCGACCGCGTCGAGGCGCTGCGCTCCGCCGTCGGGGCCTGAGCACGCCTCGTCGGGGAAGGTGCGATCGGGGCGCGCCCCGGGGTGGCGGCAGGCGGCTGTCCACCGAGGGCTTCAACAGGCCGTTGACAACGGTCCGTTGAGGCCCGAGCCTGGTCGTCATGGCTCCTCCCGACGACGACCAGGCCCGCGCGGCGCACGAGGCCGACGCCCGGACCCGACTCCTCGACGCGGGCGCGTCCGCGCTCCCGCGGCCGCCGTGGCTGCGGGGCGCGCAGCCGCCGGCCGCGGCCGAGCTCGTCCGGTTCGCCCTGTGGCGCGCCGCCGGTGACGGCCTGGACGACGACGCGGTGCTGGCCGCGATCGCCCTGCTGCCCGCCGTCCGCGCGGAGGTCGACCAGCTCGAGGCCGGGCTGCTGCTGACCGCCCGCGCGTCCGGGCTGTCCTGGCAGCGCATCGCAGCAGCGCTCGGACTGGCCTCGCCGCAGGCGGCGCAGCAGCGCTTCGACCGGGTGAGCGGCCGCGTGGACGGACGCGCGTGATCCCGCACGCGTCCGAGCTCGAGGACCTCGCCCTGCACGGCGTGCGGGTGCTCGGCTTCCCGACGACGGCGCGCGTCGCCGGCCGCTTCGGGCTCGACCGGGACGCCGTCGAGGAGATGCTGCTCGACGCCGAGGCGTGCGGCTGGGTGCAGCGGCTGTCCTTCGGCGGCAGCTCGGGCTGGTCGCTCACCGACGCGGGCCGGGCCGAGGGCGAGCGCCGGCTGGCCGCCGAGCTCGACGCGCTGGGCGCCCGCGACGTGGTCGCCGACGTGCACGCCCGCTTCCGGCCGCTCAACCGCCGCTTCGGCGCGGCGTGCACCGACTGGCAGCTGCGGCCCACCCGCCTCGACCCCCTGGCGTCCAACGACCACACCGACTGGCGCTGGGACGAGCGCGTGCTGCGGACGCTGCGGTCGGTCGGGGACGGGTTCACCGGCCTCTGCGGCGAGCTCAGCGGCCGGCTGGCCCGCTTCGGCGGGTACGCCGGGCTCTACGCCGCCGCGCTGCGCCGGGTGGACGCCGGCGAGCGCGGCTGGGTCGACGGGCACGACCGCGACTCGCTGCACCTCGTGTGGATCCAGTTCCACGAGGACCTGCTGGCCACGCTGGGCGTCGAGCGCGGCACCGACCCCTG
The DNA here is from genome assembly GCF_052931475.1 of Geodermatophilus sp. URMC 62. Taxonomy (NCBI): domain Bacteria; kingdom Bacillati; phylum Actinomycetota; class Actinomycetes; order Geodermatophilales; family Geodermatophilaceae; genus Geodermatophilus; species Geodermatophilus sp. URMC 62. The sequence continues at coordinate 5,210,582 of NZ_JBRFHY010000001.1, read as the reverse complement.
AGCCGCGGGTCCTGTCACCGCGGCTCGGTAGCGTCCTCCCACGTGCCAGACGACCCCGCCGTGCCCGCGCCGCAGGGAGCGCCGCGGGTCGCCCGGGTCGTCGTCGACGTGCCGCTGGCCCATCTCGACCGCCCGTTCGACTACGCCGTCCCCGACGAGCTGGCCGGCCAGGTGCGGGCCGGCTGCCGGGTGCGGGTCCGCTTCGCCGGGCAGCTGGTCGACGGGTTCGTCCTCGAGCTCACCGACGTCAGCGAGTCCGGCCGCAGGCTCGCCCCGCTGGCGAAGCTGGTGTCGCCCGAGCCGGTGCTCACCCCGGAGGTCGCCGAGCTGGCCCGCTCGGTGGCGCAGCGCTGGGGCGGCACGCTGACCGACGTCCTGCGGCTGGCCGTCCCGCCGCGCCGCGCTGCCGCGGAGAAGCGCCCGCCGGCCGACCCGCCGCCACCGCCGGAGCCGCCCGACCCGGCCGGCTTCGCCCGCTACCCCACCGGGCCGGCGCTGCTGACCGCGGTGGCCGAGGGCCGGCCCGCCCGCGCGGTGTGGACGGCGCTGCCCGGCGAGGACTGGCCGGCCCGGCTCGCCGAGCTGTGCCGGGCGGCGCTCTCCGGCGGGCGGGGCGCGCTCGTGGTGGTCCCCGACGGCCGCGACCTCGACCGGCTGGAGGCGGCGGCCACCGCACGGCTGCCGCAGGGGTCGTTCGTCGTCCTGCGTGCCGACGCCGCCCCCGACGCACGGTACCGGCGCTTCCTCGACGCCGCCCGCGGCAGCGCGCGGGTCGTGCTCGGCACGCGGGCCGCGGTGTTCGCGCCGGTCGCCGACCTCGGCCTGGTGGCCGTCTGGGACGACGGCGACGACCTGCACGCCGAGCCCCGCGCCCCGTACGCGCACGCCCGCGACGTGCTCCTCCACCGGGCGCACCTGGCCTCCTGCGCCGCCGTCGTCGCGGCCACCGCGCGCACCGCCGAGGCGCAGCTGCTGGTCGAGAACGGCTGGGCGCACGAGCTGGTCGCCGACCGCGCCACCCTGCGCGCGGCGTCCCCGCGGGTGCAGGCCCTCGGCGAGGACCACGAGCTCGCCCGCGACCCGGCCGCGCGCACCGCCCGGCTGCCCAGCCTCGCCCACCGGGTGGCGCGCGCGGCGCTGGCCGAGAGCACCCCGGTGCTCGTGCAGGTGCCGCGGGCCGGCTACGCGCCGGGGCTGTCCTGCGACCGCTGCCGGGCGCCGGCCCGCTGCGCCGTCTGCTCCGGACCGCTCGGCATCGCACCGACCCCCGGGCCGGGCGGCTCGCGCGTGCCCGCCTGCCGCTGGTGCGCCCGCCCGGCGGCCACCTTCGACTGCCCGCACTGCCACGGCACGAAGCTGCGGGCCTCCGTGGTCGGGGCGTCGCGGACGGCCGAGGAGCTGGGCCGGGCGTTCCCCGGCGCGCCGGTGCGGGTGTCGGGGCGCGGGTCCGGTGTGCTGCCCTCGGTGCCCGCCGGGCCGGCGCTGGTGGTGGCCACGCCGGGCGCCGAGCCGGTGGCCGAGGGCGGGTACGGCGCGGCGCTGCTGCTCGACTCCTGGGCGCTGCTGGGCCGCGCCGACCTGCGCGCGGGGGAGGAGACCCTGCGGCGCTGGATGAACGCGGCCACGCTGGTGCGCCCGCACGGGTCGGTCGTCGTCGCCGCCGACGCCGCGCACCCCGTCGTCCAGGCGCTGGTCCGGTGGGACCCGGGCTGGCTGGCCGAGCGCGAGCTGGCCGACCGGCGTGCCCTCGGCTTCCCGCCGGCCACCCGGATGGCCGCGCTGTCGGGCTCGCCGCCGGCGCTGGCCGAGTTCCTGCAGGCCGCCCGGCTGCCGCCCGACGCCGACCTGCTGGGCCCGGTGCCCGAGCTCCCGCGGCCCGGCCAGGAGGGTGAGCGGGAGCGCTACCTGGTGCGGGTGCCGCGCGGCGCGGGCGCGGCGCTGGCCGCCGCCCTGGCCGAGGTGCAGGGCGTGCGCAGCGCGCGGAAGGCCGCCGAGCACGTGCGCGTCCAGCTCGACCCGTTGGAGCTGGTCTGAGACCGGCCGTCCCGGTGGCCCCTCGGCAGGGGCCCGGCGCGAGCTCGCGAGTGGCGGGGGGCCGAGGGGTCCTTCTTCTACGATCGACTCGTGAGCGTCACCCCCATCCGGCTGCTGGGCGACCCGGTCCTGCACCGGCCCGCGGCTCCCGTCGTCGACTTCGACGCGGAGCTGCGCCGGCTGGTCACCGACCTGACCGAGACCATGCACGCCGCCGGCGGCGCCGGGCTGGCCGCGCCGCAGATCGGCGTGGGCCTGCGCGTGTTCACCTGGTACGTCGACGGGGAGGTCGGCCACCTGGTCAACCCGTCGGTCGACCTGGTCGGGGAGGAGACCGAGGAGGCGCCCGAGGGGTGCCTGTCGATCCCCGGTTACCGCTTCGACTGCCGCCGTCACCTGCACGTGGTCGCCACCGGCTGGAACCAGCACGGCGACCCGGTGCGGGTCGAGGGCTCGCACCTGCTGGCCCGCGCGGTGCAGCACGAGGTCGACCACCTCGACGGCGTGGTGTTCGTCGACCGGCTCGACCCGAAGGCCCGCGCGGCCGCGCTGGCGGCGCTGGCCGAGGCGGAGTGGAAGGACATGGCCGCCTGGGTCCCGCGCGTGGAGGTGAGCCCCCACTGAGGCTCCTGTTCGCCGGGACGCCGGAGCCCGCCGTCCCCTCGCTGGAGGCGCTGCTGGCCTCCGACCACGAGGTCGTCGCCGTCCTCACCCGCCCCGACGCCCGCTCCGGCCGCGGCCGGAGGGTGAGCCGCTCCCCGGTGGCCGAGCGCGCCGACGCCGCCGGTCTGCCGGTGCTCACCCCCCGCTCGCCGCGCGAGCCGGAGTTCCTGGCGCAGCTGGCCGACCTCGCCGTCGACTGCGCGCCGGTGGTCGCCTACGGCGCGCTGGTGCCGCCCGCGGCGCTGGACGTGCCCGCGCACGGCTGGGTCAACCTGCACTTCTCGCTGCTGCCGGCCTGGCGCGGCGCCGCCCCGGTGCAGCACGCGCTCATGGCCGGCGACGAGGTCACCGGCGCGTGCACGTTCCGGCTCGAGCAGGGCCTGGACACCGGGCCGGTCTACGGCGTGGTCACGGAGCCGATCGGCCCGCGCGACACCGCCGGCGACCTGCTCGGCCGGCTCGCCGTCAGCGGCGCCCGGCTGCTCGTGGCCACCCTCGACGGCATCGCCGCCGGCGGCCTCGTGCCCCAGCCCCAGCCGGCCGAGGGGGTCAGCCTGGCGCCGCGGATCGAGACCGCCGACGCGCGGGTCGACTGGGCGCTGCCGGCGCACGTCGTCGACCGGCGCGTCCGCGGCGTGACGCCGGTGCCGGGCGCGTGGACGACGTGGCGCGGCGACCGGCTGCGGCTGGGCCCGGTCGAGCCGCTGCAGGGGCCCCCGGAGCTGCCGCCCGGCGAGGTGGCGGTGCGGCCGGACGGCGTCGTCGTCGGCACCGGCCGGGGCGCGGTGCGCCTCGGCGAGGTGCAGCCCGCCGGCAAGCGCCTGCTGCCCGCGGCCGACTGGGCGCGCGGCGCCCGCCCGGCGCCCGGCGAGCGGCTCGGCGCGTGAGCGGCCCGCCCCGGCGCCCCGCCGCGCCCCGTGGGGGACGGCGCGACCGCCGTCCGCCCCGCCGCGCACCCCTCGACGGGGCCCGGCTGACCGCCTACGACGTCCTCGACGGCGTCTCCGCGCGGGAGGCCTACGCCAACCTGCTGCTGCCGCAGCTGCTGCGCGAGCGCGACCTCGAGCCGCGCGACGCGGCCTTCGTCACCCAGCTCGCCTACGGGGCGCTGCGGGCGCAGGGCACGCTCGACGCCGTCCTCGCCCGGCTGGTCGACCGGCCGCTGAGCGACCTCGACCGGCGGGTCCTCGACCTGCTCCGCCTGGGCACCTACCAGCTGCTCGACCTGCGGGTGCCCGCGCACGCCGCCGTCGCCACGACCGTCGACCTCACCCGCGCCGTCGTCGGGACCGGCGCCTCGGGTCTGGTCAACGCCGTCCTGCGCAAGGTGGCCACCGGCGGCGACCGCGCCGCGTGGCTCGAGCAGCTGGGCGCCGAGGGCGACCGGCGCCTCGCGCTGGCCACCGACCACCCGGAGTGGATCGTGGCGGCCTGGCGCGAGGCCCTGGGGGGCGACGAGGAGCTCGAGGCCGCCCTGCTGGCCGACGACGCCGCGCCGGAGGTGCACCTGGTGGCCCGCCGGGTGACCCGGGAGGCACTGGCCGAGGAGTCGGGCGGGACGCCGGGGCCGTGGTCGCCGTACGCCGTGCGGCTGGGCGGCGGCGACCCCGGCCGCATCCGGTCCGTGCGCGAGGGCGCCGCCGCGGTGCAGGACGAGGGCAGCCAGCTCGCCGCGCTGCTGCTCGCCCGGGTGCCGCTGGAGGGCCCGGACGCGCGCTGGCTCGACGTCTGCGCCGGCCCCGGTGGCAAGGCGGGCCTGCTGGCCGCCGTCCGCCCGGCCGGGGTGCACCTGACCGCCGCCGACCGGGCGCCGCACCGCGCCGAGCTGGTCCGCGGGGTGCTGGCCGGGGAGGACGACGTCGAGGTGCTCGTCGCCGACGGCCGCGAGCCGCCGTGGGCCCCGGGCTCCTTCGACCGGGTGCTGCTCGACGCGCCGTGCACCGGGCTGGGCGCGCTGCGCCGCCGTCCCGAGGTGCGCTGGCGGCGCGGCCCCGGGGACGTCGGCCCGCTGGCGCAGCTGCAGACGGCGCTGCTGGACGCCGCACTGACCTCCGTGCGGCCTGGCGGGGTGGTCGCCTACGTGACCTGCTCGCCGCACGTGGCGGAGACGGTCGCGGTCGCCGACGCCGCGGCCGCCCGCGACGACGTCGACGTGCTGCCGGTGGCCCCGCTGCTCGAGGGCGTGCCCGCGGTGCAGCGGGGGCCGTACGGGCAGCTGTGGCCGCACCGGCACGGCACCGACGCGATGTTCACGGCCCTGCTGCGCCGCACCCGCTGAGCCCGGCTGCGACCGAGCCGGCGAGATCTGCACACTCGCGGCCATCAGCACCGCGAACGTCGCGAGTGTGCAGATCTCGCGGGTGGCGACCCGACCGCGACCGGGAGGGGTGATCGCCGCGGACCTAGACTCGGAGGTCGTGGCCCGCACCCCGATGATCGCCCCCAGCCTGCTCTCGGCGGACTTCGCCCGGCTGGCCGACGAGGTGGCGCGCGTGGCCGACGCCGACTGGCTGCACGTCGACGTCATGGACGCCCACTTCGTGCCCAACCTGACCCTGGGCCGGCCGGTGGTGGAGGCGATCCAGGCGGTCAGCCCCGTGCCGCTGGACTGCCACCTGATGATCGAGGCGCCGGAGCGCTGGGCGCCCGGCTACGCCGAGCTCGGCGCCCGCAACGTCACCGTGCACGCCGAGGCCTGCACCGGCGACCCCCGCGACGTCGCCCGCGACCTCCGCGCCGCCGGCGCCCTGGCCGGCCTGGCCATCAAGCCGGGCACGCCGCTGGAGGACTACACCGAGGTGCTGCGCGACTTCGACACCCTGCTGGTCATGACCGTCGAGCCCGGCTTCGGCGGCCAGGCGTTCATGGCCGAGGTGCTGCCCAAGGTCCGCCGGGCCCGCGAGCTGGTCGACACCGGCCACCTGCGGCTGTTCGTCGAGGTCGACGGCGGCATCAACGCCGACACGATCGAGCAGGCCGCCGCGGCCGGCGCCGACGTCTTCGTCGCCGGCTCGGCCGTCTACGGCGCCGACGACCCCGCGCGGGCCATCGCCGCGCTCCGCGCGCAGGCCGCCGCGGCGGTGCGGGGGTGATGCCCACCCCGGTCGAGTCGGCCGCCATGGCCCGGGCGCGCGAGCTCGGTGCGTCGGTCCTCGGCACCACCAGCCCGAACCCCGCCGTCGGCGCCGTCGTCCTCGACGCGGACGGCGCGGTCGTGGGGGAGGGCGCCACCTCCCCGCCCGGCGGCCCGCACGCCGAGGTGCACGCGCTGGCGCAGGCCGGCGACCGGGCGCGGGGCGGCACCGCCGTGGTCACCCTCGAGCCGTGCGCGCACACCGGCCGCACCGGGCCGTGCGCCGACGCGCTGCTGGCCGCCGGCGTCGCGCGGGTGGTCGTCGCCGTCCCCGAGCCCACCGGCCTGGCCGGGGGAGGCGCCGACCGGCTCCGGGCCGCGGGGGTCGACGTCGAGCTCGGCGTCGAGCAGGCCGCCGCCGAGGAGGGCGCCCTGGGCGCGTGGCTCACCGGGGTCCGGGAGGGGCGCCCGCAGGTGGTGTGGAAGGTCGGGGCGACCCTCGACGGGCGGGTCGCGGCCGCCGACGGCACCAGCCGCTGGATCACCGGCGAGACCGCCCGCGCCGCCGTCCACGCGCTGCGCGCCACCTGTGACGCGGTCGTCGTCGGCTCGGGCACGGCGCTGGCCGACGACCCGCAGCTCACCGTCCGCGACGCCGACGGCCGCGACGCCGCCCGCCAGCCGCTGCGCGTCGTCCACGACCGGCGCGGCCGGCTGCCGGCCACCGCGCGGGTGCTCGACGACGCCGCCCCCACCCACGTCAGCGCCGCGGCGGGCCCCGCCGAGCTGCTCGCCGAGCTGTTCGGCCGCGACGTGCGCCGGGTGCTGCTCGAGGGCGGCCCCACCCTGGCCGCGGCGTTCCTGCGCGCCGGCCTGGTCGACGAGGCCGTCGTCCACCTCGCGCCCACGCTGCTCGGGGCCGGCCTCTCCCTGGTGGGCGACCTGGGAATCAGCACGATCTCCGCGGCGCTCTCCCTCGAGGTACGGGACGTCACCCTGCTGGGCGGGGACGTGCAGGTCCGCCTGCGGCCCACCCGTCACACTGGGGACCGACCGCACGCGGACGAGAGGGGTTGAGGTGTTCACCGGCATCGTCGAGGAGGTCGGCTCCCTCGCCGCGCGCGAGGACGCCGGTGACGCCGCGGTCCTGCGCATCCGCGCCCGCCGCGTGCTCGAGGACGTCGCGCTCGGCGACTCGATCGCGGTCAACGGCGTCTGCCTGACCGTCACCGGCACCGACGGCGAGGTGTGGACCACCGACGTCATGGCCGAGACCCTGCGCCGCAGCAGCCTCGGCGCCCTGGTCGACGGCGACCCGGTCAACCTCGAGCGGGCCGTGGCCGCCGGGGGCCGCCTGGGCGGGCACGTGGTGCAGGGCCACGTCGACGGCGTCGGCCGGGTCGTCTCCCGGACGCCGGGCGAGCACTGGGAGGTCGTGCGGGTCGCGCTGCCACCGGACCTGGCCCGCTACGTCGTCGAGAAGGGCTCGATCACCGTCGACGGCGTCTCCCTCACCGTGAGCGCACTGAGCGCCGCCGACGACCCCGAGCCCTGGTTCGAGGTCAGCCTGATCCCCACCACCCTCCGCGAGACCACGCTCGGCCGCCGCGCCCCGGGGGACCCGGTCAACCTGGAGGTCGACGTGATCGCGAAGTACGTGGAACGCCTGCTGGGAGCACGCCGATGACCGGCCCCGTCCGCCTCGACTCCGTCGAGAGCGCCATCGCCGCGATCAAGGACGGCCGCCCCGTCGTCGTCATCGACGACGAGGACCGCGAGAACGAGGGCGACCTCATCTTCGCCTCCGAGCTGGCCACGCCCGAGCTGGTCGCGTTCATGGTCCGGTACACCTCGGGCTACATCTGCGTCTCGGTCACCGAGGCCGACGCCGACCGCCTCGACCTGCCGCCGATGTTCCGGGTCAACCAGGACCGCCGCGGCACCGCCTACACCGTCACCGTCGACGCCCGCGCGGGCGTGACCACCGGCATCTCCGCCGCCGACCGGGCGCACACCATCCGGCTGCTCGCCGGCGCCGAGACCTCCTCGGCCGACCTCGCCCGGCCCGGCCACATCGTGCCGCTGCGTGCCCGGGACGGCGGCGTGCTGCGCCGCCCCGGACACACCGAGGCCGCCGTCGACCTCGCCGTCCTGGCCGGCCTGCGCCCCTCGGGCACGCTGTGCGAGCTGGTCAGCGAGAAGGACCCCACCGGCATGGCCCGCGCCGAGGAGCTGCGGGTCTTCGCCGACGAGCACGAGCTGTGCCTGATCTCCATCGCCGACCTGATCGCCTACCGCAAGCGCTTCGACAAGCTCGTCGAGCGCGTCGCCGAGGCCACCGTGCCGCTCGCGCCGGGCACCTTCACCGCCGTCGGCTACCGCAGCGCCTACGACGAGCGCGAGCACGTCGCCTTCGTCTACGGCGACATTGGCGACGGCGCGGACGTGCTGGTGCGGGTGCACTCCGAGTGCCTCACCGGCGACGTCTTCGGCTCGCTGCGCTGCGACTGCGGCCCGCAGCTGCAGGCGGCGCTGGCCGCCGTCGCCCACGAGGGCCGCGGGGTCGTGCTCTACATCCGCGGGCACGAGGGCCGGGGGATCGGCCTGCTGCACAAGCTGCAGGCCTACCAGCTCCAGGACGCCGGGATCGACACCGTCGACGCCAACCTCGACCTCGGCCTGCCCGCCGACGCCCGCGACTACGGCACCGGCGCGCAGATCCTCGTCGACCTCGGCGTGCACACCATGCGGCTGCTGACCAACAACCCGGCCAAGCGCGCCGGGCTGGAGGGCTACGGCCTCAAGGTCACCGGCCGGGTGCCGCTGCCCAGCCACGTCACCGCCGAGAACCTGGCCTACCTGCGCACCAAGCGCGACCGGATGGGCCATCTGCTCGACATCATCGAGCCCGAGACCGAGTCCGGGCCGGCCGACGTCCCCGCCGGTGGGCGCGCCACCGTCCCTGGCACCGACGTCCCCCACCGCCGGCCGGAGCAGCAGCTGTGAGCGGTCAGGGCCGCCCCGAGGCGCAGGCGGTCGACGCCGCCGGCCTGTCGCTGGGCATCGTGGCCACCACCTGGCACGCCGAGATCACCGAGGCGCTGCTCGCCCGCGCGGTCGAGGCCGCCCGGGCCAGCGGGGTCGCCGAGCCGACCGTCGTGCGCGCGCCGGGTGCGGTGGAGCTGCCGGTGGTCGCCCAGGCGCTGGCCGAGCAGCACGACGCCGTCGTCGCCCTCGGGGTGGTGATCCGCGGCGGCACCCCGCACTTCGAGTACGTCTGCGACGCCGTCACCGCCGGCCTGACCCGGGTCGCCCTCGACGCGGGGCGGCCCGTCGGCAACGGCGTGCTGACCTGTGACACCGAGGTGCAGGCCCGCGACCGGGCCGGGCTGCCCGGCTCGGCCGAGGACAAGGGCTGGGAGGCCACCGTCGCCGCGCTGGCCACCGCGCTGACCCTGCGCGGGCTGCGGGCCCCGCAGCGGGCCACCGGCTTCCAGGCCACGCCCGCCGTCGCACCGGTCCCCGGGCAGGGCATCGCGTGAAGACCTTCGACGAGCTGTTCGCCGAGCTGTCGGGCAAGGTCGCCGCGGCCGACCCCGCCTCGGGCACCGTGACCGCCGTCCGCGACGGTGTGCACGCCGCCGGCAAGAAGGTGGTCGAGGAGGCCGCGGAGTCCTGGATGGCCGCCGAGCACGAGGGCCCCGAGCGGACGGCGGAGGAGATCAGCCAGCTGCTCTACCGGGTGCAGGTCCTCATGCTCGCCCGCGGGCTGACCCTCGACGACGTCTACACCCACCTGTGAACCACCCACGACCCCGAGGAGTACCCCTGTGCTGCGCGTCGCCGTCCCCAACAAGGGCGCCCTGAGCGAGCCCGCGGCCGCGATGCTCGACGAGAGCGGCTACCGCCAGCGGCGCAGCACCAAGGACCTCGCCGTCTACGACCCCGACAGCGACACCGAGTTCTTCTACCTGCGCCCGCGCGACATCGCCGTCTACGTCGCCGCCGGCACGCTCGACGTCGGCATCACCGGTCGGGACATGCTGCTGGAGACCGCGCCGGCCGAGGGCGAGGGCCACTCGGCGGTGGAGGTCATGCCGCTGGGCTTCGGCCGCTCCTCGTTCCGCTTCGCCAGCCCCGTGGAGTCGCCCATCGACACCGTGGAGCAGCTGGCCGGCAAGCGGATCGCCACCGCGTACCCGGTGCTGCTGCAGCGCTTCCTCGACGAGTCGGGGATCAGGGCCGGTGTGGTCAAGCTCGACGGCGCGGTGGAGACCGCCTGCCGGCTCGGCGTGGCCGACGCGGTGTGCGACGTCGTCGAGACCGGGACGACGCTGCGCGCGGCCGGGCTGCGGATCATCGGCGAGCCGGTGCTGAGCAGCGAGGCGGTGCTCGTCCGCCGGGAGGGCGCCGAGGAGATCCCCGCCGTCGCGCAGCTGCGCCGCCGGCTGCGCGGGGTGCTGGTGGCCCGGCAGTACGTGCTGCTCGACTACGACTGCCCCGACGAGCTGCTGGAGAAGGCGACCGCGCTGACGCCCGGGCTCGAGGGCCCCACCGTCAGCCCGCTGCAGACCGAGGGCTGGTCGGCGGTGCGGGCGATGGTCCGCCAGAGCGACACCAACCGGGTCATGGACGAGCTCTGGGAGCTCGGCGCCCGCGCGATCCTGGTCACGAGCATCCACGCCTGCCGCATCTGAAGGAGGACCACCCTGCCCCCACTCGCGAGCTCGCGGCGGGCCCCCGCAGGGCGGCCGGCCACCCTCTGCGCCTCCGGGGCTCGGCGCGGGTCCCTGCGGGGAGGCCGCGCACACCACCCGGTACGACAGCGGCCCGCTCCCGGCGTCGGGAGCGGGCCGCTGCGGTGCGGTGGCCGGGTCAGCGCACCCGGGTGGTGCGGTCGACCAGGTCGATCGCCGTGCACAGGCCCAGTGCCAGGGCCCGCCCGCTGGTGGCGCCGGTGGCCAGCAACCCCGCGATCGCCGGGCCCAGCGGGCGCTCGCCGACCAGGCCGTGCAGCACCGCCGCGTACTCGCCGCTGACGCGGCCGGCCGCGGCGTGCCGCAGCAGGGCCCGCGACAGCTCCGTCGTCCGGCCGGCGGCCAGCGCGTAGACGCCGGCGGCGAACCGCTCGGCGGCCGGGTGCCCCAGCAGCACGAGGCCGGCCATGGTGCCGGCCATGACGTCGTCGCCGGCCGGGGTCAGGCCGGGGCCGAGGCCCACGAGCCGGGCGGCCGTGCGCAGCGCCGCGTCGAGGTCGGCCCGGCGGACGGCGCCGCGCAGCGCAGCCAGCGGACCGCCCGGCCCGGCGGGCAGCCCGGGCAGGGTGAAGGCGCTGTGCGGGACGCCCTCGCCGTACAGGGTGGTGCGCAGCTGCCGGACGCCCTCGGGCAGCAGCGCCGGGCGCGGGCTGGGCAGCCGCGGCCGCGGGTCCCACCACGCCGCCGCGCGCACCACCAGGTCACCGACGACGATCCGGCCGGCACCGACCTCGGCGGGTGCGCCGGGGGGCAGGTTGACCAGCGGCCGGCCGTTGCTGGGCCGGAAGAGCACGCAGCCCAGCGGCAGCCGGGCGGCGTCGCTGCTGAGCACGCCGACGACGTCACCGCCGCGGTCGGTGGGCACCTGCAGGTAGACGGCGGCCGGCGCGCTCATGAGGACGCGCGCGGTGCGCACGGGCCCGCGCAGGAGGTCGGCGATCCCCGTGCTGGCCGACGCGGGGACGGCGGAGGCGGCACGGGCCGGGCGCGCGGTGCGCACCGTCTCCTGGGCCGAGGCCCGCGGGAGGGGGATCGTGGGGAGGCCGGCGCGGGCAGCGCGCCCCCGGACGGCGGCCTCGGGGTCGGTGGTCGTGTGGTCGATGGTGCGCATGGCAGGCCCTTCACCGTCGGCTCGGCGGGGGCGACTCTCCGCTCGGTCCCCCCGCCCGGAGCGGTCCCCCCGCCGGGAGCAGCCGGGGCGCCAGGTACGGCGACCGCCTACCATCCAGCGGACGGAACGGACCGGGTCTCGAAGCTAAGCGGCGCGTCGCACGTCCTCGTATGGCGAATGTGGCCAAGAATGAGGGTGGCCGTCCAGGCACACCTGCCAGGTTCCTGCAACTCGAGAAGGACGACGGCCGACGAGGAGGGTGAGTCGTGACTCACAGTGAGGTCTCGTTGACCTCAGGTTTGTACCCCACCACGCCGCTCCCGCCGCACCGGGGGTGGCACGGGACCGGTGCGTCCCGGACCGCCGCGGTCCGCGACGCCCGGCCGGGGTGGCGGGACCAGAGCGGGCTGCGGGTCGACGAGGCCCTGCAACTGCCCCGGCTCGCGGGCGCGGAGGTGGTGGCGGGCCGGTCCGGCCTGGCGCGGATCGTCCGGCACATGGTCGTGGACGACCCGTCGGCTCCGCTGACCGGCGCGGGTCCCGACGTCCTCCTCGTCCTGGGCGCCCGGCTGCCCCCGGCCGACCCGGCGGACTGCCGCGCGCTGGTCGAGCGCCTGGAGGCCCGGGGCACCGCGGCGCTGGCCTACCGCCGCACCGAGGGGCCGCCGCCGCTGCCCGCCGAGGTGCTGGCCGAGGCTGACCGGCGCGCGCTGCCGGTGGTCGCCCTGCCCGCGACCGTCCGGCTGGACGAGGCGGTCTCGGAGGTCCTCGGTGCGGTGGTCCGCAAGCAGGGCGAGGCCCTGGTCATGTCTGCCCGCATGCACGACCAGTTCATCGACGTCGCGCTGTCCGGCGGCGGGCTGGCCGAGGTGACCGACCAGCTGGCCACCTTCCTCGAGGGCGCCGCGGTGCTGGGCCTGGGGCCCGACCGCGAGATCGTCACCACCGCCGGCCCGCCGGAGGACGTCGCCGAGATCAGCGACTGGCTGTGGCTGCTCGACGCCGAGGCCGAGGACGAGCTGGCGACGATGGCGCCCTCGCGCCGGGTCTCGGGCGTGCGCGCCGACCAGACCGTCGTCACCCCGGCCGACGTGCTCGCCGACGCCGACCTCTCGCCGGCCGACGGCATCCTGCTCGTCCCCGGCCACCACGAGCTGCCCGGCGGGGTGGGGGAGTACGCCGTCGCGCCGATCATGGCCGGCGACCAGCGGCACGGCTGGCTGGTCGCCGTCCACCGGACCGGGCAGATGGTGGTCGGCGCCGGCGCGGTCCTCGAGCGGGCCGCGGTCATCTCGGCGCTGTCGGTCATCCGCCAGCAGGCCGTGCACTCGGTGGAGCTGCGCTTCCAGGGCGACCTGGTGCGCCGGCTGGTCGCCGGCTCGCTGCGGCACACCGAGCGGGCGCTGGCGCAGACCCGGTCCTTCGGCTGGCGGCTCGACGGCCCGGTCGTCGTCCTCGTGACGGCCACCGAGACCGCCGCCGACCCGCAGGCCGACCCCACTCGGGCCCTCGACGTCCTCGACCGGCTGGCCGACGGGTGGCGCGCCGCGCTGGAGACCGAGGTTCCCGGTGCGGCGGTCGCGGGGCTGTCCACCGAGATCGTCACGGTGCTGCCGCTCGACGAGCGCTCCCCGGAGGAGATCACCGCGCTGGTCACCGCCGTCACCTCGCGGGTCAACGCGCGGGTGCGGCGGGTGGGCCGCGTCCTGGCCACCGGCATCGGCCGGCCGGCGCTGTCGCTCTCGGCGCTCGGTGAGGCCCACCAGCAGGCGCAGCGGGCCCTGGGCGTCGGCCAGGAGATCCACGGGCCGGCCACGGTCACCCACTTCGACCAGCTCGGCGTCTTCCGGCTGCTGTCGCTCATCCCCGACTCCACCGAGCTGCGGTCCTACGTCGACGAGGTCCTCGGCTCGCTGGCCGACGCCTCCGACCCCGACTCCGCCGACCTGCGCGAGACGCTGCGGGTGCTGCTGGAGACCAACCTCAACGTCGCGGAGTCCGCCCGCCGGCTGCACTTCCACTACAACACCATGCGCTACCGCATCGGCAAGCTCGAGCGGCTGCTGGGGCCCTTCACGACCGACCCCACGCTGCGGCTGAACCTCCTGCTGGCGCTGCACGCCGCGCGGATGCGCGGGCTCGACCAGCCGCACCGGCCGCCGGTCGACGCCGGCCTGCTCCCCCCGGACGACGGCTTCGACGCGCTGGTGTGATCAAGCCGCCGGCAGCCCGACGAGCTCGGCGCTGACGTCCCACAGGTCGCGGGCCCGGTCGGGGTCGAGGCTCTCCGGCGACGACTGCGCCTCGACGCCGCGCTCGACGTAGCGGCCGCTGCTGCCGGGCGGGCCGGTCACCAGCGCCGCCAGCTGGGCCGCGGCGTCCTCCGGGCGCTGCGCACCCGGTAGCCGCTCCAGCAGCGGCGTGAGCGTGCGGTAGACCGCCTGCGCCGGCGGGGGGTCTCCCGCTGCGACCTCGCGGCGCGACGGGCACGATCGTCGGGGTGACCGCACCGGTGGAGGAACTCGTCGGCCGGATGCAGGAGCTGCTCGAGCAGCTGGAGGCCGACCGCGACCCCGGGCGCTTCTTCCTCGGCACGTACCTGCGCACCACCCGGGCGGTCGACGCCGCCATCGACGGCGGGCTGTTCGAGGACCCGGACTGGGTGACGGCGTGGGACGTCGACTTCGCCGGGCTCTACCTCGACGCCCTCGAGGCGCACCGCCGCGACCCGGCCACCCCGCCCGCGCCGTGGCGGGCGGCGTTCGGCACCGACCCGGCCACCCGCCCCGAGGGGCACGTGCTGCTCGGCATGAACGCGCACATCAACTACGACCTGCCGCAGTCGCTGGTGCGGGTCGTCCCGCCGGCGGAGTTCGCCGACCCCGCGGTGCTGGCGTCCCGGCGTCGCGACCACGAGCGGATCGACGCCGTCCTGGCCGCCCGGGTGACCGCGGAGGACCGCGAGCTGGCGGCGGCCGGCAGCCGGCGCACCGCGCTCGACCGCCTCCTGGGCGGGGCCAACCGCGCCGCCGCCCGCGCCCTGCTGCGGGAGTCCCGCCGCCGGGTGTGGGGGAACACCGAGCAGCTGCACCGCGCCCGGCTGCAGGGGCCCGACGCCTACGCCCGCCGCGTCGCCCAGCTCGAGGCGGCGGCCGCGGCCCGGGTGGCCGACCTGCGCCGTCCCGGCCCGGTGCTGCTGCGGCTGGCCGTGTTCGGCTTCGGGGTGCGGCTGCCACCGGCCTGACCGGTCCCGGTGAGTGCCCAGGTGACCGTCCTAGCGTGGGGGCGTGACGACCCGTCCGGGAGAGGAGCGCCGGCAGGTCGCCGCGCCCGCGGGCGCCCCGGAGCGGCCGGGCCTGCGGCTGCGCGGGGTCGACGTGCTGCGCGGCGCCGCCGTCGTGGGGATGCTGCTGGTCGACAACCGCGGCAACGCCGCGATCCCCGACCAGCTCGAGCACGCCGCGTGGAACGGGCTGCACCTCGCCGACGTCGTCTTCCCGGTGTTCCTGCTGGTGGTGGGGGTGTCGGTGCCCTTCTCCCGGCGCGCCCAGCGGCCGCGCGCGGCGCTGACCCGGGTGGTCAGGCTGGCGCTGCTGGGCTGGCTGGTGGTCGCGGCCAAGTACGGGTCGCTGACCGCCGGGGTGGGCGTCCTCGGCCACATCGCCGGTGCCTACCTGCTGTGCTGGCTGCTGCTGCGGCTGCCCCGCAGGCTGCAGCCGGCCGCCGCCGCCGGGCTGCTCGCCGCGCTGAGCGTCCTTACGCTCACGCTGGGCGGCGACCCCGACCGGTCCTGGGGGCACGCGGTCGACGCCGCGCTCGGCCTGCCCTTCTCCGCCGAGGCGCCGCACTCCTACCTGGGCAGCGCGGTCACCGTCTACCTCGGCGTCCTCGCCGGGCGGGCGCTGCGCTCGGGCGCCGGCCGTGCGGCGCTGGTC
The DNA here is from genome assembly GCF_052931475.1 of Geodermatophilus sp. URMC 62. NCBI lineage: Bacteria > Bacillati > Actinomycetota > Actinomycetes > Geodermatophilales > Geodermatophilaceae > Geodermatophilus > Geodermatophilus sp. URMC 62. The sequence goes on along the minus strand of NZ_JBRFHY010000001.1, from coordinate 5,195,009 downwards.
CGGCTGACCGCCGGCGGCGCCGCGCTGCTGGTCGCCGGGCCGGCGCTGGCCCCGCTGGTGCCGGTCAACAAGCGGCTGTGGTCGCCGTCGTTCGTGCTGGTCACCGCCGGCATCGCGCTGCTGGCGCTGGCCCTGCTGCACTGGCTGGTCGACCAGCGGGGCGTGGCGCGCCCCTTCCGGCCGTTCGAGGTGCTCGGCGTGGAGGCGGTCGTCGCGTTCGTCTTCTCCGAGGTGGTGTTCCGCGCGCTGCTGTCGGAGGGGGTGCAGCCGACGGTCGACGGCTGGCTCAGCGACGTCGCCGGGCCGGTGACCTCCGCCTGGCTGTACGCGCTGCTGTCGATCGCGGTGACCTGGGCGCTGTCCGGGGCGCTGCTGCGCCGCGGCATCGTCGTCCGGGTCTGAGGCCCGCTCACAGCGGTGTGCTGATTGGTTGACGGTGCGTCGGCAAGGGAGTAGCCCGGATCGGCATGCGGGCGTACTCGATGGATCTGCGTGAGCGGGTGGTAGCCGCGGTTGACGGCGGGATGACGCAGGAACAGGCCGCGGTGGTGTTCGGGCTGTCGGTGCGCAGCGTGGAGCGGTATCTGGCCCGCCGGCGGGCCACTGGCAGCCTGGCGCCGGATCAGCAGCGGCATGGACCGGTGCCGGAGAAGAAGGCGCGGCTGCAGGCGTGGCTACCCGATCGCCTGCAGGTCGTGGCCGATGCCACGCTGGCCGAGCACGCCGCGGCATTCAACGCCGCCACCGGGATGACCGTGTCGCTGGCGACGATGTCGCGGGCCATCGCCGACCTGCCCGCTGACGATCCGGCGCAGGCAGTGACCCCCTCGGGGCGTCGGCGGCGGCCGGGCTGGCCGCTGAAGTCAAAAGTCTGAGCGCCACCGAGCGCGACGAGACCGCGCGCACCCGGTGGCGCACCGACCTGGCCACGATCGACCCGACCCAGTTGGTGTTCGTCGATGAGTGCGGCACGCACACCTCGATGACCCGCCGTCGCGCCCGCGCGCCCCGCGGCAGCCGCGTCCGCGGCGCAGTGCCTCGCAACCGCGGGTCGGTGACCACGCTGATCGCTGGGCTGTCATGGGCCGGGATGACTGCGGCGATGACGGTGGAGGGCGGCACCGACACCGCGGTGTTCGCCACCTACCTGCAGCACTTCCTGCTGCCCGCGCTGCACCCGGGCCAGGTCGTGGTGGTGGACAACGTCGGGGCGCACAAGCCCGACCGGATCCGCGCGCTGGTCGAGGCCGCCGGCTGCCGGCTGGTGTTCCTACCCGCCTACTCACCGGACCTGTCCCCGGTTGAGGAAGCGTTCAGCAAACTCAAAATCCTCATCCGGGCGGCCGCCGCCCGCACCCGGGCGGCGCTGGACGCCGCGATCGCCACCGCGCTGGAGGCGATCACGGCCGCCGATGCCGCCGGCTGGTTCGCCCACGCCGGCTACCCCATCCGACAAACCACCTGAAAACCGCTGTCAGTCGCCGTCGAGCGCCGGGGGCACGCTGCCGCCGACCGGCTCGGGGCTGCTGCGCTCGAGCAGCCGGTTGGCGCTGAGGAGGGTGATGCCGCGGTCGGCGATCTGCCGCAGCGCCGAGGGCAGCGCCCGCACCTCCAGCTCCCGCCGCTCGGCCAGGGCCACCGCGAAGGCCGCCTGCGGGTCGAACGTGCCCCGGCCGATGCCGTCGTGCAGGCCGAGGACGTCGCCGGCCTGCACGGTCTGCCCCATGTAGTCCTCGATCTCGGCGACCTCCTTCTTGTCGCCCGGCCCGCGGGTGACCGACCAGATGAAGGTGTCGTAGCCGAGCTCGGCGGCCACGCGCAGCGCGTAGCCGGTGAGCTCGCCGCGCGGCGGCCGGAAGCTGGTGAACGGCCGGCCCAGCAGCGCCTCGATCTCGTCCTTGCAGCGCACGAGCTCCTCGCGGGTCTCCTGCTGGGTGAGCGTGGTCAGGTCCCGGTGGTCCCAGGTGTGGTTGCCGATCTCGTGCCCGGCGTCGACGACGTCGCGCAGCACGTCGGGGTGGTGCACGCCGTTCCAGCCCATGACGTTGAACGTCGCCGTGACGCCCGCGCGGGCCAGCGCGTCGAGGATGCGCGGGGTGTAGTCCGGCGTCGGGCCGTCGTCGAAGGTGATCGCGGCGACCGGCTCGGTGACCGTGGTGTTCCAGACGACCCGGCGGGTGCCGAGCCGGGCCACCCCCTCGCCCTCGTCGGCCGCGCCGCCGGCCTCCAGGAAGCGCTTCTCGGCGCGTGCGGTCGCCCCGGCCCGCACCTCGTCGTCCTGGTCGGCGACCAGCGCCCCGCCGGCGGCGCCCACCGCCAGCCCGGCGATCCCGGCCCCGGCTCCCAGCAGCACCCGTCGTCTCGTGGTCATGGGGAGGTCCTAGACCCGGTGCGGGGGTGAGGGGAAGCCCGCGCTGCCGGATCGGGCGGGCGGGCGCAGGCTGTCCGGGGTGCCGCACCGGGCGGCGCGGGAGGAGGACCGCATGACCGACGCCGGCCGACCACTGTCCGGGAGGGTCGCCCTGGTCACCGGGGCGTCGTCGGGGATCGGCGAGGCCACCGCCGTCGCCCTCGCCGAGGCGGGGGCCGCCGTCGCCGTCGGCGCGCGCCGCGCCGAGCGGCTCGACGCGTTGGCCGGCAAGCTCCGGGACGACGGCGCGCGGGTGCTCACGCTCGACCTCGACGTCACCGACGAGCAGTCCTGCCGCGACGCCGTCACCCGGACGCGGGAGGAGCTCGGCGGTCTCGACGTCCTGGTCAACAACGCCGGCGTGATGCTGCTGGGCACGATCGTCGGCGCCGACCCCGAGGACTGGCGCCGCATGATGGCGACCAACGTCCTCGGCCTGATGTACACGACCCACGCTGCCATCGACGGCATGGTCGCGCAGGGTTCCGGCGACGTGGTCAACATCTCCAGCGTCGCCGGCCGGCAGGCGCGCAAGGGCGCGGGCGTCTACAACGCGAGCAAGTGGGCGGTGAATGCCTTCAGTGAGTCACTGCGCCAGGAGGTGACCACGAAGGGCGTGCGCGTCTCCCTCGTCGAGCCGGGGGCGGTGGCCACCGAGCTGACCGACCACATCACCCAGCCCGAGGCCAGGGCCGCCTCGCAGCAGATGTACACGAGCATGCGGTCGCTGCAGGCCGAGGACGTCGCCCGCGCGATCGTCTACGTCGTCAGCCAGCCGCCGCACGTGGCGATCAACGAGGTGCTCGTCCGCCCCACCGACCAGGAGCGCTGAGGGCCGCGAGATCTGCACACTGGCCGCCATCAGCGGGCTGAGGGCCGCCAGTGTGCAGATCTCGCGGGGTCAATCCGAGAAGACCTCGATGGAGGCGCCCATCTCGACCAGGCGCTCGTAGAGGTGCTCGTAGCCGCGCGCGATGATGTCGACGTTGCGCAGCACCGACGTACCGCGCGCGGCCAGCATCGCCAGCAGGAGGCAGACGGCGGGCCGCAGCGCCGGCGGGCAGACCACCTCGGCGCTGCGCCAGCGGGTGGGGCCGGTGACGAGCACGCGGTGCGGGTCCATGAGCCGGACGTCGGCGCCGAGCCGGGTGAGGTCGGACAGGTGGATCGCCCGGTTGTCGTAGACCCAGTCGTGGATGAGCGTCGAGCCGGTGGCCGAGGCCGCGATCACCGCGAAGAACGGCAGGTGGTCGATGTTGAGGCCCGGGAACGGCATCGGGTGGATCTTGTCGATCGGGGCCTTGAGCTGTGACGGCGAGATGGTGACGTCGGCCAGCCGGGTGTGCCCGTTGTCGGCGCGGTACTCCGGCGAGAGCGCGTAGCGCAGGCCCATCTCCGAGAGCACCGCCAGCTCGATCTCGAGGAACTCGATCGGCGCGCGGCGGACGGTCAGCTCCGAGCCGGTGACGATGCCCGCGGTGAGCAGGCTCATCGCCTCCACCGGGTCCTCGCTGATCGTGTAGTCGACGTCGGCGTCCAGGACGGCACGGCCGTGCACGGTCAGCGTCGTCGTCCCGAGCCCCTCGACGCCGACGCCGAGCAGCTGCAGGTACAGGCAGAGGTCCTGGACCATGTAGTTGGAGCTGGCGTTGCGGATCACCGTGGTGCCCTCGGTGCGGGCGGCGGCGAGCAGCGCGTTCTCCGTCACGGTGTCCCCGCGCTCGGTGAGCACGATGGTGCGTCGCGCGGTGGCCGTCGGCTCCACGCTGGCCTGGTACTCGCCGGCGTGCGCCTCGACGGCCAGGCCGAACGGGCGCAGCGCGATCATGTGCGGCTCGACGGTGCGGGTGCCGAGGTCGCACCCGCCGGCGTAGGGGAGCCGGAAGGTGCGGGCCCGGTGCAGCAGGGGCCCGAGGAACATGATGATGCTGCGGGTCCGGCGGGCGGCGTCGGCGTCGATGCCGGCCAGGTCCAGCTCGTCGGGCACCTGCAGGGTCAGGTCGCGGCCGGCGTCGTCCCAGGTGGCCGCCACGCCGATCGAGCGCAGCACGTCGAGGATCCGGTCGACCTCCACGATGCGGGCCACGTTGCGCAGCGTCGTCCGGCCGCGGTTGAGCAGCGACGCGCACAGCAGCGCGACCGCGGCGTTCTTCGACGACTTGACCGTGACGCTGCCGCGCAGCGGTGTGCCGCCGGTGACGCGCAGGTGGGTGGGGCCGGCCGGGCCGACGCTGATCAGCTCGCTGTCGAGGGCGTCGGAGAGCCGGCCGAGCAGCTCCAGGGTCAGGTTCTGGCCGCCCTGCTCGATGCGGGCGACGGCGCTCTGGCTGGTGCCCAGCCGCTCGGCCAGCTGCTGCTGGGTGAGCCCCCGGTGCCGCCGGGCGTCACGGACCAGCAGGCCGATCCGGTGGGTCGCGCTGGCCGCGAGGGCCGAGGAGGCCGAGGGGGCGGACGTCGCGGGGGAGGTCGGGTCGGTCGCCGTCACGAGGGGGCACGTTATCTCGCAGGTGAGATGTCGGTGCGGGGGCGCGCCGCTGGATCGAGGGGGACCGGTCCGGTCAGACTGCACGGCGTGGACGTACTGGTCACCGGAGGCAGTGGGCAGCTGGGCCGGGTGCTGGTCCCCGCGCTGCAGGCGGCGGGGCACCAGGTGCGGCAGATGTCGCGTCGCGGGACGGGACCGGGCGGGGTGCGCGGCGACCTCGCCACCGGCCGCGACCTCGCCCAGGCGGTCGCCGGGGCGGAGCTGGTCGTGCACGCCGCCAGCGATCCGCGCGGGGACCTGTGGCAGGTCGACGTCGCCGGCACCCGCCGGCTCGTGCAGGCGCTCGACCGCGACCGGCTGCGGCACCTGGTGTACGTGTCGATCGTCGGCGTGGACCGGGTGCCCTACGGCTACTACCGCGCCAAGTTCGCCGCCGAGCAGGTGCTGCTGGCCTCGGGGCTGCCGGTGACGCTGGCGCGGATCACCCAGTTCCACACGTTCATCGACGAGCTGCTCTCCACCGCCCGCCGCGGGCCGGTGCTCCCGGTGCCGATGGGCTGGCACGCTGCGCCGGTCGACGTCGCCGAGGCCGCCGGTTTCCTCGCCGAGGTGGCGGGGCGTCCGGCGACCGGCGACGTCGTCGAGTTCGGCGGCCCCGAGGAGCTGTCGGCGGCCGACCTGGCCCGGGCGTGGGCGGCCGCGCGGGAGCCGAACGTCCACGTGGTGTCCACCCCGCTGCCCGGGCGGCTCAGCGCGGCCTTCCGCGAGGGCGGCGTGCTGCCGGGGCCGCAGGCGGCCCGGGGACGGCGCACCTACCGCGAGCACCTGCACGGCTGAGGACCCCGCGGGGAGCCGTTCCTGCCGTTCTCCGCACCGCGGCTGCCACGTCCGGGAACCGCCGGACCGTCGGCGTGGGCGGCACCTAGTGTCGGGCCGTGACCCGCTTCCCCGGCGCCCCGGTGCTGGCCGCCGTCGTCGTCACCGTGCTGGCCTGGGCCTCGGCGTTCATCGGCATCCGCGCGGTCGGTGACGACCTCTCGCCCGGCGCGCTGGCGCTGGGCCGGCTGCTGGTCGGCACGGCGGTCCTGGGGCTGCTGGCGCTGCGGCACGGCTGGGTGGCGCCGACCCGGCGCGAGTGGGGGCTGCTCGTCGTCTGCGGGGTGGGGTGGTTCGCCGTCTACAACGTCGCCCTCAACGCCGCCGAGCGCCACCTCGACGCCGGGACGACGGCGATGCTGGTCAACACCGGGCCGATCCTCATCGCCGTCCTCGCCGGGGTGTGGCTGGGGGAGGGCTTCCCGCCGCGGCTGGTCGCCGGCCTCGCCGTCGCCTTCGCGGGCGTGCTGCTCATCGGCCTGGCCGGGCGCGACGGCGGGGCGGACCTGCTCGGGATCGCGCTGTGCCTGGTCGCGGCGGTCACCTACGCGGTCGGGGTGGTGGCGCAGAAGCCGGTGCTGCGCCGGTTGCCGCCGCTGCAGGTGACGTCCACCGCCTGCGCGATCGGCGCGGTGTGCTGCCTGCCGTGGGCCGGCGTCCTGGTGCGGGAGGTGGCCACGGCGCCGGCGTCGTCACTGCTCGGCACGGTCTACCTCGGCGTCGTGCCGACGGCGCTGGCCTTCAGCACCTGGGCCTACGCGCTCGCCCGGACCCCGGCCGGCCGGCTCGGCGTCACCACCTACCTGGTTCCGCCGCTGGTGGTGCTGCTGTCCTGGCTGCTGCTCGACGAGGTGCCGCCGGCGCTCGCCGTCGCCGGCGGTGCGGTGTGCCTGGCCGGGGTGGCGCTCGCACGCAGCCGCGCCCGGGTGCGGCCGCCGGCTGGGACGGCCGCCGTGCAGGGGCCCGACGCGAGCCTGCGAGCGGCGGGGGGCACGGGGGTCCTTCCTCAGAGGTAGGCGCGCGGGTCGACCGCCGGCGGCAGCTCGCCGGGCACGATCCGCCGTCCGGTGATCGACGTGGTGATCAGCCGCAGCCAGGAGCCGTGCTCGCCCGGCGCCCACGGCTGCACACCGGTCGCGTGGGTGCGGGCGACGAGGTCGGCGCGGTGCTCGGAGCCGACCTCCTCGGCGACGCCGCGGACGAGCACGCTCCAGCCGCTGCGGGTCCGCCGGTCGATGTCGTCGACCTCGAAGGTGACGTTGGCGTGGTCGGCGGCGGCCAGCTTGGTGCCCGGCGAGGTGCGGATGACGATCGTGGTGCCGTCCATCGCGTAGTTGACCGGGAAGACCAGCGGGTGGTGCTCGGCGTTGACCGCGAGCCGGCCGATCTCGTGGCCGGCCAGGAGCCGGTGGCACTCGTCGGCGGAGAGCTCCTGCAGGGTGGGTCCGGTCTGTTCGGCGGTCACGTCCCCATCGTGGCCGGGACGCGGGAGGGCCGCGACCGGTTCCGGGCTACTGGCCGCGGCGCCGCCGGGGGTCGGCCCAGGGGTCCTCGGGGTCGAGGTCGTCGTCGGCCCGCTCGTCGGCGTTCCGCTCGTCGGCACGGGTGTCGGCCGGCGCTGCCGGGGACGGGGCGGCCGCCCGGCGGCCCTGCTCCGCCGAGGCCCGCCGGGCGGCGGCCTCGAGGGCGTCGTCGCGCTCGGCGGCGGCGCGGGTGCGCGCATCCCGCTCCGCGGCCCGCTGCCGCGCCCGCAGCTGGCGGCGGGTGGGGCGGTCGGTGTCCGGTTGCGGGCGGGTGCGGGTGAGCCGCCACAGCCCCGGCCCGGCCAGCGCGAGCCCGATCGGCAGCACGTAGGCCGCTGCCCGTTCGGTGCCGCCCTCGCCGAGCAGCTCGACCACCCCGGCGCCGTAGAAGACCGTCATCGCCGTCCCGAACAGCCCGAGCAGGGCCAGTGTGGTGCCCAGCGCCTCCGACCACGGCCGGACGGCGTAGGCCAGCGCCATCAGGCCCAGCCCGCTGCCGAGGAGGTACAGGACGGCGCCGGCCGTGTGCAGCGACGGGGAGGTCAGTCGCGGGAAGACGCCGACGAGCAGCACCCCGAGCGCCGCCGCTCCGAGCAGCGCCACCGCGGGGCGCGCCGCCCTGCCGCGCAGCGCCGGCAGCAGCGCCACCGCGCCGGCGCCGATGAGGCCCGCCTGGACGACGAACGAGGCGTTCATGAGCGCCGAGCCGGGCCAGGTCGCGTCGCCGAGGGCGCTGATGACGTCGGCCGAGCGGGAGTAGGGCAGGCCGGCGCGGAGCTGGACGACCGTCTCGACGACGAAGAACTGCAGGGTCAGGAGCCAGGCCAGGGCGCCCCAGGCGATCCGTCTCATCGGCACACGGCCCATGGTCCCAGCCCCCGCCCGCCCCCCTTCACCGCGCGGGGTGGGCGCAGCGGGGTGCCTGGTCAGGAGAGGTGGGCGAGCAGGGCCGCGTACTGGGTGGGGGTCAGGTACGACGGGTTGCTGCCGGCGGGCATCCGCAGCACCTCGGCGTCGCGGGCTCCGGGGTCGGCCAGCAGGTCGGCCCGCGGCACGGGCGCGGCCAGCAGCGTCAGCCGGACGTGCACCAGCGGCCCCCGCTCGTCCTCGCCGACGTCGCCGGCGAGCACCCCGGCGGCGTGCACCCCGGGGCGGTCGCGGCCGGAGAGCCACAGCAGCACCGGCTGCCCGGGGCTCATCAGCTCCAGCCGGTAGGAGCGGCGCAGGCAGCGGGAGAAGGTGCGCTCCTCCCCGCGGCGCCAGCCGGGGGCGAGCACCGACGGCGGGCGGGCGGTCTTCACCACCCAGCAGGCGACGTCGGCAGGCGACAGGCGGGTCACGGGCCCATCCCAGCAGGGGAGCACGATGGGCCGGTGCCGTGCCCTGACCGTCGACCCCGGCCGCGGCGCTGAGCGGCGCGGCCGCCGGGTGGCCGGGCGTCGCCGCCGTCGCCGGGGCCGGGGTGGGCGGGGCGCTCGTGCCGGCCCTGCTGCTCGGCCGCAGCCGCAGCCTGCGGGCCGCTGATGCGAGCGGGCACCGGGTCGGCCCGGCGCCCGCCCGCGTCGAGTGGCCCTCCTGCAGGGGCCCGCGCCGAGCGTGGGGGGCAGGAGGGTCCGTCCTCAGTCGGTGGCCGCGTGGAACTCCGCGCCGGCCGGGTCGGCGTCATCGCTGCCGACGGCCTGGCGCTCCTGCTCGGTGCGGTGCTGCAGGGCGTCGTCGCTGGGCCGCGGGTCGGTCTTGCCGTGCTCCTGGCGGTCGCGCGGGGCGGACTCCTCGGTGTCCATGACGTCGTCGAGCGTGGGGCGGTCGGGTGGGGTGGTCATCGCGGTACCTCCGCTGCGTCGGTCGGTCGGTCTCGACCGGAGGCCATAGCCGCCCGGCCGCGGGGGAAACCCGCTCACCGCTGCTCCAGGTAGCCGGCCGGGAGCCACGCCTCCACGAGCACGGGCCCGTGCGGGCCGGGGACGGCGTAGGCCACCCGCCCCTGCCACCCGCCGGGCTGCTGCCGCCACTCGACCAGCAGCCCGGGCACCGTGCCGGCCGCCCCGGGTGGCGCGTGCACCCAGCAGTGCCGGCCGGGGTCGTCCCGCGGGGGTGACGGGGGACCGGGGTCCGGAGGTGCGCCCGCGGACGGCACGGCCGCGGCGACGCCCGAGCCGGCGGCCCGCTCACCCAGCGACGGGCGCGACCTGCCCCGGTGCATCCCGCCAGCCACCTGGGCAGTCTGACACGGCCGTCGAACACGTGTTCGGTCGAACGCGTCCGGGCTCCGGTCCAGGTCAGGGCGCGTGTCGGGCCCCCGGCCTGGCGGGCCGACCGGTTCCGGCACAGACTGGATGCGCGGAGTCACCTGGCCACCACGTCCCGTCGCCGGGCGGTGCCGTGCACCAGCGTCGCGCAGGTCCCCGCACCTCCTGGAGGGTCCCCGTGCACTCGTCCCCCGGTCCCCGGCGCGGGCCCGCGCGCCGCGCCGCGGTCGGCTCGGCCGTCGTGTCCCTCGCGGTCCTCGGTCTCCCCGCGGTCGCCCGAGCGGTCCCGTCCACCCCCGCGGAGCCGGCGGCCGTCTGCGACGCGGCGCCGACGCACGAGATCGGCGCCGTCCAGGGCAGCGGGCCCGCCACCCCGCTGGCCGGCGGCACCTCGGTCACCGTCCGCGGCGTCGTCGTCGGCGACGAGCCCGGCCTGTCCGGCTTCTCCCTGCAGGACGCCGACGGCGACGGCAGCGACGCCACCTCCGACGGGGTCTTCGTGTCCAGCCCCGGCACCGCCGTCGACCTCGGCGACACCGTCGCGGTCCGCGGCACCGTGGGCGAGTCCGGGGAGCAGACGCAGATCACCGCGCGCACCGACGTCGCCGTCTGCGCGGAGGGGGACGAGCAGACCCTGCCCGCCGCGGCGCCGCTGGTCCTGCCGGCCGACGACGCCGCCCGCGAGCGCCTCGAGGGCATGCGCGTGGAGCCGGCCGACCCGCTCACGGTCAGCGACGTCTTCGACCTCACCAGCTTCGGCGAGCTCACCCTGGCGCAGGGCGGGGTGCTCGTGCAGCCCACCGAGGTCGCCCGGCCGGGCACCCCGGACGCGGCCGGCGTCGCCGCGGGCAACGCCCTGCGCGGCATCGTCCTGGACGACGGGGTCGCCGCTCGGGTCACCGCGGCCACCCGGCCCTACCTCTCACCGACCACCCCCGTGCGCGTCGGTGACGTCCTCGCCTTCCGGGAGCCGCTCGTGCTCGGCCAGGGCTTCGGCTCCTACCGGCTGCAGCCCGCCGACGGCACCGCGCAGGGCGTGTTCGCGCCGCAGGACACCCGGATCGCGGCACCCGACGAGGTCGGCGGCGACGTCCGGCTGGCCACCTTCAACGTGCTGAACTACTTCCTCACCCTCGCGGCCGACGGGGGCCGCGGCGCCGCGACCCCGGAGGAGCTGGAGGAGCAGGCGGCCAAGGAGGTGGCCGCGATCACCGCGCTGGACGCCGACGTCGTCACGCTGCTGGAGATGGAGGACACCGACACCACCGGGCTCACCCCGGGCGACGCGGACACCGCCCTGGCCGACCTGGTGCGCCGCCTCAACGCCGCCGAGGGTGCCGCCCAGGGAGCCGACGTGTGGGCCTTCGTCCCGATGCCCGACGAGCTCTACGACGTCGACCGCGACCTGATCCGCAACGCGATCGTGTACCGCGCCGACGTCGTGCAGCCGGTGGGCGACCCGGTCGGCCTGGTCGACGAGAGCGTGTGGTCCAACGCCCGCGAGCCACAGGCCCAGACGTTCACCGCGGACGGCGACGCCTTCACCGTGGTGGCGAACCACTTCAAGTCCAAGAGCCCGGGCACCCCGACCGGCGACGACGTCGACGCCGGTGACGGGCAGGGGCAGTGGAACGGCTCCCGCGTGCGGCAGGCGGAGTCGGTGGCCGCCTTCGCCGCGGACCTGACCGAGGCGACCGGTGACCCCGACGTCGTCCTGCAGGGCGACCTCAACGCCTACGGCCAGGAGGACCCCGTCGAGGTCCTGCGCGCGGCCGGGTTCACCGACCTCGGCGAGCGCTTCGACCCCGGCCGGTACAGCTATGTGTTCGACGGGCTCTCCGGCTCCCTCGACCACGCCCTGGCCACGCCGGAGCTGACCGCGAAGGTCACCGGCGTGGCCCACTGGAACGTCAACTCCGGCGAGTCCTCCGCCTACCAGTACGACGGCGACCCGGCGCTCTACGCGCCCGACCCGTACCGGTCCAGCGACCACGACCCGCTGGTGGTCGGGATCGACCTGGACGAACGCTGCGACGGACGGCGGTCCTGAGGTGACCCCTGGACGGCCGGCGCGGTCCCTCCCGGGGACCGCGCCGGCCGCGTGCCGGGTCCTCGGTCAGCCCGCGCGGGCCTCCCCGCCGGGCTGCTCGCCGAGAGCGTCCTCCTCCGGGTCGCTGGTGCGGGTCACGCCCTCGTGCAGCGTCCGGGACACCTCCTGCAGGAGCGGGTGCGCGGCCAGGTCCTCCACCGCCACGGGCAGCGGCAGCGACCAGTTGGGCCGGTCGGTGGTGCCCGGCATGTTGGGGCGGCGCTGCTCGCCGACGGCGTCGTCGAGGGTGGCCGACAGCAGCAGCGACGGCGCCCGGGCGAGCAGCGTGTGCGCTCGCTTGACCGCCGTCTCGGCCCGGGCGTTCCTCCGCAGCCCGGGCAGGTGCTCCAGCAGCGACCGCCGGCCGCGCTCGAGCTCCTCGTCGGTGCCGGTGCCGTGGCGCCGCTGCTCCTCGACGTCGGCGCCGCTCCACAGGCCGGCCACCGTGGGCAGGTCGTGGGTGCTGATCGCCGCCATCGCCTCCTCGGGCCACTCGGCGGGGTCGTCGTCCTCGAACCAGAGCAGGCGGTAGCTCAGGACGCCGTGCTCGGCCATGGCCTCGCGGACGCCGTCCTCGACGGTGCCGAGGTCCTCGCCGACGACGACCGCCTGCGCGCGGTGGCTCTCCAGCGCGACGATGTCGAGCAGGTCCTCGGCCGGGTAGCGCACGTAGGCGCCGTCGGCCGCGCTCCCGCCGGCGGGCACCCACCACAGCCGGAACAGGCCCATGACGTGGTCGATGCGCAGGCCGCCCGCGCCGGCCATCGTGGCGCGGATGGACTCGACGAACGGCTCGTAGTCGGCCTCGCGCAGCCGCCACGGCACCAGCGGGGGCGAGCCCCAGTCCTGCCCCTGGGAGTTGAACGCGTCCGGGGGCGCGCCCACCGTGGCGCCGCCGGCCAGCACGTCCTGCCAGGTCCAGGCGTCGGCGCCGCCGCCGGCCACGCCGATCGGGAGGTCCTGGATGACGGTCATGCCCTCGGTCGCGCGCTCCAGCTGCAGGTGCAGCGCCCACTGCAGCCAGGCGTGGAAGGCGACGTCGTGCTCGTGCTCGGCGGCGAAGGAGGCGACGGCGCCGCCGCGGGGGTCGCGCAGCTCCTCGGGCCAGGTGTGCCAGTCGGGACCGTGGACGTCGGCCAGGGCGCACCAGGTGGCCCAGTCCTGCAGCTTCTGGCCCTGGAACCACCACCAGTCGGGGAAGGCGGGGTCGTCGCGGCCGGCGGCGTCGAAGACCCGGCGCAGCACCTCGCGCTTGCGGGCCCAGACCGCGTCGCGGTCGATCAGGTCGCCGTCGGACAGCGCCCGGCCGGCGTCGGCCTCGAGGTCGACGCGGTCGGCGCCGGGCACCTCCGGCACCCGCAGGTACAGCGGGTTGCGGAAGCGGCGGGTGGCCGGCAGGTAGGGGCTGGCCTCCTGCTGCGGCGTCGGGGCGACGGCGTGCAGCGGGTTGATCAGCACGAACCCGGCGCCCTGCCCGGCCGCCATCTCCCGGACGGCGCGCAGGTCGCCGAGGTCGCCGATGCCCCAGCTGTCGCGGCCGCGGGTGGCGTAGAGCTGCACGGCCCAGCCCCAGGCGCGGTCCTCGGGCAGCCAGCAGCGGCCGGGGGACACGACCAGCCGGCGGCGCGGCCCGTCGGGGACCTGCAGCCAGTGGTAGCCGAGCGGGAAGTCCTCGGGCAGCTCGCCGTCGACGTGCCGGGTGGAGCCGTCCTCGAGGGTCACCTCCGCCTCGTCGACCTCCAGGACGTCGCCGGGGCGGGCGACGATGGGCGCGCGGTGGTCGAGGTCCTCCGGCGGCTCGCCGATCACCTCCCGCAGGCGGTCGATCGTGGCCTGGGCGACCTCGTGTTCCTCGTCGAGGGCGTCGAGCCAGGTGGCGGCGATGCCCCACCGGTCGGTGCTGGGGGTGCGTGTCACCCCCCGATCCTCCGGGGACGCCGGGGTGATCGCAGCGCAGGACCGACGTGGTGCCGGTCTCGTTCCCCTGGACCCTCCAGCGACTGGAGGGTGCAGGCTCCCCGGTGTGGACGACGGGACGCGCCTGACCATCGGCGAGGTGTCCGCCCGGCTCGGGCTGCCCGTGCGCACCGTGCGCTTCTGGACCGACGCCGGGCTGGTCGACCCGCCGGCCCGCACGAGCGGCGGCTACCGGCTCTACGACGCCGCGGCCGTCGCCCGCCTGGACCTGGTGCGCACCCTGCGCGAGCTGGGGCTGGGGCTGACCGCCGTCCGCGAGCTGCTGGCCGCGCGCCGCACGGTGGCCGAGGTCGCCAGCGAGCACGTGCGCGCCCTCGACGCCGAGATCCGCCTGCTGCGGCTGCGCCGGACGCTGCTGCAGGCCGTCGTCCACGCCGGCACCCCGACCGAGGAGATGAGGATCGTGTCCGACCTGGCCGCGCTGTCCGCCCGCGAGCGGCAGCAGATCGTCGACGAGTTCGTCGACCGCGCCTTCGCCGGCCTGCCCGACGACGCGCCCGGCGCCGGCCTGGCCGGGGCGATGCGGTCGCTGCCGGCCGAGCTGCCGGAGGAGCCCACCGCCGAGCAGGTCGCCGCCTGGCTGGAGCTCGGCCGCCTGGTGGCCGACGACGCCTTCGCCGGCCGGGTGCGGGAGATGGCGGTGGCCGGCGCGGGCGCGACCCCGGAGGACCCCGACCCCGGGCTCGACGCCGGCCGGCTGCGGTCCCTCGGTGGGCGCGCGCTGGCCGAGGGGGTGGCGCCGGGCAGCCCGGCCGCCGAGGCGCTGGTGGCCGAGCTGCTCGACGACGGCCGCGGGCAGGACCCCGGCCGGCGGACGGCGCTGGCCGACCGGCTGGCCGTCTTCACCGACGCCCGCGTCGAGCGGTACTGGCAGCTGCTCGGCGTCCTCAACGGCTGGCCGCCGTTCGAGCCGTCGGTGCCGGCCGTCGAGTGGTGGATCGCCGCCCTGCGCGCGGCACCCTGAGACCGTGGAGCGGCTGCTGGTGCACCCGCCGCCGCGTGGCCGCGGTGCCCGCGCTGCGGTAGGCACGACCGATGACCGTGATCGGCTTCCACAACTCGCACGAGCAGGTGCACCCGGCCGATCTGCTGGCCGCCGTCCGGCACGCGGAGGAGGTCGGCTTCACCGCGGCGATGTGCTCCGACCACTTTGCGCCCTGGAACCACAACCAGGGGCACTCGGGCTTCGCCTGGTCCTGGCTGGGCGCCGCCCTGGCCACCACCGGCCTGCCCTGCGGGGTGGTGAACGCCCCGGGGCAGCGCTACCACCCGGCGGTCATCGCCCAGGGCGCCGCCACGCTGGCGGCGATGTTCCCCGGCCGCTTCTGGATGGCCCTGGGCAGCGGGCAGGTGATGAACGAGCGCATCACCGGCACCCCGTGGCCGCCCAAGCGGGTGCGGGACGCCCGGCTGCGCGAGTGCGTCGACGTCATCCGCGCGCTGCTGGCCGGCGAGGAGGTCACCCACCGCGGGCTGGTCGACGTCGAGCGGGCGCGGATCTGGTCGCTGCCCGAGCGGCAGCCGGCGCTCATCGGCCCGGTGATGAGCGTCCCGACGGCGCGCCGGCACGCCGAGTGGGCCGACGGGTTCATCACCATCAACCAGCCGCACGAGACGCTGCGCGAGCTGGTCGGCGCCTACCGGGACGCCGGCGGGCAGGGCCGGCTCGTGCTGCAGGTGCACCTGTGCTGGGACCCCGACCCGGAGCGGGCGAGGCAGATCGCCTACGACCAGTGGTTCACCAACACGTTCCCGCCGCCGCTGTGCTGGGACCTCGACGGCCCGGAGGCGTTCGAGCAGGCCAGCGCGTACACGCCGCAGGAGGCGGTCGAGGGCGCCGTCCGGGTCAGCTCCGACCTCGGGCAGCACGCCGCCTGGCTGGCCGAGTACGTCGACCTCGGCTTCGACGAGGTCTACCTGCACCACGTGGGCAAGGAGCAGGAGCCGTTCCTCGACGCGTTCGGCGAGCACGTGCTGCCGCAGCTCGGCGTCACCCGTCCCGAGCCCGCGGTGGCGCTCGACGGCCCCGGCGGCCCGCGCCGTCCCCGGCAGGAGCCCGAGCCGGGGGCGCCGACGGTGCTGCCCGAGGGCCGGCCGAGCGGGGCGTGACCGCCGTCCGCCCGCCGAGTGGGCACCTGGTGCCGTCCCCGCCGGCGTGTCCGCGCGTGTCGGCGGCAGCAACCGCCCACTCGGCTCCCCGTCCACCCCGAGCTGAGGGGACCCGAACATGAAGATCACCGACACGGCCGACGTCTGGTGGAAGACGGCGGTCGTCTACTGCCTCGACGTCGAGACCTACCTGGACTGGGACGGCGACGGGTGCGGTGACCTCGCCGGCCTGGCGCAGCGCATCGACCACCTGGCCGACCTCGGCGTCACCTGCCTGTGGCTGATGCCCTTCTACCCGACCGCCGAGCGCGACGACGGCTACGACATCACCGACTTCTACGGCGTCGACCCGCGGCTGGGCACGCACGGCGACCTCGTCGAGGTGATCCGGACGGCGAACGACCGCGGGATCCGGGTGATCGCCGACCTCGTGGTCAACCACACCTCGATCCAGCACCCGTGGTTCCAGCAGGGCCGCCGGAGCAGGGACGACCCGTTCCACGACTTCTACGTCTGGCGCGACGACGAGCCGCCCGACACCAGCGACCAGGTGGTCTTCCCCGACCAGGAGGACTCGATCTGGACGTTCAACGAGCCGACGGGGGAGTGGTACCTGCACCGCTTCTACAAGGAGCAGCCCGACCTCGACGTCACCAACCCGCGGGTGCGCGACGAGGTCGCCAAGATCATGGGGTTCTGGCTGCAGCTGGGCCTGTCGGGCTTCCGCGTCGACGCCGTCCCCTTCTTCCTGGAGGCGCAGGGCGGCGCGGACGCCGGGGACTTCCCCGACCCGCACGAGTACCTCCGGGCGCTGCGGTCGTTCCTCGGCCGGCGCACCGGCAGCGGCGTGCTGCTGGGGGAGGTGAACCTGCCGCACGAGCAGCAGCGCGACTTCTTCGGCGGGGACGACGGCGACGAGCTGACCATGCTCTTCGACTTCGTCGGCATGCAGGCTCTGTACCTGTCGCTGGCCCGCGCCGACGCCGGCCCGCTGGTGCAGGCGCTCACCTCGCGGCCCTTCGTCGACCCGGACAGCCAGTGGGCGACCTTCGTCCGCAACCACGACGAGCTCACCCTCGACAAGCTCGGTGACGACGAGCGGCAGGAGGTGTTCGCCGCGTTCGGCCCCGAGGAGCGTATGCAGGTCTACGGCCGCGGCCTGCGCCGCCGCCTCCCGCCGATGCTCGACGGCGACCCGCGGCGGGTCCGGATGGTCTACAGCCTGCTGTTCAGCCTCCCCGGGACGCCGGTGCTGTTCTACGGCGAGGAGATCGGGATGGGGGAGGACCTCGACGCCGAGGGCCGCCTGGCCGTCCGCACGCCGATGCAGTGGACGTCGGGGCCCAACGGCGGCTTCTCGACGGCCGACGCCGACCGGCTGCCCGGTCCGGTGGTCTCCGGCGGGTTCGCGCCGGAGTTCGTCAACGTCGCCGACCAGCGCCGCGACGAGGACTCGCTGCTGTCGTTCGTGAAGCTGCTCATCCGCCGCTACCGGGAGTCGCCGGAGCTGGGCTGGGGCTCCTTCCGCGTCCTGGAGCAGCCGCACGCCGGGGTCCTCGCGCACGTGTGCGAGTGGGACGACGGCACGCTCCTCGCGGTGCACAACCTCGGCCCCGAGCCGCGCGTCGTGCCCCTGACCCTGGACGGCTGCGACGCCTCCCACCGCCTGGAGGACCTGCTGGTCACCCGGACGACACCGATCGGCGACGACGGCGGGGTCGAGCTGGCCCTGGACGGCTACGGCCACCGCTGGCTGCGGGTGGTGGCCGCCGACAGCCGGCGCCTGCTGTGAGCTGCGGGCTCCCCCGACCGCCGGTCATGCGGCCGGGACGGCGCGTGGCCGCGCGCCGTGACCACGCGGTCGGCCGCGGGTCCGGACCGCCGCGCCCGGGGGGCCTGTCCGGGAGCGCCGGAGGGCGCGCCTAGCGTGGCCGGGATGTCCGATCCCGCCGCTCCCGTCCCGTCCGCTCCCGTCCCGTCCGGGCCGCCCACCGCACCGGTGACCGTCCCGGCCGCCGCCGGCCCGGCCGACGCACCCGCCGCGGCGCACCCCGGGCCGGCCGGCGCGACCGCCGTCGGCGCGTCCGCAGGCCCCGGCGGGCAGGGCGGCCCGGCCGGCGTACCCGGTGGCCCGGCCGGCGCACCCGGTGGCCCGGCGGGCGTACCCGGTGGCCCGGCGGGCGTGCCCGGTGGTCCGGCCGGCGTGCCCGGTGGCCCGGGCACGCCGCCGGGAGTCGGTTCCGCGCCGGGTCCGGTGGCCGGTCCGCCCTCCCCGCCGCGCCCGTCCACCGCGGTCGGGCCGGCGATCCCGGCCGGACCGGGGGCGCCGGTCCCGGCGGACGGGCCCGCCGCACCGGGCGAGGGCACCGGGCCGCACGCGACCGGGCCGGTGACCGCCCGCCCCGCGGCGCCGCGGCCCCACCGCCGCGACCCGCTCACGCGGATGGGCCCGTGGGCGCCGGCCGCCGGGGCGACCCTCGGCCTGGTCGCCGGGCTGGTCGCCGTCCTGCTGCTGCGCGGGCGCGCCGACGCCTTCGGTGAGGGGCTGGCGCTGGTCTTCCTCGTCATCGGGCTGACCATGCTCGGCGCGGCCGCCGCGCTGCTGGCCGACGAGGTCCGGCTGGTGCGCCGCGGCGCCCGCGAGGCCGCCGTCCGGCCGGCGTGGGTGGAGGCCACCGCGAGCCTGATCAACGGGCTCACCCCCGCACGGCTGCTGCTGGGCAGCAGTGCCTTCGTGCTCTTCCTGGCCGCCTACGTCGGCCGCTGACCCCGGCCGCCGACCCCGGCCGGCCGCGTCGTCGGCACCCGCCGGGGCGCGGGCGCTCACCTGCCGCGGGCGTCCTCGCGCAGGTCCGCGGGGTCGAGGCGGCCCGCGACGATGTCGTCGGCGACGTCGTCGACCACCCGGCCGGTGGCGAAGGCGTGGGCGCGCAGCACGGCCAGGGTGTCCACGACGTCCATGCCGAGGGCGACCGTCGCGATCCCGGTGGCCTGCCACACGCGGCTGCGCCGCCGCGCGGCCGGCGAGTCCCACCAGCGGCCGGAGCTCTCGTCGCCCGCCACGGCCCCGGCGGACCGCACCAGCTCCTCCGTCAGCGTCACCACGACCGACTCGACGTCGTCCCGCGGGACCTTGGTGAGCGTCTCCAGCTCGCGCGCGTAGAGGTCGACGATGACGGTGGGCCCCAGCGGCGGCGCGAGCGGCACCGAGAAGACGGCGCGGTAGGGCGTGTCGCCGAGCAGGGCGGCGTGCAGGCTGGGCCAGTTGCGGGCGATGTCGTCGAGGTCGAAGACGATGGCGCTGCCGGTGTCGTGCGCGCGCAGGCACGGGCCGTCGCCGGCGGTGAACTGCAGCTGCTCGGCGTGTGCGGTGGTCGAGTCGCTGGCGCCGATCGGCGTCCGCAGGCCCGCCCCCTCGTGGATGCTCAGCGCGGCGCCATCGACCTGGACGGCCTGCGCGCAGGCCCGGGACAGCCGTGAGGGGACCATCTCGGGACCGTCCTCGCCCGGCTGCGCGGGCTCGCGCAGCGCCTCGAGGAAGCGACCCGCCGCGTCACTCGTCTCCACCGTCCGCCGTCCTCTCGTTCCGTCGTCCCTGGTCGTCCACCGGAAGTCGCCAGGTCAGACCCCCGGGGACAGCCTGGCCTCTCGTGCCCGCGCACACCACCCGGGTCAGCCGTAGGCGTCCACGGCCAGCACCACGGCCAGCCCGAGGCCGGCCAGGGCGATGAGCCGGCGCAGCGCCGCCTGCGGCGCCCGGCGCACCAGCCGGGGGCCGAGCCGGCCCCCGGCCAGGCAGCCCAGCGCCAGCGGCAGCGCCGCGCTCCAGGCCACCGGGGACAGCACCACGAAGCCGACGGCGGCCACCGCGTTGGCCGTGCCGAGGACGACGTTCTTGACCGCGTTGCTGCGTGGCAGGCCCTCACCGGTGCCGAGCAGCACGAGCGCCAGGAGCAGCACACCGGCCGCCGCGCCGAAGTAGCCGCCGTAGACGCCGATGACGCCGGTGCCGGGCGCCAGCCACCACGGGTCCCGCCGCCCGTGCACCCTCCGGCCCTCGGTGGCCAGCTCACCCGGCGGGCGCTGCAGGAGGATGGCCAGCGCGGCGCCGCCGATCAGCCACGGCACCACCTGCGCGAAGGCCTCGGCCGGGGTGAGCAGCAGCAGCGCGGCGCCCGCCGCCCCGCCCAGGACCGCCGCGCCCACCAGCGGCGCCAGCCGCCGTCCCTGGCCGGCCAGCTCCGGCCGCGAGGCGCTGATCGAGCCGACGCTGGTGAGCACCAGCGCGACGGTGTTGGTCACGTTCGCCGTCACCGGCGGCAGGCCGGTGGCCAGCAGCGCGGGGTAGCTCACCAGCGACGCGAGCCCGGCGACGCTGCCGGCCAGCCCCGCGCCCACCCCGGCCAGGACGAGCAGGACCCACTCCAGCACGCTCACCGGGTCACCAGCACGCCGATGGCGACGCAACCGAGCACGATGATGGCCGTCCGCAGCACCGCCGAGGGCAGCCGGCGGCCGTAGCGGGCACCGACCGTGCCGCCCACCGCCGAGCCCCCGGCCACCAGCGCGGCGGCGGTCCAGTCGACCCGGTCGGTGGCGACGACGACGTAGGCCAGCGCGGCGACGGCGTTGACCGCCGACGTCAGCACGTTCTTCACCGCGTTGAGCCGCTGCAGCGGCTCGGCCAGCAGCAGCCCGAACACGCCGATCTGCAGGACTCCCTGGCTGGCGGCGAAGTAGCCGCCGTAGCTGCCGGTGCCGTACGCCGCGCCGACCAGGCCGGCCAGCCGCCACCCGTGCGGCCGGGGCGCCGGCGTCCCGGCCGCGGCGCGCCGGGCGGCCAGCCGGCGGGTCAGCAGCGGCTGGACGGCGACCAGCACGACGGCCAGCCCCACCAGCGCGGGCACCACCGCCTCGAACGCCGCGGCGGGCAGGTGCAGCAGCAGGACGGCGCCGGTGAGCGCGCCGAGCACCGAGGCCGGAAGCAGCCGCAGCAGCAGGCCGCGCTGGCCGGCCAGCTCGCGGCGGTAGCCGATCGCGCCGCTGACGCTGCCCGGCACCAGGCCCAGGGTGTTCGACACGGTCGCGGTCACCGGCGGCAGGCCGGTGGCCAGCAGCACGGGGAAGGTCACCAGCGTCCCCGAGCCGACGACGGCGTTGATCGAGCCCGCGGCCAGTCCTGCGGCGGCGACCGCGAGCATCTCCCACCCGGTCACGCGTCCACCGGGTGGAAGCGTGACACGTCGGTCGGGGACGGCAGGCAACCGGGGTGGACCGGTCGCGGGGCCCCGGAGGGGCGCCCGACCGGGACGCGGGCAGCGGATCGGCGACGGTCGGGAACGGCACCGGGACGCGGTGTCGGCCGGTGGGCCGACGAGGTGCTCAGTCCTTGCGGCCGGCGTCGACGACGCGCAGCACGACCGCGCCCTCCTCGTCGGAGGCCCCGAGGTCGACCTCGGCGTCGATGCCCCAGTCGTGGTCGCCGGCGGGGTCGTCGACGATCTGCCGCACCCGCCACACGCCGGGCTCGCTCCTGTCCCAGATCAGCAGCGCCGGGCCGCGGGCGTCGGCGCCGGTGCCCACCTCGTCGTGCTCGGCGAAGTAGGCCCGCACCACCTCGCCCCAGCGCTCGGCGTCCCACCCGGAGCCCGCGTCGAGCTCCCCGAGGTCGTACCAGCGCCGCCGGGCCCACAGCTGCACCCGGGCGAACAGCGCGTTGCGGACCATCGCGGTGAACGCCCGCTCGTTGCCGGTCAGCGGGCGGGCGCGGGTCGGGACGGCGACCGGCTCGTCGATCGCCGAGTCCGGGCTGGTCAGCTGCTCCCACTCGTCGAGCAGCGAGGAGTCGACCTGGCGCACCAGCTCGCCCAGCCACTCGACGAGGTCGGTGACCTCGTCGGTGCGCGCGGCGGTGGGCACCCCGTTGCGCAGCGCCTTGACCGCGTCGGAGAGGTAGCGCAGCACCGCGCCCTCGGCCCGGGTCAGCCCGTAGGTGGAGACGAACTCCTTGAAGGTCATCGCCCGCTCCCACATCTCGCGGACGACCGACTTCGGCGACAGGTGGGCGTCGGCGGCCCAGGGGTTGCTCTGCACGTACACGGCGAAGGCGTGCTCGAGCAGCTCGGCCAGCGGCTTCGGGTAGGTGACCTCCTCGAGCAGCTCGATCCGCTCGTCGTACTCGATGCCCTCGGCCTTCATCTGCGCCACGGCCTCACCGCGGGCCTTGTTCAGCTGCGCGGCGAGCACCTGCCGCGGGTCGTCGAGGGTGGCCTCCAGGACGCTGACGACGTCGAGCGCGTAGGTGTCCGACGCCGGGTCGAGCAGGTCGATGGCGGCCAGCGCGAACGTCGACAGCGGCTGGTTGAGCGCGAAGTCCGGGGGCAGGTCGACCGTCAGCCGGTGCCGCCGTCCGTCGGGCTCGGGCTCGTCGAGCCGCTCCAGGACGCCGGCCTGCAGCAGCGACCGGGCGATGCCGATCGCCTCCCGGACGTGGCGCAGCTGCCGCCTGCGCGGCTCGTGGTTGTCGGTGAGCAGGTGGCGCATCGCCGCCACCGGGTCGCCGGGCCGGGCGACGACGTTGAGCACCATGCCGGTGGTGACCTGGAAGTGGCTGGTCAGCGCCTCGGGCTCGGCCTCGACCAGCCGCCTCATGGTCGCCTCCGACCACGGCACCATGCCCTCGGGCGCCTTGCGGCGCACGAGCTTGCGGCGCTTCTTCGGGTCGTCGGCGACCTTGGCGAACTGCCGCAGGTTCTCCACCTCGTGCTCGGGCGCCTGCACGACGACGGTGCCGGCCGTGTCGTAGCCCGCGCGGCCGGCCCGCCCGGCGATCTGGTGGAACTCGCGCGCGTTGAGCAGCCGCGTGCGGGAGCCGTCGTACTTGCTCAGCGCGGAGAACGCGACGGTGCGGATCGGCACGTTGATGCCGACGCCGAGGGTGTCGGTGCCGCAGATGACCTTGAGCAGCCCGGCCTGGGCCAGCGTCTCGACCAGCCGCCGGTACTTGGGCAGCATCCCGGCGTGGTGGACGCCGATGCCGTGGCGCACCAGCCGCGACAGCGTCGTCCCGAAGGCCGAGGAGAAGCGGAACCCGCCGATCGTCTCGGCGATCGCCGCCTTCTCCTCCTTGGTGCACACGTTGACGCTCATCAGCGCCTGCGCGCGCTCCAGCGCCGCGGCCTGGGTGAAGTGGACGACGTAGACCGGCGCCTGCCTCGTGTCGAGCAGCTCCTGGATCGTCTCGTGGGCCGGCGTCGTCGCGTAGTAGTGGTGCAGCGGGACGGGGCGCTCGGCGCTCGCGACCAGCGCGGTGGGGCGGCCGGTGCGGCGGGTGAGGTCCTCGCGCAGCCAGCCGGTGTCGCCGAGGGTGGCGCTCATCAGCAGGAACTGCGCGTCGGTGAGCTCCAGCAGCGGCACCTGCCAGGCCCAGCCGCGGTCGGGGTCGCCGTAGAAGTGGAACTCGTCCATGACGACCAGGCCGACGTCGGCGTCGGCGCCCTCGCGCAGCGCGACGTTGGCCAGCACCTCGGCGGTGCAGGCGATGACCGGGGCGCCGGCGTTGACGCTCGCGTCGCCGGTGAGCATCCCGACGTTGGCCGCGCCGAAGACGCCGCACAGTGCGAAGAACTTCTCGCTGACCAGGGCCTTGATCGGCGCGGTGTAGAAGCTGCGCCGCCCGGCGGCCAGTGCGGCGTACTGCGCGCCGGTGGCCACCAGCGACTTGCCCGAGCCGGTCGGCGTGGACAGGACGACGTTGGCGCCGCTGACCAGCTCGATCAGCGCCTCCTCCTGGTGCGCGTACAGCGGCGTGCCGCCGGCCTCCGCCCACGCGGCGAAGGAGGTGAACAGCTCGTCGGGGTCGGCGCCGCGACCCCGCAGCGCCGTGAGGTCGCCGGGGTCGTCGAGCAGGGGGAGGGGCGCGGTCGCGGTCATCGTGACTCAACAGCGTGCCCGACCGCCGGTGCCTTCCCGCTGCCGGGACACCGGGACGCGGCAGGTCACGATCCGGTCACGACACCTGCGGCCGGTGCTGGTGTCCGCCGTCCTCCCGGGAGAAGGTGAACGGCAGGTGAACGAGAGGTGGCTGCACGGTGCGCGTCGAGGAACGTCCGCTGGTCCGCTGGGTGCCCGTCGTCGGCCGGGAGGGTCGCCGGCACCTGGAGATGCGCTGGCACGTGCCCGCGGCGGCCGGGGCCCGGCAGCTCCCCGGGCCGGCCTGACCCGGCGGCCGGCCCGCGGGCCCCTCGACCCGGGCCCCGGGTTCCGGCCGGGTGCGACCGGGTAGGCGGGACGACGACGCGCCACGGGGGGAGACGACCCCCGGGGCAGCGCACCCCACCCGGAGGAGCACCCGTGTCGTCACCCCGCCCCGAGTCCCAGCCCGAGCAGCAGCAGACCCCGCCGGGCACCCTCGGCGAGATGGACCCCAAGCCCGACCACGGTGAGGAGAGCTACCGCGGGTCCGGGCGGCTGACCGGCAAGCGCGCGGTCATCACCGGCGGCGACAGCGGCATCGGCCGCGCGGTCGCCATCGCGTTCGCCCGGGAGGGCGCCGACGTCCTGATCTCCTACCTCGACGAGCACGAGGACGCGCGGGACACCGCCAAGTACGTCGAGGAGGCCGGCCGCAGGTGCGTCCTGGTCGCCGGTGACCTCTCCGACCGCAGCCACGCCAAGACGATCATCCCGAAGGCGCTCGAGGAGCTCGGCGGGGTCGACATCCTGGTCAACAACGCGGCCTACCAGATGAGCCACGACACGCTCGAGGAGATCTCCGACGAGGAGTTCGACCTCACCGTCGGACTGAACCTGGGCGCGATGTTCACGCTGTGCAAGGACGCGGTCCCGCACATGCAGCCGGGGTCCTCGATCATCAACTCCTCGTCGGTCAACTCGGACATGCCGAGCCCCTCGCTCGCCGTCTACGCGATGACCAAGGCCGGCATCGCGAACTTCACCGCCAGCCTCGCCCAGCTCTACGCCGAGAAGGGCATCCGGGCCAACAGCGTCGCCCCCGGGCCGGTGTGGACCCCGCTCATCCCGGCGACCATGCCGGAGGAGAAGGTGGCCAGCTTCGGCCAGCAGGTGCCGCTGGGCCGCGCCGCGCAGCCGGCCGAGCTCGCGCCGGTCTACGTGCTGCTGGCCAGCGACGAGGCGTCCTACGTGTCGGGCGCCCGCGTCGCCGTCACCGGGGGCAACCCGATCCTCTGAGGGCCGCCGCGATGATCAGGGGACCTGATCCCAGCGCGTCCTCCCTCACGGTGCACGGTGAGGGAGGACGCACGACGATCAGGGACCCTGATCATCGCCGGGCCCCGGTCGTCGCCGGGCGGTGACCGTCCGGGCCAGCGTGGCGATGCCGGCCGGGCCCACGCGGCAGCACCCCCCGACCAGCCGGGCGCCGGCGTCCAGCCACCCCGGGACGGCGGCCGGGTCGACCCCGCCGCTGCCGGTCCACCGCCGGGCGACGGCGTCCCAGCCCTCGCCGCTGTTCGGGTAGGCGACCAGCGGGACCCCGGCCGTGGCCGCGGCCGCCAGCGCCGGGCCCACGGCCGCCGGGTCGGTGCAGTTGACGCCGACGGCGACCACCGCGCCGACGCCGCGGGCCATCGCGAACACGTCGGCGGCCGGCTCCCCCCGCCGGGTGCGCGCCACCCCCGCCGCGTCGACGACGGTGGTCAGCGACAGCCACACCGGCACCCCCAGCGCCTCCGCCTCGGCCAGCAGCGCCTCGGCCTCGGCGGCGGCCGGCACCGTCTCGCAGGCCAGGACGTCGGCGCCGGCCTCGGCCAGCACGGCCATCCGCGGCCGGTGGAAGGCCCGCAGCCGGGCGACGCCCACCTCGGCCGCGTAGCCGCCGGTGTACTCCGAGCCGTCGGCCAGGGCCGCGCCGTACGGTCCCACCGAGCCGGCCACCCACCCCCCGGGCGCCCCGCGCCGCGCCAGTTCCACCGAGCGGGCCACCAGCGCCAGCGCCTCGTCCCGCCCGACACCGGCGGCGCCGAAGCCCTCGACGGTCGCCTGGTAGCTGGCCGTCGTCGCCACCTGCGCGCCGGCGGCGGCGAAGGCGGCGTGCGCGGCCACGACGGCCTCCGGCTCGTCGCGCAGCAGCCGCGCCGACCACAGCGCCGAGGACACGTCGTGCCCACGGGCCTCCAGCTCGGTGGACAGGCCGCCGTCGAGGACGACGGGACCGGCGGCGAGCGCGTCGGCGAGGGGCGGCAGCACGCCGTCCATCGTGCGCCCGGCCTGCGCGCCCGGCGGCTGCCCCCGAGGATCGGCCCATGGTGTTCATCTGGAGCAGCAACTGGGGGCCGCGACGCCGCCGCCGCGGGTACGGCCCCCGGCCGGGCTGGGGAGGCGGCTGGGGAGGTGGTTACGGCCCGGGGTACGGCCGCGGCTACGGCCCGCCGCCGGGCTACGGGTACCGCGGCCGCTACCGCGACGACCGCGACGGCGGCTGCCTGCGCGACCTGCTGTTCCTCAACACCGGCTGCTGCCTGGCCAACGCCATCGGCTGCGGCATGGACGGGCTGTTCCTCGTCCCGACGACGGTGCGGCACGTGCACCGCGCCGGCACCGGGGCCCGCGGCTCGCGGGTGGCCGAGCGGATGGTCGCCGCCGTCCGCGTCTACCAGCGCGAGGTCAGCCCGAAGCGCCCGCCGTGCTGCTCGTTCAGCCCGACCTGCTCGGCCTACGCCGTCGAGGCGCTCGAGCGGCACGGCGCCCGGCGGGGCGGCTGGCTGACGCTGCGCCGGCTGGTCCGCTGCCGCCCGGGTGCGGCCGGGGGCGCCGACCCGGTGCCCACCGCCGCCTGAGCCCACGCCGCCCCCGACGGGGCCGGGAACGACCGGCTCGCGGGGGCCCGGGCGCAGGCCCGCGACGCGCCCGGTCAGACTCCTCCCGTGCCCGCCGGCGACGAGACCACCGGTGACCTCCCGGTCACCGGCTCCCTCGCCGTGCCCGCGGGCGCCCTGTCGTGGCGGTTCTCCCGCTCGTCCGGGCCCGGGGGGCAGGGCGTCAACACCGCCGACTCCCGGGTCGAGCTGTCGGTGGCGCCGCTCGAGGTCCCCGGCCTCACCGACGCCCAGCGGGCCCGCCTGGCCGAGCGGCTGGCCGGCCGGCTGGTGGACGGCGTCCTGACCGTCACCGCGAGCGAGCACCGCCAGCAGCTGCGCAACCGGCAGGCCGCCCGCGAGCGACTGGCCGCCGTCCTGCGCGCGGCGCTGGCCCCGCCGCCCCCGGCCCGGCGCCGCACGAAGCCGACGAGGGGCTCGCAGGAGCGGCGGATCTCGGCGAAGAAGCAGCGCGGCGAGCTCAAGCGCTCCCGCCGGCGGTGGGACTAGGACCCTCCCACCCGAGCTCCGCCCGCCGCCGCTGCAGGAACGCCCGCTCGGTGGCGTTGCCGGCCAGCGCGGCCGCCTCGTCGTAGGCCGCGGCGGCCTCGGCGGTGCGGCCCAGCCGGCGCAGCAGGTCGGCCCGGACGGCGGGCAGCAGGTGGTGTCGCGGCAGGTCCAGCGCGTCGACCAGGGCCAGCCCCGCCGCGGGTCCGAGGACCTCCGCCACGGCCACCGCCCGGTTCAGTGCCACCACCGGGGAGGGGGCGAGCGCCATCAGGTGGTCGTAGAGCGCGACGACCTGCCGCCAGTCGGTGTCCGCGGCGGTCGGGGCGTCGCTGTGCACCGCCTGGATGGCCGCCTGCACCTGGTAGGGCCCCGGCGCGTTGCGGCGCAGGCAGCGCCGCACCAGCTCCTGCCCCTCGGCGACGAGCCCGGCGTCCCAGCGGCGCCGGTCCTGCTCGGGCAGCGGCACGAGCTCCCCGGAGGGCGTGACCCGGGCGGCCCGGCGGGACTCGACCAGCAGCATCAGCGCCAGCAGGCCGTGCACCTCGGGCTCGTCGGGCATCAGCTCGGCCAGCGCGCGACCCAGCCGGATCGCCTCGGCACACAGGTCGGTGCGCACCAGCCGGTCACCGGAGGAGGCCGTGTGGCCCTCGGTGAAGACCAGGTAGACGACGGCGAGGACACCGCGCAGGCGGTCGGGCAGGTCGGCGTCCTGCGGCACCCGGTAGGGGATGCGCGCATCGCGGATCTTGGCCTTGGCCCGGACCAGGCGCTGCGCCATCGTGGCCTCGGGGACGAGGAACGCGTGCGCGATCTCGGCGGTGGTGAGACCGCCGACCAGCCGCAGGGTCAGCGCGACCCGGGCGGCCGGGGCCAGGGCGGGGTGGCAGCAGGTGAACAGCATGCGGAGCCGGTCGTCGCGCACGGCGCCCTCCTCGGGCGGCTCATCGGGTCCGGCGAGCAGGGCGGCCTCGGTGGCGGCCCGCAGGTACCGCTCGGTCCGGGTGGACTCCCGGCGCACGCGGTCGATCGCCCGGTTGCGGGCGGTGGTGACGATCCAGCCGGCCGGGCTCGGCGGCACGCCGTCGGCCGGCCAGCGCTGCAGTGCGGTGAGGAACGCGTCCTGCACCGCCTCCTCGGCGGCGTCGATGTCGCCGAGGAGGCGGGTGAGGACGGCGACCGCGCGCCCGTAGGACTCGCGGAAGACCGCCTCGACGTCCGGGGCCACGGTCAGGGGCGCTGCCGGAACGGCCGCACCTCGATCGGCAGGCCGCTGGCCAGCGCCGTCCGCCGTCCCCACTCGAGGGCGGCGTCGAGGTCGGGGGCGTCGACGACGGTGAACCCGCCGAGGTGCTCCTTGCCCTCGGCGTAGGGACCGTCGGTGACCAGCACGTCGCCGTCGACCGGCCGCACGACCGTCGAGGCGTCGGGGTCGTGCAGGCCACCGGCGAACACCCACGCCCCGGCGGCCTCCATGTCGCGGCGCAGCGCGTCGAGGTCGGCCATGACCTTCGCGAGGAACTCCGCGTCCGGTGCGGGTCCGACGGGCTGGTGCATCGCGAGCAGGTAGAGAGCCATCGCTCCTCCTCGGGTCCGGCGGGCCGGCCCCTCGCCGGTCCGCTCACCCCCTGTACGAACGGGGACGCCACGGAGCGACAGCGTGCCGCGGGGAGTTCCTACAGCTCCGGCATCGGCACGCCGGGCGGCCGCACGACCACCCACAGCGGCAGCCGGCCGTCGGCCGAGCGGGTCGCCTGCACCACCTCGAAGCCCAGCCCGCGGGCGAACCGCACGACCGCCCACGCCGGCGCCACGAGCGCCGCGGGCACCCCGTCCTCGTCGCAGCGCCGCAGCACCGGCTCGAGCACCGCGCCGCCCAGCCCGCGCCGGCGCGAGCGCGGCCGGGTGGCCAGCGCCCGCAGCCGCCAGTGCGGCCCGCCGGGGAGCGCCGCGGCCAGCTGCTCCTCGGTGCGGGCGACGGCGTCGGCGCGGTCGGCGTGCAGGCGGGGCACCTCGCGCTCCAGTGCCGCGCGGACGTCGGCGGGCACCGGTGTCGCCGCGCCCGCCGGGGCGTCCCAGGAGGCGACGGCGTCGACGTCCTCGCTCACCCACGTGGTGCCGGTGGCGACGCCGCGGTGCCCGTCGAGCTCGGCGAGGCGGGTCAGCCGCTGGGTGCGTCCGTCGTCGGGCAGCGCCCACCGCACCCAGCGCGACTCGGCGAACGCCACGGTCAGGGTGGCGGCGATCCGCGGGACGTCGCGCGGCTCGGCCGGCCGGACGACGGGGACGCCGATGTGGACGGTCGGCCCGGGGTCGCTCATGACCCGATCAGACCACGCGCGCCGCGCCGACGCCGGACCCGCACGACCGGGCCCGGACACGACGACGGGGCCGGCCCTCGGAGAGGACCGGCCCCGTCGGGGGCCCTGCAGGGTCCCGCCGCGAGCGCGCGAGCGGTGGGGCCAGGGGGTCCTTACCCGATCTTGCCGTCGTTGTCGCGGTCGAGGGCGTCCTTGGCCTTCTGGGTCAGGCCGCGGTCGTCGCGACCGGTGGTCCCGGTCGTGGTGCCGCGGGTGCCGGTGGTGGCGGCGTCGGTGTCGACCTCGATCTGCTCCTTGCGCACGTCGCCGCTGACGGTCTCCTGACCGGTCACGGTCTCGGTGTCGAGGCGGACCCGCTCGACCGGCGTGGCCTCCTTGGAGACGACGGGGCGCTCGGCGTGCAGCGTGACTTCGTGCTCCTCCTCGGAGATGGCCGGCCCGTCGAGGGCGTTGCCGATGTTGGCGTCGGTGATGGGCTCGCGCTCGACGCGGACCTGCTCGTGCGAGACCGGCACGGTGGCCGTCTCGGTCTCGGTCACGACGTACTTGCGCAGGCGGGCGCGGCCGGCCTCGACGCGCTGGGTGCCCACCTCGAGGTGCTCCTCGGAGCGGGTCATGGCGTTGTCGGTGGTGGGGCCGGAGGTGTCGCGGCCCACGGTGCCGGCCTGGCCGCTGAGGTCCTGGCGGCCGGTGGTGGCGCGGCCCTCGAGCGAGTCCGGGATGCCGTCGCGGTCGCTGTCCCGGCCGGTGGTGCCGGTCGTGGTGCCGGTCGTCGCCTGACCGGTGGTGGTGCCGGTCGTGGCCTGACCGGTGGTGGTGCCGCTGGTGCCCACGCGGTAGTAGCGGTAGAGCTCCTCCTCCTCCTGGGGGGAGAGGTGCCCGCTGGAGACGTCGACGTGCGGGGCGTTCTTGACCGTGTTCTTGTCGTAGGGCACGCGGAGTTCGCCGCCCTCGACGGTGGCCTCGGCCAGGGGCACGAAGGCCTCCTTGGTGCCGAAGAGGCCGGTGCGGACGGTGGCCCACTCGGGGCGGCCGGTCTCGTCGTCGAGGAAGACCTCGCCGACGCTGCCGTGCTTGCCGTCGGGGCCGACGGCGGTGCTGCCGATGACGCTGCTGATCTGCTGCTCGGTGATCACGGTGCTCCTCAGGGGACGGCGTGCGTGGGACGGCCCGGCTCCCTCGCGGCGTGTCGTGCCGGGGCTCAGCGGGCCACTCTCTGGGTGCCCCTGTCTTTACGTCGTAAACACCGTCCGCCGGATCCGCTCAGTCTCCCGGGGCGCGTCCCTCCTGCCGGACGGTCTCCAGGCGGTCCAGCAGGTTCTCCAGGGCCTCCTCGAACTCCGCGGCCGTCTCGTCGCGGGACAGCAGGGGCTGCAAGCGCACCACCGAGGGGTAGGAGGTCAGGTCGGCACCGGGGGAGGCGGCGCCGTCGCCGGACGCGTCCTCCGCGTTGATCGCCACCCCCTTCTGCGAGACCTCCAGCAGCAGGTGTCCCAGGAGGAAGCTCGAGTAGGCGCGGTAGGCACCCACGGCCGCCTCGTCGGAGAAGCCGCTCCCGGTCATCGCGGTGAGGAAGGACTCCACCCAGCGCAGGCTGCGCAGGGGTGGGCGGACCCAGGGCGCGGCCGGCGGGCGGGTGGCCACGAGCGGGAAGACCTCCGGGTGGGCCAGGGCGATCCGCCGCACGCCGTGCGCCAGCCGCTGCAGGTAGTCCTGCCACCCGTGCGCGGCCTGCAGGTGCACCTCCGGGTCGCCGTAGAGCTCGTCGATGACCGTCTCGACGACGCCGTCGAGCAGCTGCTCGCGGCCGGGCACGTAGCGGTAGAGCGCCATGGCCTCCACGTCCAGCGCGGCACCCAGCCGGCGCATGGTCAGCGCGGCGAGGCCGTGCCGGTCGATGTACTCGACCGCCGCGCCGAGGACCCGCCGGCGGTCCAGCGGCGTGCGCCCGGTCGACGGGGGACCGGCCGGCAGCACCGCGGCGGCGGCGCCGCGCGCCGCCGGGCTGTCGGGGTCGGGGAGGTCTCCGGGGGAGGAGGAGACGGAGGCGCCGGGCGGCGCGTCGTCGGGGAGCTCACCCTGCACGCGTCCATCGTGACCTGCCGGGACGACGGCGAGGCCCGGTACCGGCGCGTCCTGGCGCGGCACGCCGGGGTGACCTCGGCCGCACCGCCCGATCCGGCCGCCGGTGAGGTCACCGGAACGCAGGGTTGACGCCGGTGCCGCTGCGGGGAAACCGGGCCCCCGCAGGCTCGGGGACGTGCCCGCCGCAGTTCCCGGAGCCCTCGCCCCGGCCGGTCCCCGCACCCGGACCACCGCCACCCACTGCCCCTACTGCTCGCTGCAGTGCGGCATGGCGGTGACCGCCGGCGACCGGCCGCCCGCCGTGGTGCCGCTGGACTTCCCGACCAACCGCGGCGGGCTGTGCTCGAAGGGCTGGTCGGCGCCCGAGCTGCTCGACCACCCCGAGCGGCTGACCCGCCCGCTGGTGCGCGCGGTGCCGGGCGACCGCACCAGCCCGCTGGTCGAGTCCACCTGGGACGAGGCGCTCGACCGCGTGGTGGCCGCCGTCCGCCGCACCCAGGACACCCACGGCCGCGACGCCGTCGGCTGCTTCGGCGGTGGCGGGCTGACCAACGAGCAGGCCTACCAGTTCGGGAAGTTCGCCCGCGTCGCGCTGCGCACCAGTGCCATCGACTACAACGGCCGGTTCTGCATGTCCTCGGCGGCGGGCGCGGCCGTGCGCGCCTTCGGCCTCGACCGCGGGCTGCCCTTCCCGCTGTCCGACGTCGCCGAGGCCGACGTCGTCGTGCTGGTCGGCAGCAACCCGGCCGACACGATGCCGCCGGCGGTGGCGCACCTGGAGGCCGGCCGGGCGCGCGGCGCCATGCACGTCGTCGTCGACCCGCGGCGGACGGCGACCGCCCGCCTCGCCGGGCTGCACCTGCAGCCGCTGCCGGGCACCGACCTGGCGCTGGCCAACGGGCTGCTGCACGTCGCGGTCGCCGAGGGGCTGGTCGACGAGGCGTACGTCGCCGCGCGCACCACCGGCTTCGCCGCCGTCCGGGACGCCGTCGCCGGCTACTGGCCCGACCGGGTGGAGCGGATCACCGGCGTGCCCGTCGCCCAGCAGCGGCAAGTCGTCCGGGCCCTGGCCCGCGCGGAGAAGGCGATCGTGCTCACCGCCCGCGGCGCCGAGCAGCACCGCAGCGGCACCGACACCGCCACCGCCTGGATCGACCTGGCGCTCGCTCTCGGGCTGCCCGGCCGCCCCGGCAGCGGCTGGGGCACCGTGACCGGCCAGGGCAACGGGCAGGGCGGCCGCGAGCACGGGCAGAAGGCCGACCAGCTGCCCGGCTACCGCCGGCTCGACGACCCCGCCGCCCGCGCGCACGTCGCCGCCGTCTGGGGCGTCGACCCCGACGAGCTGCCGCGGCCCGGCCGCAGCGCCTTCGAGCTGCTCGACGCCCTGGGCACCGACGGCGGCGTCCGCACGCTGCTGGTGCTCGCCAGCAACGTCGCCGTCTCCGCCCCCGACGCCCGCCGCGTGCTCAGCCGGCTGCGCGACCTGGAGTTCCTCGCCGTCAGCGACTTCTTCCTCTCCGAGACCGCCGAGCTCGCCGACGTCGTGCTGCCCAGCGCGATGTGGGCCGAGGAGGCCGGGACGATGACCAACCTCGAGGGCCGGGTCATCCGCCGCCGGCAGGCGCTCGACCCGCCCGAGGGCGTCCGCGACGACCTGCGGCTGCTCGCCGAGCTGGCCGGCCGGCTGGGGGTACCGGGCTTCTCGGCCGACCCCGAGGCCGTCTTCGCCGAGCTCGGCCGGGCCAGCGCCGGGGGGACGGCGGACTACTCGGGCATCAGCTACGACCGCATCGACGCCGAGCAGGGCGTCTTCTGGCCCTGCCCCGCCGCCCCGGACGACGAGCCCGACCACCCCGGGACGCCCCGGCTGTTCACCGAGCGGTTCGCCACCCCCGACGGCCGCGCCCGCTTCGTGCCGGTGCACCACGTCGAGGCGCACGAGCGCCCGGACGCCGAGTACCCGTACGTGCTGACCACCGGCCGGGTGCTCGCGCAGTACCAGTCGGGCACCCAGACCCGCCGATCGCGGAGCCTGGCGCTGGTGGCGCCCACCCCCCGGGCGGAGCTCCACCCCGACCTGGCCCGCCGGCTGGGCGTCGCCCACGACGACGTCGTCGAGCTGGCCACCCGCCGCGGCTGCGCCCGCTTCACCGCGACGGTCACCGACGCGATCCGGCCCGACGTCGTCTTCGCGCCCTTCCACTGGGGCGGTGGCTCCAGCGCCAACGCGCTCACCGACCCCGCGCTCGACCCGCTCAGCCGGATGCCCGCCTTCAAGGTCTGCGCCGTCGCCGTCCGCCGGGTCGGCGGCCCCGAGGAGCGCATCCCCGCGCCGGACGCCGCGACCCAGCCCGCCCCGCAGCCGCACACCCGACCCGCACCCCCCGCACCACGGACCCCGTCCCGGAGCCCGAGGAGGAGCCATCCCGTGAGAAGCAGCCCGAAGTTCCTGCAAGGCGTGTTCCCGCTGACCGGCGAGGGTCTGGGCAAACCCGGGCCGGTCGATCCCGCCCTGCGCTACCAGGTGCCGGCCGGCGCCACCGCCCAGGCCCTGTACTTCCGCGGCGGCAACTCCACCGCCGAGCTCGTCTACGTCCTGCTGGTGCGCGACGGCGATCCGGTGCGCTGGTTCCCGATCGGCGCCAAGGGGGACGTGCACGTGCCGCTGCGGGTGGTCGAGGACCTCCCCGGCGGCTGCGTGGTCGAGCTGCACGCCGCCGCACCCGCGGGCGTGACCGGCGAGCTGGTCGTCGACCTCGGGCTGGTGGAGGTCTGATGACCGTCCTCGGTGGCCGCCTCGACGGGCTCACCTCGCTGCGCATGGACGACGACGACCTCGACCCCCGCGCCCGCCTGGTCGTCGTCGGCAACGGCATGGCCGGCGCCCGCCTGGTCGAGGAGGTGCTCGAGCGCGGCGGCGGCGAGCAGTTCCGCATCACCGTGCTCGGCGACGAGCCGCACGGCAACTACAACCGGATCATGCTCAGCCCCGTGCTGGCCGGGGAGACCAGCGAGGACGAGATCGTCCTCAACAGCCACGACTGGTACGCCGACAACGGGGTGCAGCTGCGGGCCGGCGTCCGGGTCGAGCGGCTCGACACCGCCGCCAAGCTCGCCCACACCTCCGACGGGACCGCCGTCCCCTACGACCACCTGGTGCTGGCCACCGGCTCGTACTCGTTCGTGCCGCCGATGACCGGGGTCCGGCGCGAGGACGGCAGCCTGCTGCCCGGCGTGTACGGGTTCCGCACCATCGACGAGACCCGCGCGATGCTCGACGCGGTCGGCCGGTGCCGGCGGGCCGTCGTCCTGGGCGGCGGGCTGCTCGGGCTGGAGGCCGCCCGCGCGCTGCAGGGCCACGGGCTGCAGGTGCAGCTCGTGCACGCCATGCCGTGGCTGATGAACGCCCAGCTCGACGCCGAGGCCGGAGCCATCCTGAAGCGCAGCGTGGAGTCCCTCGGCATCACCGTGCACCTCGACGTGCTGGCCACCGAGGTGCTCGGCGACGGGCACGTCGAGGGCGTGCTGCTCAAGGACGGGCGGCGGCTGGACTGCGACCTGCTGGTCGTCGCCGCCGGCGTCCGCCCGCACACCGACGTCGCCGTCCGGTCGGGGCTGGAGGTCGAGCGCGGCGTCGTCGTCGACGACCAGCTGCGCACCGACGACCCCGACGTCTACGCCATCGGCGAGTGCGCCCAGCACCGCGGCTCGGTCTACGGCCTGGTCGCGCCCGCCTGGGAGCACGCGACCGTGCTCGCCGACGTGCTCACCGGCGCCGACCCGACGGCGGAGTACCACGGCAGCCGGACGGCGACCAAGCTCAAGGTCGCCGGGGTCGACGTCGCCACCATGGGCCTGACCACCCCTGAGCGGGACTCCGACGAGTTCCTGGTCATCTCCGAGCCGCGGCGGGGCGTGCACCTGTCGGTGGTGGTCCGCGACGACCGGCTGGTCGGCGCCACGCTGCTCGGCGACACCCGCAAGGTCGCCTACCTCACCCAGGCCCTCGACCGCGGCAGCCCGCTGCCGGAGGAGCGGATCCGGCTGCTGGTCGACCTCTCCGACGGCAGGGAGGAGGTCGGTGTCGCGGACATGCCGGCCGACTCGCAGGTCTGCAACTGCAACGGCGTCACCAAGGGCGCCATCTGCGGGGCGGTGGCCGACGGGTGCAGCAGCGTCGGGGCGGTCATGGACCGCACCCGCGCCGGCAAGGGCTGCGGCTCCTGCAAGGCCCTGGTGAAGCAGGTCGTGGAGTGGGCCGCCGACGGCGACGTCGCCGAGGACCCTGCCGCCTCGTACTACGTGCCCGGCGTCCCGCTGGCCAAGCCCGACCTCGTGGCCGCCATCCGGGAGCGGGACCTGCGCAGCGTGTCGGACGTGTTCGCCGCGCTCGCCCCCGGAGGCAAGGAGGACGCCCGGTCGAAGATGGGCCTGACCTCGCTGCTCAAGACGGTGTGGGGGGTGGACTTCCTCCCCGAGAAGGACGGCGAGTTCATCAACGACCGCGTGCACGCCAACATCCAGCGCGACGGCACCTTCTCCGTCGTCCCGCAGATGAAGGGCGGCGTCACGACGCCGGCCCAGCTGCGGCGGATCGCCGACGTGGCCGAGCAGTACGAGGTGCCGATGGTGAAGGTCACCGGCGGCCAGCGCATCGACCTGCTCGGCGTCCGCAAGGAGGACCTGCCGGCGATGTGGGCCGACCTCGGCATGCCGTCGGGATACGCCTACGGCAAGACCATGCGGACGGTGAAGACCTGCGTGGGCAGCGACTTCTGCCGCTTCGGCCTCGGCGACTCCACGGCCCTGGGCATCGCGATGGAGACGCGCTTCCAGGGCATCGAGAGCCCCGCCAAGATCAAGATGGCCGTCGTCGGGTGCCCGCGGAACTGCGCGGAGGCCTACGTCAAGGACGTCGGCGTCGTCGCGGTCGGCAGCGACCGCTGGGAGGTGTACGTCGGCGGGGCCGCCGGCGCCTCGGTGCGCAAGGGCGACCTGCTGGCCACCGTCGGCTCCCCGGAGGAGGTGCTCACCCTGGCCGGCCGGTTCGTGCAGTACTACCGGGAGAACGCCAACTGGCTCGAGCGGACCTACGACTTCGTGCCGCGGGTGGGGCTGGAGCGGATCCGCTCGGTGGTGGTCGAGGACGCCGAGGGGACCTGCGCCGACCTCGACGCCGCGCTGCAGCGCTCCATCGACGCCTACACCGACCCGTGGGGCCAGGACGGTCCCGAGCCGGCGACGCCGGGGCAGTTCCGGCCCGCGCTGCCGCTGCTCCCGCTGCCGCAGGTGCCGGTCCGGTGAGCGTCACCGACACCCGGCCCGTCGCGCCTCCCGGCGTCCGGGCCCACACGGTCGGGCGGGCCGAGGACGTGCCGCCGGGGGAGGGGCGGGCGTTCGTCGCGGGCGGGGTGCAGGTCGCCGTCTTCCGGCTGCGCGACGGGTCGCTGCACGCCACCCAGGCCGCCTGCCCGCACGCCGGCGGGCCGCTGGCCGACGGGCAGACCGACCCGGACGTGCTCGTCTGCCCGCTGCACCTGTACGCGTTCCGGTGGAGCGACGGGTCCTCGACCGGCGGCGTGGACCCGGTGCGCCGCTACCCGGTGCGCGAGGTCGACGGCCTGCTCGTCGTCGACGCCTGAGCGCCGTGCGCCCACTCCGCGGTCGGAGCCGCCGCGGACCGCGGTGCGTGCACACACCGCTGTCACGAGCGACGTGGTCCTAGTGCTGAGCGGCGAGCAGCAGCGCGGCGAGCGGCTCGAGGGCAGCCACGAGCTCGTCGAGCTCGTCGGGCCCGAGGGCCTCGTAGGGCCTGGCCGCGAGGTCGTCGGTGAGCGCCTCGACCCGCTGCTTGACGGCGGAACCCGATGCGCTCAGCCAGCCGTCGTCCCCGATGAGGCCGCGATCGCGCATCCCGTCGACCACGGCGGCGAGCTGGGCTGCCGGGAGGTGGTGGAGGCGTCCGAACCGCTCCGCCGGGAGGCCCGCGTCGAGGGCGAGGAGGACGTGGGCCTCCAGACCGCCCACGCCCTCGACCATGAGGGCCGCGATGTGCCCGTCGCCACGGTGCTCGCGCAGGAGGGACGCCGCGTGGAAGAGGCGGGCCACCGCGTCGTCGGGCACCGGGAGCGCGCGGAGCGCGGCGTACATCGGCCGGCCCTCGACCGGGGCGCTGGTCGCCGCCGTGGTCAGCAGGTCGGCGGCGCGGGCGAAGGCGGGGAGTCGACGCGGTCGCCGAGCACCCGCCGCAGCGCCTTTCCGCAGCCCGCCTGACGGGCTGCGATGGCCGCCTCGGGCGTGGTCGTGCGCCACACCCCCGGGATGTGGCGGGCCACCTCGCCCGGGGCGAAGTTGTAGAAGAGCGCGTCCACCACCTCCGCCGGGACGGGTCCCAGGGGTGCCGCCCGCCCGGCGAAGTAGGTGTCCCAGTAGTCGGTGAACCCCAGGGCGAACATCGCCTCGTCGGGTTCGTCGGCTGAGTACGGGAGCACACCGATCGGCTCGACGAGCTCGAACATCCGGCGGGCGAGCGGGTTCATCGCCTGGTCCTCCTGCGGCCGAGCCGGCGTCGTCGTGCGCCTGCGTGCTGTCTCACAGCGGTGTGCTGGTTGCTTGGTGGAGTAGGCCTGAGGCATGCGGGCGTACTCGATGGATCTGCGTGAGCGGGTCGTTGCCGCAGTCGATGGCGGGATGACCCAGGAGCAGGCGGCAGTGACCTTCCGGGTGTCGGTGAACACCGTGGGCCGATACCTGGCCCGGCGGCGGAACATCGGCAGTCTGGCCCCGACCGCGCAGCGGCACGGGCCGGTGCCGGAGAAGAGGCAGCAGCTGCAGGCCTGGCTGCCGGATAGGCTGGGCGCGGCGGCCGATGCCACCCTGGCCGAGCATGTCAGCGCCTTCGCCAGCCAGCGGGGCGTGGTGGTGTCGGCGGCGACGATGTCGCGGGCGATCGCCGCCCTGCCGGCCGACGATCCCGATCAGGCGCTGACGCCGCGCGGACGGCGGCGGCGGCCGGGCCGGCCGCTGAAGTCAAAAGCCTGAGCGCCACCGAGCGCGACGAGACCGCGCGCGCCCGGTGGCATCGCGAGGTGGCTACCACCGACGCGGCCCGGCTGGTGTTCGTCGATGAGTGCGGCACGCACATTTCGATGACCCGCCGCCGGGCCCGCGCTCCGCGGGGCACCCGGGCGGTCGGGGCGGTGCCGCGCAACCGCGGGCCGGTGACCACGTTGATCACCGGGCTGGCGCTGTCGGGCATGAGCCCGGCGATGACGGTGGAGGGCGGCACGACCGCGGCGGTGTTCGCCGCCTATCTGCAGCAGGTGCTGCTGCCGGCGCTGCGGCCCGGGCAGGTGGTGGTGGTCGACAACGTCGGCGCGCACAAGCCTGAGCGGATGCGCGCGCTGGTCGAGGCCGCGGGATGCCGGCTGGTGTTCCTGCCGGACTTCTCTCCGGTGGAGGAGGCTTTCAGCAAGATCAAGGCCCTGGTGAAAGCCGCCGGCGCGCGCACCCGCGCGGCCCTGGACGCGGCCATCGCCGTGGCGCTGGCCGCGGTCACCGCCACCGACGCCGCTGGCTGGTTCGCCCATGCCGGCTACTCCACCCACCAAGCCACCTGAAGACCGCTGTCAGACGGTGCGGGGTCGCCACGGCTCGTGCGTGAGCGTGAGCCACACCAGCTCGGGGTCGGGCGCCCGCACCAGCTGCTGGCCCTCGGGTGTGCGGCTCGTCGAGCTCGCCGGACCGGACCGCCACGTCGCCGGCGACGACGGGACGACCGCCGGTCCCGACGACCACCACCTGCGTGCCGGGTGTGTGGCCCGGTGCCGGGAGGAGCCGGGGCCCGGGGAGCAGCTCGAGCTCGCTGTCGACCGGCACGTACCGCACGCCGGGCGCGTCGACCCACGCGCGGATGGTGTGGTCGTCCTGGCTGTGCGCGTCGTCGAGCTCGCGGCGCTGGACGGAGGTCGGTCTGCCGGCGAGGAGGTGGTTGCCGCCGCGGTGGTCGACGTGCAGGTGCGTGTTGACGACGACGTCGATGCCGGCGAGGTCGACGTCCTGCCCGGTCAGGGGCACGAGGCGGGGATCCGTGTCGGCCACCAGCGGGTGCAGCTCCGTCAGGCTGGTGTCGACCAGCACGCGTGCCTCGGGGTGGTCGATGACGTGCACGTGGACCGGCACCCGCTCGCCCTCGGCGAGCAGGTCGGCGACGAGGACCGGCGTGACGGTGACCGGAGCGGGGGCGTTCACCGTGCACGCACCGCCGCGGTGCCGGTCGGGACGAGGGTCATGACGAGCTCCTCCACTGGTCGCTGGCCGGCGCGGCCTGCGCCCCGCTCCTGCGTAGACGGTGCGAGCTGCCCTGACTCATCGGTGCGACCGGCGACCCGGACGACGACCACCGCCGACGACCCGCCCCCTGCTAGTCCTCGATGACGTCGAGGCCCTGCTCCCGCAGCCGCGCCAGGCCGGCCAGCATCCCCGCGACCGCCTCGGGGCTGTGCCCCTCCCACTCCTCCAGCTCGCCGACGACGCGCAGCGGGGAGCGGGTGCGGTAGGACCGCGTGGGGTTGCCCGGGAACCGCTTGTCGGTCACGTTCGGGTCGTCCTCGAAGGGACCCCGGGGCTCGACGACGTAGATGCGGCCCCGTTCCCCGCTGCCGGCGAGCGCCGTCGCGAGCTGCGCGCCCCAGGCCGCCGTCTCCACCAGCGTCGTGAAGTAGACGTGGTTCATCACGCGGCCGGCCTGGAAGTTCGAGCCGCGGCCGGGGACCAGCTCGTCACCCACGGCGAGGTCGGCCCTCGTCCCGTGGAAGAAGGGCCCCGTCACGTGGTCGCAGGAGTCGTAGGTGACGGGGACGCGGGCCGGCTCCTCCACACCGGCGATCGTGCCTCACGGGTGCATGCGGGCACCCTTGGTGAGCTCGTCGACCGTGTTCTTCGGCCCGTGCAGCGCGATCCCCACCAGGTCGAGGTCGGCACCCCGCACGGCGCGGACGGCGGCCCGGTTCTCGGCGTCGCCGCCGGTGGCGAACAGGTCGGCGGTGAACACCGCCGTGGGCAGGCCCCGCTCGATCGCCCCCGCGCGGGCACGGGCGAGCGCGCCGGCGTCGGCCTGCAGCACGAGCACCGGCTGGCGGAACATGGCCAGGTACCGGGTACCGTCGCCGTCCTCGTAGGGCCGGCCGACCAGCTCGGGCACCGCGGCCGCGACCGCGCTCGCGAGGAAGGCGGTCACGTTGAGCTCCTGCCACGGGAGCAGCCCCTCCCGCAGCAGCACGGTGATCTTCGTCGGCCAGGGCGGACCGACGTCCACGGTCTCCTCGGCAGGCAGCGTCTCCACGGCGTCCAGCGTCGGGCCGGCCGTCGTCCCGGCGCTTGTACGTTCCTGACGTGACAGCCGAGGTGGTCGCCTGGCGGCCGGCGGTCCCGGGCCTGACCGAGGTGCTGCACGCCCGGTTCACCGACCACGTCTACCCGCCGCACACGCACGACGCCTGGACGCTGCTCCTGGTCGACGACGGCGCCGTCCGCTACGACCTCGACCGGCACGCGCGCGGCGCCTCACCGGCGGCGGTCACCCTGCTGCCGCCGGGCGTGCCGCACGACGGCCGCTCGCAGTTCCCCGGAGGCTTCCGCAAGCGGGTGCTCTACCTGGAGCCGGAGACCCTGGGGGCCGCCCGCGTCGGCACCGCCGTCGACCGCCCCGCCTACGCCGACCCCGTGCTGCGCGACCGCGTCTCCCGGCTGCACGCCGCCCTGGCACCCGCGCCCGAGGCGCTGGAGGCGGAGAGCCGCCTGGCGTTCGTGCTCGAGCGGCTGCGCCAGCACCTCGACCGCGCCGTCGTCCCCGCCCCCGCCGTGCGGGACGACCCGCTCGCCGACCGGCTGCGCGACCTGCTCGACGCCCGGCTCGCCGAGGGGGTCTCCCTGGAGGCGACCGCCGCCGCGTGGGGCGTGCACCCGACCCACCTGGTGCGCGCGTTCACCCGCCGGCACGGGCTGCCACCGCACCGCTACCTCACCGGACGGCGGGTCGACCGGGCACGGCGGCTGCTGCTCGACGGGGTACCCGCCGCGGAGGTCGCGACGGCGGTCGGCTTCTTCGACCAGGCGCACCTGACCCGGCACTTCCGCCGGATGCTGGCGACGACACCGGCCGCCTACGCCCGCTCGGCGTAGGGCCCGCTCAGGCGGGGCGGGCCTCGAGCACGTGCACGCCGGCGTCGGTCGGGACGTCGCGGGTGAGGCGGAGCCCCGCGTCGGCGAAGAGCCGGCCGTAGCCGGCGGCGGTGCGCTCGCAGCCGCCCAGCAGCAGGAGCATGTGCAGGTCCATGCGCACCGCGGCGGCGTCGTCGGCGGCCCGCTCGGGCAGCACGGCCTCGACGACGAGCAGCACCGAGTCCGGCCGCATCGCCGCCCGGCAGGTGCGCAGCACGCGCAGCGCGTCGCCGTCGTCCCAGTCGTGCAGCACCCGGGACAGCAGGTAGGCGTCGGCGCCGGCGGGCACCTCGGCGAAGAAGTCGCCGCCCACGGCCGGCAGGTCGCTGCCGGCCACGACCTCGGGCAGGTCGAACAGGACGACGTCGGCGCCGGGCACCCGCTCGCGGACGGCGCGCAGCAGCGTGCCGCGGCCCCCGCCGACGTCCACCACCGAGGCGAACCCGCCGGTGTCGTAGGCGGCCACGACCGCGCCGGCCTCCCGCGCCGACCGGTCGGCCATCGCCGCCTGGAACGTGGCCAGCCGGGCGGGCTCGGCGGACAGGTGCGCGAAGAAGGGCCGGCCGTGCACCGCCTCGAACGGGGTGCCCCCGTCCTGCACCGCCGCCAGCAGCCCGGCGGCCGCGTCGTAGTAGAGCCGGCCGCGCATGGCCACCCAGTCGCGCAGCGAGCCCGGCAGGCCCGCGCACAGCAGCCGGCCGGTGTCGGTCAGGGCGAACCGGCCGCCCCCCGTCTCGGCGAGCACGTCCTCGGCGGCCAGCCCGCGCAGCACCCGGTGCAGCGGCCCGGGGACCGCGCCGAGCTCCCGCGCCAGGTCGCCGGCGTCCCGGGGGCCGTCGGCCAGCGCGTCGGGGACCCCCAGCGCGACGGCGACGTGCAGCAGCTGGGTGGCCAGGTAGCCGTCGGCGAGGCGGGCCAGCCGGTCGGCAGCGGAGCCGGGCACGACGGCATGGTGGCACCGCTCCGGCGCCGGTGGAGGGGATCGGGGGACCGCACGCCCGCCGATCCCCGCCTCCGGGGGTCAGGCCAGGTCGGCCAGGGCGGCGGCGACCGCCTCGTCGCGGACGAAGTCCAGCGCCAGCAGCCGGTGCACGAGCACGCCGCGGCGGGTCAGCCGCAGGTCGGCCGGGCGCAGCCGGGGCAGCGCCGCCCCGCCCGGGCGGGGCGTCGCCGGCGGCGGGTCGAGCAGGCCGCGGCGCTGCAGGTCGCCGAGGTCCTCGACCGCGCCCCACGCCGTCCAGC
Source organism: Geodermatophilus sp. URMC 62 (assembly GCF_052931475.1). Lineage (NCBI taxonomy): Bacteria > Bacillati > Actinomycetota > Actinomycetes > Geodermatophilales > Geodermatophilaceae > Geodermatophilus > Geodermatophilus sp. URMC 62. Next base: position 5,152,080 of record NZ_JBRFHY010000001.1, on the reverse strand, counting down.
CGCGCGGGTCCCGCGGCACCGGCGTCATCGGCAGCGGGACCCGTTCGCGCCGGCCGACGGCGGCCAGCAGCACCCACTGCCGCCCGGTCAGCTCCGCGGCCAGCCGGAGCCCCTGGGAGACGACGGCGGCGTCGAGGTCGGGGGAGACGGCGGCCTCGGCGAGCAGGTAGCCCAGGTGCCGCACCCGCCACTCCTCGACCGTGGCCCGCGCGGTGAGGACGACGGCCTCGGCGACCTCGTCGGCCCGCGCGCGGTCGCCGGGGCCGGGGGAGAGGAAGCCGTCGGTGCGCACCGCCCGCCCGCCCGCGGCGCGGGTCACCGACAGCTCGGCGGCGAACGCCAGCGCGGCGCCCGCCCGGCAGCGCGCGCGGCTCGAGACGGGTGTGGGCCGGTCGACGTCGGCCGCCGTCGCCGCCCGGCGCAGCCACTCCGCCAGCCGCGCCTCCAGCCGCACCCGCGACCCGTCGGGGTCGAACAGCAGCCCGGCGGCCGTCCGTGCCATCGACCCGGCCACCAGCTCGCCGGACTCCACCAGCGCGCGCCCCGGTGCCTGATCCACGTGGTCCACGACAGCGATCATCGCCGGTCCCGGCGCCCGGCGTCGGCCGGCGGCCGGCGCCCTCACCACTGCGGGGCAGCGCCGGTGAGCACAACGGAACAGGAGGACAGCCCGACGGCGACGGCGGCGAAACGGCGGCCCGCGAGCCTCCCTGGTCATGGCCGCTCCCACCCGCACGTCCCCGACCGCCGTCCCCGCGGCCCCGCCCGCCCCGCCGCGCGGCGGGCGCTGGATCGACGACTGGCGCCCGGAGGACCCCGCCTTCTGGGAGTCCACGGGCAAGCCGGTCGCCCGCCGCAACCTGTTCTTCTCCGTCTTCTCCGAGCACGTCGGCTTCTCCATCTGGAGCCTGTGGTCGGTCCTCGTGCTCTTCCTGCCGGAGGCCGTCTACGGCATCGACCCGGCCGGGAAGTTCCTGCTCACCACGCTGCCGACGGCGCTCGGCGCGTTCGTCCGGCTGCCGTACACCTTCGCCGTCGCGAGGTTCGGCGGGCGCAACTGGACGATCGTCAGCGCCGCGCTGCTGCTGGTGCCCTCGATCGCCACCGCGGTCGTCCTGGAGCCCGGCGTCGACTACACGACGCTGCTGGTCGTCAGCTGCCTGGCCGGCGTCGGCGGCGGCAACTTCGCCAGCTCCATGGCCAACATCAACGCCTTCTACCCCGACCGGCTCAAGGGCTGGGCGCTGGGGCTCAACGCCGGCGGCGGCAACCTCGGCGTCCCCGTCGTCCAGCTCGTCGGACTGCTCGTGCTGGCCACCGCCGGCGTCGAGCACCCGCGGGTCGTGCTGGTCGTCTACATCCCGCTGGTCGTCGTGGCCGCCGTCGGCGCGGCGCTGCTCATGGACAACCTGTCGACGGCGCGCAACCAGCCGCGGGCCCTGCGCGAGGCCACCCGCGAGCCGCATACCTGGGTCGTGTCCTTCCTCTACATCGGCACCTTCGGCTCGTTCATCGGCTTCGGGTTCGCCTTCGGCCAGGTGCTGCAGAACCAGTTCGCGCACTCCTTCGCCACCCCGGTGGCCGCGGCGTCGCTGACCTGGCTGGGCCCGCTGCTGGGCAGCCTCGTCCGCCCGCTCGGCGGCTCGCTGGCCGACCGGTACGGCGGCGCGCGCATCACCTGCTGGACCTTCGTGGCGATGGCCGGCGGCGCCGCGGTGGTGCTCACCGCCAGCCGGGCCGGGTCGCTGCCGCTGTTCGTCGTCGGCTTCGTGTCGCTGTTCGTGCTCAGCGGCATCGGCAACGGCTCGACCTACAAGATGATCCCGGCCATCTCCCGCACCCGGGCGCAGCAGGCGGTCGCCGCGGGGGAGGACGGCGCCGCGGTCGACCGGCGGGCACTGCGGACGTCCGGCGCGCTCATCGGCATCGCCGGCGCGGTGGGCGCCTTCGGCGGGGTGCTGGTGAACCTGGCCTTCCGGCAGTCGTTCCTCACCACCGGCAGCGGGGACGGCGCCTACCTGGCGTTCATCGCCTTCTACGCCGTCTGCGTCGTCGTCACCTGGGCGGTGTACCTGCGGCCGGCGTCCCGCACCGCCGGCGTCTGAGCACCCCGCGAGATCTGCACAGTGGCGGTCATCGCGACCCTGATGGCCACCACTGTGCAGATCTCGCGGTCGGGCTCCTGCGTCAGACCGCCAGGCGGTAGCCGCGCTTGACGACGGTCTCCACCAGGCCGGGCCCGAGCGCGGCGCGCAGCCGGGTCACCGCCATCTCCACGGCGTGGCCGTCACCGCCGCCGGGCAGCCCGCGCACCAGGTCGGCCTTGGCGACGACGGCCCCCGGACGCGCGGCCAGCGCCCGCAGCACCGCCATCGACCCCGGCGGCAGCTCCACCAGCCGGCCGTCGAGCACCGCGGCGTGCCCGCGCACCTGCAGGTCCGCGCCGCCCACGCGCAGCACCGGGTCGCGCTCGGGCAGGCGGGCCACCACCACGCGGGCGAGGGCGCCCAGGCGGGAGCGCTCCGGCTGCACGGTCGGCACCCCGGCGGCGGTCAGCGGGCCTGCGGTCGTCCCGCCGACGGCCACCGCCAGCACCGGGCCGCGGAGCGCGGCGACCACCTCGTCGCGCAGCCCCATCGCGTCGGCCGTGTCCAGCAGGCTGGCCGCGGCGGGTGCGCTGGTGAAGGTCACCGCGTCGACCGCCCCGGTCACCACCGAGCCGACCAGCCGGCGCAGCGGGGCGACGTCCTCGGGCGGCACCCAGCGGTAGACCGGCACGGTCAGCACCTCGGCGCCGGCGGCGCGCAGCCCGGCGACGAGGTCCGGCAGCGGGTCGCCGTGCAGCTGGACGGCGACGCGGCGCCCGGCCAGCGGGCCCTCGGCCCCCGACAGCAGGTGCTCGAGCACCTCGGCCGAGGACTCCGACGGCGGCGACCACGCGTCGACCAGGCCACCGCCGCGGATCGCGCCGCGCGCCTTGGGCCCGCGGGCGAGCACCCGGGCGGAGCGCAGGTGCTCGACCAGCGGCAGGTCCCAGGCCTCGGCGGCCTCCAGCCACCCGCGGAACCCGACGCCGGTGGTGGCGACGACGAGGTCGACCGGCGCGGCGAGCACCGCCTCGGTCGCGGCGACCAGCTCGGCGTCGTCGGCCAGCGGCACGATCCGGATCGCGGGGGCGTACACCACCCGCGCGCCGCGGCGGTCGAGGAGCGCGCCGAGCTCCTCGCGCCGCCGGGCGGCGGTCACGGCCACCGTGTAGCCGGCCAGCGGCGCCGGGCCCGCGGGCCCGGCGACGGGCGCCGTGTCGGGGGCGGTGGGGGAGGAGGTCACGTCCCCCATGGTGTCGCGCCGGCGTTGCGACCGTGTGACGCCGCGGTGTGACGTCGAAGCGTGACCTGACGGGGCGTCGTCCCGGGACGGCGGGCGGTGCGGCCGGGCGGGTGCGCTCAGCGGGCGGCCCAGCAGGCGAGCAGCACGCTGGCGTCGTCCTGCAGCAGCCCGCCCTGGTGCTCGAGGACCGCGTGCACGAGCCGGCGGACGGTCTCCGGCGGCGGCTGTCCGTCCGCGGCCGCCCGGGTCAGGAACTCGACCAGGCGTTCCTCGCCGAACCAGCGCCCGTCGGCGTCGCGCGCCTCGGTGATGCCGTCGGTGTAGAGCGCCAGCCAGTCCCCGGGTTCGAGCACCTCCTCGGCCACGGCGACCCCCGCCGTCCCCAGGCCGAAGGGCACCCGCAGCCCGCCGTCGAGCTGCTTGACCACCCGCCCGGCGCGCAGCAGCAGCGGCGGGGGGTGCCCGGCCCGGACGTAGCGCAGGCGCCCGGAGGTGACGTCGAGCTCCGCCAGCACCCCGGTGACGAAGGCGCTGCCGGAGAAGGTGCCGGCGATGACCTCGTCGACGGCGCCGGCCTGGTCGTGGATGCCGCGCCCGGCCCGCCGGGCGCTGCGGGCGGCGGCGAGGGCCGCGGCGGCCATCAGTCCGGCACCCAGCCCGTGCCCCATGGCGTCGAGGACGGTCATCGACACGGTGTCCTCGGCCAGGGCGTAGTCGAAGGCGTCGCCGCCCACGTCACTGCTGGGCTCGAGGAGGCCGGCCAGGACGAAGTCGTGCGTGGCGGCGGTGAGCGGCGGCAGCTGCTGCCAGACCAGCTCGGCCGACGGCGACCGCGGGCGGCTGCGCCGGGCGCGCTCCAGCGCGTCACCGTGGGTGCTCGTGGAGACGAGCAGGTGCGCGACCATCGAGGCCAGCCACGAGCACTGCTCGCGCAGGCCGGGGTCCTCCAGGTCCCGGGCCGCGGCCACCCGCGCCTCCAGGACGCCGATCCGGTCGGCGCCGTCGAGCAGTGGTACCCACAGGCGGGGCAGGCCCCCGGCCTCCGACGGCAGGAGCTGTCCGGTCCGGAAGACGCGCCCGGGCAGCGTGCCCTCCACGGTGACCGGCTCGGCGGGCGGCGAGCCGTCGCCCGGGAGCCGCACCAGCCGGCGCTGCTCGTGGTCCACGACGTGCACGGCGATCTCGACGCCGAGGGCCCGGCCGCCCTCCGCCGCGAGGGGGACCACCTGCTCCGGCGCGGCGGTGCGGGCGGCCTCGAGCAGCTGCAGCAGCGCGGCGAGCGGGCCGGTGGTGGGTCGGGGCGGGCGCAGCGGCCGGGAGTACGGCACCCGCCAGGCTGCGCGGAGCTCGTCGAGGCGCTCGTTGACGGCCACGGCCAGCAGGTCGCCGTCGACGTCGGGCAGCTCCACCAGCCCCTCGAGGTGCGCCTCCACGTCGATCAGGTCGGCGTTCCCGCCCAGGCCGAAGTAGCGGGTCCACAGCTGCTCGGGGGTCAGGTCGGCGTGGCCGAACGCGGCGTGCAGCCGGGCCCGCCGGGCGTCGGCGGGCACCTGCTCGGGCGAGGCCGTCACCGGCGCCGGCGGACGGCGGAGTCGACCACCGACCGCGCCGCCTGCCGCAGCGACCCCGACTCCCCGCCGGACCGGGACAGGAGCATGGCCAGCGCGGTCTCCTCGCCGACCCCGTGCCGCGCCATCAGCACGCCCTTCGCCGTGTTCACCACGTCGCGGGAGGTCACCGCCCGGCGCAGCTCGGCGCTGGCCCGCCGCGCCGCCTCCCGGGTCGTCACGTGGGTGACCAGCAGCGCCGCCTGGGCCGCGAACAGGACGAGCAGCGAGGCGTCGTGGGCGGTGAAGGCCCCGGGCCGGTGGCCGTACACCTTGAGGGCACCGAGGGTGCGGTCCCCGGTCACCATCGGCGCACTCATCGAGGACCGCAGCCCGAGACCGACGGCCGCCGACGCCCAGCCCGGCCAGCGGGAGTCGGCACCCAGGTCGTCGGCGCGCACCAGCGTGCGATCGGCGACCGCGGCCAGGCACGGCCCCTCGTCGAGCTGGTACTGCAGCGCGTCGGCGCGCTCGACCCGCGGGTCGGTCGACCCCGACGAGCGCCGTCCGGCGTCGTCGACGATCGACACCCCGGCACCGTCGGCGCCCGGGACGACCTCCAGCGCCAGCGAGCCGATCAGGCCCAGTGCGGTCGCCACGGTCTCCTCGGACAGCAGCAGACCCGACATGCGGGCGAAGACGACCGACAGTTCGTCGGCCAGGGGCAGGGAGGGGACGTCCTGGCGCACGGGCACCTCGGGGGGAGCGGCCGTGGCGCTCCCGTCGCTTCGAGATACCGCGGCCTGCGGAGATCCCAGGCTAGTCGCGGTCCGCGCTCAGCGGAGCTGCGCCGCCGTCCAGGCCGGCACCGGGCCGCCGTCGCCGACGACGAGCCCGCGGCTGGCCAGCAGCCGCAGGTGGGCGTCGGTCTCGGTGACGGCGAAGATCCGCATCCGCCGCTCGTAGTCCGACCACGGCCGGGACCAGGTCAGGTGCGCGGCGAGGTCCCACGGCGTGCTGCCCGGGTGTGCCCGGACGGCGGCCAGCAGCTCGGCCAGCCGGCGCTCGTGGTGCGCGCGCAGCTCCCGGGTCCGCTCGGCCAGCCCCCGGAAGCGCCACTCGTGGCCGGGCAGCACCTCGGCCACCTCCCGTCCGGCGACCGCCTCGAGCGACCCGAGGTAGTCGTGCAGCGGATCGCCCGCGCCGGGGTGGGTGGAGATGTTCGGGCTGATCCGGGGCAGCACGTGGTCACCGGCGAAGAACAGGCCGGTGTCCTCGTCGGCGAAGCACAGGTGCCCGGCGGTGTGGCCGGGGGTGTGCACCGCGCGCAGCGACCAGCCGGGCAGGTCCGCGCGGTCGCTGTCCTCCAGCAGCCGGTCGGGCCGGGCCAGCCGCCGCCAGTGCACCCGCTCCTCGGGGGTCCCGGCGTCCGAGCGGGCGTCCTCCTCGGGCGCACCGAGGCCGACGAGGAAGGCGACCTCGGTCTCGGTCGACGCCTCGGCGGAGCGGTCGAGCATCGCGGCCATCGCCGACACGTCGGCCGGGTGCATCGCCACCCACGCCCCGGAGGCCTCCCGGACCCGGGCCGCCAGCCCGACGTGGTCCATGTGCATGTGGGTGACGAGGACGCCGCGGACCTCGGCGACGTCCCCGCCGATCGCGGTCAGGCCGGCGCGGAGGGCGTCCCAGCTGTCGTCGGCGTCCCACCCGGTGTCGACGAGGCCGAGGCCGCCGCCGGCGAGCTCGAGCACGTAGGCGTTGACCCAGCGCAGGGGGCCGGGCATCGACACCGGGACCGACCACAGCCCCGGCCGCACCCGCTCGACCGGGGGCAGCGTCCGCTCCTGCCAGGCCGTCCGCTGCGCGTGTCCGGTGACCTCCACGCCCAGCACTCTGCCAGCCGCCCGGCTGGGACCATGGGGGTGTGCCGACACCGCCCGCCGCCCCCGACCGCGTCACCGCCGTCCCGCGCCGGATGCGGCTCGTCTGCGCCCTCGCCGCCGCCGCGGTCGTGGTGGCCATGGGCGTCGTCGCGGCGCTGCTGACGTCGTCCTCGACCGGGGTGGTCGCCTTCGGTCCCGCCGACCAGGCCGCGATGCTCGGTCTCGGGGTGTTCGTCGGCGCCGGCGTGCTGTTCCTCGGCCGGGCGCGGGTCGACGCCGACGCCGCCGGGGTCCGGGTGCGCAACGTGCTGGGCCGGCACGAGCTGCCGTGGGACGCCGTCCGGGCCGTGCGCTTCGGCCGGTCGGCGTCCTGGGCGAGCCTGGAGCTCACCAACGGCGACGAGGTCACCGTCATGGCGGTGCAGGCCCTCGACGGCGAGCGGGCCGCGGACGCCGTCGAGGGGCTGCGGGCGCTGCTGGCGGCCCACCGCGCCGCCCACCCCAGCCCGGCGACCGGGCCCCTGCTCTGGGACTGAACAAGGACGCTGCTGCCCCCCACCCCTCGCTGGCGCTCGGGGCGGGCCCCTGCAGGAGGGCCGTTCCAGCACGTCGCCACGCTCGGGGCGGAGCCGGCGCAGGGGGAATGACCGCGGGCCGGCGGGCGCTGTAGCATGGGCGAGCCTCCCCGCTACACGAGGCGCGCGAACCACCACCCAGCGGCCCCGCCCCGGGCCGCTGACCAAGAGGAGCCCGCTCCCACCTGGCGCCGTCGAGGCGCCCAGGTCCCGGATCGCGAGAGCCCGGCCCGCCCCGGCCGGTGTTGTCGCGACGGGCACGACCCCCCGCGGGTCCGTGCCGCACCGGCGAACGGGCCCTGTGAGCACCTGCTCACGGGGCCCGCGTCGTCCCGGTGCCCGGTCGGGCGCGACTCCTCCCGCGATGAGCAGAGGAGAGGCCATCACCGAGCCCCGTATCAACGACCGTATCCGCGTCCCCGAGGTCCGCCTGGTCGGTCCGGAGGGCGAGCAGGTCGGCATCGTGCCGATCGGCGAGGCGCTGCGACTGGCGCAGGACTCCGAGCTCGACCTCGTCGAGGTCGCGCCCATGGCCCGGCCGCCGGTCGTCAAGCTGATGGACTACGGGAAGTTCAAGTACGAGTCCGCCCAGAAGGCCCGCGAGGCCCGGCGGAACCAGGCGCTCACCGTCATCAAGGAGATGCGGCTGCGCCTGAAGATCGACCCGCACGACTACGAGACCAAGAAGGGCCACGTCGAGCGCTTCCTCAAGGGCGGCGACAAGGTCAAGATCACCGTGATGTTCCGCGGCCGCGAGCAGTCGCGCCCGGAGATGGGCTACCGCCTGCTGCAGCGGCTGGCCGCCGACGTCCAGGAACTGGGCGTCGTCGAGTCCAACCCCAAGCAGGACGGCCGCAACATGGTCATGGTGATCGCTCCGCACCGGAACCAGGCCGCGACCGACGGCGCCCGCCGTCAGGCGAAGGCCGACCGGGCCGCCGAGGGCTCCGCCCCGACGGCCTGACGACCCTCCTGCAGGGCCGAGGACCGCACCACCACGGACGGACGGTGCCGTGCGGCAGCAGCGTGCTGCCGCACGGCGCGCCCGCGCGACGACAGACGAACAGGACGACGAGGACATGCCGAAGCAGAAGACCCACAAGGGCACCGCCAAGCGGGTGCGCGTGACGGGCGGCGGCAAGCTCATGCGCGAGCAGGCCAACAACCAGCACAAGTTCGAGCACAAGTCCTCGCGGCGCAAGCGCCGGCTCGACCAGGACCAGGTCCTGTCCCCGGCCGACACCAAGACCCTCAAGAAGCTGCTGGGCATCTGAGCCCCCGCCTCCCCGAACAGAGAGGAGTCTTCACGTGGCACGCGTGAAGCGGGCGGTCAACGCCCAGAAGAAGCGCCGGACGACCCTCGAGGCCGCCAGCGGGTACCGCGGTCAGCGTTCGCGCCTGTACCGCAAGGCCAAGGAGCAGATCCTCCACTCGGCCACCTACAACTACCGCGACCGCAAGGTGCGCAAGGGTGACTTCCGCAAGCTGTGGATCACCCGCATCAACGCCGCGGCCCGGCAGAACGACATGACCTACAACCGGTTCATGCAGGGCCTGAAGCTGGCCGGCATCGAGCTCGACCGCCGCGTGCTCGCCGAGCTCGCGGTCAACGAGCCCGCCGCGTTCGCCGCGCTGGTGGAGACCGCCCGGGCCGCCGTCGCCGCGGCCCCGGCCGGCGGCGAGCAGGCCGCGTAACGCACTCCTCCCCGACGCCGTCGGTGACCGGTCCGCAGGGACCGGCACCGGCGGCGTCGGCGTCTGCGGGGCCCGACCACCCGGCGAGATCTGCACAGTGGTGCCCTCCCAGGCCCCGAAGGGCACCACTGTGCAGATCTCGCGGCCTGGGACGGGAGGGGACGACGACGTGAGCGAGCTGCTGACCGAGCGGTCGGGCCGGGTGGCCGCCGCGCGCAAGCTGACCCGCCGGGCCGGCCGGGACGCCGCCGGCGCGTTCCTCGCCGAGGGCCGCCAGGCGGTCTCCGAGGCGCTGGCGACCGCACCCCACACCGTCCGGGAGGTGTTCGCCACGGAGGCCGCCGCCGCGGCGCACGCCGACCTGCTGGCCGGCTCCCCGGTCCCCGTCCGGCCGGTCACCGAGCGGGCCGCCGCCGGGCTGTCGGAGACGGTGACGCCGCAGGGCCTGGTCGCCGTCTGCGCGCTCTCCGACGTCCCCGCCGGGCGGCTGGTCGACGCCCCGCCGGCGCTCACCGTCGCGCTGGCCGGGCTGGCCGACCCGGGCAACGCCGGCACGGTGCTGCGCACCGCCGACGCGTGCGGAGCCGGCGCCGTGGTCTTCGGCGCCGGGTCGGCCGACCCCTACGGCGGCAAGGCGGTCCGCTCCAGCGCCGGCAGCCTGTTCCACGTCGACGTCGTCCGCAGCGCGCCCCTGGGACCGCTGCTGGCCGGGTTGCGGGGACGCGGGGTGAGCGTGCTGGCTGCCGACGGCGGCGGCGAGACCGCTCTCGACGAGCTGGGGGACACCCTGGCCGGCCCGGTGCTGTGGCTGTTCGGCAACGAGGCCCGCGGGGTGCCGGCTGAGCTGGCCGCGGCCGCCGACGCCCGCGTGCGGATCCCGATGCGCGGCCGGGCGGAGAGCCTCAACCTCGCCGCGGCCGCCGCGATCTGCCTCTACGCCACCCAGCTCGCCCAGGGGTGACGGCACCGGCTGGCAGGGTGGCCGCCGTGGACGACGCCGCCGCCAAGAGGACCCTGCACGGCTCCCTGGTCACCGCCCGCGAGACGCTGCTGTGGAAGCTCGAGGGCCTCTCGGAGTACGACGTCCGCCGGCCCCTGACCCCCACCGGCACCAACCTGCTCGGGCTGGTCAAGCACCTGGCGTGCATCGAGGGCGGCTACCTGGGCTTCGTCGTGGGCCGGCCGATCCCCGGGCCCATGCCGTGGGACGACGAGGACGCCGGGCCCGACGACGACCTGTGGGCCACCGCGGAGGAGTCGCGCGCCGACGTCCTCGCGCTGTACGCCCGCGCCACCGCGCACGCCGACGCCACCGTCGAGGCGCTCCCGCTAAACGCGGTCGGCGAGGTGCCGTGGTGGCCCGAGGAGCGGCGCCGGCCGACGCTGCACACCCTGCTGGTGCACGTGCTCGCCGAGGTGAGCCGGCACCTCGGGCACGCCGACGTGCTGCGGGAGGGCCTCGACGGCGCGGCGGGGCTGCGCCGGGAGGTCAGCAACCTGACCCGCGACGGCGACGCGGACCGGGCCGCCCACCGCGAGCAGGTCGAGCGGGCCGCCCGGCAGGCGGCCGGCCTGGCCTGACCGTGTGGCGGCGCTCAGGCGGCCGCGGTCTCCCGCTCCTCGAGCTCGGCGAAGGAGGTCACCGTGCCGTCGCGCGCCAGCCGCCGGGTGGTGCGCGCGTGCCGGGCGAAGCGCAGCAGCGCCAGGACGACGTAGACCCCCGACAGGACCAGCACCAGCACGCGGTCGGCGTCGGCGGGCAGCAGGATGCTGCCGACGAACTGCACCGCGAACAGCGCGAACAGGGTGGCCGCGCCGGAGGCGGTCAGCCGCAGGCCGACCAGCAGGGAGACGGCGAACAGCGACTGCGCGGCGGTGAGCAGCAGCTCGGTGCGCTGCTGGGCGTCCAGCGGCAGGCCGGAGAACGACGTCGAGCTCAGCGCGAAGACCAGCGGGATGGTGCCGACCAGCAGCGTCCACTGGTTGACCTTGCTCGACAGCAGCGTGCCCAGGGAGTCCGAGGCGCGCAGCCGCGACGCGTAGAGGCACGCGACGATGAGCTCCGGCGCCTCGCTGGCCAGCGGGGCCACCCACTGCACGAGCAGGAACTCGTCGACGCCGAGCGTCGTGCCGGTCTCGACCAGCGACTCGGCGAAGTGCTCGGCCGAGAGCAGGATGACCAGCGCGGCGACGGCGATGACCCCGGCCACCCAGGCGCGCCGCCGTCGCCTCGGCTGCTCGCCCAGCCACCGCGAGGTGCCGATGAGGTCGGGGTCCTCGGCCGGCGCCTGGGCCAGCCGGCGGGCGTAGAGGACGAAGATCGTCACCAGCACGACGGCGTCGACGATCGTCAGGCTCGAGCGCAGCGGCAGGTGCAGCGAGTACAGGGTGGCGATGCCGAGGAACACGACCTCCGGCGACATGGCCGGTGCCAGCCGCACCTCGCCGCGCCGCGTGCCGGCAGCGCCGGAGCCCGACCGGCGGGAGCGCGCGACGGCGACCGCCGCCACCAGCACGACCAGCGGCCAGCCGACGCCGACGAGCACCCGGTTGGCGCCGGTCATGTTGGCCAGCGCCAGCGAGCAGGCGTCCTCCCCGCCGCCGGGCGGCGTGCACGAGCCGGTGTCGCCGAACGTCGTCCCGGCGGTCCAGGTGAAGACGAAGTCGACGGCGTACTCGGGCAGCACCGCCAGCAGCGCCAGCAGGGCCAGCGCCAGGCCGGCGCTGATGTCGACCTGCGCCGCCTCGGCGGCCCACGACAGCAGGAAGGCCGCGCCGACGATCGCGGTGCCGTAGAGCAGCGCCTGCAGCGGAGGCGGCAGGTCCGGCGCGGGCAGGCCCAGGTAGGCGGCCGCGCCCAGGGAGACGCCGGGCAACGCGACGAGCGCCGCGGCCAGGAGGGGCGCAGGCGGCCGTCGCCGCGGGGACGGGTCGGCGTCGGGCACGGGCGCACCTCCGGGGACGCGAGCGGGGGACGGCGCACCCCGCGCCGTCCCCCGCTCCTACCCCCGGCGGGCCCGGCTGCACGCCGGGCGGGCCGCCGTCAGCCGAGCGCGGAGGGGGCCGGCACCGGCACCGCGTCGCGCACCACCGCCCGGCGCCCGGCCTTGCGGTCGTACATCCGCAGGTCGGCGGCGTGCAGCAGGTCGGCGAAGGCGTCGCCGTCGGCCGGGCAGACGCTCACCCCGATGCTGGCCCCCACGCCCACCTCCGTGCCACGCAGCGACACCGGGCGGCGGATGGAGGCGGCCAGCTCCTCGGCCACCCGCCCGGCCTCGGCCGCCGCCGTCTCCGGGGAGAGGTCGGGCAGGGCGACGAGGAACTCGTCGCCGCCGAGGCGGGCCACCAGGTCGCGGCGGCGGACGCGGTCGCGCAGCCGCCGCGCGACCACCTGCAGCAGCTCGTCGCCGGCGGCGTGGCCGAGCCGGTCGTTGACCTCCTTGAACCCGTCGAGGTCGACGAACAGCAGGCCCAGCGCGTCACCGCGGGCGCGGGCCTCCCAGATCGCCGCCTCGACCTGCTCCTCCAGCCGGCGCCGGTTGGGCAGCCCGGTGAGCGGGTCGGTGCAGGCCAGCTCCTGGATGCGGGCCAGCGCGGCCGACGTGCGGTCCCGTTCCCGCACCAGGGCACGCTCGGCCTCCACCCGGGCGGTGACGTCGACCTGCACGCCGATGTACTGGACGACGGTGCCGTCGGCGTCGTGCACGGGCGCGAGGTGCAGCTCGTTCCACCACGGCGTGCGCTCGGGGCCGCGCAGGTTGAGCACGGTCTCCCGGCAGGGCCTCCCGGCCTCGACCGCGGCGCGGATGCGGGCCACCGCGCCCGGGTCGGTGTCGGGGCTCTGCAGCAGCCGGCAGTTGCGGCCGAGGATGTCCTCCGACGGCAGGCCAGCCAGCTCCCGGAATGCCTGGTTGGCGTAGACGATCGGCTGGTCGGGCAGCCGCACGTCGACGACGGTCACCCCGCTCGGCGTGGCCTCCAGCGCGCGGCGCAGCAGCACCTCGGCGTTCGTCGTCCCCACGGCCAGGCCGCCGGCCGGGCGTCTCGCGGGCGCCGCCGGGACCGGTGGGCTGGCGGCGGGGGCCGGGGCCGGGCCGGTGCGCGGCGCCACCCGCGACAGCAGCGACGACGCCGCCCGCGACACCGTCGTCCGCTCGTAGGTGAGCGCGTACTCGAAGGTGCGCTCCATGTCCGGGCCGTCGCCGCCGAGGTCGCGGGCCAGCAGCGCGGCGCTGAAGTGCGGGGAGAGCACGGTGACGTCCCACTCGCCGCGGACCGGGTCCTCCGGGGACAGGGCCGCGCCGCGGACGCCCGGCAGCGGCTCGACCGGCAGGTCCTCGCCGAGCGCGCAGACGAAGCCGGTGCGCTCGACGAGGTCGCGGTAGCGCTGCGTGGTCGAGACGGTGAAGTGGCGGGCCTCCTGGAAGGTCGCGGCCACGACGCAGGTCTCGCCCAGGCGCATGGCCTCCCGCTCCAGCTGCTTGGACAGCTCGATGAGCAGCGCCTTGGGCGCGCGCCGCAGCGGCACGTGGTCGGGCAGGCACGCGAAGGGCGAGACCTCCCCGACGGCGCCGCTGGGCCGGCCGGCGCCGGGCAGCACCAGCTCGCCCACCGGCCGGTCGGCCACCGGCCCGAGCGCGGGGCGGCCGAACAGCCACCCCTGCCCGAGGGTGGCGCCCAGGCCGCGCGCGGCCTCCAGGTGGCCCTCCTGCTCGATGCCCTCGGCCAGGACGACGGCGCCGCTGCGCTCGGCGTAGGCGTTGACCGCGTTCATGATCTCCGCGACCGCCGGGCCGGGGCGCTCCTGCACCAGGCGCAGGTCGAGCTTGACCACGTCGGGGCACAGCAGCGGCAGGAACGCCAGCGACATCGACTCCGCGCCGACGTCGTCCACGGCGATCGCCCAGCCCAGCTCGCGCACCCGCTCGACCGTGCGCAGCAGCTCGGCCGGCCGCGCGGCGATGGCCCGCTCGGTGATCTCCATGACCACCCGCAGGTGGCCGGGGGCGCGCTCGGCGATGGCCAGCAGGTCGGCCAGCGGCGCCGTGTCGAGCACCTCGGGCTCGACGTTGACGAAGACCGTCAGCGGCGCCACGAGCGCGGCGTCGACCGCACCGCGGAAGGCGGCGGCCCGGCACGCCTCGTCGAGCTCGGCCAGCCGGCCGGCGGCGCGGGCGGCGGCGAACAGGGCGTCGGGCCGCTCCAGCGGGCCGACCGGGCCGCGGGCGAGCGCCTCGTAGGCCACCACGCGCCCGGTGTCGAGCTCGACGATCGGCTGGAAGACGCTGTGCATGCCCCGCAGGGCGTCGGCGAGCGGGACGTCGGTGACGAGGGGCATCCGTGCCTCCGGGGAGTGGCTCACCCAGGGGTTGTCGGCAGGGGGGAGCCCGCGGACGTGCCGGGGCGGCCGCGGGTCCCCCGGAGGGGGGAGCCGCCGGGCTCAGGCCGGCAGGGCGATCAGGACGACGGCCGCCGCGGCCACCGCCAGCCCGGCCCGCTGGGTGCCGGACAGCCGCTCGCGCAGCACCACCTGGGCGAGCACCACCGTGCTCGCCGGGTACAGCGCGGCCAGCACGCCGGTGACGGCGAGCCGACCGCCGACCTGCGTGGCGGCGAGGAACAGGGCGTTGGCCGTCACGTCGCCGATCCCCGTCAGCAGCACGACCGGCAGCGCCGGGCGCGCCACCCGCAGCGACCGCCGGGCGAGCAGCGCGAGCCCGCCCACCAGCAGCACCGACACCACGCGGGCGGCGACGAGCGGGCCGAGCCCCGACTCCCCGCCGGTGCGGTCGAGCAGCACGAAGAAGGCGCCGAAACCGGCGCCGGCGGCCAGCGCGGAGGCGACCGTGCCCAGCCGGGCGGTGCGCAGCGAGGACAGCCCGCCCTCGGCCGCGACGAGCACCACCGCGGCCAGCGCCAGCACGATGCCGGAGGCGGCGAGCACGCCGATCCGCTCGCCGAGCAGCAGCCCGCCGAGCACCGGCAGGGCCGCGGCCGACACCGCCGTCACCGGTGCCACGACGCTCATCACACCGGCGGCCAGCGCCCGGTAGAAGAGCAGCAACCCGGCAGCCCCGGCGGTGCCGGCGCCCGCACCCCAGACGAGGTCGGCCCGGTCCGGGTCGCCGCCGAGGACGGGCAGCAGCGGCAGGAGGACGACCAGCCCGGCGGCCTGCGACACCGCGACGACGGCGACCGTGGCCGCCCGCCGGCTGGCCAGCCCGCCGCAGAAGTCGGCCATCCCGTAGACGACGGCCGACGCGAGCGCCAGCAGCACCGCCACGGCGCCCACTCTGCCGGGGCCCCGTGAGCCGTCCCTGCCCGGGTCCGGCCGCCGCCGGGCGTGTCCCGAAACCCGGGCGCGACGGTCCCGGGGCGCCGGGCAGAATGGCCTCCCGTGTCCGGCGCCAACGACCCCTACGACCCCAAGCAGGTCGCGGCCCTCTCCGCCGAGGCCCTCGACGCGGCGGTCGCCGCGGCCCGGGAGGCCTTCGCGACGGCGGCCGACCTCGAGGCGCTGGCCGCCGTCCGCCCGGCCCACCTCGGTGACCGCGCCCCCGTGCCGCTGGCCCGCCGCGAGCTCGGTGCGCTGCCGCCGGCCGCCCGCGCCGACGCCGGGAAGCGGGTCAACGCCGCCCGGGTCGCCGTCACCGAGGCCCACGACCTGCGGCGCGCGGAGCTCGAGGCCGAGCGCGACGCCCGGGTGCTGGCCGAGGAGCGGGTCGACGTCACCCTGCCCTGGGACCGCACGCCGCGGGGCGCCCGCCACCCGCTGACCACGCTCATGGAGCGCATCGCCGACGTGTTCGTCGGGATGGGCTACGAGGTGGCCGACGGCCCCGAGGTCGAGGCGGAGTGGTTCAACTTCGACGCCCTCAACATCCGGCCCGACCACCCGGCGCGCACGATGATGGACACCCTGTTCGTGGCCCCCGAGGACTCCGGCCTGGTGCTGCGCACGCACACCAGCCCGGTGCAGGCACGCACGCTGCTGGCCCGCCGTCCGCCGGTGTACGTCGTCGCGCCCGGGCGGGTATACCGCACCGACGAGCTCGACGCGACGCACACCCCGGTGTTCCACCAGGTCGAGGGCCTGGCCGTCGACCGGGGCCTGTCCATGGCGCACCTGCGCGGCACGCTGGACCACGTGGCCCGGGTCCTGTTCGGCGCCGAGGCGCGCATCCGCTGGCGGCCGTCGTACTTCCCGTTCACCGAGCCCTCGGCGGAGGTCGACGTCTGGTTCCCCGGGCACCGCGACGGCCCGCGCTGGGTCGAGTGGGGCGGCTGCGGGATGGTCAACCCGCGGGTGCTCGTGGCCTGCGGCGTCGACCCGGAGGAGTACAGCGGCTTCGCCTTCGGCCTGGGCATCGAGCGGGCGCTGCAGTTCCGCTCCGCCGTCGGCGACATGCGCGACATCGTCGAGGGCGACGTCCGGTTCACCAAGGCGTTTGGAGTCGACCAGTGAGGGTCCCGATCGGCTGGCTGGCCGAGTACGTCGACGTCCCCGCCGGGACGACGGTCGAGGACCTCGACGCCGCCTTCGTCCGCCTCGGCCTGGAGGTCGAGGAGGTGCACCGCCCGGCCGAGGTCACCGGCCCGCTGGTCGTCGGCCGGGTGCGGGAGATCGAGGAGCTGACCGGCTTCAAGAAGCCGATCCGGTACTGCCGAGTGGACGTCGGCGAGGCGGGGCCGCGGGGCATCGTCTGCGGGGCGAGCAACTTCGCCGTCGACGACACCGTCGTCGTCGCGCTGCCCGGCGCCGTGCTGCCCGGCGGCTTCGAGATCGCCGCGCGCACGACCTACGACCACGTCTCCGACGGGATGATCTGCTCCGCGCGCGAGCTCGGCATCGGCGAGGACCACACCGGCATCCTCGTGCTCGGCACCGGCGGCGAGGGCCCCGAGCCCGGCGCCGACGCCCGCCCCGTGGTGGGCCTCGACGACGTCGTCATCGAGCTGGCCGTCACCCCCGACCGCGGCTACTGCCTGGCGATGCGCGGCATCGCCCGCGAGATGGGCACCGGCCTGGGCGTGGGCTGGCGCGACCCGGGCGCGGCGGAGGTCCCCGCCTGGTCCGGGGAGCCGGCCTGGGACGTCACGGTCGCCGACCCCGACCGCTGCGACCGGTTCTCCATGGTCGCGCTCGAGGGCCTGGACCCCACCGCGCCCAGCCCCTGGTGGATGCGCCGGCGGCTGGCGCAGTCGGGGATCCGCACCATCTCGCTGGCCGTGGACGTCACCAACTACGTGATGCTCGAGCTCGGCCAGCCGATGCACGCCTTCGACCGCGACGCCGTGACCGGCCCGATCGTCGTCCGCCGGGCGCGCGAGGGCGAGCGGCTGACCACCCTGGACGGCGCCGCCCGGGTGCTCGACGCCGACGACCTGCTCATCACCGACGACACCGGCCCGATCGGGCTGGCCGCGGTCATGGGCGGGGCCTCCACCGAGATCGGCGACGGCACGACGAGCGTCCTGCTCGAGGCCGCGCACTGGGAGCCGACCGGGGTGGCCCGCACCGCCCGCCGGCACCGGCTGCCGAGCGAGGCCGCGAAGCGCTTCGAGCGCGGCGTGGACCCGGAGATGACGGTGGCCGCGCTGGCCCGCGCCGCGCAGCTGCTGGCCGAGCACGGCGGCGCCCGCGTCGTCGGCGCCCCGGTCGACGTCGACACCCGCGGCCCGCGCCCGGCGATCACCCTGGACGCCGACCGGCCCGGCCGGGTCTCGGGGGTGCCCTACGCGCCGGCGCAGGTGGTGGAGCTGCTCGGCGCGGTCGGCTGCGCGGTCGACGCCGACGGTCCCCGGCTGGCCGTCACCCCGCCGTCCTGGCGGCCCGACCTCACCGACCCCGCCGACCTGGTGGAGGAGGTCGTCCGCCTCGCCGGCTACGACGACGTCCCCTCCGTGCTGCCCACCGCCCCGCCCGGGCGCGGCCTGACCGACACCCAGCGCCGCCGCCGCGCGATCGGCCGGGCGCTGGCCGAGGCCGGCCACGTCGAGGCCCCCGCCTACCCCTTCGTCGGGACGCCGGCCCTCGACGCGCTCGGCCTGCCCGACGACGACCCGCGCCGGCAGGTGCTGCTGGTCCGCAACCCGCTGCGCGAGGAGGAGCCGGGCCTGCGGACGACGCTGCTGCCCGGCCTGCTGGGCACGCTGGCCCGCAACCTCGCCCGCGGCCAGCGCGACGTCGCCCTGTTCGAGCACGGCTCGGTGTTCCCCGGCGGCGTCCGCGGGCCCGCGCCGCTGCCGGGTGTCGAGGCCCGGCCCGACGAGGAGACCCTCGCCGCACTGCTCGCCGCGGTGCCCGAGCAGCCCTGGCACGTGGCCGTCGCGCTGGCCGGCAACCGCGAGCCGCGCGGCTGGTGGGGCCCGGGCCGCCCGGCCGGCTGGGCCGACGCCGTGCAGGCCGCCCGGCTGGTGGCCGCGGCCGCCGGCGTCGAGCTGTTCGTGCGTCCCGGCGAGCGCGCGCCCTGGCACCCCGGCCGCTGCGCGGAGCTGGTGGTGGACGACCGGGTCGTCGGGCACGCCGGCGAGCTGCACCCGCGGGTGTGCGCCGCACTGGGCCTGCCGGCCCGCACGTCGGCCATGGAGCTCGACGTCGACGCGCTGCCCGCCGCCGGCGTGCCGGTCGGGCCGCCGATCTCGACCTTCCCGCCGGTCTTCCTCGACCTGGCCTTCGTCGTGCCCGACGAGATCACCGCGTCGCACGTCGAGTCGCTGGTGCGCGGGGGAGCGGGAGAGCTGTTCGAGTCGGTGCGCCTGTTCGACGTCTGGTCCGGCCCGCCGGTGCCGGCCGGGTCCCGCTCGCTGGCGTACTCGCTGGTGCTGCGGGCGCCGGACCGCACGCTCACCGCCGCCGACGTCGCGCACGTGCGCGAGGGCATCCTGGCCGTCGTCGAGATGCAGGGCATCACCCTGCGCAGCGGCGATGCCTGACCTGAGCGGTCTCGTCGCGCTCGTCACCGGCGCCTCCGCGGGCATCGGGCGGCACCTCGCCGAGGGACTGGCCGCGCGCGGCGCCGCCGTCGCGGGGCTGGCCCGAGGCGCCGACCGGCTGCGGACGGCGATGGACGAGGTCGCCGCGGCCACCGGCGCCCGCACCCTCGCGGCGGCCGCCGACGTCACCGACGCCCCGGCGGTCGACACCGCCGTCGCCGAGGTGACCCGGGTGCTGGGACCGGTCGGCCTGCTGGTCAACAACGCCGGCCTGGTCGACGCCGCCGAGGTGCCGCTGTGGGAGGCCGACCCCGACCAGTGGTGGGCGGTGGTCGAGAGCCAGGTGCGCGGGCCGTTCCTGCTCGCCCGCGCCGTCCTGCCCGGGATGGTCGCGGCCGGCAGCGGGCGGGTGGTCGGCCTGGCCAGCGGCATCGGCACGCGCGCCGACCCGCACTACAGCGCCTACTCGGTCGGCAAGACCGGGCAGATGCGGATCACCGAGTCGATCGACCTGGCCGGGGCGGCGCACGGGGTGCGGGCGTTCGACGTGGCGCCGGGCGTCGTCGACACCGCGATGACCCGCGCCATGCCCATGCACGAGGGCCGCACCGAGTGGACCCGCCCCGAGGACGTCGTCGACCTGGTGGTGGCCATCGCCGCCGGCGAGCTCGACGCCTGGTCGGGCCGCTTCGTCCGGGCCGGCGTCGACGACCTCGCCACCCTGCGCGCCACCACGCCGACCGGCGAGGCTCGCAAGCTCCGCCTCCGGCCCTACGGCGACACCGACCCGCTGGCCTGACTGCCCTCAGCGGGCGCCCAGCGACCGGGCCGCGAGGACGAGCGCGGCGTTGCCCGGCGCCGGGCTGCCGTCGGGCAGCTCGACGAGCACCCGGCAGCACCGGTCGCGCAGCGGGGAGGACCGCCACGCGCGGACGGCGTCGGCGTGCCACGGCCCCGCCTCGACGCCGACACCCCGGTCCAGCAGTGCCGCGGCGACCTCCTCGGCGCCGTCCTCGTGCCAGGTGACCGAGGCGGTGTCGGGGAGCGCCGTCCAGGACCGCACCGCGGCCACCCGCGCGGCCGGGTCGGGCACCGCCCAGGCGCCGGTGGTGACGCCCACCGGCAGCCCGGGCGCCCGGGCCCGGACCGCGGTGAGCGCCGCGGCCAGCTCCGCGGCGGCCAGCGTGTCGGCGCCCGCGGCGTCCTCGGGGTGCAGGTGCACGCCGCCCGCCCCGGCCGCGCGGACCGCGAGGGCGTCGTCGGCCAGCCGTGGCGGGGTGACTGGCAGGGCGGGGTGGTCCTCGGGACGGCGGGCGCCGTTCAGGCAGGCCTGCAGCACGCCGGCATCCTGTCCTCCACCCCGCTCCACCTGCACACGCCGGCGCTCCATGCGCACCGGCCGGTGGTCCTCCTGCGCGACCTCGTGCTCTGCCCATACCTGTGGGCAGAGCACGACGTCGCGCAGGAGGACCCTCCCGGGACCCCGGATGAACGGTCATGCACAGCCGTGTATGGTCATGCATCGTGAGCGGAACGCAGACGTGGACGGTCGGGGTCACCGGCGCCACCGGGTACGCGGGAGGAGAGGTGTGCCGGCTGCTGGCCGGGCACCCGAACCTCCGGCTGGCCGGGGTGCACGCCAACTCGAGTGCCGGCCGACGCCTGGGCGAGCTGCAGCCCCACCTGCTGCCCTACGCCGACCTCGAGGTGCAGCCGAGCGACGCCGACGCGCTGGCGGGCTACGACGTCGTCGTCCTCGCGCTGCCGCACGGGGAGTCCGCCGCCGTCGCCGCGCAGCTCCCCGACGACACCCTCGTCATCGACTGCGGCGCCGACCACCGGCTGGACGACCCCGCGGCCTGGGCGCGGTGGTACGGCACCGAGCACGCCGGCACCTGGCCCTACGGCCTGCCCGAGCTGCCCGGCCGGCGCGAGCAGCTCGCGGGTGCCCGGCGGATCGCCGTCCCCGGCTGCTACCCGACCTCGGTCACCCTCGCGCTGGCCCCCGCACTGGCCGCCGGGCTGGTCGGGCCGGACGTCGTGGTGGTCGCCGCCTCGGGCACCTCCGGCGCGGGGAAGTCCGCCAAGCCGCACCTGCTCGGCAGCGAGGTGATGGGCTCGGTCAGCGCCTACGGCGTCGGCGGGGTCCACCGGCACACCCCGGAGATGGTGCAGAACCTCTCCCGGGCCGCCGGGACGCCGGTCACCGTCAGCTTCACCCCGACCCTGGTGCCGATGAGCCGGGGCATCCTCGCCACCTGCTCCGCGCCGCTGGCCGCGGGGACCGACGAGGCCGCCGCCCGCGCCGTCTACGAGAAGGCCTACGCCGACGAGCCGTTCGTGCACCTGCTGCCCGAGGGGCAGTGGCCCACCACCGCCCAGGTGCTCGGCGCCAACACCGTGGCCCTGCAGATCGCCGTCGACCCCGACGCCGGCCGGCTGGTCGTCGTCGCCGCGGTCGACAACCTCACCAAGGGCACCGGGGGAGCGGCGATCCAGTGCGCCAACCTCGCCCTCGGCCTGCCCGAGACCACCGGCCTGCCGGTCGTGGGGGTGGCCCCGTGAGCACCACCGCTCCGCAGGGCTTCCGGGCCGCCGGTGTCGCCGCCGGCCTCAAGTCCTCCGGCGCGCCGGACGTCGCGCTGGTCGTCAACGACGGCCCGGACGACGCCGCGGCCGCCGTCTTCACCACCAACCGCTTCCCGGCCGCACCGGTGCTCTGGAGCCGCCAGGTCCTGGCCGGCGAGCGGGCGCGGGCCGTCGTGCTCAACTCCGGCGGCGCCAACGCCTGCACCGGCCCCGGCGGCTTCCAGGACACCCACGCCACCGCGGAGCACGCCGCCGCCGAGCTGGGGCTGGGCGCCATCGACGTCGCG
This sequence comes from Geodermatophilus sp. URMC 62, assembly GCF_052931475.1. Taxonomy (NCBI): domain Bacteria; kingdom Bacillati; phylum Actinomycetota; class Actinomycetes; order Geodermatophilales; family Geodermatophilaceae; genus Geodermatophilus; species Geodermatophilus sp. URMC 62. The sequence goes on along the minus strand of NZ_JBRFHY010000001.1, from coordinate 5,130,238 downwards.
GTGGCCAGCACCGGCCTGATCGGCGTCCGGCTGCCCATGGACAAGCTGACCGCCGGCGTCACCGCGGCGGTGAAGGCGCTCAGCGACGACGGCGGACCCGACGCCGCCCGCGCGATCATGACCACCGACAGCGTCCCGAAGACCACCGTGCAGGCCCGGGACGGCTGGACCGTCGGCGGCATGGCCAAGGGCGCCGGCATGCTCGCGCCGAGCCTGGCCACGATGCTCGTCGTCCTCACCACCGACGCGGTGGTCGACGCCGGCACCCTGCAGACCGCGCTCGCGCAGGCGACCAGCGTCAGCTTCGAGCGGGTCGACTCCGACGGGTGCCTCTCCACCAACGACACGGTCATCGTCATGGCCAACGGCGCCGGCGGCGTCAGCCCGAGCGCCGAGGAGGTCACCGAGGCGCTGACCGCCGCGTGCACCGACCTGGCGATGCAGCTGCTGGCCGATGCCGAGGGCTCCACCAAGGACATCGCGATCACCGTGCGCAACGCCGCCAGCGTCGAGGACGCGCTGAGCGCCGGCCGCGCCTGCGCCCGCAACAACCTGCTCAAGACGGCGCTGTTCGGCAACGACCCCAACTGGGGCCGGGTGCTGGCCGCGATCGGCACCACCGACGCCGCCTTCGAGCCCGACCGGGTCGACGTCACGATCAACGGCGTCACCGTCTGCCGGGGCGGCGCGATCGGCGACCCGCGCGAGGGCGTCGACCTCACCGGCCGGGGGATCACCATCGACGTCGACCTCCGGGCCGGCGGCGAGCAGGCGACGATCTGGACCAACGACCTGTCCGTCGCCTACGTGCACGAGAACTCGGCGTACTCCACGTGAGCAGCGAGGCCGGACCCCACCCCGAGCCGCACGTGAGCACCGTGCACGACCCGGGCGCCCAGGACCCCACCCCGCCCGACGTCCGCGTCGACGAGCCGGTGCCGCCGGCCCGCCGCCGGATCGGCACCAGCCGGGTCATGCGCACCCACGACCCCGAGGGCGACGCCCGCCGGATCGCCGTCCTCACCGGGGCGCTGCCGTGGCTCAAGGAGTTCCACGGCAACGTCGTGGTGATCAAGTACGGCGGCCACGCGATGGTCGACGACGAGTGCCGCCGCGCCTTCGCCGAGGACATGGTGTTCCTGCGGACCTGCGGCATCCTGCCCGTCGTCGTCCACGGCGGCGGCCCGCAGATCACCGGCATGCTCGACCGGCTGGGCATCGAGAGCGAGTTCCGCGGCGGCCTGCGGGTGACCACCGAGGAGACCATCGAGGTCGTCCGCATGGTGCTCACCGGCCAGGTCACCCCGGAGGTGGTCGGGCTGGTCAACCAGCACGGCCCGCTGGCGGTCGGCCTGTCCGGGGAGGACGGCGGCCTGTTCACCGCCGAGCGGACGACGGCGCTCGTGGACGGGCAGCCGGTCGACGTCGGCCTGGTCGGGGACGTGGTCGCCGTCGACCCGACGCCGGTCAGCGCGCTGCTCGAGCGCGGCAAGATCCCGGTCATCGCCACCGTCGCGCCGGACCGGGACGGCGTGGTGCACAACGTCAACGCCGACACCGCCGCCGCCGCGGTCGCCGTGGCGCTGGGCGCGGTCAAGCTCGTCGTCCTCACCGACGTCGAGGGCCTCTACGCCGACTGGCCCGACCGCGACTCGCTGGTGCAGCAGATCGACGCCGCCGAGCTCGCCGAGATCCTCCCCACGCTCGACGCGGGGATGGTCCCGAAGATGGCCGCCTGCCTCCGGGCGGTCGAGGGCGGGGTGAAGCGGGCGACCGTCGTCGACGGCCGGACCCCGCACGCCCTGCTGCTGGAGATGTTCACCACCGAGGGCACCGGGACGATGGTCGTCCCGGCCGCAACGACACCTGACGACGCCCCGACCCGGGAGGAGCCGGCATGACCCACACCGAGGAGCTGGCCACCCGCTGGTCGGCGGTCATGATGGGCAACTACCGGACCCCACCGGTGGCGCTCGCCCGCGGCGCGGGGGCCACCGTCTGGGACGTCGACGGCCGGGAGTACACCGACCTGCTCGGCGGCATCGCGACGACGATCCTCGGCCACGCCCACCCGCGGGTGGTCGAGGCGATCACCAAGCAGGCGCAGACCCTGGGCCACGTCTCCAACCTCGCGATGCACGAGCCCGGCGTGACGCTCGCCGAGCGGCTGCTGGAGCTGGCCGGCCGGCCCGGGCGGGTCTTCTTCTGCAACTCCGGCGCCGAGGCGAACGAGGCCGCCTTCAAGATCAGCCGGCTCACCGGCCGCCCCGAGGTGGTCACCGCCGAGGGCGCCTTCCACGGCCGCACCATGGGCGCGCTCGCGCTCACCGGCCAGCCGTCGAAGGCGGCGGCCTTCGCGCCGCTGCCCGGCGGCGTCCGGTACGTCCCGTACGGCGACGCCGACGCGCTGGCCGGCCTGGTCTCGCAGCAGACGGCGATGGTGCTGCTGGAGCCGATGCTCGGGGAGGGCGGCGTGCTGCCCGCCCCGCCCGGCTACCTGGCCGCCGCGGCGCGCACGGCGGCCGGCGCCGGCGCGCTGTTCGCCGTCGACGAGGTGCAGACCGGCACCGGCCGCACCGGGCACTGGTTCGCCCACCAGGCCGACGGCCTGCAACCCGACGTCGTCACGCTGGCCAAGGCCCTCGGCGGCGGCCTGCCGCTGGGCGCCACGCTCGCCTTCGGCGACGCCGCCGAGCTGATGACCGCCGGGTCGCACGGCTCGACGTTCGGCGGCAACCCGATCGCCGCCGCGGCCGCGCTCGCCGTGCTCGACACCATCCGCGACGAGGGCCTGCTCGAGCGGGCCAAGGAGCTCGAGCACCGGTTCACCGCCGGCATCGAGGCCCTCGGGCACCCGGCCGTCTCCGGCGTCCGGGGCAGGGGAGCGCTGCTCGGCGTCGTCCTCACCGCCCCGGTCGCCGCCGTCCTGGAGGAGCGGCTGCGCGACGCGGGCTTCCTCGCCAACGCCGTCGCCCCCGACGTGCTGCGGCTGGCGCCGTCCCTGGTGCTTCCCGACGCGCAGGTCGACGCCTTCGTCGCCGCCCTGCCGGCCGCCCTCGACGCCGCGACGGCCGACTCGTGACCCGGCACCTCCTCCGGGACGACGACCTCACCCCCGACGAGCAGGTTGAGGTCCTGGCGCTGGCCGCCGAGCTCAAGCGCACCCGGCACACCGACGCCGCGCCCGTCCCGCTGCGCGCGGCCAACGGCGTGCCGCGGGCCGTGGCCGTGCTCTTCGACAAGCCCTCGACCCGCACCCGGGTGAGCTTCACCGTCGGCGTCGCCGAGCTCGGCGGCTCCCCGCTGGTGATCGACGCCGGCACCAGCCAGCTCGGCCGGGGCGAGCCGGTGGAGGACACCACCCGGGTGCTCGACCGGCAGGTCGCCGCCATCGTGTGGCGCACCTTCGGCCAGGAGCGCATCGAGGCCATGGCCGCCGTCAGCCGGGTGCCGGTGGTCAACGCGCTCACCGACGAGTTCCACCCCTGCCAGATCCTGGCCGACCTGCAGACGGTGGCCGAGCGCCGGGGCCGCCTCGCCGGCCTGACCCTGAGCTACCTCGGCGACGGCGCCAACAACATGGCGCACTCCTACCTGCTCGGCGGGGCCACCGCCGGGATGCACGTGCGGATCGGCTCACCCGACGCCTTCCAGCCCGACCCGGCCGTGCTCAAGCGGGCGGGGGAGGTCGCCGCGGAGACCGGCGGCTCGGTGCTGTGGACTCCCGACGCCGCGGCCGCCGCCAACGGGGCCGACGTCCTGGTCACCGACACCTGGGTCTCGATGGGGCAGGAGGACGAGTACGACGCCCGCACCGCGCCGTTCCTGCCCTACGCGCTCGACCAGGCCGCGCTCGACCGCGCCGCCGACGACGCCGTCGTCCTGCACTGCCTGCCGGCCTACCGCGGCAAGGAGATCGCCGCCGAGGTGATCGACGGGCCGCGCAGCGCGGTCTGGGACGAGGCCGAGAACCGGCTGCACGCCCAGAAGGCCCTGCTCACCTGGCTGCTGGAGCGATCTGCGTGACCACGGCGCTCACCCGCTTGGCACGCCAGGCGCGGGTCCGCGAGCTCATCGCGGCCCAGCCGGTCACCTCCCAGACCCAGCTGGCCGCGCTGCTGGCCGAGTCGGGCATCGAGGTCACCCAGGCCACGCTCTCGCGCGACCTGGAGGAGCTCGGCGCGGTGAAGCTCCGCGGCTCCGACGGCGCTCCCGCGTCCTACGTGCTGCCGCCGGAGAACGCGCCGCTGCGCCCCGCCCAGGCCGCCCCCGCCCGGCTGACCCGGCTGCTGGCCGACCTGCTGACCGGCGCGGAGGGCAGCGCCAACCTCGCCGTCCTGCGCACACCGCCCGGCGCGGCGCAGTTCCTGGCCTCCGCGCTGGACAAGGTCGGCCTCCCCGACGTCCTGGGCACCATCGCCGGGGACGACACTCTGCTGGCCGTCTCCCGCGAGCCGGACGGCGGTCCGGCCCTGGCCGAGCGCCTGCTCGCCCTGGCCCGGCGCACGCCGGCCGTGTACCCGGAACTGCAGACCGACCTGGAGGACAGCGCACCGTGAGCCCGGCCGACCCCGCCGCCGCAGCCGCCGGCCCGTCGCAGACCCGGCTGTGGGGTGGCCGCTTCGGCGGCGGCCCGTCCCCGGCGATGGCCGCGCTGTCGAAGTCCACCGACGTCGACTGGCGGCTGGCGCCCTACGACCTGGCCGGCTCCCGCGCCCACGCCCGGGTGCTGCACCGCGCCGGCCTGCTCGCCGACGACGAGCTCGAGCAGATGGTGGGCGCGCTCACCGAGCTCTCGGCCGAGGTCGCCGCGGGCACCTTCGCGCCGGTCGAGGCCGACGAGGACGTGCACGAGGCGCTCGAGCGCGGGCTCATGGCCAAGCTCGGCACCCTCGGCGGCAAGCTGCGCGCCGGCCGCTCCCGCAACGACCAGGTGGCCACCGACCTGCGGCTGTACCTGCGGCACAACGTGCGCGCGCTGGTCGGCGAGCTCGCCTCGCTGGAGTACGCGCTGCTGGGCCTGGCGCAGCGGTACGCCGACGTCCCGGCGCCGGGCATGACCCACCTGCAGCACGCCCAGCCGGTGCTCGTCGCCCACCAGCTGCTCGCCCACGCGCACGCGATCGCCCGCGACGTCGACCGGCTGCAGGACTGGGACCGCCGCGCCGCCGTCAGCCCGCTGGGCTCCGGCGCGCTCGCCGGCTCCTCGCTGCCGCTGGACCCCGACGCCGTCGCCGCCGAGCTCGGCTTCGACCGCGCCGCCGACAACTCCATCGACGCGGTCAGCGACCGCGACTTCGCCGCGGAGTTCTGCTTCGCCGCCGCGCTCATCGGCGTCCACCTCTCGCGGCTGGGGGAGGAGGTGGTGCTCTGGACGTCGACCGAGTTCGGCTGGGCCCGCCTCGACGACGCCTGGGCCACCGGGTCGTCGATCATGCCGCAGAAGAAGAACCCCGACATCGCCGAGCTCGCCCGCGGCAAGTCCGGCCGGTTCGTCGGCAACCTCACCGGCCTGCTCACGATGCTCAAGGGCCTCCCGCTGGCCTACGACCGCGACCTGCAGGAGGACAAGGAGCCGGTCTTCGACTCCTTGGAGCAGCTGCTGCTCCTGCTGCCCGCGGTCACCGGGATGGTCGCCACGCTGACCCTGCGCCCGGAGGTGCTCGAGGCCGCCGCGCCGCAGGGGTTCGCGCTGGCCACCGACGTCGCCGAGTGGCTGGTGCGCACCGGCGTGCCGTTCCGCTCGGCCCACGAGATCTCCGGCGCGATGGTCGCCGTCTGCGAGGAGGCCGGGGTCGAGCTCGACGAGCTCGACGACGACCAGCTCGCCGGCATCGACGAGCGGCTCACCCCCGAGGTCCGGTCCGTGCTGTCGGTGCGCGGGGCGCTCGCGGCGCGCAGCACCCGCGGCGGGACGGCGCCCGAGCGGGTCGCCGGCCAGCTCGCGTCGCTGGAGGACGTCGCCGCCGCGCACGGCCGCTGGGCGGCCGACTCGCCCGTGGCGGCCGCGCTCTGAGCCTCCCCGGCCGCCTGGTCACCGCCGACGAGCTGCTCGGGCCGGCCGACGTCGTCGCCCCGGCGCTGCTCGGCTGCTGGCTGGTCACCGACCGGCCAGAGGGGACCGTCGCCGTGCGGCTGACCGAGGTGGAGGCCTACGCGGGGGACGGGACGGACCCCGCGGCGCACTCGCACCGCGGTCCCACCCCGCGCGCGGCGATCATGTTCGGGCCGCCCGGGCGGCTCTACGTCTACTTCAGCTACGGCGTGCACTGGTGCGCCAACGTCGTCGTCGGCCCCGAGGGGGTCGGCTCGGCGGTGCTGCTGCGTGCCGGCGAGGTGGTGGTGGGGGAGGAGCTCGCCGCGGGCCGTCGTGCCTCCGCCCGCGTCGGGCGCGACCTCGCCCGCGGCCCGGCCCGGCTGACCCAGGCGCTGGCGATCGGCCCGGACGACAAGGGCGCCGACCTGCTGGACGCCGCCTCGCCGGTCCGGCTGCACGCCGGCGAGCCGCCGTCCGCCGTCTCCACCGGGCCGCGCGTGGGCATCAGCGTGGCCACCGAGCTGCCGTGGCGGTTCTGGGAGACGGCGTCGGCGTCGGTGAGCGCGTTCCGCCCGGGTGGGCGTCCCCGGTCCCGGCCGGGCAGGGAGGATCGACGCCGTGACTGACGTGATCGACGAGCTGCACCGGCGGGGGCTGATCGCCCAGACCACCGACGAGGAGGCGCTGCGCGCGCACCTGGCCGCCGGCCCGGTCACCTACTACTGCGGCTTCGACCCCACGGCGCCCAGCCTGCACGTCGGGCACCTCGTGCAGTTCATGGTGCTCCGCGCCCTGCAGCGGGCCGGGCACCGGCCGATCGTGCTGGTCGGCGGTGCCACCGGCCTGATCGGCGACCCGCGCCCGTCGGCCGAGCGGCAGCTCAACGACCGGGCCACCGTCGCCGGCTGGGTCGACAGCATCCGCCGCCAGGTGGCGCCCTTCCTCGACCTGCCCGCCGAGCGGGAGGGCCTGGCGGCGCCGGTCTACGTCGACAACCTCACCTGGACCGAGCCGCTCTCGGCCATCGACTTCCTGCGCGACCTCGGCAAGCACTTCCGGGTGGGCCGGATGCTGGCCAAGGAGGCCGTCTCGGCCCGGCTGAACAGCGAGGCGGGCATCAGCTACACCGAGTTCAGCTACCAGATCCTGCAGGCCAACGACTTCCACGAGCTGCACCGGCGGCACGGCTGCACGCTGCAGAGCGGCGGGTCCGACCAGTGGGGCAACCTCACCGCGGGCATCGACCTGGTCCGCCGCACCGAGGGCGCGACGGTGCACGCGCTGTCGACCCAGCTGGTCACCAAGTCCGACGGGACCAAGTTCGGCAAGAGCGAGGGCGGGTCCGTCTGGCTCGACCCGGCGCTCACCTCGCCCTACGCCTTCTTCCAGTTCTGGCTCAACGCCGACGACGCCGACGCCCGGACGTGGCTGCCGCTGTTCTCCGAGCGCCCGGCCGAGGAGGTGTCGGCCGTCCTCGCCGAGAGCGCAGAGCGTCCCGCCTCCCGCGCGGCGCAGCGCGCCCTCGCCGAGGAGCTCACACTCCTGGTGCACGGCCCCGAGGAGCTGCGGCAGGCCGAGGCCGCCGGGCGCGCCCTGTTCGGCCGGGATGACCTGACCAGCCTGGGTCCGGAGACCCTGGGCGCGGCGCTGCGGGAGGCCGGCAGCGTCACCCTGGACGGCGAGACGCCGAGCGTGGCCCAGCTGCTGCAGCGGACCGGGCTGGCCTCCAGCCTGTCCGACGCCCGCCGGACGGTGAAGGAGGGCGGCGCCTACCTGAACAACGAGCGGGTCACCGACGCCGACGCCGTCCCCCAGGAGGCCGAGTGGCTGCCCGGGGGATGGCTGGTGCTGCGCCGCGGCAAGCGAGCGGTGGCCGGGGTGCAGCGGGCCGGCTGACGCCGCGGGCGTGTGAACGCCAGGTGACACGCCGGTTCCGGAACGGTGTCGACGGTCACGGGCCGCCTCGTTTGACACGGTCCTGACAGCCACGTAACTTCATCTCTGCGCGCCGCACGGCCCGGGAGGGCCGACGGGGAGGACCCAGCAGGGAACACCCGGTGTGGGCGCAGGGTTGGACAACTAGCCGCCGAGGAAGCCCGAGAGGGTGGAGTTGGTGTGCGTCCGCTCCTTGAGAACTCAACAGCGTGCCGAAAGTCAGTGCCAAGTAGTAACCCCGTCCTGGGCCTTGTGTGGTCTGGGTGGGATTCCTTTGGTTGATTGATCGAGATCTGTCAGGTCTCGGTTCTCGGCCTGGTGTCAAGCATCTACGGAGAGTTTGATCCTGGCTCAGGACGAACGCTGGCGGCGTGCTTAACACATGCAAGTCGAACGCTGAACCATCTTCGGGTGGGGATGAGTGGCGAACGGGTGAGTAACACGTGGGCAACCTGCCCCCGGCTCTGGGATAACTCCAAGAAATTGGGGCTAATACCGGATGTCCTCTGCTGGCCGCATGGTCTGGTGGTGGAAAGGGTTTCCGGCTGGGGATGGGCCCGCGGCCTATCAGCTTGTTGGTGGGGTAGTGGCCTACCAAGGCGACGACGGGTAGCCGGCCTGAGAGGGTGACCGGCCACACTGGGACTGAGACACGGCCCAGACTCCTACGGGAGGCAGCAGTGGGGAATATTGCGCAATGGGCGGAAGCCTGACGCAGCGACGCCGCGTGGGGGATGACGGCCTTCGGGTTGTAAACCTCTTTCAGCTCCGACGAAGCGAACAGTGACGGTAGGAGCAGAAGAAGCACCGGCCAACTACGTGCCAGCAGCCGCGGTAATACGTAGGGTGCAAGCGTTGTCCGGAATTATTGGGCGTAAAGAGCTCGTAGGCGGTCTGTTGCGTCGGCTGTGAAAACCCGGAGCTCAACTCCGGGCCTGCAGTCGATACGGGCAGACTCGAGTGTTGCAGGGGAGACTGGAATTCCTGGTGTAGCGGTGAAATGCGCAGATATCAGGAGGAACACCGGTGGCGAAGGCGGGTCTCTGGGCAACAACTGACGCTGAGGAGCGAAAGCGTGGGGAGCGAACAGGATTAGATACCCTGGTAGTCCACGCCGTAAACGTTGGGCGCTAGGTGTGGGGGCCATTCCACGGTCTCCGTGCCGCAGCTAACGCATTAAGCGCCCCGCCTGGGGAGTACGGCCGCAAGGCTAAAACTCAAAGGAATTGACGGGGGCCCGCACAAGCGGCGGAGCATGTTGCTTAATTCGATGCAACGCGAAGAACCTTACCTAGGCTTGACATGCGCGGAAATCTCGCAGAGATGCGGGGTGCCTTTGGCGTCGTGCACAGGTGGTGCATGGTTGTCGTCAGCTCGTGTCGTGAGATGTTGGGTTAAGTCCCGCAACGAGCGCAACCCTCGTTCCATGTTGCCAGCACGTGATGGTGGGGACTCATGGGAGACTGCCGGGGTCAACTCGGAGGAAGGTGGGGATGACGTCAAATCATCATGCCCCTTATGTCTAGGGCTGCAAACATGCTACAATGGCCGGTACAAAGGGCTGCGATACCGTGAGGTGGAGCGAATCCCAAAAAGCCGGTCTCAGTTCGGATTGGGGTCTGCAACTCGACCCCATGAAGTTGGAGTCGCTAGTAATCGCAGATCAGCAACGCTGCGGTGAATACGTTCCCGGGCCTTGTACACACCGCCCGTCACGTCACGAAAGTCGGTAACGCCCGAAGCCGGTGGCCCAACCCCTTGTGGGAGGGAGCCGTCGAAGGCGGGATCGGCGATTGGGACGAAGTCGTAACAAGGTAGCCGTACCGGAAGGTGCGGCTGGATCACCTCCTTTCTAAGGAGCACCTCGCTCGGCGGACACGGTCCGTCGGGTGCAGAGCTGTACGCGGGTCGTGACGGTTGCCCACTACCGGGTGGCCGCGGGTGCTCGTGACAGTGCTCGAGGGTGGAACGCTGACCAGTTCGGCCGGCAGCTGCTGCTGCTCCTAGTACGGCGTCATCCTTCGGGGTGGCGTGGGGAACGGGGTGACAGGGGTGGATCCGGTCGTAGGCACGCTGTTGGGTCCTGAGGGAGCGGGCCCGTCTGTCGTGGGTGTGAGTCCGCGGCGGTGGGGGGTTGTTGTCTCTGTCCGGGCCTTCCTGGTCTCAGACCGGCCGAGTGTTCTCGGTGCTGGTGGGGTCGTGTGGGGGGTGCGCGGGTTGGTCGTTGAGAACTGCACAGTGGACGTGAGCATCTTTTGATCTCTGTGTTGCAGATCTCTGTGTTGCAGAGTGTTTGTTTGCAGGGTGTTTGCTTGTAGGTGTCCCGCCCCCGGCGTGGCTGTCTTCTTCGGGAGGGGTCGTGTGTGGGGGTGGGTTGTGTGTGGTCAAGATGTTGAGGGCACACGGTGGATGCCTGGGCACCAGGAGCCGATGAAGGACGTGGGAGGCTGCGATATGCCTCGGGGAGCTGCCAACCGAGCGTTGATCCGAGGGTGTCCGAATGGGGGAACCCCGCACCAGTCATGTGGTGTGACCCGCGCCTGAACACATAGGGCGTGTGGAGGGAACGTGGGGAAGTGAAACATCTCAGTACCCACAGGAAGAGAAAACAACCGTGATTCCGTGAGTAGTGGCGAGCGAAAGCGGATGAGGCTAAACCGAGGGCATGTGATAGCCGGCAGGCGTTGTGTCGTCGGGGTCGTGGGACAGTCGTGTCGCCTCTGCCGGGGTGGCGGGGAGTGAGAAAGCGGTCGGGTTAGCCGAAGGCCTCTGGAAGGGGTCGCCGTAGAGGGTGAGAGCCCCGTAGGTGAAAGCCTGTCGTCTCCTTGTTTCTGTATCCCAAGTAGCACCGAGCCCGTGGAATTCGGTGTGAATCTGGCGGGACCACCCGCTAAGCCTGAATACTCCCTGGTGACCGATAGCGGACGAGTACCGTGAGGGAAAGGTGAAAAGTACCCCGGGAGGGGAGTGAAATAGTACCTGAAACCGTGTGCCTACAAGCCGTGAGAGCCGTGAATCCGCGCGTCGTGTGTGGGCGGTGATTGCGTGCCTTTTGAAGAATGAGCCTGCGAGTTAGTGGTGCGTGGCGAGGTTAACCCGTGGGGGGTAGCCGTAGCGAAAGCGAGTCCGAACAGGGCGGTTGTAGTCGCGTGTCCTAGACCCGAAGCCGAGTGATCTACCCATGGCCAGGTTGAAGCGCGGGTAAGACCGCGTGGAGGACCGAACCCACCAGGGTTGAAAACCTGGGGGATGAGCTGTGGGTAGGGGTGAAAGGCCAATCAAACTCGGTGATAGCTGGTTCTCCCCGAAATGCATTTAGGTGCAGCGTCGTGTGTTTCTTGCCGGAGGTAGAGCACTGGATGGCTGATGGGCCCCACAAGGTTACTGACGTCAACCAAACTCCGAATGCCGGTAAGTGAGAGCGCGGCAGTGAGACTGCGGGCGATAAGGTTCGTAGTCGAGAGGGAAACAGCCCAGATCATCGGCTAAGGCCCCTAAGCGTGTGCTAAGTGGAAAAGGATGTGGGATCGCAGTGACAACCAGGAGGTTGGCTTAGAAGCAGCCATCCTTGAAAGAGTGCGTAATAGCTCACTGGTCAAGTGGTTCCGCGCCGACAATGTAGCGGGGCTCAAGCACACCGCCGAAGCCGTGGCACTTCCATGTATGCCCGCCGGTTCCCTTCGTGGGGCCGGCCAGGTGTGGGGGTGGGTAGGGGAGCGTCGTGTGGCGGGGGAAGCGGCGGAGGGATCCAGCCGTGGACGCCATGCGAGTGAGAATGCAGGCATGAGTAGCGAGAGGGGAGTGAGAACCTCCCCCGCCGGAAGACCAAGGGTTCCTGGGCCAGGCTAATCCGCCCAGGGTGAGTCGGGACCTAAGGCGAGGCCGACAGGCGTAGTCGATGGACAACGGGTTGATATTCCCGTACCCGCGAAGGAACGCCCATGCTGGACCCAGCGATGCTGACCCACCGAAACCGGTGGCTCGTCTTCGGACGGGTCGCTGGGAGTAGCTGGGGACCCGGACTGGTAGTAGGCAAGCGATGGGGTGACGCAGGAAGGTAGTCGGGCCGGTGAGTGGTAGTACCGGTGCAAGGGTGTGGCCCGTGTCATAGGCAAATCCGTGGCACATGCAGGGTGAGGCCTGACGCATAGCCGAGTGAGGCGAATCCGATGATCCTATGCTGTCGAGAAAAGCCTCTAGCGAGTTCCGAGCGGCCCGTACCCCAAACCAACTCAGGTGGTCAGGTAGAGAATACCGAGGCGATCGAGCGAACTGTGGTTAAGGAACTCGGCAAAATGCCCCCGTAACTTCGGGAGAAGGGGGACCGGTGTCCGTGAACCGCCGTGCGCGGGGCAGCGGCTGCCGGTCGCAGAGACCAGTGAGAAGCGACTGTTTACTAAAAACACAGGTCCGTGCGAAGTCGTAAGACGATGTATACGGACTGACGCCTGCCCGGTGCTGGAACGTTAAGGGGACGGGTTAGTGCGCTTCGGTGTGCGAAGCTCAGAACTCAAGCGCCAGTAAACGGCGGTGGTAACTATAACCATCCTAAGGTAGCGAAATTCCTTGTCGGGTAAGTTCCGACCTGCACGAATGGCGTAACGACTTCTCAGCTGTCTCAACCACAGGCTCGGCGAAATTGCACTACGAGTAAAGATGCTCGTTACGCGCGGCAGGACGGAAAGACCCCGGGACCTTCACTACAGCTTGATATTGGTGTTCGGTTCGGCTTGTGTAGGATAGGTGGGAGACTGTGAAGCGGGCACGCCAGTGTTCGTGGAGTCGCCGTTGAAATACCACTCTGGTCGAATTGGATGTCTAACCTGGGTCCGTGATCCGGATCAGGAACAGTGTCAGGTGGGTAGTTTAACTGGGGCGGTTGCCTCCCAAAGGGTAACGGAGGCGCCCAAAGGTTCCCTCAGCCTGGTTGGCAATCAGGTGTCGAGTGCAAGTGCACAAGGGAGCTTGACTGTGAGACCGACGGGTCGAGCAGGAGCGAAAGCTGGGACTAGTGACCCGGCACCGGCAGGTGGAAGCGGTGTCGCTCAACGGATAAAAGGTACCCCGGGGATAACAGGCTGATCTTCCCCAAGAGTCCATATCGACGGGATGGTTTGGCACCTCGATGTCGGCTCGTCGCATCCTGGGGCTGGAGTAGGTCCCAAGGGTTGGGCTGTTCGCCCATTAAAGCGGTACGCGAGCTGGGTTTAGAACGTCGTGAGACAGTTCGGTCCCTATCCGCCGTGCGCGTAAGAGACTTGAGAAGAGCTGTCCCTAGTACGAGAGGACCGGGACGGACGAACCTCTGGTGTGCCAGTTGTACCGCCAGGTGCACTGCTGGTTGGCTACGTTCGGCAGGGATAACCGCTGAAAGCATCTAAGCGGGAAGCTCGCTTCGAGATGAGGTCTCTCACCCAGTGAATGGGGTAAGGCCCCCGCCCAGACCAGCGGGTTGATAGGCCGGAAGTGGAAGCACCGCAAGGTGTGGAGCTGACCGGTACTAACAGGCCGAGGGCTTGACCACAACACCCCTCCTGTCAAGTAACAAAAGTGTGTTTCGCGTCCACTGTGCGGTTCTGAACGCACCCAACCCGCCCCACCCCCGCCGCATGGGGGTGTGGTCGGAGGGTTGGTGTATGTTCACAGTGTTACGGCGGTCATGGCGAGAGGGAAACGCCCGGTCCCATTCCGAACCCGGAAGCTAAGCCTCTCAGCGCCGATGGTACTGCCCTGGAGACGGGGTGGGAGAGTAGGACACCGCCGGACAACCATTCCCAGACGGGGGTCGGAGCCAAGCGCTCCGGCCCCCGTCTTCGTGCGTGCACGAGTCCACCCCCCGGCACTCCGAGTGAGTGCTGACCTGCCCATCGAGGTATTGACGACCACATGACATCTCCCCGACGCGGCTCCACCGGCCGCGGCCGACCCAGCGGCGCGAACGACCGCGGCCAGAGCTGGTCTGGCCGAGACGACCGTCGGGGGCCACGCGCTGCTGGACGCACGGGCGCGACGGATGGCCGCGCGCGCGGCACCGCGGACGGCCAGCCCGGCAGTGGCGAGGGCTCCGGCCGGGCCTCTGACCGCGGCGGACGCGACGGCGGTGCGACGGGCCGACGGGTCGCTGGTGGCGGACGGACCCCGACGGACGGCCAGGGCGGCCGTCCGTCGGGGTCCGTCGGTCGGGGAGGGCAGGCGGAGCGTTCGACATCCCGGGGCGGGTCGAGCGGCGACTGGCGTGACCGGCGTCCCGGTGGCGACCGGCCGACGGGCGACTGGCGGGACCGCCGCCCCACCGGCGCCGACTCCCGTGCCGGCCGTTCCAGCGGAGGTCGGGCCGGTGGAGACCGCCCGGATCGCTACTCCGCAGGTGGACGCGGTGACGACCGGCGCGAGCGGCGCCCCGCGGGTGAGCAGACCGGTGGCCGGCGGGATCGGCGCCTCGGCGAGGACCGACCGACCGGGGACTGGCGCAACCGGCGTCCGTCGGGGGACCGGACGACGGAGTGGCGAGACCGCCGGCCGGGCGCCGAGCGTTCCTCGACGAACCGGCCCGGCGCCCGCCGGGAGGACGCCGCTCCGCGCGGCGAGCGACCGTGGCAGGACCGGCGGGAGCGGACCGAGGGTGCCCAGCAGCGGCCTTCCCGGCAGGAGTGGCGGGACCGTCGTCCGCAGGGTGAGCGGCCGGCTCGGACGGGAGGACAGCCTGCCGACTGGCGGAACCGCCGTCCGGAGGCCGGTGGCGCCCGTCCCGAGCGCCGGGGAACGGGACGCCCCGACCGTGCCGGCGACGGTGACCGGCGGGAGCGCCGTCCCGTGTCCGACCGCGGAGGCTCGACGGACCGCACCCCGCCGGTGGCGCCGGGCCCGGACCTGCCCGACTGGGCCGACGCGCGGGAGCTCGATCCCGCGGTGCGCGCCGCCCTGCGCGGACTGGAGAGCCGCAACGCCGAGCGCGTGGCCCGCCACCTCGTCACCGCCGGTGCGCTGGTCGACGAGGACCCCGAGCTGGCGCTCGCCCACGCGCGCGCGGCCCGGGACCGGGCTTCCCGCATCGCCGTCGTCCGTGAGGCGGTCGGGGTCGCGGCGTACCACGCCGGCGACTACGCGGAGGCCTCGCGGGAGCTGCGCGCCTATCGCCGGATGAGCGGTGACGAGGGGTACCGGGCGGTCCTGGCCGACTGCGAGCGGGCGCTGGGCCGCCCCGAGGTCGCACTGCGCCTCGTGCGGGAGGCCCTCGCGGACACCCCCGGCGCCGAGGAGAGCGTGGAGCTGCAGCTCGTGGAGGCCGGGGCCCGGCAGGACCTCGGTGAGGTCTCCGCGGCACGCCTGGTGCTCGAGGCTGCGCTCGGCGGGCGCCCGACGCCGACCGCCGTGGACTTCGCCGACGAGGGCACGCGACGGCTCGCGTCGGCCTACGCCGACCTGCTGGACGCGGCCGGCGACCCGACGGCCCCGGCCTGGTGCGACGCGGTCGCCGCCAGCTCGCCCGAGGAGGACGACGACGTCGCGTTCGGCGAGGAGGACCTGCCCGTCCCCACTCCGGACGTGGAGGGCACGGCGGACACCGAGGACGCCGCTTCGGACGCCGAGGACGCCGGGGACGCCGCGCCATCCACCGCGGAACCGGCCGTGGCCCCACCGGGCGACAGCGCGGACGCCGGTACCGACGAGGGCTCCGACCCGGACGACGTCACCGGAGCCGGCGGTCTCGACTTCGACGCCGACGTCGAGCGGGAGGTCGCCGAGCTGCTCGGCGAGGTGGACCCGCCGGCCGACGACGCCACGCACTGACCACCGACGGCAGCGTCCGCACCGTCCACACCGCCGTGCCGGGTCCACAACCGGCCTCCGGGGCCCCTCGGGGACCCGGAGGCCGGTCAGGCTGCCGTCATGAGCGTGGCAGTGATCGACCGGAACGACGTGGTGCTCCGCGGGCGGCTGTCGGCACCGGCGGAGTGCAAGACCCTGCCCAGCGGGGACACCCTGGTGAGCTGGCGCCTGATCGTGCGCCGGCCCGAGCCGCGGGCCCGCGGCCAGTCGGTCGACGTGCTCACCTGCATCACCTACGACAGGGCGCTGCAGAGACGGGTCGCCGCCTGGCTGGCCGGTGACGTGGTCGAGGTCGAGGGAGCTCTGCAGCGGCGGTTCTGGCGCACCGGGGGCGGCACCGTCTCGGTGTGCGAGGTCAACTGCCGGCGGGGCCGCAAGGTGCCGCGGACGTCGGCCGGGAACTCGGTGCGGACGGCGTGAGGACAGCCGCCGGCCGGGGGTGGTCAGTCGCCGTGCGGGCGCAGCACCAGGCCCGTGCGCGGCTTGGGCACGAACAGCGTCGACTTGCGCGGCATCCGGGCACCGGCCCGGGCGACCGCGGCGACGTCGGCCGGCGAGGGCGGGCGCAGCAGCAGGGCGACGCCGGTGCGCTCGGTGGCCAGCCGGAGGGCCTCGGGCACGTCGTGGGCGACCAGCAGGGACGCGGGGTCGTCCGGCCGTCCCCACAGCCCGGTCACCAGCCCGGTGGTGGCCAGGACGACGTCCAGGTGCCGCCAGGCGGCGGGTGCCTCCGCCGGGACCGTGGACCGCACCTCCGGCGAGGGGTCGGTCAGGGACAGCAGCCGCCGTCCGTCGGTGAGCAGGAAGCTCCCGACCCCGGGGACGGGGGCCACCCGGGCGGTGGCCGCGGCGAGGTCGTCGGGGCCGTGGGGGAGGGGGACCTCCGTGACCGTGAAGCCCCGCGCGGCGGCGACCGCGGCGTCGTCGAGCGACAGGTCGGGCACCACCCGGTGGATCGCCTCGACCCGCAGGCCGCCGCTGCCCATGGGGGTGAGCAGGGCCAGCACCCGGCAGTCCCCGTCGGGGTGGGTCCGGTGGAGCGCCTGCGCAGCAGCGAAGCGGTGGTGGCCGTCGGCGATGACCGCCCCCGTGCGACCGAGCGCCTCACGCAGCCGCCGCAGCGTGTCCGCGTCGGTGACCCGCCACAACCGGTGACGGACGCCGTCGGTGTCGGTCAGCTCCATCACCGGGACGCCGCCCAGGGCCGCCTCGGTCAGGTCGGCGACCTCCGGCTCCGGGTCGTGCGCCAGCACGATCGGCTCGAGGTCGGTGGCCGTGGCGGCCAGCAGGGCACGCCTGCCCTCGACGGCCGCAGGGAAGGTGTCCTCGTGCGGCAGCACCGACCGGCCGCCGCCGGCGACGGCCACCGCGCCGAGCCAGCCGACCGTGGCCGGCCCCTGCGCCGGCTGCATCGCGTAGAGCCACGACGCCGTGACCTCGTCACGGACGAGGACGCCGGCGGCCTCCCACTCGTGCAGCGTCCGGGCCGCCCGGGCGGCCCGGCCGTCCGCGTGCCGGTCCGCGGGGCCCGTGCCGGCGGGTGCCCCGGCGGTGCCGGCACCGGACGTGCCCCCCGGCAGGATGAGGCGGACGATGTTGTGCGGGTCGGCGGCGGCCAGGCGCTCGCGGCCGTCGGGTGTCACCAGGTCGTAGGCTGGCGAGCTCACCCGGGCCAGGTGCTCGGGGTCGTGGCGCGAGTAGGTCAGGGCGCGGAAGGGCCGGACGTCCAGTCCCGTCGCTGCGGGGTGCGGGGGTCCCACCGACGACGCGTGCACGACGGGATCGTAGGAGTCATCCGTCGCGGTCCGTCGTCCCGGCCGGGTCCGGGACCCGGACCGCCGGGGTGCCGGCCGGTGCACGGCAGCCGGAGGAGCGGGAGGGCAGCGGTGTCGACAGCAGGGACCCCACCGGGAGGCGCCACGGACGAGGGGGCACCCGGGGGCGGCGTGTACGAGTGGTACCAGCGGGGACTGGACCTGCTGGCCAACGGTGACCCGGCGGCCGCGGCGACCCTCCTGAGCCGGGCGGCGGAGGCCGAGCCGGGGTCCCGCAGCGTGCTCGAGGCCCTCGCCCGCGCCCAGTACGACACCGGGCGCTACCGGGAGGCGATCGACAGCTTCACGGCGCTGACCGCGGTCAACCCGACCGACGACTACGCGCAGTTCGGCCTCGGCATGGCCGCCAGTCGCGCCGGAGAGCTGGGACTGGCCGCCGAGCACCTGGCGCTGGCGGTGGCGATGCGGCCCGACCTCGGTCACTACGCGCGGGCCCTGCGCGGTGTCCGGGCCCGGCGCGCCGCCCGTCAGGAGTCGGCGTGAGCGCCGCGCCTGCCCCCGGGAGGTCCGGCGCGGTCGAGCGTCCGGGTCTGGCCGCGGGCTGCGACCGCCCGCCCGCGCAGGTCCACGACGTCGCCCTGCTCGACCTCGACGGCGTCGTCTACGTCGGCCCGGACGCGGTGCCCGGTGTCCCCGCGGCGCTGGCCGCGGCCCGCGAGGCGGGCATGCGGCTGGGGTTCGTCACGAACAACGCAGCTCGCCCCCCGGAGGAGGTCGCCCACCACCTCACCGCCCTCGGCGTCCCCGCCGGGCCCGACGAGGTCATCACCAGTTCCCAGGCGGCGGCCTCGGTCGTGGCCGGCCTGCTCGGCCGGGGCGCCCGGGTGCTCCCGGTGGGCGGCCCCGGCGTCGCCGCGGCACTGCGCGCCGCCGGTCTGACCGTCGTCGACCGCGCGGAGGACGCCCCGGCCGCGGTCGTGCAGGGCTACGGCCGGGAGGTCGGCTGGGCGCAGCTGGCCGAGGCCGTGGTCGCCGTGCGCAACGGCGCCCGCCACGTGGCCACGAACGCCGACGCGACCATCCCCTCGCCGCGGGGGCCGCTGCCGGGCAACGGAGCGATGGTCGGTGTCGTCCGGGACGTCACCGGCCGCGAGCCCCTGGTCACCGGCAAGCCCGACCCGGCGATGCACGCCGAGTGCGTGCGTCGCACCGGTGCGGAGCGCCCGCTCGTTGTCGGTGACCGGCTCGACACCGACATCGAGGGCAGCCAGCGGGCGGGAGCGGCGAGCCTCCTGGTCCTCAGCGGGGTCACCGACCCGGCGACCCTGCTGGCCGCCGGCCCGCTGCACCGCCCCGACCTGCTCGCCGCCGACGCCGCCGGCCTGCTCGTCGTCCACCCGCCGGTCGTCCGCGACGGCGGCGGCTGGCGGTGCGGCCACTGGCTGGCGACCGCCGAGGGCACGGGGCCGCTGGAGCTGCGCGCGGCCGGGGACGCCGGCGACCGGCCGGCCGGACGCAGCGGCGACGGACTCGGCGGCGACGGGCTCGACGGGCTGCGGGCGCTCTGCCTGGCCTCGTGGACCCGCGACGCCGACGGCGCTCCTGCGGAGGTGCGGGCCGGGGACGAGGAGGCTCAGCGGGCCCTGGCCGGGTGGGGACTGGGGGAGCGGTGACCGGGACGACCGCGGTGGCCGCCGCCGGCCGGCCGGGTCAGAGGAGCGAGCGCAGCCGCAGCAGGTCGCGCAGCCCGGCCTCCATGCGCACCCGGCCCGACGCCCACGCGGGAGCGAACGCCAGCCGTCCCTCGGTGAGGGCGACGAGGTCGTCACTGGTCATGGTGAGGCGGATGTCGGCCTTCGGCCCACCGGCCACGTCGGGCTCGGCGCGCAGGCCGTGCACCCGTCCCGTCACCAGCCGCCCGCGGACGACCTGGCCCAGGTCGGTCAGCCGGCACGACAGCGAGCGGTCCAGACCGCTGGCGGCCGGCTGCGCGGCGAGGGTGCCCATGACGTCCTCGAGGGCGGACACGCACTGCTCCAGCGTCGCCACGGTGGCAGGCCTCCTCGGGGGTCGGACGGGCGCCGTCCGGGTCGCTGCCGAGCGGCCCGCGGAACGCTACCGCTCCCGTCCGCGCACCCGTCACCGTCGTCCCCGGCCGGTACCCTCGCGGGCCGGAGGGAGCGCAGTCCGCCGCCTCCTCCGGAGTCCCGGTGCCGCCCGTTCCGCGGCCGGCGCCCCCTCCCCGTCCGAGAGGTCCGTGCCATGACCGAGCCGAGCCGGCCGCGTCCGGTCCCGGGCCCGCCGCGGCCCGGTCCCGTCGGCACGGTGGCGCCCGCTCCGCGACCCGGTGCGGTGCCGCCCGGTGCGGTGCCGCCCGGGCCGGCGGTCGCGGGCGGCGACCCGGGCGGGGTGCTCGCCGGTGGCGAGGCCGGTGCCGGGAGCCCCTACGCCGGGCTCGACGAGCGCCCGGTCGCCGAGCACGTGGCCGTCTTCGAGGCCGAGCACGACCGCCTGCAGCGCGAGCTCGCCACGATCGACCAGCTCTGATGGCCCGTCGCAGCCGGCTCGACGCCGAGCTCGTGCGCCGCGGGCTGGCCCGCTCCCGCGAGCACGCCGTCGAGCTCATCGCCGAGGGCCGGGTGGCCGTCTCGGGGCAGGCCGCCACCAAGCCGGCCACCGCTGTCGACGCCGGCACCCCCGTCGTGGTGCGCACCGACCCCGACGAGCAGCGCTGGGTCTCCCGCGGCGCGCACAAGCTCCTCGGTGCGCTGGAGGCACTCCCCGTCCCGGTCGAGGGCCGCCGCGCCCTCGACGCCGGCGCCTCCACCGGCGGCTTCACCGAGGTGCTCCTGCACCGCGGCGCCCGCGAGGTGGTGGCCGTGGACGTCGGCTACGGCGAGCTGGCCTGGTCGCTGCGCACCGACGAGCGGGTGCGGGTGCTCGAGCGCACGAACGTCCGCACGCTGACCCCCGAGCAGATCGACGGGCCGGCCGACCTCGTGGTCGCCGACCTCTCCTTCATCTCCCTGCGCCTGGTGCTGCCCGCGCTGACGGCCTGCGCCACGGACGGCGCCGACCTGCTGCCCATGGTCAAGCCGCAGTTCGAGGTCGGCCGCGAGCGGCTGGGGGCCGGTGGTGTCGTCCGCGACCCGGCCGCCCGGGCCGCCGCCGTCCTGGAGGTGGCCACCGCCGCCGCCGACCTCGGGTGGGGGACCGCCGGCGTCGTCGCCAGCCCGCTGCCCGGCCCGGCCGGCAACGTCGAGTTCTTCCTGTGGCTGCGCCGTGACGCCGGCCGGCCGCAGGAGGCCGACGTCCTGCGCGCGGTCGAGGCGGGGCCGCGGGGTGCCGGCCCGCGGGGAGCGGCGCGGTGAGGTCGACCCGCCCCGTGACGGCGCCGACGCCGGCACGGGGGGACGCTGGGGACCGACGGCGAGGCACGACGCGCAGCAGCAGCGAGGAGGACCGATGAGCGAGGCCGGTCAGGCCGGATGGCGTCCCGGCGGCGGACGCCACGTGCTGCTGGCGGTGCACACCGGGCGGCAGGACATCGTCGAGCTGGCCCGCAGCTCCGCCGCCCGGCTCGCGCGGGCGGGCATCACCGTGCGCGTGCTGGCCGACGAGGCGAGCGAGCTGCGGATCGAGGGCGCCGAGGTCGTCCCCGCCGACGCCGAGGCGGCCCGCGGCGCCGAGATCGTCATGGTCTTCGGCGGCGACGGCACCTTCCTGCGCGCCGCCGAGCTCGCCCGCTACAGCCACGCCGCGCTCATGGGCGTCAACCTCGGCCGGGTCGGCTTCCTCGCCGAGACCGAGCCCGAGGCCGTGGAGGAGACGCTGACGGCCATCGAGGACTGCGAGTACTCGGTGGAGAAGCGACTGGCGATCGAGGTCGACGTCCTCGACGCGGCCGGCGGGGTCGTCGGCGGCACCTGGGCGCTCAACGAGGTATCGGTGGAGAAGGCCGAGCGCTCGCGCGTCCTCGACGTCGTCATCGCCGTCGACGGGCGCCCCCTGACCAGCTTCGGCTGCGACGGCCTGCTCTTCGCCACGCCCACCGGCTCGACGGCCTACGCGTTCTCCGCCGGTGGACCGGTGGTGTGGCCCGACGTCGAGGCGCTGCTGCTGGTCCCGTCCAACGCCCACGCCCTGTTCGGCCGGCCGCTGGTCACCTCCCCGGACTCCGTCCTGTCGGTGGCCATCCCCCCCGACGGCAACCGCGCCCGGGTGTCGGCCGACGGTCGGCGTGCGCTCGACGTGCCCGACGGCGGCCGCGTCGACGTGCGCCGCGCCGCCCGGCCGGTGCGCATCGCCCGGGTCCACGCGGCCACCTTCGGTGACCGGCTGGTGGCCAAGTTCGGCCTGCCGGTGCGCGGGTTCCGCGACGCCCGGCGGCACGACCCCGGCCAGGAGCTGCGGCCCTCCCGCAACGTGCTCATGCGCGACGTCGTCTCGCTGCCCGGTGGGGACGACGCCGCGACAGCGTCCCGGGGGGAGGTGCGCGGTGGCGCCGCGGACCCCGACGCGTGAGCGCGGCGGCCGCGGCCGCCGCACCGCGTCCTCCCCGACCGGGGAGGACGGCACCCCGGTCGCCCCCGCACCGGCCGAGGTGGCCGTCGACGGCGCCGCGGCGGCTGTCCGCACCCGGGCGGACGGGCACGCCCGGGGCCGGCTCACCGAGCTGCGGATCCGCGGGCTGGGCGCCATCGACGACGTCACCCTCGAGCTGGGCCGCGGCCTGACCGTCGTCACCGGCGAGACCGGCGCCGGCAAGACCATGGTGGTCACCGGGCTGACGCTGCTCTTCGGCGGCCGCGCCGACCCCGGCCGGGTGCGCGCCACCGGCCGGGCCGGGGTAGAGGGCCGCCTGGAGCTGCCACCGGAGTCGCCGGTGTGGGAGCGGGCCGCCGACGCCGGCGCCGAGCCCGACGACGACGGCAGCCTCATCCTCGCCCGCACCGTCAGCGCCGAGGGCCGCTCGCGGGCGCACCTGGGCGGCCGCAGCGTCCCCGTCGGCGTGGTCTCCGAGCTGGCCGAGGGGCTCCTGGCGGTGCACGGGCAGAGCGACCAGCTGCGGCTGTCGCGCCCGGCCGAGCAGCGCCACGCCCTCGACCGCTACGCCGGCGCCGCCCACCTGCAGCTGCTCGAGGACTACCGCGCCGCCCACGCCCGCTGGCGCGAGCTGGCCGCCGACCTCGACCGCCGCCGCGGCCAGGCCCGTGAGCTCGCGCAGGCCGCCGACGTGCTGCGGCACGGGCTGGAGGAGATCGAGGGCCTGGTGCCGGAGCCCGGCGAGGACGACGCCCTCGACGCGCTGGCCCGGCGCCTGGGCGACGCCGACGCCCTGCGGGCCGCGGTCGACGAGGCGCGGATGGCCCTGGTCGGCGACGTCACCGGCGACCTCGGCGCCGAGGGCCTGCCGCAGGACGCCACCGCGGCCCTGGCCACCGCCGAGCGGGCGCTGGCCGGCACCGACGACCCCGCGCTGGTGCTGCTGGCCCGCGACCTCGCCGACGCCGTCGCCGTCGTCTCCGACGTGTCGGTGCAGCTCGCCGGGTACGTCGCCGACCTCGACGCCGACCCCGCCCGGCTGGCCGAGGTCCTCGACCGGCGCGCCGCGATCACCGCGCTGGTGCGCAAGTACGCCGACCCCGGGCAGGGGCTGGCCGGCGTGCTGGCCTGGGCGGAGGACGCCCGGCGCAAGCTCGACGAGCTCGACGTCTCCGACGAGGCGCTCGAGGCGCTGGAGGCCGCCCGCGACACCGCCCGCGCCGAGGTCGACGACCTCGGCGCCCGGGTCTCGGCCGGCCGCCGCGCCGCCGCCGACGGCTTCGCCGCCGAGGTGGGACGCGAGCTCGCGGGCCTGGCGATGAAGAGCGCGCGGGTGTCCTTCTCGATCGACAGCCACCCCGACCAGCCCGGCCCCGACGGCATCGACGAGGTCGCGCTGCTCATGGCCGCCCACCCCGGCGCACCGCCGCGGCCGGTGCACCGCGGCGCCTCCGGCGGTGAGCTCTCGCGGGTGATGCTGGCCATCGAGGTGGTCTTCGCCGGGGCCGACCCCGTGCCGGTGATGGTCTTCGACGAGGTCGACGCCGGCGTCGGCGGGCAGGCGGCCGGCGAGATCGGCCGGCGGCTGGCCCGGCTGGCGCGCGAGCACCAGGTCGTCGTCGTCACCCACCTGGCGCAGGTCGCCGCGTTCGCCGACACGCACCTGGTCGTCGACAAGTCACCGGACACCGCCGCCGGGGTTACCGCCACCGACATACGGGCCGTCGACGGCGAGGACCGGGTGCGCGAGCTCGCCCGCATGCTCTCCGGCCTGGCCGACAGCGAGACCGGCCAGGCGCACGCCCGCGAGCTGCTGGCCGTGGCCGCCGCGGCGCGGGCGGACTGAGCGGCGGCAGGGACCGGGCGGCGGCCCGGGCGACCGATCGGGCACGACCGGATGGTGGAACGCAGGAGTGGGCGCCGCCCGGGACGGGTAGGCCGAGCCCCGTGCGTGCGCCGAAGCCGTTCCCGAACCCGTCCCGCCCGCCCGTCCGGGCCGCCGTCGCCGGGGCCGCCCGGTGAGCTGCTTCGACTCCGCCGACGAGTCGGCGCACTACGGCTTCTCCGTCTGCATGCTGCTGCAGCAGTACCGCGAGCAGCTCGGCTGGGAGGCCGCGCCCGTCGTCGAGCTGGGCACCGGTGACGCCTCGGCCATCGCCGACGTGGTCGCGGGCCTGCCGGGCCTGCGCGTCCGCAGCTTCGACATCAGTGCCGACTCCGTCGAGAGCGCCCGGGCCAACATCGCCAGGCGCGGCCTGTCCGAGCGCTACACCGTCGAGCTCGGCGACTTCTTCGACCAGGCCGACGCCGCCGGCGGCGAGCCGGTGACCACGGCGATCGCCAACCCGCCCTACATCCCGGCGCCCGACCGCGACATCCTCATGCCCGAGCTGTGGGGCGGCGAGCGCGGCAACGACCTCACGGTCCAGCTGCTCAAGGCCGGCTACGACAACGTGATCACGGCCGTGGCCAGCTACGCCGACCCGCTCACCACGGTCTCGACCGCGGCCGACCTCGGCTACCGGGTGGTCAACTTCCTCGCCATGGGGCTGGACTACGGGCCCTACAGCAGCGAGCCCAAGGTGCGCGAGCACATCCGGCGGATCGTCGCCGAGGGCCGCGGGTGGGCCGGCGACGACGAGTACATGGTCGCCGTCGCGCTGTTCACCCGGGACCCGGCCATCCCCGGCGACCGCTCCGACCAGCTGCTGCGCGCCCTCCAGCTCGACGTCTGAGCACCCGGGCCCGGCCCCGCTGCAGGGTCCCGCGCCGAGCGGAGCGAGGTGTGGGGGCAGCGGGGTCCTTCACCAGCGGCGCTTGGCGTACCCCGCGAGCCCGAACTGCAGCAGCGACAGGCCGCGCCGGCCCGCCGTCCGCAGCTCGGCGGCCAGGTCCGGGCCGGTGACGCCGGCCAGCACCCGGTCGCGGGCGAGCTCCAGCAGCCGCCCGTAGAGGGCGGTGACCGCCGAGGCGGTCAGCTCGGGCTCCACCGCGCCGGCCGGCGCGCCGGTCTCCTGCCGGATCCGTGCGGCCAGCGCCGCGGTGAGCTCCCCGAGGATCTCCCGTTCGCGCACCTGCAGCGTCCGCGACCCGCGCACCACCCGGGCCATCGCCGCCACGCCCTCGGCGGCCTCCGGGGCGCCCAGCTGCGCCATCGCCGAGACGAGGAAGACGCCGGCCGCCGCGGCGACCGACTCGCCGGCCGGCCGGGAGGCGACGGCGCCGAGCAGCGCAGCCCGCATCGGCGGGTCGGTGGACAGCACCAGCCCCTCCTTGACGGGGAAGTGGTTGAACACCGTCTTCTCCACGACCCCGGCGCGCTGCGCGATCTCCACGACGCTGACGGCGTCGAAGCCGCGCTCGGCGAACAGCTCCGCGGCCGCCTCGACGATCCGGTCGCGTGTCTCCAGCCGCCGCCGCTCGCGCACCCCGGCACCCCGGCGCCGGCGTGGTCCCCGCTCGGGCGGCGCCGGCTCCGCGGCGGCGGCCGTGCCGGGAGCGGCCGGTCCCTGCGGCTCCTCGCGGACGGGCGGTTCGGGAGCAGCTGCCGGGCCCGGGGCGGCGCCACCGGCCACCGCGCGCATCACCGGCGGCGTGGGGGGCGTCCGCGCGTCGTCCGCGGCCCCGGGCGGGGTCGCCGGGACGCTGGCAGCTGGAGCCCCACGTGTCACGGCGGCGACGCTAGACAGCGTGCCTGGGTGCTCCGGCGCGACAGGTGGGGCAGGTGCGGCGGGCGTGTCGCGCCGTCCGTGGTGTCGAACACCCTGCGTGACCAGGCCGTCGCTGGAGCGCGTCGGAGGACAGGGCTCCCGGACCCCCGTGGGAGCATGCGTCAATGCGCATCGGCACCCTGCGACGGAGCCGCGCCCAGGAGACGGAGCCGGGGGTGAGCGGCACCGTCCGGCTGGACCGCCGCACGAAGAACCTCACCAAGCGCCTCCGGCCCGGCGACATCGCCGTCATCGACCACGTCGACATCGACCGCGTCAGCGCCGACTCCCTGGTCGCCGCCGGCGTCGGCGCCGTGGTCAACGCCGCGCCGAGCATCTCGGGCCGCTATCCCAACCTCGGCCCGGAGATCCTCACCGCCGCAGGCATCCCGCTGGTCGACGGCGTCGGCAAGGACGTGTTCGGCGCCCTCAAGGAGGGCGCGCGCGTCCGCGTCGAGGGCAACCGGCTGTTCACCGCCGACGGCACGGCCGTCGCCGAGGGCACGGAGCAGACGCCCGACACCGTGGCCAGCGCCATGACCGAGGCCAAGGCCGGCCTCTCCACCCAGTTGGAGGCCTTCGCCACCAACACGATGGAGTACATGAAGCGCGAGCGGGCGCTGCTGCTCGACGGCGTCGGCGTCCCGGACGTGCAGACGAGGATCGAGGGCCGGCACGTGCTGGTCGTCGTCCGCGGGTACGACTACAAGGAGGACCTGCAGGCGCTGCGGTCCTACATCCGCGACTACCGGCCGGTGCTCGTCGGCGTCGACGGCGGCGCGGACGCCCTCGTCGAGGCCGGCTACCAGCCGGACATGATCATCGGCGACATGGACTCGGTCAGCGACCACGTCCTCAGGGGCGGCGCCGAGGTGGTGGTGCACGCCTACGCCGACGGCCGCGCCCCCGGGCTCCAGCGGGTGCAGGACCTCGGCGTGGACGCGATCACCTTCCCGGCGGCGGCCACCAGCGAGGACATCGCGATGCTGCTGGCCGACGAGAAGGGCGCCAAGCTCATCGTCGCCGTCGGCACGCACGCCACGCTGGTGGAGTTCCTCGACAAGGGCCGCGGCGGCATGGCCTCGACCTTCCTCACCCGGCTGCGGCTGGGTGGCAAGCTGGTCGACGCCAAGGGCGTGAGCCGGCTCTACCGCAGCCGCATCTCCGGCGTCGCCCTGGTCGTGCTGGTCCTGGCCGCGCTGCTGGCGATCGTGGCCGCCCTGGCCGTGACCACCGCCGGGCGCATCTACTTCGACCTGGTGGTCGACCAATGGGACAGCTTCGTGTTCTGGCTGGAGAACCTCTTCTCGTGATCGACTTCCGTTACCACCTGGTCTCCCTGATCGCGGTCTTCCTCGCCATCGCCCTCGGCCTGGTGATCGGCGCGACCCAGCTGTCCGGGCCGCTGCTGGACAACCTGCAGGGGCAGGTGACCTCGCTGCAGGAGGACAAGCGGGACCTGGAGGACCAGACGCAGGACCTGCAGACGCAGGCCGACTCGAGCAACGCCTTCGAGTCCGCCGTCGCCCCCGCCCTGGTGCAGGGCACCCTCACCGACCGCAGCGTGCTGCTGGTGCAGGCCTCCGAGGACGTCACCACCGACACCGTGGAGGAGGTCACCGCGCTCGTCACCCAGGCCGGCGGCACGGTGAGCGGGCAGATCACCGTCCAGCCCGAGTACAGCGACGCGGCCGGCGAGCCGGGTCTGCAGAGCTACGTCACCGGCCCCGGCCGCCCGACCGGCGTGCAGCTGCCCGAGACCGACGACACCGGCCAGCTCGTCGGCGCGCTGCTCGCCCAGGTGCTGATGGTCCCGGCCGACCCCGCGGCCCCGGCGCCCGACACCGCCGCCGTCTCCGCCGTCCTCGCCGGGCTGTCGGCCCTCGACGTCCTCGTGCAGGACTCCTCCGCCGTGACGCCGGCGGACTTCGCCGTCGTGCTCACCGCCGGCGCGCCGGACGCCGAGGAGGCCGCCGACGCGACCGACTCCGTGCTCGACCTGGTCACCGCGCTGGACGCCGCGGGATCGGGTGCCGTCGTGGCCGGGGACACCGAGTCGGCCGGCGAGACCGGGCTGGTCGGCGTCGTCCGCGCCGACCCCGAGGTCTCCGCGGCGGTGTCCACCGTCGACAACGTGACCAGCCCCGCCGGCCAGATCAGCACCGTCCTGGCGCTGGGCCGCGAGGGCGAGGGCACCTCCGGGAAGTACGGCACCGCGGAGGACACCCAGCCGGTGCCGCCGGTGCCC
Source organism: Geodermatophilus sp. URMC 62 (assembly GCF_052931475.1). NCBI lineage: Bacteria > Bacillati > Actinomycetota > Actinomycetes > Geodermatophilales > Geodermatophilaceae > Geodermatophilus > Geodermatophilus sp. URMC 62. The sequence continues at coordinate 5,102,158 of NZ_JBRFHY010000001.1, read as the reverse complement.
GCCACCACCCCGTGACGACGGCCAGACGGCGGCGCGCGCTGTTGGTCCTCGCCGGCGCGGCCGCCGCCCGCGGCGGCCTGGCCGCGGCGGCCGCGCTCGACGCCCGCCCGGCCGGGGTCCCGTGGCGGCGCACCAACCACGCCGGCCGGCCGGTCAGCCTGCTCGGGGGGCCGGCGACGGCCGTCGCCGCGACCGCCGCCGCCGTCCTCGGCGCACCGGCCGGCACCCGGACGGCGGCCGCGGTCGTCGGGGCGGTGTCGGGCCTGGTCGGCGGCTACGACGACCTCGCCGGCGCCCGGCCCGAGCAGGCCCGCGACAAGGGGCTGGCCGGGCACCTGCGCGCGCTGCGCGCCGGGCGCGTGTCGGCCGGCGCGGTCAAGGTCGCCGGCATCGGCGCCGCGGCCGCGGTCGCGGCACTGCTCACCCGCGAGGACCGGGACCTCGCCGACAGCGTCCTCACCACCGGGCTGGTCGCCGGCACCGCCAACCTGGTCAACCTGCTCGACCTGCGCCCCGGCCGCGCCGCGAAGGCCGCCGTCCTGACCGCCACGGCCACCCTGTCCGGGCCGGCCGGCGACCTGGTCGCCGGGCCGCTGGGCGCTGCGCTGGCCGTGCTGCCCGCCGACCTCGGCGAGCAGGTGATGCTCGGCGACGCCGGCGCCAACGCCCTCGGTGCGCTGCTCGGGCTGCGGCTGGCCGCCGTCCCCGGGCGGCCGGCGCGGGTGGGTCTGCTGGCCGCGGTCACCGCGCTGACCCTCGCCAGTGAGCGGGTCAGCTTCACCCGGGTCATCGAGGCCACCCCGGTCCTGCGCGAGCTCGACCGGCTCGGCCGCCGCCGGACGTGACCCCGGCCGGGCCGGCGGCCACTGGGACGGTGCCGGGGCGCCGGCGGCAGCTGACGCAGGGGGTGGCCGGCGCCGCGGCGCTGATCGCGGTCCTCACCGTCCTGGCCCGGCTGGCCGGCTTCGGCCGCACGCTGGTGTTCACCAACGCCGTCGGCGCCGACAGCACCGGCGACACCTACACCGCCGCCAACACCGTCCCGAACATCGTGTTCGAGGTGGTGGCCGGCGGGGCGCTGGCCTCCCTCGTGGTGCCGATGCTGGCCGGGGGGATCGCCGCCGGAGACCGGGAGCAGGTGCGCCGGACCGCCTCGGCGCTGCTGGGCTGGACCCTCCTGCTGCTCGTGCCGCTGGCCGCGCTCGTCGCCGTCCTCGCCGAGCCGATCGCCGGGCTGCTGCTGGGCGGGGGCACCGACGCCGAGGTCGCGCTCGCGGCCCGCTTCCTGCTCGTCTTCGCGCCGCAGGTCGTCCTCTACGGCATCGGCATCGTGCTCACCGGCGTCCTGCAGGCGCACCGCCGCTTCGCCGGCCCGGCCCTCGCGCCGCTGCTGTCCAGCCTCGTGGTGGCCGCCGCCTACGCGCTGTTCGCGCTCGTCGGCGGCGCCCGCGACGCCGCGGACCTCTCCACGCCGGCCGAGCTGGTCCTCGGGGTCGGCACGACGCTCGGCGTCGCCGCGCTCGCGCTCTCGCTGCTGTTCCCGCTGCGCCGGCTGCGGCTGGGCCTGCGGCCGGCGCTGCGCTTCCCGGTCGGCGCCGCGCCGCGGGTGCGCCGGCTGGCCGTGGCCGGGGTGCTGACGCTGGCCGGCCAGCAGCTGGTGGCCGCCGTCGCCATCCGGCTGGCCAACAGCGGCGCCCCCGACGGCACCCAGGTGGTCTACACCGCCGGGCTGACGCTGTTCCTCGTGCCGTGGGCGGCGGTGGCCGTGCCGCTGGCGACCTCGGCCTACCCGCTGCTGGCCGAGCGGGCCGACCGCGGCGACGAGGCCGGCTACCGGCGGGCGCTGGCGCCGGTGACCGTGCTGGTCGTCGTCGCGACCCTGGCGGCCGCGGCCGTGCTGGCCGCCGTCGCCGGGCCGATGGCGCGGGTCTTCCTGCTCGGCGGCAGCACCGCCGACGTCGCCGCGCTGCGCGACACCATCCTCGCCTTCGCCCCCGGGCTCGCCGGCTACGGGCTGGTCGCCGTCCTCACCCGGGCGCTCTACGCGCGCGGGCTGTGGAGGGCGCCGACGGCGTGCGTGCTCGGCGGGTGGCTGCTGGCCGTGGCCGCCGACCTCGTCCTCACCGCCGCGCTGCCGGCGGCCGACCGGGCGCCGGCCCTGGCCGCGGGGCACAGCCTCGGGGTGACCGTCGCCGGTCTGGCGCTGCTGGCCGTGACCGCGCGCGTGGCGGGCGCCGCGGGGCTGGCCGGGCTGGCGCGCTGCGGGCTGCCGGCGCTGCTCGCCGCCCTCCTCGGTGCCGCCGCCGGCCTGCTCGTGGCCCGCGGCCTGGGCGCCGACCCGGTGCCCTCCGGCCCGCTGCCCGCGACGGTGGGCAGCGGCCTGCTCGCCGCGGCGGCCGTGACCGTCGTGGTCGGGGCGGTCATGATGGGGACGGCGCGCCGCCCGCTGACCGCGGCGGTGCACGCCCTGCGCACACCCGGCCGGACGGAGGTGGACGGTGGCTGAGCAGGTCCCGCTCCGAGCCCCGTCGCAGGCCCCCCCGCAGGCCCCCCCGCAGGCCCCCCCGCAGGCCCCGCTGGTCGAGCGCCGGGTCGCCGAGGTGCTGGCCACCAGCACCGGCGGCGTGGGCACCCACCTGCGCTCGGTGCTCCCCGCCCTGGCCGGCGCCGGGGCGGCCGTCACCGTCTGCGGGCCGGCTGCCACCGACGCCCTGTTCGGCTTCTCCGCGGCCGCGGCGTTCACGCCGGTGGAGATCTCCGCCGGGCTCGACCCGCTCGCCGACGTCCGCGCCGGGATCGCCCTGCGCCGGGCGCTGGCCGGCGCCGACCTCGTGCACGCCCACGGCCTGCGCGCCGGGCTGGTGGCCGCCGCCGCGGTGCGCGCCGCCGGCCGCCGGGCACCCCGCCGGCCGCTCGTCGTCACCCTGCACAACGCGCTGCCCGAGCGGTCGGGGCCGCTGCGCCGGGTGCTCGCGCAGGCCGAGCGGTCCACCGTCCGCGCCGCCGACGTCGTGCTGGCCGCCTCCGGCGACCTCGCCGCCAACGCCCGCCGCCTCGGCGCCCGTGACGTGCGGGTGGCCCCGGTCGCCGCGCCGGCGCTGCCCCCGGCTCGACGCGGCCGTGACGACGTCCGCGCCGAGCTGGGGCTCGCCGACGGGCGGCCGCTGGTGCTCGCCGTCGGGCGGCTGCACCCGCAGAAGGGCTACGACGTCCTGCTCGACGCCGCGGCCACCTGGGCCACCGCGCCGCGGCCGCCGCTGGTCGCGATCGCCGGGGACGGGCCGCTGGCGGCCGGGCTGTCGGCCCGCGTCGCCGCCGAGCGGCTGCCGGTGGCGCTGCTCGGCCGCCGCGGCGACGTCGCCGAGCTGCTCGCCGCCGCCGACCTCGTCGTCCTGCCCTCGCGGTGGGAGGCGCGCTCGCTCACCGCGCAGGAGGCGCTGCGCGCCGGCACGCCGCTGGTCGCCAGCCGGGCCGGCGGGCTGCCCGAGCTGCTCGGCGACGCCGCCGAGCTGGTCCCGCCCGGGGACGCCACCGCGCTGGCGGCGGCGGTCACCGCGCTGCTGGCCGACCCCTCCCGGGCCGCCGCGCTGGCCACCGCCGGCCGGCAGCGGGCGGCCGGCTGGCCCGACGAGGCGGCCACCGCCCGGCAGCTGGTCGCCGTCTACCGCGAGCTGCTCGGCCCACCCGGGAGCGGCCGGCGATGAGGCGGGACCGGCGGCTGCTCGTCCTCCTGCTGGCCGTCCTGGCGCTGCTCGTCCCCGGGCTCCCCGGGGCCGGAGCGGCCGAGGGGGCGGCGGGGGACTGGCGCGCCGACCGGGTCCTCGTCGTCGGCGTGCCCGGGCTGCTGTGGAGCGACGTCGACCCCGAGCGCACCCCCGCCCTGGCCGAGCTGGCCGGCAGCTCCCCGATGGGCGCGGTGTCGGTGCGCGCCGCCCGCTCGACCACCTGCCTGCTCGACGGCTGGGCCACCCTGGGCGCCGGCAACCGCGCCCGCTTCCCGGCGCCCGACGAGGCCGCGCCCCAGGTGCCGGTGCCGACCGTGCCGCTGCCCGGGGAGGTCCCCGGGGGGAGCGCGGCGACGCCGGCACCCGAGGCGGCCCCCGCCGGGCCCCCGGCCGACCCGGAGCTGTCGTTCTGCGGCCTGCAGGAGCGCCTCGCCGACGTCGGGCTGGCCGACCCGCTCACCGCGGTGCGCGCCGTCGCCGAGGACCAGGCCACCGCCCGCTTCGGCGCCGAGCCGGCGGTACTCGGCGAGGCGGTCGGCTGCGCCACCGTCGTCGGCCGGGCGCCGGTGGTCGCCGTCGCCGCGCCCGGCGTCGGGCTCACGCAGCAGGAGGCGCTGCCGGCCGACCCGGCCGGCGTGGCCGCGCTGCTCGAGCCCTGCCCGCTGACGCTGGTCTCCCTCGACGGCCTGGTCGACGCCGGCGTCCCCGGCGAGGGCAGCGAGGACGGCACCGAGCCCCGGTCGCGGCAGGCGGCGCTGACCGGCATCGACGACGAGCTCGCCCGCCTGCGCGCCGCCGTGGCCGCGCTGCCGGGGGAGACGCTGCTGCTCGTGCAGGGCGTCTCGGAGGTCAACGACGGCCGCCCCCAGCTGCACGTCGGCCTGGCCTCGGGTCCCGGCTTCACCGGGCCCGGCTGGCTCACCTCGGCCAGCACCGGCCGGGCGCCGTACACCCAGCTCATCGACGTCGCGCCGACCGTCCTGCGCGCCCTGGACCTCCCGCGGCCGGCGTCGGTCAACGGGCAGCCGCTGACCGTGACCGGGGAGCACCCGGGCACCGCCGAGGCCGTCGCCGCCCTGGAGCGCGCCAACACCGCCGCGGTCACCCACCACCGCAGCACCGGGCTCTTCTACGCCGTCCTGGTCGCCGTCGTCACCGCCGTCGTCGCCCTCGGGCTGCTCGTGCTCGGCGTCCGCCGCGACAGCCGGCCTCGCGCCCGGCTGCGGCCGGTGCTGGAGCTGGCCGCCCTCGCCGCCGCCGCGCTGCCCGCGGCCACCTACCTCGCCGGGCTGCTGCCGTGGGAGCGCGCCGGGTCACCGCGCCTGGCGCTGGCCGGGTCGGTGCTGCTGGCCGGCGCGGCCGTGCTGGCCGTGTCCGTCCTGGGCCCGTGGCGCCGCCGCCGCACCGGGCCGCTGCTCGCCGTCCTCGGCGTCACCGTGGCCACGCTGGTCGGCGACGTGCTCACCGGCTCGACGCTGGAGCTCAACGGGCTGCTCGGCTACGACGCGATCGTGGCCGGGCGCTTCACCGGCTACGGCAACCTCAGCTCGGGCCTGCTCGCCGGCGGGGCGCTGCTGGTCACCGCCGCGGCCGCCACCGCCGCGGGACGGCGTGCCGGCCGGGGCCGCGACGACGGCGGACGGCGGCAGCGCCGCGTCACCGGCGCCGTCGCCCTCGCCGCGGGCCTGGTCACCGTCACCCTGGTCGGCGCGCCGGGGCTGGGCCGCGACTTCGGCGGCGTGCTCGCCGTGCTGCCCGGCTTCCTGCTGCTGGCGATGCTGCTCACCGGGGTGCGGGTGACCGCCGTCCGGCTGGGCGCGGTGCTCGCCGCGGGGGTGCTCGCGGTGGGCACGCTGGCCGTCCTCGACTGGCTGCGCCCCGCCGACGAGCGCAGCCACCTGGGCCGCTTCGTCGAGCAGGTGCTCACCGGCGAGGCGTGGACCGTGGTCAGCCGCAAGGCGCAGGCCAACCTCGACATCCTCGTGGGCAGCTCGCTGTCGTGGGTGCTGCCGGTGGCGCTGCTCGCCGCCGTCTGGCTGGTCCGCCGGCCCCGCCTCCGCCCGAGGGGCGGCTGGAGCGGGCCGGGGCTGCTGCGCGACGGCGGCTCGGGGCTGCGCCCGGCCGACGCCGCGGTCCTGCGCGCCGGGCTGCTGGCCACCGCCCTGAGCCTGGCGCTGGGTGCGGCGGTCAACGACTCCGGCGTGGCGTTGCCGGCCACCGCCGCGGCGCTGCTGGTGCCGCTGCTGGTGGCACTGGCGGCCCGGGCGCCGCGGGCCACCGGGAGGAACGGGGACGTCCCCGGGAACGCCCCGGGCGAGGGCCCGCACCGTGTTACGGTCGTCTCCCGTGGGTCGACCTGGAACACGTGATCAGTCCGCCTCGAGTCGCCTCCTGCACAACTCCCAGCCGACGAAGTTCGTCTTCGTCACCGGCGGGGTCGTCTCCTCCCTGGGCAAGGGCCTGACGGCCAGCTCGCTCGGCGCGCTGCTGTCCGCGCGGGGCCTGCGGGTGACCATGCAGAAGCTGGACCCCTACCTCAACGTCGACCCCGGGACGATGAACCCGTTCCAGCACGGCGAGGTCTTCGTCACCGAGGACGGCGCCGAGACCGACCTCGACATCGGCCACTACGAGCGGTTCCTCGACACCGACCTGACCGGCCGCTCGAACGTCACCACCGGGCAGGTCTACTCCGAGGTGATCGCCAAGGAGCGGCGCGGGGAGTACCTCGGCGACACCGTGCAGGTCATCCCGCACATCACCAACGAGATCAAGGCCCGCATCCTGGCCGCGGCCGAGGCCGGCACCGTCGACGACGAGCCGGTCGACGTGGTGATCACCGAGATCGGCGGCACCGTCGGCGACATCGAGTCGCTGCCCTTCCTCGAGGCCGCCCGGCAGGTGCGCCACGAGATCGGCCGCGACAACGTCTTCTTCCTGCACATCTCGCTGGTGCCCTACATCGCGCCGTCGGGGGAGCTGAAGACCAAGCCCACCCAGCACTCGGTGGCCGCTCTCCGCAACATCGGCATCCAGCCCGACGCGCTGGTGTGCCGCGCCGACCGGGAGATCGGCACGCCGCTCAAGCGCAAGATCAGCCTGATGTGCGACGTCGACGCCGAGGGCGTCATCTCCTGCCCCGACGCGCCGTCGATCTACGACATCCCCAAGGTGCTGCACCGCGAGGGCCTCGACGCCTACGTCGTCCGCCGGCTCGGGCTGCCCTTCCGCGACGTCGACTGGACCGTCTGGGGCGACCTGCTCGACCGGGTGCACCGGCCGAGGCAGACGGTGACCATCGCGCTGGTCGGCAAGTACGTCGACCTGCCCGACGCCTACCTGTCGGTGAGCGAGGCTCTGCGCGCCGGCGGCTTCGCGCACCGCAGCCGGGTGCAGATCCGCTGGGTGCCCTCCGACGAGTGCCAGACCCCCGAGGGCGCGGCGGCCGCGCTCGGCGACGTCGACGGGGTCTGCGTCCCCGGCGGGTTCGGCGTCCGCGGCATCGAGGGCAAGCTCGGCGCCATCCGCTACGCCCGCACCAACGCGATCCCCACTCTCGGGCTGTGCCTGGGCCTGCAGTGCATGGTGATCGAGACCGCCCGCGACCTGGCCGGCATCGAGGGCGCCAACTCCACCGAGTTCGACCCCGACACCGCCGACCCGGTCATCGCCACCATGGCCACCCAGGTCGACGTCATCGCCGGCGAGCGCGGCATGGGCGGCACCATGCGGCTGGGCAGCTACCCGGCGGCGCTGCAGAAGGGCTCGGTCGTCGCGGCGGCCTACGGGTCGACGGAGATCACCGAGCGGCACCGGCACCGCTACGAGGTCGCCAACGCCTACCGCGACCGGCTCACCGAGGCCGGGTTGGTGTTCAGCGGCACCTCACCCGACGGGCTGCTGGTCGAGTTCGCCGAGCTGCCGCGCGAGGTGCACCCGTTCTTCGTGGGCACCCAGGCGCACCCGGAGCTCAAGAGCCGCCCGACCCGCCCCCACCCGCTGTTCGCCGCGTTCGTGCGCGCGGCCATCGAGCGGCAGGAGTCCGCGCGGCTGCCCGTGCCGGTGGAGCACGAGGCCGAGAAGGTGGGCATCTGACGTGAGCGAGCCGGCCGCCGAGGGCGACTACCGGGTGCTGGGCACCGAGACCGTCTACGAGGGCCGGGTCATCACCCTGGTCCGCGACACCGTGGCGATGCCCGGCGGCGGCGACAGCGTGCGCGAGGTGGTCCGCCACCCCGGCGCGGTCGCCGTCGTCGCCCTGACCGACGACGGCGACGTCGTCCTGCTGCGGCAGTACCGGCACCCGGTGGGCGGCTACCTGTGGGAGCTGCCCGCCGGCCTGCGCGACGCGGAGGGCGAGGCGCCGCTGCTCACCGCCCAGCGCGAGCTCGCCGAGGAGGTGCGCATGGCCGCCGAGCGCTGGTCGCTGCTCACCACGACGTACAGCACGCCGGGCTTCTGCGACGAGCTCGTGCTCGTCTACCTCGCCGAGGGGCTCTCCGACGTCGACCGGCCCGAGGGGTTCACCGTCGAGCACGAGGAACTGGACATGACCGTCGAGACCGTGCCGCTGGCCGAGGCCGTGCAGCGGGTGTTCGACGGGTCGATCCGGAACTCGGCCGCCGTCGTCGGCCTGCTCGCCGCCGCCCAGCACCGCGCCGCGGGCACGCGGCTGCGCCCCGTCGACGCGACCTAGCGACCTGCATCCGCGCGCGAGATCTGCACACTGGCGCGCTTCGGCGGCCTGGAGGGCGCCACTGTGCAGATCTCGCGCGGACGGCGCAGGTCAGCCGATGACGACGGGGCTGGACCAGCCGATCTGCACGTACTCGGTGACGCCGGTGTCCTCGTCGAGGACGAGCTCCTCGAGCCAGAACACGTAGGGGACCCCGCCGGTCAGGCCGCCCAGGGCCGCGGTCACCTCGCCGCAGCCGGCGCGCTGGCCGACGGTCACCTGCGGCGGCGCGGGCTGCTCACCGGCCACCAGCTGCTGGCTGACCGCCGTCAACCGGTAGCCCCGGACGACGTCCCGGCCGTCGGCCTGCCAGCTCACCGTGGCCGACCCCGCGCCGGGCACCACACCCGGCGGGACCTGCCGGAGGCTGCCGTACCCGCCGCACCGGGCCGGTGGCGGGGTGGTCTGCAGCGGCTCGCCGTGGGGCACCAGCGGCGTGGGCAGCTCCACCTGCAGCCGGCGCGGCGCCGGGACGGCGAGCACCGGGGTGTCGACGACGGGGTCGGGCACGCCGGTCCAGGCCTCCGGCGACTCGACCACCGGGGCCGGCTCGGGACCGTCGGCGGTCCCCGCGTTGCGGAACGGCGCCCAGGAGGCGGTCACCTGCGCGGCGATCTCCGTCGCCGGCGCCGACAGCGTCACCAGCCCGACCGCCGTCGCGACCAGCACCCCACCGGCGATCCCGCCGGCCGAGGGGCCGGAGCGCCCCCGCCGCCGCGACCGCGCCCGGCTGCGTCCCGTCCGTCCCACGCCCACCTCCTGGCTCAGCGGGGACATCGGCACGCGGGGCGGGGACCTCAACCCGAGAGCGGGGGCGCGGTGGCACCCGGGCCGGGATCGGGCAGCCGCAGCCCCAGCCGGGCGGCCTCCAGCGCGGCCAGCGCGCGCACCGCGCCGGGGTCGCCGGCCCGCCAGGCGGCGCCGGTGCCCGGCGGCAGCGCCGCCAGCCGGGCCAGGGGAGCGGTGGCGACGGCGCGCGCCGCCAGCAGCTCGAGGTCGCCCGGGCCGCCCGACATCCGCGCCACCGCCGCGGCCTCCCGCACCCAGCGCAGCCGCCACGGCAGCCACCGCGCCAGCAGCCACCCGACCGGCAGCACCACCAGCACGACGGCGAGCACGGTGGCCAGCGTGCCGACGGCGTCCTGCGCGGACTGCCCGGCCCCGCTCACCGAGCCCGCGGCGTCCCCGAGCGCGTCGAACGGCGCCGACAGCTCGTCGCCGACCACGGGCACGTCCTCGGCCGCCGACGCCGCCGAGCCCATGCTGTCGGCCACCGACGTCCCGAGGTCCTCCACCGCGCGGCCGGGCTCGGCCAGCACGAGCACCGCCCCGTGCACCACCCGCGCGACCAGCACCCACAGCACCGCCCACGCGAGCACGCCGGCGTCGGCGAGGACCTGGCGCAGCCGGCGGTCGGGACGGGCGGCGTACAGGCGCATCAGGGACCTCCTCCGGGCGGGTGACCCCGGCCATCGTCGGGGCTGCGCGCGGTGGCGGCAGCGCGGGCGCTGGCTAGGCTCCGGCCGGAGCCGCCCCACCAAGGCGGCCGCAGCAGCACGACCCAGGAGCTGGCGCGGACCGACGACCTCGGCCCGGCCGCACGGACGGGAGCGATCGGATGCACGTCGGGGTGCCCCGAGAGGTCAAGAACAGGGAGTACCGGGTGGCGCTGACCCCGGCCGGGGTCACCGAGCTGACCCGGGCCGGTCACACGGTGCTCGTCGAGGCGGGCGCGGGGGAGGGGTCGTCCATCCCGGACGCCGACTTCACCGCGGCGGGCGCGCGGATCGTCGGCAGCGCCGACGACGTCTGGGCCGACGCCGACCTGCTGCTCAAGGTCAAGGAGCCGGTGGAGGAGGAGTACGGGCGGCTGCGCGCCGGGCAGACGCTGTTCACCTACCTGCACCTGGCCGCCTCGCGGGCCTGCACCGAGGCCCTGGTCGCCTCCGGCACCACCGCGATCGCCTACGAGACCGTGCAGACGGCGAACGGCGCGCTGCCGCTGCTGGCGCCGATGAGCGAGGTGGCCGGGCGGATGGCGCCGCAGGTCGGCGCGCACAGCCTGGAGCGGGCCCACGGCGGGCGCGGGGTGCTGCTCGGCGGGGTGTCGGGCGTCTACGCGGCCAAGGTCGTCGTCCTCGGCGCCGGGGTGTCGGGGATGAACGCCGCGGCGATCGCGCTGGGCATGCAGGCCGAGGTCGTCGTCCTCGACCGCGACATCGACAAGCTGCGCGCCGCCGACCGGATCTACCAGGGCCACCTGCAGACCGTCGCGTCCAACTCCTACGAGGTCGAGCGCGCCGTGCTCGACGCCGACCTGGTCATCGGCGCGGTGCTGGTGCCCGGGGCGAAGGCGCCCACCCTGGTCGGCAACGACCTGGTGAAGCGGATGAAGCCCGGCTCGGTGCTCGTCGACATCGCCGTCGACCAGGGCGGGTGCTTCGAGGACAGCCGGCCCACGACACACGACGAGCCGACCTTCCGCGTGCACGAGTCGGTGTTCTACTGCGTGGCGAACATGCCCGGCGCCGTCCCCAACACCTCCACGCACGCGCTCACCAACGTCACGCTGCCCTACGTCATGGCCCTGGCCGCCCAGGGCACGCGGGCCGCGGTGGGCGCCGACCCGGCCCTGGCCCACGGCGTCAACGTCGTGGCCGGCCACGTGGTGCTGCCGGAGGTGGCCGACGCGCACGGGATGGACGCCGTGCCGTGGGAGGAGGTCCTCACCTGACCGCGACCGCTGCGCCGCCCGACGTCGAGCGGGTGGTGACCGGCTACCTCGACCACCTCACCGTCGAGCGGGGCCTGGCCGCCAACACGATCTCCTCCTACCGCCGCGACCTGCGCCGCTACGCGCGGTTCCTCGCCGACGCCGGCGTGCGCGGGCTCGGGGAGGTGGCCGAGAGCGACGTCTCCGGCTTCCTGGCCGCGCTGCGCGCCGGGGACGACGAGCACCCGCCGCTGTCGGCGACGTCGGCGGCGCGCGCGGTGGTCGCCGTCCGCGGCCTGCACCGGTTCGCCCTGCTCGACGGGCTGGTGCCCGGCGACGTCGCCGCCGAGGTCCGCCCGCCGGCGCCGGCGCGGCGGCTGCCCAAGGCGATCCCGGTGGAGGCCGTGGTGGCCCTCATCGAGGCGGCGGGCTCGCTCGAGGGCCCGCGCGGGCTGCGCGACCGGGCGCTGCTGGAGGTCCTCTACGGCACCGGCGCGCGCATCTCCGAGGCCGTGGGCCTGGCCGTCGACGACCTCGACCGCGGGCAGTCGGTGGTGCGGCTGGCCGGCAAGGGCGGCAAGGAGCGGATCGTGCCGGTGGGCAGCTACGCCCTGCGCGCGGTCGAGGAGTACCTCGTCCGCGCTCGCCCGGCGCTGGCCACGGCCGGGCGGGGCGGCGTCCGGGGCGGGCGGCTGTTCCTCAACGCCCGCGGCGGGCCGCTGTCGCGGCAGAGCGCCTGGGCGATCCTGCGGACGGCGGCCGAGCGGGCCGGCGACGCCGCGCTGGCGCAGCACGTCTCCCCGCACACGCTGCGGCACTCCTTCGCCACCCACCTGCTCGACGGCGGCGCCGACGTCCGCGTGGTGCAGGAGCTGCTCGGCCACGCCTCGGTGACCACGACGCAGGTGTACACGCTGGTGACGGTCGACAGGCTGCGCGAGGTCTACGCCAGCAGCCACCCGCGCGCGCTGAGCTGACGACCGACCGGGCACTGCTCCGGCACAAGTTGCCCACGGCGGCGCGGTGGCCGCCCGGGGACAACGGCAACACTCGCCATCCCCGGCGTGTCCTCCCGCGCCATCCGGGTCGGCGTCCCTACCGTCGGTGACGACCCGAGCGGACAGGACGGCTGCCCGCGGCCGGCACCGCCGGCAGGGCACCGGAGGAAGGGCGACCCATGGCGATCCGAGGGGACGTGGCCGGACAGGCCCTCGTGCTCCCGGCCGAGGGCGGCACCGAGATGGGCGCCGCCGCCTCGAAGCTGGACCCCGCGCGCGCACGGCAGCGCCGGCTCCCGGAGCCGCCGCCCCTCGAGCGGCACGGCCCGGCGCAGGTCATCGCGATGTGCAACCAGAAGGGCGGCGTCGGCAAGACGACGTCGACGATCAACCTGGGCGCCGCGCTGGTGGAGTACGGCCGCCGCGTGCTGCTGGTCGACCTCGACCCGCAGGGCGCGCTGTCGGTCGGCCTGGGCGTGCCCGCCCAGCAGCTCGAGCGCACCGTCTACAACGCGCTCATGGAGCGGCACACCACACTGGCCGACGTCCGCGTGGGCACCGACGTGCCCGGCCTGGACCTGGTGCCGAGCAACATCGACCTGTCGGCCGCCGAGGTGCAGCTGGTCAGCGAGGTGGCCCGCGAGCAGACGCTGCTGCGGGCGCTGGACTCCGTCCGCGACGAGTACGACTACGTCCTCATCGACTGCCAGCCCTCGCTGGGCCTGCTGACGGTCAACGCGCTCACCGCCGCGCACGGCGTGGTCATCCCGCTGGAGTGCGAGTTCTTCTCGCTGCGCGGCGTGGCGCTGCTCGTCGACACGATCGACAAGGTCAAGGAGCGGCTCAACCCGTCGCTGGAGGTCTCCGGCATCCTCGCGACGATGTACGACTCCCGGACCGTGCACTGCCGGGAGGTGTTCAGCCGGGTGGTCGAGGCCTTCGGCGACACCGTGTTCCAGACGGTCATCCAGCGCACCGTCCGCTTCCCGGAGACCACCGTCGCCGGCCAGCCCATCACCACCTGGGCGCCGACCTCCTCGGGCGCGGCCGCCTACCGCGACCTGGCCAAGGAGGTGATCGCGCTGTGAGCGGGCGTCCGAGCTCACCCCCGTGCGGCGGACGTCGCGGAGCGCGTCCGACGAGCGCCGGCGAGGAGGTCGCGTGACGCGCCGTCCGGTGCTGCCCGGTGCCGACGAGCTGTTCCGGCGCACCGACACGCCCGCGGCGGAGGTCACCGAGCTGCCCGACCTGAGGTCGGCCACCACCTCCTCGGCGCTGCGGTCGGCCCACCGGCGGGTGGCCGCCGTGCCGGACGAGGAGCCGACTCCCGGCGGCGCCGGCCTGACGCTGGTCCCCGGCGGCGGGCAGGCCGACCCGCTGGCCGCCTACCGCGCGCCGGTCGCCCCGGCGCCGTCGGCCCCCGGTGCCCGCACCCGGGGCAAGGCCGCCCGCCCGGTCGGGGGCGCCCGCACACGGCACGACGAGAAGATCACCGTCTACATCTCCGCCGAGGAGCTGCTCGCGCTGGAGAGCGCCCGCCTGTCGCTGCGCGCCGAGCACGGCGTGGCCGCCGACCGCGGCCGGATCGTGCGCGAGGCGATCACCGTGCTGCTCGCCGACCTGGCCGACAACGGCGAGGACTCGGTGCTGGTCCGCCGCCTCCGCGGCTGAGGCCCGCCGTCCGCGCGCGAATGGCGGGATCTGTCGGGGGCCGGCCGTAGCCTTGCCCTCCGTGAACGGTGCAGCGCAGGCGGTGGCGCAGCGCCCGGGGGCCGACCCGGCGCGCTTCACCGTCCGGCTCACCAACTTCGAGGGCCCGTTCGACCTGCTGCTGCAGCTGATCGCCAAGCACCAGCTCGACGTCACCGAGATCGCCCTGTCGGTGGTCACCGACGAGTTCATCGCCCACCTGCGGGCGATGGGCGACGAGCTCGACCTCGACCAGGCCAGCGAGTTCCTCGTCGTCGCCTCCACCCTGCTCGACCTCAAGGCCGCCCGGCTGCTGCCGGCCGCCGAGATCGAGGACGAGGACGACCTCGAGCTGCTGGAGGCGCGCGACCTGCTCTTCGCCCGCCTGCTGCAGTACCGCGCCTACAAGCAGGCCGCCGCGTTCCTGCGCGAGCGCGAGGGCGGCGCCGTCGGCCGCTACGCCCGCGAGGTGCCGCTGGAGCCGCGCTTCGCCGGGCTGCTGCCCGAGGTGCTGCTGGGCGTCACGCCCGAGCGCTTCGCCGCCCTGGCCGCGCGGGCGCTGGCCCCGAAGGAGCCGCCGACGGTCGGCGTGGCGCACCTGCACACCCCGGCCGTGAGCGTCGCCGAGCAGCTGCTCGCCGTCCGCAGCGCGCTGCTCGGCTCGGGCACGCTCAGCTTCCGGGCGCTGACCGGGGACTGCTCGACGACGATGGAGGTCGTCGCCCGCTTCCTCGCCCTGCTCGAGCTCTACCGGCAGCAGCGCGTCACGTTCACCCAGTTGACGCCGCTCGGCGAGCTGCACGTGCGGTGGACCGGCCCGGCCGCCGTCCCGGCCGTGGCCGACCTCGGGGACGGCGGGCCCGGGGACGACGACCGGGAGGAGGCCTCGTGACGAGCCCGGACGACGAGCGGGGCCCCATCTCCTGGGAGACGCTGGCCGCCGAGCTGGCGGCCACCCGCGAGGAGACGGCCGGGCGCCCCGACGCCGACCCCGCCGTCTGGGACGCCGTCGCCGCGGAGCTGGCCGCCCGGGTGGCCGAGCGGCCGGCGGTGCCCGACGCCGAGCCCCCGCCGGTGCCCGCCGAACCCGGGCCGACGCCGACGCCCGGGCCGACCGCCGGGTCGACCGGGCCGGAGCCGCCGGCGCTGTTCGAGCTGCCGCCGGCGCCCGAGCCGGAGGAGCAGCTCGACCCCGGCGAGCTGCGCGGCGGGCTCGAGGCGCTGCTGTTCGTCGCCGACGGCCCGGTCGACGAGGCCACCCTCGCCGGGGCGCTGCGCTGCCCGCCGGCCCGCGTGCGGACGGCGCTGGGCGAGCTCGCGGCCGACTACGACACCCGCCGCGCCGGCATCACGCTGCGCCGGGTGGGGGAGGGGTGGCGGCTCTACACGCGGGAGGAGTTCGCCCCGGTGGTCGAGCGCCACCTGGCCGACGGGCAGCGCACCCGCCTGACCCAGGCCGCGCTGGAGACGCTCGCCGTCATCGCCTACCGCCAGCCGGTGACCCGCGCCCGGGTGTCGGCGATCCGCGGGGTCGGCGTCGACGGCGTCATGCGCACCCTGCTCGCCCGCGGCCTGGTGGCCGAGGTGGGCACCGACCCCGACAGCGGCGGCGGTCTGTACGGGACGACGCCGCTGTTCCTGGAGCGGCTGGGCCTGACCGGCCTCGACGAGCTCCCCCCGCTGGCGCCGCTGCTGCCCGACGCCGCCGCCGTCGCCGCCGAGCAGCTGCCGGAGGGCTGACCCGTCGCCGGTGCTCCTCCCGCACTGCGGGCACCGCAGGACCGGCACCGCACGAGCACCACCCGCACAGCCGCCGTCGGCGCCGTCCGCCGGTCCGCGCGGGGGTGGGAGACTGGTCGCGATGACCACCGCCCCGCACCCCGACGAGCTCCCCGGCACCCCGGCCGGCGAGGGCTGGTCGGAGGACATGGAGCTCGCCCCGGCCCACCCCGCCGACCGCGAGCCCGCCGCCGCACCCGAGGAGCGCCAGGGGGAACGGCTGCAGAAGGTGCTCGCCCGCGCCGGCGTCGGCTCCCGCCGCGTCTGCGAGGAGATGATCGACCGCGGCCGGATCAGCGTGAACGGCCGGACCGTCGTGGTGCAGGGCATGCGGGTCGACCCGGCCACCGACAAGATCGCCGTCGACGGGCGGCGGATCGAGCTGCGCGACGACCGCGTCACCTATGCGATCAACAAGCCCTCCGGCGTGCTCACCGCGATGAGCGACGACCGCGAGCGCCCCACGATCGGCGACATGGTCGGCGACCTCGCCCCCGGGCTGGTGCACGTCGGTCGGCTCGACCAGGACACCGAGGGCCTGCTGCTGGTGACCAACGACGGCGAACTGGCCCACCGCCTGGCCCACCCCTCCTACGGGGTCAAGAAGACCTACCTGGCGCAGGTGTCGGGCTCGGTGTCCCGCGAGGTGCACCGCCGGCTGCGTGCGGGCGTGGAGCTCGAGGACGGCCCGGTGAAGGTCGACTCCTTCTCCGTCGTCGACACCCACGCCGGGCAGTCGGTGGTCGAGGTGGTCCTGCACGAGGGCCGCAAGCACATCGTGCGCCGGCTGCTGGCGCACGTCGGTCTGCCGGTGTCGCGGCTGACCCGCACCGCGGTCGGCCCGGTGCAGCTGCAGCGGATGCGCAGCGGCTCGATCCGCCGGCTGACCCGCCAGGAGGTCGGCGCCCTCGAGGAGCTCGTCGGCCTGTAGGGGACGCCCCTTCCCCGTGATCACCGGCACCTGGCTGTCCTCGTCGGTGTGCCGGGCAGCCACCCGTCGATGATCACCAGGGCCGGCCGCGGTGTCCCGGCCGGAGAGCCTGGTGCGGTACCGGCTGCTGGCCGGCGAGCTGCCCGACCCCCGGCCGCAGCTCGGGATCCGGGACGGCCGGGGGCGGGTCGTCGCGCACGGCGACCTCGGCCACGAGCCGGAGCGCGTGCTGATCGAGTACGAGGGGCGCCAGCACGCCGGGTTCGAGCAGTTCGGCAGGGACGTCGACCGCTGCTCGCCGGTGGCCGCCGACGGCTGGCTGGTGCTGCGGTTCGCGGCGCGGCACGCGGAGTCGCCCACGGTGGTCGTCGAGCGCACCCGCCGGGCCCCGGTCAGCCGCGGCCGGCGCCCCGGCTCCCCGTGATCATCGGTGAACGGCGGCCCGACCCGCGGACGGTGACAGCCACCCGCCGATGATCACGTTAAGGGGGGCGCGGTGGTCAGTCGATCCAGCGGGCGGGGTCGGCCAGGACGCCGTCCAGCGCCCGCAGGGCCGCCCCCGTCGCCCCGGCGGCCGGGAGCGCGGAGGCCTCCCGCACGTCCATGCGGCGCCACCGCGCCGAGAGCACCCGCCGCCCCAGCAGGTGCTCGACCCGCGGGCGCAGCAGCCCGGTGAGCGCGCCCAGCTGCCCGCCGAGGACGACGGTGGGTAGGTCGAGCACGTTGAGGACCCCGGCGAGCGCCACGCCCAGCGCGTCGGCCGCCGCGGTCACGGCCCGCTCGGCGTCGGCGTCCCCCGCGGCCACGCGCGCGGCGAGCTCCGCCGGCGGGGCGTCGCGCGCCAGCCCGGCGGCGACCATGAGCGCGTGCCGCCCGGCGTACTGCTCCAGGCAGCCGGTCGAGCCGCAGCGGCAGGCCGGCCCGGCCGGGTCGACGCACACGTGGCCCACCTCGCCGGCCCACCCGGCGCTGCCGCCGACGACGTGTCCGTCGAGGACGGCGGCGCCGCCGATGCCGATCTGCCCGGACAGGTACAGGAAGTCCCGCAGGGGGCCCGGCCGCCCCGGCGCCGCCTCGGCGACCGTGCGGGCGGCCAGGTCGGCCTCGTTGCCGGGCAGCGGCGTGAGGCCGCCCGGCAGGTGCGTGGCCAGCAGGTCGGCGGCGGGGACGCCGGACCAGCCGAGGTTGGGTGCCTGCAGCAGCACGCCGCTCCCGGCGTCGACCAGGCCCGGCAGTGCCAGCCCGGCCCCGGCCAGCCGCACCCCTCCGGCCCCGGACACGACCTCGGTGGCCAGCGCGCCGAGCCGGGCCAGCGTCGGCTCGGGGTCGGCGCCGGCGAGGTCCCGTTCCTCCACGTGCTCGGCCACCACCCGGCCGCGCAGGTCCAGCACCCGGGCGGCGAGCAGCCCGGCGTCGACCTGCAGGCCCAGGGCGCCGGTGCGCGCGCTGGGCAGCAGCGGCGTGGCCGGCCGGCCGGGACCCGACGGGGTCGGCCGCGCGCCCTCGTCGAGCAGGCCGCCGGCGACCAGGTCGTCGACCAGCCGGGTGGCGGTCGCCCGCGTCGTCCCGGCCCGGGTGGCGACGTCGGCCCGCGACGGCGGTGTGTCCGCGGCGCAGACGGTCCGCAGCACGAGCGCCAGGTTGGTGCTGCGCAGCGTCGACTGGCGCGCGACGCTGGGCTGCGGCCGGGTCGTCGTCACCTCTTGAGACTAACCGGGTCCGGGGGTTATGTTCTACGGCAATACAAATCCGATGGAGGGATCCCCATGAGCGCGTTGCAGCCCACCCGCGACGACAAGTTCACCTTCGGCCTGTGGACGGTCGGCTGGCCGGCGCGCGACCCGTTCGGCGACGCCACCCGCCCTGCCCTGGACGTGGTCGAGTCGGTGCACAAGCTGGCCGAGCTGGGCGCCTACGGCGTGACCTTCCACGACGACGACGTCATCCCCTTCGGCAGCGACACCACCGCGCGGGACGAGCACGTCAAGCGCTTCCGCACGGCGCTGGACGAGACCGGCCTGGTCGTGCCGATGGTCACCACCAACCTGTTCACCCACCCGGTGTTCAAGGAGGGCGGCCTGACCGCCAACGACCGCGAGGTGCGCCGCTACGCGATGCGCAAGGTCATGCGGAACATGGACCTCGCCGCCGAGCTGGGCGCGCAGACCTACGTGCTGTGGGGCGGCCGCGAGGGCACCGAGGTCGACACCGCCAAGGACCTGATCGCGGCGCTCGACCGCTACGCCGAGGCGATCGACACCCTGGCCGCCTACTCTGAGGCCCGCGGCTACGGCCTGCGCTTCGCGCTGGAGCCCAAGCCCAACGAGCCCCGCGGCGACATCTTCCTGCCCACCGTCGGGCACGCCATCGCCTTCATCTCCAGGCTCGAGCACGCGCACCTCGTCGGCATCAACCCCGAGGTCGGCCACGAGCAGATGTCGAACCTGAACTTCACCCACGGCATCGCCGAGGCGATCTGGCTGGGCAAGCTCTTCCACATCGACCTCAACGGCCAGCACGGGCCCAAGTTCGACCAGGACCTGGTGTTCGGCCACGGCGACCTGCTGCAGGCCTTCAGCACCGTCGACCTGCTGGAGAACGGCGGCCCACAGGGCGGCCCGTCCTACGACGGCCCCCGGCACTTCGACTACAAGCCGCTGCGCACCGAGGACATGGACGGCGTGTGGCGCTCGGCCGCGGCGAACATGCGCACCTACCTGCTGCTCAAGGAGCGGGCCGCGGCCTTCCGCGCCGACCCCGAGGTGCAGGAGGCGCTCGCCGCCGCCCGCGTGCCCGAGCTGCGGCAGCCGACCCTGGCCGAGGGCGAGACCTTCGAGGACCTGCTGGCCGACCGCTCGGCGTTCGAGGACTTCGACGCCGACACCGTCGCCCGGCGCGGCGCCGGGGTCGTGCGCATCGACCAGCTCGCGCTCGAGCACCTGCTGGGCGCCCGCTGACATGACCCTGGTGGCCGGGGTCGACTCGTCGACCCAGTCGTGCAAGGTCGTGGTGCGGGACGCCGACAGCGGCGCCCTGGTCCGCGAGGGCCGGGCGCCGCACCCCGAGGGCACCGAGGTCGACCCGGCCGCCTGGGAGGCGGCGCTGGGGACGGCGATCGCCGAGGCCGGCGGTCTCGACGACGTCGCCGCGGTCGCCGTCGGCGGCCAGCAGCACGGGATGGTGTGCCTGGACGCCGACGGCGCGGTCGTCCGGCCGGCGCTGCTGTGGAACGACACCCGCTCCGCGCAGGCGGCGACCGACCTGACCGCCGAGCTCGGCGGTGGGCAGGCGTGGGCCGACGCGGTCGGGCTGGTCCCGGTCGCGTCGTTCACCGTCACCAAGCTGCGCTGGCTGGCCGAGCACGAGCCGGACAACGCCGACCGGACGGCGGCGGTCTGCCTGCCGCACGACTGGCTGACCTGGGTGCTGGCGGGCCGGCCCGGCCTCGACGCCCTGGTCACCGACCGCGGCGACGCCAGCGGCACCGGCTACTGGTCGCCGGCGGAGGAGGCCTACCGGCCCGACCTGCTGCGGCGGGCCTTCGGCCGCACCCCGGTGCTGCCGCGGGTGCTCGGCCCGGCCGAGCGGGCGGGGACGGCGACCACCGGCGCCGCGCTGGGCCCGGGCACCGGCGACAACGCCGCCGCCGCGCTGGGCATCAACGCCGAGCCCGGCGACGTCGTCCTGTCGATCGGCACCTCCGGGGTGGTCTCCACCGTCTCCACCACGCCCAGCGCCGACCCCTCGGGCACCGTCGCCGGGTTCGCCGACGCCACCGGCAACTTCCTGCCGCTGGTGGTCACCCTCAACGCCGCCCGCGTCCTCGACGCGACCGCGCGGCTGCTCGGCGTCGACCACGAGCAGCTGTCCCGGCTGGCGCTGTCCGCGCCGGCCGGGGCCGGCGGGCTGGTGCTGGTGCCCTACCTGGAGGGGGAGCGGACCCCGGACCGGCCCTGGTCCACCGGGGCGGTGCACGGCCTGACCCTGGGCACCGCCGACCCGGCGCACCTGGCGCGCGCCGCCGTCGAGGGGCTGCTGTGCGGGCTGGCCGACGGGCTGGAGGCGATCGCCGCCCAGGGCAACCCGGTGCGGCGGGTCCTCCTGGTCGGCGGCGGCGCCCGCTCCGAGGCCGTCCGCCGGCTCGCGCCGGCCGTCCTCGGCGTCCCCGTGCTGGTGCCGCCGCCGGGGGAGTACGTCGCCGACGGCGCGGCCCGGCAGGCCGCGTGGGTGCTCGCCGGCGGCGACACCGCGCCGGTGTGGCCGGCCACCAGCACCGAGACCTTCGAGGCCGACCCGGTGCCGTTCGTCCGCGAGCGCTACGCCGAGGTCCGCGACCTCACCGCCGGCCGCGCGCGGTGAGCGTGCTCCCGACGGGCGAGCAGCACGTCCTGCGCGCCGGGGACGCCGAGGCCGTGGTCGTCGAGGTCGGCGGCGGGCTGCGCAGCTACCGGGCCGGCGGCCGCGACGTCGTCGACGGGTACGGGCCCGGCGAGATGGCCGCCGACTGCCGCGGGCAGGTGCTCGCCCCCTGGCCCAACCGGCTGCGCGACGGCGTCTGGTCCTGGGACGGCGCCCGGCACGTCACGCCGGTGACCGAGCCCGAGCGCGGGACGGCGCTGCACGGCCTGGTCCGGTACGCCGCCTGGCGGGTGGCCGGCCGGGCGGAGGACGCCGTCGTCCTCGAGCACGTGCTGTTCCCGCAGCCGGGTTACCCGTTCGCCCTGCGGCTGCAGGTGGCCTACGCGCTGTCGGTCGGGGGGCTGCGGGTGACGACGACGGCGACCAACGAGGGCGACACCGACCTGCCCTACGGCGAGGGCCACCACCCCTACCTGGCCTCGCCGGGCGGACGCCTCGACGGCGACGAGCTCACCGTGCCGGCGGCCACCCGGATCACCCCGGACGAGCGGCTGTTGCCGCTGGGCACCGAGCCGGTCGAGGGGACGCCGTACGACCTGCGCGCCGGCCGGCGGATCGGCGGCCTGCGCCTCGACGACTGCCTCACCGACCTCGCGCGCGACGCCGACGGGGTGGCCGAGGTGCGGCTGGTGGGCCGCGACGGCCGTGGCGCCGCCGTCTGGCTGGACGCCTCCTACCGCTACCTGCAGCTGTTCAGCGGCGACGTCGTCGAGCCGGCGTCCCGCCGCCGGCAGGGGCTGGCCGTCGAGCCGATGACCTGCCCGCCGGACGCCTTCCGCTCCGGGGAGGCGGTCGTCCGGCTGGCGCCGGGGGAGTCGACGACGTCGACCTGGGGCATCCGCCCGCTCTGACCCGCCCCGAGGCGCCGCTCGTCGTGCCCGCGGCTGCCACGGGGAGGGCGGTGGCGGGAGGTACCTAGACTCGACCGGGCACCCCGGAACGGGAGCCGGGACCGACCGAGGAGGGTGCACGTGGCCGTACGGGCCATCCGGGGCGCGACACAGGTGGACGCCGACGACCGCGACCAGGTCCTCGAGGCCACCCGGGAGCTGGTGAGCACGGTGGTCGAGCGCAACGGCCTCGACCACGGCGACATCATCAGCATCCTGTTCACCGCGACCCCCGACCTCGTCTCGGAGTTCCCCGCGCTCGCCGCCCGCGAGCTGGGTATGGGCGACGTGCCGCTGATGTGCGCGACCGAGATCTCCGTGCCGCACGCGCTGCCGCGGGTGCTGCGGCTGATGGCGCACGTGGAGACGCCGAAGCCGCGGGCGGAGATCCAGCACGTGTACCTGCGGGGTGCCGTGGCGCTGCGACGGGACATCGCGCAGTGAGCGAGCGCCAGCGAGCGGCGACCACTGCGCGGGGTGATCGCGCAGTGAGCGAGCGCCAGCGAGCGGCGACCACGGCGCGGGGTGACCGCGCACTGAGCCCGGTGGGCGGCTTCCGGGGGCAGGTGACCCTCGACGGGCCGTCGGGGACGGGCAAGTCGTCGGTGGCGCGCGCGGTGGCCGCCCGGCTGGGCGCGTCCTACCTCGACACCGGCGCCATGTACCGCGCCGCCACCGTGGCCGTGCTCGACGCCGGGGTCGACCCGGAGGACGCCGAGGCGGTGGCCCATGTGGTGGCCGGCACCCGCATCGAGGTGGGGACGGCGGCCGACACCGAGCGGGTGGAGGTCGACGGCACCGACGTCGCGGTGCGCATCCGCGGCGCCGAGGTCACCCGCACCGTCTCGGCGGTCTCGGCGGTGCCCGCGGTGCGCCGGCGGCTGGTCGACCAGCAGCGGTCGCTGGTGGCCGCGGCCGACGCCGTTGTCGTCGAGGGCCGCGACATCGGCACCGTGGTGCTGCCCGACGCGACGGTGAAGGTCTACCTGACCGCCGCGCCGGAGGCCCGCGCGCAGCGGCGGGCGGCCCAGCTCGGTCTCACCACCCCCGACGAGGTCGCCGACCTGGCCGCCGACCTGCGCCGCCGCGACGAGTACGACAGCAGGCGCGCGGACAGCCCGCTGCGGCCGGCCGCCGACGCGGTGGTGGTCGACAGCACCGACCTCGACCGGGACCAGGTGGTCGACCGCGTGGTGGAGCTGGCCTGCTCGGCAGTGGAGGTGGGCTCGTGAGCGAGGAGGGGGCCGGCGCTCCGCTGCCGGTGGTGGCGATCGTCGGACGGCCCAACGTGGGCAAGTCGACGCTGGTCAACCGGGTCCTGGGCCGGAGGGCCGCGGTGGTGCAGGACGTCCCGGGGGTCACCCGCGACCGCATCTCCTACGAGGCGCTGTGGAACGGTCGGCGGTTCACCGTGACCGACACCGGCGGCTGGGACCCGCGGGCCGACGGGCTGGGTGCCTCGATCAGCCGGCAGGCCGAGCACGCGATGCGCACCGCCGACGTCGTCGTGCTCGTCGTCGACAGCCAGGTCGGGGCCACCGACACCGACCTGGCGGCCGCGCGCATCCTGCGCCGCAGCGACCGGCCGGTGATCCTCGTCGCCAACAAGGTCGACGACGAGCGCAGCGAGGCCGCCGCTGCCGAGCTGTGGTCGCTGGGCCTGGGGGAGCCGCAGCCGGTGAGCGCGTTGCACGGCCGCGGTTCCGGCGACCTGCTCGACCTGGTCCTCGACGCGCTGCCCGAGGCGCCGCGCGGGGAGCCGGAGGAGGGCGGTCCGCGCCGGGTGGCGCTGGTCGGACGGCCCAACGTGGGGAAGTCCAGCCTGCTCAACCGGCTGGCCAAGGAGGAGCGCTCCGTCGTCGACTCCGTCGCCGGCACCACCGTGGACCCGGTCGACTCGATCATCACCCTCGGCGGCGAGGAGTGGCGGTTCGTCGACACCGCCGGCCTGCGCCGCAAGGTCAACACCGCCAGCGGCACGGAGTACTACGCCAGCCTGCGCACCGAGGCCGCCATCCAGGCCGCCGAGGTCGCCGTCGTCCTGCTGGCCGCCGACGAGGTGATCAGCGAGCAGGACCAGCGGGTGATCACGCAGGTGATCGAGGCTGGCCGCGCGCTGGTCATCGCGTTCAACAAGTGGGACGCCATCGACGAGGACCGGCACGCCCAGCTGGAGCGGGAGGTCGAGCGCGACCTCGCCCGCGTGCGGTGGGCCTCGCGGGTGAACATCTCGGCGGTCAGCGGCCGCGGCGTCGGCAGGCTCGCCGACCACCTGCGAGCCGCGCTGGCCTCGTGGGAGACGCGGATCCCCACGGCGGAGCTCAACGCCTACGTCCGTCAGCTGGTGATGGAGACGCCGCCGCCGGCCCGGGGCGGGCGCGCGCCGAAGATCAAGTACGTGACGCAGGCCGACGTCCGGCCGCCGCGGTTCGTCGTGTTCACCACCGGGTTCCTGGAGGCGGGCTACAGGCGGTTCCTCGAGCGCAAGCTGCGCGAGCGGTGGGGCTTCGGCGGGACGCCGATCGACATCTCGGTCAAGGTCCGCGAGGGCCGGGGGAGTGCGAAGCAGCGCGGCTGACCGATGAGTCCGGCCTCCGGGGCGCGTCTCCACTGCGCGATCCCACGAACCCGGAGGCCGAGATGACCGCACCGCAGACGCACACGCTCGAGACGGCCGGAGCCGTCATCACCTACGACGTCCGACCGGGGGACGGTCCGCCGCTGCTGCTCATCGCCTCGCCGATGGGCGCCTCGGGTCTGGCCTCGCTGGCGGCGCGCTTCCCCGACCGCACGGTCGTCACCTACGACCCGCGCGGGGCCGACCGCAGCCGGCGCACCGACGGCGCGAACGAGTCGACGCCGGAGGAGCACGCCGACGACCTGTCCCGGCTGATCACGACGCTGGACGCCGGACCCGTCGACGTCTTCGCCACCAGCGGGGGAGCGGGGAACGCGCTGGCGCTGGTGGCCAGGCACCCGGAGCAGGTGCGGACGCTGGTGGCGCACGAGCCGCCGGCGGCCGCGCTCCTGCCCGACCGCGAGGCGGCGCTGGCCGCCTCGCGGCACGTGCACGAGACCTACCTGGCCCGTGGCTTCGGCGCCGGCATGGCCGAGTTCATCGCGCTCGTGATGCACTCCGGGCCGGTCCCCGAGGACTGGGCCGCCCGGCCGGTCCCGGACCCCGCGGTGTTCGGCCTGCCCACCGAGGACGACGGGTCCCGCGACGACGTGCTGCTGGGGCAGAACATCGTGTCCTCGACCCACCACGAGCACGACATCGAGGCGCTGCGGGCGGCATCGACGCAGATCGTCGTCGCGGTCGGGGAGCGCTCGGCGGGGCAGCTGGCGCACCGCGGCGGCGAGGCGGTCGCCGAGCGGCTGGGGATGGCGCCGGTCGTGTTCCCCGGCGACCACGGCAGCTTCCTCGACGCCGGCCACGGCGAGCCTCCGGACGTCGACGCCGTGGCCGAGAAGCTGCGGGAGGTCCTGGCTGCCGGGGACCGGGTGCCGACGGGCGGCTGACCACCGGACGGACACCGGGACCGGGTGCGGTAACCTGCTCCTGCAGCGATCGGGCGGTGCGAGCCGCCCGGCGCTCGGGCTGTAGCGCAGCTTGGTAGCGCACTTGACTGGGGGTCAAGGGGTCGCAGGTTCAAATCCTGTCAGCCCGACAGTGAAACCGCAGGTCAGGGGCCGTGTCCGGAGAGATCCGGAACGGCCCCTGACCGCTCTCGGGAGGCGGTTGACCACCTATTTGACCACCATTAGGCCTCCCTCACTCGTCGAGGTGGCCCAGCGATCCGTCTGTCTCCAGGAGCGGCCGCATGAGTTCGGGCGCTGTGGCCGCCCGCGGTCGATGCGCAGATGGGTTGGGCGCTCGGCGTCGGTGCCGCTAATGATCATTAATGGCGGGAGTTCCGTAGTCTGCTGACAGCCGGCGCGGCGCGCGCTATGCCGTACCCATGAGGTATCCCCAGGGTGGCGGGCTCACTGCCGAGGAGTGCGCCCGGCGGGAGAAGGTGCGGCTTCAGGCCGCGGAGTGGATCGAGGAGGGCGCCACCGACGCCGAGGTGGCGGCCCGGTTCCGGGTGACCCGGATGTCGGTCAACCGCTGGCGCCGCGCGCTGGCCGCCGGCGGTCGCCCGGCCCTGGCCTCGAAAGGCCCAGGCGGGGCACGCTGCCGGCTCACCCCGGCGCAACTGGAGGAGCTGCAGGTGCTGCTGGAGGCCGGCCCGGCCGCCTGGGGCTGGGCCGATCAGTGCTGGACGCTGGCGCGCACCGCCGCGGTCGTGCACACCCGGTTCGGCGTGGAGTACACCCTGCCCGGTCTCGACCTGCTGCTGCACCGCCTCGGCTGGAGCGTGCAGGTGCCCGCGCGGCGCGCGGCGGAGCGGGATGAGGAGCAGATCGCCGCCTGGCGGGAGGAGAGCTGGCCGCAGATAAAAGGACCGCGGCGGACCTGGGCGCCTGGCTGGTCTTCGAAGACGAGTCCGGTCAGGGGCTGAGGCCGCCGAAGGGGCGCACCTGGGCCGCCGCGGTCGGACTCCGGTGGTGCGGGTGACCGCGGCGATCAGCCCGCGGGTGTCAGTGGCCGCCCTGGTCGCGGTCAAGCCCGGGCAGCGGCCCCGGCTGATCTACCGCACCCACCGCGGCCGACGCGGCGGGCGCAAGGGGTTCACCGAGGCCGACTACGCCCGCCTGCTCGACGCCGCCCATCAGCAGCTGGGCGGGCCGATCGTGCTGGTCTGGGACAACCTGAGCACCCACGCCAGCAAGGCCATGGCCGAACTGATCGCCGCCCGGCCGTGGCTGACGGTCTACCGGCTGCCGCCCTACGCCCACGAGCTCAACCCCGTCGAGCCGGTGTAGTCGCATCTGAAGCGCTCGCTGGCCAACCTGACCAAGCACACCATCGCCGAGCTGACGGCGCTGGTGAAGACGCGGCTGAGACGGATGCAGTACCGCTTCGGGCTGCTGGCCGGCTTCCTCGCCAGTACGGGGCTCCAGTTCGGACCGTTCTTGTAACACCCGCCCTTATAGGTCGTTAGAGCGCGGCACGTCGAGGTGTGCGATCCGCTGATCCAGGTGGCACGGTTCGGCGCTGACTGCTGGCGGCCCTGTCGCAGAACTGCTGGCTTGCCGCGTCAGGTCGGCTCGTCAGCCGGCGTCCGCGCCACGGAGTTGCTGTGCGACGACTCGGCGTCGGACCGGGACCGGGCGTGCGGTCCCGGTCACGTGCTGGTCGTGCGAACGGGTCGGCGCACGAGGGAGGCGAGATTCCAGCGCAGCGCTCCGGCGAGGTCACGGACGTGTTCGCCGAGCGTGAGGTCGCGCGGGGTCCGGGCCGCGGTGATGGCGGCGTCGAGGTCGTAATCGTGCTCCCTGAGCACCTCGGAGAAGTCACGCTGCAGCGGCGCGGCGCACTGGTAGCCGAGGCTGCGGTAGAGGCGCGGGAACAGCGGCCGGAAGAGCCGGATCCGTTCGTGCAGCCCGCTGGAGTGCGACATCGGGTTCTTGTGCCGGGCGGCGACGTAGTCGGGGAGGAGATCGGCGAAGGCGTGCCGCACGATCCACTTCTCGTAGCCGTCGCGGTACTTGAGCTCCTGCGGGATCCGCATGGCGAGGTCGAGCATCGTCACGTCCAGGAACGGCACCCGCGCCTCGACCCGGTTACCCATCGAGGTGCGATCGACGCGCTGCAACTCCGTACGGCTGAGGTGAGCGATCTTGTGCAGGAACAGCCGGCGGCGGTCGGCATCACCGATCCGGCGGTACATCGTGTAGCCACCGAACAGCTCGTCGGAGCCGTCGCCGGTGAGGACCACCTTCACGCCGGCGTGGTGGACGGCGACGAACAGTCGCTGGGAGACGACGGCGTTGATGATGTCGCCGTACTCGGTGAGCTCGGAGACGCGCATCGCCTCCCGCACGTCGCGCAGGCTCAGCTCCCGCGGCCGGACGGGGACCACGACGTGCGGCACCCCGAGGTCGGCGGTGAGCCTCCGGGCGTAGGTCAGGTCCTCGCTGCCCTCCGCGCCCACGGTGAAGGCCACGCAGTAGCGAGGGAGGCGGCCGTCGACGGCGCCCAGCCACACCTCGACGCCCGCATCGACTGCGTAGCAGCCGCCCTCACGCACGCCGAGCTCGTCAGATGGCGCTACTCCACGTGTACCGGAGCCGGGCTGGGCGACCGGAAGCCGGACGTCATCTGACGGTCGTGCAACCGGCCGCGGCGGCACGGCTCAGGGTCCGCTGGGGGTTCGACGGCGGCCGGCACCGCGTGCCAGGCACCGACCCATCTCGTGAATCAGGCAGAGGATGCTGATGGTGGTGGACCGGCACGACGCTGAGGACCCCTCCCGCCCACCGGCCGGCGGCGCGCTGATCGCCTTCTACTGCCCCGTGTGCGGCTCCCTCCGCCCCGCCCAGAACCGCCAGCCGGCGCCCGCTCCGACGTGTGCCGGCTCGAAGGTCAGAACCGGCGAACAGCATGAGCCGACACACTGACAGCGGTCTTCAGGTGGCTTGGTGGGTGGAGTAGCCGGCATGGGCGAACCAGCCAGCGGCGTCGGTGGCGGTGACCGCGGCCAGCGCCACGGCGATGGCCGCGTCCAGGGCCGCGCGGGTGCGCGCGCCGGCGGCTTTCACCAGGGCCTTGATCTTGCTGAAAGCCTCCTCCACCGGAGAGAAGTCCGGCAGGAACACCAGCCGGCATCCCGCGGCCTCGACCAGCGCGCGCATCCGCTCAGGCTTGTGCGCGCCGACGTTGTCGACCACCACCACCTGCCCGGGCCGCAGCGCCGGCAGCAGCACCTGCTGCAGATAGGCGGCGAACACCGCCGCGGTCGTGCCGCCCTCCACCGTCATCGCCGGGCTCATGCCCGACAGCGCCAGCCCGGTGATCAACGTGGTCACCGGCCCGCGGTTGCGCGGCACCGCCCCGACCGCCCGGGTGCCCCGCGGAGCGCGGGCCCGGCGGCGGGTCATCGAAATGTGCGTGCCGCACTCATCGACGAACACCAGCCGGGCCGCGTCGGTGGTAGCCACCTCGCGATGCCACCGGGCGCGCGCGGTCTCGTCGCGCTCGGTGGCGCTCAGGCTTTTGACTTCAGCGGCCGGCCCGGCCGCCGCCGCCGTCCGCGCGGCGTCAGCGCCTGATCGGGATCGTCGGCCGGCAGGGCGGCGATCGCCCGCGACATCGTCGCCGCCGACACCACCACGCCCCGCTGGCTGGCGAAGGCGCTGACATGCTCGGCCAGGGTGGCATCGGCCGCCGCGCCCAGCCTATCCGGCAGCCAGGCCTGCAGCTGCTGCCTCTTCTCCGGCACCGGCCCGTGCCGCTGCGCGGTCGGGGCCAGACTGCCGATGTTCCGCCGCCGGGCCAGGTATCGGCCCACGGTGTTCACCGACACCCGGAAGGTCACTGCCGCCTGCTCCTGGGTCATCCCGCCATCGACTGCGGCAACGACCCGCTCACGCAGATCCATCGAGTACGCCCGCATGCCTCAGGCCTACTCCACCAAGCAACCAGCACACCGCTGTGAGGACCTCGCTTCGCTGCTGAGCTCTTTGCTCATCTTGTAGCGCTTGGGGCAGCCTCGACGAGCACGTGTGCCGAAGCGCAGAATGGGGGAAGCGATAAATCCCGGGGATGCGGTATGCGTAAGGACTGGACAAGACTGATCCTCACCGGTGTCAGCGGGGCTGGCACCCGATGAACGATTTACTCAGCGGCGGGTCAGTCGCTTTGATCGTAGTTGCGCATTGGAAGGAAACCCCACGCGCGAGATTTCGGAAGTTTGCATACTTTACATGAGTCCCCTGGTGGGACTTCGGGGTCACCTCAGTGGACGCTCGGCGGTCCTACCATGCAGATTGTGTTGAGCGTTCACAGAAGCGATGAGAGCCCGCAGTTCTCGTGGGCGATGGAGAGCCGGGGCGTTGCAGCGCTCCAGGAGACCAAGGAGGGCAGCGGAAGCGTGGCTGGTCCTTGTCTCGCCTCGTGAGCAAGCCGGCCAGGCCTGCGGGGTGGCCTGGGTGTCAGCAGGTGGGTGCACTCAGTTCGCCGGTGGGGGAGAGGTCGACGCCGCAGGCACCGAAGTCGGTGCGGGACAGGTCCCGCACCACGCTCAGGGCGTGCTGGCCGGGATCGATCTGGGCGAGTCCTGGGTCGACCATCACGGTGCCGACCAGCCGGCCGGAGTTCCAGGTTCCATCGGCGGCCAGCCGTAGCGTGAGGATCCCGCCGACGCCCGCCGGGCCGTCGTTGGACAGGGTGCGGTAGCCGGTGAAGTTGCCCAGGCTGTAGGCGATCAACCGGCCGCGGTACCACTCCATGCCCCGCAGCACGTGCGGACCGGCACCCAGGACCGCGTCCGCGCCGGCGTCGATCACCGCACGGGAGAAGGCCATGGCATCCCCTCGGTTCTCGCCGAGGAAGATCTCCGGGCCCGGGCGGACGTGGGACTGGTCGGCACCCTCCGCGCCGGCGTGGATGGTCACCAGGACCACATCGGCCTGCTCGGCGGCCTGACCGACGAGCTGTTGTGCGGCGGGGATGTCGAGCAGGCTCTGCGCCCAGCCGTAGGGTGCAAAACCGAGGATCGCCACCCGCAGAGACCCGACGTTCTGCAGGGTCACCTGCCCGGGCATGCCCGTGTAGTGCAGACCCGCCGCCGTCAGCGCGGCCTGCGAGTCACGCAGGCCCGCGTCGCCGAAGTCGTGGGAGTGGTTGTTGGCCAGGTTGATGACGGTGAACCCCGCCTCGCGCAGCCGTTGGGCATACGACGGTGGTGTCCGGAAGGCGAAGCAAGCACTGCTGGTCGCGCCGCACTTGGTCGACGTCGCGATGTCGGTGAGGGCCTGGTCCAGGTTGGCCAGCACGACGTCGCCGGTGAGCTCCTCAGCGACGGCGTCGAACACGTGGCGGCCATCGTCGGGAGGCAGTTCCGGCGTCGCCCCCATGATGACGTCGCCGACGGCTCTGACCTCCACACTCGTGAGCGCGGACTGATCCCCAGACTCTCCCGCCTCCGCGGGAGGCGTCGCCTGGTCGGCGGACGCGCCGCCCGAGGTGTTGGACGCCGGCCCCTGGTCCGTGGACGGTTCGACAGGGCCACCGGGCGAGCAGGCGGTGGTCATCACGGTGAGGACCACGGTCAGCAGCGGCCGGAGCGTTTTCGCCGAGGCCGACCGCGCCCCATGTGGCGGCAGGCGGCGGGCCGCCTCCGTCGCCGAGTCCGCGTGTTCCGGTGGACAACCTGCCCCGCGCATGCTCGGAATGGTTAAGCAGGTCGGCGCTCGGATGGGCCGGGTCGGCGTGCTCAGCAGCGCGAGGACGTCCTGTCTGCGTGGCGGGCACGGCCTGCGGCCGAATCCTCACGCGAGCAGAGCTGTGCGGGCGCCTCAGCTGAGCGCAGATGAGAGTGCGCCTGCGCCGAACGCCCCGGCACAGCACTGCTCAGAAGACGTGGAGCCTGACCCGGTTCTCCGGACACATTGGGTTAGGTGATCATGCCGCGGTGATTGATGATCGGTTCTCCAACTCTCTGGGGGTGAGCCAGCCGAGGGCGGAGTGCGACGCGACGCGACCAACTTACGGCCAACAGACCACCCTCGATCCCCGACGATGACCAACGCGAGTCGATGACTTGAACCCGCGCTGACCTGCGTGTTCGTTGCCGACCAGACGCTGTCAACACCCTTAAGATAAAGTTGCAGGTAAACGGGTCACCGCGTGGTACCTAAGCCTTCGTTGACTGGGCGAGGGGAGCGGTACATCGCTGCTGTCGGTCACGCCCCAAAGACGACGACGGGCACGGCAAGAGCCGGGCACTCCCTTCCCTGAGGGCGCCATTACGCTCAGCGACGAGTAGGCCTGCGAGGGATCAAGGGTGTCCGAGCATGGCCGGACGGCGCTCATTGACCACCATTTTGACCGCCATTGCAGCCCGTTCGGGGTTGTTCACCACTGTTCGCCGTCGTTCCGTATGCCGGTTGACCTGCACAGATGGACTTAGACGGACGCTCACGAACCCGCGGCCGACGGCTGGGGGTCAAGGGGTCGCAGGTTCAAATCCTGTCAGCCCGACAGTGAAACCGCAGGTCAGAGGCGGGTCGGCCGTGAAGGTCGGCCCGCCTTCTGCATCACTACAGCAACGCGTACAGCAACGCGGCCCGAGGGACAGCAGCGGTCACCAACGGAGCGCCTGGTCGAGCCGGTCGGCCGCTTCCCGCTGCTGGGCGGGACCGACGTGGCTGTAGATGTCGGCCGTGATGGCGTACGACGAGTGGCCCAGGTGCTCCTGGACGACCTTGGTGTGCGTGCCGGCCG
Source organism: Geodermatophilus sp. URMC 62 (assembly GCF_052931475.1). Classification (NCBI taxonomy): domain Bacteria; kingdom Bacillati; phylum Actinomycetota; class Actinomycetes; order Geodermatophilales; family Geodermatophilaceae; genus Geodermatophilus; species Geodermatophilus sp. URMC 62. The sequence continues at coordinate 5,069,946 of NZ_JBRFHY010000001.1, read as the reverse complement.
CCAGCAGGAAGCTGGCCGCGGAGTGGGCGCAGCGTGTGCAGGGTGACGCCGCGGAGCCCGGCCCGCTCCGCGAGGAACTCGAAGCGCCGCAACACGTTGCGGGGCTCGAGCGGCGTCCCGATCTCGGTGGTGAAGACCAGGCCCTGCTCCTGCCAGGCTCCTGCGGCCGCGCGCTGTTCCTCCAGTTGCCGGGTCCGGTGGGCGCGGAGCGCCTCGATGGCCGAGCGGGGGAGTGACACGGTCCGGCGGGACTTGTCGGTCTTGGGTTCCTCGAGCCGGAGCCCCTGGGAGGTTCGGGAGAGGGTCCAGCGGACCCGCAGCAACCCGGCGTCGAGGTCGACGTCCGGCCAGTGCAGGGCCAGCGCCTCGCCGCGGCGCAGCCCGGTGGCCAGCAGTGGCGTCCACCAGGGTGGTGTGCGACGGCCCGGTGAGTAGCGGGCCCTGAACGTCGAGGCGGCCACCGCGTGATCTTCTGGGAGACCTCTCACAGTCCTTCAGGAGTTCGACGCGATGACCGCACCGAGCAGTATCGACGCTGCCCACTTCCTGCACGAGCAGCCGACCCAGGCCAGCCCCGATCTGCTGCGGCAGATGCTCACCACGTTCATCAACACGCTGATGTCGGCCGAGGCCGACGCGGTCTGCGGCGCCGGCTACGGCGAGCGCAGCGAGGCCCGCACGAACAGCCGCAACGGCTATCGGCCCCGCGAGTTCGACACCCGCGCCGGCACTCTCGACATCGCCATCCCAAAGCTGCGCTCGGGCAGCTACTTCCCGGACTGGCTACTCGAGCGCCGCCGGCGGGCCGAGCGGGCACTGACCACGGTGGTCGCGACCTGCTACCTGCTGGGCGTCTCGACCCGGCGGATGGAGAAGCTCGTCGAGTCCCTCGGGATGAGCCGGCTGAGCAAGCCGCAGGTCAGCGACATGGCGAAGGACCTCGATGAGCAGGTCGCGGCCTTCCGGCACCGCCCGTTGGATGCCGGCCCGTACACGTTCGTGGCCGCCGACGCCCTCGTGCTCAAGGTCCGCGAGGGCGGCCGGGTGGTGGGCGTGCACGCCCTGCTGCCCATCGGCGTGAACGCCGATGGGCACCGGGAGATCCTCGGCCTGCAGGTCACCTCCGCCGAGGACGGCGCCGGCTGGCTGGCCTTCGTCCGGGACCTGACCGCCCGCGGGCTGACCGGAGTTCAACTGGTCACTTCCGACGCGCACCGCGGGCTGGTCGAGGCGATCGGCGCCGCGGTGCACGGTGCGGCCTGGCAGCGCTCATCTGCTGACATCGGCTCTTGGCGGGAGGTTCCCGTCGGTCACCTCCGCCGCCGGGAGAGGACCTTGGCAGCGTGACCTTCGAGGTCCAGCGGCAGACCTGTCCCTCCCGGCGGCGGCGGGCTCGGTACTGGCCAGTGGGAGTCGTGCCTTGAGCACCGAGATGAGCGTCCAGCCGAGCCGGCCATGAGGTGACCGGACTCGAAGGGCCAGATGCATGCAGAGCAGCTACACGATCGACCTCGGCGTCGAGGAGGTCTTCATCGGCATCGACTGGGGCGCCAGCCACCACCAACTCTGCGCGGTCAACGCCACCGGGCAGCGGATCCGGCAGGTCCGCCTGGGCCACGACGTCGCAGGCCTCAACCAGCTCGACGCCGAGCTCGCCGGGCTGGGAACCGGCCTGCCGATCTGCGTGGAACGCGCCGAAGGCCTGCTCATCGAGCGGCTGCAGGCCGGCGGGCACCGCGTCTTCCCGATCAACCCGCGGATCGCCGCCCGCGCTCGCGAGCGCTATCGGGTGGCCAGCAGCAAGGACGACGTCTTCGACGCCTTCACTCTGGCTGACACGCTGCGCCACGAGCACGCGCACTGGCGCCCGTTGCCGGTCGCCTCGCCGGCGCTGGCCGAGTTGCGCGCGCTCTCCCGCGACCGGGACCGATTGCTGGAGTCCCAGCAACGTGTTGAGGCGCAATTGCACGCCATCCTGGACGCCTATCACCCGGCGCCGGCGCAGTTGTTCTCCTCGATCGACCGGGACATCACGCTGGCCTTCATCGCCGATTATCCGACGCCGCAGGCCGCTGCCCGCATCGGCGAGCAGCGGATGGCCGCCTTCTGCCGGCGGCAGTCCTACCGCGGCCGAGTCGATCCGGCCGTCCTGGTGCAACGGTTGAAGGACCACCTGCTCACCGGCGCCGAAGGCACGGTGGCCGGCAAGGCGCACTCGGCGCAGGTGTTCGCCGAGCTCCTCGGTGTGCTCAATCGCCAGCTCGCCGACTACGACCAGCGTCTCGAGCTGGCTCTCGCCAAGCACCCGGATGCGAAGATCTTCCTGAGCTTTCCCGGGGTGGGCCTGCTCACCGCGGCCACCCTGCTCGCCGAGATCGGCGAGGACCGCGAGCACTACCCGACGGTCGGGGTGCTGCTGGCCGAGGCCGGGCTGGCACCGGTCACCCGCTCCAGCGGCCGCTCGCACCGGGTCGGCTTCCGCTACGCGGCCAACACCCGGCTGCGCGAGGCCTGCACGTGGTGGGCCTACAACTCGCTGAAGACCTCGCCGTGGGCGCGCGCCGCCTACGACGCCGCCCGAGCCCGCAAGCAACCGCATCACCGCGCGCTGCGCGGACTGGGCGCCCGCTGGATGCGCGTGCTCTGGCGAGCCTGGACCGACGGCGTTCCCTACGACCAGGCGCGGCACCTCAAGACCGGGCCGGCCAGCGAGATCCTCACCGCCACCCCGACCGAAGCCACCACCGCCTGACACCCCCATCTCCCACCCGCGCTCCCGACGTGACGCGCGGGCCGTTGGCATGCCTGCGTTCACACCCACCAACGGGCTCCTGAGCTGCGAAGTTGACAGTGGGAGTCTGCCGCACCCATTACGCGGCCAACCTGATGGTGGTCTGCCCGAAGAACGCCTGGACCTGGGTGCGGGCGCTGCTGCACTCGTTCTATGAGCAGCCCGACGCCGACTCGGTGCACGCCCAGTTCGACCACGTGCTGGCCGCCCTGACCGACAAGCTCCCGAAGGTCGCCGAGCACCTCGAGCAGGCGCGGGCCGACGTGCTGGCCTTCACCGCCTTCCCGAAGGAGGTCTGGCGGCAGATCTGGTCCAACAACCCCTCCGAGCGGTTCAACCGCGAGATCCGCCGGCGCACCGACGTGGTCGGCATCTTCCCCGACCGCGACGCGCTCATCCGCCTGGTCGGCGCCGTGCTCGCCGAGCAGCACGATGAATGGACCGAAGGCCGTCGCTATCTGGGCCTCGACGTCCTCGCCCGCTGCCGGCTGCGGCCGGTCGACGACACCGGCCAGACCACCGAGGAGGTGACCATTCCGGCGCTCAGCGCCTGACCAGACCGAAGATCACGCGGCCGCCGTCACACACCACGCCACGGGACTTGACCGGGTCGCGGCGGTCCCTAGCGTGTACCGAGGCGGGCCGGTGATGTGGCCGACCCCATACTTCCGTCGGTCGCCGACCCACCAGTCGGGCCGGGCCGGATCGGCGACGAGGCACGAAGGAGATGCGCCAATGCGTACCGAAGCAGCCGTCGTCCGTGAGAAGAACGGCCCCTTCCAGCTGCAAGAGATCGAGCTCGACGAGCTCCGCGCTGACGAGGTGCGGGTACGCCTGGTCGGCGCCGGGGTGTGCCACACGGACGCGGTGGTGCGCGAGCAGATCTACCCGACGCCGCTGCCCGCGGTGCTCGGGCACGAGGGTGCCGGCGTCATCGAACAGGTGGGCGATGCGGTGGTCGGAGTGTCGATCGGCGACCACGTGGTCCTCTCGGTGAACAGCTGTGGCCGGTGCCGGCAGTGCCTGGCCGGGGACAACACGTATTGCGCGGACCTGTACGCGCGCAACTTCGGCGGCACCCGGCCCGACGGCTCGACCGCGCTGCGGGATCCGGAGAACCGGGAGGCGATCTCCTCCCACTTCTTCGGCCAGTCGTCTTTCGCGCGCCGGGCCAACGTGCAGGCCCGCTCGGTGGTCCCGGTCCCGCCGGATGTCCCGCTCGAGCTGATGGGGCCCCTCGGCTGCGGCATCCAAACCGGCGCCGGAGCCGTGATGAACTCGCTGCGTCCGCCCGCTGGCTCGAGCATCGCCGTGTTCGGTGCGGGAGCGGTGGGGCTGTCCGCGGTGCTCGCTGCGCAGGCGGTCGGCTGCGCTCAGATCGTCGCGGTGGACATCGTCCCGGAGCGGCTGTCGCTCGCGAAGGAACTGGGCGCGACCGACACTGTCGATGCGCGCGACGGCGACGCCGCCGAGCGGATCAAGGAGCTGACCGGCGGCCTCGGCGTGGACTTCGCCCTCGAGACGTCGGGGGTGGCGGCCGTCCTGCGCACCGCCGCCGACTCCCTGGCCCTCCGCGGGACCGTCGGGCTGGTCGGCGCCCAGGCCCCTGGACAGGAGACCTCGTTCGAGACGGGCCTGTCCATGACCCGCGGGTGGAAGCTGCAGATGATCATTGAGGGCGACGCCGTCCCGCAGACCTTCATCCCGCGGCTGATCGAGCTGTGGCGGAAGGGCCGATTCCCCTTCGACCGGCTGGTCACCTTCTACGACTTCGCTGACATCGAGAAGGCTTTTGCCGACTCCGCTGCAGGCGGAACCATCAAGCCCGTCCTGCGGTTCGCGACGAGCGACTGACGGCGCCGGCACGCGGACACGGACCCGTGCGAGGGGAAACGACCTGACCACCACCGAAGTGGCAACGGCCGTCCGGACCGGTCCCGCCCCGGGTTCAGTGGAGGCTCGGAACTGACGCGGCGACGGTAGTCGCCGCGATGTTGTGCCAGGAGAATCTGTCCTCGTGCTCGGCCGGTGGAATCAGGCCGATCTCGCCGTGCAGGCGTCGGTGGTCTAAGCAGGCGATGTTCCCCACTTCGTGGGAGGTCCCCCCATCGGCAGCGGCGATCTCGAGGTCGTCGATGCCCTTCCAGGGCCCGCGGTTGCGGACCAGCTCGGCCTTGAACAGCGAGTTGAACGCCTCGGCCAGCACGTGGTCATAGGAGTCCCCAGTCGAGCCCACGGGGGCGACGACGCCAGCGTCAGCCAGGCACTGGGTGTACCGCACCGCGACGTATTGCGACCCCTTGTCCGAGTGGTGAATCAGTCGCTGACGTCGCGGCGGCCCGCCGACGGGTCCAGATGCCCATCTCCAGGGCGTCCAGGGCCAGGTCGGTGCGCAAGGACTTCGACAGCTGCCAGCCGACCACCCGGCGGGAGAACACGTCGATGACGAGCGCGGCGCACGCCCAGCCGGCGAAGGTCCGGCAGTAGGTGATGTCAGCGACCCACAGCTGGTCCGGGCCGGTCGCGGTGAAGGCGCGCTCGACCAGGTCCGGGCGGGTGTCCGGGCCGGTGCCCGGCACCGTGGTCCGCGGACCCTTCGCCCGGCTGATGCCGCCCAGACCCTTGCGGCGCATCAGCCGGGCGACGGTGCAGCGGGCCGCCCGGTGGCCCTGCCGGCGCAATTCGGCGTGCACCTTCGGGACGCCGTAGACGCCGTAGTTGTCGCGGTGCACCTGCGTGATGACCGCGGTGGTCGCCGCGTCGCCGATCGACCGCGCCGACGGCGGCCGCGACCTGGTGGCGTAGTAGGTGCTCGGGGTGATCGTCGCGCCGGCCTCGGTGAGGACGTGGCAGATCGGCTCGACCCCGTGCTCGAGCTTGTGGGCGTCGATGAGGGCGATGATCAGCGGGAGGGGCGGTCGAGCTCCGCCGCGAAGGAAGCCGACGCGCTCTTCAGGATCGCGTTCGCCCGGCGCAGCTCGCGGACCTCCCGATCCAGCTCGGCCAGCCGGGTGGCGTCATCGGTAGTGGTGCCCGGCCGGTGACCGGCGTCGATCTCGGCCTGGATGACCCAGTTGCGCAGCGTCTCGGGGTTGATGCCCAACTGCTCGCCGATCCGTGTCAACGCCTCGGACCGGGTCGCCGGGTCCCGCCGGGCGTCGACCGCCATCCGGGTCGCCCGCTCCCGCAGCTCATCGGGGTACTTCCTCGGTGCCGCCGTGACTCTCATCCTCACGTGGATTGAGAGCCTCCATCAGACCCGGGGCGGGACAGCTGGATCAGTCCGCAGTTCTGCGGCCCCAGGAAGCCGCAGCCACACCCTGGGCGACACGGGCGGCGATCAGCGGGCCGGCCGTGGGTGCCGCCCCTGCGGCCGCGCTGCTCAGCACGAACGCGGCCAGGCCGAGGAGGAACAGGCGGCGCCGGCCGAAGGCGTCACCCAGCCGTCCAGCCGGCACGAGCGCCAGGCCGAAGGTGAGCGCGTACCCGGAGACCACCCACTGCGCTGCCGAGGGAGAGGCGTCCAGGTCCTCCTGCAAGGCGGGGAGTGCCACGGCGACGATGCCGAGGTCCAGGACGCCCATGAACCCGACGACCAGGGCCACCGACAGCGCCTGCCAGCGCCGCAGATCGGGTTGGTGGGCGTCCTCGGCCGCTGATGTGTCCGCCCTCGGTCGGACCTGATCACGGGTGCTTCCTACGGCCGAGGGAGCGGACCGGGCTGCGGTCCCGGCACGATCCTCCACTGTCCCCGGTGCCTGCGCGGCCGCAGGAGTGCGACCTCGACCTCAGGCGGGGGTACGAGCCCCGGCCGCCTCACCGATCGGCTGCCGAGCCCGACGGGTGTCCTCGGCCTGTCCGTCGTGGGCCAGTCAGCGCTCCCTGACCAGGGAACGGCCGATGATCTCCTTCATGATCTCGGTCGTGCCGGCGTAGAGCGTGCTGGCGCGGGCATCGACGAACTCCCGTGCGATGCCGTACTCGCGCATGAAGCCGTATCCGCCGTGCAGCTGGAGGGCCCGCGTGACGACCTGCTGCTGCAGTTCCGTCACCCACCACTTGCACATCGCGGCCTCGACCTCTGTGAGGTCGTTCCGGACGTGCCCGGCGATGCAGCGGTCCAGGAAGACCTGCGCGACCTCCACCTGGGTCGCGAGCTCGGCCAGCGTGAACTTGGTGGCCTGGAAGTCGGCGATCCGCTGCCCGAAGGCGCGCCGATCCCTGGTGTAGGCCAGCGCCTCGTCGAGGGCGCGGTGCATGCTGGCGACGGCGGTGACGGAGACGCTCAGCCGCTCCTGGACCAGGTTGCGCATGAGGTACCCGAAGCCGGCGCCCTCCTCGCCCAGCAGGTTGGCCCGGGGCACCCGTACCCCGTCGAAGAACAGTTCTGCCGTGTCCTGGGCTGCCAGGCCGATCTTGTGCAGCCGTCGTCCCCGTTCGAATCCGGGCATGCCGCGCTCCACGACCAGCAAGCTGATGCCCCGGCTGCCGGCCGAGGGATCGGTCTTCGCTGCCACCACCACCACGTCGGCGAGGACGCCGTTGCTGATGAAGGTCTTGGCGCCGTTGAGGACGTAGTCGTCGCCGTCCCGGGTGGCGGTCGTGGTGATCGACTTGAGATCACTGCCGGCGCCCGGCTCGGTCATCGCTACGGCTGCCACGGACCGGCCCGCGCACAGGTCCGGCAGCCACCGGCTCTTCTGCTCGTCGCTGCACAGCTGGACCAGGTACGGGGCGATCAGGTCGTTGAAGCCGCAGAGGTTCATGACGACGGCGGTCGCGCCTGCCCGGGTGAGCTCCTCGTTCAGGACGACGTTGTAGCGGAAGTCGTCCACCCCGCCGCCGCCGTACTTCTCATCCACCTCGAAGCCGAGCAGCCCCAGTTCGCCGGCGGCTGTGAACAACCCCCGGTCGACCTGTCCGGCCGCTTCCCACTCGGGGAGTCGCGGCCCGACCCGGTCCTGGACGAATGCCCGTGCCATGGTCCGGAAGTCGTCGTGCCCTGCTTCGAAGATCTCTCGCCTCATCGCTCCTCCTCAGGCGCTTGCACCGCGCCGGGTGCTGTTGCGGTTTGCGGACAGTGCCGGAGGTAGGCGTCTCCGGCACTGCGTGGCGGACGGGTCCTCAGCTGTAGAAGCGGAACACCGGTTCGGCGATGCAGACCGGCTTGTCGCCGCCTTCGCGCTCGATGACCGCGGTGGCGGTGATCTGCAGGCCGCCGGTGACTTCTTCGACGTCCTTGAGGGTGGCGGTGAGCCGGAGCTTGGAGCCGACCGGGACCGGGGCGGGGAAGCGGACCTTGTTCAGGCCGTAGTTCACGGCCATGCCGACGTCGGTGACCACCAGGACCTGCGACCACATGGGGATGAGCAGGGAGAGGGTGAGGTAGCCGTGGCCGATCGGTCCGCCGAAGGGGCTCTCGCGGTTGGCCCGCTCGACGTCCACGTGGATCCACTGGTCGTCGCCGGTGGCCTCGGCGAAGAGGTTGACCCGCTGTTGGGCGACCTCGACCCAGTCGCTGGTGCCCAGTTCGGTGCCGGTGAGGCCGGGGAGTTCGGCCAGGGTGGTGCGGGTGGTGCTCACGATCGTTCTCCTTGGGGAAGGGGGTGGGGGTCAGCGCAGGCCGAGTGCGGTGATGGCGTTCTGCTTCATGATCAGCGGCTTGACCTCGTCGCGGATGTCGAGTGCCGCGAAGTCCTTCATCCACCGCTCGGGGCGCAGCAGCGGCTAGTCCGACCCGAACAGGTGCCTGCGTAGCCGCTCAGGGCAGGCGCGACAACAGTTCGGCGAGGCGCCGGCGGTACTCCTCGACCCCCGCGAGCTTGACGTGCTCGTAACCGCGCACCAGGTCCGGCAGCTCGGCGATCTCCACCGCGAGCGGCAGGGACGTCGTGTCGAGGCGCCGCAGGACGTCCTCGATGACGCCGCGGTACTCCCTGACGAGCTCGCGCTCGATCCGTCGCACCCCGGCGTAGCCGAACGGGTCCAGGCGCGTGCCGCGGACGCGGCGCATGCCGTAGAGCGCCTGGAACGCAGGCTTGAACCACGGACCGAGCTCGATCTTGTCCTTCATGCCCAGGGCACGCAGGACCGGCGGGTGGAGCCGGTACGACGCCCGGCTGCCGGGGCCGAACTGAGCGGCGAGCCGCTCGTCCATGGCGGGGTCGAGTGCCAGGCGGGCGACCTCGTACTCGTCCTTGTAGGCCATCAGCTTGTACAGGTTCCGGGCGACCGCCTCGGTCAGCTGCGTCGACCCGGGGACGGCCTCGTCCTCCCGTTGCCGCACCTGCTCGACGAAGTCGGCATAGGCCCGGGCGTAACGGGCGCTCTGGTAGGCCACCAGCTCGGGGATCCGCCGGTCCAGGACGGCCCCGAGCTCGCCGTCGGCCCGGACGCGCGACCGGACACGGTCGACGGCGGCCGGGTCCACGACGCCGGGCACGGTGGAGTGCTCGGCCGCCGGCTCGGACGCGGCAGTGGTCCCGACGATGACCTGCCGGCCGCGACGGAACGCCGCCAGGTTGTTGTCCACCTTGGTGCCGTTGAGCCGGATCGCCTGCTCGAGGGACTCGGCGCTGATCGGCAGAGCGCCGGCCTGATAGGCGGCGCCCACCATCACCATGTTCGAGTACTGCTCGTCGCCGAAGCTCTCCTGGGCGACCGCGGCAGCGTCGAGGTAGTGGGCGGCGGCGAAGCGGCCGCCCAGCTGCTCGCGGATGCTGCCCTGGTCCGGGAACTCGACGCCGGTGTCGACGACCATCTGCCCGGTCGGCACCTCGGCGGTCGAGACGACGGCGACCGTCCGCTCCGGGTGCGCCACCTTGAGGTTCACCGGGTCGGCGGCGACCAGGCTGTCGCACCCCAGGTAGAGGTCGCACTCGCCGGCTGCCAGCTTGGCGGCCCGGTCCGAGGGCTGGAAGCTGACCTTCACGTCGGAGACGACCGCGCCCCCCTTCTGGGCCACGCCGGTCTGGTCCAGTGCGCGCACGTCCAGCCCGTCGAGGAAGGCCGCCGTGGCGAGCACCTGCCCGACGGTGACCACGCCGGTGCCGCCGACACCCGTGATCCGCATGGCGAACTGGTCGGTCCGCACCCGCATCTCGGGCTCGGGCAGCACGGTGTCGTCCGAGGGCAGCGCAGGCCGCTTCGGCTTGGCCTTTCCCGGCACCACCGTCATGAACGACGGGCAGTCGCCCTTGAGGCAGGAGTAGTCGAAGTTGCACGACGACTGGTGGATCTGGGTCTTGCGGCCGAACTCGGTGTCGACCGGGTGCACCGACATGCAGTTGGACTTCTCGCCGCAGTCGCCGCAGCCCTCGCAGATGCGCTCGTTGATCACCACGCGCTGCACCGGGGTGGGTGCCAGGCCGCGCTTGCGCTTGCGCCGCTTCTCCGCGGCGCACTCCTGGTCGTGCACCACGACGGTCACCCCGGGGACGGCGGCCAGCTCGCGCTGGACGTCGAGCAGGTCGTCGCGGTGGCGCACCGACACGCCCGGCCGGGACAGGACGCCGGCCCGGCGCAGCACCTTCGTGACCCGCTCCGGCTCCTCGGTCGTGACGACGACCCGGCTGGCCCCCTCGACCAGGAGCAGCTCGGCGACCCGCTCGACGGTCATCCCGCCGACCGCGTCCTGCCCGCCGGTCATGGCCACGGTGGAGTTGAGCAGCAGCTTGTACGTCATGTCGACGCCGGCGGCCACAGCCGCGCGGACGGCCAGGCTGCCCGAGTGGGCGAAGGTGCCGTCGCCGACGTTCTGCACCCAGTGCGGCACGTCGACGAACGGCGACATGCCGATGTAGTGCGCGCCCTCGCCGCCCATCTGGGTCATGCCGACGACGTCACCGACCTGCTTGTCCGCCATCCCCATCACCATGCCGTGGCAGCCGATGCCGCCGCCGACGACCATGCCGTCGGGCACCTTGGTCGAGGAGTTGTGCGGGCAGCCGGAGCAGAAGTAGGGCGTGCGCGGCACGAGGGACAACGACAATCGCGTCCGGGGCCGGTTCACCTTCCACGCGCGGACGGACTCGATGCCGGCCGGCTCCAGGCGGCGGGCGAGTCCGGCGGCCACGAGATCGGGGTCCAGCTCGCTGGAGGCGCTGAAGAGCCAGGTGCCGGCGTCGTCCCGCTTGCCCACGACGCGTGGAGCGTCCGCGACGCCGTACAGGATCTCCTTGACGGCGGTCTCGAGGTAGGCGCGCTTGTCCTCGACGACGACGATCTCGTCGAGGCCGTCGGCGAACTCGCGGACGACCGTCGGCTCGACCGGGTACACCGCGCCGAGCTTGAGCAGCCGGATGCCGTGGCGCTCGAGTTCCTCGGCGCCGAGCCCGAGCTGGTCCAGGGCCTGGCGCAGGTCCAGCCAGGTCTTGCCGGCGGCCACGATGCCGATGCGGGCACCGGCCCGGGCGCCGCTGATCGTGTTGAGGCCGCTGCGGCGCAGGTACTCCAGGACGATCGGTAGCCGCTTCTCGTGCAGGCTCTGCTCGAGGCCGGCGAGGGCCAGGCCCAGCATCCGCGCGTGCGGCTGGTGCGAGTACGCCTTCAGCCCGCCGGGCAGGTCGCTCAGGTCCGGCGGCGTCCAGGAGGAGGCCACCTCTGCCGTGGACGCCCCGTCGGCGACGTTGGTGCCGATCTTCAGGGCGCTCCACAGGCCGCTGGCACGGGACAGTTCCACCGCGTGCAGCCCGTACAGCAGGACGTCGTGGGAATCCGCGGGGTAGAGCGTCGGCACCTGGAGGTCGGCGAGGCTGTGCTCCGACGAGCACGGGAAGGTCGACGACTTGGCCGAGGGGTCGTCACCGACGAGGGCCACCACACCGCCGTGCGGCGAGGTGCCGGACATGTTGGCGTGCCGGATCGCGTCGGACGCGCGGTCCAGGCCGGGCGCCTTGCCGTACCAGATCCCCGTGATGCCCTTCACGTCCGCGTCCCGGAACGGCACGCCCTGGCCGGCCAGCTGCGTGCCGCCCACCGCCGTGGCTGCCAGCTCCTCGTTGAGGCCGGGCTGGTGGACGACCCCGTTCGGTTCGAGGAGGGTCATGCGCCGGCCGACCTCGAGGTCGTAGCCCGCCAGCGGCGATCCCTCGTAGCCCGAGACGTACAGCGCCGGCTTCTGGCCCCGGGCGGCGTCGACCTTCGCTCGGTCGAGCAGCATCCGGACCAGCGCCTGGATGCCGGTCAGGTAGATCCGGCCGGAATCGGCCAGGTACCGGTCCTCCAGACCGAAGGAGTCGCGCCGGTGCGCCGGGCGCCCGGGTGTGCCGACCGGGCTGAGGGTTGCGGTCATCGATACTTCTCCTCGGTGGTCACGGGTGGCGGGCTCACGGGACGGCGTTGCCGCGGACGCGGGCGACGAGGTGCGACGGGGTCGTGGCTTCGGCGAGGCCGAGATCGGCGGGAGGTGCCCACCGGGGACGGACGCCCCTGTGCCGTGGATCAGTGGGCCGGGTGGTCGTGCCAGACCTGGTCGGCGAGCACGAGAGCCATGAAGGGTCCTCCGGAGATGCGGGGGGATCGGTAGCTACCAAAATATGAGAAGTGTTCTCAAGCTTCGGGAACACGGTAAGCCCCGGGTGACGGGTCACACAACCCCCGAGGGCGGACCTCCACGGCTCGTCGCCTCGTCCAGACGACGTGGCTGCCGAGGCGGCAGCGGTCCGGGAGCTCGCGCCGGCAGCTGCGTGGCAGGTCGGCGCGCCGTCCTGCTGTCGTCGGCCCGGCGTGCGCCTGACGAGCTGCCCACGTGCATGGCGCCGGCCGGTGTTGCGGTCCGAGCCGGTCGTGCACCGTCCGCGCCGTCGTGGCACCGCGCGTCCTGTGACGGCCGGCGCAGCCGCTGCCATCACGGCCCGGCGCCATGCCCTGGCCGTCCACCTGGATCCGGCCGCCGATCTTGATGAGGCCGCCGCGATGCTGGCGAGCCGACTGATCGTCGGATGAGTCCCCAGCACCGACAGACCGGGATAGCGTGTGTGTCCCTGGCCCTCCGCGGCATGTCGTGCCGTGACCTGATGCTGGAGGATGGATGCCTGACTACACCGCGACCGCGATCGCCGAGGGTGACCACTGGGAGATCGACATCCCCGATGTCGGTAGCACTCAGGCCGACAGCATGGACGATCTCGAGCAGGCAGCGGTCGACCTGGTCGTTGCGGTGACGCACGCCGCCCCCGAAGTCGTGAACGTCGAGCTGCGCGTCATCTGACCCGGCCGGCTGCTCCCGGGCGACGGGCGAGCCGTCCACCGCACTCAGCAGTGAGAGCAGCGCGACGTCCGGGGCCGGAGCGGTTGCCGGCGGGTCGGCGGCCTGCGGCGTCCTCGACACTCGACGCCGTGACCTGAGCAGCCCCGCGTGTCCGCAGCCGCCATGAACGAGCCAACCCGATGCGCCCAGCAGACCCAGGTGGGAGGGTGGCGATGTGACCGAGGCCATAACCGATCCCGCTGAGTACGACCTCAAGGACCGCTACCGGCCCGGTAGCGGGGCGGTCGTCCTGACCGGCGTCCAAGCGATCACCCGGCTCATGGTCGAGCAGCACAACCGTGACCTGTCCGGCGGACGTCGCACTGCGACCTTCGTCTCCGGCTACCAGGGAAGTCCACTGGCGGGCCTCGACAAGACGATCGCCGCGCTCCCGGAGCTCTCCACCGCGCACGACGTGCGCCTCGTCCCAGCCCTCAACGAGGAGCTGGGTGCCACGGCCGTGTGGGGATCCCAGCGGGCGCTCCCGGGAGAGACGCGGAGCCACGACGGCGTGATCGGCTTCTGGTACGGCAAGGCGCCGGGGGTCGACCGGGCGACGGACGCGATCCGGCACGCGAACATGTTCGGTGCGCATCCCCGGGGCGGTGTGGTGGTCCTCGCCGGGGACGACCCCGGTTGCAAGTCCTCCAGCATCCCGTGCGCGAGCGAGCGGGCTCTGGCCTCGATGGACCTGCCCGTGCTCTACCCACGCAACGGCGAGGAGATGATCGCCTTCGGGCTGCACGCGGTCGCGCTCTCCCGCGCGTCCGGGTGCTGGGTCGCGCTCAAGATCGTCGCGGACGTGGCCGACGGCTTGTGGACGGTCGATCGCGACTTCTCGAGCATCGACATCACCGTCCCCGATGTCGAGTGGGACGGGAAGCCGTGGCACTACGAGCAGATCGACTTGAGGGATCCCCGCCTGTCTCTGCTCGCGGAGGCCGAGCTGGTCGGCCCACGCTGGGAGATGGTCCGGGCGTTCAACCGGGCGAACTCCCTCGACGAGGTGGTCGTCGACCCCGCGGACGCCACCGTCGGGCTGGTGGCTGCGGGCACCGCCTACGACGCCCTGCGTCAGGCGCTGGTGGAACTCGGCCTCGATGACGACGACCTGCACCGGGCAGGCGTCCGGATCATGCGGGTCGGCATGGTGTACCCCCTGGACCCCGACCGCATCCGCTACCTCGCGCGCGGACTCGACGAACTGCTGGTCGTCGAGGACAAGGCATCGTTCCTCGAGTCGCAGATCCGCGACGTCCTCTACGGCCGCGCCGACGCGCCGGCCGTGCTGGGGAAACGGGACGCGGACGGGCGGGCCCTCGTTCCGGGCGACGGCGAACTGGTCGCCGCACGGCTGGTCCCGCCGTTGCGCCGGTTCCTGGCCCACCGGGTGGAGCTGGCCGAGCCTCCGCGGACGCCGGTGCAGTTGCCGCTCCTGCCGCTGGCTCGCACTGCGTACTTCTGCAGTGGCTGCCCGCACAACCGTTCCACCGTGGTACCGGAGGGTTCGCTCGCCGGTGGCGGGATCGGGTGCCACGCGATGGTGACCATCGAGGCCCGGCCGACGAGCGAGGTCACCGGACTGACCCACATGGGCGGCGAGGGCGCCCAGTGGATCGGGCAGAGCCCGTACACCGACATCCCGCACATCTTCCAGAACGTCGGGGACGGCACCTTCTTCCACTCCGGTCAGCTGGCCGTCCAGGCATGCGTCGCCGCCGGGGTGAACATCACCTACAAGGTCCTCTACAACAGCGCGGTGGCCATGACCGGCGCTCAGGACGCTGAGGGGGCGGTCGGTGTCCCGGAGCTGACCGTCAAGCTGCAGGCGGAGGGTGTCTCCCGCATCATCGTCTGCGCCGACGAGCCGGAGAACTACGGCCGGGCCAGGTTCGCCGACGGCGTGGCCGTGTGGCACCGGGACCGACTGGACGAGGCGCAGCGCATCCTGCGCGACACGCCTGGTGTGACGGTCCTGATCTACGACTCCCGCTGCGCGGCGGACGCGCGGCGCCTGCGCAAGCGGGGAAAGCTGCCGCAGCGCCCGACGCGCGTCGTCATCAACGAGATGGTCTGCGAGGGCTGTGGCGACTGCGGCGTGAAGAGCAACTGCCTCTCGGTGCAGCCGGTCGACACCGAGTTCGGGCGCAAGACCCGCATCGACCAGAACTCCTGCAACACCGACTACAGCTGCCTGGACGGGGACTGCCCGTCCTTCATCACGCTCACCGTGCCCGACGGCGCCGCCAAGAAGGACCGCCGGGAGCGGGTCGCGCCGCCGGCCGTGGCGGACGTCGAGTCCACCCTGGGCGACGAGACGGTCAACGTGTTCCTGGCCGGGATCGGCGGCACGGGCATCGTGACGGTCAACCAGGTCCTGGCGACGGCGGGTCTCGTGGCCGGCCTGAAGGTGCAGGGCCTCGACCAGACGGGTCTGAGCCAGAAGGCCGGGCCGGTCACCTCCCATCTGCGCATCGCCCGCACGCGTCTCGAGCCGTCGAACCGGATCACCCCCGGCTCGGCCGACTGCCTCCTCGCGCTCGACCTCCTCGTCGCCACGGACGCGCGGTTCATGGGGTACGGGGACCCCTGGCGGACGGTGTGCATCGCCTCGACGAGCCCGACCCCCACGGGCGACATGGTGTACGACCCCTCGATCCGCTATCCGGAGGAGGAGGACCTGCTCGGGCGCATGCGCGCGCTGTCGCGGGAGGTCGTCTCCTACGACGCCCTGGGGGTGGCCGAGGCGCTGCTGGGAGGAACCGTCGCCGCGAACTTCCTCCTCATCGGGTCGGCGTACCAGTCCGGCGCGTTGCCGCTGCCTGCTGACGCCATCGAGCAGGGGATCCGGATGAACGGTGTCGCGGTCGAGGCGAACATCGCGGCGTTCCGGTGGGGGAGGGCCGCCGTCGCGGCGCCGGAGGAGTTCCAGCGTGCCGTGCGCGAAGCGCGACCGTCCGCCGACGTCGTCCACGCGCCGGTGCCCGCGCACCTGTTCAGGCGTTCCTCCCTGGCGGGTGAGACCCGTCGGCTCGCCGAACGCCGGGCAGCCCACCTCGTGGACTACCAGGGGGAGCGGATCGCCAAGCGCTACCTGCGCATCGTGGAAGCCGCCTGGGACGCGGAGCGGCGTCTCGGTGACCGGACGTCGTTCAGCGAATCGGTGGCTCACGGGCTGCACCGCTTCATCGCCTACAAGGACGAGTACGAAGTCGCCCGGTTGCTCACCGACCCCGCCCTGATCGCGAAGGTCGAGGCCGAGGTCCCGACGGGGGAGAACCTCACCTACCGCCTGCATCCTCCGATGCTGCGCGCGATGGGCATGACGAAGAAGATCGGACTGGGGCCGTCCACGCACGGTCTCCTCCGGACCATGGCGCGAGCCAAGCGACTGCGCGGCACGCCGCTGGACCCCTTCGGATACGCCCACGTGCGCCGGGTGGAGCGGGAACTGCGGGACCACTACATGGCGATGATCGAGGCTCTGGCCCGGGACCTCGATGACCGCAACTACGAGACCGCGACGGCGGCGGCGGCGGCGGCCGACCTCGTCCGGGGGTACGAGCAGGTCAAGCTCGGCAACGTACGCCGGTACCAGGAGGCGTTGGCCGCGCTGGAGCTGCCACCGTCCGTGCCCCCCTTCCCCAGTGTCGCCGGCGCTCCGCCGGAGGCCCGCCCGCACGTCACGTTGGCCGCCGTGCCGACGGAGGGCTTGAGTGTCCACTCGCGGCCACAGCCCGACGCCCACCAGGTCGAGATGACTCCCGACGAGCCGCTGCACGGGTGAGCAGGACCCGGCCGGTCGCTGGGCACGGTGGTGCGCAGCGACCGGCCGTCACCCGGGGTGGAGAGCCGGTCCGGATCCACTCCTCCTGGTCGTGGGGCGCGTCGTCACAGGACAGCGCTGCCGCGGACGCGGGCGACGAGGTCCGACAGGGTCGTGGCTTCGGCGAGTGCCCGGTTCATCCCCTCCTCGGCGGTCACGAGCCGACGGCACTCGGCGACCACGGCGGCCGCCTCGGCCAGGGGAACCACGCACACGCCGTTGCCGTCGGCGACGACGAGGTCGCCGGGGTGGACGCGCGCGCCGGCCAGGTTGACCGGCCCGTTGAGCTCTGCAGTCGCCCACCGGAAGCGGCCGGCCATCGGGGAGGTACCCCGTGCCCAGACCGGGACCGGCCGGCTGCGCAGCGCCTCGACGTCGCGGACCGCGGCGTCGACGATGACGCCACCGACACCCGCGACCTCGGCGAAGCCCAGGGATATGTCGCCCAGGACCGCCGCGTCGACCTGCCCGGCTGCGCTGATGACGGCGACGTCGCCGGGGCCGGCGAGCCCGTAGAGGTCACGGTCGCCGGCGAGCGCCGGGCTGCGCAGTCGGCGGTGCGTGGCCGGGACGCCGCCGTACGGCTCGTACCGCAGGGTCACGGCCTGGCCGCACACCCGTTGGCCGGCCGCGATCGGCGGGAGGTGCGCGCCGGGGACGACCGACCCGACACCCAGGGCGTCGAGTGCGTCGGCGACGAGGCAGGCGACGTCCGGCTGCCCGCGCAGGAACGTCAGATCGGCGGGGTCCAGCCGGGGGAAGTCGACCTGCGTGATGAGGGTCTCGGGAACTCCGCCGAAGAGCCGGGGACGCAGCTCCTCCAGCCCCGGAACCAGCGAGTCAGCCACGAGTGGTCTGTGGCAGGCCCGGGTGCCGCCGGGCCTCGAAGGCGTCGACCGCGTCGAGGTGGTGCTCGGTGACAGCGATGTCGTCGAGGCCGTTGAGCAGCCGGTAGCGCGTGTCGTCGTCGATCTCGAAGCCCACCGAGATCCCCGGCGCCGTGACGCGGCGCTCGACGAGGTCGACGGTGACGAGCGTGCTCGGGTCCTGCTCGGCCATCGTCCACAGGTGCTCGATGACCTCCTGGTCGAGCACGACCGGGAGCAGTCCCCGCTTGGGCGCGTTGCCGCGGAAGATGTCGCCGAAGCGGGGCGACAGCACGGCCTTGAAACCGTAGTCCTGCAGCGCCCAGACGGCGTACTCCCGGGACGAGCCGGTGGCGAAGTCCGCGCCGGCGACCAGGATGTCGGCGCCCTGGTAGGCAGGCTGGTTCAGCACGAAGTCCGGTTCCTGATCGCGCCAGTTGCCGAACAGCGCACGGGCGTACCCGGTACGTGATGTGGCGTTCCGTCCGAAGCGACCGGGAAAGATCTGGTCGGTGTCGACGTCGGAGCGTCGCAGCGGGACGACGCGGCCCGTGTGGACCGTGAAGGCATCCATGGCTCAGTTCTCCAGGTCGGAGGGGCTGGCCAGGCGACCGGCGACCGCACTGGCCGCGGCGACCTCGGGCGAGACGACGTGCGTGCGGGCGCCCGGCCCCTGGCGGCCCTCGAAGTTGCGGTTGTTGGTCGATGCCGACCGCTGGCCCGGCTGGAGCATGTCCTCGTTGAGGGCGCAGCACATCGAGCAGCCGGTCCCCGGTTGCAGCGTCACGCCGGCCTCGTTGAAGACCTGCTCGAGCCCCTCGTCGACGGCCTGCGCGCGGACCGTGGCGGAGCCGGCGACCAGGAGCACCTGGACTCCCTCGGCCACCCTGCGGCCTTGGAGAACACTGGCGGCCGCACGCAGGTCCTCGATCCGGCCGTTCGTGCACGACCCGATGAAGACGGCGTCGATGGGGATGTCGCGCATGGCGGTACCGGGCGTGAGGTCCATGTACTCGTGTGCGCGGGCGGCCGCGCGGCGGCTCTTGTCGTCGGAGAAGTCGTCCACCGAGGGCACTCGTCCGCTCAGCGGGACGCTCTGGGCGGGGTTGATGCCCCACGTGACGAACGGGGTGAGCGCCGAGCCGTCGATGACCACGCTCTTGTCGAAGACCGCGTCCGGGTCCGTGCGCATCTCCCGCCAGCGCGCGAGCTCGGCATCCCACTGCTCGCCCTGGGGCGCGTGGGGACGCCCCTTGAGGTAGGCGAAGGTGGTCTCGTCGGGGGCGACCAGGCCCGCCCGGGAGCCCGCCTCGACCGCCATGTTGCAGACGGTCATCCGGCCCTCCATCGACATCTCCTCGATGACCTGGCCGCGGAACTCCATGACGTGGCCGACGCCACCACCGGTCCCGATCTTGTTGATCAGCGCCAGGACGACGTCCTTCGGGGTCACGCCGGGCGCGAGCTGCCCGGTGATGGTGACGCTCATGTTCTTCATCGGGTGCATCGGCAACGTCTGGGTGGCCAGCACGTGCTCCACCTGGCTGGTCCCGATGCCGAACGCCAGCGTGCCGAAGGCGCCGTGGGTGGTCGTGTGGGAGTCGCAGCAGACGATCGTCATGCCCGGCTGGGCCAGGCCCAGCTCGGGACCGATGACGTGGACGATGCCCTGCCGGGCATGGCCCAGCGGGTACATCGGGATGCCGAACTCCTCGCAGTTGGCGCGCATCACCTCCATCTGGCGGCGGCGGTGCAGCTCGTTGAGCGGAACCCGGTCGACCGACGTCGGCGTCGCGTGGTCCTCGGTCCCCAGCGTGAGGTCGGGCCGCCGGACCCGGCGGCCGGCCTCGCGCAGCCCCTCGAAGGCCGGTGGGGTGTTGACCTCGTGGAGCAGGTGCAGGTCGATGTAGAGCAGGTCCGGTTCGCCCTCGGCGCGGCGAACGATGTGGTCCTGCCAGATCTTGTCGGCGAGCGTCAGAGCCATGGGGATCCTCTGGAGTGCAGGGGTCGGCGATTGCCAATATGTGGGAAGTGTTTCCCAACTTCCGGGAACACCGTAAGCCTCCGGCAACGTGACGCACAAGACACCCGCGAAGTTTTTGGGACTCGATCGTCCAGAGAGGCGGAGCACGTGGGTGCACGGGGGCCGGCGATCCGCCCGGACGGTTGCACGCTCCCCAGGCCGCGGCCGCCCCGGCGGGAACCGCCGCACCCGACGCATTCGGGACCCGCAGCGGCTCGAAACTTTGATTTCGGTCACAGCCTTGTGGTGATCTACGCCGCCCACTATGGTCCCCGTCACGTCCCACATTCTGGCGGGCCACTCCCAAATATTGGGAAGCTACGGACGCGACCACCCGGTTTCTGCGCGTCGGCCCCATCCTCGAGGAGGACCTGTCTTGGTTTACCTGATCTCCATCGTGGCGCTGGTGGCGGTTTTCGCCATAGCGACCGTGCGGCCCATCAACATGGGCATCCTCGCGTTCCTCGCGGCGTTCGCCGTCGGGGGCCTGGTCTCGGGCCTCTCGCTGGAGGAGATCCAGGACTCCTTCCCTGGCGACTTCTTCTTCGTGGCGTTCGGCATCACCCTGCTCTTCGGCCTGGCCCGGGCCAACGGCTCCCTCGACGTCATCATGCAGAAGTGCCTGAAGATCGTCCGGGGCAAGCGCTGGGCGATCGTCTGGATGATGTTCCTGCTGGCGGCCGCCCTCATGGCGCTCGGCTCGGTCCTGGCGGTGGCGATGCTCGCTCCCATCGCCATGCCCATCGCGAAGCGGTACAACATCAAGCCGCTGCTCATGGGGATGATGCTCAGCCACGGCATGCTGGGAACGGCCTTCTCGCCGATCACCGTCTACGCGGTGGGCATCCAGGAGCTGCTCGACGAGCAGGGCATCAACGTCTCGCCGGTGGCCCTCTTCTTCGTGCCCTTCCTGCTCAACGTGCTCCTCGCTGCCATCGCCTTCATGGCTCTCGGCGGCCGCGACCTGTTCCGAGAGCACACCGTCGTCGAGGACGACCTGGAGCTCGCGGCGGTCGGAGCCGGCGGCATCACCCACCCGACTCCGGGCGATGCCGGCGCCGGCGGCGGTTCCGCCGCTGGGGGCCACGGGATCGCCGAGAAGGCCGGCCGCCCGCGCGGCACCGGCCCCGCCTCGGTGACGCCGGACCAGACGCACATCGAGCAGCACACGGTGGTGACCTTCGAGCACTGGGTCACCTTCGCCTCGATCGCCGTGCTGCTCGCGGCCGCCCTGTTCGGCATCGACGTCGGCGTCGCCGCCACCTGCATCGGTGCCGTGCTGCTGCTCGCGTTCCCGCGCCACGTCGAGGCCACGATGCGGGCCGTCTCCTGGCAGGCCGTGCTCCTCGTCTGTGGCGTCGTCACCTACATGAGCGTCCTCAGCGCCAACGGCACCATCGACTGGCTCGGCGAGAAGGTCACCGAGCTGCCCTGGCCGGTGCTCACGGCTCTCGTGCTGTTCATCATCGTCGGCATGATCTCCGCCGTCGGGTCGTCGTTCGGCATCATCCTGATCGCCCTGCCGTTGGCACTGCCGCTGCTCGAGGCCGGCCACTTCTCGGTCGCGGCATTCGTCATCGGCCTGGCCTTCAGTGCCACCGTCGTCGACGTCAGCCCCTTCTCCACCAACGGCGTCATCGTCCTGGCCTCCGCCCAGGTGGAGGACAGGCAGCGCTTCCAGAAGCAGATGCTGACGTACTGCGGCTACATCATCGTGGTCGGCCCGCTGCTCGCCTGGGTCCTGCTGGTCGTTCCAAGCAGTTTCTGATCACCACGCCCGTCGAGTTCGGACCCCGGTCGCGCGCCGCCCCCAGCGGCGCCCGGCCGGGGTCCCTCGCATCGATCCGCGGGCTCCTCCGTTGCGGGAGCCTGCATAGGCTCGTGACATGACCTCAATGCACACGACCGGCGTCGGGGTGCTCGACAAGAGCATGGCCATCGTCGACCTGTGCGAACGACAGCCGGCCTCGGCCAGCGACATCGCGCGGGAGTTGGACCTCACCGTGTCGACGGCGCACCGCCTGGCTGCTGCCCTCACGGCACACGGCTTGCTGCAGCGAGACGCCGCGGGCCACTACCGCCTCGGCCGCCGGTTCTTCACCTCCAGGGTCGCCGAGATCGCCCAGCCGGTCCTCGAGCGGCTCACACAGGACACCGGGGAGAGCACCCAGCTGTGGGTGCTCCGCGGCGAGGACCGCCTCTGCGTCGCGAGCGTCATCACCGACACCGAACTGCGCGTCGTGATGGACGTCGGTGTCCGGCTGCCGCTCGTCGACGGTGGCTCCGCGTCGCTGGCCCTGCAGGGCAAGGTGCGGCCGGAGGGATGGGCCGAGACCCATTCGACCAGGACGCCGGGACTGGGATCGGTCAGCGCTCCGGTCATCCTGCACGAGGAGCCGGTTGCGGTGGTCAGTGTCATCGCGCCGCTGTTGCGCATCCCGAAGTCGCCGGGCGAGAGCTTCGGCAAGCAGGTCCTCGCCGCGGCGGCCGACATCGCGCAGCGTCTCGAGGACTGACGGGGCTTCCCGGCCGGCCGGTCCCTGGCGGCTCCGGTGCTGGTAGCGGCCGGTGGCTCAGCGCTCCCGGGGATGGGAGACGCTGGATGCCTGGGCTCGGCTCATGCGCTCACGGCGCTCCAGCCCCCGGACAAAGCAAGGAGGCCGTCACGTGCCCGATGTGCACGTGACGGCCTCCTGCGGCCGCTGTGGTGCCCGCCGCGCCCATGGGAGGTGGGCGTGACCGGCCACCTCGCCCACGTTCGATCCAGGCCAGGTCGCCGCGTCCCGCCCCGAGGATGTGCAGGTGGTGTCGAGGGCCGGGGGGCCGCCTCAGCTGTAGAAGCGGAACACCGGTTCGGCGATGCAGACCGGCTTGTCGCCGCCTTCGCGCTCGATGACCGCGGTGGCGGTGATCTGCAGGCCGCCGGTGACTTCTTCGACGTCCTTGAGGGTGGCGGTGAGCCGGAGCTTGGAGCCGACCGGGACCGGGGCGGGGAAGCGGACCTTGTTCAGGCCGTAGTTCACGGCCATGCCGACGTCGGTGACCACCAGGACCTGCGACCACATGGGGATGAGCAGGGAGAGGGTGAGGTAGCCGTGGCCGATCGGTCCGCCGAAGGGGCTCTCGCGGTTGGCCCGCTCGACGTCCACGTGGATCCACTGGTCGTCGCCGGTGGCCTCGGCGAAGAGGTTGACCCGCTGTTGGGCGACCTCGACCCAGTCGCTGGTGCCCAGTTCGGTGCCGGTGAGGCCGGGGAGTTCGGCCAGGGTGGTGCGGGTGGTGCTCACGATCGTTCTCCTTGGGGAAGGGGGTGGGGGTCAGCGCAGGCCGAGTGCGGTGATGGCGTTCTGCTTCATGATCAGCGGCTTGACCTCGTCGCGGATGTCGAGTGCCGCGAAGTCCTTCATCCACCGCTCGGGGCGCAGCAGCGGGTAGTCCGACCCGAACAGGACCTTGGTCTTGAGCAGGCTGTTGGCGGCGCGGACGAGTTGCGGGGGGAAGTACTTGGGGGACCAGCCGGACAGGTCGATGTAGACGTTGGCCTTGTGCTGGGCGACGGCGATCGCGGAGTCCTGCCAGGGCACCGAGGGGTGGGCCATGATGATCGTCAGGCCGGGGAAGTCCGCGGCGACGTCGTCGAGCAGCATCGGGTCCGAGTAGCGCAGCTTGATCCCGCGCCCGCCCGGGAGGCCGGAACCGATGCCGGTCTGGCCGGTGTGGAACAGCGCCGGCACGCCGAGGGCCTCCAGCTCGGCGTAGAGCGGGTAGTGCTGGCGGTCGTTCGGCAGGAAGTTCTGGTAGCTGGGGTGGAACTTGAACCCGCGGACCCCGTGCTCCTCCACCAGGCGGCGGGCGGCGCGGATGCCGGCGAGGCCGCGCGCGGGGTCGATGGAGCCGAAGGGGATGAGCACATCGGGGTGCTCGGCGGCGGCGTCGGCAATCTCCTCGTTGGACAGCGTCATCTGGCCGGTGGCGGCCTCGGCGTCGACGGTGAAGATGACCGCGGCCATCTTCTTCTGGCGGTAGTCGGCGGCGATGTCGTGCACCGTGGGGTCGTAGGGGTCGCCCTTGAAGTACTTGGCCGCTGCGGCGTTGAGCTCGTCGTCCAGGGCCAGGTGGCCGTGCAGGTCGGCGTGGACGTGGACGTGCACGTCGATGGCGACCAGGGCGTCGAGGTCCAGGCCGGTGCTGTGCGGGGCGGTCACTTCGGGGGCTCCGGGAACTCCTGGCCGACCTTCTGCTGCGAGCCGGCGAACTTCTCGGGCCAGACGCCGGCGATGGCGTCGGGCGACCAGCCGGTGCCGTCGGCGAACTCGACGACGACCTCGCTCGGGTGCGACCAGAGCGCGAGGCGGTCGCCGCCGATGCCGATGGCCTGACCGGTGATCCCGGAGGCGGCGTCGGAGGCCAGGAAGGCGACGAGTCCCGCGGCGTCCTCGGGGCTGCCGAAGCCGAGCTGCTGACGGGCGAACGGCGGCATCGGCTCGCCGGCCTTCAGCGCCTCGATGTAGGGCTGGAGGAAGGGGATCGTCTCGGTCATCGCGGTGGCCGCGACAGGGACGATGGCGTTGACGGTGATCTCCGCGCGGGCGAGCTCCATGGCCCAGGTGCGGACCATGCCGACGATGCCGGCCTTCGCGGCGGCGTAGTTGGTCTGCCCGAAGTTGCCGACCTGGCCGGTGGGCGAGCCGACGCAGATGATCCGGCCGCCCTCGCCCTGCTCGCGCATCCGGATCGCCGCCGCGCGGGTGCAGGTGAAGGTGCCCCGCAGGTGGGTGGTGACGACGGCGTCGAACTGCTCGTCGGTCATCTTCCACAGCGTGGTGTCGCGCAGGATGCCGGCGTTGTTGACCAGGACGTCGAGCCGGCCGAACTCGTTCGTCGCACGGTCGACCAGAGCCTGTGCGGCCTCGCTGCTGCCGACGGCGACGACCTCGGCGACGGCCGTGCCGCCGGCATCGGAGATCGACTTCACCGCGGCCTCGGCCACCTCCGCATCGACGTCGTTGACGACGACGGCAGCGCCCGAGCGGGCGAGTTCAGTGGCGTAGGCGAGACCGAGGCCCCGCCCGCTGCCGGTGACGATGGCTACTTTGCCCGATAGATCCACTGCAGAACTCCTCTGGGTAGGTGCGGTCCGCCCGATGGCCGGGCGGATGTGCGAACTGCTGCGCTCATGGGCGCGGGTGGGGGAGCGGAGAGAGTGAGGGTCGCGGGCGGGCGCACCTCCTCAAGAGACGTTCAGCACTTCCTGCCTGGTCGTGGGGTCCTCGCCGTGGCCGGTGTGTACCACCGTGTGCCCGTGCAGGCTCAGCAGCGTGCCGCGGATGGAGTTCAGGATGGTCGGCTTGTCGCTGAACGAGCGGCCGGTGGCGCCGGGCCCCCGTGGAACAGCGTGTCGCCGGTGAGGACGGCGGCCAGGTCCGGCGCGTGCAGGCAGGTGCTGCCCGGCGAGTGACCCGGCGTGTGCAGCGCGGTGAGCGACGTCCCGGCCACCCGGAACCGGGTGCCCTCGCCGAGCACCTCGTCCGGCCGCGCCTCCGGGTGTGCCTCGCCGAAGACCGTGTCCCACAGCATCGTGTCGGCCGGGTGGAACCAGATCGGTGCGCCGGTCGCCTCGCGCAGGTCGACGGCGGCGGTGATGTGGTCGTTGTGCCCGCGGGTGAGCACGATCGCGGTCACCTTCCGCCCGCCGACGGCCTCGACGATCGGGTCGACGCGGTGCGGGGCGCCGACGACTAGCACCTCGTCGTCGCCCTCGAGCCAGACGTCGTTGTCGACGTCGAAGTCCTGCCCGTCGAGGCTGAACACCCCCGGGACGACGGCCTTCTCGATGCGGACGCCCCTCGTGGACCTGGGCATCAGAGGACGACCACCGAGCGGAGCACCTCGCCCTTGTGCATCTTCTCGAAGGCGGCCTCGACGTCGTGGAGGCCGATGGTCTCGCTGACGAAGTCCTCGAGCGGGAAGCGGCCCTGTAGGTAGAGGTCGACCAGCATCGGGAAGTCGCGGCTGGGCAGGCAGTCGCCGTACCAGGAGGACTTCAGCGCCCCGCCGCGGCCGAACAGCTCGATCATCGGCAGGGTCAGCTGCATGTCCGGGGTGGGGACGCCGACCAGGATCACCCGGCCGGCGAGGTCGCGGGCGTAGAAGGCCTGCTCGAACACCTCCGGGCGGCCGACGGCGTCGATCGCGACGTCGACACCGAAGCCGCCGGTGTGGCCCCTGATCGCCGCGACCGCATCCGTCCCGCGGGAGTTGACCGTGTGGGTGGCGCCGAACTGCCGCGCCCACTCCAGCTTCCGGTCGTCGACGTCGACGGCGATGATCGTGCTCGCGCCGGCCAGCTTCGCCCCGGCGATCGCGGCGTCACCCACCCCGCCGCAGCCGAAGACGGCCACGCTCTCGCCGCGCTGCACGGCGCCGGTGTTGACTGCCGCCCCGACGCCGGCCATGACGCCGCAACCGAGCAGCCCGGCGGCGGTGGCCGGGGCGGCCGGGTCGACCTTGGTGCACTGGCCGGAGTGGACCAGCGTCTTCTCCGCGAACGCGCCGATGCCCAGCGCCGGGGACAGCTCGGTGCCGTCGGCCAGCGTCATCTTCTGCGCGGCGTTGTGCGTGTTGAAGCAGTAGTGCAGCTGACCCTTGAGACAGGCGCGGCACTGACCGCACACGGCCCGCCAGTTGAGGATGACGAAGTCGCCGACGGCCACGTTGGTGACGCCCGCCCCCACCGCGGCCACGGTCCCGGCGGCCTCGTGACCGAGCAGGAACGGGAACTCGTCGTTGATGCCGCCCTGGCGGTAGTGCAGGTCGGTGTGGCAGACCCCGCAGGCCTGCACGTCGACGACCGCCTCACCCGGACCGGGGTCGGGCACCAGGATCGTCTCCACGCTGACCGGTGCTCCCTTGCTGCGGGCGACGACAGCCTCGACCTCATGCGCCATGACAGTGACGCTAGGCACTTCCGGGGACGATCATGGAGGCCCTTCCGACATGCGGAAGCCGCCGGCCCACCGAACACTTCCGTTATTCGGAAGGCGACTGCCGACCGCCCATGAACCGCGTCACGCTGTGCCGGTCAAGGGAACACTGAGGAGGCATCCATGCCGTCGATCGTGCAGAATCAGTGGTACGTGGCCGCCTATGGTCGGGAGATCGGCCGGGAGCTGTTCGCTCGCACCATCTGCGGTGAGTCCATCCTCTTCTGGCGGACGTCGGCAGGTGCCGTCACCGCCATGAGCGATCGGTGCGTGCACCGCCGGTTCCCGCTCTCGCAGTCACCGAGCCATCTGGCCGACGACACCGTCGTCTGCGGTTACCACGGCTTCACCTACGACGCGGGCGGCGTCTGCGTCGCCGTCCCGGGTCAGACCCGCGTGCCGCGCACCGCCCGGCTGAAGTCCTATCCGGTCGTGGAGCAGGACGGTTTCGTGTGGGTCTTCATCGGCGATCCCGACCGAGCCGACGTCACCGCGATCCCGCGCGCGCCCTGGCTCGACCAAGAGGGCTACACCACGGTCTGTGGCATGGAGCCGCTGGCTGCGCGTGCCAGCCTGCTGATCGACAACCTGATGGACCTCTCCCACGAGACCTATCTGCACGGCGGTTACATCGGGACGCCGGAGGTCGCCAACACGCCGATCACCACCGAGGTCGACGAGGAGGCCGGGGTGGTGTACGTCAGCCGGCACATGGACGACGCCGACTGTCCCCCCTTCTACGCCAAGAGCACCGGTATCACGGGTCGCATCGTGCGCTGGCAGGACATCGAGTTCCACCCCCCGTGCCTCTACCTGCTGCACAGCCGGGTGGCGCCCGTCGGCGTGCTGCCCAACGACGACGGAACGGATCCGGAGGGTTTCCATGTCGAGGTCGTCTACGCGATCACGCCGGAGACGGAGTCGAGCACGCACGACTTCTGGGCGGTCGCCCGCGACTTCGCACTCGACGACGAGGGTGTCTCGGACTTCCTCCGCGAGAGCAACCGCACGGTCGTGCTGCAGGACGTGACAGCGCTCGACGTGCTGGAGAACGTGCTGACCGGTGAGCCCGACGGGTACCAGGAGCTCTCGATCAACATCGACACCGGTGGTCTCGCCGCCCGGCGGATCATCGCCCGGATGGCCGCGGAAGGCCGCGGCGAGACCGTCCCGGCATCGGTGACGACGTCCGCGGGCGCACGATGACCACGCCCTCGGACGGCTTGCCGTCCGCCCAGGTACCCCTCAACGCCGCCGAGGTGAGGTCGGTGCGCACCGGGGATCTCACGGTGCCCGCCCCGCGCCGGGTCCTCGAGGGCGAACGGGTCACGCGGGTCAACTGGCTGCCCGGTTCCGACCGGCTGCGGGGGCTCTGCTTCTGCGGGGCCGAGGCCGAGGCGTCGGACCCGAACATGATGTGGGAGTGGCTGCTCGCGCATCCCGACCATCCCGCCGGTGGGCCGGCCGAGCCACCGACGTCCGGCCCCCTGCCCACCCCTCCGGCGCACTACGTCTCCGATCCGCGGGTCATCCGTTTCGCCGAGAGGGTGCCGGCTCTCGCCTGACGGGAACCGTCGTCCCCTCCGACCCGGAGCGCATGGCCGCATCGGTGGCCAGATGCCGGGCCCCCATCGCCGGCACCGTGCCGGGACTCGAACGAGGAGCAAACGCCATGCACGTCACCCACGACGAGGTGGACCTGCGTCTACGTGTGCACCGTCGGACGGTGGGCGCCGACGGCGTCGTCGTCCTGGAGCTGCGTGATCCGGCCGGGGCCGACCTGCCCGCCTGGTCACCGGGTGCCCACATCGACCTGAAGCTGCCCGGCGGCCTCGTCCGGCAGTACTCACTGTGCGGGGATCCGCACGACCGCGCCGTGTGGCAGATCGGCGTGCTGCGCGAACCCGACGGCCGCGGCGGGTCGGCGTACGTGCACGACGACGTCCTGGAGGGTCGCGACATCGACGTGCGCGGCCCGCGCAACAACTTCCCGCTGGTCCCCGCAGCCCGCTACGTCTTCATCGCGGGTGGGATCGGGATCACCCCCATCCTGCCCATGGCTGCTGCGGCCGACGAAGCCGGCGCGGAATGGGAGTTCCACTACGGCGGCCGCAGCCGTACCTCGATGGCCTTCCTGGACACCCTGCAGGCGTTGGAGACATCGACCGGTCACGGACTGAGGGTCAGCCTCCATCCGCAGGACGAGGTCGGGTTGATCGATCTCCCCCGGATCCTCGGCACCCCGCAGCCGGACACCAAGGTCTACTGCTGCGGTCCCGAACCGCTGCTCAAGGCGGTCGAGGCGGCGTGCGCCGACTGGCCCGCCGGCTCTCTGCACCTGGAGCGGTTCGCCCCCAAGGAGCAGGGTGAGCGCGTGCTCAGTGGCGACTTCGAGGTGGAGCTGACCCTGCACGGGATGACGCTCACCGTGCCGCCGGAGAAGTCGATCCTCGAGGTCGTCGAGGAGGCAGGTGTCGCGGTCCTCTCCTCGTGCCAGGAGGGCACGTGCGGCACCTGTGAGACGCCGGTGCTGGCGGGCGAGGTCGATCACCGCGACTCGCTGCTCACGCCGGAGGAGCAGGCGGCCAACGACACGATGTTCATCTGTGTCTCCCGCGCCGCCTGCCCGAAGCTCGTCCTCGAACTCTGACCAGCCCCCGGAACCGGACCAGGAGCTTCCCCGTGACAGCAGAAGTGCTCCCGCCCTCGACGCTCCCGTCGCTGCCGGACGACCCCTTCGGCACGGAGGTGCTGACCGACCCCTACGAGTTCCACGAGCGCCTGCGCGCGGCGGGGCCGGTGGTCTCCCTGCCGCGCTACGGGCTGTACGCGATGGGCCGCTTCGACGAGGTGAAGGCGTCCCTCCAGGACTGGCAGACCTTCGTCTCCAGCCGCGGCGCCGGATTGGCCGACTTCGCGAAGGAGAAGCCCTGGCGTCCGCCGAGCCTCCTCCTGGAGGCCGACCCGCCCGACCACACCGTCGTCCGGACGGCGATGAACGGCGTCATCGCCCCCCGCACCATCCGCGCGCTCCGGGAGCGGTTCGCCGGGCCCGCGGAGGAGATCGCCGACCGGCTGGTCGAGCGTGGCACCTTCGACGCCGTCACCGACCTCGCCGAGGCCTACCCGCTGCAGGTCTTCCCCGACGCTGTCGGACTGCCCGACGAGGGGCGGGAGAACCTGCTGCCCTACGGGGCCCTGGCCTTCAACGCCTTCGGTCCGGACAACGAGCTGCGCCGTACCGCGCTGGCGCAGGCCGCTCCGGTGCAGGCGTGGATCTGGGCCAGCTGTCAGCGGGAGGCGCTGGCCCCCGGGGGCTTCGGCGCCCAGATCTGGGAGGCCGCCGACCGCGGGGAGATCACCCACGAGCAGGCGCCGATGCTGGTCCGGTCCTTGATCACCGCTGGTGTCGACACGACGGTGTACGGCATCGGCAACACCATGTATGCCCTCGCCTCGCACCCCGATCAGTGGGCCCAGGTGCACGCCGAGCCCACTCTGGCCAAGTTCGCGTTCGACGAAGCTCTCCGATGGGAGTCGCCGGTACAGACGTTCTTCCGGACCACCTCCCGCGATGCCGAGGTGGCCGGCACGGTCATCCCCGAGGGCTCGAAGGTCCTGCTGTTCCTCGGCTCGGCCAACCGGGACCCCCGTCACTGGGGTGAGGACGCCGATCGTCTCGACATCCGCCGTCGGGCAGCCGGCCACGTCGCCTTCGGCATGGGCGTGCACCAGTGCGTCGGCCAGCCCGTCGCGCGCATGGAGGTCGAACTCGTCCTGACCGCCCTGGCTCGCCGGATCCGCCGGATCGAGCTGGCCGGCACTCCGGTGCCCAAGCTGAACAACACGCTCAAGGGCTGGGCCAGCGTGCCACTCCGGATCGAGCCGGCCTGACCGTCGGGTGAGCGCCATGACCCCTGCCGGACGCCCGGACCCGCCCGTCGCGGCGGTCCCTGCAGGAGGCCGTGGGCGGGGTGAGACCGGGCCGGTGATCAGGCGGGCCACGCAGCTGCTGGCCGCCTTCACCGCGGAGCGGCCGGCGTTGACACTGAGCCAGCTGGCCCGGCGGACCGGCTTGCCGCTGACCACGACGCATCGCCTGGTCGGCGAGCTCGTCGAGTGCGGCCTGCTCGAGCGGCACCCGGAGGGCACCCTCCACGTCGGCCTCCGGCTGTGGGAGATCGCATCCCTGGCTCCGCGAGGCCTCGGCCTGCGGGAGCTCGCGCTGCCGTTCATGGAGGACCTCTTCGCCGTCACCTCGGCGAACGTCCAACTGGCCGTCCGGGACGGCCACGAGACCGTCTTCGTCGAGCGCCTTGCCGGCCGGAGCGCCGTTCCGGTGTACACGCGGGTCGGCGGCCGGTTCCCCCTGCACCCGACCGGTGTGGGACGCGTGCTGCTGGCCTTCGCCCCGCCGGATGTCCAGGAGGCGGTCCTCACCGGTCCGCTGCCCCGCTACACGCCGCATACGGTGACCGACCGGGAAGCGCTGCGCCGGGTTCTCGCGGACGTCCGGTCGCACGGTTTCGCGGTCAACGACCGACAGGTCTCCGAGGACACCCTCTCGGTGGCAGCTCCCGTGCACGGGGCCGACGGCACCGTCATCGCCGCCGTCTCACTCGTGGTGCAGGCCGGCTCGGCGTTGCCCGCAGCGCTGGCGCCTGCGGTCCAGGCCACTGCCCGGGGAATCTCCCGGGCGCTGCGCGACTCCGCGGTCCGCGATGTCTGACCGGGCTGGGCGCATGGTGTCCCCACTTGACCTGTCCCCACGGCAACGGAGCCCCGAGTGATCTACCGAACCGAGAAGCCCATGCCGGACGTCCCCCCCGTCCTCCTCTCGGAGCACGTGCTGCGGGAGGCGGCTGCCCGCGGGGACAAGCCTGCTCTCGTCGACGCCTCCACGGGAGAGACCCTCACGTTCGCCGAGGTCCTCGCGCAGGCGCAGGCGGGTGCTGCAGGTCTCGCCGCGGACGGGCTCGTACCGGGCGACGTCGTGGGTCTGCTGAGCCACAACCAGCCGGACTACGCGGTGGCAGTGCACGCGGTCCTGCGTGCCGGCGGCGTGATCTCACCGCTGAACCCCGCGCTCACCCCTGCCGAGATCGGCAAACAGCTGGGTCACTCGAAGGCCAAGGTGCTGATCGTGGCCGAACCGTTCGTCGAGAAGGCGCTGACAGCCATCGCCGGGACCGGTGTGGAGCAGGTGCACGTCCTGGGGCAGCACGCCGGGGCCCGGCCGTTCGGTGCGCTCACCAGCGGGACCGGTGCGCCCCCCGCCCTCGCTCTGGACCCGGCCACCGCCCTGGCTGTGCTGCCGTACTCGAGCGGGACGACGGGGATGTCCAAAGGGGTGATGCTGACCCACCGCAACATCGTCGCCAACCTGGAGCAGCTGCGCGTCGGCTGGCGCATGACGGAGGAGGACGTGATCTGCGGCGTCCTGCCGTTCTTCCACATCTACGGCTTCACGATCATCCTCAACAGCGCCCTGATGTCGGGCACGACGATCGTGACCATGCCCCGCTTCGAGCTGCGCGGATTCCTGCAGGTCGTGCAGGACCACCGCGTCACCCGCGGTCACTTCGCCCCCCCGCTCGTGCTCTCCCTCGCGACCGCGCCCGAGGTCGACGAGTACGACCTCTCGTCGCTGCGGACGGCTGTGAGCGGAGCCGCACCTCTGGACGCGGAGCTGGCAACCCGCGCGGAGGCACGTACCGGATGCGTCATCCGGCAGGGCTACGGGATGACCGAGGCCAGTCCCGGCACCCACTTCGTCTACGACGAGGACTTCCCCACCACACCGCCCGGCTCGGTCGGGAAGCTCCTCCCGGGCACCGAGGCCAGGCTGGTCGACCCGGCCACCGGTGAGGACGTCGCCGCAGGGGAAGCGGGGGAGCTCCTCGTCCGCGGCCCCCAGGTCATGGTGGGCTACCTCGACAACCCCGAGGCCACCGCCGACACCGTCACAGACGGGTGGTTGCACACCGGCGACATCGCTCGGGTGGACGAGAATGGCGACTACTACGTCGTCGACCGGCTCAAGGAGCTGATCAAGTACAAGGGGTTCCAGGTGGCGCCGGCCGAGCTCGAGGCGCTGCTCCTGACCCACCCTGACGTGCTGGATGCCGCCGTGATAGCCATGCCCGACCCCACCGCGGGTGAGGCGCCGAAGGCGTTCGTGGTGAGCCGGGGAGAACGTGACGCGGATGCCCTCCTGGCGTGGGTCGCCGAGCGGGTGGCGCCCTATAAGAAGTTGCGTGCGCTCGAGTTCGTCCCCGAGATCCCGAAGTCGCCCGCCGGGAAGATCCTCCGTCGCGTCCTCAAGGCGCAGGACGAGGCCGGTCGCTCCGCCGCTTCCCGCGCTTGACCGTCGAAGATCCGATCACCTGCCACTCGCCGACCGCCAAGCCGGGTCGAGCGGGTCCCGTAGCCATGTGCCATGGGGCGGACTTCCCAGGACGGAGCGGGATGCTCACTGCGCGAGGGGAGGTGTCGAGCCCCGGGCCGCGCCCGGACCTCCGCCATACGTCGCTTGCGCACCGACCACTGTCGGCGACGGCCCGCATGGCTCGTCGACGTCACGTGCGTCACCGAGGCCCCTGAGCTGCTCAGCCACCTGGGACCAGTACTGGTTCTCCGTCGCGGTCCTGGTTGATGCGATTGCGTCGCGGGGTTTGACGATCTGCTCTGCCTGCGCATGTGCGGACGGCCGCGGTCACCCGCACCACCGGGGTCCGACCGCGCCGGCCCCAGGTGCGACCCTTCGGCGGCCTCAGCCCCTGGCCGGACTCGTCTTCGACGACTCCCCAGGCGCCCAGGTCCGCCGCCGTCCTTTTATCTGCGGCCAGGTCTCCTCCCGCCAGGCGGCGATCTGCTGCTCATCGCGCTCGGCCGCGCGCCGGGCGGGCACCTGCACGCTCCACCCGAGGCGGTGCAGCAGCAGGTCGACCCCGGGCAGGGTGTAGTCCACCCCGAACCGCTCGTGCACCACCGCGGCGGTGCGGGCCAGCGTCCAGCACTGATCGGCCCAGCCCCAGGCGGCCGGGCCGGCGTCCAGCAGTACCTGCAGCTCCTCGAGCTGAGCCGGGGTGAGCCGGCAGTGGGCCCCGCCCGGGCCCGTGGAGGCCAGCGCCACCCGGCCGCCGTCGGCCAGCGCGCGGCGCCAGCGGTTGGCCGACATCCGGGTCACCCGGAACCGGGCGGCCACCTCGGCGTCGGTGGCGCCCTCCTCGATCCACGCCGTGGCCTGAAGCCGCACCTGTTCCCGTCGGGCGCACTCCTCGGCGGTCAGCCCGCGACCCCGGGCGTACCTCATGGGTACGGCATGGCGCGCGCTGCACCGGCTGTCAGCAGACTACGAACTCCCGCCGTTGATGATCGTTGATCGCGTGCACGTGCACGTGCGCGGCGGCGACCATCTCGGTCGCCTCGCCCCACGACGCGCGGTCGTGGATCGTGGCGCTGCGGTTCCAGCGCAGCGCGAGCTCCCGCAGGGCAGCCGCCTGGGCGACGCCGCGCGTCGTCAGCCGCCCCCATGGATACCCGCCGGCGTGCAGGATCGGGCTCGGCCTCCCGGATGATCTCCCGCACGACCGGTGGTGTGTCGCCACGGTCGAGCAGGAGGTAGCGGAAGAGGTGTCCGAGAGGGTTGCCCTGGGACCACTCGACATGGCAGGGCGGTCGCCGATGGCACGGGCGGCCCTGAGCGCGGGCCCGGGGTCACCCAGTCAGGCGTGCCGGGATCGCCACTCCCGCAGCCAAGCGCGGCCGTAGTCGTTGCCGTGTGGGGTGCGCAGCACGGTGTGGACGTGGAACGGCTTGGGGGTGTCGTAGTCGAGGAAGACGCCGCAGTGGTGGTCGAGTTCCGCGATCACCACCGGCGACTGCACGCGGTAGTAGAAGACGTCGCCGGGCGCGTGCCCGCCGATCCAGGAGAACCACGTCTCGTCGAGGTGCTCCTCGACCTCCCGCAGCCGCGCCGCCCGCGGGCCCTCGGGCAGCAGCTGCACGAACGTGGCGATGACGTCGAGCACGCGGGCGCGCGCCTCGGCGGACACCTCGGACAGCCGCAGGCCCTCGACCGGGATGACCCGGTTGTCCTGGAACGCGCCGGCCAGGTGCCGTTCGTCGCCGGGGTGCACCCGCCTCGGCGGCATCGCGGGGTCCACCAGTTGCGCGTACACGGTCGCGGCGGCCCGCTGCTCCGGCGTCAGCGCGGCCATCACCGCCACTCCGGTGGCGATGCGGTCGGTGAACAGGCCGGAGACGCCAGCGTGCGGGCCGGCGTCGATCTCGTCGGGCTCGGCGCCGACGAACACCGGCGAGACCACCATCCGGCCCTCGACCACCAGCACGTTGACCGCGCAGTGGTGGCCGTAGAGCTGCCAGCCCCACGGCGCGCGCAGGTCGGGGGTGCCGTAGAGCGCGACGTTGTAGCTCCACTCGCCGAGCACGGTGGGCAGGTCGACGACGTCGCCGAGGAAGCCGTTGACCAGCATCGCCGCGTGCACGAGGTCGGCGCCCTCCGGCGACAGCGAGGCGCGCACCAGCGCCAGCGCGGCCTCCCGCACCTCCTCCGGCTGGAACTCCAGCCGCAGGCCGGTGTCGAACTGCATGAACTCCGGGTTGGCCCAGGTCTGCCACTCGGGTGCGTCCACGGGGAAGGAGACCCGCGCCCGGTCCTCCGGCGTCAGCAGGCGCAGCAGCGCCTCGGCGGCGGTGACCATCGCGGCCACCGGCGCCTCCTCGCCGGGTTCGGCCGGGGTCAGCGGGTGCAGCCCCTCGCGGAGCGTGCCGTCCTCGGTCACCCCCCGGAACGGTGCCAGGTACAGCGGCGTCCAGCCCTCCACCAGCCCGCCGGTGAAGGTCCCCGGCGTCCGCGCGTGCTCGCGGTAGGCGTAGGGGTCCAGCCCGCGGACCTCCGCCAGCCGCGGGTGGTCGTGCGGGAAGAGGTACCGCCGGAACTCACCGGACACGTCGGGCCACCTCCCGGGTCTCGTTCCCCACGATCCGGTTGGTGAGGACGCCGAGCCGCTCGACCTCGACCTCGACGACGTCGCCGGGCTGCATCAGCCAGGGGGATGTGCGGGCGTAGCCGACGCCGGACGGCGTGCCGGTGGCCAGCAGGTCACCGGGCCGCAGGGTGAACGTCCGGCTGATCAGCGACAGCGTGTCCCCGACCGTGTAGACCATCTCGTCGGTGCGCCCGTCCTGCACGGTCTGGCCGTTGACCCGGGTGGTCACCCGCAGGCCGTCGCGCAGGTCGCCGACCTCGGCCGCGGGGACGAGCGGCCCGAGCGGGCCGGAGCGGTCGCCGTTCTTGCCGAGGATCCACTGGCTGGTGAGCTTCTGCGCCCGCCGCGCGGTGACGTCGTTGAAGGTCGAGTACCCGACGACGGCGGCCAGCGCCTCCTCCGGGGTGGCGTCGACCAGCGTGGTGCCCACGTAGGCGACCACCTCGCCCTCCCAGTCCAGCCCGTCTTCGTCGGCCGGCACCGGGATCGCCGCGCCGTCCACGGTGAGCGAGGCCGTCCAGCGGGCGAACAGCGTCGGGTGCGGCGGCACGCCCTCCCCGGCGAACGAGCCCTCGGCGACGTGCTTGAGGTAGTTCAGCCCGATGCAGACGACCCGGGCGCCGGGCAGCACCGGCGGCACGACCTCGACGTCCGCGGTGGGGACGGGGTCGCCGTCGGGCTCCGCGGCCAGGTACCGCGCCGCGTCGGCCCAGAACTCCTCGAGCGGCGCGAGCACGATCACCGACGCGCCGTCGTCGGCCAGGGCCGCCACCTCGACCGGCCCGCCGTCCCGGTGGATCCCCACGACGCGCATCAGGCGATCCCGTTCCGGTGGGCCACCCCGCCGAGCCAGGCGAGGCTCGACTTGGGCCAGCGGGCGAAGGTCTGCCGGTCGACGGCGACCAGGCCGAAGGTGGGCCGGTAGCCGAGCATCCACTCGAACTCGTCGAGCAGCGACCAGGGCAGGTAGCCGCGGACGTCGGCGCCGGCGTCGATCGCGGCGGCCAGCGCGTCGGTGGTGAAGGCGATGCGGTCGGCGTCGTCGGCGGTGGCGATGCCGTTCTCGGTGACCACCAGTGGGGTGTCCGGCAGCACCTCGGCGGCGCGGGCGACCGCGGCGCGCTCCTCGTGCATCCGCTCCTCGCCGCCGGCCTCGGCGAGGTGCTCCCCGCCCACCAGGGTCATGCCGGCGCGGCGCACGTTCCCGCGCGGCACCTCCATGGTCCGCCCGTGCAGGCCGAGCAGGGCGTCCGCGACCTCCTGGTCGGGCCCGGGCAGGCCCCGGATCTCCTCGCCGCGCCGCGCCATCGCGCCCGTCACCGGCTGGGTGGCCATCAGGTCGGGCTCGTCGAGCGTGCAGGCGTACTCGGCCTCGGCGAGCACCGGCAGGGCGAACTCGGCGAAGCGGGCGAGCCGGTCGCCGGTCTTCGGGCCGGTCCAGCCGCCGTCGTGCAGCCAGCGTGGCATCGTGAAGTGCACGAGCGTGACCACCGGCGCCGGCCCGCGGTCTCGGCAGCCGTCGAGGACGCGCCGGTAGTGGTCGAGCGCCGCGCGGGAGAACTCGCTCTCGTCGGGCTCGACGCGGCTCCACTCCAGGCTGAACCGGTAGGCGTCCAGGCCGGCGCCCGCGACGAGGTCGAGGTCCTCGGGCCAGCGGTGCCAGGAGTCGCAGGCGTCGCCGCTGGGCTCCGCGAACGGCGAGTGCGCGGCGTGCTCGGCCTCCCAGTGGTCGTTGTTCACGTTGCCGCCCTCCACCTGGTGGGCGGCGGTGGCGGCGCCCCAGAGGAAGCCCTCGGGGAACTGCGCGGCGGTCATGGGGTCTCCTCGGGGTCAGCGGCTGGCGGGTGCGGGGACGGCGGCCCCCAGCACCCGGGTGAGCAGGGCGGCGGGGTCCTCGACGACGTCGCCGCGCCAGGCCACGTGCTGGTCGGGCCGGACCAGCACCAGGCCCGCGCCGACGAGCCGCCGCAGCCGGGGCAGGCTGCCGAGGTCGACGACCTCGAGGGGCACCCCGGTGGCCGAGGCCTCCCGGCGCAGGCCGGTGCCGTCCGCGGCGGGGTCGAGCACCAGCAGGGTGAGTTCCGGGCCGAGCGCGTCGTAGAGCGAGCGGCCGTCGGGCAGCCAGGCGTGCGGCAGCCGGGCGCCGGGGTGCGCCGAGGGGGTGTAGCTCGTCAGGGCCGGCGCCGGTACGGGCCCGCCGTCGGGCACGACGGCGGGGGAGCGCGGGTAGTCGTAGCCCAGCACCAGGCCGAGGCTGTGGAACTCGGGGTCCTTGACCTGCAGAGCGCCGGCCAGCGCCGTCCGCAGCTCCTGCCCGGCGGGGCCGTCGTCGTCGAGGTCGCGGCCGGCGAAGGACGGCGCGAGGAACGCCTCCTGGCTGCCGGCGGCGTCGATCGTGCGCTCGGCGACCGGCCGGCGCTCGGCCTCGTAGCTGTCCAGCAGCGACTCCGGCGCCCAGCCGCCCAACACCGCGGCGAGCTTCCAGCCGATGTTGACCGCGTCACCGACGCAGGTGTTGAAGCCGTGGCCGCCCCACGGCGGGTTGAGGTGGGCGGCGTCGCCGACGAGGAGCACCCGCTGCCCGCGGTAGCGGTCCACCAGCAGCATCCGGGCCTGCCACGGGTCGGTGGCCAGCACCTCGACGTCGACGTCGTCCCCCACCAGGGTGCGCACCAGTGCCGCGGCGTCGGCGTCGCCGCCCACGCCGTCGAGGCCCTGCACGATCGCCCACCACGTGCCGTCGAGGTCCAGCCGGCCCATCAGGCCGCCGCGCTCGGCGCCGATGACCCAGTAGTGGACGCCGAGGGCGCACAGCGGCCGCTCCTCCAGCGCGCGCGACCGGAAGGTGACGCTGAGGTTGGGCAGCGCGCCCGACGAGCCCTCGTAGCGGGCGCCCACCGCCCGCCGCGAGACGCCGCCGCTGCCGTCGCAGCCGAGCAGCCACTCCGCGGTCACCTCGGTGGTGTCGCCGTCCGGGCCCTCGACGGTCGCGCGGACCTCGGCGGTGCCGTCGGTCACCGCGGTGACCCGCCGGCCGGCGAGCAGGGTGACCGTGGGCAGCTCGGCGACGGCGTCGCGCAGCACCTGCTCGACCACCGGCTGGGGCACCTGCTGCCCGGCCTCGGCGGCGACCTCGCGGCGGCCGGTCCACAGCCCGAACGCCTCGGGAAAGCGGGTGATCTCGTGGCCGAACAGGCCGGTGCAGAAGACGACGTCCTGGGCGTGCGCCACCGGCAGCGGCGCGTGGGCGCGCAGCCGGTCGGCCAGGCCCCACCGGCGCAGGTGCTCCATCGTGCGCACGCTGGTGGTCTTGGCCCGGGCGCGCAGCGGGTCGAGGGTGGTGCGCGGCTCGACGACCAGCACCTCGACGCCGCGCCGGCCCAGCTCGATCGCGGCGGCCAGCCCGCTGGGGCCGCCGCCGGCGACGAGGACCGGCACCCGGGACGGGACGTGGGCTTCGGTCACGCGGGACTCCTGTCAGGGAGCACGGACCGCGGCGCGGGGCACGCGGGCCGGGGAGGGAGCCGCCGCGGCGGGGGATGAGGACCTGCGTCCCGCCGCGGTCGGTGGATCGAGCATGCGTGGCCGCCGTCACCCTGCCGAGACCCGATTCCATTGGCCGGCACGCGAGCCGGGGCGGTTCCGGATCAGCTCCCGAGCAGGCGCGCGCGGAGGAAGGCGACGGTCCGGTCGAGGGCGTCGGCGGCCGCGTCGGGGGCGCCCAGCCACATGTGGTCGGCGCCGGCGGAGGTGTGCAGGTCGACGTCGGCACCGGCCGCGCGCAGGGCCTCGCCGAGGCGCTCGCTCTGCACGCAGGGCACGAACCGGTCGGCGCGCCCGTGCAGCAGCAGGAACGGCGGGGCGCCTGCCGCGACGTGGGCGAGCGGGCTGGCCTGGGCCGCGCGGTCGGGGACCGACGACGGCGGTGCGCCCAGCAGCTGCGCCTCGCGGGTGGTGGCGTCGTCGGGGTCGGCCCCGGCGTCCCCGGCGAAGCCGACGAGGTCGGTGGGCGGGTACCAGGCGGCCACCGCGGCGACCGCGCTCGGCGGCCCGGTCACGCCGACCTCCCCCTCCAGCGCCGGGTCGCTCACCAGGCCGAGCAGCGCGGCGAGGTGGCCGCCGGCCGACTCGCCCCACGCCGCCACCCGGTCGCCGTCGACGTCGAGCTCGCCGGCCCGCGCGCGCAGCCACCGGACGGCGGCCTTCGCGTCGTGCAGCTGCGCCGGCCAGACCGCCTCGCCGGTGAGCCGGTAGTCGGCGCTGGCGACGGCGACCCCCGCCGCGGCGACCCGCTCGAACAGCGTGCGGGCCGGGAACGCCGGCCCGCCGGAGTGCCGGCTGCCCAGCCGCCAGCCGCCGCCGTGCAGGAACAGCGCGACCGGGTGCGGGCCGTCCCCGGCCGGCAGGTACAGGTCGAGCTCGAGCGGTCGGGTGCCCGGGGTCGCGGCGAACGGGACGCCGGGGAGGACACGGGTGCCGTCCGGGCCGGGGGACGGCGCGGGCAGCGGAGCGGCGTGTGCGGGCGGGGGCAGCGGCAGGGCGGGGGTGGGCACGCGGGACCTCCTCAGAGTGCGGAGCCCCGGCGCGCAGGTTCCCTGCGCGCCGGGTCTCCGGTGGGACGACGGCTCAGGCGTCGGGCCACTCGTGGTCGCGGAGGAACTGCATGTCGTGCTGCTGCGCGGCCGCCTGCATGCGCGGGAAGTCCGGAACGAACGGCGGCTGGTCCTTGGTCGGGTGGTCGGTCGGCTGCCCCATGTGCTGGAAGAACCGCTCGAACCCGCCGGAGAGGGTGCCCATCATCCGGGCGTCCTCGACGATTTGGTACGCGTGCGCGAACCCCGCCGGCACGAACCCGAAGTCGCCGGGGGTGAGCAGCTGCGACTGCTTGCCGCCCTCGGTGTCCTCGAAGAACAGCCGCACCGAGCCCTCGAGCACGTAGAACGTCTCGTGGGTGGCGTTGTGCGAGTGCGTGGGGATGACGTCGCCGGCGGGGGAGTCGCTGACGACGATCCCGAATTGGTTCTCGGTCTCGTCGCCGGACAGCAGCACGCTGAACAGGTCACCGAAGAGCATCGCGTGCTCGCCCTCGCCGCGGCGCAGCACGTAGGGCACCGGCTTGCCGGGCAGCACGCCGTGCCACTGCGGGCCCTTCTCCGGGTCGATCAGGTACTCGAAGCTCATCTGCACTCCCGGGTCGGGTCGGCGGTGACCGCCCGAGCATCCGTGAGCCGGGTCACCCGACCAACGGCCGTGCCATTGAGCGGCACACCTCGGCCATCAGGTCGAGTGCACGGTCGACCGGCTCGACGTCGGCCGCGGGCAGGTCGAGGAAGCCGTGCAGCATCCCGGGCACGAGCACCTGCCGGACGTCGACGCCGGCCGGCGCCAGCGCGGCGGTGAACGCCTCGGCCGAGGCGCGCAGGTCGTCGTACTCGGAGGTCAGCAGCAGCACCGGGCACAGGCCGTCGAGGACGGCGTTGGCCGGCATCGCGCAGCCATCGGCCCGGCTCTCCGCCCGCCGAGGTGGGTGTGGATGATCGACGCCCGGTCCTCGGGCAGGAAGCGCAGCAGTCGGGGGACCTCGGTCATGAGCGCGGCCAGCGCCGCGGACGGCGCCGGGACGACGGCGTGCAGGGTGGTGCAGGCCGGCACGAGGGCTGCGGGGACCCAGCCGTCGTCGTCGCGCAGACGCAGCACCGCCCCGGTGGCCAGGTTGCCGCCCGCGCTGGCGCCGCCCACGGCGATCCGCGCCGGATCGATGCCCAGGTCGGCGGCGGAGTCCCGGACCCAGCGGACGGCGGCCACGACGTCGTCGTGGGGGACCGGGTAGGTGACTCCGCCGACGGCGAGCCGGTGGTCGACGCTGACCACGACGGCGCCGGCCCGCTCGCACACCTGCCGGGCGGTCCAGTCGGCCTCGGGCACGTCCAGGTCGCCCAGGCGGAAGGCCCCGCCGTGCAGCCACACCAGGCATGGCCGGCCGGTGCCGCCGCCGTCGGGCTCGTACACCCGGACCGGGACGTCGCCGTGCGGACCAGGCGCGGCCGCCGGCCGGGTGGCGACGGCGGGCGGCGGGGGAGCGCCGTCGACGGACATGAACGCGTCGAGGCGGGCGCGCTGCTCCGGGTCGGCGAGCCTCTGCTCGAAGGAGTCGATGCCCTCCAGCAGGTGCAGTGTCTCGGCGATGGCGGGGTGGATCGGCACGAGTCCCTCCGGAGCTCGGCGGTGGTCCGCGTCACCCTCGCCACCTGGGTGCCGCAACGGCCATCCCCGTGCCATTGGCCGGCAGGTCGGCACCGCCCCCGTGCTCCCGGCGAGAAGCCCCGCGGCGGCCTCAGCGGCCGGGGCCGAGGGGACGGCGGGCGCCGAGGCCGCGCGAGATCGCCCGGGCGGCGGTGCGCACCGCGGGGCCGAGCACGCGGGCGTCGGCGCCCTCCTGCGGGACGACGACCGAGACGGCGGCGGCGAGCCGGTCGGCCGCGCCGAACACCGGCGCGGCGACGGAGACGATCGGCCGGGGCACCCGGCGCCGGAAGTGGGCCATCCCCTCGCGGCGCACCTCGGCGAGCGTCCGGCGCAGCGTCGCCTCCGACACCGGGACCTGCTCGGGCTCGTGCAGCAGCGGGCGGGCCAGGTACTCCTCCTGCACCGCCGGGTCGGCGAAGGCCAGCAGCACCAGGCCGACCCCCGTGGAGTGCAGCGGCAGCCGCCCGCCCACCTGGTAGAGCACCGGGATGGCCGCGTGCGCCGACAGCCGCTCGAGCAGCACCGCGTCCCCGCCCTCGCGGACGGCGAGCAGCACGTGCTGGCGGGTGACCTCCTCGAGGTCGCCCAGGAACGGCATCGCGACCTGGCGCAGACCGCGGGCGCGGGGCGCGAGGGAGGCGACCTCCCACAGCCGCAGGCCGACCGTGAACCGGCCGTCGGCCCCGCGCTCCAGGGCGCCCCACGCCTGCAGCCGGCCGGCGAGCCGCAGCGCCGAGCTGGTCGGGATGCCGCTGCGCCGGGCCAGCTCGCCGAGGGTCAGCGACGGGTGCGCGGCGTCGAAGGCGCCGAGCAGCGCGAACGCGCGGTCGACCACCGGGTCGCCCTGCGGCGGCCGCTTGCCGCGGACGCGCGGCACCGCACCAGGGTCCTCGCTCACCGGAGGGCCACCGTGGCATCACCCGTGAGGTGCACACCACACTCGCTTTCCATTGTCCCTCGGCCTTGGTCTCCCAGCTGGCGAGCAGTCGCGTGCGCAGACCCAGGCGCCGGCAGGCGAGCAGCCCCAGCAGGGAGGCGAGCGTCATGATGCCGAAGCCGCCGGCCTGGATGCCGGCCAGGATGACGACCTCTCCGAACGTCGACCAGTGCATCGGGGTGTCGACCACGGCCAGGGCGCTCAGGCTCTTTGTCCCGTGCCGGGTTCAGTGGAGGCTTGGAACTGACGCGGCGACGGTGGCCGCCGCGGGGTTGTGCCGGTAGAAGACGTCCTCGTGCTCGGCCGGTGGGATCAGGCCGATCTCGCCGTGCAGACGCCGGTGGTTGAACCAGTCGATGTTCCCCCACTTCGTGGGAGGTGCCCCCATCGGCGACGGCGATCTCGAGGTCGTCGATGCCCCTCCAGGGGCCCTTGTTGCGGGTCAGCTCGGCTTTGAACAGCGAGTTGAACGCCTCGGCCTGGGCGTTGTCGTACGAGTCCCCGGTCGAGCCGACGGAGGCAATCGCCCCGGCGTCGGCGAGGCGCTGCGTGTAGCGCACGGCGAGGTGTTGCGACCCCTTCTCCGAGTGGTGGATGAGGCCGCCGAGGTCGCGGCCGGCCCGGCGGCGGGTCCAGATGCCCATCTCCAGGGCGTCGAGGGCCGGGTCGGTGCGCAGCGACTTTGACAGCTGCTAGCCGACCACTCGGCGGGAGAACACGTCGATGACGAAGGCGGCGTACACCCAGCCGGAGAACGTCCGGCAGTAGGTGATGTCAGCGACCCACAGCTGGTCTGGGCCGGTCGCGGCGAACGCCCGCTTCACCAGGTCCGGGCGGGTGTCCGGGCCAGCGCTCGGCACGGTTGTCCGCGGGCCTTTCGCCTGCATGAT
This sequence comes from Geodermatophilus sp. URMC 62, assembly GCF_052931475.1. NCBI lineage: Bacteria > Bacillati > Actinomycetota > Actinomycetes > Geodermatophilales > Geodermatophilaceae > Geodermatophilus > Geodermatophilus sp. URMC 62. The sequence continues at coordinate 5,026,121 of NZ_JBRFHY010000001.1, read as the reverse complement.
GCCGCGAGCCCCGCCGTGCGCATCAGCCGCTGCACGGTGCAGCGGGCCACCAAGTGGCCGCCGCGCGTGGCGTTCCGGCGTCCACCGCCACGGCTGCCACAGCCACGGGGCCTGTGCGCCGCGCGACTCAGCGGACGTTCCTCGCGGACAGGGCCGCCTCCGGCACGCGCGAGTACGGCCGTCCAACGCATTGCGCCGGCTGTCGTGGGCGTGTGCCGGAGGGTGCCGACGGCCAGCGCCACTGACTCGCGCTGACGCACTGTGCAGTACTCGTTCCCGATCGACGGCGACCCGCCGTACCCGGCGGCCTGCGGGGCGGCGACCCACCGGACGGCGCCGCACGTCGCGTGCCCTGCTCGCACGGGGTCGAGCAGGCGCCGGGGGAGGACGGCGGACTGCTTGCCGTCGGCCACGAGGTCGGCGTCGGTGACGTAGGAGGCCTTGTCGGAGCGCTGGCGAGCACCCGTCCGGAGAGAACTTCGGCGTGCTGCAGGGTGCCGACCGGCGGGAAGATCGAGGGGTATCTGGCGCAGTGTCTCGACTGATGGTGGGTTGAAGGCCCGCCCCGGCGCGTCCGCACCGAGTTCTCCGCGCGCTGGCTGTCGCCACGCCGGCCACCGAATCCCCTCGGAGACATCATGAAGCTCGGCCTCTACAACGCGATCCTGCACGACCGGCCCCTGCCGGACGCGCTCAGGGTCATTGCCGACCTCGGCCTCACCGGCATCGAGATCAACTCCGGCGGCTTTCTGCCCGCGGTGCACATCCCGACCTTCGACGACATCCTGATTAGCGACGCGGCCCGCGACGACTACCTCGCCCTCTTCGACGGGATGGGCGTCACCATCGCGGGACTGAACTGCAACGGGAACCCGCTGCACCCCAACCCGGAGATCCGCGAGAGGCATTCCGAGGACGTCCGGCGCTCCATCCGGCTGGCCAGCCGGCTCGGCCAGACCCGGGTGGTCACCATGTCCGGTCTGCCGGGAGGAGAGCCCGGCGCCACCCGTCCCAACTGGATCGTCAACGCCTGGAACTCCGCCGCGCTCGACGTCCTGGACTACCAGTGGGAGGTCGCGACCCCGTTCTGGAGGGGAATGGACGCGCTCGCCGGCGACCACGGGGTCAAGGTCGCGCTCGAGCTGCACCCGCAGAACCTGGTTTTCAACACCGGCGACGTGTACGAGCTCATCGACCGCACCGGTGCCCAGCACGTCGGCGTCGAGCTCGACGCGTCCCACCTGTTCTGGCAGCAGATGGACCCGATCTCGGTGACCCGCAAGCTGGGCCCGCTGGTCTATCAGGCCGCGGCGAAGGACGTGCGGATCAACGAGGACAACGTCGCTCTCTACGGGGTTCTCGACAACCGGTTTCGTCGGCTCGCCCCGGACGAGCCGCGGGTCAACCTCGGTGGCGACGAATGGGCGAACGAATGGCCGAAGGACTCCGCTTGGGACTTCGTGGCCCTCGGCAAGGGCCACGACGTCGGCTTCTGGACTGAGTGGCTCCGGGCGCTGTACGACATCGACCCCGGGATGCTGGTCAACATCGAGCACGAGGACGTCGAACTGGGCCGCATCGAAGGCATCCAGGTCGCCACCGAGGTGCTCAAGCAGGCCGACGCAGCCCTCGGAGCCGGCACCGGGTAGGACAGGGGGCGGCCGCGAGCCGTGAGGCGGTCCGCCACCGAATCGCTCCAGCCCCGTCCGCCGACCGGCCAAGGCTCGTCAGCGCGGTTGGAGGCCGGTCCCCGTCTGAGTCATGACCCATGGGCCGACCCCGATGGCGTCATGGTCACCGCACCGCTGACCAACCCGGTGAGGTCTGCTCCACCACTCAGCGGGACGTCACCACACGCTGCAGCGCTGCCGCCGGGTCCTGGGAGCCAACTCCGCCAACGCCCTGATGGCGGCGACCGCCCTCACGGGCGCTCTGCTTCGGCTGGGCAGAGTGCCGGCATCCCGGGCCTTGGGGGAGGACACGCTCCAGCGCAGCCGCCAAACCCTCGGTGATCACACAATCACTAATGCCGTCGAGCGCATCCTCGACGCTTGTAAAGCGCGGCGTGCCACCCCACCAACGACCTCGTGCATGGTTAGCGGCGGGCCGTCGTTGACCTGTCAGGGCAAGGTCCATCACGCGGTGGCACCGGCCGGAGACTCTCGGCGGCCGGGGAAGCGGGTCGGGTCGTGGGGCTCGTTCCTGGCTGGAGACCAGTCCGGCGACCGCAGGCAGCATCGTGTCGAGATGTTCGCGTCGGCCGAGGTGGCGCGAGAGGGCTCGCCAGTGCTTCAGGTGGCTGATGCCGTGCTCGACGTGGAATCGCTGTGCGGCGTGAGCCCGGCGTCGGCCTCGTGCGCGACCGTGGGGCTTCCGTATCGGTGTCCGAGGGGCGACGTGCCACGTGCGCACATGGCTCCGGCTCCGACGCGGGCCGGGGATATGCGGCTCGCGGTGGCTACGACCTCCGTCGTGACCGTGGCCGCGACTCGATAGGTGTACGCCACCGGCCTGCTGCCCTAGCCTCATCCGGTGGTCGATGAGCTCTCGGCCGCCGAGCACCAACAGCTCGCCTCGGTGACGTTCCTGGACGACGACTTCGTCGCCGCGCGACATCACCTGGAGTTGGCTTTCCGCGGATGGCGCAGGCTCCGGGAGCCGCGGAGGGCGGCGCGCGTCGCCGCGGAGCTGGCCGATCTGCACGGCAGCTGCCTGGACAACCTGGCCGCGTGCCAAGGGTGGGCTAACCGGGGGCGGCGGGTGCTGGTCCCGGTCGGACGGTGCGTGGAGCTCGGCTATCTGGAATTGCCTCTCGTCGCCTGTCTGGCGCCGGACGTGGACGCGCTCCTGGCCGCCGCAGACCGCGCACTGGAGCTGGCTCTCGAGTTCGCCGACCCCGATCTGGAGATCCGTGCGCTGGCCGATGGCGGCTACGCACTCGTCGCGCAGGGGCGGTTGCGTGAGGGGTTCGCCCGCCTGGACGAGGCCATGGCCGCTCTGTCCGGCGGTGAGGTGTCCAATCTGGCGATGGCAGGGACCGCATACTGCGCGCTGCTGTCGGCCTACGACCGTGTAGGAGACGTTCGGCGTGCCGAGGAGTGCAGCCGCGTCGTCCTGGGCGGGTGCTCGACCCGCTGGGCCGCCCGCGCGTCCTGCACGCGCACTGCCGGCTGGTCTACGGCTCGGTCCTGTGCACCGTCGGCCGGTGGACGGAGGGCGAGTCGGCACTGTTGGAGGTGTTGTCGGCGTTCGGGACGGCGGTCGGGCACCGCGGCGACGCCGCAACCCGGGTCGCGGGCCTGCGGTTGCTGCAGGGCCGCTTCGAGGAGGCAGGCGCGCTACTGCGGTCGGCCTTCACGGCTCGCTCGGCTGCCGAGCCGCTGGCGCGCCTCCACCTGATGACCGGGAACCCCGACCTGGCCGTCGGTGTAGCGCGTCGGGAGCTCAACGCCGTCGCCAGTGACCGGCTCCGCAACGGCGAGCTGCTCGGACTGCTCGTCGAGGCCGAGATCGCACGCGACGACGTCGCCGCCGCGATGGGCTGGGCTGCCAGGCTCAACGAGCTCGCTGAGGGGAGCGAGGACGCGGCGCTGCGCGCCCAGGCTCGCGTCGCCGTCGCGCGCGTCGCCGCCGCGCATCTGGATACACAGGCTGCCCTGAAGGCGTTCCAGGCGGCGCTGGGTCTCCTCGGCGACAGCAGGCCGCTGCTGAGCGCCACGGTGTCCATGGAGGTGGCCGAGGTCCTCACCCGCGCCGGTGACCGGGCGGCCGCGGTCGTCGAGGCACAGCGCGCGCTGGCCACGTTCGACCGGCTCGGCGCCAAGCTGCTCGCCGACCGGACCGGCGCCCTGTTGCGCTCACTCGGCAGCCGCTCACGGGGAATGGTGCGGGCTCCCGACGCGGCGGCGGCCGACCTCAGCCGGCGCGAGCGGGAGGTGCTCGAGCTGCTGCGCCAGGGCTTGACCAACGGCGAGATCGCCGCCCGTCTGTTCATCTCGGGACGGACCGCCGAGCACCACGTCGGCCGGGTGCTGAACAAGCTGGGCATGCGTTCGCGAGCGGAGGCGGCCGCGTTCGCAGTGGCGCACCTGAATGGGGGGTCGAGTACGTAGTCCAACCGATGTACCCGGGGTCAGGGCGGCGCATGGTCTACAGCCATGCAGACCACGACCGTCACCGAGATCGCCGACGGGATCTACCGCATCTCCACGTCGGTACCGGACGTGGCCCCGCCCGCCGGGTTCACGTTCAACCAGTTCCTCGTCGACGCCGACGAACCGCTGCTGTTCCACGCCGGCCACCGTCGGATGTTCCCGCTCATCGCTGAGGCAGTGACCCGCGTCCGTCCGGTCGAGGACCTCCGCTGGATCACCTTCGGACACGTCGAGGCGGACGAATGCGGAGCGATGAACGCCTGGCTCGCCGCCGCCCCGCACGCCGAGGTGGCGCACGGCGTCCTCGGCTGCCAGGTCTCGCTCGACGACATGTGCGACCGCCCACCGCGACCCCTGGCCGATGGCGAGGTGATCGACCTGGGCGGCAAGCGGGTGCGCCACCTCGACACCCCGCACGTCCCGCACGGCTGGGAGGCCCGGGTCCTCTACGAGGAGACGACCGGGACGCTGCTGTGCGGCGACCTGTTCACCCACATGGGCGACGGACCGGCGCTGGTGGAGACCGACGTCGTCGGACCCGCCATCGAGGCCGAGCTGCTGTTCCGGGCCATGACCCGTGCCCCGGCACGACCTCGATCCTGTCCCGGCTGGCCGACCTGGAGCCGACGACGCTCGCGTTGATGCACGGGTCCTCGTTCGCCGGTGACGGCGCCGGCGCCCTGCGCGAGCTCGCCGTGCAGCTCGACGCCCGGTTCCCTGCCTCGGCGTAGCCGAGCTCGGACCGGGCCGTGTCCGGGTGACCATGCCGACCGGGACACCTCAGCGGAGACGCATCGGTGTAGGCGTACCTGCTCCCGTCGCATTCCCACGGCTGTCCAGCCGTGGGGTTCGTATCGGTGTCCGAGGGGCGACGTGTCACATGCGCACCCGCCTGCTCCTGACCAGCCGAACCCGAGGCGCGCTCCTGCGGGCGCGGAGTGGGCACCCTCACGGCTCGCCGCGGGCCTGAGTCGGGTCGCCCTGCGGTGGTAGACGGCTCAGGGCCGGCGGAAGGCGCTGGGCGGTGCGAGGCCTCGGGCCGAGGTCTGCGGCTCCGGCCCCGACGCGCTCGGGGAGGCTGCTCGGCAGGCGCTGGACGTCGCGGACCTAGGGCCCTTCCTCGCGCGGTCCCCCCGTGGTCACGTCACGGCGTACGTCTGCGCGTTCGTGGCATCCCCACGTGGCGAGACCCTCGGGGCCTCATCGCCGGACGAGCAGTGGCCACGTGCCGACCACCGCCGGCCCTCCGGCCACCCCGGTGGGACGGTGGAGGGAGGTGTCGAACCCGGTGAGCGTCATGCCGACGGGGGCGCCCCTGGTGGGGCGTGACGACGACCTCCACCGCTTTACCGAGGTCCTGCAGGGCGTGATCGGCCACCGGCACCCTGCCGTCGTGTTCGTCACCGGTGAGGGCGGCGTGGGCAAGTCGCGGTTCATCCAGGAGGCGGTGGCCGTCGCTCGCGGTCGTGGCGTGCTGACCCTGCACGGCACGGCCGGTCCGCTCCAGCGCGACCTCTCCTACGCACCCCTGGTGGAGGCGCTGCGGCCACTCCTGCGTGGCACCGGTCCCAGCGGGCGCGCCCGGATCGAGGCCCTGCTGGAGGGACTGTCGGACCTGGCCCGGCTCTTCGACGGGCTGCCGCTCGCGCCACCCCAGCCGTTGAACGACCTCGGGCTGGAGCGCACCCGCCTGTTCGAGGCCGTCACCCGGCTGCTCGACCGCGCGGCCTCCGAACGGCCCGTCGTGCTGGTCCTCGACGACCTGCACTGGGCCGATCCGGCATCGCTGGGGCTCCTCCACTACGCCGTTCGTGGTCTCATCGGGCGACCCGTGCTGTTCCTTCTGGCCTTCCGCGAGGCCGAGGCCGATACCCCGCTGCGCGACCTCGTCGCGGCCCTGCGATGCGGCGTCGGCTTCACGGAGTTCTCGCTCCGACCGCTGGACAGCGCCTCGGTCGACGCCCTGGCTCGGGCCACGCTCGGCGGCGCGGTGCCCAGCAGGCTCGTGGAGGTGCTCACGCAGCGGACCGGAGGCGTTCCCCTGTTCGTCGGAGCCGTGATCACCAGGTTGGTCGAGGACGGGACGCTGTTCCGCTCCGGGGGCCGCTGGGTGCTGGGGCCGGAGACCGCCGAAGCGGTGCCTACAGCGGTGCGATCGCTCCTCGGCGGGCGGATCGAACGTCTGCCCGGGGCGGCGCGCGCAGCGCTCGACGCCCTCGCTGTCTGCGGCGGCAGCGCGCCGGCCGACGTCCTCGCCGCCATCGTCGACGAGGACTCGATGTCCACCGGCCTCGACCTGCTCTGCCAGTCGGGACTGGCCGACCAGGAGTTCACGGACAGGGGGGTCGCCTACCGCGTGACCCACCCCATGCTGACGGAGGTCGGCCTGGAGTTGCTCCCTGCGGGCGCACGGCGGCGGCGGCACGCGGCGGCGGCGCGCGCCTGGCAGCAGGCTGTCCCCGAGGACCTCGGCACCATCGCGTTCCACGTCTGCGGTGCCGGCAACGAGGTGGACCCGGAGTACGCGCTCGACGTCCTCCTCCGGGCGGGCGCCGAGGCGCTGTCCCGGCGAGCCGGTGAGGAGACGGCTGTCGCCGCCCGGGCGGCCCTCCTGGCGGCCGCGGCGAGCTCCCGCGACGAGCTGCGTGGACCGTTGTTGGAGCGGCTGGCCCAGGGGGAGGAACTGGTCGGGCGGCTGGCGCGGGCTCGCGACGCCTGGCGGGCGGCCGCCGAAGCGGGAGGCCGCGGTGATCCGGGCGAGGACGGCGTCGAGCGGGCACGCCGGCTGCACCGTGCCGCGCTCACCGGCTGGGACCTGGGTCGCTTTCCGGAGGCTCTCCGCGACCTCGACGAGGCCGACGTGGCGCTGGTGGGCCTCCCGCCCGGTCCCGTGCACGTGTCCGTGCTGGAGACCAGGGCGCGGCTGGCACTCCGCCGTGGCGACGCAGCCGCCCAGCGCCGCCACGCCGCCGCGCTGGCGGCGATCGTGGAGGTCACCGGCTCGCCGCGGGCCCGGGTGGTCGCCACCATGATCGACTTCCAGCTGGCCGGGATGGAGCGGCGGCTCGGTGATGCCATGGAGTGCATGCCCCGCATGCTGGAGCAGGCCGAGGCCCTGGGCGATCCGGTGCTGAACAGCGCGGCGCACCGACTGGCGTGCCTCTCGACGCTGGCCTCGGACGGCGCGGACGCCGCCTGGCAGCGGGCGGAGGACGGCTTGGAGCTGGCCCGTTCGATCGGAGTGCCGACCCTGGAGGTCATGCACCTGGTGGACCGCGGCTACGCCGGCTTCCTGGCCGGCCGCTGGGACGAGGCGCTCGACGACTTCGCCGGCGCGTTGGAGTTGGCGGAGCGCACCGGCCTGGCCCGCGGCGCCACCTTCGCGCTCACCGGGGATGCCATGGTCCTGGCTCAGCGCGGCCGTCTCGACGAGGCTGCCCACCGGGCTGCGGAGGCGACCGACCGCCTCGGCGCGGGCTCCGCTTTCGAGTTCCACGGTCTCGCTCTGCTGGAGCTCGCAAAGGCCCGGATCGCCATGGCCCGGGGGCAGTACGCGCAGGCGGTCGAGCACGCACGCCGCAGCGTCGGGCAGGGGTTCACCCGCGTACCGGCGCTGCTCGTGCTGGCCAGTGCTGGTCTGGCGGCCGGAGACCAGGGCGTGGCGCAGACCGCGGTAGCCGATCTGGCCGGCATCGATCCCGCCGCGCCGTACCCGAGCGCCGTGGCGGACTGGGCCGCAGGTCGGCTCCGCGGGGATCCGGACGTGCTGGCGTCGGCCGCGGCCGCCCTCACCGGCCTCGGGGTGGCCTACGAGGCCGCGGTGGCCCAACTGGACCGCGCGGAGGTCCTCGCCGGCCGGGCCGCCGGGCCAGAGACCTCGGCCCGTACCGAGGCCGCCGCGGAAGCCGCTGCCGCGCTGTGCGAGCTGGACCGCATGGGGGCCAAGCCCCAGGCCGACCGGGCGCGGCAGCTGCTGCGGTCACTGGGTCAGCGCACGCTTCCACCCCCGGCCGGTCCCCGGGACACGGTCGGGCTCACGCGCCGGGAGGAGGAGGTGGTGAGGCTCGTCGCGACCGGGCTCAGCAACGCCGCGATCGCCGAGCGTCTGTTCATCAGCCAGCGGACGGTCACCACGCACCTGCAGCACGTCTACGCCCGCCTCGACCTCCGGACGAGGGCCGCCCTCACCCGATACGTCGACCAGGAGCTGACCGAGCCGGGACGGGACGGCGTCCGGAATACGTAGTTCCGCCGATGCCGGATGCCCTACGTAACGGGCCACCGTGGACGCACCCAACCGGAGGTGCCGCCATGACCACGACCACCGGCCGGCCGAGGAGCGCACAGCAGGACGGCCTCATCGGAACCGGCGAACCCGACCTGGTCCTCCCGCTGCAGGAGGCCACCGACCTCCGCCTGGCCGGCCGCAAGGCCGCGACCCTGGCGGTCCTCGCCGCGGCCGGGTGCCCCGTGCCTCCGGGCGTCGTCCTCTCCACTACGGCCTTCGGCCGGGCCGTGGCAGCGGGCGGAGGCGGGCCGGACCCCTGCGGCCTGCGCGTGCCCGACGACGTGGGGGCAGCGCTGGCGTCAGCGGTCGCCCGGTGGGGCGACGTGCCGCTCGCCGTCCGCTCCTCCGCCGTCGATGAGGACCTTGCCGACGCGTCCTACGCCGGCCTCTACACCACGGTCCTCGACGTCCGCGGAACGGCCGCCCTCCTCGACGCCGTGCGCCGGTGCTGGGAGTCAGCCTCCTCCACCGGGATCGTGGCTTACCGCCAGGCGCGGGAGGAGCGGTACCGCACAGGCATGGCGGTGCTCGTGCAACCCATGCTCCGGCCGGCCGCCGCCGGGGTGGCGTTCACCGCGGACCCGGTCACCGGCGAGCGGGACGTCGTCGTCATCGACGCCGTCCCCGGTACCGCCGAGGCGCTGGTGTCCGGGGAGGAGACACCGGAGCGCTGGGCCGTCCGCGGCAGCGGTCCCGAGCTCTCCGGGCCGCGGCCGGGCTCTCCGGAGCCGGTGTTGACGCCCGGGCTGGCCTCGGCCGTCGCCGACCTCGCGCGGCAGGTCGAGGCCCACCGCGGCGGCCGGTCGCAGGACGTCGAGTGGGCGGTCGAGGGGGACCGGGTCTGGTTGCTCCAGGCACGGCCGGTCACCGGGCTGCCCGACCGGCCGCCGACCCCGGTCGAGGTGCCGGTTGAGGTCCCCGGGGGCTTCTGGGTGCGGGAGTCCACCCACTCGGCGCTGCCGTGGACCAGGATGACCCGCGAGGTCCTCGCGCCGCGCAACCGTGGGTTGCGGAAGTGGGCCGAGGACACCGGCCTCCTCATTGACGGCGGGGAGGTCCGGGACATCGGCGGGTGGGAGTACGTGCGGATCGTCCCGCTCGGCGGCAAGGAGCCGCCACCGCTGCCGGCCTGGGCCGCCCCCATCGCGTTCCGCGTGGTCCCGGCAGTGCGCCGCCGGACACGGCAGGCGGCGGCCGCCGCCCGGGACGACATCCCGATGCAGCTGCTCCGGCGCTGGTCGGCGCAGTGGCGTCCGCAGTTGGCGGGGCGGATCGCGGCGCTGCGCGGGGTGGACCTGCCCACGTTGGACGACGCGGCGCTCGAGGCGCACCTGCGGGCCGTGCTCGACCTCACGGAGGAGGGCTACGTCGTGCACTTCCGGCTGCACGGCGCTCTCATGATGGTGCTCGGCGACCTCGCTTCCACCTGCCGTGAGTTGCTGGCCTGGCCTGATGACCGGTGGCTGGACCTGGTCGCCGGGACGTCGGCCACCTCCACGGCCCCGGGAAGGGCACTGGCCCGGATTGCCATGACCGTGGCCGAGCGTCCGGACCTGCGCCGGCTGGTCACCGACGGCGCGCCCAGCGAGGTCGTGCTCGCGGCCGATCCGGAGTTCGCCACCGAGTTCGCGGACTACCAGGAGGAGTTCGGCTGCCGGGTGCTCAGTTACGAGCTGGCCGAGGAGTCGCTCGACGAGCGGCCGGAGCTTGTGCTGGGGTTGCTCCGCGACCAGCTGACGACCGGGTATGACCCGGCCCGGCACGACGAGGAGCTGGCTCGTCGACGGCGCGCGGCGGCCGACGAGGCGCGGGCGCGGCTGGCCGGCCGTTCGCCGGCGGACCGGGAGCGCTTCGAGTCGGAGCTGCGCCGCGCGCTGGAGGCCTACCCGGTCCGCGAGGACAACGAGTTCTTCACCATGAGCGCGCCCCTGGCCCAGGCCCGACGGGCGGTCCTCGAGGTGGGTTCGCGGCTGGCCTCGCGCGGCTCGCTCGAGCGCCCGGACGACGTCTTCCACCTGGAGCCCGGTGAGCTGCTGGAGTCGCTGCGGGAGGGGATTGACCGGCTCGCCCTCGTGGCGCGGCGGCGTGGCGAGCGGGCGTGGGTGCTGGCTCACCCCGGGCCGGCCAGCTACGGCCGGGCTCCCTCGGGGCCGCCACCACTGTCGGCCATGCCCGCTGCGGCCCGCCGGGCGATGGAGCGCTTCCTGTGGCTGTTCGACCAGCTCCTGGGAAAGGAGGACGAGCGGCTCCCGGCCGGGCCAGGAGCCGGCGCCGTCCGCGGCATCCCGGCCTCCGCGGGTACCTACACCGGGCCGGTGCGCGTGATCCGGACGGAGGCGGAGTTCGACCGGCTGCGCGGCGGGGACGTGCTGGTCTGCCCCGTGACCTCGCCGGTCTGGTCGGTGCTCTTCCCGCTCGTCGGCGCGCTGGTCACCGACGCCGGCGGGACCCTGTCCCACCCGGCGATCATCGCCCGCGAGTTCGGCGTGCCGGCCGTCATCGCCACCCGCGACGGGACCTCGCGGCTCCGCGACGGTCAGCTGGTCACGGTGGACGGCGGGACCGGCACCGTGCAGGTGCGGTCGTGACCGCGGTAGCGCGCGCGGGTGCCCGGACCGTCGGTGGGGCGGACGGCGGCTCGTCGGCCTCCGCAGAGGCGGTGATCGCCCGGCTCCACGACGCCTTCTCGATCGCGGAGGTGGTGCGCGCCGCCGAGCGGACCGGCGTGACGGCGTTCCTCGCACGCGCCGGGGCCTCGTCAGCCGCGGAGGTCGCCGACGCGTGCGGGCTCGTCGCCGTCCCGACCGGCCGGTTGCTCACGGCGTTGGCGGAGCTCGGGGTCCTGGTGCCGTGCCCACCGGATCGCTTCCGACCCCTCGTTGACCTGACACGGTGGTCGACGGTGATGGCGAGCTCGTGGGCGTCGCTCGAGGCATGCCTCCGGTCCGGTCGACCGACGGTCAGTGCCGACACGGCCGCCGGTGCCGCCGAGTTCTACCCCACGGTCGTCCCCCGGCTCGCGGACCGGTTCTCGACTGCGGCGTCATCGATGGCCCGGCTGCTCGCTCCGTTCGCCGGACGTGTGCTGGACGTGGGTGCCGGTGCAGCTCCATGGAGTGCCGCCCTGGCAGCAGCAGATCCCGGTGTGCGGGTCACCTGCCTCGACCTCCCGCAGGTGCTGGCCGAGACGCGGCGTTGCGTCGCGGCGGCGGGGCTGGCGGAGAGGTTCGACTACCTCCCCGGGGACGTCTTCACCATGTCTCTCCCGGCACCGGTCTACGACCTCGTGCTGCTCGGGAACGTGTGTCACCTGTTCGACCCGGCGACGAACGCGTTGCTGCTGCGGCGGCTCCGCGACACCCTCGTACCCGGCGGGACCTTGGCGATCGTCGACGTGCTGCCCTCCGCGGACCCGGCGGCTCGCGTCCGGGTAGCGCTCTACGAGTTGGGATTGCTGCTGCGGACCACGCGGGGCCAGGTGTACTCGATCGAGGACTACGAGGCGTGGGCGTGGGCGGCTGGCTTCCGTGAGCTGAGCACTCGACTCCTCGATGGCCCGGTGGACGCCGGCCTCATTACGGCGAGGGTTCCGGACGATCGTGCCCTGCGGCAGCGATCGCGGACCTCGGTCGAGGTCGGATGACGACGCGATCTCGCCGTCGTCGATGACTCCGCCGGGTGCGTGGCACCGGTGACCAATGGCATCAGAACCGACTCGCAGGCATATACAGGCACATAGCGCACCGTCGATGATCTCTGCGTGCGGCATGGGGTGGGGAGTGGCCACGGGGCGCCTCATTGCATCCGCGTCTTGGTTCACGGGCGGGAGGTGGCGGAGGGCGACCAGACCCCACAGGAAGGAGGGGTCGGCGACCCGCCGCATGACCCTCCGAGCCACCGTCACGCTGAGCTACGGTGGCTTCCAAGCGATCCAAGCGGCCTTCGCCGGGGCGCGAGATCGGGACTTGACCACCTTTTGACCACCATTGGGGCCTGTTCAGCGCCGTCCGCCTCCGTTCGCTGTCGTTCCGTATGCCGCTTGGCCTGCGCAGATGAACTCAGGCGGACACGCACGGACCCACGGCCGACGGCTGGGGGTCAAGGGGTCGCAGGTTCACATCGTGTCAGCCCGACAGTGAAACGGCGGGTCAGAGGCGGGTCGCTCCTTCGGACCGACCCGCCTCTCGCGTGAGTACGGCAACCGCACCGCAACCGGAACCACCTCCGCGGCCGCTCGCGTGACGAAGCACCGCACGTCACCGTGCCGGGTCGGCACCATGACGGTCTCCGGCGCGGCGACGTCGCGACTCGTCAGGGAGACGGAGGGGGCCCTGACTCATCGGGTGGCGACCGTGGAGGAGGCGAGCCTCGAGTGCGTCGGTGACCTTGGTCAGGGGAGAGCTCATGGCGACGTGCCTCGCAGTCGGGTGTGGTGGGGGGACGTCCCCGGTCCCGGGCACCCGGGGCGGAGGCCGAACGGCTGACCGCTCCGGCGATCACCGACGGCACCAGCGGAACGGCCGGCCAGCGCGAGCGGCTCAGGCCTCCGTGCGCAGGCGCATGGACGCCGGCCAGATGCCGTGCCGACCAGGGGCGAGGATGCCGTTGGGGTCGACCGCGTCCTTGATCTTCTCCACGAAACGGCGGTAGGCGTGGTTGTTGAAGGTGAACTGGTCCGAGGCCAGATCCATGAAGTCCAGGTGCGCCCGGTACTCACCCATGCCGCGCTTGCCCGCTTCCCGCACCATGAGCTTGCAGGCGTCGTACGCCCGTCGGGTCTGGGCCTCGTCCGACGCATCGAAGATCATCATGACGACGTTGACCATGGAACGAGCGCTGACGTTGAACATGGCCACCTGGTAGTCCAGGCCGGCCTCGCGCTCGATCAGGTCGCGCAGGAAGCGGTTGGCCTCGACGCCGTCCTCGCTGCTCAGCGCGACGACGGGAGAAAAGGAGAGGTGCCCGCCGTTGTCGCTGCCGCCGTACCAGCCGACCACGTTGTAGATGTCCATGTTGGGGACACCGCCGACGATGCGCTCGGCGTAGCTCTGCCGCTCCGGGACCTCGGCGAACGGGATCGGCTCACCGGTCACCTGGACACCGGGGATCGCCTCGAAAGCAGCCTTCACCTTGGCGAAGTTGTGCTCGACCACCACCCGGTCGCCCCACAGTGCACCGCGGCCGGACCAGCGCCCGATCCCCGTCTCCTGGGCGATGCGGTCGATCGTCGCGTCGTCCAACGGCGCCTCGGAGTCCGTCCACTCGCTCCGCCGGGTCAGCACCGAGGCGAGCAGCAGGGTGTTGCGGAGGGAGGGGATGCCCTGGATGGTGCCGTCCAGGCGCAGGCGCCGGAGGGTGTCCAGGAGGGGACCGAGGGCGTCCTCCGTCTCCGCCTTCACGTTCCACGGGTGCAGGACCTCGGGCTTGGGGTAGAGCCAGACGCCCATCTTCGTCACGATGCCGTAGTTCGACTGGATGAACAGCGGGTCGAGAGTCGGCCCGAGGCCACGCTTGTAGAGGTGCCAGGTCTTGTTGCCCTCCATGGCGCCCATGCCGGTCCGCAGCAGGGACCCGTCGGCGAGGACGACCTCCATGCCGCACGGTGCACCGAAGTCCTGACCCTGCGGCCCGTACGTGATCCCGTTGTCCATGGCGTTGCCGACGACGCTGCCCCAGCCGAGGTCCGCGATCGAGGCGAACAGCTGATGGCCGCCCGCCTCCAGCGCGTCGTAGAGGTCGAACCACCGGACGCCGGGTTCGACGACGGCATAGGCCAGGTCCTCGTTGATCTCGAGCACCTTGTTCATCTCGCGCAGGCTGACCACCACCGAACCGCGGATGCGCGGAGCGGGACCGCCGTACCCGTTGTTCCGACCCTGGCTGTGCGTGTACAGGGGGATGCGGTGCTCGTTGGCCGCCCGGACCACCGCCTGCACCTCCTCGGTGCTCGTCGGCAGGACGGCAGCCGACGCCGTGTAGTCGTCCCAGGTCTCGTAGGCGTAGGGGTCGCGGTACTCCCGCAGCGCCGCCTCGGTGGTCAGGATCCGCTCGGCCGGAAGGGCCTCGGCGAGCTGGGCGAGGAAACGGTCGAACTGTTCGGGCTCCACACCCGGTGGGAGATGGCGGGCCGGCGTTGCGTCCTGGGCTGCGAGATCGGTCGACATCGATGTCCTCCTGGGAGCGGAGCCGGCGGCGGTGCCGTCGAGGGGTTGGCGGTCCGGTGTCCGCTGACCGACCGTCGGTGCGCTCACGGTAAGTCGGCCAGGACCCTCGGTCAACGTCGCACCGGCGTCGTCGGCCGACCGGCGGATCGGTGGACTCAGCCGCGGGCAGCGGCGGCCGCAGCGAACGCCTCCGCGATCGCCCGGTGCCGACCGGCCACCATCGGCCAGCCCTCCGGGTGGGTGACGATGTAGAGATCGCCTGCAGCGATGCCGTCGATCACGATGCGGCCCACGTCGTCGGGTTCCAGCCACGTCATCCCGAGGTCGGGGCCCGCCGCGAGGTCGACATCGGCCAGCGCTCCGCCAGTCGCGTCCGCCGGGCGGTTGCGCGTGCTGTTGGAGATCGCGGTCCGGACGGTCCCCGGCACCAGCACGGAGGCGCCGACCGCGGAGCCCTCGGCTGCCAGTTCCATCGCCAGGGTCTCGGTGAGGGCGACGATCCCGTACTTGGAGACGTTGTAGGCGCCCAGGCCGGGCCCGGGCACGAGGCCGCCGATCGAGGCGGTGTTCACGATGTGCCCGCCGTCGGCGTTCGCCTTCAGCAGGGGCAGGAACACGTGGACGCCGTGGATGACGCCCCACAGGTTGACCTGGAGCATCCACTGCCAGTCGGACAACTGCAGGTCCGCGATGGGCGCCATCGGCCCGACCCCCGCGTTGTTCACGACGACGTGGACGGCGCCGTGCTCGGCGAGGGTCGCGTCGGCCAGCGCCTGCACACTGGCCGGGTCGCGGACGTCGGTCCGCACGCCCAGCGCACCGATCTCGGCTGCGGCACGCTGGAGGGCGGCCTCCTCGATGTCGGCGATCACCACCTGCATCCCGGCGGCGCGGAACTGCCGGGCGATCCCCAGCCCGATGCCGGAGGCGCCCCCGGTCACGACCGCGACCTTCTCCCCGAGGTCCTTCATGCCGCTCAACGGTCGTCTTCGCCCCTCGGCCCGTCAACCGGGGCCTGCCAGCCACACCTCGCCGGCCCGTCCACGTGCCCTGTGTCACTTCCCGCCATAACCTTGTCCAATTCCGCCACCGGGCCGGCGCAGGCGCGACGGCGGGAGGGAGTCGTCCCGCAGTCCGGTCCCGCCCTCGCGTGACCGATCCGGGGAAGTGGAGGTGCGGCCGTGCCGCAGCCGCAGGTGATCGTCGCAGGAGCGGGGCCGATCGGTCTGGTCACGGCGCTGGGACTGGCCCGGCGCGGCGTCGCCGTCACGGTGCTGGAGCGGGAGCCGGGCATCGTCCGCTCGCCGCGCGCGATGGTCTACCACAACGGCGTCCTCCCGGGCCTGGCCGAGCTGGGCCTGCTCGACGACGTCGAGAAGGCCGGGGTCCGCGCGACCGAGTTGGCCTTCTGGGACTACGCCAACCAGGAGGCGATCCGCTTCGATCTGGGCCACTTCGAGGGGCATGAGCCGTTCCCGTACAACGTCCACCTCGGCCAGGACCGGCTGGCCGACATAGCGCTGGAGCACTTGCGGGAGTACGAGGACTGCCAGGTCGTGTTCGGCGCCCTCGTCACCGGCTTCGAGCAGGACGAGGCCGGTATCCGGGTGAGCGCCTACGTCGGCGGGCACCTCACGACGTACCGCGCGCAGTACGTGATCGGCACGGAGGGTGCGGCCAGTCCGTTGCGCACCATGGCCGACCTGGGCTTCGAGGGGATGACCTGGCCGGAGCGGTTCGTCGCCGTGAACGTGCGCTACGACTTCGCCGGCCTCGGGTACGCCGACTCCAACATGGTGGTCGACCCGGTGATGGGCGGCATCGTCGCCCGGATCGACACCGAGGACCTGTGGCGGATCACCTACCACGAGGACAGCGCGCTGCCGGCGGAGACCGTTCCGGCGCGGATCGTGGAGTTCTTCGACAGGCTGCTGCCCGCCGGCGCCGACTACGCGATGACCCAGTACTCGCCCTACACCATGCACCAACGGGCGGCGCGCAGCTTCCGTCACGGGCGGCTGCTCCTCGCCGGGGACGCCGCCCACATCACCAACCCGATCGGCGGGCTGGGGCTGACCAGCGGGTTGTTCGACTCCTACGTGCTGGCCCCGGCCGTGGCGGCGGTGCTGGCCGGGACCGTCGACGACGCGGTGCTCGATGAGTACGCCGCCCAGCGGCGGCAGGTGTTCCTGGACTACGCATCCCCTCGCGCGAGCGACTTCAAGACGCTGGTCTTCAACTCCACCGACCGCACCCAGCTGGACCAGACGTTGGGGACGCTGCGCGCGGCGGCAGCCGACCCGGCGATCGCCTTGGAGGCCCTCCGGGTCAGCCAGCCGTGCCGGACCCCGTCACTGGTCGACGCTCCTTCCCTCTCCGCCAGCGAGCGATGAGGCCGCGCTCCAGCGAGGTCGCGCACCCGGCGTTCGCGGGGTGAGCGCCCCGGAGCGGATCGTGCGGGACGGCTTCTGGATCGCAGGGGAGCTGCGCGGGACGCCGACGGGGACGGCGAGTGTCGGGTCGATGTACGTCGAGCGGCTCTCTCCGGACACGACGACCCGGCCCCACCCGGTCGTGCTCGTGCACGGTGGGGGTGGACAGGCCACCGACTACCTGGGCACGCCCGACGGTCGCCCTGGCTGGGCCCAGCAGCTGGTGGGGGAGGGGTTCACCGTCTACGTGGTGGACCGGCCCGGCCACGGGCGCTCGCCGCACGACCCGGCGGTGTTCGGACCGACGATCACCGCTCTGACGGCGGAGCGGTTCCTCTCGATCTTCGCGCCGGAGGCCTACGCGACGACGCACACCCAGTGGCCGGTCGGCCGGACGCTCGACGATCCCGGCGTGCAGCAGGTCACGGCCTCCTTCGGCCCGATGCTGGCCGACTGGGCCGTGATGCACGCCGTCGAGCAGCAGCGCCTGGCGGCACTGCTGGACCGGATCGGACCGGCGATCGTGTTCTGCCACTCGGCCGGCGGCCCGGCCGGCTACCTGGCGGCGGGCGCCCGTCCGGCCTTCGTGAAGGCACTGGTCGTGATCGAGACCGTCGGCCCGCCCTTCGCTCCCCACTCGTCGGGTGCCACGCTGTCGTGGGGAGTGGCCAGCGCGCCGCTGATCGACGACCCGCCGGCCGCCGACCCCACGGAGCTCCAGCTCGTGACCGAGGACGTGGTGGGGGGACCTCCGCGCACGCTGCAGGCCGAGCCGGCCCGCCGGCTCTCCTCCCTGGCGCAGGTGCCGATCGCTGTGGTGACGTCGCCGAACTCCGTGTTCCGCCAGTTCGACGACCACCTCCTCGCCTTCCTCCAGCAGGCCGGTTGTCAGGCCGACTCGGTGCGGCTGGAGGACCACGGTGTGCTGGGCAACGGTCACGGCATGATGTTCGAGCTCAACAACCGTGAGGCCCTCCAGGTGATCCTGGACTGGCTCGGCAAGCGCGTATCGTCAGGATCGGCCGCTCCACGGCACCGGTCGACGGCGTCGCATCCGCCCACGTGTCGGAGTCCTGACGAGCCGGGCCGACTGCCAGCTCTCGTACAGCAGCCGAGCCAGGAGTGAGCAAGTGATGGAGACCTCGAACGCACCAGCGACGGAGCCGTCGCTGACGATCACCCACGACGGCCCGGGGGGCTGTCCGGTCCTGCACGGCTTCGAGCCCCTCGAGCCCGCGCAGATCGCCGACCCGGCCGCCGTGACGGCGTTCTCCCGACGCGAGGTGCCGGTCTTCTTCAGCCCTGCCCTGGGGGCGTACATCGTCACCAGCTACGCGCACGCGGTGAAGGTCGTCACGGACTGGAAGGCGTTCGGCCGGGCCCCGTTCATCGACAGGGAGATGCCCGAGGAGCTCCGGGACGTGCTGCCCGAGGGGTTCGTGACCGCCGCCATCACGAACTGGAACGACCCGGCGAACCACACGCGGTTGCGCAAGCTGGCGCAGGTCCCGTTCGTCCGTCAGAACGCCCGGGACGCCGCGGAGCTGTGCCGCCGCGTCGCTGACGAGACCATCGAGGAGTTCCGGTCGGCCGGCGAGGCGGACCTCATCCCCGCGTTCGCCCGCAAGGTCCCGATGCGCTTGATCCTGGCGATCCTCGGCCTCGATCGGGCCCGTGAGCACGACCTCCACCGGTGGGTGGTCGGCGTCATGCGCATGATGGGCGACCCGACCGTCACCGACGCCGACATGGTCGCGATGGGCCGGGACCAGGCGGACTTCCGCCGCTTCACCCTGGGCGCGATCGAGGAGCGGCGACGGAACCCGCGGGGCGAGGGGGACTTCCTCACCGACCTCATCACGGCGACGAGTGACGACGGCGAACCGAGCCTCTCCGACGACGAGGTCTTCGCCGCCGTACTGCTGTCGATCATCGCGGGCGGCGACACCACCGTGAACCTCATCGCGCAACTGGTCACGCGGATGCTCGACCGCGACGGCGCACTCTGGCGCGAGGCGGATGCCGACCGCACGCTGATCGACGGCATGATCGAGGAAGAACTCCGGTACGACCACGTCGGGCGCCTCGTCTACCGAACGTGCAACGTGGCGACCGAGATCGGTGGCGTCGCCATCCCGGCGGGCGCGGTCGTCGCAGTCCACCTGTGGTCCACCGGCCGCGACGAGGCCGTGTTCGAGTCCGCGGAGGTGTTCGACCCGCGCCGTCCGGACGTCGCCAGGCACCTCGGTTTCGGCCGGGGCGCCTACTCCTGCATGGGCTCGGCTCTGGCGAGGGTCGAGACCCGCCAGGCCATCGAGGCCCTGCTGGACGGGCTGCCGAACGCCCGGAAGGTGCCCGGCCACGAGGTCAGGCGCGTCTTCTCCACGGCGATCCAGAGTGTGCTCGACGGTCTCGTCGTCGCGTGGGACGTGGCCGAGCGAGCCGGTACGACGGCGTAGCGGGCCAGGAGGGCTGCAATGCACACCACACACGACGAGGTCGACCTGCGCCTCCAGGTCGGGCTGCGCCGGACCCTCGCCGAGGGCGTCGTCGTCCTCGACCTCCGGGAGCCCGACGGCGGGGAACTGCCGGCATGGTCGCCGGGGGCACACATCGACCTGCGGCTGTCCGACGGTCTCACCCGCCAGTACTCACTGTGCGGCGACCCCACCGACCGCTCGGTGTGGCGGATCGGCGTCCTGCGCGAGCCGGTGAGCCGCGGGGGCTCCGAGCACGTCCACCGGGCCCTGCACGAGGGAGCGACCGTCGAGGTCCGGGGACCCCGCAACCACTTCGAGCTGCTGCCGAGTCCGCGGTACCTGTTCATCGCCGGCGGCATCGGCATCACGCCCATCCTGCCCATGCTCACCGCTGCTGAGCGAGCCGGTGCGGTGTGGGAGCTGCACTACGGAGGGCGCAGCCGCCGCTCGATGGCCTTCCTCGACTCGCTCGAGGAGGCCACTGGCAACCAGGTGGCCCTGCACCCACAGGACGAGGTGGGGCTCATCGACCTCGAGAGCATCCTCGGCAGTCCCCGGCCGGACACGCTCGTCTACTGCTGCGGACCCGAGCCGCTGCTGACCGCCGTCGAGCAGCACTGCTCTGCGTGGCCCACGGGAGCGCTCCACGTCGAGCGGTTCGCGCCGAAGGACGTCGGTGCGCCGGTGCTCGCTGGCGCGTTCGAGGTGGAGCTGGCGCAGTCGGGGATGACGCTGACCGTGCCGCCGGAACGATCGATCCTCGACGTGGTCGAGGAGGCCGGTGTGGGCGTGCTCTCGTCCTGCCAGGAGGGGACGTGCGGCACCTGCGAGACCCCGGTCCTCGACGGCGCGGTCGACCACCGGGACTCGCTGCTGACCCCGGCCGAGCAGGCGGCCAACGACACCATGTTCATCTGCGTGTCCCGGGCGGCCGGCCCTCGGCTGGTCCTCGACCTCTGAGCTCCGGAGCCCGGCGGGACCACCGCACCGCTCCCGCCCGCGACGGGTCGGCCGGCGGCCCACTCGGCACACCGCCGTCTCGGTCCCGTCACCGTCCAGGTCAGACGGCCACACGAGCGGCGTCCCGGTGACCCGGCGGGCCCCGAGCGAGAGCGCACGGGGAGGCGTGGAGGCATGGGCGTCGTGGCTGTTGACGCCGGGGGACGGTCCGCGCCGTGATCGAAGGCCGACCCGACGGGCCGCTCGGTGATCGGGCGTCCTCGGGGACTCCGTCGACCGGCCCGGCTGCGGTCGACGTCACAGGACCGGCCGAGCTGGCTTTTGGTCGCTGGTCCCCTCCGGCCGGTTCCGGGTTCTGCCGCACCGGCGGAGTGTCGATGGAGCCGGGGAAGACGGTGTTCACGCGCACCGCGCGGTCGCCCAGCTCGTTCGCGGCCAGTGCGGAGAGGCCGCGGAGCCCCCACTTGCTGACGGTGTACGCCGTCGTGCGCGTGCCGGTCAGGCCGGCGACCGAGCTGACGTCGACCACCGAGCCACCGTCGGTCATCAGTGGCACGAGGGCCTGCATGGCCAGCAACGACGCGGTCAGGTTGACGGCCAGGGCCCGGTCCCACTGGTCGGCCGAGACCTCGGGCAGCCGTTGGCGCGCACCGATGGCGGCGTCGTCCACCAGCCCGTGTACGCGGCCGCGGGTCTCCGCGAGGCTGTCGGCCAGTTCGGCCCAGGTGTGCGGGTCGCTGACGTCGGCCTCCCGGCAGAGCGCCGCGACCGACCTGGCCTCGTCCCCGAGTTCCAGGTCGACCGCGATCGGCACGCCGCCCTCCGCAGCGACCTCGTGCAGCTCCGCCAGCCCCTGGCCCCGACCGGCGCCGGTGATGACGACGACCTCGGCCTGCAGGGTGGCCACGGCGCGTCCCCCTCGGACCGTCGCGACCGGCTGCACCAGCGGTGCCGTCTCCAACTGCTTGGTGAACATGAAGGTGGTGCGCTGGACGTCCTCGTCGGCGGCCATCGCCCGCAACTTCGACAGCTCGGCTTCCAGCCGGACGGGGTCGCTGGTGGGGTAGAGGAGCTGCTTGTCGGCGCTGGCGCGCGGTGAGGCGATCTCCAGGAAGGTGCGCCGACGCTCCTCGGCATAGCGGTCGAGCACCGACTCGTCCGCGGTCCCCTCGACGACCGCGGCGAGGGCGTCGTAGAGGACGAAGGTGTCGAACAGCCCCGAGGTCAGGCCCAGACCGCCGGTCGGGTTGGTGGCGTGGGCGGCGTGACCGGCGAGCAGGACCCGTCCCGCGCGCATGCTGGAGGCGGCGCGCTGGTGCATGCGGTAGGGGCGGTAGGCGTCGAGCTCGTAACCCTCGTCGCCCGGCAGCAGCTTCTCGTACCACTGGGGGATGCGGTCGCCCATCTGGTCCTCGGGCGTGTCCGGGTGCTCGGCATAGGTGACCCGCCACAGACCGGTGTTGTCGATCTTGGCGGTGATCGCGCCGTAGGTCGGGTCGATCTGCAGCGTGGACCGCGCGTAGCCGTGCGCCTCGAAGTCGTAGTGGACGTTGGTGGCGACGAAGACCTCCGGCCAGGTCATCCCCTCGAACGCCAGCCCCTGGGACTTGCGCACCGTGCTGCTGGCACCGTCGGCTCCGACCAGGTAGGAGGCGCGGAGCTGCTCGGTGCCCTGGGCGCCCTCGGCGGTGACCGTGACGCCGTCGTCGTCCTGGGTGATGCCGGTGACTCTCGTGCCGAACCTGACGGAGACGTTGTCGAACCTGCCGAGCTCCTGCAGCGCGATGTCGGCGAGCTCGTGCTGGCCCATGTGCAGGTTGTAGGGGTGCGGGACGAGCCCCTCGAGCACGCCGACGCTCAGGTCGATCTTCTCGCCGGTCGCGTAGACCTACCAGGAGTAGTCCTGCTTGGTGAACCCGACCCGCTTGGCGGCCTCCAGCAGGCCCAGCCGCTCGATGCCCTCCAGGACCGACCAGTGGTAGACCATCGCCCGCGGCGCCTGGCCGATGGCCGGCTCGGCGTCGAGCAGCCTGACGCTCAGCCCGGTCCGGGCCAGGCCCAGGGCGTTGAGGACGCCGACCGGACCGGCGCCCACGATGACGACGTCGCTGTGCTGCACGGGGAACTCAGTTCCGCCCGGTCGCCGAGGCGAGGACGTCGAGGTAGGAGACGTCGCGCAGCCCGGCCAGCTGGAGCGTCGACCGCTCGAGGGTCGCCACGTGCTCGGACGGGAGGCCGTACCCGGCGTTGGTGCGGAACTTCGTCAGGACGTCGTCGGTGCTCAAGGGGTTCTCCGCACCGCCTCGCTGGTAGCGGAACTCGTGCTCGAGGACCCGGCCGTCGACCGTCTCGATGCGGACGCCCCCGCCGAAGGAGTCGGGCTTCGCGCTGTACTGCCGCAGTTCGTAGCCGATCCGCGGCGTGAGCGCGGCCACCTCCGGGTCGGCGATGGCGTCCTCCGTGAAGGAGCCGACGTCGAGCCTGCCGGTGACCAGGCGGGTGGCCAGGCAGTAGGGCAGGCTGAACTTGGCGTCGTAGGCCGTGCGGGGGTGCACCTTGTCGGCGACGGGCTCGCTGACCAGCGCGACTCCGGTCTCGGTGGTGCACCCCACGATCGACGTGACCTCGTCTGCTCGCAGGGGGTTCGCGGCGAGCACCTCGGCCAGCGCGTCGACCGCGGCGTGGGTGTAGTGACAGGCCGGGTAGGGCTTGTAGGCGATCTCGTCGGTGACCCAGTGGTTGCCCAGGTCGCCCACCTGGTTGCCCAGGTCGCTGTCCGCACCGTGCACGTAGGTGGCGTAGTAGCCGCGCGCGCCCTCGAAGACGGTCGCGGGTCCGGTCGCCCCGTGTGCCGCGAGCGCGGCGGCCGTCAGTCCGGAGCGCGCCGCCCAGCCCGCGTGCAGGCGCTTGGTCTCGGACCCGTCGGAGAGGAACTCCAGCAGCCCCGAGGCCATGCTCCCGGCGATCCCGAGCGCGTTGGCCGTCTGGACGGCGTCCAGGCCACGGGTGCGGGATGCCGCCGCGGTGGCCCCGAAGACGCCGCACACCCCGGTCGGGTGGAAGCCGCGGGCGTGGAACGTGCCGCCCGCCGCGTTGCCGACACGGATCGAGACCTCGTTGCCGGCGACGATCGCAGCCAGCAGGTCGGCACCGGTCGCGCCAGCCACGCGCGCGGCGACGATGGCGGCCGGGACGACGCCGGCGCTGACGTGCACCACCGAGTTGGGGTGGGTGTCGTCGAAGTCCAGCGCGTGGCAGAGCGTGCCGGTGACGAACGCGGCGTCGGCCGGGGTGAGGTCCGTGGCACCGATCGCGGTGGCCGTGCCGTGTCCGCCGATCTCGCGCACGGCGCCCAGGGTGTACGACGCCTCCCCGAAGGCGTACGCCGCGACGCCGCAGCCGAGAGCGTCCAGCGCGTGCACCTGTGCGTGCTGCACGGTGGCCTCGGGGATCTGCTCGATCTTCAGCTGTGCGACGAAGTCGCTGAGTCGCTCGGATTGCGTGCCCACACCGGCTCCGTTCGCTAGCCGTCCAGTTGTGCTGTCACCGTATGTCGGGCGCCGGGGTGTTGCAACGGTCACAGCAGGACCCTGGGCGGCTGGGGGGGGGGGGGGGGTGACCCGTCGATCCCCCACGGATGCACCTCCGGGGCGACAGGAGGTGCCCGCTCCAGGCGGGAGCAGCGTGCGTCGCGGACCCTTGACCGAGTGGTGTCGCTCACATAATGTGCGCTGAGCGAAGAGTTGTTCCGTCAACGACCCAGAACGCGCGGGCATCATGACCGCCCGCAGCGGCCGTGGTCCCCGTCCACGGTGGTGCCGGGGACGTCTCGGGTGCATGCCGTCGGTTCTCGGCCGGGTTCGCTCGTCGAGCGTCGCACCACCCGGACGAGACCACGAGTGAGGAGTACGTGAGCGATGGCCGGTGGCAACGAGGAGACGGTCCGCGCCTTGATCGAGGCCCTCAACCACAAGGACTGGAACCGCTTCGGCGAGCTGCTGCACCCCGACCTGACCTACGCGCTGCAGAGCTACCACCTGCCCGGTGCCGCCCCGATGGACAAGGCGACCACCCTGGCCGCGCTGCCGGGTCTGGTGGCCACGGTGTTCGACGCCGACAGTCCGCAGCTCGAGGTCACCCACGTGGTGGCCCAGGGCGACTGGGTCGTGGCCGAGGTGCGTGGCAGCGGCAGGTTCCACGAGGGAACGGAGTACGAGAACCGCTACGTGCACGTGTACGAGGTCGTCGACGGGCAGGTCCGGACCGATCGTGAGTACATGGACACCCAGCACACGGCGATGCTGTTCGACCGCGTCCTGCCGGCGTCCTGATGGACCCGGACGACCGGCCGCAGCGACGTCCCCCGATCCAGCCGAGCGAGACAGGAGTGACCGATGACCGACACCCAGGCAGCCGCAGGGGCAGAGCCTGAACTGAGGATCACCCACGACGGCCCCGGCGGTTGCCCGGTGCTGCACGGCTTCGAGCCCCTCGAGCCCGCCCAGATCGCGGACCCGTCCGTGGTGATGGCGTTCTCCCGCCGCGAGGCGCCGGTCTTCTTCAACCCCCAGCTCGGGGCGTACATCGTGACCAGGCACGCGGACGTCGCGAAGGTCTTCATGGACCAGGAGACCTTCGCGCAGATCCCCTTCATCAACCGGCCGATGCCCGACGAGCTCCGGGAGCTGCTCCCGGACGGGTTCGCCACCGACGCCATCGCCCCGTTCCAGAACTCGACCACCCACCCGCGGGTGCGGAAGCTCGCGCAGGTGCCGTTCATGCGCCGGAACGCCCTCGGCGCGACCGACCTGTGCCGCCAGGTCGCGGACGAGACCATCGCCGAGTTCCAGGCGTCCGGCGAGGCGGACCTCATCCCCGCCTACGCGCGCAAGATCCCCATGCGGCTGATGCTCTCCATCCTCGGGATCGACAGGGCCCACGAGGACGACCTCCACCGGTGGGTCGCGGAGTGCATGCGGGTGTTCGGTGACCCGACCGTCACCGACGCCGAGCTGATCGAGCTCGGCCGGGAGCAGGCGGCGTTCCGCCGCTTCGCGCTCGACGTCATCGACGACCGGCGGCGCAACCCGCGGGGCCAGGGGGACTTCCTCACCGACCTCATCACCGCGACCGTGGACGGCGAGCAGGCCCTCACCGACACCGAGGTCTTCGGTGTCGTGCTGCTGTCGATCATCGCCGGCGGTGACACCACGGTGAACCTCATCGCGCAGATGGTGGCGCGGATGCTCGGCGACGGGGGCGCGCTGTGGCGCGCGGCCGATGCCGACCGCACGATGCTCGACACGATGATCGAGGAGGAGCTCCGGTACGACCACGTCGGCCGGTTGACCTACCGCAAGGTGCTCCTCGACACCGAGATCGACGGCGTCGCCATCCCGAAGGACTCGCTGCTGGCCGTGCACATATGGTCCACCGGGCGCGACGAGTCGGTGTGGGAGGGCGCGGAGCGGTACGACCCCCGCCGCCGCGACGCGCTCAAGCACCTGGGCTTCGGCAAGGGGAGCCACTCCTGCATGGGCGCCATGCTGGCCCGGGTCGAGACCCGGCAGGCCATCGAGGCCCTGCTCGACCAGCTGCCCGGCGCCCGGCGGGTCCCGGGGCACGAGGTGCAGCGCATGTGGGGCACCGCCGTCCAGAGCGTCGTCAGCGGCCTGGTGGTCGCCTGGGACGTCCCCGTACCGGCCGGCGCGAACGCCTAGCACCGGGCTCGTGATCCCAGATCAGACCGGACGAGGAGAAGACGTGAGCGGAGTCCTGCAGGGCAAGGTGGCCATCGTGACCGGGGCCGGGCGGGGTCTGGGGCGGACCCACGCCCTGGCCCTGGCCCGCGCCGGGGCCGCCGTCGTGGTGAACGACATCGGCATCGGCATGGACGGCGGCGGCCGCGACACCCAGCTCGCCGCGTCCGTCGTGGCCGAGATCGAGGCAGCGGGCGGGCAGGCGGTCCAGGACGCGACCGACGTCTCGGACTGGGACGGGGCCAAGGGCGTCGTCGACACCGCGCTGTCCGCCTTCGGGCGCCTGGACATCGTCGTCAACAACGCGGGCATCAGCCGGTTCGCCCCGATCGACCAGGAGACCGGCGAGGACTGGAACAGGGTCATCGGCATCAACCTGACCGGGACCGCGGCGGTCTCACACTGGGCCGCCGCGCACTGGCGTCAGGCCGGCGCCGAGGCCGGACGGGCCATCGTCAACACCAGCTCCCCGGCCGGGACCAACCCGATGCCCGGTACCCCTGCCTACTGCGTCTCGAAGGCCGGCGTGCTCGCGCTGACCTTCACCTCCGCCGGTGACCTCGCCGAGCTGGGCGTCCGGGTCAACGCGATCGCCCCCATCGCACGCACCCGGCTGACCGAGGCCGTACCGATGTTCGCCGACGTCGTAGCGCCCGTGCACGAGGGCTTCGACCGCATCGCGCCCGAGCACGCGTCAGCGGTGGTCACCTATCTGGCCTCGCCCGCGTGCACCTTCACCGGGCGGGTCTTCGGGGTCGAGGGGGACGACCTGTTCCTGTTCAGCGGGTTCAGCGCGAGCACCCACTTGAACAACAACGGAGAGCAGTGGTCGATCGAGAGCCTGTCCGCCGCGCTCGCAGACGTCGACCGGCACGACCGCGGCTACGCGATCGCGCCGTCCACCCGGTTCGTGCAGCCGCAGCCCGGGGACGTCGTCCTCGCGGCGCTGGAGGCCGTCGAACGGGGCGATGCCGTGCCCGTACCTGACCCCGGGAGCGTGTGAGCAGGCCGGGGATGTGCCCGAGCAGCACGGCGCGGGGGCGTCGCTGCTGATCCCGCCGCACCTCCGACGCCGTCGGACAGCTCTTCCGGGCGGCTCGTCGGACGACGCTGCAGACAGCGGCGGCAGCGGTGGGGCGGGTGTGGACGTGGCCGCCGCCCAGGAGGTGACCGAGCCGCTGACGAAGCCGCCGACGGAGTTCCCGATCACCGAGCCGCTCGCCCAGCTGCCGGAGCCGGGGACGGTCGTCGTCTTCATGGACAACGGGACCCCGGTCGCCGGCCAGATCCACGAGCAGCTCGACCAGGCCGGTGAGGTGCTGGGCCTGGAGGTGCGGCGGGTGCCGAAACCCGGTGCTGAGCGTGTGACGCAGCCGGGCGCGCACCGGGACCGGGCTGCCGGCCCGGACCGGTGCGCGCCCGGCCGGACTCAGCGGGTGGTGCCGCGGGCGTCCGGCCGGGACAGCGCGGCGGAGATCGTGGCGGCGGCCTCCCGCAGCGGCGGGAGGCACTCGCGCCGGAGGTGGGCCAGCGTCGTCCGGGCAGCGTTGGACGAGACGCTGAGGGCGGCGCTGGTCCGGCCGTGCCGTCCGGTGACCGGGACCGAGATGGCCCGCAGGCCGATCTCGAGCTCCTGGTCGACCAGGCACCAGCCCTGCTCGCGGACCTGGTCGAGCCGGGCCCGGAACTCGTCGGTATCGGTGACCGACGGCGGGGTGTGCTGCCGCAGCGGGTGACCGGCCAGGTAGGCCTCCAGGGCCGGCTCGTCGAGCGCGGCGAGCAGCACCCGGCCGGCGGCCGTGGTGGCGGCCGGGAGGCGGCTGCCCACGCCGCCGCCGATGGTCATCACCCGCTGCGGGTGCACCCGGGCGACGTAGACGATGTCGGGCAGGTCGAGGGTCGCCATGGAACAGGACTCGTTCAGCCGCTCGACCGTCTCGGCGATCACCGGGCGGGCGATCTCGTCGACACCCAGGGAGGCGAAGTAGTTCCAGCCCAGGCTCAGACCCTGGGCGTGAGGGAGAACTCGCGGCCGTCGGACTTCAGGTGCCCGAGCGAGCGCAGGATGCGCCGGGCTGCGGCGCGGGTCATGCCGGTCAGCTGCGCGACCTCGCTGAGGGTCATCGCGGGGTGCTCGCGGTCGAAGGACTCCAGCACCGCCACGGCGCGTTCCAGCTGCTCGAGACGTTCACCGCTGTCGGCTGCCGCGCGTGCGCCAGGACCGGGCTCGATGCACAGCGCCTAGCCACCTGTTCGGTCAGCGAACCGTCGTCGAGGTGGCCCGACGTCCTGGCCGGCCGCTCCAGTGAGTACGAGATCGAGCGCCTCTACCGGGACGCCCCGCTGATGAGCATCGGCGAGGGCACCAACGACGGGTCCGCACCGTGGTGGCCAAGTCCCTCCTGAGCGGCAAGACCGTCGTCGGCTGAGCGCGCACTGACCGCACACCCGCGCTCGTCGGTCCCCGGGTCACCGGGCCTGACGGGCGGGCCGGCCCGGGGTCACCCCGACGACGCCGGGGTGGACCGGGCCGGTGCGCTGTCCGGCTCGGGGTCACCCGGGCAAGCGGAGTCGCAGGGATCCTGGGCAGTTCGAACCTCGACCTTCGAGCCGAAGTCGTCTGCGGCCGATCGAGCATCGAGGTTCAATCGTGGTCAATCAGGTCGACGGTCGGCAGCGTCAGCGTAAGCGGGTCGAAGGCTTCACCGGCTGGGTAGACGTCGTTGAACAAGGCCACTCCGCCCTGGGTGAGCCTCACGGCCGTACCGCTCCACATCTCGATTCCCTCGGGAGCCGGTCTTGCCTCCAAACGGAGCGTGACCAGTGGCACCCGTTCGGCCGGCTCCTCTCCGGACTGGCCGGCGACCGTGAGTTCTGCTCTGCCGTCACGGAGGGTGAGAACCGGGAACGCGATGCGAACGAAGAGCATGCCGAAGTGGCCGGTGAAACGGATGTCCCCGCCGAAGGCCCAGAACCGATCAGGGGGGCCATGCTCCGTCGGCCGGATCCCTGCCTGGACGGCGGGAAGACCACTTCGTTCCCGCGGACGGGCACGGCCCCTCCTCCCACCCAACCTCTGCCGTCCGGCAATCGCTGGACGTATTCGATGAAGGAAGTCTTGATGGCCCACCGCAGACCCATGGTCGGCTCGAAAGGTGCTCCAGCGAAGTGCTCGGTCACGGCGTACTCCAACGTGGGACGAGCGGCGCCGCCGCGGACCGCGGGTCGCCAGCTCGGGCGGACGCCACGGTGTGCGTCGACCCCTTCTGGAAGCACCACAACGAGGGCGGCCCATCGGGAGCTCGGCCGGCCTCGTCAGGGCCTTGCACGCACGCACGCCCGCCAGAGCCGGCCTGGAGGGTCCTCCGGCCACGCGGCCACCTCACGAGTCCCCCAGATCAGCCGGTGACACCCGAACAGGATGAGTGTCCGCCCAGTGCGGTCGCCAGTTGGGCGGCCATCGCTGACGGTCCGACCACGAGGTGCGGCCGGATCAGAGGTCGAGGACCAGCCTGGGGCAGGCGGCGCGGGAGACGCAGATGAACAGGGTGTCGTTGGCTTCCTGCTCGTCCGGCGTGAGGAGTGAGTCGCGGTGGTCGACCTGGCCGTCCAGGACGGGTGTCTCGCAGGTGCCGCACGTGCCCTCCTGGCAGGAGGACAGCACCGGGACGCCGGCTTCCTCGGCGACGTCGAGGATCGAGCGGTCCGGGGGACGGTGAGGGTCATGCCGCTTCGGGCGAGCTCCACCTCGAAGGCCCTGGCCAGGACGGGCTCGCCGACCTCCTTGGGTGAGAAACGCTCGACGTGCAGCGACCCCGAGGGTCAGTTGCCGCAGTGCTTCTCCACCGCCTGGAGCAGGGGCTCGGGGCCGCAGCCGTAGACGAGGGTGTCCGGCCGCGGGGTGCCCGGGATCGCGTCCAGGTCGATGAGGCCGACTTCGTCCTGCGGGTGCACCGTGACCGGCGTCTCGGTGATCACGGCCAGGGACTCCAGGAACGCCATGGAACGGCGGCTGCGACCGCCGTAGTGCAGCTCGACCTGGGAGCCGGCGGCCTGTGCGGCGCTCAGCATCGGCAGGATCGGGGTGATCCCGATGCCGCCGGCGATGAGGACGTACCGCGGGGCGGGGACCAGCGGGAAGTTGTTGCGCGGCCCGCGGACGTCGACCTCACTGCCCTCGGTCAGCTCGTCGTGCACGTGAACCGACCCGCCTCGACCCGTGGGCTCGCGCAACACCCCGATCTGCCACACGAACCGGTCCGCGGGGTCACCGCACAGCGAGTACTGACGGATGACGCCGTCGGGCAGGTTCAGGTCGATGTGCGCGCCGGGCGCCCAGGCCGGCAGCTCGGTGCCCAACGGGTCGTGCAGGTCGAGGACGACGACGCCCTCGGCCCCTCGGTGCGGGAAACGACGGTCAGTCGCAGGTCCACCTGTCGTGGGTCGTGTGCACGGGATCCTCCGGGGAGACAGGTACCGGCCCGGTTCAGAGAGGCCGCGGGTGGTGACGTTCCGCCAGGACGACGCTCCATGCTCCGGAGAACGCGGACCCCTCGGCGAGTCAGCGACGGGGGTGCTCAGTCGAACGCCAGGTGCAGGACGCTGTAGCCGCTGCGCAGCGGGATCATCGGCGCGGGCTCGGTCGGGCCCTCGAGGCGGATGTTCCCGGTGCGGGCCAGGATCTTCTCGCAGACGAGGGCCAGTTCCAGCCGGGCGACGGGTGCGCCGAGGCACTGATGTGGGCCCATCCCCATCGTCAGGTGGGTCCGCTCCCGCGGCCTGTCGAAGATGGCCCGATCAGGCTCGGGGAAGGCATCGGGGTCGCGATTGGCCGCTGCCCAGCTCAGCGCGACTAGATCCCCGGCCGGCATCGTCACCCCGTGCAGCTCCACGTCCTTGGTGGTGTTGCGGGCGAGCTGGTGCAGTGGCGGGTACAGACGCAGGATCTCCTCCACGAACGCCGGGATCAACTCGGGCTCCAGGCGCAGACGCTGCTGGTCCTCGGGGTGTGTGGCCAGGTGGTGCAGCATCGACGTCAACGCGTTGGTGGTGGTCTCCGAACCGGCGCTGAAGAGCAGCACCGCGATGGCGCCGGCAACCTCCGGCCCCCACGGCTGCCCGTCCGGACCGGTAGCCGCCAGCACCCCGGACATCAGGTCTGTCGCGGGGTCCCGCGGGTTGGCCGTGCGGTCGGCGATGAGCGCGTTCACCGTCGGGGCCCAGTAGTCCGAGACCAGCGCGTTGAGCGCTTCCGGGTCGCTGCCTGCCGCCATGATCTTCTCGAAGCCCTCCATGAAGACCAGGTAGGTCTCCTCGGGCATGCTCATCAGCGCCGCCAGCACCCGCATCGGGAGCATGGCGGCCAGCTCCGTCACAACCTCCCCTCGGCCGCCCTCCAGCAGGGTCGTCACGTGCTCGTCGACGTAGCGCTCCACGGCGGGACGCAGATTCTCGATGTACTCGGGGGTGAAGTAGGCGTTGAGCACCTTGCGGTACATCGAGTGCTCGGGCGGGTCGATGGTCTGCGGGATCACCTTCGGGAAGTCGGGGAGCTCCACGAACGGCTGGCCGGCGCGGAAGGTCTTCCAGTCCCGCGCCGCCTTCGACACGTCGGCGTACCTGGTCAGCACCCAGTACCCGCCGAAAGGCTCCTCGCGGGCCACCGGCTCGCGCTCGCGCATCTCGGGATAGCGCGCCATGGCCCCCTCGCCACCCAGGAAGTTCAGTGGCGTGCGCTCGGTGGTCGCGTCAGGGGTCTCGCGGATGTCGGCCATTGCTTCCTCCAGGGGAAGGTCGCGCGCGCACCGTTGGGCTGCGGCCCGCATCACAGCGTCCGGTCGGCGCCTTCACGACCCCGGACGGGCATGGGTTCGCGTGTTGGTACAACGTGAGCGACCTGGTGGTGTGAACCTGATCACAGCATTCCGGCGGCCCTGGGCCGCTGTAAATCGCAAGTTTCTTAGGCATCACATAAGCCCAGCTGATGCACCGCCTAAGCTCGTTGCGTGCCGACGGCGAGCTCGCGAATCACCCTGCGCCAACTCGAATACGCGCTGGCCGTGGCCGACGACGGCACGATGTCCGGCGCAGCCGAACAGCTCAACGTGTCCCAGGCGGCAGTCTCGATGGCCGTCGCGGACCTGGAACGAGCCCTCGGCGTCCAGCTCTTCATGCGGCGCAAGGCCAAGGGCGTGACCCTCACCGATGTCGGGCGGACCGTCCTCCCGGAGATCCGCCGCCTGCTCGCGCACGCGGATGATCTGCACTCCATGGTGCAGGGCCTGGGCCAGTCCGTCGAGGGCACGCTCACTCTCGGCTGCTACCCGCCCCTGACGCCCTTCGTGGTTCCCCGGATCCTCAGCACATTCCCGCGACGACATCCGCTGGTCGACATCAAGCTCTTCGAGGGTTCGGTCGACGAGCTTCGTCAGCGGCTGCTCGACGGTCGTTGCGAGGTCGCCCTCATGTACGAGACCGGGATCGGTCCTGCTGTCGCGACCACGCGGCTCTACACCCTTCGTCCGTACGTGATCCTGCCGGCGGATCACCAGCTCGCGCGCGAGAGCGGCCCGATGCTCCTCGCTGACCTCCGCGATGAGCCCATGGTCATGCCCGACATGCCCCCGAGTGAGGATCTGTACCGCGAGGTCCTGCGCGGCGCAGGCGTCGAGCCCAAGGTGTCCTTCAGGGCAACGACGGCGGAAGCCCTCCGCTCGCTCGTCGCTTGTGGCGTTGGGTACTCCTTGGTTCTGCAGCGACCCTCGCCTGCGACGACGTACGCCGGGCCGCCGTTGAAGTACCAGGAGATCGCAGACGACATCCGCTGCGTCGACGTCGTACTCGCCCAGGCCAAGGCGGCGCGCCTGACCCATAGAGCACGGACTTTCATCGACTTCTGTCGCGAGGTGCTGCCCCCAAGCGCCTGAACCGCCGCATCGACCTTCCCGCCGCTCAGACCGGCGACACCGCCTCGCCATCACAGGACGGGTCAGACGTGCGCGCTACAGCGCAACCCCTCGTCGAGAGGACCGCTCGCCGGTGACGCCTGTGCGGCGAGGATCGCGGAGCACGTGGTGGCGGACCCGCCTCCTCCGTCGCCGCTCGTACCGGCGCCCCCCAGGACGCATTCGAGCCCTCCAAGAGCCAGATTGGCCTCCACATTGAGGTTTTCTCACCAGGAATCCGCACTCGGTTGAAGGGTGCGGTCGGCGTCGCTGGTCAGCACTGCAGCGGGTCGTCAGGAACTTCGAGCGCGGCGCCGCGGGGCAGGCTCCCGCCACGTGGCAGTCGACTCTCTGCTGACACATGGGCCTGACCTGCAGGGATGCTTCTCCTCGCCGTGCGTGGACGGCCAATCCTGGTGAGAAAACCTCATTAAAGTGTACCGGGACGGTCTGCGTCACCCGCGTACTCGAACATGGAGTCGAACGGCGTATTCAGCCGAAGGATCGGGCTGCCCGATCGCTACGACGGCTACTGAAGACCTCGACATCACGTTGGTCACGCCTCCTGCATCCCGGGCAATTCCATTCGTATCAGCCGACCACCTCCGACGACTCGGTCGACATGGCTTCGGTCGTCCACGAACACCTGCCCCTCGTCGACGCCTGAGGAGGACTGGCCGGCCCTGGGCCGCGAGCTGCGTCGGCTGCACGCGGTCACCCTCCCCGGGCCGACCGGCACGGTCACCGAGACCACCGAGCTCACCACCGCCCACCAGACCGTTCTTCGCGCCTGCGGGCTCACCCCACCACCCCGCACCACCGCCCTACACCCCCGCCTGACCAGCTCGGATACGGCCACCGAGGGCGGCGGAGCGTGTAGTGACACGCCCCCGACACGTGCCGAGGCGCATCGCCGCAGGTCAACACCCGCACTCGCCGGTCCCGTCGACCTGCAGACTGCGGAACCCGGGTTCAGGTCCAGACAGAAGAACACCCCGGGTCCCTGACCTGCAGGAACACCGGGGTGAGGCTGTGTCCGAGGGGGGACTTGAACGGTGGTGTCAGCCTCGTCGACGCCTGGTGGATCGAAGGTCGGCGGAGTAGGCACGCACCCCGACGACGCGACCAACTCACGACCAAGGAACCTCCCTCAGTACCCGGAGTTGATCAACGCCAGCCGATCACATGCACCGATGTTGACCTGGGTGTTCGTCATCGATCGATTGCTCCCAGCCCCTCTGAGATCAACTCGCAGGTCATGGGTTCGAAGTCAATGGGGAAGTAGAGAAGTGGCGTCCGCCAGGGTGGTGTTCGACAGCCCCAGTAGGCAGCGGGCGTGCAGCGTCGCTGCGGCGATCCCCGCCTCGACAGCGAACCGCGTGAACGCACGCGATGACGAACGGCTCGGAGGGATGAGTTTCTCAGGACTGCAACGTCTTGCCGGGTGTCATCCCGGTGTCCGAGATCTCTATGACCGGTCCTCCGATCGAGAAGGGCTCCGGTGTCCTTCCAAGCCCGCCTCGACGCCGTCAGGACCGCGACGGGCCAGACTCCGGCAGCTACTGGACCTGGCTGCCGAGCGCGGCTACGGGCCGGACACCAAGGCGACCGGGGTCGTCGCGTGACTCAGGGACGACTACGACGCGGCGCCCGGTCACGCCATGGCCTTCGTCCACGTCCTCGAGAACGGCGCCACCATCAGTGACAAGCACGTCGGCAGCAGCGGCAGCCACCGCGACGCCTCCGCAATCCTGCGGCTGGACGGCAAGACACACCGGACAGCGTCGTGATCCGGGCTCGCAGGCGCCGGTCCCCGTCCGCGGAGAGCTCCCTCGGTCGGCGGTGCGGTGTGCCGGCATGTGTGGCACCGCGGGGCGTTCACAGTTGTCCGCAGCCATGCGCGGACAACCGCATCAGCCGTCTGAGCTCGCCGTTTGTACGACGACGGACTGAAATGACCCCCGTCGGCTGAACACCTCCGGACTCGGCAGCAGCCAAGGAGGGAGGGCCCGGGTGGGCCGACGGAGCGAGTACCCCAAGGAGTTCCGGCAGCGAGCGGCGCAGCTGGTGCTCGACAGCCGCCGCAGCGTTCGTGACGTCGCCGGCGAGCTCGGGGTGAACCACGAGACGTCGCGCAGCTGGGTCGCGGCCGAGCGCCGGCAGCGAACCGAGGGGCCGGCCGCGCTCGGCGCCGATGAGCGGCTGGAGCCGGCCCGGTTGCGGCGCAAGGTCGCTGAGCTGGAACTCGAGCGCGAGATCTTGGAAGAAGCCGCGGTCTTCTTCGCGTGAGACGGGCGGTGAGTCGCGGACTGGTCTGCGAGTTCATCGCCGCGCCCGCTCACCGGCAAGGCCTGCGTCGACCGGATCGTCACCGACCTCGCCCTCGTCGACGTCACCGCCGACGGGCTCGTCCTGCGCGAGACCGCGCCGGGCCCCGGTGGCCGAGGTGGTGGCCGCCACCGGCGCACCGCTCACCGTCCCCGACGACGCCTGGCGTCCGGCGCCCGAGCACCGGGCCGGGGACGGGCGGGCTCCCGTGGCTCAGGGGTCCGTGCGGGAGGGGGTCACCGCGGGCGTGAAGCGGGGTGCGGACGGCGGAGCGGCTCGAGGATGCGGGACAGGTCCTCCTCGGTCGCGGGCGACGAGGGCAGCGGTGTGGGCCGGTCCCGGCGCGTCAGGAAGCCGTCCAGCACGAGGGTCATGGACCGGTCCCGTGCGCCCGGGTCATCCGCGGCGCCCACCTGGGCGACCAGCAGCGTGGTCAGCATCAGGTCGAGAGCCGCGACGTCGGGTCTCAGCACCCCGTCCTGCTGCGCCTGGTGCACCACCGCCTCGATGTGCCCACCGATCTCCACCCGGTCCCGCTCGATCCGCTCGCTGCCGTGCGCGGCCGCGGCGAGCACCTGGGCGAGTCCCCGGTTGCGCGCCTGGAGCTCCACCGCCCACCGGAGGAAGCCGCACAGCCCGGTCCAGGCGTCGGGCTCGGCGGCCGCGCCCTGCGCCCGGCGGACCATCTCGTCGAAATCCTGCTCGAACAGCGCATCGACGAGGTCCGACCGCTCCGGGAAGCGCCGGTAGACGGTCGCCGCACCGACGCCGGCGGCGCGAGCGATCTCGTCGAAGCCGGCGTCGACACCGCGCACGGCGAAGACCTGACGGGCCGCATCGAGGATGAGCTGCCGGTTGCGCTCGGCATCCCGGCGCAACGGCCGGCTCGCGACCTCGGGCGCCGGTGTGACGGAGGACATGAGAGCCGCCTTGGAGTAAGTGGAATGGATTGTCCGTTTCTGATGCTAGCGTGTCCGACGGAAACGGAATTATCTTTCCACTTCATTCGGAGGACAGCATGAGCTCGACCATCGACGAGCAGCGGGACAGCTCCCCGAGCAGTTCCGCGACGGCGGAGGGTGGGGGCCCGCGCCGCTGGTGGATCCTCGCCGTCGTCGCGCTGGCCCAGCTCGTCGTCGTCCTCGACGCGACCATCGTGAACATCGCGCTGCCGACGGCGCAGGCCGATCTCGGGTTCGGCAACGACTCCCGGCAGTGGATCGTCACCGCCTACGCCCTGGCCTTCGGCTCCCTGCTGCTCCTCGGCGGCCGGCTCGCGGACCTGTTCGGTCGTCGGCTGCTGTTCCTCGTCGGGCTGACCGGGTTCGCGGTCGCTTCCGCCGTCGGTGGTGCCGCCGAGGGCTTCGGTCTGCTGGTCACCGCCCGCGCGGCGCAGGGCGTCTTCGGTGCCATGCTCGCCCCCGCGGCCCTGTCGCTGCTGACCGTCACGTTCGCCGAGGGCAAGGAGCGCGGACGCGCCTTCGCCATCTTCGGCGCGATCTCCGGTGCCGGGGGTGCTGTCGGCCTGATCCTGGGCGGCGCGCTCACCGAGTACCTGTCCTGGCGCTGGTGCCTCTACGTGAACGTGCCGATCGCGATCGCGGCGATCATCGGCGCGCTGGTCTTCCTGCCCCGCCGCGAGCCCCGCGTCGCGGGTGCGCCCGGCCTCGACGTGACCGGCGCCCTGCTCAGCGTCGCCGGCCTAGTCTCCCTGGTCTACGGGCTGGGCTCGGCCGAGACCGACGGCTGGAGCTCGGGCACCACGCTCGGCTTCATCGGCGCCGGCCTCGTGCTCCTCGCCGCCTTCGTCGTCGTCGAGACCCGCGTGGCGAACCCGTTGCTGCCCATGCGCGTGCTCACCGACCGCACCCGCGGTGGCGCCTACGCGGCGATCGCCATGGCCTCGGCCGGCATGTTCGGCGTCTTCCTGTTCCTCACCTACTTCATGTCGACCGTGCTCGGCTACGAGCCGCTGCCCACGGGGCTGGCGTTCCTCCCGATGATCGTGTCCCTGATGGTCGGTGCCCAGGTGTCGTCGAACGTCGTGAACCGGATCGGCGTCAAGGTGCCGGTCGTGCTGGGCTTCCTGGTCGCCGCGGGCGGGATGGTGCTCCTCACCCGGCTCGGCGTCGACAGCAGCTACTGGACCGGCGTCGTCCCGGGCCTGGCGGTCGTCGGCGTGGGCATGGGCTTCGTGATGGCGCCCGCGTTCTCCGCCTCCACGTACGGCGTGCAGGCCGAGGACGCCGGTGTCGCCTCGGCGGCGGTGAACACGTTCCAGCAGATCGGTGGCTCGATCGCCACCGCGGTGCTGAGCGCGCTCGCCGCGTCGGCGGCCACGGACGCCCTGGTGGGCGTCGACCCGTCGAACCCGGCGGCGCTGCTCGAGGCCTCGGTGAGCAGCTACACCACGGTGTTCGCCTGGTCGGCCGTGATCCTCGCCGCGGGCGCGGTGATCAGCGCCCTGATGCTCCCGCACGGCGCGCTGGAGCGGGACCCCGACGCGGCGCCGGTCATCGCGCACTGACCGCCGCGTCGTGAGGAGGGCGGGCCCCCGTGCCGGGGGCCCGCCCTCGCCCTCCGGGACGCCGCCCACGACCTGGTCGGCGGTGGCGACGCAGATGAGGCAGTCGGGCAGCAGCGACAGCGCCCGACGTCCGCAGACGGGGACCAGCGCAGCGGCGCCAGGGCCCGGCCGACGGCGAGGTGTTCCGCGGGATCGAACCGCTGGTCGATCGAGAGCTGGACGACGGGGACGTCCGCGTCCGGCCAGGCTGGCAACAGGACGGCACACACACCGTGGTCGTGGCCGCGTTCGTCGTCCTCGCGGACGGCGATGCCCGCGCCGCTCAGCCGTTCGACGACTCGGCCGGCGAGCGCCGGCGGACCGGGCGCCGGGTACCGGGTGACCCCCGAGCCCCGGCCGGTTCACCGAGCCGTCAGCAGGCCTTGGACGCCCCGTCGCTGAGGAGGGCCCGGAGCGTTGCGGTGTGCACGGTCACTGCGCAGGGAGCATCAGCTGAACCCGGCCACCGCGCGCGGCGTGTAGGGCTCCTCGAGTCGGGCGATCTCCTCGTCGGTGAGCTGCACGTCGACAGCGGCGACGGCGTCGTCCAGATGCTCCTCCTTCGTGACGCCGACGATCGGCGCGGTCACCACGGGCTTCGCGAGCAACCACGCCAGCGCCACCTGCGCGCGCGGAGTGCCGCGATCCTGGGCGACTTCCGCGACCCGCTCGACGATGGTCCGGTCGCTGCGCTCGTCGTACAGCCGCCGCGCGAACTCATCGACGCTCGACCGGCTCGTCGTCTCCTCCTGGTCACGCGTGAGCCGACCACGGGCCAGCGGACTCCACGGGATGACGCCGATCCCCTGATCGGCGCAGAGCGGGTGCATCTCCCGCTCCTCCTCACGGTTGAGCAGGTTGTAGTGGTCCTGCATCGACACGAACCGGTGCCAGCCACGCTCGCCCGCCAGGTGCAGGGCCTTTCCGAACTGCCACGCCCACATCGACGAGGCGCCCAGGTAGCGGACCTTGCCGGAGCGGACGCACGAATCGAGGGCCTCGAGGGTCTCCTCGACCGGCGTGTGCGGGTCCCACCGGTGGATCTGGTAGAGGTCGACGTAGTCGGTGCCCAGCCGGCGCAGGCTCTCGTCCAGCTCCCGCAGGATCGCCTTGCGGGAGAGGCCGGCGCCGTTGGGCCCGGGGTGCATCCGGCCGTGCACCTTGGTGGCCAGCACGATGTCGTCGCGATTCGTGAGGTCGCGGATCGCCCGGCCGGTGATCTCCTCGCTCGATCCGGCCGAGTAGACGTTCGCGGTGTCGAGGAAGTTGATGCCGCAGGCGAGGGCCTTCTCGATCAACCGCCGGCTCTCCTCCTCCGGCAGGCTCCAGGGCTGACCGCCTCTGGAGGGCTCGCCGAAGCTCATCATCCCCAGGCAGATCCGGGACACCTCGAGACCGGTGGCGCCCAGGCGCGCGTACTCCATGCGCCCACCCTGGTGCACCGACGACCGCGCTGCCACCCTTCACGCGGAGGGGAGCGTCCGTGGAGCCTCGCCCCGTCGGCCCGCCAGATCCTGCTGGTCGACCGCCGTGGCCGAGACGGCTCAGCCGGGGAGTTCCTGGGGACTCACGTCCCGACCTCCGGGTGCCGCGCGGCTTCCTGGCGTCGATCGAGACGCCAGTCGACGACGCCGATGACCAGGGCGAGGCCCGCGAAGAACACCGAGACCGCGAGACCGGCCATCAGTGCTAGGGAGAAGTCGCCGTCCGTGGCGCCGAGGACGACGTAGAAGAGGCCGGGCAGGACCGCGGTCCCGATGGCTGTGCCGAAGCGCTGGGCGCTCTGCAGGCCCCCGCCGGCGGCCCCTGCGAGTCCAACCGGCACGTTTCCCAGCGTCAGCGTGATGTTGGGCGAGACGACGCAGCCGCTGCCCGTGCCGGCGAGGAGCAGGGCAGGACCCGCAGCCCAGCCCGCCTGCTCCGGTGGCACGAGACCGAGGACGACGCCCGTAGCGCTGAGGCCCAGCATGGAGGTGCCGAGGCCGAGGACGGTCACTCCGCGGCCATAGCGCTCGACCAGGCGTCCGGCGACCACCGCCGCTGATGCCGATCCGATCGCGAAGGGCATGACAGCCAGGCCCGACTGCAGGGGGCTGTAGCCCAGACCGGTCTGGAAGAAGATCGCGAACATCACCCAGATCCCGCCGAAGCCGATGAAGTAGGTCGTGCCGACTGCCAGACCCGCCACGAAGCCACGGGTCTCGGTGACCAGCCGCGGGTCGAACACCGGTTGCCGGCCGGTGCGGGCCACCCGGCGCTCCCAGGCGGCGAAGGCGGCGAACACGGCGATGGCGACCGGGAAGAGCCACCACAGCCGGACGAGGCCGCCGGATTCGGCCTGGACCAGGGGGAACAGCAGTGCCAGCGCCCCGGCCCCCAGCAGCACGGCACCGATGCCGTCGAGGTAACCGGGGTTCCCGGACCCTCCCCTGGGGAGCAGTCGCAGCGCCAGGACGAACGCGACGGCGCCGATCACGACGTTGACGTAGAAGATCCACCGCCAGCCGCCGGGTCCTGCCGCGAGGGCGAGGATGAGACCGCCGACGAGCGGCCCGACGGTGCTGGACAGGGCGAGGGTGGCGCCGTACAGCCCGAACGCACGTCCTCGTTCGCCGCCGCGGAACAGTTGCTGGATCAGTCCGGTGTTCTGGGGCCCGAGGAAGCCGGCGGCAAGACCCTGGGCGAGACGGGCGGCGATCAACAGGCCGGCCGTGGGCGCCGCCCCCGCGGCCGCGCTGCCCAGCGTGAATCCGGCCAGTCCGAGCAGGAACAGGCGGCGTCGGCCGAAGGCGTCACCCAGCCGTCCGGCCGGCACGAGCGCCAGACCGAAGGTGAGCGCGTACCCGGAGATCACCCACTGCGCTTCCGCTGGGGAGGCCCCCAGGTCCTCCTTCACCGCGGGCAGGGCCACCGCGACGATGCTGAGATCCAGGACGCCCATGAAGCCCACGACGAGGGCCACCGACAGGGCTCGCCAGCGCCGAGGGTCGGGGTGGAACGTCTCATCCGCGACCAGCGCATCAGGCTTCTGGTCCGACCTGGTCACGAGTGCCTCCTCCGGGCGGGGGAACCGACAGCCTCACAGGTCCCGGGGAGTCCTCGTCCGGGCTGACCGGCTCTGCCCTCTCACAGGCGGGATGTCCGGCTCAGCAGGAACGCGCGGCACCGCCGGACCGGACGGTACCGGCCGGTCGCACCGCACCCTTCCGAGGCCGGCCTCTCGTCGCTGGACCGCTCCTGGCCGCCGTCGTCCCAGCAGCCGACGGTGGCACCTGCTCAGCGACAGGTGGCGCGCTTCCGGGGTGAAGGGGCCGGCCCGTCACCATCGGCGTGGTTGCGGGGCGAGCACGTCGCGCAGACCCTCGCCTCCATCCGCGAGGCCGGCACCGTCGTCCTCACCGGGCTCGGCGACATCACCGCCGTCGGCGCCCCGATCGCCCCGATCGCCCTGGGTGACCTGACGCTGATCAGGAGCGGCTGCAGGGCTCGCTGTTCGGGGAGGCGAACCCCCGTCGCGACGTGCCGAACCTGCTGCGCGCGTACCAGGCCGGCCAGCTCGAGCTCGACGAGCTGGTGACCAGGGAGTACACGCTCGACCAGGTCGCCGAGGCCTACGAGGACGTGCACGCCGGGCGCGCACCACCCGCGACGTCATCGTCTTCGACTGATCGACCGGGCGCTCCTCGGGAGCCGCCGGACCTCGCGGGACGGCGGCTCCCACGGTGAGTCGGACGAGACGTGTAACGCTTGCGATCTCGACCGCTGCCCTTGGCAGCGCACCGGCCCTCGTCGTGGACCGGTGACGGGTCCGCGTGCGCTCGTCGCCGGCTACCGGTCTCGGGTCGGCCGCACGGCTCTGGTCGCCGCTCGCGGCTGACCGCATGACCAGCCGCGCTCCCCGGGTGGGCGCCCGGAGGCGCTGACGCGCCCCTGCAGGTCCGGCTGTTCACGGGCCTGTGACGGCTCGTGATCTCGTTGGGCTCCAGTGCTCGACCTGAGACGTCTCGCGCCGGCACTCCTCGAGCGTCGCGCAGTGGCTGGGACGGCGACGTGGTCCGGCTGTCCTGACCTGGCGGGAGTCGCGACCTGGGACGTGCGACCGGCACCTCGGGCCGGTCTCACCCCGGTTCGGCGTCGACGCCGACGGCGGCACGCACCTGGTGGCCGGTCGGTCACGGGCTACTGCGTTCGCAGTAGGTGAAGTGGGTCCGGTGAGACGACGGCGGGACCTGCTGCCGCGCCGATGCTGACAGCAGTCCTGATCTCAGATCCCCGGAGGCCTGCTGTGTCTGCTCTTGCTCGCTGGTGTGCGCGACGGCGGTTCGTCGTGCTCGCTTTGTGGTTGGCCGCCCTGTTCGGTCTCGGCGGGGCGGTGGGTGGAGTCGGTACGTCGTTCAACGACTCCACGGACCTGCCCAGCAGCGAGTCGAGCACCGCCTACGAACTGCTCGCCCAGGCCGGGGCGAATCCCGACGACGGCGACACGACGGACGGGAACGTGGTCTGGCAGACCGACGGAGTCGAGGTCACCGACCCCGCGGTGGTCGCGCAGGTGCAGGACGTGCTGGCGCAGATCGCCGCCGTGCCCGGCGTCGAGTCGGTGGTCAGCCCCTACGACGCCGCCGGCGCCGCGCAGGTCTCGCCCGGCGGGGACGTCGCCTACGCCTCCCTCACGCTGGCCGAGGACGCCGACACCGAGCGGATCACCGAGCTCGCCGACACCCTCGACGGCTCGACGCTCGAGGCGCTGACCGGTGGTGCGGCGTTCGCTCCCGTGATCAGTGCCGGCGGCGCCGGCGAGGTCATCGGTGTGCTGTGCGCGCTGGTCATCCTGCTGCTGGTGTTCCGCTCCCTGTGGGCCGCGCTGCTGCCGATCGTCACCGGCGTCGTCGGCGTCGGCGTCTCCGCCCTCGTGGTGCTGCTGGGCTCCAACGTCGTCGACCTGCCCAGCCAGACGCTGGCGATGGGCTCGCTGATCGGCCTCGGGGTCGGCATCGACTACGCCCTGTTCATCGTCAACCGCCACCGCAGGGCGCTGCTCGCCGGCGTGCCGCTGCGGGAGTCCATCGCGCAGGCGGTCAACACCTCCGGCCGGGCCGTCGCCTTCGCCGGCGCGACCGTCATGATCGCCCTGCTCGGCATGACCATCCTCGGCATCAGCATCCTCACCGGCATGGCGCTGGGCGCCACGGTCACCGTGCTGCTCACCGTCACCGCCGCGCTCACGCTGCTCCCCGCACTGCTGGCGATGCTGGGCACCAAGGTCCTGTCCCGCGGGCAGCGTCGTGCGCTGGCCGCCGGCGAGTTGGTCACCGAGTCCGGCGGCGGGCTGTGGGGCCGCTGGGCCACCGCCGTGCAGCGCCGCCGCGGCCTGCTCGGGCTGGTCGCTGCTGCCCTCGTCGTCCTGCTCGCCGCGCCGGTGGCGAGCATGCGACTGGGCTCGGCGGACGACAGCAGCGACCCGACCGACTCGGTCACCCACCAGTACCACCAGGCCATGTCCGACGGGTTCGGTGACGGCTTCGACGCGCAGCTGCTGCTGGTGGGCCGGACCCCCGACGACGCCTCCCGCGCCGCGTTCACCGAGCTGGCCGGGGAGCTCTCCTCCGTCGAGGACGTCACCGCGGTCAGCGCCGCGCCGCTGGCCGCCGGCCAGGAGATCGGCGTCATCACCGTGACCCCGTCCTCCACCGGGCAGGCCGAGGCCACCGCCGACCTGGTCACCGCACTGCGCGAGGAGGTCGTCCCGGCCGCGGAGTCCGGCACCGATCTGCAGGTGTACGTCGGCGGCAGCACCGCCAGCGGCATCGACTTCTCCGAGGCGCTGACGTCGAAGCTGCCGGTGTACCTGGGGCTCGTCGCCGTGCTCGGGTTCGTCCTGCTGGCCATCGCCTTCCGCAGCGTGCTGGTCCCGCTGATCGGCGCGGTCACCAACCTGCTGTCCATCGCCGCCGGCCTGGGCGCGATCACCGCGATCTTCCAGTTCGGCTGGGGCTCGGAGCTGTTCGGCGTCGGCTCGGCCGCCCCGGTCGAGGGGTTCGTGTCGGTGATGATCGTCGGCATCGTCTTCGGCCTGTCGATGGACTACCAGGTGTTCCTGGTCAGCCGCATGCACGAGGAGTGGACCCACACCCGCGACAACCGCCGCGCCGTGCGGGTCGGCATGGCCGAGACCGGCCGGGTGATCGCCACCGCCGCGGTCATCATGGCCTGCGTCTTCGCCTCCTTCGGCTTCACCGGTGAGCGGATCATCGCCGAGCTCGGGGTCGGCATGGGCGCCGCGGTGCTGGTCGACGCGTTCCTGGTCCGGATGGTCCTGGTGCCCGCGGTCATGCACCGCCTCGGTGACCGCAACTGGTGGTACCCCCGCTGGGCCGAGCGCATCACCCCGCGGGTGTCCATCGAGGGTGAGTCGGTCCCCCCGACCGCGAGGCCCACGATCGGTGAGCTCGAGCCCGCCGGCCGACGCTGACCGCGTCCCCACCCCGAGGCCGGCCCGGTCGCCCCGCGCGACCGGGCCGGCCGCATCCCCGAGAACGGAGTCGTCGTGCCCACCGAGCAGCACACCGCCGAGATGAACGCGGTGAGGGCGGCCTTCGTCCGTGGGGCCACCCCGGTGTGCGCCGACACGCGGATCGCCGGGCACGTGGTGACACCGGACCCGGTGGCCGCGGCGAGTGCGCTGCCCGACCTGACCGTGTC
Organism: Geodermatophilus sp. URMC 62; assembly: GCF_052931475.1. Taxonomy (NCBI): domain Bacteria; kingdom Bacillati; phylum Actinomycetota; class Actinomycetes; order Geodermatophilales; family Geodermatophilaceae; genus Geodermatophilus; species Geodermatophilus sp. URMC 62. The sequence continues at coordinate 4,981,344 of NZ_JBRFHY010000001.1, read as the reverse complement.
GGGTGCCGCTCGGGGGGACGCGCTGCGGAGGCGGTTGCCCTGTCGGTGACGCTCACCTGGTCCCCGCAGCGCCGGGACCTGCTCGTCGTCCTCGCGCCGTCGCACGGAGCCCGGACGGCGTGCCTGGACGGGGACGACCTCGAGGGCCCGTCCGACCTGGTGCACCTGGCCGGCGGGACCATCCGGCTCGAGACGCCCCGGTGCGGTGGGTCCGTCCTCGCCGTGGTGCTGCCCGTGCTCGGGCTCCCAGGTGCGAGGATCGGTCGGTGACCCGGCCGCTCCCGCCCTCGGTCGAGCTGCCACGGCCGCCGTTCTGGATGCGCCGGCCACGCGTGCTCGAGGTCAGCACTCCGCTCGTCATCGCCGGCGCGCTCGCCGCCGGCGCCGCCACCCTGCCGTTCCACGAGAGCCCGGGAGGCGGGCTGCTCGCACTCCTCGTCAGCGCCGCCGGGGTCGTCCTGGGCTACCGCGTCCCGCTCGTCGGCCTGGCGCTGCTCGCGGGGGCCCCGCTGGTCGCGGACGGCCTCGGTGCCGATCCGATCGTGCAGTGGCAGGTGTCGATGTTCGGGGCGTTCCTGCTGGCGCTGCGCGGACTGTCCGGCCTGCTCACCGGTCTGGTCATCGGCGCGGCGGACTTCCTCGCCCTGGGCTCGGCCGCCGGCGGGTTCGGGCTGGCGAACCCCATCGCCTACGTCGCCGGCGCCAGCGCCCTGGCCGCCGCGGCCACCGGGAGCGCCATCCGCGGACAGTGGCAGTACTGGGCGGCGTTGCAAGGAGCCACTCACGAGGCGGTCGCCGGCCGGGACGCGGCGGTCGAGCGCAGCGTGGCCGAGGAGCGGCTGCGGATCGCCCGCGACCTCCACGACACCCTCGGCCACGAGATCGCAGTGGTCGGCATGCACATCGGTGGCGCCGAGGTGCAGCTCCCCGCGGGCGCCGACGCCTCCCGCGGGCACCTCGAGGCGGCCCGGGGCAGCGTCAAGTCCCTGCTGGCTGAGACGCAGGAGATCCTCCGGGTTCTGCGCTCCGACCGGGACGGGGACGCGACGAGCCCGGCGGCCAGTCACTCCGGCATCCCCTCCTTGATCGAGGGCTTCCGGGCCGCGGGGTTGGACCTGGAGGCGCAGGTGGGGGACCTGTCCCGGGAGCTCCCGCCGCAGGTCAGTGCCGCCGCGTACCGCATCACCCAGGAAGCGCTCACCAACGCCCAGCGCCACGGGGTGGGGCCGGTGCGGCTGACCGTCGACCTCACCGGTCCCGCCGTACAGGTGGACGTGGTGAACGCCGTCGGTGATCCGACGGAGGGCGGGGGACGGGGGCTCATCGGCATGCGCGAACGCGCCTCGGCCGCCGGTGGCCGGCTGGAGGTGTCCGCGGACGACGGCTGCTTCCGCGTCCGCGCCCTGCTGCCCGTGGCGGAGGGGGCGCTGAGGTGATCCGGGTGATGCTGGTCGACGACCAGGAGATGATCCGGGCCGGTCTGCGCTCGATCGTGGGCGCCCATCCGGACCTCGAGGTGGTCGCCGAGGCGGCCGACGGCCTGGCCGTCCTGCGCGACCTCGAGACCGTCGAGGTCGACGTCGTCCTCATGGACATCCGGATGCCCGGGATCGACGGCGTGGAGGCCACCCGCCGCATCCGGCTCACCCGGCCGCCGGAGCAGCTGCGGATCCTGGTGCTGACCACCTTCGACCAGGACGAGAACGTGCTGCGGGCCCTGCGGGCCGGCGCCGACGGCTTCCTCAGCAAGGGAGCCGGCCCGGCCGAGCTGACCGGAGCGGTCATCGACGTCGCCTCGGGGAGGCGAGCGCTGTCTCCCGGGGCGGTCGGTGCGGTCGTCGACCACGTCGTGGCACAGCGGGCGGTCACCGCGGACCCGGTCCTGGCCGCCCGCTTCGCCGAGCTGACGCCGCGGGAGCGCGAGGTGGTCGGCGCGATCGTCTCCGGGCTGGACAACGCCCAGATCGCCGAGCAGTTCTTCCTCTCCCCGTTCACCGTGAAGACCCACGCCAACCGCGCGATGACCAAGGTCGGCGCGCGTGACCGCGCCCAGCTCGTCGCGCTGGCCGTCCGCGCCGGCATCACCCCGCAGTAGCCGGTCGCCTGCTACGCCTGCAGTAGGCCGAGTGGATGCGGAGGGACGACGACCCCGGCCCTGCCGGGACCGACGATCGACGTGTGCAGAAGACGACCTCCCGGCTGATGTCCCGGCTGCGCCGCGACGACGCGCGGGCGCAGCTCGCCCGGTTCGTCGCCGTCGGCGGCATCGCCAACGTCCTGTACGCCCTCGTGTTCGTCCTGCTCGCAGACCTCGGCAGCACGCCGGCCAACCTCGCGGGCGCCCTGACCTCCTCGGTGCTCGCCAACGAGCTCCACCGCCGGCTCACCTTCTCCGCCACCGGCCGGGTCACCTGGCTGGAGGCGCAGTGGGAGGGCGGCGGACTGGCCCTCGCCGGGATGGCGGCGACCACGGTGGCGCTCGACCGGTTCGACGCGCTGGTCCCCGGCAGCAGCGCAGCGGCGCACCTGGCCCTCGTGGCCCTGGTCACGGGGGCGGTCGGGCTGGTCCGGTTCGCCGCACTGCGGTGGGCCTTCCGGGCTCCGGCCGGGCCGGTCACCGCCTGATCGGCCCGTGCCCACCTCGCGAGGCCCACGTCGCAGCGGCGACGACTGCGGCACGCGGCTCGAGGGGTGGTACGTGGCCGCCTACGGCCGGGAGATCGGCCGCGAGCTGTTCGCCCGCACGATCTGCGGTGAGTCGATCCTGTTCTGGCGCACCGAGGCCGGCGCGGTGACCGCGTCCCGCCAGACCTCGACACCGAGGATCCGGTCGGGGTCCTCGACGTCCGCGGCGAAGGTGTAGGCCAGGCATCCGTCGTCCCCGCGCGTGGCGGCGGCGACGACCCGGGCCGCTGCGACGAGTTCGTCGCAGCGGCCGGGCGCGGCGGTGGCGTTGCCGATCACGACCAGCACGGCTCAGTCCTCGATCAGGACGAGCTGTTGGTTGATCTCTCGCGGGTTGGAGTCGCCGGCCATCTTCTGCAGGAACGGCGTGTGGTCGAAGAGGAAGTCGCGGACCGGGCGCAGCGGTGCGGGGGCGTGGTGGAAGACCTTGCCGAGCATCCAGGCCATCTGCACCTGCTTGGCGGTGTGCGGCTTGCGCGGGTCCTCGTAGGACTGCAGCGCCCGGGCGACCGCGTCCGCGTCGGTGAGGTCGACCCCGCGCAGCGCGACACCGAGGAAGTAGCCGTCCTCGATCGACATGCCGGCCCCGTAGGCCGCGTAGGGCGAGGTCGGGTGGGCGGCGTCGCCGACGAGCGTGGCCCGGCCCTTCGACCACTGCTCGAGGGCGGGTCGGTCGCGCAGCACCCAGCGCTGCACGTCGCCCGGCTCGGTCGCGGCGATCAGGCCCGGTAGTGGTGCGGGGAACTCCGCGCCGAGCGCCGTGGCCGCGGCCTTGAGGTCGGCGGGCGCGGGCGCGTCGGGGTCGGTGGCGGTGAGCACCCACCACTGGTGGCCGTCGCGGCCCTTGTGGCGGATGGAGGTCCAGCTGCCCTGCGTGGTGCGGCTGTGGCTGAGCACGCACTTGTTCGGGATCGTGCCCTCGACCTCGGCGAAGGTGAACCCGCCGAAGATGTGCAGCCGGTGCTCGCGCTTGGGCGCGTCGCCCCACAGCGTGCGGCGGACCAGGGAGTCGATGCCGTCGGCGCCGACCAGCACGTCGTGCTCGGCGGTGCTGCCGTCGGCGAAGTGCAGGGTGACCGCGCGCTCGTCCTGCTCGATGCGCTCCACCTGCTGCCCGAAGCGGATGACGCCGTCGGGGATGGCGGCGAGCATCCGCTCGTAGAGCTCCGGTCGCAGCAGGCCGATGAACCCGCCGCCGAAGGCCTCCTGGACGTCCCTGTCGAGCTTGACGTCGACGCGCACCTTCCCGCGGACGTTGCGGAACTCCGAGTGGGTGGGCGCGCCGAGGTCGTCGGTGTCCACGCCGAGGGCCCGCAGGGCCTTCAGCGGCGGCGGCCAGAGGTTGAGGATGTTCCCGGCCGGGCGGGCCTCGCGGTAGCGCTCGTAGACGACGACGTCGTGGCCGGCCGTGAGCGCGCCGAGAGCGGCGGCCATGCCGGCCGGACCGGCGCCGAGGACGGCGACACGGCCGCGGGAGGAGAGGGTCATCGGGCACCTCGGGATGGGCGACGATAACTGTAGCGATTACTACAATTGACGGGGAACTGTAGTGCACGTCACGGTTCTGTCAAGAGAGGATGAGCAGATGGACGCCGACCTCGAGGTCCGCCCGCCCAAGCAGCAGCGCAGCCGGCGGGCCTGGAGCCGTGTGCTCGACGCCGGGGTGGCGATCCTCGAGGACGGCGGCTACGAGGCCTTCACCATCGCGGCGGTGTGCGAGCGGGCCCACGTCGCGCCGACCGCCCTCTACGCCCGCACCACCAGCAAGGACGGCCTCTTCCTCGCCGTGTACGACCACGGCGTGGACCGCCTGCGCGCCGGGCAGGAGGTCTTCGCTGACGAGCAGCGCTGGACCGGGCTCGCGCCCGCCGACCTGGTCCGCGCCGCGGTCGCCGAGACCGTGCGCATCTCCCTGCGCCACGAGCGCTTCCTGCGCGCCGTGGTGCTCCTCTCGGCGTCGCACGCCGAGGTCCGCCGGCGCGGCTCCCGCCACAGCCAGGAGCTGGGGGAGGGCTTCGCGGCGGTCGTGCTGCGGGCGCGCGAGGCGATCCGGCACGCCGACCCGGAGGCCGCCGTCCGCGCCGCCTTCGGGACCGTCTTCGCCACCTCGATGATCCGCGTCGCCTACGGCCCGGGCTTCGCCACGCCGGCGCCGGTCGACGACGACGCGTTCGTCGCCGACCTCGGTGAGACGGCGGTCCGCTACCTGCTCGCCGGCCCCGTCGGCTGACCCAGCCCGGCGCCCACGCCGGTGACCACCTCGACCAGCCACCGGTGGCCGGGGTCGAGCCGGCGGCTGGGGTGCGACCAGGCCGTCTCGGTGATCGGCGGCAGCTGCACCGGCAGCTCGACCACCCGCAGGTCGCGCGCGGTCAGCTCGCCGGCGAGCCGCTCGTGGAAGAGGACGAGCAGGTCGGTGCCGACGACGAGGCGGTCGAGCACGCTGAACGACTCGACCCGCACGGCGCAGTGCCGGTCGACCCCGAGGGCGGCGAGCGCGGCGTCGGCCGGTGAGGACATGAGCAGCTGCTGGAAGGGCATGACCCAGCGGGCGCGCGAGACGTCCTCGAGGCTCAGGCGGTCCCCGACGGACGTGTTGCCCCGCCACGTCGCGCAGATCCACCGGTCCCGGTAGAGCTCGACGCCGGGCAGCTCGGGCAGCGCGAACAGTCCGCGCGGGACGACGAGCAGGTCGACGTCGCGCAGCAGCGCCAGCGGGTCGGTGGTGACCCGCGCGTCCAGCGACCGGAAGTCCAGGCTGGCGGCCGGCGCCTGCCGGGTGACCGCCGCGACCAGCGGTGGCCCCAGCACCGCGAGCACCGAGTCCGAGCAGGCGACGACGAACCGCCGGTCGGTGTTGCCCGGGTCGAAGCGCGGCTGGGCGGCCAGCACCCGCTGCAGCCGCTCGAGGGTCTCGCCGAGCTGGCCCTGCAGCGCCTGGGCCAGCGGGGTGAGCACGTAGCTCCCGCCCACCCGCTCGAGCAGCTGGTCGTCGAAGTGCCGGCGCAGCCGCGCGAGCGCCGCGCTGGTGCCCGGCTGACTCAGGCCGACGCGCTCCCCGGCACGGGTGACGTTGCGCTCCTCGAGCAGGGCGTGCAGCACGACGACCAGGTTCAGGTCGAGGCTGGGGAGCTCCACGCGGACCTCCTGTGGCCGGGTCATAAGGCGCCTGGATGCCCGTCCATACGGATCCGTCGTTTCCGCCGGGCCGGCGCGGGCGCCGATGCTAGCCAGCGTGACCCCGCTCATCGACCACGCCGGGGAGTGGGCACTCGCCCGCCTCGCCGACGACGACCGGACCTTCCCCGCGCTCGTCGCCCGCGACCGGGTGCTCGACCTGTCCTCCGCCACCGCACTCCGCTCCCCGACCGGGACCCGGGAGCTGCTCGACCGGTGGGACGACGTCCTGCCGGTGCTCGAGGAGACGGCCCGCACCGCGGACGGCTGGCGGCCGCTGGAGGGCCTCGCCGTGCTGCCGCCGGTGGAGCCGCGCCAGGTCTTCCAGGCCGGTGCCAACTACCGCACGCACGTCATCGACATCGCCGTCGCGCACGCCGACGGCTCCGACGGCCGCACGGTCGAGCAGGTGCGCGCCGACGCCGCGGCCGAGATGGACACCCGGCTGCAGCACCCGCCCTACGTCTTCCAGGGCCTGCCCAGCGCGATCTGCGGCGCCTACGACGACGTCGTGCTCCCGCTCGACGGGCAGCAGCCGGACTGGGAGCTCGAGCTCGCCGCCGTCGTCGGCCGCCGCGCCCGCCGGGTGACGCCGGCCGACGCGCTCGACGTCGTCGCCGGCTGGACCATCGTCAACGACCTGACGCTGCGCGAGCGGATCTTCCGCCGGGACGCCCCGGCCCTGGGTGCCGACTGGCTGGCGGCCAAGAACTCGCCGACCTTCCTGCCCACCGGCCCGGTCCTCGTCCCGCGCGCCGCCGTGCCCGACCCGTCCGACCTGCGCCTGACGCTGCGGCTCAACGGCGAGGTCATGCAGGACGAGTCGACGAAGGACATGCTCTTCGACGTCGCCCGGGTCGTGGCCCACTGCTCGACCGTGGCGACCCTCCTGCCCGGCGACCTCGTGCTCACCGGGAGCCCGGCCGGCAACGGCCTCCCGCGCGGCCGGCTGCTGCGTGCCGGCGACCGCATGGACTCGACCATCACCGGCCTGGGCGCCCAGGCCAACCACTGCATCCCCGAGCAGGACTGACAGGAGCACCCACGATGACCGACCGGCTGATCACCCACCTGCGGCACGTCGACCTGGCGGTGCCGGACTTCGACACGCAGCGCGAGTTCTACACGACGCTGTGGGGCCTGACCCCGGTCGCGGAGGAGAACGGGATCGTCTTCCTCGCCGCCGAGGGCTCGCCCGAGCAGTACGTCGTCCGGCTGCGCAAGGACACCGAGAAGCGCCTCGACCTCATCTCCTACGGCGCCGGCTCCGCGGCCGACGTCGACGCCCTGGCCCAGCGCCTCGGCACCGCCGGCGTGCAGCTGGTCAGCGAGCCCGACGTCCTGCAGACCGCCGGCGGCGGCTACGGCTTCCGCTTCTTCGACGTCGACGGCCGCACCATCGAGGTCTCCGCCGACGTCGCCACCCGGCAGCACCGGAAGATCGAGGAGCGCGAGTCCATCCCGGTCCGCCTCTCGCACGTGGTCATCAACTCCCCGGACCCCAACCGCACCCAGGCCTTCTACGAGCAGCACCTGGACTTCGCGCTCTCGGACTCGCTCATCCACCCCTACGCCGGCGAGCTGATGAAGTTCATGCGCTGCAACCCGCAGCACCACAGCATGGCCATCGCCAAGGGCCCGCACGTCTCGCTGCACCACGTCTCCTTCGAGATGCGCGGCCTCGACGAGTACATGCGCGGCACCGGCCGGCTGCTGCGCGCCGGCACGCGGATGGTGTGGGGCCCCGGCCGGCACATGGCCGGGGACAACACCTTCAGCTACTTCCTCGACCCGCACGGCAACACCATCGAGTACACGACCGAGCTGGAGAAGCTCGACGAGGACGCCTGGCACCCCAGCGTCTACGACGTCTCGAAGCCCGAGAACCAGGACCAGTGGGGGACGGCGAACCCGTTCGAGGAGCTCGTCGCCAAGGAGAGCTTCAACGACGTCGACCGCGGCCTGTTCGTCGCGCCGCCCGTCTGACCCCCGCCGCACCGGACGAAGGAGTCCCCCATGTCAGCCGTGCAGAACGTCCTCGTGGTCGGCGGCGGTGTCGCCGGCGCCGCCACCGCCACCCTGCTCGCCGACGCGGGCGTGGGCGTCGACCTAGTCGAGATCACGCCCGACGTCACGGCGCTGGGCTCGGGGATCACGCTGCAGGGCAACGCCCTGCGGGTGCTCCGGCAGCTCGGCGTGCTCGACGAGTGCCTCGCGCTGGGCTACGCCGCCGACCAGCTGGTGATCCGGGCGCCGGACCCGGCGGCCACGGTGGTGGCCCGTGTCGCCGAGCACCGCTCCGGCGGCCCCGACCTGCCGGCCAGCATGGGCATGTACCGCCCCGACCTCGCGCGCGTCCTCGTGGGCCGGGCCGAGCGGGCCGGCGTCAAGGTCCGCTTCTCCACGACGCTGCAGGAGCTGGCGCAGGACGAGTCCGGCGTCGACGTCCGGTTCACCGACGGCTCCACCGGCCGCTACGACCTCGTGGTCGGCGCCGACGGGCTGCGCTCGTGGACCCGCCGCCTGCTCGGCGTGCCGCTGGAGACGCGCTCGGTCGGCATGGGCATCTGGCGGGTGTTCGCCCCGCGGCCGGCCGAGGTGGTCAGCTCCGAGGCGGTCTACGGCGGCCCCTGCTACATCGCCGGCTACACGCCGACCTCGGAGACGTCGCTCTACGCCTTCCTCGTGGAGGACGCGCAGGACCGCACCACCGTCACCGACGAGGAGAAGCTGGCCGTCGTGCGCGGGCTGGCCGGCGCCTACGGCGGCCCGTGGCGGGAGATCCTCGCCTCGATCGACGACCCCTCGGCGATCCACTACACGTGGTTCGAGGAGCACCTGCTCGACACCCCGTGGCACCGCGGCCGGGTCGTGCTGGTCGGCGACGCCGTGCACACCTGCCCGCCGACCCTGGCCCAGGGCGCGGCGCTCGGCCTCGAGGACGCCTCGGTCCTCGCCGAGGTCCTCACCGGCGCGGACGCCCTCGACGACGACCTGCTGGCAGGCTTCGCCGCGCGCCGGCTGCCGCGGGTGCGCGAGGTCGTCGAGGCATCGCTGCAGCTCGCCCGCTGGCAGCTGGCCCGCGAGCAGGGCGACGTGCCGGCACTCATGGGGCGGATCGCGCAGCTCACCAGCGCACCCGCCTGATCCCGCACGGCGAGGAGCCCCGTCCCGGCACCCGCCGGGACGGGGCTCCTCGCCGTCGGGTCCAGGACGGCCGCGTCAGTAGGCCTCCTGGGCGATCCGGGCCTGTGCACCGGGGATGCCCAGCTGCACCAGCGCCGCCTCCTGGTCGGTCAGCTCGGCGCCGGACTCCTGCTTGAGCAGGGCCAGCGACATGTCGGCGACGAACAGCGCGCGGTCGCGACGCCGGCGGTACCAGGCGTCGAGCGCCTCCGGCAGCGACGGGTGCTCGTCGAGGGCGGCGGCGAGGGTGACGGCGTCCTCGACGGCCATCGCCGCGCCCTGGGCCAGGTGCGGCGTGCTGGTGTGGGCCGCGTCGCCGGCGATCGCGATCCGCCCGCGGAACCAGGGCTCGCGGACGACGACCTGCTCCAGCGGCGTGTAGGTGATGGCGGCGTCGTCGGTGACGGCGTCGCGCAGCTCGCCCAGCCGCCCGGAGAACCCCGCCATCCGCTCCCGCACCAGCCGGGGGAAGTCCGCCCGGTCGTGGCGCGGGTTGCCCGGCTCGGGCGTGACGAGCGCGATGTACATCTGCTCGGGACTGATCGGGGTGAGCACGGCCTTGACCGGGCCGGCGAGGGCGAAGGCGATGGCGGTCAGGTCGTCGGGGCGCGGCAGGGTGATCCGCCAGTTGGCCGACCCGGTGAACTCCGGCACGTACCGGTCGCCGAAGAGGTGCCCGCGGATCCGCGACCGGACGCCGTCGAACCCGACGACGAGGTCGTAGCGTGCGCGGCTGGCCGCCTCGTCCCGCACGGGCGGCGTCCGCTTGCCGGTCCAGGTGGCCAGTTGCACCTCGACGCCGTCGGCGTCCTCGGCCATCTCCCAGACGGTGGCACCGGTCCGGATGCGGACACCGGCCTCCTCGGCGGCGGCGCGCAGGATGCCGTTGTACAGGGGCCGGCTGATCGCGTTGTTCGACGGTCTGCCGTAGCGGCCCTCCGGCGGCGGGATCGCCGCCACCTGCACGCCGGCCGGGTTCCAGATGACCAGCGGCTCGAAGGGGAAGCCGACGGCCAGGCACTGCTCCCGCACGCCGATCTCGTCGAGCGCGGCCAGGGCGTTGTTGGGCTGGTTGAGGCCCACGCCGAGCACGGCGTCGGGGCCGGAGGCCTCGACGACGTCGACCTCGACGCCGCGCCGGCCGAGGGCGGCGGCGAGGGTCAGGCCGCCGACCCCGCCGCCCTGCACGAGGACCCTGCGGACGACGGGCATCAGGGGACGGTCCCGGGCACGGGCGGGCGGGCGTCGGTCACGGGGCGCTCCTCGGGGTGGGTCGGGAGCGCCCGCCCACCCGGCCGGGGTCGGGTGGGCGGGCGCCGGGGGAGTGGGCGCCGGGGGAGTGGGCCGGGGTCAGCCCTGCTCGAGGTCGTCCGCGTCGACGACGTCACCGGCGTCCTGCCAGCTGGTGCCGTCGAACTCGAGCACCCGGTACTGGTGGACCAGCCGGCTGCCGGGGCCGGCGGACAGCTCCATGTCGGGCAGGACGGCGGGGTTGTCGGCGCCGTCGACGGCGTCCCACGCGTCGGTGAAGGCGGTGCCGCCCTCGCCACCGGACTCCTCGAGCACCGACACGACGGCGGCCGCCGCCCCGTAGCCCTCGATGGCCAGGTAGGAGTCGGCGTTGGCGGCGTCGCCGTACTCCTCGACGTCGGCACGGAAGGCCTGCACGCCCTCGTCGTCGGCCCAGCGCGGGTCGGCGGGGTCCTTGAAGTACTGCGCCGTCCGGGCGCCGGTCACGTTCTCCAGGCCGGCCGGGCCGATGCTGGTCGCGAAGTCGGCCGCGGCGCTGTAGAGGTAGGTGGTCGGCCGGTAGCCGATCTCGGCCATGGTGCGCAGCGTCGCCGACTGGGCGGGACCGACGACGGCGAGGAACAGCGTGTCCACGCCGGCACCGCGCAGCTGGTTGAGCTGGCTGGTCAGGTCCACGACACCGGGGGCGACGGTGAGCACCTGGTCCGGCGTGACCCCGGCCGCGGTCAGGCCGTCGACCTGGCTGGTGGTGAGGTCGTTGTTGATGCCGAGGACGCCGACCGTGGCGTCGGGGTTCTCCGCCTGGATGTCCTGGGCCACGACCTGGCCCTCCCAGTTGCCGTCGGGGAACCAGGCCCGGGTGAACGGGGTGGCGTCGGTGTCGGAGAAGGTCGCCTGGGTGCCGAAGGCGATCTGCGGCACCTCCTGGGCGTTGAGGTACGGCGCGGTGGCGGCGGCGATGCCACCGAAGGTCATGACCACGTCGGCGTCGTCCTGCTCGACGAGCTGCCGGGCGTTGTCGGCCTGGCGGGCCGGGTCGTAGGCGTCGTCGAGGAGTTCGTACTGGATCTCGCGGCCGTCGATGCCGCCGTCGGCGTTGACCCGCTCGAAGTAGGCGGCCGCGCCGTCGGCCACGGCGCTGGCGCCGGCCAGCGGACCGCTGAGCGGGAAGCTCATGCCGACGACGATCGGGCTGTCGTCGGCACCGGAGGAGGAGGCGGAGCCGGCGGAGTCCTCGCCGCGGCCGCTGCAGGCGGCGGTCAACAGCACGCTGCCGACGGCCAGGGCCGCCAGCCCGCGGCGGGACACCCGGGCAGGGGTGGGGGACATGGCTGACCTCGTTTCCCACTGCGACGGCGCAGTGCGGGGCGGGGGGACCGGCGGTCGCCGGTCCCTGGTCTGGGGAAGCGGTGCGGGGGTCAGGGAGCGGGGTGCCGGCGGGCGCGGGCGGTCAACCGCGCCAGGAGCCGGCCGGCACCGCCGGCCACCCCCGAGGGGAGGAAGAACAGGACCAGCAGCAGGGCCGCCGCGTAGGCCAGCTGCGACCACTGGCCGGCCACGGTGGCACCGATCTGCTGGCTGATCAGGTCGGGCAGGTAGACGATGAACGCCGCCCCGATCAGCGAGCCGGCCCAGGTCCGCGACCCGCCGACGACGCAGGCCGACAGCAGCGTGAGCGAGAAGAACATCGAGTAGCTGTCGGGCACGGTCGAGGCGAGGACGAGTCCGCCCAGTGCGCCGCCGAGGCCGGCGACGGCGCTGCTGATGCCGAAGACGGTGAGCGTCAGCCGGTTGACGTCCACGCCCTCCGACCGCGCCATCAGCGGGTTGACGCGGAGGGCCTCGATGGCCCGGCCCAGCGGCCCGGTGGTCAGGTTGCGCAGCAGCACCAGGACGACGGCGAGCACGAGGAGCGCCACCAGGAACTGGAACTGCTCCGGCGTCAGGGCCAGACCGCCGGGTGCGGTGATCGGCGACCCGGGGAGCTGCAGGCCGATGGTGCCGCCGGTGAGCTCGTCGAAGCGAGCGAGCAGCAGCGGGAAGATCGCGGCGATCGCGATGGTGAGCAGGCCGAGGTTCATCCCGCGCACCCGCAGCGCGGGCAGGCCGATCAGCCAGCCGGCGACGCCGGAGACGACGACGGCGGCCAGCACGGCGAGGGGCCAGGCCCAGCCGGCCTCCTTCACCAGGATCATCGCGGTGTACGCGCCGAGGCCGTAGAGCGCGCCGTGGCCGGCGCTGATCTGCCCGGCCCGGCCGATGAGCAGGTTGAGGCTGGCCACGGCGATCGCCACGGTCAGCACCCGGGTGGCCTTGAACAGGTCGTAGTCGCTGACCAGGAACGGGACGACCAGGCCGACGGCGAGCACCGCGGTCCAGGCCCAGGTCGCCGGACGCCGCCACATCGGGCGGAGCTCGGGCAACGACGCGGCGGGGGCGGCCGGCCCGGCCGGTGCGCTGGAGCGCGGCGACCCGGAGACGACGGTGGCCATCAGGCGCGCACCGTCGAGGCCCGGCCGAACAGACCCTGCGGACGGACCAGCAGGACCACGAAGATCACGGCGAAGGGCACCACGAGCTGCAGGTCACCTCCGATGCCGGGGACGTACCGGCTGGCGAGGTTGGACAGGACGCCGATCAGCAGGCCGCCGACGACGGCACCGATCCGGCTGGAGAAGCCGCCGAGTGTCGCCGCGGCGAGGGCGAGCAGCAGCGGGCTGGTCATGAGCTCGGGCGACAGGCCCAGCGTGGGGGCGGCGACCAGCCCGGCGACGGCGCCGACCGCCGCGGCCATGCCCCAGCCGACGGCGAGCATCAGCCCGGTGGAGATCCCCAGGAGCTGGGCGGAGCCGGGGTTGTCGGCCACGGCGCGCAGCCGCAGGCCCAGCGGCGTGGCCCGGAACACCAGGCCGCACACCAGCATGGCGACGAGCACCAGGGCCCCGCCGCCGAGGGCCTGGGCGGTGAAGGTGAGCGGGCCGAGGTGGTACACCGCGCCGCCGAAGGGGCTGGGCGCCGCCCGCACGTCGGTACCCCAGACCAGCGCCACCACGGCGTTGGTGCCCAGCAGCAGGGCCGCCGTCACCGTGAGGAGCGCCAGCGGGCTGCTGCCCTCGACCGGGCGGACGAGCAGCCGCTCGACGCCCGCTCCGAAGAGGAAGGCCAGGACGACGAGCAGCGGCACGACCAGCCACCAGGACAGGCCGGCGCTCGACAGCGCGAAGGCCACGAAGGCGGCCAGGGTGGCGAACTCGCCCTGGGCGAAGTTCAGCGTGCCGGTGCCCTGGAACACCAGGGCGATCGCCAGCGCCAGGGCGGCGTACACCAGGCCGGTGGTCAGGCCGGAGACGGTCTGCTGCAGGAACTCGGTCACGAGGCGATCCCCTCGATGCCCTCGGGCGACTCGCCGAGGTAGGCGGCACGGAGGCCGGCGTCGGCCGCCAGGTCCGCCGCCGGTGCGGAGGCGACGACCCTGCCCCGGGCGAGCACGACGCCGCGGTCGGCGACCTTGAGCGAGGCCCGCGCGTTCTGCTCGGCCAGCAGCACCGACAGCGACCACTCCTCGCGGAGCGAGCCGAGGACGGCGAACATGTCCGCCGACGTCAGCGGGGCCAGGCCGAGGGACGGCTCGTCGATGAGCAGCAGCCGGGGCCGGGCCAGCAGTGCCCGGGCGAGCGCCAGCATCTGCTGCTGGCCGCCGGACAGGGCGCCCGCGGGCCGGCGGCGCATCTCGCGCAGCACCGGGAAGGTCGCGTAGATGCGCTCGAGGTCGTCGGCCGTGCGGTCCCTGGTCGCGGCGGCCCGGGAGACGACGCCGAGGCGGATGTTCTCCTCCACCGTCAGCCCGCTGAAGGTGCCCCGGCCCTGGGGGACGTGGCCGAGGCCGGCCCGCGCGATCCGCGCGGCGCCCGTGCGGGTGAGGTCCTGGCCCCCGAGCGTGACGCGGCCGGTGGCCTTCACGGTGCCGGACAGCGCCCGCAGCAGCGTCGTCTTCCCGGCGCCGTTGGCTCCGAGGACGGCGACGATCTCGTTGTCGCCGACGGTCAGGTCGATGCCGTGCAGCACCCGGACCCCGCCGTAGCCGGCGGTCAGCCCGCTCACCTCGAGCAGCGCGCTCATGCCGGATCCCCGGTGGTGGCGTGCAGCCGCTCCGGTGCGGGGGTGTCGTCGACGTGTTCCGCGCCGAGGTAGGCCTCGACCACGCGCGGGTCGGCGCGGACCTCGTCGGGGGTGCCGACGGCGAGCAGCCGGCCCGAGTCGAGGACGACGACGCGGCGGGCGACCGACATGACGAGTGCGACGTCGTGCTCGACCAGCAGCACGGTGGCGTCCGGGCCGGCGTGCGCCTCGACCTCGGCGAGCAGGTCCCGCGCCTCCCCGTCGCCCAGTCCGGCGGCGGGCTCGTCGAGCATCAGCAGGCGCGGTGAGCCCATGAGCGCGCGGGCCACCTCGACCCGGCGCCGGTCGCCGTGCGCCAGGCCCGCCACCGCACGCCCGGCCAGCGACGCGATGCCGAAGCGCTGCAGCAGGTCGAAGGCCAGCCCGAGCGCCTCGCGCTCCTCGCGGCGGCGACGCGGCGTCACCAGCATGGCGTCGAGGACGCCGACCCGGCTGTGCGCGACGGCGCCGAGCGCCACGTTCTGCAGGGCGGACTCCGTGTCGAGCAGCGCCGGCGTCTGGAAGGTGCGGGCGATGCCCAGACGTGCCCGCTGGTGCGGACGCAGGCGGCCGAGGGAGCGCCCGTGGAGAGACAGCTCGCCCTCGTACCGGTACAGCCCACTGACGCAGTTGAACAGCGTGGTCTTGCCGGCGCCGTTGGGCCCGATCACCGCCGACGTGCCGCCGGCGGGGACCTCGAAGTCGACGGCGTCCAGGGCCCGCAGGCCGGCGAAGGACAGCCCGACCCCGCGCGCCGCGAGGGCCGGTGGGGCGGTGGACGGGCCCGTGACGGGCGGTCCGGCCGACATGGCAGAGGTCACAGTGCGGCAAGCTATGCGGTGGCCCAGGCCATACGGAAATGATTCTCCCTGATGTGGTCCATCCGGGGGATGGATGACTCGCGCTAGGGTCGATCGGCTGCCCGCGACGGGGCCGGCGGTCGGAGGAGGCGCGCGTCGTGAACCTCGCCGGGGTGGACCTGAACCTCCTGGTCGCGCTGCGTGCGCTGCTGCAGGAGCAGAACGTCACGCGTGCCGCGCAGGTCGTGGGCCTGAGCCAGCCGGCGATGAGCAACGCGCTCGCCCGGCTGCGCCGCCAGTTCGGCGACGAGCTGCTGGTGCGCGAGGGCCGGCGGCTGACCCTGACCCCGGTCGCCCGCGAGCTGCAGCACGCGGTCGAGCCCGCACTCGGCATGGTCGAGCGGGTGCTGCGCCTGCAGGCGTCCTTCGACCCGGCCACCGCCGCGCAGACGTTCCGGATCGCGGCGAGCGACTACGGGATGACGTTGCTGGGCGGGCCGTTGCGCGATCTGGACCGGGTCGCCCCCGGCGTCGTCGTGGACCTGGTGCAGGTCGACCACGGCTTCGTGCGCGACACGGAGACGGTCATGCGCCGCACCGACCTGCTCCTCGCCCCGCGGGCGTTCCTCAGCGGCCACCCCGCCGAGCCGCTGTCGAGCGAGCCGTGGGTGGCGGTCGTGGACGCGCACGCCGGCCCTCGGGGGGACGTCCTCGAGGAGACCGACCTCGCCGGGCGGTCCCTCGTCGGGCTCTTCCACGACCTCGGCTCGGGGGCGCACATCGAGCGGCTGCTCACCGTCCGGGGGATCAGCGCCACCGGCACCGTGAACGCCGAGTCCTTCTCCGTCGTGCCGGCCCTCGTCGAGGGGACCGACCGGATCGGGTTCCTGCCGGAGGGGCTGGCGCGCCGGCTGCAGCGGGGGTTCGGGGTGCGCGTCCTGACGGTGCCCTTCCTGCCGGAGCCGCTCGTGGAGTGCCTCTACTGGCACCGCTCGGCGCAGCGGGACCCCGCCCACTCGTGGTTGCGCCGGTTCCTCCTCGACGCCCGGCGTCCGGGAGATCCATCCGTGGGGTGAATGGCCGGGCATGCGGAATCCGCGGTTCCGGTCAGCCCGTCGAGGACCGATGCTGACTGCCGTGCCACCGCCGTCACACGTGCCCGCCATCGACGTCCACGCGCACGTCGCCGTCCCCGCCGTCGACGCCCTGCTGGAGGGCCGGCCCGGCCTGGCCCAGCAGCGCGCGGTCGACGCCGCCACGCTGGGGCCGGAGTCGCTGGCCCACAACCTGCGGCACATCGCCGACCTGGCTCCCCGGCTGACCGATCCGGACCTGCGGCTGGCCGCGATGGGCGCCGCCCGGGTGGACCTGCAGGCCGTGTCCGCCACCCCGCTACCGCACGCCTGGGCCGACCGTGACCTCGCCGAGCGGATCGTGGCCGCCACCAACGAGGGCGTGGCCGAGGCCTGCGCGAAGGCACCGGACAGGCTGCTGCCGATCGGGACGGTGTCGCTGCAGCACCCCGACCTCGCCGTGGCGCAGCTGCAGACGGCGGTGCGCGACCTCGGCGTGCGCGGGGTGCAGATCTCCACCGCGGCCGGTCCGGGGCGCGAGCTCGACGATCCCTCGCTGGCCGACTTCTGGGCCGCCGCCGAGGAGCTCGACACCGCCGTGCTCATCCACCCCTGGGGCTGCACGCTGGGCGAGCGCCTGAACGCCTACTACCTGTTCAACTCCGTGGGCAACCCGACCGAGACGGCGCTGGCGCTGTCGCGGGTCGTCTTCTCCGGCCTGCTCGAGCGGCACCCGGGCCTGCGGATCTGGTCGGCGCACGGCGGCGGCTACCTGCCCAGCTACGTGACCCGCGCCGACCACGCCTGGGCCGCCCGCGCCGACGCGCGCACGACCGAGGCGCCGCCGTCGGCGCTGCTGCGCCGCACCTGGGTGGACTCCCTCGTCTACACCCGCGAGCAGCTGCGCCACCTGGTCTCGGTCATGGGCGCGGGCCAGGTGACCCTCGGCAGCGACTACCCCTTCGACATGGGCGTCGAGGACCCCGTCGACCGCCTCGAGGCGGCCGGCTTCGACGCCGCCACCACCGACGCCATCCGCGGCGGCAACGCCGCCCGACTCCTGGGACTGGACACGTGAACGGCTACGACATCACCGCCGAGTTCGGCGAGGACCCGGAGGCCGCGATCGCCGACTCGGCGAAGCGCTTCGGCAACTGGAACCGGTGGGGTGCCGACGACGCGCTCGGCACGGTCAACCACCTCGACGCCGCCACCCGTGCCGCCGCCGCCGCGCTGGTCCGTCGTGGCGACTCCTTCAGCCTCTCGCTGCCCTTCGACACCGACGGTCCCCAGTTCGGCTGGAAGCGCCGGGTCAACCCGGTGCACACGATGACCTCCACCGGCATGGAGACCGCCGCGCAGATGGGGCTGCCGCACGGCCTCTCCGTCGCCGACGACGTCGTCTTCATGCCGCTGCAGTGCTCGACGCAGTGGGACGGCCTCGGGCACGTCTTCGACCACGGCGTGGCGTGGAACGGCCGGGTCGCCCGCGAGGTGGTGACGGGTGAGGGCGACCAGGTCACCGGCATCGAGAACCTGGCCGCTCCGGTCGTCGGCCGCGGCGTGCTGCTCGACGTCGGCCGGGCCCTCGGCGAGGACGGCGAGCTGCCCGACGGCTGCCCCATCACCAGCGCCGACCTGCAGGACACGATCCGCCGGCAGGGCGAGAGCTCGCAGGTCCGCCGCGGCGACATCGTCCTCGTGCGCACCGGTCAGCTCACCCGCGTCCGCCGACGGCTGGCCGCCGGCGAGGGCTGGGGCGGCTACGCCGGCGGGCCGGCGCCCGGCCTGTCGTTCGAGACGGCCGGCTGGCTGCACGCCACCGAGATCGCCGCCGTCGCCACCGACACCTGGGGCGTGGAGGTCCGGCCCAACGAGTGGCCCGGCGCCATGCAGCCGCTGCACCAGGTCGCCCTGCCGCACATCGGCCTGCTGCTCGGGGAGATGTGGGACCTCGACGCCCTGGCCGCCGACTGCGCCACCGACGGGGTCTACGAGTTCTTCCTCTCCGCGCAGCCGCTGCCCTTCACCCACGCCGTGGGCTCCCCGGTCAACCCCGTGGCGGTGAAGTGACGTGCGGCTGACCACCCTGCTCACCGCGGACGGGCCGCGCGTCGGCGTGCTGGACGGCGCCATGACCGACGGCGTCGTCCGGCTGCTCGACGCCGGCCCGACGCTGCTCGACGTCGTCCGCGGCGGCGAGGAGGCGCTGGCCGCCGCCGCCCGGCAGGCCGCCCGCTCCGCCGAGGCCGTCGAGGTCGGGCGGGCCTCCTTCGGCCCGCTCCTCGACCCGCCGAGCGTGCGCGACTTCCTCACCTACGAGGCCCACCTCGCCGAGCTCACCGGGGCGCCGCCGCCCGACGAGTGGTACGAGATGCCGCTGTTCTACTTCTCCAACCCGGCCTCGATCGTCGCCCCCTACGGTGACGTGCGGATGCCGCCGTACGTCACCCAGTACGACTACGAGCTCGAGGTGGGCGTCGTCGTCGGGCGGGCCGGGTCGGACCTGACGCCGGAGCAGGCCGCCGGGCACATCCTGGGCTACACGCTGTTCAACGACTGGTCGGCCCGCGACCTGCAGGTGCACGAGTTCCGGTTCCCGATGGGCCCGTCGAAGTCCAAGGACGCCGCCACCACCCTCGGGCCCTGGCTGGTGACCGCCGACGAGGTCGCCGACCGCGTCGAGGACGGCCGGCTGGCGCTGCGCACCGAGGTCCGGCTCAACGGCGAGCGCGTCGGCGGCGACGTCACCTCCCACATGGCCTGGTCCTTCGCCGAGCTCGTCGCGCACGCCTCCCGGGGCACCGTCGTGCGGCCCGGCGACGTCCTTGGGTCGGGCACCTGCGGCACCGGCTGCCTCGCCGAGATCAGGCGGACGCGACCGGACACCGCCCCGGACTGGTTGCGGGTCGGCGACGTCGTCCGCATGGAGGTCGAGGAGCTCGGGGTCATCGAGAACCGCATCGTCCCGGGCCCCGACCCGCTGCCGGTCCCGCGCGGCCGGCGCCGGATCGGGGCAGGGACCTGAGCGTGCAGCTCCAGGACGCCGTCACCGTGGTCACCGGTGGCGGCATCGGCGCTGCGCTCGCCGCGCAGCGGGTCGCTGACGAGATCGGCGGCACCACTGCCGTCGTCCACGAGGCCGCCGTCGCTGCCCTCGTGGACCGGATGCTGACCGAGCCGGTGCTCCCGATCGCGGGAGACCTCCGGGAGATCCCGGTGCCGGAGGCGGTCAGCCCGTAGCCAGGGCGCGCACCCGGCCGACGACGAGGTCCGCGACCTCGGCCGGCCGGGTGGCCTGCGGGCTGTGGCCGCACGGCCACTCCACCACCCGGGTCGCGCGGGCGGCCATCGCCCGCTGCCGGTCGGGGTGCACGACCTCGTCCTCGGTGCAGACGGCGTACGTCGAGGGCACCGTCCGCCAGGCGATCGCGTCCGGCACGCCGCGCAGGACAGCCCGGTGGACAGGCCGCAGCCGGGCGGTCGCCGCGACGGCGACGTCCACCGGCGCGTCGCCGTAGAGCAGGCGCGGACCGAGCACCGGGTCGAGGTCCACCGCGTCCCCGGACACCAGCAGGGCCTCACCCAGCCGGGTGTCGGGCAGGTCGCCGACCCGCGTCCGGCTCACCGACTCGCCCTCCTCCAGTTGGAACGCGGCGATGTACAGCAGCTCGCGGACCAGCGGATGGATGCCGGCGGCCGTGATCACGGCGCCGCCGTAGGAGTGTGCGACCAGCACGGCCGGCCGGCCGAGGGCGTCCAGGGCGTCGCGCGTCGCCGCGACGTCGGCGGCGAGGTCGGTGAGCGGCAGCTCGACGGCGACGCTGTCCACGCCGCGCCCGGTGAGTTCCCCGCGCACGGCGTCCCAGCACCACGCGCCGTGCCAGAGGCCGTGCACGAGCACGACCGCCGGGGCGGTCACCTCCACCGGGGCGCGCGCTTCTCGGCGAACGCCGTCCGTCCCTCGACGTGGTCGGGGTGTGCGGCCGCCTCGCCCTGGTGGCGGGCCTCGATCGCCAGCGCCGCCTCGAAGGACACCTCACCCACCGCCCGGAACTGGCGCTTGGTGAGCGCGAGCGCGAGGGCGGGGCCGGAGGCGAGCTCGCGGGCGAGCTCGTGCGCCCGGTCGGCGAGCGCGTCGGCCGGGAGGACCTCGTCGAGCAGCCCGAGTTCCAGCGCCTCGGCCGCGCGGACCGTGCGGCCGGTGGCCGCCAGCCGGAACGCCCGGGTGTAGCCCAGCTCGCGGACGAGGTACCAGGAGGCGGCGGTGTCGGGCACGAGACCGACCTTCGAGAACGCGCACGAGAAGGACGCGGTGTCCGACGCCAGCCGCTGGTCGCAGGCCAGCCCGAGCCCGAACCCGGCGCCGACGGCGAGACCGTTGACCGCCGCGACGACCGGCTTCGGCATGCCGGCGATCGCCTGCGCGATCGGGTTGTAGGAGCCGGCGACGGTCTCGTCGGCGTGCTCGAGCTCCTCGACGGCGGCGAGGTCCTGCCCCACGCAGAAGGCCCGCCCGGTGCCGGTGAGCACCACGGCGCGGACACCCGTGTCGGCGGCGACCTCGCGCAGCGCGCCGACCAGCTCCCAGCGGGTGGCCCAGTCCAGGGCGTTCAGCTTGTCCGGCCGGGCGAGCGTGACGGTCGCGACCGCGCCGTCCCGGGTGGTCTCGACGGCGCTCACGCGGTGCCTCCTGGTCCGTGCTGCTCGGCGTCGGGGTGGATCGTGCTGCGCTCGGCGCCGGGCAGCGAGTAGCCGCGGTCGGCGTAGGGGAAGCCGTCGAGCTCCGTGGTCTCCGGGCGCAACTGGTAGTAGCTGCGGATCTCCCGGATCAGCCCGTCCTGGCCGGTGAACCACTCGGCGCCGCGGGTGGCGACGCGCTCGGTCGCGCCCTCGGGCAGCCACCACATCGTCCACTCGATGACCGCCTGCTCCGGGGTGGCGCAGATGCTGTCGACCACCCAGCGCGCCTGCAGCATGCGCGCCACCTTCCGCCAGTAGCGGGCCAGGTGCTCGGCGCCCTCGACCGGCGCCGACCCCGTGTTGGGGGCGAGGAACCAGTGCACCACCTCGGGGTGCAGCGTCTGCAGCATCAGGTCGACGTCGCCGGCGCTGCAGCCGTCGTAGTAGCGGCTGATCAGTGCGGTCCAGGTCGCGGTGGGGTCGCTCACGCCCGTCCTCTCAGTAGCTGTGGAAGCCGGCGCCGGTCTTGCGGCCGAGCCGCCCGGCGGCGAGCAGGTCGGTCAGGGCGGCGGCGGGGCGGATGCGCGGGTCGTCCTCGACGGCGGCCATCGACGCCAGCGCGGCCACCGTGACGTCGACGCCGATGAGGTCGACCAGCGCCAGCGGCCCCATGGGGTGCCCGGCGCCGGTGCGCAGGAGCTCGTCGACCTCCTCGGCGGGCGTGCCCTGCTCGTGCAGCCGCACCGCGTCGTTGAGGAACGGGATCAGCAGCCGGTTGACGACGAACCCACGGGAGTCCGCGCACGTGACCGGCGTCTTGCCGAGGTCGCGGACCCAGGCGCTCGCCGTGGTCCACAGCCCTGCGGCGTCCGGCACGTCGTCGGGGACGACGACCTCCACGAGCCTCATCACCTGGGCGGGGTTGAAGAAGTGCAGGGCCAGCAACGGCCGGCCGGAGGTCACCGACGGGCGCAGGTCGCCGACGCGGAAGGACGAGGTGTTGGTCGCCAGCGGCAGCGACGGCGGCAGGGCGGCGTCGACCGCCCCGAGGACGGCGGCCTTGACGGCGAGGTCCTCGGCGACCGCCTCGACGACGACGTCGGAGCCGGCCAGGCCGGCCGCGTCGTGCGTCACCGACACCCGGCCGAACACCTCGGCGCGGGCGGCCTCGTCGAGCCGGCCGCGGGAGACGGCGCGGTCGAGGCTCCTCCCCAGCGCGCCGAGCAGCCGGGCGCCCGACGCCTCCGAGCGGGACAGCACCCGGACCGGCCGGCCGCTGCGGGCGACCGCCTCGACGATGCCGCCCGCCATGTGCCCGGTGCCCAGGACACCGACCGGGCCGGTCCAGCCGCCGCCGGCAGGCGCGGCCGTCGGGTCGGACGCCGGCGCCTCCGGGAACAGCTCCGGCAGGCCGAGGCTGCTGCGCCGGCCGGGACCGAGGGACGCCAGGACCTCGAACGGGCCGGCGGGGTGCCCGGCGCCCAGGCGCATCGCGGTGTCGATGTCGGCCGGTGAGGCGGTTCCCCGCCCCGCGAGCAGGACGGCGTCCCGCAGGAGGCCGGAGAGCACCTCGAGCGCGGCCGCGGACGGGGGAGCGGCCACGGCGGCGGGCGACGTCACGCAGGACCTCCGGAGAACGGCGCGCCGGGTCCCTGGTGACCGGCGCCACTGCGGTGCCGAGTCTGGTCAGGACGCGGGAGGAGCGGAAATGGCTCCTGCCCATGCGCAGCCATCCGTGACGCCGATGACCGCGGGCCCCTCACGCGAGGTGCTCGGTCAGGTGACCGTGCACGAGTTCCGCGGGCTCCCGCACCGCGGCCTCGTCCTGCTCCTTCGAGCTCTGGGGGAAGCCGTGGTCGACCCCGGCGGTGCAGTGGTAGGACACCGGGACGCCCTGCTCCGCGCCTTCTCGACGAAGCGCTCGTCCTGGGGGCGGATGGAGTCCTGCTCGGCGGTCACCACGAGCAGGGGCGGGAGGGCTGCAATCTCCTCCTCGCCCAGCAGCGGGGACGCCAGCGGTTCCGCGCGGCGCGCGGCGTCGGTGACGTAGTGCCCGTGGAGGAGCCGGACCAGGCGGGGACGGGTCGGGACCAGGACGGCCTCCGCTGCGGCGACGTCCCGGCCGGGAGCGACAGGGACGGCGGCCTGACCAGGCGGGTGGCGACCGTGGAGGGGAACCGGGCGAACAGGGCGTCGGCGAGCCGGGTCGGGACGGAGGTCGTGGCGGTGTGCCTCTCTGCGGGAGTCGTGGCGGGTCGCTTCGGTGGACGCGCCGTCGGGGGCGTCCCCGTGGAGCCTCGACGGCTCCCACGCAGGACCTGGAGGTCCCCCCTCACATCACGGTCGACCGCTCGTCTCGCGGTGCACCAGCCTGTCCGGGCAGTACGACCAGCGGGTCTGCGGGTGCGGACTCCTCGTCGTAGCGGTTGTAGGTCGCGGCCATGACCCCCGAGGGGTCCAGCCTGGCCAGGAGGGCGTCCCCGATCGCCGCGAGCTGGTCGAGCTGTTCGTCGGTGAGGGCGTCGACGACGTGGTGGCGCACCGTGGCGACGTGGCCGGGCGCCGCCTGCTGCACCTTCGCCCATCCCGCCTCGGTGAGCCGGGCGTTGGTGGCCCGACGGTCCTCGGGACAGGCGGAGCGCTCCACGAGGCCGCGGCCCTCGAGGCGGGTCACCACGTGCGAGAGCCGCGGGAGCGTGGCGGCGGTCCGCCGTGCCACCTCGGTCATGCGGAGGGTTCGACCGGGTGTCTCGGACAGCATCGCCAGGACGTGGTACTCGAACTCGTTGACGTCGGCGTCGCGACGGATCTGCGCGTCCAACGTGGTGGGGAGCAGCTCGAGCACCGCCCGGAGGCGGGTCCAGGCACGCAGCTGCCGCCGGTCCAGCCAGGGAGCGTCCACGGCCACCTCCTCGGGCGAGGAACGTGCGACAGCGACCACTCTGACACAGAAGTGGTTGTCGCTACAACGTCCTCGCGGGCGCTGGCCCGGCCGCCGGGTACCCCGACGCCGAGGGTGACGACCTGGAGGAGATCGTCGAGCGGGCCTGCTGTCGCTGACGGACACCGTCGCCCCGGCCCACGCCCCGCCGCACGGCTGACATCCCGTTACGCCGCGTCCCGTGGCGGAAGCGGCCGGCCGGTCCCGCCCTGTGCCCCTCGCCCCCCTCCCGCCGGAGGCGGGGGCCGTGCTCGGGTCACGTGGCCCTCGGTGCGCACCACCGCCGTGGGGTGCACCGGTGGCGCTGCAGCAGCTCGGCGGGCCCCAGCCCGATGCGACGCCGGGGGAGTGTCATCGTGAGGGCTGCCCCGGGCGGTCGTCGGGCGCGGCGATGCAGGCCAGGTCCTGTGCGGTCGGCGCCGGCGCCGGCATCGGCGTGGGGGAGTCCCGGTGCGCGGACAGTCCGTCCCGGAGGAGCGTCGCGTGGCGCTCGCGGGCCCCGGGGTTGCCGGGTGCACCGATCCGGCTGGTCAGGGCGTGGCCCGCTGCGGTGAGGACCTGGGTCGGGCCGCGGTCGTTCGCCATCCGGTGGACGCTCCACAGGACGAGGTCGCACAGGCCCGTCCAGGGGTCGGGAACGGCGAGCGCCTCCTCCAGGCGTGCGCCGACCAGGGCGATCCCCTCCTCGAAGAGGGCGTCGACCAGGTCCGACCGCTCGGGGAACCGGCGGTACACCCGTGGCCACGCCGACGCCGGCCACCCGGGCGATCTCCTCAGAAGCCGGCGCTGCCTTCGTCGCCGTCGAGCTCCGGGTCGCCCACCCGCTGCTGCCGATGCGGGTGGTCACCGACCGCACCCGCGGTAGGGGCCTCCCTCGCGATCGGTCCGGTCGGTGCCGGCCTCTTCGGCGTCTTCCTCTTCCTGACCTACTCCACGTCCACCGTGCTCGGCTTCGAGCCGCTGCCCACCGGCCTGGCGTTCCTGCTGACGATCTTCTCGCTGACGGTGTCCGCGCAGGTCGCGCCGAGCGTCGTCGGCCGGATCGGCGTGGAGGTGCCCGTCACCCTCGGCTTCGCCGTGGCGGCGGCCGGACTGCTGCTGTTCACCCGGCTCGACGTCGACAGCGGCTGCTGGACGGGGTGGTGCCGGGTCTGGTGGTCGTCGGCCTCGGGATCGGCTTCGTGATGGCGCCGGCGTATTCCGCCGCCACGCTCGGCGTCCGCGCCGAGGATGCCGGCGTCGCCTCGGCCTCGCGCACTGACGCGGCCGCGGACGGGGGCGCTCACCGGCCGGTGGGCGCCCGTCGTCGTCGCGGCGATCGGGAGCGTCGGGACACGGTGCGGAACGGAACGGCGTCCGCGTGTCAGAAGCCGGCCGCACCGCGCCGGACTCCGTCAGCGGGCCTGCAGCGGCTCGGCCACCTCGACGGGCGGTCCAGGGGACGGGGTCCGGCACCGTAAACAAACGGTTGCCTTTTCCGTCATCCTGGCTAGCCTCGCGACATGACGGAGCACGCGGATCCCAGCGCTCGAAGCCGGCCCACCGACTGGAGCCCGAAGGAAGCCGGTGGAGGCCGCTCCGTGCGGCGTCTCGCCGAGTACCAGCGCCTGCGCGAGGAGTGTCCGGTCGCCTGGTCCGACGAGCACGGCGGCTACTGGTCGCTGACCCGCTATGCCGACGTCCGCGAGGCGGCCCGCCAGCCGCGCACCTTCGCCTCCGGGGCGCCGATCATCGCGTGGCCCGACTTCGACAACCAGATCCCCATCTCGCTCAACCCGCCCGAGCACGCCACGTACCGTCGGCTGCTCAACCGGTACGTCTCGAAGGACGCCATGGCGCGCCTGGAGCCGACGATCCGGGGATTCGTCGTCGAGGACCTCGGTCCCCTGCTCGAAGCGGGCGAGGGCGACATCGTCACCGGTCTGTGCCAGCCGTTGCCGGCACGGGCCCTCGCCGCCCTGCTCAACCTGCCCGACTCCACCCACGTCGAGTTCGTCGAGCAGTTCCGCGGCTTCGAGCGCGTGGGCTGGGACCCGGAGAAGATCAACGCCGTGATCGGGCAGATGTTCGAGTCCGCCGTGTCGGAGGTCGTCGCGGAGCGGCGGGCCCGGCCACTGGACCCGGAGACCGACATGCTCAGCGGTGTCCTGGCGGCGGAGATCGACGGTCAGCCGCTGAGCGAGGAGAAGGTCGTCCACATCGGCGTCCAGATGTTCGTGGCGGGACACGCCACAACCGCCGACGCCCTCGCCACGACGATGTACCGGCTGGCGACCAACCCGGACATCCAGGCGGAGCTACGTCGACACCCGGAGAAGATCCCGACCGCGGTCGAGGAGTTCCTCCGCATCGAGACCCCGCTGCAGTCGATCGCCCGCACGGCCGTGCACGACGTCGAACTGCACGATCGCACGATCCGGGCCGGCGACCGCGTGGCGCTCCACTACGCGGCGGCCGACCTCGATCCCGAGGCCTTCGAGCACCCGAGCGCCTGCATCATCGACAGGTCACCGAACCCCCACATGGCGTTCGGCGCCGGCGCCCACCTGTGCTACGGAGCACCCCTGGCCCGCCTGGAGATGCGGCTGGCGATGGAGGAGATCCTGGCCCGGACCTCGGAGATCCGCCTCGCGGGAGCGGGCACGGAGACCTCCGGGCTCATGCGCGGGTTCACCAGTCTGCCCCTGCGGTTCTCGGCGCCCTGAGTCACTCGCCGGGCTGTCGGCGGCCCGAGACGGGAGTCGTTCCGGATCTGGCACGCGGGACGCCCCTCCTGCGGAGTCGGACGGAGTCGGGTCAACGCGTCCCTCGGGTGCAACGCCGACAGGGCAGGTCGCCGTGATCTGGGGAGGACTGCGCACGCCAGTGTCGGCGTCCTGTAGGCGCGGGCTCGACGATGGAGTCCCGCTTGCTGACCCTGCGGAGCTCGAGGTCGGTGACGTGACCGTTTCGACAGGCGGTGAAGCGGCGGATCTGGGCGGCTGCCGGCGGTGGCAGGCATGGTCCGTGCGTCGAGGATCAGACAGCGCAGCTCGGCGAACAGGGGCTCGATCCGATTGAGCCAGCAGCCGCGGTGGGGGAGATCGATCTCGACGTGGTACGCCGCTACCCGTGCGCCGACCGCGAGTGGGTACGGAGGCCAGGGGCGGGCGTCCTTCTCACAGCGGTGTGCTGATTGGTTGACGGTGCGTCGGCAAGGGAGTAGCCCGGATCGGCATGCGGGCGTACTCGATGGATCTGCGTGAGCGGGTGGTAGCCGCGGTTGACGGCGGGATGACGCAGGAACAGGCCGCGGTGGTGTTCGGGCTGTCGGTGCGCAGCGTGGAGCGGTATCTGGCCCGCCGGCGGGCCACTGGCAGCCTGGCGCCGGATCAGCAGCGGCATGGACCGGTGCCGGAGAAGAAGGCGCGGCTGCAGGCGTGGCTACCCGATCGCCTGCAGGTCGTGGCCGATGCCACGCTGGCCGAGCACGCCGCGGCATTCAACGCCGCCACCGGGATGACCGTGTCGCTGGCGACGATGTCGCGGGCCATCGCCGACCTGCCCGCTGACGATCCGGCGCAGGCAGTGACCCCCTCGGGGCGTCGGCGGCGGCCGGGCTGGCCGCTGAAGTCAAAAGTCTGAGCGCCACCGAGCGCGACGAGACCGCGCGCACCCGGTGGCGCACCGACCTGGCCACGATCGACCCGACCCAGTTGGTGTTCGTCGATGAGTGCGGCACGCACACCTCGATGACCCGCCGTCGCGCCCGCGCGCCCCGCGGCAGCCGCGTCCGCGGCGCAGTGCCTCGCAACCGCGGGTCGGTGACCACGCTGATCGCTGGGCTGTCATGGGCCGGGATGACTGCGGCGATGACGGTGGAGGGCGGCACCGACACCGCGGTGTTCGCCACCTACCTGCAGCACTTCCTGCTGCCCGCGCTGCACCCGGGCCAGGTCGTGGTGGTGGACAACGTCGGGGCGCACAAGCCCGACCGGATCCGCGCGCTGGTCGAGGCCGCCGGCTGCCGGCTGGTGTTCCTACCCGCCTACTCACCGGACCTGTCCCCGGTTGAGGAAGCGTTCAGCAAACTCAAAATCCTCATCCGGGCGGCCGCCGCCCGCACCCGGGCGGCGCTGGACGCCGCGATCGCCACCGCGCTGGAGGCGATCACGGCCGCCGATGCCGCCGGCTGGTTCGCCCACGCCGGCTACCCCATCCGACAAGCCACCTGAAAACCGCTGTCACGCGTGATCGCGATCCGCACCTCGGCGTGGTGGCGCGAGGCCGGGTAGCGGCAGGAGGCCGGGAACCGGGTGCGGCCCTTGCGGCGGGTGACGTGGGCACGGAAGTTCTCCAGGTACGGCGCCCAGAGACGTTGTTGACGCCCGGCGCGGCGGCTTGATCACGTCCGCAGCGGCAGTCTGCGAACCGTGCGGACGGCCGATGCGTCTCGACGGTGGTGTTCGCGAGCCCCATCCCTCGGCACACCCGTGACCGGCTCCCGATCGTCCGCGAGGAGTCCGCCAGGAGGATGGGTGTCGACCTCCTCGAGGTCGTGGAGTCCGACCGATCCTCGCCCATCCGCGGATACCCGAGGTCTCTGACGCAGCATGTCCGGGCCGGCAGCGGGACGCTCAGGGCTCAGCCGCTTCGGACCGACCCGACACCAGTCCGCGTACCTCGCGCAGCGCCACGCAGAGCGTGGCGAGGTCCGCGCGGTCGTCGGCGGCGATGTCACGGAGGATCCCGAGAAAGCGGCCGACCGCCGGTTGATGGTGGAGGAACCCCGACTGGATCAGTTCGTCGCAGTTCCGCCCTGGGCTACCGGCCCGCAACACCTCGGCGGTCAGCGAGGCACGGACGGCGTCGAGATCGTCGCGCAGCCCGAGACGAGCCAGCGCCTGCCAGCGGTCATCTCGCGGCAGCTTCATGATCCGCTCGCGCAGCCAGTCGAGTCGCAGGTGGTACCCGAGAGCGAGGTGGACAGTGGCCACCTGCTCCCAGTCGTGACCGGTCGCGTGCGCCAGGTCGATGACGTCCAGAGCGGAGAAGAGCGCCGGCAGCGCCGCCACGCGCGCGGCGAGCGCCTCCGGAACCCCGTCCGCGGCGAACCGTGTGACCGCGCGGCTGTACGCCTCGTTCGCCTCCGCCGAGGCGGCGAGCAGACGCGGCATCTCACCGACCAGCAGCGGGACCGCCGGCCCGAAATGGTCGACGGCGCCCCGGACGTCCAACGGTTGACGACGACTGCGCAGCAGCCAGCGACTCGCGCGTTCGGCGAGCGTCTGCACCTCGAGTGTGAGCCGGGTCCGGACGTCCATGGAGACGTCGGCCAGTGACTCGATCCGGGCCTGGAGCTCCGTCAGCCCGAAGATCTCCCAGGCGGCGATGTGCGCGCGGGCGATGTGAGGGACCAGGAGCCCGCCCCCCTCGGCCAGGCGGAACGCATACGTACTACCGGCGCGGTTGACCAGCGCGTTCGTCACGCAGGTCGCGATGATCTCACGACGCAGGGGGTGCGTCGGCAGCCGGTCGGCGTACCGCTGCCGGATGGCGCTCGGGAAGTAGTTCACCAGCTCGGCGGACAGGAAGGGGTCGTCCGGGAGATCGGAGGCGAGCACCTCGTCATAGATCCAGAGCTTCGAATAGGCCTGCAGGACCGCTAGCTCGGGCAGGACCAAGCCGCCGCTTGCCGAGGTGCGCTCGGCCAGTTCTTCGTCCGTCGGCAGGAATTCGAGCGCCCGGTTGAGCCGCCCACCCCGCTCGAGCGCGCCCAGGTAGCGGACGTGCACGTCGAGCATGGCGTTCGCCTGCGCTCGGGCGTGGTCCAGCGCGCGCGTCTGTGCGGCGTTGTCGGAGAGCACGAGCTCGGCCACCTCGTCGGTCATCTCCACGAGGAGGGCGTCGCGCTGTTTGCCCGTGAGGTCGCCGTCGGCGGACACGCGGTCGAGGAGGACCTTGATGTTGACCTCGTGGTCGGAGCAGTCCACGCCGGCGGAGTTGTCGATGGCGTCGGTGTTGATCCGGCCGCCCCTGAGTGCGAACTCGACCCGGCCCCGCTGCGTGAAGCCGAGGTTGCCGCCCTCACCGACGACCCGGCAGCGCAGCTGGCCGGCGTCGATGCGGACTGGGTCGTTCCCCTTGTCCCCCACCTCGGCGTGGGTCTCCGCCGTCGCCTTGACGTAGGTGCCGACGCCGCCGTTCCACAGCAGGTCGACCGGGGCCCTGAGGACGGCGCGGATCAGCTCGTCCGGGGTGAGGATCTCCTCCGGGACGTCCAGCCGGGCCCGGATCTCCGGGGTGAGCGTGATCGTCTTCGCCGTGCGTGGGAACACCCCGCCCCCGGCCGAGACGAGCGAGGCGTCGTAGTCAGCCCAGCTGGAACCAGGGAGGCCGAACAGCCGGGTGCGCTCGGCGTAGCTCGCTGCCGGGTCCGGATCGGGGTCGAGGAAGACGTGCCGGTGGTCGAAAGCGGCCACCAGGCGGATGTGCTCGGAGAGCAGCATCCCGTTGCCGAAGACGTCGCCCGACATGTCCCCGATGCCGGCGACCGTGATGTCCTCGTCCTGCACGTCGACGCCGAGGTCGCGGAAGTGGCGCTGGACGGAGATCCAGGCTCCGCGCGCCGTAATGCCCATGGCCTTGTGGTCATATCCGGCCGAGCCGCCCGACGCGAAGGCGTCGCCCAGCCAGAACCCGTACTCGTGGGAGATGGCGTTGGCGATGTCGGAGAACGTCGCGGTGCCCTTGTCGGCAGCTACGACCAGGTAGGCGTCGTCCCCGTCGTGACGCACGACGCGCTCAGGTGGGACGACCCGGCTGCCCGCGAGGTTGTCGGTCACGTCGAGGAGTCCCCGGATGAACGCCGAGTAGCAGGCGACCACCTCGGCCGGCAGCGCGCCCCGGTCCGTGGGCGGGTTCTTCACGACGAAGCCCCCCTTGGCGCCGACCGGCACGATGACGGCGTTCTTCACCATCTGGGCCTTCATCAGCCCGAGCACCTCGGTCCGGAAGTCCTCCGGCCGGTCAGACCAGCGGAGGCCGCCGCGGGCGACCGAGCCGCCGCGCAGGTGGACGCCCTCGACGCGGGGCGAGTAGACGAAGACCTCGAACGCCGGCCGCGGCAGGGGCAGGTCGGGGATCTGCCCCGAGGCGAGCTTGATCGCGAGCCACGGTTTGGCCTCCCCGTCCGGCGCCAGCTGGAAGTAGTTGGTCCGCAGCGTCGCCTGCACGACCCGCAGCAGGGCGCGCAGGATCCGGTCCTCGTTGAGGCTGGTGACGGCATCGAGCCCGGCCTCGAAGTCCTTGAGGACCTGCTGGGCCCCCAGATCGCGGTCCTCTGCCAGATCGGGGTCCAGCCGGACGCGGAAGAGCTCGTAGAGGCGGTGGGCCAGCTCAGGATTGTTGGCGAGCGTCGCCACGGTGTAGTCCAGGGCGAACGCGGCTCCGACCTGCCTGAGGTACTTCGCGTAGGCGCGTACGACGGCCACCTCGCGCCCCCGCAGCCCGGCGCGGAGCACCAGCCGGTTGAGCCCGTCGTCTTCCAGTTCGCCGTGCCACACCATGGCGAACGCCTCCTGGAAGCGCTCGCGCATCCCGTCGGCGTCGAGGTCGGGAAGGTGCTCGTGGCGCAGCCCGAAGTCGTAGATCCATACCGGGTCGGTACCGGTCGGCCGCACCTCGTACGGATGCTCGTCGACGACGTGGACACCCATGTTCTCCAGGAGCGGCAGGACATCGGAGAGCGTGACGGACTGGCCGTGGCGGAAGAGCTTGAACCGCAGCGTGCCCGGCGCGGCCTCCAGCGGCCGGTGCAGGTGCATCACGAGGTCGTCGCCACCCCCCAGCCCCTCGATCCGCCCGATGTCGACGACGGCCGCGGCAGCGGAGGTGTCGTGCTGATAGGCCAAGGGGAACGCGTCGGCGTAGCGGTCGCGTAGGGCGACCCCACGTTCCTCGCCGACCTGGTCGACCAGTGCGTCGTACAGGTCGTCGGTCCACGAGCGCATCGCCGCCACGAGGCGGGCTTCGATCTCACCGACGTCGTACTCCGGCACCGCGCCGGGCCTGGTCTGGACGGTGATGTGCAGCCGCGCCAGGACCGATTCGCTCACCTGTATCGCGTACTGCGTGCTCTCCCCGTGGAAGGCCCCCCGCAGGATGCCTTCGATACGGGTGCGGAGCGCGGTGGTGAGCCGGTCGCGTGGCAGGTACACGAGACAGGAGATGAAGCGGCCGAACACGTCACGCCGGACGAGGAGACGCAGCCGCTGACGGTCCTGGATGTCGAGGATGGCCGTAGCCGCCTCGTACAGCTCCTCGGCGTCGACCTGGAACAACTCCTCGCGGGGGTGGTTCTCGAGGATGTTGAGCAGCATGCGCGCGTCGTAACGGTCGAGCGGGTGTCCGGCACGTTCGAGGACCGCCTGCACCTTGCGGCGGAGGACGGGAATGTCCCGTGGTGACTGCCGGTAGACCGAGCTCGCCATGAGGCCGAGGAACCGCCGTTCACCGACGACGTCACCTTCTGGCCCGAGCGACTTGACGCCGATGTAGTCCAGGTGGTCGGGCTTGTGGACGGTCGACCGCGAGTTCGCCTTGGTGAGGTTGAGCAACCGAGGCTCGCGTGCCTTCTGCCGGACCTCGGGCGGCAGCTTCGCGAAGCTGTGCGAGACCGATCGGCTCCGGCTGTCGCGCAGCAGCCCGAGCCCCGTCTCCGGGACGGCGTGCAGCGCGTCCTCGTCGCCCTCTCGACCCAGCTCGTACTCCCGGTAACCGAGGAATGTGAAGTGGTCGTCGGCGAGCCACCGCAGCAAAGCGGCCGCCTCCTTCCGGTCCTGCTCGTGGAAGATCGACGCTCCGCTCTCCACGGCCTCGGCCACGGCCAGCGCCTGCGCCCGCATGGCCGACCAGTCCTCGACCGCGGCACGCACGTCGCCGAGGACACGGAGGAGGTCCCGGCCCAGTTCGTCCAGCACTCTGGCGTCGGTCTGCCGGTCGACCTCCAGGTGTACGAACGCCTCGGCCGTCGCCACCGACGCCACCGACCCCGCATCGTGTCGGTCGAGGATGTCGACGAGCCGCCCGTCGTCGTGGCGCACCCAGAGGACGGGGCGCACGGTGAGATGCAGGCCGAGGCCGCGCCGGAGGACCTCCGCCGTCACCGAGTCGACGACGAAGGGCATGTCGTCGGTCACGATGTCGACGACAGTGTGCGGCGAGCCGAATCCGTGCTCCTCGAGATCCGGCGAGTACACCCGCACCGCGGGCACACCGGGCGACCGGTCCAGGGCGATGGCCAGGTGCGACATCGCGACGCCGTACAGGTCGTGCACGCGCCGGGCCGCGAGATCGTCGCGGGAGACGTGCCGGTAGTACTGCTCGACGAACGTCCGGAACAGCCGCTCCTGCTCCGGGGTCAGCCGCTCCTGGGCGTACCGCCGGATCTCGTCGATGCTCTCGGCCGGGTCGCGGGACGGGATGGTGGGCAAGGCAACCCCCTCGTGGCCACGCCCCAGCTTGCTCTTCCCGGAGGCGCGCGCCAAGGCGAACGGAGCCCGCCGACCTCGGCGAACCTGCCCGGATCACGGGGACGCGCACCACGGACGGTGCGAGTCGAGCTCGTCGGAGGCCGAGGGCACCACCAGGTGCACGCTGCCGCGATGGGCCGGCCCCCGCTGTGTCCGTCGGCCGTTCCGCCGCGGAGCCGGCCGGCTGGTGAGCTCCACGCCACCGGGATGCTGGGCGGGTGACGACCTCGAGATCGCCTCATGGAGCGCATGAACGGTGAGGCCGAGGACGGTTGCCGGGTCCGGTGACAGCCCACGCAGGGGCGGACACCGAGCGGTCCCGGCACACTGCCCCACCCGACGGCGGACGGGGCAGTGCCAGGGACCCGTGAGGATGAGCCAGCTGGATCGGACGAGTCACGCACTCGCGGGGACGTGCAGGACCAGCGCGTCGCCCTGCCCGCCGCCGCCGCACAGCGCGGCGGCACCGACGCCGCCGCCGCGACGGCGGAGCTCCAGGGCGACGTCGAGCACGACGCGGGCGCCGCTCATGCCGATCGGGTGGCCCAGGGCGATGGCGCCGCCGTTGGGGTTGACCTTCTCCGGGTCGATGCCGAGCTCGCGGGTGGAGACGATCGCGACGGCGGCGAAGGCCTCGTTGAACTCGACCACGTCGAGCTCGGCCGGGTCGATGCCCTCCCGCTCGCACGCCCGCTGGACCGCCCGTGACGGCTGGGTCTGCAGGGTCGCGTCCGGTCCGGCGACCACGCCGTGGGCGCCGATCTCGGCGATCGGGGTGATGCCCAGCTCGGCGGCCTTCTCCGCGGACATGACCACGACCGCGCAGGCGCCGTCGGAGATCTGCGAGGCGGTGCCGGCGGTGATCGTCCCGTCCTTCGCGAAGGCGGGCTTGAGCCGGGCCAGGGTCTCGGCCGTGGTGTCGGGGCGGACGCCCTCGTCGTCGCGGAACTCGATGGGGTCGCCCTTGCGCTGCGGGATGAGGACGGGGGTGATCGCCTCGTCGAAGACGCCGTTCTTCCCCGCGCGGGCGGCCTTCTGGTGGCTCTCCGCGGCGAAGGCGTCCTGCTCCTCGCGGGTCAGGTCGTAGCGGCTGTTGGCCTGCTCGGTCAGCGCGCCCATGGCGACCTGGTCGAAGGTGTCCGACAGCCCGTCGTGCGCCATCGCGTCGACCAGCGTCGTGTCGCCGTACTTGGTGCCGGTGCGCGACCCGGGCAGCAGGTGCGGCGCCTGTGTCATGGACTCCTGACCGCCGGCCACGACGACGTCGAACTCACCGGCGCGGATGAGCTGGTCGGCCATCGCGATGGCGCTGAGGCCGGACAGGCACACCTTGTTCACGGTGATGGCCGGCACCGTCATGGGGATGCCGGCGGCGACGGCCGCGGGACGGGCCGGGTTCTGACCGGCGCCGGCCTGCAGCACCTGCCCCATGATCACGTACTCGACCTGGTCGCCGGAGATCCCGGCGCGCTCGAGCGCGGCCCTGATCGCGACGGCGCCGAGGTCGGCGGCGGAGAAGTCCTTCAGCGAGCCGAGCAGCCGGCCCATGGGGGTCCGGGCGCCGCTGACGATGACCGAGCGGGACGTGGGGCTGGGACTCATCGCGATCTCCTGGGAGTGGTGGGTCGGTGGACGTCTTCGGGGGGCTCTGGGAACGGGTGGCTGGAGCGGCAGTCAGAGGGCCCCGTAGTCGCGGAACCCGTGGCCGGTCTTGCGGCCGAGGTAGCCGGCGGTGACCAGGTGCTCCAGCAGCGGCGCCGGCGCGAAGCCCGGCTCGCGGAACTCGGTGTAGAGCTCCCGCTCGATCGCCAGCGACACGTCCAGGCCCACGACGTCGAGCAGCTCGAAGGGGCCCATCGGATAGCCGCAGCCGACCTTCATCGCCGCGTCGATGTCATCGGCGGTGGCGTAGTGCGCCTCCAGCATCTTCACCGCGTCGTTGAGATAGGGAAACAGCAGCGCGTTGACGATGAACCCGGCCCGGTCGGTGCAGGACACCGCGTGCTTGCCCAGCCGCGCGCACACCGCGTGCGCGGTGGCCGCGACCTCGGGCGCGGTGGCGATCGTGCTGACCACCTCCACCAGCTTCATCACCGGCGCGGGGTTGAAGAAGTGCAGGCCCACGACGTCGCCGGGCCGCTCGCTGGCCTGGGCGCACTCGATCACCGGCAGGCTCGACGTCGTCGTCGCCAGCACCGCACCGGGCCGGGCGATCTCCCCGAGGGCGGCGAACAGCGCCTGCTTGACCGCCAACGACTCCACCACGGCCTCGATCACCAGGTCTGAGTCGGCGAACTCCTCCAGCGACGTGGTCCCGCGCACCCGGCCCAGCACCTCATCGCGGCCGGCCTCCGCCAGCCGGCCGCGGGCGACCTGCTTGTCCAGCGACTTGCGCAGCGCGGTCTGCACCGCGGCGACCTTCTCCGCCGAGCGGGCCTGGAACAGCACGTCGTAGCCGCCCTTGGCGACCACCTCGATGATGCCGGTGGCCATCGTCCCCGACCCCACCACCCCGACGGCCGACACCGGGCGGGCCCCGGCGGCGGCACCGCCGGGCACCGGCGTGCTCTCATCGGCCACGACCTCGGCGGAGTCGCGGCCGGCGTAGGTGTAGAAGCCGCGGCCGGACTTCCGGCCCAGCAGCCCGGCGGTCATCATCTGCTTGATGATCGGGCTGGGCGCGTGCAGCCGGTCACGCGACTGCTTGTACATCGTGTCGAGGATCTCATAGGCGGTGTCGATGCCGATGAGGTCCATCAGCGCCAGCGGCCCCATCGGCAGGCCGCAGCCCCACCGCATGGCCGCGTCGATGTCCTCGCGGCTGGCGTAGCGGTTCTCATACATCGACACCGCGTGGTTGAGATAGCCGAACAGCAGGGCGTTGGCGATGAACCCGGCCTTGTCCCCGATGGTCACATCGACCTTGCCCAGCCGCGCGGCCAGCGCCTCGACGTCGGCGACGACCGCAGGCTCGGTGACCACGGTGCGCACCACCTCGACCAGCTTCATCACCGGCGCCGGGTTGAAGAAGTGCATCCCGATGACCTTGCTCGGCCGCCCGGTGGCCACCGACAACTCGGTCACCGACAGGCTGGAGGTGTTCGTCGCCAGGATCGTGTCCGGCGGGCAGACCTTGTCCAGCTGGGCGAACAGCTCGGTCTTGAGCTCCATCCGCTCCGGAACGGCCTCGATGACCAACTCGGCGGCGGCCAGGTCCTCCAGGCAGGTCGAGTACCGGATCCGCCCCAGGATCTCGTCCCGCTCGGCGGTCTCCAGCTTCCCGCGGGCCACCGCGCGCTCGGTGGACTGCTCGACGTGCGCCCGGCCGCGGGCCAGCGCCTCCTCACCGATCTCCACCGCGGTCACCGACAGGCCCGCCCGGGCCATGACCTCGGTGATGCCCGCACCCATGGTGCCCAGCCCCACCACCCCGACCTCGGTCAGGTCCCTGGACATGTCCACTCTCCTGTCCGCCGTGTGCTGCCACGGCCTGGTCACGCACTGGATGGCTGGACGGCGTGCCCGAGCCACGGTCCGACCGCCCACCGGTCAGGCCGGAGACCTGCTCCGGGAGCACTCCCGGACACGCCCGGCCGACCGTTCCCGCGTCCGTGCCGGACCTCGACCGCGCACGGCGAGGAGGACGCTGCTACCGGGAGTAGAGCCCCACCGTGCGTGCCTGCTCGATGACGTCCTTCCCGTACCGGTCGATGAACTCCCGACGGGTCAGCGCCTCGTCGACCGGGACGGACAGGGCGTAGACCCAGAAGTAGTACCGGTGGTCGCCGTGCCCGGGCGGAGGCATGGGACCGCGGTAGCCCGTGCCGCCCCACCCGTTGCTGCCCTGGTGGTACTCGCTCCCGCCCCCCTCGGGGATCCCCGTGACATCGGCGGGTATGCCGGTGAGGACCCAGTGCACGAAGCCGTCCGGGAGCGGCGCGTCCGGATCGTGGCAGATGACCGCGATCGACCTCGTGCCCTCGGGAACGCCCGACCACCTCAGCTCGGGCGACGTGTCCTCACCCTCCCCGGTGTGGCGCTCGGGGATGCGGCCCCCGTCGGGGAACGCCGGGCTCTCGATCTTCAGGTCCTTGAGGCTGAGTGCCATGGATACCGTTCCTGTCGGTCAGTGGTCGGTCGGGGGGATCGTCTCGTCGGCCAGGTCACCGCAGGACGACGAGTGCGTCGACC
Source organism: Geodermatophilus sp. URMC 62 (assembly GCF_052931475.1). NCBI lineage: Bacteria > Bacillati > Actinomycetota > Actinomycetes > Geodermatophilales > Geodermatophilaceae > Geodermatophilus > Geodermatophilus sp. URMC 62. The sequence continues at coordinate 4,943,687 of NZ_JBRFHY010000001.1, read as the reverse complement.
GCGGTCACGCCGGACTCCCGGGCGAGCAGCGGGTTGATGTCGATCTCGGCGATCTCCTCGGCCAGGTCCGCGATCAGCCAGGACAGACGCTCCGCAGCCTGCGCGGCGGCGGCCACGTCGAGCGGCGGGCGCCCGCGCACACCGTGGAGCAGCGCGGCTCCCTGGAGCGAGTCGAAGAGGTGCCGTGCGTGTTCGACGTCGGTGGGGGCCGAGGCGATGCGGGTGTCGGCGAGCACCTCCACGAAGATCCCGCCGAGGCCGACCACGACCACCGGCCCGAAGGAGGGGTCCACCCGGGCGCCGAGCATGAGCTCGGCGTCTCCGGAGACCATCTGCTGGACGAGCACCCGGGGGGACTCCTCGCCGTGCCGGCGGCCGATGTCGAGGATCTCGGCGGCTGCCTCGGCCACCTGCTCCGGGGACGTCAGGCCGAGCCGGACGCCCCCCACGTCGCTCTTGTGCGTGATGGTGCTGCTCAGCAGCTTCACCACGACACGGTCGCCGGGAGCGACGCCGGCCGATGCCTCCTCCGGGCTGGTGGCGACGACCGCGCGCGCCGTGGGGATCCCGTAGGCGCTGACCAGCGCGGTCGCCTCGGCCTCGTCGAGCGTGGTGCGGCCCGCCGCGCGGGTGGCGGCGATCACCGCGCGCGCACCGTCGACGTCGACGTCGGCCGGCCGCTCGGGCCGGGGGAGCGGGCGGCGCAGGGCGAAGTCCGCGAGCGCCCCCAGGGCGGCCACCGCCCGGGTGGGGTCGGTGTAGCAGGGGACGCCCAGCTCGCGCAGTCGCCGGCGCGGCTGCCCGGTGCCTCCGGTCCAGGAGACGGCGATCGGCCGGTCGGTCGTGGTGTAGAGCTCGGAGACCGCCTCGATGAGCGGGTCGGCGAAGCTGTCGGCGTTGCCGACGACGATGACCACCATGTCGGTGCCGGGGTTCTCGAGCGCCGTCGCCAGGGCGCTGCGCATGAGGGAGGGGTCGGTGATCATCGACCCGGTGAGGTCGACCGGGTTGCGCGGTGAGGCGAACGCCGGGATGACCGCGGCCAGTCGCTCCTGCCACTCGGGCTGCCACGGTGCCACCTCGAGTCCGGAGTCGCTGGCGGTGTCGGCGGCCATGACCGCACCGCCGCCGGACATGGAGAGCACCGTCAGCCGGCGGCCGCGGGGCCGCCGTCGCGCGTCGAAGACCTGCGCCGCGTCCACCAGCGCCTCCTGGCTGAAGACCCGGGTGACGCCCACCTCGCGCATGAGCTGGTCGAAGACCGTGTCGTCGCCCGTGAGGGACGCGGTGTGCGAGGCGGCCGCCCGCGCGCCGGCCTCGGAGCGTCCGCTCTTGACCGCCACGATCGGCTTGTCCTCCCGGTGCGCCTCACGCGCGGCCTGGAGCAGGCGCCGGCCGCCGGAGACGCCCTCGAAGTAGGCCAGCAGCACGTGGATGTCGTCCTCGCGGACCAGACCCTCGAGCACCTCGGCCACGGTGACGTCGAGTTCGTTCCCGGTGTTGATGTAGTGCGACATCCCCACGGCCAGGGCATCGAGGTCGCCCAGCAGGAAGGTCCCGAAGGCCCCGCTCTGGCTGACGAAGGCGACGTTGCCGGTCCGCAGGGGCTCGCCGCTCTCGAACACCCCGGCGAAGGTCGCGACCGCGGCGTCGCGCAGGCCGACCAGGCCGAGGCAGTTGGGACCGATCACCCGCAGCGGACTCCCGGCGATGATCTCCCGGAGCTCCTGCTCGAGTGCGGCTCCGTCCGCACCCGCCTCCGCGAAGCCGGACGCGGTGATCAGGGCGAACCTCACGCCCTTCTCCGCACAGCTCCGGACCGCCCCCGGCACGAGGGCGGCCGGGGCGACGACGACGGCCACGTCCACGTCGCCCTCGATGTCCCGGACGTCGCGGTAGGCCGGGAGGCCCTGCACCGTGCTCCGGGTCGGGTTCACCGGGTAGATCCGGCCGGCGTAGCCGTACTTCTTCATGTTGCCGATCGGCCGGCCCGACAGCTTGGCCGGGTCGTCGGAGGCCCCGATCACCGCGATGGAGCGCGGGGTGATCAGTGGTCTGAAGTCCGTGTCCACGTCGTGGACCGACATCGGGGCCTCCGCGGTCATGTGGCTCCTCGAGGACGCGCGCGCCGCGCCGGCGGGCGGGCGTTCTTTCATGGACTGACCGTTACACCGGATACCCGGGGGAGCGTCGTTGTCAAGCGCGGGTTCCACACACGTGGTTGGCACGGGTTCGCCACTACCGTAGGGTTTCCGTGACCGGTCGGTCCACGGAACCCGGCGTCGACCAGAGGTGGCGGCAACCGCAGATGGAGAACTTCGCGAGCACGCTCGACCACCAGGCGGAGCGGCGGCCGGACAAGGTCGTCCTCACCTGCGGCGACCGGAGCCTGACCAACGTCCAGCTCCACGAGCGGGTCAACGCCCTGGCTCAGTCGCTCCGGGACCTGGGCGTGGAGCGCGGCGACATCGTGGCGATCCTGCTCTACAACTGCACGGAGTTCCTCGAGCTCGTGTACGCCGTGAACCGGCTGGGCGCGGCGTTCCTGCCGCTCAACTACCGCCTCGCGCCGGCCGAGTGGCAGTACATCCTCGGACACGCCGAGGCGAAGGTGGTCGTCGCGGACCCCGAGTTCACGCCGGCCGTCACCGAGGTCGCCGCGGAGCTGCCGGCCCTCGAGCACACGGTGGTGCTGGGCGAGGCGGAGGGCTGGACCTCCTACGAGGAGCTCGTCGGCCGCAACACGGGCGCGCGGGTCCCGGTCGTCGACGTCGACGGCGGAGAGCTGTCGCGCCTGATGTACACGTCGGGCACCACCGCGCGGCCGAAGGGTGTCTGCATCAGCCACCGCAACGTCGTGTGGAAGAACCTCGGCTACCTGATCCAGTTCGGGTTCACCGACACCGAGGTCACGGCGGTCACGGGCCCGCTCTACCACGTGGGTGCCATGGACATGGGCGGAGTGGCCACGCTGCACGCGGGCGGCAGCCTCGTGATCCAGCGCAAGTTCGAGCCGCTCGGTCTCATCGACCTCATCGCCCGGCACCGCGCGACCAGCGTCTGGATGGCGCCGGCCATGGTGAACGGCGTGCTCCAGCAGCAGGACGCCCTGGCCGCGGCCGACCTGAGCTCGCTGCGGCTGATCATGTCCGGCGGCGAGAAGATGCCGGAGTCCCGGCTCGCCACCGTGCTGGACCTCTTCCCGGGCCTGTGGTTCGCCGACGCCTACGGGCTGACCGAGACCACCTCGAGCGACACGTTCATGCCCTACGACCGGATGCGCGAGAAGCTGGGCTCGGTCGGTCGGCCCCTGCCGCACAACCAGGTGCGGGTCGGCGACGACGACGGGCACTCGGTGCCGGCGGGGCAGGTGGGCGAGGTGCTCGTCCGCGGCCCGAAGGTCTTCTCCGCCTACTGGCGGGACCCGGGCGCGACCGAGCGGTCCTTCGTCGACGGGTGGTTCCGCACCGGCGACGTGGGCCGCATGGACGAGGACGGCTTCCTCTACATCGAGGACCGGAAGAAGGACATGATCGTGTCCGGCGGCGAGAACATCGCCACCCCGGAGGTGGAGCGCGTCCTCTGGGAGCACCCCGACGTCGTCGAGGCCGCGGTCATCGGCCACCCGGACGAGCGGTGGGGCGAGGTGCCGCACGCCTGCGTGGTGCTGCGGGACGGCGCCACGGTGACCGACGAGGAGCTGCGCGCGTTCTGCCAGGAGCGGCTCGCCAAGTTCAAGGTGCCCCGGTACTACACCAGGGTGTCGACGCTGCCCCGCAACCCCTCCGGCAAGGTCCTCAAGAAGGACCTGCGCACGAGCGTCACGGCCGAGGCGTGACCGTGGGGCAGGGACTCCTCGACCTGGCCGGCAAGGTGGTCTGGGTCACCGGTGCGGGCAAGGGGCTGGGCCGGGCGATGGCGCAGGCGCTGAGCGGCGCCGGCGCCACCGTCGTGCTGTCCGCGCGCAGCGGCAGCGACCTCGACGAGCTCGCCGGCACGCTGCGCGCGGAGGGCCGGGAGGCCCACGTGCAGCCGCTGGACGTCACCGACGCCGCGGCGGTGCGCGCCGCGACGGAGCGCGTGGCCGAGGCGGCCGGACGCATCGACGGGCTGGTCAACTGTGCCGGGATCAGCCCGTCGTTCACCCGGAGCGAGGACCTCGACGACGCCTCGTGGACGCAGGTCATCGGGGTCAACCTCACCGGCACCTTCCACTGCTGCCGGGAGGTGGGCCGGCTCATGCTGCAGGCGGGCGGGGGCAGCATCGCCAACGTCAGTTCCGTGCACGCGCGGTCCGGTGCCGCCCGGATCGCGGCGTACACCGCCAGCAAGGGCGGCGTCGAAGCCCTGACGCGGACGCTCGCCGTCGAATGGGCGGCTCGTGGCGTGCGGGTGAACACGATCGCCCCGGGCTACTTCGAGACCGACCTGAGCGCGCCGCTGCTGGGCAGTCGGCACGCGGAGGGCATCCTCTCGAAGATCCCACTCGGCCGGGTGGGCGATGCCGCGGAGCTGGGCGGCGCCGCGGTGTTCCTGATGAGTGACGCGTCCCGGTACACGACCGGTTCCACGCTGACGGTCGACGGAGGGTGGACGGCATGGTGAGCCCGACGACGGAGCTGGACGGTCCCGCCGCCCTGTTCCCGGCGGAGGACCTGCGCGAGATGTACCGCCGCATGGCGCGCATCCGCCAGTTCGAGCAGGCGGCCTCGATGCTCTACAAGGCCACCGAGATCCCCGGCTTCCTGCACCTCTCGATCGGCCAGGAGGCCTCCGCCGTGGGGGCGTGCTGGCCGCTGCGCGCGGACGACGTCATCACCTCGACCCACCGCGGCCACGGCCACTGCCTGGCCAAGGGGCTCGAGCTCGCGCCGATGTTCGCCGAGCTGATGGGACGCGATGCGGGCGCCTGCCGGGGCCGGGGCGGGTCGATGCACATCGCGGACCCCCGCCTGGGCATCTTCGGCGCCAACGGCATCGTCGGCGCCGGTCTGCCGATCGCCGCCGGTGCGGCCACCGCGGCCAAGCTCCGCGGGAACGGCTCCGTCGTCGTCGCCTTCTTCGGTGACGGCGCGGTCGCGACGGGCGCGTTCCACGAGGCGGTCAACCTCGCCGCGGTGTGGGACCTGCCGGTGGTCTTCCTGTGCGAGAACAACCACTACTCGGAGTTCTCCCCGGAGGCCGAGCAGCACCGCGCCAAGCTCGACGCCCGGGCCGCCGGGTACGGGATCGCCTACGAGTGGGTCGACGGCAACGACGTCGTGGCGGTCGCCGACACGGTCGCGCGCATCACGGCGGACCTGCGGGCCGGTGCGGGCCCCGTCCTGCTGGAGGCGGAGACCTACCGGTGGCACGGTCACTACGAGGGGGACCCGGAGCGCTACCGCCTCGTCGAGGAGGTGGAGTCGTGGAAGCAGCGCGACCCGCTGCTCGCCCTCCGGGAGCGGATGCGTGCGGCCGGCCTGGACGACGACGTCGCGGACGGGATCGACCGCGAGGTCGCCGCCGACGTCGAGGCCGCCGTCGACAGTGCCCGCTCGGCGCCCTTCCCGGCCGAGGAGAGCCTGCGCGACTTCGTCGGGAGCCCCCGCGCCGACCGCCCGGAGCCACCCGCAGCGCAGGGCGAGGTGTTCCGGATGATGGACGCCGTCAGCGAGGCCGTCGAGCACGAGATGACCGAGGACCCCTCGGTCTTCGTCGCCGGTATCGACGTGGCGGCGGGCGGCAACGTCTACGGCCTCTTCCGGGGGCTGGCCGACCGGTTCCCCGGGCGCGTGCGCAACACGCCGATCTCCGAGTCGGCGATCGTCGGGTGCGGGGTGGGTGCGGCGATGGCGGGCATGCGACCGATCGTCGAGATCATGTACATGGACTTCATCGGCACCTGCCTCGACCAGCTGATGAACCAGGCCGCGAAGCTCCGGTTCATGACGGGCGGCGCGGTCGCGATGCCGCTGGTCGTCCGCACCCAGTTCGGAGCGGGGCGCTCGTCCGGCAGCCAGCACTCGCAGAGCCTCGAGGCGCTGCTGGCGCACATCCCCGGCCTGACCGTGGTGATGCCGTCCTCCCCGGCCGAGGCCTACGGGCTACTGCGGGCCGCGATCCGCGACGACAACCCGGTGGTGTTCGTCGAGCACCGGCTCCAGTACGGGCTCAAGGGCCCGCGGCCCGAGCGCGGGCACGTCATCCCCCTCGGCAAGGCGCGGATCGTCCGACCGGGCAGCGACCTGACCGTCGTGACCTACTCCCGGATGGTGCAGGAGGCGGCGGCTGCCGCCGAGGTGCTCGCCGCCGAGGGCGTCGACGCCGAGGTGATCGACCTGCGCACGATCTCCCCGCTCGACCGGGCCACCGTGCTGGACTCGCTCCGGCGCACGAACCGGCTGCTCATCGCCCACGAGGCGGTCCAGGACTTCGGGGTCGGCGCCGAGCTCGCCGCGCTGGCCGTGGACGAGGGCTTCTGGCACCTGGATGCCCCGGTGGTGCGGGTCGCCCCACCGGCCATGCCGGTTCCCTACAGCCCCGGCCTCGAGCAGGCCTGGCTGCCCGGACGGGACGAGATCGCCGCCGCGGCCCGGCGCCTGGTCTCCGAGCAGCCCTGATGGGACAGCTCGTCTCCGTCGACCGCCAGGGAGCCGTCGCCACGCTCCTGCTGGACGCCCCGCCGCTCAACGCCTTCGACACCGCGATGCGCGACGCGCTCGCGGCGGCGGTCCGGGACCTCGACGCGGACCCGGAGGTCCGCGCGGTCGTGCTCACCGGCGGGGAGGAGGTCTTCGCCGCCGGTGCCGACATCGGAGCGCTGCTGGCGATGGACTTCGTCGACATCGTGGACTGGAACGCCCGTCTGCAGCGGACCTTCACCGCGGTGGCCGAGTTGCCGGTGCCCGTCGTCGCCGCGATCAACGGCTTCGCGCTGGGCGGCGGACTGGAACTGGCGCTGTGCGCGGACTACCGCGTCGCAGGGGAGCGGGCCGCGCTGGGGCTGCCCGAGGTGACGCTCGGCATCATGCCGGGGTCGGGAGGCACCCAGCGGCTGACCGAGATCGTCGGGCGCAGCCGTGCGAAGGAACTGATCATGACCGGTCGCCGGGTGCGGGCGGCGGAGGCCCACGGTCTCGGCATCGTCGACGAGGTCGTGTCCGGCAGCTCCACCGAACGGGCCCACGAGCTGGCGGCCCGGCTCGCCGCCGGTCCCCGGCTCGCGATCCGCGCGATCAAGCAGGCGGTCGACCAGGCGGCAGGTGCGCGTGACGCCGGGCTCGCACTGGAGAGGTCGCTCATCGCCGGCCTCTTCGCCACGCCCGACCGCACGACGGGGATGCGGTCGTTCCTGGCGGACGGTCCGGGGCGCGCGCGCTTCGAGTGACGGTCAGTAGGCTGGATGCGTCCCGGCGCACGTACCCCAGAGGAGCACCCGTGGCACGACCTCCCGGCCACGGCCCCGGCTACGAGACCCGGCGTCAGGAGATCATCGACGCAGCGGCGACCCTGTTCGCGGAGAAGGGATACGCCGCGACGGGCATCACCGAGCTCTGCGAGGCGGTGGGGTTGGGCAAGGGTGCCCTCTACCACTACATCGGTTCCAAGGAGAACCTCCTCGTCGAGATCCAGGACCGGGTCCTGGTCCCGCTGCTCGCCAGAGCGCGCTGCATCGCGGCCCTGTCGGACGAGGAGCCACTGGTCCGGCTGCGCCTGCTCTCCCAGGCGCTGCTCGAGATCATCTTCGCCCGCCTCGACCACATCTGGGTCTACGAGCACGACTACCGTCACGTCACGGGCCTCAACCGCAAACGGTTGGTCGGACAGCGGCGCGAGTTCGAGGACCTCGTGCGTGACCTCGTCAGCGAGGCGATGGACGACGGCGTCCTCCGGACCGTGGACCTGAGGCTCGCCGTGCTGCAGTTCCTCAACCTGCACAACCACACCTACCAGTGGGCGCACACCGCCGCGGCGGGATGGACGCCCGCGCGGCTCGCCGCCGAGTACTGCGCGACGATGTTCCGAGGCCTCGCGTCGCACCCGTTCTCCACGGCCGACCTGGAGGAGAAGGTCCGGCGCGCCCACGAGCGGGTGGACGCGCTCGCGAGCTGAGCACCCCGCGTGTCCGGCCCGTCCCGGTGCTGGTCCCGGGCACCACTTCCTCCCGGTCCCGGGACCGGTGGCGCAGCGGCGTCACGGTCGACCTGTGGCGGGCCGGTCGGTCCCCGCGAGGGCCGCGGCGTCCTGCGTGGCCTCACGGGGCCGCAGCCAGGGCTCGTCCCGGCCGCGGGTGAGCCGGGGCGCGAGGACGCCTGCTGCCGTCTGCCCAGCGCCGCTCCGCACGTCGGCACGCCGCGCTTGACAGGGCGCGGGATGTGCGATTTCTTTGGACCGACCGGTTCACCAAACCTCGGAGGTGGGTGTCTTGCTCGCCTTGCGCTGGCACGGTCGGGAGGACGTCCGGCTCGACGACGTGGACGCACCGGGGACGCCCCCGGACGGCTCGGCCATCGTCGAGGTGGCCTTCAACGGCCTGTGCGGAACCGATCTGCACGAGTACGGGCACGGGCCGAACATGATCCGGCTCGACCCGCACCCGCTCACCGGAGCCCGCCCGCCGATCACCATGGGGCACGAGTTCTCCGGCAGGGTGGTGGCGATGTCCCGGCCGTGGCTGGGCGTGTCCGAGGGGTCGCGGGTCGCGATCGACCCATGCCTGACCTGTGGCGAGTGCGCCTGGTGCCTGCGCGGCGACTACCACATCTGCGCCCGCGGCGGATCGCTCGGGCTGGCGGCCGACGGCGCACTGGCCCGGTTCGTCACCGTTCCGCTCCGCTCGCTGTGTCCGGTCCCGGACGCGGTCTCCGACGAGATGGCGGCGCTGGCCGAGCCGCTCGCGGTGGGGCTGCACGCGGCCACCCGTGCCGGGGTGCGACCGGGCGACAGCGTCCTGGTGCTGGGGGCCGGTCCCATCGGCCTGGCCGCCGTCCTGGGCGCGCGGGCAGCGGGGGCTGCCGCGGTGTACGTGAGCGAGCCGGTCCGCGCCCGGCACGCCGCCGCGTCCGTGGCCGGTGCCACCGAGGTGTTCGACCCGACGGGCGTCGACGTGCGCCGCGAGGTGTTCCTCCGCACGAGCCGGCTGGGTCCGCGGGTGGCGATCGACGCGACCGGGCGACCCGAGGTCGTGGACCTCGGCATCCGGAGCCTGCAGCGGGGCGGGACGATCGCGATCGCCGGCATCACCGACAGCGTCCTGACGACCGATCTGCGCCAGGTCGTCCTCTACGAGCGCACGGTGTGCGGGTCGCTCGGCTACAACTTCGACATCCCCCGCGTGCTCGGGTTGATCGCTGCGGGGCAGCTGGACCCCTCGTGCCTGCTCACCGACGTCCGACCGCTCACCGACGCGGTCGACACCTTCGCCGAGCTGGCCGCCGGCGGCCATCACCACCTCAAGATCCTGCTCCGACCTGAGGAGAACTGACATGGACTTCGACCTCGGTGAGGACGCCCTCACGCTGAAGAAGCTGGCCAGGGACTTCGCCACCCGCGAGATCACCCCGCACGCGGCGGAGTGGTCCGAGCGCGAGGAGTTCCCTGCTCCGGTGTTCCGCAAGCTCGGCGAGCTGGGCCTGATGGGCATGCTGGTCGAGGAGCAGTACGGCGGCATCGACGTCGGGTTGGTCTCCTACGTCGCCGTCATGGAGGAGCTCGGGCGGGCCGACCAGTCCGTGGCCGCCGCCTGGAACGCCCACAGCACCATCGCCTCCCTGCCGCTGGCCCGCTTCGGGACGCCCGAGCAGAAGGAGCGCTGGCTGCGGCCGCTGGCCGAGGGCACCCACATCGGCGCCTTCGCGCTCACCGAGCCGGGCGCCGGCTCGGACGCCGCCTCCATCCGGACCCGGGCCGAGCGACGCGACGGCGGCTGGTCGATCAGCGGCAACAAGATCTTCATCAGCAACCCCGGCACGGAGATGAGCCTCGGCGTCACCCTCCTGGCCGCGACGGGCCAGAACGACGACGGCTCCAAGCGGTTCGGCGTCTTCTTCCTGCCCAAGGACACCGACGGTTTCACCCAGGGCCGGCCCATGCGCAAGCTCGGATGGCACGCGATGGACACCCGCGAGCTGTCCTTCGACGACTGTTGGGTGCCGGAGGGGAACCTGATCGGCGAGGAGGGCGCCGGCCTGCACCAGTTCCTCTCCGTCCTGGACCCGGGGCGGATCAGCGTCGCCGCCCTCGCGCTCTCCCTCGCCGACGCCGCGCTCGGCCTCGCCCTCGACTACGTCGTCGAGCGCCGCCAGTTCGGCCGCAGGATCAGTGAGTTCCAGGTCACCCAGCACCGCCTCGCGGAGATGGCCACCGAGGTCGAGACGGCCCGGTGGCTGGTCTACCGCGCTGCCTGGCTCGCCGACAGCGGCCAGGACTTCTCGCAGGCCGCGGCGATGGCGAAGCTGCACGCCTCGGAGGTCGCCAACCGGGTGGCCAGCGCCAGCCTCCAGCTCCACGGCGGATACGGTTACGTCCGGGAGACGCCGATCTCGCGGTTCTACGCCGACGCCAAGATCCTGGAGATCGGCGAGGGCACGAGCGAGATCCAGAAGAACGTGATCGCGCGGCGGCTGCTGCGCGACGCGGGCCGCTGAACCGGATCCGAGGACGGACGTGATGGGCGCCGACGGAGGCAAGGCCTGCATCGTCGGGATCGGGCAGACCGAGCTGTCCCGCAACAGCGGCCGGAGCATCACGCGGCTGGCGCTGGAGGCGCTGCTGGCCGCCGCTGACGACGCCGGCATCGATCCGGTGGCGATCGACGGCGTCGTCCCCTATCCCGACTCCGTGTCCGCCGAGGACGTCATCCCGGTCCTCGGCAGCCCCGACGTCCGGTTCACCGCGGTCGCGCACATGGGCGGAGCCAGCAGCCTGGCCGGTCTCCGGCTGGCTGCGCTCGCCGTCGAGAGCGGGCAGGCCGACCACGTCGCGGTCTTCCTCGCCCGCAACGCGAGTTCGGTCGCCCGCGTGGACACGCGCGTCCGGCAGCTCGCCGGCCAGGCCTACCGGCGTGAGCTCGAGTACCCGCACGGGATGAACACGCCGGCCCAGTGGTACGCCCTGGCGTGCCGTCGGCACATGCACGAGTTCGGCACCACGCGTGAGGCGCTCGGCACCGTCGCCCTGACCATGCGGGCCAACGCCCAGCGCAATCCGGGCGCTCAGATGTACGGCCGCGAGCTCACCATGGAGCAGTACCTGAGCGCGCCGGTGATCGCCGACCCGTACCTGAAGTTCGACTGCTGCCTGGAGACCGACGGTGCCGCGGCGGTCATCGTCGCCCGCGAGGACCGGGCGCGCGACGCATCCGGTCCCGTCGTGCGGATCGAGGGGATCGCCGAGGGGCATCCCGACTCCGCCGACGACATGGCCAGCCGGTGGGACATCTTCAACACCGGACTCACCAAGGCGGCGCCACGGGCCTTCGGCCAGGCCGGCATCGCGCCGTCCGACGTCGACATCGCCTTCATCTACGACTGCTTCACCTTCGAGGTGATCCAGCAGCTGGAGGAGGCCGGGTTCTGCGGTCGCGGCGAGGGCGGCCCGTTCGTGCTCGACGGGAACATCGCCCCGGACGGCAGCCTGCCGGTGAACCCGCACGGCGGTCTTCTGTCGGAGGGGCATCTCACCGGGATGAACCACGTCGTGGAAGCCGTCCGGCAGCTGCGACGCCAGGTCCCCGACGACCGACAGGTGCCCGGGGCCGAGACGGCAGCGATCACCGGCTGGGGCGACATGGGCGACGGCGCGCTCGCGCTGCTGGCCCGGGCCTGAGGAGGGCCGTGGGGTGACACAGATCGAGGACCTCCAGGGTTACCGCGACGGGCTCGCCCGTGGCGAGCTGTGCTGCCAGCTGTGCGAGGCGTGCGGGGAGCACCAGTGGCCGCCGAGGCCGGCCTGCGTGCACTGCCGCTCGTTCGACCTGCGGTGGGTGCCTCTGCCGGACTCGGCCGACCTCTTCACCTGGACCGTCGTGGCGCGCACGCGACTCGCGGGGTACGAGGAGAGAGTGCCCTACGCGGTCGGCGTGCTCGAGTACCCGGAGCGGAGGCTGCGCCTGGTCGGGCGGCTCGACGCCGATCCTGACCAGCTCGAGGTCGGCGACCGCTTCAGCTGGACGGTGGAGCCCTCGGTCGACGGCAGCCCCCAGCCGGTGTGGCGCCCGACAGCGGCAGGAGGAGCGGCGTGACGAGCCTGTTGACCGACGAGGCGCGCGGCTGGCTCGGGGCCGAGCAGACGTTCGAGCCGTGGCTCGTCACGCGCATGCAGATCGCGCAGTACGCCCACACCGTGGGCATCACCGACCGCGTCCACCTCGACGTCGGGGAGGCGCGCCGGGCGGGACACCGGGACGTCGTCGCGCCGCTCGGCTTCCATCTCGTCATCCGCCACGCGGCCCCCAACCTGATCCCCATCACCGAACTCGCCGAGGACGGTGGCAGCGACGACATGACGCCGCCGACCGCGGCCCAGCGCCGGATGGCGGGGGAGACGACCACGACCTTCCACCAGCCGATCGTCGCCGGCGACGAGATCCGCCTGACGAAGCGGATCGGCTCCATGGAGGAGAAGCAGGGCAGGTCGGGTCCACTGGTGTTCGTCGGGTACGACCTGGAGTACCGGCGCGAGGGGTCGGGGGACCTGGTCATCGCCGAGCGCTACGTGAGGATCCTGCGATGAGTGCGTCGACCGCCGGGACGACGACGATCAGCGCCGGGGACGAGCTCCCGGCCTTCGACGTCCACCCCGATCCCGTCCAGCTCTTCTGCTACTCCGCGATCACCTGGAACCCCCACCGGATCCACTACGACGCGCCCTACGCCCGCGACGTCGAGGGCTACGAGGACGTCCTCGTCCACGGCCCCCTGATGGGCAGCTGGCTGATGCGGCTGTGCGAGACCTGGGTCAGGCCCTGGGGCCGCGTGACCTCGATGACCTACCGCACGACCACGTCCGTCCACCCCGGGACTCCGCTCACCGTCGGTGGAGTGGTCACCCGCGGCGGGGACGCGCCCGAGGCGGAGATCTGGGTGGCGCTGCCCGACGGCACCCGGGCGACCCAGGGCAGTGTCAGCGCCGTCCGCACGGGTGGCGCGGACGTGGCAGGACACACCGATGTGACCGACGACCGACCGGATGGTGGACAGCAGAGATGAAGACAGCGATCACCGAACTCGTGGGGGCCGAGCTCCCGATCTTCGCGTTCAGCCACACCCGCGACGTCGTCGCCGCGGTGACCAACGCCGGAGGCGTCGGGGTGTTCGGCGGGACCCGCTTCTCGCCGGAGGAGCTCGAGAAGGAGCTCGCCTGGATCGACCAGCAGGTCGGGGGCAAGCCCTACGGCGTCGACCTGCTCATGCCGTACAAGCAGTCGGGCCTGGAGCACTCGCCGGAGGAGCTCCGTGCACAGATCCCGGAGACCCACGTCGGGTTCGTCGACGACATGCTGCACCGCTACGAGGTGATCGGCGAGGGGTCCTCCGGCTACGACCTCACCGACTGGCGGGGTACCGCCACCCGTCCGGAGAAGGTGGCCGCCCTCATCGACGTCGCGCTCCAGCACCCGATCCGGCTGCTCGTCAGCGCGCTGGGACCGCCGGCCCCCGACGTGGTCGAGCGCTGCCGCGCCCAGGGCATCGTCATCGGTGCCCTCGCCGGGACGGTGCGGCACGCCCAGCGCAACATCGCGGGCGGCGCGGACTTCGTCGTGGCCACGGGCTACGAGGCCGGCGGCCACACCGGCGAGGTCGGCACCATGGTGCTCACCGCGGAGGTGGCCAAGGCCGTGGCGCCGGTTCCGGTGCTCGCGGCAGGTGGCATCGCGACGGGACGGCAGATCGTGGCGGCGCTCGCGCTCGGTGCTGCCGGTGTCTGGATGGGATCGGTCTGGCTCAGCACCGTGGAGAGCGAGGTCGACGAGACCGTGAAGGCGAAGATGGCCCAGGCCAGCTCGTCCGACACCGTCCGCTCGAAGACCCGCACCGGCAAGCCCGCGCGCCAGCTGCGGAGCGCATGGCACGACGAGTGGGACGCGCACCCCGAGGTCGCGCCGCTGCCGATGCCGTTCCAGGGGATGCTCAGCGAGAACGCCTTCGAGCAGATCTCCCGTGCCGCCGACGCCGGGAACCCCCGGGCCAAGGAGCTCGACTCCTACTACGTGGGGCAGGCCGTCGGTCTGATGCCCGGGGTGCACCGGGTCGCCGACGTCATGAACGACCTGCTGTCGGACATGGTCGACGCGTTCGAGACCGTCAACGAGGTCGTCGGCGACTGAGGCACCCGGCGGGTCGGCACCACCGACCCGCCGGGCCCGGCCGGGCGGGGAGCCCCCCGACGGGTGGTGGACGAGCCGGCGCGGGTTGTCCGTAGTGACTGGTCGGTCTAACGTTCGCCGCGTCGTACGCCGGCCACCGTCCTCGCCCTCGGGCGAGGATCCGCACGCGTCACGGGGCCCGGGTCCCGGGAAGGGGCGAGATGTCCTCCGGAGAACTGCTCGGGTCGAGGACCCGGCGCGGGAGCGGGACGCCGTGAGCGGCAGTCCCCGGTGGCGGCAGGCGTACGACGCCGTCGAGGCGGCCGTCAGTCCGCGGGCGGAGTCCGTCGTCCGCAGCGAGGGGTTCGCGACCGGCGTCCTCCTGGTGCAGCGGGCCCAGGGGCTGGCGCGGTCCAGCGCGCGCGGGCTCAGCGCCCGTGCCTGGCACCTGCTCAACCTGCCCGCCGGCAGCGACGTCAGGCGACTGCGCACGCAGATCGGTGCGCTGGACCGGGAGGTCCGCCGGCTGACGCTGCAGCTCGAGGGTGAACGGCGCCGGACCACCGACGCCGTCCCGAGGACCGAGGAGGAGACCCGTGCCGACGGTGCCGACGCCGCAGACCATCCTCGAGCGCGTTCGGCGGGACGTCGAGCGCAACGCGCTGCGGGCTCGTAACGGGATCAAGATGGCGGCCGGCGTGGACCGGCCGCGTGTGGGGTGCACCGCCAAGGACGTCGTCTGGCAGCACGGCCGCTGTCAGCTGTGGCGCTACCGCAACGACCCCGAGGTCCACGGCGGCGTCCGGTACGGGCCGCCGTTGCTCCTCGTCTTCAGCCTGGTCAGCCGCAGCTACATCCTCGACCTCACCCCCGGAAACAGCTTCGTCGAGCAGCTGCTCGAGGCCGGCTTCGACGTGTACCTGGTCGACTGGGGGGAGCCCGACCAGAGCGATGCGTACAACCGGATCGAGGACTACGTCGACGACTACCTCCCCGCCGCCGTCGACCGGGTGCTCGAGCTCTCCGGCAGCACCGAGCTCAACCTGTTGGGCTACTGCTTCGGCGGGGACCTGACGCTCCTCTACGCGGCGCACCATCCCGACGCGCCGCTGCGCAGCCTCACCGTGCTGGCCACCCCGGTCGACTTCCGGCACATGGGGCCGCTGGCCGACCTGTTCGGACCGGGCAAGATGGAGGTCGACGAGGTGCTCGACGACGACGGCAACGTGCCACCGTCGGTGCTCGCCCAGGCCTTCCGCGCGCTCACCCCGACCTACGAGGTCACGCGCTACGTCACCCTCTGGGAACGCCTGTGGAGCGACGAGTACGTCGCGTCGTACCAGGCGCTCACGGGCTGGTCCGACGACCACGTGCCCTTCCCCGGGGCCACGGCACGGCAGCTGGTGCAGATGCTGATCCGGGACAACGGACTGGCCACCGACCGCCTGACCCTCGGCGGCGACCGGGTGCACCTGCGCGACATCACCGCACCGTTCCTGAGCGTCCGGGCCAACCGCGACCACATCGTCCCGCCCGAGGCGACCGCCCCGCTCATCGACCTGGTGGGCTCGGAGGACAAGCGCGAGCTGCGCCTCGATGCCGGCCACATGGGGCTGGTCGTCGGGCGGACGGCCGCGAAGACGACGGTGCCGGCCATCATCGACTTCATCCGGGCGCACAGCGAGCCGGTGGACGCAGCGATCGGAGCAGTCCCGTGACCACCGTCGTCCCCCTGCAGTCGGAGCACACCGACGCCGTGCTGCAGTTCTTCCGCGAGCTCCCCCAGGGCGACCTGACCTTCATCAAGGAGGACGTCACCGAAGCCGAGGTCATCCGTGCGTGGACCGCCGGCAGCGACCGCGGCGAACGCTGGATCGTCCTGGACGGCGCGCAGGTCCTCGCGTATGCGGCGGTGCTCCGGCTGCCCGGCTGGTCGGACCACGTGGGTGAGGTGCGCCTCGTCGTCGCGCCGGCCGCACGCGGCAGCGGCCTCGGGCGCGACCTCGCCCGGCACGCCCTCGTGCGCGCCGTGGAGGCCGGCATGACCAAGCTGGTGGTCGAGGTCGTGGCCGAGCAGGGCTCCGCCCTGGGGCTGTTCACCGCGCTCGGCTTCAGCGGCGAGGCGCTGTTGCGCGACCAGATCCGCGACCGGGACGGCCGGCTCCGTGACCTCATGGTGCTCGCCCACCACGTGGGGGACGTCGCCACGGCCATGGACACCGTCGGTCTCCCGGAGGCGCTCGGACCTCCGCCCGGCTGAGCGGGAGCGACACGGCGGTACGCCCCGGGGAGACCGCGCTCGGTGCCCCCCGGATGCGTTGGACCGACCAGTCGGTATATTGACGTCGTGGCAGCGACGACGCTGTTCCCCGAACGGTGCCGGCCCGGGCCGTGCGGCCCTGGTCGGGGACGGTCCGTCGTCGTCCGCGAGCAGTGCGCCCTCCCCGGCGCCCCACTCCCCACCGTTCCGCACCGGGAACGGCGACGACCTCCTCAAGGGAGCGACAGGTGTCCATCCCCTCCCGGCTGCGAGCCAGCGCGATCCTGACGCGGGCGAACATCGGTCTCCACCATCCCGAGCAGGTACCGCTGGCGCTGACCGCGGTGGCGGTGTGGGGCCCGGGTATCGCCGGCGCGGTCGCGTCCTCGGCGGCGCGCCATCCCTGGGCCCCCGCCGTCATCGACCCCCACGGTGTCCTGACCTACGGCGACCTGTGGCGCCGGTCCGGTCACCTGGCGCGCGGCCTCGCCTCCGAGGGGGTCGGCCGCGGCACGCGGATCGGGATCCTCGCCCGCAACTCCCGGGCCTTCGTGCAGGTCCTGGTGGGCGCCGCGCGGACCGGAGCCGACCTGGTCTTCCTCAACACCGAGTTCGCCGCTCCCCAGCTCGCCGACGTCGTCGCCGCGGAGGGGATCGACGTCCTGCTCCACGACGACGAGTTCGCCGGCATCGTGTCCGGCTGCGGTGTCCGCCGCGCGTTCGGGGAGGCCGCGCAGTCGGCGATGGCGCTGGGCCGGGGCACGCTGGCGCCGCGCCGGCAGGGCCGGCTGGTCGTGCTCACCTCCGGGACGACCGGACGGCCGAAGGGAGCGGCGCGGGAGTCCGACGCCGACCCCTCCGAGGGCCTGGCGGGGATCCTGAGCCGGATCCCCTACCGGCCGCGGGACACCCAGGTCGTCGCCGCTCCGCTGTTCCACGGCTGGGGCCTGACGAACCTCCTGATGGGTCTGGCCCGGGCCTCGACGACGGTGCTCGACCGCCACTTCGACCCGAGCGACACGCTCCGGTCCCTCGCGGGCCACCGCGCGCACGTCCTGGTGGTCGTGCCGGTCATGCTCCAGCGGATCCTGGCGCTGGGGCCGTCCGCCCTGCTGGCCGCCGACACGACCCGCCTCCGGGCGATCGCGGCGAGCGGATCCGCCCTCGGACCCGCCCTGGCGACGGAGACCCTGGACCGGTTCGGTCCCGTCCTCTACAACGTGTACGGCTCCACGGAGGTCGCCCTCGCGACGATCGCCACGCCCGGCGAGCTCCGGCGACACCCCGGGACGGCCGGCCGCCGTGTGCTCGGCGCGCGTGTCGAGATCCTCGACGACCAGGGGCAGCCGGTTCCCGACGGTTCCACGGGGCGCGTCTTCGTCGGCAACTCGATGCGGTTCGAGGGGTACACGACCGGCGGTGGCAAGGAGCAGCAGCGGGGCCTGCTCTCCACGGGGGACATCGGCCACTTCACCGGAGAGCTGCTGTTCGTCGAGGGCCGAGAGGACGACATGATCGTCTCGGGCGGTGAGAACGTCTACCCGCAGGAGGTGGAGGAACTCCTCGCCGAGCACCCGGAGGTCGCCGAGGTCGCCGTGGTCGGCAGGCCCGACCCGCAGTTCGGTCAGGCCCTGTGCGCGTTCGTGGTGACGACGCCGGGGTCGGCCCTGGACGAGGACGCCGTGCGGCTGCACGTGCGCGAGCGGCTCGCCCGCTTCAAGGTGCCGCGGAGTGTGCGGTTCCTCGACCAACTACCCCGCAACGCCACGGGCAAGGTCCTCCGGCGGGAGCTGATGTCGGCATGAGCAACCCCATCACGCGACTGGTCCCGGCCGAGGCCATGGAGGTCGTCGCGCGCCGGTCGCGCCGGTACATGGAGCCGCTGGCCCGCAACGAGGCCTTCGCCGCGTGGGTGGAGATGGCGACGCGCACCCAGGCGGTGCTCGGAGCCACCACCGACGGGCCGCAGCGGCTGGCGGCACGGCTGGTGGGCCGCCGCACCGCCGCCCAGCGCCGCGAGTGGCGCGAGCAGCAGGAGAGGGAGCGCCGGTCCGCCGGTACGCCGGGACGTCGGAGCGCCGAGGGCCCCTCGCACGCCGATCGACGGGACCCCGTCTACTGGGAGCAGCGGGGTGAGGGCAGCCCGCTGCTGCTGCTCAACGGGTGGACCGCCGGCGGGAGCGTGTGGCCCTCGGCATGGCTCCGGGAGCTCGAACGCAGCTTCCGCGTGATCCGCATGGACACCCGCGGCAGCGGGTTGTCCCGGACGGCGCCTGCCCCGTTCACGATCGCCGACCTGGCCGACGACGCCGCCCGTGTCCTGCGCGCCGCCGGTGCGGAGCGGGCCCGCGTGCTCGGCCTCTCGATGGGCGGGATGATCGCGCAGGAGCTCGGTCTCCGGCATCCCGAGCTCGTCGAGGAGCTGTTCCTCGTCGCGACCCGACCCCCGACGCCGGCCCAGGTCGCCGGCGCCCCGGAGATCGCCGAACGGGCCTTCGACCGGCCGCAGCCGGGGGAGTCCCCCGAGGACTTCCTCAGGTCGCTGTGGGCCGGATACGCCGCTCCCGGCTTCGCCCGACGCGAGCCGGCGTTGCTCGACGAGCTGGTCGAGCAGTTGCGCGAGCGACGGACGCCGCGTGTCGGGGTGACGAACCAGGCGCTGGCCGTCCTCGGCTGGCACGGTCCCCGGCGGCTGGCGGCCCTGACCGTTCCCACGACCGTGGTGCACGGTGCCGTCGACCGGCTCACGCCGGTGGGCAACGGCATGCGCCTGGCCGGACTCATCCCGGGGGCCCGGTACGTCGAGCTCCCCGACGTGGGGCACCTGGTGCCCCTCGAGGCCGGTGACGTCCTCGTCGACCTGGTCCGCGGCTGACCCGAGTCCCGACGAGCGGACTCCCGCCGTCGGGGGCACCGGCCGGGCGCGCAGGTCGCCGCGGGAAGGGCGCCGACCGCGGAGGCCCGACGCGGAGGCCTGGTGCGGAGGGCGCCGCGACCAGGGCACGCGCCCCGTGACCGGGGGGCGTGGCGCGGGACGTCCACGGCGCGTCGATCCGAGCGGTTGTCTGTACCGACCAGTCGAACTATCGTCCGGGAGGGCGCCGGTGACGCGATCGGACGGCGAGTGGAGGGGTCGGGGCCAGGATCCGTGGTCCCCCCTGGCCGGTCCCGCCGGAGGAGATCCCCCGGAGCAGGCGTCCGTGAGGAGCGACGGCAGGAGGGACGATGAGCGCCGACATCCTCGACGCGGTCCGTCAGGCCCTCGGCCACGACCCCGGCAGGGTCCTGAGCGTCCGGATGGACCCCCGTCTCGCGGTGGTCACGACCATCGACCCGGCGGAGCACCGGTGCACCGTCACCTGCGCACCGTCCGACGCGGGCTCGTGCGCGCCGCCCGCCGGAGACGGCGCACCCTCCCCGGACGCCGGGAGCGGGTCCTCCGGCGCCGGGGTGCGTCCGGGGCCGACGTGACCGGCCGGGCCGCCGGTGTCATCGAGAGGAGGCACGACAGATGTCGACCGCCAGCGCGAGCACGAGGACCCGCAGGACGTACGCGGCGCGGCTGTGTTGCGGCACGGTCCTGACGTACGAGGCGGCGAACTTCGTCCCGGACGTCGGAGAGTCGGTCCCGTGCCGTCGTCATGGCTTCTGCACCGTCCACTCCCGGGACGAGAGCGACGGCCGAGGCGTCGGCGGCGCTCACCGGGCAGGGCACCGACGGTCCCAGGGGGAACTCGTGGCCTTCCTCAGGACACGGCCGGTCACCTCGATCCACACACTGCGGCAACACCGGTTCACGTTGCGGGTCGTCGCCGCGGCCCACCAGGAGGGCCTCGTGCACCTCGACCTCGTGGCCGGCCGGGTCGTCCTCGGTGGTCAGGACCCGCAGGTGGCACCCGTCGTCGACCGGGACCGGTGAGACCCGTGCCCCGTGAGGTCATCGCCGCGGCGCCCGAGGCCGGCGATGCTGCCTGTGGGTGGGACCCGGTCGTCCCCGCGACGGGGCTCGACCACGTCGGTGACCGGACGGCGTTGCGGAGCGGCGCGGGAGGCCACCGCAGCCAGGCGGGGGCCCCGGGCAGTGCGGTCTGCCGGCGGCTGCCGGCTGTCCGTGGCCGTCGCAGACGGCTCCTTGCCAGGGGTCAACCATCCGGTTACCGTCGGGTGCCAGCGGAGTTGCGGCGATCACATCCATGCAGAGGAGCTGTCGGGTGAAGACCTATCAGGCACTGGCTCGGCGGTTGTCCCAGCGCGGCGCGGAGCCTCTCTTCGGGCTCATGGGCGACGCCAACATGCAGTACATCGCCAGCTTCATCGACGAACACGGTG
Source organism: Geodermatophilus sp. URMC 62 (assembly GCF_052931475.1). NCBI lineage: Bacteria > Bacillati > Actinomycetota > Actinomycetes > Geodermatophilales > Geodermatophilaceae > Geodermatophilus > Geodermatophilus sp. URMC 62. The sequence goes on along the minus strand of NZ_JBRFHY010000001.1, from coordinate 4,922,811 downwards.
GGCGGTACATCGGGAGCACCCACGAGGCCGGTGCGGTGGGCATGGCCGACGGGTTCGCCCGCGCGAGCGGGTCCGTCGGCGTCGCCACGGTGACGCACGGGCCGGGGACCACGAACACCATCACGGCGCTCACCGAGGCGGTTCGTTCCGGCACGGCTCTCGTTCTCCTGACGTCGAGCACACCGAGTACGAGTCCGCACCACCTGCAGAACATCGACCTGCGGCGTCTGATCGAACCGACCGGGGCCGCCTTCCGCCGGGCGGCACGAGCGCAGGACGTCCCCGACGAGCTGGGACGCGCTCTGGCGCAGGCCCGCGCCGAGTCGCGCCCCGTGGCGCTCGACGTCCCCGTGGAGTTCCTCGACGTGGAGATCGAGGACACCGGCGCGGCTCCGCCGGAGACGCCCCTCGAGCCTCCGGCGGACCTCAATCCGGACCTGCTGGACTCCGCCCTCGGCATGATCGCGTCAGCGCGCCGCCCCCTCGTCCTCGCCGGGCGTGGCGCCGTGGAGTCGGACGCGCACGAGGCCATCACCGCGTTCGCGGACCTGATCGGGGCGGCGGTGGCGACGACGGTGCCGGCCCGCGGCTTCTTCGCCGGCCACGACCTCGACCTGGGCGTCTGCGGGACGCTGGCCCATCCCGTCGGGCTCACCGCGATCCTCGACTCCGACTGCGTCATCGTCTTCGGCGCCAGCCTGAACGACTACACCACGGACTCGGGTGCGCTCCTCGACGGCAGGCCGGTCGTGCACGTCGACCGGTTCGACCACCACCTCAACAGGTACTACGAGGCGAACGTCGCGTTGTGCGGGGACGCCGCCACCGTCGCGACGACGATGACCGAACTCCTCCGCTCGGAGGACATCGCGTTCGCCTCGAGCCGCGCCGGGCTGGCCGAGGAGCTGCGGAAGCGGGTGCCCTCGGACGAGTTCGTCGAGGCACGAGGGAGCGACGCCGTCGACATGCGGACGGCGATGCTCCGGCTCGGTCCCCGACTCCCCGAGAACCGCGCGGTCGTGACGGATGCCGGTCGCTTCCTGCGCTCGGTGTGGCGCTACATCGACGTGCCCCACCCCCGGTACACCGCGGGCACGGTCAGCTTCGGGTCCATCGGCCTGGGGATCGGGTGCGCGACAGGGGTGTCGGTGGCGACACCTGACCTGGTGACCGTCGTCTTCGTGGGAGACGGCGGGGGGATGATGAGTCTGACCGAGTTCAACACCGCCGTGCGGTACCGCCTGCCGCTCGTCGCCGTGGTCATCAACGACGGCTCCTACGGTGCCGAGTACTCGAAGCTCCAGGGCTTCAACGCCGACCCCCGGCACTCCCTGATGGAGTGGCCCGAGTTCGCGGACCTGGGGATCGCCCTGGGCGGGAAGGCCGTGACGGTCCGGTCCCTGCAGGAGATCGACGAGCTGGACGAGTCCCTCTGGGCCCCGGAGAACCTCCCGCTGCTCATCGACGTCAAGGTGGACCCTGCCGTCGACTACTACGCGTGAGGCGAGCCGGCAGGGACGCCACCGGGGAGTCATCCCCGTCGTGACCGGTCCCCGCGGCGGGACGAGGGCGGTGGCGAGGACGGCGTCCGTCGGAGACGAGCGACGCGGTCCCCGCGGGCCTCAGCGGAGCGGGTTGACGGGGATCGTCAGGCCCTCGGGGGACTGAGGGCCCGCGCGAGGTGCTCGACGAACGCCTGCTGGCCCTTCCTGAACTCCGGGTCGTCGGGCTCCAGGCCGGTGATGAGGGACGCGATCTGGGGCGCCATGTGCGGGAAGCTGGCGAGAGCCACCACTGCCAGGTGCAGGAACCGCGCATCGAGGTCGGGGTCGATCTCTCCGTTGCGCTGCGCCTTGTGGATCTGGGCCACCTTCTGCGCGTAGTGGGCCCGCCGCTCGTCGTGGCGCGCGACGTCCGTCAGGTCGGAGCCCTCCACGGCCTCCCACAGCCAGTACCGGTACAGACGATTCCTGATCCGCGAGAAACTGGCGGCGGTGACATTCAGGACGTAATCCAGGTATGGCTGGTCGACATCGTCCCTGGCCACTTCGAGTGCGCGTGCGGTGACGTGTTCCATGACGGCGGAGTGCAGGACGCGCTTGCTGCCGAAGTAATGGTAGATGAGCTGTTTGTTGACATTGGAACGGCGCGCGATCTCGTCGATCCGTGCTCCGGCGAATCCCTTTGCCTCGAATTCCTCCGCGGCGACGGCGAGGATCCTGTCGCGATTGTTCTCGATCAGACCGGTCAGGCTGACGTCGGCGTCCACCGTCCAGCGCTGCTCGCGGTCCGCCTCGGGGAGCGTCATGGATGTCCTTTCTGCCGCATCGGTCATCCTGCGGGGGCCCACGATGCCCGTCCTGTGGTGACCGATGATAACAGTCGCCCGACTCGGAACGTGTTCACAACAATTGTCGCCGATCCGACACGACCCGTTCGGGTGGTGTGATCCCTTTCCCCCGGGCTCGCTCGCGGCCACTCCGGCTCTGAAAGCTCGTGCCCGAGGCCCTGTGACGGGCTGCTCGAATGACGACGGTCACGAGTGACCGGCGTCGGCGAGTCCCGGCACAGGGGCCAGCAGCAGTAGTCTGCCGCCTCCCGGACGGCTCGTCGTCCGTTCTCGCTCGACGGGTCCGGCCACCGCGACCGCGGGGCCGGCCGGAGGGCCCTCCCGGGCCGGCCCCCGGGAGCGCCGCGGCGTGCCGCGGCCGGAACGACCCTGCGGCCGACCCATTGACGAGCGGCCAACCAGATGGTTGGTTGGGGATAGTGGTCCTCGCCACACCGCGCGGAAGCCGCCCAGCGGCCTTAGGAAGCTCATGCCGAACGAAGAGAGGACGCAGCGTGGATGAGTCGCAGAGAAGGCCGTCGGCACCGACACGGATGACCCGCGGTGGCCGCGGGCTCCGGCCGGCGTCGCGCGCGAGGCGTGCGGTGAGCCACGGAGCGGCGCCCGTGTGGTCCGCGACCGGTGCCGTGCCGAACCAGTCCGGGCGGGGGTGGCGTCGGTGAGCGCGCTCGACGAGAGGGCCGCCACCTCGGCGGTGCCGGAGGCCGCCGACTTCGACGGGATCCGGGTGGGCATGGTGTCCGACACCGGCGTCGCACCGGCACCCGCCGCGGGCGCGCCCCAGCTGCCGGTGGCCGTCATCCAGGCGCCTCCCGTCCGTGACGCGCAGGTGACCGGCATCGACTGGGAGGCGGGAGCCCGGCCGAGATCGGTCGGTGTCCGCCTCGAGGGGATCGTCACGCGCTGGAAGCCGGCCCGGCGGCGTGGGCGCGGCAGGGTGCACCAGGACGTGCGTCTGGTGGACGCCGACGGTCAGGTGGTCGAGCGTGCCCGCGTCACCTGGGACGTCCCGGCCGCGAGCGACGTCCAGGACGACGAGTCGGCTCCGCGCGTCGCCTGGGACGTCGGCACGGTGGCGTGGGGCAAGCACCTCGCCGCACGTCTGGCGGCCGACGAGGACTTCGTCTCGGCGGTGGAGACCTTCGACGGGTCCGTCGGGATTCGGGCCGGCGACGAGCAGGTGGAGTTCCGCATCTACCGCGGCAGGGTGATCGAGGTCGCCAGGAAGACGCCGGAGGGCCCGACCTTCACGATCACCGGCAGCGAGCGCGCGTGGGTGGACCTGCTCGCCGCCGGCAAGAACGACCTCGTCGCCCGGCTGGGCCGCAACGAGTTCCGGTCCACCGGGAACAACTACCAGTACCTGCGGATCTTCCGCGCGATCATGCTGATGGTCGACGCGGCCCGGCTGGCTGCCGTCAAGGAGAAGCCCAGTGCATAACGCGGACTACCTGGAGATCGACGGGCGACTGGGGTACGTGGAGGTCGTCGGCGACGGCGACGACACGCTCCTGTGCGTCCACACGGCCGGCCAGAGCGGTGTCCAGTACCGGAACAACGCCAAGGGCCTGGCGGCGCTCGGCTTCCGGGTGATCGTCGTGGACCTGCCGGGGCACGGCCGGTCCGAGCCCGCCGTCGACGGCCCGATCACGTCCATCCCGTACTACGCGGACTGGTGCATGAAGGTCCTGGACCGGCTCGCGGTCGGGCGGAAGTACCTGCTGGGGTGCTCCATCGGCGGCCGCATCGTCCTGGAGATGGCGTCCCGGTTCTCCGACCAGCTGGAGGCCGTGGTGGCCATGGAGTGCCCCGTCGCTCCTACCCCCGCGAAGACGTGGCGCAAGCCGGAGGACTCGAGCACACCGAGCGTGCGGGACCAGACGTACTACTCCAACCTCTCGCTCATCGGCAGCGACGTGCCGGCCGAGACGGCCGAGATGATCGCCACGATGCACTGCCGCGAGGACTGGCACGTCACCCGCTCCGACCTCGTCGCCTGGGGCCGGCACGACCTGTGGTCGCGCCTTCCGAACATCAGCTGCCCCACCTACGTGATCTCCGGGGGCGACTCGTTCGGGGAGGCCATGCGGCCGACCGCCGAGCAGATCCCGGGAGCCCTGTTCCAGAGCGTCACGGGCATCGCGCACTACCCGAACCAGGAGATGCCCGACTTCGCCGATGCGTTCAAGGGCTGGCTCGAGGAGCTGCGTCAGGCGCCCGTCGCAGCGCGAGGTGGCAACTGATGTCCCAGCAGAACGCCAGCATGTCCGGCCTGCGCGTGGTCGCCGTCGAGCACTTCATCGCGGGACCCTTCTGCACGCAGCTCATGGCCGACCAGGGCGCCGACGTCATCAAGGTGGAGAGCCCGGGCGCGTCGCACAGCGGCTACTTCCCGACGCTGAACCGGAACAAGCGCAGCATCGTCCTCGACCTCAAGTCCGAGCAGGGGATCGAGGCGCTCCTCGCGCTGGTCGAGACCGCCGACGTCTTCGTCACGAACATGGCGGCCGGCGTGCCCGCGCGGCTGGGGTTCGACCACGAGCGCCTGTCGCAGGTCAACCCGCGTCTGGTCTACGTCCACATCACCGGCTTCGGGCAGAACAGCCCCTACCGGTCCCTGCCCGCCTTCGACGGCGTCATCCAGGCGATGTCCGGCGTGATGGACCTGACGGGCGAGCCCGACGGCGCGCCCATGCTCTCCGGCGTCTTCATCCCCGACCACCTCACCGGACTGTGGGCCGCCCTGGCGGTCAACAACGGACTGCTGAGGCGGCAGGCGACCGGTCAGGGCTCGTACGTCGACCTGAGCATGCTCGACTGCATGATGTCCTTCCACGGGTCGGGCTTCATGGAGGTCCTGCAGCTCGGCAGCAAGTTGTCCCGGATCGGCAGCCGGGTGCGTGGGTCCTACGCCAGCACGTACCGGGCCAGCGACGGCTACGTCTACCTGGCACCGCTCACCGGCCGCATGTGGCAGGGCGTGTCCCGGGTGATCGGCAAGCCGGAGCTGCTGCTCTACATGGGGGAGGGGACCGAGAGCGACACCCGGCTGGAGCACCGGGACACCCTGGACGCCCTCATCGAGGGGTGGACCTCCGAGCACACGGTCGCCGAGGTCGTCGAGCAGATGCGGGCCGCCGGTGTCGCCGGCAGCGCGGTCCACACGATGGACGAGGTCGTGGCCGATCCGCACCTCGAGGCGCGGAACATGCTCCGCACCGTGCCGGACGAGTCCGGGGACGGCATCTTCTACGTCCCGGGCTCACCCGTCCCGGCCGTGGACGACAGCTTCTCGGTGGCGCCTCCCCGCGTGGGACAGCACACCGACGAGATCCTCGCGGAGCTCGGCCTGACCCCTGCCGGCGCGGCGGGTGCCTCCGCGCGGCGCGATGGCTGAGGACCGGGTCTCGATCACCCGGCTCGGCGCCGTCGGGGTGATCAGGATCGAGCGCCCGGCCCAGCGCAACGCCATCGACGCGAGCATGGCCGCCGCGATCACCGCGGCGGTCCACGACCTCGATGCCGATCCCGCCTGCACGGGCATCGTGCTGACCGGCAGCGGCGGCAACTTCTGCGCCGGCGCCGACACCAGCAGGCCCGGCCCCACCCCGGGTCCGGGGTGGACCTACGCGGAGAACGCGTCCGAGATCATGGTCCGGACGGTCAAGACGTGCGGCACGCTGGTCGCGGCGGCGGTCGAGGGGTGGGCCGTGGGCCTGGGCCTCGGCCTGGTCGGCGCGGCGACGTACGCCGTCGGTGCCACCGGCTCGCGGTACCGCCTGCCCGAGGCCGGCCTCGGGTTCTTCCCGTTCGGTGTCGCGCCGTTCCTGGTGGACCGGGTGTCACCGACGGCCGTCGTCGACCTGGCGCTCTCCGGGCGGCGGGCGTCCCTGGACGAGGCGCTCGCCTCGGGACTGGTGACGCACACGGCCGCCGAGGGCGAGGCCGAGGACACGGCCGTGGCGCTCCTCCAGGAACTCGCCGAGGTCCCCGCGCAGGTGCTCGCGGACGCGCGCGCCTTCCTGCGGACGTGCTCCTCGACCAGCGGGAGCGAGGCCGTCGTCGACTGGTCCGAGCAGCAGATGACGCGAGTGGTCCTGTCCATGAACGCCTCGCCCGCCACGGCGCCGCAGGAAGGGACCGCCCGTCGATGAGCATCCGCGGCCAGGCTTTCATCGCGGGCGCCTACGAGCACCCCAGACGCAAGATCCCCGACCGGTCGGTGGCGCAGATCCACGCCGAGGTCGCCGTCGGAGCGCTCGCCGATGCCGGGCTGTCGCTCGGCGACGTCGACGCGTACTTCACCGTCGACCAGACCGGGCTCGGCGCCATCACGCTCGCCGAGTACCTGGGGCTGAAGGTCTCCTACATCGACTCCACGCTCACGGGCGGGTCCTCCTACCTCGTCCACGTGGGGCACGCCGCCGCGGCGATCGCCGCCGGCAAGTGCAACGTCGCGCTCATCACGCTCGGGGGCCACGTCCGGCCGGCCCCGGGCGTCGGTCGCGCGCCGGGGGTGGGGACGCCGCACGGCCCCTTCGAAGAGGTGTACGGCGTCACGACGGTCAACAACTACGCGCTGGCCGCCCGTCGTCACATGTACGAGTTCGGGACCACGAGCGAGCAGCTGGCCGAGGTCAAGGTGGCGGCGTCCCACCACGCGCAGTACAACCCGAACGCACTCCTGCCGAACGTGGTCACCGTCGACGAGGTCCTCGCGTCCCCGCTGGTGTCCGATCCGCTCCACCGGCTGGACTCCTGCGTCATGACCGACGGCGGGGGAGCGCTCGTGGTCGTGAGCCCCGCGGTCGCGAAGACCCTGGACCGGACCTGCGTCAAGGTCCTCGGACAGGGGGAGGCGCCCAAGCACACGATGAACGGGCGCGTGGACGTCACCTACACCGGAGCGGTGTGGTCCGGTCCGATGGCGTTCGCCGAGGCAGGGGTCACCGTCGCGGACATCGACTACGCGTCGATCTACGACTCCTTCACGATCACGGTGATCGAGACCATCGAGGACCTCGGCTTCTGCGAGAAGGGCAAGGGCGGGCACTTCGTCATGGACGGCGGCCTGATCTCGCCCACCGGCCGGCTGCCCTTCAACACCGACGGCGGCGGGCTCTGCAACAACCACCCGGTGAACCAGGGCGGGATGACGAAGGTGATCGAGGCCGTGCGCCAGCTGCGTGGCGAGGCAGCCCCCGAGGTGCAGGTGCCGAACTGCCAGATCGCGCTGGCTCACGGCTCCGGCGGGCGCATCTCCTCGCGCATGGGCAGCTCCACGCTGATCCTCGGGCAGGAGGACGCGTGACCGAGGGCGGCAACCTGGAGCTCCCGCGCCCCGCGCCGGCAGTCGTCCCCGAGACCGAGCCGTTCTGGACGGCGACCGCGGAGGGCAGGCTCCTGCTGCCGAAGTGCGCCGCCTGCGCGACGCTCATCTGGTACCCCAAGGGGATCTGCCCGGAGTGCGGATCGCTCGACATCGGCTGGGTCGAGGCCTCCGGGGAGGGTGAGGTCTACACCTTCACCGTCAGCAGGCGCGGTGAGGGCGCCTACCGCGACGCGGGCCCGTTCGTCCTCGCCTACGTGGAACTGGACGAGGGGCCGCGCGTGATGACGAACATCGTCGGCTGCAGTCCCGAGTCGGTGCGGATCGGCCTGCGGGTCCGCGCCGTCTTCGACGACACCGGCCAGGGGAGCGCGCTGGTCCGCTTCGCTCCCGTGGAGCGCTGAGCGGTGACAGCGATCCCTGCCCGGTGCACGACGTCGCGGAAACCGGGCTCCGCCGCGCCTCGCGGGCCGGCCGCGGCCGGCGCATTTGACGCAGTCGACCGATCGGTCCAGGATTCGGGGACGCCCCAGGAGGACGTGGGCCCAGGCACCTGCCCGGTGTCCCCGGCAGCCTCGCGGCGCAGACCCCGGACTGCCGGCCGGGGAGACCGACCGGTGTCCGGACGTCGCGTCGTCCCCCGGCTCGTCCGAGTCGGGGCCTCGACCGAGGACGCGCACGTCGTCGTCCGCGGTGTGCGCACAGTCCCAGGCCCTCGCCGTCGACCCGGTGACGCCGCCACGCAGTGACCACTCCATCGCCCGCTCGCCCCTCCTGGAGGAACCATGGCAGTCAAGTACTCCGCTCCGACGACGGCCTTCGCCCTACCGCCCGAGCTGATCGAGCTCAAGGAGCACGCCAAGAACATCGTCGAGCGGGAGTGTTTCCCGCTCGAGGCGAAGTTCCTCTCCAACCAGTGGCTGGACGAGGGACCCAAGCCAGGGGCCACCGAGGGCCAGGTCGACGGCTCCCTGCCCGCCGAGGACTGGGCCCGCCTCAAGCAGATCTCGCAGGACGCGGGTCTCTACGCGGTCGGACTCCCCGAGGAGTACGGCGGTGAGGGATACGGCGCCCTGGGCGAGGTCGTGGTGGCCGAGCAGCTCAACCGCAGCCTGGTCAAGCTCCCCCGGTCGGGCGCGATGATGCCGCTGTTGCACGGCACGGACGCGCAGAAGGAGGAGTTCCTCATGCCGTCCATCCGGGGTGAGAAGCGCTTCGTCTTCGCGCAGTCGGAGCCGGGCGCCGGCTCCGACCCGGGCAACTCCATGCGCACCACCGCCAAGCGGGACGGCGACGGGTGGCGCATCAACGGCCAGAAGATGTGGATCAGCGGGGTCGAGGACGCCGACTACATGCTGGTGCTGACCGTGACCGACCCGGAGAAGCGGCAGCGCGGCGGCATGACGATGTTCATCGTGGACCGGGACTCGCCGGGCATCTCCTGGAGCCCCATCGAGACCTGGCTGGTCCGCAAGGCCCACCAGTACCTCGTCACCTTCGACGACGTCTTCGTGCCGGGCGACCGCGTCCTCGGCAGGGAGGGGTACGGGTTCGGGCTCGGCCAGGAGTGGCTCGCCATCCAGGACCGTCTCACCCGCGGCACCCTGGCCTGCGGCCGGCTCGCGCGCGGGCTCGAGATCGCCACCGAGTGGGCCAAGTCGCGCGAGACCTTCGGTGCACCGCTGGCCGAGCGGCAGGCCATCCAGTGGATGCTGGTCGACGTCTTCATGGACCTCAAGACCATCCGGGCGATCGCCTACGAGACCGCCGCCCGCTACGACGCCGGCGAAGAGGTCCGGCACCTCGCCGCCATGGCCAAGTACATGGGTGGCAACTACGGCCACCGGTCCATGGACAAGATCATGCAGATCCTGGGCGGGATGGGCGAGACCCTGGAGATGCCGATCTCGACGTTCTACCGCGAGCTCCGCCACGGCCGCATCGGCGGTGGCACCGACGAGATCCAGCGGATCCTCATGGCGCGCGCGATCCTCAAGCAGGGCAAGAAGGTCTGGGAGGCCTGAGCAGATGACAGTCCTCACCGACGAGCACCGCGCGCTCATCGGCGTCGAGTCCGAGCCGCGCACGTCAGCGCTGCCGGTGTCGGAGGAGCTGCTCCGGCGCTTCGTGCACGGGGTCATGGAGCCCGACCCCGTGCACTGGGACCACGAGGTGGCAGCCGCGTCGAAGTACGGCGAGGTGGTGGCGCCTCCGCTGTTCCCCATGAACAGCGTGCGACGTGCCCCGGGTGGGCCCGACCCCATGGACCGCCTCAAGGACGACCCGGAGGACGACGGCCGACTGGGCGGCAGCCAGAACGGCCTCCCGCCGCTGGACCTCCCGTTCAAGCGACTGCTGAACGGAGGCACGGAGGCCGAGTTCTTCCAGCTCGCGAAGATCGGCGACGTCATCACCGTGCGCTCCAAGTACCTCGACATCTCCGAGCGCCAGTCGCGGGACGGCAACCCCATGGTGATCGTCCGTGTGCAGACCACCTACACGAACCAGGACGGCGACGTCCTGGCCGTGACGACGAGCTCGCTGATCCACCGATGACCGGAGGAACGATGACGAAGCCGGCACCGCTGGTGTTCGAGGACCTCAGCGTCGGCGACGAGATCCCGGAGCTGGTGCGGGGGCCGCTGCTCGAGCCGCACCTGATGCGCTGGTCCGCCTCGATCGAGAACTGGCACCGCATCCACTACGACCAGCGGTTCACCGTCGAGCACGACAAGCTCCCGGCCCTGCTGGTCAACGGCAGCTGGAAGCAGCACTTCATGGTGCAGGTCGTGCGGCAGTGGGCCGAGCCGGAGGGGTGGCTGCGGAGCATCGGCTTCCAGTTCCGCGCCATGGACCAGGTCGGGTCGACCCTGACCGCCTGGGGCCGGATCACCGAGCTCACCGAGGAGGGCGGCTACGGCATCGTGCAGCTGGAGATCGGCATCCGGAACCAGGAGGGCAAGCAGAGCACCCCCGGCACGGCCACCGTGGTCCTGCCGCTGCGCGGTGGACCGGCCGTCCCGTACCCGTACCCCGCGTCATGACCGGCGGCGAGGCCCCGCTGGACGGTGTGCGGGTCGTCGAGCTGGGTGTCGGTCTCGCCACCCCGTTGGCGGCGAGGATGCTCGGTGACCTCGGCGCGGACGTGATCAAGGTGGAGACCCCCGAAGGCGACCGGACCCGCTCGGTGGCCCCGTTCTACCGCGCCGGCGAGGACGACGAGCGCAGCGCCCTGTTCGAGTACCTGAACTACAACAAGCGAGGGGTCTCGCTGCAGCCCGGTACCGATCGCGACGCCCTCGACGAGCTCGTGTCCACGGCCGACGTGCTCCTGGTCGGTGACGACTTCGCGCAGCTGGCCACGTGGGGGATCGACGTGGGCGAGCTGCACACGGCCCACCCGGGACTGGTGATCGAGACGATCACGCCCTACGGGACCACCGGGCCGAAGGCCGCCTGGAAGGCGACCGACCTCACCATGCAGGCCGCGAGCGGCCTGTTGTCCTTCGGTGGCGCTGCGGAGCGCTACCCGCTCAAGCGCGGGCTCCGGCAGAGCACCTACGAAGCGGGGCTCACCGGTGCCTACGTCGCCGAGGCCGCGCTGCTGGGTGCGCGCGAGCACGGCGGGACCGTCATCGACATCTCCATCGTCGAGTGCATCGCCTCGGAGCTGGTGCTGACCATCCCGGAGTACGCCTTCACCGGCGCGGTCTCCACCCGGCGCCCCACCGTCATCGACCCGCTCTCCGGCGATCCCCTGCCCGCGGGATCGGGCTACGTCAGTGCCCAGATCACCATCCTCACCCCCATCAGCAACCTCGCGGACTTCATCGCCGACCAGCGCCTGGCCGAGCCGCAGTACGCGACGCCCGAGGCGCGCGCGACCCATGCCGCGGAGATCGCGGAGATCTTCCGGACCGCACTGGCCGACGTGCAGCCCCGCGACTTCTTCGAGGGGGCCTCGGCCCGGGGGATCCTCGCCGGCTTCGTCCAGACGGCCGAGCAGCTCCTCGAGTGCCCGCACCTCAACGCCCGGGAGGTGTTCCGGACCATGCCCGGCACGCTCGACGGCCGGCCGTGGCGCATGCCTGCCGTCACCGCTTCGCTGTCCCGCACGGGGGTGACCGTCCGGCGCGCGGCGCCCCTGCTGGGTGAGCACGATGCGGACCTCCTCTCCCGCGTCGCCGCCGGCACCGAGGCGGGTGCGCGGTGAGTCGCCAGGCAGCGGGCGCCGACGTCCCCGGACCGCTCGCGGGGCTCAAGGTCGTCGACCTGTCGACGGTCTTCGCCGCGCCCTACATGTGCTCGCTCCTCAGCGACCTGGGCGCCGAGGTCGTCAAGGTCGAGCCGCCGTCGAAGCTGGACCAGACCCGGGGAGGGGCTCTCGCCCCGGCCCTGGGGAACGAGGGCGGCGGCGACGGCTGGAACTGGTCCGGCTCGTTCCACAGCCTCAACCGCGGCAAGCGCTCCCTCGTCCTGGACCTCAAGCAGGAGGCCGGCAGGTCGGTGCTGCGCCGCCTGGTGGACGCAGCCGACCTCGTCGTCGAGAACTTCACCCCCCGGGTGCTGCGCGGCTGGGGCATGACCCACGCAGACCTCGTGACGACCAACCCGGGCCTGATCATGCTGTCCAACACCGGCTACGGCGCCACCGGCCCCTGGTCGGGGTTCAAGGCACAGGGCACCTCGCTGGAGTCCACCATGGGCCTCGTCGAGTACTCGGGGTACCCGGGGGACAAGCCGCGGAAGGTCGGGCAGTCCTATCCCGACTTCCTCGCCGCGTGGACCGGGCTCTACGCGATCCTGGCGGCGCTGGAGGAGCGGCACCGCTCGGGCCGGGGGCAGTGGATCGACCTGGGCATGTACCAGCTCGGGCCGGTCGTCATCCCCGAGGCGCTCATCGCGGCGCAGGCCGGCGCCCAGCAGCCGTCGCGCCGGGGCAACGCCGAGGACGACACCCTCCTGTCCGACGTGTTCGCCTGCCAGGGCGTCGAGGCGTGGGTGGCCGTCGCCATCGAGGACGACGCGGCACGGGAGCGAGTGGTCGAGCTCGTCCGGGAGCACCTGTCCGGCGACGCCCCCGACCTCGACGAGCTGGCCCGGGGCCTGGGGGAGTGGACGTCGTCCCGGACACCGGAGGAGGCCGCGGAGACGCTGCAGGGCCACGGCGTCGCGGCCGCGGCGGTGGCCGAGGTCCGCGACATGCTGCTGGACCCGCAGATGCAGCACCGGCAGTTCTTCGACTGGGTCGACATCAAGGGTGTGACCCGCCCGATCCCGGGGACGCCGTTCGTCTGGACCGGTTCCACGGCGGTCACCAGCCGCGCCCGGGGGCCGCTGTTCGGTGAGGACAACGACGCGGTGCTCGGCTCGCTGGGCCTGTCCGCGGAGGAGACCGAGACGCTGCGGCGCGACGCCGTCGTGGTCGACACGCCCCTGAACATCGCGCCGCCACGGGCCAAGGACCTCGACGCGCTGGTCCGAGCGGGTGTGTACCGGGAGATCGCGAAGGACGTGGACGAGGTCCTCGCCCAGGTGCGGCCGCCTGTCGACGAAGGATGACGCAGGTCGATCAGTCCGAGGAGGACGAGAACATGGGATATCCACGCGTACTGCTCCGCGAAGAGGTCATGCGCGAAGGCATGCAGATCGAGTCGGTCGACATCCCGGTGGAGGTCAAGGCCGACCTGCTGCAGGAGCTCGCCGAGTGCGGTCTGCCGGAGATCAACGTGGGCTCCTTCGTGAGTCCCCGCTACACGCCGCAGATGGCGAAGATCGGCGAGGTCCTGGAGCGGTTCAAGCCGGTGGAGGGCCCCCGGTACTACTGCCTCGCGATGAACCAGAAGGGGATCGAGCGCGCGTCGGAGTTCCCCTGGCTGCAGGTCCCCGGCCGGGACGGCTTCTCCACCGGCGCCCACCTGTGCGACACGTTCATCCGCCGCAACGCCAACCGGAGCCAGGCCGACGAGATCGCCAACTGGAGCCGGACGATCCAGCGCGCCGTCGACGCAGGCGCCACGGAGGCCCGGATCATGGTCGGGGCCGCGTGGGGCTCCAACTTCGAGGGCCCGTTCAGCACCGAGCAGCGGATGGACATGCTGCGGCGGCAGCACGACGCCTGGGCCGACGCCGGCATCACGGTGACGACGGTGTCCTTCGCCGACCCGATGGGCTGGTGCATGCCGCACTGGGTCGAGGAGACGATCGCCGCGGTCCGGCAGGAGTGGCCCGAGGTGCGGCGCATCGCCCAGCACCTCCACGACTCCCGCGGCATGGCGCTGGCGAGCACGTACGCGACGATCAAGGCCCTGGACGAGAGCTTCGACGTCAGCTTCGACGTGACGGCCGGCGGCATCGGCGGCTGCCCCTACTGCGGCAACGGCCGGGCGACCGGCATGGCGGCGACCGAGGACGTCGTCAACATGTGCAACGCGATGGGCATCCCGACGGGGGTGGACCTCGACCGGCTCATCGGCTTCGTCGCCAAGCTCGACGGCGTGCTCGGCCGCGCGACGCCCGGGCGCACGTCGAAGACCGGTCCGCTGCCGCTGTCCCCGGAGGACTACTACGACCCCAACCTCCCGCTGGTCGAGACGTACGAGGAGGCCCAGCACTTCCGCCTGGGTCCGGCCGTCGTCGAGCACCAGATCCGGCCGTGGAAGGAGCCGATCCCCTCCCCGAAGGACCGCTCGGCGTGAGTCCGTCGCCCGGGGGCGAGGGTCGCCCGGGCCAGGCGTGGTCGCACCGGAGCGGGAAGGTCGACCTGCGTCCGCTCGCTCCGGGCGACTGGAGCCCCGGGGCGCTTGCCGCCCGGGCGCAGATCGCCGAGGCGTTCTCCCGCTTCGGCACCGCGTTCGACGAGGCGCGGGTCGACGTCCTCTGCTCCTGCTTCACCGAGGACGCGCTGTTCGAGGTCGGCCTGGGCAGCGCCGAACCCCGGACCCGGTTCGGCTCCCGGCAGGAGATCGCGGAGCAGCTGCCCGGGCGGATCGAGGCGCAGGCCGACCAGCGTCGCCACGTCATGGGCAACGTCCTGGTGGAGGAGCTCGACCTCGAGGGCGGGACCGCGAAGGCCCTGGCGTACAGCGTCGTGACGGTCGCCAGCGACGGGCTGTCGCTCGGTGCCAGCGTGATCTACACCAGCGAGCTGCGCCGCGAGGACGACGGGTGCTGGCGGTTCAGCTCGTTCTTCATCGGGATGGACGAGTACCTGCCGACGAGCCGGGGCACCCCCTGACCGGGACCGCTGACCTCGTCGGACTGCCGGCGGCGCCGTCGTTCGTCGAGGTGGACGGGGCACGGATCGCGGTCTGGTCGGCGGGCGACCCGGCCAAGGACACCCTCGTCCTCGTCCACGGGTTCGGGGCGAACCACGCGTGGTGGGCGGGCATGGTGCCGCTGCTCGCGGCGGAGCACCACGTGGCCATGATCGAGCTCTCGGGGAACGGTCGCAGCGACCACCGGAGCTCCTACGACTGGCAGATCTGGGCGGCCGAGGTGGCGGCGGTGATCGACCGGCTCGGCGCCCCCGCCACCGTCGTGGGGCACAGCATGGGGGGAGTGGTCGCAGTCGTGGCGGCTGCCTCCTACCCGGCGCTCGTGGAGCGCCTCGTGGTGTTCGACGCCTACCCCCGGCCGCGGCCGGGGCTGCGCCGGCACCCACGACCGCAGCCGCGCCGGTACTACCGGAACCGCGAGGAGCTGGCCGAGCGGTTCCGGCTGCTCCCGGCCCAGGAGCTGCCCGCGCCGGAGCTCACCCGGCTCCTGATCGACGCCAACGTGGAGGAGACCCCGAGGGGCTGGACCTGGCGCCGCGACGAGGCCGCGCGGGGCGACTACGCCGATCCGGCGCTCGACCGTCTGGTGTCGCAGATCGACTGCCCCACCACGTGGGTCTTCAGCCAGCACAGCGAGCACCTGCACGCCATGGCCGCCCCGCGGATCACCGAACACTCGGCGGGGCCGTACGTGATGATGTCGGTCCCCGGGACGCACCACCACCTCATCCTGGAGGAGCCGGCGGTGTGCTCAGCGCTCCTGGCCGTCGACCCCGGCTGATCGGTGCGGGACCGCTGACCGCCGGGCGGGCCTCATCAGGCGGCGTCCCAGGTGACCGGTGCGTTCTCCACGCCGCGGAACACCCACCCGGACCAGTTCGCGGGACGGCGGCTGTCGATCCGCAGGCCGGGCAGCTCGCGGTACAGCATCGGCACCGCGATCTCCCCGATCCCGATGCGGGCCGCCCAGTGGCCGGCGCACTGGTGGACGCCGCTGCCGAAGCCGAGGTGGGACACGCGGGGCCGCGCGAGGTCGAACTCGTCCGGCCGCTCGAAGACCTCGGGGTCGTGGTTCGCCGCGCCGATGACCGGGCAGACGACCGCGCCGACCGGCAGGTCCACGCCCTCGAACGTGGTGGGCCGCGTGACGATGCGCGGCAGGATGGCGATCGGCGACACCCACCGGACCGCCTCGTCGAAGGCCTCGGCCCACCGCTCGGGTGCGGCGAACAGCAGCTCGAGCTGATCGGGGTGGTCGGTCAGCGCCCACACCATGGTCGACACCGCGTGCTTCGGTTCGTTGAGCCCGCCGGCGATGGTGAGCTTGATGTTGGCGTACACGTCCTCAAGGGGTATCCCCGAGTTGGCCCACGCGGAGGCCAGCGACGAATCCGGGTGCTCGCGGTAGTACGGGATGAGCTCGTCCAGGAGCTCGTCGACCTCGCGTCGAGCCCTCTGCGCGTCTTCCCGGATCGCGGGGACGTCCTGGATGTTCGCCTGCTCGGAGGTGAACGCGTGCGACCAGCGGACCATGTCGGTGGGTCGAGCCCCCTTGAGCCCGACCATGTCGGTCAGGTTCCGGGCGGACAGCGGCCCGGCGAAGTCCCGGTTCAGATCGGCCTCCTCCGGGCCCACGGCGATGAGCTCGTCCAGGCCCATCCGGGCATTGCGCTCGAAGAGCGGCGCCCAGAACTCCCGGATGTTCTTCGGCCGCATCGACCGGTTGATCGGTGCCCGCTCCACCGCGTGCTCGGGGTCGTCCTTGCCCAGCATCGCCGGCCCGCCCAGGGCGCGCGTCGACGCGAGGGCCGAGGCAGTGGAGGTGAACGTCTCCTGGTCCGCTTCGAGGGCGCGGCACCCGGAGTACGAGGTGCACAGGTAGCGGTTCAGGACGGGAACCCAGACGACCGGGCCCATCTCACGCAGGCGCCGGTACGTGTCATACGGGTCGCGCGACAGTTCGCCCATGTCGACCCAGTCGGCGGTCGGGGCGCCACCGGCACTGAGCGGCTGGTCGATGGTGGTCATCGGAACTCCTTCGTCAGTCGGACACCGGGGTGAGCCCGGCCGCGAACTTCTTCAGCTGGAAGTCAGGTGCCGCGACGTCGCCGGGTGTGGGCAGGCGGTCGCCGGCGAGGAGGCGTCGAGCGGCGAGGTGGTCGGCGGGCCGGTTCAGCGACTCGACGCAGGTCAACCGGCCCCCGCGGAAGGACAGCACGGAGAACTTCCCGGCATCGACGTCGCCGATCGTCACCGTGGCGTCATCCGGGCCCCGGACACCGGCGATCTGCAGGCGCAGAGCCCCCTGGTAGCTCCAGAACCACGGAACGGCCCCGAAGGGTTCGACTCCCCCGAGGATCAGTTCGGCTGCATGCCGCGCCTGATCGGTGGCGTTCTGCACCGATTCCAGGCGTCCGGGCGAGCCCGCAGCGGGACTCGACAGCCGCGCGCAGTCCCCGATCGCCAGGATCGCCGGATCGGAGGTGCGCAGGTGGGCGTCCACCAGGATGCCGTCCGCGACCTCCAGGCCCGCCTCCCGCGCCAGCTCGTCCCGCGGGTTCGCTCCGACGGCGAGGAGCACCAGATCGGCTTTGTACACCGCACCGCTCGCCCCGATGACGGCGTCGACCTCGTGGTCGCGGTACGTGATGGAGGACAGGCCCTCACCGAGACGGAGGGTGATGCCGGTCGCCTCGTGCGCGGTCGCGATGTGCGCCGACATCTCCGGGGAGACCGACCTGCCCAGCACCCGCGGCCCGCCCTCCAGCACCGTGACGTCGAGCCCCTTCTTCCGCGCCACGGCAGCGAACTCCAGACCGAGAAAACCAGCTCCGACGACGACGGCCCGAGTAGCCGTCGTGAGCGCGGCCCGGAGCTTCTCCGCGTCCCCCAGCGTGCGGATCTGGTGCAGACCGGGGTGGTCCTCCTGCACCCCCGGCAGCCAGCGGGCCCGGGCGCCGGTCGCGAGCACCAGCGCCGTGTAGGGCACCGCCCGGCCATCGCTCAGCGCGACCTCGCGGCGGTCCCGGTCGATCCGGGTGGCGGTGAGCCCGCTGAGCAACTCGACCGCGTTGTCCCCGTAGAACGTCTCCCCCCGCAGCGGCAGCGGCGTCGGCGCCTCACCGAGGTGGTCCTTGGACAGCGGCGGTCGCTGGTAGGGGAGGTGCTCCTCCTCGGCCACCATGGTGATCGCGCCCGCGAACCCGCCCTCGCGCAGGGACGCCGCGCACTGGACTCCCGCGTGCCCGGCGCCGATGACGACGACGTGCTCCACCGGACGCTCGCTCACACCTGGGTCGGTGGGACGTCGACGTGGATCTCCGGCAGCGCGTCGTCGAGCGCTACCTGGCAGCCGAGGCGGCTGCGGTCCAGGCGGGGCGCAGCGGTGTCCTCGAGCATCTCCTCCTCGTCCTCGCCGATGGGCTCGAGCTCGTCGAGGTACTCGGGATGCACGTAGACGTGGCAGGTGGCGCACATGGCCTGGCCACCGCACTCGCCGACGATCCCGCGGACGTTGTTCTCGACCGCGGCGCGCATCAGGCTCGTCCCGGCCTTGCCCTCGACGACGTCCGGCGGGGTGTCGGGGTGGTGGAAGACAACGGTCGGCATGCTCGCCCTCTCGTGCGTGTGCGGGCCTTCAGCGTGCCGCGCGTCACAGGATCTGCAAAGCGGATCTTACTGGCCGACAACATGAGATCTACTCATCTCAACGGTACGGTCCGTGCATGAGCACGTCCCTGTCCCGGGCCACCCTGCGTCAGCTGGAGTACGCGCTGGCGGTCGCCGACGACGGGACGATGGCCGGCGCGGCCGCGCGCCTCAACGTGTCGCAGTCGGCGGTGTCGCTGGCGATCTCGGACCTGGAGCGGGCCCTGGGGGTGCAGCTGTTCATGCGGCGCAAGGCGAGGGGGGTGGCGCCGACCGGTGCCGGACTCGCGATCCTGCCCGAGATCCGCAACCTCCTCGCTCAGGCGGGTGACCTGCACTCCATGGCACGCAGCCTGGGGCAGGGAGTCGACGGCACCCTGGTGCTCGGCTGCTACACGACGCTCACTCCGTACCTCGTCCCGCGGGTCCTGAGCGGCTTCCCCCGCCGCCACCCCTCCGTCGTCATCGACCTGTTCGAGGGTTCGGTGGAGCAGGTGCACGAGCGGCTGCTCGACGGGCGCTGCGAGGTCGCCCTCATGTACGAGACCGGCATCCTCCCCGAGGTCGCGACGACACCCCTCCACACCCTCCGGCCGTGCGTGATCGTGCCGGCGGACCACCGGCTCGCGGGCAGCGACGACCCGATCCGGCTCGTCGAGCTGCGGGACGAGCCGATGGTCATGCCCGACATGCCGCCGAGCGAGGACCTCTTCCGCGAGATCCTCGGCAGCGCCGGTGTCCAGCCCCGGGTGGCGATGACGACGACCGCCGCGGAATCGGTGCGCTCGCTCGTCGCGTGCGGGGTCGGCTATTCCATGGTGCTGCACCGGCCCGGGCCCACGACGTACGCCGGACTGCCCTTGGCCTACCTGGAGATCGCGGACGACGTCCGCGGGGTCGACATCGTGCTGGCCCACGCCCGGTCGGCCCGTCTGACCCGTCGGGCCCATGCCTTCGCCGACTTCTGCCGCGAGGAGCTCACCCCGTCCGCCTGAGGTGCTGCTCCGCCCGCGGCGGGGGGACCTCCTGCCGCACTGCCGTCGCCGTCCCGAGCGGGCGCCGGACCCTCAGAGCCGGCGCGAAGCGCTCGTGCGACCGAGGTCGGTGGCGGTCTCCAGCACCCGCGGGTCCGCCCGGAGCACGTGCTTGGCGACCTTGTCCGGACCCGTACGCGGCAGGTCGTCCATGAACGCGACGAACCGTGGCACCTTGACCGGGGCGAGGTGCTCCGCACAGAAGCCCGCGATCTCGCTCGCGGTGGCCTCGTGCCCGGGGATCAGTACGGTCACCGCGCAGAGCTCCTCGTCCCCGAGCTCGCCGGGAACGGGGATCACCGCCACGTCCAGCACCGCGGGATGCCTCAGGATGACCTTCTCCACCTCGACCGGGGAGATGTTCTCGCCGCGCCGTTTGACGATGTCCCGGTTGCGCGCGACGAAGAAGAAGACGCCGTCGGCATCGCGGCGGACGAGGTCCTCCGTGCAGAACCACCCGCCCTCGCGGAAGGCCGCCCGTGTCCGCTCCTCGTCGCGGAAGTACTCCTTCATGACGTTCGGCGTCCGCACCCACAGTTCGCCGACCTCGCCGACCGGCACGTCCGCGCCGTCCCCGTCGACGACGCGGCACTCCGCCCAGGGCCGGGAGCGGTCCGGGTGGCTGCCGACGACTCCCATGCTGCCGGGCACGCGCGGCCCGTCGAAGGGGGTCGAGAGCACTCCCGGGATCTCCGTCATCCCGTAGCCGGCGATGATGGTGGGGATGCCGCAGTCCTCGCGCAGGAACTGCTCGGTGTGCGGGGGTCCGCCACCGGAGATGGCCCGGAGCCGGTGGTCCGCGCGGTACTCGGCGCGGGGGCGCGACACGAGGATGTTCAGCACGGTGTTGGTCGCGTTGACGACCGTCGCGCCCAGATCCGCTGCGGTGTGCCAGAACCGGCCGGCCGAGAACCGGGGGACCACGATGCACGACGCACCCGCCGCGAGGGTTCCGCAGAGCGAGTAGAACATCGCGTTGATGTGGAACAGCGGCAGGATGATCAGCACCCGGTCGCCGGGCTGCAGGCGGACCCGTTCCACGTAGGCCTCGCCCGACAGGATCAGGCTGCGCTGGGTGTGCACCACGCCCTTGGGGCGGCCGGAGCTGCCGGACGTGAAGATGATGATCGCGGCGTCATCGGCGGACACGCCCTCGGTGGCGGCTGGCTCGAGCGGCCCGGCTGTCCGAGGATCCGACAGGTCCTCGAAGCACGGCTCGCCCTCGACCCTGCCGGTGGTGCACAGCCAGGGCTGCTCGGCCAGTCGGCCGCGCGCCGCACGGACGGTGTCCAGGAGGTCCGGCGAGACGACGATGCCGGTGGGGCCGGCGTGCTCGAACAGGCCGGCGACCTCCTCCACCCCCAGCTCGGAGTTCACCGGGACCATGACGGCGCCGAGGCGCGCGGCCGCCAGCAGGAGGAGGACGTGCGCGACGTCGTTGCGCGACATGATCGCCACCCGGTCGCCGCGACGGACCCCTCGACCGTGCAACGACGCCGCCAGCGCCTCGGCACGGGCGACGACCTCACGCCAGGACAGCGCGTTCCCGACCTCGTCGAGCACCAGTGCCCGGTCCGGGTCAGGAGCCGATCGGCTGGCCACCAGGCCGGCCAGCGTGTAGTCGTGCTCGGCGTACGAGCGCAGCACCTCGATCGGTGACAGCGAGGGCGCGTCCATCAGCGCTGCTCGCTCGCGCGGATGGCGGCCTCGCTGGTCTCGCGACCGACACGGGCGGTGATCTCGCGAGCGATCGGGTTGGTGAGTTCCTCGCGGACGTGTCCCACGAGCCCGATGCACCGCGAGATCACGCCGATGCCCCGGATCACCGTCCAGGAGATCCCCATCTCCGACGCGATGGAGCCGATCGCACCAGTGGCGTTGATCGGCAGCTCCTTGCCCGCCCGTTCGCCGGCGACGGCGGCGATGCGCTTCATCAGGGCGACGTAGGGCCCCGAGAACCCCGTCTCCTCCGCGAGCTCGAACAGGCGGACCGCCCGGGGGTCGGCCGGCTTGTGCACGGGGTGACCGATGCCGGGGACCTGCGCCTTCCGGGAGCGCAGTGCTGCGACCACCTCGCCGGCGAGGGCGTCGACGTCGACGGGCGCGGCCGGGTCCGGGACGGCCTCCTGGAGCAGACGCGCGGCGGTCTCCATGCTGCCGACGAAGACGCTGCCCAGCCCGGCGAGGCCGGCGGCGATGGCGGCCTGCATCGCTTCGGGGGCACCGGTCAGCGTCATGCGGGTCGCGATGGCGCTGGGCGTCATCCCGTGCTCGATCAGCGTCACCGCCAGGGCGTTGAACATGATCGACTCGTGCTCGTCGGGGAGACGGTCGGTCATGATCAGGAAGGCGACGTCACCCAGGGACTGCTTGCCCAACAGGTCCCCGCACAGGTCCTGTCCCTTCACCACGATCCGGTCGGGCGTGCTCCAGGCGATGTCCGAGGTGAGCTTCTCGACTCGTGCTGCCATCGGTGGGTGCTCCAAGGGTGGAGGGAGGCCGGCCTCGGTCCCCGAGGCGGATCGGCAGAGGGGGGATCCTGAGGGCCGCGGTCCGCCCCGGTCAAGCGACACCCGGGCGACCCGGTCGACGCATGACGGAACCGGCAACCAGACGGTTGCCGCGCAGGGTACCCGTCGCATACGGTGCCTCCGTCTCCGGCAGGACCGGCCGGGGTGGCCGGCACGGTGAGCGGCCGGAACGGCGTCCGCGCGATGGACGGCGCCGGGAGATGGACGGCGCCGGGAAGATGGACGGCGCCGGGAAGATGGACGGCGCCGGGAACGAGCACGAGGCCGGTGCGCCACGTCCGTGGCGGTGCGCCGGTGGCGCTCCCGTAACCGAGGCTCCTGATTGAGGGTTCCGATGACTGACTCCCAGGCTCACGAACAGGTCGACGGCCACTCGGACTTCGTCGAGGACCTCGCGTCGCTCACGCCCACGGTGCTGGCCTCGTACTCGCGCATCGAGGACGAACGCCTCCGCGAGCTGGTCACGGCCGCGATCTCGCACCTGCACGCGTTCGTGCGGGAGGTCGGCCTGACCAACCAGGAGTGGCGGCAGGCGCTCGAGTTCGTCAACGCGCTCGGCCGGGGGGCCGGGCCCGGGTCCAACCGCGCGATGGCGCTGTCGGACCTGCTCGGTGTGTCGACGCTGGTCTGCCTGCTCGAGGACACCGCCGTCACCGGCGGCGCGCACCACACGGCGAGCTCGGTCCTCGGGCCGGTGTGGCGGCAGGGTGCCCCCTTCGTCGAGAGCGGCGGTTCGTTGCTCCGCTCCGAGACACCGGGGGCGCCGCTGTTCTTCACCGGGCGCGTCCTCGACACGTCGGGGAACCCGCTGCCCGGCGTCACCGTCCACGTGTGGCAGGCGACACCGGACGGGTTGTACGAGAACCAGGACGCGGAGCAGGAGGAGATGAACCTCCGCGCTCGCTTCACGACGGGTGCCGACGGCACGTTCCAGTTCCGGTCCGTGCTCCCGGGCGGGTACCCGATCCCGACCGTGGAGCCCCTCGGGACGATGCTGCGGCTCGCGAAGCGCCCGGCGTGGAGGCCGGCGCACATCCACTTCCTGCTGCACCGCGAGGGCCTGCGGACCCTCGTGACGCAGATCTTCCACCCGCTCGACCCGCACCTCCACCAGGACGCGGCGTTCGGCGCCACCAAGGACCTCATGATGGGCGGCTTCGAGGAGCACACGGGGCCCGCGCCGGAACCGGGCATCGAGGGCACCTGGTACACGGCCGAGGAGACGTTCGTGATGGTGCCTGGCGAGTCGGTGGTGCCGGCGGCTCCGATCGAGTAGTCGCCCGTCGCGATCCGCGTCTCGCGGGCCCCCCCAGCGCAGCCCGCACGGAGCTGTTGCCGGGGCCGTCGCCGAACACGCGGCCGGAGCCGCCGCACGTCCGTTCGACCCTCGCTGATCCCAGGAGCTGACCCGATGGCATCCCCGATCCGCCCGCTCGCCCGCCTCCTGACCGCGTCGACGTACGTCCTGCTCGGCGTCGACGCCCTGCTCACCCCGGGTTTCCGCGTCGCCCAGGCCGGACCCACGCTCGCGGCGATCCGGCGGGCCGTGCCGCTGCCCGAGGACGAGGCGGTGGTCCGGGGCAACGCCGCCGTCCAGGTCGCGGGTGGCGCGATGCTGGGCCTCGGCGTGCTGCCCCGGCTCTCGGCCCTGGCGTTGGTCGGCTCCATGGTGCCCACCACGTTGGCCGGCCACGCCTACTGGGCGGCGGAGGACCCGGTGGTCCGCAAGCAGCAGCGGATCCAGTTCCACAAGAACCTCGCGATGATCGGCGGGCTGCTGTTCGCCGTCCTCGACCGGCCCTGAGGGCGGAGGTCCGGGACGCCGGTCGGGCGATCGGCCGGGCCTTCCGGCACCGACCGCGGCAGCGGTCGAGGTGCGCCTCTCGACGGTGCGGTGTTCCCCGGCGCGGCGGAGGAGCTCCCCCCGCGTGTCGGTCGCGGATCGCATCGGACTGCCTGGTCGCGGCCGCTGGTGCGCCGACACCGGAGGCCCGCTCGAGCGGTCGGCCCGCCGGGATGCGGGCCGTGGTCGTCGGCGGCGGTCTCGCGCCCGATCGTCGCCACCGCCCCGGCCGGGTGCTCGAGCTCCGGCGGCAGGTCGTCGCGCTGCCGCCGGCGTGGCCGCCGCGGAGGCCCGGCTCCGGGCTCCCGGGGCCACGTCGAGGCACCGTGTGGGATCGACGGAACGGCCCGAGCAGACGTGTTGGTCTCCATTGACGGTGTGACCAACCATATGGTTGGCTCCGCCTCGATAGTGAGGAGCACCACACGCTCTCACTGCGACTCATGGAGGTGGGCACGTGCTCCGAAACCGACGGGCTACAGCACGCGGTAGGCGTGGGGCAGTCGGGCTGATCGTGACCGGGACGCTCGTGCTCAGCGCATGTGGCGGCACCAGCGGTGGCGGATCCGGCTCCGGATCAGGGTCCGGATCCGGCGACACGGGCGACGGCGTCCTGACGCTGGGACTCGAGAACACGCTCCCCGGCTGGGACTGGCGGAAGCAGATCACCGCCGGGCACGTCGGCCTCGAGTGGCGCCCGGTCTACGACACCCTGCTGCGGACCAACCCCGACGGCACCGTCGAGCCCAACGCCGCGGAGGAGTTCTCGTACAACGAGGACAAGACGGTGCTCACGATGAAGCTGCGCGACGGCATGACGTTCACCGACGGGAAGCCGGTCAACGCCGAAGCCGCCAAGTTCAGCCTGGAGGGGTTCCGCGACGGGGGCGGGGTCGACTCGGGCCGCCTGCGGGACGTCACCGTGGACGTGGTGGACGACATGACCATCACCCTCACGTTGCCGGCTCCCAACCCGGGCCTGATCTCCCAGCTCGGGGCCTCGGCGGGCCAGCTGGTGAGCCCCGCGACACTCGACAACCCGGCGACCCTGGACACGCAGCCGATCGGCAGCGGCCCGTACACGTACAACACCGCGGAGTCCGTCGTCGGGAGCAAGTTCGTCTTCGACCGGAACCCCGACTACTGGAACCCCGACGACTTCGCCTACGACAAGATCGAGTTCCTCGTCATGCCCGACGAGACCGCCCAGCTCAACGCGCTGGCGTCCGGGCAGATCGACGGCGCTGAGCTCTCACTCGCCAGCGTCCAGCAGGCGGAGTCGTCGGGTAGCCACGTCGAGACCTTCCCCAACGTGTGGAGCGGGATCTACTTCACGGACCGAGCCGGGACGAAGATCCCCGCGCTCGCGGACGTGCGGGTGCGGCAGGCGATCAACATGGTGTTCGACAGGGACGCCATCGTCCAGGCCATCTGGAACGGCCACGGCAGCGCCAACGACTCCATCTTCGGCCCGGGGACCAGCGGGTACGACGAGGACCTCTCGAACCAGTACGAGTACGACGTCGACGCCGCGAAGAAGCTGATGGAGGACGCCGGCTACGCCGACGGGTTCGACGTGACGATCCCCGAGGTGGAGAACTACAACCAGGAGTACACCGCCATCACGGTGCAGCAGCTGGCCGAGCTGAACATCCGGGCCACCCCGGTCTCCATCCCGCGCCAGGAGTCGATCCCGCGCATCGTCGGCGGCGAGTTCCCCATGTTCGTCTACAAGCTGCCCGTGAACCCCGAGGTCGAGCAGGTGACGAACTACGTCCGGCCGCAGGGGAGCTTCAACCCCCTGCACAACGAGGACCCCGCGCTGAACGACCTGCTGGCGCAGTGGGCGGTCGCCGACCCGGACGAGGCGGGGGACATCTACCAGAAGATCAACGAGTTCCTCGTCGACAACGCCTGGTTCGCACCGTTCGGCAACCCGGACGTGACCTGGGCCTTCAACGACACCGTCACCATCTCCGGGACGATCGGCACCACGCCCCCGCTCTACGCCTTCGGGCCCATGGAGTAAGAGGGCCGGCTCGCCGGCCGGTGGGACTGGAGGTCCCACCGGCCGGCCACCACGCTCCACCTCACCGGGTGACCCCATCCGTACCGCTCGTCCG
Organism: Geodermatophilus sp. URMC 62; assembly: GCF_052931475.1. Taxonomy (NCBI): domain Bacteria; kingdom Bacillati; phylum Actinomycetota; class Actinomycetes; order Geodermatophilales; family Geodermatophilaceae; genus Geodermatophilus; species Geodermatophilus sp. URMC 62. Next base: position 4,896,676 of record NZ_JBRFHY010000001.1, on the reverse strand, counting down.
AAGACTGCCGTGAGGTCGCAATGCTGATGTTCGTCGGGCGCAAACTCGCCGCTGGCCTGGTCCTGTTCATCACGGTCACCTTCGTGACCTTCCTGCTCCTCTTCTCGAACGGCGAGGAGTCCGTGCGCAACAACCTCGGTGAGCTGGCCACCGAGGACCAGATCGCCCAGCGGGTGAACGAGCTGAACCTCGATCAGCCGGTCGTCGTCCAGTACGTCAAGTGGCTCGGCAGTCTCCTGACCGGGAGCCTCGGCCGCAGCTTCAACTCCGGCGAGACCGTGACGAGCATCCTCGCGACGCGCATCCCCGTCACCCTCTCGATCATCTTCCTCGCCCTGCTGGTCACGTCCGTGGTCAGCATCGCCGTGGGGGTCGTCTCGGCCGTCAAGGGAGGCTGGGTCGACCGCTCGCTGCAGTTCCTGGCCGGCGGCGCGGCGGCGCTGCCGAGCTTCCTCGTGGCCATCGCGCTCACGTTCCTGTTCGCCATCGCACTACCGATCTTCCCGGCGACGGGCTACGTGCCCTTCGGCGAGGACCCCGGACGCTGGGCGACGTCGCTGGTGCTGCCGATCGCCGCCCTGGTGATCCACATGGTGGCCAACTCGGCCCAGCAGTTCCGTGGCGCGATGGTGGACGCCCTGAAACAGGACTACATCCGGACCCTGCGCTCGCGCGGCCTGTCCGAGCGCGCGGTCGTTCTCCGCCATGCGCTGCGCAACGCCGCGGCACCGGGCCTGACGATCCTGTCCGTGCAGACCATCGGCCTCGTCGGAGGAGCGGTGCTCATCGAGCAGATCTTCGCCCTACCCGGCGTCGGCCAGTTCACCATCAGAGCGGCGATCGCCGGCGACCTGCCGTCCGTCATGGGCGTCGTCGTCTTCGGGACCCTGCTGGTCCTCGTCGTCAACATCCTGGCCGACGTCGTCAACGCGTGGATCAACCCGAGGGTGAGGCTGTCATGAGCGAGGTCACGTCCAACCTGGCCGGCCCGCAGCTGGACGCCCCCGTAGCCGGGCGCAGGCTGTGGCGCCGAGTGCTGGGCAACCCCGTGGGGCTCGTGACGGTCCTGCTCCTGACCCTGATCGTGGCGTTCGGGGTCCTCGCGCCCTGGCTGGCGCCCAACGACCCCAACCTCGCGCGGCTGGAGCTGACGAACGCCGGGCCGTTCAGCACCGACTTCTGGCTCGGCGGCGACAACACCGGGCGGGACATCCTGAGCCGCCTCATGTTCGCCACCCGAGGCACCCTCGTGGCGATCCTCGTGGTGCTCGTCGTCAGTTCACTGCTGGGCGGGACCGCCGGTCTGATCGCCGGCTACTTCGGCGGCCGCCTCGACGACGCCGCCGACTGGATCTCGAACGTGCTGCTGGCGCTGCCCGGCATCGTCCTGCTGATCGTGCTCTACACCGTCATCGGACCGAACATCCTGCTCGCCATGGCGGTGTACGGGGTGCTGATCTCGCCGTCGTACTTCCGGCTGGTGCGGTCGTTGGTCCAGTCGATCCGCCACGAGCTCTACATCGACGCGGCCAAGGTCGCCGGCCTGTCCGACCGGCGCATCGTCTCCCGGCACGTCCTCCGGGCGGTCCGCGGGCCCATCATCGTGCACAGCGCCTTCGTCCTGGCCTCGGCCATCGCCGTCCAGGCGGCACTGGAGTTCCTCGGCCTGGGTGACCCCACCGATCCCTCCTGGGGGCGCATGCTCCAGGACGCCTTCACCAACATCTTCGTCAATCGGGTCGCGGTGGTCTGGCCGGTGCTGCTGATCGGCACGACCACGCTGTCCCTCGTCCTGCTGGGGAACGTCATCCGCGACGCCCTGCAGTCGTCCGCGAGCAGGCCCACGGCCCTCTCCCCGGCGGTGGTCCGGCGGCTGCGGGCGGAGCAGGTCAGCGAGGCGGAGCCACGGGGTGAGGCGGGGCAGTCCGACCGACCCCCACTCCTGGGGGTGTACGACCTGGCCATCGGCTACCCCGACTCGACGACCACGGTGAAGCCCGTCGTCCACGGCGTCGACCTGGTGGTCGAACGCGGAGAGATCCACGGGCTGGTGGGAGAGTCCGGCTCCGGGAAGTCGCAGGTCGCCCTCTCCATCCTCGGCATCCTCCCGCCGGAGGCGGTCATCCTCCGCGGCGCGATCGAGTTCCACGGCGAGGACCTCCTGGCCGACCCGAGGCTCATGCGCGAGGTCCGCGGGCGCCGCATCGCCTACGTGCCGCAGGAGCCGATGAGCAACCTCGATCCGACCTTCACGATCGGCCAGCAGCTCACCTACGGCCTCCGGGCCGTCAAGGACGTGTCCCGGCGCGAGGCCAAGCAGCAGCTGCTCGGGCTCCTGGACAGCGTGGGGATCAAGAACCCCGCCCGTGTCTTCGACCTCTATCCCCACCAGGTGTCGGGCGGGATGGCGCAGCGGGTGTTGATCGCCGGCGCACTGGCCGGTGACCCCGAGCTCATCATCGCGGACGAGCCGACGACAGCGCTCGACGTGACGGTGCAGGCCGACGTCCTCGAGCTGCTGCGGAACCTCCAGCAGGAACGAGAACTCGGCATGGTGATCGTGACGCACAACTTCGGCGTCGTGGCGGACCTCTGTGACAGGGTCAGCGTGATGCAGTCGGGACGGATCGTGGAGAGCCGCAGCGCCCGCGACCTGTTCGCCTCCCCGGAGCACGAGTACACGCGCATGCTGTTGAACTCCTCGCTCGACGGCGCCGAGCTGCGGACGCCGCTCGCGGTCGGGAGCGGCGCGTGAACGCCTCCGCCGGAGGTGCCGCCTCCGGTACGCCGCTCCTGTCCTTGCAGGACGTCCAGGTCAGCTATCCCACCCGAGGGTTCCGGTCACCCCCGCTGACGGTCCTCGACGGCATCTCCCTCGACATCTGCGAGCACGAGACGGTGGGCCTGGTCGGGGAGTCCGGGTCCGGCAAGACCACCCTGGGGCGGGCTCTGCTCGGCCTCGCACCCGTGACCGGTGGTCGGGTGGTCTTCGAAGGACGCGACATCTCGAAGCTCTCCCGCGCCGAGCGACGCCGCACCGCGAAGGACCTCCAGGTGGTGTTCCAGGATCCCTACTCGTCGCTGAACCCGGCGATGACCATCGAGGACATCCTGACGGAGCCGCTGCTGGCGAGGGGGGAGAAGGGCGGGCGCGACGTCGTCCGGCGTCTGCTCGACCAGGTCCACCTGCCGCAGGACGCTGGCCGGCGCCTCGCCCGCGAGTTCTCCGGCGGCCAACGCCAGCGGATCGCGATCGCCCGGGCCCTGGTGCTGGATCCCAAGCTGGTCGTCTGTGACGAGCCGACGAGCGCGCTCGACATGTCCACCCAGGCGAGGATCCTGACGCTGTTCAAGGAGATCCAGGAGACGACGGGGGTCGCCTACCTCTTCATCACCCACGATCTCGCCGTGGTGCGCGCCATCAGTCACCGGATCGCGGTGCTGCTGCAGGGGAAGATCGTCGAACTCGGCTCGGCGGCCCAGGTGACCGGAGATCCGCAGCACCCGTACACGCAGCGGCTCCTGATGGCCGCGCCCGTGGCCGATCCGGTCGCCCAGCAGGAGCGACGTGTCGAGCGGCAGCGTCTGCTCGAGCGCCAGGGCGAACGGCCCAGCGAGGTCGTCGACACCTCACGGTGATCGGTGCGGTGGGGCATCCGCGGCACCCGACGCCACGTCGCTGCACGGGGGTGGGCGGTCCGGCGTCCACGCGGCGCGGAGGAACTCGAGGAGGGCGGCGTTGACCGGGCCGGGCCGTTCCCACGCGATGGCGTGGCCGGCGTCCGGCCCGCTCACGTACCGGGCGCGCGGCAACCGGGATGCTGCCAGCTCCATGAACGGGGCCGGCACCGGGCGCGCCGAGTCCGCGATCCGTCGCCAGGTCTCGACGCCGTCGGGGTTCTCGGCGCGGTAGCTCGGCCCGAGCTCGAGGAACTCCGGCGGGAGCTCGGCCGCATGGGGCAGCTCGACGCGGTCCAGCGCCGCACGCCACGACTCGTCGGAGATGCCGAGCATGCTGCCGGCCACGCTCAGCGAGCGGAGCAGGTCGGGGAACGCCAGCGCGAAGTCGACGGCGTAGAAGCCGCCCAGGGCGGCGCCGACGAGGTGGACGGGGCCGAGCCCCAGGGCGCCGATCAGCGCCCTCAGGTCCTCGGCCGCCGGCACGGGGTGGTCGGGGTCCACGGCGGTCGACCCCAGGTGGCCGCGCCTGGTGTAGGCGATGACGCGGAACCCGGCGGCGGTCAGGGGCTCACGCCGGGGTGACCAGGTCGCCGCCGTCCCGGTCGCGGGATGCAGCAGGACGACGGCCGGTCCCGGTCCGCCGGTGTCCCACAGGCGAGTTCGCCGTCCGGGACCGCGACGACGTCGTCCGTGCCGGTCGCCACGGATGCCCGCGGCTCACTCCTCGTCGTCGAGCAGACCGGGCCAGCCGAGGAAGGTGGTCTCGGAGTCGCCGGCGAGGTGGATGTCGAACTCGTAACCGACGTCCGTGCGGCGGGCGAGCATCGTGGCCCGCTGCTCCGGCGTGAGTTGCTGCAGCAGCTCGTCGGTGTCGTTGTCCTCGTCCGGGAAGTAGAGGCAGGTCACGGCCGGACGGATCATGAAGTTGCCGCTCATGATCAGCAGCATCAGGTGCGGTGACCGACCGGGCGTCGCCTGCGGCTTCACGGTGGTGATCTCGTACGCGCCGTCCAGGCCCGTGAAGTACCGCGTCCAACCCTCCGGCTGGCTGGTCTCGACCATCGTCATGATGACCGGCTCGCCCTGCGCGTTGAGCACGCGTCCGCTGACGGTGATGGGGACCTGGTGACCCGCGGGCTGCAGGGTCGGGCGCACGTGCATGCCGAGCGTGAAGTACGGGCCGAGGATGGTGCGCGGGGTGGGGACCAGTTGGTCGGGCGAGGCGGTCGCGGCGCCGTCGCGGTCGTCTGCCGTCGTGGTCACCTCAGTGCTCCGCGGGGGTGGCGTGCACGCCGCCGAGGACGATGTCAAACCGGTAGCCGACCGTGATCCCCGGGATGGCGGCCTCCCAGTCGAGCTTGGCGACGAGCCGTTCGCGCGCCTTGGCGTCGGGGATGGTGCTGACGACCGGGTCGCGGGAGAGGAGGGGGTCGCCGGGGAACTGCATCTGCGTGACGTAGCGCTCGGTCAGGCCGCGGCCGGTGAGGCCGAAGTGGATGTGCTGCGCGCGCCACGCCTCCGGGTCCCGCCACCAGGGGTAGGCGCCCGGCTTGATGGTCTTGAAGGTGTACTCGCCGTGGGCGTTGGTGAGCGTGCGGCCGGCCCCCGTGAAGTGGGGGTCGTGCGGCTTGGGGGTGGGGTCGTGGTCGTGCACGTACTTGCCTGCGGCGTTGGCCTGCCAGATCTCGACGAGCATGTCGCGCACCGGACGTCCCCAGCTGTCGGTGACCCGGCCGTGCACGGTGATGTGCTCACCCATCGGCACGCCGTCGTGCTGGGACAGCAGGTCGTTGTCGGTCGGACCGGGCGTCCCGTATCCGTAGACCGGCGCCGAGGAGTCGATGAGCCGGGACGGGACGATGACCAGCGGCTTGCTGGGCGCCCAGATCTTGGTGTCGAACTTCGGCGTCGAGAACCCCTCCGGCAGTTGGACCCACCAGGGCTCGGTGTACGCACGCATTCGGGTTCCTCCCTGCTCCGCCACGTCGCTGACGGAAGGTCGCCCACGATGAAGACCGGCGACCGAGTATGGGGAGCGCCGCTGTGCTGTGTCAAAAAGTTGGTTGGCAGAAGTGTGCGGAGACGCGGACGCTGCTGACGACCGACAGCGCGGCCGGCCGGCCGCGCTGTCGGCTCGTGTGCCCGCAGGGCCACGGGCGGCTCGGCGTCACCCGCGCAGGATCGTCGCGGTGCCGTTGACATCAGCCAACCATTTGGTTATGCATGTGTCGGGCAGCGAGGCTCCGCTCACGAACGGAGATCCTCGGTCGTCCGGACACGACCTGTCCGGCCGAGACGTTCTCCGTGTCCGCACCTCAGCTGTCGCGGTCACCGGGCTACGACCGAACTCCCGAGCGGAGGTCGTCGGGATGCACCCACCCGTCCTGATGCGTTGCCGGGCCACCTGGCCACCCCGGGTGTCCGGGTCGCAGGACCTGGCCGTCGCACCGGTGCCCGTGTCCTCCTCCGCCGCCTCGATCCAGGCGACGCCGCACGGTCAGCCACCCCGGGAGGGGTCCTCCGGTCCCCGCGCGCTGGTCCCTGCCCCCAGCCATCGCTCGCGTACCGGTCCCACGCCAGACACGTCATCGCCGACGGGAGAACAACCGTGAAAGAGATCAGGGACGCCATCCTCACCGACCAGCTGGCCGACATCGGCGGCCTGCCGGTGCCGGAGTCCTACCGGGCCGTGCTGGTCCGCAAGGACGAGCAGGACATGTTCGCCGGCCTGCCGACCAAGGACAAGGACCCGCGCACGTCGCTGCACGTGGAGGAGGTGCCCACCCCCGAGCTGGGCCCGGGGGAGGCGATCGTGGCCGTGATGGCCTCCTCGGTGAACTACAACACCGTCTGGACGTCGATCTTCGAGCCGGTGAGCACCTTCGGGTTCCTGGAGCGCTACGGCCGGCAGAACGCCCTCACCCGCCGGCACGACCTCCCCTACCACGTGGTGGGCTCCGACCTGGCCGGTGTGGTGCTGCGGGTGGGTCCGGGGGTGAACCGGTGGTCTCCCGGTGATGAGGTGGTGGCGCACTGCCTGTCGGTGGAGCTGGAGGACCCCGCCGGCCACGACGACACGATGCTCGACCCGCAGCAGCGGATCTGGGGCTTCGAGACCAACTTCGGTGGCCTGGCCGAGCTCGCGCTGGTCAAGTCCAACCAGCTGATGCCCAAGCCCGCCCACCTGACCTGGGAGGAGGCCGCCGCACCCGGGCTGGTGAACTCCACCGCCTACCGGCAGCTGGTCTCCCGCAACGGGGCGGCGATGAAGCAGGGCGACGTGGTGCTCATCTGGGGCGCCTCGGGCGGGTTGGGCTCCTACGCCACGCAGATGGCGCTGGGCGGCGGCGCCATCCCCGTCTGCGTCGTCTCCAGCCCCGAGAAGGCCGACATCGTCCGGTCGATGGGCGCGGAGCTGGTCATCGACCGCACGGCCGAGGGCTACCGGTTCTGGCGTGATGAGGAGACCCAGGACCCCAAGGAGTGGCAGCGCTTCGGCAAGCGGATCCGGGAGCTGACCGGCGGCGACGACGTCGACATCGTCTTCGAGCACCCCGGCCGGGAGACCTTCGGCGCCAGCGTCTACGTGGCCAAGAAGGGCGGCACGATCGTCACCTGCGCCTCCACCAGCGGCTACATGCACTCCTACGACAACCGCTACCTGTGGATGAACCTCAAGCGGATCGTGGGGTCGCACTTCGCCAACTACAAGGAGGCGTGGGAGGCCAACCGGCTCATCGACAAGGGCCTGATCCACCCGACGCTGTCGAAGGTGTACGCGATGGAGGAGGTCGGGCAGGCCGCCTGGGACGTGAAGAACAACGCCCACCAGGGCAAGGTCGGCGTGCTGACCCTGGCCCCCCAGGAGGGCCTGGGCGTCAAGGACACCGAGAAGCGCGAGCAGCACCTAACCGCGATCAACCGCTTCCGCAACCGATGACCGCGCCGCCGGCGCAGGCGCTCGGACACCGCCTCTCCGCGTGGCGCGGCGGGCAGCGCATGTCCCTCAGCGCGGCGGCCCGGCGCCTCGGCGTCCACCCGACCACGTTCCAGCGGTGGGAGGAGGGTCGGCGTCCGTACCCCCGCCACCTGGAGGCCATCGCCGACGCCCTGGGCGCCGACCTCGCCACGGTGACCGCCCTGGCCGGTCCGGCTCCGCGGCGGCCGCGTCGACCGGCGCCCGCGGATGCGCCGGTCCTCGTCAGGGCACGGCTGGAGGCCGGCCTCGATCGCGTGGAGCTCGGGCGGGCGCTGCACGTCGGTCCGGCGACCGTCTACCAGTGGGAGCGGGGCACCACCCGTCCTCCCGAGGACCTGCTCCCGTGCCTGGCGAGACAGCTCGGACTCGACCGCGAGGAGCTCGACCTCGCCCTGGCCGGCCATCCGCCGTGCCGGTACGACGGCGAGGTGCTGCCGGGCCTCGGGGCGGTCCTCCGGGAGCGCGGATGGACGCGCGCGCAGGTCCGGGACCTCCTGGAGGTCGCGTCGTCGACCGTGTTCGCGTGGGAGACGGGGCGGACGAGGGTGCCCTCCTGGGCCCTGCGGCGGTTGGCGACCGCATGCGGCACGGAGGTCGAGGAGCTGACCGCATGCGGGCGGCGCCGGTTCGGCCGTCCGGCGTCGGGGCTGGCAGCCCTGCGCCGCCGGATCCGGATGACCCAGAGGGAGGCCGCCGCCGTCCTGGGCGTGAGTGTCTCGAGTCTGGGCCGCTACGAGACCGGACGGCGTCCCGTCACCCTGCCGTTGGCCCGCGCCATGGCGCGGGTCTACCGGGTCCCGCTCGCTCGGGTGCTCGCGGCGGCCGGGCTGGCGCCACCCCTGCTGCTGACGCAGCAGTGGACGGAGGCGCAACTGCCGGCCGTCCTGGCCGACCTCCGCCAGGCCGCCGGCGCGTCGATGAGTGAGGTGGCACGGCACACCGGCGTCAGCCACCCGACGGTGCGCCGGTGGGAGACGGGCGAGTCGCTGCCGAGCGCCGGGGCCCTGGCCACGCTGGAGCTGCAGTACCGGCTCGGCCGCGGGCGATTGACGGCCCTCGCGAGATCCGGGCAGGAGAGAGCCGGCAGCCGATCGCGGAGCCGGCTCAGCAGCGCCGCGGGGTCGGCTTCGCCCGCATAGCTGCGGGCGTGCCCGCCATGACAGACGCCGGTTCCGCCCACGGGTCGACGCCGACGGTCCGTACCGGCCGGCGTCGTGCGGCCGACCGGCTGCGGGGTCGGCGTGGCGCGCATCGCTTCCTGGATGACCGAACACGTCGATCCGACTCGGGTGACTTGCGCCATCGAGTTCCTGCCCGAGAGCTCGCGTTCCTGCTGTCAGATGCCGCCGCCTTCGTCACGGGAGCGCAGTACACCGTCGACGGCGGCTGCACCGCGCAGTAGCAGCCGGACCACACCGCCGGCACCGCCCCCACCGAGGGGCGTGCAGGCGGGCGGTGGGGGAGGGTCGCGTCACTCGAGGCAGACGCGAGTGCATCCGCGCGGCGCCGCCAGGGGCGGCGGAGCGCATCAGGTCCCACGGTCAGTTCCCGGGTGAACTCGCTTGGGGTGCGCGAGGGGCTGGCTGCATCTGCGGACGGCCACGGCGCAGCCGTCCCGGCGGCTTCCGCGGTGCCTGCACCCGGCGCCACGGGTGCAGGTGGCTCCGGCGTGGCCGACGCCCCGAGCGGGGCGGTAGCGGCGACCTCGTCCCAGCCGGCGTCGGTGAGGACGGCGAGGGTGGCGCGGCCGTCCTCCGGGTCCGGCCGGCGGGTGACCCGGCCGCGCCTGCCCAGCCGGTCGACGGTCCGGGAGAGCCGGGTCGGCGAGCCGTCGGCCAGTGCGGCGACCTCGCTCATCCGCCGGGTCCGCTGCGGGGACATCGACAGCATCGCCGTCACCTGGTGCTCGAGGTGGCTGATCCCTGCGTCGCGCTGCAGCTGGGCCTCGACCGCGTCGAGGAGCCGGGTGACCGTCGCGATGACCGCCGGCCAGGTCTGCTGCTCCTCCGCGGTGAGCCACCGCGGCTCCTCGACCGCATCCACAGCGCTCCTCCTCAGGCCGTAGGGCTCACAGGCCACGAGTTCAGTTGACGTGACAAGCAATCCCGGCTAGCGTTAGTTGTATCGTCAAGTAAATACGCAACGGGGCGGACCGTGATCCGCTTCGTCCTCCCACCCCCCACAGAGGTGCACAGAAGATGATCGCCCGGCTGCTGAACCGGCTCCGCCGGGATGACGGGCGGGCGCAGTTCGTCCGCTTCGTGGCCGTCGGCGCGGTCGCCAATCTCCTGTACGGGGCGCTGTTCGTCCTGCTGGCCGATCTCGGCAGTCAGCCCGCGAATCTCGCCGGCTCGATCGCCTCCTCCGCACTGGCCAACGAACTCCACCGCCGGCTCACCTTCCACGCCGGTGGCCGGGTGTCCTGGCTGCGGGCGCAGTGGGAGGGTGGCGGGCTGGCGCTCGCGGGAATGGTGGCGACCACTGCGGCCCTGGGGTGGTTCGACGCACTGGTGCCGGGCAGCGGTGCGGGAGCCCAGCTGGTCGTGGTCGCCGTCGTCACGGGAGCGGTCGGGTTGATCCGCTTCGCCGTCCTGCGCTGGATGTTCGGCGGCGCAGCCGCGCAGACGGGCCCGTCGCCTCACGACCCGTCCGCGGTCGCCGTCGGGGCGCCGGCAGGGCGCGACACCACCGCCTCGTCGCAGTTCCCGCACGCCGGTGCCCCAGCCGCGCTCACCCAGCCGGTCGACGGTGCGGGCAGCCGGGTGCGGGAGTCGTCGGTCGGCGTGGCGGTCTCGCTCGTCCGCCCGGCCGGCTCTCCTTGCGCGGTCGGCCGCCGACGCTCCTCGAACGCTCCGCCGCGCTCGCCGTCACGTCCTCCGCGCGAGGGCAACCCGACGCGGAGGTACTTGACGCAGCAAGCAATACCCTCCTACAGTCACTTGCGTCGTCAAGTAAAGCATGCGAGGAGCGGAACGTGAACGTCGTCTTGTGGATCGTGGCCGGGGTGCTGGCCGTCGCCTTCCTGGCGTCTGGGCTGATGAAGCTCACCCAGCCGCGGAAGAAGATCATCGACTCGGGCATGGGCTGGGCGGGGGACTTCAGCGACGGCGCGGTGAAGGGCATCGGCGCGCTGGAGGTGCTCGGGGCGCTGGGGCTGATCCTGCCCGCGGTGTTCGACGTCGCCACGATCCTGGTGCCGCTCGCGGCCACCGGCCTGGCGCTGGTGATGCTGGGCGCCGCGGTGACCCACGCCCGCCGCCGCGAGAACCAGATGATCGTGGCCAACGTCGTGCTGTTCGCCCTCGCCGTCTTCGTGGCCTGGGGCCGGTTCGGTCCCTACGCCTTCTGAGTTCCCGGCGGCCCGCCCACCCCGGGGGAGCCGCCGACCACCCCCTGCGTTTCGGCCGCCGTGGCCGCAGTGCCATCTCGTCCCCACCACCGTCCCCGTCACCGTCCCCGTCACCGCCCCCTCACCTCCAGGAGTTCCTGTCATGCGCGCACTGCACGTCCCCGCCGCCGGTGAGCAGCCCCAGCTCGGTGAGCTGCCCACTCCCCAGCCCGCCGAGGGCACGGTGCTGATCCGGGTGAAGGCCGCCGGTCTCAACCCCATCGACAACGCCGTCGCCGCCGGTTTCCTCACCCAGATGGGCCTGCCGCACGAGTACCCGGTGGTCATCGGCCGTGACGCCGCCGGCGTCGTGGAGGCCGTCGGCGCCGGGGTCGAGCACGTCGCCGTCGGTGACGAGGTGCTCGGCCACGTGCTGCTCGCGCCGCCGATCTCGGCCGGCACGCTGGCTGAGTACGCGGTCCTGCCGGCCGCGACGGTCACGCCCAAGCCCGCCGGGCTGGACTTCACCACCGCCGCGGCGATCCCGCTGGCCGGCGCGGCCGCGGTGCAGTCCATCGAGGCGATCGACCCGCAGCCCGGGCAGACGGTGCTGGTCAACGGCGCCTCCGGCGGTGTGGGTTCCTTCGCCGTGCAGCTGCTGGCCGCCCGCGGGGTCACCGTGGTGGCCACCGGCAGGCCCGCCGACACCGAGCGGCTGACCGCCCTGGGCGCCTCCCGGGTGATCGACCACACCGCCGGCCCGGTGGCCGAGCAGGTCCGCGCCGCCTATCCCGACGGCGTCGACGCCCTGGTCAGCCTGCACGGCATGGACCCCTCGGGCACTCCGATCGCGGCCGTGCGTGCCGGCGGCAAGGTCGCCGGTGTGGCGGCGGTGCCCGACGAGGCCACGCTGTCCGCCGCCGGGCTCACCGGCACCTCGGTGATGGCCACCCCCCTCAAGGAGGTCGTCGGCCCGCTGGCCGAGCAGGCCGCGGCCGGGGACCTGAAGGTCGCCGTCTCCGACGTGCTCTCCCTGCAGCAGGCCACCGAGGGCCTCGGCCGGCTGGCCACCGGCGGCGCCGGCGGCAAGCTCGTCGTCACCGTCGACAACTGAACACCCTCCCCGCCCGGGCGGGGTCGACGCGCCACGCCCCGACCCCGCCCGGCGGCGGCCCACACCGCCTCCGGCCGACCAACCCTCGGCCGGGCGCACGACCCCGAGAGGTCCGCAGATGAACACCGACCAGCAGGAGGCCGACGCCAAGCGCGTCGTTCTCGACTTCTTCGACCTCGCCTTCGTCAGGCGTGAACCCGCGCGAGCTGCCGAGCGCTTCCTCGGAGCCGCGTACACGCAGCACAATCCCACGGCCCCGGACGGCCCGGCCGCCTTCCCCGACCTCATCGGCGGCCTGTTCGCACAGGCGCCGGATGCGTCGTTCCACCTCAAGCGGGCCATCGCCGAGGACGACCTGGTGGTCCTGCACTACAACCTGAAGTTCTTCTCGGATGACCTGGGGCAGGCCGTCGTCGACATCTTCCGCGTCCAGGACGGGCGGATCGTCGGACACTGGGACGTGATGCAGCCGGTCCCCGCCGAATCGGCCAACAGCAACGGGATGTTCTGACCCCCGTGTAGCCGGCGCGTCCGACGACGCAGGGCGGGGAACGCTTGTCGTTACAAGTAAGTTGCACAGTCTGCGCGTCCAGCGACGAGCACCTGACCGGCGACCGGTCCGACAGCCACACCCGGGACCAGCCGCCCACCCACTGCGAGGGAGCAGAGCACCGCGATGAACCAGCAGCTGCACGACATCCTCAACCCGGCCACCCCCGCCGGCGCCTACGACGAGCTGCTCGCGCGGGTGCTGCCGCAGGCGCGCGCCCAGCGGGCCTGGACACCCGACGACGGACCGCTGCCGGCGCTGTTCGTCAGCCACGGCGCCCCGCCCACCCTCGACGACCCGGAGTGGCTGGACTCGCTCTTCACCTGGTCGCAGAGCATGCTCAAGCCCCGGGCCATCGTCGTGGTCTCCGCGCACTGGGAGAACTCGCCGCTCGCCATCTCGGGCGCCGCCGCGGGGACGCCGCTGTACTACGACTTCGGCGGCTTCCACCCGCGCTACTACACGTTGCAGTACGCCACTCCGGACGCCACCGGGCTGGCCCACCGCATCGCGGCGACCCTGAGCGACACCACCCCGCTGCACCACCACGTCGACCGGGGCCTGGACCACGGCGCCTTCATCCCGCTGATGGCCATGTACCCGGCCGCCGACGTGCCGGTCGTGCAGGTGAGCATGCCGGGCCTGGACCCCGCGGCCCTGCTGGCCCTGGGGGAGCGCCTGCGCTCCCTGCGCGAGGAGGGCATCCTCGTCATGGGCTCCGGTTACATGACCCACAGCTTCGCCGTCTTCCGCCGGCCGGAACTGGCCGGCCACACCGAGGCCTTCGACGAGTGGGCCACCGACGCCCTCGCGCGCAACGACGTCGACGCCCTGATCGACTACCGCACCAAGGGCCCGGGCGCCGACATCGCCCACCCGACCGCCGACCACTTCGTCCCCCTGCTGCTCACCCTCGGGGCGGGCACCACGCCCGGGCGGTCGGTGACGACCGCCTTCGACGGCATGCGGCACGGCAACTCGATCCGCTCCGTCCAGGCGGCCTGACCGGACCCCCGGCCGCCCGACCCCGACCGGGAGGCACCGTGACCACCCTGTCCTCCCACGCCGACGTGTGCACCGACCCCCCGCCCGCTACGCCGAGCAGCCGGTCCCACACCTGGACCGCAAGGCCTCGTCCACCGAGGACACCGACGGCGCCTGAGCCGCGCCTGGCCGACGACCGTCGGGAACGCCCGCGGGCCGGATCGTCGTCGGCGACGACGTGCTCACGCCGCGCGCAGAGGCGCCCGACGTCGAGACCCTGAGCCGCATCGAGCACGCGCTCGGCAACCACCTCGAGCGCTCCGGCGCGCGGGCCGGCCTGACGGTCGCCTGGCGACGCGACGCCGGCTGACAGGAACTGCCAGGTCAGGGGGCAGAGAGCCAGGCGCGCCCGCGGGTCGCGTCCGGACGTACCGCACCACCCACACCGAGAAGAGGACAACCCATGAACGTCCAGGCCATCACCTGGCACGCCATCACCGTCGAGCCCGAGCAGCTCGAGGCGCAGAAGAAGTTCGTCACCGAGACCCTCGGCCTGACCCTGGCCATGGAGATGTACGGCGTCTTCGTCTATGCGCTGCCGGACGGGGGCATGCTGGAGCTCTACACGCCGCAGACCGCACCGGACTTCGGCTACAACGGCGCCATCGCCTTCGGTTTCCGGGTCGACGACGTCGAGGCGGCCAGCGCCGAGATCGCCGCAGCGGGCGGGGAACTGCTCGGCGAGATCAACCGGGTCCCCGACGCGGACTACGCCTACCGGCACTTCCGCGGTCCGGACGGCCGCGTCTACGGCCTCAACGAGAGCAAGCCGCAGCCCCGCTGACGCTGGGCCCTGCCGTCCGCCCCACCCGCGGCGGACGGCAGGGCCGGCGGGCCGCTCGGGAGGTGCCCTCAGCCCAGGGCCCGGTCGAGGTTCACGGCGGCGCTGATGAGCGCCAGGTGGGTGAACGCCTGGGGGAAGTTGCCCTGCTGCTCCCCGGCGCGACCGATCTGCTCGGCGTAGAGGCCCAGGTGGTTGGCGTACGTCAACATCTTCTCGAACGCCATCCGGGCGTCGTCGAGCCGTCCCGCGCGGGTCAGTGCCTCGACGTACCAGAAGGAGCAGATGGAGAAGGTGCCCTCCTCGCCGCTCAGGCCGTCCGGGCTGGCCTCGGGGTCGTACCGGTAGACCAGGGAGTCGGACACCAGCTCCGCGCCGAGCGCGTCCAGGGTGGCGAGCCACTTGGGATCGGTCGGTGCGATGAACTTCGCCAGCGGCATCATCAGGACGGCGGCGTCCAGGACGTCGTCATCCTCCTGCTGCACGAACGCCCCACGTCGCACCGACCAGCCCCGCTGCATGATCCGCCGGTAGATGTCGTCGCGGGTCCGCTCCCACCTGGCCCGGTCGGCGGGCAGGCCGCGACGGTTCGCCATGCGGATCGCCCGCTCGACGGCCACCCAGCACATCAGCCGCGAGTACAGGAACTTCTTGCGCCCGCCGCGGGTCTCCCAGATGCCCTCGTCGGGCTGGTCCCAGTGGTCGCAGACCCAGTCGACGAGGCTGCAAAGGCCCTCCCACGCATCACTGGAGATGGGCTCCGCCCACTTGTCGTACAGGTACACGGAGTCGATCAGCTCGCCGTAGATGTCCAGTTGGAGCTGCTCGGCCGCGCCGTTGCCGATCCGGACGGGGAACGCGCCCTCGTACCCCTCGAGGTGCGGGAGCTCCTCCTCGGTCAGGTCGGTGCGGCCGTCGATGCCGTACATGATCTGCAGCGGCCCAGAGGGGTGGTCGCCTGCCGGTGATACGTGCTGCGCGAGGAAGTCCATGAACGCGGCTGCCTCGCTGGTGAAGCCCAGCCGCAGGAGGGCGTAGACGCAGAAGGCGGCGTCGCGGATCCACACGAAGCGGTAGTCCCAGTTCCGCTCGCCACCGGGTTGTTCGGGCAGGCTGGTCGTGGGCGCGGCCACGATCGCGCCCGTCGGTGCGTAGGTCAGCAGCTTCAGCGTCAGCGCCGAGCGGTGGACCATCTCGCGCCAGCGGCCGCGGTAGCGCGACGCCGACAGCCAGCGCCGCCAGTACGTGACCGTGGCGTCGAAGAGCTCCTCCGCCTCGGTGCCGGAGCAACCGGGCGGCGCGGCATCCCCGTCGACGCGGTCCAGGGCGAACACCGCCGAGTCGCCCTCCACCAGGGTGAACTCCGCCTCGACATCGCGCCCGTCGCAGCGGAGGGGAACCGTGGCGGTCAGTGACAGCGACAGCTCCGTCGAGCCGAAGAGGACGCCACCGTCGCGCTCGTCGACGGTGTGCGTCCGGCGGCCGTAGTCGAAGCGGGGGGACACCCGCGCGCGGAACGTCATGGTCCCGCGGACGCAGAGCACCCGCCGGACCAACCGGTGGTCAGCCGTCTCCGTGGCCGTGCCGACGGGCATGAAGTCCTGGACCTCTCCGACGGCGTCGCCGGTGTAGAAGCGGGTCAGGAGGACGTTGGTGTCCGGGACGTAGAACTGCCGGGTGTGCGCGGGCGAGGTGGCGGCCAGCTCGAAGGAGCCTCCGCGGTCGGCGTCGAGGATGGCCCCGAACACGCTCGGCGAGTCGAAGGACGGGCAGCAGTACCAGTCGATGGTGCCGTTGGTGCCGACCAGCGCCACGGTGTGCAGGTCGCCGATCAGTCCGTGCTCGGCGATGGGGAGGTACCGCGGCTGGGGGCCGGGCTCCGCTCGATCACCCTCCGCCGGGTCGCTGGTCACGGGTGCCCTCCTCGGCGGTCGGGCCGGTGCGGTCGGCGAGCTGACCTGAGGCGAGCACTATCGCAGGGTCGTGGCCGACCGGCCCGGTGACAGCCTCGGCGTCGAGCCGGAGTGCGCACGCTCACATCCCCAGGGAAATACTTGCCCCAGCAAGTGATGTTGGGCAGAGTGTCAGTTGCTTCGACAACCAACGGGGAGTTCGCGATGACCGTGCTCGGTCCTGCTACGACCGCTGCTGCGGATGCCCGCATCCCGGCCGACCACCTCTTCGCCCAGCACCTGCGCCGGGTGGCGGCGTCTGAGCCGCACCGGGTGTGGACGCCGGCGGACGGCGCGCTGCCCAGCCTCTACCTGTCCCACGGTGGTGGGCCGATGCCGTTCTGGCGTCAGGACTGGGTGGACCCGCTGTACGGGTGGGCGCGGTCCCTGCCCAGGCCCACGGCGATCCTGGTGGTCTCGGCGCACTGGGAGTCCGCGCCGCTGTCGGTCAGCGCGACCCGGCCGGCCGAGCTGGTCTATGACTTCGGTGGCTTCGACCCGCTGTACTACACGTTCCGCTACGACACCCCCGACGCCGGTGAGCTCGCCCGCGACGTGGTCGGCCTGCTGCCCGACACCGAGCACGTGCACCAGCACGCCAGCCGCGGCCTGGACCACGGCTCCTGGGTGCCGTTGAAGATCATGTACCCGGAGGCCGACGTCCCGGTGCTGCAGCTGTCGCTGCCCACCGAGGACCCCGACCGGCTGCTGGCGCTCGGTGCGCGGCTGCGGCCGCTGCGCGAGCAGGGCGTGCTGGTCATCGGCTCGGGCCACATGACCCACGGCCTGCCGTTCCTCACCCGCGAGATGCTCACCGAGGACAAGGTGCCCGGCTGGTCGTCGGACTTCGACGGCTGGGCGGCCGACGCACTCGCCCGCGGCGACGTCGCCGAGCTGGCCCGCTACCGCTCGGTGGCGCCGGGCCTGCCCTACGCCCACCCCACCGTGGAGCACTTCACGCCGCTGTTCGTCGCCCTGGGGGCGGCCACCGACCCCACCGCGCCGGTGGTCACCGCCTTCGACGGCTACAGCTTCGGCCTCTCCAAGCGGTCCTTCCAGGCCGCCTGACCGGCCGGCCCATCGCACCCCAGCCGTACGGCACCACCCACCTCCTCGACCTCCTGTCGAGGTGCAACGAAGGGAACCACCCGCATGTCCATCGTCGTCACCGGTGCCACCGGCCAGCTCGGCCGCCTGGCCGTGGAAGCCCTCCTGAAGCGCGGCGTGCCCGCCGAGCAGATCGTCGCCACCGGCCGCCGCGTCGAGACCCTCTCCGACCTGCAGGAGCGCGGCGTCATCGTCCGTCGCGCCGACTACACCGACCCCGAGTCCCTGCGTGCCGCGTTCGCCGGCGCGGAGAAGGTGCTGCTGGTGTCCAGCAGCGAGGTGGGCCAGCGACTGGTGCAGCACGGCAACGTCATCGCCGCGGCGAAGGACGCCGGCGTGCGCCTGATCGCCTACACCAGCATCCCCAAGGCCGACACCTCGACGCTGCTCCTGGCCGCCGAGCACCAGGCCACCGAGCAGCTCCTCGCCGAGTCCGGCGTGCCGTACGTGGTGCTGCGCAACGGCTGGTACACCGAGAACTACACCGGCCAGCTCGCCACCTACCTGCAGCACGGCATCGTCGGCTCGGCCGGCACCGGCCGGGTGAGCGCCGCGACCCGGGCCGACTTCGCCGAGGCGGCCGCCACCGTCGTGGCCGGGGACGGGCACGAGGGCAGGGTCTACGAGCTCGGCGGCGAGGCGTTCACCATGGCCGAGCTCGCCGCGACCGTCTCCTCGGTCACCGGGCAGGACGTCACCTACACCGATGTGCCCGTCGAGCAGTACACCCAGATCCTGGTCGGCGCGGGCCTGCCCGAGCCGGTCGCAGCGGTCTTCGCCGACGGTGACCGCGGAGTGGCCGACGGCGAGCTCTTCGTCCCGACCGACGACCTCGTCGCGCTCATCGGCCGTGCGCCGACACCGCTGACGGAGGCCGTCTCCGCGGCTGCCGCCGGCTCACAGGCCTGATCCGACGCGTGCCGGGCTCCCGGCCCCTCGGGTCCTGACACCGGGCGGTGACGACGGGCTCCTCACCTCCTCGGGAGGCGAGGAGCCCGTGGCCTCGACCGGCTGCGGGCGGGACGGCCCGGAGCGTCGCTGGAGCGGTGGCCGGAACCCTCAGAACATCGTGTTCTCGTTGGCTGCCTCGGCGGGGACCTCCTGCAGCACGTCCCAGTGCTCGACGACCCGTCCGCCCTCGACGCGGAAGATGTCGACGACCGCCCGCCCGAGGTCCTCCGGGGTCATCTTGAGGTGGTAGTGCAGCGCGACGAGGTCACCGTCGGCGATCACCCGCTTGATGTCGAACGTCATGTCCGGCGCCATCGCCTGGAACTGACCGATGAACTCGACGAAGAGCTCCGGGCCGTCCGGAGCCATCGGATTGTGCTGGATGTAGACCTCACCGATGTAGCGCTCGGCAGCCTCGGCGGCCTTGCGCTGCACGAAGGCGAGGTCGAAGAAGTCGAGCACGAGGCGCTTGGTGTCCTGCTCGGTCGGCACATCGGATCCCACGGAGGCTCCTCCCGTTGGCTCTCGGGACCGGGAGCGCCACCGCGGACGCTCGCGGACGGTGCCGGCGCTCGGGACGTCGGTGCGCGGACGCCGGGCACCAGGTACCCCGGGGACGCTATCGCGGCGGCTCCCGGGTCGCGGCCCGGCCGGGCTCGGACGGTGCCGGCGGCGCCGCGTGCCCGCCCGGGTCCCGAGCGGCGGGCACGTCGGGGCCGGCGGGTGCCCTAGAGTCGCCGCCGGTGGGGGACTGCGACCGGTGGGGACACCCGGGAGGACCGTGAGAGGGGCCCTGGCAGGACGACGGCGGTGGGTCGCGGCGCATCCGCGGATCGCGGACGCAGGCCTGGCGGGGCTGCTCGTCCTCGTCGTGTCCCCGGCCCTCCTGGTCCGGAACCCGGAGTTCCCCGGGACCCCGGACGGCTGGACCGCCGTCCTGTTCGCCCTCAGCGCGGCCGTCCTGGTCGTCCGGCGCGAGCAGCCGCTGCGGGTCTGGGCCATCGGATTGGTCGCCGGGGTCGCCGGTGTGCTGCAGAGCGACGGGAGCATCGCCCTGGTGGCCGCCACCTGCGTCGCGCTCTACACGATCGGCAGCCGGCTCCCGCTGCGCAGCACGATCCTCGCGAGCCTGGTCTCCGGTGTCGCCTACACGCTCGCCGCCGTGGGGGCCGAGGGGAACTGGCTCGACGACCGCGGCGTCCCAGGGCTGCAGACCTTCGCGTGGGGGGCCGCGGCTTCGGCGATCGGGGTCGCGGTGCGCAGTTCCCGGGCCGCACTGGCGGCGGCGGAGGCTCGTGCCGTGCAGGCGGAGCTCACGCGTGAGGAGGAGGCCCAGCGGCGCGTCGGGGACGAACGGCTGCGCATCGCCCGCGAGCTCCACGACGTGGTGGCCCACCACATCTCGGTCGTCAACGTGCAGGCGGGGGTGGCGCGCCACCTCCTGAACGCGGACCCGGAGCGGGCACGTGCGGCACTCGACCTGGTCCGTGACGCCAGCAAGACCGTGCTGGCGGAGATGTCCACGGTCGTGGGTCTGCTCCGCGCCGCGGGGGAGGACGCGCCGACCGAGCCGGCGCCGGGCATGGTCCGAGTGGGTGAGCTGGTGGACTCCATCCGCCAGGCCGGGCTGGACGTGACGTGGACCGTCAGGGGGGAGCTGGACGGGCTCCCGGCGATCAACGACCTGACCGCGTACCGGGTCGTCCAGGAGGCGCTGACCAACGCCCTGAAGTACGGGACGGGCGCGGCCACGATGGTCCTGGAGGACCGACCGGAGGGCGTGAGCATCGAGGTGCGCAACGCGGTGGGGACGAACGGACGGCAACCGTCCGGGAGCGGTCACGGCCTGATCGGTATGCGCGAGCGCGTCGACGCCGCCGGCGGCCGGCTGGTCACCGGATCGGCACCGGACGGCGGCTACCGGGTCTCGGCCCTCATCCCGCGGGGCCCGGCATGACGGTCCGCGTGCTCCTCGCCGACGACCAGGTGCTCATCCGGTCCGGCTTCGCGGCCCTCATCAACAGCGCCGCGGACCTCGAGGTCGTCGGCGAGGCCGGCGACGGCGCCGAGGCCGTGCGGCAGGCCGTCGCGCTGCGCCCCGACGTCGTCCTCATGGACATCCGCATGCCCGGGGTCGACGGCCTGACGGCGGCCAGGCGGATGACCGCCGCCCCCGACCTCTCCGACGTCCGCGTCATCGTGCTGACCACGTTCGAGGCCGACGAGTACGTCGTCGAGGCGCTGCGGTCCGGAGCGAGCGGGTTCCTGGGCAAGAGCGTCGAGCCGGACGACCTCCTGGACGCCATCCGGGTGGTCGCGGCCGGCGAGGCGCTGCTGTCCCCGCGGGCCACCCGCGGCCTGATCGCCCGCTTCCTGGCCCAGCCCAGCCAGGACGGGCCGGACCCCCACGACGGCACGCTCGACGTCCTGACCGACCGGGAGCGCGAGATGGTCGCGCTGGTCGCCCAGGGGTTGGGCAACGAGGACATCGCGGCGCGCCTGCACCTGTCGCCGCTGACGGTCAAGACGCACATCAACCGGGCCATGAGCAAGCTGCGGGCCAGGGACCGGGCCCAGCTGGTCGTCCTCGCCTACCAGACCGGGCTGGTCCGAGCCGGCGGAGTCGACCAGCCCTGACGGGGCGCCGGGGCCGAGCCGTACTGCATCGGCAGTAGGCGAAGGGCGCGCAAGAGCCTGCGTACGGATGACGACGCGGTCGCGCCATCCCGAGATACTTGCTGCATCAACCAAGTACGGGGGAGCGACCGATGCTCGAACTGCACCATCTCACCAAGCGCTACGGCGACGTCGTCGCCGTCGACGACCTCACCTTCGACGTCCGTCCCGGGATCGTCACCGGCTTCCTGGGGCCGAACGGGGCCGGCAAGTCCACCACGATGCGGATGATCCTCGGCCTGGACCGGCCGACCTCCGGATCGGTCACCGTCAACGGGCGCGACTACCGGACGTCGACGGCGCCGCTGCACGAGATCGGCGCGCTGCTCGACGGCAAGGCGGTCGACAAGGGGCGCTCGGCGCGCAACCACCTGCTGGCCCTGGGGGCCACGGTGGGCGTCGGAGCCCGCCGCGTGGACGAGCTGCTGGACACCGTCGGGCTGACCGAGGTCGCGCACAAGGCGGCCGGATCCTTCTCCCTGGGCATGGGTCAGCGGCTGGGCATCGCCTCGGCGCTGCTGGCCGACCCGTCCATCGTGATGCTCGACGAGCCGGTGAACGGCCTGGACCCCGACGGCATCCTGTGGGTGCGGAGCTTCCTGCGGTCCCTGGCCGCCGAGGGGCGCACGGTGTTCCTCTCCTCGCACCTGATGAGCGAGATGGAGCAGACCGCCGACCACCTGATCGTCGTCGGCAGGGGCCGGCTGATCCGGGACGTGTCGATGGCGGAGTTCATCGCCTCGGCGTGGAGCGACAAGGTCCGGGTCGTCTCCCCGGACGCCACCGCACTGGCCGGCCTGGTCGCTGCGCCCGGGGTGACCGTGACGTCGTCCTCGCCGACCGAGCTGGAAATCGAGGGCGTGCCGGCAGCCGACATCGGGAACCTCGCCGCCCGCCACGGACTGCCGCTGCACGCCCTGGTCCCGCTGCACCCCTCCCTGGAGGAGGCCTTCATGGAGCTCACCAAGGAGTCCGTGCAGTACCACGGCCGCACCGACAGCACCCTGCTCGCGACCGCGTCGGCGGTCCGATGACCGCCACCGTGCCCGATGACGTCCCACCCGCCACGACCCGCGAGAAGGCGGACCCGACGATGACCACCACGTCCCCCGACACGACCACCGCCTCGCCGGCGTCCTCGGCCCACCGGCACCGGGCGACCGCACCGCCCGCGCACCGGATCACCCTGGCGCGTGTCATCCGCGCCGAGTGGATCAAGCTCCGCACCCTGCGCTCGACCTGGGTCATGCTGGCCGCGGTACTCCTGACGGTGGTCGGGCTCGGTGCCATCGCCGCCGCGAGCACGACCGGCGCCGTCGAGGGCCCTCCCGACGGCGGCGGACCAGGCGGGGGCGATCCGCTCTCCACCGTGCTCAGCGGCTCGATGCTCGCCGTCGTCCTCGTCGGCGTCCTGGGTGTCCTGATCGGCGCCCGAGAGTACTCCTCCGGTGTCATCCGCAGCTATCTCGCTGCGGTGCCGGCGCGCCTGCCCGTGCTCTGGGCCAAGGTGATCGCGTTCCTGGCGGCCGTCCTCCCGGTCGTCCTCGCGGGCGTCCTGGTGGCCTTCACGGTGGGGATGGCCGTGCTCGACGCGGGCGGCGTCCCGACCGTCTCCTGGACCGATCCGGGGACCGCGCGGGTCGTGCTGGGCACCGCCGGGTACGTCGTGGGCATGGGTCTCATCGGCCTGGCTCTCGGGATGATCCTGCGGAGCACCGCAGGCGCCATCAGCGCCCTCCTCGCCGGCGTCCTCGTCCTGCCGACGCTCGCCGGTGCCCTGCTGCCCGACAGCTGGGACGGGATGCTGAAGTACCTGCCGTCCAACGCCGCCTCGGCGTTCACGTCCACCGTTCCGACCGACTCGCTGCTCGGCACCGGAGCGGGGGCAGCGGTGTTCGCCCTGTGGGTCGTCGTGGCTCTCGCCGGCGCCGCCGTCGCCCTGACGCGTCGCGACGCCTGACCGGTCCGCGGTCGGTGTCGCCCGTCAGCCCCGGGCGACACCGATCCGTCGACGACGGGCGAGGACAGGGCGGACGGATGGATCCGGTCACTTGACGAAGCAAGTTCCACCCTTTAGGGTTACTTGCGTCGTCAAGCAACCTGTGCGTCCCCGAAGCGCTCACCCAGGCCGCTGCCGCCCTCACGCGCCCGGTCCGACCGACCGCCCTGCACCCGTTCCGCAACCCGAATCCGGAGATCCCTCATGACCACCTCGACCCTCGACTCCCGCCGGGTGTCCTGGAAGAACACCGCCGCCGCTGCCGCCATCGGCGCGGTCGGGGCGCTGGTGATCAACAGCGTGATCGCCCTGCTCGCCAAGGCGATCTTCGACATCCCGGACGAGTTCCAGCCGCTCACCCTGCCCGTGTACGGGTTCCTGACCGTCCTCGGCGCGGTCGTCGGCGCGGTCGTCTGGCACCTGATCGCCACGCGCAGCCGCAACGCGTCCGGCGTGCTGCGTGTGCTCGTTCCCACGGTCCTCGTGCTCTCGCTCATCCCGGACGTCATGCTGCTGGTCAACCAGTCGCAGCCGGGAACCACGCCCGCCGGCGTCATCGCGCTGATGCTCATGCACGTCGGCGTCGCCGTTGCTGCCGTGCCTGCCTACCGTCGGTTCATCCCGCCGCGCTCCTGACCCACCCTGGCCCGTCGTCTCGGCGGGCCTCACCACCGGCGCCCCGGTCCCGCCTCGAGCGGGCCGGGGCGTCGGTCGTACGAGGGGGCGTCCCGGCCTCTCGACCGCCTCCTCCGGGCCGGTGGGCGAGAGGCCGGTCGGCTGGCGCAACCGGGCACCGGGTACTAGGCAGAGGAGGGACGGGGCCTCGTCGCATCGCGTCAGTGGGGCGTGCCCGGTCCGATCGGGTGCACTGATCAGTCAGGCAGGCAGGCGGAAGGGGTGTGGTCGGCGACGATGGAACCGGTCGAGCGCACGGGTGGTCCGCGGAACTGCGCACTCGTGGAAACCGCGGCCGTCCGTACCGCTGGGCACGGCAGAGGCGTGCGTCCGGGGATCACGCTCACCCTCCCGGGAGCACCGTGACACGGTGGGCGGCGGAGGCAGCCCCTCGACCTCTGGCGGCGGTCCTCCCTGACGGGCTCGGGCCCTCGTCTCCATGGTGGTTGGTCGCGGCCGTGCTGGTGGCCACCGGGAGGCGCCGGGGCCGCCGAGCGGCGGTGCGCGGCCTGGCCTCGGTGGTGGCCACGGACGCGCTGCTCCGGCGGTCCGGCTCGGGCGCCGCGCGCCGGCCGCGGCGGTCCGGTACCGCGCCACCCCTGTACTCGGGGACCGCCTCCGCTGCTCCGTCCCGGCAGGCTGCCGCGGCTGCTGCCTTCGTGGTCGGAGCCGGGACGACCGAGCCGGTGCTGGGGCTGCCCATGGCCGGCCTGGCGGTGACCCTCCTGCGGCGCCGGCTGCGCGCGGGCGACGTGGGCGACGTTCTCGCGGGTGGCGCACTGGGTGGTGCGGTCGCCGTGACCGGCAGCCGGCTCTTCCCCTCCCGGACACCCAGTCCCGTCCGCACGGTCCGACCCCGCGCGGTGCCGCAACCGCCCCGTCCGGACGGCGCGGGTGTCGTCGTCCTCGTCAACGCCCGTTCCGGCAGCGGGCGTGGCGGCCGGCTGGGCACGGCCCTGCGCGGCCAGTTGCCCGCTGCCGACATCGTGACGCTGCAGCCGGGTGCCGACGTGCCCGGCGAGTTCCGCGCAGCCGCTCGACGAGCCGAGGTGCTCGGTGTCTGCGGCGGGGACGGCACCGTGGGCGCGGCGGCGCAGGTCGCCATCGAGGCGGGGCTGCCGCTTCTGGTGTTCCCCGGCGGCACGTTCAACCACTTCGCCGCCGATCTGGGCATCGAGCGGGTGGCCGACGCGCTGTCAGCGCTGCGTCGGGGCACCGCCGTCCGGATCGACGTCGGCCTGGCTGGTGAGCGGCTGTTCCTCAACACCTCGAGCCTGGGCAGCTATCCGGCGTTCGTCGCCATCCGGGAACGCTGGGAGGGCCGGGTCGGCAAGCCCGCGGCCGCGGTCATCGCACTGTGGTCCGCCGTTCGGCAGCAACGACCGCTGCGGCTGGTGGTCGACGGGCACGAGCACGACGTGGCCATGATGTTCATCGGCAACGGCCGGTACCAGCCGCAGGGGTTCGCGCCCAGTTGGCGTCCTCGGCTCGACGACGGGCGGCTGGACCTGCGCATGGTCACCGTGGCCGGCCGCGCGCCGCTGCTGCGGCTGGCCCTGTCGATCCTCACCGGCCGACTCGGCTACAGCCGCCTCTACATCGAGGACGACCCGGTCGACGTCCACATCACCCGACCGGACGGCCCCGGCCTGCTGGCCAGTGACGGCGAGATCGCCCTCGGCCCCGCGGAGATGGACTACAAGAAGCTGGCCCGGAGCCTGGTCGTCTACCAACCGTCGGTCGGCGCACTCCTCGAGCGGTGAGCCGCCCGGCACACGGGGTCCCGGACGCCGGACAGGTGGGGGACCAGGCTGGGCCGCCGGCCCGGTTCGCCCGCTTCGTCGTGGTCGGCCGCCCCGGAGGCGGTCGCCGCCCTGTCGCGCGCGCTCGGCGGTGCGCCCGACCCGGCGCGGGAGCTGTCGCCGGCCCAGCTCGGCATGCAGGAGGCGGACATCTCGCGCATCGTGGGGCTCGCGGTCGCCAACCCCTACGCCAACCCCCCCGGCCGGTGACGGAGGAGGGCGTGACCGCACTGCTCGAGGCGGCCTGGTCCGGCAGACCGCCGGGTAACCGCACGTCGAACCCGTAGGAGGAGACATGAGCGTCGGACGTCTGGGAGCACGGCTCCTCATCGGCGGGCTGTTCATCGGCCACGGCACGCAGAAGCTGTTCGGCTGGTTCGGTGGCCCGGGGCGGGCCGGCACCGAGGGCATGATGGAGGCGCTGGAGATGCGGCCGGCGAAGGTGCACGCCACGCTGGCCGGGGTCACCGAGACCGCCGGCGGCGCGTTGCTGGCCGCCGGGCTGGCCACGCCACTGGCCGCGTCTGCGCTCACCGGGGTGATGACGACGGCCATCCGCAAGGTGCACCTGCCCAACGGTCCCTGGGCGGCCAATGGCGGGTGGGAGTACAACGCCGTCCTCATCGGTGCGGTGACGGCGCTGGCCGAGACCGGACCGGGTGAGCTCTCCCTGGACAGTGTGCTGGGCATCGAGCGAAGGGGGCCGGCCGTGGCGCTCGGCGCGCTGGCCACCGGGGTGGCCACGTCCTTCCTCACCATGGCGGTCGCGCGCCGTGGGCGCCCGGGCGTCACCTCCGGTGGTGCCGGCACGGCCGCACTGCCGGAGGACACCGCCGGGGACCCCACCACGGCGGGGACGCAGCCGTCCTGACCGTCGGGGACGTCGGTCGGCCGGATCTCGCCGGCGCGCGTCGTCGATGAGCCGGGCCGATCGGATGAGCAGGGCCTGGGTGCCGCGGCGTGCCGGTCGACGCCGTGGCGCCGGCCACCTGCCGCGCGAGAATGTCGCGAGCCGCGTCTCCGCCTACGTGTACGGCAACGTCCTGGTGATGGCGGCGTTGATCGCGCTGGACCCCGACGAGCTGCAGGGACCCACGGGCGTTCTCTACGTGCTGGGAGTGGGGGTCTCGACCTACGTCGCGCACACGATGGGTGAGGCGGTCGGGCTGCGGGTGCGCCAGGGCCGGTCGCTGGACGCGACGGCACTCCGGCACGAGATCCGGGATGCGCTGCCCATCGTGACGACCGCCGCTGCGCCCGCCGCGCTGCTGGTGCTGGCGTGGGCGGAGCTGGTCGACGCAGCCGTGGTGCTCGTCCTGGCGCTCACGCTGGTCGATCTGCGGCTGGCTCTGCTCGGGTCGGTGGTGGCGCGGATCTCGGGGGAGCGCAGTTCGGCTCGGGTGTTCCTGGGCGGCGTCGTCCTCGCAGTCGTCGCCGCGGCGGCGGCCGCGCTCAAGTGGCAGCTGACGCACTGAGCAGCGGCCCGTGACGGCGGGCCGGCGGTCACCCGGACCCGGTTCCTGACGGCATCGGTGGGCCGGGCGCCGAGCGCCGTCGCCCGGCCGGTCAGGGGCTGTCCGGGGCGGCCAGGGTCGGGCGGCAGTCGTCGGGCCGCAGGACCTGCCGGATCCGGGTGGCGATCTCGTGCAGCTGGCGGAGCTGGGTCCGGGTGAGGGGGTCGAGGACGAGGCGGCGCACCTCGGTGACGTGGCCGGGTGCGGTGGCGGTGACCTTCTGCCAGCCGGCGTCGGTGAGGACGGCGAGGGTGGCGCGGCCGTCGTCGGGGTCGGGGCGACGGGTCACCCAGCCGCGCTTCTCCAGGCGGTCGACCGTCCGGGACAGCCGGGTCAGCGACCCGTTGGCCAGGGCGGCGACCTCGCTCATCCGCCGCGTGTGCTGCGGGGACATGGAGAGCATCGCCATCACCTGGTACTCGAAGTGGCTGATGCCCGCGTCACGCTGCAGCTGCGCGTCCACGGCGTCGGGCAGCCAGGTGACCACCCCGAGCAGTTCGAGCCAGGTCTGCTGCTCCTCCGCGGTGAGCCACCGCGTCTCCTCGACCGCTTCCACAGCACTCCTCCTCGCATGGCGGCCCGTAGGACACGCCGGACGAAACACTTGACGGAACAAGCATCGAGTAGTTACGTTGCTTGCGTCGTCAAGTAAAGCATGCGAGGAGCGGAACGTGAACGTCGTCTTGTGGATCGTGGCCGGGGTGCTGGCCGTCGCCTTCCTGGCGTCTGGGCTGATGAAGCTCACCCAGCCGCGGAAGAAGATCATCGACTCGGGCATGGGCTGGGCGGGGGACTTCAGCGACGGCGCGGTGAAGGGCATCGGCGCGCTGGAGGTGCTCGGGGCGCTGGGGCTGATCCTGCCCGCGGTGTTCGACGTCGCCACGATCCTGGTGCCGCTCGCGGCCACCGGCCTGGCGCTGGTGATGCTGGGCGCCGCGGTGACCCACGCCCGCCGCCGCGAGAACCAGATGATCGTGGCCAACGTCGTGCTGTTCGCCCTCGCCGTCTTCGTGGCCTGGGGCCGGTTCGGTCCCTACGCCTTCTGAGTTCCCGGCGGCCCGCCCACCCCGGGGGAGCCGCCGACCACCCCCTGCGTTTCGGCCGCCGTGGCCGCAGTGCCATCTCGTCCCCACCACCGTCCCCGTCACCGTCCCCGTCACCGCCCCCTCACCTCCAGGAGTTCCTGTCATGCGCGCACTGCACGTCCCCGCCGCCGGTGAGCAGCCCCAGCTCGGTGAGCTGCCCACTCCCCAGCCCGCCGAGGGCACGGTGCTGATCCGGGTGAAGGCCGCCGGTCTCAACCCCATCGACAACGCCGTCGCCGCCGGTTTCCTCACCCAGATGGGCCTGCCGCACGAGTACCCGGTGGTCATCGGCCGTGACGCCGCCGGCGTCGTGGAGGCCGTCGGCGCCGGGGTCGAGCACGTCGCCGTCGGTGACGAGGTGCTCGGCCACGTGCTGCTCGCGCCGCCGATCTCGGCCGGCACGCTGGCTGAGTACGCGGTCCTGCCGGCCGCGACGGTCACGCCCAAGCCCGCCGGGCTGGACTTCACCACCGCCGCGGCGATCCCGCTGGCCGGCGCGGCCGCGGTGCAGTCCATCGAGGCGATCGACCCGCAGCCCGGGCAGACGGTGCTGGTCAACGGCGCCTCCGGCGGTGTGGGTTCCTTCGCCGTGCAGCTGCTGGCCGCCCGCGGGGTCACCGTGGTGGCCACCGGCAGGCCCGCCGACACCGAGCGGCTGACCGCCCTGGGCGCCTCCCGGGTGATCGACCACACCGCCGGCCCGGTGGCCGAGCAGGTCCGCGCCGCCTATCCCGACGGCGTCGACGCCCTGGTCAGCCTGCACGGCATGGACCCCTCGGGCACTCCGATCGCGGCCGTGCGTGCCGGCGGCAAGGTCGCCGGTGTGGCGGCGGTGCCCGACGAGGCCACGCTGTCCGCCGCCGGGCTCACCGGCACCTCGGTGATGGCCACCCCCCTCAAGGAGGTCGTCGGCCCGCTGGCCGAGCAGGCCGCGGCCGGGGACCTGAAGGTCGCCGTCTCCGACGTGCTCTCCCTGCAGCAGGCCACCGAGGGCCTCGGCCGGCTGGCCACCGGCGGCGCCGGCGGCAAGCTCGTCGTCACCGTCGACAACTGAACACCCTCCCCGCCCGGGCGGGGTCGACGCGCCACGCCCCGACCCCGCCCGGCGGCGGCCCACACCGCCTCCGGCCGACCAACCCTCGGCCGCCCGTCTCTGACTCCGCCCGGCGCTGTCCATCACACGGCGCCCCGCCCACCCTCGAGGACGCCTCCGTGGCCGCGGTTCCCCGGTCGCAGGGACGTGCCCAAGCCCCGCGCCACTGTGGTGTCCGCACGGTGAGAACGCCCCGCTCGCCGTCTCCAGCGCCGTGGTCGGCGCGCCGCTCCCCTGCGACCGGGCGTCGACCGCGGCGTTGACCACGGCGCCTTCATCCCGCTCATGGCCACCGGGGCGCGCTGCCCATGGGAACGGCTGCCTCGGCCCCGACGGCACTGGTGGGGTCCGCGTGATCGGAGCTCTCGGCTGCCGGCCTTCTCCGGGGAGCGGCGTGCGACCGGTGTGTTCGCTTCCCCCGGTGTCGTCCTCGCGGTGGTCGCGGCAGCGGCGGCCGGGATGGAGTGGCAGCTGACGCGTGGGGACGGGGAGACCCGGGAGGCGGACACCGGCTCGCTGTTTCACTTGACGCAGCAAGTTATGTGCCGTACAGTTCCTTGCGAAGTCAAGCAAACGTCGTGAGGAGCCCCCCGTGACCGTGCTCGGTCCTGCTACGACCGCTGCTGCGGATGCCCGCATCCCGGCCGACCACCTCTTCGCCCAGCACCTGCGCCGGGTGGCGGCGTCTGAGCCGCACCGGGTGTGGACGCCGGCGGACGGCGCGCTGCCCAGCCTCTACCTGTCCCACGGTGGTGGGCCGATGCCGTTCTGGCGTCAGGACTGGGTGGACCCGCTGTACGGGTGGGCGCGGTCCCTGCCCAGGCCCACGGCGATCCTGGTGGTCTCGGCGCACTGGGAGTCCGCGCCGCTGTCGGTCAGCGCGACCCGGCCGGCCGAGCTGGTCTATGACTTCGGTGGCTTCGACCCGCTGTACTACACGTTCCGCTACGACACCCCCGACGCCGGTGAGCTCGCCCGCGACGTGGTCGGCCTGCTGCCCGACACCGAGCACGTGCACCAGCACGCCAGCCGCGGCCTGGACCACGGCTCCTGGGTGCCGTTGAAGATCATGTACCCGGAGGCCGACGTCCCGGTGCTGCAGCTGTCGCTGCCCACCGAGGACCCCGACCGGCTGCTGGCGCTCGGTGCGCGGCTGCGGCCGCTGCGCGAGCAGGGCGTGCTGGTCATCGGCTCGGGCCACATGACCCACGGCCTGCCGTTCCTCACCCGCGAGATGCTCACCGAGGACAAGGTGCCCGGCTGGTCGTCGGACTTCGACGGCTGGGCGGCCGACGCACTCGCCCGCGGCGACGTCGCCGAGCTGGCCCGCTACCGCTCGGTGGCGCCGGGCCTGCCCTACGCCCACCCCACCGTGGAGCACTTCACGCCGCTGTTCGTCGCCCTGGGGGCGGCCACCGACCCCACCGCGCCGGTGGTCACCGCCTTCGACGGCTACAGCTTCGGCCTCTCCAAGCGGTCCTTCCAGGCCGCCTGATCCCGCTGCACCCAGGAGAATGCGATGACCACCCTCACCTCGCGCGCCGACGTGCGCACCGACGCCCCGGCCCGCTACGCCAAGCAGCTGGTCTCCCACCTCGGCCGCAAGGCCACCTTCACCCAGGACGCCGACGGCGCGTGGGTCACGGTGGTGGGGGAGGCCCGCGGCCGGATCGTCGTCGGCGACGGCGTCCTCACCCTGCTCGTCGAGGCGCCTGACACCGAGACGCTGACACGGCTGGAGCAGGCGTTCGGCGGTCACCTCGAGCGGTTCGGCACGCGGGCCGAGCTGGCGGTCAGCTGGGAGCGCGTTCCCGCCTGAGGGAACAGCTGCACCGTCGTGGGCCGCCGGCCGGCGGCCCACCGCACCCTCGCCGAGAACTGATACCCGTTGTGAGCACCCGCGGCACCACCTGGCACGCCACCACCGTCGAGCCCGAGGTCTTCGACGCCCGGACGGCGTTCACCACCGACACGCTCGGCGCCACCCTGACCATGGAGTAGCTCCGCACGGCCGGGTCCTCGCCGCGGCGCCGCGGCGCCACCCTCATCGACAGCACCTCGACCGAGCGCGCCGCCTGCCTGCGTGAGTGGACCACGCCGGGCGACCCCGCCGAACAGCCCGGCCGGAGGTCGCTCGGCGTCCGGGCACGGCAGTCGCGACCGTGCGGCCTCGGCGACAGTCACGCTGAGCGACGTCCGTCGCGGTTCAGCGCCGTCCGGCTACTGGTCGAAGGCGTCACCGAGCATCTCGATGGCCTCGCGCGCGACGTCGGGGGAGACGTGGCCGGAGATGTCGCCGGTGACGGCGATCGAGGAGTGCCCGAGTACGTCCGACAGCGGTGCGCGGCTTGCTCGTCGGAGTGGGCCTGGTGCACGCGGGCGTGCTCGATGGATCTGCGCGATCGAGTGGTGGCCGCGGTCGATGCGGGGACGAAGCCTTCGCAGGCGGCGGCCCGATCCGGTGTCTCGGTGCGGACCGTGGAGCGGTGTGTGGCCCGCCGGCGAGCCACCGGCAGCCTGGCGACCGAGCAGCGGCACGGGTCGGTGCCGGAGAAGAAGGACCGTGTGCAGGCCCGGCTGCCGGGCCGCCTGCGGCAGGCCGCAGATGCGACCCTGGCTGAGCACGCCTTCACCGCCGAGGTCGGCGGTGAGGTGTCCCTGGCGACGATGTCGCGGGCGATCGCCACCCTGCCGGCCGATGACCCGGCGCAGGCGGTGACCCCGTCGGGGCGGCCGGGCCGGCCGTTGAAGGGAAGAGCCTGCTGCACCCGGGCCAGACGGTGGTGGTGGACGACGCCGGCGCACAAGCCCGACCGGATCCGCGCGCCGGTCGAGGCCGCCGGCTGCCTGCTGGTGTTCCTGCCGGCCTACTCGCTGGCCTCTTCGCCGGTCGAGGAGGCCGCCAGCTTGCTCGAGACCCTCATCCGGGCGGCCGCCGCCCGCAGCCGGGCGGCCCTCGACGCGGCGATCGCCGTCGCACTGGCGGCGGTCACCGCCGCCGACGCCGCTGATTGCTTCGCCGGCTACCCGATCCGACGAGCAGCCTGATCACCGCTGTGAGACCGGCGGAGCCGACCACCGTGGCGGGTCGTCCAGCACCGGGACGGGGTCCGGTCAGTTGATGACGTGCAGCTGGTCCATCCACAGGACCTCCCAGGCGTTGCCGTCGGGGTCGGTGAAGCCGCCGGTGTAGCGCGCGTCTCCCTCTCGTGGGGGCAGCCCTGGCCGTCCGCCGGCGGCGACGGCCTTCGCGACGAGGTCGTCGACCGCTGCGCGGCTGTCCACGGTCAGGCAGTGCACGGCCGTCGCCCCGCGCGAGGGGTCCCCCGCTCCGCTGGGCACGAGGTCGGCGAAGCGGTCCCGGGTGTGCAGGACGAGTGCGACGTCGTCGTCCAGGACGATCGAGGCGGTCTCCTCGTCGGAGGAGTGCTCCTCGATCCGGAAGCCGAGTGCCTCGTAGAACGCCCGCCCCGTCGGCAGGTCGCGCACCGGGAGCTTGATGAACAGCATGCTCACGACGACGCCCCCGTCCGGGAGGACCGGCTCGCCAGCTCGGCGAAGGTGTCGGCCACCCAGTCGGCGATGAAGGTGCTCACGAGGGGCAGGTGGTCCAGGCCGATGTGCTCGGTGGCCCCCTCCGCGGGCGTGAACACCCGCAGCTCCCGCTTGGGGGAGTTCACGGCCTGGTCGTGGGAGCGGTGGGCCATCTCCACCGGGATCTGCCGGTCGTTGGCGCCGTGCGCGACGAGGAACGGCACGGTGATCCGCTCGACGACGCCCTCGAGGGTCACCTGGTCGGCGAAGTCGAGGAAGGCGTCGAAGTCGTTCTCGTCACCCTCCTGCCCCCACACCCACAGCACGTGCTCCCAGTAGTGCGGCACCGGCCGCTCGCCCTCGCGCTGCCGGCGACGGCGCTGCACCGCACCCCAGTCGTGGTTGGCGCCCCACGCCACGCACAGCGCGAACCGCTTCTCGAACGCCGCCGCCCGCGGGGCGTAGTAGCCGCCCAGCGACCAGCCGACGATGCCGATCCGGTCGCCGTCGACGTCGGGGCGCGCCTGCAGGAAGTCGACGGCCGCCGCACCCCACGCCTCGGAGTCGATGCGCGCGGTCAGCCCCTGCAGCCGCAGCGCCTCGCCTGTGCCGGGCTGGTCGAGCATCAGGCAGGAGATGCCGCGTGCGGCGAGCTCCTCCCAGTGGTTCGAGCTGTACATGTGCTCCTTGGTGGAGTCCAGCCCGTTGACCAGCACCATCACCGGCACCGGGCCGTCGTCGGCGGCCGGGGCCTGGGAGAAGTAGGCCGGCAGCGTCGTCCCCTCGTAGGGGACCTCCACCCGCGACACGCGCGGGCTGTGCGTCTCGAACGCCTTCTGCGCGATCTCCAGCATCCGCCGGTAGGTGGGCACCCGGTCGGGGTCGGAGGAGGCGAGCATCCGCTCGGCCTGGGCCAGGTAGTTCGACGCGCGGAACCACAGCTGCCCGGCGGTGCGCCCGTGCCCGGCCTTCTCCGCCGCCTCGGCCTGGCCGACGAGCTGGTCGGTCAGCGCGGTCCAGGCGCGCAGGAAGTCCGGCGTCCCGGCGTCCTCGCCGGCGTTCGCGGCGTCCTTGATCGGCCGGCAGGCGCGGTCGACCTCGTCGATGAGGCCGCCGGAGTTCAGCGTGGCGACCACGCTGAGGTTCCAGGTGTAGGGGCCGGTGGGGAAGTACTCGAACAACGGGGTTCCTCTCGATCAGGCGGTGCGCGTGCGGGTGCGCGGACGCGGGCGCGCGGCGCGGACCGGGGGCAGCTCGGCACCCTCGACGACGCGGTTGCGGATGGTGCCGATGCCCTCGACGGTCATCTCGACGACGTCGCCGGGCCGCAGGGGCGGGGGAGCGGCCTCGCCCCGGCGGCCCCACAGCTCGGCCAGGCAGCCGCCGTTGCCGCAGGTGCCCGAGCCGAGCACGTCCCCGGCGCGGACCTCGGTGCCGCGGGAGGCGTAGGCGATCAGCTCCTCGAACGGCCAGCCCATGTTGCTCAGCAGGTCCTGGCCGATCTGGGTGCCGTTGACGCCGACCCGCATGTCGAGGGCCAGGAAGCCCTCGGCGTCGCGGTAGGGCTCCAGCTCGTCGGCGGTCACCAGCCACGGTCCCAGCGTGGTGGCGGAGTCCTTGCCCTTGGCCGGGCCGAGGCTGACCCGCATCTCGCGGGCCTGCAGGTCGCGCGCCGACCAGTCGTTGAGCACCGTGTAGCCGAAGACGTGCTCGCGGGCCTGTTCCGGCGTCAGCGAGGCGCCGTCCCGCCCGACCACGACGGCGACCTCGAGCTCGAAGTCGAACCGCTGGGAGCCCGGCGGCACCGGGACGTCGTCGTGCGCGCCGACGAGGGCGTAGGGGTTGGTGAAGTAGAACGTCGGCGCCTGGTACCACTCCTCGACCACGCCGGCGACGCCGTCGATCGCCTTGCGCACGCCCTCGACGTGCTCCTCGAAGGCGACGAAGTCGCGCACGGTGGGCGCCTGCAGCGGCGGCAGCAGCCGCACGGACTCCACCGGCACGGCCGGGCCGCGCAGCGCCGCCTCCCCGGCCTCCCGTGCGGCCGGCAGCCCGGCGCGCACCAGGTCGAGCACCGTCGTCCCCGCCGGGAGCGCGTGCAGCCCGGCAGCGCCGTCGGGGAGATCGCTCACGACACCGGCGGAGACGACCCCGCCGGTCTCCCAGGTGGCGAACCGCATCAGACCGGAGGGGCCACGAACAGGCCCGTGTCGGGGTCGTTGAACGACTTCTTGGCCACGAACTCGTTCATCTGGTTCGCGGTGCCCCACTGGTCGGAGACCTCGGGGTCGGTGAAGTCGTAGAGGTGGGGGTGCCAGGTGTCCTCGTCGATCTGCTCCAGTTCGGTCGTGTACTCCATCGTGTTGCCGTTGGGGTCGAGGAAGTAGCTGAAGGTGTTGTTGCCGGCCTTGTGGCGGCCCGGGCCCCAGATCTTCTCCACGCCGGCGCGCAGCAGCCGGCCGGTGCCGCGCATGTACTCGTCGATGCCGCGCAGCTCGAAGCTGGCGTGGTGCAGCGAGGGGTGCGGGCAGCGGGCGATGGCCATGCTGTGGTGCCACGAGTTCACCCGCATGAACCACATCATCTCGCCCATGTGCGGGTGCACCAGGGTGTCGGACAGGGCGAAGGCCAGGTGCTTCTCGTAGAACGCGCGGGTGCCCTCGGGGTCGGCGGAGTTGATCACCACGTGCGACAGGCGCACCGGGATCGACTCGCCCTCCTCGATCGGGCGGTGCTGCCGGACGGCGACGTCGGCGCTGATCTCCACGGTGCGGCCCTCGTTGTCGAAGAACCGGAAGCCGTAGCCGCCGCCTGGGGTCTGCAGGTCGGTGGGCTCGTGCACCAGCGTCACGCCGTCGGCGGCGACCTGCTGGGCCAGCGTGTCGACGTCAGCCGGCGTCGCGACACCGAACGAGATGAGGTCGATCCGCTTGTCGGCCGACTCGCGCAGCCGGACGACGTACTGCTCCGGGCTGCCCTCGGCGGCCAGGAACGTCAGGCCGGTGTCACTGTGCTCGGCCGTCAGCCCCCAGGTGTTGGTGTAGAAGTCGAGCTGGCCCTCGTAGTCGGGCACGGCCAGGTCGACGTGCCGCAGGTGGGTGATCAGTCGCTGGGTCACGGTCTCTCCAGTGGTGGGGTGCGGGACGGCCCTCCTGCAGGGGCCCGGCGCGAGCTCGCGAGCGTCGGGGAGCAGGAGGGTCCTTCTCAGGCCGGGTCGCTGACGAGGACGGCGACGCTGCGCATCAGGCCGGGGACGTCACCCTGCTCGTGGTCGAGCAGCCACCGGCCGAGCTGGTTGGAGGCCTCGACGACGGCCCGGGCGCGGTCGACGCGGCGGGCGTGGAAGGCGTCCCACAGGTCGTCGTCGAGCGCGTCGCGGGTGAGCAGCAGGTCGCTCAGGACGGCGGCGTCCTCCAGGGCCTGCGCGCCGCCCTGGGCGATGGTGGGCGGGCAGGAGTGCGACGCGTCGCCGATCAGCACCACGCGACCGCGGTTCCACGGCGCGGGCAGCAGGTGGGTCTCGAACCAGGTGTAGTTCACCCGGGACGGGTCGGTGAGCTGCTCGCGGATCTCGTCCCACGGCCCGTGGTAGGCGGTGGCGAGCTCCTTCATCGTCGCCAGCCGCTCCGCCGGCGTCATCGCGAACCGGTCCTGCGCGTCCTCGACGATGTAGGCGTAGAGGGAGTCCTCACCGGTCGGGCAGTAGCCGGCGATGTAGGAGGGTCCGCCGTAGTACAGGTCGGTGCGGGTGACGCTCGCCGGCCGAGGGCCGGAGCAGCGCCAGATGCCCATCCCGGTCGGTCGGGTCTCGAGGTCGATCCCGAGGGCCTGCCGGACGGCGGACCGCACGCCGTCGGCGCCCACCACCAGGTCGTGACGGCCGGTCGAGCCGTCGGTGAACGTGACGTCGACGCCTGCGTCGTCCTGGCGCAGATCGGTGAAGGTGACGCCGTATCGCAGCTTGACGCCGACCTCGGCGGCGCGGTCGTGCAGGATCCCGGCCAGCTCCGGCCGCGACATGCCCATGACCGCGGGGTAGTCCGGGCCACCCGTCCTGGCGTCGGGGACCTCGAAGACGACCGTCCCGTGCGGGTCCGGCGCCCGGATGCCGGTGACGTCGAAGGAGTACCCGCGCTGCCGCGCCTCGTCCCAGACGCCGAGCCGGTCGAGCTCGCGCAGGGCGTTGCCCTGCAGGGTGATGCCCGAGCCGAGGGCGGTGACCTCGGCCTGATCTCGACCAGGTCGACGGCGACGCCGGCCTGGGCCAGCCGGATGGCGGTGGCGGTACCGGCCAGGCCGCTGCCGATCACCAGGACGCTGCCCACTGCGCTCACGGGGTGCTCCCTCACTTGACGGCGATGGGGTTGACCGGGGCGCCGACGGCGCCGGTCACGGGCAGCGGAGCGGCGGTGAGGGAGAACTCCCACACCCCGTCGTCGGCGCAGTCGGCGGCGAGGGCGTCGAGGTCCCACAGCTCGCCGAGGAACAGGCCGATGTGCGGGATGGCGACCTGGTGCAGCGGCTGGAAGGCGACGTCGAACTCGTTGGGCCGCACCTCGAAGCCCCAGGTGTCGGTCGCGACCCCGGCGATCTCGGTGGCGTGCAGCCAGTCGGCGGTGGTGAAGCTCAGGCCGGGGGCGGGGCCGCCGGCGTAGTCGCCCCACCCGGTGCCCGCGGCGAGCGAGCGGCGGGCGCGGGTCAGCTGGCCGGTGCGCACGCACAGCAGGTCGCCGCGGCCGACCCGGGCGGTCCCGCCCTGCGCGGCGATGGTCGCCTCGAGGTGGGCGGGGGTGATGGCGAACCCGTCGGGCAGCTCGCCAGGTGTGCCGAACTGCTCGCCGATCGCGCGGCCGACGTCGAGGAGCACGCCGCGGCCGGCCATGCGGTCGGCGACGGTCTCGATGCCGGTGACGGCGTCGCCGAGGCTGGTGACGACGTCACCGGCGCGGCGGCCGTTCCACGCGTCGCCGTGGTCGAAGATGTGGCCCAGGCCGTCCCACTGGGTGGAGGCCTGCAGCGGCATCGCGATGACGTCGTCGGCGCCGCCGATGCCGTGCGGGAAGCCCTGCACGCCGCGCTCGGCGTCGGTGCCGGTGTCGAGCATCGTGTGCACCGGGTTGGTGCGCCGCCGCCAGCCCTTCTGCGGGCCGTCGGCGTCGAAGCGCTGCGACAGCGAGAAGGTCACCCCGCGGCGGACCAGCCGCGCACCCTCGACCCGCTTGTCCTCGGTGAGGAAGTTCAGCGTGCCCAGCACGTCCTCGGCGCCCCAGCGGCCCCAGTTCGAGCAGCGCTTCGCCGCAGCGGCGATGGCGCCCTCGGGATCGGTGGGATCGAGCGCGGGGACGTCGGTGGTGCGGGTCACGTCTCCACACTCGGGGTCGGACGCCCATCAGGGAAGCACCAATGAGTGATGACGGTCATCGATGTCGCCGATAGCCTCGCGCCACCATGAACCTGGCCAACCTGGACCTGAACCTGGTGGTCTCCCTCAACGCCCTGCTCGAGCAGCGCAGCGTCACCCGGGCGGCCCAACAGCTCGGGCTGAGCCAGCCGGCCCTGTCCGCGTCCCTCGCCCGGCTGCGCCGCCACTTCGGTGACGAGCTGCTGTCCCGGGTGGGGAACGGCTACCGGTTGACCCCGCTGGCCGCGCAGCTCGGGCCGCGGGTGCGGCTCGCCCTCGACGGCCTGGAGCGGGTGTTCACCGCGCAGCCGGAGTTCGACCCGGCCGGGTCCACGCGGGAGTACTCCGTGCGGATCAGCGACTACGGCTGCGCGGTCCTCGGAGACGCCTTGGCGCGACTGATGGCCGAGGAGGCCCCACGCGCCCGGTTGCGGCTGGCACACAACACGCCCGAGGCGGTGGACCAGGCGGCGCAGACGTTGCTGAACACCGACCTCATCGTGCTGCCGCACGGTTTCATCAGCGACCTCCCGCACGTCGATCTGCACCGCGACCGCTGGGTGCTCCTGGTCTCGGCCGACAACGACGAGGTCGGGGAGTCGCTGACCGTCGACCAGTTGACGACGATGCCCTGGGTCGCGACCTACCACGGCCCGACCGCCTCGACGCCGGCCGCGCGACAACTGCGCATGCTCGGCGTGGAACCGCGGGTCAGCGTGGTCACCGAGAGCTTCCTGACCGTGCCCGGGCTGGTCGCCGGCAGCGGCCGCATAGGCCTGCTGCAGGAACGGCTGGTACAGCTCCTCCCGGTGGACGTCGGCGTCCGCGCACTGCCGCCGCCGTTCGAGCTCGGTCCGCTGGTCGAGGCGATGTGGTGGCACCCGGTGTACGACCACGACCCGGAGCACGAGTTCTTCCGGGACCTGGTCGTACGGGCCGCTCGCCGAGCGACTGAGCCGGTCGGCTGACGCGAACTCGACGCCGGCGCGGATGTCGACCTGGGCCACCTCGCGGCCGTCGGCTGGAGGCCAGGCGTCGCGGGTTCCGACCGTGCCGGCCCGACAGCCGGTGGCTGACCGTCGGTCCGGCGAGATGCTGCCAGCGGCCGGGAACGCCTCGCGTCATCTCCCACTGGGTGGGAGCGTCGTCGGCGCGAGTTGCCCGCCGATGCCGCGGGCGGCGACCTGCAGCGTGCTGACGTAGCGCTGCCGCTGGGCACCCAGCCGGGGGAGGACCACCCCCAGGGCGGCCAGCACCTGGGGTTCTCCGTCGTCGGGCCCTGCCGGCGCTGCGGCGACGATCGGCACGGCCACCGAGGACATGCCCGGCCTGCGGGTGCCGCCGCACGGGGTCAGCACGGACTCCCACTCCGGCCGGAAGGGGATGCCCTTACGCACCAGCGCGGCGTTCTGGCCGGGCCCGTCGTAGGTCACGGCGTCCCACCCGCGCGCCCGCGCCTGCGCGGGGCCCGGGGTCCACGCGTCGGCCACCGACCCGTCGCTGCCGTCGGTGACGACGAGGGTGCGGCGCGGCTCGTCCGCCGGCCTGGAGCGGAACAGGTGGCCGGGCAGCGTGGTGTCCACGGAGGGGATCGACAGGCGCTCGGCGGCGACGTCGCCGACGGCGTCGGTGAGGTCGACGAAGCGGTCCCAGGCGTCGCGGTGCCGCTCCCGGAGCGCGGTGAACTGCCCGGTGGCGTCGGCCTGGTCGGCGCCACCGACCAGTGGGTCGAGGCCCGCAGCCGGCGCGGTGCGCCGGTGCCCCGCGGTCTCGGCGGCCTCGCCTGCGGGGCGAGCCGTTCGGCGGTGGCGCTCCACTGCTGCACCCAGGCGCGCCGGTCGCCGTGGGGGATCCGGTCGACGGTGGTCAGGACCTCGCCCTGGCGCGGGGTTGGAGCGGGCGGGTCGACGCTGACCGCACCGACCGCCCGCCGACACCGAGGGGACGACCGTGGACGTCTACGTGCAGGACCTGGTCGACGTGCTGCAGCGGAGCGGGCACCGCCCCGTCCTGCGGTACGCCGGCAGCGACACCCCGGCCTCCGGCCTGCTGGCCGCCGCCTCCCGGTACGCCCGGGCACTGCGGTCCCTCGGCGTCGGCCCGGGAGACCTGGTCGCGCTGTTCGCCCCGAACCGGCCCGAGGCCCTCGCGGTCCGCTACGGCGCGCACCTGGCCGGGGCCGCGGTGGCCTTCCTCCCCGCGCCGCCCGACGCCGGCCGCAGGGCCCGGCTCGTCGCCCAGGTCGACCCGCGGCTGCTCGTCGTCTTCCCGGAGACCGCCGGCCTGGTGCCCGACGGGGTGGCGGCGCCGGTCAC
This sequence comes from Geodermatophilus sp. URMC 62, assembly GCF_052931475.1. Taxonomy (NCBI): domain Bacteria; kingdom Bacillati; phylum Actinomycetota; class Actinomycetes; order Geodermatophilales; family Geodermatophilaceae; genus Geodermatophilus; species Geodermatophilus sp. URMC 62. Next base: position 4,856,095 of record NZ_JBRFHY010000001.1, on the reverse strand, counting down.
GACGGTCGGCGCGGTGCCCGGGGGAGCGCTGCGGCTCGACGCGCTCGCCGCCGGTCTCGACGACGGCCCACCGCCGTGCGGCGCCCGCCCGGGTGACCTCGCGGTGGTGATCCCCTCCGGCGGCACCACCGGGGTGCCCAAGTGCAGCCGGCGGGACTTCGCGACCTACACCGCGATGGTCGCCGGCCCCGCCCGCACCGACCGCCGGCAGCTGGCGAACGGCTCGCTGGCCCACCTCACCCAGGTGCTGGTCGACCAGACCCTGCTCGGCGGTGGCACCGTGGTGCTGCAGGACCACTACGACGGCGCGGCCACGCTGGCGGCCGTCGAGAGCGAGCGCATCACCGACCTCTTCCTCGTCGAGCCGCAGCTGTTCGACCTCATGGACCGGCCCGAGGTGGCGCGGCACGACCTCGGCTCCCTGCAGACGATCACCCACGTCGGCGCCCTGGCCCCGCCGGTGCTGCGCAGGCGGGCCCGCGCGCGGCTCGGCCCGGTGGTCGCCCACACCTACGGCGCCAGCGAGGTCGGCATCGTCAGCGCGCTGTCGGCCGCCGAGCACGACCGGCCCTCGCGCTTCTCCTGCACCGGGCACGTGCTCCCGGGGGTGCAGGTCCGCTTCCGCCGGCCCGACGGGACGCTCGACCCGTGGGCGGGGACGGTGGAGGTCCGGTCGGCGGGGATGGCGGCGGGCTACCGCAACCGGCCGGTCGAGGAGTCGGCGGCCTTCGTCGACGGCTGGTACCGCACCGGCGACCTCGGCTCCCTCGACGAGGAGGGGATGCTGCGCGTCCTGGGCCGTGCCGCCGACATGATCACTCCGGGGACGGTGGTGCCGGTCGACCTGCAGGAGACGCTCTGCCGCCGGCCCTCGGTGCGCTACGCCGTCGTCGTCCCCGATGCCGCTCGCGGCGTGCGGGTCGTGGCCGCCGAGGCGTGGCCGGGCGGGGAGGTCGACGTCGCGTCCTGCCGGGCGGCGGTCACCGCCGTGCACGGCCGGGAGGTCGCGGCCACGGTGCAGCTGCTGCCGGTCGAGCGGGTGCCGCTGACCGAGCAGGGCAAGCCCGACCGGGCGGCCCTCCGCGCGACGGCCGCCGCCCTGGGCGTGCCCGCCTGAGCCGGGGCCGGGGCAGGAGTCCGCGCGCGCGGTCAGGCGGTCTCGGCCACCGTGCGGGGCGGGTCGACGACGTCGGCCAGGGTGAGCCGGGCGCCGTCGACGCGGGCCCGCTCCGCGGCGCCCGGGTCGAGGGCGGCGGTGACCTCCCGCAGCACGTCCGGTGTCGCCTCGAACGCCGGCCAGCCCAGCCCGTTGCGCCCCGCCTGCGTGCGGGCCGCGGACAGCAGCCGGACCGCCTCCTGCGGCCGGCCGGCCATCGCCGTGGCCACGCCCCGCAGCTCCAGGGCCACCGGCCCGTCGGAGGTGCCGAGCACCAGCCGGTGGGCGATCATCCGGTCCGACCAGGACAGGGCCGTGGCCGCGTCGCCGGAGCGGAGCGCGGCGACGACGCCCATCCCCGCCACCAGCAGCGCGACGTGCACGTTGCCCAGGGTCAGCGCCCGCCGGTGCAGGGCGGGCAGCCACCCGCCCGGGAGGACGCCGGAGCCGCTGTCGACGAGGGTGGCGCAGGTCTGCGCCAGCAGGTCGAGGTCGGCGTCCCCGCTCCCGGCCCGCGCCGCCGCCGCCACGGCGGCGGCCACGGCCCGCGCCGGCTCCAGCGCACCGGCCACCACCAGGGCGTGGGCGAGCAGCGTCTGGACCTCGGCCACGGTGCGCGACCGCGCCCCGGGGCCGCCCTCGAGCAGCCCGGTGGCGACGGTGAGGTGGGCGGCGGCGAGGTCGTCCTGACCGCCGGCGGAGAGGTGGTGGGCGAGGGTCAGCCGCACGAGCGCCGCCGACACCGGGTCGGCGAGGTGCTCGGCCTCCAGCGCCCGCTCGGCCCACGTCCGGCCCTCGATGGTCTTGCTGCGGAAGCACCAGAAGGTGCCCAGCCGGCCGGCCAGCCGCACCCCCTCGGCGGAGGGCGCCTCCACGAGCAGGTGCTGCAGCGTGGCGCGCAGGGTGGGCAGGTCGTCGTCGAGGGCGTCGAACCACGCGCTCTCCGCCACGCGGCCCAGCGGCGGCTTGGCCACGGTCAGCGCGCTCGTCCACCCGTCGCGCCGGCGGCGCAGCGCGGCGGCGTCCGCCCCGGCCACGTGCGCGGCGTGCCCGCGCACCGTCGCGAGCTGGACGAACCGCGAGGGGCCGCCCGGCCGCGCCGGCCCGAGCGGCACCAGCAGCGAGCGGTGCACCAGCCGGGCGACGAGGTCGGCGGTGACCGTGCCCGGCCGCGGCTCCGCCCCGGGACCGCCGAGGACGGCGCCGGCGACGGCCACGGTGAACGGGCCGGGCAGGACCGAGGCGGCGCGGTGCAGCTCCGCCTCGTCGTCGGGCAGCAGCGCGACACTCTGCTCGACGGCGGCGCGCACGGTGCGGTGGTGGTCGCTGCCGCGTCCGGGCCGGGCCAGCGAGCCCGGGTCGGCCGTGACCTGGTGGGCGATCTCGTCGAGGCTGAAGGCCCGCGCCCGGGCCGCGGCCAGTTCCAGGGCCAGCGGCACGCCGTCGACCGCGGTCGCGATCTGCACCACCGCGCTGAGCAGGCCGAGGTCTTCGCGGTCGGCGCCGGCGGCGGCCAGCCGGTCGAGCAGCAGCGCCACCGCGGGGGAGGAGGTGACGTCGTCGTCGCCCTCGGGGAGGGGCAGCGGGCCGAGCCGGTGCAGCCGCTCGCCGGCGACCCCGAGCGGCTCGCGGCTGGTGGCCAGCACGGTGAGCGCGCCGGAGCCGGCGAGCCAGTCGTCGACGAGGTCGGCCACCGGGTCGAGGACCTGCTCGCAGTTGTCGAGGACGAGCAGCGCCCGCCGGTCGCGCAGCGAGGCCCGCAGCGCATCGGCGGGCCGGTCGGTGTCAGCGGGGGCGAACCCCAGCGCGGACACCACGGTGCACAGGACGGTGACGGCGTCACCGGCCGCGGTGAGGTCGACGAACCACACGCCGTCGGGGAACCGGTCGGCGACCGCGCGTGCCACCTCGATGGCCAGCCGGGTCTTCCCGCACCCGGCCGCCCCGACCAGGCTGACCAGCCGAGCGCTGGTCACCAGGCCGGTAAGCTCGGCCAACTCCCGCTCACGCCCCACCAGCGACGCGGTGCGGTGGGGGAGGTGCGCCGGCCGGGGCGCGGCGGTCCCCTCCGGGGGCCCGCGCCGCGGCGAGGGGACCGGCGGCCCGGCGCGGGCGGCTGCCGGCGGGCCGGCCAGCGTCGGGTCCTCGGCGAGGATCCGCCCGTGCAGCTCGCGCAGCTCCGGTCCCGGCTCCAGCCCGAGCTCCTCGCGCAGCACCGCGCGGACCTGCTGGTAGCTGCGCAGCGCCTCCTCCGGCCGGCCCAGGCGGTGCTGCGCGAGCATGCGCAGGCTCCACAGCCGCTCGCGCAGCGGCGTCTCGGCGACGGCGGCGCCCACCTCGAGCAGCGCCCGCTCCGGGGCGCCGCCGGCCAGCAGCGCCTCGGCCAGGAGTTCGCGCACCTGGTCGCGCAGCTCCTGCAACCGGGCGACCGCGGCCGTCGCCCACGGCTCGTCGGCCACCGTCGGGTAGGGCCGCCCGCGCCACAGCGCCAGGGCCCGCTCCGCGGCGCGGGCGGCCTCGTGCGGGCGGCCGGCCTTCAGCAGTGCCCGCGCGTCGGCGGCCAGCCCGGGAAACAGCCGCGAGTCGATGGTGCCGGGGTCGGCGACCAGCCGGTAGCCGCCCGGCTCGCGCACCAGCACCGCCGAGGGGACGCCCGGCCGCCGGCCGGGCTCCAGCACCTTGCGCAGCCGCCAGACGTGCGAGTCCAGCGTCGACGGCGAACGGGCCGGGGAGTCCGCACCCCACACGGCCTCGGTGAGCGCGTCGACGCTGACCTGCCGGCCCGCGTCGAGCAGCAGCAGGGACAGGGCCGCGGCGAGGCGCGCGCCGCCGAGGGCGACCGGCTCCCCACCGCGGGAGACCTCGAGCGGGCCCAGGTCCCGGAAGGACAGCACGTCGGCCGGAGCGTCGCCGCCCACGATGGACCCCCTCGCGTGCCACCCCCGTGCCCGCGACGACGGGGCCGGCCCCGTCCCGGAGGAGCGGGCGGGGGCACGTGGCCACCGTCGGTGACGCTGCAGCGTCGGACCACTGCGTACCGCATGTGGCGCTGTCCCGGTAGGGGTCCGGACACGGGCGGGTGCCCGGGTTGGAGCCCGCTTGGAGCGCCCGGCCGGAGGGTCCTCCGACCGGCCCCGCGCGGGGGCCCGGACCGCAGGGGGAGCCGTGACGAGCGTGCGAGGGACCAGGGGGGACACCGGGGGACGGGACGGAGGGCGGCGGGGGCTGTCGCGGCGCGGGTTCCTGATGGGGACCGGGACGGCGGCCGCCGGGGTCGCGGCCGGGTCGGTCGTCGGCGCGCTCCCGGCCGTCGCCGCTCCGCAGCCGGAGGCGGGCGGCGGGCCGGTCCCCGCCGTCGAGGTCCGCCCCGGTGACCCGCGCTACCCGGCGCTGGTCACGGGGTTCAACCAGCGGTTCACCGGCACCCCCGCGGCGGTGGTCGTGGTGACCACCCAGGAGCAGTGCGTGGCGGCGGTGCGCGCCGCGGTCGCCGCCGGCCGGCGGGTCACCGTCCGGGCCGGTGGCCACTGCTACGAGGGCTTCGTCACCGACAACCCCGGCGGCGTGGTCCTCGACGTCTCGGGGATGCGCGCGGTCACCCGCACCGACGACGGCATCCGGCTGGAGAGCGGCTGCACCAACTGGGACGTCTACGAGCTGCTGTACAAGAGCTCCGGCGTCACGCTGCCCGCGGGGTCCTGCTACTCGGTGGGACTGGGCGGGCACGTCGTCGGCGGCGGCTACGGGCTGATGTCCCGCGAGCACGGGCTGACCGTCGACCACCTGTCCGCCGTCGACGTGGTGGTGGTGGACGCCGACCTCTCCGTGCGGTTGGTGACCGCGCGCCCCGACGACCCGGAGACCGGGGACCTGTTCTGGGCGCACACCGGTGGCGGGGGCGGCACCTTCGGCGTCGTCGTCGCCTACACCTTCCACGACCTGCCGGCGCCTCCGCCGACCGTCCAGCTCGCCACCACCACCTGGCAGTGGAGCGCCCTCGACGCGACGTCGTTCGCCACCCTGCTGGGCAACTACGGCGGCTGGCTGGCCGCCAACAGCGCGCCGGACAGCCCCGGACGCCGGCTGTTCGGCCTGCTCAAGCTCTCCCACGTCTCCGCCGGCACGATCACGCTGGTCACCCAGGCCTCCGGCGAGGACCCCGCGCTGCTCGACGGGTTCCTCGCCGCGCTCGACGCCGGCATGCCCGCGGCCGCGCTGCCCACCACCACGCGGCGCACCATGCCGTGGCTGCAGGCCACCCAGACGCTCAACGGCTCGGGCCCCAACCAGCGGGGCAAGTACAAGTCGGCCTACCTGCGCCGGCCCTTCCCGGAGTCCCACGTCGCCGCGCTGCACGCCGCGCTGACCGACCCCTCCTACAGCAACCCCCAGGCGCTGGTGCAGGTCGACACCTACGGCGGGCAGGTGAACGCCGTCGCTCCCGGCGACACGGCCGTGTCGCAGCGGTCGTCGATCATGAAGCTGCAGTACCAGACATACTGGACCGACCCCGCTGAGGACGAGGTGCACCTCGGCTGGATCCGCCGCTGCTACGCCTCGGTCTACGCCGCCACCGGCGGGGAGCCGGCGCGCGACGACGTCACCGACGGCTGCTACGTCAACTACCCCGACGTCGACCTGCGGGACTGGCCGACCCTCTACTTCGGGCCGGACTACGGGCGCCTGCAGGAGGTCAAGGGCCGCTGGGACCCCACCGACCAGTTCCACCACGCCCAGTCGGTCCGCCTGCCGGGCCGCTGACCGGGCTCCGGTCACCGGGTGGGGCGGGAGCCGGTGGCGGCGGGACGGCGGCGAACAGGTCGACCAGGGCGTCCCAGCGGTTGCGCCGGCCCGGCGGGAACCGGAGCAGCGACCGGGCGTGGTGAGCGCTGCCCTCGGGATAGCGCCACCGCGCCCACGGCGACACCGGCCGCGCCAGCCGGACCGCGCCGACGAGGGCCACGAACGGCACGAACACGCCCACGACGCCGAGGACCACCCGGCCCTTGAGGACGGCGACGAGGGCAGTGGTGACGTGCAGCAGCACGGTCAGCGCGAGCAGGCCCTCGCCCTGGGCGTCGTCGGTGTCGAAGGGGTTGGCGCCGACGAGCAGCATGACGCCGACGACGAGCGCGATCAGCACCGCGTCCACCGAACTGCGGCCCTCGCGCGACCAGTAGACGTCCTCCAGGTGCAGCCACAGCGCGAACTCGTCGAGGGTCAGCGCGGCGCCGGTGCCGAACAGCACGGCGAGCAGGGCGCCGCCGGCGCCGTCCGGGCGCCAGGTGAACTCCGCCGTGCCGGTGCCCAGCAGCAGGAAGATGCCGTAGACCTCGTGGTGCACGTGCACGCCGCCGACGCTGGCGTCCCGGAACGGCCCGCGGCCGGTGCGGATGGCGTGCGTGACGAAGCGGGTGACGAGGAAGGCCACGAGGAAGCCGAGGACCAGCCAGGCGACCAGCTCGCGGCGGCCGCTGAGCACGGGCAGCAGCTCCGGGTCCAGGCCCGCACCCAGCAGGTCCCTCCGCTCGGGGTCCACGTCGCCTCCTCGCGTCCGGCACGTCCTGCGATCGTGCCGTCCCCGCCGCCGCCGCGGAGAACGCGCAGGTGTGCCTTCCACCGCGCACCGGGACCGGCGAGGATCGCTGCGCGCGCCGGGCGAGGGGAGGACTGGGTGGACGACGTCCTGTCGATCGACACCCTGGCCGCCGTCGCTGCCGTCTCGCTGCTGGCGGCCGTCGTCGTCGGGCTGTTCCCCCGCCTGCTGGTGCCCCAGGTGGTGCTGCTCCTGGCCGGCGGGATGGTCCTCGGCCCGCACGTCCTCGACGTCGGGGCGGCGGCGGACGTGCGGGTGCTCGCCGACGTGGGGCTCGGCTTCGTCTTCCTGCTCGCCGGCTACGAGCTGGACCCCCGGTTGTTCCGCGAGGACGCCGGCCGGCGGGCGGTCCTGGCGTGGTCGGTCTCGCTGGGGCTGGCGCTGGGGGTGGTGGGGGTCCTGGCGGCCACGGGCGTGGTCCGGGCCTTCCTCCCGGTGGCGCTCGGGCTGACCACCACCGCGCTCGGCACGCTGCTGCCCGTCCTGCGGGAGAAGGGCCTGCTCGGTGGCCGGCTCGGGCGGTACCTGCTGGCCACCGGTGGCGTCGGCGAGCTGTTCCCCGTCCTCGCCATCGCGGTGTTCCTGGGCAGCCAGGGGCGGCTGGCCGCGCTCGTCTCGCTGGCCGCGGTCGCCGTCCTGGCCGTGGTGCTCGGCCTGCTGCGCCGCAGCATCCGGGAGGGCGGCCGGCTGGCCGCCGTGGTCAGGGCGGGGCAGGACGAGACCGCGCAGATCACCCTGCGCGCCACGGTGCTGCTGCTGATCGCGCTCATCGCGGTCACCGACCAGTTCCACCTCGACGCGGTGCTCGGCGCCTTCCTCGCCGGCGTCGTGCTGCGGCAGTGGGTCGGCGCCGCCGCGCCGCAGCTGGAGGCCAAGCTCGACGCGGTCGGGTACGGCTTCTTCGTCCCCGTCTTCTTCGTCTCCTCCGGCATGGCGCTGGACCTCGCCTCGATCGCCGACGCCCCGCTGCGGCTGCTGCTGTTCTTCGTGCTCATGCTGGCGGTCCGGGGCGGCCCCGCCCTGCTGCTCTACCGCCGCGTGCTCCCGGTGCGGCAGCGGGTGCAGACCGCGCTGGTGAGTGCGACGGCGCTGCCCGTGCTGGTGGCGCTGGCCGAGATCGGCGTGCGCAGCGGCACGATGCTGCCGGAGAACGCCGCCGCGCTGGTCGGCGCGGGCGTGCTGACCGTGCTGCTGTTCCCCGCGCTGGTCGTCGCGCTGGACCGGCGGCCGGCCGTGGCGGCGCCGGTGCGGGCAGCGGGAGGCCCGGCGGGCAGCGGGTGAGCGCGGCCGCGGCCGGGCTGGCGCTGCTGGCCGCGGCCCTGTTCGCGCTCGCCTCGGCGGTCCAGCAGCGGACCGCGGCGGCGGTGCCGGAGGGCGCGGGCGGGGGCCTGCGCCTGGCCCTCACCCTGGCCCGGTCACCGCGGTGGTGGGCCGGCACCGTCGCCGACACCGGCGGCTACGCGGCGCAGGCCGCCGCCCTCGGCCTCGGGTCGCTGCTGCTCGTGCAGCCGCTCCTGGTCACGACGGTGCTCTTCGCGCTCCCGCTCGGCGCCCGGTGGGCCGGGCGGCGGCTGGGCCGCGCCGACTGGGTGTGGGCCGCGGTCCTCGTCGTGGCGCTGGCCGCGTTCGTCGTCACCGGGGAGCCGACCGCCGGGGACGACGCGGCCGGCTGGCGGACGTGGCTGCCGGTCTGGGCCGTCCTCGGCGCGGTCGGGGGCGCGTGCCTGCTCGGCGCGGCGCTGCGGCGGGGCACGCCGCGCGCGGTCCTGCTCGCGCTCACCACGGGCCTGGCCTACGGGCTGGCCGCGGCGCTCACCAAGGGGGTGGTGGACCTGCTCGGCGACGGCGTGGTCGCGGTGCTGACCTCGTGGAGCACCTGGCTGCTGGCGGCGGCGCTGCTCGGCGGGACCGCCGTCCAGCAGGCGGCGTTCCAGGCCGGCCCGCTCGGCGCCTCGCTGCCCGCGGCCACGGTCGGCGAGCCGGTGGTCGGCGCGGCGCTCGGCATCGCCGTGCTCGGCGAGCGGCTGCGCGCGGGCGGGACGGAGTGGCTGCTGGTGGCGGTGCTGGTCGCCGCCATGGTCGCGGCCACGGTGGCGCTCGCCCGCTCCGCCGCGGCGCACGGCGCGGTCCCGTAGGGCTCAGCCGACCGGCGCCGGGGCGCGGCGGCACGACGACCAGGTGCACGACGTCGGCGGTGCCGCACACCGGCGGCCCGGCCGCCGCCACCGCCCGCTGGACCGCGGCGGGGGAGCCGGGACCGCACGGCGCCCGCTCCCGGCCGCCTCACGCCGCCGCCCGGCCCGGCGGGTCCGGAGGCGCCGGCACGCCACCGACGGCGCGGGGCACGAGCAGCGGCCCGAGGCCGGGGACGGCGAGGAAGCCCTCGGCGCCGGCGTAGCGCAGCCCCACCCGCGGGAGGTCCGCGCGCCGGCGGACGGCGAGGACGCGCGGGAGCCACTCGGGATCGAAGCGCTCGTTGAAGTCGCGCAGCGAGCGGATCTGGAAGAAGGGGTTGAGCACGCCGACCGCCCAGCGGGCCGCGCGCTGGGCGGGGGTGAACTCGACGTCGTCGGCGAACAGCCGCCCCCACACGGCGAAGTTCATCGACAGCCGCGCCACGCCCCGGGCGCCCAGGGCGGCGGCGGTCCGGGCGATGAGGAACTCCGTCATCCCGTTCGGGGCGTCCGGGTCGTGCCGCATCAGGTCCAGCGTGTAGCCGAAGGACGGGCCGTAGGCCGGCACCAGCCGCAGGAAGCCGCCGGGCACGCCGCGCTCGTCGAGGGCCACGCAGAGGAGGAACTGCGGGTCCGCGCCGGCGCCGCGCACGTCCTGGGACAGCGTCATCGTGAACCCGCGCTCGGGTGCCTTCCCCCGCCAGCGGGCGCTGATCGCGTTGAGCTGGTCGACCAGCGCCGGCGGGGCGTCGGCCTCGGCGAGCAGCCGGAACCGGTGGGTGCGGCCGACCCGCCGCACGGCCGCCCGCAGGCCCTTGTGCGCGGACCCCTCGAGCAGCGGCCGGCGGCAGTCGATCACCGCCTCGTCGCCGAGGTACACCGAGGTGAACCCGCGGGAGGCGTACAGCGGCATGCTCGCCTCGCGGACCGCCAGCAGCGCCGGCGTCCACGCGCGCTCGTCGCACAGGTCGAGGAACTCGTCGAGGACCCGCACGACCGACTCCCGCGCCCCCACGGGGTCCCCGGACACCAGCGCGTACCCGCCCAGGTAGGTGTAGGCGAGGAACGCCTCGCCGTCGCGGGAGAAGAAGAAGCTCTTGTCGTCGCGCAGCGAGAAGTAGGCCAGCGTGTCCCAGCCGTAGGTGTGCACCAGGCGCGAGGCGTGCTTCCAGTCCTCTCCGGTGTGCGGCCGGCGGACGGCCAGCGGCCGCAGCAGCAGGACGCCGAGCACGACGAGCCCGGCGACGCCGAGGGCGAGGAGCGCGTCGGGGAGGAACCGGGCGAGGAACGCCGAGCGGTAGGTGTAGGGCCCGTCGAGGCCGACCAGCCCGCCGAGCACCGTCTCCAGCGCGCCGCCGGGGGTGAGGGCCGGCTCGACGCGGGCGCGCTCGGCCCACAGCGTGGTCAGGCCGAAGAGCAGGACGCCGGCCAGGTACAGCGGCAGGGCGTGCAGCAGCCGCAGTAGCGACGGCGGGTCGCCGGGTGCGCGGAACGCCGGGCGGGCGGCCACCAGCGCGGCCACCATCGCGACGCACAGCGCCACCGCGACCGGGTGCGGCCCCTTGACCGCGTGCGCGACCGCCCCGACCGCGAACAGCGCGACGACCAGCTGCCACGCGCGGCGCTTGCGCCGGGCGAGCTGCCGCGCGAGCAGAAGGAGCAGCAACCCGATCACGACGGAGGCCACCGAGCCGGCGACGGGCACCCAGAGCGGGTCGACGTCGACCACACCGCCGCCGATGCGGTCGTGCACCACCGGCAGGCGGACGGCGAGCTGCAGCACGCCGCACAGCGCGGTCAGCGCCGACAGCAGCGCGACGGTGCGCGGGCGCACCCGCGCGCGGGCCGGCGGCGCGGGCACGGGGTGTGCCGACGGCGCGAGGTCGGGGAGTGCGGTCACCGGGCCGCCGTCGGCCGGGAGCGGCGTGGGGGTGACCAGCGGCCGCGGGGCGCCGCCGGGGCCGCCGCCGGGCGGCGGTCCCGACTCCGGCCGCAGGGTGGGGAAGAGGATGACCTCGCGGATCGAGTCGACGCTCGCCAGCAGCATGACCAGCCGGTCGATCCCGATGCCGAGGCCGCCGGTGCACGGCATGCCGCGCTCCAGCGCACGCACGTAGTCCAGGTCGACGTCGCCGGCCTCGGGGTCCCCGTGCTCCTTGGCACGCGCCTCGGCCTCGAAGGCGGCCAGCTGCTCGACGGCGTCGTTCTGCTCGGAGTAGGCGTTGCACAGCTCGAAGCCGGCGACGATCAGCTCGAAGCGCTCGACGTAGGCGGGGTCGTCGCGGTGGGTGCGGGCCAGCGGGGAGACCTCGCGCGGGTAGTCGACGCAGAAGACCGGCCCGACGACGTCGTGCTGCACGCGCTCGTCGTAGACCTCCTTCATCAGCCGGCCGGGGCCCCACCCGGCCTCGTAGGGGAGGCCGAGCCGGTCGAGCACGGCGCGGGCCTCCTCCACCGGCATCGCCGGGTGCATCACCGCGCCGGTGACGTCGGCGATCATGTCGGCGAAGCGCCGGCGCGGCCACGGCGTCGCGCCCAGGTCGACCGCCTGCCCGGCGTGGTGGACGACGAGGTCCTCGCCGAGCGCGGCCCGGGCGGCGGCGGTGACCATGCCCTCGACCAGGTCCATCACGTCGGTGTAGTCGGCGAAGGCCTGGTAGGCCTCGAGCATCGTGAACTCGGGGTTGTGGCGGGTGTCGATGCCCTCGTTGCGGAACACCCGGCCGATCTCGAAGACCCGCTCCATGCCCCCGACGATCAGCCGCTTGAGGTGCAGCTCCAGCGCGATGCGCAGGTAGAGGTCCAGGTCCAGCGCGTTGTGGTGGGTGACGAACGGGCGCGCGCTGGCGCCGCCCTGGGTGCTCTGCAGCACCGGCCCCTCGACCTCGGTGAAGCCGCGGTCCTCCAGGTGCCGGCGGATGGCGCGCACGGCGGTGTGCCGGATCCGGAAGACCTCGCGGGTCCGCTCGTTGACCTCCAGGTCGGTGTAGCGCTGCCGGTAGCGCGTCTCGACGTCGGGCAGGCCGTGGTGGGCGTCCGGCGGCGGGAGCAGCGCCTTGCCGAGGACGGCGAACTCCTCGACGCACACCGACAGCTCACCGCGCCGGGTGGTGATCACGGTGCCCTCGGCGCCGAGCCAGTCCCCGCGGTCGACGTCGTCGAACTCGGCGTGCCGGTCGGCGCCGAGCACGGAGCTGTCGACGAACAGCTGGACGGTGCCCGTGCGGTCGCGCAGCGTGGCGAAGGTCAGGTGGCCCTGCCGGCGGACGAGCTCGAGCCGGCCGGCGATCCGCACCCGGTCGGCCGTCCGCTGGTCCGGCGCCAGGCCCGCGTACCGGTCCTGCAGGCCCGCGGCGGTGGCGTCGGTCGGGTAGCGGTAGGGGAGCGCCCGGCGCTCGTGCAGCGCCTGGAGCTTGCGCAGCCGGTGCGCGCGCTGGTCGGCCGCCGTCCCGGTCCCCGGCGGCTGCCCCGGCGTGGTCACCGGGTCCCGGCCCCGGCCGACACCCGGTCCGCCAGGACCCGGTGCAGGCGCGGGTGGACGGCGGCCGCCCGGACCTGCTGCCCGAGGCCGGCGCAGTGCCCGCCGGCCCGCAGCGAGGCGGCGCGGGCACCGGCCCGGTCGCCGGCCGCCGTCGCCGCGGCCGCCGCGTCCTCGGCCGCGGCGGCGGCCCCCGCCCAGGTGGCGTGCCAGCGGTCGCGGTCGGGCCGGTCCACGTGGGAGGCCGCGGCCGTCGCCTCGCCCAGGTCGGCGGCGGACACCACGGCCATCGACGGCGTCCGGGCGAGCCGGCCGTCGAGGTCCTCGTCGCAGAAGTGGAGGCGCGGGGGCCGGGCCATCGGTGTCCTCCCTGGTGCGAGCGGTGTCGCGATCGGGACCGTGCCGGTCCCGCCTCCAACCCGGCTCCAACGGGCGAGGCGTCGGGCGAGGCGCCGCACGGCCACGTCCCCGTGCACCGGCCCTCGACACGGACGAACAGCCGCGACACCCACCCTCGACCAGGACGGTGCAGCCTGGGGAGACGACACCACAGGAGGTGCTGCCGTGGTCCGACCGGCGGACTTCTACACCGGCATCGTCGCCGACCTCTACCACCTGTTGAAGTCGGTGTCCCCGGATCCGGAGCCCTACGCGCGGTTCATCCGGCGGCACGGTGAGCCGGCCCTCGAGCTGGGGTGCGGGGACGGTGAGCCGTTGCTGGACCTGCGTCGGCGGGGCTTGGCGGTCCAGGGCGTCGACTCGTCGGCGGACATGCTGCAGCGCTGCCGTCGCGCGGCCGCGCGGGCCGGGCTCGACGTCGTCCTGCACCACCAGCGGATGGAGGCGCTGGCCCTGCCCGAGCGCTACCGGTCGATCTTCCTGGCGGGCCCGACCTTCACCCTCCTGCCGGACGACGAGGCCGCGCTCCTGGCGCTGCGGGCGATCCGTGCCCACCTCGCGGCCGGTGGTGCCGCGCTCGTCCCGCTGTTCGTCCCCGCGCCCACTCCCGAGCACTCGTGGCGGCAGGTCCGTGAGGTCCGCGCGGAGGACGGTGCGCTCCTGCGGTTCTCGGTCGTGTCGGAGGAACGCGACGAGAGCAACCGGACGCAGCGGGCCGTGCTGCGCTACGAGCGGCACACCGCCGGCGAGAGCACGGTCGTCGACCGGACCTGGACGCTGCACTGGCACACCCAGGCCGGCTTCCGCGACCTCGCGGCGGCCGCCGGGCTGCGGACGGCAGCGGTCCGCGACGGGACGGGGCGGCGTGTCCGTGCCGACGCCTCGTCCTTCGCCTTCGTCCTGGAGCGCGGCGGCGGAGGCACCCCGTGACCGAGGGCAGTGCCGTGTCGTCGGCCGAGCGCGGTCCTCGTGCCGTCACCCACGTCCGGTGAGCGCCTCCGGCCGCCGGCGACAGGCCATCGGGCGAGCGGGCGCCGTGTCGGCTCTGCGGGAGTGTCGGGACCAGTCGTCCGGTCAGCCGTCGAACTGCTGGCCTCATCCCGGGTGTCCCGCTGCTCGCTGGTGCCGGGTGTCCGGCACCGACGGCCCGCGACCGGACGTGCACGAGGTCGTGAGCCGGCGGGGCCGGGGCAGCGGGTCACTCCTCCCCGGCCTCCGCCGTGCAGCGCGTCCGGCCGTGGCCGGCCGGCCCGGGCTCACACCTGGGCCGCGTGCGTCACCCACAGCTGCGGGGTGACGGGCACCCGCCCGACCGGCGGCGTGGATCCGGGCACGACGCCGAGATCGTCGCTGCGACCACTATCGGGGTCCGTGCGAGGTCGTTCGCCGCAGTCCGCCGTCGTTCGTGTGCCGCTCGACCTGCGTGGACGAGCACCAGCGGACGTACGCGGACCCGCGGCCGACGGCTGGGCGTCAAGGGGTCGCGTCCTCGGGCTGCCTCCTGTGAGTGGACGTCTGCGTGACCGCAGCCGTCAGGCGTCCGCGAGCTCATGGGGAGCCTCGCCCACGGGTGAGCGTCGGCCCGTGTCGCTGCGGTGGTTCGCGGCGAACGTCACGAGGCCGAGGACGACCATGGCGGCCCCCACGAGGGGCAGCAGCCGGTAGTCGTCGTCCAGGTCGAGTGCGGCGCCTCCGGCGGCTGAGCCGAGCGCGATGCCGGCGGCGAACGCGGCCGAGACGAGTGCGGGGACCATCGAGCTGCCACGGCGCCCTCGGCCGGGTCTACGGTGCCCCTCTGCCGGTTCGACCGGCCCCAGCCACCCCGGAGGTGCGCGATGGTGACCACCCCGCTGTGCACGTCCCTCGGCACCGAGGTGCCGATCTGGAACGCCGGCATGGGCGGCGGCCTCGCCGGCCCGGAGCTGGCGGCCGCGGTCTGCGGTGCCGGTGGCCTCGGGGTGCTGGGGATGGGCGGGCTGCCCACGCCGGCGATCCGGGAGTCGATCCGGCAGCTGCGGGCGCTCACGGACCGGCCCTTCGCGGTCAACCTGATCGTCCCGCTGATGGACGAGGAGGCGGTCTCCTGCTGCCTGGAGGAGCGGGTGCCCGTCCTCGTGCTCTTCTGGGGTGACCCGAGCCCGTACGTCGAGGAGGCGCACCGGGTCGGGACGAGGGTCCTGGTGCAGTGCGGCTCGGTCGCCGAGGCCCGGCGCGCAGCGGCCGCCGGTGTGGACGCCGTGATGGTCCAGGGCGTCGAGGCGGGCGGTCACGTGCGGGGCACCACGGCGCTGTCGGTCCTGCTGCCTGCGACGGTGGAGGCGGTCGCCCCGCTACCGGTCGTCGCCGCTGGGGGCATCGCGACCGGACAGCAGGTCGCGGCCGCCCTCGACCTCGGTGCCCAGGCGGTCTCCCTGGGCACCCGCTTCCTCTGCAGCCAGGAGTCGCGGGCCGCCCAGGAGTACAAGGACCGCGTCGTCGCCGCGACCGCGGAGGACACGTTCTCCACGAGGATGTTCGACGTCGGGTGGCCCGACGCCCCGCACCGGGTGCTGCGCAACGGGGCCGTCCGCGACTGGGAGGCGGCCGGTTCGCTGCCGATCGGGTCCCGCGCCGGTGAGGGGGACGTCGTCGGGAAGATGCCGGTCGCGGGGCAGACGGTCGAACTGCCCCGCTACGGCATCTTCATGCCGATGGAGGGGTTCGAGGGCGACCTCGACCACGCGGTCCTCTACTGCGGTCAGTCCTGCTCGCTCATCGACGACATCCGACCCGCGGCCGACATCGTGCGGGACCTCGCCCGGACTGCGGACTCCGTCCTCGCCGGGCGCTCGTAGACCGCGGCGTCCGTCAGCCGGGGGGCGCCCTCGCATCGAGCACCCGCCCGCTGTCCGCCGTCGGCGCTCGCGTCTGCGGCGCCGGCTCGCACACCGTCCTCCGCCGGGACGCCGCACCGAGGTCGCCGAGCGGCCTGACGCCGTGCGGGTCGCGCAGGGAGCGCCGTCGTGGCGCCGCTGGCAGGGTGGACGGCGTGGCCGACTCCTCTCCCGTCGTCGTGGTGACCGGTGCGAACGGACTGGTGGGCAGCGCGGTGTGCCGGGCCCTCGTGGAGCGGTCGGCGCGGGTGCGCGCCGTGGTCCGCCGCGCGGGCAGCGCGCCGGCGCTCGACGGCATCACCGAGCACGTCGGTGACTTCGCCGACGAGTCCCTGGCCCGCGCGGTGACCCAGGGCGCCGACGCGGTGGTCACAACGGTGCACCCGATGGGCTCGTCGCGGGAGGTGCAGTACCGGGTGGGCGCCGAGGGGACGCCGGTCCTGGCCCGGGCCGCCCGGGACGCCGGTGTCGCCCGGCTGGTGCACCTGTCCACGGCCGGGGTCTACGACCGCTCCGCCGGCGTCGGCGACGTCGCCGAGGACGGCGCCCTGCTGCCCGAGGGCAGCGGCGACTACCCCGACACGAAGAACGCCACCGACGCCGCGCTCGCGCAGGTCGGCGGGCTCACCACCGTGCTGGTGCGCCCGCCGGCGATCATCGGCGCCGGTGACACGTCGGTGTGGAACACCCTGCGACCGCGGGCCGTCCGGAACGGCGACCGCCGGGTGAACCCGGCGCAGACCTGGGCCTGGGTGCACGTGGAGGACCTGGCGGCGCTGGTCGCCGACGTCGCCACGGGCGCCGTCGCGACCGCCGACGACCCGGAGCGGGGCCCCGTGGCCGGGAGCACGACGCCGGTCATCGTCGCGGGCGAGCCGGCGACGTGGCGGGACTACCTCGGCACGGTGACCGACGCGCTGGGTGTCGCGCCGGAGTGGACCGACGAGCCGGTGTGGACCGGGCAGCTGCTGGCCGACCGCGCCCGCCGGTGGGGCTGGACGCCGCGGGTGAGCCTCGCCCAGGCCCTCGACGAGCTCCGCAACGGCCTGGTCGCGCGTCCGTGACGGGGCTCCCGGGCTGATCAGGCACCCCCCCGGGAGGGGGGACGGGAACGGGCGGCGCGGCGCCTGACGTTGTGCAGGGACGACGCGCCCGGCCCGGGTGCGGGAGTGGAGGAGGAGACGTGGACTACCTGCAGCGCCTGCGCCAGGAGCGGCCCGTCGTGTACTTGTTGGTGCTGCTGGTCGGCGTCTGGGTCGGGTTCCAGGTCCTCCTCGTCGTGGCGCAGCTGCTGCTCGGCCCGTTCGCGCTGCCGGCCTGGGCGCCCCTCGCGCTGGTGCTCGCGGTGCTGGTGCTCATCGCCCGCCGTCAGCAGCGGTCCCGCTAGTCCATCGCCGCGGTTCGCGGCGCCCTCAGGGGGCGCCTCCCGGACCGCGCGCACCGGCCGGGACCCCAGCGCCCGACTCGACCGGCACCGCCGGGTGGTCGGACGAGCCATGGGCGGCGGCTGTCCTGCGCGCGCCTGGACCCGCCGTCAGGCCCGCGTCGCCACGACCACCACCGTGCCGGCCTCGCCTGGCCGTCGTCCTCGTCTGCGTCGGGTGCCTGCCGACGACCACGCCGTCGGCGACGCGCTGCCCCTCCTCGGACGCCGCGTATCAGGAGGGGACGCCCGCTGCTCCTGGGTGTCGATCCCCACCCGTCACACGAGCGGAGCCGAGCCGAGATGACCTCCACTGCCAGGGCGACAGGACCGATGGTGACCACGAGCATCGAACCGGGTGAGGTCGTCCGCCGGGGCACGGTCATCTCGGTACGAGCCCGGGGCGACATCGCGCCGGAAGCGGTCGGTGGTGTCACGGTGCCGGGGCAGCGGGCCACCGTGACGCCGGCCGGCGACGGCACCGCCGCGGTGTCGACCGAGGGGCTCCCGCTGGGCGCGCACGTGCTGCGCATCGGCGAGGTGCGCCCCGACGGCGACGGCGACGGCGACGGCGGTGGGTCCGAGGTGGTGGCCGTCCCGTTCGTCCTGGTCGACACGCCGGCGCCGGTGCCGGACGACGTCGTCGTCCACCACGCCGTCCGGCTGCGGATCGGCGAGCTCGACGTCGAGCGCCTGCCGATGGCCCCGGGTGGTGAGGGCCCGTTCGTGGACGTGTTCAAGGCCGCGCGACGCGGGGGCGACGAGCCGGTGCAGCTGGCGTTCGACGACCGGGGCGAGCCGGTGGACGTCGACCACCTCCTGGCGGGGGTCGCCGCCCGCCGCGCCGAGCGGTTCGGGCGGGTGCACCCGCACCTCGACGCGCGGGTGCGCGGCCTCGGCGCCGACGAACCGGTGCCCGTCGCCGTGTGGCTGCACGCAGGAGACGCGGCGGACCCGGAGAAGTCGGAGGACGAGCCCACGCCGGAGCCTCCGCGCGACGAGCTGGCGGCCCGCGAGGAGTGGGTCCGGCTCGGCGAGCGCTTCGCCGCGGCGGCCGCGGAGGTCGACTTCGCGGCGGAGCGGATCGACGACGCGGCGCCCGTGGTGTTCGGGCAGCTGCCCGCCGGTCGCGTCGCCGCGCTCGCCGACCGGCCCGAGGTCGCAGCGGTGTTCCTGCACGAGGTCGAGGGCATCGAGGACCTCGCGGACTCGATCGCCATCGCGAACGCCGACGACGCGCACGCCGCCGGGGCGACGGGCCGGGGTGTGAGGGTGGCGGTCTACGAGGACGGGCCGGACACCACCACCGACCTCGTGATCGCCGCGCGGTTCCGCTCCGACCCGGCCACGAGCGACCACAGCCGGCACACCCACGGGATCATCCGCAACCAGCGGCCCGGCGCGCCGCACGGTCATGCGCCGGACTGCTCGCTGCACTCCGCGAACAGCAAGTCCCTCGCCGCGATCCGCTGGGCGGCGATCGAGCAGGGCTGCACCGTGATCAGCCAGAGCTTCCACCGCACGGCCGAACAGACCTCCTCCGAGCTCTCGTTCGACGACGTCTACAAGGACCACCTCGCACTGCGCTGGCCGTACCCGACGATCTGCGAGGCGGCCGGCAACGGAACGTCCTCGGAGTTCGTCAACCACAAGGGGTTCAACCGGCTGACCGTCGGCAACCACGACGACCAGGCCGCGGCGATGTCGTCCACCTCGGTCTTCGGCAACCCGGCATCGCCGCACGGCGACCGGGAGCTCCCCGAGCTGGCCGCGAACGGGACGGCGGTGACCGCGGTCGGGCTCACCAAGAGCGGCACGAGCATGGCGGCCCCGGCCGTCGCCGGTGGTGCGGCCCTGGTCCAGCAGACCGCGCCGCTGCTGCGCTCGTGGCCGGAGGGCTGCCGAGCGATCCTGCTGGCCGGCGCCTGGCGGAACCCCTCCGGTGGCACGTGGCGGGACGACCTCGTCGCGGGCGTCGATGCCGCCGACGGTTCCGGCGCGCTCGACTCGCACGCCGCCGTGCGGATCGCCCGACACCGGGAACGGCGCGGCGGGGACGGGTCCCGCCGCGGCTGGGACGTCGGCACCGTGCGCAGCGCGGACCTCGACCGGTTCGGCTTCACCACGTCGTCCTACCGGGTCACCGTGCCGCGGACCGGCCTCCGCTCGCGCGTGAAGGTCGCGCTCGCCTGGAGCTCGCACGTCGACGTCCTGCGCTTCCTGGGGCTCAGCCTCCCGCTGTCCTCGCACCTCACGGTCGACCTCGACCTGCACGTGCGGGACTCCTCGGGCGCCACGGTCGCGACGAGCACCTCGTGGGACAACAGCTACGAGATCGCCGAGGTCGCTGCCCGACCGGGGGAGACGTACGAGGTCCGGATCCGGCGCTGGTCCGGGACGGAGCGCGTCTGGTTCGGCATCGCCTGGACCGTCACCGGTCTCGACGTCCTCCTCGACCGCGTGAAGGCGACCGGTGCCGAGGGTCTCAGTCGCCGGTGAGGGGCCCTCGGTGCGCGGCTCGTCGAGCTCGCCGGACCGGACCGCCACGTCGCCGGCGACGACGGGACGACCGCCGGTCCCGACGACGACCACCTGCGTGCCGGGTGTGTGGCCGGGTGCCGGGAGGAGCCGGAGGCCGGGGAGCAGCTCGAGCTCGCCGTCGACCGGCACGTACCGCACGCCGGGCGCGTCGACCGACGCGCGGATGGTGTGGTCGTCCTGGCTGTGCGCGTCGTCGAGCTCCCGGCGCTGGACGGAGGTCGGTCTGCCGGCGAGGAGGTGGTTGCCGCCGCAGTGGTCGACGTGCAGGTGCGTGTTCACCACGACGTCGATGCCGGCGAGGTCAACGTCCTGCCCGGCCAGGGGCACGAGGCGGGGATCCGTGTCCGCCACCGGCGCAGGCGCCGTGCAGCGTCTCGCGCGGTGTGCCGCAGCCGGGGGTGCCGCACCGCCCTCCCGGGGCGTCGATCGAGTCGATCGACCCAAGCGCTCCGGTGGGCCGCCGGTGCAGGATGCGGCGCCTGCGCCGGCTCCCGAGGAGGAGGACCGATGTCCGATCCCACCGCGACGGGGAGCGACGCCGCGCTCCCACCCGAGTTCGACCGGCTCCCGCTGTCCCGGATGACCGTCGGGGAGGTGTCGCTGCGGGTCCGCGCAGGAGGCGACGGGCCGCCGCTGCTGCTCCTGCACGGCTACCCCGAGACACACCTGGCCTGGGCCCTGGTGGCCGGCGAGCTGGCCAGGGACTTCACCGTCGTGGCTCCCGACCTCCGCGGCTACGGGGAGAGCTCCAAGCCCGCCGCGGTACCGACGCACGAGAGCTACGGCAAACGGGCGATGGCCCAGGACTGCACCCGTCTCATGCAGCAGCTCGGCTTCGACCGGTTCGACGTGGCAGGCCACGACCGCGGCGGCCGGGTGGCCTACCGCATGGCGCTCGACTCACCGGCCGCGGTGCGCCGCCTGACCGTCATGGACGTCATCCCGACCGGGGAGGTCTGGGCCCGCGCCGACGACCGCTTCGCCATCGGGTACTGGCACTGGGGCTTCCTGGCCCAGCCGCACCCGATCCCGGAGCGGCTGATCGAGCAGGACCCGGAGTTCTTCCTCCTCGACGCCGAGTTCGGCGGCGCCATCCGCCGCTTCCCGCCGGCCGCCGTCGCCGACTACGTGCGGTGCGCCCGGGATCCGGCCGTCATCGAGGCCATGTGCGAGGACTACCGGGCCGGTGCCACCTGCGATCGTCGGTGGGACGACGAGGACCGGGCCGCGGGGCACCGGATCACCTGCCCGACGCAGGTCCTGTGGGCCGGGAGGGGCGCGCTGGAGGCGTGGTACGACACGCTCGCGGTCTGGCGCGACTGGGCCGACGACGTCTCCGGCGCCGCTCTGGACTGCGGGCACTTCCTGGTCGAGGAGCGCCCGGCCGACGTCCTGGCTGCCCTCCGCACCTTCCACGCCGGCGGTCGTGGGTCACCGGGGCCGTCCGTGTCGCCGTAGCAGCGTTCCGCCGGTCGGCCTCCGGTCGTCTCGAGGTCACTTGACCCATGCGCGGCCTCGCCGGCGCGAGGAACGTCCTCGACGCCTCCACCGAGGGGTGCGCCGGGTCGATGCGACGAACCGTGGGGAGGGGTCGTGGGGACGTTCACCACCGAGGACGGCGTGGACATCTTCTACAAGGACTGGGGGAGCGGGCAGCCGGTCGTCTTCAGCCACGGGTGGCCGTTGACCTCCGACGCCTGGGATCCCCAGCTCCAGCTGGTCGCCGATGCCGGCTACCGGGCGATCGCACACGACCGGCGAGGCGGTGGCCGGTCCTCCCAACCCTGGGAGGGCAACGACCTCACCACCTACGCCGAGGACCTCGCCGGGCTCATCGAGCACCTCGACCTGCACGACGTCGTCCTGGTCGGGCACTCCACCGGTGGAGGTGAGGTGACCAGGTACATGGGCCGTCACGGCACCGCACGCGTGGCCAAGGCCGTGTTGCTCAGCGCCATCCCGCCGCTGATGGTCCGGACCGACGCGAATCCCGACGGACTGCCGCTCTCGGTGTTCGACGACATCCGCGCCGGCGTGGCCGGGGACCGGTCGCAGTACTACGCGGACCTGTCCGCCGCGTTCTACGGCGCCAACCGTCCGGGTTCGAGCGTCTCGCAGGGCAAGAGGGACGAGTTCTGGTTGCAGTCGATGTCGGTCGGGATCAAGGGCGCCTACGACTGCGTCAAGGCCTTCTCCGAGACCGACCTCACCGAGGACCTCGAGGCCATCGACGTCCCGACGCTGATCCTGCACGGGGACGACGACCAGATCGTGCCCATCGTCGCCGCCG
This sequence comes from Geodermatophilus sp. URMC 62, assembly GCF_052931475.1. Classification (NCBI taxonomy): domain Bacteria; kingdom Bacillati; phylum Actinomycetota; class Actinomycetes; order Geodermatophilales; family Geodermatophilaceae; genus Geodermatophilus; species Geodermatophilus sp. URMC 62. Next base: position 4,834,165 of record NZ_JBRFHY010000001.1, on the reverse strand, counting down.
CTCGCAGGTCCATCGACCTGGTGCCGAACGCGACGCTCAAGGTCTATCCGGGAGCTCCGCACGGCCTCACCGGAGCCCACGAGGAGGAGTTCAACGCCGACCTGCTGGCCTTCCTGGGCAGCTGACCCACCACCGGATCCGCGCCGTTCCCGAGATCGGGAGATCGAGGAGATCACCATGTCCGAGTCCGCCACCGCCCCCACCGTCGCCCTCGTCCACGGGGCCTTCGCCGACAGCTCCGGCTGGAGCGGCGTCATCGCCGGCCTCACCGCTGCCGGGGTGCGGGTGCAGGCCATCCCCAACCCCCTGCGGGGCATCACCCACGACGCCGCCTACGTGGCCAGTGCCCTGGGCCAGATCCCCGGCCCGGTGCTCGCCGTGGGGCACTCCTACGGCGGGGCGGTCATCAGCAACGCCGGAGCGCGTCCGGGGAACGTGATCGGCCTGGTCTACGTGGCCGCCTTCGCCCCGGACGAGGGGGAGACGCTCCTGGCGATCGAGGGGAACTCCACGGACAGCGTCCTCGACAGCGCTCTCGTCGAGCTGCGGTACCCCACCGGGGAGGGGGACGGGACAGAGGTCGAGTTCGCCATCGACCCCGCGCGGTTCCACGACGCCTTCGCCGCCGACGTGTCCCCCGAGGAGAGTGCGGTGATGGCCGTCGCGCAGCGGCCCGTGTCGAGGCGGGGCTTCACCGAGCCGAACGGGACACCGGCCTGGAGGAGCCTGCCGTCGTGGGCGGTCGTCGCCACCGGGGACAAGGCCGCCGGCAGCGACGTCGTCCGCAGCATGGCCCAGCGGGCCGGCGCGACGATCACGGAGCAGGAGGGCTCGCACGTCGCCTTCGTCACCAAGCCCCAGCCGGTGGTCGACGTGATCCTGCAGGCGCTTCAGTCCCTGGGACACGAGGTGCGCGGTCGGACGGTCGCCGGCGTCTGAACCGGCCGCTCCCGTGCCCGGGTGGGGCTGTCGCAGGGGCGGCGGACCCACCCACCGGCCGCGGGGCTGCCCCGGGCGCGTCGATCCGCGGGTTCCTCCGCGACGTCGTCCGCCGTCCACGGGATCATCGAGCGGCGGAGCTGATCGCCGTGCGAGCTGGTGTCCGACCGGCGCCGACCGTGAAGCACCCACCACGAGGAGCCCGGCGGCGACCGCCCGGGTCGGTACGGCCGGCGGACGGAGGCGGGAGGACGCGGGGACGAGGGCCGGGCGGGATCGCCGATCGCGGTGGACGCCGGGGAGGTGTCCGGGGCTCAGCTGGCCTCGGCGGCGAACTTCTCGATGAGGTGGGTGGCTCCGGACACGATGAGCAGGTCGCCGTCCCTGACGGTCGTCTCGGGGACGGCGTGGGTGAAGTCCTCACCGCCTCGCTTGACCCCGACGATGGTCACGCCGTACCTGCTGCGCAGGGCCGACTCGCCGAGGGTCCTGTCGAGGGCCTCTCGTGGCGCCTTCATCTTGACGATCGCGAAGCCGTCGTCGAACTCGATGTAGTCGATGAGGCGACCGGACAGGAGGTGGGCGGTGCGCTCGCCGGCGTCGCGCTCCGGGTAGATGACGTGGTGGGCGCCGCTGCGCTCCAGGATGCGCCCGTGGGCAGGGGTGATGGCCTTGGCCCACACCTCCCGTAGTCCCAGGTCGAGCAGGATGCCCGTGCTGAGCAGGCTCGCCTCGATGTCGTCGCCGATGCCGACCACCGCGATGTCGAACTGCTCTGCGCCCAGTTGCCGCATGGCGCTCTCGCTGGTGGCATCGACCTGGGTCACGTGCCGCAGCCGGGTCGACCACTCCTGCACCAGCTCCAGGTCGGCGTCGACGGCCAGCACCTCGTGACCGAGGCGTTCCAGGGTGGTGGAGATCGAGCTGCCGAAGCGTCCCAGTCCGACGACCAGGACGCTGTCCTCGTGGTTCCTACCCAACGAGCACCCTCTCCTCCGGACGTCGGTACAGGCGGCGTCGTTCCCGCAGGACCAGCGCTGTCGCCAGCGTGACAGGTCCGGTCCGGCCCAGGAACATGAGCGCGATCAACACGTACTGCCCGGCCGCGGGCAGGTCTGCGGTGATGCCGGTGGACAGCCCGACGGTGGCGAAGGCCGAGACGGTCTCGTACAGCACCTGGTCCAGAGGCAGCCCGGAGACCACGAGCAGGACGAGGGTCCCGGACACGACCAGGGCGACGCCGAGCAGCGCCACGGTGAGGGCCTGCCGCAGCACCGGTGAGCTGATCTCCCGGCCGAGGGCGTCGACGTGGGGATCGCCCCGGGCCTCGGCCACGATGGCGAAGAACAGCACCATGAAGGTGGTGACCTTGATCCCGCCGGCGGTGCTGGCACTGCCACCGCCGATGAACATGAGCACGTCCTGGACCAGCAGGCTCTCCGGCTGCATGGCGCCGACGTCGACGGTGTTGAACCCGGCCGTCCGCGGCTGCACGCCCCCTTGGAAGAAGCTGGTGAGCAGCTTACCGGGCACGCTCAGCGGGCCGAGGGTACCGGGGTTGGTCCACTCGAAGGCGCCGATGACGACGGTGCCGCCGAGCAGGAGCAGGGCGTAGGTCAACAGCGTCGTCTTGGTGTGCAACGACCAACGCCTCGGGGACGTCAGCTCCCGCCGGAGTTCGAACAACACGGGGAAGCCCAGGCCGCCGAGGACGACGGCCGCCGCGATCGGCAGGCAGACGAACGGGTCGGAGGCGAAGCCCACCAGGTTGTCGCTGTACAGGGAGAAGCCCGCGTTGTTGAACGACGAGACGGCGTGGAACACCCCGCTGTTGAGCGCCTCGAGGGCCGAGTGGTCGTATCCCAGCCAGAACCTCAGGGTCAGGGCGAGGGTGACCAGCGCCTCCACCGTGAACGTCGTGCGCGCGACGCCGCCCAGCACGCGGCGGAGGTCACCGAGCCCCTCGGCCTTGGTCTCCCAGCTGGTCAGCAGTCGAGTACGGAGGCCGAGGCGGCGCGAGGCGGCCAGTCCCAGCAACGAGGCCAGCGTCATGATCCCGAACCCGCCGGCCTGGATGCCGACGAGGATGACGAGCTCCCCGAAGCCCGACCAGTGCCTGGAGGTGTCGACGACGGCCAGACCCGTCACGCACACCGCGGAGGTCGCCGTGAACAACGCCTCCCGGACGGTGGTCGTCTGCCCCGGCTCGGCGGCCACGGGCAGCAACAGCAGCACCGTGACCGCGAGAACGGCCACCGCGAACGCCAGTACGCCGGCCTGCGCCGGGTGCGGCGTCCGCACCAGCCGGACCAGCCGCGTCCGCAGCCGGCGCGTCCGCGTCGGGCGGCGCTGCGCGCGGTCGATGCCCGGTTCCGTCGCGCTCAACGACCCCTCCGTCGGCCAGCGACCCGCCTCACGGCTGCAGCACCGATGACGCCCAGAAGCTACCGCCTGCTCGCCGGTCAGCGGCCGTCGCCTCCGTGCGGCCGGTCCCCAGGAGGCGGTGGCCGAGCGGATGCCCGATGACCCCCACGGCGGCGCCGGGGGAGGGCATGCTCCGCACACCAGGAGGCGCCCGACCGGTGTGGCGGGCCCCGCGGACGGAGGACGCGATGACCGATCAGCAGCCAGTGGAGCCCGACGCGATCATCGGCGCGGACGGGGCAGCAGTCGCCCGCCGGGACGCCGGGGAGGGCGGGGTGGGTCATCTCCCCGAGCGGCTGGTCTCGACGCTGGCGCGGCTGGGCACCGCCGGGCCGGTGCTGGCCGCGTCGGCGGTCGCGCTGACCGCGGTCGCGTCCGCCAAGGTGCTGCAGATGGCCGGGCGCACGGCCTGGCAGGTCGCGGTCCGGGACGCGCAGCCGCAGCGGATCACCGGCCAGGTCCAGATCACCTGGACCCAGGTCGAGATCCGCATCCTGGAGTAGCCCTCGAGAACTCACACCCCGGTGGCGGACGCCGGCGCTGGCGTCACCGGGGGTTCACGGGCGCGCCATCGACTCCCCGTGTCGACGTGACGGGACGGTCGTGAGCGCTCGAGGTCGGCGTCCGGGCCACGCGCATCCTCGGTCACCGCGGTGCCCCCAGCACCCTCCGGCACGCCGAGAACACCCTGCAGTCCGTCCGCGTCGCCCTCGACGCAGGCGCCGACGCGGTGGAGGTCGACGTCCGGGCCACCGGCGACGGGGCCTCGTCGACGGGTGCCGGCTCCACGTCGACCCGGTCGTCGTCGGTCGCGGTCGACGGCCGTTCGAGACCGCGGACGACCCGACCGACCTGGAGCTGGTGGAGAACCGGCCGTTCGGCAACGGGGTCGCCCTGCTGCGCCACGCCGTCCCCCGGACCTGAGCCCGTCGCCGGCCGGATGTCGGTTGCGCGCCGCGTCACCGGCGTGCGACCGTCCCGGCGATCGTGCTCCACCGGCAGGAGGTGAGACCCGTGAACGCAGTGTCCAACGCAGTGTCCGCAGCGGGTGCTCCCTCCTGTCCACGATCGCGCGACTGACGTCGTCGCCACCGGGAGCGCCGCCAGGCGATCCGCGAGAGGCGACTCCCATGAACACGAACCCCTCCACCACCCCGCACGTCCCCTCGACGACGAGCTCCGGCGGGGGCCAGCCGCAGGCCGGCGCCACACCTCCGGCGGGCGCCGCGGGGCAGCGGGCGCTGGTCCTCGGTGGCGGCGGATCGGCGGGCAACGCCTGGTTGATCGGCGTCGTCGCCGGCCTGTTCGACGCCGGGCTGGACGTGGCCGACGCCGATCTCGTCGTCGGGACGTCGGCCGGGGCCACGGCCGCGGCCCAGATCACCGGCGCGACCCCGCCCGACCTGCTCGCCGCCGTCCTCACCGCGCCGCCCCCGCACCGCACCGGTCGGGTCGGCCCCGCCGGCGGGCGGGGTCCTCTCGCCGAGCACATGGAGCGGACGGGCCGGATCATCGCCGCCGCCGAGGACGCGGCCGACATGCGCCGCCGGATGGGTGCGGCGGCGCTCGACGCGGCCGGGGCGGACGGCGCCGGGTGGACGCGGTGGCGCGCCACGGTCGCCGCCCGGCTGCCCGGGCAGCGCTGGCCGGAGCGGCGGGTGCTCGTCACCGCGGTCGACGCCCGCACCGGGGACCCGGTCGTGTTCGACCGCTCCAGCGGGGTCGACCTGGTGGACGCCGTGGCCGCCAGCTGTGCCGGTGGCCCCGCCTACGGGATCGGCGACCGCCGGTACGTCGACGGCGGCTACCGGTCCGTCGAGAACGCCGACCTGGCAGCCGGGTACGCGCGGGTGCTCGTGCTGTCACCCCTGGGCGGTAGATCGCGGCACCCGCGGGAGTGGGGTACCCGACTGGTGAGGCAGGTCGAGGTCCTGCGCGCCGGCGGCAGCAGGGTCGAGACCGTCTTCCCGGACAGCAGGTCCCGCGCGGCGTTCGGCGAGGACCTGATGGATCCGTCGACGCGTCCGCCCGCCGCTCGAGCCGGGCACGACCAGGGCCGCGCCCTCGCCGGGCGGCTCGCCGCGTTCTGGCGCTGACGGCTCCGACTCGCGCCGGGTCGCGCCGCGTCGTCAGCCGCGGGGCCGGCGGGGGAGCACCTCGCGGGCGAGGCGGACCAGGGCCTCGACGGCCGGGTGGCTGGGCGGGTCGGTCCAGGCGAGGGAGACCGGCACGGGCGGGGTGTCGGTCAGCGGGAGGAACCGGACGCCGGGGTAGCCGTTGAGCTCGGCGGTCGCGCTGACCGTGACGCCGACGCCGCGGCCGGAGGCGATCGCGGCGAGCCAGTCCTCGGTGCTGGTGACCTCGACGGTGCGGGTGGGCCGGCGATCGGGGGGCCACAGCCCCGTTCCGGTCGTCCCCGAGACGCTGTTCACCACGACCGGGTCGTCGGCGAGGTCGGTCAGCGCCAGCCGCGGCCGGTCGGCCAGCCGGTGCTCGGCGGGGACGGCGGCCACCCGGGGCTCGTCGAGCAGGTGCTCGCTGCGCACCCCCGGACCGGGGACGGGGCCGCGGACCACGGCGGCGTCGGCGCGGCCGTCGGACAGGCCCGCGCTGCGGTGGTCGACCTGCACCAGCTGCAGCTCGACGTCGGGGTGGCGCTCGGCCCAGCGGCGCAGCAGCACCGGGGTGTGCACCCCGAGCGCGGACCACGCGTGCCCGAGGCGCAGCGGCCAGGACGGCGGCGCGGCCGGGTCGAGGACGGTGTCGACGGCGGTCACCGCCGCGGCCACGCGGTCGCGGTAGGCGGCGCCGGTGCGGGTGAGGGTCAGGGAGTGGGTGGACCGCTCGACCAGGCGCACGCCCAGGTGGGCCTCGAGCTGGGCCAGCAGCCGGGACACCGCCGGCTGGGTCATGTGCATCCGGGCCGCCGCGGCGGTGATCGTGCCGGCGTCGGCGATGTGCAGGAAGGCCCGCAGGTGCCGCAGGTCGGCGGTCATGCCTGCAGGGTATGACCGCCGCCGACTCGGCATTTCCGCGCGCCCGGCCCGGTTCGTAGCGTCGGGAGGCGTGACCACCACCGCACCTGCAGACCAGCGCACCCCGGCGGTCCTCGCCGCCGGCACCCGGCTCGGGGTGGGGCTGGTGCTGGGTGGGCAGCTCGCCCAGCAGGTCGGCGCGGCCGTGGCCACCGGCCTGTTCGACCGCGTGGGCGCCGTCGGCGCGGTCGGCCTGCGCCTGGGCCTGTCCGCGGTGGTGCTGCTGGCGCTGTGCCGGCCGTCGCTGCGCGCGGTGCGCCGCGGTGGCTGGCCGGTGGTGGTCGGCTACGGCGGCGCGCTGGCCGGCATGAACGTGCTGTTCTACGAGGCGATCGCGCGGCTGCCGCTGGGCACCGCGGTGACCCTGGAGATCCTCGGGCCCCTGGCCCTGTCGGTGCTGACCTCCCGGCGGTGGCTCAGCGTCCTGTGGGCGGCGCTGGCCCTCACCGGGGTGGTCCTGCTCGGCCACGGCGGTCTGGCCGACCTGGACGCCGTCGGCGTCGGCTGCGCACTGGGCGCCGGGGTGCTGTGGGCCTGCTACATCCTCACCGCCCAGCGCTCGGCCACCACCCTCGCCGGGCTCGACGGCCTGGCCCTGGCGTTGGCCGTCGGCGCCGTCGCCGTCGCACCCCTCTCCCTGGCCGCCGCGGGCTCGGCGCTGTTCTCACCCGCCGTCCTGGCCGCCGGCGCCGCCGTCGCCGCGCTGTCCTCGCTGCTGCCCTACGCCCTGGAGGCGATCAGCCTGCGCCGGCTGCCCAGCAGCACCTTCGCCGTCCTGATGAGCCTGGCGCCCGCCGTGGCGGCCGGCACGGGGGCGGTCCTGCTGGGACAGCGCCTCGCACCGGTCGGCGCGCTGGCCATCGCCTGTGTGGTCGCCGCCAGCGCCGGGGCGGTCGCCACCTCCGTGCGACGGCCGCGGCACGACCGGCCGTGACCGCCGTGGTCGGCGCGGCGACGTGACGCCCACCTCGTGGATCAAGCGGCAGCGGGGAGCGGCGCGCCGGCCAGTGGGCTCTGCACGGCGTAGACGCCGTGGGCGGGCGTGAGGACGGCACCGGGGAGCAGCCGGCGCACCAGCCCGACCATGCGGCCGTTGTCGGCCTGGACGTCGGCCGTGAGGGTGCGCACGCCGCGGCGTGCGGCCAGCTCGGTGAGCTCGGCGAGCAGGTGGCGGCCGACGCCGACACCCTGCCAGGCGTCCTCGACGACCACGGCGACGTCGGCGGTGGCGGGGTCGACGGGGGAGCGGTCGTAGCGCGCCACCCCGACCACCTCACCGCCGACGACCGCGACGAGCGCCTCGCGCAGGTCGTGGTCGACCTCGACGAACCGGCGCGCGTCGGCCGGCGGGTGGCGCAGCGGCGAGTGGAAGCGCCGGTACACGGTCTCGGGGGAGAGCCGGTCCCACAGCCGGCAGAAGAGCGGGCCGTCGTCCGGTCGCACCGGCCGGGTGTCCACGGGGATGTCCATCGCGACCTCCTGAGTTCGATTCCCGAACCGTCCTCCTCCCTGATGGGTTCGTCAAGTGAACTCAGCACGCCGTGGCCGTGGCCGCGAACCCGTCCCAGGAGCTGCGCCATGCCGGACACCGTCCTCGTCGCCGGAGCCAGCGGACTGGTCGGAGCCGCCGCCGTCGACCGTTTCCTCGACGACGGCCGGGACGTCGTGGCGGTGTCGCGGCGCAGGCCGGAGGTCGTCAGCGAGCGGCCCTTCCGGCACCGCGCGGTGGACCTGCGGGACGCGGGCGCCTGCACGGCGGCGCTCGCCGGCGTCACCGACGTGAGCCACCCCGTCCACGCCGCCGTCCACGAGAAGCCCGGTCTCGTCGCCGGGTGGACCGAGGACGACCAGATGCAGACCAACCTGGAGATGCTGCAGAACCTGGTCGAGGCGCTGTCCGGTGACGACGCCCTGCAGCACGTGACCCTGCTGCAGGGCACCAAGGCCTACGGCATCCACGTGCACCCGATGCGGGTCCCGGCGCGCGAGCGCCACCCCCGTGACGAGCACGCCGACTCCTACTGGCTGCAGGAGGACCTCCTGGCCGAGTGGGCCGCGCAGCGCGGCCTGCGGTACACGATCTTCCGTCCGCAGCTCGTCGTCGGGCCCGACCACGGCGTCGTGATGGACCTGCCGCCGGTGATCGGTGCCTACGCCGCGATCTGCCGGCAGGAGGGCCGGCCCTTCTTCCCGGGCGGCCCGCGCCTCGTCTGGGAGGCGGTCGACACCCGCATCGTCGCCGGCGCCATCCGCTGGGCCGCCACGGAGCCGGCGGCCGACGGGCAGCACGACAACCTCACCAACGGCGAGGTCTTCGAGTGGCGCGACCTGTGGCCGGCCCTGGCCGAGGAGCTCGGCGTGGAGGTGGGCCCCGACGAGCCGCTGAGCACGGCGGAGTTCCTGCCGTCCAAGGCCGATGTGTGGGACCGCATCGTCGCCGAGCACGGTCTGTGCCCCCTCGGCATGCAGGAGCTGCTGGGGGAGTCGCACCACTACGCCGACTTCTGCTTCCCGCACGGCGCCGCGGAGCCGCCCCTGGCGTTCGTCAGCACGGTGAAGATCAAGCAGCACGGCTTCGGCGAGGTCATGGACACCGAGGAGTCGTTCGGCACTGGATTTGCGTGCTGCAGGAGCGCCGGGTCCCGCCACCGCGCGAGTAGCCGCGCGCTGACCGCACCTGCGCCCCGGAGGCCCCACGACGCCGAGCCGCCGCGGCGTCCTCGACCGGGATCCCGGTCCGGACGCCGCGGCGGCTCGGCGCGGGGCTGCTCAGTCCGGCTGCGCCTGCAGGCCGGCCGCCTCGATGCCGGCGACGGCGGCGGCCTCGTCGTTGTCCGACGTCTCCCCGGAGACGCCCACGGCGCCGAGCAGCGTCCCGGACCCGTCCCGGACGAGCACCCCGCCCGGGACCGGGACCAGCGAACCGCCGACCGCCGCCGTCGCGGCGGCGATGAAGTACGGCTGCTGCTCGGCCCGCGCCATGAGGGCCCGCGACCCCAGGCCCAGCGCGATCGCCCCGTGGGCCTTGCCGAACGCGATCTCGAACCGCTTGGTCGACGAGCCGTCCTCGCGCTCGGCGGCCACCACGTGCCCGCCGGCGTCGAGGACGACGACGGTCAGCGGCTTGAACCCCTTCTCGCGGGCGGCCGCCCGCGCTCCCTCGATGACGGTGCGGGCGGTCTGCAGGTCGATGGCCATGGCGGCTCCTCGTCGTCGGTGCGGGTGGTGACGTCGGGCGGGCGGGACCGGGCTCAGGGCGCCGGGCTCGGGGTGCGGTCCGCGACGACGGCGTCGCGGGTCTGCCCCTGGCCGTCCTCGGTGGACTTGGCCCGCTGCCGCCAGGTGGTCAGTGCCCGCTCGGTGTAGCCGTTGGGCTCCCGCCGCCCGGAGAAGACCAGGTCGAGCGCGGCCTGGAACGACGGGCTGCCGTCGAGGTCGGCACACATCGGCCGGTAGCCCGGCTCGTCGGCGTTCTGCTCGTCGACCACCGCCGCCATCCGGGCGAAGGTCTCGCGCACCTGGCCCTCCTCGACCAGGCCGTGGTGCAGCCAGTTCGCGATCTGCTGGCTGGAGATCCGCAGCGTCGCGCGGTCCTCCATCAGGCCGACGCCCTCGAGGTCCGGGACGGTCGAGCAGCCGATCCCCAACCCGACCCAGCGGACGACGTAGCCCAGGATGGACTGCGCGTTGGTCTCCAGCTCGTGGCGCCTGTCCTCCTCGGCGAGGCCGGCGCCGCCGTCGGGGAGCACGGGCGGCACGAGCAGGCCGCGCCGGTCGGCCAGCGGACGCTGCCTGAGCTCCTCCTGGACGGCGAGCACGTCGGTCTCCAGGTAGTGCAGCGCGTGCAGCGTCGCCGCGGTCGGCGAGGGCACCCACGCCGTGTTCGCCCCGGCCCTCGGGTGCCCGCCCTTGGTGTCGAGCATCTCGCGCATGGCGGCGGGCTTGGCCCACATGCCCTTGCCGATCTGCGCCTGCCCGGCGAACCCCGCGCGCAGCGCCACGTCGACGTTGCGGTCCTCGTAGGTCTTCAGCCAGGTCTGCGACCGCTGGTCGTCCTTGCGGACCACCGGGCCGGCCTCGAAGTCGGTGTGGATCTCGTCGCCGGTGCGGTCGAGGAAGCCGGTGTTGACGAAGATGACGCGGTCGGCCGCGCGGGCGATGCAGGCCTCCAGGTTGACCGACGTCCGCTTCTCCTCGTCCATGATGCCGATCTTGAGGGTGGTCGGCTCGAGGCCGAGCGCCTCCTCCACGGCGGCCAGCAGCTCCACCGACAGGGAGACCTCGTCCGGGCCGTGCATCTTGGGCTTGACGATGTAGACGCTGCCGGTTCGGGTGTTGCTGAACCGGGCCTGCCCGCGCAGGTCGTACAGCGCGGCGGTCGCGGAGACGAGGGCGTCGAGGACCTCCTCGAGGATCGGCTCCCCGTCGGCGGTGCGCACGGCGTCCAGGCGCATGTGGTGGCCCACGTTGCGCACCAGCAGCAGCGACCGGCCGGGCAGGGTCAGCTCCCCGCCGTCGGCCCCGACGTAGGTGCGGTCGCCGTGCACCTCGCGGGTCACGGTCCTGCCGCCCTTGCCGAACGTCGCGGTCAGCTCACCGGTGCGCAGCCCCAGCCAGGTCCGGTAGGCGCCGACCTTGTCCGGCCCGTCCACCGTGGCGACCGAGTCCTCCAGGTCCACGATCGTGCTCACCGCGGACTCCAGCACGGCGTCGGACACCCCGGCGTGGTGCTGGGTCCCCACCCGCGTCGACGGGTCGATCGTGAGCTCCAGGTGCAGCCCGTTGCGGCGCAGCAGCACCGCGGCCGGGCGGTCGCCGTCCCCGGGCCGGTGCCCGGCGAACTGCGCGGGATCGGCCAGGCCGGTGCTCCCGGCGGAGGTGTCGACGGCGAGCTCGCCGGGGGAGGGCACCCGGTAGGCGACGACGTCGGCGTGGCTGCCCTCGGCGAGCGGGAAGAAGCGGTCGAGCAGGCGGTCGGCCTCGGCGATGACCTGCGCGCCGCGGCGCTCGTCGTAGCCCGGGGCCAGCTCGTGCTCGGTCGGGAGGGCGTCGGTGCCGTAGAGGGCGTCGAACAGCGAGCCCCAGCGGGCGTTCGCGGCGTTCAGCGCGTACCGCGGCACGGTCGCCGGCACCACCAGCTGCGGGCCGGCCACCTCGGCGATCTCGCGGTCGACGCGGGTGACCGAGACCGTCGGGTCCTCCAGCGGCAGCAGGTAGCCGATCCCGGTGAGGAACGCCTCCAGTGCCTCGACGTCACCGACCCCGTGCTCGCGGTGCCAGTCGTCGATCTGCTGCTGCAGCTCGTCGCGGCGGCCCAGCAGCTGCCCCACCCGTCCGGCGAACCGCTCGTTCAGCTCGGCCACGGTCGACCAGAACCGCTCGGGCTCGAGGTCGAGCCCGGCCAGCAGCTCGCCGGCCACGAAATCCCGCAGTGCCGGGTCGACCTGCAGCCCACCGGTAGCGCGTGCGTCACTCACGATCTCCACCCTCGTCCCTGTCGTCCGCCGGGACACCCCGTCCCGTCGCCGGAGTCTCCTTCCCGGCGCAGGGCACGGTTGCACCTCCCCTCCGGACGCCGCCTCCCAGGGGCGCCGAGCAGACCTCGCCGCCGCCCGGCGGGCGTCGGGGTGGACGCCGCCGCACGTAGCGTCGGAGGGGTGTCCGAGGCCGCCCGAGGCAGCCGGGGAGCGCGCGCGGCGGCGTGCCGGCCGCCCGTCAGACGCTCGCCCTGCTGCAGGCGCTGGCCCGGCAGCCCGGGCCGGTGCCCGCCGCGGCGCTCGCCCGCGAGCTCGGGCTGCCCCGCTCCACGACCTACCACCTGCTCGCGGAGATGGTGGCGGCGGGCTTCGTCGTCCACCTGCCGGAGGAGCGCCGGTACGGCCTGGGCGTCAGCGCCTTCGAGATCGGCAGCGCCTACGCCCGGCAGGAGCCGCTGGCCCGGCGGCCCGCCCGGTGCTCGCCCGGCTGGTCGACGCGCTCGGCCAGTCGGCGCACCTGGCGGTGCTGCACGGCCGCGAGGTGCTCTACGTCGTCGAGCAGCGCGCCCCGGGCCGGCCGCCGCTGGTGACCGACGTCGGGGTGCGCCTGCCCGCGCAGCTGACGGCCAGCGGCCGGGCCATGCTCGCGGCCCTGCCGGCCGCCCAGGTCCGCGCCCTGTTCCCCGACGCCACGGCCTTCGTCGACCGGCACGGCGTCGGCCCCACCCGGCTCTCCGAGCTGCGCCGCCTGCTCGCCGACGTCCGCCGGGCCGGGCACGCCGGCGAGGACGGGGAGGTGACCCCCGGGTTCGCCTCCGTCGCCGCGCCCGTCCACGACCACGCCGGCCGGCCGGCGGCCAGCGTCGCGGTCACCTTCGTCGCCGACGAGGTCGACCCGTCGGCGCGCGAGCGCATCGCGCACCGGGTCGCCCGGGCGGCCGGGGAGCTGACGAGGCGCATCAACGGCCGCGCACCGTCGTCCCGGGTCCCGTCCCGCACCGGGTAGAACGTCTGAGATCCCAGACAGGACCGGTCCTCCGGCCCTGGGAGCGGGCGCGCCGGAGCTGTCTGATGGGACGCATGGATGCCCAGCGGGTCGTCGTCGGTACCGGTCCCGTCTCCCCGGAGGACGTGGTCCGCGTCGCCCGTGGCGGCGCCCGTGTCACCCTGGCCGACGCCGCGCTCGCCGAGATCGCCCGGTCCCGCGACGTCGTCGACTCCCTGGCGAAGGACGACCGCGCCCACTACGGGGTGTCCACCGGGTTCGGTGCCCTCGCCACCCGGCACATCCCCGCCCGCATGCGCGCCGACCTGCAGCGCAGCCTCGTCCGCTCGCACGCCGCCGGCTCCGGCCCCGAGGTCGAGCGGGAGGTGGTCCGGGCGATGATGCTGCTGCGGCTGTCCACCCTCGCCACCGGCCGCACCGGGGTGCGGCCCGGGACCGCCGCGGCGTACGCGGCGGTGCTGGACGCCGGGCTCACCCCGGTCGTCCACGAGTACGGCTCCCTGGGCTGCTCCGGCGACCTGGCCCCGCTGTCGGCCGCGGCGCTGGCGCTCACGGGGGAGGGGCAGGTCCGCGACGCCGACGGCGCGCTCCGCCCGGCCGCCGAGGCGCTGCGCGCGCACGGCATCGCCCCGGTCGAGCTCGCCGAGAAGGAGGGCCTCGCGCTGGTCAACGGCACCGACGGGATGCTCGGCATGCTGGTGCTCGCGCTGGCCGACCTGCGCCGGCTGCTGACCACCGCCGACGTGGCCGCCGCGATGAGCGTCGAGGCGCAGCTGGGCACCGACGCCGTCTTCGCCGCCGACCTGCAGGCGCTGCGGCCGCACCCCGGGCAGGCCGCCTCGGCGGCCAACCTGCGCGCCCTGCTCGCCGGCAGCGGCATCGTGGCCAGCCACCGCGGACCGGAGTGCACCCGGGTGCAGGACGCCTACTCACTGCGCTGCTCCCCGCAGGTGCACGGCGCCGCCCGCGACACCGTCGACCACGCCGGCACGGTGGCCGCCCGCGAGCTCGACTCCGCCATCGACAACCCCGTCGTCACCCTCGACGGGCGGGTCGAGTCCAACGGCAACTTCCACGGCGCCCCGGTGGCCCACGTCCTCGACTTCCTCGCGATCGCCACCGCCGACGTCGCCGGCATCAGCGAGCGCCGCACCGACCGCTTCCTCGACGTCGCCCGCAACCACGGGCTGCCGCCCTTCCTGGCCGCCGACCCCGGGGTCGACTCCGGCCTCATGATCGCGCAGTACACCGCGGCCGGGATCGTCAGCGAGCTCAAGCGCCTGGCCGCACCGGCCAGCGTCGACTCGATCCCGTCGTCGGCGATGCAGGAGGACCACGTCTCGATGGGCTGGGCGGCCGGCCGCAAGCTGCGCCGCGCGGTGGACGGCCTGACCCGGGTGCTCGCCGTCGAGGTCCTCACCGCGGCCCGCGCCCTGGACCTGCGCGCGCCGCTCGACCCGGCCCCGGCGACCGCCGCGGTGCGCGACGCCGTCCGCGCCGCCGGCGTGCCGGGCCCGGGCCGCGACCGGCACCTGGCGCCCGAGATCGAGACGGTGGTCGAGCTGGTCGCCGGCGGCGCGGTCGTGGCAGCCACCGGCCTGTCCCTGTCCTGACGCCCGGGGCGGACCCGACCCACCGGCCCGCGCGGCCGGCCCACGCAGAGGAGGACGACATGGACGGAGCACGACCGGTGCGCGCCGCCCGCGGCAGCGGCCTGACCGCGCGCAGCTGGCAGACCGAGGCGCCGCTGCGGATGCTGCAGAACAACCTCGACCCCGAGGTGGCCGAGCGTCCCGACGACCTCGTCGTCTACGGCGGCACCGGGCGCGCGGCGCGCGACTGGCGCAGCTTCGACGCCATGGTGCGCACGCTCACCACCCTGCGCGAGGACGAGACGATGCTCGTGCAGTCTGGCCGCCCGGTCGGGGTGCTGCAGACCCACGAGTGGGCGCCGCGGGTGCTCATCGCCAACTCCAACCTGGTGGGCGACTGGGCCACCTGGCCGGAGTTCCGCCGGCTGGAGCGGCTGGGCCTGACCATGTACGGCCAGATGACCGCGGGCTCGTGGATCTACATCGGCACCCAGGGCATCCTGCAGGGCACCTACGAGACCTTCGCCGCGGTGGCGGCCAAGCGGTTCGGCGGGACCCTCGCCGGCACCCTGACCCTCACCGGCGGCTGCGGCGGCATGGGCGGCGCCCAGCCGCTGGCGGTCACCCTCAACGGCGGGGTCTGCCTGGTCGTCGACGTCGACGAGACCCGGCTGCGCCGCCGGGTCGAGCACCGCTACCTCGACGAGGTGGCCACCGACCTCGACCGGGCGGTCGAGCGCTGCCTGGCCGCCAAGCGGGACCGGCGGGCGCTGTCGGTCGGGCTGGTCGGCAACGCGGCCACCGTGTTCCCCGAGCTGCTGCGCCGCGGCGTGGAGGTCGACGTCGTCACCGACCAGACCTCCGCGCACGACCCGCTGTCCTACCTGCCCGAGGGCGTCGAGCTCGGCGACTGGCGCGACTCCGCCGAGCGGAAGCCGGAGGAGTTCACCGACCGGGCCCGGGCCTCCATGGCCAAGCACGTCGAGGCCATGGTCGGCTTCCTCGACGCCGGCGCCGAGGTCTTCGACTACGGCAACTCCATCCGCGACGAGGCCCGCCTCGGCGGCTTCGCGCGCGCGTTCGCCTTCCCCGGCTTCGTCCCGGCCTACATCCGGCCGCTGTTCTGCGAGGGCAAGGGCCCCTTCCGCTGGGCGGCACTGTCCGGGGACCCTGCCGACATCGCGGCCACCGACCGCGCCGTCCTCGACCTCTTCCCCGAGGACGACCACCTGCAGCGCTGGATCCGCGCCGCCCAGGAGAAGGTCGCCTTCCAGGGGCTGCCGGCCCGCATCTGCTGGCTCGGCTACGGCGAGCGGGACGCCGCCGGCCTGCGGTTCAACGAGCTGGTCGCCTCCGGCGAGGTCGCCGCGCCGATCGTCATCGGCCGCGACCACCTCGACTGCGGCTCGGTCGCCTCCCCCTACCGCGAGACCGAGGCGATGGCCGACGGCTCGGACGCCATCGCCGACTGGCCGCTGCTCAACGCCCTGGTCACCACCGCGTCCGGGGCCAGCTGGGTGTCGATCCACCACGGCGGCGGCGTCGGGATCGGCCGGTCGATCCACGCCGGCCAGGTCAGCGTCGCCGACGGCACGCCGCTGGCCGCGCAGAAGCTGGCGCGGGTGCTGCGCAACGACCCGGCCACGGGGGTCATCCGGCACGTGGACGCCGGCTACGACCGGGCCGTCGACGTGGCCGCGGAGCGCGGCGTCCGGACGCCGATGCGCGAGGGCGACGGCGCGGGCGTGGGCGCGGGCACGGGCGGGGCGGGGTCGTGACCGGCGGCCGGCCGGCGGGAGCGCGGCGGTGACGTTCGGGGGGATGTGGGCGGAGCTGGCCCCGGTCGGCAGGGACGCCGCCACCGGCGGGTACCACCGCTTCGCCTGGACCCCGACCGACGCCGTGCTCCGGGAGTGGTTCCGGGCCGAGGCGCAGCGCCGGTCCCTGGACGTCACCACCGACCGCGCCGGCAACCTGTGGGCCTGGACCGCGGACCCGGACGCCGCGGTCGCCGCCGGCCGGCCCGGCCTGGTCCTCGGCAGCCACCTGGACTCGGTGCCCGACGGCGGCGCGTTCGACGGGCCGCTGGGCGTGGTCTCGGCCTTCGCCGCGCTGGACCTCCTGCGCGCCCGCGGGACCGAGCCGCGGCGGCCGCTGGCCATCGCCTGCTTCGCGGACGAGGAGGGCGCGCGGTTCGGGATCGCCTGCGCCGGCTCGCGCCTGCTCACCGGCGCGCTGGACGCCGACCGCGCCCGGTCCCTGACCGACGCCGGGGGCGTGTCGATGGCCGAGGCCCTCGCGGCGGCCGGCCACGATCCGCGGTCCCTGGGCCGCGACGAGGAGACGCTGCGCCGGATCGGCGGCTACCTGGAGCTGCACGTGGAGCAGGGCCGGGGGCTGGCCCACGCGCGGGACGGCCGGGGCGCGGCGGTGGGCGTGGCGGACGCGATCTGGCCGCACGGGCGCTGGCTGCTGGACCTGCGCGGGCGCGCCGACCACGCGGGCACCACCCGGCTGGCCGACCGCGACGACCCGGTGCTGACCCTGGCCGGCGTCGTCACGCGGGCGCGCAGCGCCGCCGAGCGGCACGGCGCCGTGGCGACGGTCGGCCGGGTCCTCGTGCACCCCAACGGGGTCAACGCCATCCCGTCGCGGGTCACCGCCTGGCTCGACGCCCGCGGGCCGGAGGAGAGCGCGGTCCGGGCCGTCGTCGCCGACGTGGCCGACGCCGCCGGGACCGCGCCGGACGAGGAGTCGTGGACGCCGTCGACGGTCTTCGACCCCGCCCTGCGCGACCGCCTCGCCGCCCTGCTCGCCGGCCCCGACGGCGCGCCCGCGCCCGTGCTGCCGACCGCGGCCGGGCACGACGCCGGGGTCCTGGCGGCCGCCGGGATCCCCAGCGGGATGCTGTTCGTGCGCAATCCGACCGGCACCTCGCACTCCCCGGAGGAGCACGCCGAGGAGGCCGACTGCCTGGCCGGCGTCTCGGCGCTGGCCCGTGCGGTGGAGGCGCTGGCGTGACGGGGCCGGCGGGCTGGTGGTGTGAGCACGCGTGGCTGGACACCGGGCCGGTGGCCGGCGTGCGGGTGCTCGTCGACGACGGCCGCATCACCGCGGTGGAGCCCGGAGCCCCTGCTCGGCCCGGCGACGCCCGCCTGCCCGGCCTGGTGCTCCCCGGCCTCGCCGACGCGCACTCGCACGCCTTCCACCGGGCGCTGCGCGGCCGCACCCACGACCAGGGGGGCACCTTCTGGACCTGGCGCCGGCGGATGTACGCGGTCGCCGCGCGGCTCGACCCGGACTCCTACCTCGCGCTGGCCCGGGCGGCGTACGCCGAGATGGCGCTGGCCGGGGTCACCTGCGTCGGCGAGTTCCACTACCTCCACCACGCCCCCCGGGGCCGGCGCTACGCCGATCCGAACGCGATGTCGGCGGCGCTGGTGCAGGCCGCCGCGGAGGCGGGGATCCGGCTGACCCTGCTCGACGCCTGCTACCTCGCCGGGGGGCTGGAGGCCGGCGGCCACACCCCGCTCGACGAGGTGCAGCTGCGGTTCGCCGACGCCGACGCCGACGCCTGGGCCGCGCGGGTGGCCGCCCTGCCGGAGCGCCCCGGCGTGCGCGTGGGCGCGGCCGTGCACTCGGTGCGCGCGGTGCCGGCCGGCCAGCTGGGGGTCGTGGCCGCGGCGGCGCGCGGCCGGCCGCTGCACGTCCACCTCTCCGAGCAGCCCCGGGAGAACGAGGCCTGCCGGGCCGTCCACGGCCGCACCCCCACCGCGCTGCTGGAGCGGCACGGGGTGCTCGGCCCGGCGACGACCGCGGTGCACGCCACCCACCTGACCGACGACGACGTGGCGGTCCTCGGGCGGACCGGGACCGCGGTCTGCGCCTGCCCGAGCACCGAGGCCGACCTCGCCGACGGCATCGGGCCGTTCCGCCGGCTGGCCGACGCCGGCGCGCCCCTGTGCCTGGGCGGCGACCAGCACGCCCTCACCGACCTGCTCGCCGAGGCCCGGCTGCTCGAGGCCCACGAGCGGCTGGCCACCGGGCAGCGCGGGCGCTTCCCCCCGGCCGAGCTCGTCGCCGCCCTCACCGTCCAGGGGCACCGCGCTCTGGGCTGGCCCGACGCGGGCTGCCTGGCGCCGGGCCGCCGCGCCGACCTCGTCGCCGTCCGGCTGGACAGCCCGCGCACCGCCGGCTGCGCCCCCGGCCAGGCGCCGCTGGTCGCCACCGCCGCGGACGTCGACACCGTCGTCGTAGACGGCCGCGTCGTCGTCCGCGGGGGCCGGCACGTCCTCGGCGACGTCGGCCGGCTGCTCGCCGACGCCGTCGACCCGCTGTGGGAGGGCGCGTGAGCACCCTGGTCACCGGCATCGCCGAGCTGGTCACGAACGACCCCGGGCGGGGCGAGGGCCTCCTGGGCACGGTGCCCGACGCCGCCGTCGTCGTCTCCGACGGCGTGGTGGCCTGGGTCGGGCCGGAGCGCGCGGCGCCGGCGGCCGACCGGCGCGTCGACGTCGGGGGCCGGGCGGTGGTCCCCGGCTTCGTCGACTCCCACGCCCACCTGGTCTTCGCCGGCGACCGGGCCGCGGAGTTCGAGGCCCGGATGTCGGGCGCCCGCTACGACGGCGGCGGGATCTCGGCGACCGTCCACGCCACCCGCGCGGCCCCGGACGACGCCCTCCGCGCCCGGCTGCGGGCCCTGCTCGCCGAGATGCGGGCCCAGGGCACCACGACCGTGGAGGTCAAGAGCGGCTACGGGCTGACCGTGGCCGACGAGGCGCGGGCCCTCCGGATCGCCGCCGAGTGCACCCCGGAGACGACGTTCCTCGGCGCCCACGTCGTGCCGGCGGAGTACACCGGCCGCACGGAGGACTACCTCGCCCTGGTCCGCGGCCCGATGCTCGCCGCCTGCGCCCCCCACGCGCGCTGGGTCGACGTCTTCTGCGAGCCCGCCTCCCCGCACGCCTTCGACGGCGCGGCGGCCCGGGCCGTCCTGGAGGCCGGCCGCGCCGCCGGGCTCGGGCTGCGGGTGCACGCCAACCAGCTGTCGGCCGGCCCCGGCGTCCGGCTGGCCGTCGAGCTCGGCGCGGCCAGCGCCGACCACTGCACCCACCTCACCGGCGCCGACGTCGACGCGCTCGCCGCCGGGACGACGGTCGCCACGCTGCTGCCGGGGGTGGAGTTCTCCACGCGCTCGCCGTACCCCGAGGCGCGCCGGCTGCTCGACGCCGGGGTGACCGTCGCGCTGGCCACCGACTGCAACCCGGGCAGCTGCTTCACCTCCTCGATGGCCTTCTGCATCGCGCTCGCCGTCCGCGAGATGCGGATGACCCCGGCCGAGGCGCTGTGGGCCGCGACCGCCGGCGGCGCGGCCGCCCTGCGGCGCACTGACGTCGGCCGGCTCACCCCCGGTGCCCGAGCCGACCTCGCCGTGCTCGACGCGCCGTCCTACCGCCACCTCGCCTACCGCCCCGGCGTGCCGATCGTCCGGGCCCTCGACCCCGACCCGGCCGGGCCGGGCAAGCCGGCGGCGAAGCGGTCCTGAGGCCGCGGCGGTCACCCGGACGCCGTCCCTCGCGCGAGGGATCCCGGGCCACCGCAGGACCACCCGCGCGGGACCCCGGGTCGCCCCCGCGTGGGGCTCGTGGACGGCGCTCCTCCGGCCGCACGCTCGGTGCCCTCGTCCCCGCAGCACCGAGGCCCGGAGGTCCACATGAGCACCACCCGCACCCGACCGACCCGGCGCCTGCTGCCGTCCGTCCTGGCCGCCACGTGTGCCGTGGCCACCGCGCTCACGGCGGCCTGCACCACGACCGCGGGGCCCGCTGGGCCGCCCGTCCCCGCCACCGCCGCGGCCGAGCTCCCACCCGGCGGCGTGCCCGGCGTCCCGGTGCCGACGATCGAGTGGCGCGACGCCGGCGACGGCTACCAGGAGGCCACCGCCGCGGTGCCCTACGACTACGCCGACCCCGGGGGCCGCAGCCTGGGCCTGCACCTGGTCCGGCTGCCCGCCACCGACCCGGCGCACCGGATCGGCTCGCTGTTCGTGAACTTCGGCGGCCCCGGATCCGACGCCGCCGAGACGATCCGCGCCATGGGGCGGCAGCTGCTGCCGCCGGAGGTGCTGGCCCGCTACGACCTGGTCGGCGCCGACCCCCGCGGCACGGGCCAGAGCTCACCGGTGCGCTGCTTCGACGACCCCGCGGAGCTGTGGACCCTGTCCTACACCACCGCCCAGGACTTCCCCACCACCCCGGCCGAGGAGGCCGAGGCCGTCGCCCAGGCGCGCCGCCTCGCCGACGCCTGCCGGACCCGCAACGGCGACCTGCTCGACCACGTCGGCACGCTCCCGGCCGCCCGGGACCTGGACGTGCTGCGGGCCGCGCTCGGTGACGACCGGATCAACCTGATCGGGCTGTCCTACGGCACCTTCCTCGGTCAGGTGGTCGCCAACGTCTTCCCCGACCGCGTCGGCGCGCTCGTCCTCGACTCGGTACTGGACCCCGCCTGGGCCGACGGGGAGGAGGGCAGCACCGCGTGGCTGCGCGCCCACTCCGCCGAGGGCAGCGCGGACACCCTGCAGCAGTTCCTCGAGCAGTGCGGGCAGGCCGGCCCGCAGCGGTGCGCGTTCGCCGCGGACGGCGACCCGCGACGCGCGTTCGACGTGCTCGCCGACCGGCTGCGCACCTCTCCGCTGACCGTTCCCCTCCCCGGACGGCCGCCCGAGCAGTTCGGCTACGCCGAGCTGCTCGAGGTCACCTTCGGCCTCACCACGCTGTACCTGCCCGGCAACTGGCCGGCGCTCGCCCAGTTCCTGCAGGCGGTCGCCACCGGTGACACCGACGTCGTGGGGGAGCTCCTGGCCGTGCTCGGGCCGTCGGCGGTCCCCGGGTTCGAGGGCCTGCTCACCGCCAACGTGGCCATCACCTGCGCCGACACCGACAACCCGGCCGATCCGCACCGCTACGGGCAGCTCGGACGCCGGTACGACCGGACCGTCGCCCCCTACGCCGGGTCACGGTGGGCGTACCTCGGGCTGCCCTGCGCGGTGTGGCAGGGGCACTCCACCGAGCGCCACACCGGCCCGTGGACCGCGACGACCGCCGAGCCCGTCCTGCTGGTCGCCACCCGGCACGACCCGGCGACCCCGTACGGCAACGCGGTCCGGGTCCACGACCTGCTGCCGAACAGCACGCTGCTGACCGTGGACGGCGTCGGGCACCCCGCGCTCCTCTCCAGCAGCTGCGCGCTGCAGCTGACGAGCCGGTACCTGCTCACCGGCGCCACCCCGGCCGCGGGGACGGTCTGCCCGCAGGACCAGGGCCCCTTCGACCCGCCGGCGTGACCCGTCCCTCCCGATCCCCGGAGATGGTCCCGATGTCGCTCTCCGACGCCCTGGTCGACCCGCCGCTCCCGGCCTCGCGGTCCGGACCGCCGCGCCGCCTGCTGCCGGCGCTGGTCGCCCTGCTCGCCTCCGCGCTGGCGGTGGTGTGCGGCGCCGTGCTCCTCGGCGCGTACCTGCCCGCCGTCCCCGTGGTCGGGCCGATCGGCTCGGTCCTCGCCGGCGACCTCCCGGTGCACGTCGCCCTGCTCGCCGTCGCGGGGCTCGTGCTGGCCCTGGTGGCGCTGCGGGCCGGGCTGGTGCGGTGGGGGCGGGTGCTGACCGCGGCGACGGTCGTCTGCGTCCTGGCCGCACTGACCGTCGTGGGGGTGCAGGTCTCCGCCGCCGCCCGCGCCGGTGCCGACGTCCCGTGGCGTGGCGTCCTCACGCAGATCGGCACCCCGGCGGCGCAGCCGGACGAGACCACGACCTACGCCCGCCCCGGGGGCACGGCGCTGGACGTCGACGTGTACCTGCCCCCGGCCGACGTCCGGGGGGCGACGCCGGCGGTGGTGCTGGTCCACGGGGGCGGGTACCGCAGCGGGGACAGGGCCGACCTCGGTGGGACCGGGCGCTGGCTCGCCGAGCACGGGGTCGCCGTCTTCGCCGTCGACCACCGGCTGGCCACGCCCACCACGCCGACGTGGGACCGGGCTCCGCAGGACGTGGTGTGCGCGCTGGCCTGGGTCCAGGACGACGCCGCCCGCTACGGCGTCGACCCCACCCGGGTGTCGCTCGGCGGGATGTCCGCGGGCGGAGCGCTGGCGCTGGGCGCGGCCTACCGCCTGGAGGCCGGGACGATCGCGTCCAGCTGCGGGCGGACGCCGGCCCCTCCGGCCTCCGTCGTCGGCTTCTACCCCGTCACCGACGTGGTCCGGTCGTGGGAGGACGACGTCGACAGCTCGCGGGAGGCGGCCGAGTGGTTCACCGGCGGGACTCCCGAGGACCACCCGGAGCGCTACGCCGCCGTGTCGCCGAGCACCGCCGTCCGGCCGGGCCTGCCGCCCACCCTCCTCGTGGTGGGCGCGCACGACCTGGGCACCCGCCCCGAGGTGGTGACGGCGTTCGCCGCAGCTCTCACCGCCCGCGGCAACGACGTCACGGTGGAGGTGCTGCCCTTCGCGGTGCACGCCTTCGACGCCGTCGACGGCAGCATCGCCACCCAGACCGCCCGCCAGGTCCTGCTCGACTTCCTCCTCGGGGGCTCCTGACCCCGGGGGAGGAGCTCACCCGCGCGGCCGGCCGCCCGCCTCGGCCGGGTCAGCAAGTGGGCGATCCAGGAGGGTGAGGACGGTGTTCGCGCCGAACACAGGTGGCTGGCCGTCACCGCGGCGAGGAGCAGGGCCACGACCAGGACGGCCAGCCAGGAGAACGCGTCGCGCCGGACGGTCACGATGCCGTGGATCGACAGCGTCCGCTCGGCGCGGTGCCCTTCCACGTCAGTGGGCTGCTGGCCCGGGTGGGGGCCGTGGTCTCTGACGACGTGGGCCCGTGACCGCCCGCCCGGCACCGTGCGGCAGAGTCATGGCGCCGGGAGTCGGGAGGTGGACGCGTGCGCAGTTCCTCCGTCTCGCTCTGGCAGGACGAGCCGTACCGTCCGCGCGCCCCGCTGGAGGGGGAGGCGCGGACGGACGTCTGCGTGATCGGCGCCGGTGTGGGCGGCCTGGCCACCACGCGGCGGCTCATCGACGCCGGCCTGTCGGTCGTCGTGCTGGAGCGGCACGAGGTGGCCTCCGGCGCGAGCGGCCGCAACGGCGGCTTCCTCATCGCCGGTGCCGCGCCGATGTACCACGACAGCCGCCGCCTCTGGGGACGCGAGCGGGCGGCCGCCGTCCACCGCGCGACGCTGACCGCCCAGCGCGAGCTGCTCGAGGTGGCCGGGTCCGTCGGCGCGCGCCACCACTTCCGCGTCGGCGGGCTGCTGCGGCTCGCCGTCAACGCGGACGAGGCCGGCGACGTCCGGGCGAACGCCGCCGCGCTCGCCGAGGACGGGTTCCCCGGACAGCTGGTCGAGGCCGGTGACCTCCCGGCCCCGCTCGCCCGGCCCGACCGGGCCGGGCTGTTCCTGCCCCACGACGGATCGGTGCACCCGGTCCGCTGGCTCCGGGCGCTCGCCGGCGTCCTGGCGTCCCGCGGCGTGCGGCTCTTCGAGCACTCGGCGGTGGTCGGACCACCGGCCGCCGACGGCGACGGCGTCCGCGTGCGGACCGCGTCGGGGGTCGTCCGGTGCGACCGGGCGGTCGTGGCCGTGGACGGCGACCTGGCCGCGCTCGTGCCCCCGGCGGGGGCCGTCCGCCCGCGGCGCCTGAACGCGCTCGCCACGGCACCGCTGCGCCGGGCGGTCCTCCCGTTCCCCGTGTACGCGCGGTACGGCCACGAGTACGCGCACCAGACGGCGGACGGCCGGATCGTGCTCGGCGGCTTCTCCGACCTCGACGGGGACGCGAGCTGGACGGCCCGGGCCGAGGTCTCCGCGCCCGTCCAGGCGCGCCTGGACCGCTGGCTGCACGAGGAGCTCGGGGTGGAGGCACCGGTGACGCACCGCTGGGCGGGGGTCGTGGGCTTCGCCGAGGACCCCCTGCCCCGTTGCGGGCCGGTGCCCGGCACCGACGGGCGGGTGCTCGCGCTGGGCGGCTACAACGGCACCGGTCACGTGCAGGCGTGGGTGGCCTCCCGCGTGGTGGCCGACCTCGTGGTGACCGGCCGGAGCCCGTCGGCCGGGCTCTACGCGCCCGTCGACGCCTGACGGGGCCGGGCCGGGTCGGTCCGCCGCGGCCGCCGCGGTCCGCCGGCCGCACCCTGGGCGGGAGGCAGGCCCCGTATCCCGGTGGGGTGTTCCCGCTCTGAGGAGTGGGGTCGGCGCGCGGCTGATCGGGGGTGCGCCCGATGGTCCGCCCGGCCGCCGGAGGACATCGTTGCCTCGTGCTGGAGAACCAGGACGACACCGCCGTCCCGAGGCCCGGGAACGGGCGTCGGCCACGCGAGAGGAGCACCACCGTGTCCCGTCCCCGCCCGTGCCACCGGCACCCCGCGCACCGCTGGATCGCCGGCTGCGCCGACTGCACCGCCTGGCACCTGACCGCCCAGCTCCCCCTGCGGCGCACCGCGTCGTCGCCCGGGTGAGCCGTCCGCGCGACCCCGCGCCGCCTCGCCCTCGTCCCCCACCCACCCCTCCGCCGGCGCCCCCCGGAGCTCGCGGAGACCCCCGATCGGAGTTCGCCATGACCACCACCGTCGAGAGCCCGCTGGACGGCCTGCGCGCCGTCCTCGAGGTCGAGTTCTCCCGGGCGCGGACCAGGCTCGCGGAGGCCCGCAGCCAGCAGCGCCGCAAGGACACCCCGAGCGCCCGCGCCGCCGTCGCCGCCCGCGGTGCCGAGATCGACGCGGTGCTCGACATGTACCTCGCGGCCCGGGCAGCACCGGCCTGAAGGGGCGGTTCCCGGGCCTCCCGGCAGCTCCGCGCCGCCGGTTCAGGCCGCGAGGTCCAGCACGGTCAGCGTGCGGCCGTCCAGGTCGCTCACGTACCCCGTGGTGCCGTCGGGCAGGACGGCCAGGGACGTCGGTGACGGACCGGTGGGGATCGTGGCGGTCACGGTTAGACCGTCCGCGCTGATCACCGAGACCGAGTCGTCGCCGTTGTTGACGACGTAGGCGAACCGGCCGTCGGGGGCCCAGGTGACGAACTGGGGGTGCGTCCCCACGGCGACCCTGCCGACCACCGTGTTGCTGTCCGTGTCGATCACCGAGACCGACGCGGAGTCGAAGTTGACGGCGGCGACGAGGGGCCGCACCGGGTTCACGGCCACGCTGTGGGGGCTGTGTTCGACCGGGACCTCCGCGACGACGGTGTCGGTCGCCGGGTCGACGACGGAGACCAGGTCGGACTCGTGGTCGGCGACGTAGGCGCGTGTGCCGTCGGGGGTGAAGTCGATCCAGTGGGGGTTGGCCGGCACCCTGA
Source organism: Geodermatophilus sp. URMC 62 (assembly GCF_052931475.1). NCBI lineage: Bacteria > Bacillati > Actinomycetota > Actinomycetes > Geodermatophilales > Geodermatophilaceae > Geodermatophilus > Geodermatophilus sp. URMC 62. The sequence goes on along the minus strand of NZ_JBRFHY010000001.1, from coordinate 4,808,353 downwards.
AGTCGTGGACGACGTCCCTGGTGCGGGTGTCGATCACCGAGATGGTGCCCGAGTCGTGGTTGGGCACGTAGAGCTCCTCCCCGTCGGCGGTGACCGCGGCGAGGAAGGGACGGGTCCGGACGCCGATCGTGTCGACGACCGTGTTCGTCGTCGTGTCCAGCACGCTGACCGCCGCGACCGTGCGCGCGTCGTCCCACACGCTGACGTAGACCTCCCTGCCGTCGGGCGAGAAGGTCAGGAACTGGCTCGGGCCGGCCGTGACCGGGATCGTCGCGGTCACCTGCCCGGCCGCGGTGTCGACGACGGTGACCACCCCGGCGGCGCGGTTGGCGACGTAGAGCTGACGGCCGTCCGGCGCCGCCGCCACGAACCCCGGGGTCTCCCCGACCGGGATGGTGCCGGCCACGGACGGGACGGGGACGCTGGTCGCCACCTGCGGGGACGGCGACGCCTCGGACGAGGAGGCGGCCGAGGAGGCCGGGGAGCCGGCGCCCTCCTCGACGTCGCGCGGCGCCGGGCGCAGCACGAGGTAGATCCCGAGGCCGGCCAGCGCGACGACGAGCACCGCGGCGATGCCCGCGAGCAGCGGCCGGCGCCGGGGGCGCGACCCCGGCCTCCCCGGTGACGGCGACCCCGGCGGCGGGGTCCCCGGCCTGCGCGGCGGCCCGCTCGCGGCGGGAGCGGGCGGCGCCACGACCGACGCCACGGGGGAGGGCCGTGTCCCGGCCTCCGGGCCCGACGTCCCCACCGCCGGACCGGCCGCGGCGCGCGGCGCGGGGACCGACGACGGGACCTGCCGCGGAGCCCGGGCAGCCGAGGCGGCGCGCCCCGCGGTCGTGTCCCGACCGCTCCGGGACCGGCCGAGGAGGGCCGCGCCGAGGGCCACGGCGTGCACGGGGTGGGCGCTGACCACGGTGGGGCGCCCCAGCTCCTCCGAGACCATCCGCGCGACCAGCGGGATGCGGGAGGAGCCGCCGACGAGGAGCACCGCGGTCAGCTCGCCCGCCTCGACCCGGGCCGTCCGCAGTGCCCGGTCGAGGGTGCCGATGGTCGACTCGACCGGTGCCCGGATCATGTTCTCGAACTCGGCGCGGGTGAGCGGGACCTCGACGTGCCTGGTCGGCAGGAACACCGGGATGGTCGTCTCCGGCTCGGTCGACAGCGTCTCCTTCGCCAGGACGCAGTCCTGGCGGAGCCGGGTCAGCGCGACCACGGTCCGCGGATCGCCGGTGTCCAGCTCGGACAGTGCGCCGCCCGAGACGTTGTCGACGTGGGTGAGGACGGCGTCGTCGAAGTCCGCCCCGCCCAGGCGCTCGATCCCGTCCGGCGTGCCGAGGACGTCGAAGCCGGTCCTGCTGCGGCGCAGGACCGTGGCGTCGAAGGTGCCCCCGCCGAGGTCGTAGACGGCGATGGTCTCGCCCTCGGCCAGCCGGTGTGTCGTCGCGTGGTGCGCCGCGGCGGCCTCCGGCTCGGGAACGAACCGGGCCGTGGCCAGCCCCGCGGACGCGGGGACCTCCTCGAACAGCTCGCGGCGGAAGGGTCCCCAGGTGGCCGGGTGGGTGAGCACCACCTCGCCGGGGTCGTCGCCCTCGACCTCGCGGACCCGCTCGAGCACGTCCCGCAGCAGGGCCGCCAGCAGGACGGTCGGTGTGTGGGGACGACCCCCGAGGACCAGGGGGTCGGGGTTCCCCAGGCTGCGCCGCACCTCCCGCGCGACCCGGTCCGGGCTGCTCGCGGCGCGTCGGGCCGCCGCGTCGCCGGTCACCAGCCGGCCGTCGTCCCGGACGAGGACGACGGCGGGGACGACCAGGGAGCCCTCACCGAGCGGGAACACGTCGACACCCCGGTCGCGGCCCACGGCGGCCGCGACGGAGGTCGTACCGAGGTCCACCCCGAGGCTGTAGGTCACGACGCTCCCCCCAGGAAGAGCCGCATCGTATCGGCCCCCGCGCGGGCACCGGCCCGGATCGGGAGTGGGAGGTCGACGCCGCGCCGGTGGGGTTGTCCCCACCCGAGGTCGGGGGCGGTCCCCCTGGCGCCGGGGGAGGAGCGCCGGGGACGATTCGACGATGGCGCGTGAGCCCGCCCCCGGCACGGGAGAGGTCCTGGCCTCCGCCGGCCCGGACCCCGGTCCCGGCGACCGGTCGCCGGAGACCCCGCTGCCCGGCGGGGCGCCGCGACGGGCGGAGCGTGAACGGTGGCTGCGGCGACTGCGGTTGCAGCGCCAGCTGCACGACGGTGCCTCGCTGCGGATCTCCGCGCTCGCCCTGCAGCTCGGCGTCTTCCGGAGCCGGGTGCCGGACGGGGAGACGGACCTGCGTGCGTCCGTCGACGGGCTCCAGGACCAGCTGCACGCCGTGCTGCAGGAGCTGCGACAGGTCGCGCGGGAGATCTACCCCCCCTTGCTCGACCAGGCGGGGCTGCAGGCGGCGCTGTGCGAGGCCGCCGACGGCATCGAGGTGCCCGTGGCGGTCACCGCGCCGGTCGGGCGCCTGGACCCGGCCGTCGAGGGTGCCGCGTACTTCGCGGTCACCGACTGTCTGCGCGCCCTGGAGCCGGGTGGGCCCCCTGCCGGGGTGACCCTCCGAGCAGGGAGGGACGTGCTGCGCATCGTCGTCGACGGGGTGCCGGTGCGGCTGGCCTCCGTCATGGGGGACCAGGTCCGGGGACTGGGCGGCGAGGTGACCACCGAGGGTGGGCCCGGGACCGGCTCGATCACCGTGAGCATCCCGTGCGGGTAGCGCTGGCCGAGGACGGGGCCCTGTTCCGCGAGGGCCTGCTCATGCTGCTGCGCGCCGCGGGTCACGAGGTGGTCGGCTGCACCGCCGACGGGGACGCCCTCGTCGACCTGCTGGCCGACCAGCCGGTGGACGTCGCCATCCTCGACATCCGCATGCCGCCGGAGCCCGACGGCGGGCTGGTCACCGCCGAGCGGCTGCGGGCCGCGCACCCCGGCATGGGGCTGCTGTTCCTCTCCCACTACGCCGAGAGCCACTACCTCGTGCGGATCCTGCAGATCGGCACCGACGGCATCGGGTACCGGCTGAAGGAGAAGGTGGGCAGCGTCGACGTGCTCACCGACACCCTCACCCGCATCCGCGACGGCGAGATCGTCATCGAGCCGGTGCTGGCCAAGCGGCTGGTGCAGCGCCCCCAGGGGGACCGCAAGCAGGTCGTCGACTCCCTGTCGGCCCGGGAGCTCGAGGTGCTGGGGCTGATGGCCGAGGGCCGCTCGAACAACGGCATCGCCACCGAGCTGTTCGTCACGCAGAAGGCCGTGGAGAAGCACATCGCCAACATCTTCGACAAGCTGGGCCTGCCCAACGACGCCACGGCGCACCACCGCCGGGTGCTCGCGGTGCTCACCTATCTGCGCTCGCAGCGCGACGACGGCTGACCGGTGCGGGGGAGGGTTGGCCCCACCCGCCGACCCCCCTAGCGTGGGAACGGACCCGATTCCGGACCGACCGCCGAGGGCCGGGGGTGGCGATGACCCGGGCTGCCGCGCTCCGCTGGCTGCTGGTCGCCGTCCCCGTGGCCGCGCTGCTGGTCGTCGTCCAGCGTGTCGGGGACGCGGTGGGCTCCCGGCAGGTCGCGGTCCTGCTGCCGTTCGCCGCGGTGGCGCTGGCCGCGGCGGCCCTGGGCCCGGTCCTGCCGGTGCTCGACCGCCTGGTCGCCAGGGTGGCCCCGCACCGCCCGGTCAGCCCGGACGCGGCGCTGGCCGACGCGGCCCGGCGCAGCCGGACGGGAACGCTGGAGGAGACCCTGCCCGGGCTGGCGGAGACGGTGGCCGCTGGCACCGGGGCGCGGCAGGCGGCGGTCTGGCTGGCGGTGGAGGACCACCTCGTCGAGGCCGCACGCCACCCTCCGCGGCCGGAGCCGGCGGACTCCCCGGAGGAGACCGTCCCGAACCTCGCCGTCCTGCTCGAGCGGCCGGACACCGACCAGGTCGCCCCGGTGCTGGACGGACCGCACCTGCAGGCCGTGCTGGCGATCAGCAAGCCGGCGGCGGTCACCGCCGCCGACCGCCGGCTCCTGCAGGACATCGCGAACGGCGCGGGCCTGCTGCTGCGCGTCGTCGCCCTCAACGCCGAGCTCGCGCGGCGGGTGCGGCGGGCGGCGGACCTGGCCGACGAGCTGCAGGCGTCGCGACGGCGGCTGGCCTCCGCCCGCGACGCCGAGCGGCGGCGCCTGGCCGGCGAGATCTCGCACGTCACCAGCGACCGGATGGGCCGCCTGCGGGCCGAGCTCGCGGCGGCGCGGGCCGCGCTGGACGCCGTCCCGGCCGAGCCCGGACCCGTGCGGGAGGCGCTGTCCCGGGCGCGCGTCGAGCTGGACTCCCTGCTGGAGCGCTTCCGCGCCGTCGCCCGCGGGGTGTACCCGGCGGTCCTGCGCGACCAGGGCCTGGCGGCGGCCCTCGAGGAGCTGGTGGCCGACCTCCCCCGGCCGGTCCACCTCTCGGGCGGCACGCGGGGACGGCTGGGCTGGGAGATCGAGTCCGGGGTGTACTTCGTCACCGCGTCGGCGCTGCGCGTGCTCGCCGGCCGCCCGGCCGACCCGGGGATCGGGGTGCGGCTCGACCACGCCGAGGGGCGGGTCGGCGTCTGCATCGAGGACCCGGCGCCGCCCGTGCCCCGCGAGCGCCTGGGGGCCCTGCTCGCCGACGACGCCGAACGGCTCGCCGCGCTCGGCGGGACCCTGGAGCTCCCCCCGGGCGAGCCGGGCCCGGTCCTGTTGCGGGCCTGGCTGCCGGACCGGCTCGAGCCGGTCGCCGACGCCGAGGTGGACACCGCAGCCGACGCCGCGGCCGGGTCGGCGGTCCGGTGACGGCGCCGCGTCCTGCCCGCACGGCAGCCGTGGCCGTCCTGCTGGTCTGCGCGGTGCTGTCGGTCGGCTGGCTCACCCTCGGCGTGGTCGTGACCCTGGCGGCGCACGCGCCGGGTGCCGTTCCGGGGCTCCCCGCGGGGCACGGCAGCTGGGCCCGCGGCGTCCTGGCCGGGGTGTCGCGCAGCCAGCCGCTCGCCCCGGCCGTGCTCGACTCCGTGCTGGGCCTGGTCCTCCTGGGCGCGGGGGCTGCCGCGCTGGTGGTCCGGGACCGCGCCCGTCCGGTCCGGCTCCTGGGCCTCGCGCTGGTCACCGTGGCCGGTGCCTTCAGCCTGCAGTCCGCGGCGGCGGGCGCGGTGGTCGGCGCCGTGACCGGGTCCCCGCTCGCCGGCGTCCTGCCGCAGCGGGTGCTCCCCGTCGCGGCCGCGGCGGCCTACGCCACCGCGGTGCTCGCGTCGTGCTCCCCGACGTCCCCGGGCTCGCGCCGGGGAGCGCTGCGGCGCCCGCCGGCGGTCGCTGCCGTCGGGGTGACGGCGGCCCTCGCGGCCGTCCCCGCGCCGCTGTCCCTGCGGTGCGTGCTCGTCATGGGGTTCGCCGTGCCCCTCACCGGGGTCGCGGCGGCGCACGGCAGGCTCGGCGCCGCCGACGGCGGCCGGCTCCCCGCGCAGGCCCGGTGGCTGGCGGGCGTGCTGGCCGCCATCGCGGTCGTCGGCGGAGCGCTGGCCGTCCTCACCGCGCTGCCGTGGCCCGGCGGGTGGACCGGCCCGGTGCTCGTCGACGCTCCAGGTCCACCTGCGGCGGGACAGCAGACCGCGGTGCTGTTCTGGTCCGCCCGGCTGTCCGGTGCCGTCGTCGCCGGGGCGGTGCTCGTGGCCGCCCGGCGGACCGCCGGACAGCCGTCCGGCCGCGGGATCGCCGTCGCGCTGGTCACGGCGCTGGTCGGCGGCGGCTACCTCGCGGTGCAGGTCGCGGTGGGCAGGGCCGCCGGTCCCGGCCTCGGGACGGCGGTGGCCACCGTGGGAGCGGCGGCGGCCTTCCTGCCCGCCTGCGCCCTGGCCGACCACGCGGTCGACCGGCTCCTGTACGGGCGACGGCCGGCGCCCTACGGCGTCCTGGCCCAGCTCGCCGCGCTGCCCCGGCCCACCGGCCGCGACGTGCCCGACCTGGCCCGGGTGGTGGAGGCCGTGGGGCGCGGGCTGGGCGCGACCACCTGCCGGCTGGTCGTGCACCGGCCGGGCCTGCGCGACCGGTCGTTCAGCTGGACCAGGCCGGGGGAGGAGGAGGCCGAGGAGCTGGTCGAGGTCGCGGTCCGGCACCGCGGCGAACGGGTCGGCACCCTCGCCGTGGACCCCGCGGCGGTGGCCGGTCTGCAGGGGCAGCGGGCAGGACTGCTGGAGGCGGTCGCCGGCAGCCTGGCCGTGGTGCTGCAGGCGGCCCGCTCGGGCACCGAGCTGGAGCGCCAGCTCCGGGCGGCGCTGGCGCACGCTGCCGGGATCGCCACCGCGCGCCGCCGGGTCGTCGCCGAGACCGACCGCGAGCGGCGCCGCATCGAACGGGACCTGCACGACGGTGCGCAGCACCAGCTGGTCTCGTCGAGCCTGGTGCTGGGGCTGGTCGAGCACCACCTGGGCGCCGGGCGGCCGGCGGAGGCGCGCGCCCAGCTGGACCGGTTCGCCCAGCAGCTCGACGAGGCCGAGGCCGTCCTCGACCGCACGGCCACCGGGGTCTCCTCGCCGGTGCTGGCCGAGCGCGGCCTGGTCGCCGCCCTGCACGCCGAGTACGACGGCGGGCTCCTGCCGGTCACCCTCGACACCAGCGGAGTGGCGCCCGGCCTGCGCGCTGCGCCCGAGGTGGAGGCGGCGGTCTACTTCTGCTGCCTCGAGGCGGTGGGCAACGCGCGCAAGCACGCGCCCGGCGCCCCGGTCGAGGTGCGCCTGGCCGTCGCCGGCGCACACCTGGGCTTCACGATCCGCGACGAGGGCCCCGGCTGGGACGTCGACGCCGTCTCCGGCGCTCCCGGACGGGGCCTCCGCAACGTGGTGGCCAGGATCGGCTCGGTCGGTGGACGCGTCGACGTCCGCTCGGCACCCGGCGCGGGCACGACGGTCGAGGGCCGCGTCCCGCTGCCCGGAGGCGCCGCGCCCGGGGGCGCGCCCGCACCGGTCCTCCCGCTGCTCGGGGACGTCCGAGCCGCGGTGCGGATCGCCGGTGACCTGTACCGCGACACCCCCCACGCCGAGCGGCTCCGCGCGCTCGCCGGCCACCTCGCCGGACCGGTGCGGGTGGCCGTCGTCGGACCCCCGGGCGCCGGGGCGGCCGATCCGGCGGCGGGCGCGCTCGCCGCCGCCCTGTCCGCCGACCCGGCCCTGCAGGCCACGCGGATCGGAGTGCCGCCCGGTCCCGGGGACCCCCTCGCCGACGCCCGCCTGCTCCTCCTGCGCGCGCAGGGGCCCTGGCCGGAGCAGGGCGGCGGGCCGGACCCGGACGGCGACCCGGGACCGGTGCGGCCGACCCAGACGATCGGCGTGTTCCTCGATCCGGAGGCGGCCGGTGGGCGCCCCGGTACCGACGTCCTCCCTCCCGCCGTGCGTCGCCGGTGCCGGGCGGTGGTGCCGGTCGCCGAGGGCCTGGTCCGGGCGGCCGCGGTGCTGGACGACGCCGACCACCGGGCGCTGCTGCGGACACTGCACCCGGCCGGCCCGGGAGCCGCCGGCGTCGTCCCGCGGGAGCTCGTGGAGCGGCTCGGTGAGGACGGTGTCCGGTGCGCGGTGGAGCTGGTCCGCACCGGTGCGGCGCCGACCCGTGCCGCGCTCGTGGAGGCGCTCCGGTGGAGGAGCGGGCTGAGCCGCTTGCGGGAGGTCGTCGTCACCGTGTTCGTCGGCCGCGCCCCGCTGCTCGCCGCGCGCACCGTGCTCGGGGCTCTCGAGGCCCTGGTCCGGACGGCCCCGCCGCCGGGTGACCGCGCACCGCTCCTCTACGCGCTCGACCGCATCCGGTCCGGCGCCACCGAGCTCGCGGAGCTCGACCTGCTCGACGCCCTGTACGCCGGGGAGGTCGAGCTCCCGGACGACGACCGCCCCGCCGCCGAGCGCCTGCTCGGCGGCCGCGGGGGCGAGGCGTGGGCCCGGCTGGGGTGTCCTCCCCAGGCCGGCCGCGAGGAGCTGGCGCGAGCCGCGGCGCGGGACCTGGCCCGCTGGCAGCAGACGGCCCGCAACCCGGCGTCGGCGACCGCCACCCGGGCCGCCGCCGAGCTGCTGGCCGGCACGTGCCGGCGACTGTCCCCACCTCCTGCCGGCGGGGTCGGGACCGACCGCGTCAGCGGATGACCCGCAGCAGCCGGGTCTCGGCGGCCGCCAGCTCCCGGCGCGGGGTCGGCAGGAGGACGCCGCGGGCCCGCGCCCGCATCTGCCGGATCGAGTCCAGGTCGGCGGCGATCTCGCCCATGGCGACGCCGGCCTGCTCCGCGGCGTCCGCGGCCGCGCGAGCCGCCCGGTACTGGTGGTCGAGCAGCTCGGCGCGCCGCCCGACGGCGGCCGCGGTGGCGTCCCGGAGCTCCTGCTGGAGACCCCGGAGCGCGTCGCGGGCCTGTTTGCCGAGGGCGAGGTGCCAGTCGTCGCTGCGGGTCCGCAGGGTCGCCCGCACCCGGGTGCGGCGCGCCTCCCGCTGCTGGTGACGCTCGACGGTCCACGCGGCTCCACCCATGGTGAGCGCTCCGGCGACGGAGCAGACCAGGAACACCCAGGCCGGCAGGGCCAGGCCGAGGAACCGCGGGACGACGACGCCCATCAGCAGCCCGCCGTAGGTGGGCATCCCGACGGTGAGCAACCGCGCGGCCGCCCGGGACGGGGCCGTGGTCGCCGGCGGGCGGGCGGGGAGCCCGGCGACCAGCTCGGCGGCCGTGCGGGCCGACGGCGCCCGGACCGGGAGCGCGTCCGGCAGCTCCAGCTGGGCGGCGAGCCGGGCGGCGACCGCCCGCGCGCCGTCGCGCAGCAGCCGCTGGACGGCGGCTGCCTCGGCGATGAGGCGCTCGGTCAGCCACTGGTCGAGCCGGTCGGCGCTCCTCGCGCTCCTGGCGCCCGCGATCGCCTCCTCGGCCTCGGCCACGACGGTGCGGATGCCGTTGAGCAGGCCGTAGTCCACGTCGGACGAGACGGCGGCGAAGCCCTCCGCCAGGACCTGGCCCCAGGTGCTCGCGCGGGCCTGGAACTGCTGCAGCAGGTCCCGCGCCCGGTCGCGCTCGCCGCGCAGCCGGGGGGCGAGGCTGGGGTCGGCCAGGGTGGCGCGGCGGGTGCGGAGGTCGACCTCGAGGGTGTCGAGCGCGTGCAGGACGGCCTTGGCGGCGTCGCGCACGGCGTCGGAACGGGGAGAGGCCGGGGCGTCGAGCGCGTCCCGGGCGGCGGTCAGCCGGCGGACGAGGTCGGGACGTGCGTTGGCCTCGGCGCCCTGCAGGGTGAGGTCCACGAGGTCCCGGGCGGTCGCGACTGCTGCGCTGGTCGCGGTGTCCGGGCCTGGCCGGGGATGGGCGTTCACGGTGAGGTCCTCCTCGTCGGCACGTGCCGGGTACGGGGGCGAGCCCGGGCGGGAGCCGCCCGGGCTCGCCGGCTGGGAGGTGGGTCAGACCAGGAGGAAGTGGCTGGCGTCGCCGCCGTCGGCGCTGGCGGTGTTGGACTGGACGCCGCCGATGTTGACGTTGCCGGCGTTGACCGCCACGCCGCCGTTGCCGCCGTCACCGAACAGTCCGCCGGCGCCGCCGTCGGCGCTGGCGGTGTTGGTCTGGCTGCCGCCGAAGTTGATGTTGCCGGCGTTGACCGCCACGCCGCCGTTGCCGCCGTCACCGTAGAGGGGGACGTAGGAGCTGTAGAAAGACATCGGGTTCTCTTTTCCGTGAGGGGGGTTCGCGGTCCGAACCGGCGGTTCGTGCCGTGAGAGAAGAATGCGCTTCCCGGGAAGAGGGGACCATCGAGGTGTCCCTACAGAATGGCGAGGACGAACCCCCTCTCATTGGTGGGGAGGACCCCCGTGTCGGTGGGGTGGTGCCACCCCGACCGCCGGGGCGACGGCACCGCAGCCGGTGTCCCCGGGCACGCGGACGAGCGAGCCCCGGGCGAGAGTCGCCCGGGGCTCGCTGGGAGGGAGGTGTGGGTCAGACGAGCAGGAAGTGGCTGGCGTCGCCGCCGTCGGCGCTGGCGGTGTTGGTCTGGCTGCCGCCGATGTTGATGTTGCCGGCGTTGACCGCCACGCCGCCGTTGCCGCCGTCACCGAACAGTCCGCCGGCGCCGCCGTCGGCGCTGGCGGTGTTGGTCTGGCTGCCGCCGAAGTTGATGTTGCCGGCGTTGACCGCCACGCCGCCGTTGCCGCCGTCACCGTAGAGGGGGACGTAGGAGCTGTAGAAGGACATCGGGTTCTCTTTTCCGTGAGGGGGGTTCGCGGTCCGAACCGGCGGTTCGTGCCGTGAGAGAAGAATGCGCTTCCCGGGAAGAGGGGACCATCGAGGTGTCCCTACAGAATGGCGAGGACGAACCCCCTCTCATTGGTGGGGAGGACCCCCGTGTCGTCGCGCGCCCCAGGACCCGGACCGGACCCCGGGCCGCGCGGGTGCCGGGGTCAGACGGTCTCGGGCACCCGGAGGTGGGCGAGGACGAGGTCCATCTCGGCGACGTCGAGGACGTCGACGCCCATGGTGCGCACGCCCTCCTCCCGCAGGACCCGGGCCTGCTCCCGCGTCCGCTCGAGGTCGGCGCGGCTGTCGAGGACGACCGTGCCGACGGCGTGGCCGCTGTCCCGGTCGAGGAGCAGGCTGAGGCTGCAGAAGCCGGGCAGCTCCTGGATCCGCGGCATCATGTGGGTGCGGTACAGGTCGAGCACCTGGTCGGCCCGGGCCGGGTCGCCGCGGCTCCAGGTGAGCCGGGCACAGGCGCCGTCCCGGGTGGAGTGCTCGCGGTGCAGGACCGCGATCTCCCACTCCTGCACCTCGAGGTCGTCGCCTGCCCCGAAGCGGTCCATCAGCTGCCAGCGCATCGGGGCGATGCGCTCGGCGCTGGCCTGCATCGCCTGCCGGTCCTCCCAGGCCGACGTCGCGATGCACCGGCCGCTCTCGCGGTCGCACGTCATCGACAGGCCGACGCAGCCGTCCATGTCCTGCACGGCCGGCCAGACCTCGTCCCGCACGTAGGCGATGGCGTCGTCGAGCGAGCCGGGGTTGCCGCGGATGGTGGTCGATCGGGCGTACATGCCGCCCTCCTCTCGGACCGGCGGCGACGCCCCTGCGGCATCGCCGCACGGCCGAGCGTCCTCCCTCGCCCAGCGCCGGACAACGGTCCTCCGCGCGGGCGGCGTCCGTCCGGGCACGAGCGGGCCGACCCGGGACGGCCTCGGAGACGACGTCACACGAGGACGAGGTCACCCGAAGACGATGCAGACCTCGACCGCCGCGCCCCCGTCGGCGACGCGGTGTGCCTCGCCGGCCAGGCCGACGGGCCCGAGCCCGGTGACCAGCAGCCGGTCCTGCCCCGACAGCTGCAGCCGCAGCGGGCCCTCGTAGGCGGTGCCGGAGCCGCAGGAGACCAGCGCCCCGTCGACGTGGGACAGCGGCTCGGGCAGCAGGGCCGGGCGAGGCGGCGCCGTCCACCTTGACCCCGCAGGCGGGTGCGTGCGTTGATGAGCCACCCGACCCGCTCCAGAGGGACTGCTGGTGCGCTTCCCGGCCGTAGCACGTCCGACCGGTGCCCCACCACCGGTCACCGGAGGGACGACATGCCCGACCACCACCGCGGGCGACCGGCGACCTTCGCCGCGCCGAGGATCGAGTCCGACCGCCTGGCCGACGGCCGCGTGCTGCTGCGCTCGGCCGAACCGCTGGCCGAGCACCCGGTCAGCGTCGTCCACGAGTTCCGGCGGCACAGCGAGGAGCACCCCGAGCGGCTCCTGGTCGCCGAGCGCGGCGCCGACGGCGAGTGGGCCCGGCTGACCTGGGGCGAGGCGCGGGCGCAGGCCGACCGGCTCGCCCAGGGCCTGCTCGACCGGGGCCTGGCCGACCGTCCGGTGCAGGTGCTGTCGGGCAACAGCCGGCTGCACCTGCTCGTCACCCTGGCGGCGATGACCGTCGGCGCCCCGGTGGTGCCGACGAGCGTCGCCTACTCGCTGCAGAGCGCCGACCACGCGGAGCTGCGCGCGATGACCGACCTGGTGGAACCGGGGCTGGTCGTGGCCGAGGACGCCTCCTTCGCCGCGGCCGCAGCGGCCGTCGCCGGTGGGCGGCCGGTGCTCAGCCGGGACGGCGACCTGCCCGGCTCGGTCCCGGCGGCCGACCTCGGTGCCGACCCCACCGCCGAGGTCGACCGGCGGTGCGCCGCGCTGCGCCGGGAGGACGTGGCCAAGATGCTGTTCACCTCGGGGTCCACCGGCAGCCCCAAGGGCGTCCTCAACACGCATGGCATGCTCATGGCCAACCAGCAGCAGATCCGCCAGGTCTGGCCCTTCCTCGCGCAGGAGCCGCCGGTGCTGCTCGACTGGCTGCCGTGGAGCCACACCTTCGGCGGCAACCACGACCTGGGCATGGTGCTGGCCGGCGGCGGCACGCTGTGGATCGACGACGGGCGGCCCGCTCCGGCGCTGGTCGGCCGCACCGTGCGGAACCTGGCCGACGCCCGCCCCACCCTGTACCTCAACGTGCCGGCCGGCTACGCCGCGCTGCTGCCGCACCTCGAGCGCGACCCGGCGGTCGCGGGCGCCTTCCTCGCGCGCCTGCGGCTGGGCTTCTTCGCCGGGGCCGCGCTGCCGCAGCAGCTGTGGGACCGGCTGGAGGCGCTGGCCGCCGACCACGGCGCCACGATGACGATGACCACCTCCTGGGGGCTGACCGAGACCGCGCCGGCCGCGACCTCGGCGCACTTCCCGATCACCCGCAGCGACGTCCTCGGCGTCCCCCTGCCCGGGGTGGAGCTGGCGCTGGTGCCGGTGGGGGAGAAGACCGAGGTCCGGGTGACCGGGCCCAACGTCACGCCCGGCTACCACCGCCGCCCCGACCTCACCGCGGCCGCCTTCGACGAGCACGGCTTCTTCCGCACCGGCGACGCCGTCGCGCTCGCCGACCCCGGCGACCCGGCGGCGGGCCTGGTCTTCCGCGGCCGGATCGCCGAGGACTTCAAGCTGTCCACCGGCACCTTCGTCAGCGTCGGGACGCTGCGGCCCCTGCTGCTGTCGGCCGCCGAGGGGCTCCTCACCGACGCGGTGATCTGCGGCCAGGACGGCGAGTGCGTGACCGCGATGGTGTGGCTGCACCCCGACGCCGCCGGCCGCGTCGACGCCGACGGCGTCCCGGACGACGCGCTGCGCGCCGACCTGGCCGCCACCCTGCGGCGCCTGGCCACGCGGGGCGGCGGCTCCTCGCAGTGCGTCGAGCGCGTCCTCGTGCTCACCGAGCCCGCCCGCCTGGACGCCGGCGAGATCACCGACAAGGGCTACGTCAACCAGGCCGCCGTCCGCGACCGCCGCGCCGACCTGGTGGCGCTGCTGTCGGCCCGGCCGCTGCCGCCGCAGGTCGTCTGCCGGGAGGGCTGAGCTCCCCTCACCCGCCCGCGGTGAGCCGGGGGAGGACGGCCGCGGTGAACAGGTCGACCAGCTCCCGCCGGCGGGCGCCCGCCCCGACCGGGGAGAACACCAGGGTCTCGGCGCCGGCGTCGGCGTACTCGCGGGCCCGGGCGAGCACGCGGTCGGGGTCGCCGTGCAGCAGGTAGCGGTCGGCGAGCGGCGCGAAGTCCTGCTGGTAGACGGCGCTCACGCCGTCGACGACCTCCTGCCGGGCCCGGGCCGCGTCGGCGTCCACCCCGCCCCAGGAGAAGACCGCACCCCGGACGGCCGCGGGGTCCCGCCCCGCCCGCTCGGCCGCCTCGCGCACCTCAGCGAGGCTGCGGGCCAGCTGCTCGGGCGTGTACATGTACGGCATCCAGACGTCGGCGAACCGGCCGGCCCGCCGGATCGCCGGTGCCCGGCGGCCGCCGAGCCACAGCGGCGGGCCGCCGGGCTGCACCGGCCCGGGGGAGAGCGCCAGGCCCTCGATGCGGGTCCAGCGGCCGGCGAAGTCGACCGGGCCGCCGGCCCACAGCCGGCGCAGCAGGTCCAGCGCCTCGTCGGTGCGCGCGCCGCGCTGCCCGACGTCGACGCCGGCGGCGACGAACTCCGGCGGGTACTCGCCGCCGACGCCGACCCCCAGGTCGAACCGGCCACCGGAGACCTGGTCGAGCGTCGTCGCCAGCTTCGCGGCCAGGGCGGCGGGATAGAGCGGCAGCACCGTCAGCGAGCTGAGCAGGCGGATGCAGCTGGTCGCCCCGGCGGCCGCGGCGAGGGCGACGAAGGCGTTGGACGGGGCGCCGTGGAAGAACAGGTGCTCGCCGGTGGCGATCCCGTCGTACCCCGCGTCCTCCGCGCCGCGCGCCTCCGCGGCCACGGCGGTCTGGTCGGGGCCCAGCGTCAGGACGACCCGCACGGCACCTCCCCGTCGTCCGGGGCCCGGAGCATCACGAGCCGTCGGCGACGAGCTCGGTGTCGACCCCGATGCGGCCCACCTTCGACGCGCCGCCCGGGCTGCCCAGCGGCGCGTCGCGACCCGGGAGCGGCTCGACGAAGAACCGCCGGTTGTCGGCGACGTGCGGCTCGTTCTCCTCGGTGACCCGGCGGTCCTGCGAGATGGCCTCGACCGGGCAGACCGGCTCGCAGGCGCCGCAGTCGATGCACTCCTTGGGGTTGATGTAGAGCTTGCGGTCGCCCTCGTAGATGCAGTCGACCGGGCACTCCTCGACGCAGGACATGTCCGTGGTGTCGATGCACTCGGCGCCGATGACGTAGGGCACGGGGAGTCCTCCTGGCGGGTGTGGGGATCGGGGTCAGGCGCGCGCGGCGCTCACGCCGGGCCCCCGGTGATCGGCGTCAGGTCGGGCTCCGCCGCACCACCGAGGCGCTCGGTCGCCAGCTCGCGGATGCGGAAGCGCTGCAGCTTGCCGGTGGCCGTGGTGGGGAGCTCGTCGAACACGACGATGTGCCGCGGCCGCTTGAAGGCGGCCAGGCCGTCCCGGCACCAGGCCACGAGGTCCTCGGCGCCGGTGGCGGCCTGCGGGGTGAGGACGACGCAGGCGACGGGCTTGTCCAGGCCGGTCTCGTCGGGCACCGGGACCACCACGGCCTGTGCCACGTCGGGGTGGGCGCGCAGCCGCTCCTCCACCTCGGTCGGGGACACCCAGATGCCGCCGGCCTTGATGATGTCGTCGGTGCGGCCCAGCGAGCTGTAGTACCCGTCGGGGCTGCGCACGTAGGTGTCGCCGGTGCGCACCCACTCGCCCTGGAACACCCGGCGGGTCACCTGCGTGCGCGACCAGTAGCCGGTCGCCGCCGACGACCCGGTCACCCACAGGTTGCCGGGCGTGCCGTCGGGGACGGGCTGCCCGTCGTCGTCGAGGATCCGCGCGCCGTAGCCGGCGACCAGCTCGCCGGTGGAGCCGGGCCGGGTGCGGCCGGGCCGGCCGCTGATGAAGATGTGCAGCATCTCGGTGGAGCCGATGCCGTCGAGCACCTCCACGTCGAACGTGCCGGTGAACCGCTCGAACAGCGGGGCCGGGAACGCCTCGCCGGCCGACACGCAGGCGCGCACCCCGGTGAACGCGTCGGCGGGCAGGCCGGCCGCCAGCAGCGCCGCGTAGTAGGTGGGGCCGGCGAAGAACAGCGTCGGCCGCTGCTCGCGCAGCACCCGCAGCGTCCCGGCGGGGCTGGGCCGCGAGCGGTCGAGGACCGTGCTGGCGCCGACCGAGAACGGGAAGGTGAGCGTGTTGCCCAGGCCGTAGGCGAAGAAGAACTTCGCCACGGAGAAGGTGACGTCGTCGGGGCCGATCGCCAGGACGTCGCGGGCGTAGGTCACGGCGGTGTCGCGCAGCGAGCCGTGCCGGTGCATCGCGGCCTTGGGCGTGCCGGTGGTCCCGGAGGTGTAGAGCCAGAACGCGGGGGAGTCGGCGACCGTCGGGTAGGGCTGCGCGACCTGCTCGGCGAAGTCCGCGCCGGCGGCGGTGACGTCCGCCCAGGTGCGCACCCGCACCCCGGGGACGTCCGGCAGCGCGTCGGCGGTGAGGACGACGACGTCGGTCAGGTCCCGGCTGCCGGCGACCGCGGTCCCGAGCGCGGCGAACTCCGAGCTGAGCACGACCAGGCGGGCCCGGCTGTCGGTGGCCAGCACCGCGATGTCCTTGGGCGTGAGCATGGTGCTCACCGGCACCGGGACCGCGCCGATGCGCAGCCCGGCGAGGAAGGCGGTGAGCAGCTCGGGAGTGTCGCCCATGCACAGCAGCAGGCGCTCCTCCGGGCGGATCCCGGCGGCGACGAGGGCGGCGGCGAAGGCGCGGACGGCCGCGTCGAGCTCGGCGTAGGTCAGGGTCCGGACGCTGCCGTCGAGGTCGATCGCGGTGATCGCGCGGCGGTCGGGCGTGGCGCGGGCGTGCCGGGTGACCAGCCACTCGGCGGCGTTGAACGGCTCGCCGGAGGGGGCCGGTGCCTCGGGCCGCAGGGCGGTGGGCGAGGTGGGGGCGGTGTCCAGGGTGGCCACGGTGCTCGACCCTTTCCGTGCCGGGGGACCGAGGCGGAGGACCGCTCGGGGGAGGGGAGGCCGGCCGCGCCGGCCGGCGTCGTGCGGGCCTGCGGCCGGACCCCCAGGGCCCGGCCGCGGGCCGCGGTGCGCGACGGCTCAGAAGCGCACGTAGTCGTACTCGACCGGCAGCGAGTTGATCCCGACCGAGGGCGGGGCGATCCAGCCGGCGAACTCACCGGGCTCGTAGTGCGGCACCATCAGCTCGGCGACGCGCGCCCGGTCCTCGGCGGTGGGCAGGAACTCGCCCACCCGCTGCTGCCAGGTGGCCTCGTCGACGATCTCGCCGGTGGGCGTGACGTGGTGCCCGGCGAAGGCGCCGACCTTGCGGTTGAACCCCTGGTGCGGCAGGTACAGCCGCTCCTCCAGACCGGCGTCCTCCAGCTCCTGGTTCCACCGCTTGACGCCGTTCTCGCAGTCGGCGGCGTACTCGTTGCGCAGGTCGAGGTTGAGCGCGGTGAGCATCGGCACGGTGCGGGTGGTCAGCTGCCCGTTCTCGACGACCGGGACGTCCATGGTCAGGTCGTGCAGCTGGTGGTCGTCCTTGCGGCGGGTCTCCATCCAGCGGCCCTTGAGCCCGGCGGTGTAGTACGCCGCGACGTTGGAGGAGGTCTCGGACCCGAAGAGGTCCATCGAGACGGAGTACTGGAAGTTCAGGTACTTCTGGACGACCGACAGCGGGATGCCGCCGTGGGACCAGATGTCGTCGGTGCCGTGCTCCTTCATCAGCTCGGCGGTCCGCTGGACGGTGCGCTGCACGCCCGTCGTCCCGACGAACATGTGGTGCGCCTCCTCCTTGAGCATGAACTCGCAGGTGCGCGCCAGCGGGTCGAAGCCGCTCTCCTTCAGCGTGCCGAGCTGGTACTTGCCGTCCCGGTCGGTGAAGTAGGTGAACATGAAGAACGACAGCCAGTCGGTCGTCTCCTCGTTGAACGCCCCGAGGATGCGCGGGGAGTCGAAGTCGCCGGAGTTTCGCTTGAGCAGCTGCTCGGCCTCCTCGCGGCCGTCCTTCCCGAAGTAGGCGTGCAGCAGGTAGACCATCGCCCACAGGTGGCGGCCCTCCTCCACGTTGACCTGGAAGAGGTTGCGCATGTCGTAGAGCGACGGCGCGGTCATGCCGAGGTGGCGCTGCTGCTCGACTGAGGCGGGCTCGGTGTCGCCCTGGACGACGATCAGCCGGCGCAGGTCCGACCGGTGCTCGCCGGGCACCTCCTGCCAGGCCGGCTCGCCCTTGCGGTCGCCGAAGTTGACCTTCCGGTCGGGGTCGCGCTCGGCGAGGAAGATGCCCCAGCGGTACTCCTCCATGGGCACCCGGTCGAAGTGCGCCCACCCGTCGCGGCCGACGGCGATCGCCGTCCGCAGGTAGACGTCGTGCGTCGGGATGGACGGGCCGAGGTTCTTCCACCAGTCGAGGAACTTCGGCTGCCAGCCCTCCAGCGCCCGCTGCAGCTTGCGGTCGCCGGCCAGGTTGACGTTGTTCGGGATCCGCTCGCTGTAGTCGATGCGCGACAGCGGCCCGGTGGGGGTGGGGGCGTCCCCGGTGACCGTGCCGCTCTGAGGGGTGGACTCGGTGGTGGTCATGGTCAGACCCGCTTCCTGTCGTAGTCGGCGCGCTTGCCGGTTCCGTAGCGGCGCAGTGCTCCCTCGGGCCCAGCGGCGTTCGGCCGCTGGAAGATCCAGTTCTGCCAGGCGGTGAGCCGGCCGAAGACCTTCGTCTCCGGGGTCTCGCGGCCGGCGAAGCGCAGGTTGGCCTCCATGCCGGTGAGCGCGTCGGGGGAGAAGCTGGCGCGCTCCTCGATCGCCAGGCGGACCTCGTCCTCCCAGTCGATGTCGTCCGGCGTGCTGGTCACCAGGCCGAGGCCGTCCGCGTCGGCGGCCGGCAGGTCGCGGCCCACGGCCGCCTCGGCGGCGGCCAGCTCGTCGGCGCTGCCGAGGAAGCGGACCTGCAGGCGGGAGAGGCCGTTGCCCATCGGCAGCAGCCCGGTGTTGAACTCGTCGAGCCGGATGACCGCCGCCGGCAACGGGCGCTCGTCGTCCTCGGCCATGTCCTCCCAGATGCCCTCGAGCATGTACTGGCGGTCGGCGGCGAGGGCGATCTCGGCCAGCGAGCCGGCGAAGCAGGAGCCGGGCTCGACGAGCGCGAAGAGGCTGCGGCTGGTGGTGTCCAGGCGCTTGAGCGTGCGGCGGTGGAAGCCGATCGTCTCGTTGACCAGCCAGTGGTCGCGGTTGGCCAGCAGGAACTCGTCGTAGGCGGCGACCGCGGCGACGTCGCCCTCGGTGCGCAGCAGCCACGTGCCGACGGCGAGCTCGTTGGTGCGCAGCCGCAGGATCGCGTCGTCGAGCTCGCGGGTGGTGGCCAGCAGCCAGGCGGCGTCGCCCTGCGCCTGCAGCTCCTCGACGCTGCCGGGCACCGACTCGGGGCCGAGGACGGTGATCGTCGCGGTGCCCGAGTCGCGGTCGAGGACCACGCGGACGTGCGCGTAGCGGGTGGTGTCGCCGTCGACCTCGCGGCGCAGCGGGGTCAGCGCCACGCCGGTCGCGCCGGCACCCGGCCGGCTCGACGCGGCGGCGGCCGCGGCGGCCCGCCGGGCGACCTCGGCGTCGAAGTCGCGGGCCCTGACGCTGGCGTCGACCAGCCGCCACCGCACCGCGCGCTCGCCGCGGATGCCCTCGGCGGTGGTGGCGAAGACGTCGGCCAGGTCCCGGCGCACGCCGCGCTTGTCGACCACGCGGGTCAGGCCGCCGGTGCCCGGCAGCACGCCGAGCAGCGGGACCTCCGGCAGGGAGACCGCCGAGGAGTTGTCGTCGACGAGCACGATCTCGTCGCAGGCCAGCGCCAGCTCGTAGCCGCCGCCGGCGGCGGTGCCGTTGACCGCGGCGACGGAGCGCAGGCCGGAGTGGGCCGAGGCGTCCTCGATGCCGTTGCGGGTCTCGTTCGTGAACTTGCAGAAGTTCACCTTCCAGCTGTGCGGGGACGCCGCGAGCATCTTGATGTTGGCGCCGGCACAGAACATCCGCTCCTTGGCGCTGGCGACCACGACCACCTTGGCCTCGGGGTGCTCGAACCGGATCCGCTGCAGCGCGTCGTGCAGCTCGATGTCGACGCCCAGGTCGTAGCTGTTCATCTTCAGCTCGTAGCCCGGCACGATCCCGCCGTCCTCGGCGACGTCGAGGGTGAGGGTCGCGACCTCGCCCTCGACCGACAGCCGCCAGTGCCGGTAGCGCTCGGGGGAGGTGTCGAAGGAGACCTCGGTGGTCGCGGCCGGCTCGGCGACGGGGGCCGGTCCCTCCGCCGTCGTCGAACGGTCGTCGAGGGTGGTCACGGCGCCTCCAGGGATGCGGGCGGATCGGCCCCGGAGGGCCTGCCGCGACCATCGTGTCGTGCTACACGACCTTGCGCAAGCAACGCGTCAGATGTAGACAAGTGGCGCAGGCCACGGACGTCGACGGAGGTCTCGGTGACCCCTGCGCACACCCTGCGGTGGGTGCACGAGGACGACCCCCGGTGGGACGCCGACCGCGAGCGGGTCTTCGCCTCCGTGCCCGAGGGCGTCTTCCGCACCGAGGCCCGCCGGCCGGGCGAGCGGCTGTCCAGCGACTGGTGGCGCGTCGAGCGCGACGGCGTCGTGGTCGGCTACGGCTGGCTCGACGACGTCTGGGGTGACGCGGAGGTGCTGCTCGCCGTCGAGGCGGGCGCGCGCGGCTCCGGCGTCGGGCTGTTCGCGATGCACCACCTCGAGGAGGAGGCCGCCGCCCGCGGCCTGAACTACGTGCTCAACGTGGTCCGCGACACCCACCCCGAGCGGGACGCGGTGACCGCCTGGCTGCAGCGCCGCGGGTTCTCCGCGGCCGAGGACGGCCGGCTCCGCAAGCGCGTCGGCGGTCGTGGCGCCGGCGGGGACGGCGCTGGTGCTGACGACGCGGGTGCCGACGGCGCCGGTGGTGCCGGTGGTGCCGGTGACGGCACCGAGAACGGCGGTGGGCGCGACGTCGGGCAGCGGCAGGACGGGCGGCCGGGCACCGGCGTGGCCACCCCGCCCTCCGGCGACCGGGAGGCGCGCTACCTCGCCGAGCGCGAACGGGCAGCCGGCCGGCCGCGGTCGTCCTCCGAGCCGGCTGCCGTGGGGGCCGACCGGGGGCCGGGTGAGGAGGAGAGCGGCGGCTACGTCGACCCCGAGCAGCACCGGTACTGACGTCGGTCGGGCCTCGTCCCGGACAGCGCGAGCCTCTGAGCTGCGGTTTTGTCGTCCACAGGTCTTGCCCGACCCCTCGTTCGAACGTATGATCGAACGCATGACGGCGGGGTCGGTGCGCGAGGTGTCCGAGGCGCCTGCGGTGCCCGACCTCGCGTCGCCGGCCGTCGGGTGGGCGGCCGGTCCGCTGGGTGAGGTGCAGGCCGCCGATCGGGAGATCTCCCGCCAGACGGCACGCCGCGCGCGGGCGCTCGCCGCGTTCGCCGTGACCCGGCCGGCCTCGGCCGACCGGGCGCAGGGTGAGCGTGGCGCGATGTCGGCCCAGCGGTGGGCGGCGCGGGCCGAGGTGCTGCGCCCGGTGAGCGAGTGGGCCACCCAGGAGCTCACGGTCGCCCTGGGCGTCACCGCGCAGCGCGCCGAGGCCGAGCTGGAGCGGTCGCTGCTCCTGGTCACCCGGCTGCCCCGGGTGCTGGCCGCGCTGGAGTCCGGGCTGCTGCACACCGGGCACCTGTGGTGCCTGCTGGAGCACGTGGCGCCGATCGCCGAGGACGCCCTGCGTGGTCGGGTGGAGCAGGAGCTGCTCGACTGGGTGGCGCGGCGGCAGCGGGTGACCACCCCCGGCCAACTCGGTGACCGGGTGCGGCGCGCGGTCGCGCAGCACAACGCCCGCGACGCCGCCCGCGACCTCGTGCAGGCGCTGCGGGAGCGCGGCGTCTCGGCCCGGCCCGAGCGCACGGTGGGCATGTCGGCGGTGACAGTGGTGTGCACCACCGCTGAGGCGCAGACGCTGCTGCGGGCGCTGTCGGCCTACGCCGACGCGCTGGAGCCCGACCCGGCCGACGCGCGCACCCGCGGGCAGAAGATGGTGGACTGCCTGATCGACCTGGTGCTGCGCCCCGGCGAGGGCGGGCTGCCGCCGGTGCAGGTGCCGTTGACCGTCGTCGCGTCGGTGCAGACCCTGCTCGGCGGGGACGGTGTCGGCGAGGTCGACGGGCAGCTGGTGCCCGCGGAGATGGCCCGCCAGCTCGCCCGCGCCTTCGCCGGCCTGGACCCCATCAGTGATGCAGCCGGCAGCGGCACCGACACCACCGGCACCGACCCCAGCGGCATCGACGCCGATGCCGGTATCCCGCCCGGCGCTGGTCCCGCCGGCACCAGGGCCGGTCAGACCATGGGCGCTGGCGAGCCCATCGGCGCCAGCGAGCCCATCGGCTCCGGCGAGCCCGTGGCCGTCGACGAGCGGCTGGCCGCCGACCGGTTCACGGACTCCCCGGGGCCCACGGACGTCGAGGGCGGCCCGGTCGAGCGGGCCGCCGCCGAGCTCAGCGCCGCGGACTTCGACCGCTGGCTCGACGAGCTGGTGCGCGAGGCCTTCGGCGACGACCCGGCACCCGGCGATCCCGCCTGGACACCGGGCCACCCACCCGACCCGGCCGGGGAAGCTGCGAGTGGCCCACCTGAGCGCGACGACGTCACTGCGCCCGCAGCCGGCAGTCCGCCAGCCGGTGGCTGGTGGGCGGCGGCCGACCGGGCCGTCGAGGACGCCGCCGCAGCCGTGCACACCGCCCGCCTCGCCCTGGGCGCCGCCCAGTGGATGGTGGCCACCGCCACGCGCGCCGACGCCGCCGAGGAGACCGCCTGGCAGACCAGCCCCGCCGGCCGGGTGAGCACCGCCCCCGACGCACTCGGCGCGCTGGCCGCCGCCACCCAGCGCACCGACCTCGCCGCCCTGCTGTCCGCCACCGCCGGCGGCGGACTGGCCGACCGGCCGCGCATCGCCCTCACCGACGCCGTCAGCGGCGCCCTGCTCGTCCTCACCGACCTGCCCGCACTGCGCCGCACCGCGCACTGCGGCACCCCCGCCTGCCGCCGCCGGCCCGAGACCTGCGGCCACGACCTGAGCGCCCGCCCCGGCCTGCGCGTCCCCGCCCCCACCGCCGGCTACCGGCCCACCGCGGCACTGGACCGCTACCTGCGCGCCCGCGACCGGCACTGCCGGTTCCCGGGCTGCCGCCGCCGCATCCCCTACGCCGGCGAACTCGACCACGCCACACCCCACCCCCACGGGGAGACGTCAGCGGCCAACCTGGCCGGCTTCTGCACCACCCACCACCGCGGTAAGCACCAGGCCCCGGGCTGGACCCACACCCTCACCCCCGAGGGCACCCTCACCGTCACCACACCCACCGGCCTGACCGCAGTGACCACCCCACCACCGTTCTGAGCACGCGTGGCGCGGTCGCGGTCACTCCGAGGGGCGAGGTCCGGTCGGAAGGGCAGCGCTCCGTCGCACACGGCGCGAGCCGGCCCGTCGCGCACGCAGGGCTACCCGACCGCGACCGCCCGGCGCCGAGGGGCGACCACCAGTGCGACACCCACGGCGGTGAGCGCGATGCCGGCCAGCGACACCGCGGCCGGCACGGTCCCGAACAGCAGCCACGCCTCGAGGGCCACGGCCGGCGGCACCAGGTAGAACAGGCTGGACACCTCCGCGGCCGTGCCCCGCCGCAACAGCAGGAGCAGCAGCAGGACCGCGCCGAGCGAGAGGGCGAGCACCAGCCAGACCATGGCCAGGACGAACTCCCCGGTCCAGCGGACCGTCATCTGCTCGGTGGCCAGCGCGCCGGCCAGCAGCACGACCGCGGCGGCGGCGTACTGCACGGCGGTGCCCCACAGCATCGGGACGCCGGTGCCGTACCGCTTCTGGTAGACGGTGCCGGCGGTGCCCGAGGCCAGCGCCACCAGGCAGGCCAGCAGGCCCCGCGGCGAGAGCGAACCCGCCTGCCCGGCCGCGGCGGTGAGGCCGGGCCAGACGACGACGGCGACGCCGGCCACCCCGACCGCCAGCCCGAGCCACTGCCGCGGCGCGGCCCGCTCGCCCAGCACCGGACCGGCCAGCACCACGGTGAGCACCGGCTGCAGGCTCACCACGACCGCCGAGACCGGAGCCGGCACGCCGAGGGAGACCGCGACGAACACCCCGCCGAGGTAGCCGGCGTGCAGCAGCAGGCCGACGGCCGCGGAGTGGCCGTACTGCGCCGGCCGGGAGGGGCGCTCCGCGCGCAGGACGAGCGCGACGAGCGCCAGCAGGGTCGCGGCGAACACCATCCGCAGTCCGAGGAAGGTCAGCGGCTCGGCGTAGGGCAGGCCGGACTGGGCGCCGACGAAGCCGGTGCTCCACAGCAGCACGAACAGCGACGGGGCGCCCAGGCGCTGCACCCGCGACCGGCCGGGCGCGGTCACCGGGAGGTCAGCCACGCCGACGGGCCGGTGCGTCACCGAGCCGGCACCGCCGACTCCCGGCGCCGCGCCGCACGCGCTCACCGAGCCGGTGCGGCGGCTCGGGCACCCCACCGGCGGGCGGGTCGAGGTCGGCCTCCCGCGGCACGGTGCCCCGCCTCGTCATGGACCGCTCCGTCGAGTCCGGACGCACTACACCGCACGTCGTCCGAGCCGGGATGCTGTAGCGCAATCCGCGGTCTGTCAACCCGCACCCCACGCGCCGGCGGGGAGGACGGCGTCCGGGTGGCCGTCCCCGGCGCCCGGGCGCCCGGGTGACACCATGGGGGCGTGGAGGTCGTGGACGGGCCGTTCGTCACCCGTCGTCAGGAGCTCGGTGCGGCCAGTGCCCGCAGCCTCCTGCTCACCGTCCTCGGCGAGTTCGTGCTCCCCAGCGGCCGGCCGGTCTGGACGGCGACGCTGATCGACCTGCTGGCCGACCTCGACGTCGCCGAGAAGGCGGCCCGTCAGGCCATCATGCGCACCGCCGACAGCGGGTGGATCGCCGGCAGCCGGGTCGGGCGCGAGACCCGGTGGACGCTGACCGAGGCCGGCACCCGGCTGCTGCGCGAGGGCACCGACCGGATCTACGGCTTCGCCGCGGAGCAGCGGGAGTGGGACCGGCGGTGGCTGCTGCTCACCGTCGGCGTCCCGGACAACGCCCGGCCGCTGCGCCAGCGGCTGCGCACGCAGCTGGGCTGGGCCGGCTTCGGCTCGGTCAACGCGACCACCTGGGTCACCCCCCGGGTCGACCGCGAGCCCGAGGCGCTGCGCGTGCTGTCCGACTGCGGCCTGCTCGCCGGCAGCTGGTCGTTCGTGGCGCAGGCCGGCGCCGTGGGAGACGAGCGGTCGCTGGTGCGCAGCGCCTGGGACCTCGACGAGATCGAGGGCCGCTACGAGGACTTCCTCGACCTGGTCGCCCGGCGCCGTCCCCGCACCGACCGGCAGGCGCTGGTGGCCCAGGTCCGGCTGGTCCAGGAGTGGCGGCGCTTCCCGCTGCTCGACCCCGCGCTGCCCACCGAGCTGCTGCCGCCGCGGTGGAGCGGCAACCGGGCCGCCGAGGTCTTCCGGGAACGGCACGCCGCCTGGGCGCCCCGCGCCACGGCCGCGTGGGCCGAGCTCAGCCGCGACCGCTGAGAGCGAGGCGCCCCCCGCGACGGGTGCCCGTGTCGCGGCCGGGTGGGCTCAGGCGGTCGCGGCGTGCGAGGCCAGCCACTGCCGGCCGGCCTCGGTGAGCACCCGCATGTCCCGCTCGGCCGCCAGCAGCGGCGGGTCCTGGCGGTAGAGCCGGGCGACCAGGTGGTTGTCCGGGGCGAGCTGGCGGGCGATCTGGTGGGCCTCCAGCTTGTGCATCCGGCCCCCGGGCGCCTCGGCGAAGCGGCGCAGCAGCGCGGTCTGCGCCTCCTCGGGGTCGCGGCCGCGGCCCTCGGGGGCGGACGGCGCGGGCTCCTCGTCGAGCAGGGCGGTGACGGCGCGGGAGAAGGTCTGCACCAGGTCGCGGATGCGGTCGTCGCGGGACGGCGTCACGGCCCCGCCGCCCGAGCCCTGCCACGTGCGCTGCGGGTGCCGGCGCAGGTACTCCTGCTCAAGCTCGAGCATCCGCTCGGTGTGCGTGCGGAACTGGTCGGCGGTGCCGTGCAGGAACACCCAGTGCCGCATGGCGTGGGCGTGCACGCCCTGGCGCTCCAGCTCCTCGTCGGACAGGTCGCGGGCCGGGACCCCGGGTCGTTCGGTCATGGCTGCTCCTCCGCGTGGCGCCTGCGCTGTGGCCTCGGTCGCATGGTGCCCGCCGCGCGCGGCGCTGTCAGCGTGCCGGCCCGGACGCTCCGCCGACCGTCTACACCGCACCGGACGAGGAGGGGGTCGGGTGTAGGACGTTAGGATAGCGCGGCCGGACGACGGGAGGGAACGCGATGCTCGACGGGCACGTCCTGGTCGACGCCCACGTGCACGTGCCGCGGCTGTCCTCGCTCGCGCCCGCGTGGGTCGACTGGGCCCGGCAGTTCGGCCGGCCGGGCGTCCTCGAGGAGGTCTGGCGCGCCGACGGGACCCCGGACCCCGCGGTGCTCGATCGGCTCTTCGCCGAGGAGGGCGTCGACGTCGCGCTGCTGTTCTGCGAGTACAGCCCCAAGGCCACCGGCTACCAGCTCTTCGACGACCTGCTGCCCCTGGTCGAGGCCAACCCCCGGCGGTTCCGCCCGGTCGCCAACGTCAACCCGCACCTGCACTTCCCGATCGCCCGGGAGCTCACCCGGCAGCTCGACCTCGGCGCGGCGGCGCTGAAGATCCACCCGGTGCACGGCGGCTTCCGCGCCGACGACGCGGCGCTGTACCCGGCCTACGCGGTCCTCGTCGAGCGTGGAGTGCCGCTGGTGGTGCACTGCGGGACGAGCAGCTTCCCCGGGTCCACCAACGCCTACGCCGACCCGCAGCTGCTCGACGCCGTCCTGCGCGACTTCCCCGAGCTGCAGGTGGTGCTCGCCCACGGTGGGCGCGGGTGGTGGTACGACGCAGCCGCGTTCCTCGCGGTCTCGCGGCCCACCGTGTGGATCGAGCTCTCGGGTCTGCCTCCGAAGCGGCTGCCGGAGTACTACGCCCGGTTCGACCTGGGCCGGCTGGCGCGCAAGTTCATCTACGGCACCGACTGGCCCGGCGTCCCCGGGCAGGCGGTCAACGCCCGCGCCGTCGCCTCGCTGGGCATCCCGGACGACGTCGTCCCGCTCGTCCTCGGCGGCAACGCCCTGAGGGTCTACTCGGGGCTCGACCCGGCCTGAGGCGCGTTATGTGGGTTGGGTTACGCCAGCCTGAGGTCGGTGGAATGAACGCGTAGCAGGGTGTGCGCGGCGATGGTGGCGGCGGTGCGGGTCAGCAGGCCCCAGAAGGTGTGGGCGCCGTGGCGGGCCAGCTCCATCCGGTCGGTGAGCTCGCCGAAGGTGACCTCGATGTGGTTGCGCCAGCGGGCGATCACCTGGCGCAGGGCGCTGGGCATGTTCGGGCGCTGGGCCTTGGTGGGCGGGGTGAGCACGGCGGTGCCGCGGGCGGCGCAGGCGGCGGTGAAGGCCCGACCGGTGAAGCCCTTGTCGACCAGCAGGTCACGCGGTGCTGGCCCGGCGGCGAGCAGATCGGTCGCGACGTCGCGTTCGTTGACCGCGGCGGGCACGATGCTCCAGGCGCGCACCAGCCGCGATCCCAGATCGGTGCGGACGGCCAGCCGGAAGCCGTAGAACCACTCTCCGTGCGCGCCGTCGCGGCCGAAGCCGGCGACCAGCTCGTGCGGGCCGACCCAGCCATCGGGGCCGCGGACCCGGGAAGGGTGCTTGACCGGCAGCGCGCTGGTGTCGATCTGGGCGCAGTCATCGAGCGGGCACCGGGCCACCAGCGCGGCGCGCAGCTGCTCGAAGGCCGCCCACAGCCAGCGGATGCGCCGGTTGGCCTCCGACTGGTGGGGCAGCCGGGGAAACAGGTGCGCGAAGTCGCGGGCGACCTCGGCGAGGAACCCGGCTTCGCTGCGCCGGCCCAGCAGATGGCGCACCAGCGCGATGGTGAGCAGTTCGGCGTCGCTGCAGGCCGGCGCCGGACCCGGCCGCACCGGAATGGTCACTTCTGCGGCGGCGATGGCGTCGTCGACGAGCACGTAGACGTGGACGAGGAGGTTCTCGGTGGGCAGCATGAGAGGCGCCTCTGCGGACGAGGGGTCTTCGACAACCGCCACGTTCCGCAGAGGCGCCCTCATGTCAAGCCATCAGTTGCCGCGGGCAACCCACATAACGCGCCTGAGGAGGCCGGGCGGGCGCGAGCTCGCGGACGGCGTCCTGACCGCTCTCCCGGCGCGGTGGTCCCAGGCGCCCGTCGCCGGCATCGGCGGCAGGACACCGGCCCCGTCAGCCGGCCGAGCCGGTCGCCGAGGTGCCACGCCTCCGACACCCGGTCCCCGGACCAGTGCAGGACGTGGACGCCCTCGGCGGTCGTGCGGGTTCCCGGTCGGTTCCACCCCCGGCAGCAGCGGCGTCGTCCCGGAGGACACGGCCTCGGGGGTCCAGCGGTGCACCGAGGTGGTCCCGTCGGGGACGTGCTCGTGCACCTGGGCGTGGATCTCGGAGAAGCCGGTGTGGAACCCGGTGATGAACGGGCCCAGCTCGGCGCGGCCCTGTCGGGGAACGGCGGACCGTGGTGGACGACGTCCCCGGCGAGGACCTCGTCCACGGCCGACACGTCGCCCTGTTCCCAGACGGCCGTGAAGCGGATGACCGGCTCGCGCCCCCGTGCGGCGCGCCAGGGTCGTCCGGCCCCGGTCGCGCCCGGGAGGGGCCCCGGAACGGGTCGCGGTGGTTGCCGGCGACCGGCAAGGGCAGGCGGGCGGCGGATGCGCTGCCGAGACCGGCGCCACCGGAGCCGGCACGGCGGGACCTGGACGAGGCCCCGCTGCCACTGGGCGGCGGCTTCTGGATCGCCATCGCCCCGGTCCGCCTCGGCGCGCCGGTCGCGGGGGTGGCCCTGGCCGCGGCGTCGGCGCTGGCGTCGGCGACGTGGCGCTACCGCCCGCTCAGCCGCCCTTGCGGCGGGTGAGCACGAGGCCGGCGACCTCGACGGCGCCGGCGGCGAGGAGCACCCGGGCCATCTCCCGCAGGGAGAAGCCCTCGGAGTACACGTCGTCGAAGACCAGGACCCGTCGCCCGGCCACGCGGTCGGGCTCGGGGACCGACAGCGCGGCGCGCAGCTCACCCTCCGCGATCCGCTGGCGGGCTCCGGCGTCGATGCCGAGGAACCGGCCCGTCGGCACCGACTTGGCGATCAGCCCGGGCGCGAACGGCCAGTCGGGGCCGAGCCGCGCGGCCGCGTCCACGACGACGCGCAGGTAGTCCCACAGCCGCTGGGCGCGGGGTCCGACGTAGATGGCCCCGGTGGTGATCAGGTCGAAGCGCGCCAGGTCGTCGCGGTGGTCCTCGAGGAAGCCGACGAGGATGCGAGCGAGCACCTCGGCCCAGGCGCGCTCCTCGCCGTACTTGTAGCTCCAGATCGCCTCCCACATCTCGTCCGAGCGGCTGGTCACGGTGTAGATGCGGGAGAAGTGCGGGTCCGCGAGGGTGCACACGGTGTTCGGGCAGCGGCCGTCGCCGTCGAGCGCCTGCCCGCAGAGGGCGCACGCCGGGCCGGACGTCCGGGGGCCCGGGGCGGTGGCGCACGGGTAGCAGACGGCCGGGCTCCCCGTCGTCCAGTAGACGCAGCCGGGGCAGGCGGGGAAGCCGGCCGGTGACGGTCGCAGCGCGTGCAGCTCAGCTGGCATCCCACGTCCTCGACGAAACCGGTGGTGGAGACCTCGGAAGGCGCGACCGTAGGGCACGGGAGGCCGGTCCGGCGACACGTCGCGGTGCCGGATCCGCGACGTCGGCGCGGGGGAGTCGTCGTTGGTGGGCCAACCGTTGGTGCGCCAGCCCTCTACCGTGGGGGCGTGACGACCCGCCAGACACCGCAGCCGTCCGGGCCCGAGGACGTGCTCGCCCTGGACCGGCAGGTGTGCTTCGCCCTGTCGGTGGCCGCCCGCAACGTGGTCGCCGTCTACCGTCCCGTCCTCGAGCCGCTCGGCCTGACCCATCCCCAGTACCTGGTGATGCTGGCGCTGTGGCAGCACGGGACGCTGTCGGTCAAGGAGCTGTCGGGCCTGCTGCAGCTCGACCCCGGCACGCTCTCCCCGCTGCTCAAGCGGCTCGAGGCGGCCGGTCTGCTGCGCCGCGAGCGCGACCCGAGGGACCAGCGCAACCTGGCGCTGGCGCTGACCGACGAGGGCAGGGCGCTGCGCGAGCAGGCGGAGCGGATCCCGGCCGGCATCGTCGAGCGGCTCGGCATGTCACTCGAGGAGCTGGTGGGCCTGCACGGCGCCCTGACCCGGGTGATCGCCGCCGCCCAGCACGCCCTCGCCGGCACCGACCCGGCGGACGGTGCCGCTGCGGAGGCGACGGTCGCCTGACCCGGGCCAGGGCCCGCGACCGTGTGGGATGGCCGACACTTGGCACCCCAACGGTTGGCCCACCAACGTTTTGCGGGCACCATGGGGACGTGACCGTCGTCGAGCAGGAGCAGCCACGCGCCATGAGCAGCACCGCCCCGCAGGCCGGCCCGCCGGCCGGGTCCGTCGTCCGGCCGGCTCCGCACCGGTGGGTCTGGTACGCGTTCGGCGGGCGGCTGCCCGAGCGTCACCGCGGCTGGGTGCTGCACGACACCACGGTGCGGACGTGGTGGCTGCGCCACGTCCTGCGCATGCTGGTCCAGCTCGCCGTGCCGGTCGCGCTGATCATGCTGTTCCTGCCGGCGCCGTGGGGGCTGCGCGCCGCCTGCGCCGGTGCCGGCCTGATCCTCGGCCTGTTCTACTCGATGGCCTACATGCCCGAGAGCACCGAGAACCGGGTGGTGAAGGCCGGCTACCCGGCGGGCACCGCGACCGCGCAGCGGGAGCGCGCCGCCCTGGCGCGCGACCAGCGCGACATCGAGCGCCGGCGGGCCGCGGCGGCCCGGCGCGCCGCCCGCTACCGCGGCCGCACCGGTCGCTGACCCCCCACCGGGTCCCGCGCCGTCGCCGCGCCGGAGCCGGTGGGGCCTCGGCCGGGGGCGGGCTGGTCCAGCTCGCGGGCCGCTGCGGCCAGCACCGCCTCCCGGACGCGGTCGAGGGTGGCCGAGCGCAGCCGCCACTGCTGCCAGTACAGCGTGACGTCGACCGCGCCGGCCGGGTCGAGGTCGGCCAGCTCGACCGCCAGCCCCCGCGCCTGCAGGCCGGGAACCATGCCCCAGCCCAGGCCGAGGGCCACGGCGGTGACGTAGTCCGCCGCGGCGGGGACGTAGTGCACCGGCGGGGCGACGTCGGACCCGGCCCGGGCGTGCAGGTAGCGGTGCTGCAGGTCGTCCTTGCGGTCGAAGACGACGACCGGGGCCCGCGCGAGCGCGGCGGCGGTGGGGCCGGCGGGGAACCAGCGCCGCGCGAACCGCGGGGTGGCCATGGGCCGGTACCGCATCCCGCCCAGGCGGGTGGAGGTGCAGCCGGGCACCGGCTCGGCGTCCGCGGTCACCGCCGCCATCACCGTGCCGGCGCGCAGCAGGGCGCTGGTGTGCTCCTGGTCCTCGCGGTGCAGGTCGAAGCAGACGTCGCCGGCCAGGGGCGCCAGCGCGGGCAGCACCCAGGTGGTCATCGAGTCGGCGTTCACCGCGATCGGCAGGGTGGGCAGGTGCTCGGGTGAGGGGTCGCCGCCGAGCTCGCGGGCGACGTCGGCGGTGAGCAGGTCGACCTGCCGGGCCAGGCGCAGCACCGCCTGCCCGGACTCGGTGACCTGCACCGGCTTGGTCCGCACCAGCAGGATCCGGCCGGTCGCGACCTCCAGCGCGCGCAACCGCTGGCTGATCGCCGACGGGGTGACGTGCAGCGCCCGGGCGGCGGCCTCCAGCGTGCCCCCGCGGACGGTGGCGTCCAGCGCCCGCAGGTGGGCGAGGTCCAGCTCCATGAACAGCTACGCTAACGATGCGTCAGGATGTTGAGCTGAACCGGGGGCAGATCCGTTCCTAGCGTCGAGGGCGTGCTGACCACCCCGGCGCTGCTCGCCGCCGCCTCCGGGCTCGCCCTGGGCCTGGGCCTGATCGTGGCCATCGGCGCCCAGAACGCCTTCGTCCTGCGGCAGGGGCTCCGCCTGGAGCACGTGGCCGCGGTGGTGGCGGTGTGCGCACTCTCCGACCTCGCGCTCATCCTCGCCGGGGTGCTGGGCGCCGGCGCCGCGTTGTCCCGCGTGCCGTGGCTCGTCCCGGTGGTGTGCTTCGCCGGCGCGGCGTTCCTGCTGGGTTACGGCGTGCTGGCCGCGCCGGGCGCTGCGTCCCGGCGCGCTGCTGCCCGACGCCGCCGGCGCCCGCGCCGGTCTCGCGGTGACCGTCGGGACCTGCCTGGCCCTGACCTGGCTCAACCCGCACGTGTACCTGGACACGGTGGTGCTGCTCGGCTCGATGGCGTCGACCTACGGCGAGCACCGGTGGCAGTTCGCCGCCGGTGCCGGTCTCGGCAGCGTCGTCTGGTTCACCGGCCTCGGCTACGGCGCCCGGCTGCTGCGGCCGGTGTTCGCCCGCCCGGCGGCCTGGCGTGCCCTCGACGGCGTCATCGCCGTCGTCATGACCGTGCTCGCCGTCTCGCTCGCCGTCCGCGGCGTCAGCGGCGTCGGCGACGTCAGCGGGGCCTGACCCACCCGAACCCGAGGAGGACCTGTGATCGACGTCGAGCTCCCACCCGGACCCCCCGCCGGTGCCCTCGCCCGGGGGTTCGCCGCCTGCCTGGCGTCGGTGATCGAGGTGCCGGTGACCGACCTGCCGCTGCCCGAGGTGTCCGGGCCCGAGGTGTCCGGGCCCGAGGTGTCCGGGCGCGGCGAGGACCTGGTGCAGGCGCTGGGCGCCTGGCGGACCTGGCTGGCCGAGCGCGGGTCGGGGCTGGTGCCCATCGCCGACCCCGTGCGCTTCCAGTGGCCCGGGTGGTGGATCGCCGTCGTGGAGGACCCGGCCGGGACGGCGGCCGTGCTGGCGTTCGGCACGCCGCCGGGCGTCGTCCTCAGCCCCCAGGCGCCCGGGCTGCTGGGCCGGGCCACCGCGGACCTGCGCATCCGCGAGGCGCACGCCGTCGCCTCCCTCGACCCCGTGCTGCGCCGGCAGCCGGCCGGGCCCGAGCTGCGCGGCACCGTCGAGGAGCTCGCCGTCGCGCCGGCCGCGGAGGCGCCGATGCGGCTGCTCGAGGTCGCGCGGGCCCGCGCCGGCCGCGGGCTCGACGGTGACCGCTACGCCGCGGGGGCCGGTACGTTCACCCCCCGCGCCGGACGGCGCCCCGGCTACGACCTGACCCTGATGGCCGCCGAGGTCCTCGACGAGCTCGCCGCCGCCGGGCACGACCTGGACTTCGCCGGCACCCGGCGCAACGTGCTCACCCGCGGCATCGACGTCAACGCCCTGGTCGGACGGCGGTTCCGGATCGGGGACGTGCTGTGCGAGGGGCGCCGGCTGTGCGAGCCGTGCGTCCACCTCGACCGGCTCAGCGGGCCGGGGGTCCTGCGGCCGCTCATCCACCGCGGCGGCCTGCGGGCCGACGTCCTCACCGACGGGGAGATCCGCCGGGGAGCGCCGGTCGTCTCGCTCTGAGGGCGCGGTCCCGGGCCTCAGGCGGCAGGGGGCAGGTCGGTCACCGCGACGGTGAGCTGGCCCGCTCCCTCGTGGCGGGTCGTCATCTGGCCCACCCGACCCAGCATCCGCAGCGAGGCCCGGTTCCCGGCGGCGACCGCCGTCCGCAGCCGGACGACGCCGCGGGGCCGGCGGTCGAGCACGGCCGCCAGCAGCGCCCGGCCGACCCCGCGGCCCTGCCAGGCGTCGAGCACGGTGACCGCGACGTCGGCCACCTCGGGTTCGCCGGGGTGGCGCACCAGGCGTGCCACCCCGACCGGCCGGGCGCCGCCCCCGGCGGGGTAGGCGGTGAGGACGACGGCGACGTGGTCGACGCCGTCCACCTCGTCGACCAACAGCCGCAGCAGCGAGTCGGACAGCTCCGGCGGCTCGGTGAGGAACCGCGACCGCCGCGAGGCCGACGACAACTCGGCGTAGCCGCGCTGCAGCGCCTCCCCGTCGGTGTCCAGCAGCGGCCAGACCAGTGCCGGCGTCCCGTCGGCGAGGTCGACCTCGGTCCCCGGCCCGGTCGCGCCGGGGACCCGCTGGGCGGTCCGGTGGCTGCTCATGTCCGGTCCAACGCCCAGCGGGGGTGGTTGCGTCCGAGGTGTGCCCGGGAGCACGCGGGTCGTCCCCGCGCGGCGGGTGGCACGATGCCGGCATGGTCCCGCCACCCGTGCCGGCCGGCCCGGGCGGGACGGCGTTCGTCCTCGGCGGCGGGGGAGTGCTCGGCGCGGCCGAGGTCGGGATGCTGCAGGCGCTCCTCGAGCGCGGCATCCGCCCCGACCTGGTCGTGGGCACCTCGGTGGGCGCGATCAACGGCGCGGTCGTCGCCGCCGACCCGGCCCCGGGCGCGGTCGACCGGCTGCGCGGGGTCTGGGAGGAGCTGGCCTCCCGGGGGGTCTTCGCCGGGTCCCTGCTGGGCCGCGCGCGGACGCTGGTGCGCACCCGCACGCACCTGCACCCGCGGGAGCCGCTGCGCGACCTGCTCACCGAGCACCTGCCGGTGCAGACCTTCGCCGAGCTGGCCGTTCCGTTCCAGTGCGTCGCGGCCAGCATCGAGCGGGCGGCGGAGCGGTGGTTCACCGACGGCCCGCTCGTCGACGCCGTGCTCGCCTCCTGCGCCGTCCCCGGGCTGCTGCCGGCCGTGGAGCTCGACGGCGAGCACCACCTCGACGGCGGGCTGGTGCACAGCATCCCGGTCGGCCGGGCGGTGGCGCTGGGCGCCGCGACCGTCTACGTGCTGCACGTCGGGCGCATCGACCGCCCGCTGCGCCCGCCGACCCGCCCCTGGGAGGTCGCCACGGTCGCCTTCGAGATCGCCCGCCGGCACCGCTTCGCCGCCGACCTGGCCGCGCTCCCGCCGGGCGTCACGGTGCACGTCCTCCCCGCGGGCGACCCGGCGCCGGCGGCGTCCGGCGCGCTGCGCTACCGCGACTTCTCCGGTGTCCCCGCCCGGATCGAGCGGGCCCACGCCGCGGCCCGCGAGCACCTGGACCGGATCGCCGCCACCCGGGACGGAGGAGTCTGACGTGCTGCCACCCCGCCGCGTGCGCCGGGTCACCGGTCCGCTGCTGATCGCCGCGCTCGTGGCCGCGGTCGTCCTGGTGCCCGCGCTCGCGGTCGTGTCGGTGCTCGCCTCGGTGTTCCTGCCCGGGCGCCTGCGGGCGCTGCGCCTGCTGTGCTTCGCCCTGGTCTACCTCGCGCTGGAGGTCGCCGGGCTCGCGGCCGCGGCGGTGCTGTGGGTGCTCAGCGGCTTCGGGCGCCGGCTGCGGTCGCCGGCGTCCCGGGCGGCGCACTACACCGTGCTGCGCCTGCTGCTCGACACCCTGATGCGGGCGGCGCAGCGGCTCTTCGCGCTGCGGCTGGTCACCGACGGCGAGTCGTGGTCGCCGCTGGACGACGGGGTGCCCGGCTCGACCAACGCCATGGTCGTGCTCTCCCGGCACGCCGGCCCGGGCGACTCGTTCCTGCTCGTGCACACGCTGATGAACCGCGACCACCTGCGCCAGCCGCGCGTCGTGCTCAAGGACGTGCTGCAGCTCGACCCGCTCATCGACGTCTACCTCAACCGGCTGCCCAACTCCTTCGTGTCCTCGGACCCGGCCGCGGGGCACGGCTCGGAGCAGGCGATCGCCGACCTGGCCCGCGACCTGGGCGAGGAGGACGCGCTGCTCATCTTCCCGGAGGGCGCCAACTTCACCCCGCGGCGCAAGGTCCGGGCCCTGCAGCGGCTGCGCGAGCGCGGCCTGCTGTCGGCGGTGCGGCGGGCCGAGGCGATGCGGCACCTGCTGCCCCCGCGCCCGGGCGGGGTCGCCGCGGCGCTGCGCGCGGCCCCGCACGCCGACGTCGTCCTCGTCGCGCACACCGGCCTGGAGCACCTCAGCACGGTGCGCGACGTCTGGCGGGGGCTGCCGATGGACAAGACGCTGCACCTGCGCTGGTGGTTCGTCCCGGCCGCGGAGGTCCCGCGTGACGAGGAGGAGCTGACCGACTGGCTCTACCGGTGGTGGGAGACGATCGACACCTGGATCGCCGCCACGTCCGCTGCCGGGGACCGCCGCGCCGCGGTCGTCACTCCTCGACGCGGAAGCCGATCCTGAGGGTGACCTGGACGTGCGCCACCTCGCCGTCGCTCACCTGGCCGCGGATCTCCTGCACCTCGAACCACTCGATGTTCCGCACGGTCTGCGAGGCGCGGCGGATCGCGGTGCGGACGGCGTCGTCGACGCCGGACGTGCTGCTCCCGACGATCTCGCTGAGCCGGTACACGTGGTCGCTCACCGGGAACTCCTCCGGGTCGGGCCCGGGAGCCCCGGGCGGGGACGGTCCGGCGCGGTCGGCCGGACCGCGTCGGTCCAGCCGCGGCTAGATGACTGATTCCAAGGGGTTCGGGCTGAAACCGGTGTGATCACGGGCGAGGGTGTTCAGGCTTGGCGTTGCTAACCCAACGTCGAGCCGGGAGGCCCTCGTGGACGCCGACCTGGACACCCTCGCCACGGCACTGTATGCCCGCACCGATGACCTGCTGAAGGCCGCGCCGCAGCGGCTCCCGTGGCGCCCGGCGGTGGGCATCGCTCCCCGGCTCAGCGATGCCGAGCTGGTGACCCTGGCGGTGTTGCAGGCGCT
This sequence comes from Geodermatophilus sp. URMC 62, assembly GCF_052931475.1. NCBI lineage: Bacteria > Bacillati > Actinomycetota > Actinomycetes > Geodermatophilales > Geodermatophilaceae > Geodermatophilus > Geodermatophilus sp. URMC 62. The sequence continues at coordinate 4,772,137 of NZ_JBRFHY010000001.1, read as the reverse complement.
GCTGGGGTTCACCAGCGAGGCCCGCTGGCTGCGGTTCGCCGGCCAGCAGCTGCGCCCGCTGTTTCCCTACCTGCCGCACCAGCCCGGCTACAACAAGCGGCTGCGCCGCCTCGCCGGCACCGTGATCTGGCTGATCCGGGCCCTGGCGACCGACACCAGCCTGTGGGCCGATGACGTGTGGGTCATCGACTCCACGCCGATCGAATGCGCCCGCTCCCGGGAAGCGGTCCGCCGCTCGGAGCTGGCCGGCTGGGCCGAGTACGGCTACTGCGCCAGCCACACCCGCTACTTCTGGGGGCTGCGGCTGCACCTGATCGCCACCCTGCACGGACTGCCGGTCGCCTTCGCCCTCTCCGGCGCCACAGCCGACGAACGCCAGGTGCTGCTCGACCTGCTCGGCGCCGACCCCGCCCTCATCTCGAGCCATCCCGGACAGATCCTCATCACCGACAAGCACGACTACGGCCGCCGCTTCGAAGCCGAGCTGGCCGACGCCGGGCTGAGGCTGCTGCGCCGCCCCCGCCGCGGAGAACCCGACCGGCCCGGCGCATCGGTGTTCAAACCGCTGCGCCAGACCATCGAGTCGGTCTTCGACACCCTCAAAGGCCAGCTCGACCTCGAACTGCACGGCGGCCACACCCCAGCCGGCGTCCTGATCCGGGTGCTGCAGCGCCTGCTGGCCCTGACCGCGGTCATCTGGCACAACGACCACACCGGCCAATCCGTCCGCAGATCGCTACTCGCCTACGACCACTGACCCCTTGGAATCAGTCATCTAGTCGAGGCGTCGCCAGGTGCGGCCGTCGCGGGCGACGAGGGCGGTGGCCTCCGCCGGGCCCCAGGTGGCCGCCTGGTACAGCGGGATCGGCCGGTCGTCCTGGCCCCAGTACCGCAGCACCGGGTCGACGATCCGCCACGACCGGCCCACCTCGTCGGCCCGGATGAACAGCGTGGGGTCGCCGATGAGCGCGTCGAGGATGACCCGCTCGTAGGCGTCGATGGACACCTGCTCGAAGCTCTCGTAGGAGAAGTCCATCGACGCCTTCTGCACCCGGAAGGCGTGGCCGGGGACCTTGGCGCCGAACTGCAGGCTCAGCCCCTCGTCGGGCTGCACCCGCACGATGAGCGCGTCGGGCCCGAGGTCGGAGGCGGTGCCGGGGAACAGCGGCAGCTGCGGCGGCCGGTGGAACTCCATGGCCACCTCGGTGACGCGGGCGGGCAGCCGCTTGCCGGTGCGCACGTAGACCGGGACGCCGTTCCAGCGCCAGTTGTGGATGTCCAGGCGCAGCGCGACGAAGGTCTCGGTGGAGCTGAGCGGGTCGACGCCGGGCTCCTCGCGGTAGCCGGGCATCAGGTCCTCCCGGGTGCCGCCGCGCGTGTACTGACCGCGGACGGCGTTGGCGGCGATGTCGGCCTCCTCGTCGAGCGGGCGGATGGCGCGCAGCAGCTTGACCTTCTCGTCGCGGATCGCCTCCGGGTGGAAGGACGTCGGCGGCTCCATGAGGAACAGCGACAGGACCTGCAGCACGTGGTTCTGCACGATGTCGCGCATCGCGCCGGTCGTCTCGTAGAAGCTGCCGCGCTCGCCGACCCCCAGCGTCTCGGCGACGGTGATCTGCACGTTGTCGACCCAGGTCCGGTTCCAGATCGGCTCGAAGATCGAGTTCGCGAACCGCAGCGCCAGCAGGTTCTGCACCGTCTCCTTGGCCAGGTAGTGGTCGATCCGGAAGATCTGGTCCTCACCGAACGCCGAGGACAGGTCGGCGTAGAGGTCGCGGGCGCTGTCCTCGTCCCAGCCGAACGGCTTCTCGATGACCGCCCGGACGAAGCCGCCGTCGTCGGCCCGGCCCATGCCGGCCTTGCCCAGCGACAGCGCGACCGGGCTGAACAGCCGCGGCGGCACCGAGAAGTAGTAGACGCGGTTGCCCGCCGTCCCGTGGTCGCGGTCGCACTCGGCGAGCACCTCGGCCAGCCGCGCGTAGGTGGCCGGGTCGTCGTAGCCGCCGTGGACGTAGCGGACCGTGTCCGTCAGCTCCCGCCACCGCGGGTTGCCCTCACCGGCGACGCGGTCGCGGCACAGCGCGGCGAACTCCTCGTCGGTCATCGGGGTGCGCGCCACCCCGACCAGCACGAACTCGCGGGGCAGCGCCCCGTAGGCGGCCAGCCGCTCCAGCGAGGGCAGCAGCTTGCGCGCGGTCAGGTCGCCCGAGGCGCCGAAGATCACCAGGCAGCATGCCGGCGAGCGGCGGTCCTGATCGGTCGTCATCGCGTCGCAGCCCCCTGCCGCCGTGCCCTCGGGGATGGTCGGCTCCGGCGGGTGTCCAGTCTGGCCGCAGTCCCCAGCAGGCGCGAGGCCTGCGGCACCCGACGGTGTCGCCCGGCCCCGCCGCGGCCGGGCCCACGGGGCCATGTGCTGCCGGTGTCTTCAGGTCTGGGGCGACTCCCGCCAGACTCGTGGTGACCACCGGCCCGGTCCGGCCCGTCGCGGGACGCGCCACACCCTGGGGAGCGCCATGAACGAAGCAGGTCACGACCCGACCGCCGATCCCGGCCGGAACGGCACGCCGCCCGTCCGGGCGCGGGACGTCTCCGTGTCCGGGACGCACCCCGCCATCGCCGAGCCACCGCCGTCCGTGGCCGACCGGCACTGGGACGTCGACAAGGTGCTGTTCGCCGTCGCCGCGGTCATGGCCCTCGGCTTCGTCGTCTGGGGCTTCCTCAGCCCCTCGGGTCTGAGCACCGCCAGCGGGTCGGCGCTCAACTGGGTCACGGGCAACCTCGGCTGGTTCTTCGTGCTCCTGGCCACGTCCTTCGTCGTCTTCGTCATCTGGCTGGCGGCCAGCCGCTACGGCCGCATCCCCCTGGGCCGCGACGGCGAGCGACCGGAGTTCCGCACCGTCTCGTGGGTGGCGATGATGTTCAGCGCCGGCATGGGCATCGGCCTGATGTTCTACGGCGTCGCCGAGCCGCTGGCGCACTACGTGTCCCCGCCGCCGCTCACCGTCGGCGCCGAGACGCCCGAGGCCGTCGAGACGGCGATGGCCACGACGCTGTTCCACTGGACGCTGCACCCGTGGGCGCTCTACGCCGTCGTGGGGCTGGCCATCGCCTACGGCACCTTCCGCCGCGGACGCCGGCAGCTGATCAGCGCGGCGTTCGTCCCCCTGCTCGGCGAGCGGCGGGTCTCCGGCCCGGCGGGCCGCGTCATCGACGTCCTCGCGATCTTCGCCACGCTGTTCGGCTCGGCCGCCTCGCTCGGCCTGGGCGCGCTGCAGATCGGCAGCGGGGTGGAGATCCTCGGCTGGGCCGGGGACGTCGGCAACGGCGTGCTGGTGGGGATCATCGCGGTGCTGACCGCGGCCTTCGTCGCCTCCGCGGTCTCCGGCATCGAGCGCGGGATCCAGTGGCTGTCGAACACGAACATGGTGCTGGCCCTGGCCCTCGCGGTGTTCGTCTTCGTGGCCGGCCCGACGGTGTTCATCCTCAACCTGCTCCCCGACGCCCTGGGCAGCTACTTCTCCGACCTGGGCGCGATGGCCGCCCGCACCGAGGCCACCGGCGGCGACCCCATGGCCACCTGGCTGCGCGGCTGGACGGTCTTCTACTGGGCCTGGTGGATCAGCTGGACGCCGTTCGTCGGGCTGTTCATCGCCCGGATCAGCCGCGGGCGCACCATCCGCCAGTTCGTCACCGGCGTGCTCCTGGTGCCCAGCGTGGTCAGCCTGCTGTGGTTCGCCGTCTTCGGCGGGGCGGGCATCGCCCTCCAGCGCGGCGGCGTCGACATCGCCGGGCAGGGCACCACGGAGGGGCAGCTGTTCGGCGTCCTGGAGCAGTACCCGCTGGCCACCGCGGCCACGGTGCTGGTGATGGTCCTGGTGGCGATCTTCTTCGTGTCCGGCGCCGACGCCGCGTCCATCGTCATGGGGTCGCTGTCCCAGCGCGGCACCCTGGAGCCGAGTCGGTGGGTCGTCGTCTTCTGGGGCGTCGTGATGGGCGCCGTCGCGGCGATCATGCTGTTGCTGGGGGAGGAGGGCGAGGCCCTGACCGGGCTGCAGAACCTCACGATCATCGCGGCGCTGCCGTTCGCGGTGGTCATGGTCGGGATGGCGGTGGCCCTGGTCAAGGACCTGCGCCGCGACCCGGTGGTCCTGCGCGGCGCCTACGCCAGCGTGGCCGTGGAGCGGGCCGTCGTCCACGGGATCACCCGGCACGGCGACCACTTCGACCTGGCCGTGCAGCCGGCACCGTCCGCCGACCTGCCGCTCGCCGACGTGCCACCCGCCGCCGAGGCGACCGCCGCGCCGGCCGGGGTCCCGCCGCACGACCCTCCCGCCTCGGTCCTCGCGCACGGGACCGACGGGCGCCGGCTGCCGGAGGCCGGTCCGGTCGTCCCGCGGCAGGGCGATCCCGGGGTGCGGGTCCCCGGCCGGCCACGCGGGCCACTCGGCTAGCCGCGCCGGCCGGGAGGAGCGCACGTGGGAGCAGCGGGCACCGCGCGGACGGTCGGCATCGGCGTCGTCGGCTTCGGCTGGATGGGGCGGGTCCACGCCCGGGCACACGCGCGGGTGCGGCACCACTTCCCCGACCTCGGCGTCGTCCCCCGGCTGGTGGCCGTCGCCGACGACGTCCCCGGCCGGGCCGCCGAGGCCGCCGACCGGTTCGGCTTCGTGCGCGGCTGCACGGACTGGCGCGACCTGCTCGCCGACCCGGAGGTCGAGCTGGTGTCGGTGACCGCGCCCAACTGGCTGCACCGGGAGATCGGCGTCGCGGTCGCCGAGGCCGGCCGGCACCTGTGGATCGAGAAGCCGGTCGGGCTGACCGCGGACGACGCGCGGGCGGTCGCCGACGCCGCGGCCGCCGCGGGCGTGCAGGGCGTCGTGGGGTTCAACTACCGCTCCGCCCCCGCGGTGGCCCTCGCCCGCGAGCTGGTGGCCGCCGGGGAGATCGGGCGGGTCACCCACGCCCGGTTCGCGTTCCTCAGCGACTACGCCGCGGCGCCGGAGGGGGCGCTGACCTGGCGGTACGAGCGCGCCCGCGGCGGCAACGGCGTCCTGGGCGACCTCGCCTCGCACGCCGTCGACCTGGTCCGCCACGTCCTGGGCGCCGAGGTCACCTCCGTGCTCGCCGACACCGCCGTCTTCGTCCCGGAACGGCTGCGCCCGAGCGCCCCGACCTCCGGGCACGCACTGGCGGTCGACGGCGTCCCCGGGCGGGTCGAGAACGACGACCACGTGGCCGCACTGCTGCGGCTGTCCTCGGGCGCGCGGGTGGCGCTCGAGGCCAGCCGGGTGGCGGTGGGCGAGCAGAACGCCTACGGGTTCGAGGTGCACGGCACCGCCGGGCGCCTGGCCTGGGACTACCGCCGGATGGGCGAGCTGCAGGTCAGCCGCGGACCGGCCGCGCAGGACCAGCCGGTGGCCACCGTCCTGGTCGGGCCCGGCGCGGGGGAGTTCGCCGCCTTCCAGCCCGGGCCGGGCAACCCGATGGGCTACGACGACCTCAAGGTCGTCGAGGCCCGCTGCGCGCTGGCCTCGGTCGCGACGGGGGAGCCGCACGGCGCCGGCCTGTCCGACGCCGTGCGCGCCGCGGTGGTCCTCGACGCCCTCACCGCGTCGGCGGCCGACGGGCGGCGGGTCGACGTCCCGGCGGGCTGACGAGGCGCGCGACGTGCCTCCTGGCCTGGTCGATCGGCGGAGATGACCCTTGACGCCCCGGGTGGGGCGTGTCACATTTTCGCATTGTCGTTATGTCCGTACATATGAGTCAGCCGCCAGCACCGGCGGCCCAGCCCCCGAGGAGACGCGCATGAGGACCACCCGGCGATCGCTGCAGGCGCTCGTGGCCGTGACGGCCGCCGCCACGGCGCTGGCGGCGTGCAGCAGCTCGGGCGGTGCCCGGAACGAGAGCGGCGGAGGTGGCGGTGAGGACTACACCATCGCGATGATCACCCACGAGGCGCCGGGGGACGCCTTCTGGGACAAGATCCGCGCCGGTGCCGAGGCCGCCGCCGACAGCCTGGGCGTGACGCTGAACTACTCGAACGACCCGGACGCCGGGGAGCAGGCCACGCTGGTGCAGAACGCGGTCGACAGCGACGTGGACGGCATCGCGATCACCCTCGCCTACCCCGACCAGGTCGGTCCGGCGGCCCAGAGCGCCGCGGAGGGCGGGATCCCGGTCGTCGCCTTCAACTCGGGCATCAGCGACTACCAGACCTACGGCGCGTCGATGTACTTCGGCTCGAACGAGGACCTCGCCGGCCAGACCGTCGGTACGCGGATCGGTGAGGACGGCGGCGGCAAGGCGCTCTGCGTCATCCAGGAGCAGGGCCAGGTCGCGCTGGAGACCCGCTGCGCCGGTGTCGCCAAGACGTTCCCGAACACGCAGATCCTCTACGTCAACGGCACCGACCTGCCCTCGGTGCAGCAGACGATCGGGTCGAGCCTGCAGACCGACCCCTCGATCACGCACATCGTCACGCTGGGCGCCCAGGTGGCCCAGGCGGCCCAGGCGGCCAAGACCGACACGAGCAGCCAGGCGCAGGTCATCACCTTCGACCTGAACGCCGACGTCGCCGAGGCGATCCAGAACGGGGACATCGCCTTCTCCGTCGACCAGCAGCCCTACGTGCAGGGCTACCTCGCCGTGGAGGCGCTGTACCTGAACCTGAGCAACGGCAACGACATCGGCGGTGGCCAGCCGGTCCTGACCGGGCCGTCGATCGTCGACCAGTCGAACATCGACCAGATCCTGCCCTTCGCGAAGAACAACACCCGCTAGCCCCGAGGGGGAGCCGGGGGAGACCCCGGCTCCCCCGTCCCCTGTCAGGAGCAGTGATGAGCTCATCCGTGGCGACCCAGCCGTCGGCCCCCTCGACGGCCACCCCGCCGGCGCGCGCCCCGCGGTCCCTGCTGGCGCGCGTGCTGGCCCGACCCGAGATCGGCGCGCTGGCCGCGGCGATCGCCATCTTCGCCTTCTTCTACGCCGTGGCCCCGGCGTTCCGGACGCTGCCGGCGTTCGCGACCGTCCTGTACGCCTCCTCGACCATCGGCATCGTGGCCGTCGGCGTGGCGCTGCTCATGATCGGCGGCGAGTTCGACCTGTCCTCGGGCGTCGCGGTGACGACCTCGGCGCTGGCGGCGGCGATGCTCACCTACCAGTTCAGCCTGAACATGTGGGTCGGCGTCGTGGTCAGCCTGGTGATCGCGCTGGCGATCGGCTTCGTCAACGGCTGGCTGGTGGTGCGGACGGGGATCCCCAGCTTCCTCATCACCCTGTCGACGTTCTTCATCCTGCAGGGCGTCAACCTCGGCGTCACCAAGCTGGTCACCGGCGCCGTCGCCACCCCCAACGCCAGCGGCCTGGACGGCTTCGAGTCCGCGCGGGCGGTGTTCGCCTCCGACATCGACCTGGGCTTCATCACGCTGAAGGTCACCGTGCTGTGGTGGGCCTTCTTCGTCGTGCTCGCCAGCTGGCTGCTGCTGCGCACCCGCACCGGCAACTGGATCACCGCCGCCGGCGGCAACCAGGCCAGCGCCCGTGCGGTCGGCGTCCCGGTGCCGAAGGTCAAGATCGGCCTGTTCATGGGGGTCGCCTTCCTGGCCTGGTTCCTCGGGATGCACCTGCTGTTCAACTTCAGCTCCGTGCAGTCCGGCCTCGGCGTCGGCAACGAGTTCATCTACATCATCGCCGCGGTCGTCGGCGGTGCCCTGCTGACCGGCGGCTACGGCTCGGCGGCGGGCTCGGCGCTCGGCGCGTTCATCTTCGGCATGACCACCCAGGGCATCGTGTTCGCCACCTGGGACCCCAACTGGTTCCGCACCTTCCTGGGCGTCATGTTGCTGCTCGCCGTCATCGTGAACCTGTACGTCAAGAACTACGCGGCCCAGAGGAAGTGACATGACCGACACGATCGCCGAGCACGCCGCACCCGACCTGAAGGCGGGGACGCCCCTGGTCGAGATGGAGGACGTCGGCAAGAGCTACGGCGCCATCCGGGCCCTCGAGGGGATCAACCTGCGGGTCAACGCGGGGGAGGTGGCCTGCGTCCTGGGGGACAACGGCGCCGGCAAGTCCACCCTCATCAAGATCATCTCCGGCCTGCACCCGCACACGGAGGGCACGCTGCGGGTCGACGGCCGGGAGCGGCACTTCTCCTCACCGCGCGAGTCCCTCGACGCCGGCATCGCGACCGTCTACCAGGACCTCGCGGTCGTGGGCCTCATGGAGGTCTGGCGCAACTTCTTCCTGGGCTCGGAGCTCCGGAAGGGGAAGTACCCGCTGGCCCCGCTCGACATCAAGGCGATGAAGGAGATCGCCGACGCCGAGCTGCAGAAGATGGGCATCCACGTCAAGGACATCAACCAGCCGATCGGCACGCTCTCGGGCGGTCAGCGGCAGTGCGTCGCGATCGCCCGGGCGGTGTACTTCGGCGCGCGGGTGCTCATCCTCGACGAGCCGACGGCGGCCCTCGGCGTCAAGCAGTCCGGCGTGGTGCTCAAGTACACCGCCGCGGCCCGCGACGCCGGCCTCGGGGTCGTCTTCATCACCCACAACCCGCACCACGCCTACCTGGTGGGCGACCACTTCATCATCCTCAAGCTGGGCCGGCGGGTGCTGGACAAGAAGCGCTCGGAGGTCACCCTCGAGGAGCTCACCACCGAGATGGCCGGCGGCCAGGAGCTCGCGGAGCTCCAGCACGAGCTCAAGCGCTGACCCCGCCGACCGCGGCGTCCCCTGCACCGGCCCCGCCGGCCGGGTCCTCCTCGGGACCCGGCCGGCGGGGCCGTGTCCGGGCCGCCCAGCGGACCTCCTGCGCGGATCGTCGGCGCGGGACGCGGGTCAGCCGTCGCGGTGCGCCCCACCGGCACGCCGCCCGGCCTGGGCGGTGAGCTCGGCGTCCAGGGCCTGGGGTGACCAGTCCTCCTGCAGCGCCCGCCACACCAGCTCGGCCTGCGTCTCGGGGGCCAGCCCGCCGATCGGCTGGTCGCGGTCGAGGTCCGTGGGGAAGGCGTAGCCCTCCGCGGAGGCGGCGAGGACGTTGCGCAGCGCGCGCTCCTCCGCGCCGGCGGCCTTGCGGGCGCGCAGGACCGGGTGGAGGGCGCGGCACATCGCCGTCCGGTCGACGGTCTCCATCGCCCGCCCGAACGCGGAGGAGACCTGCAGCAGGTTGGCCATGCGGCGCACGTCGGCCGAGCGGTTGGTGCCCGCCCCGTGGAACAGCGCGGGGTTGAAGAAGGCGGCGTCGCCCGTGCTCAGCGGCAGCTGCACGAAGTGCTCGTCGAAGTAGGCGGTGAACTCCGGCCGGTGGAAGGCGACGTAGCCGGGGGCGTACTTCTGCGAGTGCGGCAGGTACATCGTCGGGCCGGTCTGCACCGGCATGTCGCAGTGCGCGACCGCCCCCTGCAGGGTCATCACCGGGGAGAGCCGGTGCACGTGGGCGGGGTAGGCCAGCGCCTGCTCCTCGGACATGAAGCCGAGGTGGTAGTCGCGGTGCGCGACCTGCGCCTGGCCGCCGGGGTTGACCACGTTGACCTGGCTGGTGACCTGGTAGCCGCGCCCCAGCCACGCCTCGGACACCAGGGCGAGGACGTCGTTGGCGTAGTAGTCGGCGAAGGCCTCCGGATCGCGGACGGCGAACTTGTCCAGCGCTCCCCAGACGCGGTCGTTGGCCCCGGGCCGGGCGAAGTGGTCCCCGCCCGCGACGCCGGCGGCCTTCTGCTCGGCGATCAGCGCCTCGAAGACGGCGGTGGCCCGGTCGACCACGCCGGCGTCGGGGAAGGCGCCGGCGACGACGACGATCCCCGGGCCGTCGGCGAGCGCGCGGGCGAGCTCCGCCTGCACCTCCCGGCGCCCGTCGGGGCCGGCGACGGCGTCGCGCAGCCGCGACCCGTACACCAGGACGCCCTCCCGTACCTCGTCGGCGTGCGGGTACGCGGCCAGGTCGGTGGTCGTCTCGACGACGGCCCGGAAGTCCGCCAGGCGGCAGTCGTCGGCGGTGAACCAGCCGGGGGTGGTGCGGGCGGTGACCGGTGCGGCCATGGCGCCGTCCTTCCTGTGCGGGGCGGGGTGCCGTCGAGCCTGACCGCCCGCTGCGGGACCCACAAGGCCGCCGACCCCTCAAGAACCCCTCACGCCGGGAGGGTCAGAACTCCTCCCAGGAGTCCGGGTACTGGCCGTTGACGCGGGTGCCGTCGGCGAGCGTGGCGATGCCGGCCAGGTCCTCGTCGGTGAGCGCGAAGTCGAAGACGTCGAGGTTCTCGACCAGCCGGGCGCGCGAGGAGGCCTTGGGGAAGGTCACCAGCCCCTGCTGCACGTGCCAGCGCAGCACCACCTGCGCCGGCGTGCGGCCGTGCCGGGCGCCGATCCCGGCCAGCACCGGGGAGGCCAGCAGCTCCCCGCCGGTGGCCAGCGGTGACCAGGACTCGGTGACGATGCCGCGCCGGGCGTCGTCGGCGCGCTGCGCGAGCTGCGGCTCCCGCGGGTGGCACTCGATCTGGTTCACCGCCGGCACGGTCGAGCTCGCGGCGGCGAGGCGGTCGAGGTGCCCGGGCAGGAAGTTCGACACCCCGATGGCCCGGGTCAGCCCCTCGGCCAGCAGCTCCTCCATCGCCAGCCACGACTCGACGTAGCGGTCCAGCCGGGGGAGCGGCCAGTGGACGAGGTAGAGGTCGACGTGGTCGAGGCCGAGGCGGTCCAGGCTCGACCGCAGCGCCCGCTTGGCCTCGGCGAACCCCTGCTCGCGGCCGCGCAGCTTGGTGGAGACGAACACCTCCTCCCGCGGCAGGCCCGAGTCGGCCAGGGCCTGCCCGACACCGCGCTCGTTGCCGTAGCTGGCGGCGGTGTCGACGAACCGGTAGCCGACCTCGAGCGCCTCGCCGACGATCCGCCGCGTCTCCTCGTCGGGGAGCCGCGCGGTGCCCAGCCCGAGCTGGGGGATCGCGACGCCGTTGTCGAGCTGGACGGTGGGGACGGCGCTCATGCCCCCAGCCTGGTGACCGCCCGGCTGCCGGGCAACCTCGGCGACCCGTCAGGAACCCGTCAGACTGCCCGCGTGGCCCACCCGTACCCCCTCCGCGAGATCGCCCGCCAGGCCGGCCTGTCGGAGGCGACGGTCGACCGCGTCCTCAACCGGCGCGGCGGGGTGCGGCAGAGCACGGTGCAGGAGGTGCACCGCGCCATCGCCGACCTGGACCGGCAGCGCTCGCAGGTGCGGCTGAGCGGACGCACGTTCCTCCTCGACCTGGTGGTCGACGCGCCCGACCGGTTCTCCGCCGCGGTCCGGGCGGCCCTGGAGTCGCAGCTGCCGCTGGTCCGGCCGGCGACGTTCCGGGCGCGGTTCCACCTGACCGACGCCCCGCCGGTCGCCGAGCTGGCGGCCACGCTCGACGGGATCGCGCGGCGCGGGTCGCAGGGCGTCGTCCTCAAGGCCCCCGACTCCCCGCCGGTCGTCGCTGCCGTCGAGCGGCTGGCCGAGGCCGGGATCCCCGTGGTCACGCTGGCCACCGACCTGCCCACCAGCCGCCGGGTCGCCTACGTCGGCCTGGACAACCGGGCGGCGGGGGACACCGCCGCCTACCTGCTCGACCGGTGGCTGCCCGACGGCGCCGCCGTCCTCGTCACCCGCGGGACCGGCACCTTCCGCGGCGAGGACGACCGCGAGATGGGCTTCCGGGCGACCACCCGGTCGCTGCGCCCCGGCCGGCGGCAGGTCGACCTGGTGGACGCCACCGGGGAGGACGACGTGCTGCGCGGGCTGGTCCGAGAGGCGCTGGCCGCCGACCCGGGCATCGCCGCCGTCTACTCGATGTACGCCGCCGGCGGCAACACCGCGACCGTCGCGGCCTTCGCCGACGCCGGGCGGGCCTGCCGCGCGTTCGTCGCCCACGACCTGGACGCCGAGAACCTCGCCCTGCTGCGGGCCGGGCAGCTGTCCGCGGTGCTGCACCACGACCTGGCCCTGGACCTGCGCCGCGCCTGCCACGTGGTCATGCAGGCCCACGGCGCGCTGCCGGGCACCCCGCGGTCCTGGCACTCGGGGGTCCAGGTGGTCACGCCCTACAACGTCCCCGCCGAGGTCCTGAGGGGTTCTTGAGGGCTTCCCGCCGTTGACCTGCGCTCCGCCGAGCCCGGAACCTGGACCCGACGCGGACCGCGTGGGGCGCAGCGGAGTCGAGGAGGCCGTCGTGGGGCTGGACGTCGGGGTCGTCGGGGTCGGGATGATCGGCCAGGAGCACGTCCGCCGGCTCGACGGCGGTCCCGGGGGCAGCCGGGTGGTGGCGGTGGCCGACGCGGACGCCGACCGCGCCGCGGCCGTGGCCGCGCGGCTGCCGGCGGCCAAGGCCCTGCCCAGCGGCGAGGAGCTGATCGCCTCCGACGCGGTCGACGCCGTCGTCGTCACCTCCTGGGGGCCGACGCACGAGCCGTACGTGCTCGCCGCCGTCGCCGCCGGCAAGCCGGTGTTCTGCGAGAAGCCGCTGGCCCCCACCCAGGAGTCCTGCCTGCGGATCGTGGAGGCGGAGGTCGCCGCCGGCCGCCGGCTGGTGCAGGTCGGCTTCAACCGCCGCTACGACCCCGCGCACCGGGCCCTCAAGCAGGCGGTGGACGACGGCGCGATCGGCGCACCGCTGCTGGTGCACTGCGCGCACCGCAACGCCTCGGTGCCCCCGCACTACACCCGCGACATGTCCATCGCCGACACCGCCATCCACGAGATCGACGAGCTGCGCTGGCTGCTCGGCACCGAGATCGCCGCCGTGCGGGTCATGACCCCGCGCAGGAGCAGCCGCGGCGGCGAGCTGCAGGACCCGCTGCTGGTGCTGTTCGAGATGGCCGACGGCGTGCTCGCCGACGTCGAGGTGTCGGTCAACGTCCACTACGGCTACGAGATCCGCTGCGAGGTGTCCGGGGAGACCGGCACCGTCGAGCTGGCCACACCGGCGCCGGTGACCATCCGCCGCGAGGGCACCGTCGCCGGGCTCGTACCGGGCGACTGGCGGGAGCGCTTCGCCCTCTCCTACGACGTCGAGCTGCGCGAGTGGGTCGACGGCGCCGCCGGCGGGCGACCGCCGCAGGGGCCCAGCGCCTGGGACGGCCACGTCGCGCAGGTCGTCTCCGACGCGGCACTGCGGTCCCTGCACACCGGGAGCCGCGTGGCGGTGGAGCTCCCCGAGCGGCCGGCCCTGTACCGGTGACGACGGACGCGGCCGGCCCCCTGCGGATCGGGGTGCTCGGCGCCGCGCGGATCGCCGAGCGGGCCATCGCCGTCCCCGCGCGGGCCACCGGCCACCGGCTGGTCGCGATCGCCGCCCGCGACCGGGGCCGGGCCGAGGCGTTCGCCCGCGCGCACGGCGTCGAGCGCGTGCTGCCCTCCTACGCCGACGTCCTCGCCGACCCCGAGGTGGAGGCCGTCTACGACCCGCTGCCCAACGCGCTGCACGGGCCGTGGAACCTCGCCGCGATCGAGGCCGGAAAGCACGTGCTGTCGGAGAAGCCGTTCGCCTCCGACGCGGCGGAGGCCGCCGAGGTCCGCGACGCCGCCCGGCGCGCGGGCGTCACGGTCGTGGAGGGCTTCCACCACCTCCACCACCCGGTCATGCGCCGGCTGCTGGAGCTGGTGGACACCGGTGAGCTGGGCGACGTCGTCTCCGTCGAGGCCACCATCGCCATGCTCCCGCCGGACGACGACGACCCCCGCTGGTCGCTCGAGCTGGCCGGCGGCGCCCTCATGGACCTCGGCTGCTACGGCCTGCACGCCGCGCGCAGCCTGGCGCCGTGGACCGGCGGCGAGCCGGAGGTGCTCGCCGCGCGGGCCGGGGAGCGCGCCGGGGCCCCGGGCGTCGACGAGTGGCTCGACGCCGACCTGTCCTTCCCGTCCGGCGCCACCGCGACGGTCCGCTGCAGCATGGTGCACCCGGAGCGGGACTTCTCGCTGCGCGTCGTCGGCACCCGCGGCGAGGCGACGGCGCCGGCGTTCGTCGAGCCGGCCCGGGACGACCGCGTGCTGGTGCGCACCCCCGACGGGGAGCGCACCGAGCGCCTGGGCACCCGGTCGTCCTACACCTACCAGCTGGAGGCGTTCGCGGCCGCCGTGCGGGGCGGCCCGCCGGTGCCGACCGGTCCGGACGACGCGGTCGCGACGATGACGCTCATCGACCGGTGCTACCGGCTCGCCGGGCTCCCGACGCGGCCCCGCGCGACGGCCGCCCCGCCGGCCTGACCGCGCCGGAGCCCCGCGGTCGTGGCGCCGGAACCACCCGGGAGCGCCCAGCGGTGGTTCCGGCGCCATGATCGCGGAGGAGGGGAGCCGCGACCGTGTCGAGGAGGTGGGCGTCCTTGGGCGCAGCAGGGCCCGCGCGCCGTCCCCGGCTGCAGGACGTCGCGGCCGAGGCGGGGGTCTCGGCCGCCACGGTCTCGCTCGTGCTGCGCGAGGTCCCCGGCCCGAGCGGCGCCACCCGCGAGCGGGTGCTGGACGCCGCGGCCCGGCTCGGGTACCGGCCCGACCGCGCGGCCAGCCTGCTGGCCCGCCGGCGCAGCCGGCTGATCGGCGTGGTCATGGACGTCCGCAGCACGTTCCACGCCCAGCTGGTCGAGGACGTCCACGAGGCGGCCGAGGAGTACGGCTACGACCTGGTGCTCAGCACGGTGACCCGCACCCGCGACGAGCAGCGCGCGGTCGAGACGCTGCTCGACTCGCGGTGCGAGGCGCTGGTCCTGCTCGGCCCGGAGGCCACCGCCGCCCGGCTGGCCGCGCTCGACCGGCAGCTGCCCGTGGTGGCGGTCGGCCGCCCGGTGGCCTCGGCCGGGGTGGACGTGGTCCGGGCGGCCGACGACGAGGGCGTCGGGCAGGCCGTGGACCACCTGGTCGGTCTCGGGCACTCCCGCATCGCCCACGTCGACGGCGGCACCGGGGTCATCGCCGCCGGCCGCCGCCGCGGGTACCAGCAGGCGATGCGCCGGCACCGCCTCGGCAGCCGGCTGCGGGTGGTGCCCGGCGACCCCGGCGAGGCCGCGGGGGCGCGGGCGGCCCGGGAGCTGTTCGGGACGGGGGAGCACCCGACCGCCGTGGTCGCCTACAACGACGCGTCGGCGGTCGGGCTGCTCGACGCGCTGCTGCGCGCCGGCGTGGACGTCCCGGGTGAGGTCTCGGTGGTCGGCTACGACGACAGCCCGCTCTCCCGGCTGGCGCACGTCGACCTGACCAGCGTCAGCCAGGAGTCGCAGCAGCTGATGCGGCACGCGGTCGCCGCGGTGGTCGAGCGGCTCGACGGCGGCCGGGCCGGGCACCGCGAGGTCGTCGTCCCCCCGCGGCTCGTCGTCCGGGGTACGACCGCGCCGCCACCCGGGGGCCGGCCGGCGCCGACCGCGCCGCGACCCGCCCGGTCCTGACCTCCGGTTGACAGTGGCGCGCGCCACCCGTCAGGCTGTGACTTGAAGCGCTTGAAACAGGTCGCCGTCCGCGCGGCCCCGCGCTCCTCCCGCCCCCACGCGACCGCGGAGACCGCCGTGACCAGTGCCCCGACCGCGATGCACTACGACCCGTTCAGCCCGGAGTTCCAGGCCGACCCCTACCCGGTGTACCGCTGGATGCGGGAGGAGGCGCCGGTCTTCCACAGCCAGAAGTGGGGCTGGTGGGCGCTGTCGCGCTTCGAGGACGTCCGCGCGGCGGCCACCGACCCGGACACGTTCCGGAGCTTCGAGGGCATCGACATCGACGACACCGCCAAGGACCAGAGCGGCCCCGGCTTCCTGCCCGACATCGACAACCCGCGGCACGACCAGGTGCGCGCGGTGGTGCAGCCGCACTTCCTGCCGCGCCGCATCGGCGACAAGGAGGGGGCGATCCGCGACGTCGTCCGCCGGCTGGTGGCGCGGTGGCGGGACCGGGGCGCGGTCGACCTGGCCCGGGAGCTGGCCTGGCCGATGCCCAACGAGGTCTTCTTCACGGTGCTCGGGCTGCCCAGCGCCGAGGAGGAGGGGCGCGCGCAGCTCGACCGCTGGGTGCACGAGCTCAAGGACCGCCGTCCGGACGACCCCAGCCTGACCCCGGTCGCCAGGGCCGCCACCGAGGGCATACAGCGCTACTTCGTCGACCTGCTCGAGGACCGGCGGGCGCACCCGCGCGACGACGTCGTCAGCGCCCTGGTGCAGGCCGAGATCGGCGGCGTGCCCTTCGCCGACGAGCACCTGACGCCGGCCTCGGAGATCCTCGGCCTGATGATGGTGCTCTTCCTCGGCGGGGTGGAGAGCACCGCCGGGCTGACGGGTTCGCTGTTCAAGCTGCTCGCCGAGAACCCCGACCAGCGCGAGCTGCTGCGCCGGGACCCGTCGCTCATCCCCGCGGCGGTCGAGGAGACCATCCGCCACTCCAGCCCGCTGCAGCTCGTCGGCCGGACCACCTCGCGCGAGGTCACCCTGCACGGGGTGACCATCCCGGCGGGTGGCCGGGTGGTGCTGGTCTACGGCGCGGCCAACCGCGACGAGCGCCGGTTCCCCGACCCCGACCGCTTCGACGTCACCCGCGGCGTGGCCCGCCACCTCGGCTTCGGGGAGGGCCGGCACGGCTGCCTGGGCGCGCCGCTCGCGCGGCTGGAGGCGAGGGTCGCGCTGGAGGAGGCGCTGCCCGTGCTGGGCGACTACGCGCTCGCCGCGCCCCCGGTGCGCTACAGGACGACGCCGAACATGTACGTCTGGGACTCGCTGCCGCTGTCGTTCCCGGTCGGCGGGGGAGCGCGCCACCCCGCGCACGTCGAGACCGTGCGGCACCGGACCACCTCGACGACCGTGGTGGCCGGCGAGTTCGAGGCCGACGTCCGCGTCGAGGACAAGCGCCCGGTGGCCGACGGCGTGGTGACGCTGACGCTGCGGCAGGTGGACGACGCCCCGCTGCCGCCGTGGGAACCCGGCGCGCACGTCGACCTGCTGCTCGGCGACGCGCTCCCGTCGGCCGCCCCGACCCGGCAGTACTCCCTGTGCGGCGACCCCGCCGACTCCCACGCGTGGCGGGTGGGCGTCCTGCGCGAGCCGGAGAGCCGGGGGACGTCCTCCCACGTGCACGACCGGCTGCGGCCCGGCGACGTCGTCCGCGTGCGCGGGCCGCGCAACAACTTCCCCCTGCACCCCTCGCCCCGGTACCTGTTCCTCGCCGGGGGCATCGGCATCACACCGATCCTGCCGATGATCCGGGCCGCGGAGGCCGCCGGCGCCGACTGGCGGCTGGTCTACGGCGGCCGGCGACGCGCCTCGATGGCCTTCCTCGACGAGCTCGCCCGCTACGGCGACCGGGTGTCGGTGCGCCCCCAGGACGAGACCGGTCTGCTCGACCTCGACGAGCTGCTCGGCACGCCCCGGCCCGACACCCGCGTCTACTGCTGCGGCCCCGAGCCGCTGCTGGCGGCCGTCGAGCAGCGGTGCGCTGCCTGGCCGGCCGGCGCGCTGCACGTCGAGCGGTTCTCGGCCCGGCCGCTGACCGAGCCGGTGCGGTCGGAGGCGTTCGAGGTCGTCCTGCGGCGCAGCGAGCTGACCCTGTCCGTGCCGCCGGACCGCTCGATCCTGTCGGTGGTCGAGGAGGCGGGCGTCGGCGTCCTCTCCTCCTGCACGGAGGGCACCTGCGGCTCCTGCGAGACCGCCGTCCTCGAGGGCCGGCCCGACCACCGCGACTCGGTCCTCTCCGGCGAGGAGCGCGCGGCGGACGCCTGCATGATGATCTGCGTGTCCCGGGCCCGCACGGACCGGCTGGTCCTGGATCTCTGAAGGACCCCCTGCCCCCCACCGCTCGCGAGCTCGCGGCAGGACCCCGCAGGGGGCCGGTCAGCGCGGCGGGGCGGTGGTGCTCCGGACGACGAGCCGGGGCGGGACGACGAGCTCGCGCTGCCCGGCGGGGACCCCGTCCAGCCGGGCCAGGGCCCGCTGCACCGCCAGGGTGCTCAGCCGCTCGACGTCCTGGGCGACGGACGTGAGGTCGACCGCGGAGAGCCGCGCCAGGCGGCTGTCGTCGAAGCCGGCCACGCTCACCTCACCGGGCACCGCGCGGCCCGCCCGCCGCAGCACGTCCAGCACCCCCACGGCGCAGCGGTCGTTGAAGACGGCGACGGCGCTCGGCAGCGGTCCGGCGAGCAGGGCACGCGCGGCGGCGGCGCCGTCGTCCTCCGTGGGGCCGCCGGCCACGATCCGCGCGTCGAGGCCGTGGCGGTGCACCGCCTCCCGGTAGCCGCGCCGGCGCTCCGCCGCGCCGGGGGCCCGGCCGCCGTCGACGTGCACGACGTCGCGGTGGCCGAGGCCGACCAGGTGGTCGACCGCCAGGCGCAGGCCCTCGTCGTCGGCGGTGCGGACGACGTCCACCGTCGAGGAGCGCACCGGACGGGCGACGACGACGACCGGCAGGCGGGCCGCCAGGTCGGAGAGCGCGGCCGTGGGCGTCTGCGGGCCGAGGAGCACGAGCGCCTCGCACCGGTCCCGCAGCAGGCTGTCGACCGCCCGCTGCTCGCCGCGCCCCGGCGTGACGGCGCTCAGGGCCAGCTCGTACCCGGCCTCCTCGGCGGCGTCGTAGAGCCCGGCCAGCAGGTCGCCGTGGAAGGCGTGCTGCACCCCGAAGACCACGCCGAGCAGCCGGCTGCGGGAGCTGCGCAGCAGGCGGGCGCGGGTGTCGGGGCGGTAGCCGATCTCGTCCGCGGCGCGCCGCACGCGCTCCCGCGTCGCGGTGCTCGCCCCCGGGACGTCCCGCATGACGATCGACACGAGGGCGGTGGAGACGCCGGCCCGCGCGGCGACGTCGGCCAGCGTCGGTCTCCGGTCCGGGTCCGTCCGCGTCACCGGCCGAGCGTAGCCCCGCGGACTAGAACGTTCTAGCCGGCTCCCCTTGACGGGGCACACCGGGTGACACCATCCTGGACTCGCCTAGAACGTTCTAGCAGAGGAGCCGGCATGGCGAACGGGACCGTGGGGGTGGCCCTGGTCGGGTCGGGACGGATGGGCGCCTTCCACGCGGAGACGCTCGCCCGGCGGCTCCCGCACGCGCGGCTGGCCGCCGTGGCCGACCCCGCGCCGGGTGCCGCCGAGCGGCTGACCGGCGCGCTCGGTGCCGGCCGGGCGTACACCGACGTGGCGCAGCTGTGGGACGACCCGGACGTCGACGCGGTCGTCGTCGCCGCGCCGGCCCGCTCGCACGCCGACCTGGTGGTGGCCGCCGCGGGCGCCGGGCGGCACGTCTTCTGCGAGAAGCCGATGGCGGTCACCCTCCCGGACGCCGACCGGGCGATCGGCGCGGCCCGCGCCGCGGGCGTGGTCCTGCAGGTCGGCTTCAACCGGCGGTTCGCCGCCGACTGGCGGGGCGCCCGGGCGCTGCTGGACGCCGGCACGCTCGGCACCCCCCGGCTGCTGCGCTCGCTGACCCGCGACCCCGGCGGCTTCGACCCCGCGCGCGTCCTGCCGGACACGATCTTCCTCGAGACGTTGATCCACGACTTCGACACGCTGCGCTACCTGCACCCGGGCGCCGAGGCGGTGGAGGTCTTCGCGGTCGCCGACGCGCTGGTGGAGCCGGGCTGGCGGGACCGCGGGCTGCTCGACACCGCGGTGGTCACGGTCCGCTTCGACGACGGCGCGGTGGCGGTGGCCGAGGCGTGCTTCGAGGCGTCCTACGGCTACGACGTCCGCGGGGAGGTGCTCGGCTCGGGCGGCATGGCGACCATGGGCGACGGCCGGCGCACCGGCCTGGCCTTCTCGGGGCCGGCCGGGCGGCTGGTCGAGACCGTCCGCGGCGACCAGGAGCTCTTCCCCGGCGCCTACACCGCCGAGCTGGCCGCCTTCGTCGAGGCGGTCCGCGCCGGGACCCCGGCCCCGGTGACCGGCGAGGACGCCCGCGCGGCGCTGGCGATCGCGCTGGCGGCCGCGGAGTCGGTGCGCACCGGCCGCCCGGTGCGGATCGACGAGGTGGAGAAGTGACGTTCCGCCTGGCCGCCTCGGCGGAGATGCTCTTCCTCGACCTGCCGTTCGCCGAGCGGGTGCGGCGGATCGCCGGTCTCGGCTTCGAGGTGGAGATCTGGGACTGGACGGCGAAGGACGTCGACGGGCTGGTCGCCACCGGCGCGACGTTCTCGTCGATGACCGGCTACGTCACCGGCACGCTGGCCGACCCCGACGGCGCCGCGGAGCTGCTGCGCACCGCCGAGCGCTCGCTGGCGGTCGCCGAGCGGCTGGACTGCCCGCGGCTCAACGTGCACGGCACCGGGCTGGACGGCCGCGGGCTGCCGGTCGTCCCCACCGAGGTCGTGACCCCCGCGATGTGGCTGACCGCCGCCCGCACGCTGGAGCGGCTCGCCGCGCTGGGGGAGCGGGCCGGTCGGGTGTTCACCCTGGAGAACCTCAACACCGCCGTCGACCACCCCGGCACGCCCTTCGCCCGGGCCGCCGACACGATCGCGCTGGTGGAGGCGGTGGGCAGCCCGCACCTGCGGCTCAACCTCGACCTCTACCACGCCCAGATCGGGGAGGGGAACCTCGTCGCGCTGGTGGAGCGGGCGCTGCCGCTGGTCGGGGAGATCCAGGTGGCCGACGTCCCGGGCCGGTGCGAGCCGGGGACGGGGGAGATCCACCACCCGGCGATCGCCGCCGCGCTCGACCGCCTCGGCTACGACGGCGTCGTCGCGCTGGAGGGCTGGGCGTCGGGCGACCCGGAGGCCGCCCTCGGGTCCTTCCGGGCCGCCTACTCCTGACCGCCGCTCCCGGCGGGCGCGGGCGCGCGGTCGTCGGGGGCGCCCGGGGCCGCTACGTTCTCCAGCGGGCCCGAGCCGCTGCCGCACGACGGGCCCGGCGCCGTCCGGGGCGCCGGGGCACCGCAGGCCGTCGTCGAGCAGCTGCCCGCCGTGCCGAGCAGGGGCGCGACGTCCCGGCCCGCGACGTCCGGACCCCGACGGGGAGGCACCCTCATGATGCACCTGCTGGCCGCCGAGGCGATCGACCACACCGGCAACGACTGGCAGCTGGTGCTGGCCGCGCTGCTGGGCATCGCCACCGTCGTCGTGCTCATCACCTGGCTCAAGGTGCACCCGTTCCTGGCCCTGATCATCGGGTCGGGAGTGCTCGGCGCGGTCTCGGCCGTGGCCCCCACGGACGTGGTCACCAGCTTCAGCGGCGGCGTCGGCACCACCGTCGGCGGCGTCGGGCTGCTCATCGCGCTGGGCGCCATGATCGGCGGGATGCTCGCCGAGTCCGGCGGCGCGAACGCGGTCGTGCACGCCTTCACCGACCGGGTCCCGCCCGGCCGGCTGCCGTGGGTGATGGGCGGGGTCGCCGCGCTCATCGGCATCCCGCTGTTCTTCGAGGTCGGCGTCGTCCTGCTGGTGCCGATCGTGCTGCTGGCCGCGGCCAACACCCGCCAGCCGGTGCTGCGCGTGGGCATCCCGGCGCTCGCCGGCCTGTCGGTGCTGCACGGCCTGGTACCGCCGCACCCCGGCCCGCTGGTGGCCATCGACGCGCTGGGCGCCGACCTCGGCCGCACGCTGATCTTCGGGCTGATCGCCGCGATCCCCACCGTCGTCGTCGCCGGCCCGCTGTTCGGCGAGTTCATCAGCCGCCGGGTCCCGCTCGCCGCGCCGCGGGCGCTGGTCGGCGCCGGCGTCGGCGACCGGGCCACCACCGGCGACGAGCCGCGCGAGGCCACCCCGGCCGGGCGGCCGGCCACCGGGGCCGGCGGGGTCGACGACCCGCGTGACGTGGACGCCCTGGACGGCGACCCGCGGACCACGCCTCGGCGGCGGCCCGGGCTGGGCGCCACGGTGCTCACCGTCCTGCTGCCGGTGCTGCTCATGCTGCTGCGCGCGATCGGCGAGCTCACCCTCGACGAGGACAACGGGCTGCGGTCGTTCCTCGACGTCATCGGGACGCCGGTGATCGCGATGCTGGCCGGCGTCGTGCTGTCGATGTTCACCCTGGGCGCCGCCGTCGGGTTCGGCCGCGAGCGGATCTCGGCCACCCTCGGCGGCTCGCTGCCCGGCATCGCCGGGATCCTGCTCATCGTCGCCGCCGGCGGCGGGTTCAAGCAGGTGCTCATCGACGCCGGGGTCGGCGACCTGGTGGGCCGCTTCGCCCAGGACCTGAACCTGTCGGTGCTCGTGCTGGGCTGGCTGGTGGCCGTGGGCATCCGGCTGGCCACCGGGTCGGCGACGGTCGCCACCATCACCGCGGCCGGCATCGTCTCCCCGCTGGCCGAGGGCCTCGACGCCTCGACCGTGGCGCTGCTCGTGCTCGCCATCGGCGCCGGGTCGGTGTTCTTCTCGCACGTCAACGACGCCGGCTTCTGGCTGGTCAAGGAGTACTTCGGGATGACCGTCGGCCAGACCATCGCGAGCTGGTCGGTCATGGAGACGCTGATCTCGGTGGTCGGGCTGCTGGCGGTGCTCGTGCTGTCGCTGGTCGTCTGACCCCTGCTCGTCCGGCCCCTGCTCGTCCGGGACCGGTGACAGGCGCGCGGTCGGGCCCGTCCTGACCACCCCGTCGGCCCGCGTGCCCGGGGCCCGGGGCGGGGCCGGGTGCGTGTCCCACCGGTCGCAGGCCCCGCGACCGGCTCTCGGCGTGCCCGGGAAATCCCCTCGGTCCCTTCACTAAGTCTTAATGTCCTGACATAGTGGTGTGGCCGGCGCCACGCCGGACCTCCCGCCGCCACTCCTGGAGAGCCCACCATGCCGCTGGTCCGCATCGACGTCGTCGAGGGGCGGCGCACCCCCGAGCAGCTCCGGCGCCTGGCCGACGCCGTCCAGGACGTCGTGCTCGACGTCTTCGCCGCGCCGCCGGGGGACCGCTACCAGGTGATCACCGAGCACCGGCCGGGGCAGCTCATCTGCGAGGACACCGGCCTGGGCATCGAGCGCACCGACGACCTCGTCGTCCTGCAGGTCTTCCAGCAGGGCCGGTCGGAGGAGCAGAAGCGAGCCCTCTACGCAGGTCTAGCCAGCCACCTGCAGGAGGTCACCGGGCTCTCGCCCGGCGACCTGGTCGTCTCCGTCGCCACGAACACCCGCGAGGACTGGTCCTTCGGGCTCGGGCGCGCCCAGTTCCTCGACGGCGACCTCTGAGCGGGGCCCCCTGCGGGGCCCGTCCCTCGCACCGCCGTCCCGTTCCCCTGGAGGAGCGCGTGTCCGCACGGGCGCCGTCGCGCGAGCCGACGTCCGGCACCCCCTCCCGGCCGGCGCCCGTGCACCCCGCCGCCGGGTCAGGTCGTCGGGCGGCGGGCCGCGCGCAGCCGCTGTCCCGCCGTCACGGCGGCCCACCGGGCCCGGGTGGCCTCCGCGGGTCGCGCCGGCGGGTCGGTGACGGGGCCGAACTCGTCGAGCACCCGGTCGATGGTCGCCAGCAGGGTCGAGTTGAGCTCCCACAGGCCGGAGTGGCTGCGCGGGTCGCCGATCAGCAGGTCCTGCACCAGCGCCCGGCCGCTGCGCAGCGCCTCCAGCGCCCCGGTCAGCCGGTCCCGCTCGACGCCCGCGGCGCCCCGGGCCTCGGCGACGAGCCCGCGACCGAACTCGCGGACCACGGTGCCCATCCGCTCCAGCAGGCTGGCCACGGTCAGCCGGACGACGTCGGCGTAGCCGGCGTCCTCGTCGACCCCGGTCCGCTCACGGGTGGCGTCGTCGACGGCCCGGAACAGGGTGCGCAGCGACACCGAGGCGTGCTCGAGGGTGTCCAGGCCCCTCCGCGCCCCCCTGCCGACCGGCGGGACCCGCAGCGCCCTGACGTTGAGCCGGCGGCTCTCCTCGGCGTGGGCCAGCGCGCGGTCCACCCGCGGGGCGTGCCGGTTGAGCCGGCGGGCGTCCTCCAGCCAGCGGGTCGACTGATCCACGGTCGCGGGACCGGCGCGCAGGTCCGCCGCCGCGTCGTGCAGGAGGCAGGCGATCTCCTCGGCGAAGCGCTCCAGCGCCTGCGTCGCGTACCGCGTCTGGACCGCCGGCGGGAAGACGACGTTGACCAGCACCCCGACGGCCGCCCCGATGAGCGTCTCGACCACGCGCCCGCCGCCGACCTCCTCCGCGCCCGACGCGCCCAGCACGAGCATCGCGCTGATCGGGACCTCCACCAGGTGCGGGCCCAGCCGGAGCAGCTGACCGGCCAGGATCGAGGCGGCCACCAGTGCCGCGAGGCTCCACCAGGTGAGCCCCACGACCGCGGCGAACAGCACCGCCAGGGCCACTCCCGACACGACGCTGAGCACCCGCTGGACACCGTGCAGGAGCGTGCTGCTCAGGGTCGCCTGCACCACGAGCAGGGCGGTGAGCGCGGCGATCAGGGGCGGCGGGGTGTGCAGCCCCACGCCCTGGGCGACGAGGAAGGCCGCGACCGTCGCCCCGGTCATGCGGGCCGCGCGGAAGGCGGCCGAGCGACCGCGTCCGCGCACGAGGAGCAGCAACCCGGCGGTGTGCGCCCGGATCCGCGGGCGCCATGGCATCACCCCGTCATCGTCGGTGATCCACGCCGCCGCCGGTGCCCGGCTCGCCGCGCGGGGTCCGCGGCGTCCGCGCGCCCCGGGGGCCGGCCGTGACCGGCTCCGGGCCGGGCCGCCGGGCGGCGGACCGCCAGGCCTGGATCGTGTCCACGCTGCACGCCCTCGGCTTCGTGTCCGTCGCCGACCTCGCCCGCCAGCTGGGGGTCTCGCAGATGACCGTCCGGCGCGACCTGCACCGCCTGCAGGCGACCGGCCGGGTGCGTCCGGTGCACGGCGGTGCCAGCCTCCCCCCGCGTGAGCTGCGCAGCGCGCTCCCGGAGGAGGCCTGCACCGAGGACCAGGAACGCGTCGCCCGGCACGCCGCCGGGCTCGTCGGCCACCGCGACACCGTCGCCCTCGACGCGGGGACGACCGGCCTGGCGATCGCGCGGGCCCTGCCGGCGTCCTTCGTCGGCTGCGTCATCACGCACTCGATGCCCGCTCTCGCCGTCCTCACCCGGGAGCGCACGGGACGGGTCGTCGCGCTGGGCGGTGAGTTCCTCCCGGCCCGCTCGGCCTTCGTGGGACCGACGACGGAGGCCGCGATCGCGCAGCTCCGGGCGCGGACGTTCTTCGTGTCACCGGCCGCCGTCGACGCCCGCGGCCTGTACGCCCAGACGCCGGCGGAGGCCGGCGTGCAGCGCCGCCTCCTCGACATCGCCGACGAGGTCGTCCTCGTGACCACGCACGAGACCCTCCGGACCTCCGCGCCGGCCCTGGTCGCACCGCTGGACCGGGTGACGGCGGTGGTCTGCGACCGCCGGCTCCCCGCCGGGCTCGCCGCGGCTCTGGACCGGGTGGGGGTGGTCCCCCGTGTCGTCGGCGCGTGAGCCGGCAGGCCCGGCGCCGACCCGTTCCCGGGTCCTCTTCCGCCGCCGCGCGCCCTGATCGCCGGATGTGCGGAACCAGTCCGCAGATGTGCGATCCCGAACACCCCTCCGCCTTGCGACTGCCAATTCCGCCCCCTAGCGTCCCCGTTCGAGAACAGGACGGGAGCCGGGGCACGACCGATTCACCACCCCATTCCGCACCCCAGGCCGCCACGGCCTGATCCCGAGAAGAGGCGCCAATGTCGGCGATCCATTCCTCCCACGGCGGGCACTCCGGTCCGAGTGCCGCCTCGGTGAGGCGCTCTCCCGCGCACAACCGGTTCCTGGTCAAGCTGACGGTGATCTCCACCCTCGGCGGGCTGTTGTTCGGCTACGACACCGGTGTCATCTCCGGTGCGCTGCTGTACCTCAAGGACGACCTCAACCTGACCGCGACCACCGAGGCGCTGGTGGTCAGCTCCCTGCTGTTCCCCGGTGCGGCGTTCGGCGCGCTGCTCGGCGGCAAGCTGGCCGACGTCCTCGGCCGCAAGGGCAGCCTGCTGGTCTGCGCCGGGCTGTTCCTGGCCGGCGCGCTCATCTGCGCGACCGCTCCCAACGTGGGCGTCATGGTCACCGGCCGGATCCTGCTCGGCTTCGGCGTCGGCGCCGCCGCGGTGACCTGCCCGCTCTACCTGGCGGAGATGGCGCCGGCGGACCGACGGGGACGCATGGTGACGATCAACGAACTGATGATCGTCACCGGCCAGTTCCTCGCCTTCGCGATGAACGCGCTGCTCGACGCCCTGATCCACGACCCGCACGTCTGGCGCTGGATGCTCGGTGTCGCCACGGTCCCCGCGGTGGCCCTCTTCATCGGCATGTTCTTCCTCCCCGACTCCCCCCGCTGGTACGCCGTGCGCGGGCGGCTCGACCAGAGCCGCCGCGTCCTCGGCCTCAGCCGGGACCCGGCGGAGGCGGCCGAGGAGTACAACATCATCGCCACGCACGCCCAGCGCGACCTCAACGAGGACAAGGGCGCGGCGATGCGCGACCTGCGGGCCTACCCGTGGATGCGCCGGATCCTGTGGATCGGCTGCGGCCTGGCCACCATCCAGCAGGCCACCGGCATCAACACCGTCAACTACTACGCACCGACCATCCTGGAGTCGACGGGCCTCGGGGCGAGCGCGTCGCTGATCCTCACGATCACCGTCGGCGTCGTCGCGATCATCGGCACGGTCCTGGGCATCGTCCTGATCGGGCACTTCAACCGCCGGACCCTGCTGCTCACCGGGTTCACCGGTGTGGCGGCGGGACACGCGATCCTGGCGCTGTCCTTCCTGCTGCCGGAGTCCGGCTTCCGGAGCTACCTGATCCTGGCCGCGATGCTGCTCGTCGTCTTCTTCGTGCAGACGTTCATCGGCACGCTGGTGTGGCTGCTGCTCTCGGAGATCTTCCCGATGACCATCCGCGGCTTCGCCATGGGCATCGCGGTCTTCGTCCTGTGGACGGTCAACGCGGCCATCTCCTTCGCGTTCCCGCCCCTGGTCGAGGCACTGGGCGCGACCCCGACGTTCGGGCTCTTCGCGCTCGTCAACGTCGGGTCGTGGATCTTCGCCAAGAAGTTCGCGCCGGAGACCCGCGGGCGCACGCTGGAGGAGCTCGAGGACGACTTCCGGACGCACGACGCGGCACACCTCGTCCACGAGGCCCCGGCCGGCGTCCGCGGCGGCTGATCGTCCCACCGCGTCCCACCCGCCGCCGCCCCCGGGGACCCTGCCCCGGGGGCGGCGGCGTCCGCGCGCCCGGCGCCCCACCGGTGGCTGCGGTGCGGGCCCTGGTCCGGCGGCGGTGTCAGGAGTGACGGCGGCGAGGGCGGCGGTCGACCGCCCGGTGGACCGGAACAGCCGCTCGCGGTGCCACGGGTGCGGGCCGCGGCCGGCCGGCGACCGTCGTGGGGCGGCACTCGCTCGCCGCGCGGTCGTCCCCGCCGTGCTCCCTGCCGTGGTCCCGCCGCTCGCGCGGCGACTTCTCGATCTCCACCGTCGACACGGCCGGGCGAGGTCTGGCGCCGGCCGCCGGTGTGGGCCCTCCGGGGCGCCGTCGTGCTCTGCCCACCACTGTGGGCAGAGCACGACGGCGCCCGGGAGGTGTCCCGGTGGGTGGGTCAGCGCAGGACGACGCCGGCGTCGACCCGCAGCTCGAGCCCCGTGACGTAGCGCGCCTCGTCCGAGACGAGCCAGCGCAGGGCGGCCGAGGTGTCCCGCGTCTCCATCCACCCGATGGGGATCACGTGCTGCGGCCGCGACGCGATCTCGTACTCCTCGTCCGTGGGGGCGGGGTTGTCGGGCAGGAAGAGCCGCTTGTTGGTGTCGGTCATGTAGATGGCCGTGTTGACGTTCGTCGGCGACAACGCGTTGACCCGGATGAAGTGCGGCCCGAGCTCGGCGGCCATCGGCTTGAGCATGCCCACCAGCGCGGTCTTGGCCGCCACGTAGTGGGTGATGTTCTGGAAGCCCTTGGTCGCCCCGGCGGAGGCGACCATGACGATGGCCCCGCCGCGCCCGCCCTGGATCAGGGCCGGGGTGGCCGCGCGGACGGTGTGCCAGGCGCCGGTCAGGTCGGTGTCGACGGTGTTCTTCCAGTCCTGCAGGCCGATCTCCCAGAACGGCCCGGCGCCGCAGCAGATGCCGGCGTTGGCGACGACGACGTCGATCCGGCCGAACTCGGCGAGCCCCCGGGCCACGACGGCCTCGACCGCCGCGTAGTCGCGGACGTCGGCCTGCTCGGCCACCATGCGCCGCCCGGTGCTCTCGACGGCGGCGCGGGTCTCCTCCAGGTCGGCCTTCGTGGCCATCGCGGTGCTGGCCCCCGGGATGTCCTCGCAGATGTCGAAGCCGATGACGTCGGCTCCCTCCTTGGCGAGGTCGATGGCGAACTGGCGCCCCTGCCCGCGACCGGCGCCGCTGATGAGGGCGACCCTCCCCGCGAAGCGATCGGGGTCGAACGTCGGTCCGGTCATGGCGCTGTGTCCTCTCCTGGTGGTGCGTGTCCTGGTGGCGCGTGTCCTGGTGGCGTGTCCTGGTGCGTGTCCTGCTGGCGTGCGGGTCCCGCGCGGGCGGGAGGTCGACCTGACGGGGACGGCCGGCGCCGGTGGGGACGAGCCCCACCGGCGCCGGCCGGTTCCACGGCCCCGTCCCGAGGCTCACCGTGAGCGTGCGAACGGTGAGCCTCGGGACGGGGGTCCTGCGTCAGGCGTTCTGCGGGAAGCCGAGGTTGAGCCCGCCGTGGCTGGGGTCCAGCCAGCGGCTGGTGATGACCTTGCCGCGGGTGAAGAAGTGCACGCCCTCGGCGCCGTGGGCGTGCGAGTCGCCGAAGAGGCTGTTCTTCCACCCGCCGAAGGAGTAGTAGGCCATCGGCACCGGGATCGGCACGTTGATGCCGATCATCCCGACCTGCACCTCGTGCTGGAAGCGCCGGGCGGCGCCGCCGTCGTTGGTGAAGATCGCGGTGCCGTTGCCGTACTCGTTGCGGTTGATCAGCTCGACGGCGTGCTCGTAGGTGTCCACCCGCAGCACCGAGAGCACCGGCCCGAAGATCTCGTCCTGGTAGACGCTCATGGACGGCTCGACGTGATCGACCAGGGTCGGGCCGAGCCAGAACCCGTTCTCGCCGCCCTCGGGCTGCACCTCGCGGCCGTCGACGACGAGCTTGGCGCCCTCCTTCTCGCCGGCCTCGACGTAGGACTCGACCCGGTCGCGGTGGCGCTTGCTGATCAGCGGGCCCATGTCGCAGCCCTGGCGGCCGTCGCCGGTGCGCAGGGTGTTGGTGCGCTCGGCGATGCGGGCCACCAGGTCGTCGCCGACCCCGCCGACGGCGAGCACGGCGCTGATCGCCATGCACCGCTCACCGGCCGAGCCGAACCCGGAGTTGACCGCGGCGTCGGCGGCCAGGTCCAGGTCGGCGTCGGGCAGCACGACCATGTGGTTCTTCGCCCCGCCCAGGGCCTGCACCCGCTTGCCGTGCCGGGTGCCGGTCTCGTACACGTACTGGGCGATCGCGGTGGACCCGACGAAGGACACCGACTGGATGTCGGGGTGCTCGAGCAGCCGGTCGACGGCCACCTTGTCGCCCTGGAGGACGTTGAAGACGCCGTCGGGCAGCCCGGCCTCCTTCCACAGCTCGGCGATCCACAGCGACGCCGACGGGTCCTGCTCGCTGGGCTTGAGGACGACGGTGTTGCCGGTGGCGATGGCGATGGGGAAGAACCACATCGGCACCATCGCCGGGAAGTTGAACGGGCTGATGACCGCGACCGGCCCGAGCGGCTGGCGAACCGAGTGCACGTCGACGTTGGTCGAGGCGTTCTCGGTGAACCCGCCGCGCACCAGCGAGGGCACGCCGCAGGCGTACTCCACGACCTCCTGGCCGCGGGAGACCTCGCCCAGGGCGTCGTCGAGGACCTTTCCGTGCTCGGCGGTGATGATCGCGGCCAGCTCGGGCTTGCGGGCGTTGAGCAGCTCCCGGAAACGGAAGAGCACCGCGGTGCGCTTGGCCAGCGAGGTGTCCCGCCAGGCCGGGAAGGCGGCCGAGGCGGCGGCGACGGCGGCGTCGACCTCCTCGGTGGAGGCGAGCGCGACCTCGCCGAGGACCTCGCCGGTCGCGGAGTCGGTGACCTCGCCGGTGCGGCCGCTGGCGCCCTCGCGCCGTGCGCCGTCGATCCAGTGCGGGATGGAGGTGGGCATGGTGGCCTCTCAGGGAGCGGTGTCGTCGGGGAGGGGGGTCTGCGGCAGGTTGGTGCGGTGGGCGGTGCCGGACTGCGAGGTGCCGGACTGCTGGGTGCCTGATTGCGGGGTGGCTGGCTGCGGGGCGCCTGGCTGGGGGGCACCGCTGCCGAGCGCGTCGCCGGGGAAGTGCTTGGCGACGAGTTCGCGGATGGCGGCGAGCATGCGGACGCCGGACTCGCGGGCCTGGTCGTCCCAGCCGAAGACGCAGGTGGTGAGGACGCCGTCGAAGCCGATCCCGGCCAGGGCGGCGAAGGCCTCGTCGGCGTCGACGTCGCCACGGCCGAGCTCCATGTGCTGGTGCACGCGGGTGGTGTTGCCCGGCGGGTTGGTGATGTAGCGCAGCCCGTCGGAGGCCCGGTGGTCCATCGAGTCGGCCACGTGCACGTGGGTGAGCAGCTCGCCGGCGTTCGTGATGATGCCCGGCGCGTCGTCGCCCTGGTGGAACGTGTGCGGCATGCAGTACAGGAAGGAGACACACGGCGAGTCGATGCCGCGGATCATGTCCAGCGCCGGCAGGCCGAGCTCGATGAAGTCGTCCGGGTGCGGCTCGAGCGCGAGCTTCACGCCCTCCCGCTCGAAGACCGGCAGCAGCTCCTCCATCGACCGCCAGAACATCGCCTCGGCGAGCTCCGGTGCCTCCGGCCGGCCGTTGAACTCCGAGTTCATGGTGTCGACGCCGAGCTCGACGCAGATCTCGATGGCCCGCTTCCAGTAGCGGACGGCGGCCTGCCGCTCCACCTCGCCCGGGCCCGACCACCGCATGACCGGCAGCAGCGAGGTGACGCCCACGCCGGCGTCGGCCAGCCGCGACTTGAGGGCCCGCACGGTGGCGGTGTCGACCCGCGGGTGCTTGAAGAACGGGATGAAGTCCTCGCGAGGCGAGAGCTCGATCCACTCGTAACCCATGCCGGCCACCACGTCGGGCAGCTCGAGCAGGGGGGTGGTCCGCAGCATCTGCGGGTCCAGGGCGATCCTCACCGGGCCTCCATCCGAACGACGGTGCGCTGTCCGCTGTGCAGCGCCTCGACACCGGCCGCGCAGACGGCCTGGGCGGCGTAGCCGTCCCACGCGCCCGGGCCGTCCACCTCGCCGCGGCGCGCGGCGTCCACCCAGCGCTGCAGCTCGATGTCGTAGGCCCGGCCGAAGCGCTGCCGGAAGTCCGGCGCGATGCCGGTCGAGCGACTCGCCCCCGCCGGCCCGGCGGTGGCGCGCACCAGGCCGGCGTCCAGGCCGATCATCGCGCTGCCGTCCTCGCCGACCACCTCGGTGCGCACCTCGTAGCCCACGCCGGTGCTGACGAAGCACTCGACGTCGACCACCCGGCCGCCGGTGGTCTCCAGCAGCACCAGCAGCGGGTCGGACTGGTCGGCGACGGCGTGCCGGGTCGCCCGCGGCCGGAGCACGGTGACCGCGGCGATCTCCTCGTCGAGCAGGAACCGGGCGACGTCGACCTCGTGCACCACCGAGTCGTTGACCATCATCTCGCTGGTGAAGTACGGCGGGACCGACGCGTTGCGGTGCGTGCAGTGCACCACCAGCGGCTCGCCGAGACCGCCCCCGTCGACGAGCGCCTTGAGCTCGGCGTACTCCGGGTCGAAGCGGCGCATGAAGCCGACCTGGACCAGCCGGCGGCCGGTGCGGGCGGTGTGCTCGTCCTCGGCCCGCACCACGGCCAGGGAGCTGCCGGCGTCCATGGTCAGCGGCTTCTCGCACAGCACCGGTGTGCCGCGCTCGATGCAGGCGAGCACCTGCTCCTCGTGGAACTGGCCGGGCGTGGCGATCACCACGGCGTCGACGTCGTCGTCGGCGATCGCGGCCAGCGGGTCGCCGACCACCCGGCAGCCGGGCACCCCGGCGGCCACCTGCTCGGCCTTCTCGGCGAACGCGTCGCTGACCGCGACCACCTGCGCGCCGGAGACGCGGCTGTGCAGGCGGGCGACGTGGTCGGCGCCCATCATCCCGACGCCCAGCACGGCGACCCGCAGGTCGCGCACGGGGACGTCGGCCAGGGCGGGCAGCGCCCCGGCGCGGGTCTCGGCGGTGGTCACGCCCGGTCCTCCTGGGGGGTCGTCGGGGAGCCCAGCTGCAGCGAGGGGAACCCGCAGCCGCCGATGTAGCGGTGGGTGCGCCGGGCGATGGGGAGGGGCACGTCCGGCGGGCAGGGGTAGAGGTCGTGCTCGACGATCGCGAACACGTCCAGGCCGTGCGCCTCGATCGCCTCGAACAGCGGTGGGTAGGCCGGGACGCCGTTCGGCGGCTCGGTCATCGCGCCCATCCGCACCGCGTCGGGCCAGGTGATGTCCTTCTCCAGCACCTCGTCGACGATCGTCGGGTCGACCTGCTTGAGGTGCAGGTAGCCGATCCGCTCGGGGTACTTGTTGATCAGCTCGACGTTGTCGCCCCGGTAGTAGCTGACGTGCCCGGTGTCCAGGCACAGCGGCACGTACTGCGGGTCGGTGTCGGCGAGGAACCGCTCGATGTCGCGCTGCCAGCCGACGTGGGTCTCGGCGTGCGGGTGGAAGGCGATCGACAGGCCGTACTCCTCCTGCACCGCCCGGCCCAGCCGCGTGACGCCGGTGGTCTTGGCCTCCCACTGCTCGGGGGTGAGGTCGCGGGACTCGACGTCGGCGCCGGTCTTCTGGTCGCGGAAGGTGTCGGGGATGACGACGACGTGGGTGCCGCCCATGGCCTTCGTCAGCGCGGCGACGTCCCTGACCTGGCCCCACACGGCGTCCCACGAGTCGGGCCGGTGCAGGTGCTCGAAGACGGTGCCGGCCGACACCTTCAGGTCCCGCGCGGCCAGCTCGTCGGACAGCCGGGCCGGGTCGGTGGGCAGGTAGCCGTAGGGGCCCAGCTCGATCCACTCGTACCCGCAGGCGCTGACCTCGTCGAGGAACCGCTGCCACGGCACCTGCTCGGGGTCGTCGGGGAACCAGACGCCCCACGAGTCGGGTGCCGACCCCACCCGGATGCGGGCGCGGCCAGCCGCGGGGTGCTGCGCGGTCATGTGTTCTCTCCTCCGGGGGACGGGCGGGACATCACTGGTCGGCGCCGCCCTCGGACGGCGCGAGGTAGGCGGGCCGCTGGACGGCCTTCCAGCGGTCGTAGACGGCGCGGGCCTCCTGCGTGCTCGACAGCGTCGAGACCTCGCCGACCGGCACGTCCCACCACGACTCGCTCGACGGTGCGTCGACCAGCGGGTCGGTCTCGACGTGCACGACCGTCGTCCGGTCGCCGGCCTTGGCCTTGCGCAGCGCGGCCTCGAGGCTCGGCCCGTCCTGCGCGACCAGCACGTCGACGCCGAGGCTGGCGGCGTTGGCGGCGAGGTCGACCGGCAGCACGTCGCCGTCGAGCCGGCCGGAGTCCGACCGGTAGCGGTAGCGGGTGCCGAAGCGCTGGGAGCCCAGCTGCTCGGACAGCGCGCCGATCGAGGCGAAGCCGTGGTTCTGCACCAGGACGACGACGATCTTGACGCCCTCCTGGACGGCGGTGACCAGCTCGGTGGGCATCATCAGGTAGGAGCCGTCGCCGATCATGACGAACACGTCGCGGTCGGGGCTGGCCATCCGGATGCCGATGCCGCCGGGGATCTCGTAGCCCATGCACGAGTAGCCGTACTCGACGTGGTAGCCCTTGCGGTCGCGGACCCGCCACATCTTGTGCAGGTCGCCGGGCATCGACCCGGCGGCGCAGACGACGACGTCGCGCGGCGCGGACACCTCGTTGACCAGGCCGATGACCTCGTTCTGGGTCAGCTTGCCGCCCTCGCCGGCGCTCGGGGTCTCCGGGTGGTAGGCCGCCTCGACGGTGGCCTCCCACGCGGCGGCCAGCTCCGCCGTCCGCTGCCGGTACGCGTCGTCGACCGACCAGCCGGCCAGCGCGTCGGTGAGCGCGGTGAGCGTCTCGCGGGCGTCGGCCTGGATGCCGACGCCGGCGTGCTTGACGGCGTCCAGTGCGGCGACGTTGACGTTGACGAACCGCACCCCGGGGTCGTTGAAGGCGGTGTGCGAGGCGGTGGTGAAGTCCTGGTAGCGGGTGCCGATCCCGATGACGACGTCGGCCTCGCGGGCCAGGGCGTTGGCCGCCGTCGTCCCGGTGGAGCCGATGGCGCCCACCGACTGCGGGTGGTCGTAGGGGAGCGCGCCCTTGCCGGCCTGGGTCTGCCCGACCGGGACGCCGGTGGCGGAGACGAAGGCGTCCAGGGCCTCGGTGGCCTGCGAGTAGATGACGCCGCCGCCGGCGACGACCAGCGGCCGGCGGGCCGAGCGGATGACCTCGACGGCGCGGGCCAGCGCGGCCGGCTCGGGCAGCGGCCGGCCGACGTGCCAGGTCCGCTCGGCGAACAGCTCGACCGGCCAGTCGAAGGCCTCGGCCTGCACGTCCTGCGGGAAGCAGAGGGTGACCGCGCCGGTCTCGGCCGGGTCGGTGAGCACCCGCATCGCGCCGAGCAGGGCGCCGGGCAGCTGCTCAGGCCGCCAGATCCGGTCGAAGTAGCGCGACACCGGCCGGAAGGCGTCGTTGACGGTCACGTCGCCGCTGTGCGGCTGCTCGAGCTCCTGCAGCAGCGGGCCGGCCGAGCGGGTGGCGAAGGTGTCGGCCGGCAGCAGCAGCACCGGCAGCCGGTTGATGGTCGCCAGCGCCGCGCCGGTGAGCATGTTGGTCGAGCCGGGGCCAACGCTGGTGGAGACCGCCCAGGTCTGCAGCCGGTCCCTGGCCCGGGCGTAGGCCACGGCGGTGTGCACCACGGCCTGCTCGTTGCGGCCCAGCACGTAGGGCAGGGCGCCGGGCTCGTCGATCTCGGCCTGCAGCAGGGCCTGGCCGAGCCCGGCGACGTTGCCGTGCCCGAAGATGCCGAAGCAGCCGGCGAACAGCCGCTGCCGCTGCCCGTCGCGCTCCGTGTGCTGCTGCGCCAGGAAGCGGACGACGGCCTGGGAGACGGTGAGCCGTACCGTCTCGGTCCGGGCCGGCGGGGGGAACTCGCTCACGGTCGGGGTGCTCCGTTCTGCTCGGTGCCGGCGGGGGAGTGCAGGGGGAGGCGCGGGTCGACCGGCTCGTCGGCCCAGGTGCCACGGATCCAGGCGTGGTCGGGGTCGTCGACGATCCGCCAGGCGCGCTCGGTGCCCGGGCCGGCCATGACGTTGAGGTAGTAGAGGTCGTGCCCGGGGGCGGCGATCGAGGGACCGTGCCAGCCGTGGGGGATGAGGACGACGTCGCGGTCGCGCACCTCGGCGAGGACGTCGATGGGCCGCTCCGGTGTGCCGTAGACCCGCTGGTAGGCCAGGCCCGGCTGGCCCTGCGGCCCGGCGGCGACCTCGAAGTAGTAGATCTCCTCGAGCTCGCTCTCCACCTCGGAGGTCTCGTCGTGCTTGTGCGGCGGGTAGGACGACCAGTTGCCGCCGGGGGTGATGACCTCGCAGGCGATGATCGCGTCGGCCTCGAAGACGTCGGCGGTGGCGAAGTTGTTCACCTGCCGGCTGCACCGGCCGGCGCCCCGCAGCTCCACCGGGACGTCCGCGGCGGGGCCGTGGCGGACCGCCAGCCGCCGGCGGGCGCGGGCGCCGCACAGCGCGAACCGTCCGCCGTCCGTGCTCGACAGCTCCGCGGTGACCCCGAGGGGGAGGTAGGCGAAGTCGGTCGGCCCGGCGAAGACGCTGCTGCGCCCGGTGAGGGTCAGCAGCTCCCCGTCGCACTCGACGGTCAGGCCGCCCTGCAGCGGGACGACGACGACCTCGTCCGGGCCGGTGTCCAGCGTGTGGCGGTCACCGGCGGACAGCTCGAGCACACGCAGGCTCGAG
Source organism: Geodermatophilus sp. URMC 62 (assembly GCF_052931475.1). Classification (NCBI taxonomy): domain Bacteria; kingdom Bacillati; phylum Actinomycetota; class Actinomycetes; order Geodermatophilales; family Geodermatophilaceae; genus Geodermatophilus; species Geodermatophilus sp. URMC 62. Next base: position 4,736,277 of record NZ_JBRFHY010000001.1, on the reverse strand, counting down.
TGCCCCCAGCCGGCGGACTCCGGCGTCACCTCGAGGGCGTAGGGACCGGCGGCGGCGCTGCCGGCGGGCAGGTGCTGCGACTCGGTGGTCGCGGTCATCGGAGGACCCCTCAGTGCACGAGGGACACGGCGGTGTCCACGGCGGCGACGACGTCGTCGTCGGGCGGGTAGAGCAGCGTGCGGCCGACGACCAGGCCCCGCACCGCGGGCAGCGCCAGGGCGTCGCGCCAGCTGGCGTAGGTCTCCTCCGGCCGGCGCGAGGGGTCCCCGCCGAGCAGCAGGGTGGGGAGGGTGGTGGCGTCCATGACCCGCTCCATCTCGGCGACCACCGGCAGCTTGAGCCAGGTGTAGGCCGAGGTGGCGCCGAGGCCCTGGGCGATGTGCACCGACTTGACCACCCCGTCGGGGCTGAGGTCGTTGGTGACCCGCCCGTCGACCCGCCGGGACAGGAACGGCTCGAGCATGGCGATCACGCCGGCCCGGGCCAGCTCGGTGACCGCGCGGCCGGCGGTCTCCAGCATCCGCACCGTGCCGGGGTCGTCGAGGTCGATCCGGTTGAGCATCTTGGCCGCGTCGAAGCGGGCCTCGACCACGCCGGCGACGTCGTACCCGGTCATCCGGTCGTCGAGCTCGAAGCTCGAGCCGGCCAGGCCGCCGCGGTTCATCGAGGCCACCACGACCTTGTCCTCGAGCGCGCCCAGCAGCAGCAGGTCCTCGGCGATGTCCGCGGTGGCCAGCAGGCCGTCCACGCCGGGGCGGGCGAGCGCCGTCCGGAGCCGGTCGAGCATGTCGGTGCGGCTGTTCATCGCCGTCGGCCGCCCCTGCGCCGACAGCGCGCCGCGGGCGGGGTGGTCGGCGGCGACCAGCATCAGCCGGCCGTCCTCGGGCAGGAAGGACGACCGCCGGCGCCGCGCGGCCAGGGCCCGGCCGATGGCCTGCGGGTCGCGGCTGCGCAGCTCGGTGACCTCGGCGTAGGTGGTGCACAGCGGCGGCGCGCCGAGCACCTCGGCGGGGGACAGGGCGGTGTCAGACACGGGTGCCCTCCAGGGAGGCGGTGACGTGGGCGGCGATCTCGTCGGCGGTCGGCATCGCCGTCGAGCACTCCAGCCGCGAGGCGACGATCGCGCCGGCGGCGTTGGCGTTGCGCAGCAGCTGCTCCAGCGGCAGGCCGGCGAGCAGGCCGTGGGCGAGGGACCCGCCGAACGCGTCGCCGGCGCCGAGGCCGTTGACGACCTCGACCGGCGTGGGCGGGACGACGACCCGCTCGGTGCGGGTCTTGCCGAGGACCCCGCGGGGCCCCTGCTTGACGATCGCCAGCTCCACCCCGGCGTCGAGCAGCGCGTCGGCGGCGCGGTCGGGCTCGGTCTCGCCGACGGCGACCTCGCACTCCTCGCGGTTGCCGACGGCGACGGTCACGTGCGGGAGGGCCGCCCGCACCTGCGCCGACGCCTCCTCGCGCGAGGCCCAGAACATCGGCCGGTAGTCCAGGTCCAGCACGGTGTGCCGGCGCCGTCCCCGGGCCTCCCACGCGGCGTGGTGGGCCGACCGGCTGGGCTCCTCGGACAGGCCGGTCACCGTCGCCCAGAACAGCGCCGCGTCGCGGATCGCCGCGAGGTCGAGGTCCTCCGGGCGGACCTGCAGGTCCGGGGCGGTGGGCCGGCGGTAGAAGTACAGCGGGAAGTCGTCGGGCGGGAAGATCTCGCAGAAGGTGACCGGCGTCGGGTGGGCCGGGTCGACCACCACCAGGCCGTCGTCGACGCCGAGGTCGCGCAGCGCCCGCCGCACGAACCGGCCGAACGGGTCGTCGCCGACGCCGGTGACCAGGGCGGTGGCGTGGCCGAGCCGGGCCGCGGCGACCGCCACGTTGGCGGCGCTGCCGCCGAGGAACTTCCCGAACGTCTCGACGTCCTCGAGGCCGACCCCGACCTGCAGGGGGTAGACGTCGACCCCGCTACGGCCCATCACGACCATCTCCCGGGCGTTTCCCACGGTGCTCCGTTCCCCTGCTCGTCGGTCGGCCTGCCCTGGCGACTGTGCTCCGGCACACACGGTCGTGTCAAGACTTTGTTAGGACATGAAGGCAACAGGACGTCGGGACGTCGAGCGCCCCGTACGAGTGAGGACAACAGGACGTGCGCAGGTGCGATCATGACCGCGGCGTGCGGGTCGTCGGCCGCACGCGTGCGGCGCCCACAGCCGAGGAGGTCCCTGTGCTGGTGTTCGACATCGACCGGTCCAGCCCGACGCCGCTGTACTTCCAGCTGGCCTCGGCGATCGAGGGCGCGATCACCGGGGGCGCCCTGCCGGCCGGCTCGCGGCTGGAGAACGAGGTCCTGCTCGCCCAGCGGTACGGGCTCTCCCGCCCGACGGTGCGCCGGGCGGTGCAGGAGCTGGTCGACAAGGGGCTGCTGGTGCGCAAGCGGGGCGTCGGGACCCAGGTCATCCAGCCGCACGTGCGGCGCTCCGTGGAGCTCACCAGCCTCTACGACGACCTGTCACGGGCCGGCGACGCACCCACCACCGAGGTGCTCTCCCTGGAGCGGGTGCCCGCGCCGGCCGACGTGGCCGAGGAGCTCGACCTGCCCGAGGGTGACGAGATCGTCGTGCTGCGCCGGCTGCGGCGCTCGCGCGGCGAGCCGCTGGCGCTGCTGACCAACCACCTGCCGGGGCGCTTCCGGCCCACCGTCGAGGAGCTGACGGAGCGGGGTCTCTACCAGTACCTGCGCGCCCAGGGCGTGCACCTGCGGGTGGCCCACCAGCGCATCGGGGCGCGACTGGCCCGGGCCGACGAGGCCCGGCTGCTGGAGGAGGCTCCGCGCTCGGCGCTGCTGACGATGCAGCGGACCGCCTTCGACGACCAGGGCGCCGCCGTCGAGTACGGCCGGCACGTCTACCGCGCCTCCCGCTACGACTTCGAGACGACGCTCGTCGGCCGCTGACCGCACCCGGTCCACTCAGTGGGTGTCGACAGGACCTGCCGGACACCGCGGCTCCGGGAGACGGTGGCTCCGGCCACATCTGCTCACCCGTGGTGGGGACACTCACAGTGTCCCGGCGACAGTTGCCAAGCCCGGTGGCCGACCATGGAGGAGGAGACACCGACCGACACCACGGAGACCACCATGCAGGGCACCGCCTTCGCCTACGCCGCCACCACCCCCGAGCTGCCCTTCCTGGACGCGCTCCGTCGCCGCCGTGCCGCGCGGCGCGCCCGCCGCGCGGTGCGGCAGGAGCTCGCCGACTACGCCACCGTCAGCGACCGCGACGACCTCGCCGCCCTGATCGCCGGCCGCGGGGACGCCGACGGCGAGGCCGCCGCCGCCCTCGTCCGCCAGGCCCGCCGCGACCTCTTCCGCACCCGCTGACGCACGGCCCCGTCCCGGGGCCGGCCCCGAGCCTGCGAGGGGGGGGACGGGGTCCTCCCTCAGGTGAAGGGGTTCTCGCCGGCCTCGACCTGGGCGGCGAACTCCCGCAGCGCCGCGCGGTCCGGTGTGCCGCCGGCGTCCCGGACCGCGGCGTCGAGCACCTCGAGCACCTCGTCGGCCGGCCGGCCGGCCATGCGGTCGCCGATCGCCGCCAGCGCGGGGGCCACCCGCTCGCTGAGCAGCTCCGCCCGCCGGGGCACCGGCGGGCGCAGCAGGCGCAGCAGCTCCTCCTGCAGCCCGCTCCGCCGTCCTCGCGCCACGCCCACCTCCTCGCCGTCCGCCTCCCCGTCGCTCGCGGTACCCGCCGGCGGGGCGGCGCTCACACGTCCCGGCGGGTGAACGACAGCGCGGCCAGCCCGCCGATCAGCAGCAGCCACACGGCCACCCAGGCGAGGTAGCCGGCGCTCAGCGGGGCGACCCCGAGGAACGGGGAGCCCTCGAACCCGGCGCCCAGGGCGCCGAACGCCGTCGTGTCCTGGAAGGCGTACATGGCGCCGCGCCACAGCCCGTCGGTGGGCAGCAGCACGCGCGAGACCGTGCCCACCTGCGCCACGCCGTCGTTGCCGACCACCTCACCGACGCTGCCGACCACGCCGGCCACCCAGGTGGCGCCGAACAGCCCGACCGCGACGATGCCCGAGGCCATCGGGGAGACGGCGGTGGACAGCAGCAGCGCGAGCGTCATCAGCACCGTCGTCTGCGCGGCGAGCAGCAGCAGCCCGACCACCGGGTCCGGCGGCCAGTAGCCGACCGTGACCTGCACGACGAGGAACTGCGCCAGCCCGGCCACGGCGACGAACCCGCTGCCGAAGGCCACCAGCCCCAGCCACTTGCCGAGCAGCACGGTGCTGCGGCGCACCGGCCGGGCCAGCACGGCCAGCGCCATGCCCGACTCCACCTCGCCCGAGAGCGTCGGGCCGGCCAGGAACGCCGTCCCGAGCGCGGCGATCAGGCTCAGGCCGAACATGACGAGGTTGAGCAGCTGGGAGGCGACCAGCCGCGCCTCGCCGCTGGTCAGCGCCCCGAACTCGGGGTCGACCGACGCCAGCTTGGCGAAGCCCCAGGCCGACAGGCCCAGCAGCGCCAGGGTGAGCACGCCCAGGGCGCGCAGCACCTTGCGGCGGGCCGCCTCGCGCAGCGTCAGCCCGGCGACCGTCAGGACGGTCACGGTCCCTCCTCGTGGCGCAGGATGCCCAGCAGCCGTTCCTCCAGGCTGATCCGCGCCGGCTCGACCGCGTGCACCCGCACGCCCAGGCCCACCAGGTCGGCGACCAGGCCGGGCACGACCGACCCGTCGTCGTCGGCGGGCAGCGCGACGGTGACCTCCTCGCCGTGGCGGGTGACCGCGCCGACCGCGGCCAGCCGGGCCTGCGCCGCGGCGGAGAGGCCGCCCAGGCGCAGCCGCAGCTCCCGCCGGCCGAGCAGCTCGGCGAGCGTCCCGGAGGCGGCCACCCGGCCGCGGTCGAGGACGACCACCCGGTCGCAGACCCGCTCCACCTCGCCGATCAGGTGCGAGTTGAGCAGGACGGCCACGCCGCGCTCCCGCAGGGACAGCACGACGTCGCGGACGTCGGCCCGGCCCAGCGGGTCCAGCGCGCTGGTCGGCTCGTCCAGGACGACGAGCTCCGGGCGGGCGACCAGCGCCACGGCCATCCCCAGCCGCTGCTGCATGCCCTTGGAGAAGCCGCCCACCCGGTCGCCCGCGCGCTCGGCCAGCCCGACCAGCGCCAGGCACCGCCGCTGCTCGTCGTCCGGGACGCGGGCGCCGGCCAGCCGCACGTGCAGGGCCAGCACCTCCGCCGCGGTCAGCCACGGCTGGTACCGGAAGAGCTCGGGCAGGTAGCCGACCCGCTCGCGGGCCCGTGGGTCGCGGGCCCGCCGGCCCAGCAGCAGCACCTCGCCGGCGTCGGGGCGCACCAGCCCGAGCAGCATCTTGATGACGCTGGTCTTGCCCGCACCGTTGGGCCCGAGCAGCCCGAGGACCTCGCCGCGGCCCACCGCGAAGGAGACGCCGTCGACGGCGGTCCGCCGTCCGTACCGCTTGCGCAGCCCGCTGCACCACACCGCCGGCGAGGGCGGCAGCCGGGCGAGCAGCTCCTCCCCGGCGGGGGCGGCGGTGCCGGTGCTCACCCCAGGGTCCGGGCGACGGCGAGGACCTCGTCCTCGTCCAGCGAGCCGGCGACCCCGGTGACCACCCCGTCGGCGACCCACACCACGCCGGTCATCGTGCCGTCGCGGGAGGCCAGGACGGTGGCCTCGTGCCCGCCGACGTCCGCGGTGGACGACGTGGCGAACTCCGCCGGGATCGGCAGCGGCAGCGTCGTGCCGTCGCCGGCGAAGCCCCGCAGCTGCTCCGCCAGCTCCTTGGGCAGCCCCGGCAGCGACAGCAGGTAGTCGCGGGCGGTCTCGAACGGCACCCCGGAGGAGTACGCGGTGGGCGCGGTCACCCGGGCGACGACGAGGGCGGGCACCCCGCGCGCCTCCGACCACACCGCGGCCACGCCCGGGCCGGCGCGCAGCTGGAAGACGCTGCCGTCGAGCCCGGCCGGCGGGGGCGGCAGCGTCTCGCCGGCCGCGGCCGCCGCCTGGGCGGCCCGGTCGGCGGAGAAGGTGAACTCCGCGACCGCCTGGCCGCCCACCGTGTAGGCCGGCTCGCCGGTCACCCCGGCGGGGAGGGAGGCGACCTGCGGCACGTCGAGCCCGGTCGCCGCCTGCGCGGCCGCGGCGTCGGGCACCTCGCGGACGTCGGGGTCGGTGACCAGCCGCAGGTCGCCGTAGGCGGACAGGTCGGGCAGCCCGACGAGGTCGGCGGTGGTGACCGGGACCGCGGCGACCTCCTCGGTGCGGAAGACCTGCAGCCAGTCGCCGGCGGCCGCCGCGCCGGCGCCGCCCAGGACGAGGGCGACGCCGAGGGCCGCGGCGACGGGGCTGCGGACCGCCCGGCGCCACCGCCCGGCGCGGGCGGGTGCCGGAGCCGGGCCCCGGGCGTCGGCGGCGGCGGTCGCGGAGAACCGCCGCCAGGCCAGGTCGACGTCGGGGGCCGGCGGCGCCGACAGGGCCGCGCCGGCGGCCGCGGCGTCGGCGCGGGCGGCGGCCAGGCCGCGCAGGCACTCGGGGCAGCCGGCGACGTGGGCGCGGTCGTCGTCGGGGACGCCGGCCGGCTCGTCGAGCAGGCGGCGCAGCGTGCCGTCAGTGGGGTGGCGCATCAGGGGTCAACTCCTCGCGAAGGGCGGACTCGGCGCGTCGCACGGTCGTGCCGACGCTGCCGGGGGAGAGGTCGAGGGCGGCCGCCACGTCGGCGTAGCTCAGGCCGCTGTGGCGCAGGACGAGCGCGACGGCCTGCCGCCGGGGCAGCCGGGCGAGCGCGGCCCGCACGCGGCTGCGCTCCTCGCGGACGACGACGGTGTCGGCCACGTCGGGGGCGAGCGGCTCCCGGTCCGCCCCGGCGTGCGCGGCCTCCTCCCGCGCTGCGCGGCGGCGGCCCGAGCGGAGGTGGTTGAGCGCGGTGTGGGCGGCGGCGACCGCCAGCCAGCCCGGCGCCTCCGCGGTCGGCACCGACGAGCGGGCCCAGGAGAGGAACACCTCCTGGGCGACGTCCTCCGCCTCGTCGCGCGAGCCGAGCACGCGGGCGGCGACGGCGACCACCCGGGGGTAGCCGTCGCGGAAGACCTGCTCGAGGTCGGCCCGGGGGGCGCCGTCCCTGCCTGCCACGGCCCCGTCCCTCCGCTCGGCGCGCCCCGGCGCGGTCCCGCGAACGCCGGGGGTCCTCAGGGCCACGGGTACCTGCCTGACGACGTCCACATCCCTACAGCACCGCCGCGGCCGCGGATGTGACACCCACCCGCGCGGTGCGCACGGCGGTCGTCGGGGACCCTGACACCACCGGCCCCGGCCGGTACCGTCGGCCCCGTGACCGTTCCACGGGAGCTGGACTCCCCGACCGGTCTGGGGCCGGGGGACCACGTCTGCTGGACCTTCCCCGACGCGACCGGGCTCGCGGCCGCGGTGGTGCCCTTCCTCGACGAGGGACGCCGCCTCGGCGAGGAGCTGCTGCTCGTCGGCGCGTCCCGGCCGGTCCTGCTCACCGCGACCGACGGGCTGCCCGACCGCGACGAGCTGCTGGACAGCGGGCAGCTGCAGCTGCGCACCCTCGAGGACGCCTACGCCGCCGGCGGGGAGCTGGTCCCCGCCGAGCAGGTGCGGCGCTACCGCGACGCGGTGCGGGCGGCCCTCGACGGCGGGCGCAGCGGCCTGCGCGTGGCCGCGGACATCAGCGCGCTGGCCGCCGCCGAGCGGCCCGCGCTCCGGCAGCTGCACGCCTACGAGCAGCTCGCCGACGTGCTCGTGGACGAGGTCCCGATGACCGCGCTGTGCCTCTACGACGACGCGGCGGGCCACGACGTGCTCGGCCCGGTCGCCGTCCTGCACCCGGCGCAGCACCTGGGCGGCCGCGAGCCGCTGGCGCACCTGTCCGGGCGGGGGACGACCCTGGCGCTGCACGGGGAGGTCGACCGGACCGAGGCCGCGCACGTGGCCACCGCGCTGACCGACGTCGCCGGTGGCACCGCCGGCGAGCTGGTGCTCGACCTCACCGACCTGCGCTTCCTCGACGTCGCCGGCGCCCGCGTGCTCGAGGGCGCGGTGCGCGAGCTGGCCGCGCGGGGGACCCGGGTGCGGATGACCGGGGCGCGGCGGGCGGTCCTGCGGTGCCTCGACCTCTTCGGCCTGGACCTCGTCGGCCTGGAGGCCGAGGGGGCGTGAGGACGGTGCGCCCGACGGGGGACTGGAACGGCACGGGCCTGGCCCACGAGGGGTTCGTCTTCGCCGCCGACGCCGAGCTCGTCGACCGGGTGGTGCCCTTCGTGGACGAGGGGCTCCGCCGCGGGGAGCCGGTGCTCGTGGTCGCCGGCGAGCGGGTCCGGTCGCTGCTCGCCGAGCAGCTGGGCGACGACCTCGGCCGGCTGACGACCTTCGCGTCCGCGGAGACGTGGTGGCGGGGCGGGCACGCCACGCTGCAGGCCTACGACCGCGAGCTGCGCGCGCTGCGGGCCCGCGCGCCGCGCTGGCGGCTGGCCGCCGAGCCGGTGTGGTCCGCCCACGACGACGACGGCCGGGGGTGGAGCCGCTTCGAGGCGGTCGCCAACCGCTGCTACGGCGCGCTGCCGTACTACAGCCTGTGCCTGCACGACGCGCAGCGGCTGCCGGCCGCGGCCCTCGCCGCCGTGGCCCGCACGCACCCGCTGACCTGGAACGGGAGCGCGCCGGCACCGCAGCCGGCCTACGCGGACCCGGTGCGCTTCCTGCGCGAGGTGCAGCCGCCGTGGACGCCGCGCCCCGCCGACGCGGCCGTCCACCTGGTCACGACGCCGGTGCAGGCGCGCCGCGCGATGAGCGCGGCGGTGCCGCCCGACCGGCGGGCCCGGCTCGGCGACGTCGTCCCGGCCGGCCACGAGCTGGTCACCAACGCGCTGCGGGTGGCGGCCTTCGCCGAGGTCGCCACCTGGACCGACGCGGACACCCTCGTCGTCGAGGTCAGCGACGCCGGGCCGGGCCTGCCCGACGAGACGCTGGGCTTCGTGCCGCCCGCCGCGGCGGACGGACCGCACGGGATGTGGCTGGCCTGGAGCCTGGCCGACGACGCCGCCGTGCGGTCCGGTCCGGCGGGCACCGCCGTCCGGTTGTACTTCGGCCGCTGAGCCGGGCTCCTGACCCGGGGCTCCTGACCCAGGGGCGGTGCCCGGTGGGGCTCAGTAGGACCGGGGGAGTCCCAGCACCTTGGTCGCGACGAAGGCCTTGACCATGTTGTTCGCCACGGGCGCGACCTGGTACAGGCGGGTCTCGCGGAACTTGCGCTCGACGTCGTACTCGTCGACGAACCCGTTGCCCCCGTGGGTGTCCAGCGCGGTGTTGGCCGCCGCCCAGCTGGCCTCGGAGGCCAGGTGCTTGGCCATGTTGGCCTCGGCGCCGCACGGCTCGCCGGCGTCGAAGAGCCGGGCGGCCTCGTAGCGCATCAGGTCGGCGGCGCGGACCTTCATGTAGGCGTCGGCGATCGGGAACTGCACCCCCTGGTTGGCGCCGATCGGGCGGCCGAAGACCTCCCGCCCGGTGGCGTAGGCGACCGCCCGCTCGACGAACCAGTAGCCGTCGCCGATCGCCTCGGCCGCCAGCAGGATCCGCTCGGCGTTCCACCCGTCGATGACGTACCGGAACCCGGCGTCGACCTGGCCGACGACGTGGTCGGCCGGCACCCGCACGCCCCGGTAGGTGACCTGGTTGGTCGCGTAGTTGAACATCGTGCGCACCGGGGAGACCTCGAGGGTCCCGGGCTGCTCGGCGCACACCTGCCGCAGGTCGAGGAGGAACAGGGTGAGCCCGCGGGTCCGGTCGGCGGCCTTCTCGCTGGTGCGGGCCAGCACGAGGGCCAGGTCGGACTCCGCGATGCGGCTGGTCCAGTTCTTGTGCCCGCTGATGAGGAAGTCGTCACCGTCGCGGGTGGCGGTCGTCTCGATGGCGGTGGTGTCGGAGCCGGCAGCGGACTCGGTGATCGAGAAGGCCTGCAGCCGCAGCTCGCCCGAGGCGATCGGCGGCAGGTAGGTGTCCTTGAGCGCCTGACTGCCGTGCCGCAGCAGGGCGCCCATGGTGTACATCTGCGCGTGGCAGGCGGCGGAGTGCCCGCCGGAGCGGTTGATCTCCTCCATGACCACCGACGCGGCGGTCACGCCCAGCCCCGCGCCGCCGTACTCGGTGGGGACGAGGACCGAGAGCAGGCCGGCCGCGGTGAGGGTGTCGACGAACTCCCGCGGGTAGCGGCGGTCGCGGTCGGTCTCGCGCCAGTAGGCGTCGGGGAACCCGGCGCACAGCGCGCGGGTGCGGGCGCGCAGGTCGTCGAGGTCGGTGCCGGTGGTCGCGGTGTCGGGCACGGGGCCTCCTGGGGTCGTCGGGCCGCTCGAGGGGATCGGTCGGGCACGGGTCCACCGGCCCGTGCGGACGTGCCCGCGCCGCTGGGCGTCGGGACGACCGGCCACGCGCCCGTCCCCCGGCGGCGGTCCGCGGGCCGCCGCCGGGGAACCGCGCCGGCGCGCTCACGTCCGGGGCGGGGGGACCGGCTCCTCGATCCAGTTCCAGCTGTGGTGGCTGAAGAGGGTCTTGTTGCCCCGCGCGTCGTAGATCACGAGGTGGCCGGTGGCGGTGAAGCTGAACCGGGCGGCGTCGTCGAAGCGGATGACTTCGCCGTCGGCTCGGTGGAGGTCGAAGGCCATGTCCGGAGCCTGGCACGGCGGGTGCCGCGCGGCCCTCCGTACCCGCTCCCCCCACCGCGGACGGGGACCCGCCGGATTGAGGATCGGGGTGGTCGGTCGACAGTCGACAGTTATGCTGCGGTCGAGCCTGGGGGTGTCGTGAGCGTCGAGCCGTTGTCGAGTCTGGACCGCAGCACGCTGCGCGAGCGCTCGCTCGAGGCGCTGCGGTCGGCCATCCTCTCGGGCCGGTACCGGCCGGGGGACCACCTCGGCGAGGTCGAGCTGGCCGGCTCGCTGGGCGTCAGCCGCGGCACCGTGCGCGAGGCGCTGCGGCACCTGCAGCAGGAGGGCCTGGTCACCGCCGGGACCCGCGGCATGCTGCGGGTCAACAGCCTGACCCCCGCCGAGGTCCGCGAGCTGTTCCGGGTGCGCGCCGCGCTCGAGGGGCTGGCGGTCCGCGAGGTCATCGCCTCGCCCCGGCGTGCGTCCGCCGCCGAGGCGCTGCGGGCGGCCGTGGAACGGCTCTCCGACTCGGACGAGCCCGCCGCGCGGATGGCGGCGGACCTCGCCTTCCACCTGCTGCTCTGCCAGCTGTCGGGCAACTCCATGCTCGTCGAGGCCTGGCAGCGGCTCGAGGGCCGGATGCGCGTGGCCATCCTCAACGGCGCGGCCCTCCAGGCGCCGATGATGAGCCGCGACCGGCACGTCCCGATCGTCGAGGCCATCGAGCGCGGGGACGTCGAGGCCGCCGTGCAGGTCGTCGACGAGCACATGGCCGGTGCCGCGGACCACTTCGCCCGGGCCTCCGCCTCCGCCTGAGCAAGGACCCCCTGCTCCCCACCGCTCGCGAGCTCGCGGCGGGCCCCTGCAGGGGGCCGCCCGTCCTCTCCGTCCCTCGCCGGCGTCCTCACCTGCGCGGACACAGGTCGCGCGAGGTGACCCTTGACACCATGACCCGCACCACCCACTCTGGTCGCCAGTTGACTGTCAACAGTCAACGCTCAACGGGGTTCCGACGCACACCCGGCCATTGGAGGTCACCGTGACCGAGCGGCATCCACCCGTCCGCGATCCACACCTCGAGGAGGTCGCCAGCTGGCACCCGATCGAGGGCACACCGACGAAGAAGAAGGTCGCCGTCGGCTGCTCCGTCGGGGCGACGATCGAGACCTACGACTTCATCGGCTTTGGCATCGCGGCCGCGCTGTACTTCAACACCGCCTTCTTCCCCGCCGAGGACCCGCTGTCGGGCACGCTGCTGTCCTTCGCCACGCTCGGCATCGGTTTCGCGGTGCGCCCGCTCGGCGGGATCATCGGCGGCTACCTCGGCGACCGGGTCGGCCGCAAGCCGGTCCTCGTCGGGTCCCTGCTGCTCATGGGCATCGCGACGGTCCTCATCGGCGCCCTGCCCACCTACGAGCAGGTCGGCATCTGGGCCGGGATCCTGCTGGTGGTCGTGCGGGTCGTGCAGGGCCTGGCGTTCGGCGCCGAGTGGGGCGGCGCGATCCTCATGTGCTTCGAGCACGCCCCCTGGCGGAAGAAGGGTCTCTACACCGGCATCACCCAGGCCGGGTTCCCGGTCGGGCTGCTGCTGGCCAACCTCGCCTTCCTCGCCAGCGTCCCGCTGGGTGGCTCCTGGGCGTGGCGGGTGCCGTTCCTGCTCAGCGCCGTCCTGATCGTCGTGGGCATCGTCATCCGGCTCAAGGTCGAGGAGTCCCCGGAGTTCGAGGAGCTCAAGGAGGAGGGCGAGCTCTCGAAGAACCCGCTCCTCGAGGTGCTCCGCGACGACTGGCGCAACATCCTGCGGGCCTTCTGCCTGCGGATCACCGAGACCGCCGGCTACGCGGTGTCGGTCACGTTCATGCTGTCCTACATCGCCTCCGAGGAGCTGGCCGACCGGCCGGTCACTCTCACCGCGACCATGATCGCCGCCGGGATCGGCATCGTCGCCACCACCTGCTGGGGCGCGCTCACCGACCGGATCGGGCGGCGCCCGGTCTACCTGCTGGGCACCGCGCTGCACCTGCTGTGGGGCATCCCGCTGTTCCTGGTGGTCAACACCGGCGCCGCGGTGGCCATCGTCGTCGCGTTCGTCGTCAGCTACGCGGTCCTGCAGAACATGCTGGCCGGGGTGCAGGGCGCCTGGTTCTCCGAGCTCTTCGCCACCAAGACCCGCACCACGGGCGCCTCGCTGGCCTACCAGCTCTCGGCCGTCGTCTCCGGCTTCACCCCGCTGATCACCACCGCGCTCTACGCCGGGTACGGCTGGATCGGCCCGGCGCTGCTGTTCAGCGGCTACGGCCTGCTGGGTCTGGTCGCCGCGCTGCTGACCCGCGAGACCTGGGGGCCGGCCGAGCGCGAGGAGGTCGCCGCCCTGGAGCGCAGCCTCCGGACGCCGTCCGCCGTCCCCACCCCCCGTTCCGCGACGTCCGAGCGCCGGCCGACGGCCGACTCGACGACCGACTGACCCGAGGAGGAGCACCTCATGACCTCACTGACCACACCCCAGGCGGCACCCCGCACCGACGACCGCGCCGAGCGGATCGAGCGGATCCGCCAGGCCGCGTACCGGATCCGCCGCAACGCCCTCGACATGGGGGAGGTGCAGGGGCAGGGCTACATCGGCCAGGCGCTGGGCGTCGCCGACGTCCTCGCCGTCGTCTACACCGACCAGCTGCGGTACCGCCCGGAGGACCCGCACTGGCCCGACCGGGACCGCTTCCTGCTCTCCATCGGCCACTACGCCATCGCGCTGTACGCCGCGCTGGCCGAGGCCGGCACCCTCCCGGCCGAGGAGCTGGAGACCTACGGCTCCGACGACTCGCGCCTGCCCATGTCGGCCATGGCCTCCTACACGCCGGGCGTAGAGATCTCCGGCGGCTCGCTCGGCCACGGGCTCGCCGTAGCCACCGGGATGGCCCTCGGGCTGCGCCACCAGGGCAACGGGGCGCGGGTGGTCGACCTGCTCTCCGACGGCGAGCTGGACGAGGGCTCGACCTGGGAGGCCGCGATGGCCTGCGCCCACCACGAACTGGACAACGTCACCGCGATCGTCGACGTCAACGCGCTGCAGGCCGACGGCCCCACCGCCGGCGTGCTGCGCACCGAGCCGGTGACCGACAAGTGGCGCGCCTTCGGCTGGCACGCCGTCCGCGTCGACGGCAACGACGTCGCCGCACTCGTCGACGCGTTCGACGAGGTGCGCGAGCACCGCGGCTCGCCCTCGGTCGTCATCTGCGACACCCGGATCGGCCGCGGCGTGCCGCTGCTGGAGAACCGCGAGAAGGCCCACTTCATGCGGGTGGAGGAGCACGAGTGGCAGATCGCCCGCGACCAGCTGCAGGAAGGACTGGCCCGATGACCGGCACGGCCCCCCGCAAGAAGCTCACCACCTCGGCGATGATCGCCTCGTTCGCCGACCCCGGTCAGCGCACGACCAGCGCACCGTTCGGCCACGCCCTCAACCGGCTGGCCGAGCAGCGGCCCGAGATCGTCGGGCTGTCGGCCGACCTCGCCAAGTACACCGACATGCACGTCTTCCGCGACGCCCACCCGGACCGCTTCTTCCAGATGGGCATGGCCGAGCAGTCATTGCTCGGGACGGCGGCCGGGATGGCGGAGGTCGGGCTGGTGCCCTTCGCCTCCACCTACTCGGTGTTCGCCACCCGGCGGGCCTACGACTTCCTCTGCCTGGACATCGCCGAGCCGAACCTCAACGTCAACGTCGTCGGCGCCCTGCCCGGCCTCACCACCGGCTACGGGCCCAGCCACCAGGCCACCGAGGACCTGGCGATCCTCCGCGGCTGCCCGAACCTGACGATCGTCGACCCCTGCGACTCGGTCGACATCGAGCAGGCCGTGCCGGCGCTGGCCGACGCACCCGGTCCCACCTACCTGCGGCTGCTGCGCGGTGCGGTGCCCACGGTGCTCGACGAGTACGACTACCGCTTCGAGCTGGGCAGGGCCGCCGAGCTGCGCACCGGGCGGGACGTCGTCCTCATCTCCACCGGCCTGATGACCATGCGGGCGCTGCAGGCCGCGGCGCGGCTGGAGGCCGACCACGTCGACGTCGCCGTCCTGCACGTGCCGACGATCAAGCCGCTGGACACCGAGGCGGTGCTGCGGGCCGCCCGCACCGACCGGCTCGTGGTCACGCTGGAGAACCACACCGTGGTCGGCGGGCTCGCCGAGTCCGTCGCCTCGACGCTCGCCTTCGCCGGGGCCGGCACGCGGGTGGTGCCCATCGCGCTGCCCGACGAGTTCCTCGCCGCCGGCGCGCTACCCACCCTGCACGACCGCTACGGCCTGTCCACCGACGCCGTCGTCGCCCGGGTGCGGGCCGAGCTCAGCGGCGCCGCCGGCCCGCGCCCGGCCGCCGACCCGGCCGATGCCCTGGCCGTCGACCCGGCCCCCGCCACCGCCTGACCCCCTCGATCCCCTCGACCCTCCTGGAGGACACCGTGTCCGTCTCCGACAAGACCGCCGTCGTCACCGGCGCCGGCTCCAAGCGCGGCATCGGCCGCGCCACCGCCCACACCCTGGCCGCCGCCGGCTGGAACGTCGCGATCCTCGACCTTGACGAGGCCAGCGCCAAGGACGCCGCCCACGAGGTGGCCGACCGCAACGGCGTCCAGGCCGTCGGCATCGGCTGCGACGTCACCGACGAGGCCTCCGTGGACGCCGCCCTCGGCGTCCTCGCCGGCGCCCTGCCCCCCGTCGGTGCCCTGGTGAACAACGCCGGCATCACCTCGCCCACGCCGTTCCTCGAGGTCAGCGGCGAGGAGTGGGACCGCATCTTCGCGGTCAACATCCGCGGCGCGTTCAACGTGACCCGCCGCCTGGCGCCCGGCATGGCCGAGCGCGGCTTCGGCCGGATCGTCTTCCTCTCCTCGGTCTCGGCCGAGCGCGGCGGCGGCGTCTTCGGCGGGGTGGCCTACTCCGCCGCCAAGGCCGGCCAGCTCGGCTTCACCCGGGCCCTGGCGCGCGAGCTCGGCCCGCACGGCGTGACGGTCAACGCCGTCGCGCCCGGGCTGATCGACACCGACATCACCGGCGGTGCGCTGGAGGGCGAGCGCAGGACCCAGCTGGTCGCGGGCATCCCCGTCGGCCGCAACGGCCGGGTCGCCGACGTGGCCGACCTCATCACCTTCCTGTGCCGGGAGGAGACCGGCTACGTCACCGGGGCCACCTACGACGTCAACGGCGGCTCGCACATCCACTGACGGCCGACGCGACGCGACGGGGTCGTGCCCGGGGGGCGACCCGGGCACGACCCCCGTCGCGTCCTGCTGCCTCAGAGGGCCGCGGCGGCCGTCCGGGCGCGCTCCTGCTCGGCGACGAAGGCGCGGAAGGCCGGGTAGATCTCGGCCTCCCAGCGCTTCCCGGCGAAGACGCCGTAGTGGCCGGCGCCCTCCTGCAGGTGGTGCCGGTGACGCTCCGGGGGGATCCCGGTGCACAGCCCGTGCGCCGCCTCGGTCTGCCCCGGTGAGCACATGTCGTCCTGGGCGCCCTCGACGGTGAGCAGCGCGGTGTCGGTGATGGCCGCCGGGTCCACCCGCCGGCCCCGCCAGGTGAAGACGCCGCGGGGCAGGTGGTGCTCCATGAACACGCGCTGCACCGTCTCGAGGTAGAACTCCGCCGGCACGTCCATCACCGCGCCGTACTCGTCGTAGAAGGCGCGCGTGGTCGCGGCCGCGGCCTCGTCGCCGGCGACCATCGCCCGGTACATCCGCAGGTGGGCGTCCATGTGCCGGCGCGGGTTCATCGACATGAACGCCGTCAGCTGGGTGACCCCGGGGTAGACGCGGCGACCGGCGCCGGCGTGGCGGGCCGGGACCGTGGTGATGAGCAGCCGCTCGAAGCGCGACAGCGAGTGCCGGCCGGCGTTGAGGTTGACCCGGTTGGGGTTGACCCGGGTGTCGATGGGCCCGGCCATCAGCGTGACGCTGCGGGGCTGGGCGGGGTCGTCGGCGGCGGCCAGCACGGCGACCGCGGCCAGCACCAGCGGCGCCGGCTGGCAGACGGCCATGACGTGCGTGTCGCGGCCCAGCAACCGCAGCGCCTGCAGGATGTGGTCGATGTACTCGTCGAGCCCGAACCGGCCCGCGGACACCGGGACGTCGCGGGCGTTGTGCCAGTCGACGACGTACACGTCGTGGTCGGCCAGCAGCGTGCGGACCGTAGGCCGCAGCAGCGTGGTGAAGTGCCCGGAGATCGGCCCCACGACCAGCACCTGCGGCTGGCCGGTGACCCCGGGCTTGGCGAAGTGCAGGACGTCGGCGAACGGCGTCGACAGCGCCGACCCCACGACCACCTCGGCCGGCCTGCCGTCGACCGCCACCGCGTCGATGCCCCAGTCGGGGCGGACGTGGGTGGGCCGGGCCTCGGCCACGATCCGGCAGGCGGCTCGCAGCCGGCGGGGACCGGGCAGCCCGGCCAGCGGGGCCGGCAGTGCCTCCAGGGCCCGCACGGTCAGCGCTGACGACGTCCGGGCCGGAGCGGTCAGCCGCTGCTGCCACTCATAGGCGGTGTAGAGCACAGGTCGGTCCCCTCGGTCGCGCGGGCGTGTGGCCCGCGCCACACCTACCCGACGGTAACCGACGGTTCCGCACCCGGCCTGCGCAGACCCCCTCGTCGGCGCGGCGCGCCGGCAGGGAGGCGCGGGCGGGTCACCCGGCGAGACCGGCGTACGTCGTCCGCAGCTCCCGCTTGAGGATCTTGCCGCTGGCGTTCTTGGGCAGGGCGTCGGCGACGGCGACGTAGCGCGGCGTCTTGAACCCGGCCAGCCGCTCGCGGCAGAAGGCGATCAGCTCCGCGGTGTCCACCGTCTGCCCCTCCCGCGGCACCACCACCGCGGCCACGGCCTCGATCCAGCGCTCGTGGGGGATGCTGAAGACGGCGGTCTCGGCCACCGCGGGGTGGCTGTAGAGGACCTCCTCGACCTCGCGGCTGGCCACGTTCTCGCCGCCGGTCTTGATCACGTCCTTCTTGCGGTCGACGACGGTGATGTAGCCGTCCTCGTCCGCGACACCGAGGTCGCCGCTGTGGAACCAGCCGCCCCGGAAGGCCTCCGCGGTCTTCTCCGGGTCGTTCCAGTAGCCGGCGGTGGCGTGCGGGCTGCGGTGCACGATCTCGCCCTCGACGCCGGGGCCCACCGGCCGGTCGAGGTCGTCGACGATCCGGGTCTCGGCGTTGATGCAGGCCGTGCCGGCCGATCCCGGCTTGCGCAGCTGGTCCTCCGGGGGGAGGACCAGAGCAAGCGCGGACATCTCCGTCTGCCCGTAGAAGTTGAACAGCGCCATCCCCGGCAGCCGGCGGCGCAGCTCCTCGACGACGGCGACGGGCATGATCGACGCGCCGTAGTAGCCCTTGGCCAGCGAGGAGAGGTCCCGCCGGTCGAAGTCGGGGGAGCGCAGCAGCCCGATCCACACCGTCGGCGGGCAGAACAGGCTGGTGATGCCCTCGCGCTCGATCGTCTCCAGCACCGTGGCCGGGTCGGGCCCGTCGAGGACGACGTTGGTGCCGCCGAGGTAGAGGTTCGGGTTGAGGAAGCAGTGCTGGGCGGCGACGTGGAACAGCGGCAGCGCGTGCAGGGCGACGTCGTCGGCGCCGTAGCGGCCGTCGACGATGCAGCTCACGTACTGGGTGACCAGGCTGCGGCTGGTCATCATCACGCCCTTGGGCCGCGACTCGGTGCCGCTGGTGTACATCAGCTGCAGGACGTCGTCATCGGCGACCGGCACGTCCGGCGGCGTGGCGTCGGCGTGCGCCGCCCACGTCTCGACCGGCTCCCAGCCCTCCGGCACCGGCCCGCCGCCGCCGAGCACGCCGCTGTCGAGCACGCCGCGCACCCGCACGTCCCGGTCCCGCCCGGAGAGCTCCAGCGCCTCCCGCGCCACCGGCAGCAGTGCGGACTCCACCACGACGCCGGTCGCCCCGGAGTGCCCGAGGATGTAGGCCACCTCGCCGGCCTGCAGCATGAAGTTGACCGGGACGGCGATCGCGCCCAGCCGCGCCAGCGCGAAGGTGAGCACCACGTAGCCGTCGTCGTTGTGCGAGAGCAGCGCGACCCGGTCGCCCCGGGCCACGCCCCGCGCGGCCAGCGCGTTCGCCGTGCGGTCGACGACCGCGTCCAGCTCGGCGTAGGTGTGGGACCGCTCGCGGTAGCGCAGGGCCGTCTTCCCCGGTGTGCGGGCCGCCGAGCGGCGCAGCAGGTCGCCGAGGGCGTGCCGGCGGGACCGGGCGATCGTCGCGGTCAGGTTCTCGTCGAACACGGTCGTCCCTTCCTCCTGTGGCCCGCTGCGGTCGTACGGGGACGCTCCCGCGTGACCCGGAGCACAAGCTAGTGGGACCTCCGGCCCGTCCGGGAGCTCCGTTCCCCCGTCCGGCGGAGCGACGACGACCGCGCTCGTCCCCAGATGCGGCTCCCGCGTGCGGGACCGCGCCGGCCCGATGGGGGCGGCGGGTGGTCCCCAGCACCGGCCGGCGGCCGGCACGGCCGCGCAGTGCGCGCCGTGGCCGCGGCACCGACGGTGCCCGCCGCCGCGGGATGGCGGACGGTCCGGGTCCGTATCACCGGTAGGTCACGGTCTCGCGTCCTCACCCATCCGTGGCTGACCAGCCGCTTATCGTTCCGCCGCATGTGGTCCCCGTCACCCCAGGTCAGCCCGTGCTGACCGTCGACTCGCTGCAGGTCACCTACGGCGGTGCGGTCGAGGCCGTCCGCGGCGTGTCCATGGAGGTGCCCGACGGCGCCGTGGTCGCCGTCCTCGGCAGCAACGGCGCCGGCAAGAGCACCCTGCTGCGCACCGTGTCCGGGACGCTGCGGCTGCACCGCGGCCGCGTCGACGCCGGCACGGTCCGCTTCGGCGACCTCGACCTCACCCGCCGCGACCCCGGCCAGATCGTGCGGGCCGGCATAGTCCAGGTGCCCGAGGGGCGGCGCGTCTTCGGCCGGCTCACCGTCGAGGAGAACCTGCGCGCCGGCGGGATGGGCAACCGCGACCGGTCGGCCAAGGCCGCGGCCGTCGCCCGCGTGCACGACCTCTTCCCGGTGCTGCGCGAGCGGGCCTCCCAGCGGGCCGGGCTGCTGTCGGGCGGTGAGCAGCAGATGCTCGCCATCGGCCGCGCCCTGATGGCCAGTCCGCGGCTGCTGCTGCTCGACGAGCCCTCCCTCGGCCTGGCGCCGCGCGTCATCGGCCAGATCGGCGAGGTGGTCGCCGAGATCAACCGCCAGGGCACCTCGGTGCTGCTCGTCGAGCAGAACGCCACCATGGCCCTCGGCGTCGCCGACCGCGCCTACGTCCTCGACGTCGGCCGGGTGTCGCTGTCCGGCGACGCCCGGGAGCTGGCGCGCACCGACGAGGTGCAGCGGCTCTACCTCGGCCACACCGGCGCCGCACCCGAGCAGCGGACCGCGCAGGCGCCGCGCCGCACGCTGTCGCGGTGGTCGGCGTGAGCGGCCCGCAGGTGGCCGACGGCGGGGTCCGGTCCGACGTCCCGCCGGTCGAGGTCGAGCACGTCAGCGTCGCCTTCGGCGCGATCAGGGCGCTCAACGACGTCTCGTTCACCGTGGCGCCGGGCTCGATCCACGCCGTCATCGGCCCCAACGGCGCCGGCAAGTCGACGCTGTTCAACGTCCTCTCCGGCGTCTACCGGGCCACCGAGGGGGAGGTGCGCTTCGGCGAGGCCCGGCTCAGCGCCATGCGGCCGTTCCAGATCGCCGGCGTCGGGGTGGCCCGCGCCTTCCAGAACATCGCGCTGTCCGGCGCGCAGACCGTCGCCGAGAACCTCATGCTCGGCCGCCACCACCTCACCCGGGCCGGTTTCCTGTCCTCCGGGCTGCGGCTGCCGCGGGCCACCCGGGAGGGGAAGGTGCACGGTGCGCGGATCCGGGAGATCGCGGAGTTCCTCGACCTCGGCGACAAGCTGCACACCCCCGTGGGCGTGCTGTCCTACGGCGACCAGAAGCGGGTCGAGGTGGCCCGGGCGCTGTGCATCGAGCCGCGGCTGCTGCTGCTCGACGAGCCGGTGGCCGGCATGAACGCCCAGGAGACCGTCCGGATGGCCGACGCGATCCGGGAGATCCGGGCCGGCCTGGGCATCTCGGTCATCCTCGTCGAGCACGACATGGGGATGGTCATGTCCCTGGCCGACCGGGTGACCGTCCTGGACTTCGGCCGCCGCATCGCCGACGGCACCCCGGCGGAGGTCCAGTCCGACCCCGAGGTCATCCGCGCCTATCTCGGCTCGGGCACCGAGGACAGTCCCGCCGACGCGGTCACCGCCCATCCCACCGAGGCCACGGGGAGCCCGTCGTGACCCAGTTCCTGTCCCTGCTGCTCAACGGCATCTCGCTGGGCGCCATCTACGCGCTCATCGCGCTCGGCTTCGTGATCATCTTCAAGGCCAGCGAGGTCGTCAGCTTCACCCACGGCTCGCTGCTGCTGCTCGGCGCCTACACCATCGCCCGGACGTCGGACAGCCTCGGCTTCCTCCCCGCGGTGCTGGCCGGCATCCTCGTCACGGCGCTCGCCGCGTTCCTCGTCGAGCGGTTCATCATCAACCGGCTCCGCGGCGCCCCGGTGATCAGCCTGGCCATCGTCACCATCGGCGTCGACATCATCCTGCTCACCGAGCTCATCCGGCGGATCGGCCCGGACATCCTCAACGTGCCGCACCCGTGGGGCGGCGAGTCGGTGCGCATCGGCGGCATCGGCATCAGCGAGAACCGGCTGATCGCGATGGGCGTCGCCGCGGTGCTCATCGTCGCGTTCTTCGCCGCCTTCAAGTACTCCAGCTGGGGCGTGGCGATGCGCGCGTCGGCCGAGGACGGAGAGGCCGCGGCGCTCATGGGCATCCGCCAGGGCCGGGTCTCCGCGCTGGCCTGGGTGGTCGCCGGCGTCCTCGCCGCCGTCGCCGCGCTGTTCCTCGTCGGCGCCCCCACCCCCGGGGTGAGCGCGGCGGCCTACACCGTCGCGCTGCGCGCCTTCCCCGCCGCGATCCTCGGCGGGCTGGACTCCACCGGCGGCGCCCTGGTGGGCGGGTTGCTCATCGGCATCACCGAGGCGCTCGCGGCCGGCTACCAGGACCAGCTGTCCTTCCTGGGCCGCGGCTTCGGCGAGGTCGCGCCCTACGTCGTGATGATCATCGTGCTGCTGGTCCGGCCCTCCGGCCTGTTCGGGACCAAGGAGCTCACCCGTGTCTGACACCCTGTCCGCGCCGGCCGGCGCCACCCGCCGCCCCCCGGCGGCGTCCGGGTCGGCGGCCCGGCGGTCCCCGGCCCGCTTCCTCAAGCCGCTGCTGCTGCTCGCCCTGCTCGTCGTGCTGCTGGTCCTCCCGCTGTACGTGGAGGAGTTCTGGCTGCGCACCGGCTTCGCCGTCGCCGGGGCGATCGTCGGCGCCATCGGCCTGAACCTGCTGGTCGGCACCACCGGGCAGCTGTCGCTGGCGCACGCGTTCTTCCTCGCCGTCGGCGCGGTCAGCTACACCTACGTCTCCGGCGAGTCCGGGGGCCTCGGCACCCGCGCGGCGCTGCGCGGCCTGGAGCTCCCGCCGGTCCTGGGCATGGTCGTCGGCGTCCTGCTCGCCGGCCTGGCCGGCCTGCTGTTCAGCCCGATCGCGGCCCGGCTGCGCGGCATCTACCTCGGCGTCGCCTCGCTGGGCCTGGTGTTCATCGGCGTGCACGTGCTCAACACCTGGACGCCGGTCACCGGCGGCTTCAACGGCCGCTCGGTGCCGGAGTTCTCGCTGTTCGGGTTCAGCTTCGGCAACGACGACCCGCAGCTCTACGTCCTCGGCGTCCCCTTCCGGGAGGCCGAGCGGCTCTGGTACCTCGGCCTCGTCCTGGCCCTGGCCGCCTACCTCTTCGCCCGCAACCTCCTGCGCAGCCGGCCGGGCCGGGCGCTGCAGACCCTGCGCGACAGCGAGGTGGCCGCCTCGGTCATGGGCGTCAACGTGCAGGCCTACAAGGCCCGGGTGTTCCTCGTCAGCTCGATGTACGCCGGGCTCGCCGGCGTGATGTACGCGCTGTCGATCGGCAGCATCGCCCCGGAGTCCTTCGGCCTGACCGTGTCGATCCTCTACCTGGCGATGATCGTGCTCGGCGGGCTGGGCTCGGTCGCCGGCGCGGCGCTCGGCGCGGCCTTCGTCACCGCCCTGCCGCTGGTGTTCCAGCAGTTCGCCGACGTGCTGCCGCTGGTCAGCGCCCCCGGCGAGGGCGGCATCAACGCCGGCATCGCCGCCCGCTACCTCTTCGGCCTGGCGATCGTCCTCGTCGTCCTCTTCGAGCCCGGCGGCCTGGCCGGGTTCGCCAACCGCTTCCGCCGCCGGGGTCGCAGACCCGGCCGCGGATCCCCGAGCGCCTCCGCGGCCTCGGGACCGAGCACCACCGTCCCCGACCCGTCCGATCCACCAGCGCAAGGGAGCAGCACCACATGAGAGCAGGAATGCGTCTACGGGGGGCCACCGTCCTGGCCGCTGCGGTCGTCGTCGCGGTCAGCGGCTGCAGCACCAAGGCACCGGACAGCGGCGGCAGCAGTGGCGGCGGCGGGGGAGGTGGCGAGGGGGACGTCGCCACCGACGTCGGCGTCGAGGGCACCACCATCCGGCTCGGTGTGCTCACCGACCTGACCGGCGTCTTCGCGGCGCTGGGCACCGACATCACCAACGGCAACACGCTGTACTGGCAGGACAACCAGGTCTGCGACACCTACGACGTCGAGCTCGACGTCCAGGACACGACCTACGCGCCGCAGACCGGTGTACAGCTGTACTCCGGCATGGAGCCCAACATCCTCGCCATGCAGCAGACGATCGGCTCGCCGATCAACACCGCGCTGGCCGCGGACTACGAGAGCGACCAGATCGTCAACTTCCCGTCGGCCTGGGCCCGCACGCTCACCGAGATCCCGGGCACCGGCGTCCTGGGCGCCACCTACGACGTGGAGCTGGCCAACGGCTACCAGTACCTGTTCGACCAGGGGCTGCTGAAGGACGGCGACAAGGTCGGGCACATCTACTTCGAGGGCGAGTACGGCGAGAACGGCCTCGCCGGCACCCGCGCCGTCGCCGAGGCCCGCGGCCTGGAGGTGGTCGAGGCGCAGATCAAGTCCAGCGACCAGGACATGTCCGCGCAGGTCACCCAGTTCGCCGCCGAGGGCGTCAAGGCGATCGTCCTGACCGTCGCCCCCGCGCAGACCGCCTCGGTGGCCGCGGTCGCCCAGGCCCAGGGCCTCGACGTGCCGATCCTGGGCAACAACCCCGTCTTCGCGCCCGGCCTGCTGCAGGGCCCCTCGGCGCAGTGGCTCAAGGACCACCTCTACGTGTCCTCGCCGATCACCGCGTGGGACTCCCAGCCCGACCTGCTGCAGGAGTACCAGGCGGCCTACCCGAACACCACGCCGAGCCTCGGCGCGATCTTCGGGTACGCCATGGGTGACGTCATGAACCAGGTGCTGACGTCGGCCTGCGAGGACGGCGACCTCACCCGCGAGGGCGTGCTCAACGCCTTCGACGACCTCTCCGACGTCGACACCGGCGGGTTGCTGGTGCCGATCAACGGGTTCGAGAACGGGGTGTCGCCGAGCACGCAGAGCATCGTCCTGCGGCCGGCCGACGTCCCCGGCGGCGCCGAGGTCGTGCAGGAGGCCTTCGAGGGCGAGCTGGCGAGCGACCTGGCCGGCTGATCCACCGACCGGCGCCCCCGCCCCACCCGGGAGGGGGCGCCGGTCGCGTGTCCGGGGCCGGCTCAGCGGGCCGGGCGGAGGGCGACCATCAGCCCGATCTCGCCGTCCTGCAGCACCGCGTCGTCCTGGTCGAGCAGGGCGAGACGCCGCCGGAGGATGCCGGCGTCGCCCCGGCTGGTGAGCCGGGTGTCGAGGACCTCGACGCGGCACCGCACGGTGTCGCCGATCCGCAGCGGCCGCCGGAACCGCCAGTCGTCGATGCCCAGCAGCGCGATCGAGCAGCCCTCGAACACCCCGATCCGGGAGGTCAGCCCCAGCGCCACCGACAGCCCGAGGACGCCGTGCGCGATCCGCTCGCCGTAGCGGCCGGAGCCGGCGGAGACGGCGTCGGTGTGCACGGGGTTGGTGTCCCAGCTCCAGCCGGCGAAGGTCACCACGTCGGTCTCGGTCACCGTGCGCGCCTGGCTCTCGAACACCTGCCCGGCGGAGAAGTCCTCGAACCAGTGGGTCACCGCGCCACCTCCTCTCGGGTCACCGCTCCCGGACGCGGACGAGCACCCGCCCGACCGCGCGCCGCTCGTCCAGCTCCCGGATCGCCCGGGCGGTCTCCTCCAGAGGGTGCACCGCCCCGATCGGCGGGTCGACCACCCCGGACTCCAGCAGCGGCAGCAGCTCGCTCCAGTGCTGCCGGGGGAGGTCGGGCTCGGCGCGCCAGAACTCCGCCGAGGCCGCCCCGACCACGGTGGTGTTGGACAGCAGCAACCGGTCAACCCCGACCGTGGGGATGGCGCCGCCGGTGAAGCCGAGCACGAGCAGCCGGCCCTCGGGGGCCAGCGCGCGCAGCGAGTCGGGGGCGCGGTCCCCGCCGACGGGGTCGACGACGACGTCCACGCCCCGCCCGCCGGTCAGCCGGCGGACCTCCTCGAGGAAGCCGTCGGCCGGCACCACCTCGTGCGCGCCGCAGGCCCGCGCGACCGCGCCCCGCGCCGGGCTGGACACCACCGCCACCACCCGCGCCCCGGCGACCGCGGCGAGCCGGCAGGCGGCGCCGCCCAGGCCCCCGGCGGCGCCGTGCACCAGGACGGTCTCGCCCCGCTGCAGCCGTGCGCGGCGGGAGAACGCGAAGTGCATCGTCAGGTGGTTGAGGGGCACCGCTGCCGCGGCGTCGAGGGACACCGTGTCCGGCAGCGGGAAGACCATGGCGGCGTCGACGGCGACGGTCTCGGCGAAGCCGCCGAGGGTGGGCAGCGCCGCCACGCGGTCACCGGTCCGGAAGCCGCCGGCGTCCGCGCGGACGACGCCGCTGACCTCCCAGCCCGGGACGAACGGCAGCGGCGGCCGCAGCTGGTACTCCCCGCGGGTCTGCAGCACGTCCGGGAAGACGACCCCGGCGGCGTGGACGTCGACGAGCACCTGGCCCGGGGCCGGCTCGGGCTCCGGCACGTGCCGGACCTCGACGGCGTCCGGTCCGGTCAGGGCGGTGACCACCGCGGCGCGCACGGGACCACCATGCCGCCTCCGGGGCCGGTCGGCGCGCCCTGGGCCCCGGACGGGACGGCGGATCGGGCACGGATCGCGGTCGTCGGCCCGCCGGGGCCGCGGCGTGTGCGCATCCCGCGGCCCCGGCCGGTGCGGCCCCGCCGCGCCCGGAGGGTCAGGCGGCCAGCGGGTGGTGGTGGCAGCGGCCGCCGGAGGAGGGACGTGCCGCGCAGGGCGCACCGGCCCGGGTCCGGCCGCCGCTGTCCCCGCACCGGGCCGGCGCGGCCGGCCGCGCCGGGCGCGCGGCGGCCGGCTCCGGGTGCGCGGCGGGGGCCGGCCGGGTGAAGGGGAGGACGACGGCGTCGCGGTCCGGGACCGCCACCGCGCCGGCACCGGGGACGGCGGTGACAGTCGGGGCTGCGACGGTCGGGGCGGTGACGGCCGGCGCGCCGCGACGGGCGGCGACCCGGCGCAGGGCCGCCGAGGCGGTCACGCCGGCGGTGAAGGCAGCGAGGGCGGTGGCGACGTGGGTGGCGACGTGGCTGGAGCGCATGCCCGTCTCATCGGCAGTCCGGGGCCCGGGTGGAACGGCCCGGTCTGCCAGCACGTTCGCGGTGCCGCCCGGTCCGGCGCGTGCCACGCTGGCCTCCCGGACGCCCGCCTTCCCCCGCCAGCCCCGTGACCGCACCGGGCGCCCGGTCACACGGAACGAGGCCCGCCCTTGGACGTCGTCGAGCTCTCGCGGTTCCAGTTCGCGTCGACGAGCATCTTCCACTTCTTCTTCGTCTCGCTGACCGTCGGCCTGGCGTTCCTCATCGCGGTGATGGAGACGATCGCCCACGTCCGCGCCGACCGGCGCGACGTCTACGGGAAGATGACCAACTTCTTCGGTCACCTGTTCCTCATCAACTTCGCCGTGGGCGTCGTCACCGGGATCGTGCAGGAGTTCCAGTTCGGGATGAACTGGAGCGAGTACTCCGACTTCGTCGGCAACATCTTCGGCGTCCCGCTGGCGCTCGAGGTGCTCATGGCGTTCTTCCTCGAGAGCACCTTCATCGGGCTGTGGTGGTTCGGCAAGGACCGGCTGCGGCCCTGGATGCGGCTGGGCAGCATCTGGCTGGTCGCGATCGGCACGCAGATCAGCGCCTTCTGGATCGTGCTGGCCAACGCCTGGATGCACCACCCCGTCGGGTACGAGGTGGTCGACGGGCAGGCCCGGCTCACCGACTTCGCCGCCGTGGTCTTCAACTACAAGGCCTGGCTGTACTTCGCCCACGTGCAGGGCAGCGCCTGGGTGGTCGCCGGGTTCTTCGTCCTCGGCATCAGCGCCTTCCACCTGCTGCGCCGGCAGGACACCGACGTCTACTCCCGGTCGCTGCGCGTCGGGCTCGTCTTCGCCGCCATCGGCACCGTCTTCTCCATCGTGAGCGGCCACACCGAGGCCCAGGTCGCGCGCGAGGACCAGCCGATGAAGTTCGCCGCGATGGAGGCGCAGTGGGAGACGTCGGACTCACCGGCGCCCTGGTCGCTGGTCGCCGTCATCGACGAGGAGGAGCAGGAGAACTCCTTCAACATCGAGATCCCCATCGTCGGGTCGGTGCTGGCCTACAACAGCCTCGAGGGCCGCTACGAGGGACTCATCCCGCTCAACGAGCAGTACCAGGAGGCCTACGGCGAGGGGGACTACATCCCGCCGGTCACCTGGGTGTACTGGTCGTTCCGGATCATGGTCGCCATCGGGTCGCTGCTGCTGGCCACGGCGTTCCTCGGGCTGTTCCTCTGGTGGCGGCGACGGCAGGGGCTCGACACCACCCGCTGGTACCTGCGGGCGCTGGTGCTGTTCATCCCGCTGCCCTGGATCGCCAACTTCACCGGCTGGATGGTCACCGAGATGGGCCGCCAGCCCTTCATGGTCTACGGCGAGCTCACCACCACCGAGGGCGTCAGCGCCAACAGCCCCGGCGAGGTGCTCGCCGGCCTGATCGGCCTGTGGGTGGTGTACCTCGCGCTCATCGGCCTCGACGTCTACCTGCTCAGCGTCACCGCCCGGGCCGGCATCCACCGCAAGCCGGAGGCGCAGCTGGTGGCCGCGCCGGCCCCGGACTACGAGAGCGTCGGGCACCAGGGGTACGAGAGGAGGAACTGACGGTGGATCTCGTGACGCTCTGGTTCTGGTTGATCGCGTTCACCTTCACCCTCTACTTCTTCCTGGAGGGCTTCGACTTCGGCGTCGACGTCCTGCGGCCCACGCTGGCCCGGACGGAGGCCGAGGAACGGGCGCTCACCGGCACGATCGGGCCGTTCTGGGACGGCAACGAGGTGTGGGTCATCGCCGCCGCCGGGCTGATGTTCTCCACGTTCCCCGTCTGGTACGGCGCGGTCTTCAGCGGCATGTACCCGCTGTTCGTGCTGATCCTGCTGGCCCTGCTGCTGCGCGGGGTCTCCTTCGAGTACCGCAACCAGGTCGACAGCAAGCGGTGGCGCGACTTCTGGGACTTGATGTCCTTCGCCGGCAGCGTCGTCCCCTCGTTCCTGTGGGGCGTCATCATGGCCAAAATCATCGAGGGGCTGCCGGTGGGCCGGGAGGGCCGCGTGCAGGGCGGCTTCGCCGAGATGTTCACCCCGTTCTCCGTGGTCGGCGGCCTCTCGACGCTGCTGCTGTTCACGCTGCACGGCGCGAACTTCCTGCTGCTGCGCCTGCACCGGGACACCGTCCTCTACAACCGCGCGCGGACGGCGGCGCTGCGGTGGGGGGCGCTGGCGACGGTGGCGATCGTGGCGTTCGTCGTCATGGGCTACGTGACCGAGGACCTCTTCGAGGACTTCGGGTTCGCCTCCTGGCTGTTCCCGGTCGCGGCCTTCCTGACGCTGGCCACCATCTGGCTGGCGCTGTCGCGCCGCCGCGACACGCTGGCCTTCACGATGAGCGGCCTGACCGTCCTGTTCGCCACGGTCACGGTGTTCATCGCGCTGTTCACCCGCGGCGAGGTGCTGCCCTCGACCCTCGACCCGGACTTCGGCCTGACGCTGCAGGAGTCGGCCAGCCAGCACTACACCCTGGTGCTGATGACCTGGGTCGGCGGGATCTTCCTGCCGCTGATCATCGGCTACCAGATCTGGAACTACTACGTCTTCCGGGAGCGGGTGCGCCCCGACGAGGGTGCCCTCACCCACGGCTACTGAGGGGCCCGGTCCCCTGATGGCGCGCGGTCCCGCGGGACGCCTGCTCCGGCTGCCCGGTCCCCGCCGGCTCGCCGTCGTCTGCGCCCTGCTCGGGCTGCTGACCTGGGCCCTGCTCGTGGTGCAGTGGGCGCTGGTCGCGGCCTTCGTCGCCGCGGTCGCCACCGGGGCGGCCACGCCCGGCGGCCTGGCGGGCGTCCTCGGTGGGATCGGCACGGCGTGGCTGGCCCGCGCGGGCGTCCTCGGGCTGCGCGACCGGGCCGCCGCCGCGACCTCGGCGCGGGTGCGGCGGACGCTGCGGGCGGCGCTGCTGCGCACGCTGCTGGCCCTCGGGCCGGCCGCGGTGGCCGGGGAGCGGGCCGGGGAGCTGGTCACCACCGTCACCGAGGGCGTCGGCCGGCTCGACGGCGTCGTCGGGCGGCTGCTGCCCGGCGCGGTGACCGCCGCCGTCGTCCCGCCGCTGGTGGCCGCCACGGTTCTCGTGCTCGACCCGGCCAGCGGCGGCCTGCTGCTGCTCACCGGCCCGCTCGTGCTGCTGTTCCTGTGGCTGACCGGCACCTTCGCCGAGCGCGCGGCCCGGGCGCAGTGGGAGACCCTGGCGCGGCTGGGGTCGGCGCTGGTCGACACCCTGCGGGTGCTGCCGACGCTGGTCGCCTTCGGCCGGGCGCGGACCAGCGCCCGGTGGCTGGCCGAGGTCAGCGAGGCCCACCGGGTCAGCACGATGCGGCTGCTGCGCACCGCCTTCCTGTCCGGGTTCGTGCTGGAGTTCGGCGCGGTGCTGTGCACGGCGCTGGTCGCGGTGACGGTGGGCGTGCGGCTGTTCGAGGGGCAGCTGACCCTGCAGCGGGCCCTGCTCGTGCTGCTGCTGACCCCGGAGTTCTTCGCGCCGTTGCGCGCGCTCGGCGCCGACCGGCACGCGAGCCTGGAGGGCGGCCCGGCCGCCGAGCGGGTGCTCGCGCTGCTGGACACCCCGCGCCCGGCCCGCGGCACCCGGCCGGTCCCGTCCCGCGTCCCGCACGTCGAGCTGCGCGGCGTCACCCTGCGCCACGGCGACCGGGTGGCCCTCGCCGGCGTCGACCTGGACCTGCCCCCGTGCTCGCGGACGGCCCTGGTCGGTCCCAGCGGTGCGGGCAAGACCAGCCTCGTCCGGGTGCTGCTGGGGTTCGCCGTCCCCGACGAGGGCGTCGTCCTGGTCGACGGCGTCCCGCTGAGCGACCTCGACCCCGACGCGTGGCGGGCGGTGGTGGCCCACGTGCCCGAGCGGCCCTGGCTGCTGCCGGGCACGGTGGCGGACAACGTGCGGCTGGGCCGGCCCGGCGCCACCGACGCCGACGTCGAGCAGGCCCTGGCGCGCGCCCGGCTGCTCGACGTCGTGGGCCGGCTGCCGCAGGGCGTGGACACCCCGCTGGGGGAGGACGCCGCCCGGCTCTCCGGCGGTGAGCGGCTGCGGCTGGCGCTGGCGCGCGCCTACGTCAAGGACGCCGCCGTGCTGGTGCTCGACGAGCCGACCGGCCAGCTCGACCCCGCGGGGGAGCAGGAGGTGCTCGCCGCGCTGGCCGACGTCGCGGCCGGGCGCACCGTCGTCACCGTCACCCACCGCAGCGCGCCGCTGGCGCTGCACGAGCGGGTGGTGGCCGTCGAGGACGGTGCGGTGCGCGGCGCGGTGGTGTCGCGGTGAGGGCGGTGTCGCGGTGAGGGAGGTGATCGCGCTCGCCCGCGGCCCCCGGCTGGCGCTGGCGGTCGCACTGGGGTCGCTCACGGTGCTGTGCGGCGCGGCGCTGCTGGCCACCTCGGGCGCCCTCATCACCGGCGCGGCGCAGCGGCCCTCGACGCTGCTGGTCCTCATGCCGCTGATCACCGCGGTGCGGCTGTTCGGCGTCTCCCGGGCCGCGCTGCGCTACGCCGAGCGGCTGGTCACCCACGACGTCACCCTCCGGCTGGTCGCCGGCGTCCGCGCGCGCCTGCTCGAGCGGCTGGTCCCGCTGGCGCCGGCCGCGCTCACCGGGGCCCGCGGCGGCGAGCTGCTGTCGCGGGTGCGTGCCGACGTCGACGAGCTGCAGGGCGTCGTCGCGCGCCTGCTCGTGCCCGCCGGTGTGGCCGTCGTCGCCGGGGGGACGGCGGTCGCGCTCACCGCCGTCGTGTCGCCGCCCACCGCCGCCGTCCTGGCCGTGCTGCTGCTGGTCCTGGGCGGAGCCGTCCCGGCCGCGGCCGCGCGGGCCGGCCGGCGGGCCGCGGTGGCCGCCGCCCGGGCCGACGCCGACGTCGCCGCCGACACCCTCGACCTGGTGCGCGGCCTGGCCGACCACCTCACCGGCGACGGCGGGGCCACCGCGCTGCGCGGCCTGGACGCCCACCTCGACCGGCAGGAGCGCGCCGAGCGGGCCGCGGCGCGCCTCACCGCGCTGACGACGGCCTGCCGGGAGGGGGTCCCCGCGCTGGGCCTGTTCGCGGCGCTGTGGCTGGTCGGGCGCGACGTCGCCTCCGGCGGGACGAGCCCGCTGCTGCTGGCCGCCTGCGCGCTCGGGGTGCTCGGGGCCTTCGAGGCCGTCGGCGGGCTCGGGGCCGCGTGGAGCACCGTCGGCGGCACCCGCGCCGCCGCGAGCCGGGTGCGCGCCCTCGGCGAGCAGCCGCCGGCGGTGACCGACCCGGACGCGCCGGTGCCGCTGCCGCCCGGGTCGGCGCTGCGGTTCGAGGGCGTCACCCTCACCCACCCCGGGGCGGTGCAGCCCGCGCTCGCCGGGCTGGACCTCACCGTGCCCGACGGCGCCAAGGTGGCCCTGACCGGCCGCAGCGGGGCGGGCAAGAGCACCGTGCTCGCCCTGGCGCTGCGCTCCCGCGACCCCGACGCCGGCCGGGTCACCCTCGGCGGCACCGACCTGCGCCGGCCGGCCCTGGCCGACGTCCGCTCCCGGATGGCCTGGCTGCCGCAGGACCAGCAGGTCCTCGCCGGGAGCCTGGCGGCCAACCTGCGGCTGGGCCGGCCCGGCGCCACCGACGACGAGCTGGCCGCCGCCCTGGACGACGTCGGCCTGGGCCCCCTGCTCGACACGGCCGGCCTCGACGGCTGGCTGGGGGACTCCGGCGAGCGCCTCTCGGCGGGGGAGCGGGCGCGGGTCGGCCTGGCCCGCGCCCTGCTCAGCCCGGCCGACGTGCTGCTGCTCGACGAGCCGACCGCCCACCTGGACCCCGCGCTGTCCGCTCGGGTGCTGGCGCTGCTGGCCCGCGAGCGGCGCAGCGTCCTGCTGGTCACCCACGACGCCGCCGCCCTCGACGCGCGCTGGCGGGTCGTCCCGCTCCCCGACTGAGCCGCCGGTCAGGGGAGCCGCCGGTCAGGGGAGCCGCCGGTCAGGGGAGCAGCAGCACCTTGCCGGTGGTGCGCCGGCCCTCGAGGTCCTCGTGCGCCCGGCGGGCCTCGGCCAGCGGGAACCGGGCGCCGATGCGGACGTCGAGCCGGCCGGCCGCCACCAGGTCCAGGACCGCGCCGGCCCGCTCGCGCAGCAGCTGCGGCGTGCGCGTGTAGGTGGCCAGCGTGGGCCGCTGCACGTACAGCGAGCCGTGCGCGGCCAGCTGCTGGACCTCCAGCGGCTCGGGCTGCCCGCTGGCGGCGCCGTAGACGATCATCCGCCCGGTCGGCCGCAGTGCCCGCAGCCCCGCGGCGAAGGTGGTCCGGCCGACGCCGTCGTAGACCGCGGCCGCGCCCTCGCCGCCGGTGAGCTCGCGGACCCGCTCGGCGAAGCCGTCGTAGCCGACGACGACCTCGTCGGCGCCGGCCTGCCGGGCGAGCTCGGCCTTGTCCTCCGTCGACGTCGTCGCGAGCACGTGCCCGCCGCGCAGCCGCACCAGCTGGGTGAGCAGCAGGCCGACCCCGCCGGCGGCGCTGTGCACCACCACCCACTCGCCCTCGGCCACGGGGTGTGAGTCGGCGACCAGGTAGTGGGCGGTGCAGCCCTGCAGCATCACCGCGGCCGCGACCTCGGCGCTCACCCCGTCGGGGACGGGCACCAGCCGGTCCGGCGAGGTCGCCACCCGTCCGGCGTAGCTGCCGGGGACGCCGAGCCAGGCCACCCGCTCCCCGGTGCCGACGACGCGGCCGGCGCCCTCGGCGCCCACCACCGCGGGCGGGGAGGCGGTGTAGGGCGGGCGGCCCTCCCGCTCGTAGACGTCGCGGAAGTTGACGCCCACGGCCTCGACGTCGACCAGCACCTCGCCGTCCCCGGGCACGGGGTCCGGCACGTCCTGCACGGTGAGCACCTCGGGCCCGCCGGTGCGCTCGTAGACCACCGCCTGCACGTCGCCTCCCTCGCCTCGACCGCCTCCGTGCCTACCACCGGGACGCCGGTCCCGCCGACCCTGGCGGGAGCCGCCGGGCACTGCCAGGCTCCCCGCATGCAGCGGGCCTTCGGCATGGACGTGCCCGAGACGGTCGCGGAGATGTGCCGGCCGGCCACCACCGCCGTCCTCGTGTACGACGCGCAGGTGGGCATCCTCGCCCACGTCCGCGACCGCGAGGGACTGACCGCGCGGATCACCGACGTGCTGCGCACCGCCCGGGCGTCCGGGGTGCCGGTGTTCTACGTGCGGCACGTGTCGCTGCCACCGTCGCACCTGGGCGTCGCCGCGCTGCGCACCGCGATGGCCTGGCAGCGGCGGGACCGCGCCGACGCCGTCACCGCCGCCTTCCCGCCCGACGCCGAGCACACCCGCATCGCCGCGGAGCTCGCCCCGGCCGGCGGCGAGCCGGTGTTCGACAAGCTGGGGATGTCGGCGCTGGTGGGGACGCCGCTGGAGGCGGCGCTGCGCGACCGCGGGGTGACCACCCTGCTGCTGGTCGGCGCGGTGCTGGAGATCGGCATCGAGCCGACCGCGCGGCACGCCGCCGACCTCGGCCTCCTGCCGGTGGTGGTCGAGGACGCGTGCGGCGTGGTGGACGACGACGCCGCGCGCCGGTCGCTGGCGAGCCTCGACTACAGCCTGCTCTCCTACCGGTGCACCACGGCGGAGGCCGTCGCCGCCCTGTGCTGAGGGCCGTCCGGCACCGGCGGTGTGCACCTGTCGCGGTCTCCGGCGCCCCCGCGGGCCGCTGTGTGCACACACCGCGGCCCGGCCCCCACTCGCTGGGCCTGGTGCGGCGGCCGCCGCACACCCAGGATGGGCCTCCCGGACCCGCTCGCCAGGAGGACCCCGATGAGCCCGCAGCTGCCGTCGTCCGCGTCGGTCGTCGTCATCGGCGGCGGGGTGGTCGGCCTGGCCACGGCGTACGAGCTGGCGCGGGCCGGGGTGCGCGACGTCGTCCTGCTCGAGCGCGACGCGCTCGGCTCGGGGTCGACGTGCCGGGCGGCCGGCGGGGTGCGGGCGATGTTCTCCGACCCGGTCAACGTCGCCCTCGGCGCGCGCAGCCTGGAGACCTTCCGCGACTTCCCGGTGCGCTTCGGCCAGGACATCGACTTCGCGCCGGTCGGCTACCTGTTCCTGCTGTCCACGGCGGAGGCCGTCGCGGACTTCGAGGCCGCCGTCGCCCTGCAGAACGAGCTCGGTGTCCCGAGCCGGGTGATCGACGTCGCCGAGGCGCGGGAGCTCTCCCCGCTGGTCGACGGCGAGGGGCTGCTGGCCGCCGCGTTCTCCCCGACCGACGGCCACTGCACGCCCGAGTCGGTCGTCCTCGGCTACGCGGCCGCGGCGCGCCGCGCCGGCGCCACCGTCCTGCCGCACCGCGCGGCCACCGGCATCGACGTCGCCGGCGGGCGGGTGACGGCGGTGCGCACCGACGCCGGGGCGATCCGCACCGGCACCGTCGTCTGCGCCGCCGGGGCCTGGTCGGCGCAGGTGGGCGCCTGGGCCGGCGTCGACCTGCCGGTCACCCCGCTGCGGCGGCAGATCCTGGTCACCGAGCCGGTGCCGGGCCTGGACCCGCACACCCCGTTCACCATCGACTTCGCCACCTCCTTCTACTTCCACCGCGAGGGGGAGGGCCTGCTGCTGGGCATGTCCGACCCCGACGAGACGCCCGGCTTCCGGCTCACCCGGTCCGACGCGTGGCTGCCCCGCCTCGGCGAGGCGGTCGAGCGGCGGGCGCCCGCGCTGGCCGGGGTCGGCATCGCCAGCGGCTGGGCCGGCCTGTACGAGATGACGCCGGACCACAACGCGCTCATCGGCCGGGCGGAGGCCGTGGACGGCTTCCTCTACGCGACCGGGTTCTCCGGGCACGGCTTCCTCATGGGGCCGGCCGTGGGGGAGGTGGTGCGCGACCTGTACCTGGGCCGCGAGACGCTGGTCGACGTCTCCGGGCTCGACGTCCGGCGGTTCGCCGCCGCGAGCGTCCGGCCCGAGCTCAACATCGTCTGAAGCCCGACCCCGAGGGAGCCGCACGTGACCACCCTGCCCACCGCCGAGGAGCTGCAGGCCCTGGCGCGCGACGCCGCCGGCCGCTGCGGGGTCGACCTCGATGCCGTCGCCGGCGACCACCCGGTGACCTCGCCGGTCAACGGCGCGCCGCTGGCCTCGGTCGGCTGGTCGACCGCCGCGGACGTCGAGGAGGTGGTCGCCCGGGCCGGGGCGGCGTTCCGGACCTGGCGGACGACGCCGGCGCCGGTCCGCGGCGGGCTGGTGCGCCGCCTGGGGGAGCTGCTGCGCGAGCACAAGGCCGACCTCGCCACCCTGGTGAGCCTCGAGGTCGGCAAGATCACCTCCGAGGCGGCCGGCGAGGTCCAGGAGATGATCGACGTCTGCGAGTTCGCCGTCGGGCTGTCCCGCCAGCTCTACGGGCGGACGATCAGCTCCGAGCGGCCGGGCCACCGCCTCATGGAGACCTGGCACCCCCTCGGCGTGGTCGGCGTCATCAGCGCGTTCAACTTCCCGGTGGCCGTCTGGTCCTGGAACACCGCGATCGCGCTGGTCTGCGGCGACCCGGTGGTGTGGAAGCCCTCCGAGCAGGCGCCGCTGTCGGCGCTGGCCGCCGCCGCGCTGCTGGACCGGGCCATCGCCGAGACCGGCGCGCCGGCCGACCTGGCCCAGGTGGTCCTCGGCGGGGCAGACGTCGGCGAGGCGCTGGTCGACTCCCCGGGCGTCGCGCTGCTGAGCGCCACCGGGTCGACCCGCATGGGCCGCGCGGTGGGCCCCCGGGTGGCCGACCGCTTCGGCCGCGCGCTGCTCGAGCTCGGCGGCAACAACGCCGCGATCGTCACGCCCTCGGCCGACCTGGACCTGGCCACCCGCGGCGTCGTCTTCTCCGCCGCGGGGACGGCCGGGCAGCGCTGCACGACGATGCGCCGGCTGATCGCCCACGCCGACGTCGTCGACGCGCTGGTCGAGAAGGTCGCCGCGGCCTACCGCGGGCTGCCGATCGGCTCGCCGCTCGACGCCGGCACGCTGGTGGGCCCGCTCGTCCACGATGCCGCGTACAAGGCGATGCAGGACGCGCTCGAGGCGGCCCGGCAGCAGGGCGGCGAGGTCGTCGTCGGCGGCGGGCGGCGGCTGGCCGAGGAGGCGCCCGACGCCTGGTACGTCGAGCCCGCCCTGGTGCGGATGCCCGGGCAGACCGACATCGTGCGGCAGGAGACCTTCGCGCCGGTGCTCTACGTGCTCACCTACCGGACGCTGGAGGAGGCGGTCGCGCTCAACAACGACGTCCCCCAGGGCCTGTCGTCGAGCATCTTCACCTCCGACCAGGCCGAGGCCGAGCAGTTCCTGGCCGCCGACGGCTCCGACTGCGGCATCGCCAACGTCAACATCGGCACCTCGGGTGCGGAGATCGGCGGCGCGTTCGGCGGGGAGAAGCACACCGGCGGCGGCCGCGAGTCCGGCTCCGACGCGTGGAAGGGCTACATGCGCCGGGCCACCAACACGATCAACTACTCCGGCGAGCTGCCGCTGGCGCAGGGCGTCGAGTTCCCCATCTGACCCACCGGTGACGGCGACACGCCCCCAGTCGTCATGACGACTGGGGGCGTGTGGGAGCGTCGTCGCATGGTCGACCACGCGGACCTCGCCGTCCGCACGCTGGGCCCCTGCCGCATCGACTCGCCGCTGGCCTCCCGGCTCGGGGACCGCGAGACCACGCAGCACTCCGTGGTCGAGGAGGACCGGATCCTCTTCGACGACACCATCTCGATGGTCACCTCCCGCGGGGTGCCGCTGGACCGGCTGCCCAGCCTCGAGCCCGGCGGCCCGCGGAAGAAGATCTACTTCGACCCGGCCAAGACCCGCGTCGGCATCGTCACCTGCGGCGGCCTGTGCCCGGGCCTCAACGACGTGATCCGCGGCCTGGTGCTCGAGCTGTGCCGGCACTACGGCGTCCGCCGGATCGTCGGCTTCCGCAACGGCTACCGCGGGTTCATCCCCGAGTTCGGCGAGGACGTCGTCGACCTCTCCCCCGAGGTCGTCATGCACATCGACGACGAGGGCGGCACGATCCTCGGCACCTCCCGCGGCGAGCAGGACCCCGAGGCGATCGTCGACGCCCTGGAGCGCCTCAACATCAACATCCTGTTCGTCATCGGCGGCGACGGCACCATCCGCGGCGCGATGGACGTCGTGCAGGTGGTGGAGGAGCGCGGCCTGAAGGTGGCCGTGATCGGCATCCCGAAGACCATCGACAACGACATCCCCTACATCGACCAGAGCTTCGGCTTCCAGACGGCGATGTCGGAGGCCACCAAGTCGATCCACGCGGCCAGCGTCGAGGCCCGCTCGGCGCCCGGCGGCATCGGCCTGGTCAAGCTCATGGGCCGGCACTCCGGCTTCATCGCCTGCTACTCCACCCTGGCCAAGGACGACGCCGACTACGTGCTCATCCCCGAGGTGCCCTTCGCGCTCGACGGTGAGCGCGGCTTCCTCGAGCACCTGCGCCACCGGGTGCAGGAGCGCGGGCACGCGGTGGTGGTCGTCGCCGAGGGGGCCGGCCAGGAGCACGTGGAGGGGGAGGAGCCCGGTCGCGACGCCTCGGGCAACGTCCGCTTCGGCGACATCGGCCGGCTGCTGCGCAAGCGGGTCATCGAGCACCTCGACGCGCACGGGGTGGAGAACAACGTGCGCTACTTCGACCCGAGCTACGCCATCCGCAGCGTGCCGGCCAACCCCTACGACAGCGCGTACTGCCTGCGCCTGGCTCATGCCGCGGTGCACGCGGCGATGGCCGGGCGCACCGAGGTGATCGTGGCGCGCAGGCGGCGGCGCTTCGTGCACATCCCGATGGGGCTGGCGGTCAGCCGCCGCAACCACGTCGACCCGCTCGGCGACCTGTGGATGTCGGTGCTCGAGGCCACCGGCCAGCCGGTGCGCTTCGGCTAGGGACCGGCCGCAGCCGGGCAGCTCAGGAACCGGCCGGGACTCCCGGCACCTCGCCCTCCACACCGCGCGACACCTCGCGCGCGGGGCCGCTGCGCCCGCGGACGGCACCGCCGCGGCCGCCGGCCCGCGGAGAGCCCCCGGGCCGGCGGCGGGGGCGGGGTCACGCGTCCGGCGTCCCGGTCGTCCCGGGACCCTCCGTGCCGCCGGTCGGGCCGGTCGTGCCGGTCGGGCCGGTCCCGCCGCCGGTCGTGCCGGTGGCGCCGGGACCGTCGGCGAGCAGCAGGTACAGCGCGCGGCGGGCCTCGGCGAGGACGGCGGCGGCCGCGGTGAGCTGCGCCTCCGAGCCGGTGCGGCCCACCTGGCGCACCGCGCCGTGCACCTCCTCCAGCAGGCCGCGCAGGTCCGGGCCGGCCGCGGCGCCCCGGGCACCGCCGAACGGGTCGGGCCAGGCCGCGCGGCGCTCCTCGACGTGGGCGCGCCCGGCGTCGGTGAGCGTCACGAGCTTGCGCCCGGCCTCGGCGGTGACGGTGGCCAGGCCCTCGTCCTCGAGCGCACTGATGGTCGGGTAGACCGCGCCGGGGCTGGGGGTCCAGCGGCCGCCGCTGCGCTCGGCGATGGCCTGCATGAGCTGGTAGCCGTGCATCGGCTGCTCGGCCAGCAGCAGCAGCACGGCGGTGCGGACGTCGCCGCGCGGCGCGCGACCGCGCCCGCCGCCGCGGCGACCGCGCCAGCCGCCCTCGGGGCGACCGGGTCCACCGGGACCGCCGGGGCCACCGGGGCCGCCGCGGCCACCGGGACCGCCCGGACCGAAGCCGCCGGGGCCGGGGCCGCCGAAGCCGGGGGCGCCGAAGCCGGGACCGAAGCCGCCGGGGCCGCCGAAGCCGGGGCCGTCGAAGCCGGGGCCGCCGAAGCCGGGGCCGCGGTCACGACCGTGGGGGCCGTGCTCGCGGGGGGAGTGGGAGCGCGGGGAGTGTCCGTGCGGGCCCTGCTGACGGGCGTCGCGTCCGGGGTGCCAGGGGCCGGGACGGCCCTCAGGGGTGGGGAAGGGGGGCATGGGATCCTCCTCGGGATCGATAAACAACACAGTAACGATATATCGAGACACGTCGCCCGTCCACCCCGTCAACGAGAGGTGCCGTCCGGTCCGGGAGCGGGCGCGCCCCGTCGTCGACGCCTCCGGCCGCGCCGTCGGTCCCGGTCCGGTCGGCGGCGGCGACCACGGCGCCGGTGACCAGCGCACCGGCCGCGTTGAGGAGGGCGTCGACCGGGGAGACCACCCGGCCCAGCGGCAGGAGGTACTGCAGCACCTCGATCGTGCCGCCGGCGGCCAGTGCCGCGACCGCCAGGCGGGCCGGGTGTGCCAGTGCAGGCCACAGCCGCACGGCCAGAGCCGCGGGGACGGCGAGCAGCAGCAGGTTGGCGACCAGCTGCAGCAGCGTGGCCGGCGACGTCAGCCCGGTGAGGTACCAGCGCAGCTCGCTCAGCGGTGCGCCCCACGCCCAGCCCGTCCCCTCGGGCGCCAGGGTCAGCGACGCCACGACCGCGAGGGCCAGGCCCAGCGTGGTCCCCAGGAGCAGACGTCGGCCGGCCGCCTCCCGTGCCGCGGAGGCGCAAGGCGGCGCGACGTGGTGGGCGAGGAGGAGTGCGGGGGAGCGGTCGTCGTCCATGCCCTGACGGTCGTCCCGGACGCCCACCCGGACCGGGGAGGCGACCGGGAGCTGCCTGGCAGTCGGAGCGTCCTGATCCCGACCGTTATCCCCAACTTCTCGCAGCACAACCGGGTGCGACCTCCCGCAAAAAGTACCGGAGTGGCCGGCCCCCGGCCGGCGGACGGCGCGGACCGCGGTGGCCGGGAGCGGCGACGCCCCCGCCGGGACGGGACGGCGCGTGCGGCGGGTCCCAGCTCGGCCACGGGACGTTGCCAGGTGGCTCACAGGTAGGACCCCCACCATGGAGACGACGGCCGGAGCGGCCGGCTGCCCGACCGAGGAGACCCCCGTGCGCAAGA
Organism: Geodermatophilus sp. URMC 62; assembly: GCF_052931475.1. Taxonomy (NCBI): domain Bacteria; kingdom Bacillati; phylum Actinomycetota; class Actinomycetes; order Geodermatophilales; family Geodermatophilaceae; genus Geodermatophilus; species Geodermatophilus sp. URMC 62. The sequence goes on along the minus strand of NZ_JBRFHY010000001.1, from coordinate 4,695,978 downwards.
AGCTCGTCCTCGCCACCACCGCCGGTGCGTTGACCCTCACCGGCCTGGCCGTCACCGTCCCCGCGATGGCCGAGGAGGACACCTCCTCGACCACCACCGAGACGACCATCGGGGACCGCATCCGCGACGCGCTCTCGGGCCTGGTCGACGACGGCTCGATCACCCAGGACCAGGCCGACGAGGTGGCCACCACGCTCAGCGACGCCGGCCCCTGGGGCGGGCACGGTCCGTGGGGCGGTCCCGGTCGCGGCGTGGACCTCTCGGTCGCCGCCGACACCCTCGGCATGTCCGAGGACGACCTCGAGACCGCGCTGGAGGCCGACGGCGCCAGCCTGGCCAGCGTCGCGGAGGACCACGGCGTGGCCGTCGACGACCTCGTCGCCGCCCTCGTGCAGTCGGTGAAGGACCACATCTCCGAGGCCGTCCAGGACGGCGACCTCACCCAGGAGCAGGCCGACGAGCGCATCGCGGACGTCCAGGACTGGATCACCGAGCGGGTCAACTCCACCGACACCGACCCGGGCGGCCCCCGGGGCCCCCACGGCTGGTGGGGCGACCGCGACGGCGACGACGACTGACCCCTCCCGACCTCCTGCACGCCGAGCGGCGCCGCCCCGTCCCCCGGGCGGCGCCGCTCGGCCGTTCCTGCGCCCGGCCCCCCGGGGCTGGACGGACGCCGATCCTGAGGTTAGCCTCGCCTCACCGGAACCCGAGGGGGCGGATGTGGGACTGCGACTGCCGGTCGGCGACGTGACCGTGCTGCTAGGGCCGGCCGGCGCCCGCCGCGGCGTCATGAGCGCGCTGGACGACGCGAGCGGCCGCTGCGCCTCCGGGCACGCATCGGTGCGGGTGCACCGCCTGGCCGCGCGGGACGGCGACGGCGTGCGTCAGCGGCTCGAGGCGATCGAGGCCGTCGCCGGGCAGGACGCGACCATCGTGCTCGTCGACCGCTTCACCGACGGCCTGCCCGCCCCCGACCGGCGCCGCCTGCTGGCCGCGCTGCGCCCGGTGGCCATCGCGGGCCGCGCGGTGCTGGTCGACGACACCGACCCGGTGGCCGCGCTCGCCGTCGCCGACGGCGCGCTGCGCGCGGACCCGGCGGGCGGGCTCACGCCCGAACCGCTCGGCGTGGACCTGCTCGCCTCCTAGCTCACGTCCGAGCTCGCCCCCGCGGAGGCGCCCGAGGGGTCTAGCGGGCCTGGAAGGTCAGGCAGTCGGCGGCGTCGGCCTCGGGGCCCACGCTGATCCCCGGGGCCGTGCACTCGAGCTTGTCGTTGTGCCGGCAGTCCGAGCGGTGGCAGGCGCCGACCAGGCCGTTGCGCCCGAGGCCACCGCGGAAGCTGATCTCCACGAAGGTCCCGCAGTGGGCGTGGTCGCCGCCCACGGTGATGGCCCCGGCGTGGCAGTTGTGCTCGGCGTTGTAGGAACAGCTGCTGACCGCGCAGTCCTGCACCTGGGGCATGTCCTGGAGAGAGGTCATGGTCTCAGGCTGGCAGGTCCGCGGGGGCCCCGCCAGCCCACTGAGGCTTGCCTGGGCTGTGGCGACGACCCCGCCGGACCGCACACCGCACCGTCCCGCCGCCCGGGTCCGACCGGGGCCCGCGGGCACGCTGGCGGGCTCCCGCTCGTTTCCCCGGTGACCGCCCAGCGGCCGCCCGGCGCCCGCCGAGGACGGCACCGCACCGGAGCCGTCGGGGAGGACGACAGATGACCGTGTCGATCGAGCAGCCGCCGCGCCCGTCCGGGCCCGGCGCCCCGGCGGGCACCGCCGTCCTGGTGGTGGTCGGCGGCCTGCCGGGCAGCGGCAAGACGACGCTGCTGCGGCAGGTGCTCGACGCGCACGTCCCCGGGGTGACCGGCCTGGACTCCGAGGACGTCGCCGAGCGGCTCACCCGCGCCGGCGTCCGGCTGCCCTATCCGCTGCTGCGGCCCCTGGTGCACGCCTGGCACCGCGCCCACGTGCTGCGCGCCCTCGCCGGCCCCGACCCGGTCGTCGTCCTCACCGACCCCTGGACCAGCCGGCCGTGGCGGGCGGTCGTGCTGTGGGCCGCCCGGCGCGCCGGGCGCGCGGTGCGGGTGGTCCTGCTCGACACCTCGCCGGAGGAGGCGGCGGCCGGCCAGCGGATCCGCGGACGGCGGATCCCGGCCGCGCGGATGCGCCGGCACGCCGCCCGGTGGGCGGCCTGGCAGCAGGCGCGGGCCGCGGCGGCCGGGCCCGACGGTCCCGACGACGTCCTCGTCGTCGACCGCGCGGCGGCCCGGCGGCTCACCCTCGACGACGTCCTCGGGCGGGTCCCCGCCTGACCTCAGGCCGCCGGCGCGAGGCCCAGCGCCCGCTCGAGGAGGCGGAACCGGTAGGCGGCCGACAGCAGGACGAACCACACGACCAGCGCCGGCAGCACCGTGCTGAAGACCGGGTGCGCGGCGTGGGTGAGCCCGAAGTAGTCGGTGGCCGCCGGCACGAACAGCAGCCCGGTGAACGCGACGACGAGCACGACGACGAGCGCCGCGGGCCGCCGGTCGCCGTCGGGCCGGGTCCACGAGGCGAGCAGCCGCGACGGCGGGCGCAGGAACAGGATGAGCAGGAACGCCGCGTAGGACACGAAGGTCGACAGCCCCGTCTGCGCGCCGATCGTGGCGGCTGCCTCGGCGAAGCCGACGTCGCCGGAGGACACCCCGGTGTAGCTCTCGAACTGCGCCACGACCTCGGCCGGGGTCCGGCCGCTGCCGACCACCTCGACCAGGCGGGTGTAGAGCGTGGCGTACACGGCCACCCCGCCGGCCGCCGTCACCACCATGGCCGGGACGACGAACCGCCACAGCGAGGTCAGCAGGTGCGGGTCGGGCCGCTGGGGCCGGGCCCAGGTGGTGAGGAACAGCGTGGGGACACCGACGGTCAGCAGCGTCAGCCCGACCTGGGCGGGGGAGTAGGGGAAGCCCAGCCCCAGCATCGTGACCGCGACGATCACCAGGCCCTGCGTGCCGACCCGGGCGAGGAACACCTGCATCGAGGTGCCGATGCCGGTGATGATCCGGCGGCCCTCGCGCTGGGCGGGCACCAGCGCGCCGATGTCGTCGTCGGTGAGCACGATGTCGGCGACGTCGCGGGTCACCGCGCTGCCGCTGCGCATCGCCACCCCCACCTGGGCCGCCTTGAGCGCGCGGGCGTCGTTGACGCCGTCGCCGATCATCGCCACGTAGCGGCCCTGGCGGCGCAGGGAGGTGACCAGGCGCTCCTTCTGCTCCGGCGCGATCCGCCCGAACACCGCGGTGCGCGCCACGAGCGCGTCGATCTCGGCGTCGGAGAGGGCGTCGAGCTCGGCGCCGGCCACCGGGTCGCCGGCGGCCAGGCCGGCCTGCCGGGCCAGCGCGGCCACCGTCCGCGGGTCGTCGCCGGAGACCACCTTGAGGTCGACGCCGTCGGCGGCGAACCGGGCGACGGTCTCGGGCACGCCGGGGCGCAGCTCGTCGGCGAGGACGACCAGGGCCAGCGGCTCCAGGGCGGGCAGCCGCGGCCGGCCGCCGTCGTCACGCAGCGGAGCGGCGGGGTCCACGGGGCGGGCGGCGACCAGCACGCGCAGGCCCTGCCCCGTCCGCGCGGCGACGGCGTCGGTGGGGGACGCCCCCTGCAGCGCCGGTGCCAGGCTGTCGGGCGCGCCGAGCACCAGGACGCCGTCGTCGGTGCGCACCGCGCTCCACCGCAGCGCCGAGGAGAACGGGACCTCCTCCCGCACTGGCAGCTCCTCCCCGGGCAGCGCCGCGGCGAGGGCCGCGGTGGTCAGGTTGGCCGCGGCGGTGCTGCGGGCCGCCGTCCCGACCAGGTGCTCCACCTCGGCCGCCGGCAGCGGGCCGACCGGCAGCACCTCGGCCAGCGTCAGCCGGCCGGTGGTGAGGGTGCCGGTCTTGTCGGTGCAGACGACGTCGACGTTGCTGATCGACTCCACGGCGTTGACCTGCTGCACGAGCGCGCCGTCGCGGGCGCTCCGCGCCGCGCCGACGGTGTAGGCGAGCGCGACGAGGAAGAACAGGCCGTAGGGCACCAGCCCCGACAGCACCGCGGTGGTCTGCACGACCCGCACCAGGGAGAAGCCCTCGAGCGCGGCCTGCAGCAGGATCGTCGCGCTCATCAACGCGACCAGCACCATGACCAGGCGGACGACGAAGGCGATCTTCCGCTGCAGCGGCGTGGTGTCGGTGCTCGCCCGGCGGACGTCGGCGGTCAGCCGGCTGGCGTAGCTGGCCGCGCCGACGTCGCGGGCCAGCTGCCACCCCCCGCCGCCGGCGCAGAAGCTCCCCGACAGCAGGTCGTCGCCGGCGCGCCTGGGCAGCGCCTCGGACTCGCCGGTGAGCAGCGACTCGTCGACCTCGACGGCACCCTCGAGCAGCGGCCCGTCGACGACCACCTGGTCACCGGGGCGCACGTGCAGCACGTCGCCGCGGACCACCTCGTCGGGGACGACCTCGACGTCGTGCCCGTCGCGCACCACCGTGACCCGCCCGCGGGAGAGCAGCTGCAGCCGGTCGAGCTTGCGCCGGGCGCGGATCTCCTGGACGGCGTTGATCGCCGCGTTGACCAGGCCGAGGCCGACGCTGGTGACCGCGTCGTTGTAGCGGCCGAGGGCCAGCAGTGCGGCGCCGATGGTGAACAGCACCGTGTTGAAGAAGTTGAAGACGTTGGTGCGCAGGATCCGCGCGTAGCCGCGGGTGGAGCCGCGCGGGGCGGTGTTGCCCTCGCCGCGGCGGTACCGGGCCTGCGCCTCGGCCTGCGTCAGGCCCCAGCTGGTGGCGGGACGGTCCTCGGTGCGGGTGGGCTGCACGGCTCGACCCTGACAGGCGCCGACGACGCGGGCGCGGCGACGTGCCGACCGCCCAGCCGGTTCCATCCCGGCGTCCAGGGAACGTCCAGTCCCGGCGCGGACCGTGGTCGCCATGACCCCCCGAGCCGGAGCCGGCCCCCGGCGGTGGTCGCTGCGCACCCGCCTGCTGTGGGCCTTCCTCGCGCCGCTGGCGCTGGTGGTCACCGTCGTGGGGGTCACGGCCACCGCCGCCGTCCGCGGTGAGCTCATCGAGCAGGTCGACACCCAGCTGGGCGCCGCGGTGGCCCGGTCGGCGTCGGCGGACGGACAGCCGCACGGCGGGTCCGACGGGAACGGGCCGGACTTCCTGCTGGTCCCCGGTCAGGGCGACGGCACCCTCGGCGCCCGCGTCGAGGACGGCACGGTCACCGAGGCCGCCGTCATCGACGGCGACGGCGACGGCGAGCCCCTCGGCGCCGGCGAGGCGCGGGCGCTGGCCGAGGTGCCCGCCGACGGCACCCCGCGCACGGTCGACCTCGGCCGCCGCGGGGACTACCGCGTCGTCGCGGCGCCGGCCGGGGGCGGGGAGGTGCTGGTGACCGGCCTGCCGCTGGACCCGGCGCGGGCGGCGCTGGTGCGGCTGGTCGCGGTGGAGGTCGCGGCCGGGCTGCTCGGGCTGCTGGCCGCCGGCGCCGTCGGGGCGCTGGTGATCGGCCGCACCCTGCGGCCGCTGCACCGGGTCGCGGCCACCGCCGGCCGGGTGGCCGCGCTGCCGCTGTCCACCGGCGAGGTCCGGCTGCCCGACCGGGTGCCGCCGGGTGACACCGACCCGCGCACCGAGGTCGGCCGGGTCGGGGCGGCGCTCAACCGGCTGCTCGACTCGGTGGAGTCGGCCATCACCGCCCGCCAGGCCTCGGAGACGCGGCTGCGCCGGTTCGTCGCCGACGCCAGCCACGAGCTGCGCACCCCGGTCACCTCGATCCGCGGCTACACCGAGCTGGTGCGCCGCCGCGGCGGCCTGCCCGAGGACGTCGACGCCTCGCTGCGCCGGGTGGAGTCCGAGGCGGTGCGCATGTCCGGGCTGGTCGACGACCTGCTGCTGCTCGCCCGCCTCGACGCCGGCCGCGAGCTGGTCACCGGCACCGTCGACCTGACCGGCCTGGTGCTGGACGTCGTCAGCGACGCCCACGCCGCCGGCCCGGGGCACCGCTGGCGGGTCGACCTGCCCGGTGCGGCGGTCCTCGTCCCCGGCGACGCCGCCCGGCTGCACCAGGTGCTGGCCAACCTGCTGGCCAACGTCCGCACGCACACGCCGCCGGGCACGACCGCCACCACGCGGCTGCGCGCCGAGGACGGCTCGGCGGTGCTCGAGGTCGCCGACGACGGACCCGGCATCCCCGCCGACCTGCTGGGCGGGGTGTTCGAGCGCTTCGCCCGCGGCGACTCCTCGCGCTCGCGGGCCGGCGGCAGCACCGGCCTGGGGCTGGCGATCGTGCAGGCGGTCGTCGGCGGGCACGGCGGCACGGTCGGCGTCGAGAGCGTGCCCGGCCGGACCGTCGTCACCGTCCGGCTGCCGGGCGCCACGGTGGCCGAGCCCGACGCCGACGACGAGGAGGACCCCGCCCCGGCTCCGGCGGCGGCGGCGGAGGCGACGGAGGCGACGATCAGGTGACCTGATCATGGCGCGTCCTCCCTCGCCGTGGACCGTGGGGGAGGACGCGCTGCGGTGCGGGAGGACGTGCTGCGGTGCGGGAGGACGGCGCCCCGCTGCGCGGGGTCCGCGTGGCCGCTCAGGCGGGCACGAGCCGCCGGCACTCCGGGCAGGGGAGGGCCGAGCCGAGCCCGCGGCGGCCGGCCCAGGCGCCCTGGACGACGGCGACCGGCGTCCCGCAGGCGGCCACCCACGGCGGCGGCCCGTCGGCGGCCTCCCGGGGGACGGCGTGCGCGCGGTCGCTGTCCTGGTCCCGGCCGGCCGCGTGGCCGCTGCCTGCGCTCGTCACCGGCCCAGTGTGACCGCCCGCGGGACGAGGGCCGCGCCCGGCGGTGCGGCCACCGCGGTGCCGCCGCCGTTCCCGGGCGCGACGCACGAGCGGGGGTCTTGCCGGGCCCGCGCGGCGGAGGGCAGGGTGTGACCCGAGACACATCCCGTGACCGACCCGGGAGGCCGCCGTGCCCGACCCAGCAGTCGACAGGACCGATCCGCCGAGCGGGGTGCCCGGCCGCCCGGCCGGGGACGAGCGGCCGGGCGGCTCCCGTGGCTAGGGACACCGTCCCGGCGCCGGCTCCGCGCGAGCCCGCCCGGGTGCGCAACGTGGCGCTGGTCGGTCACGCCGGCGCCGGCAAGACCACCCTCGCCGAGGCGCTGCTCGTGGCCACCGGCGCCCTGCCGCGCGCCGGGCGGGTCGAGGACGGCACCACCTGCCTCGACAGCGACGACGTGGAGGTCCGCCAGCAGCGCTCGGTCACCCTCGGGGTGGCCACCGTCGAGCACGACGGCACCCGCATCACCCTGCTGGACACCCCGGGCAGCCCCGACTTCGTCGGCGAGCTGCGCGCCGGGCTGCGGGCCGCCGACGCCGCGCTGTTCGTCGTCTCGGCGGTCGGCGGCGTGGACGCCTCCACCGTGCAGCTGTGGGAGGAGTGCGCCGCGGTGGGCATGCCCCGCGCGGTCGTGGTCACCCAGCTCGACCGGGCCCGCGCCGACGCCGAGGAGACCGTCCGGCTCTGCCAGACGCTGCTGGGCGCGGGCGTCTACCCGGTGCACCTGGTCGAGCGGGGAGCCGACGGCGCCGTCTCGGGCGTGGTCAACCTGCTCCAGCCCGGCGCCCAGGCCCCGGACGCCGACCGCCTCCGCAGCGAGCTGATCGAGGGCATCATCGGCGAGAGCGAGGACGAGGCGCTGATGGAGCGCTACCTCGCCGGCGACGAGCTGGTCCAGGCCGATCTGATGAGCGACCTGGAGACCGCGGTCGCCCGGGGCCACTTCCACCCCGTGCTCTGCGCGGCCCCGCTGCAGGGCATCGGCCTCGACGCGCTGCTCTACCTGCTGGTCAACGGCTTCCCCTGCCCGTGCGAGCACGGCTGCCCGCCGGTCACCCGGCCCGACGGGTCCCCGGCGCCGGCGCTCCGCTGCGACCCCGACGGCCCGCTCGTGGCCGAGGTGGTCAAGACGACGACCGACCCCTACCTCGGGCGCGTCTCCCTGCTGCGGGTCTTCTCCGGCACCCTCACCCCCGACACGCCGGTGCACGTGTCCGGGCACGGCGGAGCCGAGCGCGGCCACCCCGACCACGACGCCGACGAGCGGGTGGGCGCGGTGTCCTCCCCGCTGGGCGCGGCGCTGCGCCCGGTGGCGTCCGCCCCGGCCGGCGACGTCTGCGCGGTGGCCCGGCTGACCTCGGCCGAGACCGGCGACACGCTGTCCTCACCCGGCGACCCGCGGCTGGTCCCCCCGTGGGAGCTCCCCGTCCCGCAGCACCCGGTCGCGGTCGAGGCCGCCTCCCGCAGCGACGAGGACCGCCTGGGCCCGGCGCTGTCCCGGCTGGCCGCCGAGGACCCGACGCTGCGCGTGGAGCGCTCCCGCGACACCGGCCAGCTGCTGCTGTGGTGCGTGGGGGAGGCCCACGGCGAGGTGCTGCTCGAGCGGCTGCGCACCCGGCACGGCGTGGCGGTGTCGACGGTGCCGGTGCGCGTGCCGATGGTCGAGACCCTCGCCGGTCCGGCCCGGGCCACCGGGCGGCTGGTCAAGCAGTCCGGCGGCCACGGGCAGTACGCCGTCGTCGTGGTGGAGGCCGAGCCCGGCGAGCCGGGGTCGGGCGTCACCTTCGAGCAGCGCGTCATCGGCGGCGCGGTCCCCTCCCAGTACCACGGCAGCGTGGAGAAGGGCATCCGCGCGCAGGCCGCCAAGGGGGTCCACGACGACCGGCCGCTGGTCGACGTCCGGTTCGTGCTCGTCGACGGCAAGGCGCACTCGGTCGACTCCTCCGACGCCGCGTTCCAGTCCGCCGGGGCGCTGGCGGTGCGGGAGCTGGCGGCCGCGGCCGGCACGAAGGTGCTCGAGCCCTGGTGCGAGGTGGCCGTCGTCGTCCCCGGCGAGCACGTCGGCGCGGTGATGAGCGACCTGTCCGGCCGCCGCGCCCGGGTCACCGGCAGCGACGCCGACCCCGACCGGGACCGCACCACCGTCCGGGCGGAGGTGCCCGAGGTGGAGCTGCTCGGCTACGCCGGGGCGCTGCGCTCGGTCAGCCACGGCACCGGCTCGTTCACCCGGCGTGCGCTGGGCCACGAGCCGGCGCCCGCCTCCCTGGTCGCCGTGCCCGCCTAGATGACTGATTCCAAGGGGTCAGTGGTCGTAGGCGAGTAGCGATCTGCGGACGGATTGGCCGGTGTGGTCGTTGTGCCAGATGACCGCGGTCAGGGCCAGCAGGCGCTGCAGCACCCGGATCAGGACGCCGGCTGGGGTGTGGCCGCCGTGCAGTTCGAGGTCGAGCTGGCCTTTGAGGGTGTCGAAGACCGACTCGATGGTCTGGCGCAGCGGTTTGAACACCGATGCGCCGGGCCGGTCGGGTTCTCCGCGGCGGGGGCGGCGCAGCAGCCTCAGCCCGGCGTCGGCCAGCTCGGCTTCGAAGCGGCGGCCGTAGTCGTGCTTGTCGGTGATGAGGATCTGTCCGGGATGGCTCGAGATGAGGGCGGGGTCGGCGCCGAGCAGGTCGAGCAGCACCTGGCGTTCGTCGGCTGTGGCGCCGGAGAGGGCGAAGGCGACCGGCAGTCCGTGCAGGGTGGCGATCAGGTGCAGCCGCAGCCCCCAGAAGTAGCGGGTGTGGCTGGCGCAGTAGCCGTACTCGGCCCAGCCGGCCAGCTCCGAGCGGCGGACCGCTTCCCGGGAGCGGGCGCATTCGATCGGCGTGGAGTCGATGACCCACACGTCATCGGCCCACAGGCTGGTGTCGGTCGCCAGGGCCCGGATCAGCCAGATCACGGTGCCGGCGAGGCGGCGCAGCCGCTTGTTGTAGCCGGGCTGGTGCGGCAGGTAGGGAAACAGCGGGCGCAGCTGCTGGCCGGCGAACCGCAGCCAGCGGGCCTCGCTGGTGAACCCCAGCAGCGCCTGCAACACCGCCAGGGTCACCAGCTCGGCATCGCTGAGCCGGGGAGCGATGCCCACCGCCGGGCGCCACGGGAGCCGCTGCGGCGCGGCCTTCAGCAGGTCATCGGTGCGGGCATACAGTGCCGTGGCGAGGGTGTCCAGGTCGGCGTCCACGAGGGCCTCCCGGCTCGACGTTGGGTTAGCAACGCCAAGCCTGAACACCCTCGCCCGTGATCACACCGGTTTCAGCCCGAACCCCTTGGAATCAGTCATCTAGCCGACGGACCCCGCTGCCCCCGCCACGAGCGGACGAGCGGCGGGCGCGGCGGGGTCCGTCGACTAGCCTCGGGCACGGTGTGCAGCGGGGTGGAGGAGCAGTGACGTCGTCGCAGGGGCGCTCGGCCGCCGTCCCGGCGTCCCCGGGGCGACCGCCGAGCGGCACGCCCCGGGTCACCGACCGCAACGAGCTGCCCGACCGCGTGTGGACGGTGCCCAACGCGCTGTCGGCGCTGCGGCTGCTCGGTGTCCCGCTGTTCCTGTGGCTGCTGCTGGGCCCGCAGGCCGACGGCTGGGCGGTCGTCGTCCTCATGGTCTCGGGGGTCACCGACTGGGCCGACGGCAAGCTCGCCCGCGTGCTGGGCCAGTCCAGCCGGCTGGGTGCGCTGCTCGACCCGGCCGCCGACCGCCTCTACATCGTCTCGACGCTGGTCGCCTTCGTGCTCCGCGACGTGGTGCCGCTGTGGCTGGTGGCGGTGCTGGTCGGCCGGGAGCTGGTGCTCGCCGTCATGCTGCTGGTGCTGCGCCGGCACGGCTACCCGCCGCTGCAGGTGCACTACCTGGGCAAGGCGGCCACCTTCATCCTCCTCTACGCCTTCCCGCTGCTGCTGCTGGCCGACGGCGGCGGTGCCTGGGTCGCCGTCGTCGCGCCGGTCGCGTGGGCGCTGACCGTCTGGGGCAGCGCGCTGTACGTGCTGGCCGGCGTCCTCTACGTCGTCCAGGTGCTCGGGCTGGTGCGGGCCGAGCGGGCCGCCCCGCTGCCGACCGCGGCCCGCCCCGCGCCGTGACCGCGACCCGGCCGGCTCCCCGCGGGACCGGCGGCCCGCGCTCGATGGGCGCCTCGCTGCTCGACCAGGTGCTCGCCGAGACCCTCGACCCCGCCTACGCCCGCGCCGCCGAGGCGCGCGCCGCTCGTGCCGCCGCCGGCGAGCCGCCCCGTCCGGGCCGGCGCGCCCGGCTGGCGTCCGCGGCCGTCGCGCTGACCATGGTCGGGGCCGGCCTGCTCGCCGCCGTCACCTACGACCAGGCCGCCTCCGGCGCGCAGGGGCGCGAGGACGTCCGCGCGGCGCTGGTCGGGGAGATCGAGGCACAGTCCGACAGCACCGACGCGCTGGCCGCCGAGCTCGAGGCGCTGCGCGCGCAGACGGCCGAGGCGCGGGACGCGGCGCTGGCCGCCAGCAGCGAGGGGCAGCGCGCGATCGAGGACCTCGACGCCGCCGAGCAGGCGGCCGGACTGGTCGCGGTGACCGGTCCCGGCCTGCTGGTCACGCTGGCCAACGCCGAGGCCGAGGCCGACGCCGACCCGGTGGGCGGCGCCGCCGAGCAGGACTCCCGCGGCCGGGTCCAGGACGGCGACCTGCAGCTGGTGGTCAACGCGCTGTGGGCCTCCGGCGCGGAGGCGATCGCCATCGACGGCCAGCGGCTGGGGCCCACCACGGCCATCCGCTTCGCCGGGGAGGCGGTGCTGGTCGACTTCCGCCCGGTCGCCAACCCCTACGAGATCAGTGCCATCGGCGATCCGGACGAGCTCCGGTCGCGGTTCCTGGCCAGCCCCGAGGTCGGTGCCCTGGCCGCCATCTCGGAGTCCTTCGGCCTGCGCTTCGACTTCGCCCAGGAGGACGAGCTGTCCGTGCCCGCCGGGGGAGTCCCCGAGCTGCGATCCGCCGTCCCCTTCGCCGGCCAGCCGGCGGAGGCCGCCGCCACGGCGACGGGGGGCTGAGCCGTGCTGCCCGTCATCGGCCTGGCCGTCGGCATCGCCCTCGGCCTGGTCTTCGACCCCACCGTGCCGGTGTGGCTGCAGCCCTACCTGCCGATCGCGGTGGTCGCCGCCCTCGACGCGGTCTTCGGCGGCGTGCGCGCCCGGCTCGACCGGATCTTCGACGCGAAGGTGTTCGTCGTGTCGTTCGTGTCGAACGTCGTCGTCGCCGCGCTGATCGTCTTCCTCGGCGACCAGCTCGGGGTGGGCGCACAGCTGTCGACGGCGGTCGTCGTCGTCCTGGGCATCCGCATCTTCGGCAACGCCGCGGCCATCCGCCGGCACCTGTTCCGGGCATGAGCGCCGACCCCCGTCCCGGACCGGACGCCGAGGACACCGGCCCCGCCGCGGAGGAGCCCGCCACGGAGCGCCCCGCCGCGGAGGAGCCCACCACCGAGGAGCCCGCCACGGAGGAGGAGGCCGCGGAGCAGACCGCCGACGCCGCGGCCGCCCCGCCCGCGGCTCCCCGGCGGCAGCGCCGGGTGGCCGCCGCGCTGATCGCCGTCCTCACGCTGCTGCTCGGCTTCGCCATCGCCGTGCAGGTGCGCGCCACCGGCACCGGCGGCGCCCTCGAGGGGGCCCGCGAGGAGGAGCTGGTCGGCATCCTCGACAGCCTCGACGCCCGCGAGGACCAGCTGCGCCAGCAGATCACCGACCAGCGCGCCGCCCTGCGCGACCTGTCCAACACCGACAGCCGCTCGGCGGCCGCGCTGGAGGAGGCCGCCGACCGCGCCGACGCCCTCGCCGTCCTCAACGGCACGGTCGCGGCCGAGGGACCGGGCCTGGTGATGACCATCCGCGACCCGCAGGGGCGGGTGCGGGTCGCCGACCTGCTCGACGCGGTCCAGGAGCTGCGCGGGGCCGGCGCGGAGACGATGCAGATCGACGGCGTCCGCGTGGGCGTCTCCACCGCCGTCACCGGCGACCCCGGCGCCCTGCGGGTCGACGGCCGGGCGGTGAGCGCGCCCTACGACGTCGTGGTCATCGGCTCGCCGCAGGACCTGCAGACGGCGATGAGCATCCCCGGCGGGGTCGTCGACCGGGTCGGCCGGCAGGGCGGCACCGTCGACATCGAGCAGCGCGACCGGGTCGTGGTCGACGCGTTGCGGCCCCTGGACGAGCCTCAATACGCTCAGCCGCAGACCGACTGACGAAGGACCTCCCTGCCCCTCACCGCTCGCAGGCTCGCGGCGGGCCCCTGCAGGGAGGCCGTGGCACCTTCTGGAGACTGCCGCATGACGACCACCCCGGACGACCGCCGCTACACCGAGCAGCACGAGTGGGCCCTCGTGCAGGGGAGCGGGGACACGGGGACCGTCGTCCGCGTGGGCATCACCGACCACGCGCAGGACGCGCTGGGCGACATCGTCTTCGTGCAGCTGCCCGCGGTCGGGGAGGAGGTGGGCCCCGGCAACCCGATCGGCGAGGTGGAGTCGACCAAGTCGGTCTCCGACGTCTACTCGCCGGTCGCCGGGGTCGTGTCGGCGGTCAACGAGGCCCTCACCGACACGCCCGAGACGGTCAACGCCGACCCCTACGGCGCCGGCTGGCTGGTCGAGGTCACCGTGTCGTCCGGGGACGACGGCGACCCCACCGCGGGCCTGCTCGACGCCGCCTCCTACCAGGCGCTGGTCGACGCGTCCTGACCGCCCCCGGGTCCCCCGACTCCCCCGGGGCGGTGCCTATGCTGCCCCGGGAACCGGCCCCGGCCGGCTCCGTGGGACAGCTGGGACGCCGCCTCGACGTCCGGTTGACCCTCGGGACGACCGCTGGTTCCATGACCCACGGCCCGCCGTGCCCCGCACGGCGGCCGACCCGCGACGGACTGACCGGTCCGTCGTCCGCCGGCCGCCCGCGGCATCCCCTCGCCCGCGGCGGTGCCCCCTGCACCGGAGGAGACAGACGTGCACTGCACTCGTTGTGGCCACGACAACCCCGAGGGCAGTCGCTTCTGCGCGCAGTGCGGCGCCGCCCTCTCCCAGGAGCGGGTCGGCGAGTCGACCAGCGTCATCCCCAAGGTCGGCGGCGAGGACTCCGGTGAGGTCCCCGAGGTCGCCGAGCCGGCCACCGACGCGCAGCTGGGCGCGGTGGAGTCCCTCCCGGCCGGATCGGCCCTGCTGGTGGTCAAGCGCGGCCCCAACGCCGGCAGCCGCTTCCTGCTCGACCAGGACGTCACCACCGCCGGTCGCCACCCCGACAGCGACATCTTCCTCGACGACGTGACCGTCAGCCGCCGGCACGTGGAGTTCCACCGCGAGGGCGGGGGCTTCTCGGTGCACGACGTGGGCAGCCTCAACGGCACCTACGTCAACCGCGAGCCGGTCGACGTCGCCACGCTGGCCGGCGGTGACGAGGTGCAGATCGGCAAGTTCCGCCTCGTCTACCTGACCGGCCCCCGCACCGGCGAGCCCGCCGCCCGCTGAGCCGGTGCCCGGAGCGCGTGCCAGCGCGTCCGGGGACGACGCCGCCGGCGTCCACACCCCCCGCCTGACCATCGGCGCGGTGCTGGCCGCTCTCCGCGACGACTTCCCGGACGTGACGATCAGCAAGATCCGGTACCTGGAGAGCGAGGACCTGGTCCACCCGCAGCGGACGCCGTCGGGGTACCGGAAGTTCTCCCGGGCCGACGTCGACCGCCTGCGCTACGTGCTGACCGCGCAGCGGGACCACTACCTCCCGCTGCGCGTCATCAAGGAGCACCTCGACGCGCTCGACCGCGGGCTGCCGGTGCCCGGCACCGGCCCCGCGCTGCCGCCGGCTGCCGAGGAGCGCCCGCCCGCGGGGCCGCACCCGGCGGAGCGGGAGGCGGCGGAGCGGGCGGCGGCGGTCGACGTCGTCCCTCCGCTGACGCCGGAGGAGTTCGCCCGCGCCGCGGGCATGGCGCCGGAGCAGCTGGCCGACTGCGTGCAGTTCGGCCTGCTGGTGCCCGACGCCGACGGCCGCCACCCGGCCGGCGACCTGCCGATCGCGCAGGCCGCCGCCGGCCTGGCCCGCCACGGCTTCGAGCCGCGCCACCTGCGGGCCTTCCGGACCAGCGCGGAGCGGGAGGCCGGCCTGGTCGAGCAGCTCGTCGCGCCGGTCCTGCGGTCGCGGTCGGAGGACGCCCGGGCGCGCGCGACGGAGAAGCTCGCGGAGCTCTCGGCGCTGTCGGCGCAGCTGCACCGGGCCCTGCTGGAAGCACGCCTCCGGGACCTCCTGCGCCCGTGACTGCGGCGTACGGTGGACGTGCCGTCGGACCGGCCACACCGTCGGCCCGCGCCGGCCCCCACCCGTACCGCCGCAGCTGAGGGAGCAACACCGTGCAGGAACTCAGAGTCGTCGGGGTCCGGGTCGAGCTGCCCGGCAACCAGCCGATCCTGCTGCTTAAGGAGACGCAGGGCGAGCGCTACCTGCCCATCTGGATCGGTGCGGTCGAGGCGGCGGCCATCGCCTTCGAGCAGCAGGGGGTCCGTCCTGCTCGGCCGATGACGCACGACCTGCTGCGCGAGGTGGTCCGGGCCCTGGGTGCCGAGCTCGAGGCGGTCAACATCACCGAGATGCGCGACGGCATCTACATCGCCGAGCTCGTCTTCGGCGACGACCGGGTGGTCAGCGCCCGCCCCTCGGACGCCGTCGCCCTCGCCGTGCGCACCGGTGCGCCGATCTACGGCGCGGAGGACCTGCTCGACGAGGTCGGGATCGAGATCCCCGACGAGCAGGAGGACGAGGTGGAGAAGTTCCGCGAGTTCCTCGACCAGATCTCCCCCGAGGACTTCGGCGCCGGGTCCGGGTCCGGCGGGGCCTGAGCGCCGCGGCGCGCCGCCGCCCCGGCACGCGGTCCCCGGGACGGGTGGGGTCCCGCGCGCCCCGTCCGTCACACGCGCCCCCACCTGCACCGCCTCGGGTGCGCACCGCTGCCGGGACCGCCGATACCACTCCCTCGGGGTGAGTGGGGCGACACGCCGCCCGCGTCAGTTGACCGCCCTGGGGGCCCGGCTTACGGTCGCGGGCAACGACGGTGTTGCTCGTGGGGTCCACGCGGACGACGCCGGACGACCGCCGCGCCCGTGGCGGGACGCGAAGGAGGACGCTGACGTGAGCGACCAGAGCGAGGGCTCCCAGGGTCAGCTCTTCAGCGACGCCGCCGTGGGTGCGACGGACTACGACGAGGTCGACAGCGACCTGGTCGGGTACCGCGGCCCCACGGCGTGTGCCGCCGCCGGGATCACCTACCGCCAGCTGGACTACTGGGCCCGCACCGGCCTGGTCGCCCCCTCGGTCCGCAGTGCGACCGGGTCGGGCACCCAGCGGCTGTACTCGTTCCGCGACATCCTGGTGCTGAAGGTGGTCAAGCGGCTGCTCGACACCGGGGTCTCGCTGCAGAACATCCGCAAGGCCGTCGACCACCTGCGCAACCGCGGGATCAAGGACCTCGCCAACGTCACGCTGTTCTCCGACGGCGCGACGGTGTACGAGTGCACCTCGGCCGAGGAGGTCGTCGACCTGCTGGCCGGCGGGCAGGGCGTGTTCGGCATCGCCGTCTCCGGCGCGCTGCGCGAGCTCTCCGGCGAGCTGGCCGAGCTGCCCGCCGAGCGCCTCGACGGCGCCCCGCTGCACGCCGCCGAGGACGAGCTGTCGATGCGCCGCCGCCGCCGGGTCGCGACCGCCTGAGCCCGGCGGGGGCGTCCGGCCCGGCGGGGCGCCGGGAGGTGCCCCGGACGCCGTCCGTCGGTGACCTCCCTGGTCGGGCGGGCGGCTGGCGGGCCGCTGGTAGCGTCGCGGTAATGGCGGACGCTGCTGCTGGCCCCCTCCCGTCGCTGACCTCCCTGGACCCCGCGGGCTCCTTCGCGGCCCGGCACATCGGCCCGCGCGCGGCCGAGACCGCCGCGATGCTGGAGACCATCGGGTACGACTCGCTGCCGTCGCTGGTCGACGCCACCGTGCCCGAGACCGTCCGCGACCGCGACGCCCTGAGCCTGCCGCCGGCCGCTGACGAGGCGGCCGTCCTCGCCGAGCTGCGCGAGCGGGCCGCGGCCAACGAGGTCAGCGTCGCGATGATCGGCCTGGGCTACTCGGGCACGGTCACCCCGGCGGTCATCCAGCGCAACGTCCTGGAGAACCCCGCCTGGTACACCGCCTACACGCCCTACCAGCCCGAGATCAGCCAGGGCCGGCTCGAGGCGCTGATCAACTTCCAGACGATGGTCGCCGACCTCACCGGCCTGCCCGTCGCCGGGGCCTCCATGCTCGACGAGGCCACCGCCGCCGCCGAGGCCATGACCCTGGTGCGCCGCGCCGGGCGCGCGAGGCCCGGCGCGGTCTTCGTCGTCGACGCCGACACGCTGCCGCAGACCCTCGCGGTGCTCGAGACCCGCGCCGAGCCGCTGGGCATCGGCCTGCACGTCGCCGACCTGTCCGCCGGCTGGCCGGCCGACCTGCCCGAGGCCGGGGCGTTCGGCGTGCTGCTGTCCTACCCGGGGGCCAGCGGAGCGGTCCGCGACCACCGGGCGCTGGCCGCCGCCGCGCACGAGGCTGGCGCCGCGGTGGTCGTGGCCGCCGACCTGCTGGCGCTGACGCTGCTGGAGGCGCCGGGGGAGTGGGGCGCCGACGTCGCCTGCGGCAGCTCGCAGCGCTTCGGCGTCCCCATGGGGTACGGCGGCCCGCACGCCGGCTACCTGTCGGTGCGCGAGGGCCTGGCCCGCCAGCTGCCCGGCCGGCTGGTCGGGGCGTCGGTGGACGCCGACGGCGACGTCGCCTACCGGCTGGCGCTGCAGACCCGCGAGCAGCACATCCGCCGGGAGAAGGCGACCAGCAACATCTGCACCGCGCAGGTGCTGCTGGCCGTCATGGCCGGCGCCTACGCCGTCTACCACGGGCCCGAGGGGCTGGCCGCGATCGCCGCCCGCGTGCACCGCAGCGCCCTGGCGCTGGCGGGGTGGCTGCGCGCCGGCGGGGTCGACGTCGTCCACGAGGCGTTCTTCGACACCGTGCAGGCCCGGGTGCCCGGCCGCGCCGACGAGGTGGTGGCCGCCGCGGCGGCGCGGCGGATCGACCTGCGCCGGGTCGATGCCGACACCGTGGCCGTGGCCTGCGACGAGACGACCACGCCGGAGGTGCTGCGGCAGGTGGCCGCGGCGTTCGGCGTCGCCGCCGACGACGCGGCCCTCGACGACGACGGCCCCAACGCGCTGCCCGCGGCCCTGCGCCGGCGCACTCCCTACCTGACCCACCCGGTCTTCTCCGCGCACCGCTCGGAGACGGCGATGATGCGCTACCTGCGGTCGCTGTCGGACAAGGACCTGGCGCTGGACCGCACGATGATCCCGCTGGGCTCGTGCACCATGAAGCTCAACTCCGCCGTGGAGATGGCCGCCATCACCTGGCCGGAGTTCGCCGGGCTGCACCCCTTCGCCCCCGCCGGGCGGGCCCGCGGCTACCGCCGGCTGATCGACGAGCTGTGCACCTGGCTGGCCGAGATCACCGGGTACGCCGCCGTCAGCGTGCAGCCCAACGCCGGATCGCAGGGCGAGTTCGCCGGGCTGCTGGCCATCCGCGGCTGGCACCGCTCCCGCGGCGAGTCCCACCGCGACGTCTGCCTGATCCCGAGCTCGGCGCACGGCACCAACGCCGCCAGCGCCGTCATGGCCGGCATGCGCGTGGTCGTGGTGGCCTGCGACGAGGCGGGCAACGTCGACGTCGCCGACCTGCGGGCGAGGATCGAGGAGCACGCCGAGCGGCTGGCCGCGATCATGATCACCTACCCGTCGACGCACGGGGTGTTCGAGACCGACATCCGCGACATCTGCGCCGCGGTGCACGACGCCGGCGGGCAGGTCTACGTCGACGGCGCCAACCTCAACGCGATGGTGGGGCTGGCCCGCCCGGGCCGGTTCGGCTCCGACGTCAGCCACCTCAACCTGCACAAGACGTTCTGCATCCCGCACGGCGGCGGCGGCCCCGGCGTCGGCCCGATCGGCGTCCGCGAGCACCTGGTGCCGTTCCTGCCCGGGCACCCCCTGGCCGACACCGGCGGGCAGGGCCCGGCCGTCTCCGGCGCGCCGTGGGGGTCGGCGGGCATCCTGCCGATCTCGTGGGCCTACCTGCGGCTCATGGGTCCCGACGGGCTGCAGCGGGCCACCGAGCACGCGGTGCTGGGCGCCAACTACCTGGCCGCCCGGCTGCGCGAGCACTACCCGGTGCTCTACACCGGCGCCGGCGGGCTGGTCGCCCACGAGTGCATCCTCGACATCCGCCCGCTCACCAAGGCCACCGGGATCACCAACGACGACATCGCCAAGCGGCTGGTGGACTTCGGGTTCCACGCCCCGACGATGAGCTTCCCGGTGGCCGGCACGCTGATGGTCGAGCCCACCGAGAGCGAGGACCGCGCCGAGCTCGACCGCTTCGTCGAGGCGATGGTGGCCATCCGCGGCGAGATCGAGCAGGTGGCCTCCGGGGAGTACGACCGCGAGGACAACCCGCTGCGCAACGCCCCGCACACGCTGAAGATGCTGGCCGGGAACTGGGACCGCCCCTACCCGCGCAGCGCGGCGGTGTTCCCGGTGCCGGGGCTGACCACCCGCGGCTACCTGGCACCGGTGCGGCGCGTCGACCAGGCCTACGGCGACCGCAACCTGGTCTGCTCCTGCCCGCCGCCGGAGGCCTTCGCCGAGCCCGAGCCCGCGCACGCCCCGCAGACCCACGTGCCCGACCCCGGCGAGGGCGCCCCCGACGACCTCGGCACCGCCGCCGACGTGGTGGGCGCCTCCGCCTGATCACCGCGAGATCTGCACACTCGAGGCCTTCCGTCCCCGGAAGGGCGCGAGTGTGCAGATCTCGCGCGTCAGGACAGCGCCACCCGGCCGGACGCCGAGGCGATGCCGAGCCAGGTGTGCCGGTTGCCCGCCCAGCACCAGCCCACCTTGGGGCTGTCCCGGCGCTCCCGGCCGTCGCGGCCGGTGCCGTTGCTGATCCACAGCGCCGGCGTGCGGGCGTCCGGCGACCCGTCGGCCCGCCGCAGCCGCGAGCCGACGGTCATCGTGCAGGCGCCCCGCTCCAGCAGGTCCGGGCACTGCAGCAGCCAGGTCAGGCCCTCGGCCACCGTCAGCGGCGTCCGGCCGGCCGCGCGGATCCGCGGCAGGGCCTCCTCCGGCGAGCAGCCGCGGTACTCGTCGCCACGGTCGGGGTCGCGCAGCAGGTAGGCCGGGGCCGGCGGAGGGACGGCGTCGGCGACGGGTGCGAAGTCGTCGAGGTCGGTCAGGTCCACCACGACGAACGCCGGCCGGTCCCGCCACCGCACGAACGGCACCAGCGCCGACGCGGGGACGACGTCCGGCGCCAGCACCAGCAGCCCGTCGCCGGACGCGGCGGCAGCCTCCCGCAGCCCGGCCGCGGGCAGTCCCGCGCGCTCGTGCAGGCCGAGGGCGACCAGCCGCGCGGCCTGGTCGAGGGGGGAGGGGAGGGACAGCGAGAGGGTCGGCACGACGGCACCTCCGGTGCGACGGCGAGCGGCGGACCGTCTCGCAACGCGCGGGCGCCCCTCCGGGTTCCGGCCCGCGGCCGGCTCGACGGGCGAGGAGGCGCGGAGGAGCATCGGCGCCATGACGGCGAGGGTGCGGCGGGGACGGGTCCGGACGGCGTGGGTGGCGGCCCTGGGGGCCGGTGCGCTGCTGACGGCCGGCTGCGCCGGCGCGGAGGACGCCGCCAGCCCGGTCAGCCCGGCAGCCGCCACCGGGTCGGTCACCGGGTCGGCCACCGGGTCGGCCACGGCATCGGGCTCCGCGAGCACCGACGACCTGCGGGACGCACTGCTGCCGGCCTCGGCCTTCGGCGCGGACGCGACCGTCGTGGGCGTCACCCTCGAGCAGCTGGGGACCGCCGGCCTGCCCGGGTGGTCGGGGAGCCTCCCCGAGGGCGTCACCGTCGACCCTCCGCTGTGCGGCGCCGCGCTGGGGGCCCTGCCGGGGCTCCCCGGGGACGGCGGGCGGGAGGAGCCGGTCCTGGTGGCCCAGGCGGCGCTCGGGAGCCAGGTGCGGACGCTGGAGGTGCTCGCGGAGTCGCCGGAGCTCGAGGGACGGCAGCTGCCGCTCGACCAGCTCCTGGGCGCCTGCTCGTCGGTCACGGTGAGCGGCCCGGACGGGAGCACGACGGTCGACCTCGCGGCGCTGGAGGTGCCGCAGCTGGGGGACGAGAGCGCCGCGCTGCAGGTGAGGGTCGGCCGGCCGGACGGGGGGACGACGACCGCGCTCGTCGGCGTCGTCCTCGACGGGCCGCGCGGGGTGCTGCTGGCGCAGACCGGCGCGCCGGACGCGCCGGCTCCCGACGCGGGGGCCTTCACCGCCCTGCTCGGCGACGCGGCCCAGGCCGCCGCCGGCTGAGCTCCGGCCGCCGCCGGCTGAGCTCCGGCCGCCGCCGGCTGAGCTCCGGCCGCCGCCGGCTGAGCCCGTGCCCGGGTCCGCTCCGGACCCGGGCACGGGCGGGACCGGCCCCGTCGCGGGCCCCGTGCCCCGGACGTGCGGGGCGCCCGCTCAGGCGGAGACGAGCCCGGCGGTGCGCCACTCGTGGTGGGTGTCGACGGCCTGGCCGTCGGGGAGCAGCTCGCCGTCGTCGTCGAAGAGGACGACGCCGTTGCAGAGCAGGCTCCAGCCCTGCTCGGGGTGGCTGCTCACGGCGGCGGCGAGGTCACGCGCGTCGCTGGTGGCATCGGGACAGGGGGTGGTGTGTACGCACATCAGGATCGACTCCCGATCGGCCCGGCGGCGAGCCGGGGTGACTTTCAGTGAGGGTCCGATCACCGGACGCCTCCGAGTGTGCGCGCGGCCCGCCCTTTCGTCAGGTGATGAACCTCACCACCTCACCCGTCCGAGTCGTCAGCACCTGCCATGGCGGACGGGTCGTGCGCAGGCGCACCATCCGGCCCCGCGCGCCGTTCCCCCGAGGCGACCCGCCGGTAGACGGCACGGGCGGCCTCGACGACGGAGCGCAGCGCGCCGACCTGCTCGGCGCGGCGGGCGGGGTCGAAGCGGCCCTCGGCGGTGACCAGCGCCTCGAGGGCGTCGAGGGCGGCCAGGCACCACCGGGCCGATGCGGGCACCGCGACGCGGCGGCCGTCGACGTCGACGTACACCGGGCCGGTGTGCGCGAAGACGGGAGCACCGGGCGTGTGCTCGTCGTCCCCGCCGTAGGCGGCCGCGGCCAGCCAGGTGCCGGCCGCCACCGGCACGTCGGCCGCGAGCTCGGCGCCGTCGGTCTCGGCGAGCACCGTGCCCCCGGCCCCGTGCAGCACCAGCCGGTCCACACCCCCGCCGGTGACCCCGGCGCGGACGGCCAGCCGGTCGCCGGGGGAGCGGTCGAGCACCGCGCCGGGTCCCGCGCCGTCGACGTCGAGGGTGAGCCACGGGCCGTTGGTGACCACGGTGCGCCCGGCGGCCACCGCGGCGCGGAAGCCGGCCGCGGTCAGGGGCTCGGTGCCGAGGTGCGCGTAGACCCGGCCCCAGCCGGGCGGGTTGGACGCGACGCCGGGGCCGTGGGCGAAGGAGAGGAAGGCGTCGGTGCCCGCGACCGCGGCCAGCCGCAGCCCGCAGTCGAGCAGCCGGTGCCAGAGCGCGACGGCGCCGCGGTCGTCGAAGCAGGACACCACCTCGACGGCGTCGACCAGGCCGAGCGCGGCGTCGGCGACCAGCTCGCGGGCCTCGACGGTGCGGGCCGGCGCGTACAGCTGCCCGACGTCGGTGAGCGCCGAGTACACCGGGTGGGCGTAGCTGGTCAGTCCGCCGAGGTCGCGCATCGCGGCGCACGCGGCGGCGTTGGGCGGCCAGTCCCACGGCGCGTCGGTGCCCTCGTGGCCGGTGTGCACGAGCGCGGGCACACCGGCCAGGCCCGACGCGTGCACGTGCCCGAGCAGGTCGTTGCGGTACTCGAGGCCGGCCATGCCCACGCGCTCGCCGGACCACAGCTCACGGCCGGCGGTGGTCTCGAGCAGCTCCCGGTCGTAGACCAGCGTCCCGCCGAGGTTGCCGGCCACCAGCTGCACCAGGTGCAGCCCCTCACCGGCCTGCATGCGGGCGGCGTCGGCCGGCTCGAGCACCGCGTCGCCGGAGTAGTTGAGGTGCACGTGCAGGTCCCCGCCGTACCAGCCGCCGGCCGCCGGGTCGAAGCGCCGCTCGGGCTCCCAGGCGACCTCCGCGGTCTCCCCGGGGCCCGGCGTCACCGTCAGGGTGGTCCGCCGCCACTCCAGCCCGCGGGCGACCACGACCTCCAGCGGGCCGGCGGGGACGTCGAACTCGGCCTCCCGGGCGTGCCAGTAGGGCCGGTGTGTAGCGTCCCACTTCGCCGGCGGTCCCGGCGGCCCCCAGCCGCCGCCGGTGGCGTCGGTGACCGACCAGCGCGCGCACGCCGGCGCCGACACCCGCAGCCGGGCCGCCGGCACCGCCGTCACGGCGACGACCTCGGCCCGCGCGGCCCCGCAGGTGACCGGCACGGCGGGCGCAGCGGGGTCGACGTCGACGACGGCCAGGCCCACCCCGCCGGCCGGCACCGGGACGGCGGTCCCGGCGACGGACACGGTGCGGTCGTCCGCGGCGTCGGAGAGCACGACGACGTCGACCGGCAGCGACGCCCCCGCCGGCCCCGGCCGGAGGGGGCCGGTGCGCGCGACCAGCTCCCCGCCCGGGCCGGTCGTGACGACGGCGACCCCGGCGGGCGGGTCCCCGTCGCCGAGGGCGGCGCGCACGGCGGCGGCCCAGTCGCCGGTGACGGCCAGGGCGTCGAAGGCGGCGCCGAGCAGGGAGAAGCGGGCCCAGCGGAACAGGTCGGGCAGCCCGTCCTCGCCCCAGCCCCAGCCGGACGCCGCGCGCATCCGGCGGTAGCCGGCGAGTGCCTCCAGCACCGGGGCCGGCAGGTCCAGCACCGCGTCCTCGCCACAGCACACGCCGGTGACCCTGGCACGACCGCCGCGCCGGCGTCACCGTTATCCCCAACACTGCGGCGATCCTCGACGGCGGGGAGGACGGCGACAAAAAAAGGGTCAGAGCTTGCGCAGCAGCACCCGGCGCACCGAGTGGTCGGCGGCCTTCTGCAGCACCAGCCGGGCGCGCGAGCGGGTGGGCGCGATGTTCGTCCGCAGGTTGGGCCCGTTGACGGCGGCCCAGATCGACAGCGCCATCTCCCGGGCGTCGTCGTCGCTGAGGTCGGCGTAGCGGTGGAAGTAGGCGGTGCGGTCGGCGAACGCCGTCCGCCGCAGGGCCAGGAACCGCTCGACGTACCACTGCTGGACGTCGGCCTCGGCCGCGTCGACGTACACGGAGAAGTCGAAGAAGTCCGACAGGAACACCTCGGGCACGCGGCCGTCGTCGCGGCGGCCGGCCTGCAGCACGTTGAGGCCCTCCAGCACGAGGATGTCGGGCCGGTCGACGACCTGCCGCTGCCCGGGCAGCACGTCGTAGGACTGGTGGGAGTAGACCGGCGCGCTCACCTCGCCCCGGCCGGACTTGACCTCGGCGAGGAAGCGGACCAGGGCGCGCCGGTCGTAGCTCTCCGGGAAGCCCTTGCGCGCCATGAGTCCGCGCTGCCCGAGCACCGCGTTGGGCCACAGGAACCCGTCGGTGGTGACCAGGTCGACGCGGGGGGCGCCGGGGGAGGCGGCCAGGAGGGTCTGCAGCAGGCGGGCGGTGGTGCTCTTGCCGACGGCGACGCTGCCGGCGACGGCGATCACGTAGGGGACCTTGGCCGTGGTGTCGCCGAGGAACCGGTTCTGCGCCGCCCACAGCCGCCGGCTGGCGGTCACGTGCAGGGCCAGCAGCTCGGCCAGCGGCAGGTAGACGGTGGCCACCTCGCCGAGGTCGATGCGGTCGCCGAGGCTGCGCAGGGCGCGCAGGTCGGCCTCGTCCAGGGGCAGGGCGCGGTTGCCGGCCAGCGCTCTCCAGGTGTCCCGGTCGAACGCCGCGTAGGGCGAGATCTGCGGGCGGGTCCCTGCCGTCACCCGCCCATCGTGCCGCCCGCGGTCCGGTGCCCGTGCCGCCGGGGTCCCCCGCCCGGGGGAGGAGCCGCCGTGACCTCCGCTCCGGAGGCGCCCGGGAGGCGGAGCCGCGTCTAGGGTGCGCCTGTGCCGACCCGCCCCGGGCTGCTCGACCGTGTCGAGCAGTACGCCGCCGCCGCGCCGCTGCCCGACGCGCGGCTGGTCGCGGCCGGCCCCCTCGACGTGCCGATCGGCTCGCCCGCGTGGCCCTACCCGGCCCGCCCGCGGCCCGGTGCGCGCAGCGTCTCGGCCGCCGACGTCCGGGCGGCGGTGGCCCTGCAGGAGGACGCCGGGCTGCCCGCCGCCGTGGAGTGGGTGGAGGAGCGCACCCCCTCGCTCGGTGCCGCGGCCCGCGCCGCCGGGCTGGTCGTCACCGAGTTCCCCCTGCTCGTCGTCGACGACCCGGTGGAGCTGCTGCTGCCGGCCGGGGTGCGGCTGTACCTGGTCGGTGCCGAGGACCCGCGGCTGCCGCACTACCAGCACCTGCTGGAGACCGCCTTCACCCCGCAGGCGGAGGGGGCCCGCGACGGCCGGACGCCGGCCGAGGACGCGCGGACCGCCGTGCTGCGCGAGCGGGTGCTCACCGGCCGCACGGTGCTCATGGTGGCCGTCGAGGACGGGCAGCCGGTCGCGGTCGGCTCGCACCACCCCGTCGACGTCGGTGACTGCGAGGTCAGCGAGGTGGTGGGGGTGGCCAGCTCGCCGCGGCGCCGCGGCCGGGGGGTCGGCGCGGCGCTGGCCTCGGCCCTGGTGGCGCAGGCGCGCGAGACCGCCGACCTGGTCTTCCTCACCGCCGGCGACGACGACGTCGCCCGCGTGTACGAGCGGGTCGGCTTCGCCCAGGTGGGCACCACCGGCGTCGCCGACCGCCTGCCCTCGCCGGACTGAGCGGCCCGGCCGGGCGCCGGGGGTCAGGAGCCGGGCGGGGGGAGGGACGCCGCCGCGGCGGTCAGCGCCGCGGCGGCCCGCGGGTAGCCGACCGACCGCGGCACCTCGCTGAGCAGCACGACGACCCGTGTCCCGACGACGCCCACCGAGTGCAGGTGCCGGCTGCCACCGAGGCAGCACATCCAGGCCTGCTTGACCGCCGGTCGTCCGGGCACGGCGCCGAGGAGGCCGAAGCGCTGGTCGAAGCCGTCGGCGGCCAGCGGGGTGGCGGTGCGCATCCACACCAGCAGCGTGGTGGCATCCGCGGGGGAGGCCACCGTCGGGAGCAGCGCGAGGAAGCGGGCGAGGTCGCCGGCGGTGGTCGTCGTCTCGCCCCACTGCGTCGGGTCCGCCGGCGGCGCGGTGCCGGTCAGCCGGTAGCGGGCGGCGACGTCGCGCACCGTCCGCGGGCCGTCGAAGCGGTCCCACAGCTCGGAGGCGGCGGGGTCGTCCGACGCGGAGATCATCGCCTGCAGCAGCCGCCAGTCGCGCGGCTGGAGGGTCAGCTGCCCGGTGCGGGCGCGGTGCAGCACGTCCTCGGCCAGGAACAGCTTGACCAGCGAGGCGGTGGGGAAGGGGCGGTCGGCCGCGGCGCCGTTGTCGGCGGTGCGGCGGGACAGGACGGCGTCGCGGGCGTCCAGCGCCGGGCGGGTCAGCCCGTCGGGGGGCGGGACCTGGGCGGTGAGCGCGACGGCCAGCACCCCGCCGGTGTCGCCGTAGGCGCCGACGGCGGCGGGGACCACCTCGACGGCCGGCGGGCCGGCCAGGGCCCGGCGGCCGCTGCCGAGGGCGACCTGCGCGCACAGCACCGCCAGCACGACGACGGGGACGAGCACGCGGCGGGGCAGGGCGGGGGCGGGCAGGGCGGGGGCGGGCAGGGCACGGTCGGGGAGCAGCCGGGGAGCAGCCGGGGAGCCCGCGACGACATGGCGCCGCGGTACCCCGGCCGCTCCCCGGCACGCCGTCCCGTGCGGACGTCCGCGTTCCGCCGGTGCTGGGTGTCGGGCCTGGTGTCGGGCCTGGGTGTCAGTCCTGGGCGTAGGTGGGCACCAGCACGGCGCGGGCCAGCGTGTGGCCGAAGAGGTTGAACCCGTGGACGGCCGGCGAGGCGTCGGCGGGCACTCCCATGTCCTCGACGTCGAGGGCGTGCACGACGACGAAGTAGCGGTGCGGGCCGTGCCCGGCCGGGGGAGCGGCCCCCACGAAACCGGGGAAGCCGGCGTCGTTGCGCAGCTGGCGGGCGCCGGCCGGCAGGCCCGAGCCCGCCTGGTCCCCGGCGCCGGCGGGCAGCTCGGTGACCGACGCGGGCAGGCCGGTGACCACCCAGTGCCAGAAGCCGCTGGCCGTGGGCGCGTCGGGGTCGTAGACGGTGACGGCGAAGCCCCGCGTCTGCTCCGGGAAGCCCGACCACGACAGCTGCGGGGAGCGGTCCTCGCCCCCGGCGCCCATGACACCGCTGACCTGCGGCGTCGGCAGGACCTCGCCGTCGCGGACGTCGGTGCTGGTGACGGTGAACGACGGCACCGGGGGCAGGAAGTCGTAGGGGCTGGGCGCTACGGGCCGGTCGGCCATGGACGGTCCTCTCCTCGGGTCGGGCGGCTCGCTGCCGCCCCGCGCCGACCCTAGCCAGGACGTGCCCGCCACCTCCTGCGCCTGCGGCCCGCGGCGGTCCCCTGCCGCGCGGGCGAGGAGGACGGCGGGGCCTGGCCGTCCCGACAGGTCACCGGCGCGGGCGCGCCGGTAGCGTCGGGCCGTGCTCGGACTCCCGGACAGCATCCGCGCCTGTCTCTTCGACATGGACGGCGTCCTCACGCGGACGGCGACGGTGCACATGGCCGCCTGGAAGCGGACCTTCGACGAGTTCCTGCGCGCCACCGACCCGCAGGCCCCGGAGTTCACCCAGCTGGACTACAACCGCCACGTCGACGGCAAGCCGCGGGCCGACGGCGTCCGCGACTTCCTCGCCAGCCGCGGCATCACCCTGCCGGAGGGGTCACCGGACGACCCCCCGGACGCGCGGACCGTGCACGGCATCGGCCGCCGCAAGAACGAGCTGCTGCTCACCGAGCTCGAGGAGCACGGCGTCGAGGTCTACCCCGGCTCGATCGCCTACCTGCGGGCGGTCAAGGCGGCCGGGCTGGCCACCGCGGTGGTCACCGCCTCGGCCAACGGCGAGCAGGTCATCACCGCCGGGGGCTTCGCCGACCTCATCGACGCGCGGGTCGACGGCGTCGTCACCGCCCGGGAGGGGCTGCGCGGCAAACCGGCGCCCGACACCTTCCTCGCCGGCGCCCGCGCGCTGGGCGTCGAGCCGGCGCAGGCCGCGGTCTTCGAGGACGCCCTGGCCGGGGTCGCCGCCGGGCGGGCCGGTCGCTTCGGCCACGTCGTCGGCGTCGACCGGGTCGGGCAGGCGCAGGCGCTGCGGGAGCACGGCGCGGACGTCGTGGTCACCGACCTCGAGCAGCTGCTGGACGGTGCCCGGTGACCGAGGGGCGCCCGTCCTTCCCCATCGAGCCGTGGGCGCTGACCGAGACGGGCCTGGACCACGCCTCCCTGGCCGTCCACGAGTCGGTGTTCGCGCTGTCCAACGGGCACATCGGCATGCGCGGCTCGTTCGAGGAGGGCGAGCCGGTCGTCGTCCCGGGCACCTACCTCAACGGCTTCTTCGAGGAGCGGCCGCTGCCCTACGCCGAGGTCGGCTACGGCTTCCCCGAGCAGGGGCAGACCGTCGTCAACGTCACCGACGGCAAGCTGGTCCGGCTGCTGGTCGGCGACACCCCGCTCGACCTGGACTACGGCGAGATCATCGAGCACCGGCGCACCCTGGACCTGCGCCGCGGGGTGCTGCGGCGGGTCACCGAGTGGCGCTCGCCCAACGGCCGCACGGTCACGGTGACCAGCACCCGGCTGGTGTCGCTGCGGCGGCGCTCGATCGCGGCCATCGAGTACGCCGTCGAGTGCACCGACGGGCGCGGCGACCTCTACATCGCGCTGCAGTCGGACCTGCTGGCCAACGAGCCGGTCGACAGCGGCGCGGAGGCCGACGACCCGCGCGCCGCCGCCGCGCTGGCCCGCCCGCTGGTCAACGAGCTCGCCGTCGGCCGCGGCCAGCGGGCGGTCCTGGTGCACCGCACGCGGCGCAGCAGGCTGCGGATGGCCGCCGGCATGGACCACGTCGTCGACGTGCCCGACACCGCCAGCCAGGACATGGAGGCCGGGGAGGACCTCGCCCGCTTCACCCTCGCCGCCCGGCTGCCGCAGGGCTCGTCGGTGAAGCTGGTCAAGTTCCTGGCCTACGGCTGGTCGTCGCGGCGGTCGGCGGCCGCGCTGCGCGACCAGGTCGAGGGAGGGCTGGCGACGGCCAAGCTGGCCGGGTTCGAGCGGCTGCTGCGCGAGCAGCGCGAGGTGCTCGACGAGCACTGGAAACACGCCGACGTCGAGATCGAGGGCGACGGCGAGCTGCAGCAGGCGGTGCGGGTCGGCGTCTTCCACCTGCTGCAGGCCGGGCTGCGGGCCGAGCGCCAGCCCATCCCGGCCAAGGGGCTCACCGGGCCCGGCTACGACGGGCACACCTTCTGGGACACCGAGACCTACGTGCTCCCCGTCCTCACCTACATCGCCCCCGAGGCGGCGCGCGACGCGCTGCGCTGGCGGCACTCGACGCTGGAGCTGGCCCGTGAGCGGGCCCGCGAGCTCGGCCTGGACGGGGCGGCCTTCCCGTGGCGCACCATCCGCGGGGAGGAGACGTCGGGATACTGGCCGGCGGGGACGGCGGCCTTCCACATCAACGCCGACATCGCCGACGCCGTCGTCCGCTACCACAACGCCACCGCCGACGAGGAGTTCGACCGCGACCACGGCGCCGAGCTGCTCGTGGAGACCGCCCGGCTGTGGGCCTCGCTGGGGCACTTCGACGACGAGCACGGGTTCCGCATCGACGGCGTCACCGGCCCCGACGAGTACACCGCGGTCGTGGACAACAACGTCTACACCAACCTCATGGCGCAGCGGAACCTG
Source organism: Geodermatophilus sp. URMC 62 (assembly GCF_052931475.1). NCBI lineage: Bacteria > Bacillati > Actinomycetota > Actinomycetes > Geodermatophilales > Geodermatophilaceae > Geodermatophilus > Geodermatophilus sp. URMC 62. Next base: position 4,666,129 of record NZ_JBRFHY010000001.1, on the reverse strand, counting down.
CGCGAGGCGATCGCGGCGGTGCGGCGCCAGCCCGACGTGGCCGGCCGCCTCGGCGTCACCGAGGAGGAGACGGGGCGCTGGGAGCGGGCCGCGGCGCTGATGGCGGTGCCCTATGACACCCGCCGCGGCGTGCACATGCAGTCCGACGCCTTCACCCACCACGAGGAGTGGGACTTCGCGGCCACCCCGCCGGACTGCTACCCGCTGCTCCTGCACTACCCGTACTTCGACATCTACCGCAAGCAGGTGATCAAGCAGGCCGACCTGGTGATGGCGCTGCACCTGCGCGGCGACGCCTTCACCCTCGAGGAGAAGACCGCCGACTTCGCCTACTACGAGGCGCGGACGGTGCGCGACTCCTCGCTGTCGGCCACCCAGCAGGCGGTGGTGGCCGCCGAGACCGGGCACCTGGAGCTGGCCTACGACTACTGGGGCGAGGCCACCCTCACCGACCTGCAGAACCTGCACGGCAACTCCGGGCACGGGCTGCACATCGCCTCGCTCGCCGGCGGCTGGACGGTCGCCGTCGCCGGGTTCGGCGGGATGCGCGACCACGGCGGGCACCTGGCGTTCGCACCGCGGCTGCCCGGGCGGATCACCCGGCTGCGCTTCCGGCTGAACTACCAGGGCCGCCTGCTGGTGGTGACCGTGACGCCGACGGAGGCCACCTACCAGCTCACCGAGGGCGAGCCGCTCGACGTCCACCACCACGGCCGGCGGGTCACCGTCGACGAGACGGAGACGGTGCTCGACATCCCGCCGGCGCCGGAGGTCGCCCCGGTCAGCCAGCCGCCGGGTGCGGCGCCCCGGCGGCGCGGCAACGGCCGCCGGGACTGACGGACCTCCCTGCCCCCCACCCCTCGCTCCGCTCGGGGCGGGTCCCTGCAGGGAGGCCGTACCAGCACCTCACCGGGCTCAGGGGAGCAGCAGCCAGCCGGCGGCCAGCGCCAGTGCGCCGGCGTCGACGAGCAGGAACAGCGCCACCCACGCCGCTGCCGGCAGCCCGGTGAGGCGGGCCAGCTGGTCGGCGTCGGAGTGCGGCGCGGCCCGCCGGCGACGGGCGGCCTGCAGCTCCAGGACCGTGCGGGGTGCGGCCAGCAGCAGGAACCAGGTGACGGCGGCGGCGAACGCGGCCTGACCGGCCGGTGGGAGCCACTCGGTGACGCCGAGCACCACCGCGCCGGTGACCAGCACCGCCCACAGCCCGAAGAGGTTGCGGATCTGCAGCAGGAGCAGCGCCAGCAGGCCGAGCACCGCCCACAGCACCCCGACCGCGTGCCCGGCGGCCAGCAGGGCCGCCGCGGCGAGGCCGAACAGGCCCGGGCCGACGTAGCCGGCGAGCAGGGTGAGCACCATCCCGGGCCCGGTCGGGCGCCCGGCCGACACCGTCAGCCCGGAGGTGTCCGAGTGCAGCCGGATGCCGGCCAGCCGGCGCCCGGTCGCCAGCGCGGCCAGACCGTGGGCGCCCTCGTGCGCGATGGTCACCACCGTGCGCGCCGGCCGCCACAGGGCCGGGCTGGCCACGACCACCAGCGCGGCGACGGCAGCGGCCAGGAGCACCTCCAGCGGCAGCGGCACCTCGGCCGAGACCCGGGTCCACAACGGGCCGAGGACGTCCACGGGCCTCCCTCAGGTGCGGTGCTCTGACGCCCCAGCCTCCCAGGCGTCCCTGTGAGCCCGGCCCGTCCGACGGCGGGACCGGCCGACCGCCCGCCTCCACCGTTATCCCCAACTTAGGCGTCACCAAAGGGAAGCCGGACGAGCAGGGCGACGACCCCGACCACCGGACCGGCCCGGGGAGTGGGGCTCCCCGGGCCGGTCCGGTCGTGCATCAGGTCGCGCGTCGGGCCGTGTGTCGGGCCGTGCGTCGGGTCCGGGCCGTCACGACTGCTGGAGGGCGGCCAGCTCGCGGGCGACCATCTCCTCGTGCGCCTGCTCGTCCTGCCGGGCGCGGCGCGGGCTCCACCGGCCGGCCATCACGAAGACGAAGGGCAGGAAGAGCACCTGGCCGGCGACGCACACCCACCACCAGGTCTGCCACTGGTGCGGGTTCTCCTCGGCGGCCGCCGCGACCTCCTCGCCGTGCTCGGCGAGGTAGGCCAGGTCGTCGGCGGGGATGGCGGCGTTGGCCTCCTGGAGCACGGTGCCGTACCGCTGCACCAGCGCCAGGTCGGCCTGCACGGCGGGGTCGCCGAGGCTGACCAGCAGCGCGGTGGCCTGGTCGGCACCGATGCCCAGCGCCGAGGCGATCTGCCCGACCGCGGCCGCACCCGCGGCGGGGTCGGCCGGGTTCACCTGCAGCGCGGCGAGGGTGGCCGGGGCGACCGCCTGCGCGGCGGCCAGCTGCGGCGCCCGCGTCCGCACGGCGTCGGTCACCGCGGCGGCCTCCTCCGCGCCGGCACCCTGCTGGGTGGCCACCGCACCGAGCGCGGCGCCCAGCGCGTCGACGTCGGTCGGGTCGGCGGCCAGGGCCTCCGACGTCGCCGGGTCGATGGCCGACAGGACGGCGACCTCCGCCGGGTGCGCGTCGACGATCGCCTGCACCCGCGAGCCCTGGTCGACCAGCACCGAGGTGGCCGGGACGACGAGGGTGAACACGGCCAGGGACGCCGTCACGACGATCCGCAGGAGCCAGCCCCAGATGGCCAGCCCGGTGGCCGTGGCGGCGGGGTTGTGCCGCTCCACGGTCTCGGTGAACGAGGCCATCCACGCGACGTAGGCCATGCCGCCGCCGGCCGCCGAGAGGATGAAGTAGACGGCGATCTCGTAGTAGCCGGTGTCCGGGTCGGTCGCGGCCAGGGCGAACAGCACCGCGCCGACGATGCTGATGACGGTGCCGACGATCATGAACGGCTTGCGCACCCGGAAGCGGTCGGACAGGACGCCGGTGACGACCAGCGCGATGGCGTTGGTGACCCAGTACCAGTTGGCCAGCCCGTTGGCGCGCGCCTCGGAGTAGCCGTAGACGGTGGCGAAGTACACGACCGCGAAGCCGACGAGGATGTAGTACAGCAGCAGGAAGATGCTGATCGCGAAGGCCGACCCGATGACGTCGAAGCGCAGCATCTGCCGCCAGTGGCCTTGGAGCGCCTGCTCGGGGTCCATGCCGGCGGCGCGGGCCTCGACCAGCGCGCGGTCGCGCATGCTGACCATGAGCTGGTCGCGCAGGGCGGGGGAGAGCTCCCGCAGGCCGAACAGCGCGACGACGAAGACCACGAGGCCGGCGGTGCCGCAGACGTAGAACTGCCAGCGCCAGTCGGGGTGGTCGTCGAGGGTGGTGCTCGACACCGTGGTCACCACGAGGCTGCCGAGCACCGGGCCGAGGGTCCAGAAGCCCATGGCGACGCCGCGGCCGACCTGCGGGGAGAAGTCGCGGATCAACGCCGGGGTGGCCACGAGGACGATGCCCTCGACGAAGCTGAGCAGTGCGAACAGTGCGGTGTAGACCCCGGCGTTGGGGGCGTGGGGGAGCCCGAGGGCGATGAGCAGGCCGGTGATCAGCAGCCCGCCGACGACGAGGTTGGCCCGGCCCCAGCGGTCGGCCAGGCCGGCGAACAGCGAGGCGAAGGCCCCGACGGCGTTGCCGATCACCGAGACGAAGACGAAGTAGGTGAACGAGATGCCGAACTCGGCGATGATCTGCGTGGCCACCGCGCCGGCGATGTAGAGCTCGTAGTACAGGACGATCGTCGCGAGGACGGTGATCCCCAGGTAGAGGGAGCGGGGGCCGTTCTCGGGATAGCGGTGCAGTTTGCGGTCCCAGAGGCGGTGGAGGCTCCCGGCCTCTCTCGGTGCGGGAGCCTCGTCGGGGCGCACGGCAGTTGCGGTCACGGACAGTCCCTTCCCGGCGCAGCGCCGAGCACGGGTGGGGGAGGACGACCGCCCCGCGGGCGGACGCCGGTGTGGTGTGAAACACACCGGCGGGAACGTAACGGCAGGTCGATGCGCAGGTCAACGACCCGTTCGGGACACCATGCCGAACTGTTACAACCGTTATCCCGAACTAACGCCCGAACACGACATAAGAGAACCAGGACACTGACGCCAGGGCCACAGACCGTTGGGGGAGTGGCCCATCGGCACCAGCGGACGGTTGCTGCCGGCACGGATGTGACGACACGTCGTGCCGGCGCCGGGGCTCACCCGGGCCGGGAGTACGGCGATCGACCCCAGGGGAGCGATCGGCCGCGACACGCGCTGCGCGGACGCTGCCGAGGCGGGACGGCGGAGGACGGCAGCATGATGTGGCCCGCGAGGGGCGCGTGAGCGGCGGCGACAGGGGTCGTCCGACCTGTCGTACTCGTGTACCGTTATCCCGAACATTTTGATGAAAAGACAGGTACCGCTGCTGACGCACCGGCAAAGAATCGATGACGCATCAGGTCCGCGTCGTCGTCAGGTTGACGGCGTTGCCGTCGGGGTCCCGGACATGGGCCACGCGCTGTCCCCAGGGCATGTCGTTGGCTGGACTCGGTGACGAGCCGCCGAGCTCGACGACGCGGGGGAGTGCGGCGTCCACGTCGTCGACCTCGATGCTGAGCAGCACCCGGCCGGGGGAGCCGGTGCCGACGTCCGTGTCGACGACGATGCCCAGGTCGCTGTCACCGATCCGCAGGCCCTGGAAGAACACCGGACCGTCGTCGGGTACGCGGTCGGTCGGGACGGCGCCGGCCACCCCGGTGTAGAAGCGGACCAGGCGCGCGACGTCGCTGGTGACCAGGACGGGCTGGACGGTGCTCGGCACGGGACCTCCTCGAGCTCGGGGCTGTGCAGGGACGACCGTCCGCGCCGGCCGGACTCAGCGGTGCGCCGGGCGTGTCCGCAACCCCTCACCGAGCAGCACGAAGGCGGTCACTGCCGCCACCAGGACGAGGCTGGGTCCGAGCAGGGTGTGCGGCGCCCGCGACGCCGCCTCGCCGCCCTGCTGCAGCAGGATGCCCCACGACTCCGTCGGGCGCTGCAGGCCGACCCCGGCGTAGGTCAGCACCGCCTCCGCCGACACGAGGAAGCCGGTGTAGGCGCTGCCGAACACCAGCAGCGGCCGGATGGTGTGGGGCACCACGTGCCGGGACAGCAGCCGCAGGGGGCCGGCGCCCAGCGCGCGAGCCGCGGTGACGTGGTCGAGGGTCATCGCCTGGCGGGTGGCGGCGCGCACGATGCGGAGCATGGGCGGCCAGCTGAAGGCCGCCAGCACGAGGACCACCTGCCCCACGCCGCGCCGGTCGGTGCCGCTGAGCAGGACGACGCCGCCGAGGACGAGGGGGATGCCCGACCACACGTCGGTGGCCCGGGAGACGAGACCGTCGAGCGGGCCGCCGGCGTACCCGGCCACGGTCCCGAGCAGGAGCGCCACGAGCCCGGAGACGAGGACGACGGCGACCGCGAGCGCCAGCGACGTCCGGGCTCCGTACACGGTCTTGGCGACCAGGTCGCACCCGAAGACGTCGGTGCCGAACGGATGTGCCCACGACGGCGTCGCCAGCGACCGGGTGAGGTCGCAGGCGTGGGGGTCGACGCCGGTGAGCGCCCAGGGCGTCGCGGCCATGACGGCCAGCACCGCCAGGAGCACCGTCGCGACGGCCAGCGGGCCGTTCGGGCGGCGACGGCGTGCCGACCGTCCCGCCGTCGGCAGGGGAGGTGCGGGTGGCGGCGGCACGCGCGGAGTGTGACCGAGCGGTGCCGTCCGCGCGACCGGGCGATCATGGTCCTGCCACGATGGGCGCCGTGCTCGCCTTCGCCGTGCGCCGCCTCGCGCAGATGGTGCTCAGCCTGTGGGCGGCCGTGACGCTGGTCTTCCTCGCCGTGACGCAACTGCCCGGCGACCCGGTGCGTGCCCTGTTCGGTTTCCAGCCGCCGCCGCCGGAGCTCTACGCCCGGATCCGCGAGGAGTACCGCCTCGACGAGCCGCTGCCGGTGCAGTACGGCCTGTACCTGCGTGACCTGCTCACGGGGGACTGGGGCCGGGGACTGCCGCCCAACCCGAGCGCCAGCACGGTGGCCGGTCCGGCCGTCGTCGACGTGGTGGCCGTGACCGCACCGGTGAGCGCCGTGCTGCTCGCAGGCGCCCTGGTCGTCCAGCTGGTCGTCGGGGTGGTCGCCGGTGCGCTGGCCGCCGGCGGGCGGTGGAGGGGCGCCGGCGTCCACGTCGCGGCGACGCTGCTGGTGGGTACGCCGGTCGTCGTCGCGGCGTACGCGCTGCGCCTGGTGTTCGTCCAGGAGCTGCGGTGGGTGCCGTTCTCGGGCGCGTCCGCTGGGCCGGCGGGGTACGTGCTGCCGGTGGTCGCCCTCGCGGCGCTGTCGACCGGGTACGTCGCGCTGATCACCCGCGCCGAGGTGCAGGAGACCCTGCACGCTCCCTTCGTCCGGGCGGCGTACGGCCGCGGGCTGGTGCCGTGGCGGGTGGTCGGGGTGCACGCGCTGCGGCCGGCGCTGACGCCGGTGGTGACGTTCGTGGCCGCGAACGTGGGCCAGCTGTTCGTCGGGCTGGTGGTCGTCGAGGGGGTGTTCGGGATGCCGGGCATCGGCAACGCCATCCTGCGGTCGATCCGGGGACACGACCGGGCGATGCTGGTCGGGCTGACCACGGTCGTCATCGCCGCGGTCATCGTGGTGAACGCGGTCGCCGACGTGGCGGCGGCGGCGATCGACCCTCGCATGCGGCTGGGTCCGGTGACCTGACGGCCGGGGAGGCGGCGAGATCCCGGTTACCTGACATAATGTGCATTATCGGCACAAGGTGGACGAGTGGAAGCGGGGGGCCAGGACGGTCGTCCCGGCCGGTCGATCGTCACCCATAGACACGTCCGGTCGGCGTCCTGTCACCGGCGTCCTGACGCGCCCTCGACGCCGGTGCGCTGACACCGGCGTCGACCGCGACGCGGCGGTCCCGCGCTCGCTGCCGGGCTCCGGCCCGGCGGCACCCGGTCGTCCGCCTCCCGTTCGGCGCCCCGGGTCCCCAGATCCTCCGGTGTCGCCACGACGCCCGTCCCGCCGCTGTCCCACCGCCGCCTCGTCGCCGGCCGGTGGACCGTCGTCCCGCCTTGGTCGTCGCGGCGGCGGGTGTCCGCTGCCCCCTCGGGTCAGGCGCCGCCCCTCCCTGCCATCCGGCCGGAACCACCCATATTCCGTCACAGTGACGCAATGTGGGTGGGCTGGGGCCTTCGACGGGCGGCTGGTCCTGTCGCTCCGTAGGGTCGACGTCATGGAACTCCGACGCCCGATCGCCGCTCTGATGACCGCGCTGGCGTTGTTCGGCGGCGGCGCCACGCTCACCGCCTGCGAGGCGGCCGGGCAGGGCCAGAACGACGGCACCACCGACGACAGCGGGAACACCAGCGGCAGCAATCCGTCGGAGGAGTCGCAGGACAACCTCCCGGACAACAGCAACCCAGACCCGGGTGCGCCCGAGGACCAGGACGACGACACCCAGGACCCGGACTGAGCCGGACCTGACGACCGACGCGACGACCGACGCGACGACCGGCCCGGGGGCGGGAGGTCAGCCGGCGCGCTCGGTGACCCAGAGCCGGTCCAGCCGGCCGGTGGAGTGGACCAGGTCGGCCAGCGAGCGCTCGAGCTCGGCCTTGGTGTGGCGCTCGGACAGCAGCGTCTGCACGTCCTCGATGGCACACCGCAGCTGGTAGAGCCGGTCCTGCAGGCCGTCGAGCTCGGCGCGGGTGACCAGCACGGCGTCGCCGGGCAGGCCGGCGCGGGCGGTGGCGTTGCGCTGTTCGTAGGCGCGCTGCCGGCAGGCCTGGCCGCAGTACATGCGCGGCCGCCCGACGGACCCGGCCCGGGGCAGGACCCGGCGGCACCACCCGCACCGGCGTTCGGCACCACTCCCCTGCCGGCCGGCGGCCTCGTCGGGCACCACCGTGTCCTGCTCCGTCGTCGTCGCGACCACCTTCCGGACCGCCGTGCGGGTGTGCTGCTGTGCCACGGCGGGCACGTTAGACGGCGCCACCGACAGTCCCGCCGGACACGCCCGACGCGGCTCCGCGGAGGTCGGCCCCGGCGTGTCCGGGCCCGGCACTAGCGTGTCGCGCGTGCCTCCGGTCCGGTATGCCTTCCTCGACGGACCGACTCCCCTGGCGATGGCCCACCGCGGCGGCGCGGTCGAGCACCTGGAGAACTCCATGCCGGCGTTCGAGGCGTGCGTGGCGATGGGGTACCGGTACCTGGAGACCGACGTGCGGGTCACCGCCGACGGCATCCCGGTCGTCTTCCACGACCCGACCCTCGACCGCGTGACCGACCGGACCGGCCGCCTCGAGCAGCTGCCGTGGGCGGAGGTGGCAGGGGCGCGGATCGGCGGGCGCGAGCCGGTCCTGCGGCTCGACGAGCTGTTCGGCGCCTGGCCCGACGTCCGGTTCAACCTCGACATCAAGGCGGCCGGCGTCCTGGCCCCGCTGGTGCACAGCGTGCGCCGGACCGGGGTCGCCGACCGCATCTGCCTGGGCTCGTTCTCCGACGCGCGCCTGGCCGCCGCCCGGCGGGTGTTCGGGCCGGGGGTGTGCACCTCGCTGGGCCCGCGCGGGGTCGCGGCCCTGCGGCTGTCCTCCTACTCCCCCCGCGCCGCCGGGCTGGTCCGCGTGCCGGCGGGGTGCGCGCAGGTGCCGCTGCAGCTGGGCGGGCGGGCGCTGGTCGACGAGCGGTTCGTCGCCGCCGCGCACGCCCGGGGCCTGCAGGTGCACGTGTGGACGGTCGACACCGTGCAGGAGGCCACGGCGATGCTCGATCTGGGGGTGGACGGGGTCATGACCGACCGCCCGTCGATGCTCAAGGGCCTGCTCGAGCAGCGCGGCCAGTGGGCACCCCGGTGAGCACGATCCGTGACCGGACGGTGCTGGACCGCACCGGTCCCGGCTGACACCCTGCGCCCGTGACCGCCCCCGACGTCGACGCCGGCGCCCGCCCCGTGGATCCCGCGCTGCGCCGCGAGCGCTTCGGCTGGTACTCCTACGACTGGGCGATGTCGGTGTTCAACACCAGCGTCACCACGGTCTTCCTGGGCCCCTACCTGACCTCGGTGGCCGAGGACGCCGCGGGGGCCGACGGCCGGCTGCCGTTCCTCGGGCTGTCGATCCCGCCGGGCAGCTGGTTCTCCTACGTCCTGTCCTTCTCGGTGCTCGTGCAGGTCCTCGTCCTGCCCCTGACCGGTGCGGTCGCCGACCGCACCGGTCGCAAGCGGCACCTGCTCGGCGGGCTGACCGCGCTGGGCGCCGTGGCCGCGACCTGCCTGTTCTTCGTCGCCGACGGCCGCTACCTGCTGGGGGCGGCGCTGTTCGTCGTCGCCAACGTCTGCTTCGGGGCCGCGACCGTCGTCTACTACTCCTGGCTGCCCGACCTGGCCGGACCCGACGAGCGCGACGCGGTGTCCAGCCGCGGCTGGGCGTTCGGCTACGTCGGGGGCGCGCTGCTGCTGGCCGTCCACCTGGGGCTCTTCCTCGGCGCGGACTCCCTGGGCCTGACCAGCGGCGAGGCGGTGCGGATCTGCCTGGCCACGGCGGGGCTGTGGTGGGGCCTGTTCACCCTGGTCACCGTGACGCTGCTGCGCGACCGCCCGCCGGGAGCCGCGCACGGCCCGGTGAGCAGCGGCTTCGGTCAGCTGCGGGCGACGCTGCGGAGGATGCGGGCCTTTCCGCTGACGCTGTGGTTCCTCGGCGCGTACCTGCTGTTCAACGACGGCGTCCAGACGGTCATCGCGCTGTCGGCCACCTACGCCAGCGAGGAGCTGAGGCTGTCCCAGTCGGTGCTCACCGGGGCGATCCTCATGGTCCAGGTGGTCGCCGTCTTCGGGGCGCTGGGTCTGGGCCGGGTGGCGGCCCGGTACGGCGCGCTGCGCACCGTCCTGGGCTGCCTGGTGGCCTGGACGGCGGTGCTGGTGGCCGCCTACGCGCTGCAGGAGGGCGCGGTCGCGCAGTTCTACGCGCTGGCCGCCGTCATCGGGCTGGTGCAGGGCGGCACGCAGGCGCTGTCACGGTCGCTGTTCAGCCACCTGATCCCGGCCGGCGAGGAGGCCGAGTACTACAGCTTCTACGAGATCAGCGACCGCGGGACCAGCTGGCTCGGGCCGCTGCTGTTCGGCCTGACCTATCAGCTCACCGGCTCCTACCGCTCGGCGATCACCAGCCTGGTGGTGTTCTTCGTCGCCGGGTTCGTGCTGCTGGTGCGGCTGCCGATCCGCCGGGCCGTCGTGGCGGCGGGCAACACGCCTCCCGAGCGGTTGTGAGCGATCCCGCTGCCGAGCCGGCGTCGGTGCCCGCCGCCGGGGGACGGCGGGCCGCTCCCGCCCCGGCGCACCTGCGGTTCTTCCACGGGCCGATGGACTGCGGGAAGTCGACGCTGGCGCTGCAGGTCGACCACAACCAGGGCCGGCAGGGCCGCTCAGGCCTGCTGCTGACCCAGGGTGACCGCTCGGCGCGCCCGCAGATCAGCTCCCGGGTGGGGCTGCGCCGTGCCGCCGAGCAGGTCGACCCCGGCACCGACCTGCTGCTGCTGGTGCGCAGGCACTGGGCCGCGGGCCGGCGGGTGGACTACCTCGTCGTCGACGAGGCGCAGTTCCTCACCCCCGCCCAGGTCGACCAGCTCGCCGGGCTCGTCGACGCCTCGCACGTCGACGTCTACGCCTTCGGCCTGACCACCGACTTCCGGACCCGCCTGTTCCCACCGTGTACGCTCCGGCGCATGTCGTCTTCTCCCGGGCAAGCCGTCGGCGTCTACCTGCGGATCAGTCGATCCGACGACCGCTCCACCAGCATCGCCAAGCAGAGATCGAACACCCGCCGCCGTGCCGAGCAGGGCTGGCCGGGCCGCGACGTGCGGGAGTTCGTGGACGACGGCGTCTCCGCGTCGAAGGGCAAGGCGCGTGCTGGGCTCGATGCCCTCATGGCCGCGGTGCGTGACGGTGAGCTGGCCGCCGTGGTCGTGGACACCCTCGACCGGCTCACCCGCGACCGTGGCGCCCGGGCGCTGTGGGATCTGGCCGCGGAGTGCGAGGTCGCGGGCGTGGCCCTCGTCGGTGCCTCCCAGGACATCGACGTAGGCACGGCGTCCGGGGAGATGAGCGCATCCGTGCTCGCCGCCGCGGCCCGCTTCGAAGCCCGCCGAACCGCGGAGCGGGTGAAGTCGACCAATGAACACCGCCGAGCCCGCGGACTGCGCGCCCTCGGCGGACCACCCGTGTGGGGTCTCATGCGTGCCGGGGACGGCTTCGTCCCTGACCCGGAACGCGGGCCGATCCTGCTCGACGCCATCGACCGGGTGATCGCCGGTGAGCTGTCGATCCGCGGGATGGCCGAGGAGTTCACCCGCCGCGGCGTCCCCACGGCCCGCGGCGGCACCGTGTGGTCGCACCGGGCCGCCAGCAAGGTGCTCCGGTCTCCGGCGCTGGCCGGCATGACGCCCGCGGACGGTGACGTCGTGCGCAGCGCGGACGACGGCCTGCCCGTCGTGCTGCCCGGTGAGCACCTACTCACGGTGGACCGCTGGCACGCGCTCCAGTCCGCGTTGAACGAGCGGGTGCAGACGCGGGCGCCGATCCGCCGCCGACAGCCTCTTCCCCTGCTGCACGGCCTCGCGGTCGACGAGGGGGGACACAAGCTGTACCGGCACGCGCCGGCCGGCCGCATTGTCCGGTACAACTGCCGCACGGTGGGGTGCCCGACGAAGACATCGGTGAGCCTGACCGCGCTCGACGCCTTTGTCGCCGAGACCTTCATGGCCGAGGCCGGCGGAGAGCCGGAGCTCACCCTGGAGGTCATCGTCCACGGCCGCGACAACGCCCGGCTCCGCGCGCTTCGCGGCGAAATCGCCAAGACCACGGCCGCGTTGGGGTCGTCCCGCGACCCCGCGGAGATCCAAGAACTGGCGGCACGGCTCACCCTCCAACGCCAGGCCGAGGCGGAGGCGGAGGCAGGATCGTCCGCCGGCGACCTCATGGCGTTCAAGTCGACCGGGCGCACGCTGGGCGACGCCTACCAGGCCGCGACCACCAACGACGAACGCCGAGCGCTCCTGGCCGCGCACATCGAGGCCGTAGTCGTTACCCCCAGCATCCGCGGAGGCGGTGGTCGGCCCCTTGCTGAGCGGGTCAGGGTTCAGTGGTTGGGTAATTAGTCTGTGCGGGATAACGGACAAATCTCGGACGTCAGCTGGCGCCGCGGGCCATCGTGGCCGTCTGAGCGTGGCTGCTGAGAAATGTGTCCGAGGACACAGCCCGCTGAACCGATTCAACTGAGCATTTTTGCGGTCCGTCGACAACTTAAGGGATAGAGCCCGACGAGCCGCGCGGTCGCACAAAGGATCTTGATGTTCGGCGAGCACGGGCGGCTCAGCTCGACAACCTCAGGGATGTAGGGAAGACGAGGGCCGGCCTCTGGAAGATCCTCGGTAAAAAAAGTTCGGTCACGAGCGAGCACACGAGGCCCAGGTCGACAACCTCTCCCATAGCGGGTGAGCGCCCGTCTCCTCGCCCACTTCCGACACGTCTTGAAAGGAGGCCCCATGGCGCACCCGCGCACGGCCACCTGCGACTGGTGTGGTTCTGCCATCAGTCTGCTCGGCCATATCGGTCGACCCCCGCGCTACTGCGGCGGAGAGCATCGCCGTCTCGGTCGCGCTGCCTTCGCGCGCAACCACCGCGCAGCGAGGAACGCCGAAATCGAGCGCCTGCGCACGCTGGTCTCACAGTACGAAGCGGCCCTCGTAGCAGCCTGACGCAAACTTCTCCACGTCCGACATCGCCTCACCGCCGCTCGTTCGGCGGGCACGGCGTCGGATCGCCCCGACCACCGCGTCCCTCTCCTGCGCGGTGGTCGGGGCACCTGCGCGGTGGTCGGGGCACCCGGGTGATTCGGCTGGTAGCGCTTGCCGGTCACCACGTCCCCGGCGGTGCTATCGGCGCCGCCGGGGACCCTAAAACTCCTGGGGCTTGGGCTCCCTGGGGGAGTGAAGAGGGCTGTGGTCATCAGCCCACGTGCGGAGAAACGCGCCGCCGGTCGCCGACAGACGGCCGGCGGCGCGCCCCCTACTCAGATGACCTGCTACACCGTTTCGCGCTCCGTGTTTCGTCACGTAGAGCTTGGCGGACGGTGTCCACAAGCCACGGGTCCTGGCAGGCCCGTGTTGGTGAGCCCTTCGGGCTCCTTGGGTGGGAAAACATCCCGCCGGCATCCCCAGCAACACACACGCTCCCGGGTGGCACCGGGCAGCGGCTGGGCGGTGCCGGCGGGATGCCCAACCCCACCCGGCGACCCTGCTCACCATCGAAGCGCGCAGCGCATGCCTACCGCGCGGCCGAGCCGCCAACTCGCCGCATTTCCCCTCCCAACTGAGCGCTTGCCGGCGCTCACCAACACGAATGGATGCCCCATGTCCGCCCTCATCTCCCTCGACGCCTTCGTCGAGCAGCACATCCCAGGCACGCGCACCCAGGTCGCGGACGGCTGGGCCGCCACCTGCCCCGCCTGCGGCACCGCGGACTCGCTCCGCATCCGTGAGCTGGGCGACCTCGTCGCCGTCGGCTGCTTCACCCAGGACTGCCCCGGGAACTTCCACGAGGCCCTCGGCATGACCGAGGCCAAGTGGCTGACCCTCCTCGACACCGTTCGCACCTCGGTCGCGGAGGAGCAGGCGGAGGCCGCCACCGCCGACGCCGAGGGCCAGGTCACCCGGGAGGCCGTCGTCTCCTGGATCGAGGAGAACTACCGCCTGTTCCGCTCCGCCGACGGCCTTCCCTTCGCGGTGCCGACCTCGCCGGGCTCCCTCCGGATCGCCAAGGAGGTCAAGTCGATCCGCGCCGACGTCCTGCTGGGCTACCGCAAGCACCGGGCGGAGAAGAGCAAGAGTGGCCGCGGGGTGATCATCAAGAGCGACCACATGCGCTCGGTCATGGAGGTCGTCGGGGCCATCGCCGACTCCTCCGATGACGTGGTGCCGGTCGCCCTGCGCGCCGCCCAGGTCGGGGACGATCGGGTGGTCGTGGACCTGGGCGACGCGACCGGCCAGGTTGTCGAGGTCACGCGGGATGGCTACCGGGTGACCGACCAGACCGAGGACATGCCGCTGTTTCGGCGGACGGCCGCCACGGCGGCACTGCCCGCGCCGGTGCCGGGTGGCTCGCTGGACACCCTGCGGGACCTCATGGGCCTAGCCGACGAGCGCCACTGGATGCTCGTCCGCGGCTGGCTGGTGGCGTCGCTGTTCGCGGAGTACCCGCGGCCGCTGCTGTGGGCCACGGGGCCACAGGGGTCGGGCAAGTCGACACGGGCCCGGATGGCGCTTTCGCTGATCGAGCCGGTGGAGTCCCTCGGCAAGGAACCCGGCCGCAACGAGCGCGACGACTCCACCGCGGCCCGCGGCCGGTTCCTCGTCGCGTACGACAACATCACCACCGTCTCGCAGAACACCTCGGACTGGCTGTGCCGCCTGGTCACTGGCGTGACCGATGATCGCCGGGCGCTGTACTCCGACGACGACCTGCGGCCGGTCGCCTACAAGCGCAGCGGGGTGGCCACCTCAATCACGATGCCCTCGGGGCTCGGCTCCGACGCCCTGGAGCGCATCGTCCACGTCCCGCTGGACCGGGTGCCTGACACCCACCGACGCGGGGAAGCGGGGCTCTGGACGGCCTACGCGGCAGCCAAGCCGGCCATGTTCGGCGCACTCCTCGACGACGTCGTCCTGGTCCTCCGCCACCTCGGGGAGATTCGGGCCGACACGACGCGGTCATGGCCGCGAATGGCCGACTACGCCATGATCCTGGCCGCGCTGGACCGGAGCCTCGGTCTCGCAAACGACGCCGGCCACCTGGCCGCCTATACCGGCGCGGTGGACGACTCGATGGCTGACCGTGCCCTTGACGATCCCTTCACCGCCGCGGTGCTCGACTTCGTCCGCGGTCGTCGCGGGGTTGCATGGCGAGGCAAGTCGCCGGAACTGCTGGCCGCGCTGGACACCCGCGCCGGGTGGGACTGGCAGACCAACCGTCAGCCGGAGTGGTGGCCGCGGTCGGCCCGAGCGCTGACCACGCAGCTTGAACGCGCCAGCGAGTCCCTGCGGCACGCCGGCGTGGTCAGCAACCGCGAGCGGACGCGGGACGGCCGCTACCTCACTCTCCGGCAGGTCGGCGAGATTGCCGACGCCGGGGACGGGGAGCGCCCTGTGGCCGCCCTGGTCGATGTTCTCCCCTTCGATCTAGACGACGCAGCCGGCATGTGACGGCTGGCGTGACACATCGGGTGCCGCACCGGCCCCGATGTGTCACGCACTGCGTCACAATGGCGTCGATGTGAACCCGCAGGTCGACGCCGGGGTGGGCTTTCCCGGTGACGCTGTGACTCTGTGACACATCGTCCGGGCGCCTACGGATCCCTCCCATACTCGCGTTCCCCAAAAATAAGAGGGGGAGGGCGGGAGGGCGGTGAAATCCATGTCCACCCGGACGAAGAGTCACAGCGTCACAGAGTCACAGCGTCGGCTGCTCCCCCGCGTTGCACCCCACTACTCCAGCTCACCGGGCGCGCCGACGCCCGGCTTCACCCATGCCAGAAATCCCGATGCACACCGTCACATCGCTGCGCTCAACCTCGCCCCCGACGGCGTCCTCCTCGTTACCGCGGCCTGCCAGACCTGCGGGACCTCAGTCACGCACGGACCCGGCGCCGATCCCTGATGCCCTAGACGAGTAAGTCCTATCGGCCGGGAGGGTCGAAAGCCGCTGTAGACGCGGACGGAGGGTGTTCAGGCTCGGGTTGTGACGACCGACCTCAACACCCTCCTGACCGCACTCTACGTCCGCATCGACGACCATCTCACCGGTCACGTCCGCGCCGGACGCCCACCGCGGCTGACCGACGCCGAGCTGCTCACCCTGGCCGTGGCCCAGGCCCTGCTCGGGATTCACTCCGAAGCCCGCTGGCTGCGACTGGTGCCCGCGGCGCTACCCGGCGCCTTTCCCTACCTGCCCGGCCAGTCCGGGTACAACAAGCGCCTGCGGGCGGCGGCACCACTGCTCAAGCGCCTCATCCGGATGCTCGCGGCCGACACCGACCTGTGGACCGATCCGGTCTGGCGGGTCGACTCCACCCCGGTGGAATGCGCCCGCTCCCGGCCGACCGTCCGGCGCTCGGACCTGGCCGGCATCGCCGGCTACAGCTACTGCCCGAGTCACTCCCGCTGGTTCTGGGGCCTGCGGCTGCACCTGATCTGCACCCCGGCCGGGCTGCCGATCACCTGGGCGCTGGCCGACCCCAAGCTCGATGAGCGTCAGGTGCTGATGTGCGTCCTCGATGAGGACGCACACCTGCTCGCCGAGCGGCCCGGGCTGCTGATCCTGGCCGACAAGGGCTACGTCTCCGCCGAACTGGACGACTATCTGCAGACCCGGGGCGCGGAGCTGCTGCGCCCCTCCTACCGCAACCGCACACCCCGCCCGGGCCAGGCGCTGCTGGCACCCATCCGGCAGCTCATCGAGTCGGTCCACGACACCCTCAAAGGCCAACTGGACCTGGAACTGCACGGCGGCCGCAGCCTCATCGGCGTCACCGCCCGCGTCGCCCAACGGCTGCTGGCGCTCACCGCCGCGATCTGGCACAACCGCGCCACCGGGCAGCCGATCACCCGGTCCCTGATCGCCTACGACCACTGACCAGCTTCGGACTTACTCGTCTAGTCCTTGCCTGAGGGTCGCCCACTGCTCGTGCAGGTTCTACGAGCTGGCCGACCTCAACAGGATTCTCCCCGCCCGCGTCGCCGTCCTCCGCGCCGAGTTGGCCGCCAGGGCCGAGCGACGGGCCGCCCGCCTTCTCCGGCTTCGGTGAGCACGGCTCATCGGCCTCGACAACCTCAGGGCTGCAAGAACCCCGCCGCGCCCGCTACCGGCGCCACCAACAAGGAGACCTCATGACCGCCATCCCGCTGGCTTTCCCTGCCCGCACCCCAGACCCGGCAACCGACGAGCGCCTGGAGCGGCTTGTAGGCGTCGTGGACTCGCAGAGCCGGACGCTTCTCCGCGTAGAGCGCGGTATCCGCGAGATCCTCAGCGACGTCGCTGCGCTGGCCGCCCGCCTCGACGCCGCCGAGGTGGCGCTGCCCGAGGTGACCTCGTGACGAGCATTCAGTCAGGCGACGGCTTCCAGCCGGAGCGCCTCCGCAACACCAACGACGAGATCATCTTCGTCCGCGACAGCCGCCGCGATGCCACTCCGCCTACGCCGGCACCTTCCAGCGTCGATCTGCTCGCCGACTTGATCGAGAAGCTCGCCGCCGCCGAGAGGGCCAACGCCGAGCGACACGCGGAGGTTATCGCCCGGCTCACCGCGATCGACACGGCCGTCTTCCGCGCCGAGGACGCGGCCAACTGCGCGTCGTCGGAGGCCACCGATCAAGGCCGGCTGACCCGCGAGGTCATCGCCGAGCTGCGCCTGGATGTCTGGTACTTGCACCCCGACGACGAGCCCGACGAGGACGACAGCCCCGACCTGCACCTGGTCTAGCACCGACTCCCGGGCCGCATTCTCGGCCGTGGCCCGGTTTCAGAGCGCCAGCCGGAGGGCGGCTACCTGATGGTCCAGGTAGCCGCCCTCCGGCGTTGAGCGGCGCTCGCTGCTCCACCGTCTCCGCGGGCCGTCGCGGCGACGTTCCCCCGCCGGACCATCGGCGGTTTCCCCCGCCCGGCCATGGGCGTACCCCCACCCCTAGATCGGAGCACCTCCCATGTCTTCCTCCCTCTCCTCCATCCAGTTTGGCATCGACGAGAAGGCCGCACGTGTCGTGCAGAAGCACCCGCGGCTGACCGCCATGTTGCCCGCCGAGGTCGACGAGCTGGTGACCGGTTTCCTCGGCGCCAAGGCCCTCGCCGCGGCGGTCTCGGACCTCCCGGTCGAGTCGGTGGACCTCACCGATGAGGTGGACGCCAGCCTCCGCGCCGGGGAGGTCCCGGACGCCGCCGAGCTGGTCGACCGCTACGCGACCGCGAAGCGGAAGGCTGACGAGCTGCGCGCGGTCCGCGCCGAGCTTGCGGCGCTGCCGGTCCGGTTCGTGTCCGACATCGTCCGCATGATCAACGAAGAGGTCCGCGTCATGCCCGACGTGCTGGCCGAGGAACTAGACGAGCTTCTCGACCGCGCGGCCGAGGTCGTGGCCCAGCTCGACGGGATCGACTCCGCCGAGGCCGCGGTCGATGCCGAGAAGGCCGCCGAGTGGCGCCAGCTCAAGACCCTCGCCGCGGAGTACGCCGATCTTCGACAGGCTCAGGTCGCGCTGGCACGGCTGGAAAACCCGCTCAACTTGACCCCCGGGTCGGTCGGCCTGGCGTTGATCATGTTCGGCGGGATCGAGCGGGTCGTGCCCGACCTCGCCCGGCGCCTCACCAGCCAGGTCCGCAACGCGATCACCGGCGAGGCGATCACCGCGCTTCCCTTCCCGCTGTTTGATCTTGGCTCGCCGCTGCATCTGCTCGCGGTGGCCCGTAGCCGCGCGGTACTTGAGCCGCACGTCGTACACCCGTCCGAGATCGCCGAGCGACTCGCCGCGGTGCACGCGGCTGCCGAGCTGCCCGGCGTGCAGCCCACCCGTACCAGTTCCGACCAGCTCGGCGGTGAGCACGAGGCCGTGCAGGTCCTGTCTCGCCGTGCTCGGAACGCGACCATCGCCACGCCGAAGGTGTCTCAGCCTTGGGGGTGACCCCGGCTAAACGCCCCCGGGCGTGCTTCTCGGGCACCGCGTAACACCCCCCGGTACCCACCGGGCGGCCACCACCGCCCGGTGGGTACTGCCCCGATGCCACCGCCACCACACCCCCGGCACGGGCAGGGGGCACCGCGCGCACAGCCCCGGGTGTTCGCACCCCGCGGCATCTGCACCCCCGCACCCACACCCCCGCACCCACACCCCCGCACCCACACCCCCGCACCCACACCCCCGCACCCACACCCCCGCACCCACACCCCCGCACCCACACCCCCGCACCCACACCCCCGCGGCCACACCGCACGCCGCCTGCCCCACGCTGGGCAGCCTGTGCCTGGTGGGTGGGCCGGTTGCTGGCCTGGTGCGCGGTGCGTGGTGTGCTACTGCATTCATGTACTGCATTGACGTACTGCATTGACGTACTGCATTGACGTACTGCATTCACGCACTGCATTTACGTACTGATGGGCAAGGCCAATGCCGAAGCCGTTGGCCTTGCGGAGATGGCCAACGGCGTTGGCGTCGGCGTTGTCCAACGTCAAGCCAACGCGCAAGGTGCAACGCTGCGTGCGAATGGCGAGACCATCGACGGCCAAGCACCGAAGTCCGCGAGGACCTCGTCGTCCTCGTCGTCCTCGTCCTCGTCGTCGTCGATGTCCTTGTCGTTGTCGGTGTCCGCGTTCGCCGTGATGCCTTCGGCCGGCTCGTGCTCGGCTTTTTTTGTGGGCGACGGAGTCGCCTCCCCGAGGCCATTCCGATATCGCCACCATTTGCCCTGTGCCGTTTGGGATCCCCGCGCTGGTCCTCTTACTCGTCGGCTTGCTGGTCGTTCGTGAGCGGACGACTCGCGGCGATTGCGGACCCCTCCACCCCCCTGGCAGGGGAGCCCCGGGGTGGGGGTGGCGCCGCGACCGGCGGGGAGGGCTGCCGCTGGTGCGCCAGTACCTAGAACTTTCAAAATCCATTGACAAGGAGACCATTGCTATGCCTCCACCGCCTGACCCCAGCGCCCTTCGCCGCGATCGACCCAGCGATCGGCCCTGGACCCGACTTACCCCGCGACCGGCTGACGCTCCGGTCCCCGATTGGCCACTGACCGAGGCGACGCCGCGCGAGCTGGAGTTGTGGGCCGCGGAGTGGCGGCGCCCGCAGGCCAACGAGTGGGAGAAGCACAACGAGGCCCAGGCCGTGGCCCTGTTCGTGCGGCTCCTCGCCCGCGCCGAAGCCCCCAACGCCCCGGTCACGCTCATGAAGTACGTGCGGGAGTTCCGTGCCGAGCTGGGCATCTCCGCCGATGGTGCGGCCCGGCGCCGCTGGACCATGCCGGCCGCGGAGAACGCCCGCCCCGCCTCCATCACGGCGATCCGCTCGGCCGGACAGAGTCGCACCCGGTCGACGGCCAAGGACCGCTTCCGCGTCACGTACACCCCGCCGGCCACCGACGACAACGACCCGGCGCCGTTCTGATGCGCCGGGAACCGTACCGGCAGCACAAGACGAACCGAGGCCGCCGCAAGGCCGCCGAGGCCGTCGACGCCCCCGCTGTTCCCCGGCCGCGGGATCTACCGCACTGCCTGACCCTTCCCGACATCGCTCTCCCCGAGGAGATCCCTTCCGCATGACCACTGACCACGCCGCGATCGTCGCGGCCGAAGCACGACTGGCCGAGGCTCAAGCCGACGTCGAGCGCCTCCGGGCCCAGCTCGCTGCCGAGCAGACCGCCGGTCCGCGGCTTGCGACGGCCGCCGACGGTGTCGCCATGGCCCAGCGGCGTCACCCCGGCCGCACTCGCAGCGAGCTGGCCAAGGCCGCCGGCACCGACACGGCCGAGCTGACTGGCGCTGCCGCCGGGATCGCGGAGGCCCGCCGCCGCGCCGCGCTGCGGGGCAACCGATGACCGGGTGCAGCGGGTGCGCCGAGGCCGCCGCGCTCGACCTGGCGATGCCGGCGACCGCATCGGCCGCGACCCTGGCGCCCTTGTCGTCGCCCTGGTGGTTCTTAACGCCGCCCATCTCCTGCGGCAGCCCTGACGAGGGTTCGCATAACAGCCCAGACGACGAGCAGAACGTCGGGAGCACCTCCGAGACCGCCCGCCCTCGCTACTGTCACAGGGCCGGAACTGCGGGGAGGTGCGGTGGCCGAGAACGCTACACGCGACTTCTTTATCAGCTACACGGGCGTGAACGAGTCCTGGGCCAAGTGGATCGCGGTCACCCTCGAACAGGTCGGTTACACCACTCTGGTGCAGGCGTTCGACTTCCGGCCCGGCAACGACTTCATCCACAAGATGCACGAGGCCACCAGCAACACCAAGCGCACGATCGCGGTGCTGTCCCCGGCCTACTTCGGCTCCCAGTTCGGCGAGGCGGAGTGGCGAGTCGCCTTCGCCAAGGATCCTTCCGGCGAGCGGGGGCTGCTGGTGCCGGTGCGGGTGCAGCTGTGCCAGCCGCCGGGGCTGCTGGCCGGCCGGGTGTACATCGACCTGGTCGACGTCGAGGAGGTGACCGCTCGGGAGCGGCTGGTCGAAGGCGTGAAGGTCGAAGACGTGAAGGTCGCCGGGGCGCATCCGAGTACCGCTGTGTACCCCGGCGGGCCGGCTGTCAAGGTCACGGCGGCTGGTCGCTTTCCCGGGCCGGAGGTGAGCAACCTGCCCGCCCGTCCTCGCGGCTTCATCGGCCGCGATGAGGACCTGGAGCGGTTGCACGCCGATCTGCTGGCCGGTACGGCCGCCGGCGAGCTGCCGATTCAGGCTGTGCACGGGCTGGGCGGGGTCGGCAAGACCACCCTGGCGCTGGAGTACGCCCACCGCTTCGCCAGCGACTACGAGTTGATCTGGTGGGTGGATGCCGAGCAGCCGACTACGGCGATCGCGGCGCTGGCCCGGTTGGCCACCCAGCTGGGTGTGCCGGAGGTGTCTGACCAGGCGGAGATGATCACGGCCCTGTTCAACCGGCTGCGCCGCCGCGGCCGCTGGCTGCTGATCTACGACAACGCCGAACGGCCCGACCAGCTCGCCCGGCTCCTGCCCCCGGAGGGCATGGGCCACGTGCTGGTGACCTCACGGTGGGCGACCTGGGGCGCCCAGGCAGCGACGCAGCGGCTGGCGACGCTGCCACGGACCAAGTCGGTGCAGTTCCTGCGCCGCCGCATCGGCACCGATGATCCGGCGGCACTGGACGCGCTGGCCGAGCTGGTCGGGGACCTGCCGCTGGCGCTGGAGGAGGCCGCCGCCTACCTGGAGGAGACCCAAGACGACCTGGGGAACTATCTGCAGCTGGTCCGCGACCGGGCCCGAGAGCTGTTCGGACAGGAGCCGGACGCGGAAGACGAGGCCGGTGATCGGCGGCGGGTGGCCACCGTGTGGACGGTCTCCCTGGACCGGGTGCACGCTGACGTCCCGGCCGCCGGGGCGCTGCTGAACCTGTACGCCTTCCTGGCCCCCGATGTTCCCCGACGGCTGCCCACCGAGCATCCAGACGTGCTGCCCGCCGAGCTGGCCGCCGTGGTGAGGGATCCGCTGCGCTACAACCGCACCCTGGCCGCCATCGGCCGGTACTCGCTGGCCACCCTCAGCCCGGCCAGCGTCGGGCTACACCGGCTGGTTCAGACGGTCATCCGGGCCCGACTCACGGATGAGGACGAGCGAACTTGGACGGAGCGCGCGCTGCGCCTGCTGTGGCAGAGCTTCCCGCTCGACAGCGAGGAGATCAGTAGCTGGCCCCGGTGTCAGGAGCTGCTGCCGCACTGGCTCGTCGTGTGTGAGCACGCCGAACGGCTGCAGGTCGGTGGCAAGAAGACCGGCTGGCTGCTGGATCAGGCCGCGACCTACCTGCGCAGTCGGGGCCAGTACCGGCAGGCCCAACCGCTCGCCGAGCGGGCGCTGCAGATCGGCGAGGCAACCCTGGGCCCCGACAGCCCTTACGTCGGCATGTTGCGCAGCAACCTCGGTCGCGTGCTACGGGATCTGGGGGATCTCCCCGGCGCCCGCACCCAGCTGGAGCGGGCGCTGCAGATCGGCGAGTCGACCTTGGGCCCCGACAGCCCTTCCGTCGGCAGCTACCGCAGCAACCTCGGTAGCGTGCTGCGGGAGCTGGGGGATCTCCCCGGCGCCCGCACCCAGCTGGAGCGGGCGCTGCAGATCACCGAGGCCGCGCGGGGCCCCGACCACCGCTACGTCGGCACCTTGCGCAGCAACCTCGGTCGCGTGCTGCAGGAGCTGGGAGATCTCCCCGGCGCCCGCACCGAGCTGGAGCGGGCGCTGCAGATCGGCGAGTCGACCTCGGGCCCCGACCACCCCACCCTCGGCACCTACCGCAGCAACCTCGGTCTCGTGCTACGGGACCTGGGAGATCTCCCCGGCGCCCGCACCCAGCTGGAGCGGGCCCTGCAGATCACCGAGGCCACCCTGGGCCCCGACCACCCCACCGTCGGCACCTACCGCAGCAACCTCGGTAGCGTGCTGCAGGAGCTGGGGGATCTCCCCGGCGCCCGCACCCAGCTGGAGCGGGCCCTGCAGGACACCGAGGCCACCCTGGGCCCCGACCACCCGCGTTTGGCCTTGTACTTTTACCGACTCGGACGGGTCTGCGCTGACTTGGGCGATCTGGCGGCAGCCGTGGTCGCTCTTACCCGGGCCGTCCAGGTCGACACTGCCGCTTATGGGCCGGACCACCCCAAGGTCGCCACCGATTTGAAGGCCCTGGCCGCCGTCCAGGAGCAGCAAGGCGACACTGCGGCCGCGGCCGCCAGTCGGCGTGAGGCCGAGCGCATACGACAGCTTCACTAGGTCCACCGCTGGGTCAGCGTGCGGCCGGTCGTCGATACTGCCGTCCACGTTCGCCTAGCTCGGTGATTGCCGCGGTCGTTGTCGCCGTGACGCCAAGGACTGGTCGCGCAGTCCTCACGCAGCGCGCCACCGTGCTTGTGAGTCAGTGGGCGTGGTGGTGCAGACCATGGGAGTGCCTTTGTCCGTGACACCCGTGGCGCCCTGCTGTGAGCAAAAGGCGCCGGGGTGGACCGTGAGTGCAGGCGCGGGAGCCGGTGCAGGCGCGGGAGCCGGTGCAGGCGCGGGAGCCGGTGCAGGCGCGGGAGCCGGTGCAGGCGCGGGAGCCGGTGCAGGCGCGGGAGCCGGTGCAGGCGCGGGAGCCGGTGCAGGCGCGGGAGCCGGTGCAGGCGCGGGAGCCGGTGCAGGCGCGGGAGCCGGTGCAGGCGCGGGAGCCGGTGCAGGCGCGGGAGCCGGTGCAGGCGCGGGAGCCGGTGCAGGCGCGGGAGCCGGTGCAGGCGCGGGAGCCGGTGCAGGCGCGGGAGCCGGTGCAGGCGCGGGAGCCGGTGCAGGCGCGGGAGCCGGTGCAGGCGCGGGAGCCGGTGCAGGCGCGGGAGCCGGTGCAGGCGCGGGAGCAAGGGTCTCGCAGGCCACGCCGTCGCCGTCTGGGTCAAGCTGCGAGCGATAACCCGGCTCGCCCGCATTGATGGGTGCGGCGCCGGCCGTGTGCGCCGCGTCGCAGTCCCCGTAGTACGGGCTTGGTGCGGGAGCCGGCGGAGGCACTGGGGCCGGTGCAGGCACTGGGGCCGGTGCAGGCACTGGGGCCGGCGCCGGCACTGGGGCCGGCGCCGGCGCAGGCACTGGCGCCGGTGTGGGCTGCTGTTCGGGCAGGTGCGCGACGACACCCTCGGGCAGTGGCTCGTCCGGGCAGGAGCTGAGGACGGTGGCGCTGGCGTTCTTCTCGGCCTGGGTCATCCACAGGTCGTAGGAGACCTTCACCGCCACCTGGCGGGCGACGTACGCGCAGCGATAGCTCGTGTTCGGAGGCAACCAAGTGGCCGCGTCGGCGTCGCCCTTGGCCATGTTGAGTGGGCCGTCGACGGCGAGCAGGTTGAGCGGGTCGTTGGCGAAGGTGGTGCGCTCGGTCGCGGCCCAGCCCTGGGCGCCCTTCTGCCAGGCGTCGGACAGGGCGACCACGTGGTCGATCTGGACGTCATCGCTGGTGTCCTGGCCGCGCTGGAAGGCGATGGTGCGCCCGGAGTACGGATCGGCGAGAGTGCCGGTCAGCACGACGCAGTCGCCGGTGCCGGGCTTGAACGTCTTGCCGTCCAGGTCGCGGGCGAGGATGTCGTTGCGGGTGTCGCAGCCGTTGTTGTCGGTGTCTTCCCAGCCAGAACCGAACTGGTCGCGGTCGTAGCCGGTGCGCGGCGTCCGGCCCTTGACCTCGATCGCGGCCAGGGCGGCCAGGGCCGAGGCGGGCTCGGCGTTCTGGATGGCGTTGTTGGCGGCGCTGTCGCTCAGTTGGCCGGTAGCCGGATCCACCACGGCGGCTGGAGGAACCGCGGTCTCGTTGGTCTCGGTGTCAGCCAATGTCTCTTCGGCCGCCGCGATGGCCGCCTCATCGTCGGTGGGCGCGGCGGCCGGGCTGTCGCTGCCGCGGGGCTCGGATGAGGCTGTTGGGGCGGTTGAGGAGTCAGGCGAGGTTGCTGAGGTCGCCGTGGACGTGGTGGTCGCGGTGCCCACGACGAGCATGACGAGGCCGGCGGCTGCTACCGCACCGCCGACCTTGCGGCTGGCGATAAACGCCCACCGAGCCCGGCCGGCGATCGCCGCACCGACACCGATCAGCAGGAGCACCAGCCCGGCCATCAGCAGCGCGCCCGACAGCCCCCCGCTGGCCAACCCGGCGATCACCAACAGCACGACGAGGGCTGCGACGACCCCCAGGACGATTCTGCGAAGTGGCAGATGGGCAGGACGAGCCATGACATTCCCCCGTGGTGGTGCGTGGCCTGCGTGTTCCGTCCGCTCTGCGGACGAGCGGAACAGGCCCGTACTCTTACTTGATGGGTCAGACCATAGGGTGGATGTCAATGTGGTCCATGCCGTGACCTTCTCCCAGGTCAGCCGGGATTTGATCGTCAATGCCGAGGACACCACAGGGCGGCCGGCGAGCGAGTCAGTGGCCGCGACGCTGCGATCGTGGCCACGTTCGGCTGGCCGTACTCCCGTGCTGGCCGCGGTCTGCGGGCCATCAAGGACGGTGGAGCGCGCGTGGTGGCTCCGGACCTGACCAACACCGAGGACCGGCACCATGCATCCGTTGCCGGCAAGTCGGCGAGCATCGTCTCGGCAGCCACGTCGGTGGCTGCCCACGCCCAGCTGATCGGCTTCCACTGCTTGATCTGCGGCTACCTTCGTCATGCCGAGCACCACCAGCCGAGCCCCGCGCCGATGTGCGCTGGATCGAAGGCCAGGACGGGCAAGCCGCACGAGCCGGCCCGGATGGAGGCCCTTGTCCTCCGCTGAGCTTGCGCGAGGGAGCCAGGCGGTGGACCTGCCTTAAACGCCGGTGACCGCAACAACGGTGGCGGTGGGTCCTCGCTTGGCACCGTGGCCTCCTGATGCGCCCCCACCGTCGCGCTCGACACCGGCCTCGGTGACAATGCGTATGTGACCCATGACAGCACCGACGGGCCCCCCTCACCGCGTCGCGATGACCTGCTCAATCTGCTCCGCCGCATCGCGCACCACGGCGACGCCCCGAGCAGCATGCAGGCCGACGCCCGTAACTTCCTCCAGTACCTGGAGGCTGAGGCGTTCGGCTCCGGCCCTGGCAAGGGTGAAGCCCGCATGAACGGCGACCTTCCGAACGAGCGCGAGGTCGTCGAGGGGCTGCCGTGGCCTCGGCGGGCGACTGGCTGACCCGGCGGGTTTCGCGGCAAGGAACGCCCCCGGCCTCCCTCGCGGAGGTCGGGGCGTTCTGCATTTCTGGCCCTTGCGCGGCCGCCGGGCGGAGCCGGCGGCCGGCGCTGACCCCGCGGCCGTGACGGCCACTCCCGCGTCTGCACACGGGCGCGGGAGTAGCTACACGACCTGACCAGCCGGTGGGCCGGCCAGCGAGGTAGGGCCGATCGCGGCGGCAGGGGCCTCCTAATGGCGCCCCCGCCGTCGCGGTCGGCCGTGCCGGGATGCTGGTCGGTCAGGTCGTGCCGGCTACCCCGCCAGGAGCAGCACCGGCTCGTATCATTGCCGCGGCGTCCTGGGGCGAGCCACCCACCCGCCAGACCCAGTAGGCGACGCAGACCGCGGTCACGACCCGGATGAGTCGCTCGGACCAGTCGGGCGACGGCGCATCAGCCCCGCCGTTCGGGTTGACACCGCCGGTTGATGCGTGGTTATCTGAGTTGCAGCACATGGTGCGGTCCTCTCGATCGACTAGTGCTTCGCCCGATGTGGGGTAGGGCCCACATCGGGCTGTTTTGCGTACCCGGACACCGTACACCGGTCTGACGCTCTGTGCCTGCGGGTCAACGCTCCGTGTCAACCCGTGGAACGGAGGTCACTGAGCCCGAGGCCGTTTAGATCGACGCCGGAACCGCAACGGCCCCGTCTCCCCAGCGATGGGGCGGCGGGGCCGTTGGCGTTTCCGAGGAGGCCGCGATTTCATGTCCGCGTGGGCCAGCGCCCAGCCGAGCCACACGGCGGGCACCACAGCTTCCTCACGGCGGGGAGGACGCGCGGTCATGCCGAGATCCCGGCGATGGCGTCGACCAGCCGGCCGAAGGTGACATCGTCCACCTCGTCACCGACGACGCCGTGGACGATGATCGCCCACTCCTCCAGCGTCCTGGACGGGGTGGGCTCCGTGACGCCGAGGTCCGCGTCCGCCTCGGTGTAGAGCTGCATTTGGAGCAGGCGGCCGGTGGTCTCGGCGGCGTTCTCGGCGTGGCGCCGGCCGCGGTGCGCGGCGAGGTCGACCACGGGCGCGGTGGGGCTGACATTCTTGAACATGCTGGGACTCCTGCTCTCTCAGGTTGTTCCGGAAGTCCCCGTCGGCGAGCTACAACTCGCCGGCGGGGGCGCCTCGTATTGGGCCGCGGTTGGACCGTAGCCCACGGCTCCTCCTAGTTACAACCTGGGCATTTCCGGACCCGCCTGTTCCCGGGCACCCAGCGGCTGCTCGAGGTCGCCGACGACGTCCAGCGCATCCAGGTCGAGGTGCTGTGCTGGTGCGGCGCCCCCGGGCTGCTCAACGCGCGCGTCGTCGACGGGGCGATGGTCCGCTCCGGCGCCACGGTCGTCGTCGCCGACACCGCACCGACCCCGGCGCCCGGCACGACCGACGACGCCGCCCCCGGCGGCGAGGTGCACTACCAGGTGCTGTGCCGGCGTCACCACGTCCTCGGGCAGCTGGGCCCGACGGCGGCCGGTCCCGAGCAGCTGGCCCTCCCCTGAGGCCGCCTCCTCCCCCGGACGGGGGGCCGCCGCGCGGGCCAATACTACCCCATGCGATGATGTGGAACCGACTCAGCGGAATCTCTTCGCGAAATCCGTCGTTGGTCTCTTTCGACTCCCCTGTGCAGTGGGTAGCTCCCAGCTGCGACGAGGACTCCTGACCGACTCCACCAGCACGAGAGGACGGTGTGCCATGGGCGAGCGTTCCCTGCGCGGCAGCCGACTGGGCAGCGTGAGCTACGAGACCGAGCGGAACACCGCGCCGATCGAGCGGCAGTACGCCGAGTACAAGTGTCCCGCGGGCCACCGGTTCACCGTGCCCTTCGCCGACGACGCCGAGGTGCCCGACACCTGGGAGTGCAAGTTCGACGGCGCCGCGGCCAAGCTGGTCGGCGGCACCGAGCCGACCCCCAAGAAGGTCAAGCCGCCGCGGACCCACTGGGACATGCTCCTGGAGCGCCGCTCCGTGGAGGACCTCGAGGAGGTCCTCGCCGAGCGCCTCGAGGTGCTCCGCGGCCGGCGCACCCGCGCCAGCTAGCGCGACAGCCCAGCACAGGGCGGCACGCAACGGCCCCGGTGGGACACCCCACCGGGGCCGTTCCGCGTCCGGGACCAGGAGCGTCCAGGGTCGGGACCGCCGGCCGCAGCGGCCCGCGGTCCCGGGTGCCGCCACCCGGTCCTGGCGTCCTAGCGCGTCAGGTGCTCCTCACCGGCGACCTCGCCCTCGATCACCCGCGACGCCGTGGACCCCGACCGCCACCCCGGGGTCTCGTGAGGGGAGGCCGCGTCGGGCACCCGGGTGCTGCGGACGCGCACCGGACCGGCCACCCCGAGCCGGCCCGCCAGGCCGTGGGTCAGCCCGCGGACCACGGTGGCCCGCACCAGGGGCCGGGTCGGGGGCAGCAGGCACAGCAGCCCGACGGCGTCCCCCAGGAAGCCCGGCAGCACCATGAGCGCCCCGCCGGCGGCGACCAGGCCGGCGTCGGTGGCGGCCCGGCCGGCCGGGCGGTGCGCCTGCGCCCGCTCGCGCAGCTCGGACAGGGCACGGGTGCCCTGACGGGTCAGCAGCACCCAGCCCAGCACGGTGGTGGCCAGCGCCGCCAGCAGGGTCGCGCCCACCCCGATCCACGCAGCGACCAGGACGAAGACGACGACCTCGGCGAGGGCCCACAGCCCCGCCAGCACCCTCACGCGGTGTCCCACGGCTCTCCTCGGCCCGCTCGTGCCGACGGCCCGGGTCCGCCTACCGGACCGCGCTGGACCGCCCGCCGTCGCGGACCCGTCCCGGTACGGCGCGGGGGACCAGGCCCGGCAGCCGGTCGGCCAGCCGGTCCTGCAGGCCCCACCACGTGACCCGTACCAACGCCTCCTCAACGATCGAGGCGGTCATCTTGCTCCTGCCGTACGCGCGCTCGGTGAAGGTGATCGGCACCTCCACCACGCGGGCGCCCGACCGCCAGGCGCGCCAGGCCCAGTCGACCTGGAAGCAGTAGCCCTGGCTGGCCACCTCCGCGAAGGGCAGCCGGTCGACCAGGTCGCCGCGGACGGCCCGGAACCCCCCGGTCGCGTCGGCCAGCGGCAGCCGCAGCGCCCACCGGGTGTAGCGGTTGCCCACCCGCGACAGCAGCAGCCGCCGGCGCGGCCAGTCCTCCACGCGGCCGCCGGGCACCCAGCGCGAGCCCAGCACCAGGTCGGCGTCGGCCAGGGCGGCCAGCAGCCGCGGCAGCTGCTCGGGGTGGTGCGAGCCGTCGGCGTCCATCTCGACCAGGACGTCGTAGCCGTGCTCGCGTCCCCACCGGAACCCGGCCACGTAGGCCGGTCCCAGGCCGGACTTCTGGGTCCGCCGCAGCACGTGCACCCGGGCGTCCTCGGCGGCGAGCTTCTCGGCGAGCTCGCCGGTGCCGTCGGGTGAGCCGTCGTCGACGACCAGGGCGTGCGCCCCGGGGACGGCGGCGTGCAGCCGGTCGAGGATCGGCTCGAGGTTGTCCACCTCGTCGTAGGTGGGGATGACGACGAGGACCCGCGGTGCCGCCGTCACCGGGCGCCTCCGGCGCGCACCCTCCGGCGCACCGCCGGGGCGGCGGCCGCCAGCACCGCGGCGGCGCCCAGCGCGCACAGCGCCCACTCCGGCGCCGCGCCGAGCCGCGTGGCCACGGTCGCCGCGTCGCGCTGGGCGATCCGCGCGACGAGCACCGCCGGCTCGAACAGCCCGGACGAGGCGGCCAGCGACCCGTCGGGGGCGATCACCGCGGAGATGCCGCTGGTGGAGGCCAACGCGACCGACCGGCCGCTCTCCACCGCCCGCACCCGCGCCGCGGCGACCTGCTGCGCGCTCTCGTCGGTGAACCCGAAGGTGGCGTTGTTGGTCTGGACGACGAGCATGCCGGCGCCGGCCTCCACGGTGTCGTGCACGAGGGAGTCGTAGACCACCTCGAAGCAGATGACGTCGCCGACGCGGGCCCCGCCGACGTCGAGCACGCCGACCTCGGTGCCGGCGGTGAAGTCGCGGCGCACCAGGTCGACCTTGTCGCTGAAGAAGCGGAAGAACCGCCGCGCCGGCACGTACTCGGCCAGCGGCACGGGGTGGCGCTTGACGTAGGTGTCGCCCGGCCCGGTCCCGGGCTCCCACACGATCGCGGTGTTGCTCAGGTACCGGCCGGGCCCGTCGAGGACGGCGCCGACGAGGATCGGCGCGTCGACCGCCGCGGCGGCACGGTCGATCTGCCGGGCGGCGTCGGCGTTGAGGTAGGGGTCGATGTCGGAGCTGTTCTCCGGCCACACCACCAGGTCCGGCGCGGGCTCGTCCCCGGCGGCGACCCGCGCGGCCAGCTCGAGGGTGCGCTGCACGTGGTTGTCCAGCACCGCCCGGCGCCGCGCGTTGAACTCCAGCCCCGCCTCGGGGACGTCGCCCTGGACGACGGCGACGGTCACCGCCGGGCCGCCGGCGGTCAGCGAGGAGCCGGGCAGCGGCAGCCAGGCCAGCCCGCCGAGCAGCGGGACGGCGGCCGCCCCGGCCAGCGCGGCCACCGCCGTCCGCACCGCCGTCCGCACCGCCCGGCGGCGCCGGCCCCCAGCGGCGGGGTCCCGGCGGGCACGGACGAGCGCGAGGACCGCGGCGGCCAGCAGCGCGCCGGTCAGGGCCACGGCGAAACCGACCAGCGGCACACCGCCGTAGGCGGCGAGGGCGAGGAAGGGGCCGTCGGTCTGGCTGAGACCCAGCCGGCCCCAGGGGAAGCCGCCGAAGGGGACCCGGCCGCGCAGGGCCTCGTCGGCCACCCACAGCGCGGCCGTCCACAGCGGCCACAGCCGCAGCCGGGAGGTGGCCGCCGTCGCCGCTCCCAGCAGCGCGAGGAACGCCGCCTGGGACAGCGCGAGCGCCAGCCACGGGAACGCGCCGACGTAGGTGCCGCTCCACGACAGCAGCGGCACGAAGAAGGCGAGCCCGGACACCAGGCCGAGCCACGCGCCGGCGCGCGCCCGCTGCCGGTGCACGGCCAGCGCCAGGGCCGCCGGTCCGAGCACGGCCAGCGGCGGCAGCGACCACCCGGGGAAGGCGAGCAGCAGCAGGAACCCGCCGGCCGCGGCCAGCGCGGTGCGCCACGGCAGCCGCCGTCGGGCCGGGACCTGCGTCGTACCGGCGTCCGCGGTCGTGGTGTCGTGCACGGCCGCTGCAGCCACCGCTGGCCTCCCCGCGACGTCGAGCCGCGGGCAGGGCCCGGGCGTCCGGCTGGCACCCGCGTCCCCCGCGGCTGCTGACCACGGTGTGGTCCGCCGACCAGCATCCCATCCCGCCTGTGGCGACCGGGGCTGCGACCGGCGAGGTCGCCCGGCAGTGCGGTCGCCGCACCCGGCCGGGCGTTTCCGTTACAGCGACTGCAGCGTCTCTCCGGCGACCACCAGGGCCCGGCAGGCCGGCCGCTCGCGCCGCTCGAGCACGCCGGACAGGGTCGAGCCGGTGGCCCACAGCGCCAGGTCGCCCGGCGCGCCCACCGCCAGCGGCCCGGCCGCCGTCTCCGACCGCAGGGCGTGCCAGCCACCGTGGGTGGCCGCGTCGAAGGCGTCGAAGGGCCGCAGACCCGCGCCGGGCGTGCGGTGGTCGACGGCGGCGTGCACCCCGCCCCACGGGTCCATGGGGGTGACCGGGGCGTCGCTGCCCAGGGCCAGGGCGACCCCGGCGTCGGCGAGGTCGGCGAACGGGTTGGTGGCCAGGGCCCGCTCGGCGCCGAGCCGCTCGGCGTACATCCCGGCGTCCCCGCCCCACGCCGCGTCGAAGGCCGGCTGGACGCTGGCCACCATCCCCCACGCCCGCATCCGCTCCACCGCGCCGGGCCCGGCCATCTCCACGTGCTCGAGCCGGTGCCGGCAGGCGCGCACCGCGGGTGCGCCGAGCTCGGCGACGACGGCCCCGACCGCGTCGAGGACCTGGTCCACCGCGGCGTCACCGATGCAGTGGAAACCGGCCTGCACGCCCGCCGCGGTGCAGGCGCGGACGTGGTCGACCAGCTGTGCGGTGGCGAACCGCAGCGCGCCGGCGGTGTCGGGGCGGTCGCGGTAGGGGCCGCTCAGCGCCGCGGTGTGCGAGCCGAGGGCGCCGTCGCAGAACAGGTCGCCGCCGGCGCCGGCCAGGCCCAGCTCCCGCACCAGGTCCAGGCCGCCGCGTTCGGCCAGCTCCCCCCAGTAGCCGGCCACCCGCGGCCCGGGCCGCCGCCCGGCCAGGGCCAGCAGGGCCCGCAGGTCCTCGGCGCCGGACACCTCCGGCCCGGCCATCTCGTGCAGGCTGCCGATGCCCAGGCGCACCGCCTCGGCCAGCGTCGCCTCCTGCGCGGCCGCGCGCTGGGCTGCGGTCACCGCACCATAGGCGGCCTGCCGGGCGGCGTGGTGGGCGTCGAGGCGCAGCTGCCCGTCCGGCGAGAAGCCGGGCAGGTCGCGCACCCCCGCGACGAGGTCCAGCAGCGCCGTGGAGACCGTCGCCGAGTGCACGTCCACCCGGGCCAGGTAGGCCGGCCGGTCGCCGACGACGGCGTCGAGGTCGGCGCGGGTCAGCCCGCGGCCCTCCGGCCAGCCGGTCTCGTCCCACCCGGTGCCCAGCACGGTCCCCGGCGGCCCGCCGCGGACCGCCGCCGCCACCGCGGCCACCGCCTCGGCCAGGCTCGACCTCGAGTGGAGGTCGAGACCGGTGAGCGCCAGGCCGGTGGCCGTGGCGTGCACGTGCGCGTCCACGAACGCCGGGGTGAGCAGCGCCCCCTCCCCCGCCAGCACCCGGCCGGCGCTCGGGGCGTCGGCCGCCACACCGAGCCAGGCGATCCAGCCGTCGACGACGTGCACCGCGCGACCGGGCCGGTCGCCGACGGTGACGTCGGAGAGCAGCAGGTCGGTGCCGTCGGGGCGCATGCCGCCGAGCATGACGGCTCCCCCGCGTGGCGCCGGCCCCGGGTGGCCGGGGCCGGTCGCCGGCGGTAGGCAGGAGCGGTGCCGGACCGGGACGGGGAAGTGCTCACCCCCCGGCTGCGGCTGCGCCCGTGGACCACCGGCCGCCACGACCTGGCCCGCCTGGCCGACCTCTACGGCCGCGAGGAGGTCACCCGCTGGCTCGGCGGGCCGCCGTCGGTGGGGCCGGCGGAGCTGGTGGCCCGGTGGGCGCAGATCCCCCGCGTCGACCCCTGCTGCGGCTGCTGGGCGATCGAGGTCCGCGACGGCGCGCCGGCGGTGGCCGGCACCGTGCTGCTCAAGCCGCTGCCCGACGGCGTCGGGGAGGTCGAGGTCGGCTGGCACCTGCACCCCGACAGCTGGGGCCACGGCTACGCCACCGAGGCCGCCCGGGCCGTCGTCGAGCGGGCCTTCGGCGCCGGCCTGCCCGAGGTCTACGCCGTCGTCCGGCCCGGCAACGAGGCCTCCCTGGCGGTCTGCCGGCGGCTGGGCATGCAGCCGCTGGGACGGATGCGCCGCTGGTACGACGTCGAGCTCGAGGCGTTCCGCCTCATGGCACCGCCCGTCGTCGACTGAGCAGCACCGGCCGGTCACCGCCGGCCGGTCACCGCCGGGTGCGGCGGCCGGCGAGGCGGGCGCGCAGCCGCGCCCGGCGGGAGGTGCGCACCCTCCTGCGGTGCCCGGCGGCGTCGGCCCGGTCGCGGGCGTCGGCCTCCTCCAGCGTGGGTGCCGTGCCCCCCAGGTGCACCGGCAGCCACCACCGGTCCTCGGGGCCGGCCGGCTGCTGCGGATAGGTGCGCTGCGCCTCGTCGAGCAGTGCCTCCATGGCGGTGCGGGTGCGGGCCAGCAGCGCCGCGGGCCGCTCGCCGGGCGCGGGCGTGATCGGCTCCCCCAGCAGCACGGTCACCGCCTTGCCCGGCCGCAGGTCCACCGGGTGCTTCTTGGTGGCCACCCGGTGCCCGCCCCACACCGCGGCGGGCACGATCGGCACCCCGGCGTCGATGGCCATGCGCGCGGCTCCGGCCTTGAGGCCCTTGACGGTGAAGCTCTGGCTGATCGTCGCCTCGGGGAAGACCCCGACGAGCTGGCCGTCCTTGAGCGCGCGGACCGCGGCGTCGAAGGCCGCGGCGCCGGCCGTGCGGTCGACCGGGATGTGCTGCATCGCCCGCATGAACGGCCCGGCGAACCAGTGGCCGAACACCGACGCCTTGGCCATGAACCGCACCAGGCGGTGCCGCGGCAGCGCGGCCAGCCCGAGGAAGGTGAAGTCCAGGTAGCTGACGTGGTTGCTGCAGATCACCGCCCCGCCGCCGGCCGGGACGTACCCGGAGCCCCGGATGTCGAAGCGCAGCCCCAGCAGCCGGAAGACCACCAGCGCCAGCCGGATGACGAACCGGTAGGGCCGGTCACGCCGGTCGGGCCGCGGCCCGAACAGGTCGCCCCGGACGACGTCACGCCACCTCGCGGTGTACATGGCGGGACGATAACCGGCGGAGTCGCAGGTCACCCGGCGGGAGGCTCGCCGGCCGTCACCGCCCGGCCGTCACCGCCCGGCCGTCACGTCCACGGCGGCGCGGACGACGGCCGCCAGCTCACCGGTGTCGCGGTGCACCCGGCGCTGCAGGTCCGCGCCGGTCCCGCGGGCCAGGATCTCGGCCACGCCCTCCGACACCCGGGCGTGGTCCCCGGTCTCCTCCAGCGCCGGCGTGACGTGCTCGAGCAGGGCGGTCACGACGTCGGCGGCCGGCGCGGGACGGCCGGTGAGCGGGTGCACGAGCTCACCGGTGGTGCCCGAGCGTCCGGCCCGCCACGCTGCCACCCGCAGCAGCTCGCTGCGCGCACCCGGCGCCGCCCGTCCGGCCCGCCACTCCCGGGCGGCGGTCTCCACCAGCCCGCGGACGAGCCCGGTGTGGGTGACGGCGTCCTCCACGCGCAGGCAGACGTCGGCGATGCGCACCTCGACGGTCGGCCAGCTCTGCGACAGCCGGGCGTCGAAGTAGACCATCCCGGCGTCGACGATCGTCCGCGTCGCCACCAGGTCGGCGACCACCCGGTGGTAGGTTGCGGCGTCGCCGAACGGCTCGGTGGCGCCCGAGGAGGGCCAGCGGTTCCACGACTGCGACCGGAAGCTGGCGTACCCGCTGTCGCGGCCCAGCCAGAACGGCGAGTTCACCGTCAGCGCGGTGAGCACCGGCAGCCAGGTCCGGATCCGGTCGAGAACGGCGACGCCCTCCTCGTCGTCGGCGACCGACACGTGCACGTGGCAGCCGCAGGTCAGCTGCTCGAGCGCGGTGAGCCCGAAGGTCGCCGCCATCTCCTCGTACCGCTCCCCCGGCGTGGTGACCGGCTCCACGGCCACCGGCGAGCTGGCCAGCGCGGCCACCCGGGCCCCCACGGCCCGCGCCGCGGCGTCGGCCCGGCCGCGCCAGTACCGCAGCTCCCCGGTCACCTCGGCCAGGTCGGTGCACACGCGGGTGCCCAGCTCCAGCTGCTGCTGCATCAGCTCGGGGACGAGGTGGCCCGGCGACTCCCCCCGGCCCTCCTCCCCCGCGTGCGAGGCACGGTCGTGCTCCTCGGGCGTCTCCCCCTCGCCCCGCCGCGAGGCCACCACGAGGGCCTCAGGGCCCAGCGGCACCGGCACCCCCGACGGATCGACGACGAGCAGCTCCTCCTCCACTCCCACCGTGCGCACCGGCACATCGTGGTCGGCGGTGCTCCACCGCGCAGGACGGAGGACGGCGATCCGCCCGAAAGGGGCCTTGCGGGTAACTGGTCCTCTTGCGCCGTAGGCGCAACTGGTAAAATGACGTGAATGTTAGGGATAACGGGTATGGTGGGCACATGAGCCGGAGCTGGCAGCACCCCCTTCCGGAGATGCCGTCCCCGCCGGCGGCGCGGGCCTGGCAGCGGCTGGTGCCGCCGGAGGGCTACGCCGTCCAGTGGCGCCGGCTGATCGACGCCGCCCTGGAGCTGGGCCTGGGTCCGGAGGAGCTCGCGGCCGGGGGCATGGACGACGTCGCCGCGGCGCGGGGCTGGAAGCCGGCCACCGTCACGCTCTACAGCAAGGTCGCCCGCTACGGGGGCGTGCCGCTGCCCGTACCGCCCACCCCGGAGCCCGATCCCCGCACGCTGGACCTGCGGCCGCTGACCGAGGTCCGCAGCGAGCAGCCCGAACACCTGCGCACCGTCGTCTGGTGCGCGATCGCGCTGCGCTGGCCGGCCCCGGTGGGTGCCTTCCGCGACCTGCGCCGCGAGCAGGTCCACCCGACGACCCGCCGGCTGCTGGTGCGCACCGACGACGGCGAGTGGTCGGTGCCCGGCGCCCTGTCCGCCTGGCACGCCTGGGAAGCCGTGCGCAACCGCTTCCCGGCGCTGGCCGAGAGCCCCTGGGTGCTGCCGGCGCTGCGGCGGGGCCCCGGATACACCTCACACGTGGGTGGCCGGCTGTCCAGCCAGGCGCTGCAGGTCACCTTCACCAAGCACGCCGTCCGCACCGCGCTGCACCTGCGCGCGACCAGCGCCGGCGCGCGGCGGGCCCGGGCCGAGGCGCTGGCCGCCGTCTACGAGACGCTGTCCTACGACTCCTACCGCCGCCTGGCCCTGGCCGCGGGCGCCGAGCCGGTGGCCGAGCGCGGCGCGGTCCGGGCCGAGCGCGCCGCCCGGGCCAACCGCGCCGCCGGCGCGCCGGCGGGCTGAGCCCCTCCCCTCCCCCACCGGCTCACAGCAGGCGCAGCTGCCCGGCGAGGTCACCCTCCCCCACCGCCGAGGCGCGGGTGCGCGGGCGCCGGGCCGGTGTCGCTCCCCCCTCGCGGACCGGCGGCAGGGCGCCGGCGGGGAACGCCGCCTCGTCGTCGCCGGGCACCCCGGAGGCCGCCGTCCCGCCGGCGCCCCGCACCTGCCCCGCGGAGGAGCCGTCCAGGCCGTGGCGGCGCAGCAGCGGCGTGACCCGCTCGGCCAGCCACGCCCGGTACTCGGCGGGCACGTGGGCGCCACCCCGGTACAGCTGGCGGTAGCGGCCCACGAGCGCGGGGTGCTCCCGGGCCAGCCACGCGGAGAACCACTCCCGCGCGCCGGGACGCAGGTGCAGCGGGACGACCGTCACCCCGGTCGCCCCCGCCGCAGCGACGGCGCCCAGGGCGGCGTCGAGGTCGCTGCGCCGGTCGGTGAGGCCGGGCAGGACCGGAGCGAGGAAGACGCCGCACGGCAGGCCGGCGTCGGTGACCGCGCGGACCAGGTCCAGCCGGGCCCGCGGCAAGGGTACGCCCGGCTCGAGGCTCGCGTGCAGCTGCTCGTCCCAGATGGCCAGGGAGACACCGAAGCCCACCGGGACGTCCCGGACCGCCGAGGCCAGCAGGGGGACGTCGCGGCGCGCCAGCGTGCCCTTGGTGAGGACGGAGAACGGCGTGCCGGAGTCGGCCAGCGCCCGGATCACCCCGGGCATGAGCCGGTAGCGACCTTCGGCGCGCTGGTAGGGGTCGGTGTTGGTGCCCAGCGCCACGTGCTCGCGCCGCCAGGAGGGCTTCGCCAGCTCGCGCCGCAGCACCTCGACGAGGTTGGTCTTGACCACGATCTGGGTGTCGAAGTCCCGCCCGGCGTCCAGGTCCAGCCACTCGTGCGTCGACCGGGCGTAGCAGTAAACGCACTGGTGGAGGCAGCCCCGGTAGGGGTTGATCGTGTAGCGGAAGGGCACCCGGGAGCCGTCGGGCACCGCGTTGAGCGCCGACCGGCACAGGACCTCGTGCAGCGTCGCACCCGGGAACTCGGGCACCTCGACGCTGCGCAGCAGTCCCCGTGTGCTGGGCATGCCGGGCAGCAGCGTCGCGTCCCCGTCGTCGAGGCGCTGGGCGTCCCATCGCATGCCTCATGCGAACACACGTTCGAGAGCCTGTCCAGGCGGCTCGTCGTTGCGTCACCGCCTTCCCGTCAAATGTAGTGATTAGTTGGGGATAACGGTCGAGGTGACGAGGGGCGCTGCTCGATGGCGGCGGGCGGGCTCAGAGCGGCGGCCGGTCCTCGTAGAAGGTGGAGAGGACGACGGTGGTGCGCGTGTTGACGTTCGCCGTCGCCCGGATCTCCCGCAGCAGCGCCTCGAGGGCCTCCGGGGAGGCCACCCGGACCTTGAGCAGGTAGCTCTCCACCCCCGCCACCGAGTGGCAGGCCTCGATCGCGGACAGGTGGGCCAGCTTGGCCGGGGCGTCGTCGGCCTCGGCGAGGTCGAGCGGGGTGATCGAGACGAACGCGGTCATCCCGAGCCCGAGCTGCCGCGCGTCGATGCCGGCCCGGTAGCCGGTGATCAGCCCGCGCTGCTCCAGGCGCCGCACCCGCTGGTGCACCGCCGACACCGACAGGCCGACCCGCTCGGCCAGCTCGGTGTAGCTGGCCCGCCCGTCGCGGGCGAGGGCCGCGAGCAGGGCCCGGTCGACGTCCGGGGCGGTCGGCGCCCCGGGCTCAGCCGGGGAGGACGACGAGCTCACGGGGACCCCGGTTCAGTGCGCGCACGCCCTCGTCGGTGCACACGACGATGTCCTCGATCCGCGCGCCGCACCGGCCGGCGAGGTAGATGCCCGGCTCCACCGAGAAGGCCATGCCGGCCTCGAGCGGCAGGTCGTTGCCCGCCACGATGTAGGGCGCCTCGTGGGTGTCCAGGCCGATGCCGTGGCCGGTGCGGTGGATGAAGTGCTCGCCCCAGCCGGCCGCGGTGATCCGGTCGCGGGCCACGGCATCGACCTGCTCGGCGGTCACCCCGGGCCGGACGGCGGCCACCGCGGCCTGCTGCGCGTCCTGCAGGACGGCGTACCACTCGGCCACCTCGGCGTCGGGCTCGCCGCCGACGACGTAACTGCGGGTGCAGTCGGAGCGGTAGCCGGTCGCGGTCTCCCCGCCGATGTCGACGACGACGAGGTCACCGGCCCGCACCACCCGGTCGGAGAGCTCGTGGTGCGGGCTGGCGCCGTTGGGCCCGGACCCGACGATGGTGAAGTCCACCCCGACGTGGCCCTCGGCCAGGATCGCCGCGGCGATGTCGGCACCCACCTCGGCCTCGCTGCGGCCCACCCGCAGCCACTCGCCCATCCGCGCGTGCACGCGGTCGATGGCCGCACCGGCCGCGGCGAGCTCCTCGACCTCGGCGCCGGTCTTCACCATCCGCAGCCGGTCGACGACCGGCGTCGCCAGCTCCAGCGCGGAGCCGGGCAGCGCCCGGTGCACGCCCAGGGCGTGCTCGGCCCAGGTGCGGGCGCCGACGGCCACCCGGGCCGGCGCGGTCCCGAGCCGGGCGGTGACCTCGCGGGCGACCACGGCGAAGGGGTCGTTGGTCTCGTCCCAGGCGTGCAGGTCCAGGTCGAGCGCGCCGGCGGGGCTCGCGGCGACCATCGGGGCCTCCAGCCGCGGGACGACCAGCAGCGGCTCGCCGCTGCGCGGGACGACGAGGGCGGTCAGCCGCTCCATCGCGTGCGCGTCGTAGCCGGTGAGGTAGCGCAGGTCCGACCCCGGGGTGAGCACGAGGACGTCGACGCCGAGCTCCGCGGCGACGGCGCGCGCGGCGTACACGCGGTCGATGGTGACGAGGGCCCCCGCGGTCGTTGCCACGCCCGGACACTAACCCCGGGCACCGACCCCGCCCGCCCGGGTTCGCCGGACCGTTACCGTCCCCGCCCGTGACGACGATGCTGCTCGACGCCGCGAGCCTCTACTTCCGGGCCTTCTACGGCGTCCCGACCAGCGTGACCTCCCCCGACGGGCGGCCGGTGAACGCCGTCCGCGGGTTCCTGGACATGACCGCCCGGCTGCTCACCGCGCACTCCCCCGACCGGCTGGTGGCCTGCTGGGACGACGACTGGCGCCCGGCTTTCCGCGTCGAGGCGCTGCCCTCCTACAAGGCACACCGGCTCTCCCCCGACGGCGGGGAGGAGACCCCCGACGAGCTGGCGCCGCAGGTGCCGGTCCTCGTCGACGTGCTGGCCGCGGCCGGCATCGCCCGGGTCGGGGCGCCAGGCTACGAGGCCGACGACGTCATCGGCACGCTGGCCACCCGGGCACGCGGCCCGGTCGACGTCGTCACCGGCGACCGCGACCTGTTCCAGCTCGTCGACGACGCCCGCGGGATCCGGGTGCTCTACACCAACCGGGGCATCGCCGACATCGAGGTGGTCGACGAGGCGGCGGTGAGCGCGAGGTACGGGATCCCGGGGCGGGCGTACGCCGACTTCGCCGTCCTGCGCGGCGACCCCAGCGACGGGCTGCCCGGCGTGGCCGGGATCGGCGCGAAGACCGCGGCGGCGCTGGTCGCCGAGTTCGGCGACCTGGCCGGCATCCGGGCGGCCGCGGCGCGCACCGTGGTGCCGAGGGCGCCGCTCACCGCCGCCGTCCTGAAGAAGCTGCACGCCGGCGGCGCGTACCTCGACGCCGCCCCGGTCGTGGTGGCCGTGGCGCGGGACGTCGACCTGCCCGCCGTGGAGGGGCAGCTCCCCCGCCGGCCGGCCGACCCCGCCGCGCTGGCGGCGCTCGCCGACGCGCACGGCCTGCGCTCCTCGCTCGGGCGGCTGGGCGCGGCCCTGGGGTGGCCGGCCGACGTCCTGGACCGGTGACGCCGGCCGGCCCGGGTCAGACGACCTGCCAGGTGTAGGCCGCCGAGTCCTCGTCGGTGATCGCGACCCGGATGGTCACGTCCTCGCCGTCCTCGGTGGTGCCCGAGCACGCGTAGGTGGCGCCGTCGCGCACGATCATCTCGTCGTCGCAGTCGACGTCGATGCCGACGCCGAAGGTCTCCTGGTACTGCTGGGCGATGTCCTCCTCGGCCCGGTCGCCGTCCAGGACGTCGCGGCCGAGGAGCAGCGCCAGGAGGATCCCGACGCCGATGAGGACCACGGCCGTCGCCGTGCCGATGAGGGGGCGGGTGCGCGACTTCTTCGGGGGCGGGCCGAAGCCGCCGGGCGGCCCGGAGCCGGGCTGGCCGTAGGGCCCGAACGGCTGGCCGGGCGCGCCGGGCGCGCCGGGCTGCCCGTAGGGGCCGGGCTGCCCGTAGGGGCCAGGTTGTCCGTACGGGCCGGGCTGCCCGTAGGGTCCCGGCTGCTGGTAGCCGCCCGGCGGCCCCCACGGACCCGGCTGGCCGTACTGCCCCGGCTGCCCACCCGGCTGCTCACCCGGCTGGCCGTACTGACCCGGTGGGCCGTACGGGCCGGGCTGCTGCCCGTACTGCTCCGGGTGCCCGTACTGCCCCGGCTGGCCACCCTGCGGTGGGTTGCTCATCGTCGCTCCTCTTCCTCCGACCCCGCGGGGGCCGTCCCACGACACCGCGCCACGGGCGCCAGGTGATCGTGCCCCACGGGGACGCTCGCCCCGTGCCTGCGCGCCCGTGCGTCAGCCGCTGACCGCGACGGCGACCACGCCGCGCCGGACCCGGCCCACCGCGGCCCGCGCCACCCCGGCCACCGACTCGTCGGCCACCTTCGCCAGCTGGTCGAGCACGTCGATGAGCTGGCGGGCCCACCGGACGAAGTCCCCACCGGAGAGCTCGGTGCCGGCCTGCTCGGCGCCGGCGAGCACCCGGTCGAGGCTCTGCCCGTCGGCCCAGCGGTAGGCCGCCCACGCGAAGCCCAGGTCCAGGTCGCGGGTGGCCGGCAATCCGCGGTCGAGCTCGACGTCCTGCAGCCGTGCCCGGATGCGGCGCATCTCGGCGATCGCCGCGGCGACCGCGCCCCCCGGCACCGCCGGCTGCCCCGGCAACTCGCGGCGCGCCTCGAACACCAGCGTGGAGACCGCGGCGGCGAGCTCGGCCGGCCCCAGCCCGCGCCAGGCACCGGCGCGCAGGCACTCGGCGATCAGCAGGTCGCCGTCGGACCAGATGCGGGCCAGCCGCCGGCCCTCGCCGGTCACCCGGGGGACGTCGTCGACGGGCACCGGCTCGTCGGTGTCGGCCGGCACCAGCGGCGCGGCCTCGGGCACCAGGTAGCCCAGCTCCTCGAGGACGTCGCAGGTGCGGTCGAACTGCCGGGTCAGGGAGCCGGTGCGCTCGGCCATCCTGCGGTGCGTGGCCTCGGCCTCGGCGACCGCGCGCAGGTACCGCTCCGCCGCGCGCACCCGGTCCTCCCGGTCGGGCAGCGCGTGCACCGGATGGTGGCGCAGCGCGCGCCGCAGGTCGGCCAGCACCGGGTCGTCGGCCGCCGCCGACCGCTGCTTGACCCGCCGCGCCCCGAGGTCGTTCTCCACCCGGGCGGCCCGCAGCGTGGAGGCCAGGTCGCGGCGGGCGTGCGGGCTGCGGTGGTTGAAGTTCTTGGGCACCCGGACGCGGGCGAGCGCGGCCACCGGCGTCGGGAAGTCCACGCTGCCCAGCCGGCCGGCCCACTTGTCCTCGGTGAGCACCAGCGGCCGCGGGTCGGCCAGGTCGGTGATCCCCGGGTCGAGGACCACCGCCAGCCCCTGCCGCCGTCCCGACGGCACCCGGATCACGTCGCCCGGGCGCAGCGCGGCCAGCGCGTCGGCGGCCTCGATCCGGCGCTTGGCCGCCGAGTCGCGGGAGAGCTCCCTCTCCCGGTCGGCGATCTCCCGGCGCAGCCGCGCGTACCCGGCGACGTCGCCGCCCTCGGAGGTCATCTCGGCGGCGGCCCGCTCGGCCTCGCGCTCGTGCCGCGCCGCCGACCGCGCCAGGCCGACCACCGAGCGGTCGGCCTGGAACTGGGCGAAGGAGGAGGCCAGCAGCTCGCGGGCGCGCGCCCGGCCGAAGCTGCCGACCAGGTTGACCGCCATGTTGTAGCTGGGCCGGAAACTCGACCGCAGCGGATAGGTGCGGGTGCTGGCCAGCCCGGCGACCACCGAGGGGTCCATGCCCGGCGCCCACACCACGACGGCGTGCCCCTCGACGTCGATCCCGCGGCGCCCGGCCCGCCCGGTGAGCTGGGTGTACTCCCCCGGCGTGACGTCGACGTGCGCCTCGCCGTTCCACTTGACCAGCCGCTCGAGGACGACGGTGCGGGCGGGCATGTTGATGCCCAGCGCCAGGGTCTCGGTGGCGAACACGGCCTTGACCAGGCCGCGCACGAAGCACTCCTCCACGGTCTCCTTGAACGCCGGCACCAGCCCGGCGTGGTGGGCGGCCAGCCCCGCCAACAGGCCCTCACGCCACTCCCAGAACCCCAGGACGTGCAGGTCCTCGTCGGGCAGCGAGCCGGTGCGCTCGTCGATGATCCGCGCGATCTCGGCCCGCTCGGCCTCGTCGGTCAGCCGCAGGCCCGACTGCAGGCACTGGGCGACGGCGGCGTCGCAGCCGTTGCGGCTGAAGATGAACGTGATCGCCGGGAGCAGCCCGGCGCGGTCGAGGCGCTCCACCACCTCGGTGCGCGACGGCGGCCGGTGGCGCGGCTTGTGCCA
Organism: Geodermatophilus sp. URMC 62; assembly: GCF_052931475.1. NCBI lineage: Bacteria > Bacillati > Actinomycetota > Actinomycetes > Geodermatophilales > Geodermatophilaceae > Geodermatophilus > Geodermatophilus sp. URMC 62. Next base: position 4,622,427 of record NZ_JBRFHY010000001.1, on the reverse strand, counting down.
GTCGCGGTCGCGACGGGACCCGCCGTTGCCGCCGCCCCAGCTGTCCAGGCGCCGCTCGTGCTCCCGCACGTACCGCACGAGCTCGGGGTCGACGACGCTGGCACCACGGTCGCGGGTGGACTGTCCCCGCGGCGTCTCCCCCAGCTCGGCGGCGTGCGCGGCCGGCCGCAGGCTGAACAGGTCGAACACCCGGCCGCCGACCAGCATGTGCTGCCACAGCGGGATCGGCCGGACCTCGCTGACCACGACCCTGGTGTGGCCGCGGACGGTGACCAGCCAGTCGGCGAACTCCTCGGCGTTGCTGACCGTCGCCGACAGCGACACCAGCGTCACCGATGCCGGCAGGTGGATGATCACCTCCTCCCACACGGCGCCGCGGAAGCGGTCGGCGAGGTAGTGCACCTCGTCCATCACCACGTAGCCGAGGCCGTCGATGGCCGGCGACTCGGCGTAGAGCATGTTGCGCAGCACCTCGGTGGTCATCACCACCACCGGGGCGTCGCCGTTGACGGCGTTGTCGCCGGTGAGCAGGCCGACCCGGTCCTCGCCGTAGCGCGCGACCAGGTCGTTGTACTTCTGGTTGGACAGCGCCTTGATCGGCGTCGTGTAGAAGGCCTTGCGCCCCTCGGCCAGCGCCTTGTGCACCGCGAACTCGCCGACGACGGTCTTGCCGGCGCCGGTCGGCGCGCACACCAGCACGCCGGCGCCCTCGTCGAGCGCCTCGCACGCCTCCACCTGGAACGGGTCGAGGGAGAACCCGAGGTCGGCGGTGAAGTCGGCGAGGGTCGGGTGCGCACTGCGCCGCCGGGCAGCCGCGTACCGCTCGGCGGGGCTGGACATGCTCCCCACGTTAGGCGCTCCGCCGGGAGGTCGCCGGTCCCGAAGACGTTCGTCGCGTTTGTTGGGGATAACGGTCGAGGTGGTGGTCGGGTGTCGACCGTCCTCCCTCACGGCAGCGCGTCCTCCCGCACCGCCCACCGTGAGGGAGGACGCGCCACGATCAGGTCACCTGATCGTGGCCACACCCCGCCCGGTGCCCACCACGTGCAGGGCGCCGGGCACGGCCTCGGCCACGACCGGCAGCGCCGCGACCGGCTCCCCGTCGGCGTGGGTGGTCAGCCCGGCACCGGCGAGCCCGACCCGCGCGGCCCGGTGCACGGTGACGGCGGGGTGCCCGACGTGGCTGCCGTCGGCCAGCCGCGGCCGGGTGCGCACCAGCTCCTGGCGCGACACCGGCCCCACCACGGTGACGTCGAGCAGCCCGTCGGCGGGGTCGGCGGCCGGGCACACCCGCAGGCCCCCGCCGTAGCACGCGGTGTTGCCGACGGCGACCAGCGTGACCGGCAGCGTGCGGGCCGCGCCGTCGAGGACGAGCGTCACCTCCCGGGGCCGCAGCCGGGCCAGCTCGGCGAGGACCGCGACGTCGTAGCGGCGCCGACCGCGCGGCCAGCGCAGCCGGTCGGCCCGGTCGGTGACGGCGGAGTCGAAGCCGCAGCACAGCACGGTGGCCCACCACCGCCCGGCGGTGCGCCCGGCGTCGACCGCGCGGACGTCGCCGTCGCGCAGGTCCGCGGCCGCGGCCACCGCGGCGGTCACCGGCTCGGGCGGCACGCCGAGGGCCAGGGCGAGGTCGTTGCCCGTGCCGGCGGGCACGACCGCCAGCGGCGTCGCGGTCCCGGCGACGGCCTGCAGCGCCGCGTGCGCGACCCCGTCGCCCCCGACCGCCACGACGGCCGCAGCCCCTCCGGCCACGGCGGCGGCCGCGGCGCGCTCGGCCTCCGCCCGGCTGGCGGCCGGGAGCAGCCGCGGCGTCAGGCCGCCCCGGCGCAGCACGTCCAGGACGGCGCCGGAGACCGTCCGCGCGCGTCCCCGTCCGGCGGCGGGACCGACGAGGACGGCGACGTCGACACCGGCGCTCACCCGGCCCCCTCCCCTGCGCCCCGCGATCCGGGACCGGCGCATCGTCGCAGGGACCGGGCCGCGCGGGATGGGGAGGGCACGCGGTCCGGAGCACCGCGGCGCGGCGCCCGACGGAGCGGTCAGCCGCGGGAGGACGCGCCGGGACGCGGGTGCGGAGCAGCGCCGTCGCGGTGCAGCTCCTCGTAGGGGGTCGGGGCGGCGTCGACGGCGGAGGGCCGGGCGTCGAGCGGGGAGGCCTCGTCGTCGCCGACGTCGTGGAAGTGTTCGAGCGCGTCGCGCCGGGCGCGCCGCTTGTCCACCACCCGGGCGACCTGGATGGCCAGCTCGAAGAGCAGCACCATCGGCACGGCCATGGCCAGCATGGTGAAGGGGTCCTGCGTGGGGGTGACGAACGCGGCGAACACGATGGTCAGGAAGAAGATCCAGCGCCGACTGCGGGCCAGCGCCGCGTGGGACAAGACGCCGACGAGGTTGAGCGCGACGAGGACCAGCGGCAGTTCGAAGCTCAGCCCGAAGGCCACCAGCAGGCTGATGACGAAACCCAGGTAGTCCGGGGCGGTGAGCTGGAAGGCCACCTCGTCGCCGGCCAGGCCGAGCAGCAGCTCCAGGCCCTTGTAGAGGGTGACGTAGGCCAGGACCGCGCCGAGGGCGAACAGCGTGCTCGAGGCCGCGACGAAGGCGACCGTGTAGCGCTTCTCGTTGCGCTTGAGGCCTGGGGTGATGAACGCCCACAGCTGGTAGAGCCAGAACGGCGAGGACAGCACCGCGCCGGCGATCACACCGACCTTGAGCCGCAGCAGCAGGCCGCCGAAGACGTCGAGCACCACCAGCTGGCAGTCCTGCGAGCCCTGGAAGCGCAGCTGCGGCGGCACCGAGCAGTAGGGCTCGGTGAGGAACGCCAGCAGCCCGTGGTCGTACCAGAGGAAGCCGACGACGGTGCCCAGCGCCAGCGCCAGCAGCGCCTTGGCGATCCGGTTGCGCAGCTCGGTGAGGTGCGCGACGAGGGTCATCGTCGCCTCGGGGTCGCGCGGGGGCCGACGGCGCCGGCGTCCCCGGGTGCCGGACGCGCTCACGTTCCTGCGCCGCGGAGCGGTCAGCGGGGCTCGGCGGCGCCGGGCTGGGCGGCGCGCGCCCGCAGCTCGGCCGCGCGCGCCTCGGCGGCGGCCGCCTCGGCCTCGAGCTGGGCTCGGCGGTCGGCGTCGGAGGCCTCGAGCTGGGCCGGACGGCTGCGGTCGTCGTCCTTCATGCCCTTCATCTCGCCCTTGAAGATGCGCAGCGAGCGACCCAGGGAGCGCGAGGCGTCGGGCAGCTTCTTGTAGCCGAAGAGCAGCAGGATCGCGAGGATGATCAGGATGATCTCCGGCGCACCGAGGTTCATGCGTCCTCCAGGTCGAGGGAACGGGGGCGATGCTACGCCGCAGGGTGTTCGTCGCCGGGTCCCTCGGCGGACGCCGCGTCCCGCCGGTGGGTGCGCCGCCGGGTGCGCGAGCCGCCGGCGGTCAGCCGGCGTGCGCTCCCCGGCGCGCCGGCGTCCGCTCGTCGGCCGACTGCAGCGCGGCCGCCCGGGCAGCGGCTGCCTGCGCCTGCTCCAGCAGCGGCGCCACGTCCCGCTCGGCGGCCTGCAGCTCCCGGCCCAGCCGCCCGAACGCGCCGAGGACGCCGTGGGCCAGGGCGCCGAGGACGACCAGGGACAGCACGACGACGGCGATCCAGACCACGAGCAGCAGCACGCCCACGACCCTAGGCCCCGGGTGCCGGGCCGGCGCCGGGCGCGTACCGGTCCAGCGCGGCGCGGGCGTCGGCGGCGACGGCGGCGGCCAGCTCGGCCGGCGCCTCGACGGTGGCCGCGCCGCCGAGGGAGGCCACCAGGCGGCGGGCCCAGGCCAGGTCGGCGGTGCGCAGCGCGACGGCCAGCCCCCCGGGCGGGTCGCCGACCTCCCGGACGTCCTCGACCGGGTAGTACTCGGCCACCCAGCGCGCGGTGCGGGCCAGCCGCAGCCGCACCACCGGCGACCCGGGCTCGGGCTGGTAGAGGCCGGACTCCACGTCGCGCGGCGCGGCCTGCGGCGGCGGGGCGGCCGGCTCGTCGAGGACCCGGACGTCGTCGATGCGGTCGAGCCGGAACAGCCGGACGCCGCCGACCTCCCGGGACCAGGCCTCCAGGTACCAGCGGCCGTCGACGAGCAGCAGCCGCATCGGGTCGACGGTGCGCTCGGTGCGCTCGTCGCGGGTGGGCACGTAGTAGTGCAGGTGCAGCGCCCGCCTGCGCTCCAGCCCGTCGCGGACGACGGCGAGCGCCTGCTCGCGGGCGTCGACCGACAGCGCCACCGGGGTGACCCGCTCGGCGGCGTGCCCGGCGGCGGCCGACACCTTGGCCAGCGCCCGGCTGACCGCCTCCTGCTCGGCGAGACCGGGCAGGTCGAGCAGCGTGCGCAGCGCCACCACCAGGGCCACCGCCTCGTCGGTGGTCAGCCGCAGCGGGCGGACCATGCCGGCGGTGAAGGTGACCCGCACCCGGTCGCCCTCGAAGGCCAGGTCGATGAGGTCGCCGGGGCCGTAGCCGGGCAGGCCGCACATCCACAGCAGGTCCAGGTCGCGGCGCAGCTGCCGCTCGGGGACGCCGAAGTCGCGGGCGGCCTCGGCCAGCGGCACACCCTCCGGCCGGGCGGTGAGGTAGGGGACCAGGGAGAGCAGCCGGGTCATCCGCTCGTTGGTGGCCGGGCCGGTCACGCCCGCTCCCCCATCGCCGCGAGCCGGGTCAGCCGCTCGACGACGGCGGCGCGCACCGACTGCGGTGACTCGACGACGACGTCGGGTCCGTAGGCGGCCAGCTGGTCGGCCAGCCGCCAGGGCTCGGTGGTGCGCAGCTGCAGCCGGTCGTCCCCGTCGTCGGCGGCACCCAGCGGCGTGCCCCAGCGGCGCAGGCCCACCGCGGCGCCGGGACGGGCGCGGACCACCACCAGGTGCTCCTCCCCCCCGGCCTGCCGCGCGACCAGGGCGGCGAGGTCGACGTCCGGCGGCGGCTCGAAGGCACCCTCCGGGCCGGTGGCCCGCGGCACCCCGACCACCCGGGACAGGCGGAACACCCGCGGCGCCTGCCGGTCGAGGTCCTGGCCGACGAGGTACCAGCGGCCGTGCCAGGCGACGACGCCCCAGGGCTGCACGTGCCGGCGCGCGGGGGTGTCCTCGTCGGGCCGGCGGTAGTCGAACTGCAGCACCCGGCGGTCGCGGGCGGCGGCGTAGCAGGGCTCGAAGGCCGGCTCGCCGGAGTCCAGCCGCGGCTGCACGGGCAGCGCGCGGGTCGGGTCGACGTCGACCCCCGCGGCGCGCAGCTTGACCAGGGCGCTGTGCGCGGCCCCGGCCAGCTGGGCGGACTCCCACAGCCGCAGCGCCAGGCCGACGGCGGCGGCCTCCTCGCCGGTCAGCGTGATCTCGGGCAGCTCGTAGTCGGCCCGGGCGATGCGGTAGCCGTCCTCGGTGTCGAAGACGCTGGTGCGGCCGGTCTCCAGCGGGACGCCCATCTCCCGCAGCTCGGCCTTGTCCCGCTCGAACATCCGCTTGAACGCCTCGTCGGCGCGGGCGGTGCCGTCGTCGGGCTCGTAGCCGGGCACGATCGCCCGGATCCGGGCCGCGGTCACGTACTGCCGGGTGCCGAGCAGGGCGATGACCAGGTTGACCAGCCGCTCCGCCCGCTTCGCCGACACGCTCCCCAGAGTAGGGACCCCGCCGCCCCCCACGCCTCGCAGGCTCACGCCTCGCAGGCTCAGGCGGAGGGCCCCTGCAGCGGGGCCACGCCGGGCCGCGGGCGCCGGGGTCCCTACGCTCCCCCCGTGGGGGAGCAGACGAGCGTGCACCGGATCCGCTGGCGGCGCGGGCGGGTGACCGCCCTGGGACGCAGTTGGCGCGACGCCCAGGAGCTCACCGTCGCCGTCGACGGGGACGGCGAGGTGCGGTCGCTGGCCCACCCGTCGCTGGTCGGCGTCCCCGAGGTCGGTGACGAGGTGCTGCTCAACACCACCGCCTGGGCGCAGCGCCTGGGCACCGGCGGCTACGCGCTCGTCGTCGCCGTCCCCGACCGGCTGCCGCCGGACCCCACCGGCCCCGGCCACCTGGTCAAGGCCCGGTACACGCCGCTGCAGGTGAGCGTGCAGGGCGTCGACGAGCAGGACACCGAGCACCACGCCGCGATCGCCGAGGCCGAGGACCTCGGCGGCATGCCGGTGGTCGTCGCCGACCTGCACTCGGCGCTGCCGGCGGCGCTGATCGGCGTCTTCGCCACCGACCCCGACCTCAAGGTCGCCTACGTCATGACCGACGGCGGCGCGCTGGTGGCCGGGTTCTCCCGCACGCTGCACACGCTGGCGCCCTCGCTGACCGGGGTGGTGACCGTGGGGCAGGCCTTCGGCGGCGACCTGGAGGCGGTCACGCTGCACACCGGGCTGCTGGCGGCCAGGCACGTGCTCGGCGCCGACGTCACGGTCGTCACGCAGGGGCCGGGCAACCTGGGCACCGGGACGTCGTGGGGCTTCTCCGGGGTGGCCGCCGGGGAGGCGTGCAACGCCGTGTCGGTGCTCGGCGGGGAGCCGGTCGGGGCGCTGCGGATCTCCGACGCCGACCCGCGCCCCCGCCACCGCGGGGTCTCACACCACTCGCTGACCGCCTTCGGCCGGGTGGCGCTGGCCGGGGTGACCCTGGTGGCGCCGCGCGGACTGGGCTCCGAGCTCGGCCAGCAGGTCGAGGAGGACCTCGCCGGCCAGCCCGAGCGCAACGAGGTCGTGTGGGTCGACACCGACGGCCTCGACGAGGCGCTGCAGCTCTCGCCGGTGACGCTGTCGACCATGGGCCGCGGCTGGCCCGAGGAGCGCGCCTACTTCCTGGCCGCCGCGGCCGCCGGCCGCTACGCCGCCCTGCAGGTCCCGATCGACTGAGGGCACCCACTCGACCGGGGCCGGCGCGGTCTCACCCGCGGCGGCCCTCACCCCGCGGCGGCCCTCACATCGAGGCGATGAGCTTGTCCACCCGCTCGTCGACGCTCTTGAACGGGTCCTTGCACAGCACGGTCCGCTGGGCCTGGTCGTTGAGCTTGAGGTGCACCCAGTCGACGGTGAAGTCGCGCCGCTTCTCCTGGGCCTTGCGGATGAACTCCCCGCGCAGCTTGGCGCGGGTGGTCTGCGGCGGCACGTTCTTCGCCTCGAACACCCGCGGCTCGTGCGCCACCCGCTCGACCTGGCCGGCGCGCTCGAGCAGGTAGTACAGGCCCCGCCGGCGGCTGATGTCGTGGTAGGCGAGGTCCATCTGCGCCACCCGCGGGGAGGACAGCGTCAGGTCCCGCTTGCTGCGGTAGCGCTCGATCAGCGACAGCTTGGTGGCCCAGTCGATCTCGCGGTCGATCAGCGAGAGGTCCTCGGTGTCGACGGCCTTGAGCACCCGCCCCCACAGCTCGAGCATCTGCCGGTGCACCGGGCCGAAACCCTCCCGGTCGACGAACTCCGCGGCGCGGGAGTGGTACTCGGCCTGGATCTCCAGCGCCGACATCTCCTTGCCGTTGGCCAGGCGGACCCGGCGCCGGCCGGTGATGTCGTGGCTGATCTCGCGGATGGCGCGGATCGGGTTCTCCAGCGCCATGTCCCGGATCGGGACCCCGGCCTCGATCATCCGCAGCACCAGGTCGGTGATGGTGACCTTGAGCAGCGTCGTCGTCTCGTTCATGTTCGAGTCGCCGACGATGACGTGCAGCCGCCGGTAGCGCTCGGCGTCGGCGTGCGGCTCGTCGCGGGTGTTGATGATCGGCCGGGAGCGCGTGGTCGCCGAGGACACGCCCTCCCAGATGTGTTCGGCCCGCTGGCTCACGCAGTAGATCGCCCCGCGCGGGGTCTGCAGCACCTTGCCCGCGCCGACGATCAGCTGCCGGCTGACCAGGAACGGGATGAGGACGTCGGCCAGCCGGCTGAACTCCCCGTGCCGGCCGACGCAGTAGTTCTCGTGGCAGCCGTAGCTGTTGCCGGCCGAGTCGGTGTTGTTCTTGAACAGGTAGATGTCGCCGGTGACACCCTCCTCGGCCAGCCGCTGCTCGGCGTCGACCAGCAGGCCCTCGAGGATCCGCTCGCCGGCCTTGTCGTGGACGACGAGCTCGGTGAGGTCGTCGCACTCGGCGGTGGCGTACTCGGGGTGACTGCCGACGTCGAGGTAGAGGCGCGAGCCGTTGCGGAGGAACACGTTGGAGCTGCGCCCCCACGAGACCACGCGCCGGAACAGGTAGCGGGCGACCTCGTCCGGGGACAGCCGCCGCTGCCCGCGGAAGGTGCACGTGACGCCGTACTCGGTCTCGATCCCGAAGATCCGTCGGTCCACGGACCGACTCTAGGCGCCGGATGCGACTCCGGCCGGTTCCCGGCGCGGCCCGCCGCTCAGGACGCCGGAGCCCCGCCGTCCGTGCCGCCGTCCGTGCCGCCGTCCGTGCCGCCGTCCGTGCCGCCGTCCGTGCCGCCGCCGGCGCCGTCGGCCGGGCCGGGCTGGGGGCCGCTGCCCTCCCCCGAGCCGCCGGTGCCGCCGGCGGTGTCGGGGGCGGCCGGGTCACCCAGGCCGGCCGGGGTGCCCGGCTGGGGGGCGCTGGGGGCGTGCGCGTGCGTGGTGCCCTCGGCGACGACGTCGCCGGCCGACCGGTCGCCGAGCAGGCCGGCCAGGGCGGCGCCGACCACCCGGCGGAACGCCCGCTTGGGCCGGCGGCGGTCCAGGACGGCGACCTCGAGCTGGGCGGCCTGGAGCAGACCCCCGTCCCCGTTGCCCCCCGACATCGCCGGGCTGACCGCCGACAGGGCCCGGACGCCGACCATCAGCGCCTCGCCCAGCGGCAGCCCGGGGCGGAAGGCCTCCCGCAGGTGGTTGCTCACCGCGTCAGCCTGCCCGCCCATGACGACGAAGTCCGGCTCGTCGACGATCGACCCGTCGAAGGTGAGCCGGAACAGCTGGTCGCCCTCGGAGCTGTCGCCGACCTCGGCCACGCACAGCTCCACCTCGTAGGGCTTCATCTGCTGGGTGAAGATCTCGCCGAGGGTCTGCGCGTAGGCGTTGGCGATCACCCGGCCGGTGACGTCGCGCCGGTTGTAGGAGTACCCGCGGACGTCGGCCAGCCGGACGCCGGCCACCCGCAGGCTCTCGAACTCGCTGTAGCGGCCCACGGCGGCGAAGCCGATGCGGTCGTAGAGCTCGCCGACCTTGTGCAGCGTCGAGCTGGGGTTCTCGGCGATGAACAGCACGCCGTCGGCGTAGGTGAGGACGGCGACGCTGCGACCGCGGGAGATGCCCTTGCGGGCGTACTCCGAGCGGTCGCGCATCAGCTGCTCGGGCGAGGCGTAGTACGGCATGGTCATGGCGGTCAGCCCTGTCCCTCGGCGGCGGCCCGCTCGTCGATGACGGTCCGCGCGACGTCGGCGACCTCGTCGTCGGCCAGGCGGACGGCGCCCTCGGCGTCGACCCGGTAGACGATCGGGTAGAGGCGGCGCACCGGGTCGGGGCCGCCGGTGGCCGAGTCGTCGTCGGCGGCGTCGTAGAGCGCCTCGACCAGGGTGCGGGTGGCCGCGGCGCCGTCGAGCCCCTGGCGCCAGGTCTTCTTCAGCGAGTTCTTGGCGAACAGCGAGCCCGAGCCGACCGCGGCATAGCCGCGCTCCTCGTAGTTCCCGCCGGTGACGTCGTAGCTGAAGATCCGGCCCGGGATCGCGCCGGGGGCGGCGTCGAGGTCGTAGCCGGCGAACAGCGGGACGACGGCCAGGCCCTGCAGGGCGGCCCCGAGGTTGCCGCGGATCATCTGGGCCAGGCGGTTGGCCTTGCCGTCGAGACTGAGGGTGAGCCCCTCGATCTTCTCGTAGTGCTCGAGCTCGACCTGGTAGAGCTTCACCATCTCGATGGCGATGCCCGCGGCACCGGCGATGCCGATGACCGACCAGGAGTCGGCCGGGTAGACCTTCTCGATGTCGCGGGAGCTGATCAGGTTGCCCATCGTGGCGCGGCGGTCGCCGCCCATCAGCACGCCGCCGGCGTAGGTGACCGCCACGATCGTGGTGCCGTGCGGGGTGAGGTCACCGGCGGGGATCTGCGGCACCGGGCGCCGCCCGGGCAGCAGGTCCGGGGCCGCGGAGGCCAGGAAGTCGGTGAACGAGGAACCCACCCGGTCCAGGTAGGCGGGCGGGAAGCCGCTCCGACCGGTGTGCGACTGGGTCAACCCGTCCACCTCTCCGCCCCGCTGGGGGTGCTGATCGACGCGCCGTGGGGACCCCGCGGCACCTGCCGTCGACCCTACCGGCGCGCCCGACCGCCCACCCGGGGCGGCAGAGGACCCGGCTCCGGGCGCGGCCGGCCGGGATCACCGGGGAGGAGGCCGGTCCAGGGAGGCGGTCAGGGCCGCGACCCGGGCGCGCACCACGTCGCGGTGGGAGCACCCGGCGGCCCGGCCTCGGACGGCGAGCCCACCGGGGTCGCGGGACCGGCGCGGTGCCCGCGGGCACCGCCCACCGACTCCCGGCTCGTCCGCACCGGTCGGCCCGACGCGGTGGCGCTCCACGTACCGAGCGGCGGCGCGCAGCGTGGCAGGGTCGTCCTTGAACTGGCCGAGACCACCGTTGCACCTGAAGCAGAGGAGTGCGCGCACCTCCCCGCTGCGGTGGTCGTGGTCGACGTGCAGAGCCGGTGCCCGACGACAGATGGCACAGCGTCCACCCTGTTCCGCGAACATCGCGTCGACTTCCTCCGCGGTGATCCCGTACCGCCGCCTCAGGTGGTAAGTCCTCGATCCGCCGACCTTCTCCTTGGACGCCCTGCCGCGGGCGTTGTGACATGGTCTGCAGTAGGAGTTCAGGCCGCTGCTGGCAGCGGCGTTCCGTCCGAAAGACGACAGTGGGAGGACCGTCCCGCAGTCGGGGCACCGCTTGTGCCCTTCCGGTACGACGACGTCCCGCGAGTGGCGGCGTACCGGCGTCCCGACGCGCTCGTCACGGCTCCTGCGGTGGCGGCGCCGCGCGTGCTCACGGCAGTAGAAGGCGAGACCGTCGCGGGAGTTCCGGTTCCTCGTGAACTCCGCGACCGGTCTCTCCTCACCGCAGTCGCGACAGTACTTGCGATCCATTCTTGCGCCCCGAAGAATGAGGTGTTCTCAACGGTTTGGTCGCTCGGCGTTGGTCAGGATGAGTGCGGCGGCGACGACCGCACCGATCCGCTGCGGGCACAGCCGAATCCGGCGCAGTGCTTTCCACCGGTTCTTGAGCAGTGCGATGCCGCGCTCACCCTCGGCGCGCAGCCGGGTCAGCAGTCGGTTGCGGGTCGCGGTGCTGGGTGCCAGGTGGGCACCCTTGGCCGGCGTATGGATGCCGACGCCCGCGCCGTCATAGCCCTTGTCGGCCAGGGCGGGCAGGCCCAGCAGCGCGGCCGCGGCGTGCAGCGCACCGAGGAACCCGGTGGCCCGGGCGGCGGCGAGGTCGTGCATCGAGCCCGGCTCGACGGGGGAGACGGCCACCGGGAAACCGTCCGGGTCGCAGACGACCTGCACGTTGCCGCCGTGAGCGCGGTGCTTGCCGGAGTACCACAGGTCGTGACCGGACTCGGGGTTGGTGGTCCGGCAGCGGTCGGTGCGGATGAGCGTGCCGTCGAGGACGACGTGGCTCCAGCCGGCGGCACTTCCGGCCTCGAGCACTCGGTGCAGGTCGGGGGCTTGGTCGGCGAGCACGTCGATGCCCTCGTGCAGGTAGCGGTAGCCGGTGGCGACCGAGACGCCGGTGTCGCGGGCCAGGGTGGGCATGTCGGCGTCCTGGCGGAACCAGCGCAGCACCAAGATGGCCTGGTCGCGGGCGGAGGCGGCGCGGGCGCCTATGCCGGTGCCGCGGCGGCGGCGTTCGGCGATCAGCAGGTCGGTGAGCAGGACGGCGGTGGCCTCGGGCACGTCGAGCGTGGCAGAGTAAGTGATCACGTGGGGTCCGTGCGGATGAGGGTCGTTCTTGGTCGACGCCATCCTCTGCCGGACCCCACGCCCCTGTGCAGCGACGTCGTCGTCCAGCCACTGACCTGCTCATTCAGCGTTCAGCAAAGCTCTTCCGCGCAAATCGGTTGAGAAGACCTCAATGCGCAAGAAAGGCCTTCACTGGCCTCCTTTTTGCACGTACGAGCGAACGAATTCCTCGGCGTTCTCCTCGAGGACGTCGTCGATCTCGTCGAGAATGGCGTCGACGTCCTCGGACATCTCCTTGTGCCGCTCGGCGACCTCGGTGTCGACCGACGCCTCGACCTCCTCGGTCTCCTCCCGAGAGCGGGTCGTCCGCTGCTGTCCGCCGGTGTCCCTGGTGGCCATATGCCCTCCCCTGGTGCGCGCCGGGTGCGTGCTGCCGCCGAAACTACCCGCAGGGACCGACACCCGTCGGTCGCGCACACCGGGTCACCGTTGGTTCGTGGGCTGAGTTGGGGATAACGGCAACGCCCGGGTCAGCGCGTGCCACCCAGGCGGCCCAGCAGCGACGCCCTGATCGCCGGGCGCGAGCCGAAGACCAGCAGGAACAGCGCCTCCCGCGCCGTCCGCTCGGCGTCGCTGCCGGCGCGGACCGACCGGCTCCCCGTGGCCACCACCAGGGCGCCCGCGGCGCGGTGCGCCAGCGCGGCGGCCTGCGCCCGGGCGTCGGGCAGGTCCGCCGGCCCGGCGGCGTCGAGCCGGGCCCGGACGGCGGCCAGGTCCTCGTCCAGCGGTGAGGGCCCGACCAGCCGGGTGCAGCGCCGGACCAGGCCGAGCGCCAGCGACCCGTTGACCCGGAGGGTGGCCGCGTCCCCGGCCAGCAGCTCGGCCAGCAGGGCGCGGTGCACCAGGCGCGCGGCGGGGACGCGGTGCCCGGCCAGCCGCAGCTCGACCGTCGCGCTCGCCTGCACCGCGACCAGCTGCTGCCGCGCCACGCCGAGGGTCGGCCCCGCCACGGCGTCGACGAGCACGAACAGCACGTCCTCGCCGTCGCGGGCGGCCACCAGGACGACGTCGACCGCGCCCCAGCCGGTCACCCACGGGACGGCCCCGTCCAGGACGAGGTCGCCGGCGTCGGCCCGCACGGTGATCGCCGGCGGGCCCGGCCGCACGGCCGCCAGCAGCGCGATCCCGGCCCGCAACCGGCCGGCGCAGAGGTCGGGCAGCCGGTCGGACAGCGCCGGCGGACGGTGCGCGGCCAGCCGGGACACCACGCCCAGGTGCTGCAGCCAGACGAACGTCGTCGCCAGGTCACCGGCGGCCAGCTCCTCGACCACCGCGGCGACCGTCGCCACGTCGGCGGCCAGGCCCCCGGCCGAGCGCGGGCCGGTCAGCCCGTAGAGGCCGGCGTCGGCCAGCGCGTCGAGGTGCCCGCGCGGGAGCACGCCACCGGCGTCGACCCCGGCGGCCGCGGGCGCGAGCAGGTCGGCGGCCAGCCGCCCGGCGACGGCGACCGGCCCGGCCTCCTCCCGCGTCCCGCCGCCGGCGTGCGGGGGGTGCGGAGGAGGAGGTCCGGCCATCAACCGCCCGTGATCGTGTCGACCAGCTCCTGCGCCGACGACGTCGACTCGAACAGCAGGCCGACGTGCTCGCGCGTGCCGCGCAGCGGCTCCATCGTCGGGATGCGGACCAGGTTCTCCCGGCCGAGGTCGAAGACGACGGAGTCCCACGAGGCCGCCGCCACCTGCGCCGGGAACCGCCGCAGGCACTCGCCGCGGAAGAAGGCGCGGGTGTCGGCCGGCGGGGTGACGATCGCGCGGGCGACCTCGTCGTCGCCGAGCAGCCGCTGCATCGAGCCGCGCGCCACCAGCCGCTGGTAGAGGCCCTTCTCCGGCCGGACGTCGGAGTACTGCAGGTCGACCAGCTGCAGCCGCGAGTCGCCCCAGTCCAGCCCGTCCCGCGAGCGGTAGCCCTCCAGCAGCCGCAGCTTGGCCGGCCAGTCGAGCCGGTCGGCGCAGCGCATCGGGTCGACAGCGAGGTCGTCGAGCACCTCCGCCCAGCGGCGCAGCACGTCGGCGGTCTGCTCGTCGTCGGTGCCGGTGCGGTCGACGAAGCGCGCGGCCTGGTCGAGGTAGGCCCGCTGGACGTCGAGGGCGGTCATCCGCCGGCCGTCGCGCAGCCGCACCTGGGTGGTCAGCGACGGGTCGTGGCTGACCGCCTGCAGCGCCGCCACGGGCTCCTCGATCGACAGGTCCTCGGTCAGCGCCCGCGCCTCGATCATCGCCAGCACCAGCGACGTCGTCCCGACCTTGAGGTAGGTCGACAGCTCCGCGAGGTTGGCGTCGCCGATGATCACGTGCAGCCGGCGGTACTCGTCGGGGTTGGCGTGCGGCTCGTCGCGGGTGTTGATGATCGGCCGCTTGAGCGTCGTCTCCAGACCCACCTCGACCTCGAAGAAGTCGGCGCGCGAGGAGATCTGGAAGCCCTTGGTCCGGCCCTCGGGGCCGATGCCGACCCGGCCGGCGCCGGCGAAGACCTGCCGGCTCACGAAGAACGGGATCAGCCCGCGGATGATGTCGATGAACGGCGTGCGCCGGTCCATCAGGTAGTTTTCGTGCGCCCCGTAGCTGGCGCCCTTGCCGTCGGTGTTGTTCTTGTACAGCTGGATGGGCTGGGTGCCCGGGATCCGCGCGGCCCGCCGGGCGGCCTCGGCCATCACCCGCTCCCCCGCCTTGTCCCACAGGACGACGTCGCGCGGGTTGGTGACCTCCGGCGTCGAGTACTCCGGGTGGGCGTGGTCGACGTAGAGCCGGGCGCCGTTGGTGAGGATGACGTTGGCCATCCCCGAGTCCTCGTCGAGGTCGGTGTGGTCGAGGGCGTTGGCCGGGGAGAGGTCGAAGCCGCGGGCGTCGCGCAGCGGGGACTCCTCCTCGAAGTCCCACCGCGGCCGGCGCCGGGTCGGGGCGTCGGCCACCGCCCAGGCGTTCACCACCTGGCTGGAGAGGGTCGTGGGGTTGGCCGTGGGCTGCCCGGGCACCGAGATGCCGTACTCGACCTCGGTCCCCATCACCCGGCGCACGCTCATGTCCCGAGACTAGGCGTCACTGCGGCGGCGCCCGCGGCGGCGTGCACGGCCCCGCGGCCCCGCGCCGGCGGGCACGGGCGGCGCGCGACGGCGGCCCGGCCGTCCCGCGGGACGGCCGGGCCACGGCTCGGGGAGACGGCTCGGGGAGGAGGGCTACAGGTACTGGCCGGTGTTGGTGGCGGTGTCGATGGCGCGGCCGGAGTCGTTGCCCTTGCCGCTGATGAGCGTGCGGATGTAGACGATCCGCTCGCCCTTCTTGCCCGAGATCCGCGCCCAGTCGTCGGGGTTGGTGGTGTTGGGCAGGTCCTCGTTCTCCTTGAACTCGTCGACGCAGGCCTGCATGAGGTGGCCGACCCGCAGGCCGCTCGAGCCGGACTCGAGGCTCTCCTTGATCGCCATCTTCTTGGCCCGGTCGACGATGTTCTGCAGCATCGCGCCGGAGTTGAAGTCCTTGAAGTACAGGACCTCCTTGTCACCGTTGGCGTAGGTCACCTCGAGGAAGCGGTTCTCCTCGCTCTCGGTGTACATCCGCTCGACGGTGCGCTGGATCATCCCCTGGATGGTCGCCTCGGGGCTGCCGCCGTTCTCGGCGAGGTCGTCGGGCGAGATCGGCAGCGACGGCCGCAGGTACTTGCTGAAGATGTCCCGCGCGGCCTCGGCGTCGGGCCGCTCGATCTTGATCTTCACGTCCAGCCGGCCGGGCCGCAGGATCGCCGGGTCGATCATGTCCTCGCGGTTGGAGGCGCCGATGACGATGACGTTCTCCAGGCCCTCCACGCCGTCGATCTCGCTGAGCAGCTGCGGGACGATCGTGGACTCCACGTCGGAGGACACGCCCGACCCGCGGGTGCGGAAGATGGAGTCCATCTCGTCGAAGAACACGATGACCGGCGTGCCCTCGCTGGCCTTCTCCCGGGCCCGCTGGAACACCAGCCGGATGTGCCGCTCGGTCTCCCCGACGTACTTGTTGAGCAGCTCGGGGCCCTTGATGTTGAGGAAGTAGCTCTTGGCCTGCCCCTCCCCCTTCACCGCGGCGACCTTCTTGGCCAGCGAGTTGGCCACGGCCTTGGCGATGAGCGTCTTGCCGCACCCGGGCGGGCCGTAGAGCAGGATGCCCTTGGGCGGGCGCAGCTCGTACTCGCGGAACAGGTCGGCGTGCAGGAACGGCAGCTCCACGGCATCGCGGATCTGCTCGATCTGCCGGGAGAGCCCGCCGATGTCGGAGTAGTCGATGTCGGGGACCTCCTCGAGGACGAGCTCCTCGACCTCGCTCTTGGGGATCCGCTCGTAGACGTAGCCAGACCGCGACTCCAGCAGCAGCGAGTCACCCACCCGCAGCGGCTGGTCGGTGAGCGAGTCGGCCAGGTAGACCACACGCTCCTCGTCGGTGTGGCCGATGACCAGCGCGCGCCGGGTCACGCCGTCGATCGGCTCGAGCAGCTCCTTGAGCATGACGACGTCGCCCTGCTTCTCGTAGCCGAGCGCCTCGACGACGTTCATCGCCTCGTTGAGCATGACCTCCTGGCCGGGGCGCAGGTCCTGGCCCTCGACGGCCGGGGAGACCGACACCCGCAGCTTCCGGCCGCCGGTGAAGACGTCGACCGTGCCGTCGTCGTGGCGGCCCAGGAAGACGCCGTAGCCCGAGGGCGGCTGACCGAGCCGGTCGACCTCCTCCTTGAGGGTGACCAGCTGCTCGCGGGCGTCGCGCAGCGTGCCGGTCAGCTTGTCGTTGCGCTCGGAGAGGAAGGCCGCCCGGCCCTCCGCCTCGGCGATGCGCTCCTCCAGCACCCGCACCTGGCGGGGGCTGTCGGACACCTTGCGGCGCAGCAGACCGATCTCCTCCTCGAGGTAGGAGATCTGGGCGAGCAGCGCGGACACGTCTCGCTCACGCCGTGCTCGGAACTCGTCGGGACCATTACCAAGGCCGGGGCCCATCGCGCACCTCCGCACATCGGGGGGAGCCAGGAGGCAAATCTATACACGCCGACCGACAGCCCGCCCGGGGCTCGCGCAGACCGTGACGCGCTCGTCACGTCCCTCCGGGGCGCCGGCTCAGCCCTTGGCGGCGCGGCGCTGGCGGGCCGGTGCGACGACGCCCTCGGCCAGCCGGCGCGCGGTCACCAGGAAGGCGGTGTGGGCCACCATCCGGTGCTCGGGGCGCACCGCCAGGCCCACCGCGTGCCACGGCCGCACCAGCGACTCCCAGGCGTAGGGCTCGGTCCACACGCCCTGCGCGCGCAGCGCCTCGACGTAGGTCGACAGCTGGGTGACGGTAGCCACGTAACCGACCACGACGCCGCCGGGCCGCAGGGCGGCAGCGACCGTGGGCAGCACCGCCCACGGCTCGAGCATGTCGAGCACGACCCGGTCGACGACCTCCTCGGCGGGGTGGTCGGCGAGGTCGCCCAGGCGCAGGTCCCAGGTGCCGGGGACGGCGCCGCCGAAGAAGGCGGACACGTTGCCGCGGGCGACGTCGGCGAAGTCCTCGCGGCGCTCGTAGCTGGTGACCCGGCCGTGCTCGCCGACCGCGCGCAGCAGCGAGCAGGTCAGCGCACCGGACCCGGCGCCGGCCTCCAGGACGCGCATGCCGGGGCCGATGTCGCCGTTGCCGACGATCTGGGCGGCGTCCTTGGGGTAGATCACCTGCGCGCCGCGGGGCATGGAGAGGACGAAGTCGGCCAGCAGCGGCCGGAACGCCAGGTAACCGGTGTTGGCGGTGGAGTGCACCACGGAGCCCTCCGGCGCCCCGATGAGGTCGTCGTGGGCGATGGCGCCGCGGTGGGTGTGGAACTGCTTGCCCGGCGTGAGGACGACGGTGTGCAGCCGGCCCTTGGGGTCGGTGAGCTGCACCCGGTCGCCGGCCACGAAGGCCCCGGGCACCGTCGAAGGACCCTCCTGCCCCCCACCGCTCGCACGCTCGCGGCGGGCCCCTGCAGGAGGGCCGCACTCGGGGCGGGTGGCGTCGGTCGGCTCGGGCTGCGGGTCCACGGGCGGCCAGCCTAGGCGAGCGGCAGGACGGGTCCGTCCGGCGCGGGCGCTGCGGAACTGTCGGAGGAACGACCTAACCTCGGCTGCATGACGGCGATGGCGCAGCACTCGGCGCAGGGGGACGTCGCGCAGGACCCGGCGCGGGAGGAACGGGCGCAGGACCCGGCGCCGGCGGGCGTGGCGCAGGACCCGGCGCCGGCGGGCGTGGCGCACACCGACCCGGCCGCGCAGCGGGCGCCGCGCCGGCCGTCGCTGTCGCCGAGCCGGGCGGCGGACTTCAAGACCTGCCCGCTGCTGTACCGCTTCCGCACCATCGACCGGCTGCCGGAGAAGAAGAGCGCCGCGGCGGTGCGCGGCACGCTGGTGCACGCCGTCCTCGAGCGGCTCTACGACCTCCCGCCGGCCGAGCGCACCGTCGACGCCGCCCGCGGTCTGGTCGGGCCGGCGTGGGAGGAGCTGCGCGCCGACCCGGAGGTGGCGGCGCTGTTCACCGCCGGGGACGACGGCGCGCCCCCGCCGTCGCTGGAGGGGTGGCTGGCCTCGGCCGGGGAGCTGGTGGAGACCTACTTCTCCCTGGAGGACCCCACCCGCATCCAGCCCGAGGGCCGCGAGGAGCTGGTCGAGGTCACGCTGCCCGACGGGCTGCTGCTGCGCGGGTACGTCGACCGCCTCGACGTCGCCCGCAACGGCGCGCTGCGGGTGGTCGACTACAAGACCGGCTCGATGCCGCGCGAGGCGTTCGAGTCCAAGGCGCTGTTCCAGATGAAGTTCTACGCCCTGGTGCTGTGGCGCACCCGCGGCGTGGTGGCCAGCCAGCTCAAGCTCATCTACCTCGGCGACGCCGACGCGCTGACCTACGCCCCCGACGAGGGCGAGCTGGTGCGCTTCGAGCGGACGCTGCTGGCCATCTGGGCGGCGATCGAGCGGGCCGTGGTCACCGGCGACTTCCGCCCCAACCGCACCCGGCTGTGCGACTGGTGCGACCACCAGGCGCTGTGCCCGTCCTTCGGCGGCACGCCCCCGCCGTTCCCCGCCGAGGCCGCCGCCGCGGCCGGCTGGCCGACCCTGCCGGTGGTCGAGCGCGACTGAGCCGCGCGGGACCGTCCGGTCCCGGCGGGTGCCCCGGGGCACCGCGGCTCCCCGCGGTCCCCGGACGAGGCGCCCGGAGCCTGCTCAGGCCCGGGCGGCGGCCGGGGCGCGGGCGGCGAGGACGGCGGCGAGCCCGCCGAGGCCGAGCCCGGTCAGGGTGTTCCGCAGCACCAGGCCCGGCGCGGGCGACAGCGGCTGCAGCGAGGGCACGCCGAGCACCGCGGCGCCGGCGGCCAGGCCCGCGGTCACGCCGGCGGCGGAGTCCTCCACCACGACGCAGTCGGCCGGGTCGACACCGAGGGCCGCGGCGGCCTGCCGGTAGGGCGCCGGGTCGGGCTTGCGCGCGGGCACCTCGTCGCCGCAGACGGTCAGGTCGAACGGCGGCACGTCGGGGAAGTCCCGCTCGAGCTGGGCGAGGACCAGGTCGGCCAGCCGTCGGGGCGTCGTCGTCACCAGGGCGGTGGGCACCGCCGCCGCCCGCAGCTCGGCGAGCAGCTCGCGCGCGCCCGGCCGCCAGGGCACCCCGGCGGCCAGCAGCTCGGCGACGGTGTCCTCGACCCAGGCCGCGTCGTCCTGCCACGCGGACTGCCGGTCGAGGCCGAGGTCGGCGTAGAGCACGCCCAGCGCCGTGCGCATGCTGGTGCCCACGGTGGCCTCCCGGGCCGGCCGGCTCAGCTCGCCGCCCAGCCGCCGGGCGAGGGCGAACAGCGCCGTCCCCCAGTGCTGCTCGGTCTTCACGAGGGTGCCGTCCATGTCGAACAGCACCGCCCGCGGCGTCGCTGCCTGCGCTGCCCGGGTCTCCACCACCTCCACGGTAGGAGCGTGACCGAGCCCACCCCGGCTCCCGGTCACGAGACCTCCAGCAGCCGCAGGTCGCGCAGGTAGCCGCCGGTGCCGCCGCGCACCCGGGCCGCCGCCGGGCGCAGCGACGGCCACCGGCCGCAGCCCGAAGCGCACCGGCGCCGGCCATCCCGGGCGCCGCGGCAGGACGGGGCGCCGCACGGAGGAGCCCTCGACGCCCAGCACGAGGACGGCGGCCACGCCGGCCGCCAGCGCGACCGTGCCCAGCGCGGCGGGCAGCCCGGCGTGCTCGGCGAGGAACCCGATGACCGGCGGCCCGCCGAGCAGGCCGGTGTAGCCGACGGTGGTCGACAGCGCGACGCCGCTCGGACCGCCGAGCGCACCGGCCCGCGCGATGGCCAGCGGGAAGACGTTGGCCAGCCCCAGCCCGACGAGCACGAACCCGGCGAGGGCGACCGGCAGTGACGACGTCGTGACCGCGGTCAGCGCGCCGGCGGCGGCCACTGCGGCACCGCCGGCCAGCAGCCGCCGCTCCCCCAGGGCCAGCACCAGCGGGCCCCCGGCCAGCCGGGCCAGGGCCATCGCCGAGGAGAAGCCGGCGTACCCGGCGGCGGCGAGCAGCGGCGTCGCGTGCAGGTGCTCGCGCAGGTGCAGCGCGCCCCAGTCGGACAGGGCGCCCTCGCCGTAGGCCGTCGCCCCGGCGACGCCGCCGAGCACGACGAGGACGGCGGTGGGCCGGCGGCCGGCCGGCGGCCCGTCGCCGTCCGCCGCGCCGGTGGGGTCGAGGACGGCGTCGGCACCGCGCAGCACCGGCGCCGCCCACGCCATGACGGCCAGGCCGGTCAGGGCGACGGCGGCCAGGTGCACCGCGACGCCGGTCGCGGCCGAGGCGAGGCCGCCGAGCAGGGCGCCGAGCAGGCCGCCGGCGCTGAACGCCGCGTGCAGGAGCGGCAGCAGCGGCCGGCCGGCCCGGGCCTGCACCTGGACGCCAACGCTGTTGGCCGCGACGTTCACCGCCCCGGTGAGGCCGCCGAAGACCAGCAGCGCGACGCACAGGGCGGGCACGCCGGAGGCCAGGCCGGGCAGCACGGCGCAGGCGCTGACGCCGGTCCCGGCCAGCGCGGCGGTGCGACCGGTCCCCAGCCGGGTGCAGAGGCGGCCGGTGACCTGCATGCAGGCGAGCGCGCCGAGCGAGAGGCACAGCAGCGCCAGGCCCAGCGCGGCGGAGCCGGCGCCGGTGGCGGCGCTGACGTCGGGGACGCGGGCGGCCCAGCTGCCGAACACGAAGCCGTCGAGGCCGAAGAGCACCGCGACCGCGGTGAGCAGCCGCGCGGCCGACGACGGGGCGGGCGGGGATCCGGACCGGACGGAGGCGCGGGTGGGCAGGGCGAGGGGCATCGGAGGACCTCAGGGGGACAGCGCGCCGCCGCGGACGGCGGGCGGGGGGTCGGGGAGCACACGACCTCGGGCGCCGTCCTCCACGGTGCCAGCCGCAGGTCAGCGGCGTGTGTCGACACGGTTGCGGTCCCCGTGAGCGTGCCCACGCGCCCGCCCCAAACCGTGTCCTGCGTCCCTCCTGTCCCACCCGTCGCCCCGCCCGGACGCCGCGGCGCCCCGGCCGGCCACGAGGGCCGGCCAGGGCGCGGAGGGGTCCTCCGTCAGGGGACGAGGATCGCCCGGCCCCGGACCTTCCCGGCGTCGAGGTCGCGCAGCGCGTCCACGGCCCGGTCGAGCGGGTACTGCTGGGTGTGCAGGGTGACCTTGCCGGCCTGCGCGAGCACCATGAGCTCGGCCAGGTCGGTGTAGGTGCCGACGATGTTGCCGACGATGTTCTTCTCGCCGGCGACGAACTCCAGCGTCGGGATCCGCAGCTCGCCGCCGTAGCCGATGACGTAGTACGAGCCGGCGGGGCCGGTCATGTGCCAGCCGTCCATCTCCGCGCCCTGTTCGGCGACGAAGTCGAAGACGACGTTCGCCCCACCGCCGGTCAGGTCCTGCACCGCCTGCACGTGCTGGCCGTCGGCGACCACGGTCTCGTCCGCGCCGATCTGCCGGGCGAGCTCCAGAGCGTCGGGGTTGCGGTCGACGACGACGACCCGGGTGCCCGACAGCGCGGCCAGGCACTGCACGCCGATGTGGCCGAGACCGCCGGCGCCCAGCACGACCGCCGTCGTGCCGGGGTACAGCAGCGGCAGGGCCTTGCGCACGGCGTGGTAGGCGGTGATGCCGGCGTCGGCGAGGGCGGCGACGTCGGCGGGGTTGGTCGACGGGTCGAGCTTGACGCAGGCGCGGGCCGTGGTGCGCAGGTACTCGGCCATGCCGCCGTCGTCGTTCGACAACCCGGGGAAGAAGGCGTTCACGCACTGCATGTCCCGGCCGGCGCGACAGGGCGTGCACAGGCCGCAGCTGGGCTGGGGGTGCAGGATCACCGTGTCCCCGACGGCGACGTTGGTGACCCCCTCCCCCACCTGGTGCACCCACCCGGCGTTCTCGTGCCCGATCACGTAGGGCAGGTCCGGGTTCTGCAGGTCGGCCCACTGGCCCTCGAGGATGTGCAGGTCGGTCCGGCAGACCCCGGCGCCGCCGATCTTGACGATGACGTCGAGCGGACCCTGGACCTGCGGTTCGGGGATGTCGTCGATGGAGGGGTCGACGTGGTACTCGTGCACGCGGACGGCCTTCACGGCTGGGTTCCCTTCGAGACGGTGAGCGGGAGCAGGGGGCGGTCCTCGGGGCGGGGGGTCTGGTCGGCCTCCGACCCCGGGTAGCGGGTGGTGAGCAGACCCCGGCAGAAGTGCGCGTTGCCGTCGACGGAGATGCGCACCGAGCGGGCCCGGCGCAGCACCATGTCTGCCTGCGCGGGGTCGGGGCGGGTGCCGTCGTCGAGCACGAGCACCGGCGCCGCGTCGTCCACGGGGAGGCCGAGGGTCGCCCGGCGGCGCAGCAGCGCGCCGGTGGTGTGCTCCCCCGCCGGCAGGTCGCCGAGGGTGAGCGCCGCGACGTCCACCGTCGGGTCGCTGCGCAGCAGCGCGGTGAGGGCCCGCTCCATCGCCGCGGTGTGCGCCTTGCGCTGGAAGGTCGCCCGCAGCTCGTCGAGGGACTCCTCCGCCTCGTGCCCGAAGGTGCCCCGGTAGCCCAGCCCGGCGGCCATCCCGCGGTTGATCAGGTGGGAGTCGTGGTGGTCGTCGAGCTCGACCACCACCGACCCCACCCCCGGGACGGCGGACACCGCGTCGTGGGCGTCGGAGACCATCAGCCAGGCGAAGTTGGGCGCGCAGAAGGAGGTGGGCAGCCGCAGGTGCACCTCGACGGCAGCGCCCCTGTCGGCAGAGCCCGAGACCGACACCGACCGGACGAAGCCGACGTCGGTGATCGGCTCGTCCAGCTCGGGGTCGACGACGGTGCCCAGCGCGGCGCGCACCTCGGCCTCGGTCACGGTCAGGTCGGGGAGGACGGCGGTCATCGGCGTCCTCCTCAGACGCTCGCGAGGTCGGCGGCGGCCGGCTCGCGCGGGCCGGTGGCCGTCTCGTCGGCGTCGGGCAGGCGCAGGTGGGCGGGCACCTCGAGGTCGTAGAGCCGCGCGGCGTTGAGGCCGAGCACCTTCTTCTTCACCTCGGTGGTCAGCGGCGCGTACTCGGTCATGTCCTCGGGGATCTGGAAGTCCACGAAGCGCTCGACCAGCCACTTCGGGGTCCACAGCGCGTAGTCGCTGGAGAAGAGGATGCGGTCCTCGCCGAGCCAGTAGGTCAGCTCGCCCATGATCTGCGCGAAGTACCGCGGCCGGGTGTGGATGAACGGGATGGCGACCGCCAGGCCCGCGTACACGTTGGGCTCCTGGGTGGCGATCCAGCAGAAGTCCTCCAGCCGGGGCAGGCCGCAGTGCTCCACGACGAAGTTGAGGTCGGTGAAGTCGGTGGCCGCGTGGTCGACGTCGGCGACGTCGAAGGCGTCGCGGTCCAGCGGGCGGATCGTCGGGCCCTTGTGGATGTGGATGTTCTCGATGCCCAGCTCGCGGCAGAGCTCGAAGTAGCGGTAGGCCATCGGGTCGGTGAGCTTCCAGCCGCGCGACTCGCCGTGCCAGTCGGCGGTGTAGAGCTTCACGCCCTTGAGGTGCATGCGCTCGGCGGCGGCCCGCAGCGCGTCCAGGCCGTTCTCGCCGTCGCGCGGGTCCCAGTAGTGGTTGTAGGTCAGCTTGTCCGGGTGGGCCTGGGCGAGGGCGAACGCCTCCTCGGTCTGCCCGAAGCCGCGGTGGTAGAACTCGGCCAGCCGGGCCGGCTGGAAGATCGCGTGGTCGACGATCCCGTCGGCGAACACGTCGCGCATCAGCCGCTCGCCGCCCTGGTAGAGGTACTCCTCGTAGGACCACACCTCCGACTCCGGGCTGAGGTTGCGGTGGTAGTCGTAGAAGCAGTCGATGAACTGCTTGCCGTGGACGTTGCGCTGGTTGTCCGGCCGCGCGTCCCACAGGGCGATGTGGGAGTCCACGACGTAGTACTGCTCGCCGTCCTTGCTGTACATCCGGTGCCTCCGTCGGCTCGGTGTGGTCCAGGTCACCCGCTGGCCCACGACGCTAGGCAGCCCGCCGACCTGCGGACAGACCTCCGGTGTCTCACTTCGGAACACCGGACCGGCCGCGCGGGGGCGTACATTGCGTGGCCTGCGCTACAGCCCCGTCCTCCCCGTTCCGCGCCGGCCAGCCCGGCCGGCCTCCCGTTCCGGAGGGACCCGTGGACGACCTGCCGGCCTCCCGCGGTCCGCTCGCCGACCCCGCGCTGGCCGGCCGCGCCGCCGCACCGCGGCTGCGCGCGTCGTGGCAGCGCAGCCAGGGTTACGGCGTCCCGCCGGACGAGGTCATCCCGGTCTTCACCGGCTCGCCGGACACCGGCTCCCTGCTCTACGAGTGCGCGCACCGCGTGCTCTCCGACCTGCAGTCGACGATCGCCAACGAGCCGGTCAGCCTGATGGTCGCCGACTCCGAGGGGCTGGTGCTCGCCCGGCTCGGCGACGACCCCGGCATCCGGCGGTCGCTGGACCGGGTGCACCTCGCGCCGGGGTTCACCTACAGCGAGCGCAACGCCGGCACCAACGGGCTGGGGCTCTCGCTGGCCGACCGGGCGCCCTCGCTCGTGCGGGCCGGCGACCACTACTGCGCCGACCTGCGCGGCTACACCTGCGCCGCCGCGCCGGTGCTCGAGCCGGTCACCGGTGAGCTGGCCGGCAGCATCAACCTCACCACCTGGTCGGAGGCCTCCTCCGACCTGCTGCTGGGGCTGGCCCAGACGGCGGCGGCGGCCACCAGCGCGCTGATGCTCGTGCGCGCGGGCGGGCGCACGGTGCGACCGACGCCGCGCGGGGAGGTCTTCTCCGTCGTCCGGGGCTCGGTGGCTCCCGACGACGGCGACCCGTGCGTCTCGGCCGGCTGGCGGGGCGCGCTCGGTGCGGCGGCCCGGGCGGTCACCGCCGGGCGGGTGCTGGCGGTCGTGGGCGAGGCCGGGGCGGGCAAGGCGACGCTGGCCGCGCTGGCGCGGCGGCGGCTGGGCGGACGGCAGCGGCTGCTGCACGCCCGCGCGCCGGAGGGCGGCGAGCTGACCGCACCGGGGTCCGGCGAGGCCGCGGCCTGGCTGGAGCTGTGGACGCCGGAGCTGCGCGACCCCGACACCTGCGTCATCGTCTCCGGCCTCGCGCACCTGCCCGCCTGCGCCGCCGGCGACCTCGCCCCGGTCCTCGCCGCCGCCCGCCGCGCCGGCCGGCCGCAGCCCTTCGTGCTGGCCGCGCCGGAGTTCGCCGCGCTCCCCGACCCGCTGGCCCGGCTGGTCGAGGCCGTGGTGGAGGTCCCGCCGCTGCGCGCCCGCACCGACGACGTGCTGCCGCTGGCCCGCTGGGTCGCCCGCCAGGAGCGCCACCGCGAGGTCGACCTCACCCCGCGCGCCGCCCGGGCGCTGGAGGCCTGCGCGTGGCCGGGCAACGTCCGCCAGCTGCGCCGCGTCGTCCGGGACGCCGCCGCCCGGGCCGACGTGGTCGACGTCCACCACCTCGCGCCGGAGGTGCTCGACGGCAGCACCCGGCCGCTGTCGCGGCTCGAGCGGCTGGAGCGCGACGAGATCGCGCGGTGCCTGACCGAGCCGGGCACCACGATGACCCGCGTCGCCGAGGAGCTCGGCATCGGCCGGGCCACCCTCTACCGAAAGATCGCCCAGTACAGGATCACGGTGCCGCCCCGGACGTCGTGAGGCGGCAGGTGCCGTGTCGGGGAAGCCCGACAGCGGACCGGCCGGGCAGCAGGATGGGACCGTGACGCCCCCACCGCCAGGCTCCTCGGCATGAGCACCGACACCGCCGTCCTGCCGCCGACGACCTCCCCGGCACCCGCGCCGGCCCGGCCGCCCGACCGGTTGCGCGCCCTCGGCGTGGACACCGCCTACAACCTGGTCACCTTCCCCGTCGCGATCGTCGCCTTCGTCGTCGCCGTGACCGGCCTGTCCCTCGGCGCCGGCCTGCTGGTCGTCTGGGTGGGCCTGCCCGTCCTCGCCGTCACCCTGGTCGCCGCCCGGGGCCTGGCCGGCGCCGAGCGGGCCTGGTTGCCCGCCGTCCTCGGGACGCCGCTGCCCCGCCCGGCCTACCGGCGCGCCGACGGCGGCACCGTCGCCCGGGTGCTGACGCCGGTGCGCGACCCGCAGACCTGGCTCGACGCGCTGCACGCCGTGGTCCGCTTCGCGCTGTCGATCGTGGCGTTCACCGTGACCGTGACCTGGTGGTCGGTCGCCCTGGGCGGCCTGACCTACGGCCTGTGGGACTGGGCCCTGCCCGAGCCCGCCGGCAACCCGGACAACCAGGACCTGCTGGAGCTGGTCGGCCTGCAGACCTCGTCGCTGCGGCGGATCCTGCTCTACGCCGTCGTCGGGTTGCTGTTCGCGGTGACGCTGCCGTTCGTGGTCCGCGCCGTCGCCCTGCTGCAGGCCCAGCTCGGCCGGGTGCTGCTGACCTCCCGCGCGGCCACGCAGGCCGAGCTCGGCCGGCTCGCCGAGGGCCGGGACGCCGCCGTCGCCGCCGAGGCGGTCTCCCTGCGCCGGCTGGAGCGCGACATCCACGACGGCCCGCAGCAGCACCTGGTCCGCCTGGGCATGGACCTCTCCCGCGCGCAGCGCCAGCTCGACCGCGACCCCGCCGCCGCCCGCACGACGATCGGCGAGGCCGCCGGCCTGGCCCGCGAGGCGCTGGAGGAGCTGCGGGCGCTCTCCCGCGGCATCGCCCCGCCGGTGCTCGCCGACCGCGGCCTGGCCGCCGCGCTGGCCGCCGTCGCGGCGCGGTCGCCGGTGCCCGTGCAGCTGGCCGTCGACCTGCCGGACGAGCGGCTGGCGCCGGCGGTGGAGAACACCGCCTACTTCGTGGTCAGCGAGGCGCTGGCCAACGTGGCCAAGCACAGCGGCGCCACGGCCTGCCAGGTGGTGGTGGTCGCGGTGGGGCCGGCGCTGCGGGTCACCGTGGAGGACGACGGCCCCGGCGGCGCGGTGCTCGTGCCCGGGCACGGCCTGGCCGGGCTGGCCGACCGGCTGCGCGCCGTCGACGGCGTCCTCACCGTCGACAGCCCGCCCGGAGGGCCGACCCGGCTGGTCGCGGAGCTGCCGTGCGGGTCGTGATCGCCGACGACTCGGTGCTGCTGCGCGAGGGGCTGGTGCGCCTGGTCGAGGAGGAGGGCAGCGAGGTGGTCGCCGCCGTCGGCGACGGCCCCTCGCTGGTCCGGGCGGTGGCCGAGCACCGCCCGGACGTCGCCGTGGTCGACGTCCGGATGCCCCCGACGCACACCGACGAGGGCCTGCGCGCCGCGGTCGCGGCGCGCGCCGTCGTCCCCGGGACCGCGGTGCTGGTGCTGTCGCAGTACGTCGAGGTGGCCTACGCCGACGAGCTGCTCGCCGACGGCCGCGGCGGGGTCGGGTACCTGCTCAAGGACCGGGTGACCGACCTCGACGCCTTCCTCGCCGCGCTGACCGGGGTGGCCGCCGGCGGCACCGTGCTCGACCCGCAGGTGGTCGCGCAGCTGTTCGCCCGCCGCCGCGCCGACGACCCGGTGCGCCGGCTGACCCCGCGCGAGCGCGAGGTGCTGGAGCTGCTCGCCGAGGGGGCCTCCAACGCCGCGATCGCCCGCCGGCTGGTGGTCACCGGCGGCGCGGTGGAGAAGCACACCCAGCGGATCTTCGCCAAGCTCGGCCTGGCCCCCGACGAGGACCGCAACAGCCGCGTGCTGGCCACCCTCGCCTACCTGCGCTCCTGACCCTGCCGTCCCGGTGACGTGCTGCAACGGCCCTCCCTGCAGGGGCCGGCCGCGAGTGAAGCGGGTGGTGGGGGGCGAGGGGGTCCTTCAGTCGGCGTCCGTGCGGTAGCCGAGGTTGGGCGAGAGCCAGCGCTCGGCCTCGGCCAGCGTCCAGCCCTTGCGCCGGGCGTAGTCCTCGACCTGGTCGCGGCCCAGCCGGCCGAGCACGAAGTAGCGCGACTGCGGATGGGAGAAGTACAGCCCACTGACCGCCGCGCCCGGCCACATGGCCATGCTCTCGGTCAGCTGCAGCCCGGTGGCCGCCTCGGCGTCGAGCAGGTCCCAGATCGTCTGCTTCTCGGTGTGCTCGGGGCAGGCCGGGTAGCCCGGCGCCGGCCGGATGCCCTGGTACCGCTCGGCGATCAGCGCGTCGTTGTCCAGGTGCTCGTCGGCGGCGTAGCCCCACAGCTCCCGCCGCACGCGCTCGTGCAGCCGCTCGGCGAACGCCTCGGCCAGCCGGTCGGCCAGCGCCTCGAGCATGATCGCCGAGTAGTCGTCGTGCTCGGCCTTGAACGCGGCCACCCGCTCGGCCGCGCCCAGCCCGGCGGTGACGGCGAACGCGCCGACGTGGTCGCGCAGCCCGCTGGCCCGGGGCGCGACGAAGTCGGCCAGCGACTTGCGCGGGGAGCCGTCGCGGCCCTCGGTCTGCTGCCGCAGCTGGTGCAGCACCGCGCGCACCGCCGTCCGCGACTCGTCGGTGTAGACCTCGACGTCCTCGGTGCCGTCCACCCGGTTGGCCGGGAACAGCCCGACGACGCCGTTGGCGGTCAGCCACCGCTCCTCGACGACGCGGTCGAGCATCGCCTGGGCGTCGGCGAACAACCGGCGGGCGGCCTCGCCGGTGGTCGGGTTGTGCAGGATGTCGGGGAAGCGGCCGCGCATCTCCCAGGCGCTGAAGAACGGCTGCCAGTCGACGTACCGGCGCAGCTCCTCCAGCGGGTACTCCGGGAAGACCCGGGTGAACCGGGTGACCCCGCCGTGCCGGTGGTCGCAGCCCGGTCCGGTGCACACGTCGCGGCTCTGCTGCACCAGCATCCGCGGCCGCGGCGGGGTGTAGGACGACCAGTCCAGCCGCGGCGCGGCGGCGCGGGCGGCGGCCAGCGGCAGCAGCGCCCGACTGTCGGTGCGGGCCGCGTGCCGCTCGCGCAGCGCCTCGTACTCCGTCTCGACCGAGGCCAGCAGGCCCGGCCGCTGCTCGTCGGACAGCAGCGCCGCGACGACCGGCACCGACCGCGAGGCATCCTTCACCCAGATCACCGGGCCGTGGTAGCGCGGTGCCACCTTGACCGCGGTGTGCGCGCGCGACGTCGTCGCCCCGCCGACGAGCAGCGGGACGTCGAAGCCCTGCCGCTCCATCTCCGCGGCCAGGCCGACCATCTCGTCCAGCGACGGGGTGATCAGCCCCGACAGGCCGATGACGTCGGCGCCCTCGGCCTTGGCGGTGTCGAGGATCTTCTGCGCCGGCACCATGACGCCGAGGTCGACGACGTCGTAGTTGTTGCACTGCAGGACGACGCCGACGATGTTCTTGCCGATGTCGTGGACGTCGCCCTTCACGGTGGCCATGACGACCTTGCCGTTGCTGCGCTCGACGTCGCCGGGCTGCTTCTCCGCCTCGATGAACGGGATCAGCCAGGCGACCGCCTTCTTCATCACCCGCGCGGACTTCACCACCTGCGGCAGGAACATCTTCCCGGCGCCGAACAGGTCGCCGACGACGTTCATGCCGTCCATCAGCGGGCCCTCGATGACCTCGATCGGCCGGCCGCCGCGGGCGCTGATCTGCGCGCGCAGCTCCTCGGTGTCGGCCTCCACGAACTCGTCGATGCCCTTGACCAGCGCGTGGGTGATCCGCTCGCCCACCGGCAGCGCGCGCCACTCCTCGGTGGCCGCCTCCTCCGCCGCGCCGGAGGCGGCGTAGTCCCCGGCGACCTCCAGCAGCCGCTCGGTGGCGTCGGGGCGGCGGGCCAGGACGACGTCCTCGATGCGGTCCCGCAGCTCCCGCGGCACCTCCTCGTAGACCTCCAGCGCGCCGGCGTTGACGATGCCCATGTCCATGCCGGCGGCGACGGCGTGGAAGAGGAACACCGCGTGGATGGCCTCGCGGACGCGGTCGTTGCCGCGGAAGGAGAACGAGACGTTGGAGACGCCGCCGGAGACCAGCGCACCGGGCAGGTTCTGCTTGATCCAGCGGGTGGCCTCGATGAAGTCCAGCCCGTAGCGGGCGTGCTCCTCGATGCCGGTGGCCACCGCGAACACGTTGGGGTCGAAGATGACGTCCTCGGCCGGGAAGCCGACCCGGTCCACCAGGACGTCGTGGGCGCGCCGGCAGATCTGCTGCCGCCGCTCGAGACTGTCGGCCTGGCCCTGCTCGTCGAAGGCCATGACGACGACGGCGGCGCCGTAGCGGCGGCACAGCCGCGCCTGCTCGACGAACTCCTCCTCGCCGTTCTTCAGCGAGATGGAGTTGACGATCGACTTGCCCTGCAGCTGCTGCAGCCCGGCCTCGATGACCTCCCACTTGGAGGAGTCGACCATCACCGGCACCCGGCAGATGTCGGGCTCGGCGGCGATCAGCCGGGTGAAGCGGGTCATCGCCGCGACCCCGTCGATCATGCCCTCGTCCATGTTGACGTCGATGACCTGCGCGCCGGCCTCGACCTGCTGGCGGGCCACGGCCAGCGCGGTCGCGTAGTCGCCGTCGCGGATGAGCCGACGGAAGCGGGCCGAGCCGGTGATGTTGGTGCGCTCGCCGATGTTGACGAACAAGGAGTCGGCGTCGACGGTCAGCGGCTCCAGGCCCGAGAGCCGCAGCGCGGGCCGCCGGGCCGGCGGCGTGCGCGGGGCCGCGCCCGCGACGGCGGCGGCGATGGCGGCGACGTGCTCGGGCGTGGTGCCGCAGCAGCCGCCGACGAGGTTGACGAAGCCGTCCTCGGCGAAGCCCTGCAGGATGCCGGCGGTCTCGGCCGGCGCCTCGTCGTACTCGCCGAAGGCGTTGGGCAGCCCGGCGTTGGGGTAGCAGGAGACGAAGGTGTCGGCGACGCGGGCCAGCTCGGCGACGTAGGGCCGCATCTCCGCGGCACCCAGCGCGCAGTTGAGCCCCACGGCCAGCGGCCGGACGTGGCGCACCGAGTTCCAGAACGCCTCGGTGGTCTGCCCCGACAGCGTGCGGCCCGACGCGTCGGTGATGGTGCCGCTGACGATCACCGGCCAGCGGCGGCCGCGCTCGTCGAACAGCGTCTCCAGCGCGAAGACCGCGGCCTTGGCGTTGAGGGTGTCGAAGACCGTCTCGACCAGCAGCAGGTCGGCGCCGCCGTCGACCAGGCCGGTGGCCTGCTCCAGGTAGGCGGCGACCAGCTCGGCGAAGGTGACGTTGCGGGCGCCGGGGTCGTTCACGTCGGGCGAGATGGACGCCGTCCGGCTGGTCGGGCCGAGCGCTCCGGCGACCCAGCGCGGCTTCCCCGGCGTGCGCGCGGTCATCGCGTCGGCCTCACGGCGGGCCAGCCGCGCGGCCGCCACGTTGATCTCGTGCGCCAGCTCCGACATGCCGTAGTCGGCCAGCGAGATCGCCGTCGCGTTGAAGGTGTTGGTCTCGATCAGATCCGCGCCGGCCTCGAGGTACTCGCGGTGGATGCCCGCGACCAGCTCGGGCTGGGTGAGCACGAGCAGGTCGTTGTTGCCCTGGACGTCGCGGTGCCAGCCGGCGAAGCGCTCGCCGCGGTAGCCGGCCTCGCTGGGCCGGTCCCGCTGGATCGCCGTCCCCATCGCCCCGTCGAGCACCAGGATGCGCTGCTCGAGCAGGGCGGTCAGCTCCGCCGTGGCGTCGGGGCGGGGGGACGGGGCGTCGGTCACGGGCATCCTCGGGGTGGGTCGACGGCGGGCCGGGCCTGTCGCAGCAGCAGCGCGCGCGGCGCGGCGTGTGTTCCGCGGGCCATCCTCCCATCCCGCGCCACCCCGGCAGGACGGCGCGACCGACGTAGGCTCGCAGGGGTGATCGACCCGAAGTCCGCCTCCGAGGACCTGCCCCAGCTGAACCAGCCGGTGGTGGTGGTCGCGTTCGAGGGCTGGAACGACGCGGGGGACGCCGCCACCGGGGCGCTCGAGCACCTCGAGCTCATCTGGGACGCCACCCCCCTCGCCGCGCTCGACCCCGAGGACTACTACGACTTCCAGGTCAACCGGCCCACCGTCTCCCTCGTGGGCGGGGTGAGCCGGCGCGTGGAGTGGCCGACGACGCGCGTCTCGGTGGCCCGCCCGCCGGACAGCGACCGCGACGTCGTCCTCATCCGCGGCATCGAGCCCAACATGCGCTGGCGCGGCTTCTGCGAGGAGCTCGTCGAGCTGTGCCACGAGCTCGACGTGCAGACCGTCGTCGCCCTCGGCGCGCTGCTCGCCGACACGCCGCACACCCGGCCCACGCCGGTCACCGGGTCGGCCTACGACGACGAGTCCGCCCGCGCCTACGGCCTGGAGACCTCCACGTACGAGGGCCCCACCGGGATCCTCGGAGTCTTCCAGGACGCCTGCGTGCAGGCCGGGCTCCCGGCGGTGAGCTTCTGGGCCGCCGTCCCCCACTACGTCTCCCAGCCGCCCTCGCCGCGGGCGACCGTCGCGCTGCTGCAGCGCGTGGAGGAGGTGCTGGAGGTGGCCGTGCCGCTCGGCGCGCTCCCCCAGCAGGCCGACGAGTGGGTCAAGACCGTCGACGAGATGGCCCAGGAGGACGCCGAGGTCGTCGAGTACGTCCGCTCGCTGGAGGAGCGGGCCACCCAGAGCGACCTGTCCGAGGCCAACGGCGACCAGATCGCCCGCGAGTTCGAGCGCTACCTGCGCCGCCGGGGCTCCTCCCCCAACTGAGCCCTCCCCGGCCGTCGCGCCCGGACGGCGGCCGGGTGGTCCGCACATAGGTTGGGGATAACGGTCGAGGGGGCGGTCCGGCCCCGCTCCGGGAGCACTCCTCGTCCTCCGGGAGTGCTGCAGCGCCCCGGGAGGACGGACGGCACCCCAGGAGACAGCGCCCCGGGAGCGCCGGCGGGGGCTCAGGTGCGCAGCAGCGGGGCCATCCGGGCGGCGGCGTCGTCGGCGAAGAGCCGGTCGTGGGTGGCGAGGGCGAACCGGTCGGTCATGCCGGAGACGTGGTCGACCACCTGGGTCACCGGGTCGGCCGCGGTGTCGCGGTAGGTCGCCGGGATGAGCTCGGGGTGGGCGAGGTGGTGGTCGACCAGCCGGCGGATGACGTCGACGGCGAGCTGCTTCTGCCCCGCCGCGGTCTCCGAGGCGTACACCCGCTGGAACATGAACGCCCGCAGCTCGTGCATCGCCGCCAGCGGCCCGGCCGCCATGACCACCGCTCCCCCGTCGGCCAGCGACCCCGCGACGACGGCGTCGACCATCGCGCCGACCATCGCGCTGCCGGGCTCGCCGAACACCGCGCGGGCGCGGGCGGGCAGGTCGGGCACCCGCAGCACCCCGGCGCGGACGGCGTCGAGCGCGTCGTGCGAGAGGTAGGCGATCCGGTCGGCGTACCGGACGCACTCCCCCTCCCGCGTCGCCGGCGGCGGGGTGATCTTCCAGCTGTGCGCGCGGATGCCGTCGCGCACCTCCCAGGTGAGGTTGAGGCGCTCGAGCACCTCCACGATCCGCACGCCCTGGGCCGCGTGGTGCCACCCGCCGGGCACGTAGGGGTCGAAGGCGTCCTCGCCGATGTGCCCGAACGGCGAGTGGCCGACGTCGTGACCGAGCGCGATCGCCTCGGCGAGGGTCTCGTTGAGCCCCAGCGCCCGGGCCAGCGAGCGGGCCACCTGGGTCACCTGCAGCGTGTGCGTGAGCCGGGTGACGAAGTGGTCGCCGTCGGGGTTGAGGAAGACCTGCGTCTTGTGCTTGAGCCGGCGGAAGGCCTTGGCGTGCAGGATCCGGTCGCGGTCGCGCTCGAAGGCGGTGCGCAGCCGGTCCTCGGGCTCGTCGACGGCGCGGCCGCGGGTGGCCGCCGAGCGCGCCGCGGCCGGGGCGAGCCCGGACTCCTCCGCCTCGCGCACGCCGCGGTCGGTGAGCCGGAACCCCCCGGCCGCGTCACCACTCAGGGACCCGCCCGGCATCACCCCTCCTGCGGCGCAGCGCCGAACAGCTCGATGCCCAGCAGCGCGTCGACGGCGTCGGCCACCACCACCGGCGCGCCGTCGTCGACCTCGTCCTCGGGGCCGGCCGCCAGCGTCCGCGCGGCCCACGCGTCGACGACGGCGATGGCGCCGGGGCTGTCGAGGTCGGCGGCCAGCCGCTCGCGCATCCCGGCCAGCACCGGCGCCGCCGGGGCGCCGGCGTCGCGGGCGGCGGCCTGCCGCCAGGTGGCCAGCCGGGCCTCGGCGGCGGCCAGCAGGTCCGGCGTCCAGGCGCGGTCGGTGCGGTAGTGGCCCGACAGCAGCGCCAGCCGGATGGCCATCGGGTCGACGCCCTCGCCGCGCAGCTTGGAGACGAAGACCAGGTTGCCGCGGCTCTTGCTCATCTTCTCGCCGTCCAGGCCGATCATCGCCGCGTGCACGTAGGCCCGGGCGAAGGGCTTGGTGCCCGCCAGGGCCTCGGCGTGGACGGCGGAGAACTCGTGGTGGGGGAAGACCAGGTCGCTGCCGCCGCCCTGCACGTCGAAGCCCATGCCGATGGTGTCCAGCGCGATGGCGGCGCACTCGATGTGCCAGCCGGGGCGGCCCTCGACGCCGCGCGGCCCGGGCCAGGACGGCTCGCCCGCACGGCGGCCGCGCCACAGCAGCGGGTCGAGCCGGTTGCGCTTGCCCGGGCGGTCGGGGTCGCCGCCGCGCTCGGCCGACAGCGCCAGCATGGTGGCCTCGTCGTAGCCGGACTCCTCGCCGAAGCCCGGCGCCTGGGCGATGTCGTGGTAGACGTCGCCGGTGCCGTCGTCGAGGACGTAGGCCAGGCCCTCGTCGAGCAGCGTCTCGACGTGCCGCACGATGCGCGGGATGGTCGCCACCGCACCCACGTAGTCGTCGGGCGGCAGCACCCGCAGCGCCGTCATGTCCTCGCGGAACAGCGCCGTCTCGCGCATGCCGAGCACGACCCAGTCCTCGCCGTCGCGCTCGGCGCGCTCGAGCAGCGGGTCGTCGATGTCGGTGACGTTCTGCACGTAGTGCACGGCGTGCCCGGCGTCCCGCCACACCCGGCCGACCAGGTCGAAGGCCAGGTAGGTGGCGGCGTGGCCGAGGTGGGTGGCGTCGTAGGGCGTGATGCCGCACACGTACATCCGGGCCACCCGGTCCGGCGCGGTGGCCACGACCTCCCCCCGGGCGGTGTCGAAGAGCCGGAGGACGGCGCCGGCACCCGGCAGGGTCGGCAGGAGCGGGGCGGGCCAGGCGAGCACGGGCAGGAGCCTAGTTGCGCGGCCGGGACCGCCCCGCGGACGCCGCCCCAGGTGGGGACGGCACCCGCGGGGGCGGAGGGTTCCTCACTCCTGGTCGTCGTCGTCGACCCAGTCCAGGGTGCGGGTGACCGCCTTCTGCCACTTGCGGTAGAAGCGGTCGCGGGTGGCGTCGTCCATGGCCGGGGTCCAGCGCTTGTCCTCGGCCCACTGGCTGCTCAGCTCGTCCTCGTCGGCCCAGAACCCGACCGCGAGGCCGGCGGCGTAGGCCGCGCCGAGCGCCGTCGTCTCGGCGATCCTGGGCCGGACGACGTCGACGCCGAGGATGTCGGCCTGGAACTGCATGAGCAGCTCGTTGACCACCATGCCGCCGTCGACCCGGAGCTCGGTGAGGTCCACCCCGGAGTCGGCGTTCATCGCCTCGACCACCTCCCGGGTCTGGTAGGCGGTGGCCTCCAGCACCGCCCGGGCGATGTGCCCGCGGTTGACGTAGCGGGTGAGCCCGACCAGCGCGCCGCGGGCGTCGGAGCGCCAGTGCGGGGCGAACAGGCCGGAGAACGCCGGCACGAAGTAGGCGCCGCCGTTGTCCTCCACCGAGCGGGCGACGGCCTCGATCTCGCCGGCGCCGCCGATGAGGCGCAGGTTGTCGCGCACCCACTGCACCAGCGAGCCGGTGACGGCGATCGACCCCTCGAGCGCGTAGACCGGCTTGCGGTCGCCGATGCGGTAGCAGACCGTCGTCAGCAGGCCGTTCTTCGACGCCACCGCCTCCTCGCCGGTGTTGAGCAGCAGGAAGTTGCCGGTGCCGTAGGTGTTCTTGGCCATGCCGGGCGAGAAGCAGACCTGGCCGAAGGTCGCCGCCTGCTGGTCACCGAGCGAGCCGGCGATCTTCACGCCGGCCAGCGCGCCGGCCTTGCGGCCCTCGCCGTACACCTCGGAGTTCGACCGGATCTCCGGCAGCATCGACACCGGGATGCGCATGTCGGCGGCGATCGACTCGTCCCACGCCAGCGTGCGGTAGTCCATGAGCATCGTGCGGGAGGCGTTGCTGACGTCGGTGATGTGCTGCCCGCCGTCGGTGCCGCCGGTCATGTGCCACAGCAGCCAGCTGTCGATGGTGCCCATCAGCAGGTCACCGCGCTCGGCCCGCTCGCGGGCACCCTCGACGTTGTCCAGGACCCAGGTCACCTTGGGCCCGGCGAAGTAGGTGGCCAGCGGCAGGCCGACCTTGTCCTTGTAGCGGTCGGCCCCGCCGCCGAGCTCACCGAGCTCGGTGACGATGCGGTCGGTGCGGGTGTCCTGCCACACGATGGCGTTGTAGACCGGTTCGCCGGTGGTCCTGTCCCAGACGACCGTGGTCTCGCGCTGGTTGGTCAGCCCCACCGCGGCCAGGTCGGACCCGGTCAGGTCGGCGCGGGCCAGCGCCTGGCCGACGACCTCGCGAACGTTGGCCCAGATCTCGAGCGGGTCGTGCTCGACCCACCCGGCGCGCGGGAAGATCTGCTGGTGCTCCTTCTGGGCGACGGCGACGACCGCGCCGGCGTGGTCGAAGACCATGCAGCGGGTGCTCGTCGTGCCCTGGTCGATCGCGGCGATGTACTGGCTCACGGGGTCCTCCGGTGCGTCGTTGCAGGTGAGGGGTGCAGGTGAGAGGTGCAGGTGAGGGGTCCGGGCGAGAGGAGGCAGGGACGGGTCAGAAGACCTGGGAGAGGAAGCCGGCGACCACACCGCCGACGATCGGGCCGACCACCGGGACCCACGCGTACCCCCAGTCGCTGCCCTTCTTGCCGCGGATGGGCAGCACGGCGTGCGCGACGCGGGGCCCCAGGTCGCGGGCGGGGTTGATGGCGTAGCCGGTCGGCCCGCCGAGCGAGGCGCCGATGCCGATGACGAGCAGGGCGACGCCGAGCGGGCCGATCTCGGTCGGCGTGTTGCCGAACTTGAGGATGACGTAGACCAGCACGAAGGTGCCGATGACCTCGGTGACGACGTTCCACGGGTAGGCGCGGATCGCCGGTCCCGTGGAGAACGTCGCCAGGACCTCGCCCGGGTCCGGGTGGGCGGCGTAGTGCTCGTGGTAGGCCAGCCAGGCGACGACGGCGCCGAGGAAGGCGCCGACGAACTCGCCGGCGAGGTACACCAGCGTGCTGCCGAGCGTGATGTCGACGCCGGGGGCGTACTCGTCGGCGCCGGAGGCCCACAGGCCCAGGGTGACGGCCGGGTTGAGGTGGGCGCCGCTGCGGTAGCCGGCGAAGACGCCGATGAAGACCGCCAGGCCCCAGCCGAAGTTGATCAGGAGCCAGTCGGCGCCGCGGCCCTTGGACTCGGTGAGCAGGACGTTGGCGACGACGCCGACACCGCCCAGCAGCAGCAGTCCGGTGCCGAGCACCTCGGAGAAGAAGACGGAGACCAGTGACACGTCAAGACACCTCTCTGTGTCCAGTGGTGCTGGTGGGGGCCCCGCCCCGAGGGGGCGGGTCGTGCGGGGTCCCGGGGAGCACCTCCCTCCGGTGGGAACGGACGACGTGGTCAGGTCTGCGGCCGGGCCGCCGGTCGCGGCGGCCCGGCCGTGGTCCTCAGGAGGCGCTGGCGAAGGGGGTGATCTCCGGCGCCTGCAGCCGGGCGGCCTCGGCGGAGTCGTCGTCGGGCATGGCCTCGGCGGCCCGCTCGGCCTCCACCCGCGCCAGGTAGGTGGCGATCTCCCGCTCCACCTGGGCGTCGTCCCAGCCCAGCAGGCCGGCCATGAGCGCGGCGGCCGGGCGGGCCGACGCCGTCCCCCGGTCGGCCTGCTCGTAGGACAGCCGGGTGCGGCGGGTGAGGACGTCCTCCAGGTGCAGCGCCCCCTCGGCGGTGACGGCGTAGACGACCTCGGCGCGCAGGTAGTCCGGCGCCCCCTCTAGCGGCCGGCCGAGGTCGGGGTCGGCGTCGACCAGGGCGAGCACCTCGTCGACGAGGCTGCCGTAGCGGTCGAGCAGGTGCTCGACGCGGGTCTCGGTCCAGCCGTGCGCGGCGGCCAGGTGGCTCTTGCGGTTCCACCGCACCCGGTAGCCGTCGGCGCCGGCCAGCGGCAGCTCCTCGGTGAGCGAGGCGGGGACGGCGGCGTCGGGGTCCTCCCCCGGTGCCCGGTCGGTCAGCGCCATGTCCACGACGTCGCGGGCCATCACCCGGTAGGTCGTGTACTTGCCGCCGGCGATCACGGTCAACCCGGGCCGGACGGTGGCCACGGTGTGCTCGCGGGAGACCTTCGTCGTCGAGCCGCTGCCGTCGTCGACCGGCTGCAGCAGCGGGCGCAGGCCGGTGTAGACGCCGAGGACGTCCGCGCGCGTCAGCGGGCGGGTCAGGACGGCGTTGGCGTGCTCGAGCAGGTAGTCGACGTCGGCGGCCGAGGCGACCGGGTGGTCCTTGGCGAGGTCCCAGGGGGTGTCGGTCGTGCCGATCACCCAGTGGGTGGGCCACGGGATGATGAACAGCACGCTCTTCTCGGTGCGCAGGATGACGCCGTCCTCGCCGGCGATCACGTCGCGCGGCACGGCGATGTGCACGCCCTTCGACGCCCGCACGGTGAGGCCCTGGGCGCGGAAGAGCTCCTGGGTCTGGTCGGTCCACACGCCGGTGGCGCCGACGACGTGGCGGGCGCGGATGGTGAGCTCGCGGCCGGTCTCCAGGTCGACGGCGCGCACGCCGGCCACCCGGCCGCCCTCCTCGAGGTAGCCGGTGACCTGGGTGCGGCTGGCGGCCAGCGCGCCGTGGCCGACGGCGGTGCGCACGAGCACCTGCACGAGGCGGGCGTCGTCGACCTTGGCGTCCCAGTAGCGGATGGCGCCGATGGCGACGTCGTCGCGCAGCGACGGGGCCACCCGCCGCAGCGCCTTCTTCGACAGGTGCCGGTGCAGGGGGACGCCCCGGCCGCCCACGCGGCCCAGCAGCCCGCCGAGGGTGTCGTAGAGGGCGATGCCAGCGCCGGTGTAGACCCGCTCCCACACCCGGTGGCGCAGCGGGTAGAGGAAGGGCACCGGGTGCACCAGGTGCGGGGCGAGGCGGCCGACGAGCAGCCCGCGCTCGTGCAGGGCCTCGTGCACGAGGGCGAAGTCGAGCATCTCCAGGTACCGCAGGCCGCCGTGGACGAGCTTGCTGGCCCGGCTGGAGGTGCCCGAGGCCCAGTCGCGCTGCTCGAGCAGCCCGACGTCGAGACCCCGGCTGGCGGCGTCGAGGGCGGCGCCGGCGCCGGTGACCCCGCCGCCGATGACGAGGACGTCGAGGGTCTGGCCGGACATGCGGTCGAGCGCGTCGCTGCGGTTCTGCGGTGACAAGGCGGTGGGCACGGTGGCACTCCTGGGTGGTGCGCTGGGACCCGGCGCTGGTGCCGGCTCCCCGGAACAGGGGAAACCTCCCGCTGTCGTGCGTCCCGGGCAAGAGGGCTGCACGTCTGTGCACGCACGGACTACCGTCGGTCGCGGTCGGCAGCGCGCCGGCGGGGAGGACGGCGATGCCGGGGGACGACCGGGTCGAGCGGGTGGCCCGCCGGTATTGGCTGGACAGGGCCACGATGGACGAGATCGCCGTCGAGGAGCGTGTCTCCCGGTCGACGATCTCCCGCGCCCTCGACACGGCGCGGGCGACGGGGGTCGTCTCGGTGTCGGTGAACCCCGTGCACGGACGTGCAGCCGCCATGGCGCTGGAGCTGGGCCACCGGCACGGCGTCTCCGCGCGCGTGGTCGCCGTGCCCGACGACGCGCCCGACCTCACCCGGTTGCGCCTGGTCGCCGCCGAGACCGCCGCGGTGCTCGACGAGGTCATGGCACCGGGGTCCACCCTCGGGCTGGCCTGGGGCACCACCACCAGCGCCGTCGGCGAGCACCTGCGCGCCCGGCCGCTGCGCGACGCGCACGTCGTCCAGCTCAACGGGGCGATGAACACCCACAGCAGCGGCGTCGGGTACGGCAGCGACGTCCTGGGCCGGTTCGGCCGGGCGTGGGACGCGCAGGTGCACCACTTCCCGGTGCCGGCCTTCTTCGACCGGCCCGAGACGCGCCAGGCGATGTGGCGCGAGCGCAGCGTGCGCCGGGTGCTGGGCATCCAGCAGGCGGCCGACGTCGCCCTGTTCGGCATCGGCGCGGTGGCCGGCGCGGTGCGCTCCCGGGTGTACACCGAGGGCTACCTGACCGCCGGGGACCGCGCCGACCTCGCCGCCGCCCACGTCGTCGGGGACGTGTGCACGGTGTTCCTGCGCGCGGACGGCTCCTGGGACGGCATCCCGCTCAACGCCCGCACCAGCGGCCTGCTGCCGCCGGCGCTGCGCCGGGTCCCCCGGCGGGTGTGCGCCGTCGTCGGCAGCAACAAGGTGGTCGGGCTGGCCGCGGCGCTGGCCGGCGGGCTGGTCACCGACCTGGTGCTCGACGAGCGGACGGCGCAGGAGCTGCTGGCGCGCCGCCCGGTCCCGAGGCCCCCGGCGCTCTGGAGCCGCTGACCTGGAGCCGCTGACCCGTGCGGGGCTAGCGTCGGGCACCCCGTCCCGCGAGGAGGCGTCCGTGGAGCCGTCCGCGTACCTGCCGGAGCTGCGCCGGGCCGACGCCCGCTTCGCCGACGCCGCGGCCGAGGCCGTGCTGGCCACCGGGTGGGCCGCCCCGGTCCCCGGCTGCCCGGGGTGGACGCTGGCCGACCTGGTCTGGCACCTGGGTTCGGTGCAGCACTTCTGGGCGTGGGTGGTGCGCACCCGCGCGCCGGACCCCGGTGGGTACGACACGCCGCGCCGCCGTCCCGACGACGAGCTGC
This sequence comes from Geodermatophilus sp. URMC 62, assembly GCF_052931475.1. NCBI lineage: Bacteria > Bacillati > Actinomycetota > Actinomycetes > Geodermatophilales > Geodermatophilaceae > Geodermatophilus > Geodermatophilus sp. URMC 62. Next base: position 4,581,176 of record NZ_JBRFHY010000001.1, on the reverse strand, counting down.
TGGGCTGGTCGGCCGGGCAGTCCGCGGAGCTGGAGACCGCGCTGGCCGCCGCCGACCCCGCCGAGCGGGTGTGGACGTGGGCGCCGCGGCACGACGTCGCCTTCGTGCTGCGGCGGCAGGTGCACGAGGCGGTCGTGCACACCGTCGACGTCGAGCAGGTCCTCGGCGACGTCCGGCCCGTCCCCGCCGACGTCGGTCTCGACGGGCTCGACGAGTGGCTGGAGGTGGTCGTGCCCGGGGTCTTCCCCGACGGCCCACCCGAGGGCGCGCACCCGGTGGTGCTGCACGCCATCGACGCCGGGGTCGAGCGCACGCTGTTCGCCGGCAGCCGGCCGTGGCCGGTCGCGACGGTGCGCGGGAACGCCGGCGACCTGCTGCTGGCCGTCTGGCGGCGGGTGCCGCTGGAGGTGCTCACCGTCGACGGCGACGGCCTGCAGGCGGCCGCGATGATCGACCGGGTGCGCCTCGACTGAGGCCGCCGTCCTCCTCCGCCTGCGGGCCCCCGGTCAGGGCCAGGTGACGGCGTACCGGTCGAACTCCTCGCCGGTCTGCACGCCGACCACGCAGAACACCAGGCCGGTCGGGTCGAGCATCTGCCAGAACGAGCCCATGTCGCGGTGGCGGGTGGCCCCGAGCGCCTCCAGCCGCGCCACCTCGGCGGGCACGTCGTCGGTCTCGACGTCGACGTGCCAGCGCGGCGGCGTCCCCGCTCCGGTGCGCTGCACCTCCAGGTGGACGCCGTCGGCGAAGGAGCCCAGCGAGACCCAGTCGGCGTCCGTGGCGTCCGGGACGGCGGGGCGCCCGGTCGCACCGGCCCAGAACGCGGTGCCGGCGGCGTGGACCTCCGGTGGCAGGTCGAGCAGGAGGATCGCCAGTCGGCTGCGGTGCGCCATGCGCGGGATGCTGCCCGCCCCACCGAGGGCGGGGCTAGAACGGCGGCCAGGGCAGCGCCGGCCAGTCGCCGCTGGGTTCGGGGTGCAGCTGGGTGCGCAGCATCTCGGCCACCCGCTGCTGGGTGCAGCGCACCTCGCGGCGGGTGAGGTGCTCGTGCAGCGCCTCGCCGAGGTCGCCGCGCAGGTCGTCGGCCAGCCGCTCCAGCACGGCCAGCGCCTCCAGCGGCAGCGGCTTGCCCGCCCAGCGCCACAGCAGCGTGCGCAGCTTCGGGTCGGTGGAGAAGCAGATGCCGTGGTCGACGCCGTACACGTGCCCCGACGACGTCGGGATGATGTGCCCGCCCTTGCGGTCGGCGTTGTTCACCACCGCGTCGAAGACGGCCATGCGGCGCAGGCCGGGGTGGTCGGAGCGCACGAACCGGTGCAGGTCGACGTCGGGGTCGCCGTCGATCCACAGCTGCACCATGCCGGGGCCGAACGGGCCCTCGCGCAGCACGGTGGGCGGCACGACCGACCAGCCGGTGGCCTCGCTGACCAGCGCCGCGGACACCTCGCGCCCGGCGAGCGTGCCGTCGGGGAAGTCCCACAGCGGGCGCTCGCCGGCCACCGGCTTGTAGACGCACTCGGCCTCGAGGGCGGCGGTGCGGATGGCGCCGACGAGGGTGACGTTGCTGGCGTCGAGCATGCGGCCCTCGAGGTCGATCTCGCCCTCGAGCAGCAGGGTCCGCATCTCGGCGTCGTCGGCGGGGGCGCGCAGCCCGGCCGCGGGGTGTTCGCTCATCGCCGGTCCGGTACCCGGTTCAGCGGCGGTAGCCGTTCTGCCGGGGGCACACGTGCCCGGTGGGGTCCAGCGGCAGCGAGCACAGCGGGCAGGACGGCCGGCCGGCGGCGACGACGCGGCGGGCGCGCGCCACGAAGGAGCGCGCGGCGCCGGGCGTGATGGTGACCCGCAGCGCGTCGGGGCCGTCCTCGGCGTCGGAGAGGATCGCGTCCTCGTCGACGGGCTCCTCGCCGGCGGCCACGGCCTCGACGACGACGGCCTGCGCCTCGCCGTCCCAGGCCAGGCCCATCGCGGCGACGCGGAACTCCTCGTCGACCGGCGCGGTGAGCGGCTCGAGGTCGTCGACCTCGGCCTGGGCGGGGACGACGGTGCCGGGCCGGGTGGCGATCTCGTCGAGCAGCTCGTCCATGCGCTCGGCGAGCACCTGCACCTGCGACTTCTCCAGCGCGACGCTGACCACGCGGCCCTCGGCGTCGGAGGCCTGCAGGTAGAAGGTCCGCTCCCCCGGCTGGCCGACCGTGCCGGCGACGAACCGGGACGGGCGGTCGAAGCGGTAGACCTGGCGGGACACGCGATCAGGTTACGCGGGGCCGCCGACACCGGCGCCGACCGTCAGGTCACGGCCGCGCCGGCCCCGCCGCCGACCACGGCGTCGGAGTCGGCCTTCCGGCGTCGCCGGCCCTTCCTCTTGGGCGGGACCAGCGCGGTGACGTCCCCGCCGGTGTCGTTGACGCGCAGCACGAACGGGCGGGTGTCGGTGTAGCTGACCACCGAGATCGACGCCGGGTCGACCACGATCCGCTGGAAGGCGTCCAGGTGCAGGCCCAGGGCGTCGGCGAGGACGGCCTTGATGACGTCGCCGTGGCTGCAGGCCAGCCACACCGCGTCGGGGCCCAGGCGGGCGTTCCACTCGCGGACGGCGGCCACCGCGCGGGACTGGGTCTGCGCGAGCCCCTCCCCCTCGGGCCCGGGGAACACCGCCGCGGAGGGGTGCTGCTGCACGACCTTCCACAGGGGGTCCTTGACCAGCTCCGTGAGCGGGCGGCCGGTCCAGTCGCCGTAGCGGGCCTCGCCGAGCCGCTCGTCGGTCTGCAGCTCCAGGTCGCGGCCGGCGAGGACGGCGCCGGCGGTCTGCCGGCAGCGGTCCAGGGGGCTGCTGACCACCGCGGCCAGCGGCACGGGCGCCAGCCGGGCCCCCACCGCCGCCACCTGCGCCTGCCCGGTCTCGTCGAGCTCGACCCCCGGCGTCCACCCGGCGAGCACGCCTCCCGCGTTGGCGGTCGTCCGGCCGTGCCGCAGCAGGATGACGGTGGTCACGCGGTGGAGCCTAGGGCGGCGTCCCCGACCGCGCCGTCCCTCGGCGGGGCGCGGGCGCCGCGCGTCCTCCCCCACCGCAGCGCGTCCTCCCCCACCGCAGCGCGTCCTCCCCCACCGCAGCGCGTCCTCCCCCACCGCAGCGCGTCCTCCCCCACCGCGCACCGTGCGGGAGGACACGCGACGATCAGGTTCCCTGATCGTCGCCGCCCCCTCAGGCGCGTTATGTGGGTTGCCCGCGGCAACTGATGGCTTGACATGAGGGCGCCTCTGCGGAACGTGGCGGTTGTCGAAGACCCCTCGTCCGCAGAGGCGCCTCTCATGCTGCCCACCGAGAACCTCCTCGTCCACGTCTACGTGCTCGTCGACGACGCCATCGCCGCCGCAGAAGTGACCATTCCGGTGCGGCCGGGTCCGGCGCCGGCCTGCAGCGACGCCGAACTGCTCACCATCGCGCTGGTGCGCCATCTGCTGGGCCGGCGCAGCGAAGCCGGGTTCCTCGCCGAGGTCGCCCGCGACTTCGCGCACCTGTTTCCCCGGCTGCCCCACCAGTCGGAGGCCAACCGGCGCATCCGCTGGCTGTGGGCGGCCTTCGAGCAGCTGCGCGCCGCGCTGGTGGCCCGGTGCCCGCTCGATGACTGCGCCCAGATCGACACCAGCGCGCTGCCGGTCAAGCACCCTTCCCGGGTCCGCGGCCCCGATGGCTGGGTCGGCCCGCACGAGCTGGTCGCCGGCTTCGGCCGCGACGGCGCGCACGGAGAGTGGTTCTACGGCTTCCGGCTGGCCGTCCGCACCGATCTGGGATCGCGGCTGGTGCGCGCCTGGAGCATCGTGCCCGCCGCGGTCAACGAACGCGACGTCGCGACCGATCTGCTCGCCGCCGGGCCAGCACCGCGTGACCTGCTGGTCGACAAGGGCTTCACCGGTCGGGCCTTCACCGCCGCCTGCGCCGCCCGCGGCACCGCCGTGCTCACCCCGCCCACCAAGGCCCAGCGCCCGAACATGCCCAGCGCCCTGCGCCAGGTGATCGCCCGCTGGCGCAACCACATCGAGGTCACCTTCGGCGAGCTCACCGACCGGATGGAGCTGGCCCGCCACGGCGCCCACACCTTCTGGGGCCTGCTGACCCGCACCGCCGCCACCATCGCCGCGCACACCCTGCTACGCGTTCATTCCACCGACCTCAGGCTGGCGTAACCCAACCCACATAACGCGCCTCAGGTGGGGGAGAGCACGCCGACGCCGACGAGGGCCAGCAGCGCCAGGCCGAGCACCACCCGGTAGACGACGAACGGCGTGAACGTGCCGCGGTCGAGGTAGCGCAGCAGCCAGGCGATGACCGACAGGCCCACGGCGAAGGCGATCACCGTGGCCAGCAGCGTCGGCCCCCAGCTGACCGTCTCGCCGGCCACCTCGCCGGTCAGCGACTCGTACACCTGGAACAGGCCCGAGGCGAGGACGGCGGGCACGGCCAGCAGGAAGGAGTACCGCGCCGCCGCGGCCCGGGTGTAGCCGAGGAAGAGCCCCATCGTGATCGTGCCGCCCGAGCGGGACACACCGGGCACCAGGGCCATCGCCTGGGCCAGGCCGAACAGCAGCCCGTCGCGCACCGTCAGGTGGCGCAGCTCCCGGCGCTTGCGGCCGACCCGGTCGGCCCAGTACAGGACCAGGGAGAAGGCGACCAGCGAGATGGCCACGATCCGCAGGTCGCGCAGCGTCGTCTCGATGTCGTCCTGGAAGAGCAGGCCGAGGACGCCGATCGGGATGCTGCCGACGATGATCAGCCAGCCGGTGCGGGCGTCGGGGTCGCTGCGGCGGGAGCGGTCGAACAGCGCCCGCACCCAGGCGGCGACGATCCGGCCGATGTCGCGCCGGAAGTAGAGCAGCACCGCGGCCTCGGTGCCGATCTGCGTGATCGCGGTGAACGCCGCGCCGGGGTCACCCCAGCCGGCGGCCTCGCCGACCACCCGCAGGTGGGCGCTGGAGGAGATCGGCAGGAACTCCGTCAGCCCCTGCACCAGCCCCAGGACGACCGCCTCGAACCAGCCCACCGCCGGTCAGTCCTGCGGTCGAGACGACGGGCGGGCGGAGGGACACAGGGGTGTCAGGAGCACGGGCGCACACCCTAGGACGGCGACCTGTGCACGGCCGGGCACGCCCCGGCGCGGCGTCGCCCACACCCGAGCCCACACCCGAGCCCACACCCGAGCCCACACCCGAGCCACACCCGCCGCGTCCCCCGGCCCGGGACGCCGTCCGGAGGTAGGTTGGCCGGTCGTGGAACAACGGGCGCTGGGACGCAGCGGCCTGGTCGTCTCCCGGCTGGCGCTGGGCACCATGACCTGGGGCCGCGACACCGACGAGGACGAGGCGGCGCTGCAGCTCACCTCGTTCGTCGACGCCGGCGGCACGCTCGTCGACACCGCCGACGTCTACTGCGACGGCGAGAGCGAGCGCACCCTGGGCCGGCTGCTGGCCGACGTCGTCCCCCGCTCGGAGCTGCTCGTGGCCACCAAGGCGGTGGGCCGCACCGGGCGCGGGCCGATGGGCCGCGGCGGCTCCCGCGGGCACCTGCTCGCGGCGCTGGACGCCTCGCTGGAGCGCCTCGGCGTCGACCACGTCGACCTGTGGCAGCTGCACGCCTGGGACGAGCACACCCCGGTCGAGGAGACCCTCGCCGCCTGCGACGCCGCCGTCGCCTCCGGCCGGGCCCGCTACGTCGGCGTCAGCAACTTCACCGGCTGGCAGACCGCGCAGGCCGCGACCTGGCAGCGCGCGTGGCCGGGGCGCACGCCGCTGGTGAGCACCCAGGTCGAGTACTCGCTGCTGCAGCGCGGCGTCGAGCGGGAGGTGGTGCCCGCGGCCGAGGCCCTGGGCCTGGGCGTCCTGGCCTGGTCGCCGCTGGGCCGCGGCCTGCTGACCGGCAAGTACCGCTCGGGCACCCCCGACGGGTCCCGCGGCGCGTCCCCGGAGTGGCAGGGCTTCCTCGACGACCTGCGCTCGGCGGTGTCCGAGCGCATCGTCGAGGCCGTGGTCACCGCCGCCGACGGCCTGGGGACCAGCCCGCTGGCCGTGGCGCTGGCCTGGGTGCGCGACCGCCCCGGCGTCGTCGCTCCCGTCGTCGGCGCCCGCACCGCCGAGCAGCTGCAGGCCTCCCTCGACGCCGACGCGGTGCGGCTGCCCGCGGCGATCCGGACGGCGCTGGAGGACGTCTCGGCGCCGCACTTCTCCTACCCCGACCAGAGATCCGCCCGATGAGCACCCCCTCGACCAGCACCGCGCCGTCCCCTCCCGCCGGCGACCCGGTCTTCGCCGCCTTCTGCGCCGCGGGCCTGTGGCCGGGGCTGGGCAAGCGCGCCGTCGCCGAGCTGCCGGCCGCCGGCATCACCTCCCCCGACGACGTGACGGCCGCGAAGCTGCTGAAGATGCCGCGGGTCGGCAAGCAGCGCGCCGAGCGGCTGTTCTCCTCCTTCCTGTCCGCCCAGCCGACGTACTCCGTCGTCGAGCTGCTGGTGCGCGCCGGGCTGGAGGCGCGGCTGGCGTCCTCGGCCGCCGACACCCTGGGCGACGACGCCGCCCGCCGGCTGCGCGACGACCCGTGGGCGCTGCTCGGCCTGCACAACGTGAGCCTCACCGACGCCGACCGGCTGGCCATCTCGCTGCTGCCCGGCGCCGACCGGCAGGACACCCGCCGCGGCCGCGCGATCGTCGCCACGACCCTGCGGACGGCGACCCGCGACGGGCACACCGTGCTCCCCGCCGACCTGGTGGTGGCCGCGCTGCACGCCGAGGGCGTCGCCGACCCGGCGGCCGCGATCGTCGCGGCGGTCGAGTCCGGCGAGGTGCTCGACCACGAGCCGCCCGAGCCGGAGGAGGACGAGGAGTCCGGGGAGGAGCCGCCCGGGCCCGATCCGGCGCTGCGGATGCTGTCGCTGGCCCGCTACGGCATGGCCGAGGAGGCCGTCGCCGAGGGCGTGGCGCGGCTGGCGGCCACCGCCGAGCGGATCGCCGACCCCGCCGCCGTCCGGTCGGTGGCCAAGGGCCTCGACGAGGCGCAGAAGGCCGCCGTTGCGCAGGTGCTCGGCGCCGGGGTCTCGCTGCTGACCGGCGGCCCGGGCACCGGCAAGAGCCGCACCGTGGCGGCCGTGGTGAAGCTGCTCATGGCCAAGGGCACCGAGGTGGCGCTGGCCGCGCCCACCGGGCGGGCGGCCAAGCGGCTGGAGGAGCTCACCGACCACCCGGCGACGACGGTGCACCGGCTGCTGGGCGCGCAGGGCTTCGGCGGCGGGTTCGCCCGCAACGAGGAGTGGCCGCTCGACGCCGACGTGGTGGTGGTCGACGAGGCCTCGATGCTCGACGTCGAGCTCACCGCGGCGCTGCTGGAGGCCTGCCCCGACGGCACCCACCTGCTGCTGGTCGGCGACCCCGCGCAGCTGCCCTCGATCGGCCCCGGCCACGTGCTCGGCGACCTCATCGACTCGCGGGCCGTCCCGGTGACGGAGCTGACCACGCTCTACCGGCAGGCCGAGGGCGGGGCGATCGCCCGGCTGGCCGGCGCCGTGCGCACCGGGCAGCTGCCGCCGGTGGACTCCCCCGACCGCGAGGTCGTCGTCGTGCCGGCGTCGGGCAGCGGCGAGGCGGCGCGGCGGGTGGTGCAGCTGGTCACCGACTCGATCCCGCGGGCCCTGGGCATCGAGCCGCGCAACGTGCAGGTGGTGACGCCGGTGCACCGCGGGCCGGCCGGCACCATCGAGCTGAACAAGGCGCTCAAGGACCGGCTCAACCCCGGCGACGGGACGGTGTTCGGCTTCGACGTCGGCGACCGGGTGGTGGCCACCGCCAACCACCTCGACCTCGAGCCGGTCGGCTTCGCCAACGGCGAGGTCGGCGTCGTCACCGGCACCGGGGAGGGGTCGCTGACGGTCGACTTCTCCTCCGGACCGGTGACCGTGACCGGCGACGCGCTGCCCGACCTGCGGCACGGCTGGGCGATCACGGTGCACCGCGCGCAGGGCTCGGAGTGGCCCGGCGTCGTCGTCGTGCTGCCGCCGGAGGCCGGCGGGATGCTCTCGCGGCCGCTGGTCTACACCGCGCTCACGCGGGCGCAGCAGCACCTGTCGATCGTGCACGCCTCGGGGAAGGCGCTGGCCCGCGCGGTGAAGGAGGTCGACGTCCGGCCCCGGCGCACCCGCCTCGCCGCGCTGCTGCAGGAGAACCTGGCACAGGCATAGCCGAAGGGCCCTCCTGTCCCCCGCCACTCGCAGGCTCGCGGCGGGCCCCTGCAGGAGGGCCGCCGCACGTCCTGGCCGCTAGCACGTGCGGATGGCTTCCTCTGCCTCGTCTCCGGCGGCGCGGAGGGCGCACAGCAGCCGGGACGTCGCCGCGTGCAGCTGGCCGGGGCAGGTCAGCGGCCGCGGGAAGCGCACCCGGACGTCGCGGTGCCCGCCCGGCCGCTCGATCCGGAACCGGTAGCCGAACCGGTCGACGCCGAGGGGCCGCACCGTCTCCCCGGGCCCGACGGCGACCCGGCCGCGCAGCGCGGCGAGCACGTCGGGGTGGTCGCGCTCGAGGTGGCGCAGCACCCGCTCCTCGACGGCGGCCAGCGGGTCGGGCCGGGCCGCGGCGAACCCGGCCGGGGACACCTCGGTGCACGCGCCGCCCTCGCGCAGCACCACCTCGGCGAGGTCCAGGCGCAGCAGCGCAGCCGCGCCGCCGACGTCGAGCAGGGCGCCCTCGGGCCGCACCTCGGCGAAGTCCAGCGCGGCGGCGGTGCGGTCGGCCGGCGCCACCGGGGTCAGCCAGCCCGAGAGCCACAGCGTGGCGCGCACCGGGTCGCGCAGCGGCACCGGCGCGCGGTCGCTCACCACCAGCAGCGCCGAGACGTCGGCCTGCCCGGCCAGCGCCGCGGCGACCTCGCCGTCGGAGGGCACCAGCACGAGCACGGAACCGGTCGCGGTGGTGGCGTGCGCGAGCGGCCGGGCCGGTTGGCGGCCGGGCAGGCACAGGGCGGCCGGGAGCCGGGTGGCGGTGGTCCGGGCGCGCTCGGCGGTGCCGGCCACGGACAGGGCCGGGGAACCGGGGCAGGTGGTCAAGGCTCCCCCTCGGGACGGTGACTTAGGCAAGCCTAACCACATCTGTCGCCGGGAGGAAGCACCGGGTCAGGCCGGGGGCCCGCTGTCCAGGTCGATCGCCCGCCGCAGCCGCCGGCACAGCGGCACGACCGCGCCCGCGCCCATGGCGCCGAGGACGACGCTCGTCCAGGGCACGTCCCCGGGCTCCCCGGTCGCGCGGCCGTGCCACCCCGACCCCGCGGCCCCGCGGGCTCAGACCTCCCGCTCGTCCTCGTCGAGGGGGACGTCGGCCTGCTGCTCGAGGACGTCGGCCTCGTTCGCGTCGCGGTCTCCGACCGGACCGGGGGTGCCGGCCGCACCGGGCGCGGCGGCCAGCTGCTGCTCCAGCGCGTCGGCCTCGGGGACGGCGTCGCCGATCGCGTCGGCGTCGCCGGCCACCACCGGCGCGGCGGGCTCGAGGAGCGCCTCCTGCTCGGCGCGGTCGGCGTCGTTCGCGGCACCGGGCTCGGTCACGTCGTCCTCCTGCTCGTCGTGCGGTCGGGGTCGCCGCCCATCCTGCCGTCCGGTTGTGGCGGTGGCAGCACCGGAACGCGCGAGGACCGGGGCGGCAGCGCGTGGATGACCCGGCCGCACCGGCCGTGGCACGATCGGTCGGGTGGACGGCGCCGACGACTACGAGTACGCGCCGCTGCGGATCCCGCCGGGCACGTCCCGGTCCGCAGCGGCCACCATGCTGAGCCTCCAGGTCGACGTCGGCGGGTGGGAGCTGGCCCGCCTCCAGCTGCACGCGGACGGCACCCGCAAGGCCGTCCTGCGGCGGCGGGCGCGGCTGTCCTACCTGCCGATGCCGGTCACCTGACGGACCCCGTCCTCCGGGCGGGATCGTTCACGGCACCAGCACGACCCTGCCGACGGTGCCCCGGTCGGCCGGCGCCGCGAGCGCCTGCGGCGCCTCATCGAGCGGCAGCACCTGCCCTACCAGCGGGTCGATCCCCCCGGCGGTGACCAGGGGCGTGTAGGGCAGCGGCGGGCGGGAGGCGGGCGGGCGGGCGGGCCACGATCAGGTTCCCTGATCATGGCGCGTCCTCCCTCACCGTGGGACGTGAGGGAGGACGCGCTGCGGTGCGGGAGGACGGCGTCAGCGCATCGACGGCGGGCGCAGCGCCTCCGGGACGACGGCGGTCTCGCCGGTCACCGTCTTCGCGCTCGGCACGCCCTTGAACCGGTAGGGCACCGTGCCCACACCGGGCTGGATGACGTAGGCGGCACCGGGCTCCCCGGCCTCCCAGGCCATGACCATCGCGTCGGCCACCTCGGCGGCGGGGATCACCGGGAACTGCGCGGCCTCGAACTCGTGCCGGATGCGGTCGATGATCGCGGTGTCGGCGAACCCCGGGCAGATCGCCGAGATGGTGGTGCCCTCGCGGGTGAGCCGCGGCGCCATCGCCCGGACGAAGGCGATCGCCCCGCCCTTGGCCACGCTGTAGCCGGGGTCGGTGGCCATCGGCGACAACCCGGCCAGCGACGCCGTCACCACGATCGCCCCGCCGCCGGCCCGCCGGATCGCCGGGCGCGCGGCCTGCACGCCGTAGACCACGCCGAACAGGTCGACGTCGACCACCCGCATGAACTCGTCGAGGTCGAGGGCGTCGTCGCTCTTGGCCGCCGAGATGCCGGCGTTGAGGTAGGCGGCGTCCAGGCGCCCGTGCTCGGCCTCGACCTGCGCGACGACGGCCTCGTTCGCGGCGCGGTCGGTGACGTCGAGGGCGGCGAAGTGCGCGCCGAGCTCCTCGGCCACCGACCGGTTGCGCTCGGAGTCGAGGTCGGCGACGACGACGGTGACGTCGCGCCCGCGCAGCCTCTCGGTGAGCGCCCGGCCGAAGCCGCCGGTCCCCCCGGTGATCAGCGCGACGGAACCGGGGCCGGGAGGTGTGGGAGAGGTCACCCCGGCATCACACCACGACGGTGTTCCGCATCCTCCGGCCCCACTCCCCCGCAGGGCGCGCTCAGACCGAGCGGAGGAAGCGGTCGAGCACCCGGACGCCGAAGCGCAGCGACTCCACCGGCACCCGCTCGTCGATGCCGTGGAACAACGAGGCGAAGTCCAGGTCGGCCGGCAGCCGCAGCGGGGAGAAGCCGAAGCAGCGCATGCCGAGGAGCTCGAAGCTCTTGGCGTCGGTGCCGCCGCTCATGGTGAACGGCACCGGGCGGGCGCCGTCGTCCTCCGCCTCGAGCGCGGCGACCATCTGGTCGACCAGCGGGCCGTCGAACGTCGTCTCCACGGCCTGGTCGTGCACCAGCCACTCGCGCTGCACGCCCTCGCCGATGAGCGCGGCGAGCTGGCGCTCGAACTCCTCCTCCTGGCCGTGCAGGAAGCGGCCGTCGACGGTGGCGCTCGCCGTGCCGGGGATGACGTTGGCCTTGTACCCGGCGTCGAGCATCGTGGGGTTGGCGGTGTTGCGCAGGGCCGCGCCGATCATGCGGCTGATGCTGCCGAGGCGGGCGAGCGCCTCCTCGGGGGAGTCGGGGTCGATCTCGATGCCGTAGGCGTCCTCGACGGCGGCGAGGAACTGCCGCATCGGCGGGGTGAGCACGGTGGGCAGCCGGGTGGAGCCGATGCGGGCGACGGCCTGGCAGAGGCGGGTGACGGCGTTGTCGTCGTGGACGAACGAGCCGTGCCCGGGTCGGCCGCCGGCGGTCAGCCGCATCCAGGCCAGGCCCTTCTCCGCCGTCTGCACCAGGTAGAGGCGCAGGTCGTCGCGGACGGTGATGCTGAACCCGCCCACCTCGCTGATGGCCTCGGTGCAGCCCTCGAACAGGTCGGGGTGCTCCTCGACGAGGAACCGGGCGCCGAGCCGGCCGCCGGCCTCCTCGTCGGCGACGAAGGCCAGGACGACGTCGCGCGGGGGCCGGACGCCGGTGCGGGCCCACTCGCGCACGAGCGCCAGGACCATCGCGTCCATGTCCTTCATGTCGACGGCGCCGCGGCCCCAGACGTAGCCGTCGCGCTCCTCGCCGGAGAACGGGTGGACGCTCCACTCGGCCGGGTCGGCGGGGACGACGTCGAGGTGGCCGTGCACCAGCAGCGCCGGGCGGCCCGGGTCGGCGCCGGGGATGCGGGCGACCAGGCTGGCCCTCCCCTGCTCCGACTCGTGGACGACGCTGCCGATGCCGACCTCGTCGAGCTTGCCGGCGACCCACTCGGCGGCGCGGCGCTCCCCGGCGCTGGTGGCGGTGTCGCCGGTGTTGGTGCTGTCGATCCGGATGAGGTCGGACAGCAGCTCGGCGACCTCGTCCTGGGCGCGCGGCGCGGGCGTCGTCTCGGACATGCCGCCGATGGTGCCACCGCACCCGCCGCTCACCCCGCCGGGTGAGCCCCACTGGACCCGGTTGACACCGCTGCCGATGCACAGGCCATGGAGATGCCGGCGGCGCTGCGAGCGCGGGACCCGGGGGCGGCGGCGCACTCGTCGACGCTGATCCTGTCGGTCTGCGCGGCCGTCGTCGCCGGCTTCGCCCTGGCCGTGCAGCACGGGGCGGGCGTCGCCGTCCTGGCCGCCCACGCGGTGGTGGTCGCCGTCCTGCTCGCCGGCGCCGCCGCGTGCCGGCTGGTGACGCCGGAGCGCTACGACCGGCTCGGCCTGGGGATGTCGACGGCGCTGGGCGGGGTCGTGGCGATCAGCGCGCTCAACCTGGTCACCCGCGACGCCTCGGCCGCCGCCCAGGCGTTCTTCGTCTTCCCGGTGCTCTGGGCGGGGTCGCACCTGCGGCCCACCGGCATCGCCGTGGCGACGTCGGTCGCCGTCGGCGGCGAGGCCGTCACCCTGTTCGTCCTCACCCCGCCGGCCGGGGCGCTCGTCGACCTCGGCACCTTCGGGGCGGTCCTGGCGGTGCTGGCGGTCATGCTGGTCCGCAGCGGCCGGGTGCAGGAGCGGCTGGTCGACGCGCTGCGCGAGCAGGCCCGCGTCGACGCGCTGACCGGGCTGGTCAACCGCCGGGTCTTCGACGAGGCGCTGACCGGGGGGCGCAGCCGGCGGACGGCGGCGGGCACCGCGCTGCTGCTGCTGGACGTCGACACCTTCAAGCAGATCAACGACGCGCACGGGCACCCCGTGGGCGACGCCGTCCTCGTGCACCTGGCCGGGATCCTGCGCGAGCAGGTGCGCAGCGCCGACGCGGTGCTCTCCCGGCTCGGCGGGGACGAGCTCGCCGTCCTGCTGCCGGACTGCCCGCCGTCGGTGGCCGCCGAGCGCGCCGGGCTCGTGCACGACGCCGTCCGTGCGACGCCGCTGCCGCTGCCCGACGGCACCCTGCTGGCGCTGTCGGTGAGCGTGGGGGTGGCGCACACCACCGACCAGGCGACCGACCTGCACGGCCTGTACTCGGCGGCCGACCAGGCGCTGTACGAGGCCAAGCGGGCCGGCCGGGGACGGGTGGCGCTCGCCTCACCTCCTGCGGCTCGCGCGGCCGTGGCCGTTCAGGGGCTGCGCGAACCGGCGCCGACGGTCGGGTAAGCTCTGCTCCGCACTCGTCCGGGTGGCGGAATGGCAGACGCGCTAGCTTGAGGTGCTAGTGCCCTTTATCGGGCGTGGGGGTTCAAGTCCCCCCTCGGACACCACGAAGTGGGAGCTCTCCCACCTCCCTCGATCAGGTGAGCTTCCGGCCGGCAACCTTGATCCGAACGCCGGCGGTCCGAGCAGCAGCACCGCTTCGGCCATGCCACGCCCCGCACCACCCGTGCCGCCGCTCGCCCGGCGCGGCGCCTCGTCCCCACGCGGTCAGCGCGCTGCCGCACGGCCGCGTGACGTCCCCGCCCTCCCGCCGGGAGCTTCCCAGCCGGACGACGTTCCCGGCTGGGCGTTCGGCGGCTCCGCGCCGTCCGCCGTCGTGCTCGACCAGCTCTGGCTCAACACCGACCTGCTCGGCGGGCGAGGCGGGAGTGCCGCGCCGACCGCTCAAGACCTCGCACCTCTGCACGTGCGCGCCGCGGAACCCGCAGCTGCCGACACCCGGGTCACCTTCACCCGCCTGGACGCAAAGGGCCGCCTGCCGATGCCGCTGTGCCCCGTCGTCGACGTACAGCTGGCCGCAGAGCGCGACGGAGGCGTCCTCGTCGTCTTCCTCCCCGGCGCCGACGGCAGCCCGCGGCCGGGCTACAACACCGCGCCGCTGCAGATGGACTCGCGGCGGCGGCTCCTGCTCGGTGGGCCGCTGCGGGCGCAGCTCGGCCTGGCCGCCAACGCCACCGTCGTCGCCCGGGCCGACGCCGCGCGCGGCGTGCTGGAGCTGATGGCCGCCAGCCGGCTCGAGGCGCGGCTCGACGAGCTGTTCGACGCCGAGCGCCGCGATGCCCAGTCCGCGAGCGCCACCACCGCCCGACCCGCGCTCACCGCCCTGCCGGGCGGCCGGCTGCACTCCTTTCCCGCTGCGTCCGACGACGGCCACCCCGTCCACCTCACCGCTGAGGAGTCCCGATGAGCACCGAGCACCCGCCCGTCCCGGAGGGCGAGGACCTGGCCGCTCGGCTCGCCGCGCTGCTCGACGAGGCCCGCGACCGCGGCGTCGACGTCAGCGCACTGGTCGGCGCCGCGCCGGGCATCACCCTGCGGGAGCAGCTGGAGCTGCGGCTGCCGACCCTGCGCCGCGACCACAAGGGGACCTACGGAACCTGGGCGCTGTACCTGCAGCGGCTCGCCGACGGCATGCCCGACACCTGTCCCTGCACCTGTCTTGCCTGCGCGTCCGGGCCGTGCCCGTGCGCCACCGGCGGGCATGCCGCAGCTTGCGTCCCGGACGCCGACATCGACTGCTCCAGCCGCATGCGCGCCCACGGCGGCGATGACGTCCGCCGCGTCACCCGCCACAACCTCACCGACGCCGCCTGGTGGGCCAGGCGGCACGCCATGCAGCGCACCACGGTCCGCAACGCCAAGCGGGAGGCCGACGGCCGGGTACAGCACGACCACGACGGCCGGGGCGCCCAGGAGGCGATGGTCCAGGCCTGCCGTTGGCTGTGGGAGGAGATGCGCCGCGACGGCGTCGTGGAGGCGAACGTGGCGCGTGACGTGCGGATGCCCACCCGCCAGGAGCGGGTCGCCCGCAGCCTCGACGTCCCCGACTTCGTCACCCTGCACAGCCTGGCGACGACCACGGGCGACGACCCGGCCCTCGACGGGCTCATCCTGCGGCACATGGTCATCCAGGCCACGCGCCGCGGCGGGGTGCTGTCCCTGCGCTGTCGAGGAGTCAACCGCGACGACTGCACCATCACGTACTGGGACGAGAAGCGGGACACCTACCGCACCCGGCCGTCGACTCCCGAGCACCTCGACGCTCTGGTGGCGCACGCCCTCGAGCGGGGCCCGCGGATGCCTGCTCCCCCGGATGCTCCCGAGGAGCTCCGCCGGACCGGTATCCCTGCCCTCTCCCCCAACGACCCCGTCTTCTACTACCGCCCCGAGGACACCTTCGACGCCGACGGGTACTTCGTCAGACGGCAGGCCCGGCCGCTGACCCGCAAGCGCTTCGAGACCCTCTTCGGCCGCATCCGGCGCCACCATCCCGGGTTCGACGCCCGCGGACTCCGGCCGCACGACATCCGGCACACCAGCGGACGGCTGTTCTACGAGGCCGGCGGGGAGGCCGCTGCCAAGCTCCAGTTGGCCCACGATGGCGGGTCGACCAGTGAGCACTACTACAAGGAGGGCATGGAGCGGCTCGCGCAGCTCAAGCGCGAGCTCTTCTCGCCACCGGCCGCCAGCAACGTCGACGACGCGACTGAATGACCGCCTCCTTGCGCAGCTCCGATTGCTTCCACTTGCCGCTGCGACGAGGGCGTCACGCGCCCGCGCGTGCCGACTGGCAGGGCTCGCAATCGCACGGCTATCCGTCGACATCGGCGCACTCGTCGCAGTAGACCCCCGGCGTCGCCGAGTGGAAGGCTGCCCAGTTCTCCACGAGCCCGCAGCCCTCGCAGACACCGAGGTCGCTGTCTTCGTGGGGCTCCCGCGCTCGAGGAGGCATCTCGGGCAGTCGCAGTCCCACCACACCCAGGACTTCCAGTCCTCGATGCAGAAGTCGCAGTAGATGCCGCGGCTGGAGCGGTGCGCGGCCCGTCCGCAGATGCGGCCGCAGTACTCGCAGGGATGGTCAACTGTCGTGGTCATGGGTGGACCGGTCCGGAGCTACCCCGCTGCTGCAAGCAGACCGACGCGTTCTCCGCCGATGGGCTGAGCCCACCACGCCCGGGTGCTCGGAGGCTCGGCCCAACCGCGTCCTGCCGAAGCGGCAGGCACACGCCTGAATGCCCTGCGACGCGACCTGGTGGCGCGGCCCTCGCGACTGCGGACGGTGCCCCTCATGAACGCACACAACGCAGACGACCTGCTGGCACTGAATCTGCTGCTGAGACTTCACGACTACTGGGAGAGCCCACGCCAGTGGGTCGTCTACCGGGAGCGTCAGGACCGTGTCCACGTGCTCGGGGCGAACGGTCTTTTCGTGCTCACGGTGCGCTACCGACCGCGGGAGACGCACGACGTGGTCCTCGAGCGCCGCAGCTATCCGTCCGGGTCCCCTACGTGGACGAGGTCGACCGGCCCCGACAGCGACCGCACGAGCACCCGGGCGGTGAAGGCGGCCGCTCTTCGATGGGTCGAGGACGCTCTGCGAAACGTGGAGCTCGTGCTGCTTGCCGACGCCGACATGACGCCGGCTGGCGTGAGCCTGCTCGCGGCCATGCGCAGAGACGCCTGGTCGCTGCGCGGAGAGGCTCTCCTCCGCGCAGCGACCGCTGCGAGGGCAGCGGTGACCGCCCTGTGACGCCGTGCAGAGCGACCGGCTACGCGGCGTCGCCCACCTGGCGGCGCGTCGTCGCACCGATGGGGACGAGCTCGTAGCCGTAGCCCCGGATGTTGACCAGTACCAGCGACAGTGGACGCAGCTTCTCGTTCAGCTGGCGGACGTGCTGACGACGGCACTCGGCGCTGACCTGGCGGCCGTCGGGCCAGCCGGCCTTGAGCAGTACCTCGTGGGATACGGGCCCGTCCGTGCCGACCAGCGGGACCATGAGCGCGTTCTTCACGCTACCGAACCGGGCGGGCCGACCGTGGAGGTGGACGACGCCCCCGGTCAGGGACAGCCCGCCGATGTGGGTGCGCGTCTTCGACACCGTCTGAGTCCGCCGGCCGGTGTGCAGAAGCTGGACGGTGTCCTCGGCGGAGGGCGCGCCGAGCGCGTCCAGCCGACGCGTCGCGACGCGGACCCGGTTCTTGACCACGCGCTGCCCCTGCCGGCGCTTCACCTGGCGGCGAGCGCTGCTGTCCTTGAGAGCCCGCAGAGCCTCACGCACCACGTCCACGGCGAGACCTGCCCGGTACTGCGGTCCGCCGGTGACCTGTCCCAGGCCCAGCAGCCGGATGGCCAGCGCTGCCTGGTCATGCTTGAGCGTCAGATAGGGATACATGGCCGCCAGAACCGTCAGCGCCCGCTCCTTGCCGACGATGAGCTGCCAGCGCGTCACGCCGTGCTCAGTGAGGTTTTCTCACCAGGATTCGCCGTCCGCGGACGGCCAGGGAAGGCATCACTGCAGGTCAGGCGCATGTGCCAGCGGAGGTGCCAAGTGCCACGTGGCGGGACCCGCGCCGAGCAGCCGTGATCGACGTCGCCAACGACTCGCCGCAGCCCTGACCAGCGGCGCCGACCGTCCCCTTCAAGCTGGTGCGGATTCCTGGTGAGAAAACCTCAGTGCGCTCCTTGAGCGTGCCTCCGGACCATGCCTTCAGCCGGGCCATCAGGGGCCAGGCGGTCGTCGACGCGTTCTGGGACCAGCCGACGATCCACTTCCAGTGCGAGTGGTCACGGGTGATCGTGATGTGGCCCTCCGCGTCGAAGAAGCCAGCGGCGAGAACGGGCATGACGCCAGCCAGGTGGACGTTCGACATCGGCGGCAGTCCCCATTCCGCGGGACAGTCGTAGAACGACGGGGCACCGAGCGCGTCGAGCTCGAGAGACGCCTCGGTGAACTGCCTAGGGCTCAGCACACGGCGCTTAGGACCATTCTTCCTCAGCATGTCGAGGGTCTTCATGCGGGTCGGCATCGCGCCCATCTTCTGCAGGGTGGCCAGCCGGACGACCAGCTCGATCTTCCGCGACTTGATGAGTGAGAACGGAGCGATGGCCAGCAGCGCACGCACCGCCGTCTCCCGTTCGGCGCGCCAGGTCTGCTGGTAGCGATTCCGGTTGACCCGGCTACGGCCGCCGAACTGCTGCTCCAGTCCCTGGGTGAGTTCCATTGCTGCCCGGCTCGTGTTGACCAGCAGGGACAGCGCGGGGTAGCCGCGGCGCTGACCGCGCCGATAGCCGCACCACATAGGACTGCCGTCACCGTCGAACAGTGCTGCGAGGTAAGCGCAGAACAGCGGCGGGTTCATGGGCATCTTCGCGTGAGTAGTCACGGAGCGAAGTGTGAAGACACCTTCGGACAGCCCCAGATCAATGATCTACGCCTGATTCCAGGCGCCTGGTTCATTGCTAGGCCGAGCCGACCGCATGCCCGCTACGACACATGTGCAGGGCGAACCTGAGTTGAGCGCCATGGAGAGATCGGCACACGGCGTGACGACCACCCCTCGTGAGTTCCGACCGAAGTGTCGGAGCGTCCATGCAACGACACTCCGGGCCGCCCAGTCCGTTGAGCGACACTCCTCGTCCGCCGAGCGACACTCCCGATAGGACGCCGTCCGCCGGCGGGCGCGGCCGTAGGGATGCTGGCGTTTCCGTCGACCGCGCCAGGGGATGAATGGGCCACCGGCGGGGCAGCACGCAATCCGTGCTCGGCGTCGCGCTGGGGCTGCTGGCCGTGGTGGTGATGTAGGCGCTGGTACTCGTGTGGTGGGGCGCGGGTGATGCGCCTTCCCGTCGCCGTAGGCACCGTTTCGGACGAGAGAGGACGCTGTGACCGGCAACGAGATGCCGCACACAACTCCAGGCACCTTCCCGTACGCGATGGAGATCGTTGACCTGCTGCTGCACCGCCGCGACATGCTCCACGAGGCCGCTCTGCGCGTAGTCCCCGACGTCGATGAGCGCACGCGGGTGCAGGGCATCAGTCCCGCCGGCGCCTACGCGCTCGCCGAGACAGAGATCCGCACAGCCTGGCCCGCGATGGCCGACGCGGTGCTCATCCTCGTGCAGCTCAGCAACGCCGGTCTGCTCAAGGAGCCACCGGACACGGTGCCCGGCTGAGCTCCACGACAGGGCGCCCTGACCCCAGCTGCCTGTGTCACCCGGCGAGGAGACGGCGAAGCTGGCACCCGCGGACCTGATCTCGCGGCGTGCGACGGGCCTCGGATGGCCTGCGGCTCGCCTCGGCGAAGATGGCCCCGTGCAGTACGACCTGAACACCCTGGGCCCGCAGCAGTTCGAGGACATGGTCCGCGCGCTCTGCCTGCACGCCTACGGCCCTGCGGTCACCGCCTACGGACGAGGTCCCGACGGCGGCCGCGAGGTGTCCTACAAGGGCGCCCTCCCGATGGGCCCCGAGGAGGTCTGGACCGGCTTGACCGTCGTCCAGGCGAAGTACCGCCTCGAACCGCGCACCCCGGCGGACAACCTCGCCTGGTTGCGCAACGAGATGTCGAAGGAGCTCAAGGCCTGGGCCGACCCACAGTCCGAGCGCCGCCAGAGGGGCCGGATCCCGGACAACCTCATCATCGCGACCAACGTGTCGCTCTCGTCGGCGGCCGGCGGTGGCATCGACACGGCCAACGCCGAGCTGGAAGCCCTCGCCCGGGACCACGGGGTCCCGCTCAAGTCCTGGCGCGTGTGGCCAGCGCAGCAGATCACCACCATGCTCACCACCTCGCGCGACGTCCGCCGCGCCTTCGGCGGGTTCCTCACCCCGGGGACGTCCTCGGCCAGATCGTCGAGCGCCTCGACCTCGACGACGAGGACCTCACCGCCGCCCTCACCGCCAACGTCGTCAGGGACATGCTCCAGGCGCGGTTCGTGGCGCTGGACGCCGTGGGCTCCGACGACGACGACCGGGTCAGCCTCGGCAACGTGGGCGTAGACCTCCCGGCCCTCACCCTCGTCACCACCGGCGGCGTCAACGAGGTCAAGACGGTCCCGACCCTGGACTGGCTGGTCCACCACGCGGACGCCGTGCACCAGTACCGGCCCGACCACGACGAGCCCCACGCGCTGCTCGTCGGCGGCCCGGGCCAGGGCAAGACCACGCTCACCGCGCTCCTCGCGCAGATCTACCGCGTCGCCCTGCTCAGCGGCTCAGCCGCGCTCAGCCCCGAGGCCGCCCGGCTGCACGCCGAGCTGTCCGAGCAGTTCCAGGCGGCCGGTCTGCCGACCCCGCGGAACCGCCGCTGGCCGATCCGGGTCGATCTGGCCGCCTTCGCGGAGTTCATCACCAGCACAGGTCACGCGTCACTGCTGCGCTATCTCGCTCAGCGGATCACCGTCGAGTCGCCGTATGAGATCGAGTCCCAGCAGCTGAACCGGTGGCTGGGCCGCTACCCGTGGCTGCTCGTCCTGGACGGGCTCGACGAGGTGGCGTCCCCAACCCTGCGCACGCAGGTCCTGAGCGCCATCTCCGGGTTCCTCGTCGACGCCAGCGGCGCCGGGGGCGCAGCCGACGTCGTCGTCGTCGCGACGACACGTCCCCAGGGGTACGCCGACGAGCTGGACGCCCGGGACTTCGCCCCCGTCACCCTGGAGCACCTCCCCACCGACCAGGCCCTGGCGTACGCCGGCCGCCTGTCGAAGTTCCGGCACCCGGACAACCCCGACCTGCGGGCGCACGTCCACGATCGCCTTGTCGAGGCCGCCGGGATCTCGATGACCGCCCGGATGATGCGGACGCCGCTCCAGGTGACCATCATGTGCCGGCTGCTGGAGCGCCGTCAGCGGGTTCCGCAGGAGCGGTACGCGCTGTTCGACGCGTACTTCGAGGCGATCTACAACCGGGAGATCAACAAGAAGGGGCACATCGCCACGCTGCTGGAGGACCGCCGTCGGGACGTCGAGTGGGTGCACGAACGTGTTGCCCTCACCTGCCAGGTGGACGCCGAGACCGCCGACGGCGTCAGCGCGGCCATCCCCCGCAGCCGGCTGCGCGAGCTCGCCCGCGGACGTCTCCTCGGTGAGGGACTCCCGGAGGACGACGCCGACACCATCGCCGGCCGGATCGCCGATGCCGCGCTGCACCGGCTGGTGCTGCTGGTCCCGCACGGCGCCGGGGACAGCGTCGGCTTCGAGATCCGCAGCCTGCAGGAGTTCCTCGCCGCCCGCGCCCTCACCGGCGCCGCGGACGCGGAGGTCGTCGACCGGCTGCAGCCGCTGGCGCCCTCCGCACACTGGCGCAACACCTGGTTGTTCGCCGCGGGCCAACTGTTCCGCACCCGCGAGTGGCTCCGGGACAGCGTCCTTGCCCTGCTACGGGAGGTGGACCTCAGCGACGACTTGATGCAGTTCGCGGCCGCCGGTGCCGAACTCGCCGCTGATCTGGTTCAGGACGGGCTCGCATCGAGGTCTCCCGACAAGAACAGGGCGCTCGCCCTTCACGCGCTCGAGGACCTGCAGAGGACTCCCGGGCTGGGCTGGCCGGTGCTCGCGGAGACGCTGCTCCTCGCCTCCGACGACGAGTTCACCCGGAACGCCGTCGTGCGCGCCACCTCGGCGGCGGTCGCGCAAGGTGGCGGCCCGCGGGCCGCCGCCCTGCTGCTCTGCGACTGGTGGCGGCGAAGGACCGGCCCGCTGCCGGCGGCGGCGCGCCAGTTGTGGCTCAAGCAGGACTCCCGCATCGTCGCCGGCCCCGGCTTCTTCCGGCTGGCGGCCGAGCGCCTGGACTACAGCACCCGGGAGACCTTCGACCGGAGCAGATCCGTCCGCGACTACCTGACCGACCTGCTGACCGAGGAGACCGAGCCGGCCCGCGCCTTCCTTGAGCTGCTGGGTGGCCGGATTGTCGCTGCCGAACCCCTCGACCCTGCGCACAACGACCCCACCGTCGACCCGCTGTCCGTGCCGCACGCCTGGGTCGTCCACCGCGGTCCCCGCCCCGAGGTCCAGGCGATCGACGACGCCTTGACTACCGAGGTGGCCCGCCATGCTCTGCGCCGGCTCCTCGATGCTGTTCCGCCGGCAGACTGGCACATCGTCAGCACGGTGCGCGCCGACATCCAGCACTGGCTCAGTCGACGGCCGGTGGGCCCCGACCTGCCGCGGTCGGTCTACGCCTAGCCCCGGACAGCGCGCTGATCCCCGGACTTTTCTCGTAGCGCGTTCTGCGTCCGGCATCCCGTCGGGTCAGGCCTACGCGGGAGGTCGGACGGGCCGCCGGTGAGGGCAGCGTTCACCAGTTGGAAGCGGATGAACTACGACGTGCAGGACGAGCGAAGGTCGGCGAGCAGCTCCGGGAGGAGCGCCTCCTCGTAGGCGGCCGCGGCGTGCGTCCGCATCGTCCGGGCAAGGGCCGGATCCCACGGAGAGCCGGGCACCTTCCGCGGGTCCAGGGCGACCCGGACGGCGGGCGGGCGCGGCAGGCTGGCCAAGTAGTCGGCGGTCCCCATCCGCCAGGGGGTGGCGCCCGGCACGGCGCCGAGCAGGGTTGCGACGTGGGTCAGCCCCGCGGGGTCGAAGTCGGCGCGGACCCGCACCGGCCAGCCTGCCGCGGCCAGGCGGGCGAGCGCGGCGACCTCGCCGGCGGAGGGGGTGCCCGAAGTGCAGATCAGGCGCACCGGTGTGCCGTCCGCGGCTACGAGGTCGGCGGCCGCCGCGGCGACCGACGGGTTCTCCGTCACGAACACCGCCCCTGGGCCGGCCGGGGCTGGCCACCGGCAGCCGGCGAGCTCGCGGGGCGGGATCGTGACGGCGACGTGCGGCGGCAGGGTCCACCCCACCGGATGGATGCCGATGGTGATGAGCCCGCCGGTGAGGTCGTCCCAGTCGACGCCGAGGCTGTCCCACGCGGCTCGGGCCCGTTGCCCGGCCGACGTCGCACCGGCGGCGGTGGTGAGGGCGAGCGTGAGCCCGGCCAGCGGTGCGCCGTCGTCCAGGGCGTGCGGGTCATGTGCGTGGTCGTTGGCGAGCCGTCGCCGGTCTGTGCGGGCGCCCGGGGTGGGCAGGTGGGTCACGACTGCGACCGCCGTGCGCAGGAGCTGCTCGGGGTGCGGCAGCGCGTTCAGCCGAGCGACCCAGCCGCTGCGGCGCAGGTGCGCCCACGCGGCGTCCCCGCTGAGCGTCGGGAGCCGCTCCGACGAGCGGGGGGCGGTGGCGAGGGCGGCGATCAGCGCCGCCTGAAGCGCCGCCTCCCGGTCGGCGCGTTCGGCCCGTGCACGGGCCTTCGCGGCCAGCGGTCGACGGGTCGCATGGGCGGCGACCGCCCCGGGCGTGAGGTTCGCTCCGCGGCCCCGCAGCCGTGCGGTGAGGGAGGAGAGGTCGACCTGCCGCGTCTGCCCGGCGGCGAGGGGACGGCCACCGAGCAGTCCGACAGCGGCGGCCCGATGCTCGGGTGCGGCGGGCGCGGTGATCCGTATCAACCCGGTGGTGAGGTCGGGGTCACCGCGGCGATCGGCGGTCGCAGCGACCTGTTCCCACAGCCAGGTGAGCGGTGTGTCGAGCAGCGCGGGGAGGTCGGCATCGCGGCAGGCGCCGCCACATAGCGCGCAGGTCATGCCGGTTCGGCGTCCGGGTCGCCGGGCAGCGGCAGCAGCCCGCGGACGAGCATCGGGAAGGCGACGACGAGCCCGTCCGGCGCGACCTCGAGGTCGTGGGCGTCGATGCCGTCCCACGCCGCCGGCGCCCCGTCCCACAGGTAGCTGGTGCACACCAGGTCCAGGTCGAGTTCGGCGATGAACCGTGCCAGGCCCTCCCGGCCGCGTTCGTCGACCTCGGCGGGGACCTCGTCGAGCGCAGCCAGCCGCAGCCCGGCCTCGCCGAACTTGTCGTACGCGGCGGCGACCGCGGCCAGCATCGGCGCGAGCACCACGAGGCGTCGTTCACCGCCGGACAGGCCGGTCTTCGGACCCCAGCGGCGCGGCTCGGCGCCCGGCCGGGTGACGAAGTAGGCGACGTCGACCCACAGCCGCACGTCGACGGCGGCGGCGAGCCGTTCAGTCATCGTCTCTCCTTCGGCGGCCGCGATCAGGGCCTGCAGCGCCTCACCGACCTGCTGCTTCTGCTCCGGGGTGCGATCGGCGTCCGCGATCCGGCAGGACAGCTCGTACACGGTCCGGCTCGCCGGCGGCAGGTCGTCCCGGAGGGTCACCTTGACCTGCACGCCGACCCCGGAGGAGGCGGACGCGGCCCGCATCTTGCGGTTGACGTCGTCGACCCAGTCCCGCTGCCGGGTCCAGGCGACGCCGATCGCGGACGGCAGCCGACCGATGACGAAGTCGTCAAGCGCGGTCTCCTCCGCGGCGGCGAGTTCGGCGGCGGCGCGGTCGGCGAGGCCCTTCGCGTGCCGCGCCGCCTGCACCGGGGTGTACGCGGTATCGGTGTGGGTGAGGACGAAGGTGTCCAGCCGGTCGTCGTCGCCCGGGTCGAGCGTCCACAGCCCGGCGAGGCTCGTGCGGGCGGTGTCGTACCGCTCCCGCAGCGTCTTGCGGGCCACCGTCGGTCGGGCTGCGAGGGCTGCGTCGGCTTGTTCGAGCAGCCCGTCCTCGTCGGCGAGCGGCGCTCCGCCGACGACGACGTCCTCGACGCCGGGCACAGCGAGCAGGCTGCGCAGCGCGGCCCGGGCCGTCGTCGCGGCAGGCCGCACCTCCTCCAGTCGGGACTCGGCCGCGGATAGGCGCTCCTCGGCCACGCCCTCGGCGCTGGCGGTCTCGAGCACCGTCGCGGCCGCGGCGGCGAGCCGGGGCCGCAGCTCTCGCTGCCGCCGTTGGGCCTCGGCGTGGCGGCGCACCGCCTGCTCCGCGGCCGACCCGGACACCTCGCGCAGCGTGCGCAGCGTCTGCTCGGTCCGGGCGGCGTCGTCCACCGCGGCCTGCGTGGTCGCACGCAGGCCAGGCAGGGCCGCCGCCGCGGTGGAATCGGCGGCGACGTCGTCGAGCAGCTCGACCAGACGGACCCGCAGCTTCCCCGCCACCGGGCCGGCGGCCGCCTGCAGCGCCTGGGCTGTCGCGGCGCCGCGGTCGCGCAGCACGGCCAGCTGCTCCGCGTCGGCGGGCAGTCCCCGGCCGCGGGTCCTGTCCACCCAGTCCGCCCGCACGCGCTGCGCGTCCTCAGCGGCCGCGGACGCCGCCTCGGCGGCCTCCTCGGCCGCGGTGGCCGCGGTTCGGGCCGTCTGCTCGGCCGAAGCACGGGCCGCCTCGCGGTGGCGAAGCGCCTCCCGGTCCGGGAACAACGCGGCCCGCCGCTGCGCGTCGCGTGCCTGCTCGCGCAGCCCCTGCGCCTGCTGCTCGAGTTCGGCCGCTGCCTGCTCCAGTCGCACGGCTTCCTGCTCCAGCCGCTCCGCTTCGGCGACCGCCGCGGCGAGCCGCTGCCGTGCCCCCACGTGCCGCGCCGGCGGCAGCATCGACCGGTCGTCGGCGCCGGGCACGCGCCCGTGCAGCACCCCGGCGCGGAACGTGCCGTCGCGACCGACGGCGAGCGTGGTGCCCTCCGCCGCCGCCGCGGTGTCGGCGAGCGCGATCCGTGCGAGAACGCCCGCCGCGGCCGGCGCCAGCGGATGCTCCGCGTCAACGGCGACGAGATCGGCGAGGCTGCGCTGCGCGACCAGGCCGTCGGGGCGCACCTCCCAAGCGTTGCTGAAGGCTCCGCTGGCGGTCAGCGTGGCACCGAGCGCGCCGGCCGCGGCGAGCGCCGCCTCGAGCAGCGCCCGCGCGGCCGGGTCGGTGAAGTCCGCGGACCAGTCGAGGGCCGCGGCGAAGGCGGCCGTGTCGTCGCCCGGACCGGCCCACGCCGGTCGCGGCAACGGCAGCAGCTTGCCGCCGCGCAGCTCGGCCGCGTTTGCGCGGTGCTGTGTGGCCTCGGCGCGGAGCTCGGCCGCGCGGCCCTCCTCGGTCTCGGCAGCGCGGCGGGCGGCGGCGGCCACGGTCGCCGCGGTCTGCTGGCTGGCGGCCCGCAGCTCGTCGGCGGTCGCGAGCACGAGACTCGGCTCCGCACCGGTGAGCTCGGCGAGATCCTCGACGCTCCACCCGGAGGGTGCCTCGTCGCCGTCCGGGCCGTCGCTGTCGGGGGACGCGGCGAGGTCGGGATGGTCGGTCGTCCAGTCCACCAGGCGCTCGACGAGGGTCGATGCGGCGGCGCGGGCGCCCTGGGCGGCCCGGTCCGCGGCGGCGCGTTCGCGGTCGGCCTGCTCGCCGGCGGTTGTGGCCAGCCGCCGGGCGCTCCGGGCGTGGTCGTCCGCGGTGACGACCTGCTGGTGGTCGGTGAGAGCAAGCGTCGCGTTCGCGGCACGAGTGCGGTGCGTCGTTGCCAGGGCGGTCCAGGCGGCCGCCGTCGCCGGCAGTGCGTCGGGGTCCGCGGTCACACGCAGCGCCGGTCCCGGGTTCGCGGTCGTGTCACCGACCGTCTCGATCGCGCGAGGGCGGTCGGTGACACTCAGCAGCGGGTCGACCGCTGCGTCGGGATCGGCGGCGGTCGCGGCGGCGATCTGCTCGTCCAGGTCCTCCCGCAGCGCGGCGGCGGCACGGCGCAGCGCCCCGCCCCGACTGCGCGCGGTGTCGGCCGCGTCGACCAGGCGCCGCAAATCGCTGGCCGCCTGGGCGCGCTGGGCGTCGGCCGCCTTCTGCAGGTCCTGCAGCCGGCCGGCGGCCTGGTACTCGTCGCTGCGCTCCAGCGCTTCGATGTCCGCCTCGAGGTCACGCAGTTCGTCCTGCAACTCCTGCCGGGCGGTGCCCGCGTCCTTCGCGGCCTTCCGCGCCGCTTCCAGCGCCTTGCCGGCCTTCCCGACGTCGCCGCGGGCGCGGGCTGCGATCTCGGCGGCGCCGCGTGCGTCCGCGACGGCGACCCGGGTCACGTCGATCACGTGTCCGGTCCATGCCGCGGCGAACTCGCCGAGGACCGCGGCGGCCTCGCTGTCCCGACGGAACGCTTCCCGGGTCGCGTCGGATTCGGCGAGGGCGTCCGCGGTGGCGCCGATGACGTCGTCAGAGACGCCGGGCAGGGACTCGCGCAGCGCGTCCGCGGCGGCGCGCGGCGACACCTCGCCTAGCAGCGAGGGGTTCCTCAGCTCGTGCAGCCGCGTGGCGAGCAGGCGCAGCTCGGCGGCGCTGGTGCCCCACACACGCCGCGCCAGGTGGTCGACGTAGGCGTCCTCGTCGTCGAACACCTGCCCTCCGGCGGCTTCGATGGCGGCGGTGAACTCCTCGGCCATCAGCTGCGTGCGGCCCGGGCCGCGCAGCGGCACGGAGGTACCCGGGACGCCGGGCACTGTGAACGGTACGACCCGCACCGGCGGCGACGCCCCCTCTGAGAACTGCAGCCGCACTCCGAAGGACCATTCGCCTTCCGAGCCGGGTCCGGCGAAGGTCAGCCACACGTACCCGTACCGCCGCCGGCCGGGGGCGGCTTCGCGCATCAGCTGTGACAGCGACGTCGGCCGCGCCTTGCCGGCGGCGAGCCGCTGGGCGTTCAAGTCCAGCAGGTACGGCCATAGGGCTTCCAGCGCCGTGGTCTTCCCGGTTCCGTTCGGACCGCGCAGCAGCAGCCGCCCGGACGCGGCCGGCAGCAGCAGGTCACCGTAGCGCCACACGTCGGACAGGCCGGCCCCGACCAGGCGCCACCGGCGCCCGAACCGGTCCGGATGCCCGGATTGCGGGGCGAGGTCGTCGCCGCTGAACAGACCGATCGCCGCGTCGATGCTCACGTCTGGTCGTCTTCCGTCTCGAAGGGCAGGCCCGCGTCTTCGGGCCCGAAGGGCAGGCCCTCGGTGGCCGGGGCGGCAGATGCCCGCGGGCGGGTCGGCGCCGCCGACGGCGCCGGAGGGGGCGGCGCCGGCCAGCGACCGGTCGCCGGGGAGAACCACCACGTTGCGTTGTCGACGCGCAGCAGCCCGAGCCCGGTCAGCAAGACGGCGACCTCGGCGGCCAGCCGGGCCGGATCGGCTGCCAGCTCCGCGGCCCAGCCGCCGCGGCCGGAGCCGTAGGTGGTGGAGAGGTCGGCGAGCCGGGCAGGCACCTCCTCCGCGGCCAGCCCGCGCCACCCCGGACCCGGGCCGCCGTAGATACGCTCGCCGGTGGCGGCCGCGTCGCACAGCAGCAGCGCCGCGTGCGGCACGGTGCCGGACACCGGGAACGGCAGCGGCCCCAGCTCGCGCGGATGCCGAAATGCCTCGGTCGGCAGCACGAAGGCGGCGCCCTCGGCGCGCCGTTCCAGGTGCAGCCCGAATGCGGCCGCGAGCGGGCCGCCGTCGTCGCCCCGCACCCGGCGGGACAGCCAGTCCGCTTCTACGTCGTCGAGGTCGATGACGTGCACGAGCGAGTCGTCGACGAGGCGGCGCCGCATCCGGCGTGCGGCGTCCCGCTCGGTCTCGACCTGCTCCAGCCACGCGACTGGGTCTGCGGCCGGGTCGAGGCTGCCGGTGTTCGCGATCACGTGCGCCAGCCGGGTGTGGTGCACCGCCAGCAGCACCGGGGCGTTCTCATCGGCGACGAACCCGTCGACGTCGCCGTCCATCCGCACGACGACGCCGCGCTCGTCGAGCATCCGCAGCGCGGCGACGATCGCGCGTCGCTCGGTGATGTCGCCGCGCACGGGCAGCTCGGCTTCGGCGGCTGCGGCCCGGGCCGCGGTGACCAGCTGCGCCAGCCCCACCCGTGGGGGCATCGACTCCGCCGCCGCGACGAGCAGGAAGAACCACGAGCAGGTCAGCGGTGCCGGGCCGGTGGTCGCCCAGGCATCCCGGCGGACCGGTGGGAACTTTCGCAGCCGGACCAGGCCCCGCTCGGCGACCAGCACCCAGCCGAGCCGGTCGAGCACGTCACGGATGGCCGGCAGGTTGCGCCGGACTGCGGCGATCGCCTCGTCATCGCGGCCGGCGACCAGCCACGGGCGGACGGCGAGCAGCCGCAGCGCGGCCGCCGTCTCCGCGTCCGCTTCCGGCGCCCAGGCGCGGCGGGCCCGGCGGGGCACCGGCAGGTCGCCGCCGGTCATGCCGCACCCCCGACGACGACGGCCCGAGCATCCGGGTCGGCGGTCGTCGCGACGGGCGCCACCGGCCGCGCGCCCGGCCGGTGGAACACCGCGACCCGGCCTGGCAGCCAGATCCGCCAGCTGGGCGCGCGCAGCAATCCCACGCCCTCGCCGGTGTGGAATAGCGTGCAGGCCAGCCCGTCGCGGGTCGCCGTCCGACGGTCGCCGCTTGCGCCAGCCCGCGCCGCGGCCATCAGCGATGCCAGGGCGACGTCCGCCGCGCGGAAGCTGAGCTGGTCGCCCGGCTCGGCGGCCAGCACCTCCGCGACCGCGGCGGCGTGTTCGGCGGCGCGCTGCGCCCGGGCGGCCGCGACCGCGGCCCGCGCCGCGGCGTCGTCGCGGGACGCCGGCGGCCGGCCCCGCGCACTGGTCCGGCCGGTGGCCCGCAGTAGCGCCGGCACGCTGACCGCCGGACCGCCCCGCCAGGAGGGGTTGCGTGGCAGGTCGGTGTCGTCCGCGTCGCCGTAGAGCTTCCGCCACGGATGGTCCCCGAGCGCGGCGAGCAACACGGCGGCGCCGATCGCCGGATCCGCCGAGGCCTTCGCCAGCTGCAGCGCGCGGGCGCGGCTGGTCGCCGTCCCCGTCGAGCTGTGCAGGCGGCGCAGGTTCGCGTGCATGCCCGGCAGCGCCCGCACGAGCCGGAGCGCGAAGCGGGCGGCCCGGCCGGTGTGCGGGTCGAACCACCCGGCCAGGCCGGCCCAGTCGGCGAGGCGGCCGCCGCGGGATGCGGTCAACGCGCCGCGTTCGATCAGCGCCCGGGCGTCCGACGCCTCGACCGCGATGGCGGCGAGCTCGGCGAACCGGGGTGAGAGCACGGCCAACGCCGCCGCCGCACGCGCCGATCCGGACTCCAGCTCGCCCGCGACCCGGGTCGCGTACTCGACCAGCAGCCGCTTCAGCTCCCCGGTGGCGTTGGCGTCAAGGTCGAAGCGGTCGGCGAGGCCGGCCAGGGTGTCCTCGGCGCCGACCAGGGCACCGTCAAGATCGTCGTGGCTGGTGAACAGCCGGCCGGTGTGCTCGGCGACCTCCGCGGCGGGCAGCGTCGCGTCGACGGCCAGCGCCTCAAGCGCGTCGACCACCCGGGCGAGGCTGGACAGCGGGATCTCCCGCATCGTGGGGGTCCCGGCGAGCACGGTCGCGTAGAACCGCTGCACCTGGCGACCGGCGGGGGTCGCCGTGTACCTCCAGTTGCGGGCCAGCAGGTCCGCGTGCCGAAGGATCCGGGAGGTGTCGGTGCGGGCCGACACGGCCGTCCACTCGCGCAGCTTGTCCAGCCGGGCCCAACGGTCCGCTCATCGAGCGGCGTTCCCGCGCCGCGCAGGGCCACGGTCACCTCGGCCGGTGTCAGGTCGGTGACCGATGACTCGAGCACCGCCATGATCGCGATGTAGTCGTCGGACTCGGGCGCGACCAGGTACGCCATCGTGCGGCGGGCGTCGGTCACCGCAACCGTGAACGCGCCGGCGGGCGCGTGCGGCTCGGTCATGCCCAGAGTTCTCCTTCTCGCGCGCTGGCCCCCGTCTGCAGGCCGAAGCCAGATGGTGCCGGGGACAGTACGGGCCGGAACCGACAGATCCCGGCGGTTTCGGCTGGTCACAGCCGCTCAGCCGGGGACTGCGGCCACTCTGGAGGAGGCTCCTCAGCCGCACCGGCTGTCCGTCGTCCCCATCGCCGTCCGCCGCCGGGCGACGACCGGTGGCCATCGAGGCGTGTGCAGCGCTGAGCCGGCGCTGCAGCTGGTTCAGCGTGGCGTCCTCGATCGAGCGCAAGAACGGAGTTGAGCGGAGCGTCCGCAGAGCGGACGCTGCGGGCGTGACCGAACCGCAGCCTGACCTGCAGGACGCCGCGGACCGCCTCGCCGGCCTGACGGCCGACGACTACGAGGCCCTCCTGGTCCGGAGTGCCCGCGAGTTCGCCGAAGGCGAGGGGCATCCCGAGCCGCTCACCGCGTACCGGTTCGACGGGCCGCCGGTGCCGGGACCGAGTCCGGCGCCGCCGCCCTCCTGATCGGCGCGGTCGCCTACTCGGGTTCCTCCGCCCGTCGGTTGCGGCGTTGGCGGGTCGCGGCGAGCGCGTCCTTGAGCGTCTCCGAGGTGAGCAGCAGATCCAGGGCGACCCACATCCGCGACGCAGGGTGCCCGCGCGTGTCCAGCTGGCCCCGAACGGGTGACCATGCGGCCACGGATGCTGGCGGGGTCCGTTGGCTGCCGGACGGGTGGAGGCCTCGGCGCGAACCAGGCGTCGACCACCGCTCACACTCCGGAGACTGACCGATGCCCACCTCTCACCCATCCCGGCGGCTCAAGGACCTCGACACCGACGAGGTGCACTACATCGCAGTCCGGGCGGTCCCCCGGCACCGTCAGGCCTTCACCCTTCTGTTCTGCGCGCCGCTGCTGATGCTTCTCCGCACCGAAGGCCGTCGTCACGAGGGTGACGAGCCGCTGCGCCCGGTCCACCTTCGCGTCCTGCTCTACCTCGTGGCCACCTGCGGCTACGAGAACCAGGTGCAGCGACACGTGAGCGACATCGCCGACGACCTGGGGCACGACCGCAGCACGGTCAGCCGGGCACTGCTGGCCCTGCGCGAGAGAGCCCTCGTGCGGACGGAAAGCGTCGCCGGCCGCCCCCTCACCATCCATCTGCACCCTGCGCTCTGCTTCCGTGGCAAGCCAGCGCAGCGGGCTGCCGCCCTCCGCGACCACTGGGACGACGCGCCGATGCCGGCGGCGTTGTCCGGCGACTGGCTCGCGTAGCGCGCACCTCCCCGGCATGACCGGATGCTGGCCACCCGGCGACTCGTCAGCACTGTCCTGGTCATGGAGATGAGCAAGTGGCAAGGCCCAACGGTCGGCGGAGCCCGACGAGTTCGCCATGTCACCGACGCCGAGGTTCTCGGCGCGGTGGCCGCCGCGCTGTCGCTCGCCGGCAGCGGGGACGACTGGGCCGTCCTGGAAGCCTGGGTCTCGGCTCTGACGGCGGTCAACCGAGCGGCGGTCGAGCTCGTGCCCGGCGACCTTCGTGAGTTGCTCTGAGCGAGTCGAGGCGGCTGCGGCGGGACACGGACGACGGCCACCGGCTCGCCGCTGATCAGGCGGCCGTCGGCGACGACGTCGGACGGTTCACCCCAGCTGCTCACGATCCGGCTAACCGTCGCCGTGCTTCACCGTGCCGGCCCGCCTAGGTCCAGGTGCCCCTACTCGTGCGGCACCTGCGCTGGGGAAGACCCGCGCACCACGATCTGCAACTCCAGCAGCGAAATCTGCTTCTCCAGCAGCTTCACGATCTCGTCGTGCTCATAGCCCTCGTCGTACGCACGTGAGAAAAGGGTCAGCGCTCGCTGCATCCCCTCAACCACGCCACCGTCGAACGTCCCACTCTCATCCACTCGCCCAGTCTGCGCACCCCGTCAGGGATCTCCCCGCATCCTGGCTACTGCGCGTCGCCGGAACGTCGGGCAACTCACAAGGCGGAGCGGGCGTCCCATCGCGCTCACCGGCCGGCGACCGCATTGCGGTTCGCTCGGGCGCATCCACGGTCGCGCGACATGACCGACCGCCGCAGGATGCAAGGGCCCAGCGCCAGCCACTCCGCACTCGACGCCTTCCACGCCGCAGTAGCTCGGCTGAACCTCTTGAGTTCGGAAGATTTCGCCGCATTGGCGCCGGAGACCCTCGCGCCGCTCGTCGCGACGATCCGCGCCACCTCCAGCAAGGAGACCACCTCGTAGAACTCGGCCCTGGCCTCGGCCATCGCCAAGTTCTCCAGCCAAGCGATTGCCTTGCTGGACCTCGCGCGCACGGTGCAGCCCGCTGTCCCGACGAAGGAGGAACGATGGCAGGTCTCGAGTCGCTGTACACGCCGCAGAAGGTGTACCGCCCGCTCGCGGACGCGCTGGACGTCGCGCGCGACGCCGAGGAGGCGCACTACGACCGGTTCAGCGTCCAGGACGGCGGCATCGCGAGCCAGGTCGCACGGCACTGTGCGCTATACCCCGACGACCCGGACGTCGCGGCCTACCGTGCGCTGCCGTCCTCGGCGTTCGACACCCCCTCCGCCGGAGCACCGCACGGCATCCGCTGGCTGAGCCTGGCCGACATCCATCACAACCTCACCGACAACACCCCCGTCGTCGCCTTCGTGGTGATCGGCAAGACGGTGTTCTTCCGCGTGGAGCTCTCGGCGGTGAAGCGCCAGATCGAGCGTCCCGACGGCGAGGACGAGAACGCCTACACCGCGCTGGTGCTGGCGGTGACCAACCACCTGCGCAAGCTGCGGGTGAGCCGGTGGGTCGACGACGTCACCCGCGCGGCGCGGGAGAATGTCAACTGGGGCCTGATCATGCGCCGGCACCACGAGCGCGGGATCCGGATGCGCCTGGGCGGAGTCCTCTACAACCTCGCCGTCAAGGGCGACAGAACCAGCCTGAAGCTGCTGGGCGCGGTCGGCTCCGAGGACGACCCCGAGCGCCGCAAGAAGTTGCTGGGCTCCCGACTGACGGCAATGCTGGCCGGTGGCGCGGTGCTCGCCGAGGACCAGATGCCCTACGGCTGGAACCTCGAGAAGGACAGCCGCGGCCGCCCCCGCCGGGTCAAGGGGCAGGGCCTTGTCCCCATCGCCGCAGCCACCGACGCCCCTGCGCTGGCCGAGGTCTACGGCCTGCACGCCGCCGGAGCCACCTACGAGACGATCTGCGGCAAGCTCGCCGAGCTCGAGAAGGACGGCAGGATCCGGCGGCGTGCCGGGCAGCGCTACGACCTGGACTTCGCCGCCGCCCTCGGCGACCGGAACCGGATGTATGACGCCGCGCTGACCGTCTTCCAGGGCCACTGGCCCGCCGGCGTGCCGCGACCCGCCGCCCCGTCTGAGGACAAGGTGCTGGCCTTCGAAGCCGGTGCCGACCCGGCGGAGCTGTTCACCCATGAGCAGCGGCTGGTGATCGCGCGCCCGGAGCTGCTGCGCACCGGAGTCCTCCTCCGCGCGGTGGTCAACGACATCCGCGAGCGCGGCCTCCAGCTGGCTGGGCTGACGCCGCACTACGCCGACGAGTACGACGAGACCGGCGTCTTCTACGTCGAAGCCCGCTGGCCGTGGCCCCTGGACCCCGAGATCGGCACTGAACTGGTCCGCTTCGGCATCCCCGACAAGACGCTGCGCTTGGCCGCAGGGCGGCTGCTGCGCTCTCTTCGGGCCCCGCGGCGGCGCACCGGCGGACAGGCGCACGTCAACCGCCCGGACCGCCGCGTCCTGCAGGGCTTCGGCACGTGGCTGCTGCCCGGTGACCGGGAGGCAACGCTCATCGCCCGGGCCAACAACGACGGCCGGGCCAACCTCATCCTGCTGATCCGCGCCGAGAAGGAAGGCCGGCCCAGGCCCGGCCAGAAGCACCGGCGCGGCTGGACCAAGCAGCTGGGCACCCCGGGGAGGTCGATCGCCGGCACGCTCAACCTCGACGCGCTGTGCGGAGACGTCGCCTACCGCATCACTGAGGCCGTCGCCGCGCAGATTGACCCCGCGATCCTCGCCCCGGTGCGCGCGGTGCTCCACGTCGACCTGGCCGAGCAGTCCCAGCGGATGCGCTCCGGGCTGTTGGCGCGGGCGACGGCGGCCGACGAGGCCGCGGAGAAGGCCGAGAAGGCGGGCCGCGGCGCCCGCACCAACGCCTCGCTCGCGGCCGAGGACGGCGAGGAAGACGAGGCGCGGGCGTACCGCAAGGACGCAGCTGACCACGGCGACCGGGCGCGCAGGTCGCGGCAGGAGGCCGCGAGACTCCGCGACCAGGCGGCCGCCCTCGATGAGCAGCTTCCCGGCGGCGAACGGAACGTGGAGGCGAACCTGTCCGCGATCGCCTATCTCGTTGCCGGGTTGCAGCGAGCGGCCGCAAACAACGGCGTCGGCCCGGCGCCCCTCGGTGCGCTGGCCGACAAGCTGCTCGGCGGCTGGACCGCGCAAGCCGAGGTGGACGACGCGGGTCGGTGGATCACATACGAGACGATCCTGCGCGTGCCGGCGCTGCCCGACGGTCACGTGGAGCTGGCTATCCGCGGCCGGGTGCGCGACGTGCGCCCTCGGGGGGACAGCACCGGCAACCGCCGCGCGGGCAAGTCCGGCGGTCGGGCGGCGACCGCCGAGAGTGTCTTCGCGAAGGGCCTGCCGGTCGACCGCCTGGCCACTGAGGACCTCAGCCGGAAGACGCTGTTCATGAAGCACCTCATGCCGTGGCTGAAGGAGCGCGGCGTGACCGCTCGCGGCGCCAAGTGCGCCCTCGTCGACCACCCGATCGCCGCGGTGCAGCAGGTCGTCTACGCCCAGCTGACGGGTGCTTCCCTCCCCCAGCTGACCGCCTACTCCACCGGCTGGAGGGCGCACGTGGAGGCGACCTACCTCGACCCGGATCTGCAGTGGCACAACGCGGCCTGCCCCGACGACACGACCCTTCCCCTGCAGCTGATCGCGACCCTCGGGCAGCCGGCCGCCTACATGCGGGGCGTGGGCCTGGACATCGCGGCCATTGCGCGCCACTGCGGGATTGCCCCCGACGCCGTCCGCGAGCTGGTCGTGCCCACCAAGCGGCAGGGCATCAGCTTCGACCGGCCGCAGTACCTGGCGTACGCAGACCAGCGCAAGTCGCGGGTCCGGATCATCGCCTGTCCGCATGGGTGCCGCCGCGGCCGGTGCGACGTCGTCGCGCTGCTCCCCGAGGTTGCCGCCAGCGGCTACGGCGTCCTCTGCCGCACCTGCTGGCGGGCACCGAACACCACCGACCCGAAGTGGGCCACGATCGTCTTCCCGCCCGCCTACGGCACACCGGTCACCCGCGTCTCGCCGAAGGGGTCCCTACGCACATCCACGCAAACCGTGCCGGCGCCGCCCCCCGTCCCCCTGGCCATCGCCGGCCACCGCGCTGAGGGCTGCCGGACGCAGCTGGCCGCATCACCTGCCGGATGAGCCGACCGGCGCGCACCCCTGCGACCCCATCGCCCACCAGCTGGCCGAAAGAGCCCGTGGCCCAACCTGTACACCAAGAACGGACGACCGCTTCAGGTGTCTGGATCCGACATCTACTCCCGTTCCGGCAAGCTGTGCTGCGGTCGTTCCCGAGGTCGTCGGCGATCTCGCTGACGTAGCGCTCCAGCCGGTTCTCGTAGCCCATGCTGGCTAGCAGGTACAACAGCACCCGCCAGTCGACCGCGCATCGACTCCTCCTGGTCGGCGTTTCGCCCCTCCGTACGGAGCAAGGCCAGCAGCGCGTCGCCGAAGCAGCGTGAACGGCTGGCGGTGACGCCCGACCCTCGGGGAGGCAACGTGGAGGACCTCCTCGGTCTTCACGCCCATCAGTGCGCGGGCAGTGTGCGCGGCAGACATCGGGTTCCTCTCGGCGGCGGACGACGCCGTGGGCTCGCGGCGCCTGCTCCACCTCTCCGGGGCTTGAACGGACCCGCACGGGTCTGTGGCCGAATACCCACACTCATCGGGTCAACTGACCACGCACAGCCCATACGATCCCCGCACTGACCTGCGCTTCCGTCGATCCGACTTCTCCGCTCTGTTCCGCACGGAGAGGGGCAACGCTCCGCGCCGCTCGCCGCCTCCGGCGGCAGAACTCAACGGTGGTGACGCCGGCCGGGGGCTCGGTACCTGCCTCGCCTGGCGAGCCGCCGTCGCCTGGGCGGCCCCGCCGGTTGCTGGTCAGCGTGCCGTCGAAGAGCAGGAATCCGGCCCTTGACCAACCACGAAGTCCGCACGCGCTGGCTGCTTCTTCTCACTCATCGGGGGGAGGTAGCCGCCAGCCTGCATGCACCCTCGCGCGGCGTGTGCACCGTCCCCGCTCGTCCAACCCCCGACCCGAGTGGAGAACCGATGAACCCGCACCAGATGGACCTCGGCCGGCTGGCCGCAGACACCGCGTGCCCACCCCCCGCCCAAGAGACCACCGCCCGCTCTCACGCAGACTCGGCGCCCCCTCGCATGAGTGCCTTGTCCGCTGCCCTCGAGCACGCCGTCGATTACGCCCGGCAGCACAAGGAAGCATGGGTCCAAGAGACCCACAGTGCCGTGCGCGGCGCCACCGACATGGCGCCACTCATCCATGGCTGGCGAGGCGGGGAGCGCGTTGCCCTCCTGGCACCCGCCCGGGTGAACCGCGACGACGCCCTCCACGCCGCGCGGCTGGCCGCCGTTGGCTTCGGCTGCGACATCGTGTCGTACACCACCGAGAGCTGGCAGACCTCTGTCGAGTGCAACCCGACGACCGCGAGCCCCTGGGGCCCCGGAGAGATGCAGCACGCGGTCGACGAGCACAACGCGCTGGAGGCCGGCTGGATAACCGAGACGCTGGTGACTCACGTCATCAACCGTGCTGGCGACGTGCTCGGTGCATTCCTCCCCTACCGAGTCACCCGGCGCGTGTCAGCCCTCGGCATCACGTCGTACGCCCTCGCGTGGCAAGAGCCGGCCTCGCCATCGGATGGCGAGTGGAGCGGCCTGGTCGTCGACAGTCTGGTCGGGTTCATGAAGGAGCCGACGACGGCCGCGGTGCTGGCCCGAGCTGGGGTGATGCCATCGGCTCAGGAGTTCGGCCTGTCCGACGAGGAGGCCCGGGCGCACATGGACTGCGCTCTCGTGAAGACCCTTCACCGCTCTGACTACGAAGGCTCGCTGATGCTGCTCGCGGACTCAGCAGTCCGTGCCTCGGTCATCGAGCACTCCCTCGGCCGCCGCAACACGATGCGGCGTCCGACCTGACGAGCAGACGGTTGTGGCTCGTCATCGAATGATGGCGTCGCTACGTCCACACGCATGAGTCTCGGCCGCCAGCTCCTTGACGGGCGACAGAGCTTGCGGACGTTCACAGACATCGGTGGCACGACCCGCCCCACACCGCCCCGGGCACAACCGGTTCACCTCCCCACGGGCACCCACGGCTGGCGGCCACCGATACCGGCCGGGTACCACCGCGCATGCGGCGGCCCTGGACGGTGGTGACGTCGGTGGCTCGCCTGCACAGCCCCGGGGCTCTACCGGTTCCCCCAGGGCTTCCACGGCAGGCGAGCCACTGACTGTCATCTAGCCCGAACTGCCGCTGACGTTCAGCTACCCAAGCAAGTGCCCGGGCCGTGGCTGGCGTCACGATCGCCTCGCGTCCCAGGCACCTTCACCCGTTCGAGGCAGTAGGTGGGTCGGACCCATGCCGCTGATCTCGGCCCCCGCACGGTCCTCGCTCGTCACATCCCAACCACGAGTGGAGGACAGATGGAACTGCGTGAGACCTACCCCAGCAGCCGGCCCGAGGTCACTGCGAGCTTGGCCATGCGAGACCGCGATGGCGGCATCGTCGCCATGGAGCACGTCCGGATACCGCGGGACTCAGTCGCCACCCTGGACATGTCCTCGAGCGGGTCGCGCCAGCTGACCCGGGCCAACGACATCCTGGTCGACCTACTCCAGGAGTATCAGCTGCAGCATCACTGCATCGTCGCCGCGTACGTGCTCCGCAACGCCCTCCGGAAGCTGGGCTACACGGCGAACGTCGTAGGTGTCGATGTAACCGCCCTGAACTCCGCCGCTTTCAAGCACCTGATGACCGGGGGCTCGGCGGTTGCCCTGCCCGCGCACGGGGCGG
This sequence comes from Geodermatophilus sp. URMC 62, assembly GCF_052931475.1. Lineage (NCBI taxonomy): Bacteria > Bacillati > Actinomycetota > Actinomycetes > Geodermatophilales > Geodermatophilaceae > Geodermatophilus > Geodermatophilus sp. URMC 62. The sequence goes on along the minus strand of NZ_JBRFHY010000001.1, from coordinate 4,542,344 downwards.
TGTTCCGCATTCGAGGCACCGATGAGGCCACCGAAGCCACGTGGGACGGGCACGCCGTTGTCCTGGCATCCCGCCGTAAAGGCCGCCGCATCGAACGCTGGGTCCTCGACCCCACTGCGAGTCAGTTCAGCGCGCCTGACAAGGGCCTCGCGGTCTCTCCGTTCGTCGCCCCGGCCCCGCCGAGCTTCCACTCCGGCCGCGCCCCGCTGGCGATAGCCACCGCGGAGGACAGCACTGTCGTGTTCGCCCGACGTCCCGACCTGAAAGGCCACCACCAGCTGAATGCCTTCGAGCGGGAGGTCATCCCAGAACTGACCCGCGAGCTGTGCGGCTGGCTCTCGGAGTGACCCCATGTAGCCGGTCCGGGGAACGTGCCGGCGTCGGAGTGGGCCCGTGTGAGGCACGTCATGCACAGGTGACTGCGCCGCGCGCGCCACACCGCACCGTCCAGGCGCCCGACACAACGAGCCCCTGGAGAACCGTTGACCCACACCGCCCTACCCGCGCCCGCCCTGGCCCAGTTCGCTCACTCTGCCTCCGCCCCGGCCACCGGCATTGAGCTCCGTCCGCACCAGCTTGCAGCCCTCGACGCCGCCACCGCCGCTCTCGCTCATCGCGACCGCGGGCAACTGCACATGGCGTGCGGTACCGGGAAGACCCTGACCGCACTTCGCCTGGCGGAGCGGCTGGACACCGAACTCGTGCTTGTCCTGCTACCCAGCCTGTCCCTGCTCGCGCAGACCCTGCGCGAGTGGCTGCAGCACGCGCTGGACCCAGTGGGCGCAATCGCGGTCTGCTCGGACGACACCGTCGCTGAGTCCGAGAGGCTGACCTTGGTCGCCGACCTCCCTGTGCCGGTCACCACCGACCCGGAGACCCTCCGCGCGCAGCTGACCGGCCATCGACTCGGCCGGACCGTGGTCTTCGCGACCTACCACTCGACTGCCGTGGTCTCCGCTGCTCAGGCTCTGGGCGCACCCTCGTTCGACCTGGCGCTCGCCGATGAGGCCCACCGCACCGCAGGACACGCGGCGCCGGCATTCCGACTCATCCTGGACGCCGACCGCATCCGCGCGACGAAGCGGGTCTTCATGACCGCCACCCCACGGCTTACGAGAGGGCGGTCCGCGACGTCGATGGACGACGAGACCCTCTACGGGCCAGTCATGTTCAACTTCGGCTTCGCTCAGGCCGTCGAGGCGGGCTTGCTCTGCGACTACCAGGTCGTGGTCGTCGGTGTCACCGACGAGTCCATCCGCGAACAGCTCGAGGAAGGCGCGGAGCTCATCGTCGGTGGGCAGGTGCTAACCGGACGAGAGGGCGCCGGAGCAGTTGCCGTAGTCAAGGCAATGGAGGACTACGGCGTCAGCCGGATGGTCACATTTCATGGGAACGTGGAGAAAGCCGAGCGCTTCGCGACCGCGCTCCCCCACGTCGCCTCGTCGCTGCTCACCCCGGAGCAGGCGTCGCAACTTTCCGCCGGGCATGTCAACGGCGAGATGCCGGCCGGCAAGCGAACCGCACTGCTGGACAGCCTGCGCACCCTTGCGCCGGGACATCGGCGCGTACTGACCAACGCCCGCTGCCTCACCGAGGGCGTCGACGTTCCCGCCATCGACGGCATCGCGTTCATCGACCCGCGCAGTTCCTACGTCGACATCGTCCAGGCCGTTGGTCGGGCGCTACGGACCGCACCCGGCAAGGCCGTCGGCACCATCCTGCTGCCCGTCTACCTGGCCGCCGACGAGGACCCGGAGGGCGTTCTGTCGTCATCGGCGTTCGACGACGTGTGCACCGTGCTGTACGCGCTGCGCGAGCACGACCCCGCGCTCGGGGCCGAGCTGGACGCCGCTCGCAGGCAGCTCGGAGGAGAGACCATGACGCCGCGCCTTCCCGGCAAGGTCATTCCTGACCTTACGAACCGTCTCGACGGGAACTTCCACAGGGCGTTGTGCACCCGCCTGGTGACGCAGACGACGAAACCCTTCTGGGAGCTACTGAGGTTTTCTCACCAGGAATCCGCACCAGCTTGAAGGGGACGGTCGGCGCCGCTGGTCAGGGCTGCGGCGAGTCGTTGGCGACGTCGATCACGGCTGCTCGGCGCGGGTCCCGCCACGTGGCACTTGGCACCTCCGCTGGCACATGCGCCTGACCTGCAGTGATGCCTTCCCTGGCCGTCCGCGGACGGCGAATCCTGGTGAGAAAACCTCACTGAGGTTTTCTCACCAGGAATCCGCACCAGCTTGAAGGGGACGGTCGGCGCCGCTGGTCAGGGCTGCGGCGAGTCGTTGGCGACGTCGATCACGGCTGCTCGGCGCAGGTCCCGCCACGTGGCACTTGGCACCTCCGCTGGCACATGCGCCTGACCTGCAGTGATGCCTTCCCTGGCCGTCCGCGGACGGCGAATCCTGGTGAGAAAACCTCACTGCAGCAGCTCGCCGACTACATCACCGCGCACGGCGACCTTCCCAGGCCGAGCACGGCGCCGGAGCTGCACAGGTTCGTGCGCGCTCAGCGCACTCGTCGTCGTCAGGGGTCCATGACCCCGGAGGAAGTCGCTGCCCTGGATGCCCTGCCTGGTTGGTGCTGGCAAGCACCGCGCATCACTGATGAGCTCAGGTCCCGAGCCAAGGACATGCACGAGGCCGGCCTGTCCTACACCGACATCGCGAAGCAGTTCGCTGCCGAGGGCGTCGAGAGCGCTTCCGGTGCCATCACGTGGACCAGTTCAGGAATCCGGACCATGCTCACCACCAACGAGCAACGCAAGGCTGTCTCAAGCAGCCGAGAGGAGCGCTGGGAACGCCGGTACGCCGAGCTCGAAGAATGGACGACCATCCTGGGGCCGCTGCAGCGGCGCAACACCGGAATGGACGAGGGACTCCAGCGCTGGATGAGCCACCAGAAGGCGTACTACCGCGCACGTGACCCTCGCATGACGCCCCAGCTCGCTGCTCGGCTGGAGGCGCTCCCCGGCTGGTTCTGGGAGCACGCGAAGCCCGCTGGGCGCAACAGTCGGGCGGCCTGACGGCTCCTGGCGGGGTGGTTGCCATCACCGCCCTGCCGGCGCCAGCCTGGCCGGCGCCGCTGGCCCGATCACAGTGCGTCGGTCAACCGGAGTGGAATGGTCAACGCGGCGGCTGCCGTGTCCCACAGCTGCGCGGCCGAGCCGGGCACGGCATCGAGCAGGGCGATCATCGCCACGAGGTGTTGCGAGTCGAGCTGGTCGCGGAGCTGATACAGCGCCAACACCTTGCCGGTCCGGCGAGCGGACTCACTGCGGTCGGAGCCGGGATTGCTCGCGGCAAGGATGAAGTCTGCACGTAGATCCAAGATCGGGGTCCTTCCGTACGGGAGCGCGCACCACGACGGTTCACCGTTGCGGTCATGGGCGGCTGAGGAAGACAGCGCCTGTCCCCCGTTCGTCGTCTTCTCGCACGCCGACTTCAGGCACCCCACCGCGCCGCAATCCGCGACCGGCGTAGCCGACTGTCGCACCCCACAGAGCGAGCAGGCGCTCCGCTGCCCTCGGCTCCCCCGCAAGGGGGAGGAAAGCGCCGACCTGCATGCCGTTGCCCGGACTCCCCGCACGGTCCCTCTCGGCAACGCGACAACCCCGACTGAAGGACTGACAGATGAAGTTGCACGAGATGGACCTCGAAACCCTGGCCGCGGTCAAGGCCGGCCTCACCCGCGACCACAAGGACGGCACGTTGCTCGTCGATGACGATGAGGAGACTTTCTTCTTCACCACCCGAATCGCTCCCGACCATTACCTGTACGTCGAGCTGCGCACCGACTTCGTCATCCGCATCAGCACCGGCGTCTTCCGCCGCCCCATCGAACACCTGCGCCGCATGATTCGTGTCGAGTACAAGGGCCTGCGCATCCACCGTGACGCGCTCGGCATCGCCGGCGAAGTCAGCGACCTCGTCGACGACCCGACTGATGAGGACGAGCGCGCCTACGAGGCCAGCCTCAACGAGGGCTGGGCCCAGGACCGCGCCATCGACGCTCAGTACGGTCCATTCGCGGACCTCTAATCCGTCGCTTCACCGGACGCGGGCGCACCGCAGTTCAGGGCGAACTGCGGTGCGCCGCAGCCGGCCGCAGCACATCGGTGGCTCGGCTCGCTCCGAACCGCCCCGAAGTCGGAGCAGAAGTGACCGGCATCAGGCGGTGTGGCGAGGCACTTTGTCGACCCATTCCGGGGTGAACTTTTCTGTACGGGGAAACGCGCCAGATTGCGGTGAGCAGGCCGCGCATCGAATGCAGAGGCAGCGGCCTTCTTCTTCGCGGCCGCCTTCAAAGCCTGCTTCCACCGCCAAACCTCGGCGAGTGTGTCGGGTCCGGTGACGTCGGCGACGGACCGCCGAGAACCCTCCTGGCCGTGGTCCCCGGCCGCTTCCCGCCAGCCGGTCGGCGTGACGCCGTACTGCTGCCCGAGCAAGGCCACGAAGATCTTCGACTTCTGCGCGCCGAACCCGGGCAGCTCACCGACCCGCTTCAGCAGCGTCGTGCCGTCGGGAACGTCGGTCCAGAGCCCATCGGCGCAACCGCCGCACCGGTCGACCAACAGCCGACACACCTCCTGCGTGCGGCTGGCCATCGAAGCCGGATACCGGTGGAGCGCCGGCGGCCCCTGGAAGATCTTTGCGAACTGCTCCGGGTCGGCGGCCGCGATGTCCGCAGCAGACAGCGCGTCGACGCCGAGCCGATCGGCCAGCAGACGCGGTGCCGCGAAGGCACCCTCCATTGCGAACTGCTGATCGAGCAGCATGCCAACCACTAGGGCGAGCGGGTCACGGCTGAGCAGTTCAGCGGCCGCGGGATCCTGGGCGATGCACAGCCTCACTGGCTGAGGGCGGTGGGTCGCCGTTGTTCGGCGGCTGGCCTGCCTGGCGATGCCGCGCCTGTTGCGTGCCACCCGGGCGGGGCGCGGATGGCGCTGATCATCCGCTCTCGGGAGGTCGCCGCCCAGCTCAGCGTCCTCGTGGCTGTCCGGCCAGTTCCGGCCTGACGACAGGCGGCTATCCGTCGTCCCGGGCCGGTCGTACCGCCGCGCTGGGCAGGATCGATGAGCACCGATGCGGCCGTTTCCTCGACCGTGGTTGCGCGACCGGCCGATGGACGAGCCGCGTTGTTTTAGGGACCGCGTCTCGTAAGGTCTTCACCCGTTCGTACGAGGCAGACGCGTCCGTGGCCCCGTTGGCGTGCTCGACCGGTGAGCTACCGGTCATCTCGGGCGCGGATCAGGCGGCGGAGCGGAGTACTGCGGTCATCCAATCCGGCGTGAACTCCGAGGTGCGCGCGTGCAGGGCGAGGTCGGCGGCGAGCAGTTGCGCGTTCGGCCACACCGTGAGGTCGGACGGCGGCTCGTCGAAGTCGTAGATCGCTTCGACATGGTTGTCTGCGGTGACGGTAAACTCGGCGACGAACCAGGTGCCCTCGCCGGGTTCGTGCATGGCGTGCCGCAGTGCGAGGATGGCGTCGTGCAGTTCCTCGCTGCACTCGACGGGGGCGACGGGACCGCCGACCGCTCCGGGGATGACGTACCGGCAGACGATTCCGGCCGTCGTGTGCAGCGCGTGCACGTTGACGACGACGTCGAGCTCGTCGGCGACATCCTCGCTGTCGCGTACGTCCTCCCACGCCAGCGCCATGACGCGCTCCTCGAGGATGCTCACCCGCAGGTCCAGCGGCTGGCCGGCGAGCGCGTTGCACAGCGCCTTCTCAAGGCCGCGGGCGAGCCAGGGCGAGGTCTCCGGGGTCAACGTCGTCCACTGCTGGTCGCGGTCGAGACGGCGGATGCCGACGAGCGCGGGGCCGTCGGCGGTCACAGCGACCATCAGCCACGCTTCGGAGCCGTCGATGTCGTCCGAAGGTGACCAGATGGTCTGCGTGGCGAGCGCGACGAACTCGGGGGTCGGGGTGAGGAACCCGTCAAGGGCGGCCAATGTGCCAGGCCCCAGGTCCGTGTAGGTGGCGGTGCGCAGCTCGGTGCTGTCGCTGGTTCCGGTGACGGCGACCAGCATGACGCCATCGGGCAGGTCGGCTACGAGGCGGCCCACGTGCGCGGCGAGCGACGCCGAAGTCGAGGTCTGGATGCTCATGTCGTGCACCATGCTGTCGTCGGCACGCCGCACATCCGCCTGAACCGCAGCCACCCGGCTGGGTGAGAGGGCCGTCGAAACCTTCGGCCTGAGTCCAGGCTCGTTCTGCGGCGAGCTGGTGCCCAGGAGCTGACCGGCGCCGGGCCCGACGGCCAGTCTGTCTGTGCAGTCCGACATCTCCCGGCTTTCAGCGCACGGCTCGCAATCGCAAGCCCAGCCGTCGAGGTGCGCGCAGTCGTCGCAGTACACACCCGGCGTCGCGGAGTGCAGCGCATCCCAATCGTTCACATGGCCGCAGGACTCACACACACCGTCCTCCGGGCCCAGCTCGAGTTCCGCGTACAGCATAGGCAGGGCTCGACACGCGTACGGTGCCCTGGTGAATGCGCCTGTCACGGTGCGCCAGCCGGGGTCAGAACCGCTCGGTCGACTGCTCTCGCAGGAGACGAACGTGGCGAATCTGCTCGCCTACCTCATCGAGCTAGATCCGTCGCCTTTGTTGCATGCCCTGGGGCTGCATGCCGACAACCCGGGGCTGATGCAAGAGTCTGCCGCCGGGAGGTCAGGACGCATCGACGCCTTCGTCACCGACGGCGGCCGCCCGATCGCGCTGATCGAGCCCAAGGTGGGCGCGAGCGAACACGGCGACCAGTTCACCCGCTACGAGGCTCTGGCCGTAGCGCGGGGCGGCCTGCCGTGTCATCTCGTGTCGTTGGATCCGGAGACGGCCGACGCTCCGATCGGATGGGGTCGTCACCTGCTTCCCGAGGTGTTGTCCGGATGGGGTGACAGTTCGTGCGAGGTCGCGCGCACTCTGGCACGAGAGATGGAGCGCGCGCTTCGCGACGTGCTCGCGCAAGCGGCTGGGCCACTGGGCGGGGCGGGCCGCACCGCTGTCGCCATAGCGTTCCGGCAGTTGGCGCATCGCGTTCGTGTTCTCACCGCCGCCGTCGGCCCGTCCGGTGGAGCGGGCACGACGTCTGGCGGGCAGCCGTCAGTGGTGTTCTACGTCGAGCATCCGCTGGCGGACTTGGCGGGCGAGAGGCTCTGTGTCGATCTGCGCAGTGAGGCGCAGGGCGCCAGCTGGTGGAGGCTGCGGTTGGGCGTCGAAGTTCGACCAAAGGTGGCCGACGGGGTGGCGCACACAGCCGCGGTGGCGGCCGCGCAGGTGCGCGCGCACGATCTCGCCACAGCTCTTCGTTAGACCCTTCCGACGTCCAGCTTCGTCGCGTTCCTGCGCGACATGGGCGAGTCTCAACTCGCCGACGCCTTGCTGATCCGCAAAGGCGACGGCCTCCGCGAGCCGCCTGACCAGGAGGCCGGCAGCGAGTGGCGGATAGCCGCCGAGGCTGGGCAACTTCAACGTCGGGGCCGCAAGCTGCAGGGGCATCCGTTGTTCTTTCACGACCAGGGACGCCGACTGTCGAGCATCAGCCATCTGGACTACAGGTCGCTGACCGCAGGCCAGCTGGCGAGGCTCGTGACATACGCGCTGGGGTACCTGCAGGAGGCCGCCGGCAAGCCGTAGGCAACCCGCGTCGGGCCCGCTGCCGAGACTTGCCGAGACGCCGAAGGACCTACGGCCAGGTCCGCGTGGCGGTCCAGACCCTGCGTTGGCGCGAGACCGCCGGGGGGTCAGGCAGCTGGCGACTCTGATTTCTCCGATGAGAGTGCTTCCAGGGCCGCGTGTGCGGTTTCGCGCTCCGCAGCCTTCCTGGTTGGCCCGCTGCCGCGGCCGCGAACGATGCCCGACAGAAAGACGGCGGCGCTGAAGGTCTTCGCGTGACCAGGGCCGTCCACATCGACTGCATAGGTGGGCACACCGAGCCCCTGTCTCGCCCCGACCTCCTGGAGCGCACTCTTCGGGTCAAGTCCAGGACCACGGCTGGCCACCTCGGTAAGCGACCGGTCGAACAGCCGGCGGACGACCTCCCAGGCGACGTCCCGGCCGCAGCCGATGTGCACTGAGACGGTTCCGAGTACGGCCTGTCACGGACCGGACTCGCGGTCAACGCGATGAAGATGCTCGGCTGCCTGCGTCAGCACGCCGCCGCCATCGGGGCGCCGCTGCCCGACGAACACTCCTTCACTCAGGAACTCAAGGGTGGACCGGCGTCCACCCGATCGGCAAGAGGCGCGACAGGCAGGCCACCCGGACCAGCAGCCCCATCGCCTACTGGGAGATCCCGTGGGACACCCTGCGGGATCTCGGCGGACCGGAGCACAGCGACTTTCCGGGAGGACCGACCGTTCTGATAGTTCGCCGGGCCGGGGCCGGCCCCTGCCATCAGGCGAAGGACCGGCCCCGCTCGCTCAGGCGGCGGTCTCCCCCGCTAGGGTTTCGGCCTGCTCCAGCACGAGTTGCGTGGCGACCGGCTCCTGGTCCGGCGGATAGCCATACCGCAGCAGGAGCCGCCGGATGGTCGCGCGCAGCTTCGCGCGCACCTGCTCTTTGACGCTCCAGTCGGTCTTGGCGTCCCGCCGGACAATCTCGACCAGGTCGTGAGCGATCCTCTTCAGGGTGTCGTCGCCGAGAACCGTGACGGCGGAGGCGTTGGTGCATACCGCGTCGTAGAAAGCCAGCTCGTCGGCGTTCAGTCCCAGCTTGGCCCCGCGGTCGGCCTCGCCCTTCAGATGCTGGGCGAGTGCCACCAACTCGGCGACGACTTGGGCCGCGTCCAGCGTGCGGTTCTGGTAGCGCAGGACCGTCTGCTCGAGCATCTCGGAGAACTGACGCCCGGTGACGACGTTCCGCCGACCGATCGCGCGGATCTCGCCCGCCAGCAGCCGCCGGAGCAGCTCGATCTGCAGGTTCGGCCGGTCAGACTTGCCGACCTTGTCGATGAAGTTCTCATCGATCAGAGACAGATCCGGCTTCTCCAAGCCCGCCTCGGCGTAGATGTCGATGACTCCGGTGCCCGTCATCGCCTCCGACACGATCTGCTTGATGGCCGTGTCCACGACCGCGCTCGGGTCGCTCCCCTCTCGGTCCTCCCCCTCGATCTTTGCGATCTGGGCGCGGACCGCCTCGAAGAACGCGACGTCGTCGCGCACGGCAAGGGCCTCCTTGGCCGGCACGCACATCGCGTAGAACTGCACCAGCCGCCGCGTGTGCGCCATGAACCGGCACTTCGCGCAGGGGTCGTCCTTAGTGCACGGCCGTGCCGCGGTGCCCGGGTGCTGCGCAAGGAGATGCTCGACCGTCGCGGTCAGGGCATGCAGGAACGCCTTCGGACCGCCCGCCGCTAGCCGGGCTCGCCAGTCGATGCCGTGCAGTATGGCCGTGACGACTTCATGCGTTTCCAACAGCGCGGGCAGGGCCTGTGCGCGGACGTCCTGGCCCAGTTCCTCGTTCTCCTGATCGCGCTTGGTGTAGTCCTTCAGCGCGCTCTTCAGGTCCTCGGCGATGCCCAGGTAGTCCACGACCAGGCCGGACGGCTTGTCCTTGAACGTCCGGTTGACCCGGGCGATGGCCTGCATGAGTGGCGCGCCCCGCATTGGCTTGTCCACGTACATGGTGTGCATCGCCGGGCTGTCGAAGCCGGTCAGCCACATGTCGCGGACGATCACGAGCTCGAGCTCGTCGGTCGGATCCTTCGCCCGGCTCTTCAGCGCCCGCAGCGCCTGCTTTGAACGGATGTGCGGCTGCAAATCCTCCTCATCAGACGCCGCCCCGGTGATGACGACCTTCACCTTGCCGGTCGCGTCATCGTCGGTGACCCACTCCGGCCGCTGGCGGCCGATCTCGGCGTACAACGCCGCCGCGATGCGCCGCGACATGGTGACGATCATCGCCTTACCGGCCAGGACCTCACGGCGCGCGTCCCAGTGGGCCAGGATATCGGTAGCCAACTCGGCGATCCGCTTGTCCGAGCCGACGAGCGCCTCCACCCGCGCCCACTTCGTCTTCAGCCGCTCCTTCGCCTCGTCCTCGGTGCCCGAGGTTGCCTCAGCGAACGCGTCATCGATCTCCCCGAGGGCCTCCCGCGGCACCTCGATCTTCGCCAGCCGCGGCTCGTACAGCACCTTCACGGTGGCGCCGTCCTTGACCGCCTGGGTGAGGTCGTAGGTGTCAATGACGTTGCCGAACACCGCGCGGGTCGACTTGTCGCCGGACTCGATCGGGGTGCCCGTGAAGCCGATGAAGCTGGCGTTCGGCAGACCGTCCCGCAGGTGCCGGGCGAACCCGTCGATGAAGTCGTAGTTGGAGCGGTGCGCCTCGTCGACCATCACGACGATGTTGCGGCGCTCCGACAGGGTCGGGAACGACGTGCCGGCGTCCTTCTCCGCCTTCGAGAGCCCGAACTTCTGGATGGTCGAGAAGATGATCCCGCCGGACTGGCGGTGTCCGAGGAGCTCCTTCAGGTGGTTTCGGTCCTCGGCCTGCACCGGCACCTCGGGCAGCGGCGCACCAGGCCGGGACGCGGCGAAGGTGTCGTCGAAGAGCTGATCGTCGAGGTCATTGCGGTCGGTCAACACCACCAGCGTCGGGTTCTCCATCGCCGAGTGGCGCATGACCTTGCCCGCATACCACTCCATCTCCAGGCTCTTGCCGGAGCCCTGCGTGTGCCATACGACCCCCGCTCGCCCATCCCCCGCGACGGCCGCAACGGTCGAGTTCACCGCCTTGATGACAGCCCAGTACTGGTGGTACTTCGCGGCCTTCTTCGCCACCTTGCCCTCGTCGTCGGCGAACACCACGAACGACCGCACCAGGTCCAGCAGGACCTCGGGGCGCAGCATCCCGGTGACCAGCACCTCGATCTGCGGGATCTCGGCCGACGCCACGGACTCGCCATCGATCGTCTTCCACGGCGCGAAGTGCTCCCAGGCAGCCGTCAACGTGCCTGCCCGGGCCACCACCCCGTCGGAGATAACGACGAGCTGGTTGAAGGTGAATGCGTCCGGGATCCGGTGCTGGTAGGTGCGCGTCTGGTTGAAGGCGCCACGCACCGTCGCGTACGGCTTGCCCGGACGCTTCAGCTCGACCAGCACCAGTGGGAGACCGTTGACGAACAGCAGGACGTCCGGACGGCGCTCGTCAACGCCGATGATCGTGAACTGGTTGACCGCCAGCAGGTCGTTGTTCTCGGGGTTCTCCCAGTCGACCAGCCGGCCGCGAACGGCACGCACCGTGCCGTCAGTCTCCTGGTACTCCACCGGGACGCCCTGGGTTAGGAGCTGGTAGCCGCGCCAGTTCTCGGCCAGCACCGACTGCGACTCCGGCCGCAGCACCGTCTTCACCGCCTCGTCGACGGCCTCGCCCGGCAGGGCAGGATTCAACCGGACGATGGCTTCGCGCAGCCGACCGGCCAGGACCACGTCGCGGTAGTCCGTGCGTTCGGCGGCCGGCTCGCCGGGTGCGATGTCCGGGCCGTACGCAGTCATCCAGCCGACGGTGGCGAGTTCGTCCATAACGAGCTTCTCAAGGTCGGTCTCGATCACGCTGCCACCTCACCCGGTGCGACTCGGCCTGACAGCAGCAGTGGTAGGAGCTCATCTCGCAGAGCCGAGTACTCCTGAGCCTCCACGGTGCCCTCCAAGCTCTGCTCCCACAGCGGTGCAATCAGTGCATCCAGCTCGCGCAACGCGTCCGAGTCCGGCAAGGGGACGGAGACGTCAAGGTGGGATCGCTGGATGTGTCCCATCGTCGTGGCCTTGTCCGCAGCCAGGCCGAGGAACCAAGGCATCTTCCGCTGGATCAGTGCGAACACGAGCCAGTCGGGTATCCCTGGCTTCGGGATCACCTTGAAGACGTGCTGGTTGACCAGTCCGGGCTCGTACAGCCATCGCCCTACGAGCAGGGATCCTGACCAGACGAACAGGATGTCTCCTCGATGGGCCGTGTTTGCGGGGCTCGCCTCTACTGAGCTGAAGACCGTGCCTGGGTTGGGGCCGCGCCGTACCTCTGGAGTTCGGATCACTGGTCGCCCAGTGCCGGTCGCGCCCTTCGTGAAGTTCTTCCCGTTGACGAAGTCCGCGAGTTCGGACAGCGGCACCAACGTATTGGTCCGGTCGAGTTCGCGGCTCATCAGCGCATTCATGGCGTCCGTAGCGGCAGTTGCAAGCACCCGATTGACTTCCACCAGCTCATCGAGGTCACGGAGGGCGTCGGCAATAGCGCGCTGCTCCGGCAAGGGAGGAAGCGCAATCGTCAGCGACTCCAGGTGGGACTTCGTCAGCGCACGTCGCGTTGCGCCGGCCGCGGAGAGTTGGTTCAGGCGCGCCTTCACCGACGACGACAGAAGGGTCGCGAGCAGAAAGCGTGAGTCCAACAGTTCTGGATCCGGCCGAAGGATGGCCACGTGCTGGCTGACACGTGCGGGTAGGGCGTTGCCGGGCACCAGGCAGGTCCGCGTGACGGACTCACCGGTGATGTTGATGAGAACGTCACCTTCCCGCACTGTGACACCGGCCAGCGCTTCGGCCGCCTCGTCGTTGATGCGCGCCAGCCCCTCGAACGAGAAGTGGTTGTCGTACACGTTCTGGGACCTAATGAAGGCAGAGCCGTTGTCCACGTAGACGGACTTGCCTCCGCGCGGGGTCGCGCCGCTACCGATCTTGCATGTCAAGTCCCGCAGAGCCACACGGGGCCATGCCTCACTCATCGCCGTTGACCGTGAGGCCATCCAGCATGGCCAGGACGCGGTTCTGCAGCTCGGCCCGCCGGGCGATAGCAGTTCGCACGTCACTGCGTATCCGCTCGAGCTTCTCCTCGAGGGGCTCACTGTCCTCATCGTCAGCCTCGGTGCCGACATAGCGACCCGGCGTGAGCTGGTAGTTGTTCTCGGGATCCCCGATCATGTCGTTCGAGACGGTGGCGCAGAAGCCAGCCACGTCCTCGTACGGCTTCAGATCGGGTTCGCCGCGCCAGGCATGGTAGGTGTCGGCGATGCGGGCGATGTCCGCATCCGAGAGCCTCCGGTGAACACGAGAGGTCATCTGGCCGAGCTGCCTGGCGTCGATGAACAGCACCTCGCCGCGGCGGTCGCGCTGCGGCCGCTCGGACTCGACTTTCCGGTCGGTCTTGTCCTTCGTCAGGAACCAGAGGCAGACCGGGATTCCGGTGGTGAAGAACAGCTGCGACGGCAGTGCCACGATGCACTCGACAAGGTCCTTATCGACGAGCTCCTTGCGGATCTCACCCTCACCGGACTGCTGCGAGGAGAGCGATCCGTTCGCCAGGACGGTGACCATCGTGCCGGTGGGCTTGAGGTGGTAGAGCATGTGCTGGATCCACGCGTAGTTTGCGTTGCCGACCGGAGGCGTCCCGTACTTCCAGCGCACGTCGTCGCGGAGTCGCTCGCCGCCCCATTCGGAGATGTTGAATGGTGGGTTTGCGAGCACATAATCGGCCCGCAGGTCGGGGTGCAGGTCGTTGTGGAAGCTGTCCCCCCACTGCGGGCCGAGGTTGGCGTCGATGCCGCGCAGGGCGAGGTTCATCTTCGCCAGCCGCCACGTGGTCGGGTTCTGCTCCTGCCCGAAGACGCTGATGTCGTTGCGGACACCGCCATGGGCGCGGACGAACCGGTCGGCCTGCACGAACAGGCCACCCGATCCCATTGCCGGGTCGTAGACCCGGCCGTGGAATGGCTCCAGCATCTCAACCATGAGCGTGACGACCGACCGCGGCGTGTAGAACTCGCCACCCAGCTTGCCCTCGGCGCTGGCGAAGGCCGAGACCATGTACTCGAACACCCGACCGAGGACGTCGAGGCTCTGGTGTTCGGCAGCCGCGAGGTCGTCACGGGAGAAGGTGTCGATGAGGCCGCCCAGGGTCTCAGGGGTGAGCTCCCTACGTGCGTAGCTCTTCGGCAGGACGCCTTTCAGACTGGGGTTCTCCCGCTCGATGGCGCGCATCGCCTCGTCGATCCGCTGCCCGATGTCCGTTTGCTTGCCGGCAGCGCGGAGGTTCTCCCAGCGGTGCCCCTCGGGCACCCAGAACACGCCTTCTGAGGTGTACTCGTCCCGGGACTCCAGAACCGCCTGCCGCGCGGCCTCGGTCGGCATGTAGTACTCCGACTTCCGATCCTGGACCGCAGCCTCGAGTTCGGCCCGGCGGGCACCGAAGACGTCGGAGACGTACTTGAGGAAGATCAATCCGAGGACGACGTGCTTGTACTCGGCGGCGTCCATGTTGGACCGCAGCCGGTTGGCCGCCTCCCACAGCGAGGCCTCCAGGCCCAGCTGCTGACTGTTCTTCGCCCGTGGCGGCATGCTTGTGCTCCTGACTCGATGTAGACCCGTGGTCACGCTAACGACTTCATCTGACGAACCGGCGCTGGAATCAGGCACTGGTCGTTCCGCCTTCCTCGGCCGCAACTCCGACATCGAGGACCCCGGCAGCCACTCCATCGACCAGCCGCCGCATCATCGCCTCCGCGCCCCCTGCAGCGTTCAAGGCCTTCTGGCGGAGGTCAGCGAGGACCTCGAGTCGCGCCACCAGCGCCCTTTGCGATGCCAGAGGCAACAGGGGAATCTCCAGATCCCGGACGGGCGCGCGTGGAATGGTGCTGCTGACGGAGTGCCGGGCGTTCCACTCGCTGGCCAGGCATGCGGCGAGGTACGTCGGGTCGATGCGGTCACCTCGTACGCGCAGCACCCACAGCGGAGCGGCGGCGACGGCGCCGCCGACCCGCACCTCGCCGGCACGGACGCGGGCGCCCTCCGGCATCACGACGACATCACCGGGCTCGGTGCGCACGGGATCACGGTCAAAGGCATCCGCACTCAGCCGAGGGCAGCCGTCCGGCGGCACCGTCACGCCATCGCGAACCAGGGAAGGCGTGATTACCGGGATGTCACCCTCAGCGGCATCGAGTTCGTCGCGCGGGACACGCACCCCGCGGAACAGCGCGACCAGCTCGTCCGCCGCCAACTGCCCCACGGACGCCCGCTGCACCCCATCTCCCGTGGGAGTCAGCCGGCCGAGGTCGACACCCTTGGTCTTCCGGAGGCTGGCCACCGCACCGTTGAGGCGCTTGGCCTCGTCCTTCATCTCGGTGATGAGCTGGTTCACGTCAGCGGACTCCAACGCCGTGGGAACCCATCGGGAGGGGACGAGGGTCGCGTCGATCCCGAGCAGATCAAGCCGGGTCGGGCTGATGGCCCAGTCGACGTCCACCGTCCCCGTCTGCCGCCACTGGCGGTACACATCCACGATCTCGCGTGCCCGAGCAGCGAAAGAGGCAACCTCCGCCGAGCTGGCATCTGCCAACAGGACGCGATCCCCTCCACCAGCCGCCTCACCGGGGCGGGCGAGGACCCATAGGGCGAGTGAGATGGCAGTCCGAGGGACCAGCCCTCGTGGCAGTTCGACGACCGCCTCGACAACGCCCGCCCGGATGAGCTCGTGCCGAAAGACGTTCGAGGTGACCGATGCGGCGATCGAACGTGACCCGGCGTTCATCCCCGACATCACCGCGCTGTGGTCCGACGGTTACCGCCCCACTTCGCGGCGGTTCATCAACCGGCTCCGGGAAGCCCGCGACGAGGAGCTGACCGATGAGGAAGCCGACGAGCTCGACGCCCGGATCAACCGGGTACATGACCTGCGTGACTTCCCGTTCCAGGTGGTCGAGCTCGGCGCCGCAGCGCTGGAGGACCAGGTTGCCGAGATCTTCGTCCGCATCAACTCCGAAGGCGTCAAGCTCAACCAGGCCGACTTCATCCTGACCTTGATGTCGGTGCACTGGGAGAAGGGTCGCCGGCAGCTGGAGGCGTTCAGCCGGGCTGCCGTCGACCCCTCCCTGCGGGGTCCGACGTCACGCAATCCCTACATCGACCCGAGCCCCGATCAGATGCTGCGGGTCGCGGTGGCGCTCGCTTTCGGCCGGGCCCGGCTGCAGCACGTCTACAACATCCTGCGCGGCAAGCAGCTGGACACCGGCGCCTTCAGCGAGGCCCGGCGCCAGGAGCAGTTCGGCCGCCTGGCCGAGGCGCAGGAAAAGGTTCTCGACCTGACCAACTGGTTCGAGTTCCTCAAGTGCCTCGGCGTTGCAGGCTTCCGCAGCCGCAGGATGATCACCTCGGACAACGCCCTGCTGTTCAGCTACGCCCTATGGCTGATCGGCCGCTTCAAGTTTGACCTTGACCTGCGATCGCTGCGGCCGGCGATCGCCCGCTGGTTCTTCATGGCGCACACCACCGGCCGCTACACCTCCTCTCCCGAGTCCCAGCTCGAGTCCGACCTCGGCCGCATCTCCGACCTGGAGGGCTCCGACGAAACCGCGTTCATCGCCGAACTGGACCGCATCGTCAACGCCAACTTCACCAACGACTACTGGGAGATCACCCTTCCCAACCGGCTGGACACCTCCTCGTCCCGCTCCCCGGCGCTGTTCGCCTATCTCGCGGCGCTGAACCTGCTCGACGCCGAGGTGCTCTTCAGCGACGTGCGCATCCGAGAGCTGCTCGACCCCGGCGTGAACGCGCCCCGGTCGATGGAACGGCACCACCTGTTCCCGAAGAACTACCTGGCCCGGCACAACCTCACCGGCACCCGGCAGGTCAACGCGATCGCGAACATGGCGTTCCTCGACTGGGCCGAGAACGGCGCGATCAGCGACTCCGGACCGGCCGAGTACTGGCCCGTGATGTCCGGTCGGCTGCCGGCCGAGCGGCTCAAGCGGCAGGCCGAGCTGCACGCTCTCCCGGTCGGCTGGGAGCAGCTGGACTACGCCACCTTCCTGGAGCGACGACGGCACCTCATCGCCCGCGTCGTGCGCAACGGGTTCGCCACCCTGCGGGCCGACGGCGGTCCGCAGACGGAGGCGACCGTCGAGGACATCATCGACGCCGGGGAGTCGCAGACCATCGAGTTCAAGTCGACCCTCCGCTGGAACCTCCACACCCAGCAGCCTGACCCCAAGCTCGAGCACGTCATCGTCAAGACCGTCTGTGGCTTCCTCAACGCCGAGGGCGGCACCCTGCTCATCGGGGTCGACGACGCCGGGAAGGTGCTCGGCCTGGCCGACGACTTCCGTACCCTGGGCAGCAAGCCGAACACCGACGGGTACGAACTGACCCTGCGGCAGGTCCTCGACAGCAACTTGTCCGCGCCGACCGCCGCCAACGTACGCATCCGGTTTCCGGTCGTCCGAGGCGAGCAGATCTGCCAGGTGGCGGTCGCCGCCGCTGGGCGCCCGGTCTTCGCGACCCCGGCGAAGGGCAGCGGCGCTGGCGGATCAGAGTTCTGGGTCCGCACCGGCAACGCCACCAAGCTGCTGCACGGCGAGGACATGGTCCGCTACCAAGAGGAGCACTGGGGGTAGGAAACCCGCTTGCGCCGGTTCCCGGCCCCAGCTTGGGCCGGGAACCGGTACTGACGACCTGCGGATTACCCATGTCCATCCGGACTCTTGGGGCACGCGGGCTGTTCCCTCGCGGTAGATGAAACTGCGCAGCGCGTCCTCGATCCCACCGGTCGGTGAACCGGCCCGAATCCGCAGTCCGTCTCCCACACCCCTACAAGTAGCGCACCTCGCGTGGATCCATCGTCGTGGTCATGAACAGCCACCGATCGATGTTGACGTCCTCGTAGCCATCGTCGTTGATTCGCCACGTCTGCACCTCGACGTACCAGTCCCACGTGGCCGGGCTGTGGATGCAAACCGGATCGTCCTCGTGCTCCCAGGCGTCGCGGTTCTCTTCGCAGTCAGCACAGGCGTCGTGCCAGTCGGTGCCGTGCTCGTCACAATCGATCGGGTGCCGGTTGGTCCAGTGGCCGTCCGTAGTGAGGTTCCCCGAGGGCGGCCACGACAGCTCGACGTAGTCCTCTGGATTGAGGAAACGTAGATAGAGGCCGAGGTACCGGCGTAGCGCGGTGACTTGGTGGGCCGTGTTCCACATCATGGTCGGCTCTACCGCGCGGTCCTCCGGACAATCGATCAGGCCCCAGGTGTTGCCATCCCGCGACCAGGCGTCAGTGTTGCCGCCGTTCGCTTCGTCGACCTCCGGTGGCCCGGGGTGCTCCTCGTCGGCGGAGAGAAACTCTGCCCAGAGGACCTTCGGCAAGCTGGCGCGCATTGAGCGGGTCACGCGCGCGTCCGGTTCGGCGAGCGTGGCCCACAGTCCGGTCGGCATGGTGTCGCCGATGTCGGTGATCGCTACGTTGATCCGGGCTCCCAGCTCCTCGGAGACGACCCGGTCGCGCAAGAGACGGTTCAGAAGCTGCCCCGTGGCGCCGCCTGCTTCGGCATACTCAGCGAGCTCGACCGCAGCGGGAAGATCGAGTCCGGTGCGGATGCCGTCGAGGACCGCGGCCGGGGGCAGAACCAGAAGCCGGGCAAGCAGCTCCGCGGCCCGGGATGCGTCGATGGAACCTGCCGTGGCGACGAGGTCCAAAGCCGGCGTGCCCCATCCCGCTCGCTGCAGCTCCCCGATGACGGGGATGTCGCCGACGGTGGGCCGGACGCCGAGCTCGTCCCACGCCTCGATGAGCCAGGGGGCGACACCGTGACGGGTGGCCACCGCCGCTGCGACCGGAAGATTAGCGAGCGGCACGGGAAGGTCACACCAACGCGCCGCCTGCTCGAACGGCAGCCCGGTCAGGCTCCAGGCCAGGGCCCAGTCCAGTGCCTCCGGGATCGTTTCAGTGGGCCGACGCGCCGCCTCGGCGGCGAGCAGCTGCTGGCAGCCTTGCGCGATCTCGCCGCTCATGCCCGCGGCTGACCACTGCACCTCCACACTGGTGACCCGAGCGCCGGAGGTCATGCCACGACCCCCGCTGGCGAGATCTCGGCCCGCTGCCTGACCAAGACGATGGCCAACTCCTGCTTGTCCGGCGGGTAGCGGTGCTTCGTGGGGGCCGCCGGAATGTGCCAGCACATTGACGCCCGCACCTCTTCCCTCTTGTCCCAGTCGACCGTCGCGTTGCGCCGGGACAATGGCGACGAGATCGTAAACGACGTTGCCTCCTAGCCATGTGAGGCCGTGGGACCGGCGGGTCCCCTTCGGTGTCGAGGGCACCGGCTCGTACGGCAGCGGGCAGGCCCGGTTCCTCCGCCGGCAGAGCCACCATGCGCAGGAGGTCGGCCGTCCTTCGCGTGCGGGCAGGCGGCTGACCGACAAGAGCGGCCTGCCCGACGCCGAGCACGCCCCTCCACAGGACGGCGTCACAGGGCCCGGCCACGACTTGTTGCGCATACGGGCTGACGGCGGTCACCACGTTCACCCCTGGAACGATCAACAGCTGTCCGCGAGTTGATCTAGCTTCTGACCGTGATCGCCACACATCTGGCCCCACGCTGGGCCTGTCGCATGTCCCCTTCGGTCGCCCTCGAAGAGCAAGCGATGCCAGGCCGTTTCCCCCTGTTTTCCCCTAACTCCAGGGGGAATGAGGCCCCAGTGGGCGCCTATGCGGCTACCAGGGCTCAACAGGAGACGGCGCTGACCAGCGCAAACGCCATGACTCCGGTCCGACGCGACCCGTTCACCGTGTACTACGACAGGTGAATCACCGCGGGCGGCACGCCAGCAACGATCTTGCTTGTCCGACGGGCACGCTACGTTCCGATCATGTCCACGAAGCCGCGCACACCGCGCCCCACTCCCCCAGCGGGAGACGCCGGTGGGACGGCTCCTACTTCCCGGTGCCCAAGTCCCCCTGTGGATCGGCTACGACGCGAGCTTGTGGGCGAAGGTGCCCGACGACGGGATGGCTAGCCCCCATCTGGGCCGAGCCCTGGAATCGCTGGGTGCGCGAGGCAGACCTCCCGGCGGTCACCGCCCGGCGCAACGACTCGACGCACTGGAAGTCACGCGCCCGTTCGGGACGACCCAGCCGACCGCTCATCGACCTAGACGGGATCGGGGACGCCGATCGGGTGCCTGGCTTCCATGCGCCCGCGGCGAGGATGGCGACGCGGATCGGCGCGAGCAGCTCGGCGCGCCGGTGGCAGCGGGCGTCACCCAGCTCCTACCACGGCGCGCCAGGGCCTAAGCGAGCTCCAGTTGCACGTTCACCCGTCCCGGGCGTTTCCGGTCCTCGGAGATGCTAGTGATGCGTACGGCGCAGGACTCGCCCCGGACAAACGAGCCCAGGGGTCGATCAACCTTGGACCGGTGCACAAGACCATTGAGCCCTGGCCGCAGCTCTACAAAGACGCCGAGTGCGTCAACGACGTTCGCCACGCGCCCCGGCACAGTAACGTCCTCTCGTAGGCCTGCGTCATCGAGTTGCTCCCACATCGTCGGAGCCCGCAGCTCCTTGAGCTCCAGCTGCACTTGGGGAACGCCATTTCGTTCGCTGACCCCACGGACTCGGCCGGAAACCCTGTCGCCCTCCCTGAGCGCGGAGCCGATCCGGAGGACGCCTGCAGGTCCGACGTCACCGCTGCCGACGGTGGCCTGGAGTCCGTCGGCCAATCGAAGCCATGCGCGCCCGAGGTCATCTCGGACCCTGTCGACCACAGCCTCCACGACAGCACCGCGTCGGTAAGTGGTCTCGGCCTCGGCGAGCGTGGGCGTCGGCGGGCGACCCGGCGTCGTCTCCGAGCGCAGCGTGAGCCGCACCTGGATGGCGCCCCGGTGTTCGCCTACATCGAGGACCCTTCCCTCCACCGAAAGCCCCCTGAACAACAATGCGCTGAGCGGTTGGCCTCCTGTGTCAACGTCGCGGGCCCCCAGGGAGGCCTCCGTACCATCGGAAAGTTTCAGCCACGCCCTGCCCATGTCATCTCTGACGCGGGTCACTGTCGCCGTTGCCATGCTGCCCCTGGGATAGAGCTCCAACGCCTCATCGACGGTGAGCTGCGGCGCTGGGGGCAGTTCTGGCATTAGGACGGCGGGACTGTGCACGAAGTTGGTGCTAGTCCCCGGCCGGTAGGCGTCCTGCCGGTCCGTGCGCACGTGCCGGCTGCGGGCCCAGAACAGCCACACGTCGCGCTGCCATTCCGGGGAGTCGTCGAGGGCCAACAGGCTTGGCATCGCCGCGCGAGGGACGGCCCCACGCGAGATCAGATACGTGGTGTAGCTGCCAACCTCCGCTGTCGTCTCGGCCGGCACGTCGGCGTCTTGATCGAACTCGTCCGTCGCATCCTCGTCGTCTTCTGACGAGACAAAGAGCGTGCGCTCCGCATCTACGAGAGCTCGGACATCGTGAAGTGATCGCCCATTCAGCGAGATCCGGGCGGATTCGCGGTTCAGTCTGACGTAGACCGGATCGCCGAGAGATGGCGCAATCTCGCCCTCATCGACGAAGAAGGAAGCGTCATGCCCTAGGCCGTTCCGATCGTCGCGGCTGAGAAGTTCCACCGGAATGTAGCCGCCCCCATTCGGCTGTCCAGTGACTACCGCAGGGTAGAACGGAAGTTCAATCGTTCGGCCGTCCCTCAGCGACACCTCGAAGCGCTTAGCGCTCTCCTCGCCGACAGCCATCAGGTGCTGGTGAAGAACCTCGAGGAACGACACCGTGTAGTGGTTGCGTTCCTGACGCGGGATCACCGTGACTGGGAGAACTCCTCGAAGCTGGCGCAGGCGACCCTGGTGCCGTCGACTCAGCGAGATGGCCAGTTGCCCGTGTTGCTCCTGCTTGTCAGGAGATGTGTGCGCCTCCCGCACCACGAACCGGCCTAGCCCGTCAGTCCGGTTCAGCACAAGAAGCTCGTCGCGGTGGTCGCGAAGTCGCGTACCCACAACCACTTCGATGTGCTGACCAGCATGCAAGTCCGGATGCTTACCCGGCCCCCAGACGTGGCCCTCGGGACGCCAGTCAGGGCGGACCAGAACAATCGGCGACCGATCAGGAGCGATCTCGTAGCCCACCACTTCATACCAGGCACCGTCGAGCGGCGGTTCCTCGCCACTCAGTCGCACCCGAGGGCGAGACACGTCAACGCCGGTTGTCGCGCGATTGCGCCAGGCCTCGAGGACGTCAGCAGCGGTGGCCAGATCCACCCGAGCGGGGTTGACACAATCCTGCGCTTGTCCGTTGACGCAGGATCTACATGCCCCGCAGGCAGCCTCCTCCGCCTCGACCTCACGGTGGTCTAGGACCGCGCGACGCTGCTGGGCTTCCGTGTCCTCGATCGGGGGGGTCGAGGTTGGCCAGTTGGTGTCCAACTCGGGGCTGGCATCTTCCACGGTCGCCGAATCGTTGGTCGCGCCCTCCGCATCAAGCCCAACATCAAGATCCACTGCTACGGCTCGATCGGCCGCGGTCGCCGCTGCGGCCATGACGGGTAGTTGAGCCGCCGGCAGGGTTGCATCGACGGACTCCACGACAAGCGGCGTGCTTCCATGCGCGAAGCGGAGCTGGACACGCTGTCCGGCGGGCCAAGCGTCAAGCGTCGCCCCCAGGACGTCTTTGGTTTCGTCCGCCCTGCCGAAGTCAGCACTTAGCGCCAAGAGCCGCATCGCGTCGAGGTTTCCTGTCGCCTCCGGGCCACCATCCCGGTGGGTCCGACTCTCCGGAAGCGCCCAAGGTTCGACGGCGACCAGGTTTCCGATGACGGGGGACCCGAATACTCGTCGTCGAGTAAGGGGAATCACGCGCCGCGGCGGCACAGGCAGTAGGGCCGAGTCGAGATGAGCCGGTTCGTCTTCGAGGTCTCCGACCGGCTTGTCAGGAAGATCAGCGTAGTAGCGACCGCTGCCGTCATGGTCCTGGTGCGCCAGACTCGCGAAGGCACGCGAGATGGCTCCGCGAGAACGGCGGAGCAGTGCTGGTTCAACGAAGCGCTTCACTTCCTCCTTCATGGCAGGTGAAAGTGCGGCGAGAATGTCCCTGCGTTGCTCGGCGGCCGCTCGCAGAAGTTCGTCGTTGATCCACCATCGCCGTGCCCAAGCCTGCCGAAGCTGTGAAGGTTCCCACGGGGCCATGGCGGGGTCGGCCCGCTCCCAGGTGGCGGTCACTTGGAGGGCGAGTTCCGCCTCGTCCTCGCAGGCACTTGCCAGCGCGCGGTGCCGCTCGTAGGCCTCCAGACGCCACTCGTCGGGCCAGGTAGGAAGATCGAGCAGAAGCTTGTTGGCGCCCGCGAGTTGCGTCCCGTTGAGCAGCGCCAGAATGGTGGCGACCTCGGGCACACACGCGAGCCGGTCGGCATACAAGATCGCGATAGCAGCGGCCGTCGAGCCCAAGGCTTGAAACCGAGTGAGCTCCTTGCCGAATGAGGTTGGATCGCCGTCACTGTCCAGCGCACCCCCTCCGCGAAGCGCCTCATTGGCCCGGACGAGCTCTTGCAGGAAGACCTCGCGAGCGTCCTTGGCCGTCTGGTCCAGCAGTACGGGGGGCTCGGGTTGGAAGGCGGCCGGCCAGGGGAAGTTGACGACGTCATCGACGCCGCCGAGCTTGGCCGTCATTACGAGTTGCTCGAGGTTGTCGCGGGTGGAGCCGGGCGCCGTGTCCTCGGCAAGCTCGAGCAGCTGATCTTTGGTGTAAAGCGGGAAGACCCAGCCCGGTGCCTTACGCCCGACGCGACCCCAGCGCTGCTTGATTCCGGCCTGACTGTGAGCCTTGGTCTTGATGCCGCCCTGAGCGATGCCCGGATCCCATTCGGACTGAGCGATCAGGCCGCTGTCAACAACAAAGCGGACGCCCTCGACAGTCAATGATGTCTCGGCAAGGTTAGTACTAACGACGATCTTGCGCTTGTCACCCTTGCGTCGTGCGGCGAGGGCGTTCTCCTTGTCTTCGGTGGGGAGGCTGGAGAGGAGGGCGTAGACGTCGCTGCCGCCGACGCCCGCACGGATGATGTCGCAGGCTTCCTCGATGCCCTTGCCGGTGGGCAGGAACCCGAGGATGTCTCCGAAGATGCCTGCCCGGTCCAGACCCTTTGCCAGCTTGACGACGTAGTTGCCCAGAACCTTGGGCATGTCGTCCTTCCAGCGTTTGACCGGGATCGGAGCGTGGAAGCGCAGCGGCAGCAGCTTGCGGGTCGTGTCGTGCAGGTCCTCCTCGTACCCGGTCTCTAAGGGATCGCGGACCTCACTGTCCTTGAGCGGCGGCGCCGTTCGGGGCCAGGCACTGCTTACGAGCCGGCCCTCGTCGAGTGTGGCGCCCAGCGCTAGCTCCGGTGCCATTCTCGACCACTTTTCCGCAAAGTCGCTGCCGGCTCCCTCGGGCGGCACATCGAGCTCCGGAAACAGTGGCCAGCCGTAGCCGATGCTCTTCACGGCGGGGACGACGATCTTGCCGGCGACCCGCGGTCCGCCGAAGAACTGCTGGTAGAAGTCCGCGTCGAACGTCGCGGACGTGATGATCACGCGCAGGTGCGGGTACCGGGGTAGTTCCCTCTTGAGGTACCCCATGATGAAGTCAATGTTGGTGCTTCGCTCGTGCGCCTCGTCCACGATGACGGTGCCAATCTGGCTGAGCCGTCCCTCTCGGAGCCAGTTGATCATGGTGCCATCGGTCACATAGACGAGTTGACATGCGGGGTCATGGTTGCGGTTGCCGCTCACCTGGAAACCAACGGGATAGCCAGGCCCCACACCGCCCGCGCCGGACATTACCTTGCCGACGAACTCTGCAACCCCGACCGTGGCCTGCACGCGCGGTTCGGTCACAACGATGGGGCCGAGATGGGTAAGGCGAAAGGCTCCTTCGGGAGGATCGAGGAGCCGATACGGCATGTAGGTCGACTTCCCGGTGCCGGTTCCCGCCTTGACAACAAGGACGCGGCGTTCCGGATCGGCGAGACTCTCCAGCATCGCCCCGACATGACTTTCATCCATGCCGAATCCGAAGGTCCCGAGATCCACCGGGGTGGCCTCGGCGATCCTGTGCGCCTCGGGCAGCGGCCCGAGCCCGCCCAAGGGCCCGGTGGGATTGCTCCGGTCTGACACCTCTCCGATCGTGGCGAGATCGATGTAGGCGACAGCGACGCCGGCTATGTGCTGCTTGTGCTTCTGCCGGTGCTCGCGACACCGGTCGCTGCGTGATCCTCCGCGCTGGAGTTGCCCGTCAGCCCAGGACTCCGGGTAGGTGAAGAACTGCGATCCCTCCTCGCGCAGGCCCGCCACCACTTCACGCCGGCAGTCCTTGCACTCCGCGAGGCGCATGTTCGGCCGGGAGAAGCCCCGTGCCGCAGCTCCGGTCATGCCCGCTCCCCCATAGACCAAGCCTTCCCAGCTTCGAAGCGTGCTTCTGGGCGCACGATGGCGTCTTGCTCTGCGGGGCCCGCCGCGTAGTACATCGGGATCACGGTGACTGTGCCGGGGTACTCCAACAGGTGCACCACGAGTGCCCGATAAAAGCCAACGACTGCCGTGTCCAAGCCGGTCTGGTAAATGTGCAACAGCGCCGTACTGCGACCAAAGTCGGTGAGCTGCCGAAGCTGCTGGCGACTGGTTTCGTAGACGAAGTCATCGGTCTGCGCAGCCGGCCGCGGTCGGGATACCTCGGCGTTGCGCAGCCAAGCACCGTCGACGATCGGGTCCATCTCCGTGTGCCTGATGGAGAGCAGAGTCAGATGAAGTTCGCGGTCAGCCCGGTGGGGAGCCGGTTGCCCCAGCGGCAGGCAGCGAAGAGGGAAGGCATGACTGGCCTGCGAACCGTCTCGGTAGACGATGGGCGCGTCGAGTCGCGCCGTCGGTGTCCCCTCGACGAACTCATGAAGGACCTCGGCGAGAACGCGGTTGTGCACTCCAGATGGGTTGACTGCCAGCCTCGTCTCAGTTGCTTGCTCCGCGCAGGCGGCGAGCAGCTGTGCGCGGAACCTCTCCTCAACAGCCCTTCGCCCGACGGCACCCTCCGGCGCCTCCCAGGGCAGTTCCGGCTCCGGAGCGGCCACAGGCTCAATCGCTTCCGGTAGCTCGCTCGGCGAGAAGGGCAACCGGAGCAGCACTGCGACGTTTCCCGCGTTGATCCACTCGCGGGCTGCCTCTGCGGCCTGCCCCGTCAACCGGTCGACGAGCGCCGGCCCGACCGGGTCCCTGAGCGATGCCACTCCGAATGCCAATCCGACGTCTGGCGCCGCCGAAACCGCGAGAGGCATGCTCGGGCCGCCAGCGGCCATGCGCGCAGCCGCAGCAGCCTCCAGCTGCACTGATAGGGACTCATAACGCACGACGTCCGTGCGATCCCCCGGGTCAGCCTTGAGAGATCTCTCGGCTGCCGAAGCGATGTCCAAGACCAACTGCCCTACTCGCTCGTCGCGTGGCAGCGCAACCACGACAACTCGCTCCGCGCTCATCCGCGTGAGATCCGCGAGGCGAGCAGCTTGCTCTCCACGGCCTGGTCGATGTCAGCCCGACGGTCCGGGCAGCGGAGCAAGGGCAGGTACGACCAAGCGGCGGAGACTGGCACGTCGAGCGGAAGCATCAGTGCTGCCGGGGCTCCCCCAGCGCGCAGCCGTAGAAGCTCGGTCACCGTTTCCTCCGTGACTACCGAGCGAGGCAGGATCGTGATCTCCGTGGGGTGATCCAATCCGCCGGCAGCCTGCCACGGGACGCCGTCAGATAAGTCGGCCCCGCTGAAGGCCACTGCGGAACCCCGCTCCAGGACCTGCCACTCCACGCCGGCGGAGGCGTCCTCGATGACTCGCACCCCGTCAGCGCCACCAGCGCTGTCCAGGCCGTTGAGTCGCCTGTAGTACATGCCCGTCATGACTGCGGCGCGACAGACCTCCATCTCGGACTGGCGGGCGCCCCGCTCCCTCCAGTCAGCACCGCCCTCGAGGATGGAGGCAGCCCTCGGAGTGGAGGCAAGCATGAAGTCGAGCTCTACCTCGCGCCAGATCTGGGACAGCAACGTGAAGCAGAGCCGCTCCGGCGTGACACCTCGCATTTCCACCGCTGTCTGAACACGCTCGCGGAGGTCAAAGGGCATCGGCGTCACAGCTAGAAACAGTTCTCGCGCCTCCCGGGGGCTGATCGAGCCACGGTCGTCAACGCCGAGACCCACTCCCACCGTGCGTCCGTATCGCCGAAGGCTGGCCGGTACCCGGCCTTCTGGGTGACCCCTGTACCGGACCTGCGTCCCGTTCACGACCACGCGAGCCGGCCTGTCGAAGCGGATCTCCATCGTCCCGCCATTCTGGAACGCGTCACACAGCATGAGTGCAGCGAGGGCGCGGTTGGCCTCATGCGTGGCGACATGTGGTACCTCGCATGTCTGCCAAGCAGGGACGCACAGGCCATCAAAGCTGGACTCCTGCGCGATCGCGGCCAGTCCGACGATGACGTTCTGGCAGGCGATGCGAACGGGCCGTACGACAAAGTCGCGCGGCCGCTTTTCGTGAGCGATGTACGCGTCGCGGTACGCGGGACCGATTTCGTCCAGAATCCGCGTCAGACCGGCCTCCCTTGCACTCAACTCCTGACTCACAGAGGCGAGATAGAAGTCGGCGTCGACGTCGAGCAGCGCCGCCTGTCGTCGTTCGTCCTTGATAGGGACCGTGAACCAACGAACGACTGGGCCGGGCAGCCCATCGGATGGTTTGTTAGCGGGCTTGCAAACGATACAGGCGATCGAGCGATCATCCACAACGTCGATAGGCACATAGTTCGGCGGCAACTGATCGTGAAGAGCCTCTAACGCAGGGTCTTTCGGATCGACCACAAGCGCCTCGAGGAGCGACCCTGGCGCGGGATTTTCTTGCGCCAAGAAGCCGAGCAGCGCTGGGTCCGGGTGAACCTGCCGGCGCTCGAAGTACTCCTCCAACATCACCTGGTGGCCCTAAAGCGCGCCTCAAAGCCCAGGGGATCGAAGGGCGCCCGCAATGTCTCTCGTCGCCCATCGGGATGGATCACGTCGTGGCCGTGGCCAGGTCCAAGAGCATGACGGAGCCCCCCGTAATAGACATCTCGCAGCCCGTTCTTGCCACGTGGCCGCACCACTTCTTCCGACTTTGGCGATCTGGTCGGAGCGCTGAGCGATGTGTCCGGTCGGTCGTGAAATGAAGTGCGCAGCATCGCGTAGATTTCGGCGGCCTGCGCGGTCACCTTCGGTGACGCCGGGCGCCCGCCGTGAGGCGCGCTCACGACGCGCCATTGCTTCGGAACTTCGTAATCCGGCGCCCCCCGCGCCCCTTGCTGGGCTCCCCACGCAACCGTCGTCCAGCGGAAGAGCCCCGCCGGTGTGACCAGCGAGCGAGTGACATCGTTGTTGCCGCAGGCCATCTGAGACTCCCCCGTGTACGAAGCTCGGGTCAGCCTGGCGGACGACCGGGCCGCCGACAAGGCCTTCAGCCCTCGCCGCCGATGCACGTCCGGTCTTGGCCGCGATAGACGGAGGAACCGCGACACAAGGGCCGACTATCCGGACGCCAGCCGACGAACCACCTCGCACTGAACTGCGGTTTTAGCCGCTAAGGCGTCGAACCAGCAGAGCCCCATCACATGGCACCAGTGGCAGCGAGTCCGGAAGCTGCCGCCGGTCAGCAGTCCTGGGGCCTTCAGGATGACGACGGCACACGTATCGTTCAGGCGCTGGTCCCCTGCCGGGTCAGCTCAAGCCACCTGTCATACGCGGTGACGACGACGCTCCCTCATTGCTACAAACCGATGTGCGGCAACTCCTCCCGCGAGCGCCCAGAACATGCGTTCCAAAAGCGCCCTTGACAGCGTGAGACGAGACTCCGCGGGCGCGGATGCACCCGATGGCTCAACGCCCGGGTTGCCCACGGCCAGTGGGACTGCGGATACGAGAGCCGAGACGTCCGATTCCACGGCTTCCTCTGTGGTCTCCGCGGGGGCCAGCCGGACATCGAGGTCTGGAAGAGCTTGAACGGCCTCACCGCATTCACGGCAGTCGGGATCACCCATCCCACGCATCCAGACTGACTGCCAGGCATGCTGGGCCGCGACGTCATCGAAGAGGCCCATTTGGCTGAAGAAACCAGGTTGGAGTCCGACCTGGACGAAGTTCCGGCCCTGCTCGACCGTCGGCCGCAGCAGCGCGTCAGTATCGGCCAACGCTCCGAGGACGCCCAGTGCCGTGCGGGCCGTCAACAAGGAGATGGTGGCCACGTCAGCGCCCAAGGCGACTTCTCCGGCCAGCCGACCGGTTGCGTAGTCGACACCCGGTGTCAAGTTAGAGGCCTCCTGGCGGGGGCCGACCGTGCATCGGTAGCAGGCGGTGAGCCCGGGTACGACCGTCACGATGTCGCCACCGGTCGCAGCCCGGTAGACACCGGCGAACACACCCGGGGTATCGGTCTCGTGGAGTAGGACGTCCAGCACCGCAAGCGCCCGATTGTCGTCCGCAACGCCAAGCGCCAGGTCCGCGTCTCGCAGAGCCGCCGCGAGCTCGCCTGCCGTGCCGGGCTCGACGCGCATGCGCAGCGGCGTCACTTGGACGTCAGGATTGATCGACGCCAGCCGCTCAGCCAGAGCCTCGACCTTCGCCCGACCAACATCGTCCTGCCTGTAGACCGTTCGGCTTAGGTTCACCGATTCCACGAGGTCTGGGTCGACCAGCGTCAGCCGAGGAAGCCCAGCGCGCACCAGTTGCTCAGCAACCACAGAGCCCACACTCCCGGCCCCCACGACCACCGCATGGCGTTGGTGGACCGCCGACAGCGCACCTGCGGGCAGGCGCGCAGAGCACCCCTGCCAGAAGTCCGTCGTCGTGTCGATCACACGCGCCACCGCCGGCTGGAGACCGGAGGCGGCGGCGCCGGCCACATGCACCGCCACTTCACCGTGCCGAATGCGAAGAACGTGCCTTCCTCGGCGCCGAGTCGACGCTGCGACCACCACACCCACCACTGCCACCGGCATGTGCTGGTTCAACCGAAGCAGGTCCGAAGCCGCAACCCGGTCTTGCCCGCTCGGCTCAGGAACCTCCTGCGGATGGGAATGAACGACGCCCAGGTACTGCACGCCCTCGTCGAGCTCGGTCCGCTGAATAAGCGCCTCTCCCCGGTCAGAGGCCCGCACATGAACATGACTTGTCTCAGCGGCGTCGTCCAGGATTCCATGCGTAAGCAGCACCGACCCGTCCGGGCGGACCCGCCCGAGCACGTGCATCATCCGTTCCGGCGGAACAGCGGCCAGTTCCACATCGATCAGTTCGGCCAGCTGTTCAGACACGAGAACGTCCACGCTCATTCGCCCCACGGCCAGGCGTGTCCGCGGAGCATCCGGCTAATCCCATCCGCCCACATAGCCGACTTCGCGTAGGCATTGTTGAACATGCGCTCGCCCGGACCGCGGTCGCTCAAGCAGAGATGGCCGTCCGCGAACAGGTGCGTCTCGTGGGCGAGACCCAGCCTCTCCAGGTCAGGAGCCAGCAGGCGGACGCGGTAGACCCTCTGGAACCGATCGAAGTAGAGGAAGAAGGCGAACATGTCACCGAGGCTGGTAGTGACCTCGTAAGCCCAGCCCTCGAAGTCGTCGTCTTCGTATCGCCAGTAGCCCGGTGGCAGGTGCCGTTCGGCGAGCGCAACCTCGTCGACCGCAGCGAACACCTCCGTCGTCACTCGGCTGACCGTCTGCGACCCGGCTTGCTGAATCGTTTGGATTTCCCCGGTTCGAGTCACAACCAAGTCGCTGACCGCCCAGCCCTTCTCCCGTGCGCGCGCGTGCCGGCGGACGATCTCCTGCTGCTCGGGCGGCAAAGGTTCAGGATTCCGGCGCGCAGCCAGGACCCGTTCACGCCACTGCTCCAGCTCTGAAGACACCGGGGCATCGCCTCCTGTGGTTGGAAGGTTCGGACGGGCGCGCGCCGGCCGGACCAGCCGACGGATACCGGAACATACTGTTTCCCGGTGACCCTGGGGAGCCGACTCGCACACTCAGATGGCGACACGCCGCCTGTCCATCCGGATCTGCCCGGGCGTTGATAGCAAGCGTCGTGCCCCCGCAGAGTCCCGAGTCCACCGGTTGGCGCATCGTGCCGCGCGGCCACCCGTGCCCGATCGGCCTAGCTTCTGCGGCCGCCTAGCAATCCGCGATCTTGTCCGACCGGCGCGCTACGTTCCGACAATGACCACGAAGCCGCGCACACCGCGCCCCTCCCCCACCGGGACGGCCGCTGGTGGGACGGCTCCCACTTCGCGGTGCCCAAGTCCCCCCTCGGACACCGAGTTGAACCCCCACGGTCTTCGGATCGCCGGGTTCTGCTGTCCCTCGGTCGGCGCGTCCAGTGGGCGGCTTCAGTCCGCGCAATACCGAGGTCTCCGCGAGGCTGTCGCCCTCGTCCGGGGACGGAGTGCTGGTGACCGGGGTACCGGCCTCCGCCGGGTCCTACACCGAGCCGGTACCGAGAACGGCATGAGGCGGCTGAGCGATGGGGAGGTCGTCACCGTCGACGGGACGGCCGGGGTCGTCCGACCCCAGGACTGAGCCATCGAGAGCCTGAGGGCCCGGCGCCTCCCCGCCCGCAGCCGGGAGGTGCGGGCGGCTCGCCCGCGGAGCTCCATGCTGCACCAGCCGGCGTGTGCCCCGGGGCACGGTGGTCGGCCCGCGCACCGTGCCGACCGCCTGCCGCGCCCGCGACCGTGCCGCTGGAGCCGGTCGCGTGGAAGCACCCGGCCGCGCGCTACGTGCTCCGGGGACCGCTCCTCGTGGAGGACGGCAGAGCCGAGATCCCCCTGCCCGGTGCGCGACAGCGAGCCGTCCTCGTGGCGCTGCTCCTCGCTCGCGGTCGGGCGGTGCCCGCCGATGACCTCGTCGACGCGCTGTGGGAGGACCCGCCCCGCGGAGCCGCGGCCAGCCTCCAGTCCTACGTGTCGCGGCTGCGCGCGGCCCTGGGCCTCGGTGCCGTGGTGCTCGAGCCGGGCGGCTACCGGCCGGCAGCCGAACCCGACGACATCGACGTCACCAGGTTCGAGCGCCTGACCGAGACGGGGACGGCGGCCCTGCGCGAGGATGATGCGGAGCGCGGAACGCCTGATCCGGCAGTCCCTCGACCTGCGGCGCGGGTCCGCGCTCGAAGGCTGCGCCGACCTGCCCTTCGCCGTGCCCGAGGCCATCCGGCTCGAAGAGGCCGCCTGGTGGCCGAGAAGGCACCGTGCGCGGCGGTGCTCCGCTCCGAAACCCCGCCCGAGGTGCTCGATCGCCTGGCCCGGCTGGTGCGGGAGCACCCGCTGCGGGAGCAGGCGCGGCGGCTGCAGGTGCTGGCGCTGTACCGCAGCGGCCGGCGGCGCGAGGCGCTCGCCTCCCTGGCGGACATCCGTCGAAGGCTGCAGGCCGGTCTGCGGCACGAGGAGCCCCCGGACACCTGGCCCTACCGGGCGGCGCTGGGCCGGCTGCTCCCGCAGTGGCACGACCCCGCCGCGCCGCCGTCGCCTCTTGCACACCTGGCCGAGGGCGTCCTGCGGTTGCTGCGCGGCTGGGTCGGGGATCAGGTACTCACCGTCGTCGTGGAGGACCTGCGCTGGGGACGGGGAGGCGCTCGCCGTCCTGGAGTACCGGGCGGACGACCTCGACCAGGAACGACGTGCTCCCGGTCGCAGCTCACCCCCTGGGTCAGCACCTCCAGCAGCGCGCTCCCGCACCTCGGTGCGGGAGCGCGACGCCGTCAGCTGCAGGGCCCGGTCGAGCAGGAGCTCGGCGGTGCTCAGCGCGCCACCGTCGCCCGGGCTGCCCGGGCGGCCGGCCACCGGCACCACACACTCCAGGAGGAGGTCCTATGCCGGTTCCCCCGGCATCACGCCCGTCTCTCTGGTGCCCGACGGTGGCCTTGGGCCGGCCGCGCGACCACGGTCGGGCGCGACCCGGAGGACGCTCCACATGCCCTGCCCCACGGCCCACTTGAACACGCCACTGCGGTAGGCGTAGTCGCCGGCTTCGCCGGCCGTCAGCCGGACGTCGTGCACGGAGTCGGCCGTCAGCCCGGAGGCCGATCCGGTCCACGGCCCGTCGACGAGCCAGGGAGCGGCCGGCCAGGCGAGCCCGTGCATGGTGAAGGTGTGGTTGCGCGGCTTGTCGGCGGCGCAGACCAGCCGCAGCCATACCTCGTCGCCGGGGGCCACCGTGAAACCCGGACGCACGGGCTCATCGGCGCGGAGCCCGAGTTGGCCCAGGAGGGTGGACCGGTAGTTGATCGCCTTCTGACCGGCGTCCTCGGGATCGTCCCCGGGAACGACGTCCCGCAGCGGCAGGTCGATGTCCCCGGCCACGAAGTGCCGCAGCCCGTCCTGGAGGAAGACGACGATCTCCTCGACCGTGTCCCCCGCGTCCGAGGTCAGGCGCGCCCGGGTTCCCCAGCGGACCGGCGTGTCCTCCCCGTCCACCCGCACCGTCCGCACCTCGTTGGTGGCCGGGTCCAGGCCCTCGGCCGTCCACCCCTCCGGCTCCACCACCAGCGCGCCGATCAGGCCGTGGTGGCGGTGGTTGCGGATGTCCCCCATGTCGTGCAGGTAGCAGACCTGGCCCAGCGGAGCGGTCCGGCGCCCGGCCCCGTCCTCGCCGTGCGGCGCCAGCGCGGGGTCGGCGTACCACCAGTACTCGCGCCAGTTCTGGTCGCGGTGGCCGATGGAGTGGTCGGTGCGCAGGATCACCGTGCCGGTGTCGGCGTGGATGTCGTGGCCGCCGCCGGGAGGGTCCAGAGCGGCGACCGTGCCGTCGTGGTTGCGGCCGACGTTGGCGCCGTCGTCGCTGACCACGTCGTAGCGGAGGAGGCTGGGGTGGAGCGAGACCCGTGGGGAGACGCGGCGCCGGTCGGGGTAGCCCAGCTCGTCGAGGTGCTCGATGGGCAGGCGGGGCGGGCTGACCTCGACGCCGAAGTCAGGCAGCCGGGGATCGGCGAACTCGTCGGACCCCCGCACCGGTTCCTCGGCCTCGGGCAGGAAGACCTCGTTGATCAGCACGATCCTGACCCACTGGCCGCTGCGGGCCCGCAGCACGAGCGGTTCGCCGGTGTGGTGGATCCCCGTGGCCCTCCGGTGGCCGGTCCGACCATCCGTGGGGGCGTCGTCCCAGCCGTCGGCGACCTCGTAGACCAGTCCCCAGGGATCGGTGAGCGCCGCTCCCGAGTACCGGTGCTCGGTCCGCCGCGCGGTCACCACGTACTGCTGGACCTCCGCGGGGTCGTGGTCCTCGCCCGCCCGCGGTGTGGGCCGGGGCGGCAGCGCTCCCGCAGCCCAGATGCCCTCCACGACCTCACGGGGGGATCGGGACGGATCCGGCCGGGCCCAGGCCAGGGGCGGGAGCTGGGCGAAGGCGGCGTCGCTGGGCTGGAGGGCGCGGATCAGTCCCCAGCACCCCAGCCAGAGGTCGTCCATGGCCGAGAACTTCCAGAGGTGGTCACCGAGCCCGTACGTGCTGCTGTCAGCAGGATCGATGTCCAGGGTGAAGACCTCGGAGATCCCGAGGGTCTGCTGGTTGACCAGGGGTGACCTGCGGTTGTGCCACTCCTTGCGCCAGCGCAGGCCGTGGGCCACGAAGCTGTGCTGCTCCTCGTGCGAGCCCTGGATCAGCCGGATCCGCAGCCGCTCCCCGGGGTAGGTGCCGACGAGTTCGGTGTCGGGATCGTGTCGGCCGCGCTCGAGGACGCCGACCGGGGCGGGCGGCTCAGCGATGTCGAGCGGTCCCGCGACGGGTTCCTCGTCGGCGCCCTCCCCGTCGGAGGACGAGCGGGTGCTGCTGAACCACTCTGACGGGTCATCGCCCCGGAAGGTGAGTGGAGCGTTGCGGTAGTTCACGCCCATGGCGCCGGGGTCGTCGTCGGCACCCAGCGCGTGCGGGGGGTTCAGCGGCGCACCTCCCTCACGGTAGAGGGGGATGAAGTCCCCGATCGCCAGGCAGGCCTCCCGGTAGGGCGGCAGGTCGGAGGTGTCCGGGGGGATGACCACGGCCTGCGGACCGGACCAGGCCGGCGTCCGCTGGTCGGGGAGGTACCAGCGGGACAGCTGCGGCTCGGCGATCAGCGCGGCGAAGAGCCCGTGCTTCTGGCGGTAGTTGGCCAGCAGGTGGTCGTGGAAGAAGCAGGGGCCGAACTCCTCGTCCACCACCCACCGGTGCAGGCTGACGTTGCGCGGCGGCTCGCCGGCCCGGTTGGGCCCGACGGCGTCGGTGCAGCTGGCGCCGGAGAGGTAGTTCCAGCCGGTGGCCGAACCGTCGGCGGCGAGGACGTCGAACTTGACCAGGTGGACGTGCAGGCCGCACTCGACCGGGAGGGCGCCCAGGTCGAAGTCGTCGGCCGGGTACGCCGTCAGCAGGTTGTGGAAGCGCAGCTCTACCACGTCGCCGTGGTTGGCACGCGGGAAGAACGGCTCGGTCCGCGGGGCAGGCGGTTCGCACCTCGTCGAGGCGGCCGGCTTGCCGTCGGGGCCGAGCGTGGTGACCTGCACCCCGGTGAGCCGGTATCGGTGGCCGCGGACGTCGTGCCAGCCCCGGCTGTTGTACTCGACCCGGTCCGCGACGGCGGTGACGTCGTAGCTGATGATCCGCTGCTCGGGCAGTCCGGCTGCGGTGTTCCAGCGGCGCGCCAGGCCGTCGAGGTGGACGAAGAGCGCTCCAGGCTGCGGGTCGGCCCGGCAGCCCGGGTCGAAGGCGTTCCACTCGGAGTCCGAGTGCAGGGGCATCCTCAGCAGGGTCCGCCGACCGCCGACGTCCTCCGCCCGGATGGCCGGCGGCGGAGGGGACTTGCGCGGGAAGGTGGCGTCGATGAACCAGGGGAACCCGGGTTGCTCCGGTGTGGACGGCGGGGGTTCACGGCCGGGGAGCGGGCACAACGGGGGGCACGGCGTGCCGTCGGGGTAGGCCCGGCCTCCGTCCACGTAGCGGTCGAAGCTGCGCCACAGTCCCCACATGCCGTGGTGGAAGTGGGGGTACAGGTGGCAGTGCCAGATGATGTCCCCGACGGCGTGCTGGCGGCTTCCGGACCCGTAGAGGGGGTCGATGGTCACCGCCGTCTGCGGGCCGATGGTGATCGAGTCGAGCAGTTGCGAGCCGCGGGGAGCCCCGGGCCGCCACGTCGACGGCTCGGCGGTGTCCTGCGGCACGGCACGCCACTGGTGCACGTGCAGGTGGAAGACGTGGGCCTCCTTGACCCCAGCGTGCACCAGCCGGATGCGCGCGGGGTCGCCGCGATAGGCGCGCAGGACCGGGGTGGCCGGCTCTCCGAACAGCCAGGAGCTGTGGTGCTGCTCCTCCCCCGCCACCCGTTCGAGGAACTCCCCCTCCGGTGTCCGGGCCGTCCAGAAGACCTCGCCGAGCTCGGTGTCCAGCGTGACCTTCACGGCGGAGAAGTCGATGCCGACCTGGCCGGGCGCCGGTTCGTCGGGGGTCGCCGCCGCGAGGCGGCGCATGCGGTGTGGCAGCCGGTTGGGCATCGGCTCGGCGCGGTAGGACAGCGGCATCACCGTGTGCTCGCCCACCAGGTGGGTCACGCCGTGGACCTCGGGCTCGTCGTGGAAGAAGACGGTGAACTCCCGGAAGCTCCTGGCGACCTCGGGATCGGTGGAGAAGTCGACGAAGGCGTGGTGCCGCGCGGCGCAGGGCGCCTCCGGGGTGCACCCGTCGGTGCAGGAGTCGTCGCCGGCGACGGCCTCCCCCGGTGCGAACTCCCGCTCGGCTGCGGCGAGGACGTCCAGGTAGAGCCCGTCCCCGTGGTCGGTGTCGGTGACGTCCTCGCCGGTCTCGGGGTCGCGCCAGCGGGAACCGGTCGGCTCGACGACGAGGGCGCCGAACAGGCCGTGGGCGTTCGTCCCCCGCTCGGTGCCCCGGATGTCGGCGAGGTCGTTGATCGTCCACACGCCCTCGTGCAGGCAGTTCCAGACGTACTTGCCCTGTTGGCCGCTGCCCACGGTGGAGTCCGGGTTGGCCCCGACGTACGCGCCGTCGCAGTAGCCGATGCCGGTGCCGGAGGTCCCGAGCGGGTGTTCGCCGCCGACCAGGCCCTCGCCCTGCAGGTGCAGGCCCACCCGCCGCTGGGCGATCTGGTTCTCGAGCAGCACCGTCACCGTGTCCCCGGCGCAGGCACGCAACACCAACGGACGCACGACCGGCAGGGGCTTCACGGGGTTGAACCAGTCGTACGGCGGAGCGGCCTCACCCAGAGCGGCCACGTCGAAGCTGTGGTCGTTGAGCAGCAGCCGCCGCGCGTCGTCCGCGGTCAGGTCGCTGTCCTTCGTCAGCGCGTCGGCGTCGAACCGCTCGTTCAGCGATACCAGCCGGTTCCGGATCGCCTGCTCGGCGCTGCGGAGGGCCACTCCCCACTCGCGGGACCAGCGCTGGAGCTGGTCGAGGTCCTCGGTGAGCTCGGTGACCTGTCCCCTGGTCAGTTCGCCGAGGGCGAGGACCAGCTCATCGACGGTGGCGCGGTAGTTCTGGCGGATCGCCCTCCCACGGGCGTCCCGCTGGGGTCCGGAGGCGTCGTCCTCCTCGCGCGCCAGCACCTGGGCCGCACTCCCCACGTCGTGCAGCAGGTGGTGGTCGTCGCCACGGCCGAGGGTGATCCGCATCTGCTGGTAGCGCTCCAGCCCGTCGACGACGAGCTG
This sequence comes from Geodermatophilus sp. URMC 62, assembly GCF_052931475.1. Taxonomy (NCBI): domain Bacteria; kingdom Bacillati; phylum Actinomycetota; class Actinomycetes; order Geodermatophilales; family Geodermatophilaceae; genus Geodermatophilus; species Geodermatophilus sp. URMC 62. The sequence continues at coordinate 4,504,900 of NZ_JBRFHY010000001.1, read as the reverse complement.
GATGAGCTGGCACCGGCGGTGCAGCCGCGGCAGGAACTCGTCGTGGTCCTCCCACTGTGCGCGGGCCCACCTCAGCAGGGGTTCATAGGACCGGAGGGTGAACAGCATGCCGTTGGGGTCGTGGTCCCCGTCGATCGTGTAGACGATCGGAAAGGACATCGCGACGACGTCGTAGCTTCGTTCGGACATGTCCAGCTCCTGAGGACTCGGTGGTCTGCGGCCGCGAGGACCAGGCAGGTCAAGCGCCGACTGGAACGGTCAGAAGGGGCCAGAGGACGCTGGCGAGCCCGACCGCGACGAGTGCCATCCCGGCCGGCCACACCAGCCGGCGCCCCCACGGGGCCAGCCGCTCGGCGGCCATGAGGACGGCGAGGACGACCATGGCCGGCAGCGCGGCCACGCCCACCGCGAATCCGCTCGCCATGAGCGCCCAGCAGCACCCGATGCACGACAGCGCGTACGCCGCGGCCAGCGTGACCACCTCGGCGGCGGGTGGCCGCCGGCCGCGCCAGTGGGCCAGGGCGAAACTGCGGGGGCTGCGGCAGGCCCGGAGGCAGCGGTCCTTCCACGGGGTCAGCTGGTAGATCCCGGCGCCGATGAGGACGGCTCCCGAGACCGCCCCCGCCACTCGCCGGTCGGGGCCGAGCCCGGCGGTGAGTGCGGACAGCGCGACGTCCCCGGCGATCAGCACGGCACCGACGACCGTCCAGGCGGCCACGAACACGCCGACCGCCCCACCGAGCAACCATCCGGCGTTGCGGTGCCGGGAGACCAGCCGCCGGACGGTGGACAGCATCGGCAAGGCCGGCGGGACCATCATGGCCAGCACCATCACCGACCACGCGCCGAGGACGGCCGCCGCCCGGCCGGCCAGTTCCCCACTGGCGGCGGAGGAGTGATGGTGTCCGGCAGCTCCGGGTGCGGGGAGCTCGCCGGCCCCCAGGCGGTGGTGGTCGAGGATCGAGGAGCTGTCCCCCGAGTGCAGGAACACCACCGCCAGCCACGCGGCCGCCGCGGTGCCGATGACCAGCAGGACCAGCAGCCGGCTGCCGTCCTCCCGGTTGGCGGGAGCGGAACGGGGCCGCGGACCCCGTCGGTCAGCGACCGGCGGGCCGGACATGGTCCCGATCGCCCGCCGCAGGGGAGCCCTCGAGCACGCCGCCCAATCCGCCGACCGGGTCCTGGTGGTCGTAAGCGAACGTTCCGCGCATGCCCGACCGGCCGGTCACGCTGAGCGTTCCGCCGGGCAGCGCTCCGACGTTGACCGACAGCTCCTCGCCGGCCTGGGCCACCACGGGGTCGGCGGCTGGCACACCGAGCTCCTTGGACAGCGCGGTGCGGGTCAGGCGGAGCGGCTCGGTCTCTCCGGAGAAGACCTTCGGCGTCCCGCTCGCGTGAACGCAGACCACGTCGTCCGAAGCCAAGGGGGCGACCGTGACCTCCCAGCACCCGTCCGCCGCGACGCGCAGGTCGATCCTGGCCCGCTCGAACCCGGCCACGACCCCGCTGACCTCGGCCAGGTCGGCCAGCGGACCCTCGAGCAGACCGCTGAAGGCCTGGGTGAGCCAGCCGAATTGCGCCGGGCTGGCTCCGGAGTCGACGTAGAGCACGGTCGTCGTGTTGCTCCCGTCCCGGCGGTTGCCCAGGTGGGTGGACACGCTGACCACCGTGCGGTCGTCCATCCCCACGCCGTTGATCAGCGAACCCGGGGCCAGGCGCCAGGCGATCAGGCCGGTGCAGTGGCCGCCGACCGGGTCGTCGTCGACCCAGCAGGGGCAGATGACCGTGCAGTCACACGCTTCCAGGAAGGACCCGCTCAGTGCATAGCTCATGTCACGCCCTGTGGGTGAGGAGGTTCGGGGAGACGGCGGCGTCGCTCAGTTCGTGGCGGTGACGGTCTCGGTGCCGGAGCCGCCGTGGGAGGAGTCGACCGTGACCGCGGTCGGTGGCGCGGTGATCCCGGGCTGTGTCCCCGGAGAGGCGGGCGCCAGCCCCTGCCCGCGGACGGTCAGGGTCGGCGGGTCGGCCTGGTCGGAGGACCGTGCGATGACGGTGAGGGTGTCGGCCTGGGAGTCGTACTCGGCCTGGGTGATGAGGACCGCGTCGGAGAGCCCGGTCGTCCTCACCCACGGCGGCGCGTCGGAGGTGTTGGTGACCGTGACCTCCTGAGGCACCCCGTCGCCGGAGGCCAGCCGGGCGTAGTAGTTCTCCTGGCTGGCGTCCATGGGAACGCTCGCCTGCCCCGGGACGCCGACCGTGATCGCCTGCCCGGGTTCGGAGTCGGCGAAGACATCGACCGAGACCGCGCCGGCCGCATCGCGTGCGTAGACGGCCCGTGTGATCTCCACCCCGGTCGTCCTGGCGAGGCGGCCCTGCAGGACGAAGAGCGGGGTGAAGACCTTGTCGGGGTTCGTCGGGTCGGCAGGATCGCGTGGCCCGCCGGCGTCGGCGATGTTCGGGCCTTCGATCCGGACGTAGTTCAGCGGCTGCCCGTCGGGGCCCTGAACCGGACTACCGGTGACTGTGTGCTCGGTGACGCCGTCGCCCACGTACCCGGGTGGAGCCTCGGCTTCCCCGGGTGCCATGTCGGCTCCGGTCGTCCAGCGCAGGAACGGCGCGACGGAGGACTGGAGCGCTCCGTCGAAGGCCAGGGGTGTCACCCCGATGTCCTCGGTGACGAACACCCGGCCCCGGTCGTCGGCGGGCAGCGGATCACTCTGCCCGTAGGGGTGGGTGAAGGTGTAGAGGGCCCCCGGGATCGCACCGTCGATCCGGAATCGGATCCGCCCGAAGACGACCTGCTGGCCGTCCATCACCACGCCCGTACCGCCGAACGCGGCCTCCAGGGCGAGCACCACCCGTGCGCGACCCGGCCGTGCCTGTCCTCCGGTCACCATATGGGCCTCGGCCAGCATGTAGAAGGCCTCCTCCGGGAAGGAGGACGGGAAGCCCGGTCGGGGCGTGCCCTGAGGAGACTCCGGTTCGCCGACCGCGGGAGCGAAGGGATCGTCGGGCTCGGTGACGAGTTCCAGCCGGGTGCCCCGACTGTCCTTGTACCAGAGCGGGTAGCCGTTGACGGGGCTGAGTGGCCCCACCTTCACCAGGCGGTCGGGGTTGGGGATCACCCTCGCCGCCCGGGACGACGACGGGCCGGCCGCAGCGGCGAGGTCGAGCCATGGACCTCTCGCCGCGGGTGTGCCCGGAGCGGCTCCGGTGTGCCCCCGCAGACCCGGATCTCCCAGGGGTGGCCCCGAGGATCCTCTCGGGTCGGGTCACCTTCCGAGGTGCTCGGCTTCATCGGGGCCTCCGGCGACGTCTGTGATCCATCCGGAGGACGAGATTGCCGAGGCGGCGTCACCGCAGCGTCACGGCGGCGTGATGGCTGCCCCGACGGACGGGATCGTCCCCATGCCCGAGGCGCCCGTCCGGGGCGACGATGAGCGGAATGGCGCGTCGCCGTCTGTCGGACAGCAGCCCCAGTGGTGGGATGCGTCGGAGGAGCCCTCCACCAGCCGGCGCGGATCGGCCTGCGGATCCTCCCGCTCATCGTGGTCCACGCAACTGGTCGGCGTGATCAGGGCTCCTGTCGAGATGGCATGCAGGTCGGCCTGCTCGTCGCCGAACAGCGGCCGATCGATGGCCGCCAACTCGTAGTACCGGTCTCGCTCATCGCGAGTAGTCCTCTGCGCTACCGGGTGAGAGAGCACCATCGGCTCCAGGATCACCGTCGACGCCCGCGGCCAGAGGACCGGGGACCTGAGGCACCATGCCGATCAGGGCCGCAATCGTGTGCGTACGCACCGTGTCGCCCCTCGGACACAGCATCGCCCCCAGGATCCCGCAGGTCGGGACCCGGGGCGCTCTCACGCCCGGGCGCGGACGGAGAGCAGCGGATGGTGCCCCACGGACGGACTGCTCAGCCTGCCCGGTCCAGCGGGGGCGGGATCTCGTAGTCGGCCGCGACGCGGTCGACGACCATGCCGCGCGCCTTCCGCCCCGCCGCCTCGTGCAGCGGGTGCACGAGGTAGGCGGCCAGCGCCGACGCGTCCCTGAACACCGAGTCCAGGACCAGGTCCCATGTCTGCCCGACGCCGGCCGTCGGGTGCACCTCGAGCGCCTGCAACCCGTCGATCCGGCCGAGCAGAGCGGTGAGGCTCTCGCGGATGGTGGTCACCTGCTGGTCTCTCTGGGTGGGTGTCGTCGCGGACAACTTCCAGAAGACGACGTGCCGAACGCTCATCTCGCGCCTCTCCTCGGGTGCGGTCGGCGGCACCGGAGCGTGGTGACGCCATGGATGCAGAGTCCGGTCAGCCGGGCCTACGCCGGCCGGGACGAGCGCCGGTAGAGATCCGCACCATGGCCTGTCGCCCGCGTGGTGACCGGCGCGGTGGGGCCGGTGGCCGCGCCGCGGGCCGCAACGAGCGGTGCGGTGCGGTGCGGTGCGGTGCGGTGCACGACGGTCGGGTGAGCGTAGGGCATGCCGAGGCCCGTTCCGCACCGCCGGTGTGCGTCGCCAGGCGAGCGCCGCACCGGTTCGCCGCCCGGGGCGCGCCCTGCGGCGATCCGGGAATCAACTGACTCACTTGACGCTTCAAGTAATCTGCAGGGGTCGCGGGAGCCGCGACCGACAGCGAGCGCAGCGGCCGATGCCGCGACGGACAGGAGAGCACGATGAGCGGAACCGAGGGGTCGACCGCCCGCACCGAGACCGCGGCGACCGGCCAGCGGCGGCAGCCGACGTACTTCATCTCGCACGGCGGCGGCCCCTGGCCCTGGATGACCGGCCCGTTCCGCGACGCGCAGAACCAGCTCGAGGAGTCACTCCAGCGCCTGCCCGGCGAACTCCCCGAGCCGCCGAAGGCCATCCTCATGATCTCCGGTCACTGGGAGGCGCCGGGCTTCGCCGTCCAGACGCACCCGAACCCGCCGATGGTCTACGACTACGGCGGCTTCCCCGACGAGATGTACCAGATCCAGTACCCGACGCCCGGCTCACCGGCGCTCGCCGGTCGAGTCGTCGAACTGCTGAGCGGCGCGGGCATCGCCGTCCGCGAGGACGCCGAGCGTGGCTACGACCACGGCATGTACGCCGTCCTGTTCCCGGCCTGGCCGGACGCGGACGTCCCCGTCGTCCAGCTCTCGATCGACCAGCGGTTCGATCCCGCGGAACACCTCGCCGTCGGCCGGGCCCTGGCACCGCTGCGCGACGAGGGGATCCTCATCCTCGCCAGCGGCTTCAGCTACCACAACCTGCGCCTCATGGGCCCGGGCGCGGAGGTTCCTTCGGCCGGGTTCGACGACTGGCTCGGCCAGACGCTGGTCGACAGCAGTCCGGAGGAGCGAGCCGGCCGACTGCTCGACTGGGCGCAGGCCCCGTACGCCCGCGTCGCCCACCCGCGCGAGGACCACTTCATCCCGCTCCTCGTCGCCGTCGGTGCCGCCGGCGACGACCAGGCTGTCCGCAGCTATCACGAGGACGCCTGGAACGGGACGGTGGTGACGTCGAGCTTCCGCTTCGGCGAGCCGGTCGCCACTGCGGCCCGAGATGCTGCCCGCGAGGCTGCGACCGTCTGACCAGCCGGCCGTCCACCACCCGGTGCGGACGCCCTCCAGCACCGCTCTGGACTCAGGCCGAGCATCGCCACCGCCGGCGTGGTCGAGGCGGGCGACAAGGTGATCCCGAGCTCGGAGGGCTGGGCCTGCTCGTGCAGGCCCAGCCCGTACTCGCATTGCCGTGAGCGGTGACCCGACTTACGGTCGCGATCTCGGCACAGCGGACGAGGTGGCGGCGGCGCAGCGCGCAGCAGCCGTGGTCAGGAGCAGCCATGAAGCCTCACATCGACACGCGACCCCGACTCGGGCCGCCGGCAGCCGACTCTCGTGGCCGACGCTGCGCCCACACGCTCTTCCTCTCGTGAGCACGTCGGCAGCCGGCCGCTCGCGCCGTTTCGAGGACAAGGTCGTGCTGATCACCGGCACCGGCGGCGGACAGGGCCGGGCGGCAGCGCTGCGCTTCGCCGCGGAGGGCGCCGTCATCGTCGGCGCAGACGTCAAGACCGCCGGGCACGCGGAGACAGTGGCCATGGTCGAGGGCGAGGGCGGGGTGATGACCGGAAGCGGAACCCTCGACCTCACCGTCGCCGACGACGTCGAGGCCTGGGTCCAGCAGGCGGTGACCGAGCACGGCGGCATCGACGTGGTCTACAACAACGCCGGGGTGTTCAAGATGGGCGACATCGCGACCCTGAGCCTGGCGGACTGGACCTGGTCGGTCGACCGCGAGCTGACCCAGGTGTTCTCCGTGACGCGAGCAGCATGGCACCACCTCGTCGCCAGGGGTGGTGGTGCGATCGTGAACACGGCGTCGATCGCGGGGGTGGTCACCCTCGGCGAGGGCGGTGGGATCGTGCACGCGGCGACCAAGGCCGCGGTCGTCGCCATGACGCGAGACCTCGCCGTCTCCGGTGCCACGCACGGGATCCGTGCGAACAGCATCAGCCCCGGCACCGTCCAGACGCCGGCGACGCAGGAGATGTTCGCCGACCCGGCCGGTCGCGAGGCGATGATGGGACCACAGCTCATCAAGCGCCTCGGGCAGCCCGACGACATCGTGTCCGCTGCCCTGTATCTCGCGTCCGACGAGGCGTCCTTCGTCACCGGCGTGAACCTCGTCGTCGACGGGGGCTACACCGTCAGGTGAGGGCGCTCGGCGGGCCGGCCGCCCGGATCCGGGGGCCGACCCCAGAACACGGGCCCCAGGTGGGAACAGCCGGTGTTGCACCGTCATTACTTGCACAGTCAAGCAAATGACGGACTGCGGCCCGTCTGATCTCTCACCCGGAGGACCGGATCACCATGAGCAGCACCGAGGACAACAAGGCCACCACGCGCCGCTTCTACGAGAGCTACAGCACCGGCGTGCAGGCCGCGTTCGACACCTCCGTCTCCACCGAGCTCGTCAACCACTCGATGGGTGACGCCGTCGGCCACGGCCCGTGGCTGCAGAACGACCTCGCCGCCGAGGCCGCGCTCCCCGACCAGAGGATCACCGTCCACGAGCAGATCGCAGAGGGCGACAAGGTCGTGAGCCGCTGGACGCTGCAGGGCACGAACACCGCGCCGTTCATGGGCAGGCCGGCTACGGGCAACACCCTGACGCTCGACGCGATCGTCATCGACGTCGTCCGCGACGGAAAGATCGTCGAGCACACCATCGTCGGTGACCTCGGCACGTTCATGGCGGGCTTCGGCAGCTGACCCACCGGGGTTCTCCCCCGACGGCCCACGCGCCGGTGCGCATCGACCAGCCACACGTCGACCCACCCCAGACCACAGAGTCCGGAGACCACGACAGGACCCGTGCCGCGCAGAGCCCGTCCGACCCCGGGGGCGTCGTGCTGGGCTTCTTCACCACCGCGTTCATCGAGCGCGACCCGGTGACGGCCGCCGACCGCTACCTCGGCACGACGTACACCCAGCACAACCCGGGCATCCCGGACGGCCCCGAGGTCTTCAAGCAGTTCATCCCGCAGTGGCTGTCGTCGGTACCGGAGCTGTCCTTCGACATCCGCCGCGTCACCGAGGGCGATCTCGTCGTGCTGCAGCACCACATGAAGAGCCGCCCTGATGACCTCGGGACGGCGATCGTCGACATCTTCCGCGTCGAGGACGGCCGTGTCGTCGAGCACTAGGACGTCCTGCAGCCCGTTGGTGCCGAGGCCGCCAACAGCAACACCATGTTCTAGGAGCACGAAGCAGGGACCAGCGCCCGCAGTCCGCCTGACTGGGGGCGCTGGCCGTGCCCGGCCATGCGGTCATCGAGCGCCAGGCCGGCGGCGGCCCCCGGTCAGCACGGACATCTCCCGGCGCCTGCAGCCGTGTGCGCATGCGGCGTGTCGCCCCTCGGACACCACATCTCACAGTCGCCCGTGAGGCCGCCGCACATGCGGTCCAGGTCGGCCCTCGACCCCGCTCGCGTGAGCGACGAACGCACGACCCGCACACCCGCTCGGCCGTCCGACCCGGTCGCATCCCCTGACCGAGGAGAACCGTCATGGCCTCCCAGGGCGTCACCTGGCACGCGATCGTCGTGCCGCAGGACCAGTTCGACGCGCAGGAGCAGTTCGTCATCGGCACCTACGGCGTCCAGCCGGCCATGGAGATGGACGGCGTCAGCGTCTTCTCCCCCGACGGTGACGTCTTCGAGCTGTACACCCCGGCGACCGTGATGCCGTGGGGCCTCGACGACGGCGTCGCGTTCGGCTTCCGGGTGGACGACGTCGAGGAGGCCGGCAAGCAGCTCGAGGCCGGCGGCGCCGAGCTCCTCGGCGAGATCGCCCGCTTCCCGGAGTACCAGGACGCCTGGCGGCGCTTCCGCGGCCTCGACGGCGAGGTGTACGGCATCCACGGGAACAAGCCGCAGCCCGGAGCCGGAGCCTGAGCCCGCGGGGCGGCGCCGGAAGACACACGGCGGCGCCGCCCGACCGGCGCCGCGCCCCAGCCGCCCTCGCGGGCCGGTACCTGCGCGCCCGGTCTGGCCAGCCGGACCGCTCCCCGCGGGCCCCGCCACGACGTCCGCCTCCGTCGGCGTGTCCCCGCGACCGGGGCGGGCTGTCGGCGGGCTCACGCGTGCTCGTCCGGTCCGCGGACGCGCCTGCACGAACGTCGACGACCCCGAGCGCCCGGGGGCTGTGCGCGACCCGCACGTGAGCGCGTCGCCGCAGTCACGAGCGTGAGGAAGAGGAGGCTGCGGGTGCGGCGGGACGTCGGCGACCCCAGGTCCCGCGGACACGACGTCGCTGCACCGGGCGCCTGCGCGGTCCGCACACGAGGCTCGGTACGTTCGCGCCCATGGGCGCAGCAGCCGACCTGGACCGAAGGGCCTACGACCTCGCAGTCGCCGACCTGCGCGCCCAGCTCGCGGCGCTGCCGTCCGGCGCTCCTGTGCGCCTGGGCAAGCGCACCAGCAACCTGTTCCGGACGCGGGAGGCGTCGTCGGCGCCGCGGCTCGACGTCTCGGCCTTCTCGGGCGTGCTGCACGTCGACCCGGACCGGCGGACCGCCGACGTGCTGGGCATGACCACCTACGAGGACCTCGTCGCGGCCACCCTGCCGCACGGGCTCATGCCGCTGGTCGTCCCGCAGCTGAAGACCATCACGCTGGGCGGGGCGGTCACGGGTCTCGGCATCGAGAGCAGCAGCTTCCGCAACGGCACGCCGCACGAGTCGGTGCTGGAGATGGACGTGCTCACGGGCGCCGGCGAGGTGCTCACCGTGACGCCGGACGGCGAGCACGCCGAGCTGTTCGCGGGCTTCCCGAACTCCTACGGCACCCTCGGCTACGCCCTGCGCCTGCTCATCGAGCTCGAGCCGGTGCAGCCGTACGTCCACCTGCGGCACATCGCGTGCGCGTCGGTCGCCGAGGCGGCCGACGTCATGGCAGCCGCGTGCCGCGGGCGCGAGGCGGACTTCGTCGACGCGACGTGGTTCTCGCCGGACGAGGTCCGCGTGACGCTCGCGAGCTGGGCAGCCTCCGCCCCGTACGTCTCCGACTACACCGGTCAGCACGTCTACTACCGCTCGGTGCAGTCGCGGGATGAGGACTGGCTGACCGTCGTGGACTACCTGTGGCGCTGGGACACCGACTGGTTCTGGTGCTCCCGTGCCTTCGGCGCGCAGAACCCGCTGGTGCGCCGCCTGTGGCCGAAGCGGTGGCTGCGCAGCGACGTGTACTGGAAGATCGTCGCCTTCGAGAAGCGGCACGGGTGGAAGACGCACTGGGACCTGCGCCGCGGCCTCCCGCGCCGCGAGGACGTCGTGCAGGACGTCGAGGTCCCGGTCGAGCGGCTGGCCGAGTTCATGGAGGTCTTCGCGCGCGAGGTCCCGATCGCGCCGGTGTGGTTCTGCCCGCTGCAGCAGCGCCCGGCCGGCCGCACGTGGCCGCTGTACCCGCTCGAGCAGGACCGGCTGTACGTGAACGTCGGCTTCTGGTCCAGCGTCCCCCTCGACGCCGACGAGCCGGACGGGACGCACAACCGCCTCGTCGAGCGCCTGGTGGAGGAGCTCGGTGGCCACAAGTCGCTGTACAGCACCTCCTACTACGACGAGGACGCGTTCTGGCGGCTGTACGGCGGCGAGACGTACGCCCGGCTCAAGACCGCGTACGACCCCGAGCGCAGGCTGCTCGACCTGTACGACAAGACCGTGCGCAACCGCTGAGGACGAAGGGGACGACGTGGGAGCCATGGGGATCGCGCAGGCGCTGCAGGCGGTGCTGGGCGGGCAGGTGGCGGTGACGGCCTACGACGACTCGGTGGCGGGGCCGCCGGACGCGGAGGTGACGCTGCACGTCCGCGACCCCCGGGCGCTCACGCACATGATCGTCGCGCCCGGGGAGCTCGGGCTCGCCCGCGGCTACGTCTCCGGCATGCTGGACCTCGACGCGCCCGACCACCACCGGGCGCTGCAGGTCCTGTCGACCGGCAGGCACATGGCCGACCTGTCCTGGGCCCAGCGCCGCGCCATCCTGCGCACCCTCGGCCGCGAGGCCCTGCACCTCGTCGAGCCGCCGCCGCAGGAGGTCGGGGCCCGCCGCTACCTCGCGGGCCTGCGCGCCCACACACGCCGGCGGGACGCGCTCGCCGTCTCCCACCACTACGACGTGAGCAACACGTTCTACTCCTGGGTTCTCGGGCCCTCGATGGCCTACACGTGCGCGGTCTACCCGGACGCGGCGGCGAGCCTGGAGCAGGCGCAGGAGAACAAGTTCGACCTGGTCTGCCGCAAGCTCGGGCTCGAGCCCGGGATGCGGCTGCTCGACGTCGGCTGCGGCTGGGGAGGCATGGCCCTGCACGCCGCGGAGCACTACGGCGTCGAGGTGGTCGGTGTGACGCTGTCGCGCCAGCAGGCCGAGTGGGGGCAGAAGGCGGCCGTCGAGGCCGGGCTGAGCGAACGGGTCGACCTGCGCTTCTCGGACTACCGCGACGTCACCGGGACGTTCGACGCGATCAGCTCCATCGGCCTCACCGAGCACATCGGCCTGGCCCAGCTCGACGCGTACGCCGCCCACCTCGCCTCGCTCCTGCGACCACAGGGACGACTGCTCAACCACTGCATCACCCGCCCCGACGACGACAGCCCGCCCATCCAGCGCCGCGGCTTCATCACCCGCTACGTCTTCCCCGACGGCGAGCTGCCGGGCGTCGGCCGCATCGTCGGCGCCCTGCAGCGGGCCGGCCTCGAGGTCCGCCACGAGGAGAACCTGCGGGAGCACTACGCCCGCACCTGCGCCGCCTGGTCGCGCAACCTGGACGACCGCTGGGAGCAGGCCGTCGAGGAGGTCGGGCTCGGGACCGCACGCGTCTGGGCGTTGTACCTGGCCGGCTCGCGGCTGGGCTTCGAGCGCAACGAGATCCAGCTGCACCAGGTCCTCGCCACGAGGACGACCGACGGCGACAGCGGCGCCCCCCTCCGCCCCGACTGGGGCGTCTAGGCCCTGTTTGAAAGGTCGCGCAGCCAGATGTCGATGTCGCTGATCTGGACGGTGGCCTCGTAGCGGACGGCGAGCTTGTCGTAGCGGGTGGCGAAGCCGCGGTGCTGTTTGTGCAGGTTGATGCCGCATTCGACGGCATGCCGCTGCCGGTAGCGGGCCGGGTCGAACGTCGGCGGTCGACCGCCGACGGAGCCCTTCTTGCGCCGGTTGGCCTGCTGGTCGGCCTTGACCGGGATGGTCGCCGGGATGCCGCGGCGGCGCAGATAGGCGCGGTTGGCCCGGCTGGAGTAGGCCTTGTCGGCCAGCACCCGATCCGGTCGGGTGCGCGGGCGACCCGGACCGGTGCGGTGTGGCACCCGGATCCGCTCGAGCACGGTGGTGAACTGCGGGCTGTCGGCCGCCTGCCCGGGGGTGAGCGCGGTGGCCAGCGTCTTGCGGCCGGCCTCGACGGCCAGGTGCACCTTCGTCGACAAGCCACCGCGGGAGCGGCCCAGCGTGTGATCGGGCGGCTCCCCGGCCGGCGGAGTGCGTTGGGCTTCGGGATGGCGGCGGGCGCCGGCGGCGTGCTGATGCGCCCGGTTGACCGTGGAGTCCACCGACACCACCCACTCGATTCCTCCGGCCTCCTCGCCCAGCGCCCGTAGTCCGGTGAGGATCGCGGGCCATCGGCCGGCCAGCTGCCAGGCGCGGAACAGGCCGTAGATGCTCTGCCAGGTGCCGTAGCGCTCGGGCACGTCCCGCCAGGGACAGCCGGTCCGGGTGCGGAAGCGGATGCCGTCGACGAGCTGGCGCAGGGTCCATTTCCGGGGTCTGCCGGGCTTCCTGCCGACCGGGAGCAGCGACTCCAGCAGCGCGGCGAGGATCGCCCACTGCTCGTCGGTCAGGTCATGGCGGGCACCGGCGGGTAGGGTGCCGTCCACGAGGTCTCCGTGGTGAGGGTCTTCTTGGTCGTTGATCCCTCTACCGGAGACCTCGCCTTTTCTCCGGCACCGACACGCCGCCCCCGGCCCCCGAGCGACTTCTCAAACAGGGCCTAGGCCGCCCGGATCAGGACGGCTGCCGCGGGCGACGGGGGCGTGCACGCTCCCCGGCGCACCGGCTGGGACGCTCCGCCCGTGTCGACCAGCGCGAGCCCCTCCGAGCCGGTCCGGCCTGGGCCGGACCGGGCCGCGACGGTCGTCGTCGTCGGTGGCGGGCAGGCCGGGCTGTCGGCCGGCTACCACCTGCAGCGCCGGGGCTTCGCCAGCGCGCTCGAGCAGCCGCAGGCCGACCGGAGCTACGTGGTCCTGGATGCCGAGCCCGCGCCAGGCGGCGCGTGGCGGCACCGGTGGGAGAGCCTGACGATGACCACCGTCAACGGGATCTTCGACCTGCCCGGGTTCCCCGCACCCGCCGTCGACCCGGACGAGCCGAGCCGGACCGCCGTCCCCCGCTACTTCGCGGCGTTCGAGAGGCACATCGCGCTCGCGGTCGAGCGGCCCGTGCGGGTGCTGGCGGTGCACCGCGACGACGACGACCCGGACGGCGACCTCGTCCTGCGGACGAGCGCGGGCACCTGGGTCTCGCGAGCGCTGGTCAACGCCACCGGCACCTGGGACAACCCCCTGCGCCCGGCCTACCCGGGGCAGGAGACGTTCGCCGGCGTGCAGGTGCACACGCGGGACTACGTGTCCGCGGCGGACTCCGCCGGGATGCGTGTCGCCGTCGTCGGGGCCGGCATCTCCGCGCTGCAGCAGCTGTCGGAGATCTCGGAGGTGGCGGCGACCCGCTGGTACACCCGCCGCCCGCCGGTGTTCCGCGACGACCTGCTGAACGACGAGGCGAACCGGGTCGAGCTCGTCGACCACGTCGCCGCCGACGTCGAGGCCGGCCGCCCGATCGGGAGCATCGTCTCCTACATCGGCCTCGCCTGGACCCCGTACGCCCTGGCGGCGCAGGCGCGCGGCGCCCTGGAGCGGCGGCCCATGTTCACCGCCGTCGACCCGGACGGGGTCAGGGAGGCAGACGGATCGCTCACGCCGTTGGACGCGATCGTCTGGGCCACCGGCTTCCAGCCCTCGCTCGCGCACCTCGACCCGCTCGCGCTGCGCAACGAGTTCGGCGGCATCCAGGTCACCGGGACGCAGGTGACCGCGGAGCCGCGCGTCCACCTCGTCGGCTACGGGCCGTCGCAGTCGACGGTGGGGGCCAACCGAGCGGGCCGACGCGCCGTCGCCGCACTCATCCGCCGGCTGAACGGCGCTCCCGGTCCAGCGTGAGCGCTGGTGCGCTCGGGCTCACCGCCCGACGGCAACGGCCTCCGCGCTGCGCCCGCCCGCGCCGGAGGTCGCGCTCGCAGGGCGGCCGCGGCGTCGGGACCACCGCACCGCCTCGCGCACACGTCGCTGTGCCCAGGTCGACAGCCGCGCCGTCCACGGGAACTCCCGGCCGAGGAAGGACAGGCCGACGACGACCACGGGCCAGCCCGGACCGGGCAGCGGCACGAGGAGCAGGCCGACCAGGACGATCAGCCTCCGACCACCGCCACCCCGACGCGGCTGACCACCGCGCGCAGCGAGCGGCGCCCGAGGGGCGCGGGGCCCTGAGGCCGTCAGGACGGCGTGCGTCCCGCCGCGACCGGTCGACCGTCGAGGAGGCCTGCGGAGCGGCCGGCCTGGTCGTCGTGTCGTTGACACCCGTGTCGGCCGGACCCTAGACAGGGCCGGTGGACGACGACGTCTCGCGCCGGGTGGCGCTCGAGGTGGCCGACGGCGTGGCGACCGTCCGGCTGGACCGGCCGGAGAAGCTCAACGCCCTGGATCCGGCGATGTTCGAGGCGCTGGTCGCCGTCGATACCGCGCTCGTCGACCGCGACGACGTCGGCGCGGTCGTGCTCACCGGCGCTGGCCGGGCGTTCTGCGCCGGGCTGGACTTCGGCTCGTTCGCCGCGATGGCCGAGGGCACCCGGGTCGTCGTCCCCCGGGAGCCGCTCGGCGCGGCCCGTGCGCTGGGCCAGCAGGCCGTGCACGTGTGGTCGCTGGTGCGCGCCCCGGTGATCGCCGCGGTGCACGGGTTCGCCTTCGGCGGCGGCCTGCAGATCGCACTCGGCGCCGACATCCGGCTCGTCGCGCCCGACGCCCAGCTGTCGGTGATGGAGGTCCAGTGGGGCCTGGTGCCCGACATGTGCGGTACCCAGCTGCTGCCCGAGCTGGTCGGCCGCGACGTGGCCAAGGAGCTGGCGCTCACCGGGCGCAGGGTCAGCGGCAGCGAGGCGGCGCGGCTGGGCCTGGCCACCCGCGAGGCGGCCGACCCGCGGGCCGAGGCGCTCGCCCTGGCGGCTCAGATCGCCGGGCACAGCCGCAGCGCCACCCGGGCGACGAAGCGGCTGATCGAGCTCGCCGGGCGGGTGCCGCTGGCCGAGGGGCTGCAGGCCGAGCAGGACGAGATCGGCGCGCTCATCGGCTCCCCGGAGCAGGCCGCGGTCGTCCGGCGGCGGCTGTCGTGAGCGCCCTGTTCGACCTGACCGGCCGTCGCGCGCTGGTGACCGGCGGCGGGTCCGGCATCGGTCTGGCCATGGCCCGGGCGCTCGCCGACCACGGGGCGTCGCTGGCGCTGTGGGGACGGCGGGCCGAGAGGGTGCGCGCCGCGGCCGAGGAGCTCACCGCCGCCGGCGCCGTGGCGCACGCCCAGCAGGTCGACGTGTCCGACGAGGCGGCCGTCGCCGAGGGCGTGCGGGAGACGGTGGCGCTCCTCGGCGGCCTCGACGTGGTCGTGGTCAACGCCGGGCTCGGCGTGCCGCTGAAACCCCTGATCGACACCACGGCGGCCGACTACCGGACCGTGATGGCCACCAACCTCGACGGCGCCTTCTGGACGCTCCGCGAGACCGCCCGGGTGCTCGTCGAGCAGGGCACCGGCGGCTCGGTCATCGCGGTGGCCAGCCTGGCCGCCATCAGCGGCACCGCCCGCAACCACGCCTACGGGGCGAGCAAGGCCGGCCTGACCGCGTTCGTGCGCTCCGCCGCCGTGGAACTGGCCCGGCACGGCATCCGCGTCAACGGCGTCCTGCCCGGCTGGACCGCCACCGACATGACCGCCGCCGCGCAGTCCTCGCAGGTCTTCACCGACCGGGTCATCTCCCGCGTGCCGATGGGCCGCTGGGGCCGGCCCGAGGAGTTCGGCGGCGTCGCCGTCTACCTCGCCGCCCACGCGTCGAGCTACCAGACCGGCACCACGGTCCTGGTCGACGGCGGCTACGCGGTCTTCTGACCGACGTCCGCCGCGGGTCGGCACGTCGTCGCCCCGCGTGCTGGACTGGGCGGGTGTTCCGCCTGCGCCAGCTCGTGCTCGCCGCGCAGCAGCTGGCACCGGTGGAGCGGGCGCTGCGGGAGCTCCTCGGCGCCGCCGCACCGCACCGCGACCCCGATGTCGGGCGCTTCGGCCTGACCAACGCCGTCCTCGCCGCGGGCTGCGACTTCGTCGAGGTGGTGTCGCCCTCGGCGCCCGGCACGGCGGCCGGGCGGTGGCTCGCGCGGAACGGCGGCGACGGCGGCTACGTGCTGGTGGTCGACGGGCCGGCGGCACTCACCGCGCCCGACCGCCTCGCGGCGCTGGCCGTGCGCGAGGTGCACCGCGTCGAGCTGCCCGACGTCGTCGACGTGCACCTGCACCCGCGGGACACCGGCGGCGTGCTCCTCGCCCTTGACGCCGTCGACCCGGCCGGGTCGTGGCGGTGGGCGGGTCCGGCCTGGACCGGTCGCAGCCCGTCCTGCGCCGGTGGACTGCGCGAGGTCACCGTCGCCGTCCCCGACCCGGACGAGGTGGCCCGGCGCTGGGCCGCGCTGCTGGACGTCCCGGCGGTCGGCGGCGGGCTGGGACTCGACGGCGGCCGCCAGTCCCTGTCCTTCGTCGCCGGCGCGGGCGACGTCGCCGCCGTGACCGCGGCACGGCTCGCGCTGCCCGGGGCCCGGCCCGACACGGCCGACGTCGGCGGCGTGCACGTCCAGGTCGTCCCGCTGGAGGAGGAGACGTGACCGACATCGAGACCGGCACCGAGCACCTGCTCGCCCGCGTCGAGGACGGCGTCGCCGTGCTCACGCTCAACCGCCCGGAGCGCCGCAACGCGCTGTCCACGCCGATGCTCACCGCCCTCGGCACGACGCTCGCGCGGGTCGAGGCCGACGACGCGGTCGGTGCCGTGGTGCTGACCGGCGCGGGCGGCGCGTTCTGCGCGGGCGGCGACGTCAAGGGCTTCGCCGAGCGCTCCCCCGGCGCGCCCGGTGCGTCGGCGGAGCGGGTGCAGCGCGCGAACCAGCGCGCCACCAGCGGACGCCTGTGGCGGATGGCCAAGCCGACCGTGGCGGTGCTGCCCGGGGCCACCGCGGGGGCGGGCCTGTCGCTCGCGCTGGCGTGCGACCTGCGCTACGCGGCGTCCTCCGCCGTGCTGACCACGGCGTTCGCCCGTGTCGCGCTCGCCGGCGACTACGGCAGCGCGTGGTTCCTCGTGCGCCTCGTGGGCCCGGCCCGCGCCCGAGAGCTGCTGTACCTCTCGCCGCGGCTGTCGGCCGACGACGCCCTGCGGCTGGGCCTGGTCAACGCCGTGCTGCCGCCGGAGGCCCTCGACGGCGAGGCGCTGGCGGTGGCGCGCCGGCTGGCGCACGGGCCGCGCGCGGCACTGGCGTCGATGAAGGAGAACGTCGCGCTGGCGCTCACCGCCCCGCTCGACGAGTACATGGACGTCGAGGTGACCCACCACCTCGCGACCTTCGCCACCGCCGACCACGCCGAGGCCGCGCGCGCCTTCGTCGAGAAGCGGGAGCCGGTCTTCGGCACCGGCGCCGGAGGAGGCAGAACCGGCGGTCCGTGACCGCGGAACGCCTCCTCCAGCCACCACGACGGCCGGTCCCGGGCCACCTCCGCGTCGACGAGCAGCGGGGTGCCGCGGGGGCCGGCGAGCCGCTCCCCCACCGCCGCCAGGTCCCCGGGCTCCCGGTCGGGAACGGCCGTGAACCCGTGGCCGCGGGCGATCGCCGCGAAGTCGCTCTCGGGGAAGCGCACGGCGGTCCGGCTCGGTCTGCCCATGGTGGTCGTCGTGTACGACGACGCCGCCTACGGAGCCGAGGCCCACCACTTCGGGCCCGACGGGCACCCGCTGGGGGACGGCGCGGCGCTCATGGGCGCCTCGGAGCTGGAGACCGTCAGAGGTCCCCGTGATGCTCGTGTGGAACTCCCCGCCTCGGCTGCACCCTCGAACGGTGCGGCGACGGATCGCCGCCTGGTGCCCCCCGTCACGGTGCACGTACGGGTGGACGGTCGGCTCTGCGGCGCACCGCACCCCTCGGCGCGACGCCGTGAGTCGGTTCCTGTTGCGCAGGGACGTGGTCGGGTCTGTGCTGGATCAGAACCGACCGGAATCGGTCACGAGGAGCTTCGATGCCACGCCCTCCCGAGTCCACCCAGGTCTCATCCGTGCGTCGCGTCATCGTGGCCAGCCTCGTCGGGACGTCGCTGGAGTGGTACGACTTCTTCATCTACGGCACGGCTGCCGCCCTGGTGTTCAACAAGGTCTTCTTCCCTGACTTCGCCCCGCTGGTCGGCACCCTGCTCGCGTTCACGACGTACGCAGTCGGTTTCGTGGCACGGCCGCTGGGCGGGGTGGTCTTCGGCCACTACGGCGACAAGCTCGGCCGCAAGAACGTGCTGGTCGTGACGTTGCTGATCATGGGTGTGGGCACCTTCCTGATCGGCGTGCTGCCCACGTACGGGTCCATCGGTGTGTGGGCCCCGATCCTGCTGGTGACGCTGCGCTTCCTGCAGGGGCTGGGCCTCGGCGGGGAGTGGGGTGGTGCGGTGCTGATGACGCTCGAGTCCGGCTCCGCGCACCGGCGCGGGCTGAACGCCAGCTGGCCCCAGGTCGGGGTGCCGATCGGGCTGCTCCTGGCCAACGGGGTGCTGTCACTGATGGGGGCAGTCACGTCCGACTCGGCCTTCGTCGGCTGGGGGTGGCGGATCCCGTTCCTGCTCAGCGGTGTCCTGGTCCTCGTGGGGCTGTGGATCCGGATGACGATCGCCGAGAGTCCGCTGTTCCGCGAGGTCGTGGAGCACGACGCCAAGGCGGAGGCGCCGATCGTCGACGTGCTGCGCCGGTACCCGTCGCGGGTGCTGCTCGCCATCGGGGCGCGGGTCGGGGTCGACGTCGCGTTCTACACCTTCATCTTGTTCATCACGACGTACGTGGCGACCTACCTGGAGCTGCCGAGCACCTACGCCCTCAACGCGGTCCTGATCGCCGCCGCGGTGCAGGTGTTCCTCATCCCCTGGTTCGGGGTCCTGTCGGACAGGTTCGGACGCCGGCCGGTCTACCTCTTCGGCGCAGTCGGAGCCGCGATCTGGGTCTTCGTGTTCTTCGCCCTGCTGGACACCGGCCGCTTCGCACTGATCGTCCTCGCGACGGCGATCGCGCTCTTCTTCCACGCCGCGATGTACGGCCCGCAGGCGTCCTTCATCGCTGAACTGTTCCCGACCCGGGTCCGCTACACCGGCGCCTCGATGGGGTACCAGCTGGCCGGGATCCTGGGCGGAGCCCTGGCCCCCATCGTCTCCGTGGCCCTGCTCGATCGCTACGACACCTCCCTGGCCGTCTCCCTGTACGTGGTCGTCGTCCTCGTCCTCACGACCGTCTGCGTCTTCCTGGCCCCGGAGACCGCGCGGATGGACCTGCACGCCGACCCGGCCACCGCGAACACCGGGAGGACCGGTGACCGCGCTGCCTGACCACCGACCGCGAGGCCACGGCGGCGTCCTCGGCGACCGGTTCCCCGCTCCCGCTGATCGATCCGGCCTCCCGAGGGGTGTTCCGTCCGGTGGATCCGGACTCCGACCCGGGTGAGGGTTTCGGCCGCTGGACGCTGGGTGATGACGACGCACTGCTCGAAGGTCGTGACCAGCGCCAACGCCGCGTGCGGCCACCACGCCGGGAACCCCTCGATCATGGTGACGCCTCGATCATGCGGCGTGTCTGCGCGCGGGCAGAGCGCATGACACTCCGCCCTCATCACCGCACCGCCGGGGGCCGTCGACATCCCGGTCACCTA
This sequence comes from Geodermatophilus sp. URMC 62, assembly GCF_052931475.1. Lineage (NCBI taxonomy): Bacteria > Bacillati > Actinomycetota > Actinomycetes > Geodermatophilales > Geodermatophilaceae > Geodermatophilus > Geodermatophilus sp. URMC 62. The sequence continues at coordinate 4,485,337 of NZ_JBRFHY010000001.1, read as the reverse complement.
CGACGGTGCCGACCTCGCGGACGTGGCCGAGCTCGTCGGCCGGCCCCAGGCCGAGATCGTGCGACGTCACACCCGGAGCGAGTGGACCGTGGGGTTCTGCGGGTTCGCTCCCGGGACCTGTCCCGCGACCCCGCAGCGCTGCTGCGGCCGGGCAACCGGGTCCGGTTCTCCGACGTGGGACGGTCATGGCGAGCGCCGCGACCGTCCTCGACACCGGGCCCCGCCTCGACTGGTCCACCCCCGGGCGTGGACGACGCTGACCGGTCGGCCGTACGCGGTCACCGACGACGAACAACCGGATCGCACTCCGTCTCGACGGCGCGCAGCTCGAGCGGGCTGAGCAGGGCGAACTGAAGAGCGAGGGCATGGTGCGCGGCGCACTGCAGACACCGCCGTCGGAAGACCGGTCCAGTTCCTCGCGATCATCCCGTGACCGGCGGCTACCCCGTCCTCGGGTACGTCCGGGACGCCGATGTCGACCCGTGCGCGCAACTGGTCCCCGGCCCGCGCGTCCGCTCGCATCCGACGCCTGCCCGGCAGCACTGTCAGTCGCCGACCAGGACGCCGTCGGGCGTCCGGTAGACACCGACCGAGTCGGGGACGTCGCCCTCGCAGACGGGGATGCCGTCCACGCCCATGTCGCAACTGAAGGGCGGGTAGTCGACCTCGTCGTCCGCGGGCACCTGACTCGCCGGGTCGATCCGGAACGCCGCCAGGACCTCCCCGTCCGGGTCGAGGTAGGAGATCAGCACCTCGCCCTCCGGGACGTCGAAGGCGATCCCGTCCTCCACCGGACGACCGATCGCGCCGTCCCCGGGGTCGACGGTGGGACCCTCCACGGTCTGCGCCCGGAGGCGCAGCGGGTCCACGGGCACGGCGTCGCCGGCGGCGGTGACGTCGACGTCGACGTCGACGACGAGCCGGGAACTGTCCGCCCCATGGGTGCGGCGGACCCCGTCGAGGGTGATGGTGGCCGGGCTGCCCACCTGGTCGGTGAACGGAACGGTGTCCCCCACGTCCGCGACGGGCGCCGGGGTGGTGGCGACCTCGCCTGGCGCGGCGTCGTCGCTCCCAGGACCGCAACCGGCGAGCACGGTGAGGCAGGCAGCGAGCAGAACGGTGCGGCGCATGGCGATCCCCGGAACGGCTGCGTCCCACGCTAACCGCCGACCGGGCTCCGGTGGCGGGCTCCCGGCGCGGCAGTCCTGTGCCGGCCGGGGTGTCGCCGGATCTCCGCGGTGGGAGGCAGCCGCTGCGCCGCCGTCCCGACGACGGTCGGCGACGACCCGGCGAACCCCGTCGACATCGGCGACCGCGGGCTGGGCGCAGGCCCAGTCCGACGGACCAGCTCGACGAGGGCGTCGACCCGACGGAGCCCATGACGCGACCTGGACTCCGGGGGGCGCCAGGGAGTGCACCGGGGCCTCTGCCGGGTGCGACGGGCACCGGTGACGACCACCGTTCGTGGCGCCACCACGGGCTCCACCACGTCCCCGGGTGAGCCCCACCGACCCGTGGTCCGCGGCGGGCGCGGCGCACACCGCGTGGTCGGCGACGACGGGCCCACCGGGTCTCGCGGCGACCCACGCACCACACGGCCGGGCCGCACGGGCCCCACCCCGACCCTCCCCACGGCTCCTCGGGAGAAGCCATGCCGACACAGACCGCCACCCTCTTCCTCGTCGACGAGCTCGACGACGTCGGCCCGACCAGCGGGCTCGCGGAGAACGACCTGACCGCGCTGCGCGCGGTGGCGAGCTGGGTCAGGAGTTACGTGGTCGAGCCCCACCAGGACCTCGGGCGGGCCGGGCCCGTCTGTCCCTTCGTGCCGGGGGCCCTGGAGCGCCGGAAGCTCTGGTTCGCTCCCGAGCGGGTCGGTGCCGCGACCGTGCAAGACGTCGTCGAGCTCATGACGGGCTATCGGAGGCGGTTCCTGGAGGCTCAGCCCGCCGGCGGCGAGGACGCCGGCCACGCGGCGATCATCGTCGTGTTCACGGACCTGTCCGCAGGTCGTGCACGCGAGCTCTTCGCCGACGTCCTGCAGCAACTCGCCGTCCCGTCGTACGTGGAGGACGGGATCGTGTTCGGGCCGTTCTACGACGGTCACGACGGGCCCGCGATCCACAACTCCCGTTTCCGGCCGTTCCGATCGCCCGTGCCGTTCGTGTTCGTGCGGCACGGGGTCGTGGAGGACTGGGAGTTCTTCCTGGACGACGAGAGCTGGTTCCGCCTGTACGCGCGTCGCTTCGGGGAGTCCGCCGTCCACGCCCTCGCGGGGGAACTGCGCCGCCTGCCGTGGCGCGTGACGCCCGGATGACCGGCGCCTCGCCGCAGACGCGTCGCGCCGTCCCGCCCAGGACGTTCCCCGCCGTCAGCGAGCGGTCCGCCGGGCTGTGCGAGAGGAGCTCGTGATGACCCCACGGTCGACCCCGGTGCCGTCACGCAGGAGGGTGCTGGCCGTCGCGGCGACGGTGGCGGTGGCCGGCGCCGTGAGCGCGGTGGCCCCTCCCGCGGACGCGGCCACCGCCGAGTGCGGCCCGGGCTGCATCTCCGTCTTCAGCAGCGCACTGGGCACCCACGCCGACGTCGGCTTCGTCGAGGCCGTCCTCGACGGAGGCGCGGCGCGACCCGGGCAGCCGGTCGGCCTGGCGCCGGTCAGCGGCACCGACCCGGCGGAGGACTTCCGACCCGGCACGGCTCCGGGCGGGGGCACGGTCGCCGACTTCTACGCGGACGGGATGGTGTCCGCCGAGGCGAACGCCCACTACGGCCCCTTGAACGCCGTGCAGCAGAGATACGCGCCGTTCGGGGTGGAGACGGGCATGTGCGTGGGCGTGGCGCGCGTCGTCCAGGGCGAGGGGCTCACGCTGCAGCCGTGTGACGTCCCGGGCACGACGGTGTGGATCGTCCAGCCCGTCCCGGGGGACACGACGCCGGGGTGGTTCGCCATCGTCAACGCGGCGACCAGCGACTTCGACCGCCCGTTCGCGATGCACCTGCCGTGCCACGAGGTCGCCGGCGGTGAGCCGCTGCAGATGCAGCTCCGCCACCTGCGGTACCGCACCGGCGAGGGGACGCTGCCGGCGACACAGGTCTGGGGCGCTGTCTTCGGGCCGCAGGGCCAGCCGTGACGCCCCGGACGTCGGTCGAGCGCGTGCCCGGGGACACGGGCTGGCCGCCTGCTGGACGGCGAGGACCGGCTGCCGTGACCTGCCGGCTCCACCAGCACCCGCACCGTCCCCGGGTCGGCGATCGGACCGAGGGGACGGCGCGCTCGCCAGGTTCCCCGGGCGCAGGGCGCGCCCGCGGCCCGGAGCCGACGGGGTCCTCAGCGCCGGGGTGCGCCGAGCTCCTCGGCCAGCCCCTCGAGCAGCCCGCGCATCCTGTCCAGCGTCGGTCGCCCGGATCCCACGGCGTACCGCTCGGCCAGCAGCGCGGGGTCCTGGAACGCCAGCCACGTGGCCGCGCCGTCGGACCACACGAGGACCCGCAGGGGGAGGTCGAGCCCGCACCGCGGGTCGGCCTGCATGAGCGGCGTCCCGACCGCCGGGTCGCCGAGCACGAGGAGGACCTCGTCGTCCAGCTCGAGCCCCGCCGCGCGAGCTCCCGCCGCGTGGTCGATGGTCGCGAAGAGCTCGACCCCTCGCCTCCGCAGGGCCCGGGTCAGCCGCTCCACGACCGAGGCGACCTCCCCGGGGACCGCACGGACCCGGAACCCGTCGGACGCGGGGGGCTCCGTCGCGGCGTGGTGGTCAGGCACCGACCGGTGCGCCTGCCGTGACGGCCTCGCCGGTGACCTGCACCGTCTCGGCCGGGTGGGACGTGCCGACCACGTGCGAGGCGCCGTGGCGGAGGACGGTGGTGGGCATCGCGTCGGCTCCCCGCGGGTCGGTGGACGACGACGCCGTCCGGCACCGAGGACTGCTGTGAGGGGCGGTCCCGGCCGCAGGAGGGTGGCTGCGGGCACCGGTCACCCGGCTCCGCCGTCCCGCTCCGGGGCCACCAGCGTGACCAGCGGCTCGCCGATCTCCACGAGGTAGGTCGACAGCATGCGGCCGGTCCCCGGACCGAGGTCGCGGGCGTTGTGCGGGGTGCCCGGCGGGACGAGGAAGCCCTCACCGGCGTGCAGCGTCCGCGGGGGGCGGCCGGCGACGAGCACCTCGACCGTTCCCGCCGCGATGTAGCCGACCTCCTCGCCCGGGTGGGTGTGCCAGCCGGACTCGACGCCCTCCGGGATCTCGGTCAGGACCTGGACGATCTCCCGGCCCGGGACCGAGAACCGGCTGCGCTGCAGCTCGGTGCGCCGCAGGGTCCCCGCGAGGGCGTCCGGCGGCTGCACGCCGGTCCCGGCTCCGGTGGTCACGACCGGCCGCGCGGTGCGGGGACCGGGGACCCGCGCAGCGACCGGAAGCCGGCGCGCAGTTCCTCGGCGAACAGCTGCGGCTGCTCCCAGGCCGCGAAGTGCCCGCCCCTGTCCAGCTCGTTGTAGTGGACGAGCTGCGGATAGGCCCGCTCGACCCAGCTCCGGGGGGCCTGGTACGCCTCGCCGGGGAAGACGCTCACCGCCGCCGGGACGGAGACGCCCTTGGCGTCCCAGAAGCCGCCCCGGTACTCCCAGTAGAGCCGGGACGCGGAGACGCCCGTACCGGTCAGCCAGTAGAGCGTGATGTTGTCGAGGAGGTCGTCGCGCGTGAGCTCGCCGGTGGTGGTCGTCGTCCGGTGCACGGCCTCCACGACCGCTGCGGCGGGCTGGCCACCGGCGTCGTCGTGGTCGAGCAGCCAGGCGGCCAGGCCGACCGGCGAGTCCGCGATGCCGTACAGCGTCTGCGGACGCGCCGCCATGTACTTGGCGTAGGCCACGCGCGTCAGGGTCGTGGCCAGCTGCTCGTACGCGCGCCGTTCCCCGGCCGAGAGCCCGGAGGGCGGGGGCTCCCCGGCCAGCAGGGCCCGGTAGACGTCGGCGGGCACGCTGCCGGCGTAGTTGGTGTGGATCCCGAGCAGTCCCGGAGGCGGCTGCACCCCCATGAGGTCGACGACGAAGGCGCCCCAGTCCCCGCCCTGGGCGACGTAGCCGGTGTACTCCAGCCGGCCCATCAGCTCGTCCCAGGCGCGGCCCATGCGCTCGGGACCCCAGCCGGTGCTCGTCGGCTTGCCGGAGAACCCGTACCCGGGCATCGAGGGGATGACGACGTGGAAGGCGTCGGCCGCGCTGCCGCCGTGCGCCGTCGGGTCCACCAGCGGCTCGATGATCTTCAGCTGCTCGACGACCGACCCCGGCCACCCGTGGTTGACGACCAGCGGCAGGGCGTCCTCGTGCCGCGAGCGGACGTGGAGGAAGTGGATGTCCAGCCCGTCGATCTCGGTGACGAACTGGGGCAGCGCGTGCAGCCGGGCCTCGCACCGGCGCCAGTCGTAGCCGTCGGCCCAGTAGCGCGTGAGCTCCTGCACCAGCTCCAGGGGCACGCCCTGCGAGGTGTCCCCGACCGTCTCGCGCTCCGGCCAGACCGTCGCCTCCAGCCGCCTGCGCAGGTCCGCCAGTGCCTCCTCCGAGGCCTGGAAGCGGAACGGGCGGATCGCCCGGGCGTCGTCGGGTGCGACGGACGGCGGGGCCGGGGCGGTGGGCGCGGACATCCGTTCCTCCTGGCGGTCTCGGACCGGCGACTCAGCAGCGGTGTCCGTCCCCGGCGGGGCCGGCGGGGGAGCTCCGCGACGCGTGCCCACGCTGGCCGCGGGGCGCGCTCGTCGCCCCCGTGCTTCTCCCTGGTGCTCCCCCTGGTGCCCGGGGACGGCCGGCCGGCAGCGGCGGGACCCGACCACCCCGGCACGCGGCCAGGCACCCGCCCGTGGGTGTCCCTGGTGCGAAGGGCGGGAGTGCCCGGCGAGGGTCGTCCTCCCGCAGTCCCCTCCCGACCGTTCGCCCGACGGCGAGCGCCCGAGTGCCAGGAGGTACCGATGTCCGCGTCGACCGCCCCGACGACGACCGCTGCCGACGAGCGCGGCACCGCCGTCCGCCCCTTCCGGATCGACGTACCGGAGGAGGCGCTGACCGATCTGCGCCGGCGCGTCGCGGCGACGCGCTGGCCGACCCGGGAGCTGGTGGCCGACCGGTCGCAGGGGGTGCAGCTGGCGACCGTGCAGGCGCTCGCCCGGTACTGGGTGGAGGGCTACGACTGGCGCCGCTGCGAGGCGCGGCTCAACGCGTTCCCGCAGTTCACGACCGAGATCGACGGCGTGGACGTGCACTTCCTGCACGTGCGGTCCCCCCACGAGGACGCCCTGCCGCTGGTCATGACGCACGGCTGGCCCGGCTCGGTCGTCGAGCTGCTGGAGACCATCGGCCCGCTCACCGATCCCACCGCGCACGGCGGTCGGGCCGAGGACGCCTTCCACCTGGTGCTGCCCTCCCTCCCCGGGTACGGCTTCTCCGCCGAGCCGCGGGAGGTCGGGTGGGACGTCGGCCGGGTCGCGCGGGCCTGGGCGGAGCTGATGCGCCGCCTCGGCTACACCCGCTACGTCGCCCAGGGTGGCGACGTGGGTGCCGGCGTGACCGACGCCCTGGGTCGCCAGGCGCCCGAGGGGCTGCTCGCGATCCACCTGAACCTGCTCGTGACCGCGCTCGGCAGCTCGCTGCCCGGCGACACGGACGCGGAGCGCGCGGCCCTGGAGGCGATCGGCACGTTCCGGTCGAGCGGCTTCGCCTACTTCCTCGAGCAGGCCACCCGGCCGCAGACGATCGGCTACGGCCTGCTGGACTCCCCCGTGGCCCTGGCCGCCTGGGTGCTCGACCACGACACGGACTCCTACTACAAGATGTCGCGCGCCTTCGTCGACGGGCAGCCGGTGGGCAACCTGACCCGCGACCACGTCCTCGACAACATCACGGTGTACTGGCTGACCGGCACCGGGGCGTCGGCGGCCCGGTCGTACTGGGAGAGCTACGGACCCGACGCTCCCGCGGCCGCGGCTGCCGCCGGCCAGGCGCCTCCGCCCGTCACGGTCCCGGTCGGGTTCACCACGTTCCCGGGCGAGATCTGGCGCACCCCGCGCACCTGGGCCGAGCAGAGCTACCCCACGCTCGGCTACTTCTCCGAGGTCGAGCGGGGTGGGCACTTCGCCGCCTGGGAGGAACCCGAGCTGTTCACCAGCGAGGTCCGGGCCGCCTTCCGGTCACAGCGCCGGCCGCGGATCCCCGAACCGCGTCGCTGAACGCCCGCGTCCCCGGACGGCAACGGCTGGGCGCAGCAGGAGTCAGCAGCAGGAGTCACCGGCAGCAGGAGTCACCGAACGCCTCCCCGGCTGCTGACCCGGCCGGTCCCGCGGCTATCCGAAGGTGAAGCAGTAGGCCTCGGCGCCGGGTTCGGAGAAGGTGATCTGCAGCTGTCGCTCACGGACCCCGTCGCGCTGCCGGACGAGCTGGTACAGGCGCCCCTCCCGGAGCACGCCGTCGCCCCGCTCGTCGACGTCGACCCCGTGCGCCGAGCCCGGCGCCGCGCCGTCGAGGCGCACGGTGAAGGGGATGGGCGCCCGACCGGCGCCGGCGAGCACGAGGTGGGCGTCGCGCGCGGAGAACCGGATCGCGATGCTGCCACCGGGCTCCCGCAGCGCGACCTTCTCGGCGTCGACCGCCCAGCGGCCCTGCAGCGCCCAGGAGCCGGGTCGCAGCCGCCGCGGCAGCTGGTGGACGCCGTCCACCGGCACGGCGGGAGCCGCGCCACGAGCGGAGCCCAGGTAGGTCTCCGGCGTGCGCAGGGAGGACCAGTCGGCCTCCTGCTCCACGCCCTGCCCCGCGACGGCGACCGGTGCCCGCTGCACCCCGAGGAGCCGCTGGAGGACCCGTTCGGACTCCTCGTAGCGCCCCTCGCCGAAGTGCTCGTCGCGGATGACGCCGTCCCGGTCGACGAAGTACAGCGCCGGCCAGTAGTGGTTGTCGAAGGCGCTCCAGACGGCGTAGCCGTTGTCGACGACGACCGGGTGGTCGATCCCCCGCGCCCGCGTCGCCTGGCGCACCAGGTCCAGGTCGTGCTCGAAGGAGAACTCGGGCGTGTGGACGCCGACCACGACCAGGCCGTCGTCGCGGTAGGCCCGCGACCAGGCCCGGATCCACGGCACGGTGCGCAGCCAGTTGATGCAGGTCAACGTCCAGAAGTCCACCAGGACGACCGATCCGCGGAGGCTCTCGGGGTCCAGTGGCCCGGAGTTGATCCACGCGGTGGCCCCGTCGAACGGGGGCAGGTGCACGCGCAGGCGGTCGAACACGGACATGCCGGGACCTCCGGGGCTGGGCGTCGGGCTGACGGAGGGAGGCTGCGGGTCCGCGGCGCCGGTCGCGCCCGTCGGATGCCCTGGTCTCCCCCGCCCGCCCGGGCCGGCCGGCCGGCCCGGTCCCGGCAGCCGCCCGGGACCGCCATCGGAGTCGAATGACGCATGTGCCGGGCCTGCACCCGGACCTAGCGTGACCGCCCCGGGGGTCCCCCGGCGCGGCCGGGTCGGCCGGGCCCGCCCCCAGGGAGGCGGTGCGCATGTCCGGTACGGCGACGTGGCCGGGCCTGCTGGGGCGGCGCAGCGAGTGCGAGCTGCTGACCAGCACGGTCGCGGCGGCCAGGGCGGGGCACAGCCAGGTGCTCGTCCTGCGCGGCGAGGCGGGCATCGGCAAGACCGCGCTCCTCGACTTCGTCGTCACCCGGGCAGCGGGCTGCACGGTCGCGCGCGCCGCGGGCGTGGAGTCGGAGACGGAGCTCCCCTTCGCCGGCCTCCACCAGCTGTGCGGTCCCTTCCTGGACCGGCTGGAGGACCTGCCCGGACCCCAGCAGGAGGCCCTGGCCACCGCGTTCATGCTCCGCCGGGGCACCGCACCGGACCGTTTCCTCGTCGGCCTGGCCGTGCTCACCCTCCTCGCCGAGGTGGCCGAGGAGCGACCGCTGGTCTGCGTCGTGGACGACGCCCAGTGGCTCGACCGCGCGACGGTGCAGACGCTGGAGTTCGTCGCCCGCCGACTGGGAGCCGAGCCGGTGGCCGTCGTGGTCGCCGTCCGGGAGACCGACGACACCCCGGTGATGGCCGGGTTCCCGGTGTGCACGGTCGGCGGCCTGCGCCCGCGCGACGCCGCGGCCCTGCTCCGGTCGGCCGTCACCGGGACCCTCGACCTCCGGGTCCAGGACCGCATCCTCGCCGAGGCACACGGCAACCCGCTGGCCCTCCTGGAGCTGCCGCGTGGGCTGACCTCGGCGGAGGTGGTCTTCGGGGGCGCCACCGGAGGGAGGACGACGCCGCTGGTCCACCGTCTCGAGCAGGGGTTCCTCCGCCAGGCGGCTCCCCTGCCGGCGCCCTCCCGGCGGCTGCTGCTCACCGCGGCCGCGGAACCGGTCGGCGACCCGGGCCTGCTGCGGCGGGCCACCGAGCGGCTCGGCATCACGTTCGACGCGGCCCGGCCCGCCGAGGCGGCCGGCCTGATCGAGCTCGGCGAGTGGGTGCGGTTCCGCCATCCGCTGGTGCGCTCGGCGGTCTACCGGTCGGCCACGCCGGCGGAGCGGCGCGGCGTGCACGGCGCGCTGGCCGAGGCGACCGACCCCGACGTCGACGCCGACCGCCGGGCCTGGCACCGGTCCCGGTCGGTCGTGGGCCCGGACGAGGAGGTCGCCGCCGAGCTGGAGCGGTCCGCCGGGCGTGCTCTGGCCCACGGCGGGTGGGCCGCGGCGGCCGCCTTCCTCGAGCAGGCCACCGCCCTGACCCCCGATCCCGGGCGGCGCGTGCGCCGGTCCCTCGACGCCGCGCAGGCCAAGCTGCACGCCGGTCAGCTCGACGACGCGGCGGCGCTGCTCACCACGGCGGAGGTCGGCCCGCTCGCCGGGGCGGGGCAGGCGCGCGCGGACCTGCTGCGGGCGCAGCTCGCGTTCGTCGCCGACCGCGGCAGCGAGGCGCTCCCCCTGCTGGTCGCCGCGGCCCGCCGGCTCGAACCCCTGGACCCCGTGACGGCCCGGGACACCTACCTCGACGCACTGTCCGCCGCGCTGTTCGCCGGGCGGCTCGCAGCCGGACCGACCGCCCGCGAGGTGGCCGAGGTCGTGCGGGCGGCCCCCCGGCCGGACGCACCCCGCAAGGACGACGTCCTGCTGGACGGCCTCGCCGTCCTGTTCACCGAGGGGTACGCGCCGGCCGTGCCACTCCTGCGGCGGGCGGTGCGCGCGTTCGTCACCGAGGACCTGACCGTCGACGAGGGCCTGCGGTACGCCTGGCTCGCCGCGGCCGCGGCAGCGTCCCTCTGGGACGACGAGAGCTGGGACGTGCTCACCCGCCGGCACCTGGACGAGACCCGCGGGGCGGGCGCCCTGAGCGCGCTGCCCCTGGCGCTGAACACCCGCGCCCTCGTCCAGGCCCTCGCCGGCGACCTGGCCTCGGCCGAGTCCTGCGTGCAGGAGGCCCGGTCGGTGACCGACGTGACGACGAGCAGCCTGGCGCCCTACGGCGCGGTGGGCCTGCTCGCCCTGCGGGGTCAGGCCGAGCAGGCCGAGCCGCTGTTCCGCCGCTGCCTGGCCGACGTCGTCTCCCGGGGGGAGGGCGTCGGCGTGACCACGGTGCAGTGGGGCCGCGCGGTCCTCTGCAACGGGCTGGGCCGCTACGGCGACGCCGTGCGGGCGGCGACGGAGGCGGCGGCCGGTCCGCTGGAGCTGGGCCCGCCGGGCGGGGCGCTGGCGGAGCTCGTCGAGGCCGGGGTCCGCTGCGGCGACACGGAGGTCGCCACCGCCGCGCTGGCGCAGCTGTCCGCGCTGACCCGGGCCAGCGGCACCGACTGGGCCCTGGGCATCGAGGCGAGCCGGCGCGCCCTGCTGTCGGCGGGAGACGCCGCCGAGCAGCTCCACCGGGAGGGCATCGAGCGACTCGGCCGCACCCGCATCCGGGTCGAGGTCGCCCGCGCCCGGCTCCTGTACGGGGAGTGGCTGCGGCGGGCCGGTCGCCGGGTCGACGCCCGCGCGCAGTTGCGGACGGCCCACGACGAGCTGGTCGCCATGGGGGTCTGCGGCTTCGCCGACCGGGCGCGCCGGGAGCTGCTCGCCACCGGTGAGACCGCGCGCAGGCGCAGCGTGGAGACCTTCGCCGAGCTCACCGCCCAGGAGGCCCACATCGCGCGGCTCGCCGCCGGCGGGTTCACCAACCCCGAGATCGGCGCGATGCTGTTCATCAGCCCCCGGACGGTGGAGTGGCACCTCCGCAAGGTCTTCACCAAGCGGGGCGTGAGCAGTCGCCGGGAACTGCGCCGGACGCTGCAGGACGGCGACCACGCCGTCCTGTGAGGTCCGGACCGCCCCGGTCGGCGCCCGGTCCCGGCCGGGACCCCGGCCCGGTCCCCCGGGCGCTAACCCGGTGGGGCCGCGTCGGCCGCGAACGCCTGCAGCCCCGCCAAGGCCCCTCGGACGGCCTCCAGCAGCGAGCCCCCGCCCGCCGCCCGCCAGGAACGCACGGCGACACGCAGGACGACGATGCCCACACCGGCCTGCAGCAGGGCTGCGGCGTCCGGTTCGGACGAGCCGCGCATCGCCGCCAGGCCGCGCGCCAGCACCGCCTCGAGGTCCCGCTGCACCACCAGGGTGCGCTGCATGAGCCGCGGCTGCCCCAGGACGATCTGGTCCCGCACGGCGAGCAGGTCCTGCTGCGACTCCAGGAAACGGGCGAACTCCTCGAGGACGACGGACAGGCGGGCGGGCTCGCTCACCGCCGCGCCGGTCTCGAGCGCCCTGACCAGTGCCGCGGTGAAGTCCTCCTGGTAGGCGAAGACGACCTCCTCCTTCGTCCCGAACCAGCGGTAGAAGGTCGCGGGGGCGACGCCCGCCTCCGTGCAGACGTCCTCCACGGTGACCTGGTCGAACCCCCTGGTCCGGAAGAGCTCCAGAGCGACCTCCTCGATCCGGGAGCGTCGCTGCTCCCGCGACCCGCCGCCGCCGTCGCGGCCGCTCGGGGCCATGCCGCCTCCATCCGCACCCGTCGCCGCACCGATCACGGGCGCGGTGGAGTGTGGCACCGCCGGCGGTGGCCCACCCGCCCCCGGCCTCCGTCCGGGCCGTCGCGCGGTCGACCGACCCGTGCGCCGTGCCCGCCACGGCGGCACGGCCGGCCGGCGCTCGGGTGCAGGCGCTCCGGGCGCCGCTACGGAGCGAGGGAGGCGGCCGTCGGTGGTGTCCGCAGCAGCCGGACACCGGTCATCTCCAGCCGCACCCCGGCCGCGTCGGAGGCGCACCGCAGGACCACCTGCATGCACCCGGGGCACCGCACCACCAGCGCCGGGGCGTCCGCGTACACGAGGTGGGCGCCGAGCGCCGCGGGGTTCCCGCAGGAGGCGCAGGTGACGACCGCCGTGGTCGGGTCGACCGCCAGGACCTCGCCCAGCACACCGGCCGCAGCGTTGCCGTCCAGGCGGCGGTCGGCCGGCTCCGTGGCCTCGGTCATGACACCCCTCCGATCGATCACGCGGCCCGGCAGGTCACCGGTCTGTCCAGCTGGAGGACCACTCGTCGCCGTCCTCGGGGACGAGGTGCACCGCTGCCTCCTCGGCGGAGGCGGCGCCGGAGTCGATCCCGACGTCCCGTCCGTGCAGTTCGGGCTCCGCGTCGCCCCAGGTCCCGGGCGGCTCGAGGAGCCGCCCGGCCCGGGCCCGGCCGACCTCCCGGTCGATCAGCTCGCCGTCGGTGTCGGAGGCGTCGCCCAGCCCGTCCCCGTCGGGCTGCTCCTGCTCCGGGAGCTCTCTCGACAGCCTCCCGGCGAGGCCCTCGCCGGCGAGCTCCTCCCGCTCGGTCGTCCCCCAGTCGGTGACCGCCCAGGGACGCTCGGCCGGGGACCACCCCGTGTCGAGCACGTCCCCGATGCCGTCGAGGTCCTCGAGGGTGTCCTGCGGCTGCAGGACACCGGATCCCTCCTCCGGATCGGTCCCGTCGGAGCCGAAGAGGAACGGGTTCACGACGACCTCCTCGAGAGCGCAGGACCCGGCCCACCGCCCGGCCGGACGACTCTGGCCCGCGGCGCCCGGGGCGCGCATCGGTCATCCGACTGCCCCTGCGCAGCTCCGACGTCGCAGCGCGACCGCTGGTGGGCGACCCCCTACGTGAGAGAGACTCTCAGGCGGCGGGCGGGCCGGTCCGGGTGTCCCGGTCCGCTGCAGCGGGGGTCGAGCAGCACCGGGCGACGGACGACGCACCGGAGGGGGCCCTGTGCCACACCAGACGAGATCCCCCCACGGCGGGGACCTGGCCCTCGTCGGCCGGTCCGCCGAGCTGGCGGCCCTGTCCTCGTTCCTGCGACGGATGTCTGCCGGTGGCGCGGCCCTGCTGCTGACCGGGGAACCGGGCGTCGGCAAGTCCGCTCTGCTGGAGGCCGTGGCGCGGGAGGCGGCGGCGTCCGGGACGACGGTCCTGCGGGCGGCCGGGGTGGAGTTCGAGGCGGGGATGGACTTCGCCGGGCTCCACCAGCTCCTGCTGCCCCTGCTGGGGGACGTCCCGGCGCTCCCCCGGCCCCACCGCGACGTGCTCGCCGTGGCCCTGGGACTGAGCACCGGCGCGCCGCCGCCCGCCCTGCTGGTGTCGGCGGCCACCCTCGGGCTGCTCCGGCACACCGCGACCGGGCGTCCGGTGCTGGTGCAGGTCGACGACCTCCCCTGGCTGGACACGGCCAGCGCCGCGGCGCTGGGCTTCGTCGCCCGCCGCCTGGAGGGGAGCCGGATCGGCGTCCTCGGCGCGGCGCCCACCGGCAGCCGGTGCCTCCTCCTGCACGCCGGACTCCCCGAGATGGACGTGCCGCCCCTGGACGACCCGTCGGCCGCCGAGCTCCTCGACCGCGGCTTCCCGACGTCGACCGGCCTGCTCCGGCAGCGCGTGATGGCAGCAGCGGCCGGCAACCCGCGCGCGCTGCTGGAGCTGCCGGCCGTCGTGACCGCCGAGCAGCGCGCGGGGTCCGTCGCGCTCCCCCGCCGTCTGCCGCTGAGCACGGCGCTGCGCCGCGACCAGGCCGAGCGGCTGGGGCGGCTGCCCGCGACGACACGGGAGCTGCTCCTGCTCGTCGCCCTCGACGTCACCGGCGACCTGGGCACCCTCCGGGCGGCGGCCGCCGACGACGACTGGCTCGACGGCCTCGGACCGGCGGAGCGCGACCGCCTGGTGCTCGTCGACGTCGCGCGGAACCACGTGTCGTTCCGGCACCCGCTCATCGGTGCGGCCGTGGTCGAACTGGCGACCAGCAGCGAGCGCCGCCGGGCGCACCGCGCCCTCGCCACCGCCCTGGTCGACCACCCGGAGCGGTGCGCCTGGCACCTCGGTCAGTCCGCGATCGGCCCCGACACGGCCGCCGCGGACCTGCTGGAGACCTCCTCCCACCGGGCGCGGGCGAAAGGGGACGCACCCCGCTCGGTCCGTTCCCTGCTCCAGGCGGCGCACCTCACCCCGGCCGGCCCCGACCGCGCCCGGCGCCTGGCCGAGGCGGCGTTCGTGGGCGCCGACACGACCGGCTACCTGCGCACCGTCCCGCCGCTGCTGTCGGAGGCCTCCGCGGCCGACCCCTCGGCCGGCGGGTCCCTGCGGGTCGGCACCGCGGCCGCCCACCACCTGCTGCACGCCGACGGCGACGTCGACACCGCGTCCCTGGTCCTCCTGCGGGCACTGCACCACCCCGGGTCGGACCGACCGGACGCCCGCACGCTCGAGGACGCGCTGCACTGCCTCCTGCTCGCCTGCCACGTCGCGGGGCGCGAGGAGCTCTGGGGTGAGTTCCAGCGAGCCCTCGACCGGGTCGGCGCAGGCGCGTCCGACGTGCTGGCCGTCTCCGCCACCGTGTTCGCCGACCCGGCGCGCGCCACACCCGAGGCGCTCGACCGGCTCGACGAGCTCGTGTCGGTGGTCCAGGGCGAGTCCGACCCCGCGCACGTCGTCCGGGTCGCCACGGCGGCCTGCTGGTCCGACCGGCTGGCCGGCTGCCGGTCGGCGCTGCAGCGGGTCGTCGCGGACGGCAGGGCCGGCGGCGCCGTCGCCTCCGCGCTCCAGGCCCTGGTGCTGCTGTCCCACGACGCGCGGCGGGAGGGCCGCTGGGACGAGGCCGCTGGGACCGCGCAGGAGGCCGTCGCCTGGAGCGAGCGGCTGGGCTACCGGCTCCTGGCGGTGTCCGCGGTCCACTGCGAGGGCCTGGTGGCCGCCGCACGCGGCGACGAGGCGACCGCCGCCGCGTGCGCCGACCGGCTGGAGACGTGGTCGGCCTCCCGCGGGACCCGGCTCCTCGGCCAGTTCGCCGACCACGTGCGCGGGCTGCAGGCCCTGGGACGTGGCGAGTTCGAGGAGGCGTACCGGCACCTCGCGGCCGTCAGCGCGCCGGGCGACTTCCGGCCCCACGCGCCGGTGGCGCTCGAGGTGGCCATGGACGTCGTGGAGGCCGCCGTCCGGACGGGACGCAGGTCCGAGGCCGAGCGGCACGTCGCGGCCATGCAGCGCTCGACGGTCTTCCGGAGCCGTCCGTGGCCGGCCGTGGCGGCGTGCGCCTCGGCCGCCCTGGTGGGGTCGGGCGAGGAGGCCACGGGCCTGTTCGAGGCCGCACTCGCGACGCCCGGCGCGCACCGCCACCCCTTCGAGGAGGCCCGCACCAGGCTCGCGTACGGCGAGCACCTGCGCCGGAGCAGGGCGACGACGGCGGCGCGTCTGCAGCTGACGTCGGCCGGAGAGACCTTCCGCCGGCTGGGGGCCCGGCCCTGGGCGGCCCGGGCCGCCACCGAGCTCGCCGCCACCGGGTGGACCGCCGGGCCCGCGCCGGTCGGTGACCGGCGCTGGACGCTGACGTCGCAGGAGTACGAGATCGCGATGCTCGCCGCGTCCGGGCTGTCGAACAAGCAGATCGGCAGCCGGATGTTCCTGTCCCCGAGGACCGTGGGGGCCCACCTGTACCGGGTGTTCCCCAAGCTGGGCATCAGCAGCCGGGCCGCGCTGAGGGACGCCCTGAGCGCGGCGCGCGACGGGGTGCCGGCCGGCGCCGGCGTCCCGTCCCGGGCCGGCTGACCTCCCGGACCGGTCGTTCGACTGATGCGCACCACCGCCGCCGGCGGCCAGGGTCGCACCGAGTCGACACCGTGGAGGGGTCATGTCGGTGGTATCCCGCGGGTTCGGACGCCACGAGGTGCGCCGTGACGAGCGGCTCCCCCCGGGCCAGTACGACGTCGGCGCGTCCTTCCCGGTGCTCTCGGCCGGGCCGACACCGCGGACGCCGCTCGCCGCCTGGGACCTGACCGTCCAGGGCGAGGTGGACGGCGGGCGGCGCTGGACGTGGGACGAGTTCCGCGCACTGCCGCGCGAGGCGGTCTCTGTCGACATCCACTGCGTCACGAAGTGGTCGAAGTTCGACACGCGCTGGGAGGGCGTCGCCGTCGACACGCTGCTGGCCGGCGTGCAGACCCCGGTCGAGTACGTCACCGCGTTCTGCGACGGTGGGTACACCACGAACCACCGGCTGACCGACCTGACCGACGGCCGGGCGTGGGTGGTCGACACCTACGACGGGCAACCCCTCGCGCCCGAGCACGGCGGGCCGGTGCGCCTGCTGGTCCCGCACCTCTACTTCTGGAAGAGCGCGAAGTGGCTCCGCGGTCTCGCGCTGACGCGGGCCAACGAGCCGGGCTTCTGGGAGACCTTCGGCTACCACGATCGTGGGGACCCATGGCTCGAGCAGCGGTACAGCGGCGACTGAACTGGCTGGTCGCCACGCTGCTGGAGAAGCGGGTGGAGACCGCTCGTGTGCACCGGCTGCTCTTCGACGTCCCCGACTGGCGGGGCCACCTGCCCGGACAGCACGTCGACCTGCGCCTGACCGCCGAGGACGGCTACACGGCGCAACGCAGTTACTCGATCGCCTCGCCGCCGGAGGAGCCCCGGCTGCACCTGCTGGTCGAGCGGGTCGACGGGGGCGAGGTCTCGCCGTACCTCACCGGCGAGCTCCGGCCCGGTGACCGCCTCGAGCTGCGGGGACCGATCGGCGGGTACTTCGTCTGGTCCGCCGACACGGACGCGGCAGCCGACGGAGGGCGCCGTCCGGTGCAGCTCGTCGCCGGGGGCGCCGGCGTGGCGCCCTTCCTCGCGATGCTCGGCCACCACCGCAACGCCCGCAGCACCACACCGGTGCGCCTGCTGTACTCGGCCCGCACGCTCGACGACGTCGTCGCTCGGGACGCCCTCGGGCCCCACACGACGATCACCCTCACCCGCGGGGCGCCGGCGGGCTGGACGGGGCCGACCGGGCGCATCGACCGGAGGATGCTGCAGGAGCGGACCTCCCCTCCCTCGGAACGGCCGCGGGTCTTCGTCTGCGGGCCCACGTACTTCGTGGAGGACGTCGCCGCGCAGCTCGTCGAGCTGGGACACGAGCCGTCGGCCATCCGGCTGGAGCGCTTCGGGGCGTCCGGGGAGCCGTCGTAGCCCGCGCCCGGAGCCGGGGCGCGCTCGTGCAGCTCGGCCGGCCGCTCACGACGAGAGGTACCGGATGACCGCCAGCACCCGGCGGTGGTCGTCGTCGCTGGGCGCCAGGCCGAGCTCGTCGTAGATGTGCGACGTGTGCTGCACGACCGCCCGCTCGGTGATCGACAGGGTCCGGGCGATCGCGGCGTTGGTCCGGCCCTCGGACATCAGGGCCAGCACCTGCCGCTGCCGGGGGGTCAGCCGGTCGAGCGCCTCGCGGCGCCCCCGGGCGCGGGCGACCACGAGGCTCACTACCTCGGGGTCGAGGACGGTGCCGCCGGCAGCGACGCGGCGGAGGTCGTCGGTGAACGTGTCGACGTCGGCGATCCGCTGCTTGAGGAGGTACCCGACCCCCGACGGGCGATCGCCCAGCAGTTCGACGGCGTAGGCGCGCTGGAGGTGCTGCGACAGCACGAGGACGGCGATCCCGGGGTGCTGCCGGCGGATCTCGATCGCCGCCCGCAGGCCCGCGTCCCTGTGGTCGGGCGGCATCCGGATGTCGGTGACGACGACGTCGGGGAGGTGGTCCCCCGCGCTGCGGACCAGCTCGCGCGCGTCCCCGACCGCGGCGACGACGTCGAACCCGGCCGCCTGCACCACGTGCACGAGCCCGGTCCGCAACAGCGCCTCGTCCTCGCCGATCACGACCCGCACGGCAGCTCCACCCGCAGACGCGTGCCCCCGCCGGCGGGGCTCTCCAGGGTGAACCGGCCACCGAGGGCGTCGACCCGGTCGGCGAGGCCGTGCAGCCCCACGCCACCCTCCGGGGTCGCCCCGCCGACGCCGTCGTCGGTGACGCCGATGAGGAGCCGCGTCGGCTCGCGCGCGAGCGTCACGGTCAGGGTCTCGGCCGCGGCGTGCTTGACCGCGTTGGTCAGCGCCTCCGCGACGACGAAGTAGGCCGTCCGCTCGACCGTCGCCGGCAGGCGCCCGTCGCCGCCGACCAGCAGCAGCCGGGTCGGCAGCGGCACGCGGTCGGCCAGGTCCTCGACCGCCGCGGTCAGACCCCGCTCGATGAGGGCGGCCGGCATCACGGCGTGGGCGACCTCCCGCAGGTGCCGGGCGGCACCGTCGATGCCGATCCGCAGGCGCGTCGCCGCGGCGGGCAGGTCGGCCGGCCCGTCGACGCGGGCCAGTTGTTGCGCTTCCACCGCCAGCAGGACGAGCTCCACCTGCAGACCGTCGTGCAGGTCCTGCGCGATGTGCTGCCGCGCCCGGTCGCCGGCCTCGACGAGGCGGGCGCGCGACTGCTGCAGGTCGGCGTGGCTGGCCCGCAGCTCGGCGGTCAGCCGGTCGTGGTCGATGGCGAGGGCGGCCACCTGACCCGCGCCGCGGGCCAGCTCGGTGTCGTCGACGGCCGTCGTGTCGTAGACGATGGCGCCGATCCGTCTCGACCCGAGCTCGATGTCGACCAGGTCGCGGTGCTCCCCCAGCGCCGACGCGTCGAACGCGGCGCCGTCACCGTCCACGAGGGCACGCCCGTCGCGGGACGCGTAGACGACCTGCAGCGACGGGTCCCCGAGCGCACGGCCGAGGGCGCCGGCGAGCAGGTCCGGGGTGGCCGCGGACGACGCCAGCCAGGCGCTGAGCTCCTGGATCCCGGCGGTCCTCGCGAAGCCGCCGCGCAGCACCGCCGCCGCGAAGGCGACGGGCACCCCGGCCAGCAGGACGATCTGCAGCCCGGCGACCTGTACGGCCGACAGACCGGCGGAGGGTCCCAGGAGCGGACCGAGCGGCGTCGCCAGGACGGCCAGGATGCCGTAGGCGTACAGCGGCAGCAGCACCCTCCGCTGGCCGGGCGTCGCGGTGCGCAGCCGCCCGGCGAGCACACCGGCGGTGACCAGCATGACGGCCATCCCCGCGCCCCGCTGGAGCCAGGTGCCGGCGAGGGAGAGGTCCACCCGGTGGGCGACGGAGAGCATGCCGCCGGGGCTGGCACCCCGGTCGAAGAGGTACCCCGGGACCTGCAGGACGAGTGACACCACGAAGCCCCCCACCACCGTCAGGCGGGAGGTGCGCGAGCGCAGCCGGCCGGACGGGAAGGCGTGCAGCAGCCACACGACCACGGCGAGCGGGGTGGTGGCGAGCACGACACCCACCGCCACCAGGGCCGGTGTCCCGGTGTTGGCGAGAGCGACCACGAACCACGTCAGGGCGCCGAGGACCATGATCGGGCCGGTCCGGTTGCTCGGCCGGCGCCGCCACGCCTCCAGCCCCGCGGCGAGGTGGACGAGCCCCCCGGCCGGGAACGACGCGAGCAGCCACCACGGGCCGGTGTCCTGCTCGGCGAACAGGGCGGTCTCGATGCCGGCGACGACGACACCGAGGACGCCGATCAGCGCGAGGCTCACCATCAGCGCCCGCGCCAGCGGCGATCGCACGCCTCCCCGATGCGGCACCGGGGCAGCATGGCACCGGCGGCACGCGATCGGTGCAGGTCGCGGCGGCGGTGTCCCCCGCGCCACCCTGTACCCAGGTCCAGGGGAGCGGCCCACCCCGGTCCCTTGCCCGGCGGTTCCGGCGCCGCCAGGGTCGCCTCCATGTCCCGCCGAGCGGCCGCCGTCCCGTTGCTCGTGTCGACCGTCGTGCTGACGGCGTTCACCTCGTCGCCCGTGGGCGCGTCGACCGTGGACGCGTCGCCGGGGAGCGCGGCGGCGTCGGAGGTGCCGGCGTACGCCGCGGCGGTCCAGCCCGAACTGGACCGGCTGATGAGGGACCTGGCGATCACCGGCGCGGTCGTCCTGGTGCGGTCCCCCGAGCTCGGCGACTGGGCCACCGCGATGGGCACCCGGACCTGGCACGGCACCGAGCCGGTCACCCTCGCCGACCACGTCCGGGTCGGCAGCAACACCAAGACCTGGACCGCCACGGTGGTCCTGCAGCTGGTCGACGAGGGCAGGATCGGCCTCGACGACCCGGTGTCGCGGTACCGCCCGGACGTGCCCAACGGGGAGCACATCACCATCGCCCAGCTGCTGGACATGACCAGCGGTCTGGCCAACTACACCACCGACCTGGAACTGAACGAGCAGCTCGACAGCGACCCCGGCCGGGTGTGGGACCCGGAGGAGCTGCTGGCGATCGGCCTGGCCGAGCCGCCCGCCTTCCCCCCGGGCGAGGGGTTCCTGTACTCCAACACCAACTACGTGCTGCTGGGCCTGATCATCGAGCAGCTGACCGGCGTCCCGGTGGAGCAGGCCTTCCAGGACCGGCTCGTCGACCCCCTCGGGCTGGGCGAGACCTCCTTCCCGGCCGTGACCGACGCGTCGATCCCCGAGCCGCACCCGCAGACGTACACGTTCGGCACGAACGTGGAGACCATCGACAGCCTGGTGCTCCCACCGGAGGTCCAGGCCGCGGCCAGCGCCGGCACCCTGGAGCCGATGGACGTCACCGACCTCAACCCCTCGTGGGCCTGGACCGCGGGCGCCGGGATCTCCACCGCGGAGGACCTCGCCGACTACGTGGAGGACCTGGTCGACGGGTGCCTGCTCAGCCCGCAGCTGCAGCAGCAGCGGATCGACAGCGTCCGGCCGATTGACCCGGACGACCCGGCCAGCCCCGGCTACGGACTCGGCCTGGCCCGCTTCGGGCCCGTATACGGACACTCCGGTGAACTGCCCGGGACCAACTCCTTCATGGGCCACGACCCCGTCACGGGCACCACCGTCGTCACCTGGGCCGCCACCGCCCCCGCGCCCAACGGCGAGGGCCCGGCCGTCGAGCTCGCCCGAGCGGTGATCGACGAGCTCTACGCCGACTGACCGGCACCCCTGGCGGATCGGGCCGGCACGACCGGGCTCGGCTCCGGGGACACCATCCCGTTCCCTCTCCGGAGGAGCTGTTCGCCATGCGCCGATGGATGCGCCCCGCCGCCCTGGCCCTCGCCCTGCTCGCCGGCGCGGCGACGACCGGCGTCACGGCCACCCCCGTCTCCGCGGCCGGACCCGCCTCTCCCCCGGCCGCGGCCCTCGACCCGGACCTCGCCGCACGGGTCGACGACCTCGCGCAGGCCGCCTTGACCGGCGGCGTCACCGGTGCGGTGGTCGGCATCTCCGACCCGGTCCGCGGGAGCTACCTGCAGGCCTACGGGACCGCGGACGCCGCGGGGACCCCGATGACCCCCGACATCCACTACCGCATCGCCAGCGTGAGCAAGACCCTCACCGCGCAGGCCGTGCTGCAGCTCGCCGACCAGGGGAGGCTGTCCCTCGACGACCGCCTCGACGAGTACGTGCCCGACGTCCCCCGCGGGGACGAGATCACCGTCCGGGACCTCCTGGGCATGCGCGGCGGCGTGTACGACTTCGTCGCGGACGAGGGGTTCCTGGCGCGGTACGCCGCCGATCCGCTCCTGCCGGGGTGGTCCCCCTACGACGCCCTGGAGATCATCCGCGCGCACGCCGACGAGGCCGGCCCACCCGACCAGGCGACCGTGTACTCCAACTCGGAGTACGTGCTGCTCGGGCTGGTCCTCGAGCGGGTCACCGGCCGCTCGGCACGGCAGTGCACCACCTCGGTGATCGAGGACCTCGGCCTCCCGGAGACCTCGTACCCCACGACCGCGGCCCTGCCGGAGCCGTTCGCGCACGGCTACGTGAACACCGACAGCGAGCTGGCACCGGCGGATCCGGCCGCCGACGGACCCCGGGACGTCACGCTCAGCAACCCCGACGTCCCGTTCACCGCCGGTGCGGTCGTCTCCACCGTGCCGGACATGGTGCGCTACGCCGAGCAGCTGGCGACCGGGGCCGGCCTCGCCCCGGAGACCGCCCGGCTGCGCCAGGAGTGGACGCCGCTGACCTCGACCGGCACCCGGGTGCAGTACGGCCTCGGCGTCCTCCGGCTCGGGGACTGGGTGGGCCACAACGGCTCGGTGTTCGGCTACAGCGACATGGTCTTCCACCTGCCCGCGCAGGAGGCGAGCGTGGTGGTGATGGTCAACGCGGCCGACGGCGAGGCCGTCCCCGCGACCGATCTCTGGGGCGGGATCGTCACGCTGCTGTACCCGGGCAGCCTGCCGACCTGGTGACCGTCGGGCGTCGTGACGGTCCACGCTGACCGGGCGGGACCGGAGAGCCCAGCACGCCCCCACGACGCACCCGTCCCGGATGCTCACCCGGCCGATCGACGGACGGACGCTCCGCTCCGCTCCGGCGGCAGGAACACGTGTGCGCACGTGTCGACCAGGTGGAGCAGCACGTCCGGTGGAGCCCGTCGACCACCGTGGCATCATCTCGACGAGACCACCGCGCGAGCTCGGCGCAGCGTGGACTCGGGCCACCTCGACGGCGGTGGCGGACCTGGTGACCGCGCCCGGCTCCGGCGCCGCGACGGCGGCCGGCCATCGCGCGGTGACAGCAGCCCGGCTCACGGCGGGGGCGACGGCGGCCTGGCGACCCGTGCCGGGGTGCGGGTGCCACGCGTCCGACGGCGCGTCAGGTGGCGCCACCACGTGCGGTGGTCCGGCTCGATGGGCCGAGAGGTCGACCCGGCAGCGGGAGCGGACGAGGATGGCATCCGGCACGGAGAGGATGCGTCATGGCGATCGAGGAGGGCGTCCGCGCCGTCGAAGCCGGGATGACGACTGACTTCAGCGAGAAGATGGACTACGGGAGCTACCTGGCCCTCGACGCGCTGCTGTCCGCGCAGCACCCGATCAGCGACCACCACGACGAGCCGCTGTTCATCATCCAGCACCAGACCACCGAGCTGTGGCTGAAGCTCGCGCTGCACGAGCTGCGCGCCGTCCGCTCCTCGCTGGACGCGGACGACGTCCGCCGTGCGGGCAAGGGCCTGGCCCGGGTCAAGCACGTCTTCCGCACGATCACCGACCAGTGGTCGGTCCTCGCGACCCTGACGCCGAGCGAGTACACCCAGTTCCGCGGTGTCCTGGGCAACGCGTCGGGCTTCCAGTCCCACCAGTACCGCGCCGTCGAGTTCATCCTCGGCAACAAGAACGAGCACGTGCTGCAGGTGTTCGATGCCAGGCCGCACGCACACGACCTGCTGGCCGAGCTGCTCGACGCCCCGACGGTCTACGACGCCTTCCTGCGCTTCCTGGCCCGTGCCGGCCACCCGGTCCCGGAGCACGTCCTGCACCGGGACGTGCGCGAGGCGTGGGTGGAGGAGGACTCGCTGCTCCCCGTGTACAAGGCGATCTACGAGGACACCGCGGCTCACTGGGCGGAGTACGCGATCTGCGAGGACCTCGTCGACCTCGAGGACGCCGTCCAGCTGTGGCGCTTCCGTCACCTCCGTACCGTGCAGCGGACCATCGGCTCAAAGCCGGGCACCGGCGGGAGCTCGGGTGTCGCGTTCCTCAGGCGGGCGCTCGACCTCACCTTCTTCCCGGAGCTCTATGCGGTGCGGACGGTGATCGGTGCCTGAGCGCCGCGCCGGCACGCTGCCGGTCGAAGCCGGTCCGGAGCGTCCGGACGGCTGACGCACGGGGCCGCCCGGCGTCCCTCGCAGCCCGGAGCACGACCCCGCGGTGGTCGCAGGAGCAGGACCACCGTGACACCCCGGATGAGGCTGGCGGCGGCGTTCGAGGCGGGAAGCTCCGAACACGACATCCGGGCGGTACCGGCGAGGGCCGGCACGACAGCGCGGAAGAAGGCGGCCACCGGCCGAGGAGGATCGCCGCGCCGCCGCGGTGAGCGAGGAGGATCCGGTCGTCGTCGAGCGCCCGCGGCGACGGCCGCCTGCCACCGGGCCGAGCGGCCCGTCCCGCCCACGACCCGGGCAGACTGCCCGCACTGCACCGACGCACCCCCGGGGGAGCTCGTGACCACGCTCGAGGACCGCGTGCGGCGGCTGGAGGACGTCGAGGCGATCCGCGCGCTCGACGCCCGCTACTGCCGCCTCATCGACACCGGGGACTGGCCCGCGCTCGTGGCGCTCTTCGCGCCCGATGGCACCTTCGACGGTCTGCAGAGGGCCAGCGGGCACGACGACCTGCTGGCCTTCTTCACCGGTCTCGCCGGCGGAGGCATCCGCTGGTGGCACCACGTCTCGAACCACGAGATCGAGATCCAGGCCGACACGGCCACCGTGTCATCGATGCTCTGGCAACCCTGCGTGGTCGACGACGTCCCGCACGTGGCCGCGGGCCGTTACGCCGACCGGCTCGTCCGCACCGCCGACGGCTGGCGGTACGCGGTGAAGCAAGTGCGGTTCGAGTACTGGGGGCCGCTGCGGGACGGCTGGGACCGACACCGCTTCGGCTTCGCCCCCGCGCGCTCCGCGGCCACGTCGACGGGAGGGGTCCCGTGACCGCGTGGCTGCACGCCGTCCAGGCCGGCGCCGCCGACGGCCGAGGAACGCCGTCCTGGCCGCTTCTCGATCGGCCGGTTCCGGTTCGCCTTGTCGCGGCCACCGGGCCTCGGCAGACTGCGGCCCCTCGACGTGCCCACACGACGGAGGGCGGACGACGATGTCCGAGGACCTGGCCTACGCCACCGCCACCGAGCTGGCCGCCCGCATCCGACGTCGCGACCTCTCCCCGGTGGAACTCCTCGACGCCGTCATCGCCCGGATCGAAGCGCGCAACCCCAGCCTGAACGCGCTGGTCTTCACCGCCTTCGAGGAGGCCCGGGACCGAGCGCGACAGGCCGAACGGGCCCTCACGTCCGGCGAGGCGATCGGCGCCCTGCACGGGGTCCCGACCGCGATCAAGGACCTGTTCGACTTCAAGCCCGGATGGCCTGCGACGTTCGGAGGGGTCCGCGCACTCAAGGACTTCAGCGTCCCCGCCCACTGCACGTACGCGGAGAGGATGGAAGCCGCGGGGGCCGTCCTCGTCGGCAAGACCAACAGCCCGGTGATGGGCTTCCGTGGCACGTGTGACAACTACCTGTTCGGCCCCTCCCGCAACCCCTTCGACACCACGAGGAACACCGGAGGCTCCTCCGGCGGCAGCGCGGCCGCCGTCGCGGACGGACTCCTCCCCCTGGCGGAGGGAACGGACGGCGGCGGCTCCATCCGCATCCCCGCCGCCTGGTGTGGCCTGTACGGCTACAAGGCGTCCTTCGGCCGCGTGCCTCAGATCTCCCGCCCGAACGCCTTCGGCTCCCTCAACCCGTTCCTGTTCGAGGGGGCGCTGACCCGCACCGTGGACGACGCCGCCCTCGCCCTCGACGTGCTGGCCGGTCACGACGACCGGGACCCCTTCTCCCTCGACGACCCCACCACCTTCGCCGGGGCCACGCGCCGGTCGATCAGCGGCTGGCGGATCGCGTACAGCCCCGACTTCGGTGTCTACCCGGTCGACCGGAGGGTCGCCGCCGTCGTGCAGCAGGCCGTCGATGCCTTCGAGGAGGCCGGCGGCGCCGTGGAGGAGGTCGACCTGAGGTTCGACTACGACCAGCGCGAGCTCAGCGACCTGTGGTGCCGGTTGATCACGCCGCTCAACATCGAGGGCCTGGAGGGGCTCAAGGCCCAGGGTCTCGACGTGCTCGGCGAGCACCGCGACGACTTCCCACCGGAGTACCTGCGCTGGATCGACGACGGCCATCGACTCAGTGCGCTGGACGTGCTGCGTGACCAGAGGATGCGCACCCACGTCTACGACCAGGTCCAGCAGGTCCTGCGCACCCACGACCTGCTGGTCACCCCGACGCTCGCCGCGCTGCCCGTGACCAATGCCGAGGACGGCAACACGATCGGGCCGCGCGCCATCGAGGGCGTTGACGTCGACCCGCTCATCGGCTGGTGCCTCACCTACCTGATCAACTTCACCGGGCACCCGGCCGCCTCGATCCCTGCCGGCGACGTCGACGGGTTGCCGGTCGGCATGCAGCTGATCGGCCGTCGCTACGGCGACGCCGACGTGCTCGCCGCCAGCGCGGTCTACGAACGCCTGCGTCCCTGGCAGGACACCTACGCCCGGTGCGCGGACCGATCGATCACCTGACCCGCAGGGGCGCGCGGCAGGGCGCCCGTGACGACCGCCGACGTCCCCCGCCCGTGGTGGAACGGTCCCCGGGTTCCCCGTGCCCACGCTGAGCACTGCACCCAGGACGGCCCGGGCTGCTCGTGTCGGTGCCGGTTGTCTCCTCCGCCCGCCGTCGAGACACTGCGGACGTCGCGCACACGGACGAGGTGATCGACGATGACGCTGTCCGATGACGTCGCCCACGCGGCCGTCGCCTGGATCGGGACCCGGGACCCGAGCCCCACCCCGGCTCGCTGGACGACCCGGTCGAGTGGATGCTCCACGCAGCCGGCGTAGGCGTCCCGCCACAGGACGGATCCGTCCGTGGCGGGAGGCCGAGTGGTCGCCGCCGGACGGGCGAGGAGCCACCCGGGCGGGGCCCGTCCCGGCTTCCGGACCGGAGCAGTGGCGGACGGACCCCGGCCCCCGGCCGGTCGCTGCGACCCGCGGGATCCCCGTGGTGCAGCAGCCGCCCTCCTGGACCCTGCCCGATCACTCCGACCCGAGAGGAATCCCTATGACCCAGCAGCTGACCAGCCTGACCCTGGAGGACGCCCGCCGCATCGTCGCGGCCGGAGAGGCCCGCGCCGCGGAGATCGGGCAGCCGATGAACATCGCCGTCGTCGACGTCGGGGGCGACCTCGTCCTGCACGTCCGGATGGACGGCGCCTGGCGGGGCAGCGTCGACATCGCCATCAACAAGGCCTTCACCGCCCGGGCGTTCGACATCCCCACTGCCGAGCTCGCCGAACTGGCCACGCCGGGCGGGCAGTTCTACGGCATACAGATGTCCAACAACGGCAAGGTGATGGTCTTCGCGGGGGGCGCCCCGGTGCGCGCCGACGGCGTCATCGTGGGCGCGGTCGGGGTGAGCGGCGGCACCGGCGAGCAGGACACCACGGTCTGCGAGGCGGCCGCCGCCGGCTTCTGACGGGTGTGCCCCTCCGGGGTCGGAACGCCTACACCGGCAGCCGGCTCGCCCGGCGCAGCGCGGCCAGGCCGTCGGGCGTGCCGGGCCAGTGCCGGTCGAGCGCTGCCGCCCCGGCGCGGCGGACCACCGAGCGCAGCACCAGGGCGACCACGATCGCGTCGTCGGCGTGGCCGAGCACCGGCACGAAGTCGGGCACCAGGTCGATCGGCATGGCCAGGTAGCCGAGCAACAGCCACAGCCGCACCCGGACGCCGCGGGGCAGCGTGCCGTCGCCGGCCAGCCGGTGCACCAGCCTGAGCACGTCGGGCAGCAGCCGCAGCAGCTCCCGCAGTCGCAGGTCGTCGGGGCGGGTCGCCCACAGCACGGCCATCAGGACCAGCCAGCACAGCAGCAGGCTCGCCAGCACCCCGACCAGCGTCCACGCCCAGTCCGGCATCCGCCGCCACCTCTCCACCGCCCCCGCCGACGTCCCGGGACCTGTGTGGTCTACCCGAGCCCATCGGCCCCCTTGCAGGGTCCCGCCGCGAGCCTGCGAGTGGTGGGGGGCAAGGGGGTCCTCAATCCAGCTCGACCGGGACCTCCCCGAACGCGACGAGGCTGACCACCCAGTACACGACGTAGAGCGCCAGCAGGGTGCCGCCGTGCCACCGCGTCAGCCGGCCGGTGGAGAGCAGGTACGCGGCCAGGGCGGTGAGGACGACGAGCGCGGGCAGGTGCCAGGTGAGCACGTCCGGGCCGACGACGATGCCCCCGGCCAGGAGGGTGATGCCCAGCTTCCCGGTGACGGAGAAGACGACGCTGCCGATGACGTTGCCGACCCCGATCTCCGGCACGCCCCTGCGGAAGGGCTCCACCGTCAGGAGGACGTCCTCCATGGTGAGGACGGCGGTGACGATCGTGGCGCCGAACACCGTGCCCTCGAGCCCGTAGGCCGCCAGGATCCCCTCGGTCCCGGTGCTCACCGTCGCCGCGCCCACGACGAGACCGGCGAGCGCGACCACCGCCAGCCCGAGGTGGGCCCAGCCGGGCAGGTCGCGCTCCTCGGTGCGGGGCGCCTCCTCGACGACCTGCTGCGCCCGTCCGGCACCGGCCCGTGCTGCCGCCCCGACCGGTTCCGGTGCCGCCCCTCGCCGGGACCCTGCATCGTCCCCGTCCCCGTCCCCGTCCCCGTCCCCGTCCCCGTCCCCGGCGACGGCGGCCTCGTACACCTCCACGTCGCGGAAGACCGCGACGCTCCGGCGGAGCTCCCGGGCGGCGACGTAGGTGACGAACAGGACGAACAGCCCCAGGAGCAGCAGCCCGTCGGTCACCGTGAGCGGTCCGGCGAGCGTGACCGCGACCATTCCCAGCGGTGCGGCGGCGAACAGGACGAGGTAGTCGCGCGGGATGTCGACCGCGCTCGGCCGGACGACCGCGGCCACCGCGAGGACGACCCCGGTGAACGACAGCGCCGTCCCGAACACGACGCCGAGCGCGACCCCGCTGAGGTCCTCCAGGTTCAGCCCGACGCCGAGCGCGATGTCGTCGAACTCCACACCGGTGAAGACGACGGCCAGCAGGAACAGCGGGATCCGCAGACCGCTCGCCGCCCCGACGAGGTGGGTGATCAGCTTCTCGGCGCTGAGCACCAGCAGCGTCGCCCCGGAGACGAAGACGAACACCGAGGTCATGTCCTGGCGCCCCTCCTCGCGACGAGCCGTGGGCGGGGGTGCCGGCCGGCGGTCACCGGCTGCGCCCGGCGGCGGGGTGTCGCCGCGGGACCAGCACGTCCGCACCGGACGGCGTCCCCTCGTCGGCGGTGGCCACCGCCGCGGCCACGAGCCCGTGGTCGGGCGAGAGGTGGCAGACCGGGTCGGTGCGGGCGGCGTCGCCGGTGAGCTGGAAGGCCTGGCAGCGGCAGCCGCCGAAGTCGAGCTCGCGGCGCTCGCAGCTGCGGCAGGGCTCGGGCATCCAGTCGGTCCCGCGGAAGCGCTGGAACAGCGGTGACCGCTCCCAGATCCACTCCAGGTCGTGCTCCCGCACGCTGGCCCGCGGCAGCGGGAGGGTGTGGGCGGTCGGGCACGGCAGGACGCCGCCGTCGGGCACCACGGTCAGCTGGCGCCGTCCCCAGCCGCCCATGCAGGGTTTCGGGTACCGGCTGAAGTAGTCGGGCAGGACGTAGACGACCTCCATCCGCCCCTGCAGCCGCGCATGGGCGGCCCGCACCACCTCCTGGGCGCGCTCCAGCTGGGCCCGGCTCGGCAGCAGCCCGCCGCGGTTGCGCAGGGCCCAGCCGTAGTACTGCGTGTGGGCCAGCTCGATCCGGTCGGCCTCCAGCTGCTCGGCGAGGTCCAGGATGCCGGCGAGCCGGTCGACGTTGTGCCGGTGCAGGACGACGTTGAGCGTGAGGGGCCAGCCCAGCTGCTTGACCAGCCGGGCGGCCGCCACCTTGTGCTCGTACGACCGCACCCCGGCGATCCGGTCGGACACCGCCGGCTGGTCGGACTGGAGGCTGATCTGCACGTGGTCCAGGCCCGCGGCCCGCAGCTCCCCGGCTCGGCGCGGCGTCAGCCCGAGCCCGCTGGTGATCAGGTTGGTGTACAGGCCCAGCTCGGCGGCGCACTGCACGATCCCGGCCAGGTCGCGGCGCAGCAGCGGCTCGCCCCCGGAGAGGTGCAGCTGCAGCACGCCCAGCTCCCTGGCCTCGGCCAGCACCCGGAGCCACTCCGCGGTGGTCAGCTCGTCGGCGTAGGCGTCGAGGTCGAGCGGGTTGGAGCAGTAGGAGCAGTGCAGCGGGCAGCGGTAGGTGAGCTCGGCCAGCAGCCCGAACGGCCGCTCCACGGCCGGCCCGTCCACGACGCCGTCCTCAGCGCTGGGCACGGCCGGCCTCCGTGTACCCGGTGTCCAGGCAGCGCCGGGCGGCGAGGCGGTCGAGGAACGCGCGCACCTCGTCGTCGTCCACCGAGGCGTACCGGCCCCGCAGCTCGGCCAGGATCCCGGTCACCGTCCGCTGCCCGTCGCACAGCTCCAGGACGGCCGCGCCCGTGCGGTTCAGGACGGTGACCGCCTCCGGTGTCAGCAGCACGTGCCGCCCGCGGGCCGGGTCGAACCCCATCCGGACGTGGCGGGCCAGCCGGGGGCGGTCACCACCGCTGACGGTCGGCACAGGCGTGGTCGATCGCATCGAGCATGCTCCAGAGGACGTCGCACTTGAAGGACAGGGCCGCCAGGGCGGCCGCCTGCGTCTCCGGCGTCCGGCAGTGCTCCGTCACCACCTCCAGGGCGTGCGCGGAGTCGCGGGGCGCCTGCGACAGACGGGCGCGGAAGTAGGTGAGCTCCTGCGGGTCGATCCAAATGTAGTGGCGCTCGAAGGCGGCCAGGCGCTCGGCCATCAGGTCCGGCGCGAACAGCTCGGTCAGCGAGGAGGCCACCGCCTCCACCCACGGCCGGGTGCGGGCGAAGGTGACGTAGGCGTCGACGGCGAACCGCACCCCCGGGACGACGTGCCGCTGGTCCTCGATCTCGCCACGGGTCAGCCCGACCGCCTCGCCGAGGCGCAGCCAGGCCTCGATGCCGCCTTCCCCGTCGGCCGTGCCGTCGTGGTCGACGATGCGCCGCAGCCAGCGGCGGCGGACCTCGCGGTCCGGGCAGTTGGCGAGGATCGCGGCGTCCTTGCGCGGGATGGCCGCCTGGTAGCAGAAGCGGTTGGCCACCCAGCAGCGGATCTGCTCGGGGTCCAGCTCCCCGGCGTTCATCCTGCGGGAGAAGGGGTGCTGGTCGTGGTAGCGCCGCGAGTGCTCGCGCAGCGCGGCCACGAACTCGTCGGTCGCCGTGCCGGTCGGGTCGGTCAGGGTCATGTGGGCCTCACACCTCCAGGTCCAGGCCGTCCACGGCGACCTCCAGGCCGTGCTCCTCGACCGCGCGCCGCTCGGGCGAGTCCTCGAGGAGGATCGGGTTGGTGTTGTTGACGTGGACGTAGACGCGGCGCTCGATGGGCAGCGCGGCGAGCCGCTGGAGGCTGCCCCCCGGGCCGCTGATCGGCAGGTGCCCCATCTCGCGGGCCGTCCGGCCGCCGCGGCCGAGCCGGACGAGCTCGTCGTCGGACCAGCAGGTGCCGTCGACGAGCAGGCAGGCGCAGTCCTCGAGCTGGGCGCACACCGCCGGGGTCAGCTCCTGCAGCACCGGCAGGTGCACCAGCGTCCGGCCGCTGCGCTCGTCGGTGAGGCGGTAGCCGACGACCCGCCCCTCCCGGGTACCGGAGCCGAAGCGCGGGCGCTTGGTCGTGGGGACGTCGAAGGCCCGGTAGGACAACCCGTCGCCGAGCGGCACGTCCGCGCCCGGCACCACCGGCCGCCACTGGACCGGGCAGTAGGCCTCGAGCGTCCGCAGCAGCGCCGTCCCGTCGTACAGCGTGTCGCGGGTCGCCTCGGTGGCGTGCACGACGAGGCCGCCCCCCTCGCGGAGCAGCAGCAGCCCGAGCGTGTGGTCCAGCTCCGCGTCGGTGAGCAGCACGGCCTGCAGCGGCACCTCCCCGGCCGCGTCGGGGTGCAGGTCGGGACAGGACCCCAGCTGGGCACGGACGTCGGGTGAGGCGTTGAGCAGGGTCCACCGCCGGCGGTCCGCGCTCACCGCGACCGACGACTGGGTGCGCGGCCGGGCCGGCCGCGACCCGTCGCGCACCGCCCGGCACGGGGGGCAGGCGCAGTTCCACTGCGGGAACCCGCCGCCCGCCGCCGAGCCCAGCACCCGCGCCCACATGTCGACCGGTGCTCCTCCCTGCAGTGGGGAGACGGAGCCGTGAGGAGACGGAGAGGCGCCGGACCGCACCGCCCGACGCCTCTCCGCCCGGATCCGTCTAGTCCCAGTCCTCCTGGACGCCCATGTACGCGGTCGCCTCAGCGGACACCCGGATCTCCTCGAAGGAAGGGGACTCCCACTCCTCTGCGCAGGGCGGGGAGACACAGAGCTCCTGGTCCATCACGGTCACCTCCCCCCCGCGGAGTCGATGTCCTCGGGCAGCGAGAAGACGAACAGGGCCTGGCCGTGCGGGCCGCCCATCATCCCGGGCAGGAAGCCCTCGACCCAGGCGCCCCAGCCGACGGGGACGGCGACGTACTGCTTGCCCTCGACGCTGTAGGTGATCGGGCT
Source organism: Geodermatophilus sp. URMC 62 (assembly GCF_052931475.1). Taxonomy (NCBI): domain Bacteria; kingdom Bacillati; phylum Actinomycetota; class Actinomycetes; order Geodermatophilales; family Geodermatophilaceae; genus Geodermatophilus; species Geodermatophilus sp. URMC 62. The sequence goes on along the minus strand of NZ_JBRFHY010000001.1, from coordinate 4,452,879 downwards.
GCTGTGGTGGCCGCTGCCACAGTTGAACTGCCACAGGAACTCACCGCTGCGCGCGTCGAGCGCGACGAACTGCCCGGCCGGCGTGCCGGCGAACACCAGGTCGCCCGCCGTGGTCAGCGTCGAGGCGCACATCGGCAGGTCGTTGCGCCAGCGCCACACCTCCTCGCCGTCGGCGTTGAACGCCGTCACCGAGCCGGCCATGTCCTCGGCGTCCACGATCACGGCGGCACCCCAGTAGGGGATGCCCTCCTTGAACTCCCGGCGCCGGCGGGCGACCCTCGCGCCGGTGTCCTGCACGGGGACGTAGAACAGCTGCGTCCTCGGGTTGTACGACGCGTGGGTCCACTCCTTCGCCCCGGCCGGACCGGGGTAGAAGTGCACCTCCTCGCCCTCCGCCTCGGGGTAGATCCGCGGCGTCACCTGCCCGTCGGGGCTGATCTCGCCCCAGGTGATCCGGTCGACGAAGGGGAAGATCCGCACCCGCTCGCCGGTGGTGCGGTCCAGGACGAAGCAGTACCCGTTCTTGTCGAAGTGGGCCAGGAGCTTGCGCCCGTCCTGCTCGAACAGGATGCACTCCATGTTGGAGTCGTAGTCCCACAGGTCGTGCGGGGTGCACTGGTAGTGCCAGCGGATCTCACCGCTGTCGGCGTCCACCGCGATGACGCTGTCGGTGTAGAGGTTGTCGCCCGGCCGGACCTCGCCGTCGAAGTCGGGCGCCGGGTTGCCGGTTCCCCAGTACAGGAGGTTGGTCTCCGGGTCGAAGGTGCCGGTGATCCAGCCGTTGGCACCGCCCCGCGCCCACGCCTCCCCCTCCTGCGGCCAGGTCTCCGAGCCCGGCTCGCCGGGCTTGGGGATCGTGTAGCACCGCCAGACCCGCTCCCCGGTCTCCATGTCGTAGGCGTCGAGGTGGCCGCGCACGCCGAACTCGCCACCGGAGCTGCCGACGACGACCCGGTCCTTCACGACCAGCGGGGCGACCGTGAGGCTCTCCCCCGCCCGCACGTCGCCGCTGGTGACGTCCCACAGGCACTCACCGGTGGTCGCGTCCAGCGCCAGCACGTGGGCGTTGAGGGTGCAGACGAAGACCTTGCCGTGGGCCACGGCCACCCCGCGGTTGACGTTGCCGCAGCACAGCGAGACGTCGAACGGGATCGCGTGCTTGTACTGCCACAGCAGCTGCCCGGTCTTGGCGTCGAGCGCCCAGACCCAGCCGTCCCACCCGGAGACGTACATGACGCCATCGACGACGATCGGGCAGTTCTCGAAGGCGTAGGTCGACTGGCCCGCGTGCAGCCCGTGGGGCGAGAAGCTGAACACCCACGCCGGGGTCATGCGGACGACGTTCTCCGTGGTGATCTGGTCGAGCGGGCTGTACCGCTGCCCGTCGTAGGCGCCGTAGTAGGTGAGCCAGTTCTGCGGCTCCGAGCGGGCGTCGAGGATGCGTTCGTACGTGACGTCCTGGACCACCGGCGGCGCGGTCCCGGGCGCGGTGGTCAGGGACCCGAAGTCGACGGCCGGCGGGGCCTCTCCGTACTCGATGTCGGTCCTGTCCTGGATGTCGGTCATTGACCCAGTCCTGTCTACGGTCGGGGCTGCTTCGGGCGGTCGAGGCGGGCGGACTCCGGGACGTCGCCCCTGACGACGATCGCCCCGATCAGTCCCCGGCCCTCGTCGTTGCCGATGTTGGAGCTGAACCAGTAGTAACCAGGGCCGTCGAGGGTGACGGACATGGTCCCGCGCGTGTAGTTCGGCAACCACATCCACTTGCTGTCGCCGTTGCTCGGTACGAGCGCGCAGTGCGTGTTCTGGTCGTCGTTGACGAACTCGACGTCCAGGTGCCCCCCGTGGGGCAGGACGAGGACCGAGGGGTCCCAGATCAGCTGGTCGGGCACGATCCGGATCCGGGCGCGCATCCGGCCGTCGGCGCCCTCCTCGGCGTGCCCGATGTTCCCGGTGGCCAGCAGCCGGCCGATCGTCGCCTGGTTCTGCCCGTCCAACCCGAGATCGTGCAGCGCCGAGGATCGCTCCGATGCGGTGGTCGTCATCGACCTTCCCTCCTGGTTGTGTCGAAGCGGACTGATGGGGTGTCTGCCGTGCCGGGGACGGTCACGGCCAGGCCCCCGGACGACGGACCGCCGTCCCGCGCTCGGTCGCTCCCTGGGTGGCCATGGCACCTCCTCCTCTGGCTGCTGCAGCCGCGCGACGATCAGGCGGCGTCGGGTCTGAGCACGACCTTGGTGAAGCCGTCGACGCGCTGGTCGACCATCCGGTACGCCGCCGGCGCCTCGTCGAGCGGCAGCTCGTGGGACACCACGAAGCCCGGCCGGGCCCGGCCCTCGGTGATCAGGTCGCGCAGCTGCCGGTCGTAGCGCCTGGCGTGGGCCCGGCCGGTGCCCAGCCGCAGGCCCTTGTCGACCAGCGTGCCGATGGTGACGAGCAGCGTGCCGGGTCCGGCGTCGGGGACGAGCCCGTCGGGTCCACGGCGCACGCACGGACCCGGGACGCCGAGCCCGCCGGTGGGCCGCACCGTGCGCACGAGCTGGTCCAGCACCGCCACGGGCTCCTCGCCCCCGCCGGTCTCGAGGGGGACCGGGAAGCCGACGGCGTCCACGCCGGTGTCGGTGCCCTCGCCACCGGTGAGGTCCCTGATCTGCTGCGCCGGGTCGCCGGCGGAGGGATCCACGGCGACGGCCCCGATGTCCCGCGCCATGGCGAGTCGCTCGGGGCGGCCGTCGACCACGAAGACGCCCGACGCGCCGCAGAGGAGCGCGCAGTACGCGGCCATCAGGCCCACCGGCCCGGCGCCGTAGACCGCGACGCTCCCGCCCGGCGAGAGGCCCGCGAGGCGGCAGCCGTGGTAACCGGCGGGGAAGACGTCGGAGAGCAGGACGTAGTCGGACTCGTGGTCGGTGCCGTCGGGCAGCAGCAGGCAGTTGACGTCCGCGTACGGGACCCGCAGGTACTCCGCCTGGCCGCCGGCACACGCGGCCGGGGCGACGCCGCCGTAGGGGCTCGGGCTCCCCGGACGACCGGCGGGGGCGCCCGTGAGGCAGGAGCCGCTGGAGCCGGCCCGGCAGTTCCGGCAGAAGCCGCAGGCCACGGTGAACGGCATCACGACACGGTCGCCCTGCTCCAGGGCGGTGACGCCGGCGCCGACCTCCTCGACGATGCCGAGGTTCTCGTGGCCGACCACGGTGCCCGGCTCGGCGCCCGCCCGCCCCTCGTACAGGTGGAGGTCGGCTCCGCAGATGCACGTCGACGTGATCCGCACGATCACGTCGTTCGGCTGCTCGATCCGGGGGTCGGGGACCTCCTCCACCGCCACCTCGAAGGGCCTCCGGTAGACCACCGCGCGCATGGCCACCCACCCCCCTCCGGCTGCCGTGTGCGCCCTGCGACCGCGCCCGGCCCGCTAACCTGCTGCTCCTCGACCGCGGCCCGAGCCTGGGGCGCTTCCCCCCACAGCCCAAGGGGAACGGGATGAACGGCGCGAAAGGTCGGACGAACGGCGCGCTCCCCGCGACGAACGGAGCCGCGCTCTCCGACGGCGACCTCGAGCAGATCGCGACCGCCCGGGAGCGCTTCGCCGCTGGAGTGGACACCGTGCACGGGGTGCAGCCGGAGATCCTGTTGTCCTGGTACCGGTGCCGTGAGGAGTACGAGGTCGACCCCGACCTGCAACGGGCACCTGCTGCGGCCGAGGGCAGTGCGCACTCGATGGAGCACGACGTGGTGTTCGCCGAGCTCGGGGGATCGGCGGCCCGCGCCGGCGGGGAGGTGGACGGCCTCGACGGCCTGGTCACCGTGGCCGACGCCGACGGGCACGTGCTCGCGTCCTGGGGCAGCCGGCGGGTGCTGCGCCTGGCAGCGGACAGCAACCTCGCCGCCTGGTCCGCGTGGTCGGAGTGGGCGAGCGGCACCAACGGCACGGGGACCGCGCTGCACACCCAGCGCCCGGTCCTGGTGCGCGGCCCGGAACACTGGTGCCGGGGGTTCCACCCCTGGATGTGCGCCGGCATCGCGGTGCGCGACGTCGTCACGCGGGATCCGCTCGGCGCGCTGGAGATCTCGTGCTGGCAGACGCCGCTGTCGGACGCGGTGCTCCCCTGGCTGCAGAGGGTCGCCGCAGCCACCGAGGCCAAGCTGCGGCAGCGGGCGCACCACACCGGCACGCTGCTGGCGGCTGCTCTCGCCGACGCGCGGATGGCGCCTGCGACACCGCTCGCCGCCGTCGACACGGCGGGCAAGGTCGTGCTCGCCAACGGCGAGGCGGCCGTCCTGCTCGGCACCGCCGCGGACACCCCGGCCTACGCTCCGGCGCAGCGGTGGACGCCCCAGGTCCGCGCACTGACGCCGCTGGTCCACCGGGCGACCGAGCGCGCCCGCCAGGACCGTTGTTGGAGTGGATCGACCCTGGTCTACGTCCCCTTCCTCGACGCTCCCCTCTCGGTCTCCGTCCGCCCCGTGTTCCACGGCGCGCAGCTGCTCGGCGCGCTGCTCGCCTTCGGGCCCCCCGACCGGCCCGACTCCGCAGACCTCCCCGGTGAGCCCGGCCCCCGCCCCTCCGATCCCCGCCCGCACCGCAACCGGGTCATCGCACTGCGGGACGATCACTGGGTCCTCCTCGATCCCCGCGAGATCCGGTTCGCCGAGGTCGACCACAACGACGTCTGGCTCACCACCGACCAGGGACGGCTGCTGGCCGCCGCCCGGGGTCTGGACCGCCTCGAACAGGACCTCGTGGACAAGGGGTTCCTCCGGGTCCACCGCCGCTTCCTGGTCAACCTGGGCCGGGTGCGCGAGATCGAGCCGGGCTTCAAGGGGACGCTCTTCCTCGCCACGGACACCCGCGTCCACGAGACCGTCCCGGTCTCCCGCCGGCACGCGCCGTCGGTCCGCCAGGCCCTCGGGCTGTAGACGTCCTCGGAGGATCCGGATGGCGAGTGCACCCGCGGCCGCACTGGCCACGGCACGGAACCTGCTGCGAAGCCACCCGCTGGTGGACGGCCACAACGACCTGGCGTGGGCGATCCGCCGGCGGTTCGGTCGCGACCTGGACCGGGTGGACCTCGCGGCCCTGGTGGCGGGGACGCACACCGACCTGCCCAGGCTGCGGCGAGGCGGGGTCGGCGCCCAGTTCTGGTCGGTCTACGTCCCCGGCACCCTCCGGGGTGACGCGGCGGTGGCCACGACCCTGGAGCAGGTCGACCTCGTCCACCGGATGATCGACAGGTACCCGGACGACCTGGAGCTGGCCCTGAGCGCCGACGGCGTCGAGAGCGCCTTCGCCCGCGGGCGGATCGCCTCGCTGCTGGGCGCCGAGGGCGGTCACTCCATCGCCGGGTCGCTGGGCGTCCTCCGGGTGCTGCACCGGCTCGGCGTCCGCTATCTGACGCTCACGCACAACCTCAACGTCCCCTGGGCCGACTCGGCGACCGACGCGCCCGTCGCCGGCGGACTGACCCCGTTCGGCCGCGAGGTGGTGCGCGAGATGAACCGGCTGGGCATGCTGGTCGACCTGTCGCACGTGGCTGCCACCACGGCACGCGACGCCCTGCAGGTCGCGGAGGCCCCGGCCGTCTTCTCCCACTCGGGGGCCCGTGCGGTCTGCGACCACCCGCGCAACGTCCCCGACGACCTGCTCCGCCTGCTGGCTGCCAACGGGGGCACGTGCATGGTGACGTTCGTCCCCGACTTCGTGTCGCCGCAGTGCCGCGCCTGGACGCTCGGGCTCCGAGCCGAGATCGAGCGCCGTGGGCTCGACCCGGAGGACGCCGGCACGCGGGCCACGGTGGCGGCCGAGTACGTCGCCGACCATCCGCGCCCGCGGGCGACGCTCGCACAGGTGGCCGAACACGTCGACCACGTCCGGGAGGTGGCCGGCATCGACCACGTCGGCATCGGGGGGGACTACGACGGAACGGACGACGTCCCGGACGGACTGGAGGACGTCGCCTGCTATCCCACCCTCATCGCAGAGCTCCTCGAGCGGCGGTGGAGCCAGGACGAGTGTGCCCAGCTGATCGGCGGCAACGTCCTGCGAGTGCTCCGTGAGGCCGAGGCCGTGTCGCGGTCCTCGTCCGCCCGGCGCGGTCCGTCCACGGCGAGCATCGAGGACCTGGATCGCACGTGACCGACGCCTGCCGTCCTCACCGGGGGTCGTGCTGCGGGACGGAGCTCCCGCGCGGAACCACGGACGCTCGCCCTGTCCCTCCGGTGGCGGCTCCCGGGCAGCGGGGCGGACGTCGTCGCGGCAGGCGGAGCCGTGCCTGCGACGTCACGACGCCGCGCGCAGCACCCCGAGCAGGTCGTCGTCGGTGAGCTGCACGGGGTTCCCCCGCATGCTGCTGGAGCGCGCCGCCGTCGCCGCCACCTCGGCGTGCTGCGCCGGCTCGAGACCGACGGCTCCCAGCGGGGGCACGTCGAGCGCGGCCACCGTCTCGCGCAGCCAGGCCACCCCCTCCTCGACGGTGGCGTCGTCCCGCCCGGTCAGCAGCCGGGCGACCTCGGCGTGACGGCACAGCGCGGGTGAGTCCGGCTCGCGCGCCCGCAGCGCCCGGACGTTCGCCTCGACCACCGGCGCCAGCAGCGCGGCGCACACCGCGCCGTGCGGTGCGTCCACCGTGCCGCCCACGACGCCGGCGAGGCCGTGCACCGCCCCGAGCTTCGCGTTGGCCAGCGCGATGCCGCCGAACAGGCTGCACAACGCCATGTCCTCGCGCGCGCCGCGGTCCTCGCCGCGCTCGTAGGCGGCCCGCAGCGCCCGCGCACCCCGCCGCAGGCCGGCCGCCGCGACGGCGTCGGTCGCCGGGTTGGCCTGTGGCGAGACGTAGGGCTCCAGGCACTGGGTGAGCGCGTCCAGCCCGCTGCTGGCGGTGACCTCCGGCGGGCAGGTCAGCGTGAGCAGCGGGTCGACCAGCGCGACCGCCGCCAGCAGGTGCGGGCTGCGGATGCTCGCCTTGACCCCGTGCTCCGGGGCGGCGAGCACCGCGTTGGCGGTCACCTCCGCACCGGTGCCCGCGGTCGTGGGCACCGCGACGCAGGGCCGCGCCGGCCGGGCGACGGGCACGCCGCGGCCGACGACCTCCAGGTGGTCCAGCGGGTCGGTGCCGTTGCCGAGCAGCGCGGCGACGGCCTTGCCGGTGTCGAGCACGCTCCCGCCGCCGATCGCGACGACCACGTCGACGCCGGCGTCCCGCGCCTCCCGCGTCGCCGCCCGCACCCCGTCGACCGTCGGCTCGCCCGGGACCGACACCACGGCGACCGGGTCGACCCCGCCCAGCAGCGACCGGGAGCGGGAGGGGTCCCTCCCGGTGCACAGCAGCACCCGCCGCCCGAGGGGAGGCAGCAGGTCCGCCAGGTCGCCGGCGCGCCCCGGACCGAACAGCACCCGCCGCGGGACGGCGAGGTCGAACCCGCTCACCAGACCTCCCCGGGACGACGTGGGAGGAGCCTAGGCCGTGCGCCGCCGGGGGCCGTGCTCCTCCAGCCAGTCGACCATCGCCGAGCGGGTGGCAACCGACAGCCGGTGCCAGTCGGCCAGCGGCACCCGCGGCACGCCGGCGGCCCGGCAGGCGGCGGCCACCGCGCCGGCCGGCGCCTCGGGGTCCCAGGCCGGGTCCAGCACGACCGCGGGACGGTCCGCCAGCGCAGCGAGCAGGTCGGCCAGCGTGTACCCCGGCCGGGCCCGCAGCAGCGGCTCGCCGCAGCTCGGGGCGGCCAGCACCGCACCGGCCGGCGGCACCCCGCCCGGCCCGGTGCCCAGAGCGGCCAGGTGCAGCGCCACCAGCGCCCCGGTGCCGTAGGCGGCGACCCAGGGCCGGTCGTGACCGGTGGCCGCCGCGGCGACGGCGGCCACCGCGGCCGCGTCGGCGGCCATCCGGGCCAGCGGCGAGGAGCCCGGCCCGGGGCGCTCCCCGTGCCGCGAGCCACTGCCGACCGCGTCGTGGCAGGCGACCGCCCAGCCGGCCGCGGCCAGCAGCGCCGGCAGCGGCTCGGCCTGCTCGTAGCCCGCCCGCCACCCGGTCGCCGCGCACGGCGGCCCGAGCCAGAGCACCAGGCCCCGGCCGGCACCCCCGTCGTCCGGGCGCAGCAGCGTGACCGCCACCCCGCCCGGCGTCCGCAGACCCTCTCCTCCGGCCGGAGGCCCGGCGACGACGGGCCCGAGGGCGGCGCGGACGGCGGCCCGCAGCTCCGCACCGCGGACCGGCTGCACCCCTGGGCGCACGCGGTCGGCGGGCCACGGCACCGGGGACGGCGACACCGGCGCGCGCCCGGGGCGGCGGGGCGGGCCGCCGAGCACCGACTGCGCCCAGTCGAGCTGGGCGGCCACGGCCGACTCGTCGGCCCGGTGCCCGCCGGGGCGCAGCGCCAGCTCCAGGGCGTCGCGCCGGCCGAGCAGGGCGAAGGCGTCGCGCGCGGCGTCGACCGCGGCGCGGGCGGCCGGGACGCGCTCGACCGGGTCCTCGACCGCCACCGAGACCAGGACCGGCCGCGGCGCGGCCAGCGCGAGCAGCTCGTGGGCGTCGGTGGGCAGCCGGTGCTCCCGCCCGGCGAACCAGCGCAGCCCGGGGTGGTACCAGCCCGGGTAGTGCCGGGTGAGCAGCTCCACCCCCTCGCCGAAGTGCCGGTCGGTGCACAGCCGGGCGGGGATGGCGCCGAGCACGCCGCTGGAGCTGGAGACGACGCCGGCGAAGCGGTCGTCGAACGCGGCGGCCAGCAGCGCCGTCTTGCCGTTGCGGCTGTGCCCGCCGACCAGCACGCGGCGGGCGTCCACCCCCGGCTGGTCGGACAGCACGTCGAGGACCCGCGACAGCGCCCACGCCCGCCAGGCCAGCCGCCCGGCGACCACCGAGGGGAACGCCCGCGCGACGGCCTCGGTGTCGTCGTCGCCGTCGGCGGCCGAGACCAGGCAAGCGCCCCACCCGCGGGCCAGCGCCGCCTCCGCCCAGGGCCCGTGGCTGGACTGCAGGAGGTAGACCGGCACGTCGCGGCGCACGCCGGCCGCCGGCACCGGCAGCAGCAGCCGCGCCCGCACCGACCAGCCCGCGCCGGCCGTGGACCCGCCGACCGTGAGCTCGCGGACCTCCACGCCGTCTGCCGTCCGCACCCGGTGTTCGCGGACGGGCGTGCGGCGCGGGGCGGGCGGGAGGTCGCCGGTCAGCCACCGGCGCCAGCGGGCGCGCAGCACCGCGCGCCGGGCCGGCCACGCGTCGGCCCCGGCGGGGCCGGCGGGGAGGCCGTCGACCGGCGACCACAGGCCGGTGCGCGCCGGGAGCCGGGCGAAGTCCGGCGCCAGGCCGCCGCCGGCCGCGAGCCACGCCTCGAACGGCCCGCTCGGCGGCAGCACCCGGGTCAGCTCGGCGGTGTACCGCCGACGGCGGGCCTCGGCCGAGCGTCCGTCCCGGCAGGGACCGGACAGCACCTGCGTCATGCGCCCGCACGCTAGGGCCGAGACGTGTCCGCGGGGGTGTTCCGCGTGTTGCGTCCGTGCTGCGGCGGACGGGTGGTTCGGGCGGCCCCCTCCGCGGGCAGAGGAGCCCCCGTGCGCGTGCTGCTGGTGATCACCGACGAGGACTGGTACGAGGACGCCGGCTACGCGGCCGCCTGGGTGCGGGCGCTGGAGGAGCAGGGCGCCGAGGTCGAGCGGCTGGCCCGGGTGCCGGCCGACTGGCCGGTCAGCGGCCCGCCACCGGGCCGCTACGACCTGGCGATCGCGCACGTGCTGGTCGAGGAGGTGGTCGCCTACGCGCCGACCTTCGCCCTCGCCGTCCTGCTGGAGGCGGCCGGCGTGCCCCTGCTCAACCCCGTCACCTCGCTGGTCGCCTCCGCCGACAAGCTCGTGACCCACGCCGTGTGGGCCGCGGCCGGCGTGCCCCAGCCGGCCGCGTGGGACCTCGCCCGGGTCCGCGAGTGGCCGGTGCCCGGCCGGCAGATGGTGCTCAAGCCCTCGCTCGGCGACGGCGCCCGGTACATCGAGCTGGTCGGCGACCTCGACGCCGCCCGCCGGGTCGAGGAGTCCTGGCGGGCCGACGAGGCGGCCGGCGGCCACCGGCGGGGCACGTCGCTGCTGCAGGAGTGGATCGCCGAGCCGGCGTGCGCGCGGGTCTTCGCCACGCCCACCAGCACCTCCCTGGTGTACGAGAAGTCCCGGGAGCAGGGGGCGCTGGTCACCCACGGGACGGTGTACCCGCGGGTGTACGAGGCGCCGCCGGAGCTGGCGCAGCTGGCCTCGCGGATGGTCGCCGCGCTCGGCGGCGGGCTGATGGGCGTCGACGTGCTCGTCGAGCCCGACGGCCGGCTGCTCGCGCTGGAGGCCAACGCGCCCTTCGGCTTCGACGTCACCGACCCCGAGCAGGGGCGGTGGGTGGCGCGCGCCGCCCTCGACGTCGCGCAGCGCGCTGCCGTGCGGCGGGCGGCCGCGTGAACCCCGGCGCCGGCCTCGACGAGGCGCTGCTGCCCGACGGCTCCGACCGGCCGCACGCGGCGGAGGCGCTGGCCGCCGTCCGCGCGTACGGGCCCGGTGCGCTGGCCGCGGACGTCGCCCGCGCGGCGGCCGGGCTGGGCCTGCAGCACGGGCCGGCCGGGGAGTCGCACCCGTTCCACGTCGACCCGGTGCCACGGGTGCTCGAGCGGGCGGAGTGGGCGGAGCTGGCCGCCGGGCTGGATCAGCGGCTGCGGGCGCTGGAGGCGCTCGTCGCCGACGCGCACGGCCCGCGCGAGGCGGTCCGTGCCGGCGTCGTCCCCGCCGAGGTGCTCGACACCAACCGCCACCTGACCTCCGGCCTGCCGCCGCCGAAGCGCTGGATCGGCATGGCCGGCCCCGACCTCGTCCGCGGCGCCGACGGGCGGCTCGTCGTCCTGGAGGACAACGTGCGGACCCCGACGCTGCTGGCCTACGCGCTGGCCGCGCGGGACCTGGTGGCGCCTTCACTGGGCGTGCGGCCCGGCCCGGCGCCGGTGCACGAGGCGGCCCGGACGGCGGTGCGGCGGATGCTCGCCGACGCCACCGACGTCGCCGATCCGGTCGTGGCCGTGCTCGGGGACGGGCCGCGCAGCGCGGTGGCCTGGGAGATCGACCGGCTCGGGGAGATGGCCGGCGCGCCGGTCGTGCTCCCGGAGCAGCTGGCCGTCCGCGGCGCGGACCTGCTGCTGCCCGACGGGCGCCGGGTGGACCTGCTCTGGCGGCGCACCAGCGAGGAGCGGCTGACCGGCGACGACGGCCGGCCCGACGAGCTGGGCGAGCTGCTGCTGGGTCCCCTCCGGGCCGGCACGGTGACCGTGGTGAACGCGTTCGGCACCGGGGTCGCCGACGACAAGCGCACCTTCCCCTACGTCGAGGACCTGGTCCGCTTCTTCCTCGGCGAGGAGCCGCGGCTGCGCTCGCAACCCGCCTACGACCTCGGCGACCCCGCGCAGTGCCGGGCCGCCCTCGACCGGCTGCCCGAGCTGGTGCTCAAGCCGCGGTCCGGCTCGGGCGGCCACGGGGTGCTCATCGGCCCGCGGGCGGACGCCGGGCAGCTCGAGCGCGCCCGCGCCGCCGTGCTGGCCGCGCCCGGTGAGTGGATCGCCCAGGAGCCGGTGGCGCTGTCGACCCACCCCACCGTCGTCGACGGCGCGCTCGTGCCCCGGCGCTCGTGCCCCGGCACGTGGACTACCGGCCGTACGCCTTCTGCACCGACGACGGGACCGTCGTGCTGCCCGGCGGCTTCACCCGGGTGTCGCTGACCGAGGGCGAGCTGGTGGTCAACGCCTCGCAGGGCGGCGGCGGCAAGGACACGTGGGTGGTCGGCTGAGGAGGATCCACGACCGCGCACCGGTCGGCCCGGAGGCGAGCGCCGGCGCCGTCCCGCACACGACGCTCATCCGCCGGCCGGCGGATGAGCGTCGGCCAGCCGGGTCAGCGCACCGACGAGCGTCTCCGGCGCCGGCATGGCGGCGATCTCCGCCGCGACCTCGCCGGCAGCAGCCGACAGCGACGGGTCGTCGACCAGCCGGCGCAGCACAGCCGGGCCGATCTCGTCGAGGTCGACGGCGAGACCGGCGCCCCGGGCGGCCACCGTGTCGGCGTTGGCGCTGCGGTCGCCCGGGCCGCGGACCACCAGCTGCGGCGTCCCCGTCGCGAGCGCGGTCAGCAGCGTGCCGGCGCCCCCGTGGTGGACCAGGCCCGCGGAGGTCGGGAGGACGGCGGGGAGGGAGACCCATCCCGTCGTCCGCGTGTGGGGCGGGAGTGGTCGGCGGCTCACCCGCGCGTCCGGGCGGACGAGCAGCACCTCGAGGTCGGTCTGCGCAGCCGCCACCACGACGGTGCTCATCAGCCGGTCGCGGCCCGGCTGGGCAACGGTGCTGCGCGACACGACCAGGCGGGGACGCAGCCCCGGCTGCGCCAGGTCGCCCGGGGCCGGGTCGCCGCTGCCGGGTGGCACGAACCGCACCGGCAGGCCGGTCCGGGCACCCACCAGGCTGGGTGGTGACGTGGTGAGGACCGCCGCGGGCGGCGCGACGGGGGTGCCCCCTCGGTACGCGGCGGCGACCCCGGCCAGCTGCGGCACCGGGTCGAACAGGGAGTGCTCGACGACCACCGAGGGCACGCCCCGCCGCGTCGCGGCGTCGGCGGCGGCCACCGCGAAGGGCTCGTGCAGCACCAGGTCGGGAGCCAGCCGGTCGGCGAGGTCGACGACGCCGCGGGTCATGCGTTCGTTGACCGGTGCCCACAGGAGGCCGCTCGCCCTGGGATCGTCCCGGCCGGCACCGAGGTCTCGTGCCAGGCGAGGGTGGGCGAGGGCGAAGCGGAGCATGAGCCGGGTCAGCCGCAGCCCGGGGGCGACGTCGACCGCGGTCAGGTCCCGCGGGCACGCCCGCAGTGCGTCCCCGGTGGTGGCGACGACGACCTGGTGCCCGGCGTCCCGCAGCGCCCGGGTGAGCGGGACCAGCGGGAACAGGTGGCCGGCCATCGGGGTGGCGACGACCAGCACCCTCATCCGGCCGGGACGACCAGGGTGCGGGACGGCGGTCGGCGACACGGTCTCGTCCCTCCGTCCGGGTCCGTCCTCCCGATCGGTGCGCGCCCGGCCGGACCGGGCCGGGGGTGCGGGCGGAACTCCTGGAGACCGGGATCGCCCGGGTCCCGCGGTGGGAGCGGGCCGTCTCCGATCCTGCCCGTCCGTGCTACGGCCGCGAGAAGACCCGCACGTCGTCCTGCTGGTCGGTGACCGTCCACGGCTTGGCGGTGCCGCTGCCCGACATCCGGAAGTCGGGGTCGTGCTTGAGGATCTCGCGGCGGGCGATCGTCATCTTGTGCACCTCGTCGGGCCCGTCGGCGATGCGCAGCGTGCGCTGGTGGGCGTACATCTCGGCCAGCGGCGTGAACTGCGTGACGCCGGCCGCGCCGTGCACCTGGATGGCGCGGTCGATGACCTTGAGCACGGTGTTCGGGACGGCGACCTTGATGCCGGAGATCTCGGTCGCGGCGGCCCTGTTGCCGACGGTGTCCATGAGGTGCGCGGTGTGCAGGACGTACTGGCGGGCCATGTCGATCTCGATGCGGGACTCGGCGATCCAGTCCTGCACCACGCCCTTGTGCGCCACCGACGTCCCGAACGTCTCGCGCTGCAGCGCCCGCTGCACCATGAGCTCCAGCGCGCGCTCCGCGGCGCCGATCGAGCGCATGCAGTGGTGGATGCGGCCGGGCCCGAGCCGCGCCTGCGAGATGGCGAACCCGCCGCCCTCCTGACCGAGCAGGTTCCCCGCGGGGACGCGCACGTCCTCGAAGACCACCTCGGGGTGCCCGCCGCGGTCGGCGTAGCCGAAGACCGTCGGGCTGCGGCCGAAGGAGATGCCGGGGGTGTCCTTGGGGACGACGATCATCGACTGCTGGGTGTGCCGCGGCGCCTGCGGGTCGGTCTTGCCCATGACGACGAGGACCTGGCACCGCTGGCCCAGCGCGCCGGAGCTGAACCACTTGCGGCCGTCGAGGACGTACTCGTCGCCGTCGCGCTCGATGCGCAGGCTGATGTTGGTCGCGTCGGACGACGCCGAGTCGGGCTCGGTCATGCAGAACGCGGAGCGGATCTCGCCCTCCAGCAGCGGCAGCAGCCACCGCTGCTTGACCTCGGCGGACCCGTAGAGGTTCAGCACCTCCATGTTGCCGGTGTCGGGCGCGTTGCAGTTGAGCGCCTCGGAGGCGAACCCGACCTTGCCGAGCTCCTCGGAGATGGGCGCGTAGTCGAGGTTCGACAGCTTCGTGCCCGGGTGGTCGGGCTCGAGGTGCGGCAGGAAGAGGTTCCACAACCCGCGCTCCCGGGCCGCGGCCTTGAGCTTGTCCATGACCGGCGGGTAGCCGCTCGGTCCGACCTGCTCGAGCTGCTCGTGGTACTCGCGCTCGTTCGGGTAGACGTGGTCGGCCATGAACCGCCGGACCTCGGCCAGCGCCGCCTGCCCCTGCTCGGTGAACTGCACGGTCTCCCCTTCCCCGGCGGCCGGGTCCGCCGCTGCGCCGACCGGCTCGTGAGGAGACGATAGTGACGCGCTCCACCTCCCGACGTCGCTGGCACGATCCCGGGCGACCGGAACCGCCGGACGGCCGGGAGAGGATGCAGGCGTGTGCACCGTGGTCGTCCGCCGGTCGGCGGGACAGCCCCTCCGGGTCCTCGCCCTGCGCGACGAGCTGACCACCCGCGCCTTCGACGACCCCGGCCGCTGGTGGCCCGACTCCCCCGACGTCGTCGCGGGCCGCGACCGCCTCGCCGGGGGGACGTGGTGCGCGAGCCGCGTCGGGACCGGGGCGACCGCCCTGGTGCTCAACCGGCCGCACCGGCGCGAGGCCGAGCCCGGGGCGGCGAGCAGGGGGGTGCTGCCGCTGCTCGCCGTCGCCCGCGGCAGCGACTGGCGCTCGCGCGTCGACCTCGCGGGGATGGCCGCCTTCCTGCTCGTCCTGGCGACGCCCGACCGGCTGGTGACCTGGGACTTCGACGGCGAGCGGCTGCGGGAGACCACGCACCCCGAGGGCACCGTCATGGTCACCTCCGGCGGGCCCGAGGACCGCAAGACCGAGCGCCACCTCGCCGGTTTCCGGGCGGCCGACCCTCCCGACGGGTGGCGCCACCTGGTCCAGGACGCGCCGCCGAGGGACGACCCGGGTGCCCTGGTCGTGCGCCACGAGAAGGACGGCCGGGTGTTCGCGACCGTCTTCGGCCAGCTGATCGAGGCCGAGCCCGGCCGTCTCCGGCTGAGCTGGAGTCGGGAGCCCTGGACCGCGCGGCCCTGGCACACCCTCGTCGTCGGACCGGAGGCCCGGGGAGCCGGCTGACCCGGAGGCCGGCCACCGGGTCAGGCGCCTCGGGTCAGGACGCCTCGGGCGCGGTCGCGGCGGCGCGCGCGGCCGCGCCGCGGCGCGGCAGGGTCGCCGACGCCACGGCGGCGCCGAGTGCCGCGCCGGCGGCGACCAGGAACGCCGTGGTGAAGCTGCCGGTCCGGTCGGCGATCCACCCGCCGAGCTGCGGCCCCACCAGCTGGGCCAGCCCGAAGACGAGGGTGACCGCCCCGAAGGCCGCGGCGAACCGGCGGGGGTCGAGGGTGTCGGCGAGGTGGGCGGCGAGCACGGCCGGCGCCCCGGACAGCGCCAGGCCGAACACCACCGCGGACAGCACCGCCCACGGCTCGGCACCGACCGGCACGAGCAGGACCGCCGCGGTCATGCCCACGTAGGTCCAGGTCATCGCCGCCCGCCGGCCCACGCTGTCCGACCAGCGGCCGACCAGCACCCCGCCGGCGGTGATGCACACCCCCACGAGCGCGAACACCGCCGAGGCGTGACCGGCGCCGAACCCGGCGTCGTGCTGGTAGGCGGCGACCAGGAAGGTCATGTAGACGGCGATCGCCAGGCCGTACCCGCCGTAGGAGAGCATCGCGCCGACCCAGCCGGGCACCGCGCGCAGCGCCGAGATCCGGACCCGCCCGGAGACGGGGGTGGGCGGCGGCCGCAGCCACCGCAGCGCCGCCAGCGCCACCAGCGCGGCCAGCACGGCCTCGATGCCCCACACCGCGCGCCACTCACCGGGGCCGGCGACGGCGTGGACCACGGCGGTCAGGGCGCTGCTGGCCACCACGCCCACCCCGACGCCGCTCCCGGTGATCCCGATGGCCAGGCCGCGGCGGGAGACGGGGACGGCGGACCCGGCGATGCCCGGCGCCGGCACCCAGATCAGGGCCCCGCCGAACCCGGCCAGCACCATGCCCGCCACCAGGACCGGCACCGACGGCGCCAGCGCCAGCACCGACACCCCCACCGTGGAGACTCCCAGGCCCACCCGCACCGAGGTCGCCGGCGCCAGGCGCTCGGCGGTGAGGCTGACCACCAGCGTCCCCGCCAGGTACGCGGTGAGGTTCAGCGTGCCGAGCAGCCCGGCCACGGCGTAGGAGTGCACCAGGTCGGCGTTGACCGCGGGCAGCAGCAGCGCGTAGCCGAAGCGCCCGAAGCCCTGCGCCACCGCGGCGGACAGCACCAGGACCGGGATGAGAACCCGCGGCCCGGGGACGGAGCTCCGCTCCCCCGGCGTGCGGGCACGGAGGGGACGCACCGGCGCAGCCTAGGACGTCCCGGACCGAGCGGCCCGCCGCCCGGGTGCTGCGGGTCGGCCGGGGCGCGCGGGTGTGAGAACCTCCTCGCACCCCGGCCGGCGGCGATCCTGCGGAGGCGACATGCCGCGCCCCACTCCCGGTCTGCTGCGGGCCGCCTCCTGGCTGGTGGTCGTGCTGGGGACCGTCTACGCGGTCACCCTCCTGCCCGGGGTCCGCCCGACGCCGGGCTACCGGCCGGCTCTCGACGCGTGGCTGAACATGACCGTCGACGGCGCCGTCATCGTGCTCCTGGCCCTGCGGGTGGTGGTCGACCGCCGCGACCGCGCCGCCTGGCTGTCCATGACCGCGGGGCTGGTGGCCGCCTTCGCCGGCAGCCTCGCCTACTACGCGCACTACCAGCACCTCGACCCGGTCCCCAGCCCGTCGTGGGCGGACGCGGGGTGGCTGCTGTTCTACGTGCTGCTCGCCTCCGGGCTGGTGCTGCGGCTGCGCAGCCGAGCCCGCCGGATGCCGGTCAGCCTCTCGCTCGACGGGCTCGTCGCCGGCCTCACCGCGGCCGCGGTGGCCGAGACCTCGGTCGACGGCGCGGCCGTGCCGTTCGGCAGCCACGGCGGAACGTCGCTGACCACCCTGTACCCCCTCGCGGACCTGCTGCTGCTCGCGCTGGCGGTGGCCGCGCTCGCGGTGCTCGGCGTGGGCGCGGGCTGGTCCTGGTGGCTGCTGTGCGCGTCGTTCGTCACCTTCTTCGTCACCGACACGCTCTACGCCGACCTGGTCGCCGCGGGCGACTACACCGGCGGCGACCCCGTCGACCTGGGCTGGCTGGTCGCCCGGGTGTTCCTGGCCGGCGCGGCGCTGGCCTCGCTGCGGTCCACCGAGTCGCGGACCGTGGACCTCGAGGGGGTCAGCGTCCTGGCCCTGCCGGGGGTCTGCGGCCTGGCCGTCCTGGGGCTGCTGTTCGCCGGCGTGCACACCGGGATCACCCCGTTCGCCTCGGTCGTGGCGCTGGTCGCCGGCGTCCTCATGGTGGCCCGCACCGCGCTGACCTTCCAGGAGCTGCGGGCGCTCACCGCGGCCCGCCAGCGCGCGCTGAGCGAGCGCCTCGTCGAGGCCCAGGACGACGAGCGGGCCCGCATCGCCGCCGACGTCCACGACGACTCCATCCAGGCGCTGGCGGCCGTGGACCTGCGCCTGGGCGCCCTGCGCAACCGGCTGCGGGACCGGGCGCCGGAGGAGGCCGCCGCGGTCGCCACCGCGATGGACACGGTGCACGACGCCGGCCTCCGGCTGCGGTCCCTGCTGTTCGAGCTGGAGACGCCGGTCCTCGACGCCACCCTCGCCGAGGGCCTGCGCGACGCGGCGGCGCAGGTCTTCGAGGAGACCGACGTGGCGTGGACGGTGCAGGAGCGCGGGCGCGCTCCCCTTCCCCGGCAGGTCCGGGTGTCGGCCTACCGGATCGCCCGCGAGGCGATGGTCAACGTCCGCAAGCACGCCCGGGCGCGCTCGGTGGCGGTCCTGGTCGACGCGACCCCGCGCGGCGTGGAGGTGCACGTGGTGGACGACGGGAGGGGGGTGGCCGCGGCCTCCTCGGTCCCCTCGGGGCGCCGCCACTCCGGCGTGGTGGCGATGCGCGACCGCGCCCTGGCGTCGGGCGGCCGGTGGCGGTCGGAGCCCGGGCCGGGCGGGGTCGGCACGGACGTGTCCTTCCGGCTCCCGGTCCCCGCCGGTGGGTCAGCCGGACAGCAGGCGGCGGACGACCTCGGGCGCGCCGGGCACGCCGATGACGAGGTGCCCCTGCACGCACCGGCGCAGCAGCACCGCGAGGTCGCCGGCGACGGCTCCCTTGAGCAGGTAGGCCGACCCGCCCGCGGCCAGCACCCGCGTCCACGTCGTGGGATCCGTCTGCCCTGACAGCGCGGCGACGACCGGCCGGTGCGGCAGGGCGACCAGCCGGCGGACCAGCTCGGGGCCGCCGCCGGTCATCCGCACGTCGGTCACGACCAGTTCCGCGCGGTGCTCGCGGGCGGCGGCCACGGCGTCGTCGCCGGTGCTCACCTGGGCGAGGACGCGGAAGTCCGCCTCCTGGTCCAGCAGCGCGGCGACGGCGGGCGCGACGCGCGGGTCGTCGTCCGCGACGACGACCCGGATCTCGCCGTGGCCCGCGGTCGGCACCGCTCCACCCTGGCGCACCGGACCGACGCTGTCCCGGTGCGCGTGCACCCGAGGACCTGGTACCGGTGCACTAGACACCCTCCTCCCGGGCCCGCAGCTCCGTGCCAGACTCGGGACGTGAGCCGGCCCGGGGCGACCGACGAGCCCCCGCCCGCCCCGGTCCGCGTCCTGGTCGTCGACGACCACCAGATGTTCGCGGCCAGCCTGGCGCAGGCCCTGGGCGCCGAACCGGACCTGCGCGTCGTCGGGCAGACGACGTCGATCGCCGGAGCGCGGGACCTGCTGGCGTCGGCCGTCCCGGACGTCGTGCTCCTGGACCACCGCCTCCCCGACGGCGACGGCGTGGGCGCGATCGCCGAGCTGCACCGCATCCGGCCCTCGGCGAAGGTCGTGGTGCTCACCGCCTCGGCGACCGACCGCGTGCTGGTCGCCGCCATGGAGGCCGGCGCGGCGGGGTTCATCGCCAAGACGCAGCGGCTGGAGGACCTCGTCGCCGGCGTCCGGGCGGCCGCCCAGGGCGAGTCCGTCGTCAGCGCGACGCTGCTGTCCCGGCTGCTGCCGCGCCTGCAGCGGCGCAGCGGCGGTGGCGGGGCGGACCTCACCGAGCGTGAGCAGGAGATCCTCGACCTGCTGGCCCGGGGGATGTCCAACGCCGAGATCGCCGCGCAGCTGACCCTCAGCGTGCACACGGTGCGCAACCACGTGGCCAACCTGTCGGCGAAGCTCGGCGCCCACTCCAAGCTCGAGGCGCTCTCCATCGCCGTCCGGGAGGGCCTGGTCGACGCCGGCTGAGCGCACCACGGCCCGGCGCCGGGCCGGCGCCGGGTCGACGCCGGGCCGTAGTGCATGCGCACCAGGCGGTTGGCACGGGCGCACCTGGTCCCGCCCGTGCGCACCGGCGAGCCTGGGAGGTACCCGGCGGGCACCCGTGCGCCGGTCTCGGCCGGGAACGCAGGGGCAGGCACGTGAGCACGTGGCAGGGCGGTCGCACGGGCGACGACACGCAGGACCGCACGGCGGCCGAGGTGCCCGACCGCGGGCTGGTCCTCGACCGGCTCACCGCGGCGCTGACGGCGGGCGGGCACCCGACCGCGCTGCTGCTGGTCGACCTCGACCACTTCGGGCTGGTCAACACCGCCCGCGGGCACGACGTCGGGGACCGACTGCTGGCCGCCGTCGGCGCGCGGCTGCGCGCGGCCGTCTCCGGGTCCGACACCGTCGTGCGGTCCGGGGACGACGAGTTCGTGGTCGTCTGCGAGCAGACCGGTGAGCACTCGGCCTACGCGCTGGCCTGCTTCCTGCGCAACCTCCTGACCGAGCCGCACCGGCTCGACGGCGCTGCCGTGCAGGTCACCGCCTCCATCGGCGTGGCCGTCGCCGAGGCCGGGTCGGCGGTCGGGGCGACCGAGCTGCTGCGCCGGGCCGCCTCGGCCGTGACGGCGGGCAAGGGCTCCGGCGGCGGGCGCGTGCGCGTCTTCGAGCCGGAGGCCGACGACCGGGCGGCCAGCCGGCACGCGCTGGCGGCCGACCTGCCGGTCGCACTGGCGGCCGGGGAGCTCACCGTCGAGTACCAGCCGATCGTGGACCTGCGCTCCGGTGCGGTCGTCGGGGTGGAGGCCCTCGCCCGCTGGACGCACCCCGAGCACGGCCCCGTGCCGGCCACCACCTTCGTCGGAGCCGCGGAGCTGACCGGCCTGGCCCCGCAGCTGGACGGCTGGGTGGTGCAGCGGGCGCTGCAGGACATGGCCCGCCTGCGCGCGGCCGGCGCGGTCCCCTCCGACGCCCACCTCGCGGTCAACCTGTCGACCGGCGACCTGACCGACACCGCGCTGCCCGACCGGCTGCTCGGCTGGACGCAGCGCTGCGGCCTGCCACCCGGCCAGCTGGTCCTCGAGGTCACCGAGACCGCGGTCATGCAGGACGCGGAGTGCGCCGTACGGGTGCTGCGGTCCCTGCGCGACCGCGGCTTCGGGGTCGCGATGGACGACTTCGGCACCGGCTACAGCTCCCTGGCGCACCTGCGGGACCTGCCGGTCTCGGCGGTGAAGATCGACCCCACCTTCGTCGCCGACGTCACCGTGCACCGAGACGCGCTGGCCATCGTCGCGTTCGTCGTCGACCTGGCCCGGGCGGTGGGGGTCGCCGTCGTGGCCGAGGGCGTCGAGACCGCCGAGCAGGCCGCAACCCTGCGGGCGCTGGGCTGCGTCACCGCGCAGGGCTGGCTGTGGGGTCCGGCCGTCCCGCCGGCCGCGCTGCTGGACGGACGCGCGCGGACCGCTCCGCACCCGCCGGGGCGCGACGCCGCCCGGACGCGCGGAGCCGGGCACCCGGCGGCCGGCGGCCCCGACGCGCACGGCGTGCACCGGCTGCTCCAGCTGCACCGGGACGGCGCCTCCATCGACACGATCGCGACCGCGCTGGGGTCCGAGGGGTTCCGCAGCCCGGCCGGGCGGCGCTGGCACCCGGCCGCCGTCGCCCGGCTCATCGCCCAGCGGATCCGCCGGTCCGTGGCCACCACACCCTTCGCACCGGTGGCGCTCCCCCCGGCACTCGACCGCCCGTACGACCGGCCCGCCGGCCCGGCCTGACGCGGATCGGACCGGTCAGGCGGCTCCCCGCGCGCCCGGCCCGGGCTCGTCGAGGACCCAGGTGGTGCGCCCGTGCAGCGGCGGGGTCTTGGTGCCGTCGGTGAACCAGACGACGACACCGCCGTGCGCGCGGCAGCGCGAGCGCACGACCCGGACCCGGCCTCCTCCCCGCGTCCGGGTCGGCCGGACCAGGGGCAGACCGAAGTCCGAGCCGATGACGTCGCTGGTCAGGACCGGCGCGCCGGCGGGCAGGTGGGACGTGGCGACGGTGGTCATCGCAGAGCTCCTCGGTGCAGAACTGTCGAACGTGTGTTCGATTGTGCTCCCGGGGGCCGACAGTCGCCGCCCCGGGGGTCGCGGTCGGCGCGGGCGGTCAGTCCTGCCCGGTGCCGTTCCGCGTGACCCGGATCGTCTGCGGGCTGCGGCTCCGGCGGGTGGGCACGACCTCGCCGAGCTCGGTGAGCCGCTCGACCGCGGCGTCCTTGTCGACCTGCGTGCGCAGGCCGCCACCGGACCACTCGCACCACAGGTCGCCGGCCGGGCCCGACCGGCCCCGCAGCCGCTCCCGGGCGTACTCCTTGTGCCGCCGTGCCTCGTTCTCGGCCGCCCGCCAGGCGTCGTAGTCGTGCACCGCGACGACGTAGTCCTCGTCGGTGACCGTGAGGCGGGACTGGCGGGAGACCTCCCCCTCGGTCTCCGGGTCGACCGGCGGCCCCCAGCACAGGTCGAGGAACGGGCACCAGTCGCACATCGTGTCGACCCCGGGGCCGAACCCGTCGCGGGGGACGGCGTCGACGCCGTCGTCCTCCACGGTGGCGTAGACGTCGGTGAGCCACATGATCGCCTCGGCGGTCAGCGCCGGGTCGTGGTCGGCCTCGAAGACGACGTCCTCGCCCGAGTCGCGGGACAGGTAGCGGATGCGCAGCCCGTCCACGTCCTGCCCGGTGCCGGCCGGCAGCCGGCGGTCGGCGGTCTGACCGGTGCGCAGCAGCCAGGCGTAGACCGCGACCTGGAACCAGTGCCGGACCGGGACCCCGCGGGTGAGGACCCGCTCGAAGCCGAACCGCGAGGTGGTCTTGAGGTCCTCCACGACCGGGGCGTGCCACCAGTCGCAGCGGCCCTTGACCTGCTCGCCGCACAGGCCGACCTCGGTCAGCCCGCCGTACTGGCGGCGCAGCGCGCGCAGGACCCCGCGGTGCAGCTCGGTGCCGATGAAGGCCTGCAGCCCCGTGCGGGTGTTGGTGGGCCGCCGCCGGGCGACCCGGTAGGCCGCCCGGCGGCGGCAGTCGCCGAGCTCGGAGGCGCCGATCACCCGCTGGCGGGAGCGGGCCCGGCGGCTGTCGAGGTCGCGGACGGCGGCGGCCAGGCTGGGCGCGGCCCGGCGCTCGGCGGCGCTGGGCCGGGCGGGCAGGACGGCGGTCACCGGCTGCTCCCCGGGTCGCGAGGGGTGGAGCGGGGCCGGAGGACCGGCCCCGCTCCCCCGGCGCGGGTCACGCGACGATCTCCTGCTGCCCGCTCCCGGCGGCCCGCTGGGTGGCGATCACGTCGCGCACCAGCGCGGTCAGCCGCTTGGTGGCCACGTGCTCGGCCGGCCGGCCGAAGCGGGCGGCGATCTGCTCCTCGGTCACGCCGAGCGCTTCCAGGCTGGCCAGCACGCCCCGGCGGGCGGCGGTGAGCCGGCGCTCCCGCGGGTCGTCCGGGGTCGGGGAGGGCTCCAGCAGCGGGTTCGCCGGCGGGGCCTCCCGGCCGGCGTCCGGGCGGGCGGCCGCGGCGGCGGCCTGGGCGGCCTCCACCACCGCGGCGGGCGTCTGCGGGACCGACGGGTCGCCGACCGCGACGCGACGCCCGGCCGGCTGGGTCCGCACCGACGCCTCGAGGAACTCCTCGTGCCGGGCCTGGACCAGCTCGGCGACGGTGTAGGAGCCCCCGGCGGTCGGCACCTCGACCTGCAGCAGCCCGGAGCGGTTGGCCGCGGCCCAGACCTCGCGCAGCTCGTCGTCCCCGCGGGCGTCGCCGATCCGCGCGACCAGGTCGGCGACGTCGGGCTCGCCCCGTCCGCCTGCGCGGACGGCCGGCGTGGCGGCCCCGCGGTCGGCGGCGGCCTCCTCGGTCCGCTCGTGCTCGAGCAGCCCGCCGCCGTGGAAGGACACGAGGTCGCGGACGTGCGCGGTGCCGGGGTCGCACTTGAGCGCGTCGAAGACCAGCCACTCCAGCAGCCGGCCGGAGGCGGCCTGGTCGGTGACCTCCTTGGCCGGGTCGTCGTTGGGCTTGATGCCGACGTGCACGCTGCGCGCGCCGACGATCAGCGGCCGGCGCCCGCGGCGCAGCCGCACCCACACGGAGGCCGCGTAGGGGAACTCCCGGTGGGTCTGCACCGACCAGGTCTTCTGCCCCTCGATGGGGCGGCCGTTGGCGTCGACCTCGGTGACCTCCTTGCCCCGGGCGGTCACCACGACGATGCCGGGGAAGGTGAGCAGCTCGGTCTGCAGCTTGCGCCAGCGGGCGCCGGCGTCGTTCCACAGGTTCTGGCTGATGGTGATCTCGGCGTTGGGGTCGCGCTTGAGCAGCTCGCGGTTGCGCGTCGACTTCCCGGCGCGCTCGCTGGCCCAGTCCTTGAGGCCGTCCCAGATCGCCGAGCCGGTGTCGATGCCGAGCACCACCGGCGGCTCGCCGGCGTCGGCGGCGCGGCGGGCCTCGGCCTTGACCGACTGGACGGCGGCCAGCACGGCCGCGTAGGAGCCGTCGTGCTCGACGAGCTGGTAGCGGGCCCCGGGGATGGCGCCGTACTCGTCGCCGGCGCCCTCGTTGAGGTCGATCCAGTACAGCGCGCCGATCTTGTCGCTGGCGCTGAACTGGGCCAGCGACCAGCTCTTGCCGGCCTTCTCCTCCCCCTCGAGGAGGATGCACGGCCACGGCACGCGACCGGTGGGCTTGCGGGTCTTGAGGCCAGGGACGGCCATGGTGAGCTCCTTGTGACACGGGGAAGATGTCGATCCGGAATCTAGGGAGGGGTACCGACAGAACCGGGGTGTCAAGACGCCGCGCCGACCGCCGGGCCGGCGCGTTCGCTCTCGGCGGAACCGGGGCCTCCCCGCAGCGGGGGCGCGGCGCGGCACGCTGCACCCCGCAGAGGGCGGCACTAGCGTGCGGCGACGTGAGCGGCTTCTCCTCCGACGGTCCCGGCGGCGGTCCCGGTGGCGGTGCGGTGGACGCCGTCGCGCTGCGGACGGCGACGCCCTACGACCTGTGGCACTGGAGCCAGGAGACGTCGCAGCGCCTCGCGGAGGTGTACGGCTCGGTCCTCGCCGTCGGCACCCGTGCGGCGTGCCGGGCCTCCGCGGCCGAGTTCCTGCGGCTGGTGCGCCGCCTCCTGGCGCTGCGTCTGACCGCGGTCGCCGCCGACCGGCGCCTGGCGTTCGCGCAGCGGGTGCCCCCGACCTCCGGCGTCGCCGTGGCCGCGCTGTGGGCGGAGGTGTTCTGGACGGCGCGCGCGGAGTCGCCCGAGGACGACTCCGGTGTGCTGGAGGCCACCGACGCGTCCATCCGCGGCCTGCTGGGGCTGTCGGCGGGCGACCTGACCGACCCGGGCGTCGTCACCGCCTGGTGGGAGCGGCTGCAGCAGGTGGAGGCGACCTTCGGCGGCCTGGAGATGGCCGCCCAGGTGGCGCTGGAGACCCGGCGGGAGCTGTACGAGCACGGCCTGGAGGCGCGCCGGCTCGACGCGCCGTGACGCCTCCCGGGCCGCGGGACCGGCGTCCGGCGCGGCTGCGGCCGTCCCGGGCGCGGACGGTCACCCGGGCGCGGCGGCGGAGATCGCGCCGCGCAGGCGGGCGGCCAGGGCGGTGTGCCGGCGTCCGGAGCCCGCGGCGCGCACGGCCTGACCGAGGGCCCGGGTCGAGCCGACGAGCACGACCAGTCGCTTGGCGCGGGTGACGGCGGTGTAGAGCAGGTTGCGCTGCAGCATCATCCACGCGCTGGTGGTCAGGGGGACGACGACGCAGGGGTACTCGCTGCCCTGGGAGCGGTGGACGGTGACGGCGTAGGCGTGCACCAGCTCGTCGAGCTCGCCGAACTCGTAGGCGATCTCCTCGTCCTCGTCGGTGACGACGGTGACGGTCTGCTCGACGGTGTCGATGGCGGTGACGACGCCCTGGGTGCCGTTGAAGACGCCGTTGCGGCCCTTGTCGTAGTCGTTGCGGATCTGGCTGACCTTGTCGCCGACGCGGAACACCCGTCCGCCGAAGCGCTTCTCGGCCCGGTCGGGCCGCGCCGGGGTGAGCGCGTCCTGCAGCTGCTCGTTGAGCGCGGCGGCGCCGGCCGGGCCGCGGTGCACCGGCGTGAGCACCTGGACGTCGCGGCGCGGGTCGAGGCCGAAGCGGGCCGGGATCCGGCGGGTGACGACGTCGACGGTGAGCCGGGCGGCCTCCTCGGCGTCGTCGGTGGAGAACAGGAAGAAGTCGTCGAGGCCGCGGACCTGGGGCGGGCTGCCGGCGTTGATCCGGTGCGCGTTGGTCACCACCCCGGACCGGCTGGCCTGCCGGAACACCTGCGTCAGCCGCACGTGCGGGACGGGGGTGCCCGCGGCGAGCAGGTCGCGCAGCACCTCGCCCGCGCCGACCGACGGCAGCTGGTCGACGTCGCCGACCAGCAGCAGGTGCGCGCCCGGGGGCACGGCCCGCACCAGCTTGTTGGCCAGCAGCAGGTCCAGCATCGAGGACTCGTCGACGACGACCAGGTCGGCCTGCAGCGGCCGGTCGCGGTCGTAGGCGGCGTCCCCGCCGGGGCGCAGCTCCAGCAGCCGGTGCACGGTCACCGCCTCGACCCCGGTCAGCTCGGTCAGCCGCTTGGCGGCCCGGCCGGTCGGCGCGGCGAGGACGACCTTCGCGCCCTTGGCCGCCGCGAGGGTGACGATGGAGCGCACGGTGAAGCTCTTGCCGCAGCCGGGGCCGCCGGTGAGGACGGCGACCTTCTCGGTCAGCGCCAGTTGCACCGCGGCGCGCTGCCCGGCCGCCAGCTCCACGCCGGTGCGCCGGTGCAGCCAGGCCAGCGCGGCCTCCCAGTCCACGCCGGCGAAGGCCGCCAGCCGGTCGTCGTCGGCGCCCGCCAGCCGCTTGAGCCCACCGGCCAGCGAGACCTCCGCCCGGTGGAAGGGGACCAGCCAGTAGGCCACGGTCTGCCCGTCCGCGTCGGGCAGCTCCTCGCGGATCAGCCCCTGGTCGGCGACGAGCAGGGCCAGGCAGTGGCGCACCAGGTCCGCCGGGACCTGCAGCACGTCGATCGCGCGGGCCACCAGCTCGGGCTCGGGCAGGAAGCAGTGCCCCTGCCCGGTGGCCTCCGAGAGGACGAACTGCAGGCCCGCCTCCACCCGCTGCGTGCTGTCGTGCGGGATGCCCACGGCGGCGGCGATGGTGTCGGCGGTCTTGAACCCGATGCCCCACACCTCGGCGGCCAGGCGGTAGGGCTCGGCGCGGACCACCCCGATCGAGGCGCCGCCGTACTGCTTGTAGATGCGCACGGCCAGCGAGGTGGAGACGCCGACCCCCTGCAGGAAGACCATCACCTCCTTGATGGCCCGCTGCTCCTCCCAGGCCGCGGTGATCAGCCGGGTCCGCTTGGGACCGAGGTTCGGGACCTCGGCCAGTCGGGCGGGCTGCTCCTCGATCACCTGGAGGGCGTCGGTGCCGAAGTGGTCCACGATCCGCTCGGCCAGCCGCGGGCCGATCCCCTTCACCAGGCCCGAGCCCAGGTAGCGGCGGATGCCCTGCACCGTGGCCGGCAGGACGGTGGTGTAGTCCTCGACCAGGAACTGCCGGCCGTACTGCGGGTGCGCTCCCCAGCGGCCGCGCAGCCGCAGCGTCTCCCCCGGCTGGGCGCCCAGCAGCGACCCCACCACGGTGACCAGGTCACCGCCCCGGCCGGTGTCGACCCGGGCCACGGTGTAGCCGGTCTGGGGGTTGGCGAAGGTGATCCGCTCGAGCGTCGCCTCCAGGACCGCCCCCGTCCGTGCCGCGGTCGGTGCCGCGGTCGATGCCTCGGCCCGTGCCGCAGTTCCTGCCTCTGCCACCTGCCGTCCCCCCGGTCGTGCGCCGTCCGGCCCCCGATGGTCACACGGGACGGGGACATCCCGGCGGGCCGTCGCAGGCGGAGGGCGGGCAGGAACCGACGGGAGTGCGGGCGGCGGGCGGGAACTGTCGGTGGCCCGCCGTAGCCTGCGGCCGCTCACCCGAGCTGTGCACTGAACGTTACGGAGGACCGGATCATGGCCGGCGACACAGTCATCACCATCATCGGCAACCTGACCAGCGACCCCGAGCTGCGCTGGACGCCCTCGGGCGCGGCGGTCGCCGACTTCACCATCGCGTCCACCCCGCGCACCCTGGACCGCCAGACCCAGGAGTGGAAGGACGGCGACCCGCTCTTCCTGCGCTGCAGCGTGTGGCGGCAGGCGGCGGAGAACGTCGCCGAGTCGCTGACCCGCGGCTCGCGCGTGATGGCGCAGGGCCGCCTCAAGCAGCGCTCGTTCGAGACCAAGGAGGGGGAGAAGCGCACCGTCGTCGAGCTGGAGGTCGACGAGATCGGCCCGTCGCTGCGCTACGCGACGGCGACGGTGGCCAAGGTCAGCCGCTCCGGCGACGGCCCTGGCGGCGGCTTCGGGGGCGGCGGCTCCGGCGGCGGCCGCGATGGCGGCTCCGGCGGCGGCTTCGGTGGCGGCGGCCCCGGCGCGGGGCGCGGCGGTGCCGGACGAGGCGGCGCACCCGATCCCTGGGCGGCGCCGGCCGGCGACCAGGGCGAGGAGCCGCCCTTCTGAGATCGGTCGCCGGCGCACCGCCGTCCCGGCAGGGGCGGCGGCGCGCCCGGGTCGCCGCCGGACCGGGACCGCTCCGGCCCCGTCCGGTGGCGGACCCGGCACGGGGCCGGCGGGACGACGGGTACCAGCCGGTGCCCGGACGTGTATCAGCCGGTGCCCGCCGGCGGTCCTCCGTGCAGGTCTCGACACCGACGACGAGCGAACGGGAGCGATCGGTGAACACCTACGACCCCACGGCCGACATCCTCTACCTGCACCTGCCGGGCGGGCCGGTCCCCGCGTCGGCACCCCGGGCCGACCACCGCACGGACGACGGCCCCCGTGCCGACCGCCGGTCGGGGTCCCCCACCCGGCCCGGGACGGCGACGGACGCCACCGCGGGCGCACCGCCCGGTCCGGCCCGCTGACGCCTCCCCTCGACCCGTGGCCGGGCGTCCCCCCTCCGGAGGTCGCGGTCCGGCCGCCGCGCGGCCAGACCCGCGCATGATCTGCCGCCCGGACGCGGCGGTGGGCGTAGACCTGGCACCGGCGCACCCCCAGACTGGGCGGCACGCGGCGGTCAGGAGGACAGGCGGGTGGAACTCGGCATCGACCTGGGCACCGCCAACACGGTGGTCGCCGACGTGCGTCGCGGCATCCTCTTCGACGAGCCGACGATCATGCTCCTGCAGCCCGGGCGGGCCCGCCGGGAGCGGGTCCTCGCCGTCGGGCGGGAGGCGGCCGAGCTGCTTGGTCGCGCCCCGTCCGGGTACACCGCGGTCCGGCCGCTGCACGACGGCGTGGTCACCGACCTGGAGACCACCCGGACCTACCTGCGCGCGGTGCTGCACCAGGCGGGCCGGCGGGCCTGGGGCCTGCCCGTGCGCGCCGTGGTCGGGGTGCCCGTCGGCTCCACCGCGCTGGAGCACCGCGCGCTGCTGGAGGCGGCGGAGGAGGCCGGCATCCGGCCGGTGACGGCGCTGGACGAGTCGGTCGCGGGTGCGGTCGGCTGCGGCATCGACCCGCTGGACCGGCGGGTGCACATGGTCGTCGACATCGGGGGCGGCACCGCCGAGGCGGCGGCGTTCTGCTTCGGCGGGGTCCTCGCCCACCGCACCAGCAAGCTCGCCGGCGACGAGATGACGCTGGCCGTGGCCCGCTACGTCCGCGAGGAGCGCCAGGTGCACATCGGCGAGCTCGAGGCCGAGGACCTCAAGATCCGCTCCGGGACCGAGGTGGACGGCCCGCTCGTGGTGCAGGGCCGCGACGCCGGCACCGGCCGGCCGCGGCTGGTGACGGTGCAGGCCGGCGAGGTGGTTGACGCCCTGCGGCCGATCACCGACGAGATCGTCCGGACGCTGGCCGCCTGCCTGGACGACCTCGCCCCGCAGGCGATCGCCGACGTGATGGCGGAGGGCGTGCTGGTCTTCGGTGGGGCCTCGCAGGTCCAGGGCCTGCCCCAGGAGCTGGAGCGCAGCCTCGGCCTCCCCGTCAAGCTCGCCGAGGACCCCCTGACGTGCGTGGCCGAGGGCGCCGCCCGGGCCCTGCGCAACCGCCGGCTGCTGTCGGCCTACAGCCGCAGCTGACCGTCAGGGCGCCTGCACCGGGCCGGTGGCCACGACGTCGGGCTGGTGCTCGAGGTAGTGGCGCAGACCGTCGGTCACCACGTCCGCCGCGCCGCCCGGGATGTCATCGGGCCCCTGGACCAGTGCCGTCATCACGATCTGCGGGTCGTCCATCGGGGCGGCGGCGGACATCCAGTAGTCGTACTCGTGCTCGGTGAGGCCGCCGTCCTGGGCCGTGCCGGTCTTCGCGCCGACCGGCGCCGGGAGATCGGCGAGGCGCACCGCGGTGCCGCCCGTCACGGCCGCGCGCATCCCCTCGCGGACCGGCCCGAGCTCGGCGGCGAAGGGCACCGGCGTCGCGGCCGGTGCGGGGAGCGCGGTGTAGGAGGCGCCCTCCGTCCCGACCGCCAGGCCCAGCCGCGGGGTGACCATCGACCCGGTGGCGACCGCAGCGGTCCACCGGGCGTTCTGCAGCGGGGTGACCTGCAGCTCGCCCTGGCCGATGCCGAGGATGACGGTGGACCCGCCGTACCACGCGCCGCCCTTCTCCTGGACCGACTCCGGCGTGCCGAGGTAGCCGGCGGACTCGGCGGGGAGGTCGATCCCGGTGCGCGCCCCGACCCCGAGAGCGTGGGCGGTGTCGATCAGCGCGTCGGCGCCGAGGGCGACGGCCAGCTTGTAGAAGTAGACGTCGTTGGACACGGCGATCGACTGCACCAGGTCCATCGGCCCCATCGGCCGCCAGTTGCCGAAGGTGTGCCCGCCGTAGGTGAACTCGGCCCCGGTGGGGACGACCTGGTGGGGCGCGAGGACGTGGTGCGCCTGGTTGGCCGCGGCCACCACGAGCTTGAACGTCGACCCGGGCGGCGCGACCGCCTGGGTCGCGTGGTCGAGCATCGGTGACCCCGGTGCGCTGCTCAGGGCCTCCAACGCCGCGGCGTCGACCGGGGGTCCGTAGACGTCGGCGTCGAACGACGGGGCGCTGGCCATGGCGAGGACCTGCCCCGACCGGGGGTCCATCGCGACGGCGGCGCCGATCTTGCCCTCCGGCCGGGGCTGCGCCAGCACGGCCGCGGCCAGGTCGGCCTCCATCCGCCGCTGCAGGCCCAGGTCGATCGAGAGCCGCAGGTCGGCACCGGGCACGGGGTCCCGCCGCTCGCCCATCGCGACCGGCACGCCGGTCGGGTCGACGTACACGCACTGCTGCCCGTTCACGCCGCGCAGCACCGCGTCGTACTCCTGCTCGAGCCCGGCGCG
Source organism: Geodermatophilus sp. URMC 62 (assembly GCF_052931475.1). Classification (NCBI taxonomy): domain Bacteria; kingdom Bacillati; phylum Actinomycetota; class Actinomycetes; order Geodermatophilales; family Geodermatophilaceae; genus Geodermatophilus; species Geodermatophilus sp. URMC 62. Next base: position 4,421,932 of record NZ_JBRFHY010000001.1, on the reverse strand, counting down.
GCCGACGACCTCGCCCAGCGGCAGGTCGGGCCAGCGTTCCTCGTCCTCGGGGGTGGCCACACCGACGAAGCCGAGCACCGGGGCGAGCACCGTGCCCTGGGGGTGGGCACGGCGGGGCTCCGGGACGACGAGCACGCCGGTGATCTCGGCCCCGGTGACCGCGTCGGCGACGTCCCGGGGCACCTCGGCCACCGGCAGCGACAGCGTGGTCTCGTCGGCCGCGGCGATCTCGGCGTGCAGGTCCGCGCGCGGCCGGCCGGTCAGGTCGGCCAGGCGGTCGACGTCGGCGGGCCGGTCCAGCAGCAGGGCGGGCACCACCAGCACCCGGTCCACGCCGCTACCGACGTCCGCGGCGTCGACCGCGAGCGGCTCGTCGTGCCGGTCGGTGATCGAGCCGCGCGGGGCGGGCAGCCGGACGCAGCGGGTCATCTGCTCCTCGCCGACCACCCGGAGGGCCACGCCCTCGGTGCTCTGCAGCCGCCACCCGTAGACCCCGAAGGACACCAGCAGCACCGAGAGGGCGACGGCGGCCACCCGGACCAGCCGGGGCCGGCGGTGGCGCCAGCGCGGTGGCGCCCACAGCCGCCGGCGGGCGCCGTCCCTGCGGACGGCCAGGACCACCCCGATCGCCGCGAGGTGCACGACCACCGCCGTGCCGCCGTAGCTGAGCAGGGGGAACGGGATGCCCGCCAGCGGGAGGAGCCCGAGGTTGGCCCCGACCGAGACGACGGTCTCCAGGCCCAGGAGGACCGCCAGTCCCCCGCCGACGAGGGCGGCGTGCGGCGTCCGGGAGGCCCGGCTGGCCAGCGCCAGCCGCCACACCAGGACGATCGCGGCGAGCACGACCCCGGCGCCGGCGACCAGTCCCCACTGGCCGACCAGGCTGGCCAGGGCCAGGTCGGTCTCCCGCTCGGGCAGGTACTCCGCGCGCAGGCCGCGCAGCGGGTCGTCGGTCCGCCCGAACAGGCCTCCCGAGGCCAGGGCGATGTGCGCCTGCCGCAGCGCCCAGCCCGAGCCGGTTGGGGACTCGTGCGCCCCGACGAGGAAGCTGCCGAGGCGTTCGACCTGGTAGGGCCGCAGCAGGCTGATCATCAGCGGCGCCGACACCACCGCCGCGGCGACCACGGGCAGCAGGAACCGGGCGGGCACGCGCCCGATGACCAGCATGGCCCCGGTGAGGACGACGAGCAGCATCGTGGTGCTCAGGTCGGGCTGGAGCAGGGTGAGCGCGATGGGCACGACCGCGAGCAGCACGGCCAGCGTGAAGCGCTGCCACGCCGGGCGGCGCGAGCCGAGGACGGCGGCGAGGACCAGCAGCAGCCCGAGCTTGGCCAGCTCCGAGGGCTGGAAGGTGAAGGAGCCGACCGCGATCCACCGGGTGGCGCCGTTGGCGGACAGGCCGACCGTGAGGACGCCGACGAGGAACACGACCGCCGTGCCGTAGGCGACCGCGCCGAGGACGCCGAGGTAGCGGACGCGGAACCGCCAGAACGCCAGGAGGGCGAGCACCCCGGCGGCGGCGATCAGGCCCTGCCGCACGGCCAGGTCGGTGGCGCCGACGAGGGACAGGTTCACCAGCCCGAAGGCGGCCAGGGCGAGCGCGGCGACGACGGCGAGCAGGTCGAACGCGCGGCTGCGGCGGTCCCTGCGCTGCTCGCGGGTCCGCCGCGGGCGCCCCGGCGCACCGGTGGTCGCGGACGCGTCGCCGGAGAGCCTCCGGCGCTGCCGCCGGCTCCACCGTCGGCTCCCCCGGGCACCCGCCGGCAGCCCGGCCGGTCCAGCGATCGACATGTGGTCCCCTCCTGCCGGGTTCACCCGGTCGGTCGGTCGGGCGGGCACGACCCGGCGGACACCGGCGGGGAGGCCGCGGCCGCGGGGAGGCCGGTGACGGCCAGCACCGCCACGGCCGGCAGGTCGGGGAGCGCGACCGTGCCGACGGCCGTCACCTGCCGGCCTCCGGGCGGCACGGTGACCGTCCCGCCCGGCACGGTGGTCGCTGCCCCGGTGCAGCGGTCGACGACCCGGTAGGACCAGGTCACGGTCCGTTCGGGTCCGGCGTCGAGCCGCACCTGCAGGCGCAGGGTGCAGGCGGTGGCCGGCGCGCACCGCTCGAGCGGGCGCAGGTCGACCCCGGTCACGTCCCCGGCCGCCGCGGGCGCCGGCGGCACGACCGGCAGGCCGTCGGGTTCCGGCGCGGTGGACGACGCCGCCCCGCTGCGCCCGGCGTCCAGGAGCAGGTCGACGTCGGCGGCGATGTCGTCCCGGAGCACGGCGACCTCCAGCAGGACGACCGCGGCGAGGACCAGCACCGAGAGCAGCCACGCGCCGGCGCGCCGCACCGCGGTCCCCGTCCCCCGTGGCCCCGCGCGCCCGGCCGGGGTGGCACGGACCACGGCCGACGGGCTCCCCGCGGGCCCCGTGCCGCCCGGTGCCGCGGTGCGCGCACCGACGGCCCGGACCAGCGCGCCGAGCTCGGCGCGGGCCACCGTGCGATCGGTGCCGGCGACCGCCTCCTGCAGCACCCGGGCGACGGCGGGGACGCCGGCGTCCGGCAGGTCGGTCGCTGCCCGGTCCAGCCGGGCCAGCAGCTCCTCGGCCGCCGGGTCCGCGGGGCGGCCGCGCAGCCGGGCGGCACCGGCGACGTCGGCGAGGACCGCCGCGAGGTCGGCCGCGGTCCGACCGGCGGCGGGCGGCCCGGCGCCGGTGCGCGGGCGCAGGAGCACCTCCCCGTCAGCGGTGACGACCGCCTCGACCGGGTCGCCGTCCCGGCCGGCGGTGTCCGGGTGCTCCCGCCCGTCCGCGGCGGCCAGCAGGCCCACGCCCACCTCGAGCGCCTGCGGGGCGGTCAGCCGCACCAGGGCCAGCAGGCGGGCCAGCTCCACGCCCTGCGGGAGGACCGTCGCCGGTCCGCCCGGTGGCCGCTCGTCCCGGTCGCGCAGGTCGGGAGCCGGGGCCGGCTCGGGCCCGCGGACCTCGGTGGCCCGTTCCGTCCTCAGGTCCGTCACCGACCGCCCCCCTCTGCCGCTCCGGCCGGTCACCGACTGCCCGGGCGCCCATGCTGGACCGGGGCGGCTCAGATGTCAGGGGGTTGCGGCGCGGCGGCGCCCGCGCCGTGCGATCGGGCCGTGCGACCGGGACGGGCCGCTGCCCGGCGCCGGTGCAGGTTCCGGTGTCAGGGTGCTCGCATGACGAGCCTCGACGACGTCTCGGCCATCGCCGCGAGCGAGCACGGGCTGGCGGTGGTGTCCACCCTGCGCGGCGACGCGAGCATCCAGGCGTCCGTGGTGAACGCCGGGGTCCTCCCCCACCCCGCGACGGGGGACCCGGTCGTGGCGTTCGTGACCTACGGCCGCGTGAAGCTCTCCAACCTCCGCGCGCGCCCTCAGGTGGCCCTGACCGTCCGGCACGGCTGGCGGTGGGTGACGGTCGAGGGCCGCGCCCAGCTGGCCGGGCCCGACGACGCGCAGCCGTGGCTGCGCGGGTCCGACCAGCTGCGCCTGCTGCTGCGCGCGGTGTTCACCGCCGCCGGCGGCCGGCACGACGACTGGGACGAGTACGACCGCGTCATGGCCGAGCAGCGGCGCACCGCGGTGCTCGTGGAGCCGGGCCGGGTGTACGGCAACGGCTGATCCCGTCCGCGGCGGACGACGGCTCGGCTCGACTCGATCCGACCGCCGGGCGCCGCCCCCCGGGTCAGCCGGCGGGTGGGGGCAGCACCGTGAGGCGGACGGTCTCCGGGAGCGCCCGCAGCGCGGTCAGCAGCTCTTCCGGCGGCGTCGCGCTGACGTCGGTGACCGCGTACCCGAGCTCGCCGCGGGTGGCCAGCACCTGGCCGTCCACGTTGAGCCCGTGCTCGCCGACCAGCGCGTCGGCGCGGGCGAGGACGCCGGGCACGTTGCGGTGCAGCAGCGCGAACCGCGCCGCGGAGGAACCGTGCAGGGCCACGGTGGGCAGGTTGACGCTCAGCGTCGTCGTCCCGGAGACGGTGTAGTCGGCGAGCTTGCCGGCGACGAACCGCCCGATGTCGTGCTGGGCCTCCTGCGTCGACCCGCCGACGTGCGGGGTGAGGATGACGTTGGGCAGCCCGCGCAGTACCGAGGTGAACGGGTCGCCCTGCTCGCGCGGCTCGTGGGGGAACACGTCGACGGCCGCGCCGGCGATGTGGCCGGACAGCACGTTCTCGCGCAGCGCCTCGTGGTCGACGACGAACCCGCGGGAGAGGTTGAGGAACAGGCTGCGGCGGCGCATCCGGGCGAACTGCTCGGCGCCGAAGAGCCCGGCGTTGCCGGCCCGCCCGTCGACGTGCAGGGTCACCGTCTCGGCCCGCTCGAGCAGTTCCTCCAGGCTGCCGCAGGCCTGCGCGTTGCCCAGCGCGAGCTTGTCCTCCAGGTCGTGGAAGAGCACCCGCATGCCCAGCGCCTCGGCGAGCACCGACAGCTGGCTGCCGATGTTGCCGTAGCCGACGATGCCCAGCGTCCGCCCGCGGATCTCGTGGCTGCCGGCCGCCGACTTGTCCCAGGTGCCGGCGTGCAGCGCGCGGTCCCGGTCGACCAGCCGCCGGGCCAGGATGATGATCTCGGCGATGGCCATCTCCACCACGCTGCGGGTGTTGGAGTAGGGCGCGTTGAACACCGCCACCCCGGCGGCGGCGGCCGCGGCGAGGTCGATCTGGTTGGTGCCGATGCAGAAGGCCCCCACCGCGGCCAGGCCGGGACGGCGGCGGACGACATCGGCGGTCACCTGGGTCTTCGAGCGGATGCCCAGGACGTCGACGCCGTCGAGGGCGGCGACCAGGTCGGCCTCGTCCAGCGCTCCCCGCAGCGACTCGACCGCGTAGCCGGCCGAGCGGAGGAGGTCGGCCGCCACCGGGTCGATGTTCTCCAGCAGCAGGGCTCTCGGCACGGGTTCTCCTCGTCGGCGGGACCGGGCAGCCGGGCGCCCGACCCCGCGCCGCCGGGCTCGGCAGGCGGGGCGGGGTCCCGGTCGGGTCGGGCACGCGGGCACCGGTCCGGGTGGTGGTCCACGTCGACGACGAGTATCCGGGCCCCGGCAGCGGGCGGTGGGCACCGGGTGGCGCCCGGGCCGCCGGGTGCTCGCGCGGCGGCGGGCGCGTGGGAACGGGCGAGGTGTCACCGCGGGTCTCCGGGAGGACGGGGGTCGGTCGGCCGGGACGGGACGAGCGCCGGGCCCTGCCGGGCCGGGGAGCGTCGGTCGCTGTCGGGCCGCCGGCCGGCCGGCCGCGCCGTCTCGGCCTCGACCAGGGCCCGCGCGGCGGCGAGGGCGTCGGCCGCCACCGCGGCCCCGCCGCCCGCCCTCGCCTCGCGCTGGAGCAGGGCGAGGTCCACGACATGGACGGCGGGCAGCGCCCCGACGGCCGGGTCGACGTCGCGGGGCAGCGCCAGGTCGAGGACGACCAGCGGACGCTCCGGCCGGCCGCGCATGGCGCGGGAGACCACCCCGGCACCGAGCACCGGGCCGGGGGCCCCGGTGCAGGTGAGCAGGACGTCGGCGGCGGCCACCTCGCGGGGCAGGTCGGCCGGGTCGGCGGCGCGGCCGCCGACCCGGCCGGCCAGCCGCCGCGCCGAGGCCGTCGTCCGGCTGCTGACCGTCACCGCGGCTCCCCGGCGGGCCAGCGTGGTGGCCGCCAGCGCCCCCATCGACCCGGCGCCGACCACCAGCGCCGGACGTCCGCGGAGGGGACCGGTGCGGTCCTCGACGCGGTCCAGGGCGACCGCCACCAGGGAGGGGCCGGCCCGGTCGATGCCGGTCTCGGAGCGCACCCGCTTGCCCACGCGCAGCGCCCGCTGGGCCAGCGGGTGCAGGACGCGGCCGACCGTGCCCTCCCCCTGCGCCAGCGCGTACGCCGCGCGCAGCTGGCCCAGCACCTGCGGCTCCCCCACGACCATCGAGTCCAGACCCGCGGCGACGGCGAACAGGTGGGCGACCGCCCGGTCCCCGCGGTGCACGGTCAGGTACGGGGAGAGCTCCTCCACCACCACCCCGGCGTGGCGGGCCAGCACCCGGCTCACCTCCGCCATCCCGTCGTGGCAGCCGTCGACCTCGGCGAGGACCTCGACCCGGTTGCAGGTGGCCAGCACCAGCGCCTCGTGCACGGAGTCGGCGGCGACTAGCCGGTGCAGCGCCGCGGCCACGTCGCCGGTGTCCATCGCGCACCGCTCGAGCAGGGCGACCGGGGCGGTCCGGTGGCTGACGCCGACCGCGAGGAGGCTCACGCCGCCCCCTCCAGCTCGGCCGCCGCGCCGGCGGTCACGGGGTGCTCCGACGCGGGACGACGGTGCCGGCTCGCGGTGCGGCGGCGCCGGGTCCCCAGGTACCACTCGGCGACGGCGAGGTCGATCACCCAGGACACCAGCGCGAGCGTGGCGTAGGCGCGGTCGTCCGCGACGCCGACGTCCGTCCCCAGGACGACCAGGACGGCGGTCAGGGGCACGTGCAGCAGCCGCAGGGTGACGGCGGTGTAGGTCAGCGCGAAGGTCCGGACCGCCCAGCGCCGGTGCCCGGCGACGTCCCGGCGCCGGATCGCCCGGAACGCCGCCGCCGCGCAGACCAGCCACACGATCCCGGTGGTGCCGAACCCGACGCCCGCCACCGGTCCGCCCGTGGTGAACGGGGCGATGGCCAGGCTGGTGCACCCGGCGACCGCGATCGCGCCGAGCACGACCCGGCCGGCCACCCGGTGCAGCCGCGGCGACCGTGCCCGCACCCGCGCCGCGATCTGCAGCGGGGCCAGCAGCAGTGCCAGGCCGCCGGTGACGACGTGCACCAGGAACACCAGGGAGACGGCGCTCCCCTGCTCGGCGTAGTCGGGGGCGAGGCCCGCGGACGCCGACACCAGGTACGGCGTGACGAACAGGACGGCGACCGCCACCGCGGTGAGGGAGAGGAACCCGTAGGCGACCCGCCGCCCCGTCCGTCCCCTCGGTCGCCGTCTACCGTCTCGCCGGGCCGTCCGCTGCTCGGTGTGCGCCATGGGGGTCTCCGGTGCTCTCGTGCCGGGCGGGGCCGGCGGTGTGGGGGTCCCAGGCTCCTGGTGCGCGGACGCCGTCCACGAGCCCCGCGGGGGTCGGGGTCGGCCCTCCTGCGGGTGGACTCCACGGGCCGGCTCCTCCCCCGCCTCCTGCGTCGCCTCCCTCGCGCGAGGCAGCCCGGACGACTCCCGCGGGTGTCGCCCCGGGACGCCGTGCGGAGGCACGATGGGAGGTGTCGTCGCTCGCCCTGACCGGCCTGACCCCGCCGTCCCGCCGTCCGTGGGCTCCGGCCCGGGCGGACGTGTGGCTCGCCGGCGCGGTCGCGGTGGCCTCCGTCGTGTGGGTCCTGCTGGCCCTGGACCCCGACCCGCCGTACCGGCCGGTCGACGTCCTCGAGGTCGTCCTCGCCGTGGCCGCGGCGTCCGGCCTGCTCTGGCGCCAGGTCGCGCCGCTGGCCGCGATGGCGGTGACCGGGCTCCTGGTCGTGGTCAACGCGGCGGCCGGCTACGTCGTCGGGCCGATCCAGTTCCCGATGTGGATGGCCCTGTTCAGCTGCTTCGCCGCCGGCGGGCGCCGGCTGCGGGTGGTGGCCGCTGCCATGACGGTGCTCGCCGTCGCCGGCTACGTGGCGTTCGGCCGCGGGGCTCCTTCGGGGGACCTACCCGCCATCGCCGCGCTGGTCCCGTTCGCCGCCGTCGCCGGTGAGCGCAGCAGGCAGCGGGCGCAGGCCGCGGCGGCCGAGGCGCGGCGGGCGGACGAGAACGACCGGCGCGCCCTCGTCGCCGAGCGGCTGCTGCTGCAGGAGCGCACCCGACTGGCCCGCGAGCTGCACGACTCGCTGGGGCACACGGTCAACGTCATGGTCCTGCAGGCAGGGGTGGGGCGTCGGGTGTTCGCCGAGAACCCCGCCTTCGCCCACGAGGCGCTGACCAGCATCGAGACCGTGGGCCGCGGCGCGCTGGAGGAGCTCGACCGGCTGCTCCGGGTACTGCAGCCCGACGCGGGCAACCGGCACCCCGTGCCCTTCGCGCCGACCCTGGCCGACCTGCAGGAACTGGCCGACCGGATCCGGTCGACCGGACGCCCGGTGGAGCTCAGCATGGACGGTGTCGACCTGCCGGACAGCACCGCGCGGGCGCTGTACCGGATCGTGCAGGAGGCGCTGACCAACGCCGTCCGGCACACGGCGGCCGGCCGCATCCGGGTCGAGGTCGCGCGGGACGGCGACCGGGTCGTGGCCGACGTGCTCAACGAGGCCGCCCGGTGCGAGGAGCCGGCGCCGGGCCGCGGGCTGGTCAACATGCGGGAGCGGGCCCGGCTGGAGGGTGGCTCGCTGGAGGCCGGCCCGGTCGAGGGCGGGTTCCGGGTGCGGGCGGTGCTGCCGGCCACCTCGGCGGTGACGGCGTGATCCGGGTCCTGCTCGCCGACGACGACGCCCTGGTGCGCGGCGGGCTGCGGGCGCTGCTCGGCGCCGAGGACGACATCGACGTCGTCGGGGAGGCCGCCGACGGCCGCCAGGCGGTCAGCCGCGCGCGGGAGCTGCAGCCCGACGTCGTCCTCATGGACGTGCGCATGCCCGGCGTCGACGGGGTCGGCGCGACCCGCGAGATCGTGTCGTGGCCGCGGCGCCCACGGGTGCTGGTGCTCACCACCTTCGACCTCGACGAGGTCGTCGACGACGCGCTCGACGCCGGCGCCGACGGCTTCCTGCTCAAGCGCGCCACCCCGGAGCAGCTCGTCGACGGGATCCGCACGGTCGTCGCCGGCGACGCGCTGGTCGCCCCGGCGGTGACCCGGCGGCTGCTGGCCCTGCACGCCGGCCGGCGGCCGCCCGACCGCGACCGGCTGGCGCTGGCGGCGCAGCTGACCGAGCGGGAGGCCGAGGTGCTGCGCGCGCTGGCCGAGGGCCTGTCGAACGCGGAGATCGCCCGCCGCATCTGGATCTCACCGGAGACGGTCAAGACCCACGTGAAGAGCATCCTGGCCAAGCTGGGCGTGCGGGACCGCACGCAGGCCGTGGTCTGGGCCTACCGGACCGGCTTCGCCGGCACGCCGTGACCGGCGACCGTCCCGCACGAGGGGAGCACCGCGTGCCGACGCACTCCCTTCCACCCCGACCTGCGCGCCGCACGGTTCGTCCCCCGCACCGTGGTGGGCCCGCGCACCCTGCGGCCGGTCCGGCTCGGAACCCGGGTGCTCGCCGGTGCCCGCCGGCAGCATGGCGCGGTGGAGGTGCCGGTCGAGCCGGGGGTGTCGGTGCGCCTGTTCCGCCCGGCGTCGGCCGCCCCCCGGACGCCGGCGCTGCTGTGGATGCACAGCGGCGGGCTGCTCATCGGCACCGCGCGCCAGGACGACCGCGCCTGCCGCCGCCTCGCCGACCGGCTGGGCATCGCGGTCGCCTCCGTGGAGTACCGGCTCGCGCCGGAACACCCCTTCCCCACGCCGCTGCAGGACTGTGCCGCCGCGCTCGGGTGGCTCGCCCGGCAGCCGTTCGTCGACCCGGAGCGGATCGCGCTCGGTGGCGCCAGCGCCGGCGGCGGCCTGGCGGCCGCGCTGGCGCTGCACACCCGGGAGCACGGCGGGGTCCGCCCCGTCCTGCAGCTGCTCTCCTACCCGATGCTCGACGACCGGACGGCGGCACGCACCGACCTCGACCAGCGCTGCGTGCGGATCTGGAACCAGAGCAGCAACCGGTTCGCCTGGCGGTCCTACCTCGGCCCGGCCCGGCCGACCGCCGACGTCCCTCCGCTGGCGGCGCCGGCGCGCGCCGCGGACCTGTCCGGTCTCCCGCCGGCCTGGATCGGCGTGGGCACCTGCGACCTGTTCCACGACGAGGACGTGGCCTACGCCCGTCGGCTGGCGCAGGCCGGCGTCGAGTGCGCCCTGCACGTCGTGCCCGGGGCGTACCACCTCTTCGACGACGTCGAGCCGAGGGCAGCGGTCTCCCGGGAGTTCCTCCGGGCACGGACCGCCGCGCTGGCTGCCGCGCTCGACCGCGGCAGCGGTTCCTGACCGGCCCGTTCCACCGCTCGTCCCGGCACGGGTCCGGGTAGCGTCGCCGGTGAGGCGCCGGGCGGCCGGACCCCACCGCCCCCACCGGCGCCCGGGGAGGTCGCGGGCCATGACGAGCGAGGGACGCATCCGGCACGCGGGTCTGCGGCGGAAGGTGGTCCCGGCCGAGGAGGCCGCGGCCCTGATCACCCCCGGGTCGACCGTGGGCATGAGCGGTTTCACCGGCGCGGGCTACCCCAAGGCCGTCCCGCTCGCCCTGGCGCGGCGGATCGCGGAGGCCAACGCCGCCGGCACCCCGTTCCGGATCAACGTGTGGACCGGCGCCTCGACCGCCCCGGAGCTCGACGGCGCGCTCGCCGCCGCGGACGGCATCGAGCTGCGGCTGCCCTACCAGTCCGACCCGGTGAGCCGCGAGAAGATCAACGCCGGGACGATGGAGTACATCGACGTGCACCTCTCGCACGTCGCGCAGATGGCGTGGGAGGGCTTCCTCGGCCCGCTCGACGTCGCGCTGGTCGAGGTCAGCGCGATCACCGCGGACGGCGACCTGGTGCCCTCCTCCTCGATCGGCAACAACAAGACCTGGCTCGACCGGGCCGACGCGGTGGTCCTCGAGGTCAACGCGTGGCAGAGCGAGGACCTCGAGGGCATGCACGACGTCTACTACGGCACCGCGCTCCCGCCCGACCGCAGGCCCATCCCGCTGACCCGCCCGGGCGACCGGATCGGCGTGCCGCACCTGCGGTGCCCGCCGGAGAAGGTGGTCGCGGTCGTCGAGACCGACGCCCCCGACCGCAACAGCCCCTTCAAGGCGCCCGACGAGGCGTCGCGGCGGATCGCCGGGCACCTCATCGAGTTCCTGGAGCACGAGGTGGGCCGCGGGCGCGTGCCACCGGGCCTGCTCCCCCTGCAGTCCGGGGTGGGCAACGTGGCCAACGCGGTCCTCGCCGAGCTGGCGCAGTCGCCGTTCGAGGACCTCGCCGCCTACACCGAGGTCATCCAGGACGGCATGCTCGAGCTGCTGCAGTCGGGGCGGATGTCGGTCGCGTCGGCCACGGCCTTCTCCCTGAGCGAGGCCGCCGCCGCGCACGTCAACGACAACGCGGCCGACTACCGCGACCGGATCGTGCTGCGGCCGCAGGAGATCAGCAACCACCCGGAGATCGTGCGCCGGCTCGGCGTGCTGGCCATGAACGGCGTCATCGAGGCCGACATCTACGGCAACGTCAACTCCACGCACCTCATGGGCAGCCGGATCCAGAACGGCATCGGCGGCTCCGGCGACTTCGCCCGCAACGCCTACATCTCCTTCTTCGTCACCCCGTCGACGGCGAAGGGCGGCGCCATCTCCAGCATCGTGCCGATGGTGTCGCACGTGGACCACACCGAGCACGACGTGCACGTCGTCGTCACCGAGCAGGGGCTGGCCGACCTGCGCGGGCTGGCCCCGCGCAAGCGGGCGCGGCTGCTGATCGACAACTGCACGCACCCGGACTACCGGCCGCTGCTGGAGGACTACCTGGACCGGGCGCTGGAGGGCGCCTACGGCCGGCACACCCCGCACCTGCTCGAGGAGGCGCTGAGCTGGCACGCCCGGTTCGTCCGCACCGGCAGCATGGCACCGCGGTCCTGACAGCAGTCCCGACGACGGCCCTGACGACGGCCCCGGCGGGACCTCAGGCGGACGGCGGGGCGAAGAGCTCCAGCGGCAGGCCGTCGGGGTCCTTGAAGGACAGCCCCGACCCGTAGGCGGCGTCCACGACCCCGTCGTGCGCGACGCCCAGTGCCTCCAGGCGCCCCGCCCAGGCGTCGAGCCCCTGCCGGTCGGGCACGCCGAACGCGAGGTGGTCCAGGCCGGGACGGCGCGGCGAGTGCGGCAGGTCCTCGATCCCCTCGGGGAACTCGTGCAGGCCCAGCAGGGTGCCGCCGAGCGCGAAGACGACGTGCCGGAACGGTCCGGTGTCCTCGTCGAGCACCGGCTCCGCCCCGACGAGCGCCCGGTACCACGGGACGCTGACGTCGAGGGAGCGGACGGTCAGCGCCACGTGCGTGATGGGGCCGAGGCCGGGCCCGCCGGCCGATCCGCTCTCCTGCGACATCGTCATCCGTTCCTCTCGTCCGTGTGCGGCGACCGCCGGTGACCGCGCGACCGGCCCAGCCTCCACCCTGCGGGCCCGCCCGGGGAAGCGGGCGCCGCCCAGCGCCCACGGCCGGCCGCTGCCACGATGCCGTCATGAGCCACGGCCACGCCGTCCAGGACGAGCTCCGCGAGCCGGCGCGCGCGCTGCGCCGCGCGATCCCCGAGGTCTACGACGGCTACCGCCGGCTGCACGCCGCCGCCTACGCCGCGGGCGCGCTGGACGAGAAGACCAAGGAGCTGATCGCGCTCGCCATCGCGGTCAGCGAGCAGTGCGACGGGTGCATCGCCTCGCACGCCCGCGGCGCCGTCCGCACCGGCGCCACCGAGGCCGAGGTCGCCGAGGCGCTCGGCGTCGCCATCGCGATGAACGGGGGGCCCGGCACCGTCTACGGCCCCCGCGCCTTCGCCGCCTTCCGGGAGTTCGCCGAGGAGCCCGGTCCCCGGCAGGGCTGACGGCGGTCCCTGCGCCGGGGGCGGCCGGCGCGGGGCCGGCACCGTCCGGTGAGGAGGCGACCGTGGGGAGCCCGTCCGACCGCCGGGGAACGGCGCACCGGGCCCGGCCGCCGCGCCGGCGGCTGACGGTCGGCCTGCCGCCCACCAGCGGGGCGGCGGTGATGAGCACCGACATCCTGTCGACGGCGGCGCAGTACGCGGGCCTCGGGGCGCTGTCGTGGGTCCTGCTGGTGCTGGCCGTGCTCGCCGGGCTGGTGCTGGGGGCTGCCCTGGTCGGCCGGCTGCTCACCGACCGGTCCGGCTGGCTCGCCGACGCCGCCACGCCGGCCTCGCTGACCGGGGTGGCGGCGACCGCGGTGGTCGGCGGGCGGTTCGCCGCCCTCGGCTGGACGGCCGCCGCGTGGGCGCTGCTGGCCGCCGCCGCGCTGCTGTGGCTGGTCCTGCTGCCGCTCGTGCTGCGGCACTGGCGGGTCCCGACGGTCGGGGCGAGCTTCCTGGTCTGCGTCGCCACGGAGGGGCTGGCCGTGCTGTCGGCGACGCTGGGCGGGGCGACCGGTGCCCGCGCGGCCGTCGTCGCCGGCTGCGCGGCGTTCCTGCTCGGACTCCTGCTCTACGCCGGAGTCGTCGCCCGCTTCGACTGGCGGCAGCTGGCCGTCGGCGCGGGCGACCACTGGGTGGTCGCCGGAGCGCTGGCGATCGCCGGCCTGGCCGGGGCGCAGTTGCTGCTCGCGGGAGACCGGCTCGGCCTGCCCGACGGCGTCCGGGCGCCGCTGCGCGTGCTCGACCTGGCCCTCTGGGCCGGCGCGGTGGCCGGCTACGCGGTCCTGCTGGGCTGCGAGCTGCGCTGGCCCCGCCCGCGCTACGCCGTCCGCCGGTGGGCCACGGTCTTCCCGATGGGGATGACGACCGCGGCGAGCTCCGCCGTCGCGGCGGCCGACCGGCTGCCGGCGCTCGCCGTCCTCGGGCACGTCCTGCTCTGGCCCGGGCTGGCCGCCTGGGCGCTCGCCGTCGTGGGGGCGACGCGCCGGTGGCTGCGGCGGATCGGGTCGCGCGGCTGAGCCGCACGGACGCGGACCCGCCCCTCAGGGCCGGTCCGGTCCCGACCGGCCGCGGGCCACGCCCAGGTGGTGCGTCACGGCCTCGCCCAGGGCGACGGCGTCGACGGCGACCGTGACGATCGTGGCGCCCTCGGCGGCGTACCCGGCGGCCTCCTCCCCGCTGTAGGCGTGCACCCCGACGGGCACGCCGGCCGCCCGGGCCCGGGCGACGATCGAGGACAGCACGCCGCGCAGTTCCCCGCGGCGCTCGTCGCCGGTCAGCCCCAGGGACAGGGACAGGTCGCCCGGGCCGACGTAGACCCCGTCGAGTCCCTCGACGGCGAGGACGGCGTCGAGGTCGTCGAGCGCGGTCGCGGACTCCACCATCACCACCACCAGCGGCTGGTCGGCGCCGCCGGAGAGCCGCCCGATCGAGCGGCTCCCGGCCGGGGCGTACCGGCAGGCGGCGACGACCTCCCGGGCGTGCGCGGCGTCGCGCACGTTGGGCACGACGACGCCCCGGGCGCCCAGGTCGAGCGGGCGGCCGACGTCGGCGAAGGCGGGGCTGCGGGTCCGCACCAGCGGCACCGAGCCCGCCGCGGTGACCGCCGCCGCGACGCCCGGCAGCCCGGCCTCGCCCAGGGCCCCGTGCTGCAGGTCCACGACGACGAAGTCGGGGCCGGTGCGCGCGAGCACCTCGCCGGTCACCGGGCCGGGCAGCAGGCTCCACAGGCCGTGGCACGCCTGCCCGGCCGACCACCGCCGCCGCAGCTCGACCTCGCTCGTCGCCATCCCCGGAGCCACCCCTCCCGCCGGACACCACACCGCCGCGCGCCGCTCCGCGACGATCCTGCTCGGCCGCTCCCGACCGCGCGACCGAGACCGCCGGCGCCGCGCGCGAGGAGGCACCCCGCCGCCCCGGGAATGCGCGGCGGCGGCCGGGGTTGGTGCTCGGCGTGACCACCGTGACCCGCGCGTCGGTCGGGCTGCGCTCCGAGCGCGGACCCGTGCTCGGAGCGGTGATGCTCAGCACCGCCCTCATCGCCCTCGACAGCACCATCATCGCGACGGCCGTCCCCGCCGTCGTCGACGACCTCGGCGGCTTCAGCCAGTTCCCGTGGCTGTTCAGCGTGTACCTGCTCACCCAGGCGGTGACCGTCCCCGTCTACGGCAAGCTCGCCGACGTCTACGGCCGCAAGCCGGTGCTGCTGTTCGGCATCGCGGTGTTCGTCGCCGCGTCGCTGTTCTGCGGCCTCGCCTGGTCCATGCCGGCGCTCGTGATCGGGCGGGCGCTGCAGGGGATCGGCGCCGGCGCCGTCCAGCCGATCGGCATGACCGTCATCGGCGACATCTACACCGTCGAGGAGCGCGCGCGGGTCCAGGGCTACCTCGCGTCGGTGTGGGGCGTGTCCTCCGTGCTGGGCCCGACGCTCGGCGGCGTGTTCAGCGACTACCTGTCCTGGCGCTGGATCTTCCTGATCAACCTGCCGCTGGGCGCGCTCGCGCTGGTCGCGCTGTCCCGCCGGTTCACCGAGCGGGTCGAACGCCGGCGGCACCGGCTCGACGTCGCGGGCGCCGTGCTGCTCTCGGTGGGCTGCTCGCTGCTCATCCTGGGCCTGCTCGAGGGCGGCAGCGCCTGGGCGTGGGGGTCGGTCACCTCGGTCGCCGTCCTCGCCACGGCGGTCGTGCTGCTGGCCGCCTTCGCCGTCGTCGAGCGGCGCGCGGCGGAGCCGGTGCTGCCGCTGTGGGTGCTGCGCCGCCGCATCCTGCTGACCGGCAACGTGGCCGCGCTGGGGCTCGGCGCGCTGCTCATCGGGCTGAGCTCCTACCTGCCGACGTGGGCGCAGAGCGTGCTGGGTGCCAGCGCGCTCGAGGCCGGCTTCGCGCTCGCCGCGCTGACCCTCGGCTGGCCGGTCGCGGCCAGCCAGGCCGGCCGGCTCTACCTGCGCATCGGCTTCCGCAACACCGCGCTGATCGGCGTCGCGCTCACGATCCTGGGGACGACGGGGACGGCGCTGCTCGGGCAGCACGCGCGGCTGTGGCAGGTGGGCGCGTGGATGTTCGTCACCGGCGCGGGCCTGGGGCTCTCGTCCTCCCCGCTCATCGTCGCGGTGCAGTCGGTCGTCGGCTGGGACCGGCGCGGCGTGGTCACCGCCACGAACATGTTCTCCCGGTCGATCGGGTCGGCGGTCGGCGCCGCGGTCTTCGGCGCGATCGCGAACACCACGCTGGCCGCGCGCTTCGCGGCGCCGCCGGCCGGCCTGGACGGCGAGGTCCCCACCGACGTCGACAGCACGACCGCCGCCCTCTCCCAGGGCGGCGCCGTGGCGCAGTACGCCCGGGAGAGCCTGCACGCGGCCTCGCACGGCGTGTTCGTCGCGACCGCGGTCACCGCCGTGGTGATCGCGGTGGCCGTGGCGGCCATGCCGCGGCGGACCGAACCGCTCCGCTTCGACGACGAGCCAGGCACGGGCGACGCGGGAGCCGGCCGCCCCGGCCTCCCGGACGACCGTCACCCCCCGGCGGGCTGACGGCGACGGACCCGCCCCGTCGGTCAGTCCTCCCGCTGTCCGTCCTCCTGCTGCCTGTCCTCCTCAAGCGCGGCCGCCCGCCGCTCCGCGCCGGTCTCCCCCGCGTAGCCGACGTCCTGGCCGGCCACCCGCCCGACGAAGGTCTCCGCGTGGCCGGTGCCCGTCGTGGTGTCCGCGTCGGGCCCCTCGCCGGCGCCGCCCCCGGTGGCACGCGACAGCGCCTGCGCGTCGTCGCGGTCGACGTCGTCCTCGCCCGGTCGTGGGTCTGGCTGCATGACTCGTCCTCCGTGGAACTGGTCCTCCGCGTCCTCCGGCGGCGCCGGCGAGCAGCGATGGCGCCGTGCCGGACGTGCCCGGCCCCGGCCCCCACGACACGTCTCCGCACGACGGCCGGGTACCGGCGCACAGCCCCCTTTCCACGGCTCCGCGTCCGTGGTCGACTTCCTCCCCCGGTTCCCCCGGCGGCGTCTGCAGGGTGTGGAGGCGACGATGTCCCTGGAACAGGACGTGGCGGCGGCTCGCGGAGCGGTGGACGCCCTCGAGCGGGCGTGCGCACCGCTGAGCAGGCACTTCGGTGACACCGTGGACGCGCGGCGGCTGAGGGCCGACGTCGCGCGGCTGCGCGACGACATCGACCTGCTGTGCGGCGCGCGGGCCCGCGCGGCGTACGAGCCGTTCGCGACCGTCTACGGCGACGGCGACGACGAGGGCATCGGCGGGTCGGGCCGCACCCGGCGGTGACCACCACCGCCCCACGCGGGACCGGGTCGGTCTCCCCCGGGCACGGGAACGGCGCGCCGGCTCCGCGGCGGGCGGCGATCGCGGCGCGGACGCTGCGCACCGACCGCTGGTGGGTCCAGCCCGCGGTCACCGTTCTGGCGCTGGTGCTGTTCGTCGTCTACTCGTCGTTCCGGGCCTTCCAGAACGCGCACTACTCCGCCGAGCCCTACATCTCGCCGTTCTACTCGCCGTGCCTCACGACGGCCTGCGAGGGCGACACCTTCCCGGAGCTGTTCACCGGGCCGGCCTGGATCTCGCCGGCGATCTACATCCTGGTCGTGCCGCTGGGCTTCCGGCTGACCTGCTACTACTACCGGAAGGCCTACTACCGGTCGTTCTGGCTGTCCCCACCGGCCTGCGCGGTCGCCGAGCCGCACCGGCGCTACACCGGCGAGACGCGCTTCCCGCTGATCGGGCAGAACGTGCACCGCTACTTCTTCTACCTGGGGCTGCTGTTCAACGTCGTCCTCACCTACGACGTCGTCCTCGCCTTCCGCGACGAGACCGGCGCGTGGGGGCACATGGGTCTCGGCACGCTGGTGCTGCTCGCCAACGCGGCCCTCCTGTGGCTGTACTCGCTGTCGTGCCACTCCTGCCGGCACGTCGTCGGCGGCCGGCTCAACTCCTTCTCCCGCCACCCCCTGCGGTACCGGTTCTGGACGCTGGTCTCGAGGCTGAACGCCCACCACATGAGGTACGCCTGGATCTCGCTGTTCGGCGTCGCGTTCGCCGACTTCTACGTCCTACTGCTCGCCACCGACACGATCCCCGACCTGAGGTTCTTCTGATGGATCTCGAGAGGCACGAGTACGACGTCGTCGTCGTCGGGGCGGGAGGCGCGGGGCTGCGCGCCGCGATCGAGGCCTGCCAGTCGGGAGCGCGCACCGCCGTCGTGTGCAAGTCGCTGCTCGGCAAGGCGCACACGGTCATGGCGGAGGGCGGCATCGCGGCGGCGATGGCCAACCTCTACCCCGAGGACAACTGGCGCGTGCACTTCCGCGACACCATGCGCGGCGGGAAGATGCTCAACCACTGGCGCATGGCCCAGCTGCACGCCCAGGAGGCGCCGGACCGGGTCCGCGAGCTGGAGGACTGGGGCGCCCTGTTCGACCGCACGCCGGACGGGCTGATCAGCCAGCGCGACTTCGGTGGGCACCGCTACGCCCGCCTCGCGCACGTCGGTGACCGCACCGGACTGGAACTGATCCGGACGCTGCAGCAGCGCACCGTGGCCCTCGGCATCGACGTGTACATGGAGTGCACGGTCACCCGGCTGCTCACGGACGACGGGGGCGTCACCGGCGCCTTCGGCTACTGGCGCGAGTCCGGCCGGTTCGTCGCCTGGCAGGCGCCGTCGGTCGTGCTCGCCACCGGCGGCATCGGCAAGTCCTACAAGGTCACCTCGAACTCCTGGGAGTACACCGGCGACGGGCACTCCCTGGCGCTGCAGGCCGGCGCGACGCTGGTGAACATGGAGTTCGTCCAGTTCCACCCGACGGGGATGGTCTGGCCGCCGTCGGTGCGCGGCATCCTCGTCACCGAGAGCGTGCGCGGTGACGGCGGCGTCCTCCGGAACTCCGCGGGCAACCGCTTCATGTTCGACTACATCCCCGACTTCTTCCGCAAGGAGACCGCGGAGACCGAGGACGAGGCCGACCGCTGGTACGACGACAAGCGGAACAACCGGCGCCCACCGGAGCTGCTCCCCCGCGACGAGGTCGCCCGCGCGATCAACAGCGAGGTGAAGGCCGGCCGCGGCACCCCGCACGGCGGGGTCTTCCTCGACATCGCCTCCCGCCGTCCCGCGGACTACATCCGCAAGCGGCTGCCCTCGATGTACCACCAGTTCCGGGAGCTCGCCGAGGTCGACATCACGGCCGAGGCGATGGAGGTCGGGCCCACCTGCCACTACGTGATGGGCGGGGTGGAGGTCGACCCCGACACCCAGGCGGCCCGCGTGCCGGGCCTGTTCGCGGCCGGCGAGGTGTCCGGCGGCATGCACGGGTCCAACCGGCTCGGCGGCAACTCGCTGTCCGACCTGCTGGTGTTCGGACGCCGGGCCGGGCTCGCCGCCGCCGAGCACGCCCGGACGCGCACGGGCCGGGTCGCGCTCCCCGACGACGCGCTGGCCGACGCCGCGCGGGCGGCCCTGGCGCCGTTCGAGCGGGAGGGCGGCGAGAACCCCTACGCCGTCCAGCACGACCTGCAGCAGACGATGCACGACCTCGTCGGCATCATCCGCACCGCGCCGGAGATGGAGCAGGCACTCGAGCGCATCGCCGCGCTCCGGCAGCGGGTGGCCGACCTGTCGGTCGAGGGACACCGGCAGTACAACCCCGGCTGGCACCTGGCCCTCGACCTGCCGCACATGCTCCTGGTCAGCGAGTGCATCGCCCGCGCCGCCCTGGCGCGGGAGGAGAGCCGGGGCGGGCACACCCGCGACGACTTCCCGGCCACCGATCCGGAGTGGGCCAGGACGAACCTCGTCTGCGCCCGCGCCGCGGACGGCTCCGTCGCGCTGACCCGGCAACCGCTGCCGCAGATGCCGCCGGAGCTCGCCGAGGTCTTCGAGGAGTCGGCATGACCTACGACGCGACGTTCCGGGTGTGGCGGGGGGACGCCTCCGGCGGGGACCTGCAGACCTACACCGTGACGGTCAACGAGGGGGAGGTGGTGCTCGACGTCATCCACCGGCTGCAGGCCACGCAGGCCGGCGACCTCGCCGTCCGGTGGAACTGCAAGGCCGGCAAGTGCGGATCGTGCAGTGCGGAGGTCAACGGGCGGCCGCGGCTGATGTGCATGACCCGGATGAGCACCTTCGGCGAGGCCGAGACGGTGACCGTCACCCCGCTGCGGACCTTCCCCGTCATCCGCGACCTGGTGACCGACGTGTCGTTCAACTACGAGAAGGCCGCCCGGATCCCGGCGTTCACCCCGCGGCCGCGGGAGGCCGACGGCAACCACCGGGTGCAGCAGGTCGACGTCGAGCGGTCGCAGGAGTTCCGCAAGTGCATCGAGTGCTGGCTGTGCCAGGACACCTGCCACGTCATCCGCGACCACGAGGAGAACAAGGCGGCCTTCGCCGGGCCCCGGTTCCTCATCCGGCTGGCCGAGCTGGACATGCACCCGCTGGACGTCCTGGACCGCCGGGACGCCGCGCAGGACGAGTTCGGGCTCGGCTACTGCAACATCACCAAGTGCTGCAGCGAGGTCTGCCCGGAGGGCATCCACCTCACCGACAACGGCATCATCCCGCTCAAGGAGCGGGTGGTGGACCGCCGGTACGACCCCCTCACCTGGCTGGGGTCGAAGATCGGGCGGCGGCCCCGGACCTGACGCCGGGGGGATCCGCCGGCCCGGGCCGCGGTCAGACCAGGGCGGTGCCGATGAGTCCCTTGCGGGTGACGAGGGCGGCGAGCCGTTCCTCCGGGAGCTGCTCGGTGCCGGCCGGACGGCGCGGCAGCACCATGTACCGCGACTCGGCGCTGGCGTCCCACACCGAGATGCGGGTCCGCTCCGGCAGCTCGAGGCCGAACTCGCACAGCACGCCGCGGGGGTCGCGCACCACCCGCGAGCGGTAAGGCTCGCTCTTGTACCACCCGGGCGAGGGCCCCAGCAGCGCGATCGGGTAGCAGGAGCACAGCGTGCAGACCACGACGTTGTGCTCCTCGTCGGTGTTGGCGACGACCTTGAGCCGCTGCTCCTGCAGGCCGCCGGCCATCGACAGCCCGAGCTCGCGGATCGCGCTGTTGGCGTCGGCCAGCAGGCGGTCGGCGAAGCCCGGGTCGACCCAGGCGCGGGCGGCGATCCGGGCGCCGTTGGCCGGTGTGCCGCCGGCGAGGAACTCGTCGATCCGGCGGTCGATCTCGCCGTCGTCGAGCAGGCCCCGGGCCTCCAGCAGGGCCTCCACGTGGCGCACCCGCGCCGAGACGAGCGAGCTGGGGTGGTCGCCGCTCACGGGTCCTCCTCGATCGGGGTCAGGTAGTCGGCCCACAGCTCCACGGTCACCGTGTGGTCCCCCGAGCCGAACAGGTCGGCGGCGGCGAACCGCACGTGCCACACCTGCTGCGGGGTGCCGGCGCGGCCGCGGGCCCGGTCGTCGGCCAGCGGGTGCCTGCCCGCCTCCTCCACGAGGACGCCGACGGCGCCGCGGGCGTAGCGGGGCAGCCGGGTGTGCCCGGCGGGGTCGGTCGTGCGGGTGCGCACCCGCACGCCGGGGGCGAGCTCAGCCACGCGGCGGTTCCAGCTCCTCCGCGGACGCCACGCCCTTCTCCGCCAGCAGCGTGGTGATCGCGGTGAACCAGCGCTCGTAGTAGGAGGCGGCGAGGTACTCCTCCGGCGGCATCCGCTCGATCGCGTCCCGGAACTCGTCGAGGTTGTAGACGCCCCGCTTGATGAGCGCGCCGTTGAGGGCGAGGACGTGGGCCTCCCAGTCGGCGTGGAACGGCGGCTCGTCGGCCTCCTCGACGATCGCCGGGAAACCGGACATCCCGCCGACGTCGTTGATGCGGCTCACCGGCCCTTCCTACCGTGCCGGCGGCGGCGGGCGCACCGTGACGGCGGCGAGCACCGCCGGGTACACCCGGTCGGCCACGACCCGCAGCTCGGCGTCCGTGCGGTCCTGCACGGGGTGCGGGACCAGGACGCAGGGCGCGGGGAAGCCCAGCGCCTCCCCCTGCAGCCGGGCGGCGTCGGCGAACGCCTCGCTGGCCAGGAACACCCCCACGACGCCGCGGCGCTCGAGGTCGGCGATGTCGTGCACACTGCACGACGTGCACGAGCCCTAGTCGGCCAGTGCCTCGATCACGACCTCGCACTGCTCGGCGATCTCGTGTCGCAGGTCGACCGGGGCGGTCCGGGCGAACGTCGGCTTGGCGTAGCGGCGCACCGTCGCACCGTCCTCGCGCAGCAGCTCGGCGAGGCGGTCGAGGACGACGTCCCCGCGCGCCTTGCTGATGTCGAGCAGGCCGACGGTGCGGCCGCGCAGCGAGGCCGGGCGGGGCAGCGGGGCCCGGGACGGCGCCCGCTGCTCGCCGGTCGGGTCCAGGACGGTCGTCATGCGCCCACCTCTCGGGTCACCGGGACACTCCCCGTCTCGCCTGCCACCCAACCGCCGAGGACGGCACTGAACAGCCCGGCGTCGCCGCCGGCGTGCACCACGAGCAGCCCGCCGGGCCGGAACTTGGGCAGGGACCGGCTGCCCAGCGCGGCGGCGACGTCCTCGGGAACGCCCTCGGCCATGCCGCCGGCCCCGCGGACCAGCTCGGCCCCGGGCAGGGTGAGCAGCTCCTCCAGCTCGGCCAGCAGCCGGGCGCGGTCCCAGCCGGCCTCGCGGAACACCCGCCCGTGCTCGGGCGAGACGACGAGCACCGCGTCGAAGGCCAGCGGCAGCTTCGGGTGCGCGTTCACCCGCAAGCAGGCCGCGAAGGTGCGGGCCAGCGACCCGGGGTCGCGGCTGAGCTGGTCGACCACCGGCTGCACGCCGGAGCCGGCCACGACCGTCACCGCGTCCCCGGGCACACCGCGCTCGGCCGCCAGCGGCAGGAACGGGCTGTCGTGCTCACGCTCGGCGAAGCAGAAGGTGTACTTGCCGGGGTTGCCGAGCGTCGCCCGGTCGACCTCGCCGGGACGACCGCCACCGACGTTGCGCACCACCAGCTGCAGCGCCCGCCCGATCGTGGCGTTCGCGCGGTTGCCCTGCCCGAGGGCGTTGACGCCGCTGTTCATCCCGATCCGGGCCGCGACCCGCCCGTTGACGACCACGACCGGCCCGGCGAAGTACGTCGTCGCCAGCAGCCCGTGCAACGCGAACTCCTCCGCGCACGCCGCCTCGAGCGCGGCCAGGACCACCGGCAGGTGCTCCGGCAGGCAGCCGGCCATCACCGCGTTCACCGCGACCTTCTCGACCGTGCACTCGACCAGGTCCGGGGGGACGACGGCGACCACCTCGCCGGGGTCGCGCACGGTGCCGCGCAGCATCCGCAGCACCCGCTCGGGCGTCGGCGGGACGACCGGCAGCCCGTCGGTCCAGCCCCGGTCGAACAGCGCCTCGTGCTCGTCCTCCAGCGCGGCGAGCTCGACCCGCCGGCTGCGCAGCCCGGTGCCGCCGTAGCGGGCCTCGAGGGCGTCGATCCGGAAGGGGTCGACCGACAGCGAGCCGCAGCCGGGCCGGTGCTCGGGCAGGCCCGGCCCCAGCCCGGGCACACCCGTCAGCGCCTCCCACTGCTCCCGGCTCCACCCGACCACCCGCGCCGTCTCCCGCCCGCCCTCGATCCGCAGCAGGGTCGGGACGGTCTCGACGTCCAGGCGGTAGGAGAGCTCCAGGTCGGTGTCGTCGCCGTCGAACCAGGAGGCGTCGTCCTGGCACCACACGGCGGCGCCGAGCCCGCGCAGCACCGGCTCCACCAGCACGCAGGTGGGGCAGTCGCGCTTGACCACCGCGACGAGGCCGTCGGGGAGCTGCACCGTCGCGACGCTAGCCCACCCGGCCCCGGGCCGGCAGCGGTCGGCGCGGGGGCGGACCACTGCTCCGCCTCCCGCGCCCGGCCGCGGGAGCGGACACCCACCCCGCGCGGCGCCCCGCACGGCGGCGACGGATGATCGGCGGGCCGTCCGGCCACGTCCGAGGAGCCGCCGATGTCCTGCCCCGCGACCGAGTCCGCCGGCGTGCCCGCCTGGTTCGAGGAGGCACTCGCCGCGACGCCGGAGCGGCGGGTGGCCGAGGTCGACGGGACACCGATCGCCTACCGGGTGTGGGGGGAGGCCGGGCGGCCCGGTCTCGTGCTGGTCCACGGCGGCGCCGCGCACTCGGGCTGGTGGGACCACATCGCCCCGCAGCTGCACTCGCACCGGGTCGTGGCGCTGGACCTGAGCGGGCACGGCGACAGCGGCCGGCGCCCCGCCTACGACATGGCGACGTGGGCCCGCGAGGTCGTGGCCGTGGCCGCGGCCGAGGACCTCGACCGGCCCGTCGTCCTGGGCCACAGCATGGGCGGCTGGGTCGCCCTCATCGTCGGGGTCGGGCACCCGGGCGCGGTCTCGGCCGTCGCGGTCGTCGACTCCCCCCTCGTCGCGCGGCCACCGGAGGAGGACCGGCTGCGCGAGCGGCGGCGGCCCTCCTGGTCCTACGCCACCGCGGAGGAGGCGGTCGCCCGGTTCCGCACCGTCCCGCACCAGGACGTGCTGCTCCCCTACGTCCGGGAGCACGTCGCCCGGAACTCGCTGCGCCGGGTCGAGGACGGGTGGAGCTGGAAGTTCGACCCGCAGCTGTGGGGCCGGCCGCCCGCGCTTCCCGAGCTCCTGCCGCGGCTGACCTGCCCGGCGGCGCTGTTCCGGTGCGAGAAGGGGCTGGTCGGCCGGCGGATGGCGGCCGAGATGGCCGGGCTCGTCGCCGGCGGCTTGCCGGTCGTCGAGCTCCCGGACGCCGGTCACCACCCGGTGTTCGACCAGCCGCTCGCCCTCGTGACCGGCATCCGGACCCTGCTCGCGTTCTGGCCCCACGGCGGCCCGGCCCGGCACTGACCGGGCGCAGCCGGCCCGGCGCGGACGTAGGGTTCCGCGTGGACTTCGCCGACCTGAGCCGGCCGTTCGTCATCGCCCACCGCGGCGGGGCCGTGCAGGTGCCCGAGCACACGATGGAGGGCTACCGGGTCGCGGTGGGCCAGGGGCTGGCGGTCATCGAGCAGGACGTCGCCACCCTCGCCGACGGCGGGCTCGGCGTCATGCACGACGGCACCGTCGACCGCACGACCACCTCCAGCGGCAACGTCGCCGACCACACCTCGGTGTCGTGGAAGCAGCTCGACATCGACGCCTCGGTCACCCTCGGCGGCGGCTGGCCCGACGGGCTGCACCCCCCGCTGTTCGACGAGGTGCTCACCGAGTTCCGCAACCGCGTCCTGCTCTGCGCCGAGGCCAAGAGCAGCGACGCCATGGCCCCGGTGCTCGCCGCGCTCGACCGGCGCGGGGTCCGCCCGGCGACGGTGCTGCTGCAGTCCTACGCGCTGGCCGACTGCCGGCTGGCCCGCTCCCGCGGGTGGGACGTCATCTGGCTCGGGACCACCGACGCCGCCCGGGCCGCGGCCGAGGGGATCGGCTGGATCGGCCCGGAAGCGGGCTCGGTCACCGCGGAGGTCTGCGCACGAGCGCACGCGGCGGGCGTCGAGGTGGCCACCCACACGGTCAACCGCCGGCACCAGCGCGACGCCCTCGTCGCCGACGGCGTGGACGCGCTCTTCTCCGACGACCCGGTCTACGTCGCGGGGGACGCCGCGCGGCGCACCTCGGACCTGTTCGCCCGCCAGGTCTGGCTGCCCGGGATGCTGCCGGACACCGACCGCGGCCGCTTCCACCCGGACGACGGCTCGTGGGGCTGCGGCGCACCCGGCACCACCACCTGCACCCTGATGGGCTTCCTCGCACCGCCGGACCCCACGGCGTTCACGCTGTCCCTCGACCTCCGCGTGGACGTCCTCGACGCCGGCGACCGCACCTGCTGCGGGTGGGTCCTGCTGAGCACCGACGACCACCCGTACCGGCCGCCGTCGGGTCCCTCGCCGGGCGTCGACGGCCACCTCGTCGGCCTCCGCGGGGACGGCGGCCTCGACGTCCACCGGGTCACCGACGGCGTCCCGACCCCGCTGGCGTCCTCGGCGCCGGGCACGGCCCTGCGGACGGGCGCCTGGGTGCCGCTGCGGATCGCCGTCACCGGTACGGCGCTCTGCGTCACCCGCGCGGACGCCGACGGCGGGACCCTGACCGTCGTGGACACCACCCACCGGCCCGTGCCCGTCGTCCACCTCGGCAGCGCGTCCGCCGCGGTCCGGTTCCGGGACCTGGTGCTCACGTGAGCGAGCCGCGCGAGCGCCCCGGCCACGGCCCCGCCGACCCGGCCGGCTACCTGGTCGAGGAGATCCCTGACGGCTACCGGTGGACGTGCCGCGCCGACGGCCGGACCGCCGGCCCCTTCCCCAGCCGTGACGAGGCCGTCGCCTCCGCCGAGGCCGACCGCACCGCCTGACCGCGGGTGCGGGACGCACCGGCGTGGTCCTACCCGTCGGCGCCGAGGTCGGGGGCGAGGTCCGGGACGCCGGGCAGTTCGTGCACGACGCCGGCGCTGCCACCGCCGCGGCGCTCGGGCTCGGCGGCGGCGAGCAGCAGGCCGCCGGGGAGGAACTCGACGCCGGTCGCGGCCCCGATCTCGGCGGTCTCGGTGAACCGGTGTCCCAGTGCCTGCAGCTGCTCGCCGTACAGCGCGAGGAAGGCGGGCTCGGCGTCGGTCGTCGGGCTGTTGCGCTGGCTGGCGCGGGGCGCGGCGATCGCCGCGCCGAGGTCCATGCCGCGGTCGACCCGGTTGACCAGGGTCTGCAGCACCGTGGTGATGATCGTGCTGCCGCCCGGGGAGCCCAGGGCCAGCACCGGCGCGCCGTCGCGGAGGACGATGGTCGGCGCCATGCTGCTGCGCGGGCGCTTGCCCGGGGCCGGCAGGTTGGGCTCGGGCACCGTCGGGTCCGCCGGCGCGAAGGTGAAGTCGGTGAGCTCGTTGTTGAGGATGAAGCCCCGGCCGGGCACCGTGATCCCGCTGCCGCCGGTCTGCTCGATGGTCAGCGTGTAGCTGGCGACGTTCCCCTCCGCGTCGGCGACCGTGAGGTGGGTGGTGGAGGGTCCCTCGGCACCGCCGGCACCGGTCGCGGCCCCCTCCGCGGGGCACGGGCCGTACTCGCCGTCCGGGACGCCGGCCTCGACCGGCTTGGGCAGCGCGGCGGCGGGGTCGATCGCGCAGGCCCGCTCGGCGGCGAAGTCGTCGGACAGCAGCTCGGCCAGGGGCACCGGGGTGTAGGCGGGGTCGCCCACGTAGCGGTTGCGGTCGGCGAAGGACAGCGCGGCGGCCTCGAGGTAGGAGTGCAGCAGCGGCACGTCGGGCAGCGAGCCGAGCGGGAACTGCTCGAGCACGTCCAGCGCCTCCCCCACGGTGGAGCCGCCGCTGGACGGCGGGGCCATGCCGTAGACCTGCAGGCCCCGGTAGGCGACCTGGGTCGGCGCGCGCAGCGGGGCGTCGTAGCGCGCCAGGTCGGCCCGCTCGAGCAGGCCCGGGCGCACCTGCTCGGCGCCGGGCGCCTCCGGCGGGTCCTGCACCGTGGCCACGATGTCGTCGGCGAGCCCGCCGGCGTAGAAGGGCTCGAGCCCCTGGTCGGCCAGCAGCCGGTAGGTGTCGGCCAGGTCCGGGTTGCGGAGGACCGAGCCGACCTCCGGCAGCTGCCCGCCGGGGAGGAACAGCTCGGCGGTCGGCGCGAACCGGCGGAACTTCGCCTCGTTGTCCGCGGTCTGCTGCCGGAAGGTCTCGTCCACGACGAAGCCCTCGTCGGCCAGCCCGATGCCGCCCTGCAGCGCCTCGCCGAGGGACAGCGTGCCGAACTCCTCCAGCGCCCGGTCCCACGTCAGCGGCGTCCCCGGTGTGCCGACCGACAGCCCGCTCTGCACCGCCTCCTGGAAGTCGAGCGGGGTGCCATCGGCGTCGAGGAAGGCGTCCGCGCCCATGGCCAGCGGGGCGGTCTCCCGGCCGTCGATCGTGGAGACCTCGCCGGTGGCGGCGTCGTAGTAGACGAAGAAGCCGCCGCCCCCGATGCCGGCGGAGTACGGCTCGGTCACCCCCAGCGCCGCGGCCGCGGCGACGGCGGCGTCGGCGGCGTTGCCGCCGGCCGCCAGCACCTGCAGGCCGACGCGCGTCGCGTCCGGGTCGACCGTGGCCACCGCGCCGCCCGTGCCCACCGCGAGCGGCACCTTCTCCGGCGCCGGCTCCTGGGCGACCGCCGCGCCGGGACCCCCGGCCGCGACCAGACCGGTCGTCAGCCCGGCGAGGGCGAGCAGCGTGGTGCGTCGACGGGCCATGACGCCTCCTCCGGCGGAGTCGACCAGCGAGGCCCCCATCGCACACCGGCCTCCCGGGGAGCGCCACCGCAGGCCCGGAGGAGGCACGTCCACCCCGGGCAGCGGACGCCACGGCCCACGGCGACGGGAGGAGGTGCAGGACGGCCGGCGCCCGGCGTCCCCCCGGCCGCGGAGGAGCCCGCGTTCCCCGGGAACACGACCACGCGAGCGGGGGGCGGGCGGCGTCCGGCCGGGTAGCGTCAGGCCTGCTCGGCCGGCCCCGCCCAGGAGGTCTCGCAGTGGGCGCAGAACCACATCAGGTGACGGTGGTGCCGATGGCGCCGCTGGACGCTGCGGGTGATCGCCGTGCCGCACGACCAGCAGCAGGAGCGGACGTCCAGCGTGTGGGTGTACTGGTCCCCGGAGGAGGACGGGACGACCGACATGGGGGCTCCGCGGGCTCGCCGACACGACGCCGCAGCGGTGCCCGGTCGGGCAGGACGGCAAACCGGCGCACGGGAGCGTGCCACCGGCTCGCCGCGGTGCTGCTTGCGGTCGTGGTCGCCGGCGGGTGCGGGTCGGACGGGCCCGCTGCCGGCGGAGCCGCCGGTGACGGTGCGGGCGACGGCGCGGGGAACAGCGCGCCAGGAAGGGGGATCGAGGTCGTGGACGAACGGGTGCAGGTCGAGGTCGAGCGCACGGGCGGGTTCGGCGGGCTGGTGACGCACCGGTCGGCGGACACCGTCGCGCTGCCCCCGGACGAGGCGCGCGAGCTGCGGGACCTGGTCGGCGGGCTCGACGTCGAGGCCCTCGGGCGTGCGCCGGCGTCGACCCGGTCGGTGCCCGACGCGTTCGAGTACGACGTCGTCATCTCCACCGGTGGGCGCTCGGTGCGCCTGCACGCCCAGGACCCGGACGTGCCGGAGCAGCTACGTCCGCTGATCCGTTTCATGATCCAGCGGACGTAGCCGGCTCCCCCCGGCCTACAGGACGCCGACGGTGCGGAAGGCGCCGCGGACCGCCTGCGCCGCCTGGCGGTCGACCTTCTGGTCGCGTGCCAGGATGCGCGCCTGCGCGCTGAGGACCTGCGCGGCGTCGGCGAAGTTCGCCGTCGGCCACAGGTTCTGCAGGCCCGCGTACCAGATCCTGCCCGCGCTGTCGGTGCCCAGCTCCGACGCGGTCAGGTAGAACGCGCGGTTGATGATGCCGCTGTTGATGTGGACGCCGTAGTTGTCCTTGGGCCCGGAGTAGTACCCGCTCATGTGGTCCGGCTGCGGGTCCTTGCCCATGAGCGGGTTGTCGTAGGCCGTGCCCGGGTGCGCCATCGACCGCAGGGCCTCGCCGTAGAGGCCCGGCGCCATGATCTCGTCGCCGATCAGCCAGTTGGCCGACTCGAAGTCCTGACCGCGGACCTGCTGCTCGATGAGGCTGCCGAACACGTCGGCGAAGGACTCGTTCAGCGCGCCGGACTGGCCCTTGTACTGCAGGTTCGCGGTGAACTGCACGACGCCGTGGGACAGCTCGTGCCCCAGGACGTCCGGCGAGGCCGCGAAGTCGACGAAGATCTTGCCGTCGCCGTTGCCCAGGACCAGTCGCACGCCGTCCCAGAAGGCGTTCATGAAGGCGACGTCGAAGTTCACGTTGACGTTGACGGTCATCCCGTTGTGGTCGATGGAGTCGCGGTTGTGCACGGTCTTGTAGTAGTCCCGTGCGGCTCCGGCGTAGTCGTAGGCCTGGTTGACGTTCTGCGCCTCGTGGGCCGGGTCCCCTTCACCGCGCACCAGCTTCACGTCGAAGTTCGCGGTGTTCTGGTCGTCGTAGACGGCGCGGTCGCCCTTGGTGGGCCGCGGTGAGACGACCGTGGTGAGCGCCGACGGGAGGTCCGGGGAGGCGTTCTGGCGCAGGTCGCGCAGCTGCTGGGTCAGCACCGCGGTGCGCTGCGCCGCGCCCGGGTCGGGCGTGTCGATGCTGCTCGAGCGCGCGAGGTGCTCGATCACCGCGGGCGGCACGAAGGAGCACCGCGCGGGACGGGTGGGGACGGACATGGAGGAGCCTCCTGGCCGGCGACGAGGGAGCCCCCCGACCGGGACACTGCGCACCGCCCGAGGGAGCGACCCGGGGCCGTGCGCGGATCGCTGCGCCAGGATCGCGGGGACGACGTCACCCCTCCGTCACGACGGCGTCACCGGGCCCCGGCCGACCGCTCGTCTCCCCCCGGGACCGGCGCCGCTGCCCGACGGTCAGCCGGCCGCCCGCGCCCGCAGCAGCGCGGCCCCCGGCACGACGAGGCGGCGCACGTGCCGGTCGACGTCGTCGGGGCCGGGGGCCGGCTGGGCGGAGTCGAGCGCGCCGATGGCGTAGAAGTCCGTCGTCGCGGTGACGCACTGCCAGCGCCAGGTGAGCTCGGACCCGTCCAGGTGGGGCAGCAGCGGCCCCAGCACGGCGCAGTACCGGTCGGCGACGGCGCGGACGGCGGCCGCGCCGTTGACCTCCCACGCCTCCGGCGGTGCGTCGAAGATCCGGGTGAACACCCGCGCGGCGTAGCGGCCGCGACCGGCGCACCGCAGCACGACGATCGGCCGCACCCAGCCGTCGACGAGCGACTCGACCTCGGGGCCGGACCGCAGGTCGCCCAGCACCCGCTCGCGGTGGGTGAGGACCTCCTCGACCACGCGGCGCTCCACGGCGGCGACCAGGCCGGCCTTGTCGCCGAAGTAGTAGCCCACGGCGGCGGCGTTGGCGACACCGGCCAGGCGGAGCACGTCGCGCACCGAGGTGCCCGCCGGCCCGCGCGCGGCCAGCAGCTGCTCGGCCGCGTCCAGCAACCGCGCGGGGGTTGCCACCTCCGTCATCCGACCTCCATGCTGGGCCCCGCCTAACACGGGCGTATCAGACGATCGTCTGGAGTGAGCATGCCCGACACTCGAGTCGTCCGGGGGGGCCCGGGCGCGCTCCTCGCCGCGACGAGTGCGGCCGTGGCGCTGGTCGGCGGCGCCGGCACCGCCCTGGCCCGTGCCGGACACGAGATCGCCCGCGCCACGGGCGCCACCGGTCCCGAGGTGTCCTGGGCGGTCGGCGCCTACGCGCTGGCCGTCGCCGTCCTCGCGCTCCCCCTGGGGATCGCGGCGCGCCGCTGGGGCCGGCGCACCGCGCTGGTGCTGGGGCTGGCCGTCCTCGCCGTCTGCAGCGTGTGGTCCGGGCTCGTCGCCGACCCCACCACGCTGGTCGTGCTGCGCGGGCTGGCCGGCGCCGGGGCGGCGGCGGTCGTGCCGGCCGCGCTGTCGGTGCTGCTCGACGCCCACCCGGCCGAGGGCCGCCCCTCGGCCGTCGCCGTGTGGGTCGCGGTGGCCGGCGCCGGCGCCCTGGTCGGCCTGGTGCTCGCCGACGTGCTCCTGTCCTTCGCGTGGTGGGGCAGCCTGCAGGTCGTCTCCGGCCTGCTGGCCGCAGGGGTGGCCGGGGTGTGCCTGGCCGTCGTCCCGCCGTCGTGGGCGCACCTGGGCAGCCGCCGTTCCGGGCGCTGGACCTCCCCGGCCGGCGCGCGCGTCGTGCCGGCCCAGCACCCCGTCATCGGCCTGGGGTCGACGTCGGCAGGGGCGCGGACCTCCCGCCTGTCCCGGACCGTGCAGGCGGTCGCGGCCGGCGCGCTCGTGCTCGGCGTCACCGGCGCCGTCGTCCTGGTCAGCGCGGTGGTCCCGGACGCCGCACCCTCGGCGCCGGCCATGGCCACCACCACCGAGAAGGACGTGGTGGCGCCCCCCCGGCCGGCACCCGACCGCACCTCCATCTCGCCGGTGCCCGCGGCGGAGCCGGCCGCCGCGCCGCCGCTCGCGGGCACGGCCGCCGCCCCCGCACCCGCCGGCGTCGCCGCGGACCAGCAGCAGCCCACCGCGGCGCCCGCCACAGAGGCACCCGGGCAGACCGGGGAGGCCACCCCCGCCGGGACGAGCGCCCCCGCGCCGGTGCCCCCGACGACGGCCTCCGCCACCTCGACGTCGACGACCACGGCTGCGACCACGGCTCCGACCACGGCTCCGACCACGGCCGCGGCGAGCACACCGGTTCCGACGACACCGGCCCCCGCGACCACAACCCCGGCCCCGGCCCCGGCCACCACCACCCCGGCCCCGGCTCCGACCACGACGGTCCCCGCGCCGGCTCCGACCACGACGGCTCCCGCCCCGACCACTCCCCCGGTCCCGACCACGACGGTCCCCGCCCCGGCTCCGACCACGACGGCTCCCGCCCCGACCACCACCACCCCGGCTCCGACCACGACGACTCCCGCCCCGACCACCACCACCCCGGCTCCGACCACGACGACTCCCGCCCCGACGACCCCCGCCCCGACCACGCCCGCCCCCACGACACCGGCTGCGACACCGACCACCCCGGCGCAGACCAGCACCCCGACCACGACCACGACCTCCGCGACCACCCCGACGGGGACGACCGCGACGGGGAGCACGACACCGGAGACCACGACGCCGGCCGGGACGACCACGGCGACCGGCACCGCCACCCCCTGAGCGCCCGGCGCGCAGGGTCGGCTCGCCGGAGCCGCCGCACGACCCCGTCACCGCCTAGCCTCGGGCGCGTGGGGTTCACCGTTCCCGACGCGCACCTGCTCGCGCTGCACGCACACGAGGGGCAGGTCGACGCACAGGGCCGGGACCACTACCTCGCCCACCTGCGGCCGGTCGCCGAGGCGCTGCGGCCCTACGGCCCGGACGCGGAGATGGCCGGCGTCCTGCACGACGTCGTCGAGGGCACCCGCGACCGCCCCGACCCCGCCCGCCGGTACGACCTCGACCGGCTGCGCGCCCTCGGCGTCCCGGAGGTCGTCGTCGAGGCGGTCGACGCGGTCACCCGGCGCCCCGGCGAGCCCTACATGTCCGGCCTGATCCGCCGCTGCGCCGCCCACCCCCTCGGCCGCCTGGTCGCGCTCACCGACAACGCCCACGCGCTGGCGGCCAACGCCGTCCTCGCGCGGACCGACCCGGACCGGGCGCGCACCCTCCGCGAGGGCCGCTACCGCCCGGCCCGCCGGATGCTGCTGGCCGCGGAGGCCGCTGACCCGGGGTGCGGCCGGCGCATCCTCGTCTGAGCCGCGCGGCGGCCGGCCCGGGGAGCCCGCCGGTCAGGGGTGTCCCCGCGGCCGGTGCGGCACTAGCGTCCCCTCCTGTGTGACCCAACTCACAAGAGGGGGATCGGTGACCAGGACCCAGCCACCACACCAGCGCACGTCCACCCGCCCGCACCTCGCGCCCGCGGACCGCACCACCCGCGACGACCCGGCGCCGCCGGCCCCGGTGGAGGGTGGCGAGCCCGTCGGCCTCCCCTCCCCGCGCGGCATGGCCCGGGGCCTGGTCGCCACCTTCGGCCGGCCCGGGCCCGTGGCGCGGGAGGCCGTCCGGCTCGGGCAGGACACCGCCCGCATCCTCCGCGGCACCGACGAGATCGCGCCCTCGCCGAAGGACCAGCGCTTCGCCGACCCCGCCTGGTCACTGCACCCCGGGTACCGGCGGCTGGGCCAGTCCTACCTCGCGACGACGGCCGCCCTGGGCCGCCTGGTCGACGACTTCGAGGCCACCGGCGCCGACTGGCGCGAGGTCGAGAGCGTGCGGTTCGTGGTCAACGCGCTCACCAGCGCCCTGGCGCCCACGAACACCCTGGCGGGCAACCCGGCCGCGCTGAAGCGGGCGTTCGACACCGCCGGGGTCAGCGTGCTGCGCGGGCTGCGGAACGTGCTCCACGACCTCGTGCGCAACGGCGGGCTGCCCCGCCAGGTGGACCGCAGCGCCTTCACCGTGGGCGAGGACCTCGGCATCACCCCGGGCGCCGTCGTGTACCGCGACGAGGTCGTCGAGGTCATCCAGTACACGCCCTCGACGCCGACCGTGCGCTCGCGGCCGCTGGTGATCGTGCCGCCGCCGATCGGCCGCTTCTACTTCCTCGACCTGCGACCGGGACGCAGCCTCGTCGAGTACGCCGTCAGCCGGGGCCTGCAGGTCTTCATGGTCAGCTGGCGCAACCCGAAGAGAGAACAGTCCGAGTGGGGGCTGGACGAGTACGCCGGCGGCGTCGTCACCGCCGTCGACGTCGCGCGGGAGGTCACCGGGTCCGACGACGTCACCACCCTGGGCCTGTGCGCCGGTGGCCAGGTGATGACGACGGCGCTCAACCACCTCGCCGCCACCGGCGACGACCGGGTGCACGCCGCCGGCTACGCGGTGACCCTGCTCGACTTCTCCAGCCGGGCTCCGCTCGGCGCCTTCTCCGGCCCCCGGCTGCTGGAGGTCGCCCGGCGCAACTCCCGCCGCCGGGGCGTCATCTCCGCCCGGCAGATGGGCTCGATGTTCACCTGGATGCGCCCGGACGACCTGGTCTTCAACTACCTGGTGAGCCAGTGGCTCATGGGTGAGGACCCGCCCGCGTTCGACGTCCTCGCCTGGAACGCGGACGGCACCAACCTGCCCGCCCGGCTGCACGAGCAGTTCCTCGACGTCTTCGCGCACAACGCGCTGGTCAAGCCGGGGGCGCTGCGCGTGCTGGGGACGCCGGTCCACCTGAGCCGGATCACCGTCCCCACGTTCGTCACCGGGGCGCTCACCGACCACATCACCCCGTGGCACGGCTGCTACCGGACCACCCAGCTGCTGTCGGGGCCGAGCACCTTCGTGCTCAGCTCCAGCGGCCACATTCAGAGCCTGGTCAACCCGCCGGGCAACCCCCGGGCCCGCTACTGGACCGGCGGCGAGCCGGGGCCCGACCCCCACGCCTGGCGCGCGGCGGCCGAGGAGCACACCGGCAGCTGGTGGGAGCCGTGGTCGGAGTGGGCGCTGGAGCGCTCCGGCGACGAGGTGCCCGCACCGGAGGCGCTCGGCAGCGACCGGCACCCGGTCCTGGAGCCGGCGCCCGGCTCCTACGTCCGGGACCGCGTCCCCGGCCGCGGCTGAGTCCGGCCGGGAGCCCGGGTCCTCCTGAGTCCTGGTGGGGCGGGCGGGTCAGCCGGCCCGCCGCACCAGGTGGTCGAGCACCTGCCCGGTCTTGCTCTGCGGCTGCGGGTCGGCGGGCAGCCCGCAGGAGAGGACGAACCCGGTCAGCGCGTGCTGGCGGGCCGCGGCCTCGGCGGGGGCGCGCGCGACGACCGACAGCTCGAGGAAGTCCAGGTGGTCGACGGTCCACCGCTCCGCCCGGACGCCGAGGTCGGTCGGCGCCGACCGGACCTCCTTCCACCGGGTCGCGGCCACCGGCGGCAGGACGGTGAGGGCCGCCAGCTGCACCGGGACGTCGGCGCAGTCGCGCAGGAAGGCCGCCTGCTCCTCGGTGAACAGCTCCTCGGCCGACCGCCCCTCCTCGTCGATCCCGTCGAGCGGCGGTGGCCGGTCGACGGTGTGCGAGACCGCGAGCACCCGGCGCTCCCCCGCCCAGTCGGCCTCGACCTCCACCTCCCAGTCGTGCCCGTCGGCGGTCTCGCCCTCCCGCGCGGCGAGCCAGCGGCCGGTCAGCTGGGAGAGCCGGGCCGGGCGCATCTTGATCGTCGAGTCACCCCTGCCCTCCGGCTTCGAGCGGGCGCGCAGGACGACGCCGCGGTCGAGCAGCGGGGTGCCCAGGAGGGCGCCGGGGACGACGTCCTCGCAGAAGTGGATGCGCCAGGACTGCCCGCCGGTCAGCCCGAGCGCCCGCACCGCCGCATCGGTGCCGTCCCCGCCGAGGGTCACCTTGACCTCGATGCCGTCCAGCCGCATGGCGTGCCTCCGCTCCGGGGTGGGCGGCCCAGCGTCCGCGGCCCACGTCACGGCACCGTCACCGACCGGCGCGGGCGACGTGACGGCGTGGTGACGTCCGCGGTCGACCCTGTGGCGATGGCTGTCACGTCCCCCCACGGTGCCGCGACGCACGAGGACCCGACCCGCGAGGACCCGACCCGCGAGGACCCGACCCGCGAGGACCCGACCCGCGAGACCCCGATCCCCGAGGACCCGACGCACGAGGACACGACCCGCGAGGACGGCGCTGCGGTCCCGGCGACGGGCGTCAGCCCCTCCCCCGACCCGCACGGGACCCGGCGACCTCGCCGGCGGCTCGGCGTCCCACGGCGTCACGGCCGCGTGCCGGCCGCGCGGGCCTGGCGAGAGGGGACCCTGACGCGGATCCAGGAGCTGGAGGCCCTGTGCGCCTGGGCGGCACGCCAGTCCTCGGCCGTCGACCAGCCCATCCTCCACGCGGTGGCGGTGCACCTCGCCGCGGCCCGGCAGG
This sequence comes from Geodermatophilus sp. URMC 62, assembly GCF_052931475.1. Lineage (NCBI taxonomy): Bacteria > Bacillati > Actinomycetota > Actinomycetes > Geodermatophilales > Geodermatophilaceae > Geodermatophilus > Geodermatophilus sp. URMC 62. Next base: position 4,385,865 of record NZ_JBRFHY010000001.1, on the reverse strand, counting down.
CCGCCGAGGTCCGCGGTCACCTCGTGATGGACGAGGCGCTGCTGGAGCGCGCGATGAGCAACCTCGACGCGGCCGAGGGCATGCTGCTCACCGTCGCACCCCCCGCCTACCTCCTGGGCCGGCTCCCGGGGGTGCTCAACGACGTGACCCGCCACCTCGCGCCGTCGGACCACCGGCGCCGGCAGCTCGAGCAGCTGGGCCGGCGGGTCGGCGTGTGCTCCCCCGGGGACGCCGCGGAGGGGACACCGCCGGCGGACGCCGAGCCGCTCAAACTGGTCGAGGCCGAGAGGCTGACGATCGCCACGGCCAGCCGGGCCGCCGGCTCCGCGGCGCTGCGGGAGCAGATGCGCCTGCGCAGCTTCCGCAACGTGCTGATCGTGGCCACCGTCCTGCTCACCCTCCTGGCCGCCACGCTGTGCCTGATCGGGCTGGGGAGCCCCACGTCACTGCCGCTGTGCTTCGCCCCGGAGCAGCAGGACGGCAGCACGCTGGTGGTCTGCCCGACCGCCCAGACGACGGTCGACACCCCGGGCGGTGGGGACGACCCCGCCTCCGGCGACGTCGACGACGTCGTCCGCGAGACGGTCCGGCCGGTGGACGTCCTCCTCGTCGAGCTGATCGGCCTGGCCGCCGGGGCCGTCGCCGCCGCGGCGGCGGTGCGCAACCTGCGGGGCTCCTCCGAGCCGCACGGCATCCCGGTCGCGGTGGCCCTGCTGAAGCTGCCGACGGCGGCCCTCACGGCGGTCCTGGGCCTGCTGCTCGTGCGCGGCCAGTTCTTCCCGGGCCTGACCGCTCTGGACACCTCGGCGCAGATCCTGGCGTGGGCGCTGGTCTTCGGCTACGCGCAGCAGGTGTTCACCCGGCTGGTCGACGCGCAGGCCGACACCGTCCTGAGCAGCGTCCGTGCCGGCAACGGGACCGTCCCGGGCGAGGGCGCCGTCCCGGCCCCCGGTCGCTGACGCCGAGCCGCCCCGGCCCACGGCGAGGCCCGGTCCACGGCGCACGGGTCACGACCCGCCGCGGGCCTCCCGGGCCACCAGCGCGCGCAGCTCCGCCCGCATGACCCCGGGGTACTGGAGCGGCACGAAGTGGGTGCCGGCGAGCGTGTCCAGCCGCGCGCCGGGGACCGCCCGCGCCGCCGCCCGGACGTCGGCGAGGTCGACCAGGCTGTCGTAGCGGCCGGCCACGAAGGTGACGGGGCAGCGCACCGGACCGACGTCCAGCGGCGCGTGCTCGGCGACGGCCAGGGCCAGGTGCCGGTACCAGCGCCAGTCGTGCCGGGAGAACTCGTGCAGCACCTGGTACAGCGCGGCCGGGTGGCCGGCCTCCCGCGCCGGGCCGGCGACCCCCGCCGGCGTCAGCAGCTCCGGCCACCGCGGGAGGCTGGCCACCAGCACCGGCAGCAGCGGACCCACGGCCAGCAGGAGCCGGCTGCTCAGCCGCCCCGCCGGTGCCCGCAGCCGCCGCGGCACGCCGTAGGGCGCGAACATCGCCGAGAAGCTGCCGCCCGGCACCCCGGCGACGGCGAGCAGCGACCGGACGCGGGCGGGGTCCTCGAGCGCGAGCTCGAAGGCCACGTTGACCCCCAGCGACCAGCCGACGACCGTCGCCGAGGACAGGCCGAAGGCGTCGAGGACCGCGCGGGCGTCGTCCGCGTGGTCCTCGACGCGCACCCGGTCCCGGTCGGCCGGCCGCTCCGAACCGGACAGGCCGCGGTAGGACCAGGTGACCACCCGGAAGCCGCTGTCGCGGCCGACCAGCCCCGGCCAGGCCGCCGGCGGGGCGCCCAGGCCGTTGCACAGCAGGACCGGGACGCCGTCCCCGTCGTTGGTCCAGGCGCGCAGCCGCGTGCCGTCCGCGGCGCGCACCGTCGTGTGGCCTCCCTGCAGGGGCCCGCCGCGAGCCTGCGAGTGGCGGGCCCCTGCAGGGAGGTCCTCCATCAGGTGAAGGCCTCCCGCATGCCCTCCGAGGCCGATCCGGGCTGCGCCTGGTCCGCCGGCTCCGGGGCGGGCATCCCGGCACCGTGCTCGTGCGGCGCGGAGGCTCCCTGGATCGCGACGACGGCCGGGTCGACCCGCATGACGGCGTACCCGGCGACGGCGCCCGCCCCGAACCCGGGCGCGAAGACCCGCGCCGGCTCGGTGATGACGCCGTCGCGCACGGCGTCGTGGATGGCCAGCGGGATGCTCGCCGAGGAGGTGTTCCCGACCTGCTCGATGTTGAAGTAGAGCTGGTCGGCGGTCAGCCCGGCCCGCTCGGCCAGGCCGATGACCATGGTCTTGTTCGCCTGGTGCGGGACGATGAGGTCGATGGCGTCCATCAGCGACCCGTCCCGGCCGGCAGGCGCCGGCAGCTGCTCCAGCTCCTCGATCATCTGGGACAGGTAGCGGCCGGCCAGCGCCTTCACCTGCGGGCCGAAGACGGTGATGTTGTTGTCGAACTCGGGGTTGGGCCAGAGGATGGAGTTCACCTCGCTGGCCGGTCCGCTGGCGTAGGTCTTCATGTAGTCGATGTCGCCGTCGGTGCCCTCGGGTGCCGGGCCCACGACCAGCGCCGCCGCGCCGTCCCCGAAGATCATCCGCGAGGTGCGGACGTTGCCGATCTTGTCGGAGAACTTCTCCACGCAGACGACCAGGACCGGCCGCTCGACCTCCTGCAGCATCCGCACGGCGTCGGCCACGCCGTAGGGCATGCCGGCGCAGGCGGCGATGACGTCGTAGGCGGCGTAGACCTGGTGCATCCCGAGCTGGCCGCACAGGTAGGTGGCCAGCGACGGGATCAGCCGGGAGCTGGTGCAGGTGCAGACCAGCACGGCGCCGATCTCCTCCGGCTGCCGTCCCGCCTTGTCCAGTGCGGCCTCGGCTGCCTGCAGGGCGAGCTCCTCCAGCGGGAGCGAGCTGTACTCGCGCTGCTCGATGCCGGTCTTCGACGAGATCTCCTCGGCGCTCATCGGCGACCAGTTGTAGGCGGTGTTGCGGATCAGGTCGTCGTTCGTGCACGGCTGGTCGCCGTGCACCGCGGCCAGGGCCTCGATCCGCGGCTGCACCGAGAAGCGCTGCCGCACGTCGAGCTCGGGGTAGGGCCGCACCGGCGGCCGGGACTCCCGGGGTCCGGCGACGCGCCGGGGCTCGGCACCCGCACGCAGCCGGCGCAGGAAGCCGCGCACCTCCTTGTCCCGCGGGTGGAAGGCGACCACGTAGTCGTCGTCCGTCAGGTCCTCGGCCCGGGCCAGCTCCATCTTCGACCGGTCCCAGGGGTACTGGTTGTGCAGCACCATCGCCCAGCGGTGCAGCGCCTCGAGCTCCGGCACGTCCTCGGTGACGTCGAGGATGTCGGTGTAGTCGTAGACCGGGTAGTCCGGGTCGTAGCCCGGCAGCCGGAAGGTGAGCGCGCCCGGCTGCTCCAGGAACTCCGCGACCGTGGGCTTGACCGCCGGCAGCGTCGAGGCGTGGTGCTTCCGGTGGCCGTAGACGTCGAACAGGACGTCGAAGATCCGGTCCTCGCAGCCCTCGTTCCACCGCGACGGCAGCTGCGGGTAGGCCTCCTCCACCGCGGCGATCTTGGTCTCGCCGTCCTCCCACGGCTCCAGCACCGGGAGGAAGACGTCCGGGCGCGACCGGGGCAGGTCGCCCCAGCGGGTGGGCCGCTTGTCGTACATGGTGATCGAGAACCGGTTGGCCCAGAACAGGTTCAGGGCCATGTCCCGCATCAAGTCGTACCGGGTGGCGTAGGCGCCGGTGCGCACCCTCTCCAGGATCTCGGTGCCGCTCGGGGCCTTGGTCTCGAAGTCACGGCGGATGACGCTGTCGAGCTGCTCGAGCGTCTCCACGGTCGAGAAGTCCAGCTCCGGCATGATGTTCGAGGGGAACACCATGCGGCCGTGCTGGTTCAGGACGAAGGCGTTCACGAGGGTCCTCTCTGTCGGGCGGTCAGCTCCGGGCGGTGCGCTCCATCCCCCGCTCGACGGCGTCGATGAGTCGGGGGCGCAGCTCGGCGGCGGGGATGATGGCGTGCACGGAGCCCATCCGGCGGGCCCGCTCGATGTCGTGGACCGCCTCGAACTCGGCGGCGACCTCGCCGAGCTTCTCGGAGCGGACCGTGGTGCGCAGGGTGGCCAGCTGGGAGCGCAGCTGCGCCTGCTCGACGGGGTCGGCCGAGCCGAGGGCGGCCTCCAGCTCCTTGACGCGGGGGTCGGCGCCGGTGCGCTTGTCCACCTCGCGGGAGAAGACCACCGCCGCGGCCGGCGCGCCGCCGATCACCGAGGCGTAGGAGCCCTCGACCGCGAGGACCTCCATGCCCTCGTTGAGGACGCCGGAGAACACCACGAACGCGCCGCCGTGGTAGCGGGAGACCACGCAGAAGACGATCGGGCCGTCGAAGTTGGTGATGGCCCGGCCGATCTCGGCGCCGTACTCCAGCTGCCACTTGCGCAGCGACTCCGGTGACCCGTCGAAGCCCGAGAGGTTGGCGAGCACGACCAGCGGCCGGTTGCCGCTGGCGGCGTTGATCGCCCGGGCGGTCTTCCACGAGGAGCGGGGGAACAGCGTCCCCGCCGTCCACTGGTCGGGGCCGTCGGCCGGGTAGCTGCCCCGCCGCGGGATGGGCCGGGACTCGACCCCCAGCACCATCACCGGGTGGCCCCCGAGGTGGGCGTCGAAGACGACGGCGGTGTCGGCGTCGGCCATGCCGGCCCACCGCTCGAGCACCGCGTGGTCGGAGTCGGTGACCGCGCGCATGACGGTGCGGATGTCGAACGCCTTCTTGCGCTCGGGGTTCTTCTCGGCCGAGAAGACGTCGCCGACGGTGGTGAACTCGCTGGCCGGGTGCTCGTGCGGGAAGGAGCGCACGTCGCGGTCCCGCGGGTCGGCGGTCGGCGCCGGCCGCGGCCAGCGCTCCCCCGGCGCGCGGTAAGTGTGGTCGTAGTGCCGGGCCAGCAGGTCGAGAGCGCCGTTGAGGTCGGGCGCCCAGTACTGTGCCTGCCCGTTGGGCCCCATCACGCGGTCGTAGCCGCCGATGCCGAAGTTGTCCTCGGCCGACACCCCGCCGGAGTAGTCCAGTGAGTGCTTGCCGGTGAGCACCATCGCGCTGTCCGGCGTCATGACCAGGATGCCCTTGGTGTGCATGAGCATCGTGGCCTCGGCGTTCCAGTACGGCTGGGCGCCCACGTTGATGCCGGTGACGACGACGTTGATCTCGTGTCCGGCCTGGGTGAACTCGATGATCCGGCGCAGCGCCCGCGACACCCAGTCCATGTTCTCGGTGCCGCTGTCCATCGAGATGCGCGCGCCCGAGGACAGCGCGAACCACTCGACCGGGATGCCGCGCTCCTCGGCCAGGTCCAGCGCCGCGACGACCCGCGCGCACTCGGGCTCGGCGACGGTCCCGAGGGCCTTGGTCGGGTCGCCGAAGAGGGCCACCCGCGTCATGCCCTCCGGGTAGCGCCGGGTCGGCGTGGTCACCAGGCCCACGACGATCCCCGCCTCGTTCTGCCCGGGTGGGCGCTCGACGGGCGTGAGCCGGCCGTCGCCGTCGAGGTCGTGCTCGACGAAGGAGCCGTCCGGGCCGGCCAGCAGCGGGGCCAGCTCGTACGGGTAGGGCGCGCCGCGGGCCCGGGAGCTGAGCACCTTCGCGGTGTAGTCGTCCAGCACCCGCAGCGGCCCGGTCGGGCGGTCGGTCACCCGCATCTGCACGCCGGTGCCCGGGCGGGCGGAGAAGCGCAGCGCCACGTCGCGCGGCGGGCGTCCCTCCTCCTCCTGCAGCCGGGCCAGCAGCACGATCTGGTCGAGGCCCGCGCCCATGGTCAGCGGGGCCGCGGTCCGCGCGAAGTCGGCCACCTCCGCCAGCGGCACCTCGATCGAGGGCCAGGCGTAGAGGTGGATCCGGTTGTGCTCCAACGGCCTCCGCGACCGCCGCAGCGACTGCGCGCGCCGCAGGCTGTCCAGGCAGGAGGTCAGCTGCCCCTCGATGGTCGGGAACCCGACGACCTCACCCCGCTCGTCGCGCAGCGGCGTGAGGTCGCGGACCTCGGCCATGGCGATGAAGCGCTCGTCGTTGGGGTTCTCCTTGGCCGTGACGTGCAGGAGGTAGGTGTCCTCGGCCGAGGGCACGCGCTCGCCGTCGAACTCCTTGAGGCGCCAGATCTGGAACCGCTGCGCGGTCAGCGGGTGCAGGCCCCGGACGATGCGCTCCTCGGCCAGCCCGGCCCCGTCCGGCGTCCGCCGCCAGGTGAAGGTCTCCGCCTCGCCGTCGGGCGTGCAGACGGTGACGGTGACCCGGCGGCCGGCCCGCAGCGCCGGGACCTCGGCGAGGACGGCGTGCAGCTGCTCGGCGGCGGCGTCGGCGGCGGGCGGCCGGTCGGGCCAGTTCACGTAGAGGTCGACGACCACCTGGGCCGGGTCGGCGACGTCGGCCAGCGCGCCCGCCACCGAGGCCAGGGCCTGCGGCAGCCCCGCCATCTGCGTCATGAGCGCGAGCAGGTGCAGCCGCTGGCCGTTGAGGTCGTACTCGGCGGTGACGCAGGTGTCCCCGTCGAGGAGGGTCGACCGCACGTCCTCGAGGCTGCGGCTGCGGTAGTAGCGGCGGGTGAGCACCTCGAGGACGGGGTCCGGGACGCTGGTCTCGCGCTCGAAGCGCCGGACCAGCAGCCGGATCAGCGGCTCGGGGCTGGCGACCAGCGCCTCCATCCGCCGGATCTCCTCGGCGGTGTCCCCGCGCGACGCGGCCTCGTCCAGCTCGTCGAGCAGCCGCGCGGCCCGGTCGAGGACCTCCTGCCGGGCCTGCTGGACGACCGGCTCCTCGAAGTACCGGTAGCGGACGGCGCGCGCCAGGTCCCCCAGCGCGGGGTGGCGCAGCTGGGTGGCCACGATCAGCCGGTCCAGGACCTCGCCGAGCTGGGTGCGCGAGGGGCCCTCCGGCAGCCGGCCCTCCGGCAGCCGGCCGGCGGTCAGCCAGCGGTCCAGCAGCGCCGAGACGGCGGGCAGCTGCTCGCCGACGCGCTGCTGGGCGAGGAACACCCGGTGCACCGCCTCGGTCAGCGCCGCGCTGGGCTCGAGGTCGTCCACGCCGTAGTGGGCCAGCGCCCGACGCAGCCGGGCGCGGAAGGTCTCCGGCAGCCCCTCCCGCTCGACGTCGAGGGAGTGCAGGTAGGCGTGGAAGTACTCGCGGGGGCTGTGGACCTGGGTGTCCCCCTCCTCCTCCTCGCTGGCGGGCCGGTTGCGGGAGAGCTCCGCGATGTCGGCGAACGTCACCAGCACGTCGAGCGCGGCGGACCGCAGCTGCGCGTCGTCGACGGGCAGCTCGTCGCGAGCGGCGGCGTACTCGGCGACCAGCCGCTTGGCGTGCCCGCCGCTGACGTCGTAGCCGGTGACCAGCGCCCGCAGCGACGCCAGCCGGGCCAGCGCCCGCGCGCGCGGGTCACCGTCCGCGGTCTGGGCCTCCTCGGGCAGCACCACCCGCTCGCCGGTGGCCTCCTCGACGTCCCCGCCGGTCCGCTCCAGGCTCAGCAGCGGGGCGCCGGCGTCGACCTGGCTGTTGACCGCGGCCCGCACCTCGCGGACCCGGCCGGTGAACGGCGCCCGCACCGCCGTCTCCATCTTCATGCTCTCCAGGACCGCGACCGGCTGGCCGGCCGCGACCTCGTCACCCGGCGCGACGCGGACGGCCACGACCACGGCCGGGGCGGGGGCGCGTACGACGCCGCCGACGTCGCGGCTCACCCGGTGCGTCTCGCCCTCGACCTCCACCAGGGAGGACCCGGGCGCCTCGGCGGCCACCACCGAGTAGCGGCGCCCACCGACGGTGAGCCGGGCCTCCAGGGGGCCGAGCCGGTCGACCTCGACCTCGACGACCCGGCCGTCGAGCCCGACCCGGTGCCGGTCGCGGTCCACCGTGGCGACGGTGAGCCGGTACACCTGGCCGCGCAGGCCGAGCTCGATGGTGCGGCCCACCTCGTGCGGGGCGCGCGGCCGGCCGCCGCGGGCCGAGGCCAGGAACGCCAGCCGCTCCTGCTCCTCCTCCGCCTCGGCGAGGTCGAGCGCCACCTGCACGAGCGCCACCCACGCCGAGCCGGACGGGCGGACGCCGTCGAGGGTGCCCGCGCGGTCCAGCCACCCGGTGTCGGCCGTACCGGCCACCACCTCGGGGCGGTCCAGGAGGTGCAGCAGGAAGGACTTGGTGGTGGTGCCGCCGCGCAGGACGACGGTGGTCTCCTGCAGCGCGCAGCGCAGCCGGGCCAGCGCCTCGGGACGGTCCCGGCCCCACGCGATGACCTTGGCGATCATCGAGTCGTACTGCGGCGGGATGACGTCGCCGACGCTGATGCCGGTGTCGACGCGGACCCCGGGGCCGGTGGGCAGGCGCAGCAGCTCCACCTGGCCCGGCGCCGGGGCGAACCCCGCCTCGGCGTCCTCGGCGGTGAGCCGCGCCTCGACCGCGTGCCCGTTGGCCTCCGGCGGAGTGCCCTCCAGCCGGCCGCCGGCGGCCACGTGCAGCTGCAGCTTGACCAGGTCCAGACCGGTGGTCGCCTCGGTCACCGGGTGCTCGACCTGCAGCCGCGTGTTGACCTCGAGGAACGTGGTGAGCTGCTCCTCGGGCTGGTAGAGGAACTCGACGGTGCCCGCGCCGACGTAGCCGGCGGCCCGCACGAGCGCGACGGCGGACTCGCGCAGCGCGGCGTCCTGCTCCGGGCGGAGCGCCGGTGAGCTCGACTCCTCGATGACCTTCTGGTTGCGCCGCTGCACCGAGCAGTCGCGCACGCCGGGCGCCCAGACCGCGCCGTGCTGGTCGGCGATCACCTGGACCTCGACGTGCCGGCCGCCCTCGACCAGCCGCTCCATGAAGACGATCGGGTCGCCGAAGCTCTTCTCCGCCTCCGACCGGGTGCGGACCAGCGCCTCCTCGAGCTCGTCCTCCGAGCGGACGACGCGGATGCCGCGGCCCCCGCCGCCGCTGCGCGCCTTGACGATGAGGGGGTAGCCGATGGCCTCGGCGTGCCGCCGGCCGTCCTCGGGACCCTCGACCGGGCCGTGGCTCCACGGCGCGACCGGGACCCCGGTCTTCTCGGCGAGGACCTTGGCCTCGATCTTGGCGCCGAGCAGCCGCATGGCCTCCGGCGGCGGCCCGATGAAGGTCACGCCCAGGTCGGCGCACAGCTCGGCGAAGGCGGGGTCCTCGGCGACGAACCCCCAGCCCACCCACGCCGCGTCGGCGCCGCTGGCCCGCAGGGCCCGGCCGAGCGCGGCGTGGTCGAGGTAGGGGGAGCCGGCCCCCGTCTCCTCGAGCAGGACCGCCTCGTCGGCGGCCCGCACGAAGGTCGCCCGGCGCTCGGCCTCGGTGTGCAGGGCCACGACGCGGGTCCGGGTGCCCTGCTCGGCGTTGAGCTCACGCACCGCACGGATCAGCCGGAGGGCCGGCTCCCCACGGTTGACGACGGCGATGCGGTCGAACACCGGGCACTCTCCTCGATCGCTGGGCTGACGGGGGCGCGGGTGCTACATGTCCAGGCCGCCGTTGACCCCCCAGACCTGGCCGGTGATGTAACCGGAGGCGTCCGCGGCGAGGAAGTGCACGACGCGGGCGATCTCCTCGGGCTCACCCAGCCGGCCGAGCGGGATCTTCTGCTTGAGTCCCTCGATCACCTTGTCCGGCACCGTGTCCAGCATCTCGGTGGCGGTGTAGCCGGGGGTGACGGCGTTCACCGTGATGCCGAGGCCGTCGGTCTTGCCGGAGCGCTGCACCTGCATCGCGGCCTCGCGGGCCAGCGTCTTGGTCAGGCCCAGCAGTCCGGCCTTGGCCGAGGCGTAGTTCGACTGCCCGATGCCACCCATCTCGCCGATGACCGAGGAGATCATCACGATCCGCCCGCTGCCCCGCTCCAGCATGTGCTTGAGCGCGGCCTGCGACAGGTAGAAGGCGCCGGAGAGGTTGACGTCGATGACCCGCCGCCAGTCGTCGTCGGTCATCTTCAGCACGGTGCGGTCGGCGGTGATGCCGGCGTTGTTGACCAGGATGTCGAGCCGGCCGTGCTTGTCGATGACCTCGCGGATGGTGCGGCGGCAGTCCTCGGGGTTGCTGATGTCGCCCTTGTGCACGGAGAAGCCCTGGTCGGGGAAGTCGTCGCAGAACTGCTTGCGGAAGCGCTCGGCCGCCTCGTCGTTGCCGCTGTAGCCCGCGGCGACGTCGGCACCCTGGGCGGCCATGCTGCGGCTGATGGCCGCGCCGATCCCGCGGGTCCCTCCGGTGACGAAGGCCACCCGGCCGGAGAGCTTGTCGCCGGTCCTGCTGGTCCGTTCCTGGGTCGCCGTCACCGGCTCCTCCTGGGATCTCGGTTGCGCGTCGGTACGTGGGCCGAGCCGGGACCGGTTGTCGAGCCGTGTCCCGCCATCGGAGTACGGGCAGCATCCTGCGGAGTGACCAGCACGGCAAGGCAGGAGACGGATTCGTTCGTCACCGACGCGGCGCGTCGCGGCACAGGTGCCCTCCCACGGGCGGCCGGGGGCCGGCCCGGACCACCCGCGCGCGGGGTCAGAAGGGCTCGGGGAGCCCCCGCCGCCACGGCGTCCCCGGGGCCGCCTGCCGGTGCCCGACCGGGTCCGGGGCGGGCTCCGGCGACGACGGGGACCGGGCGCCGGCCAGCCCCTCGCGGAAGCCCTGCGCGTACCACAGCGGGGCGTCGAGCCGGACCCCGGCGGGCGGGGTGCCCGCCCCGGCGTCCCACACGAGGCGGGCCAGGTCGTCGGGGTCGAGCCCGTGGCAGCACGAGCCGGTCGCGGCCGGCTCCCCGGCCGGCTCGAACCCGGCCGCGAGCAGCCCGTCGGCGCGGCCCAGCGCCCGGGCCGCCTCGAGGGCGCGCAGGAACGGGGACGACGGCTCGGGCGGGCTCGCGGTCACGGTCCACCTCCGGTCGGGGTCACCGGGTGCACCGCCGCGGTCCCGTCGGGGCCGGGCGCGGTGCCCGTCTGCAGGAGGTGGCGGCAGGGGCGCTGACACCGCCGGGTTCCGCCTCCCGCGGTGCCGGACCGCGGGAGGTGCCGGTCACCACCGGATGTCGGTGACGCTGCCGAGCGGCTCGCGCTCCCCGGTCCGCGCCGGGAGCACCGGGGTGTCGGCCGCCCGCAGCACGTCAGGGAAGAGCAGCCCGGTGCGGGACTCGAGCTCGGGGAGGGCCACCTGGAAGACCCGGAACTCGTCGAGCTCGAGGATCGGGAGCTGGTCGAGGGCCTGGGTCAGCAGGAAGGCCCGCGCCCGCAGGGCGCCGTCGGTGCGGAAGGCGATCACCTTCCAGTACTCGCGCGGGAGGCGCACCCCGCGGTACACGCGGTCGTCGTCCGCGAAGACCGGCCCGCCGAACACGCTCACCCTCAGGTCCTCGACGTCGACGTCGGCGAGGACCGCGTTCTCCAGGCGTCCCCACACGCCGTCCCGCGCGCTCTGGTTGAAGTCGTCCATCTGCGGCGTGATGTTGGTGAAGTAGAAGGAGTCGCGGTTGGCCCGCTCGGCGACGGGGAGGCTGCCCCAGGTCAGGTCGGCGCGGCGCGCGAGGTGCCCGCGGTCGAGCCGGTTGCCCGCGTACAGCTCGTCGCCGACCTGCAGGTCCTCGGCGATCCGGGGGTCCTTGACGAACCGCAGGCCGTTGCGGCTGAGCGCCTTGAGGGCGCCGCCGTCGATGTTCCAGGCGACCCAGCGGGCGAACCGGCGTGAGGCGCTCATCTGCAGGGAGAAGTGCACGTGGTCGACGACGGTGCCGCCGTCGACCGTGCGCGCCACGTCGGCCAGGACGGCGGCGCCGGCGACGGGCGCGGGGACCTGCTCGCCGAGGAAGGCGGCGTCGTAGCCCTCGACGACCTCGGCGGCGTCCGCGGCAGCGGCCCGGGACGCGGCAGGGGCGGTCCGCGGCGCCGTGTGCGCCCCCGTGGGCTCGCCGTCGAGGGTGAACCGGATCGTGATCTCGGGGACCCGCCGGCCGCCGGCGGTCACGTACGCGACGTCGATGGCGGAGACGTCGAGGTCGGCGAGGGACGCGGCCTCCCCGGCCCGGACCAGCCGACGGAGCGCGGCGAGCAGGTGCCCGTCCCCGCCGGCGTCGGCCGGGCCGCCCGCGGTGGTCCCGGTGGGGGTCGTGGCGCGCCCGGCGCCGTCCGCGTCGAGGGCCCCGGGGAGGAGCTCGTCGGTCGTCGTCTCCGGCAGCAGGTCGGTCACGACCCCACCTCACGCACCGGTCGTCACGGGGGCGTCACCGGCGTGTCACGCGGCCTGCACCAGGGCGTAGACCTTCGCCTCCCAGGAGAACAGCGGCTCGCGCCCGGCCCACTCCGGGGGGACGTCGCGCTCCTGGGTGACCTCGCGCCAGCGCCGTCCCTGCGGCGTGGCCGGCCAGGTCGGCACCACGTACTCGGCGGAGGGACCAGGCGGTGTCGTGTAGTCGGAGAAGTTGGCGACCACGACCACCTGCTCGTCGGCGCCGGGCCGCCCGCGCCGCCAGACCACGACCCGCTTGCCGTCGAGGTCCACGTGCAGCAGCTCGACGTCGTTGACCGCGAGCGCGTCGCTGGTGGTCCGCAGCCGCACCAGCCGCGCCACGTGGCGCTGCACCCGCCGCCGCCAGTCCTCCTCCAGCCGGGACCAGTTGACCGGGTCCACCTGCTTGCCGGAGGCCTCGGTGACGTGGCCGGAGGGGTCGACGAGGTCGTGCTGGTCGGCGAACTCGTCGCCGGCCAGGATCTGCGGCACGCCGACCGCCGTCAGCAGGCAGGCGAAGGCCAGCTCGACCCGCTTCTCGCAGTCGGCCACGCCGTTGGCCCGCAGGAAGTCGTACAGCCGCTCGTTGCGCAGCCCCTCGACGTCGTGCGAGGTCAGGTAGATCACCGCCTGGGACAGGTCCCCGTAGCCCGACGCCCGGCAGTCGACCATCCGGCGCACGGTCTCGGCGAAGCCCAGGCCGTCGACGTCCTGCCCGAGCACGGCGGCGCGGGCGCAGCGCTTGAACCCCTCGTGCCACAGCCCGTCGAGGCGGTGCTGGGTCAGCAGGGCGGGCGGCTCGGTCAGCTCCTCGCCCACCACGAGGAAGCGGGCCTCGGCCTCCGGGTCGCCGGGTGCGGCGCCGCACCGCTGCAGGAACAGCGAGCGGGCCAGGTCGCGGTAGGCGCCGACGAAGTCCCAGTTGGCGACGTTCTCGATGCTGTCGAGCCGGATGCCGTCGACGCCGAGGTCGGTCATCCACCGCGCCAGGGCCGTGCGCAGCAGGCCCGAGGCCGGCGAGAGCGGCCCGTGCTCCCCGGTGACGGGGTCGGAGCCCTCGGGGCGGGCGGCGAAGCGGAACAGGGTGCTGCCGTACCCGTTGCGCAGGCCCCCGCGGGAGTCGTACCGGTCGGGGTCGGCCGGGTCGGCCGTCGCGGGGTCCAGGACGAAGAAGTCCTCGGTCGCCGCGGCCAGGTACGGGTGGTCGCGCGCGAACGCGGTGACCGAGTCGACGAAGAAGCGCACCCCGTGCCGGTGCAGGGTCGCCACCAGCGCGCGCAGGTCGCGGTTGGGCGTCGGGTGCGAGGAGTCGAGCGGGGAGCCCAGCTCGGCGTCCGGCGCCGCGAAGTCCGTCGTCCCGTAGCCCCAGGTGCGCACGTAGGCGCTGTCGGCCGGCGGCAGCAGCTCCAGGGCGTTGACGCCCAGCTCGTCGACCAGGTACGAGCGGCCCGGCGCGGTGACGTCCAGCGCGGCGAAGTCCGCGCCGCCGGCGGCCCGGTCGACGAGGGCCGCGACGTCCCGGAAGGTGCCCACCCCGCGCTCGTAGCGGCCCTCCCCGCTCCCGGCCGACCACGCCGTCGGCAGCTCGTAGAGGACGATCCGGTTGTTCGGCGGCAGGGACGCCGGAGGGACGTCGTCGAGCTCCCCGTACTCGCCGCCGGGGTCGCAGGGCTCCAGCACCCCGTCGCGCCAGCGCACGACCGACGCCGGGTAGCGGTCGGCCGCGGTGTACCCGGGCCCCGGCGGCTGCGGGGCCCGCAGCCGCCAGTCGACCGTGGTGGCCCACGGGTCGGTGACCCGGACCCGCTGCCCGGACCGGCCGGGGTGGGCATCGGTCACCTCGAACCAGTAGTGCCACACCTGCCCGTCCTCGAGGCCGCACCGCGCGGCCGGCACCGTCCACAGGTCGGCCCCGTGCGGGGAGGGTGCGAGCGGCACCGAGCGCTCCCCCACCAGCGTCACCGGCGCGCCGGGCTGCAGCCGCCCGATCACCAGCAGCGGCACCGGGTCGGTGCGGGCCGGGCGCCAGAGGACGAACTCGGTCCGGCGCAGGGTCAGCACGTGCGCGGTCACGGGGTGGCGAAGCTCTCCACCACACCGGCCAGTGACGTCGAGGTCGCCGGCGGGGACACCGCGCCCACGCCCATCCCGCGCCTGGCGAACCCGCCCCAGACGTCGGGCAGGTCGTCCGGGTCCAGGGCGGCGACCGCGTCGAGGACGCCGTCGCGGGCCTGGGTGAAGGTGGGCATCGAGGGCGTCAGCTTCAGGCCGCCGATGACGTACTCGAGCACCCGCCGCTCGGCCTCGGCGTGCCCGTGCCGGGCGACGAGGGCCACGAAGACCTCCCACAGCGCGGCACACCACACCTCGCCGGCGTTGTGCACCTCGCTGTTGGCGCCGCCGCCGTGGGGGTTGCGCGGCGGGCCCTTCGGCAGGACGGCGCCGTCGCCGATGTGCCGGAAGGTCAGCGGGTTCTTCGCCGTGTCCACCGAGTAGGGGTAACGGCGGATCGAGAAGTAGTAGTTGTCGTGGAAGATGGGCGTCAGGTCGGTCCACCCGCCGACGGGGAAGACGCCGGTGTCGAACGCGTCGGTCTCCTGCGAGGTCATGCAGATGGCGAAGAAGTCGCCCCAGCCCTCCCCCATCGCCCGGCCCTGGCGGTTGGCCAGCCCGCTGGCGTTGCCGACGAGCCGGTTGGTGACGTAGTGGCCCATCTCGTGGAAGGTGATCAGCGCCTCGTGGTTGCTGGTCCGCGACGGCGTCACGGCGCGGAACTCGTACATCTGCATGCGGGGGCTGGCGCCGTCGGCCGGCGTCTGCATGTTCGCGTTGTCGCTGCCGCTGAAGTCGTTGCCCTCGGCGAGGACCGGGTCGCCACCGACGCCGACGCCGTCGAGGTTGACCCGCTGGGCGTTCCCGGCGGCCTCGTCGAAGCCCGCCTCGTACCAGCGGTCGTGCAGCCAGTTCACGTGGAAGAACATCCCGACCAGGCTCGCCTGCAGGTTCTCCGGGTCGGACGCGGGCTTGGCGTGGTCGTAGACGTGGTCGAACACGCGCGGGCCGGTCACCGTGCCGAGGACGTCCCCGGGGCCCAGCCCGTCGGGTCCGGCGAGGTCGGCGTAGGCGGTGCAGTTGTTCCCCACGGTCGTCGTCGCGTCGTCGGGGAGCCACGGCCGGCCGGGCAGCAGGCTCTCCAGCGTGACCAGGCGCTCGGGGACGGTCGGCGCCTGGAACCCGTCCGGGACGCCGGTCGGGTGCGGTGAGCCGGGGGCGGGACCGTCCTCGGGCCGGCACACCGCGTCGCCGGTGTTGTGCACCCGGTAGCTGAAGGCGACGTCGGCCCGCAGGTTCCTGCGGAACAGCACCTCCGGTTCCGGCGCCGCCTCCACGACGTAGGCGAAGGCCGGGTACGTCCGGATCCACAGCTCCAGGTGCCAGCCCCGCGCGAACTGCCCGCCGCCGAGCGGGAACAGCACCTCCCGTACCCGCACGGGCCGCTCGAACGCCGGCCCGTCGGTCGCCGCGGCCCGGTAGCTGCGCCACGCGCCCGCGCCGGCCGCCGCGGCGTCCCCGTCGTCCCCGTCGGGCTCCTCGGCGACGAACGACGAGGGCTCGTACGGCAGGCCGGTGAGGTCGGACGCCGCGACGGCGATGGCCTCCTCGGGCGTGCTGCCGGCGGCCCGGCCGGCCCGGCCCGCCTCCGCCGCGCCGGGGAAGAACTGGCCGGCCACGGACACGACGTCGCCGTCCGGGCCGATCGCGGCCGTCACGTCGGAGGCGAACACCTCGACGCCGTCGACGCGCTGGACCAGGTGGGCGGTGCGCAGGCGCGTGCCGCTGACCGAGGCGACGGCGACGCCGTCGGCGTCCTGCGGGGCGAGCCGCCACAGGTCCCCGTGCTCGGCGACGAAGCGGCCCACCGCCTCCTCGGGGGTGCCGCCCGTCGGCGCGGTCAGGCGGGCGCCCGGCGACAGGCCCGCCACGCGGTTGGGCAGCCCGGTGGCCTCGTCGTGCTCGACGCGCAGCCCCGTGTCGGCGCCGACAGCGGCGGCCGCGGCCGGCCGGCCGCTCCCGTCCGCCGGCTCCCCGGCCGTCGGCGGGGGCCCGCCCCGGACGCGGCGGGCGCCTGCGTCGTAGAGCGCGTGGAAGTCCTGCGGCAGGTCCCTGGTGACCACGTCGTCCCCTGTCCGGGCGTCGTCCGCCCTCGTCCTCGTCGCACCCGGGTCATCGCACCCGGGTCATCGCTCCCGGGTCATCGCATCCGGGTCATCGCTCCCGGGTCATCGCTCGCGGGTCATCGCACCCGGTCGTCGCCCCGAGGCTGACCGGCCGCCGTCACCGGGACGTCACCGGCCGCCGTCGGCCTCCGCCGCCCCGGCGCCGACGGGCCGGCGGCCGGGCGGGCCGACCCGCAGCGGGACCTCGATGACCCGTGGCCGCTCGGCCAGGTAATCGACCAGCCGGCGCGGCGCGTACCGCGCCCGCGCGTCCTCCCGCCGGGCGACGGCGCTGGAGGCGACGGACTCCGAGTCCGGGTCCTCCGCGCCGATCGGCCGCGCGTAGGGGCGCAGCAGGCGGTACAACCACCGCCGCGAGTCGTGCAGGGTCCCCAGGGGGTCGGGGTCCACGGGGAAGGTTCGGCCGTCGAAGCGCTCCGGCGCGCCGTCGGCCGGCCGGCGGTAGGCGTCGTCGCGGAAGGCCAGTCCGCAGGAGCGGGCGCGGTCGACCATCCACAGCAGCGTGATGTCGGCGAGCCCGGACTCCGGGTGCCCGCCGCCGACGTCGCAGTGGTCGCCGCTGAACCACACCTGCTCGACGTCCGGGCGCCCGGCGACCGAGGCGCGGTCCCACAGGGTCGGGGCGAAGGGCCGGCGCCGCTCGTCGACGGCCAGCGCCTGGAAGGCGGCGTCGACCGTGCCGCTCAGCCGGGTGTCGTGGAACTCGAGGCGGTGGTTGGCCAGCCGCGCCAGCCCCAGTCCGACCGACGGGATGCCGAGGGAGCCCACGGTGTCCCAGACGCCCAGGAAGCGGATCCGCGGCTCGTGGCTGTAGGACCGCCGGAACAGCTGCGACTCCAGGTCACGGGGGTGCGCGGCCCGTGACCGGTACAGGTCGTAGGCCTCCTCCAGCCGGCCGGCGTGCTCGCGCCGGAGGACGCCGCAGTTGCGCACCAGGCCGACGGTGCTCCGGGCGGTGTACGCGCCGCGGCTGAACCCGAAGAGGAACAGCTCGTCGCCGGGTTCGTAGTGCTCCACCAGGAACCGGTAGGCGTCCTTCACGTTGCGCGAGAGGCCCACGCCGAAGGCGCCGCCCCGGATGCGCTCCCCCGGCTTCGTGCCGACCCCCTGCTGGTAGTACACCCGCTGCTCGACGCCGTCCCCGTCCTCGCGGTCGACCCCCAGGGCGACCTTGGTGACGTTCGTCGGACACAGGCGGCCGCCGTGCACCTGGTCGGCGGTGTTCCACGTGCCGTCGCAGCACAGCACCAGACGCTTGGGCACGGTCGGCTCCTCCCTGGGCGGGTCCGGGTCCTCCCCGGCTGGGCCGCGACGGTAGGGCGCCGGGCGTCACCGCCGCGTCACGCGACCGTTCCGCTGGAGCCGGGGGACGCGCCCGCGGGCTCCTCCGCCTCCGGTCGGCCGAGCGTCCCGGCGACGAAGGCGGTGTTCATGCGGAGGATCTCCAGCGCCAGGTCGAGGTCGACGTGCGCGAGCGCGTCCTCCTCCGTGTGCACCCTGTGGTTGCTGCCGTCGGCGCCCTCGATGGTCAGGACGGCGGGGATGCCGACGTCGGTGAAGGGCACGTGGTCGCTGTTGGCCGGGCTCAGGCCCACGCTGACGGCCAGGCCGGTGTGGGCCGCCGCGGCCCGCGCCAGCCCGTCGATGACGTCCCGGAAGACCGCCGCCCCCTCCAGCAGCACCCCCGGGACGGCGGTGTTCCGGCCGGCGATCATGTCCATGTTCACCACCGCGCGGATGCGGGCGCGCTCCGGGCCGGGGAGCTCCTCGACGTAGCGCCGGCTGCCGAACAGCCCCTGCTCCTCACCGCCGAACAGCACCAGCCGCAGGTCGAGCAGGGACGGCGAGCCGGCCAGCGCCCGCGCCAGCGCCAGCACCCCGGCGCTGCCCGAGGCGTTGTCGTCGGCGCCCGGCGCGGGCGCGGGCGCGCCGAGCCGGTTGACCGAGTCCAGGTGCGCGGTCACCAGGACCACGTCGCGGGGGGCGGGGCCGGTGCCGGGCCGGTCGGCGACGACGTTGCGGCAGCGCCCGCCCCCGCGGGGCACCGGCTGGGTGGTGACGGTCAGACCGGCCGCCGTCAGCTGCGCGGCGCCCCAGGCCGCGGCCTCGTCGAACCCCGCGCTCGCGGAGTGCCGGGTGCGGTGGGCGGCCAGCGTGGCCAGGTCGGCCGCCAGCTCCTCGCGCGAGAGGCGGGCCACGCAGCGCCGCACCCACTCCGGCTCCTCCCGGCCGGCCGCGGGAGCGGGCGCGGCGGTGACCACCGGGCCGACGGCGGTGACCACCGGGCCGACGGGGAGGGGGCGCAGCGCCCAGCAGGCGCCGCCGGAGCCCGCGAGCCGCTCCGCCTCCTCCGGCTCGAGGTCGACGACCAGGTGGCGGCCGGTGTCGACGAGGACCGGCACCTCGGGGTGGTCGGCCTGGAAGAGCCGGCCGTTCTGGACGACGAGGAACAGCCGCTGCGCGCCGGCCCCGTCCACCGCGACCACACCGCCCGCTTCGCGGTCGGACGGCTCGTCGGCCGGGGGCGCGTCGCGGGTCACGACGACGTGCTCGCCCAGCCGGGTCCGGGCACCTCCGGGGTCGGTGCCCGGAGCACGCCGGTGGGCGGCCGCCGCCCCGACCAGGTCGCGCAGGACCGGGAGGAGGTCGGGCAGCCCGGCCACGTCGCCACCGGCCCCGCCGGGCGGGCGCAGGTGGACGCCGGCCGCGCCCAGCCGCCGCGCGGCCGCCACGTGGCCGGCGTGCTCGCTGACGAACACGACGTCGGAGAGGGTCAGCGCGGGCTCGGCCCGGGCCACGGCGGCCCGGAAGACCGCCGGCGCGGGCTTGCGCACCCCGACCTCCGCGGAGAGGGTCACCCGCCGCGACAGCGGCTCGAAGAAGCGCCGGATGCCCAGCGCGTCGAGCAGGGCGGAGTACTCCGCGACGACCGCGGCGACGTCCGCGGCGTCCACCGGGTCGCGGGTGTCCGACAGCAGCCCCAGGACGACCGCCGGCCGCCCACCGGCGCGCAGGTCGGTGAGCTCCTGCAGCAGCTCGCGCGCCCCCGGCCGGAGGACGCCGCCGGACTCCAGCGTGTCGCCGAGGTCGAACAGCACCAGCAGCACGGCGCGCTCCCCCTCCCGGACCGGCCGGTCCCCCGCGTCAGGCGCCCCGCGCCCCGGCGGGCACCGGAGCGGCCGCCGAGCGGGGCCGCGGCACGCCGGCCGGGCCGGGGCGGCCGGCGACGACGCGCACCTGCCACCGCGACACCAGCTCCTGCATCTGGCGGGTCGGCGGGACGCCGAGCTCCCGGGCGAGCGCGTCCCGGAAGGCGGTGTAGGCGCGGACCGCCTCGGCGAGGTTGCCCTCGGCCAGGTGGACCCGGACGATCGCCCGGTGCGCGCTCTCGCGCAGCGGCTCGTCGCGGGCGGCCGCGTAGGCGGCCTGCACCGCCTCGCCGTGGCGGCCGGCGGCCACGAGCCGGTCGGCCAGCACCTCGAGGGCGTGCATGCGCAGCTGGCGCAGCCGCTCGCGCTCCAGCAGGACCCAGTCGTCGTACCAGCCCGGCAGGAGCTCCCCCGCGAGCGCCGCCGCCGGCGTGCGGATGCCGTCGACGGGGACCGCCGGGTCGAGGACGGCGTGTGCCCACTCGACGAGCTCGCGGACGTCGACGCGCACGCCGGCGGCCAGGGTCACCGCGCCGCCGGACACGTCCACCAGCCCCGGGACGGCCTTCTGCACCCGCCACAGCGCCGACCGGAGGCTGCCGTGGGCCTGCGCCTCGGGGACGTCGGGCCACAGCTGGCCGGCGATCGCCCCGCGCGCCGGGCGTCCGCACAGGCTCAGGTGGGCGATCAGCCGCTGGACACCGTGGGGCAGGGCGCCGGCGGTGGCCGGCGCGGTCCCGTCGTCCCCCGACACGCGGAAGCCGTCGAGCAGGTGGACGCGTGCGGTCGTGGTGGTCGTGCGAGTGGTCATGCAAGGCCCCTCTCGAGCCCGTCTCTGAGCGGTGGGTCCCGGTGCGTGTGGTGACGTAACGGGATCGTTTCGACACGCCCCGGGGGCGTCAACGGTCGTTGGTCCCTGTGGAGCACGGCGTCTGCCCGGCGACGGTCAGGAGGCCAGCCGCCGCGACCGGGGGATGCCGCGGACCAGCCGGGTCATCTGCTCGGTCGGCGGCACCCCGAGCTCGTCGCGCAGCAGGTCCCGGAACAGGTCGTGGGCCCGCAGCGCCTCGGCCACGTTGCCCTCGGCGAGGTGCACGCGCACGACGGTGCGGTGGGCGCTCTCCCGCAGCGGCTCGGTCCGGATCGCGAGGTAGGCGGCCTGGAGGGCCTCGGCGTGCCGGCCGGCGGCGCCCAGCCGGACCGCCGCCGTCTCCAGCGCGTGCAGCCGCAGCCGGGCCAGCCGGTCGCGCTCCAGGAGGACCCAGTCGTCGTACCAGCCGGGGAGCAGGTCGCCCAGCAGCGCCGGGTCCGGGAGCACCACCCGGTCGGTGCCGGTCCGCGGATCGCACACGCGCTCGGCCCAGCCGTGCAGCTCGCGCACGTCGGTGCGGACGCCGGCGGCCAGCCGCAGGACTCCGTCGGAGGGGTCGAGGAGCTCGGGGGCGGACCGGCGCAGCCGCCACAGCGCCGACCGCAGGCTGGCCTGGGCCCGGTCCTCGGGCACGTCGGGCCACAGCTGACCCGACACCGCCGTGCGCGCGGGCCGCTCGGCCAGGCACAGGTGCGCGACCACGCGCTGCACCGCCCGGGGCAGCTCCACGGCGGCCGGCCGCCGCGCGGCCGCACCGTTCCGGACGGTGAACCCGTCGAGCAGCGTGATCCGCGGTCCGCTGTCCGGGGTGGTGCGCGGGATCTGGTCCATCGGCGGTCCCCGATCAGGAGTGACGGCATCAGGAGGAACGGCGTCGCCCAGCAGAGGGGCGCCGGGGCGCGGCTGATACACGGGCGGGATGACGGGGCCGTGACGCGGCGGTGATGCCCCCGGCGGCAGGGTCGGCCCGACCGGCCGCCACCCGGCGGTGCGGCGCGCGAGGAGACGAGGGACTCCCGATGACCGGACCGAGCACCGCCGACGACCCGGTGCAGAACCCGCTGACGCTGGTGATGACCGCGCGCTCGCCCGAGGACCGCGGGGTGCTGCAGCGAAAGGTCCAGGCGCTGCAGTCCCTGCCCCGGGAGCAGAACCCGGTGGTGCGGGCGCTCGAGGCGATCGGCACCGTGCACTTCGCCCGCTTCGTCCTGCTCGACGAGCAGCGGCTCGCCGTGATCACGACCTACGACGGCGACTTCGACGTCTACATCAACGAGTTCGTCGACCACATCGGCGAGGTGTTCGACGACCTGCTGCAGCACGTGGAGGGCGCCCCGCCGCTGCCGGTGCAGCGGCACCGCGAGGAGTTCCTGGACTACGTGCGCCGCCACGACCTGCGCTGCGTGCCGCCGTTCTACAGCGCCTATCCGCAGCGGACGGTGCTCGACGTCCTCGCCGCCGACGTCGTGGCCTGACGCGGGTCCCGGTGCTCGACCTCGCCGACGTCCAGGGCGTCGTCCTCCGCGGGTACACGATGCCGCGCGCCCGCCACCTGGTGCTGCGGGTGGACGCCGCGGCCGCGGGCCGCGAGCTGCTCGGCTCGCTGGTCGCCGGGGACCCCCGCCGTCCGCAGGTCACGACCGGGACGCCGTGGACGGAGAAGCCCGACTGCTGCCTCAACCTGTCGGTGACCGCCGGCGGGCTGCGCGCCCTCGGGGTCCCCGAGGAGTCGCTGGCGACCTTCCCCGCGGAGTTCCTCGCCGGCGCGCAGGCCCGCGCCGACCGGGTGGGTGACGTCGGCCCCAGCGCCCCCGAGCACTGGCTGCCGGTGTTCGGGGACCCGGGGTTCCACCTGCTGGTCTCGCTGTTCGGGCAGTCCGCCGCGGCGGTGGACCGGGCCACCGACGACCTGCTGGCCGGCACCGCGCCGGGGCTGACCGAGCTGTGCCGGCTCGACGCCGCCCTGCTCGGCGCCCGCGTGGACCACTTCGGCTACGTCGACGGGATCTCCCAGCCCACCGTCGGCGACGCGCCGCCACCCGGGCCGCCCGACCGGCTGCCGGTGGCGCCCGCGGGTGCGTTCCTGCTCGGCCACCCCAGCCAGTTCCGCGACTTCACCTACCCCGTGCCGGAACCCGAGGTGCTGGGCCGCAACGGCAGCTTCGCGGCGTTCCGCGTGCTGTCCCAGGACGTCGACGCCTTCCGCGAGCTGCTGGCCGAGCAGTCCCGCCGCACCGGCAGCTCCCCGGAGCGCGTCGCCGCGCAGCTGTGCGGGCGGTGGCGGAACGGGACCCCGCTGGCCCTCTCCCCGGACACCGACTCCCCCGACCCGCCGGTGCCCGCCGACGCGCTCAACGACTTCGGCTACGCCGCGGACCCGAGAGGCGAGCGCTGCCCGATCGGGTCGCACGTGCGGCGCATGAACCCGCGCGACTCCCGGGTGGCCGGGGGCGGCGGGAACCAGCACCGGATCGTGCGGCGCGGGCTGACCTACGGCCCGCCCTACGACCCCGACCACCCCCGGGACGGGCACGACCGCGGGCTGCTCGGCCTGTTCATCGGGGTCAGCCTCCGCGACCAGTTCGAGTTCGTGATGGGCCAGTGGGCCGTGGACGGCCGCTTCGCCCCGGGCCTCGGCCGGACGCAGGACCCCTTCCTCGGGTCGGGCGGCACGCTGCCGCTGGCCACCCCCGGCGGCGGACGGGCCGAGCTCCGCGGCCTGCCCCGGCTGGTCACCACCCGCGGCGGCGCCTACTGCTTCCTCCCCAGCACCACCGCGATTGGCCACCTCGCCGCCCTGTGACCGCCGCCCTGTGACCGCCGCCCTAGGATCGCCGCCCTGGGACCGCCCTGTGACCGACCCGGCCACCGCGCCGGCGTCGCGACCGGGTCAGCCGCCGCGCCGCGCTCCCTCGGGGACGGGGCTGCGGTGCACCCCGGGGGCCCGTGCCGGGCGCCCGTCGGCCGCCCGGCGCCGGGCCTGGGCGAGCAGGGCGGTCATGGACGGGGTGGGGGCGACACCCAGCGTGTCGGCGAGCACCGCCCGGAACGACTCGTAGGCGCGGCGCGCCTCGGCGAGGTTGCCCTCGGCCAGGTGGACCCGGACGACGGCCCGGTGGGCGCTCTCCCGCAGCGGCTCCTCGTGCACCGCGGCGTAGGCCGCCTCCACCGCCTCGCCGAACCGGCCGGTGGCGACCAGCTCGTCGGCCAGGGCCTCCAGCGCGTGCATCCGCAGCTGGCGCAGCCGCTCGCGCTCCAGCACCACCCAGTCCTCGGACCAGCCGGGCAGGAGCTGCCCGCGCAGCTCCTCGGGCGGCATCGCGACGTCGTCGCCGTGGACCTGCCGGTCGAGCACCCGCGACGCCCACGCCTCGAGCTCGCGGACGTCGACGCGCACCCCGGTGGCCAGCGACAGCGAGCCGCCCGACACCTCGACCATGCCGGGGGCCACCCTCCTCAGCCGCCACAGCGCCGAGCGCAGGCTGCCGTGCGCGTGGTCCTCGGGCACGTCGGGCCACAGCTGACCGGCGATGACGGTGCGGTCCGGGCAGCGCGACAGGCTCAGGCGCGCGACGAGGCGCTGCACCGCCCGCGGCAGCTCGCAGGGGGCGGCGCGGGTGCCGTCCCCGAGCCGCAGGGCGAAGCCGTCGAGCAGGGTCACGCGGACAGCCGGTGGGAGGGTCACGGGGCACACCCCCTGGAGCACCCGACGACGGTGGAGCGGCGGCGTCCGGGTCCGCCGGCGGGAATGGTCCGGGCTCTCAGTCGCCGCCGTCAATCGAGTTCGACGCGTCGCGGAGGAACTGCTCCACCCAGGCACGCACCGCGTCGACGACGTCACGCGGCGAGGCGGCCAGGGCCACGGTCGCCTCCCCCGTGCCGCCCGGGCCGGGCGAGGTGTCCATGCTCGTCAGCCGACCGCGGAAGGTCTCGGCGCCGTCCTCGAGCCACACGCGGACGAGCAGTGCGGCACTGTGGTCGCCGTCCAAGGTCACCGTCCATCGGGGTCGTCCCTGCCGCCCGCCCCAGCGGACGGCCCGTCCCCCGCGAGTCGTCATGATCGCGGGACCCCATCCTCGCTCGTGACCCTGCCCGGCGCACTCACCCGGAGGAGCGTCATCCGCCGGCCGGACCGGCACGGGAGGAGCCGTCCCCGCCTGCGGCGCCCTGTCGGTCACGGTCGGCCCCCTCGCCGCGGTCGACGGGCTGCGTCCCGGTCTCCTCCGGTCTCTCCCGGTCGCCGGAGTCTGGCAGCCCACGCGTCACCGGAGCGTCACCGGTGAGGACACCGGAGAGGCCACCGCCGACCCGTCGTGACCTGCACCGCTCCCCCTCCCGGGGGTCCGCACGTGACGACCACCGCACCCACCGAACCCGCCGGACAGACCCAGGCAGACGTCCAGGACGCCGGCCACGTCGACGTCCTGATCGTCGGCGCCGGGGTGTCCGGCACCGGCGCCGCCCACCACCTGCAGGAACGGGTCCCCCGACCGGAGCTTCGCAGGTCGCCCGCGCGGAGCCCGTGGCCGAGGAAGACCGCGGCCGCGCCAGTCGGGGCGTCGTCGCGGCGTAACAGCAGGCCGGCCCCGCCCCGCCCGCGCCCGCCGGCGTAGCCGTCGATGGGCACCGAGTCGCCGAGGGCGCTGTAGGACGACGGCGCGGGATCGGGCACGCGGCCACCCCGCGCGAGCGGCGGGACCTCGCGCGGGGTGACCGACCCGCGCGCCGACCCGTTGCCAAACGCGAATGGGCCGTTCACGATTGCGTCATGGCCATCCCCCTGGACGAGTACCGCCGCTGGGACGCCGTCGCCATGGCCGGGCTGGTCCGCGACGGGCACGTCTCCGCCGCCGAGCTGGCCGAGACCGCACGGGGACTGGTCGAGGCCCGGCGCCAGCTGGACGCCGTCGCCTCTCCGGCCGACCCCGGTGCGGTCCGCCCGCGCGCGGCAGGCCCCTTCGCCGGTGTCCCGTTCGCCGTCAAGGAGCTGCTCGCCTGGCCGGGGCTGCCGTGGTCGATGGGCTCCCGGCTCACGGCCGCCGCGCCTGCGCCGGGTCTCTCGCCGTACGCCGCACGGATCCGGGACGCCGGGCTCGACGTGGTCTGCTCCACGACGAGCTCGGAGTTCGGCCTGCTCGGCAGCACCGAGACCGCGCTGCACGGGGTGACGCTGAACCTGTGGCGGCCGGGCCTGTCCGCGGGCGGCTCGTCGGGAGGCTCCGCCGCCCTGGTCGCGGCCGGGGTCCTCCCCATGGCGCACGGGAGCGATGCCGGGGGCTCGCTGCGCGTGCCGGCGGCGCTGAACGGCGTGTTCGGGTTCAAGCCGTCGAACCGGCGCGGCGAGCCGACCGGCCCGGAGGTGCCCGGCCTGGGCGCGCTGCTCGTCGAGCACGTCATCACGCGCTCGGTCCGCGACAGCGCGGCGTTCCTCGCGGCCACCGAGCGCAGCGGTCCCGGCGCGGTCCACCCGCCGGTCGGCCGGGTGACCGGCCCGTCGTCGACCCGGCTGCGGATCGCCGTGCTGGAGCCGACGCTGCTCGGCGCCCGCCCCGACGGGGCGGTCCGGCACGAGCTCGACCGCGCGGCGGCGCTCTGCGACTCCCTCGGGCACCGGGTCGAGGTCGCCCCCGCCCCGGACGTCGAGGGCGCGGCGGTGAGCCGGGGTTTCTTCACCGCGGCCGCACTGACGGTGGCGGAGGTCGCCCGCGCGTTCGCGCCGCTGCTCGGCCGCCTGCCGGGTGAGGACGAGCTCGAGCCGTTCACCCTGGAGCTGGTCGCCTGGGCCGCGACGCTGGGCCCCGACGCGCCGGCGGAGGCGGAGCGGGCGCTCGCGGGCGCCGCGCGCGGCTACCTGCGGCTGTTCGAGCGCTGCGACGTCGTCCTCTCCCCCACGCTCGCCCGCGCCTCCTGGCCCGTGGGCCACCTCTCCCCCGCGGCCGGCCGGGAGACGCTCGTCCGGCGCACCGAGGAGGCCGTCGGCTACACCCCGATCCACAACGTCGCGGGCTGTCCCGCGATGTCGGTGCCCCTGGGCCGGCACGAGGGGCTGCCGGTCGGGGTCCACTTCGCCGCCCGCCCCGGTGCCGACCGGCTGCTGTTGGAACTGGCCTTCGAGCTCGAGGCGGCCGCCCCGTGGGCCGACGTGCGGCCGCCGGAGCCGGTGGCCGCGGGACGGGTGTGATGGCCCAGGTCCTCAAGCCGGAGGTGCGCGCGCGGATCGAGGCGGCCGCGCTGCGCTGCTTCGCCGACCAGGGCTACCCCGGGACGTCGGTCGCCGCGATCGCCGGCCTGGCCAGCACCGCACCGGGGAACGTCTACCGGTACTTCGGCTCCAAGGAGCTGCTGTTCGACGCGGTCGTCCCCGCGGACCTCCCGGCCCGCCACGACCGGCTGCTCGACACCCGGGTCACGGCCCTGGCCGGGGGCTCGCGGCACGGGGAACCGGCCGAGGAGCTGCTCGGCTTCTGGCTCGACCACCGCCTGGCCGTCGCCGTCCTGCTCGACCGGGCCGAGGGCACGCGGTTCGCCGGCTACCCCGCGGCCTTCGTCGGGCGTCTCGTCGACGCCGCCGAGCGGTCCCTGGACCGCCCTGCGACCCCCGAGCAGCGCGACGTCCTGGACCTCGTGTTCGACAACACCCGGCGGGCACTCGCCCGGATCCTGCGGACCGCGCGCGACCGCGAGCACGGCCGGGCCCTGGTGGCCGGCTTCTGGAGCTACCAGCTCCCGGGCCTGGACGGGCTCGTGGCCCACCTCCGGCGGTGAACGGCCGGCACGGCCGCCCTCACCCGGGCGCGCGGCGGAGGCGGTGCGCCGCGGCCGCCGCGAGCGTGCCCGCCGCGTTGGCCGCGAGGTGGAGCAGGACCGGCGCCAGCAGGCTCCCGCTGCGCAGCCGCAGCCAGGTGAACAGGCCCCCCGCCGCCGCGGTGGCCGCGCAGCCCAGGCCCACGGCGAGACCCCGGGCGACCGGACCCCCGGCCAGGTCGTTGGCCACCAGTGCGCTCCGCGTGGGGTGCACGTGCCAGATGCCGAGGAGCGCCGCCGAGCCCGCGACCGCCACCGGCGGCGACACGCTCCGGGCCAGGGCCGCGAGCAGGACGCCGCGGAAGGCCGTCTCCTCCCACAGGACGGTGCCGAACGGGATGCGCACCAGCACCCGGTGGGCGACCTCGCCGCCACCGGCCCCGCCCAGCCGGGCGTCGGCGAGCAGCGGCCGGACCGCCGGGACCGCGAGACCGGCTGCGCAGCCCCCGGCCACCACCGCGGCGAACGGGCCGCCCCACCGCAGTCCGGCGCGGAGGCGGTGCCGGTCGAGCCCCAGCTCCGACCAGGACAGGCCAGCGCCGCGGGCGGCCACGAGGAGCAGGCCCGTCGCCGCGACGTTGGCCCGCACGTAGGAGCCGGAGGAGCCGGGCAGCCGGGGGACGACGACGTTGTTCCAGGCGCCGAGGACGAGCACCAGCGGTGCCGTGAACGCGAGGACCCTCCTCCGGCCGGGAGGGCGGGCACGGGTCACGGCCCGTCGGCCAGCGCGGCGAGCTCGACGACGGCGTCGACCAGCGCCGCGCCGTCGAGCAGGACGGCGTCGTTGTGGTCGGCGCCGGGCACCTCGACCCGGCGGTGCAGCCGCGCGGCGGCCTCGGCCACCTGACGGCTCTGCGCCGGCGGGACGATCGTGTCGGCGCCGCCGTGGACGACCGTCGTCGGCGCCCGCACGCGGGCGACCTGCTCGGCGACCGGGTAGTGGTCGCGCAGCAGCGCCCGCACCGGCAGGAAGGGGTAGTGCGCGCTGCCGACGGCGGCCAGGTCGACGAACGGGGACCGCAGCAGCAGCCCGGCGGGCGGGTGCTCGACGGCCAGCTCGGTGACGACGGCGCAGCCCAGGCTCTCGCCGTAGTAGAGGAGCCGCTCCTGCCGGACACCGGCCTGCTCGAGCAGCCAGCTGCGCGCGGCCCGGACGTCGAGGGCGAGCCCCGCCTCGCTGGGGCTGCCGGGGTTGCCGCCGTAGCCGCGGTAGTCGAACAGCAGCACCGCCAGCCCGGCCGACGACAGCGCCCGCGCCAGCGGCGCGCGCAGCCCGAGGTGCCCGCCGTTGCCGTTCGCCACGAGGGCGGCGGGGGCCTCGGCGGTCGGGCCGGGCACGAACCAGGCTCCGAGGGAGAGGCCGTCGGCGGTGGTGAGCGTGACGTCGCGGCCACCGGGGACGGCGTCGGCGGCCGCGGGCACGGGCCCGTCGTCCGGGAAGTAGACGAGGCGCCGCTGCAGAGCCCAGAGCAGACCCACCAGCACAGCCAACACGACCGCGACGACCACCGCGGCCCGGAGCACGGAGCGCACGGCTGATGGTGGCGGACGGCGAGCACCGGGGCCCGCAGCGACGGCGACCAGTGTGTCGACCCCGAGGGGGCCGTCCACCGGTGGCTCCCGTCGTCGGCCCTGGGCCGTCGCGCCTGACGCGGGGCGGATCGTGCTCAGGACCGGGGAGCGGGTCCAGCGGGTACGGGCTCGGCAGCGGGGTCACCGCGTCCGGTCCGACGGCCGGGGCGGCGCGGGCGTCGCGCAGCGTCGTCCTGACCCCCGGTCGGGTCACGCCCCGCCGGGGAACCCCGCACCGGCACCCCGGCGCGGCTCCCTGCGGGCCCCCGGGACGGGCCTCCCGCGCGCCACGGTGTGCACGGCGACCCCGGAGGGCGGACCGCATGGACGAGACGAGCACGTCGGACCGGCCCAGCGCCCCCTCGACGCAGCTGCCGGAGGCGCCGACGACCGGGTCCCCTCCGCCGACGCGGGCAGCGGGCGCAGGCGCCGTCCGGGGAGGTGGGTCCTCCCTGGAGGAGGTCACCGGGTACGACCGGTCCCCCAGCGACGTGCTCCGCGCCGGCGTGCTGACCGTCGCGGCCGTCCTGCTGCTGCCGGTCGCCCGGTGGTCGCGCGAGACGGCCGCGGCAGCGGACGGGGACCTGGTCGGGCGGCTGTCCTCGGCCGCGCCGGCCGTCGAGCGGTTCGTGACCGGCGCGGCCGCGCTGCTGGTGGTGGCGTCGGTCGTCGCGGCCTGGGTCACGCCCGCGGTGACGCGCCGGTGGCGGCTGTCCGGCTACCTGCTGGTCGGCGGCGTCCTCGCCGTCGCACTGGCGCAGGCAGCGGGCTGGCTGCTCGACGGCGGTGGCACGGGCGTCCCGCCGCGCGGGGCCGCGTGGCCCGGGGACCTCGACGACGTCCTCCGGGTGGACGGCCTCGCCGTGGCCGCGGCGTCGTTCGCGGTGCTGGCGCCGTTCGTGTCCCGCCGGTGGCGGCGGGCCGGGGTCCTGGTCCTCGCGGCCACCACGCTGCTGCAGCTCCTGTCGCCCCGGCCGTCGCCGGCCACCCTGGCCGTGTGGCTGCTGCTCGGCGCCGCGGTCGGCTCGGCGACCCTCCTGCTGCTCGGCCGTCCCGTCGCCCGGCCGACCCGGGGAGCCGTGGCCGCCGCCCTGGCCGGCAGCGGGCTCGATCCGGTCGAGGTGGCGCCGGCCGTGGTCGACGCCCGCGGCTCGGTGCCCTGGACGGCGCGGCTGCGGAACGGGGACCGCGTGTTCGCCAAGGTCATGGGTGCGGAGAACCGGGCCGCGGACCTGCTGTTCCGGGCCTACCGGTTCCTCCGGCTGCGGGACGTCGGGGACGAGCGCCCGTTCTCCTCCCTGCGCCGCACGGTCGAGCACGAGGCGATGGTGTCGCTGCTCGTCCGGGACGCCGGCGGGCGCACGCCCCGCCTCCGCACCATCGCCCCCGTCGGGCACGACTCGTGGCTGCTGTCCTACGAGCTCGTCGACGGCACGACCCTCGACCGGGTGCCGGACACCGCCGTGACCGGGCCGGTCCTGCACGGCATCTGGGAGCAGGTGGCCGTCCTGCGCCGGCACGGCGTCGCCCACCGCGACCTGCGCCGGGCCAACGTCCTCCTCGATCCGTCGGGCACGCCCTGGCTCCTCGACTGGGGGTTCAGCGAGGTCGCCGCCGCACCGGCGCTGCTGGACGCCGACGTCGCCCAGCTGCTCGTCGCCCTCGCGCTGCAGGTCGGGGTCGGGCCTGCCGTCGACACCGCGGTCGCCCGGCTGGGGCCGGAGGCGGTGGCCGCGTCGCTGCCGCGGCTGCAGCCGAACTCGCTCAGCGGCGCGACACGGGACGCGCTGAGGCACGACAGGGAGCTGGCCGGGGAGATCCGCGCCGCCGTCAGCCAGCGGTGCGGCGTCCCGGAACCGCGGTTGGCCGACCTGGAGCGCATCCGGCCCCGGACGCTCCTCGTGGTCGGCGTGCTCGTCCTCGCCACCTACCTGCTCGTCCCGCAGCTCGGCGACGTGGCCGGCATGGCCGAGCGCGTGCGGCACGCCGACTGGGCCTGGTCGCCGCTGGTGCTGGCGACGTCGGCGCTGACGTACGTCGGTGCCGCGCTCAGCCTCGCCGGGGCGGTGCCCGGGCGGCTGCGGGCCGTCCCCACGTTCGTCGCCCAGCTCGCCTCCTCCTTCGCCGGCCGGCTGGTGCCCGCCGGTCTCGGGGGGATCGCGCTCAACGTCCGCTTCCTGCAGCGCAGCGGCGTCGACGTCGCGGTCGCCACGTCCGGCGTCGGGCTCAGCTACGCGGCCGGGACCGTCGTCCACGTGCTCCTGCTGCTGGGGTTCGGGGTGTGGGCCGGGCGGTCGCTGCCGGACGTCGCCCGGCCGGTGGAGTCGCCTCCCGTGGCCTGGGGAGCCCTGGCGGTGCTGGCGCTCACCGTCGCCGCGTCCGCCGTCCCGGCCGTCCGGCGGTACGTCGTCACACGGCTGGGGCCGCCGCTGCGCCGCTCCGTCCACGGCCTCGACGGCACCCTGCGCAGCCCGGGCAAGGTGGTGCTGCTGCTGGGGGGCTCGGCGGCGACCACGCTCGGCTACCTGCTCTGCCTCTACCTGTCCACCCGGGCGCTGGGCGGGGACGTGGGTCTGGCCCCGGTGGGCGCCGTCTACCTCGCCGGCGCCGCCGTGGCCGCCTTCGCGCCGACACCCGGCGGTCTCGGCGCCCTCGAGGCCGCCCTCGTCGCCGGACTGGTCGGCGTCGGGATGGACCACACGATCGCCGTCCCCGCCGTCTTCCTCTACCGGATCGCGACGTTCTGGCTGCCCGTCCTGCCCGGGTGGGCGGCCTTCGGCTGGCTCCGCAGGTCGCACTACGTGTAGCTGCCCGGCGAGCGGGCCGGCACCGGGTCGACGGGTCAGAGGCCCAGCGAACCCGAGGCGGGGTCGGCCCACCGGCTCGACGCGTCGTAGGAGCGGACGACCAGCGACCGCCACCGGCCGGTCCGGCTGATCTCCTTCTCCGGCACGCCCTGCGCGTAGGCCGTGGTGGCGAAGCCGCGCCGCAGGGAGTGCGGCGACAGCCCCTCGGAGACGACGCCGGCGCGCTCGGCGGCCCGCTTGAGGACCAGGTCGACGCTGCGGGTGGTCAGCGCGGTCGTGCCGACCCGCGGGGCGTGCCCCTTGCCCACCGACCGGAACAGCGGGCCGGTGGTGATCCCCTGCGCCGCCAGCGCCGCCAGCCAGGCGCGGGTGGCGCGGACGGGACAGGTCACCTCGCGGACGCCCTCGGCCAGGGCCAGGGTCTCCCCCGCGCCCTCCTGGTCGGTTTTGGAGAAGCGCAGCAGGACGTCGAGGCCGCCGTGCCCGGCCGGGGCGAGGTCCTCGATGCGCAGCCAGACCAGGTCGCTGGCGCGCAGGCCGAGCGCGAAGCCGACCAGGAG
The DNA here is from genome assembly GCF_052931475.1 of Geodermatophilus sp. URMC 62. Classification (NCBI taxonomy): domain Bacteria; kingdom Bacillati; phylum Actinomycetota; class Actinomycetes; order Geodermatophilales; family Geodermatophilaceae; genus Geodermatophilus; species Geodermatophilus sp. URMC 62. The sequence continues at coordinate 4,353,630 of NZ_JBRFHY010000001.1, read as the reverse complement.
CAGGCAGCGGTCGCGCAGGCCGGCGAGGGTGTCGGGGAGGTCCTCGACGAGGGCCCGCACGGTCGCGGTGTCCAGGGCCCGGGCGCGGCGCGGCCGGTACCCGGAGCGGACGGCGGTGCGGCGGATGCCGGCCAGCGTGCGCCGCACCCCCTCGCTGTCGCCGGGGACGGCGTGGCCCGCGGCGCGGTGGGCGTCGTTGAGCGCCGACAGCCGCCGGGCGACGTAGCGCGGGCTGCGCCCCTCGTCGGCCAGGGCGGCCAGCCAGGCGGCGACGGCCAGCGGGTCGGCGGGCAGGGCGCCGGGCAGCGACCGGGCGGCGCACCACTCCCGCCAGGCGGCCACGTCCCGCGCGTACGCCTCCCGGGTGGCGGCCGACTGCGCCGCGGCGACGTAGGAGCCGACCGTGGTCAGGTCGCCGGGCAGCAGCAGGCCGTCGCCGCCCGTCGCCGCCGGGACGGCGACCGGGCGCGGGGAGGTCTCCCCCGCCTCGCCCGGATCGGACCCCACGGCAGCTCCCTCGGTTGCCTGCGCCATCCACGGATCACTTCGCAGAGTAGGTGATTCTCGGAAGCGATGTACACCTGACCGCACACCGACCCGAGATGAATGAATGGATGGACCGTGCATCCGACTATGCTCACGACCGTGACGCAGCCTGCCGGCGAGGCCGGGGTCGAGCCGTGCGCCTTCCCCGGCTGCACCGAGCCGCGCCGGCCGCGGACCCCGGGGCGCAGCGGCCCCTCTCCCACGTTCTGCGCGCGCCCCGACCACAACCCCGAGTCGGCGCGCCAGGCACGGGCCCGGGCATCGGGCTCCCGGTCCGCCCGCGCCGTCGCCACCGCCACCGCACTGGCCGAGGACCTGCCCCCGGAGGGCCGGGTCCGGCAGCTGGTGGGCCGGTGGGCGGCGGCCACCCGGGAGGCTGCCGCTGCGGCCGAGGCGCAGGCCGCGCTGCTCACCGCCGCCGTCGACGCCCTGGACGCCTACCGCGACGAGACGACGGTGGAGGCGCGGATCGCCCAGGCCCGCTCCGACGTCGAGGCCGCGCACGCGGCGCAGCTGCGCGCCGAGGAGCAGGCCCGGCTGGCCACGCGGCTGCAGGCGGAGGCGCAGCGGGCGCGGGAGGCGGCCGAGCGGGACGCCGAGGCGGCGCGGGCCGACGCCGGGCAGCAGGTCGCCGAGGCGCGGGCCGAGGCCGCGCGCCGGGTGGAGCTCGCCGAGGAGGCGCGCCGGGGAGCCGAGACGGCCCTCGAGCTGGCCGAGTCCGACCGCGTCCGGGCCGAGGACGCGCGCGCCGCCGCCGAGCAGCGGGCCCACGACACCGAGGTGGCCCGGCAGGCGGCGGAACGGGACGCCGGGGAGGCGCGGCGGGCCGAGCGCGGTGCCCGCGAGGACGCCGCCCGCGAGCACGACGCCCTCGTCGAGGCCCGGGCCGGGTGGCGCGTCACCGAGCGCGAGCTCGCCCAGGCGGTGCGGACCCGCACGGAGGAGCGCGACGCGGCGCTCGGCGCCCGCGACGAGGAGCGGGCCGCCGCGGTCGCCGCGCGCGAGCAGGCCCGCGACGCCGGGCACGAGCGGGACGCCGCCCGCCGCGCCGAGCAGGACGCCCGGACCCGGGAGCGGGATGCGGCCGGGCGGGCCGCGGCAGCCGAGCGCGACCGCCAGCGGGCGCTCACCGACGCGGCGCGGGCCGCTCAGCGCGCGGAGGACGCCGACCGCCGGGCCGCGCAGGCCGAGGCCACGGCGCGCTCCGCCGGCGAACGGGTCGGCGCCCTCACCGCCGAGGTCGCCGCCCTGCGGGAGCAGCTCGCCGCACGGCCCGCCGACGGCGCGGACGGCGCCGGGCGCGCCTGACCCGCGCCGGCCGCTCCCCCGCCGTCCTCAGATCGGCCCGAGAGCGTGCACGGCCTCGGCGACCTCGAGGAAGCCGGCCACGTCCGCGCCGAGCACCAGGTCGCCGGGCGCGCCGTACCCCTCGGCGGTGGACGAGCAGCGCTCCTGGACGTCGCGCACGACCTCGGCCAGCCGGGCCTCGGTGTGCTCGACGGAACACCGGTCGCGCGAGGCGTCCTGCGCGTCTCCAGCGCCGAGGTGTCTCCAGCGCCGGGGTGGCCACGCCCCCGGCGTTGGCCGCCCTGCCCGGCGCGAACGCGATCCCCGCCTCGCGGGACGTCCGGACCGCGTCCGGCGTCGAGGGCCGCGACGAGGGTGGCAGAGGGGGCCCGCGCCGGACGCCGCGGAACCGACCTGTCCGCCACCTGCCGGCCGGCACCGGGCGGCGCGGGCCGGGACGGCGGGCCGGGACGGGTCACACTGGCCCGGTCCCCATCCGGTGCGAGGAAGGACGACGCGGTGCGGCTGGACGTGCTCTACGTCGACGGCGACATCACCACCGGCGACCCCGGCCGGCCGCGCGCCCGCCGGCTGGGCGTGTGGCGGGGCCGGGTCGCCGGCCTCGACGACGACCTGGCCGGGTGCACCGCGGACACGGTGGTCGACCTGCGCGGCGCGCCCGTCGTCCCCGGGTTCCACGACGCCCACCAGCACCTGAGCATGCGCGGGCAGCGGCTGCGCCAGGTGGACCTGACCTCCCCCGGGACCGCCACCCTCGAGCAGCTCTACGCACGGGTGGCCGAGCGCGCCGCCGCCCTCGAGCCCGGCGCGTGGGTCCTCGGGCACGGCTACGACCAGAACAAGATCGGCGGGCACCCGACGCGGGAGGCCCTCGACCGCGCGGCGGGCGGGCGGGCGGTCTGGCTGTCGCACAACTCCGGGCACATGGGCGTGCTGAGCACCGAGGGCTTCGCCCGCGCGGGGTTCGCCGACCTCGACGCGGTGCCCGACGTCCCCGGCGGGCACGTCGAGCGCGACGAGCGGGGCCGCCCGCTCGGGCTGCTGGCCGAGCAGGCCCAGGGGCTCGCGCACGCGGTGCTGCGCCCGGAGCCGTTCGAGGACTGGGTCGCCGGCATCGGCCTGGCCAGCGACGTGGCGCTGTCCGAGGGCACCACCAGCATCACCGAGCCGGGCATCTGCGCGGGGCTGGCCGGCAACAGCCCCGCCGACCTCGCCGCCTACCTCACCGCCCGCGAGCGCGGCCTCCTCCGCGTCCGGGCCACCCTGATGCCGGCCGTCGACGCCCTGCACGAGATCGGCGACGTCGAGCCGGGACACCCCTGGTTCGGCGTGGACCTCGGGGTGCGCACCGGGCTGGGTGACGAGTGGGTGCGCGTCGGGGCGGTGAAGGTGTTCTCCGACGGCTCGCTGATCGGGCGGACGGCGGCGATGCGCGTCCCCTACGCCGACCGGCCGGACACCAGCGGCTTCCTGCAGCACGAGGCGCAGTGGCTGCACGAGCGGATCGTGGCCGCGCACGCCCACGGCTGGCAGGTGGCCACGCACGCGATCGGCGACGCCGCCCTCGACGTCGTCCTGGACGCCTACGACGACGCCCAGCGGCGCTTCCCGCGTCCCGACCCCCGCCACCGCGTGGAGCACGCCGGGGTGGCGGGCGACGACCAGGTCGCGCGCCTGGCCGCGCTGGGGGTGGTCCCGGTGCCGCAGGGGCACTTCGTCGGCGAGATCGGCGACGGGATGCTGCAGGCGCTCGGGCCCGAGCGGGCCCGGCTGTGCTACCGGCAGCGCAGCTGGCTCGACGCCGGGGTCGTCCTGCCCGGCAGCTCCGACTGCCCCGTCGTGCGGGGCGCACCGCTGCTCGGCATCCACGACCTGGTGAACCGGCGCACCGGATCCGGGCAGCCGTTCACCCCGGCCGAGGCGCTCACCGTCGAGGAGGCGCTGCGCGCCTACACCCACGGCTCGGCGTACGCCGACCACCAGGAGCACGAGAAGGGGACCCTCGCGCGGGGCCTGCTGGCCGACCTGGTCGTGCTCGGCGACGACCCCGCCCGGGTCGACCCGACGGCGATCGCGTCGATCGAGGTCGTCGCCACCGTCGTCGGCGGGGTGCCGGTGTTCGGGGCCGACCGGCTGCGCGTCTCCTGACGGCGCTCACCCGCCGGGCGCGGCGTCGAGCAGGCGGATCGTGCCGTCGCCGAAGTTCGTGACCAGCAGCCCCCGCCCGTCCGGGGTGACCGTGACGCTGGTCGGGTCGGTGCCGGTGGGCACCCGGGCGGTGACGGTGCCCGACGCGACGTCGACCACCCCGACGGTGCCCTCGTCGACGTTCGCGGTGTAGAGGTGCCGGCCGTCGGGCGCCCAGGTGACGTCCTGCGGCCCGGCGCCCACGCCGGGCACGGTGGCCACCACGCTGTCGCTCGCGGGGTCGACGAGCACGACGTCGCCGCCGATGTAGTCGACCAGCGCCAGGCGGGTGCCGTCGGGTGAGAACTCCAGGCTGTGCGGCCCGTCACCCACCGGGATCGTCGTCACCACGTCGTTCGTCGCCAGGTCGAGGACGGTGACCACGTCGGAGAAGTGGTTGGTCACGTAGGCGCGGCGGCCGTCGGGCGCGAACGCGATCCAGTGCGGGGACGGCGCGACGTCGATGCGCCGCACCAGGGCGCCGGTGGCCGGGTCGAGGACGTCGAGGTGGTCCTCGTCGAAGTAGGGCACGTAGAGCAGCCGCCCGTCGGGGGTGGTGGACAGGGCGTAGGGGCCCCGGCCCACCGGCACGGCGCCGACCACCCGGTCGGTGGCGGTGTCGATGGTGACGACGGCGTTGGCCGTGTACTCGGCGTCGAAGGCGGAGACGTAGGCGCGCGTGCCGTCCGGCGAGAAGGTGACCATCTGCGGCGGCGCGTCGGGGACGGGGATCGTCCCGGTCGGCTCGCCGGTGGCCGGGTCGATCCGGACCACCGCGCCGGCGGCGGGGTCGGCCACGTAGCCGAAGCCGCCGCCGGGTGCGAGGGCGAGGTGGTGCGGCGCCTGCCCGACCGCGACCGCCGGTCCGGTCCCCGGGGTGGCCGCGCTGGCCGCCGACGTCGGCGCGCCGGAGGACGGCGCCCCCGTGCCCGACGCCGCCGACGGGGCGGTGGTGTGCCCGGCGTGCTCCGTGCCGCCGGACGCGGTCGGGGCCGCCCCGGCCCGCCCGTCGGCCGGCGGAGGCCCGCCGCGCACCAGGAGCACGGCGGCCGTGGCGCCGGCGAGCAGGAGGACGCCGAGCGCGACGCCGGCGACGCGCCGGTGGCGCGGCGGCGGCGGTGCCTCCCGTGGGTGCCGTGGTGCAGGTCCATGGCCGCTGGTCCCCGTCCGCCGTCCGAGCGTGCATCCCCCCTCAGGGGCTGCATCGTCGGGTGGTCCGGGCCCGGTCACAAGGGGAACGGCTGCGGGGGGCGACCCCGGGTCAGCGGATGCCCTCCCACAGGACCCGCTGGTCGCCCCGGGGGTCGTTCACCAGCCGCACCTGCTCGCCGAAGTCCTGCACCGGCCGGCGCTGCGTGTCGTAGGGCGCCCAGCCGGGGTCGCCGTCGGTGACGAAGCGGACCCAGGCGCCGTGCATCGCGTCGGCCAGCGCCTGGGGGGCGGCCTCGCCCATCAGCGCGCCGTGGCCCTCCTGCTCGAGCGTGTCGAAGGTGAAGCCGAGCTCGAGGGCGTGGCAGGCGCCGAGCCGGCCGCCGAACTGCGGGGAGGGCCAGGAGAACTCGTACACCCACGCCCGCCCGCCGGCTCCGCCCTGCTCCCCCACCGCCTCGGCCAGCCGGATCGCCGGCACCCGGAAGAACCAGTCGGTGGCGACGTCGGCCAGGAGCTCCCCCGGCGTCGCGCCCGGACGGGCCGCGCCGTAGACCTCCAGGGCCCGGTCGGCCGGCAGCCCGTAGCCGGCGAGCGCCAGCGCGAGCAGCTGGTCGGTCACCAGGTCGGCGACGCCGTTGGGCACGAGGAACAGCCGCTGCTCGTCGCGGTTGGCGCCCACGAGGACGGCGACGTCGCGGGCCGACCCGCCGGCGATGCCCCGGATGGGCAGGTCGGGCAGCACGTCGCCGTCGACGACCGGCTCGAAGGCCATGAGGTTGACCGCGACCTCGCCGAAGCGGCCGGGGTCGGGCGCGAGGGCGACCTCCCGGGCCAGCCCCTGCTGCGCGGCGATCAGGTCCGCGACGGGGACGGCGGCCAGCGCCTCCCGGGTCGCCGGCACGCCGAGCCGCTCGGCGAGGTACCCGCCGATCCGCGTCGCCGTGGCCGCGGTGAGCGCGTGGTGGCCGGCGCCGCTCTGCGCCACCGCCTGGGCGAACAGCCCGCGCGCCGACGGCATCGCCAGCAGGCAGGCCACGCTCATCGCCCCCGCCGACTCCCCGCCGATCGTGACCCGGGCCGGGTCGCCGCCGAAGGCCGCGATGTTCTCCTGCACCCACCGCAGCGCGGCCACCTGGTCGAGCAGGCCGCGGTCGGCCGGGCCGTCGTCGGCGAAGTGCAGGAAGCCGTCGACGCCGAGCCGGTAGTTGATCGTCACGCAGACGACGCCGTCGCGGGCGAAGGCCGTGCCGTCGTACACCGGCACCGCCCCCGAGCCGTAGACGAAGGCGCCGCCGTGGATCCACACGAACACCGGCAGCCCCGAGGCGCCCGGGTCCGGGGTCCAGACGTTGAGGTTGAGGCAGTCCTCGCCCGGGATCTGCGGCTCGGGGAGCAGCACGTCGTAGGGCGGCGCGTAGGGCGGCTTGGGCACCGTCGGCCCGTACTCGGTGGCCGGACGGACCCCGTCCCAGCGCTCGGCCGGCTGCGGCGCGGCGAAGCGCCGGGCGCCGAAGGGCGGGGCGGCGTAGGGGATGCCGAGGAAGGCGTGCACGCCGTCGCGGCTGGTGCCGCGCACCGTGCCACCGGAGGTCTGGACCGTCGGTGTCGTCGTCGTCACCCCGCGGACGCTAGGCCTCGCCGGGGACCCCCGGTCCCGCCGGGCCGCGCCGGGCCGCGCCGGGCCGCGCCGGGTCCCATCGGGTCGTCGTCCCGCGACCCGGCGGTCCGGCGCGTAGCGTCGGGGGTGCGGGACGGCTCGGTGCCCGCACCGTCCCTGCCCGACGGCGGCGCGCCCCGCGCCCGGGCAGACCGCGCCGATCGGGCGCTCCCACCGCGGAGAGGCCGCGCGCCCCCGCCCTGACGTCTGGACCCCTGCATGACCACACCCGCCCTGCTGTTCCTCGCTCCCCCCTCGTCGGGGTACGAACCCGACGACGACCGCACCGACACCTCGGCTCCTCCTCCGCCGCGGGACGCCGCCCCGGGCCGCTCCGCGGGCCGTCACCGCGAGCCGGGTCGGCAGGAGCCGGCCGGAGGGCTGCGCATGACCCGCGGCGCGCGGGAGGCCGCCACCGGCATGGGGGTGAGCGACGCCGACGTGCAGCGCTGCCTCGACGCGCCCGACGACGTCTCCCCCGACGAGCGCACCCCCTCGCGCACCCGGTTCCGCCGCGGTGGGCTCGTCGTCCTCGCCGGCGCCGACGGGATGGTCCTCCGGGTCGCCCGCCGCGGCCGCTGAGGGAGCATCCCGTCGCCGCCCACCGGGGACGCTGCGCCGACGCCTCGCTCGGGTGCCCCTGCCGGGGCGACGAGGCGATCCACGAGGAGCACTCGCGCGCGATGGCCGAGGCGCGCTCCCGGTCCCACGAGCCGGTCGACTGCCCCGAGTGCGGCGCGCCCACGACGCCGCTGGCCATCGTCACGTGGGGCAACTGCCGGGCCTGCCGCACGGCGCACTCCCGCGTGACCGACCCCCTGCGCTGGTGAGCGCCGCGGCCGGCCGGGCCCGCGGGCACGGCCGGCCGCCGGGTCCGGTGTGATCCCGCTCCCCGATCGGGTCGCCGCCCCGGCGGCGGCGCGCAGCCCGTACAGTCGGTCCCGGTCGCTGTCGTGCCTCTGCTTCGTTCCCGGACGTCCGCAGTCGTCTCTGCCTGACGTTCCTCTCGGTCCTGCCGGTCGGTGCGGCGACCCGGGACCGGCGCCAGCCGGCCCCGACACCCCCAGCACGGAATGAGAACGACATGGCCCAGGGCACTGTGAAGTGGTTCAACGCGGAGAAGGGCTTCGGCTTCATCGAGCAGGACGGCGGCGGCGCCGACGTCTTCTGCCACTTCTCGGCGATCAGCGGCAGCGGCTACCGGTCGCTGGACGAGGCGCAGCGCGTCGAGTTCGACATCACGCAGGGCCAGAAGGGCCCGCAGGCGGAGAACGTCCGCGCGATCTGAGCGGCGCGCCGAGCGGCGCACCCGAGCAGCGCAGGAGGGGCACGGCGGGCACACCGCCGTGCCCCTCCGTCGCGTGTGCGGCCGGAGCCCGGAGCTACCCGGCCGCCAGCCGGACCAGGTCGGCGACCTCCGGCTCGGCCGCCCGGCGGCCGGCCGCGAGGAACGACTCCTGGATGACCTCGTTGAGGTGGGCGCGCGACATCATGTCGTTGCCCATCACCTGCTGCTCGCGCGCACCGGGCGCGAAGACCACGGTCCGGATCCCGTCGGCCTGCAGCGCCCGGACCTCGCGGTGCAGCAGCCGCGTGGCGTGCCGGCGGGCGGCCGCGTAGAGGTCCGGCCGCCACCCGGCCGACCCGCTCATCGGGGAGACGACGATGACGACGTCGAGACCCAGGCCCCGCAGGACCGCGGCGTTCGTCGGGGAGTGCACGCCGCCGTCGACGTAGCCGCGGCCGCCGATGCGGACCGGCGCGAAGTACCCGGGCACCGCGCACGAGGCCGCGACCGCCAGGTGCAGGGGCGCCTCGGGCGTGCCGGGACGGCCGAAGACCACGCGGCGGCCGTCCCGCCGGCGCACCGCGGTGATCCACAGCGGGGCGGCCGGCCAGCCCGGCGCCTGCTCCTCCAGCTCCCGCAGGGCGGCCAGCTGCTCGACGATGTCGTGCTGCCCGGGTGCCAGCAGGGTCATCCCGGCGGCCATCGGCCGGAACTGCCACGGCCGGGTCAGCGCCCGGTGCACCATCGACGGGCCGGGCAGCCGCAGGGGGCGGCGCAGCACGTCGAGCGGGCGGAAGGGCGCCAGCTCGGGGACGGGCGTGGCGGCGACGTGGCGCATCACGCCGCCCTCCCCGGACAGCGGCGCCTTGACCGTCCACGCGGCGAGGTCCTCCGCGGAGACCCCCAGCCGCAGCAGGGTGCCGGTGATCGACCCCGCGGAGGTCCCGACGACGACGTCCACCCGGCGGGCGTCGAAGCCGAGGTCGTGCTCGAGCACCGCCAGCACGCCGGAGTGGTAGGCCTGCCCGACGACGCCGCCACCACCCAGGACCAGGCCGACGCGAGTCATGGGCCGAGCCTGTCACGCGGTCGCGGCCCGCACCGGGTCGTCCCACTCCAGGTGGTGGTCGCGCACCCAGGCCTGCGGGTCGCGCCGCCGCAGCACCAGCGGCACCACCAGGTCGCGGACCACGCGCCCCACGGCCGGCGGTGCCTTGGCGCTGCTGGTCCGGAACCCCTCGGCCACGACCCGCTCCGTGCGCCGGCGCCGGGCCCGCTCGTAGGCCGCCAGGGCCTCGGGCCGCGGCAGGTCGCGCAGGCAGCGGGCGAGCACGACGGCGTCCTCCATGGCCAGCGAGGACCCCTGCCCGGCGGCCGGCGAGGTGGCGTGCGCGGCGTCGCCGACGAGCACCGTGCGCCCGTCGTGCCACCGGCGGACGGCGGGGACGTCGTAGGTCGTCCAGCCCCGCAGCGGGTGCGGGGTGGCGTCGACGAGGGCCGGCGCCGGTGAGCGGTCGGACGCGTGCAGGTTGTGCAGCAGCGCCCGCCAGTCGGCGTCCGACCGGGCGGCGACCGCGTCGGGCGCGGGCTCCCGCGCCGCCGGCGGGTTGGCGAACCACCACGTCCGGCCGTCGGGCGCCGGGAGCCAGCCGAAGAACGACCGCCGGCCGAAGACCATCGTCAGCCGCCCCACCTGCCCGTCGGCGGGCGTGTGCTCGGCGTAGCCGGCGGTGTTGAGCACCGGCACGAAGCGGGGCGGCGCGGCGGCCGGGTCGAGCAGGGTGCGCACCGTGGAGCGGACCCCGTCGGCGCCGACGAGCAGGTCGGCCGACTCGCTGGTCCCGTCGGCGAAGGTCGCCCGCACGCCGCCCGGGGTGCTCGCCACCGCGGCCAGCCGGGAGCCGAAGCGGACGTCGACGCCGCGCCGCGCCGCCTCCGCGTGCAGCACCCGGTACAGGTCCGACCGCCGCAGCGAGATGCCCCCGGGGCCGCCGGTGCCGGTCGGCAGCGTCCCGAGCACCCGGCCGGTCCCGCTGCGGAACTCGATCAGGGGCGTCGGGAAGCCCGCGTCCCGCACCGGCCGGTCCGCGTCGACCGCCCGCAGCGCGTCCAGGCCGTTGACCTGCACCCCCAGCCACGCCCCGACGTCCCCGGCGGGGGCCGGGTGCGCCTCGTGGACGGTGACGTCGATGCCCGCCTTCTGCAGCGCCATGGCGGTGACCGGTCCCGCGACGCCGCCGCCCACCACGATCGCCCTCATCGCCCCTCCCCCACGTCGCCCCTCCCTCACGGCGCCCCGTGCCGGAGCCCGCACTCTGCCGCACCGGCGGGACCGGCGGCGGCCGACCGTCGGTGGCCACCGGCAGGATCGGCCCGTGGTCGCCTTCTTCCTCCCCCGGGCCAGCGACGACGAGCAGGCAGAGCGGCTCTACGAGGCCCTCGCCGAGTTCGCCGGCTGCGAGCCCGCGCCCCCGCCGCGGCGGGTCCGCTCGATCGCCTTCGACCAGGACGGCGCCCGGTGGGTCGCCGAGGTCGGGGAGGAGCTGCGCGGCCAGCGGACGACGCGGCAGCTGCGCCGCGGCGAGCTGCTCGAGCGCACCGAGACGCTGACCTCCGCCGCCCGGGTGCTCGCCGTCTACCCGGGCACGCCGTTCGTCGTCGTCACCGACGCCGCGCCCATCACCGGGACGCCGTCGGAGTGGGCCAACCCGTTCACCGCCACCCCGGGCGACGTCGTCCTGTTCGACGCCCCCTGAGCGAGCGACCTGAGCCCGGGACCCGTGCGCACGGCGCCCGACCCCCTGGTCAGCGACGCCGGCCCGGCGGACCCTCGGCACGGTCACCCCGACCCACCACCCGGGAGGCCGTCGTGTCCCGAACCCCGCACCCGTGTCGAGCCGGGGCCGCGCTCGCGGCCGCCGTCGTCCTGCTGGCCGCGTGCGGCGGCGAGGACGGCTCCGCGAGCGGCTCCGCGAGCAGCTCCTCGCCGGCCCCGAGCGCCGCGCAGACCGGGGAGACCACCGCCTCCGGCTCCGGCGCCGGGGACTTCTGCGCGCAGGCCGCCGGGATCGACGAGCGGGTCGAGACGGCGCTGGACGGCATCGGCGACGACGACCCCTCGGTGCGGGACGCCTTCGACCAGATCGCGGCGGAGCTGCGGGCGGTCCAGGCCCCCGAGCCCATCGCCGCCGACTGGGCCGCGCTGGCCGACGGCCTGGACCGCACGGCCGACGCGCTCGCCGACCTCGACCTCACCGACCCCCAGTCGCTGGCCGGGCTCGAGGACGTCGGGGACGAGCTGTCCACGGCGAGCGACCACGTCGAGGCGTACCTCCGCGACGAGTGCGGCACCGGCACCTCGGGAGCGGCGCCGACATCCTGAGGGCCGGCACCGCCGCCGGGCGGCACCCCGGCGGCGCGGCGTCGCTCACCGCGAGGGGCCGTGTGCGCTCCTCCCCCGCCGCACCGGCTGCTGGCGGGCAGGGCGGACACTGGCGGAATGCGCGTGCAGAGGTCGGGTAGTGGAGGCGCCAACGAGGGCGGTGGGCAGGAGGCCGGCCCTTCCGAGGACTGGACCCCGCGAATGAACGGCTCACCCGTGAACGGCAACGCCACGCACCGCTTCGGCAACACCGCCGTCCTGGCGCTGCAGACGGCCGACGCCACCCGCGTGGTCACGTCCGACGCGCTCGACGACGTGCTCGCCGACACCTACCGCCGGGTGGGGCTGCGGCCGGGCCTGCTCGAGCGCCTCGCCGGCATCCGCGAGCGCCGCTGGTGGGCCGACGGCGTCACCTTCGTCGACGGCGCCGCCGAGGCCGGCGCGAAGGCGATCAGCGAGAGCGGCGTCGACCCGGCCGCGATCGGCCTGATGGTCAACACCTCGGTCAGCCGCAGGTACCTCGAGCCCTCGACCGCGGTGGCGGTGCACCACGCGCTCGGCCTGCCGCGCTCGTGCCAGAACTTCGACGTGACCAACGCCTGCCTGGGCTTCGTCAACGGCATGGAGCTGGCCGCCGCGATGATCGACTCGGGCATGGTCGAGTACGCCCTGGTCGTCAACGGCGAGGACTCCCGGCCGGTGCAGGAGCGGACCCTCGAGCGGCTCAACGAGCCGGGCACGACCTCGAAGGACGTGATCGCGCAGTTCGCCACCCTGACCCTGGGCTCCGGCGCCGTCGCGATGGTGCTCGGCCGCGCCGACCGGCACCCCGAGGGCCACCGGCTGGTCGCCTCGGTGAGCCGCGCCGGCACCGAGCACCACGAGCTGTGTGTCGGCGACAACGACCTCATGCGGACCGACCTCAAGGGCCTGCTCGACGCCGGCCTGGCCCTGTCGGAGGACATGTGGGCCGACGCCGCCGCCGAGGTCGACTGGGCCCGCGGCATGGACCGCTACATCGTCCACCAGGTGTCGAAGGTGCACACCCAGGCGATGTGCGACCGGTTCTCCATCGACCCGGCGCTGGTGCCGACCACCTTCCCGACCCGGGGCAACCTGGGCCCGGCGTCGGTGCCCTACACGCTGGCCGGCCAGCAGGACTCCCTCGTCGACGGCGAGCGCGTGCTGCTCATGGGCATCGGCTCGGGCCTCAACGTCTCCTGCCTCGAGCTCACCTGGTGAGGGCCCCCGACAGCCCCGGCCTCCCGCCGGACCTGCCGGGCCTGGACCCCGCGTGGTCGCGCACGGTCGCCGTCGCTGACGCCGCGGGCGTCAAGCACACCTGGCACGTCCTCGACAACGGCGTCGCGGACCCGGTGGGCACGCTGCTGTGCGTCCACGGCAACCCCACCTGGTCCTACCTGTGGCGCCGGCTGCTCGCGGCCGCCCCGCCCGGCTGGCGGGTGGTCGCCCCCGACCAGCTCGGCATGGGCTTCTCCGAGCGGCTGACCGGGCCGCGGCCGCTCGCGCAGCGCATCGCCGACCTCGGCGACCTCACCGCGGCCCTCGGCGTCACCGGCCCGGTGGTCACCGTCGGGCACGACTGGGGCGGGGTCGTCTCCCTCGGCTGGGCGCTGGAGCACCGCGCGGACCTGCGCGGCGTCGTCCTCGCCAACACCGCCGTCGCCATGCCCGAGGGCGACTGGGGTCCCGCGCTCATCCGCGCCGCCGACGCCCCCGGCGTGCGGGCGGCGGTCACCGTCGGCACACCGGTGTTCGTCCGGGCCACGACGGCGCTGTCCCGGCCGGCGCTGCCGGCCGGGGTCCGGCGCGCCTTCGCCGCGCCCTACCGGACCGCGGCGCGGCGCCGGTCGGTGGGCGACTTCGTCGCCGACATCCCCTTCTCCCGCGGCCACCCCTCCCGCGCGGCGCAGGAGGCCGTCGCCGAGGGCATCCGCGGCCTCGACGTCCCGGCGCTGCTGCTGTGGGGCCCGCGCGACCCGGTCTTCGGCGAGCGCTACCTGGCCGACCTGCGCCGCCGCCTGCCGCAGGCCCGGCTGCACCGCTACGAGGGCGCCTCCCACCTCCTCCCGGAGGACGCCCCGCAGTACGCGCAGGCCGTGGCACAGTGGGTGAGCGACCTCGGCACCGGCCCGGTGCCGCCGGCCCGCCCGGCGGGCGACGCCGGACGCCGGCTGTGGTCCGCCCTGGAGGAGCGCGCCGGCGACGACGCGCCCGCGGTGGTCGAGGTCGGCGGCGCGACCGTGACCTGGTCGGCGCTGGCCCGGCGGGTGCGCGACCTGGCCGCCGGCCTGGCCGCCTCCGGCGTCCGCCCCGGGCACCGCGTCGCGCTGCTCGTGGAGCCCTCCGCCGACCTCACCGCCGCGGTCTACGCCGTGTGGCGCGCCGGCGCCGTCGTCGTGGTGGCCGACAAGGGGCTGGGGCTGCGCGGCATGCGCCGCGCGCTGCGCAGCGCCGCGGTCGACTCCGTCATCGGCGGCCGGCCGGGCCTGGCCGCGGCCCGGCTGATGCGCCTGCCCGGCACCCGGATCGCCGCCGGCCGGCCGGGCCCCGGGTCCGGCGCCGCGCACACGCTCGACGAGCTGGAGACGCTCGGCCGGTCCGCGCCGGCGCCCGCCGAACCCCCGGTGGACGACGACTGCGCCGTGCTGTTCACCTCCGGGGCCACCGGGCCGGCCAAGGGCGTCGTCTACACGCACCGCCAGGCCGGCGCCCAGCTGGAGCTCGTGCGGTCCACCTACGGCCTCACCGCCGGCGACCGGTTCGTCGCCGCGTTCGCGCCCTTCGCCATCCTCGGCCCGGCGCTGGGCATCGGCTCGGCGGTCCCCGACGTCGACGTCACCGCCCCCGGCTCGCTCACCGCGACGGCGCTGGCCGACGCCGCGGCCGCCGTCGACGCGACCGTCGTCTTCGCCTCCCCCGCGGCGCTGCGGCGGGTCGCGGCCACCGCGGGCGACCTGACCCCGGAGCAGCGGGCAGCGCTGGCCCGGGTCCGGCTGCTCATGTCGGCCGGCGCGCCCGTCCCGGCCGCGCTGCTGCGCTCGCTGCGGGAGGTGCTCCCGGCCGCCGACGCGCACACCCCCTACGGCATGACCGAGGCGCTGCCCGTCACCGACGTCTCGCTGGCCGGCATCGAGGCGGCCGGCGACGGCGAGGGCGTCTGCGTGGGCCGCCCGCTGGCCGGCGTGACCGTGCGGGTCAGCCCGCTGTCCCCCGGCGGGGAGGCCGACGGCGAGCTCACCGACCGCCCCGGCGTGACCGGCGAGGTCTGCGTCCGCGCCGCGCACGTCAAGGACCGCTACGACGCGCTGTGGGCGCTCGAGCGGGCGTCGTCGCGCGACCCCGGGTTCCACCGCACCGGCGACGTGGGGCACCTCGACGCCGAGGGCCGGCTGTGGATCGAGGGGCGCCTGCAGCACGTCGTCACCACGGCGGCGGGCGTCGTCACCCCGGTCGGGATCGAGCAGCGGGTGGAGCGGCTCGCGGGCGTGTCGGCCGCCGCGGCCGTCGGCGTCGGCCCGGCGGGGGCGCAGGTCGTCGTCGTGGTCGTCGCGCCGTCGGGACGCCGCTCCGGTCGGCGCGGGCGGCGGATGGCGCTGGCCGGCCCGGAGCTGGCCGACGCGGTGCGGGCCGCCGCCGGGGTCGAGGTCGCCGCGGTGCTGGGCACCGCCGCGCTGCCGGTGGACGTCCGGCACCAGTCCAAGGTCGACCGCGGCGAGGTGGCCCGCCGCGCTGCCCGGGTGCTGGCCGGCGCGCGGGCGCGGCGCCGCCCGTGAGGGTGCTGGTCACCGGCGCCAGCGGGATGCTCGGCCGGGCCACGGCCACGGCGCTGCTCGCACGCGGCGACCAGGTGACGGTCCTGCAGCGCCGTCCCGCCGGCCTGCCCTGCCCGGAGGTGCTCGGCGACGTCGCCGACCCGGCGGTCGTCGGCCGCGCCGCGCGGGGTCAGGACGCCGTGCTGCACCTCGCCGCCAAGGTCGACGTCACCGGCCCGTGGGCGGAGTACGCGCACGCCAACGTCGAGGGCACCCGCGCCGTCGTCGACGCCTGCCGGGTGGCCGGCGTCGGGCGGCTGGTGCACGTGTCGTCCCCGTCGGTGGCCCACGCCGGGACGGCGCTGACCGGGGTGGGCGCCGGGCCGGCCGACCCCGCGCGGGCCCGCGGCCGCTACGCGCGGTCCAAGGCCGTGGCCGAGCTCGGCGCGCTGGGCGCGGACTCCGCCGCGCTGGCCGTGCTGGCGGTCCGCCCGCACCTGGTGTGGGGCCCGGGTGACACCCAGCTCGTCGCGCGCATCGTGCAGCGGGCGCGGGCCGGGCGGCTGCCGGTGATCGGCTCGGGCGCGGCGCTGATCGACACCACTTACGTCGACAACGCCGCGGCCGCGCTGGTCGCCGCGGTGGACGCCTGCGGACCCGTGCACGGCGAGGCCCTCGTCGTCTCCAACGGCGAGCCGCGCCCGGTCGCGGAGGTCGTCGGCCGGCTCTGCCGGGCCGCGGGCGTCCCCGGGCCGCGCCGGCGGGTGCCCTTCGGCCTGGCCTGGCTGGCCGGCGCCGCGGTCGAGGCGGTGTGGGAGGCCACCCGCCGGCGCTCGGTGCCCCCGCTGACCCGGTTCCTCGCCGAGCAGCTGGCGACCGCGCACTGGTTCGACCAGCGGCGGACCCGGGAGGCCCTGGGCTGGCGGCCCGCGGTGGACCTCGACGAGGGCTTCGGGCGGCTGGCCGAGTGGTACCGCCGCACCCCGCTCCCCGACCGCGGATAGGGGTCCTCCACCCGCTGCGGTGCCGTGCGGCGAGGGCGCCCGGAGGTACTGGTCGACCGACGGGTCCGGCCGCCAGGTGCAGGGTCAGCCCTGAGGCCGGTCGAGGGCCTGCCTGCTGGTCGGACCCCGGTCGTCGGGCCGACCCTCGGTCGCGTTCCTCTCCACCCGACGGAGGCCCTCATGTCCAGCACCGTGGCCTGGGTGCGGCAGCACCGGCTGACCTGCTTCTTCGCCCTCGCCTACCTGGTGTCGTGGACGCCGTGGGCCTTCGACCTGGCCGGGTCCTCGCTCGGCACGCCGTTCTTCCCCGGCGGCCCTCTCGTCGCGGCGCTCCTGGTCATCGCGGTCGCCGACGGCCGGCGGGGCTTCCGGGAGCTCGGCTCGCGGCTGGTCCGGTGGCGGGTCGGCTGGGTCTGGTACGTCGTCGCCCTCGGCCTCCCGGTGCTCATGGTGCTCGCGACCGGCGTCCTCACGTGGTGGAGCGGCGCCCCAGCACCGGACCTCTCGGGGGTCGTCTGGACCGACGTGGTCCTGCTGCTGGCGCTGCGCACGGTCAACCCGACCGACAGCGCGCTGGGCGAGGAGCCCGGCTTCCGCGGCTACGCGCTGCCGCACCTGCAGGACCGGCTGTCCCCGCTGGCGGCGGCCGGGGTGCTCGGCGTCCTGACCGCGGGCTGGCACGTCCCGCTCGTCGCACTCGGCAACCTCGGCTGGATCGGGCTGCCCTCCACCGTGGTGATCACGTTCCTCTACGTGTGGCTGTTCAACCGCAGCGGCGGCAGCCTGCTCATGGCCGTGCTCTTCCACGCCAGCCAGGGCGCCTTCACCTTCGGCATGCTCGGCTTCGCCGATGCCGACGTCGACCGCGCCGCCTACGTCTACTTCGGCGTCCTCGTGGTGGCCGTGGGGGCCGTGGTGGGCCTCGACCGCGAGATCTGGCGCAGGGCGCCGGAGTCGGCCGTCGACACCGAGCCCGTCTCCGTCCCGGCCGGCGCCGGCGTCTGACCGGGACGTGCCGGAGCCGGCACCCCCGGCCCCGGCACGACACGCCCACCGGGCGCAGGACGGCGACTCCCGCGTCCACGAGGTCCCGACGGGCGCCTGCGGCGCCCGATCGGGGGGAGGATGCGCCGAGTGGACCAGCTCACGGTCCCCGAGGACCGGACCAGGACCGACACCGACCGACCGCAGCACGGACGGCGGACGGTGCGGCGACGACCGCTCCGGCGCCCCTTCCGCTACACGCTGCCCGGCCTGGCCGGGGCCCTGGTCCTGCTGTGCGCGTCGCTCACCCCGTCGCTGCTCCCGCGGACCGGGCTGACCCAGGGGCTGATCAGCGGCCTCTCCGCCGCCTTCGGCTACGCCGTCGGGGTGGTGGCCGCCGCCGCCTGGCGGGCGGTCGTCGACCGGGACGCGCGGCCCGCCCGGCGGCGCTCGTGGCTCGTCCTCGGCGGGGTCGCGCTCGTCGCCTTCGTCGCGGCGACCGCGTACGGCCGCTACTGGCAGGCGCGCATCCGGGAGCTGATGGACGCGCCCGCCGACAGCGCGTTCTCCGTGGTGGTGGTGCCCCTGGTCGCCGGCGCCGTCTTCGTCGTGCTCGTCGCGCTGGCCCGCGCGGTGCGGCGCGTCTACACCGGGATCGCGCTGCTGCTCGACCGGTGGATCGGCGCCCGCGCCGCCCGCGCGCTGGGCTGGGCGGTGGTCGTGGTGGGCTCGGCGCTCCTGCTCAGCGGCGTCGTGGCCGACCAGCTCGTCGCGGCCGCCGACCGGGTCTTCTCCGTCCGCAACGACCGGACCGACGAGGGCGTGGTCGCGCCCACCGCGGCCGAGCGGTCGGGAGGACCGGGGTCCCTCATCGGCTGGGGGTCCCTCGGCCGGGAGGGCCGCACGTTCGTGGGGACCGGGCCCTCGGCCGACGACATCGCGGCCTTCACCGGCGCACCGGCCCCGCAGCCGGTGCGCGCCTACGCCGGGCTCGACTCGGCCCCCACCGCCGAGCTGCGCGCCGGCCTCGCCGTCGACGACCTCGTCCGCGCCGGCGGCCTGGACCGCGCCGTCCTCGCGGTGGTCACCACCACGGGGTCGGGGTGGGTCGACCCCGGTGCGGTGGACTCCCTGGAGTACCTGGCCGGCGGGGACACCGCTGCGGTGGCGATCCAGTACTCCTACCTGCCGTCGTTCGTCTCCTACGTGGTCGACAGCGACCGGGCCCGCGAGTCCGGCCGGGAGCTCTTCGACGCGGTGTACGACCGCTGGTCCCGCCTGCCGCTCGACGACCGGCCGCGCCTGGTCGTGGTGGGTGAGAGCCTGGGCTCCTTCGGCGCCGAGACCGCGTTCAGCGGCGAGCACGACCTGCGCAACCGGACCGCCGGGGCGGTCCTCGCCGGCCCCCCGCAGTTCAACACGCTGTTCCGGGAGTTCGTCGACGACCGGGACGCGGGCAGCCCCGAGATCGCGCCGGAGTACCGGGACGGCCGCACGGTCCGCTTCACCGACGACCCCACCCAGGACGTCGCGCCGGCCAGCGAGCCGTGGGACGGCACCCGCGTGCTCTACCTGGTGCACGCCTCCGATCCCGTCGTGTGGTGGACCCCGGAGCTGGTGTACGCCCGCCCGACGTGGCTGGAGGAGCACCGGGGCGACGACGTCGTCGACGCGGTGCGGTGGATCCCCTTCGTCACCTTCTGGCAGGTGACGGCCGACATGCCGTTCGCCACGAACGTCCCCGACGGGCACGGGCACGTGTACACGTCCCAGTACGTCGACGCCTGGGCGCAGGTCCTCCAGCCGCCGGGCTGGGACGCCGAGCGGGCGCAGCGGATGCACGACCTCCTCGCCGCCTGACGCGTTCCCGGTGCCGTGACGGGAGGCGCCGTCACGGGAGGCGCCGTCACGGGAGACGCAGGGCCGTGGCGGCGGCCACGACGCCGAGGGAGTTGGACGCCAGGTGCAGCAGCGCGGGCGCCAGCAGGCTGCCGCTGCGCAACCGCAGCCAGGTGAGGAGCAGGCCGGCGGCCACCGTCCACAGACAGGTCACCAGGACGGCGGCGCCGGTGGCGAGGGGCCCGCCGGCGAGGTCGTTGGCCGCCAGGCCGTCCAGCGTCGGGCGGACGTGCCAGACGCCGAAGAGCACGCAGGACACGGCCGTGGCCGCCGGCCGCGGGAGCACGCGGCCGGCCGCCGCCTGCAGGACGCCGCGGAAGGCGACCTCCTCCCACAGGACGGTGCCCAGGGGGATGCGCACGAGCACCCGCACCGCCACCTCCGCACCGTCGAGACCCGCGATCCGGGCGTCGGCCAGCAGCGGGCGCAGCGCAGGAGCGGCCACGGCCACCGCGTACCCGGCGGCGACGAGCGCCGCGCCGGCCCCGCCCCACCTGCCCCCGGCGGCCAACCGCCGCCGGCCGAGTCCCAGCTCCTCCCAGGTCAGGCCCACCCGCCTGGCCGCGGCGAGCAGCACCCCTGCTGCCACCACGGCCGCGACCACGGCGGATGCGGGCCGGCCGGGGAGGTGCGGGACGACCAGGCCGTTCCAGCCGGCCAGCACCACGCAGAGTCCTCCGGTGAACCGGACGAGTCTCCGGCGCCCTGCTGTGCGGTCGTCCACCGGCGTGGTCCTCTCCCGGGCTCTGCGGCGTGCCCGCCGCGCGGACCGGCGGCGCGGTCGGTCAGGAACGCAGGTAGGCGAGCACGGCGAGGACCCGCCGGTTGGCGTCGGGCGCCGGGTGCAGGTCCAGCTTCGTGAACACGTTGTGCACGTAGGCCTCGACCGTCTTCGGGCTGAGGAACAGCCGCTCGCAGATGGCCTGGTTCGACCGCCCCTCCGCCATGACGGCCAGGACCTCCCGCTCCCGCTCCGAGAGCGCGTCCAGGGGGTTGCGCACGCGGCGCCGCCCGACGAGCTGGGCGACGACGCCGGGGTCGATCACCACTCCCCCGGCCGCGACCCGGCGGACGGCGTCGGCGAGCTCACCGGGATCGGCGACCCGCTCCTCGAGCAGGTACCCGGCGCCGGAGGCGCCGGACTCGACCAGCCGCATCGCGTAGTGCGGCTCCACGTGCGCCGACAGCACGAGGACGCCCGTGCCCGGGTGGCGGGCGGTGAGCTCCCGCGCGGCGTCGAGGCCCTCGGTGGTGTGCGTCGGCGGCATCCGGATGTCGACGACGACGGCGTCCGGCGGGTCCCGGTCCGCGACGTCCAGGAGCGCGGCGGCGTCCCCCACCTGCGCGGTGACGTCGAACCCGGCGTCGGCGAGCAGCCGCGCGATGCCCGCCCGGAACAGCGCCGCGTCGTCGGCGACCATCACGCGCACGAGACCGTCGCGATCACCCGGGTGCCGCCGCCCCGTGGGCTGCGCACCGACAGTTCGCCGCCGAGCGCGGCCACCCGGTCGGCGAGGCCGCGCAGCCCCGACCCGTCCGGGTCGGCCCCGCCGGCACCGTCGTCGCAGACCTCGACCCGGAGGCCGTCACCGGTCTCCCGCACCTCGACGACGAGCTGTGCGGCCCCCGCGTGCTTGGCGGCGTTGGCCAGCGCCTCGGACACCACGAAGTAGCAGGTCTGCTCGACCGCGTCCGCCCACCGCCGGTCGGGCACCCCTGCGACCACCACCGGCAGCGGGCAGCGCTCGGCGAGCGAGACGAGGGCAGGCCCGAGACCGGCGTCGGTCAGCAGCACCGGGTAGATCCCCCGGGCCAGCTCCCGGAGCTCGTCGAGGGCACCGGCCAGCTCCGCGCCCGCCTCGTCCAGGAGAACGCCCAGCTCACCGCGCTCAGCGGTGTCCAGCTGCGTGTGCGCCAGCCGCAGCGCGAGGGCCACCGTGACCAGCCGCTGCTGGGCTCCGTCGTGCAGGTCGCGTTCCACCCGCCGGCGCGCCCCGTCGGCCGCCTCGACGATCCGCGCCCTCGACGCCTGGACCTCCCGGAGCTGGCTGCGGACCTCGGCGTGCAGGCGCTCGTTCTCGACCGCCAGGCCCGCCCCCGCCGCGACCGCCGCCACCAGTTCGGGCTCTCCCGCGAGCACCGGGTCGTGCACCAGCACCGCGATCTGCTCGCCGTCGCGCTCCAGGTAGGTCAGGGCCCGCCCGTCGACCGGGGCGACGCGCACCGGGGCACCGGCCGGATCGACGAAGGCACGGCGCTCGGGCAGCCAGTAGGCCAGCTCCAGGGACGGGTCGTGCAGCGTGGCGGCCAGGACGCTGCGCAGCCGCTCGGGCACCGGCAGCCCGGCGCCGAGCTCCACGATGAGGCCGCCCACTGCCGACCGGTCGAGCTGGCTGCGGAGCAGACCCAGCAGCAGCGCCAGCGGCCACACGACGAGGACGACCTGCGCCGACCAGGCGAGCCCGACCCCCACGGCCGGCGGGATGAGCAGCAGGACGGCCGTCCGCTCGACGAGGATCGTTCCGACGATCAGCGCCGCACCCACCGCGCCGGGTGCGAGGGTGCGGCGCTGCGCGGGGCCGGCCGACCGCCACCGCGAGAACACCAGGCCCAGCAGGGACAGGAGCAGGACGACGACCACGCCCTGCACGACCAGGTCGACGCCGGAGGGGTCGAACTCCCCGTTGCTCGGCGCGATCACCAGACCGTTCGGCGGCGGCCCCTCCCCGAGCTGCCGCCGGGCCCCGAAGGCGAACAGGAAGACGGCGTCCAGTGGTGCGGAGAGGAGGTAGCCGACCGTGACGAGCACCCGTTCCACCCGGTTCTGCACGCGGCCGGCCGGGAAGGTGGCCAGCAGGTGCACGAGCACGCTGAGGTGGACCGAGCCGAGCAGGACGCCCACCACGAAGCCGGAGCGGGTGTCGACCGCCACCGCGAAGCGGGCGAACCAGGCGAAGCCGAGCACGACCATCAGGACGCCGGTCCGGCTGTCCGGGCGGCGCGCCCAGGCCACCAGGCCCACCCCGATGAAGGACCAGCCGACGGCGAGGTCCAGCACGAGGGTCGGCGCCAGCAGGTCGGCGGGCACCGTGTAGCCGCCCCACACGAGCGCGCCCGCCGCCGCGGCTCCGGCGACCGCCCCGGCGGAGGCCACCACCGCGCGGGTGCGGGGCCTCAGCCGCTGCACGGCACCGGCCGTCCTGGTCCGTCGATCACACGCAGCAGTGTCTCGCCGCTGAGCTCCGCCTTGGCGATGAAACCGCGCGCCGTGCTGGCGTCCACCCGGTGGCCGTAGTCCAGCAGTGCCCGGCTCGAGACGAGCACGACGACCGGGGCCGGCTGCCCCCGGGCGAGCGCCTCGGCCACCGCGAAGCCGTCCAGATCGGGCAGCTGGACGTCGAGGAGGACCACGTCGGGCACGAGGTCGCGCGCCGCGGCGAGGGCCCCGGCGCCGTCGGCGGCCTCCCCCACGACCTGGAAACCGCCCGCCACGAGCAGCCGGCGGGCCAGTGACCGGAAGGGGGCGTGGTCGTCGACGATCAGCACCCGCGCTGTCACGGGTCGAGCGTGACGACGCCGCCCGCCCCGCCGCCACGGGGCCAGCCCCGTGCCCGTCCCCGGGTCAGCCCCCTGATGCGGGAGGCTCCGCCGGAGCACCGTCGGAGCCGTCGGATCCCGCCGCTCCCGGAGGCAGCCATGTCCCGCACCGTGCGCACTCCGCACCTGTTCCGGACGGACCTGTTCGGCACGGACCTGTTCGGCACGAACCTGGTCCGCGTCGGGCTGGCCGGCGGGGTCGCCGCCGTCCTGCTCACCGCGTGCGGCGGCGGGGGCGACGAGGCCGACTCCACGACGACCCCCGCGGCGGGGCAGAGCGAGGAGGGGACGGCGCCGACCGAGGACGTGGCCGACTTCTGCTCCCAGGCCGCCGACCTCGACGACCGGGTCGACGCCGCCCTGTCCGACCGCGAGGGCGACGACGCATCGGTCGCCGACGCCTTCCGCCAGATCGCGACGGAGTTGCGCGGCATCGAGGCCCCCGAGGCGATCTCGGCGGACTGGGGCGCGATGGCGGCCGGCCTGGACCGGATGGCCGACGCGTTCGGCGACGTCGACGTCACCGACTCCGACTCGCTGGAGGCACTGGACCGGGCCGAGGGCGACCTGACCACGGCGAGCACCCACGTCGACGACTACCTCAGCGACCAGTGCGGGATCTGACGCGGCGCTGCCCGGACCGGTCCATCCGCCCGGCCGGCGGACCACACTGACCCACCGGAAGCCCGTCGGCACGGGAGAGGCGGCCGTCGATGTCCGGTCCCCAGCGTCGTCGGACCCCGCGTGGACGCGACGGCGCGGCCCGCGGGCGACGACGCCGCAGGCGCTGGCGCCGGACCCACGCTGCCGTGGCCCTCGCCGCCGCGGCGTGGGTGGCGGTGCTCAGCGTCGCGGCGGCGGTGGACGACTTCCCCCGCGGCCTGCTGCTGCTCGTCTGCGGCGCGCTGGTCGCCGCGGGCGCGTGGGAGGGGGTGCTCCGCCGTGGCTGGGGGCGGGTCGCCGGCCTCGCCGTTGCCGCCGTGGCCCTGGCCGGCGGCGTCCTGCTGCTCATCGACGAGGGGTACTCGCGCACCCTCCTGCTGCTCGGCCTGGGCGCCCTGGTCCTCTACGCGGCGGCCCGGTCGGCCTTCCGCCCGGACGTCGTCCTCCCGCCCGCCGAGCCGCCCCGCCGGCCGGTGGTCGTCGTCAACCCGCGGTCGGGCGACGGCCGCGCGGCCCGCGTCGGGCTCACCGCGGCCGCCCGCGACCGGGGTATCGAGGTGCTGGAGCTGCGACCGGGTGAGGACCTGGCGGCGCTCGTGCGCAGCGCGGTGGACGCGGGCGCCGATGCCGTGGGCATGGCCGGCGGCGACGGCTCGCAGGCCGTGGTGGCCGCCGTCGCCGCCGAGACCGGCCTCCCCTACGCCTGCATCCCCGCGGGGACGCGCAACCACTTCGCCCTCGACCTCGGCGTGGACCGGGACGACGTCGTGGGGGCGCTGGACGCGCTGGTCGACGGCGGGGAGCGGGTGGTCGACCTCGCCGAGGTCAACGGCCGCGTCTTCGTCGACAACGTCTCGCTCGGGGTCTACGCGCAGGCCGTCGCGCAGGACGGGTACCGCGGCGCGAAGCTGCGGACCCTGCTCGCCACGGTGCCCGAGGCACTGGGCGCGGGCGGCGGCGTCCAGGACCTGCGGTGGACGACGCCGGGCGGGCGGAGCATGCGGGGTGCGGCGGTGATCCTGGTGGGCAACAACCAGTACCGGCTGGCCGGGGCCGCCGGCGCGGGAACGCGTCCGGCCGTCGACCAGGGGGTCCTCGGGATCACCGTGGTCGACCCGCCGGGCAGCCGCGACCGGCGCGGGCGGCGCCCGGTGCGCCAGTGGACGGCCCCCGCGTTCCGGGTCGACGCCGACCGGCCGGTCGCGGCGGGCATCGACGGCGAGTCGGCGCTGCTGCACCCGCCGGTCGTCTTCCGGACGCGACCGGCCGCCCTGCGGGTCCGCATCGCCGCCCACCACCCGGGCGCCTCCCCCTCGGCGGTCGAGCCGGTCGGGGCGCTGGCGGCCCTCCGCGCCCTGGCCCGCATCGCCGCCGGCGGCGACCCCCGCCGGCTGCCGCCCCGGGTGACGCCGCCGGTGCGGCAGCGGGACACCGCCGTGTGACAGTGGCGGCGTGCACATGCTCTTGGAGTACACCCTGGCCGACGACTACCTCGAGCGGCGGGCGGCGCTCCGCGAGGACCACCTCGCCCTCGCCCGGGCGGCGCACGAGCGGGGCGAGCTGCTGCTGGCCGGCGCGCTGCCCGATCCCTACGACCGGGCGCTGCTGGTGTGGACGGCCGGGCGCGAGGTCGTCGAGCGGTTCGCCGAGGCCGACCCCTACGTCGTCCACGGGCTGGTCACCGCCTGGACGGTCCGGCCGTGGAACGTGGTCGTGGGCTGAGGGGAGCCCGCTCCCCCGGCTCGTTCCGCACCCCCGGTGTCCGATCGGGCCGTCGGCACGCGGAACGACCCGGCGGGGCCGGCGGCAGGTGCCGCGCCGGTCAGGGCTGCCGGGCCCACCGCCGGTAGTCGCTGGGGCTGGTGCCGTAGACCTGCCGGAAGGCACGGCTGAGGCTCGTCGCGTCGGGGAAGCCCCAGCGGCGGGCGATGGCGAACACCGGCGCCGTGCCGCGGGGGTCGGCGAGCTCGCGGCGGCAGCGTTCCAGGCGCTCGCGCCGGATGTGCCGGGCCACGGTGGTGCCCTCGCGGGCGAAGAGCCGGTGCAGGTGCCGGGTGGACAGGCGGTGCGCGCGGGCGACGGCGGCCGGGTCGAGCCCGGGGTCGCCGAGGTGCCCGGCGACCCAGCCGTGGATGCGGCGCGGCTGCTCGGCGGCCGGGCCGGCGGGCTGCGGCGGCGCGGTCAGCTCCGCGGCGACGGTGGTGACCAGGTCGGCGACCTCACCGGCCGGCCGCACCGCGCCGGCCGGTGAGAGGTCCGGCGGGCCGGCGGCGAGCTCCCGCAGCGCCCGCCCCACGATCCCGCCCAGCCCGCGGCGGCCGTCGACGGCGCGGGCGGTGAGCCGCTGCGTGCCCGCGGCGTCGACGGCGACGCTCGAGCGTGGCCAGGTCAGCACCAGCAGCCCGACGTCGCCGCGCAGCCGCCCCGAGAAGGCCCGCTCGGTTTCGTAGACGGCGTGGTCCCCCGGGCCCACCTCCGCCTCCCGCCCGTCCTGCCGCAGCACCGCACCGCCGCGGGTGACCAGCCCGACCTGCAGCCAGGCCTCGGGATCGGCGCGGGCCAGACCCCGCGTGCGGTGGTAGTCGGCGCCGGTGGAGTCGACCGTGGCGACCGACAGGTGGCCCGCCGGCGCGCTGCGCACCGCGCCGGCGAAGGAGGTGTCCCGGTCGGCGTCGATGTCGAGGGCGATGAAGTGCTCGCGGCCAACTCGTCGGTGGTCCCGCTGGTAGGTCGGTGGTCCCGCTGGTAGGAGGACGCCGCACGGTCGAACGTCGCGGCCAGGCTGCGGCGCTCCTCGTCCGACGGCACCCGCCGAGCATCCTCGCCCCGGTCCGGCCCTGCGCTCCCCGGGCTCCTTCCGACCTGTGCGGGCCCGATCGGACCGGCACAGGCCGGAACGAGCCCGGGGAGCCGGCGGCCGGGCCGGCCGCACAGCCGCCACCCGTCCGTGGGCACGCAGACCTACAGGTCAGCGGTACCGGTAGCGTCCGGCCGGTGACGGGGGCCACAGCCGAGCAGCGCGCCACCCGACGCCGGCTCGACGCCCTCACCCTGGGCCTGTTCACCGTGGCCCTGGGCACCAACATCCCCACGCCGCTGCTGCTGGTCTACCGCCGCACGCTGCACCTCTCGGAGTCCGACCTCACCGCCGTCTTCGGCTGCTACGCCGTCGGCCTGGTCGCCGCGCTCACCGTCTCCGGCGCGGCCTCGGACCGCTTCGGCCGGCGGGCGCTGGTCCTCCCGTTCGCGGTGGTGGCCGGCCTGGTGTCGCTGCTGTTCATCCCTGCCGCGGGCTCCCTGCCGCTGCTCTACACCGGCCGGCTGCTGCAGGGAGTGGTCTCCGGGGTCGTGTTCTCGGTGGCCAACGCGTGGCTGCAGGACCTCGCCGGGCCGCACGGGCAGCAGTCGGCGGCCACCCGCGGCGCCGTCTCGACGTCCCTGGGCTTCGCCGTCGCCCCGGCGATGAGCGGCGTGCTCGCCCAGTACGGCCCGGCGCCGACGACGCTGCCCTACCTCGTGCACGTCGCCGTCCTGCTGGTCGGCCTGGCCGCGCTGGTCACCGTCCCCGAGACCGTGCACGCCCGCCGTCCAGGCCGGCTGATGACCCTCGGGCTGCCGCCGGAGGCGCGGCGGCCGTTCTGGGCGGTGCTGGCCCCCACCGCCGTCGGCGTGTTCGCGTTCCCGACGGTCGCGGCCACCCTGCTGCCGCTGCTCGTCGTCCCCGACGGCGTGGGCGTCGCCTACGCCGGCGTCATCGCCGGGCTGGCCCTCGGGGCGAGCGCGGCCGCGGCCCGGATGGGCCGGCGCTACGAGCGCGGCGCCGGGCCGCTCGGGATGCTGCTCGGCGCGGCCGGCCTGACCCTCGGCGTGGCCGCGATCCTCGCGCGGTCCGGGCCGCTGCTGCTGCCGTCGTCGGCGCTGATGGGGACCGGCGGCGGGCTCTGCCTCACCGCCGGGCTCACCCTCACCGCCCGGCTGGCGCCGCCGCACGCCCGGGGGGCGATGAACAGCGCGTTCTACGCCTTCGCCTACCTCGGCTTCGGCACGCCGCTGCTGCTCGCCTCCCTGGGGTCGGCCCTCGGCGCGGTCACGGCCATGTCGGTGTTCGTCGCCGTGCCGCTGGCGATCGCCGGCTGGCTCCGGCTCGAGCTGCGCCGCGACGGCCGGGGCTGAGCGCAGCCGGACCGGCCCCTCCCGCGGTCGCGGGGTGCCCACGTCGCTCCGCCCTCCGCTGCAGTCCGGGCGCCGCACGCGGGGACGCGCCCCACGGGCCGCCTGCCGAACCGGAGGACCCCGCTGCCCGTCCTCGCCGTCGCCGCCGTCGGGACCGGCGACCAGGCCGGCGCAGCTCGAGGGGCTCCTCGACGGCACCGCCACCTAGGCGGAGTCGGTGGTCAGCGCGGAGGTGCGGGGAATCGCCGCCCGGTGAGCGGTGCACGCACCGGACGGCGACGGGCGTCGCGGGGATGGTGCCGCGCCACCCGGCGGGCCACGATGCGCCCGTGGACTTCGCCCAGGCACAGCAGGTCTTCCTCACGCCTCCCGACGCCGAGCGGCCGCCGGCCGGTGTGCCCGACTCCCCCTCCCGCCGGCTGCGCGACGCCGCCGAGCCGATCGCGACCGTCAGCTGGTGGGGGACGCCGGTCAACGACCGGCTCGCCGCCCTCGGCCTGGACTTCCTGACCGGCTACGTGTGGGGCCGCACCGCCCCGATGGGCGAGCCGGCCCCGCTGGTCGTCGTCGCCGCGTTCGGCGTCTTCGAACCGGGGCTGCTCACCGGCCTCTACGAGCAGGCGCGCGCCACGGCGTCGCGCGCCGACGTGCTCGCCGCCCGGGAGCAGGGCGTCGTCGAGTCGCTGCGCGACCTGCTGCCCGGCGTCGACGTCACCGGCGCCGTCGCCGCGCTGCGCCGGGGCACCGACGCGGCGGCGCGGGACCTCGCCGGCCGGCCGCTGTTCGCCGGCCAGCTCTCGCTGCCCTGGCCCGAGGACCCGCTCGGGCAGCTGTGGCACGCCGCCACGCTGCTGCGCGAGTACCGCGGCGACGTGCACGTGGCCGCCAACGTCGCCGAGGGGATCAGCGGCGTGCAGATGAACCTGCTCACCGAGTACTGGGTGGGGTGGGAGCACACCGCCTACGCCGGCACCCGCGGCTGGTCACCCGAGGCGATGGCCGCGGCCGACGCCGACCTCGCCGGCCGCGGGCTGGTCTCCGGCGGGCGGCTCACCGACGAGGGACGGCGGCTGCGCGACGCGGTCGAGGCGCGGACCGAGGCGGCGCTCGACCCGGTGCTGACCGCGATCGGCCCCGACCTGGACGGGGTCACCGCGCAGCTCGACGAGTGGTCGGCGGCGATCGTCGCCGGCGGGGCGGCCCCGCCGGACGTGTACAAGCGCATCAGCGGCTGAGGAAGGACCCCCGTGCCCCCCGCCACTCGCAGGCTCGCGGCGAGCCCCTGCACGGGGGCCGGAGGATGGGTCCCGCAGGCTCGGCCGGCGGACGGGGAGGCAGGACGTGACGGTGCGCAGCACGGTCCGCTGGGCCGCCACCCACGGCGCGATGCGGCTGGCGATCCGGTCGCGGGCCCGCACCGGCAACGCCGACGCCGAGGTGCTCGTCGACCCCGCGGTCCGCGAGGACCCCTTCGCCCACTACGAGCGGCTGCGCACCCCCGCGCCGTTCACCGGCGGGGCCTTCGCCCGGGTCAGCGTCCACCACGACGTGTGCACCGAGGTCCTGCGCAGCGACGCCTTCGGGCAGATCGGCGGGGACCGCGCCGAGGGCCTGCCGCCGCTGCTGCGGACGCTGCTGCGGCTGGCCGGTCCCCGGCCGAGCGTCGGCCCCATCGACCCGCCGTCGATGCTCGCCGTCGACCCGCCCGAGCACACCCGCTACCGCAGGCTGGTCAGCCGCGCGTTCACCGCCCGCGCCGTCGCCCGGCTGCGCGACCGCACCGGCGAGATCGCCGACGAGCTGCTCGACGGGCTCGGGCGCGAGGCCGCCGGCACCGGCGGGCACGTCGACCTCGTCGCCCGCTACGCCAGCCTGTTGCCGGTCACGGTCATCTCCGAGGTGCTCGGCGTCCCCGTGGCGATGCGCGAGCAGTTCCTCGCCTGGGGCGACGGCGCCGCGCCGAGCCTGGACCTGGGCCTGGACCGGCGCACCCACCGCAGCGTGGAGCGCAACCTGGGCGAGCTCGACGCCTGGTTCCGCGGGCACCTGCAGCGGCTGCGCCGCTCCCCCGGCGACGACCTGCTGTCCACGCTGGTCACCACGGCCGACGACGACGGCGGCGGGCTGGCCGAGCAGGAGCTGCTGTCCACGGCCCTGCTCGTCTTCGGCGCCGGCTTCGAGACCACGGTGAACCTGATCGGCAACGGCGCCGCGCAGCTGTTCGCCCACCCCGGCCAGCGCCGGCTGCTGGCCGCGGACCCCTCGCTGTGGCCCAACGCCGTCGACGAGGTGCTGCGCGTGGACTCCCCGGTGCAGCGGACCGGGCGGCGGGCCCGGCGCGACACCACGGTGCACGGCGCGCGCATCCGCGAGGGCGACCTGGTCCTGCTCCTGCTCGCCGCGGCCAACCGCGACCCGCGGGTGTTCCCCGACCCGCACGTCTTCGACGTCACCCGCGCCAACGCCCGCGACCACGTCGCCTTCTCCAGCGGCATCCACTTCTGCCTCGGCGCCGCGCTCGCGCGGATGGAGGGCGAGGTCGCGCTGCGGGCCTTGTTCGAGCGCTTCCCCGACCTCGCCCCGGCCGGCCCCGGGCGCCACCGCGGCACGGTCATCCTGCGCGGCTACGAGTCGCTGCCCGTCGTCCTTCCCGCGCAGGCCGCCGCCGCCGCCGGCGAACCGCACGCCGCCCCGTCCGCCGGCGCGCCGTAGACCGTGAACGCCCGCGGCAGCAGCCACACCGCGAGCACCGCCAGCAGCAGGACCAGCAGCACGACGGCGACCACCACGGCCGGACGGCGCGGCGGCCGGGCCTCGTCCTCCTCCGCCTCCCCGGCGGCGTCCGGCTCCCGGAGGGCCGGCTCGTCGGCGGCCGGGACGGCGGGGACCGGCGTCCCCTCCCGTGCCGGGCCGGGCCCGACGGTGACCGCGGGGCCCGGCGCCGTGCCCGCCGGCGCGGCGCCGTGGGAGTTCCCCTGCCGGGCACCGGCGGCCGGGGCGCCCGGCGTCGGCCCGCCGCCGCGGGTCGGGGCGACGATGCGCTCGGCACCCAGCACGACCGGCATCCCGTCCGCGGCCAGCCAGTGGGGGCCCCAGGCCCGCGTGCCCGCCTCGGCCAGCGCCACCCCGAACGCCTCCGCGGTCGCGTGGCGCTCGGCGGGGTCGGTGGCCAGGCCGCGCATGACGACGGCGGCGACGTCGGCCGGGACGTCGGGGGCCACGTCGCGCAGCGGGACCGGCGCCTCGTAGGCGTGCTTGAACAGCAGGGACATCACGTCGCCGTCCGCGGTGAACGGCAGCACGCCCGACAGCAGCTCGTAGAGCATCGTCGCCAGCGCGTACACGTCGGTGGCCGGCGACAGCTCCGCGCCGCGCGCCTGCTCCGGCGCCACGTAGGACGGCGTGCCGACGACGTCGCCGGCGCGGGTGAGCATGGTCTCGGCCCCGCCGAGCACCTTGGCGATGCCGAAGTCGGTGACCTTCACCGCCCCGCTGCCGGCGAACATCATGTTCTCGGGCTTGACGTCGCGGTGCAGCACGCCGCGCACGTGGGCGGCGTTGAGGCCCGCCGCGCAGGCCAGGCACACCGCGACCGCCCCGGGGGCGGAGAACCCGGTGGTGAGGGCGCGCTCGCGCAGCGTCCCCCCGGGCAGCAGCTCCATCACCAGCAGGCACAGGTCCTCCCGCTCGACGAAGTCGTACACGGGGACGACGTGCGGGTGGTCGAGCGAGGCGAGCACGCGCGCCTCCGCGGTGAACCGCCGCCGGACGGCGACGTCGGCCGCGAACGCCGTGGGCAGCTGCTTGATGGCGACGCTGCGGTCGAGCTGGCGGTGGTGGCCGGCGAGCACCACGCCCCAGCCGCCCTGCCCGAGCACCTCGCCGATGTCGTACGCCGGGAGTGCGTCGGCGATCCGCTGCCGTTCGGCCTGCATCGGATCAGCGCGGCCCGCGCCCGGGCACGACGGTCCGGGACGGGGGACGGGCGGAGCCGGACGGCGCGCGCACGGGCTGGCTGTGGGCCACGGGGACTCCTCGGACCACCCCGGCCGGCCGTGCCGCCGACGGACCGGGCTGGCCATGGCTCCGGCGGAGATGGCCCGGGCAGTCTACTGGCGGCGGCCCCGCGGCCGGGCCGTCGCGCGCGCCCTCCCTCGGCGGGTCCGGCGTCCTGTTCCGCGGCGCCGTACGGCCCTAGCCTGGGCCCGCCGACCACGGGGGCGCGGGAGCGCGGCAGGGTCCACACACGGTCGGGAGGACTGCCATGCCGGACACGGCCATGCCGGACACCGGGACACGGCCGGGACGGTCACGGGTCGCGCTGGCCCCCGGGGACGGCCTGGTCGCCCGCTTCGGTGACGTCGTCCTCCTGCTGCCCGACGGCGACGCCGCCGACGGCTCCGCCACCGAGGAGCTGCTCGACCTCGTGGCGGCCGCCGCGGCCGAGGACGAGCCGGGCAGCGCGGTCGCCGCCCGCCTGGTCGGCTGGGTCGGCGGCCGGGCACCGGGCGACGGCACGCCGTTCGGGGTGGTCGCCCCGGTCGCC
The DNA here is from genome assembly GCF_052931475.1 of Geodermatophilus sp. URMC 62. Taxonomy (NCBI): domain Bacteria; kingdom Bacillati; phylum Actinomycetota; class Actinomycetes; order Geodermatophilales; family Geodermatophilaceae; genus Geodermatophilus; species Geodermatophilus sp. URMC 62. The sequence continues at coordinate 4,321,468 of NZ_JBRFHY010000001.1, read as the reverse complement.
GACGGCGTGGTCGTGCTGCTGCGCGGCGCGGTGTCGGCGCAGGTCGAGGGCCCGGCGGGGACGACGCGGCTCTCCGGCCGGCAGGCGCTGACCTGGGTCGACCACGTCGTCACGGAGCCGTTCGAGCGGGTGACCGTCGGCGCCGGGGCCGGGACGGGCGCGCCGGTCCACCCCCGCTCGGCGCTGCGGGACGGCGTGGTGCCCGCGTGCGGCTTCGCGGTCGGCCCCGCCGGCCCCGCCGACGCCGCCGCCCCGGTCGCGACCGCACCCGCCGCCGCGCCACCGGCGGCCCGCGACCAGCTGCGGGAGACCCTCGCCGACGCCCGCCCGCTCGACGTCCCCACCCCCGGCCCGGACGACGGGCCGGCCGTCCCGGCCGGTCCGGGACCGGCGCGCCCCGAGCAGCTGCTGGAGACCGTGCTCGCGCCGGCGCCGGTGGGCGCGCTGGTCGGCGACGGCGGCCCGACGCTCGTGCTCGACCGGGACTACGTGCTCGGCCGCGAGCCGCACAACGACCCCGACGTGCGCAGCGCCGTGGCCTCCCCGGTCGTGATCCACGACCCCGACAACCTCGTCTCCCGCGTGCACGCCCGGGTCAGCGTCGACGGCGGCCGGGTGTACGTGCGCGACGCCCCCTCGGTCAGCGGCACCTTCGTCGCCGGTCCGGGGGCCGGCGAGTGGACCCGGATCGGCGGCGAGCCGACCCTGCTCCCGCCCGACTGGAGCCTGCGCATCGGCACCCAGGTGTTCACCCTCCGCACGACGAGGGCCGACGCCGGCTGACCCGGGCCCTCCTGACCCCGGGCCCTTCCGACCCCGGGCTCAGGCCGGCGCCGGCTGCGAGGTCGGCCGGCGCCGGCCGACCTCGCGCAGCACCCGCCAGTCCCCGGCGCGCAGCCCGGCGAGGACGGCGTCGTCGAGCTCCAGCCCCCGCTTGACCGCCGCGGTCACCGCGGTCACGTCCTCCGGGTGGTGGCCCAGGACGACGCCGCCGACGACCGTCCGCCCCGCGACCACCAGCCGCCGGTAGGACGGCAGCGACGCGTCCTCGGCGACGAGCACCTCCTCGCCCGGCTCCGGCTCCACCCGGCCGATCGAGAACAGGTCCAGCCCGACGCCCTTGAGCAGCGTGGCCGGCACCTCGGCGGCCAGCGTCTCGTCCCCGCCGAGCGCGTTGACGGCGGCGACCTCGCCCTGCTTGGCCGCGATCGGCCACAGCCCCCACACCCGCCCGCCGTGCTCGGCCACGTCGCCGGCCGCGAAGACCCCGGGCACCGCCGTCGCCATCCGGTCGTCGACGAGCACCCCGCGGTTGACGGGGATGCCGGCCGCGCGGGCCAGGTCGACGTCCGGGCGGATGCCGACGGCGGCCAGGAACACGTCGCAGCGCAGCGCCCGGCGGTCGGCGAGCCGCACGCCGCTGACCCGCGGCTCGCCGGTCAGCGCCTGCGCCTCGGCGCGGTAGAGCACCTGCAGGCCGATCCGGCGGAAGTACGCGTCGACCAGCTCGCTGCACCGCGGGTCGATCTGGCGGCTGAGCAGCCGGGCCCCGCGCTCCAGGACGGTGACCCGCAGGCCCAGCTCGAGCAGCGCGTGCGCGGCCTCCAGCCCGAGCAGGCCGCCGCCGGCGACGACGGCGTCCCGGCCGCCGTGGCGCTGCACGTAGGCGCGCAGCGCCGCGGCGTCGGCCGCCGAGCGGAGCACGAAGCTGCCGGGCCGGCCGAAGCCCTCGACGGGCGGCTCGACGCCGCGGCTGCCCATGGCCAGGACCAGCCGGTCGTAGGGCAGCACCTCGCCGGTGCCGAGGAACACCCGGCGGGTCCCCGGGTCGATCCGGGTGGCGACGGTGTTGAGCCAGGCGGTGATCTGGTGGTCGTCGTACCAGGTCTCCGGCAGCAGGGAGAGCCCCTGCATGGCCGACCGGCCGTAGACCAGCCGCGAGATGCCCATCCGGTTGTAGAGCACGTGCGGCTCCTGCCCGACGACGTGGATCTCGCACTCGGGGTGCCCGCGCCGGACGAAGTCCGCGGCGGTCACCCCGGCGATGCCGTTGCCGAGGACGACGACGCTGACGATCGACCGGTCGAAGTCGCGCGGGGCCGCCCCGTCGTCGGGGCCCCCGGGCTCGGGGGTGAGCGAGACCGTCACCGGCCCGGACCGGATCCGCGCCGAGCAGGCCATGCGGGTGGTGGGGGCCAGCCCGAGCCGGCGCAGCGTGGAGAGCTCCTCCTCCTCGGGCTCGGACAGGCACGACGCGCCCTCCAGGACGGCGACCGGGTCGGCGCCGCACACCCCCATCCGGCAGCCGGCCTCGATCGGCTGGCCGGCGCGCTCGACGGTCTCCAGCAGGCTGGTCCCGACCTCGGCCTCGACGGCGGCGCCGGTGCCGGCGATGCGCACCTCGGCGGTGTCCGCGCCGTCGTCCGCGGCGGCCTCGGCGGCGGGCGCCGGGCGGCTGACCGGCACCAGCGGCAGCAGCTCGGGGTGGAACTGCTGCACGTACTGGCGCTCCTTGACCACGGTGCGCGCGATCCACAGCAGCGACAGCACGAGCACCAGCCCCGAGACCGGCCAGCGCAGCCACGGCGCCGCGACGCCGGTGACCGTGGCGAAGGAGGCGGCGAGGACCGGCCCGGCGAACCAGTAGAAGAGGTTGATCGCCGCCGCGGCCCACAGCGCGACCACCACCGACGCGCTCATCGGCAGCAGCGCGGAGACGGCGTAGAAGAGCCCGACGCTGCCGAGGAAGAACAGCGCCAGCTCCCCGTAGGTCGTCGTCAGCGGCCCCCCGCCGGCACCGGCGAGGACGAAGAAGCCGAGCACGAACCCGGGCAGCGCGGCGACGAACAGCCGCCGGGGCGCCGTCCACACGGGGTCGTCCTCGTGCAGGTCGGCCTGGTAGGCGCCGATCGGGGCGAAGTCGTAGCAGTTGGTGGTGCAGGCGACGCACGGGCGGCAGTGGCTGTTGGGGACCCGGACGAACGGGGTCTGCCCGTAGACGCGCTGCAGCGGCAGCAGCGGGCAGATCTGGCTGCACCAGCCGCTCTTGCCCTTGAACAGCAGGCCGCCGAGGAAGGCCGCGGCGATGATCACCGACAGCAGGACCCCGGTCGCCGTCCCGCTGCCGTTGAAGACCGCCAGCCGGGCGCCGGCGATGCCGAAGAACAGCACCATCGCCACGACGAAGGCGCGGCGGCGGAACCACTCCGGCAGCGTGCGCCCGAGGCTGAAGCCCAGGACGCGCGGCGTCTGGTTGGCCGCGGCCAGCGGGCAGATGTTGCGCCACAGGCCCGGGGCGACGAAGAACAGGGCCGGCAGCAGCGGCACGACGATGCCGAAGAAGACGAACAGCCCGCCCGCGGGCCGGACGAACAGGGCCACGCACAGCGCGACGTAGGCGGCCACGCTGACCACCCGCACCGCCCGCCACGCCCCCAGCGGGACGCGGGTGCGCATCTCGGTGTAGACGGGGAAGAGGTCCTCCCCGGGCCGGGCGGTGCGGCCCAGGACCCGGTCCCACGCCACCGCCACGCGCGAGGGGGCCGCGGGGGGTGCCGGCGGCGGGGGCGGCGGCGGGGGCAGGGCCACGCCGGCGCCACCGGCGAGCACCGTCTCACGGGCGGCCGCCGGCACGGGGATCCGCTCGGGCCGGCCGATGACGACGATCTCGGTGCCGCCGAGACGGACGACGTCGCCGGCCTCGAGGGTGACCCGGCCGTCGACCGGGACCCCGTTGACCAGGGTGCCGTTGCGGCTGCCCAGGTCGACCAGCGACAGGGCGACGGGGCTGGGCACCAGCCGCAGGTGGCGGCGGGAGACCCGGTCGTCGGCGAGGGCGAGGCCGTCGGGGTCCAGGCCGCCGGGGTCGCGACCGACCTCCAGCGCCCGGGTGAGCGCCACCCGCCGCGGCTCCCGGCCCGGCTCCCGGATCTCGACGACCGGCGGGCTGCTCACCGCTCGGCCCGCCCGGTCGCGGTGGTGGTGGACGCCGGCATGGCCCCTCCTCGGAGTGCACGCGCCGCGGGGCGGTGCGTCGGCGGTGGTGCGTCAGAAGCGGAAGCCGCTGGAGGTGAAGACCCACAGCGACGAGGTGAACCACAGGGCGAGCAGGGTGGTGAAGAGCAGGCCGCCGAGCACGGGCACGACCCACCGCGGCAGGCCGGGGCGGGTCAGCGCGAGCATCTTGGCGACGAAGACGCCGTAGAAGAAGCAGCCGACGGCGGAGTGGACGAGCGCGCGCGTCGAGTCGCTGTGGAAGCCCAGCGCGTACACGCAGTGGACGACGACCGGGACGGTCAGCAGCACCGCGACCCGCCCCGACCAGCGGTGCACGGTGCGCGTCCAGGGCCGGGCGCCGGCGTCGTGCATGCGCCCGGCGGTGAGCAGCTGCACGACGCCGAGGACGGCGGCCGCGGTGGTCAGCCACGCCTTGACGTAGAGCGGCGAGGAGAACCCGGCCACGTCGAGGGAGTAGCCGGCCGGCTCGTGCTCGGCGGCGTAGACGCCGAGCACGACCGCGACGGTGCAGCCGACCAGCAGGAAGGTCAGCAGGGGCAGCCGGAAGGCGTCGCGCGGCTCGGGGCGCGGCCGGACGCGCCGGGCGACCGGCTCGGGTGCGGTCGCCGGGGCGTCGACGGTCTCGCGGGTGTCGGTCATGGCGGGGATCTCCTCGCGTGCCGTGCCGGCAGGAGGACCGGCAGGACGTCGGGGTGGGCGTCGGCGGCCGTGGCTCAGCCGCCGACGACGGTGTCGGTGCCGGCGACGGCCTCGGCGGTGCCCGGGGAGCCGTCGATCTCGAAGGTGCGGGCGTCGAGGTCCAGGGGCGGCGCCTCGCGCTTGCTGCCGCCGACGGTGGCGACCCCGACCTGCGTCCCGTCGGGCAGCACCGCCCAGCCGATCCGCGTCGCCAGTCCGTCGAGGGTCAGGCGGGCCTCGTAGACGCCGGCGGGCGGCTGCGACGCCGCCGCGGAGAACGGCAGCGCCAGCCCGGAGCTGGTGGTCACCGTGCCGAACACGGCCCCGCCCGTCACCGACCCGGTGAGCCCGGCGCCGTTGCGGCCGGTCAGCGTCACCGTGTCGCCGTCCACCGTGCCCTGCAGCCAGGCCTCGAGGGCGCCGCCGTCGCAGAGGTAGGCCGCCACCGCGTCCCCGTCGACGGCCATCGCGATGGTCGCCTCGCCCCCGCTGGTCACGCCGGCGTAGACGGCCTGCAGCGCGGCCGGGGCGGCCGGTGCCGCGTCGGTCGGCTCGGCGGACGGCGCTGCCGACGGCTCGGCCGACGGCGCGGTCGTGGCGCCGGCCCCGCCGGTGCCGGGGTACAGCGGCGCGCTGCTCGCCGCGGGGTCGATGCGGCTGTTGGCCGCGAAGAGCACCACGGTCAGCAGGACGACCGCGCCCAGGGTGGTCAGCGGGCCCGCCGCACGCCTGCGTCGAGCGCTCATGCGTCACCCTCCGGTCCACGTCACCGCCGTCGACATCCCCCGCGGCCCCGGCCGCGGCCGGGGTGGAACCCGGCGCCCACCGTGCCAGAGTCGCCGGGAGGGCGGAACCGGTTTCGGCGCCGCCCCCGGGCGTCCGCGCGAGCAGGGCCCGTCCGGACGGGGACGTTGGCCTCCGGCCGTCACGGGTGCGTCACCGCGGTGTCACCGCGGGCCGGCGACCGGCGGACGCCAGGATGACCCATGGACACCTCCTCCCCCGCCGTCTTCCCCTCCGTCGCCGAGCTGGCCGCGGAGGAGCACGAGCTGCAGGTCACCTCCTTCACCAACGACGACGCCTGGGCGCTCGGGTCGGCGCTGGTCGCCACCGCCCGCCGGGACGGCGCGCCGGTCGCGGTCGAGATCAGCCGCAACGGGCAGCGGCTCTTCTCCGTCGCCCTGACCGGCGCGACCCCGGACAACGCGTCGTGGATCGAGCGCAAGACCCGGGTGGTGGACCGCTTCGGGCACAGCTCGCTGCACGTCCGGCAGTCGTGGGCCGAGCGCGGGACGACGTTCGAGGAGGGCTCCGGCCTGGACCCGCGGCTCTACGCCGCGCACGGCGGCGCGTTCCCGGTGCTCGTGCGGGACGTGGGCCCGGTCGGCGTCGTCGCCGTGTCCGGGCTGCCCCAGCTCGAGGACCACCGGATGGTGGTGGCGGCGCTGCGGGTTCACCTCGGGCGCTGAAGCCGGACCGGCGGGGCGCCCGGGGTGCCGGACACGCGGAGCGCCGGGGGCCAGGTCACGATCCGACAACCGGACGGCGTCGTTTCAGCCAAGACATGCCAGTGCGCACGGGCACGCGGTGTCCGTAACGTTACCGACAGCAGCCAGCCCGTACCGGTCCGTCACTGCCGGTGCGCTCCATCCCGACCCGAGGAGCTTTCCGTGTACGCCTCCCGCCCCCACCTCAGCCTGCTCTCCGACTCCGCCGCCCACACGCCGGCCTGGACCACGGACCGCACCCCGGCCCCCACCCCCGCCTGGTCCCCCGCCCACGAGCCCGCCTTCGAGCCGGCGTCGTGGAACGACACGTCCTGGTCGCAGATCGCCATGGGCGAGAACCCCGCCGGCGAGGAGGGGTGGCGGCTCGACGCGCTGTGCGCCGAGACCGACCCCGAGGCCTTCTTCCCGGAGAAGGGCGGCTCCACCCGCGAGGCCAAGCGCGTCTGCGCCGGGTGCTCGGTGCGCGCCGAGTGCCTGGAGTTCGCCCTGGCCAACGACGAGCGCTTCGGCATCTGGGGCGGCCTGTCCGAGCGCGAGCGGCGCCGGGTGCGCCTGCAGCGCCGGTCCCCGCTCAGCGCCTGACCAGCACCCCGAGGAGCGTTCCCGGGTGGGTGCTCGACGTGCTCACCCGCCGCTCCGGCCCGCCCACCGCGCGGCGACGGCGTCGTCGACCGCCCCGTCGGCGACCAGCGCGCGGAAGCCGCGCGTCACGGTGCGGCCCGGCGCGAGGATGACCGGACGCCGCGGCGCCAGCTGCGAGCCGATGCCGGGGTAGTCCCCGACCCGCACGAACCAGGGGTCGGCCCGCGTGACGTCGTCGGCCCCGGTGACGACCACGGTGAAGCCGGCCGCGCGGTCGCTCCAGGCCAGCCACGGCGCGACCGCGCCGTGCGTCCCCTGCTCCCCCGCGGTGTGCGTGGTGTGCACGAACGGCTCCCGCGTGGCCGGGAGCCGCCAGGAGAAACCGCCGTAGCCGGCGCCCGCACGCCCGTGGGTGGCCGGGCTGCCGAGCGCGAGGTCCCCGCCCGTGGCGTTGGTGAGCGCGGTCGTGAGCTGCAGCTCCCAGCCGCCGGCGACGAGGCGCGCCCGCACCCGGCGGTGCTCGCCGAGCAGCAGCCGGCCGTCCGCGGCGAGCCAGCGCAGCGCCTCGTCGAACCCGTCGTCGGCCAGGGTCGAGAACCCGGCGTGCTCGATCCGGCCGTGGTCCCCGCACGCGGTGTAGCCGCGGCCGCGCAGGTAGGTCGGGCCGCCCCACAGGTTGGTGCCGCCGACGTCCTGCACCCCGATCGAGATGCCCAGGTGCCAGGGGTGGTCGGCGGGCAGCGCGTCGGTCACCGCGCGGCCGCCGAGGGTGCGCACCGGGTGCAGGTAGGGCCGCGGCGCCAGGACCGGGTCGAGCCCCGCGCCGTCGTCGTACTCGGCCACCACGACCCCGCCGAGCCGCAGCGTGGCCAGCGGGTGCTCAGCCACGGGCGGCCGCTGCCCCCGCCCGCGCCCAGGACAGGTCGAGCTCCGAGAGCAGGGCCAGCCCGTCCGCGGCGCGCTCCACCGCGTCGGCCACCCCCGGGACGACCGCGCGCGGATGAGCCCCGGAGCGGTCGGTGCGGCGGTGCGCCGGCGGCACCTCGGCCGGCTCGTCGGCGAGCCGGACCGCCTCGACCACCTGCATGAACGCGCGCGTCGCGGCCAGCGGGACCAGCAGCGGGCGGCCCGGCTCGCGCACCGTCGCCACCAGGTCCTCCAGCAGGTCGGTGGCCGGGTGCTCCGTCGTCTCCACCCGCCCGCCGCGCTCGAGCCGCACGCGACCGGGTCGGTAGTGCAGCACGATGCGCCCGCGCGTCCCGTGCACGACCAGGTACGGCTCGACCTCGCGGTCGGCGCACAGGGTGACGGCGACCGCGACGGTCGTGCCGCGGGCGGTGACCAGCCGCAGGCAGGAGGTGTCGTCGGCCTCGATCGGGTTGGCCCGGTACAGCTCGACCCGCGCCTCCCCCACACCGTCGGCGCCGTCGACGGCCAGGGCGGTGGCGATCGCGTGGGCGAAGGGGTTGGTCAGCGCGCCGTCGACCACCGGGACGCCGTCGAGACTGCGCCGCCCGGCCCAGGGCGCGCGGGCGTAGTAGGACGCGTCGCGCTGCCACGCCCCGGCGGCGCCGATGCCGAGGACCTCCCCGATCGCGCCGTCGGCGAGCAGCCCGCGCACGTACGGCAGCGCCCGCGACCCCAGGCTCTGGAACCCGACCTGGCAGGCGCGGCCGGTGCCGGCCAGGTCCAGCGCCAGCTGCTCGAAGGCGGCGAGCGTAGGGGTCGGCGGCTTCTCCAGCAGGACGTCGGACCCGGCGGCCGCGGCGGTGAGGGCGAGCTCGGCGTGCGTGTGGATCGGCGTGCTGACGACGGTGATCCCCGGCCGCACCGCGTCGAGCAGGTCGGCCAGCCGCGCCGTCACCGGGACGTCGCCGGCCAGGGCGCGCTGCTGGTCGGTCAGCGGCCGGGTGTCGCAGATGCCGGCCAGGTGCACCGGCACCCCGGCGCGGGTGGCGCGCGCGACGTTCTCCAGGTGCCACCGGCCGTGCCCGTGGACGCCGACCAGCACGGTGGGGACGGAGCTCGGTGCCGTCATGCCGGCGCCTCCTCGCGATCGGTGGTCCGCACCCCGACCGTACCGCGCGTCACACTGTTTCGGAAAGCGATTGCCCAGATGCGCGGTCCACCGCCGCCCGGATCGATGCGCGCCCGGCGAGCACGCCTGCCTTCCCGGAGCTCCTGCCCTGACGCTCACTGACCCCACCGCCGCGCTGGCGTGCACGGAGGCTCAGCGGCCCCGAGCGGCCGGGGCGGCACCGGCCACATCCGGCACTTGACACGTGCAGTGGGTCACAGCACCCTGTCTCCGGCAAGCGTTTACCAGGGCACTCGGGAGACCGCGGAGCCCGCCGCGCACCGGACGAGCGATCATCGTCGACGACCCCAGGAGGCGTCATGCAGGGACACACCAGCGACCGGTCGGGCCCGTCGGCCACCGACCGGTCCATGTCGCGCAAGGCCGCGATGAGCGGCTGGATCGGCAGCACGCTGGAGTACTACGACTTCGCCATCTACGCGCAGGCCGCGGCACTGGTGTTCCCGGCCGTGTTCTTCCCGTCCGAGGACCCGACGGTCGCCCTCATCGCCTCACTCGCCACCTACGCGGTCGGCTACGTCGCCCGCCCGCTGGGCGCCTTCGTCCTCGGCAGCTGGGGTGACCGGCGCGGCCGCAAGAACGTCCTCGTCCTCGCCATGATGCTCATGGGCGTGTCGACGCTGGCCGTCGGCCTGCTGCCCACCTACGGCCAGGTCGGCGTCCTCGCCCCCGCGCTGCTGGTGCTGCTGCGGCTGGTCCAGGGCTTCGCGGTCGCCGGCGAGCTCGGCGGCGCGAGCGCGATGATCATCGAGCACGCCCCGGCGGACCGCCGCGGCTTCTACGCGAGCTTCAGCCTGCAGGGCACCCAGGCCGGCTCCATCCTCGCGGCCGCCAGCTTCATCCCCCTGTCCGCGCTGCTGTCGGACGGGGCCTTCCAGACCTGGGGCTGGCGCATCCCGTTCCTGCTGAGCTCCTTCGTCATCGTGGCCGGCTACCTGATCCGCCGCCGGGTCGCCGAGACGCCGGTCTTCCTCGAGGAGGCCGCGAAGCACGAGGTGCCCAGGACCCCGGTGCTCCAGGTCGTCCGTGAGAGCGGCGGCACGATCCTCCGCTGCGTCCTCATGGCCATGGCCAACGTCGTCGGGACGACCGTCGTCGTCTTCGGCACGGCCTACGCCACCAACGAGGCCTACGGCGTCGGGATGAGCGCGGCCACCTACCTCTGGCTGCCGCTCGCGGCCAACGTCGTGGCCGTGGTGCTGATCCCGTACTTCGGCAAGGTCTCGGACCGGATCGGCCGCCGCCCGCTGATGATCGTCGGTCCGCTGGGCGCCGGCGTGCTGTCCTTCGCCTACCTCTGGGCGGTCGGACAGGCCAACGTCGTCCTGACCGTCGTGCTGGCCATCCTGATGTTCGGGGTGCTGTACCAGGTGTGGAACGCCACCTTCGCCAGCTACTTCCAGGAGCTGTTCCCCACCCGCCACCGGGTGACCGGGTTCGCCGTCTCGCAGAACGTGGGCCTGATGCTGGTCGCCTTCCTGCCCTCGGTCTTCGCGCTCGTCGCCCCGCCCGGGTCGACGAACGTGCCGCTGGTCATCGGCGGGATCACCGCCCTGCTGTGCGTCGTCTCGGCCGTCGCCGCCTGGTCGGCGCCGGAGACCTCCCGGCTCGACCTGCGTGAGATCGACGGCCCGGCCCCGGCGCCGGGCTCTCCCGCCGCCACCTCCCGCGTGGAGGTCGGCACCGCCTGACCCGCACCACCCGCGGCGGCCGCCGTCCCCGAACGGGGGACGGCGGCCGTCGCCGTCCGGGCCGGGGTGGGCGCCGGCGCCCCGTCCCCGTCGACGGAGCGGAGCCCGAGCGCACACCGTCGGGGACGGCGACGGTCTAGGTGTACTCGGCCATCAGGTTGGTGCCAGGCGGCTGATCGGTGGGAGCCCGCCGAGTGCTGAGTGGCGGCGGTGAGTGTTGTAGTGCTTCAGCCACGGAGCAAGAGCGGCGGCGCGCTGGGCGTTGCTGGTGAAGGCCTGCCGGTAGGCCCACTCGGTGGCCAGGGTGCGGTTGAGGCGTTCGACCTTGCCGTTCTGCCAGGGGCAGTAGGGCTTGATGAACTTCTGCCGGGCGCCGAGTGCGGTGATGACCTCGCGCAGGGACCACTTGTAGGCCCAGGCGTTGTCGGTCATCACCCGCTCGATCCGGTCGATGCCGTGGCCGGCGAAGTAGGCCGCCGCGCGGGTCAGGAACGCCGCGCAGGTGGCGCCCTTCTCGTCGGGGAGGATCTCGGCGTAGGCCAGCCGGGAGTGGTCATCGAGGAGGGAGTGCACGTAGTCGAAGCCGGTCGGCACCGACTTGTGGCGGTGGTCGGCGGTGGCCGCCCGGCCGTGGGCACGCCAGCCGCCGTCGGGGATGCGGGCCAGCTTCTTGACGTCCATGTGCACCCGCTCGCCGGGCGCCGACCGCTCGTAGCGCACCGCGGTGGCCTTGGAGGCGCGGATGACGTGACCGGTCATCGGGTCCAGCGCGGCCAGCCGCGGCAGCCCGCGGCGGACCAGGACCCGGGAGACGGTGCGCGCCGGCACCCCGAGTTCGGCACCGATCCACGCCGGCCCGCGCCGCTCCCGTTCACGCAGCTCGACGATCCGGTCCTCCACCTCGGCAGCCGTGCGCCGCGGGCTGCTGTGCGGGCGGGAGGACCGGTCGACCAACCCGGCCTCGCCTTCTTCGGCGTAGCGGGTGAGCCAGGTCCGCACGCACTTCCGCGAGATCCCCATCGCCGCCGCGATGTGCGCCTTCTTCCAGCCGTTGCGCCACCGCTCGACGATCAGCAGCCGGCCATGCACGGTGGTGCGGGCATTAGCGTGGGACACGAGAACCTCCGAGCAGGGACTGGGCCTTCGACAAGCCACACCCCACTCGGAGGTTCTCCTTCCTTCAAGCCCAGTCCGCCGTCACCAACGTCCTGGCTGGGTACATCTAGGACGCCGGGCGGGCGGGGCCGGTGCTCGCGCGGACGATGAGCTCCGCGGGGACCGGCACCCGGCGCGGGTCCGGCGACGCGGCCGACAGCACCAGCTCCATCGCGCGGGCGCCCATGTCCTCCAGCGGGAGGCGCACGGTGGTCAGCGCCGGCTGCAGGTCGCCGGTGAACCACAGGTCGTCGAAGCCGACGACCGAGACGTCGTCGGGGACGCGCCGGCCGAGGTCGCCCTGCAGGGCGCCGAGCGCGCCCACCGCCATGAGGTCGTTGAGCGCGAACACCGCCGTCAGGTGCGGGGCCCGCGCGAACAGCGACAGCGTGGCCGCGTGGCCGCCGGCGCGGGAGAAGTCACCCTCGACGACGACCGGGGCGCCGCGGTCGCCGCCGAGCTGGGCCCACGCGTCGAGGAAGCCGCCCAGCCGGTCGGCCACGGTGCGCAGCTCCGCGGGGCCGGCCAGGACGCCGACGTCGCGGTGCCCCAGGTCGCGCAGCAGCCGGGCCACCGAGGCCGCGCCGCGCCGGTTGGCCGGCAGGACGGTGTCGAAGGGGAGGTCGTGCTCGCTCACCAACGCGACGCGGCCCCCGGCCTCGGCGAAGTCGGCGAGGGCCTGCCCGAGCTCCGGGCCGTCGTCGAGGCGGCCGCTGCCGGCGAGCAGCACCGCCCGCACCCGCTGCGCCTGGAAGCGGGCGACGTACTCGACCTCCCGCCCGGCGTCGCGCGACGTGCCGGCCATCATCGTCAGCAGGCCGTGCCCGGTGGCCACGCGCATCGCGCCCGCGGCGATCGAGGCAAAGTAGGGGTCGTCGACCTCGTGCACGACCAGGCCGGCGACGTTGGTGGTGGCGCGGGCCAGCGCCTGCGCGGGGCCGTTGGCGGCGTACCGCAGCTCGGCCGCGGCGCGCCCCACGCGGGCGGCGAGGTCGGGGCTGACGACCCGGGTGCTGCCGTTGAGCACGCGGGAAGCGGTTGCCAGCGAGACGCCGGCCCGCTCGGCCACGTCGCGCAGGGTGATCCCGCCCGGACCCCGCCGGGCCCGCGGATCGGAGCCGGGCTGCACGGGCGCAGTCTAGCCGTGCCCGCCGCCTCCCCACCTCCCCCGCGCGAGGGGACGCCACCGCCGAGGAACCGCGGCCGGGGGGTTGCCCGCGTCACACCGTCCGGGCTACCGTTTGGTAAGCGCTTTCCAAGCCGCTGCGGCCCACTGTCACGGGCCACCGTCACCACTCGCGAGGAGCGACCACCATGGGCACCCCACCGCTCGGCATCATCATGAACGGCGTCACCGGCCGCATGGGCTACCGCCAGCACCTGCTGCGGTCGATCCTGGCCATCCGCGAGCAGGGCGGGGTCCTGCTGTCCACCGGCGAGCGGGTGCAGGTGCAGCCGCTGCTGGTGGGCCGCCGGGCCGCCGCGCTGCAGGAGATCGCCGACCGGCACGACATCGCCGACTGGACCACCGACCTCGACGCCGCCCTGGCCGACGACCGGTGGCGCGTCTACGCCGACTTCCAGGTCACCTCGGCGCGGGTGGCGGCGATCCGGCGGGCCATCGCCGCGGGCAAGGACGTCTACACCGAGAAGCCCACCGCCGAGACCCACGCCGAGGCCGTCGAGCTCGCCGAGCTGGCCGCCTCCGCCGGGGTGAGGAACGGCGTCGTCCACGACAAGCTGTTCCTGCCCGGGCTGCTCAAGCTCAAGCGGCTGCTCGACTCCGGCTTCTTCGGCCAGGTGCTGTCGGTGCGCGGCGAGTTCGGCTACTGGGTGTTCGAGGGCGGCTGGCAGCCGGCCCAGCGCCCCAGCTGGAACTACCGGGCCGAGGACGGCGGCGGCATCGTCGTCGACATGTTCCCGCACTGGAACTACGTGCTCGAGGACCTCTTCGGCCGGGTCGAGTCGGTGTACGCCAAGGCCACCACGCACATCACCAGCCGGGTCGACGAGCGCGGCGAGCCCTACGCCGCCACCGCCGACGACGCCGCCTACGGCGTCTTCGAGCTCGAGGGCGGCGTGGTCGCGCAGATCAACTCCAGCTGGGCGGTGCGGATCGACCGCGACGAGCTGGTCGAGTTCCAGGTCGACGGCACGCACGGCAGCGCCGTCGCCGGGCTGTTCGGCTGCCGGATCCAGCCCCGCAACGCCACGCCCAAGCCGGTGTGGAACCCCGACGTGCCCGACAGCCGCGACTACCGGGCCGGCTGGCTGGAGGTCCCCGACAACGACCCCGTCGAGAACGGGTTCAAGGTGCAGTGGGAGCAGTTCGTCCGGCACGTGGTGGAGGACGGCCCCCACCCCTACGACTTCGCCTCCGGCGCCCGCGGCGTGCGGCTGGCCGAGGCCGGACTGGAGAGCTCGGCGACCGGCCGCCGCGTGACGATCGGGAGCGGGGTGCCGGCCCGATGAGCACCGCCGTCCTGCTCGGCGCCGACGGGCGCACCCGGCTCCTGCCGCTCGGCGAGCCGGCCGCGGTCCGCCGCCCGACGGCGCCGCTGCGGTCGCGCACCGCCTACGCCGCCGCCCACGTCGTCCCGCGGGTCGCCGGGGAGAACGTCCCCGGCGCGCCGGCCGACGTCGACTGGGACACCACCCTCGCCTTCCGCCACCACCTGTGGTCGTGGGGACTCGGTGTCGCCGACGCGATGGACACCGCGCAGCGCAACATGGGCCTGGACGCCGCCGCCACCCGCGAGCTGGTCCGGCGCAGCGCCGCCGAGGCGCGGTCGGTGGGCGGTGCCCTGGTGGTCGGCGTCAACACCGACCACCTCACCGACGACGTCGTCCCGCTGGCGCGGGTGGTCGACGCCTACGTCGAGCAGCTGCACCACGCCGAGGACTGCGGCGCCGGGGTGGTGCTCATGGCCAGCCGGCACCTCGCCCGGGTGGCCGAGGGGCCGGCGGACTACGAGCGCGTCTACGCCGAGGTGCTCGCACGCGCCGGGGGCCCGGTGCTGCTGCACTGGCTCGGCGAGGCCTTCGACCCGCAGCTGCGCGGCTACTTCGGCTCGGTCGACACCGGGGCGGCCGCCGACGTCGTCGTCCGCATCCTGGAGCGCCACGCCGACCGGGTGCGCGGGATCAAGACCAGCCTGCTCGACGCCGCGGCCGAGGTGGCGCTGCGGCGGCGGCTGCCGGCCGGCGTGGCCCTGTTCACCGGCGACGACTTCCACTACGTCGACCTCATCGAGGGCGACGGCGAGCACTCCTCGCACGCCCTGCTCGGCGCGTTCGCCGCGATCGCGCCGGTGGCCGGTGCCGCCATCGCCGCCCTCGACGCCGGCGACCCGGCCGGCTACCGGCGGCTGCTCGGGCCGACCGAGGCGCTGTCGCGGCAGGTGTTCGCCGCGCCGACGGCCTACTACAAGACCGGCATCGCCTTCCTGTCGTGGCTCAACGGTCACCAGCCGGCGTTCGGCATGGTCGGCGGGCTGCACTCGGCCCGCAGCCTGCCGCACCTGTCGGAGGTGGTCCGCCTGGCCGACGCGGCCGGCGCCCTGGAGGACCCGGAGCTCGCCGCGCGCCGGTGGAACGGCCTGCTGGCGCTGGCCGGCGTCGACGTCCCGGTGCTGGAGCCGGTCCCGTGAGCGCCCACCCGCGGCTGTCGCTGAACCAGGCGACGGTCAAGTACGCGCCGCTGCTCGACGCCCTCGCCGTCACCCGCCAGGCGGGCATCGGCGCGATCGGGCTGTGGCGCGAGCCGGTGGCCGAGGTGGGCCTGGAGAAGGCGTGCGCGCTGGTCGCCGACTCCGGGCTGCGGGTGTCGAGCCTGTGCCGGGGCGGCTTCTTCACCGCTCCCCCGGGCCCCGCCCGCACCGCGGCGCTCGACGAGAACCGCCGCGCGATCGAGGAGACCGCGGCGCTGGCCGCGGCCGGCGCGCCCGGATCGGCACCGGTCCTCGTGCTCGTCGCCGGCGGCCTCCCCGACGGCGACCGCGACCTGACCGGCGCCCGGGAGCGGGCCCGCGACGCGATCGGCGCGCTGGTCGACGACGCGACGGCCGCCGGCGTGGTGCTGGCGGTCGAGCCGATGCACCCGGTGTTCGCCGCCGACCGCGGCGTGGTCTCCACGCTCGGGCAGGCGCTCGACGTCGCCGAGCAGTTCCCCGCGGAGGCGGTCGGCGTCGTCGTCGACACCTACCACGTGTGGTGGGACCCCGAGCTCCCCGCGCAGGTGGCGCGGGCCGGCCGCGGTGGACGGATCGCGTCCTACCAGGTGGCCGACTGGGTCACCCCGCTCGCGGCCGACGTGCTGGTGTCGCGCGGCCTGCCCGGCGACGGGCACGTCGACCTGGCGGGGACCAGCGCCCTGGTCGAGGCGGCCGGGTACCGCGGCGACGTGGAGGTCGAGGTGTTCTCCCAGGAGCTGTGGGACGCCGACCCGGCGGTCGTCGCCGCCCGGACCGCGGCCGCGTTCGCCGCGGCCGCGGGCGTCCGGGGATGAGCAGCCGGGTCCGGCCGGCCAGGGGGCCGGCCGGACCCGGCGCGAGGGGCCGCGTCAGGGGTCGCGTCAGCCCGTGTAGTTGACGTGCACGTGGTCCATGTGGTTGGCCGTGGCGCTGCCGCGGTCCTCCATGGCCGACCAGCTGCCGCCCGGCGAGCTGAGCATCCGCTGCTGGTAGATGAGGTAGTCGACGCCGAGCTCGTCCCAGTGCGCGACGTGGTACTGGACGATCGCGTTCCCGAGCGCGGTGTTCGACAGGACCATGTAGTCCAGGGCCAGGCCCGACGGGTGGCCGCCCGGGTCGGTGGCACTGGCCCGGGTGCCGCCGAGGGTGATCGAGCCCGCGCCGGCCACGTTGCTGACGACGGCGTTCGCGGCCGCCTGGACGACGGCCTGCACCGGCCCGGCGGTGTTGGTGATGCGCGCGGTCGCCCTGGCGGCGGTCCCCGAACCCGCTGTGGACGACGAGGCGGTGGACGACGCGGCGGCGGCCGAGGAGCCCGCCTCCGGCTCCACCTCCCGCTGCGCCGCCACAGCCTCCGCAGCGGCGGCCTCCTCGGCGGCGGCCCGGTCGGCGGCGGCCTCCGCCGCGGCGGCCTCGGCGGCCTGGGCGGCGGCGGCCTCCTCCGCCGCGCGCTGGGCCGCGGCGGCGGCCTCGGCTGCCGCGGCCTCCTCGGCGCGCTGCTGCGCGAGCGCGGCCTGGTCGGCGGCGGCCTGCGCCTGCTGCGCGGTGGCCTCCTCGGCCGCGCGGCTGCTGCGGCTGGCGGCCAGGTCCTCCAGCGGCTGGAGGTCCTCGGCCGGCTGTGCGCCTCCCCCCGCACCGAGCGCCCCGCCCTCGGCGGTCAGGCCCAGCTCCTGGGCGACGGCGGCCGACTCCGGGTCTCCGGCGCCGGCCGAGGCGGTGGGGTCCCCGCCGACGACGACGTTGACCAGCAGGGCGCCGGCGGCGGCGACGCCGAGGAGGAGGCCGGGGCGGCGGGCGGCGGCCGGACGTCGGCGGCCCGTGGCGCGGCCGCGGCGCTCGGCGGATCGGCCGGACGGGGTGGTGCGGGGGTCCATGGTGCGGGTGCTCCAGGCGGGTGCGGGGCGCAGCGGGCTGCGGCGGGGGCGGACGGCACGGCCGGCGGGCGCGCCGGGCCGGCGCGGGCACACCGGGGCGGAGCGGCGCGGGGCCGGTCGGGCGGAGGGTGCCCGGGCTGGTGTGCGCGCGGACGGCGTCCGGGGCGGACGGCCGCGGACGGTCAGGTGCGCAGGCGCGCCGGGACGGGGCGGAGCCGGATCGGACGGGGTGGTGCGGCGGTGCGGGCAGCAGTGCAGGCGCGCGCCATCCGGCGGCTCTCCGTTCTCCCGTGAGCCGCCTACCGGGTGAGCTGACGGGTTCGGGCGGGAAGCGGCCCTACCTCTCCCGGCACGCGGCCAGGAGGGGATTCACCCCAGTACTGCGGTGGGTCCCCGGCTCGCCCCAGCGGGCGACTCGGCGGCGTCCCCCGGCCTCCCCCGACGGGGGACGACGACCGGACGGACGACCCGACGCTACCGGCGGAGAGCACATCGTGACAACGAGTCGACAGGTGTCTCGTCGGGTGATGGTGCTCGCGTCCGCGCCGATCGGCGGCCCGGTGGTGTAGGGGCCCTAGGGTCGGGGTGTGGAGGTCTGGTTCAACCCCTCGTGCTCGACGTGCCGCGCCGCCCGCGACGAGCTCGACCGGGCCGGTGTCGAGTACTCCCTGCGCCGCTACCTCGACGACCCGCCGACCGAGGCCGAGCTGCGCGCCGCGCTGGCCGCCCTCGGGTTGCAGCCGTGGGACGTCACGCGCCTCGGCGACCCGCTGGCCGCGGAGCTCGGGCTGCCCGACGCCCCGCGCGACGCCGACGCGTGGGTGCGCGTGCTCGTGGAGCACCCGCGGCTGATCCAGCGGCCGATCGTGCTCGGCGACGACGGCCGGGCGTGGGTGGCCCGGGACGGCGGCACGCTGTCCGAGGTGGTCGCCGCCGCCCGCGGTCCCCGGGAGATGGACCCCCGCGACCCGGACACCCTCTACGCCGAGGGGCCGGTGGCCGCCGAGCCGCCGGACGACGACCGGCCCGAGGGCTCACCGGTGCGCGACTCCGGCGGCACCGGCCCGGGCCCCGACGACCTCGACCGGCTGCTGTGACGCAGCGCTGACCCGCCGGGCGGTTGCGCTGTGCAACGTCCTGGGAAGCTCGGGGGCATGGCGGTCTCCCGGTCACCCCGCGCGCTCGTCGCCGCACTCGTCTTCGTCGGGACGGTCGTCGCCGTCATCTCCAGCCTCGGTGCGCCGCTGGTCCCGGCGATCGCGTCGTCGACCGGGGCGTCGCTGCCGGACGCGCAGTGGTCGCTGACGGTCACGCTGCTGGTCGGCGCGGTGGCCACCCCGGTGGTCGGGCGGCTCGGCGACGGCCCGCACCGCCGCCGGGTGATCCTCGCCGTGCTGGGCGTGGTGACCCTCGGCGGGGTCCTGGCCGCCCTCCCCCTGGGCCTGTGGTGGCTGGTCGCCGGCCGCGCGCTGCAGGGCTTCGGCCTGGGGCTCACCCCGCTGGCCATCGCCACCGCCCGCGAGGCGCTGACCGGCGACACCTCCCGCTCGACGATCGCCGCGCTGTCGGTCACCGTCGTCACCGGCGTGGGCCTGGGCTACCCGCTGGCCGGGCTGGTGGCCGAGCTCGGCGGTGTGCACGCCGCGTTCTGGGCGGGGGCCGCGGTGAGCGCCGCCGCGCTGGCCGCCGCCGCCGTCGTCCTGCCCCCGCCGGCCGCGGCGCCGCGGCGGCGGCTCGACGTGGTCGGCGCGCTGCTGCTCGGCGCCGGCGTCGGCGGGCTGCTGCTGGCGCTGGGCGAGGCGGAGACCTGGGGCGTGACGTCGCCGCTGCTGTGGGGGCTGGCCGCCGCCTCGGTGGTGGCGCTCGTGCTGTGGGTCCGGTGGGAGTCGCGGACGCCGCAGCCGCTGGTCGACCTGCGGCTGGCGCGCGGCCGGGTGGCGCTCACCGCGCACTCGGCGGCGCTGCTCGTCGGGCTGTCGAACTACCTGCTGCTGGCCGCGGTGCCGGTGCTGGCCCAGGCCCCGCCGGCCGACGGCGCCGGCTTCGGCACCTCGATCGTCGTCGCCGGGCTGGTGCTCCTGCCGTTCTCGGCGGCCAGCATGGTGGGCGGCCGGCTCGCGCGGCTGCTCGCCGACCGCGCCGGGCACGCCCGGGTGCTGCCGGTCGCGGCGCTCGTGCAGGGCGTGGCCTTCGTCCTGTTCGCGTTCCTGCGCACCGACCTGTGGCAGCTGTTCGCCGTCATGGCGGTGGCCGGGCTGGGCGTAGGGGCGGCGTTCGCGGCGTTCCCGGCGCTGGTGGTGGCGGCCGTCCCGCCGGCGGAGACCGGCAGCGCGATGAGCCTCAACCAGGTGCTGCGGTACGTGGGCTTCGCCGTCGGCAGCGCGCTCACCGCGACCGTGCTCGCCTCGGCCACCCCGGCCGGCGCGGCGGCGCCGTCCGCCGGCGGCTACACGACGATCGCCGCGGCCGGCGTCGTCGTCTGCCTGCTGACCGCGGTCGTCACCGCCCTGACCGGCCGCCGTGCGGCGACCGCCCCCGCCCCCGAGCCGGCCGCCGTCCGCTGACCCTCACCCGGCGTCGGCCCAGGAGCGGACGACGGCGACGTCGAGCGGGAAGTCGACGGGAAAGCCGCCGAACAGCAGCCGCCCGGCCGTGACCGCGGCGGCCCGGACCTCGCCGGCGACCTCGTCGGCCAGGTGCCCGGGCGTGTGGACGACGACCTCGTCGTGCAGGAAGAACACCAGGTGCGGCCGCTGCGCCGGCGGCCCGCTGCCCAGCCGCCACAGCCGGTTGCGCAGGTCGGCGAGCCAGCACAGCGCCCACTCGGCACCGGTGCCCTGGACGACGAAGTTGCGGGTGAACCGGCCCCAGGCGCGGCGGGCACGGTCGCGGTCCTCCCGCGGGCCCTCCTCGTCGGGTGCCTCGCCGAGCCCGACCGCCCGCTCGGCCCAGGCGCCCGTCGGCGGCGGCGACCCGCGGCCGAGCAGGGTCGCGACCACCTCGCCGCGCTCCCCCGCCCGGGCGGCGTCCTCGACCAGGCCGATGGCCCGGGGGTAGCGGCGGGCCAGCCGCGGCAGCATCCGGCCGCTCTCGCCGCGGGTGGCCCCGTACATGGCGCCGAGCACCCCGAGCTTGGCCTCGGCCCGGGTGGCGACGGCGCCGTCGGCCACCATGCCCTGGTACAGGTCGGTCGAGCGCGCCGCCTGGGCCATCGCCGCGTCGCCGCTCATGCCCGCGAGCACCCGCGGCTCGAGCTGGGCGACGTCGGCGACCACGAACGCCCAGCCGTCGTCGGCCACCGCGGCGGGACGGACCTGCGCGGGCACCGACAGCGCTCCCCCGCCCTGCGCCGACCACCGCCCGGTGACCACGCCGCCCGGGAGGAAGGCCGACCGGAACCGGCCCCCGCGCACCCAGGTCTCCAGCCAGCTCCAACCGTGCGCGGCCAGCAGCCGGGCCAGCCGCTTGTACTCGAGCAGCGGCGCGACGGCCGGGTGGTCGACCTGCTCGAGCGTCCACTGCCGGGTGTCGTCCACGGGCAGCCCGGCGGCCCGCAGCGCGCGCAGCAGGTCGCCGGGCGAGTCGGGGTTGAGCGCGGGCGCGCGCAGGGCGGCGCGGACCTCGCCGGCCAGCCGCTCCAGGACCGGCGGGCGGACGCCGGCCGGCGGGCGTGGCCCGAGCGCGTCGGTGAGCAGCCGCTCGTGGACGTCGGCCCGCCACGGCATCCCGGCGTGCGTCATCTCGGCGGCGACCAGCGCGCCGGAGGACTCCGCGGCGAGCAGCAGTGCCAGGCGTGCGCGCTGCGCGGCCGCGGCCAGGGTCGTCTGCTGCCGGTCGTGCTCGGCGACGGGGTCGAGCCGGTCGGCGGGGTCGGCCAGCGGGAAGAGGGCGTGCTCGGTCGTGGTCACCGGCGCGAGCGCGTCCCAGCCGGGGGTGTCCTCGCCGGCGAGCAGCCGCTGGTCGGCGGACGGCGAGCGGCGCAGGACGGCGTGGCCGAGCCGCAGGTCGGTGCACCGCTCGACGCGGACGCCGGCGTCCAGCAGCGCCGGGTACCAGCGGGTGGTGTCGTCCCACACCCAGCGGACCGGCGTGCGCTCCCGCTCGCGGACCCAGCCGGGGAGGTCGTCGGCGGTCAGCCGGGTGACCGCGGGCGCCCCGCCTCCGTCGTCGTCACGGCACCGCCGGGCCTCGACCAGGTCGCCGCGGCGGCGGAGGACGATCCGCTCCACCCGGGCAGTGTCGCCGACGGGTGCGACGGTCCGGCGCACGACGCACGGTGCCCCCGTGTCGGGTGGCGACCTGCGGCTGCCTCGGGGTACTCGGGAAGCCGGCCGGTCGACGGGAAGCGGTCACGAGGAGCGGCGCTCGCGCGAGATGCGGCGCGTGGTCGTCACCACGCCCGGATGACGACGACCAGGCGCACCTCGACGACCAGGCGCACCTCGACGACCAGGCGCACCTCGACGACCAGGCGCACCTCGACGAGCGCCTGCGTGCGCCGGGTGGACCCTGCACCGGCGGAGGTCCTCCTCAGCCGAGCAGGCGGCGCACCGTCCGCACCGGCTGGGCCACCCACCAGCGGGCCGCGCGCAGGCCGAACCGCCACAGGTCGCCCCACTCGGCCGGCCGCGGTGCCCCGGCCGGGGACGCGGGGGGAGCCGACTCCTCGGGCTCGGGCTGGGACTCGGGCGCTGCAGGCTCCGGCGCCGCGGGCGGCTGCTCGGGCACCAGGAGGTCGAGCGGGGTGCGCCGCCGCGGGTCGCGCAGCGAGGCGAACGACGGGATCGCCGGTGCGGTCGGGGACTCCTCCTCGGCCGGCGGCGCCTCCGGGAGCACCGTCTGCGCGGCGCTGGGGGTCGACGGCTCGGCGCCGGAGCGGGGCAGGCGCGCGGGTGGCTCGGGGACGACGGCCCGGATCGCGGCGATGGTGCTCGGCCCCAGCCCGGGGACGGCGGACAGCTCCCGCCGGGTGAGCCCCGCCAGGCCGGCGACGTCGGTGATGCCCGCCCGCATCAGCGCCGCCACCGCCCGTCCGGGCAGCTTGAGCTCCTCGAGCGCCCGCCCGGACTGGTTCCCCGGGGACCTGATCACCATGGTCACCGACCCTAGCGCCGTCCCCGGTTCCGCCTGCCGGCAGCCGGACCGGTCAGCCGGTGGCGCCGGCCGACCCGCCGGCGGCGCTCCCGGAGGCGGCGCCCGCGCCGTTCCGCGACGCCGCTCCGCCGCCCGGGGCGCCGTTCCCGCCGGTGCCGGTGCCGGTGCCGGTGTCCGTGTCGGGGGTGCCGGTGCCGGGGGTGCCGGTGTCGGGGGTGCCGGTGCCGGGGGTGCCGGTCGCCGTCCCGCTCCCGGCGGACGGCGTCGTCCCCGTCCCGCCCGCCGGCTCGGTCGGGGCACCCGACGACGGCGCGGACTGCGACGCGGACCCCGACGACGGCGCGGACGGGGAGGCGGACTCGGTGGCCGGCTGCGAGGCGGACCCCGTCGCCGGGTCGGCCGCGGACTCGGACGTCGCACCGGTCGTGGGCTCGGACGTCGGATCGGACGTCGGATCGGTCGTCGGCTCCGCCGCGGGCTCGGACGTGGGCCCGGGCGTGGGCTCGGTCGTCGGGTCGGTCGTCGGGTCGCCGGCACCCGCGTCACCCGAGGAGCCCGCAGGGTCCTCGGCGTCCTCGGTCCCGGGCGCCGTCGCACCGGCACCGGTGGGGGCGTCCCCGGCGCTCGGCGACGCCGCACCCGACTGCTGCCCGGGCGCCGTGTCGGCCGCCGTCCCCGGCGTCGGCTCGTCGGCGGACAGGGACGCGGCCTGACCACCGCCGGACGCGGTCGTCGCCGGGCCGGTCGCCGCCGGATCGTCCGGCGGGGCGGCGGCGACGACCAGGCGCACCCGGTCGCCGGTGTCCACCTCGGTGCCGGCCGGGTCGAGCCGGGTGACCGTGCCCGGGGCGGCGTCGAGGGTGACCGTCGTCTGCTGGCCCACGGAGAGGCCCAGGTCGGTCAGCTCGCGGGCGACGTCCTCGGCCGGGCGCCCGACGTAGTCGGCGGCGGCCAGCACGATGCCCTCCTCCGACGGCACGGCGGTCGCGGCCGGGGCGTCGCCGTCGGGCAGGCCGCCGACCAGCGCGACCGCGCCGCCGCCGAGGAGCACGACCGCGAGCACCGCCAGGGCGAGCAGCAGCCGCCGTCGGCGCCGGTCCCCGGCCGCGGGCTCCCCGGCGGGAGCGGTCCGCGACGCGCGGGCCGACGGCTGCCCGGCGGGCGCGACCGGCCGGGTCGCCGCCGCGGCCACCGGCGCGGTGTCGTGCGAGGGGCGCACGGTGTCCTCGAGCGCGTGCAGGAAGGCCGCGCCGTCGGGCAGGCGCTCACCCGGGTCCTTGGCCAGGGCGGCGTCGATGAGGTGCCGGACGTCGGGCGGGACGTCGGCCGGCAGCGGCTCGGGGTCCTCGCGGACCTGCTTGAGCGCCACGGCCACCGGGTTGGTCCCCGTGAACGCGGCACGGCCGGTGAGCGACTCGTAGCCGACCAGGCCGAGCGCGTAGACGTCGCTGGCCGGGCCGACCCGCTCACCGGCGGCCTGCTCCGGCGACATGTACTGCGCGGTGCCGATGACCTGGCCGGTGCCGGTCAGCGGCACGCTCTCGGCCGACCAGGCGATGCCGAAGTCGGTCAGCTTCACCCCGCCGTCGGGGCGGACCAGGATGTTGCCGGGCTTGACGTCGCGGTGGACCACGCCGGCACGGTGCGCCTCGGCCAGCCCCGCGGCGGCCTGCGAGAGCACCGAGAGGGCGGTGTCGGGCTCGAGCGGGCCCTCCCGGGTGAGCAGAGCCGAGAGCGGCGCACCGTCCACCAGCTCCATCACCAGGTAGGCGAGGTGCTCGCCGGTGTCCTCGGCCCGCCCCTCCCCGTAGTCGAGGACGGCGGCGATGTTCGGGTGGCTCAGCGCGGCGGCGTGCCGGGCCTCGGCGCGGAAGCGGGCGAGGAAGGTCGGGTCGTCGGCGTACTCGCTGCGCAGGACCTTGACCGCGACGGCCCGGTCGAGCACGGTGTCCCGCCCGCGCCAGACCTGCCCCATGCCACCCGTGGCGATGAGCGCCTGCAGCTCGTAGCGGCCCCCCAGGGTCTGCCGACCGCCCTCGACCGTGGTCACACCCCGCTCCGTCCCGTCTCCCCGCTGCGGGGTGTCCCCGCCTTCCGTCGGCCCCCGCGGACGGCCCGCCACGGACCGCGCGGTGCGCTCCCGGCCCGCCGTGGCGGTCGACGCACCTCGCGCGCCATCGAGGCGCGCGCTCGCGCACACGGACCCCTGCCCGCGGGCGGGGGAGCTCAACCGTCGGTCACGACACACCGCGGCGGAGATGACCCTCGGTCGCAGCCCGGCGACGTGGCGGGACGGTCGGGTCGCCGCCTGCCGGGGTCCACCGCCGGGCGGACGGTCACCCGGGCGTGCGGCCGAGCAGCGCGGCGAGGCGGTCGACCGCCGGGGCGTCGCCGGCGACCGGCTGCGACGGCCCGAACGGCGACCGGCCCGCCGGCAGCCGGCCGAGCAGGCCCGCGCTGAACGCGAGCTCGGGCTCCACCAGGTCGTCGGGGAACGGGACCCGCCGGCCGGTGGCGCGGGCGAGGTCCCACCCGTGCACCAGCGTCTCCACCGTCCGCAGGTGCACCAGCGCCGGCCCCGGCAGCGTCCCGGCCGGGACGGTGTGCGCCCGGTCGAGGACGCCGGGCAGCCCGAAGGCGGCCAGCAGCTCCTCCGCCGAGCCCCGGTGCGCGCCGGCCGGGTCGTCGCCGAGCTGGTCGGCGGGGTCGCGGCGGCCGAGCTGGTCCAGCGGCGGGAGGGGCTCGCCGCGCAGCACGCGCGCGGTCATCCGGTTGCCGCCCACGAGGTGGCCGACCAGCTGCCGCACCGTCCACTCGGCGCACGGCGTCGGCCGGCCCCACTCCTCCGGGGCGACGGCCGCGACCAGCTGCGTGGCCCCGTCGAGCGCCGCGGTCAGCGGGGCGAGCACCGGGGCGGTCACGACGCTCAGGCCAGGACCACGAGCAGGTCGCCGCCCTCGACCTGCTGCACCGGGCCGATGGCCAGCCGCTCGACGGTGCCGCCGACGGGGGCGGTGATCGCGGCCTCCATCTTCATGGCCTCGATGGTGCCGATCGGCTGGCCGGCCTCGACGGTGTCGCCCTCGCCGACCTTGACGGTGACCACGCCGGCGAACGGCGCGGCGACCTGGCCGGGCACCGAGCGGTCGGCCTTCTCGGCGGCCTTGACCGCGGCGTCGACGGAGCGGTCGCGCACCGACACCGGGCGCAGCTGCCCGTTGAGGCTGCACATCACGGTGCGCATGCCGCGCTCGTCGGGGTCGGAGACGGCCTCCACGCCCATGAGCAGGGTGACGCCGGGCTCGAGGTCGACGGCGTGCTCGTCACCGGGCCGCAGGCCGTAGAGGAACTCCTTGGTCGGCAGCACCGACACGTCGCCGTAGTCCTCGGTGTGCGCCAGGTACTCCCGCGTGGGGCCGGGGAACAGCAGCCGGTTGAGCGTCGCCCGCGGCTGCTGGGTCAGGCCGAGGACGTCGTCGTCGGAGAGCTCGGCCGGCGGCTCAGCGGGACGGCGGCCCTCCAGCGCCCGGCTGCGGAAGGGCTCGGGCCAGCCGCCGGGCGGGTCGCCGAGCTCACCGCGCAGGAACCCGATGACCGAGTCCGGCAGGTCGTACTTCCCCGGGTCGGAGGCGAAGTCCTCGACCGTCACCCCGGAGCCGACCAGCTGCAGCGCCAGGTCGCCGACCACCTTCGACGACGGCGTCACCTTGACCAGCCGGCCGAGCAGCCGGTCGGCCGCGGCGTAGGCGTCCTCGACCTCCTCGAACCGCTGCCCCAGGCCCAGCGCGATCGCCTGCTGGCGCAGGTTGGACAGCTGGCCGCCGGGGATCTCGTGGGTGTAGACCCGCCCGGTCGGCGAGGGCAGGCCGGACTCGAAGGGCGCGTAGACCCGCCGGACGGCCTCCCAGTAGGGCTCCAGGTCGTTGACCGCGGCGAGCGAGAGGCCGGTGGCCCGCTCGGTGGCGTCGGTGGCGGCCACGATGGCCGACAGCGGCGGCTGGCTCGTCGTCCCGGCCATGGAAGCGACCGCGCCGTCGACGGCGTCCACCCCGGCCGACCAGGCCGCCAGCAGCGTGGCCAGCTGCCCGCCGGCGGTGTCGTGGGTGTGCAGGTGCACGGGCAGGTCGAACCGCTCGCGCAGCGCGGTCACCAGCCGGGCGGCGGCGGGCGGGCGCACCAGGCCGGCCATGTCCTTGATGGCGAGCACGTGCGCGCCGGCGTCGACGATCTGCTCGGCCAGGCCCAGGTAGTAGTCAAGGGTGTAGAGCGTCTCGCCGGGGTCGGACAGGTCGCCGGTGTAGCACAGCGCCACCTCGGCCACCGCCGTCCCCGTGGCCCGGACGGCGTCGATTGCCGGGCGCATCTGGGCGACGTCGTTGAGCGCGTCGAACACCCGGAAGACGTCGATGCCGGTGCTCGCCGCCTCGCGGACGAAGGCCTCGGTGACCTGTTCGGGGTAGGCGGTGTAGCCGACGGTGTTGCGGCCGCGCAGCAGCATCTGCAGGCAGGTGTTCGGCACGGCCTCGCGCAGCGCGGCCAGGCGGTCCCACGGGTCCTCGTGCAGGAACCGCAGCGCCACGTCGTAGGTGGCACCGCCCCAGCACTCCAGGCTGAGCAGCTGCGGGGTGGTGCGGGCGAGGTGCCCGGCGACGGCGAGCAGGTCCTTGGTGCGCACCCGGGTGGCCAGCAGCGACTGGTGGGCGTCGCGGAAGGTCGTGTCGGTGACCGCCAGCGCGGTCTGACCGCGCAGGTCGGCGGCGAAGGCCTCGGGGCCGAGCTCCAGCAGCCGCTGGCGGGAGCCGTCGGGGGCGGGCGCGCGCAGGTCGGCCCGCGGCAGCTTCGTCACCGGGTCGACCAGGTGCGGCCGCTCGCCGTGGGGCTTGTTGACCGTCACGTCGGCGAGGTAGCTGAGTAGCCGCGTGCCGCGGTCGGCGGAGCTGCGGGCGGTGAGCAGGTGCGGCCGCTGCTCGATGAAGGAGGTGGTGACCCGGCCGGCCTGGAAGTCGGGGTCGTCGAGCAGCGCCTGCAGGAACGGGATGTTGGTGGCCACGCCGCGGATGCGGAACTCGGCGACGGCGCGGCGGGCGCGGGCGACGGCGATGCCGAAGTCGCGCCCGCGGCAGGTGAGCTTGACCAGCATCGAGTCGAAGTGGGCGCCCACCTCCGCGCCCAGCGAGGAGCCGCCGTCCAGCCGGATGCCCGCGCCGCCGGGCGAGCGGTAGGCGGTGATCCGGCCGGTGTCGGGGCGGAAGCCGTTGGCGGGGTCCTCGGTGGTGATCCGGCACTGCAGCGCCGCGCCGCGCAGCACGATCGTGTCCCGCGACAGCCCGAGGTCGGCGAGGGTCTCCCCCGCCGCGATCCGCAGCTGCGACTGGACCAGGTCGACGTCGGTGACCTCCTCGGTCACCGTGTGCTCCACCTGGATGCGCGGGTTCATCTCGATGAACACGTGCCGGCCCTCGCCGTCGAGCAGGAACTCCACCGTGCCGGCGTTGACGTAGCCGATGGCCTTCGCGAAGGCGACGGCGTCGGCGCAGATCCGCTCCCGCAGCTGCGGGTCCAGGTTCGGCGCGGGGGCCAGCTCGACCACCTTCTGGTGGCGGCGCTGCACCGAGCAGTCGCGCTCGAAGAGGTGGACGACGTTCCCGGCGCCGTCGGCGAGGATCTGCACCTCGATGTGCCGCGGGTCGACGACGGCCTGCTCGAGGAACACCGTCGCGTCGCCGAACGCCGACTCCGCCTCGCGCATCGCCGCCTGCACCGCCGCGGGCAGCTCGGCAGGGTCCTGCACCCGCCGCATGCCGCGCCCGCCGCCGCCGGCGACGGCCTTGACGAACACCGGGAACGGCAGCGCCTCCGCCGCGGCCAGCAGCGTGTCGACGTCGTCGCTGGGCTCGGTGGAGGCCAGCACCGGCAGCCCGGCCTCGCGCGCGGCGGCGATCGCGCGCGCCTTGTTGCCGGTCAGCTCCAGCACCGAGGACGGCGGGCCGACGAAGGTGATGCCGGCGTTCGCGCACGACTCGGCCAGCTCGGGGTTCTCCGACAGGAAGCCGTAGCCGGGGTAGACGGCGTCGGCGCCGGCGCGCCGGGCGGCACGGACGACCTCCTCGACCGACAGGTAGGCCCGGACCGGGTGCCCCTCCTCGCCGATCTGGTAGCTCTCGTCGGCCTTGAGCCGGTGGACGGAGTTGCGGTCCTCCCACGGGAAGACGGCGACGGTGCTCACGCCCAGCTCGTAGGCGGCGCGGAAGGCGCGGACCGCGATCTCCCCGCGGTTGGCGACCAGGACCTTGGCGAACACAGGGGCTCCTCCGGGGTGGGGACGGCGGGCATCCGGTGGGCACTCTCCCAGAGACGTGTGTCGTCCGTCTGACATCCTCGCGGTCCCGGTTCCCCACCCCGCAGGAGGACGCGTGCGCGCCGCCCAGATCGCCACCCTCGACGGTCCCTCGTCCATCCGGGTGGTCGACGTCCCCGAGCCCGACGCCGGCGGGAAGGTGGTCGTGGACGTGCACGTCGCCGGCGTGACCTTCCCCGAGGTGCTGCTCAGCCGGGGGGAGTACCAGCTCAAGCCGGAGCCGCCGTTCGTCCCCGGCAGCGAGGTCGCCGGCGTGGTGCGCAGCGCCCCGGAGGGCAGCGGGTTCACCGCCGGGCAGCGGGTGGCCGCCTTCCCGGGGTTCGGCGGCTTCGCCGAGGTGGCCGCCGCCGACCCGGCGTTCGTCTTCCCGCTCCCGGACGGCGTCTCCTTCGAGCAGGGGGCGGCGCTGCCGATGAACTACCTGACCATGCACTTCGCGCTGCGCCGCCGCGGGCAGCTGCGCGAGGGCGAGACGGTGCTGGTGCACGGCGCCGCCGGCGGCCTGGGGACGGCGGGCGTCCAGTTGGCCAAGGCGTACGGCGCGCGGGTGCTCGCCGTGGTGTCGAGCGAGGGCAAGGGCGAGGCGGCCCGGGCCGCCGGCGCCGACGAGGTCGTCCTCGCCGACGGCTTCCGCGCCCGGGTCGAGGAGCTCACCGGCGGCCGCGGCGTCGACGTCGTCGCCGACCCGGTGGGCGGTGACCGGTTCACCGACTCCCTGCGCAGCCTCGCGCGCGAGGGCCGGCTGCTGGTGCTCGGCTTCACCGGCGGGGAGATCCCGACGGTGAAGGTCAACCGGCTGCTGCTGAACAACGTGTCGGTGGTCGGCGTCGGCTGGGGTGCGTTCTGGCGGGGCGAGCCCGGCTTCGTGCAGGAGCAGTGGGCCGACCTGCTGCCGCTGCTCGAGCAGGGCCGCCTGCAGCCGGTGCTCGGCACGGTGCACGACCTGGCCGACGCCGCCGCCGCGGTCACCGAGCTCGACGAGCGCCGCGCCACCGGCAAGGTGCTGCTGCGCGTGCGCTGAGGTGTGAGCCGATCGGCAGCGCCTCCTGGCACACGCCGGCCCTCCCCCGCCGGACACTGGAGAGGGAGCGAGTGGGGGGAGGAGCCGTGCAGGCAGAGCTGAGCGAGCTGCACGAGGACTACGTCTGGCGGGTCAACGAGGCCGTCGCCGAGGACCGGATGGACGTCGTCCAGGAGCTGCACGAGCAGTACGTCGAGGCGGCGCTGCAGCGCATCCTCGCCACCGCCTGACCCCCGGGCGCGGCGCCGGGCTGCCGGAGTCCCCGGCCGGCCACCCCGAGGACGGCTAGCGGTCGACCGGGTGTTCCACCCGGTGCCGACGCGGCCTGCGTCCGGGCAGCGGCCGGCACGGCGTCCGACCCGGCTCGTCGCGAGCGGCGCGGTCGACGGCTTCGGCGCTGTCGGCGGCCAGGTTCCTGGCCAGGTGCTCGACGGCGTACGGCACCTCGGCCCAGTCACCCGGGTGGTCGGTCCCGTGCTCGTGCAGTACGAGGAGCCATCCCGTGCTGCTTCTCGAGCAGCCGACGCGCGCCTCTCGTGACAGCTGCTCGGCGAGGTCAGGAGAGCAGCCGCGGTCTCGTCACCCGCCCGGATGGAGGACCTGCGCGGGCTGCCGCCGACCTACCTCACCGTCCACGAGGTGGACCCGCTCCGGGACGAGGGGTTGGAGTACGCCCGCAGACTGCTCGTCGCCGGGGTGTCGACCGGGCTGCACTGCTGTGCCGGGGCCTCCACGGATTCGTGCTCGTACCCACCGCGGCGATCACCCAGCGGGCCCTGGCCGACCTGCACGGCGTCCTGCGTCGAGGGCTCGGGGTGGACCCACCGTCCGTACCAGCGGCGGACGCGCCCGACGCGGCGGCGGCGACCGCCGCGGCAGCCACCGGAGTCTGACGCGGCCCGCTTGAGGACAGCCCTGAGGCGATCCAGGACGAGGTCGATCCGGAACAAGCCGTCCGTGAGCCACGCGTTTCCGGGGCGCGCATCGGGCTGACAGACGCCCCGTCCAGAGGGGTCCCGTGGCTCGAACAACGCGGCCGGGCCCCTCCCGTCCCCGGCCAGGCCGCTGGGATCGGGAGGCAACCTGATGGAATCGAGTGAACGGGTCACCTGGGAGGACTGCCCGAACTGCCGACGGGCGGCGGCTGTCGGCTGGGTGGACAGGCGGCCGGTCGAGTTCGACTGTCCGCGCGGTTGCTGCCTCAGCGCGGAGCAGCTCCGGGTCTTCGCCGCCAGGCGCGGTCGACCGCCGGTCGATGCGTCGTCGCGTGCCTCGTAGCGCCTGGCGGGGTGATCGCCCAGAGGGCGCCTTCAGGTACACGGGTGACGTCGCTCCGGGAGTCGCGGAGCCGGTCCACCGCCATGCCCAGGGGACGGGTGAGCTACTGGTCCCCCGCCATCGCGAACCGGACGTTCGGTCCCTGAACGGCCCACTCGGGGACAGCTCGACACCCGCAGGTCGACTCCGTTGCACGAGCCCTGTGCCCCCGTGGCGGCGCACTGCTAGCGTCGCGCCGCTCCACCGTGGCACACCCCACCCGACCGACGGGGAAGGGCCCGATGAGGAAGCTGATCCTCCTCGTGTCGATGCCGGCGGTCGCGCTCGTCCTGTTCGCGGTGCCGGCCCGGTTCGAGGGCCCCGTCCTCGTCCCGATCAGCCCCGGCCACGGCCTGTCCCTCGTCGACCTCGCGGCAGTCGTCCCGCTGCTCACCGGACTGACCGCCCTCGGGGTGTTCCTCGTGCGGCGGCGTGCGGTCCTCGAGTGCACGATCCGCCGGCGGCCCGGGGCGGCGGCCACGGTGCTCATCGGCGCGGGGACCGGCCTGGGACTGCTCGTCGCCTCGGTGTTCCCGTTCTTCTGGTGGTGGGCGGTGGGAGCCGTCCTCCTGAGCCTGGCGCTCGCCGTCGTGGCGTTCGCCGCCGGCAGCCACGTCCGCGGAGGACCGGTCCCCGATGTCCACGCTCAGGGCTGATCCGAGGTCCTCCTGATCCTCAGGCGGTCGCCTGCGCCGGAGCAGGAGGTCCCCGCGCGCCGCCGTCCCCACACCCGACCGTGGTCATCGGTGAGGTGGACCGTGGGGTGGTCCGCGGCAGGGTGGCGGGCTCGACGGTCGCCTGGACCCGGCACGTCCCCCCGGCCCCGTCGTCCGTGGAGCCACCAGGCATCGTCCGCTGGCCGCGGCAGCTCCTTCGAGTGGAGGAACGCCGGCATCGACGCGCTGGCCGACGGCGTCAGGTACCTGTGCGGTGTGCAGCTGCAGTCGAGCGGTCGACCTCGTCCGGGCGGACGCCGGGGCTGGGCGTCGACGCTCCCGGTCCTGCTGTTCAGCCTGTACCCGGTCCCGCTCTCGGTCCGCAGTGGGGACTGGTTCTCGGTCGCGCTCCTGGTCACCCTCGACGTCCTCGTGCTCGCCGTGCGCACTGCCGTGACCCGCACACCGGCAGCGCCGCCCGTCAGCGACACCAACGACCCACCGCCACGCGTATCCGGTGGATAGCACCTCGAGCGCGCACGGCCAGCGGCACGCGCGGTCCCGCGCGAAGCAGGCGGATCCTCCGGCAGTCGGCCAGCCTCACGCCCGTCCTCCAGGTCGCTTCCTGTCCCTGAGCGGCCCGCTACGGGACGGTTGGCGGTCCGCTCACGACTGTCGGCTCGACGGTGGCGTCTCGACGTCGGGCCGGTCGACGCATCGCCTCCGCGAGCACGCAGGCCCCGGCTCCGCACGTCAGCAGGCCCGAGGTCGCCTCCCACCACGGCTGGGCGTCCCAGGGACCGATCGCGTAGGTGACGAAGGCGACGAGCGGTGATGCCAGGATCAGCAGCACCGCCGCCGCACCGCTCGCCCAACCGCGGGAGACCACCGCAACGCCCGCGAACAGCAACGGCGGTACCAGAAGCCAGAGCCAGATGGTGACGTTCGAGCCCACGGGGCTGACAACGGTGCCCTCGAGACCCGAACGCAGGGCCGCCAGTCCGACGCCCATCACGATCAACACGGTTGCGAGGAGGGCTACGGCGGAGGGGATCCCCGGCTTTCGTCCGGTCAGAGCCCAGGGCAGGGGAAGCAGAGCGATGGCGAGGACCAGTAGCGACGCACCGGCCAGTTGTGCGGCCACCCCCGCGGGCATCCACGGCTCCTAGGGCGGGAGGAAGTCGTAGAGGTGGTCCATCCGTGTCTCGCACGCCTGGGTCTCCTGGTTCCCGCGCCATGGGCATGCACCGGCCCAGCGCTGCCAGGACGCGGCGTACAACAGGCCCCCGGACGCCATCAGCGTCGTCGCCACCCACACCCGCACGACCCTCAACACCAGGGCTCCCCTCCGCCGCGAAGCGTGCGGCGCCTCGGCAGGAGTGTCCGTACTGAGAACCGGGTCAGGCTCCATCTTCGCCTCAGATCAGGTGTCCGGGAAACCGGGTCAGGCTCCGCACGCCGCGGAGCCGAGGCTTCCGGCCCAGGCCAGACCGGTTGAGCATGGCGGGGTCGGCGTCATGGCCTCGACTGCACCTGCCGACGCCCCGCCGCGCCAGAGGAGGGCCCATGAGTGTTCAGGTACGTCAGGTGATCACCGGTCATGACGCCAACGGCAAGTCGGTCGTCGTGTCCGACGGAGCGACGCCCGCGATCGAGGTGGGAGCCATTCCGGGTGCGCAGTTCTACTTGGTGTGGGGCACCGAGGACGGCGGCACCACGGTCGGCACCAGGGCGCAGGGCGCCCAGGTCCTCCCGTTCTTCCCCGGCTCAGGGGGCACCCGGTTCGTGCTCCTGCGTTTCGCCCCGGACTCCTCTGCTCCGCAATCGATCGCCTCGCCGGACGACCTGTCCGCCGAGCTCGAGGACAAGCTGCCCGGGTTGGTCGGAGCGTTCGAACCCGACAACCCCGGCATGCACACCACTGACACGATCGACTACGGCCTGTGTGTCGAAGGCGAGATGTGGCTCGAACTCGACGACGGCCACGAGGTGCACCTCACCCCCGGCACCTGTGTCGTGCAGCGCGGCACCCGCCACGCGTGGCACAACCGCAGCGACGAGCCAGCGCTGATGGCGTACGTCATCGTCGGCGCTGATCGGGAATCCTGACCCGACGACCGCAGAACGGCTGATCGAGCAGCAGGCGACCGCGCCGGCTCGGCCGCGTCCCTGCGCGGTGTCGATCCACCGCTTCCAGCCTCGTGGGCCGCCGGTCCTGTCGTGTCGCTGCCGGCCCGTGTCTCTCGAGCGGCCCACTGTGGGACACGCTGCAAGCTGCTCGCTCTGAGTCGGCGCCTTCCGCGAGACAGCCGCCCCCGTCTCACGCGAGCTCGCGGACGCGGACGCGACAGGCGCTCTCGCTGAGCGGAACGGTCAGACGCCGGACTCCCGCAGGATCGAGCCGGTGACCGCAGCCTGTACTCCGGGCGGCCACCCAGACCGGCGGGCGGGGCGACCTCAGGCAGGGGCGCCGAGCGGCGGGTGCTCGAGCACGCGTGGCCTGTACTCGGCCAGCAGGATGCGGCCGTCGAAGGTGCGGTGCTCGATCATCTCGAGGGCGACGTCCGGATAGCCGTCGTAGATGCGTTCCTCGCCCGTGGCCCCGGTGATCACCGGGAACATCCCGACCCGGAAGCGGTCGACGAGTCCGGCTCGGACTGAGGAGCCCCGAGCCGTTCTCCTTCATGGCGCGGACCGCCTCGACGGCGTCGTCGCGGACGAGCGTGCAGTTGGCCCACGTCAGTGGCTCCTCGAGTGAGGAGGAGAACACCACCTTGGACGCTCGCGTCAGCTCGTCGACGGACGCCTCTTCCTCGGGCCTGAACCCGTCTTGGCCACTCGGGACGTCGCCCGCGGCGAAGCCCGACATCAGGCGGTAGGTGGTGGCTCCCACCAGGTAGGTGACCTCGGGCTGCTCGCCGAGCCACGCGAGGTACTCCGGCCCCTCGAGGCCCCAGAACCCGGGCCATCCCTCGCCCGATGCGTAGCCGTCGAGGGTGGTGATGAAGTCGACGAGAAGCTCCGACATGGCCGGGTCCTTTCCTCGCGTGTCACGAGCTCGGACCGGCCGTAGGCCATGAACTCATCGGCCGCGCGGTGGGGTGACGAGGAACCCATGACGCTGCAACGTCCCGAGTCCTAGCGGGTAGATCTCGACCTGGAGTGGGTGAGGGTCCGCATCGACGACGACGAGATCCTGGTGTCGTAACACCCTTCTGATCGGCCTCGGATAGCCAGCGTCACGGCACGGAAGACATCTGCGTCACCGACAGCGGCGAGACCATCGTCGTCAGTCGCAACGGGCCTGCTGGTCCGCCTTCTGCGGCGCTGTAACCCGAGGAACGCCGAGCCGCGGCGGTGGCTCCTGGGGGAGCGGCCCAAGCGGAGGTTGTCCCTGAGCGGCCCACTGAGGGACAAGTACGAGATTGCTCGCGGGCTGCCCTTTGCTAGGCGAGCCCCTGACCTGTGGCGGTGCAACCGACACGCCCTCAGTTCTCGTTCGTCCGTGTGCCCTCTTCGTCAGCAGCTTCCTTCTGTGGCCTTACCTTCGCTTCGTCCTCGAGATTGCGCAGGATGTCCTGAACGGACAACTCCGGCGTGCCGGGACCTGCGCGCTTGTAGCGCACGAGCATCAGGGCCGCCCTGAAGCCGCCCTCCGCGGCGAGCTCGGCCGGTGTCTCTGAGTGGCCCACCCAGGGACGCCGCCCCAGCGTTGTCGTCTGTCCCAGTCCAGGGGCGAGTGGGAACTCGGATCTGCCGCCCACTCTGGGAGGACCTGGACCACTTCACGACGGCCGTCGTCGAGCCTGACACTGCTGCCATGACGGAAGCGCGGGTCGGGCTCGAACAACTCGTGGTCGACTTCTTCGGGCGCATGCGGGCGGGTGACCGGGTCGGCGCACGAGCCCTGTGGGGCCCGGACGCCGTCTGGCACATCACCGGCAGCCATCACCTGACGGGTGACTACCAGATCGACGCGTACATGGACCTGCTCGGTGAGTGGTACCGGGACCACCCCGATTACAGGGGCGAGTGGGTCTCGTCCCAGAGCTACGGGGACGACTTCGTCGTGGCCTACGCACGCACGACCGGCGGAGACAAACCGGGAACGGCGACCGCTCTCGCGGTCTATCGAGTCGCGGACGGCCTACTGCAGGAAGGCTGGGCTCTCTTCGCCGATCCGCGCTACCCGGCCTGACGCTCGCAGCGATCCCCCGAGGCGATGGCGTGGTGAGTGGGACCGAGCGCACGGGCGGTGGTGAACGAGGCTGCGTAGTCCCGAGTACGTCAGGACCTCGTGACGCTGCAGCTCGCCGAGTCCGAAGCGCGGAGTGCGGGTGTTCGACGGTTCTGACGTGCAGATCAGTGGGCTGTCCCTGACGCCGCCCTCAGAGCTGTGTCGGATTGCTCAGGCGGCCGCCCCTGAGCGGAACCCTGGTTCATTCTCGGTGCTGCTCGGGCATGGGGTGGCCCAGCGGGTTGGCGAGGATGGCCGGGTGCTCGATGAACAGCGCCTCACGGACCTGGCCAACCGCGTAGCCGAGGTCCCCGGCGTGATCGGCGTGGTACTCGGTGGCAGCCGCGCCCGTGGCGAACACTCCGAGGACTCCGACGTCGACCTCGGCCTCTACTACCGCCCGCCCCTGGACGTCGACGCGCTCGGGGCGCTGGCGCGGGAGGTCGCCGGGCCGGGTGCAGAGGTGACCCGACCCGGGGCCTGGGGGCCGTGGGTGGACGGTGGGGCCTGGTTGCGCATCGACGGCACGCCGGTGGACTGGATCTACCGCGACCTGGACCGGGTGGTGGCGTGCTGGCGCGCAGCCCGGCGGGGTGAGTTCACCTTCAACGCCCAGGTCGGCCACCCGCTGGGCGTGCCGGACTTCACCTACGCCGGAGAGCTCGCGCTCGCCGAGGTGCTGATCGACAGCACCGGAGAACTGACCGCCCTGCGGCAGCAGATGGCCACCTACCCGGTGGCGCTCGCCCAGGCCCTGGCCGCAGGGCTGTGGGAAGCGGGCTTCACGCTCGACATCGCGCGCA
Source organism: Geodermatophilus sp. URMC 62 (assembly GCF_052931475.1). Lineage (NCBI taxonomy): Bacteria > Bacillati > Actinomycetota > Actinomycetes > Geodermatophilales > Geodermatophilaceae > Geodermatophilus > Geodermatophilus sp. URMC 62. The sequence goes on along the minus strand of NZ_JBRFHY010000001.1, from coordinate 4,284,687 downwards.
AGGCCGTGTCACGGGCAGACACCACCTATGTGGCCGGCTGTCTGTTCCGGGTGGTGCTCCTGTGCGCCCACGCGCTGCACGGGCGGGCCGGGCGGTGGCTGATCAACGAGAAGGGCGCGATCGCCTCGGCCGGGCGCCTGCCCGCAGCACCAGCCGGCTTCACCGCCCGGGCCCACGGCGTGCTGGCCCACCTCGGTGACCGCCCCGACCGACTGAGCGCAGCCATCGCTGCCGCTCAGACGCTGCTCGACGACGTCCGCGCCGTCTGCAACCCGTCCCAGTAGCCGATCCCCTGCGGGAGGGCGAAGGGATGCCCCGGGAGTGCCCTCAGGGACACGGGTGGGAGGGCACGGGATCCGCGGGCACGCCCACGGTGGTGTGCGGTGGCGGCGCGTCCACGGGCGGAAGTGCGCCGCTCCCCACACATCACCCCTGGGCGGGCACCGTCCCGCGGTCCGCGGTCGCACGCCGGATCAGTGCCGGCAGCACCTCCGCGCCGGCCGTGCCCGCCGCGGCCCAACCCAGGACGACCAGCCACGACAGCGGGTCCAGCGGGCTGCAGCCGAAGAACCGGCTCACCCCCGGCGTCTGGACGACGGCGACCAGGGCGAGCAGCGACCCGGCCGCGGTCGCCAGCACCACCGGGCTGCGCCGTCCGGCCCACGCGGTCTGCCCGAGCTGGGTGCTGATGAGCGCGGCGAGCCCCATCGTGCCGGCGCGGCGCCGGCCGGTCAGCCGCCCGGTGGCCCACGCGCCGGTGGCCCCGGCCGCCGTCGCCACCCCGCGGACGGCCACCAGCTGCCGCACCGACGCGGTGAACCCCCGCTGCGGGCCGGCCAGCAGGACCGGCGCCAGCGGGTGCCCGGCGAGCGGGCCGTCGTCCGAGGTGGTGGCCGGGCTGCGCGGCGCGGCGACGGCGACCGCCAGCGCCGGGAACATGTCGGTGAGCAGGTTCACCAGCAGCAGCTGGCGGGTGCCCAGCGGCGCCCGCCCGCCGAACGCGGTGCCGAGCACGGTGAACGACACCTCGCCGGCGTTGCCGCCGACGAGGATGGCCACCGCGTCGCGCACCCGCGACCACAGCGCCCGCCCCTCGGCCACGGCGTCCACCAGCCGGGTGAGGTCGCAGTCGGTGACCACCAGGTCGGCCGCGCTGCGGGCCGCGGGCGACTCCGCGCCGGCCACGCCCACGCCCACGTCGGCCAGCCGGATCGCCGCGGCGTCGTTGACGCCGTCGCCGGTCATCGCCAGCGTCGCCCCCGCGCGGCGCAGCGCACCGACGAGCAGCACCTTCTGCTCCGGGGAGAGCCGGGCGAACACCGCGGCGTCGGCCACCAGGCGGGCCCGCTCGGCCTCCGAGGCGCGCGCCAGCTGCGCGCCGGTGACCACCCGGTCGGCGTCGGGGATCCCCGCCTGCGCCGCGATCGCCGCGGCGGTCTCGGGGTGGTCGCCGGTGGCCACGAGCACCCGCACCCCGGCGGCGCGCAGCTGCTCGACCGCCGCCGCCGAGGAGGGCCGCACCGTGTCGGCCAGGCCCACCAGCCCGCGCAGGGTCAGCCCGTCGGCGGCCGCCTCGAGGTCGTCGGGCCGCCCGTCGACGGCGCGGTCGGCGACGGCGAGCACCCGCAGGCCGGCGCAGGCCAGCTCCTGCACCCGCGCGGCGGCGTCGCCGGCGTCGGCGCACCGGCGCAGCACCACCTCGGGGGCGCCCTTCACCACCAGCCGGCCGGAGCGCAGCGCCGCGGAGAAGCCCCGCCCGGTGGCGAAGGGGACGCTCGCCTCGGCCTCGCCCTCGGCGGCCACGCGGCGCTCGCGGGCGGCGGCCACCACGGCGCGGTCGGTCTCGTGCGCCTCGTCGTCGCCGGCGCCGACGGCCGCCGCGGCCAGGCCCAGCAGGTCGTCGTCGGCCAGGCCGTCGCCGGCGAGCGGGACGAGCCGGACCACCTGCAGCCGGTTCTCCGTCAGCGTGCCGGTCTTGTCGAAGCAGACGGTGTCCACCCGGCCCAGCGCCTCCAGCACCCGGGCGCTGCGGACGACGGCGCCCCGCTTCGACAGCCGCCGGGCGGCGGCCTGCTGGGCGACGGTGGCCACCAGCGGCAGGCCCTCCGGGACGGCGGCGACCGCCACGGCCACGCCGGCGCCGACCGCCTCGCGCAGCGGGCGCCGCCACAGCACGCCGAGCGCGGTGACCGCACCCCCGCCGGCCAGGGTCAGCGGCAGCACCGACCGGGTGAGCTCGGCCAGCCGCGCCTGCACGCCGGCCGGCGGGGCGCCGGTCCCGGCGGCGCGCGCCGCCCGCCCGGCCTGCGTCGCCGACCCGACCGCGACGACGACGGCGCGCCCGCAGCCGGCCACGACCGTCGTCCCGTCGAAGAGCATGCAGCGGCGGTCGGCCACCTCGGCGCCCGGTGTCGCGGGCACCGACTTGGCCACCGCCAGCGACTCGCCGGTCAGGCTGGACTCGTCGACCTCCAGGTCGTCGGCCTCGAGCAGCCGGGCGTCGGCGGCGAGCACGTCGCCGGAGGAGACGGTGACGACGTCGCCGAGCCGCAGCTCGCCGCCGACCACCTCCTCCACGCCGCCGTCGGCCTCCCGGCGCACCCGCACGTCCTGCTCGAGCAGCAACGACTCCAGCGCCGTCTCCGCCCGCATCCGCTGGAAGGCACCCAGCAGCGCGTTGCCCACCGTCACGCTGCCGACCAGGACGGCGTCGGCGCTCTCCCCGAGCACCGCGGTGGCACCCGCGCCGGCACCGAGCACCGGGGTGAGCGGGTCGGCCAGCTCCGCGGAGACGGTGCGCACGAACCGGGCCGGGCCGCGCAGCAGCGCCGCGCCGGGCACCGCCCGCCGCACCCGCGGCCGGGGTGCCTCGGGCAGCGCGGCCAGCCGGCGCACGACGTCGTCGGGGTCGAGCGCGTGCCACGGCGTGTGCACCGACGGGGCGGGATCCGGCCGGCGGGCGACCCGCAGCGCCGTCCACGTGCCGTCGAGGATCGCGGCGACCGTCGCCGTCTTGCCCGGCGTCGTGGCCTTCCGCTGGCCGTACAGCGGCGAGCCGACGGCGGCCAGCAGGGTGCCGAGGACGTTGCCGGTCAGGCCGGTCTGCACCGACCGGCGGCTCACCGCGCGGGCGTCGGCTGTGGCGGCGACGACGCGGCAGACCGTCGCCAGACCCGATCCGGTGAGCAGGTCGGCACCCCAGGCCGGGGTGGCGCCCGTGCCGACCGGCGCCACGCCGACGTCGGCGGCGAGCAGCCCGGCGGGGTCGGCCGCCGAGACCAGCAGCACGCCCCGCCCGTCGGCCTGCAGCCGGCGGACGACGTCGGCCGTCCGCTCCCCCGCCGGCGCGACCTGCCCGGCCATGCCCGCGACCTCCCGGGTGCCGGCGTGCGCGGTGAGCACCAGCAGGTGCCCGGCCGCGGTCGCCGCACCCAGCAGGGCCTCCGCGTGCGGGTCGAGCTCCCGGGCGACGACGACCGTCCCCACCCGGCGTCGGCCCGCCAGTAGCGTCCGCACCTGCGCGCCGGGCGCCTCCGGCGTCTCGCGCGGCGGTCCGAGGCGGGTGCCGCCGTCGGCCCCGTCCGCGCCGAGGAGGCGGGAGGCCGCCGTCCACACCCGCGCGTCGTCCCAGTCCGCGGCCTCCGCGGTGGCCTCCAGCACCACCGGCGGGCCGGTGCACAGCGTGGCGCCGTCGACCACCACGCAGTCGACCCGGTCGAGGCGGCGGTAGACCGACCCGTCCATGGGCACGACCCCGGCGCGGCACATCAGCAGGTCCAGCGTCGCGGCGAAGGACTCCCGCCCCTGCAGCGCGGCCCTGGGGCTGAGCGCCTTGACCAGGTCGGCCGACCGTCCCGGCCGGCGGGTGAGCGCCAGGACGGCGAGCGCGGCGGCCGTCGTCGCCGGGCCCAGCCGCGCCTGGTACCGCTCGAGCACGCCGGGCGGCAGCGGCACCGGGCGCGGACCGACGTCCTCGACCCCGGCGGGCTCGTCGTCGCCGGGGTGGGGCCGGCACAGCTCCTCCTCGCGGCGGCACCAGACCTGCCGCCGGGCCCGCGCCTCCAGCGCCCGCTGCACGGAGGTGACGGCGTTGAGCGCCGGGATCGTGGAGCTCTGGGTGAGCGCGTGCAGCAGCGCGGAGAGCGCGTCGAGGGCCAGGCCGGTGCCGACCCCGCCGATCCGGCGGGTGAGGGCGCGGGTCAGCCAGTCCTGCGCGTCGAGCAGCGGGATGACGAGGGTGGCGTGCCGCGAGAGCGCCGGCACGGGCAGGGCCCGGCCCGCGGCGGCCACGCCGACGGCGAGGAGGTCGACGGAGGCCGACACCAGCGCGGCGAGCACCGGCTCGAGGTCGGCGGGGTGGTCCTCCCGCTCGGGCAGCCCGGCGTCGCCGGCGACCGCCCGGTGCAGCGCGCCGACGGTGTCGACGACGTCGTCCACACCGACCCGCCGCTCGTCGACGGCGACCAGCACCCGGCCGACGACGTCGTTGACCGCCGCCCACCGCACGCCCTCGAGCCGCTCGAGCTGCTCGCGCAGGCTGCGGCCGGCGTCCGGCGGCGCGTCCGGGCCGCGCTCGGGGACCTCGACCTGCACCACGCCGGGAGCGGCCCAGACGCGCGGGGTCCGGCGGGCGCCGGGCGGCTCGAGCATCCCGCGGGCGACGTCGGCCAGCTCCCGGACGTGCCCGCTGGGCATCGGGTCGGCGCCGGTGACCAGCGTGCCGACGGCACGGACGCCCGGCCGGGCCACCGCCCGGGCGAGGGAGACCGACCGGCCGCTGACCGCGGAGGCCAGCTGGGCCGACGTGCGCGTCGAGGCGCCGAGCAGGTCCGCGGTGACCAGGGCGGGCACGGCGGCCAGCGTCGCGCCGGTGACCGCCACGCGGACCGTGGCCGTCACGGCGGCCCGGGCCACCCCGAACCGCGGCAGGAGGCTCATCGTCATCGCCGACCTCCCCCCTCCTCGGGCTCATCGTGGACGGTCCCGTCCGGATGCGCACCCGCTGCCCGCGCGCCGCTCCCGTCAGCCGGCGGCCCCGCGCCAGCGGAGGACCTCCAGCGCCGCGGCGACGCCGAGGACGTCGTCGGCCAGCGGCCGCGGGAGCAGCTCGTCGGCGCGGGTCAGCCGGCGCAGCACGGTGTTGCGGTGGGTGTAGAGCCGGGCGGCCGTGCGCGAGGCGTTGCCCAGCTCGCGCACGTAGGTGAGGACGGTCTCGCGGGTGTCGGCGTCGGCGGTGAGCAGGCCGCCGAGGGTGTCGGCGAGGAACTCGTCGACCGCGGTGGGCTCGCTGGTGAGCAGCGCGACCAGCTGCACGTCCTCGAAGCGGGCCACCTGCTGCGGCGAGGTGAGGCGGGCCAGCATCCGCTGGGTGGTGGCGGCGTCGAGGTGGCTGCGCCGGAAGCCCTCGACGTCGCGCCCCGGCCGGCCGACGGCCACGCGGACGTCGGGGGCGCCGGCCAGCTCGGCGGCGAGGTCGGCCGGGCGGGGCGCGGTGCCGACGGGCAGCCACACCCACAGCGCCGCGGCGCTGGCGACGACGGTGAGCCGGTGCGGGGCGCCGCCGGCCCGCACCGCCGCCTCGGCCGCGGCCTCGAGCTGCTCGGGAGCCGCGCTGCCGGAGCCGCTCCACACGATCGCCGCCGTGTGCGGCCCGGCGAGGCGGTAGCCGAGCTGCGCCTCGGCGCGGGCCCGGCCCAGCGGCGCGCCCTCCAGCAGCAGCGTCACCGCGGCCCGCCGGTCGGCGTGCGCCCCGCGGGTGAGCTCGGCCCGCTCGGCGAGCATCCGCTCCGACACCGCCGCCACGGTGTCGTCGACGAAGGTGCTGATCGACAGCGCCGAGACGTCGAGCAGCTCCCGCAGCTGCCCGGGGTCGCGGGTGAGCCCGAAGCAGATCTCCATCCACCGGCGCCAGGCGACCCCCTGCGCCGTCCGGTAGGCGTCCAGGCCGCTCTGGTCCAGCCCGCGCCGCACCAGGTCGCGCGCGGCCTCGAGCACCTCCGGCCCGAGCGCGACCGGCACCCGGACGGCCGGGTGCTGGACGTTGGCCGCGGCCCAGTGCAGCAGGTTGGCGAGGGTCGACCGACGGGTCGCCGCGGCGAGGACCGGGTCCTCCGCCACCGGCCGCATGCGGCTGCCGCCCAGGGCCGCCGCGTGCACCTCCTCCACCCAGGCGGCGCGCGGGTCCAGCGCCACCTCCGCACCCCGCCGGAACAGCTCGCGCACCGCTGGGGAGACGGCGGGCCAGTCGTCGCTCACGCGGGCAGTGTGCACCACGGCCGGGGGATGCTGGTGCACGTCGTCCTGGCGGTCGGTGACCCCGGCCCGGATCGTGGAAGGCGGTGTCCCTCGCAGTCCCCTCTCCTGGAGCCTCCGTGACCTCTTCCGCGACGCCGGTCGAGCACCTCGACGTCGTCATCGTCGGTGCCGGCATCTCCGGCATCGGTGCCGCCTACTACCTGCAGCGCGACCACCCGCAGCGCTCCTTCGCGCTGCTCGAGGCCCGCGGCACCTCGGGCGGGACGTGGGATCTGTTCCGCTACCCCGGCATCCGGTCGGACTCCGACCTGCACACCTTCGGCTACGAGTTCAAGCCGTGGCGCGACCGGCAGTCCATCGCCGACGCCCCGCGGATCCTGTCCTACCTGCGCGAGACGGTCGCCGAGAACGGCCTGGAGGAGCGGATCCGCCACCACCGCAAGGTGGTCGGCGTCTCCTGGTCCTCGGCCGAGGCCCGCTGGACCGTCGACGTCGAGCACACCGACACCGGCGAGCGGAGCACGCTCACCGCCGGGTGGGTCTTCGTGGCCGGCGGCTACTACCGCTACGACGAGGGCTTCACACCGCACTTCGAGGGCCGCGAGCGCTTCCGCGGCCCGATCGTCCACCCGCAGCACTGGCCGGCCGACCTCGACCACACCGGCAAGCGGGTCCTCGTCATCGGCAGCGGCGCCACCGCCGTCACCCTGGTGCCGGCCATGGCCGGCACCGCCGCGCACGTCACGATGCTGCAGCGGACGCCGAGCTACGTGCTGCCCGTCCCGCGCGAGGACAAGATCGCCCCGCTGCTGCGGAAGTGGTTCGGCGAGGAGCGCGGCTACGCGCTGACCCGCCGCAAGAACATCGCCCAGCAGCGGCTCATCTGGAGCTTCTGCCAGAAGCACCCGAAGGCCGCCCGGAGGCTCATCCGGAAGATCAACACGAAGATGCTGCCCGAGGGCTACGCCGTCGACGAGCACTTCAACCCGCCCTACGACCCGTGGGACCAGCGGATGTGCGCCGTCCCCGACGGCGACCTGTTCCGCGCCATCCGCGCCGGCGACGCCTCGGTGGTCACCGACCGGATCGCCACGTTCACCGAGAACGGCGTGCTGCTGGAGTCCGGCCGCGAGCTGGAGGCCGACGTCATCGTGACGGCGACCGGGCTCAACGTGCAGGCCTTCGGGGGCCTGCGGCCGGTGGTCGACGGCCGGCAGGTCGAGCTGTCGGAGACCGTCGCCTACAAGGGCATGATGCTGTCCGGCGTGCCGAACCTCGCCTTCGCGATCGGCTACACCAACTCCTCCTGGACGCTGAAGGTCGGCCTGCTCTGCGAGCACTTCTGCCGGCTGCTGCGGTACATGGACGAGCACGGCTACGACACCTGCACCCCCGAGCCGGCCGACCCGGACATGCCGACCCGGCCGTTCCTCGACTTCGCCGCCGGCTACATCCAGCGCGCCGTCGACGCCCTGCCCCGCCAGGGCGACCGCATGCCGTGGCTGACCTCCGTGCACTACCACTCCGACGTCAAGCTGCTCCGGGCCGACAGCGTCGCCGACCCCGAGCTCTCCTTCACGCGTGCCGCCGTCCCCGCCGCGGCGGTGTCCGCGTGACCGCGACCGGGCAGGCCTCCGTCGGCGTCGACGAGGACCGGTTCGTCGACCTCCCCGCCGGTCCGCGCCTCTGCCACCGCGTCGACGGCCCGGCCGACGGCGAGCCGCTCGTGCTGATCGCCGGGCTGGGCATCGACCTCACGTCCTGGCCGCAGCCGATGGTCGACGGCCTCGTGGCGCGCGGCTTCCGGGTCGTGCGGTTCGACAACCGCGACGTCGGCCGGTCCAGCTCGATCGGGACGCCGCCGCCGGGTCGGCTGCGGCAGCTGCTCGCCCGCCCGCGGCCCGGCGCCTACGACCTCGCCGACATGGCCGCCGACACCGTCGGGCTGCTCGACGCGCTCGGCCTCGGGCGGGTGCACCTGGTCGGGATGTCGATGGGCGGGATGATCGCGCAGGTGGTCGCGGCGAGGCACCCGGACCGCGTCGCCACCCTGACGTCGATCTTCTCCACCACCGGCTCGCGGCGGGTGGGGCAGCCGGCCCGCTCGACGATCCTCAGGCTGGCCGCCCGGGCCCCGCGCAGCGTGGAGGAGTCGGTGGCCCGGCACCTGGCGATGCTCGGCCACATCGGCTCGACGACGTTCCCGCCCGACGACGAGCTCGAGCGGGCCTGGGCGGCCGGGCTGTGGGAGCGCGGCGGCGGCGCCGTCGCCCGCGCCGGGGTGGCCCGGCAGATCAGCGCCATCCAGGCCTCCGGCGACCGGACCGCCGAACTGCGGCGCATCACCGCCCTGACGCTCGTCGTCCACGGCGACCGCGACCCGATGGTGCACCCGACCGGGGGGCGGGCCACCGCCGACGCCGTCCCCGGCGCGCGGCACGTCGAGATCGCCGGCATGGGCCACCACATCGCGCCGGGCGTCGTCGACCGGCTCGTCGCGCTCGTCACCGACCACGCCCGCACCACCACGACAGGAGCAGCCCGATGAGCAGCGTCCACGGCAAGGTCACGGGCAAGGTCACGGGCAAGGTCGCCGTCGTCACCGGCGCGGGGTCCGGCATCGGCCGGGCGCTGGCCTTCGAGCTGGCCAAGCGGGGGGCGCGGCTGGCGCTCTCCGACGTGGACGAGCTCGGGCTGACCGAGACCGCCGACCGTGCCAAGGCGCTGGGCGCCGAGGTGCACACGGCGCGGCTCGACGTGGGCGACCGCGCCGCCGTCCTCGCCCACGCCGACGCGGTGGCCGGGCACTTCGGCGTCGTGCACCAGGTCTACAACAACGCCGGCATCTCCGGCGGCGGCACGGTGCTCGACAGCGAGTGGGAGGTCTACGACCGGGTGCTGCGGGTGAACCTCTTCGGCGTCATCCACGGCACCAAGGCGTTCCTGCCGCACCTGGTGGCCTCCGGTGACGGGCACGTCGTCAACATCTCCAGCCTCAACGGGTACCTGGCCCAGCCGTCGCTGTCGGCCTACTGCACCAGCAAGTTCGGCGTCCGCGGGTTCACCGAGACGCTGCGCGGCGAGATGCTCGCCGCCGGGCACCCGGTGCAGGTCAGCGTGGTCCACCCCGGCGGGGTCAGGACCGACATCGCCAACGCGTCGCTGCGGCAGGCCGAGGAGCTCGGCCACGAGGTGACCGAGGAGCAGCGCGCGCGGGTCCGGACCTACAACGAGAAGCTGCTGCGGATGCCGGCCGAGCAGGCCGCGACGATCATCGTCGACGGCGTCGAGGCGGGGCGCCCGCGCATCCTCGTGGGCAACGACGCCAAGGTCATCGACCGGCTGGTGCGGCTGTTCCCCCGCCGCTACCCGCGGCTGTTGGTCCGCCTCGAGCGCCGCTTCTCCGGCTCCTGAGGCCCGGGGAGGAGGGCGCGGCCGCGCTACCGTCCGGCCGTGTCCTCCTCCCCTCCCCCGCTGCTCACCGGCGAGCTCGATCGGCTGCTCGCCTTCGCCGCGGGCGCCCGCCGGGACGACGGCGGCTTCGGCTACCTGGCCGCCGACGGGTCGCTCGACCCCACGAAGCCCCGCGAGACCTACGTGACGGCGCGGATGACGCACGTCTTCTCGCTGGCGGTGCTGCTGGGCCGGCCGGGCGCCGCCGACCTGGCCGCGCACGGGGTCGCCGCGCTCACCGGACCGTTCCGCGACGACGCGCACGGCGGCTGGCCGGCCTCCCCCGACGGCGACGACACCAAGGCCGCCTACGTGCACGCCTTCGTCGTCCTCGCCGGGGCGAGCGCGGCGGCCGCCGGCGTGCCGGGCGGCGCGGCCCTGCTGGCCGAGGCCCTGTCCGTGTGGGACGAGCACTTTTGGGACGACGCCGCCGGGATGGCCGTCGAGGAGTGGGACGCCGCCTGGACGACGTGCGCCGACTACCGCGGCGTCAACGCGAACATGCACGGCGTCGAGGCGGCGCTGTCCGCGGCCGACGCGCTGGAGGACGCGCTGGACGACGCGTCCCGGGCCGACGAGCTGCGGCGCCGCGCCCTGCGGGTGGTCGAGCGGGTCGTGCACGGCGAGGCCCGCTCGCGCGACTGGCGGCTCCCCGAGCACTTCGACGCCGCGTGGACCGTGCTGCCCGAGTACAACGCAGACTGCCCCTCCGACCCGTTCCGGCCCTACGGCGTCACGGTGGGCCACCAGCTGGAATGGTCCCGGCTGGCGCTGCACACCCGCGCCGCGCTCGGACCGGCGGCTCCCGAGTGGCTCCTCGCGGACGCCGCGGCCCTCTACGCCGCCGCGGTCGACCGGGGGTGGCGGGCCGACGGGCACGACGGGTTCGTCTACACCCTCGACTGGTCCGACCGCCCCGTCGTCGCCGCCCGCATGCACTGGGTGCTCGCCGAGGCGGTGGGCGCGGCCGCCGTCCTCGCGCGGGTCACCGGCGACCCGCGGTACGACGCCGACCTCCGCCGCTGGGACGAGCACGCCACGCTCTTCCGCGACGACGCCACCGGCAGCTGGCACCACGAGCTGACCCCCGAGGGGCAGGTGGGGACGACGACCTGGTCGGGCAAGCCCGACGCCTACCACGTGGCCCAGGCGCTGCTGCTCCCCCGGCTGCCGGTGCGCGGGAGCGTGGCCGCCGGCGTGCGCGCGGCGCTGGCCGGAGACCAGGCCAGGTCATAGCGGCCGTCGTCGGTATCACGGCCCCGGCGCGGGGATTTCACGGCCACGCCGGGGCCGGTTGGTCCCTGAGTGCCCGCTGGGAGTGGCCTCAACCACACTGTGCAGAGAGATCTGCGCAGAGAAGCTGGCGGGCGGGGCGCACCCGGGGTCGTCCCCGGGGCCCCGCCCGGCCTCAGCATGCGGGTCTCGGAACAGCGCCGCAACAGATGTCTCAGACGTCTACCCCGGTGGGCGCCGCCGGACCGCAGCCGACCCGAGCGAGCGCGGTCGTCGGCTCGTCCGGCGGCACCGGTCAGGGGCGCCACTCCTCCCGGTAGTCGGGGTGGCCGGCATAGGGCAGGGCCAGCAGGGCGAGGGTCAGCGCGGCAAGCTGGTGGACGTCGGTCGGGGTGAGCGGGAAGTCGGGCAGCCCGCCCGGACGGGCACCGAGGAAGGCGGTGTCCGGCCGCACGTCGCGGCATGCCTGCACCATCCACCGCTTGGCGGCGCACTCGTCGAGCACCCGCGCCGGGCCGAAGCGGGCGACGTGCTCGGCGGCCGCGGAGTGCAGGGCGGTCGCGGCGGCCGGACCGGACCCCGACCGCGACGGCGCCCGGTCCGCGAGGTCCCCGGCGCGCGCCGCGCCGAGGCCGTGCTCGTCGGCGGCCCGGGCGGCGATCCGCTTGTCCTCGGCGATGCGGGCCATGACGAACTCGTCCAGCTGCGGCGTCATGTCCGGTGCGAGCCCCGACTCGAACTCCATGCGGGGATCCTCCCGCCGACGAGCCCCCGGGAGGGCACTCCCCGGCACGGGCGACGGCGGCCGCACGGACGCCGGGCCGGGTGGACGCCGGGCCTCTAGCGTCGGCGCATGGCTGTCATCCACCGCGCCGAGCTGTCCCCCTCCAAGATCGAGCTGGTGAGCGGCTGGGTGGGCAGCCGGCCGTGGGGGCGCGGCGCCGGGGCCGACCTGCAGCGGGTGGCGGCCTACCGGTTCGACGACCCGGACGGCGAGGTCGGCATCGAGGCCCACCTGGTCCGCGGCGCCGACGGCCGGCTGCTGCACGTCCCGCTCACCTACCGCGGCGCCCCCGCACCCGGCCAGGAGGCGCACCTCGTCGGCACGCTGCAGCACTCGGTGCTCGGCCGGCGCTGGGTCTACGACGCCTGCGGTGACCCCGTCGCCGTCGCGGCGTACCTGCGCGCCGTCGTCGAGGGCGGCACCGGCGCCGAGGAGCAGGTGGTGACCGACGACGGGTTCGCCCCGCGGGCCACCGACGCCGCCGTCGTCGGCAGCGGCGCGCCGGGCCTGCACCTCGGCCCGCTCGACGGCCTGTCCGTCAGCGACTCCGGCAACGCGACCACCGTCCGCACCGGGCCGCTGACCCTGCTCGTGCACCGGGTGCTCGACCCCGCCGCCGAGGCGGCCGGCGCCGTGCTCACCGGCACCTGGGCCGGGCAGGCCGCCCCCGTCGTCCTGGCGACGGTCCAGCCGCTCACCTGACCGGCGTCAGCGGCGGGCGGCCAGCCAGCACCGCGGCCGCGTTGGCCACCGCCAGCCGGCACATCTGGCTGCGGGTGACCGACGCCGCGCTGCCCAGGTGCGGCGTCAGCACGACCTGCTCGAGCTCGAGCAGCCGCGGGTCGACGGCCGGCTCGTCCTCGAAGACGTCGAGCGCAGCCCCGCCGATGCGCCCCTCCCGCAGCGCGGTCACCAGCGCGCCGGTGTCGACGACGCCGCCGCGCGCGGTGTTCACCAGGAGCGCGTGCGGCTGCATCAGGGCCAGCGTGTCGGTGCCGACGAGGTGCCGGGTCTCCGGCGTGAGCGGGCAGTGCAGCGAGACGACGTCGCTGCGCCGCAGCAGCTCGGGCAGCTCGACGAACTCCGTGGCCGCGCGCTCGTCGTCGTCCAGCTCGGCGCGGGTCGGCGTGGCCACCACCCGCAGGTCGAAGGCCCGTGCCCGGCGGGCGACGGCCCGACCGATGCGGCCGAAGCCGACGATGCCGAGCGTCGCACCGGCCGAGAGGTCGAGCCCGACCATCATCCGCGGGCCCCAGACCCACGGCGTCCCCCGGCGCAGGAACCGGTCGCCCTCGGCGATCCGCCGCGCCGCGGCGAGCACGAGCCCCATCGTGAGGTCGGCGGTGGCCCGGTCCAGCACCCCCGGGGTGTTGGTGACGACGACGCCGCGCGCGCGGGCCGCGTCGACGTCGACGTTGTCGAAGCCCACGGCGGTGTTGGCCACCACCAGCAGCTGCGCCCCGGCCGCGTCGAGGACCGCAGCGTCGACCCGCTCGGTCAGCGTGCAGACGACGGCGGCCGCGCCCGCGACGCCCTCGAGCAGCTCCTCGCGGCCCGGCGGCTCCTCCCGGCCGACCCGCAGCGGGCGGTCGAGGGCGGCCAGCTCGGCCATCGCGTCGTCGGTGAGCAGCCGCGGGACGTAGACGTGCCCGGTGTCCATGGGCGCCATCCTGCCGGGGCGCCGGGCCGGGCCCGGCGGGTGACACTGGGACGGTGACCTCCCCCAGCGACGGCCTGCGGGCGGCGCGGGGTGTCGTCCGCCTGCTCAACACCGCCGGTGGCGGCGTGCTGTGCCTGGCCGGTGCGGTCGACGACGCCGCCGTCGCCTCCTTCCACCGCCGCTACGGCCGCGAGCCGGCGCGGGTCGAAGTCATCGACGCCCGCTCGGTGACCTCGCTGTCCCCGCCGGTGGTCGAGCTGCTGGTCGAGCACCTGGCGGCCGGGTACCGCGCCGGGCGGCCGGTGCTCCTGCGCCGTTCCGTCCCGGTCGCGCAGGCGCTCGCCGCTGCCGCGCCGGGCCCGTGCTGAGCATCACGGGCCTCGTTCACGACGCGTTCACCCACACTCCACCCCGGCGCCACGGGCCTGGTTACCGTGGGAAGAGGCTGCACAGCAGCCGACGGACGACGACGTCCCCTCACGACCGCACACCCGAGGAGACGACATGACCTCCCGTACCACCACCCGCACCCGCACCTGGCTGCGCCGCCTCGACGCCTACACGCTCGAGGTCTTCAACCCCGGCCTGCCCTACCGGCCGCGCCGGGACCGCCTCTCCGCACAGGGCTGACCCCGGCCGGCGAGGGACTTCCACAGGGCCGTACGGCGGCCGCCGCGACCACGTCGCCGTCGACACCCACGGCCACCGAGCACCCCGCACCTCGCGGTGAGCACCCGCTCGAGCCGATCGTCGCTGCGGGCGGTGCTGCCCGCGACGTCGGCCCGGTCGTCGTCCGGACGAGGCGTGGGAGGAGCGGCGTCCGTCTAGTCCCTTCAGCCGGCCACTGCGGTGACCGGGAGGCACGCGGCGAACGGACCCGCGGTGCGGGGCGACCGGGTCCGCGCTCACTGCGTAGTGTGCACGGACCCCTCGGCGCCGCTGGTGCGGCCGTTCTGGCGCAGCGAGTCTTTGCTGAGCAGCACCGCGGCGGCTTCCACCGTCCTCGGCTCCGCCGGGCGAGCCGGCGCGACGGGAGGCGTCCCAGGAGGTGACGGCGCGGCCGCAGACGGTGTTTCACCTGGCTGCGATCCCTGTTGCAGGAGGCGGCCCGGAGTGCCGGCCGGCCCGCCGGGCACGCTGGCCGGGTGCGCGGCACCCCACTGACGCTCGACGTCGTCAAGCAGAGCCTCGAGGTAGGACCGCAGCTGGACGCGGCACGCCTGGCTGAACGCCTGTAGGTAGACCACCTGCTCCTGCAGCTCTGCAGCGGTCCGGGAGTCCCCGGCCGCGCTGTGGGCGGCGCCCTGGACCGAGATGCGCGCGGCCGCCTCCTGAGCCCCCTGGATCATCGCGCCGACCTTCTCGCGGGCCTGCCGCACCTGCTCCTCGTAGTGCTCGCGGGCTTCGGTGGTCATCACCCGGCTGAGGGCCTCGGCCTCGGCCACGTACTGGTCGGCGGTCTGCTGCGCGGCCGCGAGGATGCCCACGGCCTGCGCCGAGGGCGCCTCTGGACGGGACTCGCCGTCGACCCGGGCCTGCAGGGCGTGCACCCGATCGCGCAGCTCGGCCTTTTCTGCGTGCAGCTTGTCCAGCTCCTCCCCGACGCGGTCGAGGAAGCGGTCGACCTCGGTGTCGTCGTACCCGTGGCGGAAGACGGAGGACCGGCTGAACCGCACGTCGCGGACGTCCGCCGGGGTCAGCCGCCGGCCACCGCTCCACGCGGTGGACTCGGTGGTCGTGATCATGAGGTCACCTTTCCCTCGACATCGGGCCCCGGGCGGCTGGGACTGAACACCTCGGAGCGGATGCGGTTGCGGGGCAGACCGTGCTCGAGCAGGCGCCCGACGGTGTCGTCGACCATCGCCGGAGGACCGGCGACGTAGGCCTCCCGGCTCGCCCACGGCCCGGAGCGTGCGACCACGTCGCCGACGTCTCCGTGCGCCAGCCCCGAGTCCCCGTCCTCGGAGACGGCGAGGGTGACGGTGAGCCACGGGTGGTCCTGCTCCAGCCGCGCGAGGTCTGCCCGGTCGTAGAGGTCCTCCTCGAGCCGGGCGCCGACGAAGAGGTCCACCCGCCGTGGCGGGCCGTTGCGGGCGACGTGGTCGACGATCGCCTTGAGCGGCGCCAGTCCCGTCCCGCCCGCCACCAGGAGCAGGTCGCGGTCGGAGTCGGGGTCGAAGCGCAAGGAGTCCACCGGGGGTCCGAGGCGCAGCATGTCCCCGACGTCGACCTGCCGCACCAGCGCGGTGCTGACAGGCCCGCCGGGCTGCGCCCGGGCGTGGATCTCGAGCTCACCGTCGGGCCGTTCGGCGTTGGCCGGCGAGTAGTAGCGCCACAGCCGCGGCCGCCGCTCCGTCTCCAGCGAGATCGACGCTCCCGGGCGGTGGGACAACGGGACCTTGGGTCGCAGGCGCAGGACGGCGGTGTCGACGCTGCGCCGCTCGTGCGCGACGACCTCGGCGTCCCACCAGGGCGGCTGGTCGGCCATCTCCTCGGCGGCCTGGACCATCACCGAGGCAACCAGTTCGTAGGCCGCCGTCCAGTCTGCGGCCAGCGCGTCGTTCCACTCGTCATCGAAGTGCTTCAGGGTGGCCAGCAGGCTCGCTCCCACCGCCGGGTAGTGCTCGGCCACCGTCCCGAACTTGCGGTGGTCGCGGCCCAGCTCCTGCAGGATCGGCACGAGGGAGTCTAGGTCGTCGACCCGTGCCACCACCTCACCGAGGGCGGCGAACAGCCGGTCGCGCTGGTGTGCCATCGAGACCGGGAACATCTGCCGCGTCTCGGGGTGGGCGATGAAAAGGTGCGAGTAGAACCACAGCGGCGCCTCGTCCCCGGCGGCCGCGGCCTTGGCGAAGTTCGCCCGCATCGCGGAGATGTCCACGCTCGCCCCCCCCGTGAGCCGTTGGTCCTCGTCCCGCCGCCGCGTCGTCCCGCCGCGGGCTACCGCTCGGTGAGAACCGCTCCTGGCCGCTGTGCTCGGGGCTCCGACGAGCGGACGACGAGTGGTCCCGGCGCGCACTCTAGCCATGTCCCGCCGGTACCGACTAGGTGTACCCAGCCAGGACGTTGGTGACGGCGGACTGGGCTTGAAGGAAGGAGAACCTCCGAGTGGGGTGTGGCTTGTCGAAGGCCCAGTCCCTGCTCGGAGGTTCTCGTGTCCCACGCTAATGCCCGCACCACCGTGCATGGCCGGCTGCTGATCGTCGAGCGGTGGCGCAACGGCTGGAAGAAGGCGCACATCGCGGCGGCGATGGGGATCTCGCGGAAGTGCGTGCGGACCTGGCTCACCCGCTACGCCGAAGAAGGCGAGGCCGGGTTGGTCGACCGGTCCTCCCGCCCGCACAGCAGCCCGCGGCGCACGGCTGCCGAGGTGGAGGACCGGATCGTCGAGCTGCGTGAACGGGAGCGGCGCGGGCCGGCGTGGATCGGTGCCGAACTCGGGGTGCCGGCGCGCACCGTCTCCCGGGTCCTGGTCCGCCGCGGGCTGCCGCGGCTGGCCGCGCTGGACCCGATGACCGGTCACGTCATCCGCGCCTCCAAGGCCACCGCGGTGCGCTACGAGCGGTCGGCGCCCGGCGAGCGGGTGCACATGGACGTCAAGAAGCTGGCCCGCATCCCCGACGGCGGCTGGCGTGCCCACGGCCGGGCGGCCACCGCCGACCACCGCCACAAGTCGGTGCCGACCGGCTTCGACTACGTGCACTCCCTCCTCGATGACCACTCCCGGCTGGCCTACGCCGAGATCCTCCCCGACGAGAAGGGCGCCACCTGCGCGGCGTTCCTGACCCGCGCGGCGGCCTACTTCGCCGGCCACGGCATCGACCGGATCGAGCGGGTGATGACCGACAACGCCTGGGCCTACAAGTGGTCCCTGCGCGAGGTCATCACCGCACTCGGCGCCCGGCAGAAGTTCATCAAGCCCTACTGCCCCTGGCAGAACGGCAAGGTCGAACGCCTCAACCGCACCCTGGCCACCGAGTGGGCCTACCGGCAGGCCTTCACCAGCAACGCCCAGCGCGCCGCCGCTCTTGCTCCGTGGCTGAAGCACTACAACACTCACCGCCGCCACTCAGCACTCGGCGGGCTCCCACCGATCAGCCGCCTGGCACCAACCTGATGGCCGAGTACAACTAGGCCCTGTTTGAAAGGTCGCGCAGCCAGATGTCGATGTCGCTGATCTGGACGGTGGCCTCGTAGCGGACGGCGAGCTTGTCGTAGCGGGTGGCGAAGCCGCGGTGCTGTTTGTGCAGGTTGATGCCGCATTCGACGGCATGCCGCTGCCGGTAGCGGGCCGGGTCGAACGTCGGCGGTCGACCGCCGACGGAGCCCTTCTTGCGCCGGTTGGCCTGCTGGTCGGCCTTGACCGGGATGGTCGCCGGGATGCCGCGGCGGCGCAGATAGGCGCGGTTGGCCCGGCTGGAGTAGGCCTTGTCGGCCAGCACCCGATCCGGTCGGGTGCGCGGGCGACCCGGACCGGTGCGGTGTGGCACCCGGATCCGCTCGAGCACGGTGGTGAACTGCGGGCTGTCGGCCGCCTGCCCGGGGGTGAGCGCGGTGGCCAGCGTCTTGCGGCCGGCCTCGACGGCCAGGTGCACCTTCGTCGACAAGCCACCGCGGGAGCGGCCCAGCGTGTGATCGGGCGGCTCCCCGGCCGGCGGAGTGCGTTGGGCTTCGGGATGGCGGCGGGCGCCGGCGGCGTGCTGATGCGCCCGGTTGACCGTGGAGTCCACCGACACCACCCACTCGATTCCTCCGGCCTCCTCGCCCAGCGCCCGTAGTCCGGTGAGGATCGCGGGCCATCGGCCGGCCAGCTGCCAGGCGCGGAACAGGCCGTAGATGCTCTGCCAGGTGCCGTAGCGCTCGGGCACGTCCCGCCAGGGACAGCCGGTCCGGGTGCGGAAGCGGATGCCGTCGACGAGCTGGCGCAGGGTCCATTTCCGGGGTCTGCCGGGCTTCCTGCCGACCGGGAGCAGCGACTCCAGCAGCGCGGCGAGGATCGCCCACTGCTCGTCGGTCAGGTCATGGCGGGCACCGGCGGGTAGGGTGCCGTCCACGAGGTCTCCGTGGTGAGGGTCTTCTTGGTCGTTGATCCCTCTACCGGAGACCTCGCCTTTTCTCCGGCACCGACACGCCGCCCCCGGCCCCCGAGCGACTTCTCAAACAGGGCCTAGGGCGCGTTATGTGGGTTGGGTTACGCCAGCCTGAGGTCGGTGGAATGAACGCGTAGCAGGGTGTGCGCGGCGATGGTGGCGGCGGTGCGGGTCAGCAGGCCCCAGAAGGTGTGGGCGCCGTGGCGGGCCAGCTCCATCCGGTCGGTGAGCTCGCCGAAGGTGACCTCGATGTGGTTGCGCCAGCGGGCGATCACCTGGCGCAGGGCGCTGGGCATGTTCGGGCGCTGGGCCTTGGTGGGCGGGGTGAGCACGGCGGTGCCGCGGGCGGCGCAGGCGGCGGTGAAGGCCCGACCGGTGAAGCCCTTGTCGACCAGCAGGTCACGCGGTGCTGGCCCGGCGGCGAGCAGATCGGTCGCGACGTCGCGTTCGTTGACCGCGGCGGGCACGATGCTCCAGGCGCGCACCAGCCGCGATCCCAGATCGGTGCGGACGGCCAGCCGGAAGCCGTAGAACCACTCTCCGTGCGCGCCGTCGCGGCCGAAGCCGGCGACCAGCTCGTGCGGGCCGACCCAGCCATCGGGGCCGCGGACCCGGGAAGGGTGCTTGACCGGCAGCGCGCTGGTGTCGATCTGGGCGCAGTCATCGAGCGGGCACCGGGCCACCAGCGCGGCGCGCAGCTGCTCGAAGGCCGCCCACAGCCAGCGGATGCGCCGGTTGGCCTCCGACTGGTGGGGCAGCCGGGGAAACAGGTGCGCGAAGTCGCGGGCGACCTCGGCGAGGAACCCGGCTTCGCTGCGCCGGCCCAGCAGATGGCGCACCAGCGCGATGGTGAGCAGTTCGGCGTCGCTGCAGGCCGGCGCCGGACCCGGCCGCACCGGAATGGTCACTTCTGCGGCGGCGATGGCGTCGTCGACGAGCACGTAGACGTGGACGAGGAGGTTCTCGGTGGGCAGCATGAGAGGCGCCTCTGCGGACGAGGGGTCTTCGACAACCGCCACGTTCCGCAGAGGCGCCCTCATGTCAAGCCATCAGTTGCCGCGGGCAACCCACATAACGCGCCTAGGAGCCTGCTGAACAAGCAGGGCCTTTTAGCCGGGTCGGCGCGGCGGGACGATCGGGGTCGTGCAGGGGACTTCCCACCCTGAGCATGTGGTGATGGATGCCGAGTCGGTGTCGGGTCACCTATTGCCCTCGGGCAGTGTGTTCGCGTTCTTGGCCGAGCGTCGCCGGGCGCTGTTTCCCGATGCGATGTTCGCCGACCTGTTTCCCTCGCCGCTGGGCCGGCCGAGCGTGCCGGCGGACGTGGTGGCGACGGTGCTGGTGCTGCAGGCGCTGCAGGGGCTCTCGGATCGGGAGGCGGCCGAGGCGCTGACGTTCGATCTGCGGTGGAAGGCCGCGACCGGGTGGCCGATCGCGGCGGCTGGGTTCCACCCGACGGTGTTGACCTACTGGCGGCGGCGGCCGGCCCGTTCGTCCCGGCCGAACCGGGTCTTCGATGCGGTGCGCGAGGTCATCGCGGCCACCGGTGCTCTGGCAGGAAAAATGCGGCGGGCGCTGGACTCCACGGTGCTGGAGGATGCGGTCGCCACGCAGGACACCGTGACCCAGTTGATCGCGGCGATCCGCCGGGTCCGCCGGGAGGTGCCCGGCGCGGCGGAGGTGATCGCCGCGCAGTGCACCGGGCACGACTACGACGACCCGGGAAAGCCGGCGATCGCCTGGGACGACGCGCAGGCTCGTGCGGCGCTGGTCGACGCCCTGGTCGGTGACGCGCACCGGCTGCTGGGGCATCTGCCCGACCAGCAGCTGGGGCCGCCCGCCGCCGAAGCGGTGGCGCTGTTGGCGCTGGTCGCCGGGCAAGACGTCGAGCCGGCCGAGGACAGCGACGGCACCGACGGGCGGTGGCGCATCGCCCACCGGGTGGTCGCCGACCGGGTGATCTCAGTCGTGGACCCCGACGCCCGGCACGCCCACAAGACCGTGGAACGGCGCATCGACGGGTGCAAGGCTCACCTGGTGGCTGAACCAGACACCGGCCTGATCACCAACTGCGCGCTCACCAAGGCCAGCGGCGCGACGACCGGGGACGGGGCCGTCGGTTTGGAGCTGCTCACCGCTGACCCGACGATCGCAGAGCCGGTCGAGGTGCTGGCCGACTCGGCCTACGGCACAGGGGCGATGCTTGCCGGGCTGGCCGCCGCCGGGCACACCGCAGTGATCAAGCCCTGGCCGGTTCGCACGCTGATCGCCGGCGGATTCAGCACCGCTGACTTCCTCGTCGACACCGCCGCCGACACGCTCACCTGCCCCGCCGGACACACCGTGGCCCTCGCCCCGGTCAAGCGCAGCGCCCACTTCGGCGACCGGTGCGCCGACTGCGGCCAGCGCGCTCGCTGCACCACCAGCCCACGCGGGCGCACCGTGGTCCTCAGCGAGCATGACGCCCTCCAACGCGCGCACCGCGCCCGAGCCGCTGACCCCGGCTTCCAGGCCGACTACCGCCGGCACCGGCCGATGATCGAGCGCAGCATCGCCTGGCTGACCCGCGGCAACCGGCGAGTGCCCTACCGCGGAGTGGCCAACAACGACGCCTGGCTGCATCTGCGCGCCGCAGCCCTCAACCTCCGCCGACTGCTCGCCCTCGGACTCACCGACATCAACGGCCACTGGGCACTGGCCCCTTGACCCACCTCATCACCGGCGCCACGGTGAACAGCGGGCAGGGCGACCTCCGTCGCACCCCCGGGTGCTGACACCCACTGCAGCGAGACTGCCGCGAGGCGCCCTGCCCCCTTATTCAGCAGGCTCCTAGGCGTACCGACACCGTTCCGGTCGACGTCTGGAGCCTCTCCTGGCAGGGTCGGTCGCCGCGGAGTGCCGGTCGCGGCCGACTCCACCTCCGGCCTCCCGGGACGGGCGGGCGCGGTCGCGAGGGGCTCCCCGCGGGACGACAAGCGCGGCGTCCATCGACCGTCCGAGGAGGCACGATGCTCTCGAACCGTTCCCGCCCCGTCATCGAGGCGACCCTGCCGGTGGTCGCCGACCACGTCGGGGAGATCGCGAAGCGCTTCTACGCGCACCTGTTCGACGCCCATCCCGAGCTGTTCGACGGGGTCTTCAACCGCGGCAACCAGGCCGAAGGCACGCAGCAGGTGGCGCTGGCCGGCTCGGTCGCGGTCTTCGCGAGCGCGCTGGTGCAGACCCCGGAGCAGATCCCCGATCGCCTGCTGTCCCGGATCGCGCACAAGCACGCCTCCCTGGGCATCACCCCGGCGCAGTACGACGTCGTCCACGAGCACCTGTTCTGGGCCATCGCCGACGTCCTGGGCGACGCGGTCACACCGGAGGTGGCCGCCGCCTGGGACGAGGTCTACTGGCTGATGGCGTATGCGCTCATCAACCAGGAGCGCGGCCTCTACAGCGCCCGGGGGGTGCGCCCGGAGACCGTGTGGCGCGAGTGGGAGGTGATCGAGCGGGTCGAGGAGACCCCCGAGGTCGTCACCTTCCGCCTGAAGCGGACCGACGACCGGCTGGTCAAGACCTCGCTGCCCGGCCAGTACGTGACGGTCCAGGTGCCGATGCCCGACGGCGTGCAGCAGCCGCGCCAGTACAGCCTCACCCGGGCCGACGACGGCGAGCACCGCCAGTTCTCGGTCAAGCGCGTGCGCGGCGGGGACAAGCCGGACGGCGAGGTCTCCAACCACCTGTGCGACCGCGTCCGGGTCGGCGACCGGCTGACCATGTCGCTGCCCTTCGGCGACGTCGTCCTCGACGACTCCGGCCGCCCGGTCGTCTTCGCCAGCGCCGGCATCGGCGTCACGCCGATGGCCGGGATGCTCTCCCACCTGACCGCCGCAGGGTCGCACCTGCCCATCACGCTGCTGCACGCCGACGTCGACGAGGAGTCCTTCGCGCTGCGCCGGCAGGTGCTCGAGGACGTCCGGCGGCTGCCGGGCGCCCGGGTGCACACCTTCTACGAGCGGGGCGCGTACAGCACGCTCCCGGTCGACGGCTTGCACGCCGGCGTCATGGACCTCGACGCGGTGGACCTGCCCGAGGGCGCCGTCTACTACCTCTGCGGCCCGCTGCCGTTCCTGCAGGCCGTGCGGAGCGCGCTCCTCGACCGCGGCGTGCCCCCGCGGGACGTCCAGTACGAGGTCTTCGGCCCCGACCTGTGGCAGGCCGACTCGCAGACCGAGCCGATGCCCGACGCGGTGCACGCCGGGATGGCCTGACCACGTGGGCCGGGGCCCGGTCCGCCCTACCGGCCGCACCCGCGGCCGGTGGGGCGGCCCCGGCCAGCGCCCCCGAGGATGCGGTGCGGGTCGGTGGCCGAGGCGAGCGCGGCCAGCCGGTCACGGACGGCCGACGTCGGGGTCCGTGCGAGGACGTCGGGCGACCGGCGCCAGCCGTGCGCGGGCTCCCGTCCGCCGGTGTCCGCGCCGAGGGCCGCGGCGAGCTCCTCGACGCAGGCCCGGGTCGCCGCCCGCTCCTCCGCGCCGGCGCCCCCGACCACCCGCACCGCCAGCCGCGCGTCGCGGTGGCACACCGCGCTGGAGCGCTCGGGCACCCAGCCGACCGCCCCGCCGAGCAGCCGCAGCTCCACCGTCCGTGGCGCGCCCCGGCCGGCGGCCCGCAGCAGCAGCCCGGCGCCGTGCTCCGACAGCCGGTCGAGCAGCAGCGAGGACTCCACGCCCGAGGCCGGTCCGGCGGCGTCGACCGGCCGCATCGGACCGCGGACGCCGACGTCGTCGCGCACCGGTCGTACCAGGGTCCGCAGCCCGTCGAGCACGGCCGCGCCGTCGCCCGGGTCGCCGGTCCAGTCGAAGCGCACCGACAGGGCCGGCTCTCCTCCCGGCGGCCGCTGCAGCACCAGCGACGTCCCGGCCTGTGCGGGCAGCGTCGCCGACCACCCCCGCCAGCCCTCCACCACGGCGGCCGCGTCGTCCGCCGCCCACGACAGCTCCCCCGCGTAGGGCGACCCCGCGGCCAGCAGGTCCAGCTCCACCGCGGTGACCACCCCCAGCGCCGCGCCGCCGCCGCGCACGCCCCAGAACAGCTCGGCGTCCTCGTCCGGCGCGGCCCGGCGCAGGACGCCGTCGCCGGTGACCAGCTCCACCGCGCGCACCCGGTCCGACGCCGGCCCGTAGGTGCGCGCGAGCAGGCCCAGTCCCCCGCCAGCGACCCCGTCGGCGACCCGTTCGTCCCCCGACGCGCCTTGCACCGGCGCCAGTCCGTGCCGCGCGGCCGCCGCGGCCAGCTTGCGCCACCGCACCCCGCCGCCGACCCGCGCCCAGCCCCCGGCCGACACGACGAGCTCGCCGAGCCCGTCGACGTCGACGGCCAGCCCGCGGGAGGCGTCCCCGTGGGCTCCCGCCGTCAGCGCCACCCCGTGCCGGCCGGCCAGCCGCACGGTGGCGACGACGTCGGCGGCGTCGGTCACCGACACCACCGGCCCCCGGACGGCGGCGCCCGCCGACAGCCGGTCGCGCAGGGAGGCGCCCAGGTCGGGGGGCAGGACAGGGGGCGCGGACAGCGGTGGAGGGGACATCACGGGCTCCCGACGGGAGGGGACGGTGCCCCCGCAGCCTGCGCGCGCGGCCTTGCCGTGACCTTGTCGCGGACTTGGGGAACCGGAGGGGTCCACAACGGGTCGCGGGGCCCTAACCTGCGTCCCGATGTCCGCGACCTCGTTCCGCGTCCTCGGGCCCGTCGAGATCTGGCGGAACGGCCGCCTGCTGGCGCCCTCGTCCCCGCGTCACCGCGCCGTCCTGGCCGCGCTGCTCGTCGACCCGGGACGCACCGTCCCCGTCGACCTGCTCGTCGACCGCGTATGGAGCGGCCGGCCGCCCACCGCCGTGTCCGCGACGCTGCAGTCGATCGTGTCGCGGCTGCGCCGCGAGCTGGAGCCGGACACGACGAACGGCCGGTGGACGCTGCTGGTCACCCGCGAGCCGGGCTACCGGCTCGACGTCGCGCCCGGCGACGTCGACGCCGTCCGCTTCGTCCAGCTGCTGCGCACCGCCCGCGACCTGGCCGCGCGCGACGACGTCGAGCCGGCGCGGGCGGCGGTCACCGAGGGGCTGGCCCTGTGGCGCGGTCCGGCCTACGCCGACGTGTCGGCCACCTTCGCCGCAGAGGAGTCCGAGCGCCTCGAGCAGCTGCGCCTGGCCGCCCGGGAGCTGGCCGCCGAGCTCGACCTGCGGCTGGGCCGGCACGCCGAGATCGTCGACGACGTCCGCGAGCTGCTGCGGGCCGAGCCGCTGCGGGAGGGCCTGCGGGCCTCGCTGGTGCTGGCGCTGTACCGGTGCGGCCGGCAGGCCGAGGCGCTGGAGGTCTACGCCGAGGGGCGCCGGCTGCTGGCCGACGGGCTCGGCGTCGACCCCGGCCGGCCGCTGCAGGAGCTGCACGAGCGGATCCTGCGGCAGGACCCGGCGCTGGCCACGCCGGCGTCCGCGGTGACCTCCCCGGCTCCCGGGGTACCGGCGCCCGCGCCGCCCGCGCCGCCCGCGCCGCCCACCGCCCCTCCGGTGCGACCGCTGCCGCTCCCGCTCACCGCCTTCGTCGGCCGCACCGGGGAGCTGGACGCCGTCGCCACGGCACTGGGCGGCCGCCGGCTGGTCACGCTGGTCGGCCCCGGCGGCGGCAAGACCCGGCTGGCCCTGGAGGCGGCCCGCCGCCGGCCCGCTGGCTCCCCGCCGGCCGCCCTGGTCGAGCTGGCCGGCGTCGAGGACCCCGACCTGGTCGCCGCACAAGTGGCCACCGTGCTCGAGGTCAGCCTCACCGCCGGGGACCCCGTCGGCGCGGTCGCCACCGCGCTGCAGGACCGCCCGCTGCTGCTGGTCCTCGACAACTGCGAGCACGTGGTCGAGGCCGCGGCCGCGGTGTGCGCCGACCTGCTGCCCCGCTGCCCCGACCTGCGGGTGCTGGCCACCTCGCGGGAGCCGCTCGGGCTGCCCGGTGAGGCGGTGCTGCCCTGCGGGCCGATGCCGGCCGGCGCCCCCGGCAGCGACGCCGAGCAGCTGTTCCTCGACCGCGCGCGGCTGGTCGCCCCGCACCTGGCCGACCCCTCGGCGGAGGAGCTGGGGCGGGTCCGCGAGCTCGTCGCCGCCCTCGACGGCCTGCCGCTGGCCGTCGAGCTGGCCGCCGCCTGCCTGACCACGCTGCCGCTGGCCGAGGTCGCCGCGCGGGTCGACGACCGCTTCACACTGCTGGCGGGCGGCTGGCGCACCGCCGTCCCCCACCAGCGGACGCTCGCGGCCACCGTGCAGTGGAGCGTCGACCTGCTCACCCCGCCGGAGCTCGCCGTCTTCCGGGCCGTGTCGGTGCTGCCCGGCAGCTTCGGCGCCGACGCGGTCGAGGCGGTCGCCGGACCGGACGTCGACGGCGGCGCGCTGGAGCTGCTGCGGGTCCTGGTGTCCAAGTCGCTGGTCGAGCTCGACCACGCCGCGGGCCGCTATCGCGTGCTGGAGACGCTGCGGCAGTACGCCGAGCAGGGGCTGGACCAGGGGTGGTCGCGGCAGCTGCGCGACCGGCTGGCCGGCTTCGTCGTCGCCCTCACCGAGCGGCTGGAGCCGACGCTGCGCCGTGCGGAGTGGACGCGCAGCGCCCAGCGGCTCGACGCCGAGCAGCCGGCCGTGCGCGCGGCGCTGGCGCACGCGCTGGCCACGGGTCAGGGTGAGCCGGCGCTGCGGATCGGCGCGGCGCTGTCGTGGTGGTGGTACCGCCGCGGCCACGTGCAGGAAGGCCGCCGCTGGCTGTCGGCCGCGCTGGAGGCCACCCCGGACGCGTCGCCACGGGTCCGCAGCGGGGCGCTGCTGGGCGACGCGCTGCTGGCCTACCTCTCCGGCGACGTCGCCTCGATCTGGGCGCGCACCAACGAGATCGTCGGCGCGGCCCCCGGCGAGCGGGACGAGGTCCTGGCGCTGGCGCTGGTCCTGCGCGGCTTCGTCCGGGCGATGCTGGGTCAGGCCGACCCCGGCGGCGAGACCGCCCGCGACATCGCCCGCGGCCTCGAGCTCGCCGAGGCCTCGAGCATCGAGTGGGTGCAGGCCGAGATCGCGATGACGCTGGGCCAGTTCGCCCGGGTGGCCGGTGACGCCGAGGGCGCGCTGCAGCACCTGGCGCGGGCCGAGCGGCTCGCCCTGGGCCTGGGCCACTCCTGGGCCTCCTCGTCGGTGCTGTGGATCCGCGCCCAGGTGCTGACCGAGCTCGGCCGTGCCGACGAGGCGCTGGGCGACCTGTGGCGCATGGTCGACCTCACCCACCGCGAGGGCGATGCCACCGGCACCCTGGCCGGGCTGCTCACCGCGGTCGGCGCGGCCACCGCGGCCGGGCGCGCCCGCGACGGCGCCGTGCTGCTCGGCGCGCTGCGGACCGGCGCCCGGCTGGTCGGCTACGACCCGCTGCGGATGGACCCCACGGACGGGCAGCGCTACGTCACGGCCGTCGAGTCCGCCCTCGACCCCGGTGAGCTGGCCGCGGCGCTGGCCGAGGGGTCCGTCCTCGACACCGGAGACGCCGTCGCGCTGGTCGGTCAGCTGGCCGTGGAGGCCCGAGCGCTGCCGGCGGGACGCTCACCCCCACCGGACCGGGCGGACGGCTCAGCCCGGTGGCTCCCGCAGCCGGCCGTAGAGCCGGGCGAGGTCCGGGAGCTGGTGGTGGGCGTTGAGGCCGCTGGGGTTGGGCAGCACCCACGTCCGCGCACCGCCGAGCCGGTGGTCCTGCCGGCCCCACCCGGCCCGGGCGCGGCCGGTCGCCAGCCGCCAGGCGGTGATGCCGAGGACCGCCACCACCCGCGGGCGGTACCGCGCGACCAGCTCCTCGAGGGCGGCCACGCCGTCGCGCAGCTCCTCGGGCGCGAGCTCCGCCGCCGTCCGGGTGGGCCGGTCGACGAGGTTGGTGACCCCGAGCCCGTACCGCGGCAGCTCCCGGTCCTCCTCCGGCGCGAGCCGGCGCGGGGTCAGCCCGGCCAGGTGCAGCGCGGGCCAGAACCGGTTGCCCGGGCGCGCGAAGTGGTGCCCGCGGGCGGCCGACAGCAGTGACGGGTTGATGCCGCAGAACAGGACGTCGAGGTCGGGGGCGACCACGTCGGGCAGGGGCTTGCCCGGTCGGCCGCCGTCGGTCGCCGTCTCCACGACCCCCAGTGTCGGGCAGCCGGTCGGCGGCGGCACCGGCGCGGTCTTGTGCCGGCCGGTGGCGCTCCCTAGCCTCCGGACGTCCCGTGACCGCGGTCACCACGCGCAGGGCCGAGACCAGGAGCCCCCGGTGAAGAAGCTGCTCAACGACCCCGCCGACGTCGTCGCCGACGCGCTGCGCGGCATGGCCGCCGCCCACCCGGAGCTGCGGGTCGACCACGAGAACCGGGTCGTCTTCCGCCGCGACGCGCCGGTGCGCGGGAAGGTCGGGCTGGTCTCCGGCGGCGGGTCCGGGCACGAGCCGATGCACGCCGGCTTCGTCGGCCCCGGGATGCTCGACGCCGCCTGCGCCGGGGAGGTGTTCACCTCACCCGTGCCCGACCAGGTCGTGGCCGCGACCCGGGGGGTCGACGGCGGCGCCGGGGTCCTGCACATCGTGAAGAACTACACCGGCGACGTCATGAACTTCGAGATGGCCGCCGAGCTGGTGGCCGCCGAGTCCGACACCGAGGTCGCCACCGTCGTCACCGACGACGACGTCGCGGTGCAGGACAGCACCTACACCGCAGGCCGGCGCGGCGTCGGCGTCACCGTGCTGCTGGAGAAGCTGGCCGGCGCGGCCGCCGAGGAGGGCCGGCCGCTGGCCGAGGTCGCCGAGGTCGCCCGCCGGGTCGACGCCACCGGCCGCAGCATGGGCATGGCGCTGACCTCGTGCACGGTGCCCGCGGCCGGGCGGCCGACGTTCGACCTGCCCGAGGACGAGATGGAGATCGGCATCGGCATCCACGGCGAGCCCGGCCGCCGCCGGGTGCCGCTGGCGCCGGCCCGCGAGGTCGCCGAGATGCTCGTGGAGCCGATCCTCGCCGACCTCGACCTCACCGGCGGCGACGGCGTCATCGCCTTCGTCAACGGCATGGGCGCCACCCCGCTGCTGGAGCTGTACCTGATGTACGCCGAGGTGGTCGCCGTCCTGGACAAGGCCGGCATCGGCGTCGCCCGCAACCTGGTCGGCTCGTACATGACCAGCCTGGACATGGCCGGCTGCTCGGTCACCCTGCTGCGGGCCGACGACGAGCTGCTGCGGCTGTGGGACGCACCGGTGCGCACCCCGGCACTGCGCTGGGGCGCATGAGCGCCGTCGACGCCGCGGGCCTCACCGCCTGGGTCACCGAGTTCGCCCGGCTGGTGCACGAGCAGCGCGACGAGCTGACCCGCCTGGACGCGGCCATCGGCGACGCCGACCACGGCGCCAACCTCGACCGCGGCATGACCGCCGTCGTCGCCGCCCTGCAGGCGCAGCCGGGTGACGACCCCGCCGCCGTCCTCAAGACGGTGGCCACGACGCTGATCAAGACCGTCGGCGGCGCCAGCGGACCGCTCTACGGCACCTTCTTCCTGCGGGCCGCGGGCGCGCTCGACGGAGACGACGGCCGCTCCCTCGCCGCCGCGGTGCGCGCCGGGTACGACGGCGTCGCGGCCCGCGGCAAGGCCGAGCCCGGGGACAAGACGATGCTCGACGCGCTCGGGCCGGCGTGCGACGCGCTGGACGCCGCGCTGGCCGACGGGCGCGACCTGGCCGACGCGCTGCGGGCGGCCGCGGAGGCGGCCGCGGGAGGACGGGACGCCACGGTGCCCCTGGTCGCGCGCAAGGGCCGCGCGAGCTACCTCGGCGAGCGCAGCGCCGGCCACGCCGACCCCGGCGCCACCTCGGCGGCGCTGCTGGTGCAGGCCGCGGCGACCGCGCTGGCCGGCGGCTCGTGACCGTCGGGCTGGTGGTCGTCTCGCACAGCCGCGCGCTGGCCGAGGCGGCGGTGGAGCTGGCGCGCGGCATGCTGCCCGGTCGCGAGCTCGCCGTCGGCGTCGCCGCCGGGGACGTCGACGGCGGGCTGGGCACCGACGCGACGGCGATCGCCGACGCGGTCACCGCCGCGGACGGCGGGGACGGCGTGGTCGTGTTCATGGACCTCGGCAGCGCCGTGCTGTCGGCCGAGACCGCGCTGGAGTTCCTCGACGACGACCTGCGGGCGCGGGTGGTGCTCTCCCCCGCGCCGCTGGTCGAGGGCCTGGTCGGGGCGGCGGTGGTGGCGGCCACCGGGGCGTCCCGGGACCGGGTGGCCGCCGAGGCGCTGCGGGGGCTGGCGCCCAAGCAGGCCCACCTGGGCGGCTGACCGGCCGCTCAGCCGCGGGACGCCGTCGCGCCCGGGCCGCCCAGCCGCGCCTGCAGGTCGTCGACGAACCGGTCGACCGGGCGGGCCTCCTCACCGGGGCCGAGGGGCTCCTGCGGGACCAGCACCCACAGCAGCAGGTACAGCAGGACGCCGACGCCGCCGGCGACGGAGAGGCCGACGAACCCGACCCGCCACAGGACGGGGTCGGTGCCGGTGTGCCTGGCCAGGCCACCGCTGACGCCGCCCAGCACCGCGTCGGTGCGGCTGCGCCGGAGCTCCGGTCGCGCGGACGGCGGGGGGACGGCCTGCGGGGGGACGGAGTAGGGGGTGGAGGACGGGGTCGATGTCATGCACCGAGCCTGGCGCCCCCGGGTCGCCCGGGACATCGGGGACCGCCCGGAACCGACCCTGGTCCTGCGGCCTGGACCGGTCCGGGGATCCCCTGCCAGGCGTACCGGACGGGAGCGTGCCGCCGTGCGGGAGCCGGAGCACACTCCCCCCATGGCGGAGGTGCGCGGCCTCGGGTCCGTGACGGGGAGACCACGGCGGAGCGACGCGGCGCCGGACGACGCGGTCTCGCCGCACCGCATCTCGCTGCGGGGCTGGTGGCGGGTCGTGCGGCGCTCGGTCGTGCACGCGCTCGACGAGCGGCTGATGGCGCTGTGCGCCGCGGTGGCCTTCTTCGCCATCCTGTCCATCGCCCCGGTGCTGGTGACGGCGCTGTCGATCTACGGCGCGGTCACCACGCCCGCGGAGGCGCTGGAGCAGCTGTCGGCCGTGGCCGGGATGCTGCCGGAGGACCTGCGGCCGCTGGTGGCCGACCAGCTGACCACCATCACGGCCGCCTCCGGCCAGGTGCTCACCTGGCGTGGCCTGGCCGGGCTGGCCGCGGCACTGTGGACGGCGACCACCGCGGCCACCTACCTCGTCGACGCGCTCACCCTCGCCTACCACGAGCAGGAGACCCGCAGCTTCCTGCGCCGCAGCGGGCTCGGCCTGCTGCTGGTCCTCGGCGGCGCGGTGCTGCTGGGAGCGGTGATCACCGTCGCGGGCCTGGTCTCGGACGCGCTCGACGGCGCGCCCGGTCCGGTCCGCGCCGTCGCGCCGGTGGCCGTCTGGCTCGGCCTGGCGCTGCTCATGACGGCGGTGCTCGCCGTCCTCTACCGGTGCGCCCCCGACCGGAAGGACGCGCGCTGGCGGTGGATCAGCGGCGGCGCGGCGCTCACGACGGTCCTGTGGCTGGCGACGTCGGCCGCGCTGTTCGCCTACGTGCAGAGCCTCGGCAACTACCAGGCCACCTACGGCTCACTGGCCGGTGTGGCGATCAGCATGGCGTGGCTGTGGCTGAGCGTGTTCCTCGTCGTGCTGGGCGCGGTGGTGAACGCCGAGGCCGAGCGGCAGACCGTCCGGGACTCCACGGTCGGTCCGGAGCGGCCGCTGGGCGAGCGGGGCGCCGTCGTGGCCGACGACGCCCCGCCCTTCACGGGTGAGGGGTGACCCCGGTCGGTCGGCGAGCGGCGTCGTGCCGGACACCGGCGCGCGGCGCGGCTCCGCCCTCGGGTGCGCGGGCGTGCGGTCAGCGCATCGCGCGGATCGCCAGCGCGGCCGCCCCGTAGACGGCGGAGCTGGTGACCGCCCGCACCGTGGTGGCCCGGCCCGACCCGCGGGCCGCCCCCAGCGCGGTGAGCACGTCGAGCAGGTTGGCGGCGGCGACCAGGGCCAGTCCCCGGTCGACCTCCTCCTCGGTGCGCGCGGTCAGCGCCGTGGCCGACAGGGCCAGCGCCCGGCTGCCGAACAGGCGCTGCAGCTGCAGGCCCTGCGGCGTCGGCGGGACGCCGTACCCGGCGGCCACCACCCCCGGGGCGAGGACGCTGAGCGCCCCGAACGCGGCTCCCGCGGCGCCCAGCGCCCGGGCCAGCGTCTGCTTCGACGTGCCTGCGATGGTCCTGGCCACGGCCTTCTCCCCTCGGCGACCCCGGCGGCCGGCCTGCTCGGGCCGCCTGCCCGGAGCCAACCAGGCACCCGCACGCCGCGCACCCGGGAGCCGGCGCGGCCACACTGGCCTCGGTGCGGGCCGCCCGGGTGCGCCCGCCGTGGGGTCGTCCGGAGGTGCCCGCTGTCGACGGAGCCGGCGACGACCGACCGCGAGACCCCCTTCGGGCGGGTGCGCAGCCGGACGGTGGGCCGGCCGCGGGACGGCGTCGCCGAGGTCGTCGTCGTCCAGGGCATCGGGGTGGCCGACTACCTCGTCCCCGGACTGCGGGCGCTGGGGACGTGGACCCGCGCCCACCTGGTGGAGCTGCCGGGCTTCTCCGGCAGCGGCGAGCCGCCGCACGAGCTCGACGTCGTCGAGTTCGGCGACGCCGTGGTGGCCTGGCTCGGGGCCGCGGGGCTGGACCGCGTGGTGCTGGCCGGGCACTCCGGCGGCACGCAGGTCGCCGCGCGCGCGACGCTCCGGCGTCCCCCCGGCGTGCGGGGACTGGTGCTGGCCAGCCCGACGGTCGACCCCCGGTTCCGCAGCCTCGGCGGCGTGCTGCGGGCCTGGTACCGCGACCACCGGCTCGAGCCGCCGGACCTCGACGAGGCGCACCGGCCGGAGCGGCAACGGGCCGGGATGCGCCGGGTCGTCCACGCCGTGCGGGCGCACCTGGCCGACCGGCTCGAGGACGTCGTCCCGCAGGTCCGGGTCCCCGTGCTGGTGCTGCACGGCGAGGACGACCTGCTGTGCACGGCGCAGTGGGCCCGCTCGCTGGCCGACCTCGCCCCCGACGGCCGGTTCGCGTCCGTGCCGGGAGCGCACAGCTTCCCCTGGACCGCGCCCGCCGCCTGGTCCGACCCGGTCCGCCGGCTCGCCGAGGAGGTGGGCTGAGCGGCCCGTTCGCCGCGGTGCGGCGGCCGGTCAGCCGACCACCCAGTCGGCCGCCTCCCGGGCCACCTCCGGAGGCACGACGTGGCCGCCGTCGAACTCGCGGTAGGTGACGTCGTACCCGTCGTCGCGGAGCGCGGGCACGATCTCCCGGCTGGTCTGCCCGATCGGCAGGACGTCGTCGGCGGTCCCGTGGGAGACGAAGACGAGCGGCCGGCCGGTGCGCCGCCCTGGCAGCACGAAGCCCGGGGAGAAGGCGACGACCCGCCGGAACAGCCGGCCGTTGGCCAGCCCCAGGCCGAGGGCGTAGGACCCGCCGTCGGAGAAGCCCGCGACGGCCACCCGCTCGGGGTCGACCGGGACGGTGGCGAAGACCTCGGTCAGCGCCCGGTCGACCACGGCCGCGTCGGAGCCGGAGCCGCCGGTGACGGCGTCCCAGGTCGACCCCCGCGACGCGGGCGCCAGGAGCAGCAGCCCCCGCTCGTCGGCCGGCGCCCGCAGCAGCGCGAGCCCGGACTCGGCGTCCCCTCCCGCGCCGTGCAGCACGACGACGAGCGGGGCCGGCCCCGCCAGGCCCGGAGCCGGCACGTGCAGCAGGGGGTCTCGGGTCTCCTCCAGGCCGAGCGGGGAGGTGCCCGGCGGCGGGAGCGGGGCGTCGGCCGGCGGCTCTGCCGGGCGCGCGGTCAGGACGGCCGCCTCCCCGGTCGCCGGCAGCCGGAGACCGCAGCCGGTCAGCAGGCCGGCGGCGGCCAGCCGGCCGGCCGCCGCGAGGAGACGGCGCCGGGTGAGCACGGCCCCGCGGTACCCGTTCCGGGGGCGGTTCCCGCCCGGGTCAGGCGCTGACCTCCTCGTGGGTGTCGACGCCGGGGATCCGGCGCACCGAGCCCCCGCCGAAGCGCACCCAGGCGACCAGCAGGGCGGCCCCGACGAGGGAGCCCCGGGTGTCGCGCACCAGGTCGCCGTTGGTGTCGTCGTTGCCCTCCGACAGCCGGGTGCCCAGCCACGCGTCGGACCGCCACTCGTAGACCTCCCACAGCGCGCCGATCGAGATGCCGCGGGCCAGCGTCACGACCCCGATGCCGACGTGGTGCCGCAGGTGGGTCTCGTCCCGGGGGTCCGGGACGACGTCGAGGCGGGCGAGCGCGATGGACACGACGGGCGCGGTGAGCATCGGCAGGGCGACGTGCACGAGGTCGTCGAAGCGGACGAACTCGTCGTAGGCGCCCAGCGTCTCGCCGAACCCCTGCAGCGCCATGCCCACGGTCAGCGCCAGGTCGTGGACCCGCGGCACGTCCACCAGGCGGGCGACCACGGTGACCGCTCCCGGCACCAGCAGCACCGCGGCGGCGCCCGTCCGCCCCGCCGCTGCCCCGCCGTCGGCCGCTCCCCGCGGTCGAGACGGCGGTCGTTGCCGCCGACACGGCAGGAGACGCCGCCCCGAACGGCCACGTGCCTCCGCGGCGGGCGGAGCCGGTGTCGGCGGCGGCTGCCAGCATGTCCGCGTGCTGCTCGCCGACGTCGTCGCCGCCTCCGCCGCCGTGGCGGCGACCCGATCGCGCACCGCCAAGGCACGGGCCGTCGCCGACGCACTGCGCGCCGCGGCGCCGGAGGACGTCGGGCCGGTGACGGCCTGGCTGGCCGGCGATCCGGTGCAGAGCCGGCTCGGCGTGGGCTGGCGGACGCTCACCCGGCTCGCGCACGACCCCGCGGACACGCCGGCGCTCACCGTGGCCGACGTCGACGCCGTCCTCACCGCGCTGGCCGCGACCTCCGGCGCCGGGTCCGCGGCACGGCGCGACGAGCTCCTCGGCACGCTGCTGCGCGCCGCGACGGCCGAGGAGCAGCGCTTCCTCGTCGGGCTGCTGACCGGTGAGCTGCGGCAGGGCGCGCTCGAGGGCGTCGTCCTCGACGCGGTGGCCGCCGCGGCCGGCGTGCCGGCCGACCTCGTCCGCCGCGCCGCGATGCTGTCGGGCTCCCTCCCGGCGACCGCGGCCACCGCGCTGGCCGGCGGTGCCGGGGCGCTGGAGGCGGTGCGGCTGCAGGTGGGCCGCCCGGTGCGGCCGATGCTGGCCAGTCCCGGCTCCTCGCTCGACGCCGCCCTCGCCGACCTCGGCGCGGAGGTGACGGTCGAGCACAAGCTCGACGGGGCGCGCATCCAGGTGCACCGCGACGGGGACGACGTCCGGGTCTGGACCCGCACACTGCGCGAGGTCACCGGCGTCGTCCCGGAGCTGGTGGCGTGCGTCCGCGCGCTGCCGTGCCAGACCGCCGTCCTCGACGGCGAGACCCTGGCGCTGGACGACGACGGCGCGCCGCGGGCCTTCCAGGACACGATGAGCCGCTTCGGCAGCGAGACGCCCGACGCCGCCGTCGCGCTGAGCCCCTTCTTCTTCGACCTGCTGCACCTCGACGGCCGCGACCTGGTCGACGAGCCGCTGTCGGTCCGCCTCGACGCGCTGGCCGGGCTGCTGGCCGCCGACGAGCACGCGCCCCTGCGGATGCCCGGCGTCCGCCGGCCGACGCCGGAGCAGGCCGCCGCGGTGCTCGACGGCGCGCTGGCCGCCGGCCACGAGGGCGTCGTGGTCAAGGCGCTGGACGCGCCGTACGCCGCCGGCCGGCGCGGCCGGGCGTGGCAGAAGGTCAAGCCGGTGCACACCCTCGACCTGGTGGTGCTCGCCGCGGAGTGGGGCTATGGCCGGCGCACCGGGAAGCTGTCGAACATCTCCCTGGGCGCCCGCGACCCCGACGGCGGCGAGCCGGTGATGGTCGGCAAGACGTTCAAGGGGATGACCGACGAGCTGCTGGACTGGCAGACCCGGACCTTCCCCGGGCTCGCCGCCGAGGAGACCTCGTGGGGCGTGCGGCTGCGGCCGGAGCTGGTGGTCGAGGTGGCCCTCGACGGGGTCCAGCGCAGCCCCCGCTACCCGGGCGGGGTCGCCCTGCGCTTCGCCCGCGTCGTCCGGTACCGGCCGGACAAGACGGCGGCCGAGGCCGACGACGTCGCCGCCGTCCGGGCCCTCCTGGCCGGGAGCTGACCCCTCGCGCCTTCCGGAGTGACGCTCTAGAGTGCCGCTCCATGAGCGGACGCGGGGCGGCCCGGAGCCTGATCGTCGAGGCGGCGCTGTCCAGCGCCCGGGAGAGCGGCTGGGACGGGACCTCGATGCAGGACGTCCGGCTGCGCGCCGGGGTCAGCAACGGCAGCCTGTTCCACCACTTCCCGACCCGGCAGGACCTGGAGTCGGCCGTGGTCGCCGCCGGGCTGCTCGACCACGACGCGGTCGTGCTGGCGGCGCTGGCCGCGGCGGCCGGGGCGCCGGAGGGGGTCCGCGCCGTCGTCCACCGGCACCTGGGCTGGGTCGCCGACAACCCGCGAATCGCGCTGCTGCTGCTGTCGGCGCGTCCGGCCGCGCTGCGGGAGGCGGTGCCGGCGGCGGTCACCGAGGACAACCGGCGGCTGTTCGCCGAGGTGGCCGGCTGGCTGCGGCGGCACGGGTGGACCGGCGAGCCGGCCCTGCCGGTCGTCACCGCGCTGTGGCTGGGGCCGGCGAACGAGGTCGCCCGCGGCTGGCTGACCGCGGACGGCGCGGAGCCCACCGGCGCGGTGGCCGCCGTCGTCGCCGACGCGGCCTGGCACGCGCTGCGGCCGCACCTCGGGGAGCGGGCGTGAGCACCGCGCGCGACCGGTACCTGCGGGCGCTCGACCGGGTGGACGGTGTCGTCGCCGGCGTCCGGCCCGACCGGTGGGGGCTGCCGACACCGTGCTCGGCGTGGGACGTGCGCGCGCTGCTCGGCCACCTGGTCGACGGCCAGGTGCAGGTGACCGCCCTGCTGCGCGGCACTCCTCCCCCCGCCCCGACGACCGAGCCTGCCGACCTGGCCCGGCTGGCCGGACCCGACCCCGCGGCGAGCTGGCGGCGGGCCCGGCAGGAGGCGGCCGCGGCGCTGGCGGCGGTGCCCGACGACGCGGTCGTGGCCAGCCCGATGGGCGAGGTGCCGGTGGCGGTGCTGCTGGGTACCGCCGTCGTCGAGCCGCTGCTGCACGGGTGGGACCTGGCCACCGCGCTCGGTGTCGCCGCCGACCTCGACCCCGAGACGGCCGAGGTGACCTTGGCCGGCGTCCGCGCCCTCGGCCCGCAGCTGGCCGCCACCGGCATGTACGCCACCGCGCTGCCCGTGCACGACGGCACGAGCGCGGCGGGGCAGCTGCTGGCCCTCACCGGGCGCCGGGCCGAGGGTTAGGCGTCCGCCACCCGGGGGGCGACCTCGGTGCCCAGCAGCTCGATGCCGCGCAGCAGGTCGGCGTGCGCCAGCCGCGGGTTGGTCATCTGCAGCGAGATGCGCTGCACTCCACCGAGCTGCTCCGACACCCGCCGCAGCTTGGCCGCGATGCTGTCCGGGTCGCCCATGAAGAACGCCCCGTTCGGGCCGCTGGTGGCGTCGAACTGGGCGCGGGTGGGCGGGGCGAAGCCGCGCTCGCGGGAGATCTTGGCGAACATCTCGTGCCAGCCCGGGTAGATCGTGTCGGCCGCGGCCTGCGTGCTCTCGGCGACGTAGCCGAACACGTGCAGGCCCACCTGCAGCGTCTCGGGCGCGTGCCCGGCCTGGGCGCCGGCGCGGCGGTAGAGGTCGACCAGCGGCGCGAACTGCCGCGGCTCGCCGCCGATGATCGCCACCATCAGCGGCAGGCCCAGCAGCCCGGCCCGGATGAACGACTCCGGCGAGCCGCCGACGCCCACCCAGATCGGCAGCGGGTCCTGCACCGGGCGGGGGTAGACGCCCTGTCCGGTCAGCGCCGGGCGGTGCCGGCCCGACCAGGTCACGGTCTCGGACCCGCGGATGCGCAGCAGCAGGTCGAGCTTCTCGTCGAAGAGCTCGTCGTAGTCGGCCAGGGAGAGGCCGAACAGCGGGAAGGCCTCGGTGAACGAGCCGCGCCCGACGACCCAGTCGATGCGCCCCTTCGAGATGAGGTCGAGGGTGGCGAACTGCTGGAACACCCGGACCGGGTCGGCGGCCGACAGGACGGCGACGGCGCTCCCGAGCCGGATGCGGGAGGTGCGGGCGGCGGCCGCGGCGAGGATGACCGGCGGCGCCGAGTCGTAGTACTCGGGCCGGTGGTGCTCGCCGATGCCGAAGGAGTACAGGCCCACCCGGTCGGCGAGCGCGATCTCCTCCAGCAGGTGCTCCATGCGCTCCGCCGGACCGACGACGCGGCCCGTCGAGGGGTCGGTCACCGCCGCCACGAAACTGTCGATGCCGAGGTGCACGGCGCTCCCTCCGGGTCGCGGGCGCCGGGGCCCGCCTGTGGTCAAGCGTTCAACGGCCAGTGAACCAGGGGGAGCGGTCGCGCTTCCCGGCCGTGCCGGGCCTCCTGCGGGGACGCGGGCGGGACCGGTTCCTCCGCCCGCAGGGGTGCACGCGGCAGTGCCCCCCGCGGCCGGGCCGTGGGGGGCGCTGTCGGGTGTGCGTCAGGCCGCGGGGGCGACGTCCTCGCCGGCCTGCCGGGCTGCCGCCGCGCTGCCGCGACCGGTCCTGAGGCCGGCGAGGTACCAGGCGGTGCAGTCCGGGCAGCTGGCGATCCAGACGTGCCGGGGGTGACGCAGGCACGTGGTCGGGTGGGTGGTCGGGCGGGTGGTCGGACGGTGGGTCATCGTGGTGCTCCCTGCCGCCTGTCGTGGCGGCTCGTGACGTTCGGTGCGCTGGTGCAACGCCGTCGCCCGGTCCGGCCATCCGGCCCGGTGGGGTGAGCCCCGTCGCGGTCGCCGGCCCCCGTCACTCGGCCAGCGGCACGACGTCGCGCGTGCAGAACATGCACACCGAGGCGTCCACCGGGATGAAGCTCCTGCAGTGGTCGCACTCCCGGTTGCCCTGGGCGCCGGCGGTCTCGCGCCCGGTCGCCCGCCGGATCGCCTGCACGAGGAACATGATCGTCAGCGCCAGCAGCAGGAAGGACACGAACGCGGTGAGGAACGAGCCGTAGCGGATCTGCGAGCCGTTCACCGTGAGCACGAGGGCGTCGAAGTCCGGCTGCCCGAACAGCGCGGCCACCAGCGGCAGGATCACGTCGCCGACCAGTGACTCGACGACGCCCGCGAAGGCCGCGCCGATCGCCAGGCCGACGGCGAGGTCGACCAGGCTGCCGGAGAAGGCGAAGTTCCGGAAGTTGGTGAACAGCTGACGCACGGGGGTCCTCCTCGCTCGGCGGTGGGCGGGAGCCTAGGGCGGGCGGCGGCCGGCGGCGGAGCAGGCAGGTCGGTGTCGTGGACACCTGCCAAGGGCGGTGGTCGCACTTCGTCGATGCTCGCCTCGCAGCTCCCGCGGCGGGTCTGCCGATCTGGGATGCATGTCCGCTCGACTGGTCGCGGCCGGCACCGGCGCCGCTCCGCAGCAGGTCTCCTGGCCGTCCGCCCCGGGGCAGCTCCCCGAGGACGCGTGGTGGCGTTCGGCCGTCGTCTACCAGGTCTACCTGCGCTCGTTCGCCGACGGCAACGGCGACGGCATCGGCGACCTCACCGGCCTGCGGGCGCGCCTGCCCTACCTGTCGTGGCTGGGCGTCGACGCGCTGTGGATCAACCCGCACTACCCCTCCGGCGGCGCCGACGGCGGCTACGACGTCGTCGACTACCGGGCGGTCGACCCCGAGTACGGCGACGTGTCCGACGTCGAGGCGCTGGTGGCCGACGCCCGGCAGCTGGGCCTGCGCGTCGTGCTCGACGTCGTCCCCAACCACACCTCCGACCGGCACCCCTGGTTCCAGGCGGCGCTGGCCGACCCCGACTGCCCCGAGGCGTCGCGCTACCACTTCGCCCCGCCGTCGGAGGAGCCGCCCAACAACTGGCGCTCGCTGTTCGGCGGCCCGGCCTGGTCGCGCACCCCCGACGGCCGCTGGTACCTGCACCTGTTCGCCCCCGAGCAGCCCGACCTCAACTGGCGCGACCCCACCGTGGCCGACGACTTCGAGCGGACCCTGCGCTTCTGGCTCGACCGCGGGGTCAGCGGCTTCCGCGTCGACGTCGCCTACGGCCTGTACAAGGACGCCGGCCTGCGCGACAACCCGGGCAGATACTCCCCCACCCTGTTCGGCCACGGCCCCGAGCAGGCGATGACCTGGAACCAGCCCGAGGTGCACGACGTGTGGCGCCGCTGGCGGTCGGTGTGCGACGAGTACCCCGGCACGATGCTGGTCGGCGAGGTGTGCCTGGCCGACCTCGACGAGGTGGCCCTCTACTCCCGGCCCGACGAGCTGCACCAGTCGCTGTCGTTCCGGCTGCTCAAGTCGCGGTGGGAGACGGCGGCCTTCGCCGAGGCGATCGGCAGCGCGCTGGAGGCCTTCGGCCGGGTGGGCGCGCCGGTGTCGTGGGTGCTCGGCAACCACGACAAGGACCGCATGGTCAGCCGCTTCGGCGGCGGCGACACCGGCCTGGCCCGCGCCCGCGCGGCGGCGCTGCTGCTGCTCTCGCTGCCCGGCTCGGCCTACGTCTACGCCGGCGACGAGCTCGGCCTGCCGCAGGCCGACGTCCCCGACGAGGCCAAGCGCGACCCGATCTTCTTCCGCAGCAACGGCGAGCGCGCCGGCCGCGACGGCTGCCGCGTGCCGATGCCGTGGAACGCCTCGGCCGGGGTGGGCTTCTCCCCCGCCGGCTCGGCCCGGCCCTGGCTGCCGGTGCCGTCGGCCTGGCGCCAGCACGCGGTGTCGAGGCAGACCCGCGACTCCGGCTCGGTGCTGCACCTGTACCGCCAGGCGCTGGCGATCCGCGCCGAGCACCCGGCGCTCGGCACCGGCGAGGCGACGGTGAGCACCCGCGGCGACGTCCTCACCGTCCGCTGCACCGGCGGCGGCCGCACGGTCCGCTGCGTGGTCAACCTGGGCGCCGACACCGTCCTCGTCCGCTCCCGTGGCGAGGTGCTGCTGGCCTCCGGCCCGGGCGTGCACGCCTCGGCCCGCTCGGTGGCCCTCCCCGCCGACACCGCCGTGTGGATCGCCGACGACCAGGGGTGAGACTGCGGGCATGGCCCCGCGACGCTGTCCCTGCGGCACCGGGCTGCCCTACGCCGAGTGCTGCGGGCGGCTGCACGACGGGACGGCGGCCGCCGCCACCGCCGAGCAGCTGATGCGCTCGCGCTACAGCGCCTTCGCCGTCGGTGACGCCACCCACCTGCTGGCGACGTGGGACCCGGCCGCCCGCCCCCGGTCGCTGGAGCTCGACCCCGCGGTGCGCTGGACCGGGCTGGAGGTGCTGGCCACCACCGGGGGCGGCCCGTTCGACACCGAAGGCACCGTCACCTTCCGCGCGCACTCGCGGGTGGGCGGCGAGGAGCACGTGCAGGCCGAGCGCAGCCGGTTCCGCCGCCTGCAGGGCCGCTGGGTGTACGTCGACGGCGACCTCGGCTGAGTCCTACCGCCAGCGGTACTCCAGCTCCGGGCGGCCCGCGCCGCCGTAGCGCGGCACCCGGTCGACCAGCCCCGTCTCGGCGAGGTACTCCAGGTAGCGGCGCGCGGTGATCCGCGAGGCGCCGATCAGCTCCGCGGCCTCCGCGGCCGACACGCCGGACCCGCCGCGGACGGCGGCGACGACGGCGTCCAGCGTCTCGCGGCCCATGCCCTTGGGCAGCGCCGCCGAGCGGGGCGGGCGGACGGTGCCCAGCACGCGGTCGATCTCGGCCTGCCCGGCCGCCTCGCCGCCACCGGTCAGCCGCGCCCGGTACTCGGCGTAGGCCACCAGCCGGTCGCGCAGCCCCGGGTAGGTGAACGGCTTGAGCAGGTAGCCGACGACGCCGTGCACCGCCGCGGCACGCACGGTGGCGAGCTCCCGCGCGGAGGTGACGGCGAGGACGTCGACGTCGGCGCCCGCCGCCCGGATCCGCCGGCAGAGGTCCAGGCCCGAGGCGTCGGGCAGGTGCAGGTCGAGCAGGACGAGGTCGACCGCCGTGCGCCGGAGGGCGTCCAGCGCCGCCGCGCCCGTGCCGGCGACGCCGACGGTGACGAACCCGTCGGTGCGGTCGACGTAGGCGCGGTGCGCCTCGGCCGCCACCGGCTCGTCCTCCACCACGAGCACGCGGATCACCGCGCCCCCTCCTGCGCCGGGATCGCGGCGGGCACCGCGAGCGGCAGGGACACGCGGAACTCCGCGCCCGGCCCGGGCCGCACCGTCACCGTGCCGCCGTGCCGCCGGACCGCCTGCTCCACCAGCGCCAGCCCCAGCCCGCGGCCCAGCCCCGCCGGGGCGCCGTCGGGGTCGGTCTTGGTCGACCAGCCGCGCCGGAAGGCGTGCCGCGCCTCCTCCTCGGTCAGCCCGGGGCCGCTGTCCTCCACGCGGATCTCCAGCCGGTCGCCGTCGGCCCAGACGCCCACCTGCACCTCGCGCGGCGGCTCAC
This sequence comes from Geodermatophilus sp. URMC 62, assembly GCF_052931475.1. Taxonomy (NCBI): domain Bacteria; kingdom Bacillati; phylum Actinomycetota; class Actinomycetes; order Geodermatophilales; family Geodermatophilaceae; genus Geodermatophilus; species Geodermatophilus sp. URMC 62. The sequence goes on along the minus strand of NZ_JBRFHY010000001.1, from coordinate 4,242,648 downwards.
CGGCCAGGGCGGCGTCGATGGCGTTGTCGAGGAGGTTGCCCACGATCGTCACCAGGTCGCCGCCCGGCAGGCCGGTGACGCCCACCGACGTGCCGGGGTCGACGTCGAGGTGCACCCCGCGCTCGGCGGCCGTGGCGGCCTTGCCGAGCAGCAGCGCGGCGAGCACCGGCTCCTCGACCGCGCCCACGACCCGGTCGGTGAGCTGCTGCGCCGAGGCCAGCTGCGCCGTGGCGAACTCGACGGCCTCCCGGCTGCGGCCCAGCTCCACGAGCGAGACGGTGGCGTGCAGCCGGTTGGCCGCCTCGTGCGCCTGGGCGCGCAGCGACTCGGCGAAGGCCCGCACGCTGTCGCGCTCGCCGGTGAGCGCCTGCAGCTCGGTGTGGTCGCGCAGGGTGACCACCGAGCCGGCCGCCCGCCCCGAGGCACGCGTGGGCGAGCGGTTGACCAGCAGCACGCGGGTGTCGGTCAGGTGCACCTCGTCCACGCCGCGCTCCGGGCCGGCCAGCGCCGCGGCCAGCTCGGGAGGCAGGCCCAGCTCGTCGAGACGACGGCCGGCGGGGTCACCGTCCAAGCCGAGCAGCCGCCGCGCCTCGTCGTTGGCCAGCCGCACCCGCTGCTCCCGGTCGAGCAGCAGCAGCCCCTCCCGGACGGCGTGCAGCACCGCCTCGTGGTGCTCGAGCATCGCGGCCATCGTCGTCGCGTCCAGGCCGCCGGTCTGCCGCCGCAGCCGGCGGCTGACCGCCCAGCTGCCCAGCGTGCCGACGGCCAGCGTGACCGCCGCCGTGCCGAGGATCCCCGGCACCGCCGTGGCGAGGTCGGCACCGACGACGTCGACGGTGAGGCCGGCCGACACCACCGCCACCACGGCGCCGCCGGCGTCCAGCACCGGGCCGGTGGTGCGCACCGAGGGGCCGAGCGTCCCGGTGTAGGTCTCGGTGAAGGTCTCCCCGGCCAGCGCGGGCGCGATCGTGCCGACGAAGGGCCGGCCGATCTGCGCCGGGTCGGGGTGGGTGAACCGGGTGCGGTCGGGCGCCATGACGGTGATGAACGACAGCCCGGTGTCGGCCCGCACCTGCTCGGCGAAGGGCTGCAGGACCGCGGTCGGGTCGGGCCCCGTCACGGCGTCCACCACCAGCGGCGAGTCGGCCAGGCTCTCGACCACGGCGGTCGTGCGCTGCCCGGCGGCCCGCTGGACACCCTCGCGGGCGTCCAGGTAGGCGACCACCGTCGCCGTGGCCACCACGGTGAGCAGGACGAGCGCCTGCAGCCACATCAGCTGGCGGGCCAGGCTCGTCCTCGTGCGGGCCCGCGCCCGTCGGAGGAGGATCGGCACGCTCCGCAGTGTCCCCGCCCGGCGGCCCGGCACCGACCCCTCTCCATCCCCGTGAACGCAATGAACGCATGCGTGACCCCCGTCACGGCGTCCGGCCCACTGGGAGCGACCACCGCCCGCCCTCCGGGCGCCGTCCCCACCCACCAGGAGCACCCATGGCAGCTGGCACTGCGGCCGGCAAGCGTGACCGCACGCACTGGCTCTACCTCGCCGTCATCGCCGCGGTGGCCCTCGGCATCGCCGTCGGCTTCGCCTTCCCCGAGTTCGCCACCGGCCTCAAGTGGCTGGGGGACGCCTTCGTCGCGCTGATCCGCATGCTCATCGCACCGGTCATCTTCTGCACGATCGTGCTGGGCATCGGCGCCATCCGGCAGGCGGCCAAGGTCGGCCGGATCGGCGGCCTGGCCCTGGGCTACTTCCTGCTGATGTCCACCGTCGCCCTGGCCATCGGCCTGGTCGTCGGCAACATCCTGCATCCCGGTGGCGGCCTGCAGCTGTCCGACGAACTGCGCGGCGCCGGCGCCGACCTGGCCGACACCGCCCACGAGAGCGGCGGGACGACCGAGTTCATCGTCGGGATCATCCCGACGACCCTGGTCTCCGCGCTGACCGACGGCTCGGTGCTGCAGGCGCTGTTCGTGGCCCTGCTCGTGGGCTTCGCGATCCAGGCCATGGGCAGGGCCGGCGAGCCGGTCCTGCGGGGCGTCGGCCACTTCCAGAAGCTGGTCTTCCGCATCCTCGCCATGATCATGTGGGTGGCCCCGATCGGTGCCTTCGGCGCCATCGCCGCCGTCGTGGGCGAGACCGGCCTCGACGCGCTCAAGAGCCTCGCGATCATCATGCTGGGCTTCTACGCCACCTGCGCCATCTTCGTGTTCGTCGTCCTCGGCCTGATCCTGCGGTTCTTCGCCAAGGTCAACATCTTCTCGCTGCTGAAGTACCTGGCCCGCGAGTTCCTGCTGATCGTCTCCACCTCGTCCTCGGAGACGGCACTGCCGCGGCTGATCGCCAAGATGGAGCACGCCGGTGTCAGCGCGCCGGTCGCGGGCATCGTCGTGCCGACGGGGTACTCGTTCAACCTCGACGGCACCGCCATCTACCTGACGATGGCCTCGCTGTTCATCGCTGAAGCCCTCGGCGACCCGCTGTCGATCGGCGAGCAGATCGGCCTCCTGGTCTTCATGATCGTCGCTTCCAAGGGTGCCGCGGGCGTCACCGGGGCCGGCCTGGCCACCCTCGCCGGCGGCCTCTCGGCCCACCGCCCGGACCTGCTGGACGGCGTCGGGCTGATCGTCGGCATCGACCGGTTCATGTCCGAGGCCCGCGCGGTGACCAACTTCGCCGGCAACGCCGTCGCCACCGTCCTGATCGCCAACTGGACCAAGGAGCTCGACCGCGAGCAGCTCTCGAGCGCGCTGTCCGGCGAGTCCCCGTTCGACGAGGCGAGGATGATCGACGACCACGGCGGCCCGTCCGAGGCCGAGCTGCCAGCCGACGCGACCAACGCCGGCCCCGGTCAGCGCGATGCCGGCGACGCGCTGAGCAAGGCGGCGGCGGGCTCTCCCCGCTGACGCACACCCCTCCGGTGCCCGTCGTCCCCCTCGGGGCGGCGGGCACCGTCGCGTCCGGGGCCGGGAGTGCGCGGCCGCGGCGGGTGTGGTCGGCTGCGGCGGTGCCCGCCGCAGCCGACGTCGTCGTCGCGGGGGCCGGACCGGCGGGGCTGTCGGCGGCGGCCGCCTGCGCCGCCGCGGGGCTGCGCACCACGCTCGTCGCGCCGTCGGTGCAGGTCTGGCCGGCCACCTATTGCCTGTGGGCCGACGAGCTGGAGCGGGCGGCTCCGGCGCTGGGCCTCGATCCGGCCGCGGTGGCCGCGACGTACGCGCCCACCGTCGTCCGCACCGCCGCCGGCGGCGAGCGGCGGCTGACCCGGCGGTACGCGCGGCTGCGCAACGACGTCGCCCACGCCGCCCTGCTCGACCGGCTGCGCTCCGCCGGCGGGGAGGTCGTGCCCGGCCGGGTGACGGCGTTGCGCGCCGAGGGTGGGCGCGAGGTCGCCGTCCTGGCCGACGGGCGCGAGCTGGCCGCAGAGCGGGTGCTCGACGCCCGCGGCGGCGGCCCCGGCACCGCGCAGCAGCGGGCCTGGGGCGAGGTGGTGGCCGGCCCGGTGGAGGACGTCGTCCCGGCCGGCGGGGCGCTGCTCATGGACTGGGCGGCGCTGGCCGACCCCGCGCTGCCCCCGGCCTTCCTCTACGGTCTGCCGCTCGACGACGGCACGGTGCTGCTCGAGGCGACGTCGCTGGCCGCCCGCCCGCCGGTGCCGCCGGCCGACCTGCGCGCCCGGCTGGCCGCCCTCCTCGAGGCGCACGGCCTGCGGCCCGCCGGCGAGTCCGAGCGCGTGGCCATCCCGCTCGACGCCCCGCCGCGCGCCGCCGGTCCCGGCACGCCGCTGGGCGCGGGGGGCGGCCTCGTGCACCCGGCCACCGGCTACAGCGTGGCCGCCTCGCTGCGGCTGGGCCCGCGCGTGGCCGCGACCCTGGCGGCGGGGAAGGACCCCCGGCCGGTGCTGCGCGCGGCCCGCCCCCGGACGACGGCGGCGCTGCTCGGGCTGGGTCTGGAGGTGCTGCTGCCGCTGGACACCGCGGCCACCGACGCGTTCTTCGCCGCCTTCTTCACCCTGCCCGAGCGGACGTGGGCGGCCTACCTCGACGTCGGCTCCTCCCCCGCCGCGGTGGCCGCGGCGATGGGCCGCACGTTCGGCGCCCTCCCGCCGGGGCAGCGCGCCCACCTGCTGCGCACCGTCGCCCGGCTCGGCGCGCGCGGGACCGCGGCGCGGCTGTCCCGCCGCCCGCCCGCCGTGCGCTGACCCCGTCCTCGGCAGGACGTGCGGGGAGCCGGGTCAGGGGCGCCCACTGTGGCGGGCCAGCCGGTGCAGCCACGGGTGCCGCCGCTCGGTCGGCGCCTCGTGCGCGGGGGTGGCGTCGGCGGGCGGGCCGTCGGCCGGTGTGTCCTCCGCGGGGCGGGTCCGCTCGCCCGGCGACACCTCCCCCGGCCACTCCCGCGACGCGCGGGGCTCCGACGGGTCCACGTCCCTCTCCCCTCGACCGGCCCGGGGCCGGCCCGGGCGTCCTCGGTGCAGGCTGTGCGCCGGCGCCGGCTCAGGCGCGCACCCCTCCCGGCCGGCCGGGTCGCGGCGCGGCGCGGCGCCCGACCGCACGACGGTCACCGGGCAGTGCGCCACCCGCAGCACCGAGGAGGCCACCGAGCCCAGCGGCCGCCCGTGCGCACTGCCCCGCCCTCGTGCGCCCACGACCAGCAGGTCGGCACCGGAGGAGGCGGCGACGAGCGCGTCGACCGGGGCGCGGTGCTCCGCGCGGCAGTCCACGGCCAGGCCCTCCGGCAGCGCCGCCGCGGCGACGTCCTCGGCCAGCGCCTCCCGCACCGCCCGCTCGTACTCACCGACCGGCGGCACGTAGCCCGGCTCCCAGCAGTCCGGCCGCGGCGCCGTCGGGATGCTCCACGCCCGCACCACGGTCAGCGGGAGGCCGGCGCGCCCGGCCAGGACCCCGGCCCAGGCCAGCGCCGCCCGCGCGCAGGCCGAGCCGTCCACCCCGACGACGACCCCGCCGTCGCGCTGCGCCCCTGGAGTGGGCTCCACGGCGCGACCTCCTCCGTCACCGGTCCGGACGGCCGGCTCGCCCCCATCCAGGCAGCAGGACCGGCCGGCGGGAAGGGTCCGAGGTCCCCGGTCCCGAGCGCGCCGTCAGTGGGCGAAGCCGAGCACGTCGCCCACCGGACGGCGGTTGGTGGACGGGGTCCGGTCGCCGACGGGGTACCCCAGCCGCAGCAGCATCTGCGGGTGCCCGGCGAGCGACAGCCGGGAGCGCAGCTGCGCCCGCGTGGCCGGCCAGTCCAGCGCCTGGGTGAGCGGGGAGGCCGCCAGCCCGGCCGCCGTGGCCTCCAGCAGCACCCGGCCCAGCGCCCGGCCCGCGGTCAGCCAAGCCGACCGGTCGTCGGCGTCCGTGCCCAGCAGCACGACGGCCGGGCGCTCCACCACCGGAGGCGGGGCGTCCGGGTCCGGGTCGTGCCCGTGCGGCCGGTCGGCCGGCCGCGACCCGACGACGAAGTCCCGCACCAGCCAGTTCGACGGCCGGGTCGCCGGGTCCTCGCCCGGGACCGCCTCGACCGGGATCCCGTCGACGGCCGCGGGGTCGGTGCGCATCCACCGCTCCAGCTCGGCGAGGTACTCCGGCTCGCCCCGCTCGATCTCCTCCGCGCGGGAGATGAGGAACACCGTGGCCACCTCCTCCTCGGACCCGCTGACCGGCCGCAGCCACACGCGGAAGGCCCCGGCCGTCGCCTGCAGCCGGTCGAGGAGCTCGTCGGGCACGGCCCGGGGCAGGAACGGCGCCCGCTCGGTGTGCCGGGCGGCGATCGCCTGCCCGAGCACCCGGTCCTCCTCGTCCGGCTCGTGCCGGCCCGGGACGGCCACGGTGGCCAGCAGGTCGGGGTCGGCGGCGTCGGGCAGCACGTCGACCTCCGTGGCGTACCCGGCCGCGGTCAGGGCGACGACGGCGAACTCCACGGCGACGCCGCAGCTGAGGACCCGCTGGCGGCCGCTCGGGTCGAGGGTCGGCAGCGCCCGCGCGGGATCGGTCCACACCTCCAGCCGGTCGCCGTCCACGCGGAACAGCCACGGCTGGGTGTTGTGGATCGACGGCGCCCGCGTCGCGGCCTCCACGACCCGGGTCCACTCCTGCTGGTCCATGCCGGTCCCTCCTGTCCTCGGTCGGGTCGGCCCCGTCCGCGTGAGCGGAGCCGCCCCGGGGCCGCGGGTCCCGCGGACGCCGGACGCACCGTCCCGCCTGACCGTCCCGGGCCGCTGGCAGCATCGTGCCCCGTGACCGTCCCCGAGCGAGGGATGCCCCCGCTGGCCGCCGACGAGCGGGCGACCCCGACGGCCCCGACGGCGGCTTCGACCTCTCCGACGACGTCTCCTCCGCCGAGGCCACCGCCGTGTGGCAGCGCGAGGTCGACGCCGCGCGCAGCGCGGTGGCCGGCCGGGATCTCGGCTCCCGCAGCCCCCTCGCCGGCGCCGAGGTCACCCTCCGCTGGATCCACTCCCACACGGCCGCCGAGCACGCCCGGCGCTGCGGGCACGCCGACCTCCTGCGCGAGCGGATCGACGGCGCCACCGGCGTCTGACCCCGCACGCCCGGGCTCAGACCTCCTCGGTCGCCAGCCCGCCCACCGACCGCTGCAGCGAGCCCGCAACCACGACCGCGACGGCCAGCGCGGCCAGCGCACCGACCACGACGACGGCCGGCAGTTCGAGGAGCACGTCGAGCAGGGCGATCGCCGCGGCGGCCACCGGCCAGTACCAGCCGCGGCGCGCGTCGCCCGTCATGGCCGACGCCGTGAGGCTCGCCGAGACCAGATAGGCCGCCACCCCGCCGGCCACGAGCAGCCGGGTCCCCGCCGGCACCTCGCCGGCCGCGGCCTCCACGACCGCGAGCTCGACCCCCGCACCGACGGAGGCCAGCGCGAGGGTCAGCGGGAGGTGCCCGAAGACGTAGACGTCGTGGGAGTACGCGCTGTTGGACTCCCCGGCCTCGCCGAGCAGCCGCTTGGCGCGTGCCCCGGCCAGGTCGAAGTAGCTCCACCACAGCGCCGCGGCGAGGACGAAGGCCAGCACCGCCACCGGCAGCGCCGAGCCCGACCAGTCGGCGTCGTAGAGCCCGTGCGCCACCCCGGCCACCGGCTCGCCCAGCACGAGGATGACGAACAGCGCGAACCGCTCGGGCAGGTGCTCGACGTGCAGCGGGACGTCGGCCGAGGACCGCGTGGCCAGCAGCGGGACGAGCGCCTCGACCAGGACCGCGGCGGCCCACAGGGCGAACGCGGCCGGCCGGGGCACGACCAACGACACCGCCCAGAGCACCGCCCCCGCCGCCGCGCCGGCCAGGTAGAGCCGGGTGAGGGGCCGCGCGTGGGGCACGTGCCGGTGCGCCCGGTGGTACTGCAGGAGCAGCATCAGCCGCAGCAGCACGTGGCAGACGGCGAAGGCGGCGAACCGCTTTCCGGTCGCCTCCGACGCCGAGGCCGCCAGCCCCACGACGGCGGCCATGCTGCCGAGCTTGTACAGCCGGTAGACGACGTCGTCGTGGTCGAACCGGTTGGCGTACAGCGTCGAGCTCACCCACGACCACCAGACCGTGGCGAACAGCCCCGCGAAGACGGCGAAGCCGTGCCAGGTCACGTCCTCGCGCAGCGCGATGGCCAGCTCCGCCACGACCAGGACGAAGGCCAGGTCGAAGAACAGCTCCAGGCGGGAGGCCGAGCGGCCCTCGTCGGTGCGCAGCTCCGGCGCCCGGACCGCGTCGCCCCGCCCGGGGAGGACGTCGGCGAGCCGCCGGGCGAGCCCTCGGTCTGCCACGCGTCCCCCAGGTGCCGCTCCCCCGTGCCGGGTGGTCCTTACCCCGGCCGGTGCGGTCCACGCGGAGCGGCCCGGTTCAGGGGACGCGCGTCGGCTCCGGTATCGGCGTCGACCGGGACAGCCGCCGCCAGATCCAGCTGGTCGGCACCTGGCGCCCGGTGACCAGGTACTCCACGACGCCGTCGACCAGGAACGTCGTCTCCAGCGCCCGGCGCGTCGAGGCCCGCCCGGCGCACAGCAGCTGGTCGTCCGGTGCGAGCACGAGGTCCCCGCCCGGGGCGAGCAGGGTCTCGTCGTCGCGCAGCACCAGCAGGGGCACCACCGCCAGGGGCTCGTCCCGCTGCCCGGGGCTGCGCAGCAGGTCGCCGAGCTGAAGCCGCCTCGCGGTCAACCAGGGCCAGAGCGCCGGTGCCTCGGTCGCGGTGAGCCGCACCTTCCACAGCGGCTCGAGGTGCGTGCCGCAGGCGTCGACCAGCCGGTCGACGACCCCGGCCGACCACTCGTCGGTCTGCCCCGGCAGCTCCCGCAGGAAGCGCCACAGCAGCGGCGTGCTCAGCCGGGCGTAGGCGTCGTGGGCGACCACCTGGGTGGGGACGAGCAGCGCGTCGGGCTCCATGGCCGCGAACAGCGCCGCGTTGGTCGGCTGGTTCTGCCGCGCGGCGATGAACAGCTCCCGGTTGGCGCGCCGCGCCTCGGCGACCAGGGAGAGGTTGGTGGTGTCGTTGTCGGTGCCGGCGACCAGGCCGACCGCGGTCACGAGGTCGGCCCGCCGGATCACCTCGGGCTCCGACGCGTCGCCGACCACCGTGGCCTCGTCGTCCTGCGGGTCGACGGTGGTCACCTCCAGGCCCTCGGCGCTCAGGTCGGCGGCGAACTGCCGGCCGAACCGGCCGTAGCCGCACACCACCCACCGGCCGGGGGCCGGGGCGTCGGCACGCGGCGGCAGCTCCGCGCCGGGACCGCTCTCCAGCCAGGTGGTGAGCTGGTAGGACGCCGGGGCGCGCAGGGCCAGTCGCAGGTGGTCACCGAACCGGTCGAAGGGGTTGATGACCGTCGGCCGGCCGAAGGTGCGCATCCGCTCGGCCACCACCGACGAGGTCGTGCGGGTGACCACGGTCAGGTCGGGGCGCAGCAGGGCCGCCGCCATCGTGACCGCCAGGTTCGCCTCGTCGTCGTTGGTGAGGGCCAGCACGCCCTCGCAGTACGGGTGCCCGAGGCCGGCGACGCCGAGCACGTGCGCGTCGCGCGCGTCGCCGACTAGGCCCGGGACGTCGGCGTGGGAGGTGTTGAGCTCGAGGGCGTCGATGCGGGCGTCGGCGATGTCGACGACGGTGAACCGTCGGCCCAGCGTGTCGAAGGAGCGCCCGAGGGTCTCCCCGGTCTCCCCGTAGCCGGCGATGAGCAGGAACGGCTCCCGCAGCGCCGTCACCTTGCGCGAGACGTGCCGCAGCGCCAGCGCGTGCCGGAACGCCCGGTCCTGCAGCAGCGCCAGCAGGGCGCCGATCGCGTAGGCCCAGCCGATGACGCTCAGGTAGATGGTGACGGTCACCCACATCCGCTGCGCGTAGGAGAACGCGTTGGGGATCTCGCCGAAGCCGATCGTCGTGGCCGTGTAGCTCATGACGTAGAAGGCGTCGAACACGCTCATCCGCGCCGGCTGCCCCTCGGCGTCCACCCCCGGGATCAGCGACAGGCCCAGCACGCTGACGGCGAAGATGACGATGAGCGTGATGAGCGGGGCGCGCATGCGCCGCAGGACCACGAACACCGTGGCCGACCCCTCGGCCCGCGGCACGACCGGCATCCGCCGTCGTCCGCGCCGGCCGGCCCGCGCTGCGCTGGCCACCGGTCAGTGCCGCTGGAAGGAGACGGTCTCCACGACCAGCAGGACGATGGAGACGACGTTGGCCAGCAGCGCACCGCCCGAGAGCGAGACCATGCTGGCCGTCGCCCCGGCGGTCAGCCCCTCGCTCGAGATGTACTGCGCCCAGGCCCAGGTGAGCGAGGCCGCGATCAGCTGCAGGTCGGCCACCAGGCTGGTGGCCAGGTGGACGGCGCCGATCTGCGTCCGGTCGCCGAACTTGAGCACCGTGGCGATCAGGTTGACCACCACCGCGGCGAACAGCTCGTAGACGTTGTGCAGCTCGGGGTCGGAGATGTCACCGATGAAGAAGCCGAAGTTCAGCGTGGCGGCGAGCACCACGAAGAACCCGAAGACCACCTTCTCGAGGTTCATGCGACTCCCGCGGCTGGCTGGCGACCGGCCGACAGTATCGCCGCGCAGGACTCGGCGCCGTCGGTGCGGCGAGCACCGGCGCCGGGGGGCGCGACGTCCCCCCGGCACCGGGCGGCTCACCGGGTGTGGTGCACCTCCTGCAGGCCGTGCACCGGCGTCGGGATGCCGGCGTGCCGGGCCTTGAGCTGCAGCGCCAGGTAGAGCGAGTAGTGCCGCGACTGGTGCAGGTTGCCGCCGTGGAACCACAGCGCCTCCTGCTGGGTGGGCTTCCACATGTTGCGCTGCTCGCCCTCCCACGGGCCGGGGTCCTTGGTGGTGTCCGACCCCAGGCCCCACACCTTGCCCACCCGGTCGGCGACCTCCTGGCTGATCAGGTCGGCCGCCCAGCCGTTCATCGACCCGTAGCCGGTGGCGTAGACGACGAGGTCGGCGGGCAGCTCGGTGCCGTCCTCGAGGACGACGGCGTCCTCGGTGAGGTGGTCGACCTGCCCGTGCGCCAGCTTCACCTCGCCGTTCGCCACCAGGTCGGCGGCACCCACGTCGATGTAGTAGCCCGAGCCGCGGCGCAGGTACTTCATGAACAGGCCCGACCCGTCGTCGCCCCAGTCGAGCCAGAAGCCGGCGTCCTCCATGCGGCGGTAGAAGTCGGCGTCGCGCTCCTTCATCTGCTCGTAGAGCGGGATCTGGAACTCGTGCATGACCCGGTACGGGATGGAGGCGAAGACCAGGTCGGCCTTCTCGGTGGTGACGCCGTTGGCCACCGCCTCCTCGCTGTAGAGCGCGCCGAGGCCGATGTCCATGAGGCTGTCGCTCTTGACGATGTGCGTCGAGGTGCGCTGCACCATCGTCACGTCGGCGCCGTGCTCCCACAGCGCGCCGCAGATGTCGAAGGCGGAGTTGTTGCTCCCGACGACGACGACCTTCTTGCCGGCGTACTCGTCGGGGCCCGGGTGGGCCGAGGAGTGGTGCTGCTCGCCGCGGAACACGTCCTGCCCGGGGATCACCGGCACGTTGGGCTTGCCGCTCATCCCGGTGGCCAGCACCAGGTGCTTCGGCCGCAGCGTCAGCGGCTGCCCGTCGCGCACCAGCTCGACGGTCCACTCGCCGTCCTCCGGCGAGTACTGCGCGCTGCGCACCTCGGTGCTGCCCCAGTAGGGCACCTCCATGACCTTCACGTACGACTCGAGCCAGTCGCCGATCTTGTCCTTGGGGGCGAACACCGGCCAGTTGTCGGGGAAGGGCAGGTAGGGCAGGTGGTCGTACCAGACCGGGTCGTGCAGGCACAGCGACTTGTAGCGGCTGCGCCACTGGTCGCCGGGGCGGGCCCGCTTGTCGACGACGAGCGCGGGGACGTCGAGCTGCCGCAGCCGCGAGCCCAGGGCGATGCCGCCCTGCCCGCCGCCGACGACGAGCACGAAGGGCTGGGTGGTGACGCCGAGCTCGGCCGCCTCGCGGGCCCGGCGCTCGGCCCAGGTCTGCCGCTCGCGGTTGACGCCGTGCTCGGCGCCCTTGGGCCGGCCCGGCCCGCGGGGTTCCTCGTGGCCCTTGAGCTCGTACAGCGTGGTGAGGAACGTCCAGGCCCGGAGCCGGCCGTCCTCCTCGACCAGCCGCGCCAGGCCCCGGCCGCGGCCGACCGCCGTCTCGAAGGTGAACCAGGCGGTGGTGACGCCGTCGGCCTCCTCGGGCTCCTCGCTGACCGCGAAGCCCGACGGGTCGGTGCGGTCGAGGGTGGCGGTGAGCAGGTCGGTCACGCCGGCGGGGTCCTCGACCGTGGTGATGTTCCAGGTGAACGCCACCAGGTCGCGCCAGAAGCTGGTGCGCGCGAACATCCCCGCGGCGCGGGCGACGTCGCGGGCGCGCAGCGCGTCCTCGAAGCCGGTGAACCAGTCCCGTGCCCGCTGGGCGGCGCCGGTGGGCGGCGCGTCGAGCGTCTGCGTCATGGAGGTGGCCTCCTCGCCGTCGTCCTGACCTGCGGTCGTGCGCACGGCACTCGCGCACGTGGTGTGATGGGGAGCACAGCGCACCACCGCTGCAGGCGGGAGCGTTGCAGCGGATTGCACGGAGGTGCTGGTGACCGGCTGGTCGGCGGTCTCACCCGGGACGGACCTCTCCCGGCACGCCCGGGTCCTCACCCGCGTGCACGACGCGGTCATCGGCGGCGGCCGGCCCCCGGTCGCCCCGCGCCGGGTGGTGCAGCGCTCCTGGTCCCGGGTGCTCGGCATGGGCCTGGACCCGGGCCGGCCGAACGCCCGCGACCCGCTGTCGGCGGACGCGGTCGAGGCCCGGCGGCGCCGGTCGGCGCTGTCGCTCGTGGTCGACGAGCTGCGGCAGGTGCTGGTCAGCGTCGCCGACGCCTCGCACTTCCTCGTCGTGGTCACCGACGCCGACGGCGTCGTCCTCTGGCGGGAGGGCGCGGCCGCCACCCGGCTGCGCGCCGACCGGCTGGGCTTCGCCGAGGGCGCCACCTGGACCGAGGCGGCCGTGGGCACCAACGCCATCGGCACGGCCCTGGCCGAGGCCGCGCCGGTGCAGCTGTTCTCCGCCGAGCACTTCGAGCAGGCGCAGCACCCGTGGTACTGCAGCGCCGCGCCGATCCACTCGCCGGTCACCGGGGAGCTGCTCGGCGTCGTCGACGTCAGCGGCCCGGCGCTCACGCTGCACCCGGCCATCGGCGCGCTGGTCGAGACGTCGGTGCGGCTGGCCGAGTCGCGGCTGGCGCGGCGGCACGAGCAGCGGCTGGAACGGCTGCGGCGCAGCGCCGACCCGGTGCTGACCGGCGTCCGCGGGCCGCTACTGCTGGTCGACGACGACGGCTGGGTGGCCCACGCCTCCGGCGTCGCCGTCCGGCCGCGGGTGGCCGCCCCGCGCGCCGACCGGGTGATGGCCGTCGCCGGACTGGGACTGTGCACGCCCGAGCGGCTCGCCGAGGGCTGGCTGGTGCGGCCGCGCGGCGCGCGCGAGCCGGTGGCCGCCGAGCTCGACCTCACCGGCTCCCCCGTGCTGCGGGTGCGCGCCGGCGGAGCGCCCTGGACGGCGGCGCTGACCCGACGGCAGGCGCAGGTGCTCGTCCTCGTCGCCGACGCCGGCCGGGCCGGGTTGTCGGCCGGCGCGCTGAGCCGGGGCCTGTTCGGCGACGACCAGCACGTCGTCTCCGCCCGCGCGGAGGTGTCGCGGCTGCGCCGGGTGGTCGGCGACCTGGTCGGGACCGCGCCCTACCGGCTGGCCGACGGGGTGACCCTCACGGTGGCGCGCCCCGGCTGAGCCGCGCGGGGCGGGGTCCCGCGCGGCTCCGTCCCGGAGGTCAGCTCGGCGGCGCGGGCGGCGTCCCCCCGGCCGGCGGCGTCCCCCCGGCCGGCGGCGTCCCCCCGGCCGGCGGCGTCCCCCCGGACGGCGGCGGTCCGCCGGGGCCACCGCCCGGCGGCGCGCCGGACGGGGCGCCGTCGCCGGAGAGCTGCCCGCCGGTCGGCGTCGTCGTCGCGTCCACGGCGACGGCGAGGGACACCGCGTAGCCGCCGCGGACGTCGCCGGTCACGGTGGCCAGCTGGCTCGCCCCGCCGTCGTCGCCGAAGACGTTGTCGCCGTCGAGGCTGACGGCGGCGAGGTTGCCCCCCGAGGCCTCGTAGCCGGTGGTGGCGTAGACGGCGTCGCAGGCGTCCTGCGGCAGCGCGACCTGCGAGGTGGCGAGGGCGCTGGTCGAGTCGGTGATCGACGCCTGGTCGGGGTAGACCTCGAAGTGGACGTGCGGCCAGCGCCCGGTGTAGCAGGCCGGGAAGACGCTGGTGAAGCGGACCTTCCCGTCGGCGTCGGCCACCTGGACGCCGCGCAGGTAGTTCTGGTCGGTGATGCCCTCGGAGTACAGCGAGTAGCCGCCCTTCCGGTTGCAGTGCCACACGTAGACCGCCACGCCCTCGAACGGCGCGCCACCGTTCGCCAGGTCGCTGATCGTGAGCTCGAGGGTCATCGGGACGCCCTCGGCCGTGCCGCTGGCGCTGCCGAAGCTGGAGCGGATGTCGCTGCGGACGATGCCGCTCTGCTCGAGGACGTCGGGGCCGTTGGAGCCGTCGCCGGGGTAGGGGCCGGCCGTCTCGTCGGGGATCTCGCTGCCCGCCGCCGTCGCCCCGGCGCCGGAGCCGCTGCTCGTGCCGGCCGTGCTGCTCGCGCCGCTGCTGGTGCCGCTGTCGGCGCCGCAGGCGGCCAGCCCGACGGCGGCGGCGCCCAGGCCGAGCCAGCGCAGCACCTGGCGGCGGTCGACCACGGTGCCGAGGTCGAAGGCCAGGCCCTGGTCGACGACCTCGTCCGCCGGCCGCGGCAGGGGCCGCCCCTCGTACGTGGCGTGCTGCTCGGTCGTCATGCGGCTCCCCCGGGGTCGGTGCGTGCGGGTCTCCATCCTCGCTGCTGACTCTGGGTACCCGCTGGGTGACCCATGGCAATACCGTGGCCGAGGGGACGACGGCGGTGCGGCACGGGCCGGCGACCACGGAGTCGCGGTGGCGACGCGTCGTCGTCCACCGGCGTGTCGCCGCGCCGGCTCCGTGATCGGCCGGGTCAGTCCGGCGGCTCTCGGTGCGGAACCGGGCAGTAGTCGGCACCGCGCTGCACGAAGTTGGGCCGCCGCTCGTAGTCGGGCGGGTCGAACAGCCGGTGGAAGGTGGGCGTCGTGCTGGCCGACATCGGCGGGTTCACCCACGACCACTCGGTGGGGACGTCGCGGCCGGCCCGGTTCTCGCACTCGACGTGCCGTACGAACTGCGCGGCCACGGTGTGGTGGTCGACCATCCGCACGCCGGCCTGCTGGTAGCTGTGCAGCACCGCCCGGTTGAGCTCGACGAGCGCGCGGTCGCGCCACAGCGTCCGGTTGCCGGAGGTGTCCAGGCCGAGCACCCGCGCGACGGCGGGGAGCACGTCGTAGCGGTCCCGGTCGGCCAGGTCGCGCGCCGCGACCTCGGTGTTGACGTACCACCCGGAGAACGGCGCGGCCGTGTACCGCAGCCCGCCGACCTCCAGCACCGCCGACGACACCGCCGGCGTCGCGTGCCACCGCAGCCCGAGGTCGGCGATGCCCGGCACCTCCGGGTGCTCGATGGCGACCTCCAGCACGCAGTCGGCCGGCACCTCCTCGAGGTGCACCGACCCGTCGGGCAGGTCGACGACCAGCGGCAGGACGTCGAACGGCGTCCCCGCTCCGCGCCACCCCAGTGCCTGCGCCTGCTCGGTCAGCCCCACGTGCGCCGGGTCCCCGACGACACGGGCGCCGGCGCGGTGGCCGGCGTACCGCACCAGCTGCGGGTTGCGGATGGACAGGCACCGGCCGTCGGGCGCCTCCGGGGCGAACGCGGTCAGCACCGTCCGGATGGCACCGCCGTTCGTCGACTCGCGCAGGTGCCGCCAGCACGCCGCGGCGACCTCGGGACCCGTCCTCGCGTCCCGGGCGTCGATCAGCGTCAGCGCCCGCCAGTGCCGCCGTCCCACGCACCGCACGTGGTTGCGCCAGGCCAGCTGCGCCCCGACGAGCAGCTCGGCCGCCGTCTGCGCATAGGTGCCCGTGCGGGCGATCTCGTCGAGCACCGCGTCGAGCCGCCGGCCACCGGGGTCGAGCGCGCGCACCTCCGGCAGCCGCTGGAACTCCGCGGCGGCCGCGGCGGTCCGCTGCGCGTCCGGTGCGTGGGCCGGCGGGCCGGCGTCGGCAGCGGTGGTCACGGCAACGGTCACGGCGAGCTCCCCCCGTCGCCTACCGACGGCGATGTGCCCGGCACCGTACGCACGCGGGATCCGCGCCGTCGCCCGCGTTCCGGGCCGTCGTCCCCCGCGCCCGCGCGTCGCCACGCCGGGACGCGGGGAGTCGTCACACGGCACGCTGGGCCGGTGACCGACACCTCGCAGCCGATCAGCCGCTTCCCCGTCGCCGACCCCGCCGACCTGCCCGGCGACCTCGCCGAGCGCTACGCCGACGTGCAGGAGCGCTCGGGCTTCCTGCCCAACGTCTTCGGCGCGCTGGCCTGGCGGCCCGCGGAGGCGCGCGCCTTCTTCACCATGCACGACGCGCTGATGGACAAGGACACCCCCGGGCTGTCCACCGGCGAGCGCGAGCTCATCGTCGTGGCCACCAGCGCGGCCAACAGCTGCGCCTACTGCGTCGTCGCGCACGGCGCCATCGCCCGCATCCGGATGCGCGACCCACTCCTGGCCGACCTGGTCGCCGTCGACTGGCGCAAGGCCCCGCTCGACGACCGGCAGCACGCGATCCTCGACGTCGCCGTCCGGCTGTCCACCGACCCCGCCGCGGTGACGCCCGCCGACCTCGACCGGCTGCGGGCGCACGGCCTGACCGAGGACGACGTGTGGGACGTCGGCGCGATCACCGCGTTCTTCGCGCTGTCCAACCGGCTGGCGCACTTCGCGGCGATCCCGCCCAACCCGGAGTTCCACCTGCTGGGCCGCCTGCCGCGCTGAGCGGTCCCGTCCCCTCCCCGGACTACCGTTGGCGCGTGAGCAGCACGGACGGCGCCGCCGACGACCCGGCGATCGCCGACGCGGACTTCGACGGGTTGGTCGCGCTGGTCCGCACGCTGCTCGACGTGCCCACCGCGCTGGTGACGCTGGTCGGCCCCGACGAGCAGGTCTTCCCCGGCGCGGTCGGCCTCCCGCCGCCGTGGCAGGCCCGCCGCCGCACCCCGCTGTCGCACTCGTTCTGCCAGTTCGTGCGGCAGAGCGCGCAGCCGCTGGTGGTCGGCGACGCCCGGCGGGTGGAGGTGCTGGCGGACAACGGCGCCGTCGCCGACCTCGGCGTGGTCGCCTACTGCGGCGTGCCGCTGCTCGGCCCGGACGGCGAGGTCGTCGGCGCGGTCTGCGCCATCGACGGCCGGCCGCGCGCCTGGACCGAGACCGACGTCGCCCTGCTCACCCAGGTCGCCGGCCTGGCCGCCTCGGAGCTGCGGCTGCGCGCCGCCACCCGGGACGCCGAGGCGGCGCGCCGGACCGCCGAGCAGGCCGGCGAGCAGAACCGCCTCCTGCTGCGCTTCGCCGAGGCCCTGGCCGACGCGGTCACCCTCCCCGACGTCGCCGCCGCCGTCACGTCGGCCGCCACGGAGGTCCTCGGCACCGCGTGGAGCTACGTCGGGCTGGTCGACCCGCGCACCCGGCGGCTGCGGCTGGTCCCCGTCGCCGGGCGCCCGGGCGACGGGGACCGCGACGGGGACGAGGAGTGGCTGTCGCTGCCGCTCGGGACCGACCACCCGCCGACGGCGGCCCTGGCGACGGGCCGCCCGGTGTTCCTGCCCGACGCCGGCACGACGCTCGCGCGGTTCCCCGCCACCTGGTCGGTGACCGAGGGGCCGGTGCACGTCGAGGCGTCGGCGCACCTGCCGCTGAGGGTGGCCGGCGACGCACCCGGCACGCTCAGCCTGGTCTGGGACCGGCCCCGCACTCCCACCCCCGCCGAGGAGGGCCTCGTCCTGGCCCTCGCCCGGTACACGGCGCAGGCCGTCGCGCGCGCCGTGCTGCTGGCCGAGCAGGAGTCGGTCGCCACCACGCTGCAGCGGGCCCTGCTCGGCGAGCTGCCCGCCCCGGCCGGGCTGGAGCTGGCCGCCCGCTACCTGCCCAGCAGCGCCGGGGCGCAGGTGGGCGGCGACTGGTGGGACGCCTTCGAGGACTCCGACGGCGCCCCGGTGCTGGTCATCGGCGACGTCACCGGCCACGACGTGCGCGCCGCGGCGACCATGGGCCAGCTGCGCGCGATGCTGCGCGGCTTCGCCTTCGAGGCCGGCGAGCCGCCCGCCCACGCGCTCGGCCGCCTCGACGCCGCCGTGGCCGGGCTGCGGGTCGGCGCGCTGGCCACCGCCGTGGTGGCCCACGTCGACCCCGGGGACGACGGCGGCCGGGTGCTGTCGTGGAGCAACGCCGGCCACCCGCCGCCGCTGCTGCGCTCCCCCGACGGCACCGTCGAGGTGCTCGCCTCTCCCCCCGACCTGCTCGTCGGCCTGGACCCCGCCCGCCCGCGCTCCACCTGGCGGACGCCGCTGCCGCCGGGCAGCACCCTGCTGCTCTACACCGACGGGCTGGTCGAGCGCCGCCGCACCGACCTCGACAGCGGCATCGCCCAGCTCGCGGGGGCGCTGGCCGGGGACGACCGGGGGTCGCTGGACGACCTGCTCGACCGGCTGCTCGCCGGCGTGCGCGGGTCCACCGACGACGACGTCGCGCTGCTGGCCCTCCGGGTGACGCCCGGCCGCTGAGCCGCCAGCAGCCCGCTTCGCCCGGCGCGCCCCCGCCGGCCGTTGCGGGCAGGATCGCACCCATGCCCGCCCCCGGTACGCCGCTCGAGCAGCTCGGCTTCCTGACCATCGGCACGTTCGACCCGGCCGACCCCGCCGCCGGCCACGAGACCACGCTGCGGATGGTGGAGCTCGGTGAGCGGCTCGGGTTCGACAGCGCCTGGCTGCGGCACCGGCACCTGCAGTACGGCA
Source organism: Geodermatophilus sp. URMC 62 (assembly GCF_052931475.1). Taxonomy (NCBI): domain Bacteria; kingdom Bacillati; phylum Actinomycetota; class Actinomycetes; order Geodermatophilales; family Geodermatophilaceae; genus Geodermatophilus; species Geodermatophilus sp. URMC 62. The sequence continues at coordinate 4,224,184 of NZ_JBRFHY010000001.1, read as the reverse complement.
TCTCCTCGCCGGTCGCCGTCCTCGCCGCCCTCACCCAGCGGACCTCGCGGATCGCGCTGGGCACCGCGGTGACCCCGCTGGGCTGGGAGAACCCGCTGCGGCTGGCCGAGGACCTCGCCACCGTCGACGTGCTGTCCGGGGGCCGGCTGCAGCCCGGTGTGAGCGTCGGCCCGCCGATGCACTGGGACGACGTGAAGGAGGCCCTCTACCCCGACACCGCCGAGGTGGAGGACTTCTCCTACGGCCGGATCGAGCGGCTGCTGCGCCTGGTCGCCGGCGAGCGCGCCAGCACCTTCGCCGGGCGCGAGGGCGTCGTCGAGGAGTTCTCCGACCGGGTGCAGCCGCACTCCCCGGGCCTGCGCTCGCGCCTGTGGTACGGCGGCGGCAGCACCCGCTCGGCGCAGTGGGCCGGGCAGGCCGGCATGAACCTGCTGACCAGCAGCGTGGTGCGCGCCGAGCACGGGTCGACCGACTTCGCGCAGATCCAGGCCGGCCAGATCCACGCCTACCGGGAGGCCGGCGGCACCGGGCGGGTGTCGCAGGGCCTGGTGGTCGTGCCCACCGACACCGCGACGCCCGCGCAGCGGGAGCGCTACGCCGCCTACGCCGCCGCGCGGGCCCCGCGGGTCGGCGTGCCGCAGGGGCCGGGCCGGATGCTGTTCGCCCCGGACCTCGTCGGCAGCTCCGAGCAGGTCGCCGAGGCGCTGTACGCCCACGCCGGCTTCCGGGAGGTCACCGAGGTGGTGTTCGCGCTGCCCTTCAGCTTCGCCGAGGAGGACTACGAGCAGATCCTCACCGACACGGCCGAGCGCCTCGGCCCGCTGCTGGGCTGGTCGCCCCGCGGCTGAGGGCGGCTCACGCGGGCACGGGCACCGACCACGCTGCGGGCGCCACCCGCCACGTGCGCGCGTCCACCGCGGGCTGCAGCTCGCCGTCGGCGTCGAGCTCGACCGGCTCGCCCTCCACCGTCACCTCCCGCCCGCGGACGACGACGACGTCGTCGCGGGCGGGGTGGCGCCCGGTGAGCAGGGCCGCGGCGAACGCCGCCCGCGCCGCCGGCCCGGTCGCGGTGCTGACCACGACGTCGGCCAGCCCGTCGCCGGGGTCGGCACCGGGGCCAGCGCGGTGCCCCCGCCGATCGTCGGGCCGTTGCACACGCCGGCCACCAGCACCGGGGTGTCCCCGTCGGTCACCACCGCGCCGTCGACGGTGACCCGGAGCCGCCAGCCGGCGGTGGTGGTGCCCGCGACGGCGGCGCCCACGGGGTAGGCCAGCGCGCCGAGCCGGTCCTTGAGGCGGGCGGCCCGCGCTCCGGCCTCGGCGCCCACGCCGGCGTGGACGGCGTTGACGACGACGCCGCCCGCGTCGTCGCGCAGCAGGTCCAGCGCCCGCGGCACCCCGTCGAGGACCACCCGGGCGGCCGCCGCCGGGTCCAGCGGCAGCCCGAGCGCCCGGGCGAGGTCGTTGCCGGTCCCCAGCGGCAACACCCCGAGGGGCCGGTCGAGCGCCCCGGCGCGGTCGAGGGCGGCCACCGCGGCGTGCACCGACCCGTCGCCGCCGGCCACCACCGGCCCGCGGCCGTCGAGACCGGCCAGCACCCGGTCGAGCTCGCCGGCGTCGGCGGTGGCGGCCACCTCGACGTCCGTGCTCCCCCGGAGGACGGCGAGCGCGGAGTCCAGCGCCTCGTCGTCCGCCGTGCCGGCCGACCGGTTGACCACCAGGAGCAGCGCCATGCCCGGATCGTCGCAGCCGGGCAGGATCGGCACGTGGCCGACGACCTCATCGAGCGACTGCGCGCACGCGGCGGGCTGAAGTGGACCCGCCACCCCGGCGCGCTCGGCGCGTGGGTGGCCGAGTCGGACCTCGGGACGGCGCCGGCGGTGACCCGCGCGCTGCACGAGGCGGTCGACCGCGGGCTGCTCGGCTACCTGCCCGACTGGCTGGCCGAGGACATGGCGCGGGCCACCGCCGGCTTCCTGCTCGACCGGCACGGCTGGGCGGTGCCGCCGGAGCGGGTGCGGCCGCTGCCCGACGTGCTGGCCGGGCTGGCCGCCGCGATCACGCACCTCTCCCGCCCCGGCTCGCCGGTCGTGCTGCCCACCCCGGCCTACATGCCCTTCCTCGAGGTGCCGCCGGCGCTGGGCCGGGAGGTGCTCGAGGTGCCGATGGCCCGCGACGGCGACCGGTTCGTCTACGACCTCGACGCGCTCGACGCCGCCTTCGCCGCGGGCGGGCACCTGCTGGTGCTGTGCAATCCGCACAACCCGGTCGGCCGGGTGCTGGAGCCCGCGGAGATGCTGGCCGTCGCCGAGGTGGTCGACCGGCACGGCGGGCGGGTGTTCGCCGACGAGGTCCACGCGCCGCTGGTCTTCCCCGGGCACCGGCACGTGCCCTACGCGTCGCTGGGCGAGGTGCCCGCCCGGCAGGCGGTGACGGCGACCTCGGCGTCCAAGGCGTGGGACCTGCCCGGGCTCAAGTGCGCGCAGCTGGTGCTGACCGACGACGCCGACGCGGCGCTGTGGGCCGAGGTCGGCCACCCGGTCGAGCACGGCGCCTCGACCCTGGGCGCGGTCGCCAACACCGCGGCCTACACCGACGGCGTGGACTGGCTCGACGAGCTGCTCGTCGTCCTCGACGGGCACCGCCGCCTGCTCGCCGACCTCGTCGCCACGCACCTGCCCGGCGTCCGGTACACCCCGCCGGAGGGCACCTACCTCGCCTGGCTGGAGGGCCTCGGCACCGAGCCGGGCGACCTGCTGCTGGCGCGGGCCGGGGTCGCGGTGGTCGACGGCGCGCGGTGCGGCACGGCCGGCACGGGCGCGGTGCGGCTGAACTTCGCCACGCCGGCGCCGGTGCTCGAGCAGGTCGTCGAGCGGATGGGCGCGGCGCTCCGCTGACCGGTCAGCCGCGGGTGTCGGCCTCCACCGCCTCGAACGCCTTGCGGGCGGCGATGAGCACCGGGTCCCACACCGGCGCGAACGGCGGGGCGTAGGACAGGTCGAGGGAGAGCACCTCGTCGACGGTCATCTCGTTCCAGATGGCGATGGCCAGCGCGTCGACCCGCTTGGCCGCGCCCTCCCGGCCGACGACCTGGGCGCCCAGCAGCCGGCCGCTGCGGCGCTCGGCGATCATCTTGACCCGGATGGGGCTCGCGCCCGGGAAGTAGCCGGCCTTGGTCGTGGAGTCCACCGCGGCGGTCACGTAGGCGTACCCGGCCGCCTCCGCCTCGGCCTCCGACAGCCCGGTGCGGGCGGCCTCGGTGGCGCAGATCTTGGTGATCGCCGTCCCGATGACGCCGGGGAAGGTGGCGTACCCGCCACCGATGTTGATGCCGGCCACCCGGCCCTGCTTGTTGGCGTGGGTGCCGAGCGCGACGACCACCCGCTGCCTGGACAGGCGGTGCACCGACTCGACGCAGTCGCCGGCCGACCACACCCCGGGCACCTGGGTGCGCATCCGCTGGTCGACCGCGACACCGCCGGAGGTGCCCAGCGGGATGCCGGCCTCCCGGGCCAGCCGCACGTTGGGCCGCACCCCGAGGCCGAGGACGACGAGGTCGGCGGGCAGCTCGCGGCCGCTCTGGGTCACCACCGCGCGGGCCCGGCCGTCGGGGCCCACGTCGATGGCGGCGACGCCGTCGGAGAGCACCAGCTCGATGCCCTCGCAGCGCACCGCCTCGGCGATCACGGCGCCCACGTCGGGGTCGAAGGTGCCCACGGGCTGCGCCGAGAGGTCGACGACGGTCACGTCCAGCCCGCGGATCCGGCAGGCCTCGGCGATCTCCAGCCCGATGTAGCCGCCGCCGACGACGACCACCCGCTGCACCCGCCCGCTGTCGAGCTCGGCGCGCAGCGCGACGCCGTCGTCGAGCACCTGCACGCCGTACACGCCGTGCGCGTCGATGCCCTCGACCGGCGGGCGCATCGGCACGCTGCCGGTGGCGTAGACCAGGTCGTCGTAGGGCTCGGTGCCCTCGGCGCCGGTCTCCAGGTCGTGCCAGTGCACGACCCCCTTGTCGACGTCGATGCCCACCACCTCGGTGCGCATCCGGACGTCGAGGCCGGCGGCGCGGTGCTGCTCGGGCGTGCGCGCGACCAGCTGCGCCTCGCGCTCCACGGTGCCGGCGATCCAGTACGGGATGCCGCAGGCCGAGTACGACGTCGCCCGCCCGCGTTCGAACAGGACGACGTCCAGGTCGGGCTGCCGCTTCTTGGCCTGCGACGCCGCGCTGCCGCCGGCGGCGTCCCCTCCGATGACGACGAGGCGCTTGCTCACACTTCGGAGGCTATGCGCTACAGGCTCACCGCGACGGTCGCGGCGAGTTCGCGGACGGCCTCGAGGTCGTCCTTCGCCGGCGCGCCGGTGAGGGACAGCGGCGCGGCGACCTGCTTCCAGCGCAGCGCGCCGGTGATGGTGGCGATGGCCTTGAGCGCGCCGGCGGTGTCGTCGCCGCCGTGCACCCAGACGCCGTAGGGCAGGCCGACGGTGGCGTCGAGGCACGGGTAGTAGACGGTGTCGAAGAAGTGCTTGAGCGCGCCGCTCATGTAGCCGATGTTGGCCGGCGTCCCGAGCAGCACGCCGTCGGCGGCGAGCAGGTCGGCCGGCCCCGCCGACAGCGCCGGCCGCTCGACCAGCTCGACCTCCTCGACCATCGCCACGCCCTCGCGCGCGGCTTCCAGCACCGCCTGCAGGTTCGGCGACGGGGTGTGGTGGACGACGAGCAGCTGCGGCATGCCGCCATCCTGCCCTGCCGGCGCGGCGCGCCCTGGGGGCTCAGTGGCCGGCCGGCTCGGCCCTGCGCCGGCGGAGGGCGAGGGTCACGACCAGCACGACGACCGCGCCGACGACGAGCCCGACGAGTGCGCTGGCCAGCGTGTTGACCAGCCACCCCACGACCCCGCCGAGGGCCCCGGTGGCCTCGTGCGCCGCCTCCTCCAGGTGGTGCACGACGCCGTACACGGCGTGCAGCCCGAGCTCGTCGCTGCCCACCAGCAGGATGTGCCCGCCGACCCACAGCATCGCGGCGGTGCCGACCACGGTGAGGGCGGTGAGCAGCCGGGGCATCCCCTTGACCAGTCCGCGGCCGAACCCGGCCACGCCCTTCGCCGACGAGCGGGACAGCCGCAGCCCGGCGTCGTCCATCTTCACGATGAGCCCGACGACGCCGTACACCAGGATCGTGATGAGCAGGCCGACGACCGCGAGGATGACCGCGCGCGCCCAGAAGCCCTCCCCGGCCACCTCGTTCAGCGAGATCACCATGATCTCCGCGGACAGGATGAAGTCGGTGCGCACGGCCCCGGACACGATGGTCTGCTCGTCGGGCATCGCCTCCTCGCCGGAGGCGTGGTCGTCGTGGTGGCCGCTGAGCCGGTGCCACACCTTCTCCGCGCCCTCGTAGCAGAGGTAGGCGCCGCCGACCATGAGGATCGGGGTGAGCAGCCAGGGCAGGAACTGGCTGAGCAGCAGGATCGCGGGCAGGATGATCAGCAGCTTGTTGCGCAGCGACCCCACCGCGATGCGCCGGATGATCGGGATCTCGCGGTCGGCCGACAGACCGCGGACGTACTGGGGCGTGACGGCGGTGTCGTCGACCACCACGCCGGCGGCCTTCACGCCGGCCCGCCCGGCGGCCGCCCCGACGTCGTCGATCGAGGCGGCAGCGGCACGCGCGAGCAGCGCGACGTCGTCGAACAGGGCTACGAGTCCACCGGCCACGGGACGTCCTCTCGGTTGGTCAGCACTCGTGTGCAGTCTCGGTGATCGTGGCCGGTCCGGCCGTCTCGTGCGCGACCGCCGGCCCGGCGTCCCCCGCGTGGTACCCGCCCGCGGCCGCCGGACGCGCGGGTGTCCCGATCGTCCCGGGTCAGGCGGGACCGCGGTGGGCGGACCACAGCTCCGCGGCGCGGGCGGCGGCCCCGGACACCAGGGCCGCCAGCTCCGCCCGGTCGGGGACGGGGAAGGACACGTAGGCGCCGCGGCCACCGGCGGTCGGCCGGCCGTAGGCCTTCGCCGCGAGGTGCCCGTCCGGCAGGAGCCGGACGTTCAGCGTGGTCAGCAGGAACTCCTCACCACGCCGGGTGTCGGTCCAGCGCAGCGCCTCCGGGACGACGACGTTGACGGCCAGGGCGGTCACCTCGACGTCGACCTCGCTGCTCATGCCGCATGGTGGCACGGCACCGGCTGCGGCCGGGTCGCTCCCGGGGACGGGACGGCCGGGTGGTGCCGGCCGGAGGGCACTGGTCTCATGAGCGGCGTGTCGGGAGCAGCGGGCAGGGTCCTCGTCGGCAGCGTCTGGGCGACGCTGGACGGGCGCGTCGCCGACGCCGGCGGGGACCTGGACTGGGTCGCACCGCACGCGCGCAGCGGCGCCGTGCTCGACCAGCGGGAGCGGCTGCACACCGCGGCGACGACCGCCCTGATGGGCCAGGAGGAGTTCGAGCGCTCCCGCGCGGCGTGGCCCCCGGTGGCCGGAGACCCGACGGCCGATCCGCGCGACCGCGCCTACGCCGGCTGGGTCGACGCGGTCGAGAAGATCGTCCTGTCCACCACGATGACCGACCCGGGGTGGCGCAACAGCTGGGTGCTCGAGGTCGACGCCTCCCAGGTCGCCGCCCACCTGCGCCGGCAGCGCGGCGGCGACGTCCTGGTCCTCGGCGGCGGCGTCGTCGCCCGGCTCCTGGCCGCCGACGCCCTCGACCGGCTGGCCGTGGTGTGGGTTCCCGAGGTGCTCGGCGGCGGCGCGCGCCTGTTCGACGACGGCCTGCCCCGTTCCCGCTGGCTGCCGACCGGCAGCGCCGTCTCCGACACCGGCGCCACCTGCACCACCTACGACCGGGTGCGTTGACCCGGCCGGCCGGGTCAACGGCGCTGCTGTCGCTGCGCGTGGGCCGTCCTGCCGGAGCCGCGGCGCACGGCGACGTGCACCTCCGCACCGAGCAGCTCGGTGAAGCGGTGCACCAGGCCGGCGGCCCTCGGACCCACCTCGCTCAGTCGAGGAGGACGAGGCCGCGGACGTTGGTGCCGGCGCGCATGTCGGCGTAGCCCTCCGCGACCTCGTCGAGCGAGTAGGTCCGCGTGACGAGCTCGTCGAGCTTAAGCGTGCCCGCGGCGTACTGCCGGAGCAGGTTCGGGACGTCCCACCGCGGGTTGCACCCGCCGAACAGCGCTCCCTGCAGCCGCTTCTGGAAGACCGTGAACATCGTCGGGTTGATCGGGATGCCCGCCGAGCGCATCCCCCCGGTGCCGGTGAGGACCACCGTCCCGGCCTTGCGGACGGAGTCCACCGCCTGGGCGATGTGCTCCCCGGTGACGACGCCGACGGTGACGACGGTCGCGTCGGCTCCCTGCCCGTCGGTCATGCTCCGGGCGAGGGCGGTGCCCTGCTCGATGGTCTCGGCGGTGTGCGTCGCGCCGAGGTCCAGGGCGGTCTTCCGCTTGAGCTCGACCGGGTCGACGGCGATGACCGCGCGCGCCCCGATGGCCCTGGCGGCCTGGACGCTGTTGATGCCGACCCCGCCGACGCCCATGACGATCACCACGTCGCCGGGCTGCGCGTCGGACATGTGGACGACCGAGCCCCACCCCGTGGCGACGCCGCAGCTGACCAGCGCGGCCCGCTCGAGCGGCACGTCAGGGTCGATCCGCACCGCCGAACGGGCGTCGACCACGGTGTGCTCGCTCAGCGCCGAGACGCCGTGGGCCTGCACGACCGGCCGGCCCTGGTAGGTCATCCGGAAGCTGGTGGGGTCGTCGATCCGCCCGCCGGAGAACAGCCGGCCACCGAGGTCGCAGAGGTTCTGCCGTCCGGTCGAGCACATCCGGCACTCCCCGCAGACCGCGGTGAACGTGAGGACCACGTGGTCGCCCTCGGCCCAGCCCGGGGTGTCGGGGCCGACGCCGACGACCACGCCGGCCCCCTCGTGGCCGCCGGCGATGGGCAGCCGGAAGGCGGGGCTGTCACCGACCGCGACGTGGTCGTCGGTGTGGCAGAGCCCGACGGCGACCATCCGCACCAGCAGCTCCCCCCGGCGGGGCTCGTCGAGGTCCACCTCGGTGACCTCGTACTGCCCGGGCTGGGTGTGCAGGACGGCGGTGCGCGTCTTCACGGCTGTTCCTCTCGTCGGGTCCGCGGTGGGCGGGAGGGGGCGCGCTGCTGCAGGACGACGGTGCTGAGCCGCAGGGTATCGACGGGCACCCCACAGCCTGCTCCTCGTCGTGATCAGCTCGTGACCAGACCGTGACCGTGCCGTCACACGGCGACCGGCGCGGCGGTCATCCACCGAGGGCGGCCAGCAGCTCGGCGCGGGCGGTGGCCAGCGAGGGGCCGTACCAGGTCAGCGCGCGCCCGGAGACCAGCACCGACCGCAGCCCCGGGAAGGCCTCGGGGCCGTCGTCGGCGGTGAACAGGTAGGGCTCGTCGGGCAGCAGGACGACGTCGGGGGCCGCCGCCACGACGGCGGAGACGTCGACGTGCGGATAGCGGTCCTCCCCCGATCCGAACACGTTGACCAGGCCGAGGCGGGTCAGCACGTCGCCGGTGAAGGTGCGCGGGCCGACCACCATCCACGGGTCCCGCCAGATCGGCACGGCCACGCGGCGGGACGGCGCCGGCGCGGGTCGCGACCACTCGGCGGCCGCGGCCGTCAGCCAGGAGGGCTCCCCGACCGCGAGCACCTCGCCGAACAGCCGGCGCATCGAGGCCAGCGCCTCGTCGACGGTCTCGATGACCGTCACCCACACCGGAACGCCGGCCGCGCGCAGCCGGTCGACGTCGAGCTCCCGGTTCTCCTCCCGGTTGCAGACGACGAGGTCGGGCGCCAGCGCGGCGATCGCCGCCCGGTCGGGGTTCTTCGTCCCGCGCACCCGGGCGACGTCGAGGCCGGCCGGGTGGGTGCACCAGTCGGTGGCGCCCACCAGCCGCTCGGGGACCGTCTCCGCCAGCGCCTCGGTGAGCGAGGGCACCAGCGACACCACCCGCCGCGGCGGCCGGGTCAGGTCGACCGGCGTGCCGAGATCGTCAGAGGTGACGTGCTGGAACGGCCCCGCTGCAGGGTCCCGCCGCGAGCGGGGCGAGTGGAAGGGGGCAGCGGGGTCCTTCGTCAATACACGACCAGCCCGGCCGAGACGTTGAGGTCCTCCCCGGTGATGGCGGCCGCGCGGTCCGACGCGAGGAAGGCGACGGCGTGGGCGACGTCGTCTGCGTCGACCAGCCGCTGCAGGGCGGCGCCGCCGGCGAACTCGGCCCGCGCCTGCTCCACGGTGATCCCGCGGGAGGCCGCCTGCTGCTCCAGCACCCAGGCGATCCGCGGGCCCTCGACCCCGCCCGGCGACACCAGGTTGACCCGGACGCCGGACGACCCGAGCTCCCACGCCAGCGTGCGGACCAGGCCGACGAGCGCCGTCTTCGACGCGGCGTAGGGCGTCCGGTTGACCAGCGGCCGCTTGCCGGTCACCGATCCGATGACGACGACCGAGCCCGAGCCGCGGGCGATCATGCCCGGGAGGAAGGCCCGGCAGGCCAGCATGGTGCCGGTCACGTTGACCCGGAGGGTGTCCTCCCACTCCTCCAGCGGCATCTCCACGAGCGGAGCGCTGGGCCCGCCGATGCCGCTGTTGTTGACCAGCACGTCCACCCGGCCGAACTCCCCGACCGCCGCCTGCGCCGCCGCGTCGACCGACGCCGGGTCCCGCAGGTCCATCGCGACGACCAGGGCCCGCCGGCCCGCCGTGCGGATCTGCTCGGCGACCTCGTCCATGCGGTCGGTCGACCGCCCGGCGAGGACGACGTCGGCGCCCTCGGCCGCCAGCCGCAGCGCGATCGCCCGGCCGATCCCGCTCCCTGCGCCGCTCACGGCGGCGACCTGACCGTTGAGCAGCATGGACACCCCTTCCGGCTCCCTCGGCCCCGCTGCAGGGCCCCGCCGTGAGCGTGCGAGCGGTGGGGGGCAGCGGGGTCCTCCCGTCAGACGTTGCGCCGGTACTGGCCGCCCACCTCGAAGAACGCGTCGGAGATCTGGCCCAGCGAGCACGAGCGGACGGCGTCCATCAGCGCCTCGAACACGTTGCCGCCCGAGGTGGCCGCCTCCTGCAGCCGGGCCAGCGCGGCCGGCGCCTCGTCGGCGTGCCGGGCCTGGAAGTCGGCCAGCCGCTGCAGCTGCGACTGCTTCTCCGCCTCGGTCGCCCGCGCCAGCTCCACCGGCTTGGGCGGGGCGGAGTCCGAGCGCGGGTCGAGGAACGTGTTGACGCCGACGATCGGCAGCGACCCGTCGTGCTTGCGGTGCTCGTACAGCATCGACTCGTCCTGGATCTTGCCGCGCTGGTAGCCGGTCTCCATCGCGCCCAGCACGCCGCCGCGCTCGGCGATCCGGTCGAACTCGGCCAGCACCGCCTCCTCGACCAGGTCGGTGAGCTCGTCGACGATCGCCGAGCCCTGCAGCGGGTTCTCGTTGCCGGCCAGGCCCCACTCCTTGTCGATGATCATCTGGATGGCCAGCGCCCGGCGCACCGAGTGCTCCGAGGGCGTGGTCACGGCCTCGTCGTAGGCGTTGGTGTGCAGCGAGTTGGCGTTGTCGTAGATCGCGCACAGCGCCTGCAGCGTCGTGCGGATGTCGTTGAAGTCCATCTCCTGCGCGTGCAGCGACCGGCCCGACGTCTGCACGTGGTACTTCAGCTGCTGCGAGCGGGCGTTGGCGCCGTAGCGGTCGCGCATCGCCACCGCCCAGATCCGGCGGGCCACCCGGCCGATCACCGTGTACTCGGCGTCCATGCCGTTGGAGAAGAAGAAGCTCAGGTTGGGCGCGAAGTCGTCGATCGCCATGCCGCGCGCGAGGTAGGCCTCGACGTAGGTGAACCCGTTGGCCAGCGTGAAGGCCAGCTGGCTGATGGGGTTCGCCCCGGCCTCGGCGATGTGGTAGCCCGAGATCGACACCGAGTAGAAGTTGCGCACCGAGTGCTCGATGAACCAGGCCTGGATGTCGGCCATGCAGCGCAGCGCGAACTCGGTGGAGAAGATGCAGGTGTTCTGGCCCTGGTCCTCCTTGAGGATGTCGGCCTGGACCGTGCCGCGGACGGTGGACAGCACCCAGGCGCGGATCTCCTCGGCCTCGGCGTCGTCGGGCTCGCGGCCCTCGTCCTCGCGGAACCGGTCGAGGCGCTGCTCGATCGCGGTGTTCAGGAACATCGCCAGCACCGCGGGCGCGGGGCCGTTGATGGTCATCGACACCGACGTCGTCGGGGCGCACAGGTCGAACCCGTCGTAGAGCACCCGCATGTCGTCGAGCGTGGCGATGGAGACACCCGAGGTGCCGACCTTGCCGTAGACGTCGGGGCGCGGGTCGGGGTCGCGGCCGTAGAGGGTCACCGAGTCGAACGCCGTCGACAGCCGGGTGGCCTCGTTGCCCGCCGACAGCACGCGGAAGCGCCGGTTGGTGCGGAACGCGTCGCCCTCGCCGGCGAACATCCGCGCCGGCGCCTCGCCGGCCCGCTTGAACGGGAAGACGCCGGCGGTGTACGGGAAGGCGCCCGGCAGGTTCTCCCGCCGCAGGGAGCGCAGCAGCTCGGCGGCGTCCTGCGTCCGCGGCAGCGCCACCCGGGGCACCTTCGTGCCCGACAGGGTCTCGCGGGTCAGCGGCGTGCGGATCTCCTTGCCGCGCACCGTGTAGACGTACTCGTCGCCCGAGTACTGCTCCACCCGCGCCGGCCACTCCTCCAGCAGCGTGCGCACCTCGGGCAGCAGCTCCCGGGCGGCGGCCTCCGCCGCCGCGCGTGCCGCGTCGGCGGCGGCACCCTCGCCAGTGCCCTCGAGCACCTCGGCGGCGGTGGTCAGGTGCTGGCGGCGGCGGACGACGGCGGCCTGCTCCTCGGTGACCCGGTGGTGGCCGCGCACCGCCTCGGCGACGTCGGCCAGGTACCGGGCCCGCGACGAGGGGACGACGCTGGTCAGCCCGGTCGAGGCGCGCACGTCGACCCGCGGCAGCACCCCGGCGCCGGCGGGCAGGCCCTTGTCGGTGAGCAGGCCGAGGAGGTGCTGGTAGAGCGCGGTGACGCCGTCGTCGTCGAACCGCGCGGCGCTGGTGCCGAACACCGGCATCTGCTCCCACGGCTGCCCGAACGCCTCGCGGTTGCGCACCATCTGCCGGGCGACGTCGCGGCGGGCGTCCTCGGCACCCCGCCGCTCGAACTTGTTGATCGCGACGACGTCGGCCAGGTCGAGCATGTCGATCTTCTCGAGCTGGCTGGCCGCGCCGAACTCCGGCGTCATGACGTAGAGCGAGACGTCGCTGAACGGCACGATCGCCGCGTCGCCCTGGCCGATGCCCGGCGTCTCCACGATGACGAGGTCGAAGCCGGCGGCCTTGACCGCGGCGAGGACGTCGTCGAGGTGCTCGGGCACCTGCGCGCCGGGGGTGCGGGTGGCCATCGAGCGGAAGAAGGTGTGCGAGCCCTCGCCGGACTCCAGCGCGTTCATCCGGATCCGGTCGCCGAGCAGCGCGCCGCCGCCGCGGCGGCGGCTGGGGTCGATCGCGACGACGGCGACCCGCAGCTTGTCCTCCTGGTCGCGGCGCAGCCGGCGCAGCAGCTCGTCGGTGAGCGAGGACTTGCCCGACCCGCCGGTGCCGGTGATGCCCAGCACCGGCACGGTGCGCGCCGCGGCGGCCTCGCGCACGCGGGCGGCGAGCGCCTCGTCGGCCCCGGCCTCGAGCACGCTGATCGCCCGGGCCAGCGCCCGCGGGTCGCCGGTGAGCAGCGCCTCGACGTCGGGGCCCTCGGCGGCGAGGTCGACGTCGCAGGCGCGGATGAGCTCGTTGATCATCCCCGGCAGGCCCAGGCGGGCGCCGTCCTCCGGGCTGAAGATCCGCACTCCCCTCTCCCGCAGCGCGGCGATCTCCTCGGGCACGATGACGCCCCCGCCGCCGCCGAAGACCTTGACGTGCGACGCGCCGGCCTGCGCGAGCCGGTCGACCAGGTAGCCGAAGTACTCGACGTGCCCGCCCTGGTAGGAGGAGATGGCGACGCCCTGCACGTCCTCCTCCAGCGCCGCCCGGACGACGGCGTCGACGGAGCGGTCGTGACCCAGGTGCACGACCTCCGCGCCCTGGCTCTGCAGCAGCCGCCGCATGACGTTGATCGCCGCGTCGTGCCCGTCGAACAGGCTCGCCGCCGTGACGAACCGGACGGGGTGGACGGGCACGTGCAGCTCGCGCGAGGCCATGGGTGCACGGTAGGCCCCAACTAGTAGGACGTCCAACCATCTCTCCTGGCCTGCGGCGTGTCCCAGGAGTGCCGGCCGGGCGGCGGCGGCAGGCCGGCGGCCCCGCACCGGAGGAGGCGGCCCGTGAGTCCGGACGACGTCCGCGCGGTCCTCGAGGACCCGCGGCCCTGGAGGCGCACCCGGGCGGTCGCGCTGACGATCGACACCGGCCCCCCGGCCCGGCCGCCCAACGTGCTGCTGGTCCGCGGGACGGCGGCGGTCTCGTTCGTCGACGGGGTGTTCCCCGAGTACGTCGACGGCGCCCGGGAGGTGACCCCGGCCGAGGTGTTCGCGCAGTGGGAGCAGGGCGTGCACGCGCTCCACGACCGGATGGCCCGCATCGACGTCACCCCGGCCTGGGCCCGGGTCCACGACGTCGAGATCCGCTCACCCCAGGCGGTCGAGGACCTCGTGCGCGCCCGGGCCGGCGGGGCCTGACCGGCGGCGCGCGGAACCCTCCCCGCCGCCCGCGCGTGGTGCCAGAGTGCCCGCCGTCCCCGATCCGAACGGAGCACTCCTCCCATGGCCTTCCGCAACCTGATGGCGAAGCTCGGCGCCGGCAACGCGAGCGTCGACACCGTCCTCGACTCCCCCGTGACCACGCCCGGCGGCACGGTCACCGGCACCGTGCACCTCTCCGGCGGCACGGTCGCCCAGGACATCGCCGAGTGCCGGGTGTCGCTGCAGGCCCGGGTCGAGGTGGAGAGCGGCGACTCCGAGTGGCGCGAGGACGTCGTCTTCGGCACCGCCGTGGTGGCCGGCGCTGGCCGGATCGAGCCGGGCGTGAAGGCGGCCGTGCCGTTCAGCTTCCCGGTGCCGTGGCAGTGCCCGTTCACCGCCGTCGACGGGTGGACGCTGCGCGGGGTCTCCATCGGCCTGCGCACCCGGGTCGACATCCCCGGCGGCAGCGACCCCGGCGACCTCGACGCGGTCGTCGTCGAGCCGCTGCCGGTGCAGCGCACGGTCATCGCGGCGCTGTCCGGCCTGGGCTTCGCCTTCCGCGGCGCCGACGTCGAGAAGGGCCGGCTCGCCGGCAGCGACCTGCCCTTCTACCAGGAGGTCGAGTTCGCGCCGCCGTCGTCGCTGCGCGGGCGGGTCAACGAGCTCGAGGTGACCTTCCTGGCCTCCCCACAGGGCGTGGAGGTCGTGCTGGAGGTCGACCGGCGAGGCGGGCTGTTCACCGAGGGGCGCGACGTCGGCGGCCGGCTGCACCTCGCGCACGCCGACACCGACGTGTCGGCGGTGGCCGCGCAGCTCGACGCCGCGGTCCGCGCGCTCGGCGCGCGACGTGGCTGGCTCTGACCGACGATGACCGGGTGCTGACCCGGGAGACGGTGGCCGCGCGGCTGCGGGACCTCCCGCGGCGCGCGGCCGACCGGCCCGAGCTCAAGGCGGCCGCCGTCGCCGTCTGCGTCACCTACACCGACGGCGTCACGGCGCTGCTGGTCACCCGCCGGGCGGCCGGGCTGCGGGCGCACGCCGGCCAGTGGGCGCTGCCGGGCGGCCGGCTCGACCCGGGCGAGACGCCGGTGCAGGCGGCGCTGCGCGAGCTGGAGGAGGAGGTCGGCCTGGTGCGCGGGCCCGACGACGTCCTGGGCCTGCTCGACGACTACGTGACCCGCTCCGGCTACGTGATGACCCCGGTGGTCGTCTGGGCCGGCGCCACCGGGGAGCTGGCGCCGGCCGAGGCGGAGGTGGCCGCGGCCTACCAGGTGCCGGTGGCCGACCTCGACGTCGACCCGCAGCTGGTGTCCATCCCGGAGTCCGACGCCCCGGTCATCCGGCTGCCGCTGCTCGGCGGCTGGGTGCACGCCCCCACCGCGGCGGTGGTGTACCAGTTCTGCCAGGTGGTCTGCCGCGGGCTGCACACCCGCGTGGCCCACCTCGAGCAGCCGGTCTTCGCCTGGCGGTAGCTCAGCGGCGGTGCCAGCGGGCGGCGCCGCAGGCGGCCAGCGCGAGCACGATCCCGGACAGGACGGCGCTGCGCCGGGCCACGTCGCCCTCGGCGCGGGAGGTCCACACCGCGGCGGCGTCCAGCGCGGTGAGCAGCAGCGTCACCTCGGTGGTGCGGCGGGCCTGCGGCGCCGGGGTGACCAGCAGCGCGGCGCCCATGGCGATGTTGCGGGCCGCGGCGAGCCGCACCAGCAGCGGCAGCGCGACGTCGCCGCGGGCGGCGTCGGGCCGCACCCCCAGCGCGCCGGCGATCCACCGCGGCGCGAACAGTGCCGCCGTACCGATCCAGATCGACAGCGACCCGACCGTCGTGCGGGTCCCGTCCCACTCGCTGCTGCTCACGCCCGGCCCTTGCCCGCGAACTCCCTGGTCGAACCGGCGGTCAGCACGAGCACCAGCGCCAGGAACGGCAGCGTCACCCAGCTGGCCACCACGTCGCTCACCGTCGCGACGGTGAACGCCGCCGCCGACGGCGCGTCGAGCGGGCCGAGCACGCCGTCGGCCCCCAGGGCGGCGATCGAGGGCGGCAGGGTGATCAGCGCCGACACTCCGCCGCCGAGGACGACGCCGGCGAGCACCGCCGCCGGGGAGGTGCGCACCGCCCGCAGCGCCGTCGCGAACCCGCGGGCGAAGGCGCCGGCGGTGCGGATCCGGCCGGTGCGCGGCACGTCGGTCAGCGCGCCGGTCAGCCAGAGCTGCGCGAGCAGGCCGGTGGCGAAGCCGACGACGTCGACCAGCAGCGCGTCGAGCAGGCTCGGGTCGCGGTACACCAGCAGCTGGCGCGCCACGTCGGGGACGGTGTTGACCAGGGTGATCGCCAAGGAGGTCGCGTAGACGCGCAGCGCGTGCCGGCGCAGCAGGGCGAGCGCACCGCGGACGATCCCGCCGGCACCGGGGGTGGCGCTCACCTGCGGGTGGCGACGGCCTGGACCCACCGGTCACCGGCGGCCCGCCGCAGCCGGCCGGTCGGGACGTCGAAGCCGGCGCGGCGCAGCTCGGCGACCAGCTCGTCGGTGCCGAAGCGGTCGGCGGGGTGCCGGGACACCGCGCGCAGCCACGGGGCGTCGACGAAGCGGGCGGTCATCTCGGTGAGCGCCAGCAGCCCGCCCGGCTGCAGGACCCGCGCGGCCTCGGCCACCGCGGCCCGCCAGTCCTCGATGTGGTGCAGCGCGTGGAAGTCGACGACGAGGTCGACGCTGCCGTCGTCCACCGGCAGCGCGGTGGCGTCGCCGACCCGGAAGGTCACCCGGTCGCCGAGGTCGGCGCAGGCCATCCGTGCCCGGCCGACCGACGCCGGGTGCACGTCGAAGGCGGTCACCGACGTCGCACCGAACAGCTCGACGGCGCACCGCGCGCCCAGCCCGCGGCGCCCGGTGCCGATCTCCACGCAGCGGGTGCCGCGCGCGCCCAGCCGCTGCAGCACCCGCCCCTCCACGCGGCGGCCGATCTCGTAGCGGACCCGGCTGTCGACCCAGAGCCGGTTGGCGTCGACGTAGGTGGGGGGCACGGTGCTGGTGCCGCGCTGGTCGGGAGACATGCCGCGCGGCTACCCGATCCCCCGCGCGGCACTCACGGCGCGAGCGCCGCGTAGACCTCGCGCGCGTGGTCGAAGACCAGGAAGTGCCCCTCGCCGGACAACCAGTGCGCCGAGACCCGCGGCAGCATCGCCGCCAGCGCCCGGCCCAGGGCCACCGGCACCTGCCAGTCCTGGGTGCCGTGCCAGACGTGCACCTGCTGGCGCACCTCACCGACCGGGAAGCCCCACGGCCGGAACAGCAGCGCCCGGTCCTCGGCCAGCACCGCGGTGCCCTGGCGCAGCCCCTCGGTGAAGGTCGTGGCCAGCACCCGGCGGACGGCGGGGCGGCCGATCACCCGGCGGTCGGCGGGGTTGAGCCGCACCTGCAGGTAGCGCGGGATGAGCTCGGGTCGGACGGCGAGCGGCGCGAACACCGGCCGCAGCAGCGCGGTCGCCGCCGGGGTGGGCCGGTGCGTGGCCGCGCGCAGCGGACCGTGCAGCCAGCCCGGCCACGGCCACGGCACGTCCGGGGGCGGGGCCCCGCCGAGGACGCCGACCGTGTGCACCCGGTCGGGCAGCGCGTGCGCGCACGCCAGCGCGTAGGCCGCGCCGCCGGAGAGGCTCAGGGTGGCGAACCGGTCGACGCCCAGGGAGTCGAGCAGCTGGACGACGTCGGCGGGCCAGTCGGTCACCGACCGGCCCGGCTGCGGGTCGGAGCGGCCGAAGCCGGGCCGGTCGGGGACGATCAGCCGCACCCCCCAGCGCCGGTAGGCGCCGGGGTCGTCGACGTGCCGCTCCAGCCGTGAGCTCGGCGACCCGTGGCAGCCCAGCACCGGCCGGCCGTCGGGGTCGCCCCACTCGGCGTAGGCCATCGTCCGGCCGTCGCGCAGCTGCAGGCGGCCCTCGCGGGGCCCGTCGGCGGAGTCGGTGTGCCCAGCGTGCATGTCCCGGGGCTACCCCGGGCGTCGCGGGCTCAGCCCCGACCGGGGAGGTGCACGTACAGGGACGCCTCGACGGCGCCGTCGTCGGTGGTGACGGTGACCAGGACCCGCTCGTAGCCGAGGCCCTTGAAGTCGTCGAGGCGGGACCACTGCGCCGATGGGTCGGCGGACTCGAGGACCTGGACCTCGACCACCGGGCCCTCGGGATCGAGGACCAGCGCGGGGACGCCGAGGGCCGCGCCCCGTGGACTCCGCCGGCGGCTAGCCCGAGACCACCTGCCGCTCGGGCTCGATCCAGATGGTCACCCGCTCGGTGGTGATGGCCTCCTCCGGGTAGGGCCGGCCGCCGTACTTCTGCGACAGCTCGTCGATCTGCGCGCGGGCCTCGGGGCCGGTCGAGGTCTCGGCCACCCGGCCGCGCACCTCGGCGAAGCGGTAGGGGTTGCTCTCGTCCCGGATGGCCAGGGTCACCCGGGCGTCGCGCTTGAGGTTCTCGAACTTGCGCCGCCCGGTCTCGGTGTTGACGTAGAGCCGCTGCCCGTCGGTGCCCACCCAGATGTACTGCGTCTGGATGCGCCCGCTCGGCAGCAGGGTGCTGATCGCCGCGTAGTTGGGGCCCTCCGCGAGCTCGCGGGTGACCGGGTGCAGTTCGGGACCGTCCTGGGAGTTCGCCACGGTCCGCGCGTACCCGCCGCGACGCCGGGCACGCGTTCCCCCGCCGTCCGGCCCGGTCGGGTCCGGACGTCCCGGTGGCGCGACCCGACGTGTCGGACGGCCGGGACCCCGACGGGCAGGGTGGCTCCGTGGGGACCCCTCCGGGCTGGCCGGCCGACGCCGCGGCCCTGCGCGCCGTGCAGGACCGGCTGGCCGCACGGGAGCCGCCGCCCTGGCGCCCGCGCGGCGGCCCGCTGCTCCTCGCCGCGGCCGCCGCCGTCCCGGGGCCGGACGGGCGGCTGGTGGCCGCGGCCGTGCTCGTCCGCGGGGACGACGTCCTCGCCGCCGCCGTCGTGCCCGGGAACGCCGGGGGAGACTACGAGCCGGGGCTGCTCGCGCTGCGGGAGGGGCCGCTGCTGGCCGGGGCGCTCGGCCGCCGACCCGACGTCCTGCTGCTGGCCGCCGCCGGCCGCGACCACCCGCGCCGGGCCGGCCTGGCGCTGCACCTGGGCGCCGCGCTCGACCTGCCGAGCGTCGGGGTCACCGACTGCCCGCTGGCCGCGACGGGCGGGGAGCCCGGGCCGGCCCGCGGCGACACCGCGCCGCTGCTGCTCGACGGCGCGGAGGTGGCGCGGGCGGTGCGCGTCGTGCCCGGCGTCCGGCCGGTGGTGGCCTCGGCCGGGTGGCGCACCGACGCCGCGACGGCGGCCGCCGTCGTCCTGGCCACGACCACCGGCGTCCGGACGCCGGAGCCGCTGCGCGAGGCCCGCCGCCGGGCCCGCGCCCTCAGTCGCCGGAGCCGGTGAGGCCCTCGAGGACGGCGGCCATGTCGACCGCGGCGGGGTCGCCCACCCGCTCGGCGGCGGCCTCCATCGTCGCCAGGACCGCGGCCGTGAGCCGGTCGGAGACGCCGGCGCCCTGCAGCGCCGCGCGGATGAGCCGGGCGTCCTTGGCCGCGCCGCCGAGCGCGAAGCTGGGCGGGTAGTCACCGGCGATCATCAGCCCGCCCTTGACGTGGGCGTAGGGCGAGTCGACCGGGCCGCCCGCGATGGCGTCGAGGAAGCGCTGCGGGTCCAGCCCCAGGCCGCGGGTCAGCGCGACGGCCTGCGCGGTGCCGGTGGTGAGCATGAACAGCCACGAGTTGCAGGCCATCTTCAGCCGGCTGCCGGCGCCGGCCTCGCCCAGCCACACCGTCTTCGAGCCCAGCGCGTCGAACACCGGCGCCAGCCGTTCCCGGGCCTCCTCCGGGCCGGAGGCGAGCAGGGTCAGCGCGCCGTTGGCGGCCGGCTCCTTGGTGCCGAGAACGGGGCAGTCGACGAGGACCAGGTCGAGGTCGCGGGCGGTCGCCACGGTGCGGTCGGCGCCCTCCACGCCCACCGTCGAGCACTGCAGCCACGTCGTCCCCGCCGCCGGGGACGCCTGCGTGACGACGTCGACCACCGCGTCGGCGTCGAGCAGCATGGTGAGGACGACGTCGGCGCCGTCGGCCGCCTCGGCCGGTGTCGCGGCGGCCTGCGCGCCGGTCCCCGTGAGCGCCTGCGCCTTGGCGGGGTCGCGGTTCCACACCCGCACGGGCAGGCCGGCCCGCCGCAGCGAGGTCACCATCCCCGCGCCCATCGTCCCCGCGCCGAGCACCGCCACCGTCACGTGCGCCATCCCCCGATCCTGCGCGGTCGGCCCGGTCCCCGCAGGTCAGCCGTGCCAGGCGTGGCTGTGGCTGTGCACGCCGTCGGGGCCGTGCCGCTCGTCGGGCACCGGGGCGCCGTCCGCCGCCGCCTCCGGCGGCGGCTCCCGGTCCCGGCGCCGCTCGCGCCGCAGGTCGACGACGGCCAGCACCAGCGCCGCCAGCGCACCGAGCACCGAGACCGACAGGCCCGCCGCGGCGGCCACCGGGTAGTCCTCGCCGGTCGCGGCCAGCACCAGGTAGAAGAGGCCGGGCAGGGCGGCGGTGCCCACCGAGGCGCCGAAGCGCTGGGCGGTCTGCAGGCCGCCGCCGGCCGACCCGGCCATCGCCACCGGCACCTCGCGCAAGGTCATCGTGATGTTGGGCGAGATGACGAAGCCGCCGCCGATGCCGCCGAGCAGCAGCGACGGCGCGATCGCCCAGCCGGCCGACGAGGGCGGCACCAGCAGCAGCACGACGGCGGTCGCGGCGAGCCCGAGGACGACGCCGGTCAGGCCGAGGACGGTCAGCCGCCGTCCGTACCGCTCGACCAGCCGCCCGGCGACGACGGCCGCGGTCGCCGAGCCGAGCGCGAACGGCGTCACCGCCAGGCCCGACTGCAGCGGGGTGTAGCCCAGGCCGGTCTGGAAGAACAGCGCGAACACCAGCCAGATACCGCTGAAGCCGACGAAGTAGACGGTGCCCAGCGCCGCGCCGATGCCGTAGCCGCGGGTCTGGGTGACCAGCCGCGGGTCGAACACCGGCTGCCCGTCGCGGGCCACGACCCGCCGCTCCCAGCCGAAGAAGACGCCCAGCAGCACGGCACCCACGCCGAACAGCCACCACAGCTGCGACAGGCCGCCGGACTCCGCCTGCACGAGCGGGTACAGCACCGCCAGCGCGCCGGCGCCGAGCAGCAGGACCCCGACGACGTCGATCCGCCCCCGGCCGCCGGAGCCGCCACGGGGCAGCAGGCGCCGCGCGAGCAGGAACGCGACGACGCCGATCGGCACGTTGACGTAGAACAGCCAGCGCCAGCCGTCCGGGCCCGACGCCAGGCCCAGGATGGCCCCGCCGGCGACCGGTCCGACGGCGGTGGAGATCCCGACCGTGGCGCCGAAGAGGCCGAACGCGCGCCCGCGCTCGGCACCCCGGAACAGCTGCTGGATGAGCGCGGAGTTCTGCGGTGCCAGGCACCCGGCGGCCAGCCCCTGCGCGAGGCGGGCGACGATCAGCCAGCCGGCCGACGGCGCCGCGCCGGCCGCTGCGCTGCAGAGGACGAACCCGGCCAGGCCGACGAGGAACAGCCGCCGCCGGCCGAAGGCGTCGCCGAGCCGGCCGGCGGGCACCAGCATCAGCCCGAAGGTGAGCGCGTACCCGGACACGACCCACTGCACGGTCGACGGCGCCGCGCCGAGGTCGGACTGCAGCGAGGGCAGGGCCACCGACACGATGCTGACGTCGAGCAGGGTCATGAAGCCGACGACGAGCGTGACCGACAGCGCCTGCCACCGCTTGGGGTCGGGCCGGTACGCCTCCGGCTCTCCGGTCGCGGTCCGGGGTGCGGCGTCGGCCGCGGCGCGGGGTGGCACGGGGGGGTCCTCCGGGGAGCAGGCGGGCGAGGCGCGGCGGGCCGTGCGCGCCGGTCTCGGAGGGAGGCCGCCGTCCCCGACGGCCGCACCCTCCGGCCTACCCGGTGGCGTCGCGCCGACACCCGCCGGGACCGCAAGAACGGTCGGGCGCCGGGAGCCGCCGGCTCGCCAGACTGGCGCGGTGACCGCTCCCCTCCCCGGCCGCGACCGGCTGCGCGAGCTGCTCGACGCCGTCCTCGACGAGGACAACCGGTCGCTGGCCGACATGGCCGGCGACGCGTTCGCCTCGCCGTTCCACTTCAGCCGGCAGGTGTCGGGCGGCGCCGGCGAGGCCCCCGTGGCGCTGCGCCGACGCGTCGTCCTCGAGCGGGCGGCCTGGCAGCTGCGGCAGGGCGCGAGCGTCACCGAGGCCGCCTTCGCCGCCGGCTACGAGTCCGTCGAGGGCTTCAGCCGGGCCTTCGCGCGCGCCTACGGCCGCACCCCCGGCAGCCTCGGGACCGACGACGCCGGCCGGCCGCACACCCGCGACGAGCACTGGCTGCCCGCGCCCAACGGCATCCACTTCCACCCGCCGTCGTCCTTGTGGGTCAGCGACGAGCCGGTGCGGCGCGGCGGCGACGAGGTGACCGCGCTGCTGGTGCACCACGGCGTCGAGGACACCCGGACCCTGCTCGAGCTGGCCAAGGGGCTGCCCGCGGCCGAGTACCGGCGGGTGCGCTCACCCGACCTGACCGTGCTGTCCTGGGACGGCCCCGAGGTGTCGCTGGCCGCCGTGCTCGACCACCTGGTCTGGACCCTCGAGGTGTGGGTGGCCTCCATCGAGGGCGCCGACACCCCCGCCCACGGCCCCGACGACCCCGCCGCGCTCGTCGACCGGCACGACGCCGTCGCCCCGCGGTGGCTGGCGGCGGTGCGCGGCATCGCCCGGCGCGGCGCCTGGAACGACCGGCTGGTCGACGCGCTGTGCGAGCCGCCGGAGAGCTTCGTGCTCGCCAGCGTCGTCGCGCACGTCCTCACCTTCTCCGCGCACCGCCGCCTGCTGGCGCGGCACTGGCTGCGCGAGGCCGGCGTCGCCGTCGACGCCGGCGACCCCATCGAGTGGTACTCCCGGAGGGACCGATGACCCGCACCGTGTACTACACCGCCACCTCGCTCGACGGCTTCGTCGCCGACCGCGACGACTCGCTGTCCTGGCTGCTGTCGCGGCAGAGCGACCAGGAGGGCGCCATGGGCTTCGAGCCCTTCGTCAAGGGTGTCGGGGCGGTGGTCATGGGCGCCACCACCTACCGCTGGGTCCAGGACAACGGCGGGCCCGACGCCTGGGACCGCTCCCGCCCCGCCTGGGTGCTCACCCACCGGCAGCTGACCTCCTTCCCCGACGCCGACATCCGCTTCACCGCCGCGGACACCCGCGAGGAGCTGCTGGCCGTGCACGGCGAGCTGGTGGCGGCGGCCGGCGACCTCGACGTGTGGGTGGTCGGCGGTGGTCCCGTGGCCGCGCAGTTCGCCGAGGCCGGCCTGCTCGACGAGGTCGTCGTCTCCATCGCGCCGGTCACGCTCGGCGGCGGGGCGCCGCTGCTGCCGGCGCGGGTGGAGCTGCGCACCCGCGAGGTCGCGCAGAACGGCGAGTTCGCCTGCGTGCGCTACGACGTCGTCCGGCCCGGCTGACGGGTCGCGTCCGCCCGGGCGGGTACCGGCCCGCGCATGGGCGAGCGGGTGACGGCGGACCTCGTGGTGGAGCGGCTGCGGGCGTGGGGCGTGCCCCGCGTGTTCGGCTACTCCGGCGACGGCATCAACGCGCTGATGGGCGCGCTGCGCCGGGCCGGGGAGCCGGAGTTCGTGCAGGCCCGCCACGAGGAGGCCGCGGCGTTCATGGCCGTCGGGCACGCCAAGTACACCGGCGGGGTCGGCGTCGTCACCTCCACCCAGGGACCGGGCGCGGTGCACCTGCTCACCGGGCTCTACGACGCCAAGCTCGACGGCGTCCCGGTGGTCGCGCTCATGGGACAGCAGGAGCGCTCGGTGCTCGGCTCGCAGTACCAGCAGGAGATCGACCTGCAGACCCTGGTGAAGGACGTCGCCGCCCAGTTCGCCGCGACCGTGAGCTCCCCCGAGCAGCTGCCGATGGTGCTCGACCGGGCGTTCCGGGCCGCCCTGGCCACCCGGTCACCCGCCGTCGTCGTCCTGCCGCACGACGTCCAGCAGGCGCCGGCGCCGGAGCCGGGACAGGAGCACGGCGTCGTCGTCACCGCGCCGACGTGGCGCCCGGCGCGGGTGCTGCCGCACGAGGAGGACCTGCGCGCGGCAGCGGCGGTGCTGTCGTCGGGGCGGCGTCCGGCGCTGCTGGTCGGGCAGGGCGCCCGGCACGCCTGGGGCGAGGTGGTCGCCGTCGCCGAGCGGCTCGGGGCCGGGATCGCCACCAGCCTGCTGGGCAAGCCGTGGGCCGACGAGGGCCACCCGCTCGCCGCCGGCGTCATGGGGCACCTCGGGACGACGGCGAGCGCCACCGTGCTCGGCGGCTGCGACACGCTGCTGCTGGTCGGCACCAACGACCCGTGGACGGAGTTCTACCCGCCGCCCGGCCAGGCGCGGGCGGTGCAGGTCGACCTCGACGGCCGCCACCTCGGCGACCGCTACCCGGTGGAGGTGGCGCTGCACGGCGACGCCGCCGAGACGCTGCGCGCGCTGCTGCCGCTGCTGTCCCCGCCGGCCGACGGGGCGTGGCGGGGGGAGGTCGAGGACGCCGTCCGGTCGTGGCACGAGCTGGCCGCCGAGCGCGCGGCGACGCCGGCCGACCCGGTGAACCCCGAGCGCGTCGTCGCCGAGCTGACCCCGCGGCTGCCGGCCGACGCGCAGGTCGCCGTCGACGTCGGGTCGGTCACCTACTGGTACGCCCGCCAGCTGCGGCTGCCGCCCGGGGTGCCGGCGCACCTGTCGAGCACGCTGGCCTCGATGGGCTGCTCCGTGCCCTACGGGCTGGCGGCCAAGCTGGCCGCACCCGACCGGCCGGTGGTGGCGCTGTCCGGCGACGGCGCCATGCAGATGCTGGGCAACGCGGAGCTGGTGACCGTGGCGCACCGCTGGCGGTCGTGGGCCGACCCGCGGTTCGTCGTCTGCGTGCTGGTCAACCGCGACCTGGCCGAGGTGACCTGGGAGCAGCGGGAGACGGAGGGCGACCCGCGCTTCGACGAGAGCCAGTCACTGCCGGAGTTCCCCTTCGCCGGGTACGCCGAGCTGCTGGGACTGACCGGGATCCGGGTGACCGACCCCGGCGAGCTCGGCGGCGCGTGGGACCGTGCGCTGGCGGCCGACCGGCCGGTCGTGCTCGAGGTGCTCACCGACGCCGACGTCCCGCTGCTGCCGCCGTTCCCGGCCGGCGAGGCCGCGCTGCCGTCGTTCACCGCGGCGCTGGAGCAGGAAGGTCCCGCCGGCGCCGGCGCGCGGCAGCTGCTGGAGACCTACGCCGACCAGGAGCGCCGCCGCTCCTGACGCTCACCACCGCCCCACCTCGTCGCGCGCCCGGGACGCCGACACGTCGACGCGGCGACAGGTCGACACGGAGACACCTCGGCTCGGGGACACGGCGACACGGGGACACGTCGCCACGGGGACACGTCGCCACGGGGACACGGCGACACGGGACGGTGCCGGCGCGGCCGGTCAGGCGCTGCGGATCACTGAGACGTCGAACTCCACCTGGATGCGGTCGCTGACCAGCACGCCGCCGGTGTCCAGCGGGGTGTTCCAGGTCAGGCCCCAGTCGCTGCGCTTGATGGCCAGCGCTCCCTCGAAGCCGACGCGGGTGTTGCCGAAGGGGTCCTTCGCCGAGCCGGTGAGGGTGAACTCCACCATCACCGGCCGCGTCATGTCGCGGATGGTGAGGTCGCCGGACACCTCGTAGGTGTCGTCCTCGACCTGCTCGACGTCGGTGGAGCGGAACACGATCTCGGGGTAGCGCTCGACGTCGAGGAAGTCCGGCGAGCGCAGGTGCGCGTCGCGGTCGGCCTGACCGGTGTCGATGCTCGCCGTCCGGATGCGGATGGTGACCCGGCTGGCCTCGGGGTGCAGCACGTCCAGGTGCGCCTCGCCGGCGAAGTCGGTGAACGCGCCGCGCACCGTCGTCACCATGGCGTGCCGCGCCCGGATGCCGATCCGCGTGTGCGCCACGTCGATGGTGTAGTCGCCGGTGACGTCGACCAGCGCGGTCGTCGCCGCGTCGAAGTCCGTGGGACCGCCCTCAGGCGCCCGGTGCTTGGCCACGTGTCCGTCCTCCCCCTCGCCGGTCCCCCATCCTGGTCGATCCTCCGGCCGGGGCTCCGCCCGGGTTCCCCGGTTCCCGCCGGGGCACCTGACGGGCCCGACCGGCGGCCCGGAGCACGCCCTGGCGGCGCCTCCTCCCCTCCGGCGGCGTGACGGAGAGTCCTGGCGTGCCGGCCCACCTGTGAGCGTGGCCACACTCTAGGGGAGGGCGCGCACGCGGCACCGGCCGGTCAGCGCCCGGGGCGGAAGGGGTTGCGGCCGGGCCGGAACAGCGTCTCCTGGGTGAGGCTCGCGGCCAGGACGCCGTAGCGGGTGGTGAGGGACCCGGTGTACCAGCCGCGCCCGCCCGAGACCGTGGCCGGCACGAGGTCCACGAGCACCCACTCGTCGAGCCGGGCGGGCCGGTGGAACCACAGCGCGTGGTCCAGCGTCGGCCCGGGGGCCGCCTCGTCCTCCGGCAGCGCCGACAGCCCGGTGCCGATGTCGGAGAGGTAGGTCAGCGCGCAGGCGTGCAGCAGCGGGTCGTCGGGCAGCGGCACCGTCGTCCGCGCCCAGAACCGGGTCGGCATCGCGGCCGTCGCGTACGGCTGGGCCGGCCGGCGGCTCTCCACGGAGAACAGCCGCGGCAGCGTCAGCGGCGGGCAGTCCTCCGGCGCCTGCACCGCGGGCGCGTCGGCCACCTGGACGTCGGGCCCCGCGCCGGGCGCCTGGAAGGACGCCGACATCGACAGCACCACCTCCCCGCCCTGCACCGCCACCACCCGGCGGGCGGAGAAGGAGCCGCCGTCGCGGTCGCGGTCGACGTGGAAGACGGTGGGCCGGGCGGCGTCCCCGCTGCGCAGGAAGTAGCCGTGCAGCGAGTGCGGCAGCCGGTCGGGGGCCACGGTGCGAC
Organism: Geodermatophilus sp. URMC 62; assembly: GCF_052931475.1. NCBI lineage: Bacteria > Bacillati > Actinomycetota > Actinomycetes > Geodermatophilales > Geodermatophilaceae > Geodermatophilus > Geodermatophilus sp. URMC 62. The sequence continues at coordinate 4,197,461 of NZ_JBRFHY010000001.1, read as the reverse complement.
CGGCGGCCAGCAGCGCCTGCGCGGCGACCTGGCCGCCGTAGAGCGGGAACGGGTCGGTGAACAGCAGGGTGCTGCGGTAGAGGTCGCGGTCGATCTCCTCGAGCGTGAGGACGTCGGTCACCGTCGGCTGCCGCGTGCCGTCCCCTGCCGTGTCCCCTGGTGTCTCCCCTGCTGTCGCGCTCACGACCGGCGAACGTAACGGGGCCGGCGACCGCCCCGGCGGGCGGCCCCGGCAGCGGCGGCCGTGCGGCACCCCCTTGACAGGCAAGCGACGACTTGCCTATGACTGTGCCCGTGGACGCGGACGCCGACCTGTACCGGGCCATCGGCGACGCGACGCGGCGCACCATCCTCGACGAGCTGACCGAGAGGGACGGTCAGACGCTGTTCGAGATCTGCGGCCGGCTGACGGTGAAGCACGGCCTGGCCTCCTCGCGCCAGGCCGTCTCCCAGCACCTCGCGGTGCTCGAACAGGCCGGCCTGGTGCACACCCGGCGGCAGGGCCGGTACAAGTTCCACCACCTCGACACGAGCCCGCTGCGCTCGATCGTCGAGCGGTGGCCGATCGACCGAGAGGGACCGAACCCGTGATCCGCATCACCGTGACCAGTGTGTTCGTCGACGACCAGGCCAAGGCGCTCGCCTTCTACACCGACAAGCTGGGGTTCACCAAGAAGACCGACGTGCCGGCCGGCGAGTACCGCTGGCTCACCGTGGTCTCCCCCGCCGACCCCGACGGCGTCGAGCTCCTGCTGGAGCCCGACGGCCACCCGGCGGCGGGCCCGTTCAAGGAGGCCCTGGTCGCCGACGGCATCCCGTTCACCCAGTTCGCCGTCGCCGACGTGTACGCCGAGGTCGAGCGGCTCAAGGGGCTGGGCGTGGAGTTCACCCAGGACGCCACCGACCTGGGGCCGGTGGTCACCGCCGTCCTCGACGACACCTGCGGCAACCTGATCCAGCTCGCCACGCTGAAGTAGCGCACCCGCTGCGCGGTCCGGTCCCAGGACCCCCCGTGCGGCGGAGTCCTGGGACCGGGTCTCAGAGCAGCTCGAGGATGGTGGCGTTGGCCTGGCCGCCGCCCTCGCACATCGTCTGCAGGCCGTAGCGGATGCCGTTGTCGCGCATGTGGTGCACGAGCGTGGTCATGATCCGCGCACCCGAGCCGCCCAGCGGGTGGCCCAGCGCGATCGCGCCGCCGTTGGGGTTGAGCGCCTTGGCGTCGGCGCCGAGCTCGGCCAGCCAGGCCAGCGGCACCGGCGCGAAGGCCTCGTTGACCTCGAACGCGCCGATCTCGTCGATGCTCAGGCCCGAGCGCTGCAGCGCCTTCTGCGTCGCCGGGATCGGCGCGGTCAGCATGATGACCGGGTCGGCGCCGGCGAGCACCGCCGTGTGCATCCGCGCGATGGGCCTCAGGCCCAGCTCGGCGGCCTTCTCGCTGGTGGTCATCAGCAGCCCGGCCGACCCGTCGGAGATCTGCGAGGAGTTGCCGGCGTGGATGACGCCGTCCTCCTTGAACACCGTCTTGAGCGTGCCGAGCTTCTCCACGGTCGACTCGCGGATGCCCTCGTCCTGGCTGACGACCGTGCCGTCGGGCGTGGTCACCGGCGCGATCTGGGCGTCGAAGCGGCCCTCGGCCCGCGCGGCGGCGGCCTTCTCGTGGCTGGCCACCGAGAACTCGTCGCACTGCTGGCGCGACAGCCCCCACCGCTCGGCGATCATCTCGGCGCCGACGCCCTGGTTGATGTGCACGCCGCCGTAGCGCTGCCGGAACCGGTCGCCGAAGGGATCGGCGCCGGCCTTGGCGGTGCCCATCGGCACCCGCGACATCGACTCCACACCGCCGGCCACGACGACGTCGTACTGCCCCGAGACCAGGCCGGCCGCCGCGAAGTGCACCGACTGCTGCGACGACCCGCACTGCCGGTCGACGGTCACCCCGGTCACCGCCTCCGGCCACCCGGCCGCCAGCACCGCCGTCCGGGCGATGTCGAAGGTCTGCTCACCCACCTGGGACACGCAGCCCCAGATGACGTCGTCGACCTCGGCCGGGTCCAGCCCCGCCCGCTGCGCCAGCGAGGTCAGCACGTGCGCCGACAGGTCGACCGGGTGCACCCCCGACAGCCCGCCGTTGCGCTTGCCCACCGGCGTGCGCACCGCCTCCACGATCACCGCGTCCCGCACGTCCCGCTCCTCACGCTCGACTGTGGCGCCCGGCACACCGGGCCCGTCCGCACAGTAACCCGCCGGTCGCGACGGCCGGGGGGACCGGTCGGGGCGCCGTGGCGCCGGCCCCTCGACCGGGTCGGGCCTGGGGGGTGACGCGGGTCAGCGGCCCCGCCACACCGGCGGGCGGCGCTCGGCGAAGGCGGTGGCACCCTCGCGGGCGTCCTCGGAGGAGAAGACCGGGTCGATCAGCTCCTGCTGCCGCGACCAGCCCTCCTCGGCGGTCCAGTCGGCGGTGTTCCGGGCGATCTGCTTGGTGGCCGCGACCGCCAGCGGGCCGTTGGCGGCGATCACCCCGGCCAGCTCGACGGCGGCGTCGAGCGCCCCACCCTCGTCGACCACCCGGTTGACCAGGCCGACCGCGGCGGCGCGCTCGGCGTCGATCGGCTGGCCGGTCAGCAGCATCTCCATCGCGACCGCCTGCGGGATCCGGCGCGGCAGGAACAGCGCGGCGCCGGCCGCGGCCACCAGCGAGCGGGTCACCTCGGGCACCCCGAAGCGGGCAGAGCGCCCGGCGACGACGAGGTCGCAGGCCAGCACCAGCTCGAACCCGCCGGCCAGCGCCCAGCCCTCGACCGCGGCCAGCAGCGGCTTGCGCGGCGGGGTCTGGGTGATCCCGCACAGCCCGCGACCCTCGACCGAGGGCCGCTCGCCGCGCAGGAACGCCTTGAGGTCCATGCCGGCGGAGAAGGTGCCGCCCGCCCCGGTGAGCACGCCGGCGCGCAGCCCGCCTTCGGCGTCGAGCTCGTCGACGGCGTCGGCCACCCCCCGGGCCACCGCCGCGTCGAGGGCGTTCCTCGCCTGCGGCCGGTTGATGGTGATGACCTGGACGGCGCCCCGCCGCTCCACCAGCACGCTGTCGTCGGACACGGATGCCTCCCCTCCGCGGCGGCGCCGCGGTGCCTGTGCGTCCCCGGTCAGCGGGAGCGCGACCACTCCTCCAGCACCGCCGTCGCGTCGGCCGGGCCGGGCGGGACGGACGCGGCCGGGCCGGCCGGCGTTCGCGAGAACCGGGGTGCCGGCGCGGCCTGCAGCACGCCGTCGACCTCGACGAGCGTGCCGCGGGCGGCCAGGTGCGGGTGCGCCGCGGCCTCCGCCGGCTCCAGCACCGGGGTCACGCAGGCGTCGCTGCCGTCGAACACCGCCTCCCAGTGCTCCCGCGGCCGGGCGGCGAACGCCGCCGTGAAGGCCGCGCGCAGGCGCGGCCAGCCGGCCCGGTCGTGCTGGGCGGGCAGGCCGGCGTCGGCGAGCCCGAGGCCCTCGAGCAGCGCGGCGTAGAACTGCGGCTCCAGCGCCCCGACCGCGACGAAGCGGCCGTCGGCGCAGCGGTAGACGTCGTAGAAGGGGGCGCCGCCGTCGAGCAGGTTGGTGCCCGGGTGGTCCGACCACAGCCCCTGGCCGCGCAGCGACCACATCGGCTGGGAGATCAGCGCCACGCCGTCGACCATGGCGGCGTCCACCACCTGCCCGCGGCCCGACCGCGACCGCTCGTGGAGCGCGGCGAGGACGCCGACGAGCACGAGCATCGAGCCGCCGCCGTAGTCGGCGACGAGGTTCATCGGGAAGCGCGGCGCCTCACCGGGGCGCCCGAGGGCGGCCAGCGTGCCGGTCAGGCCCAGGTAGTTGACGTCGTGGCCGGCGCGGTCGGCCCACGGGCCGCCCTGCCCCCACCCGGTCATCCGCGCGTAGACCAGGCCGGGGTTGCGGGACAGGCACTCGTCGGGACCGAGGCCCAGCCGCTCGGCCACACCGGGGCGGAAGACGTCGACCAGCACGTCGGCCCGCTCGACCAGGCCCAGGACGAGGTCGTGCCCCCCGGGCGTCTTGACGTCGGCGGCCACGGAGCGCCGCCCGCGCATCACCGCGTCCGGGCCGCCGGAACCCACGCTCAGCCCCCCGGAGGGCCGCTCCACGCGGACGACGTCGGCACCGAGGTCGGCCAGCACCATCGCCGCGTGCGGTCCGGGGCCGATGCCGCCGAGCTCGACGACCCGCAGCCCGTCGAGCGGGCCGCTCACGCCGCGCTCCGCAGGTGCCGGTCGAAGAAGCGCAGGATCCGCCCCCAGGCGTCCTCGGCCGAGGGTTCGTGGAAGGACAGGCCGGCGAGCCGCTCGAGCGGGGAGAACGGCCCCGCGCTGTGCCGGTTGAGGAAGGAGTGCCCGGCGTCCGGGTACTCCCGCACGTCGTGGTCCACGCCCAGGGAGGTCAGGGCGGCCTCCAGCCGGTCGGCCGCCCCCCTCAGCGCGACGTCGCGGCGGCCGTAGCTGGCCACCACCGGGCAGGCGCCGCGCAGCACCTCCTCCAGGTCCGCGGGCAGCGGGCCGTAGTTGGGGGCCGAGACGTCGAAGCCGCGGGTGGCGCCGTACAGCGCGAACTTCCCGCCCATGCAGAAGCCGAGCACCCCGACCCGGCCGGTGCAGTCGGCGCGCCCGGCGAGCAGGCGCCGGGCCGCCTCCAGGTCACCGAAGGCCGGGCCCTCCCCGCGGGAGAGGGCCCGGAACGTCGTGCGCAGGCAGCGCACCGCCCCGCCGGCGCTGAACAGGTCCGGGGCGAGCGCGAGGTAGCCGGCGGCGGCCAGCCGGTCGGCGTGCTGGCGGACGTCGTCGGTCAGGCCGAAGACCTCGTGGACGACGACCACGCCGGGCCAGGGTCCCTCCCCCACGGGCGGGACGGCGAGGTGGGCTCGGAGTTCGGGCGCGCTCGCGCCGCCGGGTATCACGGTGCTGGGCAGGGGGACCTCCCGGGTCGCAGCGGCAGCCGGCACCGCCGACGCTAACCCGCAGGTGTGTCGGCCGTCCCAGCGGGCCGTGCGCTCGCCGGTGCGGTCGGCACCGCGGCGACCTCCCGCGGGCCGGCGAGGTCGTGCCCGGCCGCGCAGCGCAGCGCCAGCGACACCGGCTCCCCGCAGTCGCGGTGGGTCAGCTCCAGCGGTGGGGCCCCGTCGTCGGCCAGCCACCGGTCGCCCCACTGCATCAGCGCGACCAGCGCGGGGTGGAGGTCGCGGCCCTTGTCGGTGAGCCGGTACTCGTGCCGCTGCCGCTCGCCCTCGGCGCGGTAGGGCACCCGCACCAGCAGGCCGGAGGCGACCAGGGAGTTGAGCCGGTCGGTGAGCACCGCCCTCGGCGCGCCGAGCGCCCGCTGCAGGTCGGCGAAGCGACGCACGCCGAGGAACGCCTCCCGCAGCACCAGGAGGCTCCACTTCTCCCCCACCACGGCCAGGGTGCCGGCGACCGAGCAGCGGGACCGGTCGTACTCCCCAGGCGGCGTGGCGGCGGTCACCGCCGCAGCGTAGGTCACGCTGGGTTCGCTTGACGAACCAGGCGGCCGAGAGGATGGTTGGAGATGCAGACCCAGCAGGTGAGAGCCGAGATCGGCGTCGCACCGAGGGGTCTGCCGGCGAGGGCCGGACACGGCCGCCGCCGTCGTCCGACGTCCCGGAGGACCCGCCATGACCCGCCTGCGCACCGCCCTCACCCACGCCCGCGCCACCCGCGCCCGCCGCCGCGACGACCGTGAGATCGCCCGCGCCCTGGCCGCGGCCCCGACCCTCGAGTCGGCGCACGAGATCGAGGCGCTCGCGGCGCGCCGCTGAGCAACCGCCCGGCGGCGCGCCGGCACGCGCCCGGAGACGTGGCCCCGCGGTCCCCGACCACGGGGCCGCGTCGTCCCCGGGGGACCGTCCGCCTGTGTGGTCCGGGCAACACCCGCGCCGCTAGGGTGTGGCACTCAGTGCCAGCCGGGTGGGCCCCGGCGGACCCGACCGGGACGGAGACGACGGTGGCGAACGCGTGGTTCGAGACGGTGGCCGAGGCACAGCGGCGGGCGAAGAGGCGCCTGCCCAAGGGCGTGTACGGCGCCCTGGTGGCGGGGTCGGAGAAGGGCCTGACCGTCGAGGACAACCTGCGGGCCTTCGACGAGCTGGGTTTCGCACCGCACACCGCGGGGTTGTCGAACAAGCGCGACATGGCCACCACGGTCATGGGCCAGGACGTCTCGATGCCGGTCCTCATCAGTCCGACCGGCGTGCAGGCCGTGCACCCCGACGGCGAGGTCGCCGTCGCCCGGGCCGCCGCGGCCCGCGGGGTGGCGATGGGCCTGTCCTCCTTCGCCAGCAAGCCGGTCGAGGAGGTCGTCGCGGCCAACCCGAGGACGTTCTTCCAGATGTACTGGGTGGGCACCCGCGAGGAGATGCTCGCCCGCATGGACCGGGCCAAGCGGGCCGGTGCCGTGGGCATGATCGCCACCCTCGACTGGTCGTTCGCCTACGGGCGCGACTGGGGCAGCCCGTTCATCCCGTCGAAGATCGACTTCGAGGCCGCCCGGAAGTACGCGCCGCAGGTGCTCCTCCGCCCGCGCTGGCTGCTCGACTTCGCCCGCACCGGCCGCATCCCCGACCTCACCGTGCCGAACATGGTCACCACCCCCGGCGAGACCCCGCCCACCTTCTTCGGCGCCTACGGCATGTGGATGCAGTCGCCGATGCCGTCCTGGGAGGACGTCGCCTGGCTGCGCTCGCAGTGGGACGGGCCGTTCATGCTCAAGGGCGTCATGCGCGTCGACGACGCCAGGAGGGCCGTCGACGCCGGCGTCACCGCGATCTCGGTCTCCAACCACGGCGGCAACAACCTCGACGGCACCCCGGCCTCCATCCGCGCGCTGCCGGCCGTCGCCGAGGCCGTCGGCGACCAGGTCGAGGTGCTGCTCGACGGCGGCATCCGCCGCGGCAGCGACGTCGCCAAGGCCCTGGCCCTCGGCGCCAAGGCGGTCATGATCGGCCGCGCCTACCTGTGGGGCCTGGCGGCCAACGGCCAGGCGGGTGTGGAGAACGTCCTGGACCTGCTGCGCGACGGGCTGGGCTCGGCGCTGACCGGCACGGGGCGCGAGTCGGCGGCCGACCTCTCCCGCGACGACGTCGTCGTCCCGCCCGGCTGGGAGCGGCGCCTCGGTGCCGCCGAGCCCGACGCCCCGGTGGAGACGATCACCGGCCGCAGCCGCACCGCCTGAGACAGGACCTCCCCGCGGGGAGGGCGCACCGGGAATCCTCCGGGGCGGGTCGTGTTGCACCCGGCAACGAACGTGCGCCGCCCCGGAGGTACCCCGTGCAGATCCCGCTGTCCGTCCTCGACCTGGCCCCCGTCGCCTCCGGCGAGACGGTGGCCAGCAGCATCGCCGCCAGCGTCGCCCTGGCGCAGCGCGCGGAGGAGACCGGCTACCGCCGGGTCTGGTACGCCGAGCACCACAACATGCGCCACATCGCCTCGTCGGCGACCAGCGTGCTCATCGCGCACGTCGGGGCGCACACGCAGACCATCCGGCTCGGCGCCGGCGGCGTGATGCTGCCCAACCACTCGCCGCTGACGATCGCCGAGCAGTTCGGCACGCTGGAGGCGATGTACCCCGGCCGCATCGACCTGGGGCTGGGCCGCGCGCCGGGCTCGGACCAGAACACGATGTACGCCCTGCGCCGCGACGCGAACTCCGCCGAGCGCTTCCCGCAGGACGTCCTCGAGCTGCAGGGCTACCTCACCGGGCACTCCCGGGTGCCCGGTGTCGACGCGATCCCCGGCAAGGGCAGCGACGTGCCGCTGTACGTGCTCGGCTCGTCGATGTTCGGCGCCGGCCTCGCCGCGGCGCTCGGCCTGCCCTACGCCTTCGCCTCGCACTTCGCGCCGCAGGCGCTCGAGCCCGCGGTGGCCGCCTACCGCCGCGACTTCCGCCCGTCCGAGCAGCTCGACGCCCCCTACGTGATCGCCGGGGTCAACGCCATCGCCGCCGACACTCCCGAGGCCGCGCAGGCGGCGCGGGAGGCGACCCGGAAGCGCCTGGCGGTGAGCCTGTTCGGCCAGGGCCGCGACCTGACCGACGACGAGGCCGGGCTGCTGCTGGCCTCCGGCGCGGGCGTCCACGTCGACCGGATGCTCACCCACACCGCGGTCGGCACCCCCGCCGAGGTGCGCGAGCAGCTGGCCGCCTTCGCCCGGCTGGCCGACGCCGACGAGCTGATCGTCGCCCACCAGGCGCCGGGCACCGAGGAGCGGCTGCGCTCGGTCACGCTGGTGGCAGAAGCGGTGCAGTCCCTGACCGTGTAGCCCGCCCCGTGTAGCCCGCCCGGTCCTCCCCGGCGGCCGACCGGCCGTCGGGGAGGATGACTCGGTGCACGCCGAGACCGTCCTCCTGCTCGCCCTGGCCGCGGTCGCGGTGATCGTCGCGGCCCGCGGGCTGGCCGGCCGCACCGGCATGCCGGCGGCCGCACTGCTGACCGTGACCGGGCTGGTCTACGCGCTGCTGCCCGGCCCGAACCTCACGCTCGACCCCGAGGTCGTCCTCACCGTCCTGATCCCGCCACTGCTCTACAGCGCCGCACTGGACTCCTCGCTCATCGCCATCCGGGCCAACCTGCGCACCGTCGTCGGCCTCTCGGTGCTGCTCGTGCTGGTCACCGCGCTGGTCATCGGCGCCGGCTTCGCGCTGTGGGTGCCCGGCGCCACGCTGGCCGCCGGCATCGCGCTCGGCGCCGCGGTCGCGCCCCCGGACCCGGTGGCCGCGCTCGCCGTCGGCCGGCGGGTCGGGTTGCCCCCGCGGATCGTCACGCTCATCCAGGGCGAGGGGCTGCTCAACGACGCCACCGCCCTGACGCTGCTCACCGTCGCGGTCGCCGCGGCCTCCGGGGACGGCTTCTCCACCTGGGGCGCGCTGGGCCAGTTCGTGCTGGCCGCGGCCGGCGGGGTCGCGGCGGGCCTGGTCGTCGCCTACGGCGTCCGGCCGCTGCGCCGGCTGCGCCGCGACCCGCTGACGTCCAACGCGATCTCGCTGGCCACCCCGTTCATCGCCTACCTGCTCGCCGAGTCCGTGGACGTGTCCGGCGTGCTGGCCGTCGTCGTCGCCGGGCTGGTCATCGCGCACAACGCGCCGTACTGGCAGTCGGGGGCCACCCGGCTGCAGACCGACGCGGTCTGGCGGCTGGTCGACTTCCTCCTCGAAGGTGTGGTGTTCCTGCTCATCGGCCAGCAGCTGCCCGCGGTGATCAGCAACCTGGGCCAGTACGCACCCTCGACGGTCGTGGTCGCCTCGGTCATCACGGTCGGGGCGGTGCTTCTGGTCCGGCCGCTGTGGCTGTGGCTCACCGAGCACGCGCCGCAGGCGCTGCACATGCGCCTGGGCGGCTCCCCGGTCGAGGCCGAGTCCATCCCGCCGGGCGGGCGCTCCCCCGCCGCGCCCCGGCTGTCCGGCCGGGAGATCGCCGTGCTGAGCTGGGCCGGCACCCGCGGCGTCATCAGCCTCGCCGCCGTCTTCACGATCCCGCGGGTCACTGACGCCGGTGCCCCCTTCCCCGACCGCGACCTGCTGCTGTTCTGCGCCTTCCTCGCCGTGCTGGTCACGCTGGTCGGCCAGGGCGCCACCTTCGCGCCGCTGGTCCGCCGGCTGGGCCTGCGCGCCGACGCCGCCGACGCCGCCCGGCTGCGCAACCAGGCGCGCGCCGCCGCCGTCGAGGCGGGGTTGACCCGGCTCGACGAACTGCAGGCCGAGCAGCACGACCACGTCGACGACGCGGCCATCGAGGCGATCCGCGGCGCGCTGAGCACGCGACTGGACCGCTACCGCCGGCGGCTGGAGGCGCTTGAGGACGCCGAGGGCGCGGTGCCGCTGTCGCCGCAGTACGAGGCGGCGCTGCGGGTCCGCCGCGCCGTCATCGACGCCGAGCGCCAGGAGCTGCTGCGCTGGCGCGACCTCGGCCGGCTGCCCGACGAGGGCCTGCGCACCCTCGAACGGGAGCTCGACCACCAGGAGAACCTGCTGCCCACCCGCCCGACCTGAGCCCGCCGGCCGCCGCGGTCAGCCGGCCGGGCTGCGGTGGGCGTCGAGCCAGGCGACGACGTCGGCGAGGACCTCGTCCTTCTCCGGCTCGTTGTGCGGCTCGTGGTACAGCCCGTCGTAGACCCGCACGGTGAGGTCCGGCGAGGCGGCGTGCTGCCGGACCACCTCGCTGGCCGAGGGCGGCATGAGCCGGTCGGCGCCGCCGTGCAGGACGAGCAGGGGCAGGGTGAGGCTCCTCAGCCGCGCCGGCATCCCGGCCGCCCCGAGCATGATCGCGGTACCGGTGCGGGCGACCATCCTCCCGGTGTGGTTGAGCGGGTCGCTGCGGTAGGCGGCGACCACCTCGGGATCGCGGCTGACCGTCTCGGGGTCGAGGGTGAGCACGCCCAGGCCCGGCGCCAGCCGCGAGAGCAGCGGCGCCAGCGCCCGCTGCACCGGCGTGGCCGTGCTCGTGTCCAGCGCGGGGGCCGAGACGACGCCGCCGGCCACTCGCTCGTGCGGCGTCCCGGTGAGGTACTGCAGGGCGACCAGCCCGCCGAGGCTGTGCCCGTAGACGAACAGCGGCACCCCGGAGTGCCGGCCGGCGGCGGTGCGCACGAGGGTGGCCACGCCGTCGACGGCGGCCTCCAGGCCGGTGATGTCGCCGCGCCGGCCGGGCGAGCGGCCGTGCCCCGGGTGGTCGGCCGCACAGCTCGCGTACCCGGCCGCGCCGAGCCGCTCGGCCACGTGCGCGTACCGGCCGCCGTGCTCGTGCGCCCCGTGGACGAGGACGACGACGCCGACCGGGGCGGGCGGCGTCCAGCCCTGCCAGTACAGCCCCGAGGGCAGCCTGCCCTCCTCGTGCGCGAGCGCGCGGCCGGTGTCCTCGGTCATGCGTCCTCCCCAGCTCGCCCGGTGCCCCGGCGCGGCAGCATGCCACCCCGCGCGGCGGGCAGGTCGGCGCGGCCCGGACGGCGCCGGCCGGGATCGCCCGTCGCCGGCAGTCGCGCCCGTGACGGGACGGTCCGGGCCCGACCTGCGAGGACGCCGGGTCGCCCCCGCCCGACCCCTCCGGGCCGCCGGATCCGCACTCCGAGACCCGGGCGTGTCGCCCAATCCGGTGGCACACTCCATGCCGAGCAGTCGCCGACTCTGAGTAACCGCACCGGCGGCGCCACGAACGTCGGGAGCAGACCCGGCCAGGAGGTCTCGCCGTGCGTCCAGCGATGACGACGACCGTCCCCGGTCCCCGCCCGTGCCCGGACCCCGCCGGCTGGCTCGCCGCCGCCGCCGCCCGGTGGCACGCCGCCGGGGACCTCGTCTCCGCCGTCCGCGCCGTGGTGACCGACACCGCCGGCCTGCTGGCGGAGGGCGCCACCGTGTCGGTCACCCTGCTGGCCGCCGGCCGGCGTCCGCGCGACCCGGTGGCCAGCGACGCGGCGGCCGCCTCGCTCGACACCCTGCAGGTCGGCAGCGGCGAGGGGCCGCTGGTCGCGGCCCTGGCCGGCACACCGGACGGCAGCCCCGACCTCGCCCACGACCCGCGGTGGCCCTGCTTCACCGGGCACGCCGCCGCCGCGGGGGTCCGGGCGGTCACCTGCCTGCCCCTGGACACCGGCCGCGAGGTGGTCGGCGCGCTGTCGGTGTACGGCCCCGGCCCCGGCGCCCCGGCCGACCCCGCGGCGCTGGCCCCGGTGGCCGGGCACGCCGCGCTCGCGCTGCGGGCCGTGCAGCGCATCGAGCACCTGACGACGGCGGTGGCCAGCCGCGACGTGATCGGTCAGGCCAAGGGGGTCCTCATGGAGCGCTACCGGATCACGTCCGACGCCGCCTTCGGCATCCTCGTCCGCGCCTCCCAGGACACCCACCGCAAGGTGCGCGACGTCGCCGCCCTGGTCACCGAGACCGGGGAGGCCCCCGGGACCGCCGGGTACGCGGACGTCGACCGGTGAGCCGGGGACGGCACGACTGGGTCGTCCTCGACAGCGAGGAGGCCCACGCCCAGGTGGTGGGCGACTTCGTCGCGGAGGGGGTCCGGCGCGGCGAGTGCGTGCTGCTCACCGGCCTGGGCGCCCGCGAGCAGCGGCTGTGGACGCGGCTGCGCCGGTCCGGCGTCGTCCCGGAGACCTGGCAGCCCTCGGCGTCGACGGCGGTGCGGGTCCTGCCACCCGACCCCGACCGCCTGCCCGGAGCCGTCGCGGCGGCCCTCGCCGAGGGCTACTCCGGTGTGCGGTTCAGCGGCGCGCTGACCGCGGCCGGCGACAACCCGTTCGAGGCGGTGGTCAGTGACCTCACCGAGGACGCGCCCCTCACCGTGCTCTGCCCGTACTTCCGCGGCCTGCTGCTGCCCGGCCAGCGGGAGACACTGGTGACCTGTCACGACTCCGAGCACGACGCCACCGCGGAGTTCGACGACGGCGTGTTCCGGCTGACCTGGTCCGGCGACGTGCTGCGCCTGGCCGGCGAGCTCGACTCCGGCAACGCCGACGGCCTGCGCGCGGTGCTCCAGGCGACGTTGCGCGACGACGGGCGGCCGACCACCTGGGACGTCGTCGACCTGCGCTTCCTCGACGTCGGTGCCGCCGACTCCCTGGTCGCCGCGGCCGCCGGGCCCCCGGGGCTGACCCTGGTCGGCGCCTCGCGGCTGACCTCGCGGCTGGTCCGCCTGCTCGCCGACCGGCACCCCGGCCGCTCGGTGCAGTTGGCCGACGTCTCCGGCGGAGGGACCAACCGGTGACCACGCCACCCGGTGGAGGGACGAGCCGGTGAGCGCGACGACCGTCGTGCCGGTGCACCGGTGCGCCTTCCACGACGGCCCGGAGCAGGCCGGGGAGATCGCGGCGGAGCTGACCCGGCGGGCGATGGTCGCCGGTTCGCCGGTGGTGGCCTACGTCGACGACGTCGTCCGGCAGGTCCTCGTCGAGCGGGTGCCCGACGCGCCGGTGACCTTCGCGCCCCCGCGGATCCTGGTCGACGTCCCGCTCCCTCTCCTGGCCGAGGACTGGGCCCGGCACCTGGGCCCCGGGCACGGCGGGCTGGTCACCGTCCTGTGCCAGCGGCCGGTCGCGCTCGACCCCGACGTCGAGCGGTGGCGCTGCGCGGAGCAGGACACCACGGACGCGGTCGCCGCCCGGCCCCTCACGGTGACCTGCCTGGTCGACACCACCTACGGGCCCCCGGACGGCGTGGCCATGGCGCGCGGCGCCCACCCGGTGCTGTGGTTCGACGGCCTGGACCTGCCCAACCCCGACCTCCGCCCACCGACCGTCCTGCGGGCCCGGAGCGGCCCGGTGACCGAAGCGGTCCTCGACCCGCGGGCGGCGGCCGCCAACCGCCGGTGGTGGCACGGGCGGCTGGCCGCGGCCGGGATGCCCGAGGGACGGCGCGAGGAGCTGGTCCTCGTGCTCCACGAGGCCGTCACCGTCGCCGCCGCGCTGGACGGCGACCCGGCGGCCATCCGCGTCCGCCTCACCGTGGCCGGGGACGCCGCGTCGGGGACGACGGTGACCGGCGAGGTGGTCACCCGCACGCGGTGCGAGACGCTCACACCCTCGACCGTGCCGTCGGACCGGCGGCTGCTGATGCTCTGGCTGGCGGAGAAGGTCTCCCCCGCGGTGACGCTGGCGGTGCTGCCCGAGGCCGACGGCGCCCGGTTCCTGGTGTCCGCACAGCCGCCCGACCGCGCCTGAGGTCGGACGGGGTCACGGCTCGGCAACGGCGCGCGGGCCCGCGCACCCCCGGGGGGTGTGCGGTCGTTGGACCCGGAGGGGTGGTCGTGCGGTGACCGGCAGCGAGGGCGAGGGCGAGGGCGGGGGCGTCGCCGGAGGAGGCGCCGGCTCCGCCGACGTGGACCGGCCGGCCGAGGCACGGACGTGGGTGCGGACGTGGGCCGAGGCCGCCGGCTGTCCCGCCGCCGTCGTCGAGGAGCTCGTGCTGCTGGTGTCGGAGGTGCTGGTGGCCGACGCCGCCCGGGCGGGTGCGACGCACGGGCCGCGGCGGCTGCGTGCCGTCCCGAGCGGGGGCGGCCTCGTGGTCGAGGTGGAGCTCCCGGCGCCGCTGCTGCCGCTGCCGGAGCAGCCCGCCGCCGACGACCCGCGGGCCCGGCTGGCGGTGGCGGCCGCGGCGGCGCTGTCCGTCGCGGTGGACGCCCGGCCCGCCGACGACGGCGGTCAGTCGGTGCGGATCCAGACCCGGGCGTAGCCGGTCCGGCGCCCGAGAGCGCCGGACCGGCGACGGCACGTACTCAGCTGGGCAGCAGCCGCCCGAGCAGGCCCTTGACCGTCGACCCGAGCCGGTAGGACTGCACCAGCCAGGCGTTGCACACGATCACCGCACCGGCCAGGGCCGGGACGGCGCCCTGGGTGACCCGCTGCCGCGCCTGCCACTTCTTGATCTCCGCCGGGGTGCCGGCCGAGGGCAGCGTGGCGTCCTTGACCTCGAGGCTCCCGTCGCGGGCGGCCTGCTCGGCCAGTTTCCCGATCTGTGCGCCCGAGTAGGCGGCGTAGGCGGTGGCGCCCGCCCCGGCCACCGTGAGCGCCGCCTTGAGCGTGCCGACGGACGCGTAGCCCTTCTGCAGCGCCAGCCGTTCCTTGTTCGAGCGGGTGAGCTGCAGGCCGGTGACCAGCGTGGCCAGGATGCCGCCGAACTGCGCCGGCTGGAACCGCGACCAGGCGGAGCTGGCCACCCGTACCTTGTCGATGCCGGCGGTCAGGTCGCTGCCGGACTTGTTCACCCCCGCGATGCCCATGACCGAGCCGCCGAACCACAGGGCGGTGCCCAGGTCGTGCACCGACTGGGCCAGGAAGTGGTTGTCCGTCGTCTTCGTCACGAGTGCTCCCGTCCGGGTGCCCGCCGGGAGCGCGGCACCGCGTCGAACCGTCGTCGGCGTCCCCGCTGCTCAGGGGCCGGTCGGTCGTGCCGGGTCGCTACCCCGCCCGGGCGCGCCGGGAAACAGCGCGCCCGGACGGGAGCGGCTCACTCCGACGCGGTGGCGGTGTCGCCCTGCGCCTGCTCGCTGCTGCGCGGGCCGATCCACACCGTCTTGGCGTTGGTGAACTCGTACATGCCGAGCTCGGTGAGCTCCCGGCCGTAGCCGCTCTGCTTGACCCCGCCGAAGGGCAGCTCGGGGTAGCTGGTGACCATCCCGTTGACGAAGGCCATGCCCGACTGGACGTCGCGGATGAAGGTGGCCCGCTCCTGCTCGTCCTCGCTCCACAGGTTGCTGCCCAGGCCGTAGGGGTGGCTGTTGGCGATCTCGATGGCCTCCTCGAGGGAGTCGACCGTCCACAGCGCGGCGACCGGGCCGAAGACCTCCTCGTCGTAGAGGTCCATCTCCGGCGTGATGCCGGTGAGCAGGGTCGGCTCGTAGAACCACCCCGGCCGGTCGGGCCGCTTCCCGCCGGTGACCACGGTGGCGCCCTTGTCGACGGCGTCCTGCACGTACTTCTCGACGTCCTCCCGGCCCGACTCGGTGGCCAGCGGGCCGACCTTCGTGTCCTCGGCCATGGGGTCGCCGACGGTCAGCGCGGCGAGCTTCTCGGCGAACAGCCGGGTGAACTCCTCCGCGATGTCGGTGTGCACGAAGAAGCGCTTGGCCGCGATGCAGCTCTGCCCGTTGTTCTGGCAGCGCGCGGTGACCGCGACCTCGGCGGCGCGGTCGAGGTCGGCCGAGGGCATGACGATGAACGGGTCGCTGCCGCCGAGCTCGAGGACCGTCTTCTTCAGCACGTCGCCGGCGATGGAGGCCACCGACTGCCCGGCCGGCGCACTGCCGGTGAGGGTGGCCGCGGCGACGCGGTCGTCGCGCAGCACCCGCTCGATCGCCGAGGAGCCGACCAGCAGGGTCTGGAAGACGTCGGCGGGGAAGCCGGCCTTGCGGAACAGCTCCTCGATGTAGAGCGCCGTCTGCGGCACATTGCTGGCGTGCTTGAGCAGGCCGACGTTGCCGGCCATGAGCGCCGGCGCGGCGAAGCGCATCGCCTGCCAGAGGGGGAAGTTCCACGGCATGATCGCCAGGACCACGCCGATCGGCTGGTGGACGACGTAGGCGTCGTCGGCACCCACGGCCCCGGCGTCGGCGGGCCGCGGTTCGAGCATCGCCGGGCCGTGCTCGGCGTAGTAGCGCAGCCCCTTGGCGCACTTGCCGACCTCGGCCTTCGCCGCGGCCAGCGTCTTGCCCATCTCGGTGACCATGAGCTCGGCCACGGCGTCGGTGTCGCCGTCGAGGACGTCGGCAGCGGCCCGCAACCAGCCGGCCCGCTCCTCGGGCACGGTCAGCCGGTAGGAGCGGAACGCGGTGACGGCGCGGTCGAGCCGCTCGTCGACGGCCTGGTCCGACAGCGCCTCGTAGGTCTTGAGCGTCTCGCCGGTGGCCGGGTTGATCGTCGCGATCGCCATGTCGGTCCCTCCCGTCGTCGGCGTGCGGGGTGCACGCCTCTCCGGCAGGAGGCCCTACCCGGCCGGGCGCGGGTCATCCGCGATCACCCGACGGGCAGCCCGGCCAGGCCCGCGGCCAGCCCGAGGACGGCGCAGACCCCGAGCGTGCGCAGCACCGACCACCGCACCCGGAACAGCAGGACGGCGGCGACCGCGGCGATCACCCACGTCACCGGCCGCACGCTGGCGGGGACGGGCAGCTCGAGCGCCAGCGGCCCGGCGGTCGTCGTCTCGGAGAACAGGGTGTGGACGGCGAAGTAGACGCCGAGGTCGGCGATCACGCCGACGACGGCGGCGGTGATCCCGGCCAGCGCCGCCGACAGCGACCGGTTGCCGCGCAACCGCTCCATGTACGGGGCGCCGAGCAGCACGAACAGGAAGCTCGGCACGAAGGTCACCCAGGTGACCAGCAGCGAGGCCAGCACCGCGGCCACCCACGGGTCCAGGGCGCCGGGGTGGCGGTGGGCGCCGAGGAAGGCGACGAACTGCACGACCATGATCAGTGGGCCGGGAGTGGTCTCGGCCAGTGCGAGCCCGCGCACCATCTCCCGCGGGGAGAGCCAGCCGTAGACCTCGACGGCCTGCTGCGCGACGTAGGCCAGCACCGCGTAGGCGCCGCCGAAGGTGACCACCGCGGCGCCGGAGAAGAACAGGCCCTGCTGGGTGAGGACGCTGCCCGCGCCCGTCAGCAGGGCGACCGCCGCGATCGGCACCCCCCACACGAGCAGCCCGACGAGCAGCACCGTCACGGTGCGGCGGACGGTGGGCGCCTCGTGGTGCAGGACGTCGTCGGAGACCACCGGAGGCGGGCCGGCGTCGGGACCCTCGGCGGCCTTCCTCCGCGGCAGCGCGGAGGGCCGCCAGCGGCCCAGGGCCCAGCCGGCGACCCCGGCGAGGGCGACGACCACGGGGAAGGGCACGCCGAACAGCGCCAGCGCGAGGAAGGACGCCACCGCGAGCGCGATCAGGGCCCGGCTGTCCAGCGCCCTCCTGGCGACGCGGACGACCGCCTGCACGACGATCGCCAGCACGGCCGCGGCGAGCCCGGCGAACACCGCGGTGACCACGGCCGTGGTGCCGAAGGCGACGTAGACCGCCGAGAGCACGAGCAGCGCGACCACACCGGGCAGGACGAACAGGCCGCCGGCGACCAGGCCGCCGCGGGTGCCGTGCAGCAGCCACCCGACGTAGGTGGCCAGCTGCTGGGCCTCGGGTCCGGGCAGCAGCGTGCAGTAGTTCATCGCGTGCAGGAACCGGCGCTGGCCGATCCAGCGCCGCTGGTCGACCAGCTCGCGCTGCATGACCGCGATCTGCCCGGCCGGCCCGCCGAAGGTCTGCAGCGAGACGAGGAACCAGGCCCGGACGGCGTCGCGGAAGGGCGGCACCGCGGTGGCCTGGACGGGGGCCGCCTGCGGGGTGGGCTCGGACATCGGGTCTCCGTCGGGGTCAGGCCGGCTCGCGGCCGAGCAGCAGGCGGCGGCGGACGTACTCGTACAGCCCGTCGAGGAGCGGGCCGGAGACGGCGAGGGTGCGCTCGTCGTCGCCGGTCATCGACAGGCCGCGCAGCAGGACGTCGAGGCCCGGGGCCTCGGGGGCGTCGAAGCGGCCGTCGTCGAGGTCGGCCTCGTGGACGATCTCGCCAATCCGTTCGAGCACGGGGTCGGCGAGGCCGTGGACGTGCAGGATCGTCTCGAAGGAGCAGCCGCCGCCGACGTGGCCCAGTGCCACCCCGCGCATGTCGAACGGCGTGGCGTCGGGCGGGACGTCGGCGGGGTCGGTGACGAAGACGAACTCCGCGTCGGGGTCGACGAAGCGGCGGATCAGCCAGGCGCATGCGGCGCGGTCGACGTGGATGCCCGCCCTCGTCGCCCACCTCACGAGCGCCGCCCCCTGGCCACGGGCTCTCCCACCGCGGCGGCCAGCACGCGGAGGGCGGCCCCGGCGGCGTCCCGCTCGGGCGGGGGGAAGAAGTCGCGCCGGCCGATCGCCCGCCACTCGCCGCGCAGCCGGCGCAGCGCCCGGACCCGCCCGTCGTCGGGACCCTCCAGCGCGGCGGTGCACTCTGCGATGAGGGCGCGGTACTCCTCGGCCCGGGCCGCAGCCATGCCGGCCGCGAGCTCGCGCTCCTGGGCGGCGGTGGCCGGCCGGGCGGTCCAGGTGCCGGCGGTGCCGCCGGCGGCCAGGACGTCGTCGGCGAGCCACTCGAGCGCCTCGCGGGTGCGCGC
This sequence comes from Geodermatophilus sp. URMC 62, assembly GCF_052931475.1. NCBI lineage: Bacteria > Bacillati > Actinomycetota > Actinomycetes > Geodermatophilales > Geodermatophilaceae > Geodermatophilus > Geodermatophilus sp. URMC 62. The sequence continues at coordinate 4,178,784 of NZ_JBRFHY010000001.1, read as the reverse complement.
GTCGGCCGGCAGTGCGACCACGCCGTCGGCGAGCTGGGCGACGCCGAGCCGCCGCAGCCGCCGCCACAGCGTGGTCCGCGGGCCCGAGGGCTCGCGCGGCAGCCGGTAGGAGAGCAGCACCCACTCCCCGGTCGCCGTCACGCGCAGATGCAACCACGGTTGCAGAGTGGTCGTCCACCGGTCCCCCTGCGGCCAGAACCTCGCCGCCGCGCTGCAGGTGCCCGACGCCGACGCCGGTCGTGCGCCGACATGGGTGGGAGCCGTGACAGTGCGGACCCGCGAGGAACAGCGCGCCGCTGTGTGCGCACGACCGACCTCCTCGCCGGATGGGCGAGGAGGTCGTCCTGTGCAGGGGTGAGCGGCGCCCACGGTCGTCCTCAGGCGGCGGGTTGCAGTCCTGCGCCGATCAGGATCTCGGTGCCGTCAGGTCGCCAGGTGCGCCAGCGCCCATCCGGTTGTCGCTCCACGCGGAAGCCGGAGTGGACCTTGGCGTGGTGCCGCTCGCACAGCAGGGCGGAGTTGTCCAGGGTGGTCTCGCCGCCGTTGAGCCAGTGCACCAGGTGGTGCACCTCCGCCCACCAGGTCGGTGCGCCACAGCCGGCGAACACGCAGCCCCCGTCGCGCAGCTCGACCGCCCGCCGCGCGGCCCCTCCGCAGGGTCCCGCCGCGAGCTTGCGAGTGGTGGGGGGCGGAGGGGTCCTTCAGCCATCACGACCCGGGAGACGGTGGCGTCGCAGGCGATCCAGCGGGCGCGGGCAGCCGAGATGACTGCGCCGAACCCCATCCGGGCGGTGGCCGGGCCGGTGGCGGGGTCGGCCAGGTCGTCGAGGTCGATGCGCACCGCCACGTGCGGCTTGACGGTGCGCAGCACCGGCAACGATCCCGACGCCAGCCGGTTGTCGCACAGCTGCACCAGCGCATCCGCCAGCCGCTGGGCGCGGGTGCGCTCGTCGCCGGCGGGACGGTCGGCCTGCACGTGCGACTCCAGCGCGGCCTGCACCTTCTCCCCGCCGACTGGGTCGAGCTCGCCGCGGATGGTGAGCGACCCGTCGCCGTGCTTGACGATCGTCAGCCGCCGCCCCTCGGTGGGGTCGGGCTCGGGGCCGTCGGGATCGAGGCGGGCGAGGTAGCCGGCCACCACCTGGGCGAGCTCTCGGTGCGGCTTGACCGTCGCGACGACCGCCATCCCGGCGTCGACCTCGCCCAGGTCCACACCCTGTGCGGCGGCGGCCGCGGCGTTCTCCGGCGCCACCACTCTGGCGATCTCGGCGACCTGCGCGGCGGTCACCGCTCCGGCGGTGAACGCCGCGGCGACGGCCGGCAGCTGCTCGACGGCCCGGCCGGTGCGGACCAGCCGGGCGGCCTCGGCGTCGGAGAGGTGCCCGTGCCCGCGCAGCCACGACTGCATCGACTTCAATCCGTCGTGCTCGGCCGCTCCGGCCAGCTCACCCTGCCGGACGGCACGGGCGAGGTGGGCGTTCAGCTTGTTGGCCGCGGCCAGCAGGCTCCGGATCCGCTCGTTGAGCTGCGGGCCGAACATCGCGGTCAGGTCGTCGTCGGCGAGCGCTTCGATCGCTGCCATCAGCTCGTCCACGACACCTCCCACCACCTCGATCACTTGTTCGAAGTTTACCGCGCGACATGTCCGGCGGCGACCTATATCCGCAGCTCAGTGCCCTGTCCACAGATCTCGAACAGGCCTTGACGGGCCCTCGTGAGCCGCCGGACCTCACGTCCACGGGCGGGACGGATGCGGCAGCAGCCTGGGGAGCTACGCGGTGGAGGAGCGCAGGCGGCGAGCGGCGCACCTGGGACGAGCGGGCCGGCCAGGACCGTCGTCAGGCCGGGGAGGAGCGGCGGGAGCGGAAGTCGCCGCGGCCGGTGTCGCGCCGCCAGTCGTCGAAGGACTCCCCGGTGAGCTCCTCGAGCAGCGCGATGTCGGGCAGCAGCGGCGCCAGGACCTCACGTCGCACCTCGACCGGCATCGGCGGCCGCGGCGCCCGGCCGGCGTGCAGCGCGGCCAGCAGCGGTCGCGAGACCTGCCGCCACACCTGCGGCGGCGCGTAGGCACCCAGCGCAGCACCGGCCCGGGCGGCGGAGGACAGCAGCCGGTGCCGGACGCCGTCGGCGACGTAGGGCTTCACGTTCTCCGGCGCCACGGTGTGCGCGATCCCGGGCTCCACGCCGAGGAACCCGCTGACCCGGTCGAGCGTCTCGCGCGGGCTGTCGACCAGCTGCCGGTACCGGAGCAGCAGCACCTGCGACCGCGGCAGCACCCGGTAGAGGTCGCGCAGCTGCTCGCCGTAGCGGCCCAGGCCGCGGTAGTGCCAGAACGGCGCCCACCCGTCGGCGATCCGGGCGGCCTCCGACCCGACCGCGGCGGCGAAGTCGGCCTCGGGCTCCAGGCCGTCGGCGCGCAGGTGCACCCAGTTCGACCACGCCCGGTCCACCGGGTCGCGCACGATCGCGACCACGCGCACCCCGGGCACGTCGGCGGCCAGCCGCTCCTGCGCCGCCCGGTCGTAGAGGTAGAACGGCGTGCTCTCCCCGCGGACGGCGCCCGAGGGCGCCCCGTCGAACAGCCGCAGGTAGTCCTCGCGGCGCCAGACCCACTCCCGGGCGCTGTGCGCGTCGCCGGGGCCGCGCTGACCGCTGCGCGGCGGGGGGCGGCCGCCGGTCAGGTAGTACTTCGGCTCCTTGACCGGCGACAGGTAGAGGCCGGGGTGGGTGGCCAGCGCCGCGTGCAGCGCCGTCGTCCCGGCCTTGGGTGCGCCGGCGATGACGAACTGCGGCAGCCGGTCGGCGTCGGTGGTCATCGGTGGTCCCCTCCAGGTCGGTCGTCGGTCGCGGTGTACACACGGGGAGGCCCGTCCCCCACACCGAAGGGAGCCGTCGCGTGACCGCGTCCGCCCCCCGCCCGCCGGCGCCCGACCGCTTCTGGGCCGACGCCGAGGTCGTCGTCGAGCCCGAGGACCCGCGCCCGGGCTCGTGGGCCGGCGGCCCGTCCGCGCAGCTGGTCGACGGCACCTGGTGGCTGGCCTACCGGCTGCGCCGCCCGGTCGGCGAGGGGCGCGGCTTCGGCAACGTGGTCGCCCGGTCCGAGGACGGCGTGCACTTCGAGCCGGTCGTCGCGCTCGGCAAGGACCGCTTCGGCGCCGAGTCGCTCGAGCGCCCGGCGCTGGTGCACACGCCGGAGGGCCGCTGGCGGCTCTACGTCAGCTGTGCGACGCCGGGGACGAAGCACTGGCGGGTCGACCTGCTCGAGGCCGCGACCGTCGCGGACCTGGCCAGCGCCGAGCCGCGCACCGTCCTGCCCGGCAGCGCCACCGAGGCACCCAAGGACCCGGTGGTCCGCTGGGACGGCGACCGGTGGCACCTGTGGGCCTCGGTGCACCCGCTCGACGACCCCGACGCCACCGACCGGATGAGCACCGAGCACGCCACCAGCCCCGACGGCGTCACCTGGACCTGGCGCGGCACCGCCCTGGCCGGGACACCCGGCGACTGGGACGCCCGCGGCACGCGGTTCAGCACGGTGGTGCTCGACGGGTCGCGCACCTGGGCGCTCTACGACGGCCGGGCCACCGCGGCGGAGAACTGGGAGGAGCGCACCGGTCTGGCCGAGCACGACGGCGAGGGCGGCTTCCGCGCCGTCCCCGGCGGCCCGCACCTGCAGAGCCCGCACGCGCCGCACGGGCTGCGGTACGCCGACGTGGTGGCACTGCCCGGCGGCGGCGCGCGCTGGTTCTACGAGGCCACCCGCGCCGACGGCGCCCACGAGCTGCGCACCGTCCTGCTGCCCGGCTGAGCCGGTCCCGGCAGCCGGCAGGCCACACCGCGGAGCGGGGACCGGAGGCGCCGACAGGTGCACCCCGACACGATATCCGCACCAAGTCGATGGACTTGACAGAGACATCCGTGGCGGGGTCACATGGCCCCGTGGTCCCCGCCCTGACGCTCACCCGCCGGTCCGCCGTGGACCTGCTGCGGGTGGCCAGCGCGCTGTGTCGGGCCGGCTGAGCACCCGACACCCGCCACCCCTGCGCGCCCGCCCCCGGGAGGGGGCCCCGCGCGCCTGCCCCCGGAGAACCCATGACCCCCCGCTCCGCCCTGCTGTCCCCTGCCCCGCTCGGGATCGGCGCCGTCCACCCCGGTACCCCGGCCGCCGGCACCGACGCCGTGACCCGTTCGACCTCCGCCACCGCGCTGGCCGCCGCGCTGCTCGCCGCCGCCGACGCGTGGGCGCCGCTGGTCCGCCACCGCCCGCACAGCCGCTGGACGCAGCTGCTCCCGGCCGAGGACGCCGCCGCTCTGGTCGACCCGTCCCTGGCCGCCGACCTGGCGGCCGCCCAGGTCTGGCTGCTGTCCTGGCTGCCCGGCCAGGGCACCCCGCTGCACGACCACGGCGGCTCCGCCGGTGCCTTCGCCGTCGTCGGCGGGATCCTCACCGAGGACGTCGTCGGCGGCCGGCCGGGTGCCGTCCGCGCGGCCGCCACCGAGCTGTGGGCCGGGCGGGTGCGCCCGTTCGGGCCGCACCACGTGCACCGGGTGACCAACCGGGGCACCCGTCCGGCCGTGAGCGTGCACGTCTACACCCCCGGCCTGTCCACCATGAACCGCTACGAGCTCGAGGACGGCGAGCTGCGGCACCTGTCCACCGAGCGCGCGGGCGTCGACTGGTGAGCGGGCAGCGCCCCCCGGGCGCCAGGAGCATCGACCAGCTGCTCGCCGAGGCCCGCTCGCGGATCACCCGGGTGACGCCCGCGGAGGCCGCGCAGCGGGTGGCCGGCGGGGCGGTGCTGGTCGACATCCGCCCGCAGTCGCAGCGCGCCGCAGAGGGCGAGGTGCCCGGCGCGCTGGTGGTCGAGCGCAACCACCTGGAGTGGCGGTTCGACCCGGAGAGCGACGCGCGGCTGCCGCAGGCCACCGGGTACGACGTCGAGGTGGTCGTGCTCTGCCAGGAGGGCTACACCTCCAGCCTGGCCGCCGACGCGCTGCGCAGCCTCGGGCTCGAGCGGTCCAGCGACGTCATCGGCGGGTTCCGCGCCTGGGCCGCCGACGGGCTGCCCACCACCGGCGGCGCCTGAACCGGTCCGGGGACGGCGGCGCGCGACGGAGGCCGCCGCCGTCCCCGCACCACCCCGGTCAGGTCTTGCTCTTGCCCTGCGCGGACGAGTGCTCGTGGCGGTCGTCGCCCGAGCGGACGTGGTGTGTCTGCTTCGAGGCGCCGGTGGTCACCCCGGCCTCGCTGGGCGACATCCCCTGCTTCTTGGCCTCGCGGGCGGCGGCGCGCTGGGCGTCGGCGTCGTTGTTCTTGCTCATGGGCCCGCGGTACCCGAACGCCGGGCCGCCACGCCGGACAGGACGGCGAAGGTGCGCCGCGCCATCAGGTCCGCGCCGAGGTCGCGCTCGGCCCGGGCACGCGCCCGTGCGCCGAGCAGCGCGCGGGCCGCGGGGTCGGTGAGCAGCCCGCGCAGCGCCGCGGCGAGCGCGCCGGCGTCCTCGACCGGGACGACGACGGCATCCTCCCCCACGGCCCGCCGCACGTCGCCGACGTCGGTGCTGACGCACGGCAGGCCCTCGGCCATCGCCTCCAGCAGCACCAGCGGCAGCGCCTCGACCCGCGAGGACAGCACGAACAGGTCCAGCCCGGCGAGGAAGCCGCGCACGTCGGTGACCCACCCGGGGAAGGTCACCGGCAGCCCCTCGGCCGCCGCGCGCAGCCGCTCGCCGTCGCGGCCGGTCCCGCCGACGACGGCCTCGAACGGCACGTCCAGCCGGCGCAGGGCGGCCAGCAGCACGTCGAAGCCCTTCTGCGCGGTCAGCCGGCCGAAGGCGCCGATCCGCGGCACCGCGTGCCCGGCCGGGCCCGCGGGGTCGTCCGGGACGTCGACGCCGTTGGGGACGACGTGCACCCGCGCCGGGTCCAGGCCGAGGTCGGCCAGCAGCTGCTCGCGGCCCTGCGCCGACGGGCTGACGGCCCCGGCCAGCCGGCGGTAGAGGGCGGCGAGCGCGGCCCGCTCCTCCCCGGTCCGCGTGTCGCCCACCAGGTGCAGCACGCCGACCGTCGGCGCCACGTCGAGCGCGGCGGCCACCGCGGCGGTGTTGGAGGCGGGGTCGACCAGGTTGACCACGACGACGTCGGGGCGCTGCGCGGCCAGCGCGTCGCGGGTGGCCGGGGCGGCGGCGGTGTGCCGGGTCAGCGGGACGACGGCCCGGTCGACGGCGAGGCCCGTGAACCCGCCCGCCACCGGCTCGGCGCAGACCAGCGACGCCGTCGCGCCGTTCCCGGCCGCCCGGCGCAGGTGGTGGGTCAGCCACACCTCGGCCCCGCCCCAGCCGTCGGAGTCCGAGACGAAGGAGACCCTCACGTCGCCGCCAGCTCGCGCGCGGCCCGCGCGACGGCGGCCGGCTCGATGGTCAGCGCGCAGCGGAACTCGATGGGACAGACCAGGTGCGGGCACGGCGCGCACGCCACGGTCGGCGTCAGCGCGCGGTGCCGCGGGCCGGGGTGCGCCCAGCGGACGGGGTCGCCGGGCAGGAAGACGGTGACGCTGCGGGCGCCGACCGCGGCGGCGAGGTGCGCCGAGCCGGTGTCGTTGCCCACCAGCACGGCGCTGTCGCGCAGCAGCGCGGCGAGCCCGCCGAGGCTGGTGGCGCCGGTGAGGTCGACCGCCGGTGCCCGCATCGCCGCGACCACCCGCGCGGAGATCTCCCGCTCGCCGGGCACCCCGGTGACGACGACGGCCAGGCCGTCGGCGGCCAGCGCGTCGCCGACGGCCGCGTAGCGCTCGACCGGCCAGCGCCGGGTGGGTGCCGAGGCGCCGGGGTGCAGGACGGCGTAGCGGCCGGGCTCGAGGCCGGCGGCCGCGAGGGTGGCCGCGTGCTCGGCCTCGTCGGCGGCGGTCACGGGGAAGCCCATGCCGGCGTCCCCGCCGGGGGGCAGGCCGTCGCGCCGCGGCAGCCCCAGGTGCTCGAGCAGGGCGACGTGCCGGTCGGCCTCGTGCAGGTGCAGCGGGTAGCGCAGGTGCAGCGCCTCGCTGCCGGGCGGCGGGGCCCAGCCGGTCGGGGCGAAGCCGCCGGTGAGCCGGGCGCCGAGGGCGGCGGTGACCCGGTTGGCGGCCGGCCGGTCGCCGTAGGCCTGCAGCGCGAGGTCGAACCGGCGCTCCCGGGCGGCCGCGGTGAACGGTGCCCAGCCGGCGTCGTCGACCGGGCCGTCGGGGATGCCGGGGGCGCCGGGGAAGGCCAGCAGGTCGTCGACGGTGCCGCCGAGCCGCTCGACCACCGGCGCCATCCGGCCGAAGGTGACCAGGCTGACCTCGACGTCGGGACGGGCGGCGCGCAGCCTGCGCAGCGCCGGGACCGTGCAGAGCAGGTCGCCGAGCCCGACGCGCAGCCGGACGAGGGCGACCCGGCGGACGGCGGGGTCGGCGAGCGGGGGTGTCACCAGCGCCCCCTGCCCCGGCCGTGTGGCGGACTAACGCCGGGGCCGCGCCGCGGCGAGACCCGTGGTGCACTACAGGTCCGCCCCCCAGAGCCGGAGGTCCCCGCGTGCCCCGCCCCGCCGTCCCCGCTGGTCCCGTGCACGTGCTGCGGCTGTGCAGCGTCTTCGAACCGGATGCGCAGCAACGACCGGCGCGGCCGGGGCACCTGGCCGGGGAGCTCGACGGGCGGGCAGCGCGCTTCGACCCGATCGGCGGGATGCAGAACCACACCGCCACGCTGACCCGCTGCCTCGACGACCGGGGGGTGCGGCAGACGGTGGTCACCGCCCGGCTGGCCGGCCCCCGCGGCGAGACGCCTCTCGGCGCCGGCGCGCGGGTGCACCGGACCGGCCTGCCGGTGCCGCGGCTGCGGCAGCTGTGGGCCCTGACCGGGCTCCCCGCGGTGCTGCGCGCCGGGCGGCGGGCCGGCTCCCCGCCCGTCGACGTCGTCCACGCCCACCAGGGCGAGGACCTCGCCACCCTGCCGCTGGCCCGGCTGGCCGCCCGGGTGCACGACTGCCCCCTGGTGGTCACGCTGCACTGCAGCGTCGGGCACACGCTGACCGGCCGCGGCGCCCGGGTGCGGCTGCTGCGGGCGCTGGGCGGGTGGATCGAGCGCAGCACGCTGCGGCGGGCCGATGCCGTCGTGGTCCTCACCGGGCGCACGGCCGCCGCGCTGGACGCCGACGGCGTGCCGGCGGAGCGGATCTCGACCATCCCCTCGGGCTTCGACCCGGCGCTGTTCACCCGTGCGGCCGGCGACGTCTTCCCCGGCGTGGCCCGGCCGCGGATCGGTTACGTCGGGCGGCTGGCGCCGCAGAAGCGGGCCGACCTGCTGGTGCGGGCGTTCGGGCGGGTGCGCTCCGCGGCCTCCCTGGTCGTCGTCGGCGACGGCCCCGACCGGGCGCTGGTGGAGCGGCTGGCCGCCGAGGGACCGGCGGCGGAGCGGACGGCGCTGGCCGGGTTCGTCGAGCACGGCCGGGTGCCCGCCGTGCTGGCCTCGCTCGACGTGCTGGTGCTGCCCTCGGCCTACGAGGAGATGGGCTCGGTGCTCACCGAGGCGATGGCCGCGGGGCTGCCCGTGGTGGCCAGCGACGTCGGCGGGATCCCCGAGGTCGTGCGGCACGGCGAGACCGGACTGCTCGTGCCGCCCGGCGACGTCGACGCGCTGGCCGCCGCGCTGGACCTGCTCGCCGGCGACCCGGCGCTGCGGGCCCGCCTGGCCGCCGGTGCCCGGGCCCGCTCGGCCGACTACGGCTGGCCGGCGCTGGCCGCGCGGGTGGCCGGCGTCTACGACCGGGTGCTGGGGGTGCCCGCCGTCGAGCGGGCCGCCGCGTGAGCGATCCCGCCCGGGTCGCCGTCCTGGTGCCGGTGCACGACCAGGCCGCCTTCCTGCCCCGCGCCCTGGAGTCGCTGCTCGCCCAGGAGGAGACCGCGTGGGAGGCGGTGGTCGTCGACGACGGCTCGCGGGAGCCGGACGCCGTGGCCGCCGCCGTCCCCGCCGACCCGCGGGTGCGGCTGGTGCGCACCCGGGACAACCGCGGCCTGGGGGCGGCGCTCAACACCGCGCTCGACGAGACCACCGCCCCCGTCGTCGCCCACCTGCCCGCCGACGACGTCTGGTTCCCCGGCCACCTGGCCGCCCTGCTCGGCTGCCTGGCCGACCCGGCGGTGGTGCTGGCCCGCGCCGGGCTCGACGAGCCCGCCGGCACGCCGTACGCGCAGCTCGTGCAGGTGGCGCACCGGCGCACCGGCGACCGGTGGACCGAGCGCGCCGAGCTGGAGACCGACGACCTCGACCGGCTGATGTGGTCGCGGGTCGCCGCCCGCGGGCGGACCGCCGACACCGGCCGGGTCACCTGCGCCTGGACGCGGCACCCCGGGCAGCGGTCGCGGGCGATCCGCGAGTCGTTCGACGGCGGGCTCAACGTCTTCCGCACGCGCTACCGGGTGACGCACCCGCTGCGGTTCGCCTCCACCGACGGTGGGGAGACCGACGAGGTCGCCCGCTACGCCCGCTTCCGGTCGCGGTCCCACCCCGCCGCCGACGACGGGCTGCGCGTGCTCGTCGTCGGGGAGCTGGCCTTCAACCCCGAGCGGGTGCTGGCGCTGGCCGAGCGCGGGCACTCCCTCACCGGGCTGTGGACCGACACCGCCCTCGGCGACGCCACCGTCGGGCGGCTGCCGTTCGGCTCCGTGCCCGACGTCGACCGCGACCGGTGGCGCGAGGGGGTGCGCGACCTGGCGCCCGACGTCGTCTGGGCGCAGCTGAACTGGCGTGCGGTGCCGTTCGCGCACGCCGTCCGCTCGGCCTTCCCGGACCTGCCGTTCGTGTGGCACTTCAAGGAGTCGCCGCAGCGCAGCGTCGTCCGCGGGGAGTGGCCGCTGCTGGCCGACCTGGTGTGCGGGGCCGACGCCTGCCTGCTGGCCACCGCGGAGGAGCGCGACTGGTTCGCCCTGGCGCTGGCCGGCCGGGTGGACCCCGCGCGGCTCGGCGTCCTGGACGGCGACCTGCCCAAGCGCGAGTGGCTCGACGCGCCGCTGTCCCCGAAGCTCTCGGACGCCGACGGGCAGCCGCACACCGCCGTCGTCGGCCGGCCCTCGGGGCTCGACCTCGACTGGGTGCTGGCGCTGGCCGACCGCGGTGTGCACACCCACCTCTACGGGCAGGTGCGCGCGCCGGGGCCCAAGGGCTCGTGGACCGGCTGGCTGGAGGAGGCCCTCGCCCGCGCGCCCGGCCACGTGCACGTGCACCCGGCGGTGGGGCCGGAGGACTGGGTGCGCGAGCTGTCCCGGTACGACGCCGGCTGGCTGCACCGCTTCGACAGCAGCAACGGCGGGGACCTGCGCCGGGCCAGCTGGGACGACCTCAACTCCCCCGCCCGGCTGCCGGTGCTGCTCGCCGCCGGCCTGCCGCTGCTGCAGCAGGCCAACCCCGGGTCGCTGGTGTCGGTGGAGCGGGTGCTGCGCGCGGACGGGACCGGGCTGTCCTACCGCTGCGCCGACGACGTCGCCGACGTCCTCACCGCCGAGGTGGCGGGGCGGACCGGGCAGGCCGCCGCGCTGGCCGCCCGCGAGCGGCACACCTTCGACGCCCACGCCGACCGCCTGGTCGACCTCTTCCGCTCGATCACCCGCTGCTGAAGGACCCCCTGCCCCCCACCGCTCGCACGCTCGCGGCGGGCCTCTCGGGGCCGGGCGGAAACGTCGGACCCCGCTCGTAGCGTCGGCGCCGTCCCGAGCGAGGAGGGCCGCGAGGAGGGCCGCGAGGAGGTCGAGGTGTCCCACGAGCTGCGCTGGGCGGTCACCGACGGGCCGGACGGCACGGCGGCGGTCGTGCTGCCCGACGACGACGCCTCGGCGCGCCGGCTCGCCGCGCAGGCCGGCGGGTTGTGGTGCGCGCGCGAGGCCGGCGGCTGCGGCGGGGAGCTGGTCGTCGTCCACGGCCGCGGCGTCCCGCCCACCCTCCGCCACACCGGGCACACGGCCTGCGCCTTCGGCCGGGGGTCGCGGTCGGCCGGACCGGCCTACGACCACCTGCGCTACCGGCCCGCCCTCCTGGCCTGGCTGGGCGGGCAGGGACACCGGCCGCGGCTGTGCACGGTGCCCGACCCGGGCGGGCACACCGGCCTGCACGTCGTCGTGGACGAGGTCGGGGCCGCGCTGGAGGTGCAGCTCGCGCCGCTGCCGGACACCGCCTGGCGGCAGCGCGACGACGGCCTGCGCCGGCAGGTCGGGCGGGTCACCTGGCTCCACGGCCCCGACGCCGACGTCACTGCGGCGACCGAGGCGAGCGTGCGCGGCGTCTCCCTCGCGCTGCGCCGCCACGACCGGGGTCTGCTCGTCGGCGTCCGGGACGCTGACGGCCGCACCCGCTGGGTCCGGCTCGCCGCCTGCCGCCTGACGGCCGACGGTGTCGAGGCGCCCGGCGTCGAGGAGGCCCGGGCCGTGCACGCCCGGCGCACCGCCGAGCGGCGCGTGGCGGCCCGGCGGGCCGCGCGGCGTGCCACGGCGGCCGGTTCCCTCGCGGGGCAGCTCCCGCTGTGGCCCCTCCCGTCCCCGCTGTAGGCGTCCGGGCCGGTCAGGACGACGCGGAGGTGGTGCTCTCGTCCGCGGCGACCTGCGGCGCCGGCTCCAGCGGCCGCACGTCCTCGAGCTGCCGCACCTCCTCCGGCTGCCGCGCCTCCTCCGGCTGCGGCGCCTCCGCCGGCTGGTCCGCCCCCGGCTGCTGACGCGTCCGGTGCAGGGTGGGGGGCCACGCCAGGTGCGGCAGGTGCGGGTGCGGCAGCCGCGCGACCACCGCGGGTGGCAGGTGGACGTGCGGCAGGTGCAGGTGCGGCAGGTGGACGTGGGGCACGTGCAGCTCCGGCCGGTGCAACCGGTGCGGCACGCCGGGCGGGAGCCGCTGCGCCATCACCGCCGCCGCCCGCAGCCGCAGCGACTCCTCGCGCCTGGCCCGCATCGCGGCCTGCGCCGCCCGGTGGTTGCGCTCCCAGCGCGCGGTGTTGGTCCGCGCCATGGCGATGACCAGCGCGAGCTCCAGCACGAAGCCGACGACGGCGACGATCGCCCACTCCATGACGGCCCCTCCTCCGAGGCCGCCGCGCAGCCCGGTCCCCCGGCGTCCGCGGCGATGCGCACAGGATGCAGCCGACCGCGTATCCGGAACAAGTCCGTTCGTGCGGCGCACCGGCGACACGCCGGGGAACCGTCAGCGGGACCCGCGGAGGTCAGAACCGCAGCACGGCCTGCAGCGGCGGGGACGGTCGCCGGCGGGCGGCCAGGTCGCCCAGCAGCGCCGGGCCCTCGTCGAACGGGACGACGTCGGTGACCAGGTGCCGGCGGACGTCGTCCCCGCGCTCGCGCAGCAGGTCGAGCGTGACGCCGGCGAGCGCCGTGCGGGGCCACGCGGCCGCCATCCCGCGCGGCACCCGCCCGATCTGCGCGCACACCACCGACAGCCCGTTGTGGTGGAACTCCTCGCCGAGCCGGACCGCGTCCGCGCCGGCCTGGTAGAAGCCCAGGTCGACGACGACGCCCTGCGGCCGCAGCGCCTTGAGCCCGGTGGCCAGTGCCGTGTCGTGCCCGCGGCACTGCAGGACGAGGTCGGCGCCGGCGTCGCCCGGCCCGTGCCGCCACCGCTGCTTGACCGCGTGCCAGGCGTCGCCGTCGACGGTGGCCAGCCCCAGCGCGCCGGCCACGGCGCGGCGCTCGGCGGACGGCTCGGCGACGACGACGTCGGCCGCGCCGTGGGAGACGGCGAGCAGCGCCGAGAGCAGGCCGATGACCCCCGCGCCGGTGACCAGGACGTGCCGGCCGCGGACGCCGTCGCCGACCCCGCCGGCGGGTCCCCCGAACGCGGCGGTGGCGTGCAGCAGGCCGTTGACGCAGATCGGGCCCATCTGCGCGAGGTAGACCCCGAGCAGCGGGTCGAGGTCGCCGGGCACCGGGATCACCGGCGTGACCGCCGGGTCGGCGCAGCGGCCGGTGCGGTGCCCGTAGGCCAGGGCCACCCGGGTGCCCTCGGGCAGGTCAGCGGTGCGGCTCTCGGTGACCCGCCCGACCTCCATGTAGCCCAGGCCCCTCACGGGGTAGCCGGCGGGCGGCCCGTCGGGGGCGAAGGAGCGCAGGTCGGGGTCGAAGTGCAGCCGGTGGTGCGGGTCGGTGCCGCGCACCAGCGCCACCTCGGTGCCGGCGCTGACCCCGCTGTACTCGGTGGTCACCCACACCTGGCCCGGGCCCGGGTCGGGCTCGGTGTCGTCCAGCACGGCCGGCTCCCCCGGGGCGACGACGCCGATGGTGCGGACCGGCCTCACGGCTGCACCGTCCTGCCATCGGCGGCGGCGGGGACGCCGTCCGGCGCGGTCAGCGACTCGACGTGCCGGCCGGTGACGAGCCCGGCTCCCGGCCCGGTGCGGATGCTCACCCGGCCGTCCTGCCCCTGCTCCGCGCCGCCCAACCACGGGCGGGGACGCATCCGCGGTTCAGGTGGGCACCACCGGGTAGTGCACGACCAGTTGCACGACACAACCTCGCCCGACACCCCTACCTGCCCGGGAGGCACCGTGACCTGGATCTGGATCGTCGTGGCCGTGGTGGCGATCGCCGCCGTCTACGGCGTGTGGATCGGCAACACCGTGCGCTGGACGAAGCGCAACGACAACCTGCGCCGGCGCAGCCCCCGGGCCTTCAACCGCGACGACGTCGACCACCTCAACCACCGGCGGTGACCGGACACCCCTGCTGCCGCGACGGCGGCTGGACCGGGGTCGCGCGGGACCGGCCCACCTGACGCGCCGCCGCCCGGCGGCGGCGCGGGCGACGGTCCACCGGCAGCCGCCGCGGCCTGGCAGGCTCCCTGGGTGCCGCCCGGACCGACCTGGCTCGCGACCGCGGTCGGGATCCTGCTGGTGCTGCTGGTCCTGCGCGACGTCGTGCACACCCTGTGGCACCCCAGCGGGCGGCGGGGGCTGAGCCGGCGGCTGATGCAGGCCCTCTGGCGGGCCGGGCGCAGGTCACGGAGGTCGGGGACCGGCTTCCTCGGCGGGCCGATGGCCATGGTCGTCGTCGTCCTCGCCTGGGTGCTGCTGCTGGTGGTCGGCTGGACCCTCGTCTACTGGCCGCACCTGCCGGACGGCTTCGTGTACGGCAGCGGCCTGGCGGCCGACCGGGGCGGACCGCTCGACGCGGCCTACCTGTCGCTGGTCACCCTGGCGACCCTCGGCTTCGGCGACATCGTCCCGCAGGACCCCTGGCTGCGGCTGGCCGTGCCGGTGCAGGCGCTGATCGGCTTCGTCCTGCTGACGGCGGCGGTGACCTGGGTGCTGCAGGTCTACCCCGCGCTGAGCCGCCGGCGGGCGCTGGCGCTGCGGCTGGCGCTGCTGCGGCGGGCCGCGCTGCCCGCGGCGGCCGTCGGCGCGGGCCTGCTGCGGGAGCTGGCCGTCGACCTGGCGCAGGTGCGCATCGACGTCACCCAGCACGCCGAGACCCACTACTTCCGCGACGTCGACCCCGAGACGGCCCTGCCCCTGCAGCTGCCGGTCGCTCTCGACCTGGCCGAGGCGGCCGCCTGCTCCGCCGACGCCCAGGTCCGCACGGCCGCGCAACTGCTGCAGCTCGCGCTCGAGGACCTCACTGGCGTGCTGGACCGCCAGTTCCTCCACCGCGGCGCGACCGTGCGGGAACGGCTGGCCGCCTACGCCGACGACCACGGCCACCCGCCCGCCGCGGGGCTCAGCTGGTGAGGACCTGGGTGGCGGACTCCTTGAGCTTGGCGTTGGCCCAGCGCATCTGGCGCAGCGTGTCGGGGTGGCAGCGCTTCGCCAGCGCGAACAGCTCGCGCTCCTTCGCGCCCTGCGCGGCCTGGGCCAGCAGCTCCCAGTCCAGCGAGACGCCGGCGGCCTCGCGGTGCACGTGCCGCAGGTCGGCCAGCAGCAGCAGGCCCGGCTCCGGGCGCCGGCCGAGCAGGTCCGACGTCGTCTGCCGGATGCGCTCCAGCACGCCGGGCTCGCCCGGTGGCGTGGGGTCGAGGGCGAGGCCGTGGTCGCCGCCGATGCGGGCCAGCTCGGTCACGTGCCGCTGCGACCAGCCGGCGACGTCCCGGGCGACGTGGAAGACCTCGTGGTCGGCCGCGTGCCGGTCGGAGACGGCGAGCAGCGCCCTGGCGAGGTGGGTCTCCGACCGGTGCAGCTCCTCGATGGCCAGTGCCAGTTTGACCGCGCGCCCTCCCGCTCCTCGACCAGCGCCGCCGCGCCGCCCCGGGTCGGCGGGACCCCGTGGGTGACCGGCCGCGAGCCGGTCGTGGTCGGCGCCGGGGCCGGCCGGCCGTCGCCGCGCTCCAGCAGTTCCACCTGCGCGGCCGCGGTCTTGAAGATCGGCTGCTTGGACACCGGGTCCCAGTCGGTCGGGGTGAGCTCGTTGGCCGCCCGCCCGGGAGCGCCGTCCGGCTCGTGGCCGCCGGGAGTGTCCCAGTAGCCGTAGTGGAAGGGCAGGAACAGCACCCCGGGCCGGATGCCGCTGACCCGCAGCCGCGCCTCGACCCGGCCGCGCGGCGTGCCCACCTCCAGCAGGTCGCCCTCGCCCCAGCCGCGGTCGGCGGCGTCGGACGGCGACATCTCCACCCACACCTCCGGTGCCGCCGCCTGCAGCTGCGGCGCCCGGCCGGTCTTGGTGCGGGTGTGGAAGTGGTACAGCGTCCGGCCGGTCACCAGCTGGAACGGGAACTCCTGGCTCGGCAGTTCGTGCGGCGGCAGGTACTCGGCCGCCTTGAGGATCGCGCGGCCCTCCGGGTTGAGCGCCCGGTACTCGGTCTCCTCCAGCGGCGCGCCGGTGAGCAGGTCCCGCCGTAGCTCTCGCAGTACTCGGGGGCGGCGAAGAACCGCCCGTCGGCGTAGAGCCGCTCGGTGCCCTCCGGGGCCTCCTCGGTCACCGGCCACTGGATGCCGTTGCGCTCGCGCAGCCGGGCGTAGGACAGGCCGCTGTAGTCGCAGGGCCGCCCCCGGCTGCACTCCTTCCACCCCTCGAAGGCCGCCTCCGGGTCGGACCACTTCACCAGCGGCGCGCCGTCCTTGTCCCGCAGGCCGAGCCGGTGGGCGAAGTCGACGAGGATGTCGAGGTCGGACCGGGCCTCGCCGGGCGGGTCGACCGCCTTCTCCGACAGGTGCACCGTCCGGTCGACGTTGGTGAAGGTGCCGGTCTTCTCCCCCCACGTCGCCGCGGGCAGGACGACGTCGGCCAGCTGCGCGGTCTCGGTCAGGAAGAGGTCCTGCACGACGAGGAACAGCCGCTCCTGGGCCAGGATCGAGCGGATCCGGCCAAGCCCGGGCAGCGAGACCGCCGGGTTGGTGGCGGTGACGTAGAGGAAGCGCAGCGACCCCTCCTCGGCGTGCCGGAAGATCTGCATCGCGTGGGTCGGCGGCGAGTAGTGCGGGATGTCGAAGGGGTCGAGGTTCCAGACCCGGGCGAGGTCGGCCACCTGCGCGTCGTTGGACCAGTTGCGGAAGGCGGCCAGGTCGCCGTCGGCACCGGCCTCGCGGGTGTTCTCCGCCGTGGGCTGCCCGTTCATCTGCAGGATCCCGCAGCCGGGCCTGCCGAGCATGCCGCGGACCAGGTTGAGGTTGTTGACCTGGACGGCGGCCGCGGTGGCCTGGTGCGACTGGTAGAAGCCCTGCAGCACGGTGGACAGCAGCCGCTCGGCGGCGCCCAGCACGCGGGCGGCCTCCCGGACCTGCGCGGCCGGGACGTCGCACACCTCCTCGGCCACCTCGGGCGGGTAGTCGCGCAGCCGCTCCTCGAGCTCGGCGAAGCCGACGGTGTGCGCCTCGACGTACTCCCGGTCGATCCAGCCGTTGCCGACGACCTCGTGCAGCAGCGCGTTCACCAGCACGACGTTGGTGCCCGGCCGCGGCGCCAGGTGCACGGTCGCGGCGCGGGCGACCGGTGTCTCGCGGGGGTCGACGCAGACGATCCTCGGCGGGTTCGGTCCGGCCAGCCGGTCCAGGATGCGGGTCCACAGCACCGACTGCGTCTCGGCCACGTTGTGCCCGAACAGCGCGATGACGTCGCAGTGGTCGACGTCGGTGTAGGAGCCGGGCTGGCCGTCGGAGGCGAAGGTCTCCTTGAGCGCCGCGGCGGCGGTGGCGGTGCACAGCCGGGTGTTGCCGTCGACGTGGTTGGTGCCGATGCCGCCGTGGGCGATGAGGCCGAGGGTGTAGTACTCCTCCAGGAACAGCTGCCCGGAGGTGTAGAAGCCGACCGCGCTGGGGCCCTGCTCGTCGAGCAGCTCGCGGCAGCGGCCGGCGACGGCGTCCATCGCGGTGTCCCAGTCGGTCTCGACCAGCCGCCCGTCACGGCGGACCAGCGGCCGGGTGAGGCGGTCGGGTGAGTTGTTGGCCTGCCAGCCGAAGAGGTCCTTGGGGTCCAGCCGGCCGTGGTTGACCCGGTCCTCGGCCCGGCCGCGGACGCCCACGATGCGGCCGTCCTTCACCGCGATGTCCAAGCCGTCGCCGTTGCTGTGCAGGATCGTCGCCGACTGCACCCAGCGGTCGACGTCGTCCTCGGTCAGGCCGTCGGCCAGGTGCGAGTCCACCCGGACCGGCCAGGTCTCCCCCGGCCCGTACGGCGTGCGGGTGCCCCACGGCTCCGCGATCCGGTCGATCCGCGCCATCGACGGCCTCCTCGGCCCGGGCTGCTCCGGGCGACAGTTGACACACGGCAAGCGTGCACTGCGGACGGTACGTCCCGGCTCCGGGACCGGCCACCGCGGGCGGGCCGACGCCTCCCCTGAAGCCGCACGTCACGGCCTCGCCGCGGCCGGCCGGTTCCCCCGCGGCTGCCCGGGTAGCCCGGGGATCCGTCCCGGCCACAGGAGCCCGGGTGCCGTCGCCTGCGAGGACCCATGACCGAGAACACCCCGCCGTCGGGCAGCTCCACCGCCGAGCTGCTGCAGTCCCTGACCGACGACCTGACCCACCTGGTCCGCAGCGAGCTACAGCAGGCGCAGGCCGAGCTCGCGGGCAAGGCCCGCCGGGCCGGCCGGGCCGCCGCCCTGCTCGGCGGCGCGGCCGGGCTGGGCGGGCTCGCTGTCGCGACGTCGAGCGCCCTGCTGGTCCGCGTGCTGGAGCGACGGCTGTCCCCGCCGGCCGCCGCGGCCGTGGCGACCCTGCTCTACGGCGGCGGGGCCGCCGCCCTCGGGTCGGCCGGGCTGGCCGAGCTGCGCCGGATCGGCTCGCTGCTGCCCGGGCGGACGGTGGCGAGCGTGCGCGAGGACGTCCGGGTCGCCACGCGGACCGCGCCGCCCGGGACCACACCCGGCACCTGACACCGGGCCCGGCGCGACGTTTGTCTCACAACAAGTGTTGTACGCGACAAGGTCACGGGTAACAGGTCCTCCGGCTCCAGCAGCGGGCCGCTCCCGACACGCTCTCCCGACGGAGGTCCAGTGGACGTCTTCGACACCCCCACGCCCGAGCTGCAGACGATGCCGCTCGGGCTGTACGACCTGGTCACGTACTCGATCGTGGCCGCCGGCTTCGCCCTGTTCGCCTACTTCCTCTACTCGTGGACGAGCCGGGGTGAGATCGGCGTCCGGTACCGGCCCGCGGTCCTGGCCGGGCTGTGCATCGCGGCGGTGGCCACGCTGTCCTACCTCGTGCTGTTCATCCGGTGGGACACCGGGTTCACGCTCACCGACGGGGTGTTCACGCCGAACGCGGAGGCGGCGCGGGCGACGATCTACCCGCGCTACGTCGACTGGACGGTCACCGTCCCGCTGCTGACCGCCGAGCTGCTCGCGGTCTGCTCGCTGGCCGGCGCCCGCGCCCGCAACCTGCGGTTCTCCACGATGGCCGCGGCGTTCCTCATGATCCTCACCGGCTTCCTGGGCTCCCAGGTGCTGGCCGAGGGCCGCGACCGGACGGCGCTGGTCGTCTGGGGCCTGATCAGCACCGCGTTCTACGCCTACCTCTACGTCGCGCTGATCGGCGCCGTCCGCTCCTCGATGTCGTCGATGAGCGTCGAGGCGGGCCGGAGCCTGCGCAACGCCGCGATCGTGCTGCTGGGCACCTTCGGGGTGTACCCGCTGGTCTACGCCGTCCCGGTGTTCGTCGACGTCACCCCGGCGTGGCTCACCGGCATGCAGGTGGCCTACTCCGCGGCCGACGTGCTGGCCAAGGTCGGCTTCGGCGTGCTGGTGCACAAGGTGGCCAAGATGCGCACCGCCGAGGACGTCGCCGCCGGGATCGACACCCACCCGGAGTCGGTGTGGGTGAGCAACGTGCACCACAGCGAGGGCGTGCTGCCGGCGATGGCGGGCGGCCGCACCCAGTTCGCGGACAACACCGTCGACGACGCCCCCGAGTTCGCCGACCACCCGCGGCACCCGCACGAGCACCACGAGGTCGAGCACCTGCGCGAGCACGGGCTCGGCGACGGCCGGGTGCCCGCCGGCGGCGCGCGCCACGGGGCCACCCGGACGGCGGACGACCGGCACTGACCGTGCTCCCGCTGCTGGGGCTGCGGACGGCGGACCGGCGCGGCACCGCTCCCCCGGTCGCCGCTCCGTCCGCCGTCCCGGCCCGGGCGGCGACCGCCGTCTCGCTGGGCGCGGCGGCCGCCGTCGTAGCCGTCGAGGTGGTCGTCCCCGGCGGGTGGGGCCGGGCCGCGTGGGTCCCGCTGGTGGCCGGCCTGCTGGCCGGGCTGCCGCACGGGGCCGTGGACCACCTCGTCCCCGCCCGCCGGCTGGGCTGGGGACGGGCGCGGCTGGCGGCGTTCGCGCTCAGTTACGCCGTCCTGGCCGTGCTGGCCTGGCTGGTGTTCGAGGCCGTGCCGGGGCCCGCGCTCGTGGTCTTCGTGGCGCTGTCGGCCTGGCACTTCGGCACCGGGGAGACCGCGTTCGCCGACCTGCGCGCCGGCCGGCCCGTGCGCCGCGCGGCGCTGCCTGCCGCGGTGACCGGCGCGCTGGTGCTGCTGGTGCCCCTGGTCCGCGGCGCGGACCAGGCGGCGCCGGTGGTGGCCGCGGTCGTCCCGGGCAGCGACGGCGCCCTTCCCCCGGCGGTGGGCCCGGTGGTGCTCGCCGTCGTGCTGCCGGCCGCGGCGGCGCTGGCGCTGGCGCTGCTGCTCGAGGCCCGCTGGCTGGAGGCCGCGGAGGTGGGCGTGCTCGCCGTCCTCGTGCTGGTCGCCCCGCCGTTCGCCGCCTTCGGCGTCTGGTTCGGGTGCTGGCACGCCGTGCGGCACACCGCCCGCGTGGTGGCCGAGGACCCCGCCGACACCGCCGACCTCGCCGCCGGCCGGCTCGGCGCCCCGCTGCGCCGGTTCGCGCGCGCCGCGGCGCTGCCCACGGTCGCGGTCCTCGCCGTCCTGGCGCTGCTGTGGTCGGCCGCCGACGGGTGGCGCGGCTTCCTCGCCGCCGACCTCCCGCTGCTGGCGGCGCTCACCGTGCCCCACGCGCTCGTGGTGACCTGGCTGGACCGGGCGCAGTCCCGGACCGCGGTCCCCGGGGTCGCCGTGGCACGGTGACCGCCGTGGTCAACGTCCTCTCCATCCAGTCGCACGTCGCCTACGGGCACGTGGGCAACTCCTCGGCCGTCTTCCCGCTGCAGCGGCTGGGCGTCGAGGTCTGGCCGGTGCACACCGTGCAGTTCTCCAACCACACCGGCTACGGCGCCTGGACCGGGCGGGTGTTCGACGGGCAGGCGGTCGAGGAGGTCGTCGACGGCATCGCCGACCGCGGCGTGCTCGGCACCGCCGACGCCGTCCTGTCGGGGTACCTCGGCTCGGCCGACATCGGCCACGCCGTCGTCGGCACCGTCGGCCGGGTGCGGGCGGCCAACCCCGACGCCGTCTACTGCTGCGACCCGGTGATCGGCGACGTCGGCCGCGGCGTGTTCGTCCGCCCCGGCATCGAGGAGTTCATGCGCGAGGTCGCCGTCCCGGCCGCGGACCTGGTGACCCCCAACCACTACGAGCTCGACCTGCTGGCGCGGACGACGACGCGGTCGCTGCAGGAGGTGCAGGACGCCGTCGCCGCGGTGCAGGGGCTGGGCCCGCGCGTGGTGCTGACGACGTCGCTGGTCACCGACGACACCCCCGAGGACGCCGTGGACCTGCTCGCCTCCGAGGGCGGGCGGCACTTCCGGGTGCGCACACCCCGGCTGTCGGTGGCGGTCAACGGCGCCGGCGACGCGATCGCCGCCCTGTTCCTCGCCCACTGGCTGCAGACCCGCTCGGCCGGCGAGGCCCTGGGCCGGGCCGCGGCCAGCGTGTGGAGCCTGCTGCGGCGCACCGAGGAGGCCGGGTCGCGGGAGATCCTGCTCGTGGCGGCGCAGGACGAGTACGTCTCCCCGTCGCGCACCTTCGCCGTCGAGGAGCTGTGAGGGCGGTCGCCCGGCGCGCGGGTCCGGGCGGGCGCGCCCAGCATGGGCGGGTGCACCTGTTCCGGACCAAGCCCGTCGAGCGCCTCGGGGACGAGAGCGACGGGGTCGCCGACGGCGTCGGCCACCTGCGGAGGCAGCTGTCGGCGCGGCACCTCGTCGGATTCGGCATCGGCGTGGTCATCGGCACCGGCATCTTCACCCTCACCGGCGTCGCGGCCCGCGACACCGCCGGGCCCGCCGTCGTGGTCTCCTTCGCCATCGCCGGCGTCGTCGCCCTGCTGGCCGCGCTCTGCTACGCCGAGCTGGCCTCCTCCGCCCCGACCGCCGGCAGCGCCTACTCCTACGCCTACGCCACGGCCGGCGAGGTGGTCGCGTGGATCATCGGCTGGGACCTGTTCCTGGAGTTCGCCCTCGGCGCGGCCGTCGTGGCCCGCGGGTGGTCGGGCTACGTCGGCAACCTGCTCGACCTCCCGACGTCGCTGTTCGGCGAGGACGCCCCGGTCGACGTCGGCGCGGCGCTGATCGTCGTGGTGCTGACCGCCGTGGCGGTGCTGGGGATCAAGGAGTCGGCGCGGGTCACCGCCCTGCTCGTGGTGGTCAAGGTCGCGGTCTGCGTGTTCGTGGTCGTGGCCGGGGCGTGGTTCGTCCGCGGCGCCAACCTGACCCCGTTCGTCCCGCAGGGCCGCCCCGCCGAGGGCGGCAGCGGGCTGACCCAGCCGCTGATCCAGGCGATCGCCGGGATCGACCCGGTGGTGTTCGGCGTCGGCGGCGTGCTCACCGCCGCGGCGGTGGTGTTCTTCTCCTACACCGGCTTCGAGGCGGTCGCGAACCTCTCCGAGGAGACCCGCCGCCCCGGCCGCGACCTGCCGCTGGGCCTGCTCGGCACCCTGGGGCTGGCCACCGCGCTCTACATCGGCGTCTCGCTGGTGGTCGTCGGGATGGTCCCCTACGACCGCATCGACGCCGGCGCCCCGATCGCCGACGCCTTCGACCAGGTGGGCCTGGGCTGGGCGTCCGCGCTCATCTCGCTGGCCGCGGTGGCCGGGCTGACCTCGGTGATCCTCGTCGACCTGATCACCGTCGGGCGGATCGGCTTCGCGATGGGCCGCGACGGGCTGCTGCCGCAGTCGGTGGCCCGGGTCAGCCCGCGCACCGGGACGCCGGTGCGGGTCACGCTGCTGTTCGCCGTGCTCGTGCTGGCGATGGCCACCTTCGTGCCGCTCAGCGCACTGGCCGACCTCGTCAGCATCGGCACGCTGTTCGCCTTCCTGCTCGTGTCGGTCGCCGTCATCGTGCTGCGGCGCACCCGCCCCGAGCTGCGCCGGCCGTTCCGGGTGCCGTTCTCCCCCGTGGTCCCGGCGCTGTCCGCGCTCGCCTGCGGCTACCTGATGCTCAACCTGAGCATCGAGACCTGGCTGCGCTTCCTCGCCTGGCTGGCCATCGGCCTGGTGGTCTACGCCGCGTACGGCTACCGCCACTCCCGGGTCGGCCGGCCGGCCGTGACGGAGCGCCGCGCCCCCTGAGCCCGCCGGCGGAGCGAGGATCGTCGCGTGGACCTCAACTCCGACCTCGGCGAGGGCTTCGGCCAGTGGACGCTCGGCGACGACGACGCCCTGCTCGGCGTGGTGACCAGCGCCAACGTCGCCTGCGGCTTCCACGCCGGCGACCCGGTGATCCTGCGCCGCGTCTGCGACCGGGCCGCGTCGGCCGGCGTCGCGGTCGGGGCGCAGGTGGGCTACCGGGACCTCGCCGGGTTCGGCCGCCGCTTCCTCGACGTCGAGCCCGACGCGCTGACCCAGGACGTGCTCTACCAGGTCGGCGCGCTGGAGGCCTTCGCCCGCGTGGCCGGCACCCGCGTCCGCTACGTCAAGCCGCACGGGGCGCTCTACAACGCGATCGTCGCGCACGAGGAGCAGGCGGCGGCCGTCGTCCGCGCCGTCGTGGAGTACGACCGCACGCTGCCGGTGCTCGGGCTGCCCGGGTCGGCGTTCCTGCGGCTGGCCGCCGAGGCCGGGCTGACCGTCGTCGCCGAGGCCTTCGCCGACCGCGCCTACACGCCGGAGGGCACGCTGGTCCCGCGCCGGCTGCCCGGCGCGGTGCTGCACGACGCCGACGGGATCGCCCGCCGGTGCGTGGCCATGGCCACCGGGGAGCCGGTCGACGACGTCGACGGCGGCCGCCTGCGGCTGGCCCCCGACTCGATCTGCGTCCACGGCGACACCCCGGGCGCGGTCGCGATCGCGCGGCGGGTGCGCGAGGCGCTGACCGGCGCGGGGATCGACCTGGCGCCCTTCGCCCCGTGATGCGCGTGCTGCCCAGCGGCTCGACCGCGTTCCTCGTCGAGCTCGGCGACCTCGAGGAGGTCCTCGGTCTGTACGCGGCGCTGACCGAGGACCGGCCGCCCGGCGTCGTGGACCTCGTGCCGGCCGCGCGCACGCTGCTCGTGGTGACCGACCCCTCGCTCACCACGCCGGCCGCCGTCGAGGCGGCGGTGCGGCGGACTCCGCCCCGGCCCGGGCGCCGCGGCACCGGGGACCTGGTAGAGGTGCCGGTCGTCTACGACGGCGAGGACCTGGCCGACGTCGCCGGGCACCTCGGGACGGACGTCGGGGAGGTGGTGCGGCGGCACACCGGCACGGAGTGGACCGTCGCCTTCTCCGGCTTCGCGCCCGGGTTCGGCTACCTGACGGCGGCGGAGGGCGGCTGGGACCTGCCGCGCCGCGCCACCCCGCGGACCCGGGTGCCGGCCGGTTCGGTCGCCCTGGCCGGCGGCTTCACCGGGGTGTACCCGCGCGAGTCCCCCGGCGGGTGGCAGCTGATCGGACGCACCGACCTCCCGGTCCTCGACCTCCGCCGCGATCCCCCCGCGCTGCTGCGGCCCGGCGTGCGGGTGCGGTTCGTCGCGTGCTGACCGTCCTCTCCCCCGGCCCGCTGACCACGGTGCAGGACCGCGGCCGGCCCGGCCTCGGCGGCATCGGCGTGGGCCGGTCGGGAACCGCCGACCGCGCGTCGGCCGCGCTGGCCAACCGGCTGGTGGGCAACGACCCGGACGCGGCGGTCCTCGAGGCGACCCTGGGCGGGCTGGTGCTGCGGGCCGAGGCCGACCTCGTCGTCGTCACCACCGGGGCGCGCTGCCCCGGCAGCCCGGTGCACGCCGCGCCCGGGCTGGTCCGCGCCGGCGCGACGCTGGCGCTCCGGACGCCGGACGCCGGGCTGCGCACCTACCTCGCCGTCCGCGGCGGGATCGCCGCCGAGCCGGTGCTCGGCTCCCGGTCGACCGACGTGCTGTCGGGCCTGGGGCCGCCGCCGCTGCGGGCCGGTGACGTGCTGGCGGTGGGCCCGCCGTCCGGGGAGTGGCCGGGCGTGGACCTGGCGCCCGTGGCCGACCCGCCGTCCGGGCCGGTGACCGTGCGGCTGCTGCCCGGGCCGCGCGCCGACTGGCTCACCGACGCGTCCCTGGCCACGCTCGGCGGCGCCGCCTGGGAGGTGACCGCGGAGAGCAACCGGGTCGGGCTGCGGCTGGCCGGGCCGCGGCTGGAGCGGCGGGTGCCGGGCGAGCTGCCCAGCGAGGGGCTCGTCCGCGGCGCGCTGCAGGTGCCGCCGTCGGGTGCCCCGGTGCTGTTCCTCGCCGACGCGCCGGTCACCGGCGGCTACCCGGTGGCCGGCTACGTGGCCGACGCCGACGTCGACCGCTGCGCCCAGCTCCGCCCCGGCCAGACCGTCCGCCTCCGGCCCGGGAACGGGTAGGCGCCGCCCCCGGTCACGACCACCGCGCACCCCGGGGTGGGACGCGTCCTGCCGCTCCCCCTCGTCTCCTCGGTGGCGGGTCACGGGTCCGGGTTCGCCCCGGCCGCCGGCACCCGGCAGGGTGGGGACGTCGGCAGCCGATGCGTCGGCCGGGGAGACAGGGAGGGTCCATGGGCGTCAGGGACAGCGCGGAGTGGCAGGCACTGGCCGAGCACCACCGGGAGGTGGGCGACCGGCACCTGCGGGACCTGTTCGCCGAGGACCCCGGCCGCGGCACGGACCTCACCGTGGCCGCCGCCGACCTGTACCTGGACTACTCGAAGAACCGGCTCACCCGCGAGACGGTGCGGCTGCTCGCCGCGCTGGCCGAGAGCGTGGGCCTGCGCGAGCGCACCGAGGCGATGTTCCGCGGGGAGCACGTCAACGCGACCGAGGACCGCGCCGTCCTGCACGTGGCGCTGCGCGACCCGGCGACCAGCGGCCTCGACGTCGACGGCCACGACGTCCGGCAGGAGGTGCACGAGGTGCTCGGCCGGATGGCCGAGTTCGCCGACCGGGTCCGCGGCGGCGCGTGGACCGGGCACACCGGCGAGCGGATCCGCACGGTGGTCAACATCGGCATCGGCGGCTCCGACCTCGGCCCGGCCATGGCCTACCAGGCGCTGCGCGACCACTCCGACCGGTCGCTGGCCTTCCGGTTCGTCTCCAACATCGACCCGACCGACCTGGCCGAGGCCACCCGCGACCTCGACCCGGCGACCACGCTGTTCATCGTCGCGTCCAAGACCTTCACCACCCAGGAGACGCTCACCAACGCGACGGAGGCCCGGCGCTGGCTGGTCGAGGGCCTGGGCGGCGACGAGGGAGCGGTGGCGAAGCACTTCGTCGCCGTCTCCACCAACGCCGAGAAGGTGGCCGCGTTCGGCATCGACACGCAGAACATGTTCGGCTTCTGGGACTGGGTCGGCGGCCGGTACTCCTTCACCTCGGCCGTCGGCCTCTCGCTCATGGTCGCCATCGGCCCCGAGCAGTACCGGGAGCTGCTCGACGGCTTCCACGCCGTCGACGAGCACTTCCGCACCGCGCCGTACGAGGAGAACCTGCCGGCGCTGCTGGGCCTGATCTCGGTCTGGTACGTCGACTTCTTCGGGGCGCAGAGCCAGGCGGTGCTCCCCTACTCGCAGTACCTGGCGCGCTTCCCCGCCTACCTGCAGCAGCTGTGCATGGAGTCCAACGGCAAGTCGGTCACCCTGGACGGCTCGCCTGTCGACGTCGCCACCGGCGAGGTCGTGTGGGGCGAGCCGGGCACCAACGGCCAGCACGCCTTCTACCAGCTGCTGCACCAGGGCACGGTGCTGGTGCCGGCCGACTTCATCGGTTTCGCGCAGCCCGACCACGACCTCGACGGCATGCACGACCTGTTCCTGGCCAACTTCCTCGCCCAGCCGCGCGCGCTGGCCTTCGGCCGCACCGCCGAGGAGGTGGCGGCCGAGGGGACGGCGGCCGACGTCGTCCCGCACCGGGTGATGCCGGGCAACCGGCCGTCCAACGCGATCGTCGCGCCGAAGCTGACGCCGTCGGTGCTCGGGCAGCTGGTGGCCGCCTACGAGCACCGGGTCTTCACCCAGGGCGTCGTGTGGGGCATCAACTCCTTCGACCAGTGGGGCGTGGAGCTGGGCAAGGTGATGGCCAACCAGCTCGCGCCCAAGCTGCAGAGCGAGGCGGCGCCGGAGTACGACTCCGACTCCTCGACCAACGCGCTGGTCCGGCTGCTGCGCGAGGGCCGCGGCCGCCCGGCCTGAACGACCCACCGGTCCCCGCGAGATCTGCACACCGGCGGCCTTCGAGGGCTCGAAGGGCACCGGTGTGCAGATCTCGCGACCGGGCGGTCAGTCCTGCCCGCGGAGCTCCTCGAGGATCGGGCCGGCGACCTTGAACGCGTGGTTGGCCGCGGGCACGCCGGCGTAGACGGCCGCGTGCTGGAGCACCTCGGCGATGTCCTCGTCGGACAGGCCGTTGTTCTTGGCCGCCCGCACGTGCAGCGCGAACTCGTCCCAGTGCCGCAGGGCGATGCAGATCGACAGCGTGGCGATGCTGCGCTCGCGCCGCTCGAGCCCGGGCCGCTGCCAGACGTCGCCCCACGCGACCCGGGTGATGAAGTCCTGGAACCCGGCGGTGAACGGCGTCGTGCCCGCCACCGCCCGGTCGACCCAGGCGTCCCCGAGCACCTCGCGCCGGGTGCGCATGCCGGCCTCGTGGCGCTGGGCGTCGGTGGAGAGGTCGGGCTCGCTCACGCGTGGCCCCCCGTCGCGTCGAGGTGCCCGAGCAGCGCGCCGGTGACCTCCAGCGGCTGCTCCAGGTTGGGCAGGTGCGCGCCCGGGCTGATGCTCACCAGCGAGGCGCCGGCGATCCCGTCGGCGATGAGCTGCTGGTGCGGCGGCGGCAGCGCCGGGTCCTCAGCGCCCGACACCACCAGCGTCGGCGCGGTGATCCGGGCGAGCTCCTCGCGCAGGTCGACGGCGGCCACCACCTCGCAGCACAGCGCGTAGCCCTCGTCGTCGGCCCCGGCGATCATCGCCTCCAGCCGCGCCACGAGGTCGGGGTGCTCGGCGGCGTGGGCCGGCGTCAGCCAGCGCTGCACCACGGTCGAGGCCAGCGGCGCGGTGCCCCCGGACCGGGCCTGCGCGGCGCGGTCGAGGAAGCCCTGCGGGTCCGGCCGGGCCGAGGTGGCCAGCAGCGCCAGCTGCCCGACCCGGTCCGGCTCGCGCGCGGCCAGCCGCATCGCCGTCATCCCGCCCAGCGACAGCCCGACGACGTGCGCGCGCCGCGCGCCGATCCGGTCCAGCAGCGCGAGGGCGTCGTCGACCAGGTCGTCGAGCGAGTACGGGCCGGCCGGCGCCGGCGACTCCCCGTGCCCGCGGGTGTCGTAGGTGACGACCCGGTAGCGCTCGGCCAGCGCCGGCACCTGCGGGTCCCACATCCCGCGGGTCGCCCCCAGTGAGTTGGACAGGACGACGACCGGCGCGTCGGGCGGCCCGTCCTCCGTGTACGACACCTCGACGGCGGTCATCCGCGCTCTCCCTCGGTCAGTCGGTCGTGCTCGGCCAGCGCCGCGTCCACCTGCGCGCCGGCCTCCCCCACGTCGGGCGCGGCCGCGGCCAGCACCGCCGCGACGTCGACGTCGCTCCGGGCGGCCACGACCTCGGCCAGCGGCCGGCCGCTCTCCCGCGCCTCCCGGGTGGCCGCGGCGGCCGCGTCGTGCGCCGCTCCCCGGCCCAGCGACGGGGCCAGCGCCTCGGCCAGCGCGCCCGCCAGCGGACCCTCGCCGGCCGCGGTCACCGTCGCCGCCATCCGGGCGACGTCCGGGCGCAGCCCGCGCAGGCTCTCCGCCAGCCAGGACGCCGCCGACCCGACGGTGACCAGCAGCTCGGTGAGCGTCGGCCACTCGCTGTGCCAGGCACCGGCGGCCCGCTCGTGCTCCTGCTCCATCGCCCCGAGCAGCGTGGCCACCAGCCCCGGGGCCCGCCGCGCGCACGCCCGGGCGGAGATCGCCGCCACCGGGTTGCGCTTGTGCGGCATCGCCGACGACCCGCCCCGCCCCTCGCCGACCTCGGCGACCTCGGCCACCTCCGACTGGGCCATCAGCACCACGTCGACGGCGACCGTCGCCAGCACGCCGGCGGCCGTCCCCAGCGCGCCGGCGAGGTCGGCCACCGGCAGCCGCACCGTGAACCAGGGGACGGCGGGCGCCACCAGTCCGAGCTCCCCGGCCAGCGCCGCGCGCACCGCCACCCCGGCGCCGGACGACGCCGCCAGCGTGCCGACCGCGCCGCCGTACTGCACCGGCAGCGAGGCCACCACCTCGGCCAGCCGCAGCCGCGCCCCGTCCAGCCCGGCCAGCCAGCCGGCCGCCTTGAGGCCGAAGGTCGTCGGCAGCGCCTGCTGCATCAGCGTGCGGCCCATGACCACGTCGTCGCGGTGCGCCCGCGCCAGTTCGGCGCAGGTCGCGGCCGCCGCGGCCAGGTCGGCGTCGACCGCCGCCACCGCCTGCCGGGCCAGCAGCACCAGCGCCGTGTCGAGCACGTCCTGGCTGGTGGCGCCCACGTGCACGGCGACCGCGTCGCGCTCCCCGACGGCGTCCTGCAGCGCCCGCACCAGCGGCGGCACCGGGTTGCCGGCGTCGGCGGCCCGGGCGACGACGGTCGCGAGGTCCAGCCGCGACGGGTCGGCGCAGGCGTCGGCCACCGCGTCGGCGGCGGTGGCGGGCACCAGGCCGGAGGACGCCGCCGCGCGGGCCAGCGCGGCCTCGACGTCCAGCAGCGCGCGGAACCAGGCGTGGTCGGACACGGCCGCCGCCGCACCGCCGCGGGCGAAGGTTCCGGTGAACAGACCTGTCACGGGTCCCTTCCTACCGGCGCCGCACGGAGCCAGCCGGGTCAGATCGCGAAGAAGACCGTCTCGCGGTCGCCCTGCAGGTGGACGTCGAAGCGGTAGCCGTCGCCGGTGGGCTGCGCGAGCAGCGTGGCCCGGCGGTCCTCCGGCAGCGCCGACAGCACCGGGTCGGAGGCGTTGGCCTCGGCCTCGTCGGCGAAGTAGACGCGCGTGACCAGCCGGTCGAGCAGGCCGCGGGCGAACACCGAGACGTCGACGTGCGGCGCCTGCAGGCCGCCCTGGCCGTCGGGCACCCGGCCGGGCTTGAGGGTGAACACGGCGAACTCGCCGGTGACCGTGGCGGCGCGGGCGTAGCCGCGGAAGCCGGGGTGGGTGGAGGCACCGCGCGGGTCCTCCGGGGAAGGGAATCGGCCGTCCGGGTCGGCCTGCCACGTCTCGACCATCGCGTCGGGGACGACGTCGCCCGCGCCGTCGAGGACCCGGCCGCGGATCCAGATGCCCCCCGGCGTCCCCTCGGCCGCCGCCCAGGCCCCGTCGGCCCAGGTCAGCCCGATGGCCAGGTAGGGGCCGACCGTGGCGCTGGGCGTGGTGCCCAGCCGGAACGGCTCGGTGAGGAAGCCGGAGCCGCGCTGCCCCGAGCGGGGCTGGAAGGGGACGGCCGGGTCCGGCGGGACGTCGAGGGGGTCGATGACGCTCACGCCACGTCTCCGTCGTCGTCGGTCTCGAACGGCGTCTGCTCGGTGCCGCGCAGCACGATGTCCCACTCGAAGGCCAGCGCCCAGTTGTCCTGGGTCCGCTCGAGGGAGTAGCGGCTCACCGCACGGTGCCGCGCCACAGGAGGGATGGCGTTGTAGATCGGGTCCTGGCCGAACAGCGGGTCGTCGGGGAAGTACATCTGGGTGACCAGCCGCTGGGTGAACGCGCGGCCGAACAGGCTGAAGTGGATGTGCGCCGGGCGCCACGCGTTGTGGTGGTTGCCCCACGGGTAGGCGCCGGGCTTGACGGTCAGGAACTCGTAACGGCCCAGGCTGTCGGTGACCACCCGGCCCAGCCCGTCGAAGTGGGGGTCCAGCGGCGCCGGCCAGTCGTCGGCCAGGTGCCGGTAGCGGCCGGCGGCGTTGGCCTGCCAGATCTCCACCAGCGCGCCGGGCACCGGGCGGCCGTCGCTGTCGAGCACCCGGCCGTACACCAGGATCCGCTGGCCGATCGCCTCGCCGCCCAGCCGCAGCGTCAGGTCGGCGTCCTCGGGCCGGACCCGGTCCTCGCCGAGCACCGGGCCGGTGACCTCGGTGAGCCGGTGCGCCAGGTCGACCGGCGTCCGCAGCGGCGCGCGCAGCGCGGTGCTGCGGTAGTCGGGGAAGCCGACGGGCGTGCGCACCTCGGCTCGTTCGCGCAGGTAGCGCGGCAGGATCAGCCGGCTCTCCGATGTGGTCCCGGTCATACCCGGCAACGTACGTCCGGCGGACTACGCTGCCCAAGCCCGCGCTCCCACCCAGCGGAAGGACGGCCATGGCCGGAGGCAGTGCCGCGCCCGGGCGCTCGGTGACCTCCCGGGCGCTCGCCGTCCTCGACGCCTTCGACGCCGCCGCCCCCCGGCTGACCCTCACCGAGATCGCCGAGCGCTCGGGCACCCCGCTGACCACCACGCACCGGCTGCTCGCCGAGCTCACCGACTGGGGGGCGCTGTCGCGCCGCGCCGACGGGCGCTACGAGATCGGCCGCAAGCTCTGGGACCTCGGCCTGCTCGCCCCCGTGCAGCTGGAGCTGCGCCAGGTGGCCGCGCCGTTCCTGCTCGACGTGCACACCGCCACCCGCGACACCGTCCACCTCGCCGTCCGCGACGGGCCCTCCGCTCTCTACGTCGAGCGGATCTCCGGCCGCGAGTCGGTGCCGGTGGTCAGCCAGGTGGGCAGCCGGCTGCCCCTGCACGCCACGGGGGTGGGCAAGGTGCTGCTGGCGTCGGCGCCGGACGACGTCGTCGCCGAGGTCCTGGCCACGCCGGAGCGGACCACCCGGCACACCGTCGTGGACCCGACCCTGCTCGCCCGGGAGCTGGCCGAGGTCCGCCGCCGCGGCTGGGCGCGCACCGCCGAGGAGATGTCGTTGGGCACCGCCTCGGTCGCCGTCCCGGTGCGGGTGGAACGGCCGGCCGGCCCGGTGGTCGCCGCGGCGCTGGGCATCGTCGTCCCGAGCCACCGGCGCGACCTGGCGCGGCTGGTGCCGGTGCTCGAGGTCGCCGCCCGGGGCATCGGCCGGGCGCTGGCCAGGACCATCCCCTTCCGCTGAGCGGGAGTGCGCGCTGTCCGCCAGGACGTATCCGGGGTCACACTCGACCGCATGCGCACCCAGGTGGGGATCATCGGCGCCGGCCCGGCGGGCCTGCTGCTGTCTCGGCTGCTCGCCCTGCAGGGCATCGACTCGGTCGTGCTGGAGAACCGCTCCCGCGCGTACGTCGAGGCCCGCATCCGCGCTGGCATCCTCGAGCAGGGCACCGTCGACGTCCTCACCGAGGCCGGCCTGGGCGACCGGCTGCACCGCGAGGGCCTCGAGCACCGCGGCATCCACCTGCAGTACCCCGGGGTGCGGCACACCCTCGACTTCCCCGAGCTGTGCGGCCGCCGGGTGTGGGTCTACGGACAGACCGAGGTGGTCAAGGACCTCGTCGCCGCCCAGCTCGCCGGCGGGCCGCCGCTGTACTTCGACGTCTCCGACGTCGCGATCGACGACGTCGACACCGACGACCCCCGCATCCGCTTCACCGACGCCGACGGGACGCCGCAGGTGCTCGAGTGCGACGTCGTCGCCGGCACCGACGGCTTCCACGGCCCGTCGCGGGCGGTGGTGGCCGGGGGCGCCGGGGGGCAGCAGCTGTGGGAGCGCACCTACCCCTACGCGTGGCTGGGCATCCTGGCCGACGCCGCCCCCGCGACCGACGAGCTCATCTACGCCTGGCACCCCGACGGCTTCGCGCTGTACTCGATGCGCTCGCCGTCGGTGTCGCGGCTCTACCTGCAGGTCGACCCGTCGGAGCGGATCGAGGACTGGTCCGACGACCGCATCTGGGCGGGCCTGGCCACGCGGTTCGCGCTGGAGGGCTGGGAGATCAGCACGGGGACGGTCACCGAGAAGTCGATCCTGCCCATGCGCTCGTTCGTCAGCGCGCCGATGCGCCGCGGCCGGCTGTTCCTCGCCGGCGACGCCGCGCACATCGTGCCGCCGACCGGGGCCAAGGGCCTCAACCTCGCCGTCGCCGACGTCGTCCTGCTCTCCCGCGCGCTGGTCCGGCTGCTGCAGGAGAAGCAGACCGACCTGGTCGACGCCTACTCCGACACGGCCCTGGCGCGGGTCTGGCGGGCCACCCACTTCTCCTGGTGGATGACCTCGATGCTGCACACCACCGGCGACCCCTTCGACGCCCAGCTGCAGCTCTCCCAGCTGCGGCGGGTGTGCTCCTCGGAGGCGGCCGCCCGCGAGCTGGCCGAGAACTACACCGGCCTGCCGTACTAGTGGAAGGACCCTCCTGCCCCCCACCACTCGCTGACGCTCGTGGTGGGCCCCTGCAGGAGGGCCGTCAGAGCCCCGGCAGCAAGTCGCACACCCGCTCCGCCGTGCCCGGTGCGAGCGGCAGGTGCGGCAGGACGCCGGCCACCTCGTCCGGCTCCAGCCCCTGCTCGCCCAGCGCGGCCAGCAGCCGGCCGGCGTCCCCGGGCGGCACCGGCGAGGGCAGGCCGGCCTCCCGGACGGCGGCCAGCGCGAGGAACAGCGCGCCGGAGAGCCCCTCGTCCGGCTCGGACGCCGGGGACGGCGGCGCGGCCGCGGCCCGGGCGGTGGCCTCGGCGGCGCGGACCAGCGACAGCGGCAGCCCCTCGGACTCGACCTCCAGCAGCGGCGTGCCCCCCAGCGCGGCGAGCACGAGGTGCTCGGCCTCGGTGCGCAGTGGCTCCTCCCACTCCCCGGCGCGGACGACCGCGGCCACGTCGACGTCGGCGGGGTCCTCCCCGAGGTCGTCGAGCAGCTCGGCCCAGCGGCCGGGGCGGGTCCGGCGGGCGCGGTCGGCGGCCAGCACGCAGGTCTCGCGGACGAACGGCTCGATGACCTCGCGGTCGAAGCGGTCGGCGTAGACGGTCCCGTCGGCGTCGACGGCGTTGAGCGCGTCCTGGAAGCTGCCCGGCCGGGCGTCGCCGAGCTCGAGCCGGCCGTCCTCCTCTCCCGACAGCGACTGCCCGGTGGCGGCGCGGTCGCCGATGGTCGAGCCGGTCGCCACCAGCCGGCCACGGCGGCGCAGGTGGTGCGGGCGGTCGGACAGGCCGACGCTCCAGGCGCAGGCCTCGGCGATCAGCGCGGCCCGCCGCTCGCGCAGCACCTCGCGGCCCAGCAGCCCGAACCAGTCGGGCACGAATCCTCCGCCGTCGAACACCGCTCCTTGCTACCCCGCGGCCGGGCTCGCCGCAGCCGCCCGTCCTCAGCCGGCGGAGGAGCCCGGTGCCGCGCGCTCGGGAGTGCGGACGCGGACCAGGTCCTCGATCGTGGCGCGGGTCCCCCGCGCCCGCAGGGAGGTCAGCGTCGCGGCGAACGCGCCGGCCACCCGGGGGTGGTCGACCAGGTCGCCG
Organism: Geodermatophilus sp. URMC 62; assembly: GCF_052931475.1. Classification (NCBI taxonomy): domain Bacteria; kingdom Bacillati; phylum Actinomycetota; class Actinomycetes; order Geodermatophilales; family Geodermatophilaceae; genus Geodermatophilus; species Geodermatophilus sp. URMC 62. Next base: position 4,144,680 of record NZ_JBRFHY010000001.1, on the reverse strand, counting down.
AAGACGTCCCGCTCGCGGAGGAAGGCCAGCGGGTCCCCGTCACCGGAGCGGGCCCGGGCGAGCAGCGCGTCGCGCCGGGGGTCGGCCAGCTCGATCGGCCGCCCGGCGTCGTCGGCCCCCTCCGCGGTGCGCGCCCAGCCGGCCAGGACGGCGACCGACCGGCGGATCTCCCGCCCCGCCGCCAGGTCCGCGCGCAGCACCGGGAGCAGGAACTGCGGGATGCGGTCGGAGGCGTTCTCGCACAGCCGGGCGAGGGTGTCCCGGACGGCGGGGTTGGCGAAGCGGCCCACGAGATCGGCCTTGTACCGGCGCAGGTCGATGCCGGGCACCGGCGGCAGGGTCGGGGTGGCCTCGTCGTCGAGGTAGCCGAGCAGGAACTCCCGGAACAGCGCGTCCTGGCAGGCCTCGTGCACGTACACGTGACCGGCCAGCCGGCCGAGGTGGCCCAGCACCTGGTGGCCGGCGTTGAGCAGCCGCAGCTTCATCAGCTCGTAGGGCGCGACGTCGGCGACCAGCTGCACGCCGACGTCCTCCAGCGGCGGCCGTCCCCCGGGGAAGGAGTCCTCGAGCACCCACTGCGTGAACGGCTCGCAGACCACCGGCCAGGCGTCCGCCACGCCGAACCGGGTGTCGAGCTCGGCCCGGTCGGCGTCGGTGGTCACCGGGGTGATGCGGTCGACCATCGAGTCCGGGAACGGCACCTCGGCGGCGACCCACTCGCCCAGCGCCGGGTCCCGCAGCGCCGCGAAGGCGGCGAAGCTGCCGCGGGCGAGGTGCCCGTTGCCGGGGACGTTGTCGCAGGAGACGACGGCGAAGGGCGCCAGCCCGCGCTCGCGCCGCCGCACCAGCGCCTCGGTGACCAGGCCGAAGGTGGTCCGCGGTGCGGCGCCGGGCCGCAGGTCGGCGACCACGTCGGGCGCCTCGGCGTCGAAGGCGCCGGTGTCGGGCGAGGTGTTGTACCCGCCCTCGGTGACCGTCAGGGAGACGATGCGGGTCCCCGGCGCGGCCATCTTCTCGACCACCGCCTCGGGGTCGTCGGGCGCGAACAGGTACTCGACGACCGAGCCGACCACGCGGGCGTCGAGGAAGCCGTCGGGGTGCTTGACGACGAGGGTGTAGAGGCAGTCCTGGGCGGCCATGACCTCGGCCATCCGCCGGTCGGCGGGCCGGACCCCCACCCCGCAGATCCCCCAGTCCTGCGCCTGACCGGTCTCCAGCAGCCGGTCGACGTACATCGCCTGGTGCGAGCGGTGGAACCCGCCGACGCCGAGGTGCACGATCCCGGTGGTCACCGCCGCCCGGTCGTAGCGGGGTGTCCACACCGACGCGCTCAGCGTGGACAGCGTCGTGGCGTCGAGCCGGGGCATCGGCGGTCCTCCTGGCGGGGCGGGTGTCGCCTGCGGGCTACCCGTCCCGCCCGTGGTCACCCGCCGGCCGGCACCGGGCGTGCGGGGACCGGCACGCGCTGCAGGTCCGTGGCGACGACGAGGTCGCCGTCGTACTCCGCGCGCGCCTCGTCCTCGAAGCGGCGCGGGTCGCCGTAGCGCTGCGAGAAGTGGCTGAGCACCAGCCGCTGCACCCCGGCCTCGGCGGCGACGCGTGCGGCCTGGCGGGCGGTGAGGTGCCCGTACTGCTGCGCCGGCGCGGCGTCCTCGGCGAGGAAGGTCGACTCGATCACCAGCAGGTCCGCGCCCTCGGCCAGCGCCGGGACGCCGTCGCACATGCGCGTGTCCATGACGAAGGCGAACCGCTGACCGGGCCGCGGGGCGCTGACGTCCTCCAGCCGCACGGTCCGCCCGTCCACCTGCAGGACCCCCGCGCGCTGCAGCCGGCCCACGTCGGGCCCGGTCACGCCGGCCGCGGCCAGCCGGTCGGGCAGCATGCGCCGGCCGTCGGGCTCGACCAGCCGGTAGCCGAAGGACTCGACCGGGTGGTCCAGGCGGCGTGCCTCCCAGGTGCCGGCCGGGTCCTCGGCGAGCGGCCCGTCGCCGGTGACCGGCCCCGGCCGGACGTCGGCGAGGTCGGCGAACACGCTGGCGTGCCGCAACCGGTCGTAGAAGACCTGCCCCGACGCGGGGTAGTGGGTGACCACCGGGTGCGGGACCCGGTCCAGCGACATCCGCTGCACCACCCCGGGCAGGCCGAGGCAGTGGTCGCCGTGGAAGTGGCTGACGAAGACCCGGTGGACGGCGCTGCTCGGCACCCCGGCCAGGAGCATCTGCCGCTGGGTGCCCTCACCCGGGTCGAGGAGGAAGCCGCGGCCGTCCCAGCGCAGCAGGTAGCCGTTGTGGTTGCGGGTGCGGGTGGGCGCCTGGCTGGCGGTACCGAGGACGACCAGTTCCCGCGCCGCCACGGCCGCGACGGTACCGGCGCCGGGGCGGGCGGGTCGTGCCGCGCGCCGTCGTGCTCTGCCCACGGGTGTGGGCAGAGCACGACGGCCGGCTGGGCGCCCTGTGCCGCCCCGTCCCGCCGCCGCCCCTGGCGTCGGAGCGGGGTGCGTCAGCCGAAGAGGTCGGACAGGAAGGACTCCTTGCGCTTCCCGTGCCCGGAGGAGCCGTGCGAGGAGTGCCCGCTGCGCCCCACCGCGCCGAGCACCTCGTTCACGACCGCCCCGAGCCCGGCGCCGCCCGCGGCCGGGTACTGCGCCCCGTGCTGCGGCTGCCCGTACGACCCGCCGTGGGACCGGTCGTGCTGGGGCGCGCCGTAGGGCTGCTGGGCGTGCTGCGTGCCGGCCGCGGCGCCGTGCCAGGAGTTCTCCGCGTCGATGAGCCGCTCGAGCTCACCGCGGTCGAGGAAGATGCCCCGGCACTCGCTGCACTGGTCGACGTGCACGCCGTTGCGCTCGTAGGTGCGCATCGCGCCCTGGCACTTGGGACAGACGAGATCCATACCGCACCGTACGGCGCACGACGGCCCCCCGGCCCGGCGCCGGCCGTGCCACAGTGCGCGGGCGTGACCACGACCCGCACGGTGACCCTCCGGTTCGGCTCCGCGGCCCGGCGGAGCGCGACGCACACCAACCTCTCCGCCGTCCGCAGCGACGGCCCGGTGCTGTGGGTGGCCGGCGACGAGACGGCCACGATCGAGCGACTGGTGGCCGACGACCCGTCCGCGCCCACCTGCTACGGCGACCAGACCAGCTTCTCCCTGACCGATCTGGTCCCGCTGCCCGGCGGCAGCGGCCCCGGCGCCGAGGAGGAGGCCGACATCGAGGGCATGGCCCGCACCGGCGACGCGCTCTGGGCCGTCGGGTCGCACAGCCTGCGGCGTCGCCGGATCCGCGACGAGCACGACGGCGAGAAGGCGCTGCGCCGGCTGGCGAGGGTGACCGGGCAGCCCCGCCGCCAGGTGCTGGTGCGGATCCCGGTGGTCGACGTCGACGGCCTGCCCACGCCGGTCGCGGACGACGGCGCCGGCACCCGCGCCGCCGTCCTCGGCACGCGGGGCAGGGACCTGCGCGACCTGCTGGCCGACGACGAGCACCTGGGACCCTTCCTGCCCCTGCCCGGCAAGGACAACGGCCTCGACGTCGAGGGCATCGCCGTCTCCGGGGAGCGCGTGTACCTCGGGCTGCGGGGACCGGTGCTGCGCGGCTGGGCTGTCGTCCTGGAGCTGCGGCCGGAGGTCGACGCGGACGACCCCACCCGGCTGCGGCTGCGCCGGTTCCCCGACGGCTGCCGCTACCGCAAGCACGTGCTGCGGCTGGCCGGCCTGGGCGTGCGCGACCTGTGCCCGCAGGGCGAGGACCTGCTGGTGCTGGCCGGGCCGACCATGGACCTCGACGGGCCGGTGTACGTCTACCGGTGGCACGGCGGGTGCGCGGTCGAGGCGCCGGCCGTCGTCCGCGGCGAGCTGCTCACCCGCGAGCTGACCCTCCCGCACGGCGACGGCGACGACCACGCCGAGGGCATCGGTCTGCTCGGCCCGGCGCGGGAGGGGCGGCTGCTGGTCGTCTACGACAGCCCGGCGCCCCGGCGGCTCACCCCCGACGGCGGCGTGCTGGCCGACGTCGTCCCGCTGCCCTGAGCTGCCGGGAGCGGGTCATCCGATCCGCACCGGCCGGGCCGCGAGCACGCCGGCGACGGCCAGGCCGACCGCCAGCGCCGCCAGGAGGAGCAGCGGCGCGGTCCAGCCGCCGGTGGGTCCCGACAGCGCGCCGACGACGACCGGCCCCGCGGCGCCGACGGCGTAGCCGACCAGCTGGCTCATGCCCGAGAGCCGGGCCGCGGTGCCCGGATCGGCCGAGCGCAGCACCACCAGGACCAGCGCCAGCCCGATGCCGGCACCCTGCGCCACCCCCGCGACCGCCGCCCACGCCGGCCACCCGCCCGGAGCGGCGAGCAGCCCGGTCACCGGCACCAGCCACAGCGCGGCCACCAGCAGCGCCAGCCCGGTCTGCCCCGGCCGCCGGGCGACGAGGGCCGGCACGAGCAGGCTCCCCACGATCCCGGTCGCCTGGAACAGCGAGGCGGCCAGCGACCCGGTGGTGACGTCGGTGTCGGCGCGGTCGGCGAGCACCGTGGGCAGCCAGGCGGTGAGCGAGAAGTACAGCGCCGACTGCAGCCCCTGGACGGCGGTCACAGCCCAGGCGGTGGGCGAGCGCCACAGCCGCGTCGGCCCGGCCGGGGGACCACTCGCCGGGCCGGCGGTGCCGAGCAGGTCGCCGCGCCCGCGGGTGGCCGCGGACCAGACACCCGCGCCGACGACGGCCAGCACGCCCTCGACGGCGAGCGCGCCACGCCAGCCGAGCACCGCGGCCAGCGGTGCGGTGACCGCGGCCATGGCGGCCGCGCCGGCGACGAGGCCCGCCGTGTACAGCCCGGTGACCGTGCCGGCCCGCCGGCCGAAGCCGGCCTTGATGACCGCCGGCAGCAGCACGTTGCCCACCGTCATGGCCGCACCGGCGAGGAACGTCCCGGCCAGCAGCACCGGGGGGCCGTCGAGGACCCGCAGCCCCTGCGCCACGGCCAGGAGCAGCAACGAGCCGAGCACCGCCGGACCGGCTCCCACGCGGCGGCCGAGTGCCGCCGACACCGGCGCGAGCAGCGCGAAGCACAGGACCGGCAGGGTGGTGAGCAGTCCGGCGGCCGCCGGCGAGAGCGCGAGGTCGGAGCGGATGTCGCCCAGCACGGGCCCCACCGCGGCGATCGCGCCGCGGAGGTTGAACGCGGTGAGCAGGACGGCGGCCAGCAGCAGCCGCTCGGCGGCGAGGACGGCGCCCGGCGCTGGCGGGGTCGGACGGGACGCGGGGACCACTCCTGTCGGGACGGGCCGGGCGGACCGACGACCCGGCCCGGCGGGACATCCTGCCCCGCGCCCGGACGGCGTCCCGGCGCCACCCCGGCCACGACGGGGTGCGGCCGGCGGCCCGGGCCCGCCCGTCCGCCTCGCCGACGGCCGGAGAGCCGTGTCTACTCCCCGGTAACAAGTGTGGGATCGTCGGGGCACACGTCGAGACGGCACCGCTGCCGTCAGGAGAGAGGTCCCATGCGGTTGCAGCTTTCCCCGGAGATGGAGGCCTTCCGGGATGAGATGCGCACCTTCTTCACCACCCAGGTGCCCGCGGAGATCCGCGACACCGTCGCGGCCCGCCGGCACGTGGGCCGCGACGACTACGTCCGGACCCAGCAGATCCTGAACGCCGCCGGCCTGGCCGTGCCGCACTGGCCGGTCGAGTGGGGCGGCCGCGACTGGACACCGCTGCAGCGCCACATCTGGCGCGAGGAGATGCAGCTGGCCTCGGTCCCCGAGCCGCTGGCCTTCAACGCCAGCATGATCGGCCCGGTCATCGCCACCTTCGGCAACCAGGAGCAGAAGGAGCGGTTCCTGCCGGCGACGGCGAACCTCGACATCTGGTGGTGCCAGGGCTTCTCCGAGCCCGACGCCGGCTCCGACCTGGCCTCGCTGCGCACCACCGCCGTCCGCGACGGCGACGAGTGGGTGGTCAACGGCCAGAAGACGTGGACGACGCTGGGCCAGCACGCCGACTGGATCTTCTGCCTGGTCCGCACCGACCCGACCGCGGAGAAGAAGCAGCGCGGCATCTCGATGCTGGTCTTCCCGATGGACAGCCCCGGGGTGACCCTGCGGCCGATCGAGCTGCTCGACGGCGGCCACGAGGTCAACGAGGTCTTCTTCGAGGACGTCCGCGTCCCCGCCGAGAACCTCATCGGCGAGGAGAACCGCGGCTGGGACTACGCCAAGTTCCTGCTCGGCAACGAGCGCGTGGGCATCGCCCGCGTCGGCGCCACCAAGAAGCTGATCGCCCAGGCGAAGGACTTCGCCCGCGAGATCCGCGTCGACGGCCGCCCCCTGTCGCAGGACCCGCGGCTGACCGCGCGGATCGCCGAGCTGGAGAACGAGCTGGTCGCGCTCGAGCTCACCGCCCTGCGCGTCGTCGCCAACTCCGCCGACGGCAAGCCGCACCCGGCCTCCTCGGTGCTCAAGCTGCGCGGCTCGGAGCTGCAGCAGGCCGTCACCGAGCTGATCGTCGACATCGCCGGCCCGCTCTCGCTGGCTTCGTTCGCCGACGGCGGCTCCGAGGTGCCCGACTGGGCCCGCGTGGCCACGCCGGAGTACCTGAACTACCGCAAGGTCTCCATCTACGGCGGCAGCAACGAGGTCCAGCGGACCATCATCGCCGGCACGATCCTGGGGCTGTGAGGTAACCCGTGGACTTCCAGTACGACAGCGAGCAGAACGACCTCCGCGAGGCCGTCCGCGGCCTCCTGCAGCGCGCCTACGGCGACCCCGAGACCCGCCGTCAGACGGTGGCCACCGACCCGGGCTTCGACGAGAAGACCTGGGCCCGGCTGGCCGAGATGGGCGTGCTCGGCCTGCCCTTCGCCGAGGCGGACGGCGGCATGGGCGCCGGCCCGATCGAGGTCGGCATCGTGGCCGAGGAGATGGGCCGGGTCCTCGCACCCGAGCCCTTCGTCGAGTCGGTGGTCCTGGCCGGTGGCCTGGTCGCGGCCGTGGGCACCGCCGCGCAGCGGCAGGCCGTCCTCGGTCCCCTGTCGGAGGGCAGCAGCGTGCTGGCCTTCGCCCACGCCGAGCCGGGCAGCCGGTGGAGCACCTCGGCGAGCGGCGTGACCGCCACCGAGGACGGCGGCACCTGGCGGCTGACCGGCGTCAAGGAGCCGGTCCTGGCCGGCGCCCGCGCCGACGTGCTCGTCGTGTCCGCCGTCGTCGACGGCGCGACGGCGCTGTTCCTCGTCCAGGGCGACGCCGAGGGCCTGACCCGCACCGGCTACCGCTCCCACGACGGCAGCCGCGCGGCGAACGTCACCTTCGCCGCCACCCCGGCCGAGCTGCTCGGCGAAGGGACCGCCGACCGCGCTGCCGACGTCGAGCGGGCCCAGTCGCTGGCCCGGATCGCTTACGGCAACGAGGCGGTCGGGGCGATGGAGACGGCGCTGCGGACCACCGCCGAGTACCTCAAGACCCGCAAGCAGTTCGGGGTCACGCTCAACCGGTTCCAGGCGCTGACCTTCCGCGCGGCGGACATGTACGTGTCGGTGGAGCTGGCCCGCAGCACCGCGCTGTGGGCGAGCATGGTGGCCGACTCCGGCGGCGACGTCGTCGCCGCGGCCGACCGCGTGCGGCTGCAGACCAGCCGCGCGGGCCGGCACGTCGGCAAGGAGGCGATCCAGCTGCACGGCGGCATCGGCGTCACGGCGGAGTACTCGGTCGGGCACTACACCAGCCGGCTCACCGCGATCGACCACGTGCTCGGCGACGGCGACTGGGCCGCGGCCCGCCTGGCCGAGAAGGTCGACGGCTACCCGACGGTCGACCCGCTGGGGGCGCCCTACACCCGCGCGCGCTAGGCACCTCGCACCACCGGCCGCGGCCGGCGTCCCCCTCCTCGGGGACGCCGGCCGCGGTCGTCTCCGGGTCCCGACGTCACGGTGCCGAGCGGGTGCGATCCGGGTCACGATCGGGCTCCCGGCGCACGGTGCGTCACCGGGGCCTGCCACGATGCAGCGCGGGGTGCGGTCAGCCACCTCCCCCGCTGCACCACGCCAGGCCCCGCCGGCACGGTCGCCGGCCCGAGCTGTCCTTGGAGTGCGCGTGCTCATCGGTGTTCCCGCAGAGACCCGGCGCAACGAGACGCGCGTCGCCGCGACCCCCACGAGCGTGGGCCGGCTGTGCGCGCTCGGCTACGACGTCCTCGTGCAGTCCGGCGCCGGTGCCGGGGCCGACTGCCCCGACGAGGCCTACGTCGCCGCGGGCGCGCGGATCGGCGCGGCCGCCGACGCGTGGGGCGCCGACGTCGTCCTGCACGTCAACGCCCCGACGCCGGACGAGATCGACCTGCTGCGCCCCGACGCCGTGCTGGTCTCCCTGCTGGCCCCGGCCCTCTCCCCCGACCTGCTCGACGCGCTGGTCGCCCGCGGGGTGACCGCGCTGGCGATGGACGCCGTCCCCCGCATCTCGCGGGCCCAGTCGCTCGACGTGCTCTCCTCCATGGCCAACATCGCCGGCTACCGCGCCGTCGTGGAGGCCGCGCACGCCTTCGGCCGGTTCTTCACCGGCCAGGTCACCGCCGCAGGCAAGGTGCCGCCGGCGAAGGTGTTCGTCGTCGGCGCCGGCGTCGCGGGGCTGGCGGCCATCGGCGCGGCCAGCAGCCTGGGCGCGATCGTGCGGGCCACCGACGTCCGCCCCGAGGTCGCCGAGCAGGTCCGCTCGCTCGGGGGCGAGTACGTGGGCGTCCCCGCCGACGAGGACGAGGCCGCCGGCAGCGGCACCGGCTACGCGTCGGTCACGTCCGAGGACTTCAACGCCCGGGCCGCGGTCATGTACGCCGAGCAGGCCCGCGACGTCGACGTCGTCATCACCACCGCGCTCATCCCCGGCCGCCCGGCTCCCCGGCTGCTCACCGAGGACATGGTGGCCAGCATGAAGCCGGGCTCGGTGGTCGTGGACATGGCCGCCGCCCAGGGCGGCAACGTCGCGGGCTCGGTCCCCGACGAGGTGGTGACGACGCCGAACGGCGTCACGATCATCGGCTACACCGACCTGCCCGCCCGCCTGCCGGCCCAGGCCAGCCAGCTGTTCGCCACCAACCTGGTCAACCTGCTCACGCTGCTGACGCCGGGCAAGGACGGGCAGCTGGTCCTCGACCTCGACGACGTCGTCGTGCGGGGCATGACCGTCGCGCGGGCCGGCGAGAAGCTGTGGCCGCCGCCCCCGGTGCAGGTGTCGGCCGCCCCGGCACCGGTCGCCGCGCCGCCGTCACCACCACCGGTGCGCACGGCCCCGGCCGGTCCGGGCCGGCGCATCGCGCTGGTCGGCCTGGGTGCGGCACTGCTGTTCCTGCTCGCCGCCTTCTCCCCCGACCAGCTGATCGGCAACCTGACGGTGTTCGCCCTCGCCGTCGTCGTCGGCTTCTACGTCATCGGGCACGTGCACCACGCGCTGCACACGCCGCTGATGAGCGTCACCAACGCGATCTCCGGGATCATCGTGGTCGGCGCGCTGCTGCAGCTGGGCCACGTGAGCACGGTCGTCACGGTGCTCGCCTTCCTCGCGGTGCTGCTGGCCAGCATCAACGTCTTCGGTGGCTTCGCGGTGACCCGCCGCATGCTCGCCATGTTCCGGAGGGCCTGACCCCATGACCGCCACCACCGCCGCGTCGGCGGCCTACATCGTCGCCGGCCTGCTGTTCGTGCTGAGCCTGGCCGGGCTGTCGCGGCACGAGACCGCCAAGACCGGCAACGCCTACGGGATCGCCGGCATGGCGATCGCGCTGGTCGCCACCATCGGCCTGGCCTGGCGCAACGGCGAGGCGCTCGCCGTCGGGGCGATCGCGGTCGCGATGGCGCTGGGCGCGGCCGTCGGCCTCTGGCGCGCGCGCGTCGTCGAGATGACCGGCATGCCCGAGCTCATCGCGCTGCTGCACAGCTTCGTCGGCCTGGCCGCCGTGCTGGTCGGCTGGAACGGGTACCTGTCGGTCGAGGGCGCGCCCGCCGGCGAGGCCGAGGAGCTCGGCCTGCCGGTGGGCATCCACTCCGCCGAGGTCGCGATCGGCGTCTTCATCGGCGCGGTCACCTTCACCGGCTCGATCGTGGCGTTCCTCAAGCTGTCGGGGCGGATCCGGAGCAACCCGCTCATGCTGCCGGGCCGCAACGCGCTCAACCTCGGCGCCCTCGTCGTGTTCGCGGCGCTGACCGTCGTCTTCGTCGTCTCCCCCGGGCTGGCGGTGCTCGCGGGGCTCACCGTGCTCGCGCTCGCGCTGGGCTGGCACCTGGTCGCCTCGATCGGCGGCGGCGACATGCCGGTCGTCGTCTCGATGCTCAACAGCTACTCCGGCTGGGCGGCCGCGGCCTCGGGCTTCCTGCTCGACAACGACCTGCTGATCATCACCGGCGCGCTGGTCGGCTCCTCGGGTGCCTACCTCTCCTACATCATGTGCCAGGCGATGAACCGCTCGTTCCTGTCGGTCATCGCCGGCGGCTTCGGCAACGAGGGCAGCACGGCGGCCTCCGGGGACGTCGACGGCGAGCACACCGAGGTCACCGCCGAGGAGGTCGCGCAGCTGCTGCGCGACGCCGACAGCGTCGTCATCACGCCCGGCTACGGCATGGCGGTGGCGCACGCGCAGAACGCCGTCGCCGAGCTCACCCGCACGCTCACCGACAAGGGCGTCGACGTCCGGTTCGGCATCCACCCGGTCGCCGGCCGGCTGCCCGGGCACATGAACGTGCTGCTGGCCGAGGCGAAGGTGCCCTACGACGTCGTCCTGGAGATGGACGAGATCAACGACGACCTCGCCAAGACCGACGTCGTGCTGGTCATCGGCGCCAACGACACGGTCAACCCGGCCGCCGCCGAGGACCCGAGCAGCCCGATCGCCGGGATGCCGGTGCTGCACGTCTGGGAGGCCGGGCACGTCGTCGTCTTCAAGCGGTCGATGAGCACCGGCTACGCCGGCGTGCAGAACCCGCTGTTCTTCCGGGAGAACACCCGGATGCTCTTCGGCGACGCCCGCGAGCGGGTCGAGGACATCCTCCGGGCGCTGTGAGCCGTCCGCCGTCCGGGCTGCTGCGGTTGCGGCCCGGACGGCGGGGGGGCGACCGTTGCCGTCGTGGACCCCTTCCGCCTGGGCATGCCCAAGATCCCCGGCCTCACCGAGCTGCTCACCACGCTGCAGGCCCAGACCGAGGCGCTGGCGCAGCTGCCCCGGACGCTGACCGACCTCAACGCCGCCGTCCGCGAGCTGATCGCCGCGACGTCGACGGCCACCTCGGCGATCGCGTCGGCCCAGCGCACCGCCGAGCGGCTCGAGGAGCTGGTCGGCGAGCTGGAGGAGCCGGTGCGGGCGCTCAAGCCGGGGATCGAGCGGGTGGGCCGGGTGCTCGACGACCCGGTGGTGGAGAAGGTCCCGGACATCATCCGCACCGTCGACGAGGACCTGCGGCCGCTGATCGCGACCCTGCACCAGGCGCAGTCGCGCGTCGCCGGGGTCACCGGGCTGCTGCGCCGCCGCGCCCGGCCGGAGGACGACGACCTGCCCTGAGCCCGGCCGGGGCCCGGTCGCGTCCCCGCGCGGCGGTCACCGGGGCGCCGGACGCGGCGGTCCCCAGTGCGGCGGGTGCTCCAGGCCGCCGGGCAGGCGGGTCGTGGCGTCCCCGCGGGCGGCGGCCACCTGCCGGCGCGTGAGGAACAGCGCGCCGGAGAGGTCGCTGCCGCGCACGTCCGCGCCCCGCAGGTCGGCACCGAGCAGGTCGGTCAGGTACAGGTCGGCACCCCGCAGGTCCGCCCCGAGCAGCAGCGCCCCGCGCAGGCTCACGCCCCGCAGGTCCGCGCGGCGCAGGTCGGCGCCGGACAGGTCGGCGTTGCGCCGGTCCGCCCGGCGCCGGCCTCCCGCCCGCGGCCGGACGCCGGCCCGTGCCAGCTCGCTGACCGACAGCAGCAGCGCGCCGGCCTCCCGCTGCAGCGCGTCGGCGTCGACCGCCGCGAGCTCGCCGGGCCCGGCGGCGGTGAGGCCGGTGGCGCGCCGGTGCGCGGCCGTCAGGTCCCTGTGCAGCGGCGCGGCCGCCTCGAGGGCGAGCGCCTCACCGAGGTACCAGAGGACCTCGTGCAGCAGCCGCTGCACGCCGAAGGCCGCGAACACCGCCGTCGCCCGCTCGGGGCTCCCCCGCCAGCCCGCGTCGCCGGCGAACGTCACCTGCACGGTCTGCTGGCCGGCACCGAAGCAGTCGAACACCGTGCAGCCGGGGAAGCCGCGCTCCCGCAGCTGCGCGTGGATGCCGCAGCGGTCGTCGTCGCGCAGGTTCGGGCAGGGCCGACCCGCGGGCTTGTCGATCGCGAAGTCGGCCGAGGCCGCGAAGGCCGGGGCCACGCAGCACAGCCCCGCGCAGCTCGCGCAGTCCGCGCGCAACCGCGCCCGGGCATCGACGGCGTCGGACACGGACGCTCCTCGTGGGATCGGTCAGGTCGTGGGGCGCTCCAGCGTCACCAGGACGCCCTCGACACCCCCCGGGCCGAGGCGCCCCTTGACCTCGACGGAGGTGATGGCCTTGAGCTGCCATCCCTCCCGGGCGTTCTGGTTGAGCACCTTCTCCAGCTTGTCACCCGACATCTTCCCGCCGATGAGCCCCTCGCGGATCTCCACCACCCGGTACTCGTAGCGCTGCGCCACGGCGTCCTCCTCGTGTCGGTGTCCTGCCCTGCGGCGATGATGCCCGGGTGGACGTCCTCAGCAGCCGGGTCCTGCTCCGGCCCCCCGACCCCGCGCGGTCGCAGGCGTTCTACCGGGACGTGCTGGGGCTCGCGGTGTACCGCGAGTTCGGGCCGCCCGGGCACCGCGGCGTGGTGTTCTTCCTCGGCAACGGCCTGCTCGAGGTGTCCGGCTCCGGCGACGAGCCGCCGCGCGGGACCGCGCTGTGGCTGCAGGTGCGCGACGTCGCCGCCGAGCACGCCCGGCTGCGGGCGGCCGGCGTGCCGGTGCTGCGCGAGCCGCGCACCGAGCCGTGGGGCCTGGTCGAGGCCTGGGTCGCCGACCCCGACGGCGTGCGGATCGTCCTGGTCGAGGTCCCGGCCGACCACCCGCTGCGCCGCGACCAGCGCTAGGAGACTGCTGAACAAGTCGCCGAGATGATCATGCGCGAGGCGCCGACCTGCGCATCTTCTCGACGCGACACCCGGATTCTCGGGTTATTCAGCAGGCTCCTAGATGTACCCGGCCAGGACGTTGGTGACAGGCGTCGGGGCTTGAACGAAGGAGAACCTCCGAGTGGGGTGTGGCTTGTCGAAGGCCCAGTCCCTGCTCGGAGGTTCTCGTGTCCCACGCTAATGCCCGCACCACCGTTCATGGCCGGCAGTTGATCGTCCAGCGGTATCAGGGAGGCTGGAAGAAGGCGCACATCGCTGCGGCGATGGGGATCTCCCGTAAGTGCGTGCGGACCTGGATCGACCGCTACGCCGCCGAGGGCCAGGCGGGCCTGCAGGACCGGTCCAGCCGCCCGCGTACCAGCCCGCGGCGAACGGCGGCCGAGGTGGAGGACCGCATCGTTGAGCTTTGGGGGCGCGAGCGTCGGGGGCCGGCCTTCATCAGCGCCGAGCTGGGGGTGCCGGCCCGCACGGTGTCGCGGGTGCTGGTCCGCCGCGGGCAGCCCCGGCTGGCCGCGCTGGATCCGATGACCGGGCAGGTGATCCGCGCCTCGAAGACCACCGCGATCCGCTATGAGCGGTCCCGGCCCGGCGAGCTGGTCCACATGGACGTCAAGAAGCTGGCCCGCATCCCCGTCGGCGGTGGCTGGCGGGCGCACGGGCGCGCCGCTGGCAGCACCAGCCGGGACCGGGCAACCCGGGTCGGCTTCGACTACGTGCACTCACTCGTCGATGACCACTCCCGGCTGGCCTACTCCGAAATCCTCCCCGACGAGAAGGGACCCACCTGCGCGGCGTTCCTCGCCCGCGCCGCGGCTTACTTCGCCGCCCACGGCATTCCGCTCATCGAGCGGGTGATGACCGACAACGCCTGGGCCTACCGGTGGTCCCTGCGCGAGGTCATCACCGCCCTCGGCGCCCGGCAGAAGTTCATCCGCCCGCACTGCCCGTGGCAGAACGGCAAGGTCGAACGCCTCAACCGCACCCTGGTCAGCGAATGGGCCTACCGGCAGGTCTTCACCAGCAACGACCAGCGCGCCGCCGCCCTCGCTCCCTGGCTCGAGCACTACAACACTCGACGCCGTCACAGCGCACTCGGCGGCCATCCTCCGATCAGTCGCCTGGCACCAACCTGATGGCCGGGTACAGCTAGAGCGTCCCCGCCGGCGGGGTGTCGCGGTCGGACGACGGCCGGCGCAGCACGTCGCCGAAGGACTGCTCGAGGCGAGCCCAGGTCCGGCTCCACTCCTCGATCGGCTCGAGCACCCGCTCGAACACGGCGAGCTGCTCGTCGAAGGCCTGCAGCTGACCGATCAGGCCCGTGATCAGCTGACGCTGGCCCCGCACCGCCTGCGCGACCGCCCCGACCTGCGCCGCCGACATGGCCCCGGGCGGCGAGGGCAGGCGCGGCAGCGACAGCCCCGACGGCACCGCGCCGGTGGCCAGCCCGCGCGCCCGGTCGGTGAAGCCGCGCAGCTGGGCGACGAACTCCTCGACCGACCGGCTGACCAGGTTCCCCTGCCCCTGCCCTGGCTTCGTCCCGTCGTCCTGCTCGCTCATGACCCCAGTCTCCCGCCGCCGCGCCCCGCTCGCCGCCCGGTCAGCTGCCGGTCAGCGCCCGCAGCGTCTCGGCGTTGCGGACGGCGTGGCCGTGGCCGTCGTTGTTGAAGTAGGCGTGGACGTCGCGGCCGTCGCGCGCCCACTCCGCGATCCGGTCGGCCCACCAGCGCAGGTCCGCATCGGGGTAGGAGCCGGCGTACAGGGCGGTGTCGTCCGGGCCGTGCAGCCGGACGTAGACGAACGGCGCGGTGGCCCGCAGCACGCAGGGCAGGCCGGCGCCGCTCATCACGCAGTAGGCCGCGCCGTGCCGCTCGAGCAGCGCGAACACCTCCTCGACGTGCCAGCTGGGGTGGCGGAACTCCACGGCCACCCGCACCCAGTCCGGCAGCAGGGAGAGGAAGTACTCCAGGCGGGCGTCGTCGCGGGCCGCGGCCGGGTGCAGCTGCACCAGCAGCACGGCCCGCCGGCCGTCCAGCTCGTGCCAGGCCGCGGTGATCCGCTCGACCCACGCCTCCGGGGCGTACAGCCGCTTGGCGTGGGTGAGCCCGCGCGGGGCCTTGACCGACAGCCGGAAGTGCTCGGGCAGCCGGTCGCGCCAGCCGGCGAAGGTCGCCGTCCGGGGCCAGCGGTAGAAGCTCGCGTTGAGCTCGACGGTGCCGAACCGGCGCACGTAGTGGGCCAGCCGGTCGCGGGGCGGCGTCCCCGGCGGGTAGAGGACGCCGTCCCAGTGGTCGTAGCTCCAGCCGGAGGTGCCGACGTGGACGGCCACCGGTGCCGCCGTCTCAGTGCCCGTGCCGGGCGACGGCGGTGCCGCGGGTGGGGTCGAGGAGGGCGGGAGCGCTCACGGCAGCCGCCACACGGTGGTGCGGCGCAGCCCCGGGCCCTCGGTCTCGGGCACGTCGTAGGCGGCGACGGGCTCCAGCCGCTCGTGCGGCAGGTAGGGCCGCCCCGGGTCGCCGACGAGCACCTCGCAGCCGCGCGCCCGGGCCCGGTCGAGGAAGGGCAGTACCCGCTCGGTCATCTCCCGGTCGTAGCAGACGTCGCCGGCCAGGACGACGTCGACGGCCGGCGGCTCCCGGTCGAGGACGTCGCCGGCCACGCCGATCCCGGTCACCCCGTTCAGGCCGGCGTTGACGCCCACCGCCGTCCGGGAGAACGGGTCGACGTCGCTGGCCAGCACGTGGCCGGCGCCGGCGAGGACGGCGGCGATCGCGACGAGCCCGCTGCCCGACCCCAGGTCGAGGACGCGGCGGCCGGCCACCGTCACCGGCCCGTCGAGGACGGCGCGGGCGAGGGCCTGGCCGCCGGGCCAGGCCGCGGCCCAGAACGGCGGTGCCTCGCCGGCGCCGCCGGCCGCGTCCTCCATCGCCTCCCACAGGGCGACGACGTCGTCGGCGACGTGCAACCGCACCTCCGGGACGAGCGAGGGCCGGCGCACCTGCGTGTGCGCGCGGACGAACCCCACGGGCACCACACGGGTGGCCGGCCCTCGCTGCGTCACGCCCCCAGTGTCACGCGCCGGGTTGGCGACGTGCCGCCACGGCCCGGTGCGGGGCACCGGGGTCCTGTCAGTACCAGCCGGTGGACTGCGAGTGCACCCAAGCGCCGCACGGCGAGCCGTAGCGGCTGTCGATGTAGATCAGGCCCGCGTCGATCTGCCGGTAGCCGTCGGAGGTCTTGGCGATGCCGGTGCTGGCCCAGGTGGAGTCCAGGAACTGCGGGATGCCGTAGGCGGTGCTGGAGGGGTTCTGCGCGTTGGGGTTCCAGCCGCTCTCCTTGCCCCACAGGTTCTCCAGGCAGCTGAACTGCTGGGCGCTGCCCACCTTGCTCATGGCGTAGTCCTTGAAGGAGCCACGGGCGGCCGGCGCGGCGGCAGGTGCAGCCGCCGGGGCGGGCGCGGCCTGCGCCGCGGCGGCCCGCTGAGCGGCCGCAGCCTCGGCCGCGGCCTGCGCCTCGGCCGCGGCCTGGGCCTCCGCGGCGGCCTGGGCCTCGGCGGCGGCCTGGGCCTCGGCGGCGGCGCGGGCGGCCTCCTCCTCGGCGGCGCGGCGGGCGGCCTCCTCGGCGGCGCGGCGGTCGAGCTCGGCCTGGTCGGCGGCGGCCTGCGCCTCGGCGGCGCTGGTCTCCTCGGCGGAGCGCTCGTTGCGGGAGGCGGCGAGGTCCTCGAGCGGCGCGAGGTCGGCGGTCTGCGACGCCGCGGTCCCGGTCGGCTGCCCGCTGAGGCCGAGCTGCTCGGCCACGCTCACCGTGGAGCCGGCCGTCTCGGTGCCGGCCTCGGCGGCCGGGCCGCTCGTGCTCACCACGCCGACGACCAGGGCGCCGGCGGCGGCCGTGGCCAGCAGCAGGGCGGGGCGGCGCGGGCCCAGCGGGGGGCTGCTGCGCCGGGCGCGGGTGCGGGCCGGCAGGCCCAGGCGGCGGGCGCGACGACGGGGGGCGGTGTCCGCGGTGCCGACGGCGGCCATGACGGCGGTGTCGGCGGGCGTCGCGGCTGCGGACAGCTCGACGGTCTCGGGCGTGTGGGCAGGCGTACGCGGGGTGGGGCGGGGCATGAGGGTGAGGGCTCCGAGGGAGAGTGCGCGCGCGGCAGCCCGGTTCG
This sequence comes from Geodermatophilus sp. URMC 62, assembly GCF_052931475.1. NCBI lineage: Bacteria > Bacillati > Actinomycetota > Actinomycetes > Geodermatophilales > Geodermatophilaceae > Geodermatophilus > Geodermatophilus sp. URMC 62. The sequence continues at coordinate 4,127,411 of NZ_JBRFHY010000001.1, read as the reverse complement.
CGGGCAGGGACCGGCGCACGGCGGTCGTCGGGTCCCCGCGCGCGATCGGCGGCGCGGGGTCAGCAGGGCAGGGCGGCGGCCGGACTCAGATGGCGCGGTGGACGCGCACCCGGCGGCACCTGCGGGCCGCGGCGGCCCGGAGGCGGGGCATGCGGAGAGTCTCCGTTTCTTCCGGTGCCGCCTACCGAGTTAGCTGACGGGTTCGGGCGGGAAGAAGCCCTACGCGCTGCGAGCGGAGCTCGGCAGGCGATTCACCCCAGGACTGCGGTGGGTCCCCGGCTCGCGCCCGCGGCTGCGGACACGACTCGGCGGCGTCCGGCCGGGCTCCCCGGAAGGGGACGAGACGACCAGCCGGACGTCAGGAACGGTACGTGTCGTTACCTGCCCGTGACAACAGCGGAACGCGAGATGCACACGTGACACGAGTTACGGTGCAGCCGGCGCACGCCACCCCTCGGCGCCGGCGCAGGTCAGGACGCCGGGTCAGGACGCCGCGGCGACCTCGCTCCGGTTCCCGCCCCGATCGGCGTCCCCGCGCAGCGCCGTGACGTCGGCCGGGTCACCCTCCGGCGTCCGGGGGCCCTCGTCGCGGGCCGCCGCGTCGCGCCGGTCGGCGAGCACCGAGACGTCCTCGGGCAGCGCCCCGGTGCGCACCGTGTCGGTCCGCGGCGCGCCGGTGCCCGCCGGGTCGGGACCGACGTCGTCGCCGCGCAGCACGCGGGCGAGACCGGCCAGGGCGTCGTCGACGTGCCCGGTCAGCACCCGGAGCGTCTCGCGCACCCCCTCCTTCTCGGCGCGCAGCGCGGCCAGCTCCGCCTCGACGGCGGCTCGCTCCCGCTGGGCCTGCGCCGCCGCCGCCCGCCGCGCCTCCTCGGCCTCGCGGTGGACCGCCTGCAGCTCGGCCGCCGCCTCCGCCCGCCGTGCGTCGGCCTCCCGCCGGGCCTGCTCGCGCAGCGCGGTCACCGCCTGGCGCATCTCCGCGACCTTGGCCAGGCGCGCCTCGGCCTCCGCGCGCGCCTCGGCACGCACCTGGTCGGCCTCCTCCTCGGCACGCTGCAGCAGGGCGCGCGCGTCCTCGGGGCTGGGGAGCGACTCCCGCTCGCGCACCAGCTGGGCCAGCCGGCGGCGGGCGTTCTGCAGCTCACCGGAGCAGGCGGCGTAGCGGCTGAGCAGGTGGTCGTTCTCCCGGCGGAGCACCAGCAGCTCGGTCTCGGCCGCGGCCACGTAGTCGTCGACCTGCAGGCAGTCGTACCCGCGCAGTGCGTGTGTGAAGACCGGGCCGGTGCCCAGCAGTCCGTCGAGGCCCCTCGCCGGGACGTGCTCCGCGGCGGTGTTGCCCGTGAAGGCCGTGCGCCTGGCCGCGTCCGCCCCGGCGTCCGGAGCAGTTCCCTGCGAGTGCTTCGACATCCGGTTCCCCCCGGTCCGTCATGCCCGCCCGGGCCCGTCGGGCGATCCAGGTGGTGGGCGCCAGACTCCCAGCGGGTCCCCCGGTCGGGGGGTCGGACCAGGTCACGGGACGGTCACCGACGGAGTGGTCCGCCACGCCGTGGTCGTCCGACTACCGCCTGCAGCCGGAGCCGAGGAATGTCCGTACGGACACCACCGTTGAGCGAGACAGTAGTTGCACTCTCAACCACAGGGAGCACGAGATGCAGTTCGGCGTCTTCTCGGTCAGTGACGTCACGACCGACCCCACCACCGGCCGCGCCCCCAGCGAGGCGGAGCGGATCCAGGCGATCGTCGCGATCGCGCGGAAGGCCGAGGAGGTCGGGCTCGACGTCTTCGCCCTCGGCGAGCACCACAACCCGCCGTTCTTCTCCTCCTCCCCCACCACCACGCTGGCCTACATCGCGGCGCAGACCTCGACGGTGCAGCTGTCGACGGCGACCACGCTGATCACCACCAACGACCCGGTGAAGATCGCCGAGGACTACGCGATGCTGCAGCACCTGGCCGGCGGCCGGGTGGACCTGATGATGGGCCGCGGCAACACCGGGCCGGTCTACCCGTGGTTCGGGCAGGACATCCGCAACGGCATCCCGCTGGCGGTGGAGAACTACGCACTGCTGCGGAAGCTGTGGGACGACGAGGTCGTCGACTGGTCCGGCCGGTTCCGCACGCCGCTGCAGGGCTTCACCTCGACACCGCGCCCGCTCGACGGCGTCCCGCCCTTCGTGTGGCACGGCTCCATCCGCAGCCCGCAGATCGCCGAGCAGGCCGCGTACTACGGCGACGGCTTCTTCTCCAACCACATCTTCTGGCCGGCCGAGCACACCCGGCGGATGGTCGAGTTCTACCGCTCGCGCTTCGAGCACCACGGCCACGGCAGCGCCGACCAGGCGATCGTCGGTCTCGGCGGCCAGGTGTTCGTGCGGAAGAACAGCCAGGACGCCGTCCGGGAGTTCCGGCCCTACTTCGACAACGCGCCGGTCTACGGCCACGGCCCGTCGCTGGAGGACTTCTCCCGCGAGACGCCGCTGACCGTCGGCAGCCCGCAGCAGGTCATCGAGCGCACCCTCGGCTTCCGCGACTACGTCGGCGACTACCAGCGGCAGCTGTTCCTCGTCGACCACGCCGGGCTGCCGCTGACGACCGTGCTCGAGCAGCTGGACGTCCTGGGCGAGGAGGTCGTGCCGGTGCTGCGCCGCGAGTTCGCCGCGCTCAAGCCCGCCCACGTGCCCGACGCCCCCACGCACGCCTCGCTCGTCGCCGCCCGGCAGCGCACCCCGGAGGAGGTCTCGGCATGACCACCCGCAGCACCACCCGCACGCTGGCCGTGGTCAGCGCCGGGCTGTCGACGCCGTCGTCGACCCGGCTGCTGGCCGACCGGCTGGCCGCGGCGACCGTCGCGGCGCTGCGCGAGCGCGGCGAGGACGCCGTCGTCGAGGTCGTCGAGCTGCGCGAGCACGCCCGCGACCTGGCCGACGCCTTCGTCACCGGCTTCCCGGACGCGGCCCTGCGCGCGGCGATCGGGACGGTGACCGGCGCCGACGCGGTCATCGCCGTCACCCCGGTGTTCACCGCCTCCTACAGCGGGCTGTTCAAGTCCTTCGTCGACGTGCTGGAGGAGGACGCGCTGACCGGCACGCCCGTGCTGCTCGGCGCGACCGCCGGGACCGCCCGGCACTCGCTGGTGCTCGAGCACGCGATGCGCCCGCTGTTCGCCCACCTGCGGGCGGTCACCGTGCCGACGGCGGTGTTCGCGGCCAGCGAGGACTGGGCCGGCGGCGACGGCGGTGAGCTGGGCCGGCGGATCGTCCGGGCCGCCGGCGAGCTGGCCGACGTCGTCACCGGGCGGCCCGCGTCGGCGCGCCCGGCCGACCCGTTCGCCGACGTCCCCTCCTTCGAGGACCTGCTCCGCGGCCGCTCCTGACGGGCACGTCCGCGGGAGCGCACCGTGCACCTCCGCGGACGTCCCCGTCAGCGGACGGCGTCCTCCGAGGGTTCGGCGGAGCCGCCCTGGGGTGCCCCGGCCGTCATGAGCTCCACGATCGCGGAGCGGTCGGCGGCCGAGGGCATCCCCCAGCCGGGCTCGTAGCCGTACACCTCCGCCAGCGGCGTGGACGCGCTGCGCCCGGTGAGCACCTCCACCGACTCCGTGCCGATCAGCCCGGGGTGCTCCACGCCGCAGGCCTCCGCCACCTTGAGCAGGTCGCGGCGCAGCGTGGCGAGGTAGCCGGCCAGCCGCACCGACTTCAGCGCCGGGTCCAGGCCGTGCGCCAGCCAGGCGTTCTGGGTGGCGACGCCGGTCGGGCAGGTGTCGGTGTGGCACTTCTGCGCCTGGATGCAGCCGATCGCCAGCATCGCCTCGCGGGCGACGTTGACTGTGTCGCAGCCCAGCGCGAAGGCCACGACCGCGTTGTCGGGCAGGCCGAGCTTGCCGGCGCCGACGAAGGTGACCCGCTCGGCGAGGCCCCGGCGGGCGAAGGTGGAGTAGACGCGCGCGAAGCCGAGCTGGAACGGCAGCGACACCGAGTCGGTGAAGATCAGCGGCGCGGCACCGGTGCCGCCCTCGCCGCCGTCGATCGTCACGAAGTCCACGCCGCGGCCGGTGGTGGCCATGAGCTCGGTCAGCTCGTCCCAGAAGGCCATGTCGCCGACGGCGGACTTGATGCCCACCGGCAGCCCGGTCTCGGCAGCGAGCAGCTCCACCCAGTCGAGCAGGCTGTCGGCGTCGCTGAACTCCGCGTGCCGTGACGGGCTGACGCAGTCGACGCCCTCGGGCACCCCGCGGGCCGCGGCGATCTCGGCCGACACCTTCGCCGCCGGCAGCACCCCGCCGAGGCCGGGCTTGGCGCCCTGGCTGAGCTTGATCTCCAGCGCCCGCACCGGGGCGCCCGCCACCAGGTCGCACAGCCGCTGCAGGTCGAAGCGGCCCTGCTCGTCACGGCAGCCGAAGTAGGCGGTGCCGATCTGGAACACCAGCTCGCCGCCGTGCCGGTGGTGCACCGACAGGCCGCCCTCGCCGGTGTTGTGCAGGCACCCGGCCAGCGCGGCCCCGCGGTTCAGCGCCTCGACCGCCGCGCCCGACAGCGAGCCGAAGCTCATCGCCGACACGTTGACCACCGACGCCGGCCGGAAGGCCCGCGCCCGGCCGCGGGGGCCGCCGAGCACCTTGGCCGAGGGCAGGACGACGTCGGCGGCCGACGCCGGGTGCGACGGTGGGACGGCGCGGCCGAACGTGCGGTGGTTGATCACCGGGTAGCCGGCGGTGTACTCGAGGTCGTTGTCGGTGCCGAAGCCGAAGTAGTTGTTCTCGCCCTTGGCCGAGGCGTACACCCAGCGGCGCTGGTCGCGGGTGAACGGCCGCTCCTCGTTGTTGCCGGCGACCAGGTACTGCCGCAGCTCCGGGCCGACCGACTCCAGCAGGTAGCGGGCGTGCCCGAGCACCGGGAAGTTGCGCAGCAGCGTGTGCTCCCGCTGCAGCAGGTCGCGGGCGGCCACCGCGGCGACCGCCCCCAGCCCGGCCACCGCGGCCCGTCCGGCACCCCTCATGACAGCTCCCCTCGCGCTCCGTGGCGGCCCGGGTCGTCCCGGACGGCCATCGTGGCCCCGGGAGCGCCCGGCGGACAGGGAGTGCGGCGTGCCTCGGCGACCGGGCGGGTCAGAGCGGCAGGCTGCGGGTGTCGTCGAGGCCGTCGAGCGTGGTGAGGACGTCGGCCAGCGCGCGCGTGGACTGCTCGACCAGCGGGCGGGTGCGCCGGTAGAGGCCGGCGGCCGCGGGGTCGGGTTCGACGGGGTCGGAGACGCCGATCAGCGCGGTGGCCGCGTCGAGGTCGGGCAGCGCGCCGAGCGCGTGCAGCCCCAGCAGGCAGGCGCCGAGGCCGGTGCCCTCCGGGGAGTCGGCGATGCGCACCGGGAGGTCCAGCGTCGCGGCCAGCGTGGCGACCCACAGCGGGGAGGCCACCGCGCCGCCGGTGGCGCGGACCTCGCGGACGGGCAGGCCGGTGGCCGAGAAGGCGTCGCGCACCAGGGCCAGCTGCTGGCACACGCCCTCGACCGCGGCGCGCACCAGGTGCGGACGACGGTGCTCGCGGCGCAGGCCGACGTAGGCGCCGCGCAGCCCGGAGCGCCACCACGGCGCCCGCTCCCCCAGCAGATAGGGCAGACAGAGCAGCCCCGCGCTGCCGGCCGGCACGGCGGCCGCCTCGGCGAGCAGCCGCGCGTCGAGGGCGTCGGCGTCCTCTCCCGTGACCCCGTCCCCCTCGGCCAGCGCCTGGGCGGCCCAGCGCACCACCGAGCCACCGTTGTTGACCGCGCCGCCGACCACCCAGTGCTCGTCGGTGAGGGCGTAGCAGAACAGCCGGTGCGCCGGGTCGGCGGTCGGGGCGGGGACGACGACCCGCATCGCGCCGCTGGTGCCCAGCGAGACGGCGGCGACCTCGGGCCGCACGGCGCCGATGCCGAGGTTGGCCAGCACCCCGTCGGAGGCGCCGAGGACCAGCGGGGTGTCCGCGGGCAGGCCGGTCGCGGCGGCCACCTCCGGCCGCAGCCCCGGCAGCACCGCCGTGGTCGGGAGCACCTCGCCGAGCTGCCCGGCCCGGACGCCGGCGATCTGCAGCGCCTCGGCGTCCCAGGTGCCGGTGCGGATGCCGTAGAGCCCGGTGGCCGAGGCGCACGCCCGGTCGAGCACCTGCGGGCCGCCGCGCAGGGCCGCGACGACGAGCTCCTTCACCCCGCCCCAGCGGGGCACCCGGGCCAGCCGGTCGGCGTCCTCGGCGCGCAGCGAGGCGAGCTTGAGCAGCGGCGACATCGGGTGCACCGGCGTCCCGGTGCGCTCGTGCAGGCCGCCGGCGCGGCCGTCGCGGCGCAGCGCCTCGGCGTACCCGGCGGCGCGGTCGTCGGCCCAGGTGACGACGGGGCCCAGCGGCCGGCCGTCGTCGTCCATGGGGACCAGGCCGTGCATGGCCGCCGACAGGCAGACGCCGACGACGCGGTCGCCGCGCTCACCGGCGCGGGCGGTGACGGCGGCCAGCGCCTCGACGGCGGCGTCGGCCAGGCGGTGCGCGTCGAGCTCGGCGCGGCCGGGGGCGGGCACCGACAGCGGGTAGCCGACGCTGACCGCGTCGCGGACCCGGGCGTCGGTGCCGGCGGTGACCGCCTTGGTCGCCGTCGTCCCGGAGTCCAGCCCGACCACCACGTCCATGCCCCGTGATCGTGCCGAGCGCGACGGGCCCGCGCGACCCCGGGCTCAGTGGTAGGCGGACTCCCCGCGCAGCCGGGCGGAGACGGCGACGTGCAGCGGGACCAGGACCACACCGTCGCGGGCCAGCCGCGCGCGCAGCGCCCGACGGTGGCGCAGCACGCCGACCAGACCGATCGCCCAGAACACGTACTGGACGGCGAAGGCGGCGCGGAAGGCACCGAGGTCGTAGGCGGTCGAGTCGCCGGGCGTGAGGACGTCGAGCACGGCGCCGATGGCGAGGACGGTGAGCAGCGAGGCGACGAACCCGCCGACGTTGACCACCCCGCTGGCGCTGCCCTGGCGCTCGGCCGGGTTCCAGGTGCGGGCGAAGTCGAAGCCGATCATCGAGCCGGGGCCGTTGGTGCCCAGGACCAGGACCAGCACGACCAGCAGCCACAGCGGCGCCCGCCCCGGCCAGAGCAGCACCACCGTCCACAGCGTCGCGGTGGCGGCGAGGATGGCCAGCACCAGCGACGAGCGGCGCAGCGGCCACCGGCCGCACAGCCGGCCCAGCAGCGGGCCCACGCCCATGCCGACGAGCACGAGCAGGGTGAGCAGGCCGGCCGCCGTCGCCGGGGACAGGCCCTGGCCGACCACGAGGAACGGATAGCCCCACAGCAGCGCGAACACGGTGCCGGAGAACTGGGTGACCAGGTGGGTGTAGAGGCCGATGCGGGTGCCCGGCTCGCGCCACGTCAGCGCCAGGCTGCGGCGCACCTCGGCCAGGCCGGCGGGGGCGGTGGCCGCCGTGCCGGGCGGCGCGTCGCGCAGGGCGGCCAGCACCAGGACCACGGCCAGGACGCCGACCGCCGCGGCGCCGAGGAAGGTGTCGCGCCAGCCGGCGGCGTGCAGCAGCGCGACCAGCGGGTAGGCGGCCACGATCTGCCCGACCTGGCCGAGGATGCCGGTGAGCTGGGTGACCAGCGGGACGGTGCGGCCGGGGAACCAGAAGCCGATGACCCGCAGCACGCTGATGAAGGTCATCGCGTCGCCGGCGCCGACCAGCACGCGGGCGGCGACGGCGGTGGGCACGTCAGTAGCCAGCGCCAGCACCAGCTGCCCGGCGGCCATGGTCAGTCCGCCGGCCGCGATGAGCTTCCGCGAGCCGAAGCGGTCCACCGCCACCCCGACGGGCACCTGCAGGCCGGCGTAGACCGCCAGCTGCAGCACGAGGAACAGCGAGATCGCCGACGCCCCGGCGGAGAAGCGCTCCTGGGCCTCCACCCCGGCCACGCCGAGCGAGGCGCGGTGGAAGACGGCGACGACGTAGGCCGCCAGCGCGGTGAGCCACACGGCGTAGGCGCGCAGAGGGGTGCGGGCTGGCGTCGGGGGCGTCACCTGGGGGACGACAGCGCCCGCGCGCCGGTTGTTCCCCGCCCGGCGGTGAGTCGCCTCACCCGTCCGCCGGCCCGGCGGCCGGGCGCTGGCGGCCGCGCTGGAGCTGGCGCGGTAGATCGCCGGGAACGGCCCACTGGCGGTGCCGGGCACCAGGGGGATCGTCACCGAGGGCCCCTCGTGGCCGGCCGAGGAGGCCTTCGTCCGCCCGTGGGAGGTCTGCGCGCCCATCCGTGCGTCGGAGGACCCGCAGGAGGGGGCGCGGGCGTTCACCGAGGAACGCGCCCCGGTGTGGCGGAGCCGCTGACCGGCGGCCTCACCGCCAGCTGATCACCTGCTCCATCAGCTGCGGGTGCCGCTGGCGCACCCAGTCGGCGTGCTCCTGCATGTGCTCGCGCATGAGCCGCTCGGCGGCGTCGGCGTCGCCCTCGGCGATCGCGCCGGCGATCGCCGCGTGCACCTCGAGCACGCGCCGGCGCTCGTCCTTCGGCGACAGCAGCCCGCTGACCTGGTCGCGGAAGACGTCCTCCAGCGACACCGACACCAGGGTGAGCACCGGGTTGCCCGACATCGAGGCCACGCCGCGGTGGAAGTCGGTGGTCGCGTCGCAGTGGGCGGTGTCGTCCTCGACCGCCGTCGCGTCGGGGTCGGCCACCTGGCCCACCAGCTCCTGGCCGCGCCGCTCGGCGGCCAGGCGGGCCATCATCGGCTCGAGCACCAGCCGGGCCTCGACCAGCTGCCCGAGGGTCGTGCCGCCGAGGTGGAAGAACAGCGTCGACATCCGCCCGTAGTCGCGGGTGCCGGCCTCGACGACCATCGGGCCACCGTTGCGGCCGGGCTTCATCGTGATCAGCCCGTGCACCTCGAGGATGCGCAGCGCCTCCCGCAGCGAGCCGCGGCCGACCCCGTACTCCTCCAGCATCTGCGCCTCGGAGGACAGCAGCGTGCCGGGCGGGAGCCTGCGGGAGACGATCTCGTGCACGATCTCCTGCGCGAGCGCCTCGGCGACCTTGGCGCCCCGCTTGATCGGCCGCGGAGCCGTGCCGTCGGCGCGGGAGCGCTGCGCGGAGATCATGACCGGAGAGTAACGACCGGTACCCGTTCCGGCGCGCACCCGACACCGGAATCCCCCCGATGATGAGCAGGGTTGTTCCGCGGACCGCGGCGAGCGGACGGCGGCGCGCGGCACCGACCGTAGGATCGCCCCCGTGGAAGCCCTGGTCTCGCCCGAGGACCTGACCGAGGCCGACGCCAGCCGTCGCGTGCGCATCCTGCTCGCGCTGGCGACGAACATGGCCACCAAGGGCTACCGGGCCACGACGATCTCCGACATCGCCCGCGTGGCGCGGGTCTCCAAGACCGTCGTCTACGCGCACTTCCGCGACAAGGAGCACTGCCTCCTCGAGCTGTACACGCGGGCGTCGACCACCATGCTCGCCGCCGTCCACGCCGCCCAGGAGCAGGCGGCGGCGGCCGGCCGGTCCTGGCGCGACCAGCTCCGGGCCGCGGTGCGCACCTACCTCGAGGTCCTGGCCGCCAACCCGGAGATGGCCTGGGCGACCCTCATCGAGGTCCAGGCCGCCGGCCGGCCGGCCCTGACCCTGCGCCGCGAGGTGATCGACCGCTACGTGGAACTGCTCGGCGGCATCGCCGCCACCCTGGCCGAGCGGCACCCCGACGAGCTCCGCCCGGTGGACCGGTCGCTGGTCGTGGCCGCCGTCGGGGGCCTCAACGAGCTCGCGCTGGTCCGCGTCGAGCGCGGGGAGGCGACGTCGCTGGCCGACGACACCGACGTCGCCACCGACGTCCTCGTGCAGCTGGTGGCCCGGCCCGGCCGGTGACGCGGCGGCGCACCCCGCGCGGCCGCGGCGGTCAGCGGCGAACCGGCCGCAGCGCCAGCACCGCCAGCGCCCCCACCACGCTGAGCGCCGCGCCGGCGAGCGCGGCGGCGTCCCAGCCCTCGACCAGGGCCGCGGCGCCGCCCGAGGCCGGCCCCGCGGTGACCAGCAGGACGACGAGGGTCACCCCGACCGCGCCGCCGAGGTAGCGGGCGGTGTTGTTCGCGCCGCTGCCCATGGCCGCGCGCTCCACCGGCACGTGCGCGACCGCCTCCCGGCCCAGTGCCGCGTTGGCCGCGCCATAGCCGACGCCGAGGACCACCAGCGCGGGCAGCACGGCCGTGCTGCGGTCGCCGACGTCCAGGACGGCGAGCCCGGCCAGCCCGGCCGCCGACACCGCCAGCCCGCCGGCGAGCAGCACCCGCCCGTCGAGGCGGGGCACCCAGCGCAGCCCCCACGACGTCGCCGTGGCGACCGCCGACCAGACGACCACGGGCACCGTCGTGGCCAGCAGGCTCTCCCCCAGCGCCCGCTGCAGCACCGTCGCGAGGTAGGACATCAGCCCGACCGTGGCCGCCCCGGTGACCAGCGCCCCGACGTTGGCGGCCACGAAACCGCGGACCCGGAACAGCGCCAGGTCGACCATCGGCGCCGGCACCCGCGCCTCGGCGAGCACGAAGGCGGCGGCCAGCACGGCCCCGGCGCCCAGCAGGGCGACCGCCGCGCCGGTGCCCGCCCCGCTGCGGGGGGCGAGCAGGCCCACCAGCAGGCAGCACACCGCGGCGACGAGCAGCAGCGGGCCGAGGACGTCGACCCGCGGACGGCGGCCGCGCGGCGTCTCGGGCAGCAGCAGCCGCGCGGCGACCGCCAGGGCGGCGGTGAGGACGGCGGTGGCGGCGTGCGTGGCCCGCCAGCCGGTGTTCCCGTCGAGGACGACCGCTGCGACGCCGCCCACGCCGGTGCCCGCGCCGAGGCTGGCGCCCCACACCGCCGCCGCCCGCGCCCGCAGCGGCCCCAGGGGGAAGACCTGGGCGAGCAGGCCCAGCGAGCAGGCCAGCACGGCCGCCCCACCGGCGCCCTCGACCAGCCGGCCGGCGACGAACACCCCGGTGGAGCCGGCCGCGGCGGTCAGCGCGGCGCCCGCGGCCAGCAGGACCAGCCCGGCGGTGAAGACCCTGCGGCGGCCGAGGTCGTCGGCGACCGCACCGGTGACCAGCAGGGCCGCGGCCAGCCCGACGCTCATCGCCGACAGCAGCCAGGCCTGCCCGCCCGGGCCGGTGCCGAGCTCCCGGGCCGTGCTCACCGCGGTGGCCAGCGGCGTCACGAAGGCGGCGAGCACCACCAGCGTGCTGGTCGCCACGACGGCCAGGGTGCGTCGCTGCACGCCGGTGACCGCGTCGGCCGGTGCCGGTGCTGTGGGGCGGGGACTCAGGGACCGGGACACGCGCGCCTCCTGGCGGTCGGGCCGAGTAGTCGGTTGGAGATTCGAACCAACGCGCGGACACCGTAGCAGCACGCGGGCCTGGGTCACACCCACCGGCGCGGAGGGCGCGCCGCCGTCGGGCGCATGGTCCGTGCGGCTCGGGGGCACCGACTCCCGCAGAGGGCACCGACCGGGTGCCGCACGACCAGGGAGGAACAGCCGATGGCGTCCGTCATCCACTTCACCATCGCCACCGTCGCCGAGGAGAGCCCGGACTTCCGCCGCGTCCTGTGGACCGGGGGGAACACGCAGCTGGTGATCATGACGATCCCGCCGGGCGGGGAGATCGGTGAGGAGGTCCACGAGGACATCGACCAGATCCTCACCTTCGTCAGCGGCGTCGGGGAGGCGAAGGTGGGCGGTGCCACGAAGAAGGTGGCGCAGGGCGACCTCGTCGTCGTCCCGGCGGGGACGAAGCACAACTTCCTCAACACCGGCCAGAACCCGCTGGTCCTCTACACGGTGTACGGGCCGCCGGAGCACGCCGACGGCGCGGTGCACCACACCAAGGAGGAGGCCGACGCCGCGGAGGAGTCGGGCCAGGACGAGCCGCCGACCTCCTGACCCGCCGCCGCCCCGGGGCGTCCGGCCCGCGGCGCGCACCAGGGCAGCGGGACCCGGCGGGGCCGGTGCACGATGGCGGCATGACCGCCAGCGTGTACCGGCCCGCCGACCCGGAGAGCGTGTTCACCTACGGAGCCCCGCGGCTGAAGTTCGGCACGGGGGCCGCCGACGAGATCGGCTACGACCTCAGCGAGACCGGTGCCCGACGGGTGCTCGTCGTCACCGACCCCGGGGTGGCCGCGACCGGCCACCCGCAGCGGGTCGCCGACCAGATGGGCCAGTTCGGCATCGAGGCGCACGTGTTCGACGGCGCCCACGTCGAGCCGACCGACGAGAGCCTGCAGACCGCCGTCGACTGGGCCCGCGAGAACGGCCCGTGGGACGCCATCGTCGCCGTGGGCGGCGGCTCCAGCATCGACACCGCCAAGGCGGTCAACCTGCTCACCACCAACCCCGGTGAGCTCATGGACTACGTCAACAAGCCGGTCGGCGAGGGCCGGGCGCCGGTCAACCCGCTCAACCCGCTGGTCGCCGTCCCGACGACGACCGGCACCGGCGCGGAGAGCACCACGATCTGCGTGCTCGACGTCCTCGCGCTCCAGGTCAAGACGGGGATCAGCCACCCCCGGCTGCGGCCGACGATGGCCGTCGTCGACCCGGCGCTGACCCGCACCCAGCCGGCCGGTGTCACCGCCGCCTCCGGCATGGACATCCTCTGCCACGCGCTGGAGAGCTACACGGCCCGGCCGTACACGACCTACGAGCGCAAGCGCCCGGAGGAGCGGGTGCCCTACTGCGGGGCCAACCCGATCGCCGACATGTGGTCGGAGAAGGCCCTGTCGCTGCTCGCGGAGTCCTTCCGCCGCGCCGTCCGCGAGGGCGACGACGACGCCCGGGCCAAGATGGCCATGGCCGCCACCTTCGCCGGCATGGGCTTCGGCAACGCCGGCGTGCACATCCCGCACGCCAACGCCTACCCGATCGCCGGCCGCGTCAAGGACTTCCACCCGAAGGACTACCCGGCCGACGAGCCGATGATCCCGCACGGCATGTCGGTGTCGCTGACCGCGCCCGAGGCGTTCCGCTTCACCTTCGACGCCGACCCCGAGCGGCACCTGCGGGCGGCCCGGCTGCTCGACCCGCGGGCCGAGCAGACCGGCGACCCGGCGGAGTTCCTGCCGACCGTCCTCACCGCGCTCATGCGCGACATCGACATCCCCGACGGCATCGGCGCCGTCGGCTACGACGAGGGCGACATCCCGGGCCTGGTCGAGGGGACGATGAAGCAGCAGCGGCTGCTGGCCACCGCACCCAAGGACGTCACCGAGGACGACGTCGCCGGCATCTTCCGGCGCTCGCTGTCCCTGTGGTGACGGCCACCACCGGGGCGATCGGGACCGCCGAGGTCACCGCCGCGCTGCGCCGCGCCGGCATCGGGGACGTCGACGACTCGGGCCTGGCCCGGGCGCTGTACTCCTCCGACGGGTCGCTGTACCGCGTGCTGCCGCGCGCCGTCGTCCGGCCGCGGGACGCCGACGAGGTGGTCGCGGCGCTGGCGGTGTGCCGGGAGCTCGGCGTGCCGCTGACGATGCGCGGGGCGGGCACCTCGATCGCCGGCAACGCGGTCGGCACCGGCGTCGTCGTCGACACCAGCCGGCACCTGCACCGGGTCCACGCGATCGACGCCGAGGCGCGCACCGCCGTCGTCGACCCGGGCGTGGTCCAGGCCGCGCTGCAGGTGGCGGCCCGCCCGCACGGCCTGCGCTTCGGCCCCGACCCGAGCACGAGCAACCGCTGCACGATCGGCGGGATGATCGGCAACAACGCCTGCGGCTCGCGCGCGCTGGGCTACGGCCGGACGTCGGACAACGTGGTCGGCCTCGACGTGGTCACCGGGACCGGGCAGCGGCTGCGGCTGACCTCGGGCTCGGCCCCGGCCGGCCTCGAGGAGCTGCACGCCCTGGCCGGGCGCGAGCTGGCCACCATCCGCACCGAGCTGGGGCGCTTCGGCCGGCAGGTGTCGGGCTACTCACTCGAGCACCTGCTGCCCGAGCGCGGCTTCGACGTCGCCCGCGCGCTGGTGGGCAGCGAGGGCACCCTCGCCGTCGTCCTCGGCGCCACCGTGCGCCTGGTCGCCGACGCCCCGTACCGCGGGCTGGTCGTGCTCGGCTACCCGTCGATGGCCGACGCCGCCGACGCCACGCCGGGGCTGCTGCGGCACGGTCCCACCGCCGTGGAGGGGCTCGACGAGCGCATCGTGCAGCGGCTGCGCGACGTGCCGGCCGCCGTCGTCCCGGACCTCCCGAAGGGCGCCGGCTGGGTGATCGTGGAGCTGACCGGCGACAGCGTCGCGGAGGTGGAGGCCACCGCCCGCGGGGTGCTGGCCGACGCCGGAGCCCTGGACTCCATGGTGGTCACCGACGTCGCCGAGGCCGCCGCGATCTGGCGGATCCGCGAGGACGGCGCCGGGCTGGCCGCGCGGACCAGCGACGGCCGGCCGGCCCACGCGGGCTGGGAGGACGCCGCCGTCCCGGTGGAGTCCCTGGGCGCCTACCTGCGCGAGTTCGAGGCGCTGCTGGTGCAGCACGGCCTGCAGGGCGTGCCCTACGGGCACTTCGGCGACGGCTGCGTGCACGTGCGCATCGACTTCCCGTTCGGCCGCGAGCCCGACCGCGGGCGGGCGGCCTACCGGGCCTTCGTGACCGACGCCGCCGCGCTGGTCGCCCGCTACGGCGGCTCGGTGTCCGGCGAGCACGGCGACGGCCGGGCCCGCAGCGAGCTGCTGGGCAGCATGTACTCCCCCGCAGCGCTCGACCTGTTCGCCCGGGTCAAGGGCCTGTTCGACCCCGACGACGTGCTCAACCCCGGCGTGCTGGTGCGGCCCGCCCGCCTCGACGACGACGTCCGCGTGGCCGCCGCGCCCCGGCAGCGCACCGGGCTGGCGCTGGCCTACCGGCACGACGGCGGCGACTTCTCCAACGCCGTGCACCGGTGCACCGGGGTGGGCAAGTGCCGGGCCGAGCCCTCGGGCGTGGCGGTGATGTGCCCGTCGTGGCCGGCCACGCGCCAGGAGAAGGACACCACCCGCGGCCGGGCCCGCGTCCTGCAGGAGATGCTCGCGCCCGGCGGCCCGGTGCGCGACTGGCGCTCCCCGGAGGTGCACGAGGCGCTGGACCTGTGCCTGTCGTGCAAGGGCTGCTCGCGCGACTGCCCGACCGGCGTGGACATGGCCTCGTACAAGGCCGAGGTGCTGCACCAGAGCTACCGCCGGCGGCTGCGGCCGATCTCGCACTACACGCTGGGCCGGCTGCCGATGTGGTCCGACCTGGCCGCGCGGGCGCCGCGGCTGGTCAACGCGGTCATGCACTCCCGGCTCGGCGGCCGGCTGGCGAGGTGGGGCGCCGGCGTCGACCAGCGCCGGGACCTGCCGCTCTTCGCCCGGCGGACGTTCCGGCAGCAGTGGACCCCCCGCCCCGGCGGCGGCGCGCCAGTGGCGCTGTGGGTGGACTCGTTCACCGACCACTTCGCCCCGGAGGTGGCGCACGCCGCCGCGCGGGTGCTGGAGGCGGCGGGCTACTCGGTGCAGGTGCCCGGCGACGACACCTGCTGCGGGCTGACCTGGATCACCACCGGCCAGCTCGACACCGCCAGGCGCATCCTGGGCGATACGGTGCGCGCGCTCGCACCGCTGGCCGACGCGGGCGTCCCGATCGTCGGCGTCGAGCCCTCGTGCACCGCGGCGCTGCGCTCCGACGCCGTCGAGCTGCTCGAGGTGGCGGGTGGGCGAGCCATGGCGGCGCGGGTGGCCGCGGGCACCCGGACGCTGGCCGAGCTGCTCACCGCCACCGAGGGCTGGACGCCGCCGTCACTGGCCGGCGTCGAGGTGGTCGCCCAGCCGCACTGCCACCACCACGCGGTGATGGGGTGGGCGACCGACGAGCGGCTGCTCCGTCGGGCGGGTGCCACGGTGACCCGGCTGGGCGGCTGCTGCGGGCTGGCCGGGAACTGGGGCGTCGAGCGCGGGCACCACGACGTGTCGCTGGCGATCGCCGAGCAGCAGCTGCTGCCCGCCGTCCGGGAGGCCGGCCCGGACGCCGTCGTCCTGGCCGACGGGTTCTCCTGCCGGACCCAGCTCGACCAGCTGGCCGACCGCCCCGGCCGCCACCTCGCCCAGCTGCTCGCCGACGCGCTGGACCGAGCCCCGGAAGAGGACGGGCCGGAGGGGGAATGAGCCGCCCACCGGCGCGTTGGCGCTCGGCATGACCACTCTCGGCATCATCGGCGCCGGCCACATCGGCACGGCGCTCGCGCAGGCAGCCCTCGACGCCGGCTACGACGTCGTGATCGCCAACTCCCGCGGCCCGGAGACGCTGACCGACCTCGTCGACGCGCTCCGGGACCGACCCGGGCGGCAGGGCGAGGTCCGCGCGGCCACGGCCGCGGAGGCCGGCGCCGCCGGCGACCTGGTGGTCGTGACCGTGCCGCTCAAGGCGCTGCCCGACGTCCCCGTCGAGCCGCTGGCCGGCAAGGTCGTGATCGACACGAACAACTACTACCCCGAGCGGGACGGCCACATCGCCGCGCTGGACGAGGAGACGACCACCACCGCGGAGATGGCCCAGGAGCACCTGCCCACCTCCCGGGTGGTCAAGGCCTTCAACCACATCCTCGCCGCCGACATCACCGCCCGCCGCACCTCGCCGGGCACGCCGAACCGGCGGGCGCTGGCCATCGCCGGGGACGACGCCTCGGCCAAGGAGACCGTCGCCTCCTTCATCGACGAGCTCGGCTTCGACGTCCTCGACCTCGGCCCGCTCGCCGAGGGCTGGCGCATCCAGCGCGACACCCCCGGCTACGGCGCGGACCTCGACCTCGGCCGGCTGCGGCAGGCGACCGCGGACGCCAAGCGCTACCGCGACATGTGAGGCGTGGCGGCCCGGCGGGGAGTCCCGGCCGGGCCGCGGGACGCCCTCAGCCGCCGGGACGGACCAGGCCCATCTCGTAGGCGAGGACCACCGCCTGGACGCGGTCGCGCAGACCGAGCTTGGTCAGGACCCGGCTGACGTGGGTCTTGGCGGTCTGCTCGACGACGACGAGCTCCTCGGCGACCTCCCGGTTGGACAGCCCCCGCGCCACCAGCCGCAGCACCTCGACCTCCCGCGGGGTCAGCGCCGCCAGCCGCGCCGGCCGCTCGCCGTCCTCCGCGCGGGCCGGCCCGGTCTCCAGGTAGCGGGCGATCAGCCGGCGGGTGACCTCCGGGGCCAGCAGCGCCTCCCCCGTGGCGACGACGCGGACGGCGTGCAGCAGCTCGGCCGCCGGCGCGTGCTTGAGCAGGAACCCGCTGGCCCCGGCCCGCAGCGCCGCGTAGACGTGGTCGTCGAGGTCGAAGGTGGTCAGCACGAGCACCCGCGGCGGCGGGGCGCCGGGGTCGGCGAGCAGCAGCCGGGTGGCTTCGATGCCGTCGAGCCGGGGCATCCGGACGTCCATGAGCACGACGTCGGGGACCCGGCCGGCGGCCGCCAGCCGGCGCACCTCCTCGACGGCGGCCCGCCCGTCCCCGGCGGTGCCGAGCACCTCGACGTCGGGCTGGGCGGCGAGCAGGGCGGCGAAGCCCTCGCGCACCATCGACTGGTCGTCGACGACGAGGACGCCGATCACCGGACCTCCCCCGGCGGGAGCGCGGACGCCAGCGGCAGCCGCGCCGTGAGCGCGAAATCGCCGTCCGGCGTCGGCCCGGCGTCGACCGTCCCGCCGTGGACCGCCGCGCGCTCCCGCATGCCCGGCAGCCCCGCGCCGCGGCCCGGCCGGTCGTCGTCGCGCACGGGCGGCGCCGGCGGTGGCCCGTTGACGACGTCGACGGTCAGCGCGTCCCCGGCGCGGGCCAGCCGCACGTGCACCGGGGCGCCGGGCGCGTGCTCGGCGGCGTTGGCCAGGCCCTGCTGCACGATCCGGTAGGCGGTCAGGCCGAGCGCGGGCGGCACCGGCGGGACCTGGACCTCGGCGGTGACCCGCGCACCGGCGTCCCGGGCGGCCCGCAGCAGGTCCGGGACGTCGGTCAGGCCCGGCTGGGGCGCCCGCTCGCTGCGGTCGTCGGAGCGGAGCACGCCCAGCAGGTCCTGCATCTCGGCCAGCGACTGGCGGGCGGCGCCGGCGACCTCGGCGAACTCCGCCCGCACCGGCTCCGACAGCCCGCCCAGCCGGTAGGGCGCCGTCTCGCAGCGGACCGCGATCATCGACATCGAGTGCGCCACGACGTCGTGCATCTCGCGGGCGATGCGCGCCCGCTCGGCCAGCGCCCCCTGCCGCGCCAGCGCCTCCTCCGCCCGCTGCTGCTCGGTGCGCAGCGCCGCCCGGGCCGACTGCCGTGACCCCAGCGCGGCACCGAGCGCGAGCGGGACCGCGGTCAGGACCAGCGCGGGCACGACCGCGTACGGCCCACCCCCCCCCAGGGCAGGAACACCCCGCACAGCAACAGGGTCAACCCGGACACCAGGGGGACGCCCACCGCGGCGCGGCCGCGCGCGGCCGTCGCGGCCAGGGCGAGGACGGGGATCCACAGCAGCCACGCCCACGGCTCGAGGACGGGCACGACCCGTTCCGGGGCACCGACCAGCAGCCGGAGGACGACCAGCCAGCCGGTCACCAGCAGCCAGCCGTCCAGCGGGCGCACGACGGCCAGCCTGACGCCGACGACCGCGGGCAGCAGCAGCAGGAAGGCCACGCCGCCGGCCATGCCGGCGCGGCCGTCGAGCACTCCCCCGGCGGCCGCGATCGCGACGATCGTGGCGTACAGGGTGGCGACGGCCGGCAGCCGCCGCGCCAGCCCGGGCCGGCGTCCCCACGGCGGGGACCAGGGCGCGGCCTGCGGGCGCACCGCGGCCAGCACCGACTGCACGCCGGTCCGGAAGGCCGGCACGGCGGCGCTCCGGAGCCGCTCGGTCGGGCGCACGGTGCTCATGGTGGGGCGAGGCTAGCCGCGCGGGCGGCGGCCGCGCGTCACTCCGCAGGCGACCACCGACCCCCTACCGCGGTAGCACGGCCTCCCCACGGCCGGGGTACCGCCCGGCCCGCCGGTGCACCACGGGGAGGTGCGCAGGTCGGCTCCGCAGGGTGACGACCGGCGGCGGCGGTGTGTCCAGCATCGATCGGCATGCGGAACACCACCCTCGCCGCGTCCGTCGCCCTGTCCGTCCTGTCCGCCCTGGTCGGCGCGGTCGTGCAGCTCGCCCAGCCGGCGGCCGCGGCCCCCGTCGGGCCGGTCGGTCACGACGCCGCCTGCGCGGCCGACCTGACCGCCCGGGTCACCCGGGGTGACGACGAGGGGCTGCGGGTCCTCGGCTGCGACCCGGCCGAGCGGGGCCGCGCCGTCCTGGCGCTCGGGGACCCGGCCACCGCCGGCTCGGTCGCCGTGCTCGTGCCGGGCTCGGACACCGACCTCTCCACCCTGGACGACCCCGCCCACCCGCAGCACCGACCGCTCGGCTGGGCGAGGGCGCTGCACGCCGCCGCCGGGCCGGACAGCGCCGTCGTCCTGTGGGTGGGGTACCCCACGCCGGAGGGACTGGGGCGTGACGCGGCCACCGGTCGGCTGGCCCGCGCGGCGGTGCCCGCGCTGGTCGCCGAGGTGACCGCGCTGCGGGACCGGCCCGGGAGCCCGCCGCACCTCACCGTGGTGGGTCACAGCTACGGCGCGGTCGTCGTCGCGCTGGCCGCCGCCGACCTGCCCGCCGACGACCTGGTGCTCCTCGCCAGCCCCGGCGCCCGCGCCGACGACGTCGACGACCTGCACACGACGGCCCGGGTGTCCGCAGCCCGCTCCCCCGACGACTGGATCGGCCGGGTGCCGCACGTGCGCCTCGGGGACCTGGGACACGGGGCCGACCCGGCCGCGCCGGCCTTCGGGGCGCACCCGCTGCCGGTCGACGGCGTGCGCGGGCACGACGGCTACTTCCGTCCGGGCAGCACCACGCTGGCCGCCCTGGCCGACGTGGTGACCGGCCCCCCGCAGGAGACCCGGCCGTGAGCGGGGACCGTGCACGGCGGCCGCGGGTGGCCACGGTGGCGGCCTGGACGGCCGGGCTGACCTGCGTGGGCACCCCCTGGCCGCTGCCGCCACCGGCCGCGGTCCGGCTGACCGCCGGCCTGCTCGCCGCGCTGACCGCCTGGCTGGCCGTCCGGGCCGCCGGGTCGCTCGCGGTCCTGGCCGGCGACGTGCTCCGGGGGTGGACGCCGCGGGCCCGGCCGGTGGTCGCGGCGGTGCTGCTGCTCCTGCTGGCCGGGTGCGGCGCGGGCCCGCAGCCGGGGGCGGGGGTCGCCTCCGCCGGGGCGGGTGACGTGGCGGACGTGGCGTCGCTCTCCGCCGGGGAGAGCGGGGCGCTGCGGGTGCGGGTGGGCCTGGACGGCGCGGCCACCGACGTGGGACGGGCGCAGTCCGCGGTGCGCGGGCTGGAGAGCGCCGGCGGCCTGGCCCGGTCGACGGTGCTGGTCGCGGTCCCCACCGGGTCGGGGTGGGTCGACGAGGCGGCGCTCGCCGCGGTGGAGGACCTCGCCGGCGGGGACGTCGTCACCGTGACCGTCGAGTACGCCGACCGGCCCAGCTGGGCGGAGTACCTGCTCGGCGGGCAGCGGGCGACGCGGTCGGCCGGGGCCGTGGTGGCCGCGGTGCGGGAGCGGCTGGCGGCGGTGCCGCCGGGCGCGCGGCCGCGGCTGCTCGTGTTCGGGGAGAGCCTGGGCGCCGGTGCGCTGGCCGCCGCGCTGCCCGCCGCCGGCCCGGTCGACGGCTGTCTGCTGGCCGGCCGCCCGGGTTCGGGCGGGGAGCCAGCGGTCCCCGGCTGCACGGAGGTGCGCAATCCCGACGACCCGGTGGCGTGGTGGGGACCGGGTCTGCTCGTCGCCCCGCGGGCGGGTCTCCCGTGGCTGCCGGTGTCGACGTTCTGGCAGGTGACCGGCGCGCTGCTGCCGGCCATGGACCAGCCGGCCGGGCACGGGCACCGCTACGGCCGGGCGCTGGCGCCGGCGTGGGCGCAGCTGCTCGGCGCGGCGGCCCGGTAGCGGCGGCGGCGGGGGGCGCTGCGGCTCAGGCGGCCCGGCGGGCCCGGCGGGCGCGGGCGGCGGCGAGCACGGTCGGTGCGAGCGCGGCGGCGATCCGGGCGTAACCGGCCGAGGACGGGTGGAAGCGGTCGGCGGAGAACAGCGCCGGGTCGTCGCCGAAGGCCCGGCCGACCTCGGCGGCGACCGCGGCGACGGTGGCGCCGTGCGCCTCGGCGACCGCGGCCTGCCGCTGCTGCAGCACCGCGCAGGCGGCCCGCACCGCCGGTCGCAGCGCCGGCGGCACGAACGGGACGCTGGACATGTCCGGCGCCGGGACGACCACGACGTCGGTGCCGGCGGCGCGCAGGTCGGCCACCGCGCTCCCGAGCGCTGCCGTGGCCTGGTCGGCGGGCAGGAACCGGGCGAGGTCGTTGGCGCCGATGACGACGACGGCGAGGTCGGCGGCCGACGGCGCGGCGCGGCGCACCTGCGCGGCGAGGTCGCGCGACACCGCGCCGGGCACGGCCAGCACGGTGAGGTCGGTGTCGATCCCCTCGCTGCGCAGCACCTGCGCCAGCCGGGGGCCGAGGGTGTCCTCGACCCGCGCGGCACCGGTCCCGTACGCGATGGAGTCACCGAGGACGACGAGGCGGAGCGGAGCGGTCACGGCTGGTGCAACGCCGGCCGGCGGGGCGCTGTGCCCGCCGGCCGGCGTGAGCAAGGACCCACCTGCCCACCGCCACGCGCTCCGCACGCGGCGGGGCCCTGCAGGTGGGCCGCTAGGCCTTGGGGCCGCCCGCGGCGTAGACGACCTGGCCGGAGACGAAGCCGGCGCCCTCGCTGGCGAAGAACGAGACCAGGTGGGCGATGTCCTCCGGCTGGCCGACGCGCGCGACCGGGATCTGGGCGGCCGCGCCCTTGATGAAGTCCTCGAAGCTGACGCCCATGCGCTCGGCGGTGGCCCTGGTCATCTCGGTCTGGATGAAGCCGGGGGCGATCGCGTTGGCGGTGACGCCGAACTTGCCCAGCTCGATGGCCAGCGTCTTGGTGAAGCCCTGCAGCCCGGCCTTGGCCGTCGAGTAGTTGGCCTGGCCGCGATTGCCCAGCGCCGAGGTGCTCGACAGGCTGACCACGCGGCCCCAGCCGGCCTCGACCATGTACTTCTGGCAGGCCCGGCTCATGAGGAACGCGCCGCGCAGGTGCACGTTCATGACGACGTCCCAGTCGACCTCGGTCATCTTGAACAGCATGTTGTCGCGGGTGACACCCGCGTTGTTCACCAGCACCACGGGCGGGCCGAGCTCGGCGGCCACCCGGTCGACGGCGGCCTGCACCTGCTCGGCGTCGCTGACGTCGGCGCCGACGCCGAGGGCGGTGCCGCCGGCGGCCTCGATCGCCGCGACGGTCTCCTTGGTGTTGCCCTCGTCGAGGTCGAGCACGGCCACGGCGAAGCCGTCGGCGGCCAGGCGCTGCGCCGTCGCGGCTCCGATGCCGCGGGCGGCGCCGGTCACGATGGCGACACGGGGGGTTGCCTCGCTCATTGCGGTTCCTCTCATGCTGGTGGCGGCGTCGTCGCCGGCCGGTCCGGGCGCACGCACGCGACGGGTCCACCCGGTCACGCGCTCGCGCGCTGCGCCCGACAGGTTACGGCGGGGTCGGTACCGCATCGTCCCGGGCCCGGCGGCGCGTCGCCCGGACCCGGTCGGCGCCGGGCCTCAGGGCCAGATCGAGGCGACGATGATGGCGGCCACCGCCAGCTGCGCCGCGGCGCTGACCAGGCTCGCGGGGTGGAAACCGACCTCGGTGACCAGCGCGCCGAGCTTGCCGGGCGTGAGCAGGTCGAGGGCGACGAAGGCAGCGGCCTGCAGCAGCACACCCAGCACGCCGAAGACGACGGTGTAGAGCAGCGCCCGGCCGAAGCCCGAGGTGGCGTTGGTCCAGATCGTGGTGAAGACGACGGCGCCCTGGGCCAGGAAGCCGGCCGCGAGGACCACCGCCGCGCTCACCGACCGCTCGGCGTAGATGCGCCGGCCGAGGTGGCCGGGCGTCAGCAGGTCGAGCGCGAGGTAGCCGAGGGCGAGCAGCGCGAGGCCGACGGCGGTGTAGGCGACGGCATAGCCGATGCTGGCCAGCACGGGCGGGACCTCCGGGGACGGGGGCGGGCGGGCCCGCAAGGTCTACCGCACGGGCGCGGCCGGACGCACGCGGCGCCCCGCCCGCGCGGTCACGTCCCGGGCTCAGGTCCGCGGGGCCGGCTGCTCCGGGCTCAGGTCCGCGGGGCCGGCTGCTCCGGGGCCGGCTGCTCCGCGGAGGAGGCCGCGGTGCGCACGACGTCGACCCGGTCGAACCCCTCCGCGGTCGAGGGCGGGGTGAACCGGGCGCGGGCGGACAGGACGCCGACCAGCGGCACCCGGTCCCGGCCCTGACGGACCTCGTTGCGCGCCAGGCAGGTGTCCAGCGGGGTGTCCAGCCACACCGCGCGGACGGGCACGCCGGCGGCGCGGGCCGCGGCGATCAGCGGCGCGCGTTCCTCCGCCGACGGGCTGGTGTTGTCGACCACGGCGCTGCGGCCGGCCGCGAGCAGCTCGGCCACCACGCGCTGCTGCCGGGCCTCGCGGCGGCGGGCCCGGGGCCAGTGGTCCTTGCTCACCACGGCGTGGGTGGCCGCGAGGTGGCGCGCCACCCAGGTCGACTTGCCGGCGCCCTGCAGGCCCACCATGACGACGAGCTCAGGCGGGCTCATCGGCGGCCCCGTCCCGGATCCCGTCACGGGTTCGTGAGGGGCGGGGAGGACGGCGGCCCTCCTGCAGGGGCCCGCCGCAGGCCCCGTCCAGAGGCTCGTCCCGAGCGTGCGAGGGATGAGGAGGACGGGGTCCTTCCCCGGTGGGGGGCAGGAGGGTCCTTCCTCAGGCGGTCCGCCGCAGCGGGGTCACCGGCTCGTCGTCGTCGAGCGCCGGACGGGCCGCGGGGTGCTCGACGAGTGCGAGCACCCGGCCGGACATGAAGCGCGCGGTGCGCACGGGGGTGCCGCCGCGGGTGTTCTCCGTGACCTCCACGACGCCGCGGCCGTGGGTCACGTCCACCCGGCGGCCGGCGCGGGTGGCCTCGATCTCGTAGGTGCGGGTGCTGCCACCGGCGTCGATGACGACCTCGACACGATCGCCCTTCACGGGTCCTCCCAGGGGTCCTGTCGGGCACTGCACCCGACGTGGGGACAACGTCCTCCTCCCCCCTGACATTCCCCGAAACCGCAGGTCAGTGGTCGGATCCGCGCCGTCCGGGCCAGTGCGGGTGCAGCGCGCGGACCGAGGCCAGCGCCGCCCGGCGGTCGTGCGCGCGCTGGCGGGCGCGGCTGGTGCGCGGCGCCCGGGGCTCCTCGCGCAGCAGCGCGTCGAGCCAGTGCCCGCGCGGGTCGACGTCGACCAGCAGCGCCTTGACCAGCAGCGTGAGCGGGATGGCCAGCAGCGCGCCCAGGGCGCCGAGCACCCAACCCCAGAACAGCAGCGCGAGGAAGGTGACCGTCATCGACAGGCCCACCGAGTCGCCCACGAACCGCGGCTGGATCAGCGTCTGGACGACGAAGTTGAGCAGCGCGTAGACGATGATGACCACCCAGAACTCGGTCCACCCGCCGTCGAGGAGCCCGAGCAGGGCCGGCGGGATCACGCCGAGGACGAACCCGATGTTGGGCACGTAGTTGGTGATGAACGACAGCACGCCCCACAGCAGGGGCAGCGGCACGTCGAGGATCTCCAGGGCGATCGTGTCGCCCACCGCCACGATCGCCCCGAACACCGTGCTCACCAGCAGGTAGCTGCGGGTCCCCCGGGCGAACAGGCCGAAGGCGATGGGCAGGTGCGGGCGGTCGGCGGCGACGAGCGCCAGCCGGCGGCCGAAGCCGCCGGACTCGATGGCGAGGAACACCATCGCCGACAGCAGCAGCACCAGCGTGGTCGCGGTGTCGGTGACGCGGGCGAGCAGACCGGTGGCCAGACCCACGAGCTGCCCGTAGTCGAAGCGGTCGACGAGCTCGGCGATCTGCGCCGAGGACATGCCGGCCTCGCCGAGCCGGCGGACGGTGTCGTCGAGCAGCAGCTGGAACTGCGGCGCGTAGCCGGGCAGCAGGACGGCGAACTGGGCGATCGCGTACACCAGCAGCGAGCCGAAGCCGAGCAGCACTCCCCACACGAGCACCAGCAGCACGGTGGCGCTGGCCCAGCGGGGCACGTGGTGGCGCAGCAGCCACCGCTGCACCGGCATGATCGCGATGACGACGACCAGGGCGAGCATCACGGGCGCCAGCAGCCAGGCGATCTCCCGGACGCCGGCCACGGCGATGGTGGCCGCCGCGGCCCCGATCAGCAGGACCAGCCAGCGGGGCATCCCCCCGGCGCCGCCCGGCGCCGGGATGGCAGCCGCACCGTCCGCAGCCGCACCGTCCGCAGCCGCACCGGCGACCGGGGTGTCCGCGGCCGGGCGGTCGGCGGCGGCGTCGCCGAGGACGTCGACAGCGGGCCCGGCCGGCCCGTCCGGGCCCGCCGAGGGCTGCGCGGCCGCGACGAGCGCGGCCTGCAGGTCGGTCGTGTCCGGCGGCGTCAGCCGGGTCGCCCCGGTGCTCGCCCGCTCGGCCCCCCGACCGGACAGGGAGTGCTGCTGCGCGGCCATGTGTCGACGTCCCTCCCACCCGCGGTGGCCGTGCGGGCCGGCCGCGGGCCCGTCGGCACGGACCGCACCGCCGCCGCACCCGCGCCCCCGTCCGGCGCCGCCGTGAGCCCCCAGGGTGACACGCCGCGCCCGCGTCCGGGGGGACCCGTCAGCGGGCGGGCCGCCCGAGCAGCGCCGACATCTCCGGCAGCTCGAAGAACACCGCCGTCTCGCGGGCGCTGGGGCCGCCGGCGTCGGGGTCGGCCCCGGCGTCGAGCAGCGCGCGCACCGCGGGCTCGGAGCGGCGGAAGACCGCGGCGGCCAGGGCCGTCTGCCCGCGGTCGTTGGCCCGGCCGTGGTCGGCGCCGCGGGCGAGCAGCGCGGCCACCGTCTCGGGGTGGTCGTGGTAGGCGGCCAGGATGAGCAGCGTGTCGCCCTTGTCGTTGGTGAGGTCGACGGGGACCCCGGCGTCGACGTAGGCGGTCAGCTCCCCGGTGTGCCCGAAGCGGGCCAGGTCGAAGACCCGCGCGGCCAGCTCGATCACCCCGGGGTCGATGGGCTCGCTCACGGGGCCGCACCGCCGGCCCGGTCCACCAGCTCGAGCAGCCGCCGCCACGCGTCCTGGCAGGCGTCCTCCCACTTCGTCGAGGCGCGGTCGAAGAAGGAGTGCGGCGCACCGTCGTAGACGGCGGTGGTCACCTCGGCGCCGGCCGCGCGCATGGTATCGGCCAGGGCGAGCTGGTCCTCGACGGGGGTGGCGGCGTCCGCGCCGGCGATGAGCATCAGCGTCGGCCGGGAGGCGCGGGACGCGGCGTCGCCGACCATGACCGGACGGCCGTAGAAGCCCGCGCAGGCGGCGACGTCGAGGTCCCCGCCCGACTGGCGCCAGGAGTGGCTGCCGCCGAAGCAGAAGCCCACCGTGACCACGGGCAGGTCGGGGCGGGTGCGGCGGCGCAGCTCGGCGATCGCGGCGGCGAGGTCGGCGTCGATGCCCTCCGGCGTCGTCTGCGGGATGTGCGTCTGCCAGTCGAACTCCCCGTCGCGGCTGCCGCCCTCGGCCAGGCCGGCGGTCCGGCCGAACCAGTCGATCGCCAGCGCCGGCACACCGGCCTCGGCGAAGCGCTCGGCCAGCGCCACGTAGTAGGGGTGCAGGCCGCGGATGTCGGGGAGGACGACGACGCCGGCGGGGGCGCTGCCGACGTCGTCGGGAGCCGCCCAGGCCGCGGAGAACTGCGTGCCGTCGGCCGCGGTGAGGGTGGTCAGCTCGGTCGCGGCGACCGCACCGGCGCGGCGGGGTGGCGCGGGTGGGCGGCTGCTCGGGTCGTGGCACATGCAGGCAGTGCTACCAGGCCGTCCCCCGGGCCGCCCGGCGGGCCCCGGTGTCAGTGCCCGCCGGTGCGCTCGGCGGCCTCCGGTCGGCCGCCGAAGACCGCCGCGGCCACGTCGCGCCGGGCGTCGGTGAGCCACTGGTACTGCCGGTCCGCCTGGTCGATGAGCCGGTCCAGCTCGGCCCGGGGCAGACGGTCGTCGACCTCCGCGGCGATCCGCAGCGTCTCGAAGCCGCTGCGCTTGCCGCGGACGGCCGAGGCGAGGAACTCGAACTCGACGAGGTCCGACAGCGGTGAGCGGGAGAGCAGCCGGCCGTTGAGCTTGACGCGGGAGAGCTTCTCGGCCACCCAGACACCGAGCTGCTTGTACTGGCGCACCGGGACGCCGAGCGCCCGCGCGACGTCGAGCAGGGAGGACTTCTCGTCGCGGAGCTCGGTGAGCAGCTGCTGCAGCGGCGGTTCCCACCGCGACCCGCGGTGCACACCGATCATCCGGCAGACCAGCTCGATGCCGCCCGTGGCGGCGGCGAGGTGGTCGTTGAGGTAGACAGCGAGCAGTTCGGTGTTGCGCTGCGGGTGCACGGGCTGGGTCATCCGGACCTCCTCGGGGCGGTTCGGGCGCCATTCTCCGGGGTGCGGTGATCACCGCGCGCGGCGGTCCCCCGGGCGGGCTCAGCCCGCGGCGCGGACGAGCAGGCGGGCGGCGGCGGGCCGCAGCTCCTGCTCGAGGTCCCACAGCCCCGCCGACAGCCGCTGCGCGACCGCCTGCCGGGAGACGCCGAGCTCGGCGGCCACGGACGCGCGGGCGGCGCCGGCGGCGACCAGGTCGGCGGCGGCCCAGGCCGCCCGGCTGCGGCGGGCCAGCAGGACGGCCAGCGCGGAGAGCACCGCCTGCGCGTCGGCGGACGCGGCGGGATCGGTCCCGCGGACGGCGAGGCGGGCCGGTGTGCGGGTGGCCGCCTCCAGCGCCCGGCGGGCGACCAGCAGCACCGGGCCGTCGTCGGCCGAGGCGGGAGCGGCTCCCACCCCGATCCGCCAGCCGCCCTGCCGCACCAGCGCGACGACGGCGTCGACGGCCACCCGCGCCGCGGCAGCGGGGTCGGCGTCGTCGACGACGGCGACGCTGCCCTCCCGGATCGGCCGCACCGCCGTCCCCACCGGCAGTGCCGGCCCGGGCGGCGGGGCGCCGGGGATCGCGGCGCTGCCGGACCGGGGAGCCCAGCCGATCGCGAGCAGCACGGGCGCAGCGTTGTCCCCGGAGGCCGTCCGGGCAAGCTCCTGGCCTTGCCCGGCGCGCCGGGCGCCGGCTCAGTCCCCGGCCGCGAGCTCCGGCGGGAAGCCGCCGGTGGCCACCGGCCCCCAGGACTCCACCGTGATCCGCAGCAGCGACTTGCCCTGCCGGGTCATCGCGGCGCGGTACTCGTCCCAGTCGGGGTGCTCGCCGCTGATGGAGCGGAAGTACTCGACCAGGGGCTCGAGCGCCTCGGGCAGGTCGAGCACCTCGGCCCGGCCGTCGACCTGCACCCAGGGGTCGTCCCACGCGTCGGAGAGCACGCACAGCGAGACGGCGGGATCGCGGCGGGCGTTGCGCACCTTGGCCCGCTGCGGGTAGGTGGAGACGACGACGCGGCCCTCGGCGTCGACGCCGTAGGTCACCGGTGACAGCTGCGGCCCGCCCTCGCGGCGGCGGGTGAGCAGCACGGCCCGGTGCCGCGGGCGGAGGAACTCCAGCAGGGCGGCGCGGTCGACCCGGTCGGCGGTGGCGGTTCTCGGCACCGCCCGACGCTAGCCCGCGGGAGGAGGGAGGCACCGGGCGGGACGGGACGGTCGCCGTCGGTGGTGGTGATCTCCGGACGGTGGGTTCCGATGATCTGTGGTGCGATCGACTCATGAGGTTCCGCCTGCCCGGGCAACGGGACGACAACCCGGTACCGGCCGGCTCCTCCGCCGTGGGCGGCCCCGGCAGGCCCGGGCCGGACGCGCCGCGGACCGGCGGCACCGACCGCGACGGCGGCACCTCGGGCCCACCCCCGGCCCTCACCGGTGAGGGCGGGCCGGGCGACCCGCGCGGCGCCGACCACACCACCACCGTGGCCCCCGCGCCCACCTGGCAGCGCGGCGAACGGGCCCGGGCCGCCAGCCGGGCGCTCGCCATCAGCTCGGCGCAGCTGCTGCTCATCAGCGCCGCGCTCGTGGTGATCGGCTGGGTGCTGGGCAAGTTCTGGGTCGTCCTGCTGCCGGTGATCCTGGGCCTGCTCTTCGCCACCGTGCTGTGGCCGCCCACGCGCTTCCTGCGCCGCCACGGCTGGCCTGCGACGCTGGCCTCGGCGGTCGTGCTGCTGGTGTTCCTCGGGCTCATCGGTGGGCTGATCGCCGTCATCGCCCCACAGGTGGCCGACCAGGTCACCGAGCTCGCCGACCAGGCCGCCGCCGGCCTGCAGCAGGTCCAGGAGTGGCTGCAGGGCCCGCCGTTCGACCTCGACGAGGAGCAGATCGGCCAGTACGTCGACCAGGCGATCAACTCGGTCCAGGCCAACGCGTCCAACATCGCCGGCTACGCCGCCAGCGGCGCCAGCGCCGTCGGCAACGGCCTGCTCAACCTGCTCCTGGCCGTGTTGCTGGCCTTCTTCTTCATCAAGGACGGCCCGCGCTGGGTGCCCTGGCTGGCCGCGCAGACCGGCCCGAGGGCCGCGCCGCACGTCGCCGCGCTGTCGCAGAAGACCTGGAGCACGCTGTCGGAGTTCATCAAGCAGCAGGCCCTGGTCGGCTTCGTCGACGCCCTGTTCATCGGCATCGGGCTGTGGATCTTCGACGTCCCGCTGGTCATCCCGCTGGCCGTGCTGACCTTCTTCGGCGCGTTCATCCCGATCATCGGCGCCTTCGTCGCCGGCGCCTTCGCCGTCCTGATCGCCCTGGTGGACGAGGGGTTCACCACCGCGCTGATCATCTTCGGCATCGTGCTGCTGGTGCAGCAGATCGAGGGCAACGTCCTGCAGCCGATCATCCAGGGCCGCGGCTTCAACCTGCACTCCGCCGTGGTCATCCTCGCCGTCACCGCCGGCAGCAGCCTGTTCGGCATCATCGGCGCCTTCCTCAGCGTCCCGGTCGCCGCGCTGATCGCCGTCGTCTACCGCTACGTGCGCGACGTGTTCGACGGCCGGCACCCCGAGGTGGCCGGTGACGGCACGCAGACCCAGGTCGCCGGCGACGACGACGGCGCGGTGCTCACCCGCACCCCGGCCCCGGGGACGTCCGGCGGCTGACCGGCGGGGAGCCTCCGGGAATGCCCGGGGGCCCGTCGACGCTGATCACGGTGACGACGACCTGCAGGAGGTGCCCCCGTGGCGCAACGACCGGACGAGCTCGTCGAGCTGCTCCCCGACGCCGAGCCGTTCCTCGCCGCCGAGGCGGCGGTGCCCGAGCCCGCCCGCCGGCGCGGTCTGGTGCTCGTGCACGCCCTCGCCGGCGACTTCGACGCCGCCTCCTCCGCCGCCCTGGCCGGCGCCCACCTGCTGGCCACGCTGCCGCACCGCACGGTCGCCCGCTTCGACGCCGACCTCCTGGTCGACTACCGCGCGCGCCGGCCGCGGATGACGTTCTCCGGTGACCGGTACGAGACCTTCGACGCGCCGGAGATCGTGCTGTGGGCGGTCGAGGACGACTCCGGCGAGCCGTTCCTCCTGCTCACCGGACCGGAGCCGGACTACCGCTGGGAGGCCTTCGTCGCCGCGATCGCCGGGCTCGTCGAGCGGCTCGGCGTCACCTCGGTCGTGGCCCTGCAGGCCATCCCCATGCCGGTGCCGCACACCCGGCCGGTCACGGTCACCGCGCACGGCACGCGTCGCCAGCTCATCGACGCCTATCCCGTCTACTGGGGCGAGATGCGCATCCCCGGCAGCGCCGCGGCCCTGCTCGAGCTGCGCCTCGGCGAGGCCGGGGTGGACGCGCTGGGCGTGGCCGCACACGTGCCGCACTACCTGGCGCAGGCCACCTACCCGGCCGCGACGCTGACCCTGCTCGAGCACCTGGGCCGGCTGACCGGCCTGCTGCTGCCCACCGAGACGCTGCGTGAGGCGGCCCAGCGCAACCGCAGCGACATCGACGAGCAGATCGCCCGCTCCTCCGACAACACCGCCGTGGTCGCCGCCCTGGAGCAGCAGTACGACCAGTTCACCTCCGCCCGCGGGGGGACCGAGCTGCTGGGACAGGTCGGCGAGGTGCCCAGCGGCGAGGAGATCGGGGCCGAGCTCGAGCGCTTCCTCGCCGAGCAGGACCGCCGCAGCCGGGAGTGAGGACGCGCACGCCCCGCGGAGGGCGGGTCAGGCGGGCCGGCGTGCGGCCGTCCGGGTGACCGCGAGCGCCGCGGCGCCGAGCACGCCGACCACCGCGAAGAGGTAGAAGCCCCACGGGAAGGCCACCCCCGCGCCGACGAGCAGGCCGGCCAGCAGCGGGCCGACGATCGCGCCGACCCGGCCGGCCCCGGCCGACCAGCCCAGCGCGGTGCCGCGCACCTGCGGCGGGTGGTTGCCGCTGACCAGCGCGTAGACCAGCACCTGGGCACTGAAGACGAAGCAGCCGGTCAGGAAGACCATGAGGTAGATGCCGGCGAGCGGCAGCCGGATCGACAGCAGCGCGAGGAACAGCGCCGCCGCGGCGAACCAGCCGACCCCGGCGGTGCGGACGCCGATCCGGTCGGCCACCGTCCCGGCGACCAGCAGACCCACGATCGCGCCCACGTTGAGGACCGTGAGGAAGGCCAGCTGGGCGCCGAGGTCGTAGCCGGCCTCGCGCATGATCCCGGGCAGCCAGTTGTTCAGGCCGTACACCAGCAGCAGTCCCATGAACGACGTGACGCCGATGGCCAGCGTGTTGCGCAGGTAGCCACCGCGGAACAGCGTGGCCAGGGTGGCCGCGGCGCCGCCGGTGCTCGCCTCCCCGGCGTGCGGGTCGACCGGCGCGGCCGGGTCCTCGAGCGTGAGCCCGTGCCGGCGGGCGACCTCCTCGGCCTCGGCCCGCCGGCCGTGCGAGAGCAGGTAGGCGGCCGACTCGGGCAGGTGCCGCAGCATGAGCGGCACCAGGACGAGGGCCGGCAGCGCGCCGATCACGTACATCCACCGCCAGCCCAGCGGCTCGACCACCAGGATGCCGAGGGCGGCGGTGGCCACCGCACCGACGTGGTAGCCGGTCATCATCGTCGTCGTCACGCGACCGCCGCGGGCGCCGCGGCTGAACTCGTTGACCATGGCGATCGCCGTCGGCAGGCAGCCACCGAGACCGAGCCCGGCGAGGAAGCGCAGCAGGCCGAAGACGAACGGGTTCGGCGCCAGCGCGCAGAGCAGGGTGAGCACCGAGAAGGCCGTCACCGAGGTGATCAGCGCCTTGCGGCGCCCGAGCAGGTCGGTGAGCGTGCCGATGGTCAGCGCGCCCACCATCATCCCGACCAGCCCGACGGTGATCAGGGCGCTCGCGCCGCCGGCGGACAGCCCCCACTCCGCCGACAACCCGGACAGCGTCGTGGGGACGACGACGAGGTCGAAGCCGTCGAGCAGGACGGCGATCCAGCACAGCGAGGCCACCCGGCCGGCTCCGCGACCCGCGGCTCCTGGACGTCCCGCCGTCCGGCCGGTGCTCGTCGGTGTGCTGCTCATGTCTCCTCCTGGCGCGACGCTGCGGACCCCGGGCAGACGGTAGGCGAACCAGACCCTGCCGACCCAGCGGGGGCTCCCGGCCCCTGGGAGCCGACCGGCCGGGAACCCACGGCGGGCCGCGACCGGGGGTCCCGGTCGCGGCCCGCCGGCCGTGCTGGAGGGGTCAGCCCTGGGCGACGGCGACGTGCTCGTTGGGCACGCAGTGCGTCATCACGTGGCCGCTGACGTCCCGCGGACCGTTCTTGCCGAGGTTGGCGGCGCGCTGCTGCTCCTCCTCGGACAGGGTCTGCGTCTGCAGCGGAGCCAGGCCGCGGACGTCGTCCGCGGTGATCCCCAGGGCCTCGCCGACGCGCTGGCCCCACTCGTCCTCGCACATGAAGAAGTGCCAGACCATCCGCTCCTGGATCTCGCGGCGGCACTGCTGCAGGGCGCCGACCAGGTTGGCCACCAGGTCGTCCTTCTCCCACTGCTCCGACAGCAGGTAGCGCTCGCCGGCCTGCGCGTAGTCGTTGGTGCGCGGGATCCGCTTGCGGGTGACGCGGCCGGTGATGACCGGGCCCTGCTCGTCGTGGGTCGGGTACTGCGCCTCCCGCAGGCCGCCGAGGATGGATGGCTCGTAGTTCACGTGCGGGTTGGTGCCCTCGGCCCGGTCGACGCCGTAGGCCATCTGGCCGTCGCGCTGGTTGGTGGCCACCCGCGCCTTCGGCTGGTTCACCGGCAGCTGCAGGTAGTTGGGGCCCACCCGGTAGCGCTGGGTGTCGGAGTAGGAGAACGTCCGGCCGACCAGCATCTTGTCGTCGGAGAAGTCCAGGCCGTCGACGAGGACACCGGTGCCGAACGCGATCTGCTCGTTCTGCGTGAAGTTGTCCTCGGGCATCCGGTCGAGGGTCATCGTCCCGACCTTGCGCAGCGGGAAGACCTCCTCCGGCCAGACCTTGGTGTCGTCGAGCGGGTCGAAGTCCAGCTCCGGGTGCTCGTCGTCGCTCATGATCTGCACGTGCAGCTCCCACGACGGGAAGTCGCCGGCGGCGATCGCGTCGTGCAGGTCCTTGGTGTGGGCACCGAGGGTCTGGGCCTGCGTGGCCGCGGCGTCGGCCGCCGTCCAGGACTTGACGCCCTGCTTGGGCAGCCAGTGGTACTTGACCAGGACGGTCTCGCCCTCGGCGTTGACCCACTTGTAGGTGTTGACGCCGAAGCCCTGCATGAACCGGTAGGAGGCCGGCGTGCCGCGGGGGCTGAAGACCAGCGAGACCATGTGCATGGCCTCGGGGGTCTGGCTGAAGAAGTCGAAGGCCCGCTCGGCCACGCTGGCCTCGAACGTGACCGGGTCCGGCTTCTGCGAGTGGATGAAGTCGGGGAACTTGATGGCGTCGCGGATGAAGAAGACGCCGAGGTTGTTGCCGACGAGGTCCCAGTTGCCGTCCTCGGTGTAGAACTTCACGGCGAAACCGCGCGGGTCGCGCGCGGACTCCGAGGAGTCGCGGCCACCGGCGACGGTCGAGAAGCGCAGCGCGACGTCGGTCCGCTTGCCCTTCTCCTGGAACAGCTTGGCGCGGGTGTACTTCGCGACCGGCTCGTCGCCGACGGTGCCGTCGGCCTCGAAGTACCCGAACGCCGTCACGCCGCGGGCGTGCACCACGCGCTCCGGGATGCGCTCCCGGTCGAAGTGGCTGATCTTCTCGAGGAACTGGTAGTTCTCCAGGGTCGCCGGGCCGCGTGCGCCCACCGTCCGCTGGTTCTGGTTGTCGTAGACCGGGTGGCCCTGACGGTTGGTCAGGACCGGGCGGTCGGCCTCACTGGACGCAGGGCCCTGCGATGCGACGTCGGTCATGCGGATGCTCCTCCTCGATTGTCGTGCTGAAGGGCCTGAGCGGTCTGCTCCGGTGTCTGCACCCGGCACTCGCGGCACAGACCCCAGAAGACGACCTCCGCCTCGTCGACGGCGAAGCCCGCCGTGTCCGAGGGCGACAGGCACGGAGCCGCCCCGACGACGCAGTCGACATCGACGACCACGCCGCACGAGCGGCAGACCAGGTGGTGGTGGTTGTCCCCCACGCGGACCTCGTAGAGCGCCGGGGCGCCGGCCGGCTCGACCCGGCGGGCCAGGCCGACGGCGACCAGCGCCTTGAGAACGCCGTAGACGGCCTGCGGGGACAGCGTCGGGTGTGCCTGGCGGGCCACCGTGACCAGCGTGTCCGCATCGGCGTGCGGATGGCCGGCGAGGGCGTCGAGGACGGCCAGTCGCGGCCGCGTCACCCGCAGCCCGGCGTCCCGCAGCCGGGGCGCCCACGTCGTCTCCATCGGCTCCACTCAACCGGCTTTTCTTGAACGAGTCAAATCAAGCCGCGCTCCCGGCAACTCCTCCGCCCGTCCCGGGGGGTACCCGGTCACCCCCGGGGACCACACGTGGATCCCGGGGGTGACCGGCGGCAGGCGGGGTGCGCCTCAGGCGAAGACGATGGTGCGGTCGCCCTCGACGACGACGCGGTCCTCGACGTGCCAGGTCACCGCCTGGGCGAGCACCTGCCGCTCGACGTAGCGGCCCACCCGGCGCATGTCCTCCACGGTGGCGCGGTGGTCGACCCGGGCCACCTCCTGCTCGATGATCGGCCCGGCGTCGAGGTCGGGGGTCACGTAGTGCGCCGTCGCCCCGATCAGCTTCACGCCGCGGTCGTGCGCCGCCCGGTAGGGGTTCGCGCCGACGAACGCCGGCAGGAAGCTGTGGTGGATGTTGATCAGCCGCTCGGGGAAGCGGCTGCAGAAGTCGGCCGAGACGATCTGCATGTAGCGCGCGAGCACCACCAGGTCGACGTCGCCGACCAGCTCCAGGGCGCGCGCCTCGGCCTGGGCCTTGGTCTCCGGCGTCACCGGCACGTGGTGGAAGGGGACGCCGGCCGCCCGCGCCACCGGCTCGAGGTCGGGGTGGTTGGAGACGACGGCGACGATGTCGGCGGGCAGGTCACCGGCGCGCACCCGGTAGAGCAGCTCCTGCAGCACGTGGTCGGTCCTCGACACGAACACCGCCACGCGCGGCCGGCGGGAGGCCTCGGCCAGCCGCCAGGTCAGCTGCCACTGCTCGGCCAGCAGCTCCAGCGCGCCCTCCAGCTGGGTCCGGCGGGCCGCCAGCCCGGGGAGCACGAACTCCAGCCGCAGCGTGAAGGTGCCGCCGGTCGGGTCCGACGAGTGCTGCTGGGACTCGGTGATGTTCGCCCCGACGTCGGCCAGCAGCCGGGAGAGGACCGCGACGATCCCCGGGCGGTCGGGACAGCGCACCACCAGCCGCCCGACGTCGGAGGAGCCGGAGTCGTGTGCGAGCGGGGCGGCGGACACGCGCGAGATGGTGTCAGGAGCACGGCGGGGGCCGTCCCGCCGGGGCTCAGACGGCGGGCAACCGGCCGCGGGTCCGGTCGGCGACGTCGAACAGGTCGCCGTACTCCTCGACCCGGGCCAGCACCTCCTCGGTGTGGAACCGCAGCTCGCCGGGATCGGCGCCGCCGCCCCGGACGGCGTCCACCTCGTCCCAGCCGATCGGCGTCGACACCGTCGCGTCGGGCCGGGCGCGCAGCGAGTAGGGCGCGACCGTGGTCTTGGCCGGGTTGTTCTGGCTCCAGTCGACCAGGACCTTGCCCGGCCGCAGCACCTTCTCCATCCGCCAGACGACGCGGTCGGGCGTCTGGGCCGAGAGCTCCTGCGCCAGCGCCTTCGCGTAGCGGGAGGGGTGCTCGCGGTCGGTGACCCGGATCGGCGCGTAGACCTGCATCCCCTTGGACCCCGACGTCTTCACCACCGGGTCCAGCCCGTCCTCGACCAGCCGCACCCGCAGCCGCTCGGCGACCTCGCAGCACTCCCGGATGCCGGCGTCCGGGCCGGGGTCGAGGTCGAGCACGAGCAGGTCGGGCAGCGTCGGCTGCCGCCTGCTGCCCACCTGCCACTGCGGCACGTGCAGCTCGAGCGCGGCCAGGTTGGCCGCCCAGGCGAGGTCGGCGACGGTCTCCAGGACCACCATCTCGAGGACCTCGCGGTCGCGGGAGCTGCCGGGGCTCGGGACGGTGACCCGCCGCACCCAGTCCGGCGCGTGCCGGGCGGTGTTCTTCTCGAAGAAGGCCGGCCCCTCGACGCCGTCGGGCCAGCGGGTGAAGGTCACCGGCCGGCCCGACAGGTGCGGCAGCAGCACCGGCGCGATCCGCACGTAGTAGTCGATGACCTGCGCCTTGGTGAAGGAGACCTCCGGGAAGAGGACCTTCTCCAGGTTGGAGACAGACAGCTGCCGGCCGTCGACCCGCACCCGCTGCCGGCTCACGGGCTCCACTCCACCACGACGTCGTCGACGTCGAGGTCCTCGCGCAGCCCGCGCCACGCGGGGTGGCGCATCCGGCCGTCGGCGGTCCACGCGGCGAAGGCGACCTCGCCGACCAGGTCGGGCTCGGCCCACCGCGCGTCGCGGGCGACCTCGCGCGGGATGGCGTCGGCGAACGGCGGCGTCCGGCGGGGGCGCAGCAGCCCGCTGAGCTCCCGCAGCGCCGCGTCGGTGAACCCGGTGCCCACGTGACCGGCGTACACCAGCCGGCCGTCGTCGTCGTGGACGCCGACCAGCAGCGATCCCACTCCCCCGGCCCGCCGCCCCTTGCCCGGCCGCCAGCCGCCGACGACGACGCCCTGCATCCGGACGTGCTTGACCTTGCGCCACTCCGGCGCGCGCACGCCGGGCCGGTAGGGGGAGTCCAGCCGCTTGGCGACGACGCCCTCCAGGCCGTTGTCCCGGCTGGCCGCGTGCACGTCGGCGCCGCCGCCGCGGAACCACGGCGTGGTCACCCACCGCTGCCCGGCCGCGCCCAGCTCCTCGAGCCGCTCGCGCCGCACCTCGTAGGGCTCCTCGAGCAGGGGCTCGCTCCGGACGGTCAGCACGTCGAAGACCAGGAAGGTCACCGGCGCCGCCGCGGCCAGCCGGGCG
The DNA here is from genome assembly GCF_052931475.1 of Geodermatophilus sp. URMC 62. Taxonomy (NCBI): domain Bacteria; kingdom Bacillati; phylum Actinomycetota; class Actinomycetes; order Geodermatophilales; family Geodermatophilaceae; genus Geodermatophilus; species Geodermatophilus sp. URMC 62. Next base: position 4,089,905 of record NZ_JBRFHY010000001.1, on the reverse strand, counting down.
ACGTCGGCGCCGCCGGTGCGGTGCATCCGGTTCTGCAGCAGGCCGAAGTCCGGGCGGCCCAGCCGGTCGAGTGCCACCACCTCACCGTCGAGGACGGCGTCGGCGCCGGCCAGGGCCGCCGGGAGACGGCTGAGCTCGGGGTAGCGGCCGGTCACCTCGGTGCCGCTGCGCGCCCACAGGCCCAGCCGGCCGTCGCGGACGGCGGCCAGCGCCCGGACGCCGTCCCACTTGAACTCGTAGCCCCAGCCGCCGTCCTCGCGCCGCGGCGGCAGCTCCCCGGCGACGGCGAGCATCGGCGCCGGCACCGGCGGCTCGGGCAGCAGGTCGGGGCGCACGGGTCAGGCGCTGCGGCGCGAGGTCCGCTTGGCCGGCTCCTTGGTCGCGGCGGTCACCTTGCGGGCGCGCGGGCGGGCGGGGGCCTCCTCGGCCGCGGCGGCCCTCTTCGCCGGCGTCTTCTTCGCGGCGGCCTTCTTCGCCGGGGCGCGCTTCGCCGGCGCCGGCTCGTCGGCCTCCGCCGCGCGGGCCCGCGTCGCCCGCCGGGCCCGCGGGGCCGGGGCCTCGTCCTCGGTGGCGGTGTCCTCCCCGCCGCCGCGGGCGCGCTCGACGCTGCGCCGCAGCGCGCTCATCAGGTCGACCACCGCCGCGCCCGGGTCGGCCGTCTCGGGCACCGGCTGCACCTCGCCGCCGGTCTGCTTGGCCTCCAGCAGCGCCGTCATCGCCTCGCGGTAGTCGTCGGTGAACTCACCGGGGTCGAACTCGCCGGCCATCGAGGTGATCAGCGCCTCGGCCATCTGCAGCTCCTGCGGCCGGACGGCGACGTCCTCGTCGAGGAAGCCGAAGTCGGGACGGCGGATCTCGTCGGGCCAGCGCATGGTGTGCAGCACCAGGACGCCGTCGCGCACCCGCATCGCGGCCAGCGACTCCCGCTGCCGCAGCGCGATCTTGGTGATCGCGACCTGGCCGGTGTTCTCCAGCGCGTCGCGCAGCAGCACGTAGGGCCGCGTCGCCGGGCCGTCGGGCTCGAGGTAGTAGGTCTTCTCGAAGTGGATCGGGTCGATCTCGCTCTGCTCGACGAACTGCAGGACCTCGATCTCCCGCCGGGTCGACAGCGGCAGGTCGGCGAGGTCGTCGTCGGTGAGGACCACCAGCTGGCCGTCGGGGAGCTCGTAGCCCTTGGCGATGTCGCCGTACTCGACCTCCTCGCCGTCGATCGAGCAGATCCGCCGGTACTTGACCCGCCCGCCGTCGACGGCGTGCACCTGGTGGAAGCGGACGTCCTTGTCCTCGGTCGCGGAGTACAGCTTCACCCCGATGCTGACCAGGCCGAACGAGACCGCGCCGCGCCAGATCGAGCGCATGTCCACTCCCCTTCCCCGGGCTCTGCGACCGCCGGCCGGCCGGTCCCGCAGGATAGGTGCGGGTCCCGGCCACCGGCACGTGCTCGGCCGACGGGCTCCTCCGCCCGGGGGAAGCGGGCAGTGCTGCTGGACGCTGCTGTCGCGGCTCAGGCCGACTCGGAGTGCCGTCCGGCGGTGTCGGCGTCCTCGGCCCCGCCGGTTCCATCCTCCTCCTCGTCGTCGCCGGTGACGCTGCTCTGCAGCGCGTCGTAGGCGAACTGCAGGACGTCGGACCCGGCCACCATCGTCATGGTCAGCGCGGCCAGGCGGGTGGCCCGCGGCGCGGCGACGTAGCTGAAGACGAACGCGGTGCCCACCCACTGCGCCAGGCAGAAGGGGCAGGTGACCAGCTCGCCGACGGCGTGCTTCCAGCCGTGCTCGGCGCGCACCTGCTCGGCCAGCTCGGCCTCCCCGGAGGCCCCGTCGAAGCGGGCGAAGGGGGCGCGCAGCGGGCTGGTGACGGGGTCCTTGGCGATCCGCCGGGCCAGCCGGAAGGTGCCGACGGTGAGCAGGACGGCGTCGCCGAGCGGGATGCGGGTGGGCAGCTCCCGGCCCGACGCGCGCACCACCGTGGCGCCCGCGGCCACCGCGGCGGTGTAGACGCTCATCGCGCCGAGGAAGCCGCCCAGGGGCCGGTCCTGACCACCGTCGTACGCCTGGCCCTGCTCCTCCGCCCAGCGGCGCACCGGCCGGCTGATCCGCTGCACCTGGTCTGGAATCGCCATGTGCCGAGCGCTACCCGGTCGTCCACCGCCTCATGCCGCCGGCGGGCGTGGTGCGCTTTCCCGCATGGCCCGCCGGGCGGCGGGTAGGCGGAGGGCAGTCCGCTGCCGGGACCCCGGTCCCGGCAGCCCGAGAGGAAGGGACCCCGTGACCGAGAACGATCCCGGCGCGCTGCACTCCGCGCAGAACGACGCCGACTTCCCCGACGACGAGCGCGGCCTGACCGGCGTCGCCGAGGACCCCACCACCCCGCGGCCGGAGGGCCAGACCGCGCGGGACGTGTTCCCGGAGGACGAGGGCATCCCGGAGGTGGCGCAGGACGACTCGCCCACCATGCAGTCCGCGGAGGACCCGGAGTTCGCGCCGATGCCGGGCGAGGACCCCGGCGCGGTGACCGACTTCGGCACCACCGCCCGCGAGCAGTCCGACGGGGAGTCGCTCAGCGGCCGGCTCGACCGGGAGGTGCCCGACGTCCAGCCCGGCGTCCGCCCCGCCGAGGACCCAGAGGCGGCGTCCATGCAGCTGGAGCAGGACACCTCCACGACGCCGGAGAGCGACTCCGGCACCAACCGGACCGCCGACGACGTCGAGGCCACCGCCGACCGCCGGGCCGGCGGGGAGGGGCCGGAGGAGGCCGCCGTCCACGTCATCGACCCCTGAGGTAGGGCCGCACTCCCGCAGCCCGCGTCCCGCCCCCTCCGGTCAGCCGATCAGGACCCGGCACCCAGGACCTGGCACCCACAGCCCGCGCCCGGCGGGACGCCCCAGCGGCGTCCCGCCGGGCTGGTTGGCGTCTCGCCATCCGGTTGTCTACGTTGGATGACGCGGTTGAGCAGGCAGCCGCGTGCGCCGGTCGCCCCCATGGCTCCGGTGCACTTCTCAGGACCACCGGTGCACCCGGGGGTGATCACACCCCCGGGCCGTTCGTCGGTAGATTGACCGGTGGCCGCGCCGTGCGGTGTGGCCACTGAGAGGAGCTGCGTCCGTGACCGCATCCGACCTGCCTGCCGGAGGGCAGCACGACGTGCCCAGCGAGGGCACGGAGGCACCCTTCGACGACGTGATCACGCTCTCCACCGCCACGGGCGAGGACGGCTCGGTCACGGTGACGGTCGTCGGCGAGGTGGACACGTTCACCGCCCCGGTGCTGCGCTCCTCGCTGGACACCCAGCTCGAGCAACAGCCCCGCGAGCTCGTCATCGACCTGTCCGGTGTCCAGTTCCTGGGCTCCGCGGGTCTGGCCGTCCTCGTCGAGACCCAGAAGTCCGCCCGTTCGCGCGACGTCGACCTGCGGCTCGTCGCCACCACCCGGGCGGTCACCCGCCCGCTGGAGGTCACCGGCCTGATCGACCTGTTCACCATCGTGGACAGCAGCGCGCGCTGACCACCCGCACCACCCGCAACGAGGCCCCGCCCCGGCGGGGCCTCGTTGCGTTCGCGGGCGCCTGCAGGCGGGCCAGCGAGCGGCGGGCCCCTGCAGGCGGGCCGGCTAAGCGGACAGCAACTGGCAAACCGCCTGTTCGAGCACGCGCTGCGCCTCGCGGTCGTCCTCGGCGCCCGCGGCCTGGGTGAGCGCGTCGGCCACGGTCTCCCCGTGCTCGTACCGGTCGACCACCCGCGGGTCGACGTAGCTGGCCTTGCACACCGCCGGGGTGTTGCCGAGCTGCTCGGAGACCCGCACGTACGCGGCCTTGATCGTCTTGTTCCGCGCCGTCTTGTTCCTCGGCGGCGGCTGCTCGGCCAGCGTGGCGGCCATCAGCACCGTCGCGTTCCACGTGCGGAAGTCCTTCGCGGTGATCTCCGCGCCGCTGACCTCCTTGAGGTAGGCGTTGATCTCGTCGCTGGTGACGTCGTGCCAGGTGCCGTCGGCGAGCTGGTAGGCCAGCAGCTCGTCACCGGCGTCGTCGGGCCGCTCGAGCAGCTGCCGGACGACGGTCGCCGTCGGCCGGTCGGTGATCTCCACCTCCCGCTCGATGCTGCCCTTGGCGGTGTACCGGAAGAAGGTCCGCTCCCCCCGCACCGTGACGTGCTCGCGGCGCAGGGTGGCCAGGCCGTAGGTGCCGTTCTCCTCGGCGTACTCCTCGCTGCCGATCCGGAAGGTGCCCAGGTCCAGCAGCCGCAGGGCGCAGGCCAGCACCCGTGCCCGGTTGAGCCCGCGGGTGCGCAGCGCGGTCGCCACCTGGTCACGCACGTCGGGCAGCTCGGAGGCGATGGCCAGCACCCGCTCGTGCTTCTCGGCGTCCCGCCGGGCCCGCCACGCGTCGTGGTAGCGGTACTGGCGGCGCCCGGCGGCGTCGAGCCCGGTCGCCTGGATGTGCCCGTTGGGCCAGGGGCAGATCCAGACGTCCTTCCAGGCCGGCGGGATGGCGATCGCCCGGACGCGGTCGAGCCGTTCGGCGTCCCGGATCAGCTCCCCGCGCTCGTCGCGGTAGGAGAAGCCGCGCCCGGCCCGGCGACGGGTCCAGCCGGGGCCGTGCACGTCACTGCGCCGCAGTCTCACGCCCCGTGGATGGGCACCGGAGGCGTGCCTCAAACGACCGGCACCCGGACGGGCGCCGCTCAGCGCAGCTCGACCAGCCGCTCCAGCCCACTGACCAGGAGGATGTGGCGGGTGACACCGCCGTCGGGGGCGTGCACCACCAGCCGCCAGCCCTCGGCCTCGGCGATGGCGGCCACGGCGAGCACCACCCGCACCGCCGCGCTGCTGAAGAGGGTCACCCCGGTCAGGTCCAGCTCGACGCGGACGGTGCCGCCGTGACTGGCCTCCAGCAGCCGGATCCGCAACTGCTCGGCGCTGACCATGTCGACGTCGCCGGTGGCGTGCACCACCGGACTGCTGCCCGTGCGGTCGACGACGACGCTCGCGCCGGTGCCGCCGGCCAGGTGCTCGGGCTCCTCGTCGGGCGACTGACGCAGCCGGGTCCGCAGGGTGACCGTGGTGCCGTGCTCGCCCTGCACGACCATGCCGTCGACGAGCTGCCGCATGATCAGCAGCCCCCGGCCGCGGTCGCCGGGGTCGCGGTCGGGCGGGCGCCAGGTGCCCTCGTCGCGGACGGTCACGGTGAGCATGCCGTCGACATCCACGGCCGCGGTGACCTGCACGGGACCGGGCTCAGTGTCCCGGTAGGCGTGCTCGGCGGCGTTGGCGCACGCCTCGCCCACCGCGACCATGACGCCGACCCGGTCCTCCTCGCCCATGCCCAGCGCCGTGAGCCACGCGCTGAGCCGGCGGCGCACCGCCGGCAGCGACGAGGGGATGGCGAGCAGGTCCAGCTGCAGCGGCTCGACCGAGTGCGCCCGACGGTGGGTCACCAGGACGGCGATGTCGTCGGGACGGCCGTCGGGGGTGAGCAGTCCGCCGACGATCACACCGGCCAGCCCGGCCACCGCCTCGCCGTCGAGGGCCGCCGGGTCGGCGAGCGCGGCCCGGGCCACCTCGGTGAGCCGGGACAGTCCCTGCGCCGGCGGTGGGCCGGTCGCGGTGACCGCGCCGTCGGAGTAGAGGACGAGCGTGGCGCCCCGCTCGAGCTCGGCGCGGGCGACCGGGGTCGGGGCCCCGCGCAGGGTGCCCAGCGGCGGCCGGGCGGTGACCGGCAGGTAGGCGGTGCGCCCGTCGGCGTGCACGAGCAGCGGCGCGGGGTGGCCCGCCGCCGCGTAGGTCAGCGCGCCGGTGGCGGCGTCCAGGACGGCGTAGAAGACCGAGGCGCCCTGCACGTCCTCCATCTGGACGGCGAAGTCGTCGAGCGCGGCGAGCACCGCCGCCGGCGCGGGGTCGCGCAGCGCGCTGGAGCGCAGCGCTCCGCGCAGCCGGCTCATCGCCGCGGCGGCGGGCACCCCGTGGCCGACGGCGTCGCCGATGACCAGCGCCAGGCGGCCGTGGCCCAGTGACACCGCGTCGTACCAGTCGCCGCCGGCCGACCGCACGGAGCTGGCCGGGTGGTAGCTCCCCGACAGCCGCACGTCCGGCAGCAGCGGCAGCGAGGGCGGCAGCAGCGAGTGCTGGGCCTGGCCGACGACGTCCTGCTCGGCCGGCGTCGCCGGCCGGTGCCCCGCGGGGGCCGGGGCGCCGGCGGGGCGCGCGGGGCTCTCCTCGACCACCAGCACGACGCCGGGCCGGCCGCCGGTCACCAGCGGGCGCAACGCGACCGTGACCGGCGGACCGTCGCCGGGGAGGACACCGGTCAGCGTCTCGGGCCGGCCGCTGTCGAGGACCGCGGCGACGAGGTCGGCGACCGCCCGGCCGCCGACGACGGGCAGGTCGGCGGGGTCGGGGCCCAGGGCGCGGGCGCGGGCGTTGGCCCAGAGCGTGCGCGGTCCGGGGCCGGCCAGGAACCACAGCGCCGAGGGCGCGTCCTCCAGCGCGGCGACCAGTGCCGCCGGGCCCACGTCCTCGGCGGGAGGGGCCCCGGCGTGCTGCCCTGGCTGGCGTTCATCCGGGACAAGCAGACAACAGGGCCGGTACCCCGGCAACCGCGCACGGGAGCCGCCCGGACGGCCTCCCGGAGGGGCGCCGACGGTGTTTGGGAACCGGTCCGGATCGGGTAGGGCCGGGTGCTGGACGGACAGCGGAGCCCGCCCCCACGCGCACCCCGGCCGGGCGGCCGGGCAGGATGGGACACCGCCGGCGGCGGCCGGCGGGGCCGGAGCCGGCGAGGGCCCGGCGCGCGGGTGGCCGACCGCGGTACACGGATGAGGAGCAGACGACGGATGGCGGACTCGAGGAGTGCCCCCGCGCAGGACGGGCGACGCACCGAACGACTGGAGCTGCGCGTGCCCAGCACGCCCAACCAGCTCCCCGCGGTGCGCGCGATGGCCGGTGACCTGGCCATCCGCATGGACTACGACCTCGACTCGGTCGAGGACCTGCGCCTGGCGGTGGACGAGGCCTGCGCCACCCTCGCCGCGATCGCCCTCGGTGACGCCCCGCTGACCGTGGTGTTCGAGACGACCCGCGCCGGGCTGCACATCGACGCCTGGGTGCCGGTCGCCGAGGGGACCGGCGTCCCGCGTGACGGCTTCGGCTGGGCGGTGCTGCAGACGCTGGCCGACAACGTCGACGGGCGCGCGGCGACGCAGGGCGACGTGCCCGCCGGCGACGGCGGCGACGCCGCGGTCGCCGTCATCTCCATGGACAAGTACCTCCCCGGCCAGCGGCCGGGCGAGCTCGTCGGCGGTGCGGGCCAGAACCGCTCGGTCGCCCCGTGACCCCGGCGGCCGCCAGCCACCGGGCCGTCGAGGAGGACCCCCTGTCCGACCACACGTCCGGGAGCCCCGGGGGTCCGGCGGAGGAGACCGCCGAGGACGCGACCGAGGACCCGACCGAGGACCCGACCGAGGACAGCGCCGAGGACACCGCCGAGGACACCGCCGAGGACACCGCCGAGGACACGACGCCGCCCGCCTCGGAGGCCCGGGAGGCCGACGCCGACAGCGCGCCGGTGTCGGACAACCGCCGTCGCGCCGAGCGGACGGCACCGCTGTTCGCCGAGCTCGCCACGCTGGAGAAGGACGACCCGCGGCGGGAGCGGCTGCGCGAGATCCTCGTCGAGGAACACCTCCCCCTCGTCCGGCACTTCGCCCGCCGCTTCAGCAACCGCGGCGAGCCCTTCGACGACCTGCTGCAGGTGGGCACGCTGGGCTTGATCGCCGCGATCGACCGGTTCGACCCGACCCGCGGGGTGGAGTTCCTCTCCTTCGCCGTCCCGACGATCACCGGTGAGATCAAGCGGCACTTCCGCGACCAGGGCTGGTCGGTGCGCGTCCCGCGGCGGCTGCAGGAGCTGCACCTGTCGCTAAACTCCGCCGTCGGCGAGCTGGCGCAGAAGAACGGCCGCGCGCCGACGCCCTCGGAGCTGGCCGAGCACCTCGGCATCCCGCGCGAGGAGGTCCTCGAGGGCCTGGCCGTGGCCAACGCCTACCGCAGCAGCTCGCTCGACGAGCGGCTCTCCGGCGAGGACGACTCCCCCACGCTGGCCGCCACGCTCGGCGAGGAGGACGCGGCGCTGGAGGGCGTGGAGTACCGCGAGTCGCTGCAGCCGCTGCTGGCCACGATCCCGGCCCGCGAGCGGCGCATCCTCATCCTGCGGTTCTTCGGCAACATGACCCAGTCGCAGATCGCCGCCGACATCGGCATCTCGCAGATGCACGTGTCCCGCCTGCTGTCCCAGACCCTGGCCAAGCTCCGCGAGGGCCTGCTCAAGGACTGAGGACCCCCTCGCCCCCACGCCTCGCGAGCTCGGCGCGGGCCCCTGCGAGGGGGCCGTTCCCGCACGTCGCCGGTCAGGCCGGCGTGGGGTTGCCGTTCTGCTGCCGGACCTCGTCGGCGAGCTGGGGCAGCGGCGGCGGGGCGGGCAGCGCCGGCTCGTCGTCGGTGATGCTGCGCAGCTCGATCTTGGCCTCGGGCTGCTCGGCGGCCGGCGGCAGCTGGGACTCGAACCAGCTGCTGGTGTCGATCGGGCGCGCCGGCGCGGCCCCGTCGGCCGGCGCCGGGACGTCGAGGAAGGACCGCTCGCCGTCGGCCCCGCCGAGGCGGCCGAGGCCCTCGAGGGCCTTGCTGAACTCGCTCGGGACGATCCACATCTTGTTGGCGTCGCCCTGGGCGATCTGCGGCAGCGTCTGCAGGTACTGGTAGGCGAGCAGCCCCTGGTCGGGCCTGCCGTCGTGGATGGCCTGGAAGACCGTCTCGATCGACTTCGCCTGCCCCTGCGCCTGCAGGAACAGCGCCGCCCGCTCGCCCTCGGCCCGCAGGATGCGGCTCTGCCGCTCGGCCTCCGCCTCGAGGATCGCCGCCTGCTTCCTGCCCTCGGCCGACAGGATCGCCGAGGCCTTCTGCCCTTCCGCGGAGGTGATCGCGGCCTGCCGCTGCCCCTCGGCGGTGAGGATGATGGCCCGCTTGTCGCGGTCGGCGCGCAGCTGCTTCTCCATGGAGTCGCGGATCGACGGCGGCGGCTCGATCGCCTTGATCTCCACCCGGGCGACCCGCAGCCCCCACGGGCCGGTGGTGCCGTCGAGGACCTCGCGCAGCTGGCTGTTGATCCCGTCGCGGCCGGTCAGCGACTGCTCGAGGTTCAGCCCGCCGACGACGTTGCGCAGCGTCGTGGTGGTCAGCTGCTCCATACCGGTGATGTAGTTCGCGATGCCGTAGACGGCCAGCCGCGGGTCGGTCACCTGGAAGTAGACGACGGTGTCGATGCCGACCTGCAGGTTGTCGGCGGTGATCACCGGCTGCGGCGGGAAGGAGATGACCTGCTCGCGGAGGTCGACGGTGGCGCGCACGCGGTCGATGAACGGCACGAGCAGCGACAGACCCGGGGAGAGTGTGCGGCTGTAACGACCGAGCCGCTCGACCACCTTGGCCTGGGCCTGCGGCACGATCGTCACGGCCTTGGCCACCACGACGACGAACACCAGTGCGACGACCAGCAGGGCGATGAGGGCGGGAGTCACGGGATCCTCCGGTGCGTCGCGGACGGTGCACCGATCATCCTGCCGCTCGCGGCGTCGCCGGTCACGCACGTCCGGCGCGGGTCACCCCAGTTCGAGGGCGTCGCCGACGACGGCGGTCGCGCCGTCGACCTGCAGGATGCGCACGGTCGTGCCGACGGGGAAGGTCTCGCCGCCGTACTGGCTGCGGGCGCTCCACTCGTCGGCGCCCACCTGGATGCGGCCACTGGAGGCATCGACATCCCGGGTCACCCGGGCGGTCCGGCCGATGAGCGCCTGCACGCCGTCGACGTGGCCGGGGACGTGGCTCTCGAGGCGGGCCTTGGCCGCCGGCCGGACGACGGCGAGCAGCAGCGCCGAGACGACGATGAAGGCGACCAGCTGGACGGCGACCGCGCCGCCGGCGAGCGCGACGACCGTGCCGCCCACGGCGCCCCCGGCGAACATGAGCAGCACGAGGTCACCGCTGGCCACCTCGCCGGCGACGAACAGGCCCGAGGCGATCATCCACAGCAGCCACGCAGCCATGGCCCGAGTCTCGCAGGTCCGGGCGGGGTCGTGGCGCCCCGGCGACCGCGACGTAACCTCGCCCGGTGCACGACCTCCCCGCCGGCCGGTTCGCGGTCTGGGCGACCGCGTGGCTCTCCGGCCGCACCGCCTACGACACCGCTCTCGACGCGCTGACCGACGACCGCGCGCACCGCGTGACCGGCCTGCCCGGCAGCGACGGCGCCGTCCCGCTCGGCTGGGCGCTCACCGCGCTCCGCGGCCTCGGCGAGCGCCGGCTGCGCCTGGTGCTGCCCGTGCCCGGCGACGTCCGCGGGCTGCCGCGCGCACCGGGGTTGGCCGCGCTCGCGGTGGAGGCCGGGCAGGCCGCCGTCGGCGAGCACGTGGCGCTGGTACCGGAGGAGCTCGGGCCGGAGGTGACCGCCTGGACGGCGTTCGGTCTCGATGGGGTGCCGCCCGCGCCACCGCCGGTCGAGGGGTCGCTGCGGCAGGTGTCGGGCGCGCTGGACCTCGCCGTCGGCGACGCCGCCCGCACCCTGGCCGCCCTGGACCTGGCCCGCTGGCACCCCGAGGTGCCGGCGCTGCTGGCCGGGCTCGGCAGCGCGCCCGCTCCGGGCCTGCCGCCGGACACCGACCCGCTGGCGCTGTCGGTGCTCACCCGGGCCCAGCGGCTGGCGCGGGTGCTCGACCTGGCCCTCACCGACGCCCCCGGTGGCGCGGTCACCCACGGGCAGGCGGCCGCGCGCGACGAGGCGCTGCGCCCACTGGCCACCGCGGTCCGCGAGGCGATCACCGCCGCCTGCAACGCCGTCCCCCGCTGAGCTGCTCCGCCCGTGATCACCGGCGGGTGGTCGCGCCCGCCGGCGTGTCGGACCGCCACTCGCCGATGATCACGGCATCCCCCCTCCCGCAGGAGGTCAGGGACGGCGGGCGGTGACCAGCCAGGCGGCGGAGCCGAACTCGATGCCGTCGGGGCCGGTGTGGGCCTCCAGCCGGCGCCGGAGATCGGCCACGGCGCGGGCCCGGGCGGCGTCGTCGAGCCCGTCGAGCAGCCAGCCGGCCAGGCCGAGCACGAACTCCTGGGCGTCGTCGGCGTCGGCGCCGAACCACTCCGGCTCGGCCAGACCCTCGACCTCCACCTGACGGTGACCCGCGGCGGCCAGCACGCCGCGCAGGTGGTCGGGGTCGGCGAGGGAGAACGGCCCGGGCGCGCCGGGCGGCGGGCTGGGCAGCGGGCGCCCCGCGGCCAGCGCCCCGAGGATCTCGGTCATCCACTCGTTGGCCTCCAGCGCCTGCCACACCAGCAGGACCAGCCGGCCGCCGGGCACCAGCGCCCGGCCGACGTTGGCCAGCGCGGCCACCGGGTCGGCGAAGAACATCGCGCCGGTGCGACTGATCGCCACGTCGAAGCCGGCCGGCGGGAAGTCGGCCACCTGGGCGTCGGCCTGCTGGAACCGGACGCCGGTCAGCTCCTCCTCGGCGGCGCGGCGCCGGGCGACCTCGAGCATCGCCGAGGACAGGTCGACGCCGAGCGCGGACCCGGTGCGGCGCGCGGCCTCCCGGGTCGTGCGGCCGGTGCCGCAGCCGACGTCGAGGACCCGCTCCCCCGGCCGCAGGTCGGCCGCGGCGAGGAAGGCGGCGTCGTAGCGGGCGACCGACCGGTCGAAGCGGTCGGCCTGGGCGGCCCAGTAGGCACCCTGCGCGCCGTCCCAGGCGCCCAGCTGGCCGGCATTGGCGGGGTGGACGTCGACCACGGCACACCGTCCTGACCGGGGACTGGGACTGGGACGCCCCGGTCTACCCGCGGCCGGCCGGCGGGTCAACGCCCCGCCGCGCCGCCCGCTCCGGGGGTGTTCCTCCGGGTGGAGGGGTGTTGCAGGACCCCCGGAGCCCGGGGAACACCCCGGGAGGTCCGGTCAGGCCGGGCGGGCCGCCGGGCGCTGCACGAAGCAGCAGGCCGCCGGGCAGTTGGTGCCCAGCCGCGGCTCACTGCCGGAGCGCCGCTCCTGCAACAGCTCCCGGACCATGGCCACGAACGCCGGGTGGGTGCCCGCCGTCGCGGCCCGCACGAAGGCCATGCCGAGCTCCTCGGCGGTCTCGCGGGCCTCGTTGTCGAGGTCCCAGACCACCTCGAGGTGGTCGCTGACGAACCCGACGGGGAACAGCACGACCGCCGTCTCGCCGTTCTCGTGCAGCGCCCGCAGGTGGTCGTTGACGTCCGGCTCCAGCCACGGCACCGACGGCGGGCCGCTGCGGCTCTGCCACACCAGGTCGAAGCCCCGGCCGGGGTCGACGGCGTCGACGACGGCGCGGGCGGCGGCGGTCAGCTCTCCTTCGTAGGCGTGCCCGTCAGGACCGGCGACGACGGCCATCGCGTCGGGAATCGAGTGCGCCGTCGCCACCAGCCGCGCCGAGCCGCGCACGTCGTCGGGCAGCTGCGCCAGCGCGGCGGCCAGGGCGTCGGCGTTGGCCCGCACGAAGCCCGGCGCGTCGAAGTAGTGCGGCAGCTTCTCCGCCGTCGGGCCTCCGCCGGTGGCGATGCGGGCCCGGGCGACGTCCTCGTGGTACTGCCGGCACCCCGAGTACGACGCGTACGCCGAGGTGGCCAGCACGTACACGTGCTCGATCCCGTCGTCGGTCATCTGCTGCCAGACGTCCTCGACGTAGGGGTCCCAGTTGCGGTTGCCCCAGTACACCGGCAGGTCGACGCCGGCCGCGGCGAGGTCGGCCCGCACCGCGGCGACCAGCGCCTCGTTCTGCTCGTTGATCGGGCTGACCCCGCCGAAGTGGTGGTAGTGCTCGGCGACGTCGACCAGCCGCTCGGGCGGGACGCCGCGCCCGCGGGTGACGTTCTCCAGGAACGGCATGACGTCGTCGGTGCCGCGCGGCCCGCCGAAGGAGAGCACCAGCAGCGCCTCGCGACGGCCGGCCGGGGCCGGGGCGGACGACGGCGGCGCGCCCCCGTTGTTGCGGACGGCGAGCGACGGGTCCTCGTCGGGTCGCTGGCCGGGGTGGAGGTCGACGGTGGCGCGGGGCACGGGCCCTCTCTCCGCGGGGTGCTCAGACGCCCACGGCGTGGAAACCGCCGTCGACGTGGACGATCTCGCCGGTGGTGGCCGGGAACCAGTCCGACAGCAGCGCGACGACGGCCTTGCCCGCCGGCTCGGTGTCGGTGACCGACCAGCCCAGCGGGGCGCGGCCCTCCCAGGCCTGCTCGAACTGGGCGCTGCCGGGGATGGACTTCATCGCCATGCTGCGCAGCGGGCCGGCGGCGACGAGGTTGACCCGCACGCCCTCGGGGCCCAGCTCGCGGGCGAGGTAGCGCGACGTCGACTCCAGGGCCGCCTTCGCCGCGCCCATCCAGCCGTAGACCGGCCAGGCGACGCTGGCGTCGAAGGTCAGCCCGACGACGGAGGCGGTCCCGCCGAACAGCGGCCGGCAGGCCTGGGTGAGCGAGGCCATCGACCAGGTCGACACCTGGAAGGCCGTGGCCGCGTGCTCCCACGCGACCTCGGGGAACCCCTCCCCCATGGCCTCCTGCGGCGCGAAGCCGATCGAGTGGACGACGCCGTCGAGGCGGTCGCCGACGTGCTCGCGCAGCCGGTCGGCCAGCGTCGCGAGGTGCTCGGTGTTCGTCACGTCGAGCTCGACCACCGGCGCCTCGGCGGGCAGCCGCTTGGCGATCCGCTGGCACAGCGACAGCGCGCGGCCGAAGTTGGACAGGACGACGGTGGCGCCCTGCTCCTGCGCGATCCGCGCGGTCGCGTACGCGATCGAGGCCTCGGTCAGCACGCCGGTGACCAGGACGGTCTTGCCCTCGAGAATGCCCATCAGTGCCCCATCCCCAGTCCGCCGTCGACCGGGACGACGGCCCCGGTGATGTAGCCGGCCGCGTCGCCGGCCAGGAAGCGCACGACGCCGGCGATCTCCTCCGCCGAGGCGTAGCGGCCCAGCGGCACCTGGCCGAGGATCTCCTGCTGCCGCTTCTCCGGCAGCGCCGCGGTCATGTCGGTCTCGACGAAGCCCGGCGCCACCACGTTCGCGGTGATGCCGCGGCTGCCGAGCTCGCGGGCGATCGAGCGGGCCAGGCCCACCAGACCGGCCTTGGACGCCGCGTAGTTGGTCTGCCCCGCCGAGCCCAGCAGCCCGACGACGGAGGAGACGAACACCATCCGGCCGCTGCGGGCGCGGACCATCCTCGCCGCGGCCCGCTTGGCCACCCGGTAGGCGGCAGTCAGGTTGGCGTCGAGGACGTCGGTGAAGTCGTCCTCCTTCATCCGCATGAGCAGCCCGTCGCGGGTGATGCCGGCGTTGCTGACCAGCACCTCGACCGGCCCGTGGGCCTGCTCGACCTCGGTGAAGGCCCGGTCGACGGCCTCGGCGTCGGTGACGTCGCACTGCACGCCGAGCAGCCCGTCGGGGGCGCCGCTGCCGCGGTGGGTGACCGCCACCCGGTCGCCGTGGTCGGCGAACGCGCGGGCGATGGCCAGCCCGATCCCCCGGTTGCCGCCGGTGACCAGCACCGACCTGCCGGACTCCGCCATCCGTGCCCTCCTCGCCGTCCGCCCGTGTCGGCTCCCGAACCTAGTCGCTGGCCACGGGTCCCACCCGGCCGCCGCCGGCTCCCGCCCGGACCCGCGACGGTGAATCCGAACGCCGTTCTGGTCATGCGGACCCGCCCGGTCTAGGTTCGTGACGTCCGTCACGCCGTTCCCGGAGGCCCCATGACCACGACCGAGCTGCCCAGCCGCGCGACCGCCCCGGAGCCGGCGGGGGACGCCGGGATCCCCGCGCACGTCGACGTGCTGGTCGTCGGTGCGGGCATCTCCGGCATCGACGCCGCCCACCACCTGACCACGCGGTTCCCGGAGCGCAGCTTCGTCGTCCTCGACGCCCTGCCGGCGCGCGGCGGCACCTGGTGGACCCACCGCTACCCCGGCGTCCGCTCCGACAGCGACCTGTTCACCTTCGGCTACTCGTTCAAGCCGTGGCGGGGCCCGTCGATCGCGACGGCCGACGAGATCCTCGCCTACCTCGACGAGGTGGTCGAGGAGTCCGGGCTCGGCCCGCGCATCCACCACCAGCACCGGGTGACCGCCGCGAGCTGGTCGACCGAGGAGCGCCGCTGGACCGTCGAGGTCACCCGCGAGGACACCGGCGAGCAGCTGCGCCTGACCGCCGGCTTCCTGTGGATGTGCCAGGGCTACTACGACCACCGGCGCGCGCACACGCCCGAGTGGCCGGGGCTGGACCGCTTCGGCGGCACCGTCGTGCACCCGCAGCACTGGCCCGACGACCTCGACACCACCGGCAAGCGGGTGGTGGTGATCGGCTCGGGCGCCACCGCGGCGACGGTGGTGCCGGCGCTGGCGCAGACGGCGGCGCACGTGACGATGCTGCAGCGCTCGCCCACGTTCTTCATCGCCCGGCCCAAGACCCACGAGCTGGCGGTCACCCTGCGGGCCCTCGACGTCCCCGAGGAGTGGACCCACGAGATCCTGCGGCGGGCGCACATCGCCGAGGGCGACGAGCTGCAGCGGATGTCCTTCGAGAGCCCCGAGGAGCTGCGCGCCTTCCTCGTCGAGGAGATGCGCCCCCTGCTGCCCGAGGGGTTCGACGTCGACAGGCACTTCAGCCCGACCTACCGCCCGTGGCAGCAGCGCCTGGCGGTCCTGCCCGACGGCGACCTGTTCGCCGCGCTGCGGGAGGGAACGGCCTCGGTCGTCACTGACACCATCGAGACGTTCACCGAGACCGGCATCCGGCTGGCCTCCGGGGAGGAGCTCGAGGCCGACGTCGTCGTCACCGCGACCGGCTTCGACCTGTCGGTGTTCGGCGACGTCGCCTTCACCGTCGACGGCGAGCCGGTCGTCTTCCCCGAGCGGGTCACCTGGCGCGGGATCATGATCACCGGCGTGCCGAACATGGCCTACGTCTTCGGCTACTTCCGGCACAGCTGGACGCTGCGCGCCGACCTGGTCAGCGCCTTCGTCTGCCGGCTGTTCGAGCACATGGCCGAGCGCGGCGCCTCCGTCGTCGTCCCCCGGCTGCGGCCGGAGGACGCCGACATGCCGCTGCTGCCCTGGGCCGACCCGGACAACTTCAACGCCGGCTACGTCATGCGCTCGCAGCACCTGCTGTTCAAGCGCGGCGACCGCGAGCCCTGGACCCACCTCAAGGAGTACGTCGAGGAGCGCGACAGCCTCCCGGCCGCCGACCTCGACGACGGCCTCGTCTACTCCTGACGCGCCGCCCGACCACCCCCGAGAAAGAGGAGAACCGTGCCGGTCGATCAGCACACCGCCGCCCTGCTGGGCATGCTCGAACAGTCGGGCATGCCCCCGATGTACGAGGGGACGCCCGACGCCGGGCGCGCGCAGTACCTGGCACTCACCGCCGGGACCCGCACCCCGGAACAGGTCGTGGCCGTCGGGAGCACCGAGGACCTGACCGTCCCCGGCGCCGTGGGTGACCTGCGCGCCCGGGTGTACCGGCCCGAGGGCGAGGGCCCGTTCCCGACCGTCGCGTTCTTCCACGGCGGCGGCTGGGTGATCGGCGACCTCGACACCCACGACAACATGGCCCGCCACGTGTGCCGGGGCGGGCGGGCGGTCGTCGTCGCCGTCGACTACCGGCTGGCGCCGGAGCACCCGTTCCCCGCGGCCGCCGACGACGCCGTGGCCTCGGCGCGCTGGATCGCCGCGCACCTGGACCGCTTCGGCGGCGACGACCGGATGGCCGTGGCCGGCGACAGCGCGGGCGGCAACCTCGCCGCCGTCGTCGCCCAGGTGCTGACCGCCGAGGGCACCCGGCTCAGCGGGCAGTTCCTCATCTACCCGGCCGTCGACGCGATGGGCGAGTACCCGTCGCGGGTGGAGAACGCGCGCGGCTACTTCCTCGAGCAGCCCACGATGGACTGGTTCTACGGGCACTACGCCGGTGCGTTCGACGACGCCAAGGACCCGCGCCTGTCGCCGCTGCACGCGGCCGACCTCTCCGGCCTGCCGCCGGCGGTGATCGTGACGGCGGAGTACGACCCGCTGCGCGACGAGGGCGAGGCCTACGGCGAGGCCCTGCGCGCCGCCGGCGGAGAGGCCTCGGTCACCCGCTACGCCGGGCTGATCCACGGGTTCTTCGACATGGGCACCGCCTCACCGGCCGCCCAGGCCGCGATCGACGAGAGCAGCGCCCGCTTCGGGGAGCTGCTGCACCGCTGAGCACCCCATCCGGCCCCGGTCCGCGCCCGCGGACCGGGGCCCGATCGTGTCCTCGGCCCCGTGCCCTCAGCCCAGGCGCAGCGGCAGCGCCCGGGGCCCGCGGATCTGCCCGGTCGACCACCGCACCGCCGCGGGGTCGGCCAGGCTGAACTCGGGGACGCGGTCGAGCCAGACGTCGAGCGCCACGCGCAGCTCCATCCGCGCCAGGTGCGAGCCGACGCAGCGGTGGATGCCCAGGCCGAAGGCGGCGTGCCGGTTGACCTGGCGGTCGACGAGCACCTCGTCGGCGCGGTCGAACCGGGCGGGGTCGCGATTGGCGGCGGGGAAGGACAGCAGGACCCAGTCCTCGGCCCGCATGTCCACGCCGCGCCAGTGCACGTCCTCTTTCACCAGCCGCGCCATGGTCACCGGGGCGTAGGCGCGCAGGAACTCCTCGACCGCCGTCGGCCGCAGCGCGGGGTCGGCGACCAGGCGGCGCCGGTCCTCGGGGTGCCCGGCCAGGTGCCACAGCGAGGCGCCGATCGCGCTCCAGGTGGTGTCGATGCCGGCGATGAGCAGCAGCGCCATCGTCCCGGCCACGTGCGCGGGCTCGAGCTTGCGCCCGTACAGCTCGGCCTCGAGCAGGTAGGTGGTGAGGTCCTCGCGCGGGTGCTCGAGGTGGTCGCGGATCTGGACGAGCAGGTACTCGAAGAGGTGGCTGCTGCGCGCGATGCGCTCGTCCGGCGGCAGGTCGATCGCCTCGAGCGCGTTCTCGACGAAGTGCCGGAACCGCGGCCCGTCCTCGGGCGGGAAGCCGAGCATGTCGGCGATGACCCGCACCGGGATGTGCTGGGCGTAGTCGGCGGCCGCGTCGACGACCTCCCGCCCGGCCAGGCCGTCGAGCAGCGCGTGGCAGTACGCCCGGGTCGACTCCTCCTGGCGGCTCACCGCGCTCTTGGTGAAGGCCGGCAGCAGCAGCTTGCGGGCGTCGTGGTGGAACGGCGGGTCCGAGGAGATCGGCGGCGTGCCGCCCACCGGGGCGAGCGCCCGGGGCGGGCGGAAGTTGCCGGCGATGATCGCCCGCGAGGAGAAGTGCTCGGTGTCGTAGGCCACCGCGGCGACGTCGTCGTAGCGGGTGGGCAGCCACGCCCCGCCGAAGCGCTCGGTGTGCGCGATCGGGCACCGCTGGCGCAGGTCGTCCCAGATGCCGATCGCCCCCTCGGCCCACTCCTCCTCGGTGTGGGAGAAGTCGGTGGCCCAGTCGGTCACCGGCCCGGTCACCGGCTCGGTCATGGAGCCGAGGGCGGGGTCGGACCGCAGGCTGCCGGCGTCTGCGGTGAAGCGGTCGTCGACGGTCACGGCGCGACCTCCTCGAACACCAGGACCGCGGCCTCGGGGCAGTTGTCGGCGGCGAGGTGGGCGGCGTCCTCGCAGCCGGGCGGCACCTGCCCGTCGGTGGTCAGCAGGGTGGCGTAGCCCTCGTCGTCGGCACCGAACAGGTCGGGCGCGAGGTCGTAGCACCGCCCGTGGCCCTGGCACAGGCTCGGGTCGATCTGCACTCTCATGGACGGCTCCCCATCTCGGCGGTGGTGGCGGGGTCGGCTGCTGGTGCGAGGGACGCGACGAGGCGGCCGAGCAGGGCGGTCCACTCCTCGTCGTCGACCGGGTCGACGTCCGGGCCGACGAGGGCGGTGCCGACGGCCAGGGCCAGGCACAGGTGCGCGACGGCGCGCGGCGACACGGCGGCGTCGATGCCGCCGTCGTCCTGCCCGCGCCGCACCAGGCCCGCCAGCCAGTCGGCGCGCTCGTGCACGTAGCCGCGCACGGGCCCGAGGACGTCGCCGTCGCGCCGGGCCGCCACGAGCGCCTCGACCAGCAGCTCGCCGTCGGGCTCCCGCCGGCGGCGCAGCGTGCGGCCGCTGGCGAGCAGCAGGTCGGGCAGCGAGCGGGTGGGCTCGGCGGCGACGAGGTCGGCGAGCAACCGGCGGCCGTGCACGCGGAGCGCGTCGACGAGCAGCTCGGCCTTGGACCCGAAGTAGGCGTACATCGCGCCGTTGCTCAGCCCGGCCGCCGCGGCGACCTCGGACACGCGGGTGCCCTCGTAGCCCCGGCGGGCGAAGACGTCGGCGGCCGCGCGCAGCAGACGGTCCCGCGTGTCCGCCGCGGTGGCACCCGGAGTGCGACCCACGTCACGAATCGAACAGTGGTTCAATTCCCGCCGTCAAGGGGTCGGCGCGCGAGAGCGCCGCGAGCCGCTGCCCGACGACGCGCTGCTGCACGGCTGCGCGCCGGCCCACGTGTCCGACGTCCTGCTGCTGTCGACGTCTCTGGCGCCGCACCGGACCATGATCGGGGCCCCGGACGTCGCGGCGGCCAGCCTCGACCACGCGGGGTGGTTCCACCGTCTCGCCCGCGCCGACGAGTGGCTTACTACGAGCAGGAGAGCACCTGGGCCGACGGCGGGCGGGTGATGTGCTCGGGCCGGGTCCTCGACCGCGCCGGCCGGCTGGTGCTCACCGTGGCGCAGGAGGGGACGGTCCGTCCGCTGGGGCGTCGTCGACCTCCACCCCGGGGACCCCCATCCCGGGGACCTCCGCCCCGGGCGCCTCCGCTTCGGGCAGGACGCCGAGCCGCTCGATCATCGCGAGGGCGGCGTCGGTGATCGCCTCGGCCTCCCGGCGGCTGCGGCTGCCCATGACCTCGCGCGCGGCCTCGCCGATGACCGACGTGAGCACCGAGACCGTCAGCCGCCCGAGGGCGTCGTCGGGCGTGCCCAGCAGGACGGCGTTCTGCCGCAGCCACCCCGAGGCGCGCCGCCGTCGCATCAGCTCGAAGCCGGGTGGGCCGTCGGCGTCGACGAACAGCACGCCGACGGCGCGGCCCTCCCAGGAGCCGCGCAGGAAGCCGCGGGCGCCGGCGGCGAACAGCGCCAGCGGCCGGGTCTCCCCCGCCGTGCGCGCCGCGGCCACGGCCCGGGCCGCGCGCTGCTCCTGACTGCTCTGCCAGTCCTCCCACAGCGCGAGGAACAGCTCGCTCTTGCCGCCGAAGTGGTGGTAGAGGCTGCCCACGCTGGCGCCGGCCCGCTCGACCACCTCGGCGACGCCGGCGTCGGCGAAGCCGCGCTCGGCGAACACCGCGCGGGCGGCGTCGAGCAGGACCCGCCGGGTCTCCCCCGTACGGCTCCACTTCCAGGGGCTGCGGCCCTCGCTGCGGCCCTCGCTGCGGCCCTCGGGAGCACCGACGTCCCCGGGCATCGGTGTCCCCCTCGCGATCTCCGCCGGCAGCAGCCCCGGGCGGACCGGATGGTACGGCCGGGCGGCCGCCGGCCGGCCGGGTGCGGCTCCGACGTCCGGCGGCGATCCGGCCGACGCCTTGGGCGATCGCGCGTAGCGTTCGGGCACGGAGCCGCCCAGGCTCCCGACGAGGGAGCGCGCCATGGCCGACAAGTCCCCGCGACACTCGATGTCGAAGAAGTCCGGGAAGTCCCTCAAGGAGAAGCGCTCCGAGCGCAAGACCAAGGTCGACGCCCGGTCGCAGGTGGAGCGGCTCACCACCACCGACAAGAAGCACTGAGCCCCGACCGCCACCGGCGCCGGTTCCGCTCAGCGGGCAGGATCGCGGCGTGCTGAGCGACACCGACCTCACCCACCTGCGCCGCTGCGTCGACCTGGCGGCCGAGGCGCTCGAGGCGGGGGACGAGCCGTTCGGGTCGCTGCTGGCCGGTCCGGACGGCGCCGTGCTCCTCGAGGACCGCAACCGCGTGGCGGGCGGGGACGCCACGCGGCACCCGGAGTTCGCGATCGCCCGCTGGGCCGCCACGCACCTGTCCCCGGAGGACCGCACGGCGGGCACCGTCTACACCTCGGGCGAGCACTGCCCGATGTGCGCGGCCGCGCACGGGTGGGTGGGGCTCGGCCGCATCGTCTACGCCAGCTCCGCAGCGCAGCTGGCCGGCTGGCTGGCCGACCTCGGCGTCCCGCCGGCGCCGGTGCGTCCGCTGCCGGTCGGCGAGGTGGCGCCGGGTGTCCCCGTGGACGGCCCCGCGCCGGGCCTGGACGAGGAGGTCCGGGCCCTGCACGAGCGGCTGCACCGCGGCGGCTGACCCGCCCGCGGGCGGGTCAGACCGAGAACTGCGCCACCAGCCCGCGCAGCTGCCCGGCGAGGCGGCCGAGCTCGTCGGAGGCGTGCTGCGTGCTCGCGGCCTCCTGGGCGGCGTCGGCCGCCGAGGCCAGGCCGCCCACGGTCGAGGAGATGGCGGTCGCGCTGCTGGCGACCTCGCCCACGCTGCGGCTCATCTCCTGGGTGGTCGCGGTCTGCTCCTCGACGGCGGTGGCGATGGCCGACTGGAAGGCGTTGATCCGGTCGATCGTGTCGGAGACGTCGGCGATCGCCCGGGTCGCCTGGCCGGTGTCGGCCTGGATGGCCTCCACCCGTCGGGCGATGTCCTCGGTGGCCTTGGCCGTCTCCTGGGCCAGCTCCTTGACCTCGTTGGCGACGACCGCGAAGCCCTTGCCGGCCTCCCCGGCGCGGGCGGCCTCGATGGTGGCGTTGAGGGCCAGCAGGTTGGTCTGCTCGGCGATCGAGGTGATCACCTTGAGCACGTTGCCGATCTCGGCCGAGGACTCGCCGAGCTTGGCCACCGTCGCGCTGGTGTCCCGGGCGGTCTCCACGGCCGCGGCGGCGACCTGCGCGGCCTGCTGGGCGTTGACCGCGATCTCGCGGATGCTCGCGCCCATCTCCTCGGCGCCGCTGGCCGTCGTCTGCACGTTGCGGCTCACCTCGGCGGCCAGCCCGGCCGAGCCCTGCGCCTGGTCGGAGACCTGGGCCGCCGAGGAGGACAGCCGGCTGGCGACGTCGGAGAGCCCGGTCGACGCGCCGCTGAGCGTGTCCACGCTGCGGCCGATGTCGGCGACGGCCTCGCGCATCACGGCGCCCGCGTCGTTGAGGGCGCCGGCCATCTCGCCCATCTCGTCGCGGGTGCGCAGGTCCAGGTGGGCCGAGAGGTCCTTGCGGCCGAGCGCCCGCAGCGCCGCCACGCACTTCTGCAGGGGCCGGGTCACCGACACCTGGACGGCGCGGGCGAGGACGAGCGCGGCCACGAGCGCGAGGCCCAGGGTGATCAACGTGGCGGTCCGGTGGACGGTGGCCTCCTCCGCAGCGTCGGCCGACGTCCGGGCCGCGCGCTCCTGCACCTGGTCGACCATCGCCGTCGAGGCCTCGGTCACGGCGAGGTAGGTCACCAGCTGGCCCTGCTGGTCGTCGTTGAGCCACGTGACGAGCCGGTTGGCGGCGTCCGGGGCCCCGGAGGTGAGGATGGCGCGCGCCTGGTCGGCGGTGGCCAGGTAGTCCTCCCACGTGTCGGCCAGCGCGGCGAAGTCCTCGCGCTCGGCCGGGGTCATGTACTCGGTGTGGACCGAGTCGAGCATCTCGCGGGCCGCGGCGAGCTCACCCTGCAGCCCCTGCCAGTTCGGCCCGTCCGCGGAGACCGCCTGCTGCGGGCCGAGGGTGAAGGCATCGGTGGCGACGCCCATCTCCCACGCGCCGATGCTGGCGGTGTAGTAGGCCGACTCGTCCATCTCCTGCACCAGCACGCCCAGGTGGTCGACCTCGACCGCCGCGGCGTGCTGCGCGCTGAGCCCGACCAGGCCCACCACGGTCGCGACCGAGGAGAGGCCGAACACCAGCAGGAAGGCGAGGAACAGGCGGGGGCCGGTGCGCAGGCGGTTGAGCGGGTTCACGGGAACGGGATCTCCGGACGACGGCGGGCAGGACACCCGGACGATCGGTCGTCCTGGTCCCGGGTTGAGCCGAACCGGTCGGGCCCGTTCCGGGTCGAGGGCCCCGGCCCGTCCCCGGGGCCCGGCCCGAGGTCCTAGCCTCGGGACCACGTGGTCCCGGTCCCGCTCCTCGGAGGCCCTGATGCCCTACCCCGGCGCGCACGCCGTGACGACGCCCGACAAGCCCGCGGTCGTCATGGCCGGCACGGGCGAGACGCTGACCTACGCCGCGCTCGAGGAGCGCTCCACCCGCCTGGCGGCCCACCTGCGGGGGCTGGGGCTGCGGCGCGGGGACGTCGTCGCGCTGCTGACCGACAACCGGCCGCAGGCCAGCGAGGTCTACTGGGCCTGCCAGCGGGCCGGGCTCTACGTCACCGCGGTCAACTGGCACCTGACACCGGCCGAGGCGACGTACATCGTCGGCGACTGCGGCGCGACGGTCCTGGTCGCGTCGGCCGCCCTGGGCGACCTGGCCCGTGCCGTGCTGGCCGGGGTGCCGGGGATCCGCACGGCCCTGGCCTACGCCGGGGACGTCGAGGGGTTCGGCGACTACGAGGCCGCCCTCGCCGCGGCCGCCCCCGTGCCCCCGGCCGACCAGCCCCGCGGCGGGGACCTGCTCTACAGCTCGGGCACCACCGGCCGGCCCAAGGGGATCAAGCCGGCGCTGCCCGACCGGCAGGTGACCGAGCCGGGTGACACGCTCACGGCCGTCTTCGGCGGCATGTACGGGTTCGGCCCCGACACCGTCTACCTCTCCCCGGCGCCGATCTACCACGCCGCGCCGCTGCGCTTCGTCGGCATGGTCCAGGCCCTCGGCGGGACGGTCGTGATGATGGAGTCCTTCGGCGCCGAGGCCGCGCTCGCGGCCATCGAGCGGTTCCGGGTCACGCACAGCCAGTGGGTGCCGACGATGTTCGTGCGCATGCTCAAGCTGCCGGAGGAGGTCCGCCGCCGCTACGACGTCTCCAGCCTGCGCTGCGCGGTGCACGCCGCGGCGCCGTGCCCGGTGGAGGTCAAGCGGGCGATGATCGAGTGGTGGGGGCCGGTCCTCTACGAGTACTACGCGAGCACCGAGTCCAGCGGCGGCACCTTCATCGACAGCGCCCAGTGGCTGGGCAAGCCCGGGTCGGTCGGGCACGACGGCGTCATGGGGACCGTGCACATCGTGGGCGAGGACGGCGCGGACCTCGGCCCCGGCGAGGTCGGCGTCGTCTACTTCGAGCGCGAGGAGATGCCCTTCAGCTACCACGGCGACCCGGCGGCGACCGCGGCGGCCCAGCACCCCGACCACCCGACCTGGACGACGGTCGGCGACATGGGCTACCTCGACGAGGACCGCTTCCTGTTCCTCACCGACCGCCAGTCCTTCATGATCATCTCGGGCGGGGTGAACGTCTACCCGCGCGAGGTCGAGGACGTGCTGGTCCTGCACCCGGCCGTCGCGGACGTGGCGGTGATCGGGGTGCCCGACGAGGAGATGGGCGAGGCGGTGAAAGCCGTCGTCCAGCCCGCCGACGGCGTCGCGCCGTCCGACGACCTGGCGGCCGAGCTGATCGGCTACACCCGCGAGCGGCTGGCGCACTACAAGTGCCCGGCGTCGGTGGACTTCGTCGCGCAGCTGCCGCGCACGCCGACCGGCAAGCTCCGCAAGCACCTGCTGCGCGGCGACCACCGGCCGGCGACGACCCGCTGAGGCCGCCGGGCCCTCAGGTCGCCGCGACCACCATCTTGACCTGCCCGGGCGCGGGACGGACCGCGTGCTCGAAGGCCGCCTGGGCGTCGTCCACGCCGAACACGTGGCTGACGTAGCGCTCCGCCAGCTCCGGGTGCTCGCGCAGGTACCGCTCGGCCAGGGCCAGCACCCGCCGCCGCTCGAGCGTGACCCCGGCCCGCAGCGTGAGGTTCTTGCGCAGCATCAGCCACATCGGCAGCGGGTACACCAGCTCGTCGGGGACGCCGAAGTAGAAGACCTCGCCGCCGAACGCGGCGGCCTCCACCGCGTGGGTCAGCGTCGCCGTCTGGTGCCCGACCGCCTCCACGACCAGGTCCGGCCGGTCCCCGGCGGGCAGCGACGCCGCCCACAGGTCGCTCGCGGCCCACACCGGTTCGTCGACGCCGAAGGTGGCGGCGAGGTCGGACCGGTCGACCGCGTCGACGCCGACGACGCGCGCGGCACCGGCCGCCTTCGCGACGTGCCCGAAGAGCAGCCCGATGGGCCCCTGCCCGATGACGGCCACCGTGCGGCCGGCGACCGGGCGCACCTGCTCCATGGCGTACAGGACGCACGCCAGCGGCTGGATCATCACCGCGGTGCGCGCCGGGAACCGGCGGTCGTGGGCGTGCAGCCCGTCCCCGTCGCAGACGACGAGCTCGGCCAGGCCGTCGAAGCGCGGGGCCCAGCCGACGACGTCGTCGCCCACCTGGAGGTCGGGGTGCCGGGAGGCGACCACCGAGCCGGCGACCTCGTGCATCGGGAACCCCGGGGTGCCGAACTCACCGGCGTCCAGGCCCACGTCCGGGGAGATCCCGCCGCGGAAGAACGGCAGGTCGCTGCCGCAGATGCCGCCGGCGGCGACCGCGACCAGGACCTCACCCGGCCCCAGTGCGGCCTCCCGCGGCGCCGGGACCTCCACCGGCTCCAGCCGCCGGGGAGCCACCAGCCGTTGTGCCCACATGCCCGCCTCCGCTTCCCGGTGCCCTCGCCGACGGCGGACGCGCCGCCGGCCGTCGCGTCATCCTCCTGCGGCCGCGCGGGAGCCGCCGCGCCGTGCCCGGACGGCCTCGGCGAGCTCGGCCAGCACCACCTCGGTCGTCGCGGGGTCGACGCACGCGTCGGTGACGCTCACCCCGTACGCCAGCCGCTCGGGGTGCCGCTGGTCGAGGTCCTGCCGGCCGGCGACGAGGTTGCTCTCCACCATGACGCCGCGGATCGCCTGCTCGCCTCCGGCGACCTGCCCGGCCAGGTCGCGCACGACCTCGACCTGGCGCCGGTGGTCCTTGCGGCTGTTGCCGTGCGAGGCGTCGACGACGAGCACCTCGGGCAGGCCGCGCGCGGCCAGCCGCCGCCGGGTGTCGGCGACGTGGGCCGCGGAGTAGTTGGGGCCGTCGGCGGCGCCGCGCAGGATGACGTGCGCGGTGTCGTTGCCGGTCGTCGACAGCTGCGCGGACACCCCGTGGGCGTCGACGCCGAGGAACTCGTGCGGGGCGCGCGCGGTCAGCACGGCGGAGACCGCGGCGTCGACGCTGCCCTCCGGCGAGTTCTTGAACCCGACGACCGAGGAGAAGCCCGACACCCGCTCGCGGGCGGTCTGGTCGGTGACGTTGCGCGCGCCGACCCCGTTGTAGGTGACCAGCCCGTTGACGTACTGCGGCGTCAGCGCGTTCAGGGGCTCGGCCGCGACCGGGACGCCCATGGCCGTGATGCGGCACATCAGCACGCGGGTGGCGACCAGCCCGACGCTGATGCGGCTCGACCCGTCGAGGAACGGGTCGTAGGCGAAGCCCTTCCAGTCGACCTCGGTCCGCGGCTTCTCGGTGTAGGTCCGCATGAGGACCTCGAGGTCGTCGCCGTGCCGCTCCCGCATCCGGGCGAGGAAGCCCGCGTACTCCACCGCGGCCTCGGGGTCGTGGATCGAGCAGGGGCCGGCGATGACGGCCAGCCGGTCGTCCCGCCGGCCCACGATGTCGGCCACGGCCCGGCGGGCGGCGGCCGTGGTGGCGACGGAGGCGGCCGGCAGCGGGACGACGGTCGCCACCGCCGCCGGGGTGACGACGACGCTCAGGCCGGTGATCCGGGTGTTCACCAGGCCGGACACGTCCACGTCGTCGGCGGGGACGCCCAGCTGCTCGCGGACGCCGGGCAGCAGGTCGGCCAGCGTGTCGTCGATCTGCCGGTTGACCCGGGTCTGCACGTCCACGAGCAGGTCGGCGACCCGTGTCGCCGCGTCCAGGATCCGCTCCGCGGGGATGGGTGCCTCCTCGGTCGTCGCCGCGTGCCGCGGCCGGGCCCCCAGTGTGCCGCCCGGGCGGCGACCGCCCGCCCGGGCCTCCCCCTCCGGTGTCGGGGCGAGGTCGAGGTCCCAGTCGGTGTCGGTGGTCCCGGTGATCCAGTGGCTGCCCCCCACGGGATGACGAACAGCAGGCTCTTCTCGGTGCGCGTGATGATCCCGGTGGCGCTGTTGATCCGGTTCCGGGGGACGACGAGGTGCACCCCCTTGGAGGCGCGGACCTGGAACTGGCCGCGGCCGCCGACCATCTCCTGGATCTCGTCGGTCCGGATCCCGGCGGCGTTGACCACCTGCTGCGCCCGGACGGTGTACTCCCCGCCGCCCTCCAGGTCGCGGACCCGGACCCAGGCGATCCGGTCGGACTCCCGGAGGAACCCCGTGACCCGGGTGCTGGTCACGCACAGCGCCCCGTGGGTCGCCGCCGTGCGGACCCCCTGCCCAACCAGGTCGGAGCTCCGACGACCGTAACCCGACCGTGAGCTGGGTCACGACCGGGGTGCAGGGTCAGGGGCTCCCGCCCATCCGGTCGACGAGGGTGTCCAGGTCGACGCCGACGGACTCGAAGGCGGCGGCGACCGTGGCGTAGCCGACCGGGTAGTGGAGGGCCAGCAGCCGGCGCTCCTGCGCTGGGCTGAGTCGCATGAGGGGCAGCAGCCGGACCACGTGCTCGCGGCTGATCTGCTGATCTCGGAGGTGGAACACCGTGGGCTCCTGGGGCGTCGGCGCGCCGGGGCTCCCTCTGCTCGGGTGGGGCGGGCGTCGGCCGCCCCGTGGCGACCGCCCCATCCTCCGCCCGGCGGGGCGGGAAGGACAGGGACCGAGCACCCCGCGGGCACCCACCGGCTGTAGTAGGCCTCACCCTCGTCCCCGACTGCTCGATCGCCACTGTCCGGGGCGACCACGACGCACAGGGAGATCCGGCATGCACGCGCCCCCCGTCGACCACCTCCGCAGCGCCGCCGACCCGGGAACCTGGACGCTCGTCGTCGCCGACCGGGTCCACACGCTCGCCGGTCCGCCGGTGGAGGCGCTGGTGCTGCTCGACGACCGGGTGGCGGCCGTGGGCGACGCCCGTGAGCTGGGCGAGAGGTTCCGCCCCGGCCGCACGGTCGAGGTCGACGGCGTCCTCGTCCCCGGCTTCAACGACGCGCACGCCCACCCGAGCATGACCGCCGAGAACCTGCTGCACGTCAACTGCTCCCCCGAGGTCGCCACCGACGAGGACGTGCTCGTCCGGCTGCTGCGCGAGGAGGCCGCCGCCGTCGGCGAGGGGCAGTGGGTCGTCGGCTCGCGCTACGACCACACCAAGACCACCGGCGGCCGGGTCGTGGACCGCGCGTTCCTCGACCGCGCCGTCCCCGGCTCCCCGGTGCTGCTGACCCACGTGGCCGCGCACTGGGGGGTGCTCAACTCCGCGGGGCTCGCGGCCGCGGGGCTCAGCGACACCAGCGCCGACCCGCCGGGCGGCGCGCTGGGCCGCAGCGGCTCCGGGGAGCTCACCGGCGTCGTGTACGAGCAGGCCCTGTTCGACGTCTCCTACCCGTCGCTGGCGCGGGGCGGGACGGTCGTCCCTCCCTCGACGCCCGCCGCCCGGCTGCGCGGGCTCGCCCGTGCCCAGCAGCTGTTCCACGCCGCCGGGATCACCTCGATGGTCGACGCGCTGTGCGGCCCCGACGACGTCGCCCTGCTGGCCGAGGCCGCCCGCAGCGGGCAGCTGACGCTGCGCGTGGCGGTGCTGGTGGCCTTCCCGCACTACGACCGCATCGCCGCGCTGGGCCTGCACAGCGGCTTCGGGGACGAGCGGCTGCGGCTGCTCGGGGTCAAGGCGTTCGTCGACGGCGCCTGCGCCGGCGGGAACTGCCTGGTCGACGAGCCGTTCGAGGGCACCGACGACCACGGCATGCAGACCATGGACGACGCCGACCTCCGCGACCTGGTCGAGCGGGTGACCGGCGACGGCGTCGTCCTGGCCGTGCACGCCAACGGCGACCGCGCCATCCGCAAGCTGCTCGACGCCCACGAGCGGGCCCGGGCGCTCGGGGCGCCGCCCCGGCGGCACCGCATCGAGCACTGCTCGCTGGTCGACGCCGACATCGTCGGCCGGATCCGCGCGCTCGGGCTCGTCGTCGTCCCGTTCGGTTCCTACGCCCGGTTCCACGGCGACAAGCTGGTCGGCTACTACGGGCGGGAGAGGCTCGAGCGCATGTTCGCCCACCGGACGCTGCTCGACGCCGGCATCCCCGTCGCCGGGTCCAGCGACTACCCGTGCGGGCCGTACGAGCCGCTGGCCGCGATCACCAGCTGCGCCGAGCGGCGCGCGCTGGACGGGACCCCCATCGGGCCGAGCCAGCGGATCTCCGTGCGGGAGGCGTTCGACCTGTACACGACCGGGGCCGCCTACGCCGCGGGCGAGGAGCGCGCAAAGGGCACCCTGGCCCCGGGCATGCTCGCGGACTTCGTCGAGCTCGGCCGCGACCCGTTCCAGGCGCCGGCCGGCGAGATCGTCGACATCCCCGTCCGGTCGACGTGGGTCGGTGGCCGCCTCGTCCACTCGGCCCGTTGAGGTCGACGCCCGTCAGGGTCGCCTCCGCGACGGGGCCGGCCGCTCCAGGGCTCCTCCGCCTGGACGGTGCGGATCACCGGCGTGGCTCCCCGTCCGCCACACCTCTGATCTTGACCAGGTCCAGGGAGACCGTGACGATGGCGCCGTGCCGGGCACCGCAGACCTCGAGCGCGCCCTGCGCAGGGCGGGCCTGCGGGTCACCGGCCCGCGGATGGCGGTGCTCGACGCCGTCCACGCACACCCGCACGTGGACACCGAGGTGCTGATCGCTGCCGCCCGAGCGCGTCTGAGCACGGTCTCGCACCAGGCGGTGTACGACGTCCTGCGCGTCCTCACCGACCGGGGCCTGGTGCGGCGGATCCAGCCGCAGGGCTCCCTCGCGCGCTACGAGGCGCGGGTCGGCGACAACCACCACCACCTGGTCTGTCGGTCCTGCGGCGTGATCGCCGACGTCGACTGCGCCACGGCACGGGCACCGTGCCTCACTCCCCCCGACGACGGGGACTTCCACGTCGACGAGGCCGAGGTCATCTACTGGGGCCGGTGCCGCGCGTGCGCGGCGGCCACCGACTCCTCCCCCGACCCCCACGGTTCCCCAGCAGAGAGAGGCACGCCGTGAGCGAGAACGACAAGACCGAGGCCGGCAAGGCCGCGACCGCGAGCACCAGCGAGAGCGAGAACCCGGCGATCCCCTCGCCGACCGCGCACACCGACCAGCGGCCCCACAGCAACCGTGACTGGTGGCCCAACCAGGTCGACCTGGCGGTGCTGACCAAGCCCTCGCGGGACTCCGACCCGCTCGGCGAGGACTTCGACTACAGGAAGGCGTTCGCCTCGCTCGACGTCGAGCAGGTCAAGCGCGACCTCGTCGAGGTCATGCGCACCTCGCAGGACTGGTGGCCGGCCGACTGGGGCCACTACGGCCCGCTGTTCATCCGCATGTCGTGGCATGCAGCCGGCACCTACCGCATCGCTGACGGCCGCGGCAGCGGCCACACCGGCGCCCAGCGCTTCGCTCCCCTCAACAGCTGGCCGGACAACGCCAACCTCGACAAGGCCCGACGCCTGCTGCTGCCGATCAAGCAGAAGTACGGCCGCAAGCTCTCCTGGGCCGACCTGCTGCTGCTCGCCGGCAACGTGGCGCACGACGACATGGGCCTGAAGACCTTCGGGTTCGCCTTCGGCCGCGAGGACACGTGGCAGCCCCCGGAGATCTTCTGGGGCCCCGAGGACACCTGGCTCGGCGACGAGCGCTACGCCGGCGACACCCCGCTCGACCTCGACGAGGGCCACCTCGCCGCGGTCACCATGGGCCTGATCTACGTCAACCCGGAAGGCCCGCAGGGCCGGCCCGACCCGGTCGCCTCCGCCCACGACATCCGCGTGACCTTCGGCCGGATGGGGATGACCGACGAGGAGACCGTCGCGCTCATCGCCGGCGGCCACACGTTCGGCAAGACCCACGGCGCCGGCAACCCCGAGCTCGTCGGCCCGGAGCCCGAGGGCTGCCCGGTGCACGGCAACGGCCTGGGCTGGATCAGCCAGCACGGCACCGGCAAGGGCCCTGACACGATCACCAGCGGCCTCGAGGGCGCCTGGACCCCGACGCCGACCACGTGGGACAACACCTACTTCGAGATGCTCTTCCGCTACGAGTGGGAGCTGGGCGAGAGCCCCGCCGGCGCCAAGCAGTGGCACCCGACGGACCCCGAGGCGCAGGAGCTGGTGCCCGACGCGCACGTCGAGGGCAAGAAGAACCCGCCGATGATGGCGACGACCGACCTCGCGCTGATCCAGGACCCCGAGTTCCGGGCGATCTCGGAGCGGTTCTACAACGACCCGGAGTACTTCGCCGACCAGTACGCCCGCGCCTGGTTCAAGCTCCTGCACCGCGACATGGGGCCGAGGAGCCGCTACCTCGGCCCCGACGTCCCTGCCGAGGAGCTCGTCTGGCAGGACCCGGTCCCGGCCGTCGACCACGAGCTGGTCGGCGACGCCGAGGTCGCCGACCTCAAGGGCCGCCTGCTCGCCTCCGGGCTGAGCGTCTCCCAGCTGGTGCACACCGCGTGGTCGTCGGCCGCGTCCTACCGCGGCACGGACAAGCGCGGCGGCGCCAACGGCGCGCGGCTGCGCCTGGAGCCGCAGATCGGCTGGGCGGCCAACGCCGGCGTCGCGGACGTGCTGCCGGTCCTCGAGCGGGTCAGGGACGAGTTCCAGTCGCAGACCGGCCGGAGGATCAGCCTCGCCGACCTGATCGTCCTCGGCGGCTCCGCCGCGGTGGAGAAGGCGGCGGCCGACGCCGGCGTGCCGGTGACCGTGCCGTTCTCCCCCGGGCGCACCGACGCCACGCAGGAGCAGACCGACGTCGACAACTTCCGCTGGCTCGAGCCGCGCGCCGACGGCTTCCGCAACTGGATCGCGCCGGGCAGCAAGCTGGAGCCCGAGACGCTGCTGGTCGACCGCGCCTACGTGCTCGAGCTGACCGCCCGGGAGATGACGGTCCTGGTCGGCGGCTTGCGGGTCCTCGGCGCCAACACCGGCGGCGTGCAGCACGGGGTCTTCACCGACCGGCCCGGCGTGCTGTCGCAGGACTTCTTCCGCAACCTGCTGGACCTGAGCACCTCCTGGCGCAGCTCGGTCGAGACCGAGGGTGTCTACGAAGGCGTCGACGCCGGTGGAACGGTCGTGCGCACGGCGACCGCGGTCGACCTGGTGTTCAACTCGAACTCCATCCTGCGCGGCATCGTCGAGGTGTACTCCTCCGACGACGCCGGGGAGAAGTTCGTGCGTGACTTCGTCGCCGCCTGGGTGAAGGTGATGGAGCTCGACCGCTTCGACCTGCGGTAGGCGCCGCCCGTCCGGAGGCCCCGGCCCGCACCACGCGGACCGGGGCCTCCGCGCGTCCGGGCACGTCCTCAGGAGCGCAGCGTCGTGCGCACGACCGGGACGGCGACGACGTCGTCGTGCAGCTGCGCGCGGCCCGGGTCGGGCAGCACGACGGAGGTGCCGGCGTGGCCCCCGGTGACCCCTGACGGGGCGCGTGTGACGCCCGGGGCGGGTGGGGCGTGGCGCCGCCACGCGGGGCAGGCGCGTGCGCACCATGGGCGCGTGCCGGCACGACCGGACGCCGTCGCCGCGCTGCCGGCCGCCCCGGGCGTCTACCGCTTCCGGGACGGCGGCGGGCGCGTGCTCTACGTCGGCCGGGCGACGGACCTGCGCTCGCGCGTCGGCTCCTACTGGGGCGACCTGCGCGACCGCCGCCACCTGCGGCGGATGGTGGGCCGGGTGGCCCGGATCGAGGCGCTCGAGTGCGACTCCGTGCACGAGGCCGCATGGGCCGAGCGGAACCTGCTGGAGCGGTCCCTGCCGCCGTGGAACCGGATCGCCGGCGGCCTGGAGGTCCCCGTCCGGATCCGGCTGGACAGCTCGCCGGACGCGCCGCGCCTCGACGTCGTCTCCGACGCCCGGCCGACACCGGACGTGCGCCTGTTCGGCCCCTACCTCGGCAGCCGCAGGGTGCGCGCGGCCGTCTCCGGGCTGGGTCGCGTGTACCCGCTCACCCACGCCGGCGTGCAGCGGAGTGCGGCCGAGCGCGAGCTGGCGCGGGCGCGGGGCGGCCGGGACACCCCGGTCCCGCAGCTCGCCGCCGCACTGACCGCGGTGCTCGACCGCGAGCCGGGCGCGGTCGCCGCCGCGCTGACGGCGCTGGCCGCCCGGCGCGACGCCGCGGCCGAGTCGCAGGCCTACGAGGCGGCCGCCCGCCTGCAGGAGGAGATCGAGGCGCTCGAGTGGGTGGTCGCGCCGCAGCGGGTCACCACGACCGGGAGCCAGGCCGACGGTGACGTCACCGGCTGGACGGGCGAGGTGCTCGTGCGGCTGCGCATCCGGGGCGGCCGGGTGCGCGGCTGGGACCAGGAGGCCTGCAGCCGCGCCTCGTCGGGGACGCGGGCGCCCGCCGGGTGGGGGGCGTTCCTCCGGCGCAACGCCGAGCTGGCCGCCCGGCTCGTCGCGCTGCCGGTCTCCTGAGCGCGGCCGGCGCCGTGCCCACCCGGTGCCGCGGGCGGGACTGCGGCAGGCTGGCCGGGTGAGCGAGGCGGAGCTGCGCGGGCTGGTCGGGTGGCGCGTGCAGGACACCGCGCCTGAGGCCCGCGCAGGCCGGGTGCTGGGCGCCGTGCTGCACGCCGTCTCCGCCGTGGTCACCCTCGGTGCGGACGCTGCCGGTGGTGCCCGACGCCCCACCTGGACGGTGCCCGCGGACCCGGCGGCCTACCTCGACCTCGGCGTCGTCCGGCTGCGCTGGCCGCCCTCCGCCCCGGGAGAGCCGGTGGCGGCCTCACGGGAGGGCGTCTGGGCGGTCCCGCCGGGACGCCCGCCCCGGGCGCTGCCGGTCGGGTCGTGGCAGGTGGTCCGGGCCGTACCGGGCACCGGCTCCCGGCGGCCGCGGCAGGCCGGTGCGCCGTGGCGGCTCGAGGTCAGCGACGGCACCGGCACCGGCACGCTCACCGGCGCCTGGCTCGCACTCGCCTGGATCGGCTCCGTGGCCGGCTGGCCCGAGCCGGCCGCTCCCGAGGGCGGCACCTGAACGGCCGCGCGGGCACCGGCGTGGGCCACGAGGACCTCCGACGCCGGGGGCGTGGCGGACAGCGCCGGTGACAGTCAGCCCGTGCTCCGCAGGGGCCGCGGTCCACCCCGTCCCAGGAGGTGCATCAGCGCGGCGGCCTCGTCCGTGATGATCGCGTCGACCCCCAGGGACACCGCGACGTGCATGTCGCGCGGGTGGTTGACGACCCAGACGTGGACCTGCAGCCCGGCTCGGTGCAATCGTCGGACGAGGCCCGGGTCGTGGCGCAGCATCGCCAGGGACGGACCGATGGCGGTGCCGGCCGGGAGAGCGGGTCGCGACCGCGACCGTGACCGCGGCACCATCTGGCGGACCAGGTGCACGGTGGGGAGGTCCGGCGCCAGGGTCCGCACCCGCCGCAGCGCCGTGGGCGAGAAGCTCATGACGCGGACCGCCGGACCCCCCGACCACTCCAGCGGACGTCCGCCGGACAGCAGCCCGAACCTCCGCAGACTCGTCAGCAGGGCCGCCTCGACCTGCCCGGCGTGGCGGGTCGGGTGCTTGGTCTCGATCGCCAACCGGACGCGCCCGGGCGAGGCCGTCACGTAGTCCAGCAACCGGTCGAGGGTGAGCACCCGTCCGGCGTCCTCGTCGGCCTCCACGTCGTCCTCCGTCACCGCGGGACGTGACGGGCGGCCCCGCACCCCGGCACCCCGGGGTCGCCGGTGGACGACGCGGTGCCGCTCCAGCTCGGCGAGGTCCAGCGCCGACACCACACCGCGGCCCGTGGACGTCCGGTTGATGCGGCGGTCGTGCACGCACACCAGCACGCCGTCGCGGGTCATCCGGACGTCGCACTCCACGGCGTCCGCCCCGAGGGCCAGCGCCTGCTGGTAGGCGGCGAGGGTGTGCTCGGGGGCCTCCGCCGAGACCCCGCGGTGCGCCACGACCTCGATCTCGGACGGTGCGCGCGGCGGCAGGTTCACGACGTCCTCGCCGCGGCCGTACCGGTCCCGGTACGGGACACGCGATCTCCTCGAACGGTCCGAGGACCGGGTCGCTGTCGTCCGGCCGCAGGATCCGTCCCGCCGCCGCTGGCCTCGCCTCCTACCCGCCTCCGCCGGGCGACACGCGCAGCGGTCGTGCGGCACGGACCCGGGAGCCCGAACGCCGCGGAGCCGACCGGGACGGCGAGGACCACTGCCGGCTGTCGACCGACCGACCTGCCAGCCGCGCCCCTCCGCAGTCCCGTGTCTCGCCGACCCGCGACGGCACGCGTCGGAGACGCAGCGCGGCCCGGCGTGCTCAGAGGGACGGGTCGCCCTCCGGGACCTCGGTCGCGACCACCTCGGCCACCTCCGCGTCCCCACCGGAGAGCCCGTCGGCCCGCTCGTGCTCGTCGTGGAAGGCCAGCCAGCGCATCCCGAGGGCCTCGCGCTGCTCGTCGTCGACGGCCTCCGTGAACGGAGGGAAGAAGTCCGTCTCCTCCTCGCTCATGTGGTCGGCGTTGACCTGCCGCACGGTGTGCACCGCCTCCCACCAGTCCTCGCTGCCGACCTCGTGCTCCTCGACGGCGGCCGCGGCGTGCCGGATCTCGTTGTGGTCGTGCACGCCCTCCGCCGTCTCCTGCTCGCCGTCGGCCTCCTGGGCGAGCAGCGGGTAGAACAGCTGCTCCTCGGCGACGGCGTGCACCTCCAGCTTGGCGTGCAGGGCCTCCCACGCGGCGGCGAGCTCTCGACCGGACAGGTCCTCGAGCGCTGAGAACTCCCGCCGGAAGACCTCGTGCTCGGCCAGGACCAGGGCGGTGATCTCGAAGTCGGACACGCAGACCGCCTACCCGTACCGAGGGGGAGGTAGGCGGAGGGAGCAGGCGGCCCGGCGCTCGACCACTCGACGGCGACGGCGCGCGGCAGGTGGACGGTGACCGGTACGGCGCGGCTCCTGCTCGACGACGGAGCGGAGCTGGTGCGGCCCACTGCCACGAGGCCCGCCCGCGGCCCTCGGTAGCCGGACCGCCGGTGCGACCGGCCGACCTGCAGGGCCGCCGACCGACGGTCACCCGCCTCGCGCTGGGGATCACTCCTGGAAGTCGGTGCTGACGCTCAGCTCCTCCCACTCGTCGGCCTCGGCGAGGGCCGTGCGGAGCACCCGCCGGTAGCTGGTCAGGGCGTCGCTGCCCAGCAGCAGCATCGCGGGTGGCGCGGCGGACTCCACGGCGGTGAGGATGGCCCGGCCGGCGCGCGCCGGGTCGCCCGGCTGGGTTCCGTGCGCCGTGTCGTGCTCCTTGCGTCGCTTGCCCGCCGTCTCGGCATAGTCGTCGATCACGGTCCTGGACTGGGTCAGCGAGCGACCCGAGAAGTCCGTGCGGAACCCGCCGGGCGCCACGACCGTCACCGAGATGCCCAGCGGCCGCAGCTCGTCGCGCAGGGACCCGGACATCCCCTCGAGCGCCGCCTTCACCGCCGCGTAGTAGCCCGATCCCGGCGGCGTGATGTGGGCCCCGATCGAGGAGACGTTGACGATCGCGCCCGCGCGACGCGTGCGCATCCCGGGCAGCACCGCCTTGATCATGGTCACCGACCCGAAGAAGTGGGTCTCGAACAACGTACGGACGTCGGCGTCCTCACCCTCTTCGACCGCGGCGCGGTACCCGTACCCGGCGTTGTTGACCAGGACGTCGACGGCGCCGAAGCGGTCCTCGGCCTGGTGAGAGACAGCGGCCGCTCGCGCCGGGTCGGTGACGTCCAACGCCGCGCCCAGCACGCGATCCGGAGCCAGCTCCACGAGGTCGGCGACCGTGCCCTCGTCGCGCGCGGTGACCACGGCGTGGTGGCCGGCCCCGATGACTGCCTCGGCCAGGGCTCGACCGAGCCCGCTCGAGCAGCCGGTGATGAGCCAGGTGGACATGCTGTTCCTCTCCGAGGGTGGTCCTGTCCGGGCTGCCGGGGCCTGGACGTCGACCGCGACCGCTCCCGGGTCCGCAGGCAGGTTCCCCAGCCGAGGACGGTCCCAACCACACGGGGCAGCCGCTGACGGGCGGTCCACGACGCGCCGGTCGCGGGGTTCGGGGAGGATGGTCCTGCCATGATCACAGCCCCGCCCCCGCGACCGGACCCGTGGCCCGGAGGCAGCCGACCCCCGGGCGTCATCCTCCTCCGGGAGGACCGGTGATCGACCGGCTGCTCCTGCTCGGCGCCACGGGCGACCTCGCCGGGCGGTTCCTGCTGCCCGCGCTCGCCCGGCTCTCGGCCGACGGCCGGATGCCCGACGGCCTGCAGGTCGTGGGGGGCGCCCTGCAGGACTGGGACGACCGGACCTTCCGGTCGCACGTGGCCACCCGGTTGCGCGAGCACGCCGGGGACGTCCCGACCGCGGTACGGGACGCGCTGGTCGGTCGCTTGCGGTACCGGGCGGTCGACCCCGGAGCGGCCGGTACCGTCGCCGCCGCGGCGCGGGCCTTCGACGACGGCGACGGCGGCGATGCCGCTGACCGCGCGGCGGTGGCCGTCTACCTGGCCCTGCCCCCGGCGCTGTTCCCCGCGATGCTGGGGGCGCTCGGCGACGCGGACCTGCCGGCCCGCAGCCGCATCGCGGTGGAGAAGCCGTTCGGTACCGATCTGGCGAGCGCAGTGGCACTGAACGACCTGCTCACCCGCGTGACCGGCGGCATCGAGGAGGCTGCGTTCCGCGTCGACCACTTCCTCGGGATGCCCAGGGTGCAGGCGCTGCTGGACCTGCGCGCGCCCGGCCGCGAGCTGGCACCCGTCTGGGACGGTGACTCCATCGCGGAGGTCGACGTGCTGTGGGAGGAGACGCTGGGGCTCGAGGGCCGAGCGGACTTCTACGACCGCACCGGTGCCGTCAGGGACGTGATGCAGAACCACGTGCTCCAGGTCCTGACCCTCGTCGCGATGGAGCTGCCGGCTCGGCAGACCGAGGGCGACCTGCACGCGGCCAAGCTGGAGCTGCTGAGGTCGGTCCGCGTGCCCTCCGCCGCGGAGGTCCCCGTCCGGACCCGACGGGCGCGCTACACCGCCGGGACGCTGAGCGCGACGGGCGCCACCGCCGGCCGGACCGTGCCCGGGTACACCGACGAGGACGGCGTCGACCCTGCTCGCGGCACCGAGACCTACGCCGAGGTGCTCCTGGAGCTGGACACCCCTCGGTGGACCGGCACCCGGTTCGTGCTGCGCACCGGGAAGGCGCTCGGAACGCCGCGCAAGGGAGTCGCCCTCCACTTCCGGACCGCCGCGCCGGCGTGCAACCCGCGCGACGCCGAACGGGTGGCGGCCGACCGGTTGTGGATCGAGCTGGACGCGCCGGAGGAGGGCCGGCAGCCCGGGGCGCAGGTGGCGGCCCCGGGCGAGCGGACCGCGTACGGCGAGGTCCTGACCGACCTCCTGTCCGGCGGTGGCCGACTCTCGGTGAGCGGCGAGGAGGCCGAGCAGGCCTGGCGGATCGTCGATCCCGTGTTGCAGGCGTGGGCGCAGGACGCCGTGCCGATGCTGGAGTACCCCGCCGGCGCGGCCGGTCCTCCCCTGTTCGAGGGAACCGCCGGCTCGAGGCGGTGACGAGGATTCCGAGGCGAGCGGCACCCTCGGGTCCCGGGGGGCCTGCCCGCACGGAACTGCCCCGTGCGCCGTCCGCCGTCGGCCCCTGGAGCCGTCGTGTGCCGGTGGAGCCCCAGCCTCGGGCGCAGGCGAGCCGTGCAGATCACCCGCTCCGGCGGCCCCGAGGTCCTGAACGTCGTCGACCTGCCCGACCCCGTCCCCGCCGACGGCCAGCAGCTCCACGAGGTCTCCGCGGCCGGGGTCGACGTCGCCGACACCCACCACCTCCTGTCCTGAGGCGAGCGACGGCTCCCGAGCCGCCCCTCGCGGACGGTCACTGCCGAACGGCGAACCGCTCCTCGAGAAGGCGGTTCACGCAGCCCTCCGCCTCGTCGACGGCGGAGGCGTTCTGCGCGCTCGGGCACCGGTTCCACGAGCTGCGGGCGACGCCGAGCGCGATGTAGGCGACCGAGATGTCGAGGTCGAGCTGGTCGGTGCTGGTGACGGTCGGGCTCATGACGACCTCCGGGTGATCGGTGCCTGTGAGCTGCACGCTAGGACGCAGGTGTGACGGTCCTGCTGCGCCGAGGTCATCGGCGGACGTCGATCCGTTCCGTCTGCCACTTCCTCCCCCCAGCGTCGGCACCGACCCACCGGAGGACGACGGAAGGGGATCCCGTGACCGGCTCGACCACCCTCACCCGAGAGCGGGCCGACCTGCTCGAGTCGCTGCGGCGACACCGGTCCCTCCTGCGGTTCACCGCCCGCGACCTCACCGACGAGCAGGCGGTGCGGCGGCCGACCACCGGCGCGCTCGATCTGGCCGGGCTGATCGAGCACGTGGCGGCCACGGAGGCCGGATGGGTGCGGTTCGCCGGAGGCGGGGCGGAGGCGCTGCGCCGGGGCCGCCGGCCGAGCCGACGCCAGCTGGACCAGCCCCGGTCCCCGGCTGTGAGGCGGACCCTCAGTGACCGACGGTGAACCGCTGCCGGGGGTGCTTCGACTGCTCGATCTCGTCGACGTAGGCCATGGCGAAGTCGGTGCCGGAGATCTGCGAGGTGCCGTCGCCCTGCACGACGAGGTGGTCCCCACCAGTGCGGTAGGCCCCGGTCGTCGGGAAGTCCGTCCACGAGCCGAACAGAGCGGCGGGGCTGACGTAGAACCACGTCAGCGCCTCGGGTGCGGTGCGCATCGCCTCGAGCACCTCGGCGTGGGCCAACGCCTCGCCCTTCCACTCGTCGTGGAAGTCGGGGGTGTCGACGAGGCGGGTGCCGTCGGGCAGCAGCGAGGAGCCCACCCCGCCCACGAACGACAGGCGAGCGCCGCTGTCGAGAGCGGCATCGATGAGGCTGGGCACCAGCTCGACCAACGTCCTGCCATCGACGTCGGCGCCGCGCGTGGCGACCACGATCTCGTCGACGCCGCGGCTCGCCTCGGCGACGAGGGAGGGATCCGCCAGCGAGCCCGTCCGGTAGGTGACACCGTCGACGGGCGCCGAGGGCAGGTGCCGGGAGTAGGACGTCACCTGGTGGCCACGCGTCACGGCCTCGCGTGCGATGGAACCACCGGCGTAGCCGGTGCCCCCGAAGATCACGATCTTGGCCATGTGTGTACGAACCGATCCCTGGAGACCGCTGTTCCGGTCTCGACGTCGTCGACCTGTGCGAGCGGGGAGTCCTCGACCCCTCGGGTGGCCACAGGACCAGTCGATGACCATGGGTTGGAGAGACGACACCGACTCGCCACCCACGGCAGCCTCGCGCCCGGCCATCACGATCACCACTGGTCCTGCCCGCGCACTGGTCGCGCCTCGACGAGTCGGAGCGGACCGGCCACGAGCGGGTTCTCACGGGTGCCCGACGCCCAGCGGCGACCTCGACGGGTACGTGTGCGCGTACGTCGACGCGACGCCCTCCTGACGGCGACTCCCGCGCTCCCCCTGGCCGATGGACCACGCGTCGGGGCCGGCAACCGCCCGCCGTCCACGCCGCCACGATGACCTTCGCCGACTCCCCGATGCCCGGGTCAGGTGATGTGCTCGATCCCCGACCGTGGGGTCCAGGCACGTCAGCCGCTCGGACGTCAGCGAACGGGCCTCCGACCATGCGCGCTGCGCAGGCCGGGGGAACGCCCGTCAGCCGACCGGTGCGGACGTGCCCCGGCGGACGGCGGGGATGACCTCGTCCCGGAACAGCTGCAGGGACCGCAAGGAGGCGTCGTTCGACAGCGAGCCCCACGCGAACGAGCCGGCCAGGTAGTTCACCTCGCCTGCCGTGACGGCCTCCGTGACCAGGTCGGCGACCGTTCGCGGGGACCCGACGTAGACCTTGCCCTCCGCGAGCAGCTCGTCGAAGTCCAGCGAACCGGAGAACCGCTCGGCGCCGGCCTTGCGCCAGAGGTGGGCGAAGCTGTCGTAGTGGTCGGCGAACGCCGGCCAGGCCAGCGCCTGCGCTTCCTCGTCGGTGGCTGCGACGAGGACGTGCCGCATCAACCCGAACCGCGGGGTGACGCCGGGGAGGGCGAAGCGCGCCGTGCCCTGCTCGGTGGACGCCCGGAACCGCTCGAAGAAGATCTTGCTCTGCTCGCGCACCACGTCCAACGGCGGCGAGACGAAGCCGAACCCGAACAGCACGTTGTACCCCTGCTCCCCCAGCCGGGGGATCGAGGCCGGGTTGGATGACGGGTACCACAGCGGGGGGTGCGGCCGCTGGTACGCCGGCACGTGCAACGGCACGGGCTCCGCGGCGATCCCGTCGGCGCCGGGCCGGCGGAAGACGCCTGTCTCCAGGGCCTCCAGGATCGCCGGCATCAGTTGCTCGAACCGCTCGGCGGTCTCCGGCGGCGTCAGCCCGTACATCGCCGCCTCCTGGGGCGAGGAGCCCTTGCCCACCCCGATCTCCAGCCGGCCGTGGCTGAGCTGGTCGAGCATGGCGATCTCCTGCGTCAGGCGCAGCGGGTCGTACAGCGGGAGGATGAAGGTCGTGGGGGCCAGCCGGATGCGTGTCGTCTCCCGGGCCGCGGCAGCCACGAAGACCCCCGGGGAGGGTGCCAGGCCCAGTGGCGTGCCGTGGTGCTCGGCCAGGTGGTAGACGGCGAACTCGCCCTCGTCGGCCTCGCCGAGCAAGCGCAACCGCCCGTCGTAGACCTCGGCTGCCGGCACTCCCGGAGCGACGTCGATCCAGTCGAAGAGACCGAACTCCAGGTCGCCGGTGGCAGGGGCGCCGCCCTGTGCTGCGGACATGCGTCGAACCCTTCTGTCAGGTGGCCAGGTCGGCCCGGGAGGAGTCAGGCGTGGGCGCCGGGGCGCCGGTCCGGCCGGAGCGACCGCGGCCAGATGCCCGACTTGCCCGGCGAGAGGACGCCGTTGGGGTCCACCCCGTCCTTGATCGTCTCCAGGAAGCGCCGGAGCACGTGGTCGTTGAACGAGTAGGTGTCCATGACCTCGTCCATGAAGTGGACGTGCGTGCGGTACAGCCCGTAGCCGGCCTCGGCGCAGGCGGCGATCGCCTGCGGGTACATCTGCTCGAACGCGGCCCGGGTCTGGGCCTCGTTCGAGGTGTCGAAGAACGTCGGGACGACGTGGAACATCGTGCGGCCGATGATGCTGAAGGTCGGGCTGTAGACCAGCCCGGCGTCCTCGATGACGGGCCGCAGGATCGACATCACCCGCGCCGCGTCCGCGCCCTTCAGGGGCAGGACCGGGGAGAAGTCGATGTGGCCCCCCACGCCCTCCCAGAGCTCCACGAGCGCCCAGAGGTGGTTGTTGGGCACGCCGGCCGCGCACATCTCGGCGTGGTTGCGGGTCTCCTCGTGCACCCGGTCACCGGCGAAGGTCCGGGCGGTGCAGACGGCCGCCTCCACCCCGGCGAACGCCTGCTGGATCTGTGCCCACTGGGCCGCGACCACGTCGGCCGAACCGTAGAGGGGGAAGCGCAGCATCCACGGGGCACTCCGGCTACGGGTCTTCAGGCTCTCCGCGACCTGCTCCCGGGAGGGCCCCTGGCCGCTGAACACCGCATCGCGGAGCTCGACCAGCTTGCTCGAGTCGGTGGCCCGGGTGATGGCCAGCCCGGAGGGGATGGTGCCGTCGAGGACGAACGGCCGGATCGTGTCGACGAGCTCGGGAACGGCGTCCTGGCGCTCCGTGGTGACCAGGCAGAGCTGGTAGACCTCGGGCTCGGGCATGCACCAGACACCCATCTTGGTGACGATGCCGAAGTTCGACTGCATGAAGAGCGGGTCGAGAGCCGGACCGAATCCCCGCTGGTAAGTGTGCCAGGTCTCCGCGCCCGGGAGCGCACCCATGCCGGTGCGCAGCACCTCCCCGTTGCCCAGGACCACCTCCATGCCACACGCCCGATCGGGGTGCTGACC
This sequence comes from Geodermatophilus sp. URMC 62, assembly GCF_052931475.1. NCBI lineage: Bacteria > Bacillati > Actinomycetota > Actinomycetes > Geodermatophilales > Geodermatophilaceae > Geodermatophilus > Geodermatophilus sp. URMC 62. The sequence goes on along the minus strand of NZ_JBRFHY010000001.1, from coordinate 4,046,807 downwards.
CGGCCGCCCGGTGCCCACACCGTGGTCCAGCGTGTTGCCGACCACGCTCCCCCAGCTCAGGTCGGGCAGCTGCGGCCAGAGCCGGTGGCCGTTCGCCCGGAAGTGCTCGTACAGCTCGAAGAAGCTGACGCCCGGCTCGACGACCGCGTAGCCGAGCTCCTCGTCCACCTCCAGGATCCTGTTCATCCGCCGCAGGCTCACCTGGATCGATCCGCTCAACCGGGGGGCCGCCCCGCCGTAGGCGTTGTTGCGGCCCTGCGAGGACGTCCAGAGCGGCACCCCGAACTCGTTGGCGATCCGCACCACCTCCTGCACCTGCTCCACCGTCTCCGGCATCACCACCGCCGCTCCGCGGTGGTCCGCCCACTCGGCGAAGGTGAACGGATCGCGGAACTCCTTCAGCTGCTCCTCGTCGGTGAGGACGGCGTCCGTCCCGAGGGCCGCGACGAGCCGGTCCAGTGCTGGCGCGAGCACCGCTTCCGGTACGGCAGGTGGCGTGCTGGTGGTCACGTGGGGTCGCTCCTGGTCTGGGCGGGACGGACGGCGGTGGCGGGACGGAGGTCGGCCGGCGGTACCGGGCCGGTCAGCGGGCGAGCGCCGCGCGCTCCTCGTCCGAGAGCTGGTGCGGACCGGTCATCGGCGCCGTGCGGGCGGCCTCGATCCGGGCGACCTTCCCGTTCCGCAGCCGGTAGTGGATGAAGTAGCGGGCCTCGTAGTACTCCCCCTCGGCGAGCGGCCCGACCACCAGGTCCGGCGCGTCCCGCAGGGCGGCGAACCGGCTCGTCGCGTCGATGGCGAGCCCGCCCTCGTCGACGATGACGTCGTGCACCGTGAGGATCTCCCGGGCTGAACTCCACAGAGTGGTGTAGAAGGCGCGGATCTCCCCCTGCCGTGCAAGGTCGCGGACGGCAGGACCATCTCGACGTCATCGGCGTAGAACTCGGTGAAGCGGTCCAGCTCGCCGGCGTTGAAGGCGTCGATGTACTCGGCGTAGGCACGCCGTCCCTCGGCGTCCGGGGTGAGGACCGACCCGCCGACCGGCCGCGGGTCGGCCGGCTCGCCTGGGGTGGTGCCCGGACCTCGGTCGTCGCTCATCGGAACTCCTCTCGGGACCGCTCGCAGCGGCCGTGGTCGTACTCGCCGGCGACACCCGGCGGAGATCGGTGGGCGGTGGGGCTCGGAAATCTGCGCGGACCGGCGCCCATGCCCGGGTGGGTGTCAGCGGCCTGCTGCCGGACTGCGGTGCGGGTCACATGTCAGACCGCGGAGCGCAGGACGTCAAGGCCCCGAGAACACCGCCGGCCGCCGTCCGGAGGCCGCCATCAACCCGGGTTGATGCAGAGGGGGAGAACCGACGGATCGGACGTCGCTCGATCCGCCCCGGAGCGGTGCCCTGGGCAACGCGTACCGCCGCTTTGTGATCCACGTCACGTTCGGCTGCGGTGGGCGTCCTCGGCCCGCCCCAGGCCTTCCAGGTTGCCGATCAGGGCGTCCAGCACGAGGTTGACCGCCTCCTCGGGCAGGTCACCGAGCACGGCGAACTGCCGCGCCGCGGCCAGCGGAGCGAGCTCGTCGACCAGGGCCGAGCCGCCGGCCGTCAGCCGGTACCGCGTCGTCGGCCCGCCATCGACGGCCGCCCGCTGGATGAGCCCGCGCTCCACCAGCGTCTGGACCGAACGGCTGATGCCTGCCTTGTCGACTGCGCACCGGTGGCTCAGCTCGGCCACGGTGGACTCGGCATCGTCCAGTGCCCTGATGACGCGCAGGTCCGTCCGCCGCAGGCCGTGCGGCAGTTGCACGGCCGCGGCCGTGGACCGTTGGGTGAGCTCACCGATGCGGCCGAGCCGGACCATGACCAGCCGGTCCAGGCCGATCGACGCGAGCTGCCGCGACGACTGCCGCCCGTCATCGGGGCGCTCGCCGGAGGGATCGCCCGACGGCCCGCGCCCGAACCTCTTGTGCGCGGCCTGGGCGGTCACCCCGAGGGCCGAACCGACGTCCGCCCAGGTGGCCCCCAGCTGGACCGCCTCCCGGACCGCGGTGGCCCGGCGGCTCTCCACCGCGGCCACGCAAGCGCGCAGCAGCGCGGTGTGCGTGGCCACCCGTTGCAGCGCGTCCTGCCGGCCACGGTCGTCGGCGGGGAGGCCCGGGACCTGGTCGGTGGGGAGCTCGGATGCCACCATGCGCCCAGCTCACCACCGTGCCGGCCCGGACGACACCCGCCGGTGCACTCGGCCTCGCGGAGCACGCCCCGTCGTGGACGCCGCTTTGTACGCTGGGTACATTGCCGCGGATGCAGGCTGCCGTTCTGACCCGGTTCCTCAGCGGTCTGGGTCCCACGGGTGACGTCGACCCGTCGCTCGTCCTCCAGGACCCGGGCGACTCCGCGCCGGACGGGGCACGGCAATGGGCCGCCGAGGTGGCCCGCCGCAGTGCCGACGTCATCCTGGCGTCGATGCCGCCGGCCGAGGTCGAGGTCTTCGCGACGCGACTCCCCCGGGCGATCAGCCGGCACCTGGTCTTCCTGCTCGGGTACCTCGGTGGGAACCGCACGGCGTTCCGGCTGAGCCCGGACCAGACCTCCCTGATCGCGCAGATGGCCCAGACGGCTCAGCCGTACAGCCTGTTCGTCCGGGGCCTGCGCACCGTGCAGCGCGAGGTCACCGACTCACTGCTCGCACGCCTGGACCACCACCGGCCCGCCGGTGAGCGCACCGCCTTGATCCGTGCTCTGGTCCCGGAGGTGACCGCCCACTTCGACGACAGCGTCGAGGCGATGATCACCGCCTACCTGAACGAGCGGCAGCGGCTGATGGCGCAGGAGGTGTCCAGCCGTCAGCGCACCATCGCGGCCCTGGTGGCCGGCGACCGGGTGTCGGCCGAGGTGGCCCGAGGCGTGCTCGGGTTCGAGCTCGACCAGCACCACCTGGCACTGCTGCTCTGGTCGCCCGGTCACGTCGAGCCGGGGCTGGAACCGCACACCGGCCTGGCACGGGCGGCCACCGCGGCCGCCGAGGCCCTGCTGTGCCGACCCCCGCTGACCCTCCTGTCCGACGCAGGCGTCCTGTGGTGCTGGCTCAGCCGGCCGGCACCGTTCGGGGCCGATCACGTCCAGGTGCTGGCCGGGGCGGCCCGCGGCCCGGACGTCCACGTGGCCATCGGCGTGCCGGCGCACGGTCCGGCCGGCTTCCGGCGCAGCCACCTCGCTGCACGGGACGCCCATCAGGTGGCGGTCGGCTCCGGGAACCGGGCAGTGACCGCCTACCGCGACGTCGGCCTGATCGCCCTGCTCGCCACCGACCCGGAGCGGGCGCACTGGTTCGTGCACGAGGAACTCGGCGCCCTGGCTGCCACGGACCCGAAGACCGCCGACCTGCGCACCACCGCCCTGCGCTACCTCGACTGCGGGGCGAACCTGCTCGACACGGCGGCGGCGCTGCACCTGCACCGCAACACCGTCGTCTACCGCCTCAAGAAGGTCGCCGGCCTGCTGGGCCGCGCGCTGGACGATCGGCCCCTGGAGACCCACGCAGCCCTCGCCCTGCACGCCGCGACGGGCCCGTGACCGCACACGACCGAGTGCCGGGCTGACCCGGGGGACTTTGTGCGCCGAGCACAAACCCGAGACCAGACCTTGGGTGTGCGGGCCGACGACGACGGAACGCGTCCGACGGATAGTGGTGCAGGTACGGGTGACCCGACGTCCAGCGGACGGGTCGACGCAGAGTCGCGCGAGGAGTTCCCATGACCGACACCGCAGGAGCCCAGACCGCCACGGCCCTGCCGGCCGAACCGATGGCGGCGCTGGTGAAGACCAGGATCAGCCACATGGGCACGTCCGTGGACAGCACGGACGACGCCCCCCGCAACCCCTACCTCGAGGGCCCGTTCGCCCCGGTGTCGCAGGAGGTGACGCTCACGGACCTGCAGGTCACCGGAACCATCCCGCCGGAGCTCAACGGCCGCTTCCTGCGCGTCGGCTCGAACCCCAACCCGATCGACCCCGAGGACCCGGTCACCTACAACTGGTTCACCGGCACCGGCATGACCTTCGGCGTCCGGCTGCGCGAGGGCCGCGCCGAGTGGTACCGCAACCGGTTCGTCCGCGACGACGTCATCAGCCCCAGCCTCGGCGTCCCGCGTCTGCCCGGCCCGGACCAGCTGGCCCGCCGCGAGCCCTACCGGGACAAGAAGGGCCCGCGTTACATCGACGGCAACGTCAGCAACACCTCCGTGTTCGCCGTCGCGGGCCGGACCTACGCCTTCGCCGAGGCCGGCGTCCTCCCGATCGAGCTCAGCTACGAGTTGGAGAGCGTCGCCAGGTCGAACTTCGACGGCACGCTGGAGGGGTCGTGGACCGGCCACCCGCACCGTGACCCGGACACGGACGAACTGCACGGCGTCGCCTACTACTGGCAGTGGGACCACGCGAGTTACCAGGTGCTGGGCACCGACGGCAAGATCAAGAAGAAGATCGACGTGCCGGTGCACGGCCGGCCCACCATCCACGATGTGGCGATCACCGGCAGATACGCGGTCTTCCTCGACGGACCGCTGAACTTCAGCGACGTGCAGCACGGCAAGGGCTACGAGTTCCCGTGGGTCTGGGACCTGGAGTACCCGACGCGCTGGGCTGTCGTGCCCCGCGACGGGGAGAGCAAGGACGTCCGGTGGTGCGAGAGCGACAACACCGCCGTCTTCCACATCCTCAACGGCTACGACCTGCCCGACGGGCGCATCGTGGTCGACGCGGTCAGCTACCCGAAGCTGTTCGTCGACGACTTCGCCGGCCCGACCGACACCAAGGGCCAGCTGCACCGTTACACCCTCGACCCGGCGACCGGCAGGACCGCCGTCGAGCCTCTGGACGACCGCGCTCAGGAGATGCCCCGGCTCGACGAGCGGCTGATCGGCAAGCAGCACCGCTACGGCTACTTCACCGGCCGACGCGGCACGTCGGCGATCATCAAGCAGGACCTGGTGGCCCGCAGCTCCGAGGCCTTCGAGCACGGCCCTGGCCGGATCGGCATCGAGTCGGTGTTCATCCCCCGCGAGGGCAGCACCGCCGAGGACGACGGCTACCTGATGACCCACGTCATCGACATGCCCAGCCAGTCCAGCGAGGTGCTCATCCTGCACGCCCAGGACATGCAGAGCGGCCCGATCGCCCGGGTGCACATCCCGCACCGGCCGAACACCGGCTTCCACGGCAACTGGATCCCCGACGCCGACCTGCAGCAGGCCAACGGCTGATGACCTCCACCAGCGAGCTGCCCGACGAGGTCCTGGCAGAGCTCCGCCGGATCGGCCGGACGTTCACGCCGGAGTCGATCGACGCCGTCCGGCAGCTCCTCGCCCCGCTGCACGAGGCCCGGGCGTTCCGCGCGCCCCGGGTGGACCGCGACCTCACCTACGGACGCGACGCCCGGCACCGGCTCGACGTCCACACCACCGACGACGGACCGCCGGGGCGCCCGGTCCTGCTCTTCGTGCACGGTGGCGGGTTCGTCGGCGGGGACAAGACCGACCCGGTGCTGCCGTACTACGACCACCTCGGTGGCTGGGCGGTGCGCCACGGAATGGTCGCGGTCACCATGACCTACCGCCTCGCGCCGGCGCACCAGTGGCCGGCTGCGGCCGAGGACATCGCGGCCGCGCTGGCCTGGACCCGCGAGCACGTCGCCGACCTCGGCGGCGACCCGGACCGGATCGTGCTCGCCGGCCAGTCCGCCGGCGCAGCCCACGTGGCGTCCTTCCTTGCCGGCCACGGCGGCAGCGGCGCCGAGACCCTGGCCGGAGCGGTTCTGCTGTCGGGGATCTACGACCCGCCGACGGCCGAGCACAACGTGATGCTCGAGGCGTACTACGGCAGCGACCCGGCCGCGTTCGCCGGCCGGTCGGCGCTGGCCGCGCTGGCGAGGTCGGACCTGCCGATGCTGTTCGGGGTGGCCGAGCTCGACCTCCCGGACTTCCACCACCAGGCCGCCGTCCTCCTCGACGCGGTGCGTCAGGAGCGGGGTGTCCTGCCGCTCTTCGTGACGGTCCCCGACCACACGCACCTGTCCGAGATCCTCGCCCTCGGCCTGGACGAGGACGCCTTCGGAGCGGTGTTCGCCCGGTTCGTCCACGGGGCGACGACCAGCCGCCGATCCGCTCCCGCCTGATCCTCCTCGTCCGATCGCCGCCGATCCGCTCATCGGCGGCGATCGGACGACGTGTCCGCTCGGGCGACCGGATCGATGACGGCCAGGACCGCCGTGCCGTCGCCGTCCCCGATCAGGCCGGAGGGGCGGGGACCGGTGCCACCGTCGTGGACCCGCCCCCGGAGAGCCACTCGGCGAGCGTGAGCGCCGCATGCGTCGCGAGCTGCCGCTCGCCCAGCTCCCGACCCAGGAGGCGCTCGGCCTTCAGAAGGCGGGAAGAACGTGGGCAACGTGACCGTGAGTGCCACCAGTGCCGTCCCGGTAGGACGCCGACGTCGGATCGGCTGGTGGTCCATGACGGTGCCCGCGCTCCTGATCGCCGCTTATGCCGTCTTCTTCCTGGTGGGCACGCCGCCTGGCGACCCCCACGTGAAGGCCTCCATCGTGGGAACGCCCTGGGGCATCATCCACGTGCTGGGCAGCCTCGTGGCGATGGCCATCGGTCCGTTCCAGTTCCTCGACAGCGTGCGTCGCCGGCGGCCGCTGCTCCACCGCTACCTGGGCCGCCTCTACCTGTTCGGCGTCGCGACGGGCGGTGTCGGAGCACTCTGGGTCGCCAAGGAGGCGCTGTCCTACCCGGTCGGCGACCTCGGGTTCGCCTTGCTCGCCGCCGCGTGGCTGACCACCGGCTGGCTCGGTTACCGGTCGATCCGCCACAGGGACGTCCGGCAGCACAGGCGGTGGATGGTCCGCAACTATGCGCTCACCTATGCAGCCGTGATGCTGCGCTGGCAGCTGCCGCTCCTCATCGTGCTGGGCCTGTCCCCCGCGCTGGCTCTGACGGTCACGGGCTTCAGCGCATGGCTGCCCAACCTCCTCTTCGCCGAATGGTGGCTGCGCCGCCGCACCGCAACCGCGTCCGTCGGACCCCGGGCATCTGCTCCCGCCCTCAGCTGAACCGGCCCGCCCCCGTCCGAGGCCGCCGAGCACCCTGGCACCCAGCAACTCGAGGGGGAGTTCCATGACCATCGACTACGACACCCTCTTCCTCGGCGGCGAGCGGGTGCCGCCCTCATCTTCGGCGCGCCGACCCGGTCCCCGGGGACGGCGAGCAGCCCTACGAGGTGTCGGCCGCCGGCATCGACCACGCCGACACCCACCACCGGCTGTCGTGCACCTGACCTGACGAGCATCGTGCGGGCGAGCCCCGCGCTGCACGGCGGTGCGAGGTCGCCGACGGTTCCCGCGTCGCTCTCAGAGAGCCGTCACGGCTGAGCGCCCGGGCCGCCGACCGTCCCGACGGCACGCCGCAGCTCCCGTGCGCTGCAGCCGTACGCCGTGCGAAAGGCACGGGAGAAGTGGGACGGCGAGGTGAACCCGGCCATGGCCGCGATGTGCGCGATCGTCAAGCGCGCCCGCGCCGGATCGAGGAGGAGCTCCCTGGCTCGCCGTATCCGCTCCTCGGAGATGACCTGGCCGACCGTGGCCGAGTGGTCGGCGAAGACCCGCGCGAGGTGCCGCTCACTGATGCCGACCGCCCGGGACACCTGGCGGACCGACAGCTTGGGGTCGGTCACGTTCCTCCGGATGTGCTCCCGCGCAGACAGCCAGTAGGCCGCCGAGGAACCACCCGCGCCGCTCACGATGAGGCTGAACAGGTCCAGCGCCTGCGCCTCCAGGGAGGAGGCGCGCGCAGGATCCTCACTCAGTGGCTCCCGGGAATGGCTCAGCACCGCTCGGATGTGCGCCTCGAGGCCGGGACTGTCCGCCCCGCGGATGATCACGGGGTGTCGGACGACGTCCCGCCCGTGCCGGTCGGCGTACACGTCACTGTCGACCCGGACGATCAGCTGGTGGATCCCTCGCGGGATGCCGTAGACGTACGGGCTGTCCGAGTCGTACAGCACCGCGTCACCCCGCGACACGAGGTCTGCGCCGCCGGAGTGGTACACGAAGGCCTCGCCGGCGAGGAGTATGCACAGGAACTTGGTCCCCGTGGGCGTGCTCCGGATGAGCTCGGGTGTCCGCTCGATGATGTGGTCGTTGCTGGACATCTCGGTGATCTGCAGGCGCTCGCCGAGGGCGGTGCTGTGCACCCTGGCCTCCAGGCCCGCGTCGGCGAAGGTCCGGAAGTCCAGCTTGGTGAACCAGCGGCGGCTGTACTCCTCCCACAGGGGGAGCCTGAGCTCTGCTGCGACGCTCGCCGTCGAGAAGGAGCCCCGCGCGGCACCGGCCGTCGTCCCGAGGTGTGCGGGAACTGACCGCATCGTCGGTCCTCCCATGTCATGGCCGGCACGGACAGTGCGCCGGTCGTGGCGCACGCGGAGGACCTCATGGTGACACGGAGCACCCGCGGCTCGGTTCGTCTCCGACCGGCGCGACCGGGTGCAGCTCTTGACGTGGGCGGACGACCTCCTCGCCAGATCCGGACGCCTCGGTGCGCGGCGCCGGTCGCACGTCGATCCTCGGTTCCACGTGTTCGGGCGCCGGCAGTCGTCCTCTGGGCGCGACGCCTGGAGAGCCAGGACCGAGGAGAGGAGACCGACAGATGCGGCTCGAGGGAAAGGTCGCCGTCGTCACCGGAGGTGGGTCCGGCATCGGACTGGCCTCGGTACGCCGGTTCGTCGCCGAGGGCGCGCGAGTGGTGGCCCTCGACCGCAACGTCGACCGCCTCGCGGAGGAGTTCGGCGGCTCGGACGCGGTCGTCCCCCTCGCCGGTGACGTCACCCGCAGTGCCGACTCCGACGCGGCGGTCGCGCGGGCCGTCGAGGAGTTCGGCCGGCTGGACGTCCTGGTGACCGCAGCGGGCATCGCCCAGCCCAGCAGCCAGCGGACCACCGAGTTCGGCGGCGACATCACCGACATCACCGACGAGGACTTCGCCGAGGTGGTGGAGGTCAACCTGCACGGCACCTTCTACGCCCTGCGGGCGGCGGTCCCGGCCATGCGGCGCAACGGCGCCGAGGGTGGGTCGATCGTGACCCTCTCCAGCGTGGGCGCCCTCAGCATCCAGGCGCTGGTCCTGCCGTACCCGGCGTCGAAGGCAGGGGTGCTGGGCATGACGCGCGCCGCCGCTGCTCGGCTGGCTCCGGACAACATCCGCGTCAACGCAGTCGCCCCCGGAGCGACCGACACCCCGATGCTCGCGCTCAACGGCGAGCAGGCGCGACAGCTGATCGTCGACCTGGCTCCGCTCAAGCGGATGGCCTCGGCCGACGAGATGGCGAACACCGTCCTGTTCCTGGCCAGCGACGAGGCCTCCTTCTTCACCGGCCAGACGCTGTCCCCCAACGGCGGATTGGTCTGACCGTCACGCAGCAGACCTCTCACCGTCTCCCGGATCACAGCGGGGTGACGAAGGGGCCACGAGCGGTACCCGCACGTCGAGCCCGGCTCGAGAAGGATGCGCATCGTCCCGGGACCCGTCACCCCGGCAGGGAGCGGGGGCGGACCACCCACCCACGACGGAGAGGAACACCCATGGAGATGACGGATCCGACAGCGGTCGGCTTGGACGAGCAGCGGCTCCGCCGGCTCGTCGAGACGATCCAGCGCGACGTCGAGACCGGGTTCTACGACGGTGCACAGATCGCGGTCGGCCGGGCCGGCCACCTGGTCGTCAACGAGGCCGTCGGCTTCGCCGACCGGTCGCAGCAGCGGCCGCTGCAGACCGACGACGTGCTGGTCCCGTTCTCGATCAGCAAGCAGCTGACCGTGGCGACGGTCCTGGCCTTCGTCGAGCGCGGACTGCTGTCCCTCACCACCCCGGTCGCCGACGTCCTGCCCGACTTCGGATCCCGCGGGAAGGGCAACGTCACGCTCTTCCACCTGCTGACGCACACCGGCGGCGTGCTCGCCGACGTCCCCATGCTCCCGGTCGAGGACATCATCTCCCTCGAGCGCTTCACGGCCTACGTGTGCGCGTCGGCGCCCGAGGCGCCGGCCGGCCAGCGGGTGCTCTACTCCAAGCTCGCCGCGCACGCGGTGATGGCCTCGATGCTGGTGGCGGTGGACCCCGCGAAGCGCTCGTTCGACGTGATTGTGGCCGAGGAGGTCCTCCAGCCGCTCGGCATGACCAGCACGACGCTCGGGCCTCCGCCGAGTGACCGCTACCTCGCGCCCGTGGTGGCCCGCTACCGGCATCCCGCGGGCATGTTCACCGTCGAGGGCATCGAGGGCTCGGCCCACCTGATCACGGCGCCCGGCTCCCAGATGCCCGGCGCGGGCTACACGACGACCGCCGAGGACTTCTACCGGTTCGCCGACCTGCTCCGGGCCGGTGGGGTACGGGGCGGCCACCGCCTGCTCTCCCCCGCCATGATCGAGTTGGCCACCCGCAACCACACGGGCGAGATGCCGAACTCCCTGCTGGACTACGCGCTGCAGATGCGCAACTGGTTGCCGTGGCCGGCGTACCACGGCCTCGGGTTCTTCGTCCGGGGCGACGCGCTCACTCCCGGCCCGCTGCCCAACCTCGGCAGCACGGGCACGTTCGGCGGGTGGGGCGCCGGCACGTCGTGCTTCTGGGTCGACCCGGCGCGAGACGTCTGCTTCGTGCTCATCACGGTCGGCTCGCTGGAGGACTCCGACCATCTGCCACGGACCCAGCGCCTGGGCGACATCGTGCTCGGTGCGGTCGCCGACTGACCAGCCGGGAACACCGCTGCCAGGGCCGGCCCGCGCGACGGCGTGCGCGCCGGCCGACCCTGGCGGCAGCGGAGCCGCTGACTGCCGGGGCCATACGACAGCCTCTGCACGAGCACACGTGCGGCGGACCGGCCGTGCCGCCGTCGCCGGCGAGCGCGGTGCGCGCCGTGACCGGTCCGTCGTCGTGGGTCGTCGGATCGAGTGCTGCGGCACCTGGACGCTCGTCGCCTCAGCCCCACCGGCATGCGTGCTGTGCAGATCACCCGCTTCGGCGGCCCCGAGGTCATGGACGTCGTCGTCCTCCACGACCCGACGCCTACCGACGGTCAGACCCGGGACGCCCCTCGAACACGGGTCGGGCAGGATCGGTCCCCAGGTGACCGCCATCATCGCCACGTCCTCGAGACGTCACCTCCGGGCGAACCAGGGAGCGAGTGCTGCCACATGGCTGACATGACCGTGCAGGAACGCAACAAGGAACTCGTCCGCCAGTTCGTCACCACGATGGTGAACGACCGCAATCCCGAGAAGGCCGCCGAGCTCATCGGTGATCGCTACATCTCGCACGCTCACGGGGTCGCCGACGGGCGTGAGGCGTTCATCCGGAGCCTGCACGACGACTTCCTCGACCCCTTTCCCCATGCCCACGTCGACATCAAGCGCCTGATCGCCGAGGACGACCTCGTGGTCTGCCACTCCCATCTCGTGCTCGACCCGACGAACCCGAACGACCGGGGCTCTGCGCAGTTCGACATGCTCAGGGTGGACGAGACCGGGATCGTCGAGCACTGGGTCGCCTGGACGGCGATCCCGGACACTGATCCCGTCAACACGAACACCATGTTCTGAGTCAGCCGACTCCCCTCCGGGCGCCGGCCAGCGCCCTGGGGCGACCGCGCCTGCCACCGCGTCGTACGGGCGGTACTCGGACGAGCCGGTGGCCGATCGCAGAGGAACCCACTCACCGAAGATGGTGGGCAAGCCACAGGTGGGTCACGCCGTCGGGCACACAGCTGCTCTCGTCGCCGGCGAGGTGAGCGGGGAGCTCCTGCACGTGCCCGGGCACGTGCAGGAGCTCCCCGCGGAGGCCCATAGCCTGCCCCCATGCGTGCTGTGCAGATCACCGAGTTCGGTGGTCCCGAGGTCCTGACCGTCGTCGACCTGCCCGAACCCGTTCCCGGGGACGGCGAGCAGCTGTACGAGGTGAGCTCGGCAGGAGTCAACTTCGCAGACACCCACCACCACGTGTCGTCCAACTGACCCGGGAGGCTGACCCACGTCCCCCACGGGGAGGCGTCCCTGGAGAGACGGCTCGCCCGCCGGGACCTCGGTCACGACCACCTCGGCCACCTCCGCGTCCCCACCGGAGAGCCCGTCGGCCCGCTCGTGCTCGTCGTGGAAGGCCAGCCAGCGCATCCCGAGGGCCTCGCGCTGCTCGTCGTCGACGGCCTCCGTGAACGGAGGGAAGAAGTCCGTCTCCTCCTCGCTCATGTGGTCGGCGTTGACCTGCCGCACGGTGTGCACCGCCTCCCACCAGTCCTCGCTGCCGACCTCGTGCTCCTCGACGGCGGCCGCAGCGTGCCGGATCTCGTTGTGGTCGTGCACGCCCTCCGCCGTCTCCTGCTCGCCGTCGGCCTCCTGGGCGAGCAGCGGGTAGAACAGCTGCTCCTCGGCGACGGCGTGCACCTCCAGCTCGGCGTGCAGGGCCTCCCACGCGGCGGCGAGCTCTCGACCGGACAGGTCCTCGAGCGCTGAGAACTCCCGCCGGAAGACCTCGTGCTCGGCCAGGACCAGGGCGGTGATCTCGAAGTCGGACACGCCGCACCGCTCACCCGTACCGACTGCCCGGTGGGCCTGAGTGGCAGACACGTGTCGACGTGCTCGGTCCCGCACACCGCCGACGTCGAGCCTGTCAAAGCGCCTGGGCTACTACGCCCGGCGCTCTACTCACACACGGCCAGATGGACGGCCCGTCAGCCGAGGACGGTGCTGACCAGCAGGTAGCCGTTGAGCCCGATGATCAGTGCGGCGACCACCGAGCCGGTGAGCGTGGTGATCCGGCGGTTGACCCAGCCGCCCATCAGGTCCCGGCGGGAGGTGAGCCAGAGCAGCGGTACCAGCGCGAACGGGATGCCGAAGCAGAGCACGACCTGCGACCAGACCAGCGCCGTGGTCGGGTCCCCGCCCAGGCCGAGCACCAGCAGGGCGGGGGCCAGGGTGATCAGCCGGCGGGCCAGCACCGGGATGTGCCGGCGCAGGAACCCGGCCATCACCACCTGACCGGCGTGCGTGCCCACCGAGGAGGCGGCGAAGCCCGAGGCGAGCAGGGCGAGGGCGAAGGCCAGGGCCGCCCCGCTGCCGAGCTGCTCGCCGAGGCCGGCGTGCACCCTCTCCAGGGAGGAGATGGCCGGGTCGCCGGTGAACAGCTGCGCGGCGATGACCAGCATCGCGGCGTTGACCAGGCCGGCCAGGCCCATGGCCAGCAGCACGTCCAGCCGCTGCGCGCGCAGCAGCCGGCTGCGTCCCTGCTGGGTCTTCCCGGCGGTGACCGCGTCGCCGTACCGGCCCGGCGTGAGCGCGGAGTGCACGTAGATGACGTGCGGCATGACGGTGGCGCCGAGGATGCCGGTGGCCAGCAGCAGGCTGTCGGTGCCGGCGAAGCCGGGCACCAGCCCGGCGGCGACCCCGCCGGCGTCGACCCCGGACCCGACCAGGGCGTAGGCGAAGCCGCCGCCGATGACCAGCAGCAGCCCGGTGATGACCCGCTCGAACGGCCGGTGCCCGCGGGACTGGGCGGCCAGCAGCACGAACGCCACCACGGCGGTGATCACCCCGCCGGCCGGCAGCGGAACCCCGAACAGCAGGTACAGCGCAACCGCCCCGCCCACGATCTCGGCCAGGTCGGTGGCGACCGCGACCGCCTCGGCCTGCGCCCACAGCCCCCAGACCACCGGTCGGGGCAGCCGCTCGCGGCAGCAGGTGGCCAGGTCACGGCCGGTGGCCAGGCCCAGCTTGGCGGTCAGCGACTGGATCAGCATCGCCATCAGGTTCGCCGCCACGATCACCCACAGCAGCGTGTAGCCGAAGGAGGCGCCGCCGGAGAAGTTGGTCGCGAAGTTGCCGGGGTCGACGTAGGCCACCGCGGCGACGAACGCCGGCCCCAGCAGCGGCCACAGCCGGCGCTTGGTGGCGGGTGTCGCGGCGGGCCGGCTGCCGACGATCGTCGTGGACAGCACGGCGGCCTCGGTATTGGACAGGTACACGGCGACCTCGCGATCGGGGGACGTGCTACGGCTGCTGGGGCTTCGCTGCACCGAGGAGATCGCGCACTGCGGCGACCTCGGCGTCGTCGACGCCGTGCTCGGGGGCCTCGTGGATGCGCAGGGTGACGGCCGCACCCATGGCTTCGAAGAGCGACGCGGTCTGGCGTACGCGCTGCGGCGGCACCCACTCGTCCGACCGGCTGCTGCTCAGCAGCACAGGGACGCCGGGCATCCTGCCGTGCACCGTCCGTAACAGGTCGTCGGGACCGATGTACCCACCGGTCAACAGCGCAACGGCGGCGACGGGCCGAGGGCTCCGGACGAGGAACTCGGCAAGGAGGCATGCCCCCTGGGAGAACCCGATCAGCACCGTCCGACCGAGCGGGATCCCGGCCGCCTCCACTGCCTCCAGCGTGCGGTCGAGGGCCCGGAGTGCATTGCCGAGCCACGGCTCGTTCTCGCTGACGGGGTCCATGAACCGGCCCGGGTACCAGCTGCTGTCCGCTGCAGCCGGGTAGACGCGGCACACGTCGGGCATCCCGACCCGCTCCGCGACGTCGGCCATGAAGTCCGGGTCCTGGCCTCGGCCGTGGACGAGCACCGCCGCAAGAGCCGCGCGGTCGGGCGACGGCCCGTCCCAGCGGAGGGGGGTCGCGAGGTGCGGGTTGTCGGGCCCGGTCATGCCCGCTCGATCCGCGTCCGGACGGTCTGGAGCGGGCGGTGGTGATGGGTGGGAGTCACTCGGGATTCCGATCGTGTGCGCAGGACACCGCCCGGAGGACGCGCGGGCGGTTGGGCACCAGCAGGTGGCTCGGGTCAGGTGGCACACGGCCCCCGAGCGGCTGCCGGGTGGGAGTCGTCGCCGGCTCCCACCCGGCCGGCGGTCAGTCCTCGATCTCGATGGGCTCGAGCTGGGCCATGATCTCGGCGCGCTTGGCCTCGAACTGGGGAGGCAGCATGAAGTGCTTGCCGAGCTCCTCGGGCGACTCGTCGCAGTCCCAGCCGCCCTCGTTGTGGGTGACGGCGAGCTCGAAGAGTGCCCCACCGGGCATGCGGCAATAGACCGACTTGAAGTAGGTCCGGTCCTTGAGCTCGGAGATGTCGGTGTACCCGGCGCCTTCGATGTCGTTCTTGACCAGCTGCTGGTTCTCCAGGTTGTCCAGGTTCCAGGCGAAGTGGTGGTAGGTGCCGGCACCGTAGGACCAGGTGCCCTGGTCCTCGCTCCGGTTGCCGATGACCTCGACGTGGTTGCCGAACTTGTCGTTCCCGATCTGGAACGTCGCCCGGTCGCCGTCCTCCACGATCTGGCCCTGCGAGAAGAAGACCCGCTCGGCGAACTCGACGGTCCGCTCAGGGGTGTGGGCGTGGACGGTCATGCCGTGGATGCCGTGGATGCCGTTCTCCTGCGGCACCTCACCGCCGCCGTAGGCGATGCGCGGGTCGTCGGCGTTGCCCACGAATGCGTACTCGATGCCGGACGGGTGCAGGAACGCGAGCCGGCGCTTGCCGAACACCTCGGCGTTGGTCACCTCGATCTGGTGCTCGGTCAGCCGCTTGTGCCAGTAGTCCAGCGAGTGCTCCGGCACCGACAGGAGCACCTCGCGGGCCTGGTTGGTCCCGCGCTTGCCGTACACGCCGGCCTGGGCCCAGGGGAACGTCGTGACCACGCTGGAGGGGTCACCGTTCGCGTTGGAGTAGTACAGGTGGTAGATCGGCGTGGCGCCGTCGTAGAGCACCGTCTTCTTGATGAACCGCATGCCCAGGACCTTGGTGTGGAAGTCCACGTCCTCCTGCGCGTGGCCCACGGACAAGGTCACGTGGTGGGACCCCTGGATGTACGTCATGGTGCCGTTCCTTCCTCGGGAGTCCGGGATGCGGATCGCCCCGGCTCGACTGTGTGACGCGGGAACTGATCGACGAGCGCGGGCGACTCGGTCCGGACCACGGACGGCGGTGTCGACTGGTCACCGTCCACGCGGGCCTCGGCGGAACAGGCCGCACTTTCGGTCGTGAGCAGGTCGGCGCCTCCTTACCCGTTCGACTGCCGGGGACGCCGGGTGAGCGCGCACCCCGCGGCGCTGCGCAGCTCCTGCGCAGCGACGACCTCCGATGCCTGCGGAGGGGCCGCCGCCCCCAGACTGCAGAAGGCGCCGGTGCATCACAGTGATCTGCGTCATTGCCCGGTGCGCCTGATCCGGTGGCAGCGGATCGGGCGCCCGCCTCGTCGAGCTCGTCGCGGAGCCGTCCCGGGCCGCTCGTCATCCAGGCGCTGGGCGGCGGCCGACCTCCCGGCGGATGAGCGTCGACGCCGTCGGCAGCTACCTGCAATGGCCGAGCGGGACAGCCCTGGCCTCAGCCGCGAGCGAGCCGTGCAGATCACCCGCTTCGGGCGCCCGGAGGTCCTGGACGTCGTCCACATCCCCGGGCCGGAAGCCGGCCCCGGGCAGGAGCTCGACGCCGTCTCCGCGGCGGGGATCAACCACGCCGACACCCAGCAGCGGCTGTCGGTCAACTGACCCCACCCGGGGGCTACGCGTTCCTCACGAGGGGTCCAGCGCGGCGTGGGTGCCGAACAGTCGACCGTGGTACGTCAACGGCTCGCCGGTGAGGGTCTCCGCGGCCACGACGCGGCCCAGCGCGACCACGGCCGCCGTCCGTGCCGACCCGGGGCCCCCCGCTCACGGGATCAGCACCGCGCGACCCTGGATGCGGCCGGCGGTGAGGTCGTCGAAGGCCGACCGCGCATCCTCGAGGGGATACCGCTGGAGTCGCGGCGTGATGACCCCCTGGCGAGCCAGCTCGACGACCGCGATCAGATCCGACCGTGATCCCCAGTAGATCGTCCGGACGGTGATCTCGGGCGGTCCCGCCATGGAGGCGCTGGCTGCGCCCCCGCCCACGCCGACGATCGAGATGTCGCCACCTTGGCGGACACACTGCTCCGCCACCTTCGTCGTGGACTCACTCCCCACGAAGTCCAGGACGACGTGCGCGCCGAGGCCCGTCAGCTCCTCCACCCGCGCCGGGACGTCCGCGCCGGCGTCCAGCACGACGTCGGCACCGCACTCCCGCGCCAACTGCAGCTTCGCCTCCGACGTGTCGATGGCCACCACCGTCGCCGCCGACAGCGCCTTGAGGAGCTGGATCGCGACGTGCCCGAGGCCGCCGACACCGATCACCAGCACGGTCGACCCGGCCACCAGCTTCGACAGCGACCGCCTGATGGCCCGGTAGGAGGTGATCCCGGCGTCCGGCAGGATCGCCGCCACGGCCGGGTCGAGGTCCCCGATCGGCACCAGGTGGCGCGCGTCGTCGACCACCATGTACTCCGCCATCCCGCCGTCCGAGCCCAGACCGGCGTAGGTGAGGCCGAGCTCGTCGCGGCGCTCGCACAGGTTCTCCTCACCCCGCGCGCACTGCACGCAGTTCCCGCAGCCCCAGGCGCCGTAGACGGCGACGTTCGTCCCGATCTCGAGCGCGGCGACTCCCTCGCCCGTGCTGACGACCGTGCCTGCGGTCTCGTGCCCGAGTGTCGTGGGCAGCGTGATCCGCCAGGCGTCGAGCATCTCCCGGGGGAAGGACAGGACGCCGATGTCGGTGTGACAGAGGCCGGCCGCCTGCACCTGGACGAGCACCTGGCCAGGGCCGGGGACCGGGGGGTCGACGTCGACCAGCTCCGGCTGCTCACCGAAGGTCGTGTACTGCAGCGCCCTCATGGCACCGGCTCCGTCCTGTCCTGTCCTGTCCGCATCACGCCTTGGTCGCCGAGCGGCTCCGCTCGGAGGGGAGCGAACCGTTCAGATCGACGCCGCCGGCGATCCCGAACCTCGTCGCACCGATCATCTGGGCCCACTGGCCGTACTGGTTCGCGCCGTGGGTCTGGTAGGTCATGGTGTCGCGGAGGTAGCGCTCCATGCGCTGCCCCGGCCGGGCCGCGGACGTGCCGGCCGCCCGGAACAGCTGCTCGACGGCGTCGGAGGAGAGCCGGCCCGCCTGGATCGCCATGCCGTAGAGGGTGGCGTCCATCGCGTTGGTGAACGGCTTCCCGTGCCGCAACGCGGCCTCGGACCACTCCGCCAGGTACTCGGAGATCTGCAGCACGACAGCCTCGGCGGCATCGGTCTTGAACCGCGCCTCGCCGAACTCCCGTTGGTAGAACGGGTCCTCCGCGCGTGGCAGGTAGGGCGGCATGAGAGAGCGTCGTCCCTGCGCCAGGCGCTCGACCTCGTCCAGCGCGGCCCGCGCGTTGCCGACCGCCACGGCGGCCGGTTCCAACTTCAGCATCGACTGTCCGATGCCCAGGTACATGGAGTTGTCGTGCACGGCCGCCCCGCTCCTCGCCGGGTCTGCGTCGCCGATCCACTCCATCGGGACGACCATCTCGGCCGGGACGAACACCTCGTCGATCAGCACCGACTGCGACCCGCTGGCCCGCATGCCCAGCACGTAGTCCGCACCCCAATCGTCGGCGACGGTGTGGTCCGCGCGCGGGAGCGTGGCGATGACGGACACCGGGACGCCGTCCGTGTGCGCCTCACCCTCCACCTCGACGCGCATCTGAGCATGGGTGGAGAAGGCGACTCCGGAGCTGTAGGGAACCTTCCCCTTGACGAGGAACCCCCCGTCGACGGGAGTGGCAGTGGCCTGGGTGTTGTAGCTGAGCGGGCTCCGGGAGTAGCCGGCGTCGTTGCGGAAGACCTCGTCCTGGGCCTGCTCGGACAGCTGGGCCGCGGCCGTGAGGCAGTGCGCCTCCCCCAGGCAGCAGCTCCAGCCGGAGCCCGGGTCACCGGTCGCGATCTCGATGGCGACGCGCACGAAGGTCTTGACGCTCAGCTCGGCTCCGCCGTACCGCTTCGGGGTCAGCACGTGGTGGAGCCCGGAGGCCAGCAGCGCCTGGTGCACCTCCTCGGTGTAGTGCCCGAGGGTCTCCGCCTCCTGCTGCTGGGAGCGGAGCAGTTCGCGCAGCCCCCGGGCCCGCTCCACTGCCTCCTCGTCGGTGAGACCGGTGAAGTCGAGCGTGGCCGCCGGGGCGGTCGGTGCCATGGTCATCGGTGCTTCCCTGTCGTCTGCGAACTGCGGGAGGCGCCCGCCTGTGGCCGGGCCGCGGACGTCGTCCATCCCCTGCCTCCGGTCGATGTGACGCTGATCTCAGGCGGCGGCCCAGGACCATGGCCGCAGGACATGATTGCGCGGCTCCGACGTGCGGCCGCACGCTTCCGTCACCTGGCCTCCCCGTGGCCTCAGGACTCGGGCCAGGTCCCTCGAGCGACAGCGGTGCGGTAGGCATGGGGCGTCATGCCCAGCGTGGCGACGAAGACCTGCCCGAAGTGGGACGGCGACCGGTAGCCGACCCGTGACGAGACCGCCGTGACGGTCAGGTGGGCGAGCGCGGGGTCGGTGAGCTCGCGACAGGCGCGCTCCATGCGGCGGGCCCGGATCCACGCGGCCACGGACTCACCCTCGCTGGCGAAGATCGCCTGGATGGTGCGCGGGGACATGTAGTTGGCCGCGGCCACCCTCGCCACGGTCAGGTCGGGGTCGGCCAGGTTCGCCAGGACGTGTGCCTTGAGCTGGGCGAGACGCACGCGGCGGGCGTGGTCGGCGTCCACCTGCCCGACCTCGCGGTCGCCGGTGAACAGGGTGACGGCGATGTCGAGCGCGGCCCACAGCGCGCGGGCCGCCTCGGACGCGGAGATCGACGGCATGGCCGTGTCGAGTGACTCCAGCAGGGCCCGGAAGACGTCGACGAGTCCGGTGCCCGCAGGGAGGCGTGGCGATCGGCCGGGCGGCCAGCCGCCGCGGGGAGATCGGCACCGCCCACTGCGGCGCGACGAGGGCGATCCCCCGGAAGTCGGAGGTCACCTCGAACTGGCTGGCGACGTCCGGGGTGTGGAAGACCGCGTCACCTCTCTCCAGTTCGAAGAACGACTCCCCCGCACCAGGCGGCAGGAGCCGGCGAGCTGGACACCGAACCAGTAGCGCGGTGGCGCGGTGACCGGCGGCGCGGAGGTGATCGCCGACATCCGGCTGGTCGTGATGTCGATGAGCCGGATGTCCCCGACGGAGTGGGCGCTCAGGTCGGCGTGCAGCGGCGCGTCGACGGCGGTCGGTGGGACGACGATGCCCAGGACGGCGGCGACACTGTCGTTCCACTGGGAGCGACCGTCGACCGTGATCCTGGTCCCCGACGTCATCCGGCCCCCTCGTCGAATCGATGGCCACCGCGACCGCCGTGCCCGGTACGGCCCCGGACCCCTCGTCCCCGCGGCGTCGGCCGACCGCGCCGGCGGGTCAGTAGCAGCGCTCGAGCAGGCCGACGATCTCCTCGGTGGTGACCGGCCGGTCGGTGGCGTCGAAGATCTCCAGCCCGATCCGGGTCGCCTCGGCGACGGAGGTGAGTTCCTCGTGCGGCACCCCGACATCGCGCAACCTCATCGGGAGATCGAGGCCGCGGATGAACCGGTCGACCGCCTGCGCCGACTCCAGCGCCGCCTTCTCCGGCGCTGCGGGGTCGAACGGGATGCTCAGCGCCGCCGCGATCTTCTCGAACCGCTGCGGGGAGATCTCGGCCATCACCTCCATCGACGGCGGGAGCGTGATGCACGAGGACACCCCATGGGCCACGTCCCACCGCGGCCCCAGCTGGTGACTGAGCGCGTGGGAGAGCCCGAGCCCGGTGTTGAATCCGCCGTAGAGGGACAACCAGGCCGCATCCAGGCAGGCCGTCCGGTGCTCCAGCGACGCCTCGTCGGTACCCGCCGACAGCGGCAGGTGCCTGAACAGCATCCGGATCGCCTCCACCGCCAGCGCATCACCCAGCACGTGCGGCTTGCGCGAGTACAGCGCCTCCACCGCGTGGTCCAGTGCCCGGATGCCGGTGGACAGCCAGAGGGCCCGCGGCGTCTCCAGCGTCACCTGCGGGTCGTGCACGACCACGGCCGGCTGCAGCCACGGCAGGATCACCGCAGCCTTGTTGCGGGTCGCCACGTCCAGCACACCGGCCGCAGGGGTGAACGCCCCCGCCGACAGCGTGGTGGGTACCGCGATGTGCAGGAAGCCCGCGGACCGGTCGTCACCGAAGGCCTTCTCCAACTGCAGCGTGCCGGCCTCCTTGGTCATGTCCCGCCCGTTGACCACCGAGGCGACGGCCACCTGCGTGGAGTCGATGACGCTGCCACCACCGAGGCTGACGACCGCGTCGGCGTCGTACCGGCGCAGGTCGTCGGCGATCGCCCGCACCCCCTCGGTCGGGGAGTGCTGCCCCGCGTTCACGCCCACCCCCACGAAGCGGGAACCCAGCGCCGCGCGGACCCGCTCCACGGAACGGCTGTCCACCAGGGACCGCGTGGTCGTCACCAGGACGCGTTCGGCTCCGCGCGCGTCCATCTCCTCACCCAGCACCTCCACGGCACCGGTGCCGCTGACCACCGCCTCGAGGCGCGTGAGGTTGAAACGGTTCGGCTTCGCGGTCATCGGCAGATCCCTCGCTGGATGGCTCGTCTCGATGGATCGTCAGTGCAGCACAGCTCCGCTACCCGAGCGCAGGTGCAGCGACGTCGAACCGCACTGGCGCCTTCTGCACCCGTAGGGAGAAGGGTGAGCCCCACATCTCGACGTCGCCCACGCTGAACTCGGACCAGCGGTCGAGCAGGACGTTCAGCGTCTCCTCCATCTCGACCAGGGCGATGGCCCGCCCGACGCAGAAGTGGCGGCCGTGCCCGAAGTTCAGGGCTGCAGGGGCCTTCCGGCCGACGTCGAACCGATCGGGGTCGGTGTAGACGGCGGGGTCTCGGTTGGCCGCGTAGGTGTTGAGCAGGATCAGCTGACCGGGCTCCAGGGTGATCCCGGCGTACTCGAACTCCTCCTCCGGGACGCGGAATCCCGCGAGGAAGCCCGGCTTCCACCGCACTCCTTCCAGGACGGCCGTCCGGACCAGCGCCCGG
This sequence comes from Geodermatophilus sp. URMC 62, assembly GCF_052931475.1. Lineage (NCBI taxonomy): Bacteria > Bacillati > Actinomycetota > Actinomycetes > Geodermatophilales > Geodermatophilaceae > Geodermatophilus > Geodermatophilus sp. URMC 62. Next base: position 4,024,811 of record NZ_JBRFHY010000001.1, on the reverse strand, counting down.
TCGGCCTTCAGTGCGCGCCACCCTCCGGGGTTCTCGGCCAGCGCGAGGAGGTTCAGGCACAGCTGCGTGTTCGTGTTGTCCGTGCTGCCGCCGAGCACCGTGGAAACGGTGTCCATGACCTCGGCGTCGCTGAGCGCGCCCTCCCCCGTCGCCGAGACCAGGGCGGAGATCAGGTCGTCACCGGGTTGCCGCTTGCGCTGCTCGACGAGTGGCCTGAGGTAGTCGTGGGCGTCGATGCGCGCCTGCTCGGCGATCTCTCCGGTGCCGGGCTGGAACGTCAGGATGGCGAGCATCCGCTCGGAGATGTCGGCCATGATCGGGGCGTCGCTCACGGGCACCCCGATCATGTGGCAGAACAGGGCCGACGGCAGGCGCCGCCCGGCGATGTCGGCGAAATCGAACTCACCGCTGTGCTCGGCCTCGGCCACCCATTCGTCCACGTGCTGGTGAGCGGCGTCCCGCAGGCGCTTGGCCGCGCCGGCGCTGAAGTAGGGCATGACGGCCAGCCGCAACCGCTTGTGCAGCTCTCCCTCGGCGCCGAGGAGGCCCTGGACCCACTGCTCGTACAGGGGACCGTCGGTGATCCCCTGCTGGGCCAGCACCCCGCCGAACCCCGTGTTGCACCGGAGGTCGCCGAGCAGCTCCTGACCAGCCGTGTGGGTGAGGAACTCCAGTCCCCGGTCGCTCCGCGCGACGGGCCCCTCCGCTCGAGCACGGGCGATGAGCGGGTAGGGGTCCTGCGTGTACTCCTCGGAGAAGACGTCGAGGTAGGGGAGTTCGTCGATCCGGACGCTGCTCATGTCGGTCTCCGCTCGTTCGGGCTCACGGTGTACCACCTCGGTTCAGTACGCGATGAAGAGGATCTCCTCGCGCCCGTACTGCATCCCCGGGTGACGGTCGGCCAGGTGGGTCAGCGTCTGCTCGACCAGGTCGTCCTCGTCGATGCCGGTGATGTGCACCCCGCAGGGGCAGTCCAGCTGCGTCTTCATCGCCGGCTCTTCGCTCACTGACCGGTCCAGAGCTTCGTGAACTGCTCCTCGTAGTCGTCGAACGCCATGTATCCGGCTTCGATGTCCGCCGGCACACTGTCGTCGGTGATGACGTGGAAGAGCCCCGGGTGCGACGTGGTGTAGTACTCGTTGCAGTCGTACTGCTGCCCCGCCAGCGTCCGCAGCACCTGGTCCATGGCCATCCAGGCGAGCATCCCGGGGTCGCTGGCCGGAGCGCCCAGCGGCTGCCCGTCGCCGATCTGCTGGAGGTTCACCTCGATCGGCGCGGTGCCCATCCCGGGCACGTCGAGGCCGGCGACGTCCATGGCCGCCGGCAGCCCGATCTGCAGTTCGTCCACCGCCACGATGAACGCGCCGGTCTCCGGGTTGGCCTGCAGGTCGCTGACCACCGTGCGAGGGGCGGTGCTGCCGACCTCGGTGATCGAGATGTCGACCACCCGCAGCTCGCAGTCGGGGCACTGCTCGGCGAGCCGCTCCTCCACGCCCTCCAGGATGAGTGGCGTGAACGGCAGCTCGGGAACGCGGTAGTAGGCGAGCTCGGTCGCCTCCCCGTTCGTCTCGGCGAGCACGGCCGAGGCCAGGATCCGGCCGGAGTCCCTGGCCCCGGCTGCCCGGACGCTGATCTGCGAGTCGTCGAACCCGAACTGCTCACCGATGACGGTGAATTCGGGGCTGAAGACCGCCCCCTGCTCCTGCAACGCCTCGCGCTGGGGAGTGAAGGGTGCTGGGTCGATCGCCAAGTCGATGACGATGTCCGGGCGACTCTCGACCAGGGTGTTCACCGCGGCGTTGATCTCCTGCGGACTGCGGCCGGTCTGCACCCGCTGCACCTCGATGCCCAGCACCTCACCCGCTTGGCGGAGCTGCTCGTAGACCTTGGCGGGGCTCGGGGTGCCGTTGTCGAGGAAGGCAGCCGTCGTCCCCGGCGGTGGGAGCTCCGCGAGCGGCTCGGTGATGGGGAACTCCGTCGGCGCCTTCGTCAACGGCTGGATCGACTCCTGCGCCGCGGCGACGTCGACGCCCGCCCCGCCGCTCCCACCGGAGGTCTCCTCCGACGAGTCACTGCTGCCCGGACGTCGCGTGACCGTACGGCGGTTCGCCCATCGAACGCGTGCTGCGTCACGTCGGATCCGTGCACGGCGGGCGTGCGGCACGATCGCCCATGTGACCGCCACAGACGGCGAGTACTCGCCGCGGCCGTGCGGGCTGCGGGACAGGCGTCGCGAACTCGCCCCGCGCAACGAGCAGACTTGCCACGGGGGCGTGGCCATAGCCTCCCCTGCATGCGAGCCGTACAGATCACCCGCTTCGGCGGCCCCGAGGTCCTCGACGTCGTCGAGCTCCCCGACCCCATCCCCGGGGACGGCGAGCAGGTCTACGAGGTCTCCTCGGCCGGCATCAACCACGCGGACACGCACCACCTCCTGTCCTGAGGGGTAGATCGGCACGGACGTCATGCCCAGACGCGCCATCGCGCGAGGCTGTGGCCTGTGCAGGGTGCACGTCCTGGGGGGCGGTGAGCGTGATGGTGGCGTCTGCGTCCTCGGGCGGAGACGACGTGGCCGTGGGTGGGTGGATGGGACCGGTGCCGGGACGTCGATCCCGGGGATCGGGGCGATGCCCTCGCGCGGGTGTGGGGTTCAGTCGCCACAGCCGGTAGGTCCACGGCAGGTCGTAGAGCAGCACGTAGGCCGTGTACGGGGCCAGCGCGTTGCGCGAGCGTGCGTCCCCCGCGACCGACCGCTGGAGCGCCACGAGCGGGACCGTGAAGGCGCACAGGCCGACGAAGCCGGCACGAGCGCTCCGCCGGCCGAAGAAGACCCCGTTCCAGGCCTCGTTGCCGACGAGCACCGCCAGGCTCCATGCCGTGCTCCGGGCGTCGCGACGGTCGAGACCCCGTGCCAGCACGTAGCCGACGATCCCGTAGTACGCCGCGCCCACGCCCAGGAAGGCGGGCATCGGCAGCTGCCAGCGCGGCGCGGTGAGGCCGCGGAACCAGGCCATCGCCGGCTTCCCGATGAAGGCGTTCCCCGCGATGGCGGCCGCGACCGCGCAGGCGCTCGCCCGGAGCACGGACCGCCGCCTCATGCCGTGCCCGTCCCCGTGCCGCCGTCGGTGACCGCACCGGTACGCGCGACAGCGCGCGCCGGGTCCTCCGCCCGGCTCTTGAGCGCCTCGTTCATGGCCTCGAAGGCGGGCAGGGTGCTCCGGTCCAGCGACGCAGCCATGAACGGGACGAGGATCCCCCGGAAGGTCTCCGACTGGACCAGCCGGGTGCCGCCGGGCTGCGGCTGCAGCTCGAACGTGTGCTCGGCGTCCATCAGCCCGGGCAGGCCCAGCCTGCCGCGCCACCGCAGCTCGCGGCCGGCGGCGACCTCGACGAGCCGGGGGCGCAGGGTCATCGCCCGGCCGCCGACCGGCTGCATCCTCAGCGTCAGCCGGCGGCCCGGGCCCACCACCCCCTCCGCCCGCACGATGAACGGGTTCCACTCCTGGTAGGCGGCGAGGTCGGTCAGCACATCCCACACCCGCTCGGGCGTCGCTCCGATGTCGACGTGGGCGGACAGTCGCTTGGACATGGCGTTCTCCTTCGGGTGGGGGGGGTGTTGCGGGACGGGACAGGGGACGGCCGATCGAGCGCCAGGTGCTCGCGCAGGAACGCGGCCTGCGCGGCCAGCGCCCGGTCGGTCGCCGGGCCCGCGCCGAGCACCGGGTAGGCGTGCAGGGCGCCGGGCTCCTCGAGGAAGTCGACGGTGACGCCCGCGTCCAGGAGTCGTCGTCGCAGCAGGCGGACGTCGTGGACGAGGATGTTGCGGGTCCCCGTGGTGAGGTGCACGGGCGGGAGTCCGGCCAGGTCGCTGTGCAGCGGCGACAGCCGGTGGTCGGCCAGCGGGGTCCGGCCGGCGTAGGCCAGGGCCGACGGCTGCAGGAACCGGCGGCTGAGGACCGGGGCGTCCGGCTCGGTCCCGGGGATCTGCGGATTGGCGAGGGCCAGGTCGACCCACGGCGCCACGAGCACGAGCGCCGTGGGCAGGGAACTCCCGTCGGCGACCAGGGTCCGGGTCGCGGCGAGGGCCAGGGCGCCCCCGGCGCTGTCCCCCGTCAGCGCCCAGCGGCCCGGTCGGGGCGCCCGGGCGGACAGCAACGACCGGAGGGCGGTGACGACGTCGTCCAGTGCCGCCGGGTGCGGGTGCTCCGGCGCGACCCGGTGGTCGACCATGACGGCGCTCATCGAGAGCTGCGCGCCGCGCGCGGCGAGCCAGCGCCACTGCCCGGCCACCGGCCCGGTCACGAACGAGCCGCCGTGGACGTACACCAGGACCCCGCGGTCGGCCAGGGCGGGACGGAGCCACGTGACGGGCACCCCACCCGCGGTCGCCGTCGAGACGGGCAGGCCGTCCCGGAGCGGACGCGACATCCGTCCCAGCCGCTGGATCCCGACGTTCACCAAGAGGGGCAACCGCGGGAGCCCGCGGCTGACCAGCCGGTGGAGCACCGTGCCGGTCACGGTCGCCCCGCCAGGACGGGCTCGGCACCCACCCGGGGAGCGCGAGGCCGGCCACCCAGCCGGCCGCGGGTGGCGGCCACGACGACCAGGCCCAGGGCCGCGCTGGCCACCAGGTGCACCGGGCCCACCCCGTCGTCCAGGTAGAGCCGGGGCAGCAGGCCGGGACCCCCGAACCCGCTGCCGTCGGTCGTCGCGTTCCCGGCCGCGTGCACCAGGCCGACGACGAGCAGGCTGCCGGTCCGGTTGGCGACCCAGCCCTGCAGGAACCGGAACGGGATCGCCGTCGCGGTGACGAACAGCAGGACCACCGTGCCGCCGAGCCAGCCGTTGCCGGCCGCCAGGGCGGCGTGCTGCAGGGCGAACAGCGGTCCGGTGGCCAGTGCGGCCCGCACCGGCCCGTGCCGGTCCTGCAGGCGGGTCTGGAGGAACCCCGTCCAGGCGACCTCCTCCGCCCAGTTGGTCGTGAGGAACCCGAGGAGCACCTGGACCAGCAGTCCGGAGACGATGGCCGCGGCGAGCGCCTCGCCGGAGTCCGGCGGCCCGAGCAGGGCCACGGCCACCGCCGTGGTGGCCACCGGGACGACGACCAGGGCGAGGGCGTACCAGCGCAGCGGCACCCGGACCCGGACCGCGCGCCGCCACAGCGCGCGCACCCCCGCCGGCCCGTCGACGACGCGGGTGACGACCACCGCCGGCAGCAGCAGGCCGACCAGGTTGGCCAGGACGACGAAGGGAGCCGTCGGCAGGTCGACGCCGTACCACGCGGGGGCGACGACGGGCTGGAAGGCGATCGCCTGCCCGACGGGCACGGACCAGGCCAGGAAGCTCGTGACGGGGTGCCGGCGGATGATCCCGGCCAGCCGGCGCTCCGCCGTGACGGGCGCACTCACCGCCGACCCCCGACCGGTTCCGGCACCGCGCGCGCCGGGAAGGCCACGTGCTCGTTGCGGATCCCGATCGCCATGAAGCGGGAGAACAGCCGCAGCAGCGGCGGGACCCGGGACAGGAGGCGCAGCGGCACGGGGACGCCACGCGGCGGGACCGGGTCCGCGGCGGCGCCGAACATCTGCCGCTGGACGCCGCGCTGCACCAGCTGGGTGACCCGCGTGGGCAGGTCGCGGCGGCGCTGCACCCGCGCGAGGTCCCGTGGTGTCACGGCTCCTCTGCGGAGGGGGAGGACGAGGGCGTTGGCGGCGGCCACCGCGTCCTGGACGGCGAGGTTGATGCCGACCCCCGCGACCGGGGACATGGCGTGGGCGGCGTCCCCGATGCACAGCAGTCCGGGCCGGTACCAGCGGCGCAGCCGGTTGACCCGGACCTCGAGGAAGCCGGTGTCGTCCCAGCTGCGCAGTGCCGTGTCGATCCGGTCGCCGAGGAAGGGCATGGCTCGCCTCACGTCCGCTCGAAGCGCCTCGATGCCCGCCGCCCTCAGTGACGCGACCGTGCCCTTCGGCATGGTGTAGGCGCCCTGCCAGTAGCTGCCCCGGTCGATCATCGGGAGCAGCCGGCCCGGCACCAGCCGCGCGAAGGACGCCTCCGGGTCCCCGGGGCCCTTGGGGATGCGGTACCAGAGCACGTCCATGGGGGCGCCGAACTCGACCGGGGACATGCCTGCCGCTCGCCGCACCGCGGAGGAGCGTCCGTCAGCAGCGACGGTGAGCAGTGCACGGAGCTCCCCCTCGGAGCCGTCGCCGTCCGTCCGCCGGTGGCGGACCCCGGTCACCGTGCCGTTCTCCTCCACGAGCCCCACCACCTCCACCTGCCGGTGCAGGACGAAGGAGGGGGACCGCGCGGCCTCGGTGGTGAGGAAGTCCAGCAGCTCCCACTGCGGCACCATCGACAGGCACTGGAAGCGGCCCGGGAGCCGGGTGAAGTCGCCGAGCGTGACGAACCCGTCGTCGGTCATCAGCGAGATGCTGGTCGTGCGCTGCTGGGGCAGCTCCTCGAAACCCTCCAGCAGGTCGAGTTCCGCGAGCACCTGCATCGTCGAGGCGTGGACCGTGTCGCCGCGGAAGTCACGCAGGAAGTCCGCGTGCTTCTCGAGGACGACGACGTCGATGCCGGCGCGGGCGAGGAGGAGTCCGAGCACGGCCCCGGCCGGGCCGCAGCCGGCGATGCAGACGGTCGTCGTCGCGGGGAGATCCCGGGTGGTGGTCATGGCGTCGTCCTTCCAGAGCGGGGCGGGGCGGGCGGTCACGAGGAACTCGACGACAGGACGGGCGGGGCCGACGGCTCCTCCGCCGGCTGCGGCCGGCGCATCCGGTACCGCCGCACCCCCCAGAGGACGGCGGCGTCGCAGATCAGCAGCCCGACGAGCCCGGGCACGGTCATCGCCCATCCGGTGCCGTCGCCGACGACGACACCCCACAGCAGCTTCCCGCCGGCCATGGCGTTCAGGAGGACCAGGCCCCAGCCCACCGACCGCCGCCAGAAGGCCAGGCAGTAGGCGGTTAGTGCCAGTGGTGCGAGCGTCGCCTGCGCGAACTTCTCGAGGCCCCAGGTCCCGGTGATCCACTCCCGCTCGAAGTCGAGGAACTCCAGGATCTGCGGATCCGGCTGGGCGGGCGCCGGGAACCAGGCGATGCTGCTGGCCAGGGCGACGAGGGTGCCGGCGATGCCCCAGCCGCTGCGCCGGTGGGCGAACCAGGCCAGCGGGATGAGGAAGAGCGGCCTGATGTACCAGCTCAGCGGGTTGGCGTGCCGGTCGAAGGCCCAGTCGCCGAGGTCGGCGAGGAGCTGCGCGATGTCCATGACGGTCTCCTAGAGGTGGGTCGGTGCAGGTCCGCGGGAACCCGACTGCGGTGCCGTCCAGGCGGAGGCGGGGAGCCGGGAGGCCAGGACCAGCAGCGCGACGGCGGCCAGGCTGACCGCGGCGAGCGAGATCGACTGCAGGACCTGGTCGGTGACGGTCGGCAGGACCGACACGTGCGCCTGGTGGTAGAGGTGGTGCGGCAGGTTCGTCACGACGACGGCCAGGCCGACGGCGCGGGCGAGCCAGACCGCTCCGCTGAGCAGCGCGACGAGCGCGACGGTGCCGACGGCGAGGTTGCCGAGACCGACGTCGCGGAGCAGGTGCTCGTTGTAGGGACCGTCCGGGCTCACCCAGTGGTGTCCCATCCCGGGGAAGTCGGCGTAGAAGGAGGCCGGGAACACGGCCTGCCAGAGGCCGACCACCAGTCCGAAGAGGGCGAACCACGCCAGCAGGACCTTGACGGCGAGACGCATGCGGACCTCCGGAGGAGTGCGGATCCGGGTGGGGGCCGGCGGGTCACCGGTGTCCCGGGGAGACCGTCGGGCCCGGCTCTTGACGGATCCGGGGCATCCGCTTGACGGGACCCGGAGCGCGGCGACGGCAGGGGGCCGGGATCGGGCGGCGGCGGGGCAGGATGGCGCGACGGCGAGTCCGGCGGGCGCCGGAGAGGCGGGTGCGCGGTGCAGTTCGACGTCCTCGGACCGCTGCAGGTCCTCGATGCGGGGCGGCCGCTGGTCCTCGGGCGGCCCAAGCAGCGCGCTGTGCTCGCGATCCTGCTGCTCGACGCCGGCACGGTGGTCCCGCTCGACCGGTTGGTCGAGGAGCTGTGGGGCCCGCACGCGCCGCCGCAGGCCCTCGCCTCGGTGCAGGCGTACGTCTCCCACCTGCGTCGGCTGCTGGAACCGCAGCGCCTACCCGGGGCTCCCGCGACGGTGATCGTGAACCAGGCGCCGGGCTACCGCATCGTGGTGGACCCCGACGACGTCGACGCCGCGCGCTTCGAGGCCCTCGCGCGGACCGGACACGACCTGCTGCAGCGGGGGGAGGCACCGCGCGCGGCGGAGACGCTGGAGGCGGCCCTCGGGCTGTGGCGCGGGCCGGTCCTGGCCGACTTCGCCGACGCGTCGTTCGTGCAGGCGGAGCGGGCCCGGTTGGAGGACCTCCGGCTGACCGCCCTGGAGGACCGGCTCAGCGCCGACCTGGCCATCGGCCGGCACGCCCGGATCGTCGCCGAGCTCGAGCGGTTGACCGGCGAGCACCCGTTCCGGGAGCGCCTCCAGGGCCTGCGCATGGCCGCTCTCTACCGCTGCGGGCGGCAGGCCGAGGCCCTGCAGGGCTACCAGCAGTTCCGCTTGCTGCTGCGCGAAGAGCTCGGCCTGGATCCCGGCCAGGCGCTCCGCGACCTGGAACGGGACGTCCTCCGCCAGGCCCCGGCACTGGAGTGGACGGCGGTTCCCGCCGACGACGGGAGCACCCCGGGCCCGGCTCCCGTCCCGACGCAGGTCGTGTCGCGCGCCGCCGTCGAGGCCGCAGACGTCGTGGCCGCGCCCAACGGCCTGGTCGGGCGCGACGCACAGCTGCGGGTGGTCGACGAGGCGCTGGCTGAGACGGCGACCGGACGGGGACGGATCGTCCTGGTGGCCGGCGAGCCCGGGATCGGCAAGACGAGGCTGGCCGAGGAGGCGGCGCGGCGCGCCCGCGCATCCGGAGTGGCGGTGGGCTGGGGGCGCAGCGACCAGGACGCCGGGGCCCCGCCGTTCTGGCCGTGGACGCAGGTGCTCCGGAGCCTGCTGGGCGACGGGACGCCCGGAGCGCCCAGCGCCGGGCTCGGCTCCTCCGCCGTCGAGCTGGCGCCCATCCTGCCGGAACTGGCGGGCGGCGCCCCCCTCCCCCCCGCGCCCGTGGTCGACCCGGAAGCGGCCCGCTTCCGGCTCTGTCAGGCAGCGACCGCGGTGCTGAGGGAGCTCGCCTGCGGCCGACGCCTGCTGCTGGTCCTCGACGACCTGCAGTGGGCCGACGTCGCCTCCCACCGGCTGCTGAGCCACCTCGCCACGACGCTGGCCGACGCACCCGTCGTGGTGCTGGTGACCTACCGGGACCGGGACCTCGACGCCTGGGAGCCGCTCGCCGAGACGCTCGCCGAGCTGGCACGGGCGGTCCCGGTGGACCGGCTGGAGCTCGCCGGTCTGGAGGTCGCGGACGTGGCCCGGGTCATGGCCTCCCACGTCGGCACGGACCCCGACGACGAGCTGGCCCGGCTGGTCGGGGACCGCACCGGCGGCAACCCGTTCTTCGTCCTCGAGGTGCTCCGCTTGCTCGGCGCCAACGGCTGGCCGGAGCGGACCACGGGCAAGGCGGCGACGCTGGTCGCCCAGCAGGTCCCCGCGGGCGTGCGCGACGTCCTCCGCCGTCGGCTCGCCCGGCTCCCCGACCAGACCCGCACCGTGCTGCTCGTCGCGGCGGTCGTCGGTCAGCAGTTCGACCTCGACGTCGTCCGCGCCGTGACCGGGCTGGACGACGACGACGCGCTCGCTGCCCTCGAGCTCACCGTGTCGGCCGGACTGGTCGTCGAGGACCCCGCGAGGGTGGGCCGCTTCCGCTTCGCCCACGCGTTGATCCGCGAGGCCATCTACGGCGAGATCAGCCGAGCACGACGGGCCCGGCTGCACGCCCGCGTGGGACAGGCCCTGCTCGACCACCGCGGCGACGACGCGGACCACGTCCTGCAGCTCGCCCACCACTGGTGGCTGGCCGCACCGGTGGTCGGCCCCGAGCAGGCGGTCCCCCACCTGATCGCCGCGGCGGAGCTGTGCCTCGACACGCTGGCGCACGAGGAGGCCGAGCGACAGCTGCGACGGAGCCTGGACCTGCTCGCCACCATGCCCCGGACTCCCGCTCGCGCCGCCTCGGAGCTGCACGTCCACCTGCGCCTCGGCACGCTGCTGGTCCAGCGGCACGACACCGCGAGCGAGGAGGCGTGGGCGAGCTTCGCCCACGCCCGTGAACTGGCCGACCAGCTCGGCGACAGCTCGGCCCTGCTCGCCGCGTGCCACAGCCTCTTCGAGGTGGCGTACGCCCGGGCCGACCACCGCGCGGCCGGCGACCTGGCCGAGCGCATGCTCGGGATCGCCGCGGACACCGCCGATCCGGTCGCGTCCACCGTCGGCCGCCTGGCCCTGGGCAGGACGCTGTGGGGCCAGGGCCGGCTCCTCGAGGCCCGCGAGCAGCTCGAGCAGGGGTTGCGGGTGGCGGACGGGGCGCCCACGCACCGCCAGCCCCTGCCACCGGTGTTCATCCTGCAGCTGCAGCTCTCCGCCGTGCTGGAGCCCCTCGGCGAGCTGGAGCGCGCCGCCGACCTCGTCGCGGCGGCCGTCGAGGGGTCCCGCGACCAGCACCCCTTCGCGCGGGCCGCCGTCCTGGCCGGAGCTGCCCTGCTGGCCGCCCTCCGCCGCGACAGCCCGGCAGCGCGCGCGTGGGCCAGGGAGGCCCAGGACCTGGCCACGAGGTGGAACTTCCCGGCGCCGAGCGGGTACGCGGCGGTGGTCCTGGGCTGGGTGGAGGCCGTGGACGGGGATCCCGAGGTCGCCGTCCCCGCGCTGCGCCGCGAGCTCACCCAGATCGAGGCGGGCGGCGTCCACCACCTCCTGGCCTGGGGGTTCGGGCTGCTGGCCGAGGCCCACCTCCGCGACCGGCAGCCGACGGAGGCGCTGCGGCTGCTGGACGACGCGCTCTCCCGGGTCGACCGCACGGGAGAGCGGCTCTACGAGTCCGAGCTGCACCGCCTGCGCGCGCTGTCCCTGGTGGCGCTGACGCCACCGCGCACGGAGCAGGCACACCGGGCTCTCCAGCAGGCGGCGGCCGTCGCGCGGGAACAGGGGTCCCCCGTGCTGCTGCGACGCGTCACGGAGACCCGCCGCACGGTCGCTCCCGACGGTCACAGCGGCAGCTGCGACCACCCGGACGCACAGTCCTGAACCGGCTCCCGCGGCACAAAACCGGTCCGGGCGAGCAGCGCCGCGATCCGGCGGTCGCGGACGGGTGGCGCGGTGATCTGCTCGACGCCCGATGCCCGGAGCCGGTCCGCGACCTCGCAGACCAGCCGCCGTTCCAGCTGACCGTCGTTGTAGGCCGTCGACACGGCGAGGCCGCACAGCCGGGCTGTCGTGGCGTCCAGGCTGCGGACCACCGCCACCCCGGCGAGGCCGCCGGTCGTCGTCGTCGTCAGGTCGCACAGGCCGTACCACTCGCAGGTGTCGTCGTGGTCGTCCAGAGCACAGGCCGACAACAGCATCTCGGCCTCGCGCCGCTCGGAGGCTGCGTCGAGCCGCCGGAAGACGATGCCGGCCGGTGAGCCGCGGGCGGCCATCGTGCCTCCAGGGGGCCGGGGTGTCCGGGAGCGACGGTGCCCGCGGCCGCTTGACGCCTCCTTGACGCCGCGCGCGGACGAGGAGCCAACCGGCCGTCAAGGTCCGGCGGCGACGCTCTCCTCCCGATCGGCCCCGACGGAGGGATGTGCGATGACCAGCGTGCTCGTCACCGGCGGCACCGGACGGCTCGGACGACGGGTGGTCCGCGCCCTGGCGGCCGACGGCCACCCGGTGCGGATCCTGAGCCGCGAGTCCGCCGCGCCACCGGTACCCGGCGCCGACGTGGTCGTGGCGGACCTGAGCACCGGAGCCGGCCTCGTCGAGGCGGTGGCCGGGGCGACCGCGGTCGTGCACTGCGCCACGGACCCGCGGAACTCCCGGGCGGTCGACGTGGCGGGGACCGAGCGGCTGCTGGAGGCCGCACGCGACGCCGGCCGACTGCACCTCGTCTCCGTCTCGATCGTCGGCGTCGACCGCATCCCGGTGAGCTACTACCGGGCGAAGCTGGCAGCCGAGGAGGCGATCGCGCGGTCCGGGCTGCCGTGGACCCTCCTGCGCACCACGCAGTTCCACGGGTTCGTCGACGATCTGCTCGGCCGCCTGGTGCGGATGCCCGTCGTGCTAGTGCCGCGCGGCTGGCGGATCCAGCCGATCGACGTCGACGAGGTCGCCCGCCGGCTGGCGGACGCCGTGGCGTCCGGGCCCGCCGGCCGGCTGCCCGACCTCGGCGGTCCGGAGGTGTTCCCGGTCGCGGAGCTCGTCCGCGACCGCCTCCGGAGGACCGGGCGGCACCGTCCGATGGTGGAGGTCCCCCTGCCCGGCGCGCCCTCCGCGGCGCTGCGGGCGGGCGCGAACCTCGTCCCGGGCAACCGCTCCGGCGGGCGCACCTGGCAGGAGTACCTCGACCGCCGTTCCCCGTCCCGGCTCCCGGAGGGCTGACCACCATGAGCACCAGCACGGACGTCCTCGTCGTCGGCGCCGGCCCGACGGGGCTCACGCTGGCCTGCGACCTGCGCCGCCGTGGCGTCGACTGCACGGTCGTCGAGCGAGCCACGACCCACCACACCCGGTCCCGCGGCAAGGGCCTGCAGCCGCGCAGCCTCGAGGTCTTCGACGACCTCGGGATCGCCGGGGCTGCCCTGGCCGCCGGCCGGACCCACCACCACGTGCGCCTGTACTCGGGCGGACGGCTCGCCCTGGATCTCGACCTACCGGCCCGCCCGCCGCAGCCCGGGGTCCCGTACCCGAACCTGGTCGTCCTGCCGCAGTGGCGGACCGAGCAGGTGCTGCGGACGCGCCTGTCGGAACTGGGCGGCACCGTCGAGTACGGGCGGGAGCTGGTCGACCTCGACCAGGACGCCGACGGCGTCACCGCCACCATGACTGACGACTCCACCGGGACGGTCGAGCGGATCCGGGCCGCCTTCGTGGTCGGCTGCGACGGCGGGAGCAGCACGGTGCGGACGCTGGTCGGCATCCCCATGCGCGGCGAGAGCCGCGAGGAGCACTTCGTCCTGGGTGACGTCCGGATCGAGGGACTGCCGGCCGACGGCCCGTCCTACGCCTGGTTCGACGACGGGTACCTCGCCGCCGACCCGCTGGACGGGAGCGGGACGTGGCAGGTGCAGGCCGGCGTCCGGCCCGACGTATGACCTTCCTGCGCGACCGGGTCCTCGTGCCGGCGCTGCGGCTCCCGGTCGTCCTGGACCGGCTCCTCGACGGCGTGGCCAAGCTCGACGTGGGCTACCGGAGCAGCTCGCTGGCCGGCGAGCCGGCCGGCGTCGACCGCACCGGCGACGGGGAGGCGGCCGGCGTGGTGGACCGCGTCCGGTTCCGGCACGGCCTGCACGCCGGCGACCGCGCACCGGACGCCGACGGGCAGGACGGCGACGGCGCGCCCGCGCGGCTCTTCGACCTCTTCCGGGGCACCCACTCCACCCTGCTGCTGTTCGACGGCCCCGCCGCCACCGACGCCGGGTACCGGCGGATGACCGCCACCGCACGGGCGGTGGGCGCTGCCCTGGGCGACGACGTCCGCACGTGGGTCGTGGTGCCCGGTGACCGGAGGCCCGAGGGACTGGACGACGTGGCCGTGTTCCTCGACCCGGACCGGGACGCCCACCACCGCTACGCGGCCACGGCCGAGTCGCTGTACCTCGTGCGACCCGACGGGTACGTCGCCTTCCGCAGCCGGCCCGCCGCCGCCCGACCCGTGCTCGACTACGTGAGCTCGGTGTTCAGGATCCATGCGCCGGCGTGAACCCGTCTCTGTCGTCGTCCGGGACCCGCGCGACACCGCCTTCTCGGGTGTCGAGGCGGTGAAGCCCAGGTCCGGGACCACACCGCCGGCAGGGCTGAGCGTGGGGCGGCGCATAGCCTCCCCTGCATGCGAGCCGTGCAGATCACCGAATTCGGTGGACCCGAGGTCCTGAACGTCGTCGACCTCCCCGACCCCGTCCCGGGCGACGGCCAGCAGCTGTACGAGGTCAGCTCCTCGGGCGTCAACTACGCCGACACCCACCACCTGATGTCTGGCTGCGTAGTTTAACCTGACCTGCCCCTACGTCCGCCGTCTCCTCCAAGCTGACCGGGTCAGGACTGGGGCCGCCACACCACCAGCTCGTCCACCTCGTGGGGCAATAGCCTGACGTGGTACTCGTTGCTCGGTGTGATCCGCGTGACCTTCTTGTCCCTAATCGCCCGGTCGATGGTGGCGATGTGGACTCCGATCCTGGCGGCTGCCTCCTTCTTGGTCACTGGTGCTCCGTCGCGGTGTCTCTGAAGGTCATGCCGGGCGCGGGTGGACCCTTCCTCATGGCCGCGCACGTGCGGACGGTGCAGCTTCCCGAGGTGGATCGGCGGGAGCTGGAGCGGCGGGTGCGGGACAAGGGCGCCCCGGCTCGAGTGACCGAGCGGGCCCGGATCGTGCTGCTGGCCGCGGACGAAGTACCGGCAAGCAGATCGCGGAGATGGTCGGCTACGCCGAGGGCACGGTGGCGACCTGGCGCGGCCGCTACGCCGAGCGTGGCCTGGCCGGGCTGGCGGATCTGCCGCGGTCGGGCAAGCCCTCGCCGCTGCCCGAGGCGCTGCGTGAGCGGGTGCTGGAGCTGACGCTGACCGAGCCGCCGGATCAGTTCGGCGCCACCTACTGGTCCTCCCGGCTGCTGGCCACCGCGCTGGCCGGCGAGGGCACGCCGATCTCGCACGCCACCGTCGCCCGGATCTGGCACCGCTTCGGCGTGCAGCCGTGGTGGGCGGGCACGTTCAAGTTCTCCACCGACCCGGCCCTGGAGGCCAAGATCCGCGACGTCGTCGGGCTGTATCTGCATCCGCCGGAGAAGGCGGTCGTGCTTTGCGTGGATGAGAAGCCGCAGCTTCAGGCGCTGGAGCGGACCGCGCCGACGCTGCCGGTGCGGCCCGGGCATCCCGAAAGGCAGACCTTCGATGACGTCCGGCACGGCACCACCACGCTGTTCGCCGCGCTCGAGGTGGCCACCGGCAAGGTCACCGATGCCTGCACCGACCGGCACCGCCATCAGGAGTTCCTGGCCTTCCTCAAGCAGGTCGCCGCCGCCTATCCCCGCCGACAGCTGCACGTGGTGGTCGACAACTACGCCACCCACAAGCACCCGGCGGTGCGCGCCTGGCTGGACCGGCATCCTCGGGTGACGCTGCACTTCACCCCGACCTCCGGGTCGTGGCTGAACCCGGTGGAGGCGTTCTTCTCGATCATCACTCGGCAGGCGCTGCGCCGCGGCAGCTTTCCGACCGTGGCCGACCTGATCGCCGCGATCGAGGGGTTCATCGACGCCTGGAACGACCGCTGCCGGCCGTTGATTGGGACCAACGACCCCGACACGGTCATCGCCAGGGCCACCGACCCACGCCACCGCAAGACACAAACGACGTCAGATACGGAGCACTAGGCTCGGATTCCTGGTGAGAAAACCTCATTGACGGCCGGGGATGCCAAATTGAGGTTTTCCCACCAGGAACTGGCGCCCAGTTGGAGGGTGTGGTTGTCGCCGCTGGTCAGGACTGTGGGGAGTCGTTGGCGGAGTCGATCACGGCTCCTTGGCGTATGCTCCTGCCAGGCGGTACTCGGTACTCCGCTGGCACATGCGCCTGACCTGCGGCGATGGCTCTCTGACCTGTCCCCGATCGGCGAATCCTGGTGAGAAAACCTCATTCGGGTTCAAGATCGGCTGAAATCCGTGCAGGACAGCGAGCAGGGGCGGTCTTACGGCACAGACATCCCCAGGTGGTTCCACCTCATCCAAAGATGACGGCCTCATGACCGCGCTTGACACATCAACACCGTGCACGGACCCTCGGAGTCATGGGTACGAAGACCATCGTTTTGTTTCATGACGACCTGACGGATGCACCTGCGGACACGACTGTGAGTTTCGGCCTCGATGGCCGGGACTATGAGATCGACCTGACGGACACCAACGCCGAGGAACTGCGGCAAGCGCTCGGGAAGTACGTTGAGGCTGGTCGCAAGGTGGGCGGCGTGCGCAGGCGTCGCCGTGCTTCCAGTCCTGTTGCAGACGTGGACCCTAAAGCCGTACGCGCATGGGCGGCTGCAAAGGGATACGAGATCAGCAACCGCGGACGTGTCCCTGCCGCGGTGATCGAGGCATACCGAGCAGCTGGCAACTAACCTCGTACCGAGTGGGCACCTAGGTACGGTGCTGAGCGCCGTCCGCGCCGCTTATCACCGTCACGGTCTCCCTGCACTGGAAGCACCCGAACTCGGCTCCACCAGCTTGGATCTCAGCGTGGTGCTTCGTGCAGACACGCATGCTGTCCGCACCACATGCACAGCTAGCGATCGCGGTGTAGCGGCCGAGGTTATGACAGGTGTGAATCTGGCAGCGTGGTCGGGTGTCGGCCTGTTGAACTCGTGCCTTCATCCAATCCGGAACAGAGACGATCTCGGTAACCACACTGCGGATGCCCCCGCAGTGTGAACACTTTTTCATGTGCTGGGACCGAAGGCCAGCTCCGCGGCGGCCGCCGCGGTGTTCGGCACAACGTGGATGTTGTTCATCGCCGCAGCTGCAGGACACCTGGACGTTCCAGATGGCCGGCTTCTCGCACCGGCTGCACCTGAGGGTGTCGGTGGCCATGGGGCAGTATGCGGGGGGAGTCGTCCGGCGGTCCAGCAGTGTTGCCCGGTGCAACCCACAGGTTTGCCATTACCGCTGTTCGTGACTGCTCGCGGTGGCGGACCGACTGTCGAGTAGCGGAGGACTGCCCCGACACTGCGGCCTCGAAGGCCTGGCCCTAGCTACGCTGGCCCTAACTTCGGGCGTCCGCCAGAACGGTGTTTGGGGCGTCGTTGCGGTGCACCTCGATGAGCTGCTCGAAAACCTCGATGACATCAGGGCCAGTCCGTCCTCGGCACGGAAATGCGTGGTGCCCTCCGGACACGGGTCTCGTGTCCGGAGTCGGAGTAGCGGACGGCGTTGGACTGAAGCCACTCGTGGATGTGAGCTCTACACGGCTCGGGATTCCCGTTGCGCGCACTCCCGTCGCGGCCGCTGGCGTCGTTGGTCAATCTCACCCGTTCATCACGGAGTGAAAATGCACCAACTGTGACGTCCTCGTCGCACCAACTGTGACGTCCTCGTCGCGGGACCGTTTACGTGCGCCAGCCGTTCACGGATGTTCAACCCCAGTGCCATGACCTCGACGGCCTTACCTGAAGGAACTGGTGACGGAGGCGGGCACCGCGCGCCGCGTCGGCGCACTCGGACGACTGGGCAGAGTTGTCAGCGTTGATTGAGGTTTTCTCACCAGGATTCGCCGTCCGCGGACGGCTGGGAGAGGCATCGCTGCAGGTCAGGCCCTCGTGCCAGCGAAGTGTCGAGTGCCGCCTGCCGGGAGCCTGCGTCGAGGGCCCGCGCCCGAAGTCGCTGACGACTCGCTGAAGCCCTGACCAGCGACGCCCACTACGCCCTTCAACTGGGTGGGGATTTCTAGTGAGAAAACCTTATTACTCGAGTGTCTTCAAGGGCAGGAGAATGCGCACGGTGTCGTCGTGGTCGGTTGTAAGTGCGGGGATTGCGGGAGTAGCGTCGATGGCCTCGGGTGTCTCCTCCGTGGCCAGCACGTGCATCAGCTCAAGTGCCAGCTCGTCCGGGTCACGGTCGTGTGCTGCGGCCGTGGCGCGGATGGCGTCGGCTTGAATCGCCGTCAGCTCGTTCAGCACGGGTACGGAAGCCTCTTCCGATGGAGGAGCGTGCGCCGGCACAGTCCCAGCGCTCTGTGGTGGCGCTGGGCGGTCACTCCGGAACCAACGCCGCCGGTGCCGGTGTCGTCGGGAATCAACGCCGCCGAGTGGTCCTCGCCGGCTATCCGCGGAGGAGGGCATCGCGCGCCTGCTGCCACTCGTCGATGATGCCCGCGAGGCGGGCGGTGGCTTGCTCATAGATTGCTCGGGGGACGCGGGCGGGGAAGCATCAGCGGTGCCGTTGCCGTTGCCGTTGCTGTCGGCGTCAGCTGCGGATGCGAGCGCTTGGTCCTGGGCGCCCGGATCGGTGCTCATGCTGCGAATGCTGGCTCCCGCCTCCGTGCGAGGGCAACCCGATCGCGGAGCGGCCCGCTGTCTGATCTCACCGGCCGGGCTGGACGCGCGGGCCGTCGTGCCATGCCCCACGGTCGCGCACACCGGCCCGGCCGCGTCCGGCGTGACGCGTGACGTTAGTCGTGCTCCTCGATCAGCGGCTCGGACTCCACCAGGAAGTGGATGAGCTCACCGAGACCGATCTGCACCCGCCACACCCCAACGGCGTTTCCGCGCTCATCGATGGCGCGGCGAACTCAGCGGGCTCCGTCGCACTCCTGCCAGTCCGACCGTTGCCACGCGCACCGATCCTCCTCAGACCTACCGCTCGGCCAACTCCTCGGCTCGGGTGGCCGACGACGCCACCCTGATCACCCGCGGTCGGCACCTGAGCGAAGGACGCATAGACCACCAACACGCCCTCCCCCATGGCGGCGCACGCTAGGGCCGACGAATGCGGCGCTGCCCCGTGTCCGGCGGCTTCCGCCCAGCCGCTCCTGCCCCGGACCGTGACCGCGAGCGTGCTGGCCGGGCCCGGCTGGGCTCGGCCAGCCAGCCTTCCCCGATCGACTTACAGGCGAGCAGACCACCGGCGGCTGCGTCGACCTGGCCAGGAGAAGACGGCAGCCACAGAAACGAGCCAGAGAAGACGCCTGGGCTGGCTACTGATGCGGCCCCGATGAGGACCGGGTCATACTGGTGACTGCTGTCACACGCTGCGTGGTCGACGACCGTCTCGCCTTAACCCTCACAGCCTCGTGGCCTTCCAGTCCCGAGAACCTGACCAGCCATCCCGGCGGCTCCTGCGGTGGGTTCCGCCCATGCCGACCCACCGAACGCCTGCTGCCGATGCCGCGCCGGCATCGGCTGGTGACCTGTCCACTCCTGAAGCTGAGGAGTTCGTCGTGGATGATCCGCCTGCCGCGGTCGTCGTCGAGGCGGAGTTGTCCGGCGGGCCGCCGGGGTGCACGGCGCGTCTCATCCTCGATCTGGGCCACGCCGGCGTTGAGGCCGCCGCGCTCGCCCGCGACCTGGCCCGGGGGATGCTGGGCCAGATTGAGGCGAAGCTGGTTGATCCGGCCGCCGACCTGTCCGCGGAGTTGCGCGGTGCGCTGGTCGCACTCGCCGGGGCACTCAGCGAGCACCCCGATGATCGAACCACCGTCACCTTGCTCAACACGCCACTGGCGCGCGCCTGGCACGCCCATCCCGCCAGGTGGGAGCGGTGAGGGATCCCGGCATGAGCTGCCACGGGCATTCATGGACGGTCGGCGCCGACGGCGCCCGCCATGCCGGTGGATGGGCACCAGGCTCGGATGCGGCAACGAGGACTCCGGCATACGCTGGACCTCTTGCTCGTAGGGCCGGTCGAAACGGTTCCGTGCCGTCCCGGGCGCCGATTCCGGCGTCTCTCGCGCAAGCTGGACCTCATTGCGGAGGTGGACCCTGAATGAGGTGACGGGCGCGCTCCCTCCGGCGGACCAGCGCAGCGCGTTCACCAATGCGCCGATGGGAATCGCCCTCACCACACCCGCCGGGGTCCTGGTCGACGCCAACCCCGCGCTGTGCCGGATGCTCGGCACGGCCGCCGAGGTGTTGCACGGCCGATCCGTGCTGGACCTGGTGCACTCCGCCGGCCAAGCGGGCGCGAGCGAGGCGCATGCGAGGCTGCTGGCCGATCACAGCCAGCCGATGCGCCACGAGACCAGCCTGCTACACGCCGACGGGAACGAGTTCCCGGTGCAGGTGACCGCCTCCTGGGTGGAGGGCAACCCGGCGGGTGAACCGTCTCACCTGGTCATGATCGTCGAGGACATCACCGACCGAAAGGCCCTCGAGGCACAGCTGCTGCACCGCTCGCTGCACGACCCGCTGACCGGGCTGCCCAACAGGTTGCTGTTCCAGGACCGGCTGCAGCACGCTCTGGAGCGCGGCTTGCGCGAACAGACCCCCACCTGCGTGCTGATCATCGACCTCGACGGCTTCAAGACCATCAACGACACGCTCGGCCACCACACCGGCGACCTGATTCTGGTCGCCTTTGCTGAGCGCCTGCAGACGGTGCTGCGAGCCAGCGACACCGCGGCACGACTGGGCGGCGATGAGTTCGGTGTCGTGTGCGAGCACACCGACCGAGCCCACGCCGACCTCCTGGTTGAGCGGCTGCGCGATGCCCTCCACAACCCGGTGATCATCGAGGAGACCACGATCTCTCTGACTATGAGCATCGGGATCGGCCTCACGGAAGGCGGCGCCGATCCCGCAACTGCCCACCAACGGGTGGTCCGGGACGCCGACGACGCCATGTACGCCGCCAAGCGGCGCCGGCGCTGACCCACGGCGGTTGCCGGTCACGCCTGATGACTACTGACTCACCCCGCCCCTGCGGACTTCACCGCATGGCCGCAGCCGTTCCGGAGCGACGCTGTAGTGGAGTCGGTGTCCGGTGCGACGTGCGCTTCTATCGCGGGTAGGCCTCGGTCACCGTCGATTGCAGGTAGCGGGCGCGCCACTCCTCGAGCATCTCGCAGGCCAGTTCCACCGCGTTGGGCTTGTCGGGGTCGATGACCACCCACAGCACGCCGTCGACCGTCATCGCCGCGCACACCGCCCGGCCCTCCAGTGACCGACAGCGCACTTCGATGAACCCCTCGGCCAGGGTCAAGTCCGAGGAGCCCGCAGGCAGGTGGTGGCGGCCCGACAGCGCCGCGAGGAGTTCGGCAAGGCAGGACTCGTCCAAGAAGTGGGTCACGAGGGTGTCTCCCGGGAAGCCGACCCTCGGATGCAGCGAGGGCGCGATCAAGCCACTACGGACGGTACGCGACTCTGCGGCGGGCCGCGAAGTTGTGCGCAGCGGGCTGAGGGCCCGGAGGCCCGCGCGAGGGCGCGCACCCCTGCGGATCCTCGGGAACGGCGAGGTCCCCGGCGCGGAGGCGGGTGTGCCCAACGTCTGCACGGGCAAACGCTGCGCCGCCTGGCGTGGGGATGGTGATCGAACGCTGCTCCAGCGAGCGTGCATCCGGGCTGAGACGGCAAGGTCTCGACAGGCTGGCAGTGGGGCGTTTCGCCGGTGGGCTCGACCGCCGTCGAGGGAGGGGGCGGCGAGGTCGGGCTCATGCCCCGGAGGGTCGCTGGAGGTCTTCGGCGATGAGCTGCAGCAGCTGTGCCCGTAGCCGCGCCTTCTCCTCCGCCGACACGTCCGCATCACCCAGGAATCGGGCCACCTCGAACCCCAGGTCCCGCGGCTCCTCCTCGTCCACCCGGTAGCCGGCCGCCATCTGGGCGGCTTGCATCAGGCTGGACTCGCTGAGCGGCAAGACCGCGGCCAGTGCCCGCACGATCCCCGGCGGCACCCGGTGTCCCTTCGGCCAGCGCAGGTTGGGATTGAGATGGCGCGCCACGGCAGCCCGGCGGGAGTCGTCGAACCCCGCGCGGCGGATCAGCTCCCGCACGGACACGTTCTGCCCCTCCTCGCGGATGAGCTGCCGACGCGCCTCGTCCACGGCCTGCTGGAAGGCGTCCATCAGTAACACACTGTAAACGCCTGTGGTCCCTCGTTCCAAGGACCAAGGGCTCTGCCAGCAGCTTTGCGTGTCGAATCCGCCTTCACCCTGTACGGAGAGTGATCTACCGATCGCAGTTGTCCATGTACTGGGGACAGGCGTCCTGCGACGCGCTCCCAACGGGCGTCGACTCGCTTCAGCGTCTCCCGTAATTAGACATCGGTCTTCGTAACTTGGTCAGTGGCTAGTACTGTGAGATGGTGACGCAATCGGATCCGCTTGCCGGCCCACCGCTCAAGCCACGGGGGTGCGGACGGCAGGAACAGCACCGCACCGCGACCTCCTGCGGCGCCCGGCTTGATGACCACCCTCGAGAAGTTCTTCGACGCCCGACCCCAGGCGCCGCGTCCGAGGTCGACCAACGGCGCGGTACGACACCAGGTCCACCACAGGCGCCGGTGACCGCGAGCCGGTAATCGACTCCCGCCCTGAACAGCTATCCCGATCGAACAGGTAGGGGTTCGATGCTCTGGTTGATGCTGGCAGCCTGGCTGCTCCTCGCGCCCCTGTTCGCCCTCCTCGTCGGCGCGGCTCTCACCGTCTGCCAGCACAATGAGGACCGCATGGTCACCAACACTGTGTGGCGTGCCGACTCCGAGGAGTGCAGCGCGACCGGTGGCAGAGGATCAACCCCCTGTCGTCTGCGCGACCGAAACCGGCAACGAGTCACTGGTCACCGCGTCCGCTCGCGCACCTGAGCACCAGCCGCTGCCCCATGAGCCGCACCTGTCCGTCCCGGATCGTCACCGCTCCCAGCAGGCCGGGTACTCGAGGACGCTCCGACCATGACTAAAGATTAACCGCCTCATAGGTGATCTGAAATAGCGAATGCACTACTTGAGCCTTATCGAAGTAGTTCCGCAAACCCCTGCTGGACGCTTATCGATGAGGTGTGCACCAGTTGGACATGTCAGTGCGCAACCGCGTCATATTCCTGACGGAGACGACTAGCGCACCGCTAAATGCTGTCTCGACCGGCCGGGATCGAGGGCGTCGGGGGAGGCAGTGGAGGAGGTAAATCCGGACAGGTGAACACATCAGGCTGAGTTGATCTTCAACCTGCGCCGTGCTGGCCGGCGCGTTGCCTACCGGGAAGCGGTCGAGATTCCATGTCCACGATGACCCGCCGTCGTGTCCTCACCGGCGCCGTCGCAGCAGTCGCCGCGCTCACCCTCGGCTCCGGTGCGGCCCGGGCGACGCACACCACCACGTCCCGCGCGGCCCGGATCGGGGTCTCCATCGGTGCCGCCGATCTCATGTATCGCGGCGCCGCGTGGCGTGATGCGCGTCTGGACGAGGCCGTCCACCTGGGCGCGAACTGGTTGCGCACCGACGCCAACTGGGCGTGGATCGAGGGCACTCGCGGCACCTGGTCGTGGGCCGAGCTGGACGGCCTGGTCGATGCCTGCGCTGCCCGCCACCTCCGTCCGCTCTTGGTCCTGGGCACCCTCCCGACCTGGGCGCGCCCCGCGGAGACGCCAGAGACCCACGGGCCCACCACCCAGAACCAGCGCGACGGGTTTGCCGCGTTCTGCAACCGTGTGGCCACCCGCTACCGGGGTCGGGTCGTGCACTACGAGGTGTGGAACGAACCCAACCTCCCCCAGTTCTGGTCGAACCCGAACACCAGCAGCTACGCCACGCTGCTCAAGGCGGCCTATCCGAGGATCAAGGCCGCAGATCCGAACGCGAGAGTCCTGGCCGGAGGCGTCGGCTGGGGGTCCACCATCAACACTGTCACCTGGTACCGCGACCTGTACGCCCAAGGCGGCAAGCCGTACTTCGACATCGCCAACACCCACCCCTATCAGGACCCGTACTGGTCACGGCAGGGCGCCTGGGACTCCGGAGAGCTGT
Organism: Geodermatophilus sp. URMC 62; assembly: GCF_052931475.1. NCBI lineage: Bacteria > Bacillati > Actinomycetota > Actinomycetes > Geodermatophilales > Geodermatophilaceae > Geodermatophilus > Geodermatophilus sp. URMC 62. The sequence goes on along the minus strand of NZ_JBRFHY010000001.1, from coordinate 4,001,180 downwards.
ACTACGCAGCTCAGATCCGGCAGGTGATGAACCAGAACGGGGACGGCGCCACCCCGTTGTGGGGATCCGAGTTCGGCGCCCCCTCGTCGGGGGACAACTCCCTGACCGAGGACCAGCACGCCCGGTCGCTCGTCGGCGGCCGCGACCTGTGGTTCGCGCGGGAACCCGACAGCGTCCTGTTCCTCTACACCATGCGCGACCGCACCCCCTACGGCAGCGCCGAGCGGGAGAACTACTTCGGGCTCACCCGCGCGGACAGCACCCCCAAACCGGTCCACGACCAGATGCGGAGCTGGATCCTCGCCTGACCACCCGCCTGCGGGACACCTGAAGCGCGCACTGGCGTCTCGAGGACGGAACCTGGTCAGCTGCAGAAGATGTCAAGGGCGGTCACGATAGTGGCGCGCGGCGGATGCGCCGGCCCGAGACGTCGAGCAAGCGAGCTGGGATGGTGCGGCGAGCCGCTAGCGAGTATGCGGGGCGAACAATCGCTCCGATAGCAGCTGCGCCGAGCCCACGGTGGTCACCTGGCGACGCCGCTACAGCAAGGCCGGCTGGCCTGACGGATTTGCCGCGGCGGGTAAACCGTCGTCGCTGCCGACGTGCGCCGCAGGACCAGGTGCTGGAGCTGACCCAGACCGGGCCACCGACCCAGTACGGGGCCACGCACGAATCCTCCCGGCTGCAGGCCGCCGCTCCGGCCGCCAAGGTGACCCCAATCTCGGACGTCATCGTCGCCCAGATCGGGCACCGCTTCGGCGTGCACCCGTGGCGGGCGGTGCCAGCGTCCGGCGTCACCCGCCCTGGCGTCGGACGACCTGACCGACCGTCTTGATGAGGATCTTCATGTCCAGCCAGGGGGACCAGTTCTCGATGTAGTAGTTGTCGAAGCGCGCCCGGTCCTCGATTGAGGTGTCGCCGCGGAGTCCGTGCGCCTGCGACCAGCCGGTCAGCCCGGCCGGGACCCGGTGGCGGGCGGTGTAGCGGGGGATGTGGGTGGAGAACTGCTCGACGAAGTGGGGGCGCTCCGGGCGGGGCCCGACGAGGCTCATGTCGCCCCGGAGGATGTTCCACAGCTGGGGCAGCTCGTCGAGCGAGCTGGCGCGGATGAACCTGCCCACCGGGCCCAGCCGGTCGTCGTGCTTGATGTTCCAGTTCGTCTGCGACTCCGTCTCATTCACGGGTTTGAGCGACCGGAACTTAAGCACGTCGAACGGACGTCCGTCGAGACCGACCCGCTGCTGCCGGAAGATGATCCCGGGGCCACCCTCCCAGCGGACGGCCAGGGCGACGACCGCGAGCAGTGGGGACAAGACGATCAGGGCCACACCGGAGATGACGATGTCGATCGCCCGCTTGACCTTCCACCACGGGCTGCGGAACACCGCCCGTCGCACTCGGATGAGGGGGATCCCCCAGATCTCATCGGTGTAGCGGTTGGCGTTGTGCAGCTCGAAGAGCCGAGGGACCAGGAAGACCTCGACGTCGAGCCGGTCGCAGGTACGGAGGATGTCGACTAGGTCATCTTCATTGGCCCCGCCGAAGGCCACGATGACGTCACGGATCCGGTGCTCGCGGATGACCTTCCCCAGCTGCTCGTACGCGCCCAGCACCGGCGCCGGTAGCAGCGAGTTCTGAGTTGGTGGATCGCAGTCGACGAAGCCCACCGGGTCCAGGCCGTAGTAGGGACGGTCCTGCAGAGTGTTCGCCAGACGGATACCCACCTGTCCGGCGCCGACGATCAGCGTGCGGTGATGGACCTTGCCTCGGCACCGCGCCCTGCGGACGACTGTGTAGGCGATCCACCGCACTACAAGCACGGCAGCCAGGAGCACCAGCGCATGGAGGACCTGCCGGGGCGGCGGGTCGACGTGCGGGAACAGGGAAATCAGCGCCAGCTTGAGCGCGAAACCGACGAGGGACGCGGCCAGGATGTAGGGGAGGTCGTCCAGCAGCGACAGGTTGAGCCGGGACCGGTAGAGCCCCACTACGTAGAACACCGCGACGTACACCCCGAGGACGACCACGTGCACAGGGTTCGCCGGCGTCGTAATGGCCGTGGCAATGACGAAGGCCGCGACGTCACCGAGCAATAAGTACGGGCGCACCCCCGCCCGCAGCCACCAGGGCTCGGGGTTGCGCCACGGGGCCTCCAGCGCCAGCTGGGCCTGCGCAGCTTGGGCGTCAGACCCTGCCGCCACCGTGTTGTCGGTGCGGTGCAGCAGGCCGATATCGCTGGAAGTCTTGTCCTGCGGGTCCTCTGGCACTGCATCCCCCAAGCGCGCGCGGACGTCCCTGTCCGATCATTGGTGGTCAACTAAGTTGAGCGCAACGCAGCTGAAGTACTATAGGTCAGGTATCGGGGAACCGCAAGCCTGGGCGGGCCACTCCGTGACCATGTTCGGCGCCTGCAGGTCTGAGCAGGTCTCCAACCGACCAAGCCAAGCGCGGCAGCAAGGACGACATACTCGTCGACGCAGGCGACCTGGGAATTAACATCGCCGTCTCCGGCGCCGGGCGGCACGAAGATCCGCCCGCTCGGGCGTTGTGAGGCCCGGCCCGAGGTCTCGGTCGATCTGGTGCTGCCGCAGCCAGGAGTAGATCGTCTGGTCGCTAATCTTCAGGTCGAAGGCCACCTCGGACACCTTGCGTCCCGAAGCCACCAGATCCAGCACCTTGCGCCGGAAATCCGGCGGATACCCACGTCGTCCCACAGCCCCTCCTCAAGGGGTCAGGTGGCACGAAGATCCAACAATCGGACTCCACGAAACATGGGGCGGACCACAGCCTCCACTGAAGCCGGGGCGGTTCACAATCACCTGCCGATGATCCCGCCAGCGCCCACCTCGCCGTCCCATCAAACCGCGGCCGCCACATCCATTCGCCAAGATCCAATAGCATCGCCCAAGGCCGCCTCTCACTCATCACAATCTGTAACTGAGATTCAGAGGCGCTGCGCCGGTTCAACACGCTTCCTAGGGCCGGCGCGGTTGATCGCGCGAGCATGCCAGCCATGGCGCTGCTTCAACCAGCGGATTGTTACCTAGCGCTCACAGCACGCAACTTCGCCGCAGTCAATGTAATGTGGAGCACTGTAGTGAGCTCATGGATAGTAGTCACCGTCTGTTACGACAAGCCGCGACGATGGTGCTGCTCTCAAGTAGTTCCCGGGTGCTGGTAGCGAAGTCCGTCCTGTTGCCCGCACCTTTTGAAGCGAACCAAGCCGGTGCAGCCGAACGGGGGATGGGTGAACTACTCCAGCGGGGTCTGGGGACTTAGCTCGATCACAGTGGCGCAGACCCTGCCCACCGACGATGTCCTCTGGTTGATCGCCCGCGTGCTTCTTGACCTCGCCGGCGGACTGTTCCTCCTCTACCTCCTCGCGATCAGCGGTGTAACGACGTTGGTGCTGGTGTCCCCATACGGCCGCCCGCGGAGGGTGGCAGCTTCCACCGGCGGCCGGCACCGCAAGGGGGCTCGGTCGATCGGTGGCCGGCATCGCAAGGGAGCTCGGCGATGAGGGCCGCAGCCAGCACCGGGCTCTGGTCGATGGGCGCCATGGATGCCGTCTGCGTGTCCGCCGCGGTGGTGCTCGTCAGCTTGGGGCTGGTGTACGGGATGTCGCTGCTGGCCGCGTCCCGGCGAGCTCCACGCTGGGCGGCTGCACGGACCCGAGGCGCGGAGGACGAACTGTTCTTCGTCTTCCTGCTGCCCTGCTTGGACGAAGACCGCGTGATTGTCAACTCAGTGAACCGGCTGTTGGCCATCCCGGGCGACAACTACGTCGTCATGGTGATCGACGACGCCTCCACCGACGACACCGCCGCCGTGGTCGAGGACATCGCCGATCCGCGGGTGTGGCTGTACCGGCGCACTCTGCCGCAGGCCCGGCAGGGCAAGGGGGAGGCGCTCAACGCCGCCATCCGCCACCTAACATCCGGACCGCTACGAGACGCCGATCCACAGCGCACCGTTGTCGTCATCGTCGACGCCGACGGCCGGCTCGAGTCCCAAGCCATCGCTGCGGTCACCCCGTACTTCGCCGATCCACGGGTCGGCGCGGTCCAGGTCGGCGTGCGCATTAACAATCGACTCACCAGCCTGTTGACGCGCATGCAGGACATGGAGTTCGTCATCTACACGGAGGTCTTTCAGCGCGGCCGCCGGCACCTGCGCTCGGTGGGGCTCGGGGGCAACGGTCAGTTCATGCGGCTAGCGGCATTGCAGTCTCTGGGTCACAGCCCGTGGAGTCGTAGTCTCACCGAGGACCTCGACATGGGAGTTCGGCTGTTGGCCAGCGGCTGGCGCAACGAGTTCTGCCACACCGCGGCGGTGCACCAGCAAGGGGTGCCGGAGCTCGCCCGGCTGGTTCGGCAGCGCAGTCGCTGGTTTCAGGGGCACCTGATGAGCGTCCGGCTGGTGCCGAAGGTGATCCGCGAGGTGCCCGGCCCCGCAGCCGCAGATCTCGTCTATCACCTCACCGCGCCGCTGCTGCTGCTAATCGCATCGTGCCTGACCGGCTCGTTCCTTGTTTCCCTCGTAGCCGCGGTGGCTGCTGCGGTCGGCGGACACAATCCGGTCGGCTGGTGGCTGCTGTCGACCTATCTGCTCTCCTTCGGCCCGGCCCTGGCGTACAGCACCGTCTACTGGCGCCGGGAGCGCGCGGAGGGCCCGGGACTGTTGCGTTGCTGGGCATGGGGCCACCTGTACGTCATCTACGGGCTGATGTGGTACGCGGCCGGCTGGTGGGCCGTCGCCCGGGTGCTACGCGGCCGCCACGGGTGGGTGAAGACCACCCGCACCGTCGAGCGGGCCGAATCGGTCGCCGTCCCTGCAGGCGCAATCGGTGCTCGATAGGACCGCGCGACGGCCCCGGCGCAGGCACCTGCTGCTTCTCCAGGCCGGCATCTTGGCAGTGCTGGCGGTCGTCACGTATCCGGTGTGGGAGCCGTTCGTGAGCGAGCAGTGGTCGGTGGTCTACGACGGCTACGGCACGGTCGACATCAGCGCCGACAGCGTCACTCTGGCCCCCACGCCGCCGGCCAGCCCGGCCGCCAGCGATACCCACGCCGCCTTGGTCGTCACCGATGAGGACTACGGCGACCTGACCGTCTCGGCGGAGGTGCGCACCGGCCAGCAGCTGCGCCCGGGCAACCCCAACCCGTGGGAGGTCGGCTGGCTGCTGTGGCACGAGACCGATCCACAGCACTTCTACGCCGTCGCACTCAAGCCCAACGGCTGGGAGCTGTCCAAGCAGGTCCCCGGCGCCCCCGGCGGTCAGCGCTTCCTCACCAGCGGGCACATGCCGCGATTCCCAACCGGGGTCTGGCATCGGCTCACGGTCACCCAGCACGGCGGGGAGATCACCGTGACTGCCAACGGCCGCCGCCTCACCCACTTCATCGACCCCGAGCCGTACACCCACGGAGCGGTCGGGCTCTACACGGAGGACGCAGTCGCGGTCTTCCGCAACATCTCCATCACCACAACCGGAGCGTGAACCCCATGTCCCTTAACACCGCTGAGTCCAGGCGGACCGCAATGGTCGTGTACGGCACTCGGCCAGAGGCCGTGAAGATGGCCCCGGTCGTGCGGGCGTTGGAGGCATCAGCGCACGTGCGCCCGGTGGTGGCGGTGACCGGCCAACACCGCGAGATGCTCGATCAAGTCAACGACGTGTTCGGCATCAAACCCGCCTTTGATCTGGACCTGTGCGCTCCCGGGCAGAGCCTGACCGACATCACGATGGGCGCGCTGGCCGGCGTCGGCCGACTGCTCGCCGAGGAGCGCCCCGACGTCGTACTGGTGCAGGGCGACACCACCACCACCTATGCAGCGGCGCTCGCGGCGTTCTACCTGAAGATTCCGGTGGTGCACCTGGAGGCCGGCCTGCGCACGCATGACCGGTACGACCCGTTCCCCGAAGAGGTGAATCGGCGACTGACCACCCAGCTGGCCTCGCTGCACCTGGCTCCGACCGCCACCTCTCAGGCCAACCTGCTCGCCGATGGCATCGACCCGGCCGCGATCGTCGTCACCGGGAACACCGTCATCGACGCGCTGCACTGGACTGTCGCCCAGCAACTGCCGTACGCCGATCCAGCCCTGGCCGCCCTCGACGCCACCAGCGCGCCACTGCTCCTGGTCACCGCCCACCGACGAGAGAGTTGGGGTGAGCCCATGGTGCGCATCGGCCGCGCGGTAGCGCAGATCGCCATCGACCACCCCGAGGCGCGGGTCGTCTTTCCGATCCACCGCAACCCGGTAGTCCGCGAAGCGGTGCTCCCGGCGCTGGCCGGCTTGCCGAACGTGGTGGTGACCGAGCCGCAACCTTACGGCCAGTTTTGCCGACTGATGGCGCGCGCCACCGTCATCCTCACCGACAGCGGCGGCGTGCAGGAGGAGGGGCCCAGCTTGGGAGTTCCGGTACTCGTCATGCGGGACACAACCGAGCGGCCGGAGGCGGTGGCCACCGGAACCGTGAAGCTCGTCGGCACGGACCCCGACCGCATCATCGCCGAGATTCACCGGCTGATCACCGATGCCGACGCGCGTGCGGCCATGGCGCGGGCAATCAATCCCTACGGTGACGGACGGGCTGCCGAGCGGACCGTGGCTGCGGTTGAGCACCTTTTCGGTCTGCGTCCCCGACCAGCCGAGTTCGGCGTTTCCACTTCGGTCGCCATGCCCGTGTCCCTCGGATCGTCCCAGCAGCTGCTGGTCGGCTGATCCCCGTAACGACTTCGGGCCTGGTTAGCGGTGAGCGGCCTTGCCCCGTTTGGGGCCGGTTTGATCACGCGGTGGTGCCGGCCGGGAGTGTCCCGCCCCGGGTTTAGTGGAGGCTCGGAACTGACGCGGCGACGGTAGTCGCCGCGATGTTGTGCCAGTAGAATCTGTCCTCGTGCTCGGCCGGTGGGATCAGGCCGATCTCGCCGTGCAGGCGTCGGTGGTCGAAGCAGGCGATGTTCCCCCACTTCGTGAGAGGTGCCCCCATCGGCGACGGCGATCTCAAGGTCGTCGATGCCCTTCCAGGGCCCGCGGTTGCGGACCAGCTCGGCCTTGAACAGCGAGTTGAACGCCTCGGCCAGCACGTGGTCATAGGAGTCCCCAGTCGAGCCCACGGGGGCGACGACGCCAGCGTCAGCCAGGCACTGGGTGTACCGCACCGCGACGTATTGCGACCCCTTGTCCGAGTGGTGAATCAGTCGCTGACGTCGCGGCGGCCCGCCGACGGGTCCAGATGCCCATCTCCAGGGCGTCCAGGGCCAGGTCGGTGCGCAAGGACTTCGACAGCTGCCAGCCGACCACCCGGCGGGAGAACACGTCGATGACGAGCGCGGCGCACGCCCAGCCGGCGAAGGTCCGGCAGTAGGTGATGTCAGCGACCCACAGCTGGTCCGGGCCGGTCGCGGTGAAGGCGCGCTCGACCAGGTCCGGGCGGGTGTCCGGGCCGGTGCCCGGCACCGTGGTCCGCGGACCCTTCGCCCGGCTGATGCCGCCCAGACCCTTGCGGCGCATCAGCCGGGCGACGGTGCAGCGGGCCGCCCGGTGGCCCTGCCGGCGCAATTCGGCGTGCATCTTGCGGGCGCCGTAGACGCCGTAGTTGTCGGCGTGCACCCGCCCGATCACCGCGGTCGTCGCCGCGTCGCCGATCGACCGCGCCGAGGGCGGTCGGGTCCGGTGCGCGTAGTAGGTGCTCGGGGCGATCTGCACGCCGGCGTCATTCAACACCGCGCAGACCGGCTCGATCCCGAAGCGCTCCTTGTGTTCGTCGAGATAGTCGACGATCACTTGAGTCGGCGGTCGAGCTCCGCCTGCGCGAAAAACGCCGACGCCGTCTTGAGGATCTCGTTCGCCCGCCGCAGCTCCCGGTTTTCGCGCTCCAGCTCGGCGATCCGCGCGCCTCCTCGGTCGTCGTGCCCGGCCGGACTCCGCCCTCGATTTCGGCCTGGGTGACCCAGTTGCGCAGGGTTTCGGGATTGATGCCCAACTGGCCGGCCACCCGGGCGAGCGCACCAGACCGGGTCGCCGGATCCTGCCGGGCTTCCACCGCCATCCGGGTCGCCCGCTCACGCAGCTCGTCGGGGTACTTCCTCGGTGCCGCTATGACTCTCATCCTCACGTGGATTGAGAGCCTCCATCAGACCCGGGGCGGGACACCCTCGTACACCTCCAGGGCCGCCCCACGCCGGCACCACTGATCGTGCGTCCTTGTGGGCGTAGTGCAGGGTGAGCACCAGGCCGAGGCCCGCGGCGCACGCCGAGGAGTCAGCGCCGGTGCCGTCGCCACGTCAACGCTCCAGCCCGGCCGGGTGACCCGGACAAGGGTCCCATATGTCCGTTTGGACAGGTCCTAGTCTTCCGCTGCATCATCGGACGCAAGGATCAAGATCACGAGGCCTGTAAGGGCGATCCGAAAAATCCGGATGTATCGCGCGTGGCCACTGGGAGCATTTCGGCAGACCCCCTTTGGACGCTGCCCGGCGAGTCATGCAGCCGTCTTTTAGGCTGGCATTCAATCGCGGCATATGCTCCATCGGGTCAGATGGCGTACCGTCAAGGCGGCGCCTGGGCAGGGGAAGTTGCCTTGCTTGGCACGTACATAATCTCAGTGAAGGCTGGCGCAGGAATATTTGTGGAGCCAGCCCAGGTGTATGACGCTGACCCGCAGGAACGTACCTCGCTGACTCTACCCCGGATTGAGGCTAGATATAGCCGAACGCGGGCAGATTTTGTGGTATACGCGCGGGCGGGCGCGGGCGCGCTTGCGGGAGGCCAGCGATCATGCCGCTCAATCACCGTTGCCTTAGACAATGAGCTTAGCCGATCGGCCCAACCGGCGCAGTTCCCATGTTTCGAGGCCCCTCGTCGGGTCGTCGCGGTCATCGCCGTGCGGGCGGGATCGCTCCGCCATTGCGTTGAACCTGGTTCGGATGACGGCGAACTGTGCTGCGTCCTCGCTTGTCCATTGTCGAAGAGGTTTGATCATCGACGAGTGAACGGTCAAGCCTGCTTCTCCTCTGGTTTGCCCCATACCGGGTCGCTTGGGCGGGACATGGGCCATCACTCGCCCGGACGGGTGACGGCGCTCTGAGCGGGCGCTGGCGGACCGGTGACGTCAACCTGAGTGGTGGATGTAGTCCTCACCGTGTCGGTCAGCGGTGGGATGACCATGACGCGAGCAGAGCCGGCTGCGCCACCTCTCTGGCCGGTTGGTTGAGCTGGGATATGGAGCCCTCGGAGAGGTAGCGGCGGTCGCAGACCTGCCACTCGTCGTGCGCCTCGACCAGGACCGCGCCGGCCAGCCGCAGCAGCGCCTCGGGGTTGGGAAAGACGCCGACGACGTCGGTGCGCCGCTTGATCTCCCTTTCAGCCGCTCCAGCGGGTGGGCTTACGCGAAACAGTTGATGTACGCCCCGAGTAGTTCCACGAGTAATTTGCAGTGTCCCGACGTGTAGCGGCAGGTGCTGCACTCGGTGGTCACTATTACTTTTTGTAGTGGTGGGATGGGTTGTCCGGCCCATATTACTCGTCTATCACAAGTTGCAGCAGTTTGTAGCACGATATAGCAAGTGCAGGAAAGAGGGCAGGAGGAGGCCAGATGTGCTCCAAGCCACTCCTCTCCCTCCAGTCTGCAACTCTCATGCAAGTCTCATTTCTAAACCGCAGGCCACAGCTCTGTGCAAGTCTCGTAAGTCTCTTTAGAAGGTTCTGAAACTCTCTATCGCATGGCTGAGGCCAAAACAGACTTACAAGACTTGCAGCTACTCTCCGTGCACCAGAAATCTCACTCTCCGTAGAACAAAAGGAAGCGGCCCGGCTCACAGCCTCCTGAGAAACTGTGAGCCGGCCGCAATACCCGTGGCAGGTCCTAGCCCATGGCGTCAGAACCCGACCGCCTTGGGGCCCTGCTGGTTGTCCTGCTGACCCCGTCGACCACCCCGCCACTGGTTCTAGACATCCGCCGCGTCAGCACTGACCAGGGCCACATCCATGACCCAGTTCTGCCGGTTGTCCTCTAACACTGTGTAACCGCGCCTCCCCAACCTGCCCCTGAAATCGTTCTTCCGTCCAGGCGGGATGTTCTGAGCCTTGGCCCAGCTCCGCCACGACTCGTACACGTCGCTGAACAGCACCCGATGGCTGGGGCTCCGGCGCAGGTCCTCAGCGGCCCAGTCAGTGACGTTGTCCACCTGCTCGTTGTGCTCTTTCGTCTGGTCGAGAACCGCCTGGGGGACGTCCTTCAGCCCCTCAGCCACGTACATGGCGTATCCGTCCAGCACCCATTGCAGGACCGATGGCAGGTCGGACTCCAGGATCTCGTGGCCGAGGTTCACGTTCTCCCGTTCGGTGTTACGGAAGTGCTGGGTGAACGGAACCACCCGGATACGAGACCAGGCGGCGTCATCGTCAGCGTCGAGGGTGGGCGGGTAGTTGGTGACGAGGACGAAGGTGTGGGATGGCTCGAACTCGAAGAAGTCCTTGCCCATGAACCGGCCCTTGAGCCTGTCGCCACCGGTCATGTTCTTCATGGCGGCAGTCTTGAGTTGCTGGCTCTGTTCGGTTTCGTGGACCATGACGAGACGCTGGCCACGTAGACCGGCGATTTCCGTCGGGTGCTGTTGACGGGCACCGGTGGCAAGCAATAGAGTCGTAGGTGCAAGGCTGGCATAGGAACCAAGCGCCGCGTGAATGCTGTCTAGGAACGTCGACTTACCGGTACCGGATTCGCCCCAGAAGATCGGGAAGATCTGGTCCTGCACCCGGCCGAGGATGGAGTAGCCCAGGATCTTCTGAGCGAACTTCCGCACCTCAGGGTCAGGCAGGACCTGCTCGATGAACTCATACCAACGGCCATCCGTGCGGGCGCCGAAGGTGGAGCATCCAGTGATCTTCGTGTGCATCTGCTTGCGATCGTGTGGCATCAGTTCGCCGGTCCTGAGGTCGTACACACCATCTGGCATGTTGACCAGGAACGGATCGGGGTCCAGCTCGGTGACGGCTGTCGAGATCGGTGGCAGCGCCTTGGCGATCGAGATGGTGCCGTTGATGTTGTTGGCCGTGTCGAGCATTGTCGTGTCTCGGTAGAGCTTGTCCCGCTCTTCGCCGTTGAGTCGGGCAACCTCCAACATGGCCTGCTGCTTGACCTGGATGAGCGCGTTCTGTGGCGCGTCCTTGGGGTCGGGAATCCAGCAGCCGTTCTCCCACACGAACCAGCCGACGTCCTTCACGTGCCGCAGCTCGTGGCCGTGGGCCTTGGCCATGCGGAACGCCATGCGCATCTGCTTTCGGTGAACCCTGGCTTCGATGTGGTCCGATGCTAGGTTCTCGGTGTCTACCTCGGCCGGTAGGTTGTTGTCGATGCTCATGACTGGATGCCCTTCAGGAAGTTGTTGAGTAGTTCTACCGCTTCGTCCTTTTCGGCCTGCTTTTCGGCTTGCTTCTTGGCCCGAGCCTTGGCGACGTACCGCTTCTGCTGACGAACTTTGCGCTCGGCGTCCTTGCGAGTCCACGGCCAGGTGTCGTCGGTGTTCTCGCACTGCTGTAGGAACTTCCAGCAGATATCGATGGCTTCGTCGTCGGTCTTCTGGTATCCGCCGACCAGGGCTGTGGCGATCCGGAGCAGAATCTCGTTCTGCTTTTTGGCCGCGCCGTGTTCCAGGTAGTGAGGTGTTCTCAACGGTTTGGTCGCTCGGCGTTGGTCAGGATGAGTGCGGCGGCGACGACCGCACCGATCCGCTGCGGGCACAGCCGAATCCGGCGCAGTGCTTTCCACCGGTTCTTGAGCAGTGCGATGCCGCGCTCACCCTCGGCGCGCAGCCGGGTCAGCAGTCGGTTGCGGGTCGCGGTGCTGGGTGCCAGGTGGGCACCCTTGGCCGGCGTATGGATGCCGACGCCCGCGCCGTCATAGCCCTTGTCGGCCAGGGCGGGCAGGCCCAGCAGCGCGGCCGCGGCGTGCAGCGCACCGAGGAACCCGGTGGCCCGGGCGGCGGCGAGGTCGTGCATCGAGCCCGGCTCGACGGGGGAGACGGCCACCGGGAAACCGTCCGGGTCGCAGACGACCTGCACGTTGCCGCCGTGAGCGCGGTGCTTGCCGGAGTACCACAGGTCGTGACCGGACTCGGGGTTGGTGGTCCGGCAGCGGTCGGTGCGGATGAGCGTGCCGTCGAGGACGACGTGGCTCCAGCCGGCGGCACTTCCGGCCTCGAGCACTCGGTGCAGGTCGGGGGCTTGGTCGGCGAGCACGTCGATGCCCTCGTGCAGGTAGCGGTAGCCGGTGGCGACCGAGACGCCGGTGTCGCGGGCCAGGGTGGGCATGTCGGCGTCCTGGCGGAACCAGCGCAGCACCAAGATGGCCTGGTCGCGGGCGGAGGCGGCGCGGGCGCCTATGCCGGTGCCGCGGCGGCGGCGTTCGGCGATCAGCAGGTCGGTGAGCAGGACGGCGGTGGCCTCGGGCACGTCGAGCGTGGCAGAGTAAGTGATCACGTGGGGTCCGTGCGGATGAGGGTCGTTCTTGGTCGACGCCATCCTCTGCCGGACCCCACGCCCCTGTGCAGCGACGTCGTCGTCCAGCCACTGACCTGCTCATTCAGCGTTCAGCAAAGCTCTTCCGCGCAAATCGGTTGAGAAGACCTCAGTGGTCGATGTCGATGAGGCCCTCTGCGGTGAGGATGACACCCTTTTTGCTGAGCTTCTGCCCGGTGCGGAGTGACTGCTGCCTGGCCAGGCGCTGCTTCTCTGTCCGGCTGCTACCGAACTTGAGGATGTCCTCTAGCAGCCCTGCGGGGGCCTCAGCCTCCTCCAGTGACTCCCGGAGGTCTTCGCCGGTCGGGTAGTAGTCATTGGTGCGGAGGCCGTATCGGAAGCCGGGGAGCTGCCACATGTACTGCTGGTCGGTGAGCCCTTCACCCCTGGCTTCGTTGAGCTTGCGCTTGTCGCTCCACGAGGGGGCTAGCATTACCTGGCGCTGCTCGCAGATGATGTCCACGCCGGGAATCCACTCCAGGGTGGTGGGGATCTCCGGTGCGTCGTCGGGGAGGGTGAGGAATCGATGGAATCCTCGTCGGCCGGTCTCCGTGTTATAGCTGGAAGTCCGGGCGATCGGCCCCTCGGGGAGTGTGATCCCGGTGGAGTCCTGCCAGTCCTGTAGCTCCTTGGCCGGGTTCTCGCCGCTCTTGACGTCGCCGTCGATGACCAGCACGCGGCTGATGCGGCCGGTGACCAGTCCGGGGCAGTAGGTGGGGTTGTCCCGCCACGCTTTGGCCACCTGCTCAGGGGTGGTGAGAGCGATGGAGTTCCAGTCGTCCCAGTCCTTGCCGTGGATCTGCCAGGCGACGCGCTTGGCTCCGGGCTGGTTGGCCACGATGGGGAACCCGGCGTTGGCGTAGAACATGGCTGCGCCACGGAGCCAGGTGCCGTCCTTGCGATAGTCGACTGGAGGGAGCGGCGTGTCCGGGGTATACTCAGACATGATGGTCCTTTCGGTAGGGGGCTGTCGGGACGGCCCTTTCGTGGTTGGGGGGCCTGTCTGGGTGGTGTTGCGATAGGAAGTGCCAGGTCTGTCCACCTGGCGGGGCCGTACCGGGTAGATCCCTCGGTGCGGCCCTTCCTGTCTCTATGCGGCTACGGGCTCAGCACTGGCTAGCTCGTGGACTGTGGACGCCTTGATGAGGACGTTGTGGCCGTTCCGGGGGTCCTTCAGCTTCTGGAGCTGGCCGCGCTCGAACATGCGGTAGACGGTCATCGGGGTGCAGCCCAGGATGGCGGCTGCTTCCTGGATGGACACGTATCCGTCTGGGGCCGGGCGTCGGGTGGATGCCATGGGGTTCTCTCCGCGTGGTGTATGAGGTGCGGTGTTGCTTGCAGAGAGAACTGTACCGGAAATAGACGGACTCTAACGGCGCACTAGACCATTCTGTGAACCCCTAGACACATCTTCGCAGGTCAGAGCCGGAAAAATTTCTTGGAAGATTCTCCTGCGACAGTCATAGCGGTTGACGAATGGGGCTTACCGGTTGACGAATGGTCGAGACCTGGGCCACAACGGCAGGTCAGAGCCCAAGAATAATGGCGTAAAAGATGGCGAGTCAGCGATTCTTCGGGGACATTCGAGATGTGGGAGACGCCAATGAGCCGTACGCCGCTGCTGCTGCGACGCTCAGGTGACCATCCGCATCGTCCACTCCCCCGAGCCCCACGCCGTTCCCTATGTACGGTTCCCCGACGGGCGTGTGTCGTCGTCGTGGGAGGACTTCCACGCGGTGCGACGTCTTCAGCATCCGGAACTGTACGAGAGCGCTCCGGAACAGGCGGCATAGTACAAAAGGTCCGACCACCCGCTGGCGAGTTCTACATGCCACGCCAGCAGATGTCGACGCGGTCCCTGGTGGGCATCCCGTGGCCGCCGCGACGTCCCTTGCGTACGCGGATGGTGTCGATCATCGAGGCCAGCAGCGCCCGGCGGGTGTCGAGGTCGGAGCGGGCCCAACGTTCGGCGTAGGTCTCGCCCAGCTCGATGACGCGGACGGTGGGCTCCGCAGGCAAGCTCTCCAGTTCCCGCTTCCGCTTCCTCAGTTGGCGGCGCTGGACGAGAAGGGCAGCCTCCTCGTCTTCGTCGTCCACGTCGCGGAGCTGGGCCGTGACGTAGTCGAGGGCCTCCTCGATCTCCAGGGCCTCCCCGGACTTGGACTCGATGGTCTCCTCCTCCGTGATCTGGACATCCCCGAATAGGTTGAGGAATGTCTCTTCGACGTATGCCTCCAGGCGTTCGCGGTGGATCGCCACGCCGGGGCACCGCTGGCCACTGCGGATGTGTCGAGAGCACTTGAGGAAGCCCGACTTGCCCTCCTGGTCGACGTTGTGCATTGGTCGGCCGCATAGGTCGCACACGGCAATGCCTTTGAGGAGGTGGGGTGGCTTCCGCCACCACCCACCCTTGTGCGCCCGGGCCTCCAAGGCGGTCTGGAGCTGCCGCCACTCCTCGTCGGTCAGCAAGGGCTCGTGTGGGCGGATCGGGAGCCCGTCGGGGCCTCGGACGATCTCCCCGCGGTGGACCTGCATGCCGCGGAGAATGGGACGACGGAGGAGCTTTCGGAGAGAATCGTTGCTCCACCCCTTGCCTTCGGCCGAAGGAACACCCTTGGTGTTGAACTCCTCGACGATCCGATCTGACGGCTCTCCGGCGATGGTGCGGTCAACCGCCTCGCGGAGGATCGGCGCTTTCTCGGGGTCGAGCCGCAGAACGTAGCCAGGTCCATCGTCTCGCTCGGCCGCTTTCCAACCGAACGCGGCCAGGCCGCCACGGTGCCGGCCCTCGCGGGCCATGAACGCAACGGCTTCTCGTGTCCGCGTGGAGATTATGGCTGCTTCCATTGCCGCGAATGCCTGGAGGATGGTCGCTACGAATCGGCCAGACGGGGTCGAGAGGTCCAGGCTCTCGCCGACGGAGACCAGGGCCACGCCGTGGGAGTCCGCCTCTTCTCGGAGGCGTTCCCAGTCCGCGACATTGCGAGCAATCCGGTCGATCTTGGCGAACACGAGGACGTCGGCGGCATCCCACCGGGCACGCACCCTTAGCAGACCCGGTCGATCCAGCCGGAGCCCCTTGTCCGACCCGGACACATCGAGGTCATGGATGACGTCGACAACGTCCCAGTCGTGGGCGGCGCAGTACGCCCGGCAGACCTCCTCTTGTCGCTCGGGAGACGTCGTGGTGTCTGCCTTGCCTTGGTAGGAGGAGAGCCGGACGTAAATGATCGCTCGTGGCATGGGTCCATCCTAATTACGCAGACCGACACCCACCAGACCGAGGACAGCTACCTCGCCCCGCAGCAGCTGCCGCTCGTCCCGGGCGCGGAGTTCGTCGGCCGCCCCGCCGGCGGCGGCGAGCGGGTGGTCGGGCTGCTCGAGGGCGGCGGCTACGCCGAGCGGGTGGTCGCGAACCCGCGGCTGACCTGGCCGGTGCCCGACGCCGTCACCGACGAGCAGGCGCTCGCCGTCGTCCTGCAGGGCGCCACCGCCTGGCACCTGCTGCGCACCAGCGCGCACCTGGCCGCCGGGGAGTCCGTCGTCGTCATCGCCGGCGCCGGCGGGGTCGGCTCGCTCGCCGTCCAGCTCGCGAAGCGCTGGGGCGCCGGCCGGGTCATCGCCACCGCCTCCAGCCCGGATAAGCGGGCGCTCGCCGAGGAGCTCGGCGCCGACGCCACCGTCGACCCCGCGCTGGCCGACGACGACCCGAAGACCTTCGCCGCCGCCCTGCGCGAGGCCAACGGCGGCAGCCGCGTCGACGTCGTCCTGGAGATGACCGGCGGCAACGTCTTCGACGGGTCGTTCTCCGCGCTGGCGCCCTTCGGCCGGCTGGTGACCTACGGCATGGCCGGGCGCCGTCCGCCCAGGCCGGTGCAGGCGCCGGCGCTCATGGGCACCAGCCGCGCCGTCGTCGGCTTCTGGCTGGCCCACTGCATGGGCCGCCCCGCGATGATGGACGACGCCGTGACCGAGCTGCTGCCGCTCGTGGCCGACGGGGCGCTCACGCCCGTCGGCGGTGGCCGCTACCCGCTCACCGCCGTCCGCGAGGCGCACCAGGACCTGCTCGCCCGCCGCACCACCGGCAAGCTCGTCCTCGATCCCTCCCGCTGAGGTCCCCCGGGGCGGTGACGCTGCGTACGTTCCCGCCCCGGGCGCTCCCTCCGCGGGCGGGGCGCCCTCCCCCGGACGGGTTGTGACCACTCCCGTACACCCCATCGCGCGTCATACGTTCGGTCGCGTTCCGCAGCTGGGGGTGTGCAACGGCGCCCGGTCCCCTGCGGTCATCCCGATCGCTTCCCGAGGGGGGACCCGTGCCCGAAGGCACACCTGGACCACGCACGTCCGCGGTCCGGACGAAGGCGGCCCGTGCGGCCGCGCTCGCACTGTCGGCGGCGCTGCTGGCCGGCTGCCAGCTGCCCGACGTCAGCATGAGCCCGGGCCTGACGGCCGACGACGACGTGGCCGCCGCGGCCGAGACCACCGCGGCCCGGACCACCGCGGCCGGGACCACCGCCGCCGGGCTCGCCGCGGGGGCCGCGACGGCACCGGAGACCGCCGAGGTGCCGGCCCGCCCGGCCGGCGACCTCGACAGCGGCTCGCTCACCCGCAGCCTGCCGGCCGGTGACCGCACCGTCGTCGTCGACTACTGGACGACGCAGCAGGCCACCACCTGGACCGCCGAGGACGACAAGACGATCCAGCTCGCCGCCCACGTCGAGGGCGGGGACGACGACACCGAGGTCCTGGTCACCCGCTTCGCCGCCACCACCGACGACGGCAGCACCCGCGCGCTGGTCGCCGAGGACCGCGGCGAGTTCGCCCTCACCCCGCCGTTCAGCTACACCACCGCGCTCAGCCTGCCCGGCGCCGCGTCGCCGGCGGACGCCCTGACGCTCTCGGTCCAGTTCGACCTGCTGGTCGAGACCGAGCCGGGTGCCGAGCGCTACTTCCGCCAGACCGTGCTCGACACCGTCGAGCTCCCGCTCCTCCAGGAGGACCCCTCGTGAGCCAGCTCGTCGTCCAGGGTCAGCGTCGCGCGACCGACCGCGTCCACCTGCTCGCCCGCGGCGGTCAGCAGGTCCCCGACATCAGCTCGCTGGTCCCCGCCGAGTTCGGCGGTCCCCAGGCGCGGGACGAGCAGCGGCACGCCACGATCAGCTGCGTCATCCCGGCCTACAACGAGGAGTCGACGATCGCCGACGTCCTCTCCTCGCTGCTGTCGCAGACCCGCCCGCCGGACGCGATCCACGTCGTCATCAACAACACCGACGACGACACCCCGGAGATCGCCGGCCGGTTCGCCGGCGAGCACGTCCGGGTGGTCAAGGGCGAGACCTACGCGACCGTCGTCCACGTGCACGACATCGGGGACAACCCCGACAAGAAGGTCGGCGCGCTCAACTTCGGCTACTTCGTCAGCCGCGGCTACGACTACATCCTCGGTGTCGACGGCGACACCACCCTCGACCGGCGCTGCGTCGAGTGGCTGGAGAAGGAGATGGTCACCGACCCGCGCATCGGCGGGCTCTCGGCCATCTACACCTTCGACAAGACCAAGGTGCACGGCGCGATGGCGCGGTTCCTCGTCGCCGGGCAGCGGGCGCAGTTCGCCGGGTTCAACATGGACAACCTCGTGCGCGGCCGGAACATGGCCGTCCTCGGCGGGCAGTGCAGCCTCTTCAGCGTCCGCGCGCTGGAGGCGGTCATGTACCGCCACCACCAGTCCGCCCCGTGGGTGCGCGACTCCGAGGTCGAGGACTCCAAGCTCTCGCTGCAGATCAAGGACGCCGGCTTCAGCACCAAGATCAGCGCCCACGCCCGGGCGTTCGTCGGCCCGATGACCACGCTGCGGGCGCTGCACGGCCAGCAGGTGAAGTGGAACTTCGGCGGCATCGACCTGCTGTGGCCCGGGCAGCGCGGGGACAGCAAGGGCCAGCCGCTGCACCCCAACCTGCGGCTGCGCTGGTACGAGAACGTGTCGATGGTGTTCAACATCGGCGCGCGGATGGGCTTCCTGCTGCTGCTGGCGGCGGCCCTGTCGATCGGCGCGTTCGTCTTCAACCCGGTCTGGCTCATCCCGCCGGCGGTGGCGATGCTGCTCAACCTGCGCATCGCGCTGTCGATGCACGACAAGAGCGCCGTCGACATCTTCTACGCGCTGCTGGTGGCGCCGGCCGAGCTGTACATGTGGGTCCGCATGGGCCACTTCGTCACCGCGTGGGTGCAGTTCTTCGCCCGGGTGGAGAAGGACAATTGGGCGGCCCAGGCGGCCGCCGAGCGCGGCCGCGGGTCGGCCTACGTCATGCCGGCGGTCTGCGCGCTCGCGACGTTCCTCGTGCTCATCTACGCCTGGAGCCAGCAGAGCATCGGCGTGCAGTCGGCGATCCTGTCGATCGGCTGGCCGGTCCTCTACCTGCTGACGGTGCTGCAGACGGTCTTCATGGTGAAGAAGCTGGTGCGCCGCCAGCGCGGCTTCACCGTCTGACGAAGGACCCCCCTGCCCCCCACCGCTCGCCGCTCGCGGCGGGGCCCTGCAGGGGGGCCGGTACACGAGCCCGGGGCCGCTGGGGGACGACGAGGTCCCCCGGCGGCTCCGTCCGTCGTCCGGGGTCGGGCGCGTGCCCGGCCCGCGGCGCACGCCGCTCCGCCTCCACCCGGCCCGTCCAGGCGTCCTGCTCGTCCCGGCCGGCGGTCCGGGGACGGGGGTCGGGCCCGGGAGAGGTCGTCGAGGACCGACTGGAGCAGGCCGCGCTCCTCCCCCGTCACGCCCGTCGGGTCAGAAGAGCCGCTGCAGGCGCCAGGCGGCGAGCCCCAGCCCGCAGGCGAGCAGCAGGGTGGCCACCCGCACGAACCAGTAGGAGACGTCCTGCGGCTCGGTGGTGTAGCCGATCTGGCTGCCCAGGTCGTCGTAGACGGCCTCGAGCTCGGCGCGGGTGCGGGCCTCGTTGTACTGGCCGCCGGTCTCCTCGGCGATCTGCCGCAGCGCGTCGCGGTCGATGGGCACCGGCGTCACCTCGCCGCCGATCTCGATCGAGCCGTAGTCGGTGCCGAAGGCGATGGTCGACACCTCGACACCGGCCCCCTGCGCGGCCGCGATCGCCTGGGTGTTCTCCCGGCCCACGGTGTTGTAGCCGTCGGAGAGCAGCAGGATCCGGGCCGGCGGCAGCTCGTCGCCCTCGGCGACGTCGAGCGTGGACTGGAACGTGCTGATCGTGGTGAGCGAGGTGAAGATCGCCTCGCCGATCGCGGTGGCCTCCGACAGCTGCAGGTTGGAGATGGCGGCGTTGACCTGGTCGCGGTCGGTCGTCGGCGCCACGAGCGTCGAGGCGGAGCCGGAGAACGACACCAGCCCGAGGTTGATCCGCGGCGGCAGCAGCTCGACGAAGTCCGTGGCGGCGTCCTTCATCGCCTCGAAGCGGCTGGGCTCGATGTCCTCGGCCTGCATCGACAGCGAGACGTCCAGCGCCAGGACGACGGTGGCGGTCTCACGCGGCACCCGCACCTCGGTGCTCGGCTGCGCGAGGGAGAGCACCAGCCCCAGCAGCGAGGCCAGCGTCAGGCCGAAGGCCACGTGGCGCACCCAGCCGGCCCCCTTGGGCAGGAGGCTCTGCGCCAGCCCCGTCTGGGAGAACCGCGCCGCGTACACCCGGCGGCGCAGCTGCTTGACCACGTAGACCGCCACGAGGGCGAGCACGGGGACGAGCGCGATCAGCCACAGCGGTGACTGGAAGGTCACGGGGAGCCCTCTCTCCTGCGGCGGGCCGGGGCGCTCACCGCGACGCCCCTCCCGATCCGGCCCGTCGGCGGTCGGCGACGAACCGGACGACGTCCATCAACCAGTCGCGGTCGGTGCGCAGCTGCAGGTGCCCGGCGCCGGCGCGGCGCAGGCCGGCGGCGATCGCCCGGCGCTGCTCGGCGGCGCCCTCGGCGAAGCGGGCCCGGAACCGCGGGTCGCCGGTGGGCACCTCGAGGGTCTGCCCGCTCTCGGGGTCGACCACGGTGAGCAGGCCGACGTCGGGCAGGTCCAGCTCGCGCGGGTCGACGACCTCGATGCCGAGCAGCTCGTGCCGGGCGCCGAGGCCGCGCAGCGGGCGCTCCCAGTCGGTGTCGCCGAGGAAGTCGCTGACGACCACCACCAGGCCCCGGCGGCGCGGCGGGCGGCGCAGCGTCTCCAGGGCGGCGGCGAGGTCGCCCCGCCGGCCGCTGGCGGCCCGCGGGGTGGCGACCACCGCGCGCAGCAGCCGGTCGGCGGCCGGCCGGCCGGCCTGCGCCGGGTAGCGGTCGACCCGCTCGCCGGTGGTGACGACGGCACCGAGGCGGTTGCCGCCGCGCACGGTGAGGTGGCTGACGGCGGCCAGCCCGGCGATCGCCAGGTCGCGCTTGTCGCACAGGCCGGTGCCGAAGTCGAGGCTGGCCGAGAGGTCGACCACCGCCCACGTCTCCAGCTCGCGGTCGGCGATGGTCTCGCGGACGTGCGGCACCTGGGTGCGGGCCGTGACCGGCCAGTCCATCCGCCGGACGTCGTCGCCGGGGTGGTAGGTGCGCGAGTCACCGGCCTCGGTGCCCGAGCCGGGGACGAGGCCGAGGTGGTCGCCCTGCAGCAGCCCGTCGAGCCGGCGGCGGACGGTCAGCTCCAGCCGCTGCAGCAGGACGTCGGCCGGGCCCTCGCCGAAGTGCGGCGGGGCCCCGGGAGCGCCGCCGGACCCGGGCGCGGGGTCGATCCCGGAGCCGGGGGTGCCGGCAGGGACGGTGGCAGGGGCGGCCGCCGACGTCCCGGCGTCGTCCGGTGGCGCGGCGGTTCCCTGCCCGGCGTCGCCGTCCGCCCGCCTGCGGCCGCGACGGAGGATCACGCCGGCGCGCTGCCGGGGACGTGCCCGTTGCCGCCGTTGTGCGTCGCCGGCGGCTGCTGGGGGCCGGGCTGGCCCGGAGGCAGCGGCGGCGGGAAGCCGGGCACGTAGGCGCCGCCCTGCGGCGGGCCGTACTGCGGGACGCCGGGCGGTGGGACGGCGGGGCCGCCGGGCACCGCGGGGCCGAAGCCCCCGGCGCGCTGGCGCGGGGCGACCTGCGGCAGCGGCACGGTCTGCAGGATCCGCTTGACCACGTGGTCGGCCGGCACGCCGTCGGCCAGCGCGTCGTAGGAGAGCACCAGCCGGTGGCGCAGCACGTCGGCGGTGACGTCGAGGACGTCCTGCGGCAGGACGTAGTCGCGGCCGCGGACCAGCGCCAGCGCGCGGCCGGCGGCGATCAGGCCCAGCGAGGCGCGTGGGCTGGCGCCGTAGGACACCCACGAGGCGACGTCCTCCATGCCGTGCTCGCGGGGTTGCCGCGTGGCGACGACGAGCCGGACGACGTAGTCGACCAGCGCGTGGTGCACGAACACCTGGGAGGCGGTGCGCTGCATGCGGCGCAGGTCCTCGGGACCCAGGACGGTCTCGGCCACCGGCGGCGTCGAGCCCATCCGGTAGATGATCTCGCGCTCCTCCTCGGGGCTCGGGTAGTCGACGAGCACCTTCATGAGGAAGCGGTCGCGCTGGGCCTCGGGCAGCGGGTAGACGCCCTCGGACTCGATCGGGTTCTGCGTGGCCAGCACGAGGAAGGGGTCGGGCAGCGGGTGGGTGACCCCGCCGATGGACACCTGCCGCTCGGCCATGACCTCCAGCAGCGCCGACTGCACCTTGGCCGGCGCGCGGTTGATCTCGTCGGTGAGGACGAAGTTGGCGAACACCGGGCCGAGCTCGGTGTCGAAGGCGTCCTGCCCGGCCTTGTAGATGCGGGTGCCGAGGATGTCGGCGGGCACGAGGTCGGGGGTGAACTGCAGGCGGGCGAACCTGCCGCCGACGACGGTGGCCAGCGTCTCGACGGCGAGGGTCTTGGCCACGCCGGGCACGCCCTCGAGGAGCACGTGGCCGCGGGCGAGCAGGGCGACCAGCATGCGCTCGACCAGCCGGTCCTGGCCGACGATGACCCGCTTGATCTCGAACAGCGCGCGCTCCAGCCGGGCGGCGTCCGCCGACGGCGGGACGGGGGCGCCGGAGCCGACGGCGGTGGCGCCGACGGTCTTCTCGAGCGGGGTGCTGGCAGCGCTGGTCACGGGGCTCCCTGTCGTGCCGGTCCACGGCCCCCGGCCATGACGAGCCATGACGCGGGAGGCCGGTGACGGGGCTCCTCGCCCGTCTGCGGCCAGTGTCCCACCCGGACCCGGCAGTCCGTCCGCTGCGCGGGACGCCGCGCCCGGCGCCGTCCGCGGGCGACACTCCGACCGCCGACGTGGGACGACGCGCCCGAGGACACTGCGGAGGCGGCGCTGTGACTGCTAGCGTGGAGGGGCGTCGGGCAGCTCCCCCCGTGGCTGCCCGACGCCCCAGCTCTCCCGCGGTGACCGTTCCCGCGTGGCTCGCGGGCAGGTCCGTCAGCCGGTGGGGCGGACCGCCCCGAAGTAGTCGCTGCCGAACCACATCGACGACACCTTGACGACGTCGCCGCTCTGCGGGGCCTGCACCACCTTGCCGTTCCCGAGGTAGAGCGCCACGTGGTAGATCGACGTGTACGCGCTGCCCGAACCCCAGAAGACCAGGTCGCCGGCGCGCAGGTCCGACCGCGCCACGGTCGACCCGCGGAAGCGCCACCACTGGTCGCGGCTGGTGCCGCCGATCTGGATGCCGGCCTGCGCGTAGGCGTACTGGGTCAGCCCGGAGCAGTCGAAGCCGTAGACGCCGGTGTCCGGCGGGATGCCGTAGCCGGGGCCGCTGCTGCCGCCACCGCCCCAGCTGTAGGGCAGGCCGCGCTGCGCCATCGCCGCGGCGATCGCGGTGTCCACGGCCGAGGTCGAGGGCGCGCCGGCCGTGGTGGTCGGCGGGGGGGTCGGGTCCGATGCCGGCGTGCCGGTCGACGGGGTCGACGACGAGCTGCCCGAGGAGCCGGACGACGAGCCGGACGACGAGCCGGACGACGAGCCGGACGTCGAGCCGCCCGAGGAGGACCGGGACGGGGAGCCGCCCGACGACGGGGCCGGCGCGGGAGCGGGCACCGCCGCGGGCGCGGGCCGGGCGGCCGCCGCGGCCTCCGCGGCCGCTCGTGCGTCCGCGGCCTCCGCGGCTTCGGCGGCCTCGGCAGCCGCGGCCGCCTCGGCGGCGTCCTGCTCCTGCTGCATGCCGGCCACCTGCTGCCCGGCGGCCTCGGCCTGGGCGGCGACGGCGTCGCGCTGCTCGGCGAGCGCGGCGGTCTGCTCGCGGGCGGAGATCTCCTGCGCCTGCGCGCCGGACAGCGCCGTGGCGGCCTGGGCCTGCAGCGACTCGGCCTGCTCCGACGCGGTGGCGGCCTGCTCCCGGGCGGTGGCGGCCTGCTCCTGCAGGACGGTCAGCGTGGCGACGACGTCGACCCGGTGCGTGCCGGCCGCCTCCAGCAGCGCGGCCCGCTCCAGCAGCTGGGCGGGGCCGTCGCTGCTCAGCAGCGCGGCGGCGCCGGGCGCGGTGGTGCCCTGCACGTAGCTGTCCCGGGCGAAGTCGGCGACGTCGGAGCGGCCGGAGGCCAGGTCGGCGTCGGCCTGCACGACGGCGGCCGCGGCGGCGTCGGCGCTCGCGCGGGCGGCCTCGTAGGCGGCCTGGGTCTCCTCGTAGTCCTGCAGGGCGATCTGCGCCGCCTGGTGCGCGGCGGTCGCGGACGCCTCCGCCTCGGCCAGCTGGGCGCTGAGCACCCCGACCTGCGCCGCGGCGGCGTCGCGCGCGGCCTCGGCCGCGGCGATGTCGGCGTCGCTGGGCGCGGCGGACGCCGTGGCGGGGGTCAGCCCGGCGACGACGAGGCCCGCCAGCACCGTCCCGGCCGCCCGTGCGCCCCAGGAACGCACCGTGCGGTGTCGCGTGCGTGCTCGCGTGCCCACGTCTCGGCCTCCCGGTGCGGCCGGCGCGGGCCGGTCGCACGTGCTCTCCGGGCGCCCCCGTGGGCGCCGCTCGGAGCAGGGATCGACCCCGTCGGGGCACCGGTTGAGGAGGTCTCACCCGCACGGGTGAGGACGACGCCCCCCGCTGCGAGCTCGCGGCGACCCCTGCGGAGGGCCGCGACGCCGCGCTAGTGGACCTGGCGCTCGGTGTCCGACCAGAAGGCCTCACGCAGCTTGAACTTCTGGATCTTGCCGGTGGCGGTGCGGGCCAGCTCGTCGCGGAACTCGACCCGCTTGGGCGCCTTGTAGCCGGCCAGCCGGGCCTTGCAGTGCGCGATGATCTCCTCCGGGGTGGCGCTGCGGCCCTCGGCGAGGACGACGAGGGCGGTGACCAGCTCGCCCCACTTCTCGTCGGGGACGCCGATGACCGCGACCTCCGCGACCGCCGGGTGGCTGAAGACGGCGTCCTCCACCTCGATCGAGGAGACGTTCTCCCCGCCCGTGATGATCACGTCCTTCTTGCGGTCGGAGATGGTGAGGTAGCCACCGTCGTCGATGCTGCCGCCGTCGCCGGTGTGGAACCAGCCGCCCTCCAGCGCCTCGGCCGTGGCGTCGGGGTTGCTCCAGTAGCCGGCCAGCACGGTGTTGCTCTGCACCAGCACCTCGCCGGACTCGCTGGTCCGCATCCGGGTGCCGAGGGCCGGGACGCCGGCGCGGGACAGCCTCCGGGCCCGCTCCTCCGGCTCGAGGGCGTCGTACTCCTCGCGCGGCCGGTTGACGGTGACCAGCGGGGCGGTCTCGGTGAGGCCGTAGATCTGGTTGAACTGCCAGCCCAGCTCCTCCTCGATGCGGGCGATGGTCCGCGACGGCGGCGGCGCGCCGGCGACCACGATGCGCACCCGGTCGCGCCCGGGGACCTCCCCGTCCCAGGAGGCCGCGGCGTCGAGGACGGCGTTCCACACGGCGGGCGCCCCGCACATCAGCGTCACACCGTGCTGCTCCACCCGGCGCAGGATCTCCGCGCCGTCCACCTTGCGCAGCGCCACCTGGCGGGCGCCGAGACCGGCCAGGGCGTAGGGCATGCCCCAGCCGTTGCAGTGGAACAGCGGCAGCGTGTGCAGGTAGACGTCGCGGTCGCTGACCTGCATGTGCATGCCGAAGGTGACCGCGTTGACCCACTCGTTGCGGTGGGTCATCTGCACGCCCTTGGGCCGCGCCGTCGTGCCGCTGGTGTAGTTGATGGTGGCGGTGGCGTCCTCGTCGGGCTCCGACCACGGCCGCGGCTCGGTGTCGAAGCGCAGCAGCTGCTCGTACTCCTCGCCGATGGTGAACCGGTGCTCGGCCTCGACGGACTTGAGCGAGGACTCCAGCTCCGGGTCGACCAGGAGGACCCGGGCCCCCGAGTGGCCGACGATGTAGCCGACCTCCTCCTGGGAGAGCCGGAAGTTGATCGGCACGAGGATCCGGCCCGACGACGGGACGCCGAGCAGCAGCTCGATCAGCCGCCCGGCGTTGTGGCTGACGACCGCCACCCGGTCGCCCTCGCCGATGCCCAGCCCGTCGAGGGCGGCCTGCATGGCACGGGCGCGGCGGGCGACCTCGCGGTAGGGAACGTCGCCCATCGAGGGGGCGGGCTGGTTCGGCTCGTCGACGATGCCGACCCGGTCGCCGTAGACCAGCTCGGCGCGGTCGAGGAAGTCACGGGTGGTCAAGGGGACGCGCATGCCGACTCCCGGTTCGCAGGGCTGCCGGCGCCCGGTCAGCCGCTCGACGTGGTCCCGGTCACGCTAGCCGCCGTCGGCACCCGTGGCGCCCTCAGCCGTGCGCGGTCAGCACCAGCCACGCCGCGGCGAGCGTCCCGGCGGTGGCCGCCACTGCCCGGACGGTGTCCACGCGCAGCAGCCGCCGGTGCGCGCCGGCGTCCCAGCCCTCCCCCAGCCGGCGGTGCAGCGGGACGGCCAGCAGCGCCGTCACCCCCAGGACGAGGGCGAGGCAGGCGGCGCCGGCGAGGACGGGGGCCAGGGGCACCTGCCCGGGCCGGGCAGCCAGCAGCCACAGCGTCGTCCCCGCCTGACCGGCGAACAGCGGCCCGACCACGTGGCTGACCCGCCGCTGGTGCGCCCGCTCGTAGGCGGGGAACGCGGCGGCGGGCACCCCGGCGAACTGGGGGTAGACCAGCGCGCGCACCGTCCACTGGAAGCCGGCGTAGGCGGCGGTCAGCGCCAGGTGGACGACCAGCAGCGTCACGGCTTCGGCGGCTTGCCGCGCCAGGCGAGGCTGCGGGCGTCCAGCTCCCGCAGCAGCGGGTCGCCCTCGGCGAGCACCCGCTCGGCCAGCGCGACCGCGCCGGCCAGCTGCTCGTCGGAGAGCTGGGCGAAGGCCGGCGACCGTCGCCGGTCGAGCACGTCGTACCACCGGCCGCCGACGGCGTGGTCGAGCACGATCCGGCCGAAGCAGTGGTCGTTGCTGACCACCCAGCGCCCGGCCCGCGCCCGCCGCGGCAGCTCGTCGAGCACCAGCGCGCGGTAGCGGGCTTCGAGCTCCGCGCGGGTCACGTGCCGACCAGCCGCGGCAGTGCCGTCGAGATGGGCTCGCGGACGACGAGGACGGCCAGCCCGTCGTAGGGCGTGGGCTCGGCGTTGACGATGACCACCCGCGCGCCGTGCGCCGCCGCGACCTCGACCAGCCCGGCCACCGGGTACACGACCAGCGAGGTGCCGACGGCGAGGAAGACGTCGCAGTCGGCGGCGGCCGCGGTCGCGGCGTCGAGGACGGCGGCGTCGAGGGCCTGGCCGAAGCTGACCGTCGCCGACTTGAGGATCCCGCCGCAGACCAGGCACGCCGGATCGGGGTCGCCGGCGTCGATGCGCGCCATCGCCTCGTCCATCGACGTCCGGTCGCCGCAGGAGAGGCACTCGACCGCGTGCACCGTGCCGTGCAGCTCCAGCACCCGCTGCGGCGAGGAGCCGGCCGCCTGGTGCAGGCCGTCGACGTTCTGGGTGAGCAGCGCGCGCAGCCGGCCCTGCCGCTCCAGCTCGACCAGCGCCCGGTGCCCGGCGTTGGGGGTGACCGCGGCGGCCCGCAGGTCGGCGCGCGTGCGCCACGCCCGGCGCCGGATCGCGGGGTCGGACACGTAGTAGGACAGCGTCACGAGCTTCTCCGCGTCCGGGTCGCGGGTCCACACGCCGTTCGGTCCGCGGTAGTCGGGGATGCCGCTGTCGGTGGAGACGCCCGCGCCGGTCAGGACGGTCACGCGGCCGGCGTCGGCGAGCCAGCCGGGCAGCGGGTCGGGGACGGCGCCGGTCACGCCGTCCACGGTAGGGAGCCGCCGCCGGCCGTGCCGGGCGGGCGAGGAGTGGGTCAGCGCACCAGCGGGGTGAGGACCGGGACCGCCTGGTCGCGGAAGGCCGGCGTCACGCGGCTCTGGTCGCGGAGCAGCCCCAGCAGCTCGCCGACCTCGGTGCCCTGCTCGAAGACCGGCAGCGTGGCGGCGGCGCGCAGCGAGTCGAGCACCTCCCCGGCGGCCGGGCCGACCCGGGCCGGGTCGCGCTCGGTGTCGGCGAGCAGCGCCTGCAGGGCCGCGTAGGCGCCCGGCTCGGCCAGTCCCCGCAGCGTCGGCAGGGCCGCGTCGCGGAAGGCCGGGCTGACCTGGTCGTCCTCGGCCGCCCGGGTCACGGTCGTGGCGAGGGCGGCGGCGACCTCGGCGGTCCGGTCGGCGGGCACCTGGTGGTCGAGGGCGACGAGCTCCTCGAGCAGGGCCGGTCCGGCCGGCCCGATCGCGGTCGGGTCGTGGGCGACCAGCTCCACCAGGTCCACCAGCCGGTCGGGCCGGACGACCCCGTCGAGCACCTGCCCGACCCGCTCCCCCACGTCCCGCGCCAGGGTGCCCTCGGACACGGCGGTCGCGACGGCGCCGGCGGTGAGCAGGGCGGCCGACCGGCGCGCCGGGCCCTGCTGCCGCGCCACCTCCTCCAGGCGCGCCAGGACCTCCCCGCCGGCGGCGCCGACCACCGCGGGGTCGTCGGCCGTCGCCTCCCGCAGGGCGGCGACGGTCGCGCTGAGCTGCTCGTCCGGCGTCGCGGCGTCTGCGGGCAGGGGCGGCAGGGCCGACGTGGCCGATGTGGCCGATCGGGCCGGGGGCGGCGCGTCGGACCCGCCTGCGTGGACCAGGACGACGGCGAGCACGACCCCGATCAGGGCCGCCACCAGCAGGCCGGCCGCCAGCAGCCGCCGGGCGCGGCGGCGCGGTCGGCGCCGGGGTCCGACGACGACCCGGAACCGGTCGGGGGCCGCCCCGGGGACGGGGGTCGTGCCGGTGCGCGGTGGCCGGCCGCTGCCGTCGCCGTCGCCGTCCTCGTCGCCGTCGCCGTCGCCGTCGCTGTCGCCGTCGTCGTCGTCGCCGTCGCCGGGGAGCTGCAGCAGGGCCGTGCGGGCGGGGGCGTCCGGGGCGACCGCCGCCGGGGGCACGGTCGCGGGCGGGACCTCCGCGCGCGACGGCGTCCGCGCGACCCGGGCCAGTGCCCGCGCCGCCTCGTCGGCGGTGGTCCGCGCCGCGGGGTCGCGCTGCAGCAACCCCTCCAGCACCGGGGCGAGCAGGCCGGCGCGCAGGTACGGCGCGTGCTCGCCGACCATGACGAGGGCCAGCGTGGTCATCGGGTCGCGGCCCTCGTAGGGCGGCCTGCCCTCCACGGCGGTGAACAGCGTCGCGCCGAGCGCCCAGAGGTCGGCTGCGGGCCCCGGCTCGTCGCCGCGCGCATGCTCCGGCGCCATGTAACCGGGCGAGCCGATCAGCAGCCCCGTCGAGGTCAGGCTCTGGTCGCCCGGCACGGAGGCGATCCCGAAGTCGGTGAGCAGGACCCGGCCGACGGGGTCGGCCGGGTCCTGCGAGGACACCAGGACGTTGGAGGGCTTGACGTCGCGGTGGACGACGCCCCGCGCGTGCACGGCGCGGAGCGCGCCGAGGACGGCCAGGCCGACCCGGGCCGTGGCCTGGCGCGACAGCGGCCCGTCCTGCTCGACGACCTCGGTCAGGGTCCGGGCCGGGACGTACTGCATGACCAGGAAGGTGGTCGCGCCCTCCTCGACGACGTCGTGGACGGTGACGACGTCGGGGTGGTCGAGCCCGGCCGCGGCCCGCCCCTCCCGGCGCATGCGCTCCTGCATCACCGCGCGGTCGGCGGCGGAGGCACCGACGGGGAAGGTGAGCTCCTTGACGGCGACGACCCGCCCGAGCAGCAGGTCCTCCGCCCGCCACACCGTGCTCATCCCGCCGACGCCGAGGCGCTCGTCCAGGCGGTAGCGGCCCGCGACGACCACCCGGTCCCCGTCGGTGCCGTCCGGGACCCGGAGTCCGGGGCTCGTGGACACGGCGCGGGGCTACCCTGCGCGGCACCGTCCAACCCCGGGCCACCCGGTGGTGCCCCACCGTCCGCCGCGGGCCGCGGCGACTGCTGAGACGGAGGTCACGGGGTCAGGGAAGGGTCGCCTTCCCAGCGGGCCGGACGCGCGGGCTGGGATGATGGGGTCTGGAATCACAGCCCGATGGACTCTCGAGGGTGAGGCGCAAGCAGTGGCAGCCAGCAAGGACAGCTTCGGGGCCCGGTCGACGCTCAGCGTCAAGGGCACCGACTACGACATCTACCGGCTCGACGCGGTCGAGGGTGCAGACCGGCTCCCCTTCAGCCTGAAGGTCCTCCTCGAGAACCTGCTGCGCACGGAGGACGGCGCGGACATCACCGCCGACCACATCCGCGCGATCGCGAACTGGGACCCCTCGGCCGAGCCGGACCAGGAGATCCAGTTCACCCCGGCCCGCGTGGTCATGCAGGACTTCACCGGCGTCCCCTGCATCGTCGACCTGGCCACCATGCGCGAGGCCATGGCCGACCTCGGCGGCGACCCGAACCGGATCAACCCGCTCGCCCCGGCCGAGCTGGTCATCGACCACTCCGTGATCGCCGACGTCTTCGGCACCCCGGAGAGCTTCGAGCGCAACGTCGAGATCGAGTACGAGCGCAACGGCGAGCGCTACCAGTTCCTGCGCTGGGGCCAGGGCGCCTTCGACGACTTCAAGGTCGTCCCGCCGGGCACCGGCATCGTGCACCAGGTCAACATCGAGCACCTGGCCCGCGTGGTGTTCCCGCGGCAGGAGGGCGACCGCGTCGTCGCCTACCCCGACACCTGCGTGGGCACCGACAGCCACACCACGATGGTCAACGGCCTGGGCGTGCTGGGCTGGGGCGTCGGCGGCATCGAGGCCGAGGCGGCCATGCTCGGCCAGCCGGTGTCGATGCTCATCCCGCGCGTGGTCGGCTTCAAGCTGACCGGCGAGCTGCCCGACGGCTCCACCGCCACCGACCTGGTGCTCACGATCACCGAGATGCTGCGCAAGCACGGCGTGGTCGGGAAGTTCGTCGAGTTCTACGGCGAGGGCGTCTCCGCCGTCCCGCTGGCCAACCGCGCCACGATCGGCAACATGAGCCCGGAGTTCGGCTCCACCGCGGCGATGTTCCCCATCGACGGCGAGACCATCGACTACCTGCGGCTGACCGGCCGCTCCGCCGAGCAGGTCGCGCTCGTCGAGGCCTACGCCAAGGAGCAGGGCCTCTGGCACGACCCGTCGCGCGAGCCGGCCTTCTCCGAGTACCTCGAGCTCGACCTGTCCACGGTCGTCCCCTCGATCGCCGGCCCCAAGCGGCCGCAGGACCGGGTCGCCATCACCGACGCCCAGCAGGCCTTCCGCGCCGCGCTGGCCGACTACGTGTCCGCCGACGAGACCGGCGGCGACGACCGCAAGCCCGGCGTCCCGCAGAACACCCAGCCCTACGGCGTGGAGTCCCGCGTCGACGAGGCCTCGGCGGAGTCCTTCCCGGCCTCCGACCCGGCCACCTCGGCCCCGGGCAGCGAGCGCGGCAACGGCAGCGCCGGGCAGCCGCACCACTACGAGGACGACCCGGTCACCGGTCGGCCCTCGAAGCCGACCCCGGTGGTCATGGAGGACGGCACCGAGACCACCGTCGACCACGGCTCCGTGGTCATCGCGGCCATCACCTCCTGCACCAACACGTCGAACCCGTCGGTCATGATCGGCGCGGCGCTGCTGGCCAAGAACGCCGTCGAGCGGGGCCTGACCACCAAGCCGTGGGTGAAGACGACGCTGGCCCCCGGGTCCAAGGTCGTCACCGACTACTACGAGAAGGCGCAGCTCACCCCGTACCTGGAGAAGCTCGGCTTCTACCTGGTCGGCTACGGCTGCACCACCTGCATCGGCAACTCCGGCCCGCTGCCCGAGCCGGTCAGCAGGGCGGTCAACGAGGCCGACCTCGCCGTCGTCTCGGTGCTCTCGGGCAACCGCAACTTCGAGGGCCGGATCAACCCCGACGTCAAGATGAACTACCTGGCGTCCCCGCCGCTGGTCATCGCCTACGCGCTGGCCGGGTCGATGGACGTCGACCTGAACAACGACCCGCTGGGCCAGGACGCCGACGGCAACGACGTCTTCCTGCACGACATCTGGCCCTCGCCGCACGAGGTGCAGCGGGTCATCGACGAGGCCGTCTCGGCGGAGATGTTCAGCAACGACTACGCCGACGTCTTCGCCGGCACCGAGCAGTGGCAGGCGCTGCCCACCCCCACCGGCGACACGTTCGAGTGGGACCCGCAGAGCACCTACGTCCGCAAGCCCCCGTACTTCGAGGGCATGCAGGACCAGCCGGCCCCGGTGCAGGACATCACCGGCGCCCGCACGCTGGCGGTGCTCGGCGACTCGGTGACCACCGACCACATCTCCCCCGCCGGGTCGATCAAGGCCGACAGCCCGGCCGGGAAGTACCTGTCCGAGCACGGCGTGCAGCGCCGCGACTTCAACTCCTACGGCTCCCGGCGCGGGAACCACGAGGTGATGATCCGCGGCACGTTCGCCAACATCCGGCTGCGCAACCAGCTGGTGCCCGGCACCGAGGGCGGCGTCACCAAGAACCACCTCACCGGCGAGACGACGACGATCTACGACGCGTCGGTCGCCTACCAGGAGCAGGGCATCCCGCTGGTCGTGCTGGCCGGCAAGGAGTACGGCTCGGGCTCCTCGCGCGACTGGGCGGCCAAGGGGACGGCGCTGCTGGGCGTCAAGGCGGTCATCGCCGAGAGCTACGAGCGGATCCACCGCTCCAACCTCATCGGCATGGGCGTGCTGCCGCTGCAGTTCCCCGAGGGCCAGAACCGGGAGTCGCTCGGCCTGACCGGCGACGAGGAGTTCACCATCACCGGGATCACCGCCCTGAACGACGGCGAGACCCCGCGCACGGTGAAGGTGAAGGCGGGCGACGTCGAGTTCGACGCCCGCGTCCGGATCGACACCCCCGGTGAGGCGAACTACTACCGCAACGGCGGGATCATGCAGTACGTCCTGCGCTCGCTGCGGCGGGGCTGACACCGGTGGACCTGGGCCTGGGCGGTCGCGGGTACCTGCTCACCGGCGCGAGCCGTGGGCTGGGCCTGGCGACCGCCCGGGCCCTCCTCGCCGACGGGGCCCGCGTCCTCGTCAGCTCCCGCTCGGCCCCGTCGGTCGACGCGGCCGTGGCGTCGCTGGGCGAGGGCGCGTCCGGGGTGACGGCCGACCTCGCCGACCCCGGCACCGTCGAGGCACTGGTGACGACGGCGCTCGAGCGGCTCGGCCGGGTCGACGGCGTCCTGGTCTCCGTCGGCGGCCCGGCACCGGGCACGGTGCTCGGGACGCCGGAGGAGCACTGGCGGGCCGGCGTGGAGAGCGTGCTGCTCGGCCCGCTGCGGCTGGTCCGGGCGCTGGTGCCGCACCTGGGCGAGGGTGCGGCGATCGCCTTCGTGCTCTCCACCTCGGTGCGCTCCCCGCTGGAGGGCCTGGCGGTGAGCAACGGCCTGCGCCCGGGCCTGGCGATGACCGCCAAGGGCCTCTCCGACGAGCTCGGCCCGCGCGGGATCCGGGTGGTCGGGCTGATGCCCGGCACCATCGCCACCGACCGGATCACCGAGGTCGAGGCCGCCTCCGGCGACCCCGCCGCCGCCCGTGCCCGCACCGAGGCCGGCATCCCGCTGTGCCGGGTCGGGCAGCCCGACGAGTTCGGCCGGGTGGCCGCCTTCCTGCTCTCGCCGGCCGCCTCCTACGTCACCGGCACGATGGTCGCCGTCGACGGCGGCCTCCTGCGCACCCCATGATGAAGGACCCCCTCGCCCCTCGAGAAGGACCTCCTCGCCCCCCGTCACTCGCAGGCTCGCGACGGGACCCGGCGAGGGGGCCGATCGACGCTCGCGGCGGGCCCCTGCGAGGGGGCCACGTGCTCGTGGCGTGCGCGCACGGCACCCGCAACCCCACCGGGCGGCGGCTGGTCGCCGAGCTCGCGCTGGCCGCACGCCGGCTGCGTCCCGGACTGACCACCACCGCGGCGTTCGTCGACGTGCAGCCGCCCACCGTGGTCGACGTCGTCGCCGGGCTGGCCGCCACCGGGGCGCCGGCCGTCGTGGTGCCGCTGCTGCTCTCGGGCGGCTACCACGTGCACGTCGACATCGCCGGGGCCGTGGCGGCGCACGAGTCCGCCGTCGCCGCCCGTCCACTGGGGCCCGACCCGCGGCTGGCCGAGGTCCTGTCCGACCGGCTGGTCGAGGCCGGCGCCGACCCCGGCGACCCGCTCACCGCCGTCGTGCTCGCCGCGGCCGGGTCCAGCGACCCGCGCTCGGTGGCCGACGTCGAGGACACCGCCGACCTGCTGCAGCGCTCCTGGGCCGGCCCGGTGACCACCGGCTACGGCTCGGCCGCGCAGCCGCCGGTCGCCGACGCCGTCGCCGCGGCGCGCCGGGGTGGCGCCGAGCGGGTGGTGGTCGCCTCCTACCTGCTCGCGCCCGGGCACTTCCACGGCAGGCTCGCCGAGGCCGGCGCCGACGTCGTCACCGCGCCCCTGCTGCCCGACGAGCGCATCGCCGCCGTCCTGCTCGACCGCTACGACGCCGCCCTCGGCTGATCCCCCGTCGCGTCCCCGGCCGGTCTACTGCCGGACGGCGAGCAGGCCGCGCAGCTCCGCGGTCAGGGCGTCGCGGGCGTCGCGGCGGCCCAGCCACGCGGCCGGCGTCGCCTGGAACAGCGAGATCTTCCAGCGCCCGTCCTCGAGCACCGCGACGACGGTGTGGATGGCGTGCAGGCCCGGGTCGATGTCGTCCTCGCCCGGCGGGATCATCCCGGAGTGGGCGTGCAGCAGGGCCACGCCCTCGCCGATCGTGCGCACCGAGCGGACCAGCCCGACGTAGGTGGCCGTCGGGTGGCTGCCGAAGACCCGCCGCAGGTCCGAGGCGATCGACAGCCGCCCGCTCACCGTGGTGCCGTCGTAGCCGACCATGTCCCCGTCGTCGGCGAACCCGGACGCCACGGCCGCGCCGCTGCGCCGGTTCCAGCCGTCGAGGAAGGCGGCGTAGAGCGCGCGGATCTGGGCGTCGTGCGGGTGGGCGGACGTCACGGAACTCCTCCTGGTGCTGCTGGGGCCAGAGGAACGCTAGTTGCTACGCCGCGCCGACCGTCCGACGCTCGCCGTCGGCGAACTGGGTGCGGTAGAGGTCGGCGTAGCGCCGCCCGAGCGCCAGCAACTCGGCGTGAGTGCCCGACTCCACGATGCGACCGCCGTCGATGACGAGGATCTGGTCGGCGCTGCGGATCGTCGACAGCCGGTGGGCGATCACCAGCGACGTCCGGCCGGCCAGCGCGGTGTCCAGCGCGTGCTGCACCGCCACCTCCGACTCGCTGTCGAGGTGCGCGGTGGCCTCGTCGAGGATGACGATGCCGGGCGCCTTGAGCAGCACCCGCGCGATCGCCAGCCGCTGCTTCTCCCCACCGGAGAGCCGGTAGCCGCGGTCGCCGACCACGGTGTCGAGCCCGTCGGGCAGGGAGGCGATGAGCGCGGCGATCCGGGCGCCGGTCAGCGCCGACCACAGCTCCTCCTCGGTCGCCTCGGGACGGGCGTAGAGGAGGTTGGCGCGGATGGTGTCGTGGAAGAGGTGCGCGTCCTGGCTGACGACGCCGATCGCGTCGCGCAGCGAGGCCAGCGTGGCCTGCCGGACGTCGACCCCGCCGACCCGCACCGCACCGGCCGTGACGTCGTAGAGCCGCGGCACCAGGTTGACGATCGTGGACTTGCCCGCCCCGGAGTGCCCCACCAGCGCGACCATCTCGCCGGGCTCCACCCGGAAGCTGACGTCGTGCAGCACCGCGGTCGGGCCGCCGTGCTCGGGCAGCGACACGTCCTCCAGCGAGGCCAGCGAGACGTCGGCGGCCGCGGGGTAGCTGAACGAGACGCCGTCGAACTCGATCGAGCGGTCGTCGGCCGGCACCGGCACCGCGTCGGGCGCCTCGGCGATCATCGGCGGCAGGTCGAGCACCTCGAAGACCCGGTCGAAGCTGACCATCGCGCTCATCACGTCGACCCGGACGTTGGACAGCGCCGTCAGCGGGCCGTACAGCCGCGACAGCAGCAGGGCCAGCGCGACGACGTCGCCCGGCGAGAGCGACCCGGTGAACGCCAGCCACCCGCCCAGCCCGTACACCAGGGCGGTGGCGAGTGCGGCGACCAGCGTGAGCGCGGTGAAGAACGTGCGGCCGTACATGGCCGACAGGACGCCGATGTCGCGCACCCGGGCGGCGCGGCCGCGGAAGGACTCCGCCTCGGCCTGCGGGCGGCCGAACAGCTTGACCAGCAGGGCGCCGGCCACGTTGAACCGCTCGGTCATCGTCGCGTTCATCGACGCGTTGAGGCCGTAGGACTCCCGGGTGATCTCCTGCAGCCGCTTGCCGATGCGGCGGGCCGGCAGCACGAACAGCGGCACCAGCACGATCGAGAGCAGGGTGATCTGCCAGGACAGCGTGAACATGACGCCGGCGGTGAGCACCAGGCCGATCACGTTGGAGACGACGCCGGACAGCGTCGAGGTGAACGCCTGCTGCGCGCCGACGACGTCGTTGTTGAGCCGGCTGACCAGCGCGCCGGTCTGCGTGCGGGTGAAGAAGGCGACCGGCATCCGCTGCACGTGCTCGAACACCCGGGCACGCAGGTCGTAGATGACGCCCTCGCCGATGCGCGAGGAGTACCAGCGGGTCGCCAGCGAGATGGCCGCGTCGACCACCGCCAGGCCGGCGATGAACAGCGCGATGCGGATGACGCCGCCGGCGGTCCCGTCCAGCCGGGCGATGCGGTTGACGATGTCCCCGGCCAGCAGCGGCGTGATCACACCGATGACCGAGGAGCCGACCACCAGCAGCAGGAAGAACGTCAGCTCGCGGCGGTAGGGCCGCGCGATGCCGAGGATGCGGCGCACCGTCCCCTTCGGCAGCTCGCGCGAGGTGACCGACGGGTCGCGGCGGAACGACCGCATGGCCGCCATGGAGGTCATCGGACCCATGGGACCGCTCATGGCACGACCTCCTCCCCCGGCAGCAGCAGGGACGGCCGGCGGCACGCACAACAGCCGCCGGCCGTCCCCTGTTCCGGTGCGCTGCTCAGGTGCCGGCCAGCTCGGCCAGCCGCCGTGCCTGTGCCGCCCGCTCGGCGGCGTCCTGCACGTCGGGGGGGTTGCGGACGGCGGAGCGCACCAGCGCCGCGGTCTCCCGGCTGGCGCCCGGCGGCGGGGCGGTGAGCGCGGCCACCAGCCCGGCCACCGCCTCGTCGAGGCCCGCTGCCGGGACGACGGCGTTGGCCAGGCCCGTCGTCAGCGCCTCGGCCGCACCGACCGCCCGGCCGGTCAGGCAGATCTCCATCGCCCGCGAGTAGCCCACCAGCTCGGTGAGGGTGCTCGTGCCGGTGAGGTCGGGGACCAGGCCGAAGGTGGTCTCCGGCAGCCGCAGGGAGGCGTCCTCGGTGAGCACCCGCAGGTCGCAGGCCAGCGCCAGCTGCGCGCCGGCCCCGATGGCGTGGCCCTGCACCCCCGCCACCGACACGATCCCCGGCGACCGCAGCCACCGGAACGCGGCCTGGTAGGAGCGGATGCGCTCCTGGGCCAGTTCCGCCGGCATCGAGCCCAGCTCGCCGAGCCCGCCGGGGGTCGACGGGTCGGTGCTGAACAGGCTGCGGTCCAGCCCCGCGGAGAACGAGCGGCCGGCGCCCCGCACGACGACCACGCGGACGTCGTCGTCGAGGGAGGCGCCGACCGCCGCGAGCGCCGTCCAGGTGGCCGGCGTCTGCGCGTTGAGCTGGTCGGGACGGTCGAGCGTGACGGTGAGGACGGCGCCGTCGCGGCCGGTGCGGACCCGGCCGTCGGCGTCGGCCGCCGTCACGCGCTCTTCTTGGTGTTCCGGTTCGCCCCGCCACGGCTGCGCAGGGTGGCACCGGACTCCGACAGGAGCCGGTGCACGAAGCCGTAGGACCGGTTGGTCGAGGTGGCCAGGGACCGGATGCTCTCCCCGCCGTCGTACCGCTTCTTGAGCTCGTCGGCCAGGGACGTGCGGTCCCCGCCCGTGATGCGCTTGCCCTTGCCGAGGTCCGCCGTGCTCGAGTCGGCCATGACTCCCCTCCGTCGCCGCCGTCGGCGCCGGTCGACACCGGCCCGTCGGGTGCTCGTCCGCGTGGTGCCGCCGTCCCCGTGACGGCCGCCTCCCGCGTCGATGATCACCCAGCCCGCCGACCTCGGCCACGCGAACGGAGGAATCCCGGGTGGGCCCCACGGCGGCCGGCCGTCCTCCCTCCGCCGTGGTCATCGGCACGTGGCGGACCGACACGCCGCGAGAGACGGCCGGACGCCGGTGATCACGCCGGGTGGTGAGGTGCTAGGCGAGCTCGACGAGGTCGGCGAGGTCCTCGCTCCAGGCGTCCTCGGTGCCGTCGGGCAGCAGGATGACCTTGTCGGGGTCGAGGGCGCGCACCGCGCCCTCGTCGTGCGTGACGAGCACGATGGCGCCGGCGTAGGTGCGCAGCGCGTCGAGGACCTGCTCGCGGCTGGCCGGGTCGAGGTTGTTGGTCGGCTCGTCGAGCAGCAGCACGTTGGCGCCGGAGACGACGAGGGTGGCCATCGCCAGCCGGGTCTTCTCACCGCCGGAGAGTGTGCCCGCCCGCTGGTCGGCGGCGTCACCGGAGAAGAGGAAGGCGCCGAGGATCCGCCGCAGCTCGGTGTCGGTGCTCTGCGGCGCGGCCGCCCGCATGTTCTCCAGCAGCGAGCGGTCGTGGTCGAGCGTCTCGTGCTCCTGCGCGTAGTAGCCGATCCGCAGGCCGTGCCCCGGCTGTACCTCGCCGGTGTCGGGCACCTCGGTGCCGGCCAGCATGCGCAGCAGCGTCGTCTTCCCCGCGCCGTTGAGCCCGAGGACGACGACCCGCGCGCCCTTGTCGACGGCGAGGTCGACGTCGGTGAAGACCTCGAGCGAGCCGTAGCTCTTCGACAGCCCCTCGGCGGTGAGCGGCGTCCTGCCGCACGGTGCCGGCGTCGGGAACCGCAGCTTGGCCACCCGGTCCTGCACCCGCACGGCCTCCAGGCCCGCGGCCAGCCGCTGGGCGCGCTTGTCCATGCTCTGCGCGGCCTTGGCCTTGGTGGCCTTGGCGCGCATCTTGTCGGCCTGCGCGGACAGCGCGTCGATCTTGCGCTCGGTGTTGGCGCGCTCCTGCCGCCGGCGGCGCTCGTCGGTCTCGCGCTGGGCCAGGTAGGCCTTCCAGCCGAGGTTGTAGGCGTCGATGGTGGCCCGGTTGGCGTCGAGGTGCCACACCTTGTTGACCACGGCGTCGAGCAGCTCGACGTCGTGGCTGATGACGACCAGGCCGCCCTTGTGCGCGGCGAGGAAGCCCTTCAGCCAGGTGATCGAGTCGGCGTCGAGGTGGTTGGTCGGCTCGTCGAGCAGCAGCGTCTCGGCGTCGGAGAAGAGGATGCGGGCCAGCTCGACTCGGCGCCGCTGGCCGCCCGAGAGGGTCCGCAGCGGCTGGCCCATGACCCGGTCGGGCAGGCCGAGCGCGGTGCAGATGCGGGCCGCGTCGCTCTCCGCGGCGTAGCCGCCCAGGGCGGCGAACTGGTCCTCCAGTTGCCCGTACCGGCGGACGGCGCGGTCGCGCTCGGCGTCGTCGGCCGGCTCGGCCATGGCCACCTGGGCCTTGACCAGCCGGGCCTTGAGGACGTCGAGGCCGCGGCCGGACAGCACGCGGTCGGTGGCGGTGGTGTCGAGGTCGCCGCTGCGCGGGTCCTGCGGCAGGTAGCCGAGCTCGCCGGTCACCTCGACCTTGCCCGCGTGCGGCAGGCGCTCACCGGCCAGCGTGGTGAGCAGGGTCGTCTTGCCGGCGCCGTTGCGCCCGACCAGGCCGATGCGGTCACCGGCCTGCACGCGCAGGCCGATGTCGCTGAGGAGGACGCGGGCGCCGGCGCGCAGCTCCAGGCCGGTCGTCGTGATCACTGATCCCAGGGTAGGCGCTCCCGCGCCGGATCCCGAGTCGATTGCCGGTGACCTCGGCGGCACCGGCCGTCCACAGGTGGGGTGAGAGCGGTTCCGCTCCGCCGTGCGCGCGGTCACCATGCCGGCATGACCTCGACGGACGGACCCCCGGGCCTGCCCTGCCCCGTCTGCGGCACCCCTGCCGCGCGGCCGCCCGCGGCCTGCCCGACCTGCGGGCTGCCCGCCGTCGGCCAGGCGGCGACGGTCGTGGCCCGCCTCGGGGCGACCATCGAGGAGTTCGCCCGGGAGCGGGACGCGCTGCTCGCGACGCTCCGCGCGGCGGCCGCCGGCCCGGTCGCCGGGCCGCGCCCCGCCGCCTGGGCGCCGGCCCCACCGCCGCCCGCCCCGCCGGTGTCCGTCCCTCACCCGGTGGCGGCGACCCCGGTGGCGGCGACCCCGGTGGCGGCGACCCCGGCGCCGCGCCGGCGGATCAGCCCGCAGCAGGTGCTGGTGGGCCTCGGCGCGCTGCTGGTGGTGGCCGCGGCCCTCGCCTTCGTGGCGGTCGCCTGGACCCGTCTGGGCGTGACCTTCCAGGCCGCGGTCATGGCCACCGTCACCGCCGCCGCCGTGGCGACGTCGGCCTGGACCGCCCGCCGCGGGCTGCGCGCCACCGAGGAGGCGCTGGCGGCCACCGGCGCGGCCCTGCTGGCCGTCGACCTCGGCGCGGCGCACGCGCTGGGGCTGTGGGGCCTCGACGCGGTGCCGGATCGGCTGTGGGCCGGGCTGTCCTGCGCCGCGGTCGCCCTCGTGGCCCTCGGGCTCGGTCGGCTGACCCGCAGCACCGTGACCTGGCCCGTGGTCGCCCTGCTGGCCGCCCAGCCGGTGGGACTGCTCCTGCTCCCCGACCGGCCCGCCGCGCAGGCCGCCGGGGTCGCGGTCCTCCTGGGGACGGCGCTGGCCGACGTCCTCGCCGTCCTCGTCCTGCGCCCGGCGCTGCACCGGCTCGCCCTGGCGCTCGCCGGCCTGTGGGCCGCGCTCGGCGCCCTGCGCGGCGTCGGGGTGGCCTGGGAGCAGGGGCCGGCGCAGTCGTGGACGGCCACGGCGGTCCTCGTCGTCGCCGGCGCCGTGGCGGTGCTGCTGCTGCGCGAGCTCCGGCTCGTCGACCTGCGCCGGGTCGCCGTCGGCGCCGCCGGCGTCCCGGCACTGGCCCTGGGCGGGTCGCTGGCGGGGGTGCAGGTCGCGGGCGGAGAGCTGGCCGGCTCCGTGGCCGGGGTGGGCCTCGGACTGGTGCTGCTCACCGCCGCGGTGCCCGTGCGCTCGGCCCCCGCCGTGCTGGCCGGCCTGCTGACCGGTGGGGCGACGCTGGCCGGGGCCGGCGCCGTGGTGCTCGCCGACGCCGGGCGCACCGACCTGCTGGCGCTGCTGGTCCTCGCCGCCGCCGTCCCCGCGACGCTGGCCGCGGTGCTGCGCCCGGAGGTGCGGGCGCCGGCCACCGGCGTCGCCCTGGCCGTGCCGGCCCTCGCGGTGCTGCTCGCCTCCGACGCCCGTCTGCTGGCACCGGAGGTCGCGGGGCTGCTC
Organism: Geodermatophilus sp. URMC 62; assembly: GCF_052931475.1. Classification (NCBI taxonomy): domain Bacteria; kingdom Bacillati; phylum Actinomycetota; class Actinomycetes; order Geodermatophilales; family Geodermatophilaceae; genus Geodermatophilus; species Geodermatophilus sp. URMC 62. The sequence goes on along the minus strand of NZ_JBRFHY010000001.1, from coordinate 3,959,847 downwards.
CTCGCGCTGACCGCCGCGATCGCCCTCGGGGTGGCCACGCTGCGGGCCCGGTGGCCCGAGGAGGTCACCGCGGCGGCGGCGGGCGCCGGCACCGGCCTGCTCGCCGGCCTGGTCGCGGGGACCGCCGGCGCCTGGGGCCAGGTGGGGATCGACCTGGCCGTCACCGGGACGGCCGCCGGCGTGTACGCCGTCGTCATGCGGCGGCGGCCGGTGGCGGTGCTCGCCGTCGCGGACCTGGTGGTGGCCGGCTGGATCGCGGCGGCCGGCGCCGACGTCCGGACGCCGGAGGTCTACTCGTTGCCCGCCGCGGCCGGGCTGCTGCTGCTCGCGCTGCCGGCCCTGCGCGCCCGGGCGTGGTCGTGGTCGGCGGAGGGCGGGGCGGTGGCGGTCGCGCTGGTGCCGTCGGCGATGGTGGTCGTCACCGACCCGACGGCGCTGCGCCTGGTCCTCGTCGTCGCCGCGTCGGCCCTCCTGACGGTCGCCGGGACGCTCGCCCACCGGCAGGCGCCCTTCGTCGTCGGCGCCGGAGCGCTGGCGTTCGTGGCCCTCGGCCGGCTGTCCGTCTACGCGCCCCTGGTGCCGCGCTGGGTCGCCCTGGCCACCGCCGGCCTGCTGCTGCTGGTCGTCGGCGCCACCTACGAGCGGCGGCGGCAGCAGGCGCGCGAGGCCGTCGCCTGGGTCGCGCAGATGCGCTGAGCCACCCGCCCTGCCCGCGGCGTCGGGTGCCCCTAGCGTGGGAGCCGGAGGGCCGACGGGAGGGGGCGCGATGGCTGCTGCGCCGGTGCCACCGCTGCCCTACCCCGGTCCGTCGGGGCCACCCGACCCGGTCACGCGGCTGCGGCCACCGCAGGTGCTGCTGGCCGTCGGCGTGGTGCTGCTGGTGGCGGCCGGCGTGGCCGGGCCCGTGCTCGTCGGCGGCACCGCGCGGACCGGCGTCCTCCTCCTCGCGGCGCCGGTGGCAGCGGCCTCCGCGTGGGCCGGGCGGGCCGGGCTGCGCAGCACCGAGGAGGCCTGCGCCGCCGCCGCGGCGGCGCTGGCGCTCACCGGCGCCGCCGCCGGTGACCAGCTCCTGGGCGGCGGGCCGGTGCCGCCGCTCCTGCTCGCGGCCGTCCTGGTCGGCCTGCGCGTGCTGCTGCCGCGCCCGCTGGGCTGGCCGCTGGCCGCGTGGGTGGCCGTCCAGGTGGCGGCGCTGCGCTCGCTGGACCTCCTCGCCTCCGGCGTCCCCCGCGCCGGCCTGCTGCTCGCCGCCGCGATCGCGGGTCTGGGCCTCGCCCTCGCCGCACGGGAGACGCTGGCCCGGATCGCGCTGGCCACCACCGCGCCATGGTGGGTCGCCGGGGTGGCAGGCGGCCTGAGCGCCGCGGCGACCCCCGACGGCCCCGTCCGCTGGGTGCCGGCGGTCCTGACCGTCGCCGCCGCGGCCGTCCTGCTGCTGGTCCGGCTCGATCGTGCGGTGGAGCCGCTGCTCGGCCCGCCGCGGGCGGTGCCGGTGCTCGCCGGTCTGGTCGCCGGTGGCGCCGTGGCCGCCGCGCTGTCCACCGGCGGGCCGGTCGGGCTCCCCCTGGCAGGCCTGTTCGGGGTGTACCTGGTCGCGGTCGCCGCGGCCACGCTGACCGGCTGGCGGCGCGGCCTGCTGCTGCCCGCGGCCGGGGCGGCCGGGGGCGTGCTGGTCGCGCTCTCGGTCGGGCAGCTGGTCGCGGCCGCACGCTGGCCGGCGCTGGTCCTGCTGCTGGTGCTCACCGCGCTGCCCGTGGCCGGTGTGGCCCTCCTGCGTCGCGACGAGCGCCCGACCGCGGCGCCCACCGCGGTCGGCTGCCTGGCCGCGGCGGCGCTGCTGGCGGTGCCGGCGGGGCTCCTGGGGCCGGCCGCGTCCGCGGCCGCCCTGACCGCGTTGTTCGCCGCCACGCTGGCCGCCCGCCCGGGGATGGCCGCCGACGTCCGCGGTCCGACGGGCGCGGTGGGTGCCGGCTGTGCCGCCGCGGCGCTGGTCGTGCTCGCCGTCGACCACGCGTGGGGGCAGCTCGCCCTGCACCTGGCGGTGCAGGGGCTGCTCGGCCACGGGTGGGCGGTGCCGGTGGCCCGGCAGCCGGACCCGGGAGCGCAGGAGGAGGCCGCCGCGACCCGCCGGGTCGGCTCGGCCGAGCTGGTGGCCGCCGCCTGGACCTGCGCGGCGCTGGCCGGCGCGACGACGGTGGAGGCCTGGAGCCTGCCGGCCGCTGCCGGTCTGCTGCTGGGCGCCGGCCCACGGCTGTCCCGCGGCCCGTCCTGGCCACGTGGGGACCGGGCCTCGTCGTCGCGGCGGTGCCCTCGACGGTCGCCGCGGTCGTGCAGCCGGGCGCGCTGCGGCCGGTGCTGGTGCTGGTGCTGGCCGCGGCGGGGATGGCGGTGGCGGCGCGCGCGGCGGTGCGGGCGCCGCTGGTCGTCGGGGCCACCACCGCGGTGGCCCTGGCCCTGGGGCTGGTGCTGGTCGAGCTGCCGCTGCCGCTGGCCGGCGTGCTCGTCGTCGGCACGGCGCTGCTCGCCCTCGGTGCCCGCCGCGAGTCCCGGCCGGTCGCCGGCTTCGGCGCCCGGCTGCCGGAGCTGCGCTGAGGCTGCGCTGAGCTGCGGCCGGTGGCGTCCCGGCCGGGCGGTCCCCGGACGACGACTGCCCGCACCCCGAGGGGTGCGGGCAGTGTCGTGGTGCTCAGGCCGCCCCTGCGGAGCGGTCCTCGCTCAGACGCGGAAGCCGAGGGCGCGCAGCTGCTCGCGGCCGTCGTCGGTGATCTTGTCGGGGCCCCACGGCGGCATCCAGACCCAGTTGATCCGGATGTCGTCGACCAGACCGGGGCCGGGGCCGCCGGTCAGCGCGGTGCGCGCCTGGTCCTCGATGACGTCGGTCAGCGGGCAGGCCGCCGAGGTGAGCGTCATGTCTAGGATCGCGACGTTGTCGTCGTCGACGTCGATGCCGTAGACGAGGCCCAGGTCGACGACGTTGACGCCCAGCTCGGGGTCGACGACGTCGCGCATGGCCTCCTCGACGTCCTCCAGCAGCGCCGACTTGTAGGCCGGCAGCTCCGGCGTCGCCGCGTTCTCGGTGGTCTCGCTCATGCCTGTCCTCCAGTCGGGGCGGCGGTGGGGGCGGCGGACACGGGGGTGGCCGCCAGTGCGCGGGCGGAGGCGTCCTTGAGGGCCATCCAGCTCATCAGCGCGCACTTGATCCGCGCCGGGTACTTCGACACCCCGGCGAAGGCGACGGCGTCCTCGAGCTCGTCCTCGAGCTGCTCGGCCACGACCGTGTCGCCCTTGGACTGCATGAGCGTCATGAACGAGTCGCCGGTGGCCAGCGCGTCGGTGACGGAGCGGCCGACCACCAGGTCGTACATGGCCGAGACCGAGGCCTGGCTGATCGAGCAGCCCATGCCCTCGTAGGACACGTCGGCGATCGTCTCGCCGTCGAGGTGCACCCGCAGCGTCACCTCGTCCCCGCAGGTCGGGTTGACGTGGTGCACCTCGGCCTCGAACGGGTCGCGCAGTCCGCGGCCGTGGGGGTTGCGGTAGTGGTCCAGGATGATGTCCTGGTACATCGACTGCAGCTGCATCAGGCGGTTGCCTCCTCCGGCGTCACTCCGAAGAAACGCTGCGCGGCCCGCACACCTTCCACGAGCGCGTCGACGTCGTCGTAGCCGGTGTGCACGTAGAACGTGGCCCGCGTGGTGGCCGGGACGCCGTAGCGGCGGACCACCGGCCAGGCGCAGTGGTGCCCGACGCGGACGGCGATGCCGAGGTCGTCGAGCACCTGGCCGACGTCGTGCGGGTGGATTCCCTCGACGGTGAACGAGATCGCCCCTCCGCGGGCGACGGTGTCGGGCGGGCCGATCACGGTGACGCCGGGGATCGCCTGCAGCTGCTGGAGGGCGTACTCGGTCAGTGCCTCCTCGTGCGCCTGGACCCGGTCCATGCCGAGGCCCTGCAGGTACTCCACCGCGGCGCCGAGCCCGATCACCTGCGCGGTCATGGGGACGCCGGCCTCGAAGCGCTGCGGCGGCGGCATGAAGGTGCTGCCCTCCATGCGCACGACCTCGATCATCGACCCGCCGGTGAGGAACGGCGGCAGCGCGTCGAGGACGTCGTAGCGGCCCCACAGCACGCCGACGCCGGTGGGTCCGAGCATCTTGTGGCCGGAGAACACGAGGAAGTCCGCGCCGAGGGTGGTCACGTCGACCGGCTGGTGCGGCACCGACTGCGCGCCGTCGACGAGCACCAGCGCGCCGACCTCCCGCGCCCGGGCCACGATCGGCTCCAGCGGGTTGATGGTGCCCAGGATGTTCGACTGCTGGGTGACCGCGACCAGCTTCGTGCGCTCGTTGACCACGGTGGCGAGGTCGGAGAGGTCGAGGCGGCCGTCGTCGGTCAGGCCCAGCCAGCGCAGCGTGGCGCCGGTGCGCTCGCACAGCTGCTGCCAGGGCACCAGGTTGGCGTGGTGCTCCATCTCGGTCACGACGATCTCGTCGCCCTGCCCGACGGCGTACCGGCGGAACGACGGCTCCTTCGCCGTGGCGGCGTTGGACAGCGCGTAGGCGACGGTGTTGACCGCGTCGGTCGTGTTGCGGGTGAACACGACCTCCTCGACGGCGGCGCCGATGAACTCCGCGATCTTCGCCCGGGCCGCCTCGTAGAGGCCGGTGGCCTCCTCGGCGAGCTGGTGGGCGCCGCGGTGCGGAGCGGCGTTGTGGTTCTCGTAGAAGTCGCGCTCGGCGTCCAGGACGCTGCGGGGCTTCTGCGAGGTGGCGCCGGAGTCGAGGTAGACCAGCCGCTTCCCGTCGCGGACGGTGCGCGACAGGATCGGGAAGTCCGCCCGGATCGCCTCGACGTCCAGCGGGAGGGGCTGCTTCTGCGCCCCACCAGCGGGACGCGAGACGGTCTGGGTCATGCGGATGCCACCTCCGAGGCGGCCTTCTCGGCGCTCGCCTGTTCGTTGGAGTCCTTGACATAGGCGGCGTAGCCCTCGTCCTCGAGCTTGGCCGCCAGCTCGGGGCCGCCCTCGTCGACGACCCGGCCCGCGACGAACACGTGCACGAAGTCGGGCTGGATGTAGCGCAGGATCCGCGTGTAGTGGGTGATCAGCAGGACGCCGACGTCACCCTCCGCGCGCGTGCGGTTGACGCCCTCGGAGACGACCCGCAGCGCGTCGACGTCGAGGCCGGAGTCGGTCTCGTCGAGGATCGCGATGCGCGGCTTGAGCAGCCGCATCTGCAGGATCTCGTGGCGCTTCTTCTCACCACCGGAGAAGCCCTCGTTGACGTTGCGCTCGGCGAACGCCGGGTCCATCTCCAGGCCGGCCATCTCGGTCTTGACGTCCTTGACCCAGGTGCGCAGCTTCGGGGCCTCGCCCTTGACCGCGGTGGCCGCGGTGCGCAGGAAGTTCGACACCGAGACGCCGGGCACCTCGACCGGGTACTGCATGGCCAGGAACAGGCCGGCGCGGGCGCGCTCGTCGACGGTCATCGCGAGGACGTCCTCGCCGTCGAGGGTCACCGTGCCGCCGGTGATCGTGTACTTGGGGTGGCCGGCGATCGAGTAGGCCAGGGTCGACTTGCCCGAGCCGTTCGGCCCCATGATGGCGTGCGTCTCACCCGACCGGACGGTCAGGTCGACGCCGCGGAGGATCTCCTTGGCGTCGTCCCCCTCGCCCACGCTGACGTGCAGGTCGCGGATCTCCAGAACCGACACTTCTCTTCTCGCTCCTCAGCTGCCTGACGCCAGCGGGAGGCGGCCGGTGCTCTTGGTGTCGACCAGCACGTCCTCCCCTTCCAGGCGCACGGGGTAGACATCGACCGGCTCGGTGGCCGGCAGGTTGGTGGGCTCGCCGGTGCGCAGGTCGAAGCACGACCCGTGCAGCCAGCACTCGATGGTGGGGGCGCCGTCGACGGTCTCGACGTCGCCCTCGGACAGCGGGACCTCGGCGTGCGAGCAGACGTCCTGCAGTGCGTAGACCTCGCCCTCGTACCGGACGACGGCCACGTCGACGTCGGCCAGCTCGATCCGCAGCGCACCGTCCTCGGGCACCTCGGACAGTCCGCAGACCCGCTCGAAGGCCATGGCTCAGGCCACCTCGACCGGCTGCTCGTCGAGGCCGGGCAGGGCGCCCAGGCGGGTCTCGATCGAGCGCATCAGCCGGTCCTGCAGCGCGTCGACCCCGATCTGGGAGACGACGTCGGCGAAGAAGCCGCGCACCACCAGGCGGCGGGCGGTCTCGGCGTCGATGCCGCGCGAGCACAGGTAGAACAGCTGCTCGTCGTCGAAGCGGCCGGTGGCGCTGGCGTGGCCGGCGCCGACGATCTCGCCGGTCTCGATCTCCAGGTTGGGCACCGAGTCGGCGCGGGCGCCGTCGGTGAGCACCAGGTTGCGGTTGAGCTCGTAGGTGTTGGTGCCGGTGGCCGACGGGCGGATCCGCACGTCGCCGATCCACACCGTCCGCGCGCCCTCGCCCTGCAGCGCGCCCTTGTAGAGCACGTTGCTGGTGCAGTTGGGCACCGCGTGGTCGACCCAGAGCCGGTGCTCCTGGTGCTGCGTCTCGTCGGAGAAGTAGACGCCGAGCAGCTCCGCGGCCCCGCCGGGGCCGGCGTACTGCACGTTGCTCACCAGCCGGACCAGGTCGCCGCCCAGGGTGACCACGACCTGCTTGACGGAGGCGTCCCGGCCGACGACGGCGTCGAACTGCCCGGCGTGCACCGCGCCGGGGGCCCAGTCCTGCACCGACACGACCGTCACCTGCGCGCCGTCGCCCACGAGGACGGCGACGCCACCGGCGTAGCGCGCCAGGCCGCTGTGGTCGAGGACGACGGTGGCCCGCGCGAACGCGCCGACCTCGATCACGAGCTGGCCCCAGACCACCTCGTCGGACCCGGTGCCGGTCAGGCCGAGGGTGACCGGGCGGTCGAGCTGCGCCTCCCGCGCGATGCGGACGACGACGGCGCCGCCGCTGCGCTGGCGGGCCAGCGCAGCCAGCCGGTCGGCCGGCTCGGGCAGGCCCTTGAGCAGCGGGTCGTCGGCGTCGACGCCGGCCAGCTCGGCGCCCTCGGGCAGGTCGGTCTCCCACGCGAGGGAGGCGTCGGACGGGGCGCCGTCGAGCAGCGGGCGGATCCGGCGCATCGGGGTGAAGCGCCAGGTCTCCTCGCGGCCGGTGGGCACGCCGAAGGCGTCCGGGTCGGTCGAGGTGAACCGCTCGGCCGGCGAGCCGGTCGGCGCCGTCCCGCCGTGCGAGTGCGCGCCCGGGGCGGCCTGCCCGGCGGTGCCGGTGCCGGTGGCGGGCACCGCCGGGGGGCCGGCCTGTGTGCCGACGCCCTCGCCGAACAGCTCGCCGGCGAGGGTCGCCGACTCGGTGGTGAGACCGGTGGTGCTGGGGGCGTTCTGGTCCGGCATCAGCCGACGGCACCTTCCATCTGCAGCTCGATCAGGCGGTTGAGCTCGAGGGCGTACTCCATGGGCAGCTCGCGGGCGATCGGCTCCACGAACCCGCGCACCACCATCGCCATCGCCTCGTCCTCGGACAGGCCGCGGCTCATCAGGTAGAAGAGCTGGTCCTCGCTGACCCGGGAGACGGTCGCCTCGTGGCCCATCGCGACGTCGTCCTCGCGGACGTCGACGTAGGGGTAGGTGTCCGACCGGCTGATCGTGTCGACCAGCAGGGCGTCGCACTTGACCGTGGACCTCGAGCCGTGCGCGCCCTCGTCGATCTGCACGAGGCCGCGGTAGGAGGTGCGGCCACCGCCGCGGGCCACCGACTTGGAGACGATGGTCGAGGAGGTGTTCGGCGCGGCGTGCACCATCTTGGCGCCGGCGTCCTGGTGCTGGCCCTCGCCGGCGAAGGCGATGGACAGGACCTCGCCCTTGGCGTGCTCGCCGGTCATCCACACGGCCGGGTACTTCATGGTGACCTTGGAGCCGAGGTTGCCGTCGATCCACTCCATGGTCGCGCCCTCGTGGGCGATCGCCCGCTTGGTGACCAGGTTGTAGACGTTGTTCGACCAGTTCTGGATGGTCGTGTACCGGCAGCGCGCGTTCTTCTTGACGATGATCTCGACGACCGCGGAGTGCAGCGAGTCCGACTTGTAGATCGGCGCGGTGCAGCCCTCGACGTAGTGCACGTAGGCGCCCTCGTCGACGATGATCAGCGTCCGCTCGAACTGGCCCATGTTCTCGGTGTTGATCCGGAAGTAGGCCTGCAGCGGGATCTCGACCTGCACGCCCTTCGGCACGTAGATGAACGAGCCACCCGACCACACCGCGGTGTTCAGCGCGGCGAACTTGTTGTCGCCGGAGGGGATGACCGTGCCGAAGTACTCGCGGAACAGGTCCGGGTGCTCCTTGAGGGCGGTGTCGGTGTCGAGGAAGACGACACCCTGCTCCTCGAGGTCCTCGCGGATCTTGTGGTAGACGACCTCGGACTCGTACTGGGCCGCGACACCGGCGATCAGCCGCTGCTTCTCCGCCTCGGGGATGCCCAGCTTGTCGTAGGTGTTCTTGATGTCCTCGGGCAGCTCGTCCCAGGAGGCGGCCTGGGCCTCGGTCGAGCGCACGAAGTACTTGATGTTGTCGAAGTCGATGCCGGAGAGGTCCGAGCCCCAGTCGGGCATGGGCTTGCGGCCGAAGAGCTTGAGGGCCTTGAGGCGGCGCTCGAGCATCCACTCGGGCTCGCTCTTGCGCGCCGAGATGTCCCGGACGACGTCCTCGGAGAGGCCGCGGCGGGCGGAGGCCCCGGCGACGTCGGTGTCGGCCCAGCCGTACTGGTAGCGGCCGAGCTGGTCGATCTGCTCGTCCTGCGTCAACGGCGTGCCGGCCACCGGCTGCTGCGTGCTGGTCATGCGGGCGTCCTCTCCCGGTCGTTCGTGGGGGTGGTGCTGGTGGACGGTGCGGTGCGCGGCGATCGCGCTGCCCGCTCACCTGGTACAGGGCCCGCGAGCGGGGATCTGTTCCTCCCGCGGGTGCGGTCCTGGCCACTGCCGGCCGGGACCGGCCCCGGCCGCCGCGGGCCGGGGATGTGCGTGGTGCAGACGCCGTCGCCGTGGGCGATCGTGGCCAGGCGCTGCACGTGCGTACCCACCAGCCGGCCGATCACCGCCGTCTCGGCCTCGCACAGCTGCGGGAACTCCGCCGCGACGTGCGCCACCGGGCAGTGGTGCTGGCAGAGCTGCCCGCCGCCGGAGATCGCCGAGGCCGAGGCAGCGTAGCCCTCGGTCGTGAGCGCCTCGGCCAGGGCCTGCGCACGGTCGACGGGGGCGCCCGAGGCGCGGGCCACGGCGTCGGAGGCACGCTGCTCGAGCCCGGCCAGCTGCGCCTCGGCGACGGCGCGGACGGCGTCCGGCCCGCCGTAGGCGGCGACGTGGCGCAGGGCGGTGAGGGCCAGGTCGTCGTAGGCGTGCCCGAAGCCGGAGCGCCCGGCGTCGGTGAGGTGGAAGCGGCGGGCGGGCCGGCCCCTCCCCCGGCGCGTGCCGGGGGCGGCGCGCTCCTCGACCCGGCCGCGCGCGGCCAGGGCGTCGAGGTGCCGGCGCACGGCGGCCGGGCTGATGCCGAGCCGGCCGGCCAGCTCGCTGGCGCTCTGCGGACCGTGCTCGAGCAGCAGCGCGGTCACGCGGTCGCGGGTGCGGACGTCGTCGGCCCGCACCGTCCCCACCTGCCCCGCGTCGCTTTCCACAACACGATTGTGTCCTATTTCGGGAGGCCTGCAACCAAGGTCGCCCTAACCCGTGCGGCCCCCGACCGTCCAGGTCGGGGGCCGCACGGGGCAGGTCACGACAGGGAGGTCACCGCTGGCCGGCCACCTCCGCGCCGGCGACCTCGAGGTCGAGCGCGCCGTCGCGGACGCCGACGGTGACCTGGCGCCCGGCGCCCACCCGGCCGTCGAGCAGCAGCCGCGCCAGCGGGTTGTCGACCTCCCGCTGGATCGCCCGGCGCAGCGGCCGGGCGCCGAACTGCGGCTCGAAGCCGCGGTCGGCGATCCAGGCGACGGCCTCGTCGGTGAAGGCGACCTCGATGCCCTGGGCCGACAGCCGGCGGCGGGTCTCGTCGAGCAGCAGCCGCGTGATCTGCTGCAGCTGCTCGCTCTCCAGCTGCTGGAACACGACGACCTCGTCGATCCGGTTGAGGAACTCCGGCCGGAACGACTCGCGCAGCCGCCGCACCAGGCGGTCCCGCAGCCCGGCGTCGGCCGCCGCGCCGTCGCCGGTGCCGAAGCCCAGCGGGGCGTTGCGGCCCTGGATGAGCTCCGAGCCCAGGTTGCTCGTCATGATCAGCACGGTGTTCGTGAAGTCGACGGTGCGGCCCTGGGAGTCGGTGAGCCGGCCGTCGTCGAGCACCTGCAGGAGGGTGTTGAAGACGTCGGGGTGCGCCTTCTCGATCTCGTCGAGCAGCACCACCGAGTAGGGACGGCGGCGCACGGCCTCGGTGAGCTGGCCGGCGTCCTCGTAGCCGACGTACCCGGGCGGGGAGCCCACCAGGCGGCTGACGGTGTGCCGCTCCTGGAACTCGCTCATGTCCAGCCGCACCATCCGGTCCTCGTCGCCGAAGAGGGCCTCGGCCAGCGCGCGGGCCAGCTCGGTCTTGCCGACGCCGGTCGGGCCGAGGAACAGGAAGCTGCCGATCGGCCGGTCGGGGTCACCCAGGCCGACGCGCGAGCGGCGCACCGCCTCGGCCACCACGCGGACGGCGTCGTCCTGGCCGACCACCCGCTGGTGCAGGCGCCCCTCCAGGTCGAGCAGCCGCTGCACCTCCTCCTGGGTCAGCTGGGCCACCGGGATGCCGGTCTGCCGGGAGACCACCTCGGCGATGTCCTCGACGCCCACCTCCGGGACGCCGGACTGCCCGCCGCCGGACCGCGCCTGCTCGATGCGCGCCTGCGCCTCGGCGAGCTGGTCGCGCAGCTCCGAGGCCCGCTCGTACTGCTCGGCCGCGACCGCCTGGTCCTTCTCCCGCTGCAGCCGCTCGACCTCCTGCTCGAGGCCGCGCAGGTCGGTGGGCGGGGTCTTCACCCGCCGGCGGACCCGCGCGCCGGCCTGGTCGATGAGGTCGATCGCCTTGTCGGGCAGGTGCCGGTCGGTCACGTAGCGGTCGGAGAGCTCCACCGCGGCGCGGACCGCCTCGTCGGTGAAGCGCACCCCGTGGTGCGCCTCGTACCGGTCGCGCAGCCCGCAGAGGATCGACACGGTGTCCTCGACGCCGGGCTCGCTGACGAGGATCGGCTGGAACCGGCGCTCCAGCGCCGCGTCCTTCTCGATGTTGCGGCGGTACTCGTCGAGCGTGGTCGCACCGATGATGTGCAGCTCGCCGCGGGCCAGGGCCGGCTTGAGCATGTTGCCCGCGCCGCCGGAGCCCTCGGAGGAGCCGGCGCCGACGACGGTGTGCAGCTCGTCGATGAAGACGATCACCTCGTCGGAGTGCTCGCGGATCTCGTCGATGATCTTCTTGACCCGCTCCTCGAAGTCACCGCGGTAGCGGGTGCCGGCGACCAGGCCGGTCAGGTCGAGCTCGACCAGCCGCCGCCCGCGCAGCGTCTCGGGGACGTCGCCCTCGACGATCTGCGCGGCGATGCCCTCGACGATCGCCGTCTTGCCGACGCCGGCCTCGCCGATGAGCACCGGGTTGTTCTTCCGCCGCCGGGACAGCACCTCGACGGTCTGCTCGATCTCCGCCTCGCGGCCGATGACCGGGTCGATGCGGCCGTCGCGGGCCATCTGGGTCAGGTCGCGGCCGAACTCGTCGAGCGTGGGGGTGTTCGACGAGCCGGGCTGGCCGGGCCCGCCGGGGCGCCCGCCGCCGGGCTGGGGACTCCCGGTCGCGGCCTGCTGCAGCGCCTCCGGGGTGACGCCCCGCTCGCGCAGCACGCGCCCGCCCGGGGAGTCGGGGTTGACGGCCAGGGCGAACAGCAGGTGCTCGGGGCCGATGTAGGTCGAGCCGAGCGCGCGGGAGACGCGGTGCGCGTCGAGCAGGGCCCGCTTGGCGGCCGGGGTGAGCGACGGCGGCTCGTCGCGGGGCTCCCCGCGCTGCAGCTGCGGCTCCAGCTGGGCCCGCAGCTGGTCGGGGTCCAGGCCGGTGCGGGCCAGGAACTGGCGGGTCGTCTCGTCGCCGGTCATGGCCCACAGCAGGTGCTCGGTGTCGAGGTCGGCGCTGCCGCCGGCCACCGCCTGGTGCGCCGCGGCGTTGACCAGCTCGCGCGCCTGCTGGCTGAGGAACTGGGTGATGTCGATGCGCTGCCGCTGCGGCTGCTGCCCGCCGCCGATGAAGCGGGAGAAGAAGTCGTCGAAGGGGCTGCCGTAGGGGCCCGGGTAGAAGGGGGTGGTCATGCCTCACGTCCAAGGGGGTCGGAGCGGTCGGTGGGCCCTGCCGGAGGGCTCCCGCTGAGGGAGCCCGTACCCGGATGGCCGCACCGACACCGGGAGCGGCGCGTGCGCCGCTGGCACCCGGTAGAGCACGGGAGGCCGGCCCGCGCTTCCGCCCTGTGATCCGCCCTCGGCGAACGGGCGGTGCCCGCCGGCGCGGCTAGCATCGGGACGTGCAGGTCACCCCCTCGCTGGTCTCGCGGGTCGCCCTCGTCAACCTGGTCGCCAACGGCGCGATCGTCGTCACCGGCGGCGCCGTCCGGCTCACCGGTTCCGGGCTGGGCTGCCCGACGTTCCCCACCTGCACCGAGGAGAGCCTGGTCACCACGCCCGAGATGGGCGTCCGGGGCGTCATCGAGTTCGGCAACCGGACGCTGACCTTCGTGCTCGCCGCCGTGGCCCTGGCCGTGGTCGTGGCGGTCTGGCGGTCTGCGCGCCGCGACCTGCGCCCGCTGGCCCTGCTCAGCTTCCTCGGCATCCCCGCCCAGGCGGGACTGGGCGGCATCACGGTGCTCACCGGGCTGAACCCCTGGACCGTCGCCGCGCACTTCCTCATCTCGACGGTGCTCATCGCGATCGCGGCCGTGCTGTGGCTGCGGTCCCGGGAGCCCGGCGTCGGCCAGCCGGTCGTCCGCCGTCCGCTCGCCCTCCTGACCGGCGGGATCGCCGCGGTGACCGCCGCCGTGCTGGTGCTGGGGACCCTGGTGACCGGCAGCGGGCCGCACAGCGGCGACGTCGACGTGAACGACGTCCCGACCGGCGACCGCATGGGCTTCGACCTGAGGGCGATCAGCCAGCTGCACGCCGACGTCGTGTTCCTGCTCGTCGGGCTGACCGTGGCGCTGCTCGTGGCGCTGTACGCCACCGACGCCCCCGGCCGCGTCACGCGTGCCGCCCGCGACCTGCTGGTCGTCCAGCTGCTGCAGGGGCTGGTCGGCTTCGCGCAGTACTTCACCGGGCTGCCGGTGGTGCTGGTCCTGCTCCACATGCTCGGCGCGGTGCTGATCACCGTGGCCACCGCCCGGCTGGTGTGGTCGGTCCGTGGCCCGGCGAGCGAGCAGCCGCTCGACGCCCCCGCCGTCCCCGCCGCCGTCACCCGCTGAGACCCCGGACTCCCGAGCACCTGGGGCGCACGGGGCCCGTCGGTCAGGGGCTCAACGCGGGTCGTCGTCGAGGGTCAGGCTCAGCGTGCTGGTGTAGGCGCCCCCGAGCGGCTCGACCGACGCGTCCACCGGCTCGGACCCGGCCGGCCAGACCCGCACCGCGCGGTGTGCGTAGCCGTCCTGCACCGCCGTCTCGTGCTCCAGCTCGACCTCCTGGCCCGGCCTCAGTGTGCGGTAGCCGGGGACGAGGACGTGGCTGAAGTGGACCCAGCAGCCCCCGGGCGTCTCCGGGGAGTCGACGACGCCCCAGCCCTCGGCGTCGCGCCAGACCCGCACCGTTCCCCGCGTCGTCATGCGGAGAGCATCGCTGACGCCGTCGGCGGGTCAGACGAGGACGTCGACGGCGATCGCGATGGACAGCAGCGTCATGTGCGTGATCGACACCGAGAACAGCTTCATCGGCCGGTCGGGCACCGCGGCGCGGATCCGGTTCAGCCACTGGTGGGACTCGGCCACGTACCACGCGCCGAGGAGGCCTCCCCCGATGGCGAAGGCCCAGTTCAGGACCGGGGTGACCGACCCCATGAGCAAGGTGGCCCCGAGGGTCGCCCACGCCCACGCGACCGACTGCCGCCCGACGCTCGCCGGGCCGGCGACCACCGACAGCATGGGGACGCCGGCGCGGGCGTAGTCGTCGCGGTACCGGCTGGCCAGCGCCCAGAAGTGCGGCATCTGCCAGCAGAAGACGACACCGAAGAAGGCGAGCGCCGGCCAGTCCAGCGACCCGGTCACCGCCGCCCACCCGATGAGCACCGGCGCCGCCCCGGGGAAGGCCCCGAAGACGGTGTTGTGCCGGGTCCGGCGCTTGAGCACCATCGTGTAGACGACGGAGTAGGCCAGGATGGCGACCGCGGCCAGCGCCGTGGCCAGCGGCGTGGTGGCGACCCAGAGCAGGGCCAGCGAGGCCACGGCGAGGACCGCCCCGAACACCAGGGCCGCCCGCGGGGACACCACCCCGGAGGGGATCGGCCGGTTGCGCGTGCGCGACATCAGCCGGTCGATGTCCCGGTCGTACCAGCAGTTGAACGTGTTGGCCGCGCCCGCGGCGAACATGCCGCCGACCATCGTGGCGGCCACGAGCTGCCAGGAGGGCCACCCGTCGGCGGCCATCATCATCGCCGGCAGCGTCGTCACCAGCAGCAGTTCGACGAGCTTGGGCTTGGTGAGCGCGACGTAGGCGCCCACCACCTCGGACAGGCGGCGGGCGGAGACGACCGGTCGCTCGGAGACGGCCGTCACCGGACGGTCTCCCCCGTGCGCGGGCGGCAGGGCACCACCGGGCAGGACGGCAGCACGGAGGTCCCTTCAGACCGGCGACGGAACGGATCCCACTGTAGCCCGCGGCCACGGCGGGGACGGCCCGGGATGACTAGGGTCCGATCACGTTGACGCCGGGGGGACAGCGGGTAGGGCCGTCGGCGACGACGACGGAGGTCTCGGGTCACCGATGCCCGGAGGCACGGCGCCCTGCCGGGCACCGCACCGCGTCATCCGCCCGGGAGCACGGGACACCCCGGTCCCCGGGCGGCCCTGTCCACGGCCGATCTCGAGGAGCAGCGCCCGACATGACCACTCAGGCCAACGACACGAAGAGCACCGAGTCCGAGGCCCCGGCCGAGGCCGCCACCGACTCGCCCACCGGCTCTCCGCGCCAGCCGCACCCGACGCTGCCCGAGGGCTTCGGCGATCTGGACCGCCGCGCCGTCGACACCGCGCGCGTGCTGGCCATGGACGCCGTCCAGAAGGTCGGCAACGGGCACCCCGGCACCGCGATGAGCATGGCGCCCACGGCCTACCTGCTCTTCCACAAGTGGCTGCGGCACGACCCGAGCGACCCGAACTGGGTCGCCCGGGACCGGTTCGTCCTGTCGATGGGCCACTCGAGCCTGACCCTCTACGTCCAGCTCTACCTCTCCGGCTACGGCCTCGAGCTCGAGGACCTGCAGGCGCTGCGCACCTGGGGCTCGAAGACCCCGGGCCACCCCGAGGTCAACCACACCCCGGGCGTCGAGACCACGACCGGCCCGCTCGGCCAGGGCGTCGGCAACGCCGTGGGCATGGCCATGGCCGCCCGCCGCGAGCGCGGCCTGCTCGACCCCGACACCCCCGAGGGCGAGAGCGTCTTCGACCACACGATCTGGGCCTTCGCCTCCGACGGCGACCTGGAGGAGGGCGTCAGCGGCGAGGCGTCGTCGCTGGCGGGCACCCAGCAGCTGGGCAACCTGGTGCTGGTCTACGACGACAACAGGATCTCCATCGAGGACGACACGAACGTCGCGTTCACCGAGGACGTCGGCAAGCGCTACGAGGCCTACGGCTGGCACGTCCAGCACGTCGACGACGGCGAGGACCTGGCCGCGGTCGACGCCGCGTTCGCCGCCGCGAAGGCCGAGACCGGGCGCCCGTCGATGATCGTGCTGCGGACGATCATCGGCTGGCCGGCGCCGAACAAGCAGAACACCGGCGCCGCGCACGGCTCCGCCCTCGGCGAGGACGAGGTGCGGGCCACCAAGGAGATCCTCGGCTTCGACCCCGGGCAGACCTTCCAGGTCGACGACGAGGTCATCGCCCACGCCCGCTCGGTCGTGGAGAAGGGGCAGCAGGAGCACGCCGAGTGGCAGCAGCGCTTCGACGCGTGGGCGCAGTCCGAGCCCGAGCGGGCCGCCCTGCTCGACCGCATGCGCGAGCGCCGGCTGCCGGAGGGCTTCGCGGACGGGCTGCCCACCTTCGACGCCGACCCCAAGGGCGTGGCCACCCGCAAGGCGTCGGGCAAGGTGCTCGCCGCGCTCTACCCGGCGCTGCCCGAGCTGTGGGGCGGGTCGGCCGACCTGGCGGAGAGCAACAACACCGCCGTCGAGGGCGAGCCGTCGTTCCTGCCGGCCGACCGCCAGACGAAGATGTGGAGCGGCGGCCCCTACGGGCGCACCCTGCACTTCGGCGTCCGCGAGCACGCCATGGGCTCGATCATGAACGGCATCGCGCTGCACGGCGGCACCCGCGTCTACGGCGGCACCTTCCTCACCTTCTCCGACTACATGCGCGGCGCGGTGCGGCTGGCCGCGCTCATGCAGCTGCCGGTCACCTACGTGTGGACGCACGACTCGATCGGCCTGGGCGAGGACGGCCCGACCCACCAGCCGATCGAGCACTTCGCCGCGCTGCGCGCCATCCCCGGCCTCGACGTCGTCCGCCCGGCCGACGCCAACGAGGTGACCGTCGCCTGGCGGACGGTCCTGGAGAACAACGACCGCCCGGCCGGCCTGCTGCTGTCGCGGCAGAACCTGCCGGTGTTCGACCGCTCGCAGATGGGGTCGGCCGAGGGCACCGCCCGCGGCGCCTACGTGCTGGCCGACGCGAGCACCGGGCAGCCGGAGGTGATCCTGCTGGGCACCGGCTCGGAGGTGCAGATCGCCGTCGCCGCCCGCGAGCGCCTGGAGGCCGACGGCGTCCCGACCCGCGTGGTGTCGGTGCCCTGCGTCGAGTGGTTCGCCGACCAGGACCAGGCCTACAAGGACGAGGTGCTGCCGCCGTCGGTCCGCGCCCGGGTGAGCGTCGAGGCCGGCGTCCCCATGGGCTGGCGGGAGTTCGTCGGCGACGCCGGCCGGATCGTGGGCCTCACCCACTACGGCGCCAGCGCGGCCTACTCGGTGCTCTACGAGGAGTTCGGGCTGACCGACGAGGCCGTCGTCGCCGCGGCCCGCGAGAGCATCGAGGCGGCCCGTTCCGGGAACGCCGTCCCCGCCGGACCGGTTGCAGCGACCGGCGGGCTCCCCCACCCGACCGGCGACCGATGAAGGACCCCGCTGCCCCCACCGCTCGCAGGCTCGCGGCGGGACCCTGCAGCGGGGCCGATCCTCACCCATCTAGAAGGGC
The DNA here is from genome assembly GCF_052931475.1 of Geodermatophilus sp. URMC 62. NCBI lineage: Bacteria > Bacillati > Actinomycetota > Actinomycetes > Geodermatophilales > Geodermatophilaceae > Geodermatophilus > Geodermatophilus sp. URMC 62. Next base: position 3,942,458 of record NZ_JBRFHY010000001.1, on the reverse strand, counting down.
AACCGACATGGCACAGAACGAGAAGCTGGCCGAGCTGTCGTCGGCAGGGGTCGCCGTCTGGCTCGACGACCTCTCCCGCGACCGCATCCGCAGCGGGAACCTGCAGTCGCTGGTCGACGAGTACTCCGTCGTCGGCGTCACCACCAACCCGACGATCTTCGCCGCGGCGATCAGCGGGTCGGAGTCCTACGACGACCAGCTGCACGCCCTCGCGGTGCGGGAGGTGAGCGTCGAGGAGGCGCTGCGGACGATCACCGCCGCCGACGTCCGCGACGCCTGCGACCTGCTGGCTCCGGTCGCGCAGCGGCAGCCCGGCGACGGCCGGGTGTCGCTGGAGGTCGCCCCCGGCCTGGCCCACGACACCGACGCCACCGCGGCCGAGGCGGCGCACCTGTGGTGGCTGGTGGACCGGCCCAACCTGTTCATCAAGATCCCGGCCACCCAGGAGGGGCTGGCGGCGATCACCACCTCGATCGCCCGGGGCATCAGCGTCAACGTCACCCTCATCTTCAGTCTCGAGCGGTACCGCGCCGTCATGGACGCCTACCTCTCCGGGCTGGAGCAGCGGCTGGCCGACGACGCCGACGCCGACCTGTCCGGCATCGCCTCGGTGGCGTCGTTCTTCGTCTCCCGCGTCGACACCGAGATCGACAAGCGCCTGGAGAAGGCCGGCGCCGACCACCTCAAGGGCAAGGCGGCGCTGGCCAACGCACAGCTGGCCTACCAGGCCTACGAGGAGGTCTTCTCCTCCGACCGCTGGAAGGCGCTGGAGGCGAAGGGCGCCCGCCCGCAGCGGCCGCTGTGGGCCTCGACCGGGGTGAAGAACCCCGAGTACACCGACACGCTCTACGTCAGCGAGCTCATCGCCCCCGGCACGGTCAACACGATGCCGGAGAAGACGATGAAGGCCTACGCCGACCACGGCGAGGCCGGCACCCCGGTGCAGAAGACCTACGACGACGCCGCGGCCACCATGCAGGCGATCGCCGACGCCGGGGTCGACCTCGACGACGTCTTCCGCGTCCTGGAGGACGAGGGCGTGCAGAAGTTCGTCGACTCGTGGGACGAGCTGACCGCCTCGGTGCGCGAGCAGCTGGAGGACAAGGCGTGACCCTGGAGGTCTCCTGCCGCGGTCTCGAGGTCCCGGAGGTCGTCCGCACCCGGCTGGCCGGCGACGACGTCGCCGCCCGACTGGTCGCCGAGGACGCCACCCTCTGGGGCCCCGAGGCCGAGCACGAGGCCTCCGCGCTGCTCGGCTGGCTCGACCTGCCGGCGACCAGCCGGGAGCTCCTCGCCCGGCTGACCGCACTGCGCGCCGAGCTCGCGGACGAGGGCCTGGACCGCGTCGTCCTCGCCGGGACCGGCGGCGCCGCACTGGCGGCCGAGGTCGTCTGCCGGACGGCGGGCGTGCCACTGGTGGTGCTCGACAGCACCGACCCCGGCCAGGTCGCCGCGGCGATGACAGACCTCGACCGCACCGTGGTCGTGCTCGGCCCGGGGTCCGGCGACCCGGTGGAGACCGACAGCCACCGGCGCGCGTTCCTCGCCGCCCTCACCGCGGCGGGGCTGGACGAGGCCCAGGTCGGCCGCCGGTTCGTCGTCGTCGCCGAGCCCGGGTCGGCGCCGGCGGAGACGGCGGCGGCGATGGGCGCCCGTGCGGTGTTCCTCGCGGCCCCCGACGCCGACGGCCGCTACGGCGCGCTGTCGGCCTCCGGCCTGGTCCCCGCCGCGCTGGCCGGCGTCGACGTCGCCCCGCTGCTCGAGGACGCCGCCGACCTCGCCGAGCACCTCACCGAACCGCGCAACCCGGCCCTGGAGCTCGGGGTGGCGATGGGCGCGGGCTTCCGCACCGGCCGCGACAAGATCGCACTGGCCGACGGCGGCCCGGGCGGCGACGGCACCCGGATCGAGGGTCTCGGCCCCTGGGTCGAGCAGCTGGTCGCCGGGTCCACCGGCAAGCAGGGCCGCGGGCTGCTGCCCGTCGTCCTCGAGTCCGTCACCGCCCCCGGTGCGGCGGCGCCGGACGCGCTGCTGGCCGTCGTCGGCGGCGACCCGGTGGAGGGCCGGCCCTCGATCGGCGTCACCGGCCCGCTGGGCGCGCAGTTCCTCGGCTGGGAGTACGCGACGGCGGTGGCCGGACGGGTGCTCGGGATCAACCCGTTCGACCAGCCCGACGTCGCCGGGAGCGCGGCGGACACCGCCCGCGTCCTGGACGACGGCCTGCCCGCCGAGCGGCCGGTGGCGACGGTGGGCGCGGTGCAGCTGCACGCCCCGGGCGGTGTGCTGGACGGGGTCGACCTGTCGCGGACCGACGCCCTGACCCTGGCCCTCGACGCGCTGCTGGCCGCGGTCCCGCCGCGGGGCTACCTGGCGGTCACGGCCTTCCTCGACCGGGACGCCGACGCCCGCGCCGGAGAGCTGCGGGCCGCGCTGGCCCGGCGGACCGGGCACGCGGTCACCTTCGGGTGGGGGCCGCGGTCCCTGCACGCCACCGGCCAGTACCACCGGGGCGGACCGCAGGTCGGCGCGTTCCTGCAGGTCACCGGAGCGGTGGAGCAGGACCTCCCGGTGCCCGGCCGGCCGTGGTCCTTCGGCGCGCTGCAGGCCGCCCAGGCCGCCGGCGACCGGCGGGCGCTGGCCGAGCGCGGGCGCCCCCTGCTGCACCTGCACCTGACCGACCGGTCGGCAGGCACCGACCAGCTGCTGCGCGCCCTCAGCTGAGGCCGCCCCGGACCGGGCCAACCCGCCTCGCCCCCGACCCGTTTCGCCCCGACTCACTCCGCCCCCGACTCACTCCGCCCTCGACCCACACAGCGCCCGGCCGGGAGCCGTCTCCCGGCCGGACGCCCCGGCTCCACCCTCGAGGAGGGTCCATGATCCCCAACCCGCTCCGGGACCCGCGCGACCGGCGGCTGCCGCGCGTCCCCGAACCGTGCGCGCTCGTGGTCTTCGGCATCACCGGGGACCTGGCCCGCAAGAAGCTCCTGCCGGCCGTCTACGACCTGGCCAACCGGGGGCTGCTCCCCACCAACTTCGCGCTGCTCGGCTTCGCCCGGCGCGACTGGGGTGACCAGGACTTCGCCGAGCTGGCCCGCGACGCCGCCCGCAAGGCCGCCCGCACCGAGTGGCGCGAGGAGGTGTGGGAGCGGCTGGCCGCCAACGTCCGTTTCGTCCAGGGCTCCTTCGACGACGACAACGCCTTCGACGCGCTCGCCAACGCACTCGCCGACCTGGAGAGCAGCCACGGCATCGGCGGCAACGCGGCGTTCTACCTGTCGATCCCGCCGGCGATGTTCCCGGTCGTGCTCAAGCAGATGCAGCGCACCGGCATGGCCGAGAGCACCGCCGACCGGTGGCGCCGCGTCGTCGTCGAGAAGCCCTTCGGCACCGACCTGGCCTCCAGCCGCGCGCTGAACGAGCTGGTCGACTCGGTGTTCAGCGCCGAGGACGTCTTCCGCATCGACCACTACCTGGGCAAGGAGACCGTCCAGAACCTGATGGCGCTGCGCTTCGCCAACGAGCTGTTCGAGCCGGTGTGGAACGGCCACCACGTCGACTCGGTGCAGATCACCATGGCCGAGGACGTCGGCATCGGCGGCCGCGCGGGCTTCTACGAGAAGACCGGCGCGGCCCGCGACGTGCTGCAGAACCACCTGCTGCAGCTGCTGGCGCTGACCGCGATGGAGGAGCCGGTCGAGTTCTCGGCCGACGAGATCCGGACGGAGAAGCTCAAGGTGCTGCGGGCGGTCTCGCTGCCCGAGGACCTGCGCACCTTCGCCGTCCGCGGGCAGTACGAGCAGGGCTGGCTGGCCGGCCAGCGGGCCAGGGGCTACCGGCAGGAGGAGGGCGTCGACCCGCACTCCACGACCGAGACCTTCGCCGCCGTCCGGCTCGGCGTGGAGACCCGCCGCTGGGCCGGGGTCCCCTTCTACCTGCGCACCGGCAAGCGGCTGCCGCGCCGCGTCACCGAGATCGCGCTGGTGTTCAAGCGGGCACCGCACCTGCCCTTCGCCGACACCGACACCGAGGAGCTGGGCAACAACCAGCTGGTCGTGCGCGTGCAGCCCGACGAGGGGGTCACCCTCAAGTTCGGGTCGAAGGTGCCCGGCAGCGTCATGGAGGTCCGGGACGTGTCCATGGACTTCCTCTACGGCGAGCAGTTCACCGAGTCCAGCCCCGAGGCCTACGAGCGGCTGCTGCTCGACGTGCTGCTCGGCGACGCCACGCTGTTCCCCCGCAACGCCGAGGTCGAGGCGTCCTGGTCGGTCATCGACCCGCTCGAGGCGTTCTGGGCCGGCAGCACCCCGGAGCCGTACCGGGCCGGCGAGTGGGGCCCGCGCGCGGCCGACGACATGCTCGCCGCCGAGGGCCGCCGGTGGCGGCGTCCGTGAACCCGTCCCACGAAGCCCACCACCCAGACGAGGAGACGCCGTGACGACGCTGTGGGACACCACCGGCTCGGCCGTGGTGAAGGAGCTGGCCGCCCAGCGGCGGACCGGCGGCGCGGTGCTGTCCGGGGTCGCGCTGACGCTGGTCGTCGTCGCCGACGAGAGCCGGGTCACCGAGGCCGAGGAGGCGGCCACGACGGCCGCCGAGCAGCACCCCTGCCGGATCCTCGTCGTCGTCCGGCGGCAGATCGAGGCGCCGGTACCGCGGCTGGACGCCGAGGTGTCGATCGGCGGCCGGCTGGGCCCCGGTGAGGCCGTCGTCATGCGCATGTACGGGCGGCTGGCGCTGCACGCCGAGTCGGTCGTGCTGCCGCTGCTGGCCGCCGACGCGCCCGTGGTCACCTGGTGGCACTGCGACGCGCCGACGCAGCTGACCACCGACGCGCTGGCGGTCATCGCCGACCGGCGGATCACCGACAGCACGACGGCGGCCGACCAGCTGCGGGCGCTGCGCACCCGCGCCCAGGACTACGCCCCCGGCGACACCGACCTGGCCTGGACCCGCGCCACCCCGTGGCGGGCGACCCTCACCTCGGCCCTGGACTCGGTGTCCGGCCGCCGCGGTGACGCCGTCCAGGTGCTCGGCGGCCAGGTCGAGGGCGAGCCGGGCGCGGCCACGGCACGGCTGCTGGCCGGCTGGCTGCAGTCGCGCTGCGGCTGCCCCATCGACGTCGTCCCCACTCCCCGCCACTCCGGCCCCAGCGGCGTCGACGCGGTCGTGCTGCAGCTGGACCAGCACGAGGAGGTCCGGGTCCACGCCGACCGCCGCGGCGGCGCGGTGATCAGCCAGCCCTACCGGCCCGACGCCACCATGGCGCTGCCCGAGCGCCCGCTCGGCGACCTGCTCGGCGAGGAACTGCGGCGGCTGGACCCCGACGAGCCCTACGCCGAGGCGCTGGAGGCCGCCACCGGGATCTCCGGCCTGGTCGGCCGGGAGTCGGTCCGCGCGCACGTCTGGGTCGACCCGGCCGAGCACAAGGACGCCCCGCTCGCCGGGGACCAGGTCGGGCAGAACAGCCCGCACGGTGCGGCGCCGACCGTGCCCCTGGATTCCGAGGGTGCCGACGAGGTCGCGCAGCACGGCGAGCAAGACAGCCCGGACCCGACCGCGCCGGAGACCGTCCGGTGACGCAGTCCCCGGGGGACCGCATCGTCGCCCGGCTGGCCGAGCGGACCGACGGGCCGGTGCCCGACGTCGTCGTCGAGCCCGACGCCGAGGTGCTGGCCCGGGCGGCCGCGGCCGCCCTCGTGGCCCGGCTCGCCGCGGCGCAGGCGGTGCACGGGACGGCGTCGGTGGTGCTGACCGGCGGCGGCGTGGGCACCGCGGTGCTGCGGCAGGTGGCGCAGCTGGCCGAGGAGCCGGCCCCCGGTCAGCAGGTCGACTGGACGGCGGTCGACGTGTGGTGGGGCGACGAGCGCTTCGTGCCCGCCGACGACGACGAGCGCAACGAGAAGGGCGCCCGCGAGGCGCTGCTGAACCGGGTCGGGGTGCCCGCGGAGCGGGTGCACGCGATGCCCGCCTCCGACGCCGGGTTCGACGGGCCCGAGGCGGCCGCGGAGTGGTACGCCGGGCAGCTGGCCGCCGCGGCCGGCGAGGGCCCGCTCCCGCGCTTCGACGTGCTGCTGCTGGGGATGGGACCGGAGGGCCACGTCGCGTCGATCTTCCCGCACTCCCCCGCGGCGACCGACGAGCGGCCGGTGGTCGCCGTCCGCGACTGCCCGAAGCCGCCGCCCACCCGGGTGAGCCTCGGCTTCACCGCGATCGCCAGTGCCGAGGAGGTGTGGCTGCTGGTCTCCGGCGAAGGCAAGGCCGACGCGGTGGCGAGCGCGCTCGGCGGCGCGGCGCCCGTCGACCTGCCCGCCGCGGGCGCCCGCGGCCGCCGGGCCACGCGCTGGCTGCTCGACGCCGCGGCGGCCGGCCGGTTGCCCGGCGCCGCGGACTGACCGGCGGGGTGCGCCCGGTCCACGGGCGATGATCAGGTGACCTGGTCGTCGAGTGTCCTACCGCACCGTGGGACGTCGGGGAGGACACCGCGCGATCAGGTCACCTGATCGTCGCGGCGGGCCGCTCAGGCGCCGCGGCGGGCCCGGAGCTTGGCGAGGGCCTCCTCGAGCAGGGCGTCGCCGTCGGCGTCGCTGCGCCGCTCGCGGACGTAGGCGAGGTGCGTCTTGTAGGGCTCGGTGCGCGGCGCGGGGGGCGGGGCCTGCTCGTCCTGGCCGGCCGGGAGACCACACCGCGGGCAGTCCCACAGCTCGGGCACCTCGGCGTCGGTGGCGAAGGCCACCCGCGTCTCGTGCCCCTGGCTGCACCAGTAGCCGATGCGGTTGCGCGGCGCTGCTTCCCCGCGTTCCGCCTCCCCCATCGGACCCGCACCGACCCGCGTACCCCGGATCGCATTGCCACCAGCCACGAGCGCCCCCTCAGGACCCGACCTGCTCCGCGACGTGCCATGACGTCGTCGCGCGGCGCCGTCTCACCGCCGGGGCAGTCTATGGCCTGGGGGGTGTCCCCCCGATCACGTTTTCGCCGCAACACCTGCGGATCGTGACGCTCAGATCTTCAGCAGGATGCCGAGCGTGACGATGCACACCGCCCAGATCAGGCCGGTGAACACGGTGAGCCGGTTGAGGTTCTTCTCCACGACCGAGGACCCGGACAGCTGCGAGGACACCGCGCCGCCGAACATCGAGGACAGCCCGCCCCCCTTGCCGCGGTGCAGGAGGATCAGCACCACGAGCAGCACGCTGGCGAGGACCAGCACCACGTTGAGGACGAGCTCGAACATGGGTCCAGGGTAGCCGGTGGCGCCGGGCGCTCCGGTCAGCGCACGCCCGCGGTGGCCAGGTCGTAGCCGGCGTAGGGCCGCATGACGACGCCGTTGTGCAGCCGCTGACCGGCCAGCAGCTGCAGGCGCGTCTCCACGAGCGGCACGTAGGCGTGCGTCGCCCGGGCCGCGGTGGCCACCTCGCGCCACGCCGCGCGGGCCGCCCCGGCGTCGGGGGCCTGGCGGGCGGCGTCGACCAGGCCGGACAGCGCCGGGTCGGTCAGCCGGGCGTAGTTGGTGTTGCCGACCGCGCTCACCGACCGGCCGTCGGCCAGCGGCACCAGGAACGACCCGGGGGTCGGGAAGTCGGCGGTCCAGGTGGCCAGCACGATGCCGTAGCCGTTGCGGGCCACGTTGTCCGGGCTGCCGACGTCGGTGGCGTAGAAGCTCGCCGCCGGGAGCGGGCGCACCTCGGCGAGGATGCCGACGGCCTCCAGCTGCCCGGCGACCGCGTCGGCGACCGCGATGCTGGTCGGCGCGTCGGGGACGGCGAGCACCGTGCGGAAGCCCTGCGGCTGCCCGCAGGCGGCGAGGGCGGCGCGGGCGGCGTCGGGGTCGGGACCCGGGTCGGGCTCCTCCGGGCCACCCGGGATCGCGCGCGGCCACAGCTGCGAGGTGCGCACCGCGTGGTCCGCGCCCAGCGCGGCGTCCTGCACGGCGCGCCGGTCGATGGCGGCGGCCACCGCGGCCCGGCAGTCGGCGTTGCCCATCGGCGCCACGTCGGTGGGCAGGGCGAGCATGCGCACCGCCCCGCTGGTCACGTCGTCGACCCGGTCGGTCAGCGGCACCTCTCCCCCGGCGCCCTCGGCCAGGCGGGCGGTGGTGGCGGTGTGCACGCCCGTGCCCGAGACGTCGACGTCGGCCGACCCGGCGAGCAGCGCCTGGTCGCGCTCGAGGTTGGACATCCCGGTGCGGACGACGACGCGGTCGGGCAGCGCGGAGCGGACGGGGTCGGCCGCGCGGTCCCAGTTCGGGTTGCGGTCGAGGACGATGCCGGTCTCGGCGTCGACGGTGGTCACCGCGTAGGGACCGGAGGAGACGGGGTCGCGGCCGTAGTCGGCGCCGGTGTCGTTCTCCACCGGCACGGGGCTGCTCGAGGGCAGCGCCAGCACGTAGGGGAAGTCGGGCTGGGCGGCGCGCAGCCGGAAGACGAGCGTGAGGTCGTCCGGCGTCTCCACGGCGGCCAGGCCCAGCTTGCCGGGGTCCTCGTCCTGGTAGGGCCCGGCGTAGGGGTCCTCCGGGTCGTCGAGCAGGTCGACGACGTAGGTGGGCCCGCCGACGACGACGTCGGAGGCGAAGGACCGCTCGATGCCGTACTTGACGTCGCGGGAGGTGATCGCCCGCCCGTTCTCGAAGCGGGCGCCCTCGCGCAGGGTGAACGTCCAGGTCAGCCCGCCGTCAGTGGTGGTGCCGAGGTCGGTGGCGAGGTCGGGCACCAGGTCGCCGGTGCTGCCGGGCTCGGAGGAGTAGGTGACCAGCGTGCGGGTGTAGAGCCGCATGAGGTTCCACACGCCCGGCTGGTAGGAGCGCTGCGGGTCGAGGCTGTCGACCTCGCCGGTGACCACGCGCAGCGTCCCGCCGGTGGCCTCGGAGGCCGAGCGGACGCCCTCGACGCCGGCGTCGGGCCCGTCGCCGAGCACGGGCACGCCGGCGGCGCCGTCCCGGCTCGCGCCGCAGCTGACCGCGAGGACGACGACGAGCACGACGACGCCGACCAGGGCGAGCACCCGTCCGGCGGTGCCGCGCAGCCAGGCGGCCCGGCGGCCCGGGGGTCGGGTGGGCGTGCTCCCGGAGGAGCGCTCGCGCGTGCTGTCCACCCACCCGCCCTCACTGGGCCGCCGGTGGCTGCTAGCTGCCCTCGGCGGCGATCCGACAGATCTGCGCGAACTCGTCGGCGTCCAGGCTCGCGCCCCCGACGAGTGCACCGTCGACGTCCGGCCCGGCCAGGATCCCGGCCGTGCTGGCGGCCTTCACCGACCCGCCGTAGAGGATACGGACCCCCGCGGCCGTCTCCGGGCTGAAACGCTCGGCGAGCCGTGACCGTAAGGCACCACACACCTCCTGGGCGTCCTCGGGCGTGGCCACCTCCCCGGTGCCGATCGCCCACACCGGCTCGTAGGCCAGCACGACCTCCCCCACCTGCTCGGCGGTGAGGCCCTCCAGCGCCGCGTCGAGCTGGGCGGTGCAGTGCGCGACGTGCCCGCCGGCGCGGCGGACGTCGAGCCCCTCCCCCACGCACAGGACGGGCGTGAGCCCGTGCCGCAGCGCCGCTGCGACCTTGGCGGCCACCTCGGCGTCGTCCTCGCCGTGCAGCGCCCGCCGCTCGGAGTGCCCGACGACGACGAAGCCACAGGCCAGCGCGGCGAGCATCCCGCCGCTGACCTCGCCGGTGTAGGCGCCCGAGTCGTGCGCCGAGAGGTCCTGCGCGCCGTAGCCGACGGCGAGCTTGTCGCCCTGGACGAGGGTCTGCACGCTGCGCAGCGCGGTGAACGGCGGGAGGACGACGACCTCGGCGTCGTCGAGCTGCTTCTCGGTGAGGCTGAAGACGAGCTTCTGCACCAGGCCGATGGCCTCCAGGTGCGTCATGTGCATCTTCCAGTTGCCCGCGATGAGCGGGCGGCGCCCCTCGCGGCGGGCCGGCGGCTGGGTGCGGGCCATCAGCCCTCCCGCCCGTCGGCGAGCACCGCGAGACCGGGCAGCTCCCGGCCCTCGAGGTACTCCAGGGACGCCCCGCCGCCGGTGCTGATGTGCCCGTAGGCGGCCTCGTCGAGCCCGAGCTGGCGGACGGCGGCCGCGGAGTCCCCGCCACCGACCACCGACAGCCCGTCGACGGCGGCGACGGCCTCGGCCACGCCGCGGGTGCCGGCCTGGAACGGCGCGAGCTCGAACACGCCCATCGGGCCGTTCCAGAACACCGTCCGCGCGTCGGCCAGCTCGCGGCCGAACGCCTCGACCGTGCGCGGGCCGACGTCCAGGCCCATCTGGTCGTCCGGGATCCGGTCGACGGGGACGGTGGTCGTCTGCGCCGCGGCGCTGAACTCCGGCGCGCAGACGACGTCGAGCGGCAGCACGATCCTCCTCCCCGCCTCGGCGAGCAGCCGCTTGCAGGTGTCGACCTGGTCGGCCTCCAGCAGCGACGTCCCGACGCCGGAGCCCTGCGCGGCGAGGAAGGTGAAGCACATGCCGCCACCGACCAGCAGCCGGTCGACCTTGGGCAGCAGCGCCTCGATGACGGCGAGCTTGTCGCTGACCTTCGAGCCGCCGAGCACGACCACGTAGGGCCGCTCGGGGTCGCTGGTGAGCCGGGTGAGGACGTCGAGCTCGGTGGCCACCAGCCGGCCGGCGACGTGCGGCAGGCGCTGCGCGACGTCGTAGACCGACGCGTGCTTGCGGTGGACCGCCCCGAAGGCGTCGTCGACGTAGACGTCGGCCAGGGCGGCCAGCCGGTCGGCCAGCTCGCCGCGCTCGGCGTCGTCCTTGGCCGTCTCGGCCGCCTCGAAGCGGACGTTCTCCAGCAGCAGGACGTCGCCGTCGCCGAGGGCCGCGGCCCGCCGGGTGGCGTCGTCGCCGGCGACGTCGGTGGCCAGCGGCACCTCCGTGCCGAGCAGCTCCCCGAGCCGCGCGGCGACCGGGGCCAGGGAGTACTGCGGGTCCGGCGCACCCTTCGGGCGGCCCAGGTGGGCGGCGACCACGACGCGGGCGCCGGCGTCGCGGAGCGCCTGCAGGGTGGGCAGGCTGGCGCGGATCCGCCCGTCGTCGGTGATCGCGCGGGTCTGCTTGTCGAGGGGGACGTTCAGGTCGGCGCGCACCAGCACGCGCCGACCCGAGACCCCCTCGGCGAGCAGGTCGTCGAGGGAACGCATGACGTGCGGCGTCAGAGCGAGCGGCCGACGAGCTCGACGGAGTCGACCAGCCGGTTGGAGTAACCCCACTCGTTGTCGTACCAGCCGAGGACCTTGGCCATCGGTCCGAAGACCTTGGTGAGCTTGGAGTCGTAGATGCAGCTCGCCGGGTCGGTGACGATGTCGGAGGAGACGATCGGGGCGTCGGTGTACTTGAGGATGCCGGCCAGGGGGCCGGCCGCGGCCTCGCGGTAGGCGGCGTCGATCTCGTCGGCCGGCACCTCGCGGGAGAGCTGGACGGTGAGGTCGGTGGCCGAGCCGGTGGGCACCGGGACGCGGACGGCGTAGCCGTCGAGCTTGCCCTGCAGCTCCGGCAGGACCAGGCCGATCGCCTTGGCCGCACCGGTCGAGGTCGGGACCATGTTGAGCGCGGCGGCGCGGGCGCGGCGCAGGTCCTTGTGCGGGCCGTCCTGCAGGTTCTGGTCGGCGGTGTAGGCGTGGATCGTGGTCATGAGCCCGCGCTCGATGCCGAACGAGTCGTTGAGCACCTTGGCCAGCGGGGCCAGGCAGTTGGTGGTGCAGGACGCGTTGCTGATGATCGTCTGCGAGCCGTCGTACTTCTCGTGGTTGACGCCCATCACGATGGTCAGGTCGTCACCGGTCGCCGGCGCGGAGATGACCACCTTCTTGGCGCCGCCGGCGTCGACGTGCTTGCGGGCGTCGTCGGCCTTGGTGAAGAAGCCGGTGGACTCGACGACGACGTCGACGCCCAGGTCGCCCCAGGGCAGGTTGGCCGGGTCGCGCTCCGAGAGCACCTTCATGGTCGACCCGGCGATCTTGATGCCCTCGCCGTCGGCGCCGACGTCCTCGGACAGCACCCCCAGGATGCTGTCGTACTTCAGCAGGTGGGCGAGGACCTCGGGGCTGGTCAGGTCGTTGACCGCCACGATCTCGATGTCCTTGCCGCTGGCCGCGGCCGCCCGCCAGAAGTTGCGGCCGATCCGCCCGAACCCGTTGATGCCCACCCGTACGGTCACAGCTGACCTCCATGTGCTCGACTGTCGCCTCGGTCGGCCACGCGGTCGCGCGGCCGCGATCCGCGACGACCCTATCGGCCGGGGCACGCGCCGTCCGGGTGAGCCCCGGCCGGCCACGGGGAGCCCCCGCGGCGCGGAGGGCTCCCCGGGCGACGCGTGGGGAGGGGGCGGTCCTCCCGCTATTGGGCGAGCATGTCCTCGGTCACGACCGACTCGGTGTCGGGGATGCCGAGGTCCTTGGCGCGCTTGTCGGCCATGGCCAGCAGCCGGCGGATCCGGCCCGCGACGGCGTCCTTGGTCATCGGCGGCTCGGCGCGCTGGCCGAGCTCCTCCAGCGAGGCCTGGCCGTGCTCGAGGCGCAGCCGGCCGGCGACGAGCAGGTGCTCGGGTGCGTCGCCGGCGAGGATCTCCAGCGCCCGCTCGACCCGGGCGCTGGCGGCGACGGCGGCACGCGCGGAGCGGCGCAGGTTGGCGTCGTCGAAGTTGGCCAGCCGGTTGGCGGTGGCCCGGACCTCGCGGCGCATCCGCCGCTCCTCCCAGGCCAGCACCGCGTCGTGGGCGCCCATGCGGGTGAGCAGCGCGCTGATCGCGTCGCCGTCGCGGACGACCACCCGGTCGGCGCCGCGCACCTCGCGGGCCTTGGCCGCGATGCCCAGCCGGCGGGCCGCACCGACGAGGGCCATGGCGGCCTCCGGGCCGGGGCAGGTGACCTCCAGCGAGGAGGAGCGGCCGGGCTCGGTGAGCGAGCCGTGGGCCAGGAAGGCGCCGCGCCAGGCGGCCTCGGCGTCGTTGATGCTGCCGGAGACCACCGAGGGCGGCAGGCCGCGCACCGGGCGGCCGCGCTGGTCGACCAGCCCGGTCTGCCGGGCCAGGCCCTCGCCGTGCTTGGCGATGCGCACCAGGTAGCGCACGCCGCGGCGGATGTTGCCGCCGGCCAGCACGCTGACCCCACTGGTGTAGCCGTAGACCTCGCTGATGTCCCGCCGGAGCCGGCGGGCCACCGACCCGGTGTCCAGCTCCGCCTCGATGACGACGCGGCCGCCCACGATGTGCAGCCCGCCGGAGAAGCGGAGCAGCGCGGTGACCTCGGCCTTGCGCTCGGAGGTCCGCGTGCACTCCACGCGGGACAGCTCGTCCTTGACCATGGCGGTCATCGCCACGACGACCACCCCCTCACCTGCTGCGGCGCCATACGCGGCGTCACCTCTCCCCCTCGAACCGTCCGGTCACCGTCGGAACCGGTGCACCGGCTGCGACCCCTACCCGTCACCGCGCTCCGACCACCACCGAGGCCAGCGCGGCCGACAGCCGCGTGGGGTCGTGGCGCGGTGAGCCGTCGAGCTCGGCGACCGGAGCCAGGACGAGCTCGGCGCCGCACTCGCGCACTGCAGACAGGAGACCACAACGGTCAACCACCGATTCCGCATCCGCGATCACCGTGTGCAGCGCCACACCGCCCAGGTGCCCCTGGAGCACCCGGAGGTGCTCCTCCGGTGAGAACCCGTCGGTCTCCCCCGGCTGGGGCTCCAGGTTGAGCACCACGACCACCCGGGCGGGGCTCGCGGCCAGCGCCGCCCGCAGCCGGGGCACCAGCAGGTGGGGCAGCACGGAGGTGTACCAGGAGCCGGGGCCCAGCGACACGACGTCGGCGGTCGCGATGGCGGCCAGCACGTCGGGGTGCACGGGCGGGTCGGCCGGCGAGACCAGGATCTCCCGCACCCGGCCGGGCGTGGACGCGATGGCGACCTGCCCGCGGATGGTGCGGGTGCGCGCCGGGTCGTCGGGGTCGGACGTCTCCACGCGCGCGACGAGGTCGAGCGGGACGTCGGCCATCGGGAGCACCCGGCCGCAGGCCCCCACGAGCTCCCGGGCGGCGTCGAGCGCGCGGACGGTGTCGCCGTCGTGCAGCTCCACCAGGCCGGTGAGGACGAGGTTGCCGACCGGGTGCCCGGCCAGCACGCCGGTGCCGCCGAGCCGGTGCTGGAACAGCCGCGCCATCTGCTGCCGGGCGGGGTCGGCACCGGCCAGCGCGGCCAGGGCCATGCGCAGGTCGCCGGGCGGCAGCACGGGCATCTCGCGGCGGATCCGCCCGGAGGACCCGCCGTCGTCGGCGACGGTGACGACGGCGGTCAGGTCGGGGGTGATCAGGCGCCAGGCGCCCAGGGCCGCGGCGAGTCCGTGGCCGCCACCGAAGGCGACCACCCGGGGAGGCGCGCCCACTACTCGCGGCCCAGGTCGCGGTGGCGGGCGACGGCGTCGATGCCCTCGGCCGACAGCCGGCGGGCGAACTCCTCGGCGATGGCAACGCTGCGGTGCTTGCCGCCCGTGCAGCCGACCGCGAGCGTCAGGTAGCGCTTGCCCTCCCGCCGGTAGCCGGGCACGAGCAGCCGCAGCACGTCGGTGTAGCGGTCGAGGAACGGCCCGGCGTCCTCCTGGCCGAGCACGTAGTCCCGCACGTCCGGGTCCTGCCCGGTGTGCGGGCGCAGCTCGGGCAGCCAGTGCGGGTTGGGCAGGAAGCGCGCGTCGACGACGAGGTCGGCGTCCAGCGGCAGGCCGTACTTGAAGCCGAAGCTGAGCACGGTCGCCGTCAGCGGCGGGGTCCGGCCCTCCCGCGCGAAGGCGTTCTCCAGCGTGGCCCGCAGCTGGTGGACGTTGAGGTCGCTGGTGTCGACCCACAGGTCGGCCTCCCCGGCGATGCCGGTGAGCAGGGCGCGCTCGGCGGAGATGCCGTCGATCAGCCGGCCCGAGCCCTGCAGCGGGTGCTCGCGGCGGTTGGACTCGTACCGGCGCACCAGCACCTCGTCGCGCGCGTGCACGTAGACCACCCGCGGCCGGTGCCCGGCCGCGGCCAGCACCCGGATGGCCTCCTGGAGGTCGCTGGAGAAGGCCCGGCTGCGGACGTCGACGACCGCGGCGAAGCGGCGGACGTCGCCGCGCGCGCCGAGCTCGACCATCGGCAGCAGCAGCGCCGGCGGCAGGTTGTCGACGACGTACCAGCCGAGGTCCTCCATCACCCGCCCGGCGCTGTTCTTCCCGGCTCCGGAGAGACCGGTGACCACCACGACGTCCAGCGGCGGCGTCTCGGTGCTGCTCCCGTCGAGGCCGGCCGGGACGTCGGCCTGCGGACCGGCCTGCCCGTCCCGCGCGGCGCCGTCCGCGGTCGGCGCCGCCGTCGTCGCCCCGGTCCCCTGCTCGGCGCTCACGAGGCGACCCGCCCGACCTCGGCGGTGTCGCCGGCGCCGGCGACGGGCGTGCCCCGCTCGGCCGGTCCCGCCGGCGCGGTCGTCGTCTCCACGACCCGGGGGTCGGCGGACCCCCCGGCCGCAGGCTCGGCCGGGGGCTCGGCTGCGGGCTCGACCACGGGCTCGGCGACGGCGGCCAGGACCGCCTCGGCGGTGCGGCGGCCGATCCCCGGCACCGCCATGAGCTCGTCCACCGAGGCCGCGCGCAGCCGCTTGAGGGACCCGAACTGCTTCATCAGCGCCTTCCGCCGCGTCTCCCCGAGACCGGGGACGTCGTCCAACAGGGAGACCAGCATGCTGACCGACCGCTTCTGCCGGTGGTAGGTGATGGCGAAGCGGTGGGCCTCGTCGCGCACCCGCTGCAGCAGGTACAGCGCCTCGGAGGTGCGCGGCAGGATCACCGGGTCGTTCTCGCCGGGCAGCCACACCTCCTCCATCCGCTTGGCCAGCCCGCAGACGGCGACGTCGACGATGCCGAGCTCGTCGAGCGACCGGGCCGCGGCCGCCACCTGCGGCGCGCCGCCGTCCACCACGAGCAGGTTGGGCGGGTAGGCGAAGCGGCGCGGCCGCCCCTCCTCCGCGGCGACGCCCTGCTCGTCGATGCGGTCGGCCTCCTCCTTGAGGTGGCGGGCGAACCGGCGGCGGACCACCTCGGCCATCGCCGCGGTGTCGTCGGTGCCGTGCTGCACGGAGAACCGGCGGTAGTCGGACTTCTTCGCCAGGCCGTCCTCGAACACCACCATCGAGGCGACGACGTTGGTCTGCTGCACGTGCGAGACGTCGATGCACTCGATGCGCAGCGGCGCCTCGGGCAGCTCGAGGGCCTCCTGCAGCTCGGAGAGCGCGAGGCTGCGGGCGGTGAGGTCGCTGGAGCGCTTGACCCGGTGCCGGGCGAAGGCCTCCTTGGCGTTGCGCTCGACGGTCTCCAGCAGGCTGCGCTTGTCGCCGCGCTGGGGCACCCGCAGCGACACCCGGGAGCCGCGCAGCTCGGTGAGCAGCTCCTCGTAGACGTCGGCGTCCTCGGGCAGCTCGGGGACCAGCACCTCCTTGGGCACCGCCTCCCCGGCCTCACCGACGCCGGTCTGCTCGTCGACCCCGCCGTAGACCTGCAGGAGGAAGTGCTCCACCAGCTCGCCGGTGGTGACCTCCTCGACCTTGTCGATGATCCAGCCGCGCTGGCCGCGCACCCGCCCGCCGCGCACGTGGAACACCTGGACGGCGGCCTCCAGCTCGTCCTGCGCGAAGGCGACGACGTCGGCGTCGGTGCCGTCCCCGAGGACGACGGCCTGCTTCTCCATGGCCCGCTTGAGCGCACCGAGGTCGTCGCGCAGCCGGGCGGCCTTCTCGTACTCCATCGCCTCGGCGGCCTCGGCCATCTCCCGCTCCAGCCGCCGGACCATGAGGTCGGTGCGGCCGGCCATGAAGTCGCAGAAGTCCTCGACGATCGCGCGGTGCTCCTCGGCGCTGACCCGGCCCACGCAGGGCGCGGCGCACTTGCCGATGTAACCGAGCAGGCAGGGGCGGCCGATCTGCCCGGCGCGCTTGAACACGCCGGTGGAGCAGGTGCGGGCCGGGAAGACGCGGGTGAGCGTGTCGAGCGTCTCCCGGATCGCCCAGGCGTGCGCGTAGGGGCCG
Organism: Geodermatophilus sp. URMC 62; assembly: GCF_052931475.1. Lineage (NCBI taxonomy): Bacteria > Bacillati > Actinomycetota > Actinomycetes > Geodermatophilales > Geodermatophilaceae > Geodermatophilus > Geodermatophilus sp. URMC 62. The sequence goes on along the minus strand of NZ_JBRFHY010000001.1, from coordinate 3,925,429 downwards.
AAGTACCGCACGCCCTTCTTCTTCGGGCCGCGCATGACCTGCAGCCGCGGGTACTCCTCGTTGAGCGTCACGGCGAGGCTGGGGTAGCTCTTGTCGTCGCGGTAGCGGACGTTGAACCGCGGGTCGAACTCCTTGATCCAGTTGTACTCGAGCTGGAGGGCCTCGACCTCGGTGCCGACGACGGTCCACTCGACGCCGGCCGCCGTCGTCACCATCTGGCGGGTGCGCGGGTGCAGGCCGGCGACGTCGGCGAAGTAGCTGTTCAGCCGCTGGCGCAGGCTCTTGGCCTTGCCCACGTAGATGACGCGGCCGTTGGGATCGCGGAACCTGTAGACCCCGGGCGACTCGGGGATGGAGCCGACCGCCGGTCGGTACGTGGACGGGTCGGGCACGTGTCCACAGTAGGTCGGAGCCCCGACGGTCCGCCCGCCTCCCGTCCCGCGAACCACACGGGTGTGGTTCCCGGGCTGCCGGTGCGGTCCGGCCGGGCCCGCCACGGACGGGCCCGGCCGGGGGTCAGTCCGTCGGGGGCGGGGTCATCTGCGCGATGCGCACGGAGTTGCCGAAGGGGTCGCGGAGGCCGAAGTCGATGCCGTAGGGCTGCACGACCGGCTCCTCGGGCAGGTCGACGCCCTTCTCCTTGAGCGCGGCGTGGGTCTCGTGCGCGTCGTCGGTGGTGAGGAACAGGTGACCGCCGCCGGCGCCCTTGGTCACCAGGTCGCGCACCGTGTCGGCGATCTCCGGGCTCACCGACGGCGGTGCGGGCCGCTCCAGCAGCACGGCGTGGCCCGGGTCGCTGGGCAGGACGACGGTCAGGAAGCGCATCGGCCCGAACTCCTGGTCGATCTGGACCTCGAAGCCCAGCTTCCCGACGTAGAAGTCCAGCGCCTGGTCCTGGTCCAGCACGTAGAGGGAGGTGATCGAGATGGAGGTCAACATGCCGACGACGCTAGGGGCGCACGTCGGTGCCGGGCTTCTCCGGAACTGCTGTCTTCTCGCTCGGGCGCAGCCACCGCATGCCGAAGCAGGAAGGGACCGGCGCCAGCGGCCCGCGCCGCCGGTACGCGCTCGGCGGCTCGCCCACGACCTCGGCGAACACCCGGCTGAACGTGCCGAGGCTGGAGAAGCCGACGGCCGTGCAGACGTCGGTGACCGTGCGGTCGGTGCTGCGCAGCAGGAACATCGCCCGCTCCACCCGGCGGCGCTGCAGGTACCGGTGCGGCGTCTCGCCGAAGGTCTCCTTGAAGGTGCGGATGAAGTGCGCCCCGGAGACGTGGGCGAGCCGGGCCAGGGCGGCGACGTCGAGCGGCTCGGCGTAGCTGCGGTCCATCGCGTCGCGGGCGCGCAGCATCCGCCGGTTGGAGTCCTCGCTGGCCCGGCTCACCGTCTCGTCCCCCACCGCTGCACCGGCCGGCTCAGGCCAGGCGGCCCTCGAGCCAGGTGAGCAGGTCGGCGGTCACCTCGTCGCGGTTGGTCTCGTTGAACACCTCGTGGCGGGCGTCGGGGTAGACCCGCTGCTCCACCGGCAGGCCGCGGCCGCGCAGCAGCTCCGCCAGCGCGGTGACCTGGGCGGCGTCCTGGCCGCCGACCGGGTCGCGCTGCCCGGAGAGCAGCAGCACCGGCAGCCCGGCGGGCAGGCCGGCCACGCTCTCGGGGCTCGCCGCCCGGGCGACGAGGGCGAACATCCCGGCGCCGTAGCCGTAGGTGGGCGGGACGTCGTCCCCGCACAGCGGGTCGGCGACGTAGGCGTCCACCTCGGCCTCGTCGCGGGAGAGCCAGTCGTACGGCGTGCGGGCCGGCTCGAAGGAGGCGTTGAAACCGCCGAGGGCGTCCATCGGCTGCCCGCCCATCCCACCGGCGACGGCGGCCTCCAGCTGCCGCACGGCCTCCGCCATGTGCGGGGCGACGCCGATCGGCCCGGAGAGGACGAGGCCGGCCAGCCCGGCGCCGTCCCGCTCGGCGGAGGCCAGCGCGACCGCGGAGCCGAGCGAGTGGCCGAGCAGGACGTACGGGACGCCGGGGTGCTCGGTGGCCAGCCGCTCCCCCAGGTCGCGGACGTCGTCGAGGACGGCGTCGCTGGTGGCGCCCGGACCGAAGGCGCCGGGGCCGGTCGACTCCGCCGTCAGCCCGTGCCCGCGCTGGTCGAGCGCGGCGACGGCGAGGCCGCGGGCGGTGAGGGCCGCGGCCAGCCGCTCGTAGCGGCCGGCGTGCTCGGACAGCCCGTGCACCAGCTGGACGGTCCCGCGCACCGCGCCGTCCGGTCGCCAGCGGCGCTCGGCGAGCCGGACGCCGTCGGCGGCGTCGGTCCAGGTGACGGGGGCAGGGCTGGTCATCGGGCGGCCTCCTCGGACGGCGTCGTCGCCCGGTCAGCCTGCCGTTCCCGGGCCGGCCGCGCAGCCCGGGGCGCCGTCAGGGAGGTGGCGGTCAGCCCACCGGCCGGGACCGCCGGACCTGGGGCGACCACGTGGCAGCGGCGGCCGCCACACGGCGTCCGAGGCGGACCGCTCGACCGCCCAGCACGAGCGCCGAGACCATGCCCACGCCGCCGGCGAGGACGGCGACGACCCCGGGCACCGCGGCGCTGGTGACGGCGAGCACCGCCACGGTCACCAGGGCGAGCAGGACGACCGTGGAGCGGACGCCCCCGCCCGGCCTCGGGCCCAGGGGTGAGCCGCAGGTGGACAGGTCGGGGTCGCAGTCGGGCGTGAGCGCGCTCATCGGCGTCTCCTCCATCGGGCAACCGTCACGCCGGGACGGCGGCGTGACGTCAATCACAGCGGACGATACGGCCCGCGCCCGTACCGCTCAAGTGCCGCCGTGCCGCCGGTGGAGACCACCCCTGGCCGGGCGACAGCGACCGGACCCGTCCCGCTGGTCCCGCGCACCGGCGGGGCGGAGTCCTCGCTGCTCCGGCTCACCGCGGCGGCAGGACGACGCGGGCGATCCCGGCGTCGAGGTCCACCCGGCTGCGCGGCGGAGCGCCGTCGGTCGCGTCCTCGCGCAGGAGCTCGCCGGCCAGTCGCTGGTCGACGTCGACCTGCTCCCCTGGCTCGAGCGCCGCGCCGAAGACCTCCGCGCCGGCGGCCGACCCGGCCCCGGGATCTCCAGCGTGGCGAGCGCCGCGGGTCCCACGCCACCTCCTTGCTCCCCGCCGGGCCCCTCCCCGCCCTCGCCCCACCAGCGCGACAGCCGGAGGAACGGTCGTCCGACTGCCTCGACGCGGTTCCCTGATCTCGAACGTGCCCCGCGGCGGCGGACTCGACCGCACCGTCCCCTGGCCCGCCGACGCGACCTGCGCGGCCGACGTCACCGGCTACTGCACCGGCCACCACCGGGGCAAGCACCAGGCTCCCGGCTGGACCCACCCGCTCGCACCCGACGGCACCCCCACCGTCACCACACCCACGGGGCTGACAGCGGTCACCACGCCACCGCCCTACCGAGCCGCCCCGAGCCGTCGGACCGAGCGCTCGGGGTCCGGCCGGCACGTTGACCCGCCCCGGGCACGCCGCCACGATGGCGAACGCACCACGGACCTGGCCTGCAGCGATGCCGGACGACCGGAGCGACCATGGGCGAGACAGAGATCATCACGGTGCCCCACCTCGGCACCTCGACCATCGGCTACCGCTTCGGCCGGCCCTACGACGCCTCGCTGCCGACGCTGGTCATGGTCAACTCCTTCAGCACCTCCGCCGACCTCTACCGGCCACAGTTCGCCGACGAGGACCTCGCCGCCACGGCCAACCTGTTGGCCCTCGAGCCCTACGGTCACGGCCGCACGCGCGCCGGCTACGAGCAGTTCACCTACTGGGACTCGGCCATCGCCGACCTGCAGGTCCTCGAGGCGCTGGGCATCCGCGCGGCGTTCGTCCTCGGCACCTCGCAGGGCGGCTGGGTGGCGGCCCGCATGGCGGTGCTGGCGCCGGACACGATCAGGGGCATCGTCCCGCTGGGCACCTCCATGGACACCGAGAGCCCGCGCAGCCGCGAGCTCGGCTGCTGGGACGGCGTCGCCTTCTGCACGCCGGCCATCGACGCGCTCGCCGCGGAGGTGGACGACGACTGGGTGATCCCGCTCGAGCTCGTCGACGCGACCCTCGCGGAGGGCTTCGGCGACGACATCGCGCCCGAGGAACGCGCCTTCTGGCACGAGACGCACCAGCGCAACTACACCGGCGACGCGGGGCGCCGGCGGCTGCGGCTCAGCAGCATCAACCTGCGCGACCGCGACGGCCTGCACGGCCGCTTGGACGCGGTGCGGTGCCCGGTGCTGTGGATGCACGGCACCGAGGACCGCGTCTACTCCGTCGCGAACGCCGAGGAGGAGATCCGGCTGTTCACGCACAGCGCGGACGCACAGGTGCGCGTCGTCGACGGGGGCGCGCACTTCCTCAGCGCCTCGCACCCGGACGAGGTCGGCCAGGCCACGGCGGAGTTCATCCGGCGCTGGGCCTGACGCCGCCGGACGGGGACGGGGACTGGTCCGTCTGCACCCAGCGTCCCGGAGCGGTGACGCGGCCGGCGGCGAGCTGCGGGACGTGGGCGCAACGCCCGTCGTCCCCTCCTCCCCCAGCAGCTGCCACAGCCGGCGGCGGGTGCGGGCGGCCGGGCCCGGGCGACGTCACCCACCGAGCGCCAGCCGGGCTCGGCGAGCTGCACCGGGCAGGTCATCACGTCCCCGAGCAGCTCCAGCCGCTGGCCGGCGGAGGTCACCACCACGGACGGCGAGCCCGGCGTGTGCCCCGGCGTGTACCCCGGCGTCGGCGCGGCCTCCACGCCCGGCGCCACGGCGGCGTCCACGGCGGCGTCCACGGCGCCGAACCAGACGGTGGCGCCGGGGAACTCCGGGTCGCCGTCGGGCCCGAACAGCCAGCCGACGTGGTCGGCGTGCAGGTCTGTGCAGACCACGTCGGTGACGTCGTCAGGACTCACGCCGAGCCCACGCAGACCGGTGAGCAGCCGGCCGCCGGCGAGCAGCACCCCGTCGGGCAGGTGCGGCACCTCCGGGCCCAGCCCGGCGTCGACGAGGACCACCCGCCCTCCGGTCCGGACCACGAGACTGCCGATCGGCAGCCATGCGGCCCCGTCCCGGTCGAAGACCTCCGGGTGTGCGCCGGCCGGGACGTCGTCGCCGGAGCAGCTCGGGCGCGCGACGAAGGTCCCCTCCGCGACAGCATCGACGCGGATGGGACCGCCGCGCACCCGACCGGCCCCTCAGCTCGCGCGCTTGCGGGTGGCCCGCTTCCTCGGCTCGGCCGCCGCGGCCTCGACCGCCGCCGGGTCGAGCAGCGGCACCAGGTAGCGGCCGGTGTGCGACTCGGGCACCGATGCGACGAACTCCGGCGGCCCCTCGGCCACGACCGTGCCGCCGCGGAACCCGCCCTCGGGGCCCATGTCGATCAGCCAGTCGGCGCTCTTGATGACGTCGAGGTTGTGCTCGATGACGATCACCGAGTTGCCCTTGTCGACCAGGCCCTGCAGCACGAGCAGCAGCTTGCGGATGTCCTCGAAGTGCAGGCCGGTGGTCGGCTCGTCGAGGACGTACACGCTGCGGCCGTTGGACCGCTTCTGCAGCTCGCTCGCCAGCTTGACCCGCTGCGCCTCACCGCCGGACAGCGTCGTCGCCGGCTGGCCGAGCCGCACGTAGCCCAGGCCGACGTCGGTGAGCGTCCGCAGGTACCGCGCGATCGCCGGGATCGCCGCGAAGAAGTCGGCGGCCTCCTCGATCGGCATGTCCAGGACCTCAGCCACCGTCTTGCCCTTGTAGTGCACCTCGAGGGTCTCCCGGTTGAACCGGGCGCCCTTACACACCTCGCACGGGACGTAGACGTCCGGCAGGAAGTTCATCTCGATCTTGATCGTGCCGTCGCCGGAGCACGCCTCGCAGCGGCCCCCCTTGACGTTGAAGGAGAAGCGGCCGGGCTGGTAGCCGCGGATCTTCGCCTCCGACGTCTGCGCGAACAGCTTGCGGATCTGGTCCCACACGCCGGTGTAGGTGGCCGGGTTGGACCGCGGCGTGCGCCCGATCGGCGACTGGTCGACGTGCACGACCTTGTCCAGGTGCTCCAGGCCGGTGACCGTGCGGTGCCGCCCCGGCACCATCCGCGCGCGGTTGAGCTGGTTGGCCAGCACCGTGTAGAGGATGTCGTTGACCAGGCTGGACTTCCCCGACCCGGACACCCCGGTGACCCCCACGAGCACCCCCAGCGGGAAGGTCACGTCGACGCCCTTGAGGTTGTGCTCACGGGCGCCCTTGACCACCAGCTCGCGGCCCGGCTGCGGCTGCCGCCGCACCTTCGGCACGGTGATCTCCATCCGGCCGGACAGGTACTGCCCGGTCAGCGACCGCTCGCTGGCCAGCAGGTCGTCGACCGTGCCGCTGACGATCACCTCGCCGCCGTGCTCCCCGGCGCCCGGGCCGATGTCGACCACCCAGTCGGCGGTCTTGATCGTGTCCTCGTCGTGCTCGACGACGATGAGCGTGTTGCCCATGTCGCGGAGCCGGACCAGCGTCTCGATCAGCCGGGTGTTGTCGCGCTGGTGCAGCCCGATCGACGGCTCGTCGAGCACGTAGAGCACGCCGACCAGTCCCGACCCGATCTGCGTGGCCAGGCGGATGCGCTGCGCCTCGCCACCGGCGAGCGTCGCCGCGGGTCGGTCGAGGGACAGGTAGTCCAGGCCGACGTCGACGAGGAAGGACAGCCGGGCCTGGATCTCCTTGAGCACGCGGTCGGCGATGGCCCGCTCGCGCTCCCCCAGCTCCAGCGCGCCGAGCCAGTCGGCGGCCTCGCCGATGGACAGGCCGGTGACCTCCGCGATCGACCGGCTGTTGAGCTTCACGGCGAGGATCTCCGGCTTGAGCCGGGTGCCGTGGCACACGGGACACGGCACGTCGCGCATGTAGCCCTCGTACTTGTCCCGCATGTACTCGCTGTCGGTGTCCTCGTGCCGGCGCTCGAGGAAGGGCAGGACGCCCTCGAACGCGGCGTAGTAGCTGCGCTCGCGGCCGTAGCGGTTCTTGTAGCGGACGTGCACCTGGTCGGGCGAGCCGTGCAGGACGGCCTTCTGCACCTTGGCCGGCAGGTCCTCCCACGGGGTGTCCATGGAGAAGCCGAGCATGTCCGACAGGCCGGACAGCAGCCGCTGGAAGTACTCGTTGCTCATCGACCCGGCCCACGGGGCCACCGCACCCTGGGCGAGGCTCTTCCCGGGGTCGGGGATGACGAGGTCGGGGTCGACCTCCTTGCGGGTGCCGATGCCGGTGCACTCGGGGCAGGCGCCGAACGGCGAGTTGAACGAGAAGCTGCGCGGCTCGAGGGCCTCGAAGGACAGCCCGTCGTCGACGCAGGCGAGGTGCTCGGAGAAGGTCCGCTCCCGCTGCGGGTCGTCGTCGGGCAGGTCGACGAAGTCGAGGACGACGAGGCCGCCGGCCAGGCCCAGCGCGGTCTCGACCGAGTCGGTGAGCCGGCGCTTGGCGCTCTCCTTGACGGTGAGCCGGTCGACGATCACCTCGATCGTGTGCTTCTCCTGCTTCTTCAGCTTCGGCGGCTCGGTGAGCGGGTGCACCGTGCCGTCGACCCGGACGCGGGAGAAGCCCTGGGTCTGCAGCGAGCTGAACAGGTCGACGTACTCGCCCTTGCGCGCGCGCACCACCGGGGCGAGCACCTGGAACCGGGTGCCCTCCTCCATCGCCAGCACCTGGTCGACGATCTGCTGCGGCGTCTGCCGGGAGATCGGCTTGCCGCAGTTCGGGCAGTGCGGCTGGCCGGCGCGGGCGTAGAGCAGGCGCAGGTAGTCGTAGACCTCGGTGATGGTGCCGACGGTGGAGCGCGGGTTGCGGTTCGTCGACTTCTGGTCGATCGACACCGCCGGCGACAGACCCTCGATGAAGTCGACGTCGGGCTTGTCCATCTGACCGAGGAACTGGCGGGCGTAGGCCGACAGCGACTCGACGTAGCGCCGCTGGCCCTCGGCGAAGATCGTGTCGAAGGCCAGGCTCGACTTCCCCGACCCGGACAGCCCGGTGAACACGATCATGGCGTCGCGGGGCAGGTCGAGGTGGACGTCCTTGAGGTTGTGCTCACGGGCGCCGCGGACGACGAGACGGTCCAATGTGATCCCTGTCGGTCAGCCGGGCCGACCGGTCGCACCGGGGCCCTGCGATGGAGATGTCGAGATGTCGATACGGACAACGTCGTCACCGCCCGGGTGCAATCCGTGACGACGGCGACGTTGCGCCTGCTGCGTGGTGCGGTCAGACGGGAGCCGGGGACGGCGCTCCGGTGGGGTCGAAGACCGGCGCGTGGCGGCGCCAGGGCTGCCGTCGTTCCAGCTCCCCGGCCAGCCAGAGTAGCCGCGTCTCGCTGCCCGGGGGGCCGACCAGCTGGACGGCCAGCGGGGTCCCTTCGGCCCGGGTGCCGACCGGCAGCACGACCGCCGGGACCCCGGCCAGGTTCCAGGCCGGCGCCCACGCCGCCCAGCGGCCGGCGGCGCCCGCGTTGACGAGGAACCCGCGCTCGTGCCACGGCCGCGCGGGCAGCGGCGGCCCGTTCGTGACGGGCGACAGCAGCACGTCGAGGTCGGAGTCGGCGAAGAAGGCCGCCGTCCGCTCGCGGAACCGCTCGGCGGTCGCGGGCCGCACCAGACCGGCCCGGCGGGCGAGCCGGCCCAGCCGCGCGTGGGCGCGGCTGCGCGGCAGCAGGGCCGACCGGTCCGCACCGAGGGCCGCGGCGTCGTCCTCCGCACCCGCGAACCAGCGGACGAGCCCCCCGAGCGCGGCGCCCGGCGGGATCACCGGGTCGCGCTCGACCACGACGTGCCCCGCGCCGCGCAGCAGCCGCGCCGTCCGCTCGACCGCGCCGCGGGTGGGGCCGTCGGGCCGCACCCCGGGCACGGGTGAGCGCCGGGCGACGGCGATCCGCAGCGGCCGGCCGGGGTCCGCGGAGGGCGCCGGGATCTCCCCCGCCAGGACGGCGGTGCCCAGGGCGACGTCGGCGACGGTCGTGGCCAGCACGCCGTTGACCACCATGCCCGACCAGTCGTCGGCGCCGACCCCGGCGGGCAGCACCCCGCGGCCGGGCTTGAGCGCGACCAGCCCGCAGGCGGCGGCCGGCAGCCGCAGCGAGCCCAGCCCGTCGTTGCCCTGGGCCAGGGGCACGACACCGGCCGCGACCGCGGCGGCGCTGCCGCCCGAGCTCCCGCCCGGCGACAGGGCGGTGTCCCACGGGTTGCGCGTGACCGTGCCCGGACCGTCGGTCGTGGGCCAGAGGCCGAGCTCGGGCATCCGGGTGATCCCGACGACGACCGCGCCGGCGGCACGCAACCGCGCGACGACCGGGTGGTCGGCCGCGGCCGGCCGCGCGCCCACGACCGCGCCGCCGTCGGTGGCGGTCTCGCCGGCGACGGCGACGTTGTCCTTCACCGCGACCGGGACCCCGGCCAGCGGCAGCGACGCCCGGTCGGGATGGGCGTCGACCGCCGCCGCCTCGGCGAGCGCGGCCTGCTCGCGGACCAGCCGGAACGCGCCGATCCGCGGCTCGGCGTCGGCGAGGTGGGCCAGGTGCGCCCGCACCACCTCGACGGCGGAGAGCTCGCCGGACCGGACCCGGGCGGCGATCCCGGTGGCCGGCGAACCGACGACCCGGGCGCCGCCCGGACCTCCGCTAGCGTCCATGCGGCGACCGTAACCACGGCCGCCGACAGATCTCGAACGGAGGCCCGATGAGCTACACCGGCGACGTCGAGGTGGGCGGTCCGGCAGACGTGCGCGAGCTGCCGGGGCTGACGATCAGCAAGGTCGCGGTCAGCGAGATGGCCAACAACGCCTATCTGCTGCGGTGCACCGCGACCGGGGAGGCGCTGCTGGTCGACGCCGCCGCCGAGCCGGACACGCTGCGCGCGATCGTCGGCGACGCCGACCTGCGCACCGTCGTCACCACGCACGGGCACTGGGACCACCACCGCGCGCTGCCCGACGTCGTCGCCGCCACGGGCGCGCGGACCGTCGCGCACGCCGCCGACGCCGGCGACCTGCCCGTGCCGGTCGACCGCACCGTGGCGCACGGCGACACCGTCGAGGTCGGGCAGCAGGTGCTCGAGGTGGTGCACCTGCGCGGGCACACGCCGGGCAGCATCGCGCTCGTCTGGCGCGGGTCGGGCACGCACGTGTTCACCGGGGACAGCCTCTTCCCCGGCGGCGTCGGGAAGACCCGGTCGCCGGAGGCCTTCGCCAGCCTCGTCGACGACGTCGAGCAGCGGCTGTTCGGCGCGCTGCCGGACGACACCTGGGTCTACCCGGGGCACGGCAAGGACACGACGCTGGGCGCCGAGCGCCCGTCGCTGCCGGAGTGGCGCGCCCGCGGCTGGTAGGCGGAAGCCGGCCCACGACGGTCAGCTCGCCGCGCCCTGCACGCAGGGGTACTCGCGCAGCTCGAGAAACCGGCCGTCCCGGAGGCGGTGGAACGGCCATCGGGATCCGCAGCCTGCGACCGCCGTCACGGTGGGCGGGCCTCCAGACGCACTCCGCAGCCACCCGTCAGCCACCGCGACGACGTCACGAGGGTGTACCGGCGCTCGCTCAGCAGCGCCACGACCCTCTCCACGGCAGCGGTGAGGTCTGCGCGGACACCCGTCCGTCCCTCGGGATGAAAGGACCCCGAGTGCGGCGCAGCACGGTGGTGAACTGGGACCGTCCGCGGCCTGGCCGCCGGTGAGGACCGTGACCAGGGGCTTGCGCCGGGCTTCACGGGCCAGGTGCGCGTTCGTCAACCGGCCGCCGCGGATGCCTCCACCGGAGACCTCGCCTACTGCACACAGTACCGACACGCCGACTCGCCCGGCCGGCGAGTTCTCGGAGGTCGCCTGGTCCGTAGGCGAACATGAGAGGAGACGGAGCCGACCTCGCCGACCATGAACCGGTCCTCTCGCACTCCGTAGTGCTTGTGTGATGAGCCACGGATGAGTCCGAGTCCCCCGATCACAGGACCCGTGAGACGCCCTGCGCCATCACTCACCGCGGCCACCTCCGCGAGCCGGTCCGCCCTGCGCGTCTCACCGACCACATCAGCGCCCCGCATCCACGGAAGGGAACGGTCAAGACCCCATGTCCACGATGACCCGCCGCCGTTTCCTCACCGGCGCCGCGGCAGCAGCCGCCGCGCTCGCGGCCGGCACCAGCACCCGCGTCGCCCGGGCGACCCACACGGGCGTGACCGTCAGCACCACGACCCGCGCGTCCCGGATCGGGGTCTCCATCGGTGCCGCCGATCTCATGTATCGCGGCGCCGCGTGGCGTGATGCGCGTCTGGACGAGGCCGTCCACCTGGGCGCGAACTGGTTGCGCACCGACGCCAACTGGGCGTGGATCGAGGGCACTCGCGGCACCTGGTCGTGGGCCGAGCTGGACGGCCTGGTCGATGCCTGCGCTGCCCGCCACCTCCGTCCGCTCTTGGTCCTCGGCACCATCCCGACCTGGGCGCGCCCCGCGGAGACGCCAGAGACCCACGGGCCCACCACCCAGAACCAGCGCGACGGGTTCGCCGCGTTCTGCAACCGTGTGGCCACCCGCTACCGGGGTCGGGTCGTGCACTACGAGGTGTGGAACGAACCCAACCTCCCCCAGTTCTGGTCGAGTCCCAGCACCGACAGCTACGCCAAGTTGCTCAAGGCGGCGTATCCGAGGATCAAGGCGGGTGATCCTGGCGCTCGGGTGCTGGCCGGAGGTGTTGGTTGGGGGTCCACCATCGACACCGTCACCTGGTACCGCGACCTGTACGCCCGGGGCTGCAAGCCGTACTTCGACATTGCCAACACACACCCCTATCAGGACCCGTATTGGTCAAGGCAGGGCGCCTGGGACTCCGGAGAGCTGTACTACGCGGCTCACATCCGGGACGTGATGAACCAGAACGGGGACAGCGCCACACCGTTGTGGGGATCCGAGTTCGGCGCCCCCTCGTCGGGGGACAACTCCCTGACCGAGGACCAGCACGCCCGGTCGCTCGTCGGCGGTCGCGACCTGTGGTTCGGAAGAGAGCCGAACAGCGTGCTGTTTCTGTACACCATGCGCGACCGCACCTTCTACGGCGGCGCCGAGCGGGAGGATCACTTCGGGCTCACCCGCGCCGACGGCACCCCGAAACCGTTCCACGACCAGATGCGGAATTGGATCCTCGCCTGACCGACCGCCTTCGGAACCCACGGGTGACGCAACGGCGGCTCGGGTACGGGCCATGGACCAGCTCAGTGGGATCCCACGGGGAGCCAACGGCGGTTGCCCGGCGGGTTGCGCTGGTCGGGACGATCGAACGAGTCCGGGTTGTGCGGCTGCCCGCCGACGAGGATGTCGGGTCGGCAGATCCGCCGCGGAGAGATGAGCTGCACCGACTCGACCACGGTCACCCGGCGGCGCCGCTACGCCGGTCGCAGACTGGCCGATCACGCGACCACGCGCGGCCGGGCAGGCCGCCCTTCCCGGGTCTCGGGGGTACGAATGCAGCGACCGCAAGAGCTGTGGTGCTCTCCGTGAGTGATCGTGAGCGTCGACCTCGTCCGCGTCAGGGCTGGAGGAGCGTCGCCATCGAGCATTGGCCTGTCAACGCAGTAGGGAGTGGCCGTCGTCAGCCGCCCTGGCGTCGGACGACCTGTCCCACCGTCTTGACGATGATCTTCATGTCGAGCCAGGGAGACCAGTTCTCGATGTAGTAGTTGTCGAACCGCGCCCGCTCCTCGATGGAGGTGTCGCCGCGCAGACCGTGCGCCTGCGACCAGCCGGTCAGCCCGGCCGGGACCCGGTGGCGGGCGGTGTATCGGGGGATGTAGTCGGAGAACTGCTCGACGAAGTGCGGACGCTCCGGGCGGGGGCCGACCAGGCTCATGTCGCCTCGGAGGATGTTCCACAGCTGGGGTAGCTCGTCGAGCGAGCTGGCGCGGATGAACCGGCCGACGGGACCCAACCGGTCGTCGTGCTTGATGTTCCAGTTGGTCTGGGACTCGGCCTCGTCCACCGGCTTGAGCGACCTGAACTTCAGCACCTCGAACGGACGACCGTCGATGCCCACCCGGTGCTGCCGGAAGAGGATGTTCGGTCCGCCCTCCCACCGGACGGCCAGGGCGACCACTGCGAGCACCGGCGACAGGGCCAGGAGCGCCAGCCCCGACACCACCACGTCGACGAGTCGCTTCACCTTCCACCAGGGGCTGCGGAAGACGGCACGCCGTACGCGGACGAGGGGGATCCCCCACACCTCGTCGGTGTAGCGGTTGGCGTTGTGCAGCTCGAAGAGCCGCGGGACCAGGAACACCTCGACGTCGAGCCGGTCGCAGGTGCGCAGGATGTCGACGAGCTCGTCCTCGTCCGCCCCGCCGAAGGCCACGATGACGTCGCGGATCTCGTGCCGGCGGATGACCTGTCCCAGCTCCTCGTACCGGCCCAGCACGGGGGCGGGCAGCAGCGGAGGATCGTCGGCCGGCGGGTCGGAGTCGACGAACCCGACCGGGTCGAGTCCGTACGTCCTCCGCTCCTTCAGCGTGTTGGCGAGGCGGACGCCCACCGCCCCTGCGCCGACGATCAGCGTGCGGTGCCGGACCTTGCCGCGGCACCGGGCCCTGCGGACCACCGTGTACGCGATCCACCGCACCACGAGCACGGCCACCAGCAGCACCAGCGCGTGGAGCACCTGCCGCGGTGGTGGGTCGACGTGCGGCAGCAGGGCGATGAACGCCAGCTTGAGCGCGAAGCCGACCACGGAGGCCCCGAGGATGTAGGGCAGGTCGTCGAGCAGCGAGAGGTTCAGCCGCGACCGGTAGAGCCCGACGACGTAGAAGACCAGCACGTAGACCAGCAGGACGATCACATGGATCGGGTTGGCCGGTGCAGTGATGGCCGTGGCCACCACGAAAGCGATCACGTCGCCCAGCAGGAGGTAGGGACGGACGCCGCCACGCAACCACCAGGGTTCCGGATTGCGCCAGGGCTGTTCGAGTTCCAGCCGCCGGGCGGCCGGTCTCGGCGGCGGACCGGTGTCGGGCCGCGCCCTCTCCTCGGGATGCGCCGTCACTGGGTCGTTGACCTGGCTCAACAGCCCCACGTCGCGTGCGGGGTTCTCCCCCATGTGTTCAGCCACTGCCTCTCCTCGGCAGACCGGCCCGGCGCCTGTGTGCGCTCTTGCACGCCGGTCGCGCCCGGGACCTCAGTGCCCGTCGATCGTACGGTTCCTGGCGGACGGTCGCACACCGTGCGGACGACCCTGCGGGCGGTCGTCAGGGCTCGTCCCCGGTCACGGTCGTCGCGACCGGTGCACGCCGGGAGTCACGGGTGGTCACGAAGCGGATGGCGAGCACGACGGCGAGCACCAGGGCGCCGGCACCGGTCCCCCATGCACCGGCCGCCGCGCCGGGATCGACGACGAGCAGCGCGGCGGTCACGCCCACGGACGTCGCCGCTGCCGCCAGGGCACCGGCGCAGAGCCACCGCTCCTGGTTCTCGGCCAGGAGGGCGAACCACAGCAGGTAGCCGAGCAGGATGAGCGGTGTGGTCGCCGCCAGCACCCGCACGGCCGGGACGGCGGACTCCCACTGGCTGCCGAAGACGAGCGTGGTGACGGGGTCGGCGAGGAGCACACCCAGGACGGCCAGCGGGACGCAGAGCCCCAGGACCGCGACCAGGTAGCGCCGGACGTGGGCGCGGGCCGCTCCAGGCGCGTCCGCCGCGAGGGCCGCGATCCCCGGGAACAGGCCGATGCCGAGCGTGTGCGCGAGCGTGACGGCGGCGTCCAGCAAGCGCGTCGCCACGACGTAGTCGGCCAGGGCGCGTGTGGAGGCCATGCTGCTCACCAGGAGGGTCCCCTGGCGCCAGAGCAGCACCAGGGCGGTCCCCGCCACCGCGAGCCACGCGCTGCGCCGCAGCAGGGATCCGAAGGTGAGCCCGGCATCCGTCCCAGCGCCGGGGCGCAACCAGAGGGCCGCGATCGCGAGGACGGCGAGCTCCTTGCCCGCGACGATCCACAGCAGGGGGACGATCCCCGCGCCGGCCAGGACGGCCAGGGAACCGGCCGTGACGAGGAGCAGCGCGCTGATCCCCTGCAGGGCGCCCTCGAGGACGACCTTGCCGTCGCCCCGCAGCACCTCGGCCCAGAGGTTGAACACCGAGTTGGCGACCACGAAGACCGAGCACGGGACGAGCACGGAGGCGTCCACGTCCGCCGGACCGGCCAGGACGGCCACCAGACAGGTCAAGACCACGGCCACGACCGTCGACAGCGCCTGGGGGCCGAGCGCCGAGCGCAGCGCTGCGGGAGCCGTGGCGACCCTCGCCGCGACGTCCCTCCCGGCGAGGCTGGCCACCCCGAGGTCGGTGAGGCTGGCCATCAGCGTCACGGTGCCGAGCAGGAAGCCGTACAGCGCGACGGTGACCGGATCGGCCACCCGGGCCAGCACGACCACCAGGATCACGCCGACGAGGCGCCCGAAGATCCGCGAGATCAGCGCCGCGGCGACCCCGACGCGCACGAGCCTGCCCCGGGACAGGACCTCGTCGGGCTCGAGTGCTGTCACGTGCGCGCCTCCTTCGACGGCAGCCGTACCCGGTCCTGGCCGACGGTGAGGGCGGCACCGGTCGCGAGGCCGAGCAGGTAGAAGGTCATGAAGCCGGTGGGGTAGCTCCCCAGCGTGGTCCTCGAGATCCAGTCGACGACCGACACCGCGAGCACGGCCAGGCCCAGCCACGCGGCGCCGTCGTCCCGCCGCGCCGGCTCGCTCAGCCAGCCGGCGTACGCGACCACGACGGCCAGCAGGGCGACCACCCCCACGAGACCCACGTCGGACAGGACCTGCGCCCAGGACGAGTCGAGGAAGGACGGATCGCCGGCGAAGAGCGCGGCGCTCTCCCGGTTCGGGTCGTAGGCCGGCGCCGCGGAGACGAGCCCGGCCTCGGCCCGCGTCGATCCGGCGCCCAGCGCTCCCACCCCGTTGCCCCGCACGAGGGAGGAGATCCCCTGGTAGGCGACCCCCCACGCGTCGAAGCGCCCGTTGAGGGTGAACAGCAGCGGTCGGACCGGTCCTCCCGGGACGGTGGCGGAGACGAGGTAGACCCCGGCCGCGAGGACGGCCCCGGCCGCGGCCCCGACGACGCCGACCGCGGCCGCGCGGGTCTTCCCCTGGCGCAGCAGCACCACGATCGCGAGGACGGCGAGCTGGAGGACGGCGGTGCGGACCTGGGTGGCACCGAGGACGGCGGCGACCGAGATCCAGAGGACGACCGCCTGACGTCGGGACGCGACGGTGAGGGCCAGGCAGGCCCCGAGGACGGCGAACGCGGCGAGGGAGAAGGACTCCTCGAAGGACCCGGGGCTGCGCAGGGTGCCGCCCGAGCTGAGCCGCACCTGGGAGCCGAAGGCGTAGCCCCACTGGTAGACCAGCGCGTCCGGGCCGACCGCCTGCTGGATCCACGCCAGGACCGCCTCGGCTGCCAGGAACGCGGTCATCGCGTGGACGAGGTGCCGCAGCGCGGCCTCCGGCCGAGGCGTCACCAGACCGGTGAACAGCAGGAGCAGGGGCTCGAGGAGCAGACGGGTGCCGAACACCCAGCCGCCACCGTGGTCCCCCCCGAGGTCGAGCAGGTACAGGCCGACGAGCACGGTCAGGGGGAAGCCAACGGAGAGCGGCGGCAGCCGGGCCGCCAGGGAGGTGCGCCCCTGGAGGACCGCGAGCACGGTCACGCCCAGGAGCAGGACGACGAGGGCGTCCTTGGCGACACCGAAGGAGTCCGAGATCCGGAGGCGCAGTTCCGCCGTCGTCCCGAAGAGGAAGACGACGGCCCAGGGCGCCAGCCAGGGACGGCGCACCAGGAGCCAGGACGCGGCGAGCGCGATCCCCAGCCCGAGGACGACGAGCATCAGCCGCCGCCCGGAGCACGTGCCGCGGCGGTGCCGGACCTGCCGCGCACGGTCATCCCATCATGAGGACGGCGTCCGGCGGGCGCTCCCACTGCCGGCTGAGTCGTTGCACGGTCCGGACCTCGCGCAGCGGGGCCCCTCGCTCCACCGCCAGCACGATCGCGGTGGCCTCCCGCAGGGCCGGTGCCACGACGGTCGTCGTCGGGTCAGCCGTGACCCGCACCCGGTTCTCGGCGGGCCCGACGTCCACGAGGGTGCCGCCGTCCGTCACCGGGACGTGCTCGTCAGCCGGGCGGTGCGCGGGGATGGTGTCCCGGAGCACCGCTGCCACCTCCTGTGCGGCCGCCACCGAGGCCGCGCCGGCGGGCACGACCACCACTCGGTGCCCGATGCCGGGTCCGCCCAGCCGCTGCAGGTCCTCGACGAGCCGCTCGGACCCGGGTACGACCTGTCCGGCACGGATCACGCCGGCGGGGAGCCCGAACATCTCGCCGGCGTCCCGTGCGGAGGAGACGCGAGACGGCCGGGCGGAACGCACGGCGAGGAACGCGGCGGCGAGGAGGAGGCCCAGGACCCCGCCCGTCGCCGCGTCGCGGGGCACCGCCGGTCCGGTCTGGCTGGGCGGGGTGGTGCTCAGGACCCGGACCGGGTCCGCGGTGCGGGCGAGGACCTCCGCCCGGGCGCGGAGGTCCTCGGCGGCTCCTCCGTCGGAGCCCGCCGTGGGGTCCGCAGCAGCGGCGGCCGCGGCCGCGTTGGCCGCGTCGACCGCCTGCTGCCGCGTGACCTCGGCGAAGGAGCTGACGACGGCGTCGAGTCGGGCGGCGGTGTTCTCGGCCTCGGACCCCGTGACGGAGACCGTGATGACGCCGGAGCCGGGGCTCGGCGTCACGGTGACCACCTCCTGGAGGTCCGTCCAGCCCTCACCGGTGCCCAGCCGGCTCACCGCCGGGGCGAGGACGGACTCGGACGCGGCCAGCGCTGCGGCGTCGGCGAGCTCCCGGTCGGCCGATGCGGGGTTGGCCCCGGGGAAGACCACCGGGTCCTGGGAGGGCGGGGTGTACACCACCGTCGACTGCGCCTCCCACTGCGGGCCACCGGACAGGCTCACGGCGACGCCCGCAGCAGCACCCAGTACGGCCGCGAACAGCGGTAGCCCGAGGAGCCGCCACAGCCGGGCCACGCCCCCACGCTCGTCGAGCGCGTGTCGGCCCCCGGAGTTGCGGGAGTTCCCGAGACCGCCGGACGTCACGTCCGCCGTCCGGGCGGGACCGACCAGGCGTCGTAGATCTCGTTGACCTCGGACACCCACCGGTCGAACGGGAACGCCTCGACCAGACGGCGTCGTCCGCCGGCGCCCAGCTCGGAGGCGCGTGAGGGCGACCCGAGGACCTCGACCAGCGCCCGGCCGAGCGCCCGCGGCGCCCGCGGCGGCACCAGGAGCCCGGTCACGCCGTGGTCCACCATCTCCGCGAGACCGCCGGTGGCCGTGGCCACCACCGGGACACCGCCGGCCATGGCCTCGAGCACCGCGTAGGGGAAGCACTCGATGTTGTAGGAGGCGAGCACGAAGACGTCGGCACCGGCCGCCAGGAGCGGGGCGTCCACCCGGGCCCCGAGGAAGTGCACCTGGTCGAGCCCGGCCTCCCGCGTGAGAGCCTCCAGCTCGGCGCGCTCGGGGCCGTCGCCGACGATGACGAGGGACGCCTCAGGCACGTGACGTGCGACGTCACGCCACGCCTCCAGGAGGTCGCGGTGGCCCTTGTCCGCGCGCAGGGCGCCCACCACGACGGCCACCGGGCCCGGGGGCTCCGCGGGCAGAGCCGCCCGCAGGGCCGCTCGCCCGTCCCCGGGCGTGGTCGCCGGGAGGCTGTTCTGCACGACCTCCATCTTCCCTGTGGGGAGCTCGAGCTGGTCTCGCAGGTAGGTCACCTGCGTGTAGCAGACGGCGGCATAGCCGTTGACCAACCCGCCGAGCGCCTTCTCGAGGGCCCGCTCCCGGGCTCCTCGGTGCCCGATGTGCCCGTAGGTGTGCTTCCACACGACGTAGGGCACCCGTCCACCGGCCATCGCGCGGTGCTGGAGGAGCGCCATGCGCACGGGCAGGTCCGCAGCGAAGTGCTGCGCACTGACCACGGCCGGCCGGTGACGGTGGAGGTGCCCTCGTATCGCGGCCGCCGTCCGCAGCACCCCGCCGGCCCCGGCGGGCTCGGGGACCAGGTCGACCGGGATGCCGGAGCTCCTCAGCTCGTCGCCGTAGGGTCCGTCGCGGAAGGTCACCACGCGCGAACGCCAGCGCCGCGGGTCCAGGTGCTGCGCCAGCAGCACGACGTGCCGCTCGGCTCCCCCCAACTGGAGCGCGGGCAGGACGAACACAGCGGTACGGGGGTTCGACTCGGTCATGCACCGTTCCCGATCGGTCGGCGGGCCCGCGACGCCGTCCCGATGCCACCGCCGGCCCCGAATCCGGACGTCACGGGAAACACGATCCCCAGACGCGCTCGCCGCCGCAAACGCGGGGACACGGCCGGGGAACGCCAGGATCGACAGAAGCCGTTCGTGGACCCGTGGTCATGGTCCTGCGTCGCCGGATGGTCCTGGCGCCCCAGCGCGCTGCTCCGCGAGTCGGCCGTTGGCGGTGCGCAGGGCGTCCCACGCCGGCTTGGGACTGCCATCCAGCCGCACCAGCCCGAAGTTGTTCTCATATTCGTTCCAGTCATCCCGATCACGGATGGTGAACACGAACGCGTGCGTCACGTACGGGTACTGCTGCTGCACCATCGCCACCGCCCGACCCAGGTAGTCGGCCTGGGTCGCCTCGTCCACCCCGGCATACCAGCCCTCCCCCGCCCCCGTGCTCCACCCGAACTCGGTGAACCACACCGGCGTGTCGGCATCCCCGGCCGCAACCATCACCTCCCGCAACCGCGCCACGTTCGCGATCCGGTACGGGTGCTCAGCCGCCGGCGCCTCCGGCGGCTCGGACACCGGCCCCTGATACGGATGCACCCCGACCGCGTCCAACCACTGCCCACCCCCGGCCGCGTACAGCCCCGCGATCCAGTCGCTGGCCACCCCACTGGTCCCTCCCGAGACCACCACTGCACCCGGATCCCCCGCCCGCACCCCGGCGAACCCCGCCCGCAACACCGGCACATAGGCCCCCGGATCGACCTGCCCACACCCGGTCCCGGCCGAACAGTCCGGCTCGTTCCAGATCTCCCACGCCGCCACCCGCCCCGCGTACCGCCCCGCCAGCCACGCCGCCACCCGCTGGAACTCCCCCACCTGCTCCGGCGCCGGCAACACCGTCAAGCTCTCCGACCCGCTCAACCACCGCGGCGTACAGCCCAGCGTGGCCAACACCTGCAACCCCCGCGCCCGCGCCGCCGCCACCGTCGCGTCCAACCGCTGCAGATACCACGACGACACCACCCCCGGGCCGCCCTCCTCCAACGAGCACCACCCCACCCCCACCCGCACCCATCCCGACCCCGACCCGGCCACCCGATCCAGCATCGCCTCGTTCACCGGCCAGTCCCGCCACAACGAGAAGACCTCCACCCCCGTCTCCAACACCCGCCCCGGCGCCTCCCCGGGTGTCTCCGCGCCGTCGCCCAGGCGGAGGACGAGGACGCCGGCGAGGACGACCGCGGCAGCTGCGACGAGGACGCGGCGAGCCCGTCGTCGGAGCGGGTGGGCGGGCGCGAGGGACCGGTCGTCAGTCGGCGAAGCCATGGCGGCCGGTCCGCGATGCTCCTCCACGGGCGCGCGCAGCGAGGACGTCCCGGTACACGCCGAGGACCGAATCGGTGCTGCGACGGACGTCGTGGTGCCGCAGCACGTGGCGGCGCGCCTGTTGCCCTTCGCGGTCGGCCGCCTCCCGGTTCCCCAGCCGGGGGACGAGCGCGGTTGCGAGGGCGGTCACGTCCTCCGGTGGGACGATCGCCGATCCCGCCTCGTCGGGCACGGCTTCGCGCGCCCCGGCGACGTCGGTGACCACGACGCTCCGTCCGCAGGCGGCCGCCTCGAGCGGGACGAGCGCCATCCCCTCCCACCGGGACGGCAGGACGACCACGTCGGCCGCCAGGTACCAGTCCAGCGGGTCGGCTCGCCCCACGAACAGGACCCCTTCCGGGGCCCGGGCCGCAAGCTCCTCTCGGTAGGGGCCGTCGCCGACGAGGGCGAGCATGACGCCGGGAACGGCCTCCCGGACAGCCGGCCACGCCTCGAGCAGCACGTCCTGGCCCTTCTGGCGGCTCAGCCGGCCGACGCACACCGCGAGGGGGCTGGCCCCGACGCCCAGTCGGGTCCGCGCCATCTCACGGTCACCGGGCGTGAAGCGCTCCGTGTCCACTCCGTTGGGGACCACGACGGTCCTGTCCTCCAGCCGCAGGCCGGCGCGGAGCCCGGCCTCGCACTCCGCCCGGCTCACGCAGACCACCCGGTCGGTCCAGCCGAGCGCGCGGCGCTCCCACTGCAGCGAGGCCAGGCGCACCGGGCCCTCGACGGCCAGGAAGGACCAGGCGTGCGGCTGGTACACGGTGGGGATCCGGCCGCGCAGGGCCAGCCGGCCGGCCAGCCCGGCCTTCGCGCTGTGCAGGTGGACGAGGTCGGGCTCCGCCTCGCGTGCCAGTCGTCGGAGCCGCAGCGCCTCCGACGGCACCGTCGGCCCGGGTGCACGCGACGCCGCCCAGGGCAGGACCTCGGCTCCCGCTGCCGCCGCCTGCGCCGGCAGGTCGCCCTCGGGAGGGCAGGCCACGGCGACGTCCCAGCCCTGGGCCGCCTGGTGCCGAACCAGGTCGACGACGCAGCGCGCGACGCCCTCGGTGGTCGGCTGCGACACGTGCAGGACACGTGGGGTCACCACGTCACCCATGCCCTCTCCTCTCGTGGACCTCCGTCCGCTCCGCCGCGCTCTCGCCATGGGCAGTCCCGAGCGGGAGTGCCGTGGGCCGGACAGCCCCATCCTCGGACCTCGCGGCTCCGCCCGCGCGGCCGCGGTTCGGGAGCCCGGCGGTGAGCGGTCCGGCATGCGGAGAACCGCCGCGGTCGGGAAGCTCACCCGCGTGAGATCCGCGTCCTCGTCAGCAATCCCGACGGCGCCGGGGGACCACCGGCCTGGCGCACCGCTGCGGGTGCTCGTCGTCCCGGCCGCTCAAGCACAGCGGGACAGGCACCCGGGCCCGGAGGACGACCGTGTCCTCCGGCTGGTCACCGCCACGGAACGGCTCCGGCCCAGCGTGTACCGGCTGCGTGGCGGGCCGGGGCAGGTCCTCACCGACGCGGGCCGACTCGTGGCGGTGCTGCGCTCCCTCGACCCGGACGTGGTGCTCGCCGACGGTGCGACGGCGGCCGCGGTCGCCGTCAGCGCGGGGACGATCACCGGTCACCGGGTGGTCGTCGTCCGGGACGACGGCGATCCCGCGCTGCCGGCGGGGCTCGCCCGCCGAGCCGCGGCCGTCCTCACGTCCGCACCGGGGCCGGGTGCCGAGGACGAGGCAGACCGGTTGCGTCTCCCGGTGGCCGCCTCCGGAGGGGACACCGGGCCCCGGTCCAGCGAGATCGCCCACCGACTGGCGGGAGTGCTGGCCGAGGTGGTCGGGCGACCGGGGGCGGGCATCGACCCGGCGACCGCTCCGGCCATGAGCGTCGTGGTCCCGGTCTACCGGGAGGGAGCCCTTGTCGACGACCTCGTCCAGGCCCTGCTGCCCCAGCTCCGTGAGGACGACGAGCTCGTCGTCGTCGACGACGGCAGCCCCGACGACACCGGCGAGCGGGCGGAGCAGGCGGCGGCGCGTGATCCCCGCGTCCGCGCGGTGCGCCGGGCGCAGAACGCCGGCGCGGGCGCGGCCCGGAACGCCGGTGTGGCGGTGTCCCGGCACGCGCACGTCGCCTTCACCGACGCCGGCTGTCACTGGTCCGAGGGCTGGCTCGACGGGATGCGGACGCCGTTCGCCGAGACGCCAGCGCCGGACCTCGTCGCGGGCGCCTACCGGGTGAGCCGGCGCTCGGTGTTCGAGGCGGCGTCCGCCGTGGGGTGCTACCCGGACGTCGCGGAGGTCCGCCGGGCCGGTCCCGTGACCACCGCCTGGTCCGTGCTCTTCGGGCGCCGCTTCGACCCGACGCGCCCTGCCGGGCGGTCCGTCGCCGTCACGCGATCGGCCCTCGATGCCGTCGGGGGCTGGCCCGAGCACATCCGCGTGCACGAGGACCTCGACCTGAGCCGGTCGATCGCCGAGCGCGGGCTGCGCTGCGTGCTCACGACCGACGCCGACCTGGTGTGGGACCAGGCGGGGGTGCGCGGCACCGCCCGGATGTACGTCCGCTACGGACGCGGTGACGCCGAGGCCGCCGACCGCCAGGCGCTGGTGCGGGACCTCGGGCGGGCCGTGGCCTACCTCGTCGGGATCGTGGGGTGGGCCGTCGGCGGTCGTGGGGTGCGCGCCGCGCTCGCTGCCGGAGGCGTCGCCTATGTGTGGGTGCCCGTCGGCCGGGCCCGCCGCGAGGAACGACCTCTGGCCACCGCCACCCTCGTGCCCGTGGTCGTCGTGGCGAAGGACCTGGCCAAGGTCTGGGGCGCGCTGCAGGTCCTGGTGGAGAGGGCGGCCCGCCGTGCGGGGGGCCGCGAGGAGCAGTCCGTCGAGCACCGGGTCGACCGCCGGTGACCGACGCCGTCACCGAGGGAGCGGCCAGCCAGTGGACCACCCGGTCAGCGACCCCGCTCGTCCACCGCCGGTGCGGGGTGCTCGTCGAGGACGTCGGCGTGGAGGAGGCACGGGAGAGACACGACGGCCGGCGCCGGACACCCCGTCGGGACGGCGCTGGTGACCGCCGATGACGAGGTCCTGGGCGGCGCGGGCCGGCGCACGCGTGGGCCCGGCAGTCGCCGGGGACGACCGTCCCGCTCGGTTCCGTCCTCGGCCGCCCGACGTCGGCCTGACGTGGTGGACGACCGGGGTGCCGCAGACCCTCAGAGCTGGATGCCGCGGGTGAGCGCGCCGTCGACGACGAGGTTGGTGCCGGTGGTGAAGCTCGACACCGGGCTGGACAGGAAGACGACGGCGCGGGCCATCTCCTCCGGCGTCCCCATGCGGCCGGTCGGGTTGAGCGCCAGCGACTCGGCGAACAGCTCCGGGTCCCCGTTCTCGATGCCCTGCCAGAACCCGCCCGCGAAGTACGTGTTGCCCGGCGAGACGACGTTGGCGCGCACCCCGCGCCCGGCCAGCTGGAACGCCAGGCCGGAGACGTAGCCGACGATCGCGGTCTTCATCGTCCCGTACGGGCCGGCGGCGAAGTCGGCCTCGCGCCCCGAGACGCTGGAGACGGCGACGATCGAGCCGTTCGGACTGGCCTCCAGGTGCGGGACCGCGGCGGTGGCCAGCCGCACGGTGTGCATGAGGTCGACCTCGAAGGAGGCGTACCAGTTCTCCTCCCCCGCGCCCGCCGCGAGCGCGCTGACGTTGGCCACCACGGCGTCCAGCCTGCCGAGCCGGCCCGCGGCGGCCTCGACCCAGCCGGTCAGCGCCGGCCCGTCCCGCACGTCGAGCCGCGTGCCGGTCGCCCGGCCCCCGCGGTCGGCGACCGCCTTCTCCGTCGCCTCGATCTCGGCGGCGTCGCGGGCACAGAACTCCACGACGGCGCCCTCGTCGACGAACGTCTCGACGACGGCGCGGCCGATGCCGCGGGTCCCGCCGGTGACGAGCACGCGGGCGCCGGTGAGCTGCAGGTCCACGGGTACCTCCGGGTGGGCGTCAGAGCAGGGTGGCGGCGCGGCGGCGGAGCTCGTCGTGCAGCCCGCCGTATGCGGTGGCGCGCGGCAGCAGCGACTTCCGCGCCTTCACCACGGCGCTGTAGTTGACATCGACGACGTTGGCGATCGGCACCTCGCTGGTCTGCGAGAGGAGCTGGTAGGCGTCCATCGGGTGCAGCCCGTAGAGCTCGCCGAACCACCGCACGAGCTCGACCTGGCCGATCCGCCAGGCGTCCTCCAGCGGCCGGCTCGAGCCGACGGTCATCCAGTGCGTGTCGTCCTCGAGGCGCGGCCACAGCGGCGCGCCGCCCTTGATCAGCTCCACCAGGAGGGTCGTGGTCATCGCGCCCTCGACGGCGGTGCCGCAGGCCTCACCCTCACCCTGGCGGTAGTGGCCGTCGCCGACGGAGAACAGCGCCCCCTCGACGTTGACGCCGAGGAAGCAGGTGGTGCCCGGCCGCATCTGCGGGGTGTCCATGTTGCCGCCGAACCGCTCGGGCACCAGCGAGCTGCGCACCTCGCCGCCCATCGGGGCGACGCCGACCGTGCCAAGCATCGGCTCCACCGGCAGGGCGATCTCCAGGTCGGTGTGCCGGGCGGCGAAGGTCACCGTGTTGGCCGCGCGGTCGAGCTCGTAGATCCAGGTGGTGTCCGGCAGCGCCTCCTGCAGGGTCGCGGTGAGCGCGGTGCTGGTCAGCCCGCCGAAGAACGGGATGGCCGCCGACGCGCCCCAGTCCCGCGCCGGCTCCATCGCGACGAAGTGCAGGGCCAGCGTGTCCCCCGGCTCGGCGCCCTCGACGTGGAAGGGGCCGGTCTGCGGGTTGATGAAGCGCAGGTCGACCTTGTCGCCCGAGAGGTCGGCGGTCGAGCGGAGCACACCGTTGAACGCGTCCTCGGACCACACCCGCAGCGCCGTCCCCGGCGTGATCCGCATCAGCGGTGCGACACCGCCGAAGGTGTACGCGTACTGCTCGAACGTGGGCGTGACCTCGACGACGTCCATGCCGCACCCTAGGAACGCGCCGGTGAGCGCGGCAACCGGTCGGCTCAGGGGCGCAGGCGCACCCGGTCCGGCGTCAGTTCGGCGACCGACGTCACCCCGAGCAGCAGCAGCGTCCGGGTGACCTCCCGGGCCAGGATGTCGGCGGCCCGCTGCACCCCGCGCTCGCCGCCGGCCATGAGCCCGTACAGGTAGGCCCGGCCCACCAGGCAGCCGCGGGCGCCGAGGGCGACGGCGGCCACCACGTCGGCGCCGTCGAGGATGCCGCCGTCGAGGTACACCTCGGCGCGGTCGCCCACCGCCCGCACCACCGCGGGCAGCTCCTCCAGGGGCGTGGGCGCCCGGTCGAGCTGGCGGCCGCCGTGGTTGGAGACGACCACCGCGTCGGCACCGGCGTCCACGACCGCCCGCGCGTCCTCCGCCGTCTGCACGCCCTTGACCACGAGCGCGCCGGCCCAGGTCTCCCGGAGCGCACGGACGTCGTCCAGCGTCGCGGCCGGCTCGAACACGCGGTCGGCGAGCTCGGCGACCGTGCCGCCCCACGAGCGCAGCGAGGCGAACTGCAGCGGCTCGGTGGTGAGCAGGTCGATCCACCAGCGGGGGTGGACGGCGGCGTTCGCCACGGTCCGCGCGGTCAGCGCCGGCGGGATGGTGAAGCCGTTGCGCACGTCGCGCAGCCGCGGCCCGGCCACCGGGGTGTCGACGGTCAGGACCAGCGCCTCGTACCCGGCCGCGCCGGCCCGCTCGACGAGCGCGGCACTGGCCTCGCGGTCGCGCCACAGGTAGAGCTGGAACCAGCGGCGGACCGCGGGGGCCGCGGCCGCCAGCTCCTCGATCGTCGTCGTCCCCATGGTCGACAGGGCGTGCGGGATGCCGACCCGCTCGGCGACCCGGCCCACCGCCGTCTCGCCCTCGGTGTGCATGAGCCGGGTGAACCCGGTCGGCGCGAACGCCAGCGGCAGGGCCGACGGGCGGCCCAACAGCACGGCCGAGGGATCGACGACGGAGACGTCGCGCAGCACGCTGGGGCGGAACTCGACCCGCTGGAAGGCCTCGCGGGAGCGGCGCAGGCTCAGCTCCGCCCCGGCCGCGCCGTCGGTGTAGTCGAAGACGGCCCGCGGCACCCGCCGGCGGGCGATCTCGCGGAGGTCGCCGATGCTGGCCGCGCCGGCCAGCCTGCGGTCGGTGGCGTCGCCGGTCAGCCCGCGCGGGCGGACCAGCTCCCTCAGCTCGGACCAGCGGGGCAGCCGGCGCTCCACCACGGGGACCCCTTCCGTCGTCCGCTCACCGGGTCACTTGCGGCCCGGCGCCCAGTCCATGCCCCAGCCGTAGGTGCGGTCGAGGACGTCCTGGCCGCCGTGCACGTAGCGCACCTCCCGCTCGACGACGAGCTGGCCGCCCCGGTTCTCGATCATCGCGACCGCGCAGATGCGGGCGCGCGGGTCGTGCTCGTCCAGGCGCACCTCGATCCGCGGCCCGGTCGCCGGGTACATCGTGACGACGGCGTCGGCCTGTCCCCAGTTGGGCACGCCCTCGTAGATCAGCGCGAACACGAGGATCCGGCGGATCAGCTGGGTGTGCGCCAGGTCGATGAGCAGGTTCTCCCCGCCGCTCGCGGCGCCGGACCGGTCGTCGCCGTCCAGCCACGCGACCGACCGGCCGTCGCCCAGCGCGTGCTGCCCGCGGAAGGCGTTGCCGAGCGCCTGGATGACGCCCTTCGACCCGTCGGCGTACTCGTACAGGCACCCGAGGTCGAGGTCGATGGCTCCGGACGACGCGGCGCCGGCCAGCCGCTTGAGGAACCCGCCGCCCCCACCCCCGCCGGCAGGCCTCGAGTTCCAGTTGAGGTTCACCCTCAGGACGCCCGTCGTCCCGGCCGTCTTGGTCAGCGAGACCGACGGCGCCGACTTGGTGAGCGACACCGTGCCGGTGCCGGCGTCGCCCGACGGCGGCTGCGGCGGCGGCGGCTGCGGCGGCTGCGGCGCGGACCTCGGGCGCTTGGTGTAGTCGACCAACAGGAGCCTCCCCGCAGGTCCCCGGCGGGCGCCTGCTGTGTGAGCGGCGGTCACGACCCCTCGACCCTAGGGGGCACCGCCAGGCCCCGGCCCTCAGCCCTCGCCCGCGGCGGGTGCGTCGGCCACCGGCAGCCACCGGTCCCACCAGCGCAGCAGGTGCTCCAGCCGGGCCAGCCGGTGCCGGGGGGGCGCGCCGGAGGCCGCGTCGGTCTCCTCCCCGGGGAACAGCAGCAGCTCGCTGGGGACGCCGCGCCGCTGCAGCGCGGCGAACAGCCGCTGCCCCTCCCCGGGCGGCCAGCCGCGGTCCTGGGCGGCGCAGAGGACGAGGGTCGGCGTGCGGACGGTGTCGAGGGCCTCCGGCAGCGTCCCGGACGGCGGGCGCTCGACGACGGCCGCGGCGAACCGGTCGGTGCGGGTCACCAGCAGCGCGGCCAGCGCTCCGGCGGCCCCGCTGCCCAGCACGCCGACCCGCTCGCCGTCCAGCGCCGGGTCGGCCAGCACGGAGTCGAGCAGGGCGAGCACGGCGTCGGGGTCGGGGTCGGCGTCGCACTGCACGACGGCGTACCCGGCCGACGCGAGCACCTGGACGTCGTCCCGCAGCGACCAGCCGCCGCCCGACGGGACGAGCACCGCGGGGTGCGGGCCCTGGCCGTCGGGCACCGTCACCCAGCCGCGCACCGCGGCGCCGTCGGGCGCGGCGGCGCTGTCGGGTGCAGCGGCGCTGTGCCCGGTCGCCCGGTGCAGCCGGCCGGTGGCGCCGAGCGCGCGGCCGAAGCCGGTGAGCAGCCGGCGCCGCGCGGGGGTGATGGCCACCAGTTCCCCCGCGGAGCGGTCGTGCGCGACGGTGGCGACGACGACCCCGCCGCCGGCGGCGAACCCGCGCACGGTGAACGGGCCGTCGACGAGCGTCTCGGGCGGCCGCCCGTCCAGCGGCACCCGCAGCAGCTCCACCGCCCCGCCCCGCGCGACCCCGAGCAGCGCCGCCCCGTCGACGACGAGGGTCGCGGGCGTCTCGTCGGCGCGGCGGGTGTCGTGCGGGTCCAGCACCGGCTCGAGCGCCCCGCCGGTCACGGGCACCCGGCAGAGGGTCGGCCCGCCCCGGGCGAGGTCGAGGCCGTGGGGACCCAGGTCGGGGTGGGCGGTGACGGTGAGGGTGGCGCCGGTGGGGTCGAAGGCCGGGAGCCGGCACCGGCCGCGGCCGCGGGTGACCCGCCGGGGCTCCCCGCCGGCCGCCGGGACCAGGTAGACGTCGCGCACGAGGTCGCGGTCGGCGCGGGCGTGCCGGGCGGAGACGAAGGCCAGCGTGCCGCCGTCGGGTGACCAGGTGACGTCGGTGTCCTCCCCGGCGCCGTCGGTCAGCTGCCGCGGCTCGGGCAGGGGCACGCCGTCGTCGTCGGGGTCCGCGGGCAGGTCGAGGACGAACACGCAGGTGGGCCGGTCGCGGGCGTCCGCGTCGTCCGGTCGCAGGGGGAGGCGGGTGAGCAGCCGGGGGGCACCGTCGTCGGCACCGTCGCGGGGCACGCGGGCGGTGAAGGCCAGCCGCCGGGAGTCCGGTGCCCACACCGGTGCCCCGGCGCCCAGCGGCGCGTCGGTCAGCCGGCGCGGCGCGCCGCCGGCGGTGGGCAGCAGGTGGACCTGCGGGTGGCCGCCGGGCGCGGCCGACAGGTAGGCCAGCCACCGGCCGTCCGGGGAGAACGCGGGCGCGGAGTCGCGGGCGCCGGAGGTCAGCGGGCGGGGCGGCGCCGACCCGTCGGTGGGCACGGCCCACAGCTGCCCGCGGTACCCGTCGGCCGCGAGGTCCGGCCGGCCGACGGCGACCACGGCCATGCGCCCCTCCGGGGAGACGGTCGGCACCCCCGGCGTGCGCAGCAGGGCGAGGTCGGCGGGCCGCATCGGGCACCGAGCGTAGTGCAGCGCTCACCCCCGGCCGGGCGGCACGGCCCGGCCGGGGACGGCGTCACTGCTGCTGGGCGCGGGCGATCAGCCGCTGCCCGAGGGCGCCGGCCTGGGTGTCGGTGAGCAGCTGGGTCTGCGACTCCACGAGCCGGAGCACCGCCGGGTCCTCGCGGGCGACCTCCGAGGACTGCAGCAGGATCGTGCCCTGCCCGGTGAAGTCGTACTGCCGCTCCTCTCCCGACGCGCGACCCAGCGCGCCCGAGAGCATGCCGCGGATGCTCGCCGTCATCCACTGCGCGTCGTGGTGCACCGACGGCGACGGACAGTCGGCCCAGCCCAGCAGCGCCTCCGGGTCGGCCCGGAACGGCGGCTCGACGAAGATCACCGGCCCGTTGGACGACGCGATGAACTTCCCCGTGCCGATGAGGGTGACGAAGCCGGGCACGATGGACTGCTTGAGCTCCAGCTGCGGGGAGAACGCGCAGAGGTTGCTCGCCTTGATGGTGAGGTTGCCGTCGTCGAGGTCGTAGGAGTTCAGGTCGAACCCGCGGTCGCCGATGAGCACCTTGCCCTGGCCGGTGGCCACGACCCAGTCCTGCACGTAGACGGGGCTGGAGAAGCGCGCGGCCACCCAGGCCTGCACCGAGGAGTACTCGGTGACCGCCTCGAAGCGGACGTTGCCGTAGTAGGCGAGCATCGCGCCCTTGCTCATGAACCAGTCGCCGTCGAGCCTCACGCAGAAGACGTAGGGGTTGACGTTGTCGTCGTCCGGGAGGGTGTGCGCGTTGAGCGTCGTCCCGGTGGGGCTGGCCGGCGGCGGCCCGCCGTAGCCGGGCTGGGGCTGGCCGTAGGGGTTGCCGGGCGGGTACGTCATCGTTCGCCGTCCTCAGAACTTCTTCTCGCTGGCCTGCACGTACACGGTGCCGTGGCCGCTGATCCGCAGCTGGAGGGCCTCGCCGGAGCCGCGGCCGACCACGTCGCGGAAGCCGACCTTGGCGGCGAGGTCGATGCTGAGCTGCCCGACGTGCCCGACGTAGGCCTGCGGGTCGACCCCGACCTGCTGCCCGCCCAGCTGCAGCGGGAAGGCCCCGCCGTGGGACAGCAGCGCCACCGAGCCGCGGCCGTGCACGTTGGTGGTGAACAGGCCCTGCCCGGTCATCGCGCCGCTGATCGCCTGCCGGACCCCGCCGGAGCCGAGGAACTGCACGCTGGTCTGCAGCTGCGCGTCGTGCACCAGCAGCCGGTCGGCCTCGCAGACCAGCGGCGCGCCGCCGTCGAGCTCGAGCACGGTGACGTGCAGCCCCCGGTAGCCGTAGAGGACCTCGCCCTGTCCCTCGGTGGCCATCATCGGGTTGGACTCCCCCGACAGCGCGGCGCCGGCCATGCCGCCGATGCCGCGGCCCTGCCCGTGGACCGGGCGGAAGGTGACCTGCCCGGAGTAGCCGAGCATCGCCCCGCGCCGGGCGAGGACCGGGGTGGCGGGGCTGACGCGCGCCCGGACGACCTTGCTGTTGACCTGGTCGAAGGGCACGGTCAGCGCTCCGAGGACTGGACGAGCACCAGGCCGTGCCCGGTGAAGCGGAGGGAGAAGGGCTCGCCGGAGCCCTCGCCCACGAAGGACTTCCAGGAGACGCCGCTGACCAGGTTCATCGACAGCTGCCCGCGGGAGCCGACGTAGGCGTCGGGGTCGACGACGAGGTCCTGGCCGGGCGCGACCTCCAGCGCCATGACCGGGCCCTGGGAGACGATCGCCACCTGCCCGTGGCCGGTGACGGTGGTGGTGGCCAGGCCCTGGCCGCTGGTGACGCCGCGCAGCCCGGAGAACTGGACGTCGAGGCGCAGCTGGTCGGTGTGGGCGAGGACGTGCTCGCTCTCCACGGTCAGCGTGTCGCCGGCCAGGTCGACGACGAGCACGTCCATCGCGTCCAGCGCCAGGTACACGCGGCCGCGGCCGGTGCAGTCCATGAGCGAGATGCTCTCGCCGGCGACGGCGCGCTTGAGCGCCGCCCGGAAGCCGCCGCCCCCGCCCATCCCGGAGCTCGCGAAGTCGACGTCGCCCTCGAACGCGACCATCGAGCCGCTGGCGGCCCGGATGCGGTCGCCCTGCAGGTCGGCGTGCAGGACGCGCTTGTGCGCGGTGAGCAGTGCCACGGGTTCCTCTCGCAGGAGGGACGGGGGGACGGCGCGGCACCGTATCGGGCCGCCCCGCACCGCGGTAGGTCCCCGGCCACGGACGGCGCGGCGGCCCCGGCGCGGGTGCACCGGGGCCGCCGTCGTCGGGTCGGGCGGGGCGTCAGCGCCCGACGGTCACCTCGTCGCGCTCCGCCGCGGCGGTGGCGGGCAGCTCGGCCGCCTCGCGCCGCGAGGCGACGATGCTGCTGATGACCGCGGCGACGATGAACAGCAGGCCGGTCAGGCCGGTGACGTACTCGCTGATGTGGAAGCGGAGCTCCGCGATCATGATGACGGCGAGGAAGCCGATGGCCCACATCGCACCGTGCTCGAGGTAGCGGTACTCGTCGAGGGTGCCCTTGTCGACCATGAAGATCGTCAGCGACCGCACCCAGAAGGCCCCGATGCCCAGGCCCAGCGCGATGATGAAGATGTCGCTGCTGATGGCGAACGCGCCGATGACGCCGTCGAAGGAGAACGACGCGTCGAGCACCTCGAGGTAGAGGAACGCCGCCGCGCCGGCGCCGGCCACGGCCTTGGTCGCCGTCCCGGCCGCGTTCCCGCGCCCGGTCGACTCACCGGTCGCGGTGACGTCGTCACCCCCGTCGTCCTCGGGGGCCTCCATGAGCTCGTTGAGACCACCGATGAGCAGGTAGGTGAACAACCCGGCGATGCCGGAGACGAGCACGGTGGAGTACTTCTCGGGGTCGGCGATCTGGGAGCCGAGGTAGATGACGGCCAGCGCGATGACGACCGCGAGGTAGGGCAGCTTGCCGGCCTTGGCCAGCGGCCGCTCGAGCCAGGCGAGCCAGTGGATCTCCCGCTCCTCGTCGAAGAGGAAGTTGAGGAAGATCATCAGCAGGAAGATGCCGCCGAAGGTGTAGATCGCCTCTGCGGCGGACTCCACGCGGGCCCCGTACTCCTCCTGGTCGGTCAGCGCGAGGTCCCACACCTCGGGGATCGACAGCTTCGCGGTGACCGCCACCAACACGATCGGCAGCAGCAGCCGCATGCCGAACACGGCGATGAAGATGCCGACGTAGAGGAACAGCTTCCGCCACAGCTGGCTCATCCGGCGGAGGACCTTGGCGTTGACCACGGCGTTGTCGAAGGAGAGGCAGACCTCGAGGACGCCGAGGACGGCGACGGCCAGCAGGGCGGCCGGCCCCCCGAACAGCACGGCGGCGATCAGTGCGGCCACCGTCAACAGGACGGAGAAGCCGAAGTAGCGGAGCATCAGGGGTTCCTCTCCACCGTCCCGAGGGCGGGGCGGCGACGACTGGGGTCCGACCGGGCCGGGGCGGCCGGGAACCGGGTCGGGTCTGTCAACGAGGCCCGGACGGCACTCGTTCCCGCGACCCCGGGCCGGGGGACTGTGAGAACGGGCTCACCGGGCCGGACCGTCCGGCCGGACGGGCGCCGTCCCGACGTCGGACCTCCGGGCGTGGTAGGCATCGGCCGCCGGTGCGCGCGGGCGCCGGACGGCCCCGCCGGGACGGGGACCGCAGGGACGACGGGAGGCACGCATGGCCGGGCTCGGCGGGGGTGCCGCCTCCCGCTGGTGGCGCCGCGACGGGGACGCCGCCCGGCGTGAGGCCGCCGCGGCGCGGGAGGCCGCGGCCGCCGCGATGCTGGAGCTCGACGCCGCGCTCAGCGACCTGCCCGACGCCGTCGCCGTCGCGGAGGAGGCCGCCGAGGAGGCCGGCGCGACGAGCGGGCGACGGGCTCAGCACCGCGCATCCGCCCCCGACTCGTTGACCCGTGACTGGCGGGACCTCTCCGCCCACGCCGACGCGGTCATTGGACACTATCTGCAGGCCCTTTCCAACCACGACGCGGAGGACGTGACCGACTCCGCACCGACGCGCGCGGCCGTCGCCGAGCTGACGCGGGCCGCCGCCGCCCTGCGCGAGGTCCTCGCCCAGGTGCTGCGCTTCCGGGAGCAGTACGGCGAGGTGCTGGCCGCCGCCTCCGGTGCCCGGGCCGCGGCCGCCCGGGCGGTCCCGGCGGCGCGGAGCGCGGTGGCCGCCGCCCGCACCGCGCTCGACGAGGCGGCCGCCGCCGGGCTGCGCGACCCGGCGCTCGACGTGCTGCTCGCCGAGGCGGCCGGCACCGCCGACGCGGCGGAGGCAGAGCTGGCCCACCGCCGGGCCGGTCCGGCCGCGGCGGCCGCCGAGCGGGCCCGGCGCACGGCCGGCGCGGTGGCCGAGCGGGCGCGGGCGCTGCCCGGCCGGGCGGCCGACGTGCGCCGCGGCGCCGCGTCGGTGCACACCCGCCGGGAGGCGCTGGGCACCCGCCACGAGCGGCTGGCGCCTGTGATGAGCGAGCTGCGGCGGCGCTATCCGCTGTCGGCCTGGGCCGACGTCGAGCGGGCACCGCAGCGGGCGGCCGCCGCGCTGGCCGAGGTCGACGAGGCGCTGACCGGGCTGGACGGGGTGCTCGCCGCGCCGGTCCTCGACGTCCCCGCCGCCGGCGAGCTGCTCGCCCGCGTGCGGGCGGCGGCCGGCCGGGTCGACGACGAGGTCCGCGCGGCGACCGGGCGGCTGGAGCGGCTGGACGCCGTGGCCGCCGACCCGGGCGCGCTGCTGGGCGAGGTGCAGCACGCGCTGGTCGACGCGCGGCGGTTCCTGGCCGGGCTGCCCGAGGACCGGGCCCGCCGCTTCCGCCGCACCTTCGAGGAGCTGGCCCGCCGGCTGCCGCCGCTGGAGGAGGCGGCGCGCGCCGAGCGGCCCGACGTCGGCGCGGTGCTGCGCGAGGCCACCGCGATCGAGGGCGGCCTGGCCGGCCTGGTGCGCACCGCCCGCGCGGACTAGGGACTGTCCCGCGGATCATGCGCGGAGCCAGAGCATCGCGCTGACCAGCAGCAGGGTGGCTCGGTAGTAGGCGGCGCGCTTGGCGTAGCGGGTGGCCAGGGCGCGGAACTGCTTGAGCCGGTTGAAGCACCGTTCGACGACGTTGCGCTGCTTGTACCGGTCACGGTCGAACTTTGGCGGTCGCCCACCGGCCGACCCCCGGGTGCGCCGGTGCGCCCGCTGGTCACGCTTCTCCGGAATCGAGTGGGTGATCCCGCGGCGGCGCAGCGCCCGGCGGGTGGAGGGATGGGAGTAGGCCTTGTCAGCGATCAGGTGATCGGGACGCTTGCGCGGCCGCCCTGGGCCCACTCGCGGTACCCGGATGCCGTCGAGCAGCGGCAGCAGCTGCGGGTTGTCCCCGGCCTGCCCGGGCGTGAGCAGCACGGCCATCGGCAGGCCGCGCCCGTCGACGGCCAGATGGATCTTGCTGGTCAGTCCGCCCCGGGAGCGGCCAAGGGCCTCCCCGTCGACCGCGAGGGCTTCGACCGGTGCACTGCAGCCCCCTTTTTCCGGGCGCCGGCGGCGTGCTGGTGGGCCCGGACCGAGGAGGAGTCCACGCTGATCGTCCACTCCACCGCGCCGACCGCGTCATCCTTGACCACCACGTGCTCGAAGATGCGATCCCAGGTGCCGTCGGCGGTCCACCGGCGCAGCCGCTCGTGCGCGGTCTTCCACGGCCCGTACCGATCGGGCAGGTCACGCCATGGCACGCCGGTGTTGGCCTGCCACAGGATCGCGTTGATCACCTGCCGGTGATCGCGCCACCGCCCGCCCCGACCGCCGGTGGCAGGCAGCAGCGGCTCGATCCGAGCCCAGGCGGCGTCGGTGAGTTCATGTCGGCCGACCATCAACCAAGCCTGAATCACACCGATGCAAGATCGCCAGGACAGTCCCTAGGCGCGCGCCAGCAGCCACCGGACGATCTCCTCGCCGGCCGCGGCCCCGGTGGCCGCGGTGACCGCGACCCGCGCGCCGGTCCAGCCCTGCTCGTGTAGCTCCCCGTGCGCCGGGCGGACGGCGGAGTCGGCAGCCAGCAGCATCGGCGCGTCGAGCAGGCTGTCGCCGGCGCACAGCAGGCGGGGCGCGGCGCCGTCCCCGGTCAGCAGCCGGCGCAGCCGCAGCAGCCCGGCCGCCTTGGACAGCCCGGCGGGGACGACGTAGACCTTGCGGCCCTGCACGCTCAGGGTGGCGCCGGCCGCGGCCGCGGCGGCGGCGGTGTCGGCCAGCCAGCCGGCCGGGATCGCGTCGCGGGCGTGCGCCACCAGGTAGCAGAACAGGTCCTCGGCGGCCCGGACGGTCCGCACCCAGGGCTCCCCCGCCGCGGGCGCCAGCAGCGCGAGCAGCTCGGGCAGCGGCGCGGCGTCCGCGGCCACCCCGGCGGCCCAGGCGTCCCAGCCGGGGTCGCGGACGCCGTCGGCCAGCAGCACGCCGCCGTTGCCGCACAGCGCGTAGCGCGGCACCACCGGCAGCCGGACCCGGCCGTACTGCGCGGCGGTCCGGGTGGTGACCGGCACCAGCCGGGCGCGCCCGGCCAGCTCCGTCAGCAGCGCCCACGAGGCCGGCGTGGCGTAGGACAGCGGCGCGCCGTCGAGGTGCTCGACGACGCGCAGCCCGCCGGTGCCGCCGGCGGCGGCCGCGGAGTAGATGAGCGTGCGGTCGAGGTCGACGGCGGCCAGCGTCGTCGTCGCCGGGAGGACGGCGGTCACCGCCGCACCGGCGCGATCAGCCCGAGGCAGGAGTACGGCAGGTCGGGCACCTCCACCAGCGGCACCCCCCGGGCGGTGGCGAGTGCGGTGACGTGGCGCAGGTCCCCGGCCCGGTCGGGGCGGACGAGCACCCGCCACGGCACGCGGCGCAGCAGCACCCGGGTGGTCTCCCCCACCCCGGGCTTGACCAGGTTGACGTCGGCGATGCCGTGCGCGGCGGCGATGCGCTCGACCGCGGCCCACCCGGCCCAGGTCGGCCGGCGCTCGGCGGCGGGGACGTCGTCGGCCGGGGCCCGCGCGGGGAACGCGGCGGCGACGGTGTCGACGAAGCGCGCCGACACGTCGGACGGCGCGAGCTCGGCGTAGTACTTCGCGCCGTGGAACATGCCGGGGCCGATGAGGTCCTCGCGCAGCACGGTGCGCGACACCAGCCCGGAGACCGTGCTGTTGAGGCAGGCGCTGGGGATGAGGAAGTCGTCGCGGGTGCCGTACAGCTCCGTGCAGCCGCCGGGGTCGGCGAGGACGGCGAGCCGGTCGTCGAGGGCGGCGTCCTCCGGGTGGGCGGCTCGCCAGCTCGCGACGGCCTCGGTGAGCTGCCGCTGGATGGCGCCCTTGCCGGTCCAGCCGTCGACGAAGCGCACCGCCGCGGCCGGGTGCCGGGCCAGCACGGAGGCCAGCGCCACCTCGTCGATGCCGCGGCCGCGGATGATCGAGATCGTGTAGTGCGGCACGTCGACGCCGCGGGATCCGCGGTACCAGCGGCGCAGCAGCACCCCGATCGGCGTCCCGGCGCGGGCCAGCGACACCAGCACCGGCGTCCGGCCCCGCGCGGCCGCGGCGTCCCACACCAGCTCCCCGACCCGGGCGACGGCGTCGGCCAGCCGCCCGGCCGACTGCTCGAGCGCCGCGGTGAACAGCGCCAGGTAGGCCGCGTCGGGCTGGTACTCGACCGGCAGCATCTCCGAGTAGTGGGTGCCCGACTGGATGGCCTCCTCGCGGTCCTCGGTGCCGCGCTCGAGCGCCACCGACGACAGGTCGGTGAGCAGCCAGGTCACGTCCTCGACCGGGTAGGAGCCGAACCGGCCCGGGACGGCGGGGGCAAGGGCCTGCAGCGCGGTCACGGCGCGGGCTCGGCGAGCGGCACGGGGACCAGGTGCACCGCGCGGGCGGCGAAGGGCCGCAGCGCCTCGGCCATCGGCGCGCAGTCGGCGGCCGGCGCGTCGGCGAGCACGACGACGTCGTCGGCCCGCAGGTCCGACCACGGCCCGGCCGTCGCGACGGCCGCGGGGTCGGTGAGGTTGTGCACGCGCGAGACACGGGACGGGTCGTCGGGCGCGGGGAAGGTCAGGCTGCGGCGGACGGCGTAGCCGGGGTCGTCGGCGGCGTGCACCGGGCTGCGGGTGGTCGACTGCGTGGTGACGGGGACGCCCGGCAGCCGGCCGGCCAGGCGCGCGGCGACCAGGGTCGGCGCGTACATGAGCTCCTCGGTGCCGAGCACCAGCACGCCGCGGCTGCCGGCCAGGAGGGGCGCGAGGGCGGCGGCGACCGCGTCGGCCGCCTCGGCCAGGCCGGCGGTGCCGGCGGCGGTCAGCCCGTGCCGGGCGGTGGTGGGCACCCCGGCCGGCCAGAGGCCCGCGTGCGTCCGGACCGCGCCGGGCGGGCCGGCAGGGGCCGGCGCGGGCCCGGGCAGCGCGGCGCGGGCGGCCGCGGCGCGGTCGAGGACGTCGGCCGGCAGCGTCAGCCCGGTGGTCAGGACGGCGGCGACGTCGACCCGCACGCCCAGCGCGGCCGCGCGCTCGGCGAAGGCCCGCCGGGCGGCGCCGGTGCGGGCGTCGAGCAGCGCGGCGACGACGTAGCGCTGCCGCGGCCAGCGGGCGTGCAGCTCGGCGACGGTGTTGAGCGCCGTCCGGCCGCTGGTCAGCTCGTCGTCGACTAGCACCAGCGGGCCGGGTGCGGCGAGGTCGACGTCCCCGGCCGGCTGCAGGGCGTGCGCGACGGCGTGCGAGTGCTCCTCCTCGAACGCGGCGGCCACCGGCACGCCTGGGTGCACGCGGCGCGTGGTGTGCAGGTAGGCGGCGCCCAGGCGGGCCGCCGCGGCGTGGCCGAGGCCGGTGGCCGTCTCGCAGTAGCCGACGACCAGGCCGGGGACCTCCGGCCCGAGGACGGCGGCCACGGCGTCCCCCACCGCGGCTCCGGCGTCCAGCACCGCGGCCGGCGGGGCCGGCACGTGCTTGCCGAGCACCCGGGAGACGACGAGGTGCGCGCGGCGCGGGTTGTCCCGCAGCGCCAGGCCGCACAGGGTGGCGAACCCGGCGGGGTCGCCGGGGACGCCGACGCCGAGCAGGCGGGAGACGGTGCCGCCGAGGTCGAGGGCACCGGGCAGGGTCGTCGTCACGGGCGCCGGGCCTCCCCCGCGGTGAACACCTCAGCGAGCCGGCGCCGACCGGCCGCGAGCAGGTCGACGAGCGCGGCCTCGTCGGCGACGACGCCGTAGACCGCGGCGCGGCGGCTGACCAGCTCGGCCCAGAGCGCGTGCGGCCCGATCTCGTTCATCCGCCCGTTGCCGGAGACCGCGATGCCGCCGCGGCCGCGGGCCATGAGGACCTCGAGGGCGTCGTCGTACTCCGAGCGGGACACGGTGAGCAGGGCGTTGACCACCGAGACGTGCGCCGGGTGGATGACCGTCTTGCCCAGCACGCCGTTGGCCTTGTCGAGGGCGACCTCGCGCACCAGGCCGTCGAGGTCGTCGTCGATCATGCGCTGGCGCAGGCCGGTCTCGTGCTGCGCGGTGAACGGCGAGAGGCGCAGCTGCGGCTTGAACAGCCGGGGCCCGCCGGGGATGTGCTCCCACACCGCGCCGGTGACCACGTGCTCGCCGCCGCGGGTGAAGCGGTTGACGACGTCGGCCAGGCAGTCGCGGACGACGGCGACGTCCCAGATCGTGGTGTGCCGGTCGCGGCGCAGGCCGAACAGCCCCGACAGGTCGGTGCCGCCCACGCGCAGGCACAGCACCTGCTCGCGGTGCGCGGCCACGACCTCGGCCAGCGCGGCGAGCGCCTCGGCGCGGGTCTCCCGCCACGCCAGGTCCGGCGTCTCGAGGATCGGCATGCCGTACAGCGGGTGCCCGGCCACCGCGCCCACCTCGGCGATCGCCTCGAGCATCGGGCCGAGCGTGGTCCCGGTGGCCTTGGGCAGGCTGAAGCCGGTGAGCCGCGCCAGGGCGGGGCCGGCGGCCAGCGCGAGCGAGCGGATCTGCTCGGGCGTGCGCACCCGCACGAACAGCAGCGGCAGGTCCTCGCCGGTGGCGGCGCGGTGGTCCAGCCGCCGCAGCGCGGCGACCACGTTGGCCTCGGCGTCGGGGACGGCGGCGTGCGGGACGGCGTCCTCCAGGCACCACACCACGCTGGTGGCCCCGGCGGCGGCGGCCCGCTCGGCGTCGGCGTCGAGCGCCGTCCGGGTGCCGGGGCTGTAGAGCGTGGCCCCGAGGGCGAGGGCGAGGCTGCCGCGCGGGCTGGCCGGGCCGACCTCCCCCGGGGGGACGGCGAAGAGCCGCTCCCGCTCGTCGTCGGTCAGGTACGCGAAGTGGCGCACGGTCGATCCCTTCCACCCGCTGTTGGATGTGGGTTGGCGTCGGTACGAGAGGCGTCTGGGCTACGGCCGGAGCAGACCCTGGGCGCGCGCCCGGCGCAGCCAGTCGGGGTACTCGGTCATGAGCCGGTCGAACAGCGCGTCGTCGCTGATCGGCCGGCGGCCCAGCAGGTCGTCCTGCGAGACGGCGAAGAAGTCGGCGTTGTCGGTGTAGCGGCCCTCGAG
Organism: Geodermatophilus sp. URMC 62; assembly: GCF_052931475.1. Taxonomy (NCBI): domain Bacteria; kingdom Bacillati; phylum Actinomycetota; class Actinomycetes; order Geodermatophilales; family Geodermatophilaceae; genus Geodermatophilus; species Geodermatophilus sp. URMC 62. The sequence goes on along the minus strand of NZ_JBRFHY010000001.1, from coordinate 3,885,330 downwards.
GTCGTCGAGCCGCCGCAGGAAGGAGAACTCGCGCTCCGGGCCGATGCCCATGAACTGCCAGAACACCGGCTCGTACGACGCCGCCCGGATCTGCCTCGTCGCCACGGACTTGTCGCTGGGCGCGCCGTCGGTGAGGAACATGACGTACACGGGCACCTGCGCCGGCTGCGGCTCGACCCGCTCGCGGCTGTCGCCGAAGTAGGCCTGCCGGACGGCGGCCATCGCCGCGCCGTAGCGGGTGTCGTACTCCAGCGGGTACTGCCGGGACAGGTCGGCGATGTACTGCTGGTGCCCCTCCAGCCGCAGCCCCGGCTCGGGCCGGTGCACGCCCTTGCCGAAGAGGAAGACGTCGACCACGCCGTCGTCGTCGAAGCGCAACCCCAGCGCCAGCACCCGTTCGGCCAGCCGCTGGACGGCGCCGGCCCGGTAGAGGCCGGCCATCGACCCGGAGATGTCGAGCACCAGCGCGACCCGGGCGGTGTGCTCGCCCAGGCCGCGCTTCTCCAGGCTGACGCCGGCGGTCTTGACCAGGCTGAGCAGCTGCGGCGCCGACGTCGACAGCTTCTTCTCGAGGTCGACGAGCCGCTTCTTCTCCGTGCTGACCGGCGCGGCGGCCGGGGCGGGAGGCGCCGGCTGGGGCGCGGGCTCGTCGTCGACGCTGACGCCGACGTCGGTGGCCATCCCGGCCAGGCCGGTGGTGAAGCCCTGACCGACGGCGCGGACCTTCCACTCCGCCCCGCGGCGGTACACCTCGGCGAAGACCAGGGCGGTCTCCGGGCCGGCGGCGAGCTCGCAGCGGACGGCGGGCGGGCCGCCCTCGGCGGACACCTCGACGGCCAGCCCGGACAGCCCGCCGAAGGTGCCCGCGCCGTCGAGCGAGGCGCCGATGACGACCTTCTCGACGTCGGGCGGCAGCGCGGCCGGGTCGACGCGGACCTGGTCGACGGTGGCGGGGCCGCGGGTGGACTTGCCGAGGTGGCGCACCGCGCCGCCGGCGCCTGCGGGCTGGTTGTAGAAGACGAAGTCCTCGTCGCCGCGCACCCGGCCGGCGCCGGTAGTGAGGAAGGCCGAGAGGTCGGCGTCGACGCCGGGGGCGGGCGTCCAGGTGAGGGTGACGACGACGGGACCGGTCAGCCCGGCCTGCGCGAGGCCGACGTTGCCGCCGCGGGTGAGGACGTGGACCACGGGGCGCTCAGCCGCGGGGAGCCGGGCGGGTCACTTGCGCCCGCTCGTCCAGTCGAGGCCCCAGCCGTAGGCGCCGTCGAGGTCGCGCTGCACGGTGAGCGCGCCACCGGAGTTGGTCAGCAGCGCGATCGCGCAGGAGCGGGCGCCCTCGGCGTGCTCGTCGAGGCGCACCTCGATGGGCGCGGCGCCCTGCGGGTACAGCGTGACGACGCCGTTGGCCGCGGCCCAGTCGGGGGCACCCTCGTAGATGTAGGCGAACACCAGGACGCGGCGGATCGCGTCGAGGTGGTCGAGGTTCACGACGAGGTTCTCCCCGCCGCTCCTCGCGCCGGAGCGGTCGTCGCCGTCGAGCAGCACGTAGGGCGGCCGGTCGAGCGAGCCGAAGGCGTTGCCGAGGGCCTGGACGACGCCCTTGCGGCCGTCGCTGGTCTCCCACAGGCAGCCGAGGTCGAGGCCGACGGCCCGGCCCTTGGAGAACAGGCCGCGGCGGCCGGACTCCCAGTCGAGGTTGACCCGCATCTGCCCGCCGGCGCCGCGGCCCTTGGTGAGCGAGACCGAGGGGGCGCCCTTGGTGAGCGTCACCTTCGACAGGCTGACGCCGGGGGCCGCGGGCGGGGCGGACGGTCGGCGGGTGTAGTCGACCACGACGGGGGACCTCCGGGGCTCGGGGTGCGCCGGGCGCCGGGATGGCGTCGGGCAGGGGTGCCGGGCCCGGACGCGGTGCGGTCCGGGCCCGGCGACGGTCGGCCGATCGTGGTCGGCCGACCGTCGCTCAGGCGATCGTGGTCAACCGATCGCGGTCAGCCGACGTTGACGCCGAAGTCCTGCGCGATGCCGCGCAGGCCGGAGGCGTAGCCCTGACCCACGGCGCGGAACTTCCAGTCGGGGCCGTTGCGGTAGAGCTCACCGAAGACCATGGCGGTCTCCACCGAGGCGTCCTCGGTGAGGTCGTAGCGGGCGATCTCCTGGCCGTTGGCCTGGTTGACCACGCGGATGAAGGCGTTGCGGACGGCGCCGAAGTTCTGCTTGCGGCTGTCGGCGTCGTAGATCGAGACCGGGAAGACGATCTTCTGGCAGTTCGGGGGGACGGCGGAGAGGTCGACCTGGATGACCTCGTCGTCGCCCTCGCCCTGGCCGGTGAGGTTGTCACCGACGTGCACCACCGAGCCGTCGGGGCTGCGCAGGTTGTTGAAGAAGACGAAGCCCGAGTCGTCGGGGGTGACCTTGCCCTCGGCGCCGACCATGATCGCTGACGCGTCGAGGTCGAAGTCGCCGCCGGAGAACGTGTTGACGTCCCAGCCGAGACCCACGTTGACCGCGGTCAGACCCGGCGCCTCCTTGGTCAGCGAGACGTTCCCGCCCTTGGAGAGGCTGACACCCATCTTGTTGGACTCCCATGCGCTCTAGGAGCGGACCGGCGGTCGCCGTTCCGCGAGGCGCCGGCCGGGCCGGCGCCGCCGGACGGCGGCGCGGGCGCGGGCGCCCGCACGCCTCCGGCACCGCTCCGCCGGGCACCGCACCGGCACCCGGCGGAGCGGACGTGTCTCGGATACTGCCCCACGACCAGGGGCGGCAACAGGTTCCCGGACCCGACCGTCAGGGGGCGGCGGCCGGCGGTCGGCAGGGTCCCCGACGGCTCCGGGTCAGGACGTCCCGCGGCCGGCGCCGCCGGCCGGGACGCCGTCCTGACCCGCCGCGTCCGGCCCCGGGGTGCCCGGTGCGGTGGTGCCGGGTGCGGTGGTGCCGGGTGCGGTGTCGGCGGGTGCCGGCCGGTCCGTCGTCGCGGCGCGGGCCGCAGCCTCGCGCTCGTCGCGGCGGCTGCGGGCGAGGCTGGCGACCGTCGTGACCAGCAGCGTGACGACGATGACGGCCAGGGACAGCCAGGTCGGCACCTCGGGGACCACGGTGACGTGCTCGCCGCCGTTGATGAACGGCAGCTCGTTCTCGTGCAGGGCGTGGATGAGCAGCTTGATGCCGATGAAGCCGAGGATGACCGCCAGGCCGTAGTGCAGGTAGACCAGCCGGTCGAGCAGGCCGTCGATGAGGAAGAACAGCTGGCGCAGGCCGAGCAGCGAGAAGGCGTTGGCGGTGAAGACGAGGAAGGTCTCCTCGGTGAGGCCGAAGATCGCCGGGATGGAGTCGACGGCGAAGAGGATGTCGGCGCTGCCGATGGCCACCAGCGCGATGGCCAGCGGGGTGATGTACCGCTTGCCGTCGAGCTTCGTGGTCATGCGGTCGGAGTGGTACTCCTCCGTCGTCGGGACGACGCGGCGGACCAGCCGGAGGAAGCCGTTCTCCTGGAACTCCTCGTCCTCGTCGCTGTTGGCGCGGGCCTGCACGACCGCGGTGTAGATGAGGAACGCACCGAAGAGGTAGAAGACCCAGCTGAAGTTCTCGATGGCCGCGGCGCCGAGGAAGATGAAGATCGTCCGCAGCGCGAGAGCGAAGGCGATGCCGAACAGCAGCACCTTCTGCTGCAGCTCCCGGGGCACCGCGAAGCTCGCCATGATCAGGACGAAGACGAACAGGTTGTCCACCGAGAGGCTCTTCTCGGTGATGTAGCCGGCGAAGTACTCACCGCCGTACTGGCCGCCGGCGAAGATCCAGACGCCGACGCCGAACAGGATCGCGAGGGCCACGTAGACGGCGGACCAAGTCGCCGCCTCGCGCAGCGACGGTGCGTGCGGTGTGCGCACGTGACCGACGAAGTCGAAGACGATCATTCCCACGATCGCGGCGATGGTGATCGCCCACACCCAGAAGGGGACGTCCACGAGACCTCCGGTTACTCAGCGGTGCGCGGTGCACCGCAGCGGGCCGGAGGTCTCTCCCGTCGCCCGGCCAGCGGGCGACCGACGGTGCCGGGGGTCCACCGGGACCCCGTACTGACGACACCGCCGCGCGGGGATACTCCCCTCCACGGATGACCGCCGACGCCGGCCTCCGTCTCGGGCCGCGTCGGTCGCTCCCTACCCACGACGCCGGGCGGACGCACGGTGTTCCGCGGATGAGAGGACTCTCATCGGCGGGGCGGGGCGGGGCGGGGCCGGGCCGGACCGCGGGTGACCGGCGGCGGGCCGGCGCCGACGGGGCTCAGGCGTGAGCGGCGTCGAGCTGGCGCAGCTCCTTCTTCAGCTCGGTCAGCTCGTCGCGCAGCCGGGCGGCCACCTCGAACTGCAGCTCGCGGGCCGCGGCCAGCATCTGGTCGTTCATCTGGGTGATGAGGTCGGCCAGCTCCGCGCGCGGCAGGCCCTCGACGTCGATCGCGCCGGCCTTGCCCCGTCCCTTGGCCGTGGCCTTGGACGACAGCCCCGGCACCGGCGCCTTGCCGCGGGACTGTTGCCGGCCCGAGCCGCCGACCAGCTCGACGCTCTCGGTGTCCTCGGCCGCGCGGTAGATGCCGTCGAGGATGTCGACGATCTTCTTGCGCAGCGGCTGCGGGTCGATGCCGCGCTCGGTGTTGTAGGCGATCTGCTTCTCGCGGCGCCGGTTGGTCTCCTCGATCGCCTGAGCCATCGACGGGGTGATCGTGTCGGCGTACATGTGCACCTGGCCGGACACGTTGCGCGCCGCCCGCCCGATCGTCTGGATCAGCGACTTGCCCGAGCGCAGGAACCCCTCCTTGTCCGCGTCGAGGATGGCGACCAGCGACACCTCGGGCAGGTCGAGGCCCTCGCGCAGCAGGTTGATGCCGACCAGCACGTCGTACTCGCCCTGTCGCAGCTCGCGCAGCAGCTCGACGCGGCGCAGCGTGTCGACCTCGGAGTGCAGGTAGCGGACCTTGATGCCGAGCTCGAGCAGGTAGTCGGTGAGGTCCTCGGCCATCTTCTTGGTCAGCGTGGTGACCAGGACCCGCTCGTCCTTCTCCACCCGCAGCCGGATCTCGTGCACCAGGTCGTCGATCTGGCCCTTGGTCGGCTTGACCAGGACCTCCGGGTCGACCAGGCCGGTGGGGCGGATGACCTGCTCGACCACCTCACCGCCGGTGCGGCCCAGCTCGTAGTCGCCCGGCGTGGCGGACAGGTAGACGGTCTGGCCGATCCGGTCGGTGAACTCCTCCCACTTCAGCGGGCGGTTGTCCATGGCCGAGGGCAGCCGGAAGCCGTGCTCGACCAGGGTCCGCTTGCGGCTCATGTCGCCCTCGTACATGCCGCCGATCTGCGGGACGGTCACGTGCGACTCGTCGATGACCAGCAGGAAGTCGTCGGGGAAGTAGTCGATGAGGCAGGCGCCGGCGCTGCCCGGCGCCCGGCCGTCGATGTGCCGCGAGTAGTTCTCGATGCCGGAGCAGAAGCCGACCTGGCGCATCATCTCGATGTCGTAGGTGGTGCGCATGCGCAGCCGCTGGGCCTCCAGCAGCTTGCCCTGCCGCTCCAGCTCAGCCAGCCGCTGCTCGAGCTCGACCTCGATGGTGGCGATCGCCCGCTCCATGCGCTCGGGGCCGGCGACGTAGTGGGTGGCCGGGAAGACGAACAGCTCCTGGACCTCGCGGACCACCTCGCCGGTGAGCGGGTGCAGGTAGTACAACCGCTCCACCTCGTCGCCGAACATCTCGATCCGGACGGCGAGCTCCTCGTACACCGGGAAGACCTCGATCGTGTCGCCGCGCACGCGGAAGGTGCCGCGGCTGAAGGAGAGGTCGTTGCGGGTGTACTGCTCGGTGACCAGCGTGCGCAGCAGGTCGTCGCGGTCGCGCTCCTCCCCCACCGAGATCTTCAGTGCGCGGTCGACGTACTCCTGCGGCGTCCCCAGGCCGTAGATGCAGGAGACGGTGGCGACCACGACGACGTCGCGGCGGGTCAGCAGCGCCTGGGTGGCCGAGTGCCGCAGCCGCTCGACCTCGTCGTTGACCGAGGAGTCCTTCTCGATGTAGGTGTCGGTCTGCGGGACGTAGGCCTCGGGCTGGTAGTAGTCGTAGTACGAGACGAAGTACTCGACGGCGTTGTCCGGCAGCAGCTCGCGGAACTCGTTGGCCAGCTGCGCGGCGAGCGTCTTGTTCGGCGCCATCACCAGGGTGGGCCGCTGCACCCGCTCGATGAGCCAGGCGGTGGTGGCCGACTTCCCGGTGCCGGTGGCGCCCAGCAGCACGGTGTCCTTCTCGCCCGCGTGGACCTTCTCCGCCAGGGCCTCGATGGCGGCCGGCTGGTCGCCCGAGGGCTGGAACTCGCTGACGACGCGGAAGCGCCCCTGGGTGGGCCGGATGTCGGTGGTCGCGCGCACGAGGACGACGGTACGACCGGTGTGCGACGAAAACCGGGGGTGCGGCGGGACGGCGTCGGCGCGACGGGTGGGACGCCTGCCACCGGCGCAGCCGGTCACCCCGGGGGCGCCTGTGACGGGGGCGCACGACCGGGGCGCCCGGGACCCCGCGCGCCGACCGGCCGGGGCGGTCCTGTTCACCCCGCCGTGGGCCGCCCGCTAGCGTGCACTCCCGCAGGAGCGCCCCGGCGGGGACCAGTGCCACCCGGGACACTCCCGGGCGAGGTCGGACCCCGCCGCCCGCGCTCCCCGGCCTCCGCCGGACCTGCGCACGACGCCTCCCGCGGCCCTGCCGTGGGGGGCGTCGTCGTCTCCGGCGCAGCCGGCGCCGCCGCCCGCGGCCGGCCGGCGTGACCTCCGCCGCGTCAGGTGTGGGCCGGGCCGGATGGGGCACTGGGACCGCGGGCAGTCATGCCCCGACCCCCTGACGACGGCCGCGGCAGGGGGCCAACGCGCCCCGACGTCGGGGGCGCCCGTGCAGGAGGAAACACTCGATGACCCAGGTGTGGCCCGGAGCCGCTTATCCCCTCGGAGCCACGTACGACGGCACCGGGACGAACTTCGCCCTCTTCAGCGAGGTCGCCGAGAAGGTCGAGCTCTGCCTGTTCGACGAGCAGGGCAACGAGGAGCGCATCCGGCTGCCCGAGATGGACGGCTACGTCTGGCACGCGTTCCTGCCCGGCATCCAGCCCGGCCAGCGCTACGGGTACCGCGTGCACGGCCCGAACGACCCCGGGCAGGGGCACCGCTGCAACCCGAACAAGCTGCTGCTCGACCCCTACGCCAAGGCGATCCACGGCGCGATCGACTGGGACGAGGCCTGCTTCGGCTACCGGTTCGGCAGCGACGAGCGCAACGACGACGACTCGGCGCCGCACATGCCGAGGTCCGTCGTCGTCAACCCGTACTTCGACTGGGGCGTCGACCGCCCGCCGAGGACGCCGTACAACAAGACGGTCATCTACGAGGCACACGTCAAGGGCCTGACGATGACCCACCCGCGCATCCCCGAGGAGCTGCGCGGCACCTACGCCGGCATCGCGCACCCCGCGGTCGTCGAGCACCTGCAGTCGCTCGGCATCACCGCGATCGAGCTCATGCCGGTGCACCAGTTCGTGCAGGACGACACCCTGCTGCAGAAGGGACTGCGCAACTACTGGGGCTACAACACGATCGGCTTCTTCGCCCCGCACAACGAGTACGCCCTCCAGACCGACGGGCAGCAGGTGCAGGAGTTCAAGGGCATGGTCCGGACCCTGCACGAGGCGGGCATCGAGGTGATCCTCGACGTCGTCTACAACCACACCGCCGAGGGCAACCACATGGGCCCGACGCTGTCGTTCAAGGGCATCGACAACCGGGCCTACTACCGGCTGGTCGAGGGCGACGAGCAGTACTACATGGACACCACCGGCACCGGGAACTCGCTCAACGTCCGCAACCCGCAGTCGCTGCAGCTGATCATGGACTCGCTGCGCTACTGGGTCACCGAGATGCACGTCGACGGCTTCCGCTTCGACCTGGCCTCCACCCTGGCCCGCCAGTTCCACGAGGTCGACCGGCTCTCGGCGTTCTTCGACCTCGTGCACCAGGACCCGATCGTCAGCCAGGTGAAGCTCATCGCCGAGCCGTGGGACGTCGGCGACGGCGGCTACCAGGTGGGCAACTTCCCGGCCCTGTGGACCGAGTGGAACGGCAAGTACCGCGACACCGTCCGCGACTTCTGGCGCGGCGAGGACGCGACCATCGGCGAGTTCGCCAGCCGGATCTCCGGCTCGGCCGACCTCTACAAGCACTCCGGGCGCCGGCCGGTGGCGAGCATCAACTTCGTCACCGCCCACGACGGGTTCACCCTCACCGACCTCGTCTCCTACAACGAGAAGCACAACGAGGCCAACGGCGAGGGCAACAACGACGGCGAGAGCCACAACCGCAGCTGGAACTGCGGTGTGGAGGGACCGACCGACGACCCCGAGGTGCTCGCGCTGCGGGCGCGGCAGCGGCGCAACTTCATCGCCTCGCTGATGCTCTCCCAGGGCGTGCCGATGCTGCTGCACGGCGACGAGCTGGGCCGCACGCAGAACGGCAACAACAACGGCTACTGCCAGGACTCCGAGCTCACCTGGATCGACTGGAGCGACGTCGACGAGGGGCTGCTGGAGTTCACCAAGCTGGTGACCCGGCTGCGCACCGAGCACCCGACGTTCCGCCGTCGCCGGTTCTTCCACGGCCGGCCGGTGCGCCGGGAGGAGGGCGACCCGGTGCAGGACGTCGCCTGGTTCACCCCTGGCGGCGAGCTGATGAGCGACGAGGACTGGGACGCCGGCTACGCCAAGTCGCTGGCCATGTACCTCAACGGCCACGGCATCCGGGAGACCGACGAGCGCGGCGAGGACGTCGTCGACGACTGCTTCTACCTGGCCTTCAACGCCTCCCACGAGCCGATCGAGTACACGTTGCCCTCCGGCGACTACGCCGAGGGCTGGACCGTCGTGGTCGACACCGCCGAGTTCGGCGAGGTGGAGGCGGTGCAGGTCAAGGCCGGGGACACCGTGACCGTCGGGGCCCGCGCCACCGTCGTGCTGATGGCGGCGCCGTGAGCGAGGCCCCGCAGGGGACGGACGCCGCTCTCGAGCGCCGGCGGGCCGTCCCGACGGCGACCTACCGGCTGCAGGTGACCGCCGCCTCCACCCTGGACGACGCGGCGGCCGTGGCCGGCTACCTCGCCGATCTCGGTGTCAGCCACGCGTACTCCTCGCCGCTGCTGCGGTCGGCGGCGGGCAGCACGCACGGCTACGACACCGTCGACCACGCGCACGTCGACGAGTCGCGCGGCGGGCAGGCCGGCTTCGACCGGCTCGTCGCCGCGCTGCACGAGCACGGCCTGGGCCTGGTGCTCGACCTGGTGCCCAACCACATGGGCGTGGCCGACCCGGCCGAGGCGCCGTGGTGGTGGGACGTGCTGCAGCACGGGCGCGACAGCGCCCACGCCTCGGCGTTCGACGTCGACTGGGACTTCGGGAACGGCCGGGTCCGCATCCCGGTCCTGGGGTCGGCCGACGACGTGGAGAAGCTGGAGGTGGTGGACGGGGAGCTGCGGTACTACGACAACCGCTTCCCCCTCGCCCCCGGCACGGGCGAGGGGACGCCGCAGGAGGTGCACGACCGGCAGCACTACGAGCTGGTCGACTGGCGGCGCGCGGACTCCGACCTGAACTACCGCCGGTTCTTCGCCATCAACACCCTCGCCGGGCTGCGGGTGGAGGACCCCGAGGTCTTCGACGCCACCCACGAGCTGGTGCTGCGGATGGTCGCCGAGGGCGCCGTCGACGGGCTGCGGATCGACCACCCCGACGGCCTCGCCGACCCCAAGGGCTACCTCGACCGGCTGGCCGAGGGCTCCGGCGGCCGGTGGACCGTGGTCGAGAAGATCCTCGAGCCCGGTGAGGACCTGCCGGAGAGCTGGGCGACGGCGGGCACCACCGGCTACGACGCGCTCGCCGAGGTCGACGACGTGCTGGTCGACCCGGCCGGCGAGGCGGCGCTGACCGCGCTGGACACCGAGCTGTCGGGCCGCGAGGTCGACTACGCGCAGCTGGTGCACGACTGCAAGCGCGAGGTGACCGACGGGATCCTCGGCTCGGAGGTGGCCCGGCTGGTGCGGGTGATCGGCGAGCTGCCCGGCGTCGACCGGGAGCGGCAGACCGAGGCGCTGGCCGAGCTGCTGGCCGGCTTCGGCGTCTACCGCTCCTACCTGCCCGACGGCCGCGAGCACCTCGACGCGGCGGTGGCCGCCGTCCGCGACCGCCGGCCCGACCTGGTCGCCGCCGTGGACGCCCTCTACCCGGTGCTGTCCCAGGCCGGCACCGAGGCGGCCACCCGCTTCGAGCAGACCAGCGGCCCGGTGATGGCCAAGGGCGTCGAGGACAGCGCCTACTACCGCTGGGCGCGGTTCGTGGTGCTCAACGAGGTCGGCGGGGACCCGGCGCGGTTCGGCTCCACGGTCGAGGAGTTCCACGCGGCGCAGGCCCGGCGGGCCGAACGCCGGCCGGAGTCGATGACCACGCTGACCACCCACGACACCAAGCGCAGCGAGGACACCCGCGCCCGGCTCGCCGTCCTCGCCGAGGTGCCCACCGAGTGGGCCGACCTCGTGCGCGGCTGGCTGTCGCGGCACCCGCTGCCCGACCGGCCGCTGGCGCACCTGGTCTGGCAGAACCTGGTGGGCGCGTGGCCGCTGTCGCGCGAGCGGGCGCACGCCTACGCCGAGAAGGCCGCCCGCGAGGCCGGCCTGTCGACGACGTGGACCGACGTCGACGAGGCGTTCGAGGCACAGCTGCACGCCCTGGTGGACGCCGCCTACGACGACCCGGCGACCACCGGCGAGATCGAGGCGTTCGTCGACCGCGTCGGCGCGGCCGGGCGGTCCAACGCGCTGGCGCAGAAGCTGCTGCAGCTGACGATGCCCGGCGTCCCCGACGTCTACCAGGGCACCGAGCTCGAGGACCGCTCGCTGGTCGACCCGGACAACCGCCGTCCGGTCGACTACGACCTGCGCCGGCAGCTGCTGGCCCGGCTCGACGAGGGCTGGGTCCCCGAGGTGGACGACACCGGCGCGGCCAAGCTGCTCGTCGTCTCCCGGGTGCTGCGGCTGCGCCGCGACTCCCCGGAGCTGTTCGCCGGCTACCGCCCGGTGGAGGTCACCGGGTCGGCCGCCGGCCACGTGGTCGCCTTCGACCGGGGCGCCGACGGGGGCGACGGCGCGGTGACCGCGGCGACCCGGCTGCCCGTGGGCCTGGCGGCCACCGGCTGGGGCGGCACGGCGCTGGCCCTCCCGACCGGCGCCTGGCGCGACGTCCTCACCGGCACGCGGGTGGTCTCCGACGCCGACGGCGTCCCGGTCGGCGAGCTGCTCGCCCGGCTGCCGGTGGCCCTGCTGGTCCGCGACTGACGAAGGACCTCACTGCCCCCCACTGCTCGCACGCTCGCGGCGGGCCCTTGCAGTGAGGCCAAGTGCGACACAGCTCACGTCCCCGTCGTCGACGGGGGCGTGAGCTGCGCGGACGTCCGGCGCCGGCCCGGCCGGCGGGCGTGACACGCCTGGGACCCGTGGGGCGCGACGTGCCGCGCCGTGATGTGGCCGTTACCTTTGCCCACGCACCCGGCCGACAGAGAGCCGCGTGCCGGAGCCGGTCCGCCGAACCCCGTCCGCCGGCCTCCGTTCCACTGCACATCCAGGACGGGGGTGGGGGACCCATTCCGGCGCCTGCCACCACGGTCACGGGGACCGGGCAGCGCCTTGGGGTGAGGCCGCACGACGTGTGGCCGGGGCACCGATCGCTCCGAACCCGACAGCTCACCTCGCAGGCGGCGGATCGGAGTCCCCCCATGCGCACGTCCACCTCCCTGCTCCGCCGTGCCGTCCTCACGACCGGCGTGGCCGCTGCCGCGCTCGGCGTGGCCGCCGGTCCCGCCTCGGCCGCCGCCCCCAACGACTGGGACGCCGTCGCCCAGTGCGAGTCCGGCGGCAACTGGAGCATCAACACCGGCAACGGCTACTACGGCGGCCTGCAGTTCAGCCAGAGCACCTGGGCCGCCTTCGGCGGCACGGCCTACGCCGCGCGCGCCGACCTGGCGACCAAGGCGCAGCAGATCGCCGTCGGTGAGAAGACCCTCGACGCCCAGGGCCCGGGCGCCTGGCCCACCTGTGGCAAGGGCCTGAACCCGTCCGCGCCCGAGGCCGGCGCGGCCCCGGCCGCGGCTCCCGCTCCGGCGCCGGCCGCCGCTCCCGCTCCGGCGGAGCGGGAGCCCGTGGCCGCCTCGCGCGCCGACCGGCCGTCGGGTGGCAGCTACACGGTCGCCGCCGGCGACACGCTGTCGACGATCGCCGCGGCCCACGGCACGACCTGGGAGGCCCTGTTCGACCTGAACCAGGGCACGGTCAGCGACGCCGACCAGATCTTCGTCGGCCAGGTCCTGCAGCTCCCCTGACGCCGCGCGGCAGCCGGGGGACGCGCTCCCCCGGCTGCCGCCGCAGCGGTTGGCCCGCCGGTGGGCGGGCACCAACCTCCGGTCACCCCGCACGACCCCTGGAGGCCCCCGCATGTCCGCACCCGTCGAGTTCGCCGTCTGGGCGCCGGTCCCCGAGCGGGTCCGGCTGCAGGTCGACGGAACGGTGCACGAGATGCGCCGGGACGACACCGGCTGGTGGCGCGCCGAGGTCGAGGCCGCACCCGAGGCCGACTACGGCTACCTGCTCGGCGACGACGACACGCCCCGTCCCGACCCGCGCTCGCGCCGCCAGCCCGAGGGCGTGCACGGGCTGTCCCGCCGCTACGACCCGGCCACGTACGCGTGGGGTGACCGCGCCTGGACCGGCCGCCCGCTGGCCGGGGGGGTCGTCTACGAGCTGCACGTCGGCACTTTCACGCCCGAGGGCACCCTCGACGCCGCGATCGGCCGGCTCGACCACCTCGTCGACCTCGGGATCGACTTCGTCGAGCTGCTGCCGGTCAACGGCTTCGACGGCACGCACAACTGGGGCTACGACGGCGTCCTCTGGTACGCGGTGCAGGAGAGCTACGGCGGCCCTGCGGCCTACCAGCGCTTCGTCGACGCCTGCCACCAGCGTGGCCTCGGCGTCGTCCAGGACGTCGTCTACAACCACCTCGGCCCGTCCGGGAACTACCTGCCGCTGTTCATGCCCGTCTTCAGCGAGGGCGGGGCGAACACCTGGGGCAGCTCGGTCAACCTCTCCGGCCCGGACTCCGACGAGGTGCGGCGCTACATCCTGGACAACGCGCTGATGTGGCTGCGCGACATGCACGTCGACGGGCTGCGGCTGGACGCCGTCCACGCGCTGGTCGACGAGCGCGCCACCCACGTGCTCGAGGAGATGGCGCAGGAGGTCGACCGGCTGTCGGTCGCCGTCGGCCGGCCGCTGACCCTCATCGCCGAGAGCGACCTCAACGACCCGCGCACGGTCACGCCCCGCATCGCCGGCGGCCTCGGCATCTCCGCGCAGTGGAGCGACGACTTCCACCACGCGCTGCACTCGACCCTGACCGGCGAGGGGCAGGGCTACTACGGCGACTTCGCCGCGGCCGGGCTGTCCGGGCTGGCCAAGACGCTCACCGGCGCCTTCTTCCACGACGGCGCGTGGTCGAGCTTCCGGCGCCGGCACCACGGCCGCCCGGTGGACACCGCGGCGCTGCCGGGCTGGAAGTTCCTCGGCTACCTGCAGGACCACGACCAGATCGGCAACCGCGCGATCGGCGACCGCGTCTCGGCGTCCCTCTCCCCCGGCCTGCTCGCCGTCGGCGCCACGCTGGTGCTGACCAGCCCGTTCACCCCGATGCTGTTCATGGGCGAGGAGTGGGGCGCCTCGACGCCGTGGCAGTTCTTCACCAGCCACACCGACCCGGAGATCGGCCGGGCGACGGCCGAGGGGCGCAAGGGCGAGTTCGCCGGGCACGGGTGGGACGCCGACGAGGTGCCCGACCCGCAGGACCCCGAGACCTTCCGGCGCTCGAAGCTGGACTGGGCGGAGGTGCAGCGCGAGCCGCACGCGCACCTGCTCGGCGTGCACCGCGCGCTGATCGCCCTGCGGCGCGCCCACCCCGACCTCGTCGACCCCGACCTGTCGTCGGTGGCGGTCAGCTGGGACGACGCCGACCGGTGGCTGGTGGTGCACCGCGGGTCGCTGCGCATCGTGGCCAACCTCTCCGGCGAGCCCCGCGAGGTCGACCTCGACGTGCCGGCGCACGACGTGCTGTTCGCCAGCGGTGAGCTGCCCGCGCTCGACGGGACGACGGTGACCGTGCCGCCGGAGAGCGCGGCCGTGCTCACCACCGCCTGAGGTGCGCCGGCTGCTGCCACCCCCGGGCGCCGAGCTGTCCGACGAGGACCTGGTGGCGGCCTACGCGCTGCCGGCCGGCCGGTCGGTGCGGGTGGACTTCGTGGCCTCCCTCGACGGGGCGATCACCGTCGGGGGCAGGAGCGCGGGCCTGGGGTCACCGGGTGACAAGCGGGTGTTCCGGGTGCTGCGGGCGCTCGCCGACGCCGTGCTCGTCGGCCACGGGACCGCGGCGGCCGAGGGCTACCGGCCCGTGGCCGCCGACTCCGCGGTCGGGCGGCTGCGGACCGGCCTGGGGCGGCCGGTGTCGGCGCCGGTCGTCGTCGTCTCGCGGCGGGCCTCGCTGGCCCCCGGTGACCGGCTGGCCGTCGCGCCGACGGTCCTCGTCACCTGCGCGGCGGCCGACCCGGACCGGCGGGCCGAGCTGGCCGAGGCCGGCGTCGACGTCCTCGTCTGCGGCGAGGACGACGTCGACCTGCTGCTGGCGCTCGACCGGCTGGCCGACCGCGGGCTGGAGCAGCTGGTGTGCGAGGGCGGCCCGGCGCTGCTCACCTCGGCCCTGGCCGCCGGGGTGGTCGACGAGCTGGACCTGACGATCGCGCCGGCCCTCGTCGGCGGGGAGGCGCGCCTGCTCGACCGGGCCCTCGGCGCCGTCGTCCGGCCGCGGCTGGTGCAGGTGCTCGAGGAGGACGGCGTCCTGTTCACCCGCTACGCCGTCGACCGGTAGCCCCCTCGCTCAGCCGACCAGCCGGACCGCGTCGCCGTAGCCGAGCAGCCGCCGGTCCGCGGTCACCAGGACGGCGTCCTCCGCCACCGCCTGGGCGACGAGCAGCCGGTCGAACGGGTCGCGGTGCACGTCGGGCAGCTGCTCGACCGCGGCGGCGTGCTCCGCGGTGACCGGCAGGTGGTCGAGCACGAGCTCGCGGGTCACCCGCCGGGTCCACGTCCGGACGTCGGTGCCGACGGAGAGCTTTCCGAGGCGCTGCTTGATCGCGAGCTCCCAGACGCACACCGCGGAGAGCAACCGCTGGTCAGCGTCGAGGACCAGGTCTCTGGCCGCACCCAGCCGGGCCGACTGGTGGGTGGCCCAGACGAGCACGTGGGTGTCGAGGAGGACCCTCACTCCTCGCCCTCGAACGCCCGCTGCAGGTCCTGGGGGAGGTCGTCGAAGTCGTCCGCGATCCACACGTTGCCGCGGTCGAAGTCGAAGTTGGGCGTCCGCCGGGTGGGACCGACCAGCCGGGCGACCACTCGGCCCCGGTTGGTGATCTCGACCTCCTCGCCCGCGGCGACCCTCTCGAGGAGGCGCGACAGGTGTGTCTTCGCCTCGTGCACGCCGACCGACGTAGTCATGTGAGTTAGTCTACTCAGCCGCTGCACCTCCCTCCGGACCACGATGAGGTGCGGCCGGGGACGAGGGCGGGCCGGCGCCACCCGTTCGGACGACGGCGCGGTGTGCGCCGTCGGGGCCCGCTGCTTGACTGACCGGCATGGACCTGCCCCTGCTGCCGCCGGTGAAGCCGATGCTGGCCAAGGCCACGACGAAGCTCCCCACCGGGGAGGGCCTGTTCTACGAGCCGAAGTGGGACGGCTTCCGCTGCATCGTCTTCCGCGACGGCGACGAGGTGGAGCTCGGCAGCCGCAACGAGCGCCCGCTGACCCGCTACTTCCCCGAGGTCGTGGCCGCGGTCAAGGAGGCGCTGCCCGAGCGGTGCGTGGTCGACGGCGAGATCGTCGTGCCGCAGGGCGACCGGCTGCACTTCGAGTCGCTGCTGCAGCGCATCCACCCCGCGCAGTCGCGGGTCGACCTCCTCGCCGAGCAGACGCCGGCCCACTTCGTCGCCTTCGACCTGCTGGCGCTGGGTGAGGAGTCGCTGCTGGAGACGCCCTTCGCCGAGCGGCAGGCCCGGCTGCACGATGCGGTGCGGTCCACCGAGCGGGTGCACGTCACCGCCGTCACCCGGGACGTCGCGACCGCGCAGCGCTGGTTCGAGGAGTTCGAGGGCGCCGGGCTCGACGGCGTCGTCGCCAAGGCACCCGACCTGCCCTACGGCCCCGACCAGCGGCTGATGACCAAGGTCAAGCACGTGCGCACGGCCGACTGCGTGGTGGCCGGCTTCCGCTGGCACAAGAGCGGGCCGATCGTGGGCTCGCTGCTGCTGGGGCTCTACGACGAGGGCGGCCTGCAGCACATCGGCGTCGCGGCGTCGTTCCCGATGGCCCGGCGGGCCGAGCTGGTCGAGGAACTGGCCCCCTACCGTGCCGAGGCGCTCGACGGCCACCCCTGGCAGCACTGGGCGAACGCCGAGGTGCAGGCCGACGGCGAGCACCGGATGCCGGGCGCGCAGAGCCGGTGGAACGCCAAGAAGGACCTCTCCTGGGTGCCGCTGCGGCCCGAGCTCGTGGTGGAGGTCAGGTACGACCAGCTGGAGGGACGGCGGCTGCGGCACACCGGCCAGTTCCTGCGGTGGCGGCCCGACCGCGAGCCGCGCAGCTGCACCTACGACCAGCTCGAGGTCCCGGTGCGCTACGACCTGGCCGAGGTGTTCGACGGATGACCGCCCCCGAGCCCGCCGCCGGTCCCTGGACCGGGGCCGGTCCGGCGCGCCTCCTACCCTCGTGACCGTGCGTCTGCGCCGCGGCCTGCTGGCCGCCTCGACCGGACTGCTCCTGGCGGTCACCGGCTGCACCTCCTCCGAGTCGGGACAGCCCCCGGACTCGTCGGCCACGACGACGGCGGACGCCGAGCCCGAGGCCGCGCCGATCACCTGGACCGACTGCGACGCGCGGATCAGCGAGATCATCGCCGGCACGCCCGGCAGCGAGCGCGACCTGGCCTTCGAGTGCGGCCGCACCGAGGTGCCGATCGACCACGACGAGCCCGACGGCGCGACGCTGCCGCTGTTCCTCGTCCGAGCCACGCTGGCCGGCCAGACCGACCGGATCGGCTCGTTGCTGGTCAACCCGGGCGGCCCCGGCGCCTCCGGTGCCGATGCCGCGCTGAGCATGGCGCTGACGCTGCCCGAGGACGTGCTGCGCCGCTTCGACCTGGTCGGGTTCGACCCGCGTGGCGTCGGCCTGTCGACGCCGGTCGAGTGCATCCCCGCCGAGCTCAAGGACCGGTCGATCGCCGCCGAGCCGCGCCCGACGACCCGCGAGCAGATGGACCAGGTCGTCGCGCTCTACGACGAGGCCGCCGACGCCTGCACTGAGGAGTACGGGGAGGCGCTGGGCACGTTCGACACGGTCGACACCGCCCGCGACGTGGACCTGCTGCGCCAGGCGCTCGGCGACGAGCAGCTGACCTACCTCGGCTACTCCTACGGAACCACACTCGGCTCCACCTACGCCGAGCTCTACCCGGACCGGGTGCGCGCCATGGTGCTCGACGGGGCCGTCGACCCCGACACCGACCAGCAGCAGCAGGCCGAGGCCTCCTCCACCGCGCTGGAGGCCAGCTTCGACGCGTTCGCAGCCAACTGCACCGGCCTGGTCTCGGGCTGCCCGCTCGGCGACGACCCCCGCCGCTTCCTCGACGACCTGCTCGCCGCGGCCGCGGCGACCCCCGTGGCCAGCAGCGCCCCCGGTGAGACCCGCACGGCGACGCCGGGCGTGATCACGACCGCCGTCCTCGCCGGCATGTACGACCCCGCGACGTGGCCGCAGCTGTCGCAGGCGCTGGCGGCCGCCCGCAACGGCGACGCGGCCGGCGTCTTCTCCCTGGCCGACAGCTCCTCGGGCCGGCTCGACGACGGCAGCTACACCAACCTCCTCGACGCCAACACGGCGATCAGCTGCGCCGACACCCCCGAGGACGAGACCTACGACGAGGACCGGGTGCTGCAGCTGGCCCAGGAGTGGTCGCAGCGCAGCCCGCTGTTCGGCGCCGGCGCGGCCGCGGGCCTCTACACCTGCTCGACCTGGGACGCACCGCGCACGCCGCTGCCCGAGCGGGACGCGGGGGGCAGCGCGCCGATCGTCGTCGTCGGCAACTCCGGGGACCCGGTGACCCCGCTGCCCGGTGCGGTCCACCTGGCCGAGGACCTCGAGTCCGGCGTGCTGCTCACCTGGCAGGGGCAGGGGCACACCTCCTACCCGAAGACGCCCTGCGTCACCGACGCGGTGAACGCCTACCTCGTCGACCTCGTCGCGCCCCAGGACGGACTCACGTGCCCGGCCGCCTGAGCCGCCGTCCCGGACGGAGCCGCTGATGGCCAGCAGCAAGGACGCCGTCGTCCTGTCGGTCGACGGGCGCGAGGTGCGGGTCTCCTCACCGGAGAAGCCGTACTTCGGCGAACGCGGGATCCGCAAGATCGACGTCGTCGAGTACTTCGTCGCCGTCGGCGAGGGGATCCTGTTCGCGCTGCGGGACCGGCCGACGACGCTCGAGCGGTGGCCCGGCGGGGTGTTCGAGGGCGCCCGGCTCTCGACCCGCACGGACAACACCGGCGACGCCTTCTACCAGAAGCGGGTCCCGAAGAACGCCCCCGAGTGGGTGCCGACCGCGCACATCACCTTCCCCAGCGGGCGGACGGCGGACGAGATCGCGCCGGACTCGGTCGCGGTCGTCGCCTGGTGCGCCAACCTGGGGACCCTGACCTTCCACCCGTGGCCGGTGTCGAAGACCGACGTCGAGCAGCCCGACCAGATCCGCATCGACCTCGACCCGCAGCCGGGCACCGACTTCTCCGACGCCGTCTGGGTCGCCCCGCACGTGCGCGAGCTGCTGCACGAGCTCGGCATGGAGGGCTGGCCCAAGACCTCCGGCGGGCGGGGCGTGCACGTGTACGTCCCGATCCAGCCGCGGTGGACGTTCCCCGAGGTGCGCCGGGCGGTGATCGCCTTCGGCCGCGAGCTGGAACGGCGGCTGCCCGACCGCGTGACGATGTCGTGGTGGAAGGAGGAGCGCGGCGAGAAGATCTTCATCGACTACAACCAGATGGCCCGGGACCGCACGATCGCCTCGGCGTACTCGATCCGGCCCAGGCCGCACGCCCCGGTCAGCGCGCCGCTGGACTGGGACGAGCTGCCCGACGTCGTCCCCACCGACTTCGACGTGCTGACCATGCCGGCCCGCTTCGCGGCGGTCGGTGACAAGCACGCCGGGATGGCCGGGCACGCCTTCTCCATCGAGCCGCTGCTGGAGCTCGCCGAGCGCCAGGCGAAGGACGACGGGCTGGGCGACCTCCCCTACCCGCCGGACTACCCCAAGATGCCGGGCGAGCCGATGCGGGTCCAGCCGAGCAGGGCTAGGCGTGCTACCAGCGAAAACGGTTGATCCTTGTGCTTCCCAGGCCTGGCGCAGCGTCTGGCACCGGTCGCGTTCGGCACCGCTCGACCGCCGCTAGGGCCTGCGTCTGCCGGGCATGGACGGCGCCGCGTCCGACCGGCGTCCGCGGTCCTTCCGCCGAGCGGCGCTCGCCAAGCCGAGGCCACGCCGACATCGGCAACGAGTCACCGCTCCTGAACGCGCGGGACGATGCCTGGCGCCTCTGCTCTCCCGTTGCGCTCACGAGCCGTAACCGTCCGCCTCGGCGAGATGGACTGCCTCCCGGAGGCAGGTCGCGCTTCCGGCCGCACCGTACCGGGCGGTCTGGCGCGAGTTAACGAGCGAGGATTCGACCTGTCTCCTGGTGGATGCGCGCGAGAAACGGTGAGGCGGGAACTGCCTCCAACAGCTTCTCGAGCGCTTCCTCCAGAGAACGCTCGGCGGACCTCACCTCCCCCAGCGCACGCACGCGCAGCCGCCCGAGGAGAGCATGAGCGAGGCCGTTGAGCCGGGTGTCAAAAAGAGCCGATCCGATGAGCGTCACGTCGACCAGCTGGCTGTAGAGATCCAGGATCTCGGCGCGGGACGACGGGATGCCGATCGCCTGCGTGTCCAATCCGCACGCATGCGCACGCTGCAGCACGATCACGGCGTGTAGCGACAGGAGGCCATCAGCGGTCACGTGGTCCTGCTGATCGAGCCCGTCGGAGTCGAGTCGGATGAGCCGCTCGGCGGTCAGACCGCCCGGCGCACGGTATGCCGAGTAGAGCAGCTCGCGAACGATCAGGCGAACGGGGAGGGGTGCGTCGGGGACAGCCGCTTCGGCCTCGCGGAGGGCCTCGTCCGTTCGGAGGACGGCGTATGAGCGCAGCGCCGCGTGCCACGTGCGGGCCTTGGCGGACGAGGGCGATTTCGCGCCTGACTGCGTCAAGGACGCCAGCTGCAACTCCGGATCCCCGAACGCCGAGAGGGAAAGCCACGTGTAGGCGGGCATCTCGTGACTCATGGACTCCTGAGCCCCGCGCACGGCCTCACCGAACGGTAGCAGCCGCAGTCGCGGATAGACGCAACGGACCGCCTGGCTGGCGCGCTCCTCCGGCACGGCGTGGTTGAAGGCGAGCAGACCAGGCGCTCCGCGTTCGGCGAGCCGGCTCGCCATCCCGGTCTGGTAGCCACCTGGTCCGTGCCGGACGCTGGCTCCGTCGCAGGCACAGAGGAAGACGAAGCCCGTGGTGAAACCGGGCAGGCGGTCGAGGTGATACGGCCGAAGCACCTCCCCGGACGTGAGGGGGAGTCCCTCGTACACCTCCGACGCGAGTCCGTGGCCGACGTAGTGAACGATGCCGGCTGCGCCGTCCAGAAGATCCACCACGTCGTCCGCTCCGGCCTCCGTTTCCACGGCGGCGTCGAAGCCGAGCACGGTCAAGATGTGCGCTGCCCGCGCCGACTCCGCGTGCAACAGCTTCAAGGACGACGGCCCGGCATCGGGGTCACCCGTCACCACTCGGGCCGCTCGACTTCCGGGGAGCGGAGGGCGCGTGGCTGACAACAGTTCCCGGAGGTGGTTGGGCCCGGGGGTCCGGAGGATGCTCGTCGTGCTCGCCAGCCATCGCCCGTCCAGGCGCAGTGCGCCGAGCGGGAACCTGTCGACCGCGCCATACGGGTGGGGCATGTAGTAGAGGACCTCCGCTGACCTGAGCAACGCTCGGGCCCCGACGGTTAGGCGCTTACCGAGGTGCTCACCGATCCCGGCTAGTTCTGCGTCGATCTGGCGTAGCTGGCGGGAGTCCCGGCGCAGGTCCGCGGCGAGTTGCTCGTCCATCAAGGTCAGGAAGCGCTCGATGTCAGCGGCACCCGCCTCTCCCAACGGCACCGCCTCGAAGGAGAACGCTCCGTCGAGGAAGCCATATACCACGAGCACGACCTCGTCCGTGGCGGAGCAGAGATGGACGACTCTGCTCGTGGCAAAGGGTTCGAGCATTGATCGAGTGATCTCGAGCGGTCTCGACCTGGCAGCGAGGAGACGATCCCAACCGCGCCCCTCCGGCAGTTCTCGGTCCAGACCTGCCGTCTGCTCGGGCCGCTGCAGGGCCCACAACACCGACAGGAAGTCGTTGATCCGTTCGTCGGATCGGTCTTCGGAGGCGGCGAGAACGGTGATCATGAGACTGAGCGCAGGTTCCAGGAATCGCTTGATTGTGTAAAGCGTCCTTCGGTCAGCGCTGTCGGGAATGTGGTCCTCGAACATGCTGATCGCGCCGGCGAGACTGTGCCTGACCGTCGGGTCAGGACGCTCCTTCCATGCCGCGATGCATTCACCGGCCCAAACCCGGGAAGCTCCGAGATGGTCCCCGATCAGCTCGAAGTACGACTCGAGACGTGCGTAGCGTGCACGAGCCTCGCGGAAGCGCCCGAGCCTGAGCAGGCAATTCGCCAGGTTGGCTGCCGCCGAAGGTTTCCTGACGTCTTCGCCCCCAGCAGCCGTGAAGTGAGCAGCGGCCACCTCAGGGTCGAGGGCGGTCCAGACGTTGCCGAGGCACATTTCGACCGCCTCGAGATCCTCTGGGCCGAACGCGAGTCCGAACAGGTCGTGATACCGGTCGATGTCAGTCTCACAGCGACGGCCGGCCGCAGCCGCGTCCTCGCTGTGCCGGGAGTCGACCAACAGCTCCACGGCGCGTGCGGACAGGCGGAGGAGCAGCGGGAGCCCTCGCCCGATCGCCCACGAACCGACCAGGTCACGGGCCGGGATGCGCATGCCCTCGGCACCCACGATCTCCCGCAAGCAGGTCATGAGCTGATCGGCAGCCGGGTGGGCGTCCGCTGCCGCCCCACCTGCGAACCGGAACAGATCCGATCGGAGTTGCTCGTGGAGATCCAACGCCACCACCGGCTGGTAGCCCTGCGCAGCGCACTCGGCCAGCACTGCTGTCTGCTCGAGGCTGACCAGGCTCCCGGGCGGTGTTCCACCGATCCCCGTCGATCGCTTGATTCGCGATACCGCTGCCCACGGGCGGCCCTGCGCCAGCGCCTCCTTTGCCTCGAGCCATGCCCTCCACGCATTCACCGTCGGGTCACGGCTGATGATGCCGAGTCTGGGATCCCGGTCCCGTAGCGTCGAGTAGGCGTATCTCGCTGCATCGTCCGAGAACAGCGTCGTGAAGATCTCCACTTGGGCGGGAGGAGGACGTCCATGCGCGAGGTGCGAGCTGCCACTCATCGGACGTACGCCCACCTCGGCCCGAGACGCCCTCGCCCGTCGAGGGGTCGGTATCCCTGGAACAGGTAGCCCGCGGGGAAGTCATACGTGACAGAGAAGGTGCCCTGGCCGGCCAGCCGCGCGTTGACCGAGATGTCCAGTCCCAGCTTCGGCAGGGTGAGACCCGCGTCGACGGAGGATTCGGTGGTCCAGTCGAGCTTCTCGACCTTTCTTCGACCGACGGAGTCCCTGCGGAGGTCCAACACGATGTCGTCGAACTCGTTGTCGAACGGGTCAACCTGTTCCGGCGCCACCGAGCAGTACGGACAGGGATCGACATCCACGGAACGGTCGGCCACGGGTTCGAGCACCTCTGCGACGACGGACTCCCTGTCGTCCGTCACATAGAGGTGTGGCAGGACTCGAAGGTCCACTAAGTACGAGACGCAGAGTCGTCGCGGAGCGGCTGCCTCGGTGGACGCCGTGACCGCGATCTTGCGTCCCCTTCCCAAGCCGGTCCCAAAGGCCTTAATGACGACGCCTGCCTGCCCGCTTTGTGTGCTCTCCAGCCGCTCCTGAGCTGCGCCTCCCCGCGGGACGTGACACTCGAACCAGGTCATCGTGACGGTCTCGGGTGGCATGGACCGCACGAAACGGCGCCCGCGCAGCCATGACATGAGCGACGAGACGCTCTCCCGCACCCCCATGGTGGCCTGCAGCGGTAGATCGGAGGCGTCGATGGCCTCGGTCACGGTCGACAGATCACGCTCGTTGCCGCCCGCCGAATCGACCACCTCCTCGAGACCGGGAAGCGCCCCCAGGTCCAGCACCTCGGTCTTCACGTGACTAGACCGAAGCCATCTGAGCGAGTAGTTGTTGCCCGAGGCGATCGGTGTCCAGTACCAGATCGGCCTCAAAGGCGCCGCGGCTCATGAGCTCGCCGAGCAGAGCCTCGGGCGAGTCCGCCGAGAGGGCGATCCAGCCGATCTTCCCGCCCTGACTCCCCATCACATCCGAAGCGAGGGCGGCAGCCTGCTGGAGCAGCGCATCCTGGGTGAACGCCACGACGATCTCCCCCACCGTGGTGCGGAAGGAGAAGAAGCCCATGGGCTCCCCCGCGGCGTCCAGGTTCAGCAACAGGCGATACGTCGTCATGACACATCACCGCTCGGGAACTCAGCCAACATCGTGACACCGCCTCCAGTGGTACGCCTAGTGGTCGGGCCTCGGTCGAGCCCGTGAAACCGCTGACTACTCCGTCCGCGTCACAGGAGCGTCACCGCGCCGCTCGGGTGGCGGTGCGAGGGGATGCACGAGGGCGACACCGGCGTGGTTGCGCGACTTCAGCGCTAAGAAGACGTTGCGGGCGTAGGTCCCCAGGCCCTGGCAGTCAGTACGCCATCCGTTCAGGGTGCCGGGCATGTCGTCGCCGGCGTGTTCCCCGCTGCCGCGGCTGATCAGTGACGAGCTGTGGGCGCTGGTCGAGCCGCTGATCCCACCGCGCAAGCCGGCCGTGCACGGTCGCACCGGCCGGCCCCGCACGTACGACCGGGACGTGCTGTAGGGCATCGCCTTCGTGCTCTCCACCGGCATCGGCCGGCCTAAGCTCCCCATCAAGCTCGGCTACGGCTCGGGCTGGACCTGCTGGCGCCGGATGCACGACTGGGCCGAAGCAGGCGTGTTCGACCGGCTGCACCAGGTCGTCTTGGACCGGCTCGGCGAGCACGGCCGGCTGGACTGGTCGCGCGCCAATCTCGACTCGGTCAGCGTCCGGGCGAAAGGGGGGAGCTGACCGGCCCGAACCCCACCGACCGAGGCAAGGCCGGCAGCAAATACCACCTGCTCGTCGACGTGCACGGGTTGCCGCTGGACGTGCTGGTCTCGGCCGCGAACCGGCACGACAGCCTCTTCGTCGAGCCGATCCTGGACTCGTTTCCGGCGATCAAACGGGGTGGTCGCGGCCATCCGCGGCGCCGGCCGATCAAGCTGCACGGGGACAAGGGCTATGACAACCCGCGAGTCCGCGACTCTGCGCGGCAACGAGCCCGCTACCGTGAACGGCGTCGTGGTGGCATGGGCACGGGCGATTTCCTGCGCCGCTTGAGGCACGGCAACTCGCCCGATAATCCGCCCACTTCCGTTCAGGCGCGACCTGGGCTCTTACCGCTCTGAACAGCGCTTTCGGGTTTCGCTTCCCGAAGATGCCGGGCGAGCCGATGCGGGTCCAACCGAGCCGCGCCAGGCGTCCCAGCAGCGAAGATGCGCCATCATGAGACTCGCGGTGGTCCAGCTGTGCTGCTCGGACAGTTGGTCAAGCGGGTGATCGGTGGGCCGAGCCGTTGTCGCTGAGCACCCGCTCGATGGTGATCCCGCGGGCGGCGAACCAGGCCACCGCGCGGCGCAGCACGCCGATGGCGGTGGCGGCGGTCTCGTCGTCGTGGATCTCGGCGTAGGCCACCCGGCTGTGGTCATCGAGCACGGTGTGCACGAACGCGGTGCCCATCTTCGGATCTCGCCAGGCGGTGCGCGGCGTGCCCCGGGTGGCGGCGCGATGGCGTCTGCCCCGGGCCCGGCCGACGTAGCGGCAGCCGCCGCCGTCGGGGATGCCAGCCGGCCGGCATCGGGGACCTCCGGTTGGGAACGGCGACGTCGAGCACCGCCACTCCTTCCGGTGCGGTCGCCAGGCAGCCGAGGGCGGTCGACGACCGGCGTCGTTCGAGGGTGGGACTCGGGGCAGTCCGGATCGCCGCGGTGATCGACTCGCTGCCGGAGGTGGCGCGAACGACGATCAGGTCGTGAGGTCCCAGCGGGAGTGGCCGGAGGTCCCCACAGGCTCGGCCGAGCTGGACCGACTCCGTGAGGCTGTGTTGCACCAGGAGACCGCGCAACTGCTGGAGCTGCGCGCCACCCGGGCCGCCGCCGACCTCCTCCACCGCGCTCACCAGCGACGCGCTTGAGCCGATCGGCTGGTCGCGTCGCTGCACCGGCTCGCCGCAAAACGGCGGCATCCGAGTGCCGGGCGCTGACCGGCCGCTGGGCGACGCACCAGGAGACCAGCGCCTCGCTCACGGACATCGACGGCTCGGGGAACACCTGCACCAGATCGAAGACCAGCTGCTCGACATCGCCGACCACGGTCTCGAGCCCAGTCGCGACGCTGACGCAGCCCGCGAGCGGGCTCGCCGTCTCTCTACTGACGCCGACTGTGAGCTGGCGCGTGCCGACGAACTCGACGGGTCTGCTCCGCGCGACCGGTAGCAGGTGACCGCGACAGCGCTCGCTCTGGCACGCAGGGCTCACTGGTTCGCCGACGGGCGAGCGTCACGCCGATGCCCCACGGCCACCGGCCGCGACGAGACACCACGGTCCGAGCTGCACGAGAAGGGCTGCGCTGCGGACGTGGTGCGGATCCCTGCGGCCTGGCGGCACGGTCACCGGACCGGCGCTGACCGGCCCGTTGGCTCGTTGGGGAGCAGCTCCTGCGACAGAGGGCCCCACCGTCACTGGAACTCGACGAACCGCCCCATGCCAGCTGGGCACCTGGCGACGACGACGGTAGCGCCACGGCGACGGCTCCCCTCGCGCGAAGCCCGTGCGGACACCGCGCTCCAGCACGTGGTCGTGTGCGGTGGTCGCAACGGCGAGCCGCGGTGTGGCCGGCGTCCGCTCAGGTGTCGACTCGAACGGTCTGACTGCGGGATGGGCAGGCGCCGATGCCCCCGTCGCAGAAGAACAGCGGCGTGGGCCGAGGAGGTCCTGGAGCGGGCAGCTCAACGGTGCTCATCTCATGGGAGAAGCGCACCACCGTGTCGCGGGAGCGGGCGTGCGCAGCCTCGGCGCTCCGGTCCGGATCGGGGTCCGCGATCGCTGCCGCGCGCGACACGCCCATCACGCGCGGTCGTCGCCAGGCACGCCCGCACTCGCCAGCTCACTCGGCTCGGGTGCGTCGACGAGATGGGATCCGAGTCCGACGAGATCGAGGAGATCGCGCAGGGCTGGCGTGGCCCCCACGAGCAGTAGGTCAGCACTGCGCCGCCGTGCCGCACCCTGGAGCGCCACGAACACCCGCAGGCTCGGGACATCGCAGAAGGTGACACCCCGGAGATCGACGAGCCACACCCGGGGTCGTGCCGCTGTCAGGGCGGTGACGCACGCCGCCAGCTGCGGCTGTAGACGGTCATCGAGGTCGCCGCGCAGCGTGAGCTGGCCGGTTGCCAGATCGATCCTGCAACGAGCAGGAGTCGAGGGGGATGGAAGGCAGAGGAGGCTTTGCACGGACACCCACTCGACGCCGGTTCAGAAGGGCGAACAGGCCATCGCCGCGATGGTCTGCGCTGGCCCGCTGTTGGACCTGACGCAAGTCTGGCCTCCCGCAGTGTGCGTCGCAAGCCATCGGGTTGTGGGCCACCGACCCATGGGCTCGGTCGCCGACGTCTGGTCGCCGACGTCTGGTCGCCGCCGCCTGGTCGCCGCCGCCTGGTCGTCGCAGCCGAGCGCGGTCACTGCGCCGCGACCGGAGGTCGCAGACGAGTGACTGGACCCGGCATCCGGGTCGCTGCTCTCACGCCCTCGTCGCGCGCTCACCCGTCGACCCAGCCATGCAGGCCGGCGGCGTGGGACAGGTGCGACGAGTCGACGTGCGCGACCGCGGTCGTCCGCGGGGAGTATCGCCTCGGTGGCGCTGCAGAGGCTGTCGCACGACAGGGCGGAGGGCACGACTGCCGGTGCGCTGACCTGCTGCGCGTGGTCCGTACTGCCGTCGGTACAGGAGCAGGTGGGTGGCGGGAGGCGACCGGCTCCGGTCCCACGATCACTGCCGTGACGGGTCCACCACCATCTTGCGACCGAGGACGGCGTCGCAAGATCTGGGCGCTGTGCCGCCGAGCGCCACACCGGGCAGGTCGACTGCGAGCACAGTGCCGGCAGACCGCGCTGCCGGCGTCCTCCTGAGCGGCGTTGCTGCGGAGGAGCGGTCGGTGACCGAGGACGTCGATGAGTGGTTGCCAGTGTCGATGACAGGGCATCCCTTACGGACGACGCCGACCGAAACGAGCCGATGTTCCAGGGAAACTGGCTGAAGCGGCCTTGTCCCGTGACCGTGGGACCGCGCTACGAGACCGAGATCACCGCCGCGCACCAGCTCCGAGAGGTGCGGGCCGGCTTGCGGTCCTGGCTGCCGTCCGCCGCCTCCGACGGCGGCATGAGCACCACGGTCCTCGACGGGTTGTTGCTCGCCATGGACGAGTTGGCCGCCAACGGGCTGCGGCACGGTGGCGTACCCGTGCGGGTGCGTGCCGTGCTCGCCGCGCAGTGCCTCCTGCTGGAGGTGAGCGATGCCGATCCTCACAACGGACCGGAGCCGGCCACGGGACGGGATCCCGCACTCGGAGGCATGGGGCTGCACGTGGTCGCGCACCTGAGCTTCGCACGTGGATGGGAGGTACGAGGCGACCGAAAGCACGTCTGGGCGTGCCTGCCGGTCGACTGAGTCGTCCTGTTGCGCGGTCCGGATCCAGGACACCGAACCCTCTCCACCTCTCCGGCGTCACCAGACGACCGGAGCTCGCTCATCCGCGAGCGGCCAGCATGATGCTCACCCGCGGCGTCCCGCTCACGGTGGCCTCGGAGATCCTCGGCCGCTCGAGGACAACTGCAGAGGAACCGGAGCCGTCCGCTCCCCCACCGGGCGGGCCCGGACGGCTCCCGCGTCGCCCGGGGACGGACCGGAGAAGCAGCCGCAGCCTCAGTCCCATGACGGCCGACCACTCCCTCATCGCGCGGCTCGCCGCGCAGGGGTCGTGGGCGAGGACCGCCGACCCCAGCGCGCGGACGGAGCCGGCACGTCGCGCGATGCTCGACCGGTTCGAGCGCCAGGTGGACCCCGACGGCGTCCTGCCCCAGAACGGACGCCGGGACCGGCCGGACGAGGACCAGCCTCAGTAGCCAGGGACTGCGCGAGCGGATCCGGCCGGGTTCCGTCAGGACGCGCCGCAGCCGGTTCGGATGCGACTCATCCGCCGCCTACCGAGCCAGCGTGCCTGCTGCCCCTCCTCGCGTACGCGGATGGTGGCCGGTCGGGCGTCGTGCCCTGCGTGACTGCACGTTCCCCGTCGCACAGGACTCCTCGAGGGTCACGCCGTCGGAGCCACCACGGGCAGGTGGAGTCCTCGAGCGGCAACTCCCCCGACGACGACGACAGGCCACGCGCCCAGCCGTGCAGCGGGACCGTCCGGGCCTGCGTCACGGGTGGCCAACTGCCATCCTGCACGAGTCACCCACAGACAGGAGACCCACGTGACCGGCGGTTTCAACCTCCCGAAGCCGGAGTTCGACCTCGAAGCGACCGTCGACCGTGCGATGGCGTTGATCAACCGGACCCTGCAGCCCTCGCTGGAGGATGCACAGAAGGTCGTCGACAAGGTCCGTGCGGGCAAGCCGCTGGTCGCGCCGGCGAACCTGGTCGACCAGGTGACGCGTGGAAACCGGATGAGGGCCGCTCGAGCCGTCTCCTTCTCGCTGCCGTCGATCCTCCCGGGCGTGGGCACGGCCATCTCCGCTGCCGCGGTGCCGGTCGCCCTGAGGGAGGTCCTGAAGGAGGCGGTGAGCGCGGCGGTCAAGGTCGGACTGCTGTTCGACAGAGACCTCACCGACCCCGAACTGACCCGCACTGCCGTCCTGGTGGTCCTCACGGAGGGAGCGGTCAAGCTCGACAGGACCGGGAGGATCCGTCCCGACGCCATCCTGGGACGCCACGCTTCGCTGGTGGGCACCACCGCCGCCTATGACGCCCTGGCGGCCCTGACGAAGACGGAGCGACAGGAGATCGCCGCCTCGCAGTCGGAGATCCTCCGGGCATGGGCGCTGGCCGTCGGTCCGCCACTCCTGGCCGGACTGCTGCCCTTCGGCCTGGGGCCCATGGCCGCTGCGAACTACGTGCAGTACGTCCTCAAGGGCACGATCACGGCCGCCACCAGGGTCTTCGGGCCCGCTGGGAGCGTGCCGGTGGCCGTCGACGAGATCCCCGAACGCGAGGTCCAGCAGGGCGAACCCGAGTCCTGAGTCGGCACGTCAGCCGTTCGGCGGGTCCAGCCGTCTCGCGCCCGCGAGCCCGCGCGCCACCCGCGACTGACGGGACCGTCGCAGCGGCCGTCCTCCTGACGAACAGTACGAGGGACGGTCCGATCGGGCTGCTTGACCACAGTGGGGTCGTTGACCAGAATTGAGGTCATGACGACGCAGTCCCTGGCGGCGGTCAAGGCGCACTTCAGTCAGGTGATCGACGAGGTCGCCGGCACGCACGAGCGCGTCACCGTCACCAGGAACGGCAGTCCGGTCGCGGTCATCCTCGCCGTCGAGGACTACGAGTCCCTGATGGAGACCCTGGAGATCCTCTCCGATCCCCGAGCGCGCTCGGAGATCGGGCAGGCCGAGGAAGCCATGGCCGCCGGTGAGGTCTACGGCGAGGCCGAGGTGCGGGCCGCACTCGCGGCCCGCCGGCGGTGACCGGCCCTCCTCGGTACACCGTCGTCCTCTCGGCAGCGGCCAAGCGGGCCATCGAGCGGGACCTCCCCGAGCGGGTGGCCGTCGCGGTCGTCGACTTCCTCTACGGGCCGCTGGCTGCGGACCCCTACCGCGTCGGGAAGCCGCTCCGCTTCGAACTCGAGGGCTATTGGTCCGCGCGACGGGGCCAGTACCGCGTCGTCTACTCGATCCACGACGACGAGGTCCTCGTCAGGGTCGTGCGCATCTCGCACCGCGCCGACGTCTACGGCTGACCGGTACCTCCGTGCCGGTCCGGACGCCGGAACGCGCTTGAAGACCCAACCACTGGTGCTCGACGCCGACCTGCGGAATCACC
Organism: Geodermatophilus sp. URMC 62; assembly: GCF_052931475.1. Taxonomy (NCBI): domain Bacteria; kingdom Bacillati; phylum Actinomycetota; class Actinomycetes; order Geodermatophilales; family Geodermatophilaceae; genus Geodermatophilus; species Geodermatophilus sp. URMC 62. The sequence continues at coordinate 3,854,705 of NZ_JBRFHY010000001.1, read as the reverse complement.
GCCCTGGACAGTGCTTCCGTGGTCCGCTCCCCGAAGATGCCGGGCGAGCCGATGCGGGTCCAGCCGAGCCGCGCCAGGCGTCCCACCAGCGCTGAGGGGTGATCCGACCGCTCCCGGAGGGCTGGCACGGCGCTCACTCGCCCGAGGACCTCCCTGGACGGCGATCCGGCTCGAGGACCTGGCGACGTCCTCCCGGCACCCGAGGTGTCCGCCTGATGACGGTCGCTCCACCACCGACCCGGCCGGACCCACGGTCGGGCGGCCCGTGACGCTCGGGTGACGCCACCGGCGGGACCATGCCGCCGTCGGCAGGTCACAGGAGGTGTGGGGTGGTCCGTCTCATCGAGGTCCGACAACCGGCCGAGCACGACGTGATCGGTCGGACCTTCACCATCGCCGGGTTCGGTACCGGCTTCGAGGCGACGGTGCTGTGGCGACTGGTCGGGCAGGACGTGCTCGGCGAGGGGAGGATCGACGGCGCCGGCTCGATGGGCGTTCTGGACGACTTCGGGCACGACGTCTCGCTGGACCCGGCCGTGTCGGCCCGTGGGACGCACGTAACCCTGCAGGTCTTCGGGGACGACCCGTCGGGGCAGCACCCGCCCGGTCCGGACCTGAACGAGATCAGCGTGACTCTCTTCTCCGGACTGCAGGGCTGGAAGCTCTACGAGGTCCAGCGAGGTGACACCCTCAGCGCCATCGCACGGAACGAGGGGCACGACACCCGGGCCGGCGACGTCTTCGAGGCCAACAGGGACGTCCTCACCGACCCGGACCTCATCCGCCCGGGCCAGATCCTGCGCGTCCCGCTGCTCTGACGGCGAGACCGCCGAGCCCTCCACCGCCGACGGTCGGCTGCGGGGCGTGCGCCGGTTGCGCTGCGGCTGGTCACTGGAGGAGGACTGGAGGAAGGCTCCCACCGACGGCATCGAGATCCCCGGCCACCCGATGGCCTGGCCGTCGCCGGTCCGCACGGCCCGGGACGTCACCTCCACTCGGGGATCTCGTCCGAGGACCTCTGCAGGTATCTCCTCGGCCGACGCGCGCTCATACGGGAGCGGCACGAACCCGTGACCGTTCACGTCCTGGTGCGAGGTGGCCGATGAGTGCGGTGAGCGCGCCGCTCCGCGATGAGTGGCCGGGGAAGGGCACCTCCCCTCCCGCTCGATCCGCCCGTCCGAGTGCTGCCCCTGCCCGCGCGGGCAGGCTGGTCCGGCGCCTCGGTCGGCCGCCGCACGTCACGGCGTTGCACGGGGAGGACGCCCTGCAGACGTTCGCCGAGGAGTACGAGCGGGCTTCGGGATACCGGGTACCCGAGCGGCACCTGCGCCGCTCCCAGGTCCTGGGCATGGTCATGCAGGGGCGGCTGGTGGGCGGGGGCGTTCTGTCAGACGCGGCGCCCCTGCGCACCCTGCAGCGACTGCCGAGGCCGGAGCGGGAGGAACTCGCCGGCCGGCTGGCGGGGCGCAGCCTCGTGGACGTCACCTGCGTGTGGCTCGGGGCCGGACACCGGGGTGGCGCGCTGTCCGCGTTGTTCTGGGGCACCCTCCTCCGGCGGATCCGGGCCACCGGCGCCGAGCTGGTGCTCTTCGGCACCGAGCAGCCCGGCCTGCACCGGCTCTACCGCACGGTGCACGCCGACCTGCTCTACCGCGGTCCGGTCACCGTCGACGGGCAGGAGCGCGATGGCTGGGTCTTCCTCAAGCGGAACGGGTCACCGTGGCCGGTGCTGGTCCGGATGACGCTGCACCGTGCGCGCCGCCGGGCCGGACGCCGGATCGGGGGCCCGTCACACCGGCCGGAGGGAGGGGAACGGGCATGACCGACACCCGGGTCGGTGCTGAGTACCTGCGCCAGGCCGCGGTCGCGGCCGCGGAGCTGAAGGCCACCAGCTACGAGGCACTCGACCTCAGCCCGGCGGCACGCGTGCTCGACCTGGGGTGCGGGCCCGGCCTGGATGTGCGAGCACTGGCCGGGAGGAGCCGCCAGGTGATCGGGGTCGACCACGACGCCGACCTGCTCGCCGCAGCACGGGGCGGCGACGATCCACGTCCGTGCCTCGTCCGGGCCGACGCGCACGCCCTGCCGTTCTGCTCTGGCAGCTTCGACGCCGTGCGCGCGGAGCGCCTGCTGCAGCACGTGGCCGATCCGGCCGGCGCCATCCGCGAGATGACCAGGGTGACCCGGGTCGGTGGACGCCTGGTGCTCATCGACACCGACTGGGCCTCGCTGTCGATCGGCTGCGGGCCCGTCGAGATCGAGCGCCGCATCGTCGCGGCCCTGCTGGGTCAGGTGGCGCGCCATCCCACGGCAGGCCGGGACCTGCTCCGCCACGCCGCCGATCTGCCGCTGGAGATCCTGTCCGTCACGGTCCACCCACTCACCAGTGGTGACCCGACGGTGGTCCGTCAGATCGCGCACCTGGACCTCGCCGAGCGACTCGCCGTCGACGACGGATCACTCAGCTCCGAGGACGTGCAGCACTGGCACCGGAGCCTCCGGACAGCCGGCCGGCGGGCGACGCTGCTGGCCGCCATCGACCTGGTCGTGCTCATCGCGCGGCGCCGGTGACGCAGGCACGGTGCGCCCGGGGCGGCCTCGTCGTCCTCGGTCTCGACAGGCGGTGCCGACGCCAGCGGTCCGGTGCGTGCCGGAGCGTCAGTACCGGACGGTGATCGTCCGGGCCCGGCCGTCGACGGTGATCTCGCCGCCGTGCGGGAGGACGAGCTGGGGGTCCGTGTGGCCGAAGTCCACGTCGAGGACCGCGACCGCGTCCGGCGCGTACTCCGACAGCGCCGCCAGCACGGCCTGGTGCTGTTCCTCCCGATAGGCCTGCCGCTGCTCGGGAGAGTGCGGCGTCCCGAGGAAGCGGGCCTTCGCCCGGCCGACCAGCACGGCGGCGAACCGGCCGAGCAGCCCCCGTTCGCCCAGGCACATCAGCAGCCGGGCCACGAAGGTCGCCGGGGGCAGCTCCTCGGAGGTCTCCAGCAGCAGCACCGCGCCGGCGTACTCCTCGTCCGGTCGCATCCAGCGGCCGGTGCGCAGCTGGACGTCGACGATTTCCAGGGAGCCTCCCCAGCCGGGGCCGCTGACCCGCCGTGGCGGGCCGTGCCAGGACCAGGCCGGGGCGGGCTCCAGCACGGGCGCGGTCGCCAGTGCGGCCGGCTCCGCCCAATCCTGGTCCGCGTCCGTGAAGGCGTCCGGCTGCGGCAGCACCCACTCCCCTGGCTCGAACAGCGCCCGGCGCAGCGACTCCCGGGTCAGCGGGTGCATCGCCCCCGGCCGGCCCCACTGGACCATGACCGCGCCACCGTGGTAGCCGACGATCCCCAGCCGCCAGAGGTGGTGCAGCAGGTTGGTGGCGTCGCTGTAGCCGAACACCGGCTTGGGGTGCGCGGCCACCAGCTGCGGATCGAGGTGGCGCAACACCTTCAGCTGGTCGTCCCCACCGATGCTGACCAGCACCGCGGTGATCCCCGGATCGGCGAAGGCGGCGTGCAGGTCCTCCGCCCGCTGCCGCGGGGACGCGCCCATCATGCGGGTGGTCGGGAACTCCACCGGTTCCAGGCCGAACTCCGCCCGCAGCCGGCGCAGGCCGAGCTCGAACGGCAGCGGGAAGACCGCGGGTAGCGCCGTCGACGGCGACAGCACCGCCACCCGATCCCCCGGCCGGGGCTTGGGCGGGTAGGTCAGGCAGCCGGCCACGGTCCTCTCCACGTCCGGGAGCCCGAGCAGGGCCGCTGCGGTCGCCGGCCGTCCCGGCCGCCCGGCGGTGCGACCCAGGCCGTCAGCGCCGCGCGTCCTCGTCGAAGGACATCCACACCCGCCGGCGGTCGGCCCTGCTGGTCACCTGGGCCATCGCGGCCACCCGGCGGCGCTGGTCGAAGGACGCCACGTGCTGCACGACGGCGACCTCGGCCTCGCGCATCGCCCGCTCGGCGGCGAACTCCGCCGGCGTCGACGGGAACCCGTCGTCCCCGTCCGTCTCCGCGAGCGCGTGCGGGTGGGCGTAGGGACTGTCCTCGGGCAGGTGCCCGCTGATCCGGCCGTAGGCGCCGAGCATGAGCAGCAGCAGGCCGACGACGACGGAGAACGCGACGTTGCTGAACTCGAAGGCCAGGATGTTCAGGCTCGTGCGCAGGACGGCCATGTTGCCCAGCGCGGAGAGCAGGAACAGCGAGCCGACGACGATCATCACGGTGGAGGCCACGCGGGGTCCGCGCGCGGCGGCGCCGAGCAGCACCAGCGCGACGACCACCGAGATGAGGGACAGCAGGCCGTTGGAGGACATGCCGAGGATGCGCTCACCCTCGGTGGAGAAGAAGTCCAGGCCGCCGGCGAAGCCGAGCAGGCCGAAGACGAGCAGGAACAGTGCCACGAGGACGGCACCGGAGCGCTGCACGACGAACACGCGGGCGCCGAGGCTGCGCCGTTCCCGCGCAGGAGCGGAGCGCGTCGTCGGGTGAGGGAGGTGGAGTCGCAGTGCCATGGTCAGCTCCCGGGGGAGGAGGTGGCCCCATTCTGCGCGCCCCTCGGCCAACCGGATGCGGTTCGCGGCGGCCTTTCTGGACGGCTCGACCGGCCGGCCGGGGCGGCGGGCCTCACCGGCGGGTGGTCACCGGACCAGCACGGCCGCCTCCGCGTCGACGATCCCCTCGCCGTAGAGACCGTTGACGTCGGTCGTGCCCTCGCAGGCGGCGTTCCACTCCGGCGGCCGCTCCTCGTCGGTGTAGACCTCGACACCGCCGGCAGGACAGGCGTGGTCCTGCGCCGACTGGGCGAGCACGCGGGCGACCGTCTCCGGTTCCAGGGCGCGTCCCCCGTGGGGAGTGGGGCGGCCCAGCTCCTCCATGACCAGCGCCGCGACGCCCACGACGTGCGGGGAGGCCATCGAGGTGCCCTGCAGGTAGGTGTAGAAGCCGCAGACGCCCTGCGCGTCGCAGTACTCCACGGAGAACTCGTCGACCGGGTGGCCGTTCTCGTCGGCCAGACCCTCGGCGACGGCGACGTCCAGCGGGTACGACGACAGGACCAGGTTGCCCGGCACCTGGTACTGCGGCGTCCCGACGAAGTCGCGGGACCAGCCGCCAGGGGCGGCGATCTCGACGTCCCCGAGCCCGTAGTTCGAGTAGTCCGCCTTGGTGGTCGACGGGCCGACCGCCGACACGGTGATCACCTGTGGCGCCTCGGCGGGCAGGACCAGGCAGGTGTTCGCGACCGTCCGCGGCCGGGCCGTGTCCGGCGGGTAGTCCGGGCTCGTCTCGTCGACGCGCGTCGTGGCCGCCAGGTCCTGGTGCTCGTTGCCCGCCGAGCCGACGAGCGTGACCCCCCGGTCGTGGGCGTAGGCGACCGCGTCCAGCACCAGCTCGCGGACGAGCCGCTGCTGGGCGAGCTCCTCGTCGGTCACGGTGCCCTCGAGGTACTCCTCCCGGGAGGAGCAGTTGTACAGCCACGGGTCGGTGTAGAAGCTCGTGTTGACGACGTCGAGCCCGGCGTCCCCCGCGTACACGAGCGCCGCGACCGTCTCGTACAGGAAGAAGAAGCCGGAGTCCTGGCCGGCGCGCAGGTTGACCAGGGTGGCCTCCGGTGCCACGCCCCCGATCCCGAAGCCGTTGTCGGCCGCGGCGACGGTGCCGGCCACGTGCGTGCCGTGCCCGTTGTCGTCCACGTCCGCCGGGTCGACGCAGCCCGCCATCTCGCACGGGCCGTCGATCTCCGGGATGTCGGTCGTGAAGTTCCGCGACCGGGCGACGTCGACGTTCGGGGCGATGTCGGGGTGACCGGCGTCGATCCCGGTGTCGATGATCCCGACGTCGACGCCCTTCCCCGTCGCGACGCGGTGCGCGCCGTCGGGGGTCGCGCCGATCATCTCCATGTCCCACTGGAGACCGGCCAGCGGCTCGGCGTCGGGGCCTCCCGGGTGGTCCGGGCGGGCGGGCCCGCCGGCCCCGCGTTGCGCGGCCGGCGGCCGTTCCTCGGCGAAGCGGTGCGGCATGCCCGGACGCACGGTGCCGACGGCGTGGTTCCGCGCCGCCCCGCCGATCCCGTCCTGGGCCCGCACCTCCTCGAGGAAGGCGGCGTCACCGGAGGAGACCAGGGCCATGCCGACCTGCGCGGTGACGCTCTCGACGGTGCCGCCGGCGGCCTGGATCGCGGCCGTCGCCGCCTCGGGTGTGCCGGTGAAGGAGACGACGTACTCCGCGTCGGCGGTGCCCGTCCCCTGCTGGGCGACGTCGACGCCGACGTCCGCGGCCCCGGCGGCGGTCGTCGCCGTCGCGACCACTGTCGTGGCCGCGACGGCGAGGACCCCGAGAGTCCCGAGCACACCGCGCCGACCGGACCGCTGCGACCACATGACGCGTCCTTCCCGGGGCGAGCCCTGGGTGGCACCGGCGGCCTGGACACGGCCGCGACCCGCACCAGGAGTACACCGGGTCGGTACCCACGGTGTCGAGAGGCGCCGGCCCAGCGCCTCCCGCCGGTCAGCCGGTGAACGCCGCGCGCCCCGCCTCGGCGACCTGGTGGTCCTCGTCGACGGACCCCGCGCTGACCCCGACGCCGCCGGCCACCTGACCGTCGGACGTGCGCAGCAGCACCCCGCCACCGAAGACGACGAGCCTGCCCTCGCTGGTGGACTCGATGCCGTAGAGCGGCCCGCCCGGTTGGACGAGCGGCACGAGGTCGCGGGTGTCCATCTGGAACAGGACCGCGGTCAGCGCCTTGCGCTGCGAGATGCTCTCCCCGATCAGCTTGGTGTCGTCCATGGCGGCGAACGCGACCAGGTTGCCGCCGTCGTCGACCACGGCGATGTTCATCGGCTGCCCGACCGAGGTCGCCTCGGCCTTGCAGGCCCCGATGATCGCCTCGGCCTGCGCCAGGGTGATGTTCCGAGCCACGACGCCTCCTCACTCGAGCCAACGCGGCAGGCAGGAACGGTATGACACGGGCCACACCAGCGCATCCGTGACCGCGGGACCGCGTCGGGCGGGAGCCGCCTCGGAGGCGTCCGGTGCGGGAGCGGCGGGGACGGCGCCCTTGACCTCGGAGTGCACTCCAGGGCCTACGGTCGCCGCCATGACGGCCGTCACCACACCGGCCCCCGAGGGCTCCGGGTCTCCGAGCTGGCCGAGGCCGCGGGCGTGAGCGCGGACACCGTCCGCTGGTACGAGCGCGCGGGGCTGCTGCCGCCGCCGGCCAGGACGTCCTCCGGCTACCGCAGCTACGGCGCCGAGGCCCTCGACCGGCTGCGCTTCATCCGCGGAGCCCAGCGGCTGGGCCTGCGCCTGGCCGACGTCCGTGACCTGCTCGCGGTCCGCGACACGGGTCGGTGCCCGTGCGAGCCGGCCGGGCAGGTGCTCCGGCGCCGCCTGGCCGAGGTCGACGTCGAGATCCGACGGCTCACCACCCTGAGGGCCCAGATGGCCGCGATGGCCGACGCCCTCCCGGCGGCCGACTGCCCTCCCCCGAGCCCCGGCACGTGGTGCCCACCGGAGGAGGGAGGTGACCCGACGTGCTCCGTGTGAACGGCGACTGCGACTGCGGCTGCGACTGCGACTGCTGCTGCTGACGTCTCGGCGCGTCCTCCCGGGCCCGGGACCGGGAGGACGCACTCGGCTCGGCGCCCCTGCGTCGACCGAGGCGAGGAGCGCGCGGATGGTCGCCGCGTCCAGGGGACGCTCGGCGGCCAGCTGGCGCAGGAGGAGACCGTCGACCGCGGCGACGAGCACGGCCCGCCGGTGCGGGTCGGGCACCTGGCGGGCGACCGCACCGTCGACGGCGTCCCACCACGCCTGCAGCTCGCCGCGCAGCTCGGGGTCCCGGATCACGCGCAGGTACAGCTCGAACTCGGCGACGGCGAACTCCCGCGAGGTGCTCGTGCTCTCCGCCACGAGCCCGACGAGCACGGCGAGGACGTCGGCGCCCGGTGAGCAGGCCTCCCGCAGGCGGTCCAGGTGGCCGGCGTCGACCATCCGCAACGTGGCCGCGAGCGGCTGGTCGACGGACGTGAAGTGGTACAGGACGACGCGGCGGAGACGCCGGCCGCAGCCGCGACGGCCCGCTGGCTCACCCCGCCGATCCCGTTCCGGGCGATGACCGCCAGCGCGCCGTCGAGGACCCGGCGGCACTGCACCTGCCCCGACGCCGGCGGCCGTCCGGCTCCTCCGGCGGCTGGGCCCGGTCGGCGGGGTCAGGCATGCCGGGCGCCGCCCAGCTCGATCGCCACGACGCCGACCACGACGAGCACGAGGCCACCGAGCTGGACGGGCGTGAGGCGGTCGCCGAACAGCACCGTGCCGAGCGCGGCGATCAGCGCCACGCCGAGGCCGGCCCACACCGCGTAGGCGTGGCCGACCGACATCCCCGCGACCAGGGCCCGGGACAGGGCGAAGAAGGCGACCGCGTAGCCCAGCACCATCACCAGCGAGGGGACCAGCCGGGTCAGCCCCTCGGAGGCCCGCAGGCACAGTGTCGCGGTCACCTCGCTGAGGATGGCGACGGCGAGCCAGAGCCACATGGCGCCTCCCGACGGGGAACGAGAAACCTGAACGATCGCTCGAGAACGACCCCGGACGTCCGTCCTCCACCGGAGGCCGGGACGCCGCGTCCCCCGGCCGCCGTGGCGGCCGGGGGACGCGGCGTGCTCACCCGTGCGGGGCGGGGGTCAGGGCAGCCACTCCTGCACGGTGTCCTGGTTCTCCGAGACCCACTTCTTCGCGGCCTCCTCCGAGGACATGCCGTCCTCGGTGATGTAGCGCGCCACGGTGTTCTGGTCGTCGTTGGTCCAGGTGAAGTTCTCGATCAGCTGGTAGGCGGGGCCGTTCTCGTCGGCGAAGTCCGCCCGCACGATCTTGTCGAGCTGGTACTCCGGGTAGTCACAGGCCACGGCCTCGGGGTCGGCGTCGCACCCCTCGGTGTACTCGGGCAGGTTCACCTTCTGCAGGTCGACCTCGGAGAGGAACCACTGCGGCGAGTAGAAGTAGCCCAGCAGCGGCGTCCGGTTCTGCTCGGCCTGCCGGAAGGCGGTGATCAGCGCGGCCTCCGACCCGGCGTACACCACCTGGTAGTCCAGCCCCAGGTTCTCCACCAGGGCGGCGTCGTTGGTGACGAACGAGGGGTCGCCGTCGAGCAGCTGGCCCTTGCCGCCGGACTCCGACGTCTCGAACAGGTCGGCGTACTTGTTCAGGTTCTGCCAGTCGAGGATGTCGGGGTACTCCTCGACCATCCACGGCGGCACCCACCAGCCGATCTGCCCGACGTTGCCGGTGGGCCCGGCCTCCGCGGCCACCTGCTGGTCGTCGATGAACCGCGCCTTGAGGTCCTCGTGACCCCAGTTCTCCACGATGGCGTCCACCTCGCCGGTGGCGAAGCCCTGCCAGGCCACCTCCTCCTTGAGGTCCTTCAGCTCCACCGTGCACCCGAGCTCGGACTCGGCGACCTCGGCGATCACCGCCGCGTTGGCCTCGTACCCGACCCAGGGGTTGACGGCGATGTTCACGGTGCCGCAGTCGCCGCCCGACCCGCCGGAGGCCGCGTCGCTGGACTCGTCCTCGATCGTCGCGCCGCCGCAGCCGGCGAGCCCGAGGGACAGGACGGAGGCGATCGCGGCGACGCGGAGGGCTCCGCCGCGTTCGGGACGTGCAGACAGGAACACGCTGGTCACCTTTCGGTTGCGACCGCCAGCGGGCGGTCGGAGGTGTCCTCGTCCGCCGGGGACGGGGTCGAGGGCGTCCGCTTCTGGACGGGTCGGGAGGAGCGGCGCCCGGGGGCGCGCGGGCTGCGGGTCCGTGCGCCGCCGGTGCGCGCCGCGGCGGCCTGGGTGACCCGGTCGAGCATGATGCCGAGCAGGACGATCGCCATGCCGGCCGCCAGCCCCTTGCCGTAGAGCTGCGCCTGGCTGAAGCCGGCGACCACGTCGTAGCCGAGGGCACCGGCACCGACCAGTCCGCCGACGACGACCATGGCCAGCACGTAGATCAGGCCCTGGTTGGTGGCCAGTGCGATGGCGTGCCGGCTCATCGGCAGCTGCACGTTGCGGATGATCTGCCAGCGGGTCGAGCCGGCCGCGGTGGCCGCCTCCACGGTCTCGGCGGGCACGGCACGGACGCCGTCGGCGATGATCTTCGTCGCCACGGGGACGGCGTAGACGACCGCGGCGACGATGGCGGTGAACCGGCTCGCGGCGAACAGGGCCAGGAACGGCACGAGGTAGACGAACGACGGCATGGTCTGGGCGGCGTCGAGGACCGGCCGGACCGCGGCGTCCGCCCGGCGGCTGCGGCCCATGGCGACCCCGAGCACGACCGCGATCACCATGGTCAGCACCGTGGCGATCAGCGTCGCGGCCAGGGTCGTCATCGCATCGCCCCACAGGCCCAGGCCGATGACCAGCCCGAGGCAGACCACCACGGCGGCCACCGCCCGCAGGCCGCCGACGACCGCGGCGAGGGCGGCGAGCGCGGCGAACACGACCCACCACGGGCTGTCGGTGAGCAGCGACTGCAGGGGGTTGATCAGTCCGCCGGTCAGGGCGTCCTTGAGCCCGAGGGTCAGCACCGACAGGTTGGTCTGCAGCCAGTCGCTGACGTCGGTGGCGGTGCGGACGATCCACGGGCCGACCGGGGACCCACCGGGGAACTCCGCCGCCCACAGGTAGGTGCGCGAGAGCCAGATCGCGAAGAGCGTCGCGAGCAGCCCGCCGGCCACGGCGGCGCGCCGCACGGTGCGGTTGCCGGCGCGGCGCGCGGCCTGCGTGGCGTCGGTGCGCACGCTCACCGCGGTGGTGGCGCGGTCGAGCAGGATGGCGAGGACGACGATCGCCAGCCCGGCGTTGAACGCGACGCCCACGTCGAGGGTCTCGAGGGCCTGCAGGACGGTCTGGCCGAGACCGGGCGCGTTGATGAGCGCGGCGACCGTGGCCATCGAGAGCGCGGCCATGATCGTCTGGTTGACGCCGGTGACGATCAGCCGCCGGGCCAGGGGCAGCCGCACGGTGCGCAGCGTCTGCCAGCGGTCGGCCCCGAGGGAGGTGGCGGCCTCCACGACCCCGGCCGGCGCGTTGCGGACGGCGTGCGCGGTGAGCCGGATCACCGGCGGCGCCGCGTAGATCGTGGTGGCGATGGTCGCCGAGGCCGGCCCGATGAGGAAGAACAGGGTGAGCGGGACCAGGTAGACGAAGGAGGGCATCGTCTGCATGAAGTCCAGCACCGGGGTGACGACCCGGCCGACGCGCGTCGACATCCCCGCCCAGACGCCGAGCGGGATGCCGAAGAGCAGCGAGATGACGACCGAGGCGATGGTGAGGGCCAGCGTGTCCATGGCCTCGGTCCACAGGCCCTGGGTGCCGATGAAGACCAGGCCGGCCGCCACGAGCACGGCGGCCCGCAGCGAGCCGGCGACCGCGGCGAGGAACGTCCCCAGGGCCACGACGCCGAGCCAGCCGAGGACCGGCACGGGCCGGCCGAACGAGGGCTGGACGATCACGTCGCGGATGAGCGTGACGAAGGCGTCGATCGCCTCCCGGATCTGGTCGAACCCGTACAGGAAGAGCGGGTTGCTGTCGCGGCCGGCGCTCACCGAGTCGGAGAACTCGGTGATGTCCCGGTGCAGCGGGGTGAGGTCGGCCGGCGCGAGGGCGAGCGTCTGCTGCCCGCGCAGCAGCAGGTGCAGTCCCACCCAGGCCACGAGGATGCCGACGACGACCCAGATCCGCCCCGGCCGCCGGACGGTGGGCAGCGTCGGGGTCGACGCCACGGCGGCCACGGTCAGCGCTCCTCTGCCGGGCCGGCGATGACGGCGAGGACCGCCGCGTCGTCGACCACGCCGAGCAGCTCGCCGCCGCGGACCACCTTCACCGGCCGGCCGGCCGACAGCACCGTCCGGACCGCCTCGCGCACGACCACGTCGGGACCGAGCTCCGGGCCGTCGAGCCGGTCCTCGGGCCGGGCGGCGCGCATGATCCAGCGCAGCGTGAGCACGTGGGAGCGCGGGACCTCGCGCACGAAGTCGCGGACGTAGTCGTCGACCGGCGCGCCGACCAGCTCGTCGCCGGTGCCGCACTGGACGGGCCGGCCGTCGCGCATGATCAGGATGCGGTCACCCAGCTTGAGCGCCTCGGAGAGGTCGTGGGTGATGAAGACCATCGTCTTCCCGACCTCGTGGTGCAGGCGGACGATCTCCTCCTGCATGTCGCGGCGGATGAGCGGGTCGAGCGCGGAGAACGGCTCGTCGAAGAACAGGACGTCGGGGTCGCCGGCCAGCGCCCGGGCCAGCCCGACGCGCTGCTGCATGCCGCCCGAGAGCTGGTCGGGGTGGTGGTGCTCGTAGCCGGACAGACCCACCAGGTCGGTGACCTCACCGGCCCGCCGCCGGCGCTCGGCCTTGGACACGCCGGCGATCTCCAGCCCGTAGGCGACGTTGTCGAGCACGGAGCGGTGCGGCAGCAGACCGAAGTGCTGGAAGACCATGGAGAACTTGCGCCGGCGCAGCTCGCGCAGCCGCTTCTCGTCGCAGGCCAGGATGTCCTCGCCCTCGAACAGGACCTGGCCGGCGGTCGGGTCGACCAGGCGGGTGAGGCACCGCACCAGGGTCGACTTGCCCGACCCCGACAGCCCCATGACCACGAAGACCTCGCCGGGGGCCACGTCGAAGTCGACGTCGCGGACCGCCGCCGTGCACCCGGTCCGCTCGACCAGCTCGCGGCGGGACAGCGCGGCCAGTTCGGGGGTGGCCGGGATGGTCGCGGCCCTGGGGCCGAAGACCTTCCACAGGTCCCGGACCGAGACGACCGCCTGGGCCGGATCCGGCCCCGCCGGAGGCGCCGACGTCGCGGGCCCGGGAGCCACCACGGCGCTCACGCCCGCACCCCGTCGGCGCACCACGGCGCCGGTGTCGGGAGCGAGGACCGGCCACTGCCGGCGGCCGGCCGGGAGGTGGGAGCTGCGGGGCGGGCCATGGCCTCTCCTTGCTGGTGCTCGGCGGGCCGCCGGCGGCCCGCCTCCATCGGATGAGTACTGCCGTGCCGTTGCGTCATGCGCACGAGTTGCGCGTCAAGGTACGGCCGGCCGGGATGCTTCGGAAGACCTTCGCCCGAGGTCGTGGCCGGGCACCCGGGACCTCCGTGCCGACGGGCCCACCGCCGCGACCGGCGGGGAGGGCGACCCGACGGCCGGTCACCGCTGGGTGCCGAGGGGTCGCGAGGTGCGTGGTGGGCATCAACGCGCCCCTCCTCCCCGTCCCTGGCCCTCATGCTGGTATATCAACTGGTCCGGGACGATATGGTGCAGACCTGCACAGGGCAAGGAATCCGCCCGTCCGAGCTGTGGACCCCGGCCTGCGGCCGCGCGGCCGGCGTCGGCACGGGGAGCGGGGGACGGGCCGGCGCACTGCCCGCGCGCACCCGCTCAGCGGGGACAGGAGCCCCGTCACGACGGCGGCCCGTCCACCCGGGGTGGCGGGCCGCCGTCGGGTGCGGGTGCTCAGGCGGTGAACCAGCCGGCCGGCCGCGGGGCGGTGTTGTTCCAGATGTGCTTGGCCTCGCGGTACTCGGCCAGGCCGGAGGGTCCCAGCTCCCGGCCGTTGCCCGACCGGCCGAACCCGCCCCACTCGGCCTGCGGCAGGTAGGGGTGGTAGTCGTTGATCCAGATGGTCCCGTGGCGCAGCGCCCGGGCCACCCGCTCCGCACGGGCCGGATCGGCGGTCCACACCGCGCCGGCGAGCCCGTAGTCGGTGTCGTTGCCCAGCGCGATCGCCTCCTCCTCGGTGCCGAAGCGCTCCACGGTCAGCACCGGGCCGAAGGACTCCTCCTGCACGACCCGCATGTCGCGGCGGCAGTCGGCGAGGACCGTGGGCCGGTAGAAGAAGCCCCCGGCCAGCTCCGGCTCCTCGGGGCGGCGGCCACCGGCGACCAGCCGGGCGCCCTCCTCGAGCCCGGTGGCGACGTACCGCTCGATCGCGTCCCGGTGCTGCGCCGACACCAGCGGGCCGCTCTCGGTCCCCTCGTCCATGCCGTTGCCCAGCCGGATGCGCTCGGCCCGCTCGGCCAGCGCCGCGACGAAGCGGTCGTGGATCTCGTCCTGCACGATCAGCCGGGCCCCGGCGGAGCAGACCTGCCCGGAGTGCACGAAGACGGCGGTCAGCGCGTGGTCGACCGCGGTGTCGAAGTCGACGTCGGCGAAGACGATGTTCGGGTTCTTCCCGCCCAGCTCGACGGTCACCTTCTTCACCGTCTCCGCGGCGGCCCGCAGGATCCACTGCCCGGTGGCCACGCCGCCGGTGAAGGACACCATGTCGACCCGGGGGTCCTCGACCATGGCCGCGCCGACCACCCGGCCGTCGCCGAGCACCAGGTTCACCACGCCGGCCGGCGCACCGGCCTCCTCCAGCAGCTCGACCAGCTTGACGGTGGTCAGCGGCGTCACCTCGCTCGGCTTGACCACGATCGTGTTGCCGGCGGCCAGCGCCGGGGCGACCTTCCAGCACACCTGCAGCAGCGGGTAGTTCCACGGCGTGATCAGCGAGCAGACGCCCACCGGCTCGTAGACGACCCGGCTGACGACGTCGGCGCGCCCGGCGTCGACCAGCCGGCCGGGGTCCTTGTCGGCGAGGTCGGCGTAGTAGCGGAAGACCGCGACGACGTCGTCGACGTCCTGCCGGCTCTCGCCCAGCGTCTTGCCCGTGTCACGGGTCTCCAGCCGGGCGATCTCCTCCCGGTCCCGCAGCAGCAGGTCGGCCACCCGGTCGAGCAGGGCGCCGCGCTCCCCCGCCGGGGTGCGCGGCCACGGGCCGGCGTCGAACGCCTCGCGGGCGGCGGCCACGGCCGCGGCGACGTCCTCGGCCGTGGCCTCGTCGACCTTGGCGACGACGCTCTGGTCGAAGGGGTTGACGACCTCCCGCTCGGCGCCGGACGAGCCGGCCCGCCAGGTGCCGCCGATGAACAGGTTGGCCATGTCGCTCCTCGGGTCGTGGGGTCGGTGGTCGCGCCGACGGCGTCCGGCCGGGTGCGGTGACCGGGCCGGGCTGCGCGCGGCCGCGCCGGTCCGGCGGACGGGCCGGCCGGGCCCGCGGCAGGCGCCCCGGCCGCCACGGGCGTCACCGGAGGGGCAGCGCGCCGCCGCTCAGCGGAAGACCACCGTACTGGAGCCGTTGAGCAGGACCCGCCGCTCGGAGTGCCAGCGCACCGCCCGGGACAGCGCGAGCGCCTCGGCGTCCCGGCCGACGGTGGCCAGGGCGCGGGGGTCGTGCGTGTGGTCGATCCGGATCACCTCCTGCTCGATGATCGGGCCCTCGTCGAGGTCGGGGGTGACGTAGTGCGCCGTCGCCCCGACGAGCTTGACGCCGCGGTCGAAGGCCTGGTGGTAGGGCTTGGCGCCCTTGAACCCCGGCAGGAACGAGTGGTGGATGTTGATCGCGCGGCCGTACAGGGCGCGGCAGGCCTCGTCGGAGAGCACCTGCATGTAGCGGGCGAGGACGACCAGGTCGGCGCGCGTCTCCCCCACCAGCTCCAGCAGCCGCGCCTCGGCGGCGGGCTTCGTGCCCGGGGTGACCGGCACGTGGTGGAAGGGCAGGCCGGCCGCCTCGGCCATCGGCCGCAGGTCCTCGTGGTTGGAGACGACCCCGACCAGCTCGCCGCCCAGGCTGCCCGCGCGCCACCGGAAGACGAGGTCGTTGAGGCAGTGGCCGAGCTTGGAGACCATGACCAGCACCCGCTGCGGCCGGTCCCCGGTCACGGTGAACGTCATCCCGAAGTCCTCGGCCACCGGCCGGAACGCCGCGGTGAGCTCCTCGACCCCGGTGTCCTCCGCGCAGACGAAGGCGGTGCGCAGGAACAGCTGCCCGCGCACCGCGTCGTCGAACTGCTGGTGCTCGACGATGTCGCAGGCGTGCTCGAACAGGAACCGGGTGACCGCGTGCACGATGCCGGGGCGCTCGGGGCAGCTCAGCGTGAGGGTGTACGGGTGGGGCACGGGTGCCTCCTCAGCACTCGACGATGTTGAGCGCCAGCCCGCCGCGGGCGGTCTCCTTGTACTTGTCCTTCATGTCCGCGCCCGTCTCGCGCATGGTCTTGATGGCCTTGTCGAGCGGGACGAAGTGGGTGCCGTCGCCGCGGACGGCCATGCGGGCGGCGGTGATGGCCTTGAGCGAGCCCACGGCGTTGCGCTCGATGCAGGGGATCTGCACCAGCCCGCCCACCGGGTCGCAGGTGAGCCCGAGGTTGTGCTCGATGCCGATCTCGGCGGCGTTCTCCACCTGCTCCGGCGTCCCGCCGAGCACCTCGGCCAGTCCGGCCGCGGCCATGGAGCAGGCCGAGCCGACCTCGCCCTGGCAGCCGACCTCCGCTCCGGAGATCGAGGCGTTCTCCTTGAACAGCAGGCCGATGGCCGCGGCGGTCAGCAGGAAGCGGACGACGGCCTCGTCGTCGTGTCCGGGCACGAAGTCGCGGTGGTAGTGCAGGACGGCCGGGACGATGCCGGCCGCGCCGTTGGTCGGCGCGGTGACCACGCGGCCGCCCGCGGCGTTCTCCTCGTTGACCGCCAGCGCGTAGAGGGTCACCCACTCCATCGCCCGCAGCGGGTCGGCCTCGTCCGGGTGCTCCTCCAGCTGGGCGCGCAGCGCCGCTGCACGCCGGCGGACCTTGAGCCCCCCGGGCAGGACACCGGTGGTGCGCGTGCCGCGCTCGACGCACTCCTGCATGACCGCCCAGACGTGCAGCAGGCCGGACCGCACCTCGGCCTCGCTGCGCCAGGACAGCTCGTTGGCCAACATGACGTCGCTGATCCGCAGGCCGGTCGCGCGGGTGTGGGCGAGCAGCTCCTCGGCGGTGCGGAACGGGTGACGCACCGGGGTCGGGTCCTCGACGAGCACCGGCGCGCCGGCGTCGTCCTCGTCGAGCACGAACCCGCCGCCGACCGAGTAGTACTCGCGCCGGGTGAGCTCGCGGCCGTGCGCGTCGAGCGCGGTGAAGAGCATGCCGTTGCTGTGGAAGGGCAGCCGCCGCCTGCGGTGCAGGACGACGTCGTCGTCCACGGCGAAGGCGATGGAGTGCTCGCCTGCCAGCCGCAGCTCCCCCTCCGCGCGCACGGCGGCCACCCGGGGGTCGGCCGCGACCGGGTCGACCACGTCGGGCTGCTCCCCCTCCAGCCCGAGCACGACGGCCTTGACGCTGCCGTGCCCGTGCCCGGTGGCGCCGAGCGAGCCGAACAGCTCGCACCGGACGCCGGCGGTGCGGGTCAGCAGCCGCTCCTCGCGCAGGCGCGCCGCGAACGTGGCCGCGGCGCGCATGGGACCGACGGTGTGCGAGCTCGAGGGGCCGATGCCGACCCTGAAGAGGTCGAACGCACTGATCGTCACCCGCCGAGCTCCCCTCCACCAGGCTGGCCTCATGACTGGTATATCAAGTAGTGGCACGACCGTATGTCTTTGACCCTCATGAGGCAAGGACGTTGGCCCCGCAGGGTCTAGGATGCTCGCGTGACGACCGCCGCTCCCGACGTCGAGGGCGTCTCGGCGTCGTTGGCCGACCGGGCCTACATCGCCATCCGCGACCAGCTGATCATGCTGGAGATCCGGCCCAACGAGCCGATCGACGACGACGCGCTGGCCCGCTCGCTCGGGGTCGGCCGCACGCCGGTGCGCGAGGCGCTCAAGCGGCTCGAGGTCGACCGGCTCGTCGTCAGCTACCCGCGCCGCGGCACGTTCGCGACCGGCATGGACATCACCGACCTCGCCCACATCTCCGAGATCCGCGTGCAGCTCGAGCCGCTGGCGGCGCGGCGGGCCGCCGAGCGCGCCCCGCGCGAGCTGCGCGGCGAGCTGGCCGGACTGGCCGACCGGCTCGTCGACCTCGAGGTCGACGCCGTCGACCGCAGCGAGCTCATGCGCTGGGACCTCACCGTGCACCGGGCGATCTACCGGGCGGCGGGCAACCCGCACCTCGACGACGTGCTGGTGCGCTACGACAACCTGGCCACCCGCATCTTCTGCCTCTTCCTCGACCGGCTGCCCACGGTCGACGCGCACGTCGGCGAGCACGTCGGCCTGCTGCGCGCCATCGCCGAGGGCCAGGCCGACCGCGCCGAGGAGCTGGCCCGCGAGCACGTGATCGGCTTCGAGAGGGCGATCCGCGCGGTCATCTGAGGGAGGCCCCCCCGCCCCCCGCGGCCCCTGGCGGCGGCCCTCCTGCAGGGGCCCGCGGCGAGCCCGCGAGTGGTGGGGGGCAGGAGTGGCCCCGTCCCGGGCCCCGCCCCGAGCCTGCCAGGGGTGGGGAGACGGGGTCCTCCCTCAGCCGCGGATGCGGGTCATCTCCGGGTCGACCAGCGGCTCGGCGGTGACCGTGGCCGCGACCCGCCGGTCGAAGTACCGGATCTCCACCGCCGTGCCGACCCCGGCCGAGGCCGGCAGCCAGGCGTAGGCGATCGGCCGGCCGATCGTGTGGCCGAAGGCCGCGCTGGTGACGTAGCCCGCCGGCCGCCCGTCCACGAACACCGGCTCGTGGCCGAGGACGACGGTGCGGCCGTCGTCGATCGTCAGGCAGGACAGCCGCCGGCGGGCGGTCTCCTCGCTCCTGTCGGCCACCGCGTCGCTGCCGACGAAGGCGCCCTTCTGCTTGCGGACGGCGAAACCGAGACCGGCCTCGTAGGGGTCGTGCTCGGTGGTCATGTCGTGGCCCCAGGAGCGGTAGCCCTTCTCCAGCCGCAGGCTGTTGAAGGCCGCGCGGCCCGCGGCGATCACGCCGAGGTCCTGGCCGGCCGCCCACAGCACGTCCCACAGCTTCTGCCCGAGCTCGGCGCTGGTGTAGATCTCCCAGCCGAGCTCGCCGACGTAGGACAGCCGCATCGCGGTGACCGGGACGCCGCCGAGGGTGGCCCGCTTGGCGCGGAAGTACTTCAGCCCCTCGTTGGTCAGGTCGTCGTCAGAGACCCTCCGCACCAGGTCGCGGGCGCGGGGGCCCCACAGGCCGATGCAGCAGGTGCCCCCGGTGACGTCGCGGACCTGCACGCTGCCGTCGGACGGCGCCTGGCGGCGCAGGTGGTCGAGGTCGAGGTTGCCGTTGGCGCCGACCTGGAACAGCTGCTCCCCCAGCCGGGCGACGGTGAGGTCGCTGCGCACGCCGCCGGCCTCGTCCAGGGCCAGGGTGTAGGTGACCGAGCCGACCGACTTGTCCATCTGGCCGGTGGTCAGCCGCTGCAGCAGGTCGAGTGCACCCGGGCCGCTGACCTCCAGCCGCTTGAGCGGGGTCATGTCGTACATCGCGACCGCGGTGCGGGTCCTCCACGCCTCGGCGGCCGCGATCGGCGACCAGAACCGCGCCGCCCAGTCGTCGCGCGCCGGCGGCACCCACTCGGCGGGCAGCTCGTCGAGCAGGTGCGCGTTGGCCTCGTACCAGTGCGGACGCTCCCAGCCGGCGGCCTCGAGGAAGAACGCACCGAGCTCCCGCTGGCGGGCGGAGAACGGGCTGACCCGCAGGTCGCGCGGGGACTGCTTGGGCTCCAGCGGGTGCAGGATGTCGTAGACCTCGACGAAGTTCTGCTGCGCGGTCTCCCGCACGTAGGCGTCGGTGAGCTGCACCTCCTCGAACCGGGCCACGTCGCAACCGTGCAGGTCGACCTCGCTGCGCCCCTCGACCAGCAGCTGCGCCACCGAGCGGGCGACGCCCGCGGAGTGGGTGACCCAGACCGCCTCGGCGATCCAGAAGCCGGCGACGTCGGGCGACTCCCCGATCAGCGGCCCGCCGTCCGGGGTGAAGGAGAAGATGCCGTTGAACCCGGTGTCGACCTTGCTGCCGCGCAGCGAGGGCAGCAGCTCCTGGCTCTGCTCCCACTGCTCGGCGAAGTCCTCCTCGGTGAAGGGCAGCATCGACGGCATCGCCGCGTCGGTGACCTCCCCCTCGGGCAGGTCGGTCAGCTCCACCGGCATCGGCCGGTGGGCGTAGGAGCCGATGCCCAGGCGGTCGCCGCGCTCGCGGTAGTACAGGTCGCGGTCCTGGTGGCGCAGGATCGGCATGCCGGCCTCGGTGAGCTCGTCGTTGCGGCCCACGAGCTCGGGCACCTGGCCGGTCCAGACGAACTGGTGGGCCAGCGGCAGCAGCGGCACCCGCATGCCGACCATGGCGCCGACCGCGGGGCCCCAGAACCCGGCGCAGGAGACGACGACGTCGGCGGGGATGACGCCGTCCGCCGTCCGGACGCCGGTGACCCGGCCGCCGGCCTGCTCGATGCCGGTGACCCGGGTGTCGCCCTGGAACACCGCGCCGCGGGCCTCGGCCCGGCGGGCCAGGGCCACCACGGCGCGGGACGCCTTGGCCAGCCCGTCGCTGGGCACGTACAGCCCGCCCAGGATCCGGTCGCGGTCGATCAGCGGGTGCAGCTCGACGCACTGCTGCGGGTCGAGCACCTCCCCCTGCACGCCCCAGGACGTGGCCCAGCCCTGGCGCCGGTGCAGCTCGGCCAGCCGCTCGGGCGTGGTGGCCACCTCCAGGCCGCCGACCTGGTTGAAGCACCACGCCCCGTCGACGTCGAGGCCGAGGAACTTCTCCACGGTGTAGGACGCGAACTCCGTCATCGTCTTCGACCCGTTGGTCTGGAACACCAGGCCGGGCGCGTGCGAGCTGGAGCCCCCGGTCAGCGGCAGCGGGCCCTGGTCGACCACGGTGACCCGGTCCCACCCGCGGGCGGTGAGCTCGTCGGCCAGGTTGGCCCCGACGATGCCGGCTCCGATGATCACCACGCGAGGGGTGCGGGACATGGCGGTTCCTCTCAGAGGGTCGAGGCGGGGTCGGCGTACTCGAGGCTCGCGTCGAGCAGCCAGGTGGCGAGGTAGCCGGCGAAGGACGAGCGGACGACGACGGCGAACCCCTCGCCGTCGTCACCGGGCGCCAGCAGGACGACGCCGGCCTGACCGAGCGTCGTCTGCGCGCTGCGGCCCGGGCCGAAGACGCGGGGGTGCAGGTCGATCGAGCAGCCCTTGGCCAGCACCTCGCGTGCGCGGGGACCGCCGAGGCGCAGGACGACCCGCTGAGCGGAGACGTCGACGGCCACGCCGCCCGCGGGCCGCAGTGCCGACGCCAGCTCGGCCTCCAGGGCCTCGGGCGCGGTGCCGGGGCTGGTGAGCAGCCACTCGTCGGGGCCCAGCCAGACCAGCCGGCCGTCACCGGCCGGGACCCAGGTGCCCGCGGGGGGCAGCGCGGCGCCGCGCACCCGCACGCCGGACGCCGGGTCGACGCGGACGTCGGCCATCGCGACGAAGGGCTCTGCGGTGACCCGGACGGCGTCCGGCAGCGCGGCGAAGGCGGCCGCGTAGGGGTCGAGCGGGGAGGTGCGGGCGAGCAGGTCAGCCGTCACGGCGGGCTCCTTCCGGGTCGACCAGGACCGACCCGGTGATCTCGACGGGGACGAGCGTGCCGCCGACCGGCACGGAGACGGTCTCGCCGATCCGGTCGCGGCCGCCCTTGACCAGGGCCAGGGCGAAGGGCCGGCCGAGCTCGGCGCTGCGGTAGCTGGAGGTCACGTGCCCGAGCATCGGCACCGGCGGCGGCGGGAGCTGCCCGTCGGCGGTCGGCTCGACGATCTGCGACCCCTCGGGCAGCACCGTCTCGCGGTCCACGGGCAGCAGGCCGACCAGGTGCTTGCGCAGCGGGTCCTGGTTGGCCGGCCGGGCGAAGGAGCGCTTGCCGACGAAGTCGGGCTTCTTCTTCGACACCGCCCAGGCCATGCCCAGGTCGTGCGGGGTCACCGTGCCGTCGGTGTCCTGCCCGATGATCGGGTAGCCCTTCTCGGCGCGCAGCACGTGCATGGCCTCGGTGCCGTAGGGGGTGATCCCGTACGGCCGGCCGGCCTCGATGAGCCGCTCCCACACCGCGCGGGCGTACCAGGAGTTCACGTACACCTCGTAGGCCAGCTCGCCGGAGAAGCTGATCCGCGCCAGCCGCACCGGCACCCCGCCGAGGGTGGTGTCCCGCCAGGTCATGAACGGGAACGCCTCGGTGGAGACGTCGACGTCGGGGAAGACGGCGCCGATCACGTCCCGCGACCGGGGGCCCACGACCGGGAACGTCGACCACTGCTCGGTGACCGAGGTGAGCCGGACCCGCAGGTGCGGCCACTCCGTCTGCAGCCACTCCTCCATCCAGTCGAGCACCTTCGCGGCGCCGCCGGTGGTGGTGAGGACCAGGAAGCGCTCGTCGGCCAGCCGCAGCACCGTGCCGTCGTCGATCACCATGCCGTCGACGCCGCACATCACGCCGTAGCGCACCGAGCCCACCTTGAGACTGCTCATCAGGTTGGTGTAGAGCCGGTCGAGCAGCTCGGCCGCGTCCGGACCCTGGACGTCGATCTTGCCCAGCGTCGAGCCGTCGAGGATGCCCACGCCGCCGCGGGTGGCCGCGCACTCGCGCAGGACGGCGGCGGCCATGTCCTCGCCGGGGCGCGGGTAGTAGCGCGGCCGCTTCCACTGGCCGACGTCCTCGAAGACCGCGCCCTCGGCGACGTGCCAGTCGTGCACCGCGGTGGTGCGCTCCGGGTCGAACAGCCGGCCCCGGTCGCGGCCGGCCAGCGCGGCGAAGGCGACCGGCGTGTACGGCGGGCGGGAGGTCGTCGTCCCGGTGGCCTGGATCGGCACGCCCAGCAGCTCGGCGGTGATGCCGGAGGCGAGGACGCCGGAGGTCTTGCCCTGGTCGTGCGCGGTGCCGATGGTCGTGTACCGCTTGACGTGCTCCATCGACCGCAGGCCGGCGCCGGCGGCCCGGGCGAGGTCGGCGATGGTGGCGTCGCGCTGGAGGTCGACGAACGAGGTGCTGCCGTCGGCGCCGTCCGGCACCCGCCACAGCGTCATCGGCGCCGCCCCGGCCGGCGCGGCGCCGGCGGCGGGCAGGGCCGGCTCGGCCGGCGCGGCGAGGCCCAGCGCGCCCAGCGCCGTGGTCGCCGCGCGCCGTCCGTCGGCCAGGCAGCCGGGCAGGTCGAGCACCCCGGCGGCCGAACCGGTGACCGCCACGCCGTCGAGCTCCTCAGCGGGCAGGAAGGCGCCGAGGGCCTCGTCGAAGCGCAGCCGCCCGCGGGCCTGGCTGAACAGGTGGACGGCGGGGTTCCAGCCGCCGCTGACCAGCAGCAGGTCGCAGGCGATCGCGCTGCTGGCGCCGACCGCGCCGTCGGCGAACGGGGCGACGAGGGCGTGGGTGACCCGCTCGACGCCCTGCGTGCCGGTCACGACCGCGCCGGACAGGACGCGCAGGCCGGCGCGCTCGCACTCCGCGCGGCGCGGCGAGCCCTCCGGGCGGGCGTCGACCACCGCCTGCACGTGCACACCGGCGCGGTGCAGGTCGAGGGCGGCGTCGTAGGCGCTGTCGTTCGTGGTGAAGACGACGGCCTCGCGGCCGGCCCGCACGCCGTAGCGGTGCAGGAGGGTGCGCGCGCCGCCGGCCAGCAGGATCCCGGGCCGGTCGTTGTCGGCGAAGACCACGGGGCGCTCGTGCGCGCCGGCGGCGACGACGACCCGGCGGGCGCGCAGGCGCCAGACCCGCTGGCGGGAGACGTGCCGCGGCGCCGCGGCGCCGAGGTGGTCGGTGCGCCGCTCCAGCGCCAGGACGAACCCGTCGTCGTAGAGCCCGAACGCCGTCGTCCGCTGCAGGTGCAGGACGTCGGGGTGCGCCGCCAGCTCCGCGACGGCGCCGGCGACCCAGTCCAGCGCCGGGCCGCCGTCGAGGACGTCGTCGCTGCCGAGCAGCGCGCCGCCGGCCTCGGACTGCTCGTCGACCAGCGCGACGCGGGCCCCGGCCCGGGCGGCGGTCAGCGCGGCGGTCAGGCCGGCCGGCCCGGCCCCCACGACCAGCACGTCGACGTGGTGGTGGACGGCGTCGTAGCGGGCGGAGTCCGGCACCTCGGCGAGCCGGCCCTGGCCGGGCAGCCCGTGGGCGACCAGCCCGTCGTACAGCTCGACGGTGCTGGCCAGCTGCATCGGCTCGGGGAAGGGCTCCTCGATCTGCACCAGCCCGCTGGGGTCCTCGGCCCAGGCCGCGGCCACGCCGCGCGGGCGGCCCAGCTTCACGCTGGTGGCGATCGCGTGCCGGCCGGAGGCGAGCAGCGCCGAGGCCAGGGTGTCGCCGGGGTGGCCGGTGAGGACCTCCCCGCCGAAGGTGAACTGCAGGGTGGTGCCGCGGTCGACGCGGCCGCCCTCGGGGGTGCGGAACGGGGCGCTCACGAGATCACCGGCCTGGGCTCGTCGAGGCGGTAGACGCGCTCGAAGCGGTGGGTGGCCGTGTCGCGCACGGCGTTGAACCAGCGGCGGCAACCGGCCGCGTGCGACCAGCGCTCGGCGAAGCGGCCCTTGGGGTTGTCGCGGAAGAAGACGTAGTGGGCCCACTGGACGTCGTCGAGCGCGGCGGGGTCCTCGGGGTAGGCGACGTGCGCCTGCCCGCCGTAGTGGAACTCGACCTCCTCACGGGGGCCGCACCACGGGCACTCGATGAGCTGCATCGCAAGGACTCCTGGGTTCGGTGCGCGGTGTCGGTGGGCGGTGTCAGTGGGCGACGGCGGCGGCGCCGTGCTCGTCGACGAGCGCACCGCTGACGAAGCGGTCGAGGGCGAACGGGGCCACGTAGGGGTGCGGCTCGCCGGTCGCGATGGTGTGCGCCATGCACCAGCCGATGCCGGGCGTGGCCTTGAAGCCACCGGTCCCCCAGCCGCAGTTGAGGACGACGTTGTTGTACGGCGTGCGGCCGATCACCGGGGAGGCGTCGGGGCTGACGTCGACGATGCCGCCCCAGGAGCGCAGCAGGTGCGCACGGGCGAAGACCGGGAACAGCTCCACGGCCGCGGCCATCTGCCGCTCGATGACGTGGAAGGCGCCCCGCTGGCCGTAGCCGTTGTAGGAGTCGACGCCCGCGCCCATGACCAGCTCGCCCTTGTGCGCCTGGGAGACGTACACGTGCACGGCGTTGGACATGACGATCGTCGGGTGCACCGGCTCGAGCAGCTCGGAGACCAGCGCCTGCAGCGGGTGGCTCTGCAGCGGCACCCGGAAGCCCAGCATGTCGGTGAGCACCGAGGTGTGCCCCGCGGCGCACAGCGCGACCGTGCCGGCGGCGATGGTGCCGCGGGTGGTGTGCACCCCGGTGACCCGGTCGCCGTCGGTGGTGAACCCGGTGACCTCGCAGTCCTGGATGAGGTCGATGCCGGCCTCGTCGGCGCGGCGGGCGAAGCCCCACGCGACGTAGTCGTGCTTGGCGATGCCCGCACGCGGCTGGTAGGTCGCGCCGAGCACCGGGTAGCGGATGTCGGCCGAGGTGTTGACGATCGGGCAGATCTTGGCGACCTCGTCGGGCTCGACCCACTCCGCGTCGATGCCGTTGAGCTTGTTGGCCTCCACCCGGCGCACGCTGTCGCGGACGTCCTGCAGCGTGTGCGCGAGGTTGAGCACGCCGCGCTGGCTGAACAGGATCGGGTAGCCGAGGTCCTCCTCCAGCCCCTCCCACAGCTTCAGGGCGTGCTCGTAGATGGCCGCGCTCTCGTCCCACAGGTAGTTGGACCGGATCAGCGTGGTGTTGCGGGCCATGTTCCCGCCGGCCAGCCAGCCCTTCTCCAGCACCGCGACGTTCGTGATGCCGTGGTTCTTGGCCAGGTAGTGCGCGGTGGCCAGGCCGTGCCCGCCGCCCCCGACGATGACGACGTCGTAGGAGCGCTTCGGCTCCGGGTTGCGCCAGAGGAAGGCGGGGTGCTCGGGCAGGTCGGCGCCCGGGGTGCGGGGGGTCACCGGGACACCCCGGCCGTCTCGGCGTAGAGCGGGTGGCGCTCGGCCAGCCGCGTGACCCGCTCGCGCAGCCGGGCCAGCCGCCCCTCCCCCACCGTGGGCCGCAGGGCGCCGGCGATGACGTCGGCGACCTCGGCGAAGTCCTCGGCGTCGAAGCCGCGGGCGGCCAGCGCCGGGGTGCCGATGCGGACACCGGAACTGACCATGGGCGGCCGCGGGTCGAACGGGACGGCGTTGCGGTTGACCGTGATGCCGATCGAGTGCAGCCGGTCCTCGGCCTGCCGGCCGTCGAGCGGCGACTCGCGCAGGTCGACCAGCACCAGGTGGACGTCGGTGCCGCCGCTGACCACGCTGACGCCGGCCTCCCGGCAGTCGGCGGCGAGCAGCCGCTCGGCCAGGGCGCGGGCGCCGGCGAGGGTGCGCTCCTGCCGCTCGCGGAAGGCCGGCTCGGCGGCCAGCTTGAAGGCCACCGCCTTGGCGGCGATGACGTGCTCGAGCGGGCCCCCCTGCTGGCCGGGGAACACCGAGGAGTTGAACCGCTTGGCCAGGTCGGCGGTGGCCAGGATCACCCCGCCGCGCGGTCCGCCGAGGGTCTTGTGGGTGGTGGAGGTGACCATGTGCGCGTGCGGCACCGGGGAGGGGTGCAGGCCCGCGGCGACCAGACCGGCGAAGTGCGCCATGTCCACCATCAGGTGGGCCCCGACCTCGTCGGCGATGCGCCGGAACCCCGCGAAGTCGAGGTGGCGCGGGTAGGCCGACCAGCCGGCGACGATGAGCTTGGGCCGCCGCTCACGGGCCAGCCGCTCGACCTCTGCCATGTCGACCCGGTGGCTGTGCCGGTCGACGTGGTAGGCGGCGACGTCGTAGAGCTTGCCGGAGAAGTTCAGCCGCATCCCGTGGGTCAGGTGACCGCCGTGGGCGAGGTCCAGGCCGAGGATCGTGTCGCCGGGCTCGAGCAGCGCGGCCATCACCGCGGCGTTGGCCTGGGCGCCGGAGTGCGGCTGCACGTTGGCGTACTCGGCGCCGAACAGCGCCGTCAGCCGGTCGATGGCGAGCTGCTCGACGACGTCGACGTGCTCGCAGCCGCCGTAGTAGCGCCGGCCCGGGTAGCCCTCGGCGTACTTGTTGGTCAGCACCGAGCCCTGCGCCTGCATGACGGCGACGGGCGCGCAGTTCTCGCTGGCGATCATCTCCAGCGTCGTCTGCTGGCGGCGCAGCTCGGCGTCGATCGCGGCAGCCACCTCGGGATCGGCCTCGCCGAGCGGCCGGGTGAGCACCGGGTCGGCGACAGGCGGGGCCGCGGTGACCTCGACGAGGTCCCGATCGGCTAGCACGGACATGCGGATCCCCTCTGGCTGACCAGGTCCTTGCGACTGGTATATCAGTGGTCGACACAGTAGGTCGCGGTCCGGCGTCGGTCAAGGGACCCGTTCTCGCAGCACGGCGCCTCCCGTCGTCGGCGACGCCTCGTTCCCTCCTCCGGTCACACCGTCGCCCCCTAGGTCGCCGTCAAGCTCACCTACGGCCTGTCGATGACCGCCGCCGCGCGCGCCGCGACCGCCACGGTGCTCACCACCTGCCCGGACGAGCCGCTCCCCGGCGGTGTGGTGGCCGACCTGCCCGACGAGCCGGTGGCCCGGTCGGCGGCCACGTCCAGCGCGCGCCACGGGCGACCACCACACCCACGGCGTCACGGCCCGTCCCGGTCCCCGCCCCCGCGCCGGCTCCTGCCCCGGCACCTCGCCCGGCTCCGGCTCCGGCTCCGGCATCAGTACCTGCCCCCGCACCGGCACCCGCACCCGCACCCGCACCGGCGGCCACCTACGCGAACTGCACCGAGGCCCGTGCTGCGGGCGTGACTCCGCTGTACGCCGGCCAGCCCGGCTGCAGCTCACGGCTGGACCGTGACGGAGACGGCGTCGCGTGCGAGTGAGCACCGCGGCGGGGGTGCGGGCACCGAGGTGGCGCCGCCGGATCGTGGTCCACCTGTCACCCGCCGGAGTGGGTGCTGCTCGGCGCCGGGGAGGAGCGCTCCGCAGGAGGGCGGGCGACCGGGCCGCACCTCCCGCCGTCGCACCTGCGAGCACACCGCCACGCCGCCGTCACGACGTCATGGCGCCCCCACCTGCCACGGAGCCGTCCGGGCCGCTAGGGTCGTCGCGTCGGGAAGGCCCTGCGCTCTGGCAGGACCCCGATGCACCATCGCAGCTAGGAGCGAGCAATGCCCGAAGGAACTGTCAAGTGGTTCAACGCGGAGAAGGGGTTCGGCTTCGCCACCCCTGACGGTGGCGGACCTGACGTGTTCGTCCACTACTCGGCCATCCAGACCAGCGGGTACCGCTCGCTCGACGAAGGCCAGCGGATCTCGTTCGACGTCGAGCAGGGCCAGAAGGGCCCGCAGGCGGCGAACGTCACCCCGCTCTGATCCGCTAGATCAGCACAGCGCCCTCGTCCGGTCCGCCGGGCGGGGGCGCTGTCGTGTCCGGGGCCGGCCGAGGGGGCGAGCACGGGCGTGCACGCCCCCTTCCCGGCCGGGGAAGGGGCGCCGGCGCACCCGCTCAGCGCGCCCGAGGGACGTAGCCGCCGACGAGCGCCTGCATGAGCAGCGCTCCCGCGTCGGGTCCCACCGCCTGCGCGGCGTCGGCGAAGGCCCGCCAGCGCTGCCGCTCGACGTCGGTCGGCGCCTTCTCCGCCCGGGTGGCCGCCTGCTCGAGGAGCCGCTCCCACTCCCCCTGCGGCGTCGGCCAGAGCCCGGCCAGCCGACGGGCCTCGGCGGAGATCCCGGTGATGCGGACGATGTCGCCGGCGTGGTTGGTCAGCGGCTCGACGTAGCCGGCGGCCGCGAGCGCCTTGGCCGCGGCGACGACGTCGGCCTTCGGCAGCCCGCTGCCGGGCACCACGGAGCCCAGCAGGTACGGCGCCCCGCCGTGCCGCGGCTCGTCGACCAGCCGGGCGATCGCGCGCAGCACGGGCAGGTCTCGGGTGAACCAGGTGTCGGGCAGGGGCGAGGTCACGCCGTCCAGTCTCCCCGGGGTGCACGGGGACGCCGCACCACCCGGGGTCACGCGCGGCGGGACGGGAATCCGCCTGCGACACGGCTCGTTCGTCCGGTCATGACCACGTCCGCACAGCAGCCGAAGGTGACCAGGACCGACGAGGAGTGGCGGGCCCGGCTCGCGCCGGAGGAGTACGCCGTCCTGCGGCAGGCCGGCACCGAGCGCCCGTGGACCGGTGAGTACGTCGACACCAAGACCGTCGGCGTCTACACCTGCCGGGCCTGCGGCGCCGAGCTGTTCCGCTCGGAGACGAAGTTCGACTCGCACTGCGGCTGGCCGTCGTTCTACGAGCCGTCGGCCGCCGACCACGTGGTGCTCCGCGAGGACCGCAGCCACGGCATGATCCGCACCGAGGTCCTCTGCGCCACCTGCCACAGCCACCTCGGCCACCTCTTCGACGACGCGCCGCAGACGCCGACCGGCGACCGCTACTGCATCAACAGCGTCTCCATCCGCCTGGAGCCCGCCGAGGGCTGAGCTCCTCCGGTGCGGCCGCGGGCGGTCCCCGGCGCGGGTGACCGCCCTAGCTGCACCGCCCCGGTTGCACCGGGACGCCGCAGCGGCCCGCCCACGACGTCCTCCCTCACCGCAGCGCGTCCTCCCTCACCGTGGGCGGTCAGGGAGGACGCGCGACGATCAGGTCACCTGATCATCGCGCCGCCCCACCTCAGGGCAGGTCGCGCACCAGCTCGGCGACCGGCTTGCGGGTGCCGGTGTAGAAGGGCACCTCCTCGCGCACGTGCCGGCGGGCGCGGCTGGCCCGCAGGTCGCGCATCAGGTCGACGATGCGGTGCAGCTCGTCGGCCTCGAAGGCGAGCATCCACTCGTAGTCGCCCAGCCCGAACGAGGCGACGGTGTTGGCCCGGACGTCCGGGTAGGGCCGCGCCTGCATGCCGTGCTCCTTGAGCATGTCCCGCCGCTCCTCGTCGGGCAGCAGGTACCACTCGTAGGAGCGCACGAACGGGTAGACGCACAGGTAGCGGCGCGGCTCCTCGTCGGCCAGGAACGCCGGGATGTGGCTGCGGTTGAACTCGGCGGGCCGGTGCAGGGCCATCTGCGACCACACCGGCTCCAGGTGCCGGCCCAGGGCCGTGCGGCGCAGCCGGGTGTAGGCCTCCTGCAGCGCGTCGGGCGACTCGGCGTGCCACCAGACCATGAGGTCGGCGTCGGCCCGCAGGCCCGAGACGTCGTAGGTCCCGCGGACGACGACGCCCTTGCCGGCCAGCTCCTCGAACAGCCCGGCGACCTCGTCGGCGGCCGCGGTGCGCTGGTCGTCCCCCAGCGGTGAGGCCAGCTTGAACACCGACCACATCGTGTAGCGGACGAGGGCGTTGAGCTCGTTCGCCCGCTTGCCGATGCTCTTCGTCCCGGTCGGCGTCTCGGTCTGCTCGCTCATGGGTCCATCATCCCGCGCCCGGGTGCGCACCGTCGGCCAGGGAACCGTGCGGTCGTGCACACCGGGGTCGGGGCCGCGGGCGGCGGGGTCAGGCCAGCGCGTCGACCGCCCGGCGGGCGCTGCGGATGCAGGCGGGCACGCCGACGCCGTCGTAGGCGGCTCCGGCCACGGCCAGGCCGGGCACCGCGGCGACGGCGTCCCGGACGGCCACCACCCGCTGCGGGTGGCCGACGAGGTACTGCGGCAGCCCGCCGCCCCAGCGCACGAGGTGGGCCTCCACCGGCTCGCGGCGCTCGAGGTCGAGCAGGTCGGCGACGTCGGCCACCACCGCGGCGGTGAGGTCGTCGTCCTCGCGCTGCAGCTGCACCTCGTCGCCGTAGCGGCCCACCGAGGCGCGCACCCGCAGCAGGCCGCCGCCGGACAGGTGTGGCCACTTCGACGAGGAGACGGTGACGCCCTTGACCAGCCGCCCGGTCACCGGCGGCACGAGCAGGCCGGAGCCGGCGGCCACCGGCTGCGCGGGGAAGGCCATCGCCACGACCGCCATCGACGCGTACGGGATCCCGCGCAGCGGCTCGACGGCGCCCGGCGCCACCCCGGCGAGCAGCCGCGCCGACTTCCCGGCGGGTGCGGCGACGACGACGGCGTCGGCCTCGAGCACCTCCGGCGCGGCGAGCGGGCCGACGGCGACCTCCAGCCGCCCGTGCGCCCGGCGGATCGCGTGCGCCGGCGTCCGCAGCCGGACCTGCGCGCCGGACGCCTCCACCAGCGCCTCCGGCAGCGCGCCGAGCCCGCCGTCGACGGTGACGAACACCGGCCCGTCGGCGTCCCCGCGGCTGCGGGCACCGGCGTCCCGGGCGGCGACGGCGGCGGCCAGCACCGAGTCGGCGCGGGCCAGCTGGGCGGCCAGCGCCGGCATGGTCGCGGCCAGCGAGAGGTCGTCGGGACGGCCGGCGTAGACCCCGCCGAGCAGCGGCTCGACGAGTCGGTCGACCACCTCGTCGCCGAGCCGCTCGCGCAGCAGCGCACCGACCGACACGTCGCCGTCCAGCCGCAGCGGCGGCAGGCCGGCCTCGGCCCGCACCCGCTCGACGCCGTCGGGGGTGAGCACCCCGGCCAGCCCGTCGGCCGACGTCGGGACGCCCTGCACGGTGCCCGGCGGGAGCGGGTGGCGCCCGTCGGGCAGCACGATCGAGGCCTGCGTCGTCGCCGGCGCGACCAGCCGGTCGCCGAGCCCGAGCGCCTCGACCAGCTCGACCGCCTCGGGCACCCGGGCGAGCACGGCCTCCGGCCCGGTGTCGTACCACTGCCCGGCCAGCTCGAGCCGGTCGATCTTGCCGCCCACCCGGCCGCCGGCCTCCAGGACGACGACCTCGTCCCCGGGACGGCGACGGCGCCACTCGAACGCGGCGGTCAGCCCGGCGATGCCGGCGCCGACCACGACGAGCCGGGCCGCTGGGGCGGTGCGGGCGGGGGACATCACCGCACCGACAGCTCGTGCACCAGGTCGACGACGTGGGTCAGGGCACCGGGGTCGGTCTCGGGCAGCACCCCGTGGCCGAGGTTGAACACGTGCCCGCGGGCCGCCCGGCCCTCCTCGACGACCCGGCGGACCTCGCGGTCGACGGTCGCCCGGTCGGCCAGCAGGACGGCGGGGTCGAGGTTGCCCTGCAGCGAGCGGCCCGGGCCCACCCGGCGGGCGGCCTCGTCCAGCGGCACCCGCCAGTCGACGCCGACCACGTCGGCGCCGGCGTCACCGATCAGCGCGAGCAGCTCGCCGGTGCCCACGCCGAAGTGGATGCGCGGCACCTCGCGGTCGCCCAGCCCGTCGAACACCGCGCGCGAGTGCGGCAGCACCCGGGTGCCGTAGTCGGCGGCCGACAACACGCCGGCCCAGGAGTCGAACAGCTGCACCGCCGAGGCGCCGTTGTCGACCTGCACCCGCAGGAAGGTGGCGGCCGAGACCGCCAGCCGGTCCAGCAGCCGGACCCACGCCTCCGGCTCGGCGTACATGAAGGCCTTGGTGCGGGCGTGCTCCTTCGACGGGCCGCCCTCGATGAGGTAGGTGGCCAGGGTGAACGGCGCCCCGGCGAAGCCGATCAGCGGTGTGGGACCGAGCTCGGCGACCAGCCGGCGGACCGCCGTCGCGAGGAAGTCCAGCCGGTCGGGCTCCAGGCCGGGCAGCGCGTCGACGTCGGCGACCGTGCGCACGGGGTCGGCCACGACCGGCCCGACGCCGGGCTTGATCTCGATGTCCACCCCCGCCACGACCAGCGGCAGCACGATGTCGGAGAACAGGATCGCCGCGTCGACGCCGTGCCGCCGGACCGGCTGGAGGGTGATCTCGGTGACCAGGTCGGGGTCCTGGCAGGCCTGCAGCATCGCCGTCCCGGCGCGCAGGGCCCGGTACTCCGGCAGCGACCGGCCGGCCTGGCGCATGAACCACACCGGCGTCCGGCCGACCGGCAGGCCGCGCGCGGCACGGACCAGGTCCGAGTCGGCGGCGGACGGAGCGGGGGTGGCAGCGGCGGTCACGACGGTCCATCCTCCCAGACCAGGCAGGACCCGGCCGCCGAGCGGGCACGACGGCTGCGGCGCGTCGGCGACAGACAGGCCCCGGGGCCCCTACCCTGCGAGCGTGGAGCCACGCAGCCTGGGCGGTCCTCAGGACGCCACCGGCGCCCGGGCGGTCGACGACCGTCCGGAGGAGTTCGTGGCCGCCCTCGACTCGCTGGCCTCGCTGCGCGTGCGACCCGAGATCGTCGTCGAGCAGATCCCCGCCCCGCAGCGGCTCGCGCCCTTCGCCCACGCCCTCGGCGCCCGCATCACCGAGCTCGACGGCGAGGAGGAGGTCGAGGTCGCCAGCGGCCGCTTCATCGTCCTGTTCGACCCCGCCGGCCACGAGGCGTGGGCGGGCACCACCCGCTGCGTCGGCTACCTCTCGGCCGCGACCGACGAGCACATGGTCGACGACGCGATGTTCTCCGAGGTCGCCTGGAGCTGGCTGACCGAGGCCCTCGCCTCGTGCGGCGCGACCTGCCACGCCCTCGGCGGCACCGTCACCCGCACCGCCTCCACTCGCTTCGGCGACCTGGCCGGCCCCGAGCACTCGGTCGACGTCGAGATCCGCGCCTCCTGGACGGCGGAGGACACCGCGCTCGGCCGGCACCTCGACGCCTGGCTCGAGGTCCTCGGCAACGCCGCGGGGCTCCCACCGCCGGGGGTGGCCATGCTGGGCCCCTCCGGCCCGGTGGACGACGGCAACTAGGATCGGGGCAGCGGGGGCACTCCCCCGGCTCCGCGCCGGACGGCTGGTTCCGCCGGGAGGCCGAGGACCGGCCGCGGACGCACGGACGACACGGGGCGAGAAGGTGGACGGCAACTGAGCACCGAGCCCCAGCCCGACCTCCCGCCGGGGGACACCGTCCCGGACGACGTCGCGACCCCGGTCCCCCTGCTCGCCCCCCGCGACGGGCTCCCCCCGGTCATCGACACCCCCGCCGCGCTGGCGGAGTACGCCGAGGCCCTGCGCGCCGGCAGCGGCCCGGTCGCCGTCGACGCCGAGCGCGCCTCGGGCTACCGCTACGGCCAGCGCGCCTACCTGGTGCAGCTGCGCCGCGCCGGCGCCGGCACCGGGCTGGTCGACCCGATCCCGCTGCCGGACCTCTCCGTCGTGCAGGCCGCGATCGCCGACGAGGAGTGGGTGCTGCACGCGGCCAACCAGGACCTCCCCTGCCTCGCCGAGATCGGCCTGGTGCCGACGCGGGTCTTCGACACCGAGCTGGCCGCGCGGCTGGCCGGGCTGCCGCGGGTGGGCCTCGGCGCCGTCGTCGAGTCGCTGCTGGGGTTCTCCCTGCAGAAGGGCCACTCGGCCGCCGACTGGAGCACCCGGCCCCTGCCGGAGGAGTGGCTGGTCTACGCCGCGCTCGACGTCGAGGTGCTCGTCGACCTCCGCGACGCACTGGCCGGGCTCCTGGCCGAGCAGGGCAAGACCGAGTGGGCGCAGCAGGAGTTCGCCGCCGTCCTGGCCGCCGGGCCGCCCGCGCCGCGGGTCGACCCCTGGCGACGGACCTCCGGGGTGCACGGACTGCGCACCCGGCGCCAGCTGGGCATCCTGCGCTCGCTCTGGCAGGCCCGCGACGACCTGGCCCGCAGGCGCGACGTCGCCCCGGGCCGGGTGCTGCCCGACTCGGCGATGGTCTCCGCCGTCCAGGCCGACCCGCCGACCGAGGCCGCGCTGCTGGAGCTGCCGGTGTTCCGCGGCCGGGCCAACCGCAAGCTGGTGGGCACCTGGTTCGGCGCGCTGGCCCGCGGCCGGGCGCTGGCGGAGGCGGAGCTCCCCCTGCACAGCCGCCCGGGTGAGGGGCCACCGCCGGTGAGCCGCTGGGCCGACCGCGACCCGGCCGCCGCCACCCGGCTGCAGGCCGCGCGCGCGGGGCTGGCCGAGCTGTCGGAGAAGCACTCGGTGCCGGTGGAGAACGTGCTCTCCCCCGACCTGGTGCGCCGGCTCACGTGGAGCCCGCCGGAGCCGCGTGACCCCGGGACGGTCGCGGCGGTGCTGCGCGCCGGCGGCGCCCGCGAGTGGCAGGTCGAGCTGACCTGCGACCTGCTCACCGACGCGGTCAACCGCGCCTGAACCCGCGCGGGGCGGCCCCGGCCGCAGCCGGGACCGCCCCTGGCGAGGTGCTGGAACGGCCCTCCTGCAGGGCCCCGCCCTGAGCCTGCGAAGGGTGGGGGGCAGGAGGGCCGTTCCCTCAGTGACCGGTGGCCGCGGCCCGCCGCCGGGCCAGCGCGTCGACGCTGGCGGCCAGCAGCAGCACGCCGCCGGTGATGATGAAGTTGAGGTACGCCTCGGTGCCCAGCAGGCCGAGACCGTTGGCGATGATGGCCACGACCAGGCCACCCAGGACGGCGTCGCGCACCCGCCCGCGGCCACCGAAGAGGCTGGTGCCACCGATGACCGCGGCGCCCACGGCGTAGAGCAGCGTGTTGCCGCCGCCGGACCCCGGTGCCACCGAGCCGAGCCGGGCGGCCGCGACGATGCCGCTGATCGCCGCCAGGGTCGAGCCGATGACGAACACCGCGACCCTGATCCTGGTGACGTTGATGCCGGCCCGCCGGGCCGCCTCGGCGTTGCCGCCGACCGCGTAGACGTGCCGGCCGAAGCTCGTGCGGCCGAGCACGAAGGTCAGCAGCAGCAGGAGGACCACCACGAGCGGGATGGCGTAGGGGATCCCCGCGAGCACCACACCGGCGGCCGGGGCCCGGTCGACGCTCAGCACCGCCGTGATCAGGACGACGACGGCGGCGATGACGCCGATCCGCACGAGCACCACGGCGAGCGGGGCGTGCGCGAGCCGCCTGGCCCGCTGCACGCGGAACCGGTTGAGCTGCAGCGCGGCGTAGGCGGCGATGACCAGCAGGGCCAGGACCCAGCCGAGGGCGACCGGCACGTTCCGGTCGCTGATCGCCGAGATCACCGGGTCGCGCACCGGCACCGTGCCGCCCTCGCCGATGAGCCGCAGCGTGAAGCCCTGCCAGCCCAGGAAGAGCGCGAGCGTGACGACGAACGACGGGATGCCCACCATCCCGACGAGGCTGCCGGTGAACAGGCCGATGACCACGCCGGTGACGATGGCGGCGGCCACCGAGACGTACCAGGGGGCGCCGGCGTCGGCGAGCAGCTTGGCCATCACCGCGGCGCAGACGCCGCTGACCACACCCGCGGACAGGTCGATCTCGCCCAGCAGCAGGATGAAGACCAGCCCCATCGCCAGGATGACGATCGGCGCCGCCTGGTCGGCCAGGTTGGCCATGTTGCGCGGGGTCAGGAACGTCTCGGGCCGCAGCGCGAAGAACAGCAGGCCGAGGGCGACGATGCCCAGGATGGCCGGCAGCGCCCCCAGGTCACCGCCCCGCACGCGGTCGACGTAGGCCCGGGCCGCCGCGCCGA
Source organism: Geodermatophilus sp. URMC 62 (assembly GCF_052931475.1). Classification (NCBI taxonomy): domain Bacteria; kingdom Bacillati; phylum Actinomycetota; class Actinomycetes; order Geodermatophilales; family Geodermatophilaceae; genus Geodermatophilus; species Geodermatophilus sp. URMC 62. Next base: position 3,818,566 of record NZ_JBRFHY010000001.1, on the reverse strand, counting down.
GGGAGTCCGCGCTGCGGTCGGCCTCGAAGCCCGACGGCGCGCCGCCGGGTTCCTGCGCGCTGGTGGGGGCGGACAACGTGCTGGACATGCTCAGACCTCCACCGCTGCGGCTTCGGCGGGTGCGATGCCCAGGTTGCCCGAGCGGCCCGCCGTGATGAGCTCGATGACCTGGGGACGGTCGACCTGGGAGATGGGGACGTCGGCCGCCATCCGCCCCAGGTACAGGGCCGCGATCCGGTCGGAGACCTCGAAGACGTCGACCATGTTGTGGCTGATAAAGACCACCGCGTGCCCGGTGTCGGCCAGCCGCCGGACCAGGTCGAGGACCTGGCGGGTCTGCGCGACGCCGAGGGCCGCGGTCGGCTCGTCGAGGACGACCAGCTTGGACTCCCAGAGCACGGCCTTGGCGATGGCGACCGTCTGCCGCTGGCCACCGGAGAGGCTGGAGACCAGCTGGCGCACGGACTTGAGGGTCCGGACGGAGAGCTTGCTCAGCGTGTCGCGGGCCGCCTCCTCCATCGACGTCTCGTCGAGGAGGATGCCGTTCTTGCGCTCGCGGCCGAGGAACATGTTCTGGACGACGTCGAGGTTGTCGGCCAGGGCGAGGTCCTGGTAGACGATCTCGATGCCGAGCGCCGCGGCCTCGCGGGGGCTGCTGACGGTGACCGGCCGGCCCTCGAAGAGGAACTCGCCGGAGTCGATGGCGTGGATGCCGGCGATCGACTTGATGAGCGTGCTCTTGCCCGCCCCGTTGTCACCGACCAGCGCGGTGACCTGCCCGGGGTAGACCTTCATGTGCACGTCGTGCAGGACCTGGATGGCGCCGAAGCTCTTGTTGACGCCGCGGAGCTCCAGGGTGGGGGTGACGTCCTGGGGACGGTCGGTGGGTGCGGACACGCCGGGCCTCTCGGTCGCACTGGGCGGGGCTGGGTGGGGCTGGGGAACGCGGCAGGAGCCGCCGGGGCGCCCATCATCGACGCCCCGGCGGCTGCTGACCACTAGGAGATGCCGAGCTCCTGGCACGCGCCGGCGAAGTCGCCGGTGCAGAGCTCGTCGGCGGTCACGAACTCGTCGTCGACGACGTCCTTGACGTTGTCGCGGAAGATCGAGACCGGCGTGAGCAGGACCGACGGGACCTCGCGGCCACCCTCGGTGTCCTCGACGGTGCCGGTGGTCTCGCCCTCGTCGCCGTTGATCAGCGCGGTGGCGAGCTCGGCGAGCGCGTTGGCCTCGTCGCGGACCGACTTGTAGACCGTCATGCACTGGTCACCGGCGAGGATGTTCTGCAGACCCTCGACGCTGGCGTCCTGACCGGTGACGTTGGCCTTGCCTGCGGCGTTGTTGCGCCCGAGGATCTGGATCACCGAGTTCGCCAGGCCGTCGTTGGCGGCCACGACGCCGTCGATCTGCCCGCCGTTCTGGGTGTACATCTGCTCGAAGATCGTCGCCGCCTGCTGGTTGTCCCACTCGGGCACGGCCTGCTCGGCCACCTGCGTGTACTGCGTCAGCGGGTCGAGCACCTCGTGGGCACCCGACGAGAACAGCGTGGCGTTGTTGTCGTCGGGCGAGCCGTTGAGGAAGGCGATGTTGCCCTGGGTGACCCCGTTGGACTCCAGGCACTGCTGCAGGCCCTGGCCCTGCAGCCGGCCGACCTCGGTGTTGTCGAAGGAGACGTAGTACTCGGCGGAGCCGCCCAGGGTCAGCCGGTCGTAGTCGATCGTCTGGACGCCCTCCTGGGCCGCCTGCTCCTGGATCTGCGCACCCGAGGCCGAGTCGAGGTTGACGATGGCGAGGACCGTGGCGCCCTCGGTGATCATCTGCTCGGCGATCGTCGCCTGCCGCTGGGCGTCGCCCTCGGCGTTCTGGATGTCGTACTCGACACCGGCGTCCTCGAAGGCCGCCTCGAGGTAGGGGCGGTCGAAGTTCTCCCAGCGCACCGAGGACTCGGTGTCGGGGAGGATCACGCCGACCTTGCCGGCGGCCTCGCCACCGCCGCCCCCGCCGCCGCCACTGCCGCTGTCGCCGCCGCCGCTGTCGCTGCCGCACGCAGCGAGGCTGAAGACGAGGGAGGCCGCGAGGGCCGTGAGGATGGTGCGCCGTCGCGCCATGGGTCGTCCACCGTTCTGTCGGGAATGCGCAGAAGTGCGGCGGCCAATATGCGCGCCGGGTCACAGCCGGCGCAAGACGCCGTCCAGGACGTTGCTGGACCGTGACCTCGCCCGGGCGTCATCCCTCGTCGCCGTCCGGCCGCCTCCGGTCCTGACCCGACCTGCCCCGTGAGGGGCGGGTCGACCTTGGACCAGCGGTTACCGGCGGGTAACTTCGGGGCACCGAGCCGTACCGGCCGGTACCGAACTGCTGCGGAGGTCCCATGTCCCGCTCCCTGCGCGAGGTCGTCTTCGTCGACGGGGTGCGCACCCCCTTCGGCAAGGCCGGCCCGAAGGGCGTCTACGCCGAGACCCGCGCCGACGACCTCGTCGTCCGCGTCATCCGCGAGCTGCTGCGCCGCAACCCGTCGCTGCCGCCCGAGCGGGTCGACGAGGTCGCGATCGCGGCCACCACCCAGGTCGGTGACCAGGGCCTGACGATCGGCCGCACCGCCGCGCTGCTGGCCGGGCTGCCGCAGTCGGTGCCCGGCTACGCGATCGACCGCATGTGCGCCGGCGCGATGACCGCCGTCACCACCACCGCCTCGGGCATCGCCTTCGGCGCCTACGACGTCGCGATCGCCGGCGGCGTCGAGCACATGGGCCGCCACCCGATGGGCGAGGGCGCCGATCCGAACCCGCGGTTCTTCAGCGAGAAGATCGTCGACGGCTCCGCGCTGGTCATGGGCTCCACCGCCGAGAACCTGCACGACCGCTTCCCGCACCTGACCCGGGAGCGCGCCGACGCGTTCGCGCTGGCCAGCCAGCAGAGGTACGCCAAGGCCGTCGCCAACGGGCAGATCGGCCCGGAGCTGGTGACCGTCGCCACCCGCAGCGCCGAGCAGGGCTGGGGCCTGGCCACCGTCGACGAGCCGCCGCGGCCGAACACCACCCTCGAGGGCCTGGCGACGCTCAAGACCCCGTTCCGCCCGCACGGCAACGTGACCGCGGGCAATGCCGCCGGCCTCAACGACGGCGCCACCGGCTGCATCCTCGCCGCCGAGGAGGTCGCGCAGGAGCTGGGCCTGACCGCCGGGATGCGGCTGGTCGGCTACGGGTTCGTCGGCGTCGAGCCCGAGGTGATGGGCGTGGGCCCGGTGCCCTCGACCGAGCGCGCGCTGGCCCGCACCGGCCTGACCATCGACGACATCGGCCTGTTCGAGCTCAACGAGGCCTTCGCCGTCCAGGTGCTCGCGTTCCTCGACCACTTCGGCATCGCCGACGACGACCCGCGGGTCAACCCGTGGGGCGGCGCGATCGCCGTCGGCCACCCGCTGGCCTCCTCCGGTGTGCGGCTGATGACCCAGCTGTCCCGCCAGTTCGCCGAGCGGCCCGACGTCCGCTACGGCCTGACCGCCATGTGCGTGGGCCTGGGCATGGGCGCCACCGTGATCTGGGAGAACCCGACCTGGGAGGGTGTCGCGAGGTGACCGCCGTCTTCGAGAACGAGGTCGTGACCACCGCGCGGGTCCGGTACCTGCGCGTGCCCGGCCTGGCCGGCGAGATCGCCCTGGTCACCCTCGACAACGGGCACGACCACACCCGGCCGTCGACCTTCGGCCCGGGCGGGCTGGCGTCGTTGGACGCCGCGCTCGACGAGATCGCCGCCCACACCCCCGCCCCGACGGCGATCGCCGTCACCGGCAAGCCGTTCGTCTTCGCCGTCGGCGCCGACCTCTCCGGCGTCCCGGCGATCACCTCGGCGGCCGACGCCCGGGAGATCGCCGAGACCGGCCACCGGGTGTTCCGCCGGCTCAAGGACTCGACGATCCCGACCTTCGCCTTCGTCAACGGCGCGGCGCTCGGCGGCGGCCTGGAGCTGGCGCTGCACTGCCACCACCGCACGATCGCCACGACCGCCGTCGTCGCCTTCCCCGAGGTCTTCCTCGGGCTGGTGCCCGGCTGGGGCGGCACCCAGCTGCTGCCGGACCTGATCGGCATCGACCCGGCGGTCACGGTGGTCGTCGAGAACGCGCTGGCGCAGAACACGGTGACGCCCGGCCCGAAGGCCGCACGACTCGGCATCGCCGACGCGGTGTTCGAGCCGGCCGACTTCCTCGAGCGCTCACTCGAGTGGGCGGTCGGCGTGCTCGGCGGTTCCGTCGCCGTGTCGCGTCCCGAGGTGGACCGCTGGGCCTGGGACGCCGCGATCGAGCGGGCCCGCGGCATCGTGGCGGCCCGCACGCGCAACGCCTCCCCCGGTGCCCTGCGCGCCGTCGAGCTGCTCGACCTCGCCCGCCACGGGGTCGACGGCGAGGCGTTCACCTCCGGCACCGCCGCCGAGGACCAGGCCCTGGCCGACCTGCTGACGAGCGACGAGCTGCGGGCCTCGCTCTACGCGTTCGACCTGGTGAACAAGCGGGCGAAGCGGCCGGCCGGCGCCCCGGACAGGTCGCTGGCCCGGGAGGTCACCAAGGTCGGCGTCGTGGGCGCCGGGCTCATGGCCTCCCAGCTGGCGCTGCTGGCCGTGCGGCGGCTCGAGGTGCCGGTCGTGCTCACCGACGTCGACCAGGCGCGCGTGGACAAGGGCGTGGCCTACGTGCACGGCGAGCTGGCGAAGCTCGCCCAGCGCGGCCGGCTGTCGGCCGACCGGCTCAACCGGCTGACCGGCCTGGTCAGCGGGGCGCTGGACAAGGCGGCCTTCGCCGACGCCGACCTCGTGATCGAGGCGGTGTTCGAGGAGATGTCGGTCAAGCAGCAGGTGTTCGCCGAGGTCGAGGCCGTGGTCTCGCCGGAGTGCGTGCTCGCCACCAACACCTCCGCGCTGTCGGTCACCGAGATGGCCTCGAAGCTCGAGGACCCCGAGCGCGTCGTGGGGCTGCACTTCTTCAACCCCGTCGCCGTCCTGCCGCTGCTGGAGGTGGTCCGGGCCGAGCACACCGACGACGCCACCCTGGCCACCGCGCTCGCCGTCGGCAAGGCGCTGGGGAAGTCGTGCGTGCTGGTCGCCGACGCCCCGGCGTTCGTGGTCAACCGACTGCTCACCCGCTTCCTCGGCGAGATCACCTCGGCCGTGGAGCAGGGGACGCCGGTCGCCGTCGCCGACCGGGCGCTGGACCCGCTCGGCCTGCCGATGACGCCGTTCGAGCTGCTCACGCTCGTCGGCCCGCCGGTGGCGCTGCACGTGGCCGAGCGGATGCACGAGGCCTTCCCCGACCGGTTCGCCGTCGGGGAGGGGCTGCGGCGGATGGTCGAGCTGGGCAAGACGTCGGTGTACTCCGAGCCCGGCGTCGTCGACCCCGACCTCGCCGGCATCGACGCGGGCGACTCCCCGCTGACCGAGGAGCAGGTGCGCGAGCGGGCCGTGACCGCGGTGGCGCAGGAGATCCGGCTGATGCTCGACGAGGGCGTCGTCCAGGCGGTGCAGGACGTCGACCTGTGCATGCTGCTGGGCGCCGGCTGGCCGTTCTGGCTGGGCGGGATCTCGGCGTACCTCGACCGCGCCGGGGTGTCGGAGCGGGTGACCGGCTCGCGGTTCCTGCCCCGCGGGGTGGCCGGCCTGCCCGCCTGAGGGTGCGGACGACGGCCCGGGTCCCCGCGCGGGGCCCGGGCCGTCGGTCGTCCTCCCGCACCGCAGCGTGTCCTCCCCGACTGCCCACGGTGAGGGAGGACGCGCGACGATCAGGTCACCTGATCATCACCCGATCCCAGCGGAACTCGCGGGTGAGGCGGTCCATCGTGCGGTCGAGCGAGGCCTGGACCGGGCCCCGTCCGGAGGCTCGCCCCGAGCTCGCGAGGGACGAGGGGGACGGGGTCCTCCTACTGGATCTCCGCGTCCACCCTCACGGCCGGGGGTCGTCGACGGGCAGCGGCTGCTCCTCGCGCTCGGCGAGCACCGCCGTCCACTCGGCGATGCGCCGGGCGACGTCCTGCTCGGTCAGCCCGGCGTCGGCCAGCACCTGACCCCGGCTGCCGTGCTCCAGGAACGCCTGCGGCAGGCCCAGGGAGCGCACCGGGACGTCGATCCCGCGGTCCTGCATCGCCTGGGTCAGCGTCGTGCCCAGGCCACCGGCGCGGCCGCCGTCCTCGACCGTGACGACCAGCCGGGAACCGGACGCCAGCGCCACGAGCTCACCGGGCACCGGCAGCACCCAGCGCGGGTCGACGACGGTCACCCCGATGCCGTGGTCGGCGGCCCGCTCGGCGGCGGCCAGGCACGTCGGCACCATCGACCCGACGGCCACGAGGAGCACGTCGGCCTCCTGCCCGCGGCGCAGCACGTCGACGGGCCCGCGCCGCTCCAGCGCCGGGATGTCGACCGGCGGCGGCCCCTTGGGGAAGCGCACGACGGTCGGGCCGTCGGTCACCGCGACCGCCTCGCGCAGCGCCTCGCGCAGCGTGGGCTCGTCGCGCGGGGCGGCCAGCCGCAGGCCCGGGACCACCGGGAGGAGCGACATGTCCCACATGCCGTTGTGCGAGGCGCCGTCGGTGCCGGTGACGCCGGCCCGGTCGAGGACGACGGTGACCGGCTGGCGGTGCAGCGCGACGTCCATGAGCAGCTGGTCGAAGGCCCGGTTGAGGAACGTGGAGTAGACGGCGACGACCGGGTGCAGCCCACCCATCGCCATGCCCGCCGCGCTGGTGAGGGCGTGCTGCTCGGCGATGCCGACGTCGAAGGTGCGCTCGGGGAAGCGCTCGGCGAAGGCGGCCAGGCCGGTCGGGTGCAGCATCGCCGCAGTGACCGCGACGACGTCGGCCCGCTCGGCGCCGATGCGCACCAGCTCGTCGGAGAAGGCCGCCGTCCAGTCGCGGGCGGCCGTGGCGCTGGCGCCGCTGTCGGGGTCGAAGACCCCGGTCGCGTGCCAGGCGTCGATCTGGTCGGTCTCGGCCGGCGGGTAGCCGAAGCCCTTCGTGGTGACGGCGTGCACGATCACCGGGCCGCCGAAGGAGCGGGCGCGGCGCAGCGCCGACTCCACGGTCTCGACGTCGTGCCCGTCGACCGGGCCGATGTACTTCAGGCCGAGGTCCTCGAACATGCCCTGCGGCGTCAGGACGTCCTTGAGGCCCTTCTTGATGGCGTGCAGCGCGTCGTAGAGCGCCGAGCCGACGACGGGGGCGCGGTGCAGGGCGGAGCGCACCTGCAGCAGCGCCTGCTCGTAGCCGGGACGCAGCCGCAGCGTGCCGAGCGCGTCGGCGACGCCGCCGATGGTCGGCGAGTAGGAGCGGCCGTTGTCGTTGACGACGATGACCACCGGCCGGTCCTGGGCGGCGGCGATGTTGTTCAGCGCCTCCCAGGCCATGCCCCCGGTGAGGGCGCCGTCGCCGACCACGGCCACGACCGGTCGCGAGTCACCGCGGACGGCGAAGGCCTTCGCCAGCCCGTCGGCGTAGGACAGCGCCGTGGAGGCGTGGCTGTTCTCGACCCAGTCGTGCTCGCTCTCGGCCCGGCTGGGGTAGCCCGAGAGCCCACCGCGCTGCCGCAGCCGGTCGAAGCCCTCCACCCGGCCGGTGAGCATCTTGTGCACGTAGGCCTGGTGGCCGGTGTCGAAGACGATCGGCTCGCGGGGGGAGCTGAAGACCCGGTGCAGCGCGATGGTCAGCTCGACGGTGCCGAGGTTGGGGCCGAGGTGGCCGCCGGTGCGGGCGACACTGGTGACGAGGGTGTCGCGGATCTCGGCGGCGAGCGCGGGCAGCTGCTCGGGGGGCAGGGCCCGGAGGTCGGCGGGGTCGCGGAGCGAGCGCAGGAGCGACACGGCGCAGCGGTGTCCTCTCTGTCGGCAGCGGTGGCACGGCTCGCGAGGGCCGCCGACCCACTGTAGTCGCGCCCGCCGGGCCCCTCCCGGTGAGCGGAGCAGCCGACCGGCCCGCCCGGGAGGGCGGCACCCGTTCCGATCACGCCCGGTCCCTCCGCCACCCGGTCGGACGGTGCCTTCCGTCAGTGGTTGACAGAAGCGGTCGGGCCGCTGACCATCCCGCCATGGACCCCCGGACGTGGCTGCCCGACGTCACGGGCCACCCGCGCCGGCTGGTCGAGGCCCTGCGTCTGGACGGCCCGGCCACCCGGGCCCAGCTGGTCGAGCAGACCGGGCTGTCCCGCGCGACGGTGTCCGGGTACGTCGCCGACCTGGTCGACCGCGGCCTGGTCACGCCGGCCGACCCGGCCGACGCCCGCCCCACCGGAGGACGTCCCGCCGGCCTGGTGCGGCTGACCCGCCGGGCAGGCGTCGTCGTCGGGGTCGACATCGGCCGCACGCACGTGCGGGTCGCCGTCGCCGACCTCTCGCACGAGGTGGTCGACGAGCACGTGACCGAGCTGCCGGTCGCCGACCTGGGCGCCGACGCCGTCCTGGACACCGTCGCCGCCCGGGTCCGCGAGGAGCTGCAGCGGGTCGGGGCCTGCACCCGGGACGTCGTGGGGGCGGTGGTCGGCCTGCCGACGCCGGTCGTCAGCAGCGCGGGCACCCCGCAGGGCACCGTGGCGCAGGCGAACATCCTGCCGAGCTGGTCGGGCAGCACGCCGGCGGTGGAGCTGCGCGAGCGGCTCGGCATCCCGGTTGTCGTGGACAACGACGCCAACCTCGGCGCCCTCGCCGAGGTCCGCTGGGGCGCCGGCCGCGGCTCCCGCTTCACCGTCTACCTCAAGATGGCCACCGGTGTCGGCGGCGCCCTGGTCCTCGACGGCAACCTGCTGCGCGGCGTCTCCGGCACCGCCGGGGAGATCGGCCACGTGAGCCTCGACCCCGGCGGCGACCTCTGCCGGTGCGGCAACCGGGGCTGCCTGGAGCTGACCGCGGGCGGCAGCGCGCTGCTGCAGGCCCTGCGGACCGCCGCACCGCAGTACGGCGACCTGCGGTCGCTGGTGGCCGGCGCGGTGGACGGCGACCAGGCCTGCCGCCGGCTCGTCGCCGACGCCGGCACCTCCGTCGGCGTCGTCCTGGGCGGGCTGGTCAACACCCTCAACCCCGACCGCATCGTCGTCGGCGGAGAGCTGGGCACCGCCGGGGACCTGCTGGTCGACCCGCTGCGCCGGGCGCTCGCCCGCTCGGCCATCCCCGCCGCGGCCGAGCACCTCACCGTGGTGCCCGGCTCCCTCGGCGCGCGCGCCGAGGTGCTCGGCGCGCTGGCGGTCGCGCTCCGGGAGGCCGACCGGCTCGGCTGAGGGGCAGCCGGGACTACAGGCGCGGGACCCACACCTCCCCGCGGAGGGCACCGGCGACGACCACGACCCCGCGCGCCGCCGCGGCCAGACGGGCACCCTCGCGCTCGTAGGCGGCGACGGCGGCCTCGATCGCGTCGGGCGGCAGGTGGTCGGCCATGTCGACCCGCACCGTCCGCCACCCCTCGCGGGCGGCCTGCAACCCGGCGCCCACGTGGTCGCCGGCGAACCGGGCGAGCAGGACCGGGTAGCGGCGCAGCACCGCGTGCGCGCGGTAGTCGGGCGGGACGAGGTCGAATAGCCAGGCCACCGCGGTGGCCTCCCAGTCGGGGGCACCCGGTGGCCGCACCTGCTCCGGCCAGCCCGGAGGCACGCTCGCACCCACGCCCGGCAGTCTGCCGCAGGTCGAACACGCGTTCGACCCGGCACACCCGATCGGGCGACGGGCGGGAACTCAGTCGTGGCGGCGCTTGAGCCAGAACTGCTCGAAGCCCCAGGTGCCGGCACCGCTGGAGTGGTAGCTGACCAGCTCCCAGCCCTCGCTGCCGAGCCGGTTGAGCACCGAGCTGGTGTCGCCCTGCTGCCGTTCCAGCGTGCCGCCGGGGAGCTTGACGCTCACCCCCGCGCGCTGGGACTCGGCGTCGTTGGCGGTGATGACCGAGGCGTACTCCCAGGTGGTCACGGGGCCCACCGTAGCCGGGACGGCCGCCGCCCTCGCTCAGTCGGGGGGACCGAGGCGCACCCACGGGGAGGCGACCCGCCGGCTGACCGGGTCGTAGGCGAAGACGCTGCCCTCGCCCGGCTGGCCCAGGCGCCGGTCGGCCGGGACGCCGAGCAGCGCGCACAGCAGCAGGGTGCCCACGCCGCCGTGGCAGACCAGCGCGACGTCGCCGTCCGCGCCGGCCACCGCACGCCCGGCCGCGGCGACCACCCGGGCCTGCGCGCGCTCCTCGCTGCGCCCGCTCTCCTCCGGGTGCTCGCGGAGCCCCGCGTCGACGGCCACGCGCAGCCCGACGGACGCGGCCAGCGGCGCCGCCGTCTCCACCGCCGTGCGCTCGGGACTGGCCACCACCCGGGCCAGCCGCGGGACCCACGGCTGGGCCAGCAGGTGGCGCAGCCGGTCGCGGCCGGCGTCGGACAGGGCCCACTGCGGAGCCGGCACCTCGGGCTCGACGCGGACCTCGGGGTGGGTGACGACGTGGACCAGCACCCCGCACTCCTACCGTGCCGGGCTCCGGCGTGGGGACCCGTGCGGAACGGGTTCAGCCGGACGGGGTCAGCAGCGCCACGCACTCGACGTGCGCGGTCATCGGGAAGGCGGCGAAGCCGCGCAGCGCCGTCAGCCGGTACCCGGCCGCGCGGAGGGCCGCGACGTCACGCCCCAGGGACGCGGGGTCGCAGGCCACGTAGACGAGGGCGCGGGCCCCGGTGCCGGCCAGCACCCGGCTCACCGCCGGGCCGGCGCCGGCGCGCGGCGGGTCGAGCACGACGACGTCCGGCGCGCTCCCGAGCTCCTCGAGCAGCCCGGCCAGCCCCTCGGCGTCCACCTCGCCCTGCCACACCTCGGCCTGCGGCAGGCCGGCGAGGTTGGCCTCGGCGGCGGCGCACGCCGCGGCGTCGGCCTCCACGCACACCACCCGGCCGGACTCCCCCACCGCCGGTGCCAGTGCGCCGCCGAAGAGCCCGGCGCCGGCGTACAGGTCGAGCACCCTCTCCCCGGGGCGCGCGCCGGCGGCGTCGGTCACGGCCGCTCCCAGCACGTCGGCGGCGGCCTCGTGCACCTGCCAGAAGCCGGTGCCCTCGACCTCCCAGTCGCGCCCGGCGGCCCGCCGGGCGGCCCGGCCGGTGGGGGCGGCCGCGGCGTCCTCCCCGGGCTGCCGCACCCGGGTCGACGTCGGCACGCCGCGGCGGTCCAGCCGCGTGGTGGTGACCGCGCCGGTGGAGTCCACGGCGACGTCGACCGCGCCGGCGCCCGGCCAGCGGCGGGAGAGCACGGCGCGGGCGGCGGCCTCCACCGTGATCGGGCAGTCGTCGAGGACGACGACGTCGTGCGAGCGGTGCCGCCGCAGCCCGGGCGCCCCGGTCCCGTCGACCGCGAACCGGGTCCGCGAGCGCCAGCGCAGCGGCCCGCCGGGCAGCTCCTCGACGACGAGGTCGCGGACGACGGGGTCCTGGGCGTCCAGCCCGCCGAGCCGGGTCAGCTGCTCACGGACGACGTCCGCGGCGAGCCGGCGCTGCCCCTGCGGGGAGACGTGCTGCCAGTCGCAGCCCCCGCAGCGCCCCGGGCCGCTGTACGGGCAGGGCCGCTCGACCCGGTCGGGCGCGGCCTCGAGCACCTCGATCGCGTCGGCCCGGCACCAGCCGGGCTGGCGGTCCTCGGTGACCCGCGCGACCACCCGCTCCCCCGGCAGCGCGTGCCGCACGAAGACCACCCGGCCCTCGGCACGGGCCACGCAGTGCCCGCCGTGCGCCACCGGACCCACGGTCACCTCGAACTCCCGACCGACCCAGCCCAGCCCCCGGTCCGGCCTCCCCGCAGGCTCTCCGGCCCCGTCCCGAGGCTCGCCCCGAGCTCGCGAGGGGTGAGGAGGACGGGGCCCTTCGACGTCAGCCATAGGGCGTGACCTCGACCTGGTCGTCGGTCAGCCCGCGGCGCAGGTCACCGGGCATGGGGCCCGCGCGCCGGTCGTCGTCACCGCGGCCGACCGAGCTCTCCAGCTGCCACGGCACCGTGGTGATCATGACGCCGGGCTGGAACTGCAGCCGGGCGCGCAGCCGCAGCGCGCTCTGGTTGTGCAGGACGTTCTCCCACCAGTGCCCGACGACGTACTGCGGCACGAAGACGATGACGAGCTCGCGCGGGCTCGTGCGGCGGATGGTCTTGACGAAGTCGACCACCGGCCGGGTGATCTCCCGGTACGGGGACTCGAGCACGGTCAGCGGCACCGGGATGTCGTAGCGCTCCCAGTCGGCCTGCAGGGCCCGGGTCTCCTCGTCGTCGACGTTGACCGTCAGGGCCGTGAGCGCATCGGGCCGGGTCGCCCGCGCGAAGGCCAGCGCCCGCAGCGTCGGCTTGTGCACCTTCGACGCCAGCACGATCGCGTGCACCTTGCTCGGCAGCATCCGGGCGTCGCTGTCGGGCCGCAGCTGCTCGGACACGTGCGAGTAGTGCTTGTTGATCGCCCGCATGAGCACGAAGAGGATCGGCATCACCAGCAGGACGAGGTACGCGCCGCGGGTGAACTTGGTGATGACGATGACCACCAGGACCGCGGAGGTCATCGTGCCGCCGATGGCGTTGATGACCTGGGAGCGGCGCATCCGCCGCTTGTCGACCGGGTCGTTGGACAGCCGGATCTCGCGGTTCCAGTGCCGGACCATGCCCCACTGGCCGATCGAGAAGCTGGTGAAGACCCCGACGATGTACATCTGGATCAGCCGGTTGGGATCGGCGTCGAAGGCCAGGATGAGCAGCACCGCGAAGCCGGCCAGCAGCAGGATGCCGTTGCTGTAGACGAGCTTGTCACCGCGGGTGTGCAGCTGCCGCGGGAGGAAGCGGTCCTGCGCGAGCACCGAGCCCAGCAGCGGGAACCCGTTGAAGGCGGTGTTGGCGGCCAGGATGAGGACCAGCGCGGTGGCCGCCTGGATGTAGAAGAACCCGATCGAGGTGTCCCCGCCGAAGGTGGCGGCGGCCAGCTGCGCGATGACCGTGCGCTGCGGCTCGGTCTCGCAGTTGCCCGGGAACCCGACCAGGTCGCAGGTGTTCTCCGTGTACCGGACGTCGGCGAGCAGGGCCAGCGCGGTGACCCCGGCGAACATCGTGGCGGCGATCCCGCCCATGAGCACCAGCGTCGTCGCGGCGTTGCGCGACTTCGGCGGCCGGAACGCCGGCACGCCGTTGGCGATGGCCTCCACGCCGGTCAGCGCGGTGCAGCCGGAGGCGAAGGCGCGCAGCGCGAAGAAGACGAGGGCCAGACCACCCAGGTCGCCGTAGCCGTCCTCCGGCAGGATCGTCCAGGCCGCGCTCTCGGCGCGGACCGGGGCGTCGGTGAGGAAGTCCCGGACGAGCCCGGTGCCGATCATGACGATGATCCCGGCGACGAACAGGTACGTCGGGACGGCGAAGGTCTTGCCGGACTCCCGCAGCCCGCGCAGGTTGGCCGCCGCCAGCAGGGCGATCAGGCCGACGGCGATGAGCACGCGGTGCTGGTTGAGCGTCGGGAACGCCGAGATGATGTTGTCGGTGCCCGAGGAGACCGACACCGCCACGGTGAGCACGTAGTCGACGAGCAGCGCGCTCGCGACGGTGAGCCCGGCGAACTGGCCGTGGTTCTTCATCGCGACCTCGTAGTCGCCGCCGCCCGAGGGGTAGGCGTGCACCACCTGGCGGTAGGACAGCACCACGGTCGCCAGCAGCAGGACGACGACGACGGCCAGCCACGGCGCCAGGAAGAGGAACGCCGTCCCCGCGAGGGTGAGGACGATGAGGATCTCCTGGGTGGCGTAGGCCACCGAGGAGAGCGGGTCGCTGGCGAAGATCGGCAGCGCGAGGGACTTCGGGAGCAGGGACTCCCCGGACCGGTCGCTGCGGACCGGCCGGCCCAGCACGAGCCGCTTGGGGAGTTGTCCGAGGTCGGACAGGCTTGGCACGGCGGCGATGGTACGGACGCCGGAGCCCCGGTGCGGCGCCGCGCCGACACGTCCTCCCGGCGGGTGTGTGGTCTCCCGCACGCCGCCCGGACCGGCGGCCGGCGGGTGTAGCTTCGCGCCCGGTACGCGGGCGGGAGGCGCCCGCACCGACGACCCGGGGAGCGCACGTGCACGTGGTCGTGATGGGCTGCGGCCGTGTCGGCTCGGCCATCGCCCGACGGCTGGAGCAGATCGGCCACAGCGTGGCGGTGATCGACCAGGACCCGGAGGCCTTCCGCCGGCTGGGCCCGGAGTTCAGCGGCCGCCAGGTGACCGGCCTGGGCTTCGACCGCCAGACGCTGCTCGACGCCGGCGTCGACGCCGCCGGGGCGTTCGCCGCGGTGAGCAGCGGCGACAACTCCAACATCATCGCTGCCCGGGTGGCCCGGGAGACCTTCGGCGTCCAGCACGTCGTCGCCCGCATCTACGACTCCAAGCGCGCCGAGGTCTACGAGCGCATGGGCATCCCCAGCGTCGCGACCGTCCCCTGGACGGTGAACCGCCTGCTGCGCGAGCTGCTGTCGGTGAAGGTCAGCGAGATCTGGCGCGAGCCCACCGGCACGGTGCTGCTCATGCGCGTGACCGTCACCGACGGCTGGGTGGGCCGGCGGCTGGCCGAGCTGGAGGCCGCCTCCGGCGCCCGCGCCGCCTGGCTGGTCCGCTTCGGCGACGCGCTGCTCCCCACGTCCAACACGGTGCTGCAGGACGGCGACCAGCTCGTCGTCGCCGCCACCGACGAGATCTCCGACCGCGTGCGCCGGGCGGTCGAGCACCCCGAGGGGGGCAGGGTCTGATGCGGGTGGCCATCGTGGGCGCCGGCGCCGTCGGCCGCTCCATCGCCGGGGAGCTGCTCTCCAACGGGCACACCGTGATGCTCATCGAGAAGGACGGCCGCAAGGTGCGCACCCGCGCGGTGCCCGGCGCCGAGTGGGTGCAGGCCGACGCCTGCGAGGTCTCCTCCCTCGAGGAGGCCCAGCTGGCCACCTGCGACGTCGTGGTGGCGGCCACCGGCGACGACAAGGCCAACCTGGTCGTCTCGCTGCTGGCCAAGACCGAGTTCGCGGTCAACCGCGTCGTGGCCCGGGTCAAGGACCCGCGCAACGAGTGGCTCTACACCGAGGCGTGGGGCGTCGACGTCGCCGTCTCCACCCCGCGGGTGCTCGCCGCGCTGGTCGAGGAGGCGGTGACCGTCGGCGACGTCGTCCGGCTGATGAGCTTCCGCAAGGGCGCGGCCAACCTGGTGGAGATCACCCT
This sequence comes from Geodermatophilus sp. URMC 62, assembly GCF_052931475.1. Lineage (NCBI taxonomy): Bacteria > Bacillati > Actinomycetota > Actinomycetes > Geodermatophilales > Geodermatophilaceae > Geodermatophilus > Geodermatophilus sp. URMC 62. The sequence goes on along the minus strand of NZ_JBRFHY010000001.1, from coordinate 3,803,380 downwards.
CGCCGAGAACACCCCCTGGGCCGGCCGCCCCCTGCGCGACGTCCCCCTGCCGCGCGAGACGGTGCTCACCGCGCTGCTGCGCGGCGACCGGGTCATCACGCCCAGCCCCGACGAGCCGCTCGAGGTCGGCGACGAGCTGCTGTTCGTCGCTCACGCCGACGTCGAGGAGCAGCTGCAGCAGGTCCTCTCCCCCACCGCGCGCTAGGAGGACCTCCTGCCGCCCCCGGGGAGGCTCAGGCGGCGCCGGCGTCGGTCGCCACCCGGTGGCGGTGCAGGCGGGCGACCACCCACAGCGTGACGGCCAGCGCGACGCCGGTGACCGGCAGCCCGAGGACTAGTGAGGCGACGCCGAGCAGCCCCTCCTCGTCGGCCAGGTACAGCGGTGTCTGCACCGCGACCCGCAGCAGGAACGTCAGCGCCCACAGCACCGTCAGCCAGCCGTAGGCGCGCACCACCCGCGGGTCGTCGCGCCAGTGCCGCTCGGGCTGGGGGTCGGCCGGCCGGGGCCCCGGCGGCGCGGGCGGGGGCTGGTGGTGCAGCCGGGCGCGCGCGGTGCCGACCCGCCGGCGCAGGCCCGGCAGCGTGTGCGAGGCCATGGAGCCCAGGTGGCTCGGCGCGAGGAACTCCGCGGCCACGCCCACCAGCGGCCAGCGGACCGGCACCGACCCCAGCAGGACGACGCCGATGACGGCGTTGCGGATGATCCCCGGCACGAAGTAGTTGCGGGCCTGGCCGGAGGCCGCGGCGATGGCCACCGCGACCGCCACGCCGAACAGGCCGCTGAAGGCCTGCTGCACGCTCTCCCGGCGGGCCAGCCGGAACAGCAGCACGAGGACAGCGGCGCCCAGGGCGCACCAGACGCCGGTGCGCAGGCCGCCGACCGCGTTGGCGACGATGAAGGCCACGGTCGGCAGCGAGGCGTCGACCATCCCGCGCCAGCCGCCGAGCTGCTCGAGCACCAGGTGCCGGTCGAAGGTCAGGCCGCGGCCGTCGGGCTCCCCCGGTGGCTGTCCTGCGGCCCGCCGGCCGTCGTCGTCGGCCGGCGACGTCACCCCGCGCTCAGCTCGTACCAGGGGTTGTAGACGACCTTGCGGCCGTCGAACTGGGCGAAGCGTCCCCGCGCGGTCAGCGTGCGGCCCGGCTCGATGCCGGGGATGCGGCGGCGGCCCAGCCACACGAGGGTGACCGACCCTGAGCCGTCGAACAGCTCGGCCTCGAGGGTGGGGACGGTCTCGCGGGGGGTGTAGACGACCGACCTGAGCCTGCCGGTGACCGTGACCACCTCGCCCTTGCGGCAGTGGCTCACCGGCTCGCAGCCGGCGCGGTCGGCCTCGGCGCGCAGCTCCTGCGCGTCGATCGTGGAGTCGTCGGCGGTCAGCCGCTGCAGCGTGCGCGCGAGCCAGCCGCCGGGACGCGTCTGTGTCACGACCCCAGCGTAGTGCGGTCCCGGCGCCGGTCGCGGCGCCGCTCCAGCCAGTCGCGGACCGCCGTCCAGGCCTCCCCCGCCGGGTCGATGGGCACGCGGTGGCCGCCCGGGACGGTGTGCACCGCCACCCGGTCGCCGGCGGCGGTCGCGGCCGCGGCGTAGCGCCCGCTCTGCTCGGGCGGGACGACGTCGTCGTCCGTCCCGTGCACGCACAGGACGTCGGCGCCGGTGGGCAGCAGCCGCACCGGGTCGGCGAGGGCGTAGCGGTCGGGCACGCCGGCGGGCTCGCCGCCGAGGAACTCCTGCACCGCCCGCCGGCCGAGCCGCTGCTCCGCGGCGCGCCGCAGGTCCAGCACGCCGGCCTGCAGCACCGCGGCGGTCACCCGCACCCGGGGTGCGGCGCCCGGGGCGCCGGCGGGCAGCCGGTCCCGGGCGGCGGCCCAGGCGGCGAGGTGACCGCCGGCGGAGTGGCCGACGACCGTGACGTCGGCGAGGTCGAGGCGGCCAGCGGCGTCCCCCGCCGACCCGGCGCCGGGCAACGCGTCGAGGGCCGCGGCGACGTCCTCCACCGTGGCCGGCCACCCGCCCCCGGCACCGACCCGGCGGTACTCGACGGCGACGGCGGCGAAGCCCGCCGCGGCGAGGTCGGCGGCCAGCGGCCGGGCGAGCTCGACGCCGTGGGCGGCCCGCCAGAAGCCACCGTGCAGCACGACGACGACCGGTGCCGGCGCGGACCCCGCGGGCAGGGTGAGCTCGAGGAACTGGTCGGGGTGCGGGCCGTAGGCGGTGACCAGCGGGGCGCTCACGCGGTCGGGTCCGGTGCCGTCACGCGGTCGGCCCGGCCGCGTGCCGGCCGCCCTGCTGCCCGCCGGCCGCGTGCCGGCCGCCGCCCTGCTGCTGGCGGGCCAGCTGCGCGGCGGCCTGGGGCGGCAGGGCGAGCGGCAGCTGCTCGCGCACCGGCATCGGCTCGCTGCCCCGGACGACGACGACCTGACGGAAGACGTCCTCCAGGACGGCGGCGGCCTCGGGGCTCTCGGCGGCCGGGCCGCTGATCATGCCGCGGAGGAACCAGCGCGGGCCGTCGACGCCGAGGAAGCGCGCGGCGCGCCGCACCGGCTGGGGCGCCGGGCCGCCCGGCGGGGCCGGCGGGGTGACGACGACGGAGCCGGCGAGCTCGGTGCCGAAGGGGCCCTCGACCTCCCGCAGCCGGCCGCCCTGACCGGAGGCGCCGCGGGCCAGCTCGGCGCGGACGTCGTCCCAGATGCCGGCGGCGCGGGGGGCGGCGAAAGCGGACAGCTGCAGCAGCGAGTCCCCGTACCGCAGCGTCGCGCCGATGACCTTCTGCTGCTGGTTCACGTCGACCCGCAGCTCCGTGCCGGGGACGGCGGGCAGCCGCAGGGCCCCGAGGTCCACGCGGGTGGTGCCGTCGTCGGGCGCGTCGGCCTCGTCGTAGGGACCGGTGGTCTCGTCGACCTCCCGCTCCCGGTGCTGCGGCTCCGGCGGGACGCCGCGCTCGCGCAGGCTGCGGTCGATCCGGTTGCGCCGTCGTCCCAAGGGCATCTCAGGCCTCCTGTCCGGCCGCGCCGCCTGCGGGCCCGGCGCCCGTGGAGCCGTGACCGGCCTCCCCGCGGACGCTGGCGGGCAGCTCGTCGACGGGGACGAAGCGGGCCCGCACCACCGGCTGGACGACGAGCTGGGCCACGCGGTCGCCGCGGCGCAGGGTCAGCGGTGTGGTCGGGTCGAGGTTGACCAGGTTGACCTTGATCTCCCCGCGGTAGCCGGCGTCGATGGTGCCGGGGGCGTTGACCAGGCTCAGCCCGTGCCGGGCGGCCAGGCCCGAGCGGGGGTGCACGAACCCGGCGTAGCCCTCCGGGATGGCCACCGCCACGCCCGTGCCGACCAGGGCCCGCTGCAGTGGCGCGAGCTCCACGTCCTCGGTGACGGTGAGGTCGGCGCCGGCGTCGCCGGGGAGGGCGTAGCGCGGGAGCGGAGCCCCCTCGGTGACCAGCCGCACGGGGACGTCGAGCCCGCCCGGCTCGGGCGCGGGGGGCAGGGGGTCGACCACGACGGCGACCCTATAAGGGCCCCCGTGCCCCCCACCGCTCGCACGCTCGCGGCGGGGCCCTGCACGGGGGCCGTTCCAGCACGTCACCAGGCCCGGGACGGGGCCGGGTCCCCGCCTCAGCGGGAGGAGCGGCGCAGGTCGGCCCGCACCCGCCGGGCGAGGTTCTCGGTGGCCTTGAGGTTGCCCCGCCCGCCGAGCGCGGCACCGACCAGCAGCGGTGCCGCCGAGCCCACGTTGCGCGCCAGCCGGCGGGTGAGCCGGCGGCGCAGGGCCCGCAGCCCGGCGGTGCTCACGAGCGCGCCGAGCCCCTGCTCCGTGCTGCCGTCGACGGCGCGCTGCTGGGTCCAGCTGGCCAGGTAGGCGGTGGCGCGCTCGGCGGCGTCGCCGCGGGCCGGCCGGCCGGCGAGCTCGTGCAGCTCGCCGAGCATCACCACCTCGACGGCGGCGACCAGCAGCGTCTCGGCGCCGAGCTCGAGCGGGAGGGCCACCAGCGACGGCGGGGCGAGCCACTGCGCGGCCGACAGGCCCCCCGTGGCCGCTCCGACGGCCGCCGTCAACCGGGACGCCCGGGTCACCAGCGCGTCGGCGATCTCCTCGTCGGACCGGCCGGGGTGGGCGGCCCGCAGCCGTGCTGCGTCGCGGATGGGCAGCCGCGGTGCCGCGGCCGCGAGCAGGTCGCCGAGGACCGTGCCCGGCGTCCGGCCGGACCCCTCGCCGTCCGCCCGGGGAGCGGCCGGCTGCTCGCCGCGCCGGCCCACCGCCGCGGCGACGGCCCCGATGACGTCAGCGAGGGTCCCGGCCGCCGAGCGGCGGGTCCCGTCGGCCGCCGCGGGCCCGGTGTCCTCGGCGCCGCCGAGCAGGCCGGCCACGGCGTCGGCGACGGCACGGGCCGCCCGGCCCAGGCCGCTGTCCTCGGTCGTCCAGGCCGAGGCGCCCGCGGTCGCGCCGGCCGGCCCCCCGCCGGCGGACGTGACCCGCTGGACGGGCCGCGGCGGCGGCACGTCCCGCGGCGCGGCCGTCCGCTCCCCGTGCTCGCTCATCGCCCGACCTCCCGGTGACGTGCTGGAACGGCCCCCGTGCAGGGTCCCGCCGCGAGGGTGCGAGCGGTGGGGGGCACGGGGGTCCTTGTTCAGGCCGCGCAGTCGCGGCAGTACATCTGGTCGCCACGGGTGGCGGCCAGCCGGCTGCGGTGCTGCACGAGGAAGCAGCGCGAGCAGGTGAACTCGTCCTCCTGCTTGGGCAGCACGCGGACGGTGAGCTCCTCGTTGGACAGGTCCGCGCCGGGCAGCTCGAGGCTCTCGTTGAAGTCGGTCTCGTCGACGTCGACCGAGGCGGACTGCGCCTCGGCCCGCCGGGCCTTGAGCTCCTCGAGCGAGTCCTCGCCGAGCTCGTCGGCCTCGTTGCGGCGCGGGGCGTCGTAGTCGGTGGCCATGGGGTGTGCCCCTCCTCCGGGGTTGTCGCAGGCGGACGTCGTCCGCCTCGTCCGGCGGCGTCGGGGGACGCCGCCGACCTGGCCGGCCGCCGGGGCGGCCGCTGGTCCTGGGACCGGCGCCCGCCGCCGTCCGGCTCGCGGTCAGCCGGCCCGGTGCGGGACCGGCAGCCCCCCAACGCCGTGCGACCCCGGTTTGTGCCCGCCCGCGCGCGGGGGACACATCGACCCGCGGAAGGGGTCTGGGACGGGGCCGGACGGGCCGGTCGGGAGGCGGAGTGCCGGAGGTTACCCTGCGGCCCGTGTCCAGTCCCGTGGGTGCTGACCCCGCCGTCGTCGGTCCGTATCTCGCCTCCGTCCTCGGGGACGGGCGCTGGCGGGAGGTGGGCGTCGAGCTCATTGCCGCGGGCATGTCGAACCTCACGTACGTGGTCACGCCGGCCGGGGGCAGCGCCGACGACGCGGTGATCCTGCGCCGGCCGCCGACGGGCGCGGTCCTGGCCACGGCGCACGACATGGCGCGCGAGCACAAGGTCATCAGCGCTCTCGGGCCGACCGCCGTCCCGGTGCCCCGGACCCTGCACCTGTGCACCGACACCTCCGTGCTCGGGGCGCCCTTCTACGTCATGGAGCGGGTGGTCGGCCTGCACGTGGTCGACCGGATCCCGGCCGGCTACGCCGACGAGCCGGCCCAGCGCCGGGCGATCGGCGAGGGTCTGGTCGACGTCCTGGCCGACCTGCACGCCGTCGACCCCGACGCGGTGGGGCTGGGCGACTTCGGCCGGCCGGAGGGCTTCATGGCCCGGCAGGTGAGCCGCTGGACGAAGCAGTGGGACGCCACCCGCGACCGCGACCGCCCCGGCCTCGACGCCCTGGCGGCGCGGCTGGCCGAGACCGTGCCGGCGACCCAGCGCACCGGGATCGTCCACGGCGACTACCGGCTGGACAACTGCCTGCTCGACCCGGACCGCCCCGGCGGCATCCGCGCGGTCCTGGACTGGGAGATGTCGACCCTCGGCGACCCGCTGGCCGACCTGGGGATGCTGTACGTCTACTGGCCGCAGGCCGGTGAGGGCAGCGTCGCCGGGCAGAGCACGGTGACCGCGCTCGAGGGCTTCCCGACCCGCGCCGAGGTCGCCGCGCGCTACGCCGAGCGCAGTGGCCTCGACCTCGCCCACCTCAACTGGTACGTGGGTTTCGCCTTCTTCAAGTTCGCCGCGATCGTCGCCGGGATCGTCGCCCGGTCGGCCGCCGGCGCCATGGCCGGGAAGGACACCGCCGGTTACGCCGACCGCATCGACCCGTGCGTCGAGCGCGGACGCGCCGCGCTCGACGACGGTCTGCTCTGAGGTGCGCGGCCGACCGTAGGATCCGCGCGACCCGCCCAGGCGTGCCGGGTCCCCGCCGAGGAGGACGACCGTGAGCGCGAGCACCGACAGCCCCCCGGCGCGTCCCCGGCGGGACCGGCGCCCGGTGCCGCCGCTGGTCTTCCTGCTCGTGCTCGCCCTCGTCGCGCTGGGGGTGTGGTGGAAGGTGCTGGCCGACGCCGGTGCCCGCGAGGACGCCACCGAGGCCGCCTGCGCGACCGCCGCCGGGGCGCCGCCGTCCCTGGACCCCTCGACGCTGTCGGTGCGCGTCTACAACGCCACCGACACCGCCGGGCTGGCGCAGACGGTGGCCTCGGAGCTGCAGGCCCGCGGCTTCGTGGTGGACGAGGTCGCCAACGACCCCACCGACCGTGAGGTCACCGGGCCCGGCGAGATCCGCCACGGCCCCCGCGGCGCCGACGCGGCGGCCTACCTGGCGCTGTTCCTCCCCGGCGCCGGCGACCAGCTCGACACCCGCGCCACCGCGCAGGTCGACCTGGTGATCGGGCCGGAGTTCGACCGGCTGGCCTCCTCCGAGGAGGTCGCGGCGACCCTCACCCCCATCGCCAGCGCCGAGGCCGCCTGTTGACGGACCCCGCTGCCCCCCACCGCTCGCAGGCTCGCGGCGGGCCGCTACGGCGAGGGCTCAGTGGAGGCGGGCGAGGAGGGCGAGGAACGGCTCGGCCACCGTCTCGGGGACGGCGACGGCCATCGGCTCGGCGAACGGCCGGCCGGGCAGTCCGGTGACCACCAGGCCCGCCTCGGCGGCGACCAGGGCGCCGGCGGCGTGGTCCCAGGGCTTGAGGTCGAGCTCGTAGTAGGCGTCCACCCGCCCGGCCGCGGCCGCGCACAGGTCGAGCGAGGCGCAGCCGTGGCGGCGGATGTCGCGCACCTCGGGCAGCAGCTCGGCGACCACGGCGCCCTGGGCGCGGCGCTGCTCCACCCGGTAGCCGAAGCCGGTGGCCACCAGGGTCTGCCCGAGGGAGTCCGGCCGGTTGCCCGTCAGGCGCACCGGCCCCGGCTCGGCCGGCGTGGAGAGGTGCGCACCGCCGCCGGCCGTGGCGGTGAACAGCTCCCCGGTGGGCACGTCGAGCACCGCACCGGCGACGGTGGTGCCGTCGACCTGGGCGGCGATCGAGACGGCGTAGCCGCGCAGCCCGTAGAGGAAGTTGACCGTGCCGTCGATCGGGTCGACGACCCAGCGCACCCCGCTGCCGCCCGTGCGGTCGGCGCCCTCCTCGCCGAGCAGGCCGTCGTCGGGACGCGCCTGCAGCAGCCGGGCGGTGATGAGCCGTTCGCTGGCGGTGTCGACCGCGGTGACGACGTCGGTGGGGCTGGACTTGACGTCGACCCGGGCGGCCGCCGACCCGCGCTCCCGGGTGACCAGCTCCGCCGCCTCCCGGGCGGTGGCGACGGCGAGGTCGAGCAGCTCGGCGGGCGAGGGCGCACTCACGCGGGCGATCCTGCCCCAGCGCCCGACCGCCGTGCGGCGTGGGTCACTAGGGTGACCGCCGTGCAGGGCTTCGGCGTGGACATCGGTGGCAGCGGCATCAAGGGGTGCCTGGTCGACCTCGCGCAGGGCGAGCTGGTGGGCGAGCGGCTGCGGGTGGAGACGCCGCAGCCGTCGACCCCGGAGGCCGTCTACGCGGTGGTCGCCGGGATCGTCGACTCCTTCGGCTGGACCGGCCGGATCGGCGTCACCTACCCCGGTGTCATGAAGAAGGGGGTCGCGCACACCGCGGCCAACATGGACAAGGCCTGGATCGGCACCGACGTCGACGCCGGGATGACCGCGCTGGTCCCCGGCACCGTGGAGACGATCAACGACGCCGACGCCGCCGGGCTGGCCGAGATGCGCTACGGCGCCGGCCGCGACACGCGGGGCGTCGTCCTCATGCTGACCTTCGGCACCGGCATCGGCAGCGCGCTGTTCGTCGACGGGCACCTGGTGCCCAACACCGAGTTCGGCCACATCCAGGTCGACGGCCACGACGGTGAGAAGAAGGCCTCGGCCGCCGCCAAGGACCGCGAGGAACTCAGCTACCCGCACTGGGCCAAGCGCGTCGACCGCTACCTCGACGTCCTCGAGAACGGGCTGTGGCCGGACCTGATCATCGTCGGCGGCGGCGTGAGCAAGAAGGCGCACAAGTGGGTGCCGCTGCTGACGACGCGCACCCCGGTGGTCCCGGCACAGCTGCAGAACGACGCGGGCATCGTCGGGGCCGCCCTGACCGCCGCCGAGCGCATCGACCACTAGAAGGACCCCTCTGCCCCCCAGGCCTCGCACGCTCGGCCCGGGCCCCTGCAGAGGGGCCGGCGCGGCTGGTCCTGTCACCCGGAGCGTGGTGACCCCTCGGAGTGACCGGTTGACCTGGGGTGGTGTAGGGCCCCCTCCGGGCGAGCAGGACCGTCGGGGACGGTGGTCACACCGCGCTCCGTCGCTACAATGGAGGAGCCCCAGCCCGTCGCCAGCCAGCCGGGAGTAATCCCCCGCCCGCGCCGCGGTCAAACACCGCGCCGCTCCGGCGGCCCTCCTCGCTCCACGGTCACGGCCGGGACCGCTACCCGGGAGCTCCACCCGCTCCCGGGGAACGCACCGAGCACGGGAAGGAACCTGAGTGCCCGCCGACAAGTCAGCACCGGACACCGCCGGAGCGAGCACCCCCCGCTCCAGGACGGTCGCCGCCGGTCCCCGGGCCTCCCGGACCAGCGCCCCCGTCGGGGTCGCCTCCGATGTGTCCGCCGCGAAGCCGGTGCGCAAGAAGGCCCCGGCCAAGGGCGCCCGCACCAAGCCGAGCATCGCCCCCTCCCCCGGCACCGGCGAGGGCACCGTGCTGACCGCCGTCGCCTCCGAGGACTCCGCCGTCGCCGTGGTCGACGCCGGTGCCGAGGGCCTGACGCTCGACGAGACCGTCGTCGCCGGTCCCGACGGCGCCGAGGCCCCCGAGGCCGCCGCCGCCGAGGAGGGCACCGAGGGCGGCGACTTCGAGTGGGACGACGAGGAGGAGTCCGAGGCGCTGCGACAGGCCCGCAAGGACGCCGAGCTCACCGCCTCGGCCGACTCCGTCCGCGCCTACCTCAAGCAGATCGGCAAGGTCGCGCTGCTCAACGCCGAGGAGGAGGTCGACCTCGCCAAGCGCATCGAGGCCGGGCTCTACGGCGCCGAGCGGCTGCGCCAGGCCGAGGAGGAGGGCATCAAGCTCTCCCCGCAGATGCGCCGCGACCTCAACTGGATCGTCCGCGACGGCGAGCGCGCCAAGAACCACCTGCTGGAGGCCAACCTGCGCCTGGTGGTCTCCCTCGCCAAGCGCTACACCGGCCGCGGCATGGCGTTCCTGGATCTCATCCAGGAGGGCAACCTCGGCCTGATCCGCGCGGTGGAGAAGTTCGACTACACCAAGGGCTACAAGTTCTCCACCTACGCCACCTGGTGGATCCGGCAGGCGATCACCCGCGCCATGGCCGACCAGGCCCGCACCATCCGCATCCCGGTGCACATGGTCGAGGTCATCAACAAGCTCGGCCGCATCCAGCGCGAGCTGCTCCAGGACCTCGGGCGCGAGCCCACCCCGGAGGAGCTCGCCAAGGAGATGGACATCACCCCGGACAAGGTGCTGGAGATCCAGCAGTACGCCCGGGAGCCCATCAGCCTCGACCAGACCATCGGCGACGAGGGCGACAGCCAGCTCGGTGACTTCATCGAGGACTCCGAGGCGGTCGTGGCCGTCGACGCGGTCAGCTTCACCCTCATGCAGGACCAGCTGACCAGCGTGCTGCAGACCCTGTCGGAGCGGGAGGCCGGCGTCGTCCGGCTGCGGTTCGGTCTCACCGACGGCCAGCCGCGCACGCTCGACGAGATCGGCCAGGTCTACGGGGTCACCCGGGAGCGGATCCGGCAGATCGAGTCCAAGACGATGTCGAAGCTGCGCCACCCCAGCCGGTCGCAGGTCCTGCGCGACTACCTCGACTGAGGGACCTCCTCGCCCCCGGCGCGGAGGCCGCCCCAGCGCGTCACGACCGCCCCCGACCCACCTGCGCGGGTCGGGGGCGGTCGCGCGTTCCCCCGGGGTGGCGGGTCAGACCCACGGGCGGGCAGCCCCCACCGTCCGCAGCGGGGTGGGACACGTGACGCCGACCCGTTCGAGGGCCTGCGGCACCGGTCGGTCGGGTCCCGCCCGGGTCCCCGCCGCAGCTGGTGGCTGCTGCTGGCCGTCGTCCTGCCGGTCGTCACCGTGCTCGTCTCGCAGCAGGCGCTGGCCCCTGCGCCGCTGACACCGGTCTCCTCCTCGTTCTCCACCAGTCCCCCGCGGGGTGCTCCTGTCGGGTCCCCCGGGATCGGCAAGACCCTGCTGGCGTGCGCGACCTGTTCGACCAGGCCGAGCAGGTGGCGCCGGCGATCGTCGTCATCGACGAGCTCGACGCCATCGGCCGTGCCCGCGGCGGCGGGCAGTCCCTCGGTGGCCACGACGAGCGCGAGCAGACGCTCAACCAGGTCCTCACCGAGATGGACGGGTTCACCGGCAGCGAGGGTGTCGTCGTGCCGGCCGCCACGAACCGCCCGGAGGTCCCCGACCCCGCGCTCCTGCGGCGGGCCGGTTCGACCGCCGGGTCACCGTCAGCCCACCCGGCCTCGCCGGCCGGCGGGCGATTCTCGAGGTGCACGCCCGCGACCTCCCCTCGCCCCGGACGTCGACCCCGAGACGGTCGCGGCCAGCACCCCGGCATGGTCGGTGCCGACCTGGCCGACCTGCTCGACGAGGCCGCCCTGCTCGCCGCGCGACGCGAGCGGGAGCAGGTGCGGCCGCCCGACCTGCAGGACGCTCTGGACGCCACCGTCGGCCCGGTGACGGTGCTGCCCGCGCCCCGGCAGGAGACGCCGTTCGATGAGGAGACCGCCTCGCCGGGCACCCGGCCGCTCGTCGACGAGGAGGTCCGGCGCCTGGTCGAGCGGTGCTCCGCCGAGGCCGTCGAGGTCCTGCGCGGACACCGGGTGCAGCTCGACGCGCTCGCCGCCCGGCTGCTCGAGGCCGAGACCGAGGACGAGGACGAGGACGAGGACGAGGACGAGGCGTACGCGGCCGCCGGCGTCCCCCGCGGACCGGCCGTCGGCACCCGGGCCGGCGAGGAGGTCCAGCACGAGGATCCACCGCAGATCGCGGTGCCTCCGGTGCCGGCCGCGGGCCGGGCCTGACCAGCTCGCCGCCGTCCGGCCGATCGCCGGTCGGGTCCCGACCGGGTCGGTGCGGGGCGCCGTCGTGGCGATCGAGTGTCGCTCCGGTCGCGGGGAGGTCACGATCTCACCCTCCGGAGCGGCCCGGGCGGTGTACGACGGCAGTGGCCGGGTAGACGGCGTAGCGTGGAGGACGTCGAGAACAGCAGCGGACCCACGGCCGGAAGCCACCCGGCGAACGGAACGACCAGCACCACCGAGACAGACCGGCACCACCAGTGACGTCCCTGCTGATCCCGCCAGTCCCAGCGGTCACCGGCTCACCAACCCCGGGCGAGTCCGCCGCAGTGACCGGAGCAACGGGAACACAGGGGTCCATCCTGGCGCTGTGCAGGAGGCCGATCCGCAGCCGCGGGTCCGTGCGGTAGAGAGCGAGTGATGACCCAGATGACCCAGACGCTGACGACGACCCCCGCCGCCGACGACCTGGTCGTGCCCTTCCACTGCGACCGGTGCGGCGCACTGGCCAAGGTGCGTGTCGTGCTCGCCAGCGGCAGCGACCTCGTCTTCTGCGGGCACCACGCCCGTGAGTACGAGGGCAAGCTCCGCGACATCGCCGTCGACATCATCGAGACCGACGGCGAGGAGCGCCTCGCTCACTGAGAGAGGCGCTATCGTCGCGGTCAGCGATGAAGCCCTCACCCGACGCCGCCGCCGGCACTCCCGTCCCACCTGAGGTGGACGGGGGGCCGGCGGCTCCGTCGTTCCCGGGGTCTCCCGGTCGACGGCGACCGGAGGACCCCCCGATGCCGCAGTCCCCAGCACCCCACGACACCGCCGAGGCCCCCTCCCCCGAGGCCACCCGCGGCGCCGTCCCCACCGCCGACACGCCGGCGCCCGCCGAGGACGGCGGGCTCTCCGACGACACGCGCCCGGTCCCCCGCGACCGCGGCCCGCTCGGCCCCGACGCGCCGCCTCCGCGCGCGGCACCGCGGACCGCCGCACCCGCGCCGACCCCCTCGGCGGACGCCGTCCCCGCGCCCGCCGACCCGGTCCACGACACCGTCGTCCTCGGCGACCCCGTCCCGGCCGCGCCGCCGGCCGCAGCGGTCCCCGCGGGCGCCGATCCCGCGACCGACACCGGCCCCGTCGACGGCCCCGTCGACGGCTCCGACGACGGCTCGGAGTACGGCTCCGGCGACGGCCCGGCCGGTCCGCCCGCCGCCGGGAGTGCGTCCCGCCGACCCTGGTGGCGCCGTCCCGCCGTGCTGGCCCCGGTGGGGCTGGTCGCCCTGCTCGGTGCCGCCTACGGCGTCGACCTGCTCGTCGCCGGGGATGGCGTGCCCCGCAACACCGTGGTGGCCGGCGTCGACATCGGCGGGCTGTCCCCCGCGGCCGCCGCGCAGCGCCTCGAGGAGCAGCTGGCGCCGCGGGTGACCGCCGACCACGTCGTCGTCGCCGACGACGTCGAGGCGACGCTCTCCCCGGCGACCGCCGGCATCACCCTCGACGTCGAGCGCACGGTCGACGCCGCCGACGACCAGCCGCTCGCCCCCTGGACGCGCCTCGCCTCGCTGTTCGGCGAGCGCGCCGTGGCCCCGGTCATCACCGGCGAGGACACCGCGCTGACCGCCCAGGTCGACACGATCGCCACGCAGGTCGACCGGGTCCCGGTCGACGCCACGGTCGCCCTCGCGGGCACCACGCCCAGCCTGGTGGAGCCGGTGGACGGGCGGACCCTGGACCGCGAGGGCGCCGCCGAGGCGATCACCGACGCGCTGGCCGCGGGCGGGGACCCGGAGACGCCGATCGAGCTGCCGGTCGACGTCGTCCCGGTCCGCGTCGCCACCGAGGAGGCGCAGCGGGTCCTCGACGAGACGGTCACCCCGGCGCTGGCCGCCCCGGTCACGGTGACCAGCCAGGACGGCGCCACCTCGGTGGAGATCCCGGCCGAGGCGATCGCCGCCTCGCTCACCTTCACCCCCGAGGACAGCGGCGAGCTGACCGTCGCCGTCGACCCGGCCGCGCTGCAGACGGCGATGGGCGAGGGCTTCACCGCCTTCGGCACCCCCGCCGAGGACGCGCGCTTCGAGATCAGCGGCGGCGCCGTCACGGTCGTCCCGTCGGTCGACGGCACCGGCGTCGACCCCCAGGCCCTGTCCACCCAGCTGCTCGACGTGCTCCCCGACCCCGCGCCGCGCACGGTGGTCGCGCAGCTCGGTGCGGTCCCGGCGGAGCTGACCACCGAGGAGGCCCAGGCGCTGGGCATCCGCGAGGAGGTCAGCTCGTTCACGACCAGCACCGGCAACAGCGCCAGCGGGACCAACATCCGCGTCGTGGCCGAGGAGGTCGACGGCGCCCTGGTGCTGCCGGGCGAGACCTTCAGCCTCAACACCCACACCGGCCCGCGGGGCACGGCCCAGGGCTACGTGCCGGCCAACGTCATCAGCGGCGGAGAGCTCTCGACCGCCGTCGGCGGCGGGATCAGCCAGTTCGCCACGACGATGTTCAACGCGGTCTTCTTCGCCGGCCTCGAGGACGTCTACCACAAGCCGCACAGCTTCTACATCAGCCGCTACCCGGCCGGCCGGGAGGCGACGGTCTACGAGGGCCAGATCGACCTGCAGTGGCGCAACGACACCGACACCGGCATCTACGTGGACACCTCGTGGACGCCGGCGGCCTCCGGCGGGTCCATCACGGTCACCTTCTACGGGACCCGGTACTACGAGGTCGAGGCGATCGAGGGGGCGCGGCGCAACGTCCGCCAGCCCGCGGTCCAGGAGAAGGCCGACGACGGCAACTGCATCCCGCAGGGCGGCGCGCAGGGCTTCGACGTCACCGTGACCCGGGTGTTCCGCGACCTGCAGTCCGGTGCGGAGGTCCGGCGGGAGGCGTTCGACACCTCCTACGCCGCCGAGGCGGTCATCCGCTGCGTCGCGCCGCAGCCCGACCCGGCCGCACCGGCTCCCGCGCCGGAGAGCACGGCCCCGCCGGCGGCGCCGTCCGCCCCGGGACGCCGGCCGCACCCCCGCCGCACCCGCTGAGGCCCGCCCGCGGGGGTGACGCGCCCGCGCCGGATCGCCGCCGGCCCGGCGGGCACCCGGTCCGGGCGTGCACACTGGCGCAGGTGAGCAGCGTGCGGGCCGGCGGACCGCCCCGCACCGGCGGGACGGCCGACGACGGCCGGGTCGACGACGGCCGGGTCGACGACGGCCGGGTCGACGACGCCGACGCGTCCGTGACGGCGCTGCCCGCCTCGGGTGCCTCGCGCGCCGACCTCCCGCAGGCGGGCCGGCTCGACCACTGGCCGGCCGTCGTCCGGGTGCCGCTGCAGGTGCTGGGCCGCACCGTGGCCAAGGCGTGGCAGGACCGCATCCTCGGACTGTCGGGCGAGGCGGCGTTCTGGCAGATCCTCTCGGTGCCGCCGCTGCTCATCGCCCTGCTGGGGTCGCTGGGCTTCCTGGGTGACTGGATCGGCGCCGGCTCGGTGCGGACGGTCGAGGACACCCTGGTGAACGCCTCGAGCCAGGTGCTCACCGCCGACGTCGTCGACTCGCTGGTGCGGCCCACCCTCAGCGACATCCTGACCTCCGGACGCCTCGACGTCGTCAGCCTGGGCTTCCTGCTGACCCTGTGGGCCGGGTCGTCGGCGACGGCGACGTTCATGAACACGATCGTCATCGCCTACGACCAGCGCGACGTCCGCGGCCCGATCCGCACCCGCCTGATGGCGCTGGGGCTGTTCGTCGTGGGCCTGGTGCTCGCGGTGCTCATGCTGCCGCTGCTCGTGCTCGGGCCCGGCCTGCTCGTCGCGGTGCTGCCGCAGGACTGGCAGGGCACCGCCACGGTGCTGATCAACGCGGTGTACGTGCCGCTGGTCGTCGTGGGCCTGGTGCTGGCGCTCACGAGCTTCTACCACGTGATCCTGCCCCGGCGGCTGCCCTGGCACCGGCACCTGCCCGGCACGCTGCTCGCCGTCGCCTTCTTCGTGGTCGCCGCCACGGTGCTGCGGCTCTACGTCTCCGACATCCTGGTCGCCGCGCTGCCCTACGGGGCGCTCGCCACCCCGATCGCGGCGCTGCTGTTCCTGTTCTTCTTCGGGATGTCGGTGCTGCTCGGCGCCGAGCTCAACGCCACCGTCCAAGAGCGCTGGCCGGCGCCGCTGCGCCGGCACACCCGCCGCGCGCAGCGCCGCCGCGCCGCCGAACTCGACGCCGAGGCCAAGCGCCTGGGCCTCCGGTGAGGGCGCCCTTCGTCGGCCCGGGGTCCCCGGGACCGGCCCCCGTGCAGGGCCCCGCCCTGAGCCTGCGAAGGGTGGGGGCACGGGGGTCCTGCTACTTCTTCAGGGACTCGTAGACCTCCTTGCAGGCCGGGCAGACCGGGCTGCCGGGCTTGGGGCTCTTGGTCACCGGGAAGACCTCGCCGCACAGTGCCTCGACCAGCGTCCCCATGACGGCGCTCTCGGCGATCTTGTTCTTCCTGACGTAGTGGAAGACCTCGTCGGAGTTGCCGGTGTCGCCCTCGCGGACGTCGGGCTTCTCGAGCAGGTCGGTGTCGCTCACGGGCTCTCCCAGGGTCGGACGGCGGCTCCCGGCGAGCCGCCCGGCACCGGGGGAGGAACCGGGCGCGGCCCGCCCACCGACCATGATGGCAGGGTGTCCGCCGATCCCTCCCCCGCCACCGGCCGCCGTGCCGCGACGCCGCCGCTGACCCTCTCCCCCGAGGTCGCCGGCGCGCTGGCCGCGGGGCGACCCGTCGTCGCGCTCGAGAGCACGCTGCTCGCCCACGGCCTCCCCCGCCCGGACAACCGCGCGGCCGCCGACGACGTCGAGGCCGCCGTCCGGTCCGGTGGCGCCGTGCCGGCCACCATCGCGGTGCTCGACGGCGTGCCGCACGTGGGGCTGACGCCCGCGCAGGTCGACCGGGTCTGCGCCGACCCCGACCTGGCCAAGCTCGGCGTCCGCGACCTGCCGGTGGCCGCGGCGCTGGGCCTGTCCGGCGCCACCACCGTCTCGAGCACCGCGCGGCTGGCCGCCGCGGCCGGGATCGGCGTCTTCGCCACCGGCGGGCTGGGCGGCGTCCACCGGCAGTCGGCCGACACCTTCGACGAGTCGGCCGACCTGACCGCCCTGTCGCGCACCTCGCTGGCCGTCGTCTGCGCCGGCGTGAAGTCCATCCTCGACGTCCCGGCCACGCTCGAGCGGCTGGAGAGCCTGTCGGTCACCGTCGTCGGCTACCGCACCCGGACCTTCCCCGGCTTCTACGTGGCCGACTCCGGCTCCCCGGTCGACTGGTCGGTCGACTCCCCCGAGCAGGCCGCCGCGGTGCTGGCCGCCCGCCGGGAGCTCGCGCCCGGCGCGGTCGTCGTCGCCAACCCGCTGCCCGCCGGCGAGCAGCTCGACCCGCAGCTGCACGACCGGGTGATCACCGACGCGCTGGCCGCGGCCGAGGAGGCCGGGGTGCGCGGCAAGGCGGTCACCCCGTTCGTGCTCGACCACCTGCACCGGGCCAGTGAGGGCGCGACACTGGCGGTCAACGTGCGGCTGGTGCTGCGCAACGCCGAGCTGGCCGGTCGCATCGCCGCCGCGCTGGCCGGGCAGGGGCGCTGAACGCCGCGCGGCCGGTGGTCGTCGTGGGCGACCTGGCCACCGACGTCGTCGTCGTGCCCTCCGGGGAGCCGGCGCCCGGCTCGGACCGGCCGGCGACCATCCGCACCCGCGGCGGCGGGGCAGGCGCCAACGTGGCCGCCCACCTGGCCGCCCTCGGGGTGCCGGTCGTGCTGGCCGGCTGCGTCGGGGACGACGCGGCCGGCACCGCGCTGGTGGCCGAGCTGGACGCCGCCGGGGTGCGGACGGCGGTGCGCACCGTCCCCGGAGCCGCCAGCGGCACGATCGTGAGCCTGGTCGAGCCCGGCGGGCAGCGGAGCATGCTGGCCGACCGCGGCGCCAACCTCGACCTCCGCGCGGGCGACGTCCCCGCGCCCGGACCGGGCGAGCACCTGCACGTGTCGGGCTACACGCTGCTGCACGAGCGGCCCCGGACCGCCGGGCTGGCGGCACTGGCCGCGGCCCGCGCCGCCGGGTGCACCGTGTCGGTCGACCCGGCCTCGACCGGGCCGCTGCGCGCGCACGGCGTCGACCGGTGGCTGGCCGACACCGCCGGCGTCGACCTGGTGCTGCCCAACGCCGACGAGGCCCGGCTGCTGTCGGGGTGCGCCGACGTGGGAGCGGCCGCGCGGGCGCTGGCCGGCCGGCACCGGGCGGTGGCGGTCACGCTCGGCGCGGACGGCGCCCTGTGGGCGGCCGGGACGACGGTGGTGCACCGGCCGGCGCGCCCGGCCGACGTCGTCGACACCACCGGCGCCGGGGACGCGTTCACCGCGGGGCTGCTGTCGGTGTGGCTGGCCGGGGGTCCTCTGGGGGACGCGCTGGAGGCGGGATTGGCCCGGGCGGCCACCGTGGTGGGCCGGCCCGGGGCCCGGTGAGCGCGGTCAGCCGTCGATGACGGTGCCGCCGTCGATGACCCGCCGGCGGGCGGCCGGGTCCTCCAGGATGCGGTCGGGCCGCGGCGCGACGTAGCGGTGGGCGTCGAGCTTCTTCTTGGGGGGCCGGTCGTTGGCCATCACGACGGCGATCCAGGGCAGCACCGTGCCGAGGACGGCGAAGATGATCATCAGCCACACGGTCTGGTAGAACACCGCGGCCAGCACCAGGCTGATGCCACGGACGGCCATGGTCAGCACGTACCGCTTCTTCCGGGCCGCGTGCTGCTCGGCCAGGCTCGGTTCGGCCTGGGTGATGAGCACCGGCTCGGCCTTGCGGGGTCGCGCGGACTGCTGGCTCGAGGCCACGAGCACCCTTCCCTCCGCGGGCCGGGGCAGAGACGGCACGGTGTCGCCTGCGGTCGGCCGGTTGCGCGCCATCCGGTGACGCGCAACCCGGCATCTCCCGGTCCGACTTCCATCGTGCCACTCGTACGGGGTCGCCGCAGGGGCCTCCGCGGACGATCCGGTACCGGGGGAGGGAGAGGTCAGCGTCCCGCCCCGGCGGCCCTCGCCACCCGCTTGGCCTCCTGCTTCGCGGCCCGCACCTCGGCCAGCGACTCCGGCCCGGTGATGTCGGCGACCGACCGGCGCGACCCCTCCTCGCCGTAGGAGCCGGCCGCCTCCCGCCAGCCCGGCGGGGTCACGCCGTACTGCTTGCCGAGCAGGGCGACGAGGATCTTCGCCTTCTGCGCCCCGAAGCCGGGCAGCTCGCCGATGCGGCGCAGCAGCGTGGCGCCGTCGGGGACGCCGTCCCACAACCGGTCGGCGCGGCCGTCGTAGCGCTCGACCAGCAGCCGGCACAGCGCCTGCGTGCGGGCGGCCATCGACCCCGGGTAGCGGTGCACCGCCGGCGGCCCCTGGAACCAGGCGAGCAGCGCGTCGGGGTCGGCGTCGGCGAGGGCGGCCGCGGACAGGGCGTCGGTCGCCGGGTCCAGGCCCATGCGCCCGGCCAGCAGGCACGGCCCGGCGAAGGCCCGCTCCATCGGGAACTGCTGGTCGAACAGCATGCCGAGCACCAGCGCGAGGGGGTCGCGGCCCAGCAGGTCGTCGGCGGCGTCGTCCTGGGTGATGCGCAGCGTCGGCACGTCGGCAGTGTGCCGCAGCGCCACCCGGGGCGGACCCCGTCCCGGGGTGGGGCGCTGCCCGTGGGTGCGCCGGCGGCGAGGTGGCGCCTCGTGCACGATCGGGTCACGCTCGGCCGGTGAGGATCCTGGTGACGGGGGCGTCGGGCTTCGTCGGCAGCCGGCTGGCCACCGCGCTGGTCGCGGAGGGCCACGACGTGCGGGCGATGACCCGGCACCCGGGGAGCTACCGCGGGGCGGGCACCCCGGTCGCCGGCGACGTCGGCGACGAGGGCTCGCTGCACGCGGCCCTGGACGGCTGCGAGGCGGCGTACTACCTGGTGCACTCGCTCGCCGACCGCGACTTCGAGAGGAAGGACGCCGCGGCGGCCCGGGCCTTCGCACGGGCGGCGGCCGGGACGGGGACCGGGCGGATCGTCTACCTGGGCGGCCTGGGCCACGACAGCGACACCCTCTCCCCGCACCTGCGCAGCCGCCGTCAGGTCGAGCGGCTGCTGGGCGAGACCGGTGTGCCGGTGACCGTGCTGCGCGCCGGCATCGTCGTCGGCCACGGCGGGGTCTCCTGGGAGCTGACCCGCCAGCTGGTGGCCCACCTGCCGGCGATGGTCACCCCGCGCTGGGTGCGCACCCGCACCCAGCCGATCGCGGTCACCGACGTCGTCCGGTACCTCGTGGGCGTGCAGCGGGCCCCGGAGGCCGCGGGCCGGGTCTACGAGGTCGGCGGCCCCGAGGTCCTGTCCTACCTCGACATGCTCACCCGCGTCGCCCTCATCCAGAACCGGCACCTCTTCGTCGTCCCGGTGCCCCTCCTCACCCCGCGGCTGTCCTCCCGCTGGCTGGCGCTGGTGACCGACGTCGACGTCGCGACCGGCCGCTCGCTCATCGACTCGATGGCCAACGAGGTGGTCGTCACCGACGACTCGATCCGGTCGGTGGTGCCCTTCGAGCCGATGGACTACGACCGGATGGTGCTCGAGGCGCTCGTCGAGCGGGCCCGCGAGCACCGGCGACGGGGCCGCGGACGGCGGGCCGGGTGGCTCAGCCGCGGAGCCCGCCGGTGACCGCGGCGCGGCAGGGGCTGCACGGCACCGCGGGCCGCCGGCTGCAGCGGGCGCTGGTCGAGCGGGTGCCCCGCGACCACCGCGAGTCCGACGCCGCCTTCCGCCGCCGTCGCCGGATCACCGCCGGCACCGCGGTGACCGGCGCGACCCTGCTGGGCGTCTCGCTGTCCCAGCCCCCGGGCTCGCCGCGGTTCTACGGCCTGACGCTGGCCGTCGCCGGCACCTGGGTGGCCGGCGGGCTGGCCTCCGGGCCGCTGCACCTGGGGTGGACCTTCGCCAGGGACAGCGCGCTGCGCCGTCCGGTGACCACCCCGGTCCTCACGGGCGCGGGCGCCTTCGGCGCGTTCTACGGCGCCGCGCTGGTCGCCCGGCGGATCCCGGTCTTCGACCGGGCGATCACGTCGGTGCTCCGCTACGCCCACCAGGGGTCGGTCCCGCTGGTGCTGACGACGACGCTGGCCAACGGCGTGGCCGAGGAGGTCTTCTTCCGCGGCGCGCTGTACGCCGCGATCGGCGTCGACCGGCCGGTGCTGAAGTCGACCGCCGTCTACGGCCTGGCCACGACCGCCACGCGCAACCCGGCGCTGGTGCTGGCCAGCATCGCGATGGGCCTGCTCTTCGGGCTGCAGCGGCAGGCCACCGGCGGCATCCAGGCACCGGTCCTGACCCACCTGGTCTGGTCGGTGCTCATGCTGCGCCACCTGCCCCCGCTGTTCACCGACCGGCCCGGACCCAGCGGTCCCCGGGTCCCGCGGCCGGGCCCGGGTACCGGAGCCGGGCTCACTCCTGGCGCCGCCCCGCCCGGCTGAGCCGCACGACCGGCCGCACGCTCCGGAGCGGTGCGGCTCGCGCCGGCCGGTGGCGTCCGGGCCGTCGTCCCGGCCCACGGGACCGGCCCACGGGACCGGCCCGGTGGCCCCCGGTCCGGAACCGTCCGCCCGTGCCGGGTGGAGGCGTGGGGGACGGCGCAGGATGACCCCGTGCGGGCGGTGGTGAGCAGGGTGGCCTCGGCCTCGGTCACCGTCGAGGGTGCCGTCGTCGGGGAGGTCGGCCGCGGGCTGCTGGCGCTGGTGGGCGCCGGCCGGGACGACGACGCCGCCCGCGCGCGGGCGCTGGCCCGGAAGGTGCACGAGCTCCGGGTGTTCCCCACCGAGGACGGCGCCCGCTCGGCCGGCGACCTCGGGCTGCCGGTGCTGGTGGTGAGCCAGTTCACGCTCTACGCCGACACGCGCAAGGGCCGCCGTCCCTCCTGGTCCGACGCCGCGCCCGGGGAGGTCGCCGAACCCCTGGTCGAGGAGGTCGTCGCCGAGCTGCGCCGCCGGGGCAGCAGCGTGGCCACCGGGGTGTTCGGGGCCCGCATGCAGGTGGCCTCGGTCAACGACGGACCGATGACCTTGCTCCTGGAGGTATGACCGCGACGGAACGGGTACCGAAGGTGACCGAACACACCGTCTGTGCATTGCCTGGCAATCGGTGGTACGCGGAACAGCACCCACGTCCGGACCGTTGGACAGGGCGTAACAGAACGGACCACAACGGACCACAGCGCGGGGCCCCGCCGGACACCGGGGCCCCATCCCCGACGCGGATGGACCCCGTCGCCGACCGGCGGGTGCATCCGAACCACAGGCAAGGACGAAGACAGATCGTGACGCTCCTCCAGTCTTCCCCCAGTGACGCCCTCGAGGTCCGCTCGCCGCGCCGCGAGCCGGACACCAGTGGTCTGGTGTCGACCGACCTGGTGCGCGTGTACCTCAACACCATCGGCAAGACCGCGCTGCTGACCGCCGAGCAGGAGGTCGAGCTGGCCAAGCGGATCGAGGCCGGCCTCTACGCCGAGCGGCTGCTCGCCGAGCGGCAGCTCACCCCGGCCGTGGCGCGCGACTACAAGGCCCTGGCCGCCGACGGCAAGGCCGCCAAGCGGCACCTGCTCGAGGCCAACCTGCGCCTGGTCGTCTCGGTGGCCAAGCGCTACACCGGGCACGGCATGACGTTCCTGGACCTGATCCAGGAGGGCAACGTCGGCCTCATCCGCGCCGTCGAGAAGTTCGACTACACCAAGGGCTTCAAGTTCTCGACCTACGCGACGTGGTGGATCCGCCAGGCGATCACCCGCGCGATGGCCGACTCCGGCCGCACCATCCGGCTGCCCGTGCACCTGGCCGAGCAGGTCAACAAGGTCGTGCGGACGCGCCGGCGGGTGCACCAGGAGCTCGAGCGCGAGCCCACCGCCGAGGAGCTCGGCCTCGAGCTGGACATGACGCCGGAGCGGGTGACCGAGCTGCTCGAGTACTCCCGCGACCTGGTCTCCCTCGACCAGACCGTCGGTGCCGACGAGGAGTCCCGCCTCGGTGACTTCATCGAGGACGCCGACGCCGCGGTGGCCGAGGACGCCGTCGCCTTCCAGATGATGAAGGGCGACGTCCGCAACGTCCTCTCCACGCTGGAGGACCGCGAGCGCGACGTGGTCGTGCTGCGCTTCGGCCTCGACGGCGGCCAGCCCCGGACGCTGGAGCAGATCGGCAAGCAGTTCGGTCTCTCCCGCGAGCGGGTCCGCCAGATCGAGCGCGAGACGATGGCCAAGCTGCGCGACCCGCAGCGCGCCGACGCCCTGCGCGACTACCTGGCCTAGCAGCTCCCCCCGAGAGCCGGCTCCCCTGTGGGGAGCCGGCTCTCGGCGTTGACAGGGCTCCTCCACCGGATCATGCTCGTTATCAACCGATCGGTTGAGGAGGATGCGGTGGCGACGACGGCGCAGCGGTGGCGACACCTCGCCGACGGGTTCGGACGGCGCGTCGACGGCGTCCCGGACGGCCGCTGGGACGACCCGGCGCCGTGCGAGGGCTGGGCGGCGCGCGACGTCGTCCGGCACCCGGCGGAGTGGATGCCGTCGCTCTACTTCCCGGCCGTGGGCCTCCCGGTGCCCACGGCCCCCTCGGCCGACACCGACCCGGCCGGTGCGTGGCACGCCGTCGACGAGGCGATCCGCGCGCTGCTCGCCGACCCCGACGTCGCCGGCCGCCCCACCAGCACCCGCGCCGGGGACATGACGCTCGAGGCCCTCGTGGCGATGACCGGCCTGATGGACCTGCTGGTGCACACCTGCGACCTCGCCCGCGCCACCGGCCAGGACGAGACGCTGGACCGCGAGGAGGCGTCGGCCTTCCTCGCCGGCATCGAGCCGTGGGACGCCGCCCTGCGCAGCAGCGGGTACTACGGCCCCCGCGTCCCCGTCCCCGACGACGCCGACGAGCAGACCCGGCTGCTGGCCTTCACCGGCCGGAGGCCCTGACCCGGTCGCGCCGATGAGTTCGGCTGCCGGCGGCGGTCAGCCCGTCGTCGACACCGAGGAGGAACCGTGGGCCAGCTGTTGCGGGTGCAGAACTTCACCGTCTCGAGCGACGGGTACGGCGCGGGCGAGGGCCAGAGCCTGGAGCGGCCGTTCGGGCACGCCGATCCCGGCACGCTCATGGCCTGGGCCCTCGCCACGGCCAGCTTCCCGAACCGCACCCGTCCGGGCGGCAGCCGCGGCCTGGACGACTACTTCACCCGTGACTTCGCGCACGGCATCGGCGCCGAGATCATGGGCCGGAACAAGTTCTCACCCCACCGTGGCCCCTGGCAGGACCACGAGTGGCAGGGCTGGTGGGGCGACGAGCCGCCGTTCCACACGCCGGTCTTCGTGATGACCCACCACGTGCGCCCCTCGTTCACGCTCTCGGACACGACGTTCCACTTCGTCGACGCCGACCCCGCGACGGTGCTGGAGCAGGCCCGCGCGGCGGCCGGCGGTGCCGACGTCCGGCTCGGGGGCGGCGCCTCCGTGATCCGGGAGTTCCTCGACGCCGACCTCGTCGACACGCTGCACGTCGCCGTCGCACCGCTCGAGCTGGGCGCCGGCACGCAGCTGTGGACGTCGCCCGACGAGCTGCTCGACCGCTTCCACTGCGAGGTCGTCCCGAGCCCGAGCGGCGTCACCCACCACCTGTTCTGGCGGCGCTGAGCCGGGCCGCGGGGCTCAGTAGAGGTCGCGCATCCGCCGGGGGCCGGGCTCGACGCGGGCGGTGGGCGGGCCGATGCGCACGGTGCCCCCGGCCACGACCAGGGAGCGGCCGCCGTGCCACGGTGTGGCCGGGCCGACGATCACCGGTGACAGCGTCAGGCCCAGCACCTCGGGCAGGTCGTCGGCCAGGCGGGCCACCCGCAGCAGCAGGTCCTCCAGCGCGGCGACGTCGACCGGCTCGGACCCCCGCCAGCCGTCGAGCAGCGGCCAGGCGCGCGGCGCGCGCACCAGCTCGGCGGCGTCGAGGTCGGTGAGCGGCAGGGTGCGGTAGGCGCGGTCGCCCAGCAGCTCGGTGGCCACCCCGCCGACGCCGAAGCTGACCAGCGCGCCGAAGGACGGGTCGTCGACGACCTCGACGACGGTGGGCACGCCCGGTGCCGCCATCTCCTGCACGATCACCGGGTCGCCGGCCGGGATGGCGGCGAAGGCGGCGCGGACGGCGGCGGCGTCGCCGAGGTCGAGCCGCACGCCGCCGAGGTCGGTGCGGTGCCGCAGCCACGGCGCCGTCGACTTGAGCACCACCGGGTAGCCGATCGCGTCGGCGGCGGCGACGGCCTCCTCGGCGGTGGTGGCCAGGCGGGTGCCCAGCAGGGGGACGCCGTAGGCGCCGAGCAGCGCCAGCACCTCGCCGTCGGTGAGCTGCCGCCCGGCCGGCGTCTCGGCCAGGGCGCCGCGGACCACCGACCGCGCGCGCTCCCCGTCGACGTCGGGCAGCTCCGGCACGGTGCCCACCGGCCGGCGCCGCCAGCGGGCGTACTCGGCCACCCGGGCCAGCGCGATGACCGCCCGTTCCGGGGTGGTGTAGGACGGCACGGAGCCGCGGTCGGGCATGCCGGCCGCGTCGGGCACCGTCAGCTCCGGCAGGAAGCCGTCGGCGGAGAGGAAGGTCGCCACGACCGGCTTCTCCGAGCCCACCGACACGTCGCGCAGCGCCCGGCCGTACTCCTCGGGGGTGCGCACCAGCGGCGGCAGGAAGACCGCGACGACGGCGTCGACCGCGTCGTCGGCCACGGCCGCCTGGAGCGCGGCGCGGAAGGCCTCGGGGCTGCCGGTGCTGCCGATGTCGACCGGCGCCTCGTGGGCGAGGGTCAGCCCCTCGTCGAGGACGGCGTCGGCGACGAGCACGCCGAGAGCCGTGGAGTTGCCGACGACGGCGACCCGGTCGCCGGTCGGCAGCGGCTGGTGGGCCAGCAGCATGCCGACCTCGAACAGCTGCGCCACGGTGTCGACGCGGATGACGCCGGCCGAGGTGAACAGCGCGGCCACCGACTGCTCCGGCACGGCCACCGACGTGCCGGCCAGGCCGGGGGTCAGCCCGCCGTGCCGGCCGCTCTTGACCGCCACCACCGGCTTGGTGCGGGCCACCGTGCGGGCCAGCCGGGCGAACTTGCGCGGGTTGCCGAAGCTCTCCAGGTGCAGCAGCACCACCTCGGTGCCCGGGTCGGTGGCCCAGAACTGCAGCAGGTCGTTGCCGCTGACGTCGGCGCGGTTGCCCGCCGAGACGAAGCTCGACAGGCCGATGTTGCGGGTGTGCGCCCGTTCGAGCAGCGCCACGCCCAGGGCGCCGGACTGCGCGAAGAACCCGACCCGGCCGCGCCCGGGCACCATCGGCGCGAGGCTGGCGTCGAGCCGGATGGCCGGGTCGGTGTTGACGATGCCGAGGCAGTTGGGCCCCACCACCCGCATCCCCGAGGCCCGGGCGGAGGCCACCAGCCGCCGCTCGGCCTCGCGGCCGGCCGGGCCGGTCTCGCCGAACCCGCCGGAGATGACGACCAGCCCCCGCACCCGCTTGCGCCGGCAGGACTCCACGACCCCGGCGACCTCGTCGGCGGGCACGGCGAGCACCGCGAGGTCGACGTCGTCGGGGATGGCCTCGATGGAGGCGTAGGCGGGCACCCCGCGGACGTGCCGGACGCCGGGGTTGACCGGGTAGACCGGCCCGTCGAAGCCGTAGCCGAGCAGGTTGCGGAGGACGACGCTGCCGATCTTCGACTCGTCGTTGCTCGCGCCGACCACCGCGACCGAGGAGGGGGTGAGCAGCCGGGCGATCGAGCGGGACTCGCTGCGCTGCTCGCGCTCGTAGGCCACGGCGAGGGAGGTCTCGGTGGGCGCGATGGGGAAGGTCAGGTGGACCACGCCCTCCTCGTAGGAGCGGCTGGCCTGGTACCCGGCGTCGAGGAACACCCGGACCATCCGGGCGTTCTGGGTCAGGACCTCGGCGACGAACCGGGTGAGGCCGCGCTCGCGGGCGGCCGCGGCCAGGTGCTCGAGCAGCACCGAGCCCAGGCCGCGGCCCTGGTGGGCGTCCTCGACGAGGAAGGCGATCTCGGCGTCGGTGGTGTCGGGGTAGCGGTCGTAGCGGCCCACGCCGATCAGCTGGTCGCCCAGCAGCAGCACGAAGGCCACCCGGTCGGCGTGGTCGACATGGGTGAAGCGGTGCAGGTCCTTCTCCGAGAGCCGCTTCATCGGCCCGAAGAACCGGTAGTAGCGGGTCTGGTCGGAGCTGCGCTCCATGAGCCCGACCAGGCCGTCGGCGTCCTCCGGGCAGATCGGGCGCAGGTGCACCGTGCCGCCGTCGGCGGCGATGATGTCGGCCTCCCAGTGGGCCGGTGGCCGCGGCGGCAGGTCCTGCTCCTCGACCACCGGCGGCGGGACCGCCAGGGGCGCGGGCGGCCCCCCTGCAGGGTCCCGCCGCGAGCCTGCGAGTGGTGGGGGGCCGTGGGGTCCTCGTTCAGTCACGGGGGTCGTCCGGGTCGAGGCCGAAGTAGGGGAACGACGCGCGGCGGGTGCGCATGACGGCGCGGTCGACCCGCGTCTCGGTGAACGGGTCCCACGCCGAGAAGCCGGTGTAGCCGCCCTCGGTCATGTGCGTCGGCGGCCGGGCGCGCAGCCCGCGTGCGACGACGTCGTCGCGCCACGACTGCGGGATCGCCGTCACCGGGTCCAGCCGCTCGCCGGACGCCTCGGCCAGCAGGTGCGTCCAGGCGCGCGGCACGCAGCGCACCAGCCCGTAGCCGCCGCCGCCGAGGGCGATCCAGCGGCCGTCGCAGATCTCGTGCGCGAGGTCGTGCACGGCCCGGTAGCTGGCCCGCTGCCCGTCGATGGTGAGCCCGAGATCGGCGAGGGGGTCCTCGTGGTGGGCGTCGCAGCCGCACTGGGTGACCAGGATCTGCGGGGAGAAGGCGCGCAGGACGCTCGGGACGACGGCGTGGAAGGCGCGCAGCCAGCCGGAGTCGTCGGTGCCGTTGGGCAGCGCGAGGTTCACCGCGCTGCCGAGCGCCGTGTCGGGGTCGCCGGTCTCCTCGGGGAAGCCGGTGCCCGGGAACAGGGTCAGCGGCGTCTGGTGGATGCTGACGGTCAGCACGCGGGGGTCGTCGTAGAAAGCGGTCTGCACGCCGTCGCCGTGGTGCACGTCGAGGTCGACGTAGGCGATCCGCTCGTACCCCTGCGCCAGCAGCCAGCAGATGGCGATGGCGGCGTCGTTGAAGACGCAGAAGCCCGACGCGCGGTCGCGCATGGCGTGGTGCAGGCCGCCGGAGATGTTGACCGCGTGCTGCGCCCGGCCGCTGTGCACGAGCTCGGCGGCCTGCACGCTGCCGCCGGCGATGAGCGCCGCCGCGTCGTACATGCCCTCGAAGACGGGGTTGTCCGCCGTGTGCAGGCCGTGGCCGACGTCGGGGTCGGTGGGCGCCCGCCGCACCGCCTCGAGGTAGTCGGGGTCGTGGCAGAGGGTCAGCAGGTCCGGTCCGGCGGGTGTCGGCTTCACCACCTCCACCCGGTTCGGCGCCAGCACGCCGAGGCTCTCGGCCAGTCGCATGGTCAGGTCCAGCCGCACGGGGTGCAGCGGGTGGTCGCCGCCCATCGTGTAGCCGAGGAGCGCGTCGTCCCAGACGACGGTCACCGCGTCGCTCACGAGCTCCTCCTGTCGCCGTCGCCGTCCCGGTCGTCCCCGCCGGCCGGAGCCGCGGGACTGGGAGCGGGAGGCCCGCCGAGCACGGCCGGGCCCCTCCGCCGGGACGCTACCGCCGGTGCCCCGCCGCTGCGCCGTCCACGGGCGTCCGCGGGCGTCGGCGCGCGACCGGGCGGGCGACCGGCGGGCCGTAGGATCGGGCCCGACACGGAGGAGTGCCAGTGAACGACCTCATCGACACCACCGAGATGTACCTCCGCACGATCTTCGAGCTGGAGGAGGAGGGGATCGTGCCCCTGCGGGCACGGATCGCCGAGCGGCTGCACCAGAGCGGCCCGACGGTCAGCCAGACCGTGGCCCGCATGGAGCGCGACGGCCTGCTGACCGTCGAGGGCGACCGCCACCTGCAGCTGTCGGAGCAGGGGCGCCAGCTGGCCACCGCGGTCATGCGCAAGCACCGGCTGGCCGAGTGCCTGCTCGTCGACGTCATCGGCCTGGACTACGCCGACGTGCACGAGGAGGCCTGCCGCTGGGAGCACGTGATGAGCGAGGCGGTCGAGCGCAAGCTGCTGACCCTGCTCGGCCACCCCAGCGTCTCCCCGTTCGGCAACCCGATCCCCGGCCTGAGCGCGCTCGGGGGCGAGACCTCCGCGGTGCTCGACTCGCTGACGCTGCTGTCCACCTCGGCGACCGCCGAGGGCCGCCGGGTCACCATCCGGCGGATCAGCGAGCAGCTCCAGGAGGACGCCGGCCTGCTGCGATCCCTGGCCGACCGCGGGCTGCGGCCCGGCGCGACGGTGGTGGCCACCTCCAGCAACGGCACGATCAGCCTCGACGGCCAGCCGCTGCCGGCGGGCGTGGCCGAGCACGTGTTCGTCACCGTCGTCGACGCAGACCTCACGCCCGCGGAGGCCGCGGCCCAGGCGTAGCGGCCCAGGGGTAGCGGCCCGGGAGTCGCGGCCCGGGCGGAACAGCCCGGGCGGAACAGCCCGGGGGTGGCGGCCCGGGGGTGGCGGACCGGCCGTGGTCCGGTCCCGGCGGCGCCCGGCATCCCGCTCGCGCGGGACGCCGGGCGCCGCTTCGTATCGTGGTCGCCACTCGTGGTCGCCACCCCGAGTGCCGTTCCCCCGCGAGGAGCCCCGGTGAGCCAGCCCGACGCCGACAGCACCGCCGACAGCACCGCCGAGAGCACCGCCGACGGCACCACCGGCGCCGCTGCCGGGCACCCCTTCGCGCGGCTGGCCGACTTCGCTGCCGTCCCGCGGGTGGCCGGGCTGGCGCTCTCGCCCGACGGCCGGCGCCTGGCGGTCTCGGTGCAGACCCTCGACCCCGAGGGGAAGAAGTGGATCTCGGCGCTGTGGGAGGTCGACCCCGAGGGGCAGCGCCCGGCCCGGCGGCTGACCCGCAGCGCCCGGGGCGAGTCGGCCCCGGCCTTCGCGCCCGACGGCACGCTGCTGTTCCTCTCCGCCCGGCCCGACCCGGCGGCGACCGACGGCGCGGAGCCCAGGCCCGCGCTGTGGGCGCTGCCGCCCGGCGGCGGGGAGGCCCGCTCGGTGGTCAGCCGGACCGGCGGGGTCGGCGGCTTCGCGGTGGCCGCCGACAGCGGCGAGGTGGTCGTGGTGGCCTCGACCATGCCCGGCGCGGCCGACGCCGCCGAGGACGAGCAGCGCCGCAAGGCCCGCACCGACGCCGGGGTGTCGGCGATCCTGCACGAGGCCTATCCGGTGCGGTACTGGGACGCCGACCTCGGCCCGGCCGTCCCGCACCTGTTCTGGGCCGGAGTGCTGCCCGCGGAGGGTCCGGCGGGCGAGCCGGCGCAGCCCGTGCAGCTGCGCGACCTGACGCCGGACGCCGGTCCGCCCACCGGCGCCGGCGAGTCGGTGACCCTCTCCCCCGACGGCCGGCTGGCCCTGCGCGTCGAGCCGGTGGCCGACGGGCCGGCCGGGCGGCGGGACCGGCTGGTGCTGGTCGAGACGGCGACCGGTGCGGGCCGGGTGCTGGTCGACGACCCGCTGGCCGACGTGCACTCCGGCCGCTTCTCCCCCGACGGCGCCACGGTGGTCTGCGTCCGCGAGAGGACGACGACCTACGCCGAGCCCCCGGACTACACGCTGCTGCTGGTGGACGTCGCCACCGGCGAGGCCCGCGACCTCACCGCCGGCTTCGACCGCTGGCCCAGCGCGCCGCAGTTCAGCGCCGAGGGTGACGCCGTCTACTTCCTGGCCGACGACGACGGCCGACACGCGCTGTTCCGCGTGGCGCTGGCCGATGGGCAGCCGGTGCGGCTGACCTCCGACGGCGCCTACGGCGACCTGCAGGTGGCCCGCGACGGCAGCGCCCTGTTCGCCCTGCGCTCGGCCTACGACGAGCCGCCGGCCCCGGTGCGCCTGGACCCGCGGGCGACCGGCCAGCACCCCGACCCGCTGCCGAACCCGGGCACGATCGCGCGGCTGCCCGGCACGCTCACCGAGGTGCAGGCCACCGCCGCCGACGGCACGCGGGTGCAGTCGTGGCTGGTGCTGCCCGAGGGCGCCGGCGCGGAGGACCCGGCGCCGCTGGTGCTGTGGATCCACGGCGGGCCGCTGATGAGCTGGAACGCGTGGTCGTGGCGCTGGTGCCCGTGGGTGCTCGCCGCCCGCGGCTACGCCGTGCTGCTGCCCAACCCGGCGCTGTCGCAGGGGTTCGGGCAGGAGTTCGTCCGGCGCGGCTGGGGCGAGTGGGGCGGTGCTCCCTACACCGACCTCATGGCCGCCGTGGACGCCGCCCTGGAGCGGCCCGACCTCGACGCCGACCGCACCGCCGCGATGGGCGGGTCCTTCGGCGGCTACATGGCCAACTGGGTGGCCACCCAGACCGACCGCTTCCGCGCCATCGTGACCCACGCCAGCCTCTGGGACCTCGACTCCTTCGTCGGCACCACGGACGCGGCCTACTACTGGGAGAAGGAGTGGGGCGACCCGCTCGCGGAGCCCGAGCGCTACGAGCAGAACTCGCCGCACCGCTTCGCCGACGCGATCCGCACGCCGGTGCTGGTCATCCACGGCGACCGCGACTACCGGGTGCCCGTCGGCGAGGGCCTGCGGCTCTGGTACGACCTGCAGAAGCGTGGCGTGCCCTCCCGGTTCCTCTACTTCCCCGACGAGAACCACTGGGTGCTCACGCCCGGCAACGCCGCTGTATTCTATGAGACAGTTATCGCCTTCCTGGCGGAGCATGTCCTCGGGCAGGAGTGGCGACGCCCAGACCTGCTGTGAGTGGGAGACACATGGCCGACAAGCCCCAGCGAGCCGCGATCTACGCGCGGATCTCCGACGACCGCGAAGGTCGGGCCGCGGGTGTCGAACGCCAGGTCCCCGACGGCAGGGCGCAGGCCGATCGGCTCGGCTGGACCCTGCACCCGACCCACCCTGTCTACGTCGACAACGACATCTCAGCGTCTACGCGGAGCAGGAAGCGGCGACCGGCCTACGACGCCCTGATGACTGCGGTCCGGGCGGGCGAGGTCGACGGCATCGTCTACTAATCCACGAGCCGACTGACCCGCCGGCCCCGAGAGTTCGAGGACGTCATCCAGCTCGTCGAGGACACCGGCGTGCGCCTGGCCTCCTGCACTGCCGGACAGGTGGATCTCACCACCGCCGACGGTCGGATGATGGCTCGGTGGATGGCCGCCGGGGACGCTGCGGAGTCCGAGCGCATCGGTGAGCGTGTATCCCGCGCCTTCGTCCAGCGCCGGGAAGCCGGCAAGCCGCACGCCACCGGGATGCGCCCCTTCGGCTTCGAACCTCGAGGGGTAGTAGTGAGGCCGGACGAGGCTGACGCCATCCGTCTCGGCTGTCGGATCATGCTTGACGGAGGCTCCCTGGGTGACGTCATGCGCACCTGGAACGAACGCGGCATCGTCACCACCACAGGCAAACAGTGGAACCGGGTGCTGGCCCGCAAAGCACTTATACGTCCCCGCATCGCCGGCCTCGTGGAGCATGACCCGCGCTGGGACAAGGGCGGTGCCAAGGGTGAACCCGTCCTCACCCCCGGAGACTTCGAGGAGATCGTGGACCGGGCTACCTGGGATGCAGTGCGCGCCGCCATCTCCGATCGCAGTCGCCTGGTCGAGGCCCGATACGCCGGCCGCCAGCATCTCCTATCCGGCTTCGTCTGGTGCGCGATGTGTGGGAACCGCATGAAGGTTTCTGCGCGCCGGGACGAACGCGGAGAGGTGCGCCCCGACAGTTTCGTCGCCTGCCAGAAGGAGGCCGGTGGCTGCGGGAGCGTGAAGCGCAACCTCCGACTCCTGGAGGAGTTCGTCTCCGCGGTGGTGGAGCGCCGACTCCAGGACGTCCGTCCGGTCGATCCCGAGGTGGATGACACTGAGGATGGCCGGGAGTTCGCCAGGCTCACCACTCAGCGGGAGAAGCTAGAGGCGCGAGTCGAGGCACTGCGCGTCGAGTACGGCGACCCCGACAGCGACCTGGACCCCAGGGACTACGTCGCCTCTCTCCGCGGGCTCCGAGACCGCATCGCTGAGATCGATGCAGCGATGCGCGAGTTCGAGCAGCCCGCGACGATGAGTGACATCGGCCCCGAGGCCATCGAGGCTTGGCGGACGGGAACGCTGGAAGAGCGTCGGGAAATCCTAGAGGCGCTGGTCGCGCAGATCATCGTGGGACCGATCGGCAAGGTCGGGCCGGTGCGCGCGAGGGCATTGGTTCCTGCCACCACTGAGATCCTGCTGAACTAGGAAGATTCTGCGGAAGCCTGAGACACTGGCGAAATGCCGTTGGAGTGGATCGCACCCGTCGCCACGGCCGTGGTGGGCACTGTCGGGGCTACTACAACCTGGCTTATCGCTCGGCGATCAGTCGGCGCACAATTCGAGCTTGCTCAGCAGCAGGCGGAGCTGAGACTTCGCCATGAACGGGGAATGTCCGACTAGGAGCAACGTCGGCGTGCGTACTAGGATTGCGTAGCCGCCCTACTGGCCTGCCGCGATCGCTCGCCGAACGGGGAGATTCTCTTCACGCCGGAGGCGCGCTCGGCACTCGCTACCGTTGATCTTGTCGGAAGTCCGGAAGCCGCTGCAGTGGCCCGAGATGCTGGGGCATAAGCACCTCTCCCCGACGCACATGGATCAACTGCGTTCCCAAGCTCGGGATGATCTGCGAGACACGCCGCCGATGCTGTAGTCATGGGGTTGGCGTGGAGGACTAACGATCATTAATGGCGGGAGTTCCGTAGCCTGCTGACAACCCGCGCGGCGCGCGCTATGCCAGACCCATGAGGTATCCCCAGGGTGGCGGGCTCACCGCCGAGGACTGCGCCCGGCGGGAGCAGGTGCGGCTGGCCGCAGCGGAGTGGATCGAGGAGGGCGCCACCGACCGGGAGGTGGCGGACCGGTTCGGGTGAGCCGGATGTCGGCCAACCGGTGGCGGCGGGCACTGGCTGCCGGCGGCCGTCCGGCGCTGGCCTCGAGGGGCCCGGGCGGGGCCCGCTGCCGGCTCACCCGGGCCCAGCTGGAGGAGCTGCAGGCGCTGCTCGACGCCGGCCCGACCGCCTGGGGCTGGACGGATCAGTGCTGGACGCTGGCGCGCATCGCCGAGGTCGTGCACACCAGGTTCGGTGTGCACTACACCCTGCCCGGGCTGGACCTGCTGCTGCACCGCCTCGGCTGGAGCGTGCAGGTCCCCGCCCGGCGCGCCGCCGAGCGGGATGAGGAGCAGATCGCCGCCTGGCGGGAGGAGACCTGGCCGCAGATAAAAGGACCGCGGCGGACCTGGGCGCCTGGGTGGTCTTCGAAGACGAGTCCGGTCAGGGGCTGAGGCCGCCCACGGGCCGCACCTGGGGCCGCCGCGGTCGGACTCCGGTGGTGCGGGTGACCGCGGCGATCAGCCCCCGGGTGTCGGTGGCCGCCCTGGTCGCGGTCAAGCCCGGGCAGCGGCCCCGGCTGATCTACCGCACCCACCGCGGCCGGCGCGGCGGCGGGCGCACGGGGTTCACCGAGGCCGACTACGCCCGCCTGCTCGACGCCGCTCATCAGCAGCTCGGCGGCCCGATCGTGCTGGTCTGGGACAACCTGAGCACCCACACGAGCAAGACGATGGCCAAGCTGATCGCCGCGCGGCCGTGGCTGACCGTCTACCGGCTGCCGCCGTACGCCCACGAGCTGAACCCGGTCGAGTTGGTCTGGTCGCACCTGAAGCGGTCGCTGGCCAACCTCACTAAGCACACCATCGCCGAGCTGACCGTCCTGGTGAAGACGCGGCTGAGACGGATGCAGTACCGTCCCGGGCTCCTCCGCGGCTTCCTCGCCAGCACCGGCCTTGAGTACGGACCGTTCCTGTAACAACCACTCTTAACGATCGTTAATGATCATTAGTACTGCAACGGCAGTTATGGAGGTGCTTGTCCGCGGGCCCGGTAGTGAGCGGCGCGGGCCTGGGCCTGGCGTCGTCGGCGCCACCCCGACCAGTCCGCGGCATGGTCCAGATCGGGTTGCGGTCTACGGATGAGCGTGTTGAGCAGGCGTCGCAGTTCGGGCACGGTCAGCGCGATGAGCTGCTCGGTTCCGGCTGCGGACCCCCTTTTTCCGCGGTGGCGCGAGTGGCGGACAGATAGGCGTGCGCGAGCATCGCCAAGGTGATGTGCCGATACCAGGCGGTGGAGTCACGCACCTGGTAGGAGGCCAGTCCGGCCTCATTCTTCGCCGCCTGAAAGCACTCCTCGATGCGCCATCGGCCACCGGCCACGGCGATGAGCTGCTCAAGACTGGTGTCGGTGGGTC
The DNA here is from genome assembly GCF_052931475.1 of Geodermatophilus sp. URMC 62. Taxonomy (NCBI): domain Bacteria; kingdom Bacillati; phylum Actinomycetota; class Actinomycetes; order Geodermatophilales; family Geodermatophilaceae; genus Geodermatophilus; species Geodermatophilus sp. URMC 62. Next base: position 3,768,479 of record NZ_JBRFHY010000001.1, on the reverse strand, counting down.
CGGCGCAGACGTAGAAGGCTAACTCCGGCTCCTCGCCCGGATCGGCGGGAATGGTTCGGCGGGCCAGCACCCAGCGCGCCCAGCTGGGATCGAACCCGGCCAGCAGCTCCACCCGGGGCCAGTCATCAAGCCGCAGGCCGTGCGCGCCGGCGCCGGCCGAGCACCGCTGCCAGGCCGACTCGGGCAGCTCGGCGATCAAGGCGCGAACCCGCCGCTGCCGCCAGTCCACGGTGGCCACCGTGTCGTTGCTGCGGGTGGCCAGGACATAGGGCAATCCGTGTTGCTCGCACCAGACCCGCAGCCGCTTGTCCTGCCCGTAGACCTCATCGGCGGTCAGCCAAGCGACCGGCACCCCGGCGTCCAGGGCGCGCTGCAGCATGCGGCGGGCCAGCTCGGGCTTGGTGGCGAAGCCGACGTCGTCACCGATACCGGCGGCGCGGGCCCGGTCGCGGTCGTCGGTCCAGGCCTTCGGCAGGTAGAGCTCCCGGTCGATCAGCGCCCGTCCGGCGGGAGTGGCATAGCCCAGGAAGACCCCGATCTGGCAGTTGTCGATCTTGTCGGTGGTGCCGGTGTTACTGCCGGGCCACCCCGGCCGAGCGGGTGCCCTTCTTGATGAACCCGGTCTCATCGACGATCAGCACCCCACCGGGCCCGAGCCGCTCGACCACATAGCCGCGCAGCTGGTCGCGCACGGCCTCGGCGTTCCAGTCCGCGGTGCGCAGCAGCCGCTGCATGCCATCCGGGGAGACCTCGCCGGCGGCGTCGGCGAGCGTCCAGCCGTTCTTGCGCTCCAGCTGCCCGAGCAGGCCGCGCAGATAGGCCAGCACCCGGGCCCGCGGCTCGGCCCGGGCGAATCCACCGGCGATCCGCCGATGGACCTCCTCCAGGCCCGCCGCCCAGTCCTGCACCTCGGCCACCAGGCCATCGCAGCGCATCGGCCCACGCTGCTACCAGCCCTCAGCCGGTCCCGACAGCGACACGCACAACTGCCGTTGCAGTACTAAGAACGCCCTTACGGTGTCTGCATCCGGACGGCCGTCACCTCTCCCACTCGTGAACCGCGCCGGATGCCGCCAAGTCGCAACCACCCGCGTGGGTGAGAGCCGGGGACCCAACTGCACCAGTGGGTGAGTCCTGCCTCCCGAGCTGGCCTCGGGGCGGGTAGGGCATTCATCGCCGACTGAACCGTCACGGGTTCCCTGCCGGCCTCATACGGGCCGCGGCTCCGGTTGCGAGGCGGTGACCGCAGCGCAGTGGGCTGCTTGGAACTCGGCCGGTGGGACGTGGCCAAGCGTGGAGTGCAGTCGGGTGGTGTTTCACCATTCACCAGGTCGCGGTGGCGAACTCCACGTCGGAGATCGTCGTCAGCGGTCCGTCATGGAAGGGGCCACGGCGGATGCGCTCCGCCTTGAACAGCCCGATCACCGAGCGGATCCGGGCACTCCTGCACGGCTCGTTCCACTGGTCTGCGTCAGCGGCGTCCCGGGTCCTCGGTCCTGTACGGAGGGCTCGGGTGAGTCCGCAGTCGGGCACTCGGATGGAACCCAGGTGGTGAGGTCTCGCCAGGTCAGGCCGGCCCGACCGCGCATCGGTCGCCTCGTGCCCGGCGCCGGGTGACCGAGGCAGACGATCAGCTCCGGCCTCCAGCCCTCGGGCAACTGCAGGACGATGGCGACCGCGGCGCGGCTGAAGGAGGTCACCGGCCCGGCTCCAACGCCGATGGCATGTGCGGCTAGTAGCAGGGTCGCCATCGCCGTCCCGACGTCGACGACCGGGCCCGGCGCCCCCGGCGGGAAGCCGTAGCCGGCGGCGAGCGCACGGTCGGTGCAGATCGTGATCGCCGCCGTGGGACGCTGCAGCATGCCGGGCGACACCGCGCGCAGCACCCGCAGCGTGGCGAGGTCGTCGGTGGCCACGAACCGCTGCAGGTGCCGGTTGCCGGCGGTCGGCGCCCAGCGGGCGGCGTCGAGGAGAGTCTCCAGCGCCTCGCGTCCGACCGGCTCAGCGGTCATGGCGCGCACCACCCGCCGGCTGCGGATCGCCTCCAGCACAGCCGCGCCCCGCTGGCTGTCCGGGCCGCTGGTCACGACGAGCCCGCCCGGTCCGGCGCCCACCGGGCAGTCAGGTGAGCGGCGAGCGCCCCGCACAGCTCGTCCAGGCACGCGACGTACTCCTCCCGCTCGTCGCGGGGGACGGCAAGCTCCGGCATGCGCTGCAGCGGTCCGGCAACGAATGCGGCCGTGGCGTCTGAGGACCGTGGCGCGATCCGCTCTGCGAGCCGGCGAGCCGCGGTCAGCAGCCGCAGCGGCCCGTACTCGGCCGCCTCGTCGACCTGGGTGCGGGCGGCGGTGATCAGATAGGCCAACAGTTCCAGGGCCTCGTCCTCGTCCAATACCGAGGCAGAGGCGGTGGTTGGCATGACGGTTTCTCCTTCCTGCGGATTCTGCCAGCGCAATGGGGCGGATCAGCCGTTCGGCGTCGGAGGCGCGTCGTTCGGTGCCATCAAAGCTCCGATCGACTGGTAGATCGGAAGAGCGGAGCTTGCGTTGTTCCCCTGTGCGTCGTACGCGGCGGGCAGGAAGGTGACGACCACCGCGATGGCGATCTCCTGGGAGGGTAGGTAGGCCATCGTCGCGCTGTAGCCGGCCAGACTAGGGGTCTGCACGAGCCAGGAACCGTTGCGCACGACGCCGAGACCGAAGTTGAGTGCGTCGGTCAGCACCCGGCAGGCAGGGACACAGCTGGGATCTGCGCTTCCGAAGCCCACCAGGTTGGGCCCGGTCATCGCCTCATAGCTGGATTCCGACAACAGTGAGCCGGTGCCGACCTGTACTGCGGTCGTGGCCATGTCGTCGATGGTCGTCGTCTGGTTCGCTCCGATCGGGGTGCCCCATTGCTTGTTCCAGAACGTCGACTCCTCGGAGAAGGCGGTCTCCGCCGGGATGCCGAGTGCCTCGCGACGCTCGGAGCTGAAGGCGTGCAGGGCCGGGCCGGGCACGTCCGAGGTCTGGCTCTCCGCGGTGCCGGTCAGCCCCATCGGGCCGAGCACCTTCTCGCTCAGCAGCGTGGCCAGGGGCTCACCGCCGATCCGGGCGAGGATCTCTCCGAGGATCATGAAGTTGGTGTGCGCGTAGGCCCAGTTCGTGCCGGGCGTGAACAGCACCGGGCGAGAGAACGCGATGGCCAGCCGCTCCTGAAACGTCCAGATGTGGAACGGATCGGCGTAATAGGCGGCGATGAACGCCGGGTCGGTCTCGTAGTCGGGATAGCCCGAGGTGTGGTTCGCCAGCATCCTCAGCGTGACCTTGTCGGCCTCGGGCAGGTCGGGCATCCAGCGGTCGATGGTGTGGTCGAGCCCGACCTCGTGCGCGTCGACGAACTGCATGAGCAGGGTGCCCAGGTAGGCGAAGGCGACGTTGCCGTTGGGAAAGTGCATGTCGGTGGTCGCCGGCACGCCCTCCATCGACGTGCCGAACGCCTGACGGAGCACGACCTGGTCGCCCTGGGTGACCTTGAGGATGACCGAGCGGAGGTGCTCAGTCGCCATCGCATTCTCGACGATGTCCGTGATCGCGGACGCCGCCTGCTCCGGAGGAGTGGCGGCGGAGGTCGCGGTCGCCCCGGACGCCACCGCGGGCACCCCGAGCGTGAGCACGGCCAGGACGACCCCCGCCACGAGGGCTCGTCGAGCGGGTCGGAGCCCACCCCGATTCGCATGCGTGATCATGAGCGCCTCATCCCGGGCTCTATACCACGTCGCGTGGTAGCCGACCTCGCAGCGGAGTGGCACGGGCAGAGTTCCACCGGGCGCCGCGCTGTTGAAGGGTCCCGACAGTCACGGTGACCGACCATGCGCCGAGGCGTCACTGCCTGTCCACGAACCATCCGCGGAGAAGAACCGGATCCGGTCGAGGCGGCCCGACGCCGGAGCAACGACTCGCCGCACCTGCCAAGCGTCGTCTACCACAAGACCTTCACTGAGGTGTTCTCAACGGTTTGGTCGCTCGGCGTTGGTCAGGATGAGTGCGGCGGCGACGACCGCACCGATCCGCTGCGGGCACAGCCGAATCCGGCGCAGTGCTTTCCACCGGTTCTTGAGCAGTGCGATGCCGCGCTCACCCTCGGCGCGCAGCCGGGTCAGCAGTCGGTTGCGGGTCGCGGTGCTGGGTGCCAGGTGGGCACCCTTGGCCGGCGTATGGATGCCGACGCCCGCGCCGTCATAGCCCTTGTCGGCCAGGGCGGGCAGGCCCAGCAGCGCGGCCGCGGCGTGCAGCGCACCGAGGAACCCGGTGGCCCGGGCGGCGGCGAGGTCGTGCATCGAGCCCGGCTCGACGGGGGAGACGGCCACCGGGAAACCGTCCGGGTCGCAGACGACCTGCACGTTGCCGCCGTGAGCGCGGTGCTTGCCGGAGTACCACAGGTCGTGACCGGACTCGGGGTTGGTGGTCCGGCAGCGGTCGGTGCGGATGAGCGTGCCGTCGAGGACGACGTGGCTCCAGCCGGCGGCACTTCCGGCCTCGAGCACTCGGTGCAGGTCGGGGGCTTGGTCGGCGAGCACGTCGATGCCCTCGTGCAGGTAGCGGTAGCCGGTGGCGACCGAGACGCCGGTGTCGCGGGCCAGGGTGGGCATGTCGGCGTCCTGGCGGAACCAGCGCAGCACCAAGATGGCCTGGTCGCGGGCGGAGGCGGCGCGGGCGCCTATGCCGGTGCCGCGGCGGCGGCGTTCGGCGATCAGCAGGTCGGTGAGCAGGACGGCGGTGGCCTCGGGCACGTCGAGCGTGGCAGAGTAAGTGATCACGTGGGGTCCGTGCGGATGAGGGTCGTTCTTGGTCGACGCCATCCTCTGCCGGACCCCACGCCCCTGTGCAGCGACGTCGTCGTCCAGCCACTGACCTGCTCATTCAGCGTTCAGCAAAGCTCTTCCGCGCAAATCGGTTGAGAAGACCTCACTGAGGTTTTCTCACCTGGTTCCGCGGTCGAGTGAGGTGAGCACCAATGCGGCAGCTGCGATTGCGCCGATGCGGTGCGGGCTGACGGTGACCCGGTCGAGGGCGCGCCAGCGGCCGAGCAGGGCGTGACCGCGTTCGGTGGGCGCGCGCAGCGCGATGATCAGGGAGTTGTAGCAGCGGTTGTCGGTGTGCAGCGGCCCGTCAGGCTGGTGCTTGACCGGCACGTGCACGCCGATGCCGGCGCCGGTGTAGCCCTTGTCGGCCAGCACGGGCAGCCCCCGGGCGGCGTGCGGATACAGCGCCGGCAGCACCAGCTCGCGGGCCGCGGTCAGATCGTGGGTCGAGCCGGGGCGGACGTCAGAGACCCACAGCGGAAAGCCGCTGGGGTCGCACAGGACCTGCACGCTGCCGCCGAAGGCATGGTGCTTGCCGGAGTACCACAGGTGATGGCCGCGCTCGGCGCGGACGGCAACCCGGTCGGTGGGGACCAGGGTGCCGTCCAGACACACGAAGGACAGCCCGGCGGCGTGGGCGCGGTTCAGGACGTCGTCGAGCTCAGGAGCGCGCGTGGCGATCACATCCAGCGCCTCGTGCAGATAGCGGTAGGCGGTGGCGATGCTCAGCCCGGCCTGGCGAGCGAGCGTGCGTAGGTCCAGTCGGTGGCGCAGCCAACGCAGCGCGAGGACGACCTGGACGTGCACCGTGCCCGCCCGCTGCGCCGGGCGGGATCCGGGCCGCCGACGGTGCTGGGCGATCCAGCCGGTCACCGCCTTCAACACCGCGGTGGACACATCCAGGCTGGCACGATGAGACACAGCGGGCTCCCGGGGAAGTGGAGATCGGCCTTTGGCGAGACGATCTTCATCCCGGGAGCCCGCGCCCTCCTCCACAACCTCGACTGCGACCAGCGACGACGCCAATCAGGCCGTCAAGCCTGGTGAGAAAACCTCACTGAGCCATTCCCAGTAACGGCTCGGTCGGCTTGGTGATCATGTGGTCCGGTCGTGTTCGTGGTGAAGTAGGACGAGGGCTGTGAACCGTCCCCGGTCTCGTAGCGGGTCTGAATCCACGGGAGAGTGGAGTCGTGCCCGCACCGAGGAAGTACCCCGACGAGCTGCGCGAGCGAGCGATCCGCTTCGCCTGCGACCTCATCGACGGTCCGGAGAAGCTGAGCGTCAACGCCGCCTGCCGCCGGGTCGGTGAGCAGCTTGGCCCAGCCGATCCCCGTGGAGAGCACGAAGGCGATGCCCTCGAGCACCTCACGGTCCGAGGTGCGGGGTCGGCCGGTCCGGCCGTGGATGGCCGGCTTGCGGGGTGGGATCAGCGGCTCGACCAGCGCCCACAGCTCGTCACTGATCAGCCGCGGCGGCGGGGAAGACGCCGACGACGACATGCCCCGCACCCTGGGACAACCGGCTATGACTGGCCAGGGACCGAAGGCTTACTTCCGCAACGTCTTCCTAGTGCTCCGTAACGAACGCGCTTGATGTTTTGCGGCGTCGCGGGTCGGTGGCCTTGGCGATGACGGTGTCGGGGTCCTTGGTCCAGGTGAACGGACGGCAGCGGTCGTTCCAGGCCGTGATGAAGCGCTCGATGGCGGCGATGAGGTCGGCGACGGTGGGGAAGTTGCCGCGGCGCAGGGCCTGCCGGGTGATGATCGAGAAGAACGCCTCCACCAAGTTCAGCCACGACCCGGAGGTCGGGGTGAAGTGCAGCTGCACCCGGGGATGCCGGTCCAGCCAGGCGCGCACCGCCGGGTGCTTGTGGGTGGCCAGATTGTCGACCACCACGTGCAGCTCGCGGCGGGGATAGGCGGCGGCGACCTGCTTGAGAAATGCCAGGAACTCCTGGTGCCGGTGCCGGTCGGTGCAGGCCTCGGTGACCTTGCCGGTGGCCACCTCGAGTGCGGCGAACAGCGTGGTGGTGCCGTGCCGGACGTAATCGAAGGTCTGCCGTTCGGGATGCCCGGGCCGCACCGGCAGCACCGGCGCGGTGCGTTCCAGCGCCTGGGTCTGGGGCTTCTCGTCCACGCAGAGCACTACCGCCTTCTCCGGCGGATGCAGGTACAAGCCGACGACGTCGCGGATCTTGACCTCAAGTTCGGGATCGGTGGAGAACTTGAACGTCTCGGACCGCCAGGGCTGAATGCCGAAGCGGTGCCAGATCCGGGCGATGGTGGTGTGCGCGATCGGGGTGCCCTCGCCGGCCAGTGCGGTGGCCAGTAGCCGGGAGGACCAGTGGGTCGCCCCGAACTGATCCGGGGGGTCGGTCAGCGTCAGCTCCAGCACCCGATCACGCAGTGCCTCAGGTAGCTGGGCCGGCTTGCCCGGCCGCGGCAGGTCGGCCAGGCCGGCCAGCCCGGACTCGGCATAGCGCCGCCGCCAGGTCACCACCGTCGGCTCGACGCAGCCGACCCACGTGGCGATCTGCTTGCCCGGCACCTCGTCGGCGGCCAGCAGCACGATCCGGGCCCGCTCGACCACCCGTGCCGGTGCGCCCTTGTCCCGAACCCGCCGCGTGAGCTCCCGCCGATCGCCCTCCGGTACCTGCACCAGCCGCACGTGCGCGGCCATGCGAAATGGTCACCCTGGCCGTGAGATCACATCAAGGAGCACCGCGACGGAGCACTAGGCCCTGTTTGAGAAGTCGCTCGGGGGCCGGGGGCGGCGTGTCGGTGCCGGAGAAAAGGCGAGGTCTCCGGTAGAGGGATCAACGACCAAGAAGACCCTCACCACGGAGACCTCGTGGACGGCACCCTACCCGCCGGTGCCCGCCATGACCTGACCGACGAGCAGTGGGCGATCCTCGCCGCGCTGCTGGAGTCGCTGCTCCCGGTCGGCAGGAAGCCCGGCAGACCCCGGAAATGGACCCTGCGCCAGCTCGTCGACGGCATCCGCTTCCGCACCCGGACCGGCTGTCCCTGGCGGGACGTGCCCGAGCGCTACGGCACCTGGCAGAGCATCTACGGCCTGTTCCGCGCCTGGCAGCTGGCCGGCCGATGGCCCGCGATCCTCACCGGACTACGGGCGCTGGGCGAGGAGGCCGGAGGAATCGAGTGGGTGGTGTCGGTGGACTCCACGGTCAACCGGGCGCATCAGCACGCCGCCGGCGCCCGCCGCCATCCCGAAGCCCAACGCACTCCGCCGGCCGGGGAGCCGCCCGATCACACGCTGGGCCGCTCCCGCGGTGGCTTGTCGACGAAGGTGCACCTGGCCGTCGAGGCCGGCCGCAAGACGCTGGCCACCGCGCTCACCCCCGGGCAGGCGGCCGACAGCCCGCAGTTCACCACCGTGCTCGAGCGGATCCGGGTGCCACACCGCACCGGTCCGGGTCGCCCGCGCACCCGACCGGATCGGGTGCTGGCCGACAAGGCCTACTCCAGCCGGGCCAACCGCGCCTATCTGCGCCGCCGCGGCATCCCGGCGACCATCCCGGTCAAGGCCGACCAGCAGGCCAACCGGCGCAAGAAGGGCTCCGTCGGCGGTCGACCGCCGACGTTCGACCCGGCCCGCTACCGGCAGCGGCATGCCGTCGAATGCGGCATCAACCTGCACAAACAGCACCGCGGCTTCGCCACCCGCTACGACAAGCTCGCCGTCCGCTACGAGGCCACCGTCCAGATCAGCGACATCGACATCTGGCTGCGCGACCTTTCAAACAGGGCCTAGCAGGTGCAGCAGCACGCGCGGCTGACCGACCGCCCGCGGCAGCGGGTAGTCGGGGCCTGCGCACGGCCGCTAATCGCTGGGGCGCTCGTCCCCGTCCTGGTCGTCGTCCCCGTCCTGGTCGTCTGCACCGCGGTTGTAGCCGGTTGGGTCGGTGATCTCGGCCGGCTCGGTGGCCAGGGGTGCGCTGGTCAGCTGCGGCCTCGGGTCGGGCACCGCGGGGTCGTCTTCGGCGGTTGGGTAGTCGACGCCGGCCCGCTCGAACGGATCCGGATCGGCCGCCGTCGTCGGTGGGGACGGGTTCGGCGCAGGCTGCTCGGGGTCGGGCACCGCAACGGTGGTCGGCATCGGGCTCGGTGTCGGGACGGATGTCGGCGCGGGAGGCGCCGTGATCGGGGCAGGAACCGGCTGCGGCACCGGCGCAGCAGTCAGCGACGGCGGGGCGAGAACCACCGAGCCGGGACTTGCTGGGCCAGGCTCGGGCGACGGCGACGGGGCGGCCGGCGCAGGACCCGGATCCTGCACGCCGGTCGGAGACGATGACTCGGACACCGGCGCACCGACCGATGACGTACCGACCGGCGGCTGCTCCGCCGAGGGCGCCGCGGGTCGCTGCGCTGCCGTGGGCGACTCAGGATCGGTGGCCCTCGTCGCCTGCTCACCACCCGTCGGCTCACCGGTTCCGATCGGCACGTTCTCTGATTCCGGCGCTCCCGCAGCCGGAGTGCTCACGCTCTCCCGGCCGGCGCTCGGCTGCGGGGCATCTGTCCGGTCGCCCGGCGGATGCTCCGCCTCGTTCAGGGGTCTTGTCGCCGACGCATCGTCAACGCCACCACGGTTCGCGAACAGCGCCGTCGCCGCGGCCAGCCCCACCAACATCACCACCACGACCAGCGTGCGCAGCACTCGGTCTCGACGCGTCCCGACCAGCGGCGGGCGAAACGTCGGGCACGGGCAACGCCCGCAGCGGTCAGCGCCGCGCAGGTGTTCATGAGCCCTCAGCGAGTGACCGCACCGGCACGCCCGCGGAGTCATACCGCCGCCCTGGCCTGCTCGAGCAGCTCCTGCTCCTGCTCGGCTATCTCCAGCCGGGAGCAAGCAGTCTGCACCGTCGAACCACGGGCCCTGTGCCGGTTCGTCCTCATGCGGCTGGTCCTCTCCGGGGCTCCTGTTACGCAGGCTCACCGCGCACAGGCAAGCAGGGGGTGCGCCGCGACCTCACTCGCCAGTGAAGCAACTCCAGGCTTCATCCGCTCCCCAGTCTGTCGTCCAGCCACCGCCCCCGCTGAACCGCCCCGGCGCGTCCGGAGACTCTGGTGTGCCCCCCTGTTTCCCGAAGCCGGGTTACTGGATTCTGAGGCCTCCCGAGTTCCGGGGAGGGCCGCATGGGGCGGCGTGGATATCCGACGGAGTTCCGCCGCAAGGTGCTGGATCTGGTCGAGTCCGGTCGTCCGGTCGTCGACGTGGCCAAGGCGCTGGGCATCAGCGACCAGACGATCTATACCTGGCGTCGCCAGGACCGTATCGACCGGGGCCTCGAGCCGGGGCTGACATCCGGGGAGCGGTCCGAGCTGGCGGCCGCCAAGCAGCGGATTACGGCCTTGGAGGCCAAGTTGGCCGTGCACCGGAGGGCCCCGGGGGACGTGACCCCTGATCTTGGACACGCTGAACCCAGGCTTGGCCTGGAGGAAGAGAGAAGCTCAGACGGTGGCGAGGAAGACGTACTCTGAGGAGTTCCGCCGCGATGCGGTGAAGCTGTATCGGATGACTCTGGGGGCGACGGTCGTGGGGATCGCCGCGGACCTGGGGATCATGGGCGGGACGCTGTCGGCGTGGCTGAAGGCAGCCGGGGTGCAGGTGCACCGCGTGCTGGTGGACGGTCTGGAACACCAGCGCCGGGCGGTGAGACAGCCGAGCAGGAGCTTGCGCGGCTGCGGTCGCGGATCGCGGAACTGGAGGCTGACGCGGAAGCTGAACAGCGAGCGGGACATCCTCCGGGCGGCGGCCAGGTATTTCGCCGGGGAGACGCGCTGGTGACCCGCTTCCAGTTCGTCGCCGACCACCGGAAACGCTCTGGCCGAGTCGTTCAACGCCACGCTCAAGCGCGAGACGCTGGCCGGCGCCGCCGGCTGGGACAGCCCGGCCGAGGCCCGATGGACGGTGTTCGGCGTCGCTCGCTACAACACCCGCCGCCGGCACTCCGCCTGCGGCCAGATCAGCCCCAACGACTACGAGGCCGGCCGGGCTCCGGCTACGCTGCCAACCGCGGCATGGGACACCCCACGCGTGTCCAAGATCAGGGGTCAAGGCCCACCGGATCGCCCCGCTGTAGTGAGCCGGCCACGCCTGCGTGCAACGTCACTGTCTGCGGGATGCGGCGGGGCCGGATGGTCGGCTGAGCCACGCGCGGCGGCCGAACCGATGGAAGGTCCCACCGTCTTGGCGGCCGGAGTCAAAGGTGCAACCGGTTGAAGGACGTGCAACATTTGCCTCATCCGAAAAGGAAGTGACGTGTGCAATAGCGCTAGTCACTCGGGCAGGTTGCGCTTGCATTGCAAGTGCAGCTTGTGCTTGCGCACAGCTCGCTCGTTGGATCGAGTCACCTGGAGGGAGTCATGAAGCGCGCTACGCGACTGTCGCGCCGGTGGTCGATTGTCCTGGCTACCGTCGCTTTGGTCGTGCTGAGCGCTGGTGTCCTCGCGGTGGCGAATCGTCCTTCCCCCGAGAGTCTTAACGCGGCAGAATTGCCTGATCCGAGTGATCCGCGCCTGTCGCTGACGGTGGACGCGGAACGCAAGCAGCGCGCCGCCCAGATCACCTCGACCTTCGAGAACTCGACGCTTGAGCTGCAGTACGACTATGTCGAAAACATCGGGGACGGACGTGGCCTCACAGCCGGCAGAGCTGGCTTCACTTCCGCAACTGGTGATCTCCTCCTCCTGATCCGGCGATACACCGAGCTCAGGCCCGGCAATGCTCTGGCGCCATACCTCCCGGCTCTAGAGGCCGTCAACGGCACGGACTCGATGATGGGCCTTGGTGGCTTCGCCGATGCTTGGGCCGAGGTCGCCGCGAACCCCGACTTTCGAAGTCTGCAGGATCAGGTGGTGGACGAGCTGTACTTCTTCCCAGCCATGACGATGGCCGCAGACCTGGGACTCAAGACACCGCTGGGTCAGATGATCATGTGGGACACGATGATCCAGCACGGAGCCGGTGGCAACAATGGCACTCGGGCAATCATCGAGGAGACCCAGGAAAACGCGGGACCGATCGGTCAGGACGAATCTGCCTGGCTTGACGCCTTTCTCGACGCTCGACTGCGCCACCTCCTCAACATGTACCGGGGCACGACCGAGGACGCCGACGTGTCCTCTGAATCCCGTATCGAAGCGCTGCGGTCGCTGTTGTGGGCACCGAACCTGGCTCTTGAGCCGCCGCTGACCTGGGAGGTGTACGGCGACAGGTTCGAATTGACTGCCCGTGACGATTAGCAGGCTTGCGACGGTGTTGAGCGGTATGACCGATAATCGCGGACGTTCAAATCCCCTGGGCAGTCGAGAGTGTGGGTCAAGGGGTTCATTCGGCGGGTTCCTCAGTCACTGATGGGTTCGTCGTCGTCGCCTCCGGTGCCGAGGTGGTCGTGGACGACGGCGCAGGCGCGGGTGCAGGAGCGGGCGTGGATGACGGCGTTGCCTGTGGCGTGGACGACGGCGCAGGCGCGGGTGCAGGAGCGGGCGTGGATGACGGCGTTGCCTGTGGCGTGGACGACGGCGCAGGCGCGGGTGCAGGAGCGGGCGTGGATGACGGCGTTGCCTGTGGCGTGGACGACGGCGCAGGCGCGGGTGCAGGAGCGGGCGTGGATGACGGCGTTGCCTGTGGCGTGGACGACGGCGCAGGCGCAGACGAGGGCGTTGCCTGTGGCGTTGCCTGTGGCGTTGCCTGTGGCGTTGCCTGTGGCGTTGCCTGTGGCGTTGCCTGTGGCGTTGCCTGTGGCGTTGCCTGTGGCGTTGCCTGTGGCGTTGCCTGTGGCGTTGCCTGTGGCGTTGCCTGTGGCGTTGCCTGTGGCGTTGCCTGTGGCGTGGGCGTGGGCGCGGGCGCAAGGGCGGGCGTGGATGACGGCGCGGGCGCAGCCGCAGACGTCGCCTGTGGCGTGGACGACGGCGCAGGCGCGTCGTCGAGTCCTGCTTGGGTGGGCTCGTCGCTGACGTCTTCGGGTGTGGCAGAAGCGTCGGGGACAGCAGCGTCTGCTTCCACTGCAAACGAGTCTTGCTCCACTGCAGATGAGTCATCGTCACCCGGCCGGCTGGTCTGATCGGTGTCTGAGACGGCGGTGGGCGCCGGCTCCGAGACGGTCTCCTCGGTATCGCTTCGGAGCACCGTGCCCACCCGGGGAGCGGGCGGTTGTTCACCGAGCGCTGTGATGGGGGTCTGTCCTCGCTCGGTGGTCTGCGGTGCGACCCCGCTGCGGTCGCTGGTGGTCCAGAGCAGTGTGAGGACCGCGGCGAGGCCGGCCATGAGCAGGGCGCCGGTCAGGCCCCACCGGGGCAGCGTGGGGTGCCTCTGCGGGGATCCGCCGTTGCGCCGGGCAAGCGTGCCCGAGGTCATGGCTCCGTTCTCAGGCAGCGTGCGGGGCCAGGGGTTGAGGCGTGGAGTCCGGCGTGCGGCGACGTCTTCGACCCAGCCGACCGCCACGACCGCCAGGGCGATCACCACGAGAGTGAGGAGGAAGTGGCTCAGGCCTGCCGTGAGGGCGCTGGAAGTGACGAAGCTCGGCATCCATTCGCTGCTGACCAGTACGCCGGCGGCGAAGATGGCGACGTTGCCCCACAGGTAGATGGTCATCGCCCGCGAGTTGATGACGGCGATCAGCTTGTCCAGGAACGGACGGCGCTGCAGCCACTGGAAGGAGGGATAGAAGCGCAGCAGCAGGAGGACGAAGCCCAGGCAGTACAGCGCCTGACCAAGGGTGTCGTCGTCCAGCGCCCAACTCGCTCGGGTAGCGGTCCACCAGGTGCCGATGGCGATCAGCGCCAGGGAGGTGGGGATGACCCATCGCAGTGATAGGTGACGCAGTGTTCCGTCGTGGTGCGCGAATCCCAGCATCCAGCACGCACCGAACGTCGCCATGGTCGCGACGATCGCGCTGGACGGCGAACCCTGCAGACTGAGATCCGCCAGGCCCAGCCCGCTGAGCACCGCCACGATCAGCGGCACCGACATCGTCCGCTTCGGCCAGCGCCGGAACATGAACAGCGCCGCCGGCGAGAGCAGCAGGAACCAGAAGTAGGCCCGGATGTACCACAGCGGGGTGGTGAACCGATAACCCCAGTCACTTGCTCCGGGATCGCCCAGCGGCACCACCCAGTGCAGCAGCGCCCACGCGTCGAGCGGGACGCCCCCCTCATCGGCTACCGCGACCCAGCCATGGACGATCATGATTGGGACCAGGACGATGCCGAGCATCCACAGTGGCGGGAGCAGGCGCCGCGCCCGCTTTCCCAGGACCTTCCACGGATCATGGTTCGCCCGGTCCAGGGACGCCGCGACGAGTCCTCCGGCGAGGGCGAACATGATCCCCATGGACGGGAAGAGGAACGGCAGCCAGGCGAACCCGAAGGTGTGGTAGACGATGACCCGGAGCAGGGCGCCGGCCCGCAGCGTGTCGATGTAGCGGTCACGACGTGCGCCGGCACCGGGGTTCTTCCGCGACCGAGACGATGATCGCTCGTCAGCGACAGTACCCATGGGTGCGTGGTCTGGACGATCCAGCGGAGGGACCGTCGAGTGCGTGCTGGTGGTCACCTGTTCTGTGCTTCCTGGAGGGCGCGGACGGCGCTCGACTGCCGCTCGATCGGGATGTGGTCGGCGTGGTGCGTGCCGTGCACGTCGGCGACCGCGTCCATCACGCCGGTGCGCTGGAGCTTGTTCCACCCGAGCTTGACGCCACGAATGGCCAGGTAGGCGGACGTGTACAGCAGATAGGCGCGTAGTGGCTCGTGCACCACCCGGTAGACGGGGACCATCAATAGGTTCGCCCACCGCTCCCGCATCAGAACGACCGCGACCGCCGCGACGAGCAGGTGCAACGCCAAGAACAGCGAGAAGTAGAGACCCACGGTGCCCCAGCCGGAGTTCTGCACCGCCAAGACGCCCATCACCGCGATGAACGGCAGGAACACGATCGGGATCAGAACCGAGACCACCATGTAGGGCAGCACGGCCATCCCGAGCCATCCGTACTGCCGGCGCAGCAGCATGTCGCGGTGCTTGAAGATCGCCTGCAGCGTGCCGAAAGTCCACCGGATGCGCTGCGCCAGCAGGGCGTCGACGTGGTCGGGAGCCTCGGTGTAGGCCAGCGCCCGGTCGTCCTGGCTGACCCGCCAGCGCGCGTGGTGCAACGACAGGGTCAGGTCACAGTCCTCGGCCAACGTGGCGTGGGAGTAGCCGCCAACCTCCACCACCGCCGCCTTGCGCCAGGCCGCGCAGGCGCCGGGAACGATGGACACCGCCCCCAGCTGGGCATAGGCCGAGCGCTCGATGCCGATCTGCGTCAAGTACTCGAGAGCTTGCCAGCGGGTGAGCAGGTTGCGCTTGCGGTTGCCGACCCGAACGACCCCGGCGACCGCACCCAGGCGGCCATCGGGGTCCGCCGCGAACTGACGGACCAGATGGGTCACGGTGTCCGGGGTGAAGATCGTGTCGGCGTCCAGGGTGACCAGGATGTCTCCCCGCGCCTCGGCGGTGCCGTTGTTCAGAGCGGCCCACTTACCACGGTTGGGCTGGCTGATCAGACGAATGCGCGGATCGCGCAGCATCATCGCTTCCACCTCGGCCGCCGTGCCGTCCGTGGACCCGTCGTTGATCACCAGCAGCTCGATGAACGGGTAGTGCGAGTCGAGCAGCGTCTCCAGCGTTCGCCGGATCACCTTCTCCTCGTTGTAAGCCGCGATGACGATGCTGACCGGCAGCACGGTGACGTTGGCGTCAAAGCGGGCCTGAGCGCGACGACGCGTGATCGCCATCGCCGCGTTGAAGACGCTGATTGCACCCACGAGGGCCAACGCGAAGACGAACAGGAAATGCATCACCCGGTTTGGCCAGACGTAGATCAACTGCGCGAGGGTCACCGTGGCTCGATCCCAGATCGACGGCGTGATCGTCTGCGTCGAGTCCTGCAGGACGGGCTGAATCTGCGGCATCGTCTGGAAGGTGTAGCCGGCCGTTCGAGCCGCGGGGATCAGCCGGGTCTCCACGTACTCGATGGTTGCCGCACGGTTCTCGGCGCCGCCGTCATGCATCAGAACGGTGATGTTGCGGCCGTCGAACTCCGGCAGCGGGATGTCGGCGGCCGCAGTTCGCGCCTCGCTCGAGCCATAGCTCCAGTCCAGCGTCTCGAAGTCATAGCCGGACAGGTGGTAGCCCAGCTGCTGGGCACGCAGGATGCCCAGGGTGTTCTTGCTGACCTCTTCGCTAGTGGTGCCTCCGTACGGCAGCCGAAACGACGTCGTCGCCTGCCCGGTCAGCGACCGGATGATCCGATCAGTCTGAACGAGCTCTTCCCGCGCTCGAAAGGCACTGACGTCATTGAGATCGGCGTGCGTCAGCGTGTGATTGCCGACCGCATGACCTTCGCGAACCATTCGCTGAAGGATCTCGGCATGCTGCACGGCCATGCTGCCCGTGATGAAGAAAGTGGCCGGCACCTTCTGGGCCGACAAGACGTTCAGCAGCTGCGGGGTGCTGATCGGATGCGGACCATCATCGAAGGTCAGCGAGATTGTCTTGGTGGCACCGGCCGCGTAGCCATACCGCTGGATCACGTACTCGGCGGCGCCAGCGGCGTCGGCCTGCTCGACTGTGAGCGGCACCACCTCGCCGCTGAAGGGGTCCCTGCCGACGACTTCCTCCCCGCGGTCAATCTGCAACACTCGCAGCATCGGCCCCTCGCCGATCACATCCAGCGGCCGCTCACCCGGCCCGGGCGCGATGTCGTCAACCACCACCGCTGCCGCCGCGGGCGGTGCCGCCGGGGCCTCGTGGAGCCGGAACCCGCCGTAGATCGCTACCGCGACGAACAGGAGGATGATCGGCAAGCCCAGCGCCAGCAACGTCCGCCACCGGCGCCCCGACGGATCGAGGAACACCGAAGCCCCGGCCGTCGTGCTCACCGCATCCGTAGCCGCACGCCTGACAGCCGAACGGCCACGCAAAGCCAACGACCTACCCCCCATGATCTTGGTGACTCCTCGTGCCGGGCATCCACCATGTTCACATGTTCGCCACGGTATTTGAACCGGCCCGAGATGAAATCTCCCTTACAGAAGTTCACTTATTGTTAGAGGTCAAGCGCGCTGAGTGATTGACTCGGACTGCCAGCAATGACTCCGCGATTCGGCCCTCAAGATTGAGGCGTCGATCCGCTATCCACGAGATTGGGCCGGCGTAGGTGTCCGGTTAGCCCTTGCGGCGGGGGATGACGCCCTGTTCGCGCACCTTTCCGCTGACAGATTGTTACTGCGCCTTAGCCGACTTCGTGACAGATGTCACCGCTCTCGGGCGAGTTGACCTGGCCACACTTGCAGGACCGAAATGGGGTGACGGAAGCGGGCATTGAGCGCCTCGTCTGACAGCTCATGTCAGGACAACTGGGAGCTGGCGATAGCAGATCAGGGCGCGGGCCAGCTGGCGCAGACCGAGGTGGAGGTCGACGCGGTGTTCATAGCACGTCCGTGGTCGTCTGACAGCGGTGTGCTGGTTGTTTGACGGTGCGCGGGTAACGGAGTAGTCCACCCGGCATGCGGGCGTACTCGACGGATCTGCGTGAGCGCGTGGTGGCCGCCGTCGATGGCGGCATGACGTCGGAACAGGCTGCGACGGTGTTCAGGATGTCGGTGCGGACCGTGGAGCGGTATCTGCAACGCCGACGGGCCACCGGCAGCCTGGCGCCGACCCAGCAGCGGCACGGACCGGCGCCGGCGAAGAAGACCCGGCTGCAGGCCTGGCTGCCGGCCCGGCTGCAACAGGCTGCGGACGCCACCTTGGCCGAGCACGCCGCCGCGTTCACCCAGAGCACCGGGGTGACGGTGTCGCTGGCGACGATGTCCCGCACGATCGGCGCGCTGCCCGCCGACGACCCCGGCCAGGCAGTGACTGCGCGGGGGCGGGCGCGGCGGCCGGGCCGGCCGGTGAAGTCAAAAGCCTGAGCGCCACCGAGCGCGAGGAGACCGCGCGCGCCCGGTGGCGCACCGACATGGCCGCCACCGACCCGGCCAAGCTGGTGTTCGTCGATGAGTGCGGCACCCACACTTCGATGACCCGCCGCCGGGCCCGCGCGCCCCGCGGCACCCGGGCGGTCGGGGCGGTGCCCCGCAATCGGGGGCCGGTGACCACCCTGCTGGCCGGGTTGTCGCTAACCGGAATGACGCCGGCGATGACGGTGGAGGGCGGCACCGACACCGCGGTGTTCGCCACCTTCCTCGAGCGGGTGCTGGCCCCGGCCCTGCGCCCGGGACAGGTGGTGGTGGTCGACAACGTCGGCGCGCACAAGCCCGACCGGATGCGCGCGCTGGTCGAGGCCGCCGGCTGCCGGCTGGTGTTCCTACCCACCTACTCGCCGGACTTCTCGCCGGTCGAGGAGGCGACCAGCAAACTTAAGACACTCATCCGGGCCGCTGGCGCCCGCAGCCGACAAGCCCTGGACGCCGCGATTGCTGCCGCGCTGAGGGCGGTCACGACCGCTGATGCCGCCGGTTGGTTCGCCCATGCCGGCTACCCGGCCCGACAAGCTGCCTGAACACCGCTGTGACAGCGTGCGGCCTGGCCAAGCCGCAGGCGGAGAGGGGCTCGCGGGGCCGCCGGTGAGGCCAGCCGCGTCTCCGGCGGATCGGCGGTACGGCCTCGACCAGCCCAATCAGCTGGGCGGCTCATGGGGGTTGCCACCGGTCAGCGTCACTGCCGGTGGGATCCTGCGGGCGTTGAGGATCAGGCGGTGCGTGGCCCCGGGCGGCTGGTCAGAAGTCTGAGTCCATGTGACTCAACAGGGTCGGCGCGTCCCAGGTGGGGGGCGGCATGATGCGGCGGATGGTCAGCAGTGGCTGTGCGGTGTCCTGGGGGTCGGAAAGCTGGAAGGCCGCCCGGTACCCGGCGGCGGTGACGTGGGCAAGGGCTTCCTGCGACCAGACCCCGAAGGGATAGGCCAGCAGGTCCACCGGGTGGCCCAGGATCTCGGCCAGTTGGGTCCGCGGCTGGTCCAGCTGGATCGCCCACTGGTCGCCGGTGAGCCGGTCGACCCGCTGGTGGTCCCAGGTGTGTGCGCCGATGGTCATGCCGGCCCGGTCCAGGTCATGGAGCTGGTCGCTGCTGAGCCAGTCCGGCTTGTCCAGGACGACGGTCATCGGGAAGAAGGTGGCCGGGAAACCGAAGTCGGTGAGCGCGGGCAGGGCCACCGAGTGGTGGGTCGCCGACCCGTCGTCGAAGGTCAACAGCACCGGGCGCTCGGGCAGGGGGGTTCCGTACTGCAGGTGGTCGACGAGCGCGGCGGCGGTGACCGGGGTGTACCCGCCGTCGCGCAACGCCTGCAACTGGGCGGTGAACACCGGTGGCGGCGTGATCATCGTGCGGGCGTAGGCGCTGTCGTCGGCGCGGAACTCCCTCAGCTGGTGGAAGCACAGCACCGGCACCGTGGAGCGGGCGATGACCTCACCCGGCGTCCCGGGGGTCGGCGGAGCGCTGGTGGACGGCGGGGCGCCGGACGTCGCAACCAAGGCCGACGGGGCGCTGGAGGTCGCCGCGGTCGTGGTAGCAGGGGCGGAGTGGGTGCAGCCGGTCAGCACCACTGCACCGGCCATGGTGAGGAACTGCCGTCGGCGCATGGCCTCAGCGTCGTGGTGAACCGTTCCGGCTCGCAAGCAGCCGCACTGCCGGGGTGGGACGATCCGGGTGGTTCGACGGTGAGGTGATCTGCCTGGATGTCGGATCGACGATGCGTGCGCGCCTACTGGTAGGTGACCAGTTGCGGATTGGGCTGGACCCCGGCGATGGTCTGCTCAGGGGTCAGTGTCGGGGAGTCCTCGTCATAGAAGTTCTTCCATCCCCAGGACAGCGGTGCGGGGGCGTCCTGGTGCAGTACCTGCCAGGTGTCCTGCTTCATCGGTTGGGTGCCCTGCCCGTCGGCGTGGACCATGATCGCCAACTCCTCGCGGGAGGTGTCCAGCCGCTCGCGGTCGACGATCATGCGTACCTGGAACTGGTGCAGCACAAGCAGCTTCTGGGGCAGCGCCCGGTCGCGGGTGAGGTCGGCCAGCCAGGTGACCACCTGGTTGACCTCCTCGATGCCGACCTGCCCGATCTGGGTGAGGTGCACCTGGTCCGGCCGCAGTCGCCACTCCGGATCCAGGGCGAGACCGACGTGCGGCAGCTCCAGCAGCGGCTCATACAGCCGGGCCTGGGTGAGGAAGTCGGTGCGGCCCGGTTGGAGGTCCAGCACGACGTAGACCCCGGCCTGCCCTGCCGCCTCCACCCACGGCCGCAGCGTCTCGACGTCGGACTCGGCCGAGTAGTCGCCGTCGGAGCCGGCGGCCGACGAGGCGACCGTGGCGATGATCTCGAAGGCCGGCACGACGGTGGCATCCACCAGCTCCTGGTAGGGCGCCGCGGTATCCCGGGCCCGCTGGATGCTCTCCGGCAGCCCCTGCTCCCCGAGCACGCCGAGGGCACCGGTGCCCGGGGTGCCGTAGAGCGCGACCATCATGTGCTGGGGAAAGAGCAACTGGCCGCCGCCGGGCAGCTGAGCTCCCCCGACCGCCGTCCGCAGCTTCCAGTTCAGCCCCTGCACACCGGCGAAGTCGGCGCCCAGCGCGACGACTGTGTCGGGGCGGTCCTGTGACAGCGCGGTCACCACGTCGGCCGAGCCGCGCGGGTCGGTCTGTCCGCCGGTCAGCCGGACGTCCGCGCCGGCGGCCCGGGCGGTGGCGATACCGGCCAGCGACTCCGGGCTGCCCGAGGCCAGCACCATCGTGCCGGTCAGTGGATCGCCGCGGTCCACCTGCGGCACGGTCGCATCCCCGTCCTCCGCGCCGTTCTGCGCGCCGTTCTGCGCGGTGGACGACGAGCCCGACCCGCCGACGTCGACGGGCCGCAGCGCGGCCGGGTGCTGGGGGTCCAGCGCCGCGACCGCCGCCGGGCCGCCGTCGGCGGGCACCGGGTCGGCGTCGGCCAGGTCCAGCCCGGTGGCCGCCTCGACCGCCGCGCTGTCGGCGGCAACGGCAACGACCTCCCGGCCGCCCTCCGGAAACGACGTCGCCGCGGCTCCGGTCTCGCCCACGACGAGGACCACGGTGGTGCCCAGACGGTCCAGTTCGGCGCCGACCACCTCACCGGCGCCGCCGCCGGCCGGCTGCACCAGTAGCGGCACGCCCAGGCCCACGGCCGCCGCGGAGCCGAGCAGCGCCGCGGCGTCGTCGCCGTCGCGGGCCACGACCGCGACCGTCGACCGGTCGAACAGCGCCCGGCTGACCGAGACCGCCGAGGCCACCGGATCGGCGTCGGCCACCAGCGTCAAGGCGGAGTCCGGCGCCGAGGTCACCGACTCAGCCCGCTGCTCGGCGGAATCGGCGACACCGCCGGTACAGCCTGTGGCCAACAGCAACAGCCCAACGGGGATCGGGACGACCAGCTTGCGCATACGACTCCCACGTCCAAGGCACCAACCCGCCGACGAGGACGGACCGCTCGAGGAAGAGCACCCCGGCGGCCTTAGCCGCTCCAGGCATCTCCATTCCGCTGCATGCGCTCCTCCGCCCGGCAGACGACCAAGCCCGACGACGACGTCCACAACAGCTAGGGAAACCCTATCGGCGCACGCGCCAGGGCTGGTGCCGCCGCGCCGAACTCCCAACCGGTCGATGAACACCAGCCGGTGCCGGGCACTGGCCCCGATCACCCGCCGGCGTGGCCGATCGGCCAGGCGCGCGTCCTGGCGCGCCTGCCAGCGCGGCCCAGCTCGGGGCCACCAGCTCCGCGAGGACCTGCGGGACAGTCCGGTCACTCGACGATTAGCGACCGCGGCGGCACGAGCCAGCGTCCTGCACACACCACGACCCTGCCCCGTTCGTCACGGGCAACGCGTCCGGCTAACCATGCACGAGATCGGCAGTCGCTGGGGCGCTCGTCCCCGTCCTGGTCGTTGCCTCCACCGCGGCCGTGGGCAGTGGGCAGCTGCCGACTTGCGCCGATCAGGTCGGTGACCTCGCCTAATGCATGAAAAGGCTCCGATGCCTGAAGAGCCACAGTGCCGGGGAGCGGGCGGCTCCCGGAAACCCGCCGGGGCTCACCCGCCACCCGAGGCGAAGCCACAGATTCCTGCTGAACTGGCCCCCGGATGATTGTCACGAATCCGTAACGCCCTTACGGTGTCTGCGTCCGGCCGGCCGTCACCTCCTCCACCCGGGGGAACCGCGCCGGATGCCGCCGAGTCGCACCCGCACACGCGGGTGCGAGCCGGGGACCCACCGCACCTCTGGGGTGAGTCCCGCTCCCCGAGCCCCACTCGGGGGCGGGTAGGGCGCATCCCCGCCCGAACCCGTCAGCTGACCCGGTAGGCGGCCCAGGGAGAACGGAGAGCCGCCGCCGGGTGCGCCCCTCGGGCCCGCCCCGCGCCACTTCACACCTCGGACGTGCCGCGCCTTCCACCCGCGTGCTCGGGTCGGCGCAGTCGCCGCGCGTCCGCATCCGGATTCGACTGGCCGTTGGCGCGCCCCTACGGCGGGCCCCGTGCCCGAATCGGCTCCGGCTGCCCGTACCAGGCCTCGCGCCACAGCCCACGGATGACCGCTGAGCAGACGGCGGCGCCCAGCGAACCCATCATCGTCAGGAGTTCCCTTCGTCATGCTCTGGATTCCTCAGCACTCCACCGGCTCCGACCAGCACGACGGAACCGCGACGGTCCCGGGCCTCCGTCCGCAGGGATCAGCATTCCGCCGCACGGCGGCGGTCGGCGCCTTCGCCGTCGCGTTCGCCCTCGCGGGACAGTCGGTCGCCCAGGCCGATGAGCCTTGGGGCCGCGGCGGCTGGTCGGGCACCGAGGCCCCGGCACCCGCTCCGGCACCGGCTCCGGCCCCGGCACCGGCACCGGCCAGCGTTCCCGCCGGGCACTACGCCCATCCCTGCCCGGCGTGTGGCCTGACCCAGGGCTTCAGCTCCGGTGCCCACAACGGCATCGACCTCGCCGCCCCGATCGGCACCCCGGTGTACTCCGCCGCGGCGGGTACGGTCACCGCTGCCGGTCCCCGCGACCCCAAGGGCTTCGGCCAGGTGGTCTACGTCAACAACGATGACGGCTCGGTCGCCTGGTACGGGCACATCGACACCTGGCTGGTCAACGTCGGTGAGCACGTCGCCGCCGGCCAGCAGATCGCCACGGTCGGCAACCGCGGTGACTCCAGTGGCCCGCACCTGCACTTTGAGATCCACGACCCCGGCGCCATCGACCCGGCCGCCTGGCTGCGTGCGCGCGGCGTAAGCATGTGAGCCGCCGCTGAACTAAGGATGGAAGGGTGGGCACGGGTCATCTCGCCGGCGGCGGAGCCGACCTGCGACACGGCCCGTGCCTGCCACCTGCTCATCGCCTGATGTTCCGCGCGCGGGGACCGCCGCGCGGGTGTCTGACCGGCCCCCTGCTCACCGGTTGGTGATAATCAGGCCGGCGTCGGCGCCGCCGCGGCGGGTGAGGACCTCACTGCCCCGCTCGTAGGAGGGGTCGCCCGGTCCGGTGGGTACCACGGTCAGGCCGTCGCCCTGAGGTTGGATGTGGGTAGGGATCGCCTCAGCGGTCCCGACGGCGTAGTGGCCGTCCGGGCCACGGGTGAAGGTGAAGCGGGCGATCACCGAGTCATAGGTGACCAGGAGGTCTTGTTCGGCGATGTGGTTGCCCAGCCCGTAGGCCACCCACTTGCCGTTGACCTGCTCAAAGGGCTGCACTACGTGGGCGTGGTGGCCTAGCACCAGATCGACATCGGGTGAGGCCAGCAGCGCCTGGGCGATCGCGACCTGGGCTGTGGTGGGGTCGGTGGTGTATTCGGTGCAGCAATGCACGCTGGCGATGACCACGTCGGCGCCAGCGGCGCGGGCGCGAGCGGCATCGGCGAGGATCCCGTCGACCCGTGGCACTGCCGGGTCGAAGTCGTTGACCGCCCACGGCTGCCCGGCGGGCTCCGGGATGCCATTGAGCCCGTAGGTCCAGGCGATGTGGGCGACCTTCACCCCGCCGATGTCGATGAGATGCGGCGTCTGGCTGTCCTGTTCGGTGCGGAACGTGCCGGTGTGGCCGATGCCGGTGGCGTCGAGGACGTCGAGGGTGCGCACCAGCCCAGGAAAGCCGGCGTCCATCGAATGGTTCGACGCCGTGGAGCAGGTGTCATAGCCAGCACCGGCCAGGGCGTCGGTGATCTGCGGTTGCACATCGAAGGTGGGATAGCCCTCGAACGGGCCCTCCGGTGGGGCCAGCGGGGTCTCCAGGTGGCAGATCGCCAGGTCCGCGGCACCGATCACCGGGGCCACGTCGGTGAACACACCGCTGAAGTCATAGCCAATGCCCTGCGCCCGCCCGGCTGCAGCCGCTCCGTTCACGAGCGCGCCGCCCTGGTGGATGAGCACGTCGCCGGTGGCCACCACCGTGACCGACGCCGGCTGGGTCGGGGTGGGGGTGGTCGAGCCGGGCAAGGTGGCACTCGTGCTCGCCGACTCGCTGCTGGTCGGTTCGGCGGTGGTGCAGCCGGTGACCATCACTGCGCACACCGCAGCCACCGGCACCAGCCGAGTCAGTGACGTACGCCTGATCACCACGGAGCTCAGCCTAGGGTTGGCCGCCCCCGGTTCAGTGGAGGCGAGCGTCACCACATCCGCGCGCGGTTGGGTCAGTCGATGCCGTCTGGGTCGCGGTTCCCGGTCTCGTTGCCGTTGTCAGGCGGGTTGCCGTTGTCGTCATCAGGCTCATCGCCGTCGGTGTCTTGGCCGGGGGTGGCTGCTGCGGGGGGTGGGCCGGCCGGGACGGTGCTGCCGGCGAGGACCGGGTCGGCGGGAGGGAAGGGGACCATGGGGGCGCCGGTCAGGACGGGGGCCATGGCGTTGTGCCAGATGGTGGCGCCCATGCCGCCCCCCTGCCCGCCGATGTCCTGGTTGGCCTTGGGGTTGAGCACCATCACGCTGGCGGAGTACCGCGGCGTGTAGCCGGCGAAGGCGATCGAGAAGTTGTTCTGCGTCGTCCCGGTCTTCCCCGCGATCTGGTGGCCGGGGACGAAGGCGGCCGGGGCGGTCTGTCCGGGGTGGCCCGGTTCGACGTCCTTGCGCATCATCTGGGCGAGGGTGTGGGCCACCGCCGGCGAGACGGCCCCGACGGTGCAGGTGTCCCCGGTGTCGATCGGCGTCCCATCGGGCCCGGTCAGCGGCTCACCGTTCCGGTCGAGGACGGCGGTGACCGGCGTCGGGTCGCACTGGGTGCCGCCGGCGGCCAGCGTCGAGTAGGCGCTGGCCAGGTCCAGCGGGCTGGTCGCCTCGGCGCCGAGGGTGAACGACCCGCGGTTCCCGCCGATGATCTGGTCGGCCGACGAGGCGGTGAAGTGCATGCCCATCCGCTCGGCGACGCGCACCGGTCCCTCCACGCTGCCCAACTCGTCCTGCAGCGCCATGAAGTAGGGGTTGGAGGACCTGTAGAGCGCCTCCTCCATGGTCAACCTCCGCTTCTCCGAGCTCGCGAAGGCGTACACGACGTAGGGCCGGCCGTTGTTCGTGTAGACCCGGGAGACGTACGGGTTGGTCGTGGTCAGGGTGTGGTCGGCGGGGATGCCCCGTTCCAGTGCGGCGGCGGCGGTGAAGACCTTGTAGGTCGACCCGGCGCCCTGGCTGTAGGCGGTGTTGAGGACGACGGACTCGCACTGC
Source organism: Geodermatophilus sp. URMC 62 (assembly GCF_052931475.1). Lineage (NCBI taxonomy): Bacteria > Bacillati > Actinomycetota > Actinomycetes > Geodermatophilales > Geodermatophilaceae > Geodermatophilus > Geodermatophilus sp. URMC 62. The sequence goes on along the minus strand of NZ_JBRFHY010000001.1, from coordinate 3,742,930 downwards.
GGGTCCGAGCAGCCGTACTCCCGGTTGACGCTCATCGCCAGCACGTGCCCGGTGCCCGGTTCCACGGCGGTGTACATGCCGGCCAGCGGGTCGCCCATCGGCAGCACGCTGAGCACCGCTGCGTCGCCGGCGGCCTGCACGTCCGGGCGCAGCGTGGTCCGGATGGTCAGGCCGCCGGCGTCGAGCGTCTCCTCGGGGATGCCGAGGGTCTGGGTCAGGTACTGCTGCAGGTAGGCGCAGAAGAAGCCGCCGATCACGGCGTCGATGCAGCCGTTGGGCGACGCGGCGCCCGGCCGGGCGGAGACCGGCGAGGCCGAGACCTCCGTCAACTCCTGCTCGGTGATGTGGCCGAGGTCGTACATCCGCTGCAGCACCTGGTTGCGCCGGGTCTGCGCGTTGTCCGGGTGGGTGATCGGGTCGTCGTTGACCGGGCTCTGCACCAGCCCGGCGAGCATCGCCGCCTGCGCCAGGTCGAGGTCGGCGGCGTCGACGCTGAAGTACCGCTGCGCGGCGGCCTGGATGCCGTAGGCGCCCTGGCCGAAGTACACGAGGTTGAGGTAGCGGGTGAGGATCTCGTCCTTGGAGTAGGTCTCCTCCAGGGCCAGTGCCAGCCGCGCCTCGCGCAACTTGCGCGCCAGACCGGCCTGCCCGTCCTGCTCGGTGGCCGCCTGCCGCTCCTCGGCGGTGTCGGCTGTCTCCAGCAGGGTCTGCTTGACCAGCTGCTGGGTCAGCGAGGAGCCGCCCTCCTGCACCGAGCCGGCGGCGGCGTTGGTCACCGCGGCGCGCAGCGTGCCCTCCACGTCGAGGCCGTTGTGCTGGTAGAAGCGCGAGTCCTCGATGTCGACCAGCGCCTGCTTCACGATGTCGGCGATCCGGTCGCTGGGCACGGGGGTGCGGTCGTCGGTGTAGAAGCTGGTGATCAGCGACCCGTCGGCGGCCAGCACCCGGGTGTTCCCGGGCACGTCCTGCGTCAGCGCGACCGGCAGCTCGCCGGGCGAACTCACGGAGCTCTGCACCAGGACACCGGCACCGCCCGCCCACGGGAGCGCGAGCGCAGCTACCAGCGCTCCGGCCACGACCACCGCTGACGCCAGCCTCACCAGAACGGCGGACCGCGACCGCCGATAGGACCACATTGACGGCAACATACGCGAGCCGAGGACCCAGCAGATTGCCGGCAGGTTGCGGTACCGCGAAGACTCGCGTCGGCGGAGCGACTCTACAGATCATCTTCCGGACACGGTCGCTGCACCAAGCGGCGTGCATACATCAAGGTGTCGGCATCGGTGCCTCAGAGCCACTGCAGGGACATACCTGCGTGAGACGCGCGTCAACATCAGGCTACCGGGGGCCGCCTTTGACCAGCCTTGTGCCCTGCGGCTTTTCGTCGGAGGCTAGCGGTTGATACTGTAACCGCACCTTCGTGTTCTGGCGCTGGTGACTTTGCGCCTTCCCTGTGTGCTACGACGTTCCTAGCAGCATGCCGTCCCGCGGATTGTGCGATCAAGACGAATCTTCAGCGACGTGCCGTTGCACCACTAAGTGTTCATCAGCTCAGATGTCGAGGCTCCATCATGTGGGCACCGGAGACCGGCCACCAGGACAAGAGCCTTCCGCGCCGCTTCTCTTCATCGCCCAACCACGTCCTCCCGGCATTGACGACCGGGGATGCCTCATTGAGGTTTTCTCACCAGGAACTCACACCCAGTTGAAGGCGCGGTTGGCGTCGCTGGTCAGGGCTTTAGCGATTCGTCAGCGACTTCGGGCGCGGGCCCTCGGCGCAGGCTCCCGGCAGGCGGCACTCAATACTCCGCTGACACAGGGGCCTGACCTGCAGCGATGCCCCTCCCAGACGTCCACGGACGGCGAATCCTGGTGAGAAAACCTCACTGAGGCTTTCTCACCAGGAACTGGCGCCCAGTTGGAGGGTGTGGTTGTCGCCGCTGGTCAGGACTGTGGGGAGTCGTTGGCGGAGTCGATCACGGCTCCTTGGCGTATGCTCCTGCCAGGCGGTACTCGGTACTCCGCTGGCACTTGCGCCTGACCTGCGGCGATGGCTCTCTGACCTGTCCCCGATCGGCGAATACTGGTGAGAAAACCTCATTCGGGTTCAAGATCGGCTGAAATTCGTGCAGGACGGCGAGCAGGGGTGGTCTTACGGCGCAGACATCCCCAGGTGGTTCCACCTCATCCAAAGATGACGGCCTCATGACCGCGCTTGACACATCAACACCGTGCGCGGACCCTCGGAGTCATGGGTACGAAGACCATCGTTTTGTTTCATGACGACCTGACGGATGCACCTGCGGACACGACTGTGAGTTTCGGCCTCGATGGCCGGGACTATGAGATCGACCTGACGGACACCAACGCCGAGGAACTGCGGCAAGCGCTCGGGAAGTACGTTGAGGCTGGTCGCAAGGTGGGCGGCGTGCGCAGGCGTCGCCGTGCTTCCAGTCCTGTTGCAGACGTGGACCCTAAAGCCGTACGCGCATGGGCGGCTGCAAAGGGATACGAGATCAGCAACCGCGGACGTGTCCCTGCCGCGGTGATCGAGGCATACCGAGCAGCTGGCAACTAACCTCGTACCGAGTGGGCACCTAGGTACGGTGCTGAGCGCCGTCCGCGCCGCTTATCACCGTCACGGTCTTCCTGCACTGGAAGCACCCGAACTCGGCTCCACCAGCTTGGATCTCAGCGTGGTGCTTCGTGCAGACACGCATGCTGTCCGCACCACATGCACAGCTAGCGATCGCGGTGTAGCGGCCGAGGTTATGACAGGTGTGAATCTGGCAGCGTGGTCGGGTGTCGGCCTGTTGAACTCGTGCCTTCATCCAATCCGGAACAGAGACGATCTCGGTAACCACACTGCGGATGCCCCCGCAGTGTGAACACTTTTTCATGTGCTGGGACCGAAGGCCAGCTCCGCGGCGGCCGCCGCGGTGTTCGGCACAACGTGGATGTTGTTCATCGCCGCAGCTGCAGGACACCTGGACGTTCCAGATGGCCGGCTTCTCGCACCGGCTGCACCTGAGGGTGTCGGTGGCCATGGGGCAGTATGCGGGGGGAGTCGTCCGGCGGTCCAGCAGTGTTGCCCGGTGCAACCCACAGGTTTGCCATTACCGCTGTTCGTGACTGCTCGCGGTGGCGGACCGACTGTCGAGTAGCGGAGGACTGCCCCGACACTGCGGCCTCGAAGGCCTGGCCCTAGCTACGCTGGCCCTAACTTCGGGCGTCCGCCAGAACGGTGTTTGGGGCGTCGTTGCGGTGCACCTCGATGAGCTGCTCGAAAACCTCGATGACATCAGGGCCAGTCCGTCCTCGGCACGGAAATGCGTGGTGCCCTCCGGACACGGGTCTCGTGTCCGGAGTCGGAGTAGCGGACGGCGTTGGACTGAAGCCACTCGTGGATGTGAGCTCTACACGGCTCGGGATTCCCGTTGCGCGCACTCCCGTCGCGGCCGCTGGCGTCGTTGGTCAATCTCACCCGTTCATCACGGAGTGAAAATGCACCAACTGTGACGTCCTCGTCGCACCAACTGTGACGTCCTCGTCGCGGGACCGTTTACGTGCGCCAGCCGTTCACGGATGTTCAACCCCAGTGCCATGACCTCGACGGCCTTACCTGAAGGAACGGGTGACGGAGGCGGGCACCGCGCGCCGCGTCGGCGCGCTCGGACGACTGGGCAGAGTTGTCAGCGGTGATTACTCGAGTGTCTTCAAGGGCAGGAGAATGCGCACGGTGTCGTCGTGGTCGGTCGTGAGTGCGGGGATTGCGGGAGTAGCGTCGATGGCCTCGGTGTCTCCTCCGTGGCCAACAGGTGCATCAGCTCAAGCGCCAGCTCGTCAGGGTCACGGTCGTGTGCTGCGGCCGTGGCGCGGATGGCGTCAGCCTGAATCGCCGTCAGCTCGTTCAGCACGGGTACGGAAGCCTCTTCCGATGGAGGAGTGTGCGTCGGCATAGTCCAAGCGCTCATTGGTGGCGCTGGGCGGTCACTCCGGAACCAACGCCGCCGGTGCCAGTGTCGTCGGGAATCAACGCCGCCGAGTGGTCCTCGCTGGCTATCCGCGGAGGAGGGCATCGCGCGCCTGCTGCCACTCGTCGATGATGCCCGCGAGGCGGGCGGTGGCTTGCTGGTAGATCTGCTCGGGGGACGCGGGTGGGGAGGTGTTGCTGTTGCCATTGTTGTCGGTGGCCGCTGAGGGTGGGAGCGCTTGGTCCTGGGTGCCCGGATCGCTGCTCATGCTCTGCATGCTGGCTCCCGCGTTCGTGCGAGGGCAATGCGATCGCGGAGCGGCCGACTGTCCAATCTCACCGGCCCGGCTGGACGCGCGGGCCGTCGTGCCATGCCCCACGGTCGCGCACATCGGCCCGGCCGCGTTTGGCGTGGCGCGTGACGTTAGTCGTGCTCGACCAGGAAGTGGATGAGCTCATCGAGACCGATCTGCACCCGCCACATCTCGACGGCGTTGCCGCGCTCATCGACCGCGCGGCGAACCCCGCGGGCGCTGTCGCACTCCTGCCAGTCCGACCGTTGCCACGTGCAGCGGTCCTCCTCGACCTACCGCTCGGCCAGCTCCTGGGCTCGGGTGGCCGACGATGCCACCCCTTTGACCTGCGGCGGGGCTCCTGAGCCGACGGACGCGGGGACCGCCAAGATGCTCTCCGTCACGGCCGCGCATGCTCGGGCCGACGAGCGCGGCGCTGTCACTTCTACGGCGTCGTCCGCCCAGCCGCTCCTGCTTTGGACCGTGACCGCAAGCGTGCTGGCTGGGCCGGGGTGGGCCGGGGTGGGCCGGGGTGGGCTGGGCCGGGGTGGGCTGGGCCGGGGTGGGCTGGGCCGGGGTGGGCTGGGCTGGGCCGGGGTGGGCTGGCAAGCCAGCCCACCCCGGTTGACATGTGGGCGAGCAGATCACCGCTGGCTCCGCCGACCTGGTCGGGAGAAGGCGGTAGCCAGGAGTACGAGCCCGAGGAACGAGCCAGCGAGGGCGCCTGGGCTGGCTACTGGTGCGGCCCGATGAGGACCGGGTCATACTGGTGACTGCTGTCACACGCTGCGTGGTCGACGACCGTCCCGCCTCAACCTTCACGGCCTCGCGGCCTCCCAGTCCCGAGAAACCTGACCAGCCACCCCGACGGCTGCTGCGGTCGTTCCCGCCGCCCATGCCGACCGACCAAGCGCCTGCTGCCGATGCCGCGCCGGCATCGGCTGGTGACTTGTCCACTCCTAAAGCTGAGGAGTTCGTCGTGGATGATCCGTCCGCGGTCGTCGTCGAGGCGGAGTTGTCCGGCGCGCCACCGGGGTGCACGGCGCGTCTCATCTTCGATTTGGGCCACGCCAGCGTCGAGGCCGCCGCGCTCGCCCGCGACCTGGCCCGGGGCATGCTGGGCCAGATCGAGGCGAAGCTGGTTGATCCCGCCGCCGACCTGTCCGCCGAGCTGCGCGGTGCGCTGGTCGCACTCGCCGGTGCACTCAGCGAGCACACCGACGATCGCACCACCGCCACCCTGCTCAACACGCCGCTGACGCGCGCCTGGCACGCCCATCCCGCCCGGTGGGAGCCGTGAGAACGTGCCCATGAGCTGCCACGGGGATGCATGGACCGTCGGCGCCGACCACCTAGCGCCGCGGCGCTGGTCCGGCGAGGTCGTTGCGATGCCCTCCGGTCGGCTGCATGCGGTCAGCGACGCCGGCTTGATCCTCGGCCGGGCGCTCTGCCTGGCCCCGGTGACCCTGCTCGACCCGCGCGACTGGCGCTGGCCCGAAGACGGCGATCGGGACTGGCCGCTGTGCTGGATCTGCCTCACCCTGACCCATCCGCCGTCCTGATTCGGATGGCCGGCTGCCCGAGGGACGCAGACGTTGCACAGCGCCCGGGGACGGCGACGCCTGCCAGGCCCCGATCCATCTCATAGCGCAGGAGCGAGGATGCTGGTGGCGGTGGACCGGCACGACGCCCAGGACCCCTCCCGCCGATCGGCCGGCGGCGAGCTGATCGGCTTCTACTGTCCCGTGTGCGGCTACCTCGTTCCTGTCCAGGACCGCCAACTGGCGTCCGCGCCGACGTGTGCCGGCTCAAAGGCCAGGACCGGCAGACAGCATAAGCCGACCCAAATGACGACCCTTCCTTTCGACTGAGCTCTTCGCTCATCTTGTAGCGCTCAGGCAGCTTGGACGGTCGCGTATGCCAAAGCGCCGGATGGAGACAAGCGGGAGCGATGGAGTCGAGGTTGGCGGTTTGCGTGATAAATGGCAGGCCTGACCCCCACCGGGTTCAGCGGGCTGACGCTGAAGGATCAATCTGACAGCGGTGTGCGGCTTGTTTGTCGGAGTAGGCCTGATGCATGCGGGCGTACTCGATGGATCTGCGTGAGCGAGTGGTGGCCGCGGTCGATGCGGGGATGAGACCCGGGGAGGCGGCGGCCCGATTCGATGTGTCGGTGCGGACGGTGGAGCGGTACGTGGCCCGGCGGCGAGTCACCGGCAGCGTGGCGCCGACCGTGCAGCGGCACGGGTCGGTGCCGGAGAAGAGGGACCGTGTGCAGGCCTGGCTGCCGGCCCGCCTGCAGCAGGCCGCAGATGCCACCCTGGCTGAGCACGCCGCCGCCTTCACCGCCGAGGTCGGCGGTGCGGTGTCCCTGGCGACGATGTCGCGGGCGATTGCCACCCTGCCGGCCGATGACCCGGCGCAGGCGCTGACCGCGCGCGGCCGTCGGCGGCGGCCGGGCCGGCCATTGAAGGGAAAAGTCTGAGCGCCACCGAGCGCGATGAGACCGCGCGCGCCCGGTGGCGCACCGAGCTGGCCGCCACCGACCCGGCCCAGCTGGTGTTCGTCGACGAGTGCGGCACGCACACCCCGGGTGACCCGCCGCAGGGCCCGGGCGCCCCGCGGGCAGCGGGCGGTCGGGACGGTGCCGCGCAACCGCGGGCCGGTGACCACGCTGATCGCCGGGCTGAGCCTGACCGGCATGGCCCCGGCGATGACCGTGGAAGGCGGCACCGACACCGCGGTGTTCGCCACCTACCTGCAGCACTTCCTGCTGCCCGCGCTGCACCCGGGGCAGGTCGTGGTGGTGGACAACGTCGGCGCGCACAAGCCCGACCGGATCCGCGCGCTGGTCGAGGCCGCCGGCTGCCGGCTGGTGTTCCTACCCGCCTACTCACCGGACCTGTCCCCGGTCGAGGAAGCGTTCAGCAAACTCAAGACCCTCATCCGGGCGGCCGCCGCCCGCACCCGGGCGGCGCTGGACGCCGCCATCGCCGTCGCGCTGGCCGCGGTCACCGCCGCCGACGCCGCCGGCTGGTTCGCCCACGCCGGCTACCCCCTCCGACAAGCCGCATGAGAACCGCTGTGAAACAGCAGCTGGCCAGTCGCTCCAATCGTAGTTGCGCCTCGAGATCACGCCCCACGCGCGCGAGAACCCGAAGGCTCGCGTAACTTGCGCGAGCCCAGTAGGGGTACTTCGGAGGTGCCCCAATGGACGCTCGGCGGTCCGTTATGTGAAGCGCGACAAGTCGCTACGAAATTGATGAGTATTATCAGAATCGCGGGTACAGGCGAGCCAGTTTGCCGTCGCCGTCGCCGTCGCCGCATCGTTTTCCCGGGGCACCCCTCGACTGTTGCACGCGGCCCTGAGGTGACCTCGGCGGCCGAACACCTCCGGGCTTTGGTAGGAATAAAGGAGGGAGGGTCCGGATGGGCGGACAGAACAAGTATCCGGAGGAGTTCCGGCAGCGTGTGGCCAGCAGTCCGTCGATCAACAGCGGCCAGTGCCGGGTACCGGCGCCAACCGCCTGCCAGCGCGGCCGCACCTCGGCGACCAGGTCAGCCAGGACCTGCCGGGACAGCCCGGTCACCCGGCGGTCGGCAACAGCGCGGCACGGGCCAAAATCCTCGACACCCCACGACCCTGCCCTGTCGTTCACCCCAGCACCGCCGAGCCGTCCTAGGCCCTGTTTGAAAGGTCGCGCAGCCAGATGTCGATGTCGCTGATCTGGACGGTGGCCTCGTAGCGGACGGCGAGCTTGTCGTAGCGGGTGGCGAAGCCGCGGTGCTGTTTGTGCAGGTTGATGCCGCATTCGACGGCATGCCGCTGCCGGTAGCGGGCCGGGTCGAACGTCGGCGGTCGACCGCCGACGGAGCCCTTCTTGCGCCGGTTGGCCTGCTGGTCGGCCTTGACCGGGATGGTCGCCGGGATGCCGCGGCGGCGCAGATAGGCGCGGTTGGCCCGGCTGGAGTAGGCCTTGTCGGCCAGCACCCGATCCGGTCGGGTGCGCGGGCGACCCGGACCGGTGCGGTGTGGCACCCGGATCCGCTCGAGCACGGTGGTGAACTGCGGGCTGTCGGCCGCCTGCCCGGGGGTGAGCGCGGTGGCCAGCGTCTTGCGGCCGGCCTCGACGGCCAGGTGCACCTTCGTCGACAAGCCACCGCGGGAGCGGCCCAGCGTGTGATCGGGCGGCTCCCCGGCCGGCGGAGTGCGTTGGGCTTCGGGATGGCGGCGGGCGCCGGCGGCGTGCTGATGCGCCCGGTTGACCGTGGAGTCCACCGACACCACCCACTCGATTCCTCCGGCCTCCTCGCCCAGCGCCCGTAGTCCGGTGAGGATCGCGGGCCATCGGCCGGCCAGCTGCCAGGCGCGGAACAGGCCGTAGATGCTCTGCCAGGTGCCGTAGCGCTCGGGCACGTCCCGCCAGGGACAGCCGGTCCGGGTGCGGAAGCGGATGCCGTCGACGAGCTGGCGCAGGGTCCATTTCCGGGGTCTGCCGGGCTTCCTGCCGACCGGGAGCAGCGACTCCAGCAGCGCGGCGAGGATCGCCCACTGCTCGTCGGTCAGGTCATGGCGGGCACCGGCGGGTAGGGTGCCGTCCACGAGGTCTCCGTGGTGAGGGTCTTCTTGGTCGTTGATCCCTCTACCGGAGACCTCGCCTTTTCTCCGGCACCGACACGCCGCCCCCGGCCCCCGAGCGACTTCCCAAACAGGGCCTAATAGCCATGCACTCGGCGTTAGGCGGTCTGCGCTTCCAGGATGCAGAGGGGTCCGGCCGGTACGACGTGGGTCAGCTGGAACCCAGCGCTGGAGAGGAGTGTCCGGAACTCGTCCTCGGTGCGCTCCTGACCTGCGTGGTTCTTGAGCATCACGAGATCCACCAGGGTCGTGCCCGGGAAGTCCACAGCCCGGGACAGGACGCGCTCCACGAGGAGCAGTCGTCCGTGGGTGGGAATCGCCTCGCGCAGGCGACGCAGGATCTGCCCGGCCGCCTCGTCGTCCCAGTTGTGCAGCACGAACTTGACGAGGTAGGCATCAGCACCGGGAGGAACGAAGTCGAAGAAGGAACCGGCGACCACCTCGACGCGCTCGGCCACCCTCGGCGCGCGCAGGTCCTCGTGCAGCGCGGCCACCGTGGAGGACTGGTCCAACAGCACGCCGCGCAGCCGCGGGTTCGCTTGCAGGACAGCGGCGAGCAGGTGTCCGCGGCCACCGCCCACGTCTACCAGCGTGGAGAAGGCGGAGAAGTCATAGGCCGCCACGATGGCCGGCGTGAGGCGGCTGGACCCGCCGGTCATGGCCGCGTTGAACACGGCCGCGGCCGCGGGGTCGACGTCCTCGAAGTACTGCCACAGCGACATCCCGTAGACGGCGTCGACCGTGGGCCGACCCGTGCGGATGCTGTGCGGAAAGGCCGCCCAGGAACGCCACTCCCACTCGGAGCCGAACATGCGGGCGACGTCGCGCAGCGACCTGGGATGGGTCGACGTGAGCACAGCCGGCCGCGGAGTCTGCGCGAAACGCTGCCCCTTGAGCTCCGCGAACACGCCGTGGGCGGCGAGCGCTCGCAGCAGCCGGTAGAGGGATGGCGCGTGGCTGCCCGTGGCCTCGGCGAGTTCATCAGTTGACCGGGGACCCTCCGCCACCAGATCGGCGATGCCGAGCTCCGCAGCCGTCTCCACTGCACGTGCAAGGCCTTGCCCGCGCAGCATCCCCACCACCGCGAGGAGCCCATCATCGTCCTGCACGACCCGGCGGTCACTGTCCGCGGATTCCGAGAGGTCAATCAGGCTCGCCTTGCCGCTCGGTGTGGACGGACCAAATTCCGGCTGGGTCATGATTTGGCATCCTTACCGCTGTGTGCAGATCGTAGGCCTGAGCCGGGGTGGCCCGAGCGGGATCTCCGAGCGATGGCTGATTGTGGACATGCAAGGCGCTGATGTGATCGGTCTTTCCCGCCGCACGGCAGGGAGCCTCAGCCGCGCTGCGGTGTAATTACCAGCCGAGGGGCCTTGGCCCGATTATGTAATTTGGCTCGATTGAGCGTGCTGCTCGACGCCATCAAGAGATCTCGGCTCCGGGCGTCAGGATGTTCGCCGGGTCATAGTGCTCCTTCGCCGTGCGCAGGGCCTGGTAGCTCGACCCGTAGTGGGTCCGCCAGTCCTCGGTGGTCAGTGGCGTGCTGCCGATGGGATAGAGCGTTCCGCCCAGCGCTCGGGCCCGCTCGTACATCGCTCGCGCCTTGTCTAGCTGGGTCGGCACGTAGTCCGGATCCTCCGGCGAACCGGAGGTGCAGATGTCGAAGAGGGCGACCCGTTCCTCCTCGGGCAGGCGAAGAGCGTGGGACCGCGCGGCGTTGCGGATCGGGAAGACGAGCACGAAGCCGGCCGGCCCGAGCTCTTCCGCGGTCAGCTCGGCCAGCGCGTCTGCGACGAAGGTCTCAATGCAGGAGCCGGGGAGGAAGACGTCTCTCCACACCCGCGGCAGATGGGTCAGCCCGAGGGCCTCGAGTTGTTCGTCGACGACGGTGGCAAAGGCGAGCGTGTCCAGGTCCATGACGGTGCGGGCGGCAGGGGCGCTGCGCAGCCCGGCCAGCAGTGCCGAGTCGCTGGACGTCGATGAGAAGAACTCGACCGCGTGCAGGAGGTACGACCAGCTCCCCTCCGGGCCGGGCAGGATCTGCCCGTAGAGCCCATCGACCCGGTCCCGCGTGGTGAGCGTCCACAGATCGGCGAAGAAGGCGTCCGCGTCGTCGTACCCGAGCAGGTGGTAGCGGGCCCGGGGGGCGACCGGCGTCAGCGCCAGCGTGGCCTCCACGATCACCCCGTACTGCCCGACGCCGCCCAGGACGGCGGAGAACAGCTCCGGGTGCTCGCTGGGTGAGCAGGTCCTCAGCTCACCCTCGCCGGTGACGACCTGCAGCGCGACGACGTGGTCCACCTGAGGACCGTGCCGGAAACTGGCCGCGCCGATGCCACCCATCGACAGCGTCCCGCCGACCGACAGCCCGGCGTAGCCGGTCACGACCGGCGGCCACCAGCCGAGCGGAACCGTTCTGCTCAGCACCTGCCTCCACGTCGCGCCGCCCTGCACCCGCACTGAGCCGTCCTGGACGGGGCCGATGCCCTGCAGCGTCGACATGTCGATGACCAGCCCCCCGGCCACCTGCGCCTGCCCGGCCGTGCTGTGCCCCTGTCCGCGGGCGGCGACCGGAAGACCATGGTCGCAGCAGAACCGCAGGGCCTGCACCACATCGCGCACCGCGGCCGGCCGGAGCACCGCCGAGGGCATGCGGTGCACCACGCGGCCGTAGTCGCGGGCGCAACCGGTGAGCGTTGCCTCGTCGGTGACGAGGACTCCCTCAAGCTCAGAAAGTGAGATCGTCATGAGCGTACGGCGTCCTTTCGACGCATCGCACGGGGCCGCGCCGACACGCCTCAGGCCAGATGATCAGGCTGCTTCAGCTGCCGAGATGGCCCCAAGGCTAGGAGGTGAAGAGCGGAGCGTCCATGGCTGGTACGGATGGGTTTCCCCGCGAGCCACGGACCTGCGGGCGGCGCCACAGACGCCTAGTACTGCAACGGCACTTGCTCCTGGTCCTCGCGAAGCCGTAGCTCTGACCCAAGAAACCCGCCGCGGAACTCGCTCGTCGCACGCGGTTCTCGCAGGTCACGCTGTAGGCGCTTAGCAAGTGCCGTTGCAGTACTAAGTGGCTGTCCCTGAACAGCCACTCCGGCCCAGTTTTCAAGACGATCCTGAGCTGGCTGATTGCCAATGGCAGCAGTGATGTACGCCAATCCTGTGTCGGCGAACAAGGCTGTGAGACTCCGCCTATTACATGGACGGAGTCCCACTCGGCCGCGGCTCCGAGGTGCTACTCAGTTGGGTTCGCACGTCCAGGTGAAGGACCCCTGCTTTGCCTGCGTCCAGGAGTGGTTGCCGAGGGTGACGTACAGCCCCTGGTAGTAAGCGCGGCCGTTGCTGTCGGTGCCGTTCTGGCTATTCAGGTCCACGTAGGAGCCGTAGATGTAGATGTCTGAGTCACCGTTGGCGTGAACGGCAGGACTATAGATCCACACGAAGCCTGTTTGGTTGAAGTTCCAGTCGCCAGCGACGTGGTAGCCGTCCCCGCACAGACCGTGAGACTTCGGATAGTCCAAGAGGTTGACGGGGACGGTCATGGTCGAGCTGGTCAACTGATACGACGTTGGTGCCTGCGCCGTAGTGGCGTCGGGCTGAGCTCCGGCGGTGGCCAGACCGAGGCCAGTCGCGGCGGAAGCTCCCACAACGATCGCGGCGGTGCGGACGGTGCGGCGCATCGGTGTCCTCCTCAAGGCAGGACCGCTTGAGTTGGCGACCTCCATGACCTCTTCCGGTCTCTGAGCGGTGCTCCGGCAGGGCTCCGTCATGGTCCCGCGCGGGAGCCAGACAGGGAAGCCTCGAAGGTGCCCTCAGCTGCATGGCATCCAGCTCATGCTCACAAGTCGACCGGTGGATCCGTGGACAGCAGCCGTGAAGGTCGTCCGGGCCACATACGCCCGCCGCCTCTGGTAGACGCGGCACGTTGCACCTACCGACAGGGCCAGCGCGGTGGCGGCGCCGATGGTCGGCCGGAAGGAACCACGGGCGCCGCCGCTGGGGCGCCCTCAGGGTTCACCGCCGGGGCCTTGTCGCCGAGGAGCGCGGCAAGGGTGCGCTCCTCGCGGGCGGGCATGGGCGGCCAGCGGCGCGACGACGTCCCGGACGCGCGGGTCCTGGATCAGCGCGACGATCAGCGCCGCGCACCCCCAGGGGAGGAGATCAAGGGAGAGTCAGAGTGGGGCTCCGGCATCGGGCCGTCTCCCTGAGATAGGGGCTCGCGGGATCGCTGTTCGGCTCCGCATCACCCGGCTGAATGAGGCACGCCGGGATGACTGCAGACCAGGGCGGGGTCGGCACCGAGCAGGTCCAGCAGCACCTGGCGCTCATCGGCCTTGGCGCCGGAGAGGGCGAAGGCGACCGGCAGCCCCTGAAGGGTGGCGATCAGATGCAGCCGCAGCCCCCAGAAGTAGCGGCTGTGACTGGCGCAGTAGCCGTACTCGGCCCAGCCGGCCAGGTCCGAGCGGCGCACCGCTTCCCGGGAGCGGGCGCATTCGATCGGCGTGGAGTCGATCACCCACACGTCATCGGCCCACAGGCTGGTGTCGGTCGCCAGGGCCCGGATCAGCCAGATCATGGTGCCCGAGAGCCGGCGCGGGCGCTTGTTGTAGCCGGGCTGGCGGGGCAGGTAGGGAAACAGCGGATGCAGTTGCTCACCGGCGAACCGCAGCCAGCGCGCCTCGCTGGTGAACCCCAGCAGCGCCTGCAGCACCGCCAGGGTCACCAGCTCGGCATCGCCGAGCCGGGGAGCGATGCCCGCCGCCGGTCGCCAGGGCAGCCACTCCGGCGCGGCCTTCAGCAGATCGTCGGTGCGGGCATACAGTGCCGTCGCGAGGGTGTCCAGGTCGGCGTCCACGAGGACCTCCGAGGTTCGACGTTGGGTCAGCAACGCCAAGCCTGAGCACCCTCGCCCGTGATCACAGCGGCCCCAGCCCGGACCCCTTGGAATCAGTCATCTAGTGCTCCGTCGCAGTGATCGTTGCTGTTTTTGAATGTCAGCGTGACGATGACTCATGCCCAATCGGGTGCGCACCGTGGAGGTGCCGGAGGCTGATCGCCGGGAGCTCACGCGGCGGGTTCGGGACAAGGGCGCGCCGGCGCGGGAGGTCGAGCGGGCCCGGATCGTGCTGTTGGCCGCCGACGAGGTGCCGGGCAAGCAGATCGCCACGTGGGTCGGCTGCGTCGAGCCGACGGTGGTGACCTGGCGGCGCCGCTACGCCGAGCGGGGCCTGGCCGGCCTGGCCGACGAGCCGCGGCCGGGCAAGCCCTCCCCGCTGCCGGAGGCGCTGCGGGACCGGGTGCTGGAGCTGACCCTCACCGCACCGCCGATCCAGTACGTCGCCACCCACTGGTCCTCGCGGCTGCTGGCCGCGGCGCTGGCCGGCGAGGGCACCCCGATCGCGCACACCACCATCGCCCGGATCTGGCACCGCTTCGGCGTGCAGCCCTGGCGGTCCGAGACGTTCAAGTTCTCCACCGACCCTCAGCTGGAGGGCAAGATCCGTGACGTCGTCGGGCTCCACCTGCATCCGCCGGAGAAGGCGGTGGTGCTCTGCGTGGATGAGAAGCCGCAGCTGCAGGCTCTGGAGCGGACCGCGCCGGTGCTGCCGGTTCGGCCCGGGCACCCGGAGGCGGTCAGCTTCGACTACGTCCGGCACGGCACCACGACGCTGTTCGCCGCACTGGAGGTGGCCACCGGGCGGGTCACCGAGGCCTGCACCGAGCGGCACCGGCACCAGGAGTTCCTGGCATTTCTCAAGCAGGTCGCCGCCGCCTATCCGCGCCGCCAGTTGCACGTGGTGGTCGACAACTACGCCACCCACAAGCACCCCGCCGTTCGGGCCTGGCTCGCCCGGCACCCGCGGGTGCAGCTGCACTTCACCCCGACCTCGGGCTCCTGGCTGAACCTGGTCGAGGCGTTCTTCTCGATCATCAGCCGCCAGGCCCTGCGCCGCGGCAACTTCCCGACCGTGGCCGACCTCATCGCTGCCATCGAGCGATTCATCGACGCCTGGAACGACCGCTGCGCACCCTTCACCTGGACCAAGGACCCCGACACCGTCGTCGCCAAGGCCACCGACCCGCGCCACCGCAAGACACAAGCGACGTCAGTTACGGAGCACTAGGTGATGCCTGGAGATCCGACCGGCATCGCGAGACGTAAGTATCTATCCCATGCTGCTGATTCTATGGTAGACACGCAGTCCCCGGGGATCGCCAGCCCGCCCGTCTGGACAGCAGATTGCGCGCCGCGGCGTGAGTTCGTGGTGATCCGGATCCACCTGCGAAGCGGAGGTTTCACGGATATGATGAATGTCCGCAGGGTGATCCTCTCGGCAGCAGTTGCCCTTCTTGCGGCGGTCACCTTCGCCGGGACAACGCAGACAGCGAATGCGGCACCCACGGAGAAGCTCGCCGATGTCTTGGCGGAGCTGTGGACGACGGTGCTTCAGACGCCGAGCGATGAGAATCCCTTCAGCAATCCGGACGCGGACGCCTGCTGGGATCTCGGCGCCAACATCGTCGCCCCGTTAGGCCCGACGGGAGTCGAAGCGTGCACGGTGAAGCCCGGCACCCGGCTCTTCGTGGCAGGCTCGACCTTGGAGTGCAGTACCCCCTGGGAGGCTCCGCCCGAAACTGACCTGCAGCAATGCGCCCGGACAAACGACGCTCCCGAAGCACCAACGGTGACCCTCGACGGCCAGCCGGTGTCACTGACGGAGGTCACGACGGACGTCACGCCGGTCATGCTGCCTGAGGACAACGTGTTCGGTTCGCCGGACAGGGAGGGGCAATTTGCCGCCCACGGGTGGGTCGCACTGCTGAAGCCGCTGACGCCTGGCACGCACACGATCGAGATCGCCACTGACGACCCGAACAACCCCATCATAACGGTGATCGAAGTAGTTCCGCCAGGTCGAGCCTGACCTGACATCCGAGGCTTCGGCCCGAGAAGGTGGTCCGCCTGCTCGGGCCATCCTTCGATCGCTGATCTCTGCGGTTCCAAGGCGCCCATTCCGTCGGCGCTTCGGCTGACCCCGGCGGGGTTGACTCAAATACGCGGTAGTTCTTGCCGCGGCTATATCCGTTCTTCATGCGCTCGCTGCGCGGGCAAGCCGAAACGCGCCAAGAGCATTTCTCGCTGATCAACGGATGTACTTCAAGCCTCTAGTGAGGTTTTCTCACCAGGATTCGCCGTCCGCGGACGGCTGGGAGAGGCATCGCTGCAGGTCAGGCCCTCGTGCCAGCGAAGTGTCGAGTGCCGCCTGCCGGGAGCCTGCGTCGAGGGCCCGCGCCCGAAGTCGCTGACGACTCGCTGAAGCCCTGACCAGCGACGCCCACTACGCCCTTCAACTGGGTGGGGATTTCTAGTGAGAAAACCTCAATGCTCTGTAACTGACGTGGTTGATGCCTTGCGGCGTCGCGGGTCGGTGGCCTTGGCGATGACGGTGTCGGGGTCCTTGGTCCAGGTGAACGGACGGCAGCGGTCGTTCCAGGCCGTGATGAAGCGCTCGATGGCGGCGATGAGGTCGGCGACGGTGGGGAAGTTGCCGCGGCGCAGGGCCTGCCGGGTGATGATCGAGAAGAACGCCTCCACCAAGTTCAGCCACGACCCGGAGGTCGGGGTGAAGTGCAGCTGCACCCGGGGATGCCGGTCCAGCCAGGCGCGCACCGCCGGGTGCTTGTGGGTGGCCAGATTGTCGACCACGACGTGCAGCTCGCGGCGGGGATAGGCGGCGGCGACCTGCTTGAGAAATGCCAGGAACTCCTGGTGCCGGTGCCGGTCGGTGCAGGCCTCGGTGACCTTGCCGGTGGCCACCTCGAGTGCGGCGAACAGCGTGGTGGTGCCGTGCCGGACGTAATCGAAGGTCTGCCGTTCGGGATGCCCGGGCCGCACCGGCAGCACCGGCGCGGTGCGTTCCAGCGCCTGGGTCTGGGGCTTCTCGTCCACGCAGAGCACTACCGCCTTCTCCGGCGGATGCAGGTACAAGCCGACGACGTCGCGGATCTTGACCTCAAGTTCGGGATCGGTGGAGAACTTGAACGTCTCGGACCGCCAGGGCTGAATGCCGAAGCGGTGCCAGATCCGGGCGATGGTGGTGTGCGCGATCGGGGTGCCCTCGCCGGCCAGTGCGGTGGCCAGTAGCCGGGAGGACCAGTGGGTCGCCCCGAACTGATCCGGGGGGTCGGTCAGCGTCAGCTCCAGCACCCGATCACGCAGTGCCTCAGGTAGCTGGGCCGGCTTGCCCGGCCGCGGCAGGTCGGCCAGGCCGGCCAGCCCGGACTCGGCATAGCGCCGCCGCCAGGTCACCACCGTCGGCTCGACGCAGCCGACCCACGTGGCGATCTGCTTGCCCGGCACCTCGTCGGCGGCCAGCAGCACGATCCGGGCCCGCTCGACCACCCGTGCCGGTGCGCCCTTGTCCCGAACCCGCCGCGTGAGCTCCCGCCGATCGCCCTCCGGTACCTGCACCACCCGCAGGCGCGGCCATGCGAAATAGTCCACCCGGACCGGGATGGCACCAAGAACCGCTGCGACGGAGCACCAGTGACCAAGGAGGCCGCCGAGAGGATCGGAGTGCACGTCGCCACCATCGACCGGGCGATCCGGAACAAGCGGCTCACGCCAATCAGGGCGGACAACGGCTACCACATCAGGCTGCTGCCTCACGAGGTGGACGAGCTGGTGGTGTGGCGCCCGCAGGCCTGACCCGGGCCTCCCCTACCAACGGACACCTCCTTCCATCTGCACAAACGATTGGTGCGATCGAAGCAGTGGGGAACGCCACCGTCTGGTACGAGACGGTGCTCGCGTTCCTCGCCGAGCACGTCCTCGGGCAGGAGTGGCAACGGCCCGAGCTGGTGTGAGGACCCTCTTGCCCCCTGCGTCGCGGGCTCGACGCGGGACCCCGGAGGGGAGCCCCGAGCGGCGGCTCACCCGGTGGCCAGCGTGTCGGTGATCAGCGCGCGGAGCTCGGCCGGGGGCAGGCAGGCCGCCAGGCCCTCCGCGAGCAGCCGGGGCAGCGAGGCGCCCGGGTCGGCGGCCAGGGCCCGGTCGAGGGCGATGTTGGCCATGGCGCCGTCGCCGCGCAGCCACGCGCTGACGGCCAGCAGCGTGGCCGGCGGGCCGTCGTGCGGCACCGGCGCGCGGCGGGTGCACTCGGTCCAGAGCACCTCGGCGGCCGCGGCGTCCTCCCCCAGCGCGAGCCCCAGCGCCCGGTCGCGGACCTCGCTCAGGGTCAGCGCCCAGAGCACCCGGGCCACCCGGGCGTCGGGGAGCCGGGTGCGCGCGGTGGCCGGGCCAGGACGGCAGGCCGCGACGGCCTCGGCGACCGCGGCGTCGCACTCCTCCGCCACGGCCGGACGGCCCGCGGTGCGCAGCCGGGCGGCGTGCTCGCGTCCGGCGCGCAGGCACGTCTCGGCCATCGCCGCGACCCCGGTGACCTCCGTCGGCGGGGCGATGCGGGCGGCGAGCGCCGCCCGGTCCGCGGCGAGGACCGCGCCGCCGGCGACGGCCGCCGCGGCCAGCGGGCTGGCGCCGCCGGGCAGCGGGGTGCCGCTCCCGGGCTCGCAGCACGGGTAGGGGCAGTCGTAGTCCCACCAGTGGCCGGCGCGCACGAGCAGCGCCTCCCGGACCGGCACGTCGAGCGCGTCGAGCGCGAGCACCACCTCGTGCACCAGGTCGCGGTGGGGCAGCTCGGCGATCCCGTCGCCCACCCCGGCGAACACCGGGAGCGCCGGCCCCGCGGCGTTCCCGGGCACGTCGTCGGGTGCCTCCGACACCACCGCGAGGAGCACCGCGGCGGGGTCGTCGGTGGCGACCCTGGCGGCCAGCGCGCGGGCCAGCGCCGGGGCGTCGGGGGGGTGCGGCAGGTCGGCGCGCGCGGTCAGGCCGACCCGGCTGCCGCCCGGCCCGCGCAGGCTGACCAGCACGAGGGACTCGGCGGGGTGGAAGCCGAGCAGGTGGGGCAGCGCCGCGGCGACCTCACCGCTGTCGCCGAGCCGGATGGAGGAGGGCTGGGGTTCGTCCACGCCACCGACCCTGGGCTCCGGCGCCTCCTGCCGCCGCGCGTCGGGCCGGCCTGTGGACCGGCCGGCCGCTGTGGACGGCGCGGGCCCGGACTGTCGGTCGCGAGCTCGCCGTCCTGCGCGACACCGACCAGCGCCGGGACGGTCAGCGGCCGGCCGTCGGGGCCGGTGACCGTGGTGGTGGTGGTGGTGGCGCCCGCCGATCCGCCGCCGAGGTCGGGCACGTCGAGTTCCGCGTGGTCGACGGTGGCCGTGCCGATCTGCGGAGAGGTCACCTGCACCGAGGTGCACCCGTCCCGGGGCGGCTCGAAGCCGGCCACGGCGGCGGCGGCCGGACCACCGGCGACCAGCGCCTGCAGGGTCGTCGTCCCGAGGACGGCGACCTGGGCGGCGACGTCCTCGTACTCGTCGAACGAGGGCTGGTCCCCGTCACCACGTCGGCGCACCCCGGCGGGGACACCTCCGGGCCCTCGGTCGAGCCGCCGACCAGTGCGGCCCCCTGCGCGAGCTGCGACTCGGTCACCGGGGTGACCTGCGCCCCGGCGCCGACGGCCGCGGCCGGCAGCGGACCCGGGGCGAGACCGGTGCCGTCCGCGGACGCCGGTCCCGCGCTCGGCGGCGAGGGGGCCCGCGACAGCGGCGAGGACGGGACGACGGCAATCGGTCACCGGGCGGACGCCGGTCACGGGACCGGAGGAACCGCAGGTCGGTCGCCCGGACGGGTCACACCTCGTACTGCACGGCGCTGCGGGTGGCCAGGTACGGGCGCACGTGCTCGGCGATGACCGCCAGGTGCGTGGGGTCGCTCGCGTAGCCCCGGAAGGTCTCGGCGTCGGGGAAGTCGGCGACGAGGATGGTGTGGGCGTTGCCCTCGACGAGGCCGGCGTCGGGCGCGACGGTGAAGGCCAGTGAGCCCGGCACCTGCTCGGGCAGCCGGCGCAGCGCCGCCAGGGTCTCGGCCCGGCGGGCCTCGTCGGCGCTGTCGGACCAGGTGAAGTGGACGACGTGTCGGATCACGCGGTCACCCTGTCAGGCGGGCCCGGGATGCGGACCGGATGGGGTCGGTAGGGTCCGGCCCATGGGACGACGGCTGCGCATCGCCCTGCTGTCGTACCGGAGCAAGCCGCACAGCGGTGGCCAGGGCGTCTACGTCCGGGCGCTCTCCCGCGAGCTGGCCGCGCTCGGCCACGCCGTCGAGGTGTTCAGCGGTCAGCCCTACCCCGAGCTCGACGACGGCGTCCCGCTGACCCGGCTGCCAAGCCTCGACCTCTACCGCGAGCCCGATCCGTTCCGCACGCCGCGGCCCTCGGAGTTCCGCGACGCCGTCGACGTCCTGGAGTGGGCGGCCATGTGCACCGCCGGCTTCCCCGAGCCGCTCACCTTCACCCTGCGCGCGGCCCGCGAGCTCCTGCCCCGCGCGTCGGAGTTCGACGTCGTCCACGACAACCAGAGCCTCGGCTACGGGCTGCTGCGGCTGGTCCGCGCCGGCGTCCCCACCGTCGCCACCGTGCACCACCCGGTCGCGATCGACCGGCGGCTGGAGCTGGCCGCCGCCCCCACGCTGCGCCGCCGCCTCACGCTCGCCCGCTGGTACGGCTTCACCGCCATGCAGGCCCGGGTCGCGCCGCGCCTGGACGCCGTCACCACCGTGTCGGAGAGCTCCCGGCGCGACATCGAGACCCACCTGCACGTGCCCGCGGCCGGCGTCGAGGTCGTCCCGGTCGGCATCGACCCCGCGGTCTTCGCCCCGCCGCCTGCCGGGCAGCGGCGCGACGGCGACTCGGTCGTGGTCACCACCAGCGCCGACGTCCCGCTCAAGGGCCTGGTGCACCTGCTCGAGGCGCTGGCCAAGCTGCGCACCGAGCGGCCGGTGCGGCTGACCGTCGTCGGCACGGCGCGCCCGGGCGGGCCGGCGGAGTCCGCGCTGGACCGGCTGGGGCTGCGCGACGCCGTCCGGTTCACCGGCCCGCTGCCCGAGGCCGACCTGGTCGCGCTCCTGCAGCGGGCCACGGTGGCCGCCATCCCCTCGCTGTACGAGGGCTTCTCGCTGCCGGCGGTGGAGGCGATGGCCTGCGGGACGCCGCTGGTCACCACCGACGCCGGCGCGCTGCCGGAGGTCGTGGGCACCCAGGCCGGGCTGCGGGTGCGCGCCGGCGACGTCGACGAGCTGACCGCGGCGCTGCGGCTGGTGCTGGAGAACCCGTCCCTGCAGGAGCAGCTGGGCCGCGCCGGGCGCCGCCGCGTCCTGGCCTCCTACACCTGGCGCTCGACCGCCGAGCGGACGGCCGACTGGTACGCGCAGGTCCTCCAACGGAAGGGACGCCCGTGCTGACGGTCGACTACGACCTGCTCGACGTGCGGCCCGGGATGACCGTGCTCGACCTCGGCTGCGGCGAGGGGCGGCACGCCTTCGAGGCCCACCGTCGCGGCGCGCACGTGGTCGCCGTCGACTGGGGCGTGTCCGAGGTGACGACGACGCGGCAGTGGCTCGGCGCGATCGCGGAGGCCGGGGAGGCCCCGGCGGGCGCCCGCTACGAGGTGGTGCGCGGTGACCTGCGGCACCTGCCCGTGCCCGACGCCAGCGTCGACCGGGTGATCGCCTCCGAGGTGCTCGAGCACATCCCCGACGACGCCCGCGCCATGGCCGAGATCGCCCGGGTGCTCAAGCCGGGCGGGCGCGTGGCGGTGACCGTGCCGCGCTTCGGCCCGGAGCGGGTCTGCTGGGCGCTGTCGGACGCCTACCACGCCAACGAGGGCGGCCACGTCCGCATCTACCGCGGCGACGTGCTGCGCGCGCGGCTGTCGGTGGCCGGGCTGGTGCCCGGCGCCCAGCACCACGCGCACGCCCTGCACGCGCCCTTCTGGTGGCTCCGGTGCGCCCTCGGGGTCGACCGCGACGCCGCCGTCGTCCGGGCCTACCACCGGCTGCTGGTCTGGGACCTGACCCGCCGGCCGTGGCTGACGCGGACCGCCGAGCGGCTGCTCGACCCGCTGATCGGCAAGAGCCTGGTCGTCTACGCGACCAGGCCCGCCCTCCCGCCGGCCCAGGGCGTCCTCCCGGAGCGGGAGAAGACCGCTGCCGCGCGCTGAGCTGCCGGAGCTGCCCGGCGTCCTGGACGGCGCCGCGGTGCGCCGCACCGTGGCCGCGATCGCCGCGGAGCAGGGCCGCGACGGGGCGCTGCCGTGGTTCCGCGGCGGGCAGCTGGACCCGTGGGACTCGGTCGAGGCGGCGATGGCCCTCGACGTCGGCGGCGAGCACGAGCGCGCGGGCGCCGCCTACCGCTGGCTGGCCGCCCGCCAGCGGCCCGACGGCTCCTGGGCCGCGGAGTACCGCGACGGCGCCGAGACGCAGCCGGCGGTCGAGAGCAACCACGCCGGCTACCTCGCCGTCGGCACCTGGCACTCCTGGCTGGCCAGCGGCGACGAGCGGCTGGTCACCGAGCTGTGGCCGGCCGTGCGCCGCGGCCTGGACCTGGTCGTGCGCATGCAGCTGGCCGGTGGGGCGGTCAGCTGGGCGATGCGGCCCGACGGCACCCCGGACGACACCGCGCTGCTGACCGGCAACGCCAGCCTGTTCCAGGCGCTGCGCTGCGGGATCGCCCTGGCCGGGCTGACCGGGGAGGCGCAGCCGGACTGGGAGCTGGCCGTCACCGACCTCGGGACGGCGCTGCGGGGCGACCCCGGGGCCTTCGCCGACCGGTCCCGGTACTCGATGGACTGGTACTACCCGGTGCTGGCCGGCGCGGTGACGGGTGCGGCCGCGCGGGTCCGGCTGACCGCCGACTGGGACCGGTTCGTCGTCCCGGGCCTGGGCGCCCGCTGCGTCGCCGACCGCCCGTGGGTGACCGGCGCGGAGACCTGCGAGCTGGCGCTGGCGCTCGTCGTCGCCGGGCAGCACGACGCCGCCCGCGAGCAGGTGGCGGCGATGCAGCACCTGCGCCACGACGACGGCTCCTACTGGACCGGCCTGGTCTACGCCGACGACGCCCGCTGGCCGGTGGAGCGCCCGACGTGGACGGCGGCCGCGGTGGTGCTGGCCGTCGACGCGCTCGCGCAGGCGACACCGGCCGCGGCGCTGTTCGCCGACCCCTCCGCGCTGCCGGCGCCGGGCCCGGTGGACACCCCGGGTTCGGCGGCGCCCCTTCCGGGAAGGGTCCAGCCGTGACCAGCACGTCCACCGGACCGGCCGCCACCCGGTCGCCCGTCCCGGACGGCGTGACCGTCGTCGTCATGAGCCGCGACCGGCGCGAGGACCTGCTGGCGACGCTCCCCCGGCACGAGGCCCCGGTGGTGCTGGTGGACAACGGCTCCACCGACGGCACCGTCGCCGCCGTCCGCGCGGCGCTGCCCGCGGTCACCGTGCTGGCGCTGGAGGCCAACGCCGGCGCCCGGGCCCGCACCATCGGCGCCGGGCACGCGGGCACCGAGTTCGTGGCCTTCGCCGACGACGACTCGTGGTGGGCGCCCGGCGACCTCGCCCGCGCCGCGGAGGTCATGCGCGCGCACCCGCGGCTGGCGGTGCTGCAGGCCCGCGTCCTGGTCGGGCCCGAGGAACGGCTCGACCCGCTGTGCGCGGAGCTGGCCACCAGCCCGCTCGGCACCCCGCCGGACCTGCCGGGGCCCGCCCTGCTCGGCTTCATCGGCTGCGGGGCGATGGTGCGCACCGACGCGTTCCTCGCCGCCGGCGGCTTCGACCCGGTGGTGCGCTTCCCCGGCGAGGAGGAGCGGCTCTCCCTCGACCTGGCCGCCGCGGGCTGGGGCCTGGCCTACGTCGACGCGGTGACCGTGCACCACCACCCCTCGACCCGCCGGCACGACCCGGCCGCGCGGCGCACCGCCATCTGGCGGTCGAAGGTGCTCACCGCCGTGATGCGCCTCCCGCTGGGCGACGTCGTCCGCACCGTCGTCGCCGGGCTGCGGGCCGGCGCGCCCGAGCGCCGCGGCCTGGGGCAGGCGCTGCCCGACCTGCCGGCCGCGCTGCGCCGCCGCCGCCGGCTGCCGGCGCACGTGCTGGCCGACCGACGGCTGCTCGCCGGATGACGGACCCCGACGCGCGGGTCGCCGTCGTCGTCATCACTCACCAGCGCCGGGACGAGGCGCTGCTCGCGCTGTCCCGGCTGGTCGAGCTGCCCGAGCGTCCGCACGTCGTGGTGGTGGACAACGGCTCCACCGACGGGACGGCGGCGGCGGTCGCCGAGCGGTTCCCGGACGTGGAGCTCGTCGCCAGCCCGGAGAACCTGGGCGCGGTCGGCCGCAACGTCGGCGTCGCCCGGCTCACCACGCCCTACGTCGCCTTCTGCGACGACGACACGTGGTGGGACCCGGGATCCCTGCGGCACGCCGCCGACGTCCTCGACGCGCACCCGCGGCTGGCCGTGGTCACCGCGCGCATCGTCGTCGAGCCCGGCGCGCGCGAGGACCCGATCGTGCCGGAGCTGCGCGACTCCCCCGTGCCCGGCGCCGACTGGCTGCCCGGCCCGGCGCTGGGGTCCTTCCTCGCCGGCGCCAGCGTCGTCCGGCGGGCGGCGTTCCTCGAGGTGGGCGGGTTCTGCGAGCGGCTGTGGCTGGGCGGCGAGGAGGAGCTCATGGCCGGCGACCTCGCCGCCGCCGGGTGGGAGCTGTGCTACCTGCCGTCGCTCACGGTGCACCACCAGGCGTCGACGGCCCGCGACTCCCACCGGCGCCGCCGCGACGGCATCCGCAACACCCTCTGGACGACGTGGCTGCGCCGTCCCCTGCGCCCGGCGCTGCGCCGCACGCTGCACCTGCTGCAGACGCTGCCGCGCGACCGGGTGACCGCGCAGGGGATCTGGGCGGCCGTCCGCGGGATCCCGTGGGTCGCGCGCGAGCGGCGGGTGCTCCCCGCCCACGCGGAGGCCCGCTTCGCCGCCCTCGACGCCGTCCAGCGCCGCTCGACGGCCCGCCGCTACGTCAGTTGAGGGACCTCACCCGGCCCCGCCCAGAGGCTCGCCCCGAGCTGCGAGGGGTGAGGAGGGCGGGGTCCACTCTCAGGTCGCGCAGGTGATGCAGGTGCCGGCGGTGGGCCGGGCGGCGAGCCGCTCGGGGGCGATCGGCCGGCCGCAGGACCCGCAGCGCCCGTAGGTGCCGGCCTCGACGGCGGTGACCGCGGCGTCGACGTCGGCCAGCCGGCGGCGCGCCCGCTCCAGCAGCGCCGCCACCTGCTGGCGCTCGAAGGCGATCGTCGCGCCCTCCGGGTCGTGCTCGTCGTCGCCGTTCGACGCCTGTGACGCGGCGACGATGGCGTCGAACTCCCGCGTCAGCGCCTCGACCTGGGCCTGGGCGGCCGCCCGCTCGGCCCCCAGCGCGTCAGCGCTCACGGCGGAGCAGCCGCAGGGAGCCGGTGCCGGGCAGCTCGGTGAAGTCCCCCGACGCCAGCACCCGGGTGTAGACGCCGAAGGGGGCCTGGCCGCCGTCGGCGGGGTCGGGGAAGACGTCGTGGATGGCCAGCGTGCCGCCGACGGCCAGCTTGGCCACCCAGGCGTCCTGGTCGCGGCGCGCGGACTCCTCGGTGTGGCTGCCGTCGAGGAACAGCAGCGCCAGCGGCGTCGACCACAGCGGCGCGAGCACCTCCGACCGCGCCACCACCGCGACGACGACGTCCTCGGCACCGGCGTCGGCGACGGTGCGGCGGAACCGCGGCAGCGTGTCGATGCGGCCGACGGCGGGATCGACCAGCGAGGGGTCGTGGTACTCCCAGCCGGGCTGGTGCTCCTCGGAGCCGCGGTGGTGGTCGACGGTGACCACCTGCCGGCCGGTCTCCCGCGCCGCGGCGGCCAGGTACAGCGCCGACTTCCCCATCCAGGACCCGATCTCCAGCAGCGGGCCGGGCACCGCCACGGTGCGCGCGGCCTCGTAGAGCGCGCGGCCCTCCGCGGCCGGCATGAAGCCGGGCGCGGCCTCGGCTGCCGTGAGCAGCTCCGCCACACCGGCCGGGCCGGTCCCGCGCAGCCCGACTGGCCCGGGTTCCTCCACCGCAGCGGCCTCCGTCCCTCGTCCGGGGTCGCGGCCGCCGCCCGCCGGCGCCGCGGGCACCCGAGCCTCGCGCCGGCCAGCCTACGGAGGTGCGGGGAGACCGCCGCGACGACGGCCGGTCAGCGGGCGAACCTGGCCCGCAGCGCCGAGATGCGCCGCTCCGGAGCCGCGCCGGCCGCCGTCCCGGCCGCGGTGGCGAAGAACGCACCGGCCGCCGTCGTCACCGGGACCGCCAGCACGAGGGCGATCGCGCCGGCCAGCGTCCGGACCACCTCCTCGGCCACCACCGTGCTGGTCAGGGTGACCCCGGCCGGCCGGGAGTAGAGCTCGAAGAGCAGCAGCAGCGGCAGCGCGGCCCCGGCATAGGCGAACACGATCGTGTAGACCGTCGAGGCGATGTGGTCGCGGCCCACCGCCATGCCGCGGCGGTAGAGCTCCCCCCAGCCCATCGCCGGGTCCACCTCGTGCAGCTGCCACATCGCCGAGGCCTGGGTGATCGTGACGTCGTTGAGCACGCCCAGCCCGGCGACGACGCAGCCGGCGATGACCAGGCCGGAGAAGTCCAGCGTGGGGTCGTAGGTCGCCAGCTGGGTGGTCTCCTCGCCGGTCAGCCCGGTCAGCCGGGCCACCCCGACCGAGACCGAGCCGAGCACGGTGACCAGCGCCAGCCCGAACAGGGTGCCGATGAGCGCGGTCGTCGTCCGGGCCGAGAAGCCGTGCGCCAGGTACAGGACGACGAACATGATCGCCGCCGAGCCGACCAGGCTGACCAGCGTCGGCGAGGCACCGGTCAGCAGCGCGGGCATGACGAACTGCAGGAGGACGACGAAGGAGAAGGCCAGCCCGACCAGCGCGGCCAGCCCCCGCAGCCGGGCGACGGCCACGGTGACCAGGGCGAAGGCGACGGCGAGCACCACCATCGGCGTCGTCCGCGCGAAGTCGAAGAACTGGTAGCTCACCCCGCCGTCGGCGCCGGCGTCGCGGGTGAGCACGAGGGTGTCGCCCTCGGCCACCCCGTTGGCGACGACGTCGGCCTGCAGGTCGACCTGCTGGTAGTCACCGGCACCCTCCCCCTCGAGCACCTCGACGACGGCGGTGGCGCAGGTGGCCTGCCCGGCGCCGGTGTCCCCGCAGGGCAGGGTCTGCAGCGAGACGACCCGGGCGTCGGGGTAGGTCTGGCCCGGGGGCAGGTAGGTCTCGGCGACCTGCTGCGCCTGCGTGCGCTCGTCGCCGGGCCAGAGCACGACCAGCCCGACCACCGTGGCCAGCCCGGCCGGGACGAGGAGCAGGAGCATCAGCCAGACGGCGCGACGGCGGCGGGTCAGGACCTCCGGGTCCGCCGGTGGGGCGTCGGTCCCGGAGCCGTGCGAGTGGGTGTGCGAGTGGGTGTGCGAGGGGGTGGCGGGCACCCGGTCAGGCTAGGAGCAGCACCCCGCCCGCTCCCGACGACACCACGGTCAGGCGCTGCGCCCGTCGGGACCGTCGGGCCGGCGCGACGGCGCCCCGGACGGCGGCGCACCACCGGCGTCGGCCGGGCCGGCGGCGGGGTCGACCACCTCGAAGCGCCGCCACAGGCCGGTCAGCTGCAGCGGCCGGGCGACGGTGGCCGGCGGCTCGACGAGCGCGACGGTGACCGCCCGCGGCTGGGTCATCCGCTGCAGCTGGATGAGCACGGCCATCCCGGCCGAGTTCATGAACGACACCCCGCTCAGCTGCAGCTCCAGCCGGCGCAGCGTGGGCACCGACAGCAGCTGGTCGGTGACGACCCGGACCAGCGGCCGGCGGGCGGCCTCGGTCAGCTCTCCGGTGACGGTGACGCAGCTGACGTCACCGTCGAGCGTCGCGGTCACCTGCGGGCCGTCCCCGGGGTGGCCGGCCCGGTCCTGGTCCTGGTCCCGGTCGTGGTCCCGGTCGTGGTCGTGGTCCTGCTCGTGGTCCCGGTCGTGCGCGGGGGCCTGGTCCTGAGCCGGTCCGCCGGGAGGTGCCTCCTCGTCCATGCCGGGGGACTTCCCGCCCGCGCGGCCGTCCATACCTGTGTGGGAACAAAGTTCCTGGGTGGATGTTTACACCGGTGCGCGACCGAGGTAATCTCCAGTTGCCACTAGAGGTCTTACCTCGGGCAGCGAACACCCACCGGATCCACCAGGAGGTGCACCAGTCATGATGCTGACCGCCTACGACCCGTTCGCCGCCACGTCCGCCGCGTTCCGCGCGCTGGACCAGCTCGCCGGCCGTCCCGGCACCGCCCGCGCCCTGTCGGGCATGCCGATGGACGCCTACCGGGTCGGCGACAAGTTCGTCGCCCACTTCGACCTGCCGGGTGTCGACCCGGGCTCGATCGACCTGTCGGTGGAGGGCACGACCCTCACCGTCAGCGCCGAGCGCTCGGTGCCGCAGCTGGAGAACGCCGAGTGGGCCGTCGCCGAGCGCCCGTACGGCGCCTACACCCGACAGCTGGTGCTGGGCCGCAGCCTCGACACCGACCGGCTCGAGGCCAGCTACCACGACGGCGTGCTCACCGTGAGCATCCCGGTGGCGGAGAAGGCCCGCGCCCGCAAGATCACCGTGACCCGCGCCGACGTACCGACCGCGGTGGAGGGCCGGACCATCGAGCACGAGTCCGGTGAGCAGCGGGCCGTCGAGAAGTGACGGCAGCACGCTGATCGCACGATCGGCGACCCCACGCGGGGCCGGGCCAGCCGTGGCCCGGCCCCGCGGTGTCTCCCGCACCCGGACCCGGCCGGGCACCCGACACCGGCACCGGGAGACCGGCCGACCGAGGAGGACCCGTGGCTCCCGATCCGAACAGCCGCACCGGGGACGCCGTCGACCCCGCGGGCGACCCGGCCTCCGACGTCGTCCGCCGGCTCGACGACCCGGACTTCCCGGCGCTCACCATGAGCCAGGCGGCCACGCTGCTCGGCGTCCAGGCCGCCTTCCTGCGCAGCCTCGACGGCTCGGGCGTGCTGCAGCCGCACCGCTCCCCCGGCGGCCACCGCCGCTACTCCCGCCACCAGCTGCAGCTCGCCGCGCGCCTGCGCGGCCTGCTCGACGAAGGGCACACGCTCGCCTCGGCCGAGGTGATCCTCGGGCTGCAGGACGAGCTCGCCGACGCCCGCGCCACGAGTGACCGGCTGCGCGACACGGTCGACCGGCTGCGGGCCGGCGGCGACGACGCCCCGTCCCGGAGCGACGAGGGCGACGGCTGGCGCGTGGCGCCATAAACCCTAGGGGGGTATGGTTCCTCCTGTGACCGACCAGGAGACCGCCCCCGGCCACGTCCACGGGTACATCAGCCGCAAGGACGACTACCTCAAGCGGCTGCGGCGCATCGAGGGCCAGGCCCGCGGGCTGCAGCGCATGGTCGAGGACGAGAAGTACTGCATCGACATCCTCACCCAGGTCTCGGCGATGACCTCCGCCCTGCAGTCGGTCGCCCTCGGCCTGCTCGAGGAGCACCTGAGCCACTGCGTCGCGCAGGCCGCGGCCGTTGGTGGCCCCGAGGCCGACGAGAAGGTCCGCGAGGCCTCCGCCGCCATCGCCCGGCTCGTCCGTTCCTGACCCACCCGCTCCCCTCTGGAGGGACCTCCGTGAGCACCGCCAGCTACACCGTCGTCGGCATGACCTGCGGCCACTGCGTCTCCGCGGTGACCGAGGAGGTCAGCGGCCTGCCCGGCGTCACCGACGTCGCGGTGGACCTGGCCAGCGGCGGCCTGACCGTCACCAGCGAGGCCCCGGTCGACGACGACGCCGTGCGCGCCGCCGTCGAGGAGGCCGGCTACGAGGTGGCCGCCCGCTGAGGCGGGCGGTCGCGAGGGAGTCGCCGTGCGCACCGCGACCCGGGTCGCCGCCACCGTCGCGGCCGCGGCCGCCGTCCTCGGTGCCGGCTGGGGCGTGGGCGCGCTGGCCGGCCCCGTGGGCGAGCCGCCGTCCGCCCACGTGGAGGAGGTGACGGGGCACGCCGAGGACGCCGGGCACGCCGCCGCGACGGCTCCCGACACCGATCTCCCCGGCGGCCTCGCCGTCTCCCACGACGGCCACACGCTCGACCTGAGCAGCACGGCCCTGCCCGCGGGCGACGCCGTTCCGCTGTCGTTCCGGCTGCTCGGCCCCGACGGCGAGCCGGTGACCGCCTACGAGACGGTGCACGAGCAGGACCTGCACCTGGTCGCCGTCCGCCGCGACCTCACCGGCTACCAGCACGTGCACCCCGTCCTGGCGCCCGACGGCACCTGGACGACGACGCTGGCGCTCACCCCCGGCTCCTGGCGGGTGGTCGCCGACGCCGCCCCGTCCGCGCTCGGCCGTGGCGTCGTGCTCGGCGCCGACCTGGCCGTCGGCGGGGCGTCCGAGCCGGTGCCGCTCCCGCCGCCGGCACCGACCGCGGAGGTGGACGGCTACACCGTGACGCTCGAGGGCGGGCTGGTGGCCGGCCGGGAGTCGGAGGTCGTGCTCACCGTGACCCGCGACGGCGTCCCGGTGACCGACCTGCAGCCGTACCTCGGCGCCCGCGGCCACCTGGTGGCGCTGCGCGCCGGCGACCTGGGCTACCTGCACGTCCACCCCACCGGCGGCTCCGGCGGGGAGATCCGCTTCGCCGTCGAGGTGCCCGCGGCCGGCGACCACCGGCTGTTCCTCGACTTCCGCCACGGCGACGTCGTGCACACCGCCGCCTTCACCCTGACCGCCCGGAGGACCTCGTGAGCACGCAGCTCGAGCTGTCGATCGGCGGCATGACCTGCGCCTCCTGCGCGGCCCGCATCGAGAAGAAGCTCAACCGGCTCGACGGCGTCACCGCCACGGTCAACTACGCGACCGAGAAGGCCCGCGTCAGCTTCGGCGACGGCGTCGCGCTCGAGGACCTCGTCGCCACGGTGCAGAAGGCCGGCTACACCGCGTCGCTGCCCGTTCGGCCCCGTCCAGAGGCCCGCCCCGAGCCTGAGAGGGGTGAGGGGGACGGGGTCCTCCGACTCCTCGTCTCGGCGGTGCTCAGCGTGCCGGTCGTCGTCCTCGGCATGGTCCCTGCGCTGCAGTTCACGTACTGGCAGTGGCTCTCGCTCACCCTCGCCGCGCCGGTCGTGGTGTGGGGCGGCTGGCCGTTCCACCGGGCCGCGTGGACCAACCTCCGGCACGGCGCGGCGACCATGGACACCCTGGTGTCGCTGGGCACCGGGGCGGCGTTCCTGTGGTCGCTGTACGCGCTGTTCCTCGGCACCGCCGGCGAGCCGGGGATGACGCACGCGTTCAGCCTCGCCGTCACCCGCACCGACGGGTCCGGCGACGTCTACCTGGAGGCCGCCGCCGGCGTGACCACCTTCCTGCTCGCCGGGCGCTACGCCGAGGCGCGCGCCAAGCGGCGGGCCGGGTCGGCGCTGCGGGCCCTGCTGGAGCTGGGCGCCCGCGAGGTGTCGGTGCTGCGCGGCGGCGCCGAGACCCGGGTGCCGGTGGAGCAGCTGGCGGTGGGCGACCTGTTCGTCGCCCACCCCGGCGAGCGGGTGGCCACCGACGGCGAGGTGGTCGAGGGCTCCTCGGCGGTGGACGCCTCGATGCTCACCGGCGAGTCGGTGCCGGTGGAGGTGGGCCCGGGCGACGTCGTCGTCGGGGCCACGGTCAACGCCGGCGGGCGGCTGGTGGTGCGCGCGACCCGGGTCGGCGCGGACACCCAGCTCGCGCAGATGGCCCGGCTGGTCGAGGAGGCGCAGAACGGTAAGGCGCAGGTGCAGCGGCTGGCCGACCGCGTCTCCGGCGTCTTCGTGCCGGTCGTGCTCGCGCTCGCCCTGGCCACCCTCGGCTTCTGGCTGGGCACCGGCGCCGGGCCGGCCGGGGCGTTCCCGGCGGCGGTGGCCGTGCTGATCATCGCCTGCCCCTGCGCGCTCGGGCTGGCCACGCCGACCGCGCTCATGGTCGGCACCGGGCGGGGCGCGCAGCTGGGCATCCTGGTCCGCGGGCCCGAGGTGCTGGAGGCGACGCGGCGGGTGGACACCGTGGTGCTGGACAAGACCGGCACCGTCACCACCGGCGCGATGAGCCTGGTCGACGTCGCCGCCGCCCCCGGCGAGGACCCGGCCGAGGTGCTGCGGCGCGCCGGCGCGCTGGAGGACGCCTCGGAGCACCCGATCGCCGCCGCGGTCGCCCGGGCGGCCCGCGAGCGCGGACCGCTGCCCGCCGTCACGGGGTTCCGCGCGGAGGCCGGGCTCGGCGTGCGCGGCACCGTGGCCGGGACCGAGGTCGTCGTCGGGCGGCCCGCCCTGCACGGGGAGCTGCCCGCGGAGCTGGCCGCCGCCGTCGCCGACGCCGCCGCGGAGGGGCGGACGGCGGTGGCCGTCGGCTGGGACGGCGCGGCGCGCGGTGTGCTGGTCGTGGCCGACACGGTCAAGCCGACGTCGGCCGAGGCGGTGCGCCGGTTCCGCGACCTGGGCCTGCGGCCGGTGCTGCTGACCGGCGACTCGGCGGCCGCCGCCCGCGCGGTCGCCGCCGAGGTCGGCATCGACGAGGTGGTGGCCGAGGTGCTGCCGGCCGGCAAGGTCGACGTCGTCCGCCGGCTGCAGGCGGAGGGGCGCACCGTGGCGATGGTCGGCGACGGCGTCAACGACGCGGCCGCCCTCGCCCAGGCCGACCTGGGGCTGGCCATGGGCACCGGCACCGACGTCGCCATCCAGGCCAGCGACCTGACGCTCGTGCGCGGCGACCTGCGCGTCGCCGCCGACGCCGTCCGGCTGGCCCGGCGCACGCTGGCGGTGATCAAGGGCAACCTGTTCTGGGCGTTCGCCTACAACGTCGCGGCGATCCCGGTGGCGATGGCCGGACTGCTCAACCCGATGATCGCCGGCGCGGCGATGGCGCTGAGCTCGGTCCTCGTCGTCACCAACAGCCTGCGGCTGCGCCGGTTCGCACCCCTGCCGGACGGCGCCGCGGCCGAGGCCGCCCTGCCCGCGGGCCGCGCCCGGGAGCCCGCCGGCCGCTGACGACCGGGCCGGAGCCGCCCCGGTCGGGGGTGGCGGCCGGACGGAAACCCCGTTGCCCCGGCGACGTCCCCGCGCACACTGGGGGGCATGGCAGCGCGCAGGGTCCGCACCACCGCGCCGGGACCTCTCGGCGCCGTGAGCCCGCGAGCGCGCTGACCAGCGCCGCACCGCTCGACCACCCATCCGGCCCCGGGAGTTCCCGGGGCCGGACGACGTCCCGGGAGCTCCCCGCCCATCCCAGGGAGCACCCGATGAACGCCCACCCCTCCCCCGCGGACGCACGCGACCACCGCCCGGTCGAGTCGCTGCCGCCCGACGACCACCGCCGGCTCGGACGGGAACTCGACCTGTTCGCCTCCGACCCGCTGCTGCCCGCCGGCATGCCGATCTGGCTGCCGGCCGGGGCGGTCGTCCGCGGGGAGCTCGAGCGCTACGTCCGCGAGGCTGAGCGCGCCGCCGGCTACGCCCACGTCTACTCACCACCGCTGGGCAGGAAGGCCATGTACGAGGTCTCCGGGCACTGGGAGCACTACGCGGAGGCGATGTTCCCGCCGATGGAGGACGGCGGCAGCGGCCCGATCGTGCTGCGCCCGATGAACTGCCCGCACCACGTCGTCGCCTACCGGTCGCGGCCGAGGTCCTGGCGCGAGCTGCCGCTGCGGATCGCCGAGCTCGGCGCGATGTTCCGCGACGAGCCGTCCGGGTCGCTGTCGGGGCTCTCGCGGGTGCGGGCGATGGTCCTCAACGACGCCCACCACTTCTGCGACCCGGCCGACGTCGCCGGCGAGGTCGCGCTCGTCGTGGGCATGGTCGAGGACGCCTACGCCGCCCTGGGCCTGTCCGGGCACTCCTACCGGCTCTCGCTGCGCGGGGACGGGGCCAAGTACGCGGCCGGCGACGCCCAGTGGGACCGGGCCGAGGCGGTGCTCGCGGGGGTGCTCGGCGACCTGCGCGTGCCCTACGAGCCGGTCCGCGGCGAGGGGGCGTTCTACGGCCCGAAGATCGACGTGCAGGTGCCCGGGCGCGGCGGCCGCGTGGAGTCGTTCTCCTCGGTGCAGCTGGACTTCCTGCTCCCGCAGCGGTTCGCCCTGTCCTACGCCGGCCCGGACGGTCCCCGCCGTCCGGTGCTGCTGCACCGGACGGTGCTCTCCAGCATGGAGCGCTGCCTGGCGTTCCTGCTCGAGCAGCACGCCGGCGACCTGCCCGTGTGGCTGGCGCCGGTGCAGGCCGTGGTGCTGCCGGTCGACCCGTCCTCGGCCGCGCAGGCGCGGGCCGTGGCCGAGGTGGCGGACGTGGCCCGGGCCGCCGGCCTGCGCGTCGACGTCGACGACGCGGCCGAGCCGCTCGGTGCGCGGGTCCGCCGGGCCCGGCTCTCCCGGGCCCCCTACCGGCTGGTGGTGGGTGAGCGGGAGTCCGCCGCCGGGCAGGTGGCCGTGGACCTGCGCGACGGCCGCCGGCTCGGCCCGGTGCCCGCGCAGCGGTTCGTCGGGCTGGCCGCCGGGGTCGCCGCGGGCCGCCTGCAGCGGCTGTGGCCGTGACTCCCGGTCCGGGGCCGGCAGGGACACCGGCCGGCCCCGGACGTCCCCCGGCGGCACACTCGCGGCCCGGCCGGCGTTGGTCCGGGCATGACGAGTCGCTGGACCACCGCCGACATCCCCGACCAGACCGGCCGCACCGTCGTGGTCACCGGCGCCACGAGCGGGCTGGGCCTGGCCACCGCCCGCGCGCTGGCGCAGGCCGGCGCCCGCGTCGTGCTCGCCGTCCGCGACCCCGCCCGCGGGGAGGCGGCGGCTGCCGGGCTGCCCGGCGAGGTCGAGGCGCGCCATCTGGACCTGGCCGACCTCGCCTCGGTGCGCACCTTCGCCGACGCCTGGTCCGGCCCGCTCGACGTCCTGGTCAACAACGCCGGGATCATGATGGTGCCGGAGGGCCGCACCGCCGACGGCTTCGAGCTGCAGCTGGGCACCAACCACCTCGGGCACTTCGCGCTGACCAACCTCCTGCTGCCGCACGTCACCGACCGGGTGGTCACCGTCTCCTCGACGGCGCACCGGATGGGCACGATCGACCTCACCGACCTCAACTGGGAGACCCGGCGCTACTCGGCCGAGCGCGCCTACGGCCAGTCCAAGCTGGCCAACCTGCTGTTCACGCTGGAGCTGCAGCGCCGGCTCACCGCCGCCGGCTCGCCGGTGCGCGCGATGGCCGCCCACCCCGGCTGGTCGGCGACGAACCTGCAGGGCCGGACCGAGAACCGGCTCAAGGACGCGGTCATGGCGCTGGGCAACCGGGTGGTCGCCCAGTCCGCCGAGCAGGGGGCGCTGCCCACGCTGTTCGTGGCCACGGCCGACCTGCCCGGCGGGAGCTACGCCGGCCCGGACGGTCCGATGGAGGCCCGCGGGTACCCGACGCTGGTGGGCCGCACCGCCACCGCCAGCGACCTGGACCTGGCCGCCCGGCTCTGGGCGGCGTCGGCCGAGCTCACCGGCGTCGACCTCCCGGCCTCCCTGCCCACCCGGGCCTGAGCACGCTCAGAGGGCCGGCGCCAGCAGCAGGACGGTCGGGACGAGCAGGAGCAGGCCGGCGGCCAGCAGGGCGGCGGCACGGGCGGCGGCCGGCAGCGGGGACGGCGGGGCGAGCAGCCGGACGACGCGCTCGCGCACCGCGGCACCGGCGACGGCGAGCGCCCCGCTGGGCACCTGCCCTCCCCCGGCCGCGCCGGCCGCCGCGACGATCGCCCGCGCCAGCGTGCGCCGCGGCTCGTCCCCGCCCAGGGTGGCCAGCGCGCGGTCGTCGGCGCGCATCTCCACCAGCGCCCGGACGGCGGCGTGCGCGCGGGCGGCCGCGGGCAGCACCGGCAGCGCCGCCTCCCAGGCCACGAACGGCAGCAGGTAGAGGTGGTGGTGCTCGGCCAGGTGCGCCCGCTCGTGCGCGACGACGGCGGCCAGCTGGTCGTCGTCGAGCTCGGCGACCATGCCCGAGGAGAGCACCAGCAGCGGGCGGGCTCCGGGGATGCAGAACGCCACCGGCGCCGGGTGCTCGAGCAGCCGGGCGTCGGGGGCCGCGGCCGAGGGCCGCACCACCAGCTCCAGCAGTGCCCGGTGCCGGCCGCGGGTGCGGGCGGTGCGCACCCACGACAGCGCCAGGACGCCGAGCAGCTCCGCGGCCAGCACCCCGGCCAGCGTCAGCGCGACCCAGTGGTCGCCCCGGACGGTGCCCTCGGAGGGGTCGCCGGTCAGCACCGCCCAGCCGGCCTCGGGCAGCGAGTGCCCCCACGGCGCCAGGCCGTGCACGAGCAGGGCGCCGATGATCGACAGCCCGCCGGCCAGGCCGATCGCCTGCCAGCACACCAGCGCCACGAGGGGGTCGCGCCGCGGCCACCGCGCGCGACCCAGCAGCGCCGGCACCGGCCAGGCCAGCAGCGCGGCGAGGACCCCGAGCGCGGCGGCGGTCGCGGGCAGCACGTCAGCGGGCGTCCGGCGCCGTCCCGTCCAGCAGCTGCCGCAGCAGCCGGGCCTCCTCCGGGTCGACCCCGCCGACGAAGCGGGCCAGCACCGCCTGCCGGTCGCCGGACCGGCCGAGCACCTCGTGCATCAGCTCGGCGGCGTGCTGCTCGCGGCTGGCGGTGGGGCGGAAGCGGCGCGGGCGGGCGTCGTCGTGCTCGACGAAGCCCTTGCCCTCCAGCCGGGACAGCACCGTGTGCACGGTGGTCAGTGCCAGGCCGCGGTCGGCGAGCGCGTCGCGCAGTTCGGCGGCGGCCACGGGCCCGTCGGTCGCCCACAGGTGGTTCATGACCGCCCGCTCCAGGTCGCCCAGCGACGCCATGGCTCCTCCTGCCGATCGGTTTCTACTCAGCGTAGAACGGGCGGGCGCACCAGCGCACGGACCGTGTCGTGCACCTCACCCCAACGTCTTCTACGAGATGTAGAGAAGCCGTTCTACGGAGCGTAGAAAGGAGGCGTCGGGGGCCGCTCCCGACAGGTGAGGAGCAGGTGCCGTGGACGTCCTGGACACGCTGGACATCGCCCGCTGGCAGTTCGGCATCACGACCGTCTACCACTTCCTGATGGTCCCGCTGACCATCGGCCTGGGGATCCTGGTCGCGGTCATGCAGACCCTGTGGCTGCGGACCCGCAAGCCCGAGTGGCTGCGGATGACCCGCTTCTGGGGCAGGGTCTACCTGGTCAACTTCGTCCTCGGCGTGGCCACCGGCCTGGTCCAGGAGTTCCAGTTCGGCCTGGCCTGGAGCGAGTACTCGCGCTTCGTCGGCGACGTCTTCGGCTCGCTGCTGGCCCTCGAGGCGCTGCTGGCCTTCTTCCTCGAGTCGACCTTCCTCGGCCTGTGGATCTTCGGCTGGGGTCGGATCCCGGCGAAGCTGCACCTCGCCGCGCTCTGGGCCGCCGTCGTCGGCTCGATCATCAGCGCCCACTTCATCATCGCGGCCAACTCGTGGATGCAGCACCCGGTCGGCGTCGTCGCCGGGGAGGACGGCCGCCCGCGGCAGGTCGACTTCCTCGCCGTCCTGACCAACAACACCGCCCTGGCCGCCTTCAGCCACGCCGTCGTCGCCGCGCTCATGGTCGCCGGCGCCCTGCTGGTCGGCATCGGCCTGTGGCACCTGCGCCGGCGCACGCTCGCCGGGCGGCCCGCCACCGACGTCGACCACGCCGTGTGGCGCCGCTCGGTCCGCCTCGGCGGGTTCGTCTCGCTGGCGGCGTTCCTCCTCGTCTCCCTCACCGGTGACTGGCAGGGCAAGCTCATGTACGAGCAGCAGCCGCTGAAGATGAGCTCGGCCGAGGCGCTGTGCGAGACCGAGGCGCCGGCCCCGTTCTCGCTGTTCGCCTGGGCCAAGCTCGGCAGCAACGAGTGCGACGACGTGCACAGCTACACCGTCCCGGGCCTGCTCTCCTTCCTCGCGCACAGCGACTTCTCCACCGCCGTCCCGGGCGTCGACGAGCTGCAGGAGCAGTACAGCGAGGTCTACGGCGCCACCTACCCCGACGACCCGTCCTTCGGCGACCGCGCCGGCCGGCCGGTCGACTACACGCCGGTGCTCGCGGCGACCTACTGGAGCTTCCGGTTCATGATCGGCATGGGCGCGGTGTCGGCCGGGGTGGCGGCCTACGCGCTGTGGTCGACCCGCCGCGGCCGGGTGCCGACGTCGCGGATCGGCGTGTACGGCTCGCTGCTGGCCGTGGGTGCGCCGTTCGTGGCCAACGCGGCCGGGTGGGTGTTCACCGAGATGGGCCGCCAGCCCTTCGTCGTCCACCCCAACCCGGACGTGCCGGTCGGCGAGCAGGTGTGGTTCTTCACCGCCCAGGCCGTCTCCCCCGGCATCAGCGCCGCCGAGGTGTGGACCTCGCTGGTCGGCCTCGGCCTGCTCTACGGCGCGCTCGCGGTGGTCGAGCTCCTCCTCGTCACCCGGCTGGTCCGCCGCGGCGTCACCACGGGCGACACCACCCCGACGCCGCCCGCGGTGGGCAGCTCCCGCCGGGACGACGACGACCGTGCCGACGACGACCGTGCCGACGACGACGTCCTCTCCTTCGCGTACTGACCGGAGTGCCTGACATGGACCTGCAGATCCTGTGGTTCGCCGCCGTCGCGGTGCTGTGGACCGGCTTCCTGCTGCTGGAGGGCTTCGACTTCGGTGTCGCGGCGCTGCTGCCGGTGCTCGGCCGCCGAGGGGCGGACGGCACCGCCGACCGGCACCTGATGCTCCGCACCATCGGCCCGGTCTGGGACGGCAACGAGGTCTGGCTGATCACCGCCACCGGCGCGGTCTTCGCCGCCTTCCCCGGCTGGTACGCCACCTGGCTGCCGGCGCTGTACCTGCCCTTCGTCGTCGTGCTGCTCGGCCTGATCGTGCGGGCGGTGGCCTTCGAGTGGCGGCACCAGTCGCACGACCCGCGGTGGGACGCCGCCTGGACCCGCGTCATCACCGGCGGCTCGCTGGTCGCGGCGGCCGGCATCGGCGCGGCGCTGGGCGCCACCACGCTCGGCCTGCCGATCGACGGCTCCGGCACCCGGGTCGGCGGCGCCCTCGCCGGGCTGGGCTGGTCGTCGCTGCTGGGCGCGGTCGCCGTCGTCGCCTACTCGCTGGTGCACGGCGCGCTGTTCCTGGCGCTGAAGACCGACGGGCCGCTGCGGCTGCGGGCGCGGGCGTTCGCGCTGCGCTGGTCGCCGGTCGGCGCGCTGCCGCTGCTGGCCTGGGCGGGGCTGGTCCAGCTGCGTTCGGGCACCGTGCTCACCGCGGTGCTGTGGCTCATCGCCGCGCTGGCCGTCGTCGTCACCTGGACCCGGGTGCGGCTCGACCGCGAGGGGCAGGCCTTCGCCGGCTGGGCCACCGTGCTGCTCGCCTCGGCGGCGACGCTGTTCGGCGCGGCCTACCCGGTGGTGGTGCCCTCCACCGTCGACGCGGCCTTCGACGTCACCATCGCCGACGCCTCGGTCAGCGACTACACGCTCACCGTGATGACGTGGGTGGCCGGCATCGGCCTGCCGGTGGTGCTCGCCTACCAGGCCTGGACCTACTGGGTCTTCCGCCGGCGGCTGACCGCCGAGCCGCAGCACCGGACGGTGGCCGCGTGACCTCCCGGGGTCCGCTCGCCCCGCTGGCCGGGGTGCCGGGGCTGCCCGGCGCGCTGGCCCGGGCAGCGCTGGCCGCCCTCGGCTCGACCGCGGGACTGGTGCTGCTCGCCGCCGGGCTGGCGCACGCGGTCGCCCGCGCCGCCGGCGCCGACGGCGCGCCGCTGCCGCCGCTCGCCGTGGCCGCCGGCGGCGCCGCGCTGCGGGCGCTGGCCGGCACCCTCGGCGACCTGGCCGCCGACCGCGACGCCCGCCGCGCCGAGGACGGGCTGCGCCGCGCCCTGCTCGGCCGGCTGGCCGCCTCCCCGGCCGCGGTCGCCGCCGCCGGTGGACCGGCCCCCGCGGCGGTGCTGGCCACCACCCGGCTGGCCGACCTCGCGCCGGGCCTGGCCGCCTACCTGCCGGCGCTGGCGCAGACGCTCGTCGTCCCGCCGGTGCTGCTGGTCGTCCTCGCCGCCACCGACCTGCTCTCGGCCGGCCTCGTCGCGCTCACGCTGCCGCTGGTGCCGCTGTTCCTGGCGTTGGTCGGGCTGGCCACCCGCGACGGCACCGCCGGCGCCGCCCGGGCGCTGGACCGGCTGGCCGCGCACGTCGCCGAGCTCGTCCGCGGGCTGCCGGTGCTGACCGGCCTCGGCCGGGCCGCCGACCAGGTGGCCGCGCTCGCCGAGCTGGGCGAGGTCTCGCGCCGGCGCACCCTGGCCACCCTGC
Source organism: Geodermatophilus sp. URMC 62 (assembly GCF_052931475.1). Lineage (NCBI taxonomy): Bacteria > Bacillati > Actinomycetota > Actinomycetes > Geodermatophilales > Geodermatophilaceae > Geodermatophilus > Geodermatophilus sp. URMC 62. The sequence continues at coordinate 3,702,739 of NZ_JBRFHY010000001.1, read as the reverse complement.
GGCTGGCGTTCGTCTCGGCGCTGGTGCTCGAGCTGGTGGCCACGCTGTCGGTCGCGCTGGTCGCGGTCACCGTCGGCCTGCGGCTGGTGCACGGCGACCTCGACCTCGCCGTCGGGCTGACCGCCCTGCTGCTCGCGCCGGAGGCGTTCGCCCCGCTGCGCGCCCTGGGCGCGGCGCACCACGCCGACGAGGCCGCCACGCTGGCCGCCGCCGAGGCGCGGGCCGTGCTGGCCGCGCCGGTCACCCCGCCCGCCCCGGCCGGCGACGGCGACGACCCGCGTGGCGCCGACGTCGCCGTCACCGGGCTGAGCGTGCGGCACCCTGGCCGGGCGCTGCCCGCGCTGCCGCCGGTGGACCTGGCGCTGCGGCCCGGCGAGTTCGTCGTGCTGCGCGGCGCCAGCGGCTCGGGCAAGTCGACCTTGCTGGCCGCGCTCACCGGCGCCCTGGACCCGGCCGCGGCGGTCACCGGGACCTTGACCGGCGTGCCCGCCGGCGGGGTGGCGCTGGTGCCGCAGCACCCCCGGACGACGGCGCCCACCGTGGCCGACGAGCTGCGCCGGCACGCCGCACCGGCACCCGTCGTCGACGCCGTGGCGGCCGGGGCCTACGTGGCCGAGGCGCTGGCCCGGGTCGGCGGGAGCGGGCTCGCCGGCCGCGACTGCACCACCCTCTCCCCCGGCGAGCTGCAGCGGGTCGCGGTCGCGCGGGCGCTGGTGCGGGTCCGCCGGGGCGCCTCGCTGCTGCTGCTCGACGAGCCCACCGCGCACCTCGACGCCGCCTCGGCCGCCCGCGTGGCCGCCGTCCTCGCCGACCTGCGCGGCTCGGTCACGGTCCTGCTGGTCACCCACGACCCGGCCCCGGCCGCGCTGGCCGACCGCACCGTCGACCTCCCCGGCCCCGCCGTCCCCACCTCCTCCCCCGCGAGATCTGCACAGTGGTCGCCATCAGCGGCTGATGACCGCCACTGTGCAGATCTCGCGGTCACCGGCGGGGCGACGGCGGGCGCGACGACACCTGCGGTGGCCCCCGCGTCGACGGCGGGGCTCGGGTGGCCGCGGCGGGCGCTGGCGCGCGCGGTCGCGGCGGGGACGGCGTCGGCCGGCGCGGGGGTCGCGCTCACCGCCGTGAGCGGCTGGCTGATCGTGCGCGCCGCGGAGATGCCGCCGATCCTCACGCTGATGGTCGCCATCGTCGGCGTCCGGGCGTTCGGCCTGGGCCGCGCCGGGCTGCGCTGGGTCGAGCGGCTGGCCGCGCACGACGCCGCCCTGCGCACCGCCGCCGACCTGCGGCTGCGCGTCTGGCGGGCGCTGGCCGCGCAGGGCGTCGCGGCCGACCGGACGCCGGGCAGCGCGCTGGCCCGCGTGGTCGGCGACGTCGGCCTGGTGCAGGACCTCTCCGTGCGCGTCGTCCCACCGGCGCTGGTGGCGGCCGCCGTGCCCGCGCTCACCGTCGCCGCGCTCGCCCTGCTCTCCCCGGCCGCGGCGGCGGCCGTCGCCGCGGTGCTGGCGGTCACCGCCGCACTGGTGCTGCTGGTGCACCGCCGGGTCGACGCCGGGGCCGCCCGCGCCGAGGGCGCGCTGCGGGTGGGCGCGTTGCGGGACGTCACCACCGCGCTCGAGGGAGCGGCCGACCTGCGGGCGCACGGCCTGGCCGCGGCCACCGCCGCCGACCTCGCGGCGGCGGCCGGCCGCCGCGCCTCCGTCGCGACCACCGGCGCCCGCGCCGGCGCGCTGGGCACCGGGCTGGTCGTGCTCGGCACCGGGCTGGCCGCCGTCCTCGCCACGGCGATCGGGACGGCGAGCGGCCTCGGCGGCCCGGGGGTCGCGGTGCTCGGGCTGGCGCCGCTGGCCCTGGCCGAGCCGCTGACCGGGCTGGTGTCCGCACTGCAGCGGCGCGGGGCCCTCGCCGACGCCCGCGCCCGCCTCCACGCCGTCCTCACCGCCCCGGTGCCGGCCGACCCGGCCGACCCGCTACCCCTCCCGGGGCCGGTTCGGGAGGTCGCCGTCGCCGACCTCACCGCCGGCTGGCCGGGTGGACCCGACGTGCTGCGCGGCCTGACCGCGCGGGCGAGGGCGGACGGCGGCTGGCTCGTGGTCCGCGGACCGTCGGGCGTGGGCAAGTCGACGTTCCTCGCCGTGCTGCTGGCCGCCCTGCGCCCCCGCGGCGGGCGCTACGTGCTCGGCGGAGTCGACACCGCCCGGCTGAGCGGCGACGCCGTCCGCGCCCGCACCGCCTGGCTGCCGCAGGACGCGCACGTGTTCGCCTCCACCGTGCGCGCCAACCTGGCGCTGGCCGCGCCGCGCGGGACGCTGGCCGGTCCGGACGGCGAGGCACGGATGACCGCCGCGCTCACCGCCGCGGGCCTGGGCCCGCTGCTGGCCGGCCTGCCCGACGGGCTCGACACCCCGGTCGGTGCCGGGGGCACGGCGCTGTCGGGCGGTGAGCGGCGGCGGCTGGCCGCGGCCCGGGCGCTGCTGGCCGACCGGGACGTCGTCCTGCTCGACGAGCCGACCGCGCACCTCGACCCGCCCACCGCCGCGGCGCTCGTGCGGGACCTGCGCGCGGCGCTGGCCGGCCGGGTGGTCGTCTGCGTGACCCACGACGACGGGCTCGAGCAGCCCGGCGACACCGTCGTCCGGCTGGGAGCCGGGGAGCCCGCGCTGGCCGCCTGAGCTCACGCGGCCGCGGCCCGCGGGCGCACTGGACCGCCGGGGGCCACCCGCAGCACCTCGTAGCCAGGGCAGGCGGGCAGCCGCGGGTCGACGACCAGGGGCACCCCCGCCGGGTCCCCCAGCAGGCCCTGCTCGACCACGTCAGGCCCGAGCTGCGCACGCAGCCGGTCGTGCAGCTCCGGCCGCAGGCGGATCTCCCGGGGCGGCGCCGTGCCGGGGGCCCAGGCGACGGCGAGCAGGTCACCGGCGAGATCGGGCCGGGCCCGGTGCCCGCGCGGGACGGTGCGGTCGGTCGGGACGAGAGCGGCGGCGGTGGCCATGGCGAGCCTCCTGGGCGGATCCCCGTGCTCTGAGAACGCCGGGGACTACGAGGTCGTGCCTACACCGGAGGACCGACGGTCCCGGCCTGATACCGGGGGGCGCGAACCCGCCACCGGCGCCGGCCGGGGACCCGCGCCGGCGGCCGGTGCGGCCGGCCTAGCCGTCGTCCCCCGGGGCGGCCGGCAGCACGACCACGCCGTCCCGGTCGGCGCACAGCCACTCGCCCTCGCGGAAGGCCACGCCGGCGAACAGGACCGGCAGCCCGGCCTGACCGGAGTGCAGCCCCCGCACGCTGCGCCGCGGGTGGGTGGCCAGCGCGCGGACGCCGATGGGCTGGGCGTCGATCTCGTCGGCGTCGCGCACCGCGCCGTTGACCACCACGCCGGCCCAGCCGTTCTCCGCGGCAGCCACGGCGAGGTTGCCGCCCAGGAGCGCGCAGCGCAGCGAGCCCCCGCCGTCGACGACGAGCACCCGCCCCTCCCCCGGTCGCTGCACCGCCTCGCGGACCAGGGCGTTGTCCTCGAAGACCTTGAGCGTGGCGATCGTGCCGCTGAACCCCGGGCGGCCGCCGAAGGACCGGAACACCGGGTCGCAGACCTGCGCCTCCGGGTGGGCGTCGCACACGTCGGTGGTGGCGAGGTGGGTGGGGGTCATCGGCTCTCCTCGGGGGTCGGCAGCGGACCGGGGAGCGGGCCGGGGCTCACGCCCACCCCTCCACGCAGTGCCCGACCAGCACCCGGCCGACCGTGTCGACCTCGCTGCCGGGGACGACGGTGCGCTCGGCCACCCGCCGCCAGGCGGCCGCGTGCGGGGTCCGGTGGTAGGCGTCGAGCGCCGCGTCGTCGGCGTAGAGCTCGGAGAGGACGAAGGAGTCGGGCCGGCCGGCCACCTGGCAGACCTCGAAGCGCAGGCACCCGGGCTCGTCCCGCACCGACGCCTCCGCGGTGGCCGAGGCGCCGGTCAGGAACTCCTCACGGCACCCGGTCAGGACCTGCACCTGCACGACCAGGCTGAACACGGCCTCCCCTCTCCGTCGCCGCCGAGGTTATAAGCTGTCGCCGGACGTGGCCAGCGGTTGAGGGAAACCGCAGGCCAGTCGGGTGCCGTCGTTGCAGGAAGGATGCCGCCGTGGCCGGTGAGGAGGGTCTGGCGACCAAGAGCCAGCGCGCCTACGAGCGGGTCCGGGAGATGGTGCTGTCCGGGGAGCTGGCGCCCGGCTCGGTCCTCAACCAGGCCGCCCTCGCCCACCGGCTGGGGGTGAGCACCACGCCGCTGCGTGAGGCGCTGCGGCTGCTCAAGCAGCAGGGCCTGGTCGAGCTCGACGCCCACCGCGACGCCCGGGTGACACCGCTGGACGCCGCGGAGGCCCGCGACCTGCTGGAGCTGCGCCAGAGCCTGGACCCGCTGGCCGCCGGCCTGGCCGCCCAGCGCCGCACCGTCGAGGACCTCGAGCGGATGCGCGCGGCGCTGGCCTCGCTCTCCGCCCTGCGCGCGGACGCCTCGGCCGCCCAGCTGGCCGGTCACCGCACCTTCCACGCCGCCGTCTACCGGGCGTCGCACAACGCCGTCCTGGTCGAGGCGCTCGACGGGCTGTGGGACAAGACCGACCGCTACCGCCGGCACGCGCTCGCCGCCGGGCGCAGCGAGGAGGAGGTCGAGCAGCGCGCCGAGGAGCACCGCGCGCTGCTGGCGGCGGTCTCCGACCGGGACGCCGAGGCGGCCGCGGCGATCATGCGCGCCCACGTCGAGACCAGTCTGGGCGCCCGCTCGGCCGACCGGCTCGCGCACGAGCAGGGCCGAGGGCACCGGCCGCCCGAACCGCACCGGGACCGGCAGGTCGCCGGAGGGGGTCGACGGTGAGCGGCGGGGGCCGCCGGGCCCTGGCGGTGCTGCTCGCCCACTCGGTGCTCACCCAGGTGGTCACCTTCGTGCTCCGGCCGGCCTCGGCCTACCGGGCGCTCGAGCTCGACGTGCCGGCGGCCTGGCTGGGTGCGCTGACCGCGTCCTTCGCCGTCGTCCCGCTGCTGCTGGCCGTGCCCTCGGGCCAGGCCACCGACCGCTTCGGCGAGCGCCGGGTGCTGCTGGCCGGGGCGGTCCTCGTGCTGGCGTCCGCGCTGCTGTTCGCCACCGGGCGCGGCGGCGCCGCCGGGCTGGTGGCGGCCAGCGTGGTGCTGGGCACCGGGCACCTGCTGTCCGTGGTCGGCCAGCAGGCGGCGGTGGCCAACGCCGCGGGGCCGGGCCGGTTCGACACCGCGTTCGGCCACTACACCTTCGCCGCGTCCCTGGGCCAGGCGCTCGGCCCGGCGCTGATCACCGCGGTCGGCGGGGCGGGCACGATCCCCGACACGCGGCCGGTCTTCGTCGTCGCGGTGGCCCTCGGCGGCGCGCTGCTGGTCTGCACCGTCCTGCTCCGGCTGCCGCACCGCGAGCGGGCTGCGGGAGCCGCGGAGAGCGGCGGCATGGGCACGCTGCTGCGGCTGCCCGGGCTGGTCCGGGCGCTGACGATCAGCTGCATCGTGCTCGCGGCGGTCGACATCACGCTGGTCTACCTGCCGGCGCTGGGCGCCGACCGCGGCCTGGCCGCCGGGCTGGTGGGCCTGCTGCTGACCCTGCGCGCGGTCGCGTCGATGACCTCGCGCTTCTTCCTCGGCCGGCTGGTGCGGCTGCTCGGCCGCAGGAGGCTGATGCTCACCAGCGTCCTGCTGTCGGCGGCCGCGATGGCGGCCGTCGCCGTCCCGGCGCCGCCCGCGGTGCTCGCGGTCCTGGTCGTCCTGCTGGGACTGGGGCTGGGCGTGGGGCAGCCACTGACCATGTCGTGGCTCGCCGAGGTGGCTCCCGCGGGGCTGCGCGGCCGGGCGATGTCGCTGCGGCTGACCGGCAACCGGCTGGGGCAGGTGCTCATCCCGACCACCGTGGGCCTGCTGGCCGCCGGCGTCGGCTCGGCCGGGGTGCTGTGGGCGACCGCCGGGGCGCTCGCCGTCGCCGGCGCCGCGGCCCGCCGGCTGGCGGTCGACGGCGGCTCCGGGGTCTGACACCGGCGCGTGCGCAGCGATGAGTTCGCCGGCGCCTCCGGGTCCACACCCCGACCGCGACGACCGACGCACCGGGAGCAGGACATGGGCCTCATCCACATCGAGCTGTTCGCGACCCTCGACCTCGTCGGGCAGGCGCCCGGCGGGCCCGAGGAGGACCCGGCGGGCGGGTTCCCGTTCGGCGGCTGGCAGGCGCCCCTCCTGGACGAGGTCTCCGGGGCGCAGGTCGGTGCCGCCTACGAGGACACCGACGCCCTCCTGCTCGGCCGGCGGACCTACGACGTCTTCGCCGCCTTCTGGCCGCACCAGGAGGGCGGCCAGGACGACGACATCGCGACGCTGTTCAACCGCGTGCCGAAGTACGTGGCCTCCCGTGGCCGGCCCGACCTCTCCTGGGCCGGGTCCACGCAGCTCGGCCCGGACCTGGCCGGCGCGGTGCGCGAGATCCGGGACCGGCACGAGCACGTGAAGGTCGTCGGGAGCCTGGACCTGGTGCAGACCCTCCTGCGCGAGCAGCTCTTCGACCGCCTCGACCTCTGGGTGCACCCGATCGTGCTCGGCGTCGGCAAGAAGGTGTTCGACGGTGGCGCGGTGCCCACCAACCTCACGCTCCTCGAGCCGCCGGTGGCCAGCGGGAAGGGCACCGTGTACCTGCGCTACGGGCTCGCCGAGGGCACGCCCGGCACGGGCGACATGGCCGCACCCGACCGCGGCGCCGGCCGCGACGGCTGACCCCTCCCCGGACCCGGGCCGCGGCCGCGCACCCGCGGTCCGGGTGGCGACCGGAGGATCAGCGCCCGGCGACCCGCTCCACCACGGCGGCGGTGAGGTCCTCGGTCGAGGCGGTGCCCCCGAGGTCGCGGGTGGCCACCCCGTCGCGGACGGCGGCGCGCACGCCCTCCTCGACGCGCACCGCGGCCTCGACCGCCCGGTCGTCGCCGTGCCGCCGGCCCAGCCAGTCCAGCAGCATGCCCGCCGAGAGGATCATCGCGACCGGGTTCGCCAGCCCCCTCCCGGCGATGTCGGGCGCGGACCCGTGCGCGGCCTGGGCCATGCAGCGGTCGTCGGAGGCGTTGACCGACGGGGCGGTCCCGAGGGAACCGGCCAGCTCACCGGCCAGGTCGGAGAGGATGTCGCCGAACATGTTCTCCGCCACGACCACGTCGAAGGCAGACGCCCGGCGCAGCAGGTGCACCGTCATCACGTCGATGTGGACGTCGTCGACCGCGACGTCGGGGTAGCGCTGCGCCACCTCCAGGCACACCCGCGTGAACAGCCCGGAGCTCAGCTGCAGCACGTTCGCCTTGTGGACGATCGTCACCCTCCGGCGGCGGCGGCGGGCGAGCTCGAAGGCCGCGCGGGCGATCCGCTCGACCGCTCGCCGGGTGAAGACCCCCATCGCGATGGCGACGTCGGGTGAGGGCATGAACTCGCCGGTGCCGGCGTGGGTGTTGCGGTCGGCGTAGAAGCCCTCGGTGTTCTCCCGGACGATCACCAGGTCGGTGTCCGGCGCGATCGCCGTCCCGCCGCCGAGACCCCGGGCCGGGCGGACGTTGGCGTACAGGTCGAAGTGCTTGCGGATGGCCCCGCTCGGGTTGAGCTGCGACCGGAAGGGCTCCGGGTAGGCGGCGCTGTCGTGCGGCCCCAGCAGCCAGCCGTCCAGTTCGGCCAGCGCCTCCAGGGTGCTGCCGGGGATGGCGCTGCCGTGCGTGTCGATGGCCGAGGCGCCCAGCGGCAGCTCCTGCCACTCGACCGGCGCGGCGCCGACGACGGCCAGTGCGGCGTCGACGACGCGGACCGCGGCGGGGACGATCTCCGGCCCGATGCCGTCGCCCAGCATCAGGCCGAGGCGGTAGGAGGCCGGCGGGGTGGGTGCCGCTGGGGTGCTCATGCCGGCGTCGCTCCCCGGTCGGCGTCGGACAGGTGCTCGACCGTCTCGCCGGTGGCGGTGATCGTGCGGGTGACGTCGCGGCCGCCGTAGACCCAGTAGATGGTCATCGACCCCTCGCCGCGGTTGCGGAAGCAGTGGGGGACCCCGGCCGGCACCCAGGTGGCCTGGCCGGCGACGAGGTCGAACTCCTCGTCGCCGACGACCGCGGTGGCCTCGCCCGCGAACACCAGCACCGTCTCCTCGACGTCGTGCGAGTGCAGGGGGATGCCGGTGCCCGGCGAGAAGACGGTCATGCCGGTGGTGACCCGGTTGTCCGCGCAGTTCCACCTCCCCACGAAGGGGACGGTGACGACGCCGTTGCCGCGGTCGAAGCGCTCGATGTCCTCCGGGCGCAGCACCATCGACGGCGCGGCCGGCTGCCCCCGCCCGGCGCTCACGACGCCTCTCCGGCGGCGTGGCTGACCAGCAGTGTCCCCGGCGTGTTGTGCTGGGCGGCGACCACCCGCTCGGCGACGACCCGCCACTCCTGGAAGTGCGGCGCGGCCTTGTGCGCGGCGAACGCCTCGGCGTCGGCGTAGAGCTCGTAGAGGACGAAGCGGTTCTCGTCCCCCTCGACCGAGCACACGTCGAACCGCAGGCAGCCGGGTTCGTCGCGCACCGCCGCCTCCGCGTTGGCCGTCATGCCGGCGAGGAACTCCTCCCGCCGGCCGGGCCGCACCTCCATCTGCACCACCAGGCTGAACACCGTCGTCCTCTCTGCACCCTCCGTTGTATGCGCTATTGTATACAGCATGGAGAACAGCAGCGGGCACGGTTCCCCGGTGCGGCTGGCGGTCGAGCCGCTGCGGGAGTTCGGCACCCGCGTCCTCGCCGGCCTCGGGGTGCCGGTGGAGGACGCCGCCCTGGTGGCCGACAGCCTCGTGCAGGCCGACCTGTGGGGGCACTCGTCGCACGGTCTCCTGCGGCTGCCCTGGTACGCCGCCCGGCTGCGCTCGGGGGCCGTGCGCGCGGGGACGGAGCCGGTGGTGCTGTCCGACACCGGTCCGCTGGTGCTGCTCGACGGCCGGGACGGGATCGGGCAGGTGCTCGCCGAGCACGCGCGCCGGCTGGCCGTCGAGCGGGCCCGGACGCACGGGGTCGGCGTCGTGGGCGTGCGCGACTCCAACCACTTCGGCACGGCCATGTACTTCACCCGCCGGGCGGCGCAGGAGGGGTTCGTCGCGGTCCTCACCACCAACGCCAGCCCGGCCATGGCCCCGTGGGGCGGCCGGGAGAAGCGGCTGGGCACCAATCCGTGGTCGATCGCGGCCCCCGGGCCCGACGGCCGGGTCGTCGCCGTCGACATCGCGAACACCGCGGTGGCGCGGGGCAAGATCCACCTGGCGCACAGCCGCGGCGAGCCGATCCCGGAGGCCTGGGCGCTCACCGCGGACGGCGCCCCGACGACGGACCCGGCGGAGGGGGTGCTCGGCGTGGTCCTGCCGATGGCCGGCCACAAGGGCTACGCCATCTCGTTCCTGGTGGACGTGCTCTCCGGCGCGCTGACCGGCAGCGCCGTCGGCACCGGCGTCCACGGCCCCTACGAGCCCGACGAGCGGAGCCGGTGCGGGCACCTGGTGCTCGTGCTCGACCCCGAGGCCTTCGGCGACCGCGCCGGCTACGAGGCGCGGGTGCGACAGCTGGCCGAGGAGGTCAGGTCGGTGCCGCTCGCGGAGGGTTTCGAGCAGGTCTTCCTCCCCGGCGAGGTCGAGGACCGCGCCGAGGCGGCGAACCTGGCGGCCGGCGGCGTCGTCCTGGCCGGGCAGGCGCTGGCCGAGCTCCGGGCGCTCGGCACGTCGGCCGGGGTCCCCTTCCCCGGGGAGGCCCGGTGACCGCCGCCGGCGCGGAGGGCGCCACGGCCCCTCCCGAGGCCGGACGGGGCGAGGTCAGCAAGGTCGACCTCGTCCACCGCCGGCTCAAGGAGGAGATCGAGCTCGGGGAGCTGGCGCCGGGCGCGCCGCTGTCGGAGCTGTCGCTGGTCGAGCGCACCGGCGCCTCGCGCACGCCGGTCCGCGAGGCGCTGCGCCGGCTGGCCGCCGAGGGCCTCGTCGACCTCGTCCCGCGGCAGGGCGCCCGGGTGTCGCGGGTCTCGCTGCAGAGCGTCCGCGACCTGTTCGACTTCCGCTCGCTGCTCGAGCCGGCCGCGATGCGCCAGGCGACGGAGGCCGCGACGGCCGATCCGCAGGTGCGCCGGGCGTTCGCCGCGATGCGCTCGGAGTTCACCCGCGTCGCCCGCCGCGCTCCCTCGCAGGCCCGGTCCCGGGCGTTCTACGAGCTGGCCGACCGCTTCGACTGGGCGGTCATCGGCGCCACGCGCAACGAGCACCTGCGGCGCACCATCGCCGAGCTGCGGCCGCACACCGCCCGGCTGCGCAACCTGTCCCACGTCGACCCCCGGCGCGTGGAGGTCTCCGCCGCCGAGCACCTGCGCATGTGCGACGCGCTGCTCGCCGGCGACGCCGACGGCGCGGCTGCCGCCATCGCCGAACACCTGGCGCAGAGCCTGCGGACGATCTTCCGCAACCTCGCCGCCGGTCCCGGCGACCGCGTCGACCTCCTCGGCTGAGGCCCCTGCAGGGTCCCGCCGCGCGCCTGAGAGGAAGGGCCTCAGTGCGGCGCCTTCACTGCCAGCACCGGGCACTCGGCGTCGAGCAGGATGCGCTGGGCGGAGCTGCCGGTGATCAGCTTCCCGGTGGGCGTCCGGCGGCGCAGCCCGATGACCAGCACGCTGGCCGAGAGCCGCTCGGCGGTGTCCACGAGCTCCTCGGCCGCCTCCCGGCCGCGCACCTGCTGCTCGACCTCGTAGCGCACGCCCGTGGCGTCGAGCCGCTCGCGGACCGCGCGCAGGGCCTCCTCGCCGGCGAAGCGGCGGTCGACGAGCGAGTCGCCGCGCGAGGTGTTCACCACGTGCAGCGGCTCGTCGCGGCGCCGGGCCTCGGCGACGGCGGCGGTGAGGGCGGCCTCGCCCTCCGGGGTGGGCACGTAGCCGACGAGGACGGTCATGCCCGCAGCCTGCGACAGCCGGTGGCCCGGGTCACGCTTGCGGTCCTAGCGGCCACAGCGTTCCTTTCGTCCACGACCGGCAGGTACGGCCCGGCGGGGTTCACGGCGCCGGGGAGGGGCCCGCCGGGGTGGCTCCCCGCGCCGACCGGGCGGTGAAGCGCCGCTCCGGCCGCCCCGCCGTCCCGTAGCGCTGCCGGACGTCGGCCTCCTGCTGGGCCACCAGCTGCTCGAGGTAGCGGCGGGCGCTGACCCGCGCCAGGCCGGTCCGCTCGCTCGCCTCGCTGGCCGACAACCCGTCGCGGCCGGCCTCGGCCAGCGCCCCGCGGACCAGCTCGAGCGTCTCCGGGCTGATGCCCTTGGGGGTCGTCACCGGCCGGGCAGCGGCGGCCACGCGCCGGCCGAACAGCCGGTCGACGTCGTCCTGGGCCAGCTGCGGCTCCCGGGCGAGGTCGGCGCGCAGGGCGGCGTAGTCGGCCAGCCAGCGCTCCAGCGTGCGCCGGTCGAAGGGCTTGACCAGGTAGTGCAGGACGCCGCCGTGCAGCGCGCTGCGGATGCTCTCGACGTCGCGGGCCGCGCTGATGACCACGACGTCGACCGGTGAGCCGCCGGCCCGCAGCCGCTGCAGGGCCTCCAGGCCGGTCATGTCGGGCAGGTAGACGTCGAGCAGGACGAGGTCGGGCCGCAGCCGCTCCACGTCGGCCAGCGCCGCCGCGCCGGTGGACGCGGTGCCCACCACCTCGTAGCCGTCGGCCGCCGCGACGAAGCCGGCGTGCACCCGGGCGACCATGAAGTCGTCGTCGACGATGAGGACCCGGATCACGCGCCCACCAGCTCGGGGTCGGCGGGCAGCCGGGCGGTGAAGACCGAGCCGCCGTCTGAGGAGGCCACCACCTCGCCCCCGCGACGGGTGCAGACCAGGTGCACCAGCGACAGCCCGATGCCGCGCTCGCCGGCGCCGGCGGGGTCCTTGGTGGTCACGCCCTTGCGGAAGACCTCGCGCTCCTGCCCCGGCGGCACCCCGGCGCCCGAGTCGCGGACGACGACGTCGACCTCGCCGTCGACCAGCCCCAGCGACACCTCGACCCACCGCTCGGAGGAGGCCGCGGCGGCGTCGAGCGCGTTGTCGACCAGGTTGCCCACCACCGTGGCCACGTCGGTGGAGAGCTCGTCGCCGAGCGGCGGCAGGGCCGAGTCGGGCGCGAAGCGCAGGTCCACCCCGAGCTCGGCGGCCTGGCTGGCCTTGGCGATGAGCAGCGCGGCGATGGCGGGGTCCTGCACCGCGGCGGTCACCTCGGCGCCCAGCCGGGAGCGGCCGGCGCTCACCCGGTGCACGAACCGGACGGCCTCCTCGCTCTGGCCCAGCTCGATCAGCCCGGCGATGGTGTGCAGCCGGTTGCTGAACTCGTGCGCCTGGGCGCGCAGGGTGTCGGTGACGTGCCGGGTCAGCTGGAGCTCGCGGCGCAGCTCCAGCAGCTCGGTGCGGTCGCGCAGCGTCGTGACCGACCCGAGCGTGCGGCCCCGGCTGCTGATCGGCAGCCGGTTCACGACGACGACCCGGCCCGCGGTGGCCACTGCCCGGTCGCGCTCCTCGTTCCCGCGCAGCAGCGCGTCGCGCAGCTCCTCGCCCACCCCCAGCGCGGCGAGGTCGCGGCCCACCGCGTCGCCGGGGATGCCGAGCAGCCGGATGGCCTCGTCGTTGACCAGCGTGACCCGGCCGGACAGGTCCAGGCCGACGATCCCCTCGCGGATGCCGTGCAGCATCGCCCGCTGGTGCTCCACCAGCCCGGTGATCTCGGCGGGCTCCAGGCCGAGGGTCTGGCGCTTGACCCGCCGGGCCACCAGCAGCGAGCCGACGATGCCCAGCACGCTGGCCACGCCGAGGTAGGTGAGCAGGTTCGGCGCGGCCGCGGCCAGGCCGTCGAGGACGCCGGGGTAGGAGCGCTCGACGGCGACGAACCCGAGCTGCTCCCGGCCGGTGAGGACCGGGACCATCGCCACGGCGTAGCGCCCGTCGCCGCGGTCGCGCTCCCCCACCCACGCCCGGCCCTCGAGCACGGTGCTGTCCCCCAGCGGGAACGCCGTCCCCAGCTCGGCGGGGCGGGCGGTGGCCAGGACCGTGCCGTCGGCGTCGGCCACCACGACCGACGCCGACCCGGAGACGGTGCGGGCGCTCTCGGCGGCGATGCGGACGTAGCGGAGCAGGTCCTCGTCCAGCGCCGAGCGCAGCGACACGGCGTTGGCCAGCGTCTCGGCCACCGACAGCGCCCGGCGCCCCTCGACCTCCTCGGCCCGCTGGGTGGTCTGGGCGACCGAGACGGCGGCGACGCCCACCAGCACCAGCAGGATGATCACGACCTGCAGCGCCAGCAGCTGGCCGGCCAGCGACAGTCGCCGGAGCACGAGCGCCTCCCAGGGCCCGGGGATGGGCCCTCACAGCGGTCTTCAGGTGGCTTGGTGGGTGGAGTAGCCGGCATGGGCGAACCAGCCAGCGGCGTCGGTGGCGGTGACCGCGGCCAGCGCCACGGCGATGGCCGCGTCCAGGGCCGCGCGGGTGCGCGCGCCGGCGGCTTTCACCAGGGCCTTGATCTTGCTGAAAGCCTCCTCCACCGGAGAGAAGTCCGGCGAGTAGGCCGGCAGGAACACCAGCCGGCATCCCGCGGCCTCGACCAGCGCGCGCATCCGCTCAGGCTTGTGCGCGCCGACGTTGTCGACCACCACCACCTGCCCGGGCCGCAGCGCCGGCAGCAGCACCTGCTGCAGATAGGCGGCGAACACCGCCGCGGTCGTGCCGCCCTCCACCGTCATCGCCGGGCTCATGCCCGACAGCGCCAGCCCGGTGATCAACGTGGTCACCGGCCCGCGGTTGCGCGGCACCGCCCCGACCGCCCGGGTGCCCCGCGGAGCGCGGGCCCGGCGGCGGGTCATCGAAATGTGCGTGCCGCACTCATCGACGAACACCAGCCGGGCCGCGTCGGTGGTAGCCACCTCGCGATGCCACCGGGCGCGCGCGGTCTCGTCGCGCTCGGTGGCGCTCAGGCTTTTGACTTCAGCGGCCGGCCCGGCCGCCGCCGCCGTCCGCGCGGCGTCAGCGCCTGATCGGGATCGTCGGCCGGCAGGGCGGCGATCGCCCGCGACATCGTCGCCGCCGACACCACCACGCCCCGCTGGCTGGCGAAGGCGCTGACATGCTCGGCCAGGGTGGCATCGGCCGCCGCGCCCAGCCTATCCGGCAGCCAGGCCTGCAGCTGCTGCCTCTTCTCCGGCACCGGCCCGTGCCGCTGCGCGGTCGGGGCCAGACTGCCGATGTTCCGCCGCCGGGCCAGGTATCGGCCCACGGTGTTCACCGACACCCGGAAGGTCACTGCCGCCTGCTCCTGGGTCATCCCGCCATCGACTGCGGCAACGACCCGCTCACGCAGATCCATCGAGTACGCCCGCATGCCTCAGGCCTACTCCACCAAGCAACCAGCACACCGCTGTCAGTGCACCACGCCACCGCACCCGTGTGACCGTGAACACAACGACCGCAAGGCGCATTGCGTCCGCAACGGTGACACCCCCCGCAGCGGTTGCCAGCCTTCCTCCCGACGCGGCAGACCAGCCGCCCCACACCTGGAGGAGATCCATGCGCACTGCCCACACGCGCACTGCCCACCTGCGGCGACTCGCCGTCGGCACCGTGGCCGCCGGCCTCGTGCTCACCGGCTGCGGCACGACGGCGGAGGGCGGCTCGGCCTCCGGCGGCGGCGACAGCGGCGACGAGGCGATCACCGGCCTGCGGGTCATGGTCCCCAACTCGCCCGGCAGCGGCTACGACACCACCGCCCGCGCGTGGGCGCAGATCCTCGACGACGAGGGGCTGGCCTCGGGCACCGAGGTGTTCAACGTGGAGGGCGCCGGAGGCACCGTCGGCCTGCAGCGCCTGGTCAACGAGGAGGGCAACGCCGACATGCTCATGCAGATGGGCCTCGGCGTCGTCGGCGCCCAGTTCAGCAACCAGTCCGAGGCGACCCTCGACCAGACCACCCCGATCGCCCGCCTCATCGAGGAGGCCGAGGCGATCGTCGTCCCGGCCGACTCGCCCTACCAGGACCTGGACTCGCTGGTCGAGGCGTGGAAGGCCGACCCGGGCAACACCCCGGTCGGCGGCGCGTCCAACCCCGGCGGGCCCGACCACCTGACGCCGATGCTGCTGGCGCAGGAGGTCGAGGTCGACCCGGCCGCGGTCAACTACGTGCCCTACGACGGCGGTGGCGAGCTGCTGGCCGGCATCCTCGGCGGGGACGTCGCGTTCGCCGCGACCGGCGTGGGCGAGGTGGCCGAGTCCGCCGCGGGCGGCGACGTCCGCATCCTCGCGGTCACCAGCGACGAGCCCGTCGAGGGCGTCGACGCGCCGACCCTCTCCGAGGCCGGCGTCGACCTGACCTTCACCAACTGGCGGGGCATCGTGGCCGCCCCCGGCATCTCCGACGAGGACACCCAGCGCTTCGTCGACGCCATCACCGAGATGCACGGCAGCGACGCCTGGCAGCAGGCCCTCGAGGACAACGGCTGGACCGACGCCTTCATCACCGGCGACGACTTCTCCTCCTTCCTCGACGAGGAGAGCCAGCGGGTCGAGTCCGTCCTGGGTCAGCTGGGGCTGGCGTGACCTCCGCCCAGCGGAGCCCGGAGCAGGCACGGGAGCAGGGCCGCTCCGAGTACGGGGTGGCCCTGTTCCTGGGGGCGCTCGGCGTCCTGGTCGTCGTCCAGGCGCTGCTGCTGCCCGAGAGCCGGATCTCCCGGGGGCCGGTCGGCCCGGGGGTCGTGCCGCTGGTCGTCGGCGGGCTGCTGGTCGTCGTCGCCGCGTTCCTCGCCGTCGACGTCGCCCGCGGCGGCCGCGGCGAGCCCGAGGGCGGCGAGGACGTCGAGCTCGGCGGGGGCAGCGACTGGCGGACGATCATCCTGCTCGCCGCGGCCTTCGCCGCCAACGCCCTGCTCATCGAGTCGCTCGGCTGGGTCTTCTCCGGCGCCATCCTCTTCTGGGGCTCGGCGTTCGCCCTCGGCAGCCGGCACTACGTGCGCGACGCGCTCATCGCCTTCGCGCTGTCGATCGGCTCCTTCTACCTGTTCGCCCTGGGGCTGGGCACCGTGCTGCCCCCCGGGGTCCTGAGGGGGATCCTCTAGATGGACGCGTTCAGCTCCCTGGTCGACGGCTTCGGCACCGCGCTGACGCCGACGAACCTGGCCTTCGCGCTGCTCGGCGTGCTGCTGGGCACCGCCATCGGCGTCCTGCCCGGCATCGGCCCGGCCATGGCGGTGGCCCTCCTGCTGCCGCTGACCCGCGGCCTCGACGTCACCAGCGCCCTGATCATGTTCGCCGGCATCTACTACGGCGGCATGTACGGCGGGTCGACCACGTCGATCCTGCTCAACACCCCGGGCGAGAGCGCCTCGGTGGTCACCGCCGTCGAGGGCAACAAGATGGCGCGGGCCGGGCGCGCCGCGCAGGCGCTGGCCACCGCGGCGATCGGGTCGTTCGTCGCCGGCACCATCGCCACGCTGCTGCTGGCGCTGCTGGCCCCCACGGTCGCCGACCTCGCGATCGAGGTCTCCCCCGCCGACATGTTCGCCGTGATGGTGCTGGCCTTCATCGCCGTCACCTCGGTGCTGGGCAGCTCGCGGGTCCGCGGCCTGGCCTCCCTGGGCCTGGGCCTCGCGATCGGCCTGATCGGCATCGACTTCACCTCCGGGCAGCAGCGGCTCACCTTCGGCATCCCGGAGCTCGCCGACGGCATCAGCGTCGTCGTCGTCGCGATCGGCCTGTTCGCCGTCGGCGAGGCGCTGTGGACCGCGGCCCACCTGCGGCGGCGGCCGGTCGAGGTCATCCCCGTGGGCAACCCGCGGATGAGCCGGTCGGACTGGTCCCGGTCGTGGAAGCCGTGGCTGCGGGGGACGGCGATCGGGTTCCCCTTCGGCGCGATCCCGGCCGGCGGCGCGGAGATCCCGACGTTCCTCTCCTACGTCGCCGAGAAGCGGCTGTCCAAGCACCCCGAGGAGTTCGGCCGGGGCGCGATCGAGGGCGTCGCCGGGCCGGAGGCGACCAACAACGCCTCGGCCGCCGGCGGCCTGGTGCCGCTGCTCACCCTCGGCATCCCCACGACGGCCACCGCGGCGGTGATGCTCGCGGCGATCCAGAGCTACGGCATCGAGCCCGGGCCGCAGCTGTTCGACAACGAGCCCCAGCTGGTGTGGGGCCTGATCGCCAGCCTGTTCATCGGCAACGCGGCGCTGCTGGTGCTCAACCTGCCGTTGGCCCCGATCTGGGCCCGGCTGCTGCGGATCCCGCGCTCCTACCTCTACGCGGGCATCCTGTTCTTCGCCAGCCTCGGCGCCTACGCATCGGACGCCTCCACGTTCGACCTGTTCCTGCTGCTGGCCATCGGGGCGCTGGGCTTCGTGATGCGGCGCTACGGCCTGCCGCTGCTGCCGGCGATCATCGGCGTCATCCTCGGCCCCTACGCCGAGCAGGAGCTGCGCCAGGCGCTGCAGATCAGCAACGGCGACCTCGGCGGGCTGGTCGACCCGATGTCCGTCGTCGTCTTCGCGATCGTCGCGCTGGTCCTGCTGTTCCCGCTGGTCCGGCGGCTGCTGCCGCGCAGGGCACACCTGCCGGTGCTCGACGAGGCGGTGCACGAGATCGAGGAGGCGCACGCCCACCACGGCGCGACGACGGCGGTCGCCGTCGAGCGGCACGCGCCGAAGGCCCCCGACCGGCCGCACGGCGGCGAGGGAACCTGACACCACGGGCCCACGGAGGGGAGGGACGCGCGAGCTCCCTCCCCTCCGTGCTGTCCGGGGTCGGGCCGCCTGCACTGCCGGCGCGCGCGCCGTCGGGCACCGGCGGCTCACCCCCGGCGACCGCCACACCGGACCGCGCACCGGCTCCTCCCCCGGCGGCTGCGGCGGGCCGACACTGCTCGCGCCGTCCACGGGGGAGCCGTCCCCGGCGGGGAGCGCGGTCCCGCCGCGCCCCCGCCGACGGGCCGACGGTCGGCGCCCTCTCCACCTGACCGGTCGACGAGGAGGCAGAGATGACCGGCAGCACCCACCCCCACGTCCAGCTGCTCCGTGACGCCTACGACGCCTTCGCCAAGGGGGACTTCGCCGCGCTGGACGCGGCGTTCGCCGAGGACGTCCGCTGGCACGAGCCCGGGCACAACCAGCTCTCGGGCACCCACGAGGGCCGGCCGGCCGTCTACGACCTGTTCCGGCGGGTCTTCGAGATCACCGGGGGCAGCTTCCGGGCCGATCCGCAGGCGGTCTTCGCCGACGACACCCACGGCATGGTGCTGGTGCACCTCTCCGGAGCGCGCGACGGCCGGACCCACGAGGTGCTCAGCGCCCAGATCGTGCGCTTCGCCGGCGGCCGGGTCGCCGAGGCGTGGAACGCCCACACAGATCCCGACACGATGGACCGGCTGCTCGCCTGACGCTCACCCGGCGGGCAGCACCGGTCCCTCGTCCTTGAGCGCGACGCCGGAGGCGCCCAGCTCGCGGGCCGCGCCGAGCAGCGCGGCGACGGTGTCGGCGGCCTGCGCGTAGGACAGGCCGTGCGGCGGGCGGACGTTGGAGACGCAGTTGCGCTCGGAGTCCACCCGCCCCGGCCGCGGGTCCCAGGTGAGGTAGACGCCGAGCGAGTCGGCCGACGACAGCCCCGGCCGCTCACCGATGAGCACCACCACCGCGCGGGCGCCGAGCGCCGCGCCGACCGCGTCGCCCAGCGCCACCCGCGCCTGGTGCGCCACCACCACGGGCGCGACCGACCAGCCGGGCAGCCGCTCCAGCAGCGCCGTCACCAGTCCGGCGGCGTGCTCGTGCACCGCGCGCGGCGACAGCCCGTCGGCGACCACCACCGCCAGGTCGGCGTCGGCCCGCGGCAGCGACGTGCCCTCCGCCAGCCGCCGGCCGAGGTCGGGGCGCTGCAGGTAGGTCGCCCGGTCCGGCGCCGCCGAGTGCACCTCGAGGAACTCCCCGAGCGCGGGCCGCAGCCGGTCGGCCTCCAGCGGCTGGTGCACCGCGTCGCGCGCGGCGGCGTGCGCGGCGCGGAACTCCAACTCCCGGGCGGTGGGCAGCGCGTCGCCGGCGCGGCCCAGCGCCACCCGCGCCCGGGTGGCCGACCGCAGCACCGACCACGGGTCGTCGCCGGGCGGCAGCGGCCGGTCCAGCGCCTCGGTCACGAGTCCTCCCCGCTGGCGCTCGTCAGCCTCGTGCCCGGCGGTGCTGTGTCCCTGCACGACCTCACGAGCTCGGTCATGCCGACGCCGCCGCGAGCAGGGCCCGCGCCGCGGGCGCGTCGGCGGTCAGCTCCCGCACCCGGCCGGCGTCGTCGAGCAGGTCCATGCGCGCCAGCCACGCCTCGAACTCCGGCGCCGGCCGCAGCCCGAGCACCGAGCGGGTGGTGAGCACGTCGGAGAAGGCCAGCGACTGGTAGTGCAGCATCACGTCGTCCATCCCGGGCACGGCGATGAGGAAGGTGACCCCCGCCGCGCCGAGCAGCAGCATGAGGGCGTCCATGTCGTCCTCGTCGACCTCGGCGTGGTTGGTGTAGCAGACGTCCACGCCCATCGGCAGGCCGAGCAGCTTGCCGCAGAAGTGGTCCTCCAGCCCGGAGCGCAGCACCTGCTTGCCGTCGTAGAGGTACTCCGGGCCGATGAACCCGACGACGGTGTTCACCAGCAGCGGCGCGAAGTGCCGGGCGACGCCGTAGGCCCGCGCCTCCAGCGTCTGCTGGTCGACCGGCCGCCCGCCGATCCCGTGGTGCGCGTCGGCCGACAGCGCCGAGCCCTGCCCGGTCTCGAAGTAGGTGACGTTGTCCCCGACCGTGCCGCGGCCCAGCGCCAGCGCCCCCGCGCGGGCCTCGGCCAGCAGGTCGAGGGTGACGCCGAAGCCGCGGTTGGCCTCCTGGGTGCCGGCGACCGACTGGAACACCAGGTCGACCGGCGCGCCCTGCTCGAGCGCCCGCAGCGTGGTGGTCACGTGCGCGAGCACGCACGACTGGGTGGGGATCCCGTAGCGGCCGATGACCTCGTCGACCAGCTGCAGCAGCGCCACCGTGCGGGCCGGGGAGTCGGTGGCCGGGTTGATGCCGATGACGGCGTCCCCGGAGCCCTGCAGCAGCCCGTCGACGATGGACGCCGTCACCCCCAGCGGGTCGTCGGTCGGGTGGTTGGGCTGCAGCCGCGAGGCCAGCCGGCCGGGCAGGCCCAGGGTGCTGCGCAGCCCGGTCACCACCCGGGTGCGCCGGCCGACGGCGACCAGGTCGGCGTTGCGCATGAGCTTCGACGTCGCCGCGACCATCTCCGGGGTCAGCCCCGGCGCCAGCGCGCTGATCGACGCCTCGTCCCCCGCCGCGGCCCAGGCCAGCAGCCGGTCGCGGAACTCCCCCACCGTCAGCGACGCGACCGGCGCGAACGCCGCGGCGTCGTGGGTGTCGAGGACCAGCCGGGTCACGTCGTCCTCGTCGTAGCCGACCACCTGCTCGTCGAGGAAGGTGGCCAGCGGCAGGTCGGCGAGCACCGTCTGGGCGGCGACCCGCTCGGCGGCCGACTCCGCCGCGCACCCGGCCAGCACGTCACCGGAGCGGGCCGGGGTCGCCTTGGCCATCAGCTCCACCAGCGTCGGGAACTCGTGGGTGTGCCCGCCCACGGTGGCCCGCCGCGCGGTCATCGGACGTCGTCCTCGGCGTCGGCCAGCAGCTCGAACTCCTCCTCGGGCGCCGAGGCCACGAGGTGGTGGCGGCTGTAGAGGGCGAAGTAGGCGAGGAACGCGGCGTAGGCGACGAGGGTCCACAGCGCCGCGGTGACGTCGACGAGGAAGGTGGCCAGGACGGCCGCGGCGGCGAGCACCAGCGCCACCCCGGTGGTCGCCGTCCCGCCCGGCGTCCGGTACGGGCGGGGCAGGTCCGGCTCGCGTCGGCGCAGCGCGATGTGGCTGACCATCATCAGCACGTAGGACACCGTCGCGCCGAACACGGCCATGTTCAGCAGCATCGCGCCCTGGCCGGTCAGCGAGAGCACGAAGCCGATGGCCCCGGGCACCAGCAGGGCCAGCATCGGCGCCTTGCGCGCGTTGGTCACCGACAGCGCCCGCGGCAGGTAGCCGGCGCGGGAGAGCGCGAAGGTCTGCCGGGAGTAGGCGTAGATGATCGAGAAGAAGCTGGCCACCAGCCCGAACAGGCCGGCGTAGTTGACCACCCGGGTCAGGGCGTCGGGCGCGCCGCCGGCGGCCAGCGCGTCGACCGGCGGGTTGCCCGAGTCGGCGATGGTCGACGCGCCACCGGCACCCGGGGTGAACACCAGCATGAGGACGGCGAGGACGACCAGCACGCCCATCGCCGCGACGATCCCCCGCGGCATCGACCGGGCCGGGTCGCGGGCCTCCTCGGCGGCCAGCGGCACGCTCTCCACCGCCAGGAAGAACCAGATGGCGAACGGGAACGCCGCCCAGATGCCGAGCACGCCGTAGGGCAGGAACGACGACGCGCCGGCCGCGCCGGTGGGCGCGATGTCGAGCAGGTTGCCGGCGTCGAACCGCGGGACGGCGCCGACGAGGAAGACCACGAGCCCGGCGAGCGCGACGACGGTGACGGCGAACATCGCCTTGAGCGCCTCGCCGACGCCCATCAGGTGGATGCCGATGAACAGCGCGTAGACCACGAGGTAGACCCACCAGCCGTCGGTGATGCCGAACAGCCCGAGGGACTCGACGTAGGCGCCGATGAACGTGGCGATCGCGGCCGGCGCGATCGCGTACTCGATGAGCACGGCGACCCCGGTGGCGTACCCGCCCCACGGGCCCAGGGCGCGGCGGGCGAAGGTGTAGCCACCGCCGGCGGTCGGCAGCGCCGAGCCGAGCTCGGCCAGCCCGAACACCATCGCGGTGTACATGACCGCCATGAGGACGACGGCGATCAGCAGCCCTCCGAACCCGCCCTGGGCCAGGCCGAAGTTCCACCCGGCGTAGTCACCGGAGATGACCGCCGAGACGCCGAGGCCGGCCAGCAGCAGCCAGCCCGCCGTCCCGGTGCGCAGCCGGCGCCGCTCGAGGTAGCCGGCGTCGACCCGCTCGGCATCCACCCCGGCGTGCGCGCCGGGCCGCGTCGAGCGGGGACGGGCGGTGGGATCGACGGTCACGGGCGCCTCCGCTGGTGGGCCCGCCGGAGGCGGGAGGGCCAGCCTCGACCCGCGCCGCACACCGGGTCAACGGCCGGCACCGGCCGCAACGCGCCGTTCACCGCCCCGTCTCCGGGGATGCCGTGGTCCCCGGGGATGCCGTGGTCTCAGGGGATGCCGCGCCAGCGCCCCGTCGTCGCGTTGCCCTCCGGCCGCGACTCGAACACGTTGCCCGGCGTCGGCTCGGTCCGGTCGTCGTCGGCGAGGGCGAACACCCGCAGCAGCGGCCCGACGAGGGCGTCGTAGACCGCGGGGAACAGCCGGAAGCCGAGGATGACGACCGGGTTGGCGAAGCCGGACTGGATCAGCCGCCGCGGCCGGTCCAGCCGGGCGACCACCGAGCGGGCCACGCGCTCGGGCGAGTAGATCGGGATGGGCGGGCGGCCCTTGAGCCCGATGTAGCTGCCCGCCTGCGAGTAGATCGGTGTGTTGACCCCGCCCGGGGCGACGGCCGAGACGGAGATGCCGGGGACGTCGCGGATCTCCTGCTGCAGCGTCCGGATGAGGCCGAGCTGGCCCCACTTGGCGGCGTTGTAGCTGCCCATGAACGGCGTGGTCACCGACGCCAGCAGTGAGCTGACCACGACGAGGTGGCCGGCCTCCTGGCGGCGGAACACCGGCAGCACGGTGCGCACGAGGTTGGCCGTGCCGTGCAGGGCGGTGTCGACCACCCGCTCGAAGACCTGCTTGGGCACGTCCTCGATCCGCCCGTAGGCGATGACCTGCGCGGAGTGCACGACGACGTCGAGGGAGCCGAACCGGCGGACGGCGCCGTCGACGGCGGTGCGCAGCGCGTCCTCGTCGAGGACGTCGGCCGGGCAGACGACGACGTCGGCGGCACCCTTGGCGCGCGCCTCGGCCGCGGCCTCCTCCAGCGCTGGCCGGCCGCGGGCCAGCAGCACCAGGTGGGCGCCCCGCTGGGCGAACAGGGCGGCGGTGGCGCGGCCGATGCCGCTGGAGGCCCCGGTGATCAGCACGGTCTGCGGCATGCGGCGTTCGTCTCCTCGACTCGGGTGCCGAGGACGCGGAGCGGCCGCCGCCCCGGCTCGGCGGACTCCCCCGGCTACCCCGACTCGTTGCCCGCCATGCGATCGAGCACGTCGAGCAGCCGGCCCGGGCCGATCACCCCGGTCCCCTCCGGCAGGCGCGCGCGCAGGCCGCGGTCGGCGGTGACCACGAGCACCCGCCGGCCGGCTCCGGTGAGCGCGGCGGCGGTGGCGGCCAGGGCGTCGTCCCCGCTGCCGGGCGCGCGCACCAGCCGGACGCCGTCCGGGGCCGGGACGTCGCGCGCGGCTCCCTCGACCACGGCGACCACCTCCTCGACGGCCCCCTCCCCGACGGCCCCCTCGGGCAGCTCCCGGCCGGGCAGCGCGGCCAGCCGCCGCAGCAGCCGCGCGGTGGCGCCGGCGCGGTCGCGCCACCACCCGTCGGGGCGCGAGCCGACGACGTTGGCGGCGTCGACGAGCAGGACCGTCATCCCACCTCCCGCGTGTCACCCGGTCGGGCGCGGCTGTTCACGATCGTCGCAACCGGGTACCCGACCTGCGAGAACGCACCGGGACGACCGGTGCCAGGCCCGGCGGGGAGCCGCTCCCGCCGCCGACGAGGAGGTCCGATGGCGACCGACGACCGCATCCACCCCGACCGCACCGCGACGGTCACGCCCGAGGGCGCGCACGTCACCCGGGGCGCGGCCCGCGACGCCGTCGCGGCGCAGCGGGCACGGTTCGGCGGCATTAAGTGGGGCGCCGCGTTCTTCGGCTGGCTGTCGGCCAACGGGCTGGCGGTCATCCTCATCGCGCTGCTGGCCGCCACCGGCGTGGGGCTCAGCCTGGCCGAGGTCGACGGCGTCGAGGACGTCCCGGCCGACCCGGCGAGCACCCTCGGCATCGCCGGCGGCATCGCGCTGCTGGTCATCCTGTTCCTCGCCTACCTGGCCGGCGGGTACGTCGCCGGCCGGATGTCCCGCTTCGACGGCGTCCGGCAGGGCCTGGCCGTGTGGCTGATCGGCCTGCTGGTCCTGGTGGTGCTCGCCATCGTGAGCGCCGTGCTCGGCACGCGGTACGACGTGCTGCAGCAGCTGAACCTGCCGCGCATCCCGATCGACGAGGGCACGGCGACGACGGCCGGCATCGTCACGCTGGCAGCGGTCCTGGTCGTGACGCTGCTGGGCGCCGTCCTCGGCGGCACGCTGGGCACCCGCTTCCACCGCAAGGTCGACCGCGCCGGCTTCTGACAGCGGTTCTCATGTGGCTTGTCGGAGGGGGTAGCCGGCGTGGGCGAACCAGCCGGCGGCGTCGGTGGCGGTGACCGCGGCCAGCGCGACGGCGATGGCGGCGTCCAGCGCCGCCCGGGTGCGGGCGGCGGCCGCCCGGATGAGGGTCTTGAGTTCGCTGAACGCTTCCTCGACCGGGGACAGGTCCGGTGAGTAGGCGGGTAGGAACACCAGCCGGCAGCCGGCGGCCTCGACCAGCGCGCGGATCCGGTCGGGCTTGTGCGCGCCGACGTTGTCCACCACCACGACCTGCCCTGGGTGCAGCGCGGGCAGCAGGAAGTGCTGCAGGTAGGTGGCGAACACCGCGGTGTCGGTGCCGCCTTCCACGGTCATCGCCGGGGCCATGCCGGTCAGGCTCAGCCCGGCGACCAGGGTGGTCACCGGACCGCGGTTGCGCGGCACCGCGCCCCGGGCCCGCTGGCCGCGGGGTGCGCGGGCCCTGCGGCGGGTCATCGAAGTGTGGGTGCCGCACTCATCGACGAACACCAGCTTGGCCGGGTCGGTGGCGGCCAGCTCGGTGCGCCACTGGGCGCGCGCGGTCTCGTCGCGCTCGGTGGCGCTCAGGCTTTTGACTTCAACGGCCGGCCCGGCCGCCGCGCCCGCCCCCGCGCAGTCACTGCCTGGCCGGGGTCGTCGGCGGGCAGCGCGCCGATCGTGCGGGACATCGTCGCCAGCGACACCGTCACCCCGGTGCTCTGGGTGAACGCGGCGGCGTGCTCGGCCAAGGTGGCGTCCGCAGCCTGTTGCAGCCTGTTGCAGCCGGGCCGGCAGCCAGGCCTGCAGCCGGGTCCTTTTCGCCGGCGCCGGTCCGTGCCGCTGCTGGGTCGGCGCCAGGCTGCCGGTGGCCCGTCGGCGTTGCAGATACCGCTCCACGGTCCGCACCGACATCCTGAACACCGTCGCAGCCTGTTCCGACGTCATGCCGCCATCGACGGCGGCCACCACGCGCTCACGCAGATCCGTCGAGTACGCCCGCATGCCGGGTGGACTACTCCGTTACCCGCGCACCGTCAAACAACCAGCACACCGCTGTGAGGAGGGGCCCACTGTCAGTTCCCGGTCCTACGCTGCGCGGCATGTGCCGCAACATCCGCCCGCTGTCGAACTTCGAGCCGCCGGCGACCGACGAGGAGGTCACGGCCGCGGCGCTGCAGTACGTGCGCAAGATCAGCGGCTCGACCGCGCCGTCGCGGGTCAACAGCGAGGCCTTCGACCGCGCCGTCGCCGAGGTGGCGGCGGCCTCGGCCCGGCTGCTCGACGCGCTGGTCACGACGGCGCCGCCCAAGGACCGCGAGGTGGAGGCGGCCAAGGCCCGCGCGCGGGCCGCTGTCCGCTACGGGAGCTGAGCCCCCGTCCGGTGGTGCACGATCCGACCACCGACGGCGGGCATGGCCGGGGGTTGAGCGGGTAGGTGCCGGGCTCACCTGACCCGATCACTCTGGGAGAACACCCATGGCCCGCAACACCGTGTCCCGCGCGCTGCACGACCTCGGCCTGTCGGCCTGGTTCGGGGGGACCCTCGCCAACGCCGTCGCCCTCAACGCCGCCGCGGGCGAGGCCGGCAAGGACACCGGCAAGGTGGCCAACGTCGGCTGGAACCGCTGGACCCCGGTCAACGCCGTCGCGATCGGCGCGCACCTGGTCGGCAGCGTCGGCCAGCTGATCGGCAACCGCGGCCGCGTCGCGCAGCAGGAGGGCGTGGCCGGCATGTCCGCCCTCAAGACCCTCGTCACCGCCGCCGCCCTGGGCGCCACCGCCTACAGCCGCTCGCTGGGCATCATCGTCAACGGCCCGGGCAGCGGCGCGGGCAACCCGTCGTCGCGGTCGGGCACCAAGCCGACCAAGCGCACCAAGGCCGAGATCGCCGCCGCGCAGGAGCAGCTGGACACGCTGCAGTGGGTCATCCCGGCCCTCACCGGCACGCTCGTGGCGATCAGCTCCTACGCCGGCGAGCAGCAGCGCGCCAGCGAGGTCGTCAAGGGCGTCGCCCGCCGCTGACGGCCGGCCCGGCCGCGCACCCGCACCACCAGTCCGAGGGGGACCCGTGACCCGGAGCCCGGCGACGCGCAGCGTCTCCGTCACCGGCAACACCGTGGCCGACGAGCGGTCGCACGACCGCCACGACGGCGGGAGGGGCGCCACCCGGTGCCCCGACTGCACCGACGGCCTCGGCGGGCCACGGCCGGTGGCGCCCGGGTCCTGGCGGGACCGGGTCCGGCAAAACCCGCCGCTGGCGCTGGCCTACCGGATCGCCGTGTTCGTCGTCGGGCTGCTGTTCGTGCTGCTCGGGGTGGCGCTGACCGTGCTGCCCGGACCGCTCACCATCCCGCCGATCCTGGTCGGCCTGTGGGTGTGGTCGACCGAGTTCGAGTGGGCCCGGCGGTTCTTCGCCACCTTCAAGCGCAAGGCCGTCGACACCTGGCGGCACGCGAAGCAGCACCCGGTGAGCTCCGCGGCCGTCACGATCGGAGGCCTCGCGGCCGCCGCCCTCGTGTTCTGGGCAGTCGGCCACTGGCACCTCGTCGACCAGAGCAAACGCCTGGTCGGCCTCGGCTGACCGCTGCCCTCCCACCGGCCGCCGCCCGCACCGCGGGCGGCGGCCGGTCCACGTTCAGGCTCCGGTGAGGACGACGGGGCCCTCGTCGGTGACCGCGACCGTGTGCTCCACGTGCGCGGCGCGGCGGCCGTCGGCGGTGACCACCGCCCACCCGTCCTTCTTGTGCCGGTAGCGCTCGCCGCCGGCCAGCAGCATCGGCTCGATCGCCAGCGTGCTGCCGGCGTGCAGCCGCACCCGGTCCAGGCCCGCGGCCGGGCGGTTGGGGACGAACGGCGGCTCGTGCATGGACCGGCCGATGCCGTGCCCGCCGTGGTCGGGCAGGTGGGCGTAGCCGTGGGCGCGGGCGACGGCGTCGATCGCCCGGGCGACGTCGAGCAGGGTCGCTCCGGGCACCGCCGCGGCGATCCCGGCGGCCAGCGCCTCTTCGGTGGCGGCGACCAGCCGGGCGTCCTCGGCCGCCCCGCTGGCGCCCACCTGCACGGTCACCGCCGCGTCGCCGTGCCAGCCGTCGACGATGGCGCCGCAGTCGACGCTGAGCAGGTCGCCGTCCTTGAGCCGCTGCCCGCTGGGCCGGCCGTGCACGACCACCTCGTTGGGTGACAGGCACAGCGCGCCGTTGTAGGCCGTCGGCGCCCAGGCCGGCTTGTAGCCGAGGAACGACGACGTCGCGCCGGCCTCGCGGATGGTCGTCTGCGCCAGGTCGTCGAGGTCGCGCAACCGGACGCCGGGCACCGCGGCGGCGCGGACCGCGGCCAGCGTCCGGGCCACCACGCGGCCGGCGGCGCGCATGGCGTCCAGTTCGTCGGCGGTGCGGCGCGGCAGCACGGTCAGGTCCACGCCCTCGACGGTACGGCGGGCCGCACGTCCGCACGCGTGCCCACGGGCGGAGGACAGCGGCCACCGCCAGGTGGCACAGGGGTTGCGGCGGGGCGCACTGCGGGTGGACGGTCGGGCCCGCGAGGCCCCGGGAGCGACGGCGGACACGAGGGGAGCCGAGACATGGCCACCACGGGATCGGGACAACGGGCACGCCGCGGCGCGCGGCCGGGCCCGGGACCGGCGACGCGGACCGGCGCGGCCGGGGACGGGACCCGCGCCGGCGGGGACGGCTCCGACGGCCGCGACGAGAGCCGTGCCGAGCGGATCGACCGGGAGCTCATGGAGCTGCTCAACGAGCTGCGGATCGCGCTGCCGGGCGTGCAGTTCCTCTTCGCCTTCCTGCTCGTCGTGCCGTTCCAGCAGGCCACGTCCCGCGCGACGGACTTCCAGCGCGACGTCTACTTCGTGACGCTGATCGCGGCCGTGGTGGCCACCGGCCTGCTCATCGCGCCGGCCGCGCAGCACCGGGCGCTGTTCCGCCAGCACGACAAGGAGGACCTGCTGCGGCGGAGCAACCGCAACGCCTTCCTCGGGCTGGTCGTGCTCGCCCTCGCCATCGTCTCGGCGGTGGTGCTGGTCGTCGACTTCCTGTTCGCCCTGCCGCAGGCCCTGGTCACCGGTGGGCTGGTCGCGGTGCTGCTGGGCTGGTTGTGGGTCGGCAGCCCCGCGGTGCAGCGCGCCCGCGACCGCCGCGGCGGCGCCTGAGCGGCTCGCCCGGGTCGCTCGGCCTCCCTGCACGATGATCGCCGCGCGACGATCATGGCGCTGTGACGCCGGCACGCCGGCGGTCCGCGGCGTGGCACGACCGCGGCGCCATGATCGCGGCGGAGGCCGGACGCGGGAGGCAGCGCGGGGTCAGCGGCCGAGGGCGGCGCAGATGGCGTCGGCGACCTCGTCGGGGTCTTCGTGCTCCCAGAAGCGCAGCACCCGCCAGCCCAGCCCGGTGAGCACGGCGTCGGCGCGCCGGTCGCGGGCGACGTTGGCCGCCAGCTTCGCCGCCCACCACGCGCGGTTGGCCTTCGGCAGGTGCCCGCACGTGACGCAGCCGTGCCAGAAGCACCCGGTAAGGACCCCGTCCTCCTCACCCCTCGCAGGCTCGGGGCGAGCCTCTGGACGGGGCCACGACGCACGTCGACCCTGTAGCGAACCCCACGGGCGTGCAGCCGCCGCCGCACCGCCAGCTCGTGGGCGGTGTCGCGCCGGCCCTGCCGCCGGAACCGTGCGCGCACCACCTCCGACGACGGCGCTGGCGCCGGTCCCGGGCCGGCACACGGATCCACAGCCCGCAGTCTGTGTGACTGCACCGACGATAGGCGCAGGTGAGGGTCGCCTACCCTCCGTTCCGTGACGACGACGGCGACCCGGGCGACCGCGGCACCCGAGGCCCCGCCGGTCCCCCGCTGGACGCCGGTCGAGCTGCTGCCCCCACTGGTGCTCGTCGTCCTCGGCGCGGTCCTGCTCGCCCCGGGTCACGGCCTGTGGTTCGACGAGCTGTTCACCGCCGAGGTGGGCCGCCACCCGCTGGCTGAGATCCTGCGCGCGATCGTCACCGGCGAGGGGGTGACGAGCTACCTGGCCGACGTCCCGCCGTCCTACAACGCGCCGTACTACCTGGTCGTGCACGCGTGGGTGTCGCTGCCGGGCCTCGGCGGTGACACCTCGCTGCGGGTGCTCTCCGTGCTGGCCACCGCCGGCGGGCTGGCGCTGACCACCCGGGCGCTCACCCGGCTGGCGGGCCCGGCGACCGGCGTGTTGGCCGGCCTGGTGCTCGCGACGGCACCGCTGGTGCTCGAGCAGGCGGTGGAGGCGCGCAGCTACGGCCTCGTCGTCCTGGCCACCGGCGGGGCGCTGCTCGGGCTGGTCCGGTGGCTGCAGGAGCCGCCGCGCGGCCTGGCGCTGTTCGGTCTCGCCGGCGCCGGGATGGGGCTGGCGCACTGGTACGCGGTCACGGTGCTGGCCGCGTTCGTCGTCGCGGCGCTGCTGCTGCGCGGCCGGGCCGCCGTCCGCGTCGCGGTCGCCGGCGTCCTGGCCGTGCTGCCGGTGGTCGCGCTGATCGGCGTCAACCTGCTCAACGGCACCGGCTCGCGCAACGCCGAGCACCTGCGCGACACCGGCGGCACGCTCGCCGACCTCGCGGTCGAGGCCTGGGCCGGCGGCCGCACCCCGCTGCTGTACCTGACCGTCGGGCTGGCGGTGGTCGGGGCGCTGCGCGGTGCCGGCGTGCGGGTGGTCGGGGTCTGCTGGCTGCTGGTCCCGCTGCTGCTCCTGCTCGCCGGCGAGCTGGTCCGGCCGCTGTACCACCCCCGCTACCTGCTGGCCGGGCTGCTCGGGCTGGGCGTGCTGGCCGCGGCCGGCGCCACGGCCCTCCCCCGCGGCGCCCGCGCGCCGGTCGCCGCGGCGCTGGTCGCCTTCTCGCTGCTGGCCGGCTCGCCGCTGGCCGTGCGGGAGCCGCGGGAGCGCTCCGACGACCTCGTGGCCCTGCTGGCCCGGGTGCAGCAGCCCGGGGAGCCGGTCGTCGCCGCCGACCAGCGCGCGGCCCTGGGCCTGGACCACTACGTCCGCACGCTCGCCCCGCGGCTGCGGCCCGACGTCGTCCTGCCGCCCGACGACGCCCCGCCCGGCGCCGGCCGCGTCTGGGTGGTGCGGCGGCTGGTCGACGGCGCGCCGGTGCCCACCGACGACGACGCGATCCTCGCCGACGCCGGCCTCTCCCTCACCGACACCCGGGAGTTCCCCGGGACGAAGACCGACCTGGTGCTGCAGCTCTGGACCCGCTGAGCCGCGACCCGCGCCGATGACTTCACTGGCGCCGGGCGGTCGGGACTGTCGGACCCGCGTGGCACGGTGCCACCGGACCGACCCCGGAGGTGAGGCACGTGACGGCCGACATCGGCGACGTGATCGCGGCGGGCACGGACCAGCGGGGGCCGGGCGACCGCTCCCCCCTGGCGATCGAGACCGAGGGTCTGGTCAAGCTCTTCGGCAGCACCCGCGCCGTCGACGGGGTCGACCTGCGCATCCCGGTCGGGGGCGTGCACGGCTTCCTCGGCCCCAACGGCGCGGGCAAGACCACGACCATCCGGGTGCTGGCCACGCTGCTGCGCCCCGACGGCGGGACGGCGCGGGTCTTCGGCCACGACGTCGTCACCGAGGCCGACGCCGTCCGCGCCCGGGTGAGCCTGACCGGGCAGTTCGCCTCGCTCGACGAGGACCTCAGCGGCGCGGAGAACCTCCTGCTGCTGGCCCGGCTGCTCGGCTACTCCCGGGCCGCCGCCCGGCAGCGCACCGACCAGCTGCTGTCCGCGTTCGGCCTCACCGGGGCGGCCGGCAAGCAGGTCAAGCAGTACTCCGGGGGCATGCGGCGGCGGATCGACATCGCCGCGAGCATCGTCGTCCGGCCCGACCTGGTCTTCCTCGACGAGCCGACGACCGGGCTGGACCCGCGCAGCCGCAACCAGGTCTGGGACGTCGTCCGGGCACTGGTCCGCGGGGGGACGACGGTCCTGCTGACCACCCAGTACCTCGACGAGGCCGACCAGCTCGCCGACCGCATCTCCGTCATCGACACCGGCCGGGTCATCGCCGAGGGCACGCCCGGGCAGCTCAAGGCGTCGGTGGGGTCGGGCAGCCTGCACGTGCGGGTCCTCGATCCCGCCCGGCGCGGCGAGGCCCGCCGCCTGCTGGAGCAGGTGCTGGGGGTGCCGGTGGCCGAGGGCAGCGACCCCGCGGCGCTCACCGCCCGCACTCCTGACGGGGCCCCCACGGCCCGCGCACTGACCGCGCTCGAGGACGCCGGCCTGCCCCTGGCGCAGTTCGCGCTCGGCCAGCCCAGCCTCGACGAGGTGTTCCTCGCCCTGACCGGCCGACCCGCCGAGCCCACTCCCCCCGAACCGGAGGACCCGCGATGACCGCCGTCGAGCACGCCCCGCCCACCCTCGCGGCTCCCGACACCGCGGCCGTGCTCGCGGCCCTCGGGTCCGGGGAGCGTCCCCGCCCGCAGGGTCCGGTGGCGGCCTCGGCGACGTTCGGGTGGCGCACGCTGCTGCGGATCAAGCACGTCCCCGAGCAGCTCTTCGACGTCACCGTCTTCCCGGTGATGCTCACGCTGATCTTCTCGTACCTCTTCGGCGGCGCACTGGCCGGCTCGGTCGAGGCCTACGTGCAGTTCTTCCTCCCCGGGATCCTCGTGCAGAGCATCCTGATGATCACCATGTACACCGGCGTCGCCTTGAACACCGACATCGAGAAGGGCACCTTCGACCGCATCCGGTCGCTGCCGGTGTGGCGGCCGAGCGCGCTGGTCGGGGCGCTGCTCGGCGACGTCGTCCGGTTCGTGCTGGCCTCGACGGTGGTGCTGTGCCTCGGTCTGGCGCTGGGCTTCCGCCCCGGCGGCGGGCTGCCCGGGGTGCTGGCCGCGGTCGCCCTGCTGCTGATCTTCGCCTTCGCCCTCGGCTGGATCTGGACCTACCTGGCGTTGCGGCTGCGCACGCCGCAGGCGGTGATGGGCTGGAGCATGATGGTCCTGATGCCGCTGACGTTCGGCAGCAACATCTTCGTCGACCCCGCCACGATGCCCGGCTGGCTGCAGGCCGTCGTCGAGGTCAACCCGGTCAGTTCGCTGGTCACCTCGGTGCGCGGGCTGGTGCACGGCGAGGCGGTCGGCGGCGACGTCGTGCTCGTGCTGGTCTGGGCGGTCGCGCTCGTCGCCGTCCTCGGGCCGCTGACCATGCGGCGCTACGGCAACCGCGCCTGAGTCAGCGCGTGCGGGCCGCCCACGCCAGCGACCGCAGCGACTGCCGCACCCGGGCACGT
Organism: Geodermatophilus sp. URMC 62; assembly: GCF_052931475.1. Lineage (NCBI taxonomy): Bacteria > Bacillati > Actinomycetota > Actinomycetes > Geodermatophilales > Geodermatophilaceae > Geodermatophilus > Geodermatophilus sp. URMC 62. Next base: position 3,670,045 of record NZ_JBRFHY010000001.1, on the reverse strand, counting down.
GCCGTCCACGCCGAGGAGCCCACCGGCCGGCGGTCCCGGGTCACCGGCACGCTCACCAGCGACGTCCCCGCCCGGCCGGCGGCGAGCACCACGCTCGGGGCGCTCCCGCCGAGCACCCGGTCGACGACGGCCGACCGCACGGCCGGGCCCAGCGCGAGGAAGGCCCCGGCGTCGGGCGGCAGGCCGGTGAGCCGGGCGGCCAGCCGGCGGTGCACCTCCCCGGTCAGCCGCCGTCCCGGCGACTCGTAGCGGCCCCGCCGCCCGGCGAACACCGCGCCGGCGTCGCCCCCGGCCAGCCGGTCGAGCAGCAGCGGTACCGCCTCGGGCGGGTCCTGCAGGTCGGCGTCGAGGCACACCCAGGCATCGGCGTCCTCCGCCGCCAGCCCCGTGGCCAGCGCCCGGTGCTGGCCGACGTTGACCGCCAGCCCGGTGACGGCGATCCGCGGATCGGCCGCCAGCTCGGTCGCCACCCGGAGGCTGTCGTCGGGCGAGGCGTCCACGACCAGCCGCAGCCGCCAGTCGCGGCCGGCGAGCGCGCCGGACAGCCGCGCGGCCAGCGGCCGCAGCGTCGCGGCGTTGCCGTACACGGGCACGACGACGGAGACCCGGGGCGCGCTCACCCGGCCGCCCACGTCCGCGCCAGCCCCTCGGCGAGGTCGACGCCGGGCACCCAGCCCAGCGCGTCGCGGGCGGCGCGCGGGTCGCACACCCAGTCGGCGGCGTCCCAGGCCCGGCCCGGGTGCGCGCCGGCCGCGGTGGTGATCGACCGTCCGGTCACTCGCTCGGCGGTGGCGACCAGCTCCGGCACGTCCGTCTGCACGCCGGTGCCGATGTTGAGCACCGCACCCGGCGGGAGCTCCTCGGCGAGCGCGGCCCGGACGCAGGCGTCGACGACGTCGCCCACCCACACCCAGTCGCGCCGGCTGACCGTGGCCGGGAGGGGCACCGCCGTCCCGGTGCGCGCGGCGGCGAGCACGACGGGGACCAGCCGGGTCGGGTGGTCGCCGGGGCCGTAGACCTGGAAGGCGCGGAGCACCGCGGCCCGCACGCCGCGCTCCGCGGCGGCCGCCTGCAGCAGCAGCGAGCCGGCCGCCTTCGTCGCGCCGAAGAAGCCGCGGGGGCGCAGCGGCGCGTCCTCGGCCAGTGGCGCCGGCCCGGCCGCGTACTCGGTCGAGGAGCCCAGCCGGACGACGGCGCGGCAGCGCTCGGGCAGCGCGTCGACCAGCCAGGGGCTGGTGTTGACCGCCACGGTGGCCGCCCGCTCGGCAACCGTCGCCTTGACCCGGCTCGCCGCGAGGGAGAAGACGACGTCGGGGGCGGCGGCGCGCACCGCTGCGGCGGCCGCGACCGGGTCGGCGAGGTCGACGTCGGCGCGGGTCAGTCCGGTCACCGACCAGCCCTCGCCGCGCAGCCGCGCCACCAGGTGCCGCCCGACGAAGCCGCCGGCGCCGGTGACCAGCGCGCGACCGCTCACGCCGGGACGGGGACGGGAGCCGCGGCGCGCTCGACCGCGGCCACGAAGTCGGCCCGCCGGTCGGCGACGGTCAGCGGGTCGGCCTCGGCCAGGCCGGCCAGCGCCGCGAGCAGGCGGGGCACCTCGACGAACGGGTCGCGGCCGGCCATGTCGGCGGTGAAGGAGCGGCGCAGGAAGGTGAAGCCGGTGCGCAGCCGCACCAGCTCGGCGGCCAGCAGCATCCCCGGCACCGGGAACCCGCCGCCGGGCAGCGTGAGCCCGCCGACGCCGAAGGGCTGGGGCACCGCGGCGCGGACGGCGTCGACCGTGCCGTCGACCAGCGGCCGGAACAGCTCGGTCGACCGGCGGTCGATGCGCAGGTCGTTGAGGCCCACGTAGATGCGCGACAGCGGCCGGCGCGCGAGCTCGGCGACCCGGTCGACGGCGTCCTGGGTCTCGACGAGGATCCCCAGCCCGCAGCGGCCGGCGACCAGGTCCAGCGTCCGGTCGACCTCCGCGGCCGTGCGCACCATCGGCAGCAGGATCTCGTCGGCGCCGGCGGCGAGGGCGTCCTCGACCTCCCCGGCGGTCCACGGGCCGGCGCCGTTGACGCGGCACAGCAGCCGGCCGTCGGTGGCCGCCCGCATGCGGACGAGGTCCTCGAGGGTGTCGGTGTTGATCTGGGTGCCCTCCCCCGCCTGGCGGCGCGCCTTCCCGCGGCGTTCCCAGTCCACGACGATGCCGGCCGCACCGGCGGCGACGACGTCGCGGCCGAAGCCGGGGTCCACGGTGAAGAGCAGCAGGTCCACGGGAGTGAGCTTAGGCACACCTAACTCACAGCCGACACCCAGTCCCTCACCGGATGCCTCGACCGCCGCTCCCGGTGCCGGCCGGCGGATGATCATCTGAGGTCAGGAACGGCGTCCTCCCTCATCGCAGCGCGTCCTCCCTCACCGTCTGCGGTGCGGGAGGACACGCCATGATCAGGTCCCCTGATCGTGGCCCACCTCAGGCCGGGGCCGCGGTCACCTCGGACGACGACGATGCCGGGTAGGGCACCGCCGTCCCCACGACGCCGATCGACACCTCGGTGCCGGTCACCGGCAGGTCGCCGCCCTCGGTGCGGGCGCTGACCCGCCACCCCGAGGGCAGCTCGAGCTCCACCCGGGCGTCGTGGCCGTAGAAGTCGACGGCGCACACCCGCGCCCGCGGGCCCGGACCGGTCGACAGCCGCAGCTGCTCGGGGCGCAGCAGCACGCGCACCGGCCCGTCGGGGCACGCGCGCCCGAGCACCAGCTCGCCGAGCTCGGAGGCGACCCGCCCGCCGACGGCGTCCCCGTCGAGGACCACCGCCTCCCCCACGAACGCGGCCACGTCGAGGTCGCGCGGGTCGCGGTAGAGGGTGCGCGGATCGGCCAGCTGGGCCAGCGTGCCGCCGCGCAGCACCGCCACCTGGTCGGCGGTCGACAGCGCCTCGGCCTGGTCGTGGGTGACCAGGACGGCGGTGGCGCCGGTGGCCCGCAGCGCCTCCACGACCGCGCGCCGGGTGTCCTCGCGCAGCGACGCGTCCAGCGAGGAGAACGGCTCGTCGAGCAGCACCAGCGAGGGCTCGGGCGCCAGCGCGCGGGCCAGCGCCACCCGCTGCTGCTGGCCGCCGGAGAGCTGGTGCGGCGGGCGGTCGGCCAGCGCGGCGTCCAGGCCGACCAGCGCCAGCAGCGCCGCCACCCGCCCGCGGTCGCGGCGCAGCCGGCGCGGCAGGCCGAAGGCGACGTTGCCGGCCACGGACAGGTGCGGGAACAGGCCGCCCTCCTGGGGCACGAACCCGATGCCGCGCCGGCGGGCGGGCACGGTGCGGCCCGCCCCGACCACTCCCCGGCCGCCGAGCTCGACCGTGCCGGCGTCGGGGTCGTCGAAGCCGGCGACGATCCGCAGCAGCGTCGTCTTCCCGCAGCCGGAGGGCCCGAGCAGCGCGGTGGTCGTGCCCGCGGGCACGTGCAGGTCGACGCCGGTGAGCACCGGGGTGCGGCCGTAGGACTTCGTCACGCCGGTGACGGTGAGCGCGCTCATGTGGGGAGACCTCGTCGGGCAGCGGGGAGGGCGTCGCGGGAGAGCAGCACCGTGGCCGGCGCCGAGAGCAGGACCATGACGACGGCGTAGGGCGCGGCGGCGCCGTACTCCAGGGCGCTGCTGGCCGACCAGAACGCCGTCGCCAGCGTGGTCGTGCCGGTGGGCGCGAGCAGCAGCGTGGCGGTCAGCTCGGTGACCACCGCGAGGAACACCAGCGCCGCGCCGGCGCCTATGCCCGGGGCCAGCAGCGGCAGGGTCACCCGCCACAGCCGGGCCGGCGCCGAGGCGCCGAGGGAGGCGGCGACGTCGTCGTGCAGCGGCGGCGACTGCTCCACCGCGGCGCGCACGGTCACCAGCGCGCGCGGCAGGAAGAGGATCGCGTAGGCGGCCAGCAGCACCGGCACGGTCTGGTAGAGGTCGGGGACCACGCGGATGGCGACGCTCACCAGCGCCAGCGCGATGACAATGGCCGGCACCGCGCTGCCCAGGTAGGTGGAGCGCTCGAGCAGCGTGGTCAGCGGCCCGCGCCGGCGCACGGCGAGCCACCCGGTGGGCAGCGCCAGTGCGGTGGTGACGACGGCGGCCGCGCCGGCCAGCGCCAGCGTCGTCCCCGTGGTGCCCGCCAGCGCGGCGAGGTCGACCCGCGAGGAGGTGCCGGTGACCAGCCACGACACCAGGCTGCCCAGCGGCACGGCCACCGCGAGCGCCACCAGCGCCGCCAGCGCCAGCAGCGCCGGACCGGTGAGCGCGCCGAGCCGCACCGGCACCACCGTGCGCGCCGCGCCGGCGCCGGTGCGCGCGTAGCCGCGGGCGCCGCGCAGCCGGATCTCGGCGAGCAGCAGCACCAGGCACAGCAGCACGAGGACGCCGGCCAGCATCGTGGCGCCGGGACCGTTGAAGGTGGCGCGGTACTGGTCGTAGACGGCGGTGGTGAAGGTCGGGTAGCGCAGCATCGCCAGCGCGCCGAACTCGGCCAGCACGTGCAGCGCGACCAGCAGCGCGCCGCCGAGCACGGCCACCCGCAGCTGCGGCAGCTGCACCCGCCGGAACACCGCCCACGAGGAGAGCCCCAGCCCGCGGGCGGTGTCCTCCAGCGCCGGGTCCAGGCCGCGGAAGGCGGCGACGGCGGGCAGGTAGACGAACGGGAAGTAGGACAGCGACACCACCAGCAGGGCTCCGCCGTAGGTGTCGAAGCCGGGCAGCAGCGAGATCCAGGCGACGCTGTTGACGAACGCCGGCACCGCCAGCGGGGCGACCAGCAGCACGTGCCAGACCCGCCGCCCCGGGACGGCGGAGCGCTCGACCAGCCAGGCCGCCCCCACCCCGAGGACGACGCAGACGACGACGGTGCCCGCCACCAGCCGGGCGGTGTTGCCCAGCAGGTCGGCCACCCGCGGCCGGAACACCAGCTCGGCGATCCCGCTCCACCCCACGCCGACGGCGGACACGACGATGTGGCCCAGCGGCACCAGCGCCAGCGCCGCGACCGCGGCGGCCAGCAGCACGGGGACCGGCGAGCGGCGCCGCGCCGCGGACGCGCGCCGCTGCCGGGACGCCGGGAGGACGGGAGCGCTCAGAGCAGACCCACCTCCTGCATCAGCCCGGTGACGCGGTCCTGGTCGAGCGAGCCGGGGTCGACGGCGGGGGCGCCGAGGGTGTCCAGCGGGGGCAGCGCCTCGGCGGAGGCGACGCCGGTGCCGACCGCGTACTCCAGCGCCGAGCTCTCGGCCAGCCGCTGCTGGGCGTCGGGGCCGGTCAGCCAGGCGACCAGCTGCTGGGCGGCGTCCTGCTGGTCGGAGGAGGCGAGCACCCCGGCGCCGGAGACGCTGAGGAAGGCGCCCGGGTCGCCGTTGCCGAAGAAGTGCAGCGCCGCGTCGTCGCCCTTGAGGCCGTTCTCGGCCTGGTCGCGGTACCAGTAGTAGTGGTACATGATCCCGGCGTCGATCTCGCCCTCGTCGGCGGCGACCATCACCGCGGTGTTGCTCTGGTAGACGTTCGCGTTGCGCTCCAGTCCCTGCAGCCAGGCGCGGGTGGCGTCCTCGCCGCGGAGGGCCAGGACGGCGGCGACGATCGCCTGGAAGTCCGCGCCGCCGGCCGCGATGCCGATGCGGCCCTGCCAGGCGGGGTCGGCCAGGTCCAGGATCGAGGCCGGCAGCTCCGCCTCGGGCAGCTGCGCGGGGTTGTAGACCAGCACCGTCGAGCGCGCGGCGAAGCCGGTCCAGGTGCCCGAGGCGGGCCGGAACTGCGGGCCGACCTGGTCGAGGGTCGCCTGGTCCAGCGGCGCGAGCAGGCCCTCGCGGTCGAGCACGTCGATCGAGGGGCTGTTCTCGGTGAGGAAGACGTCGGCCGGGGAGGCGTCGCCCTCCTGCACGACCTGGTTGGCCAGCTCGGCGTCGCTGCCGTCGCGGAACTCCAGCTCGATGCCGGTCTCGTCGGTGAAGCCCTCGACCATCGTGCGCACCAGGCTCTCGTGCTGGGCGCTGTAGACGGTGAGCGTCTCGGCGTCGGAGGCCCCGGCGTCGCCGCAGGCGGTCAGCGCACCGGCGAGGGCGAGCGCGGTGAGGGCGGCGGCGGTCGCGCGGCCGGGCCTGGTCACGGGGGTCCTCCAGCGGTCGTCGGGAATGTGCACGCGGGCACGGCCCAGGGTAGGCACACCTAAACAGACGGCGCGGCCGGCGTCGCGCTCCGTCGGGTACGAATCCCCCGTGACCGCCCCCGCGCTGCGCCGCGCCCGCTTCGCCAAACTGACCCCGTTCGAGGTCTACGCGCTGTGCCGGCTGCGGGTCGACGTCTTCGTCGTGGAGCAGCAGTGCCCCTACCCGGAGCTCGACGGACGCGACACCGAGCCGGCGACGGTGCACCTGTGGGTCGAGGAGGACGGGCGGGTGCTGGCCACCCTGCGGCTCCTCGACGACGGCGACACCCGCGCCATCGGCCGGGTCGCCACCGCCGCGAGCGCCCGCGGCCGCGGCCTGGCCGCCGGGCTGGTCGAGGCGGCCATCGGGCTGTGCGACGGCGTCCCGGTCACGCTGGGCGCGCAGGCGCACCTGGAGCACTGGTACGGACGGTTCGGGTTCCGGCGCAGCGGCCCGGGCTACGTCGAGGACGGCATCCCGCACGTGCCGATGCGCCGCGAGCCGGCCTGACCCGCGCCCGCGGTCGCGGACCCAGGGCCGACCCGGCGTCCCCGGCCGGGTGTCCCGGACGTGCCGCCGGGTACCGGCCGCGCCATGGCAGACGACACGCCCGTGGGCGGTTTCGCGGAACGGCTCGGAGCGGCGCTGCGGGAGTCCGACGACGGCTCCGCCACGCTGACCTTCGAGGCCGCCGACGAGCACCTCAACTCCGCGGGGACGCTGCACGGCGGCGTCGTCGCGACGCTGGTCGACACGGTGATGGGCCAGGCCGTGCGCACCACCACCGGCGAGGGCGAGGTGCCGGCGACCAGCCAGCTCACCGTCACCTACCTGCGGCCGGGCCGGCCCGGCCGGCTGGAGGTGCGTGGCCGGGTGCGCACCCGCGGCGAGCACCTCACGATCTGCGAGGCCGACGTCGAGCAGGACGGCCGGGCCGTCGCGCACGCCGTCGCCACGTTCGCGCTGCTCGACCGCTGACCCCCGACGCGCGCGAGCGCCCCGCCGGTCGGACCGGCGGGGCGCTCGTGAGGGAGCGGAGGGGTCGGCGGAGGGGTCAGACGCCCTCGGCGCAGTAGACGGTGCCCTCGGTCCCCACCGCGTCCTGCTGCCACAGGGCGGCGGTGGCGTCGGGGAAGTCGGTGCACGGGTCGACGGCGAGGTCGTCGAACTCGTCCTCGCTCATCGCGTCGTCGACGACCCCGACGATGCGGACGTCGGCGTCCGCGTTCCCGCAGTCGACCGTCTCGAAGGAGACCCCCACCCGCTGCACGCAGTCGCCGACCCCCGGGGCGCCGACGCCGCCGAGGTCGACGGCCGCGACCCCGCCCGCGATCACGACCGCACCGATCAGCACACCGTGGCGCGCCCTCCGGCTCCTGCGGGCCGGGGCGGCCGGCGGCACGTCCGCGCCGTGCTGCGCGGCGGGGTGACCGCCGGGCTGCCCGTCGGGAGCGGGCGGCATGCCGGGGTTGAGCCGGCCCCAGGTGCCGGCCGGCGCGCCGGGCTGGGGGCCACCGAAGAGCTGGGCGCCGGGCCGCTGGGGGCCCCACGCGGCAGACCACCCCGGCGGCGTCTGCGGCCCGGGCTGCGGGCCTCCGGTCGGCGACGGCGGGGTGCCGGGCTGCCCCGGGTGGGTCATGTCGTGCTCCTGGTCTCCGGCCGGCGCCGGGCGGGCGCCGGTCAACGGCCGGGAGCATGGCAGCCGCGGTGGGCCGTCCCGCGCGACGCGCGCGGGCCGTTGCCGACCCGTTGTCGCCGGTCAGACCCCGGTGGGCGAGGGAGCCGGGTCGTCGACCACCAGCGCGATGCCCTGCGGGTCGTCGTAGACCTCGTCGTCGTCACTGGTGCCGCACTGGGCGACCAGGGTGATGAACAGGAACACCAGGACGATCAGGCCGAGGAAGGTGCCGAGGAACAGCGCCCGGCCGCGCTTGGGCTTCGGCGTCATGCCGCGGCGCGGGTCGCTCGGGTCGGGTGTGCGGTCGGCCTCGGACACGGCTGGCTCCTGCTCGTCGATGGGTGCGTCGTCGGCACCCGTCGGCGGTGCCGGCTCCGGTGCGCTCCCTGCACAGGTGCCCAGCCGGACCGGTCTCACGCCTGCCCGGGCCGCTGCGGGCCCCTCAGGTGCGGGGGCGCGCCCCGGCCAGCTCGCGGGCGGAGGCGGCCTCGTCCGGTCCGAGCGCGGCCGAGCGCTCCTGGCGCTCGATCGCCGCGTGGAAGGCCGTCCAGGCCTCGGCCGGGGCAACGCCGAGCGCGGCGGCGATCTGCTCCCAGGTCGCTCCGCCGCGCAGCGCGGCGCGGAAGCCGACCAGCTGGCTGTCGTGGGCCTTGCGGGCGATGACCTCACCGAGCGCCAGCAGCTCCAGCGACTCGGGCACGTCGAGGGAGGTGCCGGCGTCGAGCAGGGTGCTCCAGTCGTCGGCCGCGGGCTCGCTAACGGTGTTCAGGGTCGTGGCCCCGCTGTCGCGCCGGCTGAGGAAGTCCAGTCGGGTGGCGGCCGTCTGCAGCGAGAACTCCTGCTCCAGGACCTCGGGCGTGATGCTCATGCACCCCACTGTGCCGCAGGGACCCGGGGCGGCGGGCCCGTTGCGACGGACGTCTCCCCGGACGGCGGAGGGCCCGCACCCGAGACGGGTGCGGGCCCTCCGGAGAGTGGCGGACGTCAGCTGTCGACGCCCACGGCCTCCTTGGCGACCTCGGCGAGGGCGACCTGGGCGGCGCTGATGACGCTCGACCGGTTCTTGTGGGTCTCCTCGTACCGGATGATCACGCGGATGTCGTGCGGCTTGCGCAGCGCCTTGACCGCCTTGGCGGCGTCCGAGGTCGACAGCGAGTCGAAGCCCTTGACCGGCAGCTCGTCGGCGGAGACGTCGCCGAGCTCCTCGCGGGCGGCCTTGGCCGTGTTGGCGGCCTCGCGGTTGCCCTCGCGGCGGGCGATCCGCTCCGCCCGGCGCAGCGCGGCGCTGCGGCCGACCGTGAGGGTCTCGCGGACGGCGTCGGTGAAGCTGCTGGCCCGCTCGGCCGCCTGGCCGAGCCGGTCCTCCGCCGCCTCACGACGCTGCTGGGCGGTGTCGAGCGCCTCGTTCACGCGGTTGGCGACGAAGCGGTAGGGGAGGTTGGCGGCGCGGACCGCGGTGCCGGCGACCTGCTGGAACGGGGTCGGCTGCAGGGCGGCGGGGCCACCGAGCGCCTCCTCGGCCAGCACGACGGTCAGCCACTCGATCGTCGCCTTGTGGGCGGTGACGAGTCGCTCGGCCAGGGCGCGGACGCGGGGCAGCTCGTTCTTCTCGGCGAGCACCTTGACGTAGGTGGCGCGGTCGTGCAGCTGGTGCTCGAGCTGCAGGTCCTGCAGCAGGGCCTCCTCGAGCGGCTCGGCCTGCTCGAAGGTGGCCTTGAGCACCGCCGACAGCCGGCCGATGGCCGGGGTGACGACGTCCGGCACGCCACCGAGGGCGCGCAGCTGCTCGGTGATGGCGCGGGTGCGCTCCGCGGCGTGGTCGGCGTTCTGGTTGAGCTCGCGGCGGACGGCGTCCGTGCGGGCCTGCGACACGCGGGTGCGGGCGACCTGCTCCTCGGTCTGGCTGAGGAGGACGAGCGCGCGGAGCTGGTTGACGATCTTGGTGTTGTCGGTCATGACGGGGGGGACTCCAACGATCGGGGATGACCTGACGTCATCGGTCATGCCCCGCTCCCCTGCGCCGCTAACTCCAGCAAGCGCATTGCTAGCGGTGAGCTCGGTCACGTGGTGCCGCCGGGTCGGTCCGGCCGCGCCGTGCCGCGGGGACGGCGCGGCCGGAGCGGGTCAGCGGGCCGGCGTCGTCGGCACCGGCGGGCGGCGGCGGGTCTGCAGCCGCAGCACCGGCTGGGTCAGCTGCGCCAGGGCGGCACAGCGGGCGCAGACCGGGCCGGGGGTGGTCTCGGCGGCGCAGGTGGCACACGGCACGGGGATCTCCTCGCTCGGGAGTCCGACGGGACTCGGGAGGGAGAACCTGCCACCCGCAGCCGACAGGAGCACGTCCCGTGTGACGGGAGGGACGAGTCGTCAGCGATCCGTCACCTGCGCGACTCCTCCCCGTGCCGGCGGCCGGGTCAGGAGGACGGCGGGACGTCCGCGGCGGGGGTCCAGCGCGGGCGGCGGCGCACCACCGCGGTCACCACCGGGCGGGCTGTGCGGGTGCAGGCGCAGGGCCGGTCGGGCTCGCCGGGACGGCTGGGGTCGGGGTTCACGGGGACCTCCGGTGGGTCGGGAGGCGCCGAGGGTGGCAGCACACGGCGCCGTCCGGCAGGTCCGGCACACCCGCGCGGCGCAGACGTCACGCGATCGACCGACGCCGTTCCCCCGGAGGTGGCCCGTCGTCAGCCGGCGGTCAGGTCGAGCAGCCGCTGCAGGTAGGGCAGCTGGCCCGTGACCAGCTTGGCGCGCGCCTCCTCGACGACGAACCAGGCGGCGCGGTCGACCTCGGGGAACTCCTGCACGCGGCCCGACCGCGGCGGCCACTCGAGCGGGAAGGTGTTGCTGCGGATCGCCGTGGCGTCGAGGTCACCCTCGGCGGCCCACACCGTGAGCACCTTGCCGCCGGCCCGCAGGTCACCGAGCGGGACGAGCCCGGCCGCCGGCACGGGGCTGCCGAGCTCCTCGGCGAACTCGCGGCGGGCGGCGGCGAGCGGGTCCTCGCCGTCGGCGTACTCCCCCTTGGGGATCGACCAGGCGCCGTCGTCCTTCCTCGCCCAGAACGGGCCGCCCATGTGCCCGAGCAGGACCGCGACGGAGCCGTCGGGCTCCCGCCGGTACAGCAGGACCCCCGCGCTCCGCCTCGGCACCGGCCCAGCCTGGCACGCCGCCGGCCCGGGACCCCACGCACCACGGCGGGCGCGGTCACCGGGTCACCGGGTCACCGGCAGCGGGGCGCCCGGTTCGCGTGCGGCCCGTCGTCGCCGCGGCGCACGGGACGACCGCCGGGGACGGCACCGCGGGCGGCCCGGACCCGCCGTCGGGACACGGCTCGCCGACCCTCCCGTCGCACTGTGCCGCGGGGTGCTCGAGGTGGAGCGCGGCGCCGCCCGGCGGAGGGGGAGGCCGGCCGGGCGGCGCCGCTGTCTAGGGGTGTGCCGTCCCGAGGTGCCCGAGGGCCTCGGGCAGGTCGACCACGTCGGCGTACTTGGCGTCGAGGTCGGCGAGGTTGCTCTCGTGCAGGGCCGCGCTCCGGTCGGCGCACGCCTGGCGCACCACCTGCGGCCGGAAGCCGGAGTTGAGCGCGTCCATCGCGGTGGCCCGCACGCAGCCCGACGTCGACACCCCGGCCACGACCACCGTGTCCACGCCCAGGCCCAGCAGCATCGGCCCCAGCGCCGTCCCGAAGAAGGCCGAGGCGTACTGCTTGACCACCACCGGTTCGCCCGGGTCGGGCTCGAGCGTGAGCTCGCCCCACTCGCCCGGCGCGTCCTCGGCGAAGGCGGCCAGCGCGGGGACCTTGCGGACGAACAGCCCGCCGTCGGCCAGGCCCCGCGTGTAGCGGACCGCCGTCCAGACCACGGGGTGCCCGCCGTCCCGGGCAGCGGCCACCAGGGCGGACGCCGCGTCCACCGCCGGCCCCGGGGCGGGCAGCGCGAGGGGGCCGCCGGGGTCGGTGTAGGCCCGGCACAGGTCGACGACCAGCACCGCGGGGCGGTCCCCCCACCCGACGCGGCCGGAGAACGCCGAGCCGTGCGGCCCGGGTGCGGGCTCCGGGACGCTCACCGGCCCGCCCCTCGCCGCGAGATCTGCACACTCGCGCCCATCGGGCCCGTGATGGCGACCACTGTGCAGATCTCGCGCGGACCGACGGGTGTCACGCCGACGTCCACACCGGGCGCTTCGGGGCCGGCAGCCCGGTCTCCTCCTCGCAGCGGGCGAGCAGCTCCTCGACCGGTGGCCCCATGTCGAAGACCGGCAGCTCGGCCGGGCGGCCGGCACGCATCCGGTCGCGCAGGGTCGCGGTGGCCTCGCGGTCGACGCCGCCGTCCCCGGTGACCACGACCCCGTACCGCTCGGCGCCCCGGGCCGTCACCAGCCCGCGGCGCACCTCCCGCGCCACGAGCTCCGGGTCGCGCTGCAGCGGGTCGCCCCACCCTCCGCCGCCCCAGGTGACGAAGTGCAGGACGTCGCCGGGGTGCACCGGCACGCCGTGGCACTTGCTCGGCAGCACCTCCCGGGTGCCGTCGGCCCGGTCGATCCACTTGCGGCCGCGGGCGCCGGGGTGCCCGCCGTTCACGCCCCACGGGTAGGTGAGCCAGCGGTCGTCGTGGATGGCGATCTCGCCGGGTTCCTCGAACACGTAGGCGACGTCGACGCCGTTGCCGCCGCGGTGCAGGCCCGGGCCGCCGGTGTCGGCGACGGTCTCCCACTGCTCGATGCGCAGCGGGTAGTAGGACTCGAGGTACTCGCACGGGATGTTGACGAAGCTCGGCCACAGCGAGTGGCCGTCGGGGCCGTCGCCGAGCGGCCGGCCGGGGATGCCGCCGAAGCCGATCGAGTACAGCTGGAACCACTCCCCCTCCCGCTCCCCGGAGGAGTGGTGACCGGAGTACATGAAGTGCGGCGAGGAGGAGAACCCGGCGGCGTTGAGCAGCGCCGGGTTGGTCTGCCCGAGCAGCCCGCCGAAGAGGTCGAACACCCGCCCGATGCCGTGGTTGCGGCCGTTGAGCGCCGCCGGGTGCCTCGGCTTCCAGTACGAGCCGTCCGGGATCGTGACGTCGACCAGCGGGTAGAAGCCGTCGTTCCACAGGATCTGCGGGTCGGCGACGGTGATCATGTAGATCCCGAAGAACATCCGGGTGAGGTTCTCGTTGATGTAGTAGTTGATCGGCCCGGCCGCCTGGGGTGAGGAGCCGGTGAAGTCCAGGTGCACCTTCTCGCCGGTGCGGGTCAGCGAGAGCTTCAGCTCGTAGGGGCCGTTGCCGACGCCGTCGTCGCAGATGTAGTCGGTGAAGGAGAGCGTGCGGCCCTCCTCGAACACCGTCTGCAGCAGCACCTTCATGGCGTCGTGGTTGCGCTGCAGCAGCGCGTCGAGGGCCGAGAGATAGGTCGCCGTCCCGAACCTCTCGCACATCTCGACCACCCGCCGGGCGGCGGTGCGGCAGGCGGCGACCAGGCCGTTGAGGTCGGCGCGGTTCCAGTCGGGCATGCGGACCTGGTTGAGGATGATCCGCAGCGCGTCGTCGTTGAGCACGCCCTTCCGGTAGAGCTTGAAAGGGGGTATCACGACGCCCTCCTCGTAGATGGTCCGCGCGTCGGTGGGCATCGACGACGGCGTCTTGCCGCCCACGTCGGACATGTGCCCGAACATCGACGCCCAGCCCACGACCCGGCCCTCGTGGAAGACCGGCAGGACGAGCAGCCAGTCGTTGGCGTGGCTGATCGCCGCCCCGCACGCGTAGGGGTCGCTGGTCAGCAGGACGTCGCCCTCCTCGACGGTGTCGTGGAAGCCGGCGAGGAAGTCGGGGATGGACAGGCCGAACTGGCCGACGACCATCTTCCCGCTGGGGTCGCCGATGAGCGGGAACTCGTCGTGCTGCTCGCGGATGCCCGGCGACAGCGCCGTGCGGAACAGCACCTCGTCCATCTCGTACCGGGCGTTGCGCAGCCCGTTCTCGACGAGGTCGAGGGTCACCGGGTCGACGTGGACCCGCGGAGGCGTCCCCGTCGCGGTCTCGATGATCCGTGCCACGGGTCAGCCCTCCGCCGGCGTGATGAGCAGGGAACCCGAGGGGTGGACGGTCGCGACGTGCCCGGGCAGCACCAGCGTCGTGGAGTCCATCTCGGTGACGATCGCGGCGCCGCGGACGACGTCGCCGGCGCGCAGCCGTTCCCGGTCGTAGACCGACGCCGTCACCTGCTCGCCGCCCACGTGGACCGGCGCCTCGGTGACCAGGGCGCCCGCCGGGTCGCCGTCGCCCGGCTCCAGGTGCACCGGGGCGACGTCGGGCCGCGGGCCGGTGACGGTGGCGCGGGCGTTGACCAGCTCGTGGTCGACGTCGAGGAGGAGGAAGGAGAACAGCCGGTCGTGCTCGGCGTCGAACGCGCCGCCGAGACGGGCCAGGGGGTCGGCCTCCTCCAGCCACGACGGGTCGACCGCGACCGGGATCTCGAAGCCCTGCCCGTGGTAGCGGACGTCGACCTGGAAGCCGACCGTCTGCTCCTCCCGCGGCAGCCCCTGGGCGGCCAGCCGCCCGCCGGCCTCGTCGGCCAGCTCCTGCAGGATCTGCGCCAGCTCCCCCCCGGTCAGCTGGCCGAAGCGGCGCAGCACCGTCCGGGCGGACTCGTCGCGCCGGCTGGTGGTCGCGTCACCGAGCGCGCACAGCAGCCCGGGGCCGGGCGGGACGATCACCGGCCACGCCCCGGTCAGCTTCCCGAGGGCGTTGGCGTGCAGCGGGCCGGCGCCGCCGAAGGCGACCAGGGCGAAGTCGCGGGGGTCGAAGCCCTGCTGCACCGAGACCAGCCGCAGCCCGCCGAGCATGTTCTCGTTGACGATGTCGACGATCCCGGCCGCCGCGGCCTCCGGGGAGTCCAGCCCCATCGCCTCGGCGACCTTGCTCACCGAGGCCCGCGCCGCCTCGACGTCGAGGGTGATCTCGCCGCCGGCCAGCGCCGAGGGCAGGTAGCCGAGGACGACGTCGGCGTCGGTGACCGTGGGCTCCGTGCCCCCTCTCCCGTAGGCGGCCGGCCCGGGGTCGGCGCCGGCGGACTGCGGGCCGACCCGCAGCGCGCGGGTCAGCTCGGGTACGTGGGCGATCGAGCCGCCGCCGGCGCCCACGGTGCGGACGTCGACGCTGGAGGCCCGCACCGAGAGGTCGCCGACCTTGGTCTCGCGGCCGATGCGCGGGTCGAGGTCGCGGACCAGCGCGACGTCGGTGGAGGTGCCACCCATGTCGAAGGTGATCAGGTCGCGGTGGCCACACTGCTCGGCCACCCACACCGCGCCGGTGACCCCGCCGGCCGGGCCGGACAGCAGCATGCTGACCGGGGCGGCGACGGCGGCGGCGGCCGACTGCAGGCCGCCGTCGCTGCGCAGGATCGACAGCTCGCCGGACACCCCGCCCTCGCCCAGGCCGTCGGAGAGGTGCTGCACGTACCGCGCCACCTGCGGCTGGACGTAGCCGTTCGCGACGGTGGTGAGCGTCCGCTCGTACTCTCGCAGCTCGGGCAGGACGTCGGAGGACAGCGACACCGGGACGCCGGGCAGCACCTCGGCGGCGAGCTCGGCGATCCGCCGCTCGTGCGCGGGGTCGGCGAAGGAGTTCACCAGGCTGACCGCGAGCGCCTGGATGCCCCGCCCGGCCAGCTGCCCCAGTCGCGCGCGGACGTCGTCCTCGTCGAGGGGCCGGACCACCGAGCCGTCGCTGGCGATCCGCCCCTCGACCTCGACGGTGTCCTCGAGGTCGGCCAGCGGCTCGGGCTTGGGCCAGATGATCCAGCCGGCCAGCCCGCCGGGGACGAAGGAGCGGGCGATCTGCAGCACCTGCCGGAAGCCGCGGGTGGTGACCAGCCCGACGCGGGCGCCCCTGCCCTCGAGGATCGCGTTGGTGGCCACCGTGGTGCCGTGCAGCACCTGCGCGACCTCGCTCATCGCGATGCCGGCGTCGGCGCAGACCCGGCCGATCCCGGTGAGCACGCCGACGGCCTGGTCGGCCGGGGTCGAGGCGGTCTTGGCCCGCCAGGTGGTGCCGCTGTCCTCGTCGACGAGCAGGACGTCGGTGAAGGTGCCCCCGACGTCGACTCCGAGCCGGTAGCTCATGCGGTCTCCTCTCCGCGGTCCCCTGCCCCGGCCGTCCGCAGTCGGGCCGCCCGGACCATGACGGCGCGGGCGTTGGCGATGTGCGAGGTCATGACGGCGCGGGCCCACTCGGGGTCACCGGCGCGCAGCGCGGCGACGATCTCGCCGTGGTGGGCCAGGCTGCGGCGCAGCGAGGCCTCGTCGTAGGTGAGGAAGTTGCGCCGCACGATCGGCGGGTGGATCGCGGCGGCGAGCGCGCTGGCCAGCGTCGGGTGCCCGGCGAGGGCCACCAGCCGGTCGTGGAAGGCGCGGTTGAGGGGCACCAGCGCGTCGAGGTCCTGGTGCTCCCCCGGGCTGCCCACCTCCTGCATGCGCCGGGCGAGGCGGTCGAGCTCCTCGACGTCGGCCGGCGTGGCGTTCGGGACGGCGTACGCGGTCAGCCGCGGCTCGAGGACCGACCGCAGGTCGAAGACGCCCTCCAGCTCGGCGACGGTCCAGGTGGCCACCCGGGCGCCGCGGTTGGGGGTGATCTGGACCAGGCCCTCGGCGGCCAGCCGCGACAGCGCCTCGCGCACCGGGGTGCGGCTCACGCCCAGCCGGTCGGCGAGCTCCACCTCGCCGAGCCGCGCCCCGGGGGCCAGGTCGCCGCTCATGATCATCTCGCGCAGGGCGGACAGCGCCCGTTCCGCAGACGTCAGGGGACGTGTCACCGGTCACACCTCCGGAGGAGTTGCATGCAAGGTAGGGCCGCACCCCCTCCCGCACAAGACAGGGGCGGGGACTCCGGAGTTCCGTTCCGACCGTTGCCGTGCACGTCGGGGCCGGTGCACACTGCCCCTGACCCGCGACCGCCCCGCACCGGGGCCTGTATGCAACCGAGGGGGCACCGTGGGGGATCTGCTGGGGGGCGCCCGGGCGCCGCGGGCGCGGCTGCGCGAGCTGCTGGCCGGCCCGGCACCGCTGGTCGCGCCCGGCGCCTACGACGCGCTCTCGGCCCGGCTGGTGGAGCAGGCCGGCTTCGACGCCGTCTACATGACCGGCTTCGGGACGACGGCGTCGCTGATCGGCCGACCCGACGTCGGGCTGCTGTCGGGCGCGGAGATGGTCGACAACGCCCGCCGGATCGCCGCCGCCGTCGACGTCCCGGTCATCGCCGACGCCGACACCGGCTACGGCAACGCGCTCAACGTCGTCCGCACGGTGCAGCTCTACGAGCAGGCCGGGGTGGCCGGCATCCAGCTCGAGGACCAGGTGATGCCCAAGAAGTGCGGGCACATGAGCGGCAAGGCGCTGATCGGCACCGACGAGATGGCCGGCAAGGTCCGGGCGGCCGTGGCCGCCCGGCGCGACCCCGACCTGGTGCTGATCGCGCGCACCGACGCGGTCGCCGTCAGCGGGGTGGACGACGCGCTGGCGCGGGCCCGGGCCTACGCCGACGCCGGCGCCGACCTGCTCTTCGTCGAGGCGCCGACCACCGAGGCGGACATCGAGCGGGTGGCCCGCGAGCTGGCCGGGGTGGCGCCGCTGGTCTTCAACTGGGCCGAGGGCGGCCGCACTCCCCCGCTGTCGCTGCAGCGGATGACCGAGCTGGGCTTCGCGCTGGTCATCTACCCGATCGGCACGCTGCTGGCGGCGACCGCCGGCATCCGGGCGCTGCTCGACGGGCTGCGCACCGAGGGCGTGCCGCCGCTGGACGGGCTGCCGACCTTCGGCCAGTTCACCGACCTCGTCGGTCTGCCCGAGGTGACCGACCTGGAGCAGCGCTTCCGCTGACCGCCGGACGCTCCCGCCGCTCCCCTCCTCCCCGCCGGTGGCACACCCGGCACCGCCGCGACGGGTCGGTTCACCGGCCGCTGCGTCACGGCGGGCGCTCCCCCGGTCGGGGTGGTGTCCTGCTCGCTACTCGCAGCCGATGCCGTCGTCGTCCCGGTCGAAGGCGTCGCGGAAGCCGGGGTCGCCGGGGTGGATGGGCGCGGCCCCGTGCGCGCGCACGTCGTCACAGTTGGCGTAGTAGACGCCGGATGCCGCAGGAGCGGGGGCGGGTGCCGGGGCAGGAACGGGTGCCGGTGCCGGTGCCGGCGCGGGAGCCGGTGCCGGCGCGGGAGCCGGTGCCGGCGCGGGAGCCGGCCGTGGCGCGGGAGTGCTCGACCGAGGCGGAGTCGACGGCACGACGACGGCCGGCGCGGAGCTGACCGGCGCCGGGGTGGTCGGGACCGCGGCGCTGCTCCGCGGCACGACCAGGGCGGCCGAGGAGGGCGCGGCCGTCGAACGGGGTGCGGACGTCGACGACGGAGCGGTGGCGCTGCTGGCTGCCGGTTCGGTGGCCGTGGGGGCGTTCGTCGCGCCGCCGATCCCGATGCCGATGAGCAGGCTGGCCACGGCGACGACAGGCGTCCGCCGCCAGAACGGCTGCTTCGGCGGCGTGCTGTCGGGCTGCGGCATGAGCGCGGTGCGGGCCATCGGATGTCTCCCCGTGGTGCCGGCGTGGACCGTCGCACCGTTGGAGCGCAGGCACGCCGCTCCGCGTCCTCGCGCTGTCGAAACGCCGTGGTCCTCCCTCCTGCCACACCCGTTCCAGGTCGGCGACCTCGTGGAGGCAGCGAGCGTGGGAGGTCCGTGACCCGCGGGAGCGCCTCGGTGGTGCCCGAGTGGTCAGTCCGGCAGCACCCGTCACACCCGCCCCAGACTCGTCCGGGGATGACCGGACCGGTCCGTCCGGGCCGGTAGACAGGACGCCATGGGCACTCCGGACGGCCGGCCGCATCCGCACGACGGAGCCGCCCGGGCGAGCGTGGCGATCACGGCCACCACCACGCCGGTGCTGTCGGCGGCCCTCGCCGCCAGCGCGGTGCCCGTGGTGTCGCGGCTGGCCCTCACCGCCCACGGCGGCCCGCTGCCCGGCGCCACCGTCCGGCTGGGCGTCCGCGACACCGAGGGCCCCCTCGGCGGCCCCGTCGAGCTGACCGTCGACCTCGACGCCGGCCGCACGACGGTCCTCAGCGACCTCGGCCTGCTGGTCGACCCGGCGGCGGTGCGGCGCATCGGCGAGCAGCGGCCCGGCTCGGTCGAGATCGACGTGACCGCCGGCGGCGTCGACGTCGGCGGCACCGCCGTCCCCGTGCAGGTGCTCGCGGCCGGCCAGTGGTCGGCCGCTCCCCTGCCGCTGGCGCTGGAGCTGCTCGCCGCGCACGTCCTCCCCCACGACCCGGCGGTGACCGCGCTGCTGACCGAGGCGGCCGCGCTGCTCGACGAGCGCACCGACGACGCCTCGGTGCAGGGGTCCTCCGCCGGTCCGGAGCGGATCGACCGGATCGTCGCCGCGGTCGCCGCCGCCGTGCGCGCCCGCGGGATCCGGCACCTCGGGCTCCCGGCCGGCTGGACCGCGCGGGCCCAGGAGGTGCGCACGCCCGGCGACGTCCTGCAGGGCCGGGCCGGCACGAGCCTGGACACCACCGTGGTCGTGGCCGCCGCGCTGGAGGCGGCCGGTGTCCGCCCGCTGCTGTTCCTGGCCGACGGTTCGGCGTTCCTCGGCTACTGGCGCGAGGAGCGCAGCACGCCGAGCGCCGCCACCACCGAGGTCGCGCCGCTGGTGGACCTGGTCGACCGCGGCCTGGTGCGCCTGGTGGAGACGACGCTGCTGACCGGCCACGCCGACGCCGGGCCCGGTGCCGAGCCTACCGCGGAGCCCACGGCCGAGCTGTTGCACCGGGCCGCGTACGACGCCTGGCTCGCCGGCCCGCCGGAGCGGGTGCTGGGCGTCACCGACGTCGCCCGGGCCCGCCGCGACGGCATCCTGCCGCTGCCGGCCCGCACCCGCGGCGCCACCGGTGCGGTGCAGGTGGTCGAGTACCGCCGGGCCGACTCCGACCCGGCCGCGCGCTCCACCGGCCGGCACGCCGCCCCGGGCCCCGACAGCCGCCCCGGCGTGCCGCCGCGCGTGCAGGAGTGGCGGACCGCCCTGCTCGGCACCGGCGCGCGCGACCGGCTCCTCGACTGCCCCGAGGGCGCCGGCCTGCCGCTGACCGTCCCCGGCGCCTACCTGGCCACGCTGGCCGACCTGCTCACCGGCGGAACCCCGGTGTCCCTGCTGCCGGCCGACCGGCTGGCCGCCGAGCACTCCGAGCAGGGCCTGCGCTCGGCGCGCGAGCTGCCAGTCGGGCGCCTCGGGGACCTGCTGCACGAGCAGCGGGCGGTGCACGCCGACGTCACCGAGGGCGGCTACCTGCCGCGCCTGCGCGCGCTGGCGCACCGCGCGCGGACCGTGCTCGAGGAGACTGGCACCAACGACCTGTACGTCGCCCTCGGCAGCCTGGCCTGGGAGCTCGACGGCCGGCCGGTGCGCTCTCCGCTGGTGCTGCTGCCGGTGGTGCTCTCCCCCGCCGGCGGCGCCGGCTACCGGCTCGCCGTCGACGGGACCGGCAGCGCCGGCCCCAACCGGTGCCTGCTGGAGGAGCTGCGCCGGGTGCACGGCCTGGAGGTGCCCGACCTGACCGGTCAGGACGGACCGGAGGGAGTCGACGTGGACGGCGCGCTGACCGCCGTCCGTCAGGCGCTGGCCGACGCCGGGCTGCCCTTCCGCGTCGAGGCGACCGCCGACCTCGCCGTCCTGCCCTCCGCCCGGTACCGGCTGGAGCGCGACCTCGACGAGCACTGGGCGGAGTTCGCCGCCAACCCGCTGGTGTCGCACCTCCTGCACGCCCCGGGCGAGGCCTTCGTCGACCCGGTGCCCCCCAGTGCCGGGACGCCGGACCTCGACGAGCTGGCCGCCGCCTGCCCGCTGCCGGCCGACGCGGGGCAGCTGCGCGCCGTCGCCGAGGGCCTCGCCGGGCGCACCGTCGTGCTCGAGGGCGCGCCGGGCACCGGCAAGTCGCAGACCGTCGCCAACCTGCTCGCCCGTGCGGCCGCCGACGGCCGGCGGGTGCTCTTCGTCTCCGGGAAGCGGGCCGCTCTGGACGCCGTCGCCCGGCGGCTGGAGGCGGTGGGCATGGGCCCGTTCACCCTCGACCTGCACGACCGGGGAGCGCGCGCCGCGGACCTGCGCGCCCGCGTCCGCGCGGCGCTGGACTGCGCGGTCGCCGTCGACGATCAGGGCCTGGCCGCCGACCGCGACGACCTGCGCGCGGCCCGCCGCACGCTCGCCCGCTACGCCGACCGGCTGCACGCGCCCAACGCCGCCGGCCTGTCGTTCCACTCCGCGCGGACGGCGCAGCTGGCGGTCGGCGACGACGTCCGGCCGCTGCCGCTGCCGCCGGCGTTCGCGGCCACGGCCCCGGCCGCGACGCTGACCGCGGTGCGCCGGGCACTGGCGCTGCTGCCCGACGTCGCCGACCTGGCCCGTCCCTCGGCGCGGCACCCGTGGGCCTTCGTCGACACCGCGCGGGTCGACCTCGCGGCCGCGCACCGGGCCGCCGCCGAGGTCGACGACGCCATCCGCGCCCTGCCGGCCGAGGAGCACCTGGGCCGGGCGCTGCGCGAGGTGCGCTCCCCCGAGGACCTCGGGGTGCTCGCCCACCTGCTGGCCGGTCCCGACGTCGGCCTCGACGTGCTCGACGAGGTGCCCACGGAGCGCTGGCGGACGGCGACGGAGACGGTGCTCGGCGACGTGGCCGCCTTCGCCGCCACCGTCCACCCCGGCCTGGAGCTGGCCACCCCGGAGGCGCTCGAGCTGCCGCTGGCCGACCTCTACGTGGCCGCCCAGACCGCGCAGGCCGCCCGCTGGTGGACCCGCCGGCAGGGTCTGCGCGCGGTGCGCGACCGGCTGGCGCCGGTGCTGCGGCCCGGTGCGACGGTGCGGCTGCGCGACGTCGCGGAGCTGACCGCCGCGCTGTGGCGGGTGCAGACGGCGGCCGGCGCCCTCCTCGCCCGGGCCTCGGTGATCCCGGGGCTGTCGGTGCCGGCCGGGTGGAACCCGCTGGCCGAGCCCACGCTGCTCGACCCCCAGGTCGCCTGGCTGCAGCGGGCCGGCGCCGTCGTCGACAGCGCGCGGACCTTCGCCGTCGCGCTGCGCCGCTACGTCGTCTCCGGGCCCGGTCCCGACGTGGCCGCCGCCGCGGCGGTCACCCGGCTGCGCACGGCCCTCGTGGCCCTGCTGCGCGTGTGCGGCAGCAGCTCCGCGGAGCTGGCCGCCTGGTGCGGGGACGACGGCGTGGTGCTGCGCTGGGCGATGACCCGCCCCGAGCGCGGCCTGGACCACCCCGGCCTGATCTCGCTGCGCCGGTGGGCGGAGCTCCTCGACACCCTCGAGCCGCTGCGCGCCGCCGGGCTGACCGAGGCCCGCCAGGCGCTGGTCAGCGGCCGGCTGCCGGCCGAGGACGCGGGCCGCGCGTTCGAGGCGGGCCTCGCCACCGCCGCGGCCGCCGAGCGGCGCACCGCCACCGGCCTGGACGGCTTCGACGCGGCGGCGCACGACCGGGCGGTCGCCCGCTTCACGGCCGCCTCGCGCGCGGTCCGCCGGCACCTCACCACGGCGCTGCCCGCGGCGGTGGCGGCCGCCCGGCGCCGGGACGGCCGGCCCGACGCGGTGGACGACCGGCTCGGCGCGCTGCAGCGGGAGCTGGGCCGCTCGCCCGGCTCGGGCGTGCGTGCCCTGCTGGCCGAGCACGGCGACGCGGTGACCGCGGTGCTGCCGTGCGTGCTGGCCGGTCCGGACGCGGTGGCGCGGTTCCTCCCCGCGCGGGCCGGCCTGTTCGACCTGGTCGTGTTCGACGAGGCCTCGCAGCTCCGGGTCGCCGAGGCCGTGGGCGCGCTGGGCCGCGCCCGCGCCGCGGTCGTCGTCGGCGACAGCCGGCAGCTGCCGCCGTCGTCCGCGGAGCCGGCCGGGGCCTGCGACGACGACCTGGCCGACCTGCTCGGCACCGCGGTGGAGGACGAGGAGTCGATCCTCTCGGCCTGCGTGCGGGCGCAGGTGCCGCGGCACCGGCTGTGGTGGCACTACCGCAGCCAGGACGAGTCGCTGATCGCCTTCAGCAACGCCCACTACTACGACGAGCGGCTCGCGTCGTTCCCCGCGCCGGCGCACGGGCGGCCCTCGGCCGACGTCGACGGCCGCGGCCTGAGCCTGGTGCGGGTCGACGGCACGTTCCACCGCACCGGGGCCGGGCGGCTGCTGCGGACCAACCCGATGGAGGCCAAGGCCGTCGTCGCGGAGGTCCGCCGCCGGTTCGCCGCCTCCCCGGACACGGCTCCGTCGATCGGCGTCGTGACCGTCACCGCCCAGCAGCGGGCCTACGTCGAGTCGCTGCTGCGCGACGCCGGCGACGAGCGGCTGGTCGAGGCGCTGGACCGCACCGACGGTGAGCACCTGTTCGTCAAGACGCTGGAGCACGTGCAGGGCGACGAGCGCGACGTCGTGCTGTTCTCCACCGCGTTCAGCCCCGACGACCGCGGGGTGCTGCCCCTGGACCTCGGCCCGCTCAGCCGGCTCGGCGGCGAGCGCCGGCTGAACGTGGCCATCACCCGCGCGCGGCGGCAGGTCGTCGTCTTCTCCTCGTTCGACCCCGCGGCGCTGCGGGCCGAGCAGACCTCGTCGGTGGGCGTCAAGCACCTGCGCGCCTGGCTCGACCTGGCCGCGCTCGGCACCGACGCGCTGCCCCGCGGAGGCCGCCGGGCCGGTGTGCCCGACCGGCACCGCGAGGACGTCGCGGCGGCGCTGCGCTCGCGCGGGCTCGTCGTGCGCACCGACGTCGGGCTCTCCGGCTTCCGGGTCGACCTGTCGGTGGCCCGGCCCTCGGCTCCGGACACCCCGCTGATGGCCGTGCTGCTCGACGGCCCCGCGTGGGCGCGGCGGGCCACCGTCGGCGACCGCGACGGCCTGCCGGTCGAGGTGCTCGGCGGGCTGCTCGGCTGGCCGGCGGTGGAGCGGGTGTGGCTGCCGGCGTGGCTGCGCGACCGCGAGGCGGTGCTCGACCGGCTGGTCGCCGCCCTCCCCGCCGCCCCGGCGGTGGCGGTCCCGGTGGCGGTTCCGGTGGCGACGGTGCCGGCGCCGGTGCCGGTGCCGGTGCCGGTGCCGGTGCTGGCGAGCGTGCCGGCGGTCGAGGACGCCGACGACCTCCCCGCTGTCGCGCCCGTCGCGCCGCGGGTGCTGCGCTCGGTGGGGCCGGCCGCGCTCGCCGCGCTGCCCGCCGGCTCCCCCGCCGAGCCGGCTCCCGGGCCGGTGACGCTGACCGTGGTGCCGGCACCGGTGGAGACGGAGCCCGTGCACACCGAGCCCGTGCACACCGAGCCCGTGCAAGCGGAGCCCGTGCACACCGAGCCCGTGCGGACGGAGCCGGTGGCGACGGAGCCGGCCGCCCAGCCCGCCGGGGACGAGCCGGCCACGGCACTTCCCATGGTGGTCGCCGAGGTCGCTGCGCCGCCGCGGCCGGCGGCGGAGCGCCGCTCCGCCGCGCCCGGGCTCGACGGCGAGCTGCCGTTCCGCCCGTGGTCACCTCGGCCCGCCGGCGACCGCAAGGCCCTCGACCAGCTCGCCGACGTGCGCACCGCCCGTCTCGTGCGGCGGGTCCTGCTCGCCGGGGTGAAGGCCGAAGGCCCGGTGCACCGCGACCGGCTCGCCCGCCTCGCGGCCGGCGCCTTCGGCCTGTCGCGGGTCGGCGAGGCCCGCCGCGACGCCCTGCTCGCGCTGCTGCCGGAGGCCACCGTCGACGGGGAGTTCGTGTGGCCCGAGTCGCTGGACCGCGCCTCGTGGACCGGCTTCCGCCGCCAGGCCGCCAGCAGCACCCGCCCGCTGGAGCACGTCGCGCCGGAGGAGGTCGGCAACGCGATGGTGGCGGTGTGCCGGGCCGCGACCGACGCCGGCGCCGTCCCGACCCGCGACGAGCTGTTCCTGCGCACTACCGAGGTGTTCGGCTACCGCCGCCGCACCCCGTCCCTCGCCCCGCTGCTCACCGCGGCCCTCGACCGGCTGACCGCCGCCGGCCGGCTCACCGTGCACGACGACGGCCGCGTCACCGCCTGACCCAGGGAGGTCTCCTCCCGGCGACCTCGTGCTCTGCCCACACCCGTGGGCAGAGCACGACGTCCGGGCCGGACACCCCTGCCCCGCCCCTTCGAGCTCTGCCCACACCCGTGGGCAGAGCACGAGGTCCGGGCCGGACACCCCTGCCCCGCCCCTTCGAGCTCTGCCCACACATGTGGGCAGAGCTCGACGACCGGCCGGGCGCACCCTGCCGGGGCCGGGACGGCACCGGCGGGAGGATGGACGCCGTGACCAGCACCGCCGCCAGCCCCTCCGCGCTGCGCGACCTCGAGAGCTTCCCCGCCGACGTGCGCGACGCCGTCGGCCGGCTGGCGGGCATCGCCGAGCGGACACCCCTGCAGCGCAACGAGCGCCTGAGCACCCTCACCGGCGCCGACGTGTGGCTCAAGCGCGAGGACCTGCAGGTCGGCCGGTCGTACAAGGTGCGCGGCGCCTACAACACGATCAGCCGGCTCGACGCCGGAGCGCGCGAGGCCGGCGTCGTCTGCGCCAGCGCCGGCAACCACGGCCAGGGCGTCGCCTACGCCTGCCGGGCACTCGGCGTCCGCGGCGCGGTGTTCGTGCCCGGGACGACGCCGCGGCAGAAGCGCGCCCGCATCCAGGCGCTCGGCGGCGAGATGGTCGAGCTGGTGGTCACGGGCGACACCTACGACGACGCCGCCGCGGCCGCCGCCGCGCGGGCCCGCACCACCGGCGCCACGCTGGTCCCCGCCTTCGACGCGTGGCCGGTGGTGGTCGGGCAGGCGACCGTCGCCGTCGAGGTCCTCGAGCAGCTGGGCCGCGCGCCCGACGTCGTCGTCCTCCCGCTGGGCGGTGGCGGGCTGCTCGCCGGGTGCGGCACCTGGCTGCGGCAGGCCAGCCCGGGCACCCGGCTGGTCGGCGTGGAGCCGGCCGGGGCGGCGAGCATGGCCGCGGCGCTGGCGGCGGGCCGGCCGGTCGAGCTGCCGGCCATCGACACGTTCGTCGACGGGGCCGCGGTTCGCCGGGCCGGCGCGGTCACCTATCCGCTGGTGCGCGACTCCGGCGCCGAGCTGGTCGCCGTCCCCGAGGGCCAGGTCTGCACCGAGATGCTCGAGCTCTACCAGGTCGACGGCGTCATCGCCGAGCCCGCCGGGGCGCTGGCCGCCGCGGCACTGACCGGCGGCGCGGTGCGCGTGGCGCCGGGCCAGACCGTCGTCTGCCTGCTCTCCGGCGGCAACAACGACGTCAGCCGCTACGCCGAGGTCATCGAGCGGTCCCTGGTCCACCAGGGCCTCAAGCACTACTTCCTCGTGGAGTTCCCGCAGGAGCCCGGGGCGCTGCGCCGCTTCCTCGACGACGTCCTCGGCCCCGACGACGACATCGTGCTGTTCGAGTACGTCAAGCGGGACAACCGCGAGACCGGCGCCGCGCTCACCGGCATCGAGCTCGGCAGCGCCGGGAGCCTCCCGGGCCTGCTGGAGCGCACGCAGGCCAGCCCGCTGCGCATCCAGCACCTGGACCCCGACTCACCGGCCTACCGCTACCTGGTCCGCGGCGGCGGCGGCTGAGCGTCACAGCCGCGCGAGGCCGACCACGGTGACGTCGTCGGTGCCGGGCGGGTCGAGCGCGGCGACCACGCCGTCCACGACCTCCTGCGGCGCACCGGGGACGGCGGCCACCGCGGCGCGCAGCGCCTCCAGCCCCTCGGCGAGATCGCGGTCGCGGCGCTCGACCAGGCCGTCGCTGTAGAGCAGCAGCCGGTCGCCGGCGTCCAGGCGCAGCCCGGCCTGCGGGTAGTCCGCGGCGTCGAGCAGGCCCAGCGCCGGGCCGCGGCCGTCGGTGACCAGCCGGCTGCCGCCGGCGCCGGCGTGCACGGCCGGCAGGTGCCCGGCGCTGGCCAGGGCCACCTCGCCGGTGCCCGGGTCGAGCTGGACGATCACAGCGGTCGCCATCTCGCCCGGCAGCAGCGCGCCGACGAGCCGGTTGAGCTCGGTGAGCGCCGCGGCCGGACCCTCGTCGCGCAGCAGCGCGGCGCGCAGCGCGTGCCGCAGCTGGGCGGTCACCGACGCCGCGGACAGCCCGTGCCCGGCGACGTCGCCGAGCACCACCGCCAGCCGGCCCGACGGCAGCGGCACCAGGTCGTACCAGTCACCGCCGACGACGTCCTCCTGGCTGGGCCGGTACCGGGCGCCGAGCGCGACGCCGGGCACCTTCGGCAGCTCCTCGAGCAGCAGGGTGCGCTGCAGCGCCGCGGCGAGCCGGTCGTCCTCGCCGGCGCGCGCCAGCACCGCCTCGCCGAGGTGGCCGGCCAGCGCGCGGGCGGCGGCCCGTTCGTGCGCGCGCCACGGGCGGGCGGTGCCGCGGACGGTCTCGGTCCAGCGGGCGAAGGAGCGGCGGGGGCTCAGCCGCGGGCCGCCGTCGTCCCGGGTGAGCTTCGAGGCGTACGGGTCGCCGCCCCAGGTGACCTCGCGCGGCGTCTCCGGCCGGAACCAGGCGAGGAAGTCCCCGCGTCCGCCGCCGACCTCGACGGCGAGCACGCCGCTGGCGGCGTCGGCCAGATCCGCGAAGCCGGGCAGGTCGCGGGTCAGCCGGTCGGTGGCCCCGCCGGCGCGCAGCACGGCGGGGACGACGGTGGCGACCCGCTCGGGCGGGGGCGTGGACCCGAGCAGGTGCAGCCGGCCACCGAGGCGGACCGCGGCGCCGGCGGCGGGCAGCAGGTCGAGCACGGTCACCGCGCCGCCGACCAGCGCGGTGGCCGGCGTCCGCGGGGTGCGGCCGACCGCGGCGGCCAGCTCGGCCTCGCGCTGGGCCACCGCAACCGCCTCGTCGCGCGCGCCGGCCTCGACGGTGGTGTGCAGCAGCAGCGAGGCGGTGCGGCCGAGGAACTCCGCGGCGGTGCGGTCGGCGGGCGAGGGCCGGTGCGGGCCGCTGTAGGAGTGGCAGGCGACCAGGCCCCACAGCCGGCCGCGGTCGATGAGCGACACCGACATCGAGGCGGTGACGCCCATGTTGGCCAGGTACTCCAGGTGCACCGGCGAGACGCTGCGCAGCGCCGCGCCCGACAGGTCCAGCGGCGCACCCGTCCCGGGCACCAGCCGCGGCTGCAGCGGCACCGGGGTGTAGGTGGCGTCGGGGATCAGGCGCAGCCAGTTGGTGGCGTAGAGCGCGCGGGCCTGGGCCGGGATGTCGCTGGCCGGGTAGTGCAGGCCGAGGAAGGGCTCGAGGTCCTCCCGGCGGTCCTCGGCGACCACCTCGCCGTTCCACTCCGCGTCGAAGCGGTAGACCATCACCCGGTCGAAGCCGGTGAGCGCCCGCACCTCGCGGGCCAGGACCCCGGTCAGCCCCTCGAGCGTCGTCGGCGCCGAGAGCCGCTGCAGGACGGTGGGCAGCCGGCGGTGCCAGGCCGCGCCGGCCTGCCCGGCGCCGGCGACCGGCTCCCACTCGGTGACCAGCAGGTCGCCGCTGCGCGAGAGCACCAGGTCGACGTCCCGGCCGCCGGGTGCCATGCGCAGCGGCTCGGCCTCGGCGACGTCCCCGGCCAGCGCCTCGCGCAGCCGGTCGAGCTCGACGGGCGTCAGCAGGTCGGCCAGCGTCGCACCGGTCACCTCGGCACCGAGGACGTCGGCGGCGTTGGCCGACGCGACGACGACGGCGAGGCCGGGCTCGGTGACCGCCAGCAGCGCGCCGTGCGGTTGGATCGCGCCGGGGACGGCGATCGGCTCGTCGGCGCAGCGGGCGAGGGCCCGCGGGTCGAGGAACGGGGCGTCGGCGCGGGACGGCGCCGCCGGTGCCGGTGCGGCCGTGTCCGCGGTGGTGGGCGGCAGCGGCTCGGGCGTCGTCACCGGCGCGACCCTACGACCCGACCTCCCCGTCGGCGACGCCCGCCTGCTCCACCACCGGCACGATCCGGTCGAGCTCGAGCAGGTCGATGACCAGGCGCACCGGGGTGTTCTCCCGCGGGCAGACCACCTGCAGCGCCGTGCCGGTCTCGCCGGCCCGGCGCGCGGTGCGGGCCAGCTGCCGGGCGCCGGAGGAGTCCATGAACGTCGTCTCGGTCAGGTCGACCACCAGGCGACCCGGCGAGGCGGACAGCTCGGCCTCGACGCACTCGGCCAGCCGCGCCACCGTCGCGACGTCGAGCTCACCGCGTACCCTCACCGCCGGCCGTCCGTGCACCGCTGTGCGGTCGACGGCGAACTGCACGATCGGCTCCCTCGGTGCGGTGACGGACCCAGGGAGCGTAACCGGACGGTGCGGAGAGGGGCCCGGGTTGGAGATCGGCTTTACCGTACGTCTTCCGGTGGACGTCGACAGCGTGCCCTTCGTCCGCGGTCTGTGCCGGCAGGCGCTGGAACACCTGCGGATCGAGCGGGCCGTCGTCGCGGAGACCACGCTGGCGCTCACCGAGGCGTGCGCGAACGTGGTCGAGCACGCCGGCGCGCACGCCGGGTACGAGGTGTCGGTCGACATCCGCGACGACGTCTGCCGCATCACCGTCGTCGACGACGGCAGCGGCTTCGACCCCGGGGACGTCGCCGACCGGGATCCGGTCGAGGGCGGCGCGGGCCTGACGCTCATGCAGGCGCTGGTCGACCGGCTGGACTTCCGCCAGGACGCCGACGGCCGCCACCGCGTGGTGCTGGAGAAGCGGCTGTCCACCCGCCCGCCGCTGCGGCTGCTCGACCGCCGCTGACGCCCCGGCCCCGCCGCGGGCTCAGGACGGCGGGGCGTCCCGGTCGGCCTCCTGCGCGGGCGGTGAGGTGGCCTCGACCGCGGTGAACGGCTCGAGGATCTCGTAGGTGTGGCTCACCCCGGCCGGCACGACCCAGGAGTCGCCCGGCCCCAGCTCGATCGTCTGGTCCTCCGCGCGCAGCCGGGCCCGCCCGGAGACGGCGTAGCCCACCGTCTCGTACTCCCGGGCCACCTCGGGCTCACCCTCGCTGGGCTGCTGCGCGGCCCACAGGCGCATCGCGACCCGGGAGCCCGCCGCCAGCTTCCGCTGCCCCATCCGTCCGGCCGCCACGGCCGCGGCCTCGACCTTGCCGACCCGGCTCCCACTCGTCCCGCTCACGGACGGCGGGCTACCCGGGGGACGCGTCGGACAAGCGCACCGCCCCCGGGTGGCCCGCCGGACCGGGCGGTCAGGACGACGGCGTGAGCGCGCGCACCCGGTCGATCAGCCCGCCGGCGCAGGCGTCGATGAAGCCGTCGGGGTCGGGGCCGGCGTTCTGCAGCACGAGGTGGTCGAAGCCGGCGTCGACGTAGGGCTGCACCTGCTGCAGGTGCTTCTCGAGGTCCGGGCCGCAGGAGAACTGCTGCTTGATGTCGTCGAGGGTGACCGTCGCGCTGGCGGCGTCGAAGTTCACCGGGTTGGGCAGCTCGCTCATGACCTTCCACCCGGTGACCGCCCAGCGGCTGGTCTCCAGCGCGGTCTGCGCGGCGGTGTCCTCGTCGGCCGCCCACGCCATCGGCACCTCGGCGTAGCGCGGGCCGCTGCCGCCGGCGTCGCGGTAGGCCTGGACCAGGTCGGCGCGCGGCTCGGTGGCGAACAGCCCGTCGCCGTGCTCGGCGGCCAGCACGGAGGCGTTGTGCCCGCCGCTGGCGACGGCGATGACCGGGAGCCGGTCCGGGAGGTCGAAGACGCGGGCGTCCTCGAGCTGCAGGTACTGCCCGTCGTAGGACTGGTAGCCGCCCTGCCAGAGCAGCTTGATGATCTCCAGCGCCTCGGTGAGCATCCTGTGCCGCGTCCGCACGGCCGGCCAGCCCTCCCCGACGACGTGCTCGTTGAGCCGCTCGCCGGCGCCGATGCCGAGGGTGAACCGGTCGTCCGACAGGATCTGCACGGTGGCCGCGGCCTGGGCGATGACCGCCGGGTGGTACCGGATCATCGGGCAGGTCACGCCCGTGGCCAGGCCGATGCGCTCGGTGCTGGTCGCCATCGAGCCGAGCATCGACCAGGTGAAGCCGCTGTGCCCCTGGACGTCGAGCCACGGGTGGAAGTGGTCGCTCAGCTCGACGAAGTCGAAGCCGGCCTGCTCGGCGCGGACCGTCTGCCGGACGATCTCCTTCGGCGGGAAGGCCTCGGTGGCGAGCTTCAGTCCGACCTGCATCGTCGTCGTCCTCACTGTGGGTGCGCTCGGTCGCCGTCCGGCCTGCCCGGCGTCCGCGGAACGGAAACGGCACGCCGGGGTGCCGACGTCCCGGCCGGGTACCCGGGTGCGCGGGGCCCGTCGACCGCCCCCGGCCCTGCCCATCCGCCGGCCCCACCCGCGACACGAGAAGCGAGCCATGGAGAGAATCAACGACCGGCTGCTCACCTGGGCGTCGATCCTCGAGCCGACCACCCGGGCCCAGGCCGAGCGCACCGCCTCGATGCCGTTCATCCACCCGTACGTGGCCCTCATGCCCGACGCCCACCTCGGCCTGGGTGCGACCGTCGGCTCGGTGATCCCGACCGACCGCGCGATCATCCCGGCCGCGGTCGGCGTTGACATCGGCTGCGGGATGATGGCCGTGCGCACCCAGTTCACCGGCGACGCCGTCCGCGGCCGCAACCTGGCGACGCTGCACGAGCAGATCTCGCGGGCGATCCCGCTGTCTGCGGGGCGCAACAACAAGAAGCTGCGGGAGACGGCGGCGCCACGGGTCCAGGAGCTGCGGGACCTGCCCGGGGCGGCCCAGGCCGACGGCGTCGTGCGCGACTGGCCGCTGCAGCTTGGGTCGCTCGGGTCAGGCAACCACTTCATCGAGGTCTCCCTCGACGAGGCCGACCGGGTGTGGCTGTTCCTGCACTCCGGCTCGCGCGGCGTCGGCAACAAGCTGGCGTCCAAGCACATCCGGGTGGCCCAGGAGCGCTGCCGCGGGACGGACCTGCCCGACCGCGACCTCGCCTGGCTGGCGGAGGGGACGGCGGAGTTCTACGCCTACGTCGAGGCGCTGCACTGGGCGCAGCGGTTCGCAGCAGCCAACCGCGAGGAGATGATGGACCGCGTCGCCGACCAGGTGTCGCGCTTCACGGGCGAGGAGGTCCGGCGGGTGCAGGTGGTGCAGTGCCACCACAACTACACCGAGCGGGAGACCCACCACGGCGCCGAGGTGTGGCTGTCGCGCAAGGGGGCGATCTCCGCGCGGGAGGGCCAGTGGGGGCTGATCCCCGGGTCGATGGGGACGGCGTCCTACGTCGTCGTCGGCAAGGGCAACGCCGAGGCGCTGATGTCGGCCCCGCACGGCGCCGGCCGCAACCACTCGCGCGGCGCCGCCCGGCGGATGTTCACCCGCGCCGACCTCGACCGGCGCATGAAGGGCATCGCGTGGGGCCGCTCCGACGCCTTCCTCGACGAGCACCCCGACGCGTACAAGCCGATCGACCGGGTCATGGCCGACGCCGCCGACCTGGTGGAGGTCCGGCACACGCTGCGCCAGGTCGTGAACGTCAAGGGCGACTGACGGACCGCTCGCCGCCGCGCGCCCGGTGCAGGACAGTGGCCCGGTGACGACGTCGATCGAGGCAGCGGCGCTCCAGCAGGTGGCACCGGGCGTCTTCGCCTACGTGCAGCCCGACGGCAGCTGGATGATCAACAACACCGGTGTGGTCGTCGGCGACGACGGTGCGGGCCTCATGGTCGACACCACCTCGACCGAGGCCCGCAACCGGGCGCTGTTCGCGGCGGTGGGCGGGGTCGCGCCGGGCCGGCTGCGCGCGCTGGTGAACACCCACCACCACGGCGACCACACCTTCGGCAACTGGCTGGCGCCGGCCGACACCCCGGTCGTCGGGCACGCACTCGCGCGGGAGGACCAGCTCGCTGCCGGGTTGATCGCCGCCCAGGTGCTCACCGGTCCCGACTACGGGCACCTGGAGGTGCGGCCGCCCGACGTCACCTTCACCGGCGCGATGACGCTGCACCTGGGCGAGCGCGCGGTCGAGCTGCACGCCGTCGGGCCGGCGCACACCCGCGGCGACGTCGTCGTCCGGCTGCCGGCCGAGGGGGTCGTGTTCGCCGGCGACATCGCCTTCGCCGGCGGTCAGCCGTTCCTGGCCGAGGGCAGCGTCGCCGGGTACCCCCGGGCGCTGGCCGCGATCCGGGCGCTGGAGCCGGAGGTGCTGGTGCCCGGCCACGGCCCGGTGTGCCGCGGCGCGGAGGTGACCCGGCTGCTCGACGACCTCGCGGGCTACGCGGCCTTCGTCGACGCGGCGGCGCGGGAGGGGCACGCCGCCGGCTGGTCGCCGCTGGAGACCGCGCGCCGGCACGCGGACAACCCCTACGCGGCCTGGCAGGAGTCCGAGCGGCTGGTGGGCAACCTGCACCGGGCCCACGCCGAGCTCGACGGCCGGCCGCTGGGCGAGCGGCTGCCGCTGACGGCCATCTGGCCGGACATGGTCGCCTTCCACGGCGGCCCCATCGGCTGCCGGGCCTGAGCCGGGGCGCGGGGGACGGCGGCGCCGTCCCCCGCCCTGGCTCAGAGCGCGGCGTAGAGGGCCTCCTCGAACTCGCCGTAGACCCGCCACGCGCCGTCCTGCTCGATGAAGGGCAGGGAGTTGGTGTAGATCGAGGCGCAGACGCCGGTGGTGCGGTCGATGAAGAAGTGGGTGTTGAACAGGCCGGCCCAGGCGCCGGTGCCGGCCCGGCGGCGGCCCGGCTGGTCCTCGGTGTTGAGCAGCAGCCCGTGGCCCCACGTCCAGCCCGGCCCGACCCGCAGGCTGTCGGTGATCGGCGGGTCGGCGGTGGGGATCTCGGCGGGGAACCCCAGGTCGCCGATCTGGTTGGTGAACGCCCGGTCGACCGTCTCCTCGGACAGGATGCGCTCGCCGTCGAGCTCGCCGCCGCGCAGCAGCGCCCGCGTGAACCGGGTGTAGTCGCGCGGCGTCGAGTACAGGCCGTGCCCGCCGGCCCACCAGTCGGGTTCCTGGTTGAGGATCTCGGGGACGGCGGTCCAGCGGCCGTCCTCGCCGCGGGTGTGGATGGCGACGCAGGTGGCCTTCCGGCCCTCGTCGAGCCGGAACATGGTGTCGGCCATCCCGAGCGGCTCGGTGATCCCCGTCCGCACGACCTCGTCGAGCGTGGTGCCGGCGACGGTCTCGACGACCCTGCCGAGCCAGTCGGTGTTGATGCCGTAGACGAACCGGGTGCCGGGGTGGGCCACCATCGGTGCCTTGAACGCCTCGGCCGAGCCCGGGACGACGTTGGGGACGCCGGTCACCGTCTCGTAGCGGAGCAGGTCGGCGCTCCAGAACCAGTAGCCCAGGCCCGTGGTGTGGGTGACCAGCTGGGAGACGGTCGCCTGGCTGGCCGGCGGGACCAGCCGCGGGGTGTCGCCGTCGAAGCCCTCGAGCACCTGGACGGCGGCGAACTCGGGTTGGTACTCCTCGACCGGCGCGGCGAGGTCGAGGTCGCCGCGCTCGACCAGCTGCAGGGCGGCGGCGGTGGTGACCATCTTCGTCATCGACATGATCCGGAACTGGGTGCCGGTGCCCACGGGGTCGTCGGACTCCCCGGCCACCCGCACCCCCGCGCCGCCCTCGTAGAGGACGCCGTCCCGGTCGGCGGCGATGGCGGCGACGTGCGGCACCGCTCCGCTCTGCACCGCGTCGGCCAGCACCGCGTCGATCCGGCTGCCGTCGATGTCTCTGCTCATGGCCCCTCCTCGGCTGGTCCGCCGCGACTCTGCGGCGGCCCCGGCGTCAGGCTGGCGCGTGACCAGGGGCAGCGCAACGGCGCGTCCGGACGCCGGCGGGACCCGGTCTCCGGACGCGGATCCCCGGACGCGGCTGTCCTGACGCGGCGCGACCCCCGTCCCGGGTACCGGGACAGGGGTCGCGAGGAGTGCTGCGCGGTGGGCGTCAGTAGCGACCGGCCGCGCCGCCTCCGCCCCTCTTGTTCTTGGCCTGGTAGTCGCGGATGAACTGCTTGATCTTGGCCTGGTTCTGCGGCTTCTGGAGCTCCTGCACCACCTTGGCGGCGACGCCTGAAGCCACCAGCTTCCTCAACATCCCCACGGGGTCCTCCTCCTGTCGACTGTTGTCCCGATGCCCGGTGAACGGGCGCGGCAACCGTGCGGATCCCGGCGTCCCGACCACTTCCCTCGTGGCCGGTCATTGACTCAGCGTTCGGACGCACCGTTATGTCCTTTTTACCGTCGGCCCGCGTGTCCGCCCACGCGGGGGGTCCGCCACAGGGCAGTGCCCCGGGAGATCTTCGCAGCTCAGTACGGCGTTTCGGATTTCTGGCACTTGTCAAGTCCCGCAAGGTGGTCCGGGCGTGGCGTTCCCCCAGGGCGGTTGAGGGCTCCACATCCCCTACCTACCGTCGTCGCGGTTCGGCCAGGGCCCTTCGTCACCTCCCGCGTGACACCCGCCGGACACGCCGAACCGGATGCCGGCACCCAGCCGGTACCCGGACCGGGGACCCACCTGAGCACTGGGGTGAAGCGCGACTCGTCGCGCCGGGCGACTCCCCCGTCCGAACCCGTCAGCTAACCCGGCAGGCGATCGTGGAGAACAGGAGAACCGTCGTCGATGACGACTGCACGCACGTCCATCGCTCGTCGCTCGTTCCGCGGCATCGCCGTCGCGGCCATCGCCGGAGCCGGCATCGCCCTCTCCCCCCTGCCGGCCTCGGCTGCTGCGGGTGACAGCGCTGGCACGGCCGTGGCCGCCGCGCCGGCTGCGGCTTCCTCCAGCGCGGCCCAGGTCGCCGTCGACACCGCGCTGGCCCAGGTCGGTGACCCGTACGTGTACGGCGCGACCGGCCCGAACTCCTTCGACTGCTCGGGGCTGACCAGCTTCTCCTACAAGGCGGCCGGGATCTCGATCCCGCGCACCTCGAAGGCCCAGTCGACGTTCGGCACCCCGGTGGCGAAGGCCAACCTGCAGCCTGGTGACCTGGTGTTCTTCTACACCCCGGTCTCGCACGTCGGCATGTACATCGGCAACGGCCAGATGGTCCACGCCTCGACCGCCGGCAAGCCGGTGGCGGTGGTGAACCTCGACTCGATGCCGAGCTACGTGGGCGCCCGCCGGGTCGCCTGACGCACGGCCCTGACGGTGCCCCGGCCGGACTCCCCGGCCGGGGCACCGTCGCGTCAGGACTCAGCCGTCGAGCCGTCGCCGGTCGCCCGCATCGGCGACCGGGTCCGGCCGAGCCATGCACACTCAGCCGACCGCGATTACGGCTCTGAGCTGGGCTTTCGGGTTGATCCGCCCACTTCCCTCGACTAGACTCCGTACATGTGTTCGAGCGGCGCGATCGGTGACACCGCCGCGCTGACGGACGCGGAGATCCTGGACGAGGTCGCGGCTGCGGTCGCCGAGCGCAACCGGATCGACGCCCGGCTGACCCGGCTGGTACGGGCGGCGGAGAACCGGCAGGCACCCGAACGCGACGGGCTGCGGTCGCGGTCCTGCCTGCGCGGCCACTGCCGGCTCTCGGCCGCCGCGGCCGCCCGGCTGGTGGGCAACGGGCGGGTGCTGGAGCACCTGCCGGCGCTGGCCGAGGCGCACGACGCCGGGCTTGTGTCGGCCGAGCAGGTGGGCGTCGCCGCGGTCGTGCTCACGCCCGAGCGGCTGGCCGCGGCCGCCGAGCGTGGTGTGGACCTGGTGGAGATCGACGCGGTGCTCACCGGGCTGGCCGTCGAGCACGAGCACACCGACGTCGTCCGCGCGGTGCGCCACTACCTGACGTGGCTCGATCCCGACGGACCCGAGCCCGACCCCACCGACGGGCGGCGGCTGACGCTGTCGAAGCACGCCGACGGGTCGCTGTCGATCCGCGGGGAGCTCGACGCCGTGGGTGGGGAGAGGTTCCAGGCGGCGGTCGAGTCCTTCGTGCAGGCCGACCGGCCCGCCGGCGACCAGCGCAGCCGCGCCCAGCGGCTCGGCGACGCACTCGTCCAGCTGGCCGACAACGCGCTCGCCGCCGGTGGCCTGCCGACCCTGCGCACGGTCAAGCCGCACGTGGCCGTCGTCATCGACCACGAGGACCTCGCCGCCGGCAGCGGCGGTCCTGCTGCCGGGCGGATGGGGTTCGGCGCGGTCATCTCCGCCGCCCGCGCCCGCTGGCTGGCCTGCGACGCCACCGTCTCCCGGGTCGTCATGGGCCCCGACGGGGCACCACTGGACCTCGGCCGCGAGCACCGCCTGGCCGATCGTCACCTGCGCAGAGCGGTCGAGTTGCGCGATGGCGGGTGTGTGTTCGCCGGATGCGACGCCCCCACGTGGTGGGCGGAGGTGCACCACCTCGTGCACTGGCTCGACGGCGGCGAGACCAACCTGGACAACTCCGCGCTGCTGTGCGAGCGGCACCACACCAAGGTCCACCACGGCTTCCGCGTCGAGCGACGACCCGACGGCCGATGGCGCACCTGGCGACCCGACGGCACCGAGATCAGTACCCCGGCACCGCTGCTGCACGCCGCCTGACGGCCCGCCGCCGGCGGCCTGCCCGGCACACCCACCGGTGGGCCGGGCAGGTGGTGTCAGGCAGGGCAGACCGACTCGGCGACCATGGCCACGAAGTCGTGGGCCTGCTCGTCCTCCACGGAGGGGAAGAGCCGCTCGACGCCCTCGGACATCCTGAACTGGTCGTACTCCGGCTGTCCCAGCCGGACGCAGATCCCCTGCGCGACGACCCAGCCGGTGTGGGCGTCGAGCGGGATCCCCATCTGCTGCAGCGACGCGGCGAACTCCTCGGGGACGTCCGGCGCGCTCGCCGGCTCCTCGGCGCTCAGAGCCGGTGCCGTGGGGGGCGGGCTGCTCTCGCTGCTCGCCACCGGGGTCGTGCTCGCCGCTGGGCTGGCAACGGCCCGATCGGCGGCGTCCGCCTCGTCCGACCCGTCCCCCGAGGCGAGGACCAGCACGGCCGCGATGGCGGCCACCAGGACGACGATGCCGGCGATCAGGAGCGCGGACCGGCGGCGTCTCGGCACCGGCCGGTGCGCGTGCCGGTGGCGGTCGGAGGGAGGGGGGATGGTGCGGCTGTCGGCCATGTGGGGTTTCTTCCGGACGACTCGGCAGTGACCACGGGCGGCTCCGCTGACGTACGGGCCGCCCGTATGAGGCGGGGAGCTTACGGGGCGAACCCCGCCCGTGGGGCGTCGATCGCCGGGTCCCTGACCTCCGTCCGCACCCACCGCACCGGCATGCCCGCCTCTCCGTGGTCGCACGGCAACGCGGAGGTGGCCTTCGGCGCCCACGGCTCCCCGGGTCGGTGGCGTCGTGCACGTGCTCGCGGTGTCGACCCCACGGCACGCTGACCCCGTGGACGGTCCGAGGTGGCCGCGCCCCGCAGGCCGGGGCCCGGTGGTGGCGGTGGGCAAGCTGGTGGCCGACCAGCTGCTCGAGCTGTCGGCGCCCCTGGTGGTCGGCGGCCAGCAGCGGGTGGTGCGGACGGCGGCGGCCGGCGGGGCCCCGGCCAACGTGACGGCCGGCGTCGTCCGCCGCGGCGCGCCGGCACGGCTGGCCGGCTGGGCCGGCGCGGACCCGCTCGCCGACGGGCTGCTGGCCGGGCTGTCCGCGCGCGGGGTCGAGGTGGCGGTGGCGCGCCGTGGCCGGGTGCCGCTGTCGACGGTGCTGGTGCACCCCGGCGGCGAGCGCACCCTGCTGACCGATCGCGGCGAGGGCGGCCTGGAGCCGGCCGACGTGCGTCCGGAGTGGTTCGCCGGCGCCGCCGTCGTCCATGTGGACGGCTACGACCTGCTGCGCTTCCCCGCCGCGGTGCGGGCCGCGGCGTCGGCGGCGCACGACCTCGGCGTGCCGGTCGGTGCGGACGTCGCCGCCGCGACGCGGATCGAGCGCCACGGCGCCGCGGCGTACGTCGACCTGCTCACCGGGCTGCGGCCGGACCTGCTCTCCTGCAACGCCGCCGAGGCCGCGGTCCTCGGCCTGGACGGCGACGAGCTGCCGGCGTGGGCGCCCGGGCTGGTACTGGTGCACGCCGGCGCGCGCCCCACCCGGGTCGCCACGGCGGCGGGCTCGTGGCAGGTGCCCGTCGACCCGCTGCCGGAGGGCCGGCTGCGCGACACGACCGGGTGCGGGGACGCGTTCGTCGCCGGGGTGCTGGCCGGCTGGCGCGCCGGGGTGCCCGTGCTCGACGCCGTCCGCTCCGGTCACGCGGCGGCGGCCCTGGTCGCCGGGGTGGTCGGCGGCCAGCCGCCGCCGTGACCCCCACGTGCACTCGGCGGGTCAGCCGGCGTCGGCCGCCATCTCCGCCAGCCGGCACAGCGCGTTGACCTGCCGGAGCTGCTCCGGCGTCCGGACCACGGCGTCGAGCAGCAGCGGGCTCATCACCACCACCGCCAGCGCCTTGGCGCGGGAGACGGCGACGTTGAGCCGGTTGAGGTCGTAGAGGAACGACACCCCGCGCGGGGCGTCGTCGGCCGACGTCGAGGTCGTCGAGTACACGACCACCGGCGCCTCCTGCCCCTGGAACCGGTCGACCGTGCCCACCCGCGCGCCGTCGGGCAGCAGCGAGCGGATCAGCCCGACCTGGCTGTTGTACGGCGCCACCACCAGGACGTCGTCCGGCCCGACCGGCCGTTCCACGCCCTCGGCGTCCACCCACCCGACGCCCTGCAGCGACCGCCACAGCGCCGCCACCTCCGCGGCCTCGGCCTCCGAGGACGCCGAGCACGGCGAGGCGTGCTCCACGTACCGCACCGCCAGCCCGCTGCCGGACACCAGCCCGCCCGGCCGCACGGTGATCCGGTCGCGGCCGGCCGCCGACTCCAGCCGGCCCTCGTAGGCCAGGTCCGAGACGAACGCCGTCAGCGCCGGGTGCATCCGGTAGGTGGTGTCGAGGAAGACGCCGCGGTCCTCCGGCACCGTCGGGTGCCCCTCCAGGAGGTGCTCCAGCGCCGAGAGCCCCGAGTCGCCGGGGTGCACGGCCTGCGTCGGCTGGGCCAGCTGCTGCGGGTCGCCGAGGAGCACCAGCGAGCGCGCCGACCGCGCCACCGCGACGGCGTTGGCCAGCGAGAACTGCCCCGCCTCGTCGACGACGAGCACGTCGACCGCGGCGGCCAGGTCGGGGTTGGTCCAGAGCCACGCCGTCCCGCCGACCAGGGACACGTCGCCGTCCAGCAGCCGCGCGGCGACGTCCTTGCCGTCGCGGGACCACTCGACGCCCGGCGCCCCGCAGGCCTGCTTCTCCTCGCACTTCTGCAGCGCCGGCCGCCCGACCGCCGAGAGCACGTTGCCGATCACCGCGTGGGACGTCGCCGTCACGCCGACCTTCCTGCCGGCGTCCAGCAGCGCCCGGATCAGCCGCGACGCCGCCCGCGTCTTGCCGCTGCCGGGCGGCCCCTGCACCGCGAGCACCTCGCCGTCGAGCGCCAGGCCGAGCCGGACGACGGCGTCCCCGGCCTCCTCCCCCGGCAGCCGGCGACAGTCCGCGGGCACCCGCCGCGCCAGCAGCGCCTCCCCGAGGCAGGGCCTCCCGGCGAGGACGTCGTCCGCGGTGGCCGCGATGGCCTCGCGCATGCCCGTGTCGTCCAGCGGCCCGCCCGGCCCCAGCCCGCGCACCGACGCCGGCGGCTTGGTGCTCTTCACGACCACCCGCCCGCCGACGGCGTCCAGCGCGAACACCGAGCCGACGGCGATCCGGGTGTCGACGTCGAACGCCCGCTCCCCGACCGACAGCTTGGTGTCCTGCGCGGGGAAGGTGAACTCGTAGAGCTTCGACCGCTTCTCGGCGCCGACCTCGACGCCGCCGGCCAGCCCGCCGAGCGCCGTGCGGTCCTCGACGAGCTGCTCGGTCTCCAGGTCGCCGCGGCTGAAGAACTCCCACCAGCCGGGCCGGGCCTCGCGGCGGTGCCACTGCACGAGGTCGCCGAGCAGCGGGTACCCGGCGTCGGAGAGCCGCCCGACCAGCGCCCGCTCCGCGGCCTCGGCCTCCGACCGCGGCGCCGGGCCGGTGGCCTCGGGCACCATCGGCCGCGGCTGCGGCCCGTACTGCGCCTCCAGGGCGTCGCGCTGCTCCTCGAGCCAGTCGTGCAGCTCGCGGGTGGAGTCGACGTCGTCCTTGTTGTAGAGCTCGATCGACTCGAGCCGCTCCGGGTCACGGTCGGCCAGCCACTGCTCGTAGGCGATGACGCTGCCCATCGCGTCGGCGACGTCACCGGTGTGCTGCCGGCCGTAGAACGCCTCGACCTTCTTGATCGAGTACGAGCCCTTGCTGATCCGCATCGACTGCCGGACGACCGGATAGAGGTCGACGAACCGCTCGGCGCGCAGCAGCTGGTCGAGCTCGGCCTCGCGGACGCCGTAGCGGCCGGTGAGCCGCTTGAGCGCGCTGACCTCGTAGGCGGCGTAGTGGTAGACGTGCATGCCGGGGTCGACCGACCAGGCGTCGATGATGAGGTCGACCAGGTCGCACACCATCTGCCTCTCGGCGGCGGGGTCGTGCGCCCACAGCGCGGTGAACCGGCCCGAGCGGTCGCCGATGCCGGCGAGGTACTCCAGCCCGGCGCCGTCGGCGGAGTGCGGGTCCCCCTCGAAGTCGAGGTAGAGGTCGCCGTCGCTGGGCTCGGGCAGGCGGAGCAGGCCGGTGGGTCCGGACGGCGGCAGCAGCGTGCGGCTGGGGACGCCGGTGCGGCGCTCGTCGAGCTGCTGCTGCGCCTGCTCCTGCAGCCGGGCGCGGGTGGCCGCGCCGACGCGGGCGGCCTTGAGCGTCTCGGGGTCGGCCGACGCGAGCTGCTCGAGGGTGGTGATGCCGGCGGCGCGCAGGGCGTCGCGGGTGTCGCGGCGCATCCCGGCGACGAGGCTCAGGTCGTCGGCGGCGGCGAGCTCGGCGTCGCAGCGCGGCTTCCAGGTGCACTGGCTGCAGTAGGGCCCCGGGACCGGCTCGGTGGCCGGCGGGTCGGCGACGAAGGCGGCGAGCGTCGCGCGGGCGCGGCGGGCGTAGGCGGCGACGTCGACCAGCCGCCACGGGTGGGCCACGCCGTCGCCGGTGACCACGCAGACGCGGTCGGGCTGCCGGCCCTGCAGGACGGCGAGCCGCTCGGCGTAGGTGGCCATCTGCAGCAGCGCGGGCACCTTGACCCGGCGGGCGAGCTTGGCGTCGGCGACCTCGTAGGACCACCTCCCCAGCGCCGACGGGGTGGGCACCTTCAGGAGGAAGTCGGCCGCGCCGGCCCACAGGCCGTCGGTGAACTGCGCCTGGTGGACGACGTCGACGCCCTGCCGCAACGCCTGCAGGGTGAGTGCCTCGGCCTCGCGGCGGCCCGCGGCGTCGAGCCGGACGGGGATGCGGACGACGCTGCGGCCCTCGGCCTCCAGCGTCTCCAGGTAGCGCAGCTCGTGCTCGGTGCCGAGGTCGGCGATGAGCGCGGCGTGGTCGGTCGGGCCCTCGGCCAGCGGCTCGAGCCGGCCGTCGGCGACGGCGAGGTCGAGCGTGGTG
The DNA here is from genome assembly GCF_052931475.1 of Geodermatophilus sp. URMC 62. Classification (NCBI taxonomy): domain Bacteria; kingdom Bacillati; phylum Actinomycetota; class Actinomycetes; order Geodermatophilales; family Geodermatophilaceae; genus Geodermatophilus; species Geodermatophilus sp. URMC 62. Next base: position 3,627,812 of record NZ_JBRFHY010000001.1, on the reverse strand, counting down.
AGGTGGGCGCAGGCCTGGTGGCGGGTCAGGTCGGTGGGGCTGAGGACCAGAGAGCCGTCGGAGCGGTACATCGGGACGGGACGGTCTCACGCGGCCGCTCCGGCCGGGGGAACCCGCGCCGGAGGCGCTGATCCGGTGGGGCGGAGGATGCGGACGTGACCGCTGGACTACACCGCTCCCACCGGGTGGCCGGCGCGCTGGTCGGGTCGGCCGTGGGCGACGCGCTGGGCGCGCCGTTCGAGTTCGGCCCGCCCGGGGCGTTCTCCGCCCGCTTCCCCGCGCCCGCCCGGGGCGCGGCCACGGAGATGTGCGGCGGCGGGCCGGCGGGGCGGGAGCCGGGCGAGTTCACCGACGACACGCAGCTGGCCCTGCTCGTGGCGCAGTCTCTGCTGGAGCGGGACGGCCTGGACGAGGCCGACCTGTTCGCCCGCTTCGTCGCGTGGGCGCAGGCCGGGCCGCCGGACATCGGCGCGCAGACGCGCGCCGTCCTGACCTCCGGGCTGCCGTGGGACCGCGCCGCCGCCGAACACTTCGCCACGTCGGGGCACGCGGCGGGCAACGGGTCGCTGATGCGGACGACGCCGGCGGCGATCCGGTTCAGCCGGTTCGGCACCGAGGCGACGGTGGACGCTGCCCGGCGGATCTCGATGCTGACCCACGGCGACCCGGCGGCCGGTGAGGGCTGCGCGGTGTTCCACGAGCTGCTGCGGGTGGCACTGGACGGCGGCGACCCGCTGGCCGCCGTCCCGTCCGCCCTCTCCCTCGTGGGCGATCCGCATCGCGAGCGGTGGGCGGCGGTGCTGGCTCCCGACTGGGAGCCGTCGATGGCCACCGAGTCGAACGGCGCGGTGTGGCCGACGCTCGGGCAGGCGCTGTGGGCGCTGCGGAGGGGTGCGGACTTCGCCGAGGTGCTGCGGCTCGTGGTCGACCTGGGCGGGGACACCGACACGGTGGCGTGCGTCGCCGGCGGGCTGGCCGGGGCGGTGTACGGGATGGGCGGCATCCCGATGCGGTGGTCGTCGGCGGTGCACGGCCGGGTGCCGGGGCACGGCGAGCGGGTGTGGCGGCTGGCCGACCTGCAGCAGCTGGCCGCGGCGCTGGACGGCAAGCCGGCGCAGTCCTACGACCCCGGCGTCATCCCGCGGATCGGTCCGGTGGAGGTGCTGCCGGGGATCTGGGCGGGCAACCTCGACGGCGCGCGGTTCTCGGACGGGGACTTCGCCGTCATCTCGCTGTGCCGGCTGGGCGAGCCGTTCCCGCATCCCAACCACCGGATGGCCTACATCGCCGACAACGACCACAACGTCGACCTCGACGTGATGCTCGCCGACGTCCTCGACGCCCTCGCCGCGCTGCACGCCGAGGGCCACTGGGTGCTCGTGCACTGCCACGGCGGCGCGTCGCGGACCGGGCTGCTGCTGCGCGCCTGGCTGGTGCGCGAGCAGGGGATGACGCCGGCCGAGGCGACGGCGCACGTCGCCGAGCGCTGGCCCTATCTCGGGCTGTGGAACGCCAGCTTCACCGCCGCGCTGGAGCGGCTGGCGGCTCAGCGTTCCTCCGTGCCGGATGGCGGCGGTGGACGGTAGACGTCGGACCGGTGCGCGATCCGCACCACGAGGATCCGGCGATCGCCCTCGTCGACCTGGATGGGGACGCGGCAGTCCCCTCGGCGGGCGCTGCAGTCCGGACAGCTCACCGGCCAGGGGCTTGCTCAGCCGCAGCGGGTTCTCGGGCAGGACGACGGTGAGGAACTCGACGCCGGCCGTCGCCACCTCGGCGGAAGACAGCCGAGCTGGCGCCGCGCCGCCGAGGAGATCCGGACGTCGAACGGTCCGGTCACTCGCCGAGGCCGAACTCGGCTCTCAACTCGTCACCGGACGTCGTCTCGTCCCGTTCCGCCTCGGCCCGGGCCGCCTCGACGTCCGCGCGGACGCCGGCTGCGAGAGCCAGAGGAGGGTCTCGTGCAGCGCGTCGAGGTCCTCCTTGGCCATGAGGACGGCGGCCTCACGGCCGTGCCGGGTGAGGGTCCCGGTCTCGTGCGTCTGCTCCACCATCTCGACCAGCTGCGACAACCCGGCCGCTGCCTCGCCGAGCGGGATCCTCACCACCTCGGCGGGTCTCCCCCCGAGCCACGTGCGGTCTCCCGCTCACCCGTGTCGCCCTGGCCGGTACGAGGCCGGAGCCGCTCCTCAGGCCGGGGCCGGGATGGCACCCAGCTGGACCATCAGGCCCAGCAGGTCGGAGGTCGTCCAGCGCTCGACCACCTGGTCGCCGCGGAACCGCATGATCGTGATGCCCTCGAGCACATAGGGCCGGCCGGTGGCGGGCACACCCATGAACTCGCCGCGGTGCTCGCCGGTCACGACGAACCGGCAGCTGAACAGGTCGCCGTCCGCGAGCCGCTCGTGGAGGTCGAACCGCGGGTTCGGGCGGCCCGGCGCCCCCAGGGCCGACCAGAACTGCTCGTAGAACGCGGCCACGGACACCTTGTCCATCGGGTCCGGCCCTGGCCCGTGGTACCGGACGTCCTCGGCGTACACCTCGAGGTAGCCGGGCAGGTCCCCGGCGTTCCACCGCTGCCGCGCCCGTTCGACCAGGTCGGCGGGAGTGGCCACGACTCCTCCTGAAGGTCCCGACTCCGCAGCCTCACCGAGGACCCTGGCAGCCGTAACCGACCGTCCCCAGAGCCCTTCGTCCCACCGGGCCTCGGTCGACGTGCCGTGACAGTGACATCGCCTCGCCGGACCGGTGCCTCTCGTACGGCACCGGCATACGGTCGGCAGGTGCGCAGACCACTCACGTCGGATGACCTCGACGCGACGTTCTTCCCCGGCCAGACGCCGGATCAGAGCCGTGCGATGGCGCGTCAGCTCGAGGTCTGGGCAGAGGAGCCTCGTCCGGCCGGGGCGGAGGTCAACGCCGCCGAGCTGCTGGTCAGCGCCGGCGAGCAGCTCCTCCGGGTCGGCGACGCCCACGCCGCCGTGCAGGTGCTCCGCCGGGCGGTGGCGACCGGTGAGCCGGTGGAACCCGACGCCCGCTGCTACCTGCACCACGCCCTCCTGGAGGCCGGCGACGTCGACGCCGCCCGCGACCTCGCCGAGCGGGTGCGCCAGGAGCGCCCCGCCGACGTCGACGTCTACCTCCTCATCGGCGAGGACTACGAACTCCACGGGGACCTGCGTGCGGCCCACCGCTGGCTGACGCTGGGCGCCCGCCGGGCGTTGGACGACGCCCAGGAAGCCGACGACCGCACGGAGGACGCCAAGGTGCGGGAGGCGGCCCACCTGCTGAGGTCACGGCGGCGGGTGCGCCAGCAGCTGGACATGCCGCCCGACGACTGGGACCTGCTGGTGCCTCCGGTCGACCTCGACGCCCTGCCGGACTGACCGTCAGGGATGTCCATCGCCCCGACGCGTCCAGCCGGGCGGCTCACTGCGCCGTGACACTCAACCGCTCGGCGATGTCCTCGACGGGAACGGAGCCTGCGGAGACGTCCATGACGAGCGCGAAGGCGGCGTCGTCGTCGAGGTCGGGTGCGTGCCCGTTCAGGTCGAGGAACACCACCGCGGCCAGCCAGGCGAGCCGCTTGTTCCCGTCGACCAGCGGGTGGTTCTTGGCCAGCGAGTGCAGGAGCGCCGCCGCCTTGAGCGGCAACGTCGGGTAGGCGTCCTCGCCGAACGCCTGCGCGCGCGGCCTGCCGGCAGCGGAGTCGAGCAGCCCGACGTCGGCAACCGGTCCGGCGCCGAGCACGCGCACGAGCAGGAGGAGGTCCTCCAGGTCGAGGTACTCGACCTCCGTCACACGGTGCCGAGGCGGTGGAGGACGTCACTCCACCGGGCCGCCAGCCGCTCCGCGCTCTCGCTCACCCGCGCGGCGTGGCCGCTGCGCGCGTAGCGCTCGAGCACGGCGCGCCGGATGACCTCCTGCCGGGAGGTGCCCTCGGCCTCGGCGAGCGCGGTGAGCGCCCTGTCGAGCTCCTCGTCGGTGCGGACGGTCATGGCCATGAGGCGATGGTATCGCGGTGATACCAGGAGCGTCCTCTCCTCAGCCGACCTCGCGTGACCTCTCGAAGGCCCACAGCGCGTGCTCCAGCCGGGTCGGGCTCTGCCTCATCTCGCCGGCCGTCGCAAGCACGACGTCCTTGGTCTCGGTGGCGGTGACCTGCCGGCCGACCGCGTTGGCGACCGCGGCGATCACCCACCGGTCGGCCTTGACGCCGGGGCGGCCGAGCAGCATCCCGAAGTACTCCCAGGTCACCCAGCCCAGCCCGCGCACCGAGGTGTAGGCGCGCTTCTGGCGCTCGTCCCCTGGGTCGACGTGATCTGCGGACCGGACGCCGACGGCGGTGAGCGCCTCGGCCGCGCGGACGATCGCCTCGGCCTTCAGCACGCCACCGGTCCGCTGGGTGCCGACCGCCCGCGCGAGGTCGGCCGGGTCGAGGTGGGCCAGCGCACGGAGGTCGTCGAGCGCCGTCTCGCCGCGCAGTGCCCGGTAGGCCGCCACGGCGCGGTGCACGCCGGTCGGTGCGACGCCCGGCCTGCCGTAGCGGGCACGGATGGACATGACGGCGTCGACCAGGGCGACCTCGGCCTCGCCCGGCCGGCCGCCCGGCCACTCGACGAGCTCGTCGCCCAGGTGCTCGGCGACGTAGGCGCGCAGGGCGCGGACGTCGTCCTGCATCAGACGGCGGTCGGGATGCGGTCGGACGGGCGGCGGGAAGTGCGGAGCGTCCGCGCGGCCGAGCGGGCCAGGCGGATCGGGCCGGTGTCCCACAGCTGCCGGCCGGGCTCCTCGACGGACGGCGCGGGCTGCGGCGCCGGGCGCGCGGCCTCCTCGGCCTCCATCTGCGCCGCGGCCAGGGCGGCGAGGTGGCGGGCACGGATGGCGGCCTTCTGCCGGTCGAGGCGCTCCTGCTCGGCCATCACCAGCAGCTCCTCCTTGGCCTCGGCCACGGTGCGCCGCGACTGCTGCTGCAGCTGCTCGATCTCGACGTCGCCGGAGTCGCGCAGCGCGGCGAGCTCGTCGTAGGCGGTGGGGGGGCCGAAGTTGAGCAGCACCTTCATGAGGACCGGCAGGATCTCCACGCACATGAACAGCAGCGAGAGCATGAACTTGGCCGCGGCCAGGGTGGCGTTGCGGTCGCTGAGCCGGTCGAGCGCCTCCAGCCGCAGGAGGATGCCGCCGGAGCCCTCGTTGGTCGCGTTGAACGCCGTCTGCAGCCGGTCGAGCTCGGCGGTCAACCGGGCCAGCTCGGCGGAGTCGGTGGCCAGCGCGGCGGCGGCGAGGTCGGCGCTGCGCGACTCGGCGTCGGCGGAGGTCGCCTCCGCGGCGTCGAGCTCCGCCTGGGCCGACGCGACGACGGCGCCCTGCACGTCGGCGGCGGCGCGGGCCTGGACGTAGGCGTCGCCGGTGCCGGGGTCGCCGGTGCCGCAGGTGCCGTCGAGCTCGCATTGGGCGCGGGCCTCGAGGTCGCGCTGGGTGGCCAGCGCCGAGTCGTAGGCGCCCTGCTTGGCGGTGAGGTCGGCCTGCACGGCGGTGAGCGCGGCGTCGGTGGCCCCACCGCTGGCGACCACGTCCTGCTCGGCGGTCACCTTCGCCTGCAGCTCGTCGAGGCCGGTGAAGCGGGCGTCGGACTCCAGCGACTGCCGGTAGGCGTCGGCGGCCTCGGCCTGCATGACGGTGATCTCGGCGTCGATCTCCTTGTGGAACACCTGCAGCGTCAGCGGGGTGGCGACGACGACGCCGAGCACCAGCGCCAGCCCGACCCGCGGGACGGCGAGCGCGAGGTTCCGCTTGAGCGAGGCGTCGTGCGCCATGCCGACCAGCAGCATCCGGTCGAGGTTGACCACGACGGCGCCCCAGCCCAGGCCGAGCACGAGCGCGAAGGGCCACCAGACGCCGAGGGCCATGTGCAGCGCGAAGGACGCCGAGGCGACGGCGAGGCCGCCGGTGCTGAGCAGGACGCCACCGAGCGCGGCGAACTTCGGCCGCGCGCCGGGCGCCGCCTCGAGCAGGTCGGGCCGCGCGCCACCGAGGACCGCGAGGCGTTCCTGCAGCCGTCGTCGTCCAGCCATGCGAGAGCCACTCCCCCGCGACGGGGGTCGGACCGCCGCTCCCCTGGCTCATCGGCAGTCCCGACGGTGGTCGGGACCCTCCGGCCGTCGCGCTCGTCACACCCGTCCCACCGCGGGTCCGAGCCGCCCCGACCGGCGCCGCCGGCCGCTTGACGCAGAGCACGGGCGCGCGGTCGGCTGGGGTCATGACCGAGGAGCACGCCGACGGCTGGCACCAGCCCCTGCGGCACGTCCGGGCCGACGACCTCACCGGGGACACCGGCCAGACCAGCGGGATGACGCGGCGGGAGGCGATCTCGGCCAAGACCGTCGGCTCCCAGCGGGTGTGGATGGGACAGACCCACGTAGCCCCGCGGACGTCGTCCGGCGACCACCACCACGGCGACTCCGAGACCGCCATCCACGTGCTGCGCGGCCACCCGGTGTTCGTCTTCGCACAGGACGGCGAGGAGGTGCGGCTGGCCACGGGGCCGGGTGACTACGTGTTCGTGCCGCCGCACACCCCGCACCGCGAGGAGAACCCGACCGACGAGGAGGCCGTGGTCGTCATCGCCCGCAGCAGCCAGGAGGCGATCGTGGTCAACCTGCCCGGGCTGACCTGACCGACCGCGCCGTGGGGGCTCGACAGGCGGTTCGCGACCACATCGAGCCGAACGGCAAACACGAGCTGCTCGACCGGGTCCTCGACCGGGCACTCCTCGCGTCGATCGCCGGACTCCTGCGCGACGGCACGGCCCCGTGGAGCTGACGGAGCGCACGACGTCGCCGACAGCGAGGGCGACTGCTTCCATGTCGCCATGACCAGCCGCGAGGAGGTCCCGCGCGTCGTGAGCGCCAGCCGTGAGATCGCAGCCGGCGCCGGACGCGTCTTCGAGCTCATCGCCGATCCGACCCGACAACCCGACTGGGACGGCAACGACAACCTGGCCGCGGCCGCCGACGGCCAGCGGGTCCGGGCCGTCGGCGCGGTGTTCCGCACGACGCTCACCATGGGGAGCGTCCGGGAGAACCACGTCGTCGAGTTCGACGAGGGCCGGCTCATCGCCTGGCAGCCCGCGGAACCGGGTCACGAGCCGCCGGGACACCTCTGGCGGTGGGAGCTCGAGCCGCTCGACCCGGCGCGGACCCGTGTCACCCACACCTACGACTGGTCCCGGCTGACCGACGAGGGACGACTCCCTCGCGCCCGGGCGACGACGGCCGACCGGCTGCAGGCCTCGCTCGACCGGCTCGCCGCCCTCGCCGAGCAGGAGTGACCGGCCCACCCGTCGTTCGCCCCTGCCACGAGCCGCTCCCCCGACACGGCGGCATCCACCTCCGCGGAGGGCCGGCCCGGCTACCTTTCCCGCGCCATGGCTGAACGCGCGTCCGACGTCCCGTCCCCGCAGGTCCCGTCCGTCGAGGTGTCCGTCCTCGGGCCCGTGCAGGCCACGGTCGCGGAGCAGCCGGCGCCGCTGGGCGGTCCGCGGCAGCGGTCGGTCCTCGCCCGCCTGGTGCTCGCCGGTGGGCACGTCGTCTCCACCGACCGGCTGGTCGAGGACCTGTGGGACGGCGAGCCCCCGCCCAAGGCCCTCGCGGCCCTGCAGGTGCACGTCTCCCGGTTGCGCCGAGCCCTGGAGCCGGCCGGTGGACGGCGGTCGGGGGCGACCGTCGTGGTCAGCGTGCCGCCGGGCTACCGCCTCCAGCTACCGCGGGAGGCCGTCGACGCCTGGCGGTTCGAGGACCTCGTCGCCCGGGCCTCCGGCACCGACGACGTCGCCACCCGGCGGGAGCTGCTGGAGCGGGCGCTCGGCTGCTGGTCCGGTGAGGCGTTCGCCGGGTCGGCCGACGCCTCCTGGGCCGCGCCCGAGGTCGCGCGGCTGGAGGAGCTGCGGCTGGTCGCCGTGGAGCTGCGCGCCGACGCCGACCTGGCGCTCGGGCGGGCGGCGTCCGTCGTCCCCGAGCTGGAGCGCCACCTGCACGACCACCCCCAGCGGGAGGAGGCGGTGCGCCTGCTCGCCCTGGCGCTCTACCGCAGCGGCCGGCAGGGCGACGCGCTGTCCGTGCTGCGCCGGGCCCGGGAGCGGCTGGCCGAGGAGCTCGGCGTCGACCCGGGCTCCGGCCTGCGTGACCTGGAGACGGCGATCCTCGGGCAGGTGCCGGCGCTGGACCTGCCCGGGCCGCGCAGCGCGCCGCTGCCCGCGGTGCTGCCGCCTGCGCCGCCGCCGTCGCTGGGCCGCGCCGCCGAGCTGCGCCGGCTGGTCGACCTGGCCGCCGAGGGAGCCCGCGTCGTCTGGATCGCCGGCGAGGCGGGCGCGGGCAAGACCACGCTCGTCGAGGCCGCCGCGGCGCGGCTGCGCGCGGACGGCTGGCGGGTGGTGGAGGGGCGCTGCCCCGAGGTGGACGGCGCTCCCCCGGCCTGGCCGTGGACCGAGATCACCCGCGTACTGGGCGCCGCCCCGCTCGAGGAGGGCACCGCCTTCTGGCTGGCGCGGGCGGTCGCCGACCGGCTGCGCGAGGCCGCCCGGGAGCAGCCGCTGCTGGTCGTCCTCGACGACGTCCATCGCGCCGACGAGCTCACCCTGCAGCTGCTCCGCCAGGTCGTGGACTCCCTGGCCGGCTCCCCGCTGCTGGTGCTCGCGACCTACCGGGACGCCGAGGCCGGCGAGGCGCTGGCCGCCACCCGCGCGGCGCTCGCCTCGGCCGGGGCGCGGCACCTGGGGCTGCGGGGGCTGGACGACGACGGCATCGCCGTCCTGGCCCGGCAGTCCGGGCTGGCGGACGCCGGGCCCGCGGAGCTCGCGCTGCTGCGCGAGCGCACCGACGGCAATCCGCTGTTCGTCCGCGAGCTCACCCGCCTGCTGGTGGCCGAGGGCCGGGGCGCGGCGCGCACCGGCGTGCCGGCCGGGCTGCGGGACGTGCTGCGCCGCCGCGTCGAGCGGCTGCCCGGGACGGCGGTGACGGCGCTGCGCCAGGCCGCGGTGCTGGGCCGGGAGGCCGACGTCGACGTGCTCGCGGCCGTGGCCGGGCGGGACGCCGACGAGCTGCTGGACGCGCTGGAGACCGCGGTGCTCGCGGGCCTGCTCGACGAGCCGGCGCCCGGGCGGGTGCGCTTCACCCACGCCCTGGTGCGCGACGTGCTCTACGAGGACACCCCGCTGCTGCGCCGCGGCCGGGTGCACGCCGCGGCGCTGGCGGTGCTGCTGGAGGCCGGTGCCGACGCCGCGACGCTGGCCCACCACGCGGTCGCCTCGGCCGGTCCGCGCACCGCCGCTGACGCCGTCCCCTTCGTCGTCGCCGCGGCGCGGGAGGCCGGCCGGCTGGGCGCCGCGGCGGAGGAGGCGCGGCAGTGGGCCTCGGCGCTGCGGCTGCTGGAGCTGGCCGGCCGGACCGGCGGTGCGGAGGAGCTGGCGGTGCTGCTGCCGTCGATCCCCGCGCACGCCCGCGCCGGCGACGCGGTCACCGCCCGCACCCAGCAGCGGGACGCCGTCCGCACCGCCCGGCGGCTGGGCCGGCGCGACCTGCTGGTCGACGCGCTCACCGCCTGGGACGCGCCGCTGGTGTGGACGGTCCGCGACGACGGCGCGCAGGACCCCGAGCTGCTCGACCCGCTGCTGGAGCTGCTGGAGACCCCGGCCGGTGCGGACCTGCCCGACGAGGTGCGCTGCCGGCTGCTGGTGGCGCTGGTGCGCGAGACCGAGGGCGTCGACGACGACCGCACCGACGCGGCGAGCGCGCAGGCGCTGGAACTGGCCCGGCGGGTGCACGCCGTCGACGGCGCGCCGCTCGTGCTGGCCGGCCGGTACGACGAGGGACGGGCCCGCTACGAGCAGGTCGCCGCGCACCTGGTCGAGACCGGCGCGACCAACGGCGGGTTGATGGCGCTGGTCGGCCGGTTCGCCGCCGGCTTCGCGCGCGGTGACCTCGCGCCCATGGCCGACGAGCTGGCGTGGCTGCACGGCGCGATGCCCGGCGCGCTCACCGACGCCGTCGTCCTCGGCCTGCTCGACGCCGGGCGCGTCGACGAGGCCCGCGCGGCCTGGCAGGCGCGCCGTCCGGTCAGCCGGGACTACTACTGGCTGGCCACCACGACGCTGCGCGCGCACGCCGCCGCCCGGCTCGGCGACCTCGCGGTGGCGCGGCAGGCGCGCGAGGAGCTGCTGCCGTGGGCCGGGCGGATCGCCGGGCTGGACTCCGGCACGCTGGTGGTCGGGCCGGTCGACGAGGCGCTCGCCGCGGTCGCCGACGTCCTCGGGGAGCCCGACGCCGCGGCCGCCGCCCGGCGCGACGCCGACCGGATGCGTGCGGAGCTGGCCGCGCAGCTGGCCGGCGTCGACCTCTGACGGGCGAGTCGTCCCGGCCCGGGGACGACTCCGGTCGGAGGAGCATGGCGCCATGGCACCGCCGGCCGACGAGCCGGGGTACGTACCGCAGCTGGAGGCGGCCGGCTATGCACTGCGGATCCGGGAGCCCGACTGGTTCGAGCACCGCCTCCTCAAGGGACCCGACACCGACGTCAACGTGCACGTCTTCGGCGCGGGCGCGGCCGAGGTGCAGCGGATGGTGCGCTTCCGGGACCGGCTGCGTGCCGACGACGCGGCGCGCGACCGCTGCGCGCGCACCAAGCGCGAGCTGGCCCGGCGGGCCTGGCGGCACGTGCAGGACCACGCCGACGCCAAGACCGCCGTGGTCGAGGAGGTCCTCGGCGCCGCGGAGGGCCCACCGGCCCCGAGCGGTGGCCGTCCAGGTGGGTGAGCGGCCGGCCGCGCGTGCCGGCCGGCGCCCGATCCACCGGCCGCCTGCTGGCCGGCGGGTGCCAGCAGGGCCCGGACCGGCGCGGCTGCGGTGCTACGCCGGGAACCGGACGCTGTCGATGATCGGCTGTGCGGCGCTCGACAGGCGGGTGAGCCGCTCGTGGTCCGGGGAGTCCAGCGCGACGACCACGGTGTGCGGCCCGTCGCCCAGGGCCACCGTGCCGAGGGAGAACATCGCCTCCTCGTCGCCGCCGATGCCGTAGGAGTTGGTCCCCCACGTGCGGGGGTTGGTGAAGAGGTCGACGCACCGGGGGTTCGCCGGGCAGTCCGGGTCCCCGTAGTCGGCCGTGGCGGAGGCCGTGGCGGTCAGCGTCGTCACCGGGGTGTCCCCGACGGTCCCCGGCTCCGGTGGGGTGACGATCTCGACGTCGGGGTTGCCGGTGAGCCAGGTGACCAAGGCGTCGGGGCTGGTCCCGACATCGGTCAGGGCGGTCCCGTGGCCCGGGCCGGTGCTCGTGACCGGGACCATGTCGATCCAGAAGAACACCTGGTCGTCGTCGCTGTCCGGCGGGAGCAGGTTGAGTTCTCCCCGGTTGTTCTCCCTGCTCGACCACCCCGCGGGCAACGTCAGCTGCATCCCCGGGATGACCTCGCCGCCGCTGAGCCGGTAGGTGCCGGCCGCGAATTCGCAGTGCCTGTCCTCCGAGCACCCACCGGGCAGCTCGGACGGTGAGGACGACGAGGCCTCCGCGCCGGCAGAGCCGCCGACCGAACCGCCCTGGCACCCACCGAGCAAGCCGGCGACCAGCACTGCGACCAGAGGCCGGCTCCGCCCGGCGCACGCGGACCTCGGGCGGGGCGATCTGGGCAGGGCGGACATCTCCCACCTCCGCATCGACGCAGCCGGCGCGCGACGCAGTGTAGGGGGCTGGTCGGACGACGGGTGTCCTCCCAGCGCCCCGTCCGGTGCAGCCTCAGCCGGAGAAGACCACCCTCTCCCGGCGCCGGAACGGCGGGACCAGGACGGCGAGCAGCACCCTGAGCGCCAGGCCGCCCTCCCGCTCGATGGCCGCGCGCTCCTCCGGCGTGGTGACGGCGAGGACCCGCGGCGCCTCGAACGACAGCCGCGCCCGCCTGCGGATGCGCACCTCCACCGCGGCCCAGTCGGCGACGGAGACGTGGCGCTCGATCACCGGGAAGACCGAGGCCTCCTCGTCACCGATGTGCTCGGTGAGGGTGTCGCGCAGCTCGGCCAGCTCCACGGCGAGGGCGGTGGCGGTGTCCTCACCGGGACGGGCGCGGAAGGCGTCGGCGGCGGCGCGCAGGCGGTCCAGCGCCGGGTCGAGGGCGGCGTGGTCGTCGGAGAGCTCGGTGAGGTCGACGTGCGGCCCGGCCGAGGCGGCGAGCACCGGCCACAGGACGTCGTCCTCGACGCTGTGGTGGTGGTGCACCGAGTCGGCGAAGTCGCGGACGTAGCGCGCGACGGCGTCGGCCCGCCGCTGCCCGGTCGCCGGCGCGGCGGCGAGCCGCTCGGCGAGGTCGGTCAACCGGGTGGCGTCCCGCAGCATCGCGCGGTGCGCCAGGCGCATGCCCAGGACGTCGGGCACGGGGTCGCCCTCGGCGCGGGGGCGGACGCGGATCGGGTCGGTGCTGGTCATGGTGGTCCTCCGGGCGGTGGGTCGGTCGCCGCGGACGCTCCCCCGGGCCACTTACCGGCCGCTTACGACGCCGCTGCAAGGAGGCGGGAAGCGCGACCGACCACGGTCCTCAGCGACCGGGTTCCCCGGACTCCGACTCACCACGAGGACACGCCTTGACCGCCACCGCCCTTCCTCCGTCCACCGCGACCCCGGCTGCCGCCGTCCGCGACCACCGGCCGTCCCCGTCCCTGCGGGGGCTGGCCGTCACCGCCGGGGGCGTGCTGTTCGCCGCCGGCAACGCCCTGCACCCGATGGAGCACAGCGAGGCGGCCCACCAGGCGGCGACCTGGGTGGCCGCGCACGTCACCTTCGGCGCCGGTGCGGTGCTCGTCGCCGCCGGGGCCGGCGCGCTCGCCGCGCGCCTCGCCCCCTCGCGGGTCGCCACGATCGGCCTGGCCGTGCTGTGGGTGGGGCTGGTGCTCATCCCGGTCGGGAGCTACACGGAGGCCTACGTCGCGCCGGCCATGCACTCCGGCTTCGCCGCGGTCGAGCAGGCGACCCTGTGGTTCTCCGCGCTGGCCGGCACCGCCACGCTGCTCGGCCCGCTGCTCGTCGCCGTCGGGGCGCTGCGCTCCCGGCTGCTGCCCGCGCCGGTGGCGGTGTCGCTGCTCGCGCTGCCGGTGGGCGGGGTGCTGGCGGGGGCGCTGCCGGTCGAGGGCTGGGGGATCATCCCCGGCACCGTCGTCTTCGGCCTGGGCATCGCCGCCGCCGGCTGGCTGAGCCGGACGGCCGCCTGACCTGCCGGAACCCGAGCGCCCCGCCCCGTGACCCCGGGCGCGGGGCGCTCGCCGTCGACCGCCGACCGGTCGGGGCGACCCCTGTGGGGAGGTCGACGGCGATCGTCACCGGTGATCGGTGTCGCGGAGCTCGAGGATCTCCTCGGCCGTCACCCTGCTCCCGGTCACCCTCGTCCGGTGCTCGACCCGGTCCCACAGGTCGACGGGGTCCGGACGTCGGGCCAGCTCGATCAGCCGCCTGCGCACGTACTCCTGCAGCGACAGACCCGCCCGGGTGGCCCGGGCGGCGAGTTCGTCATACGTGTCATCCGGCACGTCGGGGATGGTGATCGACACGGGCACGCGTGGATGGTGCAGCGAGACCCGCACGCTGCTGCCTGCAACGGCATCGGGATCCGCGCACGGCGGTCCCCTGCGGAGCGACGGACGTGGATGCCAACTCCGGGACGATGACGGCAACGCGACGTGATCCCGCGCTGCACCCCACGCCACTACCGTCGGCCAGGTGAGTACGCGGATCGCCGTCCGCCTTCCCGAGGAACTGGTCGCGTTCATCGACCAGCTGGTGTCCGACGGCCGCGCGTCGTCCCGGGCCGCCGTGGTCGGCCAGGCGCTCCGACGGGAACGGCGTCGCCAGATCGCAGCCCGGGACGCGGCCATCCTGGCTGCGGATCCCGGCCCCGACGACCTGGACGCGCTTGCCGAGCACGCCGCCCGGACGCCACTCGACGATCTCGACTGATGCGCCCGATCCACCTGGCTCAGCTCGACGAGACCCGTCCCGTGCTCGTGCTGACTCGTGAGGTGGTGCGCCCACACCTGTCCCGGGTCACAGTCACCCCGATCACCAGCAGGATCCGCGGGCTCTCGACCGAGGTACCGGTCGGTGTTGCTGAGCGATCTCAGCCGCACCAGTGACGCGTGCGTGCAGTCCGCCGGTGCCCGGTTGGTGTCACTGCCCCGGGCACGGACCCAGGTCGAGGGTCGCCTGGCCCGCCACCACCGGTGCGATCAGTTCCCGCAGGCGTGCGCTCTCGTCGGCCGGGAACCCGTCGGCCTGCCAGGCCGGCAACGCGTCGACGATCTGACTCGCGTAGCCCTGCACCACGGCGGGCGGCGTCCCCTGCCGGACCTCGAGGCACGACGGGAGTCCGGCAGGCGCCGGTGCTAGGCCGGTCATCGCGCGGAACAGGGCCAGCCGGGTGGCGGTGGCGTACCGGGGATCGAGCGCCTCACCGCTGATCACGACCGACAGCACCTGCAGCGCCGACACCTGGCGCACGCCCTCGTCCTCGGATGCGAGACCCTGCAGCCCGTCCCGCAGCAGTGGGCCGGCCGGTCCGGCCGCGTCCGGTCGCGCCGTCAGGTCCTCGACCAGGCCCGCGATGGTCTCCGGCGGGGCGGCGGCCGACTCCTCGGCGGGAGGCTGGACCGGCGGCGACGTCGAGGGCGCACTGCTGGTCGTCGCGGCAGCGGTCGGGGCCGCGCTCGTCGGAGGTTCGCCGTCCGCCGTCGCCAGGGCCACCACGCTGCTCACTCCCAGGGCCGCGGCGGTGGTGGCTATGGCCACCTCCCACCGGCGACGTCGGCGCCGTGGGGAGGTGACCGCGCGATCGGGTTGCCGCACCTCCGCGAGGATAGGGGGACCGGGGTGCTTCCAGGCGTGCTCGGGAGCGGTCCGGTTCCGGACCCCAGCTCGGCCGTTCACCGCGTGTGCGGATGCGCCGGGACGGCCTCTCGTGCGTGACCGGGCGACCCAGCGACGACCGACACGGCGTGCGGCCGGCGGGTTCACCGTTGCGGGTGCCGGGGGTACGGAACGCTCGATCGCACGTCCGTTCAGGCGGAGGACCGACGATGAGCTCGACCAGAGACCGTCCGATCCTGCTGCTCGACGTCGACGGCGTGCTCAACGCGCCCCGCCGGGATCTCCCCGAGGGCTGGGCGCGGGGCACGTTCAACGGCTTCCTGCTGTCCTGGGACCCGACCGTCACCGCCCGGCTGCGGGAGCTGCACGAGTCGGGCCGGGTGGAGATCCAGTGGCTGACCACCTGGGCAGGCGACGCCGACCGGCTGCTGGCCGGACCGATGGGCCTGCCGCGCGGACTGCGGACGCACGCCCGCGCCGGTGCCGCACCGACCGGGTTCCTCGGGGCGCTCGACGGCGCGTCGGGGTGGTGGAAGCTCGCCATGGCGCGCGAGGTGGCCGAGGCGGAGCCCGACCGGCGGATCGTGTGGATCGACGACGACCTGGCCGAGCAGGCCGACGACACCGGCGACTGGCTGGCCGCTCACCCGCACGTGCTGGTGGTCGCCCCGGACCGGGCCGTCGGGCTGACCCACGCCCAACTCGACGCGATCGAGGCGTGGCTGTAGCCGCACCCGTGACATGGCGTCCCGGGAGCGCCCGGTGAACCGGAGCGGCCCACCCCCCCGAGGTCGTGGCGGTGGAGCCGCTCCGGTGCGGATCGGAGCGCACCGACGGCCGCAGCCGTCGGTCAGCCTTTGGCGTACGTGTCGGCCGTCTTGCTCTCGAACTCCAACACCACGACCGGTTCATCGCCCAGGACCCAGGCGTCGTGGCCCGGTTCGAGGCGGTAGGCGTCACCCGCACCGACGTCGGCTTCAGCGCCGTCGGTCGCCGCGATGTGCATCCTGCCGGAGACGACGTATCCGAGGTGCGCCGCCTCACAGGTGTCCGTGCCGGCCACCGGCTTGATGCAGTCCGACCACCGCCAACCGGGCTGGAGGGTGAAGCGACCCACGGTGGCGCCGCCCAGGTGGACGACGCCCACGCTCGTCTTGTCCGGGGTCCGCGACTCGTCAGGGTGGTCCATGCTCTTCGTCTCGATGCTGGCCATCGCTGGTCGCCTCCTGCTGACTTCGAGGAGTTGGGACGACCGGGCCGCGTCCCCGCAGCGCAACCGAACGGGATGTTCCTGCTGCGTCGGGCGCGGGTGTCCGGTGCGGTCGACTGTGCGCGCCTCACCCGCGACGGTCAACGGCCTCAGCCGCGTCAGCGGATCATCGCGCTATGAGTGGTGACGAGCCGCGATCCGGGCCCGAGCGCCCTCCACCGCCGGGGCAGCCTCGGGAACGGCCGTCGGGCGCGTGGCCGGTCAGGTGCTCGTCGAGGACCAGCCGGAGGCTCGTGCCCGTAGCCAGCGGGTGGCTCCGTCGGCGGCAAGCCGCTGTTCGGTGCGCAGCAGCGGGGCGTAGGAGGGAGCGGGCAGCAGGGAGCCGGCCCGCCAGTAGCCGGCGAGGGCGACGAGGAAGGCGTCGACCGCGGCCGGTGGCGCTGCCCGGCCTGCGGCGCGGGAGGAGAAGACGGCGTCGAGGTCGTGGCGGCTGGTCATGCCGGCCACGCCGGGCAGGAAGCACACCAGGTCCAGCCAGGGTGCCCCGACGGCCGGCCACGCCCAGTCGACGAACACCACCTCGGTCGGCGTGAGCAGGATGTTGTCGCGGCGCAGGTCCAGGTGCAGCAGCGTCTGCCCGTCGACGCCGTCGGCCCAGCGCGGCTCCCGGGCGATCAGGGCCGGGAGGTGGCCGGCGGCCCAGGGATCGGCGTCCGGCAGCGCGGGGTCCTCGGCGAGTCGTTCCCAGGCGCCGCCGAGGACCGTGGCGAAGGCGTCCTGGACTCCAGCGGCGTCCGGCACCGGACTGGGCTTCAGGGCCTGCGCGCTGCGGTCGACCGCGTCCAGGACACGGACCAGGTCGTCGCCGTCCCAGGACGGCGACGGGAAGCGGCCGGCCACGTCGTCGAAGACCAGGCAGATCCAGTCCCCGTCGTCGAGGTGCGTCCACATCCGCGGAGCGGGGACCGAGGGCGGCAGGTGGACGTTGACCGCGGCCTCGTGCCGGTAGGCCGCCGCCACCCAGTCCCCGTACGCGGCGGAGGCGGCCTTCACGAAACACCGCCGGCCGTCGGCCAGCAGCAGCCGGGCGGCGACGCCAGGGGTGAAGCCACCCGGTGGCGACGAGGCGGACACGACGGGCGCTCCGACGGCGTCGGCGATGGCCCGGCGCACCTCCACCGGTACGTCCGGCCAGCCCAGCGCGCGCGGGCGCGGGGAGTCCGCAGGCGGCATGCGGGGACCCTCCTCCGGTCCGAGGACGGGGACATCTCGTACCACGCGGGAGCCCGGCGTCGTCCCGGTGCCCGATCGGTTCCCGCCGGCCGCGGTCACGACCGCAGGTCGATCACCACCAGCGGTCCGGGTCCGCTCCGCGCGGACCGCCGCCACCGCGCCACGTAGACCTGCCGGGCCGGTTCCCACTGCGGATCGTCGGGCTCCACCACCCGCGCCGTGCCCTCGCGCAGCCGGCCGGCGAGGCGCACGGTCACCGGCTGCGGCGTCCGGAAGTTGCGCCACCACGTGGCGTGCTGCCATCGCTGAGGCCGCACCACGAGGGAGTCCCCGGCGTCGGCGTACTGCACCGGGAGCATGTACTCCCGCCCGCTGCGCCGCCCGGTGTAGCGCAGCTCGACCGCGGAGCCGCTCAGCAGCCGGTGGGCGCGCGAGCGCAGCACGGCCAGGACGATGCCGTTGCCCTGCGGCAACCTCACGCGCTTCCTCGTGCGGGACAGCCATCCCGTGGTGCCTGTCTGCTCGGCCATTCCGTCCTCCTCTCCCCGGCGGAGACGCTGCAGGGGTCAGACGTCGAACTGGGCGACGACGGGGCGGTGGTCCGAGCCCGCCGCGTCCTGCCGCAGGCTCGGGTCGTCGTCGATCGAGGGGTGGGGCCGGCTCCGTCGGTCCGCACGTCGCCGTCGCCCACGGAGTGCACCAGGGCGTGGCTGACCAGGATGTGGTCGATCAGCTCGCCGCGGCCGCGGTGGCGGCGGCTGAACCGCTGGTCCGCGGGGATGAGGGCGGCCAGGTTCCACAGCCGCTGGCCGTCGCCCCGGTCGGGCTGGGCGAAGCCGTCGGTGCCGATCTCCGAGCCGGGCGGGCCCTGCAGGATCTGTGTGGTCGCCGCCTCGGGGACGTCGTTGAGGTCGCCGAGGACCACCAGGGGACGGTCCTGGCCCCGGCCGTCGAGCAGCTCGGTGGCGGCCGCGCGCACGGTGGCGGCCTCGGCGGCGCGCCGGCTCAGTGCGTAGACCGCGGCGCGGGCCCGCTCGCCCTCGTCCCGGGTGTCGAACCGGGGCCGCCCGTCGGGGCCGGGCGGGAAGGTCAGCAGCTTGGACTTCAGGTGACAGGTGATCAGGTCGATCGGCGACCCGCCGACGGTGACCCGGGCACGCAGCGCCGCCCGCCCCAACACCGCCAGGCGGGTGCCGGCGTCGTCGACCTGGATCGGGTCCAGCTTCTCCGGGAAGGCGGTGATCTCCGTGACCTCGGTCAGTGGCAGCCGCGACAGGTAGCCGACCCGGATGGGGCGCTGGCCCTCCTCCACCCCGGCGGTGGCGCAGTGCCACTCGCCATCGACCCGTGCGGCCAGGTCGGCGAGGGCAGCGGGGTTGCCGACCTCCTGCACCGCCAGCACGTCGGGCTCGATCTGCGTGATCACCGTGGCCAGGGCCGCCAGCTTGGCCTCGTACACCGCCGGGTCCGCGGGACCGCCCTCGTCCCCGGGCCGGAACAGGTTCTCCAGGTTCCACGTGCCGATCCGCACCACGTCGCGCCTCCCCAGGTCACCGGTCCACCCGTGGCCGCGGCGCACGCCACGCCTCCCGGCGCGACCGGCGTGCACTGCTGTACCCACTGCGGAACGGAGGACGCCGGAGGCCGCGCAGATACACCGGCGTCCGGTACAGGCCGCGGGGGCTCCTCCGGAAGTCGGTGGCGCTGGACGGCGTGATGCAGATCGTCGGTAGCGGCGGCGGGCCGCTCCCGACCGGCTTCTTCTCCACGCCCATCGGGGCGTCGGTGCGTGCGCCGTACTGGGGTACGCGGCGGAGCTGATGGAGGTGCTGGACCTCGCCCGGGCCGGCGCGGTGCACGTCGAGGTCGAGAAGTACTCGCTGGACGAGGCACCCGAGGCCTACCGCCGGCTGCACGAGGGAGCGGTCCGCGGTCGCGCCGTCGTCGTGCCCGGGGACCGACCCGCTCGGTGGCCGCCTCCCACGTCCTGGTGTCCTGCTGCTCAGCGTCCTGGGCCTGCTCGGCGTCGTCACCGCCCAGCGGGCGCCGACCGGCAGTGCGCGGTGTCCGACGGATAGGTCCTCGGCTCGGTGCGGCGCAGCCCAGCACGCTGCCGGGGAGCACGAACGGCTCGTCGGCGGCCGCGACCGTGCCGGCCGGGGCGGCTCAGGTGGAGCGGCTGATGCGTCGAGCGGGCCTGGCCGACGACGGCGGCCAGTTCCCTGGGCGCTTCGAAGGCACTGCGCTCGCCCGGGTCTGGTATGGACGAGCGGTACGACCACAGAAGGGCGGGGCCGTTCGGAGGGCGGGGCCGGGAGTCGGTCAGGTGAGTCCGATCGTCGACAGCGAAGGCGCCCTTCCCTCGCCGATCAGCGCCGGGTGCGCTGCCGGGTGTGCCGGTCGTACAGCTCGAGGAGGTCGTCCGTCGCGGCCACGTCGAAGGCGTCGGGATCGAACTCCCCGCCCAGCCACTCCAGCAGCTCCGGACGCTCGGGGTCCGCCGGATCGGCCAGCACCGCGAGCAGCCGCTCGTACCCGGGCGGGCCACCGCAGTCCTCCGGCGGGCAAGCGCGACCACCGTCGAGACACCGCGGCGTCCCCGGACCGACGGACGCGAGCCGCTCACCGATCCGGACGTCGTGCTCCCAGCCGTCGCCGAAGTCGTAGTCGTAGCGAAAGACACGCGTGACGGCCGCGGCGTCGCCGACGGTGGTGGTCTCCTCGTCGCCGAGCGGGTCCGCGAGGTCCTCGACGTCGCCATAACGGACACCGGCGACCTCGAACAGGTGCAGGTGCGCGTCCTGCCAGCCCATCGCGGTCTGCAGCACGGCGTGCAGCTGCCGCAGGCTCAGCGAGGCCGGGACGAGCAGCCGGCGCCAGACCGGCGGCTCGGTGTCTCGCAGGACGACGGTCAGCTCGACGGCCTCGTCCCGCCGTCCGGACGCCGGAGGTCCGGCGGAGGCGAGCGCGGGCTCCGGAGCACGGTTCCGCAGCAGCGCGGCACGGGCCAGCTGCACCGCCCCCGGACCGGGTCGCCGCTCGGCCCGTGGCCGGCCCTCCAGCAGGCCCAGCCGGTCGAGGACCGTGGCGGTGTCCCGGGTGAGCGCGACCACGTCCATCTCGTCCGGCGGCCGGCCGGTGCTCCGGTCGGCCCAACCGAGCACGCCGAGGGCCTCGGCGACCAGCGCCTGCGGCCGCGGTCGCCGCGCGGCGACCGCGATCAGGTACAGCAGGCCGGCGACGCGCTCGGCCTCGCCGCGCGTGAGTGGCAGGCGATCGGCCAGGTGCCACCAGAGTCCGATCGGGTCGTCGGTGAGCCGCCGTCCGGCAACGGTGGGCAGCAGGACGCCGCGGGAGGTGCGCAGCAGGCCGAAGCGGCGGGCGGAGTCCCGCAGCAGCAGGACGGGAAGGGTCTGGTCCTCCCGGTTCTGCTTGCCGATCCAGTCGGCGTCCCAGCCGAGGCTGCGCATCGTCTCGGTGACCATCGCGGTCGGCAGGTAGCCGGCCTGGGTGAGCCGGACGCCGTCGCCGACCCGCGCCAGCAGCCACCGGTAGGGCTCGACTGCCGCCGGGTCGGGTTCCGGCGCCGGACCGGCGTCCAGGGCGGCGTCGTCGATGAGCCGGAGCATCGGCGCCGACCGGGACCGGCGCAGCCGGTCGATCAGCTCGGCGACGTCGCGGGTCTCCATCAGGGCATCGTCGCAAGTACCGGCGAGTAGGAGGGACGGCCGCCGAAGCCGTTGCCACCCTCGGGTTCCCGCGACTCAGGGCCGTGGCGCACGACCGAGGTGGGGACTCGAAGTCCCAGCTGGCCGCTGCGGGCCGGTCGGCGTCATCGCTGGGCGCACAACCACTCGACGAGGACGACGCCGCGACGCACCTCCTCTTCCGCGGTCCGCGCGTCGAGCCAGGCACGAAGGGCCGGCAGCAGCCGCGGCAGCCCGCTCGGGGTGCGCGGCCAGTGACGGCCGTTGACGAGCAGCAGGCCGGCGTGAGCGTCGACGTCCAACGGCGCGAAGTCCACGACGTTCTCCGTGACGACGACCCTCCCGTCGTCGCGGGCCCAGCGCGCCACCTCAGCGTCCTCTCGACCGATGAGGTCCGACAGCTCGACGACGGCGAGGACGTCGTGCCCCTCGATCCGCAACTGCTCAGCGAGCCTCCGCGGGTACATCTCGTCGAGCAGCAACCTCACCGGCGCGGACCGGCCAGGACCTCCTGCCGGCGGCGCCAGGCCGCTTCCGCCTCGTCCACGGCGCGCTCGTGCGCGGCGATGCGCGCGTCGATCTCGTCCCGGTGGTCGGCGTAGTAGGCGACGGCGGTCCCCACCTGGCCCTCGGTCAGCGACGTCATCTCGGCAACAGTGGCCACGACGTCGGCCGGACGCTCCTCCTGGACGACCCGGAGGGTGCGGACCACCTCGTCGACGTCCGGCCCACCCACCAGACCGGCCCGTCGGCCGCCGGCCCCGTCGCGGAACGTGATCCCCGGATGAGCGTCGCGGCGGAGCGCCTCATCCAGCAGCCGCTCGATGGTCGACGACACCGAGACCCCCCGCCGCTCGGCGAGGTCGGTGAGGCGGCGCAGGACGTCGTCAGACAGTCGCACGGACCTCGGATCACAGTGGGCCTCGCCGGTGCGCGCAGGCTGGGCACGGAACACTGCAGGGCGTCATCGCGACCCGGGTACGGAGCGCTCGACCGCCTACCGCCACAGGAAGGGGGCTGATGATGGGCTCGACGCGGGACCGTCCGATCCTGCAGCTGGACGTCGACGGCGTGCTCGACGCGTCTCGCCGGGATCTCCCCGAGGGCTGGGCGCGGGCACGTACAACGGCTTCCTGCTGTTCCGGAACCCGACCGTGACCGCTCGCCTGCGGCAGCTGCACGAGTCGGGCCAGGTGGAGATCCAGTGGCTGACCACCTGGGCAGGCGACGCCGACCGGCTGCTGGCTGCCGGACCGAGTCACCGCCGCTCGTAGACGTCCCTCCGGTGACCGACCTTGACGACCAGGATCAGCAGTTCCCGGTCGCGGATGTCGTACACGATGCGGAAGTCGCCGGTCCGCACCCGCCACTCCCCGGCTCCGCCGACCAGCTGCCGCGCTCCCGGGGGACGTGGGTCGTCCGCCAGCAGGTCGATGGCCGCCTGGACGCGCCGGCGACCCTGCGGGTCGAGCTTGCGCAGCTGACGGACGGCGGCCGGCGCGAGCCGGACCTGGTAGGTCACGTCAGGCCCAGGTCGGCCTTCACCTCCTGCCAGGGCACGGGCTCGGCTGCCGTGTCCCGTAGCTCGGCGCGGGCGGCCTCGGCATCGAGGATGTCGGACATGTCCTCGGCGAGCACCTGCAGACGGTCGAGGTCATCCGCGGCGATGACCGCCGCCACCCGCCGGCCGCGACGGCTCAGGTAGACCGGCTGATGCGTCGAGCGGGCCTGGTCGACGACGGCAGCAAGGTCCTTCCGCGCATCAGACACACTGCGCTCGCTCTGCCCTGACATGTACACAAGGTACATCTGTGCAGGCCCAGCTACAGGCTCGCCGGTGAGGCGGCCCGCGGCTGGAAGGTGCACGATTCGGACCGGATGGGCGCTCGGGGGCGACCGCCCGAACGACGGACGCCGACCGTCCGCCGGCCGAGCCGATCGAATGGCGGCTCTCGCCGCCGCGACCATCGCCTCCCACGGCCTCGACGCAGGCGACCGATCCGCCGGACGACGAGGCCATGACCTCGTCTACGACGCAGGCACGTCGTCCGGCACCCCCGGCCGGAAGGTCCGGTCGGCATAGGCGCCCGCCGCTCGGGTGGCGACCACGTCGAACCCTCCCCCGATCACGCCGCCGACCACGGGGACACCCTTCGCGAGGGTCAGCGCCGCCCGCTTCGTCCCGAACTTCGCGACGAGCATGAACCCGGCACGCTTGTTGATCTCCCGGAGGAACGTGATCGGGATCCGCTGGATCAGCGTCGTGCTCAGCTTCGTGCCGACCGTCACGCCGGCCCGCTTGACGACCTCGGTCCCCGCGTTGCCGAGCAGGCACAGGAGAACGGCCGACCGCATTCGCTCGCTGCCCAGGTCGTGCCCGTGGACGGCGGCGATCGCCGCCGCCAGGTGGGTCTGGACGAGGTAGGAGGCGCCCACGTTCGCCGGCAGGGTGACGGGCAACGTGACGAGGCCACCGATGTTGGTCACGAACCCCTGGGCGCCGGCCATCGCGCAGTGATTGCGGACGAGCGCCTTCACGGCCTGGTCCGCCGTACGACCCTCGAGCGCCTCACGGGCGGACTCGGCCGCGGGCTTGAACGGCCCGAAACCGTTGATGCCGGTACGCAGCAGCCGCTCGACGAGCTCCTGTCCCGCCTTGGCCATGTTCGACTGCTCGTCGAGCTCGACGACGTCCACCGGGGGTCGCTGCTCGCCCTTCCGGAGGAAACCGGGGACGCCGGTCCACGACGCCGAACGGGACAACTCGTCCCGTGTGGCGACCGCGGTCGGGCCCGACCCGGTGTCCAGGCCGGTCAGCTCGATGTCGGCCGTGTAGGCGGCGTGGTCGCTGAGATCCCTGCCATCGGACCAGGAGAGGCGGTGCGTCTCGGCGGGGCCGGCCGTGAAGTGCCGGCTGACGGCGAGGTGGTCGATCGAGCGCATGTGTCCCTTGCGGTGTTCGGCGTCCACGGTGAGCGCGACCAGCCCGAGCGACTCGAACGCCGACTGCAGCGTGAGCATCCCCTCCACCGTGCCCCCGGAGACCGGGCGCTGGAGCTCCTGGTTGAAGTCCCCGCCCCAGATGAGCGGTTCGCTCTCACGGCGCTCATTCCGGATGCGCTCGACGTGGTGCTGCAGCACGGAGTTGAACTGCGCGAACTGGCCGTCCGGGAGGTCCGACCAGTACCTCGCCGCACCCCTCCACGGCAGAACCGAGCAGGCGACCAGGACGCTCCTGCCGTCGACTTCCACGCGACCGAGTACGAGACCCTCGTTGCCCGGGTGCTCGCCCTGGGACGGGATCGCGGTCAGCGGCAGCGACGTCTCGATGCCGGCCCAGCGCTTGGGTGCGTCGGGGTCGAAGCTCCGCGGACGCGACACCACGAAGGACCCGCCACGCGGGTCCCAGTCCCGGTTCACCTCCGTGAGCAGCCACAGGTCGGCCTTCAGCTCGTCGAGCCGGGCAGCGACCTCGTGCCCCTTCTCCGACGTCGAACTAGGGCAGCGATCGAGGTTCCAGGTGCCGATGCGCACGGTGCTCCTCCAGGAGTCGGTCGGTGTCCCGACACCTTCGCCCGCCGGGTCCGGCATCCGGCGGACCGGCACGCGGTCGCCTCAGCCGCGCTTGACGAGGTCCGTCCCGTGCCCGTTGACCCGGCGCGTGTCTTCCAGTTGCTCGTCGCGCCAGCGCTCGACGCCGTGCCGGGTCACGTCGAGCTGCGCGTCGAGCACCATCCCCGTCGCTCGTGATTCCGCCTCCAACGTGCGCGCCGCCCGGGCCTCGGCCGCGGCCAACGCCGACTTGGCCAGCACCTCGGCCTCCTCGTACTCGGTCTGCATCCGCAGCCGGACCCGCTCCTCGACCTTCTCCTCATCCAGCGCGAGCAGCCTCTCGTACAGGGACGGCGGGGCCAGCGCGAGCATCGTCTTGAAGAGGATCGGCAGGCACTCGAGCGCGGTCATAAGAGGAACAGCAGCCAGTGCGCCGTCGCCAGCGTCGGGTTGTCCTCCCCCAGCCGTCCGAGTGCCGTCAGCCGGGCGAGGATGCCGTCGCTGTTGCCGACCGCCTCGTCGTGCGCGGTGATCTCGGCGTCGCGCTGCTCCTGCGTGTCGGCGACCAGCGTCCGCAGCCGGTCCAGCTCCGTCCGCTGGTCGGCGGTCTTCTGGACCTCCTCCGCCTCCAGCTGCTCGCGCACCTCCACCTTGAGGTCCTCGAGCTGCCGCGTGAGCTCGTTGACCTCTCGTTCGAGGCGGTCGCGCACCTGCTTCTTGGATTCGGTCTCGGGCCCGTCTCCCCGCACACCACTGCCACCCGTGCCGTCTCGTTCCGCCTGGTATGCCTGCTCGGCTTCCTCGAACCGGGCGCGGGTGTCCGCCAGCTGCTTCTGCAGGGCCACCACGGCGGGGTCCGCGTCCACGTCCGCCGGCGTGACGCCGTCGGCGATGTCGGCCTGCAGCGCGGCGATCTGCTCCCGCAGCTCCGGCAGCTGGGCGTAGCGGCTGTCCTCGGCGAGCTGCCGGGTGAAGGCGTCCTCCTCCTCGGCCGCCATGACCTTCACCTCGGTGCCGATCTCGGCGCTGAAGACGGCGAGCGTCAGCGGCGTCGAGACGACGGCGCCGATGAGGACGGCGAGCAGCACGCGTGGCGTCGCCATCGCCAGGGTGCCGGCCTTGCTCTTGAGCCGCGGCGAAGAGACGACGAGCCAGCGGTCGAGGTTGAGGATGACCAGGCCCCACACCACGCCGCCGACGATGGCGACCGGCCACCACAGGTGCAGCGCCAGGTGGAGGGCGTAGCTCGCCGACACCACCGCCAGCCCCGCGGTGGAGACCAGGACGGCGCCCATCGCGACCTGCTTGCCGCGTTCCTTCGGCGCCTCGCGCAGCACTTCGCGGTTGGCGCCGGCGACCGTGAGCAGCTGCTCGGCGATCGCGGCGCGGCTGAACCGACGGCGGACCGCCCACGTCCTGCTGCTCACTTCGGGTCCTTCCGGCCGGCGCTGCGGCGCAGGCTGTCGACGAGGGAGGCGGGCACGCCGACGAAGCGGGGCGGCGCCTGGATCTGCGGGCGGAGGGTCTCCTGGGTGGCCCAGAAGGCGTCGAGTCGCTGGGTGACCGGCGACGGGGCGCCGACCGTGGCCGCGACGTCGGCGTGCAGGGACACCGGTGGCGGCGCGCTCAGGCTCGGGAGGTCGAGCTGCGGCACGGCGACGGCGGCGACCGTCGGCGTGGCCGCGGGCGTCGTCGTGAACCTGTTGCGGCCGACGACGTCGATGCGCCGGCTGGAGTCGACGCGGACCATCGCCTCGCCGCACGGCGGGTGGCCGCCGCGGCCGTCGACGAGGACGTCGAGCGCGTGCTCGAAGCACCAGGTGACCAGGACGCTCGAACCAGGCCGGACGATCGTGTGGCTCACCGAGAGGGCTCGCAGGACGGGCACCTGAGGGCCGGACGCGCCGCCGTCCGCGGGGACGCCGTGCCGGCAGGCGACGAACCGCGGCTCGCTCGTCGGACCGTGGGCTCGCCGCTGCTCGTCGTCCTCGCGCCAGTCGCGGATCCAGCGGTCGGTCCACGGCAGGGAGGAGTCCGGACGCCGCGCTCCCCCTCCACCGACGGGGCCGCGCACCGGACCGCTGCTGCCGGTCCACCGCCACGCCTTGGCGCGCAGCCAGGCGAGGAGCAGAAGGAGGAAGAAGGACCAGAGGAAGGCCTCGGCGAGGTCCTTGAGGAAGCCGGCGACGCGGTCGGCCTCGAGGTGGCCGCTCCACTCGGTGTTGCCGTTCAGCGCGACGAAGCCGGCGAGCAGCATGACCACCGCCCAGCCGACGACGAGCGGATCGCGGTACAGCGGTTCCCGGAACACGTCTCCCCCAGCCGCGGGTGGTCCCCGCTCGTCCGACTTAACGGACTCCGTCGTTCCGGAGCCCTGGAGGTTCGTACCGGGAGCGGCCGACGGAAGGCAGGGGCTCCTCACCCCTTCGGGTCAGGAACGCGGCCAGGGGCTCAAGGTCTTGGGAGCAACGTCACGGCTTCAGGTGGGTATGAACCGTCCGCCGCGCCCGAAGGACCAAGCATGGGTTCGACCGGGGACCGTCCGATCCTGCTGCTCGACGTCGACGGCGTGCTCAACGCAGCCGAGTACGAGCTGTCCGACGGGTGGCAGCGAGGCACGTTCAACGGCTTCGTGCGGTCGTGGGACCCGACGATCACCCCGCGGCTGCGTGGATTGGACGAGTGGGGCCGGCCTGTACGTGCTGGTGGTTGCGCCGGACCTCTACGTCGGCCTCATCCGTAACCAACTCGACGACACCGAGACCTGGCTCTGAACCTCAGTGCCGGACGACGACCGTGGAGCTGCCGGGCGGGAAGTAGGCCTCGCGGTGCTGCGCGAGCCGCCGCAGCTCCCAGCTCCACGGGACCCGCGCGGCTTTCCGCGTGTTGTGCCGCGGGCACAGTGCCTGGCCGTTGTCCACGCTGGTGGCGCCGCCCCGGCTGTGCGGGTGCACGTGGTCGGCCTGGAGGTCATCGGTCGCCGTGCATCGCCGGCCGAACACCGAGTGGTGCTCGCAGCGGTGCCCGGCGCGCTGCAGGACGAAGCGCTTGTCCGCCCGGAGGAAGCACCGCTGTGGGTCGCGACGGCGCCGTCCGTGGAGAAGGCCTGGGATCCTCCGGACGACGGCGTGCGCGAGGAGCAGAACGAGCAGCGCGCGGAGCCACGGCTCGGCCACGATCTGGTGCAGGACGCCGTCCAGCACGCCACCGAAGAGTTCGGCCGGCGCCGCTCCAGACGCTCGGGTGCTCGACAACGTCACCAGACCGAGGTCGGGAGCGCGAGCGGCCTTCTTGAGCGACGCGCCACTGGTTCACCGGGTCGGCGGACGCCTATGTGCACTTGGCCTCGGCCATCCGCAAAGGTCAGGACGCGGCACCGCAAGCTCGTGCTCGCTCCGCAAGAACTGCAGTGAGCGACCGCTGGCGTTGCAGCTCTTCTCGGGCCTTCTGCTGCACGAGGTAGCGACGCCGTCCCAGACGGACGCCGAGGCTGGTGACCAATCGGAGCCCGACCAGCCCAGTCGTGGTCTCGATGACCAAGCCCGCGGCGTGGGCAGCGACGAGGGTGATGCCCTCCTCCGCGAGGATGTCTTTCAGTTGGTCGAACGAGGCGCCGTCACCGTGGGCCCTCACAGCGCGCAGCACAACGAGGCTCAGGCCGGTGACGGGGATCCACTCATGGACGAGGCTCCCCGCGTCCAACGACTCCCCCGCCTCTGTGAGCATCGCCGTCAAGTCGTCATTCCTGACGCCTCCATCGATGACGTCCATGCCCTTGGCTTGTGCAGCTGCAGCGACCTCACTGGTTGCGATCACGTGCTCGACGTCCGGATAGCGCTCGACGTGCTCCATCAAGTAGTCGAGGGACCCCGTGGCCTTCATCTGCACAACGCCGACGACCTCGTCGTCTCGGAGGAGCTCAGCGTCCCAGCCAGGCTGGTTGAGGCTCTTGGCGAGTTCGAGACCGTCAGCGCCCTCTGGCAGGTCGAGTAGACCCTCCTCCGCTCGGTCCTCCACCATCTGTTCGAACACGGTGCCCTTGACGCTGTTCCGGAAGCCTGCGGCCGCAGCCCCGTCGATGGGCGTCACGAGGAAGCGAAGCGCACGAGGGTCCCATCGGTCGGCCCACCCCAGTCGCTGCAACGCGTCGGTGATCTCAACCGGCCACGCATCCTCTGCAGCGGCGATGTAACCGTCGACCGCCAGTCCCGCCGTTGCCCAAGCCTCCGGGGGCATGTGGCGAAGCTGCTGTACCCGGTGGCTTACGTCTTCCCACGGAACGGCAGTCGCACCGAGCTCGTGGAGTCGCTCACGCAGGACGTGCAGTCGATCAGCTGGCGCGTTCATCGTCACCCTCGAGGACTGCGAGCCGCGAACGGAGGTCCTCGATGAGCGCTTGCTGCAGCGTGAGCACCTCGAGCACCTGGTCGACGAGGGCGCGTTGCTCGTCCCAGAGCCGCTTCTGTGTCGCGATCTCAAGCGTTTGCTCGCCCATATGACCAGCTGCCTTCAGGCCAGTCGACGTGGCCTTGCGGCCCTGCTCCACGACCGGGGCGAGCTTCTTGCCGAGATCCGTGTCCGCCGCCCGCTCGCTAGCCGCTGCCGCGACGCTCCGTAGGCGCTCGAGAAATCCCGAGCCATCGCTCAGCTGTGTTCCAGTGGCCACACGCTTCTCCTCTCCGAGTGTCTCGCTTTCTCGAGGCATCGGCGGAACGCCCACTATCTGAAGCCGCTGCGCACGGCCCGTCACTCGATCGAGCCGCTCATGGCCGGGGGGATTGCCGACACGCCGTTGGCGGAGGAGCTCAACTCGAACGCTGGTTGCGGGTCGCGGGAGCTCAACCCGCCGGGGTTGTTAGCGGTTGGGCCTCGCGGATCCGCTCACGACTCACTGTCGGTCGTCCCCGGTCCCGCTGCCGTCCTTGCACCTTGTCGAGGAGCGCTGTGACGACCTCATGGCGGTCCGTCGAATGGTGCATCCGGTCGTGACACGTGCCGCAGAGCGCTGCGATGCAGTCGACCAGGTCGATGTCCGGGTCGAGGTGGTGTGCTTGGAAATGCGGCCGACCGTCGTCCCCAAGCCAGCCGGGCTTGTGGTCACACAGCTCGCACGTGCCACCGAAGTCGATGGCTCACTGAACGACGTACTCCGTCTTGAGCGGGTCGGACAGTCGCTTGTTGAGGTGCGTCTTGGTGCCTCGCCGCCGCTCTCCGGTCGCCGAGGTGCCGCGCTGGATGGCGTCCCAGAGTTCCTTTCTCGCGGAGGCGCCGGCGGTGCAATCGATGGCGGTGTGGGGATGCGAGGCGGCCTGTGTGAGACCTGAGCCGATGGCAGCTCGAACCGAAAGCGGAGGTCACGACGCCACTTGCCGTCAACGCCCTGGCTCGATCCCCACGAGTGCTCCGCCACGAGATAGGCGCCCATGTACATCCACGCCGATCCCTGTGACCGCGTCTTGACGAAGAGTCGGACCGGCTGTCCTGAACCCTCGCGCTCGAGGAGCCAGAGGTTGCCGCCCTCCTCTCGCTGGTCACCGACGCTGCCCTCGCCGGAGTAGGTGAACTCGCGCGGCTCGGCGAGCCAGCGGTTCGCGTAGAGCCCCTTGTGCGGGTTCCAGAAGATGCAGAGGTCCCTGCCCACCATGCTGATGCCGGTCTGACGGTTTCCGCTTGGCAGCCCTGCCGACTTGGCCGCGTCATGGATGCTGCCGCGGTCGTAGATCCGACCGACCTCATACCCCTGCGCACCGATGGCCGCTGGGCCTTCGACCAGGTGGTCGTCCTGCTCCTCCGCAGGAGGCCGACCCTGGTCAAGGTGTACGGCCGCCACCGGAGGCGATCCGCTGATCCTCACGTCCTCACAGGTCGCGAGCACCGCACCGATGAACGAGCTGCGATGTCCGAGGGTAGGGACGTCGATGGTCACCGCACCGTCTCGACGCAGGAGGTCCAGCGCCCGCTGCACGTCCCAGACCGGCACTGGCTGGCCTCGTAGTGACCGCTCCGTCGCGACGGTAACGACCGGCGGTTCCACACGGAGGACCTGGTTCACGTGACCGGTGACGGTCGTCAAACGACGACCGACAAGCCCCCGCAAGACCGCGACAGCCTCGTCGTCCTCAACCCGCTCATCGGCAGCCGGCGCGGTGAAGAGGGACGTGAGGGCGCTGTGCAGCGAAGGGTGCCCCGTGAGTGGCGTACTGAGCTTGTCGATGGCTGCCTGGCGGAAGGCTGCGTCCTCGCGCACGAGGCGGTGGAGCTCACGGACCAGCCCCGCCACGGGATCCTCACAGCGGACGAAGTCCCTTCCACCGCGGCTGACCGGTCCGTCCGGCTCAGGGGACAGCTGCCACCAGGGCGACTTCCGCAGCGCGAACCAGGGGAGCTCGGGATCCGGGGCGGACTCCCCGACCGCGAACGGCGCCAGCAGGGCGCGCAGCTCGTCCCGGACGACGGAGAAGGGCCGAAGCCGCTCTTCCCCCTGCACCGCCTGAGCGATGGCCCAGAGCAGGACGAGTTGCTGATAGGGCGCCGGCCGACCGAGCTGACGATCGACCTTTAGCTCGTCGAGTGCCTGCAACAGCGGATGGACGAGAGCCGAGGTCGGCGTATCGGCTGGCGCACCGCTCCGATGAGCGCGGTAGTCCTGGGAGAGGAGAACCGTCAGGTTTCCCGCCCGCTGAGCGTCGACCCGCGGAAAGCGCGGCAGCTGGATCGTGCCCGCACCGATGGCTTGTTCGATCTCCGGCCCCGACATGGCGACCGGTCGCGCGGGCTCGTCGAGGACCTCGATCGGCATGAGGGCGACGTAGCGCTCGGGATCTGGCCACGGGACGTCCTCGACGCCGCGTGGCCGGTATGCGTCAGCAGTGACCCGACATCGAGCGAGCCAGCCCTGCTGAGAGCCATAGATGAAGAGCTCGTCGCCGGTTCGGACGCCGAGCGCCGTCCGCGTGTTTGACCCGAACAGCGACCTGCGCTTGCAGATCTGCCAGTTGTCCCGCTGCTCGAAGGAGATCGAGCCCACCCAATGCGTCACTCATCCGCGCCGTCCGGTGTTCGCAACGGGTGAGGGCATGTCCTGACGGAAGCCCGTTGGGCCGTGCTCGCTACGCCGACGCCGCATGCGTCAGCCGCTCCACTATGCGAACCGGTCGAGTACTGAACGTAGTGACACTCCGAGCCGGATGCTCAGACTTTGGCCGGCGCCACTCCTGCATGGTCGTCCGGCGGGAAGCGATCTTTATTGGCCTGAAGCTTGTCCGCCGCTGCGTGGGCGAGGTCGACGCCGACGACATCCGCCAAGCGCAGCAGGTACAGCAGGACGTCGGACATCTCCTCCGCCAGCCGGTCGTGCAGCGGTTGCTCCCGGACCACCGTGGCCTGGTCCTCGTGCCGGACCCACTGCAAGAGCTCGGCCAGCTCGCCCACCTCGCCGACCAACGCGAGCGTCAGCGACTTGGGGTCGTGGAACTGAGCCCAGGCACGAGCCTCGGTGAAGTGGCGCATGCGACGAGTGAGGTCCGCGATGTCCGACACGGGTCGAGTATCGGTACAAGCTCGGCCGGCACCGCCATCTACTGTCGGGAGGCGCGGCCCGACAGGCTTCCGAACCCCGGACACGCCTCCACCCGCACGAGTCGATTCGTGCTGCCCGGAGACTGTCCTTGCCCCTGTTGCGCACCTCCGCCCGAGGCCTCGCCGACCTGGCCCGTGAGGGTCGGGTGGGAGCCGTCCTCGCCAAGCAGATGTCCTTCCAGATGAAGCGCCGGGCCTCGGCCGCAGAAATCCGGTCCTGGGACGCCAGCCTGCGCGTTCTCGGCGACGACCTCCTGCAGGCCGGCCTCCATCAGGTCGAGGTCCTGCTCGAGTACCAGCTGCCACTGAGCAGCAAGCGCATCGACGTCGTCCTGGCCGGCCGGCATGCGCGCCGGGATGGTCCGTCCTACGTCATCGTCGAGCTCAAGCAGTGGACTGAGGCCCAAGAATTCGAGGATGACGCCGAACTCGTCGTCCAGCCGTCGTACGGACCGCGGCCGATCCTGCACCCGGTCGCGCAGGTGCGGTCGTACGGTGAGGTTTTCTCACCAGGAATCCGCACCAGCTTGAAGGGGACGGTCGGCGCCGCTGGTCAGGGCTGCGGCGAGTCGTTGGCGACGTCGATCACGGCTGCTCGGCGCGGGTCCCGCCACGTGGCACTTGGCACCTCCGCTGGCACATGCGCCTGACCTGCAGTGATGCCTTCCCTGGCCGTCCGCGGACGGCGAATCCTGGTGAGAAAACCTCGGTGAGTACCTGCTCGACTTCATCACCGTCCTGCACGGAACGACCGACGTCCTGGCCGGCGCTGCCTATTTGCACAACGCGACGTTCACCACGGTCGGCGGGCTTCTCAATTACCCACAGGACGAGCTGGGACGGCTGTTCACTGGGCAGAACCGGGGCGAGTGGCTCGAGTTCCTGCGCAGCCGGCTCGCTCCGACCGACGGCAGCGTCTACGCCGACCGGCTGCTGCACTCCGCCGTCGCCCCGAGCAAGCAACTGATGGCGGTTGCCGCGGAGGAAGTCCGCCGGCGGGAACAGTTCGTGCTGCTCGACGAGCAGCGGGTGGCCTTCGACATGGTGATGCACGAGGTCGAGAAGGTCCGCGCCGGCGACCACAAGAGCGTCGTCATCGTCTCCGGTGGACCGGGGAGCGGGAAGAGCGTCATCGCGCTAACGCTGCTCGGAGAGCTCAACCGGCGCGGCCGGTCGGCGATCCACGCGACGGGGTCCCGCTCCTTCACCCAGACGCTGCGCAAGGTGGCGGGTAGCGGCTCGCGGCAGGTCCAGTCGCTGTTCAAGTACTTCAACAGCTTCATGGACGCCGACAAGAACGGCTTTGACGTCCTCATCGCCGACGAGGCACACCGGCTCCGCGAGACCTCGGCGAACCGGTGGACGAAGGCTGAGCACCGCACCGGCAAGGCGCAGGTCGACGAACTCATCGACGCGGCCCGCGTGCCGGTGTTCCTCCTCGACCAGAACCAGGTCGTGCGGCCTGGCGAGCTGGGCACGGTCGAGGACATCGAAAAGGCGGCGCGTGAGCGCGGACTGGAGGTCCACCACGTCGACCTGAGCGCCCAGTACCGCTGCGGCGGCTCCGAGGCGTACATCGACTGGGTCGAGCGGCTGCTCGGACTCAAGCCGGGCGGCCCGGTGCCGTGGGACGGCGACCCCAACTTCGAGGTGCGGGTCGTCGAGTCGCCGTCAGCGATGGAGGCCACACTGGCCGCCAAGCTGGATGAGCACTACGGCGCACGCATGGCGGCCGGCTACTGCTGGCCGTGGAGCGACCCACGCAAGGACGGGACCCTGGTGCCGGATGTGCGGATTGGCGACTGGGCGCGGCCGTGGAACCTCAAGGGCGACCGGTCGGTCGGTGAGGCTCCCCCCTCCGCGCTGTGGGCCAGCGAGCCCGCGGGCTTCGGCCAGGTCGGCTGCGTCTACACGGCCCAGGGCTTTGAATACGACTGGAACGGCGTGCTCATCGGCCCGGACCTCGTGTGGCGCACCGACCGGTGGGTCACAGTCCGGTCTGCCAACCGCGACCCCGACTTCCGAAACGCAAAGCGGGTCAGCGACCAGGACTTTGACGCCCTGGTCCGCAACGTCTACAAGGTCCTGCTCAGCCGAGGCATGCGGGGCACCCTGCTGTACTCGACCGATGCCGAGACCCACGCGCTTCTGCAGTCACTGGTTGACGCCGCCTAACAATCGCAGCTCGTCTTGACCATTTGGGCCGGCGGCAAGTGCCGCCGGCCCAAATAGGTGTCAGTCAGGCGAGTCGCAGCAAGCCGTCGTCCGTCCGCGCCAGACGGCCTTGGCTGAGCAACCGCGAGATCGATCCGTAGACGGCGGCTTGGATGTCCAGCCCCTGACGACGCCAGCCGAAGAGTCGGGCAACGGTCTGAGCCACGATCTCGTCCTCGATGAAACGGGCATCGCCAATGATGCCGAGCACCGCGAGGTCGATCTCCTCGGGAGGCACTTGGCTGACCGAACGGAGGGTGTCCGCGTCCACCGGGACACGGACCTTGGCGAACTGGGACTCCTCGACGCGGTAGAACCCCGCCTCGTCCCGACTGACGGCCAGGCCGCCGACCGTGGCGCGGGCCAGAGAAGCGCGGATGTTGTCCTTGATGACGTGGCCGACCCGGCCCACGCCCCAGTCCTCACGGAACGCGGCGAGCAGTCGCTCCTCGTGCACCGGCGCCTCCGCACGCAGCAGGCGTTCGAAGTACCGCCGCAGGTAGGGACGAGCTTCGGTCGACTGTGGCGCGTAGGGGCACCGATCCGGAGTGGCGACGCCTCGCTCGTACGGAACCGCCCACTCCGGTGGCGCGTCGAGGTCGACGTCCTCGACCACGATGTTGGCCTTCCGAGGCGCGACAACCGCCGGTGACTCAATCTTCACGCCCTTGACGGCCGCTTCGATCGCGAGCCTTAGCCGCTCGATCTGCCCACGGCGGTCGCGGACCCAGCTCAGCCCCCAGATCCGGTGCACCGTCCAGCCAAGCCCTTCGAGGACCTGCTGGCGTAGGCGGTCACGATCCCGGGCTGCCTTCGCCGAGTGGTACGCCGCGCCATCACACTCGACAGCCAGGACGTACTCCCCTGGCCGATCCGGATGACGGATGCCTATGTCGATGCGATAACCGGCCACACCGACCTGCGGGACCGGCGTGTAGCCGAGCTCTCGGATGACCTGGATGACGTCTTCTTCGAACGGACTCTCCGCATCCCGGTTCTCCGTGCCGACCTCCAGTGCCAGCGCTGGCGTGCCACGCTCAGCAAAGTCCAGGTATCCCTGCAGGTGAAGAACGCCCTTGGACGTCGTTCCCGAGATCTGGCTCGCGCGGAACGAGGAAACCACCTCAACCCGACGCCGGGCACGGGTGATGGCGACATTGAGCCGGCGCCACCCGCCCTCCCGGTTGAGCGGGCCGAAGTTCATCGTGAACTTGCCTGTCTCGTCCGGGCCGTAGCCGATGCTGAACAGGATGACGTCCCGCTCGTCCCCTTGGACGTTCTCCAGGCTCTTGACGAAGAAGCCGTCCAGTCGGTCGTGCTCGTTCAGCAGTCCGTTCAAGAGGGGCTCGTTCACCGCCCGCTGTTCGATGGCGGCCTGGATGGCGTCCTCCTGCGCGGCGCTGAAGGTCACGACGCCGATCGACAAGTCTGGGTGCACGGTCCGGTGGTGCAGCAGTCGGTCGACGACCTTCTCCGCCTCGATGATGTTGTCGCGTCCGCCTCCGCGTCGGTAGACACCGTTCACGAAGAAAGCCTCGACACCCAGATCCGGCGCCTCGAACGTCGCCCCTGGGAACGTGTGCAGCTCGCCCTCGTAGAACTTGTAATTGGAGTACGTGATCAGCGCCTCGTGCCTGCTGCGGTAGTGCCACAGCAAGGGCAAGGACGGCAGAGCGCCGGCTGCCTTGCAGACGTCCAGCACGGACTCGAAGTTGTCTGGCGCTTCCTCTTCCTCGTCGGCAACCAGGTCGTCGTCCATGGAGGAGGCGAAGAAGTTCGTCGGCGGCAGCTGCTTCTGGTCACCGGCGACGATGAGTTGGGTGCCGCGGTAGATGCAATTGACCGCATCAGAGGGCAGCACCTGCGAAGCCTCGTCGAAGATGACGACGTCGAAGCGCATGCCCCCAGGGAGGAGCTGGGAGACCGACAGCGGGCTCATCATGAAGCAGGGCTTGAGCTCCTGGACAACGGCCGCAGCCTCGCCCAGTACCCACCGCACCGGCTTGTGCCGCGACTTCTTCTGCGCCTCCCGGCGGATGATCTGCGCCGCTTTGCTGTTCGCGTTCCGTGGTCGACGCGCCGAGCAGGCGTTGACGACAGCACCGTGGGCGTCGGCGACCAGCCGGCGGTCGAGGTCCTGGAAGGTGGCGACCAAGGCGTCCCGGTCACTGGCGCGGTATCGCCTGAGCGCCGGATCGCTCTTCACCGTGGCGTCGGTCCAGGCCAGCAGTGCCGCTCGCTCGATCGCTCGCGGGACGTCCTCCGCCGGTGTCAGCCGTGCCTCGAGCTGCTCGAGCATGTCGCTGAAGCCCTGATCCGCGAGCCAGGCACGGACGCGGACGTACTCACCCCACTCCTCGATGTCCCGGGCCGCGGTCTCCGCGAGCTCATCGGTCAGGTCGAGGGCAATTCCGAGGTCATCGGCGAACTCATCTCCCAGCTCCTCGGCCCGGGCCGGGAGGAAGTAGGACAGCAACACGGATCGGGCCGACGACCACTCGTCAAGGCGTTGCGACAGATCCGCCGCCGTGAGCGTTGGTGCCAGCACGCGCTCGGCGACCACCGGCGGCACCGCACCGCCCAGCAGGCCACGGGCTGCATCGGTCCAGTCGAGAGCCTGCGAGACGATCTTCCAGTCGGTCTCCACGGCCTCGTACGCAGGCCCGAGAAGGGCGACGTCCTCTTCGAATGCCTCGAAGATCCGGGCGTTGCACTCGGCGACGCGACCGGCCTTGCGGAGGAGTGCCTTCGCCTCGTGGACCGTGACATCCCGTCCTACGACCTCGGCCACGTGCTCCACCGCGGCCAGCCCCGGACGCAGCCGCTCGGCCAGCGCCAGGCACCACTCGGCCGCCTCGAGGAAAGTCCGTCCCTGCAGCTGAATCGCGAACTCACCGAGGTGGACGGCCGACTGCTCGAGCCAACGGCGCAGGTCGCCGTCGAGCCGATGTCCGATCGTGTTGAGGGCCGGGTCCTGCTGGCCACCGAGCGCCAGCTGCTGAGCCAGCGCCTGGGCGTTGAGATCCTCCCCCGCGAGACGAACAGCCTGATGCGCCGTCTCGATGGCCTGGGCCACCCGACCGAAGTCGGTCTGCGTACGGCGGTAGTAGCTGCCGAGCCGGGGAGCGTGGTCCTGCTCCCCCGCGCTCAAGGCCGACTCGGCCCGCTGCCAGGCGACGGCCTCGCCGAGACGTGCCAGCACGGTGTCGTCGACCTTGCCGGCCGTGGTGACGGCCCTCAGCCCCTTGCGGTCGGCCCGGGCCTGACTCGACCACTTGCGCCATCCCTTGTGCGTCTCGCGGAACCGGACATCCAGCGCCGCCAGGTCGAGTTGGAGGGCATCCCGGGTGAAGGTCTCCGCGAGCGCCTGCTCGCGCTCCTGCACGGCGACGACCAGTTGCGCCAGGACGTTGGCCGACTCATCGAGAGCCGCCTGGATCGATGGATGCAGCCAGAACGCTTCGGGAGGAGTGGTTCCTTCCCCCAGAAGCGCCAAGCCCACCAATCGCTGCGCCTCCGTGACACGGGGCACCGACCAGCTCATGCCCAACATCGCGGCGAGGCGCTTGCTCGCCTCCTGCATGTCGGCCAGGCGCGTCGGTGAGCCGTCGAGCCAGTCCACCAATACACGGAGCTGCGTTGCGGTCGTTTGTCGAGCCGGAGCCCACCCCTGCTTGTCGGCCTTGCACAGGTCGGTGACGACATCGGCCAGATCAGCGTCCAGCGACTGCCAATTTTGGCCGGCGTCCCGGGACAGCCGTGAGGCCAGTGTCTTGTAGTCGGTGGTCAGCTGCTCGAGCTCCCCCGCCCGATTGCGCAGACCGCGAAACGCGTTGTCGTCGATGGTCAGCCACCCGACCAGCGCGGCGTCGGGCCGCCCCTCGACGCGGGCCAGCAGGTCTCGGCGACGGACGACGTCGCCGAGCGATGCCCCGAACGACTTCCCGAGGTCGTCGTCCACCGCGGTCGCCCGATCCCGCAGCGCGGCCGCGGCATCACGAGCCGCCACCGCAGCGCGTCCCATCCGCTCGATGGCCGCTCCCTCGACGTCGGGATCGGCCAGGTCCCGCCACAGGAAGTCGGCTCCCTCCGACACCGGACGCCAGGCTCGAGCCAGCCGCTCACCGTGGGAACGGATGTCGCTGAAGCAGGCAGCATCGAGCGCGGCCCAGCTGTCGCCGACCGGCCCGACGTAGTCGCTAACATCGTCCAGCGCGGCCACCCGACCGAGGACGTCGAAGAGGCTCCGGCCCAAGCCGGGTCGCCGTTCGTTAACCGCTCCGGCGTAGGCGGACAGGTCGGTGCGGCTCGTCGACAGGGTCTTCTCGTCGGTGGGGCCGAACTGCCGACTCGCCGTGACGCTCTGAGTGAGCGCTTTGTCGAGCTCCATGACGACCTGCTTGCGGGTCGCCGCGTGACTGTGCAGCTCGAGGAGGAAGGGGCTCAGTTCCGCTGCGCTCAACCGATTGCGGACGACGTCCAGCGCGGCTGCCTTCTCGCTGACGAAGAGCACTGTCCGGCCGGCGGCGATGAGCTCCACGATGATGTTGGCAATCGTTTGGCTCTTGCCGGTGCCGGGCGGACCGTCCATGACAAAGCTGCGACCGTCCCGCGCGGCGAGGACGCACTTCCGCTGGCTCCCGTCGGCGTCGAGGATGCTGAACAGCTGCTCCGGCGGGTGGACCTGGTCGAGGTCCTCGTCGCTGACCGGGTCGAAGGCGAAGCCGCCGGCGGTCGGCGAATCCGGACCGAGGGCCACGAGTTGGACCATCGGGTGAGCCAGCACCTGCTCCTCGTGCTCGAGCAGGTCCCGGTAAATCGCCTCCTTGTGGAAGCTGAAGGTCGTCAGGACGACCCGACGCTGGATCTCCCATCCCGCGCGCCCGCGGATGGTCCTCTCGACCTGCGCCAGGTGGGCCTCGACGTCGAACGCCTCCGGGTCGAGCTCAGGGAGCTCCAGGTCGAAGTCCTGCTGCAGCTTGAGCTCGAGAGCGGGGTTGGCGACGGCCTCGTCCTCGGTCCGCACCAGGACGTAGGGCTCGTGCGCCGCCTCTCGCTTGAGTCTTACAGGGACGAGCAGCAACGGGCTCTGGGCCGGCTTGTCGTCCTTCGGGTCAACCCAGTGAGGTGTTCTCAACGGTTTGGTCGCTCGGCGTTGGTCAGGATGAGTGCGGCGGCGACGACCGCACCGATCCGCTGCGGGCACAGCCGAATCCGGCGCAGTGCTTTCCACCGGTTCTTGAGCAGTGCGATGCCGCGCTCACCCTCGGCGCGCAGCCGGGTCAGCAGTCGGTTGCGGGTCGCGGTGCTGGGTGCCAGGTGGGCACC
Source organism: Geodermatophilus sp. URMC 62 (assembly GCF_052931475.1). Lineage (NCBI taxonomy): Bacteria > Bacillati > Actinomycetota > Actinomycetes > Geodermatophilales > Geodermatophilaceae > Geodermatophilus > Geodermatophilus sp. URMC 62. The sequence continues at coordinate 3,588,098 of NZ_JBRFHY010000001.1, read as the reverse complement.
CTTGGCCGGCGTATGGATGCCGACGCCCGCGCCGTCATAGCCCTTGTCGGCCAGGGCGGGCAGGCCCAGCAGCGCGGCCGCGGCGTGCAGCGCACCGAGGAACCCGGTGGCCCGGGCGGCGGCGAGGTCGTGCATCGAGCCCGGCTCGACGGGGGAGACGGCCACCGGGAAACCGTCCGGGTCGCAGACGACCTGCACGTTGCCGCCGTGAGCGCGGTGCTTGCCGGAGTACCACAGGTCGTGACCGGACTCGGGGTTGGTGGTCCGGCAGCGGTCGGTGCGGATGAGCGTGCCGTCGAGGACGACGTGGCTCCAGCCGGCGGCACTTCCGGCCTCGAGCACTCGGTGCAGGTCGGGGGCTTGGTCGGCGAGCACGTCGATGCCCTCGTGCAGGTAGCGGTAGCCGGTGGCGACCGAGACGCCGGTGTCGCGGGCCAGGGTGGGCATGTCGGCGTCCTGGCGGAACCAGCGCAGCACCAAGATGGCCTGGTCGCGGGCGGAGGCGGCGCGGGCGCCTATGCCGGTGCCGCGGCGGCGGCGTTCGGCGATCAGCAGGTCGGTGAGCAGGACGGCGGTGGCCTCGGGCACGTCGAGCGTGGCAGAGTAAGTGATCACGTGGGGTCCGTGCGGATGAGGGTCGTTCTTGGTCGACGCCATCCTCTGCCGGACCCCACGCCCCTGTGCAGCGACGTCGTCGTCCAGCCACTGACCTGCTCATTCAGCGTTCAGCAAAGCTCTTCCGCGCAAATCGGTTGAGAAGACCTCAGTGCAGCATGCCCAGACCGAGGTATAGGGTCCAGAACCCCTTGTCCGCGTAGGTGTTCTGGCTGTGCTGGTCGAGCCGCCGCAGCGACGCCGGAAGGTCCTTCGCCGACTTGTTGGCGACGACGATCGGCTCGGACGACGACCGGCGCGACGCAGGCTCCCCAACGCCCTCCTGCTCGGGTCGCGGCTCGACGGGGGAACGTCCTGCGTCGACCAGCGCGAGAACTTGGTCGACCGCGGGCGAGGCGATCTCCAGCGAGGCGGAGCGCGTGTGCTTGAAGTACAGGAGCCGCTGCCGGCGGTCGAGCGCTACGAGGTCCCGTCGCCACAGGTCAAGCTGGCGCTTGAGCTTCGCCGCCTGCTGCTCGGACAATTCGGGCTCGGTGGGCTTGTCTGCGGCGGCGTAGTGCTTGTCAGTCACGCTGAGGGTTTCCGTCCTTCGACGACAGACGTCGGACCAGGGAGCCGACTAACTCCAGGTCCTCTGGGGAGAGCTCGGCCAGCAGTCGGGTGATGCGGTCCAGTTCGGGATTGAGGGCCTCGTCCCAACCGACGAGGTCGAACTCGTCCTCGGGCTCGCTGATTGGCAGGAGGTGGCGGAGCCCCTCGGGAAGCTGGTCGACCTCCACGAGACGCAGCTGTTGGGTGCACCGGGTCATCGCCACGTACAGGACTCGTCGTCCATCGACCGATGCGCCCACCACCTGGGTGGGTCGCAGGAGGACGACCGAGTCGAACTCGAGACCCTTGGCCGCGGCAGCCGGGACGACGGTGAGGTCGGACGCGAAGTCTCCGTCGCGCCCGTCCCCCACGCTGAGGCCGGCCGATCCGCATCGCCGGACGCACTCGTCGTAGCGGTCGTCCGGGACGATGAGCGCGGTGGTCAGCCCCGCCCGGACGTCCTCGGCCGCGAGCTCGATCGCCCGCTCCACGTCGGGGACGACATCGTCGAGGTGCACCGTCGGCTCGCCGGCTCCCTGGCGCACCGAGCGCGGAGCGGTCAGCCCCGGGGAGATCAGCGGCAGGAGCCGGGCGGCGAGGTCGAGGACCGGCCCGGGCACCCGGTAGCCGATACTCAGCGTCTCGACCCGCACCTCGGTGGAGGCGAGGTGATCCGTCAGCTCGTCCCAACTGTCCCGGACCCACGGACCGGTGGCCTGCGCCAGGTCGCCGAGCACGGTGAACGAGCCGGAGGGGCACCGCCGAGCGAGGGCGCGCGCCTGCATCGGCGAGAGGTCCTGCGCCTCGTCGACGACGATGTGGCCGTAGGTCCGCAGCTCGCCGTTGAGCCGATGGGCCAGCTCGTCGAGGCAGAACAGGTCGCTGACGGTCCAGGGCTCGTCGGAGATGCTTTCGCGCGGCTCCCGAAAGAGGCGAGCACGCTCATCGGGCGTGAGTACCCCTTCCGTGGCCTCGATGAGCCACGACTGGGTGCCGTACAGGCTCCGCAGCAGATCCTCGGGTGTGAAGGACGGCCACATACGATCGAGTGCGTTGGTGAAGGTGGACAGCCGTCGAATGGCCGACTCCGTGGCGATGACTGCTCGCCCGGCGGCGTTCTGGGCAGAGCGGTATGCCTCATAGGCGGCAGCCGACAAAGACTGGCGGAGGACCTCTCGGGCACGGTTGTGCGGCAGGCTGCGGCGCTCGACGTCGGCGATCAGCTCCTGGATGCGACTCCCGCGCAGCGTGGTCCGGGCTCCGCCGAGTGAGAACTCGAGGTCTCCCCCGCTCCACCCGGTACGGCCCTGAAGTGCTCGGCGAAGGACGGTGACCATCGCGGCGCTGCCCTTGATCCTCGCTACGTCGTCGTCCTCCGCGGCCACGACGCCGGCCTCACCGGTGTAGAGACTGGCGAGGTCGACCTGCAGGATGTCCGACGCGTCGAGCGAGGGCAGGACGCCGCTGATGTAACTCAGGAACGCCTGGTTTGGAGCGACGACGAGCATCCCCTCGCGGCGGAGCTTCTCGTCGTTGAACGCCAGGTAGGCGGCCCGATGCAGCCCGACGACGGTCTTGCCGGTGCCCGGCCCGCCCTGGACGACCAGGACGACATCGCGCTCGGCTCGGATGATGCGGAACTGCTCGGCCTGGATGGTCGCGACGACCTCACGCATGGCCCCGTCACGGGACCGGTCGAGCTCGTTGAGGAGTGCGTCGCTCACGGGTGACGGCGCCGTGGCGTCCGGATCGGTGACGTCCGCTGCCGCGCGGCTGGTGATTTCGTCGACCATCGACTTGAGGACGCGGTCCTCCTCGACGAACACTCGCTTCAGCTTGAGGCCCTTGGGGTCCTGCGGCGTCGCCTCGTAGTAGGGGACGACGGCGGGCGCGTGCCAGCTCGCCACGACGAGGTTCTTGTGTTCGTCGTGAACGCGACGGACGCCGATGTAGAGCGTCTCGCCGTCGCGGTCCATGCGTCCGACGACGAGCTGGCCGGAGCCCCGGGCGTTCTTCAGGATCTCGAGTGCCCGCTTGAGGGCTGACGCGGTCGAACGGTTCAGCTCGTCGTACGTGTTGTACGTGTGCTCCGCCGTTGCCAGCCCACGGTCAAGCAGCTGGTAGGCCCGCGAGATGTAGGCCTGCTCGATCGGCATGTCGCGGTGTTCACTCGGGTCCCCGACAACCCGCGGGAGAACCTGGGTCATCGAGCAACCGCCGGCCCGCAGACAACGGCCCCGATCGAACGCGCACCCGAAGCGCGGGCACGTCCGCGGACGACGGCAGTGGACATGTGGAGCTCCAGTTGTGCAACACCCGACCACGCCTGTCGCGGTGGGCTACGAAAGCTTGCCAGTGAGTGAGGACAAGTCCTCGCCTACGACGGCTAAACGTCACCGGATCGGGTCGTAAGTGGCCCAGCAGTACCAGGAGCCCCGCGCGCTGCACCGAGCCCACGACGCCGTCGTGGGCAGCTACAGCTCCCAGACGTGATCTGGGTCGTCGAGCGCCTTGCGGACCAGGGTCAGATCACCCATGTCGGCCAGCGGCGAGGACTTGGCCAGGTCGACGATGCCCTGCAGCGCCGCCGTGGCCGCCGTCCCGTCGCCTCGCGTCATCGCGTCGTCGAGGTGCTCGAACAGCCCCTCGATGGTCCGCGAACGCTCCGCGAAGACATGCTCCAAGTACTGCTTGAGCAGCGAGCCGGCTTCCTTGATACGGGTGACCTCGACCGTCGCGTACGCGTAGATGTTGGCGCGCTTGGTGCGCTCCTCCTCGCGCACCCGCAGGAGCTCGAGCGTTCCGTCGACGACGTTGTTGAGGGCACTCAGCGCGTCCACACCCGGCAGCGCGGACTTCGGTGCAGGCGGCAGCACAGTGCCCTCCACCGGCTTCTTGGCTGCCGTCACTGGATCTCCTTGTACTTCAGGATCAACTGGACCATGTCGGAGTTCATCTGCCCGTCGTCCCCGATCAGGGCCACCCGGCAGACGTCTCGCACCGCGAACGTCAGAGAAAGGGCGCGCTGGAACTCGGCAGCGTGCTCTTTCGGGTCGAAGTTGAGCTGCTCGAGGGTGGAGAGGGCCTCTTGCGCTCGCGACACCAGCCCGGCGAGCACCCCGCTCACCTCGGAGATCCTTGAGTCCAGAGCGTCGAGAAACGACCGGAAGGTCGCTTGCTCCTCCACCGCGACGGCGACCTTCGCCTCGTACTCCTTGGCCTGGGTCACTGCCTTCTCACCCTGCACATTCAAGGTGAGGCCACCGATGAGCATCGTCGGACCGATGGTGACCACGCCGAGTGCGGCCGTACCGAGGGCAACGCCTCCTCCGCCTGCAGCCAGCGATCCACCGCCCAGCCAGGCCATGGTGGCGCTCTGCGCCGCGGCGCCGGAGAGTGAGCTGATGGCCGTCCCGGTGCTCGCAGCGCCCAACGCGGTTACGGCACCGGGGATGCCGGCGTAGGCACCCGCTCCGGTCAGGGCGGCCATGCCGGCGCCCTTGACCCAGTTGACATCTGCGGTCAACGCTCCGGTGAAAGCCTCGATGTCTCGCTGCTCCGCGTCGATGCCGTCGAGCAGCTGCGCAGCGCTCTGCTTGACCTGCTGGCGGTGACGCTCGATGAACGCGCCCATCCGATTGATCACCAACTGCCGGGCCTGCTCCTGCTGACGGCCGTACTCGTGGATGCGCTCGTTGCTCTCGCCGACGCGGTCCTCCGTGAGGGACGTCGACTTGTCATAGCGCTTGCGAGAGGCGTCCGCGATCGATTGGGCGTCCTTCATCTTCAATGAGGTTTTCTCACCAGGATTCGCCGTCCGCGGACGGCCAGGGAAGGCATCACTGCAGGTCAGGCGCATGTGCCAGCGGAGGTGCCAAGTGCCACGTGGCGGGACCCGCGCCGAGCAGCCGTGATCGACGTCGCCAACGACTCGCCGCAGCCCTGACCAGCGGCGCCGACCGTCCCCTTCAAGCTGGTGCGGATTCCTGGTGAGAAAACCTCAATCCGCCCATGACGCCGGTGACAATTCCACCGACTCCTGTGCTTGCGCCGAGGCCGATGAGGGCGAGAGGAATGAGGGGCAGGACCACCGCTAGAACCTCCAGGGTGAACTAGGTCGCCGGAGCGACCGTGATTGAGCATCGGTGAATCTCCGGCCCACCGACGCGGTTTGTGACCAGCTCGAGGCCAGCCCGTCGGATTCGTCGACCCGATCGGAGAGCCGCTGCTGAAGCGGGTCCCCGGTGGCCCCCGGCTCCCGGGGCTCGCTCACGGACGGCTCCTCCGCTGCCTGAGCGCTCACGCTTCCTCCGTCTCCGCGTCGGCGCGGACGAAGGTCAGCCGCTGCTCCACCAGGTCCACGCCCGATGCCCGCCATCCGGCGTCGCGGATCGCACGGCCGAGGGCGGTCCCCTCGTAGCCGTACCAGTGGGTCAGGTGCACGCGAGCGGACCTCGGCAACGGCACGTCGAGGATCTGCTCCACTTGCTCGAAGGCGAGCTCGATGCGGTCACCCTCCTGAGCCCGGAGCCACCGCCACAGCCGCTGGTACTTGCCGGTGTGCGAGGGAGCGGCGACGTCGTCCTCATCGTCCGGCTCAGCACCGCCGACCTGCGGGTCGAACGCCGACGCAGAGACCGGGATCGGCTCCGGCGTCGAGGGACGCGGCCAGAGCGCCAGGAGCCGCTCGGTGAGCGCCGCCGTGCGGGCGCGGATGTCGTCGTCCGACCACGCCGTCGGGTGCTCCTTGATGACCTTGGCGTTCAGCTTGAGAGAGCTGTGCTCCAGCAGGTAGTCCCGCTTGCCTGCCCCGTCGTCCTTGGTCCAGGGGCGGTTCGACAGGGCCGGGTTGAGCCGGCCGCTGACGAGGGTGAGGTTGCCCAGTACGTGCACGAGGCGGTCGCGGTCGAGCGAAGCGCTCACGTCGTCCGAGGCGATCGGCCAGTTCTGCCGCCACGCCTGCGGCAGGATGTGCTCGACGGTCAGGCGGCGCGGGGCCGGTTGCCCCTCCCCGTAGTCGGTACGGAGGTCGTCTTCCAGCGCCTCGAGGACCATCCGCAGCCGGGCCCGGAGCAGCGCCGTGTAGACGGGCCCGCTCTCCAGCGAGCGACGGACGAGGTCGTCGTCCGGCCACAGGCGGGCGTCGGAGCGCTGCTCGGCCAGGAATTGCTCGGTGCGGTCGCCGGCGCTGGCCGGGCCGGGCCGTTCCAGGGCCTTGAGCAGTTCGAGGATCGTCTGGTTGATGTTCTTGCCGGTGAGCCGGGCCAGCGTGCGGCGGACCAGCCAGGACTCGATGGCGTTCAACGCCTTGTCCCGCTGCTCGACCGGGAGCTGGTCGCCCGGCCAGCGGAGCAGCCACAGCAGGACTGGCATGACCGCGCGGGTGTCCAGGGCCTGGATGACGCGGTAGTAGAAGCGGCCTGGCACCGAGCTGGCGGGCAGTGCGTCCAGGGTGGAGAAGACCGCGGCGTCGCTGGCCAGCTCGGCCATCAGCCCGGGCAACGCGACCGGCGCGGTGGCGACGTGATCCCGGAAGTCGATGAAGATGCGGTCGCTGGGGACCTCCCGGAGCAGCTTCATCGTCAGCCAGTAGTTGAGGAATACGTCGATCCGCGGCCGGTACAGGCGCCCCTGGGCGGTGAGTTCGCGCCAGTAGTCGGTGTCCAGGGGCGCCCAGTGCTGGCTGTAGATGGCGCCGACGTCCAGCTGCTCCGCCTGCGCCCGCTGAAAGAGGAGGTTCTTGACGAGGTCCGCAGCCAGGAGAGGCGCCCCTCGGTGGTTCAGCGTCTCGAAGATGACCTGGGCGTTGTCGCCCGGCTCCAGGTCAATGACGACGAGCTTGAGGTGGGCGTGCAGCGCCTGTGCCAGTGCCGAGAGCCGGGCAGCAGCCTTGTCGGGGTCGCCGGTCGGCTCGCACCACTCGGTAATTCGGTCGACGAAGAACGCACGTGCCTGGGAGATCCGGGAGTCGACCAGCTCGGCCGGCATCGCCGTGCTGTTGTCCATGGCGGCGCGGAAGGCGGCCTGGTCCCGGTCCGTCGGCCAGACCTTGAAGACCTCGTCGGGGTGCTGGGTCACCTGCGGCTGGTTCAGGACGAGCATCTTGAGCCGCTCGGCGTCCAGCATGTTCCCGTACCTCTCGGTGACGTCCTGAGCGGCGTCGAGGAGGAGCTGCAGCGTCGTCAAGCGCTGCTGGCCGTCGACCACGTGCCGCACGGTCAGGAAGCCAGCCGGGACGAGCTGCTGGTCCAGGACGATCGCCCCGAGGAAGTGCGGCGGCACGGGTGCCGCGCCGTACCCAGGCGGCGCCTCGAGGACACGCTCGGCCAACGTGCGGACGTCGTCCCAGAGCGGAGCCCACTGATCGTCCCGTGTCCACACGTAGGGCCGCTGGAACAGCGGGATCACGTATCGGCACTGATTGCCGAAGATCGCCGCTGGGGTGTGGGTGTGCGACTGCACCAGAGCTCCGCTCGTCGAAGGCGTGAGAATCGAGACGGACGTGCGCCCACCGCCGTCAGATGATGATCAGACAGGCCGGGCGAGGCGTGGGAGCCCCGACCTCGAGGACGCACCCCCGCTTGACGACTGTGGACCCTGCCATGCGAGACCGCGTCGGCCAGCTGTTCCCGGCCGGGGACGCCTCGCCAGGCACACCAGTCCCGTGCACCTCGAGGTGTCCGAGTCGATGCACCAGAAGGCAGCGCCGGAGCCGACACTGATGCGTCCGGAAAAGGGGGGTTCATGTCTGCGCCGGTACTCGAAGGTGACTCGCTGGCCGCTGTTCAGCATCGCGGCAGCCACATCCAGATCATTGCGAGCGCCGGCTCCGGCAAGACCGAGGTGGTCTCACAGCGAGTAGCTGCGCTGCTGGCCGAAGGAGAGCCGGCCAGCAGCATCGTCGCGTTCACCTTCACCGAGCGAGCAGCGGCCTCGCTGAAGGAGCGCATCAGCGCGCGCGTCGCCGAACGTCTCGGCGTGCACGCACTCGACCAGCTCGGCGGGCTCTACGTCGGCACCATCCACGCCTACTGCTTCCGACTGCTGCAGACGTACGTCCCCCGCTACGAGACCTACGACGTCCTCGACGAGAACCAGCTCACCGCCTTCCTCGTCCGCGAGGCGACCCGGCTGCAGATCAAGGACATCGACGGCGCGCTCTTCATGTCGATCCGGACCTTCCTCGGAAACCTCGACGTCGTCGAGAACGAGCTGCTGGTCCCGGCCCAGCTCGAGGACCCGTTCCGCAGCGTGCTCGAGCGGTACTACGCCTCACTCGAGAAGTACCGGCTGCTGACCTACGGCCAGCAGATCGCCCGGGCGGTCGCCGAACTGGACCGGCCGGAGGTCCGTGACAGCGTCCTCAAGGACCTGCGCCACCTCATCGTCGACGAGTACCAGGACGTCAACCCGGCTCAGGAGGCGCTCATCCAGCGGCTGACCGGGCCTGGCGTCAGCCTCGTCGTGGTGGGTGACGACGACCAGGCCATCTACGGATGGCGTGGCTCGGACGTCAAGAACATCACCTCGTTCGCCGAGCGGTACCCCGACGTGGCCACGTTCTCCATCACCACGAATCGCCGGAGTCGGCCGGCGATTGTCAAGACCGCCGACCAGTTCGCTCACTCCATCCCCGGCCGCCTGCCGAAGGTCATGACCGCCACCCGCCCGCCGATGGGCGCGGAGGTCGTGAAGTGGGTCGAGGAGTACGAGGAGGACGAGGCAGCCGAGATCGCCGAGGTTATCGTCCGGCTCAACCGGCAAGGGCTCGCCTACCGCGACATCGCCATCCTCGTCCGCAGCCGAGCGAGCTATCCCATGCTGCTCCAGGCGCTCGAGGACGCCCGAGTGCCGGTCCAGCCGGGAGGTCGGAGCGGTCTCTTCGACCGACCGGAGGCAGAGGTCCTCGGCAAGACGTACTGCTGGCTCGTCGACCACGACTACCGCAAGGCGGGCTTCGGGAACCAGTCCGAGCCCGTCACCGAAGACGACCTGATCCGTGGATACACGAGGACCTTCGGCCTCACGGCATCAACGGCGGGCGCAATCCGCCGACTGCTCGGCCAGTGGAAGGAGGCCGTGGAGCAGCAGACGAGGCGTGTCGACCTCGTCCGTGACTTCTACGAGCTGGTCGACGTCCTGCGCTGCAAGGACTGGGACCTCGCTGACACCCAGGCGATCGCGCGACTCGGCACGCTGGCTCGGTTCACGACCCTCCTGGCCGACTACGAGTCGGTCCGGCGCCGGGCGAGGCCGGACGACGCGGCACCGGGCGAGCAGGTGGGCGGCCAGGACCGCGGGCTCTGGTACTACAAGAACCTGGCCATCCACATCGCGAACTTCGCGTCCGGCGCCTACGAGGACTTCGACGGCGAGCCGGACGTCGACACCGACGCGGTCGACCTGACCACGGTGCACAGCGCCAAGGGCCTCGAGTGGCCGGTGGTCTTCGTCCCGTCGCTGACCAAGCGACGCTTCCCGTCGGCCTACACCGGCAAGCCACGGCCGTGGCTGATCGACCGTAGTCTCTTCGACGCCGACCGCTACGAGGGGTCGGACGACGACGAGCGTCGCCTGTTCTACGTCGCCATGACGCGCGCTCGGGATTGGGTCTCCCTGTCACGCCACGAGCGGGTAACGAAGAACCGCACGGCCTCCTCCCCGTACTGGGACGAGCTGCCGGACAGGTTCCTCGTCGACTGCCCTCTGACCGTCCCGCCGCTCACGTCGTCGACCGCCGATGGGCCACCGCTGCTCCAGGTGACGTTCAGCGAACTGGCGGCCTACGACGAGTGCGGTCTGGCATACCGCCTACGGACGGTGCTCGGCTTCCAGCCGACCCTCGCTCCCGAGCTGGGCTACGGCAAGGCGGTGCACCACGTCATGCGGACGATCGCGGAGCACACGAAGGCGACGGGGACGGCCCCGGACCCCGCGGTGGTGGACAAGATCCTCGACGAGGAGCTGTTCCTCCCGGCCGCCAACAAGGCCGCGCACAAGGAGATGAAGGACGCCGCCCGCCGGCTGGTCAACCGGTACATCACCGATCACGCGTCGGACCTGCAGCGCGTCTGGATGACCGAGCGCCCCTTCGAACTCCACCTGGGGGACGCGGTGGTGTCGGGCCGCGCGGACGTCATCCTCGACCAGGAGGACGGCGTGACCACGGGCCTGGCGATCGTCGACTACAAGACGTCGGTCGGTGAGGCCGGTAGCCACGACCTTCAGCTGCAGGTGTACGCGGACGCGGGACGACGGGAGGGCCTGGACGTCCGAGGCGCTTACGTGCACGACCTCAAGAAGGGCACGCGGGACGCCGTCGAGGTCCACACCGCCGCCATTGCGACGGCTGAGAGCACAGTCGGGACGGTGCTCGACGGGATGCGCCGGCGCGAGTTCGTCCCGAAGCCCGGGGCGGCCTGCCGGCGCTGCGACGTGAAGTCGCTCTGCCGCGTGGCGAAGTAGGCCGCCGGCGGGGCGAGCAGCCTCTTTGCCCGCCCCGCCGGAGCCGTTCAGCTGACTCCGGAGCCGACCTCGAACACCTTCATGACCTCGTCGCCGTAGTCGTTGATGACCTTGACCGCGATCTTGCCGGTGTCCGGCTTGTCGAACGGCCGGGACGTGGTCCGGTAGAGGGACTCCCAAGCATCCGGCTCGATCTCCCCCTTTAGGGCTGCCTTGAGCCGCTTGTACGGGTCGTTCTCGCCGGTGAAGTAGCAGTGCCGGACGAAGAACGACTCCTCGTTGTAGTTGGTGTCGATCATCCACAGCGCGATCTGGCTGGTGTCGTTGCTGCGGATCTCGCCCTGGTCGGGTCGAAGACGTCAACCCCCTTGAGGTCGACGACCACCTGACCCTCGTCGGTGGAGCGCAGCTCGATGTCAGGCTCGCCGAAGACGGTGAAGAGGTTGCCGCTGCCGGTCTTGGCGAGGCCCTCCCCCATCAGCAGATCGACGTTCATGCGGACGAGCAGCACTCGGACGCGGCCGAGGTCCCGCTCTCCCTCGACCGACGCGAACCCCTCGTCGGAGGTCTGGACAGTCACCCCATCGGACTCTGTGACCTCCGTGGCGCGCGCATCGAACGCGAACCCGAGCACGCAGAGCAAGTCAATGTCGCCAGCCCGGTTGGCCTCCTTGGCGGCGGACTTGATGAAGGTCGGCGCCACCGTCCCGTACTGAGGGCCGATGGCCACACCGATCCGGCTCGGCGCCGCATCCGGATCCCCAGCATCGCTTGCCCGCTCACCGACCGCCTGGATGTAGACCCCGGCGTACGGCTCGAGACCGGCGAAGTGGATGCGCTCGTTCCTTCGGCCGTTCTGAATGCCTGCCTTGGCCAGGTTGTCGAGTATTGAGGTTTTCTCACTAGAAATCCCCACCCAGTTGAAGGGCGTAGTGGGCGTCGCTGGTCAGGGCTTCAGCGAGTCGTCAGCGACTTCGGGCGCGGGCCCTCGACGCAGGCTCCCGGCAGGCGGCACTCGACACTTCGCTGGCACGAGGGCCTGACCTGCAGCGATGCCTCTCCCAGCCGTCCGCGGACGGCGAATCCTGGTGAGAAAACCTCATTGACTGCTCGAACGTCGGCGCCGAGGCGTCCTCAGCGGCAGCCTGCTCGCTGATGGTCTCCCGATGCTCGACGTCCTCCGGCCCGCCCGCGAACGCCAGCGAGCGGTGCGGCGACAGACTCTCGACCGTGAAGGGGCCCGAGACGCGCACCTTCGACTTGTCCTCGTAGGGCTTGTCGTACAGCACCTCAAAGTCAGCGTGACGCTTGATCGCTGCCTCAATTTCCGCACGGGACATGCCGTCATGGATATCGGGGTTGTTCGCGATCGACTTAAGGGTGATGTGCTGCACGCGCTCATAGACAAGTCCATGGCGAATGTCGTTCGTGACCTCGGCCGGCGGCAGCCTCCTGCCACCCAGCTGCTCCTCTTTTGACCGCCCGTCTGCGGAGTCAGCGATGAGGTAGTAGGGAAATCGTGCGGCCATGAGACGTTAACGGGCTAGTGCGAGGGCGACACGCGACGTATCAATCGTGATCCACCGACGACCCCACTGTTCAGCAACGTAGGAGGTTGTACCCGAGCCACAGGTCGGATCCAACACGAGGTCGCCTGGATCCGTGCACATCAGCATGCAGCGCTCGATCACCTTGGGCGAGGTCTGTACGACATAAGTTTTAGCGTCCGAGTAGCCGCTAATCACCGTATCGTCCCAAACATTTGTGTACGGAGCTCACGGAAAGTCGTGGGCCAAACGCACATAGCGCAGGCGATTACCAACCGGAATCATCCTTCCGGCTATCGCCAATCGATCACGGCCCGCCCTGTTAGTCTTCCAGTGTGTATTCGGAGCGAGGGAGAATGGTCTTCCTTGAAACTCGAAGGGACCACTATCTTCCGTGACGCCGCTCGATGACATGTCCCCTGGCATGAAGAACTGAGCGCCAGGGGGGAGTGCCACTCGCCCGGACTTCTCGTCCGCAGTAGCGCTTCGAAAGCCACCATCAGCCAAAAGAACCCGCGTGTACTGCTCCCGCAGTGTCTTCTCTGCGCGTGGCCTTAGAAGGTTGCGGTACTTGGCGACGCCGCGGTCTTTAGCATACCAGAGCAAGGTGTCGCTGACCACGTCGATAAAGTCCGCCGCGCGACCACTTGTTGTGAGATAGTTGATCGAGGCGATGAAGTTTTCTCGCCCAAACACCTCGTCCAAGAGACTGCGGACCAGATGAACGTTCTCGTCGCCAATCTGAACAAAGACGCTCCCGGACTCGGTGAGCAGTTCCCGTGAAACTACGACACGGTCGCGCAGGTAGGAAAGGTACGAGTTGATCCCCAGTTCCCAGGTGTCTCGAAAGGCTCGAATCTGTTCGGCCTCACGAGAGGCGTGCTCGATTTTGCCATCCTTGACGTTTCGATCTCGGGCAGACGACTGGAAGTTTGACCCGAACCTGATCCCGTAGGGGGGATCGATGTAGATCATTTGCACCTGACCGCGTAGCGCCTCGCGGTCGGCGAGTGAGGCCATGACCTGTAGCGAGTCGCCCAAGATCATGCGATTCGACCAGTTGGCCTGGTGCTTGTAGAAGTCGACCATGTCGAGCTCGTCAAGGCCGTCGAAGCTCTCGAAGAGCGACAGTTCGGGTTCCTGCTCCCCCAACGCGGCCGTCTTTCGGAGGTTCTCGACCAGCACACGCGGGTCGATCTTCTCCTGGATGTAGATGGGCGGGGCGTCGACCATCAGGTCCTTGTCCGCGGCCGGGTCGCCGTCCGGGTACTTGCCCTTCCAGATGAGCTGCGGGTCAAGGCTCGGATCCCGAGCGAGCGCGACCTGCCGGATCTCCTCGAGCGCCGGCGTCGGAAAATCCTCAGCTGCATCCGCGGTCGGCAGGTTGACCCGGGTGTCGTGGTGCTCGATCGCCTCGACCGGCGTCGGCATCTTGGGACCGTTCGGCTTACGCGCCACGTGAGACCTCGTCATAGTCGAGCAGATCGGGATTGCCGACGATGGGGGCGTCGGCGTAGAGCAAGTCGATGGCCTCCGAGAGTCGGTCTCGGACGCCGAGCATGGTGGTTATCTCGACATAGCCCCAGCGGCCGAAGCCGCCGTGGTTATTCACCGCGACGCACCACTGGTCGCGAGCGGTATCCGCCTTGGCCTTGGTGGGGCCGGGGCTCTTCTGGCCGCCGGAGACTTCGATGATGAGCGTGCGCTTGACGTCGTCTTCACGCGCCTTGAGGCGGACGAGGAAGTCGGGGACGTACGAGTGCGACCGTCCCTTGTGCACGTACGGGATCACGAAGCCGAGGTGGTCGTTCTTCACGTAGGAATGGACGTCCCGGTGCAGTTCACACTCGGCAGCAAGCAGCTGCTCCCAGGTGTTGCCGTCCTTGCCGTCGAGGGTGACGTGACTGACCTCAGACTTGATCGTCGCCTCGACTGCCTTGCGGGTCGGGAAGGCGACGTCCGCGGTGGAACCGACGGGGTCGAACCGCCGCATCATCGGCCGCAGACGCTTCCGACGGTTGTCTACCTGCACCGAGATGGCGTGGCAGATCGCTTCCGCGGCGACCGCCTGGCCTTCCATCGAGGTGAGAAGGTGGCCGATGGCGTAGCCGGGGGCGATGTCGACGCACTCGTCGAGCCACTGCCGAGCGATGCGGACCAGCTGCGGAAGAGCCAGGGACGTGGATCGTCGCCGAGGACGGTGAATTGGGTGCGCAGCAGCCGCGCGGCGAGTTGATAGGCCACCTCCTGACGGCGGCGGTCCCTTGCCTTCTCGTCGGTGAGCAGCTCCTCGCCCCCGACGACGTCGCCGACTGTCGTGCGCGTGGGCACGGTGCTGGGTCCGATCGGGAAGCGGTCGGTGGTCGCCGGGTCGAACACGAGCTGCTCGTCCGGAATCTCGACCCGGTAGCCGTCCAGCTTCGGGAACTCGATCCGCAGGTGCTCGCGACCGGGCAGTGACTCCACCAGGATTGCCGGCGGCCGTGGCAGGGGGTCGGGGCCGGGCTTGTCGCTCGGGATGAAGGCGAACGGGATGCCGTAGACGTTCGCGTACTCGGGTTCGAACCTGCCGTCCTCGCCGAGGGCATACGAGCGGCGGCGCAGTCCACGCCCGACGACCTGCTCGCACAACAGCTGGCTGCCGAAGGCCCGGATCCCGAGGATGTGGGTCACAGTGTTGGCGTCCCAGCCCTCGGTGAGCATGGCGACACTGAGGTTTTCTCACCAGGATTCGCCGTCCGCGGACGGCCAGGGAAGGCATCACTGCAGGTCAGGCGCATGTGCCAGCGGAGGTGCCAAGTGCCACGTGGCGGGACCCGCGCCGAGCAGCCGTGATCGACGTCGCCAACGACTCGCCGCAGCCCTGACCAGCGGCGCCGACCGTCCCCTTCAAGCTGGTGCGGATTCCTGGTGAGAAAACCTCACCGACCACGCAGCGGACGCCCTCGCCGAGCTTGCCCTTCTTGCCGACGGTGTTCATGACCTCGCGGAGGAGGTCCTCGTCGGTGAGCGAGTCCGCGTCCGCGCCCGGGTTGCGCCGGCGGAAATCGGCCTTGAACGCCTCGATCTCGGCAGCGGCTGCCTGCTTGAAGTCCGCCTTCATCGCCTCGCCGGACTCGAGCTGCGCGGAGTCGACGAGGATCGTCCGCGGACGGCTCAACTGCCGCCCGTCCTCCACGTTGCTGAACCTGGGCAACACCCCGGCGGTCAGGACGCCGTCCTTCTCAGCTCCGGCGATGAAGTCGTAGACGAGCTTCGAGACCACGGTGTTGGGGCAGACGATGATGAACACCGGCGGCGGCTCGCCGTGCCGGGCAAGCTCCTTCTCCCAGTGCTCGAAGGACTTCTCGTAGTTGCCGTACAGGCTCTTGAGCGCGCCCTCGAGCTCGGCGGGCGGCATCCAGCCGTGCAGCGCCTCGGTGGAGGACAGCTTCTTCTTCGGGAGCTTCCCAGGCTGGCCGATGTAGTCCCACAGCCGCAGATAGGTGACCAGGTCGCCGGTCGCATCGTCGTCCACCGGAATGCGCGGAATCTTGACGATGCCGCACTCGATGGCGTCCATGAGGGAGAAGTCGCTGACCACCCACGGGAAGATGTACCCCTCGGAATAGCCCGATCCGCCGAGGTAGAAGGGCGTCGCCGAGAGGTCGTAGATCGTCTTGATGCCGACCTTGCGCTGGACCGCCTGCAGGCCGCGGAACCACACGCGCGCCGTCTCGAGGTCCTCCTTCGTCTGCGAAGCGGGAGCACCTTTGGCGACGGAGATGGGCTTGTCCTGGTAGCAGTGGTGCGCCTCGTCGTTGAACACGACGATCTGCTCATTGCGCCCGGCGAAGTCGCGGAGCACCCGAGCGACCATGGCGTCCGGTGTCTCGGTGAAGGGGTCCTCTGTCTTGCCGGCGAGCAGTATCTTCTTGGTGTTCGCGGCGACGCCCTTGATCTCCTTGGCGTCGCGCAGCAGGAACGAGTGGTAATTCGTTATGACGAGCTGCGCTTGCTGGACCGCGGCGCGCAAGTCGGAGGGAACGAGGTCGCGCTCCTCGTAGTAGTTGCCGGGGTGGCCGGGCAGGAGCACCTGGAGCCGGTCGCGGATGGTGATGCCGGGCGCGACGATGAGAAAGCGCTTGGCAAACCGTGCGTCGCGCGGGCTCATCACCTTGTTGGCGGTCTGCCACGCGATGAGCATGGCCATGACGACGGTCTTGCCGGTACCGGTGGCCATCTTGAGCGCCACGCGGGGCAGCCCGGAGTTGTGGTCGGCGTTGGCCCCATCGATCTGCCGGCGCCAGTCGGCGTAGCCGTGCCGGCCGGCGACCTCCGCGAGGAAGATCGCTGTCTCGGCGGCTTCCCGCTGCGCGAAGAGCACGCGGTTCTCACGGGCCGGGTCGGCCCAGTGCTGCAGCAGCTTCCGGCTGGTCGGAGTAGCCCGCTCGTAGTCACGGTGCCGCCAGCGCTCGACCTCGCGACGGAGATCGTTGACGAAGCTGTTGCGCTCGCGCCGCTCGCCGGTGAGGTCGAAGTCGATCGCGTCCTGGACGAAGCCGGCCTCGGTCTGCTGGCCCTTGCGCGCAGCCGGGATCGGGATGAAGGACTCGCTGGGACGGCGGCCCTCCTTGACGACGTTCGTCCGGCCCTGAGGCCCCATCTCGTAGTGCCGGGCCGGCGGGTCGTACGGCCCGTTGAGGATCGGGCTCTCCAGCGCTTGGGTCATGCGCGACCACGCTCTCTTCTCATTCCGCTCCCCCGTCGTTCCGTTGAGACCCTAAGTGGCTGACTCGTCGACTGACTGTCACGACCCCGTTCGGGCCCCATCACGCCTGGATGCGGTGACGCATGAGGTGCGTGAGGACCGCGTGGTTGGCCTCCCAGCCGTCAGGACAGTCGGCCGGCAAGTTGAGGAAGACGTTCGACTCGGTGGGGTGAGCGTCGAGCAGGTCCGCCATCCCCTCACGGCCGACGACGATGCAGCCGTGCCGGTGACGGCTGAGCAGCACACAGAGCCGGCCGGCCTCCAGGTGGAACGCTGTCGCATCCCGTCGTCCGGCCAGCGGATGCCACACCACGGTCACGTCGAACTCCCGACCCTGTAGCCGGTTGGCGGTGTCGACGATGACGTGCTCGAGCTGCGCCGGACCGCCGTGAGCCAGTCGCTGACGGAACTCGCGCTTCAGCGCGGCGACCTGATCCGTGTGTGCTGCCCCCACGGCGACCCGGGCTCCCTCGAGTGGGACGCCGGTCTGGTTCCGCTCGCATCGGGTCTCCGCATTGCGCCTGAACAAGGCGGCGGTCGCGTCCGCCACGGCCGCAACCATGCCGGTGTCGGTCCGCGTCGTGAAGGCAGCGGGCAGCTCGAGGTACGCCCATCCGGTCCGCGCCATTGTGGTCACCGCAGCATCCGCCGGCGAGCCCAGGTCGAGGCGATCAAGATGCAGCTCGCGCTCGTCGTCGTCCGTGGCGCTGGTGAAGTCGAGCTCGTAGAACGCCTGGCGGACGAGGTCCACTGCCGACGCCGGCAGGCGCCAGGACACCGGGAGCTCGATCACCGGCGCGTCCGGATATGACATCTCGAGGGTGCCGGCTGCTGTCTCCAACGGGCCCAGGAGGACGCCCTCGAACCGGCGGGTGTCGGCGATGGTGAAGGGGTCGAGCTGCCCAGGGTCCCCGACGGCGAGGGAGCGGTCGAAGAGATTCGCCACGCGGAACAGGTTGTCGCCGCGCATCTGGTACGCCTCGTCGATCAGGGCCAACTCGTAGTGCGGCGGTCCTGCAGTCGCTCGAGGGTTGTTGCAGTACACCCACTTGTCGGCCGGGGCGACGATGGCCTCGCACCCCTGCAGACCGGCGAGCTGACGGTCGACCACCAGGCCCGCGACCCCGGAGGCCCGTCCACGAGCCTCGCTCTCCCCGCCCTGGGAGACGAACCGCCCGGTGCGGATGCCGTCGGCGGCCAGCGCGGTAGCCAGGTCGTCAGCCTGGGCGTTGGTCTGGACGACGATGGGGACCACGGGCAGCCCGTCGTCGAGGAGGCTCCGGGTGACCCGTCGCATCGTGGTGGTCTTGCCGGCGCCGGGCGGGGCCTTGGCGATGACGACGCGGTTGTCGGCGCGCCTCAGTGCGTTGGTGATCGCCTGTGTCGCGGCCGCCGACGCCGCGATCGCGCTGGACTTGGGCATGAATACCTCTCAGCTCGCGGACGTCGTCGGGGTGCTCACGTTGTCGGTGCTGACGTCGTTGACGACGTCCATGTCGTCGGCGAGGCGGCGGTGCGTCCAGGTCTCCCGGAGGTCGTGCACCGGCTTGACCGGGCCTCTCGCCAGGTCGAGCGACGTCAAGCGAACGACGCGGCCGACCTCAGTGGGGAGGTCCGGCGTGACACCGCCGACCCGCTGGACGCCCGACGTCATCTCGAGCGTCATCGTGGCGTCGTCCCGGCCGAGGACCGTCATGGAGACAGCGCCGTCCCGCTCCGTCCAGCACAGGGCGTCGTCCGCCTCGAAGCGGTGGTTCTCGTGCGCCAGGCGCAGACGGATGAGGGGACGGAGGACACGTCTCGTCTTGCCGGGCGGGATGATCCGACGGTCCGCGTCGGCGTACTCGACGACGCCGCGGACACCGGTGCCGTCGACTTCCTGGGCGGCAAAGCGGAGCGGGTCGTCGGCGCACTCCTGAGCCACCACGAGAGCGGTGTCGGCCTCACGCTCCGCGAGCAGCCGGATCGCCTCACGGTCGGACAAGGTGTTGCGCAGACGGACGTCGTCCCCCGACACCCGCCGTGACCACCACTCCCACTCCCTCGCATCGCGGGAGCGCCGCGTCACGGCGTGCGGCGCGGTCGGCAATCCGCGCAGCAGGTCGAGCGCCGTCCACGTGTCCTCCCACGCGGGCTGCAACGCTGCCCGCACGACCTCGCGCACCTCGCGGCCGACCGTGTCGACGACGGACGGGTCCGTGCTTCGGTCCCGCGCTGCGTTGAAGTCGGCGATCGCCGGATCAAGGTGCTTCTTGTCCCACTGCGGGCTCGAGGTGGGGCCTGCAGTGGGGCCGTCCTCGGCGTCGAGCGCACCGGCTGCAGCGCCGTCGGGACCGGGTGTGATCCACGCCAGGACGGCGGCGAGGAGCTCGTCCTCCAGGGCGGACTGCCCCGTCGTCCAGTGCTCGCACAGCAGGTCGGTCATGGGGAGGACGAGGGCTTGGCCGGGGTGCTCCGCCTGACCTCCGAACCACGCGAGGTGACGACCTGCCTGCACGGTGGCCGGCGGGATGAGGCCGGCGGGTCCGGGGTGACGCACGCTGCGGCCCAGGACCTCGAGGAACTGCGCGGTGGCGGTGTTCGGCACCACGAGCTGAGGACAGGGCCGACGGGAGGCGTCCCGGTCGTCGCCCTCGACCGGCACGTAGCCCTGGAGGTAGTCGAGGACCACCTCCGCGAACGGGTTGATCAGTCCGAAGCGCAGGTCACGGTTGCGGGGCTCGGGTGCACAGAAGAACGCCGGCCGGTCGCGGTGGGTGCCGACGAGGACGCCCAGCGGGCTGGCGGGGTCACCGGCCAGCTTGTACGTGACGATGACGAGCGGCTCGTCGCCCAGGTGGCGGTGGCACATGCTCGCGCGCGGTAGTGCTCGGTCCTCCGCGGCGGCACGGACCTTCAGGTAGGAGTCGAAGAGGGTCACGCGATGCCTCCCGCGTCGACATAGGCGTTGTGCGCGGCGTGCAGAGCGGCCGCCACGTCTGCGGCGAAGGGCACCGTGTCCCCGGTGATGCCGAGCGGATCACGGCCGGTCCGAGCCGCGAAGACGACGTCCGCGACGGTGTCGAACACCCCGAGGTCCGAGCGGACGTTCTGGCCGAGGCGGTCGAGACGGTCACCCGAGACGCACCGCTGCCGGCAGGCGCGCGCCATGGAGCACGAGCTCAGGCAGCCCGGGGTGTAGTGGTGGTCGACCTTGGCGACCTGCTCGGCGAGCTCGTCGGGGTCGTCGACGTCGAAGGTCAGGTCCTCGGGGAGCTCGTCCAGGATCGCGGACAGCTGGGTACGCCGTGCCAGGCGGCGGGACAGCGCCTTGAGCTCGTTGCGGACGTCGAGGGTGTGGCTGGTCGGCGTGAGGCCGTAACCCTTCGCCGTGATGAGGAGCGTCGTCGTCGACACGACGTCCAGGTCGAAGCCGAGACTAGCCAGCGCCTGCTGCAGGCTCAGCACGTAGACCGCGCTCTGCCGGGCGGCCTGCGAGACGTGGGAACGTTCGTTCGGGACGCCGGCGATCACCGCGAACGACTTGATCTCGACGACGTACAACCGTCCGCCGACGACGAAGGCGAGCGCGTCCTGCTCGAGGTAGCACGTGCGGCCGCTCCGCTGCAGCGTCGTCACGGGGTGCCGCAGCAGGTTGTAGGCGCCGGCGGGGTCGGTGAGCATGTTGGCCAGCGCGTCGATCGTCCGCTGGGCACGCCACTTGAGCGCCGCTCGTCCGCGGAGCCCTTCCGGCACATCCGACAGGTCCTTGTACCGGGCCTCCGGGATGTCGAGGTCCAGCTGCTTCCGCGCCTCAGCGAGGAGGTGCCCCTCGTCGACCACGATCCGCTCGAAGAGGTTGCCTCGGCGCAGAGCCGCCGGGGACTGCTCCTCGGGCATCGGGTGCTTCATCCGGGCGGCCAGAGCGGCTTTGTCGATCGCCGCGGCGTCCAGGACCGCACGGAGATGGCAGCCCGGGTGGTCGAGATCGGCGGCGACGTCCCGGGCATGGCCGGCCCTGGGCGGCTGGGAACCGCGGATGCGGTCCAGGACCGCTTCGATGTGGTCGTGCTGTGAGATCACCGTCATCGCTGCTCTCCCCCTTCGAGCACCATCAGTTCTCGTATCGGCATGCGACTGCCGCGAGTAGCGGCGAACAGGTCGGGGGTTCGGCTCACTGGGCCCCGCCCACCGTGGCCTCGTCCTCTGCCAACGCCTTCAGCGATGCACCGAACAGCTGCTGCGGCTCGGGCAGACCGGCCGCCCTCTCTGCCGCGCCGGCTCGGTCTGCGGCATCCCGGTCCGCGAGGACCTCGAGCTCTCTGACGGCCGCCTCACGGATCCGGTCGGCGGCGAGCTCGCCGCGCCGGAGGCCGGGGATGGTGGCGCCGAAGCGCCACAGGAGCCGTTCGATCGCAACCGTGTTCGCCGACGGCTCATCCTCGGTGTCGCGAGCTCGAGTCAACGCATCGGCGAGATGGATCGTCAGCCGCAGGTGGGCCGTGCGAGGGGTCAACGGCCCGATGAGGCGGTCGGCGAGCTGCCAGCTCGAGAGGGTGAGCAGGCCACGGACCGGAGCGAAGGTGTCGTGCTGCAGCGCCGGGCAGATGTAGTAGCTCCGCGCTCCGGGAGCCTTGTTGTACGCACGGCGCTCGTCGTGGCGCAGTGACGTCACGGCCTTATACGGGAGCTCCTCGCCGTAGAGGGCGCCAGCGAGGCCGATGATGAGCTGCGGAGACAGCGGCACGGCGACCGCATCAAGCAGGGTGTGGGTCTGCTCTCGACTGGTGGGCACAGGCAGGGCTGACCGGGAGGTTCCCTGCTCCTTATGCACCTGCGCGACAGCCCGCTCGACGGCCCGGTCGCGATCTCGCTCAGCGAGGCGCAGCTCGCGGGCGATCTCCTCCCACGCGGCGAGGTCACCGGCATCCAACGCCGTAGCCAGCCGAGACTGCAGCTCGGCGACGCGCGCCATCGCCTCGCGGTGGTCCATCGCTGGGGACATGCCGGAGACTGTGCAGCATCTTCCAGACTTTGTCCAGAGTCTTCCCGCATCCGAGGGAGGAGGATGCTGCCCGTCGATGTGCGTGTGGGTCACTCCCGGACCCGAGCCGACGGCAACCGGCCGACTGGTCGCGGAGGCAGACAGACGAAGCTGCCGTCCTGTGGACGTTGTCCCACGCCCGCTGCGATCAGCAGCGGGCTGTCTCAGAGGCGGTCGATCCAGGTGTCCTCGTCGCGGTCGTCCCACGCGGAACCGCCGCTCGTCTGCGGCGCCGTCGCCGAGGCGAGCGACGACAGGACACGCAGCGCCTCCGCACGCGTCAGCGACCGCAACGACTCGACGGGCCGCTCGACGACGGCCTCGATCGCCTCCTGCCGCTCGGCCATCGTCGTCAGGCCACGGCTGGTGAGTGCCGTCCGGATGTCGTTGACCAGCCAGTCGGCGATGGTCGCCTCGGTGGCGACCGGCTGGGTCGGTTCGTGCGGGGATGCGTCGTCGCCGAAGAGTGAGAGCTCACCTGACACGCAGTGATGTTAAGCGGTGACGTCAGCGACCCAGCTCAACGACAGGCCCCTCCTGGGCAGGGTATAGGCGGACCAGAGACCGGGAAGGCTGGAGACGACCGAGTCACGGACTCAGCGCGCCGAGCAGTGCGGCTGGTCCTCGGCCTCGACCATGTGCAGGACGCCTCGGCCGCGCGCCTTGGCGCCGTACATCGCCCGGTCCGCCAGCGAGAGCACCTCATCGAGCGTCGTCCCGGCGAAGGCCATCGCCAGCCCGATGGATGCCGACACCCGCACGGTCCGCCGTCCCACCTCGACCTCGTCCACCAGCACGGCAGCCAGACCGTGCCCGATCGCCTCCGCAGCAGCGGCGGACACCTCCCGGCAGGACCGCCACGAACTCGTCCCCGCCCAGCCGGCCGACCACCGCCCCCGGCAGTTCCCTGTCGACGTACCGGCGCATCCGCTCGGCCAGGCGGACCAGCAACTGGTCCCCCACCGCGTGCCCGCCGCGGTCGTTGACCTCCTTGAACCGGTCGACGTCCACGAACAGCACCGCTCCCCCGGCCGCCAGCGCCGGCCGGCCGCGGTCGAGCAGGTGGCTGCGGTTGGCCAGCCCGGTCAGCGGGTCCTGCCGGGCCGAGCGCAGCAGCGCCTGCCGCCAGCCGTCGGCCTTGGTCGCCACCGCGGTCAGCCGATCGACCGCCTCCCGCAGCCGCCGCGCCTGCGCGGCGTCCGCCTCGGAATCCAGCGCGGCCGTGGAGGAGGCCAGCTCGTCGAGCACCGTCTCCAGCGGCCGCCCCGCCGCCACCGCCTCCAGCGCCTGCCCCTGTGCCGCCAGCAGCCCGGCGTCCCACCGGTGCGCGGCCACCTGCCGCCGCAGCGACAGCACGCTGCGCACCAGCCGGACCTGCTCCAGCAGCGCCTCCTCCGCCTGCGAGAAGGCCCGCAGCTCGTCGTCGAAGGCGCCGAGCGAGACGAGCATGAAGCCGTCCTCGTCGATCAGCGGCACCCGAGGTGGGAGCGGATCGCGCCGGCCGCCACCGCCGGATTGTCCCGGAACACCGGGTGGTCCAGCGCGTCGGACACCTGCAGCGGCTCTAGGGACTGTCCTGGCGATCTTGCATCGGTGTGATTCAGGCTTGGTTGATGGTCGGCCGACATGAACTCACCGACGCCGCCTGGGCTCGGATCGAGCCGCTGCTGCCTGCCACCGGCGGTCGGGGCGGGCGGTGGCGCGATCACCGGCAGGTGATCAACGCGATCCTGTGGCAGGCCAACACCGGCGTGCCATGGCGTGACCTGCCCGATCGGTACGGGCCGTGGAAGACCGCGCACGAGCGGCTGCGCCGGTGGACCGCCGACGGCACCTGGGATCGCATCTTCGAGCACGTGGTGGTCAAGGATGACGCGGTCGGCGCGGTGGAGTGGACGATCAGCGTGGACTCCTCCTCGGTCCGGGCCCACCAGCACGCCGCCGGCGCCCGGAAAAAGGGGGCTGCAGTGCACCGGTCGAAGCCCTCGCGGTCGACGGGGAGGCCCTTGGCCGCTCCCGGGGCGGACTGACCAGCAAGATCCATCTGGCCGTCGACGGGCGCGGCCTGCCGATGGCCGTGCTGCTCACGCCCGGGCAGGCCGGGGACAACCCGCAGCTGCTGCCGCTGCTCGACGGCATCCGGGTACCGCGAGTGGGCCCAGGGCGGCCGCGCAAGCGTCCCGATCACCTGATCGCTGACAAGGCCTACTCCCATCCCTCCACCCGCCGGGCGCTGCGCCGCCGCGGGATCACCCACTCGATTCCGGAGAAGCGCGACCAGCGGGCGCACCGGCGCACCCGGGGGTCGGCCGGTGGGCGACCGCCAAAGTTCGACCGTGACCGGTACAAGCAGCGCAACGTCGTCGAACGGTGCTTCAACCGGCTCAAGCAGTTCCGCGCCCTGGCCACCCGCTACGCCAAGCGCGCCGCCTACTACCGAGCCACCCTGCTGCTGGTCAGCGCGATGCTCTGGCTCCGCGCATGATCCGCGGGACAGTCCCTAGTAGCGCCACCACGTACGCGCAGAACGACAGCTCGTCGGGCACGTGCGAGTACGGCGCCCCGGCCCCGTGCTCGGCCGGGTAGCACTGCTCGTCCGGGCCGACCAGGTTGATCATCGCGATCGGCGCCTCCACCGTCCGCGCCATGCACGCCACCACGGCGTCGAGGTCCGAGACCCCGGCGTGCCCGGGCAACCGGTAGCCGGCCACGGCGGCCAGCCGCGCGGGCTCGGCGACGGCGGTACGCGGGCTGGGTAGGAGGGGCGTCCCGACGGCGGCACTTCCGCGCGCGGACGCCAGCTGCCGAGCATCACCGGGGACGACATCCCGGCACGGCGGAGTCCCCCGAGAGCCCAGGGCCGTCCGCCTCTGGCACCGCCGCCCCCGCCGGCGCCACCATGCGGAGCCTCTTCCGAACGAGGAGGCACCCGTGTACCTCACCCAGGGGCTGCACCGGCACGTCCAGCAGCGCCCGCACGACATCGCCACCGTCTGCGCCGGCCGCGCCCGCACCCACGCCGAGGCGGTCAACCGCACCTCCCGCCTCGCGGCCGCGCTCCAGCAGCTCGGCGTCACCGACGGCGAACGCGCGGCCATCCTGTCGCTCAACTCCGACCGCTACTCCGAGTTCCTCGGCGCGACGCTGTAGGCCGGCGGCGTCGTCGTCCCGGTCAACATCCGCTGGAGCGTCCCGGAGATCGCCGACTCCCTCGCCGAGGTCGACGCCCGCGTCCTCGTCGTCGACGACGCCTTTGCGGGCTGCGCCGACGGCATCCGCGCGGCGCACCCGCGCCTGCAGCACGTCGTCCACGCCGGCGACGGCCCCACCCCCGACGGCATGCTCGCCTTCGAGGAGCTCGTCGGGACGCACGAGCCGGTCGAGGACGCCCGCCGCGGCGGCGCCGACCTGGCCGGCGTCTTCTACACCGGCGGCACCACCGGCCGGTCCAAGGGCGTCATGCTCAGCCACGACAACCTGCTGACCTCGGCCATGGGAGGGTTGATCGCGAACCCCGCTCCTCGCCACGCCATCGGCCTGCAGGCCGCCCCGATGTTCCACCTCGCGGCCTTCGGCACGTGGGTGGCCGGCGGCGTCCTCGGTGCCACGCGGGTCATGATCCCGGTGTTCGACCCCGTGGCCGCCATGACCGCCGTCCAGGAACACCGGGTGACCGACACCCTCCTGGTGCCCACCATGATCCAGCTCGTCGTCGACCATCCCCGGGTCGACGAGTTCGACCTGTCCAGCCTCCAGCGCGTCCTGAACGGCGCCTCACCCATGTCGGGCGCGCTGCTCGACCGCGCGGTCAAGGCACTGCCCAACGCCCGGTTCGCGCAGGGATACGGCATGACCGAACTGAGCCCCGGGGCGACCGTGCTGCTGCCCGAGGAACACGAGGACCCGTCACACCGGCGCTCCATCGGCCGCGCCCTCCCCCACACGGAGGTGCGCGTCGTCGGCCCGGACGACGCCGAGCTCCCCCGCCGCGAGATCGGGGAGATCGTCGTCCGCGGCGGCAACGTGATGCTCGGCTACTGGAACCGGCCGGAGGAGACCGCCGAGGCGCTGCGCGGCGGCTGGATGCACACCGGCGACGCCGGCTGGATGGACGACGAGGGTTTCGTGTACCTCACCGACCGCATCAAGGACATGATCATCTCCGGCGGGGAGAACGTGTACTCGGTCGAGGTGGAGAACGTCCTCGCCCAGCACCCGGCGGTGGCCACGTGCGCGGTCATCGGCGTCCCCGACGACACCTGGGGCGAGCGAGTGCACGCCGTCGTCGTCCCGGCGGCCGGCGCCACCGTCACCCTCGAGGAGCTGCACGACTTCTGCGCCGACCGGCTCGCGGGCTACAAGATCCCGCGGTCGATGGACGTCGTCGACGCACTGCCGCTCTCCCCCGTGGGGAAGGTGCTCAAGCGAACCCTGCGGGAGCCCTACTGGGCCGGTCAGGAGCGCGGCGTCCACTGAGGCGCGTTATGTGGGTTGGGTTACGCCAGCCTGAGGTCGGTGGAATGAACGCGTAGCAGGGTGTGCGCGGCGATGGTGGCGGCGGTGCGGGTCAGCAGGCCCCAGAAGGTGTGGGCGCCGTGGCGGGCCAGCTCCATCCGGTCGGTGAGCTCGCCGAAGGTGACCTCGATGTGGTTGCGCCAGCGGGCGATCACCTGGCGCAGGGCGCTGGGCATGTTCGGGCGCTGGGCCTTGGTGGGCGGGGTGAGCACGGCGGTGCCGCGGGCGGCGCAGGCGGCGGTGAAGGCCCGACCGGTGAAGCCCTTGTCGACCAGCAGGTCACGCGGTGCTGGCCCGGCGGCGAGCAGATCGGTCGCGACGTCGCGTTCGTTGACCGCGGCGGGCACGATGCTCCAGGCGCGCACCAGCCGCGATCCCAGATCGGTGCGGACGGCCAGCCGGAAGCCGTAGAACCACTCTCCGTGCGCGCCGTCGCGGCCGAAGCCGGCGACCAGCTCGTGCGGGCCGACCCAGCCATCGGGGCCGCGGACCCGGGAAGGGTGCTTGACCGGCAGCGCGCTGGTGTCGATCTGGGCGCAGTCATCGAGCGGGCACCGGGCCACCAGCGCGGCGCGCAGCTGCTCGAAGGCCGCCCACAGCCAGCGGATGCGCCGGTTGGCCTCCGACTGGTGGGGCAGCCGGGGAAACAGGTGCGCGAAGTCGCGGGCGACCTCGGCGAGGAACCCGGCTTCGCTGCGCCGGCCCAGCAGATGGCGCACCAGCGCGATGGTGAGCAGTTCGGCGTCGCTGCAGGCCGGCGCCGGACCCGGCCGCACCGGAATGGTCACTTCTGCGGCGGCGATGGCGTCGTCGACGAGCACGTAGACGTGGACGAGGAGGTTCTCGGTGGGCAGCATGAGAGGCGCCTCTGCGGACGAGGGGTCTTCGACAACCGCCACGTTCCGCAGAGGCGCCCTCATGTCAAGCCATCAGTTGCCGCGGGCAACCCACATAACGCGCCTGAGGCGCGATGCGGCCGCGGGTGCGGCTGGCGTCCTCCGCTCGCTGAGCGCCGCGGTGCCCGTCGACGGCCAGGTCCGACGGCGTCGTCCGAACCACTCAGGCGGACGACCGCGGCGCCCCCATCCCCGGGTCGATGCGCACCGGCCCCGACGCCGACGGCTCGACGTCGAAGTCGAAGATCCCGGTCGGGATGTACACGGTCGCGCACGAGTTCGGGATGTCGACGACGCCCGACAGCCGGCCCTCGATCGGCGCCGACCCCAGCAGCAGATAGGCCTGCTCGGGGCTGTAGCCGAACTTCGTCAGGTAGTCGATCGCGTGCAGGCAGGCCCGCTGGTAGGCGAGGTCGGAGTCCAGGTAGCGCTGCTCGTCGTCCAGCGTCACCGACGTGCCCGAGAAGGCCAGCCACCGGTCGTAGCGGGGCTCGACGTTGCCGGGCAGGAAGATCGCATTCTCCGACACCCCGTAGGTCTGCATGCCGCCCTTGATCAGGTCGACGTGCAGGTCGATGAAGCCGCCCATCTCGATGGCGCCGCAGAAGGTGATCTCGCCGTCGCCCTGCGAGAAGTGCAGGTCGCCCACCGACAGGTTCGCCCCCGGCACGAACACCGGGTAGAACACCCGGCTGCCCCGGGTGAAGTTCTTGATGTCCTGGTTGCCGCCGTTCTCCCGCGGCGGCGCGGTCCGGGCGGCCTCCGCGGCGACCCGGTCGAAGTCCGCGCCGGAGAGCGACCCCAGGATCGCGTCGTCCGGCAGCGGCGGCAGGGCCAGCGGCGGGTTGCGGTCGGGGTCGGTGGCGATCAGCGCGCCCTCCCGCCGGTTCCAGCGCGCCAGCAGGTCCGCCGACGGCGCGGTGCCCATCAGCCCGGGGTGGGTGATCCCGGTGTAGGACACCCCCGGCACGTGCCGCGACGTCGCCGTCTGCCCGCGGAAGTCCCAGATCGCCTTGTACGCGTCGGGGAACTGGTCGGTGAGGAACCCGCCGCCGTTGGTCTTCGCGAAGATGCCGGTGTAGCCCCAGCCCTGGCCGGCCAGCGGGCCGGAGTCCTCCTGCGGGATCGGGCCCAGGTCGAGGATGTCGACCAGCAGCAGGTCGCCGGGCTCGGCGCCCTCCACCGCGATCGGCCCGGACAGCGCGTGCACCCGCGACAGCGGCGCGTCCCGGACGTCGTCGGCCGAGTCGTCGTTGTGGATCGCGCCGTCGAACCACTCGCGGCAGTGCACCCGGAAGACGTCGCCCGGGCGCACGGTGACCGCCGGCGGGATGTCGGGGTGCCAGCGGTTGTGGCCGACCAGCTCCTGGTCGGGAAACGACCTGCTGGAGTCGAGCGGGAAGACGACCTCGGGCACGGCGGACCTCCGGACTGGGTCAGGGACGGGGCAGGCGGGCCAGCGCCGGGTTGTGCGTCTGTGGCGTGGCCCCCCGGGACGGCGGCGCGGAGACCACCGCGGGCTGGTCGGCGGTGCGCTCGGTGCGGTCGATCAGCGCCCGGTTGCGGGCCGACCCGAGCGACAGGCGTGGCGCGGTGAACACCCGGGGCGCCGGGGCCGCGCAGTCGGGGCAGGGCTCGGAGCCGGCCGCGGTGCCGATCGGCCGGGCGACCTCCAGCAGGCCGTGCTCGGCGCACCGGTACTGGTAGACGGCCATGCGGTCCCCTTCCGCTCCGATCCACCCGGAGCCTCGGGGTCGCGGGACGGCGGGCCAACCCCGGCGGCCCGCGACCGGTCCCCCGACCTGCGCGTGCTCACGCGGTGGCACGGGGAGCTAACACGACGGCGTCAGGGCCGTCGGCCTCTGTCGCCGCGGACGTCGCCGGCACCACGCTCCGGGCCCCACCGGCTCTCAGGAGGACGACGTGACCGCTCCAGCGGACGGCCGACCGGCCATCGCGGGCTTCCACCACTTCTCGATCACCGCCACCGACCTCGACGCGAGCGTCGCCTGGTACCAGCGGGTGCTGGGCCTCGAGCCGCTGCCGATGACGTTCCCCCACTACGGCTCGGAGGAGACCGGGCACGCGATCGTGCTCCTCGAGCCGGCCCAGGGGTGGGCGATCGGGATCCACCGCCACGTGTCCAATCCGGGCACGCCGGCCAGCGAGACGGCGACCGGCCTGGACCACTTCGCGCTGGCGGTCTCCTCCCGCGAGGACCTCGACGCCTGGGCCTCCTGGCTCGACGAGCAGGGCGTGCAGCACGCCGGCGTCACCGACACGACCGACCCCATGCCCTACTCGGTGCTCGCGTTCCGCGACCCGGACAACATCCAGCTGGAGCTGGTGCACCTGCCGGGCTGACCCGCAGGACCGCTCACCTGGGGTCGAGGAGCCGGCCGAGGTCGGCCGGGCCGGCGGGGCGGCCGAGGTGGGTGCCCTGCCCGGCGTCGCAGCCGAGCTCCCGCAGGACGGCGACCTGCGCCGGCGTCTCCACCCCCTCGGCGGTCACCGTGAGCCCGAGCAGGTGGGCCAGCGAGACGATCGACCCGACGAGCTGCACGTCGACGGGGTCGACGGCGTCCTCGGAGCGCAGCCCGCGGAGGAAGGAGCCGTCGAGCTTGAGCTCGTCGAGCGGCAGCCGCCGCAGGTAGGCGAGGTTGGAGTACCCGGTGCCGAAGTCGTCGATGGCCAGGCGCACGCCCATCCCCGCGAGCGCGTCGAGGGTGTGCCCGGTGAGCGGGTCGGTGCCGATGACCGTGCTCTCGGTGATCTCGAGCTGGAGCTGCTGCGGGTGCAGCCCGCTGTCGGCGAGCGCGGCACGGACGTCGTCGACCAGGTGCTCGTCGCGCAGCTGCCGGCTGGCGAGGTTGACGCTGACGAACGGGCCGCTTCGGCCGGCCCCGAACCAGGCGTACGCCTGCCGACAGGCCGCGCGCAGCACGTGCCGGCCGAGCGGGACGATCATCCCCGACTCCTCCGCCAGGCCGACGAAGCTCTCCGGGCCGAGCAGGCCCATGCGCGGGTGCTCCCACCGGACCAGCGCCTCCACGCCGTGCAGCCGGCCGTCGTCCAGGCGCCGCAGGGGCTGGTAGTGGACCAGCAGGGCCTCCCCCGCCAGCGCCGCGGGCAGCGCGGAGGAGAGCCGGTAGCGGGTGATCTCCCGGGCGTCGCGTTCCGGCTCGAACAGCGCCCACTGGCTCCGGCCGTCGGCCTTGGCCCAGTACAGCGTCATGTCGGCGGCACGCAGCAGCTCCGCCGGGTCGACGTCGGCGATCGACCGCTCCACCACCCCGACGCTGGCGGTGATCTCCACCCGGCGGCCGCCCAGCTGCACCGGCTGGGCCACCGCGGCGAGGAGCTCCTCGGCGAGCGCGACCAGCTGCGCGCTGCCCGACGTCCGAGGGACCAGGACGACGAACTCGTCCCCGCCGAGCCGGGCGACCGACAGCCCGCGGTCGCGCACCACGGACACCAGGCGCTGGGCGACGGCCACGA
Organism: Geodermatophilus sp. URMC 62; assembly: GCF_052931475.1. Lineage (NCBI taxonomy): Bacteria > Bacillati > Actinomycetota > Actinomycetes > Geodermatophilales > Geodermatophilaceae > Geodermatophilus > Geodermatophilus sp. URMC 62. Next base: position 3,557,198 of record NZ_JBRFHY010000001.1, on the reverse strand, counting down.
GCAGTTGGTCACCGACCTCGTGGCCCAGCGTGTCGTTGACCCCCTTGAACCCGTCGAGGTCGAGGTAGCACAGGCCCGCCCGCGCGCCCGGCGACGCCCCGGCGAAGACGGCGTCGAGGTGGGCGAGGAACGTCCTGCGGTTGGGCAGCCCGGTCAGCGCGTCGTGCTGGGCCTCGAACTCGAGCTGGCGCCGCAGGTGGCGCAGCGCCGTGACGTCGTGGATGAGCGCCAGCTGGTAGCGGGGCCGGCCGTCCCCGTCGCGGAGCAGCGACACGGTGAGGTCGGTCCACACCGACTCGCCGTCGGACTTGAGGAACTGCTTCTCCAGCCGGAAGTGGTCCCGCTCCCCGCGGATCAGCTCCCCGTAGAGCCGCCACACCTGCTCGACGTCGGCGGGGTGCATGAACTCGTGCACCGACCGGCGGCGGAACTCCTCGACCGGATACTCCAGCAGCCGCACCAGGGCCGGGTTGACCTCCAGGATCCGGCCCTCCAGGTCACCGATCCCGATCCCGATCGTGGCGCCCTCGAAGACCGCGCGGAACCGCTCCTGGCTGACGTGCAGGGCCTCCCGGGCCTGCTCCCGGGCCGCCGCGGCGGCGGCCAGGATCTCCTCCTGCTCGCACAGCGCCCGCTCCTGCAGCGCCGCGCTGAACCCCTCGGCGACCGCCGCCACGAGCGCGTCCCACCGCCGGTCGCGCGGTGCCGGGTCGTCCCGTCGCCGTGCCACGCCGGTCGCGGGCCGGCCCTCGAGGAGCACGCACAGCGTCTGCGCGAGGGACGCCGGGTTGGTGAAGTGGGCGTCGACCAGGGCGGCCCCGACGTCCCTGCCCACGGACCCCGGGTCGGCCATCGGCTCGTCGAACGCGGCGAGCAGCCGGTGCAGCAGGCCCCGCAGCAGCTCGTGCAGCTCGTCGGGCTGCAGGGGCACGTAGCTGCTCCCGGCGACGGCGTCGGCCCACCGCGCGGCGAGGGCACCGACGGGGTCCGGGGATCCGGGGGCGCCCGCCGGCTGCCCGTCGTCCCGGGAGGCCGCCACCGCCGCGCTCACCTGCGGCGGCCTACCCCGGCGAAGCCGGTGGTCCGCTCGGGCCGGCGGGCAGCCGCGTCGGGGTCGTCCGGCCGCCACAGCGGCAGCCACACCAGGCCGGGGTCGAGGAGGTCGAAGCCGTCGAAGAACCGCGTGATCTCCCCGCGGCTGCGCATGGTCATCGGCGTGGGAGTGCGGCTGTAGAGCTCGCGGTGCGAGGCGACCGCCTCGGGACGCCCGTCGGCGCTGGCGTGGGACAGGACGAGGTGGCTGCCCGGGGCCAGCTGGTCACGGATCCGGGCCACCGCCCCGAAGGGGTCGTCCTCGTCGCCCACAAAGTGCAGGACGGCCACCACGAGCACCGCGACCGGCTGGTCCAGGTCGAGCGTGGCCCGGACCACCGGGTCCTCCAGGATGGTCTCCGGCGCGCGCAGGTCGCCGTGGACGACCGCGGTCTGCTCGTCGCCGGCGAGGATCGCGCGGCTGTGGGCCACCGCCACCGGGTCGCTGTCGACGTACACGACGCGGGCCCCCGGGTGCACCTGCTGCGCGGCCTCGTGCACGTTGCCCACGGTGGGGATGCCCGAGCCGATGTCCAGAAACTGGGTGGTGCCGCGCTCGGCCAGGAAGCGGACCGCCCGGCGCAGGAACGCACGGTTGGCCTGCATGATCACCGGCAGGTCGGGCCACAGGCCGATGGCCTCCCGCGCCATGCGCCGGTCGACCTCGAGGTTGTGCGATCCCCCGAGGTAGTAGTCGTACACCCGGGCCGCGCTCGGGCGACTCAGGTCGACCTCGGCCGGGACCCAGCTCGGACGGTGCATGCTCTGCGTACTCCTCAACCAGTGCTCTGCTCGCCCGCAGCTGCCCGACGGACGACGGTCTCGGTCCACCCGCATCTGTACCGGAGATCCCGCCGCAGGGGTACCCGCTGCGCCGGAGTCCGTCACGCACGAGCACCGAGTCGTCACTCGCTGACCGCCACCGGCTCGCCGATGATGTATCGGAGATGACCAGGGCCGGTTGCGTCGACATCGCGGTCACCACGAACGGCGAGTTGACGTACGACGACATCGGCGGACACCTGCGCCCCGCGGGCACCGGACCGGTCGAGATCGACCTGACCGGGCTCAGGTTCATCGACCCGGCCGGTCTGGTGAGCCTCGCCGTCGTCGCCGAGCGGGCGACGCTCCTGCGCCGTCCCGTCCGCTTCCGCCGGCCCGAGGGCGGCGACGTCGCCAACTACCTCACCCGGATGCGGCTCGGCGAGCAGCTCGCCGCCCTCGACGTCGGGCACGACCTGCCACGGGTGCAGGAGCGCCGGCTCGGCCACCGCCTGGTCGAGCTGCGCCGGTTCGACGGGGAGGCCGGGCTGGACACCGTCGCCGCCGCCCTGGTGCAGACCTACGTCGACGACCACCCGGAGCTCGTCCAGCCGCTGTACGCGGCGCTCGACGAGATGGCCCGCAACGTCCTGGAGCACAGCACCCGGTCGCACGGGTACGTGGCGCTGCAGCGGTACGACGCCAGGGGGGACATCTCCTTCGCCGTCGGTGACAGCGGCATCGGCCTGCGGGAGCGGCTGGTCCGGGCGGTACCCGTACCCGACGACCGGACGGCGATCGTCCGCGCCGCGCAGGTGCACGTGACCTCCATCGGCCGCCCCGGGCGCGGGCGCGGCATCAGCCGGGTCATCGGCATCACCGGCGAGCACCACGGCAGCGTGACGCTGGTCAGCGGAGCGGCCAGCGGCACCTTCCGGCGGGGTTCCCCGGAACCCGAACTGTCGGATCTGCCCGCGTCCTACCCCGGTACGCTCGCGCACGTGCGCCTGAGCCTGTGAGGAGGTCGACGACCGTGCCTGCAGTCCTCCCACCGATCGAGGTCCCCCAGCTGAGCGGCGGCCGCGAGCGCGCCCGTGCCCTCGTCGACGGCCTCGCCGACCGCATGAGCGGCGCCACCATCGTGGCCGACTTCCGCCGCATGGTCGCCGGCACGCCGTCCTTCGCCGACGAGCTCGTCACCCGCGTGCTGGTCGACGGCGGCGCCGCGGCGCTCCGCGCCGAGCACGTCAGCCGCGAGTTCGGCGCGTGGCTGCTCGAGGCGGCCCGGGACCACGGCGTCGCGGAGCGCCTGCAGGTCGTCTGACCGCCCTCAGTCCGGAGCGCGGACGGCCTCACCGGTGACCTGCATGGCCGTCTCCCACGCCTCGGCCTCCGCCGCGGCGGTGCCGGAGTCGTCGCCCTGGAACCAGGGCAGCGCGGCCGCCTCCCACGCCAGGGCCGCCTCCCGCGCCGCGGGCGACGACACGCGGTGCACGAGCATCTGGTACCGCGTCCGGGCCGCCGAGAGCTGGGCGTCGGTGCTGCGCGAGGGCAGGATCTGGCTCCTGTCGCGGCACAGCGCCGACCGGTAGTCGGCCATCGCGGTCTGCAGCTCGATCAGGGTGTCGCGCTGGAACTCGCGCGTCGCCCGCTCCCGCTGGTCCTGCCGCGCCCGGGCCGCGGCGCGGGCCTTGAGCGACTCGGCGGTGGCCTGCGCGGCGACGGTGAGCAGCCCGCCGGCCACCACGCCGATGAAGGCCCAGACCGCGGTGCTCACTGCGCTCCCCCTTGCTCACCCACCGTGAAGGCTAGGACGGGAGTACGACGGATCGGGGCGGTGCACGCGCCGGCCGAGGACGACCGTCCGCGACTCCGCCGTCGTCCGGGCGGCCGTTCCCGCGGGACCCTCGACCCGACCCCGGGAGGCGACGTGTCCCGCACCGCCGCGACAGCAGCGACCGTCCTGCTCGCGGCCGCCTGCACCGGCGGGGACAACGCCGGCGGGTTCGGCACGGTGCTCTCCACCCTGGACGTCGACGCCGCCGTCGGCACGGACGTCGTCGTCCTGGACGTCGCGCCGCGCCCCGCCGGCCCGCCCGTGGCGCTGGTCGCGGCACCCCGCGCCGGGCAGGGCTGGCTGGTCGACCTGAGGAGCGGCGCTCCGACCGCCGTCCCCGGCGTCGACCCGGGCAGCGAGCTGGTGGTCGCCGACGACGGCACCCCGCTCGTCGTCGGCACCGCGCTGACGCGGGTCGGCGGCGCCGTCCTCCCGCTCCCCCTCGGCGGACCGCCGGACGCTGTCGCCCTCGACGGCGACACCCTCCACCTCGCCCGCGGCACGCACCTGGCCGCGGTGGACGCCGGCATCGGCGCCGTCCGCGCCGCCGCCACCGCGCCGGCTCCGGTGACCCACCTGGCGAGGACACCGGACGGCGGCCTGGCCGCGCTGGCGGACTCCGACGGCGTCGTCCTCCTCCGCCTCACCGCCGACCTGCACCCGGCCGGCGACCCGGTCGAGCTCGTCCCCGAGCCCGAGAGCACGCCCACCGCCCTGCAGGTGACCGCCGACGGCACCGTCGTCGCCGCCGCCTACGTCAACGAGGCGCAGGACGCCGGGCGCGTGGTGCGCGTCGTCGACGGGGAGGTGTCGACCGTGGCCGACCTGGAGGGCACCGACGACACCGCCCTCGACCTCGCCGTCGACCCGGCCGGCCGGGTCGCGTACCTGGTGCTGTCCGCCTCGTACCACCCGGCCGAGCTGACGGCGGTCGACCTGGTCACCGGGGAGGTCAGCGGGGCCGTCGGGCTGTGCGGCGGCGCCGGCGCCTTCGGCGCGCTCGCGCTCGACGCCGACGGCGAGACGCTCACGGCCATCGGCTCGTGCACCGACGCCGACGGCCCGCAGACCACCGCCTTCGCGCTCGGGTGACCGGCCCGGCCATTGCCTCGGCCACCGGCGGCCGAGAAGCTGAGCCGCGACCAGACGCCGCCGGGGCGTCCCCGCCAGACCAGGAGAGCGGCGCATGCACGCACGGTCCACGAGCACCCGCGGCACCACGGCCCACCTCGATGCCGCCATCGCCTACGTGCGCGACGAGGTGCTGCCGAAGGTCCGGGACACCGACGGCTGCGTCGGCCTGTCCATGCTGACCGACCGCGACAGCGGCCGCTGCATCGTCGCGACGGCCTGGACGGACCAGGAGGCCATGCGCGCCGACGCCGCCGAGGCCCGCACCCTCCAGCACCGCCTCGTGCACACCGTGGGTGGGGAGCACGCCGACGTCCAGGAGTGGGACATCGCAGTCCTCCACCGCGACCGCCCGGCCGGGGACGGCGCCGGCGCCCAGGTCACCTGGGCCCGCATCGCTCCGACTCACCTCGACGACCTGCTCGACGCCTACCGCAGCAACCTCCTGCCGCGCCTGCAGGAGCTACCCGGCTTCTGCAGCGTGAGCATGCTGGTCGACCGGCGCCTCGGCCGCACGGTCAGCGTCACCAGCTTCGAGAACCGCGACGCCGCGGGCCTGGTGCGCCGGCACGCCCGGTCACTGCGCGAGCAGTTCGCGCAGGCCCTGGGCGCCCGGATCGTGGACGTCGCCGAGATGGACCTCGTCCTGGCCCACCTGCACGTCCCCGAGGCCGTCTGAGCCGGCCGGTGCTGCCGGCCCGGTCCGGGGCGTCCGCGGGCGGCCGGGGTCAGCCCTGCGTCGCCTGCCGGCGCATCGACCACATCTGCGCAGGGCGCTCGAACTGGGTGGCGACCTCCCAGCTCACCGCGCCGTTGACGACCTCCCGGCGGAAGTTGCCCACGGCCACCCGGGCGAGCTCCGGGTCGGCGGCCACGCGGTGGGCCAGCTCCAGCGCGCGGTCCTCGACGGCGGCGTCGTCCACCGACTCCCACGCCAGGCCCAGCTCCACGGCCTTGGTGCCGTTGACCTCCTCGCCGAACAGCGCCATCGCCGCGGCGGCCTCGCGGCCGATCAGCCGCGACAGGATGACGAAGTGCCCGCCGCCGGGGTGCATGCCGCGCTTGAGGAAGCCGGCGATCAGCCGGGCGTCGGTCGCCACGATCCGCAGGTCGGCGGCCAGGAGCATGTTCATCCCGGCGCCCACGGCCGACCCGCGGACGGCGGCGATCGTGGGCACCTTCACCTGGCCCAGCCGGTAGAAGGAGTCGTAGATGCGGCTCATGCCCTCGTAGGCATCGGGGGCGGCGGGGTCCTTGCCGGCGTTGGTCAGCGTCGCGATGTCCCCGCCGGCGCAGAACGACTTCCCCACCGCCCGCACGACGAGCGCGCCGACCTCCGGCTGGGCGTCCACCTCGTCGAACACGCCGATCAGCTCGTTCGCCATGGCGGGCGTCAGGGCGTTGCGGCGGTCGGGCGCGTTGAGCGTCACCACCGCCACGCCACCGTCGACCTCGAGCAGGACCTCGGCGTCAGCCACGAGCGCACCTCCGGATCAGCGGCCGGCCCCGGCGCCGGCCCGTCGGGGCATGAGACCACGCCACCCGGTTGCCGCCCTGTTCAGGTCCACTCCACACTCGGGCACCGACTCCCGGAGCCCGCATGCCCCCCGCCCGCCGCGCCGCGGCTACCCTCGCCGCCGTCGCGCTGGCGCTCACCGGCTGCACCGGCGACGAGGGCACGCCCACCCCACCGCCGCGGACGTTCACCGAGAACTTCGGCAGCGCCGACCTCGACGGCGTCGCGCCCGCCGGCGTCGACGTCCTCGACCTCGCGGCCGTCCCCGACGGGGGCACGCTCGCCCTGCTCGCCGACACCGCCGACCCGCGCACCGGCTACCTGGTGCCGATCAGCCAGGAGGGGCTCGGCGACGTCCGCCGGGTCGACGACGTCGGCACGCAGCTGTTCGTCACCGCCGACGGGACGGCTCTGGTCACCGGCCCGGGCCGGATCACCCGGGTCCCGCCCGGCGGGGCGGCGCCCACGGTCACCGCGGTCGACATCGCCGGGGACACCGCCGCCCTCTCCCCCGACGGCCGCCGCCTCTACGTGGCCACCGATGACGGCCGGCTCGCCGCCGTCGACGCCGCGACCGGCCGGGTAGAGGCCACGACCGACCTCGCCGAGGGTCTGACGGTGCAGGCCCTCGCCGTCCGCCCCGACGGCGGACCGACGGCGCTGCTCAGCGACGCCCGCGCCCCCGACCTGGCCGACGTCGCCGCGCTGGCCACGTGGGACGAGCAGCTCGAGCCGGTCGACGGCCCCGTGGAACTCGCGCCCGACGAGCCGGCCAGCATCCCGTCGGCCCTGCAGGTCACCGACGACGGCACCGCCGTCGCCACCCTCACCGCGGGCTCGGGCGACGACCCGTTCCGCGTGGTCACGGTGGACGCCGGGGAGGTCACCGCGTCGCACGTCGTCCCCGGCACCGACCGCACCCCCGCCGACTTCGCCGTCTCCCCCGACGGGCGGGTCGCCTACCTGCCCGTGGTCGGCTTCGAGGTCGAGTCCGGCGTGATCAGCCTCGACCTGTCCGACGGCGAGCAGGTCGCCGCCGCGAGGCTGTGCCCCGGGCAGGGCGCCTTCGGCCGGGTGGCACTGGCCGCCGACGGCGCGACGCTCACCGTCGTCGGCTCGTGCGCCACCGCCGAGGCGCCGTCGTCGCTCGCGTTCGTCGTCGGCTGACCTCGCCAGGCGGGTGCGACCCTGACGGCCTCGACGCCCTCCTCGAGGGGCGACATCGAGAGCCACCTCGCATCCTGCTTGCACAATGCTAGCATCGTGCGACATGAGGACGCTCTACCTGCGCAACGTCCCGGACGACGTCGTCGAGCGCCTGGAGCGCCTCGCCGCACAGGAGGCGACGTCGGTCAGCGCGCTCGCCGTCCGCGAACTGGCCGAGGCCTCGCGGCGGGCGGACAACCCGGCCCTCCTGGCAGCACTGCCGGACCTGGGCGTCCCCGCGGACGAGTTCGTCGCAGGGCTGGACGCGGAGCGCGCCGGGCGGTGATCGTCGCCGATGCCTCGGCGGTCGTCTCCGGCCTGCTCAACGCCGGTCCCACCCGGACCCTGTTGGCACGGGAACGGGTACAGGTACCGCACCTGGTCGACACCGAGGTCACCAGCGCCCTGCGTCGCGCCGCCGCGGCCGGCACGATCACCGCAGCCGACGGGTGGTCGGCCCTCGACACCTGGCGCCGGCTCGCGGTCACCCGCCACCCCGCCACCGGCCTGCTGGACCGCGTGTGGCAGCTCCGCGGCAACGTGACGGCGTACGACGCCACGTACGTCGCGCTCGCCGAGGCCCTGGGATGCGCCCTGGTGACCGCCGACGGACGCCTTGCCCGTGCCTCCGGCCTGCGGTGCCCCATCACGGTGGTGCCGCGGTAGGGCTGCCCCGGACACAGTTCCGGACGACGGTCACGTCGTCCGGGCGCCGTCGGTCAGGCGGGCGGCGTCCACCCGGGGTCGCGGCCGGTGGCGCCGACGAGCCGGTCCAGCGCCGGCGCGTCGTCGGGCACCGGCACGGGCGGGCCGAACAGGCCCGGCGGCCGGTCGTCGCCGAACGACGCCACGAACCGCATGGCGCCCTCGGCCGACGCGTCGTCGACGGCGTAGGGCTGCCCGGTGGCGACGGCGAGGTCCCACCCGTGCACCACCACCTCGTCGAGCGCCACGAGCGCGGCGACCTCGCCGGGCATCTCCACTCCCCCGGCCGCCGTCACGCCCTCGTACGCGGCCGGGTCGCGCCAGGCGGCCGCCAGCGCGTCGAGCTGCGCGGGGATGCGGGTGCGCCAGTCGGCGGGCAGCGAGTCGGCCGAGGCCCGCGGCGCGCCGTCCAGCGGCGCCTTCTCCGCGGCGAGCCGGAAGGCCAGCGTCAGCCCGGCGAGGTGGTCGAGGATGCCGGCCACCGGGGTCTCACGGCACGGCGTCGGCGCGCCGAGCTGCTCGTAGCGCACCCCGGCCACCACCGCGCTCACCGCGGCCGCGGCAGGTCCCAGGTCGATCGTCGTCATGGAGCAGGGACCGCCGGGAGTACCGGGACTCATCGGACACCCCGGAGGCGGTAGACATACCCTCCGTGACAGGGGGACGACGGGACGACGCTGCCCTCGTCCTCCCCAGCGCCGGGCCCGACCCGATCCCGCTGCCCACCGCGCTGGCCGCCGTCCTCGGGTACGCGCGCGGACGCCGTCCGCTGTTCTTCCGCTCCCCCAGCGTCCCGCAGGGCCGGTGGTTCCAGGTGCTCGCCTACGCGTTCGACCGCTTCGACGGCCAGCGCCGCGAGACCGCCGACCACCCCACCGACCGCGACGTCCTGCTCGCCGAGGGCCTGCACGGCCGGCTGGACCCGGCCGGGTGGCGGGAGGTCCGCAGCGCGCTGGACGACGTCCGGCCCCTGGCCCGGGAGCTCGTGGACCGGGCGGCCGGGCGCGCGCTGTGGGAGCTCCCGGACGAGGAGTTCTCCGTGCTCGCCGAGCCCGGCACCGTGGGCGCGCTGCTGCGCCGGCTCGCCGACCGCCCGGGCGCCCGCCACGTCGTCGCCGCCCTGCACCACCGGGAGCCGTCCCTCGTGCCGCTGCTCGACGGCGTCACCCGCCGCCAGCTCTACGGACACGTCGTCGAGGGCGACAGCGGACCCGAGGCCGTCGTGCACCGGGAACTGCGCGCCAACGCCGTGGCGTTCGGCCGCCTGGAGACGGCGGCGGCGACACTCCTCGGCCGGCCGCTGACCCGGCTGCGGCTGCACGACGTCCTGCTCTGGCTGGCCGGCAGCCTGCGGATGACCCACGCCGTCGCCCTCGGCCGCACCGTGGCCGCGGCAAGCGAGGAGGGACTGGAGACCGCCTTCGGCTCGTGATCCGCGGACGGCGGCGCGAAGGCGCACTCGTCGCGGCCGACACGGGCGGACACGCCGGACCACGCGGCAACAACTGCCCTCTCGACGGGCGCACGGCTCCCGCTGTCCGGGCGGGACCAGCGTCGTTCGGGTGGCTTTCCCCAGGGTGGCCACGCGGACGACCTTCCCCTGGCTATCGTCCGGCCGTGCGTGATCACGGGGGACGGATCCGGCTCACGGCAGCGGCCGTCGCACTGGGGACGACGCTGCTCACCGGCTGCGGCGGCGGCGACGAGACGCCGAGCCAGACCCTGCCGTCGGCCACCGCGGCGCCGACCACCGAGGCGCTTCCGGTCGTCGGCCCGGCCGACTTCCCCGTGCCGCCCGAGGCGCGCACCCAGGACGCCGCCGGCGCCGAGGCCTTCCTCCGCTACTGGATCGACCTCATCGACCACCAGCGCGCCATCCCCGCCGGCCAGCCGCTGCGTGACCTCGGGCCGGACTGTGGCGAGTGTCAGCGCATCGCCCGCAACTACGACGAAGCGGCAGCCTCCGGCAACAGGTACGTCGGCGGTGAGCTGACCCTGAACGACGTGCCCCCGCCAGTCATGGCTGCTGATACGGTCTATATCAGCTACGGAATTCGGCAGGAATCTGTGCAAGCGGTCGACAGCGCGGGCGCCCTCATCGACAGCCAACCGTCGGCTCCCAATGTATTTGGTGGCATTAACCTCACCTGGTCAACTGCCCACCAGACGTGGGTCGTGACTAGTTTTGGATTCGGATGATCGGCGCGTTCGCTCGAGGACCGATTGCAGCTTTGCTGATCGGCGCGCTGGTCCTAATCAACGCCGCCACCGCCGCCGCCGCGGGATGTGTCTTCGACAAATGTCCCGAGACGGAGCTCAGCGGCGGCGCAGTGACGACCGAGTACTCCGGTGGCGCTGTGGCCGAGGTGATCGGCGCCGGCGCCGCCGAGGTTGTCGATTACGTCTGGCGGCTGCTCGACCCCTGCGTGCTGTCCGACGAGCGCCTGGGCTCCTGCTCGGGGATCGACTATCAGGCTTGCCCAGCGGATCCCGGACGCGCAGTCCGGTACCTGACCGTCCAGCAGCGTCCGGTCGTCCGCCCCGACGGCACCGCTGTCATCCCTGTTCCAGGCGGCGCTCAGCCCGGTGACCTGCTCGGTGACTGGGTTGACGTCCGGACGGGGTGCATCGACATCACGGCGCTCAACCCGCCGCCGTCGCCGGCCGAGGTGTTCAGCTACTTCGAGCGGCTCCCGCTCCCCCAGCTGACCGCCGAGCACGCGCCGCCCGGAGACGGCCTGTCCGGGCTGCCGGTCGTCTTCTGGACCGACTCCCCCACCACGCAGACGTTCACGATCGACATCCGCGGCTTCACCGTCATCATCGCGGCCGAGGCGCAGCAGTACACGTGGCACACCGGCGACCCCGCGGCGCCCACGCTGACCAGCACCGAGCCCGGCGGCCCCTACCCCGACCAGGCCGCCGAGCACCTGTACCGCTCGGGCACCTACACCGCGAGCCTCACCGTCACCTGGGGCGCGACGTTCACCGTGGACGGCAGCGCCCCGGCCGACGTCCCGGGCACCACCACGACCGAGGGCCCGCCGGTCACCTTCGGCGTCGTCGAGGCATCAGCCGTCCTCACCAACCCCTACGACTGACCCTCCTCGCGAGTCCGGTGCGGCATCGCCCCGGATCTGTGGTGAACGGTCCTGACGGCCACCCTCGGGCTCGAACGCGACGGCAGCATGGAGGTCCCGCGGGCGCCCACCCCTCCGTGCTCGCCACGCACGTCGACCGGGCCGACGGTTCGTCCGCAGTCCCCACCGTCGACCGCATGAAGCTGTGACGGACGACTTCCAGACGGCCGAGGTCCCGGATGACCGATGTGGCTACTCTGCAGGTGGAGGAAGTAGCCACCGCGGGAGGCCGACCATGAGCTGGATCGGGATCCGCGAACTGTGGGACGGCCTGAGCCGTCACCTGTCCTCCGTGCGCGGAGGAGAGACGATCACCGTGACCGACCACGGTCGGCCGGTCGCCCGGATCGTGCCGGTCGACCGGCCCACGACGCTGGAGCGCCTCATCGCCGACGGCGTGGTCCAGCCGCCCCGGACGGCGAAGCGACCGGCTCCCGAGCCGCTTGACGTGAGCGGCACGGTGTCCGACCTGGTCGCCGAACAGCGTCGGTGATCGCCTACCTCGACACGTCGGCGCTCGTCCCGCTCCTGGTCGCCGAACCCACCAGCGCACGCTGCCGGGACGTCTGGGACGAGTCGGACACGGTCCTGACCGTGGAGCTCACCCTCGTGGAGGCGGCTGCGGCCCTCGCCCGCGCCCGGCGGATGAACCGCGTGTCCAGCGTGCAGCACCGCGAGAGCCTGGGACGGCTGCACGAGTTGTGGGACCAGCTCTTCGCGCTCCCCGTCGACACGACGCTCATCCACACCGCGGCAGACCTGGCCGCCGTCCACCGCCTGCGGGGTTACGACGCGGTGCACTGTGCGGCCGCCCTCCAGCACGCCGACTCCGACGTGGTGGCCACCGCGAGAGACCGGGAGCTGCTGGACGCCTGGCACGAGGCCGGTCTGGCGGTCGTCGATGTCGCGGCCTCCTGATCGCCTGAGCAGCTGACCGAGCGGTTGATCACCGGGTGCGTGCACGACGACTCGCGCGTCGACGGAGTGTCACCGTGCACGCGGACGATGATCAACAGGAGCCCGCGGGCAGCCGAGCCCGGCTCAGTGGGCGGCGGTGCCCACCAGGTCCTCCAGCGTCGCCCGCGCCCCCCGCTCGTGGAGGGACGCCAGCGTCGCCAGGTACGGGGCGGTGAACCGCTCGTCGTCGACCAGGTCGCCGAAGAGCTCGCGGTCGGCGAGGAACGCCAGCGGGTCCTCCCGCTGCCGCCGCGCGCTGGCCGCGAGGCGGTCCTTGCGGCGGTCGTTGATGTCCAGCGGCCGGCCCTCGTCGTCCACGCCCTCCGAGTAGCGCGCCCAGCCGGCGACCACCGCCGCCGAGCGGCGGACCTCACCGCCGGCGGCCAGGTTGTCCCGCACGACCGGCAGCAGCCACTTGGGCAGCCGCTCGGAGCCGTCGAACGCCAGCCGCGCCAGGGTGTCGCGGACGGCCGGGTTGGCGAAGCGCTCGAGCAGCTCGTGGCGGTAGGCGTCGAGGTCGATGCCGGGCACCGGCAGCAGGGTCGGCGTCGCCTCCTCGACCATGTAGTCGAGCAGCAGCCGCTGGAACAGCGGGTCCTGCGCCGCCTCGTGCACCAGCCGGTACCCCATCAGCGAGCCGAGGTAGGCCAGCGCCTGGTGGCCGGAGTTGAGCAGCCGCAGCTTCATCCGCTCGTAGGGCTCGACGTCCTCGACGATCTGCACCCCGGCGTCCTCCAGCGGCGGCCGGCCGAGGGCGAACCGGTCCTCCAGCACCCACTGGACGAACGGCTCGCACACCACCGGCCAGCGGTCCTCGATCCCGAACCGCCGGGCGACCTCGGCGCGGTCGTCGTCGGTGGTCGCGGGGGTGATCCGGTCGACCATCGAGTTCGGGAAGGGCACCTCGGCGGCGACCCACTCACCGAGCGCGGGGTCCCGCAGCCGGGCGAAGGCGGCGAAGCTGCGCCGGGCGACGTCGCCGTTGTGCTGGATGTTGTCGCAGGACACGACGGTGAACGGCCCCACCCCGCGCTCGCGCCGGCGCACCAGCGCCTCGGTGACCAGGCCGAACGTCGTCCGCAGGGCCGCCCCGGGCTGCAGGTCGCTGATGACGTCGGGGTCGTCGGCGTCGAACTCCCCGGTGACGGCGGAGAAGTTGTAGCCGCCCTCGGTGACCGTCAGCGACACGATCCGCGTCTCGGGGGCCGCCAGCTTCTCCACGACGGCCTCGGGGTCGTCGGGCGCGAGCAGGTACTCCACGATCGAGCCCACCACCCGCGGCTCGAACGTGCCGTCGGCGTGCTTGACCACCAGCGTGTAGAGGCAGTCCTGCGCGGCCATCGCCTCGGCCATCGCGCGGTCGGACGGCAGCACGCCGACCCCGCAGATGCCCCACTCCTGCGCCGCCCCCTGCTCCAGCAGCCGGTCGACGTAGAGGGCCTGGTGCGAGCGGTGGAACGCGCCCACCCCGAGGTGCACGATCCCGGCCCGCACCCGCGACCGGTCGTACGTCGGCACCGGCACCGAGCCGGCGAGGGCGGGCAGGGCGGCGGCGTCGAGCTTCGTCACGGCGGTCTCCGGGAGGACTCAGGCGGGCAGACGCCGGCCGGTGGACGGCGAGAAGAGGTGCTCCCGGCCCTGCTGGATCCGCAGGTGCACCCGCTCGCCCTTGGCCGGCGGCCGGTTGGGGTCGACCCGCGCGATGATGCTGTCGCTCAGCGGGCCCGAGCCCGCGGGCAGGTCGGACAGCCGCCCGTGCAGGAAGGCGTCGGAGCCCAGCTCCTCGACCACGTCCACGTCGACCGGGAAGGCGCCGGGCTCGCCCGGCGCGACCAGGTCGACCGACTCCGGGCGGAAGCCGGCGACCACCGAGCTCGCCCCCTCCGCCGACAGCGCGGTCAGCGCCGCGGTCGGCACCGGGATGCGGGCCTGCCCGAGCACCGCGTGCCCCTCGGCGAGCCGGAACTCCGCGAGGTTCATGCCCGGCGAGCCGATGAACCCGGCGACGAAGACGTTGGTCGGCTGCTGGTAGAGCCGCAGCGGGGTGTCGCACTGCTCCAGGACGCCGGCCCGCAGCACGGCCACCCGGTCGCCCATGGTCATGGCCTCGACCTGGTCGTGGGTGACGTAGACGGTCGTCGTCCCGAGGCGGCGCTGCAGGGCGGCGATCTGGGTGCGGGTCTGCACCCGCAGCTTGGCGTCGAGGTTGGACAGCGGCTCGTCCATGAGGAACACCTGCGGGTCGCGCACGATGGCCCGGCCCATGGCCACCCGCTGGCGCTGGCCGCCGGAGAGGGCCTTGGGCTTGCGGTCGAGGAACTCCTCCAGGTCGAGGATCTTCGCCGCCTCCCGCACCCGGGTGGCGATCTCCTCCCTGCTGCGCCCGGCGATCTTCAGCGCGAAGCCCATGTTGTCCGCGACGGTCATGTGCGGGTAGAGCGCGTAGCTCTGGAAGACCATCGCGATGTCGCGGTCCTTGGACTTCAGGTGCGTGACGTCGCGGTCGCCGATGCGGATGGCGCCGCGGTCGATGTCCTCCAGCCCGGCGAGCATCCGCAGGCTGGTCGACTTCCCGCAGCCCGACGGGCCGACCAGGACGAGGAACTCGCCGTCGGCGATCTGCAGGTCCAGGGAGTCGACGGCGGGGCGGTCGGCGCCGGGGTAGATGCGGCTGGCGGCGTCGTAGGTGACGGAGGCCATGGGTCTCTCCTCGCTGTGGTCGGGAGGGGGGTCAGGACCGGGGGTGGACGACGACCTTCACCGAGTCGGGGTCGCGGCGGCCGGCGGTGAGGGCGTCCTCGGCCCGGTCGAGGCCGTAGGTGCCGGTGACGAGGCGGTCGAGGTCGACGCGGCCGGCCGCGACGAGCGCGATCGCCGTCGGCCAGGTGCCGGCGTAGCGGAAGGTGCCGGTGACCTCCAGCTCGCGCTCCTGCACGACCGACAGCGGCAGCGGCACCTCGTCGCCGCCCATGCCGACGAGCACGGCGCGGCCGGCCCGGTCGAGCGCGCGGATCCCCTGGCCGATCGCCGCCGGGTGTCCCGAGCACTCCAGCAGCACGCCGGGCGGACGGTCGAGGTCGGCGACGTCCGCGGTGCGCGCGTCGACCACCTCGGTGGCGCCGAGGTCGCGGGCCAGCGCCAGCCGGGCGGGGTTGACGTCGGAGACGACCACCTCGGTGGCCCCGAACGCCAGCGCGGCCTGCACGCTCACCAGCCCGATCGGGCCGGCGCCGACGACGAGCACGCGGGAGCCGGCGCTCACCCCGCCCCGCCGGCACGCCCAGATGCCGACCGAGAGCGGCTCGAGCAGCGCGGCGGCGTCGTCGCTCATGCCGTCGGGCACCGGGTGGGCGAAGGCGGCGTGCACGACGACGTACTCGGCGAACGCGCCGTCGATCGGCGGGGTCGCGAAGAACCGCATGCCCGGGCAGAGGTTGTACCGGCCGGCCAGGCACTGCGGGCAGGTCAGGTCGGGCACCCCGGGCTCGACCGACACCCGCTGGCCGACGCGCGCGGCGGGCACGCCCGGGCCGACGGCGGCCACCTCGCCGGCGGCCTCGTGCCCGAGCACGAGCGGTTCCTCGACGACGAAGCGGCCGATGCGCCCGTGCTCGTAGTAGTGGGTGTCCGACCCGCAGACCCCGACCGAGGACACCCGGACGACGACCTCGCCCGGCCCCGGCTCGGGCACGGGGCGCTCCTCGACGGCGACGTCGCCGGCCCCGCGCAGCACCGCGACCCGCATCGACGGGGCGACCGGGGGAACCGGGGCGTCGGCCGTCGCGGCGGTCACTTCACCGCGCCCAGCGACAGGCCCTGCACCAGCTTGTCCTGGGCGGCGAAGCCGGCGATGAGCACCGGCAGCGACACCACGAAGGCCGCGGCGCACACCTGGGCGAGGAAGAGGCCCTGGCTGGTGACGAACCCGGTCAGGTACACCGGCGCGGTCTGGGCGACGGTGCCGGTGAGGGTCCGGGCCAGCAGCAGCTCGTTCCAGCTGAAGATGAAGCAGATCAGCGAGGTCGCGGCGATGCCCGGCAGCACGATGGGCGCCACCACCGAGCGCAGGGTCAGCAGCAGCCCCGCGCCGTCCATCGACGCCGCCTCGAGGATCTCCACCGGCACCTCGGCGAGGAAGGAGCGCATCATCCACACCGCGATCGGCAGGTTCATCGCCGTGTAGAGGACGATGAGCAGCCAGATGTTGTCCAGCAGCCCGCTCCACTGCGCGAACAGGTAGATGGGCAGCAGCCCGGCCACGATCGGCAGCATCCGGGTGGACAGGAAGAAGAACATGACGTCGGTCCACTTGCGCACCGGCCTGATCGACAGCGCGTAGGCCGCCGGGATGGCGAGCAGCAGCACGATGACCGTCGAGACGACGCTGGCGGTCAGCGAGTTGGCCAGCGAGGGCCACGGGTTGGCCCCGGTCCCGATCCCGAAGAACTCCTTGTAGCCGCTGAGGGTCAGCGGGGCGAACAGCGACGGCGGGTTGGTGGCCGCGGCCTCCTCGCTGTGGAACGACGTCAGGATCATCCAGAGGACCGGGATGACGAACAGGATCCCGATGAGCCAGGCGAGCAGCCCCAGCAGGGCTCCGCTGCGCGGCTTGCGCGGCGCGCGGGGCTCGCCCTCGGGCGTGCGGGTGGCGGCGACCGGTCCCACGTCGGTGACGGAGCTCATCGCGCGTTCTCCTCCTGGAACAGGGTCGACACCGTCCGCAGCGCCAGGGTGGCGATGACGATCGTGCCGATGACGACGACGACGCCGGCGGCGGACGCCCGGCCGTAGTCGTGCGCCTGGTAGAAGGTCTGGTAGATGACGTACGGGAGGTTGGCCGTGCCCAGGCCGCCCGAGGTGATCGTGAAGACGGCGTCGAAGTTCTGCACGATGTAGATCGACCCCAGCAGCGCGCCCAGCTCCAGGTAGCGGCGCAGGTGCGGGAACGTCATGTACCGGAAGATCTGCCAGGTGCTGGCGCCGTCGATGCGCGCGGCCTCGATGACGTCCAGCGGCCGGCTCTGCAGCCCGGCCAGCAGGATCAGCATCATGAACGGCGTCCACTGCCAGATGAGCGCGATCTCCACCGAGACCAGTGGTGCCGTGGTGATCCAGTCCGGCTGCGGCGCGTCGTCCGAGCCGAACAGCCGCCAGATGGCGTTCAGCGTGCCGTTGAGCAGCCCGTACTCGGGGTTGAAGAGGGCGTGCTTCCACAGCAGCGCCGCGGCCACGGGGACGACGAGGAACGGCGTGATCATCAGGGTGCGCACCACGCCCCGGCCGCGGAACTGACGGTCCAGCAGCAGGGCGATGACCATGCCCAGGACCAGGCTGACCAGGACGACGACCACCGTGAGGATCACCGTGGTGAGGATCGCCTGGCGCATGTTCACGTCGGTCAGCACGCTGGCGTAGTTGCTGAAGCCGGTGAACCCGCGCTCGTCGGGGTAGTAGGCGTTCCAGTCCATGAACGACACGATCAGCGTGACGACGAACGGCAGCTGCGTCACGACGATCGTGAAGAGCAGCGCCGGCAGCAGCGGTGCCCGCCGGGCCCAGTCCGAGGTGCGCCGCAGGGCCCCGCCGGACGGCGGCGGTGGCGGCGGCCGTGTGCCGACGTCGTCGCGCCCGCGCTCGATGGTCGTGCTCATGGCCGCTCCTCCGCTTCCGGGGCCGGTCCGGGGCGCTCGGGCGTGTAGGTCCGGGTGGTCTCGTCCGCGCTCATCCCGACTCCCTCTCCTGGTAGCGCTCGGCGACGTCCTCGGCGAGCTGCTGGCCTCGTTCCAGCGCCTCGTCGACGGTCATCTGGCCGGCGATCGCGGAGCTGACGTCCTGGGAGACCTGCGTGCCGAGGTCGGGGAACTCCGGGATGTCGATGAACTGGATCCCGGGCGCCGGGCGGGGCTGCACCCCCGGGTCGTTCGGGTCGGCGGCCTGAATGGCGGCCAGCGTGGGCTGGGCGAACGCCGAGGCCTCGGCGAGGTAGTCCGGGTTGTCGTACGTCGACGCCCGCTTGCCGGCGGGGACGCGCGACCAGCCGAGCTCGTCACCGACCAGCTGCTCGTACTCCGCGCTGGAGGCCCAGGAGATGAACTGCCACGCGGCGTCCTTCTTGGCGCTGGCCTGCTGGATGGCCCACGACCAGGCGTAGAGCCAGCCGGAGCTGTCGGTCTCGACCACCGGGGCCGGCGCGTAGCCCATGAGGCCGCGCACCGGGGAGTCCTCGGCCTCCAGCGACCCGGCCGCCGAGGTGGCGTCGTACCACATCGCGGCGTTGCCCTGGATGACGTTGTTGAGGCACTCGGTGAAGCCGGCCTGGGGGGCGCCGACCTCGCCGTGCTCGCGGACGAGGTCCACGTAGAACTGCGTGGCCGCGCGGAACTCCGGGCTGTCGACCTGGGCCTGCCAGTCCTGCGTGAACCAGGTGCCGCCGAAGGTGTTCACCACGGTGGTCAGGGGGGCGAACAGCTGACCCCACCCGGGCTGGCCGCGCAGGCAGATGCCGGCCATGCCGGGCTCCGCGCCGTCGACGGCCGCCGCGATGTCGGCGACCTCCTGCCACGTGGGGTTCGCCGGCATCTGGATGCCGGCGGCCTCCAGGACGTCCCGGCGGTACATCAGGAACGACGACTCGCCGTAGAACGGCTCGCCGTAGAGCCGGCCGTCATCGGACAGCGACGCCGTCAGCGGGCCGAGGACGTCGTCCTGGTCGAACTCGGCATCGGCGTCGACGTACTCGTCGAGCGGGGCGATCCACTCGCTGCGGGCGTAGATGGGGATCTCGAAGTTGCTCAGCGTGGCGACGTCGTACTGCCCCGCCTGGCTGGAGAACTCCTGGCTGATCTTGTCCCGGACGTCGTTCTCCGGCAGCACCGTGTAGTTGACCCTGATGCCGGTCTCCGCGGTGAAGTGCTCGGCGGTGAGCTTCTGCAGGTCGACCATCTGCGGGTTGTTGACCATGAGCACGTTGATGGTGTCCGGTCCGCCACCACCAGGGCCGCCGCCCCAGCCGGCGCACCCGGTCAGTCCGCCCACCAGCACCGCCGCCGTCATGGCGGCCAGGGCGGCTCGTCCGTGTCTGCGCAAGGTCCGGTCCTCTCGCGTCGGCCCGGGACATGAGCAATGCGCTCAGATGAGCGATTGATCACTCATTTGGGTGTGGCGTGAGTCTCACGCGAGGTGGACGATCCGTCAAGCCGCTGTGCGACAGTGAGCGCGGGGGTGCTCGCACGAGCAGGAGAGAGTGATGGCCGTCGACCGCACCGGACCCGCGGGGATCGTGCTCAGCGCCTCGGTCGCCCGCCGCTACTACCTCGACGGGCGGTCCAAGGTCGAGATCGCCGACGAGTTCGGGCTGAGCCGGTTCAAGGTCGCCCGCCTCCTCGACGCCGCACGGGCGAGCGGGCTGGTCCGCATCGAGATCCGGCACCAGGGCGAGATCGACGTCGACCTGTCGGTGCGGCTGCGCGACCGCTACGCCCTGCAGCACGCCGTCGTCGTCGACACCCCCGACGACGACGCCGCCTCCCTGCGCGGCCACCTCGGCCGGGCCGCGGCCGGGCTGCTCGCCGAGGTCGTCACCGCCGACGACGTGCTCGGCCTCGCGTGGGCGCGCGCGGTCAGCGCGATGGCGCAGGCGCTCCCCCCGCTGCCCGGGACGCCGGTCGTGCAGCTCACCGGCGTGCTGTCGCTGCCCGGCGGACCCGACACCTCCGTGGAGGTCGTGCGGGGGGTCGCCCGGGCCTCCGGCGGCGCGGCGCACGTCTTCTACGCGCCGTTCACCGTCCCCGACGCCGCGACCGCCACCGCGCTGCGGCAGCAGCCGGAGGTCGCCAGCGCACTCGCCCAGGTCCCCCTGGTGACCAGGGCGGTCGCCGGGGTGGGCCTGTGGGCGCCGGGCCAGTCGACCCTCTACGACGCCGTGTCCGACGACGACCGCGAGGCGCTGCGCGGGCTCGGGGTCTGCGCGGACGTGTCGGGCGTCTTCCTGTCCACCGAGGGCGAGCCGGTCCGGGCGGAGCTGTCCGAGCGCATGATCGGCATCGGCGCCGACGAGCTGCGGGCGATCCCCGAGGTCATCGTCATCCCGTACGGCACGGCCAAAGCGCGCGCCGTCCGCGCCGCCCTCCGCAGCGGCCTGGTCGGTGGCATCGTGACCCACACCGCGCTCGCGCAGCGGGTCCTCGAGGACGACGAGGGCCCCGGCGCCGGCTGACCGCACCGGTGGAGGGGAGTCCGTGCCCGAGGACGGCGTGCCCGAGGACGGCGTGCCCGAGGACGGCGTGCCCGAGGACGGCGCGCCCGAGGACGGCGCGCCCGAGGTCCTGGTCGGCGGGACGGCCAACCGCGGGCAGGTCGTGCGGATCGGCGACACGGTCCGGCGGCCGTGGCGGGCGACCAGCGCCGCCACCCGGGCCCTGCTCGGCCACCTGGCCGAGGTGGGCTTCCCGGGGGCGCCGCGGTTCCTCGGCGTCGACGACGACGGACGCGAGGTCCTCTCCTACGTCCCCGGCACCGCCGTCACACCCCCCTATCCGCCCTGGGCGCTCACCGACGAGGCGCTGGTCAGCGTGGCGCACCTGCTCCGGGAGTACCACGCGGCCGCGGAGGGCTTCGACCCCGCACCGCACCGCTGGCCGGCGTCCCCTCCCCCGCCGTTCGCCGGTGACCTGATCAGCCACAACGACGTCAACCTGGACAACGTGGTGTTCCGCGACGGCCGGGCGGTCGCCCTCATCGACTTCGACCTGGCCAGTCCCGGCTGCCGGGTCTGGGACGTCGCCGGCGCCGCGCGGCTGTGGGCGCCGCTGCGGCCCGACCGCTTCACCTCCGACGCCCGGCGCGGCCGCGCGCTGGCCCGCCTGCGGCTGTTCGTCGACAGCTACGGGCTGCCCGCCGCCGAGCGGCACCGCCTGCTGTCCGCGGTCCGACGCAACCACGACTGGTCCTACGACATCGTCGGCACCGCGGCCGCGAACGGGCACGCGGCCTTCTCCGACTACTGGTCCGGCGGGGCGCGCCAGCGCGCGGCCGAGACCCGCCGGTGGTACCGCGACAGCGCCGCAGCGCTGGCCGGGGCGCTGCACGGCCTCCCGGACGGGCCGGGTGCCGCGGTGCGGTGCACGGAGTGCCGGTGACCCGGGGACCCGGTCAGGCCGCCGCTCGCTGCTCGCGGGGCAGCCAGGCGAACGGGTCGCCGTCCCCCGGCACGTGCTCCAGCGCCACCCAGCCGGCGTAGCCGACCTCCTCCAGCCGGCGCAGGTGCCGCGCCAGGTCGAGCTCCCCGGTGCCCGGCGCGCCCCGGCCGGGCGCGTCGGCGACCTGCACGTGCGCGGCCCGCGGCCCGGCGACCCCGACCACCCGGTCGAGGTCCTCGCCGTTGACCGCGACGTGGTAGAGGTCGAGCAGCAGGCCGAGCGCGGTGACCCCGGCCTGCGCCGCCACCCGGTCGACGACGGCGAGGGCGTCCTCCGCCGTCCGCAGCGGGTAGCGGGGGGCCGCGCTGAGCGGCTCGAGCAGCACGGTGCCGCCGATCCGCGCCGCCGCCCGTCCCGCCAGCGCCAGGTGCTCGTCGGCCAGCGCGTCCTGCGCGGCCGGGTCGGCGCCGGCCACCCGGTTGCCGTACAGCGCGTTGAACAGCCGCGTGCCCAGCCGCTCCCCGACGCCGACGGTCGCCGCGACGGCGTCGCGCCACTCGGCTTCCCGCCCGGGCACCGACACCAGCCCGCGCTCGCCGTCGGCCATCGCACCGGCCGGGAAGTTGAGCGCGACCAGCCGCACCCCGGCGTCCTCGACCGACCGGACGAACGCCTCGACCTCCCGGTCACCGGGGACGACGGCGTCGAAGGGCCACCACGACTCGACCGCGGTGAACCCGGCCGCGCGGGCCGCGGCCGCCCGGCGCTCCAGCGGCAGGTCGCCGAAGAGGATCGAGGTGTTGACGGCGACGCGCACCGCGCTCAGCCCCGCCCGAGGTAGGGCATGCCGGTGGCCAGCATCGTGGTGAACGGGACGCTGACGTCGAGCGGCAGCCGGGCCATCTGCACCACCGCGTCGGCCACGTGCGCGGGGTCGAAGGTGGGCTCGGGGCGGACCGACCCGTCGGCCTGGCGGGCACCGGTCGCGATCCCGCCGGTCATCTCGGTGGCGGCGTTGCCGATGTCGATCTGCCCGCAGGCGATGCGGTGCGCGCGGCCGTCCAGCGCGACGGCCTTCGTCAACCCGGTCACCGCGTGCTTGGTGGCGGTGTAGGCGACGCTGGCCGGCCGCGGCACGTGCGCCGAGATCGACCCGTTGTTGACGATCCGCCCGCCCGGCGGGTCCTGCGCCTTCATCAGCCGGACCGCGGCGCGGGCGCACAGGAAGACGCCGGTGACGTTGACGTCCACGGTCGCCCGCCAGTCGGCGACCGCGACCTCGTCGACCTCGCCGGAGGGGCCGAAGGTGCCGGCGTTGTTGACCAGCAGGTCCAGCCGGCCCCAGGTGTCGCGGACGGCGTCGAACGCCGCGTCCACCTGCTCCTCGTCGGCGACGTCGGCGGGCAGCACGAGCGCGGCAGCCGCGCCGTCGGCGGTCTCCCCGAGCGACTCCCGCCGGCGTCCCAGCAGCGCCACCGACCAGCCGTCGGCCAGCAGCGCCCGGGCGATGGCGCGGCCGAGGCCGGAGCCGGCGCCGGTCACCACCGCGGTCCGGAGGGCGGCAGGGGCGACGTCGTCCACGGGGCCATCGTGGTCCGCGGCGGGCGCCGGGACCACCGCGGGCGCGGGCGGTGACGCGGCGGTGACGCGGGCCGTCGAGGATCGGCGGGGGCAGCAGCGTGCGGAGCACACCGGCCGACGGCCGGCGCCCGTGGACCCGGGAGCGGACCGGAGGCGCACCCATGACCGGAGCACTCCCCGTCGTGCTCGTCTGCGACGCCGCCTCGGCCGGGTCCGCGGGGCTCCTCCGGCGCCTCCGCGACGAGCTGGGCCACCAGCCGTGCGCCCCGGACGGGCCGGGGACCACCGCGGCACCCCGGTCCGAGGGCACCGCGCCGCCGGCGTCAATGTGGGTCCACCGGCTGTGCGACCGGCCGCACCGGCCCCTCGAGACCGCCGCCGAGGACCTGCTCCGCCTCGTCGAGGAGGTCCGGGCCAGGACCGGGGCTCCCCGGGTGCACCTGGTGGCCGACTGCCTGGGCGGGCTGGTGTGCCGGTCGATGCTCCAGCGGGTCGTCCCGGACCGGCGCGGACCGGGATCCGGTGTCCGCGCCCGTGACCTGGTCGACCGCCTCGTCACCGTCGGCACACCGCACGGCGGCGCCGGTCCCGGCAGCGGCCCCGGCCTGCGCGCCGCGGTCCGCGACGTGTTCGGCTCCGCGGGCGCCGACGTCCTCTCCCGCCGGGAGATGTACGAGTACCTGACGCCCTCGGCGCGACGGCAGCCGCGGGTGCCCGACGAGTGGGACCCGCGGGCCCCCGCGGACGAGGAGGAGTTCCCCGGCGACCGGGTCCTCTGCCTCGTCGGGACCGACGCCGGCTCCTGCGCGGGCTCCCCCGCCGTCACCGGCCGGTCCGCGACCGCCACGGGTGGACCGGGCGACGGCCTCGTCCCGGTGGCCGACGCCGTGGTCGACGGCGCCGACTGCGCCTTCGTCCACCGCGGCCACCACGAGCTGGCGGACTCCGAGGAGGGCTGGCAGAACCTGCTGCGCTTCCTGCTCGGCGACGTCCGGCTGACCGCCGACCTGGTGTCCGCGCGCTTCCCCTCCGCCGGTGGGCTCACCTGGCAGGCCGAGACCCGGGTGTCCGTGCGCGGCCTCCCCGTCCTGCTGCACGAGCGGACCGCCGCGCACTCCTGCCCCGTCCCGGTCGAGCGGCCCGCGGGGGGCGCGCCCGACGACCGGCCGGTCCACCTCGCCACCACGCACCTGTGGAGCCGTGCGGCAGGGCGCCGCACGCGCATGCGGTGCGTCGTGCACGTGCGGCTCCTCGCGCTGTGCGAGGGGGACGGGACCTGGGAGGACCACCTGCCGGGCATCGCCGACGTCGACGACCACCTGGTCGTCGATGTCGAGGAGCTCCCCGGCGACCAGCTCGTCGCCTGGGCGACCTGGGGCTCGGACATCGCCGTCCCGCTGCACGCCCACCAGTCGACGGGCGAACCGCTGCCCGACCTGGGCAAGGGGTCGGGGACCTTCCGCGCCGAGGTGCGCCTCCCCCGCAGCGCCGCCTTCCTCGGGCACCGTGCCGGGGTCGCGCTGTCGGTCCGGTCGACGGCACGCCCCGACGACCCGCGCTGAGCAGACCCCGCCGGCGCCCTGGACGTCGGAGTCCCTCGTGCCGGGCACCCTTGTGCCGTGGGCCACGGCAGCGCACCGTTGAGCCGGTCACGGGACAGCGCGTCCGGCTGTCGGACGGCGACGATCGGGAGCCCTCCGCATGGCGACCAGGCCCTTCGCCTCCTCCGCCGACCTCGGCGTCAAGGAGCAGACCCTCGAGGTGCTCGCCGACGGCGTGTACGCGCTGACCGCGGAGGGCGACCCGAACGTCGGCGCCATCGAGGGCGAGGACTTCCTCGTCTGCGTCGAGGCGCTGGCCACCCCGGTCGCCGCCCGCCGCTGGCTGGCCAGGCTGCGCGAGCACACCGACAAGCCGGTCCGCTACCTGGTGCTGTCCCACTACCACGCCGTCCGCGTGCTGGGCGCCAGCGCCTTCGACGCCGAGGTAATCGTCAGCTCCGAGCAGACCAGGCACCTGATCGCCGAGCGCGGCCAGCAGGACTGGGAGAGCGAGTACGGCCGGATGCCGCGGCTGTTCGAGGAGCCCGAGTCCATCCCCGGCCTGACCTGGCCCACCATGACGTTCCGCGACCGGCTGACCATCGAGCTCGGCGGCGACCGCGGCGAGCTCGTGCTGGAGTTCCTCGGCCGCGGGCACACCGAGGGCGACGTCGTCGCCTGGCTGCCCCAGCAGGAGATCCTCTTCGCCGGCGACCTGGTGGAGTCCCAGGCCGCCCTCTACACCGGCGACGCGTTCCACGTCGACTGGGCCGCCGGCACCCTCGACCGGGTCGAGGCCCTCGGGGCGCGGCAGCTGGTCGGCGGCCGCGGGCGGATCGCGCGCGGCCGCGGCGAGGTCGATGCCGCCGTCGCGCAGACCCGCGACTTCCTGCTCACCATGCAGCGCACCGTCGGCGACGTGCACCGCGCCGGCGGCACCCTCAAGCAGGCCTTCGACGCCACCCACGCCGCCCTGGCCCCGCAGTACGGCGCCTGGCCGATCTTCGAGCACTGCCTGCCCTTCGACGTGTCCCGGCTGTGGGACGAGCTCTCCGGCGTCGAGCGCCCCGTGATCTGGACCGCCGAGCGCGACCGCCAGGTCTGGCACGAGCTGCAGGGATGAGCACCGCGACGACCGCACCCGTGCTGGTCGTGGGTGCCGGCCCGGTCGGTCAGACCACCGCGCTGCTCCTGGCCCGCTGGGGCCTGCCCGTCGTCGTGCTCGAGGCCCGCGCGGAGCGGGACGCGGTCGGCAGCCGGTCCATCTGCCAGCAGCGCGACGTCCTCGACGTCTGGGACGCCGTCGGGGTGGGCGCGGAGGTCGCCCGACGGGGGGTCACCTGGACCACCGCCCGCACGTTCCACCGCGACGTGGAGCTGTTCAGCTCCCGCTTCGCCGACCGCGGGAGGTCACCGTTCCCGCCGTTCGTCAACATCTCGCAGTGTGACACCGAGCGGCTGCTCGACCGGCGCATCGCCGCCGAGCCGCTGATCGAGGTCCGCTGGGGACACCGGGTGACCGGTGTGGGAACCGGCCTCGCCCGCGACGACGACGGCGTGACGGTCAGCTGCACGACCGCGGACGGCGAGGTCGTGGTCCGCGGCTCCTCCGCCATCGCCTGCGCCGGGGCGCGCTGCGACACCCTGCGGTCGGCCCTCGGGCTCTCCTTCGAGGGCGAGACCTTCGACGACCGGTTCCTCATCTGCGACGTCCGCACCGAGCTGCCCGGCTGGGCGACCGAGCGCCGGTTCCACTTCGACCCGGCGTGGAACCCGGGCCGCCAGGTGCTCGTCCACCCGTGCCCGGACTCGACCTTCCGCATCGACTGGCAGGTGCCCCCCGGGTTCGACCTCGCCGCCGAGGAGGCCTCCGGCGGCCTGGACCGGCGGATCCGCCAGGTGATCGGCGACCGGCCCCACGAGGTCGTGTGGAGATCGGTCTACCGCTTCTCCTCCCGGGTGGTCGACCGCATGCGGGTCGGGAAGGTGCTGGTCGCCGGCGACGCCGCGCACCTGGTCAGCCCGTTCGGCGCCCGCGGCCTGAACTCCGGGGTGCTGGACGCCGAGAACGCCGCGTGGAAGACCGCCTTCGTCCGGCGCGGCTGGGCGCCCGAGGAGCTGCTGGAGAGCTACCACGCCGAGCGGCACGCCGCGGCGCTGGAGAACGTCGAGGTCACCACGGCGACCATGCGCTTCCTCGTCCCGCGCACCGAGGCGGAGGCCCGCCACCGCCTCGACGTCCTCGAGCGGGCGGCCGGCGACCCCGCGGCCCGGGCGCAGGTCGACTCCGGCCGGCTGGCCGAGCCGTTCTGGTACGTCGACTCCCCGCTCACCACCCCGGACCCGACGCGCCCGTTCCCCGGCCGCCCGGCGCGGGGCGACGTGCCGGTGCCGGCTCCCGGCGTGCTGGTGCCCGACTGCCCGGTCACCGTGCCCGGCCGGTCGGACGTCGTCCGGCTGCGGCAGCTCGCACGCGAGGGCGTGACCGTCCTGCTCGGCGACGACGCGCCCGAGCCCGAGCCCCCCGCCGCCGGCGGACCACCGAGGGCGGTGCACCGCGTGCGCGACCTCGACCCGAGCGGCCTGCTCCACGAGGCCCTGGGTGCCCGCCCCCACGAGCTGTGGGTGCTGCGCCCCGACGCCCACGTCGCCGCCGTCCTGACCCGCTCCGCCGACGTCGACCCCGCGGTGGCCCGGCTGCTCGGCCTCGCCCTCCCCATCCCCGTCCCGGCATGACCGAGGAGGCACCCCCGTGGCGTTCTACCGGCAGGTGGGCGAGGTCCCGCCCAAGCGGCACACCCAGTTCCGCCGTCCCGACGGCGGCCTGTACTCCGAGGAGCTGGTCGGCGAGGAGGGCTTCAGCTCGGACTCCGCGCTGCTCTACCACCGCGGCGTGCCGTCGGCGCTCGTCGACGCCCGCCCGTGGGAGCTGCCCGACCAGACCCTGACGCCGAACGCGCCGCTGGTGCCCCGGCACCTGAAGCTGCACGACCTGTTCCCCGGCGAGGAGCACAAGGCGGTCGACCCGGTGACCGGCCGGCGGCTGGTGCTCGGCAACGCCGACGTCCGCATCTCCTACGCCGTCAGCAGCCTGACCAGCCCCTACTACCGCAACGCGGTCGGCGACGAGTGCGTCTACGTCGAGCGCGGCAGCGCCACGGTGGAGACCGTCTTCGGCGCGCTGGAGGTGGGCCGGGGTGACTACGTCGTCATCCCGCGGACCACCACCCACCGGTGGGTCCCCACCGGCGGCGAGCCGCTGCGCACCTACGCCATCGAGGCCACCTCCCACATCGCCCCGCCCACGCGCTACCTGTCGAGATACGGGCAGTTCCTCGAGCACGCCCCCTACTGCGAGCGCGACCTGCGCGGCCCGGCCGAGCCGCTGCTGGCCGAGGGCACCGACGTCGAGGTCCACGTCAAGCACCGCGGGGCCGGTCCCGGCGGGCTGGCCGGCACCGTCCACGTGGTCCCCGAGCACCCGTTCGACGTCGTCGGCTGGGACGGGCACCTCTACCCCTACGTGTTCAACGTCGCCGACTTCGAGCCGATCACCGGCCGGGTGCACCAGCCGCCGCCGGTGCACCAGGTGTTCGAGGGCGGCAACTTCGTGATCTGCAACTTCGTGCCGCGGAAGGTCGACTACCACCCGCTGGCGGTGCCGGTGCCCTACTACCACTCCAACGTCGACAGCGACGAGATCATGTTCTACGTCGACGGCGACTACGAGGCCCGCAAGGGCTCGGGCATCGGCAAGGGCTCGGTCTCGGTGCACCCCGGCGGCCACAGCCACGGCCCGCAGCCGGGCGCGGTGGAGCGGTCCCTGGGTGCGGAGTACTTCGACGAGCTCGCCGTCATGGTCGACACCTTCCGCCCGCTCGACCTCGGCGAGGCCGGGATCGCCGCTGACGACGGGCGCTACGCCTGGACCTGGTCGGGCCGGGGCCCCTCGGCGTGACCTGGCTCGACCTGCCCGAGGACGCCGGCTTCGGCCCGGACAACCTGCCCTACGGCGTCTTCTCCACCCCGGGCACGCCGCCGCGCACGGGTGTCGCGATCGGCGGGCACGTCCTCGACCTGGCTGCGGCCACCGGCGACGGCGTCCACGCCACCGGCTCGCTCAACGCCTTCCTGGCGCGCGGGCCGCGGGCGTGGGCGGACCTCCGTGAGCAGCTGACCGCCTGGCTCACCGACGAGCAGCACCGCGGCCGTGTGGACCCGCACCTGGTGCCGCGGGCGGAGGTGAGGCTGCACCTGCCGGTCGAGGTCGCCGACTACGTCGACTTCTACAGCTCGCGGCACCACGCGGAGAACCTCGGGAGGCTGTTCCGCCCGGACTCCGAGCCGCTTCCTCCCAACTGGGAGCACCTGCCCATCGGCTACCACGGCCGCGCCGGCACGGTGGCCGTGTCGGGGACGCCGGTGGTGCGACCGAACGGCCAGCGCAGGGCGCCGACGGACGACGCGCCGACCTTCGGCCCCTCCCAGCGGCTGGACGTCGAGGCCGAGGTCGGGTTCGTCGTCGGGGTGGGGTCGCAGCTGGGCACCCCGGTGCCGCTGGGCGGCTTCGCCGAGCACGTCTTCGGCGTCTGCCTGGTCGACGACTGGTCGGCCCGGGACATCCAGTCCTGGGAGTACGTGCCGCTCGGTCCCTTCCTCGGCAAGTCGTTCCTCACCTCGGTCTCGCCGTGGGTGGTGCCACTGGCCGCGCTGGAGGCCGCCCGGGTGCGCCCGCCCGCCCGGCGCGTGCCGCTGCTGCCCTACCTCGACGACACCGACGCCGAGCCCTGGGGGCTCGACGTCCGCATCGAGGTCCGGCTCAACGGCGAGCTCGTCTCCTGCCCGCCGTTCGACCTGGTGTACTGGACCCCCGCCCAGCAGCTCGCCCACACGACCGTCAACGGCGCGAGGCTGCGCACCGGCGACCTGTTCGCCTCGGGCACCGTCTCCGGCCCGGCGGCCGACCAGCGTGGCTCGCTCATCGAGCTCACCTGGAACGGCCAGGAGCCCCTGACCCTCGCCGACGGCACCGTGCGCACCTTCCTCGAGGACGGCGACGTCGTCACCATCAGCGCCACCGCACCCGGCACCGGCGGTGGGCGCATCTCCCTCGGCGAGGTCACCGGCCGCGTCGAGCCGGCGCCCTGAGCCGGGTCAGGAGTTGCCGCGGCGGGCCTGCTCGCGCTCGATCGCCTCGAACAGCGCCTTGAAGTTGCCCTTGCCGAAGCCCAGCGAGCCGTGCCGCTCGATGAGCTCGAAGAAGACGGTCGGCCGGTCGCCGACGGGCCTGGTGAAGATCTGCAGCAGGTAGCCGTCCTCGTCGCGGTCGACCAGGATGCCGCGGCTCTGCAGCTGCTCGATCGGCACCCGCACCGTGCCGATGCGTGCACGCAGCGCGGGGTCCTCGTAGTAGGAGTCCGGCGTGCCGAGGAACTCCACCCCCTCGGCACGCATGGCGTCGACGGTGCCCACGATGTCGCCGGTGGCCAGCGCGACGTGCTGCACGCCCGGGCCGCCGTAGAAGTCGAGGAACTCGTCGATCTGCGAGCGCTTCTTCCCCACGGCCGGCTCGTTGAGCGGGAACTTGACCCGGTGGTTGCCGTTGGCGACGACCTTGCTCATCAGCGCCGAGTACTCGGTGGCGATGTCCTCGCCGACGAACTCGGCCATGTTGGTGAAGCCCATGACGCGGTTGTAGAAGTCCACCCAGGTGTCCATGGCGCCGAGCTGCACGTTCCCGACGACGTGGTCGACGGCCTGGAACAGCCGCCGCGGCCGGCCCGGCCGGGGCCGGTAGGACGACGTCCGCGCGACGTGGCCGGGCAGGTACGGGCCGGTGTAGCGGGAGCGGTCGACCAGCGTGTGCCGGGTGTCGCCGTAGGCGGCGATCGCGGCGAGGCGGACGGTGCCGTGCTCGTCGGTGAGGTCGTGCGGCTCGGCGAGCACGGTGGCGCCCACGGTCCGCGCGTGCGCGACGCAGCGGTCGACGTCGGGTACCGACAGCGCGATGTCGACGACGCCGTCGCCGTGCCGGCGGTGGTGGTCGGCCAGCGGGCTGGCCGGGTCGCAGGCGCCGGTGACGACGAACCGGGCGGCCCCGGACCGCAGCACGAAGGAGACGGAGTCGCGGTTGCCGGTCTCCGGCCCGGAGTAGGCGACCAGCTCCATGCCGAGCGCCGACTGCAGGAAGTGCGTGGTCTGGGTGGCGTTGCCGGCCACCCACACCAGCGCGTCCCAGCCGGTGACCGGGAACGGGTCGGTCGAGGCGTCGTACTCGACCAGTCCGACCAGCTGCCGCAGCTGGCCGGCGTCCAGCTGCGCGAGGCGCTCCTCGTCGTCGAGAACCTGCTCGAGGCCCACGGCCGTCTCCCTCCTCGGAACGGTGCGGCGCCCACCGCACACCCGCTCCGGGCACCTGGGCAAGCGGTACCGCGATCCCTGGGCGAGCTGCGCAGTCCACCCGTGCGGCAGCACCCCGGGGTGGACAGAATGCACACCCGGAGACCGACGGAGGGAGGACGGCGATGGCCGACCGGACCGGGCTCGACGCGCTCGACGTGGCGCTGCTCGCCGCGCTCGAGGACCACCCGCGCGCCGGGGACCTGGAGCTGTCGCGGGTCACCGGCGTCGCCCGCGGCACCGTGTCGGCGCGGCTGCGGCGCCTGGAGGACGGCGGCGTCGTCACCGGGTACGGGCCGCGGGTCGACGTCGCGGCGGCCGGCTTCGGCGTCCAGGCGTTCGTGACGCTGGAGATCGCCCAGGGGGCCATCGACGACGTGCGGCACGACCTCGCCGCCATCCCCGCCGTCCTGGAGGCCCACGCCACCACCGGCCGGGGGGACGTGCTGTGCCGGGTGGCCGCCGGCTCCCACGAGGCGCTGCAGCAGGTCCTCGTCGACCTCAACCGCTCCCCGGCGGTGGTGCGCTCGACGAGCGTCGTCGCGCTGTCGGAGCTCGTGCCGTGGCGGACGCGCCCACTGCTGGCGGCCGGGGCCGCGCCCGGGGCCGGCCGGTCGGGCGTGCCGCGGCCGCCCGCCCGGTCCTGACCGCTCTCCGGTTGGCGGTCCGGCGGCTGCGGCAGAAAGATGCTGCCCGCAGCCGAGAAGAGCGCTGCCCCCACCGAACCCTCTACCGGACACCCGGTCCCAGACGAGAGGAACGGACATGGCGCACGGTCCAGCCGCCGAGGGCGGCGACCTCCAGAAGGGCCTCAAGCAGCGGCACCTGACGATGATCGCGATCGGGGGCGTCATCGGCGCGGGCCTGTTCGTCGGCTCGGGCGCCATCATCGGGGAGGTCGGCCCGGCGGCCTTCCTCACCTACGCCATCACCGGCGTCCTGATCGTCATGGTCATGCGGATGCTCGGCGAGATGGCGGTCGCCAACCCCTCGACGGGGTCCTTCGCCGACTACGCCCGCCAGTCGCTCGGCGGCTGGGCCGGCTTCAGCGTGGGCTGGCTGTACTGGTACTTCTGGGTCATCGTCGTCGGCTTCGAGGCCGTGGCCGGCGCGGGCATCCTGCAGCGCTGGCTGCCCGACGTCCCGCTGTGGCTCATGGCGCTGGTCCTGATGGTGCTCATGACGGCGACCAACCTGTTCTCGGTGGCCTCCTACGGGGAGTTCGAGTACTGGTTCGCCGGCGTGAAGGTCGCCACGATCATGGTCTTCATCGGCCTGGGCGCGCTCTACGTCCTGGGGCTGTGGCCGAACCGCGACCTGGACTTCTCCAACCTCACCGAGCACGGCGGGTTCTTCCCCAACGGGGTCGGCGCGCTGTTCGGCGGCATCGTCATCGTCATCTTCTCGATGGTGGGCGCCGAGATCGCCACCATCGCCGCCGCGGAGTCCGACGAGCCCGAGCGCGGCATCGTCAAGGCGACGAACTCCGTCGTCTTCCGCATCTCGATCTTCTTCGTGGGCTCGATCTTCCTGCTGGCGACGATCCTGCCCTGGGACTCCACGGAGCTCGGCGGTTCCCCCTACGTGGCCGCGATGGAGCAGATGGGCATCCCGGCGGCGGCCGACATCATGAACGCGGTGGTGCTGACCGCGGTCCTGTCCTGCCTGAACTCCGGCCTCTACACGGCCTCGCGCATGCTGTTCGTGCTGGCTGCCCGGCACGAGGCCCCCGGACGGATGCTGTCGATCAGCAAGCGCGGCGTCCCGGCGTGGGCGATCCTCTCGTCCTCGGTCATCGGGTTCCTCTGCGTGATCGCCGCCTACGTCTCGCCGGACACGGTCTTCCTGTTCCTGCTCAACTCCTCCGGCGCGATCATCCTGTTCGTCTACCTGCTGATCACCCTCTCGCAGCTGCGGATGCGGCCGACGATCCCGCCGGAGCGGCTGCGGGTGAAGATGTGGCTCTACCCCGTCCTGACCCTGCTGACGGCGGCCGCCATCATCGCGATCCTCGTGCAGATGTTCGTCCGCGAGGACACGCGGTCGCAGCTGCTGCTCAGCCTGCTCGCCTGGGCGCTGGTCCTCGTCGCCTACGCCGTCCGGCGCAAGGTGATCGGCGACGCCCACCTCACGCAGGACGGCGTGGCCGCCGAGCAGCGCGCCGACCGGTGGATGCACGAGCACGGCGCGGTCGTGGACACCGAGGTCGACGCCGCCGTGGGCGAGGGGCGGCTCGACCCCCGCGTCATCCGGCGCATGGCCGAGGAGGGCTACCCCACCGAGGGCCCCTGACCGGCCACCGTCTCCTGTGATCAGGCGCCCCGCCCGCCGTCACGAGCTGGGGACCAGCGTCGGCCGTGACGGCGCGGCGATACCTGTCCGCGCGTCGTCGAGCCGCTTCTCCCTGGTGGTCGTGTCCGGGTGGGACGCGCCGAGCCCGGCCAGGGTCTCCGCGTGAGCTCGCTTGCAGATCACGACGGCGTCCGCGTGCCGGCCCAGGGCGGTGTAGGTGTCGGCCAGGCGGTCCAGCCGTGCCCAGACGTCCCGGTGCCTGCCGAGGACCGCCGTGCTCACCTCCACCACCTCGACCCGGTACGACAGGGCCTCCTCGTGCCGGCCGAGGGCGCTGTAGGTGTCCGCCAGCGAATCCAGCCGCGCCCAGGTGAGCCGGTGTCGGCGGCCGAGGACCGCCGTACTCTCCTCCACCGCCTTCTCTCGGTGCGTGAGGGCGTCCTCGTGCCGGCCGAGGCTGGTGCAGGTGTCCGCGAGCCGGTCCAGCCGCGCCCAGGTGTCCTCGTGCCTGCCGAGGACCGTCGTGCTCTCCTTCACCGCGTCGAGCCGGTGCGGGAGGGCCTCCTCGTGCCGCCGCAGGTCCGCCAACAGGTCACCGACCGCGTCGAGGAGCCGGAGGGTCCGGAGGGGCCGCGAACTCGTCTGGCTGCTGAGCTCCAGCGCCTTGAGGAGCAGACCGACCCGCAGAGGCTGCGAGCTCGGCTCCTCGCTGAGCTCCAGCGCCTCGACGAGCCGACCGATCCTCTCCTCGTCGTGGTCGCTGACGGCTGCTGCGCACGAAGCGCGCTCGAGAGACCTGATCAGGTCGTCCCGGCGGGCCGCCGTGTCCGGGTGCTCAGCGCCCCTTGCAGCCGAGGTCATGTCCAGTGCCCTGCGCCGAGGGGGTAGGGCCTCGAGGTGTTCGTTCAGGGCCTCCTGCACGTCGGCGAGCTTCGACAACCACAGAGCCGTGTCGAGCCACCGAGCCGTGTCGGAAGTGTCGGCTGGCACCCGTCCCGCGAGTTCCAGGACCGCGTGACGCTTGCTCAGCGCTTCCTGAGGACGGTTCAGCGCAATAAATGTGTCGGCGAGATGGGTTAGTACCCAGGCTTCCTGGTCCGGGCGTGGATCTCCCGCAGCAGCCTGGCCAAGTACATCCGTCAGCCGGACGCGGGCGTCCTCGTGCCGGTCGAGGGCACTCAGCACGTGCGCGGAAGAACAGGGGGCACCGCAGGCCGGGCACGTCTCGGGTGCCAAGGCGGGCGGCTCCCCGGAGGGCTCCGCCTCGTCGATCGTGCGGGTCATCGCTGTACCGATCTGCCGACCGAGAGCCGCGTAGGCGGTGAACATCTCGTCGCTGAAGAACTGGTCACCCGTCGAGTCGTGCGGGAAGACCTCGTGCCGCGCGGCGTAGGACAGCACGTCATACGTCATCTGCCGAGTGAGGAGCGCCTTGCCGATGACCAGGACCCCGTGCCGCAGCTCGTCGGGCAGGTCGCTCTCCGCCGGGTAGCAGACGTGGGCCACCACGACGTTGCTGTTGGACAGGCGGGCGTTGAGCGCCGCCAGCGGCTCCCCCGGCTCGAGCGGTTCGGCGCTGCCGGGCACCAGCTTCCACACCTGGTCTTCGTCGAGGGTGATGCGGACGCCGAGCTCGGCCTCGGCCAAGGTGATCGCCGACTCGAGGGTGCCGGCGGTCGGTGGCAGGTCGCCGCTGGCGTCGATGCAGTGGATGACCGTGCACCGGCGCCGCAGCGCCTCGACCAGCCCGAGGTTCTCGTAGTGCCCCCCGTCGGTTACCTGCAGGAGCCGGTCCTGGAACCGATGGCTGCCGAGCACCTCGCGCAGCAGGTAGGTCAGCCGCCGGATCCTGGGCAGCCCGGGCCGGGTCCACAGCTCCGGTCGCGTCCTGGCCTCGTCCCACTCCGCTAGGAACGCCGGGTTGGGCAGCCACGTGCCCAGTCGCAGTCCCGAGACGGCCAGCACCGTGCTGTACCAGCGGCTGGCACGGCCCATGGCCGAGGCGAACGCCGCCCCCGAGACGGCCATCGCGGCCTGGACGGTCAGGTCGCGCTGGAACGCCGGGGAGACGGCTGCGCACACCTGGTCGGTCCGCGCGTACCCGACGTCGGGACCACCGATCCAGCGACTGCCGAAGGTGAACGACGTCGCGCCCAGGGGCGCGCGCTGCTCACCGGTGAGGTTAGCCGCCGCAGCGAAGACGACCTCCGGGAACCCGTCGACCCGCGCGCCATACGCGGGCAGGGAGGTCCGCTCGTCGTACGGGTAGGGCTCCGCGACGACCCGCTCGTCCGCCCACCGGGTGGTGCGCCGGGTCGCGAACGTCCCCGCGAGCCTGCGCCGGTAAAAAGGGTGCAGGCTGAGGAACGTCTGGTCGAGGACGCCGCTGAGGACCGTCAGGACGATCGCGACGATGGCGACGCCCCGCCAGAACCAGGGGCCTGGTTCGCCGCTGGCGAGCGCGGCCGTTCCGGCGGCGAGGTACAGCCAGGCCGCCACGAGCAGCACCAGGGTGAGGACGATGAGGACCAGCTGGAGGAGACCACCGGGCACCGCGCCGATGACCGAGGCGCTCCGCCCGTCCTTCCTCCCGAGGATCCCCCGTGCCCGGTCGAGCACCTTCTTCCGGCGGAGGAACGTCAGCAGCGTGGCCATGTACGTGATCAGCACGCCGAGCACCGGTGCGCTGAGGACCGGTGCCGACGACGTCCCACCCTCGTCGGGCTGCAGCACCGTGCCCGCCCAGGAGACGAGCCACGGCAGTCCGACCCCGACCACGGCGACCAGGAGACCGAGCAGCGTCACGGCGGTCCCGACCTTGAGGACCGTGGTTGGCCGGAGCAGGGTCCGGACTCTCTGCCAGAGGCGACGGAGCAGGCCGACTCTCCGGAGCAGGCTCGGCAGCAGGGTGCTGACCCTTTGCCAGAGGCGACGAAGCAGGCCGACTTTCCGGAGCGTGCTGCGGATCCTCCCCCCAAGCCGGCGGAGTGGGCCGACATGCCGGGGTGACGCAGTGGGACGACGCATGAATAGGTAGGCCGCGAGCGCGTAGGCCACGAGAGCCACGCAGGCGAGTCCTAGGAGTGCCCACCACGTGCCCGAGGGGACCTATGGGGCACGGAGGACGTCCGGTGCCTGCTCTTCTGACGCCGGCGGGACGGGAGCGAGGGGGACCAGCCGGTAGTAGAGACCCACCACGGCGCCCAGTACCACCGCGGGCAGGAACAGCACGGCGAGGGAGAGCACCAGGGAGCGCGCCGCCACGCCGAGGGCCACCAGCACCTCCGTGGGAGAGCCGACGAGGTAGCGCACGTGGCGCCGCAGCCGGTCCTCCTCCGCCGATCCTGGCGCGTAGACGTCCGCGGGGTTCTGGTGCACGTCGCCGGGCACGGGGTGCTCCGGGTCCACGGCTTCCGTGAGCGCGAGCTGCCAGGCGCCCGCCGTGTACCCGCCGCCGGACACGGAGACCAGATAGCGGGCGCGGCGCAGGGCCGGTCGCAGGCTCTGCAACGCCCCGAGCGCTACCGACGCCGACCGGATCCCGCCGCCGGACAGGCAGAACCCGCTCACCGGACCCCGGCGCTGCAGGGCGCGCCGGGTGGCCTCCGGCGACTCGCCTGTCAGGTCCGGCACCACGAACCCCCGCCGCCACCGCGCGGCCTGCGCGGCCGCATCGGTGTCGTAGTGCACCGGGACACCGTTCCAGCGGACCGGCGGGTCCCCGTCCAGCGGATCGGGCGGGACGACCGTCACGGGAGGACGCCTCTGAGGGGACTTCTTGCCGCGCGCGCTCAGACGGGCGAGGGTGACCACCAGGGCGGCGCACACCGCGACGACTACCACCGGCAGGCACGACCAGCGGACTACGGACGCGGCGGTGACGACGGCCATCCACACCGGGCTCTCCGTGCGCGCCGCGATGAACTGACAGAGGTCGGCCAGCACCGCGGCCCCGATCGTGACCAGCCCGAGGGGGAGCACCGCGTCGGCCACCGCTCGGCCTTTCGTGCTGCGGAACAGTGCGCGTGCGAGGGATGCGGCGAGGACGACCGCGACCGTGAACGCGACCAGGAGGCCGAGGTCCCAGCGGACCTGGGGGACCGCGTGCTGCACCGCCGGCCAGTCGGGGGCGGCACCGGACAGCTTGTTAGGGAGCTGTCCCATGCGCGGCGCGAGGAACACGTGGTCGACCACGGTCACGGCAAGGGCAAGGACGGCGATCGAGAGCCAGGTCGCTGCTTTCTCGCGCGACATCTCGGCGTCCGGACCCTTGGCGGGCGGTCGCCGGCGCACCCTCGGCGTCATGTCTCCCCCTCGCTGCAGCGGCCGGCCCGGAACCTAGGGACGGCGCGTCACCGCAGCGTCACCGGCGCCGCATCCGAGGTCGGCGCCGCGAGGAGAGGCGGCGGGCTGCGCAGTCCGGATCCACCGGTGCCGTCGAGCTCGCCGGCGCACCGGGTCCTCGCGGGCCTCAGTCGCCAGTGGTCGCCCGGCGGCGGACGCGGCGGTCGAACCGGTCGCGCCCGCCGCCGAGCGGCCGGCCGAGGTGCTCCCCCAGCCCGATCCCGGCGGCGAGCCCGAGCCCGACCGCCGCGGCACCGACGAGCGCGCCGAGCCCGCCGAGGACGTCGGCGTCCACGACGACCGCGTACAGGCCCCGGTAGATCGCCAGCCCGGGCAGCAGCGGCACGATGCCGCAGACCCCGACCAGCAGGGGCGGGATCTGCAACCGCTCGGTCAGGGACTCCCCGCAGAACCCGACGACGACGGCCGCGGCCGCGGCCGCCACCGCCGGACCCGCACCGAGCGCGCCGGCCGCCGAGGACGTCGCCCAGGCCAGCGCGCCGGCCACGGTGGCGATGCCGACGGCGCGCGGGCGGGCGTGCGACGCGAGCGCCCAGCAGCCGGCGATCCCGGCGGCCGCGGCCAGGGCGACGACGGAGGGCACCGGGGACGGCGAGGGGTCGGCGACGGCCAGCGGGAGCCCCGCGCGCCGGGCCAGGTCCAGCACGCCGCCGATGCCGACGACGATGCCGGCCGTCAGTGTGAGCACCTCGAAGGAGCGTGCTCCGGCGGTGACCGGGAAGCCGGTGATCGCGTCCTGGGCCGCGCCGACGAGGGACAGGCCGGCGAGGAGCACCACGATCCCCGCGGCGACGACCAGCGAGCTCGGGACGTCGACGTGCCAGACGGCGAGCAGGACGGCCACGCCGGTCACCACCGCGGCGCCGGCGGCCTGCTGGAAGAACATCGGCAGCCCGCGCCGGTCGAGGGCGCGCATCATCTGCTCGATCGAGGCCGTGGTGAGCGCGGCGACCAGGGCCACCAGCCAGCCGCCGCCGAACAGGAAGGCGATGGACCCGGCCACGCCCGACCAGCCCAGCGCGTGGATGCCGCGGCGGTAGGGGTGCGGGGCCGAGACGACGCGGTCGAGGCGGCGGTGGGCCTCCTCGATGTCCAGGCGGTCCGCCGCGACCGCCCGCGCCAGGTCGGTGATCCCCTGCAGGCGGGTGTAGTCCATGCCCCCGGTGCGCACGGTGCGCATCGCGGTGAGCGGCAGCGCGCCCTCCCGGTCGTGGCTGACGACCAGGGTGCTGAACGTGACGTCGACCTGGCAGCTGGCCAGCCCGTAGGCGGCCGCCACGCGCAGGACCGTGGCGGTCACGTCGGCCGCCGGGGCCCCGACGGCGAGCATCGACTCCCCGATGCGCAGGGCCAGCCCGAGCGCCGCGTGCGCGGTGGCGTCGTCCAGACCGCCGCGCTGGGCGCGCAGGCCGATGGGGGCGGTGGGGGGCTGGAAGCCCGAGATCACCCGCCGGGCCCGGTCCGGCAGACGGGTGTACCGGGACTGGGGGGACCGGTTGACGGGCAGCACACCACCAGGCTAGGGGCGCGCGGCGGGCCTCCCCGGCGTCCGGCGGGGAGCGTCGCTGTGGCATCGGTGACAGGCACGGTCGCGGCGCGTGCCGGCCGGCGGCGCGCCGCCGGAGGTGTCTGTCCGGATCATGCGTCCTCCTGGGGAACGGGGGCGGGGTGCCCGTCGGGCACCCCGACGAGGGCGGCGAGCTCGGCGTCGGTGGGGTCGCGCAGGACGCGCTCGGCCCGCCACACGACCACCGGGAGGTCGTCCTCGGTGACGCCGAGGTCGGCCAGCAGCCCGGTGTCGTCGTCCTCGGCGTCGACGTCGACGACGGCGACGGTCAGGCCGTGGGCCTCGGCGAAGCGCCGCAGCCGGGCGGTGCCGGGGGACGTCGCCCGGCCGATCACCCGCAGGTCGGCCGCCAGCTCCAGCAGTCTCGAGCGGCGGATGAGGAACGCGCGCAGGACGGTCTCCTTGAGCGCGGGGTCGGCGGCGAAGGCGGTCCGCACCTGCGCGTCGGGGACGGTGAGGACCTCGGCGGTCCGCACCACCACGGCGGTCAGGAACACCGGGCGGTCGCTGAAGAGGTCCAGCTCGCCGAGGAAGCGGCGCTCCCCGTGCACGGAGACCACCCGCTGGTCGGCAGCGCCGGCGTGCTCGACCACGGCCACCGCGCCGGAGAGGACGACCTGGAAGTCGTAGCCGGGGTCGCCCTCCCGGAACAGCGTCTCGCCGGGCTGCCACGTCCGGCGGGTCCCGGACCGGGCGAGCAGGGCCAGCTGGGCGTCGGTCAGGCGGGGGTAGGCGCCGTGGCGGTCCGGCGTCTCGGGCAGGTCGGGCGGCAGCGGGGCCGGGACGCCGCCCGGGACCGCTCGCCGCTCACCGGCGCGGGGACCGAGCGCGGGCAGCACCGGCCCACCGGCCGTGTTCCCGGGCGTGCTCCCGGACGGGCCCGCGACCGGCTGCGCGTCCTCCCCGGCCGCGGCGAGCAGCGCCGCGGCCAGCGTGTCCGCGTCGAAGGGGCCGGTGTGGCGGCGGCCGTCGACGAAGAAGGTGGGTGTGCCCTCGACGCCGCTGGCCTCCGCGGACTCGACGTCCTCCTGCACCCGGCGGGCGTAGCGGCCGGCGCCGAGGTCGCGGGCGAAGCGCGGCACGTCCAGGCCGATCGCCGCGGCGTGCTCGAGCAGGTCCGGTGCGGCGAGCCGGTCCTGCTCGGCGAACAGCCGGTCGTGCATCTCCCAGAAGCGGCCCTGGGCGGCGGCGACCTCGGCCGCCTCGGCGGCCAGCCGGGCGTGCGGGTGGACGTCGACCAGGGGCACGTGCCGGAAGACGTAGCGCAGCCGGTCGCCGAACCGCTCGCGCAGCTCCTCGACCGCGCCGGTCGCCCGGCCGCAGAAGGGGCACTCGAAGTCGCCGTACTCGACGAGCGTGAGCGGCGCGTCGACCGGCCCGCGGACGTGGTCGCGGTCGGGGTCGACGGGCGGGTCGAGCAGCACGGGGCGGGCGGTCCCGGCGGGCCGGCGGCGGTCGGCGAGGCGGAACAGCGCCCAGCCGAGCAGCCCGGCCAGCACCGAGGCCGCGAGGACGCCCACCCGCGCCTGGTCGGCGGTCCGCTGGTCGGCCGAGCCGAAGGCCAGGTCGACGATGAACAGCGAGATGGTGAAGCCGATGCCCGACAGCGCGGCGCCCCCGGCCAACTGGCCGCCGGTGAGCCCCGGCGCGAGCCGGCCCAGCCGCAGCCGCACGGCCACGGTGGTGCCGAGCAGGATGCCCACGGGCTTGCCCAGGACCAGCCCGGCGACCACGCCGAGCGTCACCGGCGAGGACGCCGCTGCCCGCAGCGTCTCCCCGGTCAGCGGGACGCCGGCGTTGGCCAGCGCGAAGACCGGCACGATGACGAAGCTCGTCCACGGCTGCCACAGCTCCTGCAGGCGCTCGCCGGCCGACACCGACCGGTCGATCGACAGCCGCGCCGCCCGCGCGAACCGCGGGTTGGGCGACTGCTGGTAGGCCCGCACGAGCCGGCCGGCGTCGGCGACCTCCTCGCGCCGGGCCGTGTAGGCGGGGGTGGACAGCGCGATGACCACCCCGGCCAGGGTCGGGTGGACGCCGGACTCGTGCATCGCGACCCACACGCCGAGGCCGAGCACGAGGTAGGCCGGGCCGCGCCACACGCGGAGGTGGCGCAGCGCTGCCATCAGGGCCAGCCCGAGCACGGCCAGGGCGAGCGGCAGCAGCCGCAGGGAGTCGGTGTAGAAGACGGCGATCACGCTGAGCGCCCCGACGTCGTCGGCGATGGCGAGGGTGAGCAGGAACAGCCGCAGCTGGGCCGGGCAGGCCGGCCCGACCAGCGCCAGCACGCCGAGCAGGAACGCGGTGTCGGTGGAGATGACCACGCCCCAGGCCGACGCCGCCTCGTCGCCCAGGTTGAAGGCGACGTAGACCAGCGCCGGCACCACCAGGCCGGTGAGGGCGGCCAGCGCCGGCACCGCGGCCCGGCGCCGGTCGGTGAGGTCGCCGATGACGAGCTCGCGCTTGATCTCCAGCCCGACGACGAAGAAGAAGAACACCATCAGCCCGTCGTTGACCCAGTGCTGCAGGTCCAGGGCGAGCTCGGTGCCTCCCCAGCGGAGGGCGAGCTCGGTGTGCCAGAAGGCCGCGTAGCTCTCCCCCACCGGTGAGTTGGCCCAGGCCAGTGCGGCGACGGTGGCCAGCAGCAGCAGCCCGGCGCTGCCGGCTTCGGTGCGCAGCGAGCGCCGCAGCGGCGCGACCCGCGCGGGCAGGCCGCTGCCGCCCGGGGCCGACTGCCCGTCGGTGCCGGGCCCGCCCGTGCCGGGACCGCCGCCGGGCGGGCGCACGGCCGGGACGCTGCCGGCGCTCACGCCGCGCCGTCCCGGGCCACCCGGTGCGGCCCGCCGGCCGGCTGCGGCGGGTGCAGCTGGGGTCCGGCGACGCCGCAGTGCAGGCACTCCTCCACCCGCAGCCGGCCGCCCTCCGGCGCCGGCCCGGCCTGCGTCGCCCCCAGCGGACGGCGGATGGTCGCCGCGGCCACCAGCGCGCCGGCGGCCAGCAGCCCGGTGCAGATCAGCAGCGCCGTCCGGAAACCGGCTCCGAACGCGGCCGGGTCGGTGTAGTCGTTGCCGCCGATCCCGGCCGCCACGGGGACGACGGCCAGGGCCAGCAGGCCGGCGGCACGCGCGACGGCGTTGTTGACGCCCGACGCGACGCCGGCGAAGCGGTCGTCGGCGGAGTCGAGCACGGTCGCGGTGAGCGGGGCGACCAGCAGCACCAGCCCGGCGCCGAACACCACGGCGCCGGGCAGGACGTCGGTGACGTAGGACGCCCCGGGACCGATCCGCCGCAGGAGCAGCAGGCCGGCGGCGGCCAGCAGCGGACCGGCCGTCATGGGCACCCGCGGCCCGATCCGCTGCGCCAGGGCGCCGGCGCGGGCGGAGAACAGCAGCATGAGCACGGTCACCGGGAGCAGCGCGGTGCCGGCGAGCAGCGGGCTGAACCCGGCCACGACCTGCAGCTGCAGGACCAGCAGCACGAAGACCACCCCGAGGGCGGCGTAGACCAGCAGCGTCACCACGTTGGCCGCGGTGAACTGCCGGCTGCCGAACAGCGCGGGCGGCACCAGCGGGTGCGCGGAACGCCGCTGGACGGCGGCGAACGCCGCCAGGGCGACCAGCCCGACGCCGCCCCAGAGCAGTGCCTCCCCGCCGCGGCCGGCGCCCCCGGCGGCGGTGAGGGCGTAGGTCAGCCCGCCGAGACCGGCCACGACCAGCACCGTCCCGGTCCAGTCCAGACCGGGCGCGGCGTCCGGGTCGCGCGTCTCGGGCACGTGCCGCGCCGCCACCGCCACGACGACGGCGGCCAGCGGCAGGTTGACCAGGAAGACCGCCCGCCAGCTCCACTCGACCAGCCAGCCACCGACGAAGGGGCCGACCGCGCCGGCGACCCCGCCGAGCCCGGACCACGCGCCGACCGCGGCGGCACGGTCGGCGCCGGTGAACGACGCGGAGATGATCGCCAGGCTGCCCGGGGTCAGCAGCGCTCCCCCGACCC
This sequence comes from Geodermatophilus sp. URMC 62, assembly GCF_052931475.1. Classification (NCBI taxonomy): domain Bacteria; kingdom Bacillati; phylum Actinomycetota; class Actinomycetes; order Geodermatophilales; family Geodermatophilaceae; genus Geodermatophilus; species Geodermatophilus sp. URMC 62. Next base: position 3,513,974 of record NZ_JBRFHY010000001.1, on the reverse strand, counting down.
CCTGCAGCGCCCGCGCCACGACCAGCGTCCCCACGTCCGGCGCCAGCCCGCACAGCAGGGACGCCGCGGCGAACCACGTGACCCCCAGGACGAAGACCCGCCGCCGGCCCACCCGGTCGCTCAACGAGCCCCCGAGCAGGATCAGCGAGGCGAGGGTCAGCGTGTAGGCGTTGACCGTCCACTGCAGGCCGGTGAAGTCGGCGCCCAGGTCGGCGCCGATCCGCTCCAGCGCCACGTTGACCACCGTCGCGTCGAGCATCGCGAGGCCCGAGCCCAGGACCGTGGTGAGCAGGACCCAGCGCGCCTGCGGAGTGCCCATCCGCAGGCCGCCGGGCGCCGTCCCGCCGGGCACCCCGGCGTCCCGCGGCGGCCCGGTCTCAGCCGGCACGACCGGCCGGCCCGCGACGGTCCCCGCACACCCAGCTCCGCACCCGACCTCCTCAGCGGCCCCCTGCGCGCGGCCGGGAGGCCCATCCGACGGCCGCCCCTCGCGACGCCCGGACGAGGCGGGTCGTCGAGGAGACTGCCACGGCGGGCGGCGCTGTCCAATGACGAACCCGATGACCGGGCCGCACGACCGCGGGTCGACGGCCGCCGTCCCCGAGGCGGGTCAGCAGGTGGCGGCCTGCCGCAGACCGGAGCCGCGTCCGGTCACCTGCCGTTGCGGGTTCCCGCCCCGGGCGAGCAGCTCCCGGACGACGAGCTGCACGCTCCGGCGGAACCGCCTGGGGGCGAAGCCCTCGGCGTGCCGGCGCAGCCGCGCGGGGTCGTAGGCGCCGGGGTCGAACCTGCGGAGCTCGTGGGCGAGCGAACCGACCGCCGTGCCGTCGTACAGCGGCCGCCACAGCCGCCCGCTGATCCCGTCGACGACGGTCTCCAGGGCGCCGCCCGCGGCGAGCGCCAGCACCGGGGTCCCGCAGGCCTGGGCCTCCACCGCCGCCCTGCCGACGTCCTCCTCGCCGGGCACGACCACCGCCGCGCACCTGCGGTAGAGCTCGCGCAGCTCCTCGCGCCCGACCTCGCCCACGACGTCGACGCGCCGGCCGGCCATCCGCTCCAGCACCGGACGGGCGGGGCCGTCACCGGCCACGACGAGCCGCACCCCCGCCACCCGTGCGGCGGCGACCGCGACGTCCGGGCTCTCGGAGGGACACAGCCCCCCGGCGTACAGGAAGAAGTCCTCCCGGGCCCGGGGGGCCGGCCGGAACCAGTCCACGTCGACCGGGGGCGGCACGACCTCCGCCGTCCTGTCCCACCAGCGGGAGATCCGCTCGGCCACCGCCCGCGAGGGCGCGAGGAGCACGTCGGGACGCTGCGCGGCCGCGCGGTCGGGCCCCTGCTGCCGCAGCGCCCGGTGGTCGAGGGCGAGCCGGCCCACCCGGCCGGCGGGCAGGGCCCGCCGGAACCGGGGGTCCCAGATCCAGCGCGCCGGGCTGTGCACGTAGGACACCACCGGGGCGTCGTCCTGGGGGAGGACCCGGTGGGCGACGGCACGGTGCACGGTCAGCACGAGGTCGAGGTCGCTGAGGTCGACCGGGGACACGGCCGGCGGCACCGCGCCGAGGACCCCCGGGAGCCGGCCGTCGCCGTGGTCGCGCGAGCGCAGGACCACCGCGCCCAGCCGGGCCGGTCCCGGCCTGGCCGGCGCCCGTTCCCCGGCGACGCCGGTCGTCAGGAGCTGCGCGCCCGGCCACGCGGCGCACAGCTGCTCGACGACCCCGTCCGGACCTCCGGGGCCGTGCCAGGCCTCGTGGACGACGGCGACGCGCGTCATGCGGCCGCCTCCGCCGGGTCGTTCCCGGCGACGGTCGACCGGCCGAGAGCCGGTGCACTGATCCGCTCGGACACGGAGCTCCTCTGGTCGTGGTGCGCCCACGGACCCCGGGTCGGTGGACTCGGGATGAAGACGGGCCAGACACCGGGTTACGACGCGACTACGGCCGGCGGGTCGCACCCGTCTGCGTGACCGTGGTCACCGGGACCGGTCACGACCACGCCGGGTCGGCGGTGCCCGTGCCGCCGGGACGGGGGCCGTGGCGGAAAAGACGGTGGGAACCGCGTGGTAACCCGCTGCTCACGTCGTGTTCCCTACGACAGAACGCGAGGTCGGCCGGAGGAGCGGCCGATTGACACAGGTCGGCCTGGTGTCCAGGCTCCCCTGCGGTCGCGCGCCCGCTCCCCGAGGGGTGCCGGCGCCGGGCCGGGGGAACGTGAGCGGTCCGAGGGGGAGAGAGTTTGGGTCTGCGCGCGCCTCGGCGACGAGGTCTCGGTGTCGTGTCGGTCGTCCTGTTCGCCGCGCTCTGCGCCGCCCTGGCCCTGCTGGTCTGCGCGTTCGTCCCGCCGCAGTACTCCTCCACCGCGCGCCTCGTGGCGTCGGCCGGTACGCAGGACGAGCCGGCCGACGACCGCGCCGCGGCCGACCAGGTGTACGCCCGCACGTTCGCGCGGGTGCTCGGCAGCCCGGCGGTCGCCGATCGCGTCGCGGCCCGCCTCGACGCCTCGGTCACCCCGGCAGCGGCGCTGGACCGGACCTCGTTCAGGGCCGTCGAGGGCACCGCGGTGGTCGAGGTCACGGCCGAGGCGCCCACCGCCCGGGGGGCCGCGGACCTGGCCACCGCCTGGGCGCAGGTCGCCGCCGAGGAGGGCGCCGATCTCGTCGGGGTGCGTGACGCCGCGCTGGACCTCGCCTCGGCCGCCGCGATACCCCGAGCCCCGGAGCGCCCCCGCCCCCTGCTCTACAGCGGCCTCGCCGCCGCCGGCGGGGCCCTGCTCGCCGCCCTCGTCCTGCTGCCGGCCCGCCGGCGCGGGGCGGCCGCCGACGACCTCGACGACCTCGCGGCCGGGCCCGGCGGCGGCCCGCCGCCGCGCGAGAGCCGGCTGCGGGTCCTCGTGCACAGCCGCCTGCCCTGGCTGGCCGCCGGCGCGGCGGTGCTCGGCGCGGCGACGGCCGCCGTCCTCGCGCGCTCCCCGGTCCTCCCCGCTGCGCTCCCGGCCCGCGTCGCGCTCGGCCTCGCGGCCGGGGCCGTCGTCGGCGCCGGACTCGCGCTGGCCGCGCTGGTCGTGCACGACCGCAGCCGCGGCCTGATCCTGCTCACCGCGGACGCCGTCCAGGCCACCGGTGCCGACGTCGTCGTCCACACCGCCGAGCCGCGCGGGACCCGCGCCGCCGCCGGGGCGGACATGCGCTTCCGCGACCTGGAGCCCTACCGGGAGCTGCACCGGGCGCTGGCCGCACGACCGGACCTGCACGTCGTCCTCGTGGTCGGCGACTCGCCCCGGGCCGGGGCCGGCGTGCGCAGCATCGACGTCGCCGTGGCCGGGGCGAACGCCGGGGTGCGCACCGTGCTGGTCGGCTCCCGGCTCTCCGGCCACACCCGCTCCGCCGGCGAGGTGCTCCGCGACACCCTCGACGACGAGGGCGCCGTGGCGGCCGCACTGCTGCCCACCGACCGTCCGCGCCTGCGGGTGCTGCCCTTCGACTGGCCGGCTGCCTCCGACCGGCGGGGCCGCGCGGCCCTGGAGTCGCGGCGGCTCCCGCTGCTCGTCGACCGGCTGCGCGGTGCCGCCGACCTCGTGGTCCTGGCCGGCCCGCCGCTCACCGAGCCCGAGGTCCCGCTGCGGCTCGCGGCGGTCTCGGACGCGGCGGTGCTGGTCGTGGTGGCCGGGAGCTCCACCGTCGTGGGCTGCCGCCGGGCCGCCGACCGCCTCGCCCGGACCGGCAGCCGGGTCGTGGCCGTCGTCGTGGTCCACCGGGGTCGCGCGCCGAGGACGGCGGGCGCCTGGGCGCGACCGCGCCGGGAGGCGCCGGGCGCGACCGGTGCGGACGCCCCCGGGCCGACCGACGACGAGTCCCACGCGGCCAGCGACCTGGCCGGCGCCCTCCGCGGCGCCGGCGCCGGGAGCGGTCGCGCCCGGGACGCACCGGAGGCCGGCCCGGCGGCGCGGCCGGCCACCGTCAGCTGCGGCGCTCCCGGACGAGGAGAGCGGCCGCGAGGACCTGCCGAGGGGGAGAGATGACCGAACAGGACGGACGCGGGTCCGGACGACGCGAGGTCGAGGTGGACGCGCTGTTCGCCGCACAGCAGAGCGAGCGGCGCCGGCAGCGGCTCCGGGTCGCGGCGGTGACCACCGCGGCGCTGGCCGCCGGCGGGCTGGTCGGCGGCCTCGCCGCGGGGGTGATCGACGGGGACGACGGCGGCCGGCCGAGCGCCGACGGCGTCGGCACGTCGGCCGGGGTCTCCCCCGAGGCAGCGGCCTCGGCGAGCTCGGGTGCCGAGGGCTCGGAGGACGCGGGGTCGGAGGACGCGGGGTCGAGCGACGCCGCGGACACCTCCCTGCCCGGGTCGGAGGCCACCGGCCAGCCAGGGGACGACGAGGTGTCCTCGCTCTCGCCGGCACCGGGGTCCGGTGGAGGACTCAACGGTGAGAGCGGGGACTCCAGCCAGGGCGGTCCGTCGACGGCGCAGCCGGGCGGCACGGCCGAGCAGTCCCCGACGGCTCCCGCGGCGCAGCCGGCCCGCCACGTCGTGCAGGTGGGCGAGAGCCTGTGGACCATCACCGCGCAGCTGCTCGGGGACCAGGTGTCGGCGCAGCAGGTCCTCGACCGCTGGCCGGAGGTCTACGCGGCCAACCGCGACCTGATCGGCCCGGACCCCGACCTCCTGCGCCCCGGCCAGGAACTCGTCCTGCCGCAGCTGTCCTGACCGCCGCCCGTGTCCTGAGCGCCGCCCGTGTCCTGACCGCGGGCCGCCCCGGGTCAGCCGGCCGGGCAGGGCTCGAGGCCCAGGGTCGCCGTCCCGGCCGCGACCGGGGTGACGAGCTGCCGCACGGTCTCGGCGTCCCCGGCCGGCAGGCCGTCGGCCTGCCACGCCGGCAACCGGTCGAGCACCTGCTCGGCGTACCCCTGCACCAGCGGGACCGGCGTGCCCGCGGTGACCCGCAGGCACGTCCGCGGACCACCCGGCACGGGGAGCGCGCGCGGCGCCCCGGTCAGCGCCTCGACCAGGGCCTGCCGGCTCGCGGTGGCGTACCGCGGGTCGAGCCCGGACCCGTCGACCAGCAGGCCCAGCACCTGCAGCCCGGCCTGCTGCCGCACGGCCCCGTCGGCCGACAGCAGCCCCGCCAGTGCGTCGCGCAGCGCCGGTCCGGCCGGGCCGGCGACGTCCGGGCGCGCGGTGAGGTCCTCGACGAGCCCGGGCACCGTCCGGGGGACGGGGACGGGGGCGGGCGCGGGGGACGACGTGGCCGGAACGCCGGTCGTGGTCGTCCCACCGGCGGGTGCGGCCGTGCTCGACGGCGCGGTGCCCCCGCCGGCCGCCAGGAACGCGGCGGTGGCGCCCACGGCGGCGGCGCCGAGGGCCAGCGCCGCGGTCCGCGCGCGTCGCCCGCCGAGCCCCGTCGGCTCGGGTCGGTGGCGGGCGCGCATCCCCCGCCGTCCGGGCGCCGACCGGCGGTACGGGCTCCCCGCGCCGCCGCGCTCCGGCGGACGGCGTCCGTCCACCGGCTCCGAGCCGGCCGGGCGCCCGGCCTGCGCGACCGCCCGCGCGCCGGCCTCGGCGTCGGCTCCGTCCCCGCTCCCGTGCGAGGGGGTGACCCCGCCGGCCCGCTGCAGCGCACGGGCGAGGCCGGCGGCCAGGACCGCGGCGTCGAGCCCGCCCCTCGGCGTCCGGTCCAGGAGCGCGAGGAACGTGGTGGCCGCGGCGCGCACGTCGTCCTCCGGGGTGGCACCGGCGGTGGCACCGGCGGTGGCATCGGCGGCGGCGCCGGGCCCCGGGCGGTCCGTTCCCGCGGGGACGGGCAGGAGGGTCACGTCGAGCTCGGTCGTCGGGCCGGTCCGGTGCGACAGCAGCAGGCTGCTGCCGCCCACCGCCCCGTGGACGACGCCGGACCGGTGGAGCGCCGCCAACGCGTCCAGGGCGTCCCCCGCCAGCCGCTGCACCGTCTGCACCGTCATCGCGCGCTCGCCCGGCGCCGACAGGAGGTCACCGCTCAGCGGCTCGCAGACGACGCGGAGCACCCCGGCACGGACCTCGACGTCGCGGACCTCGGCCAGGTGCGGGTGGCGCACCCGGGCGGAGCGGCGCAGCCGGTCCACCGCGGCCGCCGTCGCGGCGGCGCCGTCGGGGGCCGGCAGTTGCAGGATGCTCACGGTGGCACCGGTCACCGTGTCCCGTCCGGGGTGCAGGACAGGGGACGAGGAGTGGCCAGGCACCTCCAGCTCGTAGCGGTAGGCTGTCGACTCCATCTGGACTCCCCCGAACCCCGGGTGACGCGTGACCGGCGGGCACACCCACCGTCCGGGGCGTCCGGACGGGGCGCAAGCGCAGCACAGGGGTCCTGCACCCCTGCGCGGGCACGGACCGTTCGTCACGGGGACCTCAGTGCCGTGCCCGTCCCGGCGTCGGGGCCACCCGACGCCCGGGGGCACGACCCGACCAGGCTCGAGGGGGATCCGCAGTACCCGGGGGAGACGGAGCCTGCCGTCCCCCACGCCACGGACGGCCGGACGTCGAAGACACCGAGGTCACCACATGGACGTGAACGACGACGCGCAACTGCTCTCCCGCTCCCGCGAGGGGGACGCAGGCGCCTACGCACAGCTCTACGAACGGCACGTCGGGACGGCTCTGCACGTCGCCCGGCAGTTGACCGACGAGGCCGAGGACGTCGTGTCGGACGCCTTCACGCGCACCTACACGGTGCTGCGCGAGGGCCGCGGCCCCGACGTCGCCTTCCGGCCCTACCTGCTGCGCGCGGTCCGCAACGCCGCGATGGACCGCCACCGCCGCGTCCGTCGCGTCACGCCCCGGGAGAGCCTCGAGGAGGCCGAGACCCCGCTGGGCCAGGAGCAGCCGCGGACCGACCCCGTGATCGACCAGCTGGAGCAGCAGCTGGTGGCCCGCGCCTTCCAGTCGCTGCCCGAGCGCTGGCAGATGGTGTTGTGGCACACGGAGGTGCAGGGGGAGACACCCGCGCAGGTGGCGCCGCTGCTCGGCATCAGCCCGCGGGCGGTGGCCCAGCTGGCGGTCCGGGCCCGGGAGGGCCTGCGCACGGCCTGGCTGCGGGAGCACGTGGTCTCCGCGCCCCCCGGGCACGAGGAGATGGTCTCGATGCTCGGCGCGCACATCCGCCGGTCGCTGGGCCTGCGTGACCGCCGGGCCCTGGAGGCCCACCTCGCGGAGTGCGCCGACTGCCGCCGGCTCCGCGACGAGCTCAAGGACGTCAACTCCCGGCTGGGCGTCATCCTGGTGCCCGCGCTGCTGGGCCTGAGCACGGCCAAGCTGGCCTGGGACGCCCAGCCGGCGGCCGCAGCGGTGATCCCGGCAGCGGAGGCCGCCGCGGCCGCGACGCCGGGACCCGGAAGCGGGGGCCCCGCGGGCGGGGCCGCGACCAAGGCGTCCGGCACCGCGGGCACGGCAGCCGGCGGGTCCGGCACCGCGGGCGTGGCGGCCGGCGGGTCAGCCACGGCCGGGGCCGCGGCGGGAGCCGCGGCGGCCGGCGTCAGCGGTCCGCCGGCCGCGGGCTCCCTGCTCGGCGCCGGCGGGCTGCTCGGGGCGACGATGACGGCACTGTCGCAGCCGGTCACCGCGGGCCTGGTGGCGGCGGCCGTGGCGACGACGGGCTTCGGCGCCTACGTCGCGGTCAGCAGCCGCCCGGCCCAGCCGGCGGCCCCGAGCGACTCGCGTCCGGCGCAGATCACCCCCGGCTCGCCGTCGGGATCGGGCACGGCGCCCGCGCTCCCCGGCGGCTCGTCCGGGTCGAGCGGCTCCCCCGGGATCTCGCCCCCGGTCAGCGGCTCGCCCGACACGGGCGAGGCACCTCCGGGAGGCGCCTCGGACCCCGGCGGGTCCTCCTCCGGCACACCGGCCGACGGCTCCGGGGCGTCCGGGTCGGGGTCCTCCGGCTCCTCCGGGTCCGGGTCCTCCGGGTCAGGGTCCTCCGGGTCCGGGTCGTCCGGGTCCTCCGGCGTCTCGACCAGCAGCAGGTCGTCGTCGGGGTCCGACGACTCCGGATCCCCGTCGAGCGGGTCCCCGTCGAGCGGGTCCCCGTCGAGCGGGTCCCCGTCGAGCGGGTCGTCGTCGAGCGGGTCGTCGTCGAGCGCGTCCCCGTCGAGTGCGTCGTCGTCCGGCGCGTCGTCATCGAGCGCGTCGTCGTCCGGCGCGTCGTCGACCCGGTCGACGACGCCGTCGGGGACCTCGTCCACGGCGACCTCGACCGCGAGCACGTCCTCGCCCTGACGCCCGGCGGCGTCCCCGGTCGTGAGGCACGTCACGTGACCGGGAGGTGACGACGAAGTGACGTGGTAGGGGGCCGCCCGGCTCGTCACCCTTCCGTGACGCACCACGACGCACCCCACCCCCGGGCCCGGACCCGGTGACCCTGGTGTCCGCGACCGGCCCCGACCTCTCGGCGCCGCTCGGCGCCTGCGGGTCCGAACGCACCTGCTCGCCGGTGGACTGGCGGCAGTCGGCCGCCTGCCGGGGCAGCGACCCGGAGCTGTGGTTCTCCCCCCTGCCGGCCCACCGGGAGCAGGCTGCGGGGATCTGCGCGTCCTGCCCCGTCCGGTCGTGCTGCCTGTCGGAGGCGCTGCGGTTCGAGGCGACGTCCGGCGGGGGCAGCTTCGGCCTCTGGGGTGGCCGCACGGAGCAGGACCGCCGCCGGACGGTGGAGGGCTTCCGCGCCTCGGCACGGCGGGGCCGCAGCCGCTGGGGCGCGGCCCGGTGAGCCCCGCCGACCCCGTCCGGGAGCAGGACCCCGCCCTCCTCGCCGCGTCGGTGGCCTCCGCGGTCGACGCCGCGCTGAGCGGCCCGGCGCTGGTCACCGGCTCCCTCCCGCCCACGGGCCGGGACCTGGACCTGCTGGTCGCGCCCGCCCAGTGCCGGGAGGTCGACGCCTGGTGCGCCGTCTCCGGGTACGCCCGCTCGCGGGGACGGTGGGCCGCCTTCGGCGCCGCGGTCCCCTACGTCGTCGACGTGCACCGGGCCGACCGGCGGCGCTGGGGCGGGTGGGACCCCGCTGTCCTGTTCGACGGCGCCGAGCCGCTGGGCGGCTTCGACCACCTGGCGCGGCCGGCGCCGGCCACCGTCCTGGTCCTGGCCGCCCGCAGCGTCGTCACCCGCCGGGGCCGGCTGACGGAGGGCACCCGGGCCCGTGTGGACGGCGCCCTGCAGCGGGACGCCGACGCCTGGGCGGCCGCCGACCGGGTGGCCCGCCGGCTCGGGCTGCGGGGAGCGCTGCGGGCCCTGCGGGCGGCCCACGGGTCCCTCGCGGACCCCGCGCCGGCCCGCGCGCGCCGGCTGCTGCGCTACCTGCTGTCCCCGGACCCGGTGCGGGTCAAGGCCGCCCTGGTGCGCGAGGCCCTCCCGCGGCGCCTGCACCCCACGGTGGTCTCCCTGTCCGGTCTGGACGGGTCGGGCAAGAGCACCCAGGCGCGGCACCTGCGGGAGGCCCTCGACCGGCTGGGCACCTCCAGCACGCAGCAGTGGGCGGGGTTCGCCACGAGCGCGAAGCTGTACCGGCTGTGCTCCCGGTGGGACCGGTGCGCCTGGACGTCGGCGGGCCGCCGGCAGCTGCGCACCGGGCCGCCGGACCCGTTCGTGCCGCCCGGCTGCCGCACCGGCACCGTGGCGCCCCACCTGTGGGTGGTCCTCGCGGCGGTCTTCAACGCCGCGCAGCTGTGGTGGCTGGTGCTGCGGCCCCGCCCCCGGCCGGAGGTGGTGCTCTTCGACCGGTTCAGCCCCGACACCGCGGTGAAGATCGACTACTTCTTCGGCCAGGAGCGCCGGATGGACGTGCGGCTCGCGCGGGCGCTGTTCCGCCTCCTGGCCCCGCGGCCGGCCGTCGGATTCCTGCTGGCCGTCTCCGGCGAGGTCTCCCACGCGCGGCGGCAGGAGCACTGGGGGCCGGCCGAGCTGCAGCGCATGGCCGACCTCTACGAGCGCCACGTGCCGCGCTTCGGCCTCCGGCGCCTCGACGGCCTCCGGGCCGCCGGGGACCTGCACCAGGAGATCCTGCAGACCGTGTGGCGCGCGCTGTGAGGACCGCCCGCAGCCTGGCGCCGCACCTGCTGACCCCGCGGCCGGTCGAGCACTGGCCGCCGCTGACGCCGTCGGCCGACGTGGCGGCCGCGCTCGGGGAACGGCTCGGCCTGCCGGCGGGTGCGTGCCGGCCCGTGCGACCGGCCCGCGCGCAGGCCCGCTCGACGGTGCACTTCCTGGGCACCGCCGACCGGCCCGACCGGTGCCGGTGGGTGGTCAAGCAGCCGCGCACGGGCTGGACCCAGGACGACGTCGCCAGTCCACTGGCCGCTGAGCAGGAGTACGCCGCGCTGGTGCGGCTGGCCGCCCACTTCGACGCCCGCGGCGCAGCGGTCGGCGTCCCCGCACCCGTCGCCCTGCTGCCCGGGCTCGGCGGTCTCGCCACCGCCTACGTCCCCGGCCCGGCGCTGTCGGACCTGCTGCACGCCGGCCGGGTGCTCTCGCCTGCCATGCCCCTGGACGGCGTCGGCCGGGCGGCCGACTTCCTCCGCGTCCTGCACGAGGTCGACCCTGCGCCCTCCGCGCCCCTCGACCTGGCCTCCGAGGCCGAGCGGGTGCGGTGCCTGCTGAGCGACCGGCTGGTCGCGGCCGGGCTGCCGGTGCCACCCGGCGTGCTCCGCGCCCTCGCCGCCGTGCCGGACGTCCGCGTGCCGGTGCGCCGGGTGCGGCTGCACGGCGACTGGACACCGGCCAACGTCCTCCTCCCCGCCCCCGGGTCGGTCGTCGGCATCGACGTCGACCTGCGCGAGGTCGGGCCCCCCGAGGAGGACCTGGCCCGCTTCGTCGCGTTCACCGCGGGGTCCGCGCCGTTCCTGCTCGACGCGACCCTGCCCGAGCACCTGCGCCGGCACCGCCCGCTGGTGGCCTGCTTCCTCGGGCGCTACGAGGCCGGGGGCTCCCGGGTGTCGGCACCGGTGTTCGAGCTGCGGCTGCTGCACCAGCTGGCCGGCCGGTGGCTGCGGCTGCGCGAGCTGGCCCGGCTGCACGGGCGACCGGCGCTGCTGCCGCTCCGCCTGCACGCGGTCGACGCCCAGCTGCGGTCCCTGCTGGCGGCCGGCGCCCACCGCCTGACCCGGGCCACCCGTGACCCGGGCGGCTGACCCCCGGCGCCGCTCACCCCCGCTCCCGCGAGCGGAGCAGGACCGGGACGGCGAGGGCACCGGCGGTCTGCGCCAGCAGCCAGGCCACCCCGCCGCCGGCGATGCCCAGCGCCGCCAGCAGCGGGAACGCCGAGGCCAGCGCCAGCACGGACATGCCCGTGTTGAGGGCCGCCGCCGTGCCCAGCCGCCGCCGGATGCGCAGCGCCGCCACGGCGACGTTGGTGACCGCGTCCGGCAGCGCGGAGGCGGCCAGCACCCACAGCAGCACCCGCCCCCGCTCGGCGTAGCCGGGGCCGAGGGCGCCCAGCAGGAGGTCCGGGGCGAGGGCGACCACGAGCAGCGGCAGGACCAGCAGGACGCCGATCAGCACGACCGCCTGCCGCACCTGGGCACCCAGCGGCTCCCCCGGCGGCGTCGTCCGGGCCAGGTAGGCGTTCGCCACCGCCGGGCTGATCGTGAAGAACAGGCTGCCCAGCAGCCAGGTCGGGTAGAAGTAGCCCGCCTCGACCGGCCCCAGCCGGGTCAGCACGACGACCGGCAGCAGGTACACCGCGCCGGCGCCGCCGAGAGCGGTGAGGTGGTGCCCGAGGAAGTACCGGCGCCTGCCCCACACGTCGGGCAGCGCCCGCGGCACGTGCCGCAGGGCCTCCCGGGGGCGCAGCAGGGCCAGGGCGAGCAGGTCGGCCACCACCGTCGCCAGGGCGTAGGACCACATCAGGTCGTGCAGCGAGGTCGCGCCGGGCAGCAGGAAGACCAGCAGCCGCGCCAGGCCGGCCACGGCGCCGCGCACGAGCATGATGCGCGTCCGGCCGACGGCCAGCGACACCGCGTCCAGCGCCAGTCCGGTGCTGGTGGCCACCACCGAGACGACGAGGGCGGCGGCCAGCCACGGCTCGGCCGCCGGCGCCAGGGAGCCCACCAGCCGGGGGACGGCGGTGACCAGCAGCAGCCCCCCGACCAGCGACAGCACGGCGGTGGCGACGCCGGCCCGCACCGCCTCCGCCCGCCGCGCCCGGGCGTCGGAGGCCTCGGCGAGCAGCCGGATGGTGCCCACCACGACCCCCGTGGCGGTCACCAGGTGGGTCGCGCTCACCGCGCTGAGCAGGCTGCCGCCGAGGCCGGTCGCCGCGGGACCGGCGTCCCGCGCCGACAGCGCCCAGAACAGGTAGCCGACCGCGGACGTGACGGCCTGCGTGGCCAGGATCAGGAAGCTGTTCCGGTAGAGGCCCACCGACCACAGCCGCGCCACCGAGGACCGGAGCCGGGTGATCACGCCCGGCCCTCCCCCCGTGCCCGACGACGAACGGACCGGAGCCGATGACCGACCACCCCGCCACCGACCACCCCGCCACCGACACCGACACCGCCCACACCGACGTCACCGACGTCACCGACGTCACCGACCACGACGTGCACGGCCTCGTCCGGGTCCGGCTGCACGGCGCCCCGCGGCGGGTGCGGGAGGCGCTGGTCGCCGAGCTCGGCGCACCGGCCGGCCCGCCGGAGGGGACGCCGGACGTCACCGTCCGGTTCACCGACGAGCTGCCCGTCGCCGGGTCGCTGCGCCTGCTGGGCCTGCAGCGGACCGGCTTCGACGACGAGCACTTCTACCTGCTCGACCCCGACGGACGCCGGACGCGGATCGACGTCGACCGGCTGGGCCGGCGCGACGAGATCGTGTGCGAGCGGGGCGTCGACCGGGTCCCGCTGCTGATCCCGGTCCTCGGCCTGCACCTGCTGCGCCGCGACCACGTGCTGCTGCACGCGGCGTCGTTCGTGCACGGCACCCGGGGCGTCCTGGTCACCGGGTGGCAGAAGGGCGGCAAGACCGAGACCCTGCTGCCCTTCGCCGCGGCCGGCGCCGACTACGTGTCCGACGAGTGGACGATCGTCGGCGGGGACCCGGCGGGCCTCTACGGCTGCTCGGGCATCGCGCGCGTCTGGGACTGGCACCTGCGCCAGCTGCCGGCGTACTGGGCGCGGATCCGGCCCCGGCAGCGGGCCCGGCTGCGGGCCTGGCGGGGGTACCGGCGGCTCTACCGCGCCGTCCCGGGGCTGGACCGCTCGCGTGCCCGGCCGGTGCGCGCGCTGCGCCGGCTGGCCACGGACGGCGCGTGGCGCCCGCAGGGTGTCGGGCCGATCGACCCGGCGGTGCTGTTCGGCAGCCGTGTGTGGCAGGGCCGCGCCCCGCTCGACCGGGTCCTGCTGCCCGTCGTCGGCCGGGACGGCGGCACCACCGTGACGCCGCTGGACCCGGCCGAGGTGGCGCGGCGCATGGTGAGCTCGCAGGCCTTCGAGCGGGCGGCGCTGACCACCGCCTACCAGGAGTTCCGCTACGCCTTCCCCGACCGCGTCAACCCACTCCTGGAGACGGCGCGGGAGCGGGAGCTGCGGGTGCTCACCCGCGCCTTCGCCGGCGTTCCCGCCTACGAGCTGCGGCACCCCTACCCGATGCGGCTGCGCGACCTGTACGAGGCCGCCGCGCCGTACTGCTGAGGCGGCACCGGCCGGCTCCTCCGAGGGAACCCGGCAGTGCCGTGGTAACCGGCCCTCCCGCACGTCTCCTGGGTGTGCTGAGCGAGATCTCAGACCCCCTCCGGGCGTCTCGATGGTGACTCCTCCGTCCCTCGACGTCTCTCGGTCCGCGTGCGCCGGTGTCCCCTCCCCCAGGACCCCGGCGGCGCAGGTCCCGGCGGCCCTGCCCCCGCCGCCGGGACCGCTGGAGGCGGCCCCGGGTGCACACGGGCGTGCACCCGGGGCCGTCGCCCGGTCAGGCGGAGGCGCGGGCCCCGGGAGCGATCCGGGGGTCGGCCGCGGCCAGCCGCACGAGCAGGCGGGCGGCGATGCGCGCCTCCTCCGTGGCGATCAGCCGCTCGACGTCCTGGCCCCGCTGGAAGCGGGCGACGTCGCGGCTGATCCGGACCCAGGCCGGCCCGCGGCGCGCGGCGGCCCGCTCCCGCCGCAGGATGGCGATCGACTCGACGCCGTGCCGCCAGCCGATCTTCTTGCCCTCCTCGCGGGTGCGGCTGTTGTAGCTGATCGGCACCTCGTAGGGCCGGACGCCGCTGAGCAGCATGCGGGCGGTGATCTGGGTGTCCAGGCCGAAGCCCTGCTCGTCGAGGTCCAGGCTGCGCAGCAGCGGCAGGGGCAGCAGCTTCAGGCAGGTGTGCAGATCGCTGATCGCCGCGTCGTAGAGCACGTTGGCGGCCAGCGTCGTCGCCCGGTTGCCCAGGGCGAACCAGAAGGACTGGTAGACGGTGTCGCGGCCGAAGAGCCGGGTGCCGTAGACCGTGGAGGCCCGGCCCTCGATCACCGGCTGCAGCATCCGGCGGATGTCCTCGGGGTCGTACTCGAGGTCGGCGTCGAAGACCAGCCCGTGCGTGCCGGTGGCGACGTCGAGACCGGTGAGCACCGCGGCTCCCTTGCCGCGGTTGTGCTCGTGCCGGCGGAGGACGACCTCGCCGTGCTCGGGCTGGAACTGGGTGAGCACGTCCCAGGTGCCGTCGGTGCTGCCGTCGTCGACGACGATCACCTCCAGCGGGCACGGGAGCTCGGTGTGCAGGAGCCGGTTGAGGGCCAGGCGCAGCGTGCGCTGCTCGTTGAGCACGGGCATGACGACGGAGAGACGGATCGCCTCCCCGGGGGTCGGGGCGGGCGGCGGGGTGGAGGTCGGCTGGGTCATGGCGAGACTCCGGGGGGTGCGGTACTGCGGTGGGCGCCGTGGTCACCCCTCCCTCGCCGGCCCCGGCGATCGGGGTGCCCGGCGGGGCGGTGCACGGCCTGGTGGACCGTCCCCGCGCACGGGGACCTGCAGGACCGTAGGAGCGCCCCTCCCCTTTGGGAAGCGGCCGCCCGCGACCGGATCGTGGGCCACCCGGTGGCCCGCGGCACGACCTCTCCGGCCGCCGCCGGGGCGCTGCGGTGAGCGCCGGAGCCGCCGTCCTCCCGGTCGCGCCAGGGCCCGTGCGGGTCCCCGTGCGACCGCGCCCGGCGCCGGCGCTGGCCCTGGTGGCCGCGGTGACCGTGCTGCTCGCGCTGCTCCCGGGAGCCCTCGGCGAGCGGGCGGACACCTCGCGGGTCGAGCGGCACGCCGCCGAGCAGCGGCACGCGCCGAGCCTGCCCCTGGGCCCGGCCGGGCTGTCGCTGGAGGCCGGCGTGCGGCAGGAGAACGCCACCCGCCTGGCCGCGTCGCTGCGGCTGGTGAACTACTACCCCTCCGGCTCCCCGTGGGAGCGCATGTGGACCGAGTGGTCGGCGTCGACCCTCGACCGCGACCTGCGCCGGGTCGCCGGCACCGGCGCGACGACGGTGCGGCTGATCGTCTTCCCGTCCGCGTTCGGCTTCCCGGTGGTGCGGCCGCAGATGCGCGAGCGGCTGGAGGACGCCCTGCGGATCGCCGCGCGGCACGGCCTGCGGGTGCAGCTGACCCTGTTCGACTCCTGGAGCGACTGGGCCGACCTGGCCGGCAGCCGCACCTGGACGACGTCGCTGCTGTCCGGGTCGGCCGAGGACGAGCGGATCGCGCTGGTGGAGGTCCGCAACGAGATCGACCCGTCCGACCCGCAGGTCACGGCCTGGGCGCGCGACCAGGTCTCGCTGCTGCACGACCTGCTGCCGGCGACCCCGGTCACCGTCTCCACCAGCGGCCGGCTCGGCGTCGACGGGCTCACCACCCTGCGGCGGGCGCTGGCCGACGCGCCGCCGGACCTGTTCAGCCTGCACTACTACGGCGACCCCGGGCTGGCCCACGGCGCGTTCCGCCGGGCCGCAGTGGCCGTCGCCCCGACGCCGCTGGTGGTCGGTGAGGCCGGCCTGTCCAGCCGCCCGGAGGGGCCGGGTTCCCCCGGGCGCGCGCAGGACGAGGCCGACCAGGCCGCCTGGTACCGGGTCGTGCAGAACGCAGCCCGCGCGGCCGGCCTGGCGCCCGTGGCGCCGTGGACCCTCTACGACTTCCGGCGCGGCGGGGTGCCCGAGCAGCTGCCCGACGCCGAGGTCGGCTTCGGGCTGCTGCGCACCGACGGCACCCCGAAGCCGGCGCTGGACGTAGTGTCCGCGGCCTTCGCCGGCACGCTGGACGCCCAGCCGTTCAACGGCCGCTTCACCCTGCTGGTGGGCGACGGCGACGCCGCGGCCGGCTGGACGCCGTGGAAGCCGACCGGCTCGGCGCGGATCGCGCGCGGGCAGGGCGTCTCCGGGGACAACGCGCTGGTCTTCTCCGGTACCCGGGCGCAGGCCGACGGCGTCACGTCGTGGTTCACCGTGCCCGCGCAGCCGGTCGAGCCCGGACAGCGGTGGACCGTGAGCGTGCAGGCGCGGGGCACCGACGCGACGGGCGACAACGACGTGACCCTGAGCTGGTTCGACGGCGACGGGCACTGGCTGGCCAACACCAGCAGCCCCCCGCTGGCGAC
Organism: Geodermatophilus sp. URMC 62; assembly: GCF_052931475.1. Taxonomy (NCBI): domain Bacteria; kingdom Bacillati; phylum Actinomycetota; class Actinomycetes; order Geodermatophilales; family Geodermatophilaceae; genus Geodermatophilus; species Geodermatophilus sp. URMC 62. The sequence continues at coordinate 3,497,426 of NZ_JBRFHY010000001.1, read as the reverse complement.
GGGGCGGCCGAGCTGGCAGTGGCTGATCGGAACCGGGTCCCCGCCGGCCGGCGCCGAGGCCGTCCAGCTGCACCTGCGCAGCAGCGCGAACACCGGCTCGGTGACCTTCTCGCGGGTGTCGTGGAAGGTGACGGGCGGATGACCCCCGGAGGACAGGAGGAACGGCACATGACGGTGACGGCGACGCAGCGGGCGATCGAGCGGGTGACCGCGCCGCTGGCGCACCCCCGGGTGGTGACGTTCGGGACGTTCGACGTCTTCCACGTCGGGCACCTGTCGATCCTGGAACGGGCCCGGGCCCACGGCGCGAGCCTGGTGGTCGGGGTCTCGACCGACCGGCTCAACCAGGCCAAGAAGGGCCGCGCCCCCGTCTACCCGGAGCACGAGCGGCGCCGGATCGTCGACGGCCTGCGGTGCGTGGACGGGAGCTTCCTCGAGGAGTCGCTGGAGGACAAGCGCCGCTACCTGGAGGTGGCCCAGGCCGACGTGCTGGTCATGGGCGACGACTGGCGCGGCCGGTTCGACCACCTGGGCGACGTCTGCGAGGTGCGCTACCTGCCCCGGACGCCGTCGGTCTCGACGACGGCGACGATCGAGCGGATCCGCTCGATCCCCCGCTGACCGCGGCGGGCCGGGCGCCCCTCAGCACCCGGGCGGCAGGCGGCGGTGGACCCCGGCCAGGGCGAGGACCCGCGCGGACACGCCCTCCCACGCCTCGCCCATGAGCAGCTGCCGCACCTCCCGCCGCCGCACCCGGTGCGGGTCCTCGCCGGCGGCGACGGCGTCGAGGGCGGCCAGCAGGTCGGCCTCCTCGACCAGCACCGGCCCGGGCGTCCAGGACCCGTAGGGCTCGAGCAGCAGCGGCCGGTCGGCGGTGTACTCCCCGACGTCGGGGAACCAGATGACGACCGGGCGGTCGAGCAGCAGGTGGTCCAGCCAGACCGAGGAGACGTCGGTGACCAGGCCGTCGGCCTCGGCGAGGACCTCGTACACGCCGACCCCCGCCGCCTCGAGGACGGCGTCGGTGAGCTCGAGGACCCCCGGGACCGGCACGGGGGCGGCCCGGGCCTCGTAGGGGTGCCGCCGCAGCACCAGCAGGCACCGGCGCCGCTCGAGGAGCGCGGCCAGCCGGGCGGCGCCGTCCGCGGACAGCAGGCGGGCGCTCTGCACGCCGCTGCCGCCGCGCTCGGGCTCCCGGCCCCGGAACGTGGGCATCCACACCAGCACCCGGTCGTGGGCGCGGCGGTCGATGCCCAGCCGGTCCCACACGTCCTCGTGCCGGTGGCACAGGTGCTCGATGCGCGGTGAGTTGAGGGCCACCACGCTCTCCGGCGGGACGCCGAGGGCCTCGGCCATGATCGGGCGGTAGAAGTCCGAGGAGGCCAGCGTCCAGTCGGCCGGGACCGTGTCCGCGGACCCGTCGAGGCGGCCGATCGCCTTGATCGGCATCCCGTGCCAGACGTCGACCAGCGTCTGCCGGGGCGAGAGCCGGGCGGTGTCGTGGACCGGGTGGGTGAAGACCACCGACGCGGACCGCAGGTACTGCCAGGCCGCCGGCAGCGACCCGCGGCGGTGGACCCGGACCCGCGCGCCGAGCGCCTCGCGCACCCGGGCGGCCACGGCGTTGGTGGGGTCGGTGAGCAGGACGACGACCGGCCCCTGCGTGTCCCGGCAGGCCGCGAGCAGCGGCGGGAGGGAGGCGTCGGTGTCGGGGTAGAGGTTGAGCAGGAGCTGCTGCCGCTTGGGCACGGCGGCGTTGGCCAGGTCGAGGGCGGCTCGGGTCAGGTGCCGGGTGGCACGGCGCAGCCAGGGGTGCACGGTCTCGCTCCCTGCCAGGGTCCCCCGGCGTCGTCGCTCGTCCCGGCGCGGTCCGCCGGGCGTCGGTCCCTCCCGGCCGTGGGGCCGGCCGGTGGCTCAGCCGGACACGGCGAGGAGCTGCTCGTAGCAGGCCTCGGTCGCGTCGGTGACGTCGTCCCAGTCGGGCAGCCGGACCGGTGCCGGCGGGCGCCGGGCGGCGGCCACCGCCGCGGCGACCCGGTCCGGCGGCGCGTCGACCGGGACCAGCCCGGCGTCGGGGACCCCGGCCAGCGCGACGACGTCCCGGTGCGGGCCGATGTCGCTGGCGACGACGGCGGCACCGGCGGCCAGCCCCTCGGCGACGGTGAGCCCGAAGCACTCCCGCCGGCTCAGCGACACCACGACGTCGGCGGCCCGGTACCAGCGGTAGAGCTCGGCCGGGGACAGCCGGCCGCAGAACCGCACCCGGTCGGCCACGCCCAGCTCCCCGGCACGCCGGCGCAGCACCGGCTCGAGCGGGCCGGCGCCCGCGACGGCCAGCCGGTGCCCGGCCAGCAGCGGCAGGGCCTCGAGCACCCGGTGCGGCTGCTTGTACTCCTCGAGGCGCCCGGCGACGACGACCAGCCGGCCGCCGCCGGCCGGCACCGGGGAGGCGGCGCGGATCGCCGCGGCGTCGACCCCGTTGGGGACGACGACGCAGCGCTCCCCGGCGCCGAGGTGCCGGGCGAAGGACGCCGCCTCCGACGGGGTGGTGCACACGATCCGGCCCACCTTCGGCAGCACCCGCCGCGCGGCGGCGGCGTGGCCGCGGTGCAGCAGCTCCTCGGCCCACCCCTCGCCGGGGCCGAGGTGGTGCGGGGTGAGCACCACCGGGGGGCGGGCCGCCGCGAGGGCGGGCAGCGTGGTCAGGGCGTGCAGGTTGTGCAGGTGCACGACCTGCGCGCGGTCGGCCCCGCGGCGCACCCACGCCCACAGCGCCGGGGAGAGCCCCTGCCCCCGCAGCCGCCCGGCCGAGGGGAAGCGGCGCACGACCACCCCGTGCGCGTCCACCTCCCGCGCGGGCAGGGCGGCGTCGGCCTCGCGCTGGGTGGCCACGGTGACCGCGTGCCCGCGGTCGGCCAGCCGCACCGCGAGCGCCGCGACGTGGTTCTCGATGCCGCCCAGGTGCGGCAGGTAGCGCGGGACCACCAGGCCGATCCGCAGCCGTTCACCCACGTCCGTCTCCCGTCCGGGCGGCCAGCGCCCGCTCGTAGCTGCGCCGGATCGCCGGCAGCACGCGGCCCAGCTCGTACTCCCGCGCGCGGGCCGGCGCGGCGGCGGCCAGCCGGGCCCGCAGCACGTCGTCGCCGAGCAGCCGGTCGAGGGCGGCGGCGAGCGCGCGCGGGTCGGCCGGCGGGACGAGCAGCCCCTCGACGCCGTCACGGACGATCTCCCCCAGGCCGCCGGTGGCCGACACGACGGCCGGGGTGCCGGCGGCCAGGCACTCGACGGCGACCTGCCCGAACGGCTCGGGCCACACCGAGGGCACGACGCCGACGGCCGCGGCGGCCCAGGCCGCCATGACCTGCTCGTGCGGCACGTCGGTGTGCACGACGACCCCCGGCCGGTCGAGGTCGGGGGTGTCGGCCCGTGGCGTGCCGAGGACGACCAGCGGCGCGGGCCGGCGCATGAGCTCCCGCGCCTCGAGCAGCACGTCGATCCCCTTGTGCGGGCCGAGGGCGCCGACGAAGAGCAGGAACGGCTCGTCCGGGACGCGGAGGGCCAGCGGGGTGCGCGCCCGGTCGGCGACGCCGTCGTCGACGAAGGTGGGGACGACGTCGACGCGGCCGGCGCCGCCGCCCAGGCCCGGCGCGTTGGCGCGCGCCACCGGCCCGCTGATGGCGATCCACCGGTCGACCCGGCGGTGCAGCGGCCGCACGGCCCGCAGCCCGGCGCTGAGCAGGGCGGCCTTCGGCAGGCCGTACACCTCCCGGGAGCAGGCGACGCAGCGTCCCAGCCGCGGCCCGGTGGGGCACCCGGTCCGGGTCTGCGTGTAGGTCTTGCGGGCGCAGGCCGCGCCGTACTCGTGCAGCGTGGCCACCAGGGCGGTGGTCGGCGGCCGGCGCAGCACCACGGCCGACTCCAGCATCCAGCCGTGCGCGTGCACGACGTCGGGGCGCAGCTCGTCGACGACCCGCTGCAGCCGCCGGGCCAGCGCGGGGTCGGGCACGGTGGGGTGGAAGGCGTGGCCGGGGTCCCCGGCGAAGCGGCGCAGGTGCCGGGTCAGCCCGCGCAGCCGCAGCACCCGGTAGCCGTCGACCACCTCCTCGGCCGGCGCTCCCGGCGTCTCGAGGGTGGCGACGACGACCTCGTCGCCGTCGGCGGCCTGCCGCCGGCTGAGCGAGGCGACGTAGCGCTCCAGCCCGCCCAGCGCCGGCGGGAAGGCGTCGCTGACCTGCAGGACGCGCACGGCTCAGCCCCCCGCCGGGACGGGGAGACGGGAGCGCGGGCTCACGGCTCCCTCACCTGCAGGCGCAGCGTCAGGCTGAGCTCCTCACCGGTCCGGTCGTCGACGGCGTTGACGGTCGCGTCGTGCAGCCCGGGGTCGCCGGGCGCGCCGGCCTGCAGCGTCACGACGTCGCCGGCGGGGAGGCGCACGGTCCGCGCGTCCTGGGGGCGGCCGTCGACGGAGACGGTCACCAGGCCCGTCCACGGCTGCCCGTCGCTGCGCGCGAGCCGCACCGGCAGGGGGACCTGCTCGCCCGGCCGGACGTCGACCGGGCCGGTGAGGTGGGCCAGCTCCCCCACGTAGGCCAGCTCGGTGTACGGGCCGCTGTCGGGCCGCTCCTGCCAGGAGGCGGCCCAGGCCACCGCGCCGGCGAACACGGCCAGGGCCAGCGCCGTCGGCAGCAGTCGCCGGGCGGCCGGCCGCCACGACGCCCGCGGCGGGACCGCGACCCGCGCGGCGGGGTGCGTGGGCGCGGCGAGCAGCACCCACCCGGTCGGCGGCAGGGTCAGGAGGAGCAGCCCGGCTCCCACGGTGACGGGGGACACCGGCAGGCCCGGCGCCCCGACGGCGACGCCCACCGGCGGCAGCAGACCCAGGCTCAGCACCAGGGCGAGCGCCAGCGCCGTCGCCGTGCGGGCCGGCTGCCCGGTGCGCCAGCGCGCCAGCGCCAGCCAGGCGTACCCGGGCGCCAGCAGCACACCGGGCAGCGCCAGGGGTGTCCGGACGACGGCCGGGAGGCCCAGCGCGGTGGCGCCGACGGCGAGCAGCAGGCACAGCGTGAGGACCAGCGAGAGGACGCCGGGCGCGGAGCCGGCCCGGGGCGGGGTCTGCAGGTCGGCGGTCACGGCCCGGCCACCTCGCAGCCGGGCCGGTCGCACTGCGGGGTGCTGACGGAGGCGAAGTCCAGCCGGTACACCGAGTAGTTGGTCGTCGCGAGCACCTTGGTGGCCCACGGCGCGGTCTCGAACCGGTCGAGCGCCTCCTGCGGCACCTGCGACTGCCGGGCGGCGGGGTCGTAGGGCTCGTCGCCCGGGACGGTCGGCTCACCCTCCCGGGAGAAGTAGGTGCCCTCGGCCGGGACGTACCGGGACAGCCGCTCGTCGACGACCACGTAGGCGAAGTCGCTGGTGTCCAGCTCGTGCACCAGGTAGGGGTCGGGGGTGCCGGCCTCGAAGAACAGGTCCCACACGCGGAAGCCGGGGCCGGCCTGGGCGCTGACCGCGCCGCCGAAGCCCACCAGCGCCTGGTTGGTGTAGCGGTCGGACACCGTGCGGGCACCGGGGTAGCGGCGGCCGAACTCCTCGGACAGGTCGAGGAGCTCCGGGGTGATCGAGCGGGGGGCCGAGCCCAGCTCGTAGGGGCCGGGGAACCGGTAGGCGTCGTTGGGCCCCGCGCCGGTGTTGCCGACCAGGACGGCGGCCAGGAGGACCGCGACCGCCGCCGTCGCCCACCGCCGGCGGGCGCTGCGCCACAGCAGCAGCGCCAGCGCCGCGGCGACGACGACGGCGACCCCGACGTAGGTGAAGGCCCAGCTGCGCCGGGTGCCCTCGTAGCCCTCGGGGGTGAACAGCAGCGGCAGCGAGGCGAAGTACAGGCCGCCCACCGCGGTCAGGCCGAGCGCCGTCCGGCGGTGCGCCCAGCCGGCGAGCAGCCGGGTGCGCCACAGGACGGCGAGGAACACGGCCACCAGCAGCAGGGGCGCGGCCATGCCGAGGAGTCGTTCGTAGAGCGGCTGGACGCTGCCGGCGAAGAGGGTGCGCCGGCTCTCCTGGCCGGTGGCGTGCTGCGACAGGCTGCCGAACGCCTTCTCCGCGTAGGGCGCGAGGTAGGACCAGGTGGTGTCGGCGACGGTGAGCACCCAGAGCGTGAAGCCGGCCGTCGCGGTGACCAGGACCAGCGCCCAGGGCCGCCACCGGCCGCGCGCGGCCGGGTCCAGCCGCCGGAACAGGGTGTGCGTGGCCAGCACGACCGCGGTCACGACGACGAGCACCAGCGTGGTCAGGTGGTGGGTGGGGACGCAGGCGAGGGTGAGGACGACGGCGCCGGCGAGCCGCAGCGCCCGCGCCGACCCCGTCGTCGCGGCGGCGCCGACGGTGAGGGTGAGCACCCAGAGGAAGAAGCAGACCGCCAGCGACTCGTAGGAGAACTGGGTGTCGAAGTACACGTAGCTCGGGTTGAGCCCGTAGACGACCGCCGCCAGGCCCGCGGCGCGCGGGTCGGGCAGGAGCAGCCGGCCGAGGGCGAGGACCGCGACGACCGCGGCCACGTGCGCGGTCAGCAGGACGACGGTGGCCGCGCCCCACACCGACAGGCCGGTCAGCCCCTTGACCGTCGCGGTGACGACGTGCAGCCCGGGGAAGTCGCCGATGATCTGGATGAGCGGGTTCTGCCGGTAGAGCTCCCGGGAGCGCAGCAGGTCCTCGACGGCCCGGAAGTGCGGCGGCTCGTCGTGGTAGGCCGGGCCGTACGGGTTGCGCAGGAACTTGGGCACGTAGGTGACCAGGCCGAAGGACACGACCGCGGCGGTCCGCGCCCGGGCCGAGGCCCCCGCGGAGAGCAGGACGGCCGCGAACGGCGCGACCATCACCAGAGTGCCCATCCAGAAGACGCCGTAGTAGAGGCGCGGCGAGCCGCCGTCCGCCGCGACCCGGTAGCTGGCGGCGACGACGAGCACCTCGGCCGCGGCGACCAGCCAGCCCAGCGCGAGCGGGACGACCGGCCGGGCCGGCGCGCCGGCGGGCGACCGGGCCGGCGCCGGGGCGGGCGCCTGCCGCGACGGGCGGGAGACCAGCAGCGTCATGCGAGCAGCTCCCGGTAGGCCTCGACCGTGCGCCGCCAGTCCCCCGCCGGCTCGAACCTGCGCCGCTCCTGCCCGGCCACCCGCTCCAGCGCGGCCGACAGCGCCGCCACGTCCCCGGCCGGCACGACCCGCACGCTCTCCTGCCCGGCGGTGACCGCCCGCAGCGCCGGCACGTCGTAGACCACGACCTCCAGGCCCTGGGCGAGGGCGATGTGCAGGGGGCCGCTGGAGGACGCGCGGCGGTAGGGCAGCACGAGGACGTCGGCCCCGGCGAAGACGGCGGCGGCCTCGGCGTCGCTGACGTAGCGGTTGACCACGCGCGCCCGGTCGCGGTGCGGGCAGTCGCGCAGCCGCCGCAGCGGCTCCTCCCAGCCCTCCCAGGTCTCCCCGACGATCGTGAGCACCAGCCGCTCGGCCACGGCGCGCGGCAGCGCACCGAACGCCTCGACCAGGTCCTCCAGCCCCTTGTAGGGGCGGATGAGGCCGAAGAAGAGGACGTCGCGGCAGCTGCCGTCGGCGAGCTGGGCCGACAGCGGGTCCCCGGCCAGCTCCGGGGGCTCCGACGGGACGACGGCCGCCAGGTGGTCGTAGGGCCCGTGCGGCGCCACGGCCGTGCGGGTGCCCGACAGGTCGAGGCCGGCGTCCTCGAGCGCCTCCCGGTCGCGCCCGTGGTGCAGCAGCACGCCGGAGGCCAGGCCGAGCAGGAGGCGCAGCACCAGCCGCCCGTAGCGGCTGAGCAGCCCGGCCGTGCCGGCCTCCCCCGGGTCCTGCACCTCGTGCACCTCCAGGAGCACCGGCACCCCGCGCAGCCGGGCCAGGAGGGCCAGCAGCAGGTAGGTGTGCCCGACCGCGGCGGTCCACCACTGCAGGACGAGCACCTCCGGGCGCTGCCGGCGGAGGAAGCCGAGGGCCTGCACGAGACTGCGGCCCCAGAACCAGTCGATCCCGTCGAAGTGCGGCACGCCCGCGTAGTCGAGGCTGGTCAGCCGGTCGCCGACCCGCGCCGCGCCCGGGTAGAGCCGGCGCGGCAGCAGCCGCCGGATGAGCAGCGCGGAGACCGGGAAGTCCTCGCGCAGGGCCCGGACCAGCGTGCACGTGTAGACCGACACCCCGCCGAGGAAGCGGAACCCCGGTCCCACCACACACACCCGCTGACTCATGCACCCCCCTGCGGGACGGGCCGGACGGCGGCCCGGCGCTCGTGGGAACGGATCGACTGCAGGCCGCGGGCCAGCCAGTACGCGCGGAACCACAGGCGGGAGCGGCGGCGGGGGCCGACGAGGACGAAGACGTGGCTGAGCCGGACGTCCTCGCTCCACCGCAGCTTGGCCGTGTCCACCCCGGTCGGGAAGCAGACGGCCCGGCGCCCGGCGCGGACGGCCTCCTGCACGGCCTCCCACTGCAGGAGGGTCACCGCGCCCAGCGCCCAGTGCGCCGGGGTCACCCCCGAGACGGCCAGCCACGTGCGGTCGACGGCGTCGAGGGTGAGCAGGGCCGCCACCGCGGTGCCGTCGTGCACGAGGCGGTGGATGCGCGGCCGGGTCCGCGCGCCGCTGCCGGCCAGCGCCTGCAGCAGGGCGGTCTGGGAGGTGCCGGCGAAGACGTCGTCGTGGGCGACCACGCCGCCCATGCGCGCCCGGGCGGCGTGCAGCCGGCGCAGGTCGTCGAGCGCCTGCTCCCAGCGCGGGTCGCCGGGGTCGACGCGGTCGAGAGTGCACTCGCCCGGCAGCCGGTCGATGCGGTTGCGGCTGCGCCGCAGGCTCTCGCGCAGGTTCCGCTTCAGCGCGGGCGGCTCCCCCGAGGAGGGCAGGGGGAGGACGACGGTCGGCACCACGTCCTTGTGCACCACGATCGCCCCGTGCAGGCCGGCGTCGGTGGCCCAGCGCGACTCGAACCACCCCTGGTCCTGGCGCAGCGGGAGCTCGACCCAGTCCCAGTCGCGGGACCGGGCCAGCCAGCCGACGACGGCGGCGAGCGCCGGCCGCGCGCACGCCGGGTCGACGAGCACCTCGGGCAGCTCGTGCAGCAGGGGCTCGTGGAGGGCGCCGAAGGCCTGCAGCGTGCGCACGGTCAGGCCCGGCGCCCGCACCGCCACCTCGAACAGGGGGACGACGGCGACCAGGTCGCCGGTGGCGGTGCGGCGCACCGCGACGATCCGCTCCCGCCCGGCGGGGACGAACAGGTCGCACCAGGCCAGCTGGGCGTCCGGGTCGCTGAACGGCGACCAGGCCCCGGCCCGTCGGTGCAGGTCCCGCCACCCGGGCAGGAGGGCGTCGACGTCGCGGCGAGTGTGCACCTCGACCGCGTAGGCCGACGGCGGTCGCGCCGGCGCGGGCGGCCTGGTGGTGAGCAGCGGTGCACGCCGGGCCGCACACCCGGCCTGCGACTGGTCGAGCATCAGGCGTCCTCCGCCGTCCGGGACCCGGGGCCCGGCCGCGCGACGGAGGACAGCGCCCAGTCCCGCCCCCTCGCCGTCGGGACGAGGGCGGGGCGCTCCTCGACCACACCGGCGTGGACGGGGTCGTGGTAGGCGAGCAGCAGCGGTCGCGGGTCGGTGCAGGAGGAGTCCTCGAGTCGGTCGAGCACCCGGCGCAGCGTCCGGGGGCCGGAGGAGTTGTCGACGAACACCAGCAGGGGGCCGTCGGGGACGACGACGGCGCGGACGCCCGCCTCGGCGGCGAGCAGGAGCGCCCGCCCGCGACCCGTGCCGAGGTCCAGGAACGTCGAGTCCGCCGGCACGACCGGTGCCGTCGCCAGGATCCGGCGGGACTTCCGGACCGGCACCGCCCGGTGGGGATGGCCGTCCCCGCAGGCCGACGCGCGCAGCACCGGCCCGTTCTCGACCGGGCCGCGGGTGCTCACCCCCATCCGCACGTCGACCGCCGTCTCGAGGAGGTGGGCGCCCGCCCGCCGGACGCCGCCCACGGACAGGGACACCGCCGTGCCGAGCGCGGCTGCCCGACCGGACCGCGCGGCGGCCTCGGACACCCGCGACCGGAAGCGGTGACCCCTGGCCCGCACGGTGGTCACGAGGAGCACGGGTCCCCCGTCGGCCGTCCGCCGGCGGTCCTCCGGGCGGCGGCCACCCGGACGGTGCTCACCCGGGCGGCGAGGCGCTGCAGGACCGGCCAACCGGGGGCACTGCGCTGCAGCACCGGGTGGGTGCGCCGGACGCCACCGAACTGGCTCTTGAAGCGGCCGATGCCCTCGTCCGGGACCCCGACCAGGTCCAGGGTGCGCAGACCGCGCTCGCCGGCCCACCGGATGCCGTCCCAGTACAGCAGGGTGTTGGCGTGCGTCGGCCGGTGCGCCCGCAGCACCCCGCCCTGCCACACCACACCGGTCGTCCCCCAGCCGAGGGTGACCAGGCTGCCGACCTCGTCGTCCCCCAGCCGCGCGACCGTCCACCGCACCGCCAGCCCCGTGGACTCGAGGTCGGCCACCGTGAGCGGGAAGTCGCCGGTGTAGCCGGAGGTGAGGCCGCGCGCCGCGAAGGCCTCGTCCACCACCCGGCGCAGGACCCGCTCCCGACCCCGGGCCGGGGTGAGGACGACGCCGGCCCGCTCGGCCCGGCGGACCTTGGTGCGGGCCCGCCCGTCCAGGGCGGCCCACAGCCGGTCGACGCCGGCCGAGGTGTCGACGACGTAGGTGGCGTCCTCCCGCACGCGGAACCCCGCACCCCGCGCGGTATCGACCGCCACCCCGGCCGACGGCGGGAAGCCGAACTGGGCGAGCACCGCCCGGCTGCTCCGCGCCCGGGCCCGCAGGGCGCGCAGCAGCCCCGGGAGGTGCGCCGGTGCGACGAGCGGCCCGACGTAGGGGAAGGGCAGCCAGTTGACCGTGGTGACGGGGCCGCGCCGGCGGGTCAGCCACGGGACCACCCCGACGTCGGCGCGCCCGGCACGGACGACCAGCGGCGTGGCGGAGGTGCGCGTCATGCGGGCGGCGAGCTCCAGCCAGGCGAAGGCGTGGAAGGGGGTCCCGGACTGGCCGGACGCGTGCGCGGCCGCCTCCCAGCGTCGCGGGTCGCGCGTCTCCTCGAGGTGCACGGACCGCTCCCCGGCCGGGTCGGCGGGGAGCACGGCGGTGCCGCCCCCGGGCCACGCTGATCGATCCACAGGAGAGGTGACGCACGAGGTCGCCGGTTACCACGGCGGTTCCGGAAGTCGGTGCGGACCGATCCGTCCGCGCGGTGCGGTCCGCGGCCTCGGGGAGGATGCGGCGGTGCGGATCTCCCCTCCTGCCGTGCCCGGCCGGGTGCTGGCCCCGCTGGCGGCCCTCTCGGTGATCGCGGTGCTGGACCTCGTCGCGTCGTCGCGGTGGTGGTCGCTGGCCGTCGTGGGCGTCCTCGACGAGCCGGCGCACCTGCTCACCGCCTGGCTGGTCCTGTGGGCGGTGCCCGAGCTGCGGGCCCGGTCGCCGCTGCCGTGGGTCCTCGCCGGCGCGGTCGCCATCGACGTCGACCACGTGCCGCTGTACCTGTGGGGAGCGCTGGCCAGCACGCCCGAGGGGCGCCCGGTCACCCACTCGCTGGTCCCGGTCCTCGCGCTGGCCGCGGTCGCGGTGGCGAGCCGGCGGCTGCGCACCCCGGCGACCGGGCTGTGCGTCGGCGTGCTGCTGCACTTCGTCCGCGACGTGGCGACGGGACCGGGCCTGCCGCTGGCGTGGCCCGTGCGGGTGGACTCCGTGCTGCTCCCCTACGGGGTCTACCTGGGGGTCGTCGCCGCGTGCGCCGTGCTCGCCGCCGTCCGGACGCCGGCCGCGGACGCCCCGGCCGCTCCCGGCCGCTCGGCGGTCACCGCACCACGGCGACCGGACACGGAGCGGCGGTGACGCAGTGCAGACCGACCGAGCCCAGCAGCAGGCCGGCCCACCCGGACCGGCCGCGTGAGCCCACCACCAGCAGGTCGGCTCCCCCGGCGACGTCGACCAGGACGTCGAGCTCGACGCCCTGGACCGCCTCCGCCCGCACCCGCAGGTCGCCGGGCCGGTCGAGTCCGGCGGCCCGCAGGCTCTGCTGCAGCGTCGCCCCGGCCTCCTCCTGCAGGGTGGTGTCCGGCACGGCCCACAGCGGTCCGCCGTAGCCGGACACGGTGTCGATCCAGCCGTGGACCACGTGCAGCTGCGCGCCGCGCAGCCGGGCCTCGGCCGCGGCGAACCGCGCCGCGGTCACCGAGTCCGCCGAGCCGTCCACCCCCACCACGACCCGCCCGCCCGCGTCGGCCCCGGCCGCCGGGGAGTCGCCGCGGACGACGACGACCGGGCCGTCGGCGTACTGGGCGCACTGCTGGCCGACCGACCCCACCAGCCGGCCGTGCAGGCCGCCCAGCCCGCGGGAGCCGACGACCAGCAGCCCGTCGGCGCCGGCCACCTCGATGAGCGTCCTCGCGGGGTGGCCGTACCGGACCTCGGGGACGACCGGGACCGCCGTGGTCCCCGTGGCCCGGGCCGCCGCGTCGGCGTCGGCACGCATCCCGGCCACGGCGTCGGCCTCGAACCGGGCCACGGATCCGGAGCGGTCCGCGCCGTCCGCGTCGTCCGGCGGCCGATGCCCCACCCACACGGTGACCGCCCGCACCGCCGTCCCGCGCAGCCGGGCCTCGCACAGTGCCCACGTCAGGGCCCGGCGGGCCTCGTCGGACCCGTCGACCCCGACCACCACCTCGCGGACGGCGTGCCCCTGCTGCGTCATCGCGCCTCCTCCTCCCGGGGCGGGCCCCGGTGACCGTCCGGGGTGTCGTCCCCGGTCCCGGCCCCGCGGCTACCCACCGCTGCCCACCGGCACCCGGCACGGGGCACCCGGCACGAGGGCGCGGACCGCGGCCTGCGCGCACGCTGGGACGGGAGCTGCCCGACCGTCGTCCGCGGACAGGAGAGGCCATGAGCGCCGTGTCGTCCGTCCTCGCCGGCCTGGCGCGGACGCGGCCGTGGCGGGAGGAGCTCCACCCGGGACCTCCACCGGCACCCGGAGCTCTCCCACCAGGGAACCCGGACCGCGAGGCCGGCGGCCGCCCGGCTGCGGGACGCCGGGTTCGAGGTGCACGAGGGCGTGGGCGGCACCGGGGTGGTGGGCGCCCTGCGCACCGGCGACGGCGCGACGGTGCTGCTGCGGGCCGACATGGACGCCCTCCCGGTGCGCGAGGCGACCGGGCTGCCCTGCGCCAGCCGGATCACGGCTCCCGACGCCGACGGCGACGAGGTGCCGGTGATGCACGCCTGCGCCCACGACGCGCACGTGGCCCGCCTGGCCGGGGCCGCGCAGCTGCTCGCCGAGGGCAGGCAGCACTGGACGGGGACGCTGGTCGCGCTCTTCGAGCCCGGGACCACGAGCAACGTCATCCCCGTGACAGGACCCCGCTGCCCCCCACGCCTCGCACCCTCGGCGCGGGGCCCTGCAGCGGGGCCGGACCGCCGTCGAGCGGATCGTCCGGGCCGAGTGCCAGGCGTCGGGCTGCCCGCGGGAGCCGGAGTTCGCGCTGTTCGACCGGTTCCCGCTGACCGACGACGACCCCGCCGTCACCGAGCGGGTGGCCGCCGCGTTCGCCGACTTCGGCGAGCGGGCCGCCCCGGGCGGCCGGTCGTCGGCCAGCGAGGACTCCCGCGACATCCCGGCCGCGCTGGGCGCGCCCTCCACCTACCGGTTCGGGGAGCCGGGCGGTCACCGCGTCACACGAGCTGCTGGGCCTCGGTCAGCGTGTGCCGCAGGACCTGCTCGATCACGTCGAACTCCGCCTGGCCGCAGATGAGCGGCGGGGCGATCTGGACGACGACGTCGCCGCGGTCGTCGGGGCGGCAGTACAGGCCGTTGTCGAACAGCGCCCCGGGCAGGAAGCCGCGCACGAGGCGGTCCCGCTCGGCGGCGTCGAAGGTCTGCCGGGTGGCCTTGTCCTTGACCAGCTCGACGGCCCAGAAGTACCCGTCGCCGCGGACGTCGCCGACGATCGGCAGGTCCAGCAGCTTGCGCAGGGTGGCGCCGAGCGCCGCCTCGTTGTCCAGCACCCGCTGGTTGAGCCCCTCGCGCTCCATGAGGTCGAGGTTGGCCAGGGACACCGCGGCGGACACGGGGTGGCCGCCGAAGGTGTAGCCGTGCGGGAACGCGACACCGGGGCGCAGGAACGGCTCGACCACCCGCTCCGAGGCGATCATCGCGCCGATCGGGCCGTAGCCGGAGCTCATCCCCTTGGCGCAGGTGATCAGGTCGGGCGTGTAGCCGAACTTCTCGCAGGCGAACGTCGTCCCGTGCCGGCCGAAGGCGCAGATGACCTCGTCGGAGACCAGGAGCACGTCGTGCTCGTCGCAGATCTCGCGGACCCGGTCGAAGTAGCCGGGGGGCGGGGTCAGGCAGCCGCCGGAGTTCTGCACCGGCTCGAGGAACACCGCGGCGACGGTGTCGGCGCCCTCGAACAGGATCGCCTCCTCGATCCGGTCGGCGGCCCAGCGGCCGAAGGCCTTCGGGTCCTCGGCGAACTCCGGGTGGCGGTAGAGGTTGGTGTTGGGCACCCGGAAGCCGCCGGGGGCCAGCGGCTCGAAGTCCTTCTTCATGGCCGGCAGCCCGGTGATGGCCAGCGCGCCGTGCGGGGTGCCGTGGTAGGCCACCGCGCGGCTGATCACCTTGTGCTTGCCCGGCTTGCCGATGAGCTTGAAGTACTGCTTGGCGGCCTTCCACGCCGACTCCACCGCCTCTCCCCCACCGCTGGTGAAGAAGACGCGGTTGAGGTCGCCGGGCGCCAGGTGCGCGAGCCGCTCGGCCAGCTCGGCCTGCACCGGCGTGGTGTAGCCCCACACCGGGAAGTAGGCCAGCTCGGCGGCCTGCCTCGCGGCCGCCTCGGCCAGTTCCCGGCGCCCGTGCCCGACCTGGACGACGAACAGCCCGGACAGGCCGTCGAGGATCTTCCGGCCCCGGTTGTCCCAGATGTGGGCGCCCTCGCCGCGGGTGACCACCGGGACCGGGATCTCCGGGTGGCGGCCCTGGCGGGCGAAGTGCATCCACAGGTGGTCGGCGGCGCGGGCCGCCGTCGCGTCCGGCACGCCGGCCGGGGGCTGCTCGATCGAGGTGGTCATCCCAGGCTCCTCGGGGCTTCGGGTCGGACGGCCGATGATGCCCCGAGTCTGCGGGCGGCCGGTCCCCGCCGTCACCTGGCGACCGGCGCCGGCGGTCAGGGCGCCTCGTCGTGGCGCGGTGCGGGGACGTCGGCCGGGATGCGGCGGCCCTCGGCGAGCAGGCAGGCGTGCTGGAGCCCGGCGACCGCCGCGACCTGCAGCAGCGGCAGCCGCACGAACACCAGACCGATGACGCCCAGGAAGCCGGCGAGGAGCCACAGCGAGGTCCCCAGGCAGAGCAGGCGCCGGCCGGACCAGCCGACGTCCGCCCCCGACCGCGCGAGGGGCAGCGCCGCCAGCCCGAAGGCCGTCCCCAGCACGACGGACAGCAGCGCGGCGCTGCCGGAGCCGCCCAGCCAGGGGGCGGGGAGGACGCCGAGCGCGGCCGCGGCGACCGCGGCCGACCACCACAGGCGTCCGGCCGACCGGCCGGTCCCCGCGGCCGGCGGCTCGTAGCAGTCCAGCTCGGTCGGCGGGTGCGCGGCCAGCATGCGGGACCGGTCCCGGTGCACCGCCACCGTGGGGTGGTTGCGGCGGACGCGCTCGACGAGCTCCGCCGGGACGGCGGCCGACAGCCACAGGGCCTCGATCCGGCAGTGCTCGGCCCGCAGGCCCCGGGTCCCCGCGACGACGCGTCCCCAGCAGGAGACCACCGCGAGGACGTGGCGGCTGCGCGGGTGCTCGCGGGCCCACTGCTCCCGGCCGAAGGCGTAGAAGCCGCACGTGCAGTCCGGGTCGGGGCTCGGGTGCGGCGGGCGGTCCTGCAGGCAGCGCGCGGTGTTGGCGCCGTCGTGCCAGGGGTGGTTCGAGAAGAGCGGGTACAGCACGCCGTCCGGGTCGATGCGGAAGGTGCGCAGCGCCCTGATCTGACCCACCTGCGGCTCGAAGCCACCCTGGGGGTCCACCGCGGCTACTCCGCGGGAGACGCCGGCTGCGGCTGGGGACGGTCCGGCACGGCCGGCTCGGGTGCCGGCTCGGGCACGGGCAGGACCTCGATGCGGCGCACTTCCTTGCCGATGTTGCCCACGTCCCGAGGGTAGGGAACCGTTCCCGGGATCGGGAGGTGTCCCGTCGCCGCGACGGGGCGGGGACCGGACGGAGGGGATGGCGCCGTGACCGACCAGCAGCCGGTCGAGCCCAGCGACGTGTACCGGGCGGACGGGAGCAGGGTGCCGGACCGCAGGACGGTGCCGGCGGCGGTGCGGTCCCTGCTCCCGGCGCTGGTCCGCCGCACGGCCGCGGG
Source organism: Geodermatophilus sp. URMC 62 (assembly GCF_052931475.1). Classification (NCBI taxonomy): domain Bacteria; kingdom Bacillati; phylum Actinomycetota; class Actinomycetes; order Geodermatophilales; family Geodermatophilaceae; genus Geodermatophilus; species Geodermatophilus sp. URMC 62. The sequence goes on along the minus strand of NZ_JBRFHY010000001.1, from coordinate 3,480,998 downwards.
GTCGCTGGCCACCGCCTCGGCGGTGGCGGTCGCGGCGGTGGTCACCGCGCGGGCCGCCGAGGTCGCGCGCCTGGTGGTGGAGCAGGCCGCGCGGGAGGCGCTGGGGGCCCGTCCTCCCGGACCGTGGATCGAGGTCTCGGTCACCCGGGTCGAGGTCCGCCGGCGGCTGTGAACCCGGCTCGCCGCACGCCGGGCTCCCCGAGCCGGTCAGGGGGCGCGGTCGGGACCGCCGGCCTGCTCCCGGGAGACACCGGTCGGCTCGCCGGAGCCGGGGGTCACCTGGGCCGTCACGCCGGCGACCGCCGCCCACAGGCAGGTCAGCCCCTGCAGCAGGGCCAGGAGCCACCGGCCCTCGGCGGCCGAGAGGGCGGCGTTGACCAGGAAGATCGCCCCGGCGCTCCACCAGAACAGCGGCCGGTCGACGGCCCGGCCGAGGGCGCCCCGGGCGGGCGGACCCGCCCACCCGGGACCCCCGGCGGCTCCGCGGAGGCCCATCACGCCTCGCTGCAGACGCCGGCGTACGTCCAGTCCTCGACGCGCCCGCCGCAGGTCGCGCCGTAGTCCTCGTAGGCCGAGCCGGGCACCGTGACCTCGAACAGGACGTCGCAGCTGAACAGGTAGCCCGCGTAGCACTCCTCGGCGAGCAGGTCGAGCAGCGTGTCGCAGGACGCGCCGTCCCCTGCGAGGCAGTCGTCGACCAGGGCGGTGACCTCGTCGTCCCCAGAAGTGGCGGACGCCTCGGTCTCCAACTCCCCGACGACCACCTGCCCCTGCTCCTCCTGCGGCGTCGGCGAGGCCGCCACCGTGGTGGGGGCCGGCGGCGTGTCCGACCCGTTCTGGTTGAGGTACAGGCCGATGCCACCGGTCACCGCCGTCACCAGGCCGGCGATCGCGGTGAGCACCCCCGGGAGGCTGGTCATGAAGCCGAGGAAGCCGCCGCGCTGGGCCGTCGCCCCGGACGGGGACGGCTCCTGGGGCGGTGGTCCCTGGTACGGCGCTCCCGGGTAGGACGGTCCTGGGTAGGGCGGTCCCTGGGGCGGGTGCGGGGCGGACGGGGGTCCGTACGTCATGGCGTTCCTCCTGCCGGTCGACCACGGTGCCCGGGAGCGGCGCGCGGGGACCCGACCGGGAGCCGCTGCCAGGCCTGCCGGGGAAGAGGGCGGCCGGCGTCCCCTGATACCGGTCGCCCGGCGGCGCATCAGCCTGGCGCCACTCGTCCGGCTGATGCGCCGCTGGGGGCGTCGCCGCGGCATGTGCAGCCGTCCGGCCCGCGGGCGGCAACCACGCCGGAGAGGCAGGTCGCGGTGCCCGCGCTCGAGGCCCGCACCGGCCTGCGGTTCCCCGCCGCCGTCCGGGACTCCGACCGCCGGAACGGGCTCGCAGACGCCGGCCGGCGCGCGCCGCTGACCGACGCCGGCGACGTCCGGTGGTGAGCCCCGTCCCGCGGTCGACGCCGGTATCACCCCGTGCCGGTCGCGTCTCTCTCCTCCGTCAGACCGACCGACAGTGGAGGACACGATGGGACGCAGCATGCAGCCGGTCCGGCTCTCGACCACCGAGAGGGAGGAGGTCGAGCTGGCCCGGACGGTGGACGCCGCGGTCACGGAGGTGCTGCGGACCGGCACCCCGACGGTGGAGGACGAGCCTGCGCTCACCGAGCGGCTCCTGACCCGCCTCGACGGCGCCGTCACCTCCGAGGCGGCACCGCCGGCGACCCGGGCGCAGCCGCCCTCCCCCGTGCCGATGGTGCAGCTCGACGGGCTCGAGGTCACCCAGGGCATCCAGGACCCGACGCACACCGTCCCGCTCGTGGCCGACCGGCCGACGGTGGTCCGCGCCTACCTGCGCTACGCGCGCGCCGCGGTGACGGTGCGCGGCGAGCTGCTCGTCGCCCGCTCGGCGAACGGCCCGTGGCAGTCGGTGCCCTCCCTCGGCGCGGCCGAGCTGGACCCCTCGCGCAGCGGCTCCTCGCTTGCCGAGCTGCGGTCCCGCCGGCTGGACCTGGCCTACAGCCTGAACTTCCTGCTGCCGGCGCAGTGCACGGGCCCCGGACCGCTGTGGCTGCGGATGGGACGGGTCCTGCGGACCACCGGTTCCCCGTTGCCGTCGCTGGCCGGCCTGACCACGCGCTCCGTCACCTTCGGCGCGCCGGTGCCCCTGCGGATGCGCCTGGTGCGGGTCCGCTACTCGACGGGCACGCCCCCGGTGACGCACGAGCCGTCCACCACCGACACGACCCTGATCGCCTCCTGGCTGCGCCGCGCCTACCCGATCTCCCGCCTGCACCTGAGCTCGTCGACGGTGACCGCCACCGCGGCGGCCCCGTTCGGCGCGGCCCAGGTCAACGCCCAGCTCCTGGCGTTGCGCGCGATCGACGTCAGCACGGGGACCGACGCACGCACCCACTACTACGGGATGGTCGCCGACAGCGGCTTCTTCATGCGCGGCCTGGCGTCCGGCATCCCGCAGACCCCGCAGCCGGGCACCGTCGCCTCCGGCCCCACCGGGCCGTCGACCTTCGGGTGGGACGGCGACGGCTCCTACGGGGACTGGTACGGCGGGCACGAGCTCGCCCACACCCTCGGCCGCTTCCACGCCGAGTTCTGCGGCGCGGCCGGGGGCGCACCGTACCCGTTCCCGAACGGGCAGCTGTCCGACGCCGACGACCGCTTCGTCGGCATCGACGTCGGGGACCCCGCCCTGGGCCTGCCCCTGCGGGTGCTGCCGGGCACCACCTCGCACGACGTCATGACCTACTGCGACAACCAGTGGTTGAGCTCCTTCACCTACGGCGGCGTGCACGCCCGGTTGGTGGCGGAGGACGCCCTGCCGGCGGGCAGCGCGGCGCCGGAGACCCTGGGTGCGGCGAGCGGAGAGGAGCGGGCGGGCATGCGGATCGTGGCGGCGCTGGACCTCACCCGGGCCGAGGGCACGATCGTCTCGGTGCTGCCCGACGACCCGGCAGGCGGCGACGAGGCCGAGGACACCGGGGCTGCGACCCCGGAGGCCGCCGACGGCGCCGCGCGGGTGTCGGTGCGCATCCGCGACGCGGCCGGCGAGGTCCTCGACGAGCGGCCGGTGACCTTCCGGCCCAGCGTCTGCGAGGACCCCGACGACGACCTGACCGGCGTCGTCGACTCCGTCGTCCCCTCGGTGGAGGGGGCGGCGCAGGTGGAGCTGCTCGTCGACGGGCAGCCGGTGGCCGCCGAGGCCGTCGGCGGGCAGACCGGGGACGTCGGCGAGCTCCTGACGTCGCGGGCGGCTGGTGCCGGCGAGCCCGGGGGGCCGCTGGAGGTGCGCTGGGACACGGGGGACGCCCCGCGCGACCAGCGCTACATCGTGCAGCTGAGCGAGGACGGCGGCGGGAGCTGGCGGACGGTCGCCGTCGGCCTGACCGAGCCCGCCACGACGGTGCCGGCCGACGAGGTCTCCGGCGACGAGGTCACCGTCCGGCTGCTCGCCACCACCGGCACCCGGACGACCGTGCTGCGCACCGAGACCGTCCCGGTCCGCTGAACGGGCCGGCCGGACCCCGCCGGGCACCTGGCGGGGTCCGGCGGGACACGGGCCGCCGGCCGCCGGCCGCCGTCGTCACCGGGTGTCGACCCGGGACGCCGGGCGGTGACGGCGCTGTCCGCTCGGCGGGGCGCGGGAGACCTCGGCCCGCGCCGGTTCCCCGCGCTGCACCGACCCCGCTGCACCGACCCCGCTGCACCGACCCCGCTGCACCGACCCCCTCAGCGGCCGCCCCTCGACGGCACCGCGAGATCGGTGGCGCGACCCCGCGCGCCTGGTCAGGCGGCGCTGTGGCGGGAGGCCGTCCACCTGGTCACGAGGGCGTGGCCTCGGTGGAGGACGTCGACACCGCCGTCCCGTCGGGTCCGGGGCTGCGGTGGGCCGCGATGGGCCCCACCCTGCCGTTCCACCTGGGCGCCGGCGAGGGTGGCCCGGGCGAGTTCTGGGCGCGCCGCGCCGACACCTCCACCCGCTGGTGGGACGACCCGGGGCCCCTGGTCACCGCCCTCGTGGCGGCCACCCGGGAGGTCTGCCGGGCGGGCTGAGGCACGCGGGGGCGGTCACGGGACGGGGTCGACGGCGCGCGGCGGGGCCGGGGAGCTCGCCACGTCCGGGCGCGGCCGGCGCGCCGGCGCGGTGAGCACGACCAGGCCGGCGAGCAGGACCCCCGTGCCGAGCCAGCCCAGCGCCGGCAGTCGCTCGCCCAGGACGAGGACGGCGACGACCGCGGCGACGGCGGGCTCGAGGAGGGAGAGCGAGGTGGCGGTGCTGGCGGAGACGGCGGCCAGGCCCCGGCCGAACAGCACGTAGCCGAGGAACATCGGCACGACCGCCAGGTAGGCCACGGCCGCGAGGTTCGACCAGGAGGCCACGATGGGGGCACCGGTGAGCAGCAGGACCGGCAGCAGCAGGACGCCGCCGGCGCCGAACACCGCGCCCATGACGGGGCGGGAGGGCAGTCCGCCGCGCATGACCCGCGCCGCGCCCCAGGAGTACACCGCGTAGGTCAGGCCGGCCAGCAGGCCGAGCCCGATGCCGAGCACCGGCCGCGTACCGGCGCCACCGCTCACCGTGCCCTCCTCACCCGCCCGGGCGAGGGCCAGCGCGAGCACCCCGAGGACGCCGGCGGCGGCGCCGAGCGCCCAGCGGCGGGACAGCGGCTGGTGGTCGACGACGCGCTCGACGAGGGCGGCCGCCACCGGCGCCGAGCCGATGGACACGACCGTGCCGACGGCGACCCCGGCCAGGCGCATCGAGGTGTAGAAGGCCAGCGGGTACACCGCCACCGCGGCGGCGGACACCGCCAGCGTCGGCCACTGCGCGGCCAGGGCGGCGCGGTGCACGCGCACGACGCGGGACGCGGCCGCCGCCTGCAGCAGGCCGCCCACACCCATCGCCGCCGCACCCACCGCCAGGGACCCGACGCCAGGGGCCAGGGCCGCCGCGGTGCCGGTCGTGCCCCACAGCACGGCCGCGGCCAGAACGCACGCGCTGCCGTAGGTGGCGCCGTGCCTCACCGCGCACCCTCGCCGGCGGCGGCCCGGACCAGCGCGAGGGTCAGGTCACGGACGCGGTGCAGCCGGCGGGAGTCGCCCTCCAACCCGGCCCGGGCCATCGCCCCCTCGAGCAGGAACGACAGCTCCTCGGCCAGGTCGGCGACGCGGCCGGCCGGCACGCCGTCGACCTCGGCGAGGTGGGCGGCCAGCAGTGCCTCGACCTCCTCCTTGTGCCGGCGCACCAGCTGCCGTCCGGGAGCACCGGCGGGCAACTCGGCCGCCGCGTTGAGCAGCCCGCACCCGCGGAACCCGTGCCGGTGGGCCCGCTCGGCGTGGTCGACGTAGGCGTCGACCACCGCCGTCACCCGGCCCAGGGCGTCGGTCGCCTCGGTCAGCCGGTGCCGGTAGAGGTCCAGCCACTCCCCGTGCCGCGCCTCGAGGTAGGCCAGCACCAGCTCGTCCTTGCCGGCGAAGTTGTTGTACAGGCTCATCTTCGCCACCCCCGCCGTGGCGGTGATGGTGTCGATGCCGGTCGCGCCGACCCCCTGGTCGTAGAAGCACTCGGCCGCCGCGGCCAGCAGCCGGGCCCGCGCCGACCCGCGTCCCGACCTCGTCTGCTCGGACACGGCACACTCCTCATCCGTCCACTGGGTAGACCAGTCTACCCAGTACGGTGGGCGGGTGGCCTCGGCAGGTCCTGGCCGCCGCGGCGCGCCGCTCGGCGGCAGGGCATGCTGCCCCACACCCCACCCCCGGCCGCGCCCCGAGGAGATCCGTGACCGCCGACGAGCTCCCTGCCGTGCCCCCCGACCTCGCGCCCGAGGAGCGCGACCGCTTCTTCCTCGGTCTCGCGGTGGAGCAGGCGCGGCTGGGCTGGGAGGAGGGCGGCGTCCCGATCGGCGCGGCCCTCGTCCACGACAGCCGCTTGCTGGCGGTGGGCAGGAACCGGCGGGTGCAGATGGACAGCGCCATCCGGCACGGCGAGACCGACTGCGTGGAGCGCGCGGGCCGGCTGCCGGCGTCGGTGTACCGCGGCAGCGTCCTCTACACCACGCTCTCGCCCTGTTACATGTGCGCGGGGACGGCGCTGCTCTACGAGATCCCGCGGATCGTCGTCGGTGAGAACCGCAGCTTCTCCCAGTCCGAGGAGCTGCTGCGGTCGCACGGCGTCCGGGTCGACGTCCTCGACGACCCCGACTGCGTCGCGCTCATGCAGCGGATGCTCGCCGAGCGCCCGGAGCTGTGGCGGGAGGACATCGGCGAGGAGGCCTGAGGCGGCCCTGTGGGACGGCACCGTCACGTTGCCGACGGCCACCAGGAAGGGGACGAGGGCCGAGGGTGGAGTGGGTGCTGAACGCCGCGACGAACGAGGCCTGCAGCACCCGCAGCAGCGCCAGGCCGCCGGGCGTGGCGGTCCCGGATCGTCGCGCACCCGTGCCCGGCCCTGGCCGCCCACGGGTCCGTGGGGTGCTGTCGCGCGGCCACTGCGGCGTCGTCCGTGCACTGCCGGTGCTGCAGCGCCGGCGACCCGGGAGGAACGCCGAAAGTGCTCCCCCGGGCGCCGTCGGAGGCGCGGTGACACTGCCGTGACGAGGTCATGACGACCCGGGTCGACGATCGCGGTCCGGGGCTCCGGACGAGCACGTCCCGGCCACGTCGGACCGAGGAGGGTCCCATGACCGGCGGACCCGGGTCAGGGAGCGGGGACACGCGGGAGCGGACGGCCGAGGAGCACGCGTCCCTCCTCCAGGACGCGGCCCACCTGAGCATCGTGGGCGCCGTCCTGCTCACCGGCTTCGCCCTGGTGAAGAGCTACGCGGTGGGTCACTTCTCCCTCACGACCGGGGCGGCGCTGCTGACCACGGCCCCGCTGACGGTCCTGCTGGGCAGCCTCATGTCCTACGCCTACTGGGTCCTCCCGCTGGCCGCGCTCGCTCTCGCGTACGGCGCCCACCGGTCACGACGGAGGTCCGGTGCCTGGACCTGGGAGGGTGCCGCGATGCTGGGCCTCGCGGCGTTCGCGGCGCTGCTGTCGCCGGTGTGTCCGCTGCTCACCTGCACGCTGGCGTTCCTGGCCTTCCTCGCCGTGGCCCGCGCACCCCGCGTCACGGGGCGGACCGGTCCGGACGCGCAGGAGCACCGCCCGCGGTGGCGGAGCCGCTGGGCCCGCTGAGCCGCTCCCCCCTCCTCGGCACACCGGTCTTCTTCGTCGTCGCCGTGTTGTGGGTCCTGCTCGGCACGCTGACCCGGCCGTGGACGCCGGTCGAGCTGGTCGGGTACCAGGAGGGCTCGGAGCAGCACCTCGTCGTCGGCAACGTCCTCAGTGCCGACGGGGAGTGGACGACCGTCATGCGGTCGGGCGACCGCGGCCTGACCCGGATCCGCTCGGAGGACGTCGGGAGCCGCCGGCTCTGCCATCTCGTGGGCGCCCAGGAGCTCGGGCAGGCCCCGCTGCTGTGGGAGCTCCAGGACCGGCCCTACCAGTCCCCAACCGCAGCTGCCGCGAGCTCGCGGACCGGCAGGCCGGCGTCCAGGTGACGGCGGGCTCGTTCACCGGCTGAGACGGCGCGGACCGGCCGCCGGTCCGCGCCGTCGCGCGTATCAGGAGGCGGTGCCGGAGCTCTGTCAGGCGAGCGCCCCGCAGCGGCCGGCCCCGGCCGCCGCGCACCCCGACGACGACGGAGCCAGAGCATGCCCCTCCCCTACGACGGCGAGCAGATCACCCTGCACGACCCCGACGGCACCGAGCTGCCGGTGCGCGCCTGGGGCAACCAGTTCGCCGCGGTCTTCGAGACCCTCGACGGGTACACCGTCATGCAGGACCCCGACAGCGGGTACTGGCACTACGCGACGCTGTCACCCGACGAGCAGGAGCTCCTCCCCACGGACGACAGGGTCGGCGCCGTGGACCCCGCCCGGCTCGACCTGCCCCGGCACACCCGCCCCCGGCGGGAGGCGAGGGGTGCCCTGCCCCGGGCGGCCCTCGCCGCGGCTGCCGAGCGGCCGCGGTGGGAGGCCCGCCGCCAGCAGCGGCGGGCACGCAGCGCCCGGGCCGCGCAGGAGGGCCCGGTGCCGGCGCCTCCCCAGGAGGAGACGACCGGCGACTACGTCGGCCTGTGCCTGCTCGTGGCGTTCCCCGACGTCCCGGCCACGATCACCCGGCAGCAGGTCGACGACTTCTGCAACCTGGCGGGGTACGCGGAGTTCGGCAACAACGGGTCCGTCCGCGACTACTTCGCCGACGTGTCGGGCGGGAAGCTGACCTACACCAACGTCGTCACGGCCTACTACACCGCGAAGCACGAGCGGGCCTACTACACCGACGAGACGGTCGAGCAGCCGCTGCGGACGTGGGAGCTGATCACCGAGGCACTCGACGACCTGGTGGCGGGCGGGTTCGACTTCTCGCCGCTCACGACCGACGACGCCGGGTTCGTGCGGGCGCTCAACGTCTTCTACACGGGCACCCGCGTCAACAACTGGGCCAAGGGGCTGTGGCCGCACTCCTGGCACCTGGAGCACGGCTACCCCGTGACGCCGACGGCGCAGCTCTACGACTACCAGATCACCGACCTCGGCGACCGGCTGACGCTGCGGACGTTCTGCCACGAGAACGGCCACATGATCTGCGACTACCCCGACCTGTACGACTACGACGTCGACCCGGCCCTGCAGGGCTACGGCGTCGGGCACTACTGCCTGATGTGCTTCGGAGGGTCGAACGTCAACCCCGTCCAGGTCAGCGCCTACCTCAAGCAGGCCTCGGGCTGGGCGTCCTCGGTCACCCCCCTGACCCCGGGCACGACGTCCACCCTCGAGGCCGGGACGAACGACTTCCTCGTGCACCGCAGGAACGCGACCGAGTACTTCGTCCTGGAGAACCGGCAGCAGGTGGGCCGGGACCGCTCGCTCCCGGACGCCGGCCTGGTCATCTGGCACGTCGACGAGCTCGGCGACAACAGCTTCGAGCAGATGACGCCCGCGCAGCACTACGAGTGCTCGCTGGAGCAGGCCGACGGCCGCTTCGACCTGGAGCACCGGAGCAACGCCGGTGACGCCTCCGACCTGTACGGCGCCCCGTACGCCACGGCGTTCGGGAACGCGACCACGCCGGACAGCCGCTGGTGGGACGGCGACGCGTCGGGACTGGAGATCGAGTCGATCTCCGCTCCGGGCCCGAAGATGACCGTCACCACGGCGGACCCGACCTGACCCCGGCGTCCCGCACCGGCGCCCGGAGCCCGTGGTCCCCGCGACGGGCTCGCGTCCCGCCGGGAGGTGGTGACGAGGTGGTGACGCGGTGGTGACGCGGCGGTGACGTCCGCCTCCCTAGCGTCTGCGCTCCCGAGGGGGGAGTCGGCAGGTGAGAGGGAGAGCGCGTGCGCTGCACGGGACGTCGCACGCGGGGCCGTGCCCTCCCCCGGAGCCGCGATGAGCACCGGTTCCCGCGTCTTCGGACCCCCTGGAGCGAGGGCCGACAGCGGTACGGTCCTGCCGATGACGGCTCCGCCGGCCCCGGTCGGACACGGGACGCGGCCGCCGGGCGTCCGCAAGACGGTCACGATCCTCTTCTCCGACCTCGTGGACTCGTCGCGGCTGAGCCTCACCCTCGACCCGGAAGCGCTGTGGAACCTGCTCGAGCGCTACTTCGGCGAGATGAGCGCCGTCGTCGAGAAGCACGGCGGGACTGTGGAGAAGTACATCGGCGACGCGATCATGGCGGTGTTCGGCGTGCCGACCCTCCACGAGGACGACGCCCTGCGGGCGGTGCGGGCGGCGGTCGAGATGCGCGACTCCCTCGCCGTCCTCAACCGCGAGCTCGAGGCCGCCTGGGGCGTCCGGCTGGCCAGCCGGATCGGCGTCAACACCGGCGAGGTGATCGCCGGCGACCACCGGCGGGGACACCTGTTCGTCACCGGGGAGGCCGTCACCGTCGCCAAGCGCCTCGAGGAGGCGGCGGAGGCCGACGAGATCCTGATCGGCAGGTCGACGCAGAGGCTCGTGCGCGACGCGGTCGACGTCCGGCCGGGCGGGCCCCGCCCGCTCAAGCACGGGCAGGTGGTCGACGCCGTGACGGTGGTGCAGGCCCGCGCCCACGCCCCCGGCCTCGCGCGCCACTTCGAGTCGCCCTTCATCGGGCGCCAGGGACCGCGTGCGGTGCTGGACAGCGCGTTCGGCGAGACGGTCGAGCAGCGGAGGTGTCACCTGCTGACCGTGCTCGGCGACGCGGGCGTGGGGAAGTCGCGGCTCGTGCGGGAGTTCGCGGCGGACCTCCCCGGGGACGTCGTGGTCCTGCACGGTCGCTGCCTGCCTTACGGCGAGGGGATCACCTACTGGCCCCTGGCCCAGATCGTCCGCGACATCGCGCGGGCCAGGGGCGTGGACCCCGGTGAGCAGTCCGCGGCCACGATCGCCGCGCGGCTGGCCACCGGAGAGCTCGCCGGGGAGGAGAAGGCCGAGCTGATCGCCCAGCGCGTGGCCGGGGCGCTCGGGCTCGGCGGCGCGGCCGGGGGGACGAGCGAGGAGACCTTCTGGGCGGTCCGGAGGCTCTTCGAGGCACTCGCCCGATCGGGACCGCTCGTCGTCGTTGTGGACGACCTGCACTGGGCCGAGCCGACCTTCCTCGACCTGGTCGAGCACGTCGCGGAGTTCTCCCGCGGCCTGCCGATCCTGCTCGTCTGCATCGCCCGGGGGGAGCTGCTCGAGACCCGCCCGGGGTGGGGACGGGGCGCGGTCGACGCGACGTCGATCGCGCTCGAGCCGCTCGAGGAGGCGGAGTGCCTCGAGCTGGTGTCCCACCTGCTCGGCCGCGCCCCGCTGCCGCCCGCCGCGGCGTCGCTGATCGCGGGCTCGGCGGAGGGCAACGCGCTCTTCGCCGAGGAGCTCGTGGCCATGCTCGTCGACGAGGGACGGCTCACGCGCGAGGACGGCCGCTGGGTCGTCCCGTCGGACCTCTCCGACCTGCCCGTGCCGTCGACGATCCACGCCCTGCTCGCCGCCCGGCTCGAGAGCCTCCCGGCCGACCTGCGGGCGATCCTGACGGCCGCGGCGGTCGAGGGTGTGGTGTTCCACCGGGGCCCGGTCGGCGAGCTCGCCTCCCCCGCACCCGGCACGGCACTCGAGGACGGCCTGCGGACGCTGGTCCAGCGGGGCCTGATCCGCCGGAACCCGGCCGACTTCGGCGGCGAGGAGGCCTACCGCTTCCGCCACGGCCTGATCCGCGACGCCGCCTACCGCTCCCTGCCCAAGAACGCGCGGGCCGAGATGCACGAGCGCTACGCGAGCTGGCTGGAGGCCATGGCCGACGACCGCTCGCGCCTGCGGGAGTTCGAGGAGATCGTCGGCTACCACCTCGAGCAGGCCTTCCGGAACCGCGTGGCCCTCGGCCCGCGCGACGCGCGCGCGGCCTCGCTCGCGGCACGGGCGTCCGAGCGGCTCGAGGCGGCAGGGCGGCGGGCGCTCGCCCGCAGCGACCTGCCGGCGGGGATCGGCCTCCTCGAGCGGGTGACGGAACTGCTCCGGACCGAGGACCCCACACGGCCCCTGGTGCTCACCGAGCTCGGCGCCGCGATGATCGAGTGCGGCCGGCTGGTCCAGGCCGAACGCGTGCTCGACGAGGCGCAGCGGCTGGCCGCGGCCGGCGGCGACCCGTGCGCGGCGTCGCACGTGCTGGTCCAGCAGCAGTTCCTCCGGCTCCTCCACGTCGAGGACGACGGGATCGAGGAGGCCGCCCGGGCGATGGCCCGCGTGATCCCGGTCTTCGAGCGGTGCGCGGACGACCTCGGCCTGTGCCGCGCGCGGCGGCTCGAGGCCTGGCTCTACTGGAACGAGGCCCGTGCCGAGGCAGCGGCGGAGGCGTGGGAGCGGGCGGCCGCGCACGCGGACGCGGCAGGGGACCGGCACGTCCGCGACGAGATCCTGACCTGGGTGGCGTCCTCGCTGTTCTTCGGTCCGACCCCCGCCGGCGAGGGGGTGCGCCGCTGTGAGGCGATGCGCGCGGAGGTGCGGGAGAGTCCCGAATCTGAGGCGGCCATCCTCCGTCACCTCGCCGGCCTGCACGCGATGCTCGGCCGCTTCGACCTCGCCCGTCGGCTGCTGGCCACCAGCAACGCCGCCTACGCCGACCTCGGCCTGACCCTGAACGCGGCGACCTCGCAGAACGAGGCCGTCGTCGAGCTGCTCGCGGGCGACCCCGCGGCGGCCGAGGAGAGCCTGCGCGCGGGGTGTCGCGCGCTGGAGGAGATGGGGGAACGGATGTTCCTCTCGACGACCGCCGCCTTCCTCGCCCGCGCGCTCCTGGAGCAGGGGCGCGACCGGGAGGCCGAGGAGTACGCCGACCTCAGCGCCCGGCTGGCCGGGCCCACCGACCTGCTGTCGCAGGTGCTCTGGCGCGGCGTCCGCGCGCGCGTGCTCAGCAGGCGTGCCGAGCTCGGGGAGGCCGAGGAGTTGGCGCGCGAGGCGGTGGCCCTCGCCGGGGCGACCGACTTCCTCGACCACCGGGCCGACGCGCTGATCGACCTGTCGCACGTGCTGGAGGCCACCCGCAAGGGCGAGGAGGCCGTCACCGCCGCGTCCGGGGCGCTGCGCCTGTACGAGGTCAAGGGGAACGTCGTCTCCGCCGCCGCGACCCGACGCCGGCTCGCCGAACTCGACGGGACGACGTGACAGCGAGGCCGTGCGCGGGTCCGCCGCGCCCGGGGAACACCGATGAGCCGTGGGGCTCGGGATGGGCGGTGACGTGGTGACCGATACCGCGGGCAACTTCGAGCGGGTGCTGCAGGTCGACGCGCAGGGAGGTGTCTGGCTCCAGGGTCCCCTCGAACTCGCCGCTGACCAGACGCTGTCGACGCTCTACGTCTGGCTCTCGCAGACGCGCGAGGACGGGACGGGAGGTGTCGCCACGGCCGTCCTCGACGGTGGCGGTTTCAACAGTGCAGCCGCCAGGCAAGCCGGTGGTACGCCGTGGCGGACACAGGCGAACGCCGTACACGGAGAACTCCGGGCCGGTCCCGCAACCGGCATGGCGCTGGCGGTCCTGACCCGAGACGACGGCTCGACGATCTCGTACTGGTGGTCCGACAACGGCATCCACCTGAAGCAACCGGCGCCCGTAGCCGTCCAGCCCCATGACAAGAACGCCCTGGCGGCCGAGCTGCTCCAAGCCGCCGCCAACATCCTCAAGCATTCGTGATGCTCGCGATAGCGGCTGACGTCCTCGATCACCGGACCGACGCCCGAGCGGTGACGCGATGACGATCGCCGGCGGTGACCTCGACCCGGTGCTGGAGATCGACGCCCAGGGGGACGTCTGGCTCCAGGGTCGGCTCGAGCTCGCCGGTGGCCGGAGGCTGTCCGAGCTGCACGTCTGGCTCTGGCAGACGCGCGGGGACGGGACGGGCGGTGCCGCCACGGCCGTCCTGCTCGGCGCCCGCTTCGACAGCGCAGGCGCCAGGAACAGCGGCGGCGCACGGTGGAGGACGAGGGCGGACGCCGTGCACGGGGAGCTCCGGGCCGGCCCGGCGACCGCGACGGCGCTGGCGGTCCTGACCCGGCAGGACGGCTCGGTCGAGTCGCACTGGTGGTCCGACAGCGCCGTCCGCCTGACCTGCGGCGCGCCGGCCCGCTCCCCGGACGGCACCCTCGATCTCAGCCGCACGCTGTCGTGGAAGACCGCCGCCGGGGACGCGGCCGCCATGCTCGACGAGCTCCAGTCCAACATCGTCCACCCGCACGTGCGCGAGCACCTGTCCGTGCTCCTCCTGCGGTTCGGCAACCCGGTCGAGGGCAGGACCTTCCTGCGGGCGATCGCTCCGCTGGTGAAGTCGGCCAGGCAGCACCTCCGGGAGGTCGAGGAGTTCAGGGCGACCGGGACGCCGGGCACCCCGTACGTCGGCATCGGGCTGACCCACGCCGCCTACCGGGCGCTCGGTGTCGGCCCCGAGCGGATCCCCGGCGACGCGTCGTTCACCCGCGGCATGAAGGACCCGGCCAGCCGGGACGCCCTGCACGACCCGCCCGTCTCGACCTGGGAGCCGCCGTACCGGGAGGAGATCCACGCCGTCGTCCTCATCGGTGATGCGACCCAGGGAGGGATGTCGGCAGCCCGCAGCCAGGTCCTCAACCTGGTCAGGGGCTCGACCGCCATCCTGGGCAGAGAGACCGGGCTCGGGCGGCGCAACGCCTCCGGCGCCGCCGTCGAGCACTTCGGGTACGTCGACGGGATCAGCCAGCCGCTGTTCCTGGACGAGGACGTCGCGGCAGCGAGGAGGAGCGCCCCGGGCGGACTGGTGTGGGACCCCGCGTGCCCCCTCGACCGCGTCCTGGTGCCGGACCCTGCGGCGCCGGACCCCGCTGTGCACTACGGCAGCTACCTCGTGTTCCGCAAACTCGAGCAGGACGTGCGGCGGTTCCAGCAGGCCGGAACCGACCTCGCCCAAGCGCTCGGACTGGCCCGCCGCGACCGCGAGCGCGCCGGTGCGATGCTCGTCGGCCGCTTCCGGGACGGCACGCCACTCACGCTCCGGCCGACTCCCGGGCCCACCGGGCGCGGTGACAACGACTTCGACTACGCCGCGGACGCCGCCGGGCGGCGGTGCCCGTTCCAGGCCCACATCCGCAAGGTCAACCCCCGGGGCTCGGCCGTGGGCGCACGGCAGGAGCGGGTACGCCTCATGGCCCGGCGGGGGCAGACCTACGGCCGGCGCACCGACGACCTCGCCGCCGACCTGCCCCCCAGCAGGCGCCCGACCGGCGGCGTCGGCCTGCTGTTCATGGCCTTCAACGCCGAGCCCCGTCAGCAGTTCGACTTCGTGCAGTCGCAGTGGGCCAACGACGCCCGTTTCCCGGGCCCCGCCAGGGGTGCTGCTGGGGGTGCCGGACCCGGCCGTGACCCGGTGGTCGGTCAGGGACCCCGCGCGGACGGGACCTGGCCGCCGATCTGGGACGCCGCGGCCACCCGGACGGCTCCCGCGATACCCCAGGCGGTCACGCTCAAGGGCGGCGAGTACTTCTTCATGCCCTCGCTGGCCTTCCTGCGCAGCCTCTGACCACACCCGCCGCCCGGGGCGGAACCGGGGTCTCCCGGGCCCGATCAGCAGTACCGTGCTCGGGTGCACGGTCCGTCCCGGGGATCGGAGACCGCGTCGTGAGGCCGCGGTTCACCGCGCAGGAGGCGGCGGACGTGCTGGGAGCGACGCCGGTCTTCGGCGCGCTCGACGGTCCCTCGCTCACGGACCTGGCCGCGGCGAGCAGGCAGCGGACGTACGGCCGGGGACAGTACCTCTGGTACCAGGGCGACCCGGGGGACCACCTGGTCGTCGTCGGTGAGGGCCTGGCCAAGGTCGTGCTGACGTCGGAGCGGGGCGAGGAGGCCGTGCTCGTCACCCTGGGCCCGCACGACACCGCCGGCGAGCTCGCCCTCCTCGACGGCCTGCCGCGCTCGGCGTCGGTCGTCGCCGTGGAGCCGACGACCGTGCTGATGCTGCCGAGGGCGGCCGTGCAGGAGGCCATGGCCGCCCACCCGGAGGTCCTCGACGCCGTCCTGCGCCGGCTCGGGCAGCTGGTCCGCCGGCTGACCGAGCAGACCGGCGACCTGGTCTTCCTCGACCTGACCGGTCGCGTCGCGGAGGTCCTGCTCCAGCTCGCCCAGCGCCACGCGCAGGACGACGCGCACACGGTGCTCGACGTCGGGCTGTCGCAGTCCGACATCGCCGCGATGGTGGGAGCCACCCGTCCGGCGGTCAACCGGGTCCTGCAGCTGTTCGCGGCCCGGGGCCTGATCTCGGTGCACGGCCGCGTGATCGTGCTCCGGGACCCCGCCGCGCTGCGCCGCCGCGCCGGCCGGTGAGGCACCGCGGCCCGTCGTGACCGGGCCGGTGACCGGGCCGCTGACCGGCCCGGGGGCGTCGGGCCGCACCTGTCATCCGGATGACAGCCGGCGTGTCCGCGGGCTGGCAGCCCGGCGCGGGCGCCGCTCCTAGCGTCCTCCCTGCAGCCGGACCGGGTGCAGCGCGACCACCACGACGACCGTCACGGGATCGGCCGTGCACGCCGGCGCACTGCACCCAGGCTGTTCCACCCACCCTGAGGATCCGCGGACCGGTCCCCGCACCGGGCGGATCCGTCGAGAACGGGACCGCGGCGCGATGACCACACAGCTCCTCCCCACCCCGGCGCAGGCCCCCCGCACGTGCGACAACGCCACGCTGCTCGCCCGGATGGCCGACGGCGACCAGTCGGCCTGGCGGCAACTGGTCGCCGAGTACGACCGGCTCGTCCGGTCGGTGGCCGCGTCGTTCCGCCTCCAGACGGCGGACGTCCACGACGTGGTGCAGACGACCTGGCTGCGCCTGCTGCAGCACGTGCACACCATCCGCGACCCGGAGCGGCTGGCCGGCTGGCTCGCGGTCACGGCGACGCACGAGTCCCTGGCGGTCCTGCGCCGGTCCTCCCGGGTGCTCCCGCTGCCCACGGTCGACGAGACGCCGGACGCCACGGCCGACCCCGCCAGGGAGGTCGCCGACCGCGACGAGGCGCGGGACCTGTGGGCCGCCGTGGCCGAGCTCCCGCCGCGGCAGCAGCGCCTGCTCGTCGCGCTCTTCCGGGAGGAGCTCGACTCCTACGACGAGGTCGCGGCGACGTGCGCCATGCCCATCGGCAGCATCGGTCCCACGCGGGGACGCGCGCTGGCCCGCCTGCGGGTCAGGCTCGCCGACCGCGGCCTGGGCCCGGCCGCCTGATCCCGGACCACCGGGGTCGTCGTCCTCGCCGCACCCACCCCACCACCACGACACCGCACCCGCGAAGGAGGGGTCGTCGTGTCCGATCCCGCACCCTGCACCCGGCACGCCCGCAGCGTCTGGCTGGCCTCCTGCCCGGCGTGCACCGCCTGGCACCTGGCCGCCCAGTGCGCCCGCCGCGGCGGCCACGGCCCTCGGCCGGCTCCGACCGCGCCCGTGCAGAACGTCCCCCGAGCGGTCGGCCCGGCAGCCTCCCTGGCCGCCTAAGCGCCGCCCCCTGCCAGTCCTCGACCCACGACGACCCTCCCGGAGGTCAGCCATGACGACGATCCACGCCGGCCTCGCCGACGAGCTGCAGCACGACTTCTCCCGCGCCCGCGCGCAGCTCGCCACGGCGCGCCTGCACCAGGCGCAGAAGGACACGCCGGCCACCCGCGCCGCGGTCGCGGGATGGCTCTCCTTCATCGACGCGGTGCTGGACGTGTACCTGGGCACCAGCACTCCCGGAGAACCCCTGCACACCTCGTCGTGACGCGGGTCGCCCGCCGGGCCGCCGGGACCGGGTGCGGTCAGGGTTCGGGAGGCAGCGGCGTGGCGGGCCGGTCGAGCAGCCGGGGCGCTCAGCACGGCCGCGTGCAGTGCGAACCGCTGGTCGGGCCGGGAGACGCGGTGACCGGTGAGCCGGGCGACGCGGGTCAGACGGTCGGTGGCCGTGCGGACCGGGACGTGCAGCCGGCGGGCGGCCTCGGTCGCGACCTCGCCGGCGTCGACGTACGCCCGCAGGGTCTCCAGCGGCACCTCCGCGCCGCCGCGGGCCCGGTCCAAGGGGTGAGGACGTCGCGGACCAGGTCGACGATCGCCGCCTGGTCGCGGCCGAGCACCCGGTGGAGCCACCCACCGCCCAGCGGACGACAGGACCACTCACGCACGGTGCCTGACGGTCGACCAGGTGGTGTCCCGTCACCCGATGACCGTCGACGCACACACGTCGCCGTTCAGCGCCTGGGGCGCCGGCACGGCCGACCCGGCGAGCACCTGGTCGTGATCGACGACGCCGTGCGCCCATCGGCGTGCTCGACGAGCGGGACACCGCCCTGGAGTGGCCGCCCGGGCCGCTGAGCGCGCACCACGTCCCCGTCCACCGGCTGCTGCGCCTGCGGGCGCGTCCGCGGGTCCGCGACTCCGAGCCCCTCGCGACCGCGGCCCGGACCCTGCTGGACGCCCGCACCGACGCCCTGCCGGTCGTGGACGAGGACGGGCGGTCGACGGGGCTCGTCACCGCGCGGCACTGCGTCGAGCTCGTCGCAGCCGTGCACGGGTGTCCGGCCACACCGCCGCCTGCTCCGCCGCCTGCTCCGCCGCCCGCCCTGCCGCCGGCTCCGCCGGACACCGACGAGCGGTGACCACCGGTCGTCCCTGATCCCGGCGCTCCCGGCGCCGGCGCCGGCCCCGGGCCTCCCGGCGTCACCAGCGGTGCCGCGACCTGACTGCTGGGCACCGTCGCCGGCGCCGTGGTCACCACCGCCGGCGTGGTCTTCGACCCGAGCTCGGGTCGCCGCCCGCGTTCAGCGGCGGTGTGGGTCCGTGGCCACCTGCTGCGGGTCCACGGCGACGTTGCCGTGGAAGGCGTGCGCAGGCGCCGGGTCCGCGGGCCGGCGGTCCTCCCCCACGGTCGGCACCTCCTTGGGCCGGCCGCGGCGGTGGTCCCACACGTCGCGGGCGATGACCTGGATGATGCTGGCCGCCGGGATGGCCAGGAGCGCGCCGAGGACGCCGGCGAGCTCCACCGCCACCAGGATGGCGACGATGACCGTCAGCGGGTTCAGCTTGACCGTGCGAGCGAACACCAGCGGCTGCAGCAGGTGGTTCTCCAGCTGCTGGTAGACGAGGAAGAAGACCAGCACGGTGATGCCGGCGGGCACGGAGTGCACGAAGCCGGCGACGACCGCCACGACCCCGCCGACGGTCGCGCCCACCAGGGGGACGAGGTCGGCCAGCCCGACGAACAGGGCGATCAGGCCGGCGAACGGCACTCCCGCGATGACCAGGACGACGTAGGTGAGCACCCCGCAGACGATGCTGATGAGCAGGTTCCCGGAGATGTAGCCGGTCACCGACCGGGCACAGTCGGTGCCGACCCGGCGGATCCGCTCACCGGTCCGCGACTCGAACAGGGCGATGAAACCGTCGACGACCTTGGGGCCCTCGAGCACCCACAGGTAGGCCAGGACGACGATGGTGACCGCGCCGGTCAGCCCGCTCGCCACACCGCTGAGCACGCCGGCGGCCGGCGTGGTCAGCCCGCTGGCGAAGGAGCTGATCCGGTCCTGGTTATCCTGCACCCAGTCCAGCACGTTGAAGCGCTCGAGCAGGTCGCCGACGGGACCACGGCCGGCCCGCGCGTCGGCGATCTGCTGCGGCAGCTGCCCGGCGAGCTTGGTGGCCTCCTGGGCGAGCGGGACGGCGAAGGCCGTCACCAGGGCCGCGAGGAGGACGAAGGCGACGAGGAAGACCAGCAGGGTGGCCAGGGCACGCCGCCTGCCGCCGAGCAGGCGCCGCTGCACGAACCCGACGACCGGCCCCAGCGCGACGGCGAAGAACGCGCCGACGACGATCCAGGTGAGCACCTGCCGCGTCTCGACGACGATGTAGAGCGCGAGCGCGGTTGCCAACAGCAGCCCGATCGTGGCCAGGATGGTGCGCGTCGGGACGGGATGCCCTGCGGGGCTGCGAGGTTCGGTCACGGTCGTGGTCGTGCCCGACTTCGGCCGGGCGCAATCGAGACGGGGACGTCAGACACGGGCGGGCCGAGGTCACGAGCCGGCCGGCCGTCGGGCCCTCGACGCACCGCCCCGGCGGGCATCGGTGGGCAGCGGGCGTCGGTGGGCAGCGGGCATCGTCGGGGTGGTGACCGCCGCGCCCGTGCCGCAGCCGGGTCGTGCGCGTCGCCGGGGACGGCCGGCGGACCACCGATCCCACGTTCCGAGCGGCTCGTGGCCTCTTCGCCCCCCTGCACGGGGCCTGGCTGCGCCGGGGCGGTCCGCAGCACCTGCTGCAGGTCCTCGGCGGACTGACGCTGCCGGCGGTCCGAGTGCGCGTCCGTCCAGGTGCGCGTCCGTCCAGCACGGGCCGGCTCGGCCGGCGGTGCCGGAGGCCGTGGCGAGGTCGACCTCACTGGTTGCTCCCTGACCGGAGCCGTCGACGAGCCGCGTCGGCCGCGGCTGGTCCGCTCGGGGACGGCACGCGCGGACGGCGCCTCGACCGGTGGGACCCGTCCCGCGGTCAGACCTCGACGCGCCGCGCGAGCCCTTCGAGTCGGGCGCGGTCGACGCCGGTCAGCTCGCCGGCCTCCTCCGCCGTCACGGCGCCACAGTCGACTCCGCGCAGGACCGCGCCCGCGAGCGCCTGGGCCGTCGCGGGTTCGTCCACGACCCCGCCCTCCACGCGACCGAGGTAGGCCCTGATCCGCGCCGCCGTCGCCGGGAGGCTCGCCCGGAAGAAGGAGTAGGTGGCCAGGTAGCGGGTCGGCAGGTGGCCCGGGTGCATGTCCCAGCCCTGGTAGTAGCCGCGTTCCAGCGACCGTGCGACGAGCCGGGTGTGCAGGCGCCAGGCCGCGTGCACCGCGTCCTGGTCCCCCGCCGGCACCACGTTGGTCGACCCGTCGGAGAGTCGCACCCCGGTACCGGCGGCGGCGACCTGCATCACCGCCTTCGCGTGGTCGGCGGCCGGGTGCTCCAGGCTCTGCTGGGTGGCGGTGATGCCGAGGGCGGCGCTGTAGTCGTAGGTGCCGTAGTGCAGCCCCGTGCAGCGCCCGTCCGCCGCGGAGATCGTGCGGGCGACGGTCGCGGTCCCGTCCGCGGCGAGGACGGCCTGCGGGGTCTCCACCTGGATCTCGAACCGCAGCCTGCCGTCGGGCAGACCGTGGGCCTGCTCCAGTCGAGCGCAGACCTCCACCATGGCCTCGACCTGCGCCACCGAGGTCACCTTCGGCAGGGTCACGACGAAGCCCTCCGGGAGGCCGCCGGACGCGTGGAGCCCGCCGACGACGAGGTCGAGCGTGCGCAGTCCCCGCCGGCGGGTCGGCGCCTCGAAGCTCTTGAACCGGATGCCCAGGAAGGGTGGCCCGCCCTCGGCCCGGGCGGCCGCGGCGAGGGCGGCGACCGCCTCGCCGGCCGCCCGGTCCTCCTCGTCGTCGGAGCGCCGGCCGTAGCCGTCCTCGAAGTCGACGCGCAGGTCCTCGATCGGCTCACGGGCGAGCTTGGCGCGCACCCGGTCGTGGACGTCGCCCACCAGCTCGACGGGCATGCCGGTGACGTCGGCCAGGACCTCCGTCGAGGGAGCGTGCCGGTCGAGCAGCTCCACCGCCTGCGCCCCCCACCGGTGGTGGGCGTCGGCCGTAAAGCGGTCGGCCGGGATGTAGACGGTGTGTACCGGCTGCCGCGTCCCGGGATCGCCGGGATAGCGCAGCCGGAGCCGCCGATCGGCCTCGGCGAGCCGCTCGTCCAGGACGTCGGCGAGGTCGTCGCTCAGCTCGGTCATCCGCGTGGTCCTCTCCCTGTCGGCGGGTGCACCAGTCGACGACCTCGTGGGCCGGCACCGTCGAGCCAGGCCGTGTCCGTGCCGGCCCCGACCGGGGACCCGGGTGCGCTCGGGGTCACCCCAGCGCGAGCGTCCGGCGCACCTCGGCCACGCGGCCGGTCGCCTGGACGCCGTACACCGCCGTCCTCACCCGGCCCTCCTCGTCCAGGACGGAGGTGCACCGGATGACCCCGGTTCGCGTTCCGCCGTCCACCTGCCTCTCTCCCCAGGCGCCGCAGGCCTCGCAGACGGCGTGGTCGGTGTCGGCGAGGAGCGGGGAGGTCACGGCGTGCTGCTCGCGGAAACGGGCGAGCTCCGTCGAGCAGGCGGAGGTCGTCCGTGCCGACGTCGAGCACGACGGGGACGACCCGCCGCGGGTGGATGCCCTCGGCCGCGGTGTGGACGGTCAGCTCGCCGAGGGCGATCTGCACGCCGCCGACGCCCTGGTCCCCGATGCCGAGGATCCCCTCGGAGTCGGTGGCGACGACGAGGTCGCAGTCGTCGGGCCCGAGGCCGTAGGCGCGCAGCGCGCCCTCGATGGCGTCCGGTTCGTCGATGGACAGGAAGACCCCGCGGGGGCGGTCGTGGTCGCGGCTGAAGCGCTCGATGACGTCGCCGATGGTGGGGGTGCGGACGACCGGCAGCATCTCCTCCGGGTGCTCGCTGAGCAGCCGGTGGAACAGGACCTCGTCACCCTCCAGGCCCAGCGCCTCCCCATCGGCCCGGGTGACGGCCGTGCCGTGGTCGAGCATCGGGGTGCGCAGGACGTCGCTGCCCCGGGCGCGGACGCGCGCGGTCAGGCTGTCCGGCGCGCCGACCAGTACGTGGGGCCGTTCGCACACGCGGTCCTCCTGGGTGTCAGTGGGAGCTGCCGGGGACCCGGCGCGTCGGCCTGGTGGGGGTCGGGGAGGCGGTGTCGGTGTGCTCGACGACGATCCCCTCGCTGTCCCCCTCGTAGGTGCTGCCGATCGCCGGCGCCTCGGCGAAGATCGGCCCCTCCCCGGGCTGACCGCGCCGCACGTTGAACAGCAGGTTGAGCAGGATGGCGGTGATCGCGGCGGCGCTGATGCCCGAGTCGAAGACGACCTGGAACCAGCTCGGGAAGGGCTCGTAGAAGTCGGGGACGGCGATCGGGATGACGCCCATCGCCAGGGCGGCCGCGACGATGACCAGGTTGGCGTTGCCGTCGTACTCCACCTTGCTCAGCGTGCGGATGCCGCTGGCGGCGACCGTGCCGAACAGCACCAGCCCCGCGCCCCCGAGGACGGGCAGCGGCACGACTGCCACGACGGCCCCGAGGACCGGGAAGAGGCCGAGCAGGAAGAGGATGACGCCGCTGACCGCGACGACGAAGCGGCTCTTGATCCCGGTGACGGCGACCAGGCCGACGTTCTGCGCGAACGCGCTGACCGAGAAGCCGTTGAAGACGCCGGCGACGGTGGTGGAGAGCATGTCGGCCTGCAGCCCGCCGGTGACGTCGCGGCGGCTGAGCGGCTTGTCGACGACCTCACCGATGGCCAGGATGTCGGCCGTCGTCTCCGTCATGATCACCAGCATCACGACGAGCATCGAGACGATCGCCCCGACGGCGAAGGTCGGCAGGCCGAAGTGGAACGGCTCGGTCAGCTGGAAGATGGCGGCGTCCCCGAGGCGGCCGAAGTCCGTGGCGCCGAACGGGATGGCCACCAGCGTCCCCAGCACGAGCCCGAAGAGGATGGCCACGCGGTTGAAGAAGCCGCCCAGGAAGCGGTAGATCAGCACGATGATCAGCAGGGTCGCCCCGGCCAGGCCGATGTTGCGCATCGAGCCGTACCCGGGGGTGTTCGCCGTCCCGAGCGCCCACCGCATCGCCACCGGCAGCAGCGACACCCCGATGACCGTGATGACGGTGCCGGTCACGACCGGGGGGAAGAACCGCAGCAGCCTGGTGAAGAACGGCGCGATCAGCAGCGCGACGGCGCCGGCGACGATGAGCGCCCCGAAGATGGCACGCAGCCCCGCCTCGCCGCCGAGTGGTGCGCCGATGGCCAGCATGGTGGAGACGGCCGCGAACGACGTCCCCTGCACGATCGGGAGACGGGCGCCGATCCGCCAGACGCCGAGCGTCTGCAGGAGCGTGGCCAGGCCGGACACGAACAGGCCGGCGCTGATCAGGTAGGTGGTCTGCTGGGTGGAGAGCGCGAGCGCGGTGCCGATGATGATCGGCACCGCGACCACCCCCGCGTACATGCTCAGCACGTGCTGCAGGCCGTAGGCCACCATCGGTCCCGGCGGCAGCACCTCGTCCACCGGGTGCCCGCCCGTCCCGGCCGCAGCCGCGCTCCGCTTCCTGTTCCTCAGGGCCATCGGTCCTCCTCCTCGGGTCGGCCGGTCGGGCCCGGTCACCAGCCCTGGCCGGGGTCGAAGGCCAGGCCGGGGGCGGGGGCGTCGTCACGGCGGACGGTGAGCTCCTGGAGCCCGTAGGGCCGGTCGTCGGCGTGGAAGACCTCGCCGGCGTTCTCGATCCCGAAGCGGGCCAGGTCGTAGACGAAGTGGTGCTTGTTCGGGGCGGTGACACGGATCTCGGCGATCTCCGGCTGCTCCTCCAGCACGGCCGCGCCGCAGTCGAAGAGGGTCTGCTGGTGCGCCAGGCTGTGGTGGTTGCCGTAGGTCTCCAGCACCGTCTGCACGACCCGGTCGTGGGACTTGCCCCAGTCGACGTCCTCGCTGGTGTGCCACCACTGCGCGCGCAGCGAGGTCGCCATCAGGCGGTCGTGCGTGGGCGCCAGCGTCGTGAACCGGTCCTCGAGGAAGTCCGCGAACTCCGAGTCGGTGGTCTTGAGGATCCACAGGTCCTCGACCCCGGAGACCACCCAGGTGGTCGAGCCGTCGTAGGTCACCGTCGCCGTGCGGACGAAGCGGCCGTCGCGGGTGAAGGCGTGCGGGTGGCCCAGCCGGGTCCACGGGTACATCTCGATGCGGACCCGCGCGTGGGTGATCGGCCCGGTCTCGTCGACGAAGTGGCGGGCCAGCCGGACGCCGAACGACTCCGGCTGCGCGACGACGTCGTCCTCCTTCGCGAAGGCGTAGACGGTGTTCTTCTGCGTGTCCGTCGGCAGCACCGGCGCGTTGTCGCCGGTCAGGTGCGGCGCCTCCTGGCCGCCCCAGAGCGCGACGCTGACGTTGTAGTCGACGATCTCGTGGGGGTCGCTGTCGCGGAAGACCCGGACGACCCGGTTCTCCGCCTTGCCGTACTGGTTGTGGCCGAGCACGACTGCCATGGGGATCACTCCTGTTCTAAGAACCTCGGTAGGTGGAGTAGGCGTACGGGCTGAGCAACAGGGGGACGTGGTGGTGCCGGTCCTCGGTGGCGGTGAAGGCCACCGTCACCTCGGGGTAGAAGCCGGTCCGGCCGGTCGCCGCGAACCAGTCGCCCGTGGCGAAGGTCAGGCGGTGCACACCGGCGCCGAGCCCGTCGGGGGCCAGGTCGCGCAGCCGGCCGTCGGCGTCGGTGACTCCGGCGCCGAGCAGCTGCCAGTCCTCCCCCGACCGGCGTTCCAGGGTCACGCGCAGGCCTGCGGCGGGCTCCCCGGAGACGGCGTCGAGGACGTGCGTGGACAGGGAGCTCACGACCGCAGCGACCTCTCCAGCCGCAGGCGGGTGATCTGCCGCAGCTGCTCGGCGACCTCGCGCCGCTCGGCCTCGGGGTCGTTGCCCAGCCGGCGGCGCAGCTCGGCCAGCATCTCCGCGGGTGAGCGGCCGGCCGCGCGGATCAGGAAGACCTGGTCGAAGCGCTCCTCGTAGGCGAGGTTGCCCTCGCGCAGCGCGGCGCGGACCTCGGCGTCGGCGTCGGCCATCCCGGACTGCTCCTGCCGGGACCAGGCGGCCTCGGGGGACGAGCCGGCCACCCGCTGTCCGATGCGGGGGTGCGCGGCCAGCGCCTCGGCCAGGTCGTCGGGTCCGAGGGCCTCGATCGCGCGGTCGCTCGCGGTGAGGAGCTCGTCGACGTCGGCGAAGGGCCGGCCGGCCACCATGCGGGTGACCCAGGCGCGGGCCGCGCAGCAGGCGGCCAGCTGCTCCTCGGCCCGGTCGGCGGGCAGCGCGTCCAGCGTCTCGAGGCCGGCCCGCAGCCCGTCCACCGACCCGCTCACCGGGCACCGCCCGCCAGCAGGGAGCGGACGGCGCCGGGCAGCGCGCTCGGGTCCTGCACCGGCCGGCCGGCGAGGACGTCGTCGGCCGCCGCGCCGTCCAGGCCGCACTCCCGGTCCAGCACCTGCCGGGCCTGGCCGGCCGGCAGGCTGTTGAACCAGCGCAGTCCCAGCTCGGCCCGCCCCTGGTCGCTGAGGGCGCCGTGCAGCCGCACCCGGGCCATCCCGCCGTCGGGGAAGACGTCGAGCCGGACGGTGTCGACCTCGCCGAGGTCGGGCAGGCGGAACAGGTGGCGGGTGTCGGGCTGCAGCCGGGTCCGGGGCAGCAGCTCGGTCCACTCCTCGGAGCCGGCCGCCGCACCCCCACGGCGGCGGGTGCCGCGCAGGGACGCCCAGCCGGGGGCGTTGCCGAGGAACCAGCTGGTGTCCAGCTCGGCCAGGCGCACCACGCCCGGCCCGGCGAGGGAGAACTCCACCCAGTCGTTGCCGTCGTCACGGCGGCGGGCGGTCTCCCACCCCTCCCCCATCAGCCGCGCCAGTCCGGGCGAGATGAGGTTCGTCGGCGAGGAGAAGAACATGTTGCTGCAGCCGCTGACCACGCCCCCGTTGGCGAGGGCGGCCAGGTCGACGGCTCCGTCGGTCAGGAACCGGGGGTCGGGGACCACCTCGCCGTGCACCCGCAGCCGGGCCACCCCGCCGTCGGGGTACATGCACAGGCGGACGTGGGTGAAGCGCTGCGACTGGTCGACCGCGAAGACGTTCCGCGTGTCGCCGGCGGCCGGTGAGCGGGGCACCAGGGGGACCCACTCCGCGTCCAGCAGCTCCGCCGGGGAGGGGTGGCCCTCGACCGCGGCGCCCTCGACCGACACGGCGGGCGGGTAGTTGCCCCTGAAGAAGGCGGTGTCGACGACGACCCCCCGCACGATCCCCGGCACACCCAGCCGGACGACGGCGAAGTCGTGGCCGGGCTCGCGGCGCCGGCGGGTCTCCCAGCCGTCGTAGACCTGGCCCTTGTGCCCGAAGGTGTACGTCGAGTAGGAGGGCGCCTCCGGCTTGATCAGGTTCTCCCGCTCGGCGAACAGCTCGTCGTTGGCGTGGACGACGCTGCCGCCCAGGCTGCGCGAGGCCAGGTCGGGCAGGCGGGTGACGTCCTCCTGCGCCGGCACCGCGTCGGCTCCGGGGTCCGCCGTCGCGACGCCGGACTGTTGCTGTACGGGGCTGCTCGCTGTCATGCCTCTCCTCGGGTCAGCAGGTCCCCCCGCGGGCGGTCGTCGGCCGGCCCTGCGCCGCCGACCTCGAGGCCGCGCAGCCAGGTGCTGCGGACGACCCCGTCGAGGTGCCGGCCCGCGTACGGGGTGATCGGGTTGCGGTGGAAGAGCGTGGCGGGGTCGACGACGAACCCGTCGTCCGGCGCGAACACGCAGAAGTCGGCGTCGTGGCCGGGCTCGATGCGGCCCTTGCGCTGCAGCCCGACGAGCTGCGCCGGCCGCTCGGCCATCCAGCGCACGACGTCGGGGAGGGAGAAGCCGCGCCGCCGGGCCTCGGTCCACACGTCGGAGAGGCCGAGCTGCAGGGAGGAGATGCCGCCCCACGCCTGCGCGAAGTCGCCCAGGTCGAGCCGCTTGAGCTCCGGGGTGCACGGCGAGTGGTCGGAGACGATGCAGTCGATCGTGCTGTCGGCGAGTCCCTGCCACAGCTGCTCGCGGTTGGCCGCCTCGCGGATGGGCGGGCAGCACTTGAACTGCGTCGCCCCCGCGGGGATCTCCTCGGCCGCGAACGTCAGGTAGTGCGGGCAGGTCTCGGTGGTGATCCGCACGCCGTCGCGGCGCGCCGCGGCGATCAGCGGCAGGGCGTCGCTGCTGGACAGGTGCAGGACGTGCGCCCGCGCTCCCGTGGCCCGGGCGGCGTCGATGACCCGGCCGATGGCCCGGTCCTCCGCCACCCGCGGCCGGGAGGACAGGAAGTCGCGGTAGTCGTCGCTGTGCACGCTGGGGGCCTGCTCGATCGCGTCGCCGTCCTCGGCGTGCACGATGAGCAGCCCGTCGACGGTCCGCAGCACCCGCAGGTAGTCCTCGAGGTCGTCGGGGCGCAGCGGGGGGAACTCCTCGACGCCCGAGTGCACCAGGAAGCACTTGACGCCGAAGACGCCCGCGGCGTGCAGCCCGGTCAGCTCTCCCAGGTTCCCGGGGACGGCGCCGCCCCAGAAGCCGACGTCGACCGAGATCTGGCCGAGAGCGCTCTTGCGCTTCACCTCCAGCGCGGCCACGTCCACCGTCGGCGGGATGCTGTTGAGCGGCATGTCCAGGATCGTGGTGACACCTCCGGCGGCAGCCGCCCGCGTCGCCGACGCGAACCCCTCCCACTCGGTGCGACCGGGCTCGTTGACGTGTACGTGGGCGTCGACGAGACCGGGGAGCAGCACGACGTCGTCGCCGAGCTCGACGACCCGCTCCCCCTGCAGATCCGACTGCAGCGGCTCGACCGCGGCGATGCGCCCGTCGAGGACCCCGACGCACCCGGCCTGCTCGCGTCCCGACGCCACGAGGCGCCGAGCACGCAGGACCGTGTCGTAGCGGGTCACGAGACCTCCTGGTGGTGCGGACAGAGGGCGATGAGGCCGTCCGAACCGGCGGACGACCTGCCGGGGAGGCAGGTGTGCGCACACATCCCGACCGGGTGCCCTGCCCGGCCTCGGAGCGGACGGCTGATGTCGGAGGACGCTAGGAGGAGCGCTGCGACCCGGTCAATAGCCTACGGGCGATATACGAAATACTCCCGTCCCGGGAAAGCGGACATCGAGGCCCCGGGCGCGTATTCCATATATCTGCGCCCACAGGGAGTTCGTGCCGGCGGATCGCTTGACCGCGCCGCTCACCAGTGCATACGGTCCGGAGCACCTTGATCCGGACGTCGTTCCATCGACGACCACCCGGCTCGCACAACTCTCCGGCGCGGCAGGTTCGACCATTTCCAGCACGCCGGATCCACTCTCCCGGAAGACGTGATGGTCATTCGCAGCCTTCAGTACGAGGTCAACTGCTCCATTCTGTTCACCGAGCTGCCGCTGCTGGAACGCCCGGCCGCGGCGAAGGACGCCGGATTCGACGGGGTCGAGTTCTGGTGGCCCTTCCCGGTCGCCGTGCCCTCCGACGCCGACGTCGACACCTTCGTCCGGGCCGTCCGGGACGCCGGGGTGCAGCTGGTCGGACTGAACTTCTCGGCCGGGGACATGCCGGCGGGTGACCGGGGGCTGGTCTCCTGGCCTGCCCGCTCGCAGGAGTTCCGGGACAACGTCGACGTCACCGTCGGGATCGGCGAGCAGCTCGGCTGCCGCGCCTTCAACGCCCTCTACGGCAACCGGGTCGACGACGCCCGGCCCGGGGAGCAGGACGCGCTCGCGGTGGAGAACCTGGCCCTCGCCGGCCGGGCCGCGAGCCGCATCGGGGGAACGGTGCTGGTCGAACCGGTCAGCGGCGCCCCCCGGTACCCGCTGCGCACCGCCGCGGACGCCGTCGGGGTGGTCGACCGCGTCGCCGAGCAGACCGGGGTGACCAGCCTGGGCTTCCTCTGCGACCTGTACCACCTGGCGGTCAACGGCGAGGACCTCGACCGGGTGGTCGCCACGTACGGCTCGCGGGTCGCGCACGTGCAGATCGCCGACGCGCCCGGCCGGCACGAGCCCGGCACCGGCGAGCTCGACCTCGACCGGCACCTCGGCCGGCTCGTGGACGCCGGTTACGACGGCTGGGTCGGGCTGGAGTACGTGCCCAGCGGCGCCTCGGCCGACAGCTTCGGCTGGCTGCACCGCGCCACCGCCTGAACCCCCACCGCCCCGACACGGAGGAACTCGCATGACGACGGTCGCCTTCATCGGCCTCGGCATCATGGGCGGCCCGATGGCCGCCAACCTGGTCACGGCCGGCTTCGACGTCATCGGCCACAACCGCAGCCCCGAGCCCGTCCAGCGGCTCGTCGAGCGGGGCGGGCGCGCAGCCGGCAGCCTCGCGGAGGCGGTGCGGGACGCCGACGTCGTCGTCACCATGGTCCCCGACTCGCCGGACGTCGAGGCGGTCACCACCGGCGAGGACGGCTTCTACGGCCTGGTCGAGCCGGGGACCCTGCACGTCGACATGAGCTCGATCCGCCCGGACGTCGCGAAGCGGGTCGCCGAGGCGGGCCGCGAGCGCGGGGTCCGCGTCCTCGACGCCCCGGTGAGCGGCGGCGAGCAGGGCGCGATCGACGGGACCCTCTCGATCATGGTCGGCGGCAGCCCGGAGGACTTCGCCGACAGCCGGCCCGTCCTCGAGGCGGTCGGCAGGACGATCGTGCACGTCGGGCCGGCCGGCTCCGGCCAGACGGTCAAGGCGGCCAACCAGCTCATCGTCGCCGGCACCATCGAGCTCGTCGCGGAGGCCATCGTCTTCCTCGAGGCCCACGGCGTCGACACCGAGGCCGCGGTGCGGGTCCTCGCCGGGGGTCTGGCCGGCAACGCGATCCTCGACCGCAAGGCGGCGGCGATGCTCCGCCGCGACTTCACGCCCGGGTTCCGCATCGAGCTGCACCACAAGGACCTGGGCATCGTGACCTCCGCCGCCCGCGAGGCCGGGGTCGTCATCCCGCTCGGAGCGGTCGTCGCCCAGCTCGTCGCCAGCCTCGAGGCCCAGGGCGACGGCGCCCTCGACCACTCGGCGCTGCTCAAGCTCGTCGAGCAGCTCTCCGGCCGTTCCTGACCAGCCCCACCCCCACCGATCACGGACCCGCACCCGGGTCCGGAGACAGGAGACGCATGCCTCGCACGAGGGCCATCGCGGCCGCCGTCCAGATCCTCCAGCGGGAGGGCGTCACGCACGCCTTCGGTGTGCCCGGAGCCGCGATCAACCCGCTCTACGCCGCGCTCCGCGAGAACGGCACCATCTCCCACGTGCTCGCCCGGCACGTCGAGGGGGCCTCGCACATGGCCGAGGGCTACACCCGGGCCGAGGCCGGCAACATCGGCGTCTGCATCGGCACGTCCGGGCCGGCCGGCACCGACATGATCACCGGGCTGTACTCGGCCTCGGGCGACTCCATCCCGATCCTGTGCATCACCGGCCAGGCGCCGACCGCGCGACTGCACAAGGAGGACTTCCAGGCCGTCGACATCGCCGCGATCGCCGCGCCGGTGACCAAGATGGCGACGACCGTGCTGGAGCCGGCGCAGGTGCCGCGCGCCTTCCAGCAGGCCTTCCACCTCATGCGCTCCGGCCGGCCCGGCCCGGTGCTGATCGACCTGCCCTTCGACGTGCAGATGGCCGAGATCGAGTTCGACGTCGACGCCTACGAGCCGCTGCCGGTCTACAAGCCGCAGGCCACCCGCGGCCAGATCGAGAAGGCGCTGGACCTGCTCGCCACCGCCGAGCGGCCGCTGGTCGTCGCCGGCGGGGGCGTCATCAACGCCGACGCCGCCGACCTGCTGGTGGAGTTCGCCGAGCTGGTCGACGTCCCGGTCGTGCCGACGCTGATGGGCTGGGGCGCGATCCCCGACGACCACCGCCTGCAGGCCGGCATGGCCGGGCTGCAGACGTCGCAGCGCTACGGCAACGAGAACCTGCTGGCCTCGGACCTGGTGCTCGGCATCGGCAACCGGTGGGCCAACCGGCACACCGGCGGGCTGGACACCTACACCCGCGGGCGCACGTTCGTGCACGTCGACATCGAGCCGACGCAGATCGGGCGGGTGTTCACGCCCGACCTCGGGATCGTCTCCGACGCCGCAGCGGCGCTGCGGCTCTTCGTCGAGGTCGCCCGGGAGCGGCGCACGGCTGGGCAGCTGCCCGACCGCAGCGGCTGGGTCGAGGAGTGCGCCCGGCGCAAGCGGACCCTGCTGCGCCGCACCCACTTCGACGACGTCCCGATCAAGCCGCAGCGGGTGTACGAGGAGATGAACAAGGCGTTCGGGAGGGACACCCGCTACGTCAGCACCATCGGCCTCTCCCAGATCGCCGGCGGCCAGTTCCTGCACGTCTACCGGCCCCGGCACTGGATCAACGCCGGCCAGGCCGGCCCCCTGGGCTGGACCGTGCCCGCGGCCCTCGGCGTCTGCGTCGCCGACCCGGACGCCACGGTGGTGGCGCTGTCCGGCGACTACGACCTCCAGTTCCTCATCGAGGAGCTGGCGGTCGGGGCGCAGTTCCACCTGCCCTACATCCAGGTGCTGGTGAACAACTCCTACCTGGGGCTGATCCGGCAGGCGCAGCGCGCCTTCGACATGGACTTCGCCGTACAGCTGGCCTTCGACAACGTCAACTCCCCCGAGCTCGGCAGCTACGGCGTGGACCACGTCAAGGTCGCCGAGGGGCTGGGCTGCAAGGCGCTGCGGGTGCAGGAGCCCGACCAGATCGGCCCCGCCCTGGAGGAGGCCAAGAAGCTGCTGATCGAGCACCGCGTGCCCGTGGTCGTGGAGGTCATCCTCGAGCGCGTCACCAACATCTCGATGGGCACCGAGCTCGACAACGTCGTGGAGTTCGAGGAGCTGGCCAGCGAGGGCGAGCACGCGCCCACCGCCGTCTCCGCGCTCGACCTCGCCTCCGCCCAGCTCCTCGACTGAAGAAGGACCACCCTCCTCCCCCACGCCTCGCACGCTCGGCGCGGGCCCCTGGAGGGTGGCCGTTCCGGCACCTCACCGGGCCGTTCCAGTCCGTCACCAGCTCGAGGAGGGTGCATGCGCGTCGTGGTGGCGCCGGACAAGTTCAAGGGCTCCCTGTCCGCGCCGGAGGTCGCCGCCCACCTGGCGCTCGGGCTGACCCGGGCCGCCCCGGGGACCGAGGTCGTCCAGGTGCCGGTGGCCGACGGGGGCGACGGGACGCTCGACGCCGCGGTCTCCGCCGGCTACCGGCGGGTGCCGGTGTCCGCGCAGGGGCCGACCGGGGAACCGGTGGCGACCGCCTACGCCGAGCGGAACGGGACCGCCGTCGTCGAGATGGCCGACGTGTCGGGGCTGCGCCGGCTGCCCGGTGGTCGGCCGGCGGCCCGCACCGCGTCGAGCTCCGGCACCGGCGAGGTCATCCGCGCCGCGCTCGACGCGGGGTGCCGCCGGATCGTGCTCGGCATCGGGGGCAGTGCCTCCACCGACGGCGGAGCCGGACTCGTGCAGGCGCTGGGCGCACGCCTGCGGGACGTCGAGGGCCGCGACGTCGGGACGGGTGGTGCAGCCCTGTCCGGCATCGCGTCGCTGGAGCTCTCGGGTCTCCACCCGGCGCTGCGGGAGGCGGAGGTGGTCGTCGCCTCCGACGTCGACAACCCGCTGCTGGGCCCGCGCGGCGCGGCCGCCGTCTACGGTCCGCAGAAGGGTGCCTCACCCGAGGACGTCGCCGAGCTGGACGCCGCGCTGGCCCGCTGGGCGCGGGCGGTGCACGCCGCGACGGGCGTCGACGCGGCCGACCGGCCGGGTGCCGGCGCGGCCGGCGGCGTGGGGTTCGCGGCGCTGGCGGTCCTCGGCGCGACGCTGCGGCCGGGGATCGACCTCGTCCTCGACCTCGTCGGCTTCCGCGCCGCGGTCCCCGCTGCGGACCTCGTCGTCACCGGCGAGGGCTCGCTGGACGAGCAGACCCTGCACGGCAAGGCACCTGCCGGCGTCGCTGCGGCTGCCCGCGCGGCAGATGTGCCGGTCGTCGCCGTCGCCGGCCGCTCGTTGCTGACCCCCGCCGACCTGGCGCCCACCGGGATCCGCGCCGTGTACGCGCTGACCGACATCGAACCCGACCCCACCCGCTGCATGCACGAGGCCGGCCCCCTCCTGCAGCGGCTGGCCGAGCGGGTCGTCGCCGACTGGGGAACCGACGACGACAACGACGACGAGGAGCGATCGCGTGACGGCACCAGCTCGGTCCGGGAGGGGCCTTCCCGTCCCCCTCTTCCTCGACGGTGAGGGCATGCGCGGTGGCCGGGTACACCCCGGCATCGCGGAGTACCCGTTCCTCGGTGAGGTGAGGACCGCTCCGCGGTACTGCTTCCACGCCTGCGCGGAGGGCTTCCCGGCCCTGTGGCCGGTCGCCGAGGGCGGGGTCTCCGTCCCCGGCGAGCTGTACGCGCTGCCTCTGGCGGCCATCCGCGACGAGTTCGTGCCCGTGGAGGCCCCCGAGCTGGAACTCGCCGTGATCGAGCTCGCCGACGGGTCGGCCGGCCTGGCCGTCGTGCAGCGTCCCGAGGTGCACGCCTGGGGAGAGGGGCTCGTCGACATCTCCGACGGCGGTGGCTGGCGCGCCCACCAGGCGGGTCCCGGGCAACGATGACGGGCCGGGGAGGCACACTTCCTGCCACGTACGCCGGCAGAGCGAGGTGTCAGGGAGTGACCACCATCCGACCGCAGACCATGCAGGAGGCGGTCCTCCGGGAGGTGCGGCGCCAGATCAACGACGGGGAGTTGCCCCCGGGCAGCGTGATCCGGGTCGATGCGGTCGCCGGGGCCCTGGGAGTCAGCCGGATCCCGGTCCGCGAGGCCCTCATGATCCTCGAGGGAGAAGGGCTGGTGACGCACCGTCCCCACGTGGGTTTCGCCGTCCCCAGCCTCACCGCCGAGGAACTCGAGGAGATCTACTACCTGCGCGCGCTGCTCGAGGACGAGGCCCTGCGGCGGGCGCTGGCGAACGCCACGGACGCCGACCGTGCGGCGGCCCACGAGGCCTGCGCGGCGGCCGAGGACGCGCTCGCCCGGGGACAGGTCAACGCGTTCAGCGACAACGGCCGGCGCTTCCACGCCGTCGTCCTCGCCTCCTGCCGCATGCCGCGCCTCCTCCGTCTGCTCGACGGCCTGTGGAACGCCACCGAGACCTACCGGGCCGCGAACAGACTCGACGAGACGGGGCAGGAGACCCTGCAGGCGGAGCACCGCCTCATGCTGGAGGCCTACCTCGCCGGGGACGAACGGCAGCTGCTCGAGGCAGCGGAGCAGCACCGGGGACACCTCCTCGCCGGCGCCCTGCTGGGCACGTGTCCCACGGGTGAGCCGCCCGCCGACCGCCTCTGACGGCAGGCCGGTCCCCGCGTGACGCCGGATCAGCCGGTGACGGGGACCCGGGTCGGTCCGGCGTCCTGAGAGAGCTGGACCGACCCGGCGGGTCCGTCCCCTTCCCCACGTCGACGACCGGCGGGCCGGCGCTGCCCAGCAGGAGCGGACGTGGACACCGGTGCGCTGCCCGTCTCGAGCGGAGTGAGGACGAACGCCCAGGACCAGTCGAGCCGGGCCCGGCCCCACCGGCTGTGCGGCAGGTGGGTGGCGGGTGCAGCGCGGGCCGGGCGCACGCAGCCGGTGCGAGTCGCATCTCGCGATTGCTGCGGGTGACGGCGTCGCAGGCATGCGGCGGTCCCGCGCAACCGCTTCGCGCGCCCGACGCCAGGTGGTCACGCCCATGGCCGGGTCGACCCTGGCATGCGGGCGTGGGAATGCATCGCCGTCCGGGTCGAGCCCAGCCGAGGCGCTGGGCGTCCGCCGGTCAGCGCACAGCGAGGGCGGAGTCCGCGGCGGTCGCCGGCCGGACCAGCCGGACGGCGACCGCCGCAGCGACGGCGACGGCACCCGAGACCAGCAGCGCGGAGCCCAGCCTGCCGATCGCACCGGTCAGTCCCAGGACGACGAGCCTGTCGGCGGACCGTGTCAGGCCGTGCGGGTGGTGCGGGCCAGGTGCAGCCAGGTGTCGACGACGGTGTCGGGGTTCAGCGACATCGACTCGATGCCCTGCTCGACGAGCCACTCGGCGAGGTCGGGGTGGTCGCTGGGGCCCTGGCCGCAGATGCCGACGTACTTACCGCGTTCCAGGCAGGCCCGGATCGCCATCTCCAGCAGGGCGAGCACCGCCGGGTCACGCTCGTCGAAGCCGCCCGCGACCAGGGCCGAGTCGCGGTCCAGCCCCAGTGTCAGCTGCGTCATGTCGTTGGAGCCGATGGAGAACCCGTCGACGTGCTGGAGGAAGTCCCCGGCCAGCAGCGCGTTGGAGGGCAGCTCGCACATCATCACCACGGACAGGTCGTTCTCCCCGCGGCGCAGACCGTGCTCGCCCAGCAGGCGGACCACGCCCTCGATCTCCGTCACGGTCCGCACGAACGGGATCATGATCTTGACGTTGGTCAGGCCCATGTCGTCGCGGACGTGGCGCAGCGCTTCGCACTCCATCGCGAAGCAGTCGGCGAAGTCGGCCGACAGGTACCGGGAGGCCCCGCGGTAGCCGATCATCGGGTTCTCCTCGTGCGGCTCGTAGAGCTCTCCGCCGAGGAGGTTGGCGTACTCGTTGGACTTGAAGTCGCTCATCCGCACGATCACCGGCTCAGGCGCGAACGCAGCGGCGATCATCGAGACGCCCTCGGCGACCCGCTGCACGAAGAAGTCCCGCGCCGAGGGGTAGGCGACGATCCGCTCCTCGATCCGGGCCTTGAGCTCGGCGTCGAGCTCGTCCAGGTCCAGCAGCGCCCGCGGGTGGATGCCGATCTGCCGGTTGATGACGAACTCCAGCCGGGCCAGACCGACGCCGGCGTGGGGCAGCCGGGAGAAGGCGAAGGCCTGTTCCGGGGTCCCCACATTCATCATGATCTTGGTGGGGATGTCCGGCATGGCGTCCAGCCGGGTCTCCTCGACCTCGAAGCCCACCTCGCCGGCGTAGACGAGTCCGGTGTCGCCCTCGGCGCAGGAGACGGTGACCGGGTCGCCGTCGGACAGCGCCCGGGTGGCCGTCCCGGTGCCGACGACGGCGGGGATGCCGAGCTCGCGGGCGATGATCGCGGCGTGGCAGGTCCGCCCGCCGCGGTTGGTCACGATCGCGGAGGCCCGCTTCATGATCGGCTCCCAGTCGGGATCGGTCATGTCCGCGACGAGCACGTCGCCGGCCGTGAACTGGTCCATCTCCTCGATGTCGGTGAGCACGCGGACGGCGCCCGCGCCGATCTTCTGCCCGATGGCGCGCCCCTCGACCAGGACGTCCCCGGTGCCGGTGAGCCGGTAGCGCTCGGTGGTGTTGCCGGAGCGGGACTGCACGGTCTCCGGGCGGGCCTGCAGGATGAAGATCTGCCCGGTCAGCCCGTCCTTGCCCCACTCGATGTCCATCGGCCGGCCGTAGTGCTCCTCGATCCTCACCGCCTGGCGGGCCAGCTCGGTGACCTCGTCGTCGGTGAGGGACAGCCGCCGGCGGTCAGCGGGGTCGACGTCGACGAATGCCGTCGTCCGGCCGACCTCGGCGGAGTCGGTGTAGACCATCTTGGTGGCCTTCTCCCCCACGCCCCGCTTGAGGATCGCCGGGCGCCCGGCGTGCAGGGCCGGCTTGTAGACGTAGAACTCGTCGGGGTTGACCGCCCCCTGCACGACGCCCTCGCCCAGGCCGTAGGCCGAGGTGACGAACACGGCGTCCCGGAACCCGGACTCGGTGTCCATGGTGAACAGCACCCCCGACGCGCCGACGTCCGAGCGCACCATCCGCTGCACACCCGCCGACAGCGACACCGCCTCGTGCTCGAACCCGTGGTGCACCCGGTAGGCGATCGCCCGGTCGTTGTAGAGGGAGGCGTAGACCTCGCGGATCGCCTGCAGCACCGCCTCGATGCCCCGCACGTTGAGGAACGTCTCCTGCTGCCCGGCGAAGGAGGCGTCGGGCAGGTCCTCGGCGGTGGCGCTGGAGCGCACCGCGAAGGACGCCTCCCCGTCGTCCCCGGCCAGCCGCTCGTACGCCGCCCGGATGTCGGCCTCCAGGCCCGGCGGGAACGGCTGCTCCACGACCGCCCGGCGGATCTCCCGCCCGGCCGTCGACAGCGCACGCACGTCGTCGGTGTCCAGCGCGCGCAGCTGCTCGGCGATCCGCTGCGCCAGGCCGGTGTCGCCAAGGAAGCGCTGGTAGGCCGCCGCCGTCGTGGCGAAGCCGTCCGGCACGCTCACCCCCGCGTCGGCCAGGTTCGAGATCATCTCGCCCAGTGAGGCGTTCTTGCCGCCGACCACCTCCAGGTCACCGAGCCCCAGCTCGGCGAACCACCGGACGTTGTCGCCGGCGTCTCCCGGGCTCCCGACCGTGTCGCCGGACGGGGCCTCGGGTGCGGTGTCGGTGCTCATGGTCAGGTGGTCCTTCCTCGCGGGCGTTCGCGGCCGGGCTGCGGGCGCTCACCGTTGCCACGCCGTTGCCGGGCCAGGGTCTGGATCACCACGGTGGCGATCTCCTCGACGGAGGCCGTCGAGGTGTCCACCGTGGGCAGGTGGTGCCTGTCGTACATGGCCGTCGCCCGCCGCAGCTCGAAGCGGCACTGCTCCTCCGAGGCGTACCGGGAGTCCGGGCGGCGCTCCTGCCGGACCCGGCTGAGCCGGGTCACGGTGGTGGTCAATCCGAAGCAGCGGTCGGCCAGGTCCTTGACCGGGCGGGGCAGGTCGGTGGTCTCCAGGTCCTCGTCGACCAGGGGGTAGTTGGCGACGAACAGGCCGTGCTGCAGGGCCAGGTACATCGCCGTCGGGGTCTTGCCGCACCGTGACGGCGCCAACAGGACCACGTCGGCCCGGTCCAGCCCGCGGGAGCCCAGACCGTCGTCGTGCTCGATGGCGAACTCGATCGCCGCCATCCGGGCGTTGTAGCGCCGGACGTCGCCCACACCGTGCAGCCGCCGGGCCTCACGCAGCCCGCGGGCCCCCAGCTGCTCCTCCACCCGGCTCATGTGGATGCCGAAGAAGTCGATGATCGGCGCCTTGGTCTTCAACAGCTCTTCCCGCACCTCGTCCACCGCTGCGGTGGTGAACACCAGCGGGGCCACCGGGCCGGCCATCACCGCATCGAGCTGCGCCACCACCTCGCGGGCCTGCTCGACCGTGGAGATGAAGGGGATCAGCGTGCGCTCGAACCGCACGTCGGGGAACTGGATGAGCAGGGCGTTGCCCATCGTCTCGGCGCTGATCCCGGTGCTGTCGGACAGGAAGAAGACCGGCACGACCGCCTCGTCACCGCGGTCCGGAGCAGACCCTGGGAGCGGATCGGTCAACGCGCACCACGGTAGGGACCACCGGCGCCCAGGCAGTCGTGGTCACCGGGCGGATCAAGAGTCATGTCAGCACCTTCGGTTCCGTGCGCGGAGGAGTCGCCGGCTCGGTCGTGAGTATGACCTAGGTCACGGCAACGCCAGGACGGCGACGACGGGCGGCTCCTGCGGCGCGGTCGGCTGCGCCAGGGCGAGCCGAACGTGGCGACCGGCACGCAGACCAGGGCACCGGTGGCGAAGGTGCCAATGCTGATGGCAATGGCGCAGGTGACCGCGGCCCCGGCGCCCAGACCGACGAGCGCAGGGATCCTCACTCAGCTCGCCTTTCAACTCAGGCGGCGATCTTGTGGACGGCGCGATGGCGGGGTGCTGGTCCTCGTCGGCTGCCCTTGAGTCTGCCGGGTGAGCGGCCGCAGGGTTTGGTGGGCTGGCCGGGGTGCCCAGGACCGCAGCAGCCGGAGGAAAGCGCGGCGGATGCGGGTCGGGGTCAGCCGGGCGGTCGGTAGCCGGCGTTCCCAGGGCAGCCGCGTGTCGGCGGGGATCGGGCGGGCCAACCGCAGCTGGGTAGGCGGCGAGCACCAGCCAGGTCCAGCGGCCAGCCTGCTCGAGGGTGAAGCGCCCCAGGTTTCGTGCCGCTCCCACTCCCCGTCCGACCGCCGACCACCTCTCCCCCGCCGGTCCTCCAGCATCCGGACGGCGAGGTCAGGGAGCGCCACCACCCGCCATCCCGCCGTCGTCTTCGGCCGCGGCTGAACCGCCAGCCCGGCGCCGGGAACGCGGACCACGGTGGCGTTCACCTCCCAGGTCCGGGCATCCAGGTCGAGGATCGGTCTGCCGTCGCCATTGGTCCAGTACCGCAGGGCCAACGCCTCGCCGATCCGGCAGCCGGTGGCCAGCATCCAGTCGACGAGGTCAGGCAGGTCGAGTTCAGCCGCGCGGTCACTGCTCCGGAACGACTCGACGAGCCGGAGAGTCCCTTCAACGGTCAGGGCGCGCGGCGTCCGCTTGCCGGTGTTGATCTTGGCACTGGAGTCGCGGACCGGGTTGACCGCGGCGGCGCCGTCCTGGATCGCCGGCGCGAACATCCCGGAGAGGCACGCCCGCGCCGTCTTGGCCGCACCCGGTCCACTGCTCCTGGCGATGGCGGACAGCGCCCGGCTGACCACACCGGGCGTCGCCTCGCGGATGCAGAGCTGACCGAAGGCCGGCTTGACCTGCCTGTTGACCACCGATCGGTAAGTGCGCTGTGTGCCGGTCGACCAGCCGTGGTCGGCCTCCATCCAGGCATCGGCCAAGGTGACCATCCGCGTCGCGGAGGTGATCGCACCTACGCCGCCCGGGGCCTGGCGGCTGGTCAGCTCGGCCTTCAGCGCCCGCTCGGCCGCTGCCCGCGACGGGCCGACCTTGGACACCAGCCGAGCCGCCCGTCGACGTCGCGGAACTTGACCCGGGCCCTGACCCGGCCGTTGGGCAGCGTGGCGAACAGGACCTTGCCGCTGGTGTCCAGCGGCAGCGGGGGACGGCCCACAGGACAAATCCGGCACCGAGTAAAGAGTGCCTGAAGAGTGCCTGACCCCTCTGACAGGAGCAATGGAAGGGCCCCTGGCCGGCGTCTCCGCTGGCCAGGGCCCTGATTTGCTCCCCCGATTGGACTCGAACCAATAACCCTGCGATTGGACGGTCCCACCTGACCGCCACTGCCCCTTCCAGGCCAGTGCAGGCCGTTGACCAGCAAGTTCGCTAGTTCGACCTCACCGTTGCAGACCCATCCACACCCCTGCTCACCCTTGATTCATGGGGGAAAAATGGGGCTAAGGTGGGGCGCCATGGGACGCCCACCGCTGGCCCTGGGCACCGCCGGCGCCATCCGCTACTACAAGACACCCACCGGCTACCGCGCTCGAGTCCTGGTCCGCGACCACGACGGCCACGTCCGCGCCCTGGAACGCCGCGCGGCGACCAAGACCGCCGCCGAACGCGCCCTCAAACTCGCCCTGCGCGACCGGGCACCCGCCCTGGCCCGCGGCGAGCTCACCGCCGACAGCCGCGTGTCGGTGCTGGCCGAGACCTGGTACGCCGGGCTCGCGAACCTCTCCCCCATCACCCTGCAGGCCTACCGCGACCGCCTCGACCGCCAACTCCTCCCCCGCCTCGCACAACTCCGGATCCGGGAGCTCAGTGTGGGCACCCCGGATCGGCACCTGCGCGACATCGCCCAGCGACACGGCCTCGCCACCGCCCGGATGTGCCGCTCGGTGCTCTCGGGCATGTGCACGCTCGCCGCCCGCCACGACGCCCTGACCCAGAACCCGGTGCGCGCGCTGGGCCCGGTGACCGGCCGAGCCAAGGCGCCGCGCGCACTCACCGTGCCGCAACTGCGCCAACTGCGCGCCGCGCTCACCTACGACGACCGGGCCATCGCCCGCGACCTGCCCGACCTCGTGGCCTTCCTGATGGCCACCGGGCTGCGCGTCGGCGAGGCCTGCGGTCTGGCCTGGGGCGCCGTCGACCTCAACGCCGGCACCATCGAGGTCCGCACCGCTGCCATCCGCGTGCGCGGGCGCGGCCTCGTGGTCAAGACCACCAAGACCGACGCCGGACAGCGCACCCTTGTCCTGCCCCGCTGGTGCGTCGCGATGCTGCACGACCGCACGGATCGCCTAGACACGACAGCATCAGAAGACGGTGCCGACCATGGCAACCGGCCGGTATTCCCCGCGCCCCTGGGTGGCTGG
Organism: Geodermatophilus sp. URMC 62; assembly: GCF_052931475.1. Taxonomy (NCBI): domain Bacteria; kingdom Bacillati; phylum Actinomycetota; class Actinomycetes; order Geodermatophilales; family Geodermatophilaceae; genus Geodermatophilus; species Geodermatophilus sp. URMC 62. Next base: position 3,439,836 of record NZ_JBRFHY010000001.1, on the reverse strand, counting down.
CGCGACCCCTCCAACACCCAAGCCGACCTGCGAGACGCCTTCGCCGCCGCCGGCTACGACTGGATCACCACCCACGTCTTCCGCAAGACCGTCGCCACCCTCATGGACCACGCCGGCCTGTCCTCCCGGGCAGCCGCCGACCAACTCGGCCACGCCAACACGTCCATGACCACCGACGTCTACTTCGGCCGCAAGGTCTCTGCCACAGGTGCTGCCGCTGTCCTCGAGGCGCTCGACGCGTAGGTCGCGGGTATCCCTGAAGGCGGCGTTAGGGACACCCGGTTGTCCAGGAATCTGCGGCGGGGACACCGAACCGCTTCTGCGTACACCGACTTGTGCAGAGGACCGGCAGCGCTGAATCTCGCGTACGCCGGGTGATGGGTGTAGCACTGGTGCGTGAGCGGTCGCGGGACCGAGTTCTTCATCAGCCACGCCGGCCGGGACACCGCCTGGGCGGAGTGGCTCGGCTGGCAGCTTGAGCAGGCCGGGTACAGCGTCGAGCTGGACGTGTGGGACTGGGCGCCGGGTGAGGACTTCGTGGTCCGCATGGCCGCGGCGCTGGAGCGGGCGGATCGGCTGCTGGCAGTGTGCACCGAGGCTTACTTCTCCTCGGCGTTCGGAGGCGCTGAGCTGCGCGCGGCGTTCGCCGCGTCCGCGGCGGCGGAGGGGCGGATCGTGCCGGTGCTGGTCGAACCGGTCACCCTGCCGCCGTTGTACGCGCCGCTGATCCACCTAGACCTGACCGGCCTGGACGAGGACGAGGCCGTAGCGCGACTCCGGGCCAGGCTGATCGGTGGGCGGCCGACGACCGCCCCACCGTTCCCCCGCGCGGGCCCGGGATCAGGGGACCGGCCGGGGTTCGCCGGGACGCTGCCGGAGGTGTGGAAGGTCCCACCCCGGAATCCGCGGTTCACCGGCCGAGATGGGATGCTCACTGAGCTGCGGCGGCGACTGCGGGTCGGCGAGGGCACACTGGTGGTGCAGGCGCTGTACGGGCTGGGCGGAGTGGGCAAGACCCAGCTGGCCATCGAGTACGCCCACCGCTTCGGTACCGACTATCGGCTGGTGTGGTGGATCGACGCCGAACAGCCTGTGCTCATCCCCGGTCAACTCGCCTCCCTGGCCACCCGGCTCGGCCTGCCACCTGGGCCCACAATCGCCGAGACTGTCGACCGGCTGCTCGCCGAGCTGCACGGCCGGGACCGCTGGCTGCTGGTTTTCGACAACGCCGAGCGGCCGGCCGACATCGCCGACTACCGGCCCGGCGAGACCGGGCATGTGCTGATCACCTCCCGCAGCCCGGGCTGGGGGGCACTCGGCGGCCGGCTGGAGGTCGACGTGCTCACCCGCGCAGAGACCGTCGCCATGCTCCGGGCGCGGATTCCGGCCCTGGACGAGGAACTGGCCGACAAGCTCGCCGCCGAACTTGGCGATTTGCCGCTGGCCGCCGCCCAGGCCGCCGGCTACCTGGAACAAACCGACCTGCCACCCGTCGACTATCTGCGCCGCTTCCACGAACATCGGGCGACCCTGCTGGCCCGCGGCGAGGTGTTGGGCTACTCCGGGCGGATTGACACCGCCTGGGCGCTGTCGCTGGAGCGTCTGCGCTGCGAGGAGCCGGCCGCCGTCCAGCTGCTGGAGTCGGCCGCGTTCCTCGCCCCCGAACCCATCCCCCTCTGTCTGCTCACTGACCACCCCGAGCTCCTCGACCAGCCACTGCGCACCGTCGCCGCCGATCCCGATGCTCTCGCCGACAGCGTAGGAGCACTCGTCGGCTACTCCCTGGCCCGCCGCACTCCAGACGGCTTTCAGGTTCACCGTCTCGTCCAGGCGGTAGTCCGCCACCGGCTTCCCGACGCCCGGCTGCAGGCCACCGCCGAGCGGGTACTGGCGCTGCTGTCCGAAGCATCCCCTGGCGACCCGGAGGAGTCAGTCAGCTGGGCCGGCTACGCCCAGCTAGCTCCGCACGTGCTGGCCACCGCACCGCTGGGAGATCACTGGCCCGCTGGCCGGCGACTGGTCCTGGACACCATCCGCTACCTGCAGGCTCACGGCGACAGCTCCGGCAGCCGAGCCGTCTGCGCACCGCTGCTGGACCGCTGGCAAGCGATCCTCGGCCCCGACCATCCCGACACCCTGGCCGCCGCCAACAGGCTCACCCTCGCCCTAGTCCAGCTGGGCGAGGCCGAGCCGGGTCGCACCCTGGGCGAAGACACGCTGCACCGCTGCCGCCGAGTGCTCGGCCCGGACCACGACACCACCCTACGGACGGCGACCGCTGTCACCATCGCCCTGATCTCGGTCGGCGAGGCCGAGCCGGGTCGCACCCTGGGCGAAGACACGCTGCACCGCTGCCGCCGAGTGCTCGGCCCGGACCACGTCACCACCTTGTTAGCGGCGACCGCTGTGACCCTCGCTCTGGTCCTGGTGGGCGAGGCTGAGCGGGCTCGCGCCCTGGGCCAGGACACCCTGCAGCGCTGCCGCCGGGTGTCCGGCGCGGACCACGCCACCACCTTATTGGCGGCCGCCGGTCTCACTAGTGCTCTGGCCTCGCTGAGCGAGGCACAGGCCGCCCGCGCGCTGGGCCAAGACACGCTGCAGCGCTGCCGGCGGGTGTTCGGCCCGGACCACGCCACCACCTTATTGGCGGCCGCCGGTTTAACCCTTGCCTTGGCCTCGCTCGGCGAGGCGGAGCCGGCCCGCGCGCTGGGCCAGGACACGCTGCAGCGCTGCCGCCGGGTGTTCGGCCCGGACCACGTGATCACCCTGATGGCGGCGAGCGCGCTTGCCGGTGCGCTCACCGGCTTGGGCGTGGCGGGGCCGGCTCGAGCATTGGGTGAGGACACGCTGCAGCGCTGTCGCCGGATGCTCGGACCTGAGCACCCCCTCACTCTCTACCTGAGTCAGGTCGCAACCATCGGCGATACAAAGCTCGGTGGTGACGCGGCTGCCGACCGGCCGAATTGCCAGGATCGGCCACCGTGATCGAGTCCCTACACAGCTCGTGGGCCTCGTTGTCCGAACGGAGGGTCCCCGTGTCGCGCGTCAGACTTCCTGGCAGGGCCCGTTGCTTACGGGTCTGACCTGGCAAGGAGTCTGATCGTTCATGGCGAGACCGCCGGTGTTCCCGGCCGAGGAGAAGGTCCGGATCGTGTTGTCGATCCTGGCCGGTGAGGTCACCGTCGCCGAGGTCGCGCGGCGGGCGAAGGTGTCCGAGCAGTCGGTCGGCAACTGGAAGCGCCAGTTCCTGGAGGCCGGCAAGACTGGCCTGGTCGCCGGCAAGTCCGGGCCCTCGACCCGGGAGGCGCAGCTGGAGGCCGAGGTCAGCGAACTGACCCAGGCTCTCGGTGAGGCCGCGGTCGAGCTGCGGGTGTGGAAGAAGTCCGCCGAGGGTCGCCTGGGCCCTTCGCGGACCTCGAGGTGATCCGCGTCGAGGCGGGCATGCCGACCACCAGGTTCTGCGCGCTGATCGGCGTGCCCGAACGGACCTGGCGCCGCCGTCAGGCCCGCGCCCGGGTCGCCCAGCCGACGCGGGGCCCGTGGCCTCGGCCGGCCCGCGAACGGGTCCGCGACGCCGCCCGCCGGCATGCGCTGGCTCATCCCGCGTGGGGGCGTCGGAAGGTGTGGGCGATGTGCCGCCACGACGGGCATCGGGTCTCCCAGGCCACCGTGCTGCGCCTGCTGCGCGATGAAGGGCTGCTACTGGAGGCCAGCTACCAGCGCGAACGCCGTCAGCTCGCGGCCCGCCGCAAGGCCGCGTTCGCCACCGAGCCGAGCGGACCGAATCAGGTCTGGCAGCTGGACTTCTCCGAGTTCGAGACCATCGCTGGCGGCACCTGGCGGCTGGCCGGCTGGCCGGCTGCCGGGACTACTGGAGCAAGTATGAGCTGGGTTGGCACATCGCTCCGACGGCCAACCAGCACGACGCGATCGCCGCGGTTGAGCTGGGGCTCACCGAGGCTGCCCGCCTGGCTGGGTGGCCGTTGGTCGACCTGGCCGAGCACGACGAGCAGGGCAACGTGATTCCGCTGGTGACGATCGTGACCGACAACGGCGGGCCGTTCCGGTCGTTTCGGTTCGAGGCGTTCATCGCCACCCACCCCGAGCTCCGGCACGTGCGCACCCGCGTGAGGACCCCAGGTCAGAACGGCTCACGCGAACGCGGGTTCGGCTCGCTGAAGTACGAGAAGCTGTTCCTCGAAGAGATCCCCGACGCCCTGGACCTGGTCGCCCACGCCGAGGACTACCGAGTCGAGTACAACACCGTCCGCCCGCACGAGGCCCTGGCCTGGAACCTGGAGTTGACCCGCTTCGGTGGACACCCTGAGCTTGGGCATCTCGCCTGAGGAAGGGGTCCTGATGGCCCGACCGAGCAAGTACTCCCCCGAGTTCCGGGAACAGGCCGTGGAGCTGGTCCGCGCGACCGGGAAGACGGTCGCGGAGGTCGCGCGTGACCTGTCGATCAACGACACGACGCTGGGCAACTGGGTCAAGGCCGACCGCGCCGAGCGCGGCGAGCCCGACTCCAGCGGCCTGTTGCCGCTGACGGCCGAGGAGCGGGCCGAGCTGACCCGGCTGCGTCGGGAGAACGCCAAGCTCAAGACCGAGCGGGAGATCTTGAAAAAGCGGCGGCCTTCAACGCGTGAGGAGTCGACGAGGTGACGCGGTTTGCCTTCATCGACCGGGAGAAGGCCCACCACGACGTCGCCGCGCTGTGCCGGCTGCTGAAAGTCAGCCGCTCGGGGTTCTACGCCTGGCGGTCCCGCCCGCCCTCGGCGCGGGCGGTCGCCGATGAGGTGCTCACCGAGCAGATCCGCACCGCCTACGACGAGAACCGGCAGGTCTACGGCTCGCCGCGGATCCACGCCGAGCTCGCTGAGGCCGGTGTGCGGGTCGGGCGCAAGCGTGTGGCCCGGCTGATGCGCGCCGCCGACATCGTCGGCTGCCACCGACGGAAGCGACCGTTCGGGATCACCCGGGCCGACCCGAGGGCCGAGGCGGCCCCGGACCGGGTGGACCGCAAGTTCATCGCCAGCGCCCCAAACCAACTGTGGGTGGCCGACGTGACCTACGTGCCGACGGTGCAGGGCTGGCTCTACTTGGCCTGCGTCACCGACGTGTTCAGCCGGATGGTGATCGGCTGGTCGATGGCCTCCCACCGCAAGACCGACCTGGTCGTCGACGCGGTGACCATGGCGGTGCACCGCCGCGGCGGTGCGGTGCCCGGCGTCATCCATCACAGCGACCGCGGCGGGGAGTACAGCTCCCACGCGCTTGAGCGGGAGCTGCGCCGGCACGGCGCGCTGGCCAGCATGGGCAGCGTCGCCGACTGCTTCGATTGTGAGACTCCGGTTTGCCGTCCGGCGGCCTGACTCCTGCTTACGACTGACCCCGAGGTCTGGGTGTCCTTGCTGTTGATCTGTCGTCCGCCGGGCGGTGCACCAGATGGTGCTGGCCGGGCGGGCAGTGACCTCATAGGAGCCTGATCGCACTCAGTCTCGTCACAGTCCCGTCCACCCGACCGGCCAGCACTGCCACCGTCCGCCTGGTCTGTTGGAGGTAGCAGTGATGAGCATGAGCCCGGTCCCCGAAGTCGTCCAGCAGCGACACCGCGCGGTCATCGGCGTCGACACGCACAAGTACGTACACGTCGCCGTCGCCCTCGACGAGTTCGGCGGAATCATCGACGCACAGCGCTTCGCCGCCGACCGGGCCGGCTACACCCAGCTGATCGACTGGGCCCTCGGCCTGGGCCGCAAGCTCACCTTCGGCATCGAAGGCACCGGGTCCTACGGTGCCGGGCTCACCGCCGCGGTCCGCCGCCGGGACATCGGCGTGATCGAGGTGCTGCGCACCGATCGTCGCGACCGGCGGCTGCGCGGCAAGAACGACACCATCGACGCGGAGAACGCCGCCCGCGCCGTGCTGGGCGGACATGCCACCGCGGTGCCCAAGGTCAACGACGGGGTCGTGGAGATGCTCCGCCAGATTAAGGTCGCCAAGGACATCGCGGTCAAGGCCCGCACCGCGGCGATGATCAGCCTCAAGGCCGTGCTGGTGAACGCCCCACCGGAGCTGCGCGAGCCCCTGCAGCCGCTGTCGAAGATGGCGCTCATCGACCGCTGCGCCGGCTTGCGCCCGGGGCCGGTCACCACCGTGCCGGCGGCGACCAAGCACGCCCTGCGGTCGATCGCGCGCCGCTGGCAGCAGCTCAACGAGGAGATCAAGACTCACCAGGCGCTGCTCACCGACCTCACCGGCCAGCTCGTGCCGCAGCTGGTCACCGCCTTCGGCGTCGGCCCGGACACCGCCGCCGAACTGCTCATCGTCGCCGGGGACAACATCGACCGGGTCCGCTCCGAGCCGGCCTGGGCCCGACTCTGCGGCGTCGCCCCAGTTCCGGCCTCCTCCGGACTCACCACACGCCACCGACTCAACCGCGGAGGTCACCGCCAGGCCAACGCCGCTCTCTACCGCGCGGTGATCGTGCGCATGCAGCACCACGAACCCACCAAGGCCTACGTCACCCGACGCACCCTCGAAGGCAAGACCAAGGCCGAGATCATCCGCTGCCTCAAGCGGCACCTCGCCCGAGAGGCATGGGCGCTCCTCCGCCCCCTGCGGATCGCTCCAGCGACAGCTTGACGGATATAGGAGCGTCAACGCCCTGGCCGAGAGCGTGTTCGCCACTCTGGAGTGCGAGCTGTTCGACCGGCAGCCCGGCGGCCGATTCGCCACCCGACGCGAGGCCAAGCTCGCCGTCTTCGACTACCTCGAGACCTTCTACAACCCCCGCCGGCGGCACTCGGCCCTCGGCCAGATCGCGCCGGCGACCTTCGAAGCACGGCACACTCTCACCACCGCGGCCTGAATCTCAGACCGCATCAACGAGGTGTCCACGCAAGCGGGTCAACTCCAACCGCCCGCTCGACGTTCACCTGGGACTGGCCGACCCGGTGATCCCCAACTTTCCCGAGACCGAAGATCTGCCAGCTGCTTGACGCGGGACACGCGGTCGACCGGACCCCGAGCGAGCCACTCGCAGCGCCGTGAGCAGCGGGGCGAACATGGTGGTGTCGTTGACGTTGCCGGCGGTCAGCAGCACCACCAGCACCCGTCCCCGGCCGTCGGTGAGCGCGTGCACCTTGGTGGTCAACCCACCGCGGGAACGGCCGATCGCGTGATCGGCCGGCTCGGCGACCCGGTGTTCAGCGAGTGAATCAGCCGCGTCCGGGGCGCCGGCCGCCCTCCTGATCGTCATCGGCCTCGCCGCGCACGGTGGAGGCGTTGCCCCCGATCCGCCGGGCGCTGGCCCCGTGCTGATGCACCCGCACCAACGTGGAATCCGCCGCGACCAGCCAGTCCAACTCCCGGCAGCATCGGCATCAGCTTGGGCCCGGGCCAGCAGCTTCGCCCACATGCCGCCATCGCTCCAGCGGGTCAACCGCTCGTAGGCGGTCTGCCACGGACCGAAGGACTCGGGCAGCTCGCGCCACGGCGAGCCGGTCCGGTACTTCCAGGCGATCGCCTCGATCACCTGCCGGTGATCACGCCACCGCCCACCCCGTCGACCGGCCGAGGACGGCAGCAACGGCTCCATCCACGCCCACGCCTCATCGGACACCACGCATCGATGCTGTCGCATCGCCCGGAGCCTGCCGACTAACGCCGCCAAGATCCGTCAGACACGCCCTAGGCCCTGTTTGGGAAGTCGCTCGGGGGCCGGGGGCGGCGTGTCGGTGCCGGAGAAAAGGCGAGGTCTCCGGTAGAGGGATCAACGACCAAGAAGACCCTCACCACGGAGACCTCGTGGACGGCACCCTACCCGCCGGTGCCCGCCATGACCTGACCGACGAGCAGTGGGCGATCCTCGCCGCGCTGCTGGAGTCGCTGCTCCCGGTCGGCAGGAAGCCCGGCAGACCCCGGAAATGGACCCTGCGCCAGCTCGTCGACGGCATCCGCTTCCGCACCCGGACCGGCTGTCCCTGGCGGGACGTGCCCGAGCGCTACGGCACCTGGCAGAGCATCTACGGCCTGTTCCGCGCCTGGCAGCTGGCCGGCCGATGGCCCGCGATCCTCACCGGACTACGGGCGCTGGGCGAGGAGGCCGGAGGAATCGAGTGGGTGGTGTCGGTGGACTCCACGGTCAACCGGGCGCATCAGCACGCCGCCGGCGCCCGCCGCCATCCCGAAGCCCAACGCACTCCGCCGGCCGGGGAGCCGCCCGATCACACGCTGGGCCGCTCCCGCGGTGGCTTGTCGACGAAGGTGCACCTGGCCGTCGAGGCCGGCCGCAAGACGCTGGCCACCGCGCTCACCCCCGGGCAGGCGGCCGACAGCCCGCAGTTCACCACCGTGCTCGAGCGGATCCGGGTGCCACACCGCACCGGTCCGGGTCGCCCGCGCACCCGACCGGATCGGGTGCTGGCCGACAAGGCCTACTCCAGCCGGGCCAACCGCGCCTATCTGCGCCGCCGCGGCATCCCGGCGACCATCCCGGTCAAGGCCGACCAGCAGGCCAACCGGCGCAAGAAGGGCTCCGTCGGCGGTCGACCGCCGACGTTCGACCCGGCCCGCTACCGGCAGCGGCATGCCGTCGAATGCGGCATCAACCTGCACAAACAGCACCGCGGCTTCGCCACCCGCTACGACAAGCTCGCCGTCCGCTACGAGGCCACCGTCCAGATCAGCGACATCGACATCTGGCTGCGCGACCTTTCAAACAGGGCCTAGGAGCCTGCTGAATAAGGGGCAGGGCGCCTCGCGGCAGTCATAGCTGCTCAGTGAGGTCAGCACCCGGAGGTGCGACGAAGAGGTCGCCCTGCCCGCGCCCACGGTGGCCCGGTGGGGTGTGCTGGTCAAGGGGCCAGCGCCCAACCTCGATCGGTGCCGGTGAGTCCGAGGGTCAGCAGGCGGCGGAGGTTGATCGCGGCGACTCGCAGGTGCAGCCAGGTGTCGTTCTTGGTCACTCCCCGGTAGGGCACTCGGCGGGCGCCCCGGGTGACCCCGGCGATGCTGCGTTCGACCATCGGCCGGTGCCGGCGGTAGGCGGCCTGGAAGTCCGCGGTCGAAGCGCGGGCGCGGTGCTCCCGCTGCAGCGCGTCATGCTCGCCGATCAGCACGGTGCGCCCGTGCGGGCTGGTGGTGCAGCGGGCCCGCAGGGCGCAGCCGGTGCAGTGATGGCCGAATCGGGCGACCTGTGTGATTCGGGTCAAGGCGACGGTGTGCCCGGCGGGGCAGGTCAGCGTCCCGGTGGCCTCATCGACGACGAAGTCGGCGGTGCTGAATCCCGCCGGGATCAGCGCCCGGGTCGGCCAGGGCTTGATCAGCGCGGTGTGGCCGGCGGTGGCCAGGGCGGCGAGCATCACCCCGGTGCCGTAGGCGGAGTCGGCCAGCACCTGCACCGGTCCGCCGATGCTGGCATCGGCGGTCAGCAGCGTGAGGCCGACGGCGGCATCGCCGGTGTCGGGGCCACTGGCCTTCGTCAGCGTGCAGCCGGTGATCAGCCCGGTGTCCGGTTCGGCGATCAGGTGGGCCTTGAACCCGTCGGTGCGCCGGTGCACGGTCTTGTGCGCGTGCCGGGCGTCGGGATCGACGGTGGAGATGACCCGGTCTGCGGTGACCTTCCGGGCGATCTGCCAGCGACCATCGGTGCCATCGCCGCCCTCGACCGGTTCGACGTCCTGGCCGGCGATCAAGGCCAGCAGCGCGACCGCCTCGGCCGCCCGCGGCCCCAACTCCTGCTCGGGCAGATGGCCCAGCAGCCGGTGCGCGTCACCGACGAGTGCGTCCACGAGCTCGCCGCGGGCCTGAGCATCGTTCCAGGTGATCGCGGGCTTGCCCGGGTCGTCGTAGTCGTGCCCGGTGCACTGCGCGGCAACGACCTCGGCGGCACCGGGCACCTCCCGGCGCACCCGGCGGATCGCCGCGATCAGCTGCGTCACGGTGTCCTGGGTGGCCACCGCGTCCTCCAGGATCGTCGAGTCCAGCGCCCGGCGAGTCTTGCCCGTCAGGACGCCGGTGGCCGCGACCACCTCGCGGACGGCGTCGAAGATCCGATCCGGCCGCGCCGAACGCGCCAGCCGGCGCCGCCAGTAGGTCAGCACCGTGGGATGGAACCCGGCCGCGGCGAGCGGCCAACCGGCCGCTGCCTTCCACCGCAGGTCGAACGTCAGCGCCTCGACCGCCTCCCGATCCGAGAGGCCCTGCAGCGCCTGCAACACCAGCACCGCCGCGACCACATCGGCCGGCACGCTCGGGCGGCCCAGCGGCGAGGGAAACAGGTCGGCGAACATCGCATCCGGGAAGAGCTCCCGACGGTGCTCGGCCAAGAACGCGTACACGCTGCCCGAGGGCAACAGATCACCCAGCGGCGACTCGGCGTCCATCACCCCATGCTGGGCCGGGGAAGTGCCCTGCACGACCCCCATCGTCACGCCGAATCCGGCGCCCGACGAGCCCCTTTTTCAGCAGGCTCCTAGCCGGCCTCGAGGTACGCCTCCAAGCGGTGCTCCTTCGCGTTGCTGCCGATGCCCGTCTCCCAGTGAAACTCGATGTGGAGGGGCCGCACGCGTCCCCGAGCCACAGCGGGCACACGGAGCGTCTGGCCACGGCGAAGCCGGCTCAGGGGGTATTGCACCGACTCACCATCGAGCGCTGCCTTCGTGGGAGGTATGTGCCATTCGCCTTTGTCTTGCGGGAGAACCCACCGCAGCTCACGCGCTTCTCCGCTGGCGGACAGGATTTCGAGTCGATGCTCGCTGCCCTTGAACGCCACCAGTCTTGCCGTGACGTCGCTGACTTCGAGGGACGAAGGCTTGGCCTGCTCGACTACGGCACGGTTACCCATGCCAACACGGATCCAGCCGGGCCGAGGCTCGGACCTCATGGCCTCGTTCATTGCGTTGCTGACCTGCCGAGCGAGGTCGTTGGCGTCTCGCCAGAACTCAACCGTGTGGCGCTCGCTGTCGCTCACCTTTTTGCGGAACGCCGTCAACCTCTCAGCTTGCTCGCCGGTGTCGACGTGCTTGCTGGGCAGTCCGTCGGGGTCCTCGTGGAGGAAGGCGACCACGGGGATCTTCAAGCTGATCGCGTAGTCATACTCGCGCTCGGTGAAGCTGATGCCCTCACTGTCCACGCTGCCGTAGCGGCCAGCGAGGATCAGGATCATGTAATCGGTCGTGTCGAGCGCCGACTCGATCACAGCCCACGGCGGTCGGCCGCTCGCGGTGAAGAGTTCCATCCCAGACGGGATGCAGCGCGACCGCAGTAGCTGCTCGCTCACGTGCTGGCGTTCCTCGATGAGGTCCTTGTAAGTCGAGCTTACGAACACCTGGTAGTGCTTGTCGGTCACCTCCTAGACCTACCACGCGCTTGAAGGTGTCGTCGATCAGTGCTGGCAGTGGCGCGGCGCTGTCACACCCTCCTGCAAGACTCACTGCCAATAAGGGGTCGTTATCGCAAGGAGGCACGGCAGTGGGAGGGTGCCGGAACGTTCCACCCGCTCGGTTCTGACCAACTTCACGCTTGTGCGGCGCCTGCCTGCGACGAGATTCGCTCGCGCAACGCTGCGGTATAGGTGCCAAGCTCTTTGTAGGCCTTCTCCAAGGCCGATCCGAAGGCCTCCCGGCCTGCTCGTCGGGTGGTGAAGCTGGCACAGCTCCTCCCGATCGCCTCAAAGACAGCGGCGGACGGATCGAGCAGCTCCGCTGGGCCTGTCATCGCGGCGGCGGAGAACGTCAGCTCCAAGGACTCGATAGCCGCCGGGAAGTCGCGCGCGGCTCGATACGACGCCGGCCAGGTCCACAAGATCCCTGACCACGACGGCGGGAGGCCCGTCGCCGACAGGTAGCTGAGCCGGTGCAGCACCGAGACGGCTGCCTGCTGGAAGGCCACATGGGTCTCGATCAGGCCTTGATCGTTTGTCGGCTCAGCGGGGGCGTCGATGCGACGGTTCCGCTTGATGTTGTAGAGGAGCGCCCAGATCCCCACGGACATGTTGGTGACCGCCGGACCGAAGGTGAAGGGATCAACCACGGCGGCATCGTCACACCTCACCTCGAACGACCGAGCGGACAACGCCGAAAACACGATGCGCACCCGTAGGTAAAGGACGTTATCTACGGGTCGCAGCGGGTCCGACCGGTGGCTCCAGACCTTGATCGCCGAGAGGACCAGCAGCAGTCCCAGCAGTGGGATGAACACGGCGTCGGCGACGACGCCGAGCAGGAAGCCACCGAGCACTGTCCCCGCGATCGAGCCTGCGGTCATGGCGACGACCAAGCCGGTGTTCTGCTGCAGGACCGAGAAGCTCTGCGATCGGCAGTAGCGGGCGAAAGCAACCATCATCGTCGGCAGTGAGATCGCCGGCGACAGGCTGCCCGCGATCTTATGTCGATGCCGAACAACAGAACGATCGTCGGGATCAGCAGTTCGCCGCCGGCGACGCCCATGAGCGCCGCGACGACGCCGATCGCAAAGCCTGCAGCCACCCCGACCGGGATGCGCACAGCTGACGCGAGGTCCAACGGGTCGAACGAGCCGAGATGGGTGGCAAGCAGTGCTGCTGCGATGAGTACCAGCAGCGCAGCAAGGACGCGGTAGAGCGTGCGCGAGGCCATCTTGGTCGCCCAGCTGGCTCCCATCCAGGCACCGATCAGACTGCCGGCGAGCAGGTTGGCCGCCACCGTCCAGTGCGGAGCGACGTCGCTGTAGGGCACCCCGAGGAGGCGAGCCGGCAGCGCCGTCGCGACCACGATCAGGCTCATCGCCTTGTTCAAGATGACTGCCTGGAGCGCGACGAAGCCGAACAGACCGATCAGCAACGGAAGGCGGAACTCGGCCCCGCCGAGGCCTATTATCCCGCCGAGGACCCCGACACCAGCCCCAGAGGTGAAGGCAGCAACCGACCCGCGGCGCGGCGACTGTGAAACCTCGTGCTGCTTGTGGCAAGCGCACTCGTCAGTGCCCTGGCGGCGCAGACGTGAATGGCCCGGGGCGTCGCGACCGGCGCAGCGATCACCGCGGCGATCGCGCTGGGCCTCGCGGCCATTCTCCAGGCGAACGCCCCAAACGCGGACCAGACCGCTCGCTGGACGCATGCGCGAGCCGCCTCCGAGGCGCTAGCTAAGGCACGAGCGAGCAGTGCATCCCGTTGGCGGTCAGGACGAGGTGTACCGGTTCCAACGGCTCAGGATCTCCTCGACGTCAGCGCCGAGATCAGCGGTGCCGGGGAAGAAGCCGTTGTCGTTTCTCCACCAAGTCACATAGCGGGCCAGCTGCCGAGCCGTCGCCGTGACCGGATAGGGATCGTCGGCAGCGAGTTGCGTCAGCTCGTCGAGGGCCGCGGATGCTGCGTCCAGGTCCCGCGGCTGGCCGGCGTAGGGACCGAGGAGGTGCAGCTCTGCCTGCGAGCCGAGGTTCCAGGCCTTCCGGTCCGCTCTTGCGGCGTGCATCGCGGCGTGCCAGCGCCACGGTTCCTGGAGGAGACCGTGGGTGACGGCCTCCAGCGACAACTCCTGCACTCCCGTCCAGTACGAGGACGGGTCCCGGTCGTAGGCGCGGGCATAGCACTCGGCGGCCGACATGAGCGCGCCGCGGGAGGCCTCGAGCGCGCCACGACGGAAGTGCAGCTCGGCAAGCCGCTTGTTCGCGCTGCCGAGCAGCCCACGGCTCTCCTCGAGCATGTCGCGGCGGGACACGCGCTCCGCCTCCGCCTCCCATCGGGAGAGACTCTCGATCCGGGCGCTGAGCTGGTCGATGACATAGTCGTACTTCTCCCTCGTCGCGTCGTGCCGCACGAGGTGCTCCGCCCACAGGCCGGCGGTTTCCATCGATGCCAGGTCGGCCTTGAGCCGCACGTCGAGCAGGCGATCCTGGTAGCCCTCCGGCAGCTGAGCGTAGGCCACCAAACTCATCCAGTCGCGACCCGCGCCTCGGCCGTACAGCGCCTCCCGAGTAAGGACGAGGGCGTCCCGGACATCGGTGCCGTTCAGAAGCTCGGCGTAGAACGTTCCCACGGTCAGCGCCGAGCCGGCATGGGACATCGGGTACTGGGCCGCCACGACGATCGGTACGCCGGCCTGGTGGATGCTGTGCGCGATGCTTGCCCCATCGACTGTGGTGCTGCCGACGTTCGCCGAGTCGCAGGCGGTCAGCGTCACGACCGTCGGCAGTACTCCACCGGCGGCCAGCGCGTCGGCCAGCTGAGAGCCCGAAACCCCCACGGCACTCCGGCCATCGTCCGAAAACAGTTGCAGACCGAACTGCTCGCGCTTGCCTGACCGAATCCGACATCCGTGCGCGAGGACGTGCACATGGGTGAACGGCGTCTCCGTGACGCGGCACGCCTCAGCGACCCTGCGGAGCGATGCGCCCTCGAGCGTGGTCAATATCTTCTCCGCGTGCGGGATCGCCTCAGGTACGCCTTCCAGGGGCTCGACCCAGGGACGCAGCGCGGTCATCAACGCCGTGAGGTGCTCCTCCAGCGGAATCGGTTGTTCCGGTGAACTCCCGATCAGCAGGACCCGCGGGGTTGCTGGCCACACCGGGGTCCGCTCGCGGAACCGCCCGCGGATGCGTCTGGTGAGCACGACCGGCGGCGTGCGTCCGACGAGGAGTTGCTTGCCATCGGATGCCAACGCAGCCTCGAACGGCAACGCCGCGATCTCGCGGTGGGACGTGACGAGATCGATCTGAAGCGGAGCTGCCGGCGGCTCCTGGCTCAGGATCTCGGTCACGGTCTCCACCACGATTTTGGTGGCGCGCTCGTCCTCACTGCCGGTGCCGAGGATCGCGGCTCGCAGGTTCTCCAGGCAGTCGAGGACGTTCTCATCGGTCAGCGGCATGCGGTAGGCGCGGAGCTTGTCCCCGCCACGGGCGATGAGGTAGTCCTCACCGGTGCGCAGGGACCCGATGTCCGCGCCGGGCCGGATGATGTCGACCAACTGGGACGTCCAGTCGGTCATCACACGTCATCATCCGGCGCCGGGTCCTTGTCCAGCAACTGCCCCTCCGGCTGGTCCTCGGCGGGGAGGAACTTGGCGTCACTGCTCCATACCTTGAGCTTGAAGAGCTTGAGGCCGACGACCCCGGTCTGGCCGACCACCCTGATACCGACGTCTTCCTCGGAGACGACCTGCACATCCGCGCCGATTGCCCCCACGCCGACCTGCAAGAGCGCATCAGCTTGACCACCCAGCACCAGGCTGGCGCTCGACGCCGTCGATGTGGCGATGATGCAGTCGTGGCCCGTGATCGTCGTCCAGACCACGCGGTACTTCTTCCGCCAGCCGGGCGCATTGGCCAGCTTGGCCGCGACCTCGTGCAGGTTCGGGATCTCCTCGACAGTGCTTCTCGATGCCTTGAGGTAATACGCCTCGCGGTCGCGGAACTCGATCCTGAGCCGGGCAGCTATGGGCGCAGCGGGCAACATGTCCACCTCTACGCCGCCGGCAACGGAGACGACCCGCGTGCCGTCGGATCGGTAGTCGAGCTCGACCGGTTTGCCCTCGCGCCCGGTGACCTGCACCCCGAACTCCCGGATGTTCCCAAGCCGCTGGAAGAACCCTTGGCTGATCAGCCCGAAATCACCGAGTTCGAACTGGTTAGCCATCGGTAGCCAGGCAGCGTAGGCACCGATCTCACTGTGCAGCCGCTTGTTGTACTGCTTGGCGATCCCCATGACACCCTCCCGGGGCGACGGGTGACTGACGTAGGCGACCCGTCAGGTATCAACCTGCTCCGCCAACGAGGGTCCTCGAAGGACGCCACCAGCGGACCGGTCCACCGTATCGGTTCGTGGCCGTCGCAGGTGACTTGTTGGCGCTGACATCGGCGGCAAAGCCGTCGCGCTGCTCGCAGGGCAGTCCGGACGCCACCAGAAAGGGGAAGCCGCTCGAGGAGCGCCGGACGTCTCGCGGCCGCGTCCCGTCGCGCCAACCAGACCACCGGGGTCCTGCCATAGTCGGACTGGCCGGGCAAGTGCGGGAACACCCCACTGGGGGTTGGTTCGGGCGTAGCGGATCCAGTGCCGCTCGCTGGCTACTCCGAGCAATTACTGAGCCACCGCTAGACACCCAGCTCGGCGTCGGTCAACACCGGCTGCCGGCCTCGCCGACGTGCCCGCGAGGAACCCAGCAAGGGCAGCACCCGGTCTTCCAGGTCTACGTGGAGCGCGGCAGGAGGATGTCGAGTTCGTTGCTTACACCTCGGTCTTGGCACCCTCCGCCCGCTGTGGCCAGACGCCTGCATGTCCCCGACCAAACGGACTCACTCATCTAGGCGTCTCGATGCTGCAACCCCGGTGACGCAAGATCGACGAACGCGGCACTAGCCAGCGCTCAGCATAAGCCACTTCAACCTGGACTCGAGCTCCGCGCGGAGCATCGGTTCGTTGACTCCGTTGCCGGTGCGCGGGACGTACAGGATTCGGTCGCT
Source organism: Geodermatophilus sp. URMC 62 (assembly GCF_052931475.1). NCBI lineage: Bacteria > Bacillati > Actinomycetota > Actinomycetes > Geodermatophilales > Geodermatophilaceae > Geodermatophilus > Geodermatophilus sp. URMC 62. The sequence goes on along the minus strand of NZ_JBRFHY010000001.1, from coordinate 3,423,399 downwards.
GGCGACGTTAAAGGGACATTGCGGTGACGCCTTCTCGCGGACGAGCAGGCACGTCGCTTGTTTCTGCGTGACGTCTCTCTCGCGGAACATGCCAACCTCGATCAAGACATTGTCGTTGTCCTCAAATCCACCCTGGCCGTTGGGTTCCGAGAGGTAGCAGACCCCTACATGCGACGCATTGATCGCGTCGTCGATTTGCTGGCCGATCTGGCCGCTCGCGTCGATCTCCTGCCAGGTCACGATTCTAGGGTGGCTCTCGAGACCCTGCAGCACATCAAGGAGGATCCCCACGACTCTGTCGTCAGCCCGGTCGGAGAAGGAGATGAAAACCTGAGGCGTGATGGATCGTGGAGAACTGGCCGAGCTCCTAATCTTGCGGAGTTGGTCCATCGCATCACGAGTGCCTTGCGCCTGCAACTTGTGAATCTCGAAGAGGTCGTACAGCACACCTAGCGCATCAGCGAGAGCGAACATCTCGTCGGGATCGAAGTCGTCGAATTCATAGTACCTCGCGGACTCGACATTCAGCACTCCAAGAATTCGGTTGTTGGGGCGACAGATCGGGATAAGCACCGAGGTGAACATCGAGGCGTTGTCGACGGGGGGGCGGTAAGCGGGGAGATCGGTCACCCCGGACCACAGGTCGTGACAACTGCTCGTGGTTCGCAGTGGACCCTTGTCGGCGTCCACAATCCAAAGCTTCTTTTTCTCACCGAAGCACAACGCCGACTGAGTGGAGTACGCGCCGTCGGCGTTCCTGATCGTAGTGGACAACTCCTGATTCTCGCTGCTGCTCCACAGGGTGCGGAGACCCGCCGCCCCGTCGACCGTGTGCTGGATTGACAGCTCCATGTACTTGGCGTGGAACTGCTCTTGCAGGTACTCGTAGACTAGTCCCCGGCTGGTGTCGAAGGTGTTCTTGTCCACGATGTCCACGGACCGGGCGAAATGCTGAAGGTGTGATCCGAAGGTCCCCACTCGCGCCCGCATCGGTGTCATGGTCTCTACCTCTCTGAGTCGGGAGCGATGACGATGGCCTGTATCCCGCCGGGCGAGACTTTCTGCTCCGCAGGCCTCGAAGCGGATGCCCGGGTCCTCACCGTGCGATGTGGTCCGTCAGCCCTCCATGCGTGCGGTTGCCCTGTCGTCACGTGCAGGGCAGGGCCCGACGGCACGGTGAGTGCGGTTGCGCAATCCGTCCCGGTTCTCCTGCGGAGCCGTTCAACGACGGGCGTGCTCCTGGCTAGGCCGCCAGAGTAGCCCGCCATCGCGAGGACATTTAGCCGACCCTCCCATCGTCGCGTTCGAGCTCCTCGCACATATGCACGGGGATCATCCGGTCCAGCGCATCACCGGCGCGTCACGACGACGTCAACGGATGCTCACCGCATCGGCGAGGGCACCAGTCGGTCATCGCGAACGGTCGGCCGACGGTGGTGACGTCCCGGGTCGTGGTGTCGGTCTAGGCCCTGTTTGAAAGGTCGCGCAGCCAGATGTCGATGTCGCTGATCTGGACGGTGGCCTCGTAGCGGACGGCGAGCTTGTCGTAGCGGTTGGCGAAGCCGCGGTGCTGTTTGTGCAGGTTGATGCCGCATTCGACGGCATGCCGCTGCCGGTAGCGGGCCGGGTCGAACGTCGGCGGTCGACCGCCGACGGAGCCCTTCTTGCGCCGGTTGGCCTGCTGGTCGGCCTTGACCGGGATGGTCGCCAGGATGCCGCGGCGGCGCAGATAGGCGCGGTTGGCCCGGCTGGAGTAGGCCTTGTCGGCCAGCACCCGATCCGGTCGGGTGCGCGGGCGACCCGGACCGGTGCGGTGTGGCACCCGGATCCGCTCGAGCACGGTGGTGAACTGCGGGCTGTCGGCCGCCTGCCCGGGGGTGAGCGCGGTGGCCAGCGTCTTGCGGCCGGCCTCGACGGCCAGGTGCACCTTCGTCGACAAGCCACCGCGGGAGCGGCCCAGCGTGTGATCGGGCGGCTCCCCGGCCGGCGGAGTGCGCTGGGCTTCGGGATGGCGGCGGGCGCCGGCGGCGTGCTGATGCGCCCGGTTGACCGTGGAGTCCACCGACACCACCCACTCGATTCCTCCGGCCTCCTCGCCCAGCGCCCGTAGTCCGGTGAGGATCGCGGGCCATCGGCCGGCCAGCTGCCAGGCGCGGAACAGGCCGTAGATGCTCTGCCAGGTGCCGTAGCGCTCGGGCACGTCCCGCCAGGGACAGCCGGTCCGGGTGCGGAAGCGGATGCCGTCGACGAGCTGGCGCAGGGTCCATTTCCGGGGTCTGCCGGGCTTCCTGCCGACCGGGAGCAGCGACTCCAGCAGCACGGCGAGGATCGCCCACTGCTCGTCGGTCAGGTCATGGCGGGCACCGGCGGGTAGGGTGCCGTCCACGAGGTCTCCGTGGTGAGGGTCTTCTTGGTCGTTGATCCCTCTACCGGAGACCTCGCCTTTTCTCCGGCACCGACACGCCGCCCCCGGCCCCCGAGCGACTTCCCAAACAGGGCCTAGGTCACCGTTCGCGTCGGTGATCACCAGCGCCTTGACGGTGTTGGCACGGGCCTTGCCGGAACGAACCGCTGCCGCCCCGCCCGGTGGACCGCCGGGCGGCGCACTCAGATCGGTGGCATCGAGCAGGCCCACCTGCTTGCTGGCCTAGATGGGCCACCACGTCGGCCAGGGTGCGCAGCCGGAGCCCGCCTCGACGGTGCAGCCGCGCTCGGCCAGCAGCGGGCGCACCTCCCCGATGGCACGGGTGATCGTCGAGCGGGAGACCCCAAACAAGCAGGCCAGCACGTGATGGATGACGCAGGTGCACCAGGGTGGCCAGCAGCCGGTTGATGAACACCAACCGGCGCCGGGCGCCAGCTCCGACCGTCCGCCGCCGCGGCCGATCGGCCAGCCGTGCATCCTGGCGGGCCTGCCAGCGCGGCTCCAGTTCGACAACCAGCTCAGCGAGACCTGCGGGGACAGCCGGCTCACTCGGCGATCGTCGACAGCGGCGGCACGGGCCAGCGTCCTTGACACCACAACTCTGCTCCGTTCCGTCCCGAGCATCCCGTCCCGCTAACCATGCACGAGGTCGTTAGCCCGGGGCTTTCATCGCGCCCGATCTGAGGGCTAATGCGGGAGCACGAAAGGTGCCTCTGGCCTGCAGGGATGTTGCTTGCTGAAGGCAATATCCGCGCGGGCCAGGAGGCACCTTTCTGGTGAAGAAGCGTAGCGGGCTCTACCCGCACTTGGTGGTCGACGGGTCCGACCGCCAGGTCGTCTCCGGGGCCGGCGGGGTGCTGCTGAACCGGACCGCGACGGCGGTCGGGCTGGATACCGCGTTGAGCGCGGCGCTGGCCCGGTGGCGGCCGCCGTTCGCCCGGCACGATCCGGGCAAGATCGTGCTGGACCTGGCCTCTTGCTGGCCATCGGCGGGGATTGTCTGGCCGACATCGCCGGGCTGCGGGCGCATCCGCAGGTGTTCGGGCCGGTGGCCTCGGACCCGACGGTGTCCCGGTGCATCGACACCCTGGCCGCGGACGCCTTGGCCGCGCTCGCGGCGCTCGCCGCCGCCCGGGCCGCGGCTCGCAAGCAGGCATGGGCGCTGGTCGGTGAGCATGCCCCCGACCACGGCGCGGACGCCGCGGCGCCGCTGGTCATCGACGTGGACGCCACCCTGGTCACGGCGCACTCGGAGAAGGAGTGCGCAGCACCGACGTTCGAGCGCGGGTTCGGCTTCCATCCGTTGTGGGCGTTCGTCGATCACGGCGCCGAGGGCACCGGCGAACCGCTGACGTTCCTACTGCGGGCCGGGAACGCCGGGTCGAACACCGTGGCCGACCACAAGCAGGTCATCGCCGCCGCGCTGGCGCAGCTGCCTGGCGGGCATCGACCCGGCAAGAGGGTGCTCGTCCGCATCGACGGTGCCGGCGGCACCCACGAGTGGCTAGCCTGGCTGACCCGGCGGCGCCTGTCCTACTCGGTCGGCTTCTCCCTGCCCGGCGACCTGGCCTCGATCCAGCAGACGCTGGCGAGCATCCCCGACGACGCCTGGACACCGGCCTACGACGCCGACCGCCAGCCCCGTCCCGGCGCGTTTGTCGCCGAGGTGACCGGGCTGTTCGACCTCACGAGTTGGCCGGCGGGGATGCGGCTGATCGTGCGTAAGTAACGCCCGCACCCCGGTGCCCAGCTGCGGATCACCGACCTCGACGGCATGCGGATCACCGCCTTCGTGACCAACACTCGCCGCGGCCAGTTGGCCGACCTCGAGCTGCGGCACCGCCGCTGCGCCCGCGCCGAGGACCGCATCTGCTGCGCGAAAGACACCGGCCTGACCAACCTGCCGCTGCACGACTTCGCGCCGAACGAGATCTGGTGCGCCCTCGTCGCGCTCGCCGCCGACCTGACCGCCTGGATGCAGACCCTCGCCCTGACCGGGCACCCCGGCCATGAGGAAGCCCGCCGCTGGGAACTCAAGCGGCTGCGCCTGCGGCTGCTTTCGATCCCCGCCCGCCACGCGCGCACCGGCCGCCGGCGGCTGCACCTGGCCGCCACCGCACCGTTCACCGCACTTGCGCTACAGGCCCTCGACGCCGCTCGCCCGGCTCAGCGGCCCGGCCGCGGCCCCGGCGCCCGGCTGACCCCCGGCCCACCGTCCCGACGACCGCAGATCTAACCGGACCGTGGAACCGGCGCCCACCCGAGCGACCTCGGCCGACCCGTCACACCCAGATGCGATCCTCACGCCCACGCGGGTCCAGAACCCCGACGACCAGCCAGATGATCAAGCTCGTGAAAAGATCCGGGTTAACTCCGAGGGGATTCGGACTCGCGACTGGTCGTTCTTGCACATGCCGAGGGCGGTCTGGTCGCCGCAGAGTTTCTAGAACGTCTAAACGGATGGGAGGACACGCGGCTCTTCGTGCCAATCGGGACGCCGTTCGGGGGCTCGGTGCACGCTCTCGACCGGCTCGTTAACGGCGCGCGCCTAAGCATTGCCGGCACGCTGAACTTCGATCTCACGACACCGTACCGATCCATGACGTCGCTGTATCAGATTCTGCCGGCCTATGCCTGCATTGACGAGGGCGAGAACCAGCAATTGCGCAAGGTCGACGAGGTGATCCTGCCCGGTATCGATCCTCGTCGTGTGCTCGACGGCGCGCGGTTCCTTAACGAGTTCAATACATATTCCGACGCAACCGTGGCCGAGACCCCGATGCTTGTCCGACCCGTGGTTGGGATCGGCCAACGTACCGCACAAGGTGTTCGACTCCACTCCGGCAACCTTGAGAGGCTGTATCAACTGGACGGTTCCGATCATGGTGGTGACGGCGTGGTAAGCCGCTTCGCCGCCGTGTCACCCAGAATGGATCCGTACACTGATCGGCCCTACTATGTCAACACCTCGCACGGCGACCTCCCAAGAGACGGGCGGGTACTGGAGTACACGCAAGCATTGCTAGAAAGCGACGACCTCAGAACTTTGGGCCGCTATCGCAGGGCGGTGGAGCCGACCGTGCACATCGAAGTGCGGGACGTGTACACAACCTCAGAGACCATTCACGCTAACGTGGAGGTCGAGGCGAGAGGGCGTTATGTGCTGAAGCTGTTGAGTGAGAGACGGGTCGTTCATAAGCTGGCCGTCGACCTGGCTGCTCACGGCAGCACCCAGGTCGCTCTGCCTCTACTGGCAGAGGGGATCTATCGCCTCAATGTGGAGCCGAACGAGGCCGCCTCGACGGTCTTCGCAGTCGTGGATCATGGGCATCTCGTGAACGAGTACTGAGGGAGCCTCGAGCCAGGGAGGCCAACATGAGTCGGACGTATTCCCTCGAGAGCGGTCATAGGGTCGAAGGCGGTCATATGGTCGAGTGATGTTCCGCAGTGGATATGAAACGAGGCAGCGGCGCAGGTTGAGCTGCTGGTCATCGGGTGGGGGCGGTCCGGGAGCCGTGAATGTGAAGGTACACGTCCAGGTCGCTACTTGGGCATGGTTCCCCGCTGCTCGGGACAGCGCCCACTTGTCCCCGCATCTGAATCTGTGCGCTTCGACATGTTGGCTCCGTTAGCGCTGCTTCACACCCTGTAAAGGTACGCACCGAACCCTGCCGCCGCGTGAGATTATGGCGACATGGCCGAGTTAGACTTCTACACAACCCTCGCTCAGGTTCTCCCAGTGCTGTTGCTGACCATCGTTTGGGACCGCGATTACCTCGATGAACCACGGACCCGAAACGATGCTGACGTCGTCTTCTGGACTAGGAACATTGTCCGATGGTATTCCGTCGCACTCTCTACTATTCTGATTCTCGGCATCGCAATCTGCCTCCTCGTGCTCGCCAGGGTCCTCCCTGATGCCGACTGGGTACGTGGCGGTTTGACCGGCGTGACCGCCTTGGCCCTGCTCACACTGTCGGTCCGGATCGGCGCACGGGTCGTTCAAGCAACGACGACGTGACCAACCAACAACAGTTCTTCGCCATCGCGCCTTCGCCGTTGATGAGACGGCGGCGTCCGGAGATGCCTCGGGTGGGTTAGCGCCGAGCAAATCAGCGGCGCCGTCACCTGACCCGGACGATGGACGGTGACGTCCCGGCTAGTAATATAGCTCGCGGTCGTGCGGAGGTTCTGCGGGTTGGACCATGATGTGATCAGGGCCGGCTGCGCCACGTCCTTAAATGACGTCCCGCTGAGTGGTGGATGTAGTCCTCACCGTGTCGGTCAGCAGTGGGATGACCATGACGCGATCAGGGCCACGCCGGTCGCTCCTCTGCGGACGGGCACCGCCCGTCGATATCACCGACGAAGCCTCATGGCCACGTCACGAGGCGCGCTCATGCTTCGTGGGCACCCGCTCCTGTCACATTCGTGACTGGCCGCGCCGGCGACCCGTCCGAAGCGGAGCACGGTCTCGGTGCCGGGCGGATCCGGCGGCACCGAGACCGTTGCTACGGGAGAGCTGCGTCGACCGCCCCGCCATCTGCGCTTGCGGCCCCCGCTGCGGGCGCGGGATCGAGGGTCTCGATGATCCGCTCCAGCCAGTCGCTGTGCTGTCCGCGGCCTACCCGGGCGTCGCGGATCATCCGCAGGTTGCCGGCCGTGGACGTGGGCTGCCAACTTTCGGTTTCCACCACCAGGAGGGCGTCCAGCGCGTCGAAGGCCGCCTCGCGGTCGTCAGCCAGGACGGCCAACTCAAGCACCGTGGCGCGGTCCCAGTAGTCCGGCGTCCCCCGCAACCGCTGTTCAACGGCGTACCGGACGACGGGCAGGAGGCGGTTCTTGGTCGCCAGGGCGCTCTGTCCTCCCTGGATGTCGAGCAGTGTCAGGGCGTTGATCCCGGGGTAGACGTCGCGCCAGTCCGCCTCGAAGCCGCGCACGTAGGCGTCCACGGCCTGCAGGAGGAACCTGCGGGCCGTGGTCTCGTCGCGGGCCTTGCTGGCTTCCTCCCACTGGCTCTTGTAGACCCGACCGAGCAGGCCCGATGTCTCGGAGTCGGGGCCCTGCTCGTCCTCCAGCCGTCGGAGGATCACGAGGGACTCGTCGCGATCGGCCGGCGAGCCGGTCCTCTCCGCGCGCCGGTTGTAGGCGAAGGCTGCCTGCTGCCGGATGCGAACCTGGCCGCGCACGTCGTCGGGCATGGCCTCGTACACCCCGATCATCCCCGACCAGTCCTCGAGGGACCGGTGGGTGAGGAAGAGTTCTGAGAGCACGCCAGGGTCGGTCGTTCCCTCCGCCGACACTCTCGCCCGCACCTCGGCGAGTTCCGCAGCGAGCGCGGGCCACCGCTCCTTGCTCCGGGCACCCACCCGGATCCCCTGGAGCCTCTCCTTGACGCCCTCGTAGGCCTCGACCTGGCTCTGGAACGACTCGGTGGTGGCCGCTGACAACGGCGCGGGTTGCCATCCGGTGACCAGCTGGAACAGCGGGCTGTCCTGGACCTTCGGGTACTTGGCCTGCTCCCGGAGCTCGGTGAGGTGGCGGGCCACTGCGTCGCGCAGCTCCGTCGCGGAGTCGTCCGGGAACTCGTTCTTCTCGGCCAACCGGTAGGGCTGGGTGCGGAGCAGCCGCACGTCGAAGGGCAGGGGGCTCGATGTGGCGTACACGGTCAGCGTCGTGCGGGGCCGGGCGGCGTGCCGGACGCCGAGCTCGTACAGCACGTTCGGGTTGCTCGTGGTCAGGTCGGCGACCGCGTACTCGCAGACGAGCAGTCGCTCGAACATGGCCTTGTGGATGATCCCGCCGTGCTTCTCCTCGTCGGCGCGGATCGGAGTCATGCCGACATCTGTGATCCCGGGCTTGATCGCCGTCTCGTAGACGCGGTCAAAGTCGATGTCCGGGCCTCCGGTGGGATCCGGTTTCGAGCCGAACGGCATCAGGACGAAGCACAACGGTTGGACGGACACGACTCCTCCTGCTTACTCGAGACCTCGACTCCAGCCCACCGCGACCTCGCACGATCGACGTCACGACGCCCTGGCCATGATGGGTCCCCAGTCGGGACACGAGAGGTGAACGACGCCTCCTCACGAGCAGCGGTCGGCTCATCACCGCGGGAGACCCTCGGGTGCTCTCCGCTCCTCCCCCGTCGGACCTGCCGGCCCGAACCGGTCTAGCCGGGCCAGCGTGACGGCGCCCCCGTCGTCACCGCACAGGAGGAGCGGCTCCCGAGGGTGCAGCGCAACGGCCACCGGGCGGCCGTCCAGGGGCAGCACGGCGAGCTCGCTACCCCGGTCGAGGTCCACGAGGCGGAGGACGTCGTCGTCCCCACCGGTGAGCAGCAGTCGTCCGTCGGCGGACAGCGCGCAGGCGCGGACCGGCCCGTCGTGGTGAGCGACCGGGCGTCCGTCCCCGAGGTCCTCTCCGCTCCAGAGCCGGACCTCCCCGTCCACGCCGGTGGCCCCCACTCGCTGACCGTCGGCGGACACGGCGCAGCGCAGCCACCGCCGATCGGCGGCGAGATGCCGACGGAGCGCGCCGCCGGCGAGGTCCCACACGCGCACCCCGCCGTCCGCACCGGTGGTGACCGCCGTCCCCTCCCGGGACCAGGCGCAGTCGTCGACGGCCGCCAGACCTTCGGCCAGCACCTGCTGGCAGCGGCCGGTGTCGACGTCCCAGGAGCGGAGACTGCCGTCCCGACCGGCGGTGACGAGCCGGTGCGGGTCGGCGAGCGGAACCAGGCCGGTCACGACGCCGGTGTGACCGGTCAGCACCGTGCGCTCCTCCAGGTCCGGGATCGATCGGACGTGGACGGCGCCGTCGTCCGTGGCGACGGCCAGCCAGCTGCCATCAGAGCCGAAGACGCAGCCGGTGCCGGACCCGCCGACGTCGATCGATCCCACGTGCTGCGCGCCGCGGTCGGCGTAGAGGTGCACCGCTGCGTCGGCGCCGGTGGTGGCGAAGTATTCCCCTCGGGGAGCGATCGCGCAGCCCTCCACCGGCAGGAAGTGGTCGTCGAGGGTCCGCAGCATGCGGCCCTCCGGTAGCCAGACCCGAGCGGTGCCGTCGGTGCTCGTGGTCACGGCCCAGGCGCCGTCGGGGCTGAAGGCACTGTCGGTGACCAGGCTGCGGTGCCCGTCATAGGCAGGCTCGTCGAGAACGTCCAGGTCCCACAGCCGCACCGCGCCGTCCACGCCCGCGGTCACCGCGCCGCGCCCCTCGGGCTCGAGCAGGCAGGCCGTGGTGTCACCGGCATGCCCCCGCAGTACGGCCAGCCGCCGTCCGGTTGCGACGTCCCACACGCTCAGCACGCCCTCGACGTGCACGGCAACGGCCAGCCGGTCGCCGACCGCGCAGGCGTTGATGCTGCTGAGCTCGTCGGGAGCCGGCTCGGCCCGCAGTCGGCCGTTCCCGGTGTCCCGTATCCGCAGCGCACCGTCGAAGCCCCCGCTGGCGACGACGTCCCAGCGGGGGGACGCCGCCAGTGCGAAGACCCCGCCCGGGTCGTCCCGGTGCTCGGCCTGCAAGGTCCCCGCGGCGTCGTGCCACCGGACGTAGCCGTCCTCGCCGGCGGTGACCACCAGCCGGGCGTCGTCGGTGAGCAGGCAGGCGCGGACCGGTCCGTCGTGCGGCGAGGCCACCGACGTCCGGACGCCGGTGTCGAGACGAACCAGGTCCACCGCGCCGTCGGCCCTTCCGGCCACGCCCAGCGCACCGTCCCGGCTGACGGCACAGGTCCGGACCGGGGTGCCCGCCCCGGGCAGCACCCTGCCGGAACCTTCGCCGTCGACCGGCCACGTGCACAGCTGACCCGACCTGTGTCCGGTGAGCACCAGCGTCCCGTCGCCGCTGAGCGCGCAGGCCGTGGTCTCCCCCGTCTCGATCGGGCGCATGGAGAGCGCGGTGCCGCTCATGGCGTCCCACGTGCGCAGGGTGTCGTCCGCCCCGGCCGAGATCACCCGGTTGCCGTCCGGCGTCAGGACGAAGGTCAGCACCGCGGTGTCGTGGCCGACTAGCTCGGCCAGCACGATGCCCGAGGGGCGGTCCCACACGGTCAGGTGGCGGTCGCGTCCGCCGCCGACCAGCACCCGCCCGTCGTCACTGAGCGCGCATCCGCCGAGCCGGTCGTGGCCGCCGAGGGTGCGGGTCAGTGCGGCGGACGTCCCCGGGGCGGAGAGCCGCCGCAACCAGGTCGGTGTCGCCGGAGGCGGCGCGCCGACGAACTCGTCGGCCAGGTGGGGAGCACTCACCTGCAGCCGGTTGACCAGCTGCTGCCGGAGGAGCTCGGGCCGCCGCGATAGGTGGTGGGCCTCGGTCCGGAGGGCGCTCCACAGCGCTCGGACAGTCCGCGCCCGGTCGTCCGGCTCGGTTTGCGAGGTGGCTGCCAGAGCCTGGGCCGCGAGCGACAGGTCGCTCAGTAGATCGGCGACGCCGGGATTGCGTCGGTCGGCTGCTCCCGGGTCCGGGACCTCGCCCGCACGGATCCTTGCCTCGAGGAAGCGCACGTCGGTGACGACGTGGACGAGGTCGTCGAGCCGTCCGGCCCCCGCGAGCTGGAACGGCAGCTCGACGAGGGGACGCGGGTCGGTGGGGTCGAACCCGCCCGCGCGATTTCGGCCGAAGTACGCCGCCAGCGCCTCGTGCCTCTGCCGCCGCCGGTGCTCGTCCTCCTGAGCCGCCGCCTCGGCCACGAGCCGGTGGTAGAAGCCGAGCACGGGACCGCCCAGAGCATCGCGGTCGGCCAGGTAGGGCCTCAGGTCACCGGCCAGCCGGTACCAGACCACCGGCGGCAGCGCCTCGGTGGCCGGCGAGTGCGGGGACAGCGCGCGCTGCTCGTCGCGGACGGCGGTGTCGGCGGAGAGCACGTCGATCACCTCGTCCTCGGCCAGCCCCTCCCGGGCCGCGCTCAGGTACTCCGTCGCGTGCGCCACGAGGGTCGCGCCGTGCTCCGCGCCGAGGACGTCCAGCCGCTCCCGGACCAGCGCCACGGGATCGGCCGGGAGGCTGCCCGGTGCGGGCTCGTACGAGGCCCACCGACGGGCCTGCTCGAAGGACAGCCGCAGGTGCAGGGGCAGACCGGTGGGCCGGAACGCGCCGAGGACCACCTCGGCCTGGGCCGCGGTGAGCCGGCGTCGCGCCCGGCTCAGCCAGTGCTCCAGCAGCTCCTCCGCGACCTGTGGTCGCATCGGCTCGAGAGCCAGGTGCGACACGGCACCGAAGCGGCGCCGCTGCTCGGCCAGCCACTGCTCGGAGGTGGTGGACAGCAGGACCCCGACGTGCGGTGGCAGGACGGCGGGCAGCCAGCCGAGCGGCCGGGCCTGCCCGCGCAGCTGGTCGAGGGCGTCGATGACCAGGACCAGCCGCCGGCCCTCGGCGGCGCGCAGCCGCTGCAGCAGCGCCGCGGCCAGGCCCTGCAGGTCGTCGGGCAGCTCACTGACCGGCTGCCGGTGTCGCACGTCGATCTCGCGGCACAGCCCGGCGACCAGCCCCCGCTCGTCGGTGGAGCCGCTGGTGGCACCGATGAGGCGCAGGACGACCAGCGGGCCCTCCTCCTCGGGTCCCGCCACACGGGCCGCGGCCTCCGCGAGTAGCGCCGACTTGCCCGACCCGGAGGGGCCGGTCACGACGGCCGGCCGCCCACCGCCGGCGAGCACCGACCGCACGACGTCGCGCAGCTCGTCCGCCCGGCCGGTGAAGTCCCGGCGCCGTTCGTCCGCTGCGGCACGGTGCTGCTCGGCCTCACGGATCACCGGGTCTCGGCCGGCCTCGAGGGCCACGCGCCGCTCGATCACCTCCGCGAGGTCGGCGTACACCAGCGCGCCGAGCCACGGCCGGGGGCTGCCCGCGGGTCGCCCGTCCTGCCACGTGGTCCGGGCCGTCCGGAGCCGCACATGGGGAGCGCGGCCGAGCCGGGCCTTCAGGTCGGCGAGGGCCCGGGCGGCGACCGGGTCGGGAACGCCGCCCTCCCCGTCGACGAATCCCCGGTCCACGGCCCCGGGCCCGGGGTCGCCGCCCTCCCGCACATAGCAGTGGACGGTGCTCTCCGGGAGTGCCGCGAAGACACCGCGCGCGATCTCCCGCTCGGTGGCCGATCCGAGCAGGTCGCGCCGCACCTCCGCGGGCAGGTCACCGGCGGCCTGCTCGAGGGCAGCGCGCAGCAGCGGCTCGTCGGTGGCCCACGTAGCCTCGGCGCGGGGCCCGTCTCCGCGGGTCCGTGGGAGCAGGCGGTACGCCGGAGGATCGGCGTTCTCGTCGAGCCGGTACCAGCGCGCGAACCGGCGCTCCTCGTCGGCGGCGATCGCCCGCCGCGGTTGCGCCGCCCCGGTGGCGGGGAGAATCGCCGGCAGGGGGCGCCATCCGTAGCGGTCCCCCAGCAGTACCACAAAGTTCAGCCACGGGGATGCCTGCTGGCAGCGCTCGATTTCCTGCAGGCAGACCTCCATCGTGCGCTGGTCCAGGGCGACGCCCTCCGAGACGCCCCAGCGCAGGTCGACGACCTGCAGCCGGACACCCCGGTCGCGGCACAGGTCCCGCAGCCGCGGCAGGGCGTCCTCCTGCAGCGCGGTCCGCTCCTCCACCAGGTCCTGGAAGGTCGAACTCACGAAGAGCCTCGCCGTCAGCGCCACGCGGTCCCCCTCCCTACTGGAGGAGATGCCAGCACGGGGCCGTCACCGCACCGTCACCGCCCAGGCAGTCCGTGCGGACGAGCAGCGCCGCCGCGGCATGGCGGGTTCGGCGTCCTTCCGCTGCACGGCGCGGTGGCCCAAGCTGGCGCCATGACCGCGCCCCGCGTCGTGCTCGGCACCGGGCACATGGTGGACCTGCCGGATCGTGCCGAGCCCCGCTTCCCGGCGGATCAGGTTCCGCGGGTCACCGCCGAGGTCCGGGCCGCGCTGGCGGACTGGCAGGTCGGTCCGGACAGCACGATCGTGTGCGGCGGAGCGCGAGGCGCCGATCTGATCGTCGCCGAGGAGGCGCACGCCCGCCGTGCGCGGGTCGTACTGTGCCTGGCGCTGCCCCCGGACGAGTTCATCGACCGCTCGGTCGACATCCCGGGAACCGACTGGACCGCCCGGTTCGAGCGCATCGCGCAAGTCGCCGACATACGAGTGCTCGACGACACGGGGAACGGACGCGACGACGTCTTCGCCCGTGCCAACACCTGGATGGTCGACGTGGCCCGATCACTCGACGCGAGCCCGCACGCGGTCATCGTGTGGAACGGCCGGGAGGGGGACGGCCCCGGCGGGACGAAGGACATGGTCCGGCAACTCGGCGTACAGGGGCCGGACCCGCGCGTCCGGGTCGTCGACCCCACCCCGCGCGCGTACCAGGGGCGCCAGGACCTCCCCCGCCCCAAGCGGATGCTGGCACTCGACGGCGGCGGGATGCGCGGCATGCTCTCCCTGCAGGTGCTGGCCTCGATCGAGGCCCGCCTCCGGGACCGGCTCGGGACACCGCGCCTGGTCCTCGCCGACTACTTCGACTACATCGCCGGCACCAGTACCGGCGCGATCATCGCCGCCGGGTTGGCACTCGGGCACTCCGTGCAGCAGGTGGAGGAGCGGTACAGCACCCTGGGCGGCATCGTGTTCCGGAAGCGCTTCCTGCCGCTGCGGGCCCGGTCCCTCTACGTCGACCGGCCGCTGCGCCGCGAGCTCGGCTCCTTCTTCGGAGCCGATCGCACGCTGGGCGACGCGGACCTGCGCACCCTCCTGCTCGTGGTCATGCACAACACGGTGACCGACTCCCCGTGGCTGCTGAGCAACTGCACCCGGGCCAAGTACAACCGCGCCGACCGCAACCTGCTCCCCAGCCCCGACCGCAACCTCGACATCCCGCTGGCCCCGCTGATCCGGGCCAGCACGGCCGCGCCGATCTACTTCGCGCCCGAGGAACTGCGCGTCGGCAACAACCAGTTCCTCTTCCAGGACGGCGGGGTGACGCCGTTCAACAACCCCGCGCTCGTGCAGTTCCTGATGGCGACCCTGCCCGAGTACGGGCTGGGCTGGGAGACCGGCGAGGACCGGCTGCTCCTCGTCTCGGTCGGCACCGGATCGTCCGCGGCGACGCACCCCGGGCTGCGGCGCAACCGAGTGAACCTGCCGTTCAACGCGCGCAACCTGCCGTCGGTGTTCATGAACGGGGCGGCCGTCAGCCAGGACCTGCTCTGCCGGTCCTTCGGGTGCTGCCGCTTCGGCGCAAACATCGACCGGGAGGTCGGCGACCTCGTCGGCGCTCCCGGCATCGGGGGCGCCAACCTGTTCAGCTACGTGCGCTACGACGCCGACCTCTCCGACGAAGCGCTCGAGGCGTTCGGCGTCGCCGACCCCAAGGTGCGCCAGCGGGTCCGCAAGCTCGACGCCGTCGACCAGCTCCCGCTGCTGCGGGACCTGGGCAAGGACATCGCGCGCCACGTCGACATCGACCGGCACTTCGACGGGTTCCTGACCTGAGGGCGGTCGCCTGTGCAGCCGACGGGAGGGAAGATGCGGAGGCAGGGACTTCAACCCGCTGGCTGTCCCTGAGTTCTTCACACCGGTGGGCGTCGCTCCCCAATCACCGCCGTGTCCTCGACGATCGGCGCCGAACTCCGCTCCGCCACCCACCCGGTCCTCGAGGTGATCAGCGCGCACCGGCTCGACTCGCGCGACGCTGAACGCGCGAGGGCGAGGATTAGGCCCCACAATCCAGTGACTCGGCTCCAAGATGACATAGGGGCACACCACTTCGGACAACGCAGGCCGACCAGGTGGCATGGGGAGCGCTGCTCACCGGAGCGTCCTGCCCATGCGCATCATCGAGCGCTGGCGCCTCTCGGATGCATGAGGCTGGGACGCCATACTCGTGCGCCGAAAATCCTGGCCGCGGCGCCCAAGCCTCCGAGGATCGATGTCCGGAGTCTGAACTAGGGGCGGGGCGTGGTCGAAAGCGCGGCCATCAGCCGTCACTGAGGTTTTCTCACCAGGCTTGACGGCCTGATTGGCGTCGTCGCTGGTCGCAGTCGAGGTTGTGGAGGAGGGCGCGGGCTCCCGGGATGAAGATCGTCTCGCCAAAGGCCGATCTCCACTTCCCCGGGAGCCCGCTGTGTCTCATCGTGCCAGCCTGGATGTGTCCACCGCGGTGTTGAAGGCGGTGACCGGCTGGATCGCCCAGCACCGTCGGCGGCCCGGATCCCGCCCGGCGCAGCGGGCGGGCACGGTGCACGTCCAGGTCGTCCTCGCGCTGCGTTGGCTGCGCCACCGACTGGACCTACGCACGCTCGCTCGCCAGGCCGGGCTGAGCATCGCCACCGCCTACCGCTATCTGCACGAGGCGCTGGATGTGATCGCCACGCGCGCTCCTGAGCTCGACGACGTCCTGAACCGCGCCCACGCCGCCGGGCTGTCCTTCGTGTGTCTGGACGGCACCCTGGTCCCCACCGACCGGGTTGCCGTCCGCGCCGAGCGCGGCCATCACCTGTGGTACTCCGGCAAGCACCATGCCTTCGGCGGCAGCGTGCAGGTCCTGTGCGACCCCAGCGGCTTTCCGCTGTGGGTCTCTGACGTCCGCCCCGGCTCGACCCACGATCTGACCGCGGCCCGCGAGCTGGTGCTGCCGGCGCTGTATCCGCACGCCGCCCGGGGGCTGCCCGTGCTGGCCGACAAGGGCTACACCGGCGCCGGCATCGGCGTGCACGTGCCGGTCAAGCACCAGCCTGACGGGCCGCTGCACACCGACAACCGCTGCTACAACTCCCTGATCATCGCGCTGCGCGCGCCCACCGAACGCGGTCACGCCCTGCTCGGCCGCTGGCGCGCCCTCGACCGGGTCACCGTCAGCCCGCACCGCATCGGCGCAATCGCAGCTGCCGCATTGGTGCTCACCTCACTCGACCGCGGAACCAGGTGAGAAAACCTCACTGAGGTTTTCTCACTAGAAATCCCCACCCAGTTGAAGGGCGTAGTGGGCGTCGCTGGTCAGGGCTTCAGCGAGTCGTCAGCGACTTCGGGCGCGGGCCCTCGACGCAGGCTCCCGGCAGGCGGCACTCGACACTTCGCTGGCACGAGGGCCTGACCTGCAGCGATGCCTCTCCCAGCCGTCCGCGGACGGCGAATCCTGGTGAGAAAACCTCACTGTTTGTCGGGCCGGAGCTGGAACTCTGCGACCTTCTGCGAGCGACTGAACCAGGCCCCATTCATCGAACCGGTACGGACGATCGCCAGGTATTCGCCGTCGAGGTTTATCGACCTGCTCCCCACCGTGACGACCGCGGATTCCCGGAATATAAGGGCGGTTCGAACGTCGCCCGATGCGCCGGCGTCCAACCGCAGTCGGTGGATGACGTCCGCGACTTCGGCGGCCGTGGTCGTGCGGCGGCCTTCCAGGTGGGTGACCGTTCCGGAATCCAGATAGCTCATCGTCCCCGTGAACTGGGCGTCGCTCCACGATTCGATCCGCAGCTCGATGCGGTAGTCGTTGTTGTACGTGCCTCGCCACACGCGCGGGAGCAGTTGCTCCGTGGCGTCCTGTCCGCCAGTCGATCCGTCGGGCATGCGGACCTCCGGGGAACGGTCAGGAGGTCTCATGACGATCTCGGCGCGATGCTCCTCGGCGATTTCGCGCTCCTGACCGGCCATGTCGCTTGGGAATCTGTTGACGCGCGCCGCCAGTTCGTAAGCGAACGCGGCCAGGTCGAGGTCGATCTGAGCGTCCGAGCCGACGGCCAGGGGTCGACCGTCCGTCGGCCGAACCAACAGTTGGCGCAATTCCTCGACGAGGCGCCAGGCACAGGCACGCACGATGAGCGGCAGTATGACTAGG
This sequence comes from Geodermatophilus sp. URMC 62, assembly GCF_052931475.1. Lineage (NCBI taxonomy): Bacteria > Bacillati > Actinomycetota > Actinomycetes > Geodermatophilales > Geodermatophilaceae > Geodermatophilus > Geodermatophilus sp. URMC 62. The sequence continues at coordinate 3,406,172 of NZ_JBRFHY010000001.1, read as the reverse complement.
CCACCTGTCCTGCTGTGCCGCAGAATTCGTGGCCACTCCATCTCCCAGATGTACGTCGAAGCCATGAATGCCGGACTGACCAGGAGGACGGCAACTTTCGAGTCGGTGAGAGCGTCCTCGATCTCCTCCTGCCAGCCTTCGCCGACCTCGATACGCGTGTCCGACCACACATGCACGAGACCCCAGCGTTCCAGGATGGCGAGGTGCTCTTGCAGCCGTTCCAGCCACTCCCGATCTCGGTGGCTGTAGCTCACGAAGACCATCTCTCGAGGCATCGCCCCTCCTCAGGATGACGCCGGTGTGCCGGCGGGAAGCGTCGGATCGGCGTCGGGGACAGGAAAGGGGGCCGCTGTCGCGTCGGGAGCGGTGTTGCTAGCAGGCCCACCCAACCGTCGTTCCGCGCGGCGAGCATCCGTGCGACGTCCGCGACGCACTGCGCTTGCTCCCAGGCCGGTGGCGACCGAGCCGGTGCCGGCAAGGAGGCGATACAGCTGGTCCGCCCTCCCCGCGCATGATGCCGCGATGCCCGCACGCTGACTGGCGGCAAGTTGGGTCCTGATGGCCGCGGCGATCGTGGTCGCCACAGCCCTCCATGCGGTCAGCTGGGCACAGACGGGACCCCGCCGACGGCAGCCAGAATGGCGCCGACCGCGGTGGCGAACAACTCGCCGGCTCGCAGCCTGCGGGCCGTACCTGCGTGCACGGCGCTCCCACAGACGCGTATCCGCCTGGCGCTCGGCTCGGGTGGTCAGGGAGAAATCATCCCGGTAGGACTCCCGAGTCCATGCCAGGTCCGGCCTCCTTGCCGCGGCGTTCGCGCGGTGGAACATGCCGCGCTCGGCCACCGCGTCGAGCAGCGCACGCACCTCCCGGCGCCCCCGCCCCTTCACCACTAACCACTTGGGGACCCGCTCGGCCTCGTCGAATGCATTGAAGCTGGCGTCCTTGGGGCTGCGCGTAGGGGACGCGGACCGAACCTCGGCGGTGACCCGCGAGACCCGGTCTGCGGGGAACCGGGGCTCGGGGCGGTCCGGCAGGTCCACCATGTGGCCTGTGCCGAACACGACGCGAGGCGCGGTCATGGCACCAGCCTGAGCCACTGCGCAGTGCTGCGGAAGAACGCCGAACCCCGCCGCCATGGCGTCCTAGACGAGTAAGTCCTATCGGCCGGGAGGGTCGAAAGCCGCTGTAGACGCGGACGGAGGGTGTTCAGGCTCGGGTTGTGACGACCGACCTCAACACCCTCCTGACCGCACTCTACGTCCGCATCGACGACCATCTCACCGGTCACGTCCGCGCCGGACGCCCACCGCGGCTGACCGACGCCGAGCTGCTCACCCTGGCCGTGGCCCAGGCCCTGCTCGGGATTCACTCCGAAGCCCGCTGGCTGCGACTGGTGCCCGCGGCGCTACCCGGCGCCTTTCCCTACCTGCCCGGCCAGTCCGGGTACAACAAGCGCCTGCGGGCGGCGGCACCACTGCTCAAGCGCCTCATCCGGATGCTCGCGGCCGACACCGACCTGTGGACCGATCCGGTCTGGCGGGTCGACTCCACCCCGCTGGAGTGCGCCCGCTCCCGGCCGACCGTCCGGCGCTCGGACCTGGCCGGCATCGCCGGCTACAGCTACTGCCCGAGTCACTCCCGCTGGTTCTGGGGCCTGCGGCTGCACCTGATCTGCACCCCGGCCGGGCTGCCGATCACCTGGGCGCTGGCCGACCCCAAGCTCGATGAGCGTCAGGTGCTGATGTGCGTCCTCGATGAGGACGCACACCTGCTCGCCGAGCGGCCCGGGCTGCTGATCCTGGCCGACAAGGGCTATGTCTCCGCCGAACTGGACGACTATCTGCAGACCCGGGGCGCGGAGCTGCTGCGCCCCTCCTACCGCAACCGCACACCCCGCCCGGGCCAGGCGCTGCTGGCACCCATCCGGCAGCTCATCGAGTCGGTCCACGACACCCTCAAAGGCCAACTGGACCTGGAACTGCACGGCGGCCGCAGCCTCATCGGCGTCACCGCCCGCGTCGCCCAACGGCTGCTGGCGCTCACCGCCGCGATCTGGCACAACCGCGCCACCGGGCAGCCGATCACCCGGTCCCTGATCGCCTACGACCACTGACCAGCTTCGGACTTACTCGTCTAGCTCCTGCCGCACGGCCGGTGCCGTGACGTTGCGGTGACGCGACGATCACGGCTTCGTGTTCGGATATCCGCCGACGGTGAGGGGGATCGTGTGGCACTGCTGGCGAGACTCTTCATGAGGTCGACCCGACAAGTCGAGCCTGGAATCAGTGGCACCATTCTTAGTGGGCGTGGCCTCAGGAGGCGCTCACAGTGAGGTTTTCTCACCAGGATTCGCCGTCCGCGGACGGCCAGGGAAGGCATCACTGCAGGTCAGGCGCATGTGCCAGCGGAGGTGCCAAGTGCCACGTGGCGGGACCCGCGCCGAGCAGCCGTGATCGACGTCGCCAACGACTCGCCGCAGCCCTGACCAGCGGCGCCGACCGTCCCCTTCAAGCTGGTGCGGATTCCTGGTGAGAAAACCTCAGTGATAGCACTCGTTCCGCAGAGACTCCGGCGCGAGTTGAGAAGGATTCCGGCAGGCGAAGCTCTGTGCGAGCACAACGACAAGTCCTACAGGGCCGCTGCGGTGTTGGACGCCATGGGAGGATGTGATCTGTGGAACCTGTTGAGTGTTTCATCGTGATGCCTTTCGGGGTGAAGCAGTTTCCGGACGGATCCGGCCGGCGTTATGACTTCGACAAGGTGTATCGCGTTGTCATCCAGCGCGCCGTCCGCGAAGCCGGGATGACGCCGATCCGGGCGGACGAGCGCATGGCATCGGCGCTCATCCACAGCGACATGTTCCGAGACCTGCGAGATCGCGCGGTCGTGCTTGCAGATCTCTCCCTTGACAACCCAAACGTCTTCTACGAGCTGGGCATTCGCCACGTGATGAGCGCGAGTGGAACCGTCCTGATCTGCCGCAAGGGTTCGATCCTGCCTTTCGACGTCAAGCTCTCTCGGACCATCTTCTACGAGTTCGACGGCTCGAGCCTCGACTGGGAGGAAGTCGAACGAATCGTGAAGCACTTGAAGGTCGCATTACAGGAAGCTCAGAAGGGCTTGCCCGACAGTCCCGTCCACGCACTTCTCCAATCGGTTCAGCGCCTCAATTCCGAGAGCGGCGCCGAGACCGAGCGAGCAAGTCGCGAAAATGCAGCCGACGCAGCACCGCTCGACCGCTATCAGGCGCTGGTGGCCGAGCATTGGTTGTCAGCGGGTGAAGGCTTGATGGGCCTGTTCGAGGAGCACCGCGGTTCGGTCTTCGGGTCACGTGCTCTCGGGAAGCTCTGCCTCGAGACTGATCCGCTGAGCGATGCCGCCAGGAGGCTTGCCAATCACCTCAACGACGCCCAGCAGTACCAGCTCGCCAACGACATTTACTCCCGCCTGCATGAGGCTAAGCAACTGACCCCCGGAAGTCTGCTGGCGTATGCTTCCTCGCACACTGAGGCGCATCCCGATCTAGACGGTGCTGATCGCGGCATCGCACTTGCTCGCGAGGCCTTGAGCGATGTCGAACGGCAGTATCCCGGTGCGCCCGAAAGCCCGGATGCGGTCATCGCCTTCGCGGAGTGCTACCGTCGCCTTGCTGGTCTTCGACAATGGCGATGGCAGATCACGCGCGAAGAGGGAGATCTCCAGGACGCGGTCGTCACCCTGGCCGATGCCATCCGCTACAATGAAAAGGCTCGACGACTTGGAAGGATGAAGCACCCTGGCTTCCTCGCCCAATTGAGGATCAAGGAAGTCGTCTTGTTGAGGATTCAGGACGCCAACATCGAGCGACCGGACTTCGAGGGGCATCGGGACGCCATCCTCGCATTGAAGCGCGAGGAGGCCGATGACAAGATCGGCCTCTCCTATCTCGGTTGGTTTCAGGCGATAACCTTAGCTGACATGGGAGCGAGTGATGCATCCGAGCGCAAGGCCCTGTCCACCATCGCTGACGACGCTGCACTGAGGACGAACCCTCGGTATTGGACGATCGGTCGCCGGCAGTATACTTTGCTGCGACGGTTCCTAGAGCAATATGCGCCACACTTGAGGCATTCAACCTTGATCGGGCGCATATCTCAGATCCTGCAAGCAGGTGAAGTGTCTTGACGTATCGAAATGGCCCGGTCTGTCACCGCTTGATCCCAATGGACCTCCGACGCCCACGTCGCCGAGACCATCTCCACCGAGCCATTCTCAGCAGGTCCTCGAGTCGGATGTCCACGGCGGCAGGTCATCGGGCGAGTGAGCGCTGTGCTAGCCCTGAGCGAGGGCCCAATTCACTCGTTGTCGCTAATGATCATTAATGGCGGGAGTTCCGTAGTCTGCTGACAGCCGGCGCGGCGCGCGCTATGCCGTACCCATGAGGTACGCCCAGGGTGGCGGGCTCACTGCCGAGGAGTGCGCCCGGCGGGAGAAGGTGCGGCTGGAGGCCGCAGAGTGGATCGAGGAGGGCGCCACCGACGCCGAGGTGGCGGCCCGGTTCCGGGTGACCCGGATGTCGGCCAACCGCTGGCGCCGCGCGCTGGCCGCCGGCGGCCGCCCGGCCCTGGCCTCGAAAGGCCCAGGCGGGGCCCGCTGCCGGCTCACCCCGGCGCAACTGGAGGAGCTGCAGGTGCTGCTGGAGGCCGGGCCGGCCGCCTGGGGCTGGGCCGATCAGTGCTGGACGCTGGCGCGCATCGCCGCGGTCGTGCACACCCGGTTCGGCGTGGAGTACACCCTGCCCGGTCTCGACCTGCTGCTGCACCGCCTCGGCTGGAGCGTGCAGGGCCCGCGCGGCGCGCGGCGGAGCGGGATGAGGAGCAGATCGCCGCCTGGCGGGAGGAGAGCTGGCCGCAAATAAAGGGACGGCGGCGGACCTGGGCGCCTGGTTGGTCTTCGAAGACGAATCGGGCCAGGGGCTCAGGCCGCCCAAGGGCCGCACCTGGGGCCGGCGGGGGCGCACCCCGGTGGTGCGGGTGACCGCGGCGATCAGCCCCCGAGTGTCGGTGGCCGCGCTGCTGGCCACCCGGCCCGGGCACCGGCCACGGCTGATCTACCGCACCCACCGCGGCCGGCGCGGCAGCGGGCGCAAGGGGTTCACCGAGGCCGACTACGCCCGCCTGCTCGACGCCGCCCATCAGCAGCTGGGCGGGCCGATCGTGCTGGTCTGGGACAACCTGAGCACCCACGCCAGCAAGGCCATGGCCGAACTGATCGCCGCCCGGCCGTGGCTGACGGTCTACCGGCTGCCGCCCTACGCCCACGAGCTCAACCCCGTCGAGCTGGTGTGGTCGCATCTAAAGCGCTCGCTGGCCAACCTGACCAAGCACACCATCGCCGAGCTGACGGCGCTGGTGAAGACGCGGCTGAGACGGATGCAGTACCGCTCCGGGCTGCTGGCCGGCTTCCTCGCCAGTACGGGGCTCCAGTTCGGACCGTTCTTGTAACACCCGCCCCTATAGGTCGTTAGTGGGGCTCGCAGGCTCCTCGCGGAACACATCAAACGCCTGACCTGCGGTTTTGCTCCCCCGATTGGACTCGAACCAATGAGGTTTTCTCACCAGGAATCCGCACTCGGTTGAAGGGTGCGGTCGGCGTCGCTGGTCAGCACTGCAGCGGGTCGTCAGGAACTTCGAGCGCGGCGCCGCGGGGCAGGCTCCCGCCACGTGGCAGTCGACTCTCTGCTGACACATGGGCCTGACCTGCAGGGATGCTTCTCCTCGCCGTGCGTGGACGGCCAATCCTGGTGAGAAAACCTCAATAACCCTGCGATTTCGGTGACGCCTCTCGCCGTGGCTGTCCGCAATGCACCGAACTCGCCTCTGACGTGCAGCTATGTGGCGCTCGGACGCTCTGGCCCGTACCGTCGCAGACCGCCGGTATCCGTCATATTTCAGGGGTAAATCATGGGCAGGCCGGGGCTGGCGCTCGGAACGGCAGGCAAGATCCGCCTGCACCCCACGCCGTCCGGGCACCGCGCCGTCGCCTGGTATCGGGACTACGACGGTCAGTGCCGCCAGGTCGAACGCAGCGCCAAAACCAAGGCTGCCGCCGAGGCGGCGCTCCGGCTCGCCCTGCGCGACCGCGCCCGGTTCGACGCCGCCGGAGACATCACCCCCGACACGCGGGTGAGCGTGCTGGCCGAAGCATGGTTCACCGGCCTGAAAAACCTCAGCCCTACGACCATGCAGGCCTACCGCAATCGCCTCGATCGGCAGATCCTGCCGGGCCTGGGCAGCCTCCGGGTGCGCGAGCTCAGCGTCGGCACGATCGAGCGGCACCTGCGCCGCATCGCCGACGAGCACGGCCCGGCCATGGCCAAGATGACCAAGAGCGTCCTGAGTGGGGTCTGCGGCCTGGCCGCCCGCCACGACGCGCTCGACCGCAATCCCGTCCGTGACACCGGCAGCCTCCAGACCCCGGCGAAGAAGGCGCCGAAGGCGCTGACCGCGGACGAGGCCCGCACGCTTCTCACCGAGCTCGCCGCCGACGAGCATGCCAGGAGGAACGACGTGCCCGACCTCGTGGCCTTCCTGCTCGCCACCGGCTGTCGCATCGGCGAAGCCACCGCCGTCACCTGGAACGCCCTCGACCTCGATGCCGGCACCGTGGACATCACCGCGACGGTCGTCCGGGTGACCGGTCAGGGCCTGGTCCGCAAGAGCACCAAGACGGCCTCGGGCGCCCGCACCCTGCTACTCCCGTCCTGGTGCGTGGCGATGCTACGGAGCAGAGCTGGCCGGATCGGCGCCTCGCAGGAGGTCGCAAGGCGGGCAATGCCGGTGTTTCCCGCTCCGCGCGGGGGGTGGCGCGACCCGTCCAACACCCAGGTCGACCTCCGAGCCGCCTTCTCCACCGCCGGCTTCGGCCACATCACCAGCCACATGATCCGCAAGACGACCGCGACGATGCTCGACCACGCCGGCCTGTCCGCCCGCGCCATCGCCGACCAACTCGGTCACGCCAACTCGAGCCTGACCCAGGACGTCTATCTCGGCCGTCAGGTCGCGTCCACAAGAGCCGCGGCGGCACTCGAAGCGCTCCGACCTCCAGCCCACCAGCAGTAGTTCTCCAGCAAGCAGGAATCGGGCTGCTCCCGAGTCGAAGCGCTCGACCGGCGATCCTGGCTGGTCAGCACCTGCGGTGATCGGCCTGAGCGGGAGAAGCACTGGAGGACCCGGAGCCATCCTCGGCGCATGGACTCCCACGCCTCAGCTGCGGTGGCCCCCGGCCGTCGTTCCGTCGATGCCTGTGCTGACGAGCTGTTGACTCCGAGCCAAGCCGGCGACTACCTGCGAACCGGCGAGCGGTTCATCCGCCGCCTCATCGCCGAGCGCCGCATCCCCTACGTCAAGCTCGGCAGACACGTGCAATTACAGCGGTCAGACTTGGACGCCTTCATCGCATCCGGCCGGATTACCCGAGCGCCGGACGTCGGCATCCAGCGCAGACCGTGATCCCGTGTCCCCGGCTGGGCCTGAACTGACTGGTATCGACCGCTGCGAACAGCCGTGCATGCGGCGCCTCACAGCGGTTTTCAGGTGGTTTGTCGGATGGGGTAGCCGGCGTGGGCGAACCAGCCGGCGGCATCGGCGGCCGTGATCGCCTCCAGCGCGGTGGCGATCGCGGCGTCCAGCGCCGCCCGGGTGCGGGCGGCGGCCGCCCGGATGAGGATTTTGAGTTTGCTGAACGCTTCCTCAACCGGGGACAGGTCCGGTGAGTAGGCGGGTAGGAACACCAGCCGGCAGCCGGCGGCCTCGACCAGCGCGCGGATCCGGTCGGGCTTGTGCGCCCCGACGTTGTCCACCACCACGACCTGGCCCGGGTGCAGCGCGGGCAGCAGGAAGTGCTGCAGGTAGGTGGCGAACACCGCGGTGTCGGTGCCGCCCTCCACCGTCATCGCCGCAGTCATCCCGGCCCATGACAGCCCAGCGATCAGCGTGGTCACCGACCCGCGGTTGCGAGGCACTGCGCCGCGGACGCGGCTGCCGCGGGGCGCGCGGGCGCGACGGCGGGTCATCGAGGTGTGCGTGCCGCACTCATCGACGAACACCAACTGGGTCGGGTCGATCGTGGCCAGGTCGGTGCGCCACCGGGTGCGCGCGGTCTCGTCGCGCTCGGTGGCGCTCAGACTTTTGACTTCAGCGGCCAGCCCGGCCGCCGCCGACGCCCCGAGGGGGTCACTGCCTGCGCCGGATCGTCAGCGGGCAGGTCGGCGATGGCCCGCGACATCGTCGCCAGCGACACGGTCATCCCGGTGGCGGCGTTGAATGCCGCGGCGTGCTCGGCCAGCGTGGCATCGGCCACGACCTGCAGGCGATCGGGTAGCCACGCCTGCAGCCGCGCCTTCTTCTCCGGCACCGGTCCATGCCGCTGCTGATCCGGCGCCAGGCTGCCAGTGGCCCGCCGGCGGGCCAGATACCGCTCCACGCTGCGCACCGACAGCCCGAACACCACCGCGGCCTGTTCCTGCGTCATCCCGCCGTCAACCGCGGCTACCACCCGCTCACGCAGATCCATCGAGTACGCCCGCATGCCGATCCGGGCTACTCCCTTGCCGACGCACCGTCAACCAATCAGCACACCGCTGTCAGCCGCCACGCTGCACGAGGGAAGCCTCGACTGCCTCGCGGCACCTGGCCAGGGTGCAGCCACCGACTGACGACAGGGGGCACCACTTGGCGAGGGTCCCCATCGGCGTTGCAGGGCGCAGCGGGTCAGCGTGGCGCGAAGGCGCGCTCGAACAGGACGAGAAGCCGTTCCTCGGGTAGGTCGCAGCCCCGGACGCAGTCGAACTCCACGGGCTGGTCGCCGGTCAGCCCACGGCGGCCGTGGCGCTGCAGGCGTCCTTCCGTGGCAATTGTTCCGCCAATTTCCTCAGCCGTCACCGGAACCGGCACAGACCAAAGACAAAGGCGGCCGGAAAAGGGCCGTTGGTACGAGCACGTAAGTCGGTCACCGCGTAAGCAGATCCTGCGGGCCCGCAGGGTCTGCTCTTTGTAAACGGCTCCAGGTTCCTGCGACGGGTCCTCGGGTGTCGGTCCTCGGCAATGGAGGGACAGCTCACAGCGGCCGACTCGGGTGGTCGACAGCATCGTCACTGGGCACGGGGTCGCCAACGCCGGTGACCTGCGTCAGGTGGAGCGTGATCGGGTGATCCGGGCCGAGCACCCGGCGCGAGCGCTGCAGGGTGTCCTGGCCCAGGAGGCGGGCCGGCTCGGCCTCGCCCAGTTGGGCTAGGGCGCTGGTCAGGGCTGCAGCCGCCTCCAGAGTGGTTGGGTTGTCCGGTCCGAACACCCGCAGGCAACGCTGCAGGGTGTCCTGGCCCAGGGCGCGAGCCGGCTCCATCTCGCCTATCAGGAGCAGGGCAACGGTTTGGGCGCCGGCCGCCGACAGGGTGGTCGAGTGGTCGGGGCCGAGCACCCGGCGGCAGCGTTGCAGCGTCTCCTCGCCCAGGGCCCGAGCTGGCTCGGCCGCACCCAGCTGGACCAGGGCGCCGATTAGGGCGGTTGCCGTCCATAGGGTGGTTGTGTGGTCGGGGCCGAGCACCCGGCGGCAGCGTTGCAGCGTCTCCTCGCCCAGGGCGCGGGCCCGCTCTACCTCGCCGTCCAAGATCAGCGCAGAGGTGAGCGTGCTCGCGGCGGTCAGGGTGTCGGGATGGTGGGGGCCGAGGATCTCCCGCCAGCGGTCGAGCAGCTGCTCGGCGACGGCCCGGCTGCCGGAGCTGTCGCTGTGTGCTTGCAGGTAGCGGATGGTGTCCAGCACCAAATGACGGCCGGCGGGTAAGTGGTCACTTAACGGAGCGGTGGCCAGCACATGTGCGGCGAGCTGGGCGTAGCCAGCCCAACTGGTTGGGTCCTCCGGATCGCCAGGGGATGCGGCGGCCAGCAGCGCCACCACCCGCTGACCGGTGGCTTGCTGCTGGTCGAGCGTGAGCTGCTGGCGAACTACTGCCTGTACCAGTCGATGTACCTGGAAGCCCTCTGCGTGGCGACGGGCCAGGGAGTACCCGACTAGCGCGCCGAGGGCGTCGGCGAGGGCGTCGGGATCGGCCGCGGTAGCGCGCAGCGGCTCGCCGAACAGGGCGGCGTGGCCGCTGATCAGGGACAGCGGAACTGGTTCAGGAGCCAGAAACGCGGACAGCTGTAGCAGCTGCACCGCTGCCGGATCATCGGCGCCGAGCCGTTCCAGCGACAGCGCCCAGGTGGTGTCGACCCGACCGGCATAGCCCAGCACATCACCGCGGGCCAGCAGGGTCTCCCGGTGCTCGCGGAAGCGGCGCAGATAGTCCGCGGGCGGCAAGGAGGTCTGCTCCAGATAGCCGGCGGCCTGGGCGGCGGCCAGCGGCAGGTCGCCGAGCTCGGCGGCGAGGGCGTCGGCCAGCTCCTCACCCAGCGCCGGGATCCGGGCCTGCAATAGCGCGACCGTCTCCGCCCTGGTGAGTACGTCGACCTCCAGTCGCCCGCCGAGTGCGCCCCAGCCGGGGTAGCGGGAGGTGATCAGCACGTGCCCGGCTCCGCCGGGACGGTAGTCGGCGACGTCGGTGGGTCGCTCGGCGTTGTCGAAGATCAATAGCCAGCGGTCCCGGTCGCGCAGCTCGGCCAGCAGTCGATCGACGGTGTCAGCGACGGTGGGTCCGATCGGCAGCTCCAGCCGGGCAGCGAGGCGGGCGAGCTGGTCGGGGATCAGGACTGGCTGCTCGGCGTCGAGCCACCACACGAGCTGATAGTCGGCGGCGAACCGGTGGGCGTACTCGATCGCCAGCTGAGTCTTGCCCACTCCGCCCAGCCCGTGCAGCGCTTGCACCACCAGCGTCCCCTCGCCCGAGCTCAGCCGCCGGTGCAGTTGCTCGAGCAGGCCGGCCCGGCCGGTGAACCACGGATTGCGGGCCGGCGCATTCCACAGCTGCGGCAGCCGGCCTGCCGGCGGCGGATCGAGCGCCGGGTCCTGGGCCAGGATCGCGGTCTCCAGTTGGCGCAGCTGGCTGCCCGGGTCGAGACCGAGTTCCTCGGCGAGGACGGTGCGCAGCTGCTGGCCGGCGGCGAGGGCGTCGGCCTGCCGGCCGCACCGGTACAGCGCCAACATCCACTGGGCCCACAGCCGCTCCCGCAGCCGATGGGCCCGGCACAGCTCCTCTAGCTCGCCGACCAGCTCGCCGTGCCGGCCGCAGGCCAGGTCGGCATCCACGCGCGCCTCCACGACGGCCAGCCGCGCCTCGGCCAGCCGGGCCGCCTCCCCGCCCAGCCGCGTCTCGGACGATTCGGCCAGCCGGTCACCACGCCACTGCGCCAGCGCGGCGCGCAGGGTCGCTGCCGCTGCACGGACCGATCCGGCTGACAGCTGCCGGTTACCACGGGCGGCCAGCGCCTCAAAGCGGTCGACGTCGACGTCGACGTTGTCGCTGACGAGCACGTAACCCGGAGTCCGGGTCGCGATCATGTCGTCGCAACCGGCGGCGGCGAGGCCCTTGCGCAGGCGTGAGATCAGCACCCGCAGCGACGCGCCCGCCGACTCCGGAGGATCCTCACCCCACAGCACGTCGATCAGCCGCTCGGTGGAGACCACCCGCTGGCCATTGAGGGCAAGCAGCACCAGGATCAGCCGTTCCTTTGCTGCCCCGATCCACACCTCCCGGCCGCCGCACTCCACCTGCAGCGGGCCCAGTAGGCGAATCACCAGCCCCACTGGCTCAGGCTAGCCCCGTCAGCCCACAACTTTGGCGGCGTCGCGCAAGGCTCCCGCTACTCGCGCGCTACATCCGAGCCCCACCGTCAAAACGTCACAACCGAACCTGCTCTCGAGGCAGACGACCCACAAGGACGTGTGGACCATGGCACTGGACTTCCGAGAGGTGACCCTCCGCTTCGACCCGACCAGCGGGCGCACGCAGCGAGAGAGCGCTACGGCCGTCTTCGGCAGCCGCGTGCGCCGGGCGAGCGCTGCGCTAAAGGGGATCAACATCGGCTACACGAACGGAGACCACGAACTGCTGCGCCAGGAGGTCGACATCGACGTGACGACCATCGTCAACAATGCGGTGACGGTGGCCGTGGACTTCCTGCTCCGCGACTCCAGCGGCAACATCGACGACCCCTACAGCGGATCGGTCGAGGTAATGGTCCTCGCGGATGTCGCCTAGCTCCTGCCCCTGAGCGAACGCGGTAGGCGCCGCCGAGACCAAGACCCTGGCCGACGTCTCGGCGGCGCCAAACCGGCCACATTGAGGTGTTCTCAACGGTTTGGTCGCTCGGCGTTGGTCAGGATGAGTGCGGCGGCGACGACCGCACCGATCCGCTGCGGGCACAGCCGAATCCGGCGCAGTGCTTTCCACCGGTTCTTGAGCAGTGCGATGCCGCGCTCACCCTCGGCGCGCAGCCGGGTCAGCAGTCGGTTGCGGGTCGCGGTGCTGGGTGCCAGGTGGGCACCCTTGGCCGGCGTATGGATGCCGACGCCCGCGCCGTCATAGCCCTTGTCGGCCAGGGCGGGCAGGCCCAGCAGCGCGGCCGCGGCGTGCAGCGCACCGAGGAACCCGGTGGCCCGGGCGGCGGCGAGGTCGTGCATCGAGCCCGGCTCGACGGGGGAGACGGCCACCGGGAAACCGTCCGGGTCGCAGACGACCTGCACGTTGCCGCCGTGAGCGCGGTGCTTGCCGGAGTACCACAGGTCGTGACCGGACTCGGGGTTGGTGGTCCGGCAGCGGTCGGTGCGGATGAGCGTGCCGTCGAGGACGACGTGGCTCCAGCCGGCGGCACTTCCGGCCTCGAGCACTCGGTGCAGGTCGGGGGCTTGGTCGGCGAGCACGTCGATGCCCTCGTGCAGGTAGCGGTAGCCGGTGGCGACCGAGACGCCGGTGTCGCGGGCCAGGGTGGGCATGTCGGCGTCCTGGCGGAACCAGCGCAGCACCAAGATGGCCTGGTCGCGGGCGGAGGCGGCGCGGGCGCCTATGCCGGTGCCGCGGCGGCGGCGTTCGGCGATCAGCAGGTCGGTGAGCAGGACGGCGGTGGCCTCGGGCACGTCGAGCGTGGCAGAGTAAGTGATCACGTGGGGTCCGTGCGGATGAGGGTCGTTCTTGGTCGACGCCATCCTCTGCCGGACCCCACGCCCCTGTGCAGCGACGTCGTCGTCCAGCCACTGACCTGCTCATTCAGCGTTCAGCAAAGCTCTTCCGCGCAAATCGGTTGAGAAGACCTCATTCACCCTTTGCCGGCGCGCTCAGCGGCATCGTGTGAAGTGGCCCCCGTGGGCCGGACACTGGTGTGACCCCTGGTTCCCGGAGCCGGGTTATTGGATTCCGAGGCCTTCGAGTCCCGGGGAGGGCCGCATGGGGCGGCGTCGGGTGATGGAGCACTCACATCCGGATCCGGCGGCCGTGACGCATGGGTGACGGAGCGGTGACGAAGGCCTGCTGTACTGGAGCCGCCCACGCCGCCACCACCCGGGCGAGCGCCCGACCGGACACCCCCGAACCAGGACCGGCGGGACGACCCGCCGCCCCGATCCGCTGCACCCTCGCGCGGAGGCTGCCATGCCCGTCTTCCACATCACCGCCCACGGGGCCGGCCGCGAGGCCATGGCCGACCTCGTGCGGGTCCACGGCGTGCGGGTCCTCCCGCAAACCCTGCAGGAGGACGGCGCGGGAGCCCAGGTCGACGCCCTGGCCGACGAGGCCACCATCGAGCGCCTGACCGGCGCGGGCTACCGGGTCGACCGGCACGAGGACGTCGACCAGGCCGCCCGGGAAGACCTCGAGCAGGTCGGGCAGGGCAACCGGTTCGCCGCGGAGCTCGCCGCGGTCATGCATGTGGGGCGCGGGCAGACGGGGAGCGCGCAGACGAGGGAGGACCGGTCGTGAGCTACCTCAACGTCGCCGAGGTCGAGACCGCCCTCGCGCTGGCCGCCCGGCCGGAGAACGCCGCGTTCACCGAGCTGACCACGCTGCCCTACCGGACGTGGGAGGGGCGGACCTGCTCGGCCCTGCGGATCGGGGCGGGCCGGGCCGCGCGCGCCGGGGTCTACCTGCTCGGCGGGGTGCACGCCCGCGAGTGGGGCAGCCCCGACATCCTGGTCAACCTCGCGCGGCTGCTCACCGACGCCTACCGCACCGGCACCGGCATCACCCAGGGCGGGGCCACCACCACCGCCGAGCAAGTCCGGCGCATCGTGACCACCCTGGACGTGGTCGTCCTCCCCCAGGCCAACCCCGACGGCCGGCACCACTCGATGACCCGCGACCCGATGTGGCGCAAGAACCGCCGCCCGGCCGGCCCCGGGCACCCACGCTGCCCCAGCGGCGGCGGGCGAGGGCCGGGTGTCGACCTCAACCGCAACTACGACTTCCTCTGGGACCACACCACCGCGTTCAGCCCGCAGGCGCCCGTGGCGACCTCCGCCGACCCCTGCGACGAGGTCTACCGCGGGCCGCAGGCCGCCTCGGAACCGGAGACCGCCAACGTCACCTGGCTGCTCGACCAGCACCCGTCAGTGACCCACTTCGTCGACGTGCACTCCTTCGGCGAGATGATCCTCTACAACTGGGGCGACGACGACGACCAGACGACCGACCCGTCGATGACCTTCGCCAACCCGGCCTGGAACGGTAAGCGCGGCATCCCCGACGCCACCGCCGGCGGCGACCCGCACCACTACCGGGAGTACCTGCCGGCCGGCGACCTGGACGAGGCCGTCGCGCTGGCCACCGTCATGCGCGACGCCATCCAGGCCGCGCACGGCCGGCAGTACAGCGTCAGCAGCGCCGTCGGGCTCTACCCGACCTCGGGCACCTCCGACGACTGGGCCTTCTCTCGCCACTTCGCCGACGCCGGCGACCGCAGAGTGCTGGGCTTCACGATCGAGTGGGGACCGCAACGCCGGTCGATCCCGAAGAGCTTCCACCCCGACTACCCGGACATGGTCCCCATCATCGGGGAGGTCACCGCCGCGCTCTTGGCCCTCTGTTCCACCGTCGCCGGCCGCAGCGCCGACTCCCCGCCGAGCGACCGCACCGCGGCCCTGCCCGGACAGCGGTCACATGCCGACACGACGGCGGACACCGCTAGGACGCAGACCGCGAGCCAGCGCGGATAGCACGAAGCCGCACGGACATCGGATACAGCACCGGCGGCTCCGTGAGCATGCGGTGCAAAGACGGGCGCCTCGTCACGGCGGCTCCTCGGTAGGTGACCGCGGCCGTGGCTCGTGGCGACGAGGTCCGGGTCGACCACACCATTTCCAGGAACCCACCGCGGCCGGGTGCGGACCGCGATCACCGGCCCTGGATGAAGTCCCGATACCGACGCTCGATGTCGGGGGACCGACGGCGATCCCCGGCCGACCACTCCACGATCCCTGCGGTACGGCGGGGTGCCGCTCGTGTCGAGGGGGCCTCGGGCCGCGCCGGCGCGAAGCGTCAACCTGCTCAGCCTCGCAGAGCTGATCACGGAAGGACCGACATGGACACCCACACCGGCCCCGGACGGACCGAGGCGCGCCCGAGGGTCCGGACAGCGCGGGCCAACGGCATCGAGATCGCGTACGAGACCTTCGGCGACCCGTCGGCCCGACCCCTGCTGCTCGTCATGGGCGCAGGCCAACAGATGCTGCTCTGGCACGAGGACCTGTGCCAGGCGTTCGTCGACCGCGGCTTCTTCGTCGTGCGCTTCGACAACCGGGACGCCGGACTGTCCACCCACCTGCACGACGCGGTGCCCGACGTGCGTGCAGCCGCGGCCGGCGATCTGTCCTCGGCGGCCTACACCCTCGAGGAAATGGCCGACGACGTCGCCGGGTTGCTCGACGCACTGCGACTGCCCAGCGCCCACGTCGTGGGCGCCTCGCTGGGTGGGATGGTGGCGCAGACGCTCGCCGTCCGGCATCCCGGCCGCGTCCGCAGCTTGACCTCGATCATGGCCGCCCCGGTTGTGTCGGTGGACTGGGCTTCGGTGCAGTCCGCGGGGGTCGCCACCAGCCGGGACGAGTACGTCGCCCAGGCGCTGCAGGCAGCGCGGCTCTTCCGGTCCCCCGGCTACCCGCTCGACGAGCAGTGGCTGGCCGATGTCGCCGGTCACTCCTACGACCGGGCCTACGATCCGGCCGGCCGCCTGCGGCAGCTGATGGCCGTCGTCGCTTCCGGTGACCGCACCGAGCAACTGCGTTCGATCCGCGTGCCGACGCTGGTGGTGCACGGCGAGGACGACCCCGTCGTTCCCGTCGGCGGCGGCCGCGCCACGGCCGCCGCCGTCCCGGCCGCCGAGCTCCTCGTGCTGCTGGGCATGGGGCACGGGCTGCCGCGCGAGCTGTGGCCGACGATCGTCGACGCCGTCGTCCGCACGGCCGACCGCGCCGGTCACTGACCGCAGTCGACACCCACCCCCGCCGGCGCTGCCTGAACGCCGGCGTCGAGAGGCTTCGGCGCCCCCTTCAGAAGGTTAGGGCCTCCTCTGCAAGAGCACGAAGACGGCCTCGGGCGCCCGCACACTGCTCCTGCCGCCCTGGTGCGTGGAGATGCTGCGCTGCAGAGCTTCCCGCGGCGGCGCGCCGGAAGACGCCGCAACCCAGGAAGCGCCGGTGTTCCCCACTCCGCTCGGCGGGTGGCGCGACCCCTCGAACACCCAGGCGGATCTACGAGCGGCCTTTGCCCATGCCGGCTTCGGCCACATCACCAGCCACGTGATCCGCAAGACGACCGCGACGGTGCTCGACCACGCCGGCCTGTCCGCCCGGACCTTCGCCGACCAGCTCGGTCACGCCAACCCGAGCCTCACACAGGACGTCTACCTCGGTCGCCAGGTCACTTCTACCGGCGCCGCGGTGGCGCTCGAAGCACTCCGACCCAAGGTGTCAGCACATGGGCAGGACGACGGTCGAAGCTGACAGGCACATCCGCTCATCCCGCGCGCCACGGGATCGACCACCCCATGAACGAACAGGAAGACGACCGACGCAGGGCGCCGGGAACAGCACTGCCTTCCCACGATGCGGGGCGACCCCGACCTCGGGTCCTCGGCACAACATGCATGCGCGGATGAGACGACAGGCTGACTGCAGTAGTCCTCCGGTGCAGCTCCGGTTCCGTCGTCCCGTAGTGAGTGGGCCGGGACAGCGCGACTCTTGACCGGACACCGGGCTATTCACGGCGGACAGGAGGAAAACAGGGGACGGCCTGGTCACCGTCCCTCCATGGATCCCCAAGCCGTGGCCGACGGAATTATTGGCATCCCCCACGCCGCCACCGACGAGCTGCTGACCCCCAGCCAGGCCGGCGACTACTTGTGCACCGGCGAGCGATTTGTCCGCCGCCTCATCGCCGAGCGCCGCATCGACTACATCAAGCTCGGCAAGCACGTCCGCGTGCAGCGGTCGGTTCTGGACGCCTTCATCAAATCCGGCCGAGTCCCCCATGTGCCGACCGTCCGCTGACTCCCTGAGGGCAGTCTGTGACGCTACTTCCCTGTTGGACTCGAACCAATGACCCTGCGATTTGATCTTGAGCCGTTGGGCCGCGTTGGCGGACATTGAATGCGCAGGTCAGAGCCGGAGTGAAGCGTTGGTTGCAACGGTTGGCGACGGCTGAGGACGGGTGTGTTGGGTGCGTGAAGAGTGCCTGGTCTTGCATCTCGGGGAGAGGTAGCCCCTTCCGCCTGTCGGGTGAGCAACGGCGAGTCATTGGGGCGGTCCCGCCGACTTCTTACGAGCCTCACTGTGCGTCACTCCAAGTGCCGGCCACCACCTGCCGGTCGCACGCGCAGCGCCAGGAGGGCGACGTCGTCCTCCGGAGAGGGCGCGAGCCGGTCGAGCAGCGTGTCGCACAGGTCGTCCACCGACGCGCCGGCCTGACCGGCCGTGACGCGCAGCCGCTCCAGACCCTCGTCCAGGAGGTCATCCCGGCTCTCGACCAGCCCGTCGGTGTAGAGCAGCAGCGTCGCTCCTGCCGGGAGGAGGAGCTCGTGGTCCGACCGCGGCGCTTCGGGGTTCAGGCCGAGCAGCAGGTTGGGCCGGTGCTCCAGCAGCGTCGTGGTGCCGTCGGGCAGCACCAGCAGCGGCGGCGGGTGTCCGGCGTTGGACCAGCGAAACACGCAGGTGCCGGCCGCCGCCTGCTCGTCATCCTGGTGGACCTGTGCCAGCACGGCCGTGGCCAGCGAGCCGAACCGCAGGCTGGTCAGGGCCGTGTCCAGCTGGGTCAGCACCGCCGCCGGGGGCTCCCCGATGGACTGCGCCACGCCGCGCAGCACGTTGCGGATCTGCGCCATCGCCGCCGCGGCGTTGCGGTCGTGCCCGCTCACGTCACCGATGACCAGGGTGAGGGTGCCGTCGGCGCGGAGGAAGGCGTCGTACCAGTCACCGCCGATCTGCGCTCCGGCGCTGGCCGGGCGGTAACGGACGGCGAGCTCAGCGGGCTCGAACGCCGGTGGCTCGCTCAGCAGGCTCCGCTGCAGGGTCTCCGACAGCCGGCGGCTGGCCTCTGCTGCCTGGCGTTCGGCGGTCAGGACCTCCAGTCGCTCCAGTGCCTGCGCGCACTGGGCGGCGAAGGCCTGCACCAGGTTGACCTCATCAGGAGAGAACGTGCGCTCCTCGCTCCAGCCGGCCACTAACGACCCGAGCAGCCGGTCACCGATCCGCAGCGGGACGGCGATCCAGGCATGGCGCGCGGTCTCCTCGTACACCTCGGCCATGGCCGGTGACCACGCCAGACCGGCAACCCGGTCACTCAGGACCAGCGGCTGACCGGTGCGCGCCACCCAGGCGGCCGGCAACCGGCTGTCCCGGGGCAGGGTGGCGAAATGTCGCCGCGCACGCTCACCGAGCCCGTCGGTCACGGTCACCCTCACCGTCCCGCGGTCAGCGTCACGGAGAGCGATGGCTCCGCCGTCCGCGCCGAGTGCGGTCAGCCCTGCGCCGGCCACCGTCTCGGCCAGGTCGGCGATCGTCTTCGTGGCGGCGAGCTGGAGTGCCACCTGAGCCATCCCGGCCAGCCGACGCGTCGCCGTCTCCTGGGCCGACAGCGCGGCCCGCAGCTCCTGCGAGCGGGCGAACAGATCGGCCTCCAGCACGTCCAGCCGCGCCCACGCACCCTCGCGCGCATGCTCGGTGAGCCGCTTCCGCTCAGCGACGTAGTCCGAGACGTCCTCGACCCGTTGCAGGATCAGTTGTGTCCTGCCGTCCGCGCCCCGCACGGGCGCGCTGATCAACGACCACGCGCGGTGGACCAGCTCCCCGGTCTCGTGGTCACGCACGTCGTAGAGGAACAGCGGCATCTGGTCGGGCACGCCGGTGTCTCGCGCCCGCTCGAAAGACGCCTGCAGCGGGTTGGCCCCTGTCTCGTCCAGCGACTCCGGGGACGGCGGGAAGGCGTCGAAGACGTACCGGCCGACCAGCTCCTCGCGGGTCCGCCCGAGCAGCTGCAGGTAGGCCCGGTTGGCCTCGACGATCATCAGGTCCGGCGACATGACAAGGTAGGCGGTGGGCTGGGAGGCGAAGATCGCCGCGAAATCCACGCCCTCGCCGAAGCCGGACATCTCGCCGACGCGCCCGGACAACACATCCCCCTCGCAGGTCCGCAAGACCGGACCCGGGACCACCGGCTCCGCCCCCAATCTTCCAACAGCTCAGGCTGAGGCCCCGACGCGGGCGCGAAGGTCAATCACGCCCAGGCCGCAAGGACCCGCGTGAGGCGGCAGTTGCCGCGAGGAGTGCGCGGATGCGCTGCTCGGGAGATGGGTGGGAGGCCAGGGGCCGCCGCGACCACCCTGCGGCCACGCGCAGGCCGTCGTGCATGGCGTGTAGTGCGGCGGCCAGCTCCAGTCCGAGGCCGTGGTCGGCGGCGAACCGGTCGGCGGCGAACTCCGACCGCCGGCTGATCGCGGCGTCGGCCAGGGGACAGAGCACCTCCGCCAACCCGACGAAGGCCAGCACTCCCCCGACCATCCACTGACCCTGGAGCAAGGCACGCGTCACGGCCATGGCCAGTGCGGCGACCACGACGATGAGCATTCCGCGCCGGGGCGGGCGGTCGGCCAGGATGCTCGCGAGACCGGTCAGCAGGCTCGCCGCCAGGCGCCACGGCGCGTCGAGGAACGACACGAGCAGCATCGGCCGAGTCGCTCCCGTGGCGTGATGGCCCAGTTCATGCACCAACAGGGCCACCAGTTGGTCCTCCGGCAGCCGACTGACTCGGTGGTCCTCCAGGACCCGGCTGGTGACCGCGACGCTGCGTCCCCCGGCGGCGTGCGCGTTGGGCAGCCGAGCATTCTGGACGTACAGCTCGACGTTGCCGGCGGCGGTGCCGGTCATTCATAGGGCCGTCGCCCACGCGGGCTTCAGCGCCGCGGCCTGCACCGGGCCGGGTCGATGGAACCGGCACGTGGCACGGACGCCGCCAACGGCGGTCTCGGGCTGTACCTGGTAGCGCGCGTCTGCGGAGAGCACGGCTGGACGAACGAGGCATCCCGCAAGGTCGTCCGGGCCGGACCGCCGTCACGAGTGGCCTGCTGGCTGCACGCCATGACCACCGTGGCAGCCGCACTGCTCGCGTAGGGCATCGACGCTGGTGAGAACGCTCGTCCGCCCACAACTGGTGATGTCCCCGCTGGTGGTGTAAGTCCAGGTCACCGCTCGCATGAAGGACCACGCGAGGGGGCCATCGTGTGATGGTCAGCGAGACCACGCCAATGGTTCTCGCGGAAGGACACAGCACACGATGGCCCTGGACCAGTCTGCCCTGCTCGAGGTGCTCGACGCACTGAAGGCCGCCGAAGTCGACGACCGGATCCGCGCCGCGGCCACCACGATCTATCAGGCGTTGATCGAGGCCGAACTCACCGCGGTGATCGGGGCGGCGCCGCATGAGCGCACGGATGCCCGGACCGCCCAGCGCAACGGCTCCCGGTCACGCATCTTGGCCACCACGGCCGGTGATCTGGAGCTGCGGATCCCCAAGCTGCGCGCCGGGTCGTTCTTCCCCTCGCTGCTGGAGCGGCGCCGGCGGATCGATCAGGCACTGTTCGCGGTGGTCATGGAGGCCTACCTGCATGGTGTGAGCACGCGGAAGGTCGACGACCTGGTCAAGGCCCTCGGTGCCGATTCGGGGATCTCCAAGTCCGAGGTCAGTCGAATCTGCGCCGACCTCGACGCCGAGGTGGCCGCGTTCCGCGACCGGAGCCTGGCCGAGCAGGCGTTCCCCTACGTGTTCCTGGACGCCACCTACTGCAAGGCCCGGGTCAACCGGCGGGTGGTCTCCCAGGCCGTGGTCATCGCCACCGGGGTCGCTGCCGACGGGCACCGTGAGGTGCTCGGCTTCGCCGTCGGCGATTCGGAGGACGGGGCGTTCTGGACGGCGTTCCTGCGCTCGCTGAAGGCCCGCGGGCTGGCCGGCACCCAGTTGGTCATCTCCGACGCGCACACCGGGCTGAAGGCCGCGATCGGCGCGGTGCTGCTCGGCGCCAGTTGGCAGCGGTCATCTGCTGACATCGGCTCTTGGCGGGAGGTTCCCGTCGGTCACCTCCGCCGCCGGGAGAGGACCTTGGCAGCGTGACCTTCGAGGTCCAGCGGCAGACCTGTCCCTCCCGGCGGCGGCGGGCTCGGTACTGGCCAGTGGGAGTCGTGCCTTGAGCACCGAGATGAGCGTCCAGCCGAGCCGGCCATGAGGTGACCGGACTCGAAGGGCCAGATGCATGCAGAGCAGCTACACGATCGACCTCGGCGTCGAGGAGGTCTTCATCGGCATCGACTGGGGCGCCAGCCACCACCAACTCTGCGCGGTCAACGCCACCGGGCAGCGGATCCGGCAGGTCCGCCTGGGCCACGACGTCGCAGGCCTCAACCAGCTCGACGCCGAGCTCGCCGGGCTGGGAACCGGCCTGCCGATCTGCGTGGAACGCGCCGAAGGCCTGCTCATCGAGCGGCTGCAGGCCGGCGGGCACCGCGTCTTCCCGATCAACCCGCGGATCGCCGCCCGCGCTCGCGAGCGCTATCGGGTGGCCAGCAGCAAGGACGACGTCTTCGACGCCTTCACTCTGGCTGACACGCTGCGCCACGAGCACGCGCACTGGCGCCCGTTGCCGGTCGCCTCGCCGGCGCTGGCCGAGTTGCGCGCGCTCTCCCGCGACCGGGACCGATTGCTGGAGTCCCAGCAACGTGTTGAGGCGCAATTGCACGCCATCCTGGACGCCTATCACCCGGCGCCGGCGCAGTTGTTCTCCTCGATCGACCGGGACATCACGCTGGCCTTCATCGCCGATTATCCGACGCCGCAGGCCGCTGCCCGCATCGGCGAGCAGCGGATGGCCGCCTTCTGCCGGCGGCAGTCCTACCGCGGCCGAGTCGATCCGGCCGTCCTGGTGCAACGGTTGAAGGACCACCTGCTCACCGGCGCCGAAGGCACGGTGGCCGGCAAGGCGCACTCGGCGCAGGTGTTCGCCGAGCTCCTCGGTGTGCTCAATCGCCAGCTCGCCGACTACGACCAGCGTCTCGAGCTGGCTCTCGCCAAGCACCCGGATGCGAAGATCTTCCTGAGCTTTCCCGGGGTGGGCCTGCTCACCGCGGCCACCCTGCTCGCCGAGATCGGCGAGGACCGCGAGCACTACCCGACGGTCGGGGTGCTGCTGGCCGAGGCCGGGCTGGCACCGGTCACCCGCTCCAGCGGCCGCTCGCACCGGGTCGGCTTCCGCTACGCGGCCAACACCCGGCTGCGCGAGGCCTGCACGTGGTGGGCCTACAACTCGCTGAAGACCTCGCCGTGGGCGCGCGCCGCCTACGACGCCGCCCGAGCCCGCAAGCAACCGCATCACCGCGCGCTGCGCGGACTGGGCGCCCGCTGGATGCGCGTGCTCTGGCGAGCCTGGACCGACGGCGTTCCCTACGACCAGGCGCGGCACCTCAAGACCGGGCCGGCCAGCGAGATCCTCACCGCCACCCCGACCGAAGCCACCACCGCCTGACACCCCCATCTCCCACCCGCGCTCCCGACGTGACGCGCGGGCCGTTGGCATGCCTGCGTTCACACCCACCAACGGGCTCCTGAGCTGCGAAGTTGACAGTGGGAGTCTGCCGGGTGCACTTCATGCGCAACGTCCTGGCGCGGGTGCCCAAGGGCAACGCCGAGATGGTGGCTGCGGCGATCCGCACGATTTTCGCCCAGCCCGACGCCGAACACGTGCGCTCCCAGCTCGACGTCATCGCCGGCATGCTGGGCCGCCAGTTCCCGCAGGTCGAAGCCATGCTCCGCGAGGCCGCCGAGGACCTGCTCGCCTTCACGGCGTTCCCGGTCGCGCACTGGAAGAAGGTCTGGTCGACCAATCCGCTGGAGCGGCTGAATAAGGAGATCAAGCGCCGCACCGACGTCGTCGGGGTCTTCCCCAATCCCGAGGCCCTGCTCCGCCTCGCCGGTGCGGTGCTGGTCGAGGCGCACGATGAATGGCAGGTCTCCGACCGCCGCTACCTCTCCGAAGGCTCCATGGCCCAGCTGAACCCGGCCAGGGAGGTGGCGCAGCCGGCCCTGATCGCGTCATAGTCACCACACCGCTGACCGACACGGTGAGGACTACATCCACCACTCAGCGGGACGTCACCCCACAACTTGTGCCGATGGTGTGTGAGGTCGGTCGCGAGCCATCCGCTGCGGGCGGCGAAGCCGTGCGGCCGTGACACCAGCGGCCACGCAGCGTGTCCCGCTGGTGCAGAACGCATCGTCCAGGCCCGCTGGACGGGAGCCACCTCGGCGGGCTGGCCGACGACGTCCGTCATCACCGGCAGACACCACCGAGCACCCCGCGGTCACGCCCCACCGAGCCCGCGACGGATCGGAAGTGATCGCCGTCACTACAGGCTACGCTCGAGATCCGGAACAACAGCGGCCGAAGATGGCAGCCCCACGACGTCCCCGACCTGGCACCCCTCGGCGCGGACGGAGCCTGCTCGCCACCGGCTGCGCACTACCCGAGCAGAGGGTGGCCGATGGAGCAGACACGGTGGCCCCGACGGCCGCTCCCCGCCGCGTCCCTGAGACCGCCTCTGACCTGGGAACGGGAGCTGCACACGCCCATCGACCTCACGGTGAGCCGTAACGTTCTGGGGAGGATGGTCCGTACCAGGTGGCTGCGCCACCACGCCCCGGTCGACGTCGACGAACTGCTCCTCGTCTACGAGGAACTGACCTCCAACGGCCTGCGACACGGACGGTCACCGGTGCGCGTGTGCGTCACCGCGACCGGCCGGAGCTGGCTCGTCGACGTCATTGATTCCGCGGTCGAGCAGCCGCCCGTGCCCGCCATCGACCGAGATCCGGCCGACGGAGGCCTGGGGTTGACGCTCGTGGTCCAGCTCTGCCGGACGTACGGCTGGACCGTGGAGGAAGACCGCAAGCACGTCTGGGCCTGCCTGCATGCGGCCTGAGCGACACGCCCGAAGTGCGCTCCGAGCCCCGGACGCGGCCCCGCCCCGGCCGGGATCCGGCTCGACGGTTCAGGTGGCAGGGCGGCGGGCAGCCGGTGTCTGCGCCCATCGATGACCGACCGCGCGACCGTTGAGCTGTCCTGCCGGTCTTACCGCACCGAGGCCGGGCTCACGGGTGCCCCGACGGTGGAGCAGTTGGTAGGGGTCCTGCGGTGAGGCTGCTCGGGCGCCGCCGGATGATCCCGACTCAGGAGTCGGCGAGGTGCGGGTGCTGCGGCCGGGATCTACCGCGCACCGCGGTGCACGAGCTAGGCGGCACGCCGGGGGTCTACGTTTGCCGGCGCTGCGCGCTGTGGATGGCCGCGCGGATCGGATGGCGGTAGCTGTGGGCGTCGAGGACAACAAGCGGCTGGTGGCCCGCGCGGTCACCGAAGTCATCAATCGCGGGAACCTCGCCGCGGTCGAGGAGCTGTACGCGCCGGACATCGCCGCCGCGGCGCGCGAGTGGGTGGCCCCCTTCCGGACGGCGTTCCCGGACGTGCGGATGGAGACCGTGGCCCTGGTCGGCGAGGGCGACACCGTGGTCGGCCACTTCCGCTGCTCGGGCACCCACACCGGGCGGTGGATGGGCCGGCGCGGCACCGGTCGGGCGTTCCGCGACGTGCGGGAGGTGTACTGGTTCACCGTTCGCGGCGGCCGCATCGTCGACTGGTGGGGGCTGGAGGACAACGACGACCGGCGGCGCCAGCTACGCGCCGGCGGCACACCGGCCTGACTGGCACCGGGCGACGCGACTGCGCTGGTTCATGGGTTAGGCCGAGCGCGGGGAGTACATGATGACCGCGACGCCCACCAGGCAGATGAAGGCGCCGACCACGTCATAGCGGTCGGGCCGAAAGCCGTCGGCGACCATTCCCCACGCGAGGCTGCCGGCGACGAACACGCCGCCGTAGGCGGCGAGGATGCGGCCGAAGTTGGCCTCGGGCTGCAGCGTGGCGACGAACCCGTAAACACCGAGGGCGAGCACTCCCAGCCCGATCCACAGCCAGCCCCGATGCTCGCGGACGCCCTGCCAGACCAACCAGGCGCCGCCGATCTCAGCGACCGCAGCCAGGAGGAAGAGCACGATCGAGCGCAGCACGGTCACGTCGGCAGCCTGGCACTGGCCGAACGCATGAGCGTCGCGCGAGCCAGACCCGAGGGAGCCGTACGTCGATCTCCGGGCTCGCGAGGCCTACCGGTGGCTCCACACCTTGATCGCCGACAAGACGAGCAGCAGTCCCAGCAGCGGGATGAGCACCGCCTCGGCGACGACGCCGAGCAAGAGGCCACCGAGCACGGTTCCCGCGATCGAGCCGGCGGTCATGGCGATCACGAAGCCCGAGTTGTCCCGCAGGACTGCGAAGCTCTGCGAGCGGCTGTAGCGCGCGAAGGCGACGATCATCGTCGGCAGGGAGACGGCCAGCGACAGACTGCCCGCGATCTTGATGTCGATGCTGAACAGCAGCACGATCGTCGGGATCAGCAGCTCGCCTCCGGCAACACCCATGAGGGCTGCGACGACGCCGATGGCGAAGCCGGTCACCACCCCGACCGGGATGCGTACCGCCGGCGCGAGGTCCAACGGGTCGAACGAGCCGAGATGGGTGACGAGCAGCGCTGCGGCGATGAGTACCAGGAGAGCGGCGAGGAC
This sequence comes from Geodermatophilus sp. URMC 62, assembly GCF_052931475.1. Taxonomy (NCBI): domain Bacteria; kingdom Bacillati; phylum Actinomycetota; class Actinomycetes; order Geodermatophilales; family Geodermatophilaceae; genus Geodermatophilus; species Geodermatophilus sp. URMC 62. The sequence continues at coordinate 3,380,056 of NZ_JBRFHY010000001.1, read as the reverse complement.
GCGATAGAGCGTGCGCGACGCCATCTTGGTCGCCCAGCTGGCCCCCACCCACGCGCCGATGACGCTTCCGGCGAGCAGGTTGGCCGCCACCGTCCAGTGCGCCGCGACGTCGCTGTAGGGAACCCCGAGCAGTCGGGCCGGCAACGCCGTCGTGACCACCACCAGGCTCATCGCCTTGTTCAGGATGACGGCCTGCAGCGCGACGAAGCCGAACAGGCCGATCAACAGCGGAAGTCGGAACTCGGCCCCGCCCAGGCCGACCATCCCGCCGAGGATGCCAACGCCGGCACCGGTGAGAAAGGCAGCCGCTGGCGAATGTCGCGGCCCCGCGCCCGGCCCAGCATCGGGCGAAGCACTGATCGCCGGCACCGAGCTCACCACGTGACCGTAGGCGAACCCACACAGATAGGCCCCCCGTCTGGATCACCAGCTTGATTTGGCGGGAGCCCGGGTCAGGCCGTCTCGCTCGGCGAGAAGAGACCGCCGAACACCAGAGCGCCTGCCGCCGCGGCCCCGGGCATGGTCAGCACGTCGCCGTCGAGGTGGTGCTGGCGTCGGTAGGCGCGGGCGTTGTCCGCGTCGGTGAAGAAGTTGATCACCGGGCAGCAGGACTCGGTGGGTCGACCGGACCCGCTTGAGCCGATGAAGACCACGGCCTTTTCGGGCTGCCACCGCCACGTCCCTTCCCGGCTGGTGGCGACGACGGGCTCGCCGCTGTGCGGGTCAGTGGAGTGGATCTCGGCATCGCGGCCCAGCATGGCGGGGATGCCGAGGGCGTGGACCGCACAGTTGGCGGCCACGGTGGGGCCGCCGCTGATCTGCACCCGGTGGGCGGATGTGTTGTAGGCGGCGAAGGGCACGCCTCCGGTGACCGCCGTGGCCTCAGCACCGGTGAAGAGCAACTCAGCGTCGGCAAGGGCACGCAGCACCGGCGTCAGTTCGAGGCCCAGCTCGGTGGCCCAGCTGGTCAGCTGCGCGCTGGTCGGCGGGGTCCCGGTGGTGGCGATGACCTCAAGGATGTCGTGATGCAGCTGCTGCACCGGGCCGGGCAGGGCGGCTCGACGGCGGAGGAGGTTGTCGGCTGGAAGTCCCGCGGCGTCGAGTCGATCGGCGATGCTCGGGATCTCGGTCATCGTGGTCCCTCTCTGCAGCGCGGGGTCAGCTAAGGCTGGTGTCCATGAGGCGGCGCAGCTGGCCCCGTCGAGCGAGCGGGCGTCGATGCGGCCCAGAACCCTTCCGTCGCTGTCGATGACGACCGGCGGCGAATCCCGTGAGGCCGACGCCGAGGGCCAGGCCGTGCCGACGCAGCACAGGGCCAGCAAGGCGGCGCCCGCGACGGCGAGGGCGGCGCCGCGACCCGCGGGTGGGGCAGTCTCAGGCACAGCAGGACGTCGGCATCTAGATGACTGATTCCAAGGGGTCAGTGAGGTTTTCTCACCAGGATTCGCCGTCCGCGGACGGCCAGGGAAGGCATCACTGCAGGTCAGGCGCATGTGCCAGCGGAGGTGCCAAGTGCCACGTGGCGGGACCCGCGCCGAGCAGCCGTGATCGACGTCGCCAACGACTCGCCGCAGCCCTGACCAGCGGCGCCGACCGTCCCCTTCAAGCTGGTGCGGATTCCTGGTGAGAAAACCTCAGTGGTCGTAGGCGAGTAGCGATCTGCGGACGGATTGGCCGGTGTGGTCGTTGTGCCAGATGACCGCGGTCAGGGCCAGCAGGCGCTGCAGCACCCGGATCAGGACGCCGGCTGGGGTGTGGCCGCCGTGCAGTTCGAGGTCGAGCTGGCCTTTGAGGGTGTCGAAGACCGACTCGATGGTCTGGCGCAGCGGTTTGAACACCGATGCGCCGGGCCGGTCGGGTTCTCCGCGGCGGGGGCGGCGCAGCAGCCTCAGCCCGGCGTCGGCCAGCTCGGCTTCGAAGCGGCGGCCGTAGTCGTGCTTGTCGGTGATGAGGATCTGTCCGGGATGGCTCGAGATGAGGGCGGGGTCGGCGCCGAGCAGGTCGAGCAGCACCTGGCGTTCGTCGGCTGTGGCGCCGGAGAGGGCGAAGGCGACCGGCAGTCCGTGCAGGGTGGCGATCAGGTGCAGCCGCAGCCCCCAGAAGTAGCGGGTGTGGCTGGCGCAGTAGCCGTACTCGGCCCAGCCGGCCAGCTCCGAGCGGCGGACCGCTTCCCGGGAGCGGGCGCATTCGATCGGCGTGGAGTCGATGACCCACACGTCATCGGCCCACAGGCTGGTGTCGGTCGCCAGGGCCCGGATCAGCCAGATCACGGTGCCGGCGAGGCGGCGCAGCCGCTTGTTGTAGCCGGGCTGGTGCGGCAGGTAGGGAAACAGCGGGCGCAGCTGCTGGCCGGCGAACCGCAGCCAGCGGGCCTCGCTGGTGAACCCCAGCAGCGCCTGCAACACCGCCAGGGTCACCAGCTCGGCATCGCTGAGCCGGGGAGCGATGCCCACCGCCGGGCGCCACGGGAGCCGCTGCGGCGCGGCCTTCAGCAGGTCATCGGTGCGGGCATACAGTGCCGTGGTGAGGGTGTCCAGGTCGGCGTCCACGAGGGCCTCCCGGCTCGACGTTGGGTTAGCAACGCCAAGCCTGAACACCCTCGCCCGTGATCACACCGGTTTCAGCCCGAACCCCTTGGAATCAGTCATCTAGTTGCGGAACAGGCCCGCTGCGATGCGCAGGCTCTCGGCCATCGTCAGATAGGGCGCCCAGGTGTCGGCCAGCTGGTCGACGGTCATGGCTGCCTTGATGGCGTAGGTGGGCCGCCTGGCGGACCCGCTGTTCGCAGAGCGGGCTCCCGAGCCCGCCCGCCGGCAGGCTCGCGCACACCTGACGGCCAACCAGCGGGAGCAGGCCAGGCTGAAGCAGCTGCTCGAACCGCGGGCACCGCGCGACTGACGCGCGCGGGCAGCCCGAACCGGCCGGCCCGCAGCCGGTTCACCGTTGTCGGCGGCCCACGGTGATGCCGGGAGAGCCCAGGGGTGTCGGGGCGGTGCTGACCGCAGTGAGGCCCACCTCGGCCAGCAGCTGCTGCGCCCGGGTGGCGTCGAGCGCGGTGCCGCCGTAGGCGACGGTCTTGAACCGGTTCAGCGCGTTCTCGACGGGATCGTGCCCGTACTTGCCGTGCCCGAGCATCAGCCAGCCACCGGGGCGGAGTGCGCGCGTGGCGGCGGGGAGCGCGGCCAGCAGGGTCGGCTCCGGAAGGAACGGTGCGGGCAGCCAGATCAGGTCGTAGGTGTCGGGCTCGTCCAGCGCTGCCACGTCCTGGCGGCGGAGCACCACCCGGTCGCCGGCCGGGCTGGCCGCACGGACCCGCTCGGCCAGGGCCAGTACCCGTGGCAGGACGTCGATGCCGACAACGGTGAGCTGGGGCAGCGTCTCGGCCAGGGCGACGGCCAGCCCTCCGACACCGGTGCCCACGTCCAGCATGCGCGCCCCGCGCCGGCTGACCGCCTCGGACAGCCCCGGCATCGCGGCGCCGGCCAGCCGCAGGAACCCGGGGGCACCGCGGCCGCTGGCCAGACCCTGGGCGAGCAGCGCCTCGTCGGGCTGCTCTGCCCAGGCAGCGGCCTCCCCGCGGACCACCGCGGCCGCCTGCAGCAACGGAGCGGACGCCTGCGCGGCCGTGCCGGCCGGCGGCCGGCCGGCCAGCGCGGCGCCGAGGTCGAGACCCATGTCGTCCACCACTCGGCGGGCGGCGTCCACCAGGGCGGGCGGGCCGTCGCCGCGCAGCGCGAGGACCAGCGCCGCCGTCGACCAGGCCGCCTGATCCCCAGCGTGCATGAGCGCACTCAGGCGCTCCTCCGATGACTCGGTCACCGGAAGACCCTGGCCGGAGACGGGGCTGTCGGACAAGCCTGCACGGTGCGCCGAAACGGGGGGTCAGCGGCCCAACGGCGGCCAGGCCACCACGACCGGTCGAGGTGTGCGCCGCCGGACGAGCACCAGGCCGTAGGTGAAGATCAGCACACCGATGACGACGTATACGGCCAGCGGCACGTCGGCGGCGAGGTCGTTGCAGAAGTTGCCCAGGGCGTGCACTGCTGCGAGCGGCCACACCGAACCCACGTGCAGCCGCACCGCGGCGAAGGTGAACCCGGTGAGAGTGGCGTCGACCACCTGCTCGGCGGTATCGAGCACCGATTGCCCGAACAGCACGTTGGCGCCGTGCTGCAGTCCGAAGATCAGCGCGACGGCGGTGCACTGGACCAGGGGCGCGTGCCGGGCCCAGACGGCCTGGACGAGACCGCGGAACATGACCTCCTCGTTGAGCCCCAGCACCAGCTGCAGCAGGGCCGTGGCCAGCACCGCGCCGACCGCCATCGGCATCACGCCGACGAGCAGGACCGACGCGTAGAGCACCGCGACGGGCAGGACGAGCATCCAGCGGCGGCCCCGCCCGAGACCGGCACGGACCCGCCACCCCGCCGCGGCGATCACCGCCAACGGCACCAGCAGCGCGCCGGCGTTGACCCCCGCCGCCCGCAGGTCCCCCTCGACCCCACTCCGCCCGGCCACGAGCAGCTCGGCCAGCAGGTGCACGACGGCCAGCCAGCCGATGGTCAGCGCCACCGACCACAGCAACGGGTGCTGCTCCAGAGTGAGCCCCACGCGACCATGGGTCGCCACCGGTCCACGGTAGCGGCGCGGGCCCCCGGGGGCGGATCCGCGCGCCCCGGGCCTTCGTAGGCCACCAGGTGCTGGCCGGCGGCGCCGCGGTGCCCGTCAGGGTTCCGGTCGCATCTGCGTAGATCCCTGTTCCAGCGGGGACGCCGCTGGTGGGGTGCTCCCGCACTTCCAGCGGCCTGGATCGTGCGCCCGTTCCCGCGACGCACGTGCCGTTGCTGGACGTCCCCTCGAGAGGCGGACCACGAGGCCCGGCCGTGCCCGCGGAGCACCCGGCGCCCGCGGGGACGGCCGGGCGCGGAAGCCGGTCGTCTGCGGCCGCAGGGGTGTGGCCCCCACCGCCGTCGCTGCCGTGGTACGACCAGTGGCGCCCGCACGAGGAGGTGGGTCGCGATGGCCGCGAACGACGGTGCCACCCTCACGGAGGCGGCCGCTCGTGTCGACGAGCTGACCGCGGCGGCGTTCGCTCTCGCCGCCGTCGCAGCCGCGCTGCGTGAGGACGAGACTCCGCTCACCGACCAGCACGGTGCCGTCCTGGCCGAGCTCGGCTTGGCCGCGCCCCGGGACAGCGGGGGCTGGACCCTCGCTCCGGCGCTGGCCGAGCTGAGCCCGCCGATCCGGCGCAACGTCGCCCAGCGGCTGGCGGTGGTCCTGACCCGGGCCGCGGCCGCCGCCGAGGGTCGGCTCACCTGGGCCGAGCAGGACCTCGACGTCAAGACGCGGCTCGGGCAGGCGTCCGGCATCGCCGGCGGCTTGTTCGTCACCGCCCTCGCGCCCCGCCTGGGTGACCTCGCCGAGCGGCTGGCCGCGTCCGGCGCCGCGGTCCTCGACGTCGGCACCGGCGTCGGCGCGATCGCCGCCGCGGTCGCCGAGGCGGCCCCCGGCGTGCGCGTGGTCGGGATCGACGTGCTCGACGACGTGCTTGACGTCGCCCGCGCCACGGTGACCGACCGGGGCCTCACCGACCGGGTCACCTTCCGCCACCAGGACGTGGCCACCCTGTCCGACTTCGCCGCCTACGACCTGGTCTACCTGCCTGCGTTCTTCCTCCCCGAGGACACCCTGACCACCGCCCTGCCGCGGATCCGGCAGGCCCTGCGACCGGGAGGCTGGCTGGTGGTCGCCGGCCACGAACCACCCCGCGAGCCGCTGGGCCGGGCCGTGGACACCTGGCGGCAAGCGGCGGCGGGCTGCTGCACCTGGGACGCGGCCGAGACAGGTCGGCGGCTGGCCTCGGCCGGGTTCGCGCAGGTACAGGCCCTCCAGGGCAACCCGTTGTTCCCTGGCGCGGTCGTGGGCACCGTCGAGCGGTGAACGGGTGTTGGTTGGTGGGCCGCGGTGCCCTGCATCGGAGCTGCGGTGCCCTGCATCGGACAGGAGTGGCGCGGGACCGACGGGCCCCATCCACACCTTCCGGGCGGACCATCGGTGATCGCCAGCCGCTGTCATCCGTGATCGACGCACTCGGCGGCTGACGACTCGGCCGCCGGGGCCGGGTTCGGCGTCCCGGGCCGGCGGTCCCGAGGCGGACGCCGGGGTCACCATCGGATCCAGGCCGACCCGGTCGCGAGGACCCGGAGCAGCGGCCGTCAGGAGTCGCGGGCACCAGATGCTGCGCGCTGCGGTGACAGCTGTCGCGGCCGTCACGGCCGGCCTGCTGACCAGATCGATGGCGCAGGCCGTCAGAATTCCCGAGGACGCAACCGTCGGCCTTCCCCTGGGTCCTCGGGCGGGTGACCCCGGTGGAGCGATTCGGCATGATCTGCCGGTCCGAGGGGCGCGACCCCGCGGGTGGAGGACGACTGGAGGTCCCTGCTGGCCGACCTACCGCTCGAGCACCGTCTGAAGGCGCTCGTGGTGTACGAGCTGGCGAGGGATCGAGCGATGGGACAGCCGCCGGAGACGGCGGCAGCGACCCTGCGGGCCGCGGCCACCGCTGAGGGGCTCGATCCCGAGCTGGACTGGATCCCGGCGGCCGCGGCCCAGATCAGCACCGGGACGGGTCCGTGACCATGCGGTGCGGCTGACCGCTGCTCCGGCCGAGCGCGATCCGGGATCGGCGCTCAGGCTGCTGCGAGGCATGCCCACACGTGCTTGCGGCCCTCGTCGACCATCCAGCCGTGCGTGCGGCACAACCGCGCCACGAGGTGCAGGCCCAGGCCCCCGTGGGCCGGATCGCGGTCGACGGCTGGCACCGGAGGGCGTTCGACCGCGGCATCGGTGACGTCGACGAGCCAACCGCCGGTGGCGACCACGACGCAGGCGGTCACCGGCGACCGCCCGTGCCGCAGGCCGTCGGAGCTCAGCTCCTCATAGACCAGGAGCAGCTCGTCGACATCCACCGGCGCACGGTCGGCGCGCGGGCCGACGCCTTGCATGATCTCCAGGCGGCCATCCTGACCCGGCAACTCCCGCCTCAGCCTTCGACGACCTGACAGGACCTCAGAGCGGATGGCGGTGGGCTCCCAGACTGCTGGCAGGACACTGTCCGGTCCCGCATGGTCTTGAGCGGCTACACACCTTCCAGTCAATCGCTGACGTGACCCACTCCGACGCTGTGTCGCCAACGCAGCAGTCCACGGTAGAGGCACTGCAGGCAGCAGTGTCCGGACGAAGTGGCACACACCTCTGGCCCGAGGTCGCCGGCTCAGCGGGTCGATCCCGCGCCTCGATCCGTGACCCCACGACCCCCAGCCGTGGGCCGCGGGTTTGCGACCATCCCCCAAGGTCCATCGGCGCAGGTCAACCCGTATGCGGAACGACGGCGAACGGTGACGGACCAGCCCGAACGGGGTGCAATGGTGGTCAAAATGGTGGTCAAGATTCGCCGTCGCGACCAGCACGGATGCGGCCCTCCCCTGCCGATAGGCCGTGGCTGAGCGTGACGACGTCTTCGAGGGTTATGCCATTTGGGCGGCCTCACGCCGAGCGCTTCAGGCGTCATGAGTAGCAGCCGCTGGGTCGTCGATCAGGGGCTGATCGGGCAGAGGCTGGATCGCTGACCAGATCGAGGTGGCCGAAGCGTTCCTCGACCTGCTTGGTGGCGTCGCGGACGGCGGCCGGGTCGGTGACGTCCACGGTGACCGCATGCGCGTCGCAGCCGCAGGCGCGTAGCGCCGCAGCAACCTCCTCGCCGCTTTCGGCGTCCCTGGCGCCGATCGGAACCGTCATGTCCAGTGCTCCGAGTTGCTCAGCGCCGCCGCGGCCAATCCCCTTGTCCGCTCCGGTCACCAGGCGACGGTTTGGTGCGTGTTCTGCTCGTTCACGGCGGCTTCTACGGTAGGAGGGGAATTCGTCTTCGACCATTGGGACAAGACGGCCCGACCACCTGTGACATGCGAGCGGCAGGTAGGCGGGAGAACGAACGGTCGCGGCGTCACCTGCATCGCCCGGGGCATGGGTGCCGAGTCCGACGGGCGGGTGGCCGGCAGGGGTCGGGCTGAGCACACGGTCCCGCGACAGGCCTGACAGCAGTCACGAGGTTTGCTGTGGGGACCTCAGCGCATCACGCCAGCGAGCCACTGCACGCACTCCGTGTGCAGCTGGTGACGTCCGAGGCCAGGGAGGACTCATTGCAGCGCGGGTGCTGCGCCTGGCCACCTTCGGCGTCGGGTCACCACTCGGTGATGGGCGGCGTGTCCGGTTCCTGCTGCCGCCAGACCTCGGTGAGGCAAGCGAGGCGGGTGGGGGCGGCAATGCCGCGCACGGTCGCGATCTTGCCGTCGGTGATGTCGAACCCCACGGCGCAGACCACTTGGTCGTCGAGCACGAGGAGAATGGCGGGGCGCCGTTGAGGAGCGCGTAGTGGACGGCAGGCGTGCCACCGGCAAGTCGTCGCTTGGCGGCCGTGGGCCTGAAGCCGGCTCGTGCGACGGCGGCGACGCGCTGCCGAGTGTCGTACTGCAGCAGCGTCTCGGTCAGACTAGCGCCGTCGGCGCTTCCGGTCGGCGGCCTGCCAGTGCAGGAACGCATCCTGCACGGCATCTTCGGCGTCGGCAGCGGAGTCAACAGCCGGTACGCCTGCGAGGCCAGCCGGTTCCGGCCGGCCTCGATCCGACTGGTGTCGAAGCTCCTGCAGGTCAGGAGCCTGGGGTGTCTTGCTGTAGTGATCTTTAAGGTCTTCGTGATCTCCACGCGTCGAGTCATCCCTCGAGCAACGTCGCAAAGCGGTCCGCAAACGACCTTCCTTGACCGCGACCACGACCGGGATCGGTGCGTCGCCCCGCGGCCGCATCACCTACGGCGACTGCCAGAGGAGCATGCCAGCCGGACTTCCGGTCGTCTTCCGAGTACATCCAGCACCGGCTCGACAGGGGCGCGCCGGCAGCGCCGGCTGGCAAGGGTGCTCGGGACAAGCAGGGGCGCCGAGTGGTCGGTCGGCCGGACGCCGTGACGCGTCGGTGACGCTCCCGTGACGGCTCGCTGGTTGCATCTCCTCCCTGGCGCCGGAACACGGCGAACGCCGGCGAGCGGGCGGTCCACGCTACGCCGAGGGCCCCGATGCCGGGACGAGTCCGCGGTCGCTCGACCGGGGGCACTGCTCCGAGGAGGACAGATGCCGGTCGCGCCGACATACCCGGGTGTGTATATCGAGGAGATCCCGAGTGGTGTGCACACCATCACGGGTGTTGCTACCGCGATCACAGCATTCGTCGGCTACACCCGGCGCGGAGCCGTGAACGTGGCGACCCACCTCTTCAGCTTCGCCGACTTCGAGCGGGCCCTCGGCGGAGTCACGGTCGACAGCCCCTTGAGCCACTGCGTCAAGCACTTCTTCCAGAACGGGGGGACTGAGGCCTACGTCGTCCGGGTGGCGAAGGGAGCCGACGCGGCCTCGGTGACCCTGAAGAACGACCCGGGTACCGGGTCGGCCGTACTGGGCATCACCGCGGCGTCCGAGGGAGCCTGGGGGAACAACCTGCGGATCGACGTCGACTACGACACCGCAGACCCGGAAGCCCTCTTCAACCTCCGAGTCGATGAACTGATCGACCGGAACGGCGAGCTGGTCGTCGGCCGGAGCGAGGTGCTCCGCAACCTGAGCATGGACAGCGCGCACCCCGCCTACGTCCTCGACGTGATCGGCTCCGTGTCGACCCTCGTCGAGGCGACACGTCCGACGATCACCTTCTCCGCCGGCACGAGCACCAGTGGCGTTCTGGCCCTCACCGATCTCACCCCACCGCTGGCCCCGGGCTACCGGTTGGCCTACACGCTCAACGGCCGTGGTCCGTTCGAGGTACGGATCGCCGCACCCACGCCGCCCGGGACAGACCTGACCAGTGCGCTCGCCGCCATCGCGAGCGATGTCCAGGCGGCGATCACCGCAATCAGCCCGCCGGGGATCACCGGTCGCACGATCGGTGGCAACCGGCTGCAGTTCACCGCCGTGACCGATGCCGAGCACCCGGCCGAGCACTCATCGATCCGCTTCCTCGATGCGAGCGCGGCGAGCGCCACGGCCACGCTGAAACTCGGCACGGCGCACGGCGGGAGCGAGGTGGACGCCGCGGCAGCCGCCCGGCCGGCCCGGACGGGCACGGTGGGCGTCGGGACGCTGCCCACCACGCCGGACGGTGACCTCACCGTCGAGGTCTTCCGCGGCCAGACCTCCGTCAAGTCGGGCATCACCGTGCGGGTGTGGGGCACCGGCACGTCCACGTCGACGCCCACCTCCCTCTCGGCACTGGCGTCGCAGCTCGCCGCCGCCCTCGTCGGGGCGGCCGGCACCGAACCGCTGTTGGCGGGGACCACGGTGCAGCTCAGCGGGAGCACCCTGCGGATCGTTCCCGACCGGGCGGATCCCAACGTCTCGTTCGCCTTCACGGGCGCGACCGCCTCGACGCTCGGCTTGAGCGCCCCCGGCACCCGGAACGTCGCTGCCTACGCGCCCGGCGTGGGCGTCGACGCGCTCGCCCAGACCGCTGGCCTCGTCGGGAAGGACGGCACGCCACCGGGATCCGGCGAGTTGACCGGGAGCGAGTCGGGCAAGTCCGGGATATATGCGCTCGAGGACGTCGACCTGTTCAACATGCTGGTGATGCCGGACGCGACGGCGACGGCCGGAATGCCCGGCGTCCTCACCGAGGCGATCGCCTACTGCCAGCGCCGACGCGCGTTCATGCTCATCGACCTGCCCGAGACCGTCACGACCTTCGAAGCCGCGCAGGTGTGGATGGACACGCAGGCCTCTCCGATGCGCAGCCGCAACGCGGCGCTCTCGTTCCCCCGCCTGCGCATGCCCGACCCACTCAAGCCGAACGTGGTGAGCACCTATCCCGCTGCGGGGGCCCTCGCCGGGCTGTACGCGCGGACCGACGCCGAGCGGGGCGTGTGGAAGGCGCCGGCAGGCACGGCCGCGAAGATCGTCGGCGCAACGGGCCTCCAGTACAAGCTCACCGACGGGGAGAACGGGAAGCTCAACCAGCTGGCTCTCAACTGCCTTCGCACCTTCCCGGTCCACGGCACTGTGAGCTGGGGAGCCCGTACCGGCCGCGGGGCCGACACGCTGGCCGACGAGTACAAGTACGTCCCGGTCCGGAGGCTCGCGCTGTTCCTCGAGGAGAGCCTCTACCGAGGGACGCAATGGGTCGTCTTCGAACCGAACGACGAGCCGTTGTGGGCGCAGATCCGGCTCAACCTCGGGGCGTTCATGCACACCCTCTTCGCGCAGGGCGCCTTCCAGGGGCGGACACCTCAAGAGGCGTACTTCGTCAAGTGTGACAAGGAGACGACGACTCGGAACGACATCGACCTCGGGCGGGTCAACATCGTGGTCGGTTTTGCCCCGCTCAAGCCAGCGGAGTTCGTGATCATCCAGTTCCAGCAGATCGCGGGCGCGATCCAGTCCTGAGGGGCGTTGAGCGATGGCCAAGTTCACTGTCAACCCCGCGCGGTTCGATCCGTACAAGAACTTCAAGTTCCGGGTCAGTTTCGGCACCGGATACATCGCCGGCGTGAGCAAGGTCAGTGCCCTCAAGCGCACGACCGAGATGGTCGAACACCGCGAGGGAGGCGATCCGTCCAGCAGCCACAAGTCACCCGGACGGACCAAGTACGAGGCGATCACGATGGAGCGGGGTGTCACGCACGACCCGGAGTTCGAGCTCTGGGCCAACAAGGTCTGGCACTTCGGCAACGCCCAGGCCGTGGCCGAGCAACGCACGCAGGAGGTGTCGCTCAAGGACTTCCGGCGGAACCTGACGATCGACGTGTTCAACGAGGCGGGCCAGAAGGTCATCTCCTATCAGGTCTTCCGCGCGTGGGTCAGCGAGTTCACCGCCCAGGCCGACCTGGACGCGAATGCCAACGCCATCCTGATCCAGTCGATCAAGATCGAGCACGAGGGCTGGCAGCGCGACCCGAGCGTCACCGAGCCCACCGAGCCGCTCTTCGACGGCGCGGTCGTGTGACGTGGCCGCGGTCGCCCCGGACGCGGCGCCACGAACGGTCCTCGCCACCGTGCCTGGTGGGATCTGGGGCGACGGACCCGAACCGGTCCGCTCCGTTCATCTGAGGGCGGTCGGCAGCGAGGACCACGCCTTCCTGCTCGACACCGCAGGTGTCTGCGCCGCCGGCCAGCGGGGGACGGCGCTGCTGGCCCGCTGCATCCAAGAGGACGACGCCGGCACGCTGGCCCGTTCCCTGACGGTGGGCGATCGCGAGGCGCTCCTGCTGCAGTTGCGCCGGATCACGCTCGGGGACGCCTTCGAGTGTGTGCTCCGGTGCCCGGGGTCGGCGTGCGGCGAGCCGATGGAGCTGCAGCTGGCGATCTCCCGCCTCCTCGTCCCCCCCTACCCGGAGGTTCGGCGCGAGTACCGGCTGCTCCGCGAGGTCGACGGGGTGTGCGAGGTCGTCCGGTTCAGGTTGCCGACGGCGTGCGATCTGGATGCGGTCGGCTTCCTCGCCGCCGTCGACGCCGACCTGGCCGCCGCGCAGATCCTGCGGGCCTGCGTCACCGAGGCTCGGCGTGACGGGCGGACGGTCCCGGTCGAGGTGCTCGGCCCAGGAGCGGCGGCGAAGATCGCAGCAGACATGGCGGAGCGCGATCCCCAGGCAGAGCTGCAGTTCGACGGTGTCTGCCCCGTCTGCGGCCACGCATTCGAGTTCCTGTTCGACACGGGGTCCTTCCTGCTCGAGGAGCTCGACGCCCGCACGACACAGCTCCTGTACGACGTCCACGTCCTCGCGCTGAACTACCACTGGACCGAGCAGGACATCCTCGCCATGTCCCCCGGCCGCCGTGAGCGGTACCTCGGCTTGCTGGCCGGCGGCAACCCCGACCTCCGCGCCCAGGTCAGGACCGCGACGTGACCGACTACCTCGTCAACCTCGCACGCCGCAGCGCGGGTCGTCCCCTGGCCCATCCGCGGACGAGGGGACACGCGATCCCCCCGGCCGCCGCCGAGAGGCCCGGACAGGCAGGTGCCGACCCCCTCCTGGCACCCGCCGCCGACGCCGCCGGCGAGGCCGTGGTGCCGCACGACCCGGGAAGCGCCACGCGCCCCCCGGTGCCGGTCGGGCCCGCCGCGCTACCGGAGGTGCGCACGCCGGCAGGTGGGGCGGGCGCGGCCGCAGTCCCGCGACCTCCGGGCCCGGCCTTGGTCCCGCCGGCTCCGGGCCCGGCCGCGGTCGCACGTCGACCGGCCGCGCCCGCTGCCGGGGCACTTCCCGCACCGGCGGCGGCCGCGCCGGCCGCACCCGGGACCCCCGCGAGGGGGGCGCCACGACCGCGACCCGACGACCCCCCAGTCGGCGCGGACCGGCCGGGCACGCCCGGGCCGGCGGTCCGTGAGCCGGCGCCCCGCAGGTCCTCACCGGATGCAGCGCGGCCTGCACGGGCGACCGTGGTGGGCCCGGTGCCCCGGCCGCTCAATCCCGTGCACGCTCGCCGGTCACACGACCACGACCACGGGCCCGGCGCCCGGAATGACGCCGACGCCCCAGCTGAGGTACCGGCCGCGCCCGATGTGCCGGCCGCGGCCGGGCCCGAGCCCCACCGGACGGCCCCGTGGACCGCCGAGCGCACGGACGTGCCCGCGGACGGGAGACCAGGGCCGGCGGAGCCGGCGACCGGAGCGGTGCCGGCGGTTCCCCGGCCTTCCCTACCGACGCCACCGGTCATTTACGCCGACCCGGCGCCCGAACGGCGGATCTCCGTCCGGATCGGCACGATCGAGATCCATGCAGCTGCGGCCCCAGCGGCCGACCCCTTTCCCGCCGCACCCCCACCCGCGCCATCGGTCCCACCCCGCGGTGGGGGCTTCGAGGAGTTCACCGCACTCCGCACCTACGCACCATCACCCTGGTGAGGGCACCGTGAGCGACTTCCGGGCCATCGGCGGGGTGAGCGCCACGCTCCAACAGCTGCTGGTCGACCGCATGGACCGGCCCGACGGGCTCTCGTCGGTCCCGGTGACCATCGCTCCGCCACCGTTCTCGGCCAAGGACACCGACCAGCACAAGGAGGATCCCCGGATCAACCTGTTCCTGTACCGGGTGAGCGAGAACGGCTGGCTGCAGAACCAGGAGATCCCCGGACGCGGCGGCTCCGGTGGCTACGGTCACCCGCCCCTCAGTCTGGACCTTCACTACCTCGTGACCGCCTACGGCAACACGGAGACCCCGACGTCGAACGGGTCATCGCTGTTCGACGACACGACGGCGCACTTCCTGCTCGGCAGCGCGATGCGCGTGCTCCACGACGTCCCCGTGGTGACCGACGACCTCGTGTCGGTCAGGCCCCCGAGCGGCTGTCCGGTACTGCACGAGAGTCTCCGCGACGGCTACGAGCGGGTGCGCCTGAGCCTGGAGCCGCTGACGCTGGAGGACGTCACCAAGGTCTGGACGGCCCTCGCCCTGCGGTACCGGCTCTCCGCCGCCTACGTGGTGAACGTGGTCCAGATCGAGAGCCGCCGGCAGCGCACGTTCCCGCGTCCGGTGGGCCGGCCGGCCAGCGCGACGGCCGCACCGCAGCCCACGGATGCGCCGGCACCGGGACCGTGGCTCCACGTACTGAGGATCCAGGCTCCCACCATCGGCGAGGTCCGGGTCCGGCGCCGGTCCGAGACGGTCGAGCAGCCGTTTCCCTACGCCGGCGTCGGGGACACGCTGGTGCTCGGGGGGAACTCGTTGTCCGGCCCGGTCACGTCCGTGGCGTTCGGCGATCTCACCGTGTCCGCGACATCCGCACGCCCGGACCGGGTCGAGGTGGTACTCCCCGACGCGGAGCAGCTGCAACCGGGCGTCCACACCGTGAGGGTCACCGTCCGGGATCCTCAGGTGCCGCAGAGCTCGTTCTCCTCCGGCCATGCCGCGTTCGTCCTGGTGCCTACCGTCGATCCCGCAGGACTCGCCGTCACCGCCGGTCCACCGCGCACGCTGCACATCGCGGGCACGCGACTGATCAGTCCCGCCCCGGGCGGGGAGACCGTCATCGGCCGCAGTGCCGTGCAACGCGCGGACTACTTGCAGGAGAGCAGCACGGCGATCGTCGTGCCGATCCCGACGACGCTGCCGGCCCGCGGCGTCCCCGTGGTCATCGGTGGACCCATCCCCGAATCGGTCCCGATCGGGACGGCGTCCCACACCCTCACGGTCGACATCGGGGGCACCGTCCGGACGGCCACGGCCACGCTGCTGCCGGCCGAGCTGCCCCGACGGTCCGTCCCCGCGGTCCTGGCCGGCCTCATCCGGGACGCCGAGCCCACCGACCCGCGGTTCACCGGCGTCCGGGTCGATCTGTGGGAGGACCGGCTGGTGGTCGTGCCCGGCGATCTCACGTCGCCGATCACCCTCTCGTCACCTGGCGGAGCCTCCTTCGCCGACGACCTCGGCCTCACCGCGTCCCCACCGGCGGGCGCGGGCGACGCGGCGGCCTCCGGTGCCCACAGCACACCGCCGGTCCTGTCGTCACCGGCCCCGCGCCTCCAGGTGACGATCGGCCCGCATCCTCCCGTGGTAGTCCCCGTCGCCACCGGCATGTCGCTGGAGGCCCTCGCAGCCGACCTCCGGTCGACGATCAAGCGTGCCTCGTCCCTGCCCGCCTACGCCGACACGCAGGTCGGCGTCAGCGGGGCTCAGCTCCTCCTCGTCCCCGGTGTCGCGGGTCCCGTGTCCTTCGACGCCGTGCCGGGGGACGACACGTCGGTGGCCGAGCTGCTGCTGCACGCGCGGTTCGCCGTCCGCGTGCGGGTCAACGGTGCGGAGAGCACCGACCGCGCCGACGTGGAGCTACCGGGATGACGACGCAGGCGGCCTGGCGGACGCGGAACGCGGCGTGGCTGACGACGAGCCTGCGGCGTCTGCGGCTCCGGCTGCTCCGACACGCCGTCACCCAGCGCGACGCCGCCCAGAGCAGCCCGGTTGCCGACTGGCTCGTCGCCGGGGACCCTCCCGATCCACCGTCCGCCGGTGGCGGCACGGCCGCCGGCCGGTCCACGGCCGCAGCCCTCGACGAGCGGATCGGGGCGCTCGGGCAACAGCTCTCGGAGATCGAGGCAGCGATGGAGCAGGAGTCCTCGGGTGCCGCCCTCCCGGTGCTCGGTGAGCTCGCCGGACTGTCGCGGTTCGAGGAGGAGCTGCTGCTCCTGGCCGCCGCTCCCGCCCTCGACGCCGCCTTCGCGGCCGCCTTCGCCGAGCTGCACGACGACGTCCGGCGGGAGTCCGCCACGCTCCAGCTGGCGCTCAGGCTGTTCGCCGCTCCCGAGGACAGGATCGTCGCACCTGACTGTCTCGTGCCAGCCCGGCCGCTCCGCCGACTCCGCCTGGTCGACGTGCGCGACGCCCACGAGCCGCTCCTGCTCCGGGAGCTCTCCGTCGATGACCGGATGAGCGACTACCTCCGGGGGCTGAACCGGCCGGACAGCCGGCTGGAGGCCTTCCTCAACGTCGTCCCCGATGCATCTCCCAGCGCGACGACCAACCGCGCCGCTGCCGCGATCGTCGCGCTAGTGGAGCGAGAGGCCGGGACCTGGCCGACGGTCAACGTGATCGGTGCCGCAGATGCGGGAGGCATGGATGCCGTCCACCTGGCGTCCGCCCGGCTGGGGCTGCGCCCACGGCGGCTGGAGGTCGAGCGGTTCGCGGCGACCGACCCGACCGTGCGGGGGGAGGTCGTCTCCCTCCTTGGTCGGGAGGCCCTGCTGGCGAATGTCGCCCTGGTCGTGGACGGGGCCCACCACCAGCAGTCCTCCGAGGTGGCGGGGGTGATCGACGAGCTCGTCCGCACCCTCGCGGCGCCGCTGTTCCTCCTGAGCGCCGACCGCTGGCGGTCGGCCGGACCGGGGATGGACGTGGTGCGCGTCGCCAGGCCCGACCGCGGCGAGCAGCGCTCCCTGTGGCGCAGCGCGCTGGCCGGGCACCCCCACTCGGTCAACGGCGAGGTGGACGCGATCGTGCAGCAGTTCGACCTCGGTGCCGCCGCCATCGCAGAGGTCGTCGACCGGGCAGCGCGGGAGGCGGACCCGGAGATCACCGGGCCGGACCTGTGGAACGCCTGCCGGGACCAGTCGGCGAGCGAACTGGACGACCTGGCGCGGCGGATCGTGCCGTCGTTCTGCTGGGACGACATCGTCGTCGGTGACGACGTGCGGGCACAGCTGGAGGAGCTCGCCGGGCAGGTCCCGCACCGTGCCCAGGTCTACGACGGGTGGGGTTTTGGCGCCCAGCTCGCCCGGGGTCGCGGGATCACCGCGCTCTTCGCCGGGCCCAGCGGCACGGGCAAGACGATGGCCGCGGAGATCCTCGCCGGCGATCTCCGGCTCGACTTGCACCGGGTGGACCTGGCCGGGGTCGTCAGCAAGTACGTCGGCGAGACGGAGAAGAACCTCCGCCGGGTGTTCGACGCCGCGGAGCGCAGTGGCTCGATCCTGCTCTTCGACGAGGCCGATGCACTCTTCGGCACGCGGACGGATGTCCGCGACAGCCACGACCGGTACGCGAACCTGGAGATCAACTACCTGCTCCAGCGGATGGAGGACTACTCCGGGCTGGCCATCCTCGCGACCAACAGGCGTTCGGCCCTCGACGGGGCCTTCCTCCGCCGGCTGCGGTTCGTCGTCGAGTTCCCGTTCCCGGCAGCGACCGACCGGCGGCGGATCTGGGAGCGGGTCTTCCCGGCCGAAGCGGCGCTGGACGGGATCGACCCCAGCCAGCTGTCCCGGCTGGAGATCGCGGGAGGCAACATCCGGTCCATCGCGCTCAACGCCGCCTTCCTGGCCGCGACCGACGACGTCGCCATCGGGATGGATCACGTCATGCGGGCAGCGGCACGGGAATACGCGAAGCTCGCCAAGCCGATCAGCGCCGCCGAGTTCGGCCCCTGGCTCACGGTGGCCCGGTCATGACGGGCCGGCACTGGCAGGTCGACGTCGACCGGGTCGTCGTGAGCGGGGGGCCGGCGTCCGGACTGGAGGCGGAGGAGCTGCGGGCGCTGGTCGAGCAGGCCGTCGCCGCCGGCCTGGCCGAGGCTCCGCTGCCCCCGGGCCGTACCGCGCGCAGCGGCGTCCGCGTGCGGTCGGGACCCCTGAGCGGTTCACCGGCCGTCGCCGGAGCGGTGGCGGCCGGGATCGCCGCAGCGCTCGACGGGCAGGTGTCCGATGGGTGACCGGCTGACCCTCATCACACGCCCGTCCGGGACCCCGGCGGCCCGCTCGCGCGCGTGTACGGCGCCGCCGCGCGACCGGCGTGAGCACCGCGCACCGGCGCTCGACCGGACACCGGCCGGCCGTGTGCAGCCGCGGCTGCTCGTCGGGCCCGCCGACGACCCGTTCGAGCGGGAGGCCGAGCGGACTGCCGACGCCGTGACCTTCGGGAGCCGGGCCCCGGCGTCGTCGGTGTTCGCCGCCCAGCCGGTGGCCGGGGGGCTGCTGCGTGCGGCTCAGCGAGCGATCGGCAAGGGCGAGCCTCCGACGAAGGAGGACGACGAGCGGGACGAGAAGGCACGGAGGACGCCGTCGGGCACCACCGGCCCGCATGTCGCGCCGGCCGGCATCGAGGCGGGCATCGCGAGCCTGAGCCACGGCGGCACCCAGCTGGCCCCGGGTGTGCGCTCGCTCTTCGAGCCGCGGTTCGGCTTCGACTTCTCCGAAGTCCGGGTCCACGTCGGCCCCGAGGCGGCGGGGGCCGCGCGCGGGCTCGGAGCGCGGGCCTTCACCGTCGGCGACCACGTCTTCTTCGGCGCCGGGGAGTACCAGCCGCAGACCCCCGCCGGCCAGCACCTCATCGCCCACGAGCTGACCCACACGATCCAGCAGAAGTCCGGCGCCGCCCGGGCGGCCCGCCTGCTCACGGCACCGCGCCGGGTGCAGCGGCTCTTCGAGGACACCAAGGCCGCCATCAGCGGCCAGATCCACGACTTCCTCGTGGAGGACTTCCCGCCCTGGCACCTCATCACGCTGATCATCGGCTACGACCCGATCCGGGACGTGCCGGTCACAGGGACCACCCGGGACTGGATCCGCGCCGCGCTGGAGCTGGTGCCCGACGGCCCGGCCCTGTTCGACAAGCTCGACAAGGAAGGGCAGCTCGACGCGGTCGCGAAGTGGTGGGACCTGGAGGTCGCCACGCTCGACCTGACCCACAAGGGCCTGACCGCCCTGGTCGACCGCGCGTGGGACGCAGTCGGCGTGAGCGACGTCCTCGACCCGCTCGCGGCGTGGAACGAGAAGCTCAAGCCGATCTTCGCGCCGGTGGTCGCCCGGGTCTGGACCTTCGTCGGAGCGGTGGGCGTCAAGGTCCTCCACGTCCTCAAGGACCTCGTTCTCAGGGAAGTCGGGGCGTGGGCGAAGAAGCAGAAGGGCTATCCGCTCCTCACGATGGTCCTGGGCCGGGACCCGGTCACCGGGGAAGAGGTCAGGCCGACGCTCAAAGGCATCATCTTCGCCGTCCTCGACCTCGTCGACGGCGGCGACAAGATCAAGGAGAACCTGGAGAAGTCGAAGGCCGTTGAGAAGGCGGCCACCTGGTTCACGGGCGAGGTCAAGAAGCTCCAGCTGACGTGGGAGGGCATCCGGCTGCTCTTCACGCAGGCCTGGGACGCGTTTAGGGTCGCCGACCTGCTCGCACCTGCACTGCTGCTGGAGAAGATGTGGGCCGTCTTCGGCCCGACCGTCCTCCGGCTGCTCACGTTCCTGGTCGCCGTCGGCAGGAAGGTCCTCGAGTTCGTCTTCGAGGGCGCCATGCTCATCGCCGGCCCGATCGGTCTGCAGATCGTCGGCATCGTCCGCAAGATCGGCGCCACCTTCGCCAGGATCGTCGAGGATCCCGTGGCCTTCGTCGGCCATCTCGTCGCCGCCGTCAAGAAGGGTGTCCAGCAGTTCGCCAGGAACATCGGGGAACACCTCAAGACCGGTCTGGTCAACTGGCTGGTCGGCACGCTGGAGGGCGCTGGGCTGGTCCTGCCCAGGGTCTGGGACCTCAGGGGCATCCTCGACCTGGTCCTCCAGGTCCTCGATGTCACCTACGCCAAGCTCCGGGTCAAGCTCGTGAAGGTGCTCGGGGAGAAGACCGTCTCGATGCTGGAGGCCGCGTTCGCGTACCTCAAGACGCTGGTCACCGAAGGACCCGCGGCCGCGTGGAAGGAGATCGTCGCGGCGATCGACTCGCTCTGGGACATGGTGATCGGCGGCATCAGGGACTGGGCCGTCACCAGGATCGTCACAGCCGCGGTCACGAAGCTGATCACGATGTTCAACCCCGCCGGGGCGGTCATCCAGGCCATCATCGCGACCTACGACACGGTGGCCTTCTTCATCGAGCGCGCGAAGCAGATCGCCGCCTTCGTCGCGGCGGTCGTGGACTCGATCGCGAACATCGCGCAGGGCAAGACCGCGCAGGCTGCCAACTGGGTGGAACAGGCCATGGCCCGGACGATCCCGGTGATCCTGGGCTTCCTGGCGCGGTTCATCGGCCTCGGCGACGTGAGCGGGGCGGTCAAGAAGGTCATCACCGGGATCCAGGACAAGATGGACAAGGGCATCGACGCCGCCATCGCCTGGATCGTGGCCCAAGCCAAATCGCTCGTCGGTTCGGTGAAGGGCGCGGCCGGAACGCTCCTCGAGTGGTGGCGGGCCAGGGCGAGGTTCAGGACGACAGACGGCGAACAACACGACTTGGTGTTCCAGGGCGAGGAGAAGAACGCCGATCTCGTCGTACGCACGTCGCCACGAACAATGGCCGTCTTCTTCGCGGAGTGGGCAGCCGGCGCCAAGGCCACCAAGGACCCCGCCAAGAAGGAGGCCCAAAAGCAGGCCCTGGCGGACGCTAGGACGCAGTACGGAATTGTCAAGGGCTTGCAGGATCAGCTCGCCGTCAAGCCCACGAAGGGCGTCATCGACCCGACTCGCCAGACGAAGGCCGACTCCCTCTCGACAGAGCTGCAACGACTGGGCGAGCTCCTGGCCAAACACGACCTCGGACCCACCACGCCTTTCCCGCCGGCACTCTTCCCGCCGTTCGTGGCCGGGGTGTTGGCGCCCAGCTTCAAGTCGAAGTTCCTGACGAAACAGGTTCTCGACACGGGCACTCCCACGAAGGACAGCGTGTCGCAGCGCCCGAAGTCCTGGGACGTGGTCGTCGCCGCAGGGCTGAGCAAGGGTTCCAAGTGGGTTCGCATGCACCTCCTGACCGCGGCCCTCGGCGGCCAGGCCGTCGATTCCAACCTCGTTCCCGCCTTGGGTGTGGAGACGAACCAGGTGTTCGACAGGAAGATCGAGAACGAGGCGTACAAGGCGTTGGCCGGCACAGGACCTGAGCCAGAGGTGATGCTGTGGTACGACGTGAAGGTCAGGTTCCACGCCCCGAGCGCCACGCACGGCATCGGGTTCCCCTCGTACATCTCCATGGAATGGGGTGGCTACGAGGAGAAGAGCGGCGCATGGGCGGAGAAACCGCCGTCCGCGAAGCGAACGTACACGCAGTCCCCAGGTCTGCCTGACCTGAGCGGCTCCCTCGCCCCAGCGAAGATCAACTTCGCTGGCCGCGGAGAGCTCAGTCGCGTCTTCGGCATCACCGTGCTCCCTGCGCGCCGCATCACGGAGATCCGCAGCAAAGACGGACCCTTCGCGGATGCAGACGACTTCCTCAAGCGCGTCGCGGAGGACTACAACGATGCGCTCGCGAAGAACATCACATCAACGGCGAGGGATCCCGCCCTCGTCAGTTACTCACTGGTGCCGTGAGGCCGGGATGACGAGTTCCGGCTCACCGTCCGATGACTGCACCGCTCGCCTCGAAGACGTGGTCCTCGAGCCGGGTGACGCCTCCAGCGTGCGGATCGCCGGCTCCCGTCCCGTGGACCTGCCGCGGCAGGAGCCGCCGGATCGAGCCGCGCCGGAGCTACCGGGACCCGGTGTCAGGGAGAGCCCAAAGCCACTGTGTGCCTCGCTGCACGGCCCGCGGGCAGTGGACGACCAACCCGACCGGCGCAGGGGCGCCTCCGCGGCCGTCCGAGTGGTCGATGGCCGGCTGCAACCAGACGTCTCGCTCCGCGAATCCAGGCGCGGGGCACATGGTCCGGACCTTGATCACCGCCCTCCTCAGAATTCAGCCCTTCTCGAGGACCGACTCACGCCGAGCACGGCGAGCCGACCGACGTCCAGAGAATCGGAGTGACGGATGCCTGCCGAATCGCCGCTGCGCCCCAACGTCCAGAAGGGCGCGCTCGCCGTCTACCCGACGCACACACCCGGATCACAGCCGAGCTCGGTCATCGTCTTCCAGTTCAACCCGGAGGCGATGAAGCGCACTCTGGCCCACCGGGCCGCCCCGGCCCCGGCCGCCGGCGCGTCTGGAGCGGCCAAGGAGGACGTCCTGCGGGTCGCCGGGCCGCCGCTGGAGACGATCAACCTGACCGTCGACCTGCACGCCGCCGACCAGCTGGCCGAGCCGGAGCAGAACGCGGCCGTGGCCGAACACGGCCTGCACCCGGCGCTGGCCACGCTCGAACTGCTCATGTACCCGCCCACGCTGAACGCCCTGGCCATCGAACAGCAGGCGGCCGCGGGGCAGGTCCAGGTCAACCCGGCCGACCTGCCCCTGATCCTCCTCGTCTGGGGCGCGTCGCGAGTGGTCCCGGTGAAGCTGACCAGCTTCGCGGTGTCGGAGGAGGCGTTCGACACCCGGCTCAACCCCATCGCCGCCAAGGTCGAACTCGGCATGCAGGTGCTGACCTACATGGAGTTCAGCGACTCGAGCATCGGCCGCGACGCCTTCATCACCTACCAGAAGACGAAGGAGGGCCTGGCGCTGCAGAGGCGTCCCGGCTCGCAACTCACCGGCATCCGCAACCTCATCCCGCACTGACCTCGGGAGTGGACAGTGTTCTTCAAGGGCAGTCGCTACGAGAAGGTCCCCACCCAGACGTTCACCGACGCCTCCGGTCGGGAGATCGCGTATAAGGCAACCCGCTTCATCCCGGCCACGCCCGCGCTCGTGGGGCACCAGGTGCTCGCCGGTGAGCGCCTCGACCACGTCGCCTGGTCGCACTACCGCGACCCGGAACGGTTCTGGCGGATCTGCGACGCGAACGGGGCGATGTGGCCGGAGGATCTGCTCGAGGAGGGCGCCGTCATCCGGATCCCGCCCGTGGCGGACTGACGTGGCCGCCACCAGCTACTCCCTGACGATCGACCGGGTCCCGGCTCCGGCCGAGGTCCTGGACGCGATCAAGCAGATCGAGGTCGAGGACCACGTCTCCATGGCGGACATGATGCGGATACGCCTCGCCGTCGCGGTCAGGGAGGACGGCGGCGGCTGGACGGTCCTCGACGACGCGCTGTTCACCCGACTCGCCAACCTGCGACTCACCGTGACCGTCGGCACGGGCGCCGCGCTGCCCCTGCTCGACGCCTATGTGGTGGACGTGGACACGACCTTCTCCAGCCGGCCCGGCGGCTCGGAGATGGTGGTCACCGCGATGGACCCGACGGTCCTCATGCACCTGGACGAGAAGGTCAGGCCCTGGCCGAACATGACGGATTCCGATGTCGCGGAGGCCATCTTCTCCGATGCCACGTACCAGCTCACCCCCGTCGTCGAGTCGACCGGGTGGTCCCGTCAGGAGAACGACCACACCCTGATCCAGCGCGGCTCGGACATCCAGTTCCTCCAGCAGCTCGCCGACCGCAACGGGTACGAGTGCTACGTCGAGCTGAACCCGAGCGGTCAGGTCGAGGGCCACTTCCACCCGCCCCGCCCGGACGCAACACCGCAGGGGACCCTGACCGTGAACATGGGCGCCGCCACCAACGTCGACCGGTTCCGGGCCCGGTACGACATGCTCGGCCCAGCGGTGGCCCTAGCTGCGACGATCGATCCCGACGACGCCACGGCGCAGTCCGGCGACGCCGCCGAGCCGACCCAGGCCGGCAGCATGGGCGACGCGCCGGCAACCCCCGCCGCCCGCCCGCGCACGGTCCTGCTGAGCCAGCTGGGCATGGCGCAGGCCGGTGAGGTGCAGCGGTACGCGCAGTCCGTCGTCGACCGCTCGAGCTGGGCGATCGTGGCCGAGGGTGAGCTCAAGACGGTCGCCTTCGCGCGCGTGCTGCGCGCCAAGCAGCCGGTGATGGTCCGCGGCGTGGGCCAGGAGTTCAGTGGCCGCTACTACGTCGAGCGGGTCCTCCACACCATCGACGGCGAGGGGAGCTGGACCCAGCGGTTCAGGCTGCGCCGCAACGCCACCGGCCTGACCCGCCGGGAGAGCTTCAGGAGCGACGATGCCGTCGTGTCGTGACAGGAGGCCCGCTGTGACCGGAGGCCCCTCGTGACGTCCCCCGGCGCCGCCCCAGGCGTCTCCGCTCCCCCGCCTCGGGAGGTCCGGCGCTACTACGGCAAGTACCGGGGCACGGTGACCGACAACCAGGACCCACGCGGCCAGGGGCGGGTCAGGGCGCGGGTCCCCGAGGTGCTGGCCGACGTCGACAGTGGCTGGGCCCTGCCGTGCGTCCCGTACGCCGGCGACGCGACGGGGACCTACGCGGTCCCCGCCGTCGGCGCGGGGGTGTGGCTCGAATTCGAGGCCGGGGACGTGTCACGCCCGATCTGGGTCGGCTGCTGGTGGGGTAGCGACAAGGTGCCGACCGACGAGGGCGGGTCGCGGGCGACACCCGACGTCAAGGTCACCCGCAGCGAGCAGGGCCTCCTCGTGGCTCTGCACGACGACAGCCGGACGATCGCGATCTCGGACTCCGACGGTGCCAACCTGCTCAGGATTGAGGTCCAGGGTGGAACCGTCACGGTGAAGGGCTCCACCAAGGTGGTCGTCGAGGCCCCGCAGGTCGAGCTGGTCTCGGGCGGCAGCCATCCCGGCGTGTTCGGCGACAAGCTCACGACGTACCTGAACCAGCTCGTCCAGGGCCTCAACACGCACATGCACCCCGGGCAGACGGCGGGGCCGTTCCCGGTCACTCCTGCTCCCCCGGTGGCCCCCGCCGTGCCACCGACGCCCGACCTGCTGTCGATGAAGGTGAAGCTGGGATGAGGGCGGACGGGGAGCTGCGGGCCGGCGTGCTGGACGCCGGCGGGACGCCGGTCGAGCACCGGGTCCAGGGTCACGAGGGGTGAGCGCAGCGATGGACCAGACCTTCTTCGACTTCCCCTACCACGTCGACGGGCGGGGTCGTACGGCCGAGACCGACCCGGCCGACCACGTGCGGGACCTGATCCACCAGGTGCTGTTCACGGCGCCGGGGGAACGGGTCAACCGCCCGGACTTCGGGTGCGGGATCGGCCAGCTCACGTTCATGCCGAACTCCGCCGCCCTCGCGGCAGCCACCCAGTTCCTCGTCCAGGGCTCGCTCAGTCGCTGGCTGGACGCGGTGATCGTCGTCCACCGGGTCGACGTCGTGGCATCGGACGAGAGGCTGACCGTCACCGTCGTCTTCTCCGACCGCCGCACCGGCGAGGAGCGCGAGGCACGTTTCCTCTCGCCCTGGCGGCCGTGATGAGCGCCTCCGCCGCCAGCGACGTCCTGCGGCTGCTCGGCCCCAGCTGCCGGGACGACGCCCGGCGCCAACTGCTGCTCGCCCGGGCCGCGCTGAACGGCATCGACCACGTCGAGTTCCGAGTCGTCGCCGGCGAGCCCGTGGTCTTCGTCCACTTCCTCCTGGACCTGCCGGCGGGCGCCTACGGGCTCCCGGTCGACCCCTCCCCCATCAAGGTCCAGGGGGGCACCAGGATCGTGCCCGTCCGGGTGGTGCGTGCGCGGATCGGGATCGACGCCAGGGTCCTCGAGGTGACCGTCGACCAGCAGGGTGACTTCTCCCCCTACCTCCTCACCATCGGCTGGAGCGGTGGACCTCCCGCGAGCTGGGCGTGGGCGTTCGACGGGCTCGACCGGCTCTTCTCCGTCGCGCCGGTCAACTTCCGGCCCGGCTGCCCGGTCGACTTCGACTGCGCGCCGCCGGACTCCTGCCCGCCCGACACGCTGCCGGAGCCCGCGCTGGACTACCTGGCTCGCGACTACGCCAGCTTCCGCCAGCTCCTCGTCGACCTCGTCGCCCAGAACACACCCGCGTGGACCGAGCGGGCCCCGGCCGACGTCGGGATGGCCCTGCTGGAATTGTTCGCCTACGAGGGCGACCACCTCGCCTATCTCCAAGACGCCGTTGCCAACGAGCCCTACCTCGACACTGCCCGCCAGCGGGAGTCGGTGAAGAGGCATGCGGGACTCGTCGACTACCGCATGCACGACGGCCGCAACGCCTGGACCTACGTCCACCTCGCCGTCGACGGGCACGGCGAGATCCCCGCCGGGGTCCAGCTCGTGACCCGGATCGCCGAGCCGTTGCGGTTCGATCGCGTCCCGGGGGCCACACCGCCGCCCCAGCCGGTCGCACCACCGGGGACGCAGCTGCACCCGCTCAGCGGCGTGGATGCTGCGGGTGAGCGGTTCGACGACCACGCGACGGACCCGGCGCTGGGCCACGTGCGGGTGTTCGAGACCGCCATGGCGGAGCGCGTGCACAGCGCGTGCAACGAGCTGCGGCTGCACACGTGGGGCAACGAGCGGTGCTGCCTGCCGCGGGGCTCGACGAGCGCACACGTCTACGCGGTCGATCCGGCCACGACCGCGGCCATCCGCCCGCCCCTGCGCGTCGGTGACCACCTGCTGCTGGAGGAGGTGCGCGGGCCGGACAGCGGTTCCCCGGCCGACGCCGACCCGGACCACCGGCAGGTGGTCCTGGTCGAGCGGCTCGTGCCGGATCCGACGGACCCTGCCGACCCCCAGGCGGACCTGATGCACGACCAGCTCTTCCGGGCTGCACTCGACCCGGGGTCCATGGAGCCGCGGCCCGCGGACGGGCCGTTACCGGTCGCGCAGACGCTGCCCCTCCTCGAGGTCACCTGGCGCGCAGCCGACGCGCTCACCTTCCCGCTGTCCCTCTCGGCCCAGCTCGCCGACGGGACCACGGTCAGCAGGGTGTCGCTGGCCAGGGGCAACATCGCGCTCGCGGACCATGGCCGGACGGTCACGGAGGATCACCGGTTCGACCCTCCCCACGGCGGTGAGCGCGCCCGGCTGCGGTTGCACCAGAGTCCCCTCACCATGCGCTGCCGCGCACCCGAAATGTCCTGCGACGTGCGGCAGGCGGCCCCCGCGATCGACCTCGTCGTGCAGCGATCGGCGGGTACCTCGGAGCGCTGGCGACCGGTCGTGGACCTCCTGTCCAGCGGTGAGCTCGATGCCGACTTCGTGGCCGACGTCGACGGCAGCGGCCGGGCGGTGCTCCGTTTCGGCGACGGCGAGTACGGTCGGCGGCTCCTGGACGCTGCGCGCATCACCGCCACGTATCGCATCGGCGTCGGCCGGGCCGGCAACATCGGGGCGGAGGCACTCGCGCACATCGTCGTGCCCTCCCCGCTGCCGGCCGGCTGGCCGCCGACCCTGGTGATCACCAGGGTCCGCAATCCCCTGCCCGCGCGGGACGGCGTCGACCCGGAGTCGCTCGAGGAGGTCCGCCAGGGCGCACCGGCCGCCTTCCGCTCGACGCAGTTCCGGGCCGTCACCGAGGAGGACTACAGCGCAGCGGCGTCGACGGTCCCCGGCGTGGCAGGCGCGGTGGCGAGCTTCCGCTGGACGGGGAGCTGGCACACGGTGCTCGTGGCCGTCGACCCGGCGGATCCGGGTCAGTTGTGGACGGACGCGCGCGGTGCCACCCGTCTCGCGCCGGCGCTGCGGGACGGCGTGCTCGACGTGCTCGACCGGTACCGCCTCGCCGGCTACGACCTCGAGGTCCGGGCAGCAACCTACGTGCCCCTCGACCTCGCCCTCCACATCTGCGTCGAGCCCGGGTTCTTCCGCGGCGACGTCGCCCGGGCCGTGGAGGTGGTCCTCACCGGCGTGCGACCAGGCGATGGCACCGGCCTGTTCGACCCAGGGAAGCTGACCTTCGGCCAGCCGGTCCACCTCAGCCGGGTGTACGCGGCGGCGACCGGGGTCGAGGGCGTCGAGTCAGCGCTGGTCACCGCCTTCCACCGGCACGGCCGGTCGCCGGCCGGCGAGCTGGAGCGGGGCGTGCTGCCCGTGGGCGCCTGGGAGATCGCGCGCCTCGACAACGACCCGAACCGCAGGGAGAGCGGGACCCTGACGATCACCGCGGCGGGTGGGTCATGAGCTGCACCTGTGGCTGCGGCGGGAGCTCGGGCGCCTGGCGCAGCGGGCAGCACGGCAACCGTCCGTGGCTGTCGTCCATCGACTACCGGCTCGGCACGTACGCGACCTTCCGGGAGGCCCTGCTCGACGAGCTCGCGCGAACCCCGCAACTGGCGCGTCTCCGGTCGCGCATCAGCGACGACTACTCGGTTGCCATGACCGAGATGTGGTCGGCGGTCGCGGACGTCGTCACCTTCTACACGGAGCGGATCGCGAACGAGGCCTTCCTCCGGACGGCGACCAGCCGGGACTCGATGCTGCGACTGGTCCGCGTGCTCGGCTACGAACCAGCCCGTGGCGTCGCCGCTACCAGCCGCCTCGCGGTCACCGCCGAGCCCGGCACGACGGTGACCGTCCCTCCAGGCACCCGCGTGCAGAGCGTGCCCGCGGAGGCCGAGCAGCCGCAGAAGTACGAGACCCTGCAACTGCTGGTCGCCGATGCCCGCCTGAACCGGCTTCGGGTCTTCCCCGCGCCCGTGCCGGTGGCGCCGACCGGTCGGAGCGCCACCCGGGGCGTCGCGGCCCCGGACGACGCCGCGGTCCGGACGGTCGCGGGCCTGTCCCCGGGGAACCAGGTCCTGCTCTACGCACCGGCGGCGATCGAGACCCTCACCGTCGCGCGGGTCGACGTGACCGACGACCTGGTGACGGTCGAGTGGTCCACACCCGTCAGCGGGGACGGGTACGACGAGGCAGCCGGTGCCGAGCAGCCGACCGTGCGCGCCCACCGCCTGGGGCGAACCTTCCACCTCTTCGGCTACGACGCCCCGCCTTCCTTCGTCGTCGCCCGGCAGAAGACCCCCGGCGACCCGGCGACGACGTTCCTCACGCAGGCCGTCACGGACTACTCCCTGCATGGCGACGGCACGACCGGCGACGCGATCTCCTTCGACCTCCGGGTCGACGACCTGCAGCCGGGCGCCACCCTCCTCGTCGTCTCGACCGCGGTCGGCGCGGTCCGCGCCGTCCCGTTCAGCGTCTCCGGCGTCGCCGAGCGACGGGTCACCCGCAATGCGTCGGTCGCCGGCGGGACGCCGGTAACGGCACAGACGGGACGGGTGACGCAGGTCGCGCTGACTCCGCTGGACACCGCCATCGAGGAGGGCAAGGGCCTGGAGCAGCTGCCGACGGGCGGGGACATCCGCGACATCACCGTCTACGAGCTGATCGGTGAGCCCCTGCGGCTGTGGCCGTACGCGTACCCGGACACCCTCACCTCCGGGACGGTCCTGCTGCCCGGCCGCCGGGCCGGCTGGACCTCGCTCGAGGTCGGACGCACCGTCGACGGGGGGCGGTACCGGCCGGGCACCGTGCTGGACGTCGCGGAGCTGTCCCCTGGGCGCGAGGTGCTGCTCCGGGACGCGGAGGGCGGGCAGCCGGTCCCGGCGACGGTCGAGGGCGGCACGCTCATCGGCTCGGACGTCGCCGTCGGCCCGGCCGGCGCCGACACCACCACCGTGGCGGCACTCGGACTCGACGCGGCGAGCGCACTCCCGGTGACCGTCCTCCTGTCCGGGCAGCTGGGAACCACCGTCGGCACCGAGCGGCTGGGCCCGCGGCTCCAGCTGTCGGTCCGGATCGGTGGGGTGGCGGTCGAGACCGTCACGCTGGCCGCCGCCACCGTCGGTGGCCGGACACCGGCCGAGCTCGCCGCAGCGCTCCAGGCGGCGATCCGCGGGTCGCTGTCGGGGTCACCGACGTTCGCACACGCGAGGGCTTGGGCCGTGGCGGACTCGATCGCGGTCGTCGCCGGCATCCCGGGCGACCCCGTGGAGTGCGGGCCGTCCCCGGCCGACGGGCAGACCGTCGTCGGCCTGGGTCTGGACCCGGGTCGGGCCCGGTTCACCGACGGCGTGCTGTCGCGACCGGTCACCTCGCTGCCGGGCACGCGGGTCACCGGGGACGTCGAGGTCCGAGTCGGCGTCGACCCGCCGGCGGTGCACCACCTCGACGTCGCCGTCGTGGACCTCCCCGGCCTCGCCGGTGCCCTCGCCGCAGCACTGGAGCTCGTCGTGACGGTGATCGACGACCGCCTCCTCCTGCTGCCACCGGTCCCCCGGCACGAGGGCCGCTCGTGGTTGCGGTTGTCGCTCGCGCCCGGTGCACCGGTGATGCTGAGCCGTGGGTCGGCCGAACTCCTGGGCAACATCGTGCCGGCGAGCCACGGCGAGACGGTCCGATCGGAGATCCTGGGCGACGGCGACGCCTCCCGGGCGTTCCAGCGATTCACGCTGAGGAAGAAGCCGGTCACGTTCGTCCCGGCCGCCGTCCCGGGGGGCGTCGCGACGTCGCTCCTGCTGACCGTCAACGGGGTCACCTGGCGCGAGGTGGGGTCGCTGTACGCGGCCGGGCCCGTGGACCAGGTCTTCACGACGCGGCTGGCCGACGACGGCACGATGACGGTCCAGTTCGGGGACGGTACGACGGGGGCGCGGTTGCCCACCGGTCGCCAGAACGTCGTGGCGACCTACCGCCAGGGGATCGGCGAGGCCGGACGGGTGCGGGCCGGGACCCTGACGACGCTCCTCGACCGGCCGACCGGGCTGAAGAGCACCATCAACCCCCTGCCCTCCGACGGTGGTGCAGACCCGGAGCCCCTGGACCGTGCCCGCGAGGCTGCCCCCGGCACC
Organism: Geodermatophilus sp. URMC 62; assembly: GCF_052931475.1. NCBI lineage: Bacteria > Bacillati > Actinomycetota > Actinomycetes > Geodermatophilales > Geodermatophilaceae > Geodermatophilus > Geodermatophilus sp. URMC 62. Next base: position 3,349,147 of record NZ_JBRFHY010000001.1, on the reverse strand, counting down.
GTTCGCACCTTCGGCCGGGCGATCTCCCTCCGCGACTTCGAGGACTCAGCCCTGACCGGCGGAGAGATCGCCAAGGCCCGGTCCGCCTGGGTCTGGGCGGGCCGTTGCCGGGTCGTCCACGTCACGGTCGCGGGCCACGGCGGGGCCACCTTCTCACCGGACGGCCTGGCCCGGCTCGCGGCGACACTCGACGCGGAGCGCGATCCCAACCACCCGCTCCTGATGGGCAACTACACGCCCGTCGCCGTCGTCGTCGCCGGCTCGGTACGGGTCGACCCCCGGTACGTCGGCGAGGCCGTCCGCGACGCCGCCCGGACGGCCCTCCTCGAGGCGCTGTCCTTCGAGCGCCGCGAGTTCGCCGCACCGCTGCACCTGAGCGACGTCTACTCGATCCTCCAGGACATCGAGGGTGTCCAGGCCGTCGACATCGACCGGCTCGACCTCAAGAGCAGTGACCCGGCGTTCCGGTCGGCCCACGGGGTCGACGACAGCCGGCCCCAGCCGCACGCCCGGCTGCTCATGCTGCCCGCGCGCTGGGGCGGCGGCTCGGGCGTGGTCCTCCCCGCCGAGCTGCCCCGGATCGAGGTCCCAGCGCTCGACGTGACGCTGCGTGCGATCGGAGGCGCCCTGCCGTGAGCACTGTCCCGGGGAACCCGGACCGGCTGTACGAGCTCCTACCGGCGGTGTACCGGATCGCCGACGCCGACAACGACGAGCAGCTGCGGGCGCTGCTCGCGCTGGTCAACCGCCAGGCCGACGACGTCCGAGCGGATCTCCAGCGGCTGTGGGACGACTTCTTCATCGAGACCTGTCAACGCTGGGTCGTGCCCTACATCGGGGACCTCGTCGGCAACGTCCCGCTGCACGACCTGGACAACGCCACCGCCGCCTCGACCGCGCAGTCGCTCTTCCCCGATCTGGCCGGACCCGACCTCGCGTACCCCAGCCCCATCCGGCTCCGGGCGGACGTCGCCAGGACCATCTACTACCGGCGTCGGAAAGGGACCCCGGCGGCGCTCGAGGAGCTGGCCGGGGACGTCACCGGCTGGGGCGCACGAGCGGTCGAGTTCTTCGCGCTGCTGGACTGGACCCAGCACCTCGGGCACCTCCGGCCGCAGTGCCACGGTCATCCGGACCTGCGCTCCGTCGAGGCCTGCGACCGGATCCACGGGCCGTGGGACACCGCCACGCACACCGCCGACGTCCGCGCCCTCACCGGGGTCGAGGGCTGGTACGGCATCGACCACATCGGGTTCTTCCTGTGGCGGCTGAAGGCCCAACCCCGGACGGCGACGGTCCCCCGGAGGATCGCCGGGACCACGTGGCGCTACACGTTCAGCCCGCTCGGCCAAGACGTACCGCTGTTCTCCGCCGGCGACGGCGAGCCCACCGGGGCCGGTCGTGCCACCGAGCTGAGCATCGACGCCCCGATCCGGCCGGCCGCGTTCTCCAACGACCTCTCTGAGTTGTCGTCACCACGGCCGGCTCCGCCGCCGCCCGCACCGCCGCCAGCTCTCCGGTCGTCCTCCTTCTACGGCCCGGAGGGATGCGCCCGGCTGATCGTCTCCGTGAACGGTGAGCCGGTCCCCGCGACCGACATGTATTGCACGAACCTCGAGCACTGGGAGGGCCTGCCCCGGCCCACCGGGCCCCGGATCGGCATCGACGTGGCCCGCGGCCGGCTGGTCCTGCCCGAGGACCGCGACGGAGGGGAGCTCAGGGTCACCTGGTGCGAAGGTTTCAGCGCCGACCTCGGCGGCGGCGAGTACGCCCGTGGCAAGTGGCTCGCCCGCACTCCGGCGCCGGTCCTGGTGTCGGGTGGCGGGAACGCGCTCGAGACGGCCATCGCCGCGCGGGCGCCGGCTCCAGCGACGGTCATCGAGGTCACCGACGCGCTGTCCTACGACCTCGTCGCCGCCATCACGCTCGCCGCGGGCGAGGCGCTCACGATCCAAGCCGCGGACGGGGTTCGCCCCCACGTGCGTCCACCGAGCGGGTCCGTCACCGTCGGGACGGCGGGCCCCGGGGCGTCGCTGAGCCTGAACGGGCTGCTGGTGGAGGGCGGCCTGCGGATCGACGGGGACCTAGACGTGCTCCGGGTCCTGCACAGCACCCTGGTGCCGGGCCGGTCGGTGGCGCAGGAGCTCACCCCCCGGCCGACCGGGCCGAGCCTCGTGGTCGCCCCCGGTGCGGCCGGAGCCCGGCTCAACACGCGCCTGGAGGTGCAGCTCGCGTTCAGCATCGTCGGTGCCCTGCAGATCCCGGCGCACGTCACGCGGCTGTGGCTGCTGGACTGCATCGTCGACGGCATCCTGGCCGATGGTGCACCGAAGGGCGTGGCGGTCTCCGATGCCGGGAACGCCAGCGGCCCGCCCGCGCACGTCGAGCGGTCGACGCTCTTCGGCACCTCGCGTTTCGCCGAATTGCAGTTCGCCAGCGAGTCCGTCTTCACCGGCAGGGTCGACGTGGACCGGCTCCAGTCGGGATGCGTCCGCTTCTGCTACCTGCCTCCCGGTTCGGCCACGCCGCAGACGTACCGGTGCCAACCCGCGCTGGAGATCCGGCGGCAGATCGACCAGCGCAAGAAGGACGCCGCCGCCTCCGGTACCGCGTTGCCCGCCTCGTGGGAGGGCGCGCTGGAGGCCCGGATCGGTCAGTGGCTGCGACCCGGTTTCGAGTCCCAGAAGTACGGGCGGCCGGACTACGCGCAGCTGCGTGGACTCTGCCCGGCCCAGATCAGGTCCGGCGCGGAGGACGGTTCCGAGATGGGCGTCTTCTGCCTGCTCAAGCAGCCGCAGCGGGAGGCGAACCTGCTCCTGCGCCTCGAGGAGTACCTGCCGATCGGCCTGGAGGCCGGCTTGGTCTACGTGACTTGACAGCTCGCACCGCGACGAGGAGGAGCCACCATGGCCGGCGACCGCACCCGGTACACCTTCCAGCCCGCCAGGGGTTTCAGCGGCGTCCACCACCAGCAGGGACGGGTCAGCCTGGACTCCGACCACAACGAGTTCGAGGAGATCCTCGACCGGCGCGACCGGGCCGAGACCTACGACACCGTCGGGGCGGGGGTGGTGCCCGCGACGACGCCGACCGGATTCGAGATCGGAGTCGCCAGCAGCGGCGAACTCACCATCGGCATCGGACGCGCGTACGTCGACGGCGTGCTCGCGGAGTGCTTCGGCGACCTCGGCACGGCCGCGACCAACGGCTACGACCCGCACCTCGGCAACGTGGTCGGGTCCGGTCCGGTCAGGTACGCCGAGCAGCCGTTCGCCTACGCGTCCGGGTTCCCGTCGATCTCCCCCACCGCGGGGCACGTCAACCTCCTCTACCTCGACGTCTGGCAGCGGGACGTCACGGTGCGCGAGGACCCACGCCTGCTCGACCCCGCCCTCGGCGGCCCGGACACCACCACGCGGGTGCAGACCGCGTGGCAGGTCAAGGCGCTCGCGAACGTGACCGCCTCCGGTTGCACAGCACCCCTCGCAGCATGGGACGAACTGGTGGCACCCCCCACGGCCCGGCTGACGGGCACGACCACTCCCGCGCCTCCGGCCGTAGGGCCGTGCACCGTCCCGCCCCAGGCCGGCTACACCGGTCTCGAGAACCGGCTCTACCGGATCCAGATCCAGACGTCGGGCGCGCTGGGCGACACTCCGAAGCCCCAGTTCACGTGGTCCCGGGACAACGCTTCGCTCACGGCGAGCGTGCTGTCCATCACCGCCGTGTCCGCGACCGAATCCGTCATCGAGGTCGACTCGACCGGCCGGGACTCCTGGATGCGCTTCGAGACCGGCCAGCACATCGAGCTGCTCGACGACGCCGTCGAGTTCGCGATGCGCGAGACCGGCCGCGGCGGTGAGCTGGTGAAGATCCTCGACGTCGAGCACGCCACCCGCAGGATCCGCGTCGACGGGGACCTGTCCGTCTTCTCCGTGGTCCAGGACCGGAACCCCCGCATCCGGCGCTGGGACACCGAGCACCCGGACGACGAGGCGCTGCTCGACGTGAGAAACGGTGTCCCGACGCCGCTCGAGTTCGGCATCAGCGTCCAGTTCGGCAACGCCGACACCGACACGGTGCGCGCCGGGGACTACTGGGTGTTCGCCGCACGGACCGCCGAGGGGACGATCGACGCGTTGGTCGACGAGCCTCCGCGGGGGATCCTGCACCACTACACCAGGCTCGCCCTCGTCACCTCCGGCCCCACTCCGTCGGTGGAGGACTGCCGCACGTCATGGCCTCAGCCGTGCGGCGGTGACAGCTGTGGGTGCGACGCCTGTGTCACGGTCGAGTCGCACGACTCCGGCAGCCTGACGATCCAGGACGCCGTCGACCAGGTGACCGCCGCCGGAGGTGGCACGGTCTGCCTGGGCCCCGGTTCCTACCGGCTCGGGACGGGCGTCGTCATCGAGGAGGCGTTGTCCCTCCGCTTCCGTGGAGCGGGGAACCGTACGGTCCTCCGGCTCACAGGGGACGGACCGGCGCTCAGCGTCCAAGGCTCGGTCGACGTGGTGGTCCGCGACCTCGCCATCGTGGCCGAACGGGAAGCGGAGTTCGGTCAGCACGCGGTGGTCCTCTCCGACGTGGCCGCGGTGACCCTGGAGCGACTGACCGTCGTCGAGGACCCGACTGCACTGCTGCAGTTCATCGATGGCGGATCGCCGGACCGATCACACGGTGCGGCCGTCGCGCTGCGCGGCCTGGTGATCCGGACGACGGTCACCGGCTGCCTGCTGGCCGGAGGGGCCGGCCTGGCCGCACTTCCGTCGACGGGGAAGGCCGTCGACGACCACCTGGTGACCGCCGACCTCGTCTGCGACGACGACGTCCTCGTCGGCACCCGGATCGGGATCCTGCTGGGCGATCGTCCCGACACATCGACCCTGGTGCACCTCGACCGGACGATGGTGACCGCGAACTCCCTGTACGGCTGCGCCGAGGCCGGCCTCGTCCTGGCCGGCGAGGTCGTGGCCGGCCGCGCGATCATCCGGGACAACACGCTGGCGACCATGGGCGACGGGATCGTCCTCGCCACCGACCGCACGACGGTCGAGGGCAACACCGGCACCCGTCTCCCCGGCGAGCGGGCGAAAGGCGGCGATCGCGGCATCGTCCTGACACGCGGAGGAACCGGTCAGCTCCGCGACGTCCGGATCGCAGGCAACGCCGTGTCCGGCTACTCGGGCTACGGAGTCGCCATCGACGCCGACGTGGAGCACCTCACGGTGGTCGGCAACACCGTCGCCCAGTGCGGCGGCGGCGTCGTGATGTCCTTCGAGAGCTCGGCACGCGACGTGCGCGTCATGGACAACGCCATCGAGGACGTCGCGCGCACGGGCGGGACCGAGGCGTACTCCGTCGGCGTCGCGCTGGTTCGAGCCACCGACGGGCAGATCGTCGGCAACCGCGTGACGGGCGTCGGCCTCGAGGACCGGGAGAACACGTGGCGCCTCGGGATCGTGACGGTCGCCTGCGAGTCGGTCCGGGTGAACGGCAACGTCGTCGGCGACGTCGGCCCCCCCGAGAGCCCGGCGTTCACCGCCGGGATCGCATCCACTCCGTGGTTCGCGCGCCTCGACGTGCTGGACAACGCGGTGCGCCAGCGCGAGGAGGAACAGGCAGCTGAGGTCTTCTGGGCCGCACTGCTGGTTGCGAACCTGGAGGAGGCGCCGTGGGGCGAGCACGTCGTCCGGGGCAGCCGGTCGATCTTCTGGTTGTCGAGGTCCTCCATCCGGTCGGTCCGAACGCGAGAACAGACCGCCTCCCTGGGCGTCCGCGGCAACGTGCTGGAGTCGGCAGGCGTCAACCCGACTGCGGCCGTCTCCGAGGTGGACATCCTCTCGTTCGACGAGAACCGTTGCTGGCAACGAACCTCGCCGAAACCCTCCGTCGTCGATCTCCACGCCGGGTCCATCGCGCTGACCTCGAACCACGTCCGGGGACCGCGGGACGACGAGGCCGTCGCGATAGCGGCCGAGCTGTTCGACATCAGCATCAACCAGGAACCGGCCATCACCGCGATCGGCAACATCACCAACGGATCGATCACCGTGAACGGTGGCTCCCTGTCCCCGCCGTGGGACGCACTGAACATCCGCCTCAGCTAGTGCGAAGGAGACGACCATGCGCGTCGCACGGTTCCACGGCGAGAAGACGCTCGACGACCTGGTGGCGCGGCTGTACTCCTTCGGGGAGACCGGCACGACACCGGCCGAGGCAGGACGGCGTCTGCTGTCCGCCAACCCCCACCTCCGCGTGACGAAGTCAGGGGTGATGCGTGAACGCCTGGAGCACGGCACGGTGATCGCCGTGCCAGACGTGGACGGCGCTCCCTCCACCGAGGCAACGGAACGGATGGACGACGCCATGGCCGAAGCACTGCACCGACAGATCGCGGGCATCGTCACGCGGGTGGGACTCCAGCTCGATGCCGGTCGGCAACCGGTAAGGGACGAGCTCAAGACGACGCTGCAGCTCATCGAGTCGGACGAGGTCCACCAGGCAGCGAAGCAAGACCCGGAGGTGGCAGCGAGACTGGACCGGACCCGGGACGAGGCACTGGCCGCCCTCACACGTCTGGACGCAGCGGCGGACAGGGAGCGGAGGGCGCTCGAGATGTCCCAGCAGGCGGCCGAGCGCCTCCTGAAGCTCCTCGCCCGCCGGGGATGACGGAACCCCTTCCCTGGTCGAACGTCGGCCCGTCCATCCGCCTTCCGCCAGGATTTCCGGATCGGGTCTCACTCCTGGACGGCCGAGGCCCCTCGGAGACGGGTGAGGGGCCTCGTGGTCACTGACCGCGGGGCCTCCGTTCCTTGATGACCCGTCGGTAGGTCCATGCATCGCATTCGTGGAAGGAGCCCGCTGCCCCCTTCGGCTCCCCGAATGCCGACAAGCCACCGGTCCGGCGGCCACGTCCCGGACCGTCCCCACGAGGAACGCGTCACCTGGCGGGGCCACCGGCTCCAGCACCACGAACGGATCGCCCGCCGTGACCGTCACCCGCGGGAAGGTGGCCCGATAGGCGGCGACCGCGTCCTCGTGGTCCGGGTTTCCGGGGTACAGCAGCCGGGCGCGACAGGCCAGGTCCCTCCCGTCCCGCCGGACGGTGACGTCGCGGGGGCCGCCCGCCAGGTTCCGCCACCACCTCTTGCCGGCTGCGCCGCCGACGAGGACGACCAGGCCGTGACCGGCCAGCGCGGTCATCACCGGCAGCTCGTGTCGCCGGCCGGTGCGCCGCCCGGTGTAGGCCAGGACGACGAGGTGTGGGCCGACCAGGCGGTACCCCGGACCGCGCGAGAGGGCGCGCACGACCGGGTTCACGAACCGGTTGCGGACCGCCACGGCCGGCGTGCTCACCCGATCAGCCGCTCGAGCGCGGTGGCGGACCGGGTCCGCCCGTCGCACGTCGAGGGCTGGATCGTCGAGCTCCGCCGCAAGGGCCTGGCCGAGTCGACGGTCCGCTCGGCGTACACGATCCTGCGGGCCGTATTGGACACCGCCGTCCGTGACGGTGCGCTGGCGGCCAATCCCGCAGCCGCCATCCGGCGACCTCGGGTCACGGCGAAGGAGGCGCCGCACCTGACGCCTGCTCAGGTCGCTGAGCTGCTCCGCGCGGCCGACGGCAGCCGCTACGCGCCGCTCTTCGCCCTCCTCGTGCACACCGGCCTACGCCGCGGCGAGGCGCTCGCGCTGCAGTGGTCGGACGTCGACCTGGTCAAGGGCATCCTCCGGGTCCGCGGCACCCTGGCGAGGATCGACGGTGAGCTCACGGTCACCGAGCCCAAGACCGCTAGGTCGAAGCGCTTCGTCCCGATCTCCGAGCCGGCCGAACGGCTGCTCCGCTAGGTCCACGCCGCCCAGGCGGAGGAACAACGGCTGGCCGGCTCGGCATGGCGGCGGACGGGCTTCGTCTTCACCACCGAGTTCGGCGAGCCGTGCGATCCCCGCAACGCCTGTTGAAGAACTCGTGGAGCTTCGTCGCCACCTTCTTCGGCTGCGCCAAGGCCGGTCTCGTCGCCTTGCCGGTCAACCTCATGCTCAGCCCCGAGGAGGTCGCCTGGCTCTTGACTGACTCCGGTACGCGCACGGTCGTCGCTGACCCGGCCTCCCTGTCACTCCTGGAGGCGGTGCTGCCGCTGGTTCCCGCCCTCACCACGGTGGTGCTCACCGGCGACGACGCCCCTGCCGAACTGGCCGGCCGCTCGGTGCTGCGCTGGGACGATGTCGCCGCTGACCCGACACCGCTGGAAGTCGTCGTGCAAGACCGGGACACGCTGCACTGCATGTACACGTCGGGGACGACGGCACGGCCGAAGGGAGTCCTGACCAGCCACCTGGCCGTGTACGTCGCCGCGTTGAGCAACGCCATCCAGATGGGGCACCCCCGCGGTGACGAATCCTCCGTCCTGCTCAACGTGCTGCCGCTGTTCCACATCACGGCACTCGACACGCTGGTGGTGCCGGTGCTGCTCACCGGAGGAACGGTGGTCCTGCAGCAGGGCTTCGAGCCGGACGGCTTCCTGGACCTCGTCGAACGCCATTCCGTCACCCATCTGGTGCTGCTGCCCATGATGTACGGCGCACTGCTGGCCAGCCGCGGGATCGTCGGCCGCGATCTGACCTCGGTGCGGTTGTGCGTCTACGCCATGGCACCGCTGCCACAGGAGCGGATCGCACAACTGGCCACGACCTTCCCCAATGCCAGGGTGCTGCTCGGCTCGGGACAGACCGAGTGCGTCCCGGGGACCGTCTTCCAGTGGCCGTCCCACCAGGAAACCAAGGCCGCCTCCTGGGGGCCACCCACGACGACGGTCGACGCCCGCATCATGGACCCGACCGGCCGGCTGGTGCCGCCGGGCCAGACCGGCGAGATCGTCTACCGCGGCCCGCACGTGATGAGCGGCTACTGGAACAACCCGGCCGCCAACTCCGTCGCGTTCGCGCACGGCTGGCTGCACAGCGGCGACGTCGGGCACCTCGATGCCGAAGGGGTCGTCTGGTTCACCGACCGGGTCAAGGACATCATCAAGACCGGCGGGGAGAACGTCTCCTCCGTCGAGGTCGAGCGGGTCCTGGTCAGCTCCCCGGAGATCACCGAGTGCGCGGTCGTCGGCCTACCGGACGACCGCTGGGGCGAAGCTGTGACCGCCGTCGTCGTGCCTGCTGACCCGGGCGTTGATCCGCAGGCCCTGACCGAGCGACTGCTGTCGCACTGCCGCGAACACCTCGCCGGATTCCAGGTGCCCAAGCGGATCCACGTCGTGACGGTGATGCCGAAGACAGCGACCGGCAAGATCCAGAAGGCCGACCTCCGCGAACAACTCCAGACCTGATCGGCGGCCTTGTCAGAAGTGGCGCGGCCTGCCGAAGTGCAACTGCTGCGTCAGATGGCGCCTTCGCCATTCCCATCGGGAGCGCCACCGGTATCCGATCCTGATCAGGGGCGGCGGCCGCCTCGCCGTGGGAGCGGACTCCGCGGCCCAGGCCGATTGCGTGATCTTGTCCGAGCGGCTCGCTACGTTCCGACCATGTCCACGAAGCCGCGCACACCGCGCCCCACTCCCCCAGCAGAAGACGCCCGTGGGACGGCTCCCACATCTGAGGGCGGAAGTCCCCCTTCGAACACCGATAACGGATCCACGGTCGTTCCGTCAGCCGCCTGAGCGGGCTCCATCGACGACGGGGGCCGTGCGCGGACGACAGACGAAGCCAGTTGCAGCTCGGACTGCGACCACGCTGGTCAGCTGCTGCGCACCCCCTCAACCGGCGAAACTCGATCTGCGGTTTCCGATTCCGTCGACGTCCGCTCACCGACCGCGACGCACTCGACGCCGACGTCGGGCCACTGGCAGAGGCGCGTGTGGAGGAGACGGGTGACGTCCCGCTGAGTGGTGGATGTAGTCCTCACCGTGTCGGTCAGCGGTGTGGTGACTATGACGCGATCAGGGCCGGCTGCGCCACCTCCCTGGCCGGGTTCAGCTGGGCCATGGAGCCTTCGGAGAGGTAGCGGCGGTCGGAGACCTGCCATTCATCGTGCGCCTCGACCAGCACCGCACCGGCGAGGCGGAGCAGGGCCTCGGGATTGGGGAAGACCCCGACGACGTCGGTGCGGCGCTTGATCTCCTTATTCAGCCGCTCCAGCGGATTGGTCGACCAGACCTTCTTCCAGTGAGGTTTTCTCACCTGGTTCCGCGGTCGAGTGAGGTGAGCACCAATGCGGCAGCTGCGATTGCGCCGATGCGGTGCGGGCTGACGGTGACCCGGTCGAGGGCGCGCCAGCGGCCGAGCAGGGCGTGACCGCGTTCGGTGGGCGCGCGCAGCGCGATGATCAGGGAGTTGTAGCAGCGGTTGTCGGTGTGCAGCGGCCCGTCAGGCTGGTGCTTGACCGGCACGTGCACGCCGATGCCGGCGCCGGTGTAGCCCTTGTCGGCCAGCACGGGCAGCCCCCGGGCGGCGTGCGGATACAGCGCCGGCAGCACCAGCTCGCGGGCCGCGGTCAGATCGTGGGTCGAGCCGGGGCGGACGTCAGAGACCCACAGCGGAAAGCCGCTGGGGTCGCACAGGACCTGCACGCTGCCGCCGAAGGCATGGTGCTTGCCGGAGTACCACAGGTGATGGCCGCGCTCGGCGCGGACGGCAACCCGGTCGGTGGGGACCAGGGTGCCGTCCAGACACACGAAGGACAGCCCGGCGGCGTGGGCGCGGTTCAGGACGTCGTCGAGCTCAGGAGCGCGCGTGGCGATCACATCCAGCGCCTCGTGCAGATAGCGGTAGGCGGTGGCGATGCTCAGCCCGGCCTGGCGAGCGAGCGTGCGTAGGTCCAGTCGGTGGCGCAGCCAACGCAGCGCGAGGACGACCTGGACGTGCACCGTGCCCGCCCGCTGCGCCGGGCGGGATCCGGGCCGCCGACGGTGCTGGGCGATCCAGCCGGTCACCGCCTTCAACACCGCGGTGGACACATCCAGGCTGGCACGATGAGACACAGCGGGCTCCCGGGGAAGTGGAGATCGGCCTTTGGCGAGACGATCTTCATCCCGGGAGCCCGCGCCCTCCTCCACAACCTCGACTGCGACCAGCGACGACGCCAATCAGGCCGTCAAGCCTGGTGAGAAAACCTCAGTGCGCGACCGGGAACGCCGTGAAGGCGAGCAGGTCCTCGGCGGCCTCGCGGAGCATGGCTTCGACCTGCGGGAACTGGCGGCCCAGCATGCCGGCGATGACGTCGAGCTGGGAGCGCACGTGTTCGGCGTCGGGCTGGGCGAAAATCGTGCGGATCGCCGCAGCCACCATCTCGGCGTTGCCCTTGGGCACCCGCGCCAGGACGTTGCGCATGAAGTGCACCCGGCACCGCTGCCAACTGGCGCCGAGCAGCACCGCGCCGATCGCGGCCTTCAGCCCGGTGTGCGCGTCGGAGATGACCAACTGGGTGCCGGCCAGCCCGCGGGCCTTCAGCGAGCGCAGGAACGCCGTCCAGAACGCCCCGTCCTCCGAATCGCCGACGGCGAAGCCGAGCACCTCACGGTGCCCGTCGGCAGCGACCCCGGTGGCGATGACCACGGCCTGGGAGACCACCCGCCGGTTGACCCGGGCCTTGCAGTAGGTGGCGTCCAGGAACACGTAGGGGAACGCCTGCTCGGCCAGGCTCCGGTCGCGGAACGCGGCCACCTCGGCGTCGAGGTCGGCGCAGATTCGACTGACCTCGGACTTGGAGATCCCCGAATCGGCACCGAGGGCCTTGACCAGGTCGTCGACCTTCCGCGTGCTCACACCATGCAGGTAGGCCTCCATGACCACCGCGAACAGTGCCTGATCGATCCGCCGGCGCCGCTCCAGCAGCGAGGGGAAGAACGACCCGGCGCGCAGCTTGGGGATCCGCAGCTCCAGATCACCGGCCGTGGTGGCCAAGATGCGTGACCGGGAGCCGTTGCGCTGGGCGGTCCGGGCATCCGTGCGCTCATGCGGCGCCGCCCCGATCACCGCGGTGAGTTCGGCCTCGATCAACGCCTGATAGATCGTGGTGGCCGCGGCGCGGATCCGGTCGTCGACTTCGGCGGCCTTCAGTGCGTCGAGCACCTCGAGCAGGGCAGACTGGTCCAGGGCCATCGTGTGCTGTGTCCTTCCGCGAGAACCATTGGCGTGGTCTCGCTGACCATCACACGATGGCCCCCTCGCGTGGTCCTTCATGCGAGCGGTGACCTGGACTTACACCACCAGCGGGGACATCACCAGGAGACGCCGGCCTGACGGGCGGTTGGCCGTGGGCGACTTGCGCACGGCCGAACGTCACACGCGCCCCTCGCTCCTGGCCTTGATCCCCCCGGCCTCGGCGGTCAGGTAGCGCTCGGTCAGGCGGCGGTAGAACCGTCCCACCACCACACCCACCGGCCCGGCCTGCTCCACCGCCAGCGTCACACGCGTGCCGCCGGTGCCGAGTTCCTCGAGCAGGTGTCGAGCGGTGGTGCGGACTCCCGGGCCGGTGGCCACCCAGGTGAACGAGCGGCTTGGCTCGAGCCTGGTCACCACGTACTCGGCCGGGGAATCCGGGGCTGCGCCACCCGGACCCGGGACCCCACGGCCAGCGGCCCGTCGTCGAGGCGGCGCACCGAAGTCACCGTCGGCGTCCACTCCGGCCACCGCTCGACCTCGCGCAGCACCTCCCAGACCCGCCCGACCGGGGCCTCGACGTCGATCGTCGTGCTCTGCTCCACCGGGCCATCCTGCTCCCGGCCGCTACCGGAGAAGGACCAAGATCATGTGCCACACACCTCTTGCACCTCAGGTTGGATGGGTCTTGCCCCGGCATCGACGGGGTCCGCGCCGCCGTCGGGAAGGCTCGATCTTTTGCTGCCCGGCTCCCGGGTCGAGGCTCTGTTGAGTGGGTGCCTCCCGGCGGCGGTTCCAGTCCGGGCAGCTGACGCTCGATAGAGGCGTGGGGACGCCAGCGTGGTCCCTTGAGGTGCTCGCGCTCTGCCCGGCGGCGGTCGACATCGGGAGCGGAGGCTCGGGTGTTCGCAGGAATCGACAGCCACAAGGACACGCTCGCGGTGGCGGTGATCGACGCCGCCGGGCGGACGGTCACCGTCCGGCAGGTGGCCAACGAACCGGCCGGCTTCACCGTCCTGGCCGCCCTGGTCGCCGAGCACGCGGTCGTGCGGGTCGGTATCGAGGGCTCGGCCAACTTCGGCTGGGCCGCCGCCATGCACCTGGTCGCCGCCGGCGCGACGGTGGTGGAGGTGCCTCCGCTGATGACCTCCCGGGAACGCCAATCCCGGCCCGGGCAGGGCAAGACCGATCCGGTCGACGCGGTCGCCATCGCCCGGATCACCGCCCGGGAGACATTCCTGCCGCCGGTGCGGCCGATGGACGGGCTGCCCGCCGAGCTGCGGGTGCTGATGGACTACCGCGAGCAGCTCATTGACGAGCGGACCGCGCTGGCCAACCGGATCCACGCCGATCTGGGCTGGCTGCGCCCGGGCTACCAGCGCAAGCTGCCCCGGCTCACCCAGCCGGCGCACCTGCAGGCAGGACTGGCGCTCCTGGAGAACGACCAGAGCATCCGAGCCTCGGTGACCCGCCACCGGCTGCACCGGATGGTCGAGATCAACGCCGAGCTGGCCGACCTGCGCACCCAGATCACCGCGCTCGTGCAGCAGTCGGGCACCACGCTCACGGGCATCTACGGCATCGGGATCCTCGTCGCCGCGCGGATCCTGGCCGAGGTCGTCGACGTTCACCGCTATCCGACCCGGCACACCTTCGCCGCCGCGAATGGCTCCGCGCCGATCCCGGCCTCCTCCGGACGCACCGTGCGCCATCGCCTCAACCGCGGCGGCAACCGCCAGCTCAACCGCGCGCTCTACACGATCGCGATCACCAAGATCCGCGCCGACACCGAGGGCCGCGCCTACTACGAACGCAAACGCGCCGAGGGCAAGACCAGCCGGGAGGCGCTGCGCTGCCTCAAGCGCCGGCTCTCCGACGTCGTCTACCGCACCCTGCGGGCCGACCAGGCTGCCGAACAGCCCGTGCCGATCCCCGCCGCGGCCTGACGGGCGGTGGACGTGAGGCCGGCATATGGGACACGGCTCTAGGGCCTCAGCCGGCTGCGTGGCAGGACTTCCAGTCCCTCTCCCGCTCTTCGCCTGAGCCTGACTCCCACGCCCACCGCAGCCCTCAACGTAGAACTCCGGCGGCCCTAGACATAGAGGCCCATGATCGGAACGGAAACGGACGCAAGACGGGCATCCTTCCGCCGTCCACAACGGCGACTGGAGAAGAACTGCAGAAGTGTCCGGACCCTGCGAGGCATGGACCCGCAAGCCGCCCTGCGCAAGCTCCCGGCTCCGTCCCCAGATCTCGAGGTCGGCCCCCGAACCGGCCCGCTCCCCACGCAGCCTTCCCGTGACCGGGCGCCCGGTGCGCCCCGGTGGCAGGAAGGGGACATCGTGGGAAGGCCGCCGCTGGCCGTGGGGACCTTCGGGCAGATCCGCCTCGAGGCGCTCGGAAGGCACCGCGTGCAGGCCAGCGCCAGCTTCCGCGACGCTGATGGCCGTCGGCGTCAGGTCGTCCGCACCGGGCCCACCCGCGCGCAGGCCGAGCGCCGGTTACGCGAAGCCCTCCGTGACCGCGCCACCGCCGGCTCCCCTCCCCTACCGGCAGACAGCCGACTCAGCGCCATGGCCACTCTCTGGCTGGCCGACGTCGATGCCAGCGACCTCGCCTCCGGCACCAAGCGCCTGTACCGCTTCGTGGCCCACTCCTACGTCCTGCCCGGCCTCGGCGAGCTCCTGCTGCGCGAGCTCACCGTCGCCGCCGTCGATCGGCTGCTCACCACGGTCACCGCTGACCACGGCCCGGCCGCGGCCAAGTCCACCCGAAGCGTGCTGTCGGGCATTCTCGGGCTCGCCGTCCGCCACGGACTGCTGGCCACCAACCCGGTCCGCGACGCACCAGCACGGCGCACCGGCCGCAGCGCGGGACGCCCACGCGCGCTGAGCGTCGAGGACGTCGACCTCCTGCGCGCCCGGCTGGCGGCCGACGCCACCGCGGTGCGCCGGGACCTGCCCGACCTCGTCGACTTCCTCCTCGGCACCGGCCTGCGCATCGGCGAGGCTTGCGCCCTCCGCCCTACCGATGTCGACCTCGCGGCCGGCACGCTGACCGTGACCGTCATCCGCGAGCCCGGTCGAGGGCTGCTCATCCAGGACGCGCCCAAGACCGGAGCCGGGCGGCGCACCATCCCGCTGCCGTCGCGGACCGTCGAGCTGCTCCGCCGGCGCATTGCCGCCATCCCGTCTCGCGAGGGCGACCCGGTGGTCTTCCCCAGCCCGAACGGTCACCTGCGAGACCCCAGCAACACCAGCGGCGACCTCCGCCAGGCCCTGGACCGAGCCGGCCTGCCTTGGGTCACCTCGCACACGTTCCGCAAGACCGTGGCCACCCGGCTCGACGACGCCGAGCTGTCCGCCCGGCAGATCGCCGACCACCTCGGCCACAGCCGGCCCAGCCTCACCCAGGACGTCTACCTCGGCCGCGGCACCGCCAGTCCCCGCACGGCGGCGACCATCCGCCGTGCCCTGTAGCGATCAGCAGCGAGGGGTTCCCATGGCTGGCGACGACGCCGGGCGACCCCAAAGTTGGGGGTTTACATCGAGTAACGCGATTGATGGTCGGCGCATCGCGCCACCGACGAGGCGCTTACCAGGAACTTTGCTCCCCCGATTGGACTCGAACCAATAACCCTGCGATTAACAGTCGCATGCTCTGCCAATTGAGCTACGGGGGACGGGCGGGCCGGACCCGCGCGCCCGTCGAGAGTACCCCAGGCGCTCCCCGTGTCCCGCGCAGGCTCCCGTCGCGGGGTGCCGCGCGTCGCCGTAGCGTGATCACCCGGCCGTTCCCGTCCCGATCCCGGAGGTCCCCGTGGCCAAGTTGTCCTTTCTCGTCGGCTTCGGCGCCGGCTACGTGCTCGGCGCCCGGGCCGGTCGTGAGCGCTACGAGCAGATCCGTGGCCTGTGGTCCGACGCCAAGGACAACCCGCAGCTGCAGGGCCTGGCCGGCATGGCCCAGGCGCGCGCCGACGACGTCGTCAGCTCGGTGAAGTCCAAGATGGGCCGCGACGCCGAGCCCACGGGCAGCGCCGGCGCGCGCAGCACGGGCACCACCACGACGCCGCCGGCCACGGCCACCAGCTCCCCCGACGTCACCGCGCTCCCGGTCGACCCGCCGCCCATCGCCTGAGCGGCCGGCACGGGCCGGCCGGGCGACGTCAGTCCGGCCGGTCCGCCGCGACGGCCTCGGCGAGCCGGCGGCGGGCGGCCTCCCGCGCCTCCGGGTCCCCGCGGTCGGTGTCGTCGTCGAAGACGACCGTCCACTCGCGCGCGGCCTGACCGGGCACCCGCCGCGCCACCAGCACCACTCCGCCGCCAGTGGGCAGCGGGGTGCGGCGGCTGGCCACCACCGTCTCGTCGACCCGCCGTCGCACCACGGCGGGCAGGTCGCCGGCGTCGGTGAGCGCGTACCGCTCGGCGGGCGCGCGCGCCTGGACGCCCGGCTCCACCTCGGTCAGCGCGGTCACGGTGAAGCTGCCGCCGCCGTCGTTGGTCGCCGCCCAGCGGGCCGACCCGATCTCGTGCCACCGCAGCACGCCCACGTCGGCCGCCTCGTCGAGCGCCAGGCCCGCCGGCACCACCCGCAGCCCGCGGCTGGTGGCCACCAGCCAGCCCTGCCCGCGCACCAGCTCCCCCCAGGCCAGCACCCGCTCGTCGGGGTCGGCTCCGGAGCGGTGGCCGGCCAGGACGACGGCGCGCACCGGCTCGGGCGGTCGGGTGAACCGGCGGCGCAGCTGGTCCAGGGGGTTCACGCCAGCCCGCCGATCGCCCGTTGCCGCAGCGAGATGGCCTCCTGCTCCAGCGCCATCAGCCGTGAGAACGCACGCATGTACTCGTCCCCCTGCTCGACCGGGTTCATCCGCTGCAACCGGGCCTTGAGCGCGGTCACCTGCCGGACCGTGGCCATCTCCTGCAGCCGGGCCAGCACCGCCGACACGTAGCCGGCGTCGGCCTCCCCCACCGACCTCAGCGGCTCCACGGCGAGCGCGGTCAGCATGGCGCGGGCGGTCTCGCGGTCGCAGTGCGCGGCCACGAGGTCGAGCCACTCGGGGCCGGTGACCCTCGCGGCCGCCGCTCCCCCGGTCCTGGCCACCGCCGCGGCGACGGCGGCGTAGTCGGGATCGGTGTAGGACTCCGGCGGCACCGCGTCGAACGACGGACCGGCGATCTCGGGCACCTGCAGCGCCGCCTTGACCGCCTCGCGCTCGACGGCGATCGCGGCGTCGTCCGGCGTCCGCTTGGGCACCCGCGGCCCGGAGCGTGACGGCGCCCTCCCCTCACCGGTGACCCGCCGCACCCGCTCGAGCACCTCGGCCTCGTCGGTGTCGCCGATCAGGCCGGCCAGCCGCCGGGCGTAGGCCGGGCGCAGCGCGTGGTCCTTGACCTGGGCCAGCAGCGGCGCCGTCCGGTCGAGCGCGGCGACCCGGCCCTCGACGGTGTCGAGGTCGTAGTCGGCCAGCGTGGTGCGCAGGACGAACTCGATGAGCGGCGTCCGCCGGGCCACCAGGTCGCGGACTGCGGCGTCGCCGTGCGCCTGGCGCAGCTCGCAGGGGTCGCGGCCGTCGGGCTCGACGGCCACGAACGTCTGCGCGACGAAGCGCTGGTCCTCCTTGAACGTCCTCATCGCGGCCGCCTGGCCCGCGGCGTCGCCGTCGAAGGTGTAGACCACCTCGCCGCGGAACTCGTCCTGGTCCATGAGCAGCCGGCGCAGCACGCCGATGTGCTCCGCGCCGAAGGCGGTCCCGCAGGACGCGACCGCCGTCGTCACCCCGGCCAGGTGGCAGGCCATAACGTCGGTGTAACCCTCGACGACGACGGCCTGGTGCCGCTTGGCGATGTCGCGCTTGGCCCGCTCGATCCCGTAGAGGACGGTGCTCTTCTTGTACAGCGGCGTCTCGGGGGTGTTGAGGTACTTCGGGCCCGGGTCGTCGTCCATGAGCTTGCGGGCGCCGAAGCCGATGACGTCGCCGGTGATGTCGCGGATGGGCCACACCAGCCGGCGGTGGAAGCGGTCGATGAGCGTGCCGCGCGAGGACTCCTTGGCCAGCCCCGCCGTCACCAGCTCCTGCTGGCCGTAGCCCCTGCCGCGCAGGTGGCGGGTGAGGGCGTCCCAGCCGGCGGGGGCGAACCCGCAGCCGAAGTCGACGGCGACCTGCCGGTCGAAGCCGCGGTCGGCGAGGAACTGCCGGGCCGGGGCGGCCTCGGGGCTGCGCAGCTGCTCGGCGTAGAACTCGGCGGCCGCGGTGTTGGCCGCGACCAGCCGCGCGCGCTGCCCGGCCTGCGCGCGGTCAGGCGCCCCGGTGGGCCGGCCGCCGTCGTCCTCGTACTTCAGGTCGATGTTCGCCCGAGCGGCCAGCCGCTCGACGGCCTCGGTGAAGCTCAGGTGGTCGATCTGCTGGACGAAGCTGATGACGTCGCCGCCGGCGCCGCAGCCGAAGCAGTTGCCGGTGAGGATGCCGTCCTCGAGCGTGAACGCGTGGGTGCCGGGGACCTCGGCGCAGTAGACCTCCTCCACCCGGTCGCTCCACTCGACCGACCGGACCACCCAGCTCCTCCCGCGGTGCCTGGCCTCGGAGTGCTCCCAGGCCGTCCGGAGCAGCGCCGGCTCGAGCGCCGACGCGGTGGGCGAACGCAGGTCGGCGCGGGGCTCGGGCACCCAGCGCGCCACCTCGGCCTCTTTGCGCCCGAGCAGCGTGGCCACCGCCCGCCGCGTCGACCCCGGGCCACCGGCCGGCGTGAGCGCGGCGACGGGCGGGACCGGCCGGGCCCCCGTGACCGACGACGCCAGCCGGTCGCCCGGCAGCAGGTCGCGGGTGACGGTCTCGCGCCGGCCCTGGCGCCCGGGTCCCGACAGGACGAACCACCGGTGCTCGTCGGTGGCGAAGAGCTCCTTCTCGCGCCCGTTCCGGGTGACGACGATCCGCATCAGCCGCTGGACGCCGTAGGAGCGGAACGGCGCCGCCACCCACCGGCCGTCACCGCCGAGGACCCGGACGGTCCGGCCGGCGAGCCCGGCGATCGGGACGACGCCGTCCTGAGTGAGGACGCCGGTCTCCCCCGCGAGACAGTGGAAGAGGTTGCGCGCGGGCGTGACGTGGAACGACGGCGACTTTTCGTCGTGGAACGGGCACAGGCCCTTGAGGCTGCCGCCCCCGGCGCGCTTGAGCTGCAGGTGCTCGCCGACCACCTCGTCGATCCGGCTGCGCTCGCGCACCAGCGCGATGTCCGCCGCTCGGATGCGTCCCCGGCCGGCCATGGGCCTCCTCCGTCGTGCTGCCTGCGCAGGACGCCGGTGCGCGCCCCGCACCGATCATCCACCGTCGGGACGAGCGCAGCGGCGACCGTCCCCAGCCCGGGTCCCGACCGGCCGCCTAGAGCCCGGCGACCACCCGGGCGTGCTCCAGCAGCCGCCGCTCGACGCTCTCCGGCGTCTCGGCGCCGGTGAGCACGAGGATGCCGAAGCCGTCCTCGAGGGCGACGAAGCCGCGGGCGAGGTCCGCGGCGTCGCCGATCGGGCGGAGCTCACCGGCCCGGGCGCCGTCGGCCAGCACGCCCTCGTACAGCGCCGCCTGGCGGTCGAAGAACTCGCCGTAGAGCGCGGCGCCGCGGGGGTGGCGGACGACGACGGGCATCAGCTCGTACAGGACCTGGCTGGCGGCGGCCGGCTCGCCCGGGTACGGGACGCCCGAGGCGATGCAGGCGCGCAGCCGGTCGCGGACGCCGCCGGCGCGGGCCACGCGCTCCTCCCGGCCGTCGCAGTAGAGCCGGGTGCCCTGCCCGAAGACCTCGGTCAGCAGCTCCTCGACGTCGGCGTAGTAGTAGAGGACCGATCCGGGGGTCAGCCCCGCCTGCTCGGCGACGTCCTTGAGCCGCAGGCCGGCCACGCCGCGGTCGAGCAGCGCCCGGGAGGCGGCCTCGACCAGCTCGGCGCGGCGGAGCGCCTGGTTCTTCACGCGGGCCACGGCGTGATCCTGCCAGCGTCACAGGCGGGGGCTTGACAGCCGTCACACCATTCCTTGACTCTTCTTCAAGGAATCCGGGACCGCGAGGACGCGACCGGACGACGACCTAACGAGGAGCAGCATGTCCCGACCCCTCCCGCTCGCGCTCGTCCAGGCCGCCGGCCGCGACCCCGGCGACCTGAAGGGCTTCGCCGGGCACGTCGAGCAGGTGGCGCGCACGTACCCGCAGGCGCGGCTGCTGGTCTACCCCGAGCTGCACCTGGCCGGCGACGACCTCGACCCCCGCCGGACCGAGCAGCAGGTCACCGACTCCGCCGAGCCGCTCGACGGCCCCCGGCACGAGTTCCTCGCGCAGCTCGCGGGCGACCTGGGGATCTGGCTGGTCCCCGGCAGCGTCAGCGAGCTCGGCGAGGACGGCCGCGTGTACAACACCGCGCTCGTGTACTCCCCCGAGGGCCGGCGGGCCGCGGCGTACCGCAAGATCTTCCCCTGGCGGCCGTACGAGACCTGCGCCTCCGGCCGCGACTTCGTCGTCTTCGAGATGCCCGGTCACGGCCGGGTCGGGCTGTCGGTCTGCTACGACGCCTGGTTCCCCGAGCACACCCGCCAGCTGGCCTGGCTCGGGGCCGAGCTGGTGCTCAACCTGGTGAAGACCCCGACCGCCGACCGCGCCCAGGAGACGGTGATCGCGCGGGCGAACGCGATCGTCAACCAGGTCTTCGTGGCCAGCCTCAACGCCGGGACGCCGTCCGGCCTGGGCCGCAGCCTGGTGGTCGACCCCGAGGGCCGGGTCCGGGTGGAGGCGGTCAGCGAGCTGCCGTCGGTCCTCACCGACGTGATCGACCTCGACGCCGTGACCACCGTGCGCCGCTTCGGCACCGCCGGCCTCAACCGCGTGTGGGACCAGTACCAGCACGGCCACGACGAGGGTCCCGTGCCGCTGCCGATGTACGGCGGCCGGATCGACCCCGCGACCTGGCGCGGCAGCACCGCCGTCTGACCCCTCCACCCCACGGCCGCACCGCACGGCGCGGCCGGCTCTGACCACCCATCCCCCGGGAGCCCGTGATGCCCCCTGCCCAGCCCTCCCTCGTCCCCCAGTTGCGCCTGCCCTCGGTGGTGCTCTTCGGCGTGGCCTACATGGCCCCGATGGTCGTGCTGACGACCTTCGGCATCGTCGCGGCCGCCAGCGCCGGGACGACGCCGACCGCGTACGTCCTGGCGACGGTCGCGATGCTGTTCACTGCCCTGAGCTACGGGAAGATGGCCCGCGTCTTCCCGGTGTCGGGCTCGGCCTACACCTACGTGCGCAAGCTGATCGACTCCCGACTCGGCTTCCTGGTCGGCTGGGCGATCCTGCTCGACTACTTCTTCCTGCCGATGGTCATCTGGCTCATCGGCGCGTCCTTCCTGCAGGCCCAGTTCCCCTCCGTGCCGTTCTGGATCTGGGTCGTCGGGCACATCCTGGTGACCACCGGGATCAACGTGCTCGGCGTGCGGCTGGCCGACATCGCGACCTACCTGCTGATGGCCTTCACCATGGTCGTCCTGGTGGTGTTCGTCCTGCTCTCCCTCCACCACGGGGGCGGCGGCTCGGCCACGGCCCCGCTGTGGAACTCCGCGACGACGATCGGCGGCATCGCCTCCGGCGCGGCGATCGCCGCGTACTCCTTCCTCGGCTTCGACGCCGTCACCACGCTCACCGAGGAGACGCACCACCCGACCCGGACGATCCCCCGCGCCATCGTGCTGACCGCCCTGGCCGGTGGCCTGATCTTCTTCGTGGTCGGCTACGTGACCCAGCTGGTGCACCCTGGCGGCGCGTTCGCCGACGAGTCCTCGGCCGCCTTCGACATCGCCACCCTGATCGGCGGCGACCTGTTCGCCTCGCTGCTGGTCGCCGGCGTGGTGATCGGCGGCATCGCCTCCGGTCTGGCCGCGCAGTCCAGCGTCAGCCGGCTGCTGTACGCCATGGGGCGCGACGGGGTGCTGCCGCGGCGGGTGTTCGGCTACCTGCACCCGCGGTTCCGCACGCCGGTGGTGAACCTGGCGCTCAGCGGCGCGGTCGGCCTGCTGGCCCTGGAGTTCTCGTTGTCGACGTCGACGTCGTTCATCAACTTCGGCGCCTTCACCGCGTTCACGATGGTGAACGTCTGCGTGGTGTCCCACTTCCTGCGGCGGCGGCGGGCCGGGGAGTCGCTGGACCCGCTCACCTTCGTCGTCCTCCCGCTGCTCGGTGCCGTGGTGGACGTGTGGCTGCTGACCGAGCTGGACGGCCACGCGCTGTGGCTCGGCGTCTCGTGGCTGGCACTGGGCGTCGTCTGGCTGCTGGTGCTCACCCGTGGCCTGCGCGTGGCCCCGCCGGAGCTGCGCCTGGAGGAGACGCCCGCCCCCGAGGTGCTCGCCTGACGCGCTGAGGTCCGCCGGACGAGGGCCGCGGCGGGGGCAGCGGGGGCCGCGGAGGCTCAGCCCCCGCCGCCTCCGCCGCCCCCGCTGGCAGCGGCGGCCGCGGTCTGCCGGCGGTCGAGGACGAGCTGCACCCACAGCAGGAAGACCTGGGCGTCCAGCGGCAGCGTGTCGTCGGCGGTGAGCGTGGGCCGCCGCGACCAGGGCCCGGTGCTGCCGGCCTCGGCGACGGTGCGCCCGCCGGCGGTGAAGCGCCGCGTGCCCCTCCACCACGACGCCGTGGCCGCGTCGACGACCACGCCGTCGAGCTCGGCCCGCCAGGTGCCCCGCCACCCCGAGGTGGAGACGGTGCGGAACCGGGTGGCGTCCTCCGGGTCGGTGGACAGCCGGCCCACCAGCTCGCGCCGGCGCCGGCCGAACACCCACTCGCGGTCGCCGACGACAGCGGTCGCAGCCTCCCGCCACCTGCTCGCCCGCAGCGCGGCCACCACCACGCCGTCCCGCAGGACCGGCGCCTCCCCCCTGCTGCCCCTGCCCAGCTCGAGCACGCGCGCCCCCCTTCAGCCGATGCCCGGCGCTCCCGCCACGCTCTCGCCGGTCGCCCGGTAGAGGAGGTAGGCCGCCGTCTCCCGCAGGATGTAGCGGAACTGCGTGGTGCGGGTCTGCACGGCCGGGCCCTGCCGGGTGGGCGAGCTCTCGGCCTCCATGCCGGCGTCCTCGGCCATCCGCTCGGCCCGCATGGCGTGCCAGGGGTCGGTGACCAGGACGGCCGTCGTCCACCCGCGCTCGGCGTAGGCCGTCCCCACCGCCCGCATGCTCTCCAGCGTGTCGACCCCCTCGGGCACCGCGAGCAGCGAGTCGGCCGGGATGCCCGCCGACTCGAGGTAGTCGCGGCCGGCCTCGGCCTCGGTGAACGCGTCGCCGGCGGCCTTGCCCCCGACCGTGACGACCACCGGGGCGACGCCGTCCTCCCACAGCGTCAGCGCGTGCTCCAACCGGGCGGCGAAGATCGACGAGGGGACGCCGTTGTACTGCGCCGACCCGAGCACCACGATCGCGTCGGACGACGGCCGGGAGTCCCCCCGCGCGGTCCACCAGATGCCGGCCGCCGTGGAGGCGACCAGCAGCAGCGCGGACAGCACGACGGCACCCACCATCCGCGACAGCAGCGCCCCCACCCGCATCCCCCATGGGTATCACGGGCTCCTGCCTCCCGGTGGCCACCGGGGCCGGTGTGGCGGGTGCGCTCCACCCCACCGCTCGGCGCCCCACCGTGGTGATCATCGGCAGGAGGCTGCCGGACACGCCGGCGATCGCCGCCACCCGCCGATGATCACGGGTACTCAGCCGGCGCGGTCGGCTCCCAGCGCGGCCCGGCCGGCCTCCAGCCGGGCCACCGGCACCCGGAACGGCGAGCAGGACACGTAGTCCAGCCCGACCTCGTGGAAGAAGTGCACCGAGTCGGGGTCGCCGCCGTGCTCGCCGCAGACCCCGAGCTTGAGGTCCGCCCGCGCCGACCGGCCCTCCTCGACGGCGACCTCCACGAGCCGGCCGACGCCGGGCCGGTCCAGCGACTCGAACGGCGAGACACCGAAGATCCCCTTGTCGAGGTAGGCGTGGAAGAACGCGGCCTCGACGTCGTCGCGGGAGAAGCCCCAAGTCATCTGGGTGAGGTCGTTGGTTCCGAAGGAGAAGAACTCGGCCGACGCGGCGAGCTCGGCGGCGGTCAGGGCGGCGCGCGGGACCTCGATCATCGTGCCGATGAGGACGTCGAGCTCGACGCCGCGCTCCTCGAACACCCGGCTGAGCACCTGCTCGGACTCCTCGCGGATCGCCTCGAGCTCCTGCACCGCCCCGACCAGCGGGATCATGATCTCCGGCCGCGGGTCGCCGCCGGCCTGCTTGCGCTCGCAGGCCGCCTCGGCGATCGCCCGCACCTGCATGGCGAACAGGCCCTTGACCACCAGGCCGAGCCGCACACCGCGCAGCCCGAGCATCGGGTTCTGCTCGTGCAGCCGGCGGACGGCGGCCAGCAGCCGCAGGTTGGCCTCGTCCGGGTGCCCCTGTGCCTCGGCCACGGCCACCCGCACCGACAGGTCGGTGAGGTCGGGCAGGAACTCGTGCAGCGGCGGGTCCAGCAGCCGCACGGTCACCGGCAGCCCGTCCATCGCCTCGAAGATCTCCAGGAAGTCCTGCTTCTGCAGCGGCGCGAGCGCGTCGAGGGCGGCCTGCTTGCCCTCGTCGTCCTCGGCGAGGATCAGCTTCTCGACCAGCTGCCGGCGGTCGCCGAGGAACATGTGCTCGGTGCGGCACAGGCCGATGCCGCGGGCGCCGAAGCGCCGGGCGCGGGCGGAGTCCTCGGGGGTGTCGGCGTTGGTGCGCACGTCCAGCCGCCGCGTCGCGTCGGCGTGGGACAGGACGCGGTGCACGCTGCGCACGAGGTCGTCGGCGTCGGCGGAGTCGGGGTCGATCTCGCCCTCGAAGTAGCGGACGACGGCCGAGGGCTCGACCGGCACCTCACCGAGCCACACCCGGCCGGTGGACCCGTCGATGGAGATGACGTCGCCCTCCTCGACGGTGACCCCGCCGGGCGCGGTGAAGCGGCGGTTCTTCGTGTCGACCTGCAGCTCCTCGGCCCCGCAGACGCAGGTCTTGCCCATGCCGCGGGCGACGACGGCGGCGTGCGAGGTCTTGCCGCCGCGACTGGTGAGCACGCCCTCGGCCGCGATCATCCCGGACAGGTCGTCGGGGTTGGTCTCCCGCCGGACCAGGACCACCTTCTCGCCCCGGTCGGCCCACGTCACGGCCTCCTCCGAGGAGAACACCGCCCTGCCGACGGCGGCGCCGGGCGAGGCGTTCATGCCCTGGGTGAGCTGGGTGGCCTGCCCGCCGGAGACGAACCGCGGGAACATGAGCTGGGCGAGCTGGTCGCCGGTGACCCGCCGCACCGCCTCGTCGGTGTCGATGAGGCCCTCGTCGACCAGCTGGGCGGCGATCCGGAACGCCGCGCCCGCCGTCCGCTTGCCGACGCGGGTCTGCAGCATCCACAGCTTCCCGCGCTCGACGGTGAACTCGATGTCGCACAGGTCGCGGTAGTGCGACTCGAGGGTGCTCATGATCTGCGTGAGCTCGGCGTAGGCGTCGGCGTCGATGCGCTCGAGCTCGGTCAGCGGCACGGTGTTGCGGATGCCGGCGACGACGTCCTCGCCCTGCGCGTTCTGCAGGTAGTCGCCGTACACGCCCTGCTCGCCGCTGCCCGGGTCGCGGGTGAACGCCACCCCGGTGCCCGAGTCGGCGCCCAGGTTGCCGAAGACCATCGAGCACACGTTGACCGCCGTCCCGGCGTCGCTCGGGATGCGCTCGCGGCGGCGGTAGAGGATCGCGCGGGGGGCGTTCCACGAGTCGAAGACGGCGTTGATCGCCAGGTCCATCTGCTCGCGCGGGTCCTGCGGGAAGTCGCGGCCGGTGTGCTCTCGCACGATCGCCTTGAACCGGTCGACGACGTCGCGCAGGTGCTCGGCGTCGAGGTCGAGGTCGAGGTCGGTGCCCTGCTCGCGCTTGGCCTCGTCGAGGGCGTGCTCGAAGTGCTCGCCGTCGATGTCGAGCACCGTCCTGCCGAACATCTGGATCAGCCGGCGGTAGGAGTCCCACGCGAACCGGTCGCTGCCCGACTGCGCGGCGAGGCCCTGCACCGACTCGTCGTTGAGGCCGACGTTGAGCACGGTCTCCATCATCCCGGGCATGGACGCCGCGGCTCCGGAGCGCACCGACACCAGCAGCGGGTCCGCCGGGTCGCCGAGCGTCTTGCCCATCGCCTTCTCCAGCGCGGTGAGGTGCTCGGTCACCTGGTCGGCCAGGTCGGGCGGGGTGCTGCCGTGCGCGAGGTAGTAGCGGCAGGCGTCAGTGGTGATGGTGAACCCGGGTGGCACCGGCAGGCCCAGGTTGGTCATCTCGGCGAGGTTCGCGCCCTTGCCGCCGAGGAGGTCCTTCTGCTCCTTGGAGCCCTCGCTGAAGTCGTAGACCCAGGTCGTCGTGCCCGTCCCGCTGCCCACCGCGCACCTCCGCGCTCGTCCGCCGGCTGACCGTCGCCCGCCGGTGGCGGTGGCGCGGGGTCCCCGGTGCGCCGCTCCGGCGGGCTCGGCTCCGCGGGCCGTCTCGGGTAGACGTCTCATACGTCCGCAGGGAGCCAGGCAGCGATGGTGGCCCACCGGCTGCGCGGACGCCAGCCCCGCGGCGACCGGAGGAACCGGTCGTGCGGTGCTCAGCCGGCGGGCGTGCTGCCGCAGATCCTCGGGCCGTCCTCGAGGACCACGGTCACGGTCGTCTCGGTGCCGGCGGCACCGTCGTCCCACCGGACGAGGACCTGCTGGACGTCGGTGCCGTCGACCTCGCCGGCGGTCACGTCCTCGACCTCCCCCGTCCCCGGCTGGGCGTAGGCGGCGGCGACCTCCTCGGCGTCGCCGCGGTCACGCTCGGACTCGCACAGCAGCTGGCCGGCGGTCTCGGTGTCCCCCGCCCGGAGGGCGGCGAGGAAGACGCCGACCACCTCGCGGGCCTGGTCCTCCCCGCTCCCCCGGACCAGCGGCAGCGCGACCACGGCGGCCACGGCGACGGCGACCGTGCCGCCGAGGATGGCGAGGATGAGGCCGTTGCGGGTGCGGGGCGTGCCGGTGTGCAGCGGCTCGGGGTCCTCGTCGTAGAGATAGGGGCCCGTGCTCACCCGCCGCTCGTCTCCAGCTCCGCGCCGGCCGGCGGCCGCGGGTCGTCGCGGTCGTCCAGCCAGCCCTCGGGCAGCGCCACCGGCCGCGGGCTGCTGGTCCGGCCGCGCGGGCCGCCGAGCACCGCCGTCGGCCAGGGCTGGTCGGGGACGCGCGCGAGCAGGCCGGCCAGCTCGTCGAGGGAGCTGACCATCGCCAGCGCGCGGCGGACGTCCGAGCCGACCGAGAAGCCCTTGAGGTACCAGGCCACGTGCTTGCGGAAGTCGGTGCAGCCGTGCAGCTCGCCCTGTCCCTCCGACAGCAGCTCGGCGTGCCGCTGCATGACCGCGGCCACCTCGCGCAGCGTCGGCAGCGCGCGGCGCGACTCCCCGGCGAAGGCGGCGGCGAGGTCGCCGAACAGCCAGGGCCGGCCCAGGCAGCCGCGGCCGACGACGACGCCGGCGCACCCGGTCTCGGCGATCAGCCGCAGCGCGTCGTCGGCCTCCCAGACGTCGCCGTTGCCGAGCACCGGGATGTCGACGGCCTCGACCAGCCGCGCGATGGGCGCCCAGTCGGCGGTGCCGCTGTAGAGCTGGTCGGCGGTGCGGCCGTGCAGCGTGATCGCCGCGGCGCCCTCGTCCTGGGCGATCCGGCCGGCGTCGAGGTAGGTGACGTGGTCGGCGTCGATGCCGATGCGGGTCTTGACCGTGACCGGCACGTCGCGGGCGGCCGCCACCGCGGCGCGGACGATGTCGCGGAACAGCACCCGCCGCCACGGCAGCGCCGACCCCCCGCCCTTGCGGGTCACCTTGGGCACCGGGCAGCCGAAGTTCAGGTCGACGTGCGCCGGGCGGGTGCCGGCGACCTCCTCGTCGACGAGCATCTCCACCGCCCGCCCGACCGTGACCGGATCGACCCCGTAGAGCTGGACGGAGAAGCCGGCCGCCGCCTCCTCGGGCGTGGCCCGGATCATCCGCAGCGTCTTCTCGCTGCGCTCGACCAGTGCCCGCGTGGTGATCATCTCGCAGACGTAGAGGCCCGCGCCGAACTTCCGGCACAGCGTCCGGAAGGCCGGGTTGGTGATGCCGGCCATCGGCGCGAGCACCACCGCGGGATCCACCGTTAGCGACCCGAGCCGCAGCGGCGGCAGTGCCGTCGTCGTCGGCTCGAGGGTGGCGGTCACGCCTCCAGGGTAGGCGGACGTCCGGCGCGTCCCGCGCAGGTCAGCGGGGAGCCGGGAGGGTCCGCAGGCCGGTGTGCCGGGCGAGGACGGCGAAGTCGCGGTCGCGGTGCAGCACGCCGACCCCGTGCCGCAGCGCCACGGCGGCCACCACGCAGTCGTTCAGCGAGCGGGGTGTCTCCCCCGCCCGCCGGCAGGCCCGGTACAGGGCCGCGGCGGTCTCGGCGTCCACCGGGGACTCCTGGCGCAGCAGCTCGGCCCCGGCGAGGAAGCGCGCCAGCCGGCCGGCACGGTCCTCGTCGCTGGTGCCGGCGAGGACCTCCAGCAGGACGACGTCCGTCGTCGCCGCCGCGCCGTCGGTGATGAGCCCGTGCAGGAGGTCGGTCTCCTCCCCCTCGACGCCGCGCAGGTAGGCGATCCACACCGAGGAGTCGACGAGGACCGTCACGCGGGGGGCGCCGGCCACTGCTCGGCGAGCTCCTCGGCCTCACCGCGGCGGGTCGCGTCGAGGTCGCCGTCCCACCCGCTGCCGCGCATGGCGTGCATCTCGCGGGGTGTCATCGGCGCGGCGCTCACCTGACGCAGGGCGAAGTCGACGGCGTCCTTCTTGGTGCGCAGCCCGTACCGGCGCATGACACGACCGACCAGGTCGTCGTCGATGTCGATGTTGGTCCGGCCCACGACGCCACGATACACCTCGTGGTGTACGGATGTGCACGTGCTGTCGGGCATGAGCGGGTACCCGTCTGGGCAGGGCAGTCCTCCGCCACCGAGCCGAGGAGGACGCGTGTCGAGGTCGCCTGCGCTGCTGGGCACCGCGGGGGGTCTCGTGCCCGACGTCGCCCGCATCGCCGTCCTGCGGGCCAACTGGCTCGGTGACTGGGTGCTGACGCTGCCGGCCATGACCGCGCTGCGGGCCGCCTACCCGGACGCCGAGGTCACCGTCCTGGGCGCGCCGTGGCACCCGGAGCTGCTCGAGGGCCGTCCCGGGCCGTGGGACCGGGTGGTCGTCGTCCCGCCGTGGCCAGGCGTGCGCGATGCCCCGGGCGCGGCGCGGGACAGCCCCGAGGTCCGGCGCTTCCTCGCCGCCTCGCGGGAGGAGGGCTACGACCTGGCCCTGCAGCTGCACGGCGGTGGGGGCAACTCCAACCCGTTCGTGGCGGCTCTCGGCGCCCGCGTGACCGTCGGCGCCCGCGACACCGGCGCCCCTGCACTGGACCGCTGGCTCCCCTACTCCTCCGACCAGCACGAGGTGCTGCGCTGCCTGGAGCTCGTCGGACTGGTCGGCGCGGCCCCGGTGTCCCTGCAGCCCCGGCTGGTCCTCACCCCGGCCGACGCCGCCGCGGCCGACGCCGTCCTGCCGGCCGGCCCGGAGCCCCTGGTCGCGCTGCACCCCGGCGCCCAGGACCCGCGGCGCCGGTGGCCGGCTCGGTCCTTCGCCGCGGTCGCCGACGCGCTGGGCGCCGAGGGCGTGCAGGTGGTGCTCGTCGGCTCGGGCCCCGACGACCGCGCGGCGGCCGACGCGATCCGGGCGGCGTCGTCGGCTCCGCTGCTCGACCTGGTCGGCCGGCTGTCCCTCGGGGCGCTGGCCGGTGTCCTGGCCCGGTGCCGGCTGGCGGTCGCCAACGACTCGGGACCGCGGCACCTCGCCGAGGCGGTGGGGACGGCGACGGTGGGCGTCTTCCTGGAGCACAACCTGCTCAACGCCGGTCCGCTGACCCGCCGGCGGCACCGCGTCGCGGTCTCCGCGCGCACCGACTGCCCCGTCTGCGGCACCGACCAGAGCCGGTCCCGCTGCGGGCACGACCGGTCGCTCGTGGCCGGCGTCCCGGTCGGGACGGTGCTGGCCGCCGCCCTCGACCTGCTCGCGGACGGCGGCCCGGCGGTGCACTCCGCCGCCAGCCTGGACGGGGTGCCGTCGGTCGCGGGGCCTCAGCAGCCGGGCAGGCGGGCGGCGAGGTAGGACTCGACCTGGTCCAGGGCGACGCGCTCCTGGCCCATCGAGTCCCGCTCCCGCACGGTCACCGCCTGGTCCTCGAGGGTGTCGAAGTCGACGGTGAGGCAGAACGGCGTGCCCACCTCGTCCTGGCGGCGGTAGCGGCGGCCGATGGCGCCGGCGTCGTCGAAGTCGACGTTCCAGTTGCGCCGCAGCTGCGCGGCCAGGTCGCGCGCCTTGGGCGAGAGGTCGGCGTTGCGCGACAGCGGCAGGACGGCGGCCTTGACCGGCGCCAGCCGCGGGTCCAGCCGCAGCACGGTGCGGGTGTCGATGCCGCCCTTGGCGTTGGGCGCCTGGTCCTCGGTGTAGGCCTCGACGAGGAAGGCCATGAGCGAGCGGGTCAGGCCGGCTGCCGGCTCGATGACGTACGGCGTCCAGCGGGTGTTGCTGGCCTGGTCGAAGTAGGACAGGTCCACGCCGGAGTGCTGGGTGTGGGTGGACAGGTCGAAGTCGGTGCGGTTGGCGATGCCCTCGAGCTCACCCCACTCCGAGCCGGTGAAGCCGAAGCGGTACTCGATGTCGACGGTGCGCTTCGAGTAGTGGCTCAGCTTCTCCGTCGGGTGCTCGTAGTGCCGCAGGTTCTCCGGCGCGATCCCGAGGTCGGTGTACCAGCGGGTCCGCTCGTCGATCCAGTACTGGTGCCACTCCTCGTCGCTGCCCGGCTCGACGAAGAACTCCATCTCCATCTGCTCGAACTCGCGGGTGCGGAAGATGAAGTTGCCCGGCGTGATCTCGTTGCGGAACGACTTGCCGATCTGGCCGATGCCGAACGGCGGCTTGCGGCGGGCGGCGCCCATCACGTTGGCGAAGTTGACGAAGATGCCCTGCGCGGTCTCCGGGCGCAGGTAGTGCAGCCCCGACTCGTCCTCGACCGGGCCGAGGTAGGTCTTGAGCATCATGTTGAAGTCGCGCGGCTCGGTCCACCGGCCGGTGACGCCGCAGTTCGGGCAGGAGACGTCGGCCAGGCCGTTCTCGGGCGCGCGCCCCTTGCGGGCCTCGAACTCCTCCTCGAGGTGGTCGGCCCGGAACCGCTTGTGGCAGTTCTGGCACTCGGTGAGCGGGTCGGTGAAGACGCCGACGTGACCGGAGGCGACCCAGGTCTGGCGCGGCAGGATCACCGAGGAGTCCAGGCCGACGACGTCGTCGCGGCGCTGGACGACGGTGCGCCACCACTGCCGCTTGATGTTCTCCTTGAGCTCGACGCCCAGGGGCCCGTAATCCCAGGCCGAGCGGGTGCCGCCGTAGATCTCACCGGAGGGGAACACGAACCCCCGGCGCTTGCAGAGGTTGACCACCTTCTCGAGGCGGGCGGGGTCGTGCGGCGCTGTCGAGGGGGTGGTGCTGGCGCTCACGGGCTGGGGGCTCCATCCGGCTGGCGGTCGGCGAGTTGACCTGCCCACGGTAGTCGGCCCGCCGGCGGGCCCCGCCCGGTCCGGTCAGCGGGACGTGTAGCCGCAGACGGCGGGCCGGCCGCCCTCGTCGACCACCGTGACGACGAAGGCGCGCGGCGTGCCGTCCTCGAGCGTCACCTCGAAGCTCACCTCGTCGACGTCGCCGGCCGCGGCCGCGTCGGTGGCCGAGCCCTCGGTGATGCGCCCGCCGAGGAAGGTCTCGAAGTCCGCCTGCAGCGCCGCGGGATCGGGGAGCTGAGCCTGCCCGGCGGCGCACAGGTCGGCGTAGGCGGCGTCCGCGTCCTGGTCGACGAGCGACTGCACCCAGCCGGCGGCGAACTCGGGGCTGCCGGGGACGTTGAGCGTCGTCGACCCCCCACCGCCGCCGGTCGGCGTGGCCGCGCCGCCCCCGAAGCCGCCCTCGCCCGACGGCGACCCGGACGAGGACTGCGGCGCGGACGACGAGGAGCCCGCCGAGGTCGACGACGTGCCCGCGGACGTCGTCGCGGTGGCCGACGGCGACGTGGCCACGTCGGTGCCGGCGTCGCGGCGGGCGAGGAGCACGGCGGCCAGCACAGCGGCACCCACCAGCAGGACGACGAGGGCGGCCAGAGCCGCGACCAGGCCCCGCCGCCTCTTCCGCGGCGGCGGCGGAGCGCCGTACCCCGGGCCACCACCGGGCTGCCCGTACCCGGGTGGGCCGTACCCGGGCGGCCCGTACGCGGGACCGGGCGGGCCGTACCCGGGACCGGGCGGGCCGTAGCCGGGCGGGCCGTAGCCGGGATCAGGGCCGGGACCGGGGCCGGGACCGCCCGGGAACGAGCCGGTGCCCGGAGTCCCGGGCTGTCCCCCGACCCCGTCGACCCGCAGGGTCGGGATGCGGTCCGGTGGCCCGGGCAGCCGGTCGGTCGGTTGGTCGGGCAGCGGCGCCGGCGAGCCGGGACGGCCGGGCACCGGGGGCAGGTGCAGCTCGCGGGTGCGGTCGGCCGACGTCCCGTCGTCCTGCGGCGGCTGGCTCATCGGGCCCGTCCTCCCGGCTGGGGGTGTCCTGTCCGACGCAGGCTACGCACCGGACCCGGCCGCACCCAGCCGCACGATCACGGCGCCGACCTCACCCCGGCGGGAGGTAGGCGCCGGGTTCGTCGAGCGCGTGCACCCACACCGGCGCCCCGGCGATCTTCACCTCCGCGGCCGACAGCGCCCGGCGGTAGGCGCCGACGCCGTCCCAGCGGGTCACCACGGCCCACAGGGACGGGTCGTCCGCGGCCTGCCCCACCTCGCCGCCGCGCCAGCCGGGCCGGGCGGCGAGGGCGGCCAGCAGGCGGTCGACGGCGGCCCGCAGCTCCACGACGTCCCCCGGGGGGACCCGCAGCCGGGTCACCGCGAACACCGCGCCTCCCCGGGACGCACCGGGCCGTGGGCTGGTGGTCTGCGCACGGCGTCCACTCTGCTGGCCGCCGTCGTCCCTGCCCAGCCGGGGTGTCCCGCGCCGTGGCCGGGGCGCTGGTCGGGGTCGGTCGCCGTCCCTAGACTCCGCCGACGACCCGCACCCGGCGCCGGATCCGGCGCGCGTCCGGGCCCGCGGCACACGGAGGAACGACCGGTGGACCTGCAACAGTTCGGCCCCTATCGCATCGAGGCGCTGCTCGGCCGCGGCGGGATGGGCGAGGTCTACCGGGCCTACGACACCGAGCACGAGCGCACGGTCGCGCTCAAGGTCCTCTCCGAGCACCTCGCGGCCGACGCCGGCTACCGCGAGCGCTTCCGGCGCGAGGCGCACCTGGCCGCCCGGCTCAACGAGCCGCACATCGTCCCGATCCACCGCTACGGCGAGATCGACGGCCGGCTGTTCCTCGACATGCGCCTGGTGCCCGGCCGCGACCTGGCCGCGGTGCTGGCCGCGGAGGGACCGATGCACCCCGCGCGCGCGGTGTCGATCGTCAGCCAGACGGCGCGGGCCCTGGACGCCGCGCACGCCGACGGGCTGGTGCACCGCGACGTCAAGCCGTCCAACGTGCTGCTGACCGGGTCGGGCGACGACGAGTTCGTCTACCTGGTCGACTTCGGCATCGCCCGGTCGACGACGGACTCGCAGGGCCCCTCGCTCACCCAGACCGGCGCGGCGCTGGGGTCCTTCGACTACTTGGCGCCCGAGCGCTTCCTCGAGAGGCCCATCGACCGGCGGGTGGACGTCTACGCGCTGGCCTGCGTCCTCTTCGAGTGCCTCACCGCCCGCCGGCCGTTCACCGGGGACGGGCTGGCCGCGCTGATGTACGCCCACCTCAACACCAGCCCGCCGCCGCCGTCGACGCTGCGCCCGGGACTGCCGCGCGCGCTCGACGACGTCGTCCGCAGGGGCCTGGCCAAGGAGCCCGACGAGCGCTGGTCCACCTGCGGGGAGCTGGCCGCGGCCGCGCGGGCGGCACTGGCCGCCGGTGGCGTGGCGCCCCGCGCGGAGGCCGCGCCGCCGACGTCGGTCACCCCCCTGCCGCTGCGTCCGCAGACGGTCGACTTCTCCTCCCCGGGCGCCCCGGCCGCGTGGGGGCCACCGTCGAACCCGGCTGCGCCCGCCGGGTACGGGCCGCCGTCCGACCCCGGCGTGCCGGTCGGGTACGGGCCGCCGTCCGACCCCGGCGTGCCCGTCGGGTACGGGCCGCCGTCCGACCCCGGCGTGCCGGTCGGGTACGGGCCGCCGTCCGACCCCGGCGTGCCCGTCGGGTACGGGCCGCCGTCCGACCCCGGCGTGCCCGTCGGGTACGGACCGCCCCCGGGCCCCGGCTCCCCCGGGTACGGCCCGGGTGTCGGTCTGCCGCCGCCGGTCGGGGCGACGCCCTCGGGCCGGCGGAGGTCCACCCGCCTGCCGCTGGTCCTGGCCGGCATCGCGGCGCTGCTGGTGCTCGCCGGCGTGGCGGTGGTCGCGCTGGTCGGCCGGTCCGACGCCCCGACCGCCACCTCCGCCACGTCGACGGGGACGACGGACGCGGGCGCCACCGAGACGGGTGCCACCGCGACCGACACGGGTGCCACCGCGACCGACACGGGTGCCACCGCCACGGCCACCGCCACCGCCACAGCCACCGGCACCGCCGGCGGCACGACGGACGCGGGCTCGTCGGCCGGTACGACGACCGGTGGCGGCCAGGACGCGGCCGACCCCGAGCAGCGGCTGCTCGACGTCCTGCCGGCGGACTTCGACCCCGCCACGTGCGAGACGACCGACCCCGGTGGCGACGGCGACCTCGCCGCCGTCGCCTGCGGCGCGGCACTGACCCAGCCCGGCCCCTCGGCCGCCGCCTTCTACCTCTACGAGGACCGCGCCGCCGTCGACCGGGTGTTCCTCGTCGACGTGGCGGGACTGCACCTGGACGAGCTCGGCGACACCGACTGCCCCGACGCGCACGGCCACCGGCAGTACACCGGCGCCGACCAGCGGGCGGCCGGGCGGGTGGCCTGCTGGGTGGACGGCGACGGCAACGCCAACCTGGCCTGGACGCAGAACGACGTCGCCGCGGAGGCGCTGGTGATCGTCCCCGGCGGCGGGGAATCCGGCCTGGCCGACCTGTGGGCGTGGTGGAACGACGCGAGCCTGAGCGACTTCCGTCCCCGCTGAGGCCCGTCGTCAGGGGCCCGTCGTCCGGGGCCCGTCGTCCTGGCCCGTCGTCTTGGCCCGTCGTCGTCGCGGCGGCCGCTCAGGCCCGGGCCGCGCCCAGGGCCGCGGCGGCCAGCCGGTCCAGCCGCGCGGCCACCTGCCCGGCGGTGGCCGGCCGCTGCCCCGCCGGGGCCAGGCACTCCGACACCAGCGCCGCCTCGTCCTCGGTGAGCCCGGGGCTGATCGCCGGCTCGGCGCTCAGGACCCGGCGGATGGCCAGCAGCGGCTCGCCGTCGGGCAGCTCGCCGTAGAGGCCGGTGCCGGTGAGCGCCCGGTTGAGGGTGGCGCCGAGCGCGAAGACCTCGGTGGCCCGCGACGGCCGCTCACCGCGCAGCAGCGCCGGGTCGAGGAACTCCACGGAGGCGGCGCTGGCCATGCCGGTCAGCGTCACGCCGGGGGTCAGGTAGCGGGCCAGGCCGAGGTCGGAGAGCTTGCCGCCGTCCTCGGTGAGCAGGACGTTGGCCGGCTTGACGTCACCGTGGGTCAGACCGGCCTCGTGCAGGGCGTGTGTGGCGTGGGCGGCGTGGGCGACCGCGCGCAGCACCTCCCCGCGGCTCAGCGGCCGGGCGGGAGCGGCGAGCGAGCCGAGCGGGCAGTACTCCATCGCGTACAGGAAGCTGTCCTGCAGCACGGCGTCGAAGACCCGTACCAGGTGCGGCGAGGCGACCTGGGCGAAGGCGCGCAGCTCCCGGACGGCCCGCTCGTAGGCCTGCACGCTGTGGCTGCCGGTGAAGACCTTGACCGCGACGTACTCGTCGGGCAGGCCGAGGCGGGCCGGGGGGCGGGCGAGGTAGAAGCGGCCGTTGTTGCCCTCACCCAGCACCCGGACCACCTGGTAGTCCGCGATGTGGGCGGGCGCCGCGCCCGCCAGGCCGACGGCGTCCATCCACGTCCTCCTGAACGGTTCCTCCCCGGCCCCGGCCGGGACGCCGCGGCGCGGCAGCGGGCCAGTGTGCCGGGACGGGAGCCGCCCCGGAACCCGGTCGTGCCCGCCGTCGCGCCGTGCGGGCACGGTCCCTGACGGGACGCCGGATCCGGCGGTGCGCTCAGGAGCCGCCGGACGGCGACGCGAGGACGAACTGCCGCCCGCCCATGCGGACGGCCGTGCCCGGGGTCAGCCGGACCGGCTGGCCGGGCACCAGCGAGGACCAGCCCGGCGCGCCGCGCGGGGCCACGAGCGTGCCGTTGGCCGAGCCGGTGTCGACCAGCAGCACGTCCCAGCCCTCGAGGCGGATCTCGGCGTGGTGCCGGCTGACGCCGCCGGTCCGGTCGACCACGAGCAGCGGCCGCAGCCGGCCGGACGCGACCCGCGGGTCGGTCTCCGGTTCCCGGCCGAGCAGGTAGTCGGTGTCCAGGCTGACCGTGGCGCCGTCGTCGAAGACCAGCAGCCCCAGCGGCGGGCGGGGTCCGGTGAGGACCGCGGGCCGGTGCGGCGTGCGGGCGCCGCACAGGGCGCAGGAGCCGGCGCGCGGGTCGGTGAGGTGGCCGTTGCCGCAGAGGACGCCCTCGACCCGGACGCGGTCGTCCGCCGGCTCCGCGACCGGAGCAGCCACCGAGGACACGTCGGCGCCCGGGGTGGGCAGCGGCGCGCGGGCCGGTTCGGCCTCGGCGTCCGCGCCGAACAGCAGGGCCGACCGTGCGGGCGGCGGCAGCTCGGCGGGGGCAGCCGGAGCCGGCTCGGCCGGGACGGGCCGCCGGTGTCCGGCGTGGTCCCCGTGCCCGTGGGGCGCCGGCCCGGCCGGCGCCGGGTCCGGAACCGGAGGCGGCGGTGCGGCCGGACGCGGGCGCCGCGGCGTCGGCGGGGGCAGCGACGGCGTCGACGCGTGCGGGACGGGCAGCCGCAGCTGCGCCGTCCCCGTCGGCGCCGCTCCGGGCGCCGACGGGGACGGGGCCGGGGAGAGCACGGCGGCCGCCCCGGGGACGGCGCCGGCCTCCAGGTCGGCCAGCGGGTGCGGGGCGATGTCGGCGGGCGAGCCGGCCGACAGGTGGAGCGCCGCCGGCGGCCAGGCGACGAGGCGGTCGAGGACGCGCGTCCCGTCGCCGAGCTCCTCCCCCTCCGCCGCCGTCAGGCGCAGCCCCAGGTCGGGGACCTCGGCGCTGCCGCGGCCGGCGAGCACCAGCGCCAGGCCGTCCTCGGTCGCGGCGACCACCGCGAACGACGGCGGGCCGGTCACCGAGCCGAGCCAGCTGCGCAGCTCCCCGGGCAGCTGCCGTCCGGGCGCGCGGCTGCCGGCGGCCGACACCCGCCGGCACAGTGCCACCAGCTCGCCCACGTGGGCGTCGCCGGCCGGGGCGGCGACCGGCGCGGTGGCCACGGGCGCCGGTCCCCACCCGGCGAGCGCCGGCTCGGCCGGCGGGGTGGCCGGGCCGGCCGGCCGGGTGGTGACACCGACGACGAGGAGCACCCCGGGCAGCCGGACGACGAGGTCCCGCCCGGGAGCGACCCGGACGGCGACCTGGTCGAACGGCGGCACCGTCGCCGGTGCGCCGGCCGCGGCGGTCAGCGCGACCGGCGGCGTGTGGACCGACACCCGAGGAGCCTCCCGCCCGTGGCCCCGACCGTGGACGAACGGCACCCGCAGCGGGCCGTCGGTGTGTCGGGGGAGGCGCCACTGTCGGGTCGGCCCCGCGGCCCTGTCAACGGATCCCGGCGCGAACCCGCGGAGGAGGAGCCCTCAGGCGCTGCCGAAGCGGCGCTGCCGGGAGGCGTACTCCTCGCACGCGGCCCACAGGTGCCGGCGGTCGAAGTTGGGCCAGAGCGTGTCGAGGAAGACGAACTCGGCGTAGGCCGACTGCCAGAGCAGGAAGTTGCTCGTCCGGTTCTCCCCGGAGCTGCGCACGAACAGGTCGACGTCGGCCATGTCGGGCTCGTCGAGGAACCGGGCGACGGTGCGCTCGTCGACCTTCGCCGGGTCCAGCCGCCCGGCGGCGGCCTCGCGGGCGATCGCGGCGGCGGCGTCGGCGATCTCGGCGCGGCCGCCGTAGTTCACGCACATGGTGAGCGTCAGGACGTCGTTGTCCTTGGTGAGCTCCTCGGCGACCTCGAGCTCCCTGATGACGCTGCGCCACAGCCGCGGACGGCGGCCGGCCCAGCGCACCCGGACGCCGAGCTCGTGCATCTCGTCGCGGCGGCGGCGGATGACGTCGCGGTTGAAGCCCATGAGGAAGCGGACCTCCTCGGGGCTGCGCCGCCAGTTCTCGGTGGAGAAGGCGTAGGCGCTGATCGCCTGCACGCCGAGCTCGATGGCGCCCTCGACGCAGTCGAACAGCGAGGACTCCCCCGCCTCGTGCCCCGCCGTCCGCGGCAGGCCGCGCTCCTTGGCCCACCGGCCGTTGCCGTCCATGACGATCGCGACGTGGCCGGGCACCTTGCCGGCCGGGATCGCCGGCGGGCGGACGCCCGAGGGGTGCGGGTTCGGCGCCTTCACCTCACGCCTCACGCAGCAGGCCCGCTTCCCGCCGGGGGGCGACGTCGGGGCGCTCGACCAGCGGCAGCGACCGCAGCCCGCGCTCGAGGTGCCACTGCAGCAGCGCGGCGACCAGCCCGCTGCCCTCGCGGCGCTGCGGGTTCTCGCTGGCCTCGGCGGTCTCCCAGTCGCCGGACAGCAGCGCCTCCAGGTGCCCGATGGTGACCGGGTTGGGCATCGCCGACCCGGTCGGGCGGCACTCGCGGCAGACGGTGCCGCCGGCCGGGACGGAGAAGTGCCGGTGCGGGCCCTCGACGCCGCAGCGGG
This sequence comes from Geodermatophilus sp. URMC 62, assembly GCF_052931475.1. Lineage (NCBI taxonomy): Bacteria > Bacillati > Actinomycetota > Actinomycetes > Geodermatophilales > Geodermatophilaceae > Geodermatophilus > Geodermatophilus sp. URMC 62. Next base: position 3,310,020 of record NZ_JBRFHY010000001.1, on the reverse strand, counting down.
CGCAGTCGCCGAGCGCGGGCTCCCAGCCGGCCACGGACATGGCGCGCAGCAGGAACGCGTCGAGCACCAGCCCGGCCGGGTGGGTGCGCTCCGACAGCGCCCGCAGCGCGCCGACGACGAGGAGGAACAGCCGCAGGTTCGGCTCCTTCTCCTCCTCCGCCATCAGCCGGTCGGCGGTCTCGAGCACCGCGGTGCCGGCGGTGTAGGCGGGGTAGTCGGCGGCGATGACCGAGCCGTAGGAGCGCAGCGACTCGGCCTGGCTGACGATGTCGAGGTTGCGGCCGGTGTAGAGCTGCAGGTCGACGTGGCTGAACGGCTCGAGCCGGGCGCCGAACTTGCTCTTGGTGCGGCGCACGCCCTTGGCCACCGCCCGCACCTTGCCGTGCCGGCGGGTGAGGACCGTGACGATCCGGTCGGCCTCCCCCAGCTTCTGGGTGCGCAGGACGATCCCCTCGTCGCGGTACAGCGACTTCGGTGTGGTGCTCAATACCCCAGCCTGTTCAGCTTCTTCGGGTCGTCCTGCCACTCGCCGAGGACGGTGACGTGCAGGTCGAGGTGCACCCGGGAGCCGAGCAGCTCCTCCAGGCCGGCCCGCGCCTCGGTGCCGATCGCCTTGATGACCGACCCGCCCTTGCCGAGCAGCATCGGCTTCTGGCTCGGGCGCTCGCAGTGCAGCAGCGCGTGCACCTCGACCAGCTCCGCACCCGCCCGCTTGGGGTCGGGCCGGCGGTTGAGCTCCTCGACGGTGACGGCGAGGGAGTGCGGCACCTCCTGGAACACCTTCTCCAGCGCCGCCTCGCGGATGAGCTCGGCGATCTGCCGGTCGGTTTCCTCGTCGGTGGTCTGCTCCTCGGGGTACAGCGGCGGGCCCTCGGGCAGCAGGCCGACCAGCAGGTCCTCCAGCAGCTCGACCTGGTCGCCGCCGACCGCGCTGACGGGCACGACCTCGGCGGCCTCGACCAGCGCGCTGGCGGCCACCAGCTGCTCGGCGACCTGCTTCCTCGACGCGGCGTCGGTCTTGGTCACGACGACGATCAGCGGCGCCTTCACGTCCTTCAGCTGCCGGGCGATGAACCGGTCGCCGGTGCCCACCGGCTGGTCGGCGGGGATGCAGAACACCACCACGTCGACCTCGGAGAGGGTGTCGCGGACGACGTCGTTGAGCCGGCGACCGAGCAGGCTCTTCGGCTTGTGCAGGCCGGGGGTGTCGACGAGGACGAGCTGCCCGCCGGGCCGGTGGACGACGCCGCGGATGGCGTGCCGCGTCGTCTGCGGCCGGTTGCTGACGATGCCGACCTTCTCGCCGACGAGGGCGTTGGTCAGGGTGGTCTTGCCGGCGTTGGGGCGGCCCACCAGACAGGCGAAGCCGCTGCGGTACGGCTGCTCCGGCGTGCTCACCGCCCCAGTCTCCCACCGCCGGCTGACACCCCGGTGGAGGCAGCGACGATCAGGGGACCTGATCGTGCGGTGTCCTCCCGCACGTCCCACCGTGAGGGAGGACGCTCCACGATCAGGTCCCCTGATCGTCGCGGTGCCCTCAGGTCGTGGCGCGGAGGGCGCCGTCGGGGCCGGCGAGGTGCACGGGCGCGGACGGCGTGAGGTCGTGGACGGCGGCCAGCCCGGCGTCCTCCACCGCGTCGGCGTCGGACACGACCGCGGCGGCCTCCAGCCCCTCCACCCCGCTGGAGACGGCGGCGGCGACCGCGGCCTGCAGCGCCGACAGCGTCAGCGAGGGCAGGGACACCGAGGCGGCGACGTAGGTGCGCCCGTCGGTGTCGCGGACCGCGGCGCCCTCCGGGGCACCGGTGCGGCCGCGCGCGGAGCGGGCGAGGGTGACGAGCTTGGCGTCCTCGGGCTGCAGGTCGGGCACAGGACGGCAGCCTGCCACGTCGTGGTGGGCGGTCAGCTCTCGGCGCCGGCGTGCACGTCGGCGCGGGTGGCCCCCGACTGGTGCTCGGGGTCGTCGGAGACCTCGGGCACCCGGCACACCAGGATCGTGTCGATGCGGTTGCGCCGTCCGCCGGTGCTCTCGGCCACCAGCCGCAGCCCCGCGACCTCGGCCTGCGAGCCCTCGATCGGCACCAGGCCCAGCTCGCGCGCCAGCAGGCCGCCGACGGTCTCGACGTCGTCGTCGCGCGGCAGCTCGACGTCGAAGAGCTCGGCGAGGTCCTCGACCGGCAGCCGCGCGGTGATCCGCACCGAGCCGTCGTCGAGGCGCTCGACCGGGGGGCGCTGCACGGCGTCGTGCTCGTCGGCGATCTCGCCGACGATCTCCTCGAGGATGTCCTCGATGGTGACCAGCCCGGCGAAGCCGCCGTACTCGTCGACGACGATCGCGATGTGGGTGCGGCGGGCCTGCATGTCGCGCAGCAGCTCGTCGACCGGCTTGGACTCCGGCACGAACGCCGGCGGGCGCATGAGCTCCTCGACCCGCGGGCCGCGGCCCTCGCCGAGGTTCTGCGACCGGCGCACGAGGTCCTTGAGGTAGACCACCCCGACGACGTCGTCGACGTTCTCGCCGATCACCGGGATGCGGCTGAACCCGCTGCGCAGGGCCAGGGCCAGGGCCTGCCGGAGGGTCTTGGTGCGCTCGATCCACACGACGTCGGTGCGCGGCACCATGACCTCGCGGGCGATCGTGTCGCCGAGCTCGAACACCGAGTGGATCATGTTGCGCTCGCCGGACTCGACGACGCCGCGCTCCTCGGCCAGGTCGACGAGCTCCCGCAGCTCGACCTCGGTGGCGAAGGGCCCGTCGCGGAAGCCGCGGCCGGGCGTGATCGCGTTGCCGACCAGGATGAGCAGCGTGGCCACCGGACCGAGCACCCGGCCGAGCACCCGCACCAGCCCCGCGGTGCGCAGGGCGATCGGATAGGCGTGCTGGCGGCCCAGCGTCCGCGGGCCGACGCCGACCAGGACGTAGCTGACGACGGTCATCACGCCCGCGGCGGTGAGCACCGTCTGCCAGCCCAGCCCCCACAGCCCGGCCAGGACGACGGCCACCAGCACCGCCGCGACCATCTCGCAGACGATCCGCAGCAGCAGGAGCAGCGACACGTGCCGCGCCCGCTCGGCGAGGACCTCCTCGAGCGTGGCGGCCCGCCGGACGCCCTCCCGGCGGAGCTCCTCGACCCGCGCCTTCGACACCCGCTGCAGGGCGGCGTCCATGGCGCCGAACAGGCCGGCGAGCGGCACCAGGCAGATCGCGACCACCAGCAGCGTGACCGCACCGGCGCTCATCGCGGCCTCCTCACCGCGGGTCGGTGCCCCCTCCGGCCGGCTCGCCGGTGACCGGCTGTCGCGGGGCCGAGCGCCAGCCCTCGAGCAGGCGGGTCTGCAGGCCGAACATCTCCCGCTCCTCCTCCGGCTCCATGTGGTCGTAGCCGAGCAGGTGCAGCACGCCGTGGGTGGCCAGCAGCAGCAACTCGTCGTCCATGGAGTGGCCGGCCGCGCGGGCCTGCCGGACGGCGACCGACGGGCACAGCACGACGTCGCCGAGCAGCGCCGGGCCGGGCTCGGGGTCGTCGGGCCGGGCGGTGTCGAGCTCGTCCATGGGGAAGGCCAGGACGTCGGTCGGGCCCTTCTCCCCCATCCACCGCTCGTGCAGCACGCTCATGTGGTCGGCGTCGACGCACAGCACCGACAGCTCGGCCATCGGGTTGACGCCCAGCTCCCCGAGCACGTACCGGCAGATGCCGGTCAGCTCCGTCTCGTCGACGGCGATCTCGGACTCGTTGGCGACCTCGACGGGCACGCCGCTCAGCTCCCCGGCCGGCGCGGCCGGGCGGTCCGGGGCGGCGCGGCCGGGCGCGCGGCGCCCTGCTGCTGGCCGGCGTCCCAGCGCTCGTAGGCGTCGACGATGTCGCCGACCAGCCGGTGCCGGACGACGTCGGAGCTGGTCAGGTTGGAGAAGTGCACGTCCTCGATGCCGTCGAGGATCTCCCGCACGATCTTCAGGCCGCTCTGCGCGCCGCCGGGCAGGTCGACCTGGGTGACGTCACCGGTGACGACGATTTTCGACCCGAAGCCGAGGCGGGTGAGGAACATCTTCATCTGCTCGGCGGTGGTGTTCTGCGCCTCGTCGAGGATCACGAACGCGTCGTTGAGCGTCCGGCCGCGCATGTACGCCAGCGGGGCCACCTCGATCGTGCCGGACGCCATCAGCCGCGGGATGGACTCCGGGTCGACCATGTCGTGCAGCGCGTCGTAGAGCGGCCGCAGGTAGGGGTCGATCTTCTCGCTCAGCGTGCCCGGCAGGTAGCCGAGCCGCTCGCCGGCCTCGACCGCGGGGCGGGTGAGGATGATCCGGTTGACCTGCTTGGTCTGCAGCGCCTGCACGGCCTTGGCCATGGCCAGGTAGGTCTTGCCGGTGCCAGCCGGACCGATGCCGAACACGATCGTGTGCGCGTCGATCGCGTCGACGTAGCGCTTCTGGTTCAGCGTCTTGGGCCGGATGGTGCGGCCCCGGCGGCTGATGATGTCGAGGCTGAGCACGTCGGCCGGCCGCTCGGAGCCGCCGCTGCGCAGCATGCCGATGACCCGGCGCACCGAGTCCGGCCGCAGCGCCTGGCCGGTGCCCAGCAGCGCGATGAGCTCGTCGAAGACGCGGACGGCGAAGGCGTTGTCGGCCGGCTGGCCGGTCACGGCGATCTCGTTGCCGCGGACGTGGACGTCGGCGGCGAGCTCGCCCTCGACCAGCCGGAGCAGCTCGTCGCCGGAGCCGAGCAGGGCGACCATCGACACGGAGTCGGGGACGGTGATCGTGGTCCGGACCGCAGCGGGGGCGGCGCCCGCGAGTGCGTCGTCGGCAGCCGCGGCCTGCGCAGAGGCCTCGCGGGAGGAGGGAGCGGCCGGCACGGGGACGTTCGGGGAGGTATCGGGCAAGTGCCCTCGACCCTGCCTTCCTGGCACGGGGGTTCTGACCCGTCCAGGTTACCCGTGCGGCGAGGGCCGGAACCGGGTCCGGCCGGGAGGAGTCAGGCGCCGGTGTAGGTGGCCCTGCCCGGCCCGTCCTCGAGGAAGGAGGCCACCGCGCCGCGCAGGTCGGCAGTGGCGAACAGCGGCCCGGAGACCTGCGGGGTGATCTCGTCGGCGGCCCGCACACCGGACCGGACGGCGGTGGTGACCAGCCGCTTGGTGGCCGCGTGCGCCAGCGTCGGCCCGGCGGCGACCCGGCGGGCGTAGTCGCGGGCGGCCTCGGCGAAGCCCTCGTCGGGCAGGACGCGGTTGACCACGTCCCACCGCTCCAGGACGGCGGCCGGGTACCGCTCCCCGGTGAAGACCAGCTCCTTGGCCCGCGCCGGGCCGGCCCGCTCGGCCAGCCGCTGCGGCCCGCCCATCGACGGCGTGAGCCCGACGACGATCTCCACCAGCCCGAAGCTGGCCCGCTCGGCGGCCAGCAGCACGTCGCAGGCCAGGGAGACCTCGAAGGCCGCGGTCAGCGTGAGGCCGTGCGCGGCGAAGACGGTGGGCACCGGCAGGTCCTCGATCGTCTGGGCGATGCGCAGCAGCCGGGCCCACAGCGCCGCGCCGCGCTGCGCCGGCTCGGGACCCTCGGCGATGTCCCGAAAGGCGTGCACGTCGACCCCGGCGGAGACCACCTTGCCGCGGGCCTCGAGCAGCACGGCGCGGGCGCGGTCGGGCCGGCCGGGCTCGGTGAGCGCGACCAGGTCGGCGGCCACCTGCTCGAACCCGGCGAACACCGACTCGTCGAACAGGTTCAGCGGCGGGGCGTCGAGCACAACGACGGCGACGTCGCCGTCCCGCTCGATCCGGACGGGAGCGGCGCTGCCGGCGTCGGTCATGACCGCAGCCTGTCACGGCCGCCGGCCGTCTCAGCCGGGCGGCCAGCGCATCGGACGGCCGCCGAGGACGTGCAGGTGCAGGTGGTGCACCGTCTGACCGGCCTGCGGGCCGGTGTTGGTCACGATCCGGTAGCCCGGCTCGGACCCGTCCTCGGTGGCCAGCCCCTCCTGGACGGCGACGGCGTGGGCGGCGGCCACCACGTCGACCAGCAGCTGCGGGTCGGCGCCGACGAGCAGCCCCGCCGTCGCGTGGTGGTCCTTGGGGATCACCAGCACGTGCGTGGGGGCCTGCGGGTTGATGTCGCGGAAGGCCAGGGTGCGGTCGGTCTCGTGCACGACGTCGGCGGGGATCTCGCCGGCCACCATGCGGCAGAACAGGCAGTCGCTCACGCAGCCGACCCTAGAAGGACCCCCTCGCCCCCCACACCTCGCTCCGCTCGGCGCGGGCCCCTGCGAGGGGGCCGTTCCAACACGTCACCTGCTCGGCGCGGGCCCATGCGAGGAGGCCGTTCCAGCACGTCAGCTGCTCGGCGCGGCCCCTGCGAGGAGGCCGTTCCAACACGTCACCTGCTCGGCGCGGGCCCCTGCGAGGGGGCCGTTCCAGCGCCGCCGGGCTCCCCGGGCGAGGATGGGCCGCACACAACCCACCGGCTCCGGAGGTGTCCCGTGCCCGTCCCCCGCTGCAGGACGTAGTGGGTGTCCGTCGCGCTCCCCGGTCGGGGGGCCCCGGGATCCCGTCGTCCTCGCGCCGCGCGTTCCTCGCCGGCACCGCCCTCGCCCTCGCCACCGCGGCCTGCGGCCGCTCCTCCCCCGTCGCCTCCTCCACCCCGGCGGGGACGCTGACCATCGGCGCCATCCCCGACCAGGACCCCGAGGTCCTCCAGCGCCTGTACGGCACCGTCGCCCGGTCGATGTCGGCCGCGCTCGACCTCGAGGTCGCCTACAGCCCGGTCACCGACTACGCCGCCGCCGTCTCCCTCTTCCGCACCGGCGACCTCGACCTCGTCTGGTTCGGCGGGCTCACCGGCGTCCAGGCGCGGCTGCAGACGCCGGGCGCCCGGCCGATCGCGCAGCGCGACATCGACACCGACTTCCACTCGGTGTTCGTCGTCAACGCCGCGACCGGGCTCGCCCTGTCGGACGACCTGCGCCCGCTGGCGCCGCTGCGGTTCACCTACGGCGCCGAGACCTCGACGTCGGGCCGGCTCATGCCCGCGTGGTTCCTCCAGCAGGCCGGCGTCGACCCGCAGGGCTTCCCCGGCGGCCCCGGCTTCTCCGGCTCGCACGACGCCACGCTGCAACTGGTCGCCTCCGGCAGCTACCAGGCCGGCGTGCTCAACGAGCAGGTGTGGACCTCGCGGTCGCAGGAGGGCGCCGTCGACCCTGCCGTCGTCGCCCACTCCCGGACGCCGGGGTACCACGACTACCACTGGCTGCTCGGCCCGCAGGCCGCCGACCTCGCCGACCCGGTGCGCGCCTACCTCACCGGGCTGCGCGCCGACGACCCGGACGACGCCGAGGTGCTCGACCTGTTCGGTGCGGGCTCCTTCGTCCCGGCCCGCGTGTCGGACTACGACCGCATCGAGGAGATCGGACGCAGCCTGGGGCTGGTCACCTGAGCGCCGTCCTGCGGCTGACCGGCGTCACCGTCCGCCTCGGGACGGCGACCGCGCTCGACGCCGTGGACCTGACCGTCGGCGCGGGCGAGCGGGTGGCCGTCGTCGGGGCGTCCGGCGCCGGGAAGTCGACGCTGCTGGGCGTGGTCAACGGGGCGGTGCCGCCGTCGGCCGGGTCGGTGGAGGTGCTCGGGCAGGACCCGCCCGGGCTCCGCGGTCGGGACCTGCGCCGGCTGCGGGCGCGGGTGGGCACGGTCCACCAGCACCTGGAGCTGGCCGGGCCGCTGCGGGTGGTGCACAACGTCAACGCCGGGCGGCTCGGCACCTGGCCGGCGGCGCGGGCGGCGTGGTCGCTCGTGCGGCCGCAGGGCCTGCCCGAGGTGGTGGCCGCGCTGGAGCAGGTCGGCCTGGCCGACCGGGTCTTCGACCGCACCGGCGCGCTCTCCGGCGGGCAGCGCCAGCGGGTGGCCGTGGCCCGGCTCCTGCTGCAGCGGCCCGACCTGGTGCTGGCCGACGAGCCGGCGTCGGCCCTCGACCCGGTGCTCTCCGACCGGGTGCTCGAGCTGCTGGCCGGCCCCGCGGCCCGGGGTGGCGCGCTGGTGGCCGCCCTGCACGACCCGGCGCTGGCGCTGCGGCACTGCGACCGGGTGGTGGGCCTGGCCGCCGGCCGGGTGGTGCTCGACGCCCCGACCGCGGCGCTCTCGGCCGCCGACCTCGCCGCCTTCTACGGAGCCGCGGCGTGACCGCGGTGCTCGACCGGGCCCGGGCGCCGGCCGTACCCCGGCTGCGGCGCGACCGGCGGCGCTGGGCGTGGGGACTGGCCGCGCTCGCTGCCGTCGGCTGGTCGCTGGCCGGCGCGGTCGGCGGGGAGGTGGCGAACCCGGCGGGCGCTCCCCAGTTCGGCCGGTTCGCCGCGGCCGCCCTCTCCCCCGCGGTCGACGGCGCGTTCCTCGGCGTGCTCGCCGGCGCCGCGCTGGTCACCGTCGCCTACGCCGTCCTCGGCGCGGCGCTGGCCGTGCTGCTGGGGGCGCTGGGGGCGGTCCTCGTCGCGCGCACCACCTGGGGACGGCGGCGGCTGGGCTGGACGGCGGTCCGGGGCGTGCTCGCGGTCCCTCGCGGGCTGCACGAGGCGGTGTGGGGGCTGCTGCTGGTCAACGTGCTGGGGCTGGACCCGTGGGTCGGCGTCCTGGCGATCGGCCTGCCCTACGGCGCGGTGACCGCCACGGTGTTCGCCGACCTGCTCGACGAGGTGCCGCGCGGCCCGTACGAGGCGCTGCTCGCCGCGGGGTCGGGGCGGGCGGCCGCGGCGCTGTACGGGCTGCTGCCCCCGGCGGCCGGCGGGCTGCTGTCCTACGCCTGCTACCGGCTGGAGTGCGCCGTCCGCTCGGCCGTGGTGCTGGGGATGGTCGGCGCCGGCGGGCTGGGCTACCAGCTGGCGCTGTCGTTCGCGTCGCTGCGCTGGCCGCAGGTGTGGAGCGCCGTCTACGCGCTGGCGCTGCTGTGCCTGGCCGCCGACGTCGCCGGCCGGGCGGTGCGCCGCCGGGTGGCCGCGCCGCGGCGGCCGCCGGGCGTGTTCGCCCGCGACCGGCTGCTCACCGCGGCCGTGCTCGGCACGCTCGCCGCCGTCGCGTGGTCCTGGTGGTACCTGGCGCTGTCGCCGGCGTCCCTGGTCGCGGCCCGCACGCGCGAGCAGGTGGCCTACGTGCTGGACGCCGCCTGGCCGCCGGCCGGCGACGGCGCCCTGCTCGCGGAGGTGGCCCGGCAGACGGTGACGACGGTGCAGACGTCGGTGCTAGCGATCGCCGTCGCCACGGCCGGGGCGGTGCTGGTGGCCGGCGTCGCCGCGCGTCCGCTGCGGGCCGGTCCCCTGCGCCGGCTCTGCGGGGTGCTGGCGCGGGCGGGGCTGCTCCTGCTGCGGGCGGTGCCGCCGCCGGTGTGGGCGCTGGTCCTGCTGTTCGTGCTGCGGCCCGGCGTGCTGCCCGGCGCGCTGGCACTCGGCGTCTACACGCTCGGGGTGCTGGGGCGCCTGGCCGCCGAGGCGGTGGAGGAGGCCGACCCCCGGCCGCGGGCGGCGCTGACCGCGCTCGGCGCGCGACCGGCCGGCGGCTGGCTGTACGGGGTGGCGCCGCAGGCGGCCGGGCCGGTGCTGGCGTTCGCGCTGTACCGGTGGGAGGTGGCCGTGCGCGACACGCTGCTGGTCGGCCTGCTCGGCGCCGGCGGGCTCGGGGCGCTGCTGGCCGCGCGGCTGGCGGCCTTCGACTGGCCGGCGGTGAGCACGGTGCTGGCGGCGACGGTCGTGCTCACCCTCGCCGTCGACCTGACCGGCGCCCGCGCCCGCCGCGCCCTGCGCTGACGGAGCCCCGCCCGCGCCACGATCAGGGACCCTGATCCGAGCGGGTCCTCCCGCACCGCAGCGCGTCCTCCCTCACCGTCCACCGTGAGGGAGGACGCGCCACGATCAGGTTCCCTGATCATCGCCGCCCCGCGGCGGCTACCTCCAGCGGGTCCGCGCCGACAGCGCGGCCAGGGCGGCGGCGCCGGCGGTCGAGGTCCGCAGCACCTCCGGGCCCAGCCGCACCACCTCCGCGCCGGCGGCCCGCAGCGCCACCACCTCGCCGTCGGTGAGCCCGCCCTCGGGGCCCACGACGACGGCGACCGTGCCGCTCGAGGGCACCTCCACCCCGGTCAGCGGACGGCGGGCCTGCTCGTGCAGGACGAGCGCCAGGTCGACGTCGCCCAGCTCGCCGCACACCTGGCGGGTGGTCATCGGCTCGCTGACCTCGGGCACCCGCGGCCGCCGCGACTGCTTGCTCGCCGCCCGGGCCGCGGCCCGCCACCTCGCCAGGCCCTTCTCCACGCGGTCCTCGCGCCAGCGGGTGACACAGCGCGACGCCGTCCACGGGATGACCCGGTCGACGCCGAGCTCGGTCGCCAGCTCGACCGCCAGCGGCCCCCGGTCGCCCTTGGGCAGCGCCTGCACCAGCCACAGCTCCGGCTCGGCCGGCGGCACCTCGTACCGGGCGGCCACCTGCACCCGCAGGCCGCCGGGGCCGGCGTCGAGGACCGTGCCCTCGGCCACCGTGCCGCGGCCGTCACCGACCCGGACCGGCTCGCCGGCGGTCAGCCGCAGCACGCCGACGGCGTGCCGGCCCTCCGCGCCGCCGACGACGACCTCGGGGGCGTCGGGCAGCTCCTCGAGGAGGAACAGCGGCGCGCCGTCGAGGGCGACGCGCTGGTCGCCGGGAGCCGGGACGCTCACTTGAACGGGTTCCGCACCCGGGCGAACAGGCCACCCGGGGTCTCACCGGCCGTCGACGAGGGGCGGTCCTCGCCGCGCAGCACGGCCAGCTCGCGCAGCAGCTTCTCCTGCTCGGCGTCCAGGCGGGTCGGCGTCTGCACGTCGACGTGCACCAGGAGGTTGCCCCGGCCGGTGGCGCGCAGCCGCGGCGCGCCCTTGCCGCGCAGCGTGAGCACCGTGCCCGGCTGGGTGCCCGGCCGGACGTCGATGTCGGTGTCCTCGCCGTCGAGCAGCGTCAGCGGCAGCGTGGTGCCGAGCGCGGCGGCGGTCATCGGCAGGGTGACCCGGCAGTGCAGGTCCTCGCCGTCGCGGGTGAACACCTCGTGCGGCCGCTCGCGGATCTCGACGTAGAGGTCGCCGGCCGGCCCGCCGCCGGGGCCGACCTCGCCGCGGCCGGTGAGCCGGATCCGCATGCCGTCCTCGACGCCGGCGGGCACCTTGACCGGGATGGTCCGGCGGGCGCGCACGCGGCCCTCGCTGCCGCACTCGGGGCACGGGTCGGGGATGACCTGGCCGGTGCCGGCGCAGGTCGGGCACGGCCGGGTGGAGACGACCTGGCCAAGGAAGGACCGCTGCACGCTCTGCACCTCGCCGCGGCCCGAGCAGGTGGCGCAGGTTGTCGGGTGGGTGCCCGGCGCGGTGCCCGCACCGCTGCAGGTGCCGCACAGGACGGCGGTGTCGACGGTGATCTCCTCGGTGGTGCCGAACACCGTCTGCTCGAGGTCGAGCTCGATGCGGATGAGGGCGTCGTCGCCCTCCCGCACCCGGCTGCGGGGGCCGCGGCCGCCCATCCCGGCGCCGCCGAAGAAGGCGTCCATGATGTCGCCGAGCCCGCCGAAGCCGGCCTGCCCGAACGGCGAGCCGCCGCCGGCGCCGGGGCCGGTGTCGAACGGGTCGCCGCCGAGGTCGACGACGCGGCGCTTGTCCGGGTCGGTCAGCGCCTGGTAGGCGCGGCTGACCTCCTGGAAGCGCTCCTTGGCCTCGGGGTCGGGGTTGACGTCGGGGTGCAGGTCGCGCGCCAGCCGCCGGTAGGCCTTCTTGATGTCAGCGTCGGACGCGCCCCGGGCCAGCCCGAGGACGCCGTAGTAGTCGGTTGCCATGTAGTCGCAGTCCTCAGCTCTCGGCCAGCAGCTGGCCGACGTAGCGGGCCACGGCGCGGACCGCGGCCATGTTCCCCGGGTAGTCCATGCGGGTCGGGCCGACGATGCCCAGTCCCCCCAGTGCCCGGTCCTCGGTGCCGTACCCCACGGAGACGACCGACGCACCGGCCAGTGCCTCGTGGGCGTTCTCCTCGCCGATGCGCACGAGGACCGTGCCGCCGGCGTCCACCTCGCTGATGAGCCGGAGGACGACGACCTGCTCCTCGAGGGCCTCCAGCAGCGGGCGCAGGCTGCCCGGGAAGTCGACGGCGGTGCGTGCCAGGTTCGCCGTCCCGCCGATGACCAGCCGGTCCTCGCCGGGCTCGACCAGCGTCTCGATCAGCGCGGCGCTCATCGCGGCCACCAGCGCGCGCAGGTGCGGCGGCGCGGTGTCGACCAGGTCGGGCACCTTGCTGCCGGCGTCGGCCAGCCGTGCGCCGCCGAACGCGGAGTTCAGCAGCGCCCGCAGGTCGGCGACGTCGTCCCGGGCGACCTCGACCGGGCAGTCGACCACCCGCTGCTCCACCCGGCCGGTGTCGGTGATGAGCACCAGCAGCAGCCGGGAGCCGGTCAGCTGCACCACCTCGAGGTGGCGGACGGCGCTGCGCGAGAGCGTCGGGTACTGGACGACGGCGACCTGGTGGGTCAGCTGGGCCAGCAGGCGCACCGTGCGGCCCAGGACGTCGTGCAGGTCGACGGCGCCGTCGAGGAACCGCTCGACCGCCTTGCGCTCGGCGGCCGACAGCGGCTTGACCGCCGAGAGCCGGTCGACGAACAGCCGGTAGCCCTTGTCGGTGGGCACCCGCCCGGCGCTGGTGTGCGGCTGGGTGATGTAGCCCTGCTCCTCGAGGACGGCCATGTCGTTGCGGATGGTGGCCGGGGAGACGCCGAGGTCGTGCCGCTCGGCGAGGGCCTTGCTGCCCACCGGGTCGTTGGTGGAGACGTAGTCCTGCACGATCGCCCGCAGGACCTGCAGACGGCGCTCGTCGTGCGCCACGGTGACACCTCCCCGTACCGGTCGACGTGCCCGTGCGGACGCCCCTGACGGGCGCGGCCGGCGCGCGCCGGGCTCCCCGGCGGGCTGGCACTCGCACGGACGGAGTGCCAGTCCAGCATACGACCGGCGAGCCCTCCCGTCGCGGAGCGCGGACCGTCCTCACCCGCGGGGGGCGACGGCGGCCGGGGCCTCGGCGGATAGGGTGACCGGCGGACGGTGCTCGAACGGGGCGGTCGAACGGAGGTCGGGTCCCTGGTCTTCAAAGCGGTGCGCGACGGCCGCCCGTACCCCGAGCACGGCCTGTCCACGAAGGACTGGGCGATGATCCCGCCCCGGCAGATCCGGCTCGACACGCTGGTCACCACCAAGCGGGAGCTGGCGCTGGACACCCTGCTGGCCCAGGACTCGACCTTCTACGGCGACCTCTTCCCGCACGCCGTCCAGTGGCACGGGGAGCTCTACCTCGAGGACGGTCTGCACCGAGCGCTCCGGGCGGCCCTGCAGCAGCGCACGGTGATCCACGTCCGGGTGCTCGACCTCGACGCGCTGATGCCCGCCGACCCCGGCCGGGCGCTGTGACGGCCCCGCTGGCCCGGCTGACCGGGGCCGCCGAGGGTGTCCTCCTGCGGCGGGCCACCGCCGCCGACCTGCCGGCCGTCGTGGCGCTGCTGGCCGACGACCCGATCGCCGCCGGCCGGGAGACGACCGACCTGGCGCCGTACGAGGCGGCCTTCGCCGCCGTGGACGCCGACCCGGCGCACCTGCTGGTGGTCGCCGAGGACGGCGGCACCGTCGTCGGCACGCTGCAGCTGACCGTCATCCCGGGCCTGGCCCGCGGCGGCACGCTGCGGGCGCAGGTGGAGGGCGTCCGGGTGGCCGCCGCCCTCCGCAGGCGTGGACTGGGTGCGGCGGTGCTCGCGTGGGTCGCCGACGAGGCCCGCCGGCGCGGCGCGACGCTGGTGCAGCTCACCACCGACAAGCGCCGCACCGACGCCCACCGCTTCTACGAGCGGCTGGGCTACGTCGCCTCCCACGAGGGCTTCGAGCTCGAGCTATAGCCAACCCTTGTCGGCGGCGACGCGGGCGGCCTCCACTCGGGTGCGGGCACCGGTCTTTCCGATCGCCGAGGACAGGTAGTTGCGCACCGTCCCCTCGGACAGGAACAGCGTCCGGGCGATGTCGGCGACGGTCGCGCCGTCGGCGGCCTCGCGCAGCACGTCGGCCTCGCGCGCCGACAGCGGCGTCGCCCCGATCGCCAGCGCCGCGGCGGCCAGTTCCCGGTCGATCACCCGCTCTCCCGCGACGACGGCGCGGATGGCCCTGGCCAGCTCCGCGACGGGCGCGTCCTTGACCAGGAACCCGGCCGCCCCGACCTCCATCGCCCGGCGGAGGAACCCCGGCCGGCCGAAGGTGGTGAGCACGACGGCGCGCACCCCCGGCAGCTCGGCGGCCAGCTGCTGGGCGGCCTCGAGCCCGTCGGCACCGGGCATCTCGATGTCGAGCAGCGCGACGTCGGGCAGGTGCTCGCGGGCGGCGGCGAGCACCTCGTCGCCGCGGCCGACCTCGGCGACGACGGTGATGTCCTCCTCCAGCTCCAGGAGGGCCCGCAGCGCGCCGCGGACCATCGACTGGTCCTCGGCCACGAGCACCCGGATCACCGCGGCGCCCCGGCCGCGACCGGCGTCAGCGGCAGGACGGCGCGCAGCTCGTACCCGCCGTCCCGGCCGGCGCCGCCGGTGAGCGCCCCGCCGATCGCGCCCACCCGCTCGGCGAGGCCGGCGAGCCCCGAGCCGGGCTCGGTGCCGTCGGTCGGGCCGCGGCCGTCGTCGGTGACGGTCAGCACCGCCTCGGCGCCGTCCTCGGTGAGGGTGACCGTCACCGAACGGGCGCCGCTGTGCCGCAGCACGTTGGTCGTCGCCTCGCGGACCACCCACCCCAGCGCCGCGTCGACCGGGCCGGGCAGCGCCGCCACCCGGGCGGGCAGCCGGACGGCGATGCCGGCGCCCGACAGCGCCGAGCGCGCCTCGGCCAGGGCCTGGGCACAGCTGACCTGGCGGTAGCCGCTGACCGCGTCGCGCACCTCGGCCAGCGCGCGGCGGGCGGCGGACTCGACGTCGGCCATCTCCGCCCGTGCCCGGGCGGGGTCGGCCTCGGCGAGCCGGCCGGCCAGCTCGCTCTTGAGGGCGATGAGCGACAGGCTGTGGCCCAGCAGGTCGTGCAGGTCGCGGGCGAAGCGCAGCCGCTCCTCGGCGACGGCGTTGCGGGCCAGCTCCTCGCGGGCCTCGGCCAGCTCGGCGTTCACCGAGACCAGGTGCCGGGTGCCGCGCAGCGCGAACGCGGTGAGCAGGCACATCACCGGGAGGATGAACAGGTCGCCGAACATGCCGTCGGCCGCGACGACCCCGCCGCACACCACGGCGGCCGCGAGCACCACCGGCCACACCCAGCGCTGCGGCAGCGCCGCCGCCGCGGCCGCCGACACGTAGATCAGCAGCCCGGCCCAGGACGGGCCCATCCACGCGGCCAGCCCGACTCCCAGGGCGGCGACGACGGCCAGCCGGCCCAGCACCGGACCGGTCCAGCAGCCGCCGAACGCCCGCCGGAACACGTCGAGGTAGACGGCGGTGAAGACCACCAGCCCGGCGCCGGCGACCACCCGGACGGCGAGCGGGCGGTCGGTGGTGAGCAGGTCGACGAGCGGGAAGAACTGGAACAGCAGCCAGGGCAGCGCCCAGCCGATGCGGTACCAGCGGGGGCGGGGGTCCACGGCGCCCGACCGTAGCCCGGTCAGCCCGCGACGGCGGTCAGGGGACGACGGCGCGCGACGAGGACGGCCAGCCCGCCGAACGCGGCGGCGAACCCGGCCAGCGCGGCGACGGCCGCTCCCGGCGGCAGCTGCCCGCCCGCCGCGGCGTAGCCGGCCTGGGCGTACCAGTACGACGGCAGGCCGTGCGCCACCGCCCGCAGGCCGGAGGGGAACAGCTCGACCGGCACCCACAGCCCGCCGAGGGCGGCCAGCACGGTGGCGACGATCCCGGTCGCACCGCCGGCGGCCTTGGTCTCCAGCGCCCACCCCAGCAGCAGCCCGAGGGCGACGAACACCGCCGACCCGAGCCACAGCACGCCGACCAGCCCGGCCCACTCGACGGGGCGCAGGTGCACGCCGTTGACGAAGCGCCCGGTCAGCGCGACGACGACCAGCGGCGGCAGGGTCAGCAGCATGCCCACCGCGACGTCGACGGCGACCACCGCCGTCTGCGGCACCGGGGTGACGCGCAGCTGGCGCAGCCAGCCCGAGGCCCGGTCGAAGGAGAGCCGGATGGTGGCGCCCAGCGCCGCACCGATGGCGCCGTAGGCCATCATCGCGACCATCGTCCCGGCCGCCTGCTCGGGGCTGACCCCGTCAGGGGTCCCGGCGAAGACCTTGGTGAAGAAGACGGTGAACAGCGCCGGCAGCAGCACGGTGAAGAAGAGGAACTGCCGGTTGCGCGCCACGCGGCGCAGCTGGAAGACGAACAGCGGGGTCATCGGGTCGCTCCGGGAGTGGTGAGAGACAGGACGGCGTCCTCGAGGCTGGCGCCGCGGACCTCCAGGTCGGTCAGCGGGACGCCGCCGGCGAGCAGGGCGCGCAGCGTGGCCTCGACGTCGGTGGTGGCCAGCGCGACCGTGCCGCCCAGCCGGTCGGCGCCGACGACGCCGGGGACGCGGTCGAAGGCCGCGCCGTCGGGGGCGGTGAAGCGGACGGTGCGCCCGGCGACGGCCGAGCGGATGCCCGCGGACGGGCCGTCGGCGACCACCCGGCCGCCGGCCAGCACCACGACCCGGTCGGCGACGGCGTCGGCCTCCTCGAGGTGGTGGGTGGCGAAGACGACGGTGGTGCCCCGGGCGGCCAGCTCGCGCATCGTGGCCCAGAAGGCGCGGCGGCCCTCGACGTCCATGGCCGAGGTGGGCTCGTCGAGCAGCAGCAGCGGCGGCTGACCGGCCAGGGCCAGCGCCAGCAGGACCCGCTGCCGCTGGCCACCGGAGAGCGCCTCGACGTCGCGGCCCAGCAGGCCGGCGATGCCGGCGGTGGCCACCAGGTCGTCGAGCGGCCACGGGTCGGCGTAGCTGCGCCGCACGAGGTGCAGCACCTCGCCGACGCGGGCCTCACCGGGCAGGCCGCCGTGCTGGAGCATCGCGCCGACCCCGCCGGCGCGGACGGCGTCGGCCGGTGCGCGGCCGAGCACGCGGACGGTGCCCGCGGCCGGGCGCAGCAGCCCCAGCACGGCACTCACGGTGGTGGACTTGCCCGCCCCGTTGGGGCCGAGCAGCGCGACGGTCTCGCCCCTGCCGATGTGCAGGTCGAGGGCGTCGACGGCGAGCACGTCGCCGTGGCGGACGGTCAGGCCGTCGATGTCGAGGGCGTTGGCAGGCACAGCCCGAGCCTGACGCCGCCGGGGGTGCGCGCAGTAGTGCGGGACGTCGCGACCCCGACCTGACATCCGTCAGTCCCGGCCTCCCTGCAGGGGCCCGCCGCGAGCCTGCGAGCGGTGGGCCCTGCAGGGAGGTCCTTCCTCAGTCGGTGAGGTCGCGGACGACGGCGTCGGCCAGCAGCCGGCCGCGGTCGGTGAGGACCGCCCGCCCGGCGGTGTGCGCGGCGGGGTCGAGCAGGCCGCGGACCACGGCGTCGGCGGCGCGCAGCCGGCCGGCGTCCGACAGTGCGGCCAGCGGCAGGCCGTCGCGCAGCCGCAGGCCGAGCATCACCGTCTCCAGCGCGCGGTCGGCGGGCTCGAGCACCTCGGCGTCGGCGACCGGGAGCTCCCCCGCGGCCAGCCGCTGCGCGTACGCCGCGGGGTGCTTGACGTTCCACCACCGCACCCCGCCGACGTGGCTGTGCGCGCCGGGCCCCACGCCCCACCAGTTCGCGTTGGCCCAGTACAGCTCGTTGTGCCGGCAGCGGGCGGCGTCCCCGCGCGACCAGTTGCTCACCTCGTACCAGTCGAACCCGGCGGCGCGCAGCGCGGTGTCGGCCTGCACGTAGCGGTCGGCGAGGACGTCGTCGTCGGGCATCGGCAGCTCGCCGCGGCCGATCCGGCGGGCCAGCCGGGTGCCGTCCTCGACGATGAGCGCGTAGGCGCTGACGTGGTCGACGGGCGCGGCGAGGACGGCGTCGATCGAGGCGGCCCAGTCGGCGTCGGTCTCCCCCGGCGTGCCGTAGATGAGGTCGAGGTTGACGTGTTCGAACCCGGCGGCGCGGGCCTCGCGCGCGGCCTCGGCGGCGCGGCCGGGGGTGTGCCGCCGGTCGAGGACGGCCAGCACGTGCTCGGCGGCCGACTGCATGCCCAGGCTGAGCCGGGTGAAGCCGGCCGCGCGCAGGGCGGCCAGCGACGCCGGCGTCACCGACTCGGGGTTGGCCTCGGTGGTCACCTCGACGTCGTCGGCGACGGGGAACAGCTCGCGGACGGCGGCCAGCACGGCGGCGAGGTCCTCGGCGGGCAGCAGCGTCGGGGTGCCGCCGCCGACGAAGACGGTGGAGACGGTCGGCAGGTCGGAGCCGAGGGTCTCCGCCGCGCGGCGCAGCTCGGCGACCGCCGTCCCGGCGTACTCGGCGCGGTTGGCGCCGGGGCCCAGCTCGTCGGAGGTGTAGGTGTTGAAGTCGCAGTAGCCGCAGCGGGTGGCGCAGAACGGCACGTGCACGTAGAGCCCGAAGGGCGTGCGGGTCAGCCCCTCGCGAGCGCTGTCGGGGAGCTGCAGGGTCGCCGGCGGGGCGTCGAGCAGCGGCAGGACGGTGTTCATCCGACCCCAGTGTGCCGCGCCGGGCAGGATGTCCGGTCGTGGCTGACGACGACGTGCTGCAGGTCTCGGTCGGACGCGGGGTCGCGACCCTCACGCTCGACTCCCCCGCCAACCGCAACGCGCTCTCCCGCGCGGTGCGGGCCCGGCTGCGGGAGTCCCTCGACGCCGCGCTGGCCGACGACGCGGTGCGGGTGGTCGTGCTCGACCACACCGGCCGGGTGTTCTGCTCGGGGATGGACCTGTCCGAGGCCGCCGGTGCCGGCGCGGGCGACCAGGGGGTGCGCGAGCTGCCCGCGCTGCTCGAGCGCGTCTGGACCGCGCCGAAGCCGGTGGTCGCCGTCGTCCGCGGCCCGGCCCGCGCGGGTGGGGTCGGACTGCTGGCCGCCTGCGACGTCGTGGTGGCCGGCGCATCGGCGACCTTCGCGTTCTCGGAGGTGCGGCTGGGCATCGTGCCGGCGGTGATCTCCGCCGTCGTGCTCCCCCGGGTGCTGCCGCACGTGGCGCACCGGCTCATGCTCACCGGCGAGGTGTTCGACGCGGCCACCGCCGCCGCCGGCGGGCTGGTGGACCTGAGCGTGCCCGACGACGAGGTGGACGCCGCCGTGGCCGGTCAGGTGCGGGCGCTGGCGGCCGGCTCGCCGTGGGCGCTGGCGCAGACCAAGCGGCTGCTGCGGGCGGGCGGTCTGCGCGGCTCGTTCGACGACCTGCTGGACCTCTCCGCGCAGGCCTTCGCCGGCGAGGAGGGCCAGGAGGGGATCGCCGCGTTCCGGGAGAAGCGTCCCGCCCGCTGGGTGCCGGCGGCGGAGTGACCACCGTCGTGCCGGCCGGCTCCCGCGCGGGGACGCTGTCGCCATGACCGAGACGGACGACCCCCGCGCCCGCTTCCGCGCCCTGCCCGAGCCCGTCGATCCCGACGACGCCGTCGAGACGGTCGACGCGGGTGCCGTGCGGCCGATCTCCACCGCGGGCGACGAGCGCGACCGGCTGCTGCGCGAGGCCGGCGGCGCCTGACCCCACGGGTCGGGCACTCATCCGGGCACAGTCGTGCTCTGCCCACCGGTGTGGGCAGAGCACGAAGCACGGCAGACCCCATCCCTCTCCGGGCGCAGTCGTGCTCTGCCCACCGGTGTGGGCAGAGCACGAGGTCGCCGGACCCCCAGGAGGCGGTCTCCGGGTCAGCGCAACCGGCGGGAGTTGTCCGGCAGCCGCTCGGTCACGCCGCGGGCGTCCAGCCACTCCATCAGCGGCACGGCCACCCGCCGCGTCGTCCCCCACGCCGACCGGGCCTGGCTGAGCGTGAACGGCTGCGGCACCGCGGCCAGCCGCCCCCGCGCCACCTCCTCGACGCCCGGCGCCAGGTAGACGCCCTCGGCGATCCGCACGAGCTGCCCGTCGCGCACGGCGGCGGCCAGCTCCCGCGGGCCGAGGCGGGCGGCGCGCAGCTCGTCGGCGTCCGGTGCGGCGAAGGGGTCGGCGGCCAGCCGCGCGCGGATCGCGTCGACCGCCCGCTGCACCGCCGGCGGCAGGCCCGCGGCGGCCACCACCACCCGGCCCTCGCGCAGCGCCAGCGGCGGCCGCACCGCGAGCGCCACGAGGTCGTCGGCGGGCAGGTCCAGCTCGCGCCGCACCACGGCGACCGGCGGCCCGGGTTCCAGCGGGTGGACCTGTCGGTGGGCGGCCACCAGCCCGGGCACCCGCCGCGCGAGCTCGCCGACCAGCCCCGGCGCGAGCAGCCACGGCCCGGCGCGGACGGCGTCGTCGGGCACCGGCCAGCCCATGGCCGTGAAGTCCGCGGCACGCACCACGCGGCGGCGCGCGAGGTCGGCCGCGGCGCCGGCCGGCCCGCCGTCCTGGGCGTCCAGCTCGGCCGCTCGCTGCCGGGCCGCGCCGCGGCGGCGCAGCTCGGGCGGGGCGACGTCGCGGACGTCGGCGCCGAGCACCCGCCGGGCGCCGGGGTCGCGCAGCAGCACGCGGTCGCCCACCCGCAGCGGCAGCGGGGTGGCCAGGCGCAGCCGCACCGCCGCCCCCTCCAGCGGCCGCACCCGCACCGGCACCGCCGCCGACCCCAGGTGCAGCACCGCCTCGGCCGGCAGCCGGTCCTCCGGCGCGGTCGCGAGCACGACGTCGGCCTCGGCGGTGGACCGGAAGGCGCCGGGGGTGAGCAGCGCGTCGCCGCGGGAGAGGTCCTCCACCGCGACGCCGCGCAGGTTGAGCGCCACACGGGCGGTCGCGCTCGCCCGCTCCACCGGCCGGCCCAGCGACTGGACGCCGCGCACGCCCACCTCCCGGCCGCCGAGCTCCAGCCGGTCGCCGGCGGCGACCGAGCCGGCGGCCAGCGTGCCGGTGACGACCGTGCCGGCCCCGCGGATGGGGAACGCCCGGTCGATCCACAGCCGCACCGGCGCGCCGGGGTCGGGTGCGGGCAGCCCGGCCAGCATCGTCTCCAGCGCGGCGGCCAGCTCCGGGACGCCGCGGCCGGTCGGCGCGCTGACCGCCACGCCCGGGACCGCGCCCATCGAGGTCGCGGCCAGCCGCTCGGTCGCGTCGGCGAGGACGGGCGCGGGGTCGGCGAGGTCGGCCTTGGTGACGGCGAGCAGCGCGTGCCGCACGCCCAGCGCGTCGAGGACGGCGACGTGCTCGGCGGTCTGCGCCGACCAACCGTCGTCGGCGGCGACCACCACCAGCGCGGCCGGCACCGACCCGACCCCGGCCAGCATGTTGCCGACGAACCGCTCGTGGCCGGGGACGTCGACGACGGCGACCACCCGGCCCGAGGGCAGCGTCGTCCAGGCGAACCCGAGGTCGATGGTCAGGCCGCGGCGGCGCTCCTCCTCCCAGCGGTCGGGCTCCATGCCGGTGAGCGCCCGCACGAGGGTGGACTTCCCGTGGTCGACGTGCCCGGCGGTGGCGATCACGTCCATGCGCGGGCCACCTCCAGCACCGCGGCGGCCAGGTCGTCGTCGGACGACGGCGGCACGCTGCGCAGGTCGAGCAGCGTGCGGCCGTCGGCGACGTACCCGACGACCGGCCGCGTCCCGAGCCGCAGCGGCCCGGCGAACGGCTCGGGCAGCGAGACCGCCGCGCTGGGCAGCGGGTGCTCCGGCGCCCCTCCCCCGCCGACCCGCGCGGCCGAGTCCACCGCCCGCGCGTCGACCCCGGCGCCGACGAGCCGGGCGGCCAGCTCCCCGGCCCGGCGGCGCAACGCGGCGACGTCGGCGGCGAGCATCTCCTGCACCGGCGGCAGCGGGCCGCGCAGCGTGGCCTCCAGCGCCGCGAGGGTGGTCTTGTCCACCCGCAGCGCCCGGTACAGCGGGTGCCGGCGCAGCCGCTGCACCAGGTCCGCCCGGCCGAGCACCAGCCCGGCCTGCGGACCGCCGAGCAGCTTGTCGCCGCTGCAGAGGACGAGGTCGGCGCCGTCGGCCAGCGTCGTCTGCAGGTCCGGCTCCTCGGGCAGCACCGGGTGCGGGCGCAGCAGCCCCGAGCCGACGTCGGCGACCAGCGGGACGCCGCTGCCGGCCAGTGCGGCGGCGAGCGGCGCGACCGGCACCGACCGGGTGAACCCGCGGACGACGAAGTTCGACGGGTGCACCTTGAGCACCGCGCCGGTGCCCGGGCCCAGTGCACGGGTGTAGTCCTCGAGCGCCACCCGGTTGGTCGTCCCCACCTCGCGCAACCGGGCGCCGGTGGACTCCAGCAGCTCGGGGATGCGGAAGCCGTCGCCGATCTCCACCAGCTCGCCGCGCGCGATGACCAGCTCCCCGCCGAGCGCGGTGGCCACCAGCGCGAGCGCGGCCGCGCAGTTGTTCACCACGATCGCCGCCTCGGCCGCCGGCACCGCGGCCAGCAACGCGGCGACGGCCGCCTCGCCGCGCGGCCCGCGCCGCCCGCTCCGCAGGTCGAGCTCGACGTCGGTGGTCCCGCCGGCCGCCACCACGGCCTGCACCGCGGCCGGGGACAGCGGCGCGCGCCCGAGGTTGGTGTGCACGAGCACCCCGGTCGCGTTGAGCACCGGGCGCAGGCTGCCCGCGCCCGACGGCAGGCCGGCGAGCACGGCGGCGACGGACTCGTCCGGCAGCAGGGAGCCCTCGCGCACCCGCTGCTGGACGGTGCGGACGGCGTCCTTGACCAGCTCGCGCCCCAGCCGGGTGGCGGCGGCGGCCAGCGCGGGGTCGGCCAGCAGCGTGTCGGTGCGCGGCACCTGCCGGCGGGGATCGGTGCTCATCGCCGCCGAGGGTAGGTGGAGCGCGGGACCGGCCGGTCCCGCGCTCGACCGTGCTGGCGGAGGCGGACGGGAATCGAACCCGCCTGACCGAGGTGCTCGGCCACGTCGGCTTTAGAGGCCGCGGGGGCCACCAGGCGCCCTGACGCCTCCGCCGGGCAGCCTACGGTGGCTGCGTGACCACCGCTCCCGCACGGATCCGGCTCACCCAGTACGCGCACGGCGGCGGCTGCGCCTGCAAGATCCCGCCGGGAGAGCTGGAGGCCGTCGTCGCCGGGCTGACCCGCACCGGACCGGCCGCCCCCGCCGCCGAGCTGGTCGTCGGCCTCGACGACGGCGACGACGCGGCCGTCGTCCGGATCGCCGGCGGGCAGGGGCTGGTGCTGACCACCGACTTCTTCACCCCGGTCGTCGACGACGCGCACACCTTCGGCCGGATCGCCGCGGCGAACGCGCTGTCCGACGTCTACGCCATGGGCGGCACCCCGGTGGTCGCGGTCAACCTGCTCGGCTGGCCGCGCGACGTGCTGCCGGCCGAGCTCGCCGCCGAGGTGCTGCGCGGTGGGCTGGAGGTCGCGCAGGAGGCCGGCTGCCACGTCGGCGGCGGGCACTCCATCGACGACCCCGAGCCCAAGTACGGCATGGCGGTGACCGGCGTGGTCGACGTCGACCGGATCATCCGCAACGACGCCGCCGTCGCCGGGACGCCGCTGTCGCTGACCAAGCCGCTGGGCGTGGGCGTGCTCAACAGCCGGATGAAGGCGACCGGCGAGGTCAGCGAGGAGGCGGTGGCCTCGATGACGGCGCTCAACCGCGACGCCGGGCGGGCCGCGGTGGCCGCCGGCATCCGCGCGGGCACCGACGTCACCGGCTTCGGCCTGCTCGGGCACCTCTACAAGATGGCCCGGGCCAGCGGCGTGACCGCGGTGGTCGACGCCGCCGCCGTCCCCTACCTGGCCGGGGCGCGCGCGGCGCTGGCCGGCGGGTTCGTCTCCGGCGGCACCCGGCGCAACCTCGACTGGGTGCGGCCGCACGCCGATCTCTCCGCCGTCCCCGAGGACGAGGCGCTGCTGCTGGCCGACGCGCAGACCTCCGGTGGGCTGCTGCTGGCCGGCGAGGTCCCGGGCGCGCCGGTGGTCGGCGAGTTCGTGCCGCGGCGGGAGCACGTGGTCGTCGTCCGGTGACCGCGCGCGGTGTCGCCCGCCGGTCCGCCGTGTCCTAACGTCCGGGCACATGCGCGCCGTCTTCGTCTCCACGCCCTCGCCCGACGACCCGCTCTCCGTCCTGGAGGTCGGCGACCGCCCCGAACCGGAGGCGCCCGACGGCTGGACGACGGTGCAGGTGAAGGCCGTCTCGCTCAACCACCACGACCTGTTCAGCCTGCGCGGGATCGGCCTGCCCCAGGAGCGGATGCCGATGATCCTGGGCACCGACGCGGCCGGCCTCGACGAGGACGGCAACGAGGTGGTCGTCCACGGCGTCGTCGCCACCCCGGAGTGGACCGGTGACGAGACGCTGGACCCCAAGCGGACGCTGTTCTCCGAGCTGCACCAGGGCACGATGGCCGAGCGGGTCGCCGTCCCCCGGCGCAACGTGCTGCCCAAGCCGGCCGAGCTGTCCCTCGCCGAGGCCGCGTGCCTGCCCACCGCCTGGCTCACCGCCTACCGGATGCTGTTCGTGAAGTCGGGGCTGCGGCCGGGGCACACCGTGCTGGTGCAGGGCGCCAGTGGCGGCGTCGCGACCGCGCTGGTCGTGCTCGGCAAGGCGGCCGGCTTCCGGGTGTGGGTGACCGGCCGCAGCGAGGAGAAGCGGCAGGCGGCGCTCGAGCTGGGCGCCGAGCAGGCGTTCGAGTCCGGCGCGCGGCTGCCCGAGCGGGTGGACGGCGTCATGGAGACCGTCGGTGAGGCGACCTGGAGCCACAGCGTCAAGTCGCTCAAGCCCGGCGGCGTCATCGTCACCTCCGGCGCGACCACCGGCTTCAACCCCGGCGCCGAGCTCAACCGCGTCTTCTTCACCCAGCTGTCGATCATCGGCTCCACGATGGGGACCCGCGACGAGCTCGAGGCGCTCATGCGGATGTGCGTGGCCACCGGCGTCCGCCCGGTGATCGACGTCGAGCTGCCGCTGGAGCAGGCCCGCGAGGGCTTCGCGCGCATGCACGAGGGCCGCACCGCCGGGAAGATCGTCTTCACGCTGCCGTGAGCCCGGTCGACCGGGTGGTCGCCGCGCTCCGCGAGGCCGGGGTGGACGCCGAGCAGCGGGTGCGGCGGGCCACCCCGGAGTTCGTCCTCGCCGCCACCGGCCAGGAGGTCGGCGGGGTGGCGCCGACCGGCCACCCCGCCCCGCTGCGCGCGGTGGTGGACGTCGACCTCGCGGCGCACCCGCTCCTGTGGGCAGGCGGCGGTGACCACCACACGATGGTCTCGCTCACCTACGCCGACCTGCTGCGGCTGACCGGAGGCGACGAGGCGGCCGTGGCCTGAGCGCCACGCCCGCCTGCGCGGCGCGGGGCCGCGTCCGCGGCCGGGTGCGCGGTTGCGGTCGCCCCTGACGGCGTGCCGGCGCGTGTCGGCGGCCGCAGGTGCGCACTCGGCCACAGACGTCAACGTGGGTTGACAATCCTCCGCGCGTCAACCACAGTTGACGGCATGGCCGACACAGCACAGGTGGCCTCCGCCGCCAGCAGCCGCGATCCCGCGGTCGGACTGCGCGCGGTCCGCGCACTGCGGACGCTGGTCGAGCGACTGGAGGCCCTGCAGGTGGAGAACGCCCGCGACCAGGGCTGGACGTGGGAGCAGATCGCCCAGCTCCTCGGTGTCACGAGGCAGGCGGTGCACAAGAAGCACGCAGGCGGCCGCGGGCCGCTCCGGCGGAGGGACTGACCGTGTTTGAACGCTTCACACCCGACGCCCGGCAGGTCGTCGTCCTCGCCCAGGAGGAGGCCCGCGCCCTCCGGCACGGCCACGTCGGCACCGAGCACCTGCTGCTCGCCCTGCTCCGGCTGGACACCCCGACCGCCACCGTCCTGCGCCGGCACGGGCTCGAGCACGACGCGGTCGCCGAGGCGGTCACCGCCCACCTCGGCGGCGGGGACCTCGACGCCGAGGCGCTGCGCACCCTGGGCATCGACCTCGACGCCGTCCGGGACGCCGCCGAGGCCACCTTCGGGCCCGGCGCCCTGGACGCTCCGGGGCGCGGGCGGCAGCGCGACGACTCCGGGCACGTCCCGTTCACGTCCCGCGCGAGGAAGGTCCTGGAGCTCTCGCTGCGCGAGACCCTGGCGATGCGGTCCAAGCGCATCACCGACGGCCACCTCGTGCTCGGCTTGCTCCGCGAGGGCCAGGGGCTGGCCGCGAAGGTGCTGCACGACCGCGGGGTCGACCTGCCCGCCCTGCGCGCGGAGCTCAGGCTCCTGCTGGACTCCTGACCGGACTCCCGACCGCCCCACCGCGCAGCAGGACCAGCGCCGCGGTCGCCGCCAGCCCGGCGGCGACCGCGGCGCCGGCGAAGACGGTGTGCAGCTGGGTGAGCACGGCCGCGTCGGTGGCCGCCTCGTAGGCGGGGCAGTCGGCCGGGGACGCCGGGCAGAGGGTCAGCGGCGACCCGATCGCCGCGACCTCGGCGGTGAAGCGCCGCAGCGCGACGGCGGTCAGCAGCGAGAGCCCCACCAGCATCCCGACGGTCCGGGCGACGACGGCCAGCGCGCCGGCGCTGCCGTGCACCGCGGGCCGGGTGACCGCCAGCAGCACGGCGTTGACCGGCGCGATCGCCAGGCCGAAGCCCAGGCCGGCCGCGAGCAGGACGGCGGTGGAGGTCCAGGAGTCCAGCGAGGTCTCGCCCCAGCCGGTCATCGCCCACAGGGCGAGGCCGGCCAGCGCCATCCCGCCGGCGGCGACCAGCCGGGGCGGCACTCCGCGGCACAGCCACCCGCCGGCCACCGCGCCGACCGGGACGGCCACCAGCAGCCGCAGCAGCACCAGCGCCGCGCCGAGCTGGTCGCCGGGCGTCGTCGTGGCGCGGGCGAACAGCGGGACGTCGACCAGTGCGGCCACCAGCGCCACGCCGACGAGCAGGTTGACCACCAGCGCGCCCCACGCGCCGGCCGGACGCAGCTCGCGCAGCGGCAGCACCGGGTCGGGCGTGCGCCGCTCGTGCAGCCAGAAACCGGCGGCGGCCACGGCGGCCAGCGGCAGCAGCACCGGCCCGTGCGCCACGACCTGGGTGGCCGGGTCGGCCGCGGCGAAGGCCCACACCAGCGCGCCGAGCGCGGTGACGGCGAGCAGCGAGCCGAGGACGTCGACCTCGCGGGCCAGCCGCGGCAGCCCGCGCAGCGGCAGCACCGCGCCGTCGGGGTGGCCGGTGCTGCGCGCGACCAGGCCCAGGCCCGCGACGACGGCGACCAGCATCAGCGGCGTCGACGCGGCGACGCCGTCGGCCAGCGGCACCCAGGCCAGCCCGAGCGTGACGTCCTCGGCCAGCGCCGCGGGCTCGGCCAGCTGCAGTCCTGCGGCGGCGCCGGTGACCAGCAGCAGGACCAGGCCCACCGGGTCGGGGCGCCGGTCGCGGCCGGTGGCGACGACGCCCGCCGCCAGGGTCAGCCCGAGCAGCAGGTTGAGCCAGAAGACCGCGCGCCAGTCGCTGACCGCCAGCACCGCGGCGCCGGCCAGCGGGCCGAGCACCGCGCCGGCCTCCTGCACCGCGCCGACGACGCCCAGCGGCAGCGCCCGGCGCTCCGGCGGCCAACGGTCGGCGACCAGCGCGAGCGTGGCCGGCACCAGGCCCCCGGCGCCCACGCCCTGCAGCCCGCGGCCGGCGACGGCGGGGCCCAGGCCGGCCGCCGTCGCCGTCAGCAGCGACCCGACGGCGAACAGCAGCAGGCAGCCGACCAGCACCGGCACGCGGCCGCGGAGGTCGGCCAGCCGGCCCAGCAGCGGCAGCGTGGCGGTGTAGCCGAGCAGGAACCCGCCGACGATCGGCGTCGCCCGCTGCAGCTCGTCGATGCCGACACCCACCCCGGCGAGGATGTCGGGCAGCGCCAGGACGACGACGTAGGTGTCGGCCGCGGTGACCAGGACGGCCAGCGTGGCGAGGACGACCAGCGGCAGCCCGGGGACGGCGTGCCGCGGCGGCGCGGCCGGTTCAGCCGGCAGGCGGCGCGGTGATCTCGACATCGGCGCCGAACTCGCTGAGCTCGATCGTGAACGTGGCGTCCTGCCCGGCCGTGTAGAAGGGACCGGTCAGCTCGGCGCGGCGCAGCTCGCCGCTGTCGGTGGCCACGGAGAAGCGGGCCTGCACCGGCTGGGCCGGGTCCTCGCTGGTGAGCACCTGCTCGACCAGGTCCCCGGGCAGCTCGGCGCTCACCTCGCGCACCACCTCGCCGTCCACCCGGCGCTCCTCCCCCAGCTCGGCGGAGTCGGCCTCGGCCAGCAGCCGGGAGATGCCCGTGTCGGGGTCGAGCAGCGCGCCAGGGTCGCCGAAGCCGAACTGCGCGGGGTCGACGACGCTGTAGCCGGTGGTGAAGGGCAGCTGCGCGTAGACGGTGCCGTCGACCGAGACGACGGCGAGGTCGACCGGCGAGCCGGCGGCCAGCACCTGCAGCGTCCCCTGGAACGACGCGGGCCGGGCGACGTCGCCCTCGCCGCCGACCAGCTCGGTGCCGGTGGTGGGTGCGCCCTCGCTGGTGAGGACGAAGTGCAGGCTGCTGGCCTCGTCGAGCGTCGTCTCGGCCCGCGCCAGCAGCTGGTCGGCGGTCTCCGCCGGCTCGCCCCCGCCGCAGCCGGCCAGCAGCGGCACGGCGACCAGCACCCCGGTGACGAACCCGGCGGCACGGCGCAGCAGCATCGACCGACCTCCCCGTCGCACCGGTGCACCCGGCGCGACGGGACGGTAGCGCGCGCGGCGGCTCAGGCCGGGGCGCCGGTCCGCGCCGCCACCCGGGCGATGCGCTCGGCGATCTTCGGCTGGTCCTTGACCGGCAGGTGGTGGAGCGCCGGGGCGATCTCGGTGATCCGGTACCGCTGGGTCGTGGTGGCCCGGAACAGCCGGCCGGTGGTGACGCCGTGGTCGGGGCGGTGCACCACCTCGACGCGGTCACCGGCGCCGACGTCGCCGGTCTCGAGCACCCGCAGGTAGGCACCGGTGGCGCCGTGCGCGGTGAAGCGCCGGACCAGCTGCGGCACGCCCCAGAAGCGCTCGAAGTTCGCGCACGGGATGCGGCAGGCGGTGACCTCGAGCAGGGCCGTCCCCACGCGCCACCGCTCGCCGAGGACGGCGCCGGTGAGGTCGAGTCCCGTCGTCCGCAGGTTCTCCCCGAACCGGCCGGGCGGCAGCTCGCGGTCCAGCTCCGCGGCCCACCAGTCGGCGTCCTCCTGGGCGTAGGCGTACACCGCCTGGCCCTCGCCGCCGTGGTACTTGCGGTTGACCTGGACGTCGCCGTCGAGGCCCAGCTCCCCGACGGCGACCCGGCCGGCGACCGGGCGCTTGTCGATGCCGCTGCGGTTCGGACGGCGGTCGGGCAGCGGCAGCAGGTCCGAGCCGGAGACGCAGACGGCCAGCAGCCGGCCGGTCACTTCTTCGAGGCGGTGGACTCGGCGGTGGAGAGCGCGGCCACGAAGGCCTCCTGGGGGACCTCGACGCGGCCGACCATCTTCATCCGCTTCTTGCCCTCCTTCTGCTTCTCCAGCAGCTTGCGCTTGCGCGTGATGTCACCGCCGTAGCACTTGGCCAGCACGTCCTTGCGGATGGCGCGCACGGTCTCGCGGGCGATCACCCGCGAGCCGACGGCGGCCTGGATGGGCACCTCGAACTGCTGCCGCGGGATGAGCTCGCGCAGCTTGCCGGCCATCATCACGCCGTAGCTGTAGGCCTTGTCCTTGTGCACGATCGCGCTGAACGCGTCGACGGCCTCGCCCTGCAGCAGGATGTCGACCTTGACCAGCTGCGACTCCTGCTCACCGGCCTCGGCGTAGTCCAGCGACGCGTAGCCGCGGGTGCGCGACTTCAGCGCGTCGAAGAAGTCGAAGATGATCTCGCCGAGCGGCAGCGTGTAGCGCAGCTCGACGCGGGACTCGCTCAGGTAGTCCATGCCGCCGAGCTGGCCGCGGCGGCTCTGGCACAGCTCCATGATCGCGCCGGTGTAGTCGGTCGGGGCGATGATCGTGGCGTTGACGACCGGCTCGTAGACGGCGCCGATCTTGCCCGCGGGCCAGTCGCTGGGGTTGGTCACCGTGATCTCGGAGCCGTCCTCCATGACCACCCGGTAGACGACGTTGGGCGCGGTGGAGATGAGGCTGATGCCCGCCTCGCGCTCCAGGCGCTCGCGGACGATCTCCAGGTGCAGCAGGCCGAGGAAGCCGACGCGGAACCCGAAGCCCAGCGCGGCCGACGTCTCCGGCTCGTAGGTCAGCGCGGCGTCGTTGAGCAGCAGCTTGTCCAGCGCCTCGCGCAGCAGCGGGTACTCGCTGCCGTCGATCGGATAGAGGCCGGAGTAGACCATCGGCTTGGGGTCGCTGTACCCGCCGATCGGCTCGGCGGCCGGCTTGTGCTGCAGCGTGACGGTGTCGCCGACGCGGGACTGGCGGACGTCCTTCACACCGGTGATGAAGTAGCCGACCTCGCCGACGCCGAGGCCGTCGACCGGCTTGGGCTCCGGGGAGATCACGCCGATCTCGAGCAGCTCGTGGGTGGCGCCGGTCGACATCATCCTGATGCGCTCGCGGCTGGAGATGCGCCCGTCGACGACGCGCACGTAGGTGATGACGCCGCGGTAGATGTCGTAGACGCTGTCGAAGATCATGGCGCGGGCCGGGGCCTCGGCGTCGCCCTCCGGGGCGGGGATCTGGGCCACGATCGCGTCGAGCAGTTCGGGCACGCCCTCGCCGGTCTTGCCGCTGACGCGCAGGACGTCGGTGGGGTCGCAGCCGATGATGTGCGCGATCTCCGCGGCGTACTTCTCGGGCTGGGCGGCCGGCAGGTCGATCTTGTTGAGGACCGGGATGATCGTGAGGTCGTTCTCCAGGGCCAGGTAGAGGTTGGCCAGGGTCTGCGCCTCGATGCCCTGCGCGGCGTCGACGAGCAGGACCGCGCCCTCGCAGGCGGCCAGCGACCGGGACACCTCGTAGGTGAAGTCGACGTGGCCGGGGGTGTCGATCATGTCGAGGACGTACTCGGCGTCCCCCACCGTCCACGGCAGCCGCACGTTCTGCGCCTTGATGGTGATGCCGCGCTCGCGCTCGATGTCCATCCGGTCGAGGTACTGCGCGCGCATCTGCCGCGCCTCGATGATCCCGGTGACCTCGAGCATCCGGTCGGCCAGCGTCGACTTGCCGTGGTCGATGTGGGCGATGATGCAGAAGTTCCGGATCCGGGCGGGATCGGTGGCAGCGGGAGTCGTCACAGTGCCGCCATCGTCCCACGAGGTGCCGTCTGCGCGGAGCACCGTGCCCGGAGGGCTCCTGCCGACCGGGGTGGGACGCGGCGCGGCGCGCTGGTAACCTGGCAGGCCGGTCCGCTGACGCACGCCGTCCGGACGCACTGACAGACTCCCTCCTGCGAGACACCGAGGCTCACGCGTGGCGAACATCAAGTCCCAGATCAAGCGGAACAAGACGAACGAGAAGGCGCGCCAGCGCAACGTCGCCGTCAAGTCCGCCCTGAAGACGGCCGTCCGCCGCTTCCGCGAGGCCGCCGCCTCCGGGGACACCGCGGCCGCGACGACGGCGCTGGCCCACGCCACCAAGGCGCTGGACAAGGCCGCCAGCAAGGGCATCATCCACAAGAACCAGGCCGCCAACCGCAAGTCGGGCATGGCCAAGCAGCTGACCAGCCTCTGAGCTGCGTCCCGGCGCTCCCGGCGAGCCCCGTCCCCCCGTGGGGACGGGGCTCGCCGCGTCTGTCGTCCCTGTCCGGGTCCCCGCCGGCCGGCGGGGACCGGCGCCGGGCCGGTGTCAGCGGCCGGCGCGGGTGCGGGCGGCGCGGCCGGTGACCGCGCGGATGGCGACGATGCGCCGGACCGCCCGCTCGAGGGCGTAGTCGGCGCTGGCCGCCGCGCCCTTGACGTCGGCGTTGAGCTCGGCGGCGACCCCGATCGCCTGCTGCAGGCCCTCGATGCTCCAGCCGCGGGCCTGCGACTGGGCCTTCTTCACCTTCCACGGCGGCAGCTTCAGCGCGCGGGCGAGCTCCCCGGTGTTGCTCGTGTTCAGCGAGGTGACCCGGGCGGCGGTGCGGATGCCGTCGGCGATGGCGTCGGCGATGAGCACGTGCGCGACGCCGCGGTCCAGGGCCCAGCGCAGCATCTCCAGTGACCCGGTGCGGTCGCCGACCAGCACGCGCTCGGCGACGGTGAAGCCGGTGACCTCCGCCTGCCCGCGGTGGAAGCGGGCGACGGCCTCGTCGTCGATGACGCCGCCGAAGTCGGCGACCAGCTGGGTGGCCGCCGAGGACAGCGCCCGCAGGTCGGCCCCGACGGCGTCGACGAGTGCGGTGACCGCCTCGGGCGTGATCCGCCCGCCGGCCGCGCGCACCTCGTTGCGGACGAAGGCCGCCCGGTCCCCCGGCGAGGAGATCCTGGCGCACTCGTCGACGGCGGCGCCCGCGGCGGTGAGGGTCTTGAGCAGGGCGTCGTTGCGCTTGCCGCCGTGGTGGACGACGACCAGCGTCAGCTCGGGGTCGGGGTCCTGCACGTAGCCGGTCAGCGCGTCGACCAGTGCCCCGGCGGCCTCGTGCACGCCGGTGACGACGACGAGGCGGTGCTCGCCGAACAGCGAGGGCGCCAGCACGTCGGCCAGCTGCCCGACCGGCAGGCCGAGGGCGGCGAGCTCGTGCACCTCGGCGTCGGGGTGCCGCTGGAGGACCGCGGCCCGCACGGCGGCCACGGCGCGGGAGCGCAGCAGCTCCTCCTCGCCGACGACGGCCCGCAGCCGGGAGGTCGGTGCCGGGGGTGCCGCTGCCACGGGGCGATGGTGTCACGCCGGGGTGACGACACCGCCGCGCTGCCGGGCGGCGCGCGACGCGGGCTGCGCGGGCGCCGTCGACGTTCCCGGCGGCGGGCTGCCCGCTCCCCTCCGGTGCCGGTCCGGCCGCGGAGCCGGAGGCAGCGCCGCGGACCGCGACGCCCCAGTCCCCGGCCGACCCGACGACGGCCAGGTCGCCCTCGCGGTCGGTGCGGTGCACCTGCACGCCGTCCCGGGCCAGCTCCGCCAGCAGCCGCGGCGCAGGGTGCCCGTAGGTGTTGTCGGCGCCGACGGAGACCAGCGCGACGCGGGCCCCGGAGGCGGCGAGGAAGGCCGGGTCGGCGTCGGCGCTGCCGTGGTGCGGGACCTTGAGCACGTCGGCGCGCAGGTCGACGCCGCGGGCGAGGATGCGCGCCTCGGCGGTGGCGCCCAGGTCACCGGTGAGGAGCACGCGCACGCCGCGCTGGGTGACCCGCACGACCAGCGACAGGTCGTTGGCCGCCGCGGCCGCGGTGGCGATCTCCGGCGGTGGGGCGAGGACCTCCAGCTGCGCGGTCCCGACGACCTGCCGGTCCCCGGGTCGCAGCACCTCCCGCCGTGCCCCGGCGCGGGCGGCTGCGCGGTCCAGGCCGGGCGCCCGCTCGTCGGCCGGCGACAGCGTGCCGGTGGCGACCACCCCCACCCGCCTGCCGTCGAGCGCGCCGGCCAGCCCGCCGGCGTGGTCGGCGTCGAGGTGCGAGAGCAACACCAGCGGCAGCCGGTCGACGCCCAGCCGGTCGAGGCAGCGGTCGACCGGGCCGACCTCGGGGCCGGCGTCGACCAGGACCGCCGCCCCCGGACCGGTCGGCACCACCAGGGCGTCACCCTGCCCGACGTCGCACGCCACCAGCACCGCCTGCGCCGGCGGCCACCCGTCGGCGACCTGGCGCAGCGGCCAGCCGAGCACCAGCAGCCCGAGCAGGGCGGCCAGCCCGAGGACGCGCAGCCGCCGGTGCCGCCACAGCAACCACCCCGCGACCAGGAGCAGGAGGGTGAGCAGCAGCGCGCCCCGGGTGCCGGCGGGCCACCCGGTGGCACCGTCGGGGAGGGCGGCGGCCGACCGGGCCACGACGACCAGCCACCGCACCGGCCAGCCGGCCAGCCACACGAGGGCGTCCGCGGCCGGGGGCAGGAGCGGGCCGGTGAGCGTCCCGAGCAGTCCGAGCACCGTCGCGGGGGCCACGGCCGGTGCGGCGAGCAGGTTGGCCGGCAGGGACACCGGGCTGACCAGACCGGACAGGCCGGCGACCAGCGGCGCGGTGGCCAGGCCGGCGGCGGCGGCCACGGCGACCGCGTCGGCGAGCACGCGGGGCCAGCGCCGTGCCCGCAGGCGCGCGGACCAGCCGGGTGCGAGCAGCACGATGGCCGCCGTCGCGACGACCGAGAGGGCGAAGCCGGCGTCCCGGGCGAGACCGGGGTCGAGCAGCAGCAGCACGACCACGGCGGCACACAGCGCCGGGACCGCCGCCCTCGCCCGGCCCGAGGCGAGGGCCAGCAGCGTCACCGCGCCCATCACGGCCGCCCGCAGGACGCTGGGTTCCGGCCGGGCGAGCACCACGAAGCCGGCCAGGCCCAGCGCCGCCACGACCGCCTGCACCCGGCGGTCGACCGCCCGCCGCCGCAGCGGCGCGAGCACGCCGGTCAGGATGATCGCCACGTTGGCGCCGGAGACGGCCGTGAGGTGCGTCAGGCCGGCACGGCGGAAGTCCTCCTGCAGGACCGGGTCCATCCCCCGGGTGTCCCCCACCACCAGGCCGGGCAGGAGCCCGCCGGCCGGGCCGCCGACGACGCGCTCGCTCGAGGCGGCGAGCCCGTCGCGCAGCCCGCCCGCGGCGCGCTGCACCCACGGCGGCCGGCCGAGCGGCTCGGGAGGACCGCGCGCCGAGAGCCGCGCGACGACCCCCTCGCTCGCCGGCGCCGCCGCGACGGCGGCCCTCGTCCGGACCGGCTGCCCGGGCACCACGTCGGCCCAGTCCTCGGCGGCCGCGAACAGCACCACGTCGGCAGTGAGGTCGACGGCGCGCGCCCCGTCGTCCAGGCCGGTGACGGTGGCGTCGAGGACCACCCGGGGTGGTCCGGCTCCCCGGACGCGCCGCGGGTCGCCGGTGACCTCCAGGACGACCTCGACGGTGCGGCCGGCCGCGACCTCGGTCAGCGGGGAGGAGGCGCGGGCGGCCCCGCGCACCGCCGTCACGGTCGCGGTGGTGGCCAGCGCGGCGAGCACCGCCAGCAGCACGAGCGCTCCGGCGCGGGAGCGGTGCCGCACGGCGGCCGCCGCGACGAGCACGGCCGCGCCCGCACCCCCGGCGAGGACCGGTGGGGGCAGCACCCCGCCGGCGAGGGTGACCGCCCAGACGGTGGCGGCGACCGGGACGAGGCGGAGGTCCAGCCAGGTCCAGCGGCCCTCGGGCGGTCCGCTCACACGCGCACCAGGGCGGCGAGCTCGGCGTAGATGGCCGGACCGATGCCCGGGACGTCGTCGAGCTGCTCGACGCTGGTGAACCGGCCGTGCTCACTGCGGTGGTCGACGATGCGCTGGGCGAGCACGGGGCCGATGCCGGGCAGGGCGTCGAGGTCGGCGACGGTGGCCGTGTTGAGGTCCACGGGCCCGGCCGCGGCGCCTCCGCCGCCCGCCGCGGACGCCGGTGCGGCCGCGGCTCCCGGCACCCCGACGGCGACCTGCTGGCCGTCGGTCACGAGCGCGGCGAGGTTGACCGACGCGGGATCGGCCTCGGGCAGCAGTCCACCGGCGGCGGCCACGGCGTCGGCCACGCGTGCACCCTCGGGGAGGGTGACCAGGCCGGGGGCGACCACCAGCCCGACGACCGAGACGACGACGGTCGCCCGGGCCCCCGCCGCCTCGCCGACCGCCGGGGACGGCGTGGCCGCCGCGGCTGCCGCGTCGCCGGTCGGGACGTCGCCGGCCGCGGCCGTTCCCCCGGCCGGGGCTCCGGTCTGCGCGGCCGGCGGCGCCGGCTGGACGGTGGGCCGGTCCAGCCAGGTCCACCCGGCGACGGCCAGCGCGGCCAGGAGACCGGCGACCCACAGCGACCAGCTCCCCCGGCGACCCGGGTCGACCCGCACCGTCCGCTCCGGCGCCCGGTGGCGGCCCAGACCGTGCGGCAGCCGGTCCCGCGGGTCGTCGTCGAGGTCGTCGTCGAGGCCTTCGTGCGGGTCGTCGTCGCGCGGGTCGTCAGCGGGCGGGTCGTCGGCGGGGACCGAGGTGCCGGGCGCCCCGCGGCGGAGCAGGACCACGCCGGTGGCGGGTGCGGCCTCGAGCTCGTCGTCGGCGGGCAGCCACCCGGAGGACCGCCGCCCCTCGTCGAGCAGCACCCGCAGGCGGGCGCGGATGACGTCGGCATCGTCGTCACGGCGGGAGGTCAGGCGCACCCGGCGGACGCTAGGGAGCCCCGCCTCGCCGTGGCCCGCCGCGTGGGGAGCTGTGGACGGCCGGGTCCCCTGTGGACGCCGGGACCCGCCCCGTCGGCAGGGGCGGCAGGCTGCCTCCCGCGTCCTGTGTTCCCCGGTCAGTCCTCCTGCGGCTGCGCGTCCTCGCCCGGCTCGGCGGCAGGGGCCGGCGCGACGACGACGCCCACGGCGCCGGGCCCCACGTGCGCGCCGATGACGGCACCGAGCTCGCTCACGTGCAGCTCGCGGATGCCGGGGACGGCCTGCTGGAGGTCGGTGCCCAGCTTCTCCGCGCGCTGGGCCGCCGCCAGGTGGTGCACCGCGACCGAGGCGCCCGGCCCGCCGGCGACCTCCACCGCCAGCTGCACGAGCCGGGACAGCGCCCGACCCGACGTGCGGACCCGCTCCAGGGGGACGACCCGGCCGTCGGCCACGTGCAGCACGGGCTTGACGGCGAGCGCGGTGCCCAGCAGGGAGGCGGCCGAGCCGATCCGCCCGCCCCGGCGGAGGTGCTCGAGGGTGTCGACGACGAAGAAGGTGCGGGTCCGCGCCGCGGTGGCCTCGGCGACCGCGGCGGCCTCGGCGGCGCCGGCGCCCTCCGCGGCGGCGCGCGCGGCGGCCAGCACGGCGAAGCCGGTGCCCATGGCCGTCGATCGGGAGTCGACGACGGTGACCACGTGCTCGCCCACCTGGGCGGCCGCCAGGCGGGCCGCGTCCCAGGTGCCCGACAGCTCGGCGGAGAGGTGCACCGAGACCACCCGGTCGGCGCCGGCCGCCAGCAGGCGGCGGTAGGCGGCGACGAAGTCACCGGGGGTCGGGCGCGAGGTCGACACCTTCTGGCCGCGGGTGGACAGTGCCCGGGCGACGTCCGCCGGGGTGATGTCCTCGCCCTCCCGGCCGGAGTGCCCGGCGAGGACGACGTAGCAGGGCACCACCTCGATGCCGTAGCGCGCCACCACGTCGGGAGGGAGGTAGGCCGTGGAGTCGGTGACCACGGCGACGGACACCCGAGGAGGCTCGCCCGCGCCACCGGGACCGACGGCCTCCGCACCCGGCGGCCGCTGTGGACCGCCTCTCACGCGACCGCGTCGGCGTCCTGCGTCGCCGCGGGTGCGCCCTCCTCCACGGTGGCCCCGGCCTCGGCGCGGCCGGGGCGTCCCTCCAGGGCGGGGCCGGGGAGGGGCACCGCGGTGACGGCGCAGTTGTGCCGCATGAGCCGCCAGCGGGCGCCCTGCCGGGCGAGCTCGCTCCAGCCGCAGTTGCCCAGCGGCCCGAACACCCGGCGGTGCTCCGGTCCGAGCTCCAGCAGCGCCTCCATGAGCCGTCCACCGGTCCCGCCGTGGGTGACCACCACGGCGACGTCGGCCGGCGGGAGGTCCGAGAGGGCGGCGAGGGCGCGCTCGGCGACGGCCGGGGCGTCCTCCCCGCCGCGGCCCTCGACCGGGCGGCCGGCGAGCCAGTCGGCGTACTGCTCGGGGTGGCGGGCGGCGACCTCCTCGCGGGTGAGCCCCTCCCAGGAGCCCAGGCCGTGCTCGCGCAGCCGTTCATCGAGGAGGAGGGGCACCCCGAGCAGCGCCGTGAGCGCCGTCGCGGTGTCGGCGGCGCGCACCAGGTCGCTGGAGACGACGACCGTGGTCTCCGGGGTGAGCCCGCCGGCCACCAGGTGCGGTGCGGTGCGGGCGGCCTGGGCGCGGCCTTCGGGGTCCAGTGGCGGGTCCAGCTGGCCCTGGAAGCGGCCGGTGGCGTTCCACTCGGTCCGCCCGTGCCGCCAGACGACGAGGTGGCGCACCGGCAGGTCGGGCACGGCCGCGGCCGTCACCGGCCGGTCGCCTCCGGGTCCCCGGAGCCGTCCTGGAACGCGTCGTCCTGCAGCGGGCCGTCCTGCAGCGGGTCGTCCTGGAGCAGGTCGTCGTCGGCGAGCTCGTCCTCGGTGCGCGGCTCGCCGGCGGCACCGCCGGACGCCTCGTCGGGGTCCGGGCGCAGCGGCACGGGGTCGGAGCTGCCGGGGTCGACGTCGTCGGCCGACAGCGTGCCGCGGCCGTCACCGGCAGCCGCGGCGGCCGGAGGAGCGGCGCGGTCGACGAAGGGGATGGTCGGGCAGTCCTTCCAGAGCCGCTCGAGGGCGTAGTAGGCGCGCTCCTCGGCGTGCTGCACGTGGACGACGACGTCGACGAAGTCCAGCAGCACCCAACGGGCCTCGGCGACGCCCTCGCGCCGCACCGGCTTGACCCCGTGCCGGCGCAGCCGCTCCTCGACCTCGTCGACGATCGCCTGCACCTGGCGCTCGTTGGGAGCGGCGGCGAGCACGAACGCGTCGGTGATCGCCAGCCGCTCGCTGACGTCGACGATCGAGACGTCGGTGGCGAGCTTGTCGGCAGCGGCCTGGGCCGCGAGCAGCGCGGTCTCCCGCGCCTCGGCCGAGGCGGTCATCGGGGCACCTCCTGCAGGTGGGTGGGCGGTGGATCGGCGGGGTCGGCGTCGGTCGCCGACGTCCCGGGCGGGCGGTCGTAGGCGGGCCGGTCCCCACGGGGGCCGCCGGTGCGCCGGGTGCCGGGCCGGGCGCGGTAGAGGCCCCGCTTCTCGATGTACTGCACCACCCCGTCGGGGACGAGGTACCAGACCGGCATCCCGCGGGCCACGCGGTCGCGGCAGTCGCTGGAGCTGATGGCCAGCGCCGGGACCTCGACCAGGCTCACCGACCCCTCGGGCAGGTGTCCGTCGGCCAGCGTGTACCCGGGCCGGGTGACGCCCACGAAGTGCGCCAGGCGGAGGAACCGGTCGCTGTCGCGCCAGCTGAGGATCTGGGCGAGGGCATCGGCGCCGGTGATGAAGAACAGCTCGGCGTCGGGGCGCTGGGAGTGCAGGTCGGTGAGGGTGTCGATGGTGTAGGTCGGGCCGTCGCGGTCGACGTCGACGCGGCTGACGGAGAACCGGGGGTTGGAAGCGGTGGCGATGACGGTCATGAGGTAGCGGTCCTCAGGGGGACTGACCGCGCGCTCGGTCTTCTGCCACGGCTGGCCGGTGGGCACGAAGACGACCTCGTCGAGCTCGAAGAGCCCGGCGACCTCGCTGGCCGCGACCAGGTGCCCGTGGTGGATGGGGTCGAAGGTCCCACCCATCACACCGATCCGGCTGCCAGCCACCGACCGAGCCTAGCCGGGCGGCCACGGCCCGGCCCGCGAGGACCCGTCGGGCCGGCGACCATCGACGTCGGGGCCCGGCCGGCGACCGCCGACGCCTGGGCGGCCGGTGTGCCGGTGACCGGCCGGTCTGGTGGCCGGGTGCAGGTCGTCGCCCCACCCGGCCACCGGGATCCCGGCCGGTCGCGACCGGCGCCCCCGTGCCGTCGGTCGCGCACGCGCCCGCAGCCCGGCCCGGAGGAGGCCGGGCCGGGCCCGGGCGCGACCGGGTCCGTGCTGGTCAACGAGGTGGGGCGGCACCGGATACGCCCGGCGGCCGGGAAGTGGGCCGCGGGCGTGTCGCAAGGCGTCGGCGCACCGGACAGCGCCAGGCGCGCCAGGTGCCGAGGGTGACCCGAGGGAGCTCCGGTCCGGGCGGCTCAGAGCGTGGTGACGAACTCGGCCAGCTGCGTGGCGTTGCGGCACTCGACCATGTCGACGACCTCGCCGTAGCGGTCGGCCGCGGAGTCGCCGCTGCCCCACAGCCGCCGCGGCTCGGGGTTGAGCCAGTGCGCCGAGCGGGCGCGGCGCACCAGGTCACCGAGCACCGGCAGCCCCGGCTGGCGGTAGTTGGTCCGCCCGTCGCCGAGGACCAGCAGCGACGTCTTGGGCCCGACCGCCGTCGGCCAGCGGTCGGCGAACACCTCGAACGCGTTGCCGTAGTCGCTGTGCCCGTCGAAGGCCACGACGTCGGCCTCGCGGCCGATCCGCGCCACGGCGTCGGAGACGTCGGCGCCGGGCCGGAAGAAGCGGGTCACCTCGTCGGTCGAGTCGACGAACGCGAACGCCCGGACGCCGGAGAAGTGCTCGCGCAGCGCCTGGGTCAGCATCAGCGTGAAGTGGCTGAACCCGGCCACCGACCCGCTGACGTCGCAGAGCACCACCAGCTCCGGCTTGTGCACCTTGCGCGGCCGGTGGTGGGTCACCACCGGCACCCCGCCGGTGCCGAGGGAGGCCCGGACGGTGCGGCGGAAGTCCAGCCGCCCGACCCGCCCCATCCGCCGCCGCGCCGAGAGCCGGGCGGCCAGCCGGCGGGCCAGCGGCGCCACCGTCCGCCGCAGCTCGGCGAGGTCGGCCTGCTGCGCCCGCAGGAAGTCGACCTGCTCGGCCAGCGGCCGCACGGCGCTCCTGGCCACCCGCTCGCGACCGCGCTCGGCCGCCGCCCGGCGGCGCACCTCGGCGTCGACCGCGGCCCGGAAGGCGGCCAGCCGCTCGCGCACCGTCTGCCGGGCCACCTGCTCGGCCAGCCCGCCGCGGCCGGAGTCCCCGAGCAGGCCGGCCAGCAGCTGCGCGACCAGCGTGTCCGGCGACAGCGCGCGCATCACCCGGTAGCCGAAGTAGGACTGCCCGGAGGGCGAGGCCGGGGCGCGGCCCAGCTGCTCGACCGCCTGCCGGGCGAGGCGTCGCACCGCCTCGTCGTCGCCGTCGAGCAGCAGCCGGGCCAGCTCCGCGCGCATCCGCTCGGCGAGGTCCCGCTCGTCGCCGTCCCCCGAGCCGTCGGGCAGGTCCAGCGTCAGGCCGTCGTCCCCGGGCTCCCCGTCGGCGTCCGACGGCGCGGCCGCCGGGCGGTCCGACAGCGGCCACCACAGGTCGAACAGCACGTCGTAGGCCGGGCGCTGCGAGGCCCGCTGCAGCAGCACCGCGGCCAGCCCGTGCCGCAGCTGCTCGCGGTCGAGCAGGTCGACGACGGTGAGGATCTCCGCGGCGTCGACGGCCTGGCTGATCCCCACCGGGATGCCGGCCCCGCGCACCGCCCGCACGAACCCGTCGAGGTGGCCGGCCAGCCCGCCGTGGGCGATCGACGGCGCGGTCATCAGTTGAGCCGCAGCTCGGCCGCGGCGCGGTCCTGGTCGCTGGCGTGCTTGAGCACCACGCCCAGCGTCGAGCGCACCGCGGTCTCGTCGAGGGTGTCCAGGCCCAGCTCGAGCAGGGTCTGCGCCCAGTCGAGGGTCTCCGAGATCGACGGCGACTTCTTCAGCTCCATCGCCCGCAGCGCCCGGATGGTGCGCACCAGCTGCTCGGCCAGCCCCGGCGCGAGGTCGGGCACCCGGGAGAGCACGATCTCCCGCTCCCGCTCGGCGGAGGGGTAGTCCAGCGACAGGTACAGGCAGCGCCGCTTGAGCGCCTCGGACAGCTCACGGGTGGCGTTGGACGTCAGCACCACCGTGGGACGGCGGGTCGCGGTGATCGTGCCGAGCTCGGGGATGGTCACCTGGAAGTCGCTGAGCACCTCCAGCAGCAGCCCCTCGACCTCGACGTCGGCCTTGTCGGTCTCGTCGATGAGCAGCACGGTCGGATCGGTGCGCCGAATCGCGGTCAGCAGCGGGCGGGAGAGCAGGAACTCCTCGCCGAAGACGTCGTCGTGCACGGTGGACCAGTCGGCGCCGTCGGCGGCCTGGATGCGCAGCAGCTGCTTCTTGTAGTTCCACTCGTAGAGCGCCCGCGCCTCGTCGAGGCCCTCGTAGCACTGCAGCCGGATCAGCTCCGACCCGGTCGCGGCCGCCAGCGCCTTGGCCAGCTCGGTCTTGCCCGTACCGGCCGGCCCCTCGACCAACAGCGGCTTGCCCAGACGGTCGGCGAGGAAGACCGTCGTCGCGATCTGGGCGTCGGGCAGGTACCCGGCGGTGGCCAGCCGCTTGCCGACGTCGGCGACCGAGGAGAACTGGGGCATCTGCGACGGCGGGCGGGGCATGCGGCTCCTCAAGGGGACCGGGGGTCAGCGCGTGTGGCCGTTCCCCGTGACGACGTAGGTGGTGCTGGTCAGCTCCGGCAGGCCCAGCGGCCCGCGGGCGTGCAGCTTCTGGGTGGAGATGCCGATCTCGGCGCCGAAGCCGAACTCGCCGCCGTCGGTGAACCGGGTCGAGGCGTTGACCAGGACGGCGGCGGCGTCGACGCCGGCGGTGAACGCGGCGATCGCGGTCGCGGAGTCGGCCACGATCGCCTCGCTGTGCCCGCTCCCCCACCGCGCGATGTGGTCCAGCGCGGCCGGCAGGTCGTCGACGACGCGCACGGCCATATCCATCGACAGGTACTCGGTGGCCCAGTCCTCGTCGGTCGCCGGGACGACGGCGTCGTGCGCGGCGCGGGCGGTGTCGTCGCCGTGCAGCGTCACCCCGGCGTCGGCGAGGGCGGTGAGCAGCCGAGACAGGAACGGCACGTCGCGGTGCACGAGCAGCGTCTCGGCGGAGTTGCAGACGCTGACCCGGTGGGTCTTGGAGTTGAGCACGACCGCCTCGGCCATCGCGGCGTCGGCGGAGGCGTCGACGTAGACGTGGCAGTTGCCGACACCGGTCTCGATCACCGGCACCTGCGCCTCGCGGACCACCCGCTGGATCAGCGAGGCGCCGCCGCGCGGGATCACCAGGTCGACGTGCCCGCGGGCCGACAGCAGCTCGCCCACCGAGGCGCGCTCGGCCGGCAGCAGCTCGACCGACCCCTCCGGCAGCCCGGCCTTGGCCCCGGCCTCGGCCAGGACGGCGACCAGCGCGGCGTTGGTGCGGTAGGCCGACGCCGAGCCGCGCAGCAGCGCCGCGTTGCCGCTCTTGAGGCACAGGCCCGCGGCGTCGACGGTCACGTTGGGCCGGGCCTCGTAGACGATGCCGACCACGCCGAAGGGCACCCGGACCTGGCGCAGCTCCAGCCCGTTGGGCAGCCGGGAGCCGCGGACGACGTCGCCGACCGGGTCCGGCAGCGCGACCAGCTCGCGCAGCGCGGCGGCCACCCCGGCCACCCGCCCGGCGTCCAGGCGCAGCCGGTCGACCACCGACGCCGGTGTCCCGTCGGCCTCGGCGGCCCGCACGTCGAGCGCGTTGGCGGCCAGCACCTCGTCGGTGCGCTCGACCAGCGCGTCGGCCATCGCGGTGAGCGCGGCGTCCTTGACGTCGGTCGGCAGCGTGCGCAGCACGCGGGAGGCGGTGCGGGCACGCGCGGCGGCGGCCCCGATCAGCGGGAGCTCGACGACGTCGGACACGCACCGCAGGGTACGCGCCGACCTCCCGCGCCGAGCAGGTCGCGGACTGTGTGAGAATGGTTCTCATGAGCACCAGCGCCCGGCGGACCGCCGCGCTCACCACCGCGTCCGCGCTCCTGCTCGCCGGCTGCGGGTCCTCGGGCGGTGGTGCGCAGGCTGCCGACGGTGTGGACGTCGTCGCCGCCTTCTACCCGCTGCAGTGGGCCGCCGAGCGCGTCGGCGGCGACCGCGTCGACGTCACCTCCCTGACCCCGCCCGGCGCCGAGCCGCACGACCTGGAGCTGACCCCGCAGGACGTCGCCGCGCTGAGCGGGACCGACCTGCTCGTCTACCTCGAGGGGTTCCAGCCCGCGCTCGACGACGCCGCCGCCGAGGCCGGGGACGCCG
Organism: Geodermatophilus sp. URMC 62; assembly: GCF_052931475.1. Classification (NCBI taxonomy): domain Bacteria; kingdom Bacillati; phylum Actinomycetota; class Actinomycetes; order Geodermatophilales; family Geodermatophilaceae; genus Geodermatophilus; species Geodermatophilus sp. URMC 62. The sequence goes on along the minus strand of NZ_JBRFHY010000001.1, from coordinate 3,266,239 downwards.
CCTGGGACGCCGGGCAGGCCGCCGACCTGACGCCGGCCGCGGACGAGCACGCCGACGACCACGCCGACGACCACGCCGACGACCACGGGGACGGCGACGGGGACGGCGAGGCCGTCGACCCGCACTTCTGGTTGGACCCGACCCGGCTGGCCGACGTCGGCGACGCCCTGGCCGACCGGCTGGGCGACGTCGACCCCGACGGCGCGGCCACCTACGAGCGGAACGCCGCCGCGCTGCGCGGCGACCTCGAGGCGCTCGACGCCGAGATGGAGCAGGGCCTGGCCGACTGCGCCGTCCGCACGGTGGTCACCGGCCACGACGCCTTCGGGTACCTCGCCGACCGCTACGGTCTGGAGGTGGTCGGCGTCACCGGCCTGAGCCCGTCCGCGGAGCCCAGCGCCGCCCAGCTCGCCGAGATCTCCGCGCTGGTCCGCGAGCGGGGCGTGACCACCGTCTACACCGAGACCCTCGCCGACCCCGCCGTCGCCGAGACCGTGGCCCGGGAGGCCGGGGTGCAGACCGCCGTCCTCGACCCGATCGAGGGCCTGACCGACCAGTCGGCCGGGGCGGACTACCTCGAGGTCATGCGCGCCGACCTGGCGACGCTGCGGGCGGGCCAGGCCTGCGCGTGACCGGCCGCGGGACCGACGACACGGCGCTGCGGCTGCAGCACGCGACGATCGGCTACGGCGACGTCGCGATCGTGCGGGACACCGACCTGACCGTCCGGCGCGGCGAGGCGGTCGCCGTGCTCGGCGCCAACGGGTCGGGCAAGACCACCCTCTCCCGCGGGCTGCTCGGCCTGGCCACCGTCCTCGACGGCACCGTCGAGGTGCTCGGCGCCCCGGTGGGCCGGCTGCGCGAGCGCGGCCGGGTCGGATACGTGCCGCAGCGGCACACGATCAGCGGCGCCATGCCGGCCACCGTGCGCGAGGTGGTCGGCGTCGGCCGGCTGGCCCGGCTGGGGCTGTTCCGCCGGCTCGGCGCGCGCGACCGGGCCGCCGTCGCCGACGCGGCCGCCGCCGTGGGCCTCGCCGACCGGCTGGAGGACCCGGTCGCGTCGCTGTCGGGGGGCCAGCAGCGCCGGGTGCTCGTCGCCCGCGCCCTCGCCGCCGAGCCCGAGCTGCTGGTCATGGACGAACCGACCGCCGGCGTCGACGCGGCCAGCCAGGAGGCGCTGGCCACGGTGCTGGCCGGGGTGTCGGCGGCCGGGACGACACTCGTCGTCGTGACCCACGAGACCGGTCCGCTCGCCGGCGTCCTCCCCCGCGCGGTGGTCGTCGACTCCGGCCGCCTCGCCTATGACGGCCCGCTCGCCGGCGCCGAGGCCCTCGCCGGCACCGGCGGGCACCACCACCCCGGCGAGGACGAGGGACCGGCGGTCCCCGGGTACCGCCTCGACCAGCCGCGCCCGGCGCCCGACGCCGTCCGCGTGCGCGACGGGAGCCGCTGACGTGGAACTGCTGCAGTACGGCTTCATGCAGCGGGCGTTGCTGGCCTCGCTGATGGTCGGCCTGGCCGCCCCCGCGGTCGGGGTCTTCCTCGTGCAGCGCCGGCTGTCGCTGCTCGGTGACGGGCTCGGCCACGTCGCGCTGACCGGCGTCGCGATCGGGATCCTCACCTCCACCGCCCCGGTGGGCACGGCGCTGGTGGCCGCCGTGCTCGGCGCGGTGCTCATCGAGCTGGTCCGCGCCCGCGGGCGCACCAGCGGCGACGTCGCCCTCGCCGTCCTGTTCTACGGCGGCATCGCCGGCGGCGTGGTGCTGCTGTCGCTCGCGCCCCGCGGGCAGGCGACCAACCTCGACGCCTACCTCTTCGGCGCGATCACCACGACGACGGCGGCCGACGTGGCGGTCTTCGCCGTCATCACGGGGGTCGTGGTGGCGGTCGTGTGGCTGCTCGGCTCGCGGCTCTACGCCGTCAGCGACGACGAGGAGTACGCCCGCGCCGTCGGCCTGCCGGTGCTGCCGCTCAACGTGGTGCTCGCCGCGCTGGTCGCCGCGACCGTCGTCCTGTCGATGCGGGTCGTGGGCCTGCTGCTGATCAGCGCGCTGATGATCCTGCCCAGCGCGGTCGCGCAGCTGGTGGGCCGCAGCTTCCGCCGGACCCTCTACCTGGCCTGCGCGATCGGCGTGGTGGTCAGCGTCTCGGGCACGGCGGCCTCCTACTACACCGGCACGCCCTCGGGCGGCACGATCGTGCTGCTGGCGATCGCGCTGTTCCTCCTCGTCACCACGGTCGTGGCCGCGCGCGAGGCGACCGCGCGGCGGCGGCACGGCCGCCGGGTGCAGGTGCACGCCGCCCACCCGCACGAGCACGGCGAGGGCTGCGGGCACCGGACCGTGCCGCACGGCGACCACGTCGACTACGACCACGACGGCCACCTGCACGCGCCGCACCGGACCGGCAGCGGCGTGCACTACGACGAGCACACCGGACACCCCGTGACGACGGAGCGCCCGTGAGCACCCCGGCCGAGGTCCCCGCCCGCCGGCAGACCCGCCAGCGGACGGCGGTGCTGGCGCTGCTCGACGAGCTCGACGGCTTCCGCACCGCCCAGGAGCTGCACGCGCTGCTGCGCGAGCGCGGCGACGCCGTCGGCCTGGCCACCGTCTACCGGGCGCTGCAGGCCCTGGTCGACGACGGCCTGGTCGACGTCCTGCGCAGCGAGGTCGGCGAGGCCGCCTACCGGCGCTGCTCGCCGGTGCACCACCACCACCTGGTCTGCCGCTCCTGCGGCCGCACGGTGGAGGTGGCCGACCCACCGGTGGAGCGCTGGGCCGCCCGGGTGGCCGCCGAGCACGGCTTCGCCGACGTCCAGCACCAGCTCGAGGTCTTCGGCACCTGCGCGGCCTGCGCCGCCCTTCAGCGGTAGGGGTCGGTGATCTCGCGCAGCCGGGTGAGCGCCGCCCGCAGCTGCGCGGTCGCCTCCTCCCCCAGGTGTGCGGTCCACTCCGCCTCCACCTCGGTCTCGACCCGGCGGGCGATCGCCACCACCTCCAGCCCGCGCGGGGCCATCTGCACCAGCCGGGCCCGGGCGTCGGTGGGGTCGGGCACGCGGCGCACGTAGCCGGCGCGCTCGAGCTGGTCGACGAGGTGGCCGGCGGTCTGCTTGGTGACCAGCGCCTGCGCGGCCAGGTCGGTCAGCCGGGTGCCCTGCGGGCCGATCCGGGCGGCGATGCGGCCCTGGGCGAGGGTGATGTCGTCGAACCTCGCCTCGGCCAGCGCCGCCAGGAGCCGGGCCTCCATGGCGCGGTGCGGGTAGAAGCACAGCAGCCCGAGGTTCTGCCGCTCGCCGTCCGGCTCGGCCACACGACCCCCTTGACGATGGTCAGCTCTTCTGACTAGATGGTCAGATCATCGTACCAACTCAGGGGGAGGTCGCCGTGGACCTCGACGACGTCTGGCGCAGCACCGACTCGGAGCGGGCGGGCCTGGCCGATCTCGTCGACGACCTCTCCCCCGCCGAGTGGGAGACGCCGTCGCTGTGCGCCGGCTGGCGGGTGCGCGACGTGGCCGCCCACCTGACCCAGGCGCACATGGGCGTGTGGGACGCGACGGTGGCCGCCGTCCGGGCACGGGGCAGCTTCGACCGGATGATCCGGGACTCCGCGCTGCGCATCGGCCCGCTGCCGCGGCAGGAGGTCAGCCGCCGGCTCCGGGCGATGGTCGGCTCGCGGCGGCGGGCGCCGTTCCTCAGCCCGGTCGAGCCGCTCCTCGACGTCCTGGTCCACGGGCAGGACATCGCCGTCCCGCTGGGGCGGGAGCGGCCGGTGCCGCCGGTCCCCGCGGCGGTGGCGGCGCGGCGGGCCTGGGAGATGGGCTTCCCGTTCCGGGCGCGCACGCGGCTGGCCGGCCTGCAGCTGCGGGCCACCGACGGCGACCTGGTGCTGGGCGAGGGCGCACCGGTCGAGGGCACCACCGGCGACCTGCTGCTGCTGGTCACCGGCCGCACCGCCACGGTGCACCGGCTCTCCGGTGCGGGCGTGCGACGGCTGCCGGCGGCGGAGGGCCGCCGGGAGGGATCGAGGAGGACGACATGACCCTGGGCGTGGTGTTCGACGTGGCCGCACCGGTGGAGACCTACGACGCCGTGCACGCGGCGCTGCTCCGGCGGACCGGGACGGACGTCGACGGCCTGTTGCTGCACCTGGCCCGGCAGACCGCCGAGGGGGTCCAGGTGACCGAGGTGTGGGAGTCGCGCGAGCAGTTCGAGCGCGGGACCCGGGAGGTCGTCGGGCCGGTGGTCGCGGAGGTCCTGGGCGGGCAGGCGCCGGCGTCGGTGGTCACCGAGTTCGAGGTCCGCGGCCTGGTGCTCCCGCGGGCCGGCGTCGCCGTGTAGGGACGTGCTGGAACGGCCCCCTCGCAGGGTCCCGCTCCGAGCCCGCGAGGAGCGGGGGGCGAGGGGGGCCTTCGTCAGTTCAAGGCGCGGGTGCCGGCCGGCAGGGTGCCGCCGCCGACCATCTCGACGACGGCGTCCTGCAGCGCGGTGAGCGCGACCCGCTGGGTGAACGGGCCGGTGGACACCCGGGCGACGCCGAGCTCCTGCATCTCCCGTGCGGGCAGCGAGGCGCCGGGGACGCTGATCAGCGTCAGCCTGCCGCGGCCGAGGCCCTCGACCAGCGCCTCGACCTCCTCGCGGGCCACCACGCCGGGCACGAACACGACCGGCGCCCCGGCCTCCAGGTAGGCCTGCCCGCGGCGGACCGCCTCGGCGAGCACCTCGCCGCGGTCGGCGTCACCGGCGCGGACGAAGGCGTCGGTGCGCGCGTTGAGCACGAAGTCGACGCCGGCGTCGCGGCCGGCGCGCAGCACGGCCTCCACCGCGGCGACGGCCTCGTCCAGCGGCTTCATCTGGTCCTCGAGGTTGCCGCCGACGACGCCCTGCTCGATGGCCCGCCGGGCGGTCTCGCCGGCGTCGCCGTAGCCGGCCTCCATGTCCATGCTCACCGGCAGGTCCACGGCGGCGGCGATCCGGCCGACCATGTCCAGGTGCAGGTCGAGCGGGATGTTCTCGCCGTCCTCGTAGCCGAAGGTCGAGGCGATGCCGTGGCTGGCGGTGGCCAGGGCGCGGACGCCGTCGGTGGCGGCGACCACCTGGGCGGAGACGACGTCCCAGACGTTGGTCAGGACGAGGATCTCCGGGGCGGTGTGCAGGCCGAGGAGGGTGCGGGCGCGGGTGGCGAGGTCGGTCACGGCAGCGACCGTAAGGCCTCGTCCGGAGGCTCGCCCGAGCTCGCGAGGGATGAGCAGGACGAGGTCCTTCAGCAGCGGTCGCGCAGCGCGCGCAGGGCGGTCTTGCGGGCCTCGCCGGTGAGCCGGTCGAGGAAGACCTTGCCGTCGAGGTGGTCGACCTCGTGCTGCAGGCAGCGCGCCATGAGCCCGCTGCCCTCGACCCGGATCGGCTCCCCGTGGACGTCGAACCCCTCGACGACGGCGTGCATCGCCCGCACGGTGGGCGCCCACAGCCCGGGCACCGACAGGCAGCCCTCGTCGCCGTCCTGGGTCTCCTCGGACAGCGCGGTGAGCGTCGGGTTGACCACGTGCCCGATGACGCCGTCGACGTTGTAGGAGAACACCCGCGCGCCGACGCCGATCTGCGGCGCGGCCAGGCCGGCCCGGCCGGGGTGGTCGACGGTCTCCACCAGGTCGCGCACGAGGGCGGCCAGCTCCCGGTCGAAGGCGCGCACCGCGTCGGCGGGGGTGCGCAGGACCGGGTCTCCGAGTTCGCGGATGGGGCGGATCGTCACGCCGTGCAGTCTCTCAGCCCAGGGACGGGCGCCTCACCAGCACCATCTCGTCGCGGTGCACGATCTCCCGCTGGTACTCCGGGTCCAGCTCGCCGGTCCGGCGGCCGAGCAGGGGCGGCAGCTCCCGGGCGTCGTAGGCGACCAGACCGCGGGCCACCACGACCCCGTCGGGCCCGACCAGCTCCACCGGGTCGTCGGCGAGGAACTCCCCCGCCACCCCGGTGATCCCGGCGGCCAGCAGGGAGGCCCCGCGCTCGCGCAGCGCCCGGACGGCGCCGTCGTCGAGCACCAGCCGGCCGCGGGGGCGGGTGGCGAAGCGCAGCCAGAACTGCCGGGTGCGCGGCCGGGGGCCCATGACGGCGAAGCAGGTGCCCACCGTCTCGCCGGCCAGCGCGGCGGCCGCCTGCGCGGTGGAGGTGACGACGACGGGGACGCCGGCGTGCGCCGCGATCAGCGCGGCCTCGACCTTGGTGGCCATGCCGCCGGTGCCCACGCCGTTGCGCCGGGCGGTGCCCAGGCTGATCTCGCCGAGGTCGGCGGGGTCGCGCACAGTGTCCAGCATCCGGGCGGGCCCCCGGCGCGGGTCGCCGTCGTAGACGCCGTCGACGTCGGAGAGCAGCAGCAGCGCGTCGGCCCGGGCGACGTGGGCGACCAGCGCGGCGAGCCGGTCGTTGTCGCCGAAGCGGATCTCCTCGGTGGCGACCGTGTCGTTCTCGTTGACGATCGGCAGCGCGCCGAGGGTGAGCAGCCGCTGCAGCGTCTGGCGGGCGTTGCGGTAGTGGCTGCGGCGGGTGAGGTCGTCGGCGGTCAGGAGCACCTGGCCCACGGTGATGCCGTGCCGGTCGAAGGCGTCGGCGTAGGTCTGCACCAGCCGCAGCTGGCCGACGCTGGCCGCGGCCTGCGCGGTCGCGAGATCCCGCGGCCGGCCCTCGACGCCGAGCGGGGCCAGGCCCGCGGCGATCGCACCGGAGGACACCAGCACCACCTCGCGGCCCTGGGCGCGCACCGCGGCCAGCACGTCGACCAGCGCGGTCAGCCGGGCGGCGTCGAGACCGCCGGGCAGCGTGGTCAGCGACGAGGAGCCGACCTTGACCACCACCCGGCCGGCGCCGGCGACCTCGGCGCGGGCGCTCACGCGTCGTCCCCCGCAGGCAGCTCCTCGTCGGTCAGGTCGTCGTCGGTCCAGGTCTCGGTGAGCTCGTAGGGCACCCGGCGGGCCTTCTTGGCCGCCAGCCGCTCGGCGGCGCGCACCCGGTGCGGGGCGTCGATGCGGCTGTCGGTGCCGCGGCCGCCGAGGCCGGCGGTCTCCTCGGCGACCGGGGTGCCGGCGGGCAGGGTGGGCTGGAAGTCGAACGCGACGTCGCCGATGACGACGGTGTCGCCCTCCTGCGCGTCCTGCCGGAGCAGCTCCTCCTCGACGCCGAGGCGGTTGAGCCGGTCGGCGAGGTAGCCGACGGCCTCGTCGTTGGTGAAGTCGGTCTGCCGCACCCAGCGCTCGGGCTTGACCCCGCGGACGACGAAGGTCCCCTCGTCCTCGGGGTCCCGGGCGACCGTGAACCCGGAGTCGTCGACCGCGCGGGGCGTGAGGGTGACGCGGGCGGCCTCCGGCGACGGCAGCGACGCGCGGTACTCGGCGACGGCGGCCGCCAGCGCGTACCCGAGCGCGGCCAGGCCCTCCCCCGTCGCGGCGCTGACCGGGAACACCTGCAGCCCGCGGTCCTCCAGCGCCGGCCGCACGAGGTCGACCAGCTCCCGGCCGTCCGGGACGTCGATCTTGTTGAGGACGGCGAAGCGCAGCCGGCCGACCAGGTCCAGCTCCTCGCCGCCGGCCGCGCTCTCGGAGTACCGGGCCAGCTCGTGCGTGAGGGCGTCGATGTCGGTCTCGGGGTCGCGGCCGGGCTCGAGCGTGGCCATGTCGACGACGTGCACCAGCACCGCGCAGCGCTCGACGTGGCGGAGGAACTGCAGCCCCAGCCCCTTGCCGGCCGAGGCGCCGGGGATCAACCCGGGGACGTCGGCCATGGTGAAGACGACGTCGCCGGCCTGGACCACGCCGAGGTTGGGCACCAGCGTGGTGAACGGGTAGTCGGCGATCTTGGGCCGGGCCGCCGACATGGCCGCGATGAGCGAGGACTTGCCGGCCGAGGGGAAGCCGACCAGGCCGACGTCGGCGACGCTCTTGAGCTCCAGCACCGCGTCGAAGGCCTCGCCGGGCTCGCCGAGCAGCGCGAAGCCGGGCGCCTTGCGGCGGGGGTTGGCCAGCGCGGCGTTGCCCAGGCCGCCCTTGCCGCCGGAGGCCAGCACCACGCGGGTGCCCGCGCCGACGAGGTCGGCGATGACCCGGCCGTCGGGGGTGCTCACCACCGTGCCCGCGGGCACGCGCAGGACGCGCTCCTCGCCGCGGGCGCCGTGCCGGTTGCTGCCGGCGCCCGGGCGGCCGTTGCCGGCCTTCTGGTGCGGGTGGTGGTGGAAGTCCAGGAGGGTGTGGACGCTGGGGTCCACCTCGAGGACGACGTCGCCGCCGTCCCCGCCGTTGCCGCCGTCGGGGCCGCCGAGGGGCTTGTACTTCTCGCGGTGCACGGACGACACGCCGTGACCGCCGTTGCCCGCGGCGACGTGCACGACGACGCGGTCGACGAACGCGGCCATCTCTGCTCTACCTGCTCACTGCCTGCTCAACGCCGACGAGCGCACGGGCCGGCCGGCCCGTGCGCTCGTGACTGGCGACGTACTGGAACGGCCCCCTCGCAGGGTCCCGACGCGAGCTCGCGAGTGGCGGGGGGCGAGGTGGTCCTTCGTCAGACCTCGACGGCGGTGATGGAAACGGTCTTGCGGCCACGGCGGGTGCCGAAGGTGACCGCACCGGGCGCCAGGGCGAACAGCGTGTCGTCGTTGCCGCGGCCGACACCCAGACCCGGGTGGAAGTGGGTGCCGCGCTGGCGGACGATGATCTCGCCGGCCTTGACGACCTGGCCGCCGAAGCGCTTCACGCCGAGGCGCTGGGCGTTCGAGTCGCGGCCGTTGCGGGAGGACGAGGCGCCCTTCTTGTGTGCCATGTCGTCGTCAGCCCTTCGTGATGTCGCGGACGACCACGTCGGTCAGCGGCTGACGGTGCCCCTGCCGCTTGTGGTAGCCCGTCTTGTTCTTGAACTTGTGGATGCGGATCTTCGGGCCCTTGGCGTGGCCGACGATCTCGCCGGTCACGGTCACGCCCGCGAGCGCCTGCGCGTCGCTGGTCACGGTCTCGCCGTCGACCAGGAGCAGGGCCGGGAGGGTGACGGTGTCGCCCGCCTCACCGGCGAGACGGTTGACCGTGAACCGGTCGCCCACGGCCACCTTGTGCTGGCGGCCACCGGCCTTGACGACTGCGTACACCACTGACTCCTCGATCGCTGCTGTCTGCCCCGCGCTGCGTCCGGCACGCACCCCGGCGCGGGCACCGGGTGCTGGACGGGCCGCACCGCCTCCCCGGCCCCGGGCAGGGCCCGAACCGGGGCGGTGCAACCCGACCAGCGTACCCGAGCGGCCGGGACCGGGTCGAACGCGGCCCCGGCTGCTCGGCGGCCCCCCTGCAGGGTCCCGATGCGAGCTCGCGAGTGGCGGGGGGCAGGGGGGTCCTTCCTCACGACGCGGGCGGACCCGCCGGGCGGCTGGCGGCGCGACGGCGGCGCGGGCGCCCGCCGACGGTCCCCGCCGCACCGTCACCGGAGACGGCGCCGGGTGCCTGCGGGTCGGCCGAGGGAGCCGGGTCGTCGGGGCCGGCACCCGCGGGGACGTCCTCGTCCGCGTCGTCCTGGTCCGTGTGGGACGCCGGCTGGACGGGCGGCTCGGCGGCCGGCTCGGTCGCGGGGACCACGGTGGCCACGGGCTCGGGCACGACCGGGTCGGCCACGGGCTCGGGCACGACCGGGTCGGCCACGAGCTGGGCCGCCGTGGGCTCCTCGATCACCGGCTCGGGTCCGGCCGCCACCGGCTCCGGCCCCGCGGTGGCCGGCACGGGGCCACCCGGCTCCGCGGCCTGCGGCTCCGCGGCCTGCGGCTCCGCGGCCTGCGGCTCCGCGGCCTGCGGCTCGGTCACCTCGGCACCGGGCACCTCGGCACCCAGCTGGGCGGTCACCTCGACGAACACGTCGTCGACGTCCGCGACGGCAGCGTCCGCGACGTCCACGTCCTCGACGTCCACGTCCTCGACGTCCACGTCCTCGACGTCCGTGTCCTCGACGGCGCCCGACGCGGTGGCGAGCACGGCGGCGTCCTCGGCGGCGCGCTCCTCACCGGACTGGCCGCGGTTGCGGCGCCCGCGGCGGCGGCCGCCCGAGCGCTGGCCCTCGCCCTCGGCCGCGTCGGTCCCGCTGCCGTCGGCTGCGGCGTCCCCACCGGAGGGCGCGGCCACCTCGGCCACGGACTCCCGGCGCTCGGCCTCCTTGCGGTTCTGGTCGCGCCGGCCGCCGTTGCCGCCCGATCCGCCCGCGTTACCGGAGCCGCCGGTGCCGTTGCCGCCGCGGCGGCGCTCGTCGACCGGCTCGGTGTGCACGACCACGCCTCGGCCGCGGCAGTGCTCGCACGGCTCGGAGAACACCTCGAGCAGGCCCTGGCCGACGCGCTTGCGGGTCATCTGCACCAGGCCCAGGGAGGTGACCTCGGCGACCTGGTGCTTGGTGCGGTCGCGGCCCAGGCACTCGGTGAGCCGCCGCAGCACCAGGTCGCGGTTGCTCTCCAGCACCATGTCGATGAAGTCGATGACGATGATGCCGCCGATGTCGCGCAGCCGGAGCTGACGGACGATCTCCTCGGCCGCCTCCATGTTGTTGCGTGTGACGGTCTGCTCGAGGTTGCCGCCGGAGCCGGTGAACTTGCCGGTGTTGACGTCGACCACGGTCATCGCCTCGGTGCGGTCGATGACCAGGGAGCCGCCCGAGGGCAGCCACACCTTGCGGTCGAGCGCCTTGGCCAGCTGCTCGTCGACGCGCAGGTCGCGGAAGACGTCGCCCTCGCCGGTGTGCCGGGTCAGCCGCCCGGACAGCTCCGGCGACACGTGCGCGACGTAGGCCTCGACGGTGTCCCAGGCGTCGTCACCCTGCACGACGAGCTCGCCGAAGTCCTCGTTGAAGACGTCACGGATCACGCGGATGGCCAGGTCGGGCTCGCCGTAGAGGAGCGTCGGCGCGTTGTTCGACGAGGACGCCTTGGTCGAGATGACCTCCCACTGCGCCTGCAGCCGGGCCACGTCGCGGGTGAGCTCCTCCTCCGAGGCGCCCTCCGCGGCGGTCCGGATGATCACGCCGGCGTCCTCGGGGACGATCTTCTTCAGGATGTCCTTGAGCCGCTGCCGCTCGGTGTCGGGCAGCTTGCGGCTGATGCCGGTCATCGAGCCGCCGGGCACGTAGACCAGGAAGCGGCCGGGCAGGTTCACCTGCTGGGTCAGCCGGGCGCCCTTGTGGCCGATCGGGTCCTTGGTGACCTGCACGAGCACCTTGTCGCCGGACTTGAGCGCCTGCTCGATCGAGCGCTGCTTGCCCGAGAGGCCCGCGGCGTCCCAGTTGACCTCGCCGGCGTAGAGGACGGCGTTGCGGCCCTTGCCGATGTCGACGAACGCCGCCTCCATGCTGGGCAGCACGTTCTGCACGCGGCCGAGGTAGACGTTGCCGGCGAACGACGTCGCCTGGGCCTGGGTGACGTAGTGCTCGACGAGGACGCCGTCCTCCAGGACGGCGATCTGGGTGCGCTCGCCGCGCTGCCGGATGACCATGCGGCGCTCGACGGCCTCCCGGCGGGCGAGGAACTCCGCCTCGGTGAGGATCGGCGCCCGGCGGCGGCCGGTGTCGCGGCCCTCGCGGCGGCGCTGGCGCTTGGCCTCCAGCCGGGTGGACCCGGTGACGCCGCGGACGTCGTCGTCGCTGGTGGTGCGGCCGGTCCGGCCGGCCCGCTCGGGACGGTCGTCGTCGTCGGTCGCGGCCTCGGCACCGGACTCCCCGCCGCGGCGGCGACGGCGTCGGCGCCGGCGGGTGCTCGAGCCGCCCTCGGCCTCCTCGCCCTCGGCCGTCTCGTCGGCGTCGGTGTCCTCGTCCTCGGCGTCCTCGTCCGGGGCGTCCTCGTCGGCCTGCGCGTCGGCCCGCTCGTCGTCGTCCTCGGTCTCGGCGTCCTCGGCGGCGTCCTCGCCGTTGCGCCCGCGGCCACGGCCCCGGCGGCCCCGGCGACGGCGGCGGCTGCCCGCGGCGCCGTCCTCGCGGTCGGTGTCGTCACGGTCGGTGTCGTCACGGTCGACGTCGTCACGGTCGGTGTCGTCACGGTCGACGTCGTCGCCGGCGTCCTCGGCGTCGGCGTCGGCGACCGCCGCGGTGTCCCGCTCGTCGGCGGCCGGGGTCGCGGCGTCGTCGTCCGCACCGCGGCGGCGCGACCGGCTCCGGCGCGAGCGCGGCGCGGGGGTCTCCTCGGCCTCCTCGACCGGGGCAGCGGCGTCGTCCACGTCCGGGGACTCCGGCAGCGGCCGGCGGCTGCGGCGGCGGGGCGCCGGCGGCACCTCGGGCTCGGCGGGAGCCACGAAGCTGACGAACGCCGGGATCGCGGGGGCGACCGGCGGCGGGGGCGGCACGGACAAGCCGGGATCGGCCGCGCCGGCCGGCCGGGTGGCGCGCCGCCGGGGGCGGGCGATGACGGCGGTGGGCTCCGGGGAGCTGAACTGGGCGCCGAAGGGCGAGATGACCGGCTCGTCCTCGGGCTCGGCCTCGACCGCCGCGGCCTCGACCGCCGCGGCGACGGGCGCCTCGACGACGGGCGCCTCGACGACCGGCGCCTCGACGACCGGCGCCTCGACGACCGGCGCCTCGTCCACGGCGGCGGCCTCGGCGGCCTCGGCCGGCGGGGTGTCGGCCACGAGGGTGCCGGGGTCCGCGGTGCCGGGGTCCGCGGTGCCGGGGCCCTCGGTGCCGGGGCCCTCGGTGCCGGGCTCCTCTGTGTCGGGGCCGGCGGTGTCCTCCGCCGGAGCGGGGACCGGGGTGCCGCTGGCGGTGCCCGTCCCGGTCGTGTCGTCGGTCGCGGTCTCGTCCGCGGTGGTGTCGCTGTCCTGGTCGGCCACGAGGGCTCGCCTCCTGTGTGGTGCTCCCGGGCGCCGGTCCGGGAGGACGGGCGGCCGCGCAGGAGCACGGGTTGGGCGGGCCGGGCGACCGCACGGGGTGCGGCGGTGAGCCCGGCCTGCGAAGTCTTCGGGTCGGTCCCGGGCGGCGGTCGCCGCGGCCGGGGCCGGACTGCAGGTGGTGCGGTGGTGCAGTGGTCCTCAGGTGGTGCAGTGGTCTACAGGTGGTGCAGTGGTCTCGGGTCGTGCCGGTCGGGCGCGTCACGTCTGGCAGCCGTGCCGCTCGACGGCGCAGGGGCGCCCGGGCTCGCCGGTCAGACCGCGGCGTGCGCCCTCTGGCAGCGGGCGCTCGCCGCTCGGTCGGGACCGAGCGGATCGGCCACGGTCCCGCTGCCGTCGAGCCGGCCCTGCGCCTCACGCACGGCCCGTGGGGGCGACGGCGGGCGCAGGTCGGCGACGGCAGCGAGAGCGGCCACCACGTCGTCGGGTCGAACGGCGGGCGTCACCTGCCGGACGACCACGTGCAGTATGGCACAACCTGCCTCCCCGCCCGCGGACGCGGAGGCCACCGGGCCGCGGGCATCGACGTCGCGCAGGCCGTTCTTGGTGCGCTTGGCGACGAGGACCTCCTCGCGGGCGAGGAGGTCCTCGAGCGCCGCGGCGAGCTCGGCCGGCTCGACACCGGGCAGCTCGATCCGCCACTGCGCGGCGTCGATCCGGTCGGCCAGCGAGCCGCCGCCCTCGGCGGCCTCCACGCACTCGAGGACGTCGACGCCGGCGGGCAGCGAGGCGTCCAGGGCGGCCCGCACCTGCTCGGGGTCCCGCCGCTGCGCCAGGCCGATCTCGACGTACTCGGCCTCGCTGGCCGCCCCGGTCGGAGCTGCGCCGACGTAGCTGATCTTCGGGTGCGGGCTGAACCCGGCGGAGAACGCCATCGGCACCTGCGCGCGGCGCAGCGCCCGCTCCAGCGTCCGTGCGAGGTCGCGGTGCGAGGCGAAGCGCAGCGGGCCGCGCTTGGCGTAGCGCAGCCGCAGCCTCTGCACGGTGGGCGGCGGGGGCGGCCCCTCGGGTTGGCGGGCCACTAGCGACCGACGACGGTGAGCGGCAGCAGGCTGCGCCCGGTGGGGCCGATCTGGATCTCGGTGCCGTTGGTCGGGCAGACGCCGCAGTCGTAGCAGGGGGTCCACCGGCAGTCGGCGACCTCCTCCTCGGAGAGCGCGTCCTGCCAGTCGTCCCAGAGCCACTCCTTGTCCAGCCCGGAGTCCAGGTGGTCCCAGGGCAGGACCTCGTCCTGGGTGCGCTCGCGGGTGGTGAACCAGTCGAGGTCCACCCCGAACGGGGCGAGCTCCTCGGCGGCCGCCTGCGTCCAGCGCTCGTAGGAGAAGTGCTCGCTCCAGCCGTCGAACCGGCCGCCCTCGCGCCAGACCCGCTCGATCACCCGGCCGACCCGGCGGTCGCCGCGGGACAGCAGCCCCTCGATCACGCCGGGCTTGCCGTCGTGGTACCGCAGCCCGATCGAGCGGCCGATCCGCCGGTCGGCGTTGACGGCCTGCCGCAGCACCCTCAACCGGTGGTCGATGGTCTCGGCGCTCGCCTGCCCGGCCCACTGGAACGGCGTGTGCGGCTTGGGCACGAACCCGCCGATCGAGACGGTGCAGCGGATGTCCTTGCGGCCGCTGGCCTCCCGGCCGGCGCGGATGACCTCGACGGCGAGGTCGGCGATCTCCAGCACGTCCTCGTCGGTCTCGGTCGGGAGCCCGCACATGAAGTAGAGCTTCACCTGCTGCCAGCCGTTGGCGTAGGCCGTCGTGACCGTGCGGACCAGGTCCTCCTTGGACACGGTCTTGTTGATCACACGGCGGATCCGCTCACTGCCGCCCTCCGGGGCGAAGGTCAGCCCCGACCGGCGCCCGTTGCGGGACAGCTCGTTGGCGAGGGTGACGTTGAAGGCGTCCACCCGGGTGCTCGGCAGCGACAGCCCGGTGTTGGTGCCCTCGTAGCGGTCGGCGAGCTCCTTGGCGACCTGGCCGATCTCGGAGTGGTCGGCCGAGGACAGCGACAGCAGTCCGACCTCCTCGTAGCCGGTGGCGCGCAGCCCCTGGTCGACCATCGAGCCGATGCCGGTGATCGTCCGCTCCCGCACCGGCCGGGTGATCATGCCGGCCTGGCAGAAGCGGCACCCGCGGGTGCAGCCGCGGAAGATCTCCACGCTCATCCGCTCGTGCACGCTCTCGGCGAGCGGCACCAGCGGCGTCTTCGGGTAGGGCCACTCGTCGAGGTCCATGACGGTGCGCTTGCCGACCCGCGCGGGGACGTCGTCCCGGGTGCGGGTCACGGCCGCGATGCCGCCGTCCGGGCCGTAGGAGACGGCGTAGAAGCGCGGCACGTACACGCCGTCCACCCGCGCCAGGCGGGCCAGCAGCTCGAGCCGGCCACCGGGGCGGCCCTGCCCCTTCCACGCCGCGACGACGTCGGTGATGTCGCCGACGACCTGCTCGCCGTCGCCGAGGACGGCGCAGTCGACGAAGTCGGCCACCGGCTCGGGGTTGAACGCCGCGTGCCCGCCGGCCACCACGACCGGGTGCGATTCGTCGCGGTCGGCCGCGTGCAGCGGGACGCCGGCGAGGTCGAGCGCCTCGAGCAGGTTGGTGTAGCCGAGCTCGGTGGCGAAGCTGACGCCGAGCAGGTCGAAGTCGCCGACGGCGCGGTGGGCGTCGACGGTGAACTGGCCGACGCCGTGCTCGCGCATGAGGGCGGCGAGGTCGGGCCAGACGGCGTAGGTGCGCTCGGCGAGGGTGTCGGGGCGCTCGTTGAGCACCTCGTACAGGATCATCAGGCCCTGGTTGGGCAGCCCCACCTCGTAGGCGTCGGGGTACATGAGCGCCCAGTGCACGGCGACGTCGTCCCACGCCTTGACCTGCGCGTTCAGCTCGCCGCCGACGTACTGGATCGGCTTCTGCACCTGGGCCAGCAGCGGCTCGAGACGGGGATAGAGGCTCTGTCCACACATGACCGGTCCAGGGTAGACGCCACGCCGGGTTCCGGACCCTCGCGCCAACCAGCACCTGTGCGTGCGCGCCCGTACACTGACGGTCACCAGCAGGACCGTCTCAGGGGGAGCATGCCCGAGCGCGCCTCGACCAGGACCGTGCCGGAGGGCGTCATCCCTCCGGGCGACGCCGCGCTCCGGGGGGACGCGGGCGCCGCCGGCTCCCGACCCCGAGGCCCACTCCCGCTTTCCCTGTCCCGCGGCCGGGCGGCACTGTCCCGCGGCCGGGCGGCACTGTCCCGCGGCCGGGCGGCGCTGCCTCGCGGCCGGGCGGCGCTGCCCCGCGGCCGGGCGGCGCTGCCCCGGGGCCGGGAGGCACTGCCCCTGCCCCGGGGCCGGGCGATGCCCCCCGAGCAGTGGGCGGCCCACCACGGCGTCGTCCTGCGCGCACTGACCGTGCTGGTGGTGGCCGTCCCCGTCTACGCGCTGCTGCGCGGCTCCGGACCGCTGACGGCGGCCCTGTGCACCGCCCCTCTGCTGGGGCTGACCCTGCTCGCGGGGACGACGCTCCTGCGCCGCAGCACCCGGGCCGCGGCCGCCGCGCTCGGGCTCATGACCGCCGCGGCGCTCGGCGTGCAGCTGTCCGGCGGGGCGACCGAGGCGCACTTCCTCTTCTTCGCCCTGCTCCCGCTGGCCGCCCTGTACGCCGCGCGGGCGCCGTTCCTGCTCGCCGTCGGCTTCGTGGGCGTTCACCACTTCGTGCTCGGCACCCTGGTCCCGCACGCGGTGTTCGCCCACGACGTGGCGCCGCTGCCCATGGCCTCCCTGCACGCGGCGTTCGTGCTGCTGGAGAGCTGGGCCTGCCTCGTGGCCTGGCGCCGGTTCGACGACCGGCGGGAGCGGATCGAGCAGCTGGTCGCCGAGCGCACCTGTGAGCTGCGCGCACAGCGCGACGAGCTGGCCCGGCTGGCCGCCGTCGTCCAGTCCACCGACGACGCCGTCGCCACCGTCACCCCCGACGGGCGGATCACCAGCTGGAACCCCGGCGCCACACGGCTCTACGGCTGGCCGGCCGACGACGTCATCGGCCGGCACGTGTCCGTGCTGCGGGCCGGCGACGAGTCCGCCGCCGACCTGACCGCCCTGGCCGGCAGCGGCAGCTCGGTGGAGCGGCGGCAGCGGCGGCGCGACGGCACGGAGTTCGACGCCCTGGTCACCTTCTCCGCCATCTGCGCCGAGGACGGCACCGTCACCGAGGTGGCCGGGATCGCCCGCGACATCACCGGGCGCAAGCGCGCCGAGGCCGAAGCCCGCGCGACGGCCCGCCAGCTCGAGGAGCAGGCCCGCGAGCTGGCCCGGATGGCCCTGCACGACCCGCTCACCGGGCTGGCCAACCGGGCGCTCATGCAGGACCGGCTCGAGCACGCCCTCGCCGACCGCCGGGTCCGCCGGCACGCCGTCCTGCTGCTCGACCTCGACGACTTCAAGGCCGTCAACGACATGTGCGGGCACGAGGCCGGCGACGCCGTGCTCACCGCGGTCGCGCGGCGGCTGGAGTCCTGCGTGCGCCCGGCCGACACCGTGGCCCGGCTGGGCGGCGACGAGTTCGTCCTGCTCATGCAGGACGTCGAGGGCCGCCGCGACGTGGTCACCGTCGCCGAGCGGCTGCTGCGCACGCTGCAGGAGCCGATCTCCTTCGGCGACGCGCACTTCACCGTCAGCGGCAGCGTGGGGGTCGCGTTCACCGACCCCGCCGACCCCCGCGCCATGGACGCCCTCCTGCGCGACGCCGACCTGGCGATGTACGTGGCCAAGTCCGGCGGCAAGAACCGGGTGCGGGTGTACGAGCGGGGCATGCGCGAGGAGGCCGCCGCGCAGGACGAGCTGGTGCGCGACCTGCGGGCCGCCGTCGGCAACGGGGAGCTGCGGGTCCTCTACCAGCCGCAGGTCGACCTGCACTCGGGGACGGTGACCGGCGTCGAGGCGCTGGCGCGGTGGCAGTCGGCCAGCCGCGGGCTGGTCGAGCCGGCCGGCTTCATCCCGGTCGCGGAGGCCACCGGCGTCATCGACGCCATCGACGACTGGGTGATCGCCCAGGCCTGCGGGCAGCTGCGCGCCTGGGACGACGCCGGCCTGCCCGCGCTGCGCATGGCGGTCAACGTCTCGGCCCGCCGGCTGACCACCGGCGACCTCGCCGTCACCCTCGCCGCCGCCACCCGGGACGCCGGCGTCGACCCCGCCCGGCTGGAGATCGAGGTGCCCGAGGCCGTGGCCGCCGGGCCCGACGCCGCCACCGGCATCCGCGACGTCCGGGCGCTCGGCGTGCACGTCGCCATCGACGACTTCGGCACCGGGTCCTCGTCGCTGTCCCGGCTGCAGGACCTGCCGCTGGACCGGCTGAAGATCGACGCGTCGGCGGTGGCGCTGCTGGCCGCCGGCGCGGCGGCCGGCTCCCTGGCCGACGTGGTCATCGCCCTCGGCGCCAGCCTCGGGCTGCAGGTCGTCGCCGAGGGCGTCGAGGAGCCCGGGCAGCTGGCCGCGCTGCGCACACTCGGCTGCGACGCCGCGCAGGGCCACCTGTTCGGCTCCCCGGTGCCGGCCGCCACCGTCGAGGAGCTGCTGCGCGGCGGCCGGCCCCTGCCCGCCGCGGTCGCCTGATGAAGGAGCTCCCAGAGGTCCGTCACCGGAGCAGCAGGCGCTCCAGCCGCCGGGCACCCAGCGCGAGGCCGGCCAGGCCCATGACCAGCAGGTAGGCCACCGACACCAGCAGGGGCCGGCCGACGGCGCCGGTCACCAGGCCCCGGACCAGCTCGATGCCGTGGTAGAGCGGCGTCCACTCCACCACCACCTGCAGCGGCCGCGGGTAGGTCGACAGCGGGTAGAAGGTCGTGGAGAACAGGAACAGCGGCAGGACGGCGAGCTGCACGAACTCGAAGTCCTGCCAGCCGCGCAGGAAGGTGGTCGCAGCCAGGCCCACCGCGGCGAAGGCGAACCCGATGAGGACGGCGGCCGGCAGCGCGAGCACCGCCCACCACGAGCCGACCAGCCCCAGCACGAGCATGACCAGCAGGAACGCCGCGGAGTAGACCGCCCCGCGCAGCAGCGCCCACACCGTCTCCCCCACCGCCGCGTCGGCGGCCGAGACCGGGGTGGCCAGCACGGCGTCGTAGAGCTTGGCGTAGCGCAGCTTGAAGTACAGGTTGAAGACGGCGTCGTAGACCGCGCCGTTCATCGCCGCCGAGGCCATCAGCGCCGGCGCCACGAACTGGCGGTAGCTCAGCGCGGTGCCGCCGTCGGTGACGACGTCGCCCACCAGGCCGCCGATGCCGACGCCGATGGACAGCAGGTAGAAGAACGGCTCGAAGAAGCCAGAGGCGAACACCACCCAGCTGCGGCGGGCCACCAGCAGGTTGCGGTGCACCAGCGTGCCGGCCCGCCGCGGCGAGAGCGGGTACAGCGGCACGACGCCCAGCAGCAGGGACGGCGACCGCGCCGCCCTCGACCGCGCCCCTGACGGGAGGACGCTCACCGGACCAGCCGCCGGGCCAGCGCGCGCTTGGCCAGCAGCGTGCCGGCGACGGTCCACAGCGCCAGGTAGCCGACGTGCAGCAGCGCCGCGCCGGCCCCGGCCGTGCCCAGCGCCAGGTCGCGGGCCAGGGCGACGCCGTGCCACAGCGGCGTCGCGTGGGCGACCCCCTCGAGCAGGGCCGGGAGCTGCGTCACCGGGAAGAACGTGCCGCTGAACAGGAACATGGGCACGAGCAGGAACCGCTGGAGGGCGGCGAAGGCGGCGTCCTCCTCCAGCCGGGCGGCCATGGCGGTGACCGGCGCGGCGAAGGCCAGCCCGGTCAGCAGGGCGACCGGCACGGTCAGCACGACCAGCGGGCTCCGCGCGGCGCCCAAGGCCAGCAGCACGGCGAGGAACGCCGCGGCCGACGTCGTCACCCGGAAGGCGACGTAGAGCAGGTGGCCGGCCACCAGGTCCGCGGGGCGGGCGGGTGTGGCCAGCACCGCGTCGTAGGTGCGGTCCCACTTGATGGCCCCGAGCACCGGGTAGCTCGACTCGCCGGTGGCCGTCTGCATCGCCGCGGCCACCAGCAGGCCCGGCGCGAGGAAGGCGAGGTAGCCGACGCCGCCGGGCAGCCCCGGTCCCCGGTCGACCAGCGTGCCCAGCGTCAGGCCCATGGCGGCGAGGAAGAGCACCGGCTCGAGCACGCTGCCGACCGCGGCGCTGCGCCAGTGGTGCCGGTGGGCGGTCAGCCGCTGCAGGAACAGCGACCAGGCGGCGGGACCGGGCACGTCAGTCGACCAGGGTCCGGCCGGTGAGGCGCAGGAAGACGTCCTCCAGCGAGCTGCGCCGCACCAGCGAGGACACCGGCCGGACGCCCTCGGCGAGCGCCGCGGACAGCGCGGCGTCGCCGTCGGCGGTGTAGAGCAGCAGCCGGTCGGGGAGCACCTCGACCCGCTCGGCGGCCCCGCGGGCCACCAGGGGCGCCAGCGCCCCGGCGTGCGCGTCGGGCCCGGGCACGCCGTCGGCGAGCGGGAAGCGCAGCTCGCACACCTCGCGGGTGGACCAGGTGGTGATCAGCTCGGCCGGCGAGCCCTCGGCGGCGACCCGGCCGCGGTCCATGACGACGAGCCGGTCGCACAGCTGCTCGGCCTCGTCCATGTAGTGCGTGGTGAGCACGAGGGTGACGCCGCGCTGCTTGAGCCGGTACAGCCGCTCCCACAGCACGTGCCGGGCCTGCGGGTCCAGGCCGGTGGTGGGCTCGTCGAGCAGGACGACGTCGGGGTCGTTGACCAGCGCCCGGGCGATGGTGACCCGCCGCTTCATCCCGCCCGACAGCGGCTCGACCCGGTCGCCGGCCCGGTCGGAGAGCTGGACGAAGTCGAGCAGCTCGGCGGCCCGCTGCCGCACCGTGGCCCGGGGCAGGCCGAAGTAGCGGCCGTAGACGTGCAGGTTCTCCGCGACGGTGAGCTCGAGGTCGAGGTTGTCGGTCTGCGGCACCACCCCGAGGCGGGCGCGGATGGCCGGCCCGTCGACGGCGGGGTCCATGCCCAGGACCCGCAGCTCGCCGGACGTCGGCGGGGAGACCGCGCCGATCATCCGCATCGTGGTGCTCTTGCCGGCGCCGTTGGGCCCGAGGAAGCCGAAGGCCTCCCCGGGCGCGATGTCGACGTCGATTCCGTCGACGGCGGGAGCGGAGCCGAACCGCTTGACCAGGCCCCGCGCCCGGACGACCTCCCCCACTCGCGCGACGCTACCGGCGGCCCCGGGGGCGAGGTCCAGCCGGTTTCAGGAGGGACCCGGTCAGGAGAGGCCGGGGAAGAACAGGCCGATCTCGCGGGCGGCGGACTCGGCGGAGTCCGAGCCGTGGACGATGTTGGACTGCACCTCGAGGGCGAAGTCGCCGCGGATGGTGCCGGGGGCGGCCGTGACCGGGTCGGTGGCGCCGGCCAGCGCGCGGAAGGCCTCCACGGCGCGCGGCCCCTCGACGACGAGTGCCAGCAGCGGGCCGCCGGTGATGAACTCGACCAGCGAGCCGAAGAACGGCTTCTCGCGGTGCTCGCCGTAGTGCTCCTCGGCGACCTCCCGGGTCAGGGTGCGCAGCTCGGCGGCGACCAGGCGCAGGCCCTTGGCCTCCAGCCGCGAGACGACCTCGCCGACCAGGCCGCGGGCGACGCCGTCGGGCTTGACGAGGACCAGGGTGCGATCAGTCACGGGGCGGCAGCCTACGGGACGCCTTCCGTCAACTTGGGTTGACACCCGTGACGGCGTCGACCCGGACCGACGCACGGCCTCTCCCGCGGGCCGCTCGGGCGCCTGGGGTTCAGGCCCCGCGAGACTCGGCCAGCCGGCGCATCCAGTAGCGGAACCAGTCGGGGCCGTAGGGGACGTAGACACGCGTCGGGACGCCGCGGCCGGCCAGTTCGTCGAGGACCTCGGGCCGGACGCCGAGGAGCTGCTCGACGGTCACCACCCCTCCCGCGAGCAGCAGGAGCGCCTCGCGCAGCCGCCCGTCGTGAGTGGCCAGCGACCAGCACGCCCCTCGCGCGGCGAGCCGGGCGCCCAGCCGGAGGTAGGCGACGTCGGTGGGCTCCCCGTAGCGGTGGACGCCCGCCCGCTCGACATAGGCGCCCTTGACCAGGCGGACGTGCACGCCGGCGTCGGCGAGGGCGTCGGCGTCACCGGGAGAGCGCAGCAGGTTCGCCTGGACGGTGGCGCCCAGCCGTTCGGCCAGGCCGCGGCCGGCGACGTCGAGGACGCAAGCGAGCACCGTGTCGGTGCGACGCGCGTCCTCCGCACCGACCTGCACACGCCGTCCCGGCGGCAGGGCGGCGGCCACCGCGGCCAGGCGACCGGCGGTACCGGCCGGGTCCACGTCGAGCGCCAGGTGGCTCAGGTCGACCGAGAGCCAGGCGTCAGCCGGCGGCGGGGGCAGCGCCGCGGCGAGCGACCGGTACTCCGCGACGACCGCCTCGGCGGTCCCCACGTCGGTGACCTGCTCGCCGAAGACGTCGACGCTCACTCCTCGACCGGCGGCGAGCAGCCTGCCCGTGGCGGTCAGGGCCTCGGTGCGACCGCGGCCGGCCACGTAGCGGGAGGCCGCCGACCAGGTGAGCCGCTCACCGCCCGGCAGCGCGCGGACGGTGCTCTCCCAGCGGGTGCTGGTCGCCAGCCGGAACAGCACGGCACGGTCGAGGCCCACCGCCTCAGCCGTCCCCGGGCGGGGCGGCCGGCTCGGCGAACGGCGAGCCGAGCAGGTCCTTGCGCACCTGCAGCAGGTAGAGCCAGATGAGGACGAAGACGCCGCCGACGAACCACATCGCGGAGTCGATGAGGCCGGTGAGCAGCAGCGGCACCTGCAGCGCGGTGGCGATCTCCAGCCCCCGCGGCCGGCGCTGGATGCCGCTGGCGAGCAGCAGGACGGCGGCGAGCACGAGCAGGATCGTCAGCCGGACGCCGCCCAGCCCGGCCGCGGTCTGCGCGATCGCGCGGGGCACGAACAGCACGGCGATGCCCTCGAGCACCAGCACCGCCGCCGCCGCCCCGCGCAGCGCCCGCGCCGCGCGGACCGGGTCCGGCGCGGTCACGCCGTCCGCCCGCCGAGGAGGGTGCGGGCCTCCCCCGCCGTGATCACGCTGCCGGTGACCAGCACCCCCGAGCCGCCGAGCGCGTCGTCCGGACCGGCCTCGGCCAGCTCGATCGCCTCCGTGAGGGCCTCGGGCAGCCGCGGGGAGACGCTGACCCGGTCGGCGCCGAAGACGTCGACGGCCAGCGCGCCGAGCTCGTCGGCCGGCACCGCCCGCTGCGAGCTGTTCTGGGTGACGACCAGCTCGGCGCAGACCTCCTCGAGCGCGGCGAGCATCCCGGTCACGTCCTTGCCATGTACCGCGGCCACCACGCCGACCAGCCGGGTGAAGTCGAAGGACTCCCGGATCGCGTCGACGGTGGCGGCCATGCCGGCCGGGTTGTGCGCGGCGTCGACCAGCACGGTGGGGCTGGTGCGCACCCGCTCGAGCCGGCCGGGCGAGCGCACCGCGGCGAAGGCGGCCCGCACCGTCTCGACGTCGATCGTGCCGGTGCTCGCCCCGGCGCCGAGGAACGCCTCGACGGCGGCCAGCGCGGTCGCGGCGTTCTGCGCCTGGTGCGCGCCGAACAGCGGCAGGAAGACGTCGTCGTACTCGCCGCCCAGGCCCTGCAGCCGCAGCTGCTGCCCCCCGACGGCGACCGTGCGGTCGAGCACGCCGAACTCGGTGCCCTCGCGGGCGACGACGGCCTCGACCTCGACCGCCCGGCGGACCAGCGCGTCCAGCGCCGTCGGCTCCTGGCGGGCGATGACGGCGATCGCGTCGGCCTTGATGATCCCGGCCTTCTCCCCCGCGATCGTGGCGACGTCGGGGCCGAGGTACTCGGCGTGGTCCAGGGCCACCGGGGTGACGACGGCGACCCGCGCGTCGACGACGTTGGTGGCGTCCCAGGTGCCGCCCATGCCGACCTCGATGACGGCGACGTCGACCGGCGCCTCGGCGAAGGTGGCGTAGGCCATGCCGACCATGACCTCGAAGAAGCTCATCGGGTGCTCGCCGGCGGCGTCGACCATCTGCACGTAGGGCGCGATGTCGTCGTACGTCTCGACGAACCGCTCGGCGCCGACCGGCTCGCCGTCGAGCACGATCCGCTCGCGCACCGACTGCAGGTGCGGGCTGGTGAAGCGGCCCACGCGCAGGCCGAAGCCGCGCAGCAGCTCGTCGACCATCCGCGCCGTCGTCGTCTTGCCGTTGGTGCCGGCCACCTGCACGACGGGGTAGGCGCGGTGCGGGCTGCCGAGCAGGTCGACCAGGGCGGCGATGCGGCCCAGCGAGGGCTCCAGCCTCGTCTCCGGCCAGCGCGCCAGCAGCTCCGCCTCGACGCGGGTCAGGTCGCTGCTCATCCTCCCCAGGATGCCAGCCGCCGGGTTCCTAGGATGGAGGCCATGGCCGCCGACACCAGCACCCCGGTCACCACGCCCCCGGGAGCCGGGGCCGGGGTACCCGACAAGCCCACCCTGGACGGTCTCGAGGACACCTGGGTCCCCCGCTGGGCCGAGCAGGACACCTACGCCTTCGACCGGGAGGCGGCGCTGGCCGCGCCGCGCGAGCAGGTGTACTCGATCGACACCCCGCCGCCGACCGTCAGCGGGTCACTGCACGTGGGGCACGTGTTCAGCTACACCCACACCGACATCGTCGCCCGCTACCAGCGCATGCGCGGCAAGCACGTCTACTACCCGCTGGGCTGGGACGACAACGGCCTGCCCACCGAGCGGCGGGTGCAGAACTACTACGGCGTCCGCTGCGACCCCTCGCTGCCCTACGACCCGTCCTTCGAGCCCCCCGCGAAGCCCGGCAAGGAGCAGGTGCCGGTGTCCCGGCGCACCTTCGTCGAGCTGTGCATGCGGCTGACCGAGGAGGACGAGCGCGACTACGAGCAGCTGTGGCGCCGGGTCGGGCTGTCGGTCGACTGGTCGGACGTCTACCGGACGATCTCGGAGACCTCCCGCGCCACCGCGCAGCGGATGTTCCTGCACAACCTGGCCCGCGGGGAGGCCTACGCGCAGGAGGCGCCGACCCTCTGGGACGTCACCTTCCGCACCGCCGTGGCGCAGGCCGAGCTCGAGGACCGCGAGCGCCCCGGCGCCTACCACCGCATCTCGTTCCACTCCTCCGACGGCCCGGTGTTCATCGAGACCACCCGGCCCGAGCTGCTGCCGGCGTGCGTCGCGCTGGTCGCCCACCCCGACGACGAGCGGTACCAGCCGCTGTTCGGCCAGACCGTGCGGACGCCGGTGTTCGGCGTCGAGGTCCCGGTGGTGGCGCACCGCCTGGCCGAGCCGGACAAGGGCTCGGGCATCGCGATGATCTGCACCTTCGGCGACCTCAACGACGTCACCTGGTGGCGGGAGCTGCAGCTGCCCACCCGCGCGATCGTGGGCTGGGACGGCCGGCTGGTCCCCGACGCGCCGTCCGGCGTGCCGGCGGAGCCCTACGCCGAGCTGGCCGGGAAGACGTCGTTCAGCGCGCAGCAGCGGATGGTGGAGATGCTGCGCGAGTCCGGCGACCTGCACGGCGAGCCGACGACCATCACCCACCCGGTGAAGTTCTACGAGAAGGGCGAGCGGCCGCTCGAGATCGTCACCACGCGGCAGTGGTACATCCGCAACGGCGGGCGCTCCCCCGAGCTGCGCGACGCGCTGATCGCCCGCGGCCGGGAGATCCAGTGGGTGCCCGAGCACATGCGCTACCGCTACGAGAACTGGGTGGAGGGCCTCAACGGCGACTGGCTGATCAGCCGCCAGCGGTTCTTCGGCGTCCCGTTCCCGGTCTGGTACCGGCTCGACCCCTCCGGCGAGCCGGACCACTCCGCGCCCATCCTCGCCGACGAGGCCACGCTGCCGGTCGACCCGTCGTCCGACGTGCCGCCGGGCTTCGAGGAGTCCCAGCGCGGCGTCCCGGGCGGGTTCGTCGCCGACCCCGACGTCATGGACACCTGGGCGACGTCGTCGCTGTCGCCGCAGGTGGCCTCGCGCTGGGACACCGACCCGGAGCTGTTCGCGCACGTCTTCCCGATGGACCAGCGGCCGCAGGCGCACGACATCATCCGGACCTGGCTGTTCTCCACCGTCGTCCGCTCGCACTTCGAGTTCGACGCGGTGCCCTGGACGCACGCCACCATCTCCGGGTTCGTCGTCGACCCCGACCGCAAGAAGATGTCGAAGTCCAAGGGCAACGTCGTGACGCCGATCGACGTGCTCGAGCGCTACGGCACCGACGCGGTGCGCTGGCGGGCGGCCGGTGCCCGGCCGGGGGCGGACTCGCCGTTCGACGAGGCGCAGATGAAGGTCGGCCGGCGGCTGGCCATGAAGATCCTCAACGTCGGCAAGTTCGTGCTGGGCCTCGGGGTCACCGCGGACCTCGCCGCCGAGCAGGTCACCGAGCCGCTGGACCTGGGGCTGCTCGCGTCGCTGGCGTCGGTGGTGGACGAGGCGACCGCGGCGATGGAGGCCTACAACTACACCCGCGCGCTCGAGGTCACCGAGGCGTTCTTCTGGTCGTTCTGCGACGACTACGTGGAGCTGGTGAAGTCCCGCGCGTACGGCACCGGGCCGGGGGCGGCTTCCGCCCAGGCGGCGCTGGCGCTGGCGCTGTCGGTGCAGCTGCGGCTGTTCGCGCCGGTGCTGCCCTTCGTCACCGAGGAGGTCTGGTCGTGGTGGCAGGCGGGCTCGGTGCACCGGGCGTCGTGGCCGGCCGCGTCCGAGCTGCCCACGGGTGGGGATCCCGCGGTGGTGCCGGCGGTGGCCAGCGCGCTGGCCGGCGTCCGCAAGGCCAAGTCCGACGCGAAGGTGTCGATGCGCGCCGACGTCTCCTCGGCCACGGTGACCGCGCCGGCCGGGCAGGTGGCGCTGGTGGAGGCCGCGCGCGGTGACCTGACCGACGCCGGGCGGATCGCGTCGCTGGAGGTCGTCGCCGGCGAGGGTCCGCTGACCGTCGACGTCGCCCTGGCCCCGCCCGCCGAGAGCTGATCCGTGCGCCACGATCAGGGGACCTGATCGTGACGCGTCCTCCCTCACGTTCCACGGTGAGGGAGGACGCTCGATGATCAGGTCCCCTGATCGTCGCGTGGCGGCTCAGGCGGCCGGCTCGGCGGCCCAGTCGGGCGGCGGGCCGAGGCCCAGGCGCCAGCGGGCAGACTCCTCCGACGGGCTGCGGCCGCCCAGCGCGAGGCGGAGCGCCCGCAGCTGCAGCCGGGTCACCGTGAGCTGGGCGGCGCCACCGCGGTCGCGGCCGGGCACGCCGGCACACCCGGCCACCGTGGGCGAGACCAGGTGCGCTGCGGCGCCGGACAGGCCCCGGTAGAACACCCGCTCGGGCGGGCTCAGCCCCGGCGGGGCGGCGAGGAAGGCGCGCAGCTCGCCGGGGACCGGCGCCAGCTCCGGCCGGTACGCAGCGAGCGCCTCGGCGAGCTCGGCGGCGCTGGCCGGGAGGTCGGTGGCGCCCAGTTCCCGTGCGCTGCGCGCCCACTCGCCGACGTAGACGTCGGGCCAGCCCCGCCCGAAGCGCGCGGTGAGGTCCTGCCCGACGGCCCGCTGGGCGGCGAGGAAGGCGTCGGTGAAGGCCAGGTGCACCCAGCGCAGCAGCACCGGGTCGGACGCGGAGTACGGCCGGCCGTCGACGCGCCCGCGGACGCGGGTGTGCATCCCGCGCACCCGGGCGGCCTCGCGCCCGGCGAGCTCGGCGGAGCCGAAGGTGCTCACCACCAGCCAGCGGGCGGTGCCGGCCAGCCGCTTCCACGGGTCCTCGCGGTAGGCGGAGTGGCGCTGCACGCCGGCGAGCGCGAGGGGGTGCGCCGCCTGACCGAGCAGCGCGGCGACCCCGCCGACGAGCGTGGACAGGTCGCCGTGCACCCGCCACACCACGCCGTCGGGCTCGAACCAGCCGGGGCCCTCGCCCACGCGCGCGATGTCGCGGACCCACTCCGGTGCGCCGGTGGGGTCGCCCGAGACGCGGGCGCGGAACGCTGCGCGCGCGGCGTCGGGCAGGGCGGTGAGGGCGCGCACCTCCGCCAGCGTGCCAGCTCACTGTCGGGGTCGCCGCCCGACCGGAGGGTGTATGCCGGCGCCCTGTTCGGAGCGCCGGAACGGGGATCGGGCGCACACGCTCCGGACCACCGACGCGAGCGAGCCCGCCCCCGGGGTCGGGGACGGGCTCGCTCGGCGGGACGTCAGTGCGTCAGGCGCTCTTCTCGCGGCGCTCGCGGGTGGGCTTGCGGGGCACGATCGTCGGGTTCACGTGCTCCAGCACGACCTCCTTGGTGATCATCACGGAGGCGACGTCGTCGCGGCTGGGCACCTCGTACATGACCGACTGCAGCACCTCCTCCATGATCGCGCGGAGCCCGCGGGCGCCGGTGCCACGGAGGATGGCCTGGTCGGCGATCGCCTCGAGGGCGTCGTCACTGAACTCCAGGTCCACGCCGTCGAGCTCGAACAGCCGCCGGTACTGGCGCACCAGGGCGTTCTTCGGCTCGGTGAGGATGCTGATCAGCGCCTCGCGGTCGAGGGCCTGCACGCTGGTGATCACCGGGAGCCGGCCGATGAACTCGGGGATCATCCCGAACTTCAGCAGGTCCTCGGGCATGACCTCGGCGAACGCGCTGGAGGCCTCGATCTCCTTCTTGCCGCGGATCTCCGCGCCGAAGCCGATCCCCTGCTTGCCGACCCGCTGCTCGATGACCTTCTCCAGGCCGGCGAAGGCACCGCCCACGATGAACAGCACGTTCGTCGTGTCGATCTGGATGAACTCCTGGTGCGGGTGCTTGCGGCCACCCTGCGGCGGCACCGACGCCGTCGTCCCCTCGAGGATCTTCAGCAGCGCCTGCTGCACGCCCTCACCGGAGACGTCGCGGGTGATCGACGGGTTCTCGCTCTTGCGGGCGATCTTGTCGACCTCGTCGATGTAGATGATCCCGGTCTCGGCGCGCTTGACGTCGTAGTCGGCGGCCTGGATCAGCTTGAGCAGGATGTTCTCGACGTCCTCGCCGACGTAGCCGGCCTCGGTCAGCGCCGTGGCGTCGGCGATGGCGAAGGGGACGTTGAGCATCCGTGCCAGCGTCTGCGCCAGGTGGGTCTTGCCGCACCCGGTGGGGCCCATCAGCAGGATGTTGGACTTGGCGAGCTCGACCGACTCGTCACGGCCGGCGCGCTCACCGCCGGCCTGCACCCGCTTGTAGTGGTTGTAGACGGCGACGGCGAGGGTCCGCTTGGCCTTCTCCTGGCCGATGACGTACTGCTCGAGGAAGTCGTGGATCTCGCGGGGCTTGGGCAGCTCGTCGAACTTCAGGTCCGACGACTCCGAGAGCTCCTCCTCGATGATCTCGTTGCAGAGGTCGATGCACTCGTCGCAGATGTAGACCCCGGGGCCCGCGATGAGTTTCTTGACCTGCTTCTGGCTCTTGCCGCAGAACGAGCACTTGAGCAGGTCACCGCTCTCACCGATTCGTGCCACCTGCTGACCTCCACCTCGGGGAAGCAGGTCCTGCGGAGACCGGACCTGCGGATGTGTGTCACTGACCTGCTCGTACTCGGCCCCGCTGGCGGCGGGTGCCGCGAGGGTGACCTCCCGGCGTCGCCGTCCGGGGATCGGACGGTTCCCGACGCTACCTGCCGCCGACGGCGCCGTGGGGCTGCGACGCCCCGGTGCGCCGAGGGCCGCCGGACCGCACGCCACTCCCGGCACTGCACCCCGAACGGTACGGGTCGAGCGCGCGACACGCGCGGACCCGAGCCGCACCGCCCGGGGAACGGCGATGGTCATGCCGGGAGCGCGTTGAGCTTCCGGCTCTGGATGACCTCGTCGACGATGCCGTACTCCTTGGCCTCGGTCGCGGTCAGGATCTTGTCGCGGTCGATGTCGGAGCGGACCTGCTCGGCCGACCGGCCGGTGTGCCGCGCGAGGATCTCCTCCATCTGCGTGCGCACCCGCTCGATCTCGGCGGCGTGGATCTCCAGGTCGGAGACCTGACCGCCGGCCTCACCCGAGGGCTGGTGGATGAGCACCCGCGAGTACGGCAGCGCCAGCCGCTTGCCCGGGGTCCCGGCCGCGAGCAGGACGGCGGCGGCGGAGGCCGCCTGGCCCATGCAGACGGTCTGGATGTCGGGCCGGACGAACATCATCGTGTCGTAGATGGCCATCAGCGACGTGAACGAGCCACCGGGCGAGTTGATGTAGATCGTGATGTCGCGGTCGGGGTCGGCCGACTCCAGCGTGATCAGCTGGGCCATCACGTCGTTGGCCGAGGCGTCGTCGATCTGCACCCCGAGGAAGATGATCCGCTCCTCGAAGAGCTTGTTGTACGGGTTGGACTCCTTCATGCCGTAGCTGGTCCGCTCCACAAAGGAGGGGAGGATGTAACGGCTGGAGGGCATCTCGAAGCTCATGTCAGTTCCTCCGAACCGTCAGTTGTCGGTGACCGGGTTGGTGCTGTCGGTCATGGCGGCACGGCTGACGACGTGGTCGACGAAGCCGTACTCGAGGGCCTCCTGCGCGGTGAACCAGCGGTCGCGGTCGGAGTCCTTCGCGATCTGCTCGATCGGCTGCCCGGTGTGGTAGGCCTGGAGCTCGTTGAGCTCCTTCTTCGTGCGGCGGAACAGGTCGGCCTGGATGGCGATGTCCGCGGCGGTGCCGCCGACGCCGGCCGAGGGCTGGTGCATCATGATCCGCGCGTGCGGCAGGGCGTAGCGCTTGCCCTTGGTGCCGGCGGTGAGCAGGAACTGGCCCATCGACGCGGCCAGGCCCATGCCGTAGGTCGCGACGTCGCAGTCGATGAACTGCATCGTGTCGTAGATGGCCATGCCGGCGCTGACCGAGCCACCGGGCGAGTTGATGTACAGGTGGATGTCCTGCTTGGGGTCCTCGGCCGACAGCAGCAGCATCTGCGCGGCCAGCTGGTTGGCGATGACGTCGTCGACCTGGGTGCCCAGGAAGATGATCCGCTCGCGCAGGAGACGCTCGTAGACCGAGTCGTTGAGGTTCATCCCCCCGGCGCCGCCCCGCATGAGCGGGGAGGTCGCCAGGTTCGGGTCGGTGCTCACGGGTGTGGTGACCTCCGTAGGACTGGGAGAGCAGTCGGTCTCGATGGGCGGGCTCGTGGGAGCGGGGCCGGACGGCCCGTGCGGGCCGTACCCCCGGCGCCCACCCCGAGTCACGTCGACCCTAACGCGCACCCCCGGGCCGGGAGTCCCGGCGCGGGGGCCTGTTCGCCGTCGGCGCAGCGCGCCCGGGCGAGCGGTGCCCGGGACGACGGACGCCGCCCTCCCCCGCTGCTGCAGGGGAGGACGGCGTCTGCACGTGGGTGCGGCGGGTTCAGCCCTTGGCGACGTCCCCGCTGTCCTCGGTGGCACCCTCGGTGGCCTCGACGGCGACCGCGGTCTGCACCTCGGCGTCGGGCGCGTCGTCGGCGTCCGTCCCGGTGATCTCGTCGGTGACGTCGTCGGTCTCGGCGTCCTCGGTGCCGGCGTCGGCCGCGGGGGCCGGGACCGTCTGCGGGCGGAGCGCGTCGAGGTCGACGACGTTGCCCGAGGCGTCGGTGATCGTCGTCTGCTCGAGCAGCTGGGCCAGGGCCTTGGTGCGGCGGACGTCGGCGACGAACTCGGCGATGTTGCCGCCCTGCTGCAGCTGCTGGGCGTACTGCTCGGGGCTCATCCGGCTGCGCGAGGCCTGGGCCATGATCTGCGCGGACAGGTCGTCGTTGTCGACGGTGATCTCGCGGGCGTCGGCGATCGCGTCGAGGACGAACTGGGTGCGGATGGCCTCCTCGATCTGCGTCCGCTGCTCGGCCTCGTAGGCCTCGCGGCTCTCGACGCCGGACATCTGCACGAAGGCGTCCCAGTCCATGCCGGCCTGCTGCAGCTCGGATTCCATCGCCCGGTTGCGCCACTCGATCTCGCGGTCGACCAGCCCGTCGGGGATCGGGACCTCGACGGCCCCGAGCAGGTGCTCGACCAGCTTGTCGCGGGCCTGGGTGCCCTGCTGCATGGTCTTGACCCGCTGCAGCCGGGTGCGGACGTCGTCGCGCAGCTCGGCCAGGGTGTCGAACTCGCTGGCGGTGGAGGCGAACTCGTCGTCGAGCTCGGGCAGCTCCTTGGCCTTCACCGAGCGGACGGTGACGGTGACCTGCGCCGTCCGGCCGGCGTGCGGGCCCTGCTGCAGCTCGGTGTCGAAGGTGGCGGTCCCGTCGGCGGACAGCCCGCGGACGGCGTCGTCGAGGCCCTCCATGAGCGAGCCGGAGCCGACCTCGTAGGACATGCCGCTGGTCGTGCCGTCCTCGAGCACCTCGTCGTCGACGCGGGCCTCGAGGTCGAGGGAGACGAAGTCGCCGTCCTGGGCGGGGCGCTCGACGCCGGTCAGCATCGAGAACCGCTCGCGCATGACCGAGACCTGCTGGTCGATCTCCTCGTCGGTGACCTCGACGTCGTCGACGGTCACGGCCAGCTCGTCGAGCGGGGGCAGCTCGAGCTTGGGGGCGACGTCGACCTCGGCGGTGAAGGCGAGGGTGTCGTTGTCGTCGAGGCGGGTGACCTCGATGTCGGGCTGGCCGAGGACGTGGACGGAGTTCTCGCGGACGACCTCGGAGTAGACCTCGGGGATCGCGTGCTGCACGACCTGCTCGAGGACGACGGGGCGGCCGATGCGCTGGTCGAGGACCCGGTTGGGCACCTTGCCCGGGCGGAAGCCGGGGACGCGCACCTGCTTGCCCAGCTCCTTGTAGACCTCGCCGAAGGCGTGGTCCAGGTCCCCCCAGGGCACCTCGATCGCCATCCGGACCCGCGTGGGGCCCAGTTCCTCGATGGTGCTCTTCACGCGCAGTGCTCCTCGATAGGACGGATTTCCGGAGGCGCCAGGGACCGGCGCCGGTCGACCCCCGAGTCTAGAGACGTCGCGGGCGGGGTCGGGGTGGCGGGATTCGAACCCACGGCCCCCCGCTCCCAAAGCGGGTGCGCTACCAAGCTGCGCCACACCCCGTGGCGGCAGCGAGTCTAGGCGCGCCCACCGGCAACGACCGCCGGACGCCGGTCTGCCCACGGCGCGGCCTCCTCCAGCGCCGCGGCCACGCGGACCAGCAGGTCCTCGCGGCCGGTGGCGGCGACGAGCTGGACGCCTACCGGCAGCCCGGCGCCGGTGGTGTGCAGCGGGAGGCTGACGGCGGGCTGACCGGTGACGTTGAGCTGGGCGGTCCAGGGGATGAAGGAGCCGATGCGGCGGCCCTCCTCGCGCGGGCCCGCGGCGGTGAACCAGCCCAGCTCCGGCGGCGGGGCCCCGACGGTCGGGGTGACCAGCAGGTCGAAGCCCTGCCCGCCGTCCTCGGCCGGCGTCCAGAAGGCGGCCATGCGGCGCGACCAGGAGGCCAGCCAGGCGCGGGCGGCGAGGTAGTCGGGGGCGGTCATGCGGTTGCCCACCGTCCGGTAGCGCGCGTTGCGGGGCTCGATCTCGTCGTCGGCGATCTCGCGGCCGATCAGCTGCTCGCGGTCGGCGATCGTGCGGGCGGTGTCGGCGGCGATGGTGGCGTTGAAGTAGCGCTGGAAGGCGTCCTCGAAGAAGGCGTCGGGCCCGGCCTCCTCGACGGCGCAGCCGAGGTCCTCGAGCAGTCGGCCGGTCGTCGTGACGGCGGTGCGGCACTCGGGGTCGTCGAGCCAGCGCTCGTCGGGCGGGGAGACGAGCAGGCCGACGCGCAGCCGGCCGACCGGGGCGCCGACCTCCTCACGCAGCGGGCGCGGCAGCGGCGGGGCGGCGTAGGGGTCGCCGGGCACGGGCCGGCCGATGACGTCGAGGACGGCGGCGGCGTCGCGGACGGTGCGGGTGACGACGCCGTCGACGGTGGCGCCGGCCCAGCCCTCGCCGACGTCGGGGCCTTGACTGACGCGGGCGCGGGTGGGCTTGAGGCCGACCAGGCCGCACTCGCCGGCGGGGATGCGGATGGAGCCGCCGCCGTCGCTGGCGTGCGCGACCGGCACCATCCCCGAGGCGACCGCCGCGGCCGAGCCGCCGCTGGAGCCGCCAGTGGAGCGGGTGGGGTCCCACGGGTTGCGGGCCGGGGCGTTGGCCGCGGGCTCGGTGGTGACCGTGGTGCCGAGCTCGGGGACGTTGGTGCGGCCGAGGACGACGAAGCCGGCTCGCCTGAAGGCGGTGGCGAGGTGGCTGTCGCGGGGCCAGCGTATGCGGGCCTGCTGCAGCGGGGCGAGGCCGTAGGCGGTCTCCTCCCCCGCCATGTGCGCGCCCATGTCCTTGAGCAGCAGCGGGACGCCGCGGAACGGGCCGTCGGGCAGGTCGCTCCTGACATCTTCCCTCGCGGCGTCGAACCGGTCGCGCAGAACGGCGTCCAGCTGCGGGTTCGTCTGCTCGATGCGCTCGATGGCGGCGTCGACGAGCTCGGTGGGGCTGGCCTCTCCCCCGCGGACGAGATCGGCGGAGGCGGTGGCGTCCAGCCACGTGGCGTCGGTCACGTCAGGAAGCTATCGACCCGGCCCGCTAGGCTGGGCCAGCACCTCGCGGGTGTAGCTCAATGGCAGAGCCCCAGCCTTCCAAGCTGGCCATGCCGGTTCGATCCCGGTCACCCGCTCCACGCGCTGTTGCAGCTCGCACGTCAGTCACCCGACTCAGCAGGCCATGGTTGGCCGAGTGCCGACACGGCGGCCTGGCCGGGCTCTCACCGGTCACCATGCAGCCCTACCACCACCGGTGCGACCGCCAGAACCTCCGCCGGCTGCCAAGACGGAGCTCTGCGTGGGCGTCCTCGACTGGCACCAGGGCAACATGACCGTCCGGCTCGGGTCGCCACCGCCCGCACGTGCCGCTCGGACCTCCCCGGCATGGACGCCCCGGCCGCCCGCCACGACGCCCTTCGCGGCCGGGCGTGGCACGGTGCCTGCACTGTGCGGCGTCGGCGCCTCCGGCGATCCGTCGGCCTCGCCGTGACACCGCCCTGCACGGAGGTGCGGTCAGTCCGCTGGGTGCTCGTAGTCGCGGAAGCCGTCCTCCGCCCCGACGAGCACTCGGTCGAGCCGGAACAGGGGATCGGCGAACAGACAGGTGTCTCGGAGCGCCTCCACCAGCCGGTTCCACTCCCGGAGGTCGTCGGTCTCGGCGATCAGGACATCGGACGATTCCGCACTGAACGCTTCGACGTCGACCCACCGGACGCGGACGGCGGGGTGGGCGGCGAGCACGGGTTCGACGTCGCGTCCGACGACCTCCTGTCGTTGCTCGCGGGACAGGGTCAACCACGCCGGCAGGGCGGTGAGGTGGAGGAAGGCCACATAGTGCAGTCCGTTGCCCGTCATGCGGCAGACCGTAGACGTAGCGATCGCTACACTCAAGGGGTGCCACGCCCTCGTGATGTCCGGCGCCGCGAGGACCTCCTCTCCCGCGCCCTGCCCTATCTGGCCGAGCACGGCGTGGCCGACCTCTCGTTGCGCCCGCTCGCTGCGGCCCTCGGCACCAGCGACCGGATGCTGCTGCACCACTTCGGCGACAAGGAGTCCCTGGTGGGACGTCTGCTCGAGTGGTCTCGACCGGACGTCGCAGCGCTGGCACTCGACGAAGGTGACGTCGCGTCGCTCGCCGGCAGGCTGTGGGCAGACCTGACCGGCGGAGGGCCGCAGCGACCGCGGGTGCGAATCCTGCTTGAGGTCATGGCCCTGGCGCTCACCCGAGCCGGCAGCTACCGGCAGTACGCGGTGGCGGCGGTGCGCGACTGGGTCGCGCCGATCGCGGAGGCACTGGTCCGGGACCTGGGCGAGGACCCCGCATCGGCCGAAGCCCGCGCCACCCTGCTCGTCAGCGGGCTGCGTGGGCTGGCGCTGGATCGGTTCGTCACCGGGGACGGCGCACGAACGGACGGAGCCGCAGCCCTGCTCATCGCAGCCGCGACGAAACGAGGCGGCGTGCCCGGCCCAGGGCCCTGAGCACGCCGGACTGCGCCGGTGCGGTGACTGCCGAGTGGACCGGCAGGGCCCGCAGCGCCGGAGCAGGTGCCGGAGCGCGCCGGGCAGGTCGTCACCCCTGGGCCCGGCGCGCATCGTCTCCCCTGTCAGCGTCTCCCCTGTCAGCGGCTTTGCAGCGCGTCCAGGGCCACGGCCATCGCGGCGGCCAGGCGGAAGTCCAGCCGCGGGTCCGGCACCGTCACCGTGTACCGGTCCTGCACTGTCTTCTGCCGCTCGCTCACCATCACGGTGGCGCCCGTGACGGTGTCCACGAAGTCGAAGTGGAAGACGAAGGGCACCCAGACATCGCCGACGACGGGCAGGAAGTCCCAGACCCGGCGGAGGACGGCGACGGCGGGACGGCGCTCCTGGCCGACCGCCTCCACTCCGGGTGCCGACAGGTGCCACGTCGAGCGCACGAGGCTGGCGGCGAAGTCCTTGCTGAAGCTGCCCAGCACGGCGCCGTTCTCGTCGTGGACGTCGTGCTGGGCTGAGACATCGAGCACCTGTCGTGCCTTGAAGGAGAACAACCGGCGGTTCCTCGCCTGGTCGGCGTAGAACGTGACCTCCTCCTTGAGCTGCATCCGCTTCTGCTCGGCGAAGGCCAGCAGGTCTCCCTCACTCCCGTCGGGGTTGGCGGCCACGATCTCGTAGCGGTTGACCATGACGGTGATCCGTTGCTTCACGAAGAAGGCCGGCACGACCGTCGCCGCCGGAGGCTGGTGGGTGGGGAGGTTCATGACGACTCCCTGACGTGTCCGCGAGGTGTGGGCGTCACCCATCCTCGGCCGCCTGCGGTGCCGGTCCCAGGCAGGTCGCCGCCCTCCTGGCACGGGTGGCACGGGCGCTGGCCTCGTGGCAGCCGCCCTGCCCGGGGGTGCTGGCACTCCGGCGCCCAGCGGCCTGACGCCCGCGACGGCCAGCACCGCGGGCGGTGAGCGGGAGGTCGACACCGCGGTGAGGACGCGTCCAGGACGGCCGACGAGCGTCCGCCGGTGCGCCACAACGCCAAGCAGGAACAGCCGGTCGTGGAAGACGTCCGAGGTGTCGAGCGCCGGAGCACCGTCGGGGTCTGGCCCGTCGTCGCTGGCGATGAGCGCCTGCGGGCTGGACGGCGGAGGCTGTGGGACGGGCGGCTGCTGGGTCGTCGGACCTGTCACGGCCGGACTCCTTCGAGGGCGCGTGCATGTGCGGACAGGCGGACGCCGATCGGTGCACCCGGCGCTAGACGGATGGGCGCCGTCGGCCGCGGAGGAGGGCCACGACCAGGAACGCGACTCCGGCCGCGGCGAGGATCCCGCTGCCGATCAGCACCGCCAGCGAGATGGAGAAGGCGTTCGGCAGTTCCAGCTGCACCTGGGCCGTGCTGGTCAGCTCGGGGGCGCCGTCGGCGTTCATCACGACGAGTCGGTAGGCGCCGTCCTGGACGGGCCAGTCGAGGTCGGCGATCGAGCGCGAGGTGGCCGAGGCGACCCAGAAGTCCTGTTCGCCCGGCGGCGACGCCGCCGCCGCGCCCGGCTCCGGCATGACGCTGAAGCGGAAGGGGTCCACCGAGAGGTCGGTGACCCGGTCCACGGCCACTCCGGACAGGTACTCGGCGACCGCGTCGGCCGGTCCCACCCCGATGAAGACCCCGGCCGGACCCGTGCTGGTCGCCGACACCCGGAGGGTGGGCGATCCGGTGATGCCGGCGATGCCCTCGATGTCCTCGATGTCCTCCATCGCGGCCACGTCGGTGAGCAGCGCAGCCGTGGAGGTGGACACCCTGTGGGTGCCGGAGTCGAGCGTGCCGCTCACTCCGAAGGCGACGATCACGGCGGTTGCGGCCGCGGCCGCGATGCCACCCAGAGCGGTCATGACCGTCCCGACGATGGCGAGCCCCGCACGTCGCCGGGTGGCCGGCTGCGCAGGCGGGCCCGGTGGTGGGCTGTGGGTGGTGATCATGACGGGCTCCAGGTGGGTGGTCGAGAGGTCGGTGGCCGAGCCGACCGCCGAGCAGGCGACCGGTGAGGACGACGAGGCCGGAGGCACCTGCGCGGCGCCATGGGGCGCGTTCAGGCGTCGCGGCGGACCAACGCAGCGGCGGCAGCACTGAGCGCGATCACGGCATAGAGGCTGAAGACGCCGAGGCCGGCCCAGGGCGACAAGACCCCGTCCAGGGAGCCGATCTGCATGATCGCGGAGCCGGCGTTGGTGGGGAGGTACGGCTCGGTCTGCGGTAGCAGCATGCCGAGGAGGGGCACCACGAACAGCAGGCCGAACAGAGCCGCCATGGCACCGATCGCGCTGCGCAGCAGCCAACCGAAGGCGACCCCCAGGACCGACGTGACGGCGAGGTACAGCGCGGAGCCAACGAGCGCTCGGAGCACTCCCGGGTCGCCCAGCGAGATGCTCACGTCCGAGGACGTGACGGCCTGTGCGGCGGAGAAGGAGACGAGTGCGGCCGCCAGCATCGCGACGAAGACGACGACCGCCGTCACGACGGTCTTGGCCCACAGCACGGACAGTCGCTGCGGCACGGCGGTGAGCGTGGCCCGGATGAGACCGGTGCTGTACTCACTGGTGACGACGAGGACCCCGAGGGCGGCGACCAGCACCTGGGTGAAGCTCACGCCGGTCAGCGCGGCGCCGAGCGGGTCCGTCCCGCCACCGCCGCCATCCGGCGGCGGGACGTCGGCGAGGGTGGCCGTCAGGGCGGCGGACAGGGCCGCCGCGACGATGCTCAGCACACTGACGACCAGGAGCCAGCGGACGGAGCGCGTGCTGCGCAGCTTGATGCCCTCCGCGGCCACGACTCGGCGTCGAGTGACCCGGAGGCCGGAGACGCGGCCGGCAGCGACTCCGGTCGCAGGGCGGTCGGTGGTGGTCATGCGGCGGCCCTCCAGGGGTCGGTGCGGTCGTGGGTGACGGCCCGGTACTGGGTCTCGTGCGCGGTCAGCGCCAGGTAGGCGTCCTCGAGCGAGGCGTGGACCGGGGTGAGCTCGGTCAGCAGGATCCCGGCCGCGAGTGCAGTCTCCGCGATCTCCGTGCTGGTGAGCCCTGCGATCGACAGGACGTCGGCTCCCGCCTGCGTGATCCCTGCGTCGCTCCCCGAGAGGAGGCGGGAGAGGTCCTCGGCCCGTGGACTGCGGACTCGGACCCGTCCCGATGCGGATGCGGTCATGTCCTCCATCGAGACGTCGGCCAGCAACCGCCCACGGCCCAGGATGACCAGGTGGTCGGCGGTCAGCGCCATTTCGCTCATCAGGTGGGAGGAGACGAAGACCGTGCGTCCCTCGGCGGCCAGGCCGCGCAGGAACCGGCGGATCCAGCGGATGCCGTCGGGATCCAGCCCGTTCACCGGCTCGTCCAGCAGGACGACGGCGGGGTCGCCGAGAAGAGCGGCGGCGATGCCCAGGCGCTGCGCCATGCCGAGGGAGAACCCACCGACGCGCTGGTCGGCGACCTCCCCGAGGCCCACCATGCCGAGGACCTCGTCCACGCGGCCCCGGCCGATGCCGTTGGTCACGGCCAGAGCTCGCAGGTGCGTGACCGCGCTGCGCCCCGGGTGCGTGGCCTTCGCGTCCAGCAGGGCCCCGACCTCGCGCATCGGGGCCGGGTGGTCGGCGTAGCGCCGTCCGGCGACGAGGACCTCCCCGCCGGTGGGACGGTCCAGCCCGACGATGGTGCGCATCGTCGTGGACTTCCCTGCCCCGTTGGGGCCGAGGAACCCCGTCACCATCCCGGGGTGCACGGTCACGGTCAGGTCGTCGACCGCGCGGGTGGGGCCGTAGACCTTGGTCAGGTTGCGGATCTCGATCATCGTTGCCCCTTCGTCGTCGTGGCAGCGGACGTGCAACGTGACGAGGACGCTAGGAAGACCGGAGGAGCGGCAGCAGCCTGCGAGCACCACGATCGGGCGGA
The DNA here is from genome assembly GCF_052931475.1 of Geodermatophilus sp. URMC 62. Taxonomy (NCBI): domain Bacteria; kingdom Bacillati; phylum Actinomycetota; class Actinomycetes; order Geodermatophilales; family Geodermatophilaceae; genus Geodermatophilus; species Geodermatophilus sp. URMC 62. The sequence goes on along the minus strand of NZ_JBRFHY010000001.1, from coordinate 3,226,507 downwards.
AGCGAGCCTCCGGGCCGCGGGTGCTGGCGCCCCGAGGGGGTGATACGAGCCGCCCCCGCCGATACGGTTCCGCAATGGCCCTGCGGGTGGTGCTCGCCGATGACAACTTCCTGGTCCGCCAGGGCACGGCGGCGCTCCTCGCCGAGGCCGCGGACGTCGAGGTCGTCGCGCTGGCCGAGGACGGTCCGTCACTCCTGCGAACCGTTCGGGCGACCGAACCCGACGCGGTGCTCACCGACATCCGCATGCCCCCCACCTGGACCGACGAGGGCCTGCAGGCGGCCAAGCAGATCCGCCACGACCATCCCGGCACCGGCGTGGTCGTGCTGTCCCAGTACGCCGAGCCCGACGACGTCATGGACCTGTTGTCCGGCGGCGTGGCGGGGCTGGGCTACCTGCTCAAGGAGCGGCTCGCCCGCCTCGACGAGCTCGTGGCCGCGCTGCAGGCGGTGTGCCGTGGCGGTTCCGCGCTGGATCCGCACGTGGTGGAGGCACTCGTGACCCGCCGCCAGGACGAGGACCGCTCGCCCCTTGCCGCGCTCTCCGAGCGTGAGTTCGCCGTGCTGCGGGAGATGGCCACCGGCAAGAGCAACGCCGCGATTGCCCGCGCACTGTACGTGAGCGAACGGGCAGTTGAGAAGCACACCAACGCGCTGTTCGCCAAACTCAGCGTGAGCGAGGAGCCCGACGTCAACCGTCGGGTGCTCGCCGTCCTCCGGTTCCTCGAGGCCACCCCTCCGAGCCGAACTGCGTAGGTGTCCCTGGAGCCCACTGCGTGCTGGTTCTCGTGAGCCAGTCGGTCCGGGGCCGGCGGCCCGACGATCCGGCGTCCGGCTCCCAGCTGGTCACCGACCGGGCGACAGGCCGTCGGCGGTCAACGGGACGAGGTGCTCGATCCGGACGGATCCGTCGAGTTTCCGGCGGTGCTGCCGCTCGACGTCAGCGCCCAGGCCGCGGCCAACCGATCCGGCCCGAACACCGACTTCTTGATGTAGGCAACGGCGCCGCACGAGCGAGCGGCGTCGCCGAACTCCTCCTCGTCGTGCGTGGACACCAGCACCACGACCGGAGGACGGGGCAGCACTGAGAGGCGGCGCGCGGCCTCGAGCCCGTCGATGCCGGGCAGCCCGACGTCCATGATCACCAGGTCCGGGAGGACGGCCCGTGCAGCCGTCAGGCAACTCTCGCCCGACTCGGCGGTGCCCGCGACGACGAAGGGGTCGGTCAGTTCGACGACGGTAGCCGCGGCCCGTCGGAAGGGCTCCTGGTCATCGACGATGAGCACCCGCACCTGGGCCACCAGCCATCACCTCTCCGCCCAGTGTCGCGGACACCGGCCGACCACACCCTCCTGCTCCCCACACCTGTCCGGGGTGCCAGCACCCCGGAGCAGCTGAGGATCGGCTGGTCGTGGTGGTCGAGGAACGACGTGCCCGCCGGCTCCAGCCACGCTTCCTGCCGCAGCCGCTCCGTGCGGGACGCGGGCGGAGCGGTCGGCGACCCCTGGGGCGACCAACCGCCGGTCACGAGCCCTGACCGTGCCCCCAGGTGCGCGGTCGGAGCGTCAGGGCGTCGAGCGCGCTCGAAGACGTCAACGACCTCCAGGCGCTCGTGGCCTGCCGCCCTGAGGTCATCACTGACGTGCCATCCAGTGACCACGCCGGCCTGCACGCCGCCAGGTGGCGCACAGTCGTTCACCACCTCGGCGGCGAACAGGGCACTAGACCTCGATCTGTCCCACCCGGTCGGTCACCTCCGCCCTGCGGGGCGATGGAACGGGTTCGACCTGGGCACGGTCAGACGGGCGCGGGACCTGCGCGTCCAGGCCGGCCCGCCCTCGGGTGGCGACGAGCACGGCGATGCCGATGACGACGAAGCTCAGCAGGTGGATGAAGCCCGCCAGGGCGGCGTCGGGGTAGAGCGCGGGGATCACGCCCGTGCCGAAGCCGAAACCCGCGCCGAGGGCCATGCCGTTACCGACGGCGTGCAGCAGGCCGACCACGAAGAGGCTGCCGGTCCGGTTGAAGGCCCACCCCATGACGATGCGGAACGTGACGGCCAGCAGGATCAGGATCCCGATCGTCAAGGCTCCCCTCGCCCCGGCGAGGACCACCAGGGAGACGTGGTAGAGCCCGAACAGCGGAGCGGTGAGCAGCGCGGCGCGCACCGCGCTGCTGTAGCGGTCCTGCAGACGGCGCTGGACGAAGCCCATCCAGCCCAGCTCCTCCCACCAGTTGTTGGGCAGGAAGGTCAGGACCGTCTGCAGCACGAAGCCGGTGAGCAGCACCGACGCGACGGACGCACCGGGGGCCGGGGGGCCGAACAGGGTCAGAGCCAGCACGGTGGCCACGACGGGCACCCCGAGAAAGGCCAGTGCGTACCAGCGCGCCGGCACGCCGACGGCGAAGGCGCTGCGCCAGTACGCCCGCAGACCCTCCGAGCCGTCCACGATCCGGGTGATGACCGCCGCCGGCAGGAACAGGCCGATGACCGAGCTGGCGCAGACGAAGGTCTGCCAGATCAGCGGTCGGGTCAGCACCTCGACGTCGTTGAGCGCCCCGATGACCGGGACGAAGGCGAGCGCCTGCCCCACGGTGAAGGCCCAGATCAGCCATGCGGTGAGCGGGCGGCGGCGGACGAACCGCACGATTGCGTTGCGAGAGGATGGCGGCGCGGCCCGCGTGGCCGCCACGTCGGTGTGCTGGAAGTCGTTCACTGGAACTCCTCGGCGGCGCCTCGGCCGGTCCCCGAACCGGGACCGGTGGCGAGGACGCTAGGAACGCCCCGAACGCCGCGGCAGTCGGTCAGCACCACACGTCGGGGCGGAGTCCCGCACCTCCCGGGAGGCTGGCTGCCCCGAAGCCGGTGGGCCAGTCCCCGTCGACGACCGCCGCCTCGTCGCCGTCCTCTTGCCCTCGACGCCCGGCCACACGTCTGCCGGAGCGCACGCGCCCGGGGTGCTGGCACCACCCCGGCGGGCGGCCAGGCCCCTGGGCAGGTCGCCGGCCCCCGGCCAGACTTACCGGGTGACCCCGGGCAGCCGACGGACTCCGCGCCCGGCCGTTGCCACGCCGGTGGTGCTGATGTGCCTCGCAGCGTTCGTCACGCTGGTCTACGCGGCGGTCGTGCTCGGCATCGGCGCGCTGCTGCACGAGACGCCCCCCAGCGTGCCGCTGGCGGTCCTGGCCACCGCGATCGTCGCGGTCACCCTGGAGCCGGTCCGACAGGCCCTGCACCGCCGCCTGGTCGGCTCCGCCTACGACCAGCTCGCCGACTTCAGCACCGAGATGACCCGCCCGCTGTCGTACGACGAGGTGTGCCCCCTGATGGCGCGGCTGCTGGCCGAGGCAACCGGCGCCGCCAGCGTCGAGGTCTGGCTCTTCGGTCCCGCGGGCGCTGAGGAGCTGGCCGCGCGCTGGCCGGTGGATGCCGAACCGGCCGACCGCTCCGCGCGGGGCATCCACGTGCACGACATCCTGCACGGCGGCCAGCGGCTGGGCCGCATCGTGCGGCGCGAGGGCGACGGCGGCGGGCTCAGCCCGGTCGAGCAGCGGCTGCTGGCCGATCTGCTCAGCTCGGCGGGCCTGGCGCTCCAGCATGCGCAACTCACGGCCCGTCTGCACCAGCAGATCGCAGAGAGCAGTGCGCGGGCCGAGGAGCTGCGCGTGTCGCGGCAGCGCATCGTCGCCACCGCCGACGCGGCTCGCTCTCGGCTGGAGCGCGACATCCATGATGGCGCTCAGCAGCACCTGGTGGCTCTGGCCGTGGGGCTGCGCATGGTCCGGATGGTCGCCGAGCGGGACCCGCAGCGGCTGCCCGTCCTGCTCGCCGATCAGGTGGCTGCCGCCCGGACCGCAGTCGCCACGCTCAGTGACCTGTCGCTGGGGGTGTATCCGCGCTCGCTGGCCGAGGAAGGCGTGGGGCGGGCGCTGCGCGCGGCGACCACCGCCAGCCCCGTACCGGTCCGACTGATCGACCGCACCGGCCGCCGCCTGCCGGGCGATGTGGAGGCGGCCGTGTACTTCTGTTGTCTCGAGGCCGTGCAGAACGCCGTCAAGCACGCCGACGCACGGCACATCGAGGTCCTGCTCGAGGACGACGACGACACGGTGCGCTTCGTGGTGTGCGACGACGGCGGCGGGCTGCCCGCCGGCACGCCGCCGTCCGGGTCGGGCTTGGCGAACATGCACGACAGGGTCGACGCGGCCGGCGGCGTGCTGACCGTCACCGGGCGGCCGGGAGCGGGCACCAGTGTCTCGGGCCGGATCCCCGTCCCGGCGGACGGTGCTGCGTCGTGATTCGCCCCGCCCTGGCCTGGGGCCTCGTCGCGATGACGGTGGCCTGCGTGGTCGCCCAGGTCGTGCTGCTGGTGGTGGCCGGGGTCCCGCTGATCTCACGCGAGGCGCTGACGAGGACCTTCCCCATCGTCCCGGTGGCAGTGGTCGTGGGCGCGGTGGTGGGGGCGCTCATCGTGGCGCGCCATCCGCGGCACCGCATCGGCTGGCTGTTCTGCATCGGCCAGGCGGGCGCGGCCATCGGACTGGCCGCACAGACCCTGGGCTCGACCGTCAGGGAGCACGGAGTGGGCTCGTCGGCGCGGGTCGGTGAGTGGGCTTGGTGGGTGGGGGGCCTGCTCGGCGCCCGCTTCGCGCTGACGCTCGTCGGCATCCTCCTGTTGCTGGCGCCGGACGGGCACCTGCCGTCCCCTCGCTGGCGGCCGGTCCTGGCACTGCAGGTGACGTCATTCGGGTCGGGCGTCGTGGGTCTGCTCCTCACGCCGCCGAGCCGGATGCCCGGGGACGCCCCGGGACCGCCAGATGCACTGAGCACGCAGCTCACGAGGCTCTCCGAGATCGGCCTCACCCTGGGCCTGCTCGGCGGGGCGGTCGCCCTGGTCGTCCGTCTGCGCCGAGCCCGAGGTGACGAGCGCCAGCAGCTGCGCTGGATCGCCGGTGCAGGGCTCACCCTCACCGCGGCGGTCACCGTCACGCTCGTCATCGGGCTCGTCCGAGGCAGCGCCGCTCCGCCCTACGTGCAGACCGTCTTCCTGCTCGGCTACCTCACCGTTCCGGTGGCGACCGGTGTGGCAGTGCTGCGCCACCGGCTCTACGACATCGACGTGATCGTCGGCAGCGCGGTGCGGCTGGCTGTGCTCGCCGCATTCGTGACCGCGGGCTACGTGGTGGTGGTCGTCGCGATCGGGACCGTCCTGGGTGGGGCGGGTTCGACCGTGTGGGCTTCCGTGCTCGCCTACGCGGTCGTCGCGCTGGCGTTCCAGCCCTTGCGCCGCCAGGTCGACCGGCTGGCGGACCGCATGGTCTACGGAACCCGGGCGGCACCCTATGACAGCCTCGCCGAGTTCAGCCGCCGCCTGGCGGCCAACAGCTCCGATCCCTCGGTGCTCACTCTCACGGCACGCGCCAGCGCTGAGGTCGCCGGGGCGGAACGGGCCGTCGTGCGAGTTGCGGTTGCCGGTGCCCCCGACCTCACCGCGAGCTGGCCGGACGGGCGCGGGCCGGCTCCGGCGACCTGCATCCCGGTCCGCCACGGCGACGAGTTCCTCGGTGAGATCGGCCTGACCCTGGCGCCGGGCCGGTCCCTGACCCGCGCGCAACGCCGACTGCTGGGCGAGTTCGCCGCCCAGGACGGCCTGGCCTTCCGCAACCTCGCCCTGACCGCCGCTCTGGAGGCACGAGCGGCGGAGGTCCTCCAGCAGACCGAGGAGCTGGCCGCGTCCCGCCGACGGCTGGTCAGCGCGGCCGACACCGAACGGGCGCTCGTGGCCGCCGCGATCCGGCGGGAGGTCATCGATCGGCTGACGCCGGTCCAGGACACACTCGGCCGCCTCGAGGTGCTCGACTGCGAAGCCGACGTCGTCGTGAGGAGCATGGACGAGTTGGAGAACGTGACCGGGACGGCCATCGACGCACTGCGTCTGATCACCGGGGGTGTCTTCCCCCCGCTGCTCGCCCGGCGAGGGCTGGCCGCGGCGCTCCAGTCGTTCGCCCGGAGGTCCACCCAGGAACCCGAGGTCGTCATCGGGGACGGGATCCGGGGGCGGCGGTTCCTCCCTGCAGTCGAAGCGGCCGCCTACTCGTGCTGTGTCGAGGCGGTGCGGGGCATGGCCCTCCGATCAGAGCTCAGGGTCGACGCCGCCGGGAACTGGTTGGTCATCTCCGCGCGGGGCCTGCGCGCCGGGACAGGTGGACGCGAACAGACGCTCGTGGACCGGGTCGAGGCGTTGGGAGGTCACGTGATCTCGGAGCCGTCCCCGGACGGCCGCTCGTCGCTGCGTGTGCTCCTCCCACTCGCCGACGACCAGGCACAGGACGGCCTCTCGCAGCCGGAGCCCCACGTGGAGCTGTACGGCAACGGAGGGCCGTCGCCCGCTCTGCCGGTGGCGGCAGCCCGCGGTTGATCCGGCGGCGCGTCGGTCCTCACACTGGCTCGGGCCGACGCGCCTCTGGAACTCCACGGCGCAGCGCGGTCACGGCGCGGCACTGCGGCCTCGCCCGCGGCCCCCGGCGCGCCGCAGCTGCATCCGCGAACGGCGGCACTCGATCGGCCTGGCCTCGCTGGAGGCGATCAGCAGCGTGCCCGCCGGAGTCCGTCGTGACGTCATCGCCGTGGCCCGCGAGGGCGAGGCGTCGGTTGCCCAGGTCGCCCGGGACTCCGGGCTCTCGGGGTCCTGCCAGCAGCACAGGCTGAAGATGCCGCCCGCGAGGTCGCCCGGCGCCGCCGACCTCGGGCGATCGCAGCAGGACCCGAGAGGAGCTGCGGCGAGCGATCACCACCTGGATCGAACGGACCCACCACCGCCGTCGCCGTCACCGCTGCGGCCGACTTCCACCGGGCGCACACGAGGCACGGACCCACGCCGCAGCAGCGGCCCGACCCCCACCGGAACGAGTCCACCGGATCCGGGCAGTCCCGGTCGGCGCGGCCACGGGAGATCTCGGAGGCGGAGGTCCCTGGATCGGCGGATGGGGCTCCAGCACCTCGGGCAGACAGAACGTGGTCCCGGTCCAGCGTGTGCTGTGTCCATCCGCGAGGACCGTCGACGTGGCTCACTGACCACCACACCATCGGCCCTCGCAGCTGGACGCCGCGGCGGTCGGCGCTCCGGGCTCCCACGGCGTCACCCTCCGCCACCAGGCGCTTCGCGAAGCGTGCTGGCGGTCCAGCCCTTCGGGTCACCGCGACACGTGAGCAACACGGCTCACGTAAGTTGCCGCTGATGTGGTCCTTTCGACGTTCGCGGTCCGCCGTCCTGGTGAGGCTGGCGTCAGCGGTGGTCGTGGCCGGAGCGCTGGTAGCTGCGCTCGCGCTCCCGTGGGCGGGCGGTGCCGGTGTCCTGGTGCAGAGCTCCGTGAGTTCGCCCGGCGAGCTGCCGGTCGCGCTGACGCAGGACGTGCCCGGGAACACCCGGGTGCTGGCCGCCGACGGGTCGCTGATCACCAGCTTCTACACCGACGACCGCACCCCCGTGCCCAGCGACCGGATCGCCGACATCGTGAAGCAGGCGCTGGTCGACATCGAGGACTCGCGCTTCTACCAGCACAACGGCCTCGACGTGGAGGGCACGCTGCGCGCCGCGGTGACCAACGCCGCCGCCGGCTCGGTGCAGGAGGGCGGCTCCTCGCTGACCCAGCAGCTGGTCAAGCAGACCCTGCTGGAGACAGCCGACACCGCCGAGGAGCGGCAGGCGGCCACCGAGCAGGACGGGCAGGCCGGTCTGGCGCGCAAGTTGCGCGAGGCGCGGCTGGCACTGGCCCTGGAGGAGACCTACTCCAAGGACGAGATCCTCACCCGCTACCTCAACCTCGTGTACTTCGGCCAGGGCGCCTACGGCATCCAGGCCGCCGCGCAGCGGTACTTCAGCGTCGACGCCGCCGACCTCGACCTGGCGCAGGCGGCGATGCTCGCCGGGCTGGTGCAGAGCCCGGTCAACGACGACCCGATCACCCACCCGGACAACGCGCAGACCCGGCGCAACCAGGTGCTGCAGCGGATGTACGACCTCGGCCACATCACCGAGCAGGAGTTGACGGAGGTCTCGGCCTCGCCGGTCTCCGCCCGGCCGGGCGCCGCGTCGCCCAACGGCTGCATCGACGCCGTGATCGGCGGCTTCTTCTGCGCCTACCTGCAGCAGTACCTGACCCAGACCCTCGGCATCCCCGAGGAGACGCTCGACGCCGGCGGCCTGACCATCCGGACCACGCTGCGCCCGGACGTGCAGGCCGCCGGCGACGCAGCGGTGCTCAGCGTGCTGCCGATGGGCGACCCGCTGGCCGGCATGTACACCGCCGTGGAACCGGGCACCGGGCACGTGCTGGCGATGAGCGTCAACCGGGAGTACGGCTGCTCGGACCCGCAGTGCGAGTCCGTCGTCCTCAACACCGCCTACAGCCAGGGCGCCGGGTCGACCTACAAGGTCTTCACCGCCGCCGCCGCACTGGAACGGGGCATCCCCGCCGACCACACCCTGACCACGACCAACCCGTACGTCTCCCGGGTCTACACGAACAACGGCCGGCCCTACGTCGTGTACGCCTTCGCGAGCTCGGAGAAGCGGAGGTTGACCATGGAGGAGGCGCTCTACAGGTCCTCCAACCCCTACTTCATGGCGCTGCAGGACGAGTTGGGCAGCGTGGAGGGACCGGTGCGCGTCGCCGAGCGGATGGGCATGCACTTCACCGCCTCGTCGGCCGACCAGATCATCGGCGGGAACCGCGGGTCGTTCACCCTCGGCGCCGAGGCGACCAGCCCGCTGGACCTGGCCAGCGCCTACTCGACGCTGGCCGCCGGCGGCACCCAGTGCGACCCGACGCCGGTCACCGCCGTCCTCGACCGGAACGGTGAGCCGCTGACCGGGCCCGATGGGACGCCGATCGACACCGGGGACACCTGCACCGTCGGGGCCGTCTCGCCGGCGGTGGCCCACACCCTCGCCCAGATGATGCGCAAGGACGTCGAACCGGGCCACCCCGGACAGACCGCCCCGGCCGCCTTCGTCCCCGGCCACCAGATCGCGGGGAAGACCGGGACGACGCAGAACAACTTCTCGATCGCCTTCGCCGGCTACACGCCGCGGTACTCCGCCAGCGTGATGGTGCTCAACCCCAAGGCCAACCAGGACATCGGCGGGCAGGGGGGCGGCATGGGCGCCACCATCTGGCACAACGCCATGGCCCCCGTCCTGACCGGCGCCCCCATGGTCCCCTTCCCTCCCGCCGACCCGGTCCTCGCCGGCAGCACCGTCCCGGCCGGCCCGCCGCCCGGAGCGGCCACCCCGGCCCCCGACGCCGGCGGTGAGGCGACCGGGGACGACGGCGACCCGGCAGGCACCGGCACCGCACCCGATGACGGCGGTGCGGACTGACGGTGGACCGGGTGGGGATCCAGGAGCCGCCGTCACCCCGCTCCGTCGGGATCAGATGTCGAGGTCCTCGACGTCGGGGCGGCTGCCCTCCCGGGTGAGGGTGTCGTAGAAGTCGGCCGGCATCTTGTCGCGCAGATCCTCGAGGCTGTCGGCGACGTCGAGGGTCTCCTCGGTCGGGCCCCACCACCAGCCGCGGGAGAGGTCGCGCCGGAGGTTCTCCTTCAGGCCCTGCTTGAAGTCGCGCCAGTTCTCCGCCGGGTTCCCGCCGCGCTCGCGCTCCCAGCGGTCCCAGTCCCAGTGCCAGCCGCCGCGCCAGGTCTCCGGGTCCGACCACGCCGCCCAGTCGGGCATCCGGCTGGTGTGCAGGGCGAACTTCCCCTTCGGCGTCCGGTAGACGCGGAAGCGCTCGATGCGCCGCTCGGCCGTGGGGTGCCGCCACTCGCCGAGCAGGACGCCCGAGAACCGCTGCTCGCGGCGGTCGCGGCCGCTGCCGGTCCGCACGATCACCTGCTCGTACCCGCCCTGGCGGGCCTCCTCGGCGTCGACGAAGCGGCGGAGGGCGCGGGAGACGGCCGCGGACAGGTTCCCGCCGGCCAGGGTTTGGGCCCGCTCGTAGAGCGCGAGGTCGTCGTCGGACACGTAGATCGTCTTGTTGGGCATCCTCGCCTCCCGGACCACCGTATACGTATGCGGGTATTGGACTACCGTCGATGACGCAGGTCAAGCCCGGTCGGACGGGGGGCGGTACTCGAGGTCGCCGGCGTCTCCGCGCCGGGGAGGACCGCGCGAGCTACGACGCCGCCGGCGTGATGTTCGGGTTCAGCCGGAACAGGTTCGCCGGGTCGTAGCGGCCCTTGAGCAGGCGCAGCCGGTCGAGGTTCGTGCCGAAGGAGGCCCGCACCTTCTCCGGTACGTCGTCCGTGGCCAGGTGGTTGACGTAGGCGCTGCCCGCCATGTGCGGCTCGGCCGCCGCCCAGTGCGAGCGGAGCCAGTCGGTGTGCCGCCCGGACTCCCCCGCGTCGGTCCACTGGGCGATGACGTCGACGTCCCACTGCGCACGCCGGGCAGCGAACGCGGTGCCCTCCGGGGGGACGCGGGTCGCCGCACCGTGCACGTGGAAGAACAGGATCGCGCTCAGCGGTGAGGTGAAACCGGCGGCGGCCGCGGTGACGGCGTCGATGAGGCCGTCGTCCAGCTGCTCGGTGAACGCGGAGCGCCAGTAGCGGTGCAGCCCGTTGACGGCGTTGGGCTGGTCGAGCATCGACTGGCGCGCCGCGTAGGGCATCGGCACCACGAGGTCGGCCAGCGGCGGGCCGAACTCCCGGGCCGGCCGCAGCACCCGCTCCCCCTCGTCCAGCGGGCCGTTGTAGCCGAGCAGCAGCGCGATGACGGGGACCCCGGCCTGCGGATCGGTCAGCAGCGCGCAGTAGGCCTCGGCCTCGTCGGGCAGCGTGGCGCAGAAGTCGCCGTAGAAGCGGAGCACGTCACCGGCCCGGTCGAGCGGGTGCACGACCATGCCTCCGAGCACCTCGGCGACCGGGTGCAGCCGGTAGCGCAGCGACGGGACGACGCCGAAGTTGCCCCCACCGCCGCGCAGCGCCCAGAACAGGTCGGGCTCGCGGTCGGCGTCGACCGTGTGCAGCTCGCCGTCTGCCGTGACCACCTCGGCCGACAGCAGGTTGTCGACCGCCAGGCCGTGCTTGCCCATGAGCCAGCCCAGACCGCCGCCGAGCGTCAGCCCGGCGACCCCGGTGTTCGAGACCGTGCCCCCGGTGGTGGCCAGGCCCGCGCGCTGCGTCTGCTCGTCCAGCTCGCGCCACAGGACGCCACCGCCGACCTCCGCGGTGCGCGCGTCGGCGTCCACCGTGATCGCCTTGAGCGGCGACAGGTCGATCACCAGACCGCCGTCGTTGGTGCCGTAGCCCGGGGCGCTGTGCCCGCCGCCGCGCACGGAGAGCAGCAGCCCCTCGTCCCGGGCGAAGGCGACCGCGCGCTGCACGTCGGCGGCGTCCAGGCAGCGGGCGATCGCCGCCGGACGGCGGTCGACGTCGCCGTTCCAGACGCGCCGCGCCGTCTCGTAACCGTCGTTGTGCGGGCGGAACAGGGTCCCGCGCAGATCCGTCGCGAGTGCCGTCAGGACCTCGTCGCGCACGGGTCCCGGCCTGCCGACCTCGGTGATCGCCATGGTGTCTCCTCCGCGGCACGGGGCTCCCTGCCCTCGGCACGAGCACCCTGGCAGCGGTGCCCGTGGCGCGGACAGGGCCGGAGGACCCGCCGGGACGGCGCCGGTGTCACGACCCTCGCGCGTCCGGCCGGCGAGGTCCCCGGCGGGGTCCGCTGCACCACGCCACCACTCCCGCTGCGGCGACCACTGCGGCCAGGACCGTGAAGGCGGCGGTGTGGCTGCCGATCGCCGCGGCCAGCGCCGTCCCGGCCCACGGGGCGAGTGCCGTGGCCACGGTGATCGGCGCGGCGAAGTACCCGGACAGCGTCGCGTAGCGGGCGGTGCCCCAGCGGTCGGCGACCGCGGTCGCCTGGAGCAGCGTGCAGGCGCCCCGCACCGCGCCCAGCGCCACGGCGGCGCCGACCAGGGCGACGGCCGGGCCCCGGAGTGCCCCGAGGAGCCCGATGGCGAGCGCCGATGCACCGATGAGCAGGGTGGCCCGCCCGGTCGGGGTGGTGCGGGCGCTGAGCGGGCCGTAGACGAGGCGCCCGAGCAGCTGGCCGGCGCCGAGCAGTCGCAGCGTCGTGGCCGCGAGCGACGCCGAGAAGCCGCGCCCGGTGAGCAGCGGGATCACCGTCAGGCTCGTCGCGTAGAGCCCGAGGGCCGTCACGGTGAGGGCGGCCGAGAGCGCCAGGAACTCGCGGCTGCGCACCTGGGACGGGACGCGGCCCTCGGGAGGGCGCCGGGCGTCGGCGGAGTGCGCCTCGACCTCCCAGGCCGGCGTCAGGGCGAGGGCGTGGACCGGGATGGTGACGACCGCCAGCACCGCGGCGAGGACCAGGTAGGTCCCCCGCCAGTCGAGGTGGCGGAGCAGCGCGTCGGTCAGCGGCGCGAAGAGCGTGCTGGCCAGCCCCGCGACGAGCGTGAGCGCGGTGAGCGCCTCCACCCGGCGGTCCCCGTACCAGCGGGTGAGCGCGGCGAAGGCCGCCTGGTAGAAGACGGCCGCCATGGCCGCACCCGCGACGAGCCAGGCGGCCAGGAAGGCCGCGTAGTCCGGCGCCAGCGCGATGCCCACCGTCGCCGGGACGGCCAGCAGCGACCCGCTGGTCATCACCCGGCGCGGGCCGTGCCGGTCGAGCCACCGCCCGACCGGGATGCCGGCGAGGGCGGAGACCACCAGGCCGGCGGAGAAGGCCGCGGTGGTCGCCGTCGCCGACCACCCGGTGTCGGCGGTGATCGAGGCCAGGGCCACCGGGAAGGCGTAGTAGAGGACGCCCCAGCTGGTGACCTGGGTGACGGACAGTCCCACCAGGGCCCGCCGCGCCGGGTGCCGGGACGACCCGGCGCCCGCCGCCGGGGTCACGGGACGTGTCATGGACGGCGACTCACCCGCCGCGGCGGGGACGCCGGACCCCGTCTGCGGCGGAACCGCCGACGGGTCCCGTGCCGGCGCCGGTCGCTCCCGGAAGCTCCGTCGTCCGCACCCTCGCCATCATGACGGCCCCGTCCCACCCCGGCCCCGCCGCCGGCCGGCGTTGCAGCCGGGCGTCCGGGTTGGACAGCCCCCGGCACCCCACACAGACTGGGGCCTCCGGCCGCCGCACGGAGACCACGCGGACAGCGGCGCCGGGTCGCGGCTCAGCACCGGCCGGCACCCGCTCGCACGGACACGCGCAGGTGGACGGGTCCAGGTCGACCACCCGGGTCCGGCACACGCCCGCGGCGGGATCGTCGACCGACGAGGAGACCCCATGGCCAACCCGACCGTCGCCCAGCAGATGGTGCGGATGCTGCGCGACGCCGGCGCCGAGCGCATCTACGGCGTGGTCGGCGACAGCCTCAACCCGGTCGTCGACGCCGTCCGGCACACCGACGGCATCGAGTGGGTGCACGTGTCCAACGAGGAGGGCGGCGCGTTCGCGGCCGCCGCCGAGGCGCAGGTCACCGGCCGGCTCGCCGTCTGCGCCGGCTCCTGCGGGCCCGGCAACACCCACCTGATCCAGGGCCTGTACGACGCGCACCGCAGCGGCGCCCCCGTCGTGGCGATCGCCTCGCACATCCAGTCGCAGGAGATCGGGATGGGCTTCTTCCAGGAGACCCACCCCGAGCGCACGTTCCAGGACTGCTCGTACTGGTGCGAGGTGGTGACGCCCAAGCAGATGCCCCACACCCTGCGGGTGGCGATCCAGACCGCCGTCGGCAGGAGGGGTGTGTCGGTCGTCGTCCTGCCCGGCGACCTGGCCGCCCAGGAGTCCGGCGGCCCGACCGTGCCCAGCGCCATGGTCCCGGCGCCCTCCCCCGTGCGGCCCGCCGACGACCAGGTCCGGGCGCTGGCCGGCGCGGTCGACGCAGCCCGCACCGTGACGCTGTTCTGCGGCGCCGGCTGCGCGGGTGCGCACGAGGAGGTCATGGCGCTGGCCGGGAAGGTCCTCGCACCCGTCGGGCACGCGCTCGGCGGCAAGGAGGTCATCCAGTACGACAACCCCTACGACGTCGGCATGAACGGGCTCCTCGGCTACGGCGCCGCGCACAAGGCCACGCACGAGGCCGACCTGCTCCTGCTGCTGGGCACCGACTTCCCGTACACGAACTTCCTGCCGCAGCGGCGGACCGCGCAGGTCGACGCCGACGCCGGGCACCTGGGACGGCGCAGCCCACTGGAGGTCGCCGTCCACGGGGACGTCGGCGAGACGATCCGGGCGCTGCTGCCGCTGATCGGGCAGAAGACCGACCGGCGGTTCCTCGACTCGATGCTGCGCCAGCACGCCGAGGCGCTGGAGAAGGTGGTCGACGCCTACACGCACCGGGTGGAGCGGATGCGCCCCATCCACCCGGAGTTCGTGGCCGCCCAGCTCGACGAGCTGGCCGCCGACGACGCCGTCTTCACCGTCGACACCGGCATGTGCAACGTGTGGGCCGCGCGCTACCTCACCCCCAACGGCCGGCGCCGGGTGATCGGCTCCTTCCGGCACGGGTCGATGGCCAACGCGCTGCCCCACGCCGTCGGGGCGCAGTTCGCCGCGCCCGGCCGGCAGGTGGTCAGCATGAGCGGCGACGGCGGGCTGGCCATGCTGCTCGGTGAGCTGATCACCGTCCGGCTGCACCGGCTGCCGGTGAAGATCGTGCTGTTCAACAACGCCTCGCTCGGCATGGTCAAGCTGGAGATGATGGTCGACGGCATCCCCGACTTCGAGACCGACCACGAGCCGACGGACTTCGCCGCGATCGCCGAGGGCGTGGGGATCCGGTCGATGCGGGTGGAGGACCCGCGCGACGTCCGCAGCACGCTGGAGGAGGGGCTGGCCGAGCCCGGGCCGGTGCTCATGGAGTTCGTCACCGACCCCAACGCCCTGTCCATCCCGCCGGCGATCACCGGCGAGCAGATCCGCGGCTTCGCCACCTCGGCGACCAAGATGGTGCTCGGCGGCGGTGTCGGGAAGATGATCGACCTGGCGCGGGCGAACCTGCGGAACGTCCCGCGCCCCTGACGGCCCCCGCCGCAGCGCCCGCGCGGACCTCGGTGACGGCGCCGGTCAGCAGGCCGTCCGGGGCGGCTGGGCCGGCGGGCGCGCTGGGTACGGGGAACCCATGGCAGTGCGCAACGCGGCGGTCGCGGCCGCCGGTCAGTGGGTCGACCCCGACGACGGCATCCGCTACCCCGCAGGTGAGGTCCACGCCTGGGAGCGCGGGCACAACGAGACGCTGTGCGGGCTCTCGCTGCACCGCTCCGGGCTGTCCCGCTTCCCGCACGTGAGCTGGGCCGACGTGCAGCCGGAGTCGGGCCGGCACGCGGAGGAGGTGGCGGCGGTGTGCCGCCGCTGCCGGGCGGCCACGGGCGCCCGGCGCGACGACCGCGGCTGGACCCGGACCAACCCGCGCCCGTGAGGCGGCACGGGATGTCGCGGGCGGCCTCCGCGTCGGCTCCCTACAGTGGAGGCGGCCCTCCTGCACCCAGCACCGCCGCTGGACGGAGACGGTCGGTCCGGGACGACCAGCACAGGCACCCCGGCCCCGGCGCGCGACGCCGCACCCGCCCCCGCTCGACACCCTCCCCAGGAGCCCCGTGCCCGTGAACACCCCTGCCCCCAACCGGACCGCGGCCGCGGACTGGTGGCGTCAGGCCGTCGTCTACCAGGTCTACCCGCGCAGCTTCGCCGACGCGAACGGCGACGGCCTCGGCGACCTGCCCGGCGTGACCTCGCGGCTGCCCTACCTGCAGCAGCTCGGCGTGGACGCCGTCTGGCTGAGCCCCTTCTACCCCTCCGCGCTGGCCGACGGCGGCTACGACGTCGACGACCACCGCGACGTCGATCCGCGACTGGGCACCCTCGCCGACGCCGACGCGATGATCGCGAGGGCGCACGAGCTCGGGATGAAGGTCGTCGTCGACATCGTCCCGAACCACAGCTCCGACCGGCACGCCTGGTTCCGCGAGGCGCTGGCCTCCCCGCCGGGTTCCCCCGCCCGCGACCGCTACGTCTTCCGCGACGGCAAGGGCCCTGACGGCAGCCGGCCGCCCTCGGACTGGATGAGCCACTTCGGCGGCCCGGCCTGGACCCGGGTGCCCGACGGCCAGTGGTACCTGCACCTGTTCGCCCGCGAGCAGCCCGACTTCAACTGGGACAACCAGGAGGTCCGCGAGGACTTCCTGGCCACGCTGCGGTTCTGGTCCGACCGCGGGGTCGACGGCTTCCGGGTCGACGTCGCGCACGCGCTGACCAAGGACCTCTCCGAGCCGCTGCGCGACTACGGCGGCGTGCACCCCGACGCGATGACCGAGCTGCCGCTCGACGGCAGCCACCCGCTGTTCGACCGCGAGGAGGTGCACGAGGTCTTCCGCGAGTGGCGGAAGGTGCTCGACACCTACGACCCGCCGCGGTCGGCGGTGGCCGAGGCGTGGGTGACCACCAGCCGCCGGGTGCTCTACGCGCGGCCCGACGAGCTGGGCCAGGCGTTCAACTTCGAGCTGCTGGTGCATCCGTGGTCGGCCGAGCAGTTCCGGGTGGAGATCGACGCGGCGCTCTCGGCGGCCGCGGTCGCCGGCGCGTCGGCGACCTGGGTGCTGTCCAACCACGACGTCGTCCGGCACGCCTCGCGCTACGCGCTCCCGCCGGGAACCGACCTCGACGGGTGGCTGCTCTCCGGCGGCACGCACCCGGCGCCGGACGCCGGGGAGGGCCTGCGCCGCGCCCGCGCGGCCACGCTGCTCATGCTGGCGCTGCCCGGCTCGGCCTACCTGTACCAGGGCGAGGAGCTCGGCCTGCCCGAGGTCGCCGACCTGCCCGCCGAGGCGCTGCAGGACCCGATCTGGGAGCGCACCGGGCACGCGCAGAAGGGCCGCGACGGCTGCCGGGTGCCGCTGCCGTGGACCCGCGAGGGCAGCTCCTACGGCTTCGGCGACGGCGGCGCGTGGCTGCCCCAGCCGGCCGGCTTCGGCGAGCTGTCGGCGCAGGCCCAGGACGGCGTCGAGGGCTCGACCCTGGAGCTGTACCGGGCGGCGCTGGCGCTGCGGCGGGAGCTGCAGGCCGAGGAGTCGCTGCAGTGGGTGGACGCCGGCCCGGTCGCCCGCACGCACGTGCTGCACCTGCGCCGGCCCGGCGGCTGGCAGAGCGTCACCAACTTCTCCGCCGCCCCCGTCGCGCTGCCCGAGGGCGAGGTCCTGCTCGCCAGCGGCCCGCTGACCGACGGGCAGCTGCCCCCGGACACCACTGTCTGGCTGCGGGGGTAGTCCTGCACACGGGCCGGGGCCGGGGAGCAGTCGCTCCCCGGCCCCGGCTTGCCCCGGTGGTCCGCCGCGTCAGTGGTACGCGTGGACGACGGCGTGGCCCCGGCCGCGCCCCATCATCCAGCGGTTGACCGGCAGCGTGACCACGAAGGCCACCGCCAGCGCGCCGGCCAGCGAGAGCCAGAACAGCGCCGAGGCCAGCCCGGCCTCCATCGCGCCCGGCACGGAGACCACGACGGCGTTGTCCACGACCTCCATCACCGCGATCGAGACGGTGTCGGCCGCCAGGGCCACCTGCAGCGCCCGCCGCAGCGGCAGGCCCGCGTGCAGGACGCCGCGCATGGTCAGCGCGTAGCCGAAGACGAAGGCCAGCGCGACCGACAGCACCACCGTGGCGACGGTGGACAGGCCCAGCGACGTCCCGATCACCATCCCGAGCACCTCACCGATGGCACAGCCGGTGAGGCAGTGCAGCGTGGCCTGCGCGGCCGTCGCCCAGCTGACCGGCCCACCGGCGTGCCCGGCGTGCTCGGTGGCGTGGTCGATGGCGTGGTCGTGTGTCGTGTGCCCGGTCGGGACGGGACCGCCGTGCGTGTGGTGCGGGTTCATGTCGTCCTCCTCCGTCGACGCCCGAAAGATACCCCCAGGGGGTATTAGCGTCAACGCCGGAGGCCGCCCTCACATGCCCGTGACGATCCGCTGCAGGTCCGTGGCCATGCTGGTCGCCTCCCGCGAGGCGCCCACCATGGCCTCCTGCGCCTGCGCGGTGGAAGCGGTCTGCTCCTCGACGGCGGTCGCGATGGTCGTCTGGGCCGCGACCACGCCGACCATGACCTCCTGCACCCGGCCCAGGGCGGCACCGGCGGCGTCGATGTCGCCGCGGACGGCCTCCACGACCCGCCGGATCCGCTCGGTGGCCTGCGCCGTCTCCGCGGCGAGGTCCTTGACCTCCCCGGCGACCACGGCGAAGCCCTGCCCGCCTCGCCGGCGCGGGCGGACTCGATGGTCGCGTTGAGCGCCAGCAGGTTGGTCTGGTCGGCGATGCCGGAGATGCTCCCGGCGATGTGGTCGATCTCGGCCATGGTGGCGGCCAGGCGCTCCACGGTCCGCGCGCTGTCCCGGGAGCCGTCGCTCGCCTCGTTCGCCGTCGTCGTGGCCTGGCTCGCGGCGGCGGCGATCTCGCCGATGGCCTCGCGCAAGCCGGTCATGACGGCGGTGGCCACGCCGACGTTGTCGTCCACCCGGCGGCCGGCCGCGACCAGCCCGGTGAGCTGCTGCCCGAGCGCGGCGGCGCGCTCCTCCCGCCGGGAGAGCGCGGCAGCGGCCTCCTCCGCCGCGCGGACCCGCTCGGCGGCGAGTTCCTCCTGGGCCCGCACCTGCGCGGCCTGCTGCTCCTCCGCGCGCTGCCGCTCGGCCTGCCGGGCGCGCTCGGCCACCTCGGTGAACGTCCAGCCGTAGGCCAAGAACACCGCCTCGGCGAGGATGAACACGGCGTGCAGCAGGGCGAACAGGACCGGGCTCTGCTGCGCGTGGTGGTCGGAGAAGACCGAGTCCGGCGAGAGCAGGCTCATGGCCGCGTGGTGCACGGCGACGAAGCCGACGGACAGCAGGAACGGCGTCCACATCTGGTAGAGCGCGACCAGCGCGAGGACCGCGTAGAACCAGATGTGCAGATCCTGCAGGCCGCCGCCGACGTGCAGCAGGACGTCGGCGGCCACCATGAGCCCCAGGCCGACGGCGCTGGCGCGCCCCACCTGGGCGGGGAGCGCGCGGCCGAGCAGCAGCAGGACGACGATGACGGCGAGCTGGCCCCACAGCAGCCACCCCGACACCCCCCGCGCCAGGCCGATGCCCGCGAGGACGGGCAGGTGCAGCGCGAGCACGGTGGAGATGACCCCGTGCCGGGTGGCGAAGGTCTGCTCGTCCAGGCGCACACCCCGCGGCACGGTCGCCCACCACCGGGTGGCAGCGGAGGAGGTCGTGGACTCAGCGGGGATCGGGGTCACCTCCGCCTGTTCGGCCGCGGACCCCCCGGTGTTGAGCGCAGTGACCGGACTCTCGGGTTCCGCTCCTGTCCAGGCGCTCCCGGCCGGGTCGTCAGGGGGCGGCGGGCGCGACCTCCGGCCCGAGGGCGGTGGGCAGACCCAGCCGCGCGAACAGGCCGGTGTCGAGGTCCAGGAAGCTGGTGATGTGCCGCACCCGGCCGCCCTCGACCTCCAGGACGTGCAGGGCCCACGGCGTGTGGCCGCCGTCGCCCGTCGGCCGCCACTGGGCGACCGCCGGGCAGCCGTTGGCCTCGGTGAGCAGCAGCCGGGAGTCCCGGCAGCCGCTGCCCGGGCCGAGCATCCAGGTGCCGATGTCGGCGGCGCTGCCCAGCCACATCTCGTAGGGCGGCATGTGCTGGGTGGCGTCCTCGTGCAGCAGGGCGACGAAGGCGTCGATGTCGTAGCGCTCGAAGGCGTCGAGGTAGCGGGCGAGCAGGTCGCGGGTGTCGGCGTCGAGCGGACGGGGCTCGGGGGTGCCGCCCATCGCCGCGAGCGTCGCCCGGGCGCGCTGCAGGGCGCTGTTCACCGAGGCGACGGTGGTCTCCAGCAGGCCGGCGACCTCGTCGGCGCGCCAGCGCAGCACGTCGCGCAGCAGCAGCACCGCCCGCTGCCGCGGGGGCAGGTGCTGCAGCGCCGCCACGAAGGCCAGCCGCACCGACTCCCGGGCCACCGCGCGCTCGGCGGGGTCGCCGTCCTCAGGCAGGACCTGCCGGTCGAGCACCGGCTCCACCCACGCCTCGGCCGGCCGGGTGGCCGCCAGCGACGCCTCCACCGGCGACCACGCCTGACCGGAGAGGTCCATGGGCAGCGCCCGGCGCTGCCGGCCGGAGAGCTGGTCGAGGCAGACGTTGGTGGCGATCCGGTACAGCCAGGAGCGCAGCGAGGAGCGGCCCTCGAAGTCGGCCAGGCCCTTCCACGCCCGGACCATCGTCTCCTGCACCGCGTCGTCGGCGTCGAACGACGACCCGAGCATCCGGTAGCAGTACCCGGTCAGCTCGCGCCGGTGCTCGAGCAGCCGCGGGTCGAGCTCGTCGGACACCCCGGTCAGCACGCTGGTCACCTGCGACCACCCCTCTTCCTCGGCGAGGCGGCCAGTCCACCACGAGGCACCGACACGACGGGAGGCTGCGCGCGCACGTCCTACTGGTAGGTGACCAGCTGCGGACGCGGGACGACCTGGGCGATCGTCTCCTCCGGCGTCAGCATCGGGGAGTCCTCGTCGTAGAAGTTCTTCCAGCCCCACGCCAGCCCCTCGGGGCCGATCTCGTGCAGGACCCGCCAGGTCTCCTGCTTGCTGCCCTGGGGGCCCTGCCCGTCGGCGTGGACCATGACCGAGAGCTCGTCCCGGCTGAGGTCGACCCGCTCGCGGCCGGGGATCATGTCCACCCGGAACTGGTGCAGCACCAGCAGCTTCTGCGGCAGGGCGTTCTCCCGGGTGAGGTCGGCCAGCCAGGTGACCACCCGGTTGACCTCCTCGACGTCGACCGACCCGATCTGGGTGAGGTGCACCTCGTCGGGCGCCAGGCGCCACTCCGGGTCCAGGGCCAGGCCGACGTGCGGCAGCTCCAGCAGCTCGCGGTAGCGCTCGGCCTGGGTCACGAAGTCGGTGCGCCCGGGCTGCAGGTCCAAGACGACGTAGACGCCGGCCTCCCCCGCCGCCTCCACCCACGGCCGCAGGTCCTCCACCGGCGCCTCGAAGGAGTAGTCGTTCCCCTCCGTCGGGAACTCCGAGGCCACCGTGGCGATGATCTCGAAGGCCGGGGTGACGGTGGCGTCCGGCACCAGCGCCTCGTAGGGCGCGGCGGTGTCGCGGGCGCGCTGCACGCTGGCCGCGACGTCCTGCTCGCCGAGCACGCCCAGCGCACCGGAACCCGGGTGCCCGTAGAGCGCGACCAGGAAGTGCTCCGGGAACAGCAGCTGCCCGCCGCCGGGCAGCTGGGCGCCGGTGGCCGCCGTCTCGACCTTCCAGTCCAGGCCCTCCTCGTCGGCGAAGCCGGCGCCCAGCGCCACGACCGTGCCGGCCCCGGCCACGGCGTCGACCGTCCCGGCCGAGCCGCGCGGGTCGACGTCCTCGCCGGTGAGCTGCACGCGCGCGCCGGCCGCCCGGGCGGTGGCGATGCCCGGCAGCGAGTCCGGGGTGCCCGACGCGAGGACGACGGTGTCCTCCAGCGGCTCGGCCCGGGTGACCTCCGGGACCTCCCCGGACGCCTCGCCCTCCGCGGCGTCGGCGTCCTCGGGGACCAGGGCCGCGGGCGCGTCGGGGTCGAGGCCGGCGACGGCGGCCGCGTCGCCGTCGGCCGGCACCGGGTCGCCCTCGGCGAGGTCCAGGCCGGTGGCGGCGGCCACGGCCTCGGCGCTGGCCGGGACGGTCACGACGTCGAGGTCGGCGCCGCCCGGCACGGCGTCCCCGCCGACGGCGAGCACCGTGGCGGCGCCCAGCCGGTCGAGCTCGGCGGCGACCGGGTCGTCCCCGCCGCCGGTGCCCTCGGGGTCGAGCAGCAGCGGGACGCCCAGGCCCACCGCCGCCGACGAGCCCAGCAGCGTGGCCGCGCGGTCCCCCTCGGGGGCGACGACGACGACGCCGGCCGCGTCGAACAGCGCCCGGCTGGCGCTCACCGCGGAGGCGGCCGGCTCGGTGTCGGCGACCACGGTGAGCCGCTGGTCGGGGGCCGAGGTGGCGACCGGGGCCTGCTCGGTGTCGCTCGCGGCTCCGCTGGCCGAGGAGGTGCAGCCGGCGGCCAGCAGGACCGCGCTCACGACGATGGGCACGGTCCTCGCACGCACGCGGGAGACCTCCGTCCGCCGGGCACACGGTCGCGCGGGGGCACGACGCCGTCGGCGCGCTCGACTGCGGGCACCCTACCGGCGCCGGGAGGGCCGGTCCGGTCGGCGGCCGGAACGCGGTCGCGGGCGCTCGGTGCCGACCGGTAGACAGCAGGGGTGACCGATCCCGACGCGCTGCGCCCCGCGACGGCCGACGAGTGGCCGGCCTTCGCGCGGGCGATGCTCGACGTCTTCGGCGAGGAGCCGATCGGCTCCTTCGTCGACGAGCCGCCGGCGCTCGCCGAGCTCGACCGCACGCTGGGCCTGTGGGACGGCGACCGGGTGGTGGCGACGTCGGGGGTCTACAGCCGCACGCTCACCGTGCCGGGGGCCGTCGTCCCCTGCGCGGGCGTGTCCTGGGTGACCGTCTCCCCCACCCACCGCCGCCGCGGCGTCCTCACGGCCGTCATGCGGCGCCAGCTCACCGAGCTGCACGAGCGGCAGCGGGAGCCGCTGGCCGGGCTGTGGGCGTCGGAGGGCGGCATCTACGGCCGCTTCGGCTACGCGCCGGCCACCGCCCGCGGCAACCTCACCGGCTCCACGCGGCGGATGGCGTTCCGCCCCGGCGTCGACCTCGGCACCGGGACGGTGACCCCGGTCGACGCCGGGGCCTACCGGGCCGGCGCCCCGGAGGTGCACGAGGCCCTGCGCCGGTGGGAGCCCGGCGCGTTCGAGCGCGACGAGCGCTGGTGGCAGCGGAGCCTCCGCGACCCGCCGGACCGGCGCGACGGCGCCACCGCCCGCCGGTTCCTGCTGCACACCGAGTCCGACGGCACGGTCACCGGGTACGCCGCCTTCCGGATCCGCACACGGGAGACCACCGACGGCGAACCGGACGGCACCGTGCTCGTCGACGAGGTGCGCGGCCGCGGCACCCCGGCGTACGCGGCGCTGTGGCGGTACCTGCTCGACCTCGACCTGGTCGGCACCGTCGAGTACCCGATGGCCTCCGCCGACGACCCGCTGCGCCACCTGCTCGCCGACCCCCGCGCGCTGCACGCCCGCCCGGTCGACGGGCTCTGGCTGCGGCTGGTCGACGTCGACCGGGCGCTCTCGGCGCGCCGCTACCCCGCGCCGATCGACCTGGTGGTCGAGGTGCGCGACGGCTTCTGTCCCTGGAACGAGGGCCGCTGGCGGGTGGCCGGCCACCCGGCCGGCGGCTACTGCGGCCGCACCGACCTCGACCCCGACCTCGTCGTCGACGCCGGCGCGCTGGCCGCCGCCTACCTGGGCGGGGTCTCGCTGGGCACGCTGCACGCGGCCGGTCGGGTCACCGAGGTCAGCCCGGGGGCGGTCACCCTCGCCGCGACGGCGTTCTCCTGGCCGGTCACCCCGTGGTGCCCGGACGCGTTCTGAGCCCCGCTCAGACCACGTCGCCGCGGGTCGGCAGGCCGCCGGCGGGGCGGTGCCGGTTCTGCTCGTAGTCGTGGATCAGGCCGATCCGGCGGACGTGCCGCTCCTCGCCGCTCCACGGCGAGGCGAGGAAGTGCAGCACCAGCCCGGTGGCCTCCTCGACGGAGTGCTGCCGGGCGCCGATCGCGCAGACGTTCGCGTCGTTGTGCGCGCGGGCCAGCTCGGCGGTCTCCCGGTTCCACACCAGCGCGGCGCGGACGCCGGGCACCTTGTTGGCCGCGATCTGCTCGCCGTTGCCCGAGCCGCCGATGACGACGCCGAGGCTGCCCGGCTCGACCACGACCCGCTCCCCCACCTCGAAGCAGAACGGCGGGTAGTCGTCCTCGGGGTCGTACTCGTGCGCCCCGCAGTCGACCGGCTCGTGCCCGGCCTCGGTGAGCGCCTGCTTGAGGTGCTCCTTGAACTCCAGGCCGGCGTGGTCGGTCCCGACGAAGACGCGCATGCGCCCGAGTCTGTCAGTCTCGGGGCGTGCCGGTGCTCGGGGTGGACGGGTGGCGCGGGGCGTGGGTCGGGGCGCTGCTCGAGGGCCGCTCGGTGACGCTGCTGGCGCTGCCCGACGTCGCCGCCGTCCTCGCGGTGCCGGAGGTGGAGGTGGTCACCGTCGACATGCCGATCGGCCTATCCGACGACGGCGCCCGGGCCTGCGACCGGCGCGCCAAGGCGCTCCTGGGCAGGGCGGGCAGCTCGGTGTTCCCCGCCCCGGTGCGCGCCGTGCTCGGCGCCCGCGACTACGCCGAGGCGCGCCGGATCTCGGTGCGGGCCACCGGCGGCACGTCGCTGTCGGCGCAGGCCTTCCAGCTGGTCGGCTCGATCCGGGCGCTGGACGACGCGCTCGGCGACCCGCCGCTCGACCACGTCGTCGAGGTGCACCCCGAGCTGGCGTTCCGGGCGCTGGACCCCGCCGTCGCCGACCCGAAGGCCACCGCCCGCGGGACGGCCCAGCGGCTGGCCGCGCTGCGGCCGGTCATGGACGTCGACGCCGCGCTGCTGGCCGCGCCGCCGCGGGTGCCGGCCGTCGACGCCCTCGACGCCTGCGCGGCGGCGTGGTCGGCCCGGCGGATCGCCGACGGCGGAGCCGAGTGCGTGGGCGACGGGTCGCGCGACGCCCGCGGCCGGCCCGTGCGGATCTGCTTCTGAGCCTCCGTGCAGGGTCCCGCCGCGAGCCTGGGAACGTGCTGGAACGGCCCCCGTGCAGGTGCCCGCCGCGAGCTCGCGAGCGGTGGGGGCACGGGGGTCCTTCCTCAGGTGAGGCGGCGGAGCACCGGCAGCGGCAGCACGCGCAGCAGCGCGGAAACCGGCCGCCAGGGCCACTCGGGCACGTAGGCCCGCACCGGCTCGCGCTCGATGGCCGCGGTGAGCGCGTCGACGCCGGTGTCGAGGTCGACGGTGAACGGGCCGCGGCGGCCGGCGTTGATGTCGCTCGCGATGTAGCCGGGCAGCACCGTGGTCACCCGGATGCCGGTGCCGAGCAGGTCGGCGCGGATGCCCTCGGCCAGCGCGTTGAGCGCGGCCTTGCTCGCGCCGTAGGCGGTGCGGGCGCCGGACATGCCGCGGACGGACGCCACGGAGCTGACGATCACGAGGTGGCCCGCGCCCTGCGCGCGGAACAGCTCGACGGCGGCCTCGCACTGGGCGTGGGTGCCCAGCACGTTGGTGGCCAGGACGGCCCGATTGGCCGCGGCGGCCCCGGTGCCGACGGGTGAGCCGTTGCCGATGCCGGCGTTGGCCACGAACCGGTCGATGCCGCCGAGCTCGGCGGCCAGCTCCGGCACGCCGCGGGCCACGGCGTCGGCGTCATCGACGTCCACGGCGGCGGTGACCACGCGGAGGCCGGGACGGGCGGCGAGCAGCTCGTCGCGCAGCTCCTCGAGCAGGTGCCCGCGCCGGGCCACGAGCGCCAGGTCGCGGCCCCTCGCGGCGAAGCGGTGCGCCATGCCCCGCCCGAGGCCGGAGCTCGCGCCGGTGATGAGGATGCGCTGGCGGACGGGACGCGGCACGCGACCAGCATGCCGCGCCCGTCCGGCCCCGCTGCACAGTCCCGCCGCGAGCCTGCGGGTGGCGGGGGCAGCGGGGTCCTTGCTCAGCGGCGGGTGAGCTCCAGGGCGTCGGCGGGCACCGAGTCCATGTCCGGGCCGGAGGTGCGGGTCCGCTTGAGCTCCCAGAAGTCGGGGAGGTTGGCCAGCAGGACGGCGCCGTCGAAGGCCTTGCCGGCGTCCTCACCGGTGGGCACCTTGC
This sequence comes from Geodermatophilus sp. URMC 62, assembly GCF_052931475.1. Lineage (NCBI taxonomy): Bacteria > Bacillati > Actinomycetota > Actinomycetes > Geodermatophilales > Geodermatophilaceae > Geodermatophilus > Geodermatophilus sp. URMC 62. The sequence continues at coordinate 3,200,720 of NZ_JBRFHY010000001.1, read as the reverse complement.
TGATGACCGGACCGAAGAACGCCACGCCGTCGATGTGCATGACCGGGGTGCCGACGTCGTCGCCGACGGGGTCCATGCCGGCGTGGTGGCTCTTCTCCAGCGCCTCGTCGTACTCGGTGGAGGTGGCGGCCTCGGCCAGCTCGGCGGGCAGGCCCACCTTCTCCAGCGCGGGGGCGATCAGCTCGTCAAGCTCCTTGCCCTCGTGGTGCCGCAGCGTGCCCATGGCGGTGTAGAGGTCGCCGAGCACCTCGTCGCCGTGCTGCTGGGCCGCGGCGATCGCGACGCGCACCGGGCCGATCGCCGTCCTCATCATCTGCTGGTACTCCTCGGGCAGGTCGCGGCCCCGGTTGAGCACCGCCAGGGACATGACGTGCCAGCGCAGGTCGATGTCGCGCACCTTGGCCGCCTCGAGCACCCAGCGGCTGGTCAGCCAGGCCCACGGGCACAGCGGGTCGAACCAGAAGTCCACGCGGGCCTTCGTCGGGGCGCTCTGCACTGCCTCGGTCATCGCTCACCTTCGCTCTCGTCGTCGCCCGGCCGCCTCCTGCGCGCCGGGCCGCTGCCCGCTGGCAAGTGCCACGGCCGGGCGGTTGTTCCCGCGCTCACCAGGCGTGTCGGCGATCCGTGGGAAGCTGCCGGGCGTGGCCGTACCCAACCTGACCCGCGACGACGCCGCTGCCCGCGCACGGCTCCTGGCCGTCGACAGCTACGACCTCTTCCTCGACCTCACCGACGGCGCCGGCCGCCCCGGCACGGGCACCTTCGCCTCGACGACGACGGTGCGCTTCTCCTGCCGCGAGCCGGGCGCGAGCTCGTTCATCGACCTGGTCGCCGAGCAGGTGCACTCGGCCACGCTCAACGGGGTGCCGCTCGACGTCGCCACCTACACCGAGGAGGGCGGCCTGCCGCTGCCCGACCTCGCCGCCGACAACACCCTCGAGGTCGTCGCCGACTGCCGGTACTCCAACTCCGGCGAGGGCCTGCACCGCTTCGAGGACCCCGAGGACGGGCAGGTCTACCTCTACACGCAGTTCGAGCCGGCCGACGCCAAGCGGGTGTTCGCCTGCTTCGACCAGCCCGACCTCAAGGGCACCCACACGGTGCACGTGGTGGCGCCGTTCGACTGGCAGGTCGTGTCCAACACCGGCGGGCGGAGCATCGAGGCCGGCCCGGGCGGCTCGCAGCTGGTGCACTTCGAGCCCACCAAGCGCCTGTCGACCTACCTGGTCGCGCTGGTCGCCGGGCCCTACGCGCGGGTGACCGACGTCCACGAGGACATCCCGCTGGCCCTGTACTGCCGGGCGTCGCTGGTCGAGCACCTCGACCCCGAGGAGCTGTTCCGGGTGACCAAGCAGGGCTTCGACTTCTACCACCGGGTCTTCGACTACCCGTACCCGTTCGACAAGTACGACCAGCTCTTCGTGCCCGAGTTCAACGCCGGGGCGATGGAGAACGCCGGCGCGGTCACCATCCTCGAGGACTACGTCTTCCGCTCACGGACCAGCCGGGCCCGGTACGAGCGGCGCGCGGAGACGGTGCTGCACGAGCTGGCGCACATGTGGTTCGGCGACCTGGTGACCATGCGCTGGTGGGACGACCTGTGGCTCAACGAGTCCTTCGCCACCTACATCTCCACGCTGTGCCAGGCCGAGGCCACCGAGTACACGACCGCCTGGACGACGTTCGCCAACACCGAGAAGGCGTGGGCCTACGCGCAGGACCAGCTGCCCTCGACGCACCCGATCGCGGCCGACATGGTCGACGTCGCCGCCGTCGAGGTGAACTTCGACGGGATCACCTACGCCAAGGGCGCCTCGGTGCTCAAGCAGCTGGTCGCCTACGTCGGCCGTGAGGAGTTCCTCGCCGGCATCCGGCAGTACTTCCGCGACCACGAGTACGGCAACACCACGCTGGCCGACCTGCTCGACCCGCTGTCGGAGGCCACCGGCCGCGACCTCACCGAGTGGTCGGCGCAGTGGCTGCAGACCAGCCAGGTCAACACGCTGCGGCCGGTGTACGAGCTGACCGAGGACGGCCGGTACGCCTCCTTCGCGATCGAGCAGACCGCCGTCCCCGAGCACCCGGTGCTGCGCCGGCACCGCCTCGCCGTCGGCCTCTACGACCGCGGGCCCGACGGGCTGACCCGCACCACGCGGGTGGAGCTCGACGTCGACGGCGCCCGCACGGAGGTCGCCGAGCTGGTCGGCCACCCGGCGGCCGACCTGGTCCTGGTCAACGACGACGACCTCACCTACGCCAAACTGCGTCTCGACGAGCGCTCGCTGGCGACGCTGCGCACCTCGATCGGCACGATCCCCGACTCGCTGCCCCGGGCGCTGTGCTGGGCGGCGGCCTGGGACATGACCCGCGACGCCGAGCTGCCCGCCCGCGAGTGGGTGCAGCTGGTGCTGGCCGGCATCGACGCCGAGACCGAGACCAGCGTGGTGCAGTCCCTGCTGGCCCGGGTGCAGACGGCACTGACCTCCTACGCCGACCCGGCCTGGGCCGACGGGACCGGCTGGACGGCGCTGGCGGACAAGGCGCTGCGGGCGCTGGAGTCGGCCGAGCCGGGCAGCGACGCGCAGCTGCAGTGGTCGCGCACGCTGGCCGCGGCCGCCCGCACCGAGGAGCACGCCGCGGTGCTGCGCGGGCTGCTCGACGGATCGCGGGTGGTCGAGGGCCTGGCGGTCGACGCCGACGCGCGGTGGGCCTTCCTCAACGGCCTGGTGGCGATCGGCGCGGCCGGCGACGCGGAGATCGACGCCGAGGCCGAGCGCGACGCCACCGCCACCGGCGTGCGCCGCGCCGCGACCGCGCGGGCGCTGCGGCCGACGGCGGAGGCCAAGGAGGAGGCGTGGCAGCAGGCCTTCCACGACAGGGAGATCCCGAACGCCGTCCACGAGGCGCTGGTGGCCGGCTTCTGGCACCCCGCGCAGCGGGAGCTCACCGCCGGCTACGTCGACCGTTACTTCGCCGAGATCGGCCCGATGTGGGAGCGGCGGCCGGGCGAGATCGCCAAGAACGCCGTCCAGTACCTGTTCCCGCCGGTGGTCGAGCAGCGCACGCTCGCGGCGGCCGACACGTGGCTGGCCGAGGAGGAGCACCCCGCTCCGCTGCGCCGGCTGGTCAGCGAGGGCCGCGACGGCATCGCCCGGGCGCTGCGCAACCGGCAGCGGGACGCCGCCGCGACCTGACGCCCGGACGCGACGGACCCCGGCCGGACGACGGTCCGGCCGGGGTCCTGGGCGGTCGACGGGTCGGTGCGCCCGACCCTCAGTGGGTGTGCAGGCCCCGGGGGTGGCCGGCCTGGTCGGACAGCTGCCGCAGACCGTTGACGATGCCGCCCACGAGGTCGCCCGCGGCGAAGGAGTTGGTCATCGACAGGACCGCCAGAGCGCAGGCGCGGTCGGGCAGCCGGCGGGCCGCCGAGGGACCGGTGACCACCTCGACGACGCGCTGCCCGGGCGAGACGGCCAGCAGCACGGAGTCGGCCGGGTCGCCGCCGCGGGCGTGCAGCTCCTCGGCGCGGATGCGGGTCTGCGCCCCGAGGTCGCCGATGTAGAGCGTGAACCGCAGGCCGGTCTCGCGCGAGGACATGGTGAGCGCCTCGTCGAGCCGGGCCAGCTCCCGGTAGCTGAAGACCGAGTCGTAGCCCTCGTCGGCCCGGTTCGGCAGGGTGTCCTTCGTCCCCGTGTCGTGGGGTTCGGCGTGCAGGACGCGCGTCATCGCCGGCCTCCGGGGGCGCTCGGGGTGTGCAGGGTGGTCGGGAGGGTCATCGCGGTGCGGTCACCAGGTCCCGCGGGCGCCGCCGAGCGGTCCCACGGAGGCCGGGGCGGACGCGCCGGCCGAGATCGCGGTGGCGCCCTGCGACCCGCCGGTCAGCATGCGCGCGCCGACCCGGGCGCCCGCCCCGTCCGGGGACGACGAGGAGCCGAGGGCCGCGGGCTCGCCGTACAGCGAGGACCCGACGGCCTGGGTGTCGCCCTCGCCCGCGGTGTGCTGGGGGGCGCCCTCGGGCTGCGGCTCGTACCAGACCGGCTCGTGGTCCCAGGACTGCCCGGGCTTGTACCGGACGCCGTTGCGCCGCCGCCCGCCGGGCAGGTAGGTCAGTGCCCACAGCAGGACGAAGACTGCCAGCGGGGCGCCCACGAAGACGAGCAGGGTCTCGACGACGGTCACGTCCCACAACCTACCGTCCGGGGCCCTCCGTCATGCGTGCGCGTCCCGACCCGGCGGGCGGTGTCGCACCCCCGGCCGGACCTCCTCCGGCCGGGCCGATAGCGCGAGCGGCGTGGCATCGACGAACCTGCGTCAGCGGCTGGGTGGCCGGATCCGGGAGCGGTAGACAGGTGGCGTGGACCTCTCCCGCGCCGCCGCCGAGGCCCTGGACGCCGCCGACCCGCTGGCCGGGTACCGCACCCGCTTCGCCGGCACCGACGAGGACGGCCCCGACCGGCTGCTGTACCTCGACGGCAACTCGCTGGGCCGGATGCCGCGGGAGACGCCGGCGGCGCTGGCCCGGGTGGCCGAGCAGGAGTGGGGCCGCGGGCTGGTCGGGTCGTGGGCGGGGTGGATCGACGTCGGGACCCGCGTCGGCGACCTGATCGGCACCGGCGTCCTGGGCGCGCGGCCCGGCGAGGTCCTGCTGGCCGACTCCACCTCGGTCGACCTCTACAAGCTGCTGGTCGCCGCCGCGGACGCGCGGCCGGGCCGCGACGTGCTGGTGTGCTGCGCCGACGACTTCCCCACCGACCGCTACGTCGTCGCCGGCGTCGCCGCCGCCCGCGGCATGACCGTGCGCGAGGTGCCGGCCGACGTCGACGAGGGGCTCGACCCAGCGGTGCTCGCCGGCGCGCTGGACGACCGCGTCGCCGTCGTCGTGCTGTCGGCGGTGGCCTACCGCTCGGGGGCGCTGGCCGACGTCGCGGCGGTGACGGCGGCGGCCCGCGCGGCCGGCGCGCTGGTGCTGTGGGACCTCTCGCACGCCGCCGGCGCGGTGTCGCTGGACCTGACCGCGAACGGGGTCGACCTCGCCGTCGGCTGCACCTACAAGTACCTCAATGGTGGGCCCGGGGCGCCGGCGTTCCTGTACGTGCGGCGGGAGCTGCAGGAGTCGCTGCGCCAGCCGATCTGGGGCTGGTTCGGCCAGCGCGACCAGTTCGCCATGGGGCCGGCCTACGACCCGGTGCCGGGGATCGGGCGGTTCGCCGTCGGGACGCCGCCGGTGCTCGCCGCGGCCGCGGTGGAGGTGGGCGTGCGGCTGGTCGCGGAGGCCGGCGTCGACCGGCTGGCCGCCAAGGGACGGGCGCTGTCGGGTCTGCTGGTCGCGCTCGCCGACGCCCGGCTGGTGCCGCACGGAATCGCCCTGGCCAGCCCGCGCGACCCCGCCCGGCGCGGTGCGCACGTCACCCTGGCGCACCCCGCGGCGTGGCAGCTGACCCAGGCGCTGGTCGACCGGGGCGTCGTCCCCGACTTCCGCACGCCCGACCGCGTCCGCCTCGGCCCGGCGCCGCTCTACACCCGCTTCGTCGACGTCTGGGACGCCGTCGACCGGTTCCGCGCCCTGCTCGAGGACGGCGGCTGGACCGGCTACCCCGAGGAGCGCGCCCGCGTGACCTGACGGAGGACCCTCCTGCCCCCACCACTCGCGAGCTCGCGGCGGGACCCTGCAGCGGGGCCGGATCAGGCCTCGCCGAGCCCGCTCCCGGCTGCCGGACGCCGGCGGGCGCGGGCAACGGCCACGCCGCCGGCGCCCGAGAGGAGCAGCAGCCCGACTCCGGCCCCGACGGCGACCGATCCGCCGCCACCCGTCCCTGCCACCGCGACGACGCCGGTGCTGGAGCGCAGGCCGGTGTTGACGGTCACGGCCGGGGTGGTCGGGGCCGCGGCAGCGGACGTCGCAGCCGGGACCGGTACGGCCGCCTCGACCGCCACGCCGGCGTCCACCTCGGTCCAGATGGCGTCGGTGCCGTCACCGACGACCACGTCGAGCTGGTAGCGGTCCACCGGCGTGCCGGCCGGGACGGTCAGCGTCGCGGTGCGGCCGTCCGCGGACAGGGCCGCAGTCAGCGGGATCGCCGGCTGGTCCTCACGGACGAGGGCGTAGTCGCTGGTCTGCAGGCCGGGCAGCCCCAGCCGGCTCAGCGTCGCAGACGGCGGCAGCGTCACCGCGAAGGCGCCGCCGGCGGCGACGGTCAGCGGCGGCTCCGCCGGGTCGTAGATGTCGCCGCCGGGGACGTGCCCGGTGACGAGCAGCTCCGAGCGCAGCGTCACCGCCGCCGGGCCGCCGGCCGACATCTGCAGGTGGTAGTAGCTCGCGTTGCCCTCCTGCACGGGGAGCCCGTCGCGTACGCCGAGCCCCCGCAGCCACAGCCTGCCGATCGGGCCGTTGACGCCGTCGTCGGCCGGCAGGTCGATGCGGATCCGGTCACCGCCCAGCGAGGTCACGGTGAGCTGGTGCGCCGGGTCGTCGCCCTCGTTGTCGTACCAGAGGGTCGTGTGCGCCTGGTCGCCGTCGCTCGACAGCGCCAATGACGCGACCGGCGTCCCGTCGTCCTCCAGCCCCGGGGGCAGGACGACGGTCACGGATCCGCCCCACGCCACCATCACCGGCTGCGGCGCGGAGACGGGCGGCGCGTCGGCGTCCACGGCGAGGGGGCCGAAGGTGTCGACGGACCAAGGGGCGTAGTACAGCTCGGTCGCCGAGTCCAGCGACAGGGTCGGGATCTCCGGCGCCGCGGACGCCGCAGGTGCCGCGGCACCGAGCAGGACCGCCGCGGCGAGCGTCAGGACGCCGCCCCGCGCGGCACGAGTGACCAGGGACGCGCAGGAGGGCGAGGAGCGGAACCGCATGGCGTGGCCTCTCTGGGTCGGATGGTGGGCCTCGCCGGGCGCGGTGCACTCCCGTGGACGTGCACGACCGGGCGGCGCCGGTGATCAGGACCGGGCGAAGACGACGAGGTTCTCGGTGGCCGCGTGCGTGGTGTCGCGCTGGAAGCAGGTGACCAGCACCAGCCGCCCCGGCACGGCCTCCCACACGTCGGCGGCGTCGGGCAGCTCCCCCTTGGCCACGCGCTCGGTCCGCTCGACGGTGTAGTCGACGGTGCCCTCGGGGGTGCTCACCTCGACGACGTCGCCGGGGACGAGGCTGCTCCCGGAGGCGCCGTCGTCCACGAGGGTGTCGAAGCCGTAGTCGCCGGTGCCGGTCGAGTGGGCGGCGAGGTAGAGGGTGTTGTCGGCCTCCCCGGCCGAGCCGACCGGGGAGCCGTAGGGCTCGATCCAGTAGGCCGCGGTCAGGGTCGGCGGGTTGATGACGCCGGCCCGCGGGGTGAGCGGCAGCACCGGCAGGTCCAGACCCACCGCCGGGACGCGCACGTGCACGTCCGACGACGGCGTCGGCGGCCTCGTCCCCTCGGGTGGCAGCGTCGGCTGCGCCGGCTCGGCCACCGGGGCGCCGGATGCGGCCACCGGGACCGAGGACCCGGTGGCCGCGGCCGGCTGCCAGCCGTCGGTCAGGCCGACGGCGAGCAGCGCGCTCCCGCCGATCCCGAGGGCGACGACCGCCGCGGTCGCGGCGGTGCGCCGCCCCGGTCGCATCAGGCCTCGCCCGTCCCGGTCCCGGCCGCCGGACGGCGGCGGGTGCGGGCGACGGCGAAGCCACCGGCACCCGCGAGGAGCAGCAGGCCGGCTCCCGCGGCGACGGTGCCGGTACCGGTGGAGCCGGTCTCGGCCGAGGCGACGACGCCGGTGTTGGAGCGCAGGCCGGTGTTGGCGACGACGGCCTGGGTGCTCGGCGCCGCGGTGGTCGACGCGGCCGGCGTCGCGGCCGGGGCCGACACGGCGAGCTCCGCGACCACGATCGACAGCCCCGACGCGAACGGCTGGCCGAGGACGAGGCCGTAGGAGCCGGCGGCCAGCCCGGCCGGCACGGCCACCGTGGCCGTGGAGCCGCTCACCCGGACGTCGAGCAGCACCGGGTCGGCGTCGGGGTCGTCGATGCTCTGCACCGCGACGTCGACACCGGTCAGGTCGGTGAGGCCGAGCTCACGCAGCGCCGAGTCCGCGGTCAGGTCGAGGACGAGGTTCGCACCGGCGGTCACCGCGACCGGGCACGGCGTGGTCGAGCTCAGCGGGCAGGGCACCGACGCGAGGGCGACCAGCTCGGGCGCGACGGTCACCGCGGCCGGATCGAGGGGATCGGCGGGAGCGGAGAGGGCCAGCTCGTAGGACACCGGGTCGACGAAGGTGAAGACCGCGGGGTCGTACGTCGTGGTGAGGGGCTCGAGGACCAGCACGGCGTCGTCGCCGACCATCGGGTCGTCGGCCGGCAGGGTGACCGTGATGCTGCTGGTGCCCTGACCGGCCACGGTCAGGAACTGGGGGTTGGCCGGCGTGAACGCGGAGGAGTAGGTCGCCTCGGGGTTGCCGTCGCCGTTGTCGTCGAAGACCAGGTCGGCCTCGACGTCGGAGCTGTCGAGCCCGGCGGGCAGCTCCACGGTGAGCGAGCCGGTGAACTCGACCGGCACCGGCGTGGAGAGGCCCGCGGTCGGGTCGGCCGAGGGGTCCATCGGGACCGCGCCGCTGTTCTCGACCGGGTTGGAGAACAGCACGACCTCGGTCGGCGCGAGGGGGATGACGACGTCGGCCGCGGCGCCGGCGGGGGACGCGATCGCCACCAGCAGCACGGCGGTGCCGATGCCGGCGAGGCCGAAGCGCTGCACCTGCGGCCGGCGGGACGGGGTGGAGCTGGACATGGGGACACCTTCCGGCGACCGCAGCGCCCCATCGGCGCTGACTGCCGCGGGAACGTAACGGCACCGACCGGTGCACGTGAGGAGCCGACACGCACGACGGGACGCGTGTGACCTGGCGTGATCCCCATGTGATCCGGGGCACCATCCGTTGGTCAGGAGTTGTCGGCCACGCGGGCCTGCGACGCCCCGGACCCACAGATCACGACGACGGTGCCGCCGCCCCGTCGCGGACGCCTCGTCGACTCCTGCCGATCAGCTCGGCGGCGCCCCCGGTCCCGTGCCCGACCCACACCGGGTCGGGTCACGTCGGGTCGGGTCACGTCGGGTCGGGTCACGTCGGGTCGGGTCACGTCGGGTCGGGTCACGTCGGGTCGGGTCACGTCGGGTCGGGGACGCCGATCGGGTTGCGGTCGGGGAAGAGCCCGGCGGTGACGACGGCCCGGCGCAGCGGGGCCAGCAGCTCGGCCAGCCGGTCGCAGCCGGTGTCCCCCAGCGCCCGCCACGGCCCGAGGGCCAGCCGGTCGGTGTCGGCCTCGATGGCCGTCACCATCGCCAGGCCCTCCGCGCTGAGCTCCTCACCGTCCAGCCAGCCGCGGCCGGACAGCTCCTCGGCCGCGGCTGCCCACGCCTCGTCGTCCCATCCGCGGGCGCGCTGCAGCCACTCCCGGTCGGTGCGCCCCGCGGCCGCCGCCAGCACGTGCGCGGCCGCGCCGGACACCTCGCGCCCGAGCAGCGCCGCGGTGTGCCCGTCCCCGCGGTGCTCCCGCAGCGTCGTGAGCGCTTGCCACAGCGCCAGGTGCGGCTCGGTGGGCGGGTCGAGCCCGGCGTTGGCCGCCGCCAGCGGCCGCCCGGGCTGGTCCACCGCCCGTGCCGCGACCCCGGCCAGCTCGGCGGCCTCCGCCGCCTCGGCCAAGGCCGCCCACTCCCCCAGCACCCGACGGACGGCGGCGTCCACCCCGGCCAGGCGGGCCTCCAGCGCGGCGGCCGGCGTCACCGACGACCACACCTCCGGCACCCGGCGGGCGACGAAGCCGGGCGCGAAGTTGTAGAAGGTCGCCGTCACGACCTCCGGTCCCACCGGCCCGAGGGGGGCCGCGCGCAGGGCGAAGTAGACCGACCAGAAGCCGCTGAGCCCCACCGCCTCCCCCGCGGTCCGCGTCTCGTCGGCGAAGTAGGTGAGCGCGTGGAACGGCTCACCCAGCGCCCACAGCCGCCGCGCCGTGGCGGGAGATGTCATGCGCCATCCTCTCGACGGCCCCGCTGCAGGGGCCCGCCGCGAGCCTGCGAGTGGCGGGGGGCAGCGGGGTCCTTTCTCACGCCGAGACGCTCTCGGGTACGCCGAGCCACTCCTGCCAGCGCGGGTCGACGGTGCGCGCGCCGAGCAGCCGCCAGGCCGCGCCGCTGGGTGTCCGGGGCGGGTGCGGCAGCTTCCAGCCCAGCTCGGCCAGCGACCGGTCGGCCTTGGTGTGGTTGCACCGGCGGCAGGCGGCGACCACGTTGTCCCAGGTGTGCGTCCCGCCGCGGCTGCGGGGCACGACGTGGTCGATGCTCGTGGCCGAGCTCCCGCAGTAGACGCACGTCTGCCCGTCGCGGGTGAACACCGCGCGGCGCGACAGGGGCACCTGGGCGGGGAAGGGCACCCGCACATACCGCGTCAGCCGGACGACCACGGGGACGGCGAGGCTGACCCGCTCGGCGTGCACGACCTCCGCGGCGGTGTCGACGGGCTCGGCCTTCTCGGCGAGGACCAGCACGATGGCGCGGCGGCTGGAGACCACGCACAGCGGCTCGTAGGTGGCGTTGAGCAACAGCGTGGCCGCCGTGGTGCCGGACGAGGGCACCGGCAGCCGGACGTGCGGGACGGGGTCGCGGCGCGGACCTGGGTGGCCCGCGACCGACCCGGGCGCGGAACGCGGCACGGATCACCTCCGGTCGCCCCGGACCGCCGTACCGGGGCGGCCCGTGAGCTCCTCCATCCTGCCCTGGACGGGCGCTCCGGCGCGCGCGGGAGGCCGGGCGCACGTCGGCGGGGGCGCCGCGGCCGCCGTTACGGTGGACCGGGTGCGCTACCCCGACGCCGAGAAGCTCGACCTGGTCGAGGACCTGCACGGCCACCGCGTGGCCGACCCCTACCGCTGGCTCGAGGACCCCGACGACCCGCGCACGCAGGCGTGGACCGCCGCCGAGGACGCCCTCGCCGCCGACGTCCTCGGCGCCCTCCCCCTGCGTGCCGACCTCGCCGCCCGCCTCGAGCAGCTGGTCCACGCCGGCGCGGTCGGGGTGCCGGTGCACCGCGGCGGGCGGGCCTTCTCCACCCGCCGCGACCCCGGCCAGGAGCACGCCGTCCTGCGGGTCCGCGAGCCCGACGGCACCGTGCGGGTGCTGGTCGACCCCATGGCCGTGGACCCCTCGGGGACGACGACGCTCGACGCCTGGTCGCCGTCCTGGGAGGGCGACCGGCTGGCCTACCAGCTCTCCACCGGCGGCGACGAGGAGTCGCGGCTGCACGTCCTCGACGTCGCCACCGGTGAGCAGCTCGACGGGCCGGTCGACCGCTGCCGCTACTCCCCCGTCGCCTGGCTGCCCGGCGGCGAGGAGCTATTCTACGTCCGCCGGCTCGCGCCGGACCAGGTGCCCGCCGGCGAGGAGCAGTTCCACCGGCGGGTGTGGCGCCACCGGGTGGGCGCCGACCCCGAGGGCGACGTCCTCGTGCACGGGGAGGGGCTCGACCCGACCAACTACTACGGCGTCCGCACCAGCGCCGACGGCCGCTGGCTGGTCGTCTCCGCCTCCGCCGGCACCGCCCCGCGCGACGACGTCTGGCTCGCCGACCTCGGCGGGGACGGCGCCCTGCGCGAGCTGCAGGTCGGCGTCGACGCGCAGACCGCGGCCTGGGTGGCCCGCGACGGCCGGCTGTGGCTGATGAGCGACCGCGGCACCCCGCGCTGGCGGCTGGCCGTCGCCGACCCGGCCGACCCCGCGACCTGGGCGCCGGAGGCGTGGCGCGACGTCGTCCCCGAGCAGGCCGACGGCGTCCTCTCCGACGTGGCCCTCGTCGACGACCCCGAGGGGTGGCTGCAGGTTCTGGCCGTCCACTCCGTCGACGCCACCGACCGGCTCTCGGTGTGGGCCGGGGACGGCTCGGGACGGCTGGCCGACGTCACCGGCCCCGGCGTGGGCAGCGTCTCGGGCGTCAGCGCGCCCCCGGAGGGCGGCACCAGCGCGTGGGTCGGCTGGACCGACCACGCCACCCCGCCCTCGGTGCTGCGCTGGGACGCCGCGACGCCGGAGACCCTGACGCCGGAGGAGCGCGCGCCCGTGGCCGGCGGGACGCCGGCGGTCGCCGTCGTCGAGACGCACGCGACGTCGGCCGACGGGACGCCGGTGCACCTGTTCGTGCTGTCGGCCACCGGCACGCCGGACACCCCGCGCCCGGCGGTCCTCTACGGCTACGGCGGCTTCAACGTCGCGCTCACCCCGTCGTACTCGGCGCAGGCGCTGGCCTGGGTCGCCGCGGGTGGGGTGTGGGCGGTGGCCAACCTGCGCGGCGGCTCCGAGCACGGCGAGCAGTGGCACCGCGCGGGGATGCGCGAGCGCAAGCAGAACGTGTTCGACGACTTCGCCGCGGCCGCCGAGCACCTGGTGGCGCAGGGCTGGACGACGTCCGCGCAGCTGGCCGTGATGGGCGGCTCCAACGGCGGCCTGCTGGTGGGCGCCACCCTGACGCAGCGGCCCGACCTCGCCGCGGGCGTCGTCTGCAGCGCCCCGCTGCTGGACATGGTCCGCTACGAGCGCTTCGGCCTGGGCCGCACCTGGAACGACGAGTACGGCACCGCCGAGGACCCGGTCGAGCTCGGCTGGCTGCTGGGCTACTCGCCCTACCACGCGGTCCGGGAGGGCACCGCCTACCCGGCGACGCTGTTCACGACGTTCGAGTCCGACACCCGGGTCGACCCGCTGCACGCCCGCAAGCTCGCCGCCGCGCTGCAGGCCGCCACGGCCGCCGAGGCGCCGGTCGTGCTGCGCCGGGAGACGTCGGTGGGCCACGGCGCCCGGGCGGTGAGCCGCACCGTGGGCCTGGCCGCCGACCAGCTGGCCTTCCTCGCCGCCGCGACCGGCCTGTCGGGCTGGGGCGCGGCGGGTCCCTGACCGGTCGCGCCGACCTGACACGATGGGGAGTGATGAACGGTTCACCCTCCGTGCTCGCCGCCGCCGACGGCGTCCTGGCCGACTCCGTCCCCGCGTGCGTCGAGGACCCGACCACGCTGTGCGCCAAGGTCTACGGGCTGTCCGGTCTGGACTGGCTGGCCACCAACGCCGAGGCGCTGATCGAGAAGCCGGCGAAGATCCTGCTGGTCGTCGTCCTCGCCGCCGTCGTGCGGCTGCTGGTGCACCGGGCGGTCCGGCGGCTGACCGACCGCACCGCCACCGGGGCGGTGCCGACGATCCTGCGGCCGCTGCGCAACCGCACCACCGGCCCGGGCGACCCGCTGGAGCAGGCCGCCGCCCGCCGCACCCAGCGGGCCGAGGCGATCGGCTCGGTGCTGCGCAGCTTCGCCTCCTTCGTGATCCTGGGCATCGCCGTGGTGCTGGTGCTCGGGGAGCTCGGGATCGACCTGGCCCCCATCGTGGCCAGCGCCGGCGTCGTCGGGGTGGCCCTGGGCTTCGGCGCGCAGAACCTGGTCAAGGACTTCATCGCCGGGATCGGGATCATCCTCGAGGACCAGTACGGCGTCGGCGACGTCGTCGACCTCGGCGAGGCCAGTGGCACCGTGGAGGCGGTGGGCCTGCGGATCACCCGGCTGCGGGACGTCAACGGCGTCGTCTGGTACGCCCGCAACGGCGAGATCCTGCGGGTGGGCAACAAGAGCCAGGGCTACGCGCAGGTGGTCATCGACATGCCGGTCGCGCACGACACCGACCTCGAGCGCTGCCGCAGGCTGATGCAGGAGGTCGCCGACGAGATGTACGCCGAGGACGAGTGGGCCGTGGTGCTGCTCGCCGAGCCCGAGTCCCTCGGCGTCGAGCAGATCACCGCGGAGGGCGTGTTCATGCGGGTCCAGGTGCGCTCGACCAACGCCGACCAGTGGCGGGTCGGCCGGGAGCTGCGCATGCGGCTCAAGGAGCGCTTCGTCGCCGAGGGCATCAGGACCCCGCCGCCGCTGATCGGTGCGGCGCCGACGAACGCGGCGGGTGCGCGGTGAGCGAGGAGGGCACCCGGCCGGCCACCTTCGGTGAGGTGTTCGCCGTCCGGGAGTTCCGCCCGCTGTTCGGCACCTACACGCTCTCCACGATCGGCGACGAGCTGGCCCGGGTGGCGCTGACCGTGCTGGTCTACCAGCGCACCGACTCCCCGCTGCTGTCGGCGCTGACCTTCGCGCTGAGCTTCCTGCCGTGGGCGGTCGGCGGGCCGGTGCTCGCGACGGTCGCCGACCGGTTCCCGCGGCACCGGGTGCTCATCGCCAGCGACGTCGCCCGCGCGGTGCTGGTCGCCGCCATGGCGGTCCCCGGGATGCCGCTGGTGCTGCTGCTGGTCCTCCTGCTGCTGGTCTCGCTGCTGGCCCCGCCCTTCGAGTCGGCCCGCTCGGCGCTCATGGCCGACGTCCTCGAGGGCGAGCGGTACGCGGTCGCGACCTCGCTGACCAACGTGAGCCTGCAGGTGGCGCAGGTGATCGGCTTCCTCGTCGCCGGCGCGCTGGTCACCCTGTTCAGCCCCGCGCTGGTGCTGCTGGTCGACGCGGCGACCTTCGCCGTCTCCGCGGTCTGGCTCACCGTCGCGCTCGAGCGCCGGCCGGCGCCGGTGGCCGAGGCGGGGGACGACGCGGCGGGCCCGTCGTCGGTGTGGCGGGACGCCGCCGAGGGGCTGCGGCTGATCGGCCGCACGCCGCGCCTGCTGTCGATCATCGCGCTGCTGTGGACCGGGACGATGTTCGCCAACGCCGCCGAGGGCATCGCGGTCCCGCTGACCGCGTCGCTCGGCGAGGGTCCCGCCCAGCTGGGCCTGCTGCTGGCGGCCAACCCCCTGGGCGTGACCATCGGCGGGCTGGCGGTCGCCCGGCTGCTGGGGACGGCGCGCAGCGAGCGGCTGATGCCGGTGCTGATGGCGCTGTCGCTGGCGCCGGTGCTGCTCGCCGGGCTGGTCGCCGTGGCCGCCGGGCCCGGGCGGGAGGCGTACGTGCTGGTCGTCGCCCTGCTGTTCGTGGCCGGACTCGGGGCGTCGTGGACGATCCCGCTCAACGTCTCCTTCGTGCAGGCGGTGCCGGCGGCCTACCGCGGCCGGGCCTTCGGGGTGGCCGTCAGCGGCCTGTACGGGGTCCAGGGTCTCGGCGCGCTGGGCGCCGGGCTGGCGGCCGAGGAGGTGCCACCGGGCGCCGTCGTCGCGGTGGCCGGCGCGCTCGGTCTGCTCGCCGTCGTCCCGCCGCTGCTCGGCTTCGCCCGCACCCGGCCCGCCGTGGCGGGGGACGGCCCGGCTGCGGGACCATCGGTGTCATGAGCGAGGCGAGCCGGTCCCTGCCCTCGGCGCGGACCTTCTACGAGGAGGTCGGTGGCGAGCCGACCTTCCGGCGGCTGGTCGCCCGCTTCTACACCGGCGTGCGGTCCGACCCGGTCCTCGCGCCGCTGTACCCGCAGGACGACTGGGAGGGCGCCGAGACGCGGCTGCGGATGTTCCTGCAGCAGTACTGGGGCGGCCCCACCACCTACCAGGAGCAGCGCGGGCACCCGCGGCTGCGCATGCGGCACGCGCCGTTCGCGATCGGCCCGGCCGAGCGCGACGCGTGGCTGCGGCACATGCGCGACGCCGTCGACTCCCTCGACCTGACCGCCGAGCAGGACGCCACGCTGTGGGGGTACATGGAGATGGCCGCCCGCAGCATGCAGAACCGGTGAGGACCCCCCTGCCCCCCCACCGCTCGCACGCTCGCGGCGGGCCCCTGCACGGGGGCCACCTTCGCCGGGGAGCCGTCGTTCACCCATCCGGGTAGCATCCGGGAGGTGACACAGCGTGGCGGGGCGACGCGGACGCACGGTCGGCCCACCCCGTGGTCGGCGGCTCGTCGGGGGAGGTCCACCGGTCCATGACGCTGCTGCAGGTCGAGGGTCTGAGCAAGTCGTTCGGGGCCCGGCGCGTCCTGCGCGACGTCTCCTTCGCCCTCGCCGAGGGCGAGATCGTCGGCCTCGTCGGCACCAACGGTGCGGGCAAGTCGACGCTCGGGGACGTCGTCGCGGGGATCACCGCGGCCGACGGCGGGCGGATGACGCTGCTGGGCCACCCCTACGCGCCGCTCTCGGCGCACGACGCCCGCCACCAGGGCGTCGGGGTCGTCGAGCAGCTGGTCCGCATCGACCCCGCCCTCACCGTCGCCCAGGCCGTCTTCCGCGGCACGCCGCAGGCCGGCCGCCCGCAGGAGGAGCTGCGCCGCCAGGCCCAGGTGCTGCTCGCCGAGGTGGTCCTCGACGTCGACCCGGACACCCTCGTCGGCGAGCTGCCACACTTCGTGCACGGCCTGGTCGAGACCGCCCGCGTGCTCGCCGAGGACACCCGGCTGGTGGTGCTCGACGAGGTGTCGGCGGCGCTGCTGCCCTCGGAGGTCACCGGCCTGCACGCCGTGGCCGCGCGGCTGAGCCGGCAGGGCCGCGGCGTGCTCTACATCAGCCACCGGCTGCCCGAGATGCTCGAGGTGGTCGACCGGGTGCTGGTGCTGCGCGACGGGCGGATCGCCCTGGACAGCCCGGCCGCGCAGCTCGACCCGGTCCGGCTGGCCGCCGAGACGGTGGGCGAGCCGGTGTCGGTCCCGGTGCGCCGGGAGACGGTGAGCGCGCTGCCGGCCCCCCGGGACGACGCGGCGGCCCCGCGGGAGGACGCACCGGCCCCGCCGGAGGACGCGCCGGTGCCGGCCCGGCCGGCGCCGTCGGAGGAGGTGGCCCTGCGGGTGTGCAACCTGCGGGTGCCCGGCCGCGTCGAGGGCGTCGACCTCGTGCTGCGCCGCGGGGAGGTGGTCGGCCTGACCGGGCACCGCTCGTCGGGCGTCCGCGAGATCGCCGGCGCCCTGTCCGGGGAGTTCCCGGCGATCACCGACGAGATCGAGCTGCACGGCGAGCCGCGCTCGCTGGACCCCGCGGCCGACACCGGACCGCTGCGACTGCCGGTCTACCGCCCCGACGAGGACGCCTACGGCGTCGACCCGGGCGAGACGATCGCCCGCACCCTCACCCGCGAGGCGTGGGGGGCGCTCACCGACGTGCGCAAGGAGATCGCCACCCTGCGCGGCGTCATCCGCACGGTGCACGAGCTCGACGTCAAGACGCTGAGCATCCGCACCGTCGTCGGCGCGCTGTCCGGCGGCGACCGGCACAAGCTCGCGCTGGCGCGGTGGATGGCCTCGGCCCACGACGTCGTCGTCCTGCACGAGCCCACCCGCGGGCTCGACGTGCGGGCCCGCCGCCAGGTGCGCCGGCTGCTGGACGAGGCGACCGCGGACGGGACGGCGGTCGTGGTGGTGTCCGTGGACCCCGACGAGCTGGCCGAGTGCTGTGACCGGGTCGGCATCGTGGTCGAGGGCCGCGTCGCGCGCTGGATCGACACCCGGGAGCTGGCCGTCGACTCCGTGCGGGAGCGGATCGTCGAGGCCGCCACCACCGCGGCCTGAGGGAGGACCCTCCTGCCCCCCACCTGGTGACGTCCTGGGGCGGCCCCCGTGCAGGGGCCCGCGCCGAGCGTCATCGGGGGGTGGGGGGCAAGGGGGTCCTCGTTCAGACGCTCACGGTGGCCGCGACGGCGCGCAGCTTGTGCCGGGCGAGCGCGAGGTTGGCGGTCACCCGGTTGAGCACGAGGTAGATGAACAGGCCCGCGTTGCCCTGGCCCTTGAGCACGTTGATCAGGTGGTACTGGCTCTGCAGCGTGATGAGGATGTCCTCGACCTCGTCCTTGAGCTCGAGGTCGGAGATGGTGCGCAGCTTGGCCCGCACCACGTTGGAGTTGCCGGCGGCCGCCACGTTGAGGTCGAACCCGGGCGTGCCGCCGGACGCGAGGGCCATGCCGCTGTCGATGTCGACGATCGCGGCGCCACTGGCGCCCTCGATCGCGAGCAGGTCGGCGATGACGTTGTCGAGTGATGCCACGGAGTGGGCTCCTGTCGTCTCGAGGGGAAGACGCAGCGGGCTGCTGCGGACCGGGTCGGGGTGCGAACCGGCTCGACCGGACGGACCGGACGTCTGGACGTGCACGGGACGGTCGCGGGGCGCCGGTGACCCGGCGTCGGGAGGGAGCGGACCGGGCGCCGGCGCGGGACGGGCCTCGCCGCCCGGTACCCGCGGCAGCTGCGGCGGGAGCTCCGGCGGGAGCTCCTGCGGTGCGGTGCGCCCCCAGGACCAGAGCGACGCCCACCACCCGGTTGCCACGCCGTCTCCCACCTCCCCCGAGCGGCTCCGCGCCCCCAGACAACACGGCCCGGATGGGCCCGGCAAACCGGCGGACGTCCCTGCAGGTAAGCGTCCCGACACGGTCGGCGACCGCCTCCGCGGGGTCCGTGGGCGGCCGCCCCTGGGGTGGGGAGCCGCGCTCGGGTACCTTCCGCCAGGACCGCGTGGCCCCGTGGCCCGCCGCCTACGGAGGAGACGCCGTGAAGACCCGCGACCTCGCCTACGTCGCCCTGTTCGCCGCGATCGTCGCGGTGCTGGGGACGCTGCCGGCCATCAACGTCGGCCCGGTCCCGATCACCGCGCAGACCCTCGGCGTCATGCTGGCCGGCGCCGTCCTGGGCGCCCGCCGCGGCTCCCTCGCCGTGCTGCTGTTCCTCGTCCTGGTGGCCGTCGGTCTCCCGCTGCTGGCCGGCGGCCGGGGCGGGCTGAGCGTCTTCGTGGGCCCCACGGCGGGCTACCTGCTCAGCTGGCCGGTCGCCGCGTTCGTCATCGGGTGGCTGACCGAGCGCACGTGGGACCGCTACAACGTCCTGCGCGGCGCGCTGATCAACGTCGTCGGCGGCCTCGTCGTCATCTACCTGGTCGGCGCCCCGGTGTTCACGCTGATCTCGGGTGGCTCCTGGTACGACGCGTTCCGCTTCGGTGTCGTGCCCTTCGTCCCGGGTGACCTGTTCAAGGCCTTCGTGGCCGCGGCGATCGCCGACGTCGTGCGGCGCAGCTACCCGGTCATTGAGCGTCCCCGGCGGGCCGCCGGCACCCGGTGAGGTTCCGCCGTCCCGGCGCGGCCCCCGCCGCCACCGCCGTCGCCGACCCCGGCCGCGGCATCGAGCTGCGCGGGGTCGGGCACCGGTACGGCGACCGGGTGGTGCTCGCCGGCCTCGACCTGACCCTCACCGAGGCCCGCGTCGGCGTGGTGGGCGCCAACGGGTCGGGCAAGAGCACGTTCGCCCGGCTGCTCAACGGCCTGGTCGTGCCGTCCGCCGGGCAGGTCCTCGTCGACGGGCTGGACACGCGGACCCAGGTGCGGGCCGTGCGGCGCCGGGTCGGCTTCGTCTTCCAGGACCCCGACGCGCAGATCGTGCACCCCACCGTGGCCGAGGACGTCGCCTACGGGCTGCAGAACCAGGGCGTGCCGCCCGAGGAGCAGGCCGTCCGCGTCGCCGAGGCCCTCGAGCGCTACGGGCTGGCCGGGCACGCCGACCACCCCGCGCACCTGCTGTCGGGCGGGCAGAAGCAGCTGCTGGCCATCGCCGGCGTGCTGGTGATGCGCCCGGCCCGGATCGTCTTCGACGAGCCGACGACGCTGCTGGACCTGGTCAACGCCCGCCGGGTCGCCGAGCTCATCGCCTCGCTGGAGCAGCAGGTGGTCGTGGTGACCCACCAGCTCGACCTGCTCGACGGCTTCGACCGGGTGCTCGTGGTCGACGGCGGCCGTGTCGTGGAGGACGCTCCCCCGGGTCCGGCCGTGGCCGCCTACCGCGCGCTGGTGGCCGGCCGGTGACCCTCGCCCTCTACGTCCCGCGGGCCAGCGTCGTCCACCGGCTGCCGGCCGGGGTGAAGCTGCTGTCCCTGGCGGTGCTCGCCGTCGTGGTGTTCGTCCTCCCCACGCCGGCGGCGGCCGGCGCGGCGCTGCTGGGGACGCTGGCCGTGGGGCTGGTCGCCGCCCGGCTGCCGGTGGCCGTCCTCGCCCGGCAGGCGCGGGCGGTGCTGTGGTGGGTGGTCGCCCTGCTCGTCGTCCACGCGCTGACCACGGACCTGGCCACGGGCGTCTCCACGGTGCTGCGGCTGCTGACCCTGGTGCTGGCCGCGGCCGTGGTGACGGCGACGACGCGGGTGAGCGCGATGGTGGCGGTGGTCGAGCGGGCCTGCGCTCCGCTGCGCCTGCTCGGCGTCCGGCCGGAGCGGGTGGGCCTGGTGATCACCATGGCGCTGCGGTTCATCCCGGTGCTCGTCGAGCGGGCCGACCGGATCCGGGCCGCGCAGGCCGCGCGCGGCGGCTCGCCCCGCGGGGTGCGCGTGCTGCGGACGACCGTCGCGCCGCTGCTCGTGCAGGTCCTGCAGCTGGCCCACGACGTCAGCGAGGCGCTCGACGCCCGCGGCGCCGACGACGTCCCTCCCCCGCGCCGCCGGCACCCCCTGGAGACGCAGTGACACCGGGCTCGACGACCACCGGCTCCCTGCTCGAGATCTGGCTGACCCCGGCGGCCGCCGCCCCGATGCAACGGGTGCCCACGGGGCGGCTGCTGCCCGGGCGCGGCCTGGAGGGCGACCGCTACGCCCTCGGCGGCGGGACGTGGGCGCAGTACCCCGACCTGGAGAAGCAGCTGACGCTCATCGACGCCGCCGACGTCGCGGCCGTCGCCGCCGAGGTGGGCGTGCCGCTCACGCCCGGCGACACCCGCCGCAACCTGGTGACCACCGGGATCGACCTGCCGTCGCTCGTGGGCCGCTGGTTCGCCGTCGGCGACGCGCTGCTGTTCGGCGCCAAGCGCTGCCCGCCGTGCACCCACCTCGAGCGGCTGACCGGCGCGCGGCTGGTGAAGGCGATGGTGCACCGCGGCGGGGTCAACGCGGCGGTGTTCGCCGGCGCCGGGATCGCCCCGGGCGCCGTCGTCCGGCCCGTGTCCGAGGAGGAGGCCGCGCGCCGCGGGGCACCGACCGGCGCCGACCGGCCGGTGCCGCGGATCGTCGGGAGCTGACCGGCCGCTCAGCCGGGGACCAGCCGGTAGAAGCGGAAGACCTCGTCGTCGACGTCGAGGACCTCGACGTCGGCGAACCCCGCCTCGCGGGCGTACCGGCGCAGCGTCGAGGGCCGCATGACCGTGCCGGTGGCCACCGAGGGGTGCCCGGACAGCCCGTCGGCCAGGCAGCAGGCGAGGCTGTAGCCGTACATCAGCCGCTCGACGTCGTCCCCCGGGGCGGTGAAGCGCTCGGCGACCCGCTCGTCCACGACCAGCACCGTCCCCTCCGGGCGGGCCAGGCGGAGCATGGCCGCCAGCACCGACACCGGGTCGGGCAGGTCGTGGACGCACTCGAAGGCGGTGACGACGTCGTAGCCGCCGGCGGCGCTCACCGTCGCCGCGTCGGCCACGGTGAAGCGGACGCGGTCGGCGACCCCGGCCTCGTCGGCGTTGCGCCGCGCGGCCTGCACCGAGGGCTCGTCGACGTCGAAGCCGTCGACGGTGGCCTGCGGGTAGGCCAGCGCGATGCCGATGGACGACCAGCCGAACCCGCAGCCGACGTCGGCGACCCGGCCGCCCCGGCGCAGCGCGGCGTCCACCTCGGGGATCGAGGGCAGGTAGGAGCGCCCCAGCGGACCGAGGAACAGCGGCCGGTTGGCGGCGGCCTGCGCCTCCCGCACGTCCGCCCCGTGCTGCGCCCAGGAGACGCCGCCGCCGGTGCGGTGTGCCTCGGCGAGCGCGTCGACCGACCGGCCGGCCGCGACGACGAAGCGGACCAGCGGCACGAGGTGCGCCGTGCTCAGGACGTCGGTGAGCGGCTCGGCGTGACCGGGCGGCAGCGCGAAGCGGCGGGCCGTGGGGTCGTCGGGGCGGTCCGGGTCGTCGGCGGCGGTGAGGATGCCGGTCACGGCCTGCTGCTCGAGCCACTCGCGGACGTAGCGCTCGGCCGTGCCGGTGCGGTCGGCCAGCTCGACGGAGGTGAGGGCGCCGGCGTCGGCCAGGGCGCGGTAGTAGCCGAGCCGGTCGCCCAGGTAGACGGCCTGGGCGTCCAGGGCGGCGAGCACGGTGTCGAACAGGCGCCCGGCGAGCGCCTCGGTGGCGGCGGTGTCCCCGCCGGGCGGCCGCGTGCCGGTGGTGGTCATCGCAGACGGGCTCCTCTCGGGTGGCCCCGGCCGGTCGGCCGACCGCGCCGGCGCGACCGATCCTGGCCCGCCCGGCTCTCCGGTGGGCGTCGTCACGCCGTCCTCCTCGCCGGCGCCGTCCGCACCGGGAGGCGGCCGGAGGTCGTGGAACCCGGCGGCGTCGCGGTCCGTGGTCTGGGTGTGGACGCTCTGCGCACGCTGCTGAACCTGGTCTGGCTGGTCCTGCACGGCTGGCTGCTGGCGCTGGCCTACGCCCTGGCCGGGCTGGTCGCCTGCCTGCTGGTGGTGACGATCCCGTTCGGCGTCGCCGCGTTCCGGCTGGCCGGCTTCGTGGTGTGGCCCTTCGGGCGGACGACGGTGCGCGCGCCCGGCGCCGGGATCGCCTCGGCGCTGGGCAACCTGCTCTGGTTCCTGGTGGCCGGCTGGTGGCTGGCGCTGCTGCACCTGCTGGCCGGCATCGCCTTCTGCGTGACGATCATCGGCATCCCGTTCGGGATCGCGTCGTTCAAGCTCGCCGCGGTGGGGCTGTTCCCGCTGGGCAAGCGGGTGGTCGAGACCGCGCCGCCGCGCGACTGGCTGCCCGCCGGGAGCGGCGTCGTCCACGGCGCGCCGGCCCGCTGAGCCGGCGACCCCCGGGGACGTCCCGGCCGCTCAGGTGCAGGCCTGGACGACCAGCGCGACGCCCTGGCCGCCGCCGACGGCGATGGCCGCCAGCCCGAGCCGGCCACCGGGACGGCGGACCAGCTGCGTGAACAGCCGGACGGCGAGGACGGCACCCGAGGCGCCCCACGGGTGGCCGAGCGCGAGCGCTCCCCCCTCGGGGCAGACCCGCTCCGGGTCCAGGTCCAGCTCGGCGCAGCAGGCGAGCACCTGCCCGGCGAAGGCCTCGTTGAGCTCGACGACGTCGATCTCGCCCAGGGTCACCCCGGCCCGGTCGAGCGCCAGCCGGGTGGCCGGCACGAGGCCGCGCCCGGGCCGGTTCGGGTCCACCCCCGCCGTCGCGGCGGCGAGCACCCGCAGCCCCGGGACGCCGAGCCGGCGGTGGGTGACCGCGTCCACCACGGTGACCAGCGCGGCACCGTCGTTGACGCCGCAGGAGTTGCCGGCCGTGACGGTGCCGCCGGGCCGGAAGGCGGGGCGCAGCCGGGACAGCCGCTCGACCGTCAGCCCGTCGCGGGGGCGGTCGTCGCGGGTCACGCCGTCGACCGGCAGAAGCTCCTCGTCGAACCCGCCGGCGCGCCGGGTGGCGACCGCCCGCGCGTGCGAGCGCGCCGCGTACCGGTCCTGCGCCTCGCGGGGGATGCCGCAGTCGGCGGCCAGCAGGTCGGCGGCCGGGCCCATGTCCGGGTCACCCAGCGCGGCGGGTGCGAACGGCGCCCGCTGGTAGCGGGTCGGCCGGCCGCCGTCCTCCGGCGGCCAGGACCGCCACGGTGCCGTGGAGGCCGACTCCACCCCGCCGGCGAGGACCGCTCCGGGCTCGCTGCGCACCATCGCCGCCGCCAGCGCGATCGCCGCCAGGCCGCTGCCGCACTGCCGGTCGACGGTGAGGCCCGGGACCCCGACGGGCAGGCCCGCCTGCAGCGCCGCCACGCGGGCGACGTCCCCGCCGGGGCCGGTGCAGTTGCCGAGGACGACGTCGCGGACGGTGTGCGGAGCGATCCCGCACCCGGCCAGCCGACCGGCCAGCTCGCCGACCAGCGGCGCGGCGAGGTCGGCGGCGGTGAGGTGGGCCAGCGACCGGCCGGCGGTGCCGATCGGCGTCCGCAGCGCCTCGACGAGCACCGGCGCGTCGTCCGCGGCCGGCGTCACCGGCCGGCCGCCGACGGCAGCGCACCGGCCGCCGCCAGCGCGGCGAGCGCGGCCCGGTCGACCTTGCCGCCGGGGGTGAGCGGGAGCGTGGGCGCGTGCAGCCACCGGTGCGGCCGCAGCGCCGGCGGCAGCCCGGCGCGGGCGGCGGCGCGGGCGGCCGGCAGGGTGGCCGGGTCGGGCAGCACGGCGGTGACCACCGCGCCCAGCCGGGGGTGCGGCACGCCGAGCACGACGACCTCCTCGCCCGTGGCCCGGCGCAGGACCGCCTCGACGTCGGCGACGAGCACCGTGGCGCCGCCGGTGGTGACCGCCTCGGTCCCGCGGCCGAGGACGGTGAGCGCGTCGCCGTCGAGCGTCCCGTGGTCGCCCACGGAGGCGAACCCGTCGGCGTCCTGCTCGAACGGGCCCGACGCCCCGGCGTAGCCCAGCGACAGGTAGGGCGAGCGGATCCAGAGGCGGCCGGCGCGGACCTGCGCCTCGACGCCGGGGAACAGCCGCAGGTCCTCCGCGGAGGTGCCCCAGGCGACGAAGGACAGCTCCGCGGCGCCGTAGTAGTGGTGCACGCGGGCTCCGGCTGCGGCGGCCCGGTCGGCAACCCGGCGGGGCAGCCGGTCCCCCGCGACGACGACGGTGCGCCCGCGGAGGTCGATGCCCTCGTCCACGGCCGCGACGAGGACCGCGGGTGTCAGGTGGACGTGCGTGGCGTCGGCGACCGAGCCGACCACCTCGGCGCCGACCGCGCGGGCGTGCACGACGGCGAAGAGGTTCATCGTCGCCGCGAGCGGGCCGGGCACCCACACCCGGGCGCCCGGGCCCACGCCGACGAGCCGGGACACGTGCGGGAAGGAATCGGTCCACGAGGCAGTGGTGCGGACGACGGCGCGGGCGCGGCCGGTGGTCCCCGACGTCCGCAGCGCCACGAGACGGCCGCGGTCGGAGGCGTCGAGGAAGGCCGCGACCGGGTCCGGCGCGGCCGAGACGTCGACGACCGGAGGGCACGGCCCCGGTGGCATGGTCACGAGGCCGTGGGCTCGTCGACCCAGCGGCCGAGGAACTCCCGCTCGTCGGGCGTCAGCCGGCGGGGGCGGTCGATGGTGAAGTCGAAGGGCACCAGCAGCGTGCTGCCGGTGACGGCCAGCCGCTCGTGGTCGAACACCTCGTAGTGGCAGGTGAAGGCCGCGGCCCGGATGCCCGACACCCAGATCTGCACGTCGAGCGGACGGGCGGAGTAGACGACCGGGAGCCTGTACCGGATGTCGTGGGCCGCGACGACCGTGCCGCGGCGCAGGCCGGTCTTCTCCTCCAGCGACGCCTGCTCGAAGAACAGCGCCACGCGCGCCATCTCGAAGTACTGCAGGTGGACGACGTTGTTGACGTGGCCGTAGGCGTCCATGTCCGACCAGCGCATCGGGACCTGCACCGTGAACCGCACGGCACCACCCTGCCGCACCGCCGCCGGGGACGCCGACGGACCCGGCGGGAGGCCCGCGGTCCTACGGTGCCACTCGTGGACCCTTGGGACGACGGCGCGCCGGGTGTGCTGGTGCTGCCCTCGGGACGCCGGGTGCGGGGCCGCGGTCTGCGCGAGCCGCTGCCCCCGGGACCGCTGCCGGGGTTCGGCGTGTACCTGCTGGGCCGGCCGCCGGGGGACCTCGGCTGGGAGGGCCGCTGGGTGCGCTGGCCGGACTTCCGGCTGCCCGCCTCCCCGGAGGACCTCCGGCAGGCGTTGACCGAGGCGCTGGACCGGTCGGCGACCGAGCGGGTCGAGCTCGCGTGCGGCGGCGGGACCGGCCGCACGGGGACCGCACTGGCGTGCCTGGCCGTGCTGGACGGGGTGCCGGCCGCCGACGCGGTGGCGTTCGTCCGCCGCGCCTACCGCCCCCGCGCGGTCGAGACGCGCCGGCAGGCCCGCTTCGTCGCCGCCTTCGGCCGCTGAGACGCCGGTGGCCGGCCGGAGCGGCTGCTCCGGCCGGCCTGGCAACGTCCTGGAACGGCCCCCTTGCAGGGTCCCGCCGCGAGCTTGCGAGTGGCGGGGGCGAGGGGGTCCTTCTAGTCGCGGGTCAGCTTGCGGTAGGTCGCGCGGTGCGGGCGGGCGGCCTCGGGGCCGAGCCGGTCGACCTTGTTCTTCTCGTAGTCGGCGAAGTTGCCCTCGAACCAGAACCACCGGGACTCGCCCTCGTAGGCGAGGATGTGGGTGGCCACGCGGTCGAGGAACCACCGGTCGTGGCTGACCACCACGGCGCAGCCGGGGAACTCCAGCAGCGCGGACTCCAGGCTGGTCAGCGTCTCGACGTCGAGGTCGTTGGTCGGCTCGTCGAGCAGCAGCAGGTTGCCGCCCTGCTTGAGGGTCAGCGCCAGGTTCAGCCGGTTGCGCTCACCACCGGAGAGCACCCCGGCCGGCTTCTGCTGGTCGGGGCCCTTGAACCCGAACGCCGCGACGTAGGCCCGCGACGGCATCTCGACGTTGCCGACCTTGATGTGGTCGAGCCCGTCGGAGACGACCTCCCACAGCGTCTTCTTGGGGTCGATGCCGCTGCGGGTCTGCTCGACGTAGGAGATCTTGACCGTCTCGCCGACCTTGATCTCGCCGTCGTCGGGCTTCTCCTCGCCGACGAGCATCTTGAACAGCGTGGTCTTGCCGGCGCCGTTGGGGCCGACGACCCCGACGATGCCGTTGCGCGGCAGCGTGAAGGTCAGGTCGTCGATCAGCAGCCGGTCGCCGAAGCCCTTGGTCAGGTCGGCGGTCTCGACGACGACGTTGCCCAGGCGCGGGCCCGGCGGGATCTGGATCTCCTCGAAGTCCAGCTTGCGGAACTTGTCAGCCTCGGCGGCCATCTCCTCGTAGCGGGCCAGGCGCGCCTTGCTCTTGGCCTGGCGGGCCTTGGCGCCCGAGCGGACCCACTCCAGCTCCTCGGCCAGCCGCTTCTGCCGCTTGGCGTCCTTGGCGCCCTCGACCTTGAGACGGGTGGCCTTGGTCTCCAGGTAGGTGGAGTAGTTGCCCTCGTAGGGGTAGGCCCGGCCGCGGTCGAGCTCGAGGATCCACTGGGCGACGTTGTCGAGGAAGTACCGGTCGTGGGTGACGGCGACGACGGTGCCGGCGTACTTCTCCAGGTGCTGCTCGAGCCAGGCCACGCTCTCGGCGTCGAGGTGGTTGGTGGGCTCGTCGAGCAGCAGCAGGTCGGGTGCCTCGAGCAGCAGCCGGCACAGCGCCACGCGGCGGCGCTCACCGCCGGAGAGGACGGTGACGTCGGCGTCGCCGGGCGGGCAGCGCAGGGCGTCCATCGCCTGCTCGATGCGGGCGTCGAGCTCCCAGCCGTCGTGCTGCTCGATGACCTCCATGAGCTCGCCCTGCTCGGCCAGCAGCGCGTCGAAGTCGGCGTCGGGCTCGCCCATCGCCGCGCTGACCTCCTCGAAGCGGGTCAGCGCGTCGCGCAGCGGCTTGACCGCTTCCTCGACGTTGCCCCGCACGTCGAGCTCCTCGTTGAGCGGCGGCTCCTGCAGCAGGATGCCGACGGTGGCGTCGGGCGCCAGCACCACGTCACCGTTGGAGGGCTGCTGCAGCCCGGCCATGATCTGCAGGACTGTGGACTTGCCGGCGCCGTTCGGCCCGACGACGCCGATCTTGGCGCCGGGGAGGAAGGACAGGGTGACGTCGTCGAGGATCACCTTGTCGCCGTGCGCCTTGCGGGCACGGACCATGGAGTAGATGTACTGAGCCACTGGGCGTTCGAGCCTTCCGTCGATTCGCGAGTGGCGGGCGGGCCGGCGGTGCCGGCCCGCCCGCGTGCGTCCTCCCTGCCGATCCTCCCAGCCCGGGCGACTCAGACGTGCGCGGGCTCCGCGGTGAGGTCGTGGGTGTCCGCTCCGTACAACGTCTCCGGGTCCACCTCGTAGTCCCGCCCGGGGACCAGGTCCTCGACCTCGCCGGGCAGCGCACCCCCGTCGGTCGGGGCGCCGTCCCCGGCGGCCCCCGGCTCGGCCGGTCGCACCGCTCGGGTGCGCCGGAACACCCCGGTGCCGCGGGCCAGGTTGTGGCCGACGGCGAGGGCGCGGATGCGCGGGGTGCTGCGCCTGCCGTTCTCGCCCTCCCAGCTGTGCGTGCTGAGCATGCCCTGGACGATGACCGGGTCGCCCTTGCTGACGCTGCCCGAGACGTTGCCCGACAGGTCGTTCCAGCACTCGACGTCGACCCAGAACGTGCTGGCGTCGACGAACTGCTGGGTCTGGGCGTCGAAGCGCCGCGCGGTGGAGGCCAGGCGGAAGTTGGTGACCGTGCCGCTTCGCAGGCTGACGCGACGCGGTGAGTCGGCGACGTTGCCGACGACGGTGACGTGGGTGTCGTTCACGGTGCTCCTCGGGGATCTCTCGCGGGCCGGCACCGTGCCGGCCCGGGTCGACCCTCGCCCCGCCGGGACCGTGCCGGCGGCGGTGCGGTCCGGCTGTGGAGGAGCCAGCCCCTGTGGACGGCGCGGCACCGGGATGTCGGTGGCGGGGCGCGAGCGGGTACCCGGAGGTGCCATCATCGGCGACCGAGCGCCCGTAGCTCAGCGGACAGAGCAGCGGTCTTCTAAACCGCCGGTCGCAGGTTCGATCCCTGCCGGGCGCGCACCGTGGTGTCCCGGGACACCGGCACGGCACGACGGGGGCCGTGGCCGCTCCCCGTCGTGCCACTCAGGGCCGGGAGTCCTCGGCGGCGGCAGCCGCCATCCTCGGCGCGGCGGCCTTGTCGGCAGCTGCAGCCGGCGCGACGGGACGACGCGCGGCCCGGCGGTAGCGGTGACCGAGCACCAGCGTCCGCGACAGGACCTCGCACAGCGCCATGGTGATCAGTGACGTCGACCAGGTGGCCACGGAGTGCAGGTCGAGCCGCTCACTGAGCCGGCCGATGGCCTCGGCGCCACCGTGCAGCGCGACGATGCCGAACACCAGCCGCGAGCTCATGCCGATGATCCACAGGGCGGCCGCGGCCGGGCGCGCCTCCACCATCACCTTGTCGCCCTCGCGGAAGACCCGGGTGAGCAGAGCGCACCCGAGGCCCAGGGCGAGACCGACCGCGGCGAGCACGCTCGCGAACAGGACGTCCGACGTCTCGCCGGGGATGGTGCCGAGGTAGTCGAACGCCGCCCAGAGGACGAGGCCCACGGGCCACAGCAGGCTGATCACGGTCAGCTCGCGTCCACGGACCTGCCGCAGCACCAGGAGGACCAGGCCGAGGGAGATGCCGCCGTCGGTCCAGTTCATCTCTCCTCCGGAGGGGTGGGGTGCATCGCGTCGTCTCGCACGGGATACATCACCAGAGATGTATCTGCGGAGATGTTAATGTCAGCGGGCGGATGGACACCAGGTGGGTTCCGACGGCGGTGTGAGGGGAGGAGTCGTGGACGTCGTGCGGCTGAACGCCCTGTCCCGGAGGCTCCGGGAGGTCGCCCTCGCCGCCAGCCGGTCGAGCGGGGACCTCGACATCTCCGTCGCCCAGCTGGCCGTGATCGAGGCGGTGGCGCGCGCGCCGGGCAGCACGGTCGCGACGATCACCCGCACCACCGGGCTGGCGCAGAGCTGGGTGTCGAGGATCGTCCGTGAGATGGCCGACGCCGGCGTCTTCGTCCTGGCCAAGGACCCGGACGACCGCCGCCGGACCCGGATGTCCCTCTCCGCGGACGCGGCGCGCCTGACGTTCCACGACCGTGGTGAGCGCTCGGTCGACTCCGGCCTCGCGGAGACGGCGTCGCACCTCGACGAGGCGGGCGTGCGGCGGGTCCTCGACCTGCTGACCGAGCTGGAGTCGCTGCTGCGACCGGACACCGGCCCGGACGACGGCGGCGACGGCTGACACCCCGACCCCCTTGGGACCGCTGTCCGGTGCGGTGCAAGTCGGCTGCCAGGGCGCTGCAAGTCGCCCGCGCCACGGTGCTCCCGAGCACCCGGGGACGGACCCGGGACCGACCGAGGAGCCCGCCATGACGCAGGTCCACGACCCCCGCCAGCAGCCGCACCCCGTCCCGAACGCCTTCGGCCCGCACCAGGCCCACCACCAGGCCCCGCACGCCCTCGGCCCCGGCCCGTACGCGCCGCCGGCTCCCGGCTACGGCGCTCCGGGCGGCCTCGGCCACGGCCGGCCGCCGGTGCCGCCGCGGAGGAGCGCCCTCCCCGTGATCCTCGGCGTCATCGGGGCGATCGTCGTCCTCGCCGGCCTCGGCGTCGGCGCGCTGTTCCTCTTCGGCAGCCAGCAGCTGGACACCGCCGAGGCGGAGCGGCAGATCGTCTCGATCACCGAGGAGCAGACCGGCGTCACGGTCACCGACGTCAGCTGCCCCGACGACGTCGAGCTCGCCGCCGGCACGGTGACCACGTGCACGGCCGCGGTCGAGGGCCAGCAGGTCACCTACACCGTCGAGCAGACCGACGACGAGGGCACCGTCCGCATCGACAGCGACCAGGTCTTCGTGCAGGTCGCCGACGTCGAGGCGACCCTCACCGACCAGTTCGCCACCGAGGCCGGCCTGTCGGTGGTCGCCACCTGCGACGCCGGCGACCGCACCGTCCTCGTCGCCGCCGACGGCTTGGAGCTCACCTGCGAGGCCACCCTGGTCGACGACCCCAGCGACACCGGCACCGTGACCGCCCTGATCGACGCCGAGGGCACCGTCACCTTCGACGCCGCCTGACGCAGGGCCCGGTCGGCGCCCCCTGACCCGGGCGCCGACCGGACGCGAGCGGCCCAGGACCCGTCCGGTCCTGGGCCGCTCGCGCGCGACGGTGGGTCAGCGGGAGCCGGCGGGCACCCAGCCGATCGCCGGCGCCACGTGCCGGGCCACGTTCTCCAGCAGGCGCGCGTTGTACTCGACGCCCAGCATGTTCGGCACCGTGAGCAGCAGCGTGTCGGCCTCGCGGACGGCGGCGTCCTTGGCGAGCTCCTCGGCCAGCTGGTCGGGCTCGCCGACGTAGCTCTTGCCGAAGCGGGCGCGCACCCCCTCCAGCAGCCCGACCTGGTCCTCCCCCGACCGCTCAGCGCCGAAGTAGGCCCGGTCGAGGTCGGAGACCACGGGCAGGACGCTGCGGCTCACCGACACCCGCGGCTCGCGCTCCCACCCGGCGTCGGCCCACGAGGCGCGGAAGCGGGCGATCTGCTCGGCCTGCAGCTCGTCGAAGGGCACGCCGGTGTCCTCCACCAGCAGGGTGGAGCTCATCAGGTTCATCCCCTGGCGGGCGGCCCACTCCCCCGTCGCCCGGGTGCCCGCGCCCCACCAGATCCGGTCGGCCAGGCCCGGCGACTGCGGCTGCACCGCCAGGCGCCCGCGCGCCCCGCCGGTCATCCCGGGATCGGCGTCGACGACGGTCGCGCCGCGGACCGCGGCCAGGAACAGCGCCGTCTTCTCGCGGGCCAGGTCGGCGTCCGTGGCGCCCTCCGGCGGCACGTAGCCGAAGGCCTCCGAGCCGCGCAGCGCCGTCTCCGGTGAGCCGCGGCTGACGCCGAGCTGCAGGCGGCCGTCGGCGAGCAGGTCGGTGGCCGCGGCCTCCTCGGCCATGTACAGCGGGTTCTCGTAGCGCATGTCGACCACGCCGGTGCCGATCTCGATGCGCGTGGTCCGCGCGGCCATGGCGGCCAGCAGTGGGAACGGCGAGGCCAGCTGGCGGGCGAAGTGGTGCACGCGGACGAACGCGCCGTCGAGGCCCAGCTCCTCGGCGGCGACGGCGAGCTCCACGCTCTGCACCAGCGCGTCGCGCGCGGTGCGCACCTGCGAGCCGGGCAGCGGCTGCCAGTGACCGAAGGACAGGAACCCGATCCGCTTCTCCGTGCCGGACGTCATGGACCCACCAGCGCGCCCGCCGGGGCGGGTGTTCCCGCTGGGGCGTCCAGTCACGCCGTGTGATCAGTCGACCACGACATTCCGAGGACGGGTTCCGTCACTCTGGGCGGCCGGTCGGCCACCCTGTCCGGGTGACTCTCAGCGCCCCCCACGTGCCGCGGCCCCGGGACGACCGGCCCGGCGGTCCCGCGACGGGGACGAGGCTGCGGGCCATCGACACGCTGCTGGCCGACCGCGGCCAGCTGTTCCGCGCCCTGTTCCTCTCCTCGCCGGTCCCCCAGGCCCTCGTCGACCTCGACGGTCACCTGCTGGTGGTCAACGACGCGCTGTGCGCGCTGGCCGACCGCGGGATCGACGACATGGTCGGCCGGCACGTCGACCTGCTCGCCCACCCCGACGAGGCCCCGCTCGCCGAGCGCCCCGACGCCGGCGGCGAGGCCCGCCTCGACCCGTGGCTGCGCCGGGACGGCGAGCGGCGCCTGCGCCGCGCCGACGGCAGCGAGCTGTGGGTGCAGCAGTCGCACGACGTCGTCCACCGCAGCACCGGCGAGCCGCAGTTCGTCGTCCTGTCGCTGGTCGACGTCACCGACCGGCGCCGGGCCGAGGAGGACCTGGTCCGCCGCGCGTTCACCGACCCGCTGACCGGGTTGCCCAACCGCCGGGCCCTCACCGACCGGCTCCACCACGCGCTGGCCCTCTCCCGCCGCCGCGGGCTGCAGGTGGGCCTGGTGCACCTGGACCTCGACCGGTTCCACGCGGTCAACGACACCCTCGGCACCGAGGCCGGGGACCTGCTGCTCAGCCAGGTCGCCGACCGGCTGCGCTGGAGCACCCGGGTCGAGGACACCGCCGTCCGGCTCGGTGCCGACGAGTTCCTCATCCTCGCCGAGGACGTCGAGGACCTCGACGGCCTGCGCGCCCTGGCCGACCGGCTGCTCTCGGTGCTCGACGACCCGTTCCAGGTGGGCGGCCGGGAGATCGTGCTGTCGGCGAGCGTGGGCCTGACGCTGGGCTCCGACGTCGCCCCCGACGACCTGCTGCGCCAGGCGCACGGCGCGCTGACCCGGGCCAAGGGCGACGGCAGCCGCGCGCGCATCGAGGTGCACGACGGGGTGCTCACCGACGACGAGGTCGACCTGCTGCAGCTGGAGGCCGACCTGCGGCGCGCGCTGGACGGCGACGAGCTGCGGCTGTTCTACCAGCCGATCGTCGACCTCTCCGACGAGACGCTGCTGGGCTACGAGGCGCTCATCCGCTGGCAGCACCCGACCCGCGGCCTGCTGCCGCCGGGTGCCTTCCTCGAGGCCGCCGAGAACAACCGGCTGACCTCCCGGCTCGGCGCGTGGGTGCTGCGCCGCGCCTGCCTAGACGCCGCCGGCTGGCCGGCCGGGCTGCGGGTGCACGTCAACGTCTCCGCCCGCCACCTGGCCGAGACCGGGTTCAGCGAGCTGGTCGGCGCCGCGCTCGACGAGTCGGGGCTGGCGCCCGGGCGGCTGGAGCTGGAGATCACCGAGTCGACGGCGCTGTTCGCGGAGGAGGCGACGCTGGAGGCGGTGTCGGAGGTGACCGCGCGCGGCGTGACGCTGGCCCTCGACGACTTCGGCACCGGCTACTCGGCGATCACCGCGCTGCACCGGCTGCCGATCCACACCGTCAAGATCGACCGCTCCTTCGTGGCCGACGTCGTCACCCGGCCCTCCACCGCGGCGCTCGTGCAGGGGCTGCTCCAGCTGGGCCTGGGGATGGGCCTGCAGGTCATCGCCGAGGGCATCGAGGACCTCGACCAGGCCGAGTGGCTGCGCACGCACGGCTGCGCGATGGCGCAGGGCTACGCGTTCGGCCGCCCCGCGCCGCTGCCCAGCCGCACCGACACGACCGCCGCCGAGGCGCTGGTCGGGCAGGCCGCCGAGGAGGCCGCCGCGGTCCTCGAGGCGGTCACTGGCGAGCTGGAGGCCGTGGTGGACGCCGTGCCGGCCGGCGCCGACGGCATCGACCTGTTCCCGCTCGAGGACACCGTGCCGCCGCCCTCGCCGCGCCCGTTCCTCAAGGTGGTCGACGAGCCGCCCGCCGCCGAGAGGGACGACGACCAGGCGTGAGCCGCGTCGTGCTCTGCCCACAGGTGTGGGCAGAGCACGACGACCCGCGGGAGGACCTACACCCGCGGCAGCGCCAGCGGCACCGGGCGCTTGGGCTCCCGGCCGTCGCCGGAGGAGCGGCCGCGCACCCGGCGGGCGATCCACGGGGCGACGAAGCCGCGCACCCACGCGGCCTCCTCGGCCAGCGCCGCCCGCAGCGCCCGCGGCGGGGCCGGCGGCAGCGGGGTGCGCCAGTCGTCCCCGGTGACCGGGACGCCGAGCGCCGCGGCCGCGGCCAGCGCCGTCCGCCGGTGGCCCTCGGCGGTGAGGTGGATGCGGTCGCCGTCCCACAGCCGCCAGTCCAGCAGCCAGTCCGCGCCCCACTGGTCGAGGACGACGGCGCCGTGCCGCGCGGCGATCGACCACAGCGAGGCGTTGAACACCGCCACCCGGCCGCGGGTGCGCCGGATGATCGGCGTCAGCCGCGGGTCGACGCCGGTGGCCAGCAGCACGTCGGCGCCGTCGGCCCGGAAGCCGGCCACCGCCTCCTCCAGCGCGGCGGCCAGCCGGTCGGGGTCGGCGCCGGGGCGCAGCAGGTCGTTGCCGCCGGCCACGAGGCTGACCAGGTCCGGCCGGGCGGCGCGGGCCACCGGCACCTGCTCGGCGACCACCTGCGGCAGCAGCCGCCCGCGGATGGCCAGGTTGGCGTACTCCAGGTCGGCGCCCGGCGACACCGCCGCCGCGTGGACGGCGAGGTGCCCGGCGAGCCGGTCGGCCCAGCCGCGGTACTCGCCGGGGCGGTCGGGATCGGGGTCGGCCAGCCCCTCGGTGAAGGAGTCGCCGAGGGCGACGTAGCGGCGCCAGGAGGTGCGGGACGGTGCGGGCACGGACCCCACTCCAGCACGCCGCGGGCGCCGGGGACGCGCCGGGTGGGGGCCGGGTCAGGGCGCGCCGGGACCCGCCTCGCCGGGCTCGTCGCGCAGCTGGGCCCGCAGGTCGGGCGGGAGGTGCTCGAGCAGCTCGTCGGGCAGGTAGGGCAGGTCTAGCAGGGAGAGCTTGACCCGGGTGCGCGCCGCGGACCGGGAGCCCTCGATGCGCACCAGCTGCCCGGCGTCGGGCCGGTAGGAGACGGCCAGGTCGTCGCCCGGCTGCAGCCGGCCGGTCAGGACGCCGTCGAGCTCTACGGCCGGGCGGCCGGCGCTGATGGTGAGCAGCAGCGTGTCCTGCCCGCCGAGCACGACGGTGCGGGAGATCCCCTGCATCGGCGCCGCGGGCGTGACCAGGATCCCCTCCAGGCCGGGGCTCACCACCGGGCCGCCGGCGGCGTAGGTGTAGGCCGTCGAGCCCATGGCGGTGGCCAGGATGACCGCGTCGCAGCGGTAGTGCCCGTAGCGCTGCCCGCCCACGGACAGGTCCGCGGCCACCATGCCCTCGCCCGGTACGCGGGCCAGGACGGCGTCGTTGAAGGCCAGCCACTCCCGGTCGGCCTGCCGCGCGACGAGGCACCCGCGCGACTCGGTGGTCGCCCGGCCCTCGACCAGGGACCTCAGCGCCTCCCCCAGCTCCCGGCCCTCCACCTCGGCGAGGAAGCCCAGGTGGCCGAGGTTGACCCCGAGCACCGGCACCGGCCGGGCGCTCACCAGGCGCATGGCGCCGAGGATGGTGCCGTCGCCGCCCAGCGCGATCAGGGCGTCGCAGGTGGCGGCCAGCTCCTCGGGAGCCACGGCCGTGACCGCCACGAGGTCGAGCCGGGCGACGTCGGCCCGCCCGGCCACCAGCTCCACCCCCATGCCGCCGGTCCACACGGCGACCTGCCGGACGGCCGGGGAGCAGTCGCGGGTCGGGTGCAGCACCAGGCCGACGCGGACCACCGCTCAGCCGCGCCAGGTCTCGAGCAGCCGCAGCCAGATCTCGCTGATCGTCGGGTAGGCCGGGACGGCGTGCCAGAGCCGGGAGATCGGCACCTCCCCGACGATCGCGACCGTGGCCGACTGCAGCAGCTCGGCCACCGCCGGGCCGACGAACGTGACGCCGAGCAGCACCTCGCGCTCGGGATCGACGACCGCGATCGCCGTCCCCTCGTAGCCGTCGGCGAACAGCGCGGCGCCGGCCACCGAGCCGATGGGGTACTCCACGACGCGGTGCGGCAGCCCGGCCTCCCGGGCCTGCGCGCCGGTCAGGCCGACGCTGGCCACCTGCGGGTCGGTGAAGACGACGGCGGGCGTGGCGGCGCGGTCGGCGGTGGCCACGTGCGGCGACCAGTCCTCGGTCGAGACCTGCTCGCCGCGGGCGCGGGCCACGATCGCCGCGCCGGCCTGGCGGGCCTGGTACTTGCCCATGTGGGTGAGCAGCCGGCGGCCGTTGACGTCGCCGACGCCGTAGAGCCAGGGCAGGCCGCGCACCTGCAGCGTGTCGTCGACGTCGAGGTAGCGGCCCGGTTCGAGGCCGACGGTGTCGACGCCGATGCCGGTGGTGCGCGCCCGCCGGCCGACCGCGACCAGCACCTCGTCGCCGCGGACCTCCTCCCCGTCGACGGTGAGCACGACCTCGTCGGACTCGCGCCGGGCGGCCGCCACGTGCGCGCCGAGGCGGACGTCGACGCCGCGGTCGCGCAGCGAGGCGAGCACCGCCTCCCCGGCCTGCGGCTCGGCGCCGGGCAGCAGCCGCTCCCCGCGCTGCAGCAGGGTCACCTGCGAGCCGAGCGCGTTCCAGGCGAAGGACATCTCGCAGCCGACGTAGCCGCCGCCGACCACCAGCAGCCGGCGGGGCGCCTCCTTGGCGCTGGTGGCCTCGCGCGGCGTCCACGGCTGCACGTCGGGCAGGCCCTCGACCGGCGGCACCGCGGGGGCCGACCCGGTGCAGACCGCGACGGCGTGCCGGGCGGTCAGCCGCGTCGTCCCGCCGTCGGGCCCGGTGACGACGACGGTGCGCTCGCCGTCGAGCCGGGCGGTGCCGCGGAGCAGGTCGATGCCGGCGCCCTCGACCCACTGCACCTGCGAGGCGTCGTCCCAGTCGTGGGTGAAGGAGTCGCGGCGCTCGAGGGTGGCGGCGACGTCCTGCTCCCCCGTCACGGCGGCCGCCGCTCCCTGCACCGCCCTGGCCTGCTCGATGGCCTCGGTGCCGCGCAGCAGCGCCTTGCTCGGCATGCACGCGTAGTAGGAGCACTCACCACCGACCAGGTGCTCCTCCACCAGCACCGCGGACAGGCCGCCGCGGACGACGACGTCGGCGACGTTCTCCCCGGTCGGGCCGGCCCCGAGCACGACGACGTCGTAGGTCTTCTCCGTGCTGTTCTTCTCCGTGCTGGTCTCCTCTGCGCTGTTCACCGCCCCATCCTCACCGTGTGGTCGACTGGCCGCCATGCCCCCGGACCGGCCCCCCGTCGACGCCGCCGCCTACGCCGCCGCGCTGCGCCAGTACGCCGCCGGGGTCGCGCTGATGACCGTCCGCGACGACACCGACGACGTCGGCACCACGGTCACCTCGGTGATGAGCGTCTCGGCCGACCCGCCGCTGGTGGCCGTCGGGCTGACCGCCGAGGGCTACCCGGCCGAGGTGCTGGAGGCGGTGGGCAGCTGCGCGCTGACCGTGCTCGCCGCCGGGCAGGCGATCCTGGCCAGCCGGTTCTCCTCCGCCGGGCGGCCCGGGGCGCGGCACCTGCTGGAGTCGGTGCCGTGGTCGCGGGCCGCGGGCAGCGACGCGATCGTGCTCGACGGCGGCGTCGTCGCGCTCGACTGCCGGCTCGACCGGCTGGTGCCCGCCGGCGACCACGTGCTCGCGCTGCTGGCCGTCGTCGGGGTCCCGGTGCTGCGGGAGGACGCCGCGCCTCTGCTGCGCCTGCGCGGCCGCTACGTCGACGCCCCGTAGCCGCGGATGGTCGGCCCCCTCGCGGGGCCCGCCGCGAGCGGAGCGAGTGGTGGGGGGCGGGGGGGCCTTCAACTAGGTTCGGGGGCGATGAGCCAGCCGCAGACCCCCGTGCCGTCCGCGCTCCGGCGCGCCCTCGCCCGCGCCGAGCGGGGAGTGACCCTCGACGCCGGCGAGGCCGAGACCCTGCTCTCGGCCCGCGGGCTGGCCGACGGCGAGCCGCTGGACCGGCTGCTGACCGCCGCCTCCCGGGTCCGCGACGCCGGGCTGACCTCGGCCGGGCGGCCGGGGGTGGTCACCTACAGCCGCAAGGTGTTCATCCCGCTCACCCACCTGTGCCGCGACCGCTGCCACTACTGCACCTTCGTGACCACGCCCGGGCAGCTCCGCCAGGAGGGGAAGGCACCGTTCCTCTCCCCCGACGAGGTGCTGCAGGTCGCCCGCGACGGCGCCGCGCTGGGCTGCAAGGAGGCGCTGTTCACCCTCGGCGACCGCCCCGAGGAGCGCTGGCCGGTCGCCCGCGAGTGGCTGGAGGCCCACGGCTTCGACTCCACGCCGGCCTATCTGCGCGCGATGGCGATCCGGGTGCTGGAGGAGACCGGGCTGCTGCCCCACCTCAACCCCGGCGTCATGACCTGGGAGGAGGTGCAGCGGCTCAAGCCGGTGTCGGCCTCGATGGGGATGATGCTCGAGACGACGGCGACCCGGCTGTGGTCGCTGCCCGGCGGCCCGCACTTCGGCAGCCCCGACAAGGAGCCCGCCGTCCGGCTGCGGGTGCTCGAGGACGCCGGCCGCTCCGCCGTCCCGTTCACCACCGGCGTGCTGCTGGGCATCGGCGAGACGCCGGCCGAGCGGGTCGAGGCGGTCCTGGCGATCCGGGCCGCGCACTCCCGGCACGGGCACGTGCAGGAGGTCATCGTCCAGAACTTCCGCGCCAAGCCGCGCACGGCGATGGCCGCGCACGACGACCTCGCGCTGCAGGAGTACGTGGCCGCCGTCGCCGTCACCCGGCTGCTGCTGGGGCCGAGGATGCGGGTGCAGGCCCCGCCGAACCTGTCGGACTCCACCGAGCTGGGCCTGCTGCTGCGCGCCGGCGTCGACGACTGGGGCGGGGTCAGTCCACTGACGCCCGACCACGTCAACCCCGAGCGGCCCTGGCCGAACACCGACACCCTCGCCGCGCTCAGCGCCGCGGGCGGGTTCACGCTGCGCGAGCGGCTGGCCGCCCAGCCCCGGTACGTGCTCGAGCCCGAGCCGTGGCTGGACCCGCGGGTGCGCCCGCACGTGGCCGCGCTGGCCGGGCCCGACGGGCTGGCCGTCGAGGGCCGCACCCCCGTCGGGCGGCCGTGGCAGGAGCCCGACGAGGCCTGGGTGTCCTCGGGCCGGGTCGACCTGCACGTCGAGGTCGACACCGTCGGGCGCACCGGCGACCGGCGCAGCGACTTCGACGCCGTCTACGGCGACTGGGCCGAGCTGCGCGACCGGACGACGGCCGCCCGCGACGGGCACTCCACCGCGCTGGCCGTGGGCGACCCGGAGGTGCACGCGGCGCTGCGGGCCGCCGAGCGTGACCCGGCGGGGCTGTCCGACGGGCAGTACCTGGCGCTGCTGGGCGCCGACGGCCCCGACCTCGAGGCGCTGTGCGCGCTGGCCGACGCCGTCCGCGCGGACGTCAGCGGCGACGACGTCACCTACGTCGTCAACCGGAACATCAACTTCACCAACGTCTGCTACACCGGCTGCCGGTTCTGCGCGTTCGCGCAGCGGCGCACCGACGCCGACGCCTACACGCTGTCGCTGGCCGAGGTCGGCGACCGGGTCGACCAGGCGTGGGCCGCGGGAGCCACCGAGATCTGCATGCAGGGCGGCATCCACCCCGACCTGCCCGGCTCGGCCTACCTGGACCTGATCGGTGAGGTGAAGCGCCGGCAGCCCGGCATCCACCTGCACGCCTTCTCCCCCATGGAGATCGTCAACGCCGCGGCCCGCACCGGGCTGTCGTTCGCCGAGTTCCTCACCGCGGCGAAGGAGGCCGGGCTCGACAGCGTCCCGGGCACGGCGGCGGAGATCCTCGACGACGACGTCCGCTGGGTGCTGACCAAGGGCAAGCTGCCCGCCGCGACCTGGGTGGAGATCATCTCGACTGCGCACCGGGTGGGCATCCCGACGACGTCGACGATGATGTACGGCCACGTCGACACCCCCGCCCACTGGGTGGCGCACCTGCGCACGCTGGCCCGGCTGCAGGACGACACCGGCGGGTTCACCGAGTTCGTGCTGCTGCCCTTCGTGCACCACAACGCGCCGATCTACCTCGCCGGCGTCGCCCGGCCGGGGCCGACGGTGCGGGAGAACCGGGCGCTGCACGCCGTCGCGCGGCTGCTGCTGCACGGGCGGATCCGGAACGTGCAGACCTCGTGGGTCAAGCTCGGCGAGGCCGGCACGCGGGCGGTGCTGCAGGGCGGGGCCAACGACCTCGGCGGCACGCTCATGGAGGAGACGATCAGCCGGATGGCCGGCAGCGAGAACGGCTCGCTGAAGACCATCGCCGAGCTGGAGGCGGTCGCGGCGTCCATCGGCCGGCCGGCGCGGCAGCGGACCACGGAGTACGGGACGCCGTCGGCCGAGCGGCTGGCCACCGCCCGCTCCGACGAGGGCCGCCGCCGGCTCACCCTCTCGATCGCCCCGGCTTGACGGACGAGATCTGCACACTGGTGCCCATCGACTGCCGAGGGGCGACCAGTGTGCAGATCTCGCGGGACCGGGACCGGGCCCCTCAGGCGCGTTATGTGGGTTGCCCGCGGCAACTGATGGCTTGACATGAGGGCGCCTCTGCGGAACGTGGCGGTTGTCGAAGACCCCTCGTCCGCAGAGGCGCCTCTCATGCTGCCCACCGAGAACCTCCTCGTCCACGTCTACGTGCTCGTCGACGACGCCATCGCCGCCGCAGAAGTGACCATTCCGGTGCGGCCGGGTCCGGCGCCGGCCTGCAGCGACGCCGAACTGCTCACCATCGCGCTGGTGCGCCATCTGCTGGGCCGGCGCAGCGAAGCCGGGTTCCTCGCCGAGGTCGCCCGCGACTTCGCGCACCTGTTTCCCCGGCTGCCCCACCAGTCGGAGGCCAACCGGCGCATCCGCTGGCTGTGGGCGGCCTTCGAGCAGCTGCGCGCCGCGCTGGTGGCCCGGTGCCCGCTCGATGACTGCGCCCAGATCGACACCAGCGCGCTGCCGGTCAAGCACCCTTCCCGGGTCCGCGGCCCCGATGGCTGGGTCGGCCCGCACGAGCTGGTCGCCGGCTTCGGCCGCGACGGCGCGCACGGAGAGTGGTTCTACGGCTTCCGGCTGGCCGTCCGCACCGATCTGGGATCGCGGCTGGTGCGCGCCTGGAGCATCGTGCCCGCCGCGGTCAACGAACGCGACGTCGCGACCGATCTGCTCGCCGCCGGGCCAGCACCGCGTGACCTGCTGGTCGACAAGGGCTTCACCGGTCGGGCCTTCACCGCCGCCTGCGCCGCCCGCGGCACCGCCGTGCTCACCCCGCCCACCAAGGCCCAGCGCCCGAACATGCCCAGCGCCCTGCGCCAGGTGATCGCCCGCTGGCGCAACCACATCGAGGTCACCTTCGGCGAGCTCACCGACCGGATGGAGCTGGCCCGCCACGGCGCCCACACCTTCTGGGGCCTGCTGACCCGCACCGCCGCCACCATCGCCGCGCACACCCTGCTACGCGTTCATTCCACCGACCTCAGGCTGGCGTAACCCAACCCACATAACGCGCCTCAGGCGACGGGGGCCGGCTGCCGGGGCGCGGGGCCGGCGGTGGCCGGCTGCGAGTGGTCGTGCGCGGGCGCGGGCTGCGGGCGGCCGAACAGGTAGCCCTGGGCGTGCGAGCAGGCGAGGTCGTCGAGCAGGGCGTGCTGCTCCTGCGTCTCGACCCCCTCGGCGACGACCTCCAGCTGCAGGCTGCGGGCCAGCTCGATGATCGAGGCGACCAGGGTGGTCGAGCGGCCCTCGCTGCCGAGGTCCTGCACGAAGCTGCGGTCGATCTTGACGATGTCGGCGGGCAGCCGGCGCAGGTAGGACAGGCTGGAGTAGCCGGTGCCGAAGTCGTCGATGGCGATCCGCACGCCCAGGCCCCGCAGCGCGCGCAGCTGGTCGACGACCTGGTCGACGTCGCTGAGCAGCACGCCCTCGGTGACCTCCAGCGTGAGCTGGCCGGCGGGCAGGCCGTGCCGGGTCAGCACCTCGTCGACCAGCCCGACGACGTCGTCGTCGACCAGCTGCCGCGGCGAGAGGTTGACCGCCATGCCCACGGGCCGGCCGGACTCCGCCGTCCAGACGGCGGCCTGGCGCACCGCCTGGTCGAGCAC
The DNA here is from genome assembly GCF_052931475.1 of Geodermatophilus sp. URMC 62. NCBI lineage: Bacteria > Bacillati > Actinomycetota > Actinomycetes > Geodermatophilales > Geodermatophilaceae > Geodermatophilus > Geodermatophilus sp. URMC 62. The sequence continues at coordinate 3,158,798 of NZ_JBRFHY010000001.1, read as the reverse complement.
CCACCGGCCGATCTCGACGATGTGCCCGCTCTCCTCGGCCATCGGGATGAACTCGACCGGCGGCACCATGCCCCGCTCGGGGTGCGCCCAGCGCAGCAGCGCCTCGTAGCCGGTGGTGCGCCCGTCGGCCAGCGCGATGGTCGGCTGGTAGTGCACGGCGAGCTGGCCTGCGCCGGTGGCGACGGCGAGGTCGGCGAGCAGGGTGGCCTTGTCCTCGGCGGCCTGGGCCATGCCCGGCGCGTAGCGGACCAGGCGGTTCTTGCCCTGCGCCTTGGCCTGGTACATGGCCAGGTCGGCGTTGCGCAGCAGGGTGCCGGCGCGGCGGTCGCCGGCGGTGGCGGTGTCGGCCACGCCGATGCTGACGTGCACGGTCAGCGGGCGGCCACCGACGACGACCGGCTCGGCGAGGGCGGCGAGCACCCGCCCGCCGATCGCCGTCGCCACCTCGGCGCCACCGTCGACCACGATGGCGAACTCGTCACCGCCCAGCCGCGCGACCTCGTCGCCGGACCGCGTGCAGGCCTGCAGCCGCTCGGAGACCGCCGTCAGCAACTGGTCACCGGCGGCGTGACCGCGGGTGTCGTTGACGTCCTTGAAGTCGTCGAGGTCCAGGAACAGGACGCTGACGGGGCCGCCGCGGCGGGCCAGCAGCCGCTCGGCGTTCTCGTGCACCAGCGTGCGGTTGGCCAGCCCGGTGAGCGGGTCGTGCAGGCCCTGCTGCTCGTTGAGCCGCCAGGACGCCAGGTGGGCCAGGCTCGAGCCGAGCACGAAGCCGCCGTGCACGAGCGCCCACAGCCACGGGGAGTGGTAGGCGGCGGCGTGCCCGAACACCGAGTGCGGGAACAGCGTGCCCAGCAGTCCGTGGTGCAGCACGACCACGCCCAGCGCCAGGCCGAAGGGCGCCCAGCTCTGGTACAGCGAGACCAGGCCGACGACGACGAAGAAGGAGAAGTGGGCCTCGGTCAGCCCGTCGAGCAGGTGCACGATCAGCACCGAGGCGGCCAGCAGGCTGGTCGTCGTCCCGGCGGCCCGCAGCGTGCGGCCGGCGCCGGGCAGCAGGGAGAAGACCAGCGGGTAGGCCGTGGCGGCCGTCATGAGCACGGCGGCCAGGACCGAGCGGCCCAGGCCCAGCGCCAGGACGCCGATGCCGGCCGCCTGCGCCACGGACACCCGCACCAGCAGCAGGTGGCGCCTCCGCCAGGTCGCCTCGGGCAGCATCCGCCCCTCGGGCAGGTGGCTGCGCAGCCGGATGAGCACGCGGAGGTCCATGCCTCCCCCATCGGCCTCCCCGCCGGGCCGCTCCAGGCGGGGGGCGCCGGGCCTCACCCCCGGGGGTGAACCGGTCGACGGCGCGGCAGGGCGCCCGCCAGGACCGGCAGCGACCGGGCGGTGTGCCCGGCCGGCAGCGTCCACCAGCTCCCGAGCAGCGCGTCGAGCTCGGGCTCGAGCCGGCCCAGCCCCGCGCCCGGGTACGGCGTGAGCTCGCCGGCCCACAGCTGCCCGGCGTGGCGGTAGAGGTCCACGCGCAGCATGTCGAAGCCGGCGGCCACGGCCGCGGCGGCGGCGAGCAGGTCGGGCAGCCAGCCGGGGCGCGGCACGTCGGGACCGGCCGGATACCCCCAGCTCCACGGCAGCGGCTCCCAGTCGGCGGTGTACAGGCGCGCCCGGTGCTCCCCCCGCCGGCCGGTGTGGACGCCGACCAGCCGCGGCACGCCGTCGAACACGAGCACCTTGAGGTCGGCAGGGACCTCGCCGGGGCCGCCCACGTGCTCCTCGGCGAGCAGCAGCGGCCGCGCGTGCCGGTAGGCCCACTCCTCGCTCTTGCGCCAGTAGCGCTCCCCGACCCAGCCGGCGGTCCGCCCCGCCAGGTCGGCGACGTCGGGGCGCCCCTCCCCCACCAGCACCCGCCGGCAGGAGTGGTTGGGCTTGAGCACCCACCGCGCGGGCAGGTCGGCGCGGGCGAGGTCGGCGACGTCGGTGCCCGTCCAGTACGTCTCCGGGACGCGCACCAGCCCGGGCGCCCGGGCGGCGACGTGGTCCTTGGCCGCCAGCTTGTCGCAGGTCGGTGCCAGCAGGGCCCGGCGGTCGCGGGTGATCCGCCAGTTGAGCTTCTCGGTGAAGGTGCGCGGGTCCCGCAGCGGCGGCAGCCGACCGTGGTGGCGCCGGTAGAGCAGCGCGCGGCGCAGCGGGGGGACGACGCGGGCCAGGCGGGCGGGGTCCTCGACCGTCACGGGCGCGGTCCTACCCGGGCCGGGTGGAGGCGCACGCCCGGGCTGCGCCGGTGACGGTCCGGCCGCCCCGGGTGGCGCCGGCGCGACGCCGGGGATCGCCCCTGCCGCTGCACGTCGACCGCTGGCGGCGGGTGCAGTCCGAGCGCGCCGCCGCGCCCGAGGTCGTGCCCACCGCCTGACGCACCCGGCCCCGGCGTCGCCCGGCGGCCTCCCCGGCGGGAGGGCAAGGTGGCCGTGTGCGTGCCATCAGCTACCGCCGCACCGGCGGCCCCGAGGTCCTGGAACTGCTCGACCTGCCCGTGCCCGACCCTGGTCCCGGCGAGGTGCGGGTGCGGCTGGCCTTCTCCGGCGTCAACCCCACCGACTGGAAGTCGCGCTCGGGCGCCACCGCCGGCGCCCTCGGCACCGACGCCCAGGTGCCCAACCAGGACGGCGCCGGCACCGTCGAGGCGGTCGGGCAGGGCGTGGCCCCGGCGGTCGTCGGCCAGCGCGTCTGGGTCTGGGAGGCGGCCTGGCAGCGGCGCTGGGGCACGGCCGCCGAGTACACCGTCGTCCCGGCCCGGCAGGCGGTGCTGCTCGGCGAGGGGCCCTCGTTCGAGCTCGGCGCGGCTCTCGGCATCCCGTTCCTCACCGCCCACCGCTGCCTCACCCTCGGGGAGGCGCTGCCCGACCGGCTCGGCCCCGGCGCGCTCGCCGGCCGCACGGTGCTCGTGCAGGGCGGCGCGGGCGCGGTCGGCAACGCCGCGATCCAGCTCGCCCGCTGGGCCGACGCCACCGTCGTCGCCACGGTGAGCAGTCCGCACAAGGCCCAGCTGGCCGCCGCGGCCGGCGCCTCGCACGTCGTCGACTACCGCCAGCAGGACGTCGTCACCGAGGTGCGCAAGGTGGCGCCCAAGGGGGTCGACGTCGTCGTCGAGGTGGCGCCGGCGGCCAACGCCGCCGTCGACGCGCAGCTGCTCGGGCCGCACGCCGCCGTCGCCGTCTACGCCAACAACGGCGGCGACGAGGTGACGCTGCCGGTGCGCCCGTCGATGACGCCCAACGCCCAGTGGCACTTCGTGCTGGTCTACACCGAGCCGGAGCGCGCGAAGGTGATCGGCGTCGAGGACGTCAACGCCGCCGTGCTCGACGGCGCCGTGCGGGTGGGCGAGGAGGCGGGGCTGCCCCTGCACGTCTTCCCGCTCGCCGAGACCGCCCAGGCCCACCGCGCCGTCGAGGAGGGCGCGGTCGGCAAGGTGCTCGTCGACGTGACGGCCTGACGGGCGCGCTGCCGCGCCCCGCCCGTGGGGTCACCAGGAGGCGAGGACGCGCGCGGGACCGCCCGAGCCCTCCTCGAACGGGATGAGGCCGACCACGATCGTCGCGCCCGTGGGCGGGACGGCGTCGAGGTGGGCGAGGTTCTCCAGCCCGTAGCGGTCGGCACCGGTGAGCAGCAGGTGGGTGTCGAACGTCGTGGACACACCCGGGTCGATGCTCAGCGTGTCGACGCCGAGGCTGCGGATGCGCCGGTGCTCCAGCAGCCACTCGCAGGTGTCCGCACCGAAGCCGGGGAAGTGCAGCGTCCCCGCCGGGTCCGCGCCGCGGTAGGCCTGCGGATCGGCGAACCGAGTGCCCCAGCCGGAGTTCATGAGGACGGCGGCGTCGTCCGGGATGCGGCCGTGGCGCTGCTCGTGCGCGCGGACGTCGTCGATCGTCACGACGGTGTCGGGCTCGTCCGCCGCGCGGCCGCTGATGTCGACGACGACGGCGGGCGTGACGAGCTCCTCGATCCGCAGCTCGGGCGCGAGGCGACCGCCCGCCGTGAAGTGCCCCGGCGCGTCGACGTGGGTGCCGGTGTGCTCGAAGAGGCGCCACTCCTGCAGGTAGTAGCCGTCCTGCTCGATCGTCGCGGCGGTGCTGCGGGTCGGCGCCTCGCTCGGGTCGAACATCGGCAGACCGGTGGTCAACGGGTGCGTGAGGTCGCACAGCCCCCGTCCGCCCCGGCCCGGGGCCCGCGGTGTCCGGTCCTCGGCCCGGGCGTTACCGGCCAGCGCGGCGGTCACGGCCGCGGCCGCCCCGCCCACCAGCGCTGCCCGCCGGGAGAAGCCGGCCCCGGTCCCGGCGCGTTCCCGCTGCGCCACCCTGCCTGTGTGCTCCGTGCACATGCGCGCTCTCCGTCGTCCCCGTGTCATCGGGCCCCTGGGCTCGGGGGTCCGCGCACCACAGCGCCGGGACCGAGCCCTGGGACCGAGCGCCGGGACCGGACGCCGGGACCGGGCGCCGGGACCGGGCGCGCGACCGCGCACTGCCGCGCGGTCAGGACGCCCGACGCGGCGAGATCGCCGGTCCCGGCACCCTGCAGGGGGTCCCTGGGTTCAGCCGACGCCGAGGTCGCGGGCGATGAGCATCCGCTGCACCTCGCTGGTGCCCTCGCCAATCTCGAGGATCTTGGCGTCGCGGTAGAAGCGGCCGACCGGCGTCTCGTTCATGAAGCCGTAGCCGCCGTGCACCTGGGTGGCGTAGCGGGCGTTGTCCATGGCGGCCTCGGAGCTGTAGAGCTTGGCGATCGAGGCCTCGCGGCGGAACGGCTCGCCGCGCAGCATCTTCTCCGCGGCGCGGTAGTAGGCCAGCCGCGCGGTGGAGGCCCGGACCTCCATGTCGGCGATCATGAACTGCACGGCCTGGTTGCGGCCGATCGGCTGGCCGAACGCCTCGCGCTGGGCGGCGTAGCGCACCGACTCGTCCACGCAGCCCTGCGCCAGGCCGACCGCGAGCGCGGAGATCGCGACCCGCCCCTCGTCGAGGATGGAGAGGAACTGCGCGAACCCGCGGCCGCGCTGCCCGACCAGGTTCTCCTCGGGCACGCGGACGTCGGCGAAGGACAGCTCGCGGGTGTCCGAGGCGTTCCAGCCCACCTTGGAGTAGCGGGGGCCCACGGTGAACCCCGGCGTCCCCGACGGGATCGCGATCGCCGAGATCTCCTTGCCGCCGTCGGGGCGGGTGCCGGTGACCGCGGTGACGGTGACCAGCTCGGTCAGGTCGGTGCCGGAGTTGGTGATGAAGGCCTTCGACCCGTTGACGACCCAGTGACCGTCCTCGAGCCGCGCGGTGGTGCGGGTGGCTCCGGCGTCCGACCCGCCGCCGGGCTCGGTCAGGCCGAAGGCGGCCAGCGCCTCCCCCGCGCACAGCCGGGGCAGCCACTCCTTCTTCTGCTCCTCGGAGCCGAACCGGTGGATCGGCATGGCGCCGAGCGAGACGCCGGCCTCGAGCGTGATGGCCACCGAGCTGTCGACCCGCGCGAGCTCCTCCAGGGCCACGCACAGGTCGAAGTAGGTGCCGCCGGAGCCGCCGTACTCCTCGGGGAAGGGCAGGCCGAACAGCCCCAGCTCGCCCATCTGCCGCACGATCGCGGTGGGGAACTCCTCGCGCTCGTAGAACTCCCCGATCTGCGGCGCCACGACCTCGAGCGCGAACTCGCGGACGGTCCGCCGCAGGGCCTCGGTCTCCTCGTCGAGCCGGTAGTCCAGCACGTGTGCCCCCTGGGTCCTGCGGGTGCCGGCGGGATCGCCCCGGTGCCCGCGCGTACGGCCGGCCCGGACGGCCCACCGCTCGGCCGCCAGGTTAACGACGGTTCACATGAGGGTCCAGTGGCGGCCGGGAGCGCTCCGGGGCGGCGGCTAGCATCCGCGACGTGACCGCCGCCGCGCCCGACACCGGGACCGACACCGCGCTGTCGGCCGACGCCGCCCGGCCCTCGCGGCGGGAGCAGATCCTCCGGGCGGCCGCGCAGCTGTTCGCCGAGCGCGGGTCCCGGGCGGTCGGCGTGGACGACGTCGGAGCCGCCGTCGGCGTGACCGGGCCGGCCATCTACCGCCACTTCGCCAGCAAGGACGCGATGCTCGCCGAGATGCTGCTGCGCATCAGCGAGCGGCTGCTGGCCGGCGCCAGCGAGCGGGTGGCCGCGGCCGGCCCGGACCCCGCGGCGCAGCTGCGGGCGCTGGTGGCCTTCCAGGTGGACTTCGCCCTCGACAACCCGGCGCTGATCACGGTGCAGGACCGCGACCTGGGGTCGCTGCCGCCTGCCGACGCCGCGACCGTGCGCCGGCTGCAGCGCCGCTACGTCGAGGTGTGGGTCGACGTCCTGACCCGGCTGCGCCCCGAGGAGGGCACGCACGCCAGCCGGGCCCGCGCGCACGCCGTCTTCGGGCTGGTCAACTCCACGCCGCACAGCGCCGGGCGGCTGCCGCGGCCGGCGATGGCCGCCCTGCTCGCCGCGATGGCCGAGGCCGCCGCCACCGCCTGACCCACCGGCCCCGCCCCTGCGGGGAGGCGGACGGAGGTCAGTCGCCGGCGGGGGCGGCCAGCGGCAGCGCGAGACCGGTGCCGGCGACCAGGTCGAGGTCGGCCGCGCCACCACCACCGGGCGCGGCCCAGGCCGTCTCGACGATCGTGACGACCGAGCCCTCGACGTTGCTCGCGTACTCGGCGTGGGAGAGCTCGGTGGGACCGCCGGCGTAGCGGACGCCCTCGCGCAGCAGGTCGCTGACGTTGCCGCTGCCGTTGCGGTCGGCCAGGGCCCGCAGCGCCCGGGCGCCGGGGGCGTCCCCCATGTCCACGGCCGCCACCGAGACGACGACGGCCCGGCCGCCGACGTCGGTGGAGTACAGCGCCCGCGTCAGGCCCGCGCAGTCGCTCTGCTCGAAGAAGTCGGCCACCGCGCCGTAGGCGTTGCCGGTGCAGGTGTCCTCGGTCCGGACCTGCTGGAGGACGAACGTCGCACCGTCGAGCACCGTGCGGTCGCCCGGCTGCGGCCCGGCCGGCACCTGCGCGGCCGGGGCGCTGGGTGACGCCGGCTGCTGCGAGGTGGCCGAGGCGGTGTCGTCGTCCCCGGTCAGGCCGACGACCACGCCGACCACGACGACGAGCACGGCGAGGGCCGCGGCGACCGCCAGCGCGAGCCGGCGCCGCGCGGCCGGCGACCGGCGGCGCGGTCCCACGAGGGGCACCGGCGGGCCCGTCTCCTCGCTGGCCGGCACCGGGGACGGCTCGGGCGCCGTGGCCACCCGGACGGCGGAGGCCGGCTCGGACACCTGCTCGGACACCTGCTCGGCGGCCGGCCAGGACACCGGCTCGGCGCCGGCGAAGAGCCCACCGATGCCGCCGGTCTCGTCGGCGGCCACCTCGAGCGGACCCTCGGGCGGGAGGACCTCCTGCCGTGGCACCGGCGCGGCGAAGCGGGCGGTGACCGTCCGGCCCTGCGGCGCGGCAGGGGCGGCGGGCGGCACCGGCCGGGCCGACGGCGTGCCGGCCGGGACCGCGCCGACGGAGGCACCGGCCGCGGCACGGGCGGCCGCCTCCTCGTCGGCGCGGATGGCGGCCACGGCCACCGCGGCGGCCGCCACCGGGTCGACCAGCGGGCCGGGCGGCGCGGCGGCGGGCACCGGCGGGACGTCGCCGTGGGAGGGGACGTCACCGTGGGAGGGGACGTCGGCGTACGAGGGGACGTCGGCGTACGAGGGGACGGGCGCGGCGACCAGGGCACCCAGCGCCGGGCTGGCGGCCATCGCCGCCGGCGCCAGCAGTTCACGCTTGCGCAGGACGTAGGGCGAGTACGGGAACCCCTCGCCGTTGAGCTCCTCGACCGTGGGCCCCCGTCCGGGCAGCCCCAGCGCGATCAGCGCGGCGCGGACGTCGGCGGTGGTCCACAGCCGCGGGTTGTCCACGCCGGCGTAGCGGGCCGACCGGGCGATGCCCAGCAGCAGCGAGCGGGGCTCGAGCAGCGCCACCTGGTCGCCCTCGCCGAGGTCGCCGTCGGCCGGCACCAGACCGGTCAGGTCCCCGACGAGGACGGTCAGCCGGGCGATCCGGCCGGGCTCGAGACCGGCGCGGCGCAGCCGGACGGCGGCGTCCATGCCTGCCCGCATGAGCCCGTCCAGCGGCGTCGACCCACCGCCGGCCAGCTGCAGCACCTCGCCGGGTCCGGCGCCGGGGCCGATGGTCCAGGAACCGTCGGGGGTCGCGGTGACCACGCCGGTCTGGCGCACCACCTCGACGACGCGCACGACCGCCAGCCCCTCGGGCACGAAGAGGACGGCGTCGGAGAGGCGCCGCTCCATCGGCCCGTCGACGACGGGGATGGACGCGACGACCGCGCCGCGGACGGTCCCGCCGCGGTCCCATCGGGTCAGCTCGGCGAAGAGGGCGCTCTCCCCTGCCGTCTGCACCGGCGTCGGGGTCAGGGCCAGCACGTCGTCCTCCGGGGGTCGGGTGCGGTGGGCAGGCGCCGGGGGCGCGCGGGAGCGGTCGTCGGGCCCGCGGGGCCGGCCAGGGCGGCTGCGCCCGACGTTACGTCATGTGACGGGGCGTTCCCGCTCCTCAACGCGGCGACGCGCCGTCCGCCGGCGCACCGGCGGGGACGCCGTCGGCCGTGCGGCCCGGCTCGACGGGGCGACGCCAGGCGGCGAAGGCGGAGGTGTGCGCGATCACGTCGACCGCCGTCCACAGCAGCGTGGAGCCGACGACGACCAGCCCGATCGACCACCAGGTCCAGTCCCACGGCGGCAGCAGGCCGGCGAAGTCCTGCACCCAGCCGGCGGCGTAGACCGCGGCGGCGGTGATCGGGGCGGCGGCCCAGCCGGGCACCCGGTAGGTGACGGCCAGGTCGACGCAGACCGCACCGACGAGCAGCACGAACGGCAGCACCGACGGCGGGAAGCCGATGGCGACCAGGGCCGCCCACACGACGGCGCGGTAGGCGAGGTAGGCACCGGCGAGGACGGTCGCGGTCCACCGCAGGCCGACCACCCGGCGGGCGACGACCAGGGCGAGCAGGCCGGCGCAGACCAGCCACGCGGGGTGGACCCAGGAGGGCACCGGCAGCATGAACGCCGTCGGCGACTGCCCCTGCGCGGCGGCGAAGTCGAGCAGCTGCGGCTCGGCCGTCGTCCGGCCGGCCGCGTAGGCCCGCAGCGACAGGACGCCGTACTCCTGGTGCTGGTTGGGGAACAGGACGTTCTCCACGAAGAACAGCCACAGGCCCAGCGCGACCAGGTCGCGGGTGCGGCCCGGCGCGGCGTACAGCCACCAGCCGCGGATGGCCCCGGCCAGCATCACCGCCGTCCCGAGGTAGAGCAGCGCGTGGCTGGGGCTCCAGCTGGTGATGTCCAGCCCGTTGATGCGGTGGTTGACGATGTCGATCGGGATGGCGACGAGGAACGTGCCGATCCCCCACTGCATGAGCCGCAGCGCCCGGCGGTCGACGCCGTGGCCGGTGTACCCGTGGAACAGGACCAGGCCGATGACGACCGCCGTACCCGCCGAGTTGAGCAGGTGCGGGGGCGCCAGGTCGTCGCGCAGCCACCGGAAGTGCCAGGACACGTCCCACGAGGAGCCCAGCATCTTGAGCAGGAAGGCGCCGAGCCAGGCGGCGTAGATCCAGCGCAGCTCGGTCGGGCTGGTCGGCCGCCCCGGGCGGCCCGGCGTCGTGTACGTCAGCCACAGCCAGCGGAGCAGGGCGAGCGGGTGCCGCAGCCCGGCGGCCAGCGAGCCCGGCGCCGAGGGCACCGCTCCGGGGCGCGCGACAGCGGCGGCGGGATGGGGCACGGGGTCTCCCTGGGGTGCGGGGCGAGTGGCCGAGCCTAGCGGCGGGAGCGGCCGATTCCGACCCCTCACGCCGCGCCGGTGTGGCAGATGTGTCACGGGGCGGACACGCGTGGTGGCCGGGACGGGCGGGACGCCGCGCCTGGCGCCCCGTAGGGTCGGGCGTCGTGGCGGAGAACGGCGGGCACCTGGTCTGGATCGACTGCGAGATGACCGGGCTGGACCTCACCCGGGACAAGCTGATCGAGATCGCGGTGGTCGTGACCGACTCGGAGCTGCGGATCCTGGACCCGGGCCTGGACCTGGTGATCTCCGCCGACGACGCCGACCTCGAGGGCATGGCCGACGTCGTCACCGAGATGCACGCGAAGTCGGGGCTCACCGAGTCGGTGCGGGCCGCCACGCTCACCGTGGCCGAGGCCGAGCAGCAGGTGCTGGCCTACGTGAAGCGCTGGGTGCCCGAGCGGCGCACCGCCCCCCTGTGCGGCAACTCCATCGGCACCGACCGCGGGTTCCTCGCCCGCGACATGCCCGAGCTCGACGACCACCTGCACTACCGGATGGTCGACGTCAGCTCGGTCAAGGAGCTGGCCCGCCGCTGGTTCCCGCGGGTCTACTTCGCGCAGCCGCCCAAGGGCCTGGCGCACCGGGCGCTGGCCGACATCATCGAGTCGATCCGCGAGCTGGCCTACTACCGCCGGACGCTCTTCGTCGACGCGCCCGGCCCCTCGACGTCGCAGGCCCAGCGCGCGGCCGGCGAGGTGTCGACCTCCTTCGCCGACGTCCTCGCCGCCGCCGACGCGAGCGCTCCGGACCAGGGCGACGCCGACGCAGCGGAGGGCACACCCCCGGCCGCGTCGGGGAGCTGACCGGCTCCGGTATCCTCGTCCGTGCTCCCCGGTGCCGTGCGCCCCGGGAGTGCACGCGGTGGGTGTAGCTCAGCTGGTAGAGCACCAGGTTGTGATCCTGGGTGTCGCGGGTTCGAGCCCCGTCACTCACCCCACGCAGGGAGGCCCTGACCGGTTCGCCGGCCAGGGCCTCCCTGCGTTCCGGCACACGGGACGACGCCCGGCGTCCTGGTGCCGCGCGGGAGGTCTCCGGTACCGGCGGGCCGGCGGTCGGCACGCGCGTGTCCGCCGTCGGGGCGGGTACGCCTGGCGCACGGTCGCGTCGGGCGCCGGCTCCCGACGCTGCCCAGGCCCGGCGGTCGAGGCAGTGGCCGCCGGGCCGCCCCGGTGGCCTGCACGTCCGGCTCCTGGAGCAGCGCGCGGGCGATGGCGGCGAGCCGCTCGTCGAAGCTGTCCTGCCCGGTCACGGCAGTCCTCCTCGTGCCGGATCCTCCGTCGCTCGGGCGCGGGCCGCACGCGGCCGGGAGCACGAGAGGTGCCGCTGACGACGGCGGCCGGGACGTGCGTCTCATCCACGCGGCCGCGGGTTGGCAGACCCGGCGCCTGGGCATGGAACGCAGCGGCACGGGTGAACAGCCACCCCGGCCACCCCTCCCCTGGAAAGCCCTCGATGACGTCTGCCCCGACCCGGGCGACGGCTCCCGCCGTCCCCCTGTCCGACCGGACCCTCGGCGACCTCCCGCCCGAGGTCTCCGTCCCCACCTACGACCGCGCCGCGCTGCGCCCCGGCATCGTGCACGTCGGCGTCGGCGGCTTCCACCGCGCCCACCAGGCCGTCTACCTCGACGAGCTCGCCCGCCGCGGCGAGCCCGGCTGGGGTGTGGTCGGCGTCGGCCTGCACAGCCGCGCGATCGGCGAGGTCCTCGCCGGCCAGGACCGCCTCTGGACCGTGATCGAGCGTGCCGCCGACGGCGACCGCGCCACCGTCGTCGGTGCGCTGACCGCCTACCTGTACGCACCCGACGACCCGGAGGCGGTGCTCCGGGCACTGGCCGACGAGGCCACCCGCGTGGTCACGCTGACGATCACCGGCACCGGCTACCGCATCGACGCGCACAGCGGCGAGTTCGACGCCGACGACCCGCACGTCGCGCGCGACCTGGAGGACCCCGGCACCCCCGAGACGGTCTTCGGCTACCTCGTCGAGGCCCTGCACCGGCGGCGGCAGGCGGATCTGCCGCCGTTCACGGTGCTCTCCTGCGACAACATGCAGTCCAACGGCTCGGCGGCCCGCACCGCGGTGGTGTCCTTCGCCCGGCTGCGCGACGACGACCTCGCCGACTGGATCGAGGAGCACGTCGCCTTCCCCAGCAGCATGGTCGACCGGATCACGCCGAACACCTCCCCCGAGGACCGGGACGCCATCGCCGCCGCGACCGGCGTCGACGACCGGTGGCCGATGGTCACCGAGCCGTTCCGCCAGTGGGTGGTCGAGGACACCTTCTGCAACGGGCGGCCGCCGCTGGAGCAGGTCGGCGTCCAGTTCGTCGACGACGTGTCGCCGTACGAGACCGTGAAGACCCGGCTGCTCAACGCCGGGCACAGCGCCATCGCCTACCTGGGCTACCTCGCCGGCTACCGGACCACCGCCGACGTCGTGGCCGACCCGGTGTTCCGCGCGTACCTGACCCGGCTGATGGCCGAGGAGATCGCGCCGTCCCTGCCCGAGGTCCCCGGCGTCGACCTCGACGAGTACCAGGCCACGCTGCTCGACCGGCTGGCCAACCCCCGGATGGCCGACCAGCTGGCGCGCCTGGGCCGCCGGGGCTCGAGCAAGATCCCCAACTACCTGCTGCCGTCCGTGCGGGCGGCCATGGAGGAGGGCCGCCCGCACCGGCTGCTGTGTCTGGCGGTCGCGGGCTGGCTGCGCTTCCTCCGGGGCCACGACTACGCCGGGGACGAGGTGCCGGTGCAGGGGCCGCGGATGGACCTGGTGCCGATCGCGCAGGAGGCGGGCGGCGACGCCGCGCCGTTGCTGGCGGAGCAGGCGGTGTTCGACCACGTCGGGCAGGACCCGCGCTTCGCCGACTGCGTGCAGGAGGCCCTGTCCGCGCTCGACCGGCAGGGGCCCCGCGAGGTCATCGAGGAGTTCCTCGCCGCGGGTGGGCAGGCGTGACGGGCGGGCGGTCCCGGCCCCTGGAGCCGGCCGCGGTCACCACCCTGCTCTGCGACGCCGACGGCACGCTGTTCCCCTCCGAGGAGCCGGCGTACGCCGCGTCGGCCGACGTCACCAACCGCTTCCTCGCCGATCTGGGGGCCGGGCGCACCTACGCACCCGACGAGCTGCAGCGGATGACCAACGGCAAGAACTTCCGTGCCGCCGCCGGGGACCTGGCCACCGCGCACGGCCGGGAGCTCACCCGCGCCGACCTCGAGGACTGGGTCGCGGAGGAGAAGGACGTCGTCACCGCCCACCTGCGCACCGTCCTGGGCCCCGACCCCGCGGTGCGCGGGCCGCTGCAGCGCCTGTCCGGCCGCTTCGCGCTCGCGGCGGTCACCTCGAGCGCCTCCTCCCGCCTGGCCGCCTGCCTGGAGGTGACCGGGCTGGGGCCGCTGTTCGACGCCGGCCGCAGGTTCAGCGCCGAGGACTCGCTGACCGAGCCGACCAGCAAACCCGACCCGGCCGTCTACGTGTACGCCGGGGCCACGCTCGGGGTAGGCCCGGCCGAGGCGGTCGCCGTCGAGGACTCGATCAACGGTGCCCGGTCGGCGGTGGCCGCCGGCTACCCGACCATCGGCATCCTGCAGTTCGTGCCCGAGGCCGACCGGCGGAACCGCGCCGAGGCGCTCCGCGAGGTCGGCGTCGCCGCGGTCGTCGGGTCGTGGGCCGACGCGGAGGACCTGCTGTGCTGACCCCGCCGTCCCGGCCGGCCCGGCGGGGCCGTGACCGTTCCCCCGTGCCGCTGGTCCTCCACTGGGGCGGCCCTCGTCACGGTGAGGTCGACGACGTGCCGGCCGAGCAGCTGGCGTCCTCGGTGCTGGTCTACGACGGGCCCCGGTGGTTCGGCGTCTACCAGCGCTTCCAACCCGTGCGGGTGCAGGCCACACCCCGTGGGCCGGCCGAGGTGTGGGTCGTCCGCGAGTAGCCGGTCGGAGCCACGCGCCGGCTCCCCGGGGGCAGCCCGCCGGGGAGGACGGGAGTGTGCGGCGCCCGCGGGCTGTTGCACCACCTGACCGACCGGTGCACGCCACCGGTCCCGCCGGAGCGCCGGCGGGAGGGACGACCGCAGCACACCAGGAGACCGACCGATGACCGCGCCTGCCCCGACCCGCCCGGACGACGCAGGATCCTCGTCGGCCGACGTGGTCGCCGAGGCCGCACGGCGGCGGACGTTCGCCGTCATCAGCCACCCCGATGCCGGCAAGTCGACGCTGACCGAGGCACTGGCCCTGCACGCCCGCGTCATCGGCCAGGCCGGCGCGGTGCACGGCAAGGCCGGGCGGCGCGGCACGGTGTCGGACTGGATGGACATGGAGAAGGCCCGCGGGATCTCGATCACGTCGGCCGCGCTGCAGTTCTCCCACCGCGGCGCCGTGGTGAACCTCCTCGACACCCCCGGGCACGCCGACTTCTCCGAGGACACCTACCGCGTGCTCACCGCCGTCGACGCCGCGGTCATGCTGGTCGACGCCGCGAAGGGCCTCGAGGCGCAGACCATGAAGCTCTTCGCCGTCTGCCGGCACCGCGGCATCCCCGTGGTCACCGTGGTCAACAAGTGGGACCGCCCCGGCAAGGACGCCCTGGAGCTGATGGACGAGGTCGCCGAGCGGACCGGTCTCACGCCGACGCCGCTGACCTGGCCGGTGGGGATCGCCGGCGACTTCCGCGGCGTCCTCGACCGGCGCGACGGCAGCTACCGGCGGTACACCCGGACCGCCGGGGGTGCCACGGTCGCCCCCGAGGAGGTCCTCCCCGCCGCCGAGGCCGCGGCCCGCGAGCCCGACGCCTGGGCCCGGGCGTGCGAGGAGGCCGACCTGCTGGCCGCGACCGCGGGCGAGCACGACCAGGACCTGTTCCTCTCCGGCGTGACGACCCCGGTGCTCTTCGCCTCCGCGGTCTCCAACTTCGGCGTGGGCGCGCTGCTGGACGTCCTCGTCGACCTGGCCCCCGCACCCGCCGCCCGCCCCGACGGTGACGGGGTGCCCCGCCCGGTCGACGCGCCGTTCAGCGCGTTCGTCTTCAAGGTGCAGTCGGGCATGGACGCCGCCCACCGGGACCGGCTGGCCTACATCCGGATCTGCTCCGGGGTGTTCGAGCGCGGCATGGTGGTCACCCACGCGTCGACCGGCCGCCCGTTCGCGACGAAGTACGCCCAGCACGTCTTCGGCCGCGAGCGCGAGAGCATCGACGTCGCCTACCCCGGCGACGTCGTCGGGCTGGTCAACGCCTCGGCGCTGCACGTCGGCGACACGCTGTACGCCGGTCGCCCGGTCACCTTCCCGCCGCTGACCACCTTCGCGCCCGAGCACTTCGCCGTCGTCCGGAGCGTCGAGACGGCCAAGCACAAGCAGTTCCGCCGCGGGATCGAGCAGCTGGAGTCCGAGGGCGTCGTCCAGGTGCTGCGCTCGGACCGGCGCGGGGAGCAGGCCCCGGTGTTCGCCGTCGTGGGCCCCATGCAGTTCGAGGTGGCCACCCACCGCATGGAGCACGAGTTCTCCGCTCCGGTGCGGCTCGAGCCGCTCCCCTACACCCTCGCGATGCGCACCGACGAGTCCTCGGTGCCGCGCATCACCGCGACCACCGGCACCGAGGTGGTGCAGCGCAGCGACGGCGAGCTGCTCGCGCTGTTCACGAACAAGTGGGTCATGGGGGTGGTGCGCAACGGCAAGCCGGACGTGACGCTCGAGCCGCTGGTCGCCGCCCAGCTCGGCTGACGACGGGCCCGGGTGTGACCTGAGTCGCCCGTCGCGGCCGGGCGTGTTCCGATGCCCGTGGGGATCGGGACGAGCGCGCTGGAGGCGCACGTGGACCGGAGTCAGGGCACCGTCGCGGTCATGGACGATGTCCAGCGACCAGTCGGCCACGCTCGTCGACGGCGTCACGCCCACGCCGCAGGGCCGTGGCCCGGCCGCACGCCCTGCACGGCGGCTTCCGGTGCGCCGACGGCCGCTGGATCCTGCCGTTCATGCCCGAGCCCCGGTGGTGGGCGCCGTTCTGCGAGGCCGTGGGGCACCCCGAGTGGATCGAGGACGAGCGCTTCGCCGACCGGGGCGCCCGCGCCGCCCACATGCCGGAGCTCACCCGGCTGATGGACGAGGCCCTCGCCTCCCGCCCGCTGGCGGAGTGGAGTGCGCTGTTCGACGAGCGCGGCTCCATCGGGGGACCGGCGTCCACCGTCGCGGAGTTCGCCGCCGACGAGCAGGCCGCCGCCGACGGGCTGTTCCCCGAGGTCGGCGACGCGACCGGACGGCGGTTCCGCACCGTGCGCGCGCCGCTGCGTCTGCAGGGCGGCGGCGTCGGCCCGCGCGGGCCCGCACCGGCGGTGGGTGAGCACACCGCGGCCGTCCTCACCGAGCTCAGCGTCACCGGGGACGACCTGGCCGCCCTCGTCGGTGACGGCGTCGTCGGGCGGCCGGGCGCCTGAACCCGCGCGCCGCCCCGGCCCGGGGGACGCCGCAGCGGCGGTGTCCCCCCGCGTCCCGGTGCCGTCGCGCCGCGCCGGGTCCACTACCGTCCCGGCATGCCGCTGGTCTTCCACTGGGGCGGTCCACGGCACGGCGAGGTCGACGACGTGCCGCCGGAACTGCTCGTGTCGTCGGTCCTCGTCTACGACGGTCCGCGCTGGTTCGGCGTCTACCAGCGGTTCGAGCCCGTGCAGGTGCAGGACACCGCTCAGGGGCCGGCCGAGGTGTGGGTCGTGCGGGAGTAGTCACCGCCCGCTGCGGCGGCGCCCGGGCCTGCCGGTGCGTCAGTCGCGGCGGCGGTCGCGGCCGGGGACGGCTCCGGTCTCGGTGAGCTCCCGGGCGATGTCGAAGAGCTTCCGGTTCATCTCCTGCGACACCCGGGTGAGCACCCCGAAGGCCTGGTCGGCGGTGAGCTTGTGCCGCTCCATCAGGATGCCCTTCGCCTGCCCGATGACGTCGCGCCTGCCCATCCCCGCGCGCAGGTTCTCCTCGTGCTCGGCGCCGGCCACCGCCACCGCGGCGTGGGCGGCGAACAGGTGCCCGACGTCCTGGCTCTCGTCGTCGAAGGCCCCCGGCCTGCCCGCGTACAGGTTCAGGGCCCCGAGCCGGTTCCCCTCCACGAACAGGCGGAAGCACATCATGGCGGCGGCGCCGAGCTCCACTGCCTGCCGGGCGAACTCCGGCCACCGGTCGTCGGCAGCGACGTCGTCGACCCGGACGACCTCCTGTTCCCACACCGCGTTCAGGCACGGCCCCTGCCCGAGCCGCCCCTGCAGGGCGTCGACCTGCAGAGGCAGGTCGCCGGTCGACGCCCGCGGCTCGATCCGCGAGCGGCCGACCACGTAGCTGATGCCGCACTCCTCCACGTGGGGCACGACCCCGACCGCCGCCGCGGTGATGGCCTGCAGCGTGCTCTCGACGTCGCCGTGCTCCTCCTGCAGCCGCCGCGCCGCCCGGCCCATCACCTCGGCCAGGCCCTCGGCGGAGCCGGTGTCCCGCCCGGGATCGCTCGCGGAGGCCGCCATGTGGGGAACCTACCCGCACCCGGGGCCCGCGACCCCGGCGCGCGGGAGCCCGGCCAGCGCACGCGCACCCCCGGGGCCGGGAGCTGGAGTCAGCGGTCGCTCAGCTCCGCGACGGGTCCGTCTGCACGACGACGGCGGTCCCGGCGGGGTAGAAGAGCCCGGTGTGGCCGTCGGGCTCCCACTGCACCCGGTAGGGCGGCCCCCCGTCGGGCTCGTGGCACTCGAGGACCACGCCGGTGCGCTCCGGCTCCCCCTGGTGTGTGGAACGGACGACGATCCTGTCCCCGACGTGAGCTTCCACGGCGGCCTCCCGGCGCACTCCCCGGTCCCTGTCGTGGGCCCCAGCCTGCTCGCGGAGCCGGGAGCGGGCAAGGAGTTCGTCCGTGCCGGGCGCGGACCGGCGCTCAGGCGTCCCGGTGCTGCAGGGCCCAGCGGGCCACACCGACGGCGGCCACCGCCCAGAGGGCACAGATCACCAGCCCGGTCACCGGTCCGAAGACGTCGACCGGGCGGCCGTACGTCCGGATGGCGACGGCACCGGCGCGGTCGGGCAGGAACTGGACGACGTCCTGCAGCACCGGCACGAGCTCGAGGACCGGTGAGACGAGGAAGAAGAAGGGCACCAGCAGGCTCAGCGCCCCGGACTGGTCGCGCACCAGGACCCCGACGGCCATGCAGAACACCGCCAGGACCGTCGGCTGGACGACGGCGGCGACGAGCGAGCGGACCGCACCGGGCGAGTCCAGCGGGATCCCCGCCGGTCCCAGCAGCGCCTGCGTGGTGAGGAAGGTGGCCAGCGCGGTCCCCGCCGCGGTGAGGAGCACCGACCCGGCGCCGACTGCGAACTGGGCGGCGAGGAAGACGCCGCGGCGCGGGACGGCCGTGAGCGAGGTGTGGACGGTGCGGTGCCCGTACTCCCCGGCGGTCAGCAGCACGGCGAGCACGATCACCGCCACGTGCCCGAAGTTCAGGCCGTAGAAGGCGAGCACCCCGGGGTCGTAGTCGGCCTGGGCCGCCTGCGGCTCGCCGATCGCGGCCACCGCACCGACGCTCACGCCGAAGACGGTGACGGCGTAGGCCAGCAGGCAGACCCACGTCGAGCGGACGGTGGCCGCCTTGATCCACTCGGCGCGCAGCGCCGGGACGACGGCGGTCACGCGGCACCCCCGGCGGTCAGGGCGAGGAAGGCGTCCTCCAGGGAACGCTCGACCGCCGTCAGCTCGAGCAGCGGCACGCCGGAGCCGGCGGCGACCGCGCTGACCCGCTCCGGGGGCAGCCCGGCCACGGACAGGGACCCGCCGTCGCCGGCGATGACGGTCGCGCCGTCGGCGACCAGCAGGTCGCGGAGCCGTCCGGCCTGCGGACTGCGGACCCGCAGGAGGTGCCCGGCGGGGTCGGCGAGCAGGTCGCGCAGCGGCGTGTCGGCGAGCAGCCGGCCGCGGTCGATGACGAGCAGGTGGTCGGCGGTCAGCTCGACCTCGCCCATCAGGTGGCTCGAGACGAGGACGGTGCGCCCCTGCGCGGCCAGGTCGCGCAGGTGGCCGCGCAGCCAGCGGATGCCCTCGGCGTCCAGGCCGTTGGTCGGCTCGTCGAGCAGCAGCACCGGCGGGTCGCCGAGCAGGGCCCCGGCGATGCCCAGCCGCTGGCGCATGCCCAGGGAGAAGCCCCGGACCCGGCGGTCGGCGGCCGCCCCCAGGGCGACCAGGTCGAGCACCTCGTCGACCCGGCGGGCGGGGATGCGGTTGCTCGCGGCCAGCCAGCGCAGGTGGTCGCGGGCGGTCCGGCCGGGGTGGGCCGCGCCGCTGTCGAGCAGTGCGCCCACCGTGCGCAGGGGCACGGGCAGGTCGGCGTAGGGACGCCTGCCGACGCGTGCGGTACCGCTGGTCGGCCGGTCCAGGCCGAGCACCATCCGCAGCGTGGTCGACTTCCCCGCACCGTTGCGGCCGAGGAAGGCGGTGACCACGCCCGCCGGCACGTCGAAGGTCAGGTCGTCCACGGCCACGGCGGTGCCGTACCGCTTGCCCAGTCCGCGCACCTCGATCACGGGTTCCTCCCGGCGTCTCTCATGGCACCACGCTCGCCCCCGGCGCCGCCTGCCCGCCTCCCCCGCCCGGTCCGACCGTCTCCCTCCCGAGCGGGAGGTGCCCCCCTCACCGGGCACGGGAGGATGAGGCGGTGCGCAGGCTGCTCCGCCCCGTGACCAGCAGGACGACGTGGGCGCGGGTCCTCCACCTGGCCCTGGGCCTGTGGTTCGCCGTCGCCTGCGCGCTGGTGTGGCCGGGTCTGCCCGACGCGTCCCCCCGTGCGCTGGCCGGTCTGTTCCTCGCTCCCCTGCCGTTGCTCGTGGTCCTGGCCTGCGTGCCGGTCGTGCGCCGCAGCGAGGGCGTGCAGGCCCGGGCGCTGCTGCTGCCGGGCGACGACGAGGTCACCGTCGAGCCGTCCCGCACGTGGTCCGAGCGCGGCCGGCTGCTGCTGTGGCTCTGCGTCCGCGTGGAGCTGGGCGTGCTCGCCGGTCAGGCGACCGGCGCGGCCACGGTCACGGTGGCGTCCCTCCTGCGCCCCGGCACGGACCTGCCGGGCTGGGCGGCCGTGCCGGCCGCCGCCGTGGTGGTGCTGGCAGCCGGCTACGTCCTCGCCGGGCTCGGCGGGCTCGCGGCGGCGACCGCCCGGCGGCTGCTGCACCCGTCGCCGGCCGAACGGCTGCGGGCCGAGCAGGTCCGGACCGAACGGCTGCTGGAGCGCACCCGCCTGGCCGCGGAGCTGCACGACTCGATCGGCCACGCCCTCACCGTCACGCTGCTGCAGGCCGGCGCCGCCCGCGAGACGGCCGGGCGCGACCCGGCCGTCCTCGACGCCGCCCTGACCGCCGTCGAGGACAGCGCCCGGCAGGCCGCCGCCGACCTGGACCGGGTCCTCGCGCTGCTGCGGGACGGCGCACCGCCCCGCGACCCGCCCACGCTGGCCGACGTCGACCGGCTCGTGCGCGCCGCCCGGGCCGCCGGCGCCCCCGTCGACCTGCGGGTCGAGGGACCGGTGGCCGACCTGCCGCCGCTGGTCTCCCGGGAGGCCTACCGCATGGCGCAGGAGGCCCTCACCAACGCGCTGCGGCACGCCGGACCGGTGCCCATCGCGCTGCACGTCGGCGTGCGCGCCGACGCACTCGAGCTCGACGTCCGCAACCCCGTGCCCGTGCCGGCTCCCGCTCCCCCCGGTGGCGGCAGCGGGGTGGCGGGCCTGCGCGAGCGCGCCGCCGTCCTCGGCGGGACCGCCTCGGCCGGGCCGGTGGACGGCGGGTGGCAGGTGGCCGTCCGGCTGCCCCTGGCGAGGGCGGCGTGACGATCCGGGTGCTGCTCGTCGACGACGAGGAGCTCGTCCGCGGCGGGCTGCGCGCGATCCTCGACGCCCGGGAGGACATCGAGGTCGTCGGCGAGGCGGCCGACGGCGCCGTCGTCGTCCCGCTGGTCGCCTCGGTGCGCCCGGACGTCGTCGTCATGGACATCCGCATGCCGCTGGTCGACGGAATCCAGGCCACCCGCGACCTGCGGCGCCGGCTGGAGCAGCCCCCGCGGGTCCTCGTGGTGACGACCTTCGGCGACGACGAGAACGTCTACGCCGCCCTTCACGCCGGCGCCGACGGCTTCCTGCCCAAGCGGGCCCGCCCGGCCGAGATCGTCGACGCCGTCCGCGTCGTGGCCCGCGGCGACAGCCTGCTCTTCCCCGCCGCCATCCGGGCCCTCGCCGTCCGGCACGCACCGGTCCAGGCCCGCGGGCGCCGGGCGCTCACCGGCTTGACCGCGCGCGAGCGGGAGATCCTCGTGCTGATGGCGCGCGGGCTGTCCAACGGCGAGATCGCCGGCGAGCTGTACCTGGGCCTGCAGACGGTGAAGACCCACGTGAGCAGCCTGCTGCACAAGCTCGGCGCCCGTGACCGCACGCAGGCGGTCATCACCGCCTACGAGTCGGGGCTGGTGCCGCTCGAGTGAACGATCCTGGCGACCGTGCGGCCGGCCGTGCCGCACGGGGCCGGTGACGGGCACCCCGGCGCCCACGGCAGGGTCGTCGCCGAGGGGCGACGCCAGGGCGCGGCCGCCGCCGCGCGGATGACCGCGGGTCCGCTCCCCGCCTCCCGGGTCCCCCGGCGTGCCGGGTGGGACGGCTGGGACGGGTGCGCCGGACACGCGCGGCCCGGGTGCCCGGCGGCCCCCGCGCGGGCTCGGACCCTGGCGGCATGACGACTGCCTTCTCCTACGGGACCGCGCACGCGGTCGTGATGGTCGGCTCGGTCGGCAGCCCCGACGGCCTCCAGCCCCGCCAGATCGGCCCGGCGCACGCCACGATCGGCCGGGTCAACGGCCGCAGCCGCAAGTCGCTGTGCGGCGCCTACGTCGCCGTCGACGAGCAGACGCAGTGGCCACCGCAGGACTACGAGGAGCACCAGCTCTGCCCCGAGTGCGCCACCCTCGCGCTGCTCTGACCCGCCCCGCTCACCCGCCGGCGACCGAGGGCAGCACCTGCACCTGCGCGCCCCCGGGCACGGCGGTCGCCAGGCCCCCGGCGAAGCGGACGTCCTCGCCGTCGACGTAGACGTTGACGAACCGGCGCAGCGCGCCGGCCTCGTCGCGGATCCGCCGCTCGAGCACCGGGTGCTCGGCGGCGAGCGCGTCGAGCAGCCCGGCCAGCGTCGCCGCGGCCGGCTGCACCTGCAGCCGCCGGGCGCCCCCGGCCAGGTCGGCCAGGACGCCGGGCAGCAGCACCTCCACCGGTGCGCTCACGGCAGCCGCGCCGCGCGCAGACAGAGGACGTCGGGCAGGTGGTCGGCCACCAGCGTGAACCGCTCGCCCTCGTCGCGGCTGGCGTAGACGCACCCGTCCCTCGTGCCGACGTGGACGCCAGTCGGCTCGGCCTCGTCCACGCAGACGGCGTCGCGCAGGACGGCGGTCCAGCAGCCGTCGGGCAGGCCGGCGCCGAGCTCGGCCCACGTCGCGCCGGCGTCGCGGGTGCGGTGCACGCGCAGCCGCCCGCCCGGCGGCACCCGCTCGGCGTCGGCGACCAGCGGCACCACCCACGCCGTGCCCGGGGTCCGCGGCGAGGCGACGACGGGGAAGCCGAAGTCGGCCGGCAGCCCGCCGGCGATCGACGTCCACGAGACGCCGGCGTCGTCGCTGCGGAAGACGCCGAAGTGGTTCTGGGCGTACAGCCGGTCGGGGTCGCCTGCGTCGACGGCCACCTTGTGCACGCACTGGCCGTACTCGGGAGCGGGCTCGGGCAGGAAGACGGCGCTGATGCCCGAGTTGCGCGGCTCCCACTCCTCCCCGCCGTCGTCGCTGACGTAGACACCGCCGGTGCTCATCGCGACCGTGACCCGGTCCACCGACGGGTGCGGCAGCACGGTGTGGACTGCGCCGCCGCCCGCGCCGGGCGCCCAGCTGGGCCGGTGCGGGTGGTCCCACAGCCCGCGGACGAGGGTGAACGAGCGGCCGCCGTCGTGGCTGCGCCACAGCGAGTGCGGCTCGCACCCGGCCCACACGACGCCGGGCCGGCCGGCGGTGTCGGGCCGCAGCTGCCACACGCGCGCCAGCGCGGCACCGGTGCCGGCAGGGAACCGGATGGCGCCCTCGTCGGTCTCCGACCAGGTGCGGCCGAGGTCGTCGGACCACGTCACGGTCGGGCCCCAGTGGCCGTACTGGACGCCGGCCAGCACGCGCGGCACCGGGCCGCGGACGTCGACGCCGACCGCGGCCACCTCCTGGGACAGCAGGTGCGGCCCGTCGAGGGTCCAGGTGCGGCGGTCGTCGTCGCTGCGGGCCAGCCACAGCCCCTTGCGCGTGCCGATGGCGAGCAGGTCGGCCACGGTGCCCTCCGGTCGTCTCCGGGGCCCGGTGCGGCCCCCTGCGGGGCAGACCGCGCGGGACGGCGGAACTGAGCGGAGGGCGTCGTCGGCCGGGGAACCCCCGTCAGCGGCGGGTGGAACCCCCGGGGCCGTCGCCGGTCACCGGCGCGCGGCCGTCGCCGTCGCCCAGGCCGGGAGCGAGCTTCTCGGCCTCGGCGCGCAGGCGCTCGGCGGCCGAGGCGTGCTCCTGCGCGGCGGCGGCCCGCTGCCGGGCCTCCTGCTCGGCCAGCCGGGTGCGCTCCTCGACCTCGGCGCGCTCCCGGCGGGCGCGGGCGGCCTGCTCCTCGGCCAGCGCCTGCTCCTTCTCCGCCTGCGCCCCGCGCAGCCGGGCCTCCTCGAGGTGCTCGCGCGCCTGCACGCGCTGCTGCTCGCGGCGGCGGGCGCCGGCGACGCGGCTGCGCTTGGCCAGCGCCAGACCCACCAGGGCCAGCACCACCAGCACGACGACGACGAGCAGGACGATCAACCAGGTCTCCACGACGATCCCCTCCCCAAAGTGGTGGGCAGATGCCCGCACGGGCCGATCATGAAACCCGCGAAACGCGTGGTCAGGCGGTCAGCGACCAGTCACTTCAGCGCGCTGCCGGCCCGCCACTCGTCCCACGGGACCGCCCAGTCGTAGACGTCGCCGTCGGACGCCGACAGCGCCGGGCCGATGGAGTTCTGCACCTCGACGACGTCGCCGGGCCGGGAGAAGTCGTAGAACCAGGCGGCCCGCTCGGTCGAGAGGTTGATGCAGCCGTGCGAGACGTTCGCGTTGCCCTGCGACGACACCGACCACGGCGCCGCGTGCACGAACTCGCCGTTGTTGGAGATGCGGACGGCGTACTCCACGTCGGTGCGGTAGCCGCCCGGGGCGTCGACGGCCAGCCCGAAGGTGCTCGAGTCCATGGTGATGTCGCGGAAGGACTCGAGGACGACGTGCGGGCCGTTGTGGCTCGGGTTCGCCTCGCTGCCGGCGCTCATCGGGTACGTCTGCACGACCCGGTCGCCGTCGTACACGGTCAGCGTGTGCGTGGCCGCGTCGGCGACGGAGACGTGCCGGTCGCCGATGGAGAAGGACACCGTGCGGTCCTTCTCACCCCAGACGCCGTCGCCGAGCTCGACGCCGTAGAGGTCGGCCTGCAGCGTCACCTCGGTGTCCGCCGGCCAGTACTCCGAGGGCCGGAAGTGCACCTCGCTGTCGCTCAGCCAGCTCCACACGCCGTCGGTGGGGGTCGAGCTGGTGACCCGCAGGTGGCTCTCGACGGCGGCCCGGTCGGTGACCGGCTGGTCGAAGTAGACGCGGATCGGCATGCCGACGCCGACGGTGGTGCCGTCGAGCGGGCCGACCGAGGGGGTGCTGAGCGTCTCGGGCGTGACGGTGGTGAAGGTGCTCGTCGCCTCGACGGGGTCGTCCTCGGCGTCCTCGGCCGTGGCGGTGAGCGTGTAGGTGGTGCCGTAGGCCAGCGGGCTCTCCGGCGCCCAGACCTCCGTGCCCTCGGTGTCGCCGTCGGCCACCTCACCGGGCACCTGGGCGCCGGCCGCGTCGACGACGGTGACCTCGGCCAGCTCGCCGTCGGTGACGGAGATCTCCACCGGGATGGCCGGGGAGACGTCCACCGAGCCGTCGGCCGGGGCCACCTGCACCTGCGCCGGGGCGCTCTGCGCGGTGGACGGGGCCGCCGCCGACGACCTCTCGTCCCCGCCGTTGCACCCCGCCAGCAGGGCCAGCGCCCCCGCCGTGACCAGTGCCGCTGTCCGTCGCACCCGTGCCGTCTCCTCGTCGCCGTGGGCCGCACCGGGAGACGGCGCGACCGTGCCCGGTCCAGTGTCCTCGCGGTGTGCGGGAGTGGCGGTCCGGTGGGCGCGCCTCGTCGCGGGGCCCACGACCGGACCCGGCCGGGCGCTGGTATCGTTCTCCCTCGTGGCCCGGCCAGCCGGGCGACACGCGCCATTAGCTCAATTGGCAGAGCAGCTGACTCTTAATCAGCGGGTTCGGGGTTCGAGTCCCTGATGGCGCACCCACTTCACCTCAATACCCCCTCTGAGCTGCGATTATAGACTCGGAGGGCACGCCACCTGGTAACGGCCGTCCCGCCAGGCCATGGAAAACCCATCGAAAACTCTGTCGTCTCAGCAGCACCTCGAGACACTGCGGACGCACGACCGCTGAGGGCCCTTGCTCCTGCAACTGCTTCGTGAGCGGGACGGTGGCCACCCTCAGCCGCTCCCCTCTCGCATCAGGATGCCGGCTGCCTTGGTCGCCGGAAGGACTGCTCGACGTAGCGCTGGACGGGCACTCGGCGTTGCTCCTCCGACCCAAGCGCCCCGCTCCTGCCCTACCGCGGGTGGCTAGCCGGTGGAGTAGGGAACGAGCGGTCGCCCCGCTTGCTGAGGGCGCCGGTCAAGGAGTCGAGGTCAACGTGCGCCCGATGCCCCGGGCGGCGGCCCGGACTCCGGGGATGTACGGGCGGACGGCAGACGGCGAACTGCCACGGACCACGATGGACAGCGCGGCAACGACGCTGCCGCGGACCTCGACCGGCGCGGCGACCGACACCGCGTCGCCGGTCACCTGCCGGTCGCTGATCGCCACCCCGCTGCGGCGGACCTCAGCGAGGATGCGCCGCAGCTGCCCCGGGTCGGTGATCGTGTGCCGCGTGTACCCCGCCAAGGGGTGGGCGAGCACCTCCTCCTGCACCTCGGCCGGGGCGTGCGCCAGCAGCGCCAGGCCGACCCCGGTCGGCGGCAGGGCGAAGCGGCCGCCGACCCGGGTGAGCACGTCGACGGCCGACCGTCTCGCGATCCGCTCGACGAAGACGACCTCGGTGCCCTCGCGCACGGCGAGCTGCACGTTCTCGTGGGTGACCTCGTAAAGGTCCTCCATAAACGGCAGCGCCACCTCGCGCAGCCCCAGACCGCGGGGCGCCAGCGCGCCCAGCTCCCACACCCGCAGGCCCACCCGGTAGCGGCCGTCCTCGTCCCGCTCGACGCCGCCCCACGCGCACAGCTCCCCGACCAGACGGTGGGCGGTGGACAGCGGCACGCCGACGGCGCGGGCGATCTCCGACAGGGTGAGCGCCGGCCGCTCCCGGGTGAAGGCGTCGAGGACGGCGAGCAGCTTGCCGCCCGCCGTCCGCCGAGCCGCCGCCGGACCGGTGCGCAGGCCGCTGGTCACGGGACGTCGATGGAGACGACCCCCGGCCCACCGTTCCCGCCGGCCAGCCCCCCGGTGCGGGCGCTGACCACGCGGGAGACGCAGCTCTGCAGCCGGTCGCCCACCCGGTGCTGCTCGTCGCTGAGGAAGACGTCGCGGTGGTCGATGACCCCGTCGACGTCGAGCACCCGGACCTCGCACAGGCCGCACTCGCCGCGCCGGCAGTCGTACATCATGTCCGCACCGCAGGCCTCCAGCGCCTCGAGCATCGACACGTCGTGCGGCACGAGGGTCTCCAGGCCCAGCTGCGGGATGCGCACGGTGAACGACTCGGGGGCGAACCGGCCGCTGCTGCCGAAGGTCTCGAACCGCAGGTCGGCCGGGCGCCGTCCGGCCCGGGCCCAGGCGGCCTTGATGGCGTCGAGCATGGGGGTGGGCCCGCAGACGTACAGCTCCCCGCCGCCGGGGACGCCGGCGACGAGCTCGGCGACGTCGAGGGAGCCGCCCTCGTCGTCGATCCGCAGGTCGAGGCGGTCGCCGTGCTCGGCGGTCAGCTCGTCGAGGAACGCCATGAGGCTCCGCGAGCGGGCGCCGTAGACGAAGCGGTAGTCCGCGCCGCGGGCCTTGAGCGCCTTGCCCATGGCCACCAGGGCGGTGACGCCGATCCCCCCGGCGACCAGGACGTACGCGGGCTTGCCGTAGTTGAGCGGGAAGTTCTGCAGCGGCTGGGTGATCGACACCTCCTGCCCCCGGCGCAGGGCGTGCATGAACGCCGAGCCGCCGCGGCTCTGCCGGGCCAGCTGCACCCCGAGCACCAGCTCGGTGCCGTAGCCGCCCGTGCCCACGACGGAGTACGAGCGGACGTCGGCGCGACCGTTGACGTAGACCCCGATGTCGATGTGGCTGCCGGGCGGCGCGGGCACGTCGAGCCGCTCGGGCTCCAGCACGACCCGCCGGACGTGCTGGGCGACCTCGCAGACGTCGATCACCCGCGCCCGCCCCCACCGCTTGGCGCTCGTGGCCGCCATGTCGCCGGCCCCGGCTACAGGCCGCGGCCCATGAGGCCGGCCGTCGGCTGCTCCCGGTGACGGGCCACGCCGCCGGCCACCTCGGCCGCCTGACCGGCGCCGCCGTCGGCCGGCCCCTCGGCGTTGGCCGCGGCGCTGACCTCGGCCATCGCGGCGGCGGCGTGCCCGGCCGCGTCGCTCACCGCGCCGGTGTCCGAGCCGAGCTCGGCGTCGATCATGCGCTGCACGATCCGGCGGGTCCACATGCTGCCCGCGTCGATGTTGAGGTTGTAGAAGTCGTAGTCGGGGTTGGCCTCGATCCCCCGCTGCTGGGCCTCGAGCATCAGCTCGTCCTCGAAGAACACGTTGGACACGCCCTCGCGCAGCCGGGTGGTGATCACCTGCTTGTCCAGGCACCAGTCGCGGGTGAACGCCCACAAGTAGGCGCAGCTGTTGTCGGTCTCCGGCGTCATCGTGTTGATCACCGTGCCGGTGACCCCCTGGCTGCGGTCGCCCTCGGGTGCGCCCGTCCCGGCCTTGGCCACGCCGACGTCGATGGCGACCGTCGACGGGGCGGTGTAGCGGATGATCTGCCAGCGGTCGACCGGCCCGTCGTAGTCGGGGAAGCGGTCCTGCAGGTTGCGCTTCCAGAACGGCGGTGGCTCGATGCCGAGCATCCACTTGGTCACCGTCACCGTCCGCTCGGTGTGGGTCACGGTGAACTCCGACTCCGACAGCGCGTCGTGGCCGATGCTCGACCCGTGCACGAACTGCTCGTGCGTGAGGTCCATGAGGTTGTCGACGATGAGCTGGTAGCTGCAGTTGACGTGGATCGTCTTGCCGTCGCCGGCCCAGTCGGGGTGCTCGTTCCAGTACAGGTCCGGCACCAGGGCCGGGTCGGCCAGCGCCGGGTCGCCCGGCCAGATCCACACGTAGCGGTGCCGCTCCACGACCGGGAAGGAGTGCACCGAGGCGCTGGGGTTGATCGTCTCCTGCGCCGGCATGAAGGTGGCCCGGCCGTCGGGGTCGTAGCAGATGCCGTGGTAGCCGCACATCAGCTCGTCGTCGCCGCGCAGCTTGCCCATCGACAGCGGCGCCAGCCGGTGCCAGCAGGCGTCGGCCAGCGCGACCGGGCGGCCGCCGGTGGTCCGGTAGAGGACGACCGGCCGGTTGGCGACCGTCTTGGCCAGCAGGTTGCGGCCCACCTCGTGGTCCCACGCCGCCGCGTACCAGGCGTTGAGCGGGAACGAGCGGAACGAGGCGTGCCCGGTGGGGCGGCCGATGGAGGCAGGGGAGGTCGAACCGGGTGCGGTCATGTCGGGGTGCCTTCGGAGGTCTCTGGTGGACGGGTCGGGGGGACGGTCAGGCGGGGACGGGGTCCTCGTGGTGGGCCGGTGCCTCTCGGACCATCGCGTAGAGGAAGAAGGAGACGATCATGATCCCGGCGGCGACGTAGACCCCGGGAGCCCAGCTGCCGGTCGCGTCCCGGAGGATCCCGCTGACCACCGGGCTGAGCACGGCGCCGATCTCGGAGACGAGGTTGAGCATCCCGAAGGCCGAGCCCCGCTCACTCGCGGGCACCATGTCACCGGTCATGCCCTGCACGATCGGCTGGAGCGCGTTGAAGAACACGCCGGAGCTGAACAGCAGCAGGCCCAGGAGCGCCAGCGAGGGCAGCTCGTCGCCCTCCCCGCCGGAGATGCTCCAGCCGAACAGCAGCGCGAGCACCGAGTAGACGGCGGTGCAGGCCAGGGCGAGCGGCTTGCGCCCGCGGCCGCGGCGGACTGCGCGGTCGGCGAGCCAGCCGCCGACGGGGAATCCGAGGATCCCGGCACCGGCGTTGAACGCCGCGGTCAGCGCCGCGGCCAGGAGGCTGCTCTGCGCCGCCTCGCGCACGATCTGCACCGACCAGAAGCTGAAGAACCACAGGTTCCACAGGATGGCGATGTAGGCGAGGTAAATCAGCCACATGTTCCGGTTGAGCAGCGCGCCGCCGCGACCGGAGCGCTGGACGCCGCGCACGACGATCGCGATGTAGACCACTGCGATGACCGTGGCGATGGTGGCGGTCAGCCACTCCGGCCAGCCCAACGACTCGGCGATGAGGAACAGCGCGACGATGACGACGAAGGTCGGCGCCGAGAAGGCGAGCAGCCGCAGGAACGGCGGACCCAGCCGCAGCGCGCCGCCGAGCTTGGACCGGAAGAAGCCGAACGCCACCGAGACGACGACGAAGGTGCAGGCCGCGAAGACGAAGAACGGCATCCGCCAGGCGCCGTCGCCCATGCCCAGTGAGGCGCCCCAGTCGATGAGGATCGGCGTGAGGATGATGCCCACGGTGAGACCGATGGACAGGCCGGTGATCACGATGCCCAGGCCGAGCGTGCGCTTCGCCTCCGGGGTGTGCGTCATGATCAGGGTCCGGTCGTTGGAGTAGAAGACGCCCTCGCCGAGCCCGGTGAGCACGCGGGCGGCGACGAAGGTGACCAACCCGGTCATGAGGCCCGAGACGACGGTCAGGACCGCGGCCGCCAGCAGCGAGACGATGATCATCTCCCGGTGCCCGAAGCGGTCGCCGAGCCGCCCACCCGGGTACTGGGTGAGCATGTAGCCCAGGAAGAACATCGAGCCGACCAGGCCGCCCACCGTCGCCGGGTTGGACGCGTCGCCGATGAAGCCCGCCTCGTTCTGGATCATCCAGGCGATGACCGGGCCGGTGACCGTCCGGTCCGCATAGCTGACCACCCAGCCGAGCAACAGCACCGCCCACAGGGCCCGGTAGGGGGCGACCGGCCGGTGGTCGCGACCGGCGTCGAGCAACTGCTCTTCTCGGGCGGTGTCGCTCTCGGAACTCCCTGACGCCATGCCTCGCTCCTCCGTGAGGGGGCATCGCCGACGATCGGCGACATCCGAGGGAAGGGTGATGGAGGTCACCGCCCAGGGTGAATGCCCCTTCCACGTGACGGAAGACAGATCCGGCTGGATCTCCCGATGACCCCACCTCTGCGGATCACGGGATCCACGGACCACTGCCCGACATCGGCGACCGCCTGGACGGCGTCACATGGTGGTCAGGGCGGGTGGCTGCGACGTGCGAGGACAGATGCCCGCGCCCTGGCCGGCAGCGTCGAGTGCTCGACACGGGCCAAGTCGTGCAGCGGCGATGCACGGACCTCTGAGGGGCGCCTACACGAGTTGCTCAGCACCGGGGCCGGGTGCACCGGTGCCTCGATCGACCACCTGGTCGCGGGGACCGGCGCCGGCCCGCCGGTCGAGGCGACGAGGCCGTGAACCATCACACCTCCTGCATGAAGGGAAGAGGCAGTGGAGTCGCCACTCGAACCGTCCCGCAGTCCGGTCTGCCAGAACCCGCAATAGCCAACACTTGATGACCGTTCCACCACCCCTCGAGGCAACGCCACCTCCTTCCCGATAACGGCACGAATGCTACCTTGACGGGTAGTTCGGGCCCCGCTTCGCGGGGCCCTTCGCCGTTTCTAGGGATGGCGCGTTGGCCATTGTTGGATGGCGTTGACAGTGCATGGAGGAATGAAGGTGTAGACCGGGTCACCGGCCGCAGCCCGGTCCTATCTACAGGCCGGCAAGGGGCGCGCTGATGACTACTACCTCACCGAGGGCAGCGGGATCGCCCGCCGCTACACCGCCACCGCCGGACGGGTGCAGGCGCTCACACCGCTGAGCGCGGACGGCTACGAGGCATGGGTCGCTGGCGTGGACCCCGACTCGGCCGAGCCGCGGGGATGGCTGCGCACCGACGACCGAGCCGTGCGGTTCGTCGAGGTGGTGGTCAACGGGCCGAAGTCGTGGTCGCTTGCTGCAGCGCTGCACCCGGACATCGCCGCGGCCTACGACGCGGCGCAGGACCGCGCCGCCGTGCAGATCATCGGCTGGCTGTGCCAGCACGCGACCACCCGGGTCGGCCCCCGCGGCGGGCAGGTGCAGTTGCCGGTCGACCGACTGGAGGCGGTGATGGTGCGGCACCACACCTCCCGGGCCGGCGATCCGCACCGGCATCTGCACCTGCAGCTCAACGCCCGCGTGTATGCGACCGGGAAGTGGCGGGGGCTGCACACGGTCGGGGTCCGCGACTTTCTGGGCGCGATCAACGGTATCGGGCATGCCGCTGTCGTCAGCGACCCGCAGTTCCGGACCGCGCTCGCCGCGCACGGGTACACGTTGAGCGCCGATGGAGAGATTCAGCAGTTGTCGACCTACGTCGGGCCGTTCAGCGCTCGGGCCGCACAGATAGCCCGAAACGCAGACCGCTACGAACGGGAATGGATCGCCGCGCATCCCGGCAAATCACCGGGGCCAGCGCTGCGCCGGAGCTGGGACGCGCGCGCCTGGGCCGAGGACCGCCCGGACAAGGTCACTCCACGAGCCGGCAGCGACCTGGTCGAGCGCTGGCTGGCCGAGCTCGCCGCCCTCGGCTACCGCGACGGCGATCGGCCGGTCGTCCTCACACCGGCCCCCCTCGGGGCACTGGACCGCGAGGACGCGGCAGCCCGGGTACTCGTGCGGCTCGCCGCCGGCCGGTCTGCGTGGAACGCCGCAGACATCCGCGGCCAGGTCGAACAGCTCATCGCGGCCGAGGGCATCGTCGTCGAGCCCGCGGTGCGCGTCGAGCTCGCCGAGGACCTCACCGCCCGGGCCACCGCCCGTTGTGTGCCGCTGCTGGATCGCGGCGGCGTGCCCGAGCACATCCGGGCCTGGACCTCCCGTGCAGTGCTCGACGTGGAAGCGGATGTGACCACTCGGCTGGCCACCCGCAGCCGCGACCCGCTCGAGGCCCCCAGGTCCACTCACGAGCCGACCGGTGTCCTCCCCGGGTTCGACGTCGGCCAGGCGGAAGCGGTCACCACCCTCGCCGGAAACCGGCCGCTGGTCGTGGTCGAGGGCGCGGCCGGCGCCGGCAAGACCACCCTGGCCGCCATCCGCGATCTGCTCCAGGCGCAAGGGCGCGGACTGCTGGTGGTCACCCCCACGCTCAAGGCGGCGCAGGTCGCCGCCGCCGAAGTCGGGGCCGCCGCCGGGTCGGCGGCATGGCTGGCTCACCAGCACGGCTGGCGCTGGACCGACGACGGCGCCTGGTCCCGGCTCGCTGCCGGCGATGTCGACCCGGTCACCGGCGCAGTCCACACCGGACCTCATGAGCTGGCGCAGCTTCGGCCCGGAGACCTGCTCGTGGTGGACGAGGCCGGGATACTCGACCAGGACACCGCCCGCGCCCTGCTGACCCTCGCCGACGAGAGCGGAGCGCGGGTGGCGCTGCTCGGCGACCGCCGCCAACTGGCCGCGGTCGGCCGCGGCGGTGTCCTCGATCTGGCCGTCGCCCAGGTCGACCCGGCCGCCCACCTGGTCCTGCACGGGGTGCACCGGTTCACCCGGACCACCTCCACCGGTACGACCGCACCCGACGTCGGCTACGCCGACCTGAGTCTGGCCATGCGCATCGGCGAGGACCCAGGAGCGGTGTTCGACGCCCTCGTCGCCCGCGGCCAGGTCCGGCTGCACCCGGACCTGGCGACGCTGCAGGAGACGCTCGCCGCGGCCGCTGCCAGCCACATGCGCCGGGACGAGTCGGTGGCGGTGGTGGCGGACACCGGCGAGCAGGTCGCCGCACTCAACGCCGCCGTCCGCGACCGGCTGGTCAACGATCGCCGGGTCGACGACGCCAGAGTTGCCGTGACCTGCGCGGGAGAGCGGATCGGGGACCGGATCGTCACCCGTCGCAACGACCCCGACCTGGCCGTGGCCAACCGCGACACCTGGACCGTCACTGCCGTTGGCCGCCACGGCGGGTTGCTCGTCACCCCTCGGGACGTCGCGACGACCGGTGCCGAGCCGGACGACGTCACCCCTGCCGGCGCGAGCCCGCGGGTGCTGCCCGCGGGCTACGTGGCTACGCACGTCCAGCTGGCCTACGCCAGCACCGCGTACGGCGCGCAGGGTGACACGGTCGCCGCCGCGCACCTGGTGGTCGGGGAGCACACCGGCGCTGCGTCGGCCTATGTCGGCATGACCCGCGGCCGCCAGGCCAACACCGCTCACCTCGTCGCCACCGACCCGGCGGAGGCGCGCGAGCAGTGGATCGCCGTGTTCGCCCGCGACCGCGCCGACCTCGGCCCCACCCACGCCGCCGTACACGCCGCTGCCGACGCGGCCCGGTACGCCCCACCCCGGCCGCTCGTGGAGGTGCTGGCCGATCTGCGCTCCCGTGGACGGCCGAGCAGCGCTGCCACGACCGGCTCGCCCTGTGGGAAGCGCAGCGAGACACGCTGCGCCGAGTCGTGGCGCTCGAGACTGGCCACGCCGGGGAACTCGCCCAGCGGGAGACCGACAGCCGGCGGACGGCCCATACCGCCGAGAGAGCCATCCGCCGGGCGGAGGCCAGCGGTGCGGCGATCGCCACGCAGGCCGGCCGCGTCCGCGACGCCCTCCTCACCCGCTTCGACGGCGAGCGCGAGACCGCCCGTGCCGCGGCCAGGATCATGCTCGACGGCCCGGGCCGACTCGGCCTGCGGCGGGCCGCGGTCACCCGCGCCGGCGAGCAGCTGACCGCCTGGGCCGACCGGTGGCGCCCACACCTACCCGATCTGCCCACCGACCCGGGCCGGATCGCGCGGGAGGCAGGCTGGTTCGACGACCGGCTCGCGCTGTGGAGAGCGTTCGACGCCGCCGGCCACAGGACGGCGGCGGCGGACCACCCCGAGCACGCCCAGCTCCACGCCGCCGCCGACACCGCCAGACATGCCCACGACGCCGCGCGACGTGACCTCGCCGAGGCCCACCGCCGGCGCGACGAACGGCTCGACCCCCTCGGCCCCATCGCCCGAGCGCCCGATCCCGACGCGCGACTTGCCGCTCTCCAGCGCGACATCGCCACCACCCAGCAGCTACTGACCGACGTTCGAGCGCGCATCCGCCGTCTCACCGCCGAGCCGGCACTGCTCGCTGTGCCGTCCGACCGGCTGATCGAGGAGCGTGAACGATGGATCGCCGACCGGGCAGCGCAGGCACCGGCGTCCTCGTCGCGACCGGCCGGCAGCATCCGGCCACCGGAGCCGGTCGTGAACCGGACGCCCCGGCCCGCCGCTGGTGTCGGCCTCGGCCGGTGATCCCGGGCGTCCTCGGCTCCACCGTGCCGCGGACATGAGGCCGCGGAGCGGAAGGACGGGAGAAGGACCGGAGGTCTCCGTCGGCTACGGGAGCAGCGTCAGCGCGGGTACGTGCCGCGGGCGGACGACGGAGAAGTGGCGGGGGTCGAGCGTCGCGACCTCGCGCAGGTCCAGTCGCTCGGTGAGCGCGATGACCGACGCGTCCACCGTGCCCAACGGCAGGTCGGCGTAGCGCCCGACCAACTCAGCGATGCGGTCGAGATCGGGTGCGAGGTCGTCCACCAGCGCAAAGCGGCCGGCCCGGACGTCGGCGAGGAAGGCCAGCTCCGCCCTCGTGCCGCGTCGGCGCTCGAGCAGCAGGCACACCTCCGTGAACACCGTGGCGGGCAGCAGGAGGGGACCGGGACTGGTCTCGAGGAACTCCCGGCAGCGCCCGTGGTGGTCGTCGCGGTCGTTGAGCAGCGCGACGACCGGGCCCGTGTCGACGACGATCACGCGCTGGATGCGTCGCGACTGCCGTCGTCGTCAGGTGCTCCGTCGCTGCGCAGGATGTCCTCGGACCGCTCGGCCAGGTCGTGCTCGGCGGAAAGCGTGCCGGCGCTGGCGAACTGGCGCCGCCTGGGCGCGGCGTCGTCCAGGCTGGCGCGAAGCAGCTGTTCGACCGCCGGGAGACGAGCTGCAGGCAGGGCGTCCACCAGGCGGTGGAGGTCCTCGCGGCTGGTCATGGCTGCAGTGTGGCAGAGCCGGCGACCGCATCACGAGGGCAGACCCGACACCCGGAGTGCTGCCCAGGCGACTGGCCTGCCGCCGGTGACGTCCCGCCCGGTGGTGGAACTTGGTCCGGTTCGCGGGGTCTTCTGCAGGTTGGACTATGACGCGATCAGAGCCGGCTGCGCCACCTCCTCGTCGGGTCGGTCGAGCAGGGCCATGGAGCCTTCGGAGAGGTAGCGGCGGTCAGAGACCTGCCATTCGTCGTGCGCCTCGACCAGCACCGCACCGGCCAGCCGCAGCAGAGCGGCGGGGTTGGGAAAGACACCGACGACGTCGGTGCGGCGCTTGATCTCCTTGTTCAGCCGTTCCAGCGGATTGGTCGACCAGATCTTCTTCCAGTGCGCGACGGGGAAGGCGGTGAACGCCAGCAGATCGTCGGCGGCGTCGCGCAGCATGCCCTTCACCTGCGGAAACTGGCGGCCGAGCATGCCGGCGATGACGTCGAGCTGGGAGCGCACGTGTTCGGCGTCGGGCTGGGCGAAAATCGTGCGGATCGCCGCAGCCACCATCTCGGCGTTGCCCTTGGGCACCCGCGCCAGGACGTTGCGCATGAAGTGCACCCGGCACCGCTGCCAACTGGCGCCGAGCAAGACCGCGCCGATCGCGGCCTTCAGCCCGGTGTGGGCGTCGGAGATGACCAGCTGGGTGCCGGCCAGCCCGCGGGCCTTCAGCGAGCGCAGGAACACCGTCCAGAACGCCCCGTCCTCCGAATCGCCGACGGCGAAGCCGAGCACCTCACGGTGCCCGTCGGCGGCCACGCCGGTGGCGATGACGACGGCCTGGGAGACCACGCGGCGGTTGACCCGGGCCTTGCAGTAGGTGGCGTCGAGGAACAGGTAGGGAAAGGCCTGGTCAGCCAGGGAGCGGTCGCGGAACGAGCTGACTTCGGCGTCGAGGTCGGCGCAGATCCGGCTGACCTCGGACTTGGAGATGCCGGTGTCGGCGCCGAGTGCCCGCACCAGATCGTCGACCTTGCGGGTGGACACGCCGTGCAGATAGGCCTCCATGACCACGGCGAACAGTGCCTGGTCGATCCGCCGGCGGCGTTCCAGCAGCGAGGGGAAAACGAGCCGGCGCGCAGCTTGGGGATGCGCAGCTCCAGATCCCCGGCGGTGGTCGTGAGCGTGCGGGGTCGGGAGCCGTTGCGTTGGGCGGTGCGGTTCTCGGTGCGCTCGTGCGGGGCCGCGCCGATCACCGCGGTGAGCTCGGCTTCGATCAGCGCCTGGTAGAGCGTCTCGGTGGCGGTGCGGATGCGGTCGTCGACGTCGGCGGCCTTGAGTGCCTCGAGGAGGTCGAGCAGGGCAGACTGGTCCAGGGCCATCGCGTGGCCTTTCTCTTCCGAGTGTTCCTTGGCGGGTTCACGCAGAAGATCCACGCGGTGGCCTCTCGCACGCCAGCACTTCGCCGACGAGCTCAAGGCCTCCGACCAGCTACACCACTCTCGGGGACGTCACCCGGTAGCCCACCCCGAGACGCTGCGGACGCGCCACCCGTGCACCTGCGCTCCTGCAACCGCTGCGGGAGCTGGACCGTGGCCACCTTCCGCCGCTTCCCCGCCCGCATTGAGATGGGCCTCCGGCCCCCCTGCCCCGACCTGCTGCAGCCGGCGGTGCAGCGGTTGTGGAGGGCAGCCGGGAGGTCTCGGCCAGCACAGGACGATCGAGATCTCGACGTCGGGTGAGCGTGACGCCCGCCCGACGAGGGCGCCGCCCACCAAGCGTTCGGGGACGTCCATCGGCTCTGCTGATCTCGCCGATGCCACCGCGCCGGACGCGGAGGCGCAACGGGGCGCTGCGACTCAGTACCCGGTGCCGTCCGCGGACAGCACGGCCTCGGCGACGACGAGATCCTGCCAGGACATGCCGACGCTCTTGAAGACCAGCGGGCGGCCGCCGCCCGGCAGAGCCGCGCCGGACACGACGTCGCGCATGGGCAGGAGGTCCTCTGCGGCCAGCGTGCCGTCGGCGATCGCGAGCACGACGTCCCCGGCCTCGCGCAGCGCGGTGGCGACGTCCTCCACCACCACGGTGGCCCGGCCCAGGAGCGCGGCGTCCAGTTCCCGGGCGTCGGGTTCGTGGGAGCCGACCGCGATCACCACGGCGTCGTCACGGAGCAGGGCCGAGTCGAACAGCGGCGTGCGGGCCGAGGTGGCGCAGACGACGACGTCCGCGGTTCGCAACGCCTCGTCGGCGGGCGCGGTGCCGAGCCGTACGGCGTCGAGCGGGGTCCGGGCCGGTTCGCGGACCAGATGGGTGGCTGCCGCCAGCGGGCGGACGGCAGCCAGCGCGGCGACGTGCCCGACCGCCTGCGGGCCGGCCCCGACCACCGCCACCCGCAGGGGCCGGTCGGGCAGGACCGGGAGGACGGTGGCGACCGACACGGCCGGGGTCCGCAGCGTGGTCAGCGCAGTGCCGTCGAGCACCGCGCGCAGCGCGAGGGTGTCCCGGTCGAAGAGCAGGTAGGTGGCCTGGACGCGGCGCAGCCCGCGGGTCGGGTTGTCCGGCGCGACGGTGACGACCTTGACCCCGGCCGCGGCCGGCGTCTCCGAGGGCATGAGCAGGAACTGCCCGTGCGACAGCCCAACCGCCATCCGGGGTGGGTCGCCGGCGGGGTCGAGCCCGGCGCGCAGCGCGTCGGAGATCGCCCGGACCGCGCCGGCCGGCCCGAGCGCGGTGACGGCGTCCGCGTCGAGGAACCTCACCGCAGCACGAACCCCGGCACCAGCGGATCGTGCGGGTCGACGGTGAAGACGTGTTCGCCGGTGCGGTAGGCCATGCCGGTCACCTGCGGGAGCACCGCGCGGCGGCCGTCGACGTCGACGGTGCCGAGCACGGTGCCGGTGAAGGTGCTCCCGACGATCGAGTCGTGCCGCAGCACGGTGCCGGCCGGCAGCCGTCCGGCGTCAGCGAGGACGGCGAGGCGGGCGCAGGTGCCCGAGCCGCACGGGGAGCGGTCGACCGCACCGTCGGCGAACACGGCGACGGTTCGCTGGTGCACCTGGCCGCCGGTGTCGCCGAGGTCGTCGAACCAGATGGTTCCGTAGATCCCGGTCAGCCGCGGGTCGTCGGGGTGCACGGCGTGCTCCGAGTCGTCGAGCGCCCACCTGATCTCCCGGCCGAGGGCGATGAGGTCACCCAGGTCCGATGCGGTGACCGACAGCCCGAGCGCCCGGGCGGGCAGGGTCGCGTAGATCGCGCCCCCGTAGGCGACGGTGACGGCGACCTCCCCGCGGGAGGTGGTCACCGGCACCTCCCGGGCCACCACCCAGCTCGGGACGTTGACGAAGTCGACCGCCACCGCCCGCCCGCCCTCGCGGTGCACCCGGGCGGTCACCCGGCCCGAGGGGACGTCGATGACCACGTCCACGCTGCCGGTGTCCGGGGCCTCGAACAGCCCGGTGTCCACCGCCCACACGCCGAGCGCGATGGTGCCGTGCCCGCAGGCCGTGGAGAAGCCGTCCTTGTGCCAGAACAGCACGCCGACATGGGCGCCGGGGTCGTCCGGCGGCACGAGGAAGCCGCCGTACATGTCGGCGTGCCCGCGCGGCTCCGAGCACAGCACCGCCCGCAGCGCCTGCACGTCCGGGTCCTCGACCGCCCGTAGCCGGCGCTCGGCCACCGTCGCACCCGGGATGGGCACCGGTGGGTCGGCGACGATCCGGAACGGCTCTCCGCCGGTGTGGTAGTCGACGGTCGCGATCGGCGAGGGCGGCATCCACCCACCGTACTGAGTAGACCGATCTACCCAGTCTCGGGCAGGAGTGCCCGCGGCCGGGCGTGCGGCCGCGACCACGAGGGCCCTCGACCGGCACCGACACCGGCCACGGCGGCGGTCCCCGTGGCGGCGCGTCCGGCGACGCCGACGCCCCCGCCGACTCCGGGACGGCGTCCGGCGGCGCCTGACCGCACGCCGCGGGGGTCGGTGCCGCCCGGGCCGTCCCGCCCGGGTGGCACCTGCCCCGGCCGGGCCGCGCCGGCCTGCGGCGTGGCCCGGCCGGGCGGGGCCCCCGGCACGCTGCCGATACTGCTGCCCGTGGACGGCGGCGGAGGGGACGGTCCGGGGTCCTGGTGGCCCCGGGCGCGGGTCCGCCGTCCCTCCGATGCCGCCCGGCTGGCAGCGGTCGCCGGCCTCGCGGCCGGGCTCGGGGTGCTGTCCGCGCTGCTGCCCGGCATCGCCGGCGCGGCGGTGCCCGAGGGCGTGCGCGGGCTGCCGCGAGCCCTGCTGTCGGTCGCGAACGCCCTCGCCTCCTTCGCCGTCCTCGGTGTGCTGCTCGCCGTCGTGGTCGACGCGCTGCGGCGGCGACGCTGGGCGCTGCTCCCCGCGGCGGCGGCCTGCACCGTCGGCACCGCCCTCGCGGTGGCCGCCCAGGAGGCCGGCCAGGCGGGCTGGGTGGCGGCCCTCGGCCCGCGGCAGGATTCGGCCGTCGTCCCGCTCGGCGCCGCCGTCGCCCTCGTCGTCGGCGCGGACCTGCCCCGGGGCCGGCGGCTGCTGGGCGCGGCCGCCGCGGCGCTGACCGCGGCGGCCGGCTGCGCCCTGGCCCTGGGGAGCCTGACCGTGCCGGGCGCGGTCGCCGCCGTCCTGCTCGGGACCGCCGCCGGTCTCGGGGTGCGCGTGGCCGCCGGCGTGGTGCCCGCGCGCCCACCGGTGGACCTCGTGGTGGAGGTGCTCGCGCAGGCGGGGATCGTCGTCGCGGGCGGGCTGCGGCCCCTCGACGAGGCCGCCGGGCGGGCCCGGTACGCCGCCACCGACCCCTGCGGCGACCTGCTGCTCACCGTCGTCGACCCGGACCGGCGGGGCGTGACCCTCGCCCGCCGCGCCTGGCGGGTGCTGTGGTTCCGCACCTCGGCGGTCGGCCGCCCGGCGCTCTCCCTGCGCGGGGTCCTCGAGCGCCGGGCGCTCGTCGCCGGCCTGGCCCGGTCGGCCGGCGTCGCGGTGCCGCCTGTGCTCGCGCTGCTGCCCGCGGGCCCGGCCCTGGTGCTCGTCGAGCGGCCCCTTCCCGGCACCGGCCTGCCGGCGGCAGCCGACGGCGACCTGCCCGGGACACTCCCCGCCGCCCTCACCGCCGCCTTCGGCACGCTGCGCCGGCTGCACCGTGCCGGGCTCGCCCACGGCGCGCTCACCGCCGAGGCCGTCGTCCTCCTGCCGGACGGCGGGGCCGGCCTCACCGACCTCCGGGACGCCCAGCCCGCCGCCGGCGAGCTGCAGCGCGATCTGGACGTGGTGGCGCTGCTGGTCGCGGGCGCGGCCCGTGCCGGCGCCGACCGGGCGGTCGCGGCCCTGCGCGCCGGCTACGCCTCCGGGCCGGGCGAGGAGGGCCGGTGGGCGGCCCTGCTCCAGCCGCTGGCACTGCCGCGGCCGGTCCGCCGCGCGGTCTCCGGGACGCCCGTCCTCGGCGACCTGCGCACCGCGCTCGCCGGTCCCGACGGCGGGCGGGTGGCGACCGCTCCCCGCCTCGAACGGGTCAGCGGGCGCACCGTCCTGAGCGTGGCGGGCGCGACGGTCGGCGTGCACGTCCTCGTCACGCAGCTGTCCGACGTCGGGATCGGGACGGCGCTGGCGCGGGCCGACTGGCGCTGGCTCGCCGTCGCGCTGCTCGGCTCGGCGCTCACCTACGTCGGAGCGGCGCTGTCGCTGGCGGCGTTCGTGCCCGGCCGCCTGCCACTGGGCCGCACCACGCTGGTGCAGCTGTCCTCGGCGTTCGTGACGCTGGTGACCCCGCCGACCGTCGGGCACGTCGGCGTGAACCTCCGCTACCTGCAGCGATCCGGGGTGCCGGTCGCGACCGCGGCGGCGACGGTGGGGGTCAGCCAGGTCGTCACCGTCGCGGTCACGCTGGTCCTGCTGCTGGTGTGCGGGTGGCTCAGCGGGGTCTCGCCGTCCCGTCCCTCGCTGCTGCCCAGCGGCGACGTGCTCACCGTCCTCCTCGCGGCGGCCGCGCTGCTCGGGCTGGCCGTCGCCGTCCCGGCGCCCCGGCGGGCGCTGCGCCGGCGGCTCGAGCCGCTGGTCCGGCGCACGCTGCCGCAACTGCTCGCCGCGGTCACCGAGCCCCGCCGGCTGGCCACGGCCGTCCTCGGCGTCCTGCTGCTCAACGGCGGCTACGTGCTCGCCCTGGACGCGTCGCTGCGCGCGTTCTCCGTCTCACCGGCCCTGTCGTCGGTCGTGGTGGTGTACCTCGTCGGCTCCACCGTGGGGTCGGCGGCGCCCACACCCGGCGGCCTCGGCGCGGTCGAGGCGG
Source organism: Geodermatophilus sp. URMC 62 (assembly GCF_052931475.1). Taxonomy (NCBI): domain Bacteria; kingdom Bacillati; phylum Actinomycetota; class Actinomycetes; order Geodermatophilales; family Geodermatophilaceae; genus Geodermatophilus; species Geodermatophilus sp. URMC 62. Next base: position 3,117,250 of record NZ_JBRFHY010000001.1, on the reverse strand, counting down.
CGCTGGTCGGCGGCCTGACCGCGACCGGCGTCCCGGTGGCGTCGGCCCTGACGGCGGTGCTCGCCTTCCGGGTGGCGACGTTCTGGCTGCCGGCCCCGCTGGGGTGGGCGGCCTTCGTCGGGCTGCAGCGCCGCTCCCGGATCTGACGGCCGCCGTCAGCGGCGCAGCGCCCGGACCACCCGCCGCACGCCCAGCACCGCGGCCCCCGCGCCGGCCACCCACGGCCCGGCGACGACGACCGGGTCGAGCAGCTGGTGCCGGGCGTCGGAGCGGCCGCGCCGCGACCGCAGGCCCCCGTGGGTGAACTCGGCGCGCACGCCGGTGGCGGGCACGTCGGGACGCGCGGACGCGAACGACCGCAGGTGGTGCTCCCACGCGTCGACGCGGTCGCCGACGACCAGCAGCAGCCAGTGCGCCAGCCGGCCCTCGCTGAAGCGGGCGTAGGCGAACCGGCGGACGACGCCGGACAGGCCCCGCAGCGGTTGCGCGGTGCCGAACACCGGCGTGACGAAGGCGTGCTCGATCGAGTGCTCCCTGCCCTCGCTGCCCGGCTGGCGCTCGGGGAAGTCCCAGCGGGCGCCGGTGTCGGCCGGGTACTGCAGCTTCGGGTACGAGGGCCGGTCGGCGGGGTCGAGGTCGGCCCCCCAGCCCGGGATGCGCGACCGCAGCTCCTCGCGGCTCGGTGGTGGCGTGCGCTTGTCCCGGACGTAGGCGCTGGGGATGTCGGGGTCGGTCACGGGGGCTCCTCAGGCCGCGTCGGGCAGGATCACCGGCTTGATGCAGCCGTCGAGCTTGCTGCTGAACACGTGGTAGGCCTCGGCGATGTGCTCCAGCGGGAAGCGGTGGGTGACCACCTCGCGCGGGGTCAGGTGGCCGTTGCGCACGTGCTCGAACATCCGCGGCCACTGCCGCTTCACCGGCGTCTGGTTCATCCGCAGGGTGAGGCCCTTGTTGAGCGCGTCGCCGAACTTCACCGCGTTGGGGATGGGCCCGTAGGCGCCGACGACCGAGACGGTGCCGCCCTTGCGCACCCCGTCGATGGCCCAGTTCAGCGCGACCGGTGAGCCGCCCTGCAGCTTGAGCTTGGTGCCGGTCACGTGCTGCAGGAAGTTGCCGTCGGCCTCCGCGCCCGCCGCCTCGATGACGACGTCGGCGCCCAGGTAGTCGGTCTGCTTCTTCATCTCGACGACGACGTCGTCGTGCTCGTCGTAGTCGATCGTCTCGGCGTGTGCCATGGTCCGGGCCTTCTCCAGCCGCTCCTGCAAGTGGTCGACCACGATCACCCGGCCGGCGCCCATGAGCCACGCGGACTGGGCGGCGACCAGCCCGACCGGCCCGGCGCCGAGGACGACGACCGTGTCCCCCTCGGCGATCTCACCGAGCTGGGCGCCGAAGTAGCCGGTGGCGGCGGCGTCGGTCAGGCAGACGGCGTCCTCGTCGTGCATCCAGTCGGGGATCGGCACCGGGCCGACGTCGGCGAAGGGCACCCGGACGTACTGCGACTGGCCCCCGTCGTAACCGCCGGTGGTGTGCGAGTAGCCGTAGATGCCGCCGACGGCGGTGGCGTTCGGGTTGACGTTGTGGCAGTTGGAGTACAGGCCGCGGGCGCAGTACCAGCAGCTGCCGCAGAAGATGTTGAACGGCACCATCACCCGGTCGCCGACCTGCAGGTTCTGCACCGAGGAGCCGACCTGCTCCACGACGCCGATGAACTCGTGGCCGAACGTGTGCCCGATCCGGGTGTCCGGCATGAGGCCGTGGTAGAGGTGCAGGTCGGAGCCGCAAATCGCGGCCAGCGTCACCCGCACGATCGCGTCGTTGGGGTGCTCGATCGCCGGCACGTCCTTGTCCTCGACCCGGATCTTGTACGGGCCGCGGTACACCATCGCGCGCATGGGGTCGTCCCCTCCTCGAGGCGGCTCCGGAGGGGAGGTCGGGAGCGCCCACCGGGTCCGCCGACTGTGCTCACCGGCGCCCTCGACCTTGCAGGGCCACGGGCCGGCGGGCCACTCGAGCGCCGGGACGGGTCGCTCCCGGGGATCGAGAGCCCGGAGCCCTACCGTCGGCGGACGTCGCACCGACCCCGGGGGAGCCGCCGAGATGGACCCGCGTCCACTGTCCGAGCAGGAACGCGCCGAGGCCTTCCGCCAGGCCCAGCTGAGCCACCTCGACCGGCAGACCGAACTGCTCGCCTCCATCCACCGCTGGGTCACCCTCGGCTTCGGCTTCGTCCTGCTCGCCCTCCTGCTGGTCATCTACCTGGTGTTCGTCGTCGCGATCGGCTGACCTGCGAAAACGGGTTGCCCGGGTCCGTAGCGTCGGGCGCATGACCCCTCCCCCCGTGCTCGAGCCGGTGCACCGTCCGGAGGACGGTGAACTCGTCGGCCACCTGGCCGCCGTGGCCGCCGCGGGTGCCGCGGGTGCCGGGAGTGCCGTCGCCGACGCCGACCGGTGGGTGGCGCACGCCGTCTTCGGGGCGCCGCTGCGCACCTTCGCCGGCCGCGACGAGGCCGAGGCATTCCTCCGCTCCCGGGGGCTGGCGCTGCTGGCCGAGCGGTGGGAGTACCGGCCGGCCGACGGGGGCGAGGCCCGTCCGACGTGGCTGGTCGAGGCCCGGCCCGGCTCGGTCGTCGTCCGCTTCGGGTACGACGTCGCGGCGACCGAGCTGACCGGCGCCGACCTCGGGCGACTCACCCTGGCCTGAGGAGCGGAAGCCCGGCGGGCCCGGTGGCGTTCCCGGGGTCGTGAGCACCCCGCGGGACGTCGACGTCGTGGTCGTCGGTGCCGGCCAGGCCGGCCTGAGCAGCGCCTACCACCTGGCGCGCCAGGGCTTCGCTCCCGGCAGCGGCTTCGTCGTCCTCGACGGGGACGCCGCGCCGGGCGGCGCCTGGCAGCACCGCTGGGCGTCGCTGACCCTGGCCACGACCCACCGGGTGCACGAGCTGCCCGGGCTGCCGTTCGAGCCCGCCTCGGAGGACCTGCCCGCCGCCGAGGCGGTGCCGGCCTACTTCGCGGAGTACGAGCGGCACTTCGGCCTGCCGGTCGAGCGGCCGGTGCGGGTGACCGCCGTGGAGCGCGCCGGCGACGGCCGCTTCCTCGTGCGGACGTCGGCGGGCGTGTGGCGGGCCCGCAGCCTCGTCAACGCGACCGGCACCTGGACCCGGCCGTTCGTGCCGCACTACCCCGGCCAGGAGACCTTCCGCGGCCGGCAGCTGCACACCGTCGGCTACCGGGGCGCGGCGGAGTTCGCCGGGCGGTCGGTGGTCGTCGTCGGCGGCGGCGCCTCGGCGGTGCAGCTGCTCGGCGAGCTCGCCGCGGTCGCCCGCACCACCTGGGTGACCCGCCGCCCGCCGCTCTGGCGGGAGGGGCCCTTCGGCGAGGAGCAGGGCCGCGCGGCGGTGGCGCGGGTGGAGGCCGCCGTCCGCGCCGGCCGCATGCCCGGCAGCGTCGTCGGCGCCACCGGGCTGGTCGTCACGCCGTGGGTGCGCCGGGCACTGGACGACGGCGTCCTCACCCGGCTGCCGGTGTTCGACCGCATCACCGCCGACGGCGTGGCCTGGGACGACGGCCGGACGGTGGACGCCGACGGCATCCTGTGGGCCACCGGCTTCCGCGCCGCCGTCGGCCACCTCGCGCCGCTGCGGTTGCGCACCCGGGACGGCGCGATCCGGCTCGACGGCACCTCCGCCGTCGACGAGCCCCGGCTCCAGCTGGTCGGCTACGGGCCGAGCGCCAGCACGATCGGCGCGAACCGGGCCGGCCGCACCGCCGCGCGCACACTGCGCCGGCTGCTCGACGCCGACGCCGCGCTCCCCCGCAGCGCCTGACCCAGGGTCCTCCCGGAGAGGGCGGCGGGGTCGCATCAGGGGCGGATGGGGGTCCGGCCCTGATGTGCCGGCACCCCGCCGGCCGGGAGCCTTCCGGGCCATGACCTCCTCCCCTCCCCCGCGGCGGTGATCGGCGTGATCGTCGCCTCCGGACTCACCAAGCGCTTCGGCGACCGCCTCGCCGTCGACGACGTCTCCTTCACCGTCCGACCCGGCCGGGTCACCGGCTTCCTCGGCCCCAACGGCGCCGGCAAGTCGACGACGATGCGGATGGTCATCGGCCTGGACCGCCCGACCGCCGGCACGGTCACCGTCGACGGCGCCCGCTACGCCGACTCCCCCGCACCGCTGCGCGCCGTCGGGGCGCTGCTCGAGGCCCGCGCCCTGCACCCGGGCCGCTCCGCCCGGGCGCACCTGCGCTGGATGGCCGCGAGCAACGGCATCCCGGCCGCCCGGGTCGACGAGGTGCTCGGTCTGGTCGGCCTCGAGGCGGTCGCCGGCCAGCGGGTCGGGCGCTTCTCCCTCGGCATGGGCCAGCGGCTGGGCATCGCCGCCGCGCTGCTCGGCGACCCGCCCGTCGTCGTCCTCGACGAGCCGGTCAACGGCCTGGACCCCGAGGGCATCCGCTGGGTGCGCACCCTGGCCCGCGACCTCGCCGCCGAGGGCCGCACCGTGCTGGTCTCCAGCCACCTCATGGCCGAGATGGCGCTGACCGCCGACCACCTGGTCGTCGTCGGCCGCGGCCGCGTGCTCGCCGACTGCCCGACGTCGGAGTTCATCGCCGCCCACGCGGCGTCCTCCGTCCGCGTGCGCACGCCCCGACCCGGGGAGCTGGCCGACCTGCTGCGCCGCGCCGGCGCGGAGGTCACCCGGGACGGCGACGCACTGCGTGTGCTGGGCGTCGACACCGCCACCACCGGCGAGCTCGCCGCCGGCGCCGGCCTGGTGCTGCACGAACTCGGCCTCGTCTCCTCCTCCCTGGAGGACGCCTTCATGACCCTGACCGCCGGCAGCGTCGAGTACGCCGCCGCCGCTCCCGCCGAGGTGACCCGGTGACCGCTCCCGCCCCGACCCTGCCCCGTACCGCCACCGCCGGACCGGTCCGAGCGGGCCTCGGCCGCACCGTGCACGCGGAGTGGATCAAGCTGTGGTCGGTGCGCTCCACCGGCTGGTCGCTGGTGGCCATGGTCGCCCTCGGCGTCGGGCTCACCACGCTGGTGTGCGCGCTGGCCGCACCGGATCTCGCCGACGGGCAGACGGGCGAGCCGGTCGGCGCGTTCATCACGTGGGGCCTGCTGTTCGCCCAGGTGACCGCGGTCGTGCTCGGCGCGCTCGTCGTCACCGGCGAGTACGGCACCGGGATGATCCGCGCGACGCTGGCCGCCACCCCGCGGCGCGGCACCGTGCTGGCCGCCAAGGCGCTCGTCCTCGCCGGCACGCTGTTCGTGGCCGGCGTCGTGACGGCGACGCTCGGCTGGCTGGGCGGCAACGCGTTCCTGTCCGCGGAGGGCATCGGCATCTCCCTCGGCGACGACGGGTTGCTGCGCTCGCTCCTGGGCAGCGGCCTGTACATGGCCGGTCTGGGGCTGTTCGCGATGGCCGCCGGGCTGCTGCTGCGCTCGACCGCGGCGGTGGTGTCGGTGGTGCTGGCGCTGGTGTTCCTGGTCGGCAACCTGGTGGTGCTGCTGCCCGGCGCGTGGGGTGAGTGGCTGACCAAGCTCATGCCGGGCAACGCCGGGTCGCGGATCGCGATGCCGGAGGCGTTCAACCCGGTGCTGCTCGAGCCGTGGACCGGGTTCGCCGTCTTCGCCGCCGAGGTCGCGGTCCTGCTCGCCGTCGCGGCCCTCGTCTTCACCCGCCGCGACGCCTGACCGGGGCCGCCGCCCGCACCGCTCAGCCGGTGAGAGGCCCCGCAGGCACCCCTCCTCCGCCGGACCTCGTGCTCTGCCCACAGTGGTGGGCAGAGCACGAGGTCGCGTAGGGGCACCCCCCACCGTCCCTTCGAGCACTGCCCACAGTGGTGGGCAGAGCACGAGGTCGCGGGAGGACACCCCCGGCAGGTCCCGGCGGCCGGACGGGCACAGTGGTGGGGTGACCTCCCCCGATCCCGCCGCCGTCGGCCGCGAGCGCGCCGGTGAGCTGGTGCGCCGGCTCGAGGCCGGCGACCCCGCCGGCGCCGACACCGTGCTCTCCGACGTCGACCAGGTGCGCGACCTCGTCTACGTCGGCGCCGCCCTCACCGCGCTGGCCCGCGCCGAGGCCCGCGGGCTGCCACCGGCGCAGCGGGCGCAGGCCAACACCCGCCAGCTCGCCCTCGGCGCCGCCCGCGACGCCGCCCGCACCGACCCGGCCGGGCTGCGCCTGTGGCTGCGCCGCGCCGGCGAGGAGCTGCTGCTGCTGCGCTCGCTGCGCGCCGCCGCCGACGCCATCACCGGCTGAGCGCCGGGCCGGCACACGCCCCGCACCCCGACCGGCCGGGACCGGGTGATCGCACCGGCCCCGGCCGGGAGCTCAGGAGCCGATCGGCGTCAGCGCGCCGACCATCCCGAAGAGGTCCTTGGGGTCCTCGGGCTCGGCGACCAGGTCGACGTCGTCCACCCACGGCGTGCCGCGCACCTCGTCACGCACGTACCGCAGCGCCGAGAGGTCCTCGACGGCGAAGCCGACCGAGTCGAACACGGTCACCTGGCCGGCCGACGTCCGGCTCGGGGCGCGCCCGGTGAGGACCTGCCAGAGCTCGGTCACCGGGAAGTCGGCCGGCATCGCCTGGATCTCCCCCTCGATCCGCGTCTGCGGCGGGAACTCGACGAAGACCTCGACGTCGTCGCGGAGCAGGATCGTGGGGTCGAGCTCGGTCTTGCCGGGGCAGTCGCCGCCGATCGCGTTGACGTGCACCCCGGGTTCGACCCACTCGGCGGGCAGCACCACCGCGCGGGCCTTGTCCGCGGTGCAGGTGGTGACGACGTCGGCGCCGCGCACCGCCTCGCGGCCCGAGGACGCGATCGTGACGTCGAAGCCGAGCGGCTCGAGGTTGCGGGCCAGCTTCGCCATGGCGGCGGGGTCGGTGTCCCAGACCGCCAGCTCGGTGATCCCCAGGGCGCCGCGCATGCCGAGCGCCTGGAACTCCGACTGGCTGCCGGCGCCGATGAGCGCCAGGCGGCGGGAGTCGGGCCGGGCGAGGTGGCGGGCGGCCATGGCCGAGGTCGCCGCCGTCCGCAGGGCGGTGAGCAGGGTCATCTCGGCGAGGAAGACGGGATAGCCGTTGGCGACGTCGGCCAGGGCGCCGAACGCGCTCACCGTCTGGAAGCCGCGCGCCGGGTTGCTCGGGTGCCCGTTGACGTACTTGAAGGCGTAGGTCTCGCCGTCGCTGGTGGGCATCAGCTCGATGACGCCCCACGGCGTGTGGCTGCCCACGCGGGCGATCTTGTCGAAGGACTCCCACCGGCGGAAGTCGTCCTCCACGTAGCGGGACATCCCCGCGATGATCCGTTCCGGCCCGGTCTCGGCCACCCAGCGGACCATGTTGCGCACGTCGACGAAGAGCGTCATGACGGCGGCCTCCTCTCAGCGAGGACAACGCTAGGGATGATCGATCTGCACGGGCAATGAGCAGAGCGGACGCATCCTGCGCAGGCACTGCCCACATCGCCGCGCCCGTCTGTACGGTCTGCCCATGGCGGAGCTCAGCGACCTCGACCAGCGCCTGCTGGCGGCCCTGCGCGAGGACGGCCGGGCACCGGTGGCGGAGCTGGCGCGCCGGCTGGGCGTGACGCGCGCGACCGTCACCAGCCACCTCGACCGCCTCGTGGCCGAGGACGTCATCGTGGGGTTCACCGTCCGGATGCGGGACGAGAGTGCGGCCGGCGGGGTGCGCGCGGTCTCGCTCATCGAGGTCGAGGGCCGCTCCACCGACGACGTCATCAGGCGGCTGCGCGGCTTCCCCGAGATCGAGTCGATGCACTCGACCAACGGCGCCTGGGACCTCGTCGCCGAGACCCGCACCGCCGACCTCGCCGGGTTCGACCGCCTGCTCAACCGGATCCGGGCCGTCCCCGGTGTCATCAACAGCCAGACCAGCCTGCTGCTGACCTCCGTCCTGCGCTGACGCTCAGACCGCTCACAGCGGTGTGCTGATTGGTTGACGGTGCGTCGGCAAGGGAGTAGCCCGGATCGGCATGCGGGCGTACTCGATGGATCTGCGTGAGCGGGTGGTAGCCGCGGTTGACGGCGGGATGACGCAGGAACAGGCCGCGGTGGTGTTCGGGCTGTCGGTGCGCAGCGTGGAGCGGTATCTGGCCCGCCGGCGGGCCACTGGCAGCCTGGCGCCGGATCAGCAGCGGCATGGACCGGTGCCGGAGAAGAAGGCGCGGCTGCAGGCGTGGCTACCCGATCGCCTGCAGGTCGTGGCCGATGCCACGCTGGCCGAGCACGCCGCGGCATTCAACGCCGCCACCGGGATGACCGTGTCGCTGGCGACGATGTCGCGGGCCATCGCCGACCTGCCCGCTGACGATCCGGCGCAGGCAGTGACCCCCTCGGGGCGTCGGCGGCGGCCGGGCTGGCCGCTGAAGTCAAAAGTCTGAGCGCCACCGAGCGCGACGAGACCGCGCGCACCCGGTGGCGCACCGACCTGGCCACGATCGACCCGACCCAGTTGGTGTTCGTCGATGAGTGCGGCACGCACACCTCGATGACCCGCCGTCGCGCCCGCGCGCCCCGCGGCAGCCGCGTCCGCGGCGCAGTGCCTCGCAACCGCGGGTCGGTGACCACGCTGATCGCTGGGCTGTCATGGGCCGGGATGACTGCGGCGATGACGGTGGAGGGCGGCACCGACACCGCGGTGTTCGCCACCTACCTGCAGCACTTCCTGCTGCCCGCGCTGCACCCGGGCCAGGTCGTGGTGGTGGACAACGTCGGGGCGCACAAGCCCGACCGGATCCGCGCGCTGGTCGAGGCCGCCGGCTGCCGGCTGGTGTTCCTACCCGCCTACTCACCGGACCTGTCCCCGGTTGAGGAAGCGTTCAGCAAACTCAAAATCCTCATCCGGGCGGCCGCCGCCCGCACCCGGGCGGCGCTGGACGCCGCGATCGCCACCGCGCTGGAGGCGATCACGGCCGCCGATGCCGCCGGCTGGTTCGCCCACGCCGGCTACCCCATCCGACAAACCACCTGAAAACCGCTGTCAGACCGCTCGGGCCACCGGCCGGGTCGCCGCCCGTGCCACCGGCAGCGCGGCCACCAGCACCGCGGTGACGAGCAGGTAGGTCCAGGACAGACCGGCGCCGGCCGCCACCACGCCGAGCACCAGGGCGCCGAGGGCGGTGCCGGCGTCGAAGGAGGCGTTCCACAGGGCGCTGGCCGCCGTGGTCCCGCCCTCGCCGGCGCGGGCGAACGCGGTGACCAGCGTCAGGTTCTGCACGGCGCCGTAGCCGGCGCCGAAGAGCGCCGCGCCGAGCAGGACGACGGCGTCCCCGGTGGGGAGCCCCACGGCGACGACGGCCATCCCGGCCGCCCCGAGCAGCAGCGTGGACGGCAGCAGCCGGCCGGTGCCGACCCGGTCGACGAGCAGCCCGGCCCGCCAGCGGGTCAGCGCGCCGGCGACCCCGAAGACGAGCAGCGCCACCGTGGCCAGGACGCCGTCGGGGCGCTCGATGGGCAGGAACGTCACCAGCCCTCCCCCGGCCAGGGTGACGACGAACAGCACGGCCGACGGCGCGAGGGCGGCACGCGCCGCCGCGCGCGACGACGTCCCCGGGCCTCCCTGCCAGGGCACCGCCCGGGCCAGCACGGCGACCAGCGGCAGCGCGAGCACCGGCGCGGCGGCCAGCCAGGAGAGCACCGCGGTGTGCCCGTCGAGCACCAGGGCCACGCCGGCGGGGACGGCGACCAGGTTGGGCACGGCGATCGCCAGCCCGTAGAGGCCGATCGACTCGCCGCGGCGCTCGGGCGGGGCGACCTGCGCGGACAGCGTCGCGCCGAGGACGGTGAGGACGGCGAACCCCGCTCCGCGCACCGCCGAGACCGCCGACAGCCAGAGCACCCCGTCGTCGACGACGTACAGCGGCGCGGGCGCCCCGAGGGCGAGCATGCCCGCGGCCAGGACGGGGCCGAGGCCGAAGCGCGCGGTGAGGGCGGGGACGGCGGACTGGACCGCCACGGTGACCAGCAGGAACACCGCGGTGACGACGCCGGCGGTGTCCGGGGAGGCACCGCCGGCGACCGCGTACGCCGGCAGCGAGGCCAGCGTCAGGCAGTAGCTGGCGAAGCCGAGCGACGTCGCGCCGACCAGGGCGCGCATCGCCGGCAGCCGCCACAGCGACGTGCGCGGCCGCGCCGTCCCGCCGGTCATCCCGCTCCCCTCACCCGGTGCCCGGTCGACCAGCATGACCGGGCGTGCCCCGGCCGGTGGGAGCGGGTGGGTCACCGACCGCGGCCGGAGGTCCCCAGGCCGGCCTCGCGGGCACGCGCCACGGCGGCGGCCCGGTCGGGCACCTGCAGCTTGGTGAGCACGGCGGACACGTGGTTGCGCACCGTCTTGTCCGACAGCGCCAGCCGGCGGGCGATCTGGCCGGTCGGCAGCCCGGCGGCGAGCAGCTCGAGCACCTCGCGCTCCCGGCCGGTCAGCCCGGGGAGCACCGGGGCGGCGGAGGCCCGCCCGGTCAGGGCGTCCGCGACGCGGCGGGCGACCGCGCCGCCGTAGACGGCGTCCCCGGCGGCGACCGCGAGCACCGCTCGGACGATCTCCTCCCGGTCGGCGCCCTTGAGCAGGTAGCCGCGCGCACCGGCACGCAGCGCACCGAACAGCGACGCGTCGTCCTCGTGCATGGTGAGCACGAGGACGCCGAGCCCCGGTCGGCGACGGCTCAGCTCGTCGATGGCCGCCGTGCCCGACAGCTGCGGCATCGACAGGTCGGTGAGGACGACGTCGGGCGTGCACCGGGCGACCACGGCCAGCAGCTCCGCCCCGTCCGCGGCCTCCCCCACCACCTCGACCTCCGGAGAGGCGTCCAGCACCGCGCGCAGCCCGAACCGGTACATCGGGTGGTCGTCGGCCAGCACGACGCGCACGCTCACCGGTCGGCTCGCAGCGGCAGCCCGGCGACGACGCGGGTGCCCTCCGGCCCGCTGGTCACGGTGAGGTCGCCGCCGACCGCCCGTGCGCGGGTGCGCATCGACCCCAGGCCCACGCCGTCAGCACCTGGCTCGTCGTCCGCGCCCCGCTCGAACCCGCTGCCGTCGTCGACCACCGCCACCTCCAGGCGGCCACCCCGCGCACGCAGCCCCACCTCCGCCGAGCGGGCCCCGGAGTGCCGGGCGACGTTGGTCAGGGCCTCCTGCGCGATCCGGTAGGCCGCCGTCTCGACCTCGGGCGGCAACGGGGGCAGCTCCTCGGCGGACACCCGCACCGGCACCGACGGCGCCAGGGCGTCCGCGTGCCGGCCCACCGCGGCCACCAGCCCGACGTCGTCCAGGGACGCCGGCCGCAGCCCGTCGAGGATCCGGCGCACCTCGCCGACCGCGGCGTCGACCTCGTCCTTCAGCCGCGTCAGGAGTCCGCCGGTCAGCGGGTCGGCCCGCTCGTCCAGGTGCGCCTGCACCGCCTGGACGCCGAGACCGATCCCGGCGAGCGAGGGCCCGAGGCCGTCGTGCAGGTCGCGGCGGATGCGGTCGCGCTCGGTGTGAGTCGCGGTCAGGACCCGGTCGCGCTCCCGCTCGAGGGACCCGGTCAGCTGCAGCGCCCGGACGACGACGGCCACCTGGGGCGCCAGGGCCGCGAGCAGCCGGAGGTCCCCGGCGGTGAACGGCTCGCCGGGGTGTCGTCCGGCCACGCAGAGGGTGCCGACGTCCCGGCCACCGACCCGGAGGGGGACGGCGACCGCCGCGGTGGGGTCCGCCGGCTCCCGGGGCGGGAGGACCCGGGCGGCCGGTGCGCGCAGCGCCGTGGTCACCGTGTCGAGGACGGCCGGCAGCAGGTCGGCCTCGTCGGCGTCGGCCACCCGGTCACCGAGCTCGGTCACCGCGGTCACCGGGTCGCGCCGTGACCCGTAGACGAAGCGGTCGGCCGCCGATTGCAGCCAGGTGCGTGCGGGGCTCAGCGCGACCGCGATCAGCGCCGCGGCCACCGCGCCGGTCACCGGCGAGAGGGCGCGCCCGAGCGCCGCGGCGGCCAGCGCCGCTCCGGCCAGGTAGAGGACGACGACGGCGGCGGTGAGGGCCGCGTAGACCAGCGCCCGGCTGACCACGATGCCCAGGAGCCGGTAGCGCACGACGCCGACGGCGACGGCGCCCGGGACCATCAGTCCCAGCGGCAGGATGAGCCACTCGACCGAGTCGGGGAGGACGAAGACGGCCAGCATGAGCGGCAGGACGACGCAGACCAGCCAGGCCAGTTGCTGCCGCTCCGGCGGGCGGGCGCGCACCAGCCGCACCACCGTGGCGACCCAGATGGTGACCGCGCCGCCGACCACGACCCCGCCGCAGAGGACGGCCACGGGCACCCACCAGGACGACGGCAGGTCCACCGAGGCGGGCCCCGAGCGGACGACGTCGTCGTACGACGACGTGGTCAGGCTGCTGACGACCGTGAGGGCGGCGAGCCCGGCCGAGACCGCAGCCACCGGCCACCGCCACCAGCGGGCGGGCAGCCGCCCGGAGGGGTAGACCGCGACGAGCACGGTCGCGGGCAGCACGAGGGACGACATTCAGACCGTCGACGTGGCCTGCGCGACGACCCGGGCGAGGGGCCACTCCGGGTCGGCGACGTCCACGCCGTAGCCGCCGTACGCGCCGCCGCCGACGCTGAGCGCCTGCAGCAGCCCGGTGAGCACGAACAGCCAGCCGATCGCGTTCCGCGGCCGGAGGCGGACCAGCAGCGCGCCGGTGGCCGCGTAGAGGACGGCGTAGACGCCGCTGAGGGTCGAGGCCGGGGGCTCGGCGACACGGGCGTCCACCCATGCCGACAGTCCGACCGCCGCGGCGCAGAACAGGGTCGCGGCGACGGCGGCGCCGGTGCGGATCGAGCGGGAGCCCACCGGGTCAGTGTGGTGCCGGCGGCGTCCCTGACGGGGGCTGCGGTGTCCCGGTCGACCCGGGAGGTCGTCCCGGGTCGGCGGGCCGTGCCGCCCATCCGGCGGGTCGCCGGGGACGGCGACCGTGCTCCCGTCCGGCTCACCAGGGCCGGCCCGACCCGGGAGGACCCGCCATGACGACCAGTCCCACCACCATCCGCCGGCCGGTGCCGGCGCCGGACGCCTGGACCATCGCCGGTGCCGCCGTCGCGCTCGGCTGCACGCTGGTCGGCACCTACGTCGAGACCCCGCTCCGGCCCGGCTCGAGCGGGTGGGGCATCGACTCCACCCACCACGGCGGCTGGGCCGCCCTCGCTGTCGTCGTGGCCCTCGTCGCGGTCGTGCTCGTCCTCGTCGGCCTGGCCACCGCCCGTGCCCGCGCGGTCCCACCCGAGCGCACGGCCCGGCGCGCCCTGGTCCTCGCCGAGCTCGGCGTCCTGTCCGTCGCCGTCTTCTGGACCGGTGCGCCCGCCGTCCTCGCCGGCGGGGCGACCGGGCTCGCGTTGGACGCCCGCCGCCGCCTCGGCCGCCTCCCCGCCCCGGCGGTGGTGGCGCTGGCCACCGCCGTCCTCACCGTCGCCGCCGCCGTCTGGCTGGCGTTCACCGGCTGACCACCACCCCGCCCATCCCGAGAGGAGCTCCCCGTGTCCCCCATCCGCTGCACCGCACTGGCCACCGCCGTCCTGCTCACCGGCGCCGGCGCCGCCCTGGCGGTGGTCACGACCGCGACCGCCGACCAGCCGCTGCGCCTGACCCTCGTGGCCGTCCCCGACCGCAACACCGACCTCGACCTCGGCGAGCCCGGGCCCAGCGCCGGCGACGCCCAGGTCTTCCTCGACGACGTGCAGCAGGACGGCCGGACCGTCGGCACCAACGCCGGCAGCTGCACGATCACGACCATCACGGAGACCCGGCTGGCGGGGCACTGCACCGCCACGCTGACCCTGCCCGAAGGGCAGCTCATGTTCCAGGGCGCCGGCGACGAGGACCCCGCCGTCGGGCCGACCGGCTTCACCTGGGCCGTCACGGGCGGCACCGGCCGCTGGACAGGCGCCGGTGGTGAGGCGACCGGCACCTTCCGCACCGGCTCCGACACCGTCGACCTGGAGGTCCGCCTGCACTGAGCACCCCGTACCCCCGCAGGACCCCGGGACCGCCCGCCCCGCGCGGGCGGTCCCGGCGGCGGGTAGGGACGGTGCGTGCTGCTGACCGTCGGCCACGGACCTGACGACCGCACCCGCCTCGGCGCCCGGCTGGCCGCGGCGGGTGTCGAGCGCGTCGTCGACGTCCGGCGCTTCCCGGGCAGCCGGAACAACCCCGACGTCCGGCGGGAGGCGCTCGAGGAGTGGCTGTCCGCGGCGGGGACCGGCTACCGCTGGGAGGCCCGCCTCGGCGGTCGGCGCCGGCTGCCCCCGGACGAGCCGGTGGCCGACGGCTGGTGGACCGTGGCCCAGTTCGCCGCCTACGCCGCGCACACCCGCACGGCGGAGTTCACCGCGGCGCTCGACGAGGTGCTGGCCGAGGCGGCGACGGCGGCCGTCGCGGTGATGTGCAGCGAGAGCGTGTGGTGGCGCTGCCACCGGCGGCTGGTCGCCGACGTCGCCGTCCTCGGCCGGGGCGTGCCCGTGCAACACGTCATGCCCGACGGCCGGCTCGCCCCGCACCGCCCGTCGGAGGGCGCCGTCCTCGGCGACGACGGCCTCGTCTCCTGGCCCGCGAGATCTGCACACTCGCGGCCTTCCGGACCCTGAAGGCCGCCAGTGTGCAGATCTCGCGGGGACGCAGCAGGGGTGTCTTCACCCCATGTGCGGGTAGCGGTGGTCGGTCGCCGGGACGAAGGTCTCCTTCAGCGAGCGGGTCGACGTCCAGCGCTGCAGGTTCTGCGCCGCGCCGGCCTTGTCGTTGGTGCCCGAGGCCCGCCCGCCGCCGAAGGGCTGCTGGCCGACGACGGCGCCGGTGGGCTTGTCGTTGACGTAGAAGTTGCCCGCGGCGAAGCGCAGCACCCGCTGCGCGTGCGCGATCGCCGCGCGGTCCTGGGCGATGACCGCCCCGGTCAGCGCGTACGGCGCCGCCGACTCCATCTGGGTCAGCACGGTGTCGTAGTCGGCGTCGTCGTAGACGTGCACCGCGAGGATCGGGCCGAAGTACTCGGTGGTGAACACCTCGTGCCCCGGGTCGGTGCCCTCGATGACCGTCGGGCGCACGAAGAAGCCCTCGGAGTCGTCCTTCTGCCCGCCCGCCAGGATCGACAGCGCCGGGTCGTCGTCCACCCGGTCGATGACGCCGGAGAGCTTCGAGAACGACTTCCGGTCGATGACCGCGCCCATGAAGTTCGAGAAGTCGGTGACGTCGCCCATCGTCAGCGACTCGGTGACGCCGACCAGGTCGTCGCGCAGCCGCGCCCACACCGACCGCGGCACGTAGGCCCGCGACGCCGCCGAGCACTTCTGCCCCTGGTACTCGAAGGCGCCGCGCACCAGCGCGGTCCGCAGCACGTCGACGTCGGCCGAGGGGTGGGCCACGACGAAGTCCTTGCCGCCGGTCTCGCCGACGATCCGCGGGTAGCCGCGGTAGTTGGCGATGTTCTCGCCCACCGTCCGCCACAGGTGCTGGAACACCGGCGTGGACCCGGTGAAGTGGATGCCGGCGAGGTCGCGGTCGGCCAGGACGACGTCGGAGACCGGGATCCCGTCGCCGGTGACCATCGTGATGACCCCCGGCGGCAGCCCGGCCTCCTCCAGCAGCCGCATGATGAAGTGCGCGGCGAACTGCTGGGTGGGCGCCGGCTTCCACACGACGGTGTTGCCCATGAGCGCCGGCGCGGTGGGCAGGTTGCCCGCGATGGCGGTGAAGTTGAACGGCGTGACGGCGTAGACGAACCCCTCCAGCGGCCGGTGGTCGCTGCGGTTCCACACCCCCGGGCCCGACACCGGCTGCGCGGAGACGATCTCGCGGGCGAAGTGCACGTTCCAGCGCCAGAAGTCGACCAGCTCGCAGGCGCTGTCGATCTCGGCCTGGTACGCGGTCTTGGACTGCCCGAGCACGGTGGCGGCGTTGAGCGTCTGCCGCCACGGCCCGGCGAGCAGGTCGGCGGCCTTGAGGAACACCGCGGCGCGGTCGTCGAAGGACAGCTCCTGCCAGCCCGGCGCCGCCTCCTTGGCCCAGCGGACGGCGTCCTCGGCGTCGGCGTGCGTGGCGTGCGCGGCGGTGCCGAGGACGGCGGCGTGCCGGTGCGGCTGGACGACGTCGAAGCGCTCGCCGCCGCCCATCCGCTGCTTGTCGCCGAGGGTCATGGTCAGCTCGAGCGGCTCGGCGGCCAGCTCGGTCAGCCGCTGCTGGAGCGCCGCGCGCTCCGGCGAGCCGGGGGCGTAGTCGAGCACCGGCTCGTTGCGCGGCGGGGGGACGTTGGTGACGGCGTCCACGGGGGCCTCCTCAGGTGAGACGTGGTCTAGGACGTGGTGACGAGGGAGCGCAGGAAGAAGCGCAGGTTCGCGGGGCGCTCGGCCAGCCGGCGGACGAAGTAGCCGTACCAGTCGACGCCGTAGGGGACGTAGGCGCGCACGGTGACGCCCTCGGCGGCCAGCCGGTGCTGCTCGGCGGGGCGGATGCCGTAGAGCATCTGCACCTCCCACGAGTCCGCCGCGCGGCCGTACTCGGCCGCCAGCCGCTGGGCCAGCGAGACCAGCCGCGGGTCGTGGCTGCCCACCATGGGGTACCCCGGCCCGCGCATGAGCACGCCGAGGCAGCGGGCGTAGGCGGCGTCGACGTCGTGCCGGTCCTGGTGGGCGACCGACGACGGCTCGTCGTAGGCACCCTTGACCAGGCGCACCCGCGACCCGGCCACCGCCAGCGCCCGGGCGTCGTCCTCGGTGCGGTACAGCGCGGCCTGCAGCACCGCGCCGGTCCCGGGGTGGGTGCGGCGCAGCTCGGCGAGGGTGCCGAGGGTGGCGTCGACGGTCGAGGAGTCCTCCATGTCGAGGGTGACCGTCGTCCCGATCGCCGCGGCGGCCTCGACCACCGGCCGGACCAACTCCAGCGCCAGGTCCTCACCACCGGGCAGCGCCTGCCCGAAGGCCGACAGCTTGACCGACACCTCCGCGGCCCGCCCGAGCCCGAGCGGGGCCAGCCCGTCGAGCGCGGCCAGGTAGGCGTCGCGGGAGCGGCACGCCTCGGCGCGGTCGGTGACGTCCTCACCGAGGTGGTCGAGGGTGACCGCGAGGCCCTCCCCGGTGAGCCGGCGGACGACGTCGAGCGCCTCGGGCAGCGTCTCGCCGGCCACGAACCGGTCGACGACGTGCCGGGTGACCGGCGTCCCGACCAGCGCGCGGCGCAGGGCCGGCCGCCGGGACGCGCCGAGGAGCAGGGCCTTCTGCGAGAGCACGGGCACCTCCGTCTGTCGTCGTGCCCCTGTGCGGAGGAGCACGGTCGACCAGAACGCTAGGCACGTCACACCCCACCCACCAGGGACAGACGTACGGAGTCCACCCGCCCGGTCTCATACAGTCGTACGAGTGCGGAACGACCTGCAGGACGTCGTCGACGAGGTGTCCCGCCTGCTCGGGGCGCCGGCGACGCTCGAGGACGTCGACTTCACGCTGCTGGCCTTCTGCGCCCACCCCACCGACGACGCCGATGACGCCACCGCCGCCATGGACGCCGTCCGGGCCCGGTCCATCCTCGGCCGCGGCTCCACCCCCGCCACCCGCCGCTGGTTCGAGGACCTCGGAATCGCCCGCGCCGAACGGCCGCTGCGCACCCCCGCCGACCCCGCGGCCGGCGTCCTCACCCGCCTGCTGCTGCCGGTCCGCGCCGACGGCCGCACCCGCGGGTACCTGTGGCTGCTCGACGGCGGGCGCACCGACCCCGACGACGACACCGACCCGGCCCTGGCCGCGGCGGTCGCCCTGGCGGCGCGGGCGGGGCGAGTGCTGGCCGAGCGCGACGAGGACGGCGACCTCGGCACCGCGCTGGCCGCCGTCCTGACCGGGCCCGGGCCCGCCCGCGAGCGGGCCGCCCGCGCGCTGGCCGACCGGCTCGGGGACGGCGTCCCGCTCGCGCTGGTGGCCCTGCGCCCACCCCGCGGCGCGCTGCCCCCGGGCTGGCGGCCCCCGCCGTCGTCCGCGGTGCTCCCCGGGGACGGCGACGGCGACCAGGACGGCGGCGGCGACGGCGACGAGGTCGCCGTCCTGGTGCGGCTGGCCCGGACGGCCGACCTGCGCCCCGCCGGCGCCGCCGCGGCCGCCGCCCTCACCCGGCTGCCCGCCGGCACCGGTGCAGGGGTGTCCGGGGCGACGTCCGGCGCGGGCGGGCTGCCCGGCTGCTGGGCGCAGGCGCGCGCCGCGGCGGCCGTCGCCGGCCTGGTGCCGCGGCTGGCACCGGTGGCCCAGTGGGCCGAGCTCGGCGGCTGGCGGACCGCCGCGGCGCTGGCCGCCCCGGACCCCGCGGTGGCCCCGCTGCTGGCCGAGCCCCTGCTCGCCGCCACCGCCGAGGCCTACCTCGACGCGGCCGGCAGCGTGGCCCGCACCGCGGCCGCCCTCGGCATCCACCGCCAGACGCTGTACTACCGCCTGGGCCGGGTCACCGCGCTCACCGGTCTCGACCTCGCCGACGGCGACACGCGGCTGCTCGTGCACGCCTCGCTGCGCCGGGCGCGCCTGCCCCGGCCGTGAGCCAGGCCACACGGAACCGGGCAGTCCGCTCGGGCGCGACGCCGTCCGGAGGGTGACCTACCCTCGGAGGTGCTGATGGCTGCGGGAGGAGAGCGTTGCCTCGAGACGCGGGCGGCGCCGGCGACGTCCTCCGGGACCTGCGCACGGCCACCGCCGAGGAGCACGACCGGGTCGAGTCCACGCTCGACCTGATGGACCCGCACCTGGACCGCGACCGGCTGGCCGGCGTCCTGGCGCGGCTGCACGGCTTCTGGCTGGCGGCCGAGGCGGGCCTGGACGCCTGGGCCCGCCGCTCCCCCGCGGACGCCGCCGCCCTCGACTGGGACCGGCGCCGCCGCGCGGCGCTCTACGCCGCCGACCTGCGCGCGCTGGGCGCCCACCCGCAGCCGGCCGAGCGGCCCGCCCTGCCGGAGGTCCGCGACACCGACGCGGCGCTCGGCCGGCTCTACGTGATGGAGGGCTCGACCCTCGGCGGCACGTTCATCGACCGCCACCTGGCCACGCTGCCCGGGCTGGCCGGCGGCCCGCGGTTGCGCTGCTTCAGCCCCTACGGCGCCGACACCGGTGCGATGTGGCACGCCTTCCGGCGGGTCACCCGCGAGCACGTGGCCGGCTCCGGGGACGCCGACCGGGTCGTCGCCGCGGCGCGCACCACCTTCGCCGCCCTCGCCGACTGGTGCCGGCCGGCCACCCGGTCGCGGGCGGTCCCGGCGTGACCGACGTCCGGGCGGACGTCCCGGCCGACGCGGGGCCCGACGTCGCCTGGCTGGCGCCGGGCACGCCGGTCGACCTCGACAACTGCGCGCGCGAGCCGATCCACGTCCCGGGCAGCATCCAGCCCCGCGGCGTGCTGCTGGGCGTGAGCGAGCCGGACCTGCTCGTCGTCCAGGCGTCGGAGAACCTCGCCGGGCTGACCGGGGTGGCGTGGTCCGCCGCGCTCGGCCGGCCGCTGGCCGACGTGCTCGGGGTGCCCCAGGCCGGGGCCGTCGTCCGCTCGGCCAGCGCGTTCGGCGACCTGCGCGAGCGCAACCCGGTGGAGATCACCGTCGACGTCGACGGCGCCCCCGTGCCGGTGGACGCGATCCTGCACCGCACCGTGCTCGATGGCGGCCAGGACGGCACGGTCCCGCCGCTGACCAACCTGGTGGTGGAGCTGGAGCCGGCGCGCGGGCCGCGGCCGTTCTCCTTCCCCAACACCTACCAGGCGGTGCGCAGCGCCGTCGCCGAGCTCAACCGCGCCTCGACGCTGCAGGAGCTCTACGACACGACCGCGCAGGCCGTGCGGTCCCTGACCGGCTTCGACCGCGTGATGGTCTACCGCTACGACGCCGACTACAACGGCGAGGTCGTGGCCGAGGCGAAGGCCGGGCACCTCAACCCCTTCCTCGGCCTGCACTACCCCGCCTCCGACATCCCGGCCCAGGCCCGGGCGCTGTACGAGAAGAACTGGATCCGGCTCATCTCCGACGTCGACTACGTCCCGAGCCCGATCCACCCCACCGCGCACCCGGCCACCGGCCGTCCGCTCGACCTCACCTACTCCACGCTGCGCAGCGTCTCGCCGGTCCACGTCGAGTACCTGCACAACATGGGCGTGCGCGCCTCGATGTCGATCTCGCTGCTGCAGGACGAGAAGCTGTGGGGCCTCATCGCCTGCCACCACTACGCCGGCCCGCACGCGCCGCCCTACGCCACCCGGGCGGCGGCGGAGTTCCTCGGCTCGGCGCTGTCACTGCGCCTCGTCGACCGCACCGCCGAGGACGAGGTGCACCGGGCGCTGCAGGTGCGCTCCACACTGGCGTGGCTGACCACCGCCACGCTCGACGAGGACCGCTCGCTCCCCGACGCGCTGCTGGGCAGCCCCAGCCTGCTCGACGTGCTCCCGGCCGAGGGCGTGACCCTCGCGCTGCAGGGCGAGACCGGGAGCACGGGCGAGCAGCTGCCCCCGGAGGTCGTGGACCGGCTGGTGACCTGGGCGGCGGCGCGGGGCGGGGAGGTCGTGGCCACCGACTCCCTCCAGCGCGACGCACCGGAGCTGGACCTGCCGCCCGACCTCGTCTGCGGCGTCCTCGCCCTGCCGCTGCCGGAGGGGCAGTTCGTGCTGTGGCACCGCCGCGAGGCCGTGCACCACGTCGACTGGGGCGGCGACCCGCACAACAAGGCCATCGCCGAGCGCGAGGGCGACGGCGTCCGGCTCAGCCCGCGCAAGAGCTTCGACCGCTGGCGGGAGACCGTCCGCGACCGCTCGCAGCCGTGGACGCCGCAGGAGCGCTCCGAGATCCTGGAGCTGCGCAACCACCTGCTCGAGGCGCTCTACGCCCGCTCCCGCAGCATCGTCCGCGCCGCGGAGACCCTCCAGCGCAGCCTGCTGTCCGAGCCGCCGGAGCCCGACGACCTCGAGGTCGGCGTGCGCTACGTGCCCGCCGCGCGCGAGGCCCAGGTGGGCGGTGACTGGTACGACGTCTTCCTGCAGCCCGACGGCTCCACGATGCTGGTCATCGGCGACGTCGTCGGCCACGACACCGAGGCCGCCGCGACCATGGCGCAGCTGCGCGGACTGCTGCGCGGCATCGCCTACGACAGCGCCGAGGGCCCCGCGCGGGTGCTCGCCCGCCTCGACGCGGCGATCGACGGGCTGCGGCTGGGCGCCATGGCCACCGTGCTCGTGGGCCGGCTGGAGCAGACCGACGAGGAGCGGGCCGCCGGCGTGACCCGGCTGCGGTGGTCCAGCGCCGGGCACCTGCCGCCGCTGGTCGTCGGCCCCGACGGCGCCGCGCAGGCGCTCACCGCCGCCCGGCCGGCCCTGCTGCTCGGGGTGAGCCCGCAGGCGGTGCGCACCGACCAGGTGGCGGTGCTGCGGCGGGGCTCGACCGTGCTGCTCTACACCGACGGGCTGGTCGAGCGCCGCGACACCGGCTTCGACGCCGGCGTCGACCGGCTCGGCCGGGCGCTGGCCGAGCTGCACGACCTGCCGGTCGACGAGGTGTGCGACGAGGTGCTCGAGCGGCTGGTGCCCGACGGCGCGGAGGACGACGTCGCGCTGGTCGCCGTCCGCCTCCTCCCCCAGCACTGAGCGCCACGGTCCCCCTGCAGGGCCCCACCGCGAGCCTGCGAGTGGTGGGGCCCTGCAGGGGGTCCTTCACCCGTCGGGGTCGCTGAACTCCGCCTCGAGGCCGTCGTCCTGGGGGCCGCCGCCGGCGGGCAGGGGCGCCTCGTCCTCGGCCGCCCGGAGCTCGGCGTCACCGGCCTCGGGCGGGGTGTCGTCGACCCCCCGCTCCAGCTCGGCGAGCAGGCGCTCCTCGTCAGGGCGCAGGTCGCCGCTGCCGAGGTGCTCCCCCGGCTCGCCGGCGTCGGAGCCGGAGGCCATGCCGCTGTCGGGGACGTCGCTGGGCTCGGTCATGTCGCCTCCGGTCATCGGGGGAAGTTCGGTTCCAGGCGCGGCACGATCTGCATCTCCGGCACGAACGCCGCCGGGTGCAGCAGGAGCAGCGTGCGGACGGTGTCGGCCACGGCTGACGGCGGCATCATCAGGTGGGACGGGATGCCCCACTGCTCCATCATCGGGGTGTCCATCGCCGCCGGGATGACGCTCTGCACACGGCACGGGAACGGCCGCTCGCTGCCGTCCTCCAGCCGCACGGCCTTCTCCCGCAGCTCGCGCTGGATGCAGCGGGTGGCGTTGAGGAAGCCGGCCTTGGAGCCGTTGTAGGCGATCGCGCCGCTGCCCGAGGTGATCGCCGACAGCGACACGACGTGCACGACGTCGGCCGTGCGCCCCCCGGGCAGGTGCTGCACCCGCTTCACGAACTCGCTGGTCAGGAAGACCGGGCCCTCGCAGTTGACCGCCATGACGCGGCGGTAGTCGTCGAGGGCGATGTCGGTGACGTAGCCGGGCCGGTCGATCCCGGCCACGTTGACCAGGACGTCGAAGGCGTCGCCGTGCCGCTCGAACAGCTGCGCGACGACCGCGCGGCGGCTCGCGTCGTCGGTCACGTCGAGCGCGACGACGTCGGCGCTGCCGCCGGAGTCGGTGACCAGGTCGCGGGTCCGCGCGCTGCCGTCGGCGTCGATGTCGGCCACGACGACGTGCGCGCCGGCCTCGGCCAGCGACACGCACGTCGCCCGCCCCAGCCCGCTGGCCCCGCCCGTGACCAGCGCCACGCGGCCCTTCAGCTCCCCTGCCACCTGCTACCTCCGTCCACCGGCCCGGTGGGGGCCGTGATCACGTCCGTCCCGCCCAGCCTCGCCGACACCGCCCCTGCGCGCAGGTCGGGCACCGCCGTCCGCGCGGCAACGGCGCCGGCCGTCAGGCCGGGGCGGACCAGACGTCGGCGAGGGTGACCGTCTGCAGCTGCCGGGTCTCGACCAGCCCCAGGAGCTGGTCGAGGGCGGCGGTGAGCGAGGGCTGGTTGGCGTGGCCGACGACGATGGCCTGCGCGGTGAACCACTGCTCCCCGGCGGCCACCAGCTCGGCCGGGGAGACCACCCGCCCGTCGTCGAAGGTCCCGTTCCACAGCACGGTCGTCGGGTGGCCGAGGTCGGCGGCGATCGCGTCGGTGCGCGCGTCGTGCGACCCGAACGGCGGACGCCAGAACGGGGTGGCGGTCACGCCGAGCGTGCGGCGCAGGAAGTCCTGGTTGCGGCGCAGCTCCTCGGCGACCTCGGCGTCGGGGAGCGTGGTGACGTCGGGGTGCGACCAGGTGTGGTTGCCGAACGCGACCTGGCCGGACTCGATCAGCGGCCACAGGTCCCGGGCGTTGTCGCCCCACGTCCGGTAGGAGCCGTTGGGGAAGAAGGTCAGCCGGGTGCCGGTCTCCTTCGCCAGGGTGACCAGCGCGGCGACGGCCTCGCCGTTGCTGCCGTCGTCGATGGTCAGCGCCAGGTTGGTGCCCGGTCCCGGCAGCGCGTCGACGACGCCGGCCGGCGCCGGGACGGCGACCACGCCGGCCGGTCCGGCCGGCTGCGTGTCGGCGGCCGGGACGGGGGCCCGCGGGGGCGCGGCGACGACGGGCTCCGGGGCGGCCAGCGCGGCGGCACCCCGCCCCACCGCCGCGCTGGTCAGACCGGCGGCGAGCAGCAGCAGGAAACCGCGTCGTTCCACGCGCCGGACGCTAGGTCGGCGTCTCCGCGCGTCCCGGTCAGCGACACCACGCGGCGCGCGCGCCCGCCACCGTCCGTGTCCCCCCGGCTACGCCTCCCGCGCGCTCGGGTCAGGGTGTCGGGACGAGGCCGGCCTGCTCGATGAGCCGGGCCTGCTCGCGGCACCAGGGCGACCACTCGTCGCGCCCGGACGCCTCCTGGCGCCGGCGGAAGGCGGCCCACTCCAGCAGCTCCCACTCCCCGACCTCACTGGGGTCGGGGGCGGGCGTGCCGGTGAAGCGGCCGACGTAGACCGGGCAGATCTCGTTCTCCACGACGCCGCGGAACTCCGCGCGGTAGCGGTACCCGGGCAGGGCCGGGCGCAGGCCGGTCACCTGCAGGCCCAGCTCGAAGGACGCGCGGCGGGCGATCGCGGCGCCGTCGTCCTCGTCGGGGCCGGGGTGCCCGCAGACGGTGTTGGTCCACATGCCGGGGAAGGTCTGCTTGTCCTCGGCGCGGCGGGTGACCAGCAGCCGGCCGGCGTCGTCGAAGAGATAGGCCGAGAACGCGCGGTGCAGGGGCGTCTCCCCGTGGTGCACCAGCGGCTTGGGCATCGTGCCGATCGGGGTCCCGTCGTCGTCGACCAGCACGATCAGCTCCGCCGCGGTCACCGTCACCGGCCCATCCTCCCCGACGGCGGGGGTTCCGGCACCCAAGGCCCGGGCAGGGGGAGGGCATGGAGCGGTTCGAGCACGACGGCCTGGTCTTCGACGTCCGCGACGGCGGTCCCCCCGACGGGGAGCCGGTCGTGCTGCTGCACGGCTTCCCGCAGGACTCCTCGGCCTTCGACCGGATGGCCCCGCTGCTGCACGCCGCCGGGCTGCGCACGCTCGCGCCCGACCAGCGCGGCTACAGCCCCGGGGCCCGGCCGCGCGGGCGGTCGGCGTACCGGCTGCGGGAGGTGGTGGGCGACGTCCTGGCGCTCCTGGACGCCGCCGGGCTGGGCAGCGCGCACGTCGTCGGCCACGACTGGGGCGGCCTGGTCGGCTGGGCGCTCGGCGCCTGGCACCCGGAGCGCGTGCGCACGCTGACCTCGCTGTCGGTGCCGCACCCGGCCGCCCTCGGGCGGGCGGTGCTGACCAGCGACCAGGGGTTGCGCTCGACCTACGTCGCCGCCTTCCAAGTGCCGGTGCTGCCCGAGCGGCTGCTGCTGGCCCGCGACGGCGACCTGCTGCGGCGGCTGCTGGAGAGCAGCGGGGTGCCCGGGGACGCGGCCGCCCGCTACGTCACGCGCATGAGCCAGCCGGGGGCGCTGTCCGGCGCGCTGGCCTGGTACCGCGCGATCCCCCTCGCCGTCCGCGACACCGTGGGCCGGGTGACCGTGCCGACCCTGCACGTGTGGAGCACCGGCGACGTCGCCCTCGGCCGCGCCGCCACCGAGCGGACCCGCGACCACGTCGCCGCGCCCTACCGGCTCGAGGTGCTGCAGGGCGTGCCGCACTGGATCCCGGAGGTGGCCGCCGAGCGCACCGCCGAGCTCGTCGTCGCCCACGTCCGCGGCGCCGCCTGATCGATGCCCGCAGCGGGAATCTCCAGCGGCCACTGCAAGTTCAACGGAGTGGACGGACCCACCCCGAGTCGAGAGGAGGACACGATGACCCTTCCCGTCCGTTCCCCGTCCCGCTCCCTCGTGTCCCGGGACACCGCCTCCTGGGACCCCTTCCGCGAGCTCGACGACCTCTACGAGCGGGTCAACCGGTTGTGGACCGAGGGCCTCGGCGGAGTCGACCACTGGGCACCCCTCGCCGACGTCGAGGAGACCGAGGACGCCTACTCGGTCGAGATCGAGCTGCCCGGCGTCTCCCGGGACGACGTCGACGTCCAGCTCGGCGACCGGCAGCTGACCGTCACCGGTGAGGTCAGGCAGAAGGAGCGCACCGGCATCCTGCGGCGCACCACCCGCCGCGTGGGCCGGTTCTCCTACACCGTGACCCTGCCCGGCGACGTCGACGCCGACGGCGTCACCGCCTCGCTGGCCGACGGCGTGCTGACCGTGCGCGTGCCCAAGGCCGAGCAGGCCAGGCCCCGCCGGATCGCCATCACCGGCTGACCCGCGGGCACGCCGGCGAGGGGTCCACGCGGCGCGGACCCGCGGGGCGCCCCCGCGACCGGGCCCCGGCTCCCCGCACCGGGAGCCGGGGCCCGGTGCACCGCTGCGTCGGGGACGAACGCGCGGCGGACGGCTCGGCCGGCGTGGCCGGCAGCCCCTTGTCCCGTGATCGGGACCGACACGAGACTCCCGGCCATGAGCACCGACCTCCTCGGTACCGGCCCCGGGCCGCGTCGCGGCCCGTCCCTCGGGGTCCTGGCCGACACCGGCCGCCACGCGGTGTCCGAGACGCCGGTCGCCCTGCCCACCGGTGCCGAGCGCCTCCCCGACGAGCCGTGACCGCCGGCCGGCTCCCGCCCGAGGACACCCTGGCCCTCGTCGACCCGGCGGCCTACGAGCAGGGGCCGCCGTTCGGGCTGCTGCGCCGGCTGCGCGCCGAGGCGCCGCTGACCTGGGTCGAGGAGCTGGCGCTGCACGGCCAGCCCGCGGGCCCGGGGTTCTGGCTGGTGCTCCGGCACGCCGACGTGGAGCGGGTGCTGCGCGACCCGGCGACGTTCTCCTCCTGGCTGGGCGCGACCCAGGTCCGCGACGCCGCCGACCTGGCGTGGGTGCGCCGGATGATGCTCAACACCGACCCGCCCGACCACTCCCGGCTGCGGCGCCTGCTCTCCCGCTCGTTCACCCCGCGCGCGGTGGCCACGCTGACCGCGTCGATCGAGGCGACGGCGGCCGACCTGGTCGACCGGGCGGTCGGCGGCGCGGCCGAGGGCCGGTGCGACTTCGCCAAGGACCTCGCCGCCGACCTGCCGCTGCTGACCCTCGCCGACGTCCTGGGGGTGCCGGCCGAGGACCGCTGGCTGCTGTTCGACTGGTCCAACCGGGTGATCGGCTGGCAGGACCCCGACTACGCCACCTCGGCCTCCTTCGACGGCACGGGCGGGACGGCGATGGCCCGGGAGGCGCTGGCGCTGCGGCCGGCGCCGGGACCCGACGGGCGGATGCCCGACCCCCGCACCCGCGCGGGCATGCCCGACCTCTATGCCTACGCCCGCCTGCTGGCCGAGGAGAAGCGCCGCTCCCCCGGCTCCGACGTCATGTCGGTCCTGCTGGCCCAGGTCGACGAGGACGGCGGGCAGGTGAGCCACGAGGAGTTCGAGAACCTCTTCTGGCTGTTCGCCGTCGCGGGGAACGAGACGCTGCGCAACGGCCTGCCCGGCGGGCTGATCGCGCTGCTCGAGCACCCCGACCAGCTGGCCGCGCTGCGCGCCGACCCCGCGCTGCTGCCCGGCGCGGTGGAGGAGCTGCTGCGCTGGTGGACGCCGGTCATGGTCTTCCGGCGCACCGCGACGACCGACGTCGACCTCGCCGGCGTCCGCGTC
The DNA here is from genome assembly GCF_052931475.1 of Geodermatophilus sp. URMC 62. Taxonomy (NCBI): domain Bacteria; kingdom Bacillati; phylum Actinomycetota; class Actinomycetes; order Geodermatophilales; family Geodermatophilaceae; genus Geodermatophilus; species Geodermatophilus sp. URMC 62. The sequence continues at coordinate 3,090,118 of NZ_JBRFHY010000001.1, read as the reverse complement.
CGCGCCGGGGACAAGGTGGTCGTCTCCTTCACCTCGGCCGACCGGGACGAGGCGGTGTTCGACGAGCCCGACCGGTTCGACGTCCGCCGCTCCCCCAACCCGCACCTGGCCTTCGGCCACGGGCCGCACTTCTGCCTCGGCGCGCAGCTGGCCCGCGTGCAGGTGCGGGCGCTGTTCGCCGAGCTGCTGCGCCGGACCCGCTCCGTCGAGGCCGACGGGCCCCCAGCGCTCCTGCGGTCGAACTTCCAGCGCGGGGTCAAGCGGCTGCCGATCCGCTGGACCGCCGCCTGAGCCCGGCTCAGGAGCGGGCCCGCAGCCCCTCGAACGTGGTGGCCACCAGCGCGTCGGCCAGCGCGTCGGCCGACAGGCTGCCGCCGGGGCGGTACCACTCGGTCAGCGAGTTGACGGTGCCGAACAGCAGCCGGCTGGTGACGGCGGGGGCGACGTCGGGACGGACGTCGCCCTCCTCCTCCGCGGCGCGCACGAGGTCGGTGACGACGCGGTCGAACTCGCGGCGCCGCCCGAGCGCGGCCTCCTCCACCGGGGAGTTGCCGCGCACCCGCAGCAGCAGCGTGACGAACGGCAGCTCGGCGGCGAGCACCCGGACCGAGCCGCGGACGACGTGCTCGAGGCGGTCGATCGCGCGGCCGCGCACCGCCTGCGGCTCCTCGGTGACGGCGAACAGCGCGTCCAGCGCCCGGTCGAGGGCCAGCCGCAGCAGCTCCACCTTGCTCGGCACGTGGTGGTAGATGGCCGACTTGGTGATCCCCAGCCGCGCGGCGAGCTCCTCCATGCTGGTGGCGTCGTAGCCGCGCTCGTTGAACAGCGCGACCGCGACGTCGAGCAGCGAGTCCAGGGAGTGCCCGGGCCGGCCCCGGCGGACCCGCACCTCCGTCACGGGCGGTCCCGGTGGTCGACCAGGCGCTGCAGCTTGCCCATCGACCGCGGCAGCGTCTCCGGGTCGACGACGAGCACCTCGACGCTGGTCCCCACGGTGTCCTTGACGCCCGTGGCGACCTCGGCGGCGGCGGCCGGGCGCCGGTCGGGCGGGCAGTCGGGACGGGCCTCGATCCGGACGACGAGGTGGTCGAGCCGCCCGTGCGTGGTCAGCTCCAGCGCGAAGTGCGGCGCCAGGCCCGGCGTGCGCAGCACGACCTCCTCGATCTGGGTCGGGAAGAGGTTGACGCCGCGCAGGATGATCATGTCGTCGGTGCGGCCGGTGACCTTCTCCATCCGCCGCATCCCCGGCCGCGCCGTCCCGGGCAGCAGGCGGGTGAGGTCGCGGGTGCGGTAGCGCACGACCGGCATGGCCTCCTTGGTCAGCGAGGTGAACACCAGCTCGCCGACCTCGCCCTCGGGCAGCACCTCGCCGGTGATCGGGTCGATGACCTCCGGGTAGAAGTGGTCCTCCCAGACGTGCAGGCCGTCCTTGGTCTCCACGCACTCCTGCGCGACACCGGGGCCCATCACCTCCGACAGCCCGTAGATGTCGACGGCCTGGATGTCGAGGCGCTCCTCCATCTCGCGGCGCATCTGCTCGGTCCACGGTTCGGCGCCGAAGATGCCGATCTCCAGCGAGCTCGCGCGCGGGTCGAGCCCCTGCTTCTCGAACTCGTCGATGACGGTGAGCATGTAGCTCGGCGTCACCATGACGACCCGCGGCCGGAAGTCGGTGATCAGCTGCACCTGCCGCGGCGTCATGCCGCCGGAGACCGGGACGACGGTGCAGCCCAGCTTCTCCGCGCCGTAGTGCGCCCCCAGGCCGCCGGTGAACAGGCCGTAGCCGTAGGCGTTGTGCAGCACGTCGCCCGGCCGCCCGCCCGCCGCCCGGATGGAGCGGGCCATGACGGTGGCCCAGGTGTCGATGTCGCGCTCGGTGTAGCCGACGACGGTGGGGCGGCCGGTGGTGCCCGACGACGCGTGCACCCGGCGCACCTGCTCCATCGGGACGGCGAACATGCCGAAGGGGTAGTTCTCCCGCAGGTCGGCCTTGCTGGTGGTGGGGAACCGCGCCAGGTCGGCGAGCTCGCGGCAGTCGTCGGGGTGCACACCGGCGTCGTCGAAGGCCCGCCGGTAGTGGGGCACGTTCTCGTAGGCGTGCCGCAGCGACTCCCGCAGCCGCTCGAGCTGCAGCGCACGGAGCTCGTCGACCCCCATCCGCTCGGCCGCGTCGAGGGTGCCGGGGTCGGGCGCCGTCCCCAGCCGCCGGGTGCTCTCACCGGTCGCCGTCGTCATCGGTGCCTCCTCGTGGCCGGGCTGCTCGTGGGGCCGTGTCCTTGTGCCGCGCGGCCTCGTCGGGCACACTATTACCGACCGCACGGTCAGTAAATAGCTGAGGGGAGACCCGATGTCCGCGCCGACGCTGGACCGGCCCGCCGACGAGGCCGCGCTGCAGGCGGGGTTCGACGCCACCATCGCCGCCGACCGGCGCATCGAGCCGCGCGACTGGATGCCCGAGGGCTACCGGAAGACGCTCATCCGGCAGATCGCCCAGCACGCCCACTCCGAGATCATCGGGATGCAGCCCGAGGGCGACTGGCTGCTGGCGGCGCCGAGCCTGCGCCGCAAGGCCGTGCTGCTGGCCAAGGTGCAGGACGAGGCGGGGCACGGCCTGTACCTGTACTCCGCGGCCGAGACCCTCGGCGCCGACCGAGCCGACCTCACCGACAAGCTCATCGAGGGCCGGCAGAAGTACAGCTCGATCTTCAACTACCCCACGCTGACCTACGCCGACGTCGGCGTCATCGGCTGGTTCGTCGACGGCGCGGCGATCTGCAACCAGGTGCCGCTGTGCCGCTCCTCCTACGGGCCCTACGCCCGGGCGATGATCCGCATCTGCAAGGAGGAGTCGTTCCACCAGCGGCAGGGCTACGAGCTGCTCATGACGATGGTGCGCGGCACGGAGGAGCAGCGGGCGATGGTGCAGGACGCCGTCGACCGCTGGTGGGCGCCCTCGCTGATGATGTTCGGTCCGCCCGACGACGACAGCCCCAACTCCGCGCAGTCGATGGCCTGGGGCATCAAGCGGCACAGCAACGACGAGCTGCGCCAGCGCTACGTGGACATGACCGTGCCGCAGGCGCAGGTGCTCGGCGTGACGCTGCCCGACCCGGACCTGACCTGGGACGAGGAGACCGGGCACTGGCGGTTCGGCGCCATCGACTGGGCCGAGTTCAAGCGGGTCATCAGCGGCGACGGCCCGGCCAACGCCGAGCGCATTGCCCGGCGGCGGGCAGCGCGCGACGACAACGCCTGGGTGACCGAGGCGGCCACGGCGTACGCGGAGAAGCACCGTGACCGGTGACCTGACCAGCGAGGGCGGGCACGGCGCCGTCCCCACCGGCCCCGAGGTGCCGGTGGAGCCCCGGCGCCCGGCCGTCCGGCGGGACTGGCCGCTGTACGAGGTGTTCGTCCGCGGCAAGCGCGGGCTCAACCACGTGCACGTCGGGTCGCTGCACGCCCCCGACGACGAGATGGCCGTGCACGCCGCCCGCGACCTCTACACGCGGCGCAACGAGGGCGTGAGCATCTGGGTGGTGAGGGCCGCCGACATCACCGCGTCGAGCCCCGACGAGAAGGACCCGATGTTCGCCCCCAGCGGCGACAAGGTCTACCGCCACCCCACGTTCTACGAGATCCCGGAGAACGTCCCCCACATGTAGAGGTCGAAGGACCCCCTCCCCACCACTCGCAAGCTCGTGGCGGGCCCCTGGGAGGGGGCCGCCGCTGGTCGCTCACCCCGGAAGGGAACTGTTGGCATGGTGCACGAGGAGACCGTGTACGACGCGCTGGCGAACGCGCACGACGACGCGGGTCACTGGGCGTTCGGCACCGGCTTCGACGACCCGCTGGCCGGCGTCGACACCACCGTGCCCGACGGCGTCGACCCCGCCGACCTGGGCGCCTACTGCCTGATGCTGGGTGACGACGCCCTCGTGCTCGCGCAGCGGCTGACCCAGTGGATGACCAACGCGCCCGAGCTGGAGGAGGAGGTCGCGATCGGCAACACCGGCCTGGACCTGCTCGGCCAGGCCCGGCTGCTGCTGGCCCGCGCCGGCTCGGTCGGCGTCCTGGGCCGGTCCCGCGACCTGGCGACCGCGTCCATCCCCGACGAGGACGCCCTGGCCTACTTCCGCGACGCCGACGAGTTCCGCAACACCGGCCTGGTCGAGGCGCCCAACGGCGACTTCGCCCGGACGATGGTCCGGCTGCTCGTGGCCTCGACCGTGCGGCTGGCGGTGTTCACCCGGCTGCGGGGGTCGCGGGACCCGGTGCTCGCCGCGGTCGCGGCCAAGGGCGTCAACGAGCTGGCCTACCACCGCGACCACGCCGCCCGCTGGGTGCTGCGCCTCGGCGACGGCACCGAGGAGTCGCACCGCCGCGCCCAGGACGGCGTCGACGCGGTGTGGCCGCTGCTGGCCGACCTGTTCACGGCCACCGACGTCGAGGCGCGGCTGGCCGCGGCCGGCGTCGCCGTGGACCCCGCCGACGTCCGCGGCGAGGTCCACGACGTGCTCACCACCGTGCTCGAGCGGGCCACCCTGCGGGTGCCCGCCTGGCCGGCCGACGTCCCGCCGCGGGGCCGGACCGGGCAGCACGGTCCGGAGCTGACCGCGCTGCTGGAGACCCTGCAGGGCCTCGCTCGCCAGCACCCGGCGGCCACCTGGTGAGCGCCGTGGGGACCGCGGTCGACCCCCGGGCGGTGGCCGGGACGGTCACCGACCCCGAGCTGCCGATGCTCACCCTCGCCGACCTCGGCGTCCTGCGCGACGTCCGCACCGGGGACGACGGCACCGTGGTCGTCGAGATCACGCCCACCTACACCGGCTGCCCGGCGATGGGCGTCATGCGCGCCGACCTGCTGCACGCCCTGCACGCGGCCGGCTTCGACCGCGTCGAGGTGCGCACCGTCCTCTCCCCCGCCTGGTCGACCGACTGGATCAGCGCCGAGGGCCGCCGCCGGCTCGCCGCCGCCGGCATCGCCCCGCCCGGAGCCGCCCCGGTGCGCCCCGCGGGGCCGGTCCCGCTGCAGCTGGGCCCGACCCGCCGGACGGCGTCCTGCCCGCTGTGCGGGTCCGCCGACACCGAGGAGCTCAGCGAGTTCGGCGCCACCGCCTGCAAGGCGCTGCGCCGCTGCCGCAGCTGCCGCGAGCCGTTCGAGCACGTCAAGGAGATCTGACCGATGAGTGCGCCCGCCCGCCGCCGTCCGCGGTTCCACCCGCTCCGGGTCGCGAGCGTCGAGCGGCTGACCGACGACGCGGTCGCGGTCACCTTCGACGTCCCCCCGGAGCTGGCCGAGGACTACGCGTTCCGGCCGGGCCAGGCGCTCACCCTGCGGCGGGTCGACGGCGACCGCGACGAGCGCCGCTCCTACTCGATCTGCGCGCCGGTCGGCGCACCGCCGCGGGTCGGCGTCCGCGAGGTCCCCGGTGGCTTCTTCTCGAGCTGGCTGGTGCACGAGGTGCGGCCCGGCGACGAGGTCGAGGTGCTGCCGCCGTCGGGCTCCTTCACCGCCGACCTGTCCGTGCCCGCCGACCACGTCTTCGTCGTCGCCGGCTCCGGCATCACCCCGGCGCTGTCGCTGGCCGCGAGCGTCCTGCGCGACGGCGAGTCGACCGTCACCGTCTTCTACGGCAACCGGCGCACCAACACGGTGATGTTCGCCGACGAGCTCGCCGACCTGAAGGACCGCTACGGCCCCCGCCTGCAGCTGGTGCACGTGCTCTCCCGCGAGCCGCGCGACGCCGAGCTGACCAGCGGCCGGCTCGACGGCGACCGGCTCCGCACACTGGTCGGCGCCTTCGTCGACGTCGAGCACGTCGACCACTGGTGGCTGTGCGGCCCGCACAGGATGGTCAGCGACGCCCGCGACCTGCTCACCGAGCTCGGCGTCCCGGCGCAGCGGGTGCACCAGGAGCTCTTCTACGTCGACGACGTCCCGCCGCAGCCGGTCCGCGGCGACGACCAGACCGTCGCCGGCCCCAGCAGCCAGGTCACCGTGGTCCTCGACGGCCGCGCCACCACGCTGGCCCTCCCGCGCGACGAGCCCGTGCTGGACTCCGCCCAGCGGGTGCGCTCCGACCTGCCCTTCGCCTGCAAGGGCGGGGTCTGCGGCACCTGCCGGGCCCGGGTCACCGACGGCGAGGTCGAGATGCGGCGCAACTACGCGCTCGAGCAGGAGGAGGTCGAGGCCGGCTACGTCCTCACCTGCCAGACCCTGCCGCTGTCGGACGCCGTCACCGTCGACTTCGACGCGTGACCCCGATCCCGCCCGGGGAGACCGCCGTCCTCGACGTCGTCGTCACCGAGGCGATGACCGTCCGGTTCCACGAGCTGGGCCCCGTGCACCCGGTGTACGCGACCTACGCCATGGCCCGGCACTTCGAGGAGGCCGGCCGCAAGCTGCTGCTGGCGCACCTCGAGCCCGGCGAGGAGGCCATCGGGACGGCGGTGTCGGTCGAGCACCTCGCGCCGGCCTGGGTGGGCGACCGCGTCCGGGTCACCGCCCGCTGCGCCGGGGCGGAGGGGGGCCGGGTGACCTGCGCGCTGGAGGCCCTCGACGCGGCCGGCCGGCTGCTCGGCCGCGGCACGACCGGGCAGGCCGTGCTGCCGGCCGACGTCGTGGCCGCCCGGCTGCGCCGGGGCTGACCTCACCGCTCCCGGGCGGTGACCTCGTCGGAGGCGGTCAGGCCCGCGGCGGCGAGCGCGCCGTCGGCACCGCAGAACCAGCGCCGCGCGCGGGCGGTGAAGCCGGCCCGCGCCAGCCAGGACACGAGCACCTCGCGGCCGCGGGTGCGCCCGCGCGGCCCGACCACCTCCAGGTCCGGCGCGGACAGGGCCGTCGCCGCGTCGGCGTCCGCGTCGTCCACCGCGGCCAGCCACGCCTCCACCACCGCCGGCTGTCCCCTCACGCGGCGACCGCAGCCCCGCACGACCGGTCGTCCCGCGTGTCCGGACGCTCCCCGGGGTACCGCCCGCGCCCGTGAGCACCGATGCCGCGCCCCCCACGCTGACCCGGGCCCAGCGGCTCGACCGGCTGCCGTTCACCCGCGAGCACGGCCGGCTCGTGGTCGCCTCCGGCCTCGGCTGGGCGCTGGACGCCATGGACGTCGGCCTCATCTCCTTCGTGATGGCCGCGCTCGCTGTCCAGTGGTCGCTCACCCCCACCGAGCTGTCCTGGATCGGCTCCATCGGCTTCGTCGGCATGGCGCTGGGCGCCACGCTCGGCGGTCTGCTCGCCGACCGGGTCGGCCGCCGCTCGGTCTTCGCGCTCACCCTGCTGGTCTTCGGCGTGGCCACCGGCGCGGCTGCGCTGGCGTGGTCGGTGGCGGCGCTGCTGGTGTTCCGCTTCCTCATCGGGCTGGGCCTGGGCGCGGAGCTGCCGGTCGCCTCCACGCTGGTCAGCGAGTACGCGCCGGCCCGGCTGCGCGGCCGGGTGGTGGTGGCGCTCGAGGCGTTCTGGGCGGTGGGCTGGCTGCTCGCCGCGCTGATCGGCTACCTCGTCGTCCCCCGCAGTGACGCAGGCTGGCGGTGGGCGCTGGCGCTGGGCGCCGTCCCGGCGCTCTACGCCGTGGTGGTGCGCCGCGGCCTGCCCGAGTCGGTGCGCTTCCTGGAGCTGCGCGGCCGCCACGACGAGGCGGAGACGGCGGTGCGGCGCTTCGAGACCGCCGCCGGAGTCGTCCCGGAGCCGGCCGCGACGCACGCCGGCCTCCCCGCCCCCATGCCACGCGCGTCCGGCCTGTGGGCACCGGGCACCCGCGGGCGGACGGCGGCGCTGTGGACGGTCTGGTTCGGCATCAACTTCGCCTACTACGGCGCCTTCATCTGGCTGCCCACGCTGCTGGTGGCCTCGGGCTTCTCGCTGGTCCGCTCGTTCGGCTTCACGCTGCTCATCACGCTGGCCCAGCTGCCCGGGTACGCGGCGGCGGCCGTGCTGGTCGAGCGGTGGGGACGGCGGCCGACGCTCGTGGTCTTCCTGCTCGGCTCGGCGCTCGGTGCCGCACTGTTCGCCCAGGCGGCCGGCGACACCGCCGTCCTGGTCACTGGGATGGTCCTCTCGTTCTTCAACCTCGGCGCGTGGGGCGCGGTCTACGCCGTGACGCCGGAGGTCTACCCGACCGCGCTGCGGGGCACCGGCGCGGGCGCCGCCGCGGGGTTCGGCCGGATCGCCTCGATCGCCGCGCCGCTGTGCGTGCCGCCGCTGCTGGACGCCGGCGGCACCGGGCTGGTGTTCGGCGTCTTCGCCGCCGCCTTCGTCCTGGCCGCCGCCGGCTCCTGGGCCCTGCCCGAGCGCCGCGGGGAGGCACTCGACGCTCCCTGATCCCCTCCGCTCCCCATCCCCGGTGATCGCCGGGTCGCGGCGACCGGCTGCCACCACCTCCCGTGGTCATCGGCGACCGGTGGGTCCCGTCGGCGCGTCCCCCGAGCACGTGGCGGTGATCACGGCTCGGGGGGATGCAGAGATTTCTTTGCAAAGGGTCCTTTGCACTATTACCCTCCCGCTGTGTCCACCGGGGAGTTCCCCGCCGAGGCGGTCGACGTCAGCGACCCACGGGTCCTGCGCGCGGTCGCCCACCCGCTGCGCGCGTCGCTCCTGGGCCTGCTGCGCGCCGAGGGCCCCTCGACCGCCTCCCGGCTCGGCCAGCGGCTCGGCGAGAGCAGCGGCAGCACCAGCTACCACCTGCGGCAGCTGGCCGCCTCCGGCCTGGTCGAGGAGGTCCCCGGCGAGGGCACCGGCCGGGAGCGGTGGTGGCGGGCGCGACACCGCAGCACCCGCTGGTCCACCGAGGAGGTGGTGGCCCGGCCGGGCGGCCGCGAGGTGGTCGAGGAGCTGACCCACCAGAGCCTGGCTGTCCAGCGCCGGCTGCTGGCCGCGCACGCCGAGCAGCGCGAGCAGCTCGACGAGGCCTGGCGCGACGCCACCTCGCTCAACGACTGGGCACTGCACCTCTCCCCCGCCGCCGCCGGGGAGCTGGTCGACGAGCTCAACGCCGTCGTGGCGCGGTGGCGCACCGAGCGGGAGGAGCCCGGGCAGCCGCTCGTGCACGTGCTGCTCGACCTGTTCCGGCTGGCCGAGTACCCGCCGTGATCGGAGTCCGCTCGGCCACCCGCCGCTTCGTCGGGCTGACCGCGCTGCACTGGCTTCCGGTGGGCCTGAGCGCGCCGGTCACCGTGCTGCTGGCCTCCTCGCGCGGCCTGTCCCCCGCCGACGTCGGCGTGGTGTTCGCCGTCTACTCGACGGTGGTCCTGGTCCTGGAGCTGCCGACCGGCGGGCTGGCCGACGCGGTCGGCACCCGGCCGGTGCTCGTCGCCTCCGGGGTGCTCTCCACGGCCGGCCTGCTGGCGGTCGCCGCCGCCGACGACCTGACCGGCTTCGCGCTCGCCGAGGCGCTCCGGGCCGTCGGCCGGGCACTGAGCTCCGGCCCCTTGGAGGCCTGGTACGTCGACGCCGTCCGCGCCGCCGACCCGGACGCCGACGTGACCCCCGGCCTGTCCCGGGCCGGCGCGGCCGACGGCGCCGGCCTGTGCCTGGGCGCCGTGCTGGGTGGCCTGCTGCCCCTGCTGGCCGACGGCTCCGGCGACGCGGTCCTGGTCCTGCCGATCCTGCTGGCCGCGGCGCTGTCGCTGGTGTCGGTCGCCGCGGTCGCGCTGCTCGTCGTGCGGCTCGGTACCGCCCGCGCGTCGGGGGCCGCCGCACTGCGCGCCGGGCTGCGGACGGCGCCCGCCGTCGTCCGCGACACGGGCCGGCTGGTGGCCCGCGACCGGCTGCTGCGGCGCGTGCTGGCGATCTCGGCCCTGGTCGGGACGGTGCTCAGCACGCTGGAGCTGCTCGGCCCACTGCACGCCGCCGACCTCACCGGCAGCCTGACCGAGGGCTCGGCGGTCTTCGGCGTGGTGATGGCGGTGTCGTTCGCGGCAGCCGGTGCGGGCGCCCTGCTGGCGCCAGCCGCGCGCCGAGCGGCCCGCGGGTCCGCGGCGGCCGGGAGCGCGGCGCTCGCCGTCCTCGGCGCCGCAGCGGTCGCGGCCGTCCCGCTCGGTGGGCCGGTGGTCCTGGGGTGCCTGTTCGCCGTCTCCTACACCGCCAACGCGGCCTCCTGGCCGCTGTGGAAGGCGGTGCTGCACGGGCGGGTGGGCGCCGGGCAGCGGGCGACCGCGCTGTCGGCGTCCTCGTTGGCGCTGCAGGTCGGTGCGCTCGGCGGCACCCTGGGGCTCGCGCGGCTGGCCGGGGCGGCGGGCACCGGCGCGGGCTTCCTGGCCGTGTCCGGCGCGCTCCTGCTGGTGGCGGTGGTCTCCCTCGGTCTGCGTCCCGGGGATCGGGCAGCGGCGCACGCCGACCCGGCACCGGGCGTCGTCCCGGCCCCGTGACGGGGCTCCCTGGTTGCCATCCGACGCTGCGGGTAGCGCCTCGCCATGGCTGATCTCCCCCGCGACCACCTCAAGGGCCTGAAGGTCGCCGTCACCGGCGCCAGCGGCAACGTCGGGACGGCCCTGCTGCGGCGGCTGACCGCGCCGGGCAGCGGCGTGGCCGAGGTCCGCGGACTGGCCCGCCGGCAGCCGCCCGACACGGCCCCCTACGACGCGGTGACCTGGTACCACGCCGACCTCGGCGAGACCGCCAGCGAGCAGGCGCTCACGAACCTGCTCGAGGGCGTCGACGCCGTCGTCCACCTGGCCTGGGCGCTGCAGCCGGGGCGCAAGCCCGACCAGCTGCACAGGGCCAACGTCGACGGCACCCGCCGGGTGGTGCGGGCGGCGGTCGCCGCGGGCGTGCAGCACGTGGTGCACATGTCCTCCCTGGGCGCCTACGCCGCAGGCGGCGGCGCCCGGCCGGTCACCGAGGACTGGCCCACCACCGGCATCCCGTCGTCGCAGTACAGCCGGCAGAAGTCCGAGGCCGAGCGGGTGGTCCGCGAGGTGGTGGGGCGCAAGCAGGACGTCACGCTGACCGTCGTCCGGCCGACGCTGGTGCTCCAGCCGGAGGCCGCCAGCGAGATCGGCCGCTACTTCCTCGGGCCGCTGCTGTTCGGCGCCGCCCGGCTCGTGCCGGGCCAGGTGGCCTCCCTGCTGCCCCTGCCGCTGCCCTCGGTGCACGTGGGCTTCGTCCACGCCGACGACGTCGCCGACGCGATCACCCGGATGCTCGACCGCCGCGCCCCCGGCCCGTTCAACCTCTCCGCCGACCCGGCCCTCGACGCCGACGGCATCGCCCGGGCCCTGGGCACCGTGCGGATCCCGGTGCCGGCGGTGGCGCTGCGGACGGGGCTGTCGGCGGCCTTCCACGCCCACCTCGTGCCCACCGAGCCGGGCTGGCTCGACCTCGGCCTGCAGTCGCCGGTGCTCGAGACCGCCCGCGCCCGCACCCAGCTCGACTGGCACCCGGCGCACCGCGGGGACGACGTCCTGCGCCAGTTCGTGGCCGCCCTGGGCCGGGGCGACGGCGGCCCCGGCCCCCTGCTGTCGGCGACCGGCGGCCGGGAGCACGACCCGGGCGGCGACCCCTCCAACGTGCCCAACCGCCGCCCGGACTGACGCGGGCCGGCGTGCCGATCGACTTCCACGACCCGGCCAACCGCGGGACCTACGGCGGGCGGTCGGCCGACCGGTCCTGGCGCGAGGCCGTGCGCACGCTCCTCGACCCGGCCGGGCTCGAGGTCGCCGACGTGGGCTGCGGCGCCGGGGTGTACAGCCGCGCGCGGCTGGACCTGGGGGCCGCCGGCGTCGCGGCGGTGGACTCCAGCGCGGTGATGCTGTCCGCCGCCGAGGAGGGCACCCGCGGCACCGGCCGGGTCCGTCCGGTGCTGGGTGACGCGGCGGCGACGACGCTGCCCGGCGCGTGCGTCGACGTGGTGTTCCAGCGGGCGCTCGTCCACCACGTGACCGACCTGGGCGCCGTGGTCGCCGAGGCGCGCCGGCTGCTGCGCCCTGAGGGCCGGTACCTCGTCCAGGACCGGACGGCCGACGACGTCCGGCAGCCGGCCGGCCCGGACCACCCGCGCGGGCACCTGTTCGAGGTCTTCCCGCACCTGCTGGACGTCGAGCTGGCCCGCAGCCCGGACGACGGCGTGCTGACCGGCCTCCTGCGGGACGCGGGGTTCGGGGTGACGACGCAGCAGCTGTGGGAGGTGCGCACCGTGCACCCCGACCGGGCGGCCTACCTCGCGGAGATCGCCCAGCGGAGGGGCCGGTCGATCCTGCACGAGCTGGACGACGTCCAGCTCGCCCGGCTCGTCGGCGCCCTGGCCGACCGGCTCCCCACCGACGGACCGGTGGTGGAGTCCGACCGCTGGACGCTGTGGCTGGGCACCCTGCCGTCGTGACCGCGGCGCACCCTCTCGCCGAGCTGCTGGTCGAGGCGTGGCGCGGCAGGTTCCCGCCCGCCGACGGCGGGTCGCGCCGGGTGCCGCCGTGGCGGTCCGGGCTGGAGGCGGTGGTGGCGTTCACCGGGCACGCCGTCCTCGCGCTGGAGCCCGACCGTGACGACGCCCGGCTGTCCGCTCTCGGCGTCGACGGGGTCGGCGGAGCTCAGCGTCGAGCTGGAGCCGGCACGGAGGGGCCAGGGTGAGGGCACGGCCCTGGTGTCGGCGGCGCTCGACGCGGTGCCGGAGGGCGAGCCCGTCGTGGCGGCCGTGGCCCCGGGCAACACCGCCAGCCTGCGGACCCTGCTACGCGCCGGTGCGGTCCCGGTGGCGTCGGTCCAGCTGTTCCGCCGGTCGAGCTGAGGGGCGTCGCGCGCGCGTCAAGCGGTCGGGCGGATCTGTGGACAGGGCGCTGAGCTGCGGAAACAGGTCGCGGGACGAACCTGGCAGCGGTAGAATTCGTACATGTGTTCGGAAGGCTGGACCAGTGGTGACGTCCTCGACGACATCGCCGCGCTGGTCGCCGAGCGCAACCGGATCGACGCCCTGCTGGCCCGCCGGGTGCGTGCCGCGGAGCTGGCGCAGGCACCCGAGCGTGACGGGCTGAAGAGCATGGCCTCGTGGCTGCGGGGGCACTGCCGGCTCTCGGCCGCCGCAGCCGCCCGACTCGTGGGCACCGGCCGGGTGCTGGAGCACCTGCCGGCGCTGGCCGAGGCCCACGACGCCGGACTGGTGACCGCCGAGCAGGTGACGATCGCCGCGACCGCACTGACCCCGCAGCGCCTGCAGGCCGCCGCCGAGCAGGGGGTCGACCTGGCCGTCATCGACGCCGTGCTCACCGGGCTGGCCGTCGAGCACCCGCACGCCGACGTCGTGCGCGCGGTGCGGCACTACCTGGCCGACCTCGATCCCGACGGCCCCGAACCCGATCCCACCGAGGGGCGGCGGCTGACGCTGTCGAAGCACGCCGACGGGTCGCTGTCCATCCGCGGGGAGCTCGATGCCGTGGGTGGGGAGAGGTTCCAGGCGGCGGTCGAGTCCTTCGTGCAGGCCGGCCGGCCCGCCGGGGACGAGCGCAGCCGCGCCCAGCGGCTCGGCGACGCCCTGGTGCAGTTGGCCGACCACGCCCTCGCCGCCGGTGGCCTGCCGACCCTGCGCACGGTCAAGCCGCACGTGGCGGTCGTGATCGACCTCCACGACCTGGCCGACCCGGCCACCGGCCCGGAGGCCGGGCGGATGGGGTTCGGCGCGGTCATCTCCGCCGCCCGGGCCCGCTGGCTGGCCTGCGACGCCACCGTCTCCCGGGTCGTGATGGGTCCCGACGGGGCACCGATCGACCTCGGCCGCGAGCAGCGCCTGGCCGACCGCCACCTGCGGCGGGCGGTGGAACTGCGCGACGGCGGGTGCGTGTTCACCGGCTGCGACGCCCCCACCTGGTGGGCCGAGGTGCACCACCTGGTGCACTGGCTCGACGGCGGCGAGACCAACCTGGACAACTCCGCCCTGCTGTGCGAGCGGCACCACAGCAAGGTCCACTCCGGCTTCCGCGTCGAACGACAACCCGACGGACGCTGGCGCACCTGGCGACCCGACGGCACCGAGATCCTCGCGCCGAGGCCACCGGTCCCGGCGGCCTGACGTCCCGACCACCCCGAGCACGCCCGTGTGCCCACTCGCTGATCCAGCGGACGGGCCCGCGGGCGTGCGCGCTGCTCAGCCGTCCGAGGACGACGTCCAGGCGCCGACCCGGCGGTCCGTGTGCGCGAACACGCTGGCCGCCCGCTCCGGGCGCAGGGCGACGAACAGGCCCTCGGCCTCGGCGAGCACGGTGTCCGGGTCGTCCTCGGCCACCAGCCGGGCCGTGGCGGTGGTGCGCCGGCCGGAGCTCTCCCCCATCTCGGCCGACAGCAGCAGCGGGACACCGAGGCGCACCGGACGGCGGTACCGGACGGTCAGCGTGGCGGTGAGCCCGCCACGGCCGGCGGCACGGACGGCGCGGGCCAGGACGTGGTCGAGCAGGGTGGCCACCACCCCGCCGTGCACGAGCCCCGGCGGGCCCTCGTGCGCCTTGCCCACGGCGACCCGGCCGGTCGCCGTCCCGTCCGGGCTGTCGGTGGTCACCAACGGCGGCGCCACCGGACTGCCCGGGCCGTACACCGGGCTGTACCAGCGCTCACCGGTGTCCGGGTCGTCGACCCGGGCGACCTCGTGCAGTTCGCGGCCGTGCGCCCGCAGCCGGGCGGTGAGCTCCCGCGCGGCCGCGGCGACGTCGGCGAGCTCGTCCTCGGCCACCTCGGTGCGGACGGCGGCGTCGACCAGCGCGCGCAGCGCCTCGCCCAGCTCCCCGACCGCGACCCGGCGTCCGGCCCGCTCCCCCGGGGGGAGGGGGTCAGCCACGCGGCATGCCGGCGGCGCGCAGCAGACCGCTGCCGATGATCACGCGCTGCACCTCGCTGGTGCCCTCGTAGAGCCGGTAGAGCCGGGCGTCGCGGTAGAAGCGCTCGACCGGCGTCGTCCGCAGGTAGCCCAGCCCGCCGTGTACCTGCACCGCCCGGTCGACCGCGCGGCCGACCATCTCGCTGCAGAACAGCTTGGCCGACGACGGGCCGATCGAGGTGTCCTCGCCGGAGTCGTAGCGGGCGGCCACCTCGCGCACCATCGCCTTCCCCGCCAGCAGCTCGGCGTGCACGTCGGCGATGAGGGCCTGCACCAGCTGGAAGCGGCCGATCGGCGCGCCACCCTGCTTCGCGGAGGCGGCGTAGGCCACCGACTCGTCGAGCACCCGCTGCGCCATGCCGACGCACAGCGCCGCGATGTGCAGCCGGCCGCGGGAGAGGACGGTGAGCGCCTTGGCGTACCCGCGGCCCTCCTCCCCGACCAGGGCGTCCGCGGGCACGTGGACGTCGTCGAAGAACACCTCCGAGGTCCAGGCGCCCGACTGGCCCATCTTCTTGTCCTTGGCGCCCAGCGAGACGCCGGGGGCGTGCGCGTCGACGACGAAGCTGGAGATGCCGCGCCCGCCCTGCTGCTCGGGGTCGGTGCGGGCGAAGACGACGAACAGGTCGGCCAGCGGCGCGTTGGTGATGTAGCGCTTGGCGCCGTCGATCACCCAGCCGTCGCCGTCGCGGCGGGCGCTGGTGCGCAACCCGGCGGGGTCGGAGCCGGCCTCGGCCTCGGTGAGGGCGAAGGAGCCGATCAGCTCACCGGCCGCCAGCCGCGGCAGGTACGTCTTCTTCTGCTCCTCGCTGCCGAACCGGGCGATCACCTGGCCGGCGATGCCGTTGTTGGTGCCGAACAGCGAGCGGAACGCCGGCGTCGTGTAGCCGAACTCGAAGGCCAGCTCGACGTCCTCGCGCATGTCGACGCCGAGGCCGCCGTACTCCTCGGGCAGGGCGTAGCCGAACAGCCCCATCTCGGCGGCCGCGCCGCGCAGCTCCTCGGGGATGCGGTCGTCGAGGTCGATCTCCTCCTCGCGCGGGACCACCACCTCCCGCACCAGCCGGCGCACCGCGTCCCGGATCAGCGTGAAGTCCTCGGCGTCCACGCCCCCATGGTGACGCCTGTCGCACCGGGGTACCGACACGGGTCCACCCGGGGCCGGGCACCGCGCTCCGGGAGCGTTCCGCTACTGGATGACCACTCCCCGTTGTGATGACGGGGCTTCGGGGTTAGCGTCGAACACGGCGCCCGAACCCGCGACGCCGCGAACTCCACGGAGTCCCCGTGCACCTCCACGTCGCCGTCGTCCCCGCCCCCGACCAGGTCGTCGTCCGCCTCACCGGCGACGCCGGCCGTCCCACGCTGCCCCGCCTGGTCCCCGCCCTGACGCGGGCCGCCGGCCACGGGACCACCAGCGTGGTCGTCGACGTGGCCGGGGCGCGCTTCCGCGACCGGAGCGCGCTGCAGGCCCTGGCCGGGTTCAGCGACGCCATGGCCGCGTCCGGGCGCTGCTGCCGGGTGGTCGGCGCCCCCGCGGTGACCCGGCGGCTGGTCATCGAGACCGGGCTGGCCGAGCACCTGGAGCTGGACGGGCCGCTGACCGGGCAGGACCCGGTGCGGCCGAGACCGCGGCCCCGCCCGGCCGCCGAGGCACCGGCGGTGGCGACGGCGTGGCTCACCCCACCGTGGGAGGAGGTGCCGGCCGCGCGTCCGCGGCCGGCGCCCGACGACCTGCCCGCGGCGCACGACACGGCCCGCCCGGACGCGACCGTCCCCCGGGACCGCCGGCGTTGAGGAGTCCCGCCCCCCGGGTACTTCCTCAGGCGAGGGCGTCGAGGCGCGCGACGTCCTCGTCGGAGAGGGTCAGCGTCGCCGCGCCCATGTTCTCCGTCAGGTGGTCGACCGACTTGGTGCCGGGGATGGGCAGGACCACCGGCGACTTCTGCAGCAGCCACGCCAGCGCGACCTGTGCCGGGGTGGCGTCGAGCTCACGGGCGATGTCGGCCACCGGGCTGTCCGGCGCGGCCAAGTCCCCCGTGGCGATCGGGAACCACGGGATGAAGGCGATGCTGTTCTCCGTGGCGTAGTCGAGGACGTCCTGCGACTGCCGGTTGGTCAGGTTGTAGAGGTTCTGCACGCTGACGACGTCGACGATCTGGCGAGCCTGCTCGAGCTCGGCCACCGACACCTCCGAGACGCCGATGTGGCGGACCTTGCCCTCGTCCTGCAGCTCCCGGAAGGCGCCGAGCTGGTCGGCCAGCGGGACGTCGGGGTCGATGCGGTGCAGCTGGATGAGGTCGATGCGCTCCACGCGCAGGTGCCGCAGCGACAGCTCGACCTGCTGCTTGAGGTAGGCGGGGCGGCCCACCGGCGTCCAGATGCCCGGGCCCTGGCGGGTCAGGCCGGCCTTGGTCGCGATGACCAGGCCCTCCGGGTAGGGGTGCAGCGCCTCGGCGATGAGCTGCTCGCTGACGAGGGGGCCGTAGGAGTCGGCGGTGTCGATGAGGTCGACGCCCTGCTCGACGGCGGCCCGCAGGACGGCGAGGGCGCCGTCGCGGTCGGCCGGCTCGCCCCAGACGCCGGGGCCGGGCAGCTGCATGGCGCCGTAGCCGAGCCGGTGGACGGGCAGGTCCCCGCCGATGGTGAAGGTGTCGGTCAGTGCGGCCGTGGTCATGGACCCTCCCGGGTGCGCGCCCGGAGCCGGGCGCCCCGGGGTCTCTCCGGGGCAGCACAACGCCAGGGGGGATGCTTCCCGGCGTCCCCCGATGTGACCGGCGACACGGACGACAGGAGGCGGCGGTGGGCGAGATCGTCGTGCTGCGGCACGGACAGACCGAGTGGAGCCGCAGCGGCCAGCACACCAGCGTGACCGACGTGCCCCTGCTGCCCGAGGGCGAGGAGCGGGCCCGGCAGCTCGCCCCCACCCTGGCGCGGCGCTCGTTCGCCGAGGTGTGGGTCAGCCCGCGCCAGCGGGCCCGGCGCACCGCGGAGCTCGCCGGGCTGACGGCCACCGCGGTCGACGAGGACCTCGTCGAGTTCGACTACGGCGGCTACGAGGGGCGCACCACCGCCGAGATCAGCGAGGAGCTCGGCCGGCCGTGGTCGGTGTGGCGCGACCCCGTCGTGCCCGGGGAGTCCCCCGGGGAGTCGGTGGACGACGTCGGCCGGCGGGTGGACCGGGTGCTGGAGCGGGCCCGGGCGCGGCTGGACGACGGCGACGTCGCGCTGGTGGCCCACGGGCACGTGCTGCGGGTGCTCACCGCGCGCTGGCTGGGGCTCGACCCCGAGGCGGGGGCTTTGTTCGCGCTGCCGGCCGGCGCCTACGGCGTGCTGGGGCACGAGCACGCCCGGCCGGTGCTCACGGGGTGGGGACTGGACTGAGCTCCTCGTCCTCGCGCCGGTGGGCCGGCGGCGCGGCCGGGCGGCCGAACAGCCAGCCCTGGGCCAGGTCGGCGCCGAGCGCGGCGACCTCCGCGGCGGCCTGCTCGGTCTCCACCCCCTCCGCCACCACCACCGCACCGAGGCGGTGGGCGTGCCCGGCCACCGTGCGCACCACCGCCCGGGCGCCGTCGTCGGGCAGTGCCGACACCAGCGCCCGCCCGAGCTTGACGACGTCGGGCCGGACGACGTCGAGCAGCGAGCGGCTCGACCACCCGGCGGCCACCTCGTCGAGGGCCACCCGCCAGCCGTGGGCCCGGTAGGACTCGAGCACGGCCAGCAGGTGCCCGCGGTCGGTGACGGCGGCCCGCTCCCCCACCTCGAGCACGAGCTGGCGCGGCCGCAGCCCGGCCAGCTCCAGCGCCTCGGCGGTGCTGGCGAGGTCGGCGTCGGGCCGCAGCACGGAGGTGGGGTGGGTGTTGACGAACAGGTCGGCCTCGCCGATCCACCCGGCGGCTCCGGCGATGGCGCACTCGCGGCCCACCCGGTCCAGCCGCGGCAGCCACCCGGCGGAGTCGGCGACGAAGAACAGGTCGCCGCCGTCGATCGTGCGGCCGTCGGAGTCCCCCCGCAGCAGGGCCTCGTGCCCGACGACGGCCCGGCCGGTGAGCTCGACGATCGGCTGGTAGACCGACCACAGCTCCGCCTCGGCCAGGACCCCGACCTCGGCGGTGATCCCCCGCCGGGCCAGCTCGGCGGCCAGCGTCGGGGCGGTGAGCAGTCCGGTGGCCAGCGCTGTGTACTCGTCGGCGGGGTCGGTGGCCACCCGCACCGCCTCGGCCTCCGCGCCGGTCAGCTCGCGGGAGAGCCGGTCGAACAACCGCTCCACGCCGAGACCATCGCGCTCGTCGAGCAGGTCCAGCAGGCCGGGGGCGGCGAACACCGACAACCCGACCGCGCGGGCCACGGCGGCCACGGCCGGCAGCACGTGCTCCTGCTCCGTCGCCAGCAGGACCCGGGTCGCGACGTCGGGCAGGACCCACTCCTCGCGCCGCCGCGCTGCGCCGATCGTGCTCACCACGCGCAGCAGGATGGCCGACCCGACCGGCCGGGCCGGGCAGGCGCGCGGCAGGCCCACGGAGCGGTCGCCGGGACCGGGACGGACCGGTACTCCTCGCGCGACGCGGACCGCCGTCCACGGCCCTCCCAGGCCCTAGGGTGCGCGCATGTCCTCCGCAGTCATCGCCGACCCGCCGCCCCACGCCGGCCGCGGGGGCCGGCCGCGGGATCCCAGCCGTGACGACGTCATCCGGGCGGCCATCCTGCGGCTGCTCGGCGACGTCGGTTACAGCGCGCTGACGATGGACGCCGTCGCCGCGGAGGCCGGTGTCGGCAAGGCGACGATCTACCGCCGCTGGCGCACCAAGCAGGAACTCGTCGTCGACACCGTCTCCGAGGTCAACCGGGCCTGGACGATCGCCGCCGACACCGGGTCGCTGGAGGGTGACCTGCGCTCGCTGGTGCACCGGATGGTCGAGATGATGGCCAGCCCGGTCGGCGCGGCCACCCGCTCGCTGCTGGCGGCCATGCAGTACGAGCCGGCGCTGATCGAGGCGTTCCGGGAGGGGCCGCTGGCGGTCTGGCGGCGGGCCTACGACGAGACCTGGCTGCGGGCGCAGGCCCGCGGCGAGGTGGGGCCGGGGCTGCCGGGGTCGATCCCGGCCGAGGCGAGCACCGCGCTGTTCGTGCAGCGCTGGCTGGTCACCCGCGAGCCGGTGGACGCCGCCTACGCCGACGCGGTGCTCGAGACGGTGGTCCTGCCCCTGGTGCGCCGGACCGGCTGAGGATCAGCGCCGGACCGGCTGGGGATCACCAGCCCAGGGTGCCCGGCTCGCCCTTGAACGGGCCGACGACCTCGTCGGTGATCCAGCCGCCGTAGAAGCCGCCGGCCTGCGCCCGCACCTGCTCGCCGTCGACCAGTGCGCGGTCGACCCGGCCTGGGTAGAACGCCACCGCGCCGCGCAGGTGCTCGTAGCCGGCGGTGGGCTGCTCGTAGGACCAGCCGACGGCGGGGTGCCGGCGGCCGTCGACGACGTCCCAGTAGGTCGCCGCCCCCTTCCACTCGCACCACGACGAGCCGGCCGCCCGCTCCAGCACCCCGGGGACGACGTCCTCGCGCGGCACGTAGTAGACCGGCGGGTGGCTGGTCTCGCAGACCCGCACCGCGCGCGAGGTCTGCGCCACCACGCGGCCGCCGAGCTCGACGACGACGCGGCGGGCGGTCACCTCGGCCGACGGCGGGCGCGGGTAGTCCCAGACCGACTCCTGACCGGGACCGACCGGGTCGCGACGCGGCGTGCGCACCTCGGCGGTCAGCGCCTGCGGGTCTGCGCCCGGGGCCGGGTGGTCCGGCGCCTCGGTGCCCGGCGGCTGCGGACCTTCTGGACCACGCTCAGCGTCACGATCAGCCCGAGGGCGCCCATCGTGGCCAGGCCCGCCTGCGACTGCAGGAAGCGCTGGACCGCGGCCTGGCCCTGGGCCTTGAGCCGCGTGGGGCTGCCCCGATCGGCCAGGTGGTCCAGGGTCGCCGCCAGCGACTCGCGGGCGGCGTCGATCTCCAGCTGGATCTCTCGTGGGTCGCGAGGCACGGCGACAGCCTGCCAGACGTGGCGCCCACCGGCCCGTCCCGGGAAACCGGGGCACCCGGACGGGCGCAGCGACCTAGACTCCCGGCCACGCGGGAGTGGTGTAACGGCAGCCACGCCAGACTTAGGATCTGGTGCCCTCGGGCGTGCGGGTTCGACTCCCGCCTCCCGCACACAGGTGTCCGGCGGTCTCAGTCCAGGACGGCGCGCAGCTCGAGCTCGGCCGACGGGACCTCAGGGTCGTCGTCGTCCACGACGGCCAGCAGGTGCACTTCTGCGCCGCGGACCTCCCGCAGTGCCAGGCCCTCCACCTTGCGCACGCGGTCGCCGACCTCGGGGATCCGGGCGACGGCCAGCACGTCGTCGCCGTCGACCAGCGCCAGGGCGGTGGCCACCACCGGGCCGTCGTCGACGGCGTCGGGCGTGTCCTCCGCGGCGGCGCTGAGCAGCTCGCGCCCGTCGGGCAGCGCCACCGCGTCGGTGACCGCCAGGCCCACGCCGTCGACCTCGCCCAGGTCGTGCCGCCGTGGCTCCCCGAGCGGCACCGCCACGGGATCAGCCCGGCCGAGGACGGCGCCCACCAGCCCCTCCAGGGGCACGTCGACGCGGGCCGAGGCGACGCCGGCGGCCAGGTTGCCGCGCTGGTACCAGCGCACGGTGCCGCCGTGGCGACTGCCGCCCTCCAGGTTCAGCCGGTCCAGCGGCAGGCCGAGGACGGCGGCCACCCGCTCGTACAGCGGACGCAGGTCCGCCGCCCGTGCGACCGGCCGTCCCTCCTCGAGCCGCACCAGCACGCCGCGCATGCGCCGGGGCGTGGAGCCCGAACCGAGCAGCAGGACGGCCGGCTCGCCGTCCACCTCGACCGGGCAGGCCACCTCGAGGTCGGGCTTGAGGTGTTTGGTCCCCGCCGCCTCGGCGAAGGTGTCGTGCCCCTCCACCGGCGGCAGGACGCGTACCGGGGTCGCCGAGCCGGCGCGCCGCCAGGCGGCGGACGTGGCGTCGTCCTGCACGATGAGCCACCCGTCCCCGAACGGTGCGATGCCGGAGGCGGCGCGCACCGGCGTCCCGTCGTCGAACCTCAGTGCCCGGACACCGTCCACGACCACCCGCACCGTCGTGCACTGCCCACTCGGTGCGCGGCGCACGCGTGACGGGCATGCCGCGACGTCAGCGAAATCACGTTGCCGTCTTTTCCCAGGTCACCGCGGGGTAGCGGTCCCGAGGGGGCTGCACGAGGTCGCCGGCGGCCGTAGGGTCGGTCCATCGGCCTGGCCGCACGACGCCGTGCCTGCGCCGGGCGCCGTCCCGCCCGCCGGTCCTCAGGACCCGACCCGTCGGAGCCCATGACCTCCCCCCGCACCGAGACCAGCGCTCGTCCCGACGAGACCACCGCGAAGCCGAAGACCCAGCTCAGCGTCACCCAGGTGCTGTCCGGCGCCCTCGCCGCGGTGTCCGCGGCGGTCCTCGCCTCCTTCTTCGGCGTGGCCGGCACCGTCATCGGCGCGGCCCTGGTGAGCGTGGTGAGCACGACCGGGGCCGCCGTCTACAGCGCCTCGCTCAGCCGCACCAGCGAGCGGCTGCGCAAGGTGCGCACCCAGCTCGGCGGGGGCCGCGGCGGCGCGGCGGGTGCCGAGCCGGCCGGCGACGACACCGCCACCCGCGTCCTGCCCGCGCACCTGGACCCGCGCCGCCCCGCCCCGGCTCCGCGCTCCCTGCTGGCGCGCGTCGGGTGGCCGCGGGTGGCCGCCTACACCGCGGCCGTCTTCGTCCTCGCGATGGGGATCGTCACCGGCATCGAGCTGATCGGGAAGGAGCCGGTGTCCGCACTGGTCGGGTCGCAGACGTCCTCGTCGTCGACGACGCTCAGCGAGCTGGTCACCGCGTCGTCCTCGAGCGACACCACGCCGTCCTCCCCCAGCACCACCGCACCGGCCGACGAGACGACCGAGGCCCCCACCTCCACGGCTCCGGGGAGCGACGCGGACCAGTCCGACGCCGAGGAGTCCGGGACGCCGGCGACCTCCACCTCCGGGTCGGCACCGACCACGGCCGACCGGAGCGACAGCTCCGACTCCGGAACCGACAGCGGCACCGACTCCGGCAGCGAGACGGGCTCCGGCAGCGAGTCCGACCCGGGCAGCGGCTCGGGTTCGGACTCCGGCAGCGACACCGGCGGGGGCACGTCCGGGCAGACCGGGTCGTCGACCCAGGGCCCGCAGGCCGGCGCCGGGACCGCGCAGGCCGAGCCGACGTCCTGACCCGCGGGGTCAGCGGGCGCCGAGCTCCTGGGCCACCACCGGGACCAGCGCGGCGAAGGCCTGGCCGCGGTGGCTGTGCGCGTCCTTCTCCGCCGGGGGCAGCTCCGCGGCGGTGAGCTCGAGGCCGTCGGGCAGGAACACCGGGTCGTAGCCGAAGCCGTTGCTCCCCCGGGGCTCGCGGACCACCTGGCCGCGCCACTGCCGCTCGATGACGTGCTCGCCGCCGTCCGGCGTGACCAGCGCGGCCGCGCAGACGAAGGCGGCGCCGCGGCGCTCGTCGGGCACGTCGGCGAGCTGGCCGAGCAGCAGCGCGGTGTTGGCCGGGTCGTCGCCGTGCCGGCCCGACCACCGCGCCGACAGCACGCCGGGCATGCCGTTGAGCGCGTCGACGGTGATACCCGAGTCGTCGGCCACCGCGGACAGGCCCGTGCACCGGACCGCCTCGCGCGCCTTGAGCAGCGCGTTCTCGGCGAACGTCGCCCCGGTCTCGGGCGCCTCGGGGTACTCGGCGACGTCGCGCAGGCCCACCACCTCGACCCCGGGGACGGCGCTGGCCAGCAGCCGCTGCAGCTCGGCGAGCTTGCCGGCGTTGCGGGTGGCCAGGAGCAGGCGGGTCATCGCTGCAGCGCCTCGGTCTGCACGCGGGTGAGCTCCGCGCAGCCGGCGACGGCGAGGTCGAGCAGGCGGTCGAGGGTGGCCCGGTCGAACACCGCGCCCTCCGCGGTGCCCTGCACCTCGACGAAGCCGCCCTCGCCGGTGCAGACGACGTTCATGTCGGTGCCTGCCCGCACGTCCTCCTCGTAGGCGAGGTCGAGCCGCGGCTCACCGTCGACGACGCCGACGCTCACCGCCGCGACCGACTGCACGACCGCGTTCTTCCTCGCCGGCTTCTTCCGGGCACCGAGCCAGGCGACGGCGTCGGCCAGCGCGACGTAGGCGCCGGTGATGGCCGCCGTCCGGGTGCCGCCGTCGGCCTGCAGGACGTCGCAGTCGATGGCGATGCTGTTCTCCCCCAGCGCCGCGAGGTCGACCGCGGCGCGCAGCGAGCGGCCGACGAGCCGGCTGATCTCGTGGGTGCGCCCGCCGATGCGGCCCTTGACCGACTCGCGGTCACTGCGGGTGTGCGTGGCGCGGGGCAGCATCGCGTACTCGGCGGTGACCCAGCCCAGGCCCGATCCCTTGCGCCAGCGCGGCACGCCCTCGGTGACGCTGGCCGCGCAGAGCACCCGGGTGCGGCCGAACTCGACCAGCACCGAGCCCTCGGCGTGGTCGAGCCAGTTGCGGGTGATGGTCACCGGGCGGAGCTGGTCGGCCGCGCGGCCGTCGGGGCGGGTCACGGACGCCGAGCCTATCGACGCCGAGCCCGCCGGCACCCAGCCCGTCAACACCCAGCCCGTCAACACCCAGCCCGCCGGCACCGGCTCGCCGGCACCCAGCCCGCCGGCACCGGCCCTCCCGCCGTGCGGGCGTCGTCCGGTACGGCCACGATCTCGGCCATGCGATCGGAGCTGCGGACGGTGCGAACCGGCGGGACGCCTGCGGTGGTCGACCTGACCGCGGAGTGCGCGGAGTTCGTGCGCGGCGAGGGCGACGGGCTGCTGCAGGTGTTCGTCCCGCACGCGACGGCCGGCGTCGCGATCATCGAGACCGGCGCAGGCAGCGACGAGGACCTGCTCGCCCAGCTCGACGAGCTGTTGCCCCGCGACGACCGCTGGCGGCACCGGCACGGCAGCCCCGGTCACGGCCGCGACCACGTGCTGCCCGCGTTCGTGCCGCCGTCCACCAGCGTGCCGGTGGTCGGCGGGCGGCTGCAGCTGGGCACCTGGCAGTCGATCTGCCTCGTCGACCCGAACGGCGACAACCCGCAGCGGCAGGTGCGGCTGTCCTTCCTCGCCGGGTAGTGCGCCGCTCGGCCCCGCTGCCGTCCCCTCCCCGGGGCACGGCAGGATGCCGGGCATGACCGAGACCGCGCCCACCCCCGTCCGGCTCGCTCCCGGTGACCCGGCTCCGGACTTCACCCTGCCCGACGCCGACGGCACCCCGGTCTCGCTCGCCGACCACCGCGGCCGCCGGGTGATCGTCTACTGCTACCCCGCCGCGCTGACCCCGGGCTGCACGACGCAGGCGGTCGACTTCACCGCCGCGGCCGGCGAACTGGCCGAGGCGGGCCTGGACATCATCGGCATCTCCCCCGACCCGCCGGAGAAGCTGCAGCGCTTCCGCGAGCAGGAGGGCCTGGGCATCACCCTCGTCTCCGACCCCGACAAGCGGGTCCTGGCCGCCTACGGCGCGTACGGCACCAAGAAGCTGTACGGCAAGGAGGTGCAGGGCGTCATCCGGTCGACCTTCGTGATCGACGCCGAGGGCCGCATCGAGCGCGCCGCCTACAACGTCAAGGCCACCGGGCACGTCGCCAAGCTGCGCCGCGACCTCGGCCTGGGCTGAGCCGGCCGGCGCTCGACAGGGGCTCGGGCCGGCGGGAGGCCCGGGTCCGCGGGGCTCAGGCGGCCCGCAGCCCGAGGACGCCGGTGACCAGCGCGTCGCAGACCGTCGCCGCGGCCCCGAGGTCGGGCTCGCGCGAGACCATCACGTCGGAGTAGAGGAACGACTCCCCCAGCCGCACGACCGCGTAGGACAGCAGCGGCAGCGGCACCTCCGACGTCAGGCCGCGCGCCTCGACGTCGCGCTCGAACAGGGCGGTGTAGGCCTCGACCATCCGCGGCTGCACCCGGCCGCGCGGGTCGGTGAGGATGCGCAGCGCGGTGGCCGGCTCGTCGTCGATGAAGCGGCGCAGCGCCGGCGCCGTCCCGAGCACCGCGCGGAAGTCCTCGATGACCACCAGGCTCCGCAGCCGGTCGGGGTCGCCGTCGGCCCGCGACCGTACGTCGTGGTTCTCGGCCGCCTGGTGGAGCGTGCGCTCGGCGAGCCACCACAGCGCCTCGCCGAGGATGGCGTCGCGGTTGCCGACGCGGCGGAACAGCGTCACGCGGGAGATGCCGAGCTCCGCGGCCAGGACGGTGGTGTCCAGGCGCTCCTCGCGCAGCAGCGTGAGCGCAGCCCGACGGACGACCTCTTCCGGGGGCGCGATCACACCGCTGAGCCTAGGACCGCGGTGACCTGCGGGTACACCGTCCGGGTGGGGACGTCGCCCGCCCGCGCGAGGAGCCCCGCGCCCGGCGAGCCGGAGGCCCGCGAACCCGTGGCGTCGCGGGCCCCGCGTCGGGTGCGGCACGATGCTGGAGCATGAGCGAAGAGATCGGCGTCACCGGCCTGGCCACGATGGGTGCCAACCTCGCCCGCAACCTGGCGCGTCACGGCTGCCGGGTCGTCGTCCACAACCGCACGCGGGCGCGCACCGACGCGCTGCTCGCGGCGCACGGCGACGAGGGCGAGTTCGTCGCGACCGGCTCGATCCAGGAGTTCGTCACCACCCTGCGGCGGCCGCGCCGGATCATCGTCATGGTCCAGGCCGGGGCCTCGACCGACGCCGTCGTCAAGGACCTGATGGACCTGCTCGAGGAGGGCGACGTCCTCGTCGACGGCGGCAACGCGCGCTACACCGACACCATCCGGCGGACCGCGGAGCTGTCCGAGAAGGGTGTGCACTTCGTCGGCTCGGGCATCAGCGGCGGCGAGGAGGGGGCGCTGCTCGGCCCGAGCATCATGCCCGGCGGCTCCGCCGAGGCCTACCGGCTGGTCGGCCCGCTGCTGGAGAGCATCGCGGCCGTCGTGGACGGCACGCCGTGCTGCACGCACGTCGGCGGGGACGGCGCCGGTCACTTCGTGAAGATGGTGCACAACGGCATCGAGTACGCCGACATGCAGCTCATTGCCGAGGCCTACGACCTGCTGCGCGCCCGGGTGGGCCTGTCCCCCGCCGAGATCGGGGAGGTGTTCGCCGGCTGGAACGAGGGCGACCTCGACTCCTACCTGATCGAGATCACCGCCGAGGTGCTGCGGCACGTCGACGCCGACACCGGCCGGCCCTTCGTCGACGTCGTGCTCGACGAGGCCGAGCAGAAGGGCACCGGTCGCTGGACCGTGCAGTCCGCGCTGGACCTCGGGGTGCCGGTCAGCGGCATCGCCGAGGCGGTGTTCGCCCGCGCGCTGTCCGGGCACGCCGAGCAGCGGGGCCCCGCCCGGGAGGTGCTGCCCGGCCCGTCGTCGGTGCCGGAGCCGGTGGCCGACCGGGACGGCTTCGTCGAGGCGGTGCGGCAGGCGCTGTACGCGTCGAAGGTGGTGGCCTACGCGCAGGGCTTCGACCAGATCGCCGCGGGCGCGCAGACCCACGGCTGGGACGTCGACCGCGCCGCGCTGGCCACCATCTGGCGGGGCGGCTGCATCATCCGCGCCCGCTTCCTCGACCGGATCCGGCAGGCCTACACCGACGAGCCGGACCTGGCCACGCTGCTGGTGCACCCCTACTTCCGCGACGCCGTCGCCGAGTGCCAGGAGGGCTGGCGCACGGTGGTGGTCGAGGCGGCCCGCGCCGGCATCCCGGCGCCCGGCTTCGCCAGCGCGCTCGCCTACTACGACGGCCTGCGCGCCGAGCGGCTGCCGGCCGCCCTCATCCAGGGCCTGCGCGACCTGTTCGGGGCGCACACCTACCGGCGGGTCGACCGCGAGGGCACGTTCCACACCCTCTGGTCGGAGGACCGGCGGGAGGTGTCCGCCGGCTGAGCGCCGGCCGGCTCACCCGTGCTCGTGCGCCACCTCCTGCCGCACGCGGGCCCGGGCGTCGGCGTAGCGCACGACCTCGTAGCCCAGCATCGTCACCAGGACGGCGGCCAGGACGGCGAGCGAGACCAGCGCCGGTGCGTGCCGCAGGGCGAGCGGGGCCGCGAGGAGCAGCACGGCGACGACCGCGCGCGGCCGGTTCACCGAGCCGACGTTGCGCAGCCGGAACCCCAGGTGCGCGAGCAGGTAGACCGCGACCCCGGCGCACAGGGCCCACAGCCCGGTGCCCGTGAGGGGGTCGGTGAGCGCGTGGTGCCCGGTGTCGCCGACGTACTCGGCCACCTTCTTCAGCCCCAGGGCGGTGAAGATGATCCCGGCGATCATTGGGAAGTGCAGGTAGGTGTAGGAGTCGCGGGCCAGCCGGATCCGGTCGCTGCCCTGCTTGCCGGCCAGCACCCGCTCGGCCACCGGCGCGACGACGTCGAAGTAGGACCACCACAGGCACACGCTGACCGTCAGCCCGAGCAGCCCGACGACCACGATCGGCAGGGTGAGCGGCAGGTCGGTCACCCCGACGCCGACGGCGATCAGCGACTCACCGATCGCGATGATGACGATCAGTCCGTACCGCTCGGCGAAGTGCCGCGGCGCGGGCAGTCGCCAGTCGGCACCCGAGACGTAGATGCCGGTGTAGTCGACCGCGAGAGCCAGCAACCACAGCAGCGTCTGCGCCGTCCCTCCGAGGAGGGCACCGGCCACGAGCAGCGCCCCGGCGACGACCACCGGTCCCGCCGTCCGGCGCAGCTGGCGGCGCAGGCCGGCGTCCTCCCCGGCCGCGACGAGGTAGACGGCCAGGTGCCCCAGCCGCACGACCGTGATGCACGCGGCGAGGAGCAGCGGCGCGCTGAGCCCACCGCCCTCGTCGGCCCACGCCTCCGGGATGGACAGGGCGACGAGGAACAGCGCCCCCATCGCGACGATCACCGCCGTGCGCACCACGCCCTCGTCGGCCCGGGCCTGGTTGCCCAGCCAGGCGTAGCTGCTCCACGCCCACCACAGCAGCGCGAGGACCACCAGGCCGCGCAGGGCGCTGCGCCAGCCGATGTCCTCGGCCATGAGGGCCGTCACCTGCGTGATCGCGAAGACGAAGACCAGGTCGAAGAACAGCTCCAGGGTGGTGACCGCGTGGTCCTCCCCGGTCAGCAGCACCCGGGCCCGGGCGCGCACCGCCCCGGACGGTCGATCGGCTCGCTCGCGCACCTGCACCTCCCACCGGCCGGGCGGTCCCGGCTCCCCGTGACGTCCGGACATGATGGCGGCTGCCGCGGCCGGCGACGACCCCCTCCGCGGCCGGCCGGCTCAGGCCGTCCAGGTGCCCGGCCGGGGCTGCCCGTGCGGGCCGCCGTCCCAGCCGGCGTCCCAGGGGAAGCAGCCGGCCGGTGAGGCCCAGGCCAGCTGCTGGGCGGGCACCGAGTACTCGGCCGGCCGCTGATACCAGCGGTTGGCGCCGAGCAGCACCGCGCCCGGGTTGGGGCACTCCTCCACGACCAGCTGCTCCCCGGCCGCGTCGAGCAGTTCCCCGGGCACGAGCGACCGGCCGGCCACCACCTCCGCCGCCACCGCGTCGAGCAGCGCATGTGTGGCGTGCGCGTGCCGGCCGACGACGACCAGCTCGGGGTGGCCGAGGCCGAACAGGCCGATCGTGTAGCCGAAGGCGGGTTCGCCCGGACCCTCACCGGGGCCGACGTACTGGACGGCGAAGCGGGCGCGGCGGATGACCGCGGCGAGGTGGGCGTCCTCCTGGTCGAGCCAGGCGGTGGTCTGCGGGTCGGTGCTCATGGCCGCGAGCCTGCGGTTCGGCACCGACAGGACGCGCCTGCGCACAGCCGGTGGTGGACGGACGGCCCCGCTGTGGACGACGGCAGCCGGATCGTCGGCGCTCAGCCCTCGGCGACCCGCTTCGCCCGCGCCCGCCGCTTGCCCTCGTGCATGGCGGCCACCCGCGCGACCGGGATGGTGTGGCCCTCGGCGACCAGGTCGGCGGGCAGCACCTGCGGGTCGGGCAGCAGCGCCGTCCACGGGTCGCCGTCCCCCAGCCGCTCCGGCGCCGTCCGCACGGTGACGTCCCCGGGCCGCACGGACGGCAGGTCCTCCCACGCGACCGGCGCCGACACCGGCAGGCCCGGGCGGATGCGGGGGCTGTAGGCGACCACGATCGTCGAGGAGCCCGAGCGGGTCGAGTCGAGGAAGACCCGGCCGTGCCGGTCCTCGCGGATGTAGGCGGTGGTGGCCAGGTCGGGGTCGAGCGCGGCGGCTCGGGCGGCCAGGGCGCGGGTCGCGGCGGCGGCGTCCTCGGGCCCGACCCTGCGCACCGGGACGACGACGTGCACGCCCTTGGACCCGCTGGTCTTCACCGCGCCGGCGAGCCCGGCACCGGCGAGGGCCCGCCGCACGAGCTCCGCGGCCCGGACGACGACGTCGAAGTCGGCGCCCTCCGGCGGGTCGAGGTCGAGCACGATGCCGGTCGGCTCGGTCTCCGCGCCGGCGACGAAGAAGGGGACGTGGAACTCGACCGCCCGCTGGTTGGCCAGCCACAGCAGGGTGCGCCGGTCGTCGCAGAGCACCTGGTGCACCTCGCGGTGCGCGCCGAACGACCAGACGGGGACGGTCGGCACCCAGTCCGGCGCGCCCTTGGGCACGTTGCGCTGCATGAACGGCTCCTGGCCGGGGCGCACCCGCTTCACCGACAGCGGCCGGCCGGCGAGCTGCGGCACCAGGCGGGAGGCGAAGGCGTCGAGGTGGTCGACCAGGTCGCCCTTGGTCACCCCGAGCCCGTCGCCCAGCGGGGCGTCGAGGCTGCTCAGCCGGACGCCGTCCCGTTCGTCGTCGGCCACCGGCCCACCGTGCCCGGCTCGTCCGGCCACGGCAAGCGGTCCGACCCGGGATACGGTCCGCCGGGTGATGCGGCCCCGGCTCCCCGCGTGGCCCGCGGTCCCGCCGGAGCAGGACGGCGTCCGGCTGCGCGCCTTCCGCGACGACGACGTCGACACGGTGCTCGACCTGGCCGGCGACCCCCGTGTGGCGGCGGTCAGCACGCTGCCCGAGGGGGCGGACGAGCCTGCCGCCCGCGCGTGGATCGCGCGCCAGCACCGGCGGTGGGCCGAGGGCGCGGGTTTCTCGTTCGCGGTCGCCGAGGGAGCCACCGACCGCGCCGTCGGGCAGGTCGGCCTGTGGCTCGACCGCTGGGCCGAGGGTGTGGGGACGGTCGGGTACCTCGTCGCGCCGTGCGCCCGCCGGCGGGGCGTGGCCACCCGCGCGCTGCGCGCCGTCACGGCGTTCGCCGCCACCCTCCCGGGCCTCGACCGACTGGAGCTCTTCGTCGAGCCGGGCAACACGGCCTCGCTGCGGACGGCGCAGCGGGCGGGGTACCGCCGGGTCGACGTCGTCCCGCACCCCCGGCGAGCCGGCGACGAGCCGGTCCCCATGGTCCGCCTGGCGCGCCGTCTCCCCGGGACGGCGGCCCCGCGGGGCTGACCCGGGGCCGTCCGGACGACGTCCTCCCGCACCGCGGCGCGTCCTCCCTCACGGTGCACGGTGAGGGAGGACGCGCCACGATCAGGTTCCCTGATCGTGGCGCCCCTGATCGCGGCGCGCCTGATCGTGGCGCGCCTGATCGTGGCGCGTCGCGTTCAGACCTCGTAGGTCGCGCCGGGGCGCACCAGCTCGGCGGCGGGGAACACCGCCCGGGCGGCGGCCAGCTGCGCCAGTGGGTCCACCCAGGCGGGCACGTGCGTGACCAGCAGGCGTCGCACCCGGGCGGCGGCAGCGACCTGGCCGGCCTGCCGCCCGGTGAGGTGCAGGTCGGCCGGCAGGCCCTCGCGCTCGGGGTGGGCGGCCTCGGCGAGCAGCACGTCGGCTCCGGACGCCAGGTCGACGACGGCCTGGCTCGGTCCGGTGTCGCCGGTGTAGACCAGCGACCTGCCGTGCGCGGTTAGCCGGATGGCGTGGCACTCGATGGGGTGCGCGGTGCGGGCGGTCTGCACGGTGAAGGGCCCGAGCCGGGCCGAGACCGGGGTGACCGCGAAGTCGAAGACGTCGGTCAGCGGAGCACCGCCGGCGTCGTAGGCGGCGGCCAGTCGCCGGTCGGCGCCCGCGGGCGCGATCAGCGGCACCCGGCGCCGCGAGGAGCGCCCCGAGTAGCGGTGCCAGACGACCAGCGGGGCGACGTCGAGGCAGTGGTCGGCGTGCAGGTGGGAGAGGTAGACCGCGTCGATGGCGTCGGGGTCGACCAGCGCCTGCAGGGTGCCAAAGGCCCCGCTGCCGAGGTCGAGCAGCAGCCGGAAGCCGTCCTCCTCCACCAGGTAGCAGGACGCCGCGGAGGTCGGGCCGGGGCCGCTGCCGGAGCACCCGACGACGGTCAGCCGCACGCCGCGCACCCCTGCCGGCCGTGTCCGCGCTCGCTCCCCATGGCGGGCGCCAGGCTAACCACCGGGCTCAGGTGAGCTGCAGCACGGCCCCGGCCGCCACCCGCAGGACCCCGTCGGCCCAGCGCAGCCCGGTGAGGTCGCGCACGACGACGTCCGCGCCGGCCGGGAGGGCCCGCTCGCCGATCCCGACGACCCGGGCGCCGGCCGCGCGCCCGGCGGCCACACCGGCCGGACTGTCCTCGAGCACGACGGTCTCCTCGGGGCACAGGCGCAGTACCCGCGCGCCGAGGCGGTAGCACTCCGGGTCGGGCGTGCCGCCGGCCACGTCGGGCCCGGCGACCACCGCCTCGGGCAGCAGACCGGCGGCGGTCAGCCGCGCGGTCGCCAGGTCCGGCGTGCCGGAGGTGACGACGGCCCACACCCGCGGGGGCAGGGTGGCCAGCAGCTCGCAGCGCCGGCGACGGTGGGCACCGTCTCGGCGTCCTCGAGCTCGTAGCGGTCGATGAGCGCGGTCGCCCGTGCCTGCCGCGTCCCGGGCACGAGGTCGGCGACGGTGTCGGCCGACCGGCGTCCGTGCACCACCGCCGGCACGCCGGCGGGGTCGAGCCCCTGCTCGGTGGCCCACCGCGACCAGGAGGCCGTGACCGCGACGTCGGAGTCGACGAGGACGCCGTCGTGGTCGAACAGCAGCCCGCGGGCGGGCAGCGCGAGGTTCCCGGAACGGTCCTCCTG
This sequence comes from Geodermatophilus sp. URMC 62, assembly GCF_052931475.1. Classification (NCBI taxonomy): domain Bacteria; kingdom Bacillati; phylum Actinomycetota; class Actinomycetes; order Geodermatophilales; family Geodermatophilaceae; genus Geodermatophilus; species Geodermatophilus sp. URMC 62. The sequence continues at coordinate 3,057,206 of NZ_JBRFHY010000001.1, read as the reverse complement.
CAGGGCCCCGCCGCGAGCCGGCGAGTGGGCGGGTCCTTCGCCCGTCATCACGCCCAGAGCTGGCCCTCGAGCGCCGCGGTGGCCTCGTCGAGGGTGCCGGCGTAGGCGCCGGTGGAGAGGTACTTCCAGCCGCCGTCGCAGACGATGAACACGATGTCGGCCCTGCGGCCCGCCGCGACCTCCTTGTCGGCGATGCCGAGCGCCGCGTGCAGGATCGCCCCGGTCGAGATGCCGGCGAAGATGCCCTCGCGCTCGACCAGCTGCCGGGTGCGGTGGATGGCGTCCTCGGGGCCGACGGAGAACCGCGAGTCGAGCAGCTCGGCGTCGTAGAGCTCGGGGATGAACCCCTCGTCGATGTTGCGCAGGCCGTAGACCAGCTCGCCGTAGCGCGGCTCGGCGGCGATCACCTGGACGCCGGGCTTGTGCTCGCGGAAGTAGCGCGAGCAGCCCATGAGCGTGCCGGTGGTGCCCAGCCCGGCGACGAAGTGGGTGATCGAGGGCAGGTCGGCGAGGATCTCCGGGCCGGTGCCGGTGTAGTGCGCGTCGGCGTTGGCCGGGTTGCCGTACTGGTAGAGCATCACCCAGTCGTCGTGCTCGGCGGCCAGCTCCTTGGCCATCGCGACGGCCTGGTTGGAGCCGCCGGCGGCCGGCGAGCTGATGATCTGCGCGCCGTACATCTCCAGCAGCTGGCGGCGCTCCACCGAGGTGTTCTCCGGCATGACGCAGATCAGGCGGTAGCCGCGCTGCCGGGCCACCATCGCCAGCGAGATGCCGGTGTTGCCGCTGGTCGGCTCCAGGATGGTGGCGCCGGGCTGCAGCGTCCCCTCCTTCTCCGCCGCCTCGATCATCGAGATGGCGGCCCGGTCCTTGATCGAGCCGGTGGGGTTGTGGTCCTCCAGCTTGGCCCACAGCCGCACGTCGGAGGTCGGCGACAGGGACGGCAGCCCCACGAGCGGGGTGCCACCGAGGGAGTCGACGAGGGAGGCGAAGCGGGCCATCGGGTGCTCTTCCGGGAGACGGGGCGGGAGGACGACGAGGGAGGCGTCAGCAGCCGCCGGCGACCGCCGGGAGGATCGTCACCGAGTCGCCGTCCTTGACCTGGGTGTCGAGCGCCCCGGTGAAGCGCACGTCCTCGTCGTTGACGTAGACGTTGACGAAGCGGTGCAGCTTGCCCTCCTCGGTCACCAGCCGGCCCTTGAGGCCCGGGTGCTGGGCGTCGAGGTCGTCGACGAGCGCGGCCAGGGTGTCCCCGCTGCCCTCGACGGTCTTGTTGCCGCCGGTGTGGGTGCGCAGGATGGTCGGGATCCGGACCTCGATGGCCATGGTGTGCGGTTCTCCTCGGGAGGGTGGGGACGTGCGGGAGTGCTCGGGAAGCGCGTGTCGGTGCGGGCAACGCCCGCTCTGGGCCGGGCATTCCGCAGTGGCCCCGGCGGCCCTCCTGCAGGGCCCACCGCGAGCCTGCGAGCGGTGAGGGGCAGGAGGGTCCTAGCTCAGTCGTAGACGACGGTCGTCGGCGAGTGGCCGAACAGGTAGGACTCGACGACCTCGACGTCCTCCTCGGTCACCTGGCCGTCGACGATGCGGAAGCTGCGGAACTCGACCTCGTCACCGGCCAGCCCGGTCTGCCCGCCGTGGTGCCGGGTGGAGACGAGGACGTAGTGCGCGTTCGGCTCCGACGCGTAGCTGACGTCGGTCCGCGACGGGTACGCCTCGGTCGCGGTGTGCGAGTGGTAGACGACGACCGGTTCCTCGTCGCGGTCGTCCATCTCCCGGTACAGCTTCAGCAGGTCGGCCGAGTCGAACTCGTAGAACGTCGGCGACCGCGCGGCGTTGAGCATCGGGATGAACCGCTCGGGACGGTCGCTGCCCTCGGGACCGGCGACGACGCCACAGGCCTCGTCCGGGTGGTCCTCCCGGGCGTGGGCCACGATGGCGTCGTAGGTCGCGCGGTCGATGCGCAGCACGGCACCAGTCTAGGCGCCGCCCCGCAGCGGCCGGGACGACGGTCGGCACCCGGCCTGATCAGCGGCAGGTCACCGACCGGATACGGTGCGGGACCGTGGTGCTCGAGCTGCTCATGGTCCTCGGCGTGGCCCTGTTCGCCCTGCCGTCGCTGTGGCTCGGTCTGCGGGGCCTGACCCGGCGCGCCGGCCACTACAGCAGCGACGTCACCGCCGACCGCGTCTCGCTGGTCCTGCTCGTCGCAGTCCGCGGGCTCACCCTGCTGCTGGTGCTGGTCCTGTCCGCGGTGGTGCTCGTCTCCGCCGTCGGGGCGCTGGTGCGCGACCTGGAGATGCCCAGCCTGGTGTCGGTGTTCTTCGTCCTCGACCTGCTGCTCGCGGTGCTGGTGGTGCTCACCTTCGGCCGGGGCGACCGGCGGCGACCGCGTCGACGAGCGACCCCTGCAGCGCGGTGAGCCAGTAGTAGACGGCCAGCTGCTGGCCCTCCTCGCCGGCCGGGTCGTCGGGCGGCTCGGTCTCCTCGGTGACGCCGATCCGCTCCCCCAGCGCCAGCCGCAGGTCGTTGGTGGTGCGCAGCCAGGCGCCGGCCTGCTCGCGGTCCAGGCGCACCTCCCCGCCCCCGGCCGCCAGCGTCGCCCGGACGGCGGCGAGGTCGTCGGTCTTGCCGCTGCGCAGCGCCGACTCAGTCATCTCGCGGTAGTCGGCGGCCAGCCGCGGGTCGCTGCGGTGCCCGGCGGGCAGCAGCCGGTCCATGACCGGGTCGCCCTCGACGTCGGCGGGGTCGGCGGCCAGCAACTGCTCGAGCTGGTCGAGCAGGAGGCCGAGGACACCGGCCTCGGCGGGGTCCAGGCGGGCGACGACGTCCTCACCCCTGCGCCGGAACGGCTTCATGAGTCCCGCTGGTAGGTGGCCCACAGGCCGTAGGCGTGCAGCCGGCTGGTGTCGTGCTCCATCCGCTCGCGCGGGCCGGAGCTCACGATCGCCTTGCCCTCGTGGTGCACCTGCAGCATCAGCTCGGTGGCCGTCGGCTCGTCGTAGCCGAACAGCTCCCGCAGCACGTGGGTCACGTAGGTCATGAGGTTCACCGGGTCGTTCCACACGACCGTGACCCACGGCCGGTCGAGGTCGGCGGTCTCGTCGACCGTGGTCTCGGGTGTCCGCGTCGGCGCGAGGGGTCCGGCCACGTCACCACTCTAGGACGGCCCACCTAGGCTCCGGCCATGCCGACGGGTCCCGCCCTCCTCACCGACCGGTACGAGTTGACGATGGTCGCCGCCGCCCTCGCCGACGGCACCGCCGACCGCGACTGCGTGTTCGAGGTCTTCGCGCGGCGGCTGCCGCACGGCCGCCGCTACGGCGTCGTCGCCGGCACCGGCCGCCTGCTCGAGCAGCTCCCCGCCTTCTGCTTCGACGACGACGAGCTCGAGACCCTGCGCGCGCAGGGGCTCACCGACGGCCGGCTGCTCGACTGGCTGGCCGGCTTCCGCTTCTCCGGCGACGTCGAGGGCTACGCCGAGGGCGAGCTGTTCTTCCCCGGCTCCCCGGTCCTGACCGTGCGCGCGCCCTTCGCCGAGGGCGTGCTGCTCGAGACGCTGGTGCTGTCGGTGCTCAACCACGACAGCGCGATCGCCTCGGCCGCCGCCCGGATGGTGGGCGCGGCCTGCGAGCGGCCCTGCATCGAGATGGGCTCGCGCCGCACGCACGAGCAGGCCGCCGTCGCCGCGGCGCGCGCCGCCAGCCTGGTCGGTTTCGTGGCCACGTCCAACCTGGAGGCCGGCCGGCGCTACGGCGTGCCGACGACGGGCACCAGCGCGCACGCGTTCACGCTGCTGCACGACGACGAGACCGCCGCGTTCCGCGCCCAGGTCGAGGCCCTGGGCGCGGACACCACGCTGCTGGTGGACACCTACGACGTCGTCCAGGGCATCCGCAACGCCGTCGCGGTGGCCGGGCCCGAGCTGGGGGCGATCCGGCTGGACTCCGGCGACCTGCCCACGCTGGCCACCGCTGCCCGCCGGCAGCTCGACGAGCTGGGTGCCACGGGGACGCGCGTCATCGTCACCAGCGACCTCGACGAGTTCGCGATCTCCGGGCTCATGGCCGCGCCGGTCGACGGCTACGGCGTGGGCACCTCGCTGGTGACCGGGTCGGGCGCCCCGACCGCCGGGATGGTCTACAAGCTCGTCGAGCGCGACGGGGTGCCGGTGGCCAAGCGGTCGGAGGGCAAGAACTCCGTCGGTGGCCGCAAGACCGCCGTCCGCCGGCACGACGCCGACGGGACCGCGACCGCCGAGGTGGTCGCCAGCGGCCCGGTCGAGCCCCGCGACGGCGACCGCCCGCTGCTGGTCGAGCTGGTGCGCGGCGGGCGGGTGGTCGACCCCGCCTCCCCGGCCGACGCGCTGGCCGCGGCCACGGCGCACCACCGGCGGGTGCGGGAGGCGCTGCCGCCGGAGGCGTGGGCGCTCTCGCGCGGGGAACCGGCCCTGGAGACGGTGACGGCGTGAGCCCGGAGGGAGGGCGGCGATGACCCGCGCGCTGGTGGTGGTCGACGTGCAGAACGACTTCTGCGAGGGAGGCAGCCTCGCGGTGGCCGGCGGGGCGGCGGTGGCCGCGGCGATCAGCGCGCACGCCCGCGAGGCGGCCGGCGAGTACGCGCACGTCGTCGCCACCCGGGACCACCACGTCGACCCCGGCGGCCACTTCGCCGAGCAGCCGGACTTCCTCGAGACCTGGCCGGCGCACTGCGTCGTCGGCACCGGCGGGGTGGAGCTGCACCCCGCGCTGGAGCGGGAGCCGCTGGAGGCCGTCTTCGACAAGGGCGAGTACGCGGCGGCCTACTCCGGCTTCGAGGGCCGCGCGGACGGGGTGCTCTTGGCCGAGTGGCTGCGGGAGCGCGGCGTGGACGCCGTCGACGTCGTCGGGATCGCCACCGACCACTGCGTGCGGGCCACCGCGCTCGACGCCGTCGGCGAGGGCTTCGCGACCCGGGTGCTGCTGCACCTGACCGCCGGCGTCGCCCAGGCCTCGACCGAGGCGGCCCTGGAGCAGCTGCGCACCGCCGGCGTCGAGCTCGAGGGCAGCGTCCCGACGAGCCGTTAGGCCCTGTTTGGGAAGTCGCTCGGGGGCCGGGGGCGGCGTGTCGGTGCCGGAGAAAAGGCGAGGTCTCCGGTAGAGGGATCAACGACCAAGAAGACCCTCACCACGGAGACCTCGTGGACGGCACCCTACCCGCCGGTGCCCGCCATGACCTGACCGACGAGCAGTGGGCGATCCTCGCCGTGCTGCTGGAGTCGCTGCTCCCGGTCGGCAGGAAGCCCGGCAGACCCCGGAAATGGACCCTGCGCCAGCTCGTCGACGGCATCCGCTTCCGCACCCGGACCGGCTGTCCCTGGCGGGACGTGCCCGAGCGCTACGGCACCTGGCAGAGCATCTACGGCCTGTTCCGCGCCTGGCAGCTGGCCGGCCGATGGCCCGCGATCCTCACCGGACTACGGGCGCTGGGCGAGGAGGCCGGAGGAATCGAGTGGGTGGTGTCGGTGGACTCCACGGTCAACCGGGCGCATCAGCACGCCGCCGGCGCCCGCCGCCATCCCGAAGCCCAGCGCACTCCGCCGGCCGGGGAGCCGCCCGATCACACGCTGGGCCGCTCCCGCGGTGGCTTGTCGACGAAGGTGCACCTGGCCGTCGAGGCCGGCCGCAAGACGCTGGCCACCGCGCTCACCCCCGGGCAGGCGGCCGACAGCCCGCAGTTCACCACCGTGCTCGAGCGGATCCGGGTGCCACACCGCACCGGTCCGGGTCGCCCGCGCACCCGACCGGATCGGGTGCTGGCCGACAAGGCCTACTCCAGCCGGGCCAACCGCGCCTATCTGCGCCGCCGCGGCATCCTGGCGACCATCCCGGTCAAGGCCGACCAGCAGGCCAACCGGCGCAAGAAGGGCTCCGTCGGCGGTCGACCGCCGACGTTCGACCCGGCCCGCTACCGGCAGCGGCATGCCGTCGAATGCGGCATCAACCTGCACAAACAGCACCGCGGCTTCGCCACCCGCTACGACAAGCTCGCCGTCCGCTACGAGGCCACCGTCCAGATCAGCGACATCGACATCTGGCTGCGCGACCTTTCAAACAGGGCCTAGCGCTGCACAGGCCCCTCGGCCGCCTGCGACGGGACGTCGTAGCGGGGCTCAGCGCGTCGATCGGCCCCGGTGCAGGGCCCTCCGCCTGAGCGTGCGAGGCGTGGCGGGCACCGAGGTCCTTCCGGGCACCTGCCGCGGTGGAGGCCGGTAGGCCGACAGATGACGCAGCATCACATCGCGTCGAGGACCTCGTCGCGGGTGAAGCCGAGGACCTGCAGGACGGCGTCGAGGTAGGGCTGGTTGAGCGCGGCGTGGGCCTGCTCGCGCACCACCGGCTTGGCGTTGAAGGCGATGCCCAGGCCGGCGGCGTTGAGCATGTCGAGGTCGTTGGCGCCGTCGCCGACGGCCACCGTCTGGTCGAGCGGGATGCCGTGCTCGGCGGCGAAGCGGGCCAGTGCCCGCGCCTTGCCGGCCCGGTCGACGATCTCGCCCACGAGCCCGCCGGTGAGCCGGCCGTCGGCCACCTCGAGGGTGTTGGCCGCCGCGAAGTCCAGGCCGAGCGAGGCCGCGAGCGGGTCGGTGATCTGGCTGAAGCCGCCGCTCACGATGCCGCAGCGGAAGCCGAGCCGCTGCAGCGTCCGGATGAGCGTGCGGGCCCCCGGGGTGAGCTCCAGGTGCTCCCGGACCTCGTCGAGCACCTCCACCGGCAGCCCGGTCAGGGTCCCGACGCGGGCGCGCAGCGACTCGGCGAAGTCGAGCTCGCCGTTCATCGCGGCGGCGGTGATGCGGGCGACCTCGGCGGCGCGGCCGGCCCGGGCGGCGAGCTCGTCGATGACCTCGCCGCGGACGAGGGTCGAGTCGACGTCGAGGACGATCAGCCGCTTGCTGCGCCGGGTGAGCCCCGCCTGCTCGACGGCGATGTCGGCACCGCTCGCGGCGGCGACGGCGGCCAGTGCGGTGCGCAGCGCGGTGGCCGCGGCGCCGGAGACGGTCAGCTCCAGGCTGGTGACGGGGTAGTCCGACAGCCGGCGGATGGCGTCGATGTTGCCGCCGACCCCCGCGATGGCCGTGGCGGCTCCCGCGACCGCCCCGGGCGGCACCGGGCGACCGAGCAGGATGACGTGGTGGGGCCGGCCGGGGCGGGCGCCGTCCGGGCCGCGGTCGGAGGCCGACTCGACCTCCACCCGGACCCCTGTGGCCTCGGCGACCCCGGCACCGAGCCGGGCCAGCCCGGAGAGGAAGACGGCCTCGTCGACCGGCCCGTCGACGGGCAGGGCAGCCAGGACGACGCCGAGCACCAGGTGGCCGTGCACGACGACCTGCTCGACGTCGACCACCTCGACCGGCGGGAGGCCGTCGGCGCCCTCGGCCAGCGCCCCGAAGAGGCGGGCCGTCACGCCGGGCCGGTCGACACCCGTGACGGTCAGGAGCGCGCGCGGGCCGCCGGCGACGGTGTCCGCAGGGAGGCGGGGAGCGGGGTCGAGCGGCACGGCCGCCATCGTGCCGCACCCCCCGGGCCGCTCCCCCGCCCGGTCGGCCGGCCGCGCAGACGCCGACGCCCCGCCGGCCGGAGCCGACGGGGCGTCGGTGGTGACGTGCTGGAACGGCCTCCCTGGTGGCCTCCCTGCAGGGGCCCCGCCGCGAGGAACGAGCGGTGGGGGGGCAGGGAGGTCCTTCGTCAGAAGGGGTCGGGGTCGTTCGGGCCCTGCCGGGGCCCGGTGCCGCTGACCAGCTCGCTGGCGCCGGCGTAGGGCTCGTGCCGCTTGCCGACGTGCGCTTCGCGGTGCAACCGCTCGATGAGGTGCGGGTAGTGCGCCTCGAAGGCCGGACGCTCCGACCGGATCCGCGGGATCTCGGTGAAGTTGTGCCGCGGCGGCGGGGACGAGGTGGCCCACTCCAGCGAGTTGCCGTGCCCCCAGGGGTCGTCGCGCAGCGCGAGCCGGCCGTACTTCCACGACTTCGCCACGTTGTAGAGGAACGGGATGGTCGAGGCGCCGAGGATGAACGACCCGATCGTCGAGATCACGTGCAGCGTCGTGAAGCCGTCCTCGGGCAGGTAGTCGACGTAGCGGCGCGGCATGCCCTGGGTACCCAGCCAGTGCTGCACCAGGAACGTGGCGTGGAAGCCGATGAACGTCAGCCAGAAGTGCAGCTTGCCCAGCCGCTCGTCCATCATCCGGCCGGCCATCTTCGGGAACCAGAAGTAGATGCCGGCGTAGGCGGCGAACACCACGGTGCCGAAGACGACGTAGTGGAAGTGGGCGACGACGAAGTAGCTGTCGTTGACGTGCCAGTCCAGCGGCGGGCTGCCCAGCAGCACGCCCGTCAGCCCGCCGAGGAGGAAGGTCACCAGGAAGCCGATCGAGAACAGCATCGGCGTCTCGAAGGTGAGCTGCCCGCGCCACATGCTGCCGATCCAGTTGAAGAACTTGATCCCGGTCGGCACGGCGATGAGGTAGGTCAGGAACGAGAAGAACGGCAGCAGGATCGCGCCGGTGGCGAACATGTGGTGCGCCCACACCGTCACCGAGAGGCCACCGATGAGCAGGGTCGCGGCGACCATGCCCTTGTAGCCGAACAGCGGCTTGCGGCTGAACACCGGGATGATCTCGGTGATGATGCCGAAGAACGGCAGCGCGATGATGTAGACCTCGGGGTGGCCGAAGAACCAGAAGAGGTGCTGCCACAGCATCGGGCCGCCGTTCTCGTCGGAGTAGACGAGGGCCCCGAGGTTGCGGTCGGCCAGCATGGCCATGATCGCCGCGGTGAGGATCGGGAACGCGAAGAGCACCAGCAGGCTGGTGACCAGCGTGTTCCAGGTGAAGATCGGCATCCGGAACAGGGTCATGCCCGGCGCCCGGAGGCACGCGATGGTGGTGATGAAGTTGACCGCGCCGAGGATCGTGCCCAGACCACTGACCGCCAGGCCCGCGAACCACATGTTCGGGCCCACGCCGGGGGTGTGCACGACGTCGGAGAGCGGGGCGTAGGCGTACCAGCCGAAGTCGGCGGCCCCACCAGGGGTGAAGAAGCCCGACACGACGATCGCGCTGCCGAAGAAGAACAGCCAGAAGGAGAACGCGTTCAGCCGCGGGAACGCGACGTCGGGCGCGCCGATCTGCAGCGGCATGATCAGGTTGGAGAACGCGAAGAACAGCGGCGTCGCGAACATCAGCAGCATGACCGTGCCGTGCATCGTGACCAGCTGGTTGTACTGCTCCGGGGAGAGGAACTGCAGCCCCGGCTGCCCCAGTTCGCCTCGGATCAGCATGGCCATGAAGCCGCCGATCACGAAGTAGGCGAACGAGGTGGCCATGTACATCAGGCCGATGGTCTTGTGGTCCGTGGTCCGCAGCAGGTTCGACAGCTGCGACCCTCTCCGGACCTCGCGAGCCGGGCTCGGCCGGCTCACGATCGGTGCGGGCGCGATCGTCACGAGCCGCAGCTTAGACCGTGTCCGGCGGGCCCGTCCGGCCCGACCGGGCGGGCACGCCGGGCCTCCCGCCCCCGCCGGCGTGCCGGGACGGGCGCCACCCGACCGGGTGGGTGATCACTTCGCGTTTCCACGCTGGTCAGGAGGGGAACCAACCCGTCCGTCCCCGGAGATCCCGGGGCCACGGCCACCCCGGCCAGTCCCCTCAGGAGGTCCACCGTGGAGCTTCTCTGGAACATCATCGTGCTGATCATCGTCGGTGCGATCGCCGGCTTCATCGCACGTGCGCTGGTCCCCGGCAAGCAGTCGATGAGCGTCGGCATGACCATCGTCCTGGGCATCATCGGCTCCTTCGTCGGCAACCTGCTCGGCAGCCTGATCTTCGAGCCGCACCGGTTCGAGATCGGCACCTCCGGGATCATCGGGTCGATCATCGGAGCGATCATCGTGCTGCTGATCTACGTCTCGGCGACGAAGAACCGCGGGCGCATCGCCCGCTGAGCGGGCACCCCGCCTCGGGGGACGGTGGGGCACCCGAGTGCCGCTCCAGGAGGGGCCCGGCCGGTCGGCCGGGCCCCTCCTGCGCGTCCGGGACACGGGCCCCGGGGACGTCAGACCGTCCAGGTGGTAACGTCGACGGCGAGGGTCACCCGCACCTGCGCCGGCAGCCGGGCCACCGCCGCGGCCAGCTGCTCCGGCGCGAGGTGCCGGGCGTGCGGCCCCATCCCCACCACCGTGGTGACGGCGCGCCGGTCGAGCACCAGCTCCTCCCGGTGCTGCACCCCGCCGGCCGGTGCCAGGTGCGGCTCGAGCGCCGCCGACAACCGCGCGGCCTTGTCCGGGTCCACCCGCAGCAGGCCCAGTGGGCCGACCAGCTCGGCCAGGTGGTCCGGCGCCGGCGTGGCCACGACCAGCCGGCCGCCGGGACGCAGCACCCGCGCGGTCTCGGGCCCGTTGCGCGGCGCGAAGACGACCGTCACCCGGTCGACGGCGGCGTCGCGGACCGGCAGCCGGGCCCAGGTGTCCGCGACGACGGCGAGCACGCGCGGCGAGGCCCCGGCCGCCCGCCGCGCCGCGTAGCGCGACGCGTCGAGCACCAGGCCGACCGCGCCGGGCAGCCGGTCGAGCACGCCGGCCAGGTGGTGGCCCGTGCCGCCGCCGAGGTCCAGGACGCCGTCCACGGGCCCCTCGCCGGCGGCGACCGCGTCGGTGAGCACCCGGGTCAGCCCGGCGTAGGTGCCGGCGGAGAGCACCTCGGCCCGGTCGGCCACCATCGCGGCGGTGTCACCGGACGGCGGCGTGTGCCCCGGCGGCAGCAGCGTGACGTGGCCCTGGCGGGCGCGGTCGAAGGCGTGGCCGGCCGGGCAGCGCAGGCCGGCGTCCCCGGGCAGGGCCGCGAGCGGCTGCCCGCACACCGGGCAGGCCAGCAGGGCCACCGCCCGGGCCGGCCAGGGCCGCCGGGCCGTCACGGGGTGCCCGCGGCCGCGGCCACGGGTGGCTGCGCCGGCGGGGGCGGGGCCTCGACCGCACGCCCGGGCACGACGGGCACGGCGACGAGCGCGGCGGCTGCGCCCACGGCGAAGGCGGCCGGGTAGCCCGGGCCGGCGTCGACCAGCAGCGCGGCCAGCGGCACGGTGAGCGCCGCGGCCAGGTTCTGCGCCGTGTTGTGCGCGCCCAGTGCCCGCCCGGCCCAGGCGCTGCCGGCTCGCTCGGCCACCGAGGTGAAGGCCACCCCGTTGGGACTGACCGTGGCCACCGCGGCGAGCGCGGCCGCGGCGGCCGCCACGGCCGGGCCGAGGACCTCCGGCGTCAGCGCGGCGACGAGCGCCAGCACCCCGACGACGACGGCCACGGTGGCCGCCACCCGGCGCAGCGGGCCCAGCCGGCTGCCCACCCGGTCGGACCAGATCCCCGCGCCCAGGCGCGCCGCCACGCCGCCGACCTGGGTGACGGCGAGGAGCGTCCCGGCGGCCGCGACGCCCCAGCCCGCGTCGTGCACCAGCCAGTCGAAGGCCAGCCCGGCGACGGCGAACTGCGGCACCACCAGCAGCGTGCTGGCCGCGTGCACCCGCCAGAGCACCGGGCCGCGGTACGGCGAGGGCGGCCGCGGGACGCCGTCGGCCGCGGCCGGGCGGGCCGGGTCGCGGACGAACGCCGCCACCAGGACCGCGGTGACCGCGCAGCCGGCCGCCAGGACCGCGAACGCGCCACCGGGACCGTCGCCGGCCAGCCGCGGGAGGAGGAGGGCCGCCAGGCCGACCCCCAGCGGCTGCCCGGCCTGGCGGATGCCCATCGCCAGGCCACGCTGCGCCGGCGGGAACCAGCCGAGCACCAGCCGGCCGCTGGCCGCGTGCACCGAGCCGCTACCCCCGCCGGCCAGCAGCAGCCACAGGCCGGTGGGGAGGGCGGAGTCGGCGAGCGCGGCGCCACCGAGCCCGCCGGCGGTGATCGCCAGACCGCAGGAGAGCACGAGGCGCTCGCCGTGGCGGTCGGCCAGCGCCCCCACAGCAGCAGGGTGAGCACGAGGCCGGCCGTGGGCGCGCTCACCAGGAGTCCCACCTGCGGCAGGCTCAGCCCCTCCTCGCGCAGCGCGACGGTCAGGAAGGGCAGTCCGTTCTGCGCCGCGCACGCGGCGACCAGCCCGGTGAGCCCGACGCCGAGGTACCGCCAGCGGGCGGCGGGCAGGGCTCCCGGTGCGGTCACCGGGCGGCCGTCACGGCCGCGGCTCGCGCGGCACCGGGTGGAAGGTCACCTCGGACAGGACGCCGTCGGCGGCGACGGCGGTCACGAAGGTGCCGTGCGGCTGGCGACGGCGGTCGGTGGGCGAGCCGGGGTTGAGCAGTCGCAGGCCGGTGCCGGTCGTGGTGTCCCACGGGATGTGGCTGTGGCCGAAGAAGAGGACGTCGGTGTCGGGGAAGCGGGCGGCGCAGCGGCGCTCCCGTCCCTGGGCGTCGCCGGTCTCGTGGACGACGGCGATCCGCAGTCCCTCGACGTCGGCCCGCGCCACCTCCGGCAGCCGCTCGCGCAGCGGCCCGTGGTCGTTGTTGCCGTGGCAGGCGAGCAGCCGGCGCGAGCGCGCCTCGAGCGCGTCGAGCAGGGCGACGTCGACCCAGTCGCCGGCGTGCACCACCAGGTCGGCGGCGTCGACCGCGGCCCAGAGCCCGGGGGGCAGGTCCCGCGCGCGCCTGGGGAGGTGCGTGTCGGCCATGACGACCAACGAGACGGGCACGCGCCCATGGTCGCAGAGGCCGCCCCGGCCGACGGCGCCGCAGGAGCCGGCCCTCGGCCCGGCGGCTGGGCCCGAGGTCACCGCCCGGGGGTCACCGCCCGGGGGTCCCCTACGCGCGCGGCCATCGCCTTGAGGCGGGCGTTGTAGGCCTTGAGCTCGGCGTCGTCGTCGCGCTCGGCGGCCCGGCTGATCCGCTGCCCGCGGCGCTCCTCCGAGCCCATCCAGGAGAACAGCACGATGGCGAGGACGAGCAGCGTCGGCAGCTCGCCGAAGGACCAGGCGATGCTGCCGGCGGTGTTCTGGTCGGTCAGGGGGTCGACGCCCCAGCCGGCGGGCGGCTCGGCGAAGGTCCGGACCACCAGCGAGCTGGCCATCATGATCGCGACGCCGAAGAAGGCGTGCAGCGGCATCGGGATCAGCAGCTCGAGGATGCGGCCGGCGTGGCCCACCTGCCGGGGCCACGGGTCCTGGGCCAGGATCGGCCCGAAGAACAGCAGCCCGGTCACGGTGAAGTGGGCGAGCATGAACTGGTGCCCGACCGGGTCGCCCATGAGGGCGTCGAAGACGGGCGTGAAGTAGACGCCGTAGAGGCTGACCAGGAACAGCGGCAGCGTGAACAGCGGGTGGGCGACGAACCGCGCCACCCGGCTGTGCAGCGCGTCGAGCAGCAGCGCGCGCGGCACGCCGGCCACGCCCCTCCCCCGTGGGAGCGCCCGCAGCGCCAGCGTCATCGGCCGGCCGAGCAGGACCAGCAGCGGCACCACCATCGACAGCACCATGTGCTGGGCCATGTGCACGCTGAACAGCACCATGCTGTAGCCGTTGAGCCAGGTCCCGGTGACGGCGAACAGCGCCAGGCAGCCGCTGACGGAGGACGCCGTCCGCCACCACGGCCAGGCCACGCCCGAGCGGCGCAGCCGCACCACGCCGACCAGGTAGGCGGCCAGTCCGAGGAGGGCGAGAACCGGCAACACCGACCAGGCGTCCAGGTGGGGCAGGAACACCCGCCCCCACGTGGGCGGCTCGCCGGGCACCCACATGCCCGAGTGGTGCCCGTGCTCCACCTGCGCCTCCCATCCGATCGCCGTGCGCTCCCCACTGTCCCACTCGGCGCGGCAGGGGGTGGCCCCCTCGCAGGGCCTGGTGACGTACTGGAACGGCCCCCTGGCAGGGGCCCGCGCCGAGCGTGCGAGGCGTGGGGGGCGAGGGGGTCCTTCCTCAGTCGTGGACGGGCGACTCGTGGCCGGCGTGCGCCTCGGCCTCGATCTGGAAGGTGCAGTGCGCGACGTCGAAGTGGTCGCCCAGGCAGCTGCCGAGCGCGTCGAGCACGCGCCCGCCGTGACCGGCCTCCAGCGCCTCGTCGGTGACGACGACGTGCGCCGACAGCACCGGCAGCCCCGAGGTGATCGTCCAGGCGTGCAGGTCGTGGACCCCGACGACGCCCTCGACGCTGAGCACGTGCGCCCGGACCTCGTCGAGGTCGACGTCGCGAGGGGCGGCCTCGAGCAGGACGTCGAGCGCCTCGCGCAGCAACGTCCACGCGCGCGGGAGCACCAGGCAGCCGACGAGCAGCGCGGCGAGCGTGTCCGCCGGGGTCCAGCCGGTGACGGCGACGACGCCGGCGGCGACCAGGACGGCGACCGAGCCGAGCGCGTCGCCGAGCACCTCCAGGTGGGCACCGCGGACGGCGAGCGAGCTGCGCCGGCCCCGGTGCAGCAGCGCCAGGGCGGCGAGGTTCGCGGCCAGGCCCGCGGCGGCGACGGCGAGCACCACCCCGGAGTCGATCTCGGGCGGGTCGCCGACCCGGCGGACCGCCTCGACGACCACCACGACCGCGACGGCGGTCAGCAGCAGGCCGTTGGCGACGGCGGCGAGGATCTCCACGCGCTGCCAGCCGAACGTGCGCCGTCCGCGGGCCGGGCGCTGCGCGAGCGTGACCGCGCCGAGGGCCAGCCCGACGCCGAGCGCGTCGGTGGCCATGTGCCCGGCGTCGGCGAGCAGGGCCAGCGACCCGGACACCAACGACCCGACGACCTCGGCGAGCAGCACCGCGACGGTGAGCCCGAGGACGACCGCCAGCCGGCTGCGGGAGCCCCCCGCCGCGGTGCCGTGGTCGTGCGCGTGACCGGCGCCCATGTACCCCCCTCCCTCGGGTGCAGTGTCCCCCGCCGGCGCGCCCGCCAGCCCGGACCGGCCGGGAGGCGGCGCGGGTGACGTGCGGGGACGGCCCCTCGCAGAGGCCGCCGCGAGCGGTGGGGACGAGGGGGTCCTTCCTCAGACGGCGACGCCGCGGTCGCGCAGCCACGGGAGGGGGTCGATGCGCTCGCCGTCGATCCCGCCCACGTGCACCTCGAGGTGCAGGTGCGGGCCGGTGGACTGCCCTCCGTTGCCCAGCAGCGCGATGGTGTCGCCGGCGCGGACCACCTGGCCCGGCTGTACGAGGATCTGCTCCATGTGCCCGTAGACGGTCACGTCGCCGTTCTCGTGCTGGAGGTGGACGGCCAGGCCGAACCCGATGGCCGGGCCGGCCTCCAGGACGACGCCGTCGGCGGCCGCGTACTCCGGCGTGCCGATCGGTGCGGCCAGGTCGATGCCGACGTGCAGCGTCCCCCACCGCTCGCCGTAGGTGCTGCTGAGCCGGGCACCCGCGACCGGCAGGACCGCCCGGGGACGCGCCGCCTCCGCCGCCGCCGCGGCGGCGGCCTCCGCGGCGACCCGGTCGGCCTCGGCCTGGACCTGCGCCGCGGCGGCCTCCTCGGCCTCGCGGGCGGTGCGGCTGGCGGTGACCTCGCCCAACAGCACCTCGGCGTCGGACTCGATGACCGCGGCCCCCGCGGCCGGCGACAGGTCCGTGCCGTCGATGCCGAGCTCCTCGGCCACGCTGACCGAGGCGCTCCGCCCCGTGGAGCCCTCGGCCTGGGCGACGCCGTCGCCGGCGGTGGCGGTGCCCAGCCCCACGGCGCCGACGAGGACGGCCGCGAGGTGGAGCGCCGGGCGCCGACGCGGCGCGGGCGGTCGGCGGCGTCCCGCCGTCCGGCGGGCCGGCCGCACGGCGGGGTCCTCGGCGGGCTCGCGAACCGGCGCGGGGGCGGCGCCGACGAGGTCGGCGGGAGCCTCGACGCCGGTCCCGGGAGCGGCCGCGACGGAACGCGGGCGCGGGGTCGGTCGCGGGCGGGGACCTCCGGACGTGGACGTCTCCCCCAGACGCCGCTCCGAGGTCGTGCGCCAGGCCGCCGCTCCGTCACGGAGGCGGTCGGGGTGGAACTCGGTCATGCACCTGGCTCCCTTCGGGGACAGGGACTTGTGCGGCGCCCGGGGGAGCAGGCGGGAGCCATGTGAACACCTCGTGATGTCTTCGTGACCTGCGCAGGTGGGTAGGGGCGGCCGAATGTGTGGCACGCGCCACTGACCTGGACGGATGTCATTCGACACGTCGTCGAACCGACCTCACGTTGCGTGACGGACACGCCGATTGAGCGGTGAACCAGGCGCGATCAGGCTCACGTGGGGCAGGAGCCGCGGCGGAACCCCTGGACGAGCACCCGAGGAGCAAACCCATGCGCGCAGTGACCTGGCACGGCCGAGCCGACGTACAGGTGGACACCGTCCCCGACCCGACCATCCAGGAGGACACCGACGTCGTCATCGAGGTCACCTCGAGCGGCATCTGCGGCTCCGACCTCCACCTGATCGAGGTGATGGCGCCGTTCATGTCCAAGGGCGACGTCATGGGGCACGAGCCGATGGGCGTCGTCCGCGAGGTCGGCTCCGCGGTGACCGCCGTCCGGCCGGGCGACCGCGTCGTCGTGCCGTTCAACATCTCCTGCGGCACCTGCTGGATGTGCTCGCAGGGCCTGCAGTCGCAGTGCGAGACCACGCAGAACCGCGAGCAGGGCTTCGGCGCCTCGCTGTTCGGCTACACCAAGCTCTACGGGCAGGTGCCGGGCGGCCAGGCGGAGTACCTGCGGGTGCCCTTCGGCAACACGCTGCCCATCGCGGTCCCGAGCGACCTGCCCGACGACCGGTTCGTCTACCTCTCCGACGTGCTCCCCACCTCCTGGCAGGCGGTGCAGTACGCCGCCACCCCGCCCGGCGGCACGCTGCTGGTGCTGGGGCTCGGCCCGATCGGTGACATGTGCACCCGGATCGCCCACCACCTGGGCATCGACGAGGTGTACGCCTCCGAGGTCGTACCCGAGCGGATCGCCCGGGCCACCGCGCGCGGCACCGAGGTCATCCGCTCGACCCAGCAGGACGAGGTGGTCGCCGCGATCCGGGACGCCACCGACGGGCGCGGCCCCGACGCGGTCATCGACGCCGTCGGCATGGAGGCGCACGGCTCGCCGCTGGCCTCCATCGCGCAGAAGGCCACGGCCGTCATCCCCGACGCGATCATGGCGCCGGTGATGAAGGTCGCCGGCGTCGACCGGCTGGCCGCGCTCAACACAGCCATCGAGGCCGTCCGGCGCGGCGGGACGATCTCCCTGTCCGGCGTCTACGGCGGGGCCACCGACCCCATGCCGCTGTCGAAGATGTTCGACAAGCAGATCCAGCTGCGCATGGGCCAGGCCAACGTGTGGCGCTGGGTGCCCGACATCCTGCCGCTGCTGCTCGAGGGCGACCCGCTCGGCGTCGACGACTTCGCGACGCACCGCGTGCCGCTGGAGCAGGCCCCGCAGGCCTACGCCGACTTCCGCGAGAAGAAGGACGGCGCGGTGAAGGTGCTGCTCCAGCCCTGACCGGCCCCACGGCTCCGGTGGCCCCGGCATCCCCCCGGGCGCCGGGGCCGCGCTGTGAGCAGACCCACCCCGCTCCCGGGGCATGACCGGCCGGATCCGGGCGATGCACCAGGGGACCGGACGACGACGTCCGCACCACCCGACCCCCGTCGTCCCTGGAGTCCTCCCGTGCCCCGTGCCCTGCTCGCGCTCGCCATCGGCGCCTTCGCCATCGGCACGACCGAGTTCGTGGTGATGGGCATGCTGCCCGAGATCGCCGACGGCCTCGGCGTGTCGGTGTCCGCCGTCGGCATGCTCATCTCCGCCTACGCCGTCGGCGTCGTCGTCGGCGCCCCCACGCTCACCGCCGTCGGCGTGCGGTTCGCGCCCCGCCAGACGCTCGTCGCGCTGATGGCGGTCTTCGTCGTCGGCAACGCGCTGTCCGCGCTCGCCCCGACCTACGAGACGCTCGTGGCCGCCCGCGTCCTCACCGCGCTCGTCCACGGGGCGTTCTTCGGCGTCGCCGCGGTCGCCGCCCGTCGGTCGGTGCCGCCGGCGCAGGCCACCCGCGCCATCTCGCTGGTGTTCGTCGGCCTCACGCTGGCCAACGTCGTCGGCGTGCCGCTCGGCACGCTGCTCGCCCAGCAGACCAGCTGGCGGCTGGTGCTCGGGGCCGTCGCCGTCCTCGGGGTCGTCACCGTCGCCGGCCTGCTGACCTGGCTGCCGCGCGACGCCGGGGAGCCCAGCGACCTGCGCACCGAGCTGGCCGCCTTCCGCCGCGGCCAGGTGTGGCTGGTGCTCGCGCTGACCGTCGTGGGCTTCGCCGCCAACTTCGCCGTCTACAGCTACGTCAGCCCGGTCCTCACCGACCTCGCCGGGCTGTCCGCCGGGTGGCTCACCCCGGTCCTCGCCCTGTACGGCGTCGGGACGACGGTGGGCACCCTGCTGGGCGGGCGCCTGGGTGACCGGTTCGGCTTCGCCTCCGTGGTGGTGGGCCTGCTCGCCGTCGCCGGCGTGCTCGTGGCGCTCGCGTTCCTCGCGGAGGTCCCGCTCGCCGCCGTGACCCTGCTCGTGCTCTTCGGCCTCATCGCCTTCGCCATGGGTCCGGTCGTGCTCAACGGCGTCATCGTGGCCGCGCGCATCCCGGGCGGCAGCCTCGTCTCGGCGGCCAACCAGGCGGCCTTCAACGTGGCCAACGCGCTCGGCGCGGCACTGGGCGCGCTCGTCATCTCCCAGGGGCTCGGGTACACCGCGCCGATGTGGGTGGCCGCCGCCCTCGCCCTGGCCGGGGCGGGTCTGGCCGTCCTGGCGCAGCGGGCCGACCGCCGCGAGCGGGCCACGGTGGACGCCGACGTCCGGCGGTGGCAGCAGGCCCTCGTCCGGGACCCGGCCGGCTCGGCGGCCTGAGGCTGCGCGTAGGCGCGCGTCGGCGGGTAGGAGCCGGTCATGACGACGACGACCGCCGAGAGGTCAGGACAGTTCGCGCTCGGGGACCGCACGGTCCACCGGATCGGCTACGGGGCGATGCGGCTGTCCGGCCCGCACATCATGGGCCCGCCGGCCGACCGCGAGGCCGCCGTCGCGGTGCTGCGCCGGGCGGTGGAGCTCGGCGTGGACCACATCGACACCAGCGACTACTACGGCCCGCACGTGACCAACGAGGTCATCCGCGAGGCCCTGCACCCCTATCCGGAGCAGCTGACCATCGTCACCAAGGTCGGCGCGCGCCGGACGCCGGACGGCGAGTGGCCCGAGGCGCTCTCCGCCGACGAGCTGCGCTCGGCGGTGCAGGACAACCTCCGCAACCTCGGCGTCGACGTGCTCGACGTGGTGAACCTGCGGATGCCCGGCTTCGACGCGCCCGTGGAGCGCTCGCTGGCCGAGCCGTTCGAGACCCTCGCCGAGCTGCAGCAGCAGGGCCTCATCCGGCACCTCGGCGTCTCCAACGTGACGACCCAGCAGTTCGCCGAGGCCCGGTCCATCGCGCCGGTGGTGTGCGTGCAGAACCACTACAACCTCGTGCACCGCGACGACGACCCGATGGTCGACGCCCTCGCCCGCGAGGGCATCGCCTACGTGCCGTTCTTCCCCCTCGGCGGGTTCACGCCCCTGCAGTCGGCGGCGCTGGAGACCGTGGCCCGGCGGCTGGAGACCACGCCGATGCAGGTGGCGCTGGCCTGGCTCCTGGCCCGCTCCCCCAACCTGCTGCTCATCCCGGGCACCTCCTCGGTGGCCCACCTGGAGGAGAACCTGCAGGCCGCGGCGCGGGTGCTGGGGCCGGCGGAGCTGGCGGAACTGGACCGCATCGGCGGCAGCGGCGAGCCCGACGTCGATCTGTAGCCGTCTGGAACGGCCCTCCTGCAGGGGCCCGCCGCGAGTGGAGCGAGGGGTGGGGGCAGGAGGGTCCATCGATCAATCGGCGTCGTTGGCGAGGAGGGCGCGGGCCTCGGCGGCCTCGTCCTCGGTGAACCCGCCGGACCCCTCGGGGTGGTGGACCTGGGCGTCGATCCACCGCCGGTGCGCCTCCCACGCCGACTGCCGGGTGGCGCCGAGCGCGCGGCCGATCTGCGCCCACGACGCCCCCGTCGTCCGGGCGGTGCGCACGGTGAGCTGCCGGCCCTGGGCGGCACGCCGGGCGATCACCTCCCCGAGCGCCAGCAGCTCCAGCGCCTCGTCCCGGGTCAGCGGGCGCGGGCCGGCCGGCTCGTCGGGGTCGGCCAGCGAGTCCCGCGTGCGCAGCTCGTCGTAGCGGCGCACGGCGCTGGCGAGGGTGTGCTGCCGTTCGAGGTCGTCGACGTCCACGACCCAGCGTCCGTCAGGCTGCCCTGACGCGCAAGGGCTCACCGGGCCCGGGCGGCCCGGGCCTCGTCGAAGACCGGCTCGGCCGACTCGTACACCCGCCCGTCCGCGCCGAGGACGAGGAACCGGTCGAAGGACCGGGCGAACCAGCGGTCGTGCGTCACCGCGAGCACGGTGCCGTCGAACGCGGCCAGCGCCTCCTCGAGCGCCTCGGCGGAGAGCACGTCGAGGTTGTCGGTCGGCTCGTCGAGCAGCAGCAGGGTGGCGCCCGACAGCTCGAGCACGAGCACCTGGAAGCGGGCCTGCTGGCCGCCCGACATCGTCCGGAACGGCTGGTCGGCCGCGCCGGTGAGCCCGTAACGGCGCAGCACCGCCATGGCCCGGCCGCGGTCGACGCCCGGCCGGCCG
Organism: Geodermatophilus sp. URMC 62; assembly: GCF_052931475.1. Classification (NCBI taxonomy): domain Bacteria; kingdom Bacillati; phylum Actinomycetota; class Actinomycetes; order Geodermatophilales; family Geodermatophilaceae; genus Geodermatophilus; species Geodermatophilus sp. URMC 62. The sequence continues at coordinate 3,036,582 of NZ_JBRFHY010000001.1, read as the reverse complement.
GGCTCGCCGTGCCACAGCAGGTCGGCCGGCGTCCGGTCCAGCCACTCGGGGTGGGCGTGGGTCTGGGCGAACAGGCCGGGGACGACGCGCGCGCCCAGCCGCCAGGAGCCGGTGTGCGCGACGTCCTGGCCGGCGAGCAGCCGCAGGAGGTGCGACTTGCCCGCCCCGTTGGCGCCGAGGACGGCCACCCGATCGCCGTACCAGACCTCGAGGTCGAAGGGCTGCACCAACCCGGTGAGCCCCAGCTGCTCGGCCACGACCGCCCGGACGCCGGTGCGGCCGCCGCGCAGCCGCATCGTCACCCGCTGCTCCGGCGGGCGGTCCGGCGGCGGGCCGGCCGCCTCGAACTTCGCCAGCCGGGTCTGTGCCGCCCGGTACCGGCTCGCCATGTCCGGGGAGTTGGCCGCCTGCTGCTGGAGCGTGCGCACCAGGTCGACCAGCCGCTGGTGCTCCTCGTCCCAGCGCCGGCGGACCTCGGCCATCCGGTCGTGCCGCGCGGCGCGCGCGGCCGGGTAGCCGGCGAAGCCGCCGCCGTGGACCCACGCCGTGCCGCCCTCGACGGTGACCACCCGGTCGGCGACGCGGGAGAGCAGCTCCCGGTCGTGGCTGACGAACAGCACCGTCTTGCGGGTCTCGAGCAGCCGCCGCTCCAGCCACCGCTTGCCCGGGACGTCGAGGTAGTTGTCCGGCTCGTCGAGCAGCAGCACCTGCTCGGGGCCGCGCAGCAGCGCCTCCAGCGCCAGCCGCTTCTGCTCACCGCCCGACAGCGTCGACAACTCCCGGTACTTGCACCGGTCGTAGGGGAGGGCGAGCGCGGCGACGGTCACCGTGTCCCAGGTGACCTCGGCGTCGTACCCGCCGACGTCGCCCCAGCGGGCCAGCGCGTCGGCGTAGGCCAGCTGCGCGGGCTCGTCGTCGGTCTCCATGAGGGTGAGCTCGGCGGCCTCGACGGCGTCCCACGCCGCCCGGACCGCCGGCCCGGAGAGGTCGACGAGGAAGCGCTGGACGGTCGTGTCGTCGCGCACCGAACCGATGAACTGCCGCATGACGCCCAGGCCGCCGCTGCGGGAGACGGTCCCGGACTCGGGCACGAGGTCGCCGGCGACGATCCGCAACAGCGTCGTCTTGCCCGCGCCGTTCTCGCCGACCAGCGCCGCCCTGGCGCCCTCGCCGACGCGGAAGGAGACGTCGTCCAGCAGCACCCGGCCACCCGGCAGCGTGTGCCGGACCCCGCTCACGTCGACGTAGCCCACGCCGGTCATCGTCCCGCGCGCGGCAACCGGTTTCGACCGCGCTGCGGGGGCCGGCCGCGAGCCCGGGCTCCTACCGCACCGACTCCAGCCGGGTGCGCGCCAGCCGCTCGACGAGCTCGGGCAGCGCCGTCGCCGGGACACCGCTGAGGTCCTGCCGGCACGACCGGACGACGCTGCCCACCACCTGCGGCCGCACCCGAGGGCGGAACTCGTCCACCAGACGGGCCACCGCCAGGTCGACGGAGGGGTCGAGGGCGAGGTCGTCGGTCATCGTCATGCGGGCGCGGATCCTCTCGTCCGATCCGGTTTCGTTACGGCGTCCAGCCTGGCGGATCCGGCCGTCGGGCACCAGGGACCAAAGCCCCGCGACCGGTCCGCCGGGCGAGCCGGGCGGCCTCCGCCCGGGCGTCGCCTCAGCCGAGGGCGAGGGAGAGCACCGTCGCGGCCGCGGCCAGCACCATCGTCAGGACGACGACGGCGGCGACCAGGCGCCGTCGGCGCTGCGCCTGCCGGCCACCGGCCCCGCCCATCCCCATCACGGGCGCGACGCTACCGCCCGCGGGAGGCCGGCCCGGCCGGCCGCCGTCCCCACAGCAGGGTGTCCAGCGCGGTGCCCGACGGGGTCTCGCGCCGCACCTGCTCGAGGCGGTCGACGTCGAGCAGCGCGGCCACCCGGGCGAGCCGCTCGGTGCTGTGCAGGATCGCCGGGTCCTGCGGTCCACCGACGCCGCCGGTCAGGTTGGCGACGTCGTGGCCGAGCACCAGCAGCCGCCCGCCCGGGCGCAGCCACCCGACGGCGCGCCGCAGCACCGCCGCCATCTCCTCCTCCGGCAGGTGCAGGTAGGCCACCAGCACCAGGTCCTGCGAGGCCGCCGGGGCGTCCCAGGTGGTGACGTCGGCGGTGACCCAGGTGACCCGGTCGGCGCCCGGCCGCTCCTGCCCGCGGGCCAGCCCGGTGGCGGAGAAGTCGACGGCGGTGGCCCGCCAGCCACGGCCGGCCAGCCAGAGCGCGTGCCGGCCCTCCCCCGCCGCCAGGTCGACCGCGTCGCCGGGCGGCAGCGGTTCGAGCAGCGCGGCGACCAGCGGGTGGGGTCCGGCCGTCCACTGCTGCTGTTCGGCGTAGCGGGCGTCCCAGTCCTCGGCTCGCACGGCGGGAGTCTGTCAGCGCCGGCTGGCACAGTGCCGCCATGACCGCGCCGCGCACGTCCCCCCGGGAGGTCGCGCTGCTGCGGCTGGTCGCCCAGCGGGTCGCCGGCCCGCCGTTCCCCGACGCGGCCGCGGCGGTGCGGGCGCTGGGCGCGGTGCAGGGGCAGGACCTGCCCGGCGCGCTCACCTCGGTCGCGCTGCGCACCGCCGGCCGGTCGCGGGCCGGGGTGGAGGCCGCGCTCGACGCCGGGGACGTCGTCCGGTCGTGGCCGATGCGCAGCACGCTGCACCTGACCGCCGCGGAGGACCTGCCCTGGATGCTCGCCCTGCTCGGCCCGCGGGTGCTGGCCGGCGCGGCGAAGCGGCGGGCGGTCGTGGGCCTGACCGAGGCCGACCTCGAGCGGGCCCGCGAGGCCGCCACCGGCGCGCTCACCGGCGGCCGCCGGCTGGGCCGGAAGGCGCTGCTCGCCGCGCTGGCCGAGGCCGGGTGCGACGTGACCGGCCAGCGCGGTTACCACACGCTCTGGTACCTGGCGCAGACCGGGACGCTGGTCCTCGGCCCGCCCGAGGGCGGCGACCAGGCGTTCGTCCTGCTCGACGAGTGGATCCGCGCGCCCCGGCGGCTGGAGGGCGAGGAGGCCCTGGCCGAGCTCACGCTGCGCTTCTTCACCGGGCACGGGCCGGCCACCGTCGCCGACCTGGTCCGCTGGGCGGGGACGACGGTGCGCGACGCCCGCACCGGCCTCGCGCCGGTGCGCGACCGGCTGACCGCGATCGACGTCGAGGGCACCGAGATGCTGATGGCCGCCGACACCGCCGACCGGCTCGCCGACCACCGGGCCGAGGCGGAGGCGCTGCACCTGCTGCCGGGCTTCGACGAGTTCGTCCTCGGCTACGCCGACCGCACCTGCGCGGTGCCGCCGGAGTTCGCCGACCGCATCGTGCCCGGCGGCAACGGCGTCTTCCGCGCGACCGTCGTCGCCGGGGGGCAGGTGGTGGGCACCTGGCGGTGGACCGGGAAGGGCGCCCGCCGCGCGGTCGCCGCCGAGCCGTTCACCGCCTTCCCCGACGGGGTGGCCGACCGTCTCCCGGAGCTGGCCGCCGCGCTCCCCTGACGGTGGCCCGGGAGCCGGTCGGGGCCGCTCCTGGGGTCGATCCCGCGCTCCCGGGGTGCTGCGGGACCCCAGGAGCGCGGAGGAGATCCCGGGAGCCGCGACCCGGAGCCCGGTCGGCCGCGCGGAGCGGCGGCCGCAAGGGCGCCCTGATCACCACCCTGACCCTCATGGGCGTGGCGACGGCGCTCATGGACGTGCTCCCGAGCCGCGCCAGCATCGGCGTCGCGGCGCCGGTCCTGCTCACCCTGCCCGGATCGTCCAGGGCATCGGGGTGGGTGGCGAGTGGGGCGGCTCCGTCCTCATGTCGATGGAGTGGGGGCAGCGCCGGCGACACGGTGTACGGCCCACAGGCGGCGCTGATCCCGGAGACGTTCGGCACCGGCGTCCGGTACAGCGGCGCCGGCCTGGGCTACCGGCTCGCGTCGGTGGTCGCCGGCTGCGCGGTGGTCTCGATGACCGCGCTGCTGCTCGTGCCGCGCCCGCACGCCAGCGTCGAGGACGTCGTCGACCACCGGGCGCGGTCGCTGACCCGCGGGCGGCGGACCCGGGCGGCGCGCCGGGACCGCCACCCGCGGGGTCTCAGCGGACGCGCTCGACCACGAAGACCGGGATCACCCGGTCGGTCCTCTGCTGGTACTCCGCGTACGGCGGGTAGGCGGCCACCGCCCGCTCCCACCACTGCGCCTTCTCCTCGCCGGTGACCTCCCGCGCGACGCCGTCCCACGGCTCGGGGCCGTCCTGCACGGTCACCTGGTCGGGGTACCTGCGCAGGTTGGCCACCCACGCCGGGTCCTTCGGCGCGCCGCCCTGGGAGCCGACCATCGCGTAGGCGCCGTCGTGCTCCACCCGCATGAGCGGCTGCTTGCGGACCTTGCCGGTCCGCGCCCCGCGCGTCGAGAAGACGACGACGGGCAGGCCGGTGTCGCGCAGCGTGTTGGCCTCCCGGCCGCCGGTCGCCTCGTAGCGCTCCACCTGCTCGCGGACCCACTGCTGCGAACTGGGCTCGTACTCCCCTTCGAGTGGCATGCGCCCGACCGTAGGACGCCGCGGCGCCGGGCGCCGCCCTACCGGGCGGAGTCGATCGTGTGCGGCACGAAGAAGCTCAGGTTGTCGGTGACCAGCCCCTCGCTCTCCCGGATGCCGAGCCCGGCCGGCTCGCCGTCGACCACCCAGGCGCCGAGCACCGGGTGGTGCGGCCCGTCGACGCCGGCGAAGTCCGGCAGCGGCGCGAACTCCTGGACGACGAACCCCTCGGTGCCGTACCGGCCGGGCACCGCGGTCACGACCCGGCCGTCGCGGACGATCTCCACGTTGGCGCCCTCCCGGCCCCACAGCGGCTTGCGCACGTAGTCCCGCCACGACGAGGGCATCTCGTCGGCGAAGTAGGCCGGCAGCAGCAGCTCGGAGAGCACGGGGTCGCCGCCGAAGAGCCGCCAGAGCACCGGCAGCAGCGCCTTGGTGCTCCACAGCATCTTGTAGACCGGCTCGATCCAGGTGGTGCCGCCGGGGCGGGCGGCGTCGGCGAGGACGGCGGCGCCGAACTCGTCCTCGATCAGCCACTCCCAGGGGTAGAGCTTGAAGACGACGTCGAGGTGGCGGCCCTGCGGGTCGTAGAAGCGGCCGTCGCCGGAGTCGAGCGCGATGTCCTCGACGACGAGCTCGACCGCCTCGTAGCCGGCCTGCACGACGGTGTCCATGAGGTAGGCGACGGTCATCCGGTCCTCACCGGAGGTCTCCTCGCTGGTCCAGGCGAGGTGCACCCGGGGGCGGATCCCGGTCCGCCGCTCCCACCGGGTCAGGTTGCGCTGCCAGGCGGCGACGAGCTTCTCGTGCAGCGCGTTCCACTGGTCGCGGCCCTGCCCGGTGAACAGGTGCCAGTTCCACTGGGTGACCGCCGACTCGACCAGCCCGGTGGGGGTGTCGGCGTTGAACTCGAGCAACTTGGGCGGCCCCGAGCCGTCGTAGCGCAGGTCGAAGCGGCCGTACACGCTCGGCGGCTCGCTCTCCCAGGTGGCCCGGATGCCTGAGCGGGCGATGAGCGGGATGCCCATCCGGTCGAACAGGTCGTGCTCGACGACGTGGTCGCCGGCGGCCACGCACATCTCGAACAGCTGGGCCACCCAGCCCTCGAGCCGCGCGACCTCGGCGGAGCCGAAGTCGTAGTAGGGGCCCTCGCGCCAGTAGCTGCGGACCTCGCCGCCGGGCAGGTGGGTCCGGTTGTAGACCAGCCCCTGCGCCTCGATCTCGGCCTCCCACCCGGGCCGGACGACGCCGGCCTCGACGCGCCGCACGGGCTCAGGAGCCGGAGCCCGAGCCGCCGGAGCCCGAGCCGATGCCGCCGGTCACCCGGGTGCCACCGGTCACCTTGCCGCTGCCGGGCAGGCCGTAGCGCTGCCGGGCGGCGGTGTCGGTGGGGCTGATGCGGGTGCCTCCCCGGGGCAGCACGGTGCCGACCGGGAGGCCGGGGCGGAAGGCGCCGAGGTAGAGGAAGAACAGGCCACCCCCACCGCCGCGGTCGTCGTCGCAGTAGTCGTCGTCGACGATCTCGCCGTCCTCGTTGGTGCAGTAGGCGACCTGCTCGTCGTCCTCGTCCGTGCCGCAGCCGGCGAGGAAGCCGGTGGCGGCGGTCGCGAGGACCGTCGTGGTCAGGGCGCCGCGCACCCGGTTCGAGAACGCCATGGGCCCCTCCCGGCTCGGTGGACCCCTGACCCTAGGGCCAGGCCCGCGCGCCGACGGTCCCCGGGGAGCGCGGACGGTCCCGTGCCGCTAGCGTCCGGACACCGACGCCACTGCCCCCGGGAGGCGCGATGACCGCCAAGGAACCCGCCGAGGTCGCCAAGGTCGCCGCCGCGACCGGCGCCAAGAAGGTGCACCGCACGTGGGACCGGGTGCTGGTCAGCGCCTTCCTCGCCGGTGCCTACATCTCCTTCGGGGCGCTGGTGGCGGTCACGGTCTCCTCCGGGCTGGACACCGACACCTGGGGCACGCTGCCGACGCTGTTCATGGGCGCCGCCTTCACCCTCGGCCTCGTCCTCGTGCTCATCGCCGGCTCCGACCTGGCCACCGGCAACATGATGCTGGTCCCGCTGGGCGCCATGAACGGCAAGATCAACGTCGGGGACGTCGTCCGGAACCTCACCCTCGTCCTGCTCGGCAACCTGCTCGGGGCGCTGTTCGTCGCGTACTTCCTGGCGGTCTCCACCGGCGTCATCGGCGACCCGGACAGCTCGGGCAGCGCCGGGCTCACCTTCGCGCGGCTGACCGAGATCGCCCAGGGCAAGGTCTCGCACACCCCGTGGGAGGTCTTCCTGCGCGGCGTCGGCTGCAACTGGCTGGTCTGCCTGGCGGTGTGGATGTCGCTGGCGTCGTCGAGCATCGCGGGCAAGATCCTGGCGATCTTCTTCCCGATCATGGCCTTCGTCGCCATGGGCTTCGACCATGTGGTGGCCAACATGTTCTACCTGCCGGCCGCCCAGTTCGCCGGGGTCGACGGCGTCGGCTGGGGCGACACGCTGCTCAACTGGCTGGTCGCGGGCGCGGGCAACCTCGTCGGCGCGGTCGTCTTCGTCGGGACCTCGTACTGGTACCTGTTCCTGCGCGACCAGCCCGACGCGGCCCCGCGCACCGGCGCCGAGCCGGCCGAGCGTGCCTGACCCGCCGCCCCGTCCGACGATCACGGCGCCGTGACCGCGGGGGCCTGGGCTCCCCGCCCGGGTCGCGGCCCCCGCGGGCCGGTGGCACGGTCGAGCGGCACGCGAGACGGGGAGGACACGGGCGGATGCGGTACAGGGAGGGCGGCGACCTCGACACGTCGTCGATCCAGGACCGGCGCGGCGGAGGCGGCGGAGGCGGCCTCGGCGGCGGCCGGGGGCTGGCCGTCGGGGGCGGCGGGCTCGGGGTCGTCGGGCTGCTCGTCCTCGTGCTGGTGAACGTCCTCGGCGGCGGGGGCGGCGGAGGCGGTGCCGGGCTCGGCGCGCTGGCCGGCCTCGGCGAGGGCGAGACGGCCGACAACGCCGCGCTCGAGCAGTCCTGCGACGAGGCCGAGGACGCCAACACCTCCGTCGAGTGCGCCGTCGTCGCCGACGTCGACTCCATCCAGGACTACTGGTCGCAGACGCTCGGGTCCCAGTACGTCCCCACCGACACCGTCTTCTTCTCCGGCCAGACACCGACCGGCTGCGGGGGCGCGACCAGCGGCTCGGGCCCCTTCTACTGCCCGGCCGACCAGCTGGTGTACATCGACCTGTCCTTCTTCGAGACCCTGCGCTCGCAGTTCGGCGCCGAGGGCGGGGCCTTCCCCAACGCCTACGTGCTCGCCCACGAGTACGGCCACCACGTGCAGGACCTGCTGGGCACCAACCAGCAGGTGACCCCCGGCGCGACCGGGGCCACCAGCGGCAGCGTGCGCCTGGAGCTGCAGGCCGACTGCTACGCCGGCACCTGGGCCAACCATGCCGAGACCGTCCCCGACGAGTCCGGCGAGCCCCTGATCACCGAGATCACCCAGGACGACGTCGACCGGGCGCTGGACACCGCCGGGCGCATCGGCGACGACTACATCCAGCAGAACCTCGGTGGGGGCACGGTCGACCAGGACACGTTCACGCACGGCTCCTCGGAGCAGCGCCAGCGCTGGTTCCTCACCGGCTACCGGACCGGCGACCCGGCGCAGTGCGACACCTTCGCCACCGACGACCTCGGCTGATCCCGTGACCACGGAGGACAGGGCCGGGGACCAGGTCACCGAGGGCCTGCGCGTCACGCACGACGACGCGGTCGCCGTCCTGACCATCGACCGGCCGGAGAAGCGCAACGCGCTCACCGCCGGCATGTGGGCGGCGCTGCCCGGGGTCCTGGCCGCGCTGGCCGGGGACCCGGCGGTGCGCGTGCTCGTCGTCACCGGCGCCGGGCCGAGCTTCTGCGCCGGCGCGGACATCGGCGACCTGCTCGGCGGGCCCGACCCCGAGGACCCGATGGCGGCGCTGCGCCGGGACAACCTCGCCGCGCAGGCCGCGCTGCGGGACTTCCCCCGGCCGACGATCGCCATGGTCCGCGGGCACTGCATCGGCGGCGGTGTCGAGCTGGCCACCTGCTGCGACCTGCGCTTCACCGACCCGACCGGCGTCTTCGGCGTCACCCCCGCCAAGGTCGGGATCGTCTACACGCCGGCCTCGACGCAGGCGCTCGTGCAGCTCGTCGGCCCGGCGACGGCCCGCTACCTGCTCTACTCCGGCGAGCTGATCGACGCCGGGACCGCGCTGCGCACCGGCCTGGTCGACCGGCTGCTCCCGACCGGCGACCTGGCCGGCGAGGTGCGCCGGTTCGCCGAGGTGCTGGTCTCCCGCTCGGCGCTGACGCAGCGCGCCGCCAAGGAGGTCGTGGCCGCGGTGGCCGCCGGCGGGGACGGCGAGGCCCGCGCCGAGGAGGTGGCGGCGCGCTGGTACCGCGAGACGGTCACCGCCGGCGAGCTCGCCGAGGGCGTGGCGGCCTTCACCGAGCGCCGCCCGCCCGCCTTCCCCTGGCGGCCCTGAGGCGGCGGCCCTCCCGGCTCAGGCCACGCCCAGACCCTGCTCCTCGGCCTCCACGGCGGCGTTCCACTCGCGCTTCTCGGCGCGCCACGCCTCGTCGGTGCGGCCCAGCCGCCAGTAGCCCGACACCGACATCCGCTCCCGCGGCACGCCGAGCCCGGTGCGCAGGAAGCGGCGCAGCTCGCGCACCGCGCCGGCCTCGCCGTGGACGAAGGCGTGCACGTCCCCGCCGGGCAGGTCGGCCCCGCAGACGGCGGCGACCAGGGCCACCCCGGCCACGGCGCCGCGGTGCACCCAGGTGAGGCGCACGCCCGGGGCGAGGGTGAGGTCCTGCTCCTCGGCGGGCCCGGCGACCTCGACGAACACCTCCGCGCGGGCGCCGGCGGGCAGCGTCTCGAGCGCCGCGGCGATGGCCGGCAGCGCCGTCTCGTCGCCGACGAGCAGGTGCCAGTCGGCGTCCGCGTCCGGCGACCAGGCGCCGCCGGGGCCGAACAACTGCAGCGCCTCGCCCGGCCGGGCCGCCGCCGCCCACGGGCCGGCGACGCCCTCGTCGCCGTGCAGCACCACGTCGACGGTCAGCTCGCCGGGGCCGGCGTCCCAGGAGCGGACGGTGTAGGTGCGCGTCACCGGCCACTGCGCGCGTGGCAGCCGGGCCTGGACGTCGTCGACGTCGAAGGGCGCGGTGTAGGGCGCGCCGGCCGGCGGGAACAGCAGCTTGACGTAGGAGTCGGCGTGCTCCGGCGCGAAGCCGGTCAGGCCCTCCCCGCCGAGGACGATCCGGACCAGGTGCGGCGTCACCCGGCTGGTGCGCAGGACGGTCGCGGTGCGGGGGGTCCGCTTCCGGGGTGGACGGTCGTCGGCCACGGCTCTCCTCGATTCAGGGAAGGCTCACCTTACTCCTCGGGCGAGGAGTGCCGGTCGCGGTTTCGGACCCGTGCGTCCGGGTAGCTCCTGGCCTGCGGGAACGGCGACGTCGCCGGGCGCGGACCGCCGGCCGGGCCGGCGCCCCGACCGCCACTCCCCCGCGGCTCCCGGCCCGCGCGACCCGATGTCGCCGGCCCTGCTCCACCCACATCCGTCCAGGTGACGGCCGTCGCCGGGATGTGTGTGAGTGATCCAGTTCTGGGTAGCGCCAGCTCCGACCGAGATCCACTCAGGAGGAACGATGACCCACTCCATCGACGCCCCCCTCCCGCCGCCGCCCTCCTCGGGCGCGACCGGCTACGGGGACACGAGTACGACCTCGACCAGCTCCGATTCCCCCTCGACCACCGACGTGGCCAAGGACGAGGCCCGCAACGTCGGCCAGACGGCCAAGCAGGCCGGCAGCCAGGTCGCCTCGACCGCCGCCGACCAGGCGAAGAACGTCGTCGCCGAGACCCGGCACCAGGCGCAGAGCCTGGTCGAGCAGGGCCGCAGCCAGGTCCGCCAGCAGGCCGTCTCGCAGCAGCACAAGGCCGGGCAGACCCTCTCCAGCCTGGCCGAGCAGCTGCGCGGCATGGTCGAGGGCAACGCCCCGGCGCCCGGCCCCGCCCGCGACCTGCTCCAGCAGGGCGCCAGCAGGGTGGAGGAGTTCGCGACCTTCCTGCAGAACCGCGAGCCGGCCGACCTGCTCGACGAGGTGCGCTCCTTCGCCCGCCGCAAGCCCGGCACCTTCCTCCTGGGGGCCGCGCTCGCCGGCGTGCTCGCCGGCCGGCTGACCAGCGGCGTCAAGGCCGCGCACACCAGCGACTCGAGCTCCTCGCAGGGCACCTCGCAGTTCGCCGCGACGCAGGGCACCTACGGCCAGGGCACCTACACCGAGGGCACCTACACCGAGGGCACCTACACCGAGGGCGCCTACACGCAGGGCGGCTACACCGCCCAGACGCCGGCCTACACCGGCTACGAGGGGACGACGGGCTACGAGACGACGTCGACCGGCTACGAGCAGTCCCCCTCCACCCCGGGCACTCCGCTGCCGCCCCCGCCCTACGGGACGACGCCGCCGGCCGGCAGCGTCGTGCCCCCGGCCGCGCCCGCGGGCTGGGACGACCCGAGCCGTCCGGGCCAGGGGGTCTGACCGATGAGCACCCCCTACTCCGGAGCCACCCCCGTGGGTGGCCAGGGCTACCCGCCGGAGCCGCCCCCGTCCGACTACGCCGCCCCGCCCGCCTACGGGCAGGAGCAGGGATCGGGCAGCCAGGCCTACGGCCAGCAGGACCTCGGCCAGGAGGGGTACGCCCAGCAGGGCTACACCGACCCGGCCTACGGCGCCCATGCCGGTGAGCGCGGCACGCCGATGACCGACGCCGGCCGGCCCGACGTCGAGGGCGCCTCGGTCGGCCAGCTCATCAGCGAGGTCACCACCGACCTCTCGGTGCTGATGCGCCAGGAGCTCGCGCTGGCCAAGGCCGAGATCACGACCGAGGCCAAGAAGGCCGGCCAGGGCGCGGGCATGTTCGGCGCCGCGGGCTTCGCCGGCTACATGGTGCTGCTGTTCCTGTCCTTCGCCCTCTGGTGGGCGCTGGAGAACGTCATGGACGCCGGCCTGGCCGCCCTGATCGTGGCGGTCGTCTGGGGCGTCATCGGCGCCGTCGCCTTCGTGCTGGGGCGCAAGAAGTTCCGGCAGGTCAACCCGAAGCCCGAACGGACCGTGGACACCCTCTCCCAGGTGCCCGGCGCCCTCAAGCCCCACTGACCCCCGGGCCCCACGGGCCCCTCCCCTCCCTGGAGCAGCAGACATGACCAGTAGTGACCCGGACGTCATCCGGCGACAGATCGAGGACACGCGGCGCGAGCTGAGCTACGACGTCGACGCCCTCAACGAGAAGGTCAACCCCGCCCGCGTCGTCGACCGGCGGGTGGCCTCGGCCAAGGGCCGCTTCAGCAATGTCAGGGACCGCGTCATGGGTTCGGCCCACGACACGCGCTCCTCGGCCCGCGGCACCACGCAGAGCGCGATGAGCTCGGTGCAGGGCACCGCGCAGAACGCGGCCGGCTCGGTGCAGGACGCGGCGAGCAACGCGGCCGGCACCGTGCAGGACGCCGCCCAGACCGCGGCGCACGCCGTCCAGCAGGCCCCCGACGCGGTGGTCCGCCAGACGCAGGGCAACCCGCTCGCGGCCGGGCTGATCGCCTTCGGCGTCGGCTGGCTGGTCTCCAGCCTGCTGCCCGCCTCCGAGAAGGAGCGGCAGCTGGCCCAGCAGGCCGAGACCGCCGTCCGCGAGCACAAGGACGAGCTGCTCCAGCCGGCCAAGCAGGTCGCGCAGGAGGTCGGCGAGCAGTTGCGGCCGGCCGCCGAGCAGGCCGTCCAGGAGGTCAAGTCGACCGCCCAGGACGCGGCCTCCACCGTCAAGGAGGAGGGCCAGTCGGCCGCGCAGGACGTGCAGGGCCAGGCCCAGCAGTCCCGCGACACCGTGCAGAGCCGGACCGGCGGCAGCTCCAGCAGCAGCACGACCGGCACGAGCAGCACCTACTGAGCACGGCCCTCCCACCCGGGAGGACACCGCCACCGCGCCCCGCCGGGAGTTCCCGGCGGGGCGCGGTGGCGTCCGGGGACGTCGTCCGCCGGCCGGTGGGCCTCAGACGAAGGCGCTGACACCGGTGAGCGCCCGTCCCACGATCAGGCTGTTGATCTCGCGGGTGCCCTCGTAGGAGTACAGCGCCTCGGCGTCGGCGAAGTACCGCACGACGTCGTTCTCCAGCAGGATCCCGTTGCCGCCGAACAGCTCCCGGGCCAGGGCGACCGTCTCGCGGGCGCGGCCGGTGACGAAGGCCTTGGCCAGGGCCGCCTGCTCGTCGCGGAAGACGCCCTCCTCCTGCAGCTGCGACACCCGCACCGCCATGCCGAGGCTGGCGGTCACGTTGCCGGCCATGCGGGCCAGCAGGTCCTGGATGAGCTGGAAGCCGGCGATCTGCCGGCCGAACTGCCGCCGCTCCTTGGCGTAGGCGATCGCCGCCTCGAAGGCGCCCATCTGGCAGCCCACCGCGTTCCAGGCGACGCCGCCGCGGGTCAGCTTGAGCACCCGGTTGACGTCGCGGAAGGAGTTGCCCTCGGCGAGCTTGTTCTCCGCCGGCACCCGGCAGCCCTCGAAGACGATGTCGGCGTTCTGCACCGTGCGCAGCGCGTACTTGCCCTCCATCTTCGTCGCGGTGAAGCCGGGGGTGCCCTTCTCGACGACGAGGGTCTTCACCTGGTCGTCGGCGACGTCGCGGGCGAACACGACGACGACGTCGGCGAAGGTGCCGTTGCCGATCCAGCGCTTGGCCCCGTCGATGACCCACTCCTCGCCGTCGCGCCGGCAGGTCGTCTCCAGGCCCTGGGCGACGTCGGACCCGCCGTGCGGCTCGGTGAGCGCGAAGGCGCCGATCTTTCGCAGCGAGACCATGTCGGGCACCCAGCGCGCCCGCTGCTCGTCGGAGCCCAGCAGCACGATCGACCCCATCGACAGGCCGTTGTGCACGCCGAGGAAGGTCGCCATCGACGGGTCGACCCGGGAGGCCTCCAGCGAGATGAAGCCGGTGAACAGGCGCGAGGCGCGGGGCCGGTGCTCCAGGTCGTAGCTGCGCCCGACCATGCCCTCCTCGGCGAAGCGCGGGACGAGGTCCATCGGGAAGGTCGCCGACTCCCAGGACGCGTTGACCCGGGGCCGGACGTCCTCGTGCAGGAAGCGCCGGATGCCCAGCAGTTCCTTGCGCTCGTCCTCGTCGAGCAGGGACTCGTAGTCGTAGAGGTCGCCGAGCAGTGCGTCGGTCATCGCACGTCCTCCCGTCGGTGGGTGCGGCTGCCCTACCCCGCGGCCGGGCAGCCGACGCCGACGCCTCCGCTCACACGTGCGGCTGGCCGGTGGAGGCGCTGGTGCCGCCGTCGACCGGCAGCACCGTCCCGGTGACGTAGCGGGCGCCCTCGCTGGCCAGGAACAGCACCGGCGGGGCGACGTCCTCGGGCTCCCCGGGACGGCCCAGCGCGATGCGGTTGCGGAACGGCGCCAGGGACGCCTCGTCCCGGCCGACGCCCTCGGTGAGCTCGGTGAGCGTGAACGCCGGCGCGACGGCGTTGAGCCGCACGCCCTGCGCGCCCCAGTCGAGCGCGAGGGAGCGCACGAAGTTGGTGATCGCCGCCTTGGTGGCGTTGTAGGCCGCCTGCCCCCAGTCGCCGCGCAGGCCGGACACCGAGGAGACGGCGACGACGTTCCCACCCGAGGCCGCCAGGTGCGGCAGCGCGGCCTTGGCCAGGTGGAAGAAGGCGTCGACGTTGGTGGCGCGCAGCCGCTCCCAGGCGTCGTCGGCCAGCTCGGTCAGCGGGCCGGTCGCGTAGTCCGCGGCGTTGCTGACCACGACGTCGAGCCGGCCGAACCGGTCCACGACGTCCGCGACGACCTGCCGCACCTGCGCGGGGTCGGAGACGTCGGCCGGCAGCGCCAGGCCGCGCTCCGCGGGGACGCCGGTGAGCGCGGACTCCAGCCGGTCGCGGCGGCGCCCGGTGACGGCCACCGTCGCACCGGCGTCGAGGAAGGCCCGGGTGACGGCCAGGCCGATGCCCGAGCCGCCCCCGGTGACGAGGACGACGGAGCCGGTGAAGTCGAAGGTCGCAGACGCCATGCCCCGCTCCTCCCCGGCCCGCGGGCCACGCCAAACACCTGCCCCGCCCGGCGGGAGGTCACGCCGGGCGCCCGCGGGGTCGGCGGACCGGGACCCGGTCAGCCGCGGTGGCGCCGCCGGCGGCCGGCGAAGGCCTGCTTGACCCGGCGCCAGCGGTTCGGGGTGTGCTCGGCGTCGAGCAGCTCGGTGTCGGCGAGCAGCCGCTCCACCGGGTCGAGCCCGGAGGGCACGAGGGGCACCAGCGAGCGACCGGTCGGGCGCAGCAGGGAGTCGACCGCGCGCACCAGCGACCCGCCGCAGCGCTCGACGGCGTCGGCCACCTCCTGCGGGTCCACGCCGAGGTGCTCGCCGAGCAGCCGGTGTCGCATGGCGAGCACCGCCGCCTGCAGCTCCGGCGCGCGCGGGTCGCCGGTGCGGGCCTCGATCGACACGTCGCACTCGGTGTCCAGGCCCATCGACCGGTTGTTGAGGTTGGACGAGCCGATGCGCAGCAGCCGGTCGTCGACGCAGGTCACCTTGGCGTGCACGTACACCGGCCGGCGCTCCTCGGTGACCGGCACGAACAGCCGGAACCGGTCGTGGCGATCCGCGCGACGGACGAGGTCGAGCAGCTTCACGCGCGCGGTGTCCATGGCCTTGCTCTCCAGCCAGCTGGCCGCCGTCTCCGGGTTGAGGACGACGAACTCCGGGCCGTCCTCCTCCCCCAGCCGCTCGGCGACGGCCTCCGCGACGCGGCGGTTGGCGAAGTACTGCGTCTCGATGTAGACGGTGTCGCGGGCGGCGGCGATCGCGGCCAGCCAGAGCAGCTCGATCTCGTGCACCAGCTCGGCGCCGCCGTGCTCGGGGCGGGTGCGCGAGACGGCGACGTCGACGTCGGTGAGGAACGGCTCGACCCCGTCGGGCCAGCACGCCTCGACGTCGGTCACCGGCTCCAGGTGCTCGCCGGTGCCGCTCTCCCAGCGCTCGCGGGCGAGGTCGCCGATCGCCCGGGCCGCCGGGCCCGACACCAGGCTGGTGACGTCGTGCCACGGCCCGCGCAGCCGGGTCGAGTGCGGCCGGTGGCGCAGCGGGTGGCGGTCGCGGTGCTCGGGGGTGTCCCAGCGGTCGGCGGTGACGTCGATGCCGCCGGCGAAGGCCAGGCAGTCGTCGATGACGACGATCTTCTGGTGGTGCGCGCCGCCGAGGGGGTGGTGGGTGTCGACGGTGAACCGCAGCCGGTCGGGCGTGCGGCGGTCGAGCAGCACGATCGGGGCCATGCGCCGGCCGAGGGCGACGACCATCCCGAGGTCCCACTGCAGGACGCCGATCTCCAGCCGCGGGTCGGCCGCCACCGCCCGCTGCAGGACGCGGCCCAGCCGGTCCTCGCGCGCGGGGCCCGGGGCGCGCGGGTCCAGCCGGATGCGCGGGTCGAAGTCCCAGCCGATGAACAGCACCCGCCGCTCGGCGCGCAGGACGGCGCGCTTGAGGACGGCGAAGTAGTCGGCGGCGTCGACGAAGACGGCGTACCGGTCGGCGCGCTCGATCCGCCAGCAGGTCTCGCCGGGGACGAGCAGGCCGTCGTCGGTGGGGGCCGGGACGGGCGCCGGGACGGTCGGGACACGGGAGGTCGTCCCGGCGGCGTCGGCGCTCTCGATCACCCCGAGAGTGTGCCGACCTGCGCAAGCACCTGCGGACGGACGCCGGTCCGAGCGACCCCAAGGGGTGGCGGCCCCTCCCCCTCGTCCCCGCGGAGACCCCGCGCGAGGGTGTTGTGCCGCTCTCCGGGGTCCGCGACCCTGGCAACACGTCGCGGGGGCCCGGAGACGCGAGGGGGCACCGACATGGCTCTGGACACCCGGATCGCCGAGGTCTTCGGGCTCCAGGGGGACGCCTGGGCGCGCCACGCCAACCCGTGGAGCGTCTACACGCGCATCCCGATCCCGCCGCTGCTGGTCGCCGCGATCTGGAGCCGCAGCCGTCTGGGGTGGCGGTCGCTCGTCCCGGTGGGCGCGGTCTGTGCGTGGACCGTCGTCAACCCCCGGGCGTTTCCGCCACCGCGCTCGCTGGACTCCTGGGCGTCCCGGAGCGTGCTGGGCGAGACCTGCTGGGCCAGGCGGGAGGAGGTCCCCGTCCCGCCGCGGCACCGGGTCGCGCCCACCGTGCTCGGCGCCCTCAGCGCCCTGGGCGTGCCGCTCGTCGTGCGGGGGCTCGTGGTCCGGGACGGGTGGATGGTGGTGTCCGGGCTCGTCGTCCAGATGACCAGCAAGCTCTGGTTCCTCGACCGGATGGCCCTCCTGTACGACGACGTCACGACCGCCGGGTCCGCGGCACCTCCCTCGCCGACGACCACCTCGGCCACGACGCGGCGCTGACCGACGGGGTGCCGCACCGCGGGCCGGCGCGCGCCGACCCGTGGTGCCGCACCCCGTCGGCGCGGGACACTGCGCCGGCACGGGGGCCACCTGTCGGGAGGCCGCGATGGACGAGCGCACGGACGAGCGGACGGACGAGCGCCCGACGTGCCTGGTGGTCGGCGGCGGGCCGGCCGGGATGGTGCTGGGCCTGCTGCTGGCGCGGGCCGGCGTCGAGGTGACCGTGCTGGAGAAGCACGGCGACTTCCTCCGCGACTTCCGCGGCGACACCGTGCACCCCTCGACGCTGCAGCTGCTCGACGAGCTCGGCCTCGGCGAGGACTTCGCCCGGCTGCCGCAGACCAGGCTCGAGGAGGTGGTCTTCCCGACCGCTGACGGCGGCACGGTGACGATCGGGGACTTCCGCCGGCTGCGGGTCCCCCACCCCTACGTCGCGATGACCCCGCAGTGGGACCTGCTCGACCTGCTGGCCGACGCCGGCCGGCGGGAGCCGACGTACACGCTGCGGATGCAGACCGAGATGACCGGCCTGCTCCGCGAGGGCGACCGGGTCCGCGGGGTGCGCTACCGCACCGCGGACGGCGCCACCGGCGAGCTGCGGGCCGACCTCACCGTCGCCTGCGACGGCCGGCACTCCCTCGCCCGCCGGGAGGCGGGGCTGCGGCCCGTGGAGTTCCCCGTGCCCATCGACGCCTGGTGGTTCCGCGTCCCCCGGCTGCCGGACGACCGGCCGGCCGCGCTGGCCCCGCGGGCGGTGCCGGGCCGGTTCGCCGTGCTCATCCCCCGGGAGACGTTCATCCAGGTGGCCTACATCGGCCGCAAGGGCGCCGACCCGGAGCTGCGGGCGCGCGGCATCGAGGCGTTCCGGCAGGACGTCGTCGAGCTGGTCCCGGAGTTCCGCGACCGGGTCGACGCGCTGCGCTCGATGGACGACGTCAAGCACCTCGACGTGCGGGTCGACCGGCTCGAGCGGTGGCACGTCGACGGGCTGCTGTGCATCGGCGACGCCGCGCATGCGATGTCGCCGGTCGGCGGCGTCGGCATCAACCTCGCCGTCCAGGACGCGGTGGCCGCGGCGACCCTGCTGGCCGCGCCGCTGCGCAACGGCACGGTGAGCGCGGCGGACCTGGCCGCGGTCCGCGCCCGCCGCTTCCTGCCCACCGTGCTCGTGCAGGGCCTGCAGCGGCTGCTGCACCGCGCCCTGGTGGGACCGCTCGTCGAGGGACGGCGCCCCGGCCCGCCCGCGCCGGTGCTCGCCCTGGTGCGCCGGCTCCCCCAGCTGTCCGTCGTCCCCGCCTACCTGATCGGCGTGGGGCTGCGGCCCGAGCACGCGCCCGCGTTCGCCCGCCGCACCCCCGCACGCTCCTGACCCCCGGGGGCGCCGTCACCGGTCGGCGAGGAACGCCGCCAGGACCGGCAGCAGCAGGTCCGCGCGCCGGGTGACCTGCAGGTGCGTCGTCCCCGGGAGGACGGCGAGCTGCGCCCCCGGGATGAGCCGCAGCATGAGGGCGGCGTGCTCGACGGTGGTGAAGTCGTGGTCGCCCTGCACCAGGAGCACCGGGGCGGTGATGCCGGCCAGCTGCTCGTCCGACCAGCCCACCAGGTCGGCGTCGGAGGCCGACTGGGCCGCGAGGAACTCCGCGAAGTGCTCCGGGTGGGGTGAGAGCCGCCGGTAGGTCTCCGCCATCTCGGCGAGGTCCTGCTCGGTGGGCATGCGGGAGGAGGTCGCCATCCGCTCGGGGTCGAGGAAGTCCTCGTGCAGGCCGTCGGGGCGCACGCTGGCCGAGCAGGGCACCACGGACAGGACCCGGTCGGGGAAGGAGACGGCGAGCTCGAGCGCCACGGCGCCGCCCGTGCTGTGCCCGAGGACGTGCGCCCGGTCGATGCCGAGGTGGTCGAGCAGCGCCACGACGTCGGAGGCCGAGTTCGCCGGTGTGATCGGCCGGTCGACGTCGGCGGTGCGCCCGTGCCCCTGCAGCTCGACGGCGACGACGCGGTGGCGCCGGGCGAGGGTGGGGAGCAGCCCCGCGAAGCTCAGGTCGATGCTCATCATGCCGCCGTGCAGCAGCACCAGGGGTGCGCCGCCGTCGCCGTGCACCTCGAAGTACAGGTGCAGGCCGTTGACGTCGGCGTAGCCGGTGGTGGTGGCGGTCATGGCGGCTCCTCGGTCCGGGTGGGCGTCCCCTCTGGGGACCGCGCGGCGGCCGGCGACTCATCGGGGCCGGTGTCGTCTCCTGCGGCCGGCGACGCGGAAATCCCGTTGTCCTCAAGTGCGCTTGAGATTGCATCCTGGTGGCATGAGCGTCACCCCGGCGGTCGAGGCCGTCGACCTGGTCAAGCACTTCGGGGACAACCGCGCCGTGGACGGCGTCAGCTTCGTCGTCCCCACCGGCTCCGTCCTCGGCCTGCTCGGGCCCAACGGCGCGGGCAAGACCACCCTCGTGCGGATGCTCACCACGCTGAGCGTCCCGACGAGCGGCACCGGCCGCGTGGCCGGCTTCGACATCCGGGAGCAGCCCAACGAGGTGCGCCGCAGCATGGGCCTGACCGGGCAGGCGGCGACGGTCGACGAGATCCTCACCGGCCGCGAGAACCTCCGGCTGATCGGCGCCCTGTACGGGCTCTCCCGCAGCCACGTCCGTCAGGCGACCGAGGACCTGCTCGCCCGCTTCGACCTCGCCGACGCCGGCGACCGGCCGGCGAAGTCCTACTCCGGGGGCATGCGGCGCCGCCTCGACCTCGCGGTGAGCCTGCTGGCGGCTCCGCCGATCCTGTTCCTCGACGAGCCCACCACCGGCCTGGACCCGCAGAGCCGCTCGGGGCTGTGGGAGGTGCTCCGGGAGCTGGTCGAGGAGGGCACCACGCTGGTGCTGACGACGCAGTACCTGGAGGAGGCCGACCAGCTCGCCGACGAGATCGTGGTGGTCGACAAGGGCCGGGTCATCGCCGCCGGCACCCCGACGCAGCTCAAGGACCAGGCCGGGCAGGCCAGCGTCGTGGTGACCCTGACCCACACCGCGGACCTCGACACCGCCGCCGACCTGATGCGCGCCCAGTCCCCCGAGGTGCACGTGGAGCGGGGCAGCCGGCGGCTGACGGCGCAGGCCGGCGGGCTGGGTGACATGACCCGGATCGCCGCCGTCTTCGAGCGCAGCGGCATCGAGCTCGACGACCTGGGCCTGGCCCGGCCCAGCCTGGACGACGTGTTCCTGCACCTCACCGGCCACCGCGCCGAGACCGGCGCGCCCGCCGACCCCACGACCGAGGGAGCCCTCCCGTGACCGCCGTCGAGACGCCCACGACCCGGGTCAGCCGGCCGCCGATCACGCCGCCGTCGCTGCTGCGGGCGTCGGCGACCATCCTGTGGCGCAACCTGCTGCACATCCGGCGGATGCCCGAGATGCTCATGGACGTCACCGTCCAGCCGGTGGTGTTCGTGCTGCTGTTCGCCTACGTGTTCGGCGGCGCGATCGCCGTGCGCGGCGCCGACTACAAGGAGTTCCTGCTCCCCGGGATCATGGTCCAGACCATGGTGTTCTCCTCGGCCATCGTCGCCATGGGGCTCACCAGCGACCTGCAGAAGGGCATCGTCGACCGGTTCCGGTCCCTGCCGGTCCCCCGGTCCTCGGTGCTGGTCGGGCGCAGCATCTCCAGCCTGGTCCACTCCAGCATCGGCATCGCGGTCATGGGGGTGACCGGGCTGCTCATCGGCTGGCGGATCCGCAACGGCGTGGTCGACGCCCTGCTGGCGCTCCTGCTGCTGCTCCTCTTCGGGTTCGCGATGATCTGGCTGGGCATCTGGGTCGGCTCGCTGATGCGGACCGTCGAGGCCGTGCAGGGGTTCATGTTCACCCTCATGTTCCCGCTGACGTTCGTGGCCAACACGTTCGCGCCGCCGGAGAGCATGCCGGCGTGGCTGCGCGCGATCGCCGAGTGGAACCCCGTCTCGGCGCTGACCCAGGCGTGCCGCGAGCTGTGGGGCAACGGCCTGCCCGCTCCGGCGGACGCCGCCTGGCCCCTGCAGCACCCGGTCGCGCTCTCCGTCGCCTGGTCGGTGCTGCTGACGGCGGTGTTCGCGCCGCTCGCCGTCTCGGCGTTCCGCCGCCGCTCGCGCGACTGACCCGCTCCACCCGGCCGGTGCGGGACGCCCTCCGACGAGGGGCGCCCCGCACCGGCCGAGGCTCGCCGGGCCGCCGCGAGGACACGGCCGGGCCCTCACCGGCGACCGCGTCCGGGTGCGAACCACCCGCGAACCGGGAACGCTCCGGTTCGCGGGGCCGGGGACGGGGCACTGTGCCGCGAGACACAGCCGGACGGAACGGGGACATGGACCGAGAGCTCTGGCCCCGACGGCCGCGTCCCGAGACCACGGGCCTCCACTACGAGGCGGAGATCTCCCGCCCCGCGGAGCTGCGGACCGTGCGCGCGCAGCTGCGTGCCTGGGCGGCGGACGGACACGAGAGGTCCGGCCCGGACGGAGCGGTCGCCGACGACCTCGTCGTCGCCGTCGACGAACTGGCCTCCAACGGCCTCCGGCACGGCCGGGCGCCGGTGCGGGTGCACGCCGTCCGGACGGCGCACGAGCTCCTGCTCGACGTCAGCGACGGCGACCCGCACCACGGGCCCGAGCCCGCCGTCGACCGCGACCCCGCGCTCGGCGGCATGGGCCTGCGCATGGTCGCGCACCTGACCACCGACCGCGGCTGGACCGTCTCCGGCGACCGCAAGCACGTCTGGGCCCGCTTCCCCACCGACTGACGGTGAGGCCCCGGGCCCGCCGTCAGGCGCGCTCGTGCGGCACGGACCGTGCGGGGGAGGCGATGCCGGCGTCCGCGCCGTGCGCGCCGTCCCTGCGGCGCGGCGGACCGCCGTACCAGTCCAGGCACACCAGGGTGGCGTCGTCGCGGAGGTCACCGCCGGTCGCCCGCAGCACCGCGGCGCCGAGCGCCTGCACGACCTCGCGGGGGTGCAGGTCCGTGGTGTCGCGCAGGGCCGTGGCGACGTCGAGGACGGCGGCGTTGCGCTCCTGCACGCCGTCGGTGAGGAACACGACCCGGTCCCCGGGCTGCAGCGGGAGGCGCTGGACCCGGAACGACCGGCCGGGCGCCACACCGAAGGGTGGCTCGACGTCCAGCGCGATCTCCTGCACCCGGCCCCCGCGCACCAGCAGCGGGAGGGGGTGACCGGCGTTCACGACCGCCGCGGTGCCGGCCGCCAGGTCCACGCGCACGAGTTGCCCGGTGACGAACTCGCCGGCGGCCGCGTTGTCGGCCAGTGCCTCGTTGGCGTACCGCGCCTGGGCGTCGAGGTCCATGCCCCGGCGGCGGGCGTTGCGCAGCGCCCCGACGAGCAGGGTGGCCAGCAGGGCGGCGTCGACCTCGTGACCGACGGCGTCGGTGATCGAGAGGTGCAGCACGTCCTCGTTGAGCGTGTAGTCGAACGTGTCGCCACCCACCGAGGCGGCCGGTTCCAGCCACCCGGCGAGGGTGAACTGCCCCGCCTCGCAGGTGTAGGAGGCCGGGAGCAGCCGACGCTGGATCTCGGCGGCGAGGGAGAAGGGCGTCGTGCGCTGTCCCCACTCGAACACGTCGGTGTACCGGCGGGCCGCGATGACGACGTAGGCCAGCGCGTGCGCGGCGGCGGCGACGTCGGCGACGACCGCCGGGGACGGCGTCCCCGGCAGGACCAGCTCCAGCACGCCGATGGCGTCCCCGCGGTCGGTGACCGGGGCGGTCAGCCGGGCCGCGTCGCCGTCGAGCGCCTGCACGTCGACCGCCTGGGTCCGCAGCACGCGCTCGTACACGGTGCCGGCCATCGGCACCGTCTCCGCCTGGGCGCCGGCCTGCCTCCGCGCACCCCCCACACCGGCGGCCCGTGACGTGAGGCGGACGACGGCCCGACCGCTGAAGTCGGCGATCAGGAAGGTCAGCTCCCGCGCACCGAGGCGGTCGGCGAGCGTCTCCGCCGCGGCCTCCACGGCCTCGATGGGTGCCGTTCCCTCGACCCCGTCCAGCAGCACGCCGACATCCCACCCGGGGGTCGGCTGGGTGCGCATGAGGCCGACTCTAGGCAGGAGCCCGCGGACCGCCGCACCGCCGCACGGGACGGCGACGGCGCGACGCCGGCCCGGCGGAGCGCTGAGTCCGGGGAGCGGGCCAGGTCTGTCCTCGCATGACACGGATCCACGCCGACATCTCCGTCTCCCTGGACGGCTTCGTCACCGGTCCCGACCCCGGGCCGGAGAACGGTCTGGGCACCGGCGGCGACGCCCTGCACTCCTGGGCGTTCTCCGACGACGCCGACGACCGCCGGGTCCTGCGCGAGGGGACCGGCCGGTCGGGGGCCGTGGTCCTCGGCCGCCGGCTCTTCGACGTGGTCGACGGGCCGGGAGGGTGGGACGACGAGGTCGGCTACGGCGCCACCGAGGTCGGCCGACCGGCGTTCGTCGTCGTGACCGGCTCGCCGCCGGAGCGGGTGCGGCTCGCCGACCTCGACTGGACGTTCGTCACGACCGGCCTGCCCGACGCCGTCGCCGCCGCGCGCAGGCGCGCCGAGGCGGCGTCGGCCGCCGGCGGCCGGGACCTCGACGTCGTCCTGATGGGCGGCGGCGCCACCATCGGCTCGGCGCTGGCGGCCGGCCTGGTCGAGGTGCTGACGCTGCACCTCGCGCCCGTCGTGCTGGGCAGCGGGACGCCGCTGTTCACCGGCGGAGCGCCGCGCGCGCTGGTGCAGCGGAGCGTGGTCCCGACGTCGACGGCGACCCACCTGACCTACGACGTCGTCCGACCGTGAGCCCGGCCGGGCCGGTCCGACGGTGACGGGTCAGGCGTTCGTCGGGGCCGGTCCCCGGGGTGTCCGGGATCCGCGGTCGGGCTCTCCTGCCGAGTCGGGGAGGAGGACCTCCAGCGCGGACACCACCGCCGCGGCGTCCTCGGCGGACAGCTCCTCGAGCCGGGCCCGGATGCGGGACAGGCGCAGGTCGTCGTAGCGGTCGAGCGTCGCCTCGCCCGCCTCGCTCAGCCACAGGCTGATCTCGCGGCCACTCGTCGCCGACGACGTCTTGTCGACCAGTCCGGCGGCCACCAGCCGGTCGACCAGCCGGCTGGTCACCGAGACCGACACGCCCATGCCGCGGGCGAGCTCCCCGAGGTTGGCGCCGGGTCGCTGGTGCAGCAGCGTCACCGCGCGGAGTTGGACGGCGGAGACCGTGCCGATCCGGTCGGCCGCCTCGACCGACACCCCCATCGCCAGCCGGAGGAGGGCGAGCAGCACCTCGTCCGGATGCGTCCGCGCCCCGGTGCCCACCTCGTCCACGCGTGCTCCCCTCGTCTCGGGCCCCGTCGATCCTCCCGCCTCCGGTCGTGGGACGGTCTGCGCCCCTCGGCGCCGGGACCCACGGTCGTCCCATGGCGAGCGCGGGGGACCCGCAGGCGGCACAGCGGGCGGTGGACCGGGCGCGGGCCGCCGTCGTGGTGGCCGCGGCCCCGGAGCGAGCACCACGGAGGTGCTGCGGCACACCCGCGGCCGCTCGGAGCTCGGCAGGGTCCCGGTGGCCGCGGCTCGAGGCGACCGCCGGGCAGGCCGCCCGGACGCGGGTGGTCAGGAAGTCCCCGATCCCGAGGGTGGACACCGAGGAGCCCGCGTGGTGGAGGACGTCGGCCGCGCCCGCCGGCGCCCCGGTCGCGGTCGGGTGCACGGTCCCGGCGCCGGAGAGGACCGCCCACCAGCCGAGCCGCAGGGCCGGCGCCCGCCGCCGCCATGGCACCGGCGCTCCTCTGGACGCGAGCGGCGACTCGCCGTCGTCGACGGCGCGGGCCGCCTCCTCGGCCTGGTCTGCCTCACGCGCCGGCGGACCGGCTGCTGCACCGACACCGGGGGGGCGGCACGAGCCCACGCCCGCCGGCCGGACGCCGACACCTCCGGCCTGCAGGGCCCTCCCGGCCTACGGACGCCGTCGCCGCGCACGATCCCACCTCCGGTGCGATCCTTGTCATAGGACAAGACTCGTGGTGGACGGAGGTGGGGGATGTCGACCTGGCTCGAGGCCGGCCTCTGGGGGCTCCTCGGCGGCGGGGCCCTGGTGCTCGGCGCGCTCGTCGCCTGGTTCGTCCCCGTGCCGCGCGCCGTCATCGCCTCGGTCATGGCCTTCGGGTCCGGGGTGCTCATCTCCGCCGTCGCCTTCGACCTCATGGCGGAGGCCGCGGACACCGGGGGGCTCCTGCCCACGGCGGTGGGGTTCCTCGGCGGGTCCCTGGTGTACCTGGCCGCCAACGCGCTGCTGGCACGGCACGGCGCCCGGCACCGCAAGCGCTCGGGCGGTGCCGGCGGTGAGCAGCAGCCGTCGGAGCAGGAGCAGTCCGGCAGCGGTGCGGCCATCGCGATCGGCGCCCTGCTCGACGCATCCCGGAGTCGGTGGTCCTGGGGATCGGCCTGCTCGGCGGCGGCTCGGTCAGCCTGTCGGTGCTCGCCGCCGTGTTCATCTCCAACGTCCCCGAGGGGCTGTCCAGCGCCGCGGGGATGAAGGCCAAGGGCCGCCCGGCGAGCTACGACTTCGGCGTCTGGGTCGGCATCGCCGTCGTCAGCGCCCTGGCCGCCCTGGCCGGCTACGCCCTGCTCGGCGGAGCGGCTCCGGAGGTCATCGCCGTCATCACCGCCGTCGCGGCAGGCGCCATCCTGACCATGATCGCCGACACGATGATCCCCGAGGCCTTCGAGCGGACCCGCACCTGGACCGGGGCCATCGCCACCGTGGGCTTCCTGGTCGCCTTCGCCATCGACGTCGCATGACGCGCGCACCGGCAGATCACCGTCGACCTCCGGGACGTCGCCGCCGCCGACCCGGGCCCGCTGGCCGAGCTGGAGGAGCTCCGACGGGACCTGTGGCACCGGCGGGGCCCGGCACGGCCCGACTCGTCGTCCTGCGGGCGCCGGAGTAGGACGTGGAGGTCGTGCTCCACACGGCAGGACCGACACCCCCGTCCGCGCACCGCCGTCCGGAGGAGGACCGATGGCCGGGCCCATCGAGGACTACGGGCTGATCGGCGACCTGCACACCGCCGCACTGGTCGGCCGGGACGGGTCGATCGACTGGCTGTGCCTGCCGCGCTTCGACTCCCCCGCCGTCTTCGCCGCCCTGCTGGGCGACGAGAGCAACGGTCGGTGGCTGCTCGCACCGGTCTCGGGCGGCGCGTGCACCCGCCGGCGGTACCGGGGCGAGTCCCTCGTCCTGGAGACCGAGTGGGAGACCCCCCAGGGCACCGTGCGGGTGCACGACCTCATGCCACCGCGGGGGCGGGCCGCCGACGTCGTGCGGATCGTCGAGGGCGTCTCCGGGCGGGTGCCGATGCGGACGCAGCTGCGCCTGCGCTTCGACTACGGGCACGTCGTGCCGTGGGTGCGCACCGTGGAGCACGGGCTGGCCGCGATCGCCGGGCCGGACGCGGTGTGGCTCGACACCCCGGTCGACGTGCACGACACCCGTCCCGAGCCGGGTCGCGAGCAGTCCGTCGACGCGGAGTTCACGGTGGCGGCCGGGCAGCGGGTGCCCTTCGTGCTCACCCACGCCGCCTCGCACCTGCCCCGTCCCGAGCCGGTCGACCCGCAGCACGCGCTCGACGGCACCCTCGCCTACTGGGCCGAGTGGATGGGCCACTGCGACTACGACGGCCGCTGGGACGACGCCGTCCGCCGTGCGCTGCTCACCCTCAAGGCCCTGACCTACACGCCGACCGGGGGGATCGTGGCGGCGGCCACCACCTCGCTGCCCGAACAGCTCGGCGGCCCGCGCAACTGGGACTACCGGTTCTGCTGGCTGCGCGACGCCACGGTCACGCTGCAGGCCCTGCTGGGCACCGGATACCTGCGGGAGGCCCGCGCGTGGCGGGACTGGCTGCTGCGCGCGGTCGCCGGTGACCCGGCCGACCTGCGGATCGTGTACGGGCTCGACGGCACGAGGCGCATCCCCGAGTGGGAGGTCCCCTGGCTGCCCGGCTACGAGGGCGCCGCGCCGGTCCGGGTGGGCAACGCCGCCGCCGACCAGTTCCAGCTCGACGTGTGGGGCGAGACCCTCGACGGGCTGCACCTCGCCCAGCTCGCGGGCATCCCCAGCAGCGACGACGCCTGGGCCTTGCAGCGGGCGCTGCTGGACTTCCTCGAGGGGTCCTGGTGCCGGCCCGACAACGGCCTGTGGGAGGTCCGCGGCCCCCGCCGGCACTTCGTGCACTCCAAGGTCATGGCGTGGGCCGGCGTGGACCGGGCGGTGCAGGCGGTGGAGCGGTTCGGCCTCGACGGCCCGGTCGACCGCTGGCGCCGGCTGCGCCAGGAGATCCACGACGACGTCTGCGCCCACGGCTACGACGCCGAGCGCGGCACCTTCACCCAGTTCTACGGCTCCCGCGGGCTCGACGCGGCCCTGCTCCTGATCCCCCGGGTCGGCTTCCTGGACTGGAGCGACCCCCGTGTGGTCGGCACCGTCGAGGCGGTCCAGCGCGACCTCGGCCACGACGGGTTCGTGCTGCGCTACCGCCCCGACGCCGACGGCGGCGTCGACGGCCTGCCCGGGGACGAGGGCGCCTTCCTCGCCTGCAGCTTCTGGCTCGCCGACGCCCTGGCCGGCATCCACCGCACCAGCGAGGCCGAACGGCTGTTCACCCGCCTGCTCGGACTGCGCAACGACCTCGGTCTGCTCAGCGAGGAGTACGACCCGACCAGCCGGCGCCAGGTCGGCAACACGCCGCAGGCCTTCAGCCTCGTGGGCCTGGTCAACACCGCGCGCCACCTCAGCGGCACGCGGCCCGCGCACCACCTCGGCGCCACCCGTCACCACGGAGAGGAGACCCCGTGTCGCAGCTGACCGCCCAGCACGTCGTCGTCACCGGAGCCAGCGGGGGCATCGGCCGCGCCGTCGCCGTCGCCTTCGGACGGCGGGGGGCGACCGTGGGCCTGGTCGCCCGTGGCGAGACCGGCCTGCAGGCCGCCGCCCGGGACGTCGGGCGGGCCGGCGGGCGGGCCGTCGTCCTGCCCACCGACGTCGCCGACCCCGAGCAGGTGGCCGCCGCCGTCGACCGGTTCGAGTCGGAGGCCGGCCCGATCGACGTCTGGGTGAACGTCGCGTTCTCCTCGGTGTTCGCGCCGTTCGACCAGATCAGCCCCGAGGAGTTCCGCCGCACCACGGAGGTGAGCTACCTCGGGTACGTGTACGCCACCCGGGCGGTGCTGCCGCGGATGAAGGCCCGCGACCGCGGCGCCATCGTGCAGGTCGGCTCGGCCCTGGCCTACCGCGGCATCCCGCTGCAGACGGCGTACTGCGGCGCCAAGCACGCCATCCCGGGCTTCCACGAGGCGCTGCGCTGCGAGCTGCTGCACGAGCGCAGCGGCGTGCACGTGACCATGGTGCAGATGCCGGCGGTCAACACCCCGCAGTTCTCCTGGGTGCTCACCCGGCTGCCCCGCTCCCCCAGCCGGTCCCGCCGATCTACCAGCCCGAGACCGTCGCCGCGATGGTGCTGCACGCGGCCGACCACCCGCGGCGCCGGGAGTACTGGGTCGGCTCCAGCACCGCGGCCACCCTGGCGGCCAACGCCCTGGTCCCCGGCCTGCTCGACCGCTACCTCGCCCGCACCGGCTTCGACTCCCAGCAGACCGACCGGCCGCACGACCCGGACGCCCGCGCCAACCTCTTCCGGCCGGCCGACGGCGAGGACGGCGCCGACTTCGGCGCCCACGGCGCGTTCGACGACCGCGCCCACACCCGCGACCCGCAGCTGTGGGCGTCCCGGCACCACGGCACCCTCGCCGCCGCGGGCGGCGCCGCCCTGGCCGGCCTCGCCGTCCTGCGCCGGAGTCGCCGGTGAACCGGCCCGGGGCGCGCGCGGTCTCCTCCCTGCTGCAGTTCGGCAGCGGAGCGGCTCTCCTCGCCCGCCCGCGCGCGGTGACCGCTGCCGTCGCCGGGGACCCCGTGCCCCCGACGTGGGTGATCCGGCTGCTCGGTGGCCGGCAGGTGCTGCAGCAGGCCGTGGTGCTGGCGCTGCCGTCCCCGTCGGTCGCGCGCGCCGCCGCCGTCGTCGACGGCCTGCACGCGGTGAGCATGCTCGCCGCCGCGGTGGTCGCACCGCGCTACCGCCGCGCGGAGCTCACCAGCGCCGCGGTGGCGGTGGTGACCTCCGCGGCCACGGCGCTCGGCGCCCCCGCCGGCCCCTCGTCCTCGCGGCCGGCGCCCACCCGGGGCCCGACCTGATCGAGTCCACGGACCCGTGGCTGGCCGGACGCGCTGTCGGGCGTGCGGCTGCGGTGCTCCGGCCCGGCACCGCACCCGACCACCGGGTCGCGACCGGACCAGGTGCGGCGCGGCGGGGCCGAGGTCCCGATGGGCTCGTCGTCCTCGAGCGCCTCGTCGTCCTCGAGCGCCTCGTCGTCCTCGAGCGCCTCGTCGTCCTCGAGCGCCTCGTCGTCCTCGAGCGCCTCGTCGTCCTCGAGCGCGTGGTACGCCGAGACCAGCATCGAGTGAGCGACCGCGACCGCGACCTGGGGCGCGGGCCCGGCCGCGGCGAGCGGTGAGCCCGGTGTGCTGCGCCCACCGCGAGCTGGTCCGTCAGCGGGAACGGGGTCGGGTCGGCGGGGTACCGGCCCGACCCCACCGGATCACCGTCGGCTCGCGCCCGGGACGAGCAGCACCTTCCCGGCATCGCCGGTGAGGAGCTCGACCGCGGCGTCGGCCTCGTCGAGCGGCAGGCGGTGGGTGATCAGCCAGTCGAGGTCGATGCGACCCGACTGCGGCAGGACCAGCATGCTGGTCTCGGCCCACTACGTGCTCTCCCCGGCGGCAGGATGACCGGCCGCGAGGAGGGCGTGCGTCTCGCCGAATCCACCACACCGCGATGGAGACCGGGCGGGCGGGCACGCAGGACTCCCTGCGCGCCCGGACCGCGCTGACGACCAGCTCGTCGGCCAGGCTGAGGACGCGGAGGAGGCCGGGCACACCCGCACTGCCGGCCTCTGTACCTCCGCGCCACCAACTACCTGTGTCAGGCCGAACGGATGCTGGCCAACCCAGTCCCCGACCGCATCCCCGCCTACCGCCGGGGGCTGGGACTGGCGCGGAAGGCCTTCGAGTCGCACCGCCCGCGCGTCTCACGCCACCCCGGACCGCCCCGCGGCCGGTGCGGCTGGTCAGTCGTCGACGCGGAAGCCGATCTTCATGGTCACCTGGTAGTGCGCCACCTCGCCGTCGACGACCTGCCCGCGGATCTGCTGGGTCTCGAACCACTCGATGTTGCGCACGGTCTGCGCGGCTTTCGCGATGCCGGTGCGGACGGCGTCGTCGACGCTCGTCGGGCTGCTGCCGACGATCTCACTGAGCCGGTAGACGTGGTTGCTCATGATGGCCTCCTGGGCCTCGGGCCCGGCCGGGCGGCCGGGCGGTGGACGGCGTGCGCTCCGCGGGACCCCAGGTCGGGCCGCGGGAACGGGAGTCAGCGACCGGGACACCCCAGTGGACGGGAGCCACCCACCCACCGTCGCGGCCGCTGTTGCACAGCCGACGGGCGGTCGGGCAGTGCCCTGGTGACACGTCCTGCCGGTCAGCGGCACGCCCTCTGGTTGCGGCGCGGTCGCGACCGGCTGGGACTAGGCCCCCGCGGTGGTGGGGTCCCCGGCGGTGTCTTCCGGCGATGCGGCCGTGCCGGCACCACCGGAGGTGACGCCCGGGCGACCGCGGCGCGCGACCGCCATGGTGAGGAAGGACGTGGCCACGCCGGTGGCCAGCGCGCCGAGCGCCACGGCCGGCCCCCTTCGCTCGATGCCCAGCACGCTGTCCAGGGAGAGCTCACCCGGTCCGGTCTCGGCCAGCGCCGTCACCGCACCGATGAGGACGGCGTTGTACTCCCACCCGCCATTGGCCGCCCAGGGACCGTTGGGCAGGTGCACCTTGCGGATGGCCGTCGTCATCACCCCGGTGAGCGCAGACGCGGCCAGTGGCGTGGCCAGCCCGGCGGCCAGCAACGCGCCGCCGGCGGTCTCGGTGACCCCGGCCAGCGTGGCGTGCACCTTCGCCGGCCGCATCTCCAGGGCCTCCATCATGCCCTCGGTGCCGGCCCGCCCCGGGCCACCGAACCAGCCGAACAGCTTCTGCGTGCCGTGGCCGATGAACAGCCCGCCGATGAGGAGCCGTGCTCCCAGACGTCCGATGCTCATGTCTTCTCCTCGGATCTCAGTGGGTTGACCGTGCCGCGGCTACGTCAGGAGCCGGGGCTGCCGGGCGACCGGCCGGACCAGGCCGCCTCGAGCAGTGCGGTGACGCCCTCCTGTGTCACCGGCCGCGGGTTGGCGTAGGGGTTGGCGACCGCGAGTTCGACGATGCGCGGGATGTCCGCCTCCTGCATGCCGAGCTCGGCCAGGGACCGCGGTGCGCCCAGCCGGCCGGCCAGCTCCCACAGCTCCCGGGCCGGGTCGTCCACCCCGCCGAGCGCGCGGGAGAGGGCGGCGACCGCGTCGGGGGCGGCGGGCTGGTTGTAGGCCAGCGCGTGCGGCAGGACGACGGTGTGCGTCTGGGCGTGCGGCAGGTCCAGCGTGCCGCCGAGGGTGTGGCACAGCTTGTGGTGCAGCGACATCGTCGTGGCGGCGAGCACCGCGCCGCACAGCCAGGCGCCGTACTGGGCCTCGCCGCGGGCGTCGAGGTCGGACCCGTCGGCGACCACGGCGGGCAGGGCGGCGGCCAGCGCGCGGGTGCCTTCCTCGGCCATGAGCGAGACGATCGGGGTGGCGTCGGGGGCGTAGAGCCCCTCCACGGCGTGGGCGATGGCGTTCATTCCGCTGGTGGCCGACATCTGGGCGGGCAGGGTCAGCGTCAGCTCCGGGTCGTAGACGACGCTGCGCGGCAGCACGCGGATGTCGCGGCCGGTGCGCTTCTGCCCGCCCTCGGTCAGCCCCCAGACCGGGGTCATCTCCGAGCCGGCGTAGGTCGTCGGCACGGCGATCACCGGCAGCCCGTGCTCGAGCGCGATGGCCTTGCCCAGGCCGACCGCCGAGCCGCCGCCGACGGCCACGCAGCCGTCGGCGCCCAGCTCCCCGGCGAGGTCCCGGGCCCGGGTGGCCACCTCGACCGGCACGTGCATCCGGGCCTCGGCCAGCACCCCCGCCGCGCGGTCTCCGAGGGCGTCGGCGACCTGCTTGCCGGTGTCCTCCTGCTCGGGCGAGCAGAGAACCAGGACCCGGGTCAGCCCGAGCGCGGCGACCTCGTCCGGCAGCTGCGCCAGCGAGCCGGCGCCGAACACCACGCGCATGGGCAGCGCCTGGTAGGTGAAGGGTGCGATCACGACGGGGCGCCTCGTACGACGGTCGGCTGCGCGTCGGCCGGCTGGGCGGCCGGGGGCGCCTGGTCGGCACGCAGGAGGCTGAGGTCGAAGGTGAGCGTCCGGAACGGGTTCTCCAGCCCCACCTCGGCCGCGCGGTCCGGATCGTCGACCTCGGGCACGTCGCGGATCAGGCTGTCCTTGACGCCGAAGACCGCGTCGGAGTCCAGGTACGGGGAGTCTGCGACGAACACGTGCGTGGTCACCGGCCGGTAGCCCTCGGCCGCGACGATGAAGTGCAGGTGCGCGGGCCGGTTGGGGTGCCGTCCGGTGGCAGCCAGCAGTTGCCCCACCGGGCCGTCGTCCGGGATGGGGTAGTACCGCGGCACCACGGAGCGGAACCAGTAGTTCCCCTCCTCGTCGGCGGTGAACAGACCGCGATGGTTGCCCGGCGGCTGGACGTCGGGCTGCTGGACGTCGTAGAACCCGTCCTCGTTGGTCTGCCACACGTCGATGACCGCACCGGCCAGCGGCTCGCCGTCCGGACCGGTCACCCGACCCGAGACCAGGCAGGGGATCCCCTTCCCGTCCATGTTGATGTCGTCGCCGAGCTCGCGCACCGGGGACTCCGTCATGTGGAACGGCCCCAGCACCGTCGACTCGGTCGAGGTGCCGCCGGTGCGGTGGTTGATCGTCTCCACCAGCATCGACACACCGAGCACGTCGGAGAGCAGGATGAACTCCTGCCGCACCTCGTTGCTCATGTGCCCGGTGCGGGTGAGGAAGTCGATCGCGAAGCCCCACTCCTCCTCGGTCAGCTCGACGTCCTTGACGAACGCGTGCAGGTGCTGCACCAGCGACGTCATGATCTGCTTCAGCCGCGGGTCGGGGGTGTCGGCGAAGCTGGCGGCGACGACCTCGCCCGATCGCTCCTCGGTGAACAGCTCACGCCCGGTCACGAGCGCACCTCCTCAGCTCGGTCGAGCACCGTCCGCAGGGCGGTCTCCAGCGCCGCCTCGGCTTCCGTCTCGGAAGCGGCGGATGCCTGCCGGAAGGCGACGTAGTTGTCGGGACGGACCAGGAGCACCCCACGGTCCTCGATGCCGCGGACCCGCGCCCAGTCGCCGTACAGGTCGTCGTACTCCTGTCCGGGACCGATGACGACGGCGGCGACGTCGATGCCCAGCCGCTCCCCCACCGCGGACGCCGCACGCGCCCAGCTCTCCCCGCCGAGGCCGGTGAAGACGGTGAACCGGCCACGGCCACCGAGATCGAGGGTCGAGATCTGCCGGCGGTGGTCGGTGGTCAGCCAGGCGTGCGGCAGCTTCGCACCGGGCCGCGACGTGGTGTGGGAGTACAGCTCCGGGTCGCGGACCGGCTGCTCCGGAGGGGTGCCGTCGGGTACCACGGCGGAGGACTCATACCGCTGGTCCATCTCCACGCCGTGGCAGTTGAACTCGTAGTCCTTGAACGCGATCGCCTCGCGCAGCGCCGCCCGCTGCTTCTCCGCCTCCGGCGTGGCGTCCTTGCGGGCGGCCATGTGCGCGACCATGAGCTCGGGGTCGGCGGTGTTCAGCAGACCGAGGGCGTCGAAGATCCGCGACGTGTCCGCGATGCTCTGGTTGGCCCGGTCGACGATCTGCCTGCCCACCGGCGCCCGCTCGGCCGAGTAGGTGTCCAGCAGCCCCGGACCGGCCTGGCCCTTGAGGACGGCGGCGAGCTTCCAGGCCAGGTTGTAGGAGTCCTGGATGGAGGTGTTGCTGCCCAGGCCGTTCGACGGCGGGTGCCGGTGGACGGCGTCACCGGCACAGAAGACGCGACCGGTGGAGTACCGCTCGGCGGACAGGTGGTTGACCGTCCACGCCGAGCTGGAGGTGATCGACACCTTGACCGAGTCGTCGCCGATCAGCTTGTGGACGATGGACAGCGCGTACTCCTCGGTGAGGTCAGGCGCCGGCCCGTTGATGTCGTAGCCCCAGACGATCAGCCACTTGTGCCACGGCCGCACCATGCGCACCAGGCCGGCACCGATACCGCCGACGTCGGCACCGGGCTGCAGCACCCAGTACAGGACCGACGGACGGTCGGCGACCAGGTGGGACAGGTCGGCCTCGAAGACGATGTTGATGCTGCCGCCGACGCCCATCTGCCCCCGCAGCGGCAGGCCGATGTCCTCGGCGACCTGACTGCGCCCACCGTCGGCGCCGATGACGTACCGGGCGCGGATGTCGTACTCGTCGCCGCGCAGCCGGTCGCGCACGTGCACCGTGACCCCGTCGTCGTCCTGCTGCATCGAGAGGTACTCGGTGTCGAAGCGCACCTTCGCGCCACGGGACTGCGCGTTGTGCAGCAGCACCGGCTCCATCAGGTCCTGCGGCATGTCACACATCCGCGCGGGGCTGGCCGCGGAGTAGTCGGCGAACCGGTCGGGCCGCGTCCCCCAGCTGTGCAGCCGGCCCAGCTCCTCACCGGCGATCGAGGTGCAGTAGACGAGGTTGCCCATCAGCTCCTGCGGCGTGGCCTCGGCCATCACCTCCTCCTCGACACCGAGATCGCGGAGAGCCTCCATGGTGCGCTGGTTGGTGATGTGCGCCCGCGGCGTGTCGGCCAGCCGGCCGTACTTCGTGATGACCGTCGTCGTCACGCCGTAGGTGGCCAGGGCGAGGGCGGCCGAGGCTCCGGCCGGCCCGCTGCCGATCACGAGGACGTCGGTGTCGAAGTCTGCCACGGGTGGCCTCCCTTGTAGCGCGGGTCACAGCTCTGACCGAGTCTGGAGCCTGCCACAGCGGGAGCGCCTGCACGTTCTGGCCCACTTCACTGCACGAAACGCGCACGGCCGGCAGGCGCCGGGGCTGCGACGCGCTCAGGATCCGCGGCGCACTGCCCCGGGGGTCGTGTCCAGGTGCGCGCGCATGACCCGGGTCAGGTGCTCCTGGTGGGAGAACCCGCAGCGGACGGCGATCTCGGCGATGGGGGTCGCGTCGGTGCGCAGCAGCCGGCACGCCTGGTCGACCCGGAGTCCCAGCAGGTACCGGTGCGGCGCCAGCCCGGTCCGCGCCTTGAACTGCCGGCTGAACTGGCTCACGCTGAGCCCCGCGGTCGCAGCGAGCTCGGCCAGCGGCACCGGCTCGCCCAGCCGCTCCTGCATCAGCGCCCGCACCGCTGCGAACTGCCGGTCCCCCAGTCCCCCGGCGGTCCGGTCGCGGGCAGCACCGGAGCCGGCGGTGCCGGCGCCGTGGCGCTGGACCAGCTGAGCGGCGACCATGCTGCCCAGCTGATCGACGTAGGTCCGGGCGGTCGGCTCCCAGCCGCGCAGCGTCTCGTCCATGGACAGGACGAGCTGCTCCAGGAGCCGGTCGCTGGTGCCGAGCTCCTCGGCGAGCTCGACCGGGCGGTCCTCCCCGGCTGCGTCCCGCAGGACCTCGTCGCTGAGGTAGAGGTGCACGGTGCTCAGCGCCCCACCCAGCTCGACGGTCAGGTCGCGGCCGGCGGGATGGATGAAGAGGCCACTGGCGGGCACCTCGCGCGAGCGGCTCGCCCTGCCCAGGCCACGGCGCACCGTCACCGGTCCGTCCAGGTGCAGGATCACCAGGTGCGTGCCGGCCGCCGCGAAGGACTCACGGTACGGACGCTCCCGCTGCACCGACAGGTACTGCCGGTCCCACCCGAGACCGGCGCTGGTCCGCTCGGGCGTCACCCACGGCTGCCGGAGGATGCCGTTGGTGTGCAGGAGCCCTAGTTCACTCGACACGGACCGTTCCTCTGGACGACCGGCATGGGTGCTCGCGTGGCGCGGCCCACACACTAACCGCCGACTGCCCGCCGTTCCCGCGCTCGGTCGAGGCCGACGTGTCCCGGTGTCCCCCCGATCGAGCGCCGGACGCCGCTGGAACGGCCGCGGACGCCGTCCGCCTCCGTGGTGGCCCGTCCCGGCCTCCCCACCCGGTAGCCCGTCGGCAAGACCGACACCCGTCCGCCGGTCAGCCCCCACAGCCCCTTCGGGGCGAGCAGCGTGATCGCGATCGCCACCGCGCCGACGATGACCAGGTACCAGTTGCCGAGGTCGGCCAGGTCGTCCTGCAGCAGGTGGTCGGCCCCGTCGTCGTTGATCAGCTCGCCGGCCACCTCACCGGCCCGCCGCGAGTCGGACTGCGTGTCCTTGACGACGATCTCCACGTCGTAGCCGGTGCCGCCGAGCTCCACGGGGTTCTCCGCGAAGTAGTCGGTCATCTGGTCGACGACGAACGCGTCGGCCTCGCCGAAGGGTGCCAGCGCACCGCTCTGCGGGGTCACGTAGCCGATGACCAGGGTATCACTGCCGCCGTCGCCGTCGCCGCCACCGTCCCCGTCGTCCGGGCTGCCGTCGCAGGCGCTGAGCACGAGCACGCCGGCTGTGGTGAGGGCGAGACCCCGGAGGGGCCCTCAGAGGGGAGCGCGACGGCGCACGACTCCTCCTTCGGTCACGAACGAGGCACACAGGGGACCCGAGTGTGAGCCAGGCCCACCACACGGACTCTTCCTGCACGTTCACGCTCTTCCTGCCGCACGAAACGCGCGCGGCTCGGCTCACCCGGCCGGATCGGCGGCCAGCGGCGGCCGGAACGTGGCCAGCGCGGTGGCCAGCATCCCGTAGTAGCCGACCAGCCAGACCAGCGTGGCCAGAGCTTCGGTGCCCAGTGCGGACACCGCCTCGCCGAACCCCTCGTCGTCGAGCGTCCCGTCGACGGACAGGCGTCGGACGGTGCGGACGACGACCTCGTCCGCCGCGTCCAGGTCCGGGGGCATCCCGCCGTCCAGGAGGACCTGGAGCTGACCGGCGCGCAGGCCCGTGGCGAGCGCCGCCGACTCGTGAGCGAGCCACTCGAACTCCGAGCGACGATGAGCAGCGACGGTGAGGATCGCCAGCTCACGGGACCGCTCCGTCAGCGACCGGTCGAAGCGCAGCGCCGCACCGACCGCTTGGACGGCGGAGCCGACCCGCGGCGCGAGCAGCATCACCGCGAAGGGCCCGAGCAGCCGCCCGTCGCCGTCGGTCAGCGGGACCACCGAGGACTGGCCGCGCCGGGGGCCGCCGGCGATCTCCTCGTAGAGCCGCGCTCGCTCGGCATCCAGCTCGTCGGGCCGGTTCAGGGCGATCCGGGGTGGACCGGCCGGCCCGGGCCGTCCGGTCAGTTCCTCGCTCATGCAGCGCCTCTCGCATCTGACAGGGATCGAGCCTCACCGTTGCCCGGTCGCGCCGCCACACGGGGCTCCCGGCGCCCCTTCCTGGACTGCGGCGTCGGCCGGTGTCCGGACAGGGGGACGGCCGTGGCAGATCTCCTCAGGACGGCGACGGGTCCGAGCGCGCGGCTGTGTTCCCTGCTCACAGCTCCCGAACCGCTCGTCTCGGCCGTCGACGTGCCGGTGATCGCCGACACGGGCTACGGCAACGCCGTGAACGTCGTGCGCACCGTGCAGCTGTACGAGCAGGCCGGCGTCACCGACCTGCACCTGGAGGACCAGGCCATGCCCACGAGGTGCGGGCACCGATCGACCGTGCGCGGCGCTACGCCGAGGCTGGTGCTCTACCCGATCGGCACCCTGCTCGCGGCCACCGCCGGCATCCGCTCGCTCCTCGCGACCTCGAGGACCGGGGGCGTGCCCCGCTGGCCGGGCTTCCGACCTTCGGCGAGTTCACCGACCTGATCGGCCTGCCGGAGGTCGAGCAGCTCCGAACAGGTTCCCCGGACAGGAGGTCAGGTGCCCGCGATCCGGACGCCTGGCTCCTCCCCCGTCTCCATCCAGGCCAGCCGTCGCCGGACGGCGGCGATCGCCGACTCCGGATGGGTGAGCACGAAGAACCGGCGCTCGCGGACGGCATCGACGACCATGCCGGCGACCACGGCGGGCTCCATGCCGGAGCTGGCCATGCTCTCGTCCAGCGTGCGGGTCAGGGCCTGGCGCGCCGGGTGGTCCTGGGTGGACGGCAGACCCGCGGGCCGGTTGCGCTCGGAGTACGTCATCCGCGTCTTCACCAGCCCGGGCGCCAGCAGCGAGACCCCCACCGGCTCCCCCGCGGCCTTCAGCTCGACGGCCAGGCTCTCGGACAGCGCCAGGAGCCCGAACTTCGACACGGTGTAGGGCGTCATCGTCGGCGTCCCCGTGGCGAAGGAGGCCAGCGAACCGGTGTTGACGATGTGCGCCTCCTCCTGGGCCCGGAGATGCGGGAGGAACACCTGGCAGCCGTGGATGACACCGAACAGGTTGACGTCGAGGACCCACCGCCAGGTCTCCGGCGTGATCTCCTCGAACGGGGCGCCGGCGTCCACGCCCGCGTTGTTGCACAGCAGGTGCACGGCGCCGAACGCGTCCAGCGTCGCCTCGGCGAGCGCCTCGACGGACGCGCGGTCGGACACGTCGGTGCGCACGCCGATCACGTCTGCCCCACGTGAGGACAGCTCCTCGACCGCCGCGTCCAGCGCCGTGGCCTCGACGTCCGCGAGCACCACCTTCATGCCCTCGTC
Source organism: Geodermatophilus sp. URMC 62 (assembly GCF_052931475.1). Classification (NCBI taxonomy): domain Bacteria; kingdom Bacillati; phylum Actinomycetota; class Actinomycetes; order Geodermatophilales; family Geodermatophilaceae; genus Geodermatophilus; species Geodermatophilus sp. URMC 62. The sequence continues at coordinate 2,997,816 of NZ_JBRFHY010000001.1, read as the reverse complement.
CACGAAACGGTCGACGAGGGCGCGGCCGATGCCACTGGCCCCGCCGGTGACGACGGCGACCCGACCGGTCAGTTGACGCACGGCTACTCCCTGCTCGGTCCCGGCCTGCTCATGGCGAGCACCCGGCGGGCGGATCGGACGACGGCCTCGTCGACCATGCGCCCGCTGTCGTCGACGAGGACTCCGGCCCCACGGGCCAGCGCCTGGTCGTAGCGCTGCAGGAGGGCCTCGGCATCGGCCACCCGCTGCGCGTCCGGCGTGAAGACGTCGTTCACCACCAGGACCTGGCTCGGGTGGATGCACATCCGCCCGACGAACCCCTGCCGCGCCGCGCGCAGGGTCGAGTCCAGGAACCGGGCGGTGTCCGAGACGACGGTGCTCACCGGTGCCGGAGGAGGCGCCAGCCGGGCCGCGGCGCTGGCGAAGACCACCTGAGCCCTGGCCCAGGCCAGTTCCGCCTCGTCCTCCCCCGGGTCCAGACCGGCGTCGGCGGCGAGGTCGTACTCCCCCAGGTGCAGCACGGTGACACCAGGGAGGCGAGCGAGCGCCGCGGCCGACAGCACCGCTCCCGCCGTCTCCAGGAAGAGACCGAGCGGCCGGTCCAGTGATGCCGCCTCCGCGACGACGTCCGGCTCCTCGGCCTTGGCGAGCAGGACGCCCGCCAGCCGGTCGGTCAGGGGCCGCAGGGCGGCGAGGTCGGCGGCCAGTTCCTCGGCCGGGTTGAGCCGTACCCACACCGGACCGGCCGGCCCGGACGCCAGCCACTGCGCCAGCGTTTCCCGCGCCTCCTCCTTGCGCGGGAGCGGGACCGCGTCCTCCAGGTCCACCACGACCACGTCGGCCGGACCGCGGTCGGCCTTGGTCATGAGGTCTGCCCTGGTCCCGGGGACGAACAGGTGCGAGCGCGCCGTCAGCACCCGACGATCCGGCGGTGCGTCATCCGACGACGGTCGTGCCGTTGATCAGCGACTTGGCCACCACGGTGCGCAGCACGTCGTTGGTGCCCTCACCGATGCTCATGAGCGGGGCGTCGCGGTAGAGGCGCTCGATCTCGTACTCGGAGGAGTAGCCGTACCCGCCGTGCACCTTCATCGAGTCGATGGCCGCCTCGAGCGCGACGTCGGAGCAGAAGATCTTGGCCATGCCGGTGGGTCCGTCGGCCCGGCCGAGGGCCAGCCGGCTCGCCGCCCAGTACGCCATCAACCGGGCGGCCTGGACGTTGGTGGCCATCTGCGCCAGCTTCAGCTGGATCGCCTGGAAGTCGGCGATCGGCTGCCCGAAGGCGTGCCGCTCCTGGGAGTAGCGGAGCGCCTCGTCGTAGGCGCGCTGCGCGACGCCGACCGACCGGGCGGCGATGTTGACCCGGCCCCACTCCAGCGCGGACAACACCTGCTGCATGCCGCGCCCCTCGACGCCGCCGAGCAGCGCGTCGGCGGGGACCTGCGCCCCGTCGAGCAGCACCTCGCAGGACTCCGGCCCCTTGTAGCCGACCTTGGGGATGTCCTTGAGCACCGAGTAGCCGGGCGTGCCCTGCTCCACCAGCAGCACGCTCATGCCCTTGTGCGCCGGGGTGGTGGTGGGGTCGGTCTTGACCATCACCGGCAGCGGGTCGGCGAACCGCGCGTTGGTGATCCAGGTCTTGGTCCCGTGCACGACGTACCCGCCGTCGGTCTTGCGGGCGACGGTGCGGATCCCCTGGACGTCGGTCCCGGCGTCGGGCTCGGTCAGCCCCAGACCGGTGCGCCGCTTGCCGGTCGCGAGGTCGGGCAGGTACCTGCTCTTCTGCTCCTCGGTCCCGTGCATGGCGATCAGCCGGCAGGACAGCGAGTGGCTCCCCAGCACGCCGGCGATCCCCATCCAGCCACGCGCCAGCTCCTCGAACACGATCGCGAAGGCCACCGGGTCCAGGTCCAGGCCGCCGTACTCCTCCGGAACGGTGATCCCGAACAGACCCAGCTCCTTGAGCCCCTCGACGATCTCCGTGGGGTACCGGCCGGCCTGCTCCCATTCGCGGGCGACCGGAACGATCTCCTTGTCCACGAAGTCCCGCAGGACGCTCCGGAAGGACTGCTGGTCCTCGGTCAGGTTGAAGTCCATCTGTTCACTCCACGGGGACGTCGGTGGTCGGGGTGTGCGCGGGGACGGCAGCGCCGTCCTCCTCGGTGACCAGGTCGCCGAAGGCTCCGGCAGCAGTGAGGTCGCGGATCCGCCGTTCGTCGTAGCCGGCGACGTCCCGCAGGACGCGGTCGGCGTCCTCGTGACGGGCAGGTCCCCGGCGGTAGGTGAGCGCCGCCGGATCGCCGACCCGCACCGGCGAGGCCAGCGTACGGAGCGGACCGAACCGGGGGTGCTCGGTCTCCACGATCAGACCGCGGGCAGCGGTGTGCTCGTCGGCCAGGGCGTCGGCGACGTCGTTGATCGGCGCGACCGGCACCCCGGCCGCCCCGAGCGCCTCGAGCCACTCCTCCACCGTCCTGGTGCGGAACCGGTCCTCCAGCAGCGGCAGCAGCGCCTCACGGTGCCGCTGCCGTCCGCCGAAGTCGGCGAACCGCGGATCGGCGGCGACCTCGGGCAGCTCCAGCGCCTCGACCAGCAGACGCCAGAACTTCTCCTTGGGGCACGCCACGACCAGCCAGCCGTCGGCCGCCTGGAAGTTCCCGAACGGAACCAGCGACGGGTGCGAGGAGTGCCGGGTGCGGTCGGGCTCGTACCCGGCGTTGAGGTGCCAGGCAGCCGGGTAGTTCAGCATCGTGACCGCGGTGTCGAACAGGCTGACGTCGCAGTCCAGGCCGACGCCGTCGCGCCGCGCCGCGTGCACCCCCACCACCAGGGCCAGCGCGGCCACGTAGCCACCGGTCCAGTCCACCAGCGACAGCCCGGTCTTCGTCGGCGGGCCGCCGGGCTCCCCGGTCAGGCTCATCCACCCCGCCAGGCCCTGCAGCATGTAGTCATAACCGGGGCCCTTGGCCCGCGGCCCGGTCATCCCGAAGCCGCTCAGCGAGCAGCACACGATCGCCGGGTTGAGGTGCTTGAGGTCCTCGTACCGGATGCCCATCTTCGCCGGGACGTCACCGCGCAGGTTGGAGAACACCGCGTCGCTGCCGCGCACCAGGTCCTCGAACACCGCGCGGCCGGCAGCCGAGCGCAGGTCGAGCGACAGGCTGGACTTGTTGCGGTTGATCGCCTCGTAGAAGAGCGAGTCCTCGTCCTCGTTGTACGGGGGCACGTACCGGCCGACGTCCCCACCGGACGCCGGATCCTCGATCTTGATCACCTCGGCGCCCAGGTCGGCCAGGTGCAGCGTCCCCCACGGACCGGCGCCGTACTGCTCGATGGAGACGATGCGCACGTCCTCGAGCGGCCTCGGGCGCCCGGCCGACTCCTGCGCACCGCTTGCCTGCGTTCCGGGCACGGTGCTCCTCCCGATCGGTCCGTTCCGCCGAGCGGACGAGCGTCACGGACTCTCAGTTTCGCTCAGCGGACGATAAGTCGCTGGGCGAACAATGACAAGCGCGGTGCGGTCCGGCGCCTGGTTCGGTCATTACACCGTGACGCCGAGGTCACCACGAGCCGGAGGCCCCGGCGTCCCCCAGCCGCCGGTCAGGGGGTCAGGGGCTTCTTGCCACGCGGGAAGGTGCTGCGCGCCAGATCGGCGCCCCGCTTGTGGACGTAGAAGGTCCGGCGGAAGGAGAGGACTTCGTCCCCGTCCTGGTTGAGGGTGCGCGTCTTGATGGTGACGATGCCGGCCTGGGGGCGGCTGCCGGACTCCCGCTTCTCCAGGACCAGCGACTCGGAGAAGAGCGTGTCGCCGGCGAACACGGGATGGGTGAGGACCAGGCCGTCGAGGCCGAGGTTGGCGAACGCGTTCTGCGTCGTGTCGGTGACCGACTGGCCGATCGCGATCGCGATCGTGAGCGTCGAGACGACCAGTGGCCGGCCGAACTCCGACGCCTTGCCCACCTCCGCGTTGAAGTGCGACTGGTTCGTGTTCATCGTCAGCAACGTGAACCAGGTGTTGTCCGCCTCGGAGACCGTGCGCCCCAGCGGGTGCTGGTAGACGTCCCCCGGCTGGAAGTCCTCGAAGAAGCGCCCCTCCCACCCGGGTCGGACGGTCGGGGTCAGCTCGTCCTGCGCCATGTGCTGATCGATCCTCTCTGCCGTGCTCCACCGGGACGTGCTCGGGGCGCGTACCGCGAGTCGACCACCAGTCCACCAGGGAAGGAAGGGCCCCGCGACAGCTCGTGCGTCGTTCGGCGCGGGGGCCACCGGGGGAAGCTGACGCGACGGTCCACCCATCCCCGCGCGCGACGGCCGCGGCAGCCGGACCCGGATCCTGCCACGGGTTCGCTGGCGGTACGACTGTGCGCTGTTCGGCGACCGCTCGCCTGGCGCCCCACCCGGGGCCTGGTGCAGGCGGACCCCTCTGCAGGGTCGACGTGTGTTCGCTCAGCGAACAGGTTGGTAGACTTCCGAGTATGGAAGCCGGTGCCCGTGCGCGGGACAACTCCGACGGTGGCGAACGCCTCGAACAGCTGGAACGCGCCATGGCGGTGCTCGAGTCCTTCGACCGGGAGCACCCGGCGATGACTCTCAGTGAGGTCGCGGAACTCACCGCGATGACCCGCGCGGCAGCACGGCGGATCCTGCTGACCCTGCGCGCGCTCGGGCACCTCAAGTCCGACGGTCGCGAGTTCTCCCTGACGCCCAAGGTGCTCAGTCTGGGCTGGAACTACTTCGCCTCCCTCGGGGTGGAGGAGATCGCCCGGCCGGTGATCGCCGAGACGGTCAAGCGGATCAACGAGTCGTGCTCCATGGCGACGCTCGATCTGCCCGACATCGTGTACGTCGCCCGGATCCACCCGCAGCGGGTGATGACGATCGGGGGTGGAGTGGGCAGCCGCCTGCCGGCCGCCGCCACGGCCGCCGGCCGGGTGCTGCTGGCCGGGCTCGACGAGGCCGCTCTGGACGAGTTCCTCGCCGAGCGTCCGCTGGAGCGCTACACGTCGCGCACGATCACCGACCCCGACCGGTTCCGCGCCGAGCTCGACGAGGTCCGCAGGCAGGGCTACTGCCTGGTCGACCAGGAGCTGGAGATCGGCCTGCGCGCCGTCTCGGTTCCCGTCGTCGGGCGGGACAGCCGGACGAGCGCCGCCCTGAGCGTCTCCTCGAACTCTGCCCGGACGACCCTGGCTCACATCCGGCGCGAGTGCCTACCGCCGCTGCGCGAGGCTGCCGAGGCCATCTCCGCTGCGCTCGGACCGTCCGGCGCCCTCGGTTCCATGCCCTGACCCGGAGGACGCCGCCGTCGACGGGCGGCGTCCTCCGGGGCGCGGCCACTGCGACTACACCGTGATCACCAGGTTGCCGTACTCGTCGCAGGTCGCCGTCTGCCCCGGGCGGATGACGACGACCGTGTCGGGCAGCTCCAGCAGCATCGGGCCCTCGAGCCGGCCCTCGAGTCGCCCTCCGCTGACCCGCAGCACCGGCGTCTCCACGCGGGCTCCCTCCTCCGCCCAGTAGACCGGCCGGGAGGTCCGCTCGACGTCGGTGGCACCGGGCGCCCGGGCGATCCCCGGACGGTCCACGATCCCGCGCGCCCGGAGCACGAAGCCGGTCAGGCTCACGCCGCCGGCCTGATGGCCGGAACCCTCACCGTGCAGGTCGTCGTAGAGCCGGGCGAAGTCCGTCCCGATGCCCTCGACGGCCGCCTCGTCGAGCGGTTCCCCCGAGATGGGCACCTCGATGGTGTGCAGCTGGGTGGTGTACTTCATCCGCACCGACCGGTCGATCGCCACCTTGTCGCCCTCGAAGCCCTCGGCGGCGAGGATGCCGCGCGCCTGCTCCTCGAGATCGGCCAGGACCGTGTTCATCCGGTTCGGATCGACCGGCATCTGGTGCTGTTCCCAGCGCTGGACGACGTGGATGACGTCGGCCACCGTGGCGCCGTAGGCCGACCAGGCGGACGCCATGTGCAGCATCGGCACGATCACCTTGCGCACCCCCACCTCCCGCGCGACAGCGCCGACGTGCACCGGCCCGCCGCCGCCGTAGGCGAAGACCGTGTACTCCCGCGGGTCGAAGCCACGGAGGATGCTCATCCGCCGCAGCAGGTCGGCCATCTTGGCGTCGATGATCTGGTTGATGCCGGCAGCGGTCGCCTCGAGCGACAGGCCGAGCTGGTCCCCGAGAGCCGACACCGCCCGCTCCGCTGCCGCCCGGTCGAGCTTCCGCTTCCCGTGCAGGAAGTTGTCCGGGTCGATGACGCCGAGGACGACGTCGGCATCGGTCACGGTCGCCTCGGTCCCCCCGTTGCCGTAGCACGCCGGGCCCGGCATGGCGCCGGCGGAGCGCGGCCCCACCTGCAGACCCCCCGCCGCGTCGAGCCAGGCGATGCTCCCTCCCCCGGCCCCGACCGTGTCGACGTAGACCATGGGCAACGACACCTCGAAGCGCTCCAGCAGCGAGACGTCCCGGACGTCGGGCGTCAGCCCCCGGATGACGCTGACGTCGAAGGACGTGCCGCCCATGTCGGCGACCATGAGGTCCGGCTCGCCGAGGGCCGCGGCCACGTGGGCGCTGCCGAGCAGCCCGCTGACCGGACCGGAGTGAACCGTCCGGACCGGAGCCACCTGCGCCTCGGCCTCGGTGATCGCGCCACCGGCGCACTGGGCGTAGAGGATGCGTCCGCTGTACCCGCGCCGCCCGGCTTCCTGCTCGATCCGCTCGACGTAGTCCTTCATCAGCGGGCCGATGTAGGCGTTGATGATGCCGGTCATGGTCCGCTCGTACTCCCCGACGAAGGAGGAGACGGAGCTCGCCGCGGTGACGAAGATCTGCGGATGACGTTCGGTGATCAGCTGGACGGCCCGGTCCTCGTGGGCGCTGTTGCGGACCGACCACAGGAAGCTGACGGCGATGGCCTCCACGCCGGCCGCCACGAGCTCGTCGGCCGCGGCGAGGACCTGGGCCTCGTCCAGCGCCACGACGACCTCGCCGAGGTAGTCGATCCGCTCGTTCACCTCGCGGATCAGCGCGCGGGGCACCACGGGCTCCGGCTTGTCCCCGCGCGGGAGATCCCAGATGTGGGCGCCGTCGACCCCGGTCAGCCGGCCTTCGGCCTTCATGATCAGGGTGACGTCGCCGTGCCCGGAGGTGGTGATCAGGCCGACCTTGGCGCCACGGCGCTCGATCAGCGCATTCGTGCCCGTCGTCGTCCCGTGGACCAGGAGGCGGCAGCGGGCGAGGGCGTCGTCGAGCGACAGACCGAGCCCCGTCGCGGCGTCCTCGATGGAGTCGAAGAACCCACGGGCGCGGTTGTCCGGGGTCGTCGGCGACTTGCCGGGCTGCGCCGTCCCGTCGGGGAGCACGATCGCGCAGTCGGTGAAGGTGCCGCCGATGTCGACCCCGATCACGAGGTCCTGGTCGTCGGCGGACTGCGTCGCGGTCATGCCTGACCCTCCTGGCCGGTCGAGAGGTTGCTGAGATCGATGCGGACGTCGTCGCGCGGCGGATCATCGGCCCGGCAGAAGTCCTGCCCGAGCAGCCCGGCGCACTCGGGGCAGAAGTACTGGCGCAGCAGGAGGGTGTCGTCCCCGAACAGGGCCGGGTCCACGTACATCCGGTCGTCCACCTCGTGCGGCGGCCGCTGGGTGCTCGCCGCCCCCGAGAGGTAGGAGGCGTCGGCCGGCGCGAGCCAGGCCCCGCAGTCCGAGCAGCTCCAGCAGTAGGCACCCTCGAGGGAGCTGAGGTCGACGCCTCCGGCCGCGCCCGCCAGGACGGGAACCGGAGCGCCCTTCGGGACGTCCCGCACCGATGCGGTGGCGCCGGCCAGCCGCTCCGATCTGATCTCGGTCCTGAGGCGATCGGTCGCCGCCGCGTCGAGCGAGCCGTCCGCGTCCAGCACGACACCGTAGAACGCGCGCGCGGCCCCTGCGCTGGTGCGCCCACCGGCGACGTCCTCCGCCACCCGCTCGGGTTCGCGCAGCAACGGGTCGCCGTAGCCCCCGCCGCCGTTGTACTCGATGACGACGGCGTCACCGGGCGGAACGGGCATCAGCGTGGCCTGGGGGTGCAGCCGCTCGAAGCCGTCGATCTCGGCCTGGATCTGGTCGCGGTCACCAGGGAGCCGCCCTGCCGCCATGGCCTGACCGACCGCGCCGCCCGTCGTCCTGAGGAAGTTGCCGGCGAGGGCGAAATAGCCACCCGCCAGTCCGCTCGCGAGGTTCGCGCTCGGCTCCACGAAGACCAGCTGCGCGTTGCTCATGAACGACTGGGGGTGCGGGACCCACGCCGCGCCGACGCCGTTGCCCCCGCGCCAGCGGCCGGGCCCGCCGCTGTCCTGCACCTCGCGGCGGTACAGGACCAGACCCACCCCCTCCTGCTCGTTGGACTCCACGTTGCCGGCGGAGGTGCCGAGCATGAACCAGGACCCTGCCGAGTCCAGGCCGTCCTTGTGCGGGAAGGCGCCGATCGCACCGGCGAGGAGCGCCCCGTGCACCGACGCCGGTGGAGCCACCAGTGAGAAGTCGGGCTTGAGGCCGAAGGAGATGTCGGCCATCGCGACCGAGAGACCGCCCGAGCTCGTCGCTCTCTTCCGGAGCTCCGGTGGCGCGGAGAGCAGCATCGAGCTCACGCACAGCCCGGCCAGGTTCATCGTCACGAACACGCTGTGCAGCGCCGACGTGGCGGCCGGGGGGTTGGCGCAGCTGCGCGTCCCGAACGTCGGCTCCATGAGCATGTGGTCGGCGATCCCGGCGAAACACCCCTGCTGGTCCCAGGCCACGGCCGCAGCCAGCGCCGCGACCACCGCGGAGCGCAGCACCGAGTACGTCGAGTTCCCCGGTCCCGCCTGCGGCGAGGTGCCCTCGTTGCTGCAGATGACGTGCCGCCCCCGCTTGGTGAGGGTGAGGACCTCCTGGTGGCTCTCCCGGTCCACGCCGAGCGCTCCCGTGACGTACAGGCGGCGCGACCAGGTGCCGTCGGGGATCTGCTCGAGGCGGTCGCCGACGACACGGGAGGACTCGGCGATCATCTTCCGCATCACGCCCTTGACCGTGGCGGCACCGCGCTCCTCCACCAGACCGGCCACCCGCGCGACCATCGCCCGCACGCCGGCGATCCCGCTCTTGACGTTCAGGCGCAGCGTCTCCGGATCGCGACCGTGGTGCACCCACAGGTCCATGACGTCGGAGCGGAGCGTCCCGGAGTCCACGATCTTCACCGGCGGCGTGGCGGCGCCGTCCTCGTACATGTCCCGGGCGTGCACCGCCCATCCCCCCGGATCGACTCCCCCGAGGTCGCCCATGTGCAGGGCGTTGTAGACCCAGGCGAACAGCTTCCCGTCGACGAAGACGGGGCCGAACACGGCGGTGTCGGGCTGCTGGCCCGCCGCCACGTACGGGCTGTTCTGCAGGAAGACGTCCCCCTCGGCGATGCCGGGCGACCCGCTGCGGTTCTCCAGCGTCCACTTGACGACCAGGTCGGCGAGCGTCGAGAAGAACTGGATCGTCGGGCTGAGGACCACCGCCTCCCCGTCCTCGGTGAGCAGCGCGGTGGCGAAGTCCTTGGAGTAGATCACCGGAGCGGAGCCGGTCGTCCGCTGGATGATGTCGCCGTGCTCCAGGTTCTGGTGCCACATCCGGGACCGGAGGACCTGGTAGGTGATCGGGTCGACGTCCAGGTCGGCGTCGGTGTGCAGTTCGAGCCCGGGATCGATGGTGAGCTCGGGACGCGGGATGTAGGACCGCCGCAGCCCGTCCCAGGGCCCCTCACCCAGCGCGGCGAAGTCGACCTGCGGGTTGCGGATGACGCCGTCGTCGGTCGCGTAGCGGAAGGCGCTCAGGAGTTCCGTCATGTCGGGTCCTCGTTCCGTGTCAGGGTCGGTCAAGAGGTCGTGTCGTCGAGGAACTTCGCCGGGTCCACGAGTGCCTTGGTGCCGCCCTGCGCGTGCTGGCCGCCGTCGACGCTGATCTCCGCGCCGGTGATCCACGACGCGGCATCACTGAGCAGGAACGCGACGAGCGGCGCCACGTCGGTCACCTGACCCACCCGGCCCAGCGGGATCTGGGCCAGGTTGGCCACCCGGAAGGCCTCGGGGTTCTGGCGCACCAATGGTGTGTCGATGTAGCCGGGGAAGATCGTGTTGACCCGGATGTTGCGCGGGCCGAGCTCATTGCTCGCCACCCGTGCGAGGCCGCGCAGGCCCCACTTCGACGCGGTGTAGGCGGTGGTCCTGAGGCCGGTCAGCCCGGCCAGGGAGCTGATGTTGACGATCGAGCCGGCGCCGGGCATCAGCGGGACGACCGTCTGCATGCCGAGGAGCGGGCCGGTCAGGTTCACCCCGAGCGTCGTGTTCCAGGTGTCCAGGCTGACGTCGAGCAGGCCGTCTCGGGCGGGTATGGCGGCGTTGTTCACCAGTCCGTCGACCCGCCCGAACTCCCGGCGCACCTCGTCGGCGAGGCGGCCCCATCCGGCCGGCTCGGATACGTCGAACTCGAGCACCATCGCCGCTGCCGCACGCAGTTCGTCGGAGGCGGTCAGGTCGGTGCCGATGACCGTCGCGCCCTCGGCGCCGAGGTGCCGGACCTCCTCGAGTCCCTGCCCTCGGGCCGCCCCGGTCACCACGACGACCTTGCCTTCGAGTACTGCCACGGACCCTCCTCCGCCCACCGCGGAGTCCGGGGCAGGCACCCTGCCGCACACGAGGTCGGCCGACGACCGCGCACAACGGTGCGCTGACCGAACCGACGCTAATGTGAGCGCCGCCACGCCGTCAAGCGCCGCCCAGCCTGGTCACCAGCGGCGGACGGGACGGGGACCCGGCTGCCCGGGACAGGAAGCCGGCCGTGGTCGCTCCCCGGGTCCGTCAGCCCCACGTCGACGGCAGCGGTGGGTGCCCCGGGCACCGCCGTCCTCGGTCGCGAACCGTTCGACGGGGAGCTCCGGTCGGCCGGCACCCGGTCCGCACCGGCGCGATCGGCCGCGGTGGGCGTGGAGGTGCAGGTGTGCCGAGCCCCCGCGCGTCGCTCAGGTCGGCTCGGGGACGTCCCATGCCACGACGAGTCCGTCGAGCACGCTCTGGATCGCGGTGGAGAACATCCGCCTGACCTCGTGGCCGGGCACCAGGCGTGCGGTCGGCAGTCCGTCGAGCAGGGCCTCGATGGCGTGGCGCGTCTCGGCCCTGGCCAGCGCCGAGCCCGTGCACGAACAGGCGCCCCTCCCGAACCGCAGGTGCCTCGTGGCATCCGGACGGCGCGGGTCGACCACCTCGTCGATCAGGCCGTCGAGGAGCGACCGGTCGGCCTCGGCCTGGCGCCACAGTTCGCGGTCGCCGTCGAGCATGCGCGTGACCAGCTGCGCGATCAGGTCCACGGTGGTGTCGCCGCCGGCGAGGATCGACAGCAACACCGCTGCGAAGACCTCGTCGTCGGAGAGGCTGGGCTCGCCGTCGTCGCTGGTCGCGGTGATGAGGTCGGTGAGGAAGCCGTCCGGCAGCAGCTCCCGGAGCTCCTCTGGCATCTCGCGGTCCTTAGACGGGGCCCGGCCGAAGGCCTTCAGTCCGTGATGACCTTCACCGCGTGCGCGTGGGTGGTCACGATGCACGCCCCCGGTGAGGGACTGGAGAACACCGGGACCTCGCGTCGGGAGAAGGCCGTCACGGCCGCCGGATCCGCGACCTGCGCGGGTTCGAGGGGTCGCAGCCGTGCAGCACCGGGCAGCCGCCGGGCCCGTCTGCGAGATCTTGAGCGACTGCTCCGTCGCAGCAGGTGCGTCCGTTCCGGACGTCCGTCTCGCGCTCCTCGGGGTCGTCTCTCGTCGGGTCGGGCTTCGCCGAGTGTGGTGGCTCCGGACCACGCGGGCCTGTGCACCTCGACGGTGCGCGCAGGCGTCACTCCGCGCGTCGACGGCCAGGCACCGCGCTGCCCGGCTTCTGCCGACGTGCGGGGCAGCAGGCCGGCCGACAGGGACATGGATCGGAGTGCACGCCAGGTGCGCTGCGTCACAGCGGTCAAGGACTCGGCCGCGCACTGCCACTCCGGCGCAGCGGCGCCCTCGGCGAATCCGGCACCGGCCGATCGCGTGCGACCATTGCGACAGCGAGGGCGCCCACGGTACGCTCAGGGAACATTTGGGCGCCCACCGAACGGACTTCGCGTGACCACCTATTCGCAGCGACTCAGCGACTTCGTCGCGCAGCTGAAGATCGAGCAGATCCCTGCGGCCACCGTCGAGCACGCCGAGCTGCATGCACTCGATGCCCTCGGATGCGGCATTGCGGCGCACGCCTTCGGGGAGGCGGCATACGCCGTGAGCACCGTGCGGGAGATCGGCGGACGCGGCACGGCGACGGCGATCGGCGCCACGGACCTCGCTCCGGCCGACGCCGCATTCGTCACCGGCACGCTCTGCCACGCTCTCGACTTCGACGACACGCACCCCGTCTCGGTCGTCCACGTCAGCGCCGGCGTCGTTCCGGCCGCAGTCGCCGCCGCCCAGGCAGCCGGCGCGACCGGAGCGGACCTCCTGGCCGCGATCGTCGCCGGCAACGAGGTGTCGGTGCGCGTCGGCAATGCGGCCAGCGGTGTCTTCCACGCCCGCGGCTTCCACCCGACGGGTGTCTGCGGCGTCTTCGGGGCCACCGCGGCGGCATCCCGCGCCCGCGGGCTCGACGGCGTGCAGACGGCCGATGCGCTCGGCATCGCCGGGAGCATGGCGTCGGGGCTGCTGGAGTTCCTCTCGGACGGGTCCGAGACCAAGCGCCTCCACCCCGGCTGGGCTGCCCGCGCCGGCCTCACGGCCGCGGCGCTCGCGGCCAACGGAGCGACCGGGCCGGCGACCGTCTTCGAGGGCGCGCGGGGGTACTTCGCGACGTACGTGCACGGCGCGCCCAGTGACCTCGGTACCCAGGTGGAGGATCTCGGGAGCCATTGGGTCACCGACGAGATCGCCTACAAGCCCTACCCGGCGTGCCACTACACGCACGCCCCGGTCGACGCCCTGGCCGAGATCCTGGCGTCGACGCCGCTGCGCGCCGAGGACATCGCCTCGATCGTCGGCTACACCGATGCCACGGGAGTGTCGCTCGTCTGCGAGCCCGCCGCTGACAAGGTGCATCCCCGGACGGCGTACGACGCCAAGTTCAGCCTGCCGTACTGCCTTGCCACCCGGCTGGTCACCGGATCGCTCGACGTCGCGTCCTTCACTCCGGAGGCCATCGGCAACGCGGAGGTGGCCGGGCTGACCCCGCGGATCAGCTTCGAGCTTCGCCAGTACAACCCCACCCCGGACGCCTTCGGTGGAGGCGTGCGCGTCGAGACGGTCGACGGCCGGGTCCTCGAGCACGAGCTCCGCTACCAGCGGGGTGGCGCGGAGAACCCGATGACCACGGACGACGTCCTGGCGAAGTTCCGCACCAACGCCGGGTACGGCCTGTCGTCCGGGGACGTCGCGGCCCTCGAGCGGTCGACGCTCGACCTGCCCTCGTTGCAGGATGTGTCCTACCTCGACGCACTCGCGGCAGCGACCACGCGAAAGTGAGCTCTCCCGTGCAGCACAGCGACGTCCTCATCGTCGGCGCCGGACCGGTCGGCCTCCTGAACGCACTCGGTCTGGCGAGGACCGGGGTGAGCGTCACCGTCCTCGAAGCGGAGCCGGCCATCGGGGACGCGCCCCGGGCGATGGTCTACCACTGGTCGGTCCTGGAGGGCATCGAGCGGCTGGGCATCCTCGACGCGGCGAAACAGGTGGGCTTCACCAAGCAGGACTACGCGTACTACGTCTACGCGACCGGCGAGAAGATCGAGCTGAGCGTCGGCGTCCTGGAGGGGCTGGTCGCGCACCCCTACAACCTCCACATGGGTCAGCACAAGCTCGCCGAGATCGCCCACGTCGAGCTCGAGAAGCTCGACAACGTCTCGGTGCGGTTCGACAGCAGGGTCACCGGCATCGACCAGGACGACGACGGGGTCACGGTCACCGTCGACACCGGCGGAGGCTCCGAGCAGTTCCGCGCCTCGTACGTCGTCGGAGCCGACGGCGCGGCCAGCACGGTGCGCAAGACGCTGGGTCTCGGGTTCGAGGGGATCACCTGGCCCGAGGTCTTCGTCGCGACGAACGTCCGCTACGACTTCGAGGCGCACGGCTACGCACGCTCGACCCTGCAGATCGACCCGACCTACGGCGCGATCATCGCCAAGATCGACAACACCGGTCTCTGGCGGGTCACCTACGCGGAGCTCCCGGACATCCCCCAGGAGCAGATGGGCGAGCGCATCCCCCAGTGGTACGAGAAGCTGCTGCCGGGCGACGAGGGATACGAGCTCGACGCCTACCGTCCCTACCGCATGCACCAGCGCGCCGCTTCGTCGATGCGTGCCGGCCGGGTCGTGCTCGCCGGCGACGCCGCCCACGCCACGAACCCGACCGGCGGACTGGGCCTCACCTCGGGCCTCTTCGACTCCTTCGTGCTGTACGACGCCCTCGCCGCGGTGATCAAGGGGCTCGCCGACGACTCGGTGCTCGACCGCTATGCCGAGGAGCGCCGACGCACCTTCCTCGAGATCGCGTCGCCGCGCGCCAGTGCGAACAAGAAGCTCCTGTACCACACCAGCGACCCCGTCGAGCTGGAAGCGCAGCTGTCCAAGCTGCGGGCGCTCGCAGCCGACGAGGATGCCCAGCGGACGAACTTCATGTTCACCAAGCAGCTGGAGACGCCGCCGCTGGTCCAGCCCGTGGCGGTGGTCTGACGGACCCGCACGGGACGCCCTCAGCCTGCCGCGCGCTCCCGCCCGCCGGACGGACCCAGCTCGACCACGTCCCGCGGTGACACGGCGAACCGCTGCTCGAAGACGCGCGCGAAGTGAGCGTCCGGCACGTGAGCGACACGAGCGCGGGCGTTGTGCTCCTCCCACAGTTCGAGACGGCGGGACGCCGGCACTCCGACCGTGGTGAACGAGGCCCGCGCCGAACGGCGCTCCGAGAGGTGGTCGACCGGCTCGACGGAGCGACGGCCCCGGCCGGACCGGCGCCGTGGACCCGCGGGGTGCGCTCCCCCATGGAGGAGGGACGGGGGTCAGTCCGGCTGCGGGAGCTGGCTGAACAGCGTGGCCATGTGCCCGGTGTCCATGTACTCGCGGACCGTCCGGATCAGCCCGTCGCGGACCTGGTAGACGTTCGCGTACCGGTTGCGGTACTCGGCGCCGGTGACGAACTCCCCCGTGCCGTCCAGCTCCACCACGATCCACTCGCCGTCCGTGGTGACGTGCGTGATCTCCAGGCGCGGGCTCCCGGCGGCGAACAGCCCGTCCACCATGCCGGGGAGGGTGGCGAGCACCGTCGCCCGGTCCATGGGCACGCCCCCACCGGGCAGGTCGAAGGACATGGTCGTATAGCTGAGGTCCTCGCCCAGGACGGAGGCGAAGGTGTCCCAGTCCCGCCGGCTCAGGGCCTCGTTGAAGGTGGTGACGACCTCGAGCGGCGTCGCGTTCCCGTCCGACATCACTGCACTCGCTTCCCGAGCCAGTCCAGGATCACCTGGAGGGCCTCTCCGTTGTTGAGCTCGAACATCATGCCGTGACCGTTGCCGAGGACGCCGTGGTCCTCCAGCCGCACCGCGTCGGCCTGGCAACCGGCCTGACGGAGGAACGCGAGCAGGTGGTCGTCGAACGAGCGGAAGGGAGAGTTGGGGGACGTCACCACGGCGATCGGGACCTGGGCCAGGTGCGCGAGCCGACGCGCCGGCTCCGCCTGCAGCGTGCGAGGAGGGCCGCCGGGAACCTCCTCCGACACCAGACGCAACTCCGCGGCATCCGCAGCGGGCGGATCGTAGGTCAGCGGTGCGCAGGCCAGTCCCCACGACAGGACGTTCCCCGTCGGGTGCGACGCGAACGGTGGGCCCACCGTCTCGATCGCGACCAGCGCCTCGACCAGCTCCGGGCGCGCGTCCGCCGCCAGGTAGCCGGCCGGGCCGCCGGCCGAGTGGCAGAACACGATCGCCGGTCCGATCCGGTCCAGCAGTGCCGCCAGGCGCTGCTGCTCGACGGCGTGCATCACGGCCCAGTCGGCCAGCATCGGGCCGAAGGAGGCCGTGACCTGCTGCACGCCGGGATCGTCGAGCGTCCGGCCGACCGGCCACTGGGTGTGCGTCGTCGCGTAGGCCTCCGGCGCGAAGATCGAGAGGAACCGCTCCGCCGTCAGAGCGGTGATCGTCGGTCCGAACACCGCCGGGTCGTGCGGCGAGCGCCCGTGGCCGGGCCGGTCCACCACGTAGACGGTGAACCCCTCCCCCACCAGCTGCTGGGCCCAGCCAGGGCGACCGTCGGGCGTGCCCAGGTAGTCGGTGGCCTGTCCACCCCCACCGTGCACGAGCACGACCGGGTGGGGCCGGGTCGTCGTGTCCGGAGAGAGCCGCTCGACGTACATCGACCCGACACTCGCCGTCCCCGTCGGCGTCCCGCGCAGCTCCCCTGCGATCCAGAAGCCGTCCCGCACGATCCGCTCCGGGGCGCTCACCCCGCGAACGCCGGGTGCGCGACCTCGCTGGAGCGCGGCCTCATCGCTCGCTGGCGGAGAGGGAAGGAGCGTCGACCAGTGACGGGGTCCGGCACGGCTGGCTGACCCGGAGGGCCTCCAAGGCGATCGCCGGGTCGGCTGCCGCCGCGCGCAGCGTCCCCAACGTCTGGTCCAGCTGGGTGCGGTCGGTGGAGTTGAAGACCAGCGTCTTGAAGTCGCTCGCGCGAGGGGATGCGTAGTCCAGGAACACCTGCCGCCGCTGGGCGGCGTACTCATCGAGCACCGCGTCGTCGACGGTCCCGGCCAGCACCGCCGCCACGGCCGGGGCCAGCACGTAGGAGTCGAACAACCCGCTGGTCAGCCCCAGCCCGCCGATCGGGTTGGTGATGTGGGCGGCGTCCCCGGCGAGGAGCAGCCGCCCGTGACGGAAGCTGCGCGCCGCCCGTTGGTGCATGGTGTAGGGCGAGTACTGGGTCATCGCGTAGTCGGCGCCGGCGGGCAGCAGCCTGTCGAAGAACTCCACGATCCGCGCCGGAACGGTCTCCGCCGGCAGCGCGCTGTCCTCGTGGTAGGTGATCCGCCACAGGTCCTCGGTGTCGATCCGGGCGACGATGCCGCCCATCACCGGGTCGACCACCATGTTGGAGTCGGCGTACCCGAGGCCGGCGAAGTCGTAGCGCACGTTCACGGCGACGAACCGCTCCGGCCAGGTCATCCCCTCGAAGCCCAGGTCGGCCATGGTGCGCAACGGACTGGCCGCACCCTCCGTGCCGATCACGTACTGCGCGCGGTACGTCGTGAGGTGCCCGCCGACGTAGGCGCTCACCCGGATACCGGCCTCGTCCTGCTCGAAGCCGGTGACGAGGGCGCCGAACACGACCTGGCAGTCCTCGTACTCCCGCAAGTGCTCCAGCGCTATGTCGGCCAGCCGGTCCTGGCCGAGGTGGACGTTGTACGGGAACGGCTCATGCCCCTCGAAGTGGCCCAGATCGAAGCGGATCGCCTCCTGGTTGGCGTAGTCCCAGAAGGCCAACTCGGTCGCGCGGACCCCGGCCTTCTCGACGTCGTCGAGCAGGCCCAGCTCGGCCAGGCCCGGGAGGACGCCGTTGTGGTAGACCATCGCGCGCGGCGAGCGGACGATGCCCGGCTCCCGCTCCAGCACCGTGACGGCGACGCCGCGCCGGGCCAGTCCCAGCGCCGTGACCAGACCGATCGGCCCCGCTCCTGCGACGATCACCTGCGGCTGCGGCACGGCCGCACCTCCCGTTCCTTCCGAGCGGCCACGCGACAGCGCGCGACCGGGTATGGGCCCGCTCTCCCCCGCTGCCGGCACCGGATCGGTCCCTGGCGGGATTGGACAAGGTTATGGCGGAGAGTGGCGCAGCACACGTGGGACGCCGATGCGGAGGCGTGCTCGGTGGAGCGCGCGGCCGGCCGTCGCGGGGGGCCGGCGGCGTCCCGGCACCGGCTCGACCGCCTAGACGACGGCTCGTACGGTCACCGCACATCGAGGCGCTCTGCGGACTGTCCTGGGTTCGGTCAGCACCTGCCGCGCACTTCCAGGACTGGAGACCGACCATGAGCGGCATGAGAGATCTCGACGGGGAGGTCGCGGTCGTCACCGGGGGCGCGTCCGGCATCGGGCTGGGCATCGCCGCCAGGTCCGCGCCGCGGGCATGCAGGTGGTGATCGCCGACGTCGAGGAGGGAGCCCTCCGGCGCGTGTCGTCGGAGCCGGGGGCGCTCGGGGTGCGGACCGACGTGCGCGACGCCGCCAGCGTGCAGGCACTCGCCGACGCCACCATCGCGGAGCACGGCGCCGTTCACGTGGTGGTGAACAACGCCGGGGTCGGGGCCATGGCCCCGATCGCGGACCTGAAGCCGTCCGACTGGGAGTGGATGCTGCAGGTCGACCTGTGGGGCGTGATCCACGGCGTCCACTCGTTCCTGCCCCTGCTCAGGAAGAACGCCGACGGCGGGCACATCGTGAACACCGCGTCGATCGGGGGCCTGGTGCCCGGGCCGGGCCTGGGCGCCCACGACGTCACCGAGTACGGGATCGTCGCCCTCACCGAGACGCTGGCGGTGGAACTGGCAGCGGAGGGCTCCCCGGCGGGCACCTCCGTGCTCCTTCCCGGGACCGTCCGGACCGGGATCGGGAACAGCACCCGCAACCGTCCGGCGGACGTCGGCGACGGGGCCGGTGGGCAGCGGAACGGGGACCTCCGCCGGAAGGCGGAGGTCCCCGTTCGGTGCAGGTCTGCGATCCGGTGACGGCCCGACGACGAGACAGTGGACGGAATGTCATCACCTGTCCCCCGGCACCGGGCGGGCACCGGCGGGTATCGGCGGATCACGGCGTCGCTGTTCGCTGCCGGAATGGCGACCTTCGCACTGCTGAACGGAGCCCAGGCCCTGCTCCCGGCCCTCACCGGCGCCTTCTCCGTCTCCACCGGCGAGAGCACCTGGGCGCAGTCGCTGACCACCGCGGGCCTGGGCGTCGCCCTCCTCGTCGCCGGGCCGGTGTCGGAGGTGCTCGGGCGGACCCGACTGATCCACCTCTCCATGGCCGCCTCGGCGCTGGTCGGGCTCACCTGCGCGGTGGCACCCACCTGGGAGGTGTTGCTGGGCCTCCGCCTGCTCCTGGGCGTCACCCTGGCGGGACTGCCGGCGGTCGCGACGGCATACCTGCGTGAGGAGCTCGCCGTCGAAGCCCACGCCCGTGCCGCTGGGCTCTACGTCGGCGGCACCGCTCTGGGTGGGATGACCGGCCGCCTCCTGAGCGGAGCCGTCGCGGAGGTCACGGACTGGCGCTGGGCGATGGCCTCCGTCGGCGCGCTCGCCGTCGCCTGCGCGATCGCGGTGCGCGTCCTGCTACCGCCGTCGCGCAACTTCGTCCGCACACCGGCGCGCCCGGCCCAGCTGGCCACCATGTTCCGCCGTGCGTGCGCCGACCGCGGGCTCCTGACCCTCTACGCCATCGGCGGCTGCTCCGTCGGGGCCTTCATCGCGGTCTACAACGCCATCGGTTTCCGCCTCACCAGCTCGCCGTACGACCTGAGCCTGGCTGCCGCGAGCCTGGTGTTCCTCGTCTATCCGGCGGGGACCCTCGGGTCGATCGTGGCCGGGCGCCTGGCCGACCGCTTCCCGCGCCGGAGCGTCGTGCTGATCTGCTGCCTGGCCACCCTCGCCGGCGTCGCGCTGACGCTCGCCGGCCCGCTGGCCCTCGTGGTCGCCGGCCTGGCGCTCATGACCGCCGGCTTCTTCGCCGTCCACGGGGTGGTCAGTGGCTGGGTCCCCACGGTGGCTCACGCCCGAGGGATCGCGACGGGTCACGCCGTCTCGCTCTACCTCTTCGCCTACTACGCCGGGTCCTCGGGGCTCGGCACGCTCGGCGGACTCGCCTGGGAGCTCGGCGCCTGGCCGGGCGTCGTCCTGCTCGCCGCTGGTCTGGTCGGGCTCAGCGGGCTGCTCGCGCTGCGCCTGGAGAAGGTGCCGTCCTCCGACGTGCCCCGCGGCTGACCGGTCAGTAGCAGCGCTCGAGCAGACCGACGATCTCCTCGGTGGTGACGGGCCGGTCGGTGGCGTCGAAGATCTCCAGGCCGATGCGGGTGGCGTCGGCGATGGAGGTGAGCTCGTCCCGCTCGACACCGACGTCGCGCAGCTTCATCGGGAGGTCGAGGCCACTGATGAACCGGTGGACCGCCTGCGCCGACGCCAGCGCCGCCTCCCGCGGGGAGTCGGGAGCGAAGGGGATGTCCAGCGCGGCCGCGATCTTGGCGACCCGCTGGGGCGAGATCTCCGCCATGAGCTCCATCGACGGCGGGAGCGTGATGCAGGAGGAGATCCCGTGGGCGACGTTCCACCTCGGCCCGAGCTGGTGGCTCAGCGCGTGGGACAGGACCAGTCCGGTGTTGAACCCGCCGTAGAGCGACAGCCAGGCCGCGCCCAGGCACGCCGTCCGGTGCTCCAGAGACGCGTCGTCCACCTCGCCGGTGGACAGCCACAGCTCGCGCGGTGTCGTCACCGTCATCTCCGGATCGTGGATGACCACTGCGGGCTGCAACCACGGGAGGATGACCGCCGCCTTGGTCTTCGTCGCCACGTCCAGCACACCGGCCGCCGGGGTGAACGCCCCGGCCGACAGGGTCGTGGGGACGGCGATGTGCAGGAAGCCCTGGGACCGGTCGTCCCCGAAGGCCCGCTCCGGCTGCAGCTTCCCGCCCTCCTTGGTCATTCCCGCCCGTTGACCAGCGACGCCACCGCCACCTGAGTGGAATCGATGACGGAGCCGCCCCCCAGGCCGACCACTGCGTCGGCCTCGAGCTTCTCCAGCTCGGCAGCGATCGACCGGACGCCTTCGGCCGGCGCGTGCTGACCCGCGTTGACCGCGACGCCCACGAAGCGGCTGCCCAGGGCCGAACGCATCCTCTCCAGGAGGGGCTGCGCACGAGCGACCTGGTCGTGGTGACCAGCACCCGACCCGCGTCCCTCGCGTCCATCTCCGCGCCGAGGACGTCCACGGCCCCTCGGCCGCTCACCACGGCCTCCAGGCGGGTGAGGTTGAACCGGGTGACGGCTCGTCCGACCGGTGTCGCACTCATCGGGGCCTCTCCGGAGATCGGGCCTCTCCGGAGCAGTGGGTGACGGGTGCGGGGCGAGGAATCCGAGCCGGGCCGACGACCCCTCGGGACCGCACAGCACAAAGGTTCGCTGATCGAACACATCATCGCCTAGCATGGCGCTCGTCACAATGCCGGCTGGCTAGGGAGCGCGATGGTGTCGTCGGTCCGGACGGAGCAGCAGGTCGTCGAGTTCGACACGGCCCTGGTCGAACCGAGGCTCCGCATCCCCCTGTGGGAAGAGTTCAACCGTCGCTGGCTGGCCAACGTGCGCTGCCGCACGCTGGCTCCGGGCGGACTGCAGACCCGGGTCCGTCGCGCGGAGATCGCGGACGTCAGCGTCTTCGAGTTCCAGGGACGGGGCCACATCGTCGAGCGCAGCCGCGAGCACGTGCTCGCCGGCAGCAACGAGCTGTACCTGGTCGTCCTGCTCAGAGGAGAGGGCCACGTGCTCCACGCAGACGGAGCCGACCGCCTCGGCGCGGGCGATGCGCTGGTCTACGACGCCGGTGTTCCTTCGGTGCTCAGCCTCCTCGGGGACTTCCACCAGGTCGCCCTGCGGATGGCCAAGGACGCCTTCGCGGACTCCGGAGACGCTCCACCTCTCGTCCCGAGGATCGTTCGGAGGTCCGAGGGCGGGCCGCTGGCCGAGCAGGTCCAGGCCGTCACGCGCATCGCCCAGGCAGCCCTGCGCAACCCGAACGAGCCCCAGGACGGGGCGGCCCGGCTGATCCACGAACTCCTGGGTCAGGTGTCCGGGTACGGGGCCGGCGCGATGGAGACGTACTGGCGGACCGCCGACGACTACATCCGCCGGAACCTGCACGACCCCGGGTTGGACGTCGCGCAGGTGGCACGCGCCGTCGGCCTGAGCAGTCGCCACCTGGCGCGCGTCTTCGCCGAGCACGACTCCACTGTCGCCCAGTACATCCTGCTCGCCCGGCTGGAGCGTGCGCGGAGCCTGTTGCTGGACACGTCGCACGCCGCCCGTCCGATCTCCGACATCAGCCGGTGGTCGGGCTTCCGGTCGGCATCGCAGTTCTCCCGGTCGTTCCGCCGCGTCTACGGCACGAGCGCGCGGGACGCCCGCCGGGCCCCGCAGCAGAGTGCCGCGTAGCCACGGGCGGCGCAGGGGCGACGGCGCCGATTTGACCGTACGGGACACGCGGGGTGAGCTTTCCTTGCGCCAGGGAGACATCCTGACCCGGCCCACCCGGCGGATGCCGATGATGCGCTCGACGCGCGATCACCACCCCTGGGCTCGGGACCGTCGAGCGCAGCTGACCGTGCGACCGACGACGACCATGCCAGCGAATGGAGCCTGGGAATGAGCAGCACGACAACGGGGTCGCCCGCCTTCACGCCCCTCCCCCCGCCGGAGCCGGAGCTGACCCCCGCGGAGGTCGTCGCGCGAGCGGAGGCGATGATCCCCATGCTCCGTGCGCAGCAGCAGGAGGCGGACGATCGCGGCCACTTCTCCGACGAGGTCCTGCAGGCGTTCCGGGACGCGGGCTTCTACCGGATGCTGCAGCCGAAGCTCTTCGGCGGGTACGAGTTCGACACCGAGACGTTCTTCGAGGTGGTCTACCGCATCGCCGCCGGGCACCCCGGCACGGCCTGGTGCTTCTGCCTGTCCGCCACGCACGTGGCGGTCGTCGCGTCCTACTTCGACGAGCAGGCCCAGTACGAGCTGCTCGGCGACGGCGAGTACCGGTCCCCGCACCGCGCGGTCCCCGGCGGCAGGCTCACTCCCGTCGCGGGCGGCTACCGCGCCAGCGGCACCTGGGCCTTCTCCTCCGGGATCCCCGTCTCGACGCACTTCATGGCGGACGGGTTCGTGTACGAGGAGGGGAGCGAGCAGCCCACCCGCGTGGTCACCTTCGTCGCCCGCAAGGAGGACGTCGAGGTGCTGCCCGACTGGGGTCACGGCGCGACCCTCGGCATGCAGGCCAGCGGATCGAACTCGGTGAAGATCAACGACCTGTTCATCCCCGAGCACTGGACGACCGACCACGACATCCTGTTCGGGAGCAAGATCGACTACTCCGAGGGAACCCCGGGCACCAGGCTCCACGGGAACCCCCGTTACCTCGGCCTCTTCGACCCGACGTACCACATGTCCTTCGCCGCGAACATGGCCGGCGCGGCGCGGGCCGCCGTCGAGCGGCTGGCCGAGATCCTGCCCAGCACCAAGCAGATCCTCGGTGCCGAGAAGATGGCCCAGGACCCGGACGCACTCCGGGCTCTCGGCAAGGGCGCGGGCCTCGCCGACGCCTCGCACGCGGTGATGGTCGAGTGCGCACGACGGATCGACAGGCTGCACGCCCGCTGGGCGGAGGACGGCCAGCCGATCACGCCGTCCGAACTCATCTCGCTGCACGCCCTCGCCCGCCGCGGTGCCCTCCTCGGCTGCGAGGCCGTCCAGCTGTGCTTCCAGTCGGCGGGGGCCCGTGCCTCGCTGAGCAAGGACCCCATGCAGCGGTACCTCCGCGATTCGGAGATGTACCTGATCCACGCCTCGAGCCAGCCCTTCGTCGACGCGGCGCGCGGAGCCGCGGAGTTCGGCGCGTTCACCGGCATGCTCGGCTGACCCCCACACCCGAACGGCTCGAGGAGACGCAGTGAGCACCCCTTTCAGCCCCCGGGAGCTGCACGCCACCGCCGGCGAGCCGCTCGTCCTGGCCCGACACGGCCACGTCTGGACCGGGCTCGAGTCGGTCTCGACCGACTCCGGCGCCGCTGTCCGTGGGCAGACCTATGTCGAGTACTGGATCCCGGCGGAACTGCAGCACCGGCTCCCGATCGTGATGGTCCACGGCGGCGGCGGTCAGGGGCTCGACTACCTGAGTGATCTGTCGGGCGGTGAGGGCTGGGCGCAGTGGTTCGTCCGGCGCGGATATGCGGTCTACGTCGTCGACCGTCCCGGCCACGGCCGCTCGCCAGCGGATCCGGACCTCCTGGGTGCGCCTGCGCCGGGCCTGCCCACTGCCATGGTGGAACGGCTGTTCAGCGCTCCCGAGCAGTTCGAGGACCGGTACCCCGGCGCCGACCTGCACTCGCAGTGGGTCGGCAGCGGACGTCCGGGCGACCCCACGTTCGACTCGTTCGTGGCCGCCATGGGCCCGATGCCCGCCGATTCCGCCCAGCACTACACCGACTGCCAGCGCGGCGGCGCCGAACTCCTCGATCTGATCGGCGAGGCGATCCTGGTCACCCACTCCGCCGGCGGCCCGGTCGGCTGGCTGGTCGCGGACGCCCGGCCGGGGCGGGTCAAGGCGATCGTCGCGGTGGAGCCGATCGGTCCCTCGTTCCAGGCGGCGCCCCCCGGCGCGCTGACCTGGGGTCTGACGGCCGTCCCGCTGACGTTCGACCCGCCGGTCTCCGCTCCCGAGGACCTGGGGCTGACCCCGACGACCCTGCCGCCGGGCATCCCGGCGGTCCTGCAGTCGGAACCCGCCCGCACGCTGCCGAAGCTGGCCGACGTCCCGGTCGCCGTCGTCACCGCCGAGGCGTCCTGGGCGAACGGCACCGACCCCGGGACAGTGGCGTTCCTCCAGCAGGCCGGCGTCGCCGCCGAGCACCTGCGACTGGCCGAGCACGGTGTGCACGGCAACGGGCACATGATGATGATGGAGCGCAACAACGCCGAGTCCGCTGCCGTCATCGAGGCGTGGCTCTCGTCGAAGGGCCTGACCGACTAGGAGTCTCCCCGGCGTCCAGGTGTCGTGGTCACCGGGACGAGGCCTCCGCGTAGGCGAGCGCCTCGTCCCGGGTCGCCCGCTGGGTGATCAGACGCCGGTACTTCACGATCTGGGTCGGCCGGTCCACCGTCAGCGTTCCGACGAGGCGTTCGCCGCGGCGGTAGAGAGCGAGCAGACCCCGCTCGTGGTGGTTCTCGACGACCAGGATCTCGTCCGCGCCGGGCACCTCACGAACTGGATCCGGCTGTCGTACCAGTCCGACCAGAAGTACGGCACCGTCGTGTAGGCCTTGGCCGACGCGGGATCGAGCGCATTGCGCGCCGCCAGTGCGCCCTGTTCGGCGGCGCTGGTCCCGTGCTCCAGGCGCATGCTCTGGTCGAACAGGTCGTTGACCCAGTGGGCGACGTCCCGGCCCGGGCAGGCGCTGCTGGCGCCGATCCGCCAGCTCATCGAGTCCGTCCACGACACCCTCAAAGGCCAGCTCGACCTCGAACTGCACGGCGGGCGCAGTCTGCTCGGCGTGAGCACCCGGGTGGCCCAGCGGCCCCTGGCGCTCACCGCCGCCATCTGGCACAACCGCGCCACCGGGCAGCCGGTCACCCGATCCCTGATCGCCTACGACCACTGACCGAGTTCGGACTCACTCGTCCAGGCCGGCTCGAACGGCTCGAAGCCGTGCAGCACCGGGCACCCGCCCGGGCCGTCGGTCGTGACCGTCAGTGACGGCTCCGTCCTGTCTGCTGCGTACGTGTCGGTCATCGCTCTGCCTGCTCGGGAGACGGCACCGGGGTCGGCGTCTCCCGCGGTGGTCCGGTCTGCGGCGCCACCGCTCCGGATCGTCCGACGTCCGTCGCGGTGGCGCCACAGTTCCCGGGTCAGCTCCGATGCGAGTCGGCCCTCGAGGCCGAGCTCACTCCCCGGTCCAGAGCGCGGTGAACTGCTCCTGGTAGTCGGGGAAGGCGACGTAGCCGGCCTCCGGGTCCGACGGCACGTTCTCCTCGGTGATCACCTGGTAGTTCACCGGGCTCGTCACCTCGGTGGCGAAGCTGTAGTCGAGCTCCTGCCCCGCTAGCGCCCGTGCGAGCTGGTCCATCGTGATCCAGGTGGTCATGCCGAGGTCAGCGGCCAGGCCGCCCAGCTGGTCGCCGGCGGCGATCTGCTGGTAGTTGATCGGGGTAGAGGCGAGGCCCATGCCCGGCACGTCGAGCCCGGCGACGTCCATGGCCGCCGGGAGGCCGATCTGCAGCTCGTCGATGGACGCGACGAAGGCCTCGGTGTCCGGGTTGGCCTGCAGGTCGCTGACCACCGTGCGGGAGGCGGTGCTCCCGACCTCGGTGATCGGGATGTCCACGACCCGCAGCTCGCAGTCCGGGCACTGCTCGGCGAGCTGCTCCTCCACGCCCTCCTGCATGAGGGGCGTGAACGCCAGCTCCGGAACGCGGTAGAACACGAGGTTGGTCGCCTCGCCGTTGGTCTCGGCCAGCACGGCCGAGGCGAGGACCTTGCCGTTGGCCTTCGCGCCGGCCTTCCCCGAGATGATCTGCGAGTCGTCGAACCCGAACTCCTCGCCGTTGACGATGGACGAGGGGATGAAGACCGCCCCCTGTTCCTGCAGGGCCTCGAGCTGGGGGGTGAACAGGGCCGGGTCGAGCGCCAGGTCGAAGACGGCGTCGGGCTTGCTCTCGACCACCGAGTTCATCGCGGCGTTGATCTCCTGCGGGCTCTGGCCCATCTCGACCCGTCGCAGCTCCACGCCGAGCACCTCGGCCGCCCTGGCCGCCTCCTCGTAGACCTGGGCCCCCACGGGGGTGCCGTTGTCCATGTAGACGACGACCGTTCCGGGCTCCGGCAGCTTCTCCAGCGGCTCGGTGATCGGGAACTCCGTCGGGGGCGACGTCAGCGGCTCGATCGTCTCCTGTGCCGCCGCCAGATCGACACCGCCCCCACCGCCGCCTCCACCACTACCGGAGTCGCTGTCCGAGGAGTCGCTGCTGCACCCGGCGACGAGGAGAACGGCGGCAGACGCCGCGAGCGCGGCCTGCCAGGGGGTACGAGTCTTCATGCGTCATACCTCATGCCTTCATAGCCGGACCACTCCGGCTGAGTGTCGTGACCGTACATTGGTGCGGCAGACGAACAGTGACCGATGTCACTGCGTTATTGACATGCAACCGTGCCGCCCCGGGCGGACGCTCTGCGCGGCCGTCGAGGCACCGGAGCCGCGCCAGTACTGCGTTTCCTCAGGTCTGTGTGGGTTGGGGCTTGCGGCGGAAGGTGGTGGCGCGGCGGATGGCGCCGGTGACCTTGGAGGTGCGTTCCCAGCGGGCCAGGCCGACGGCGATGAGCAGGGCCAGGCCGTTGAACAGCAGGTTGATCCAGTTGGGTGCGCCGACCAGTTGCAGGCCCTTGATGCCGACGGCCAGGACGTAGACGGCGACCACGGTGCCCCAGATGTTGAACCGGCCGCCGCGGAACTGGGTGGAGCCGAGGAACACCGCGGTCAGGGCCGGCAGCAGCAGGCTGGGGCCCAGGGAGGGGTCACCGACGTTGATCCGGGCGGTGAGCAGGATGCCGGCCAGGGAGGCCAGCACGCCGCCGGCCATCAACGAGCCGATCTGCAGGCGGGCGTTGTTGATCCCGGCCAGCCGGGCGCCGTCGGGGTTGTAGCCCACGGCGTACATGCGCCGGCCCATCGGGGTGCGCTCGGTCAGGTACCAGGCCACGATCGCCACGATCAGCAGCAGGTAGACCGGCAGGGTGATGCCGAAGATCTGGGTGAGGGCCAGCTTGCTGAACTCGGTGCCCAGCCCCAGGACCTGCTGGGAGTTCGACAGCCAGGCGATGGCCGCCGACAGGATCGAGCTCATGCCCAGGGTGGCGATGAAGGAGTCGATCTTCACCTTGGTGATGATCAGGCCCGAGACCAGCCCCACCGCCGCACCGACCAGCAGGGTCACGACGACGGTGACCGGCACCGACAGCCCCGCTTGGGACAGCAGCACCGCGGCCAGGATCCCGCCCAGCCCGACCTCGGCGCCGACCGCGAGGTTGAACGCCCCGGTCAGCAGCGGGATCAGCGCCGCCAGCCCGGCCAGGGCGGTGATCGCCTCGGCGTCGAGCAGGCTGCGCCAGGTGCCGGCGGCCAGGAACGAGTCCGGCGTCCACAACGCGAACACGAGGAACAGCAGCACGAAGATGTAGACCGCGCTCATGTTGCGGAACGACAGCGCCCGCAGCAGCGGCGACCGGCCCGCGCCGGGGTCGGCCGAGGCCGCCACCGCCGAGGCCGGGGAGGCAGCCGGATCGACATCGCTCTGCGCCGGCGCGACCGCCGTGGAACCAGGAGCATTCGAAGGGGTGGACACGTTTCTCCCTGAGGTCATGACGGTGCAGAGACGGCGGCCGCGGCGTGGACCTCGGCCATCAACTTGTTCTCGGTGAGATCCGGGCCGGACAGCTCGGCGGCCAGCCGGCCCTCGCGCAGCACCAGCACCCGGTCGCACAGGCGCAGCAGCTCGTTGTCATCGGAGGAACACACCAGCACCGCCATGCCGTCGGCGGCGGCGGCCTCGACCGCCTCGTAGATGCCGACCTTCGCGCCGATGTCCACCCCCTGGGTGGGCTCTTCCAGCAGCAGGACCTTGGGCTGGTTGCGCAGCCACTTGGCCATCACGATCTTCTGCTGGTTCCCGCCGGAGAACAGCGAGAAGGTCTGCTCCGGGCGGGCCGGCACCACCTTGAACTCGGTGACCAGCCGGGCTGCCTCGGCGCGCTCGCGGCGCAGCTTCACCGCCCCCAGCCGGGACCGCAGCGAACCCATGTTGGGCAGCGTGATGTTCTCCCGGGCATTGAGCATCCGCACCGCCCCGAACCGCCCCCGGTCACCGGCGACGAACGCCAGGCCGGCGCGGATGCTGCCCGCCGGGGTCCGCTTGCGGTGCTCACGCCCGCCGATCTGGAACACCTCGGCGGTGGCGGGCACCGCGCCGAACAGCATGGCGGGCACCTCCTCCCGGCCCGACCCCAGCAGCCCGGCCACGCCGACCACCTCTCCCGGCCGCAGGTCCAGGTCGAAGTTCCGCACCGTCTGCCCCGTCAGGCCGCGCACCCGCAGCGCCGGCTCGCCACCGGTCCGCGCCGCGGTCCGCCGCTCACTGGCGGCATGCACCGACGCCCCGGTCAGCAGCTCCACCAGCCGGTCGTGGTCCAGCCGGTTCCGCGGCTCGTCGGCCACCAGCTTGCCGTTGCGCAGC
Organism: Geodermatophilus sp. URMC 62; assembly: GCF_052931475.1. NCBI lineage: Bacteria > Bacillati > Actinomycetota > Actinomycetes > Geodermatophilales > Geodermatophilaceae > Geodermatophilus > Geodermatophilus sp. URMC 62. The sequence goes on along the minus strand of NZ_JBRFHY010000001.1, from coordinate 2,968,732 downwards.
ACCACCACCCGATCGGCCAGCGCCAGCACCTCCTCCAGCCGGTGGGAGATGAAGATGACCCCCGCCCCATCAGCAGCCAGCCGGCGCACCGCGGAGAACAGCGTCTGCACCTCACTGGCGTGCAGCGCCTCGGTCGGCTCGTCGAGCACCAGCACGTTGCGCGCGTGCGTCCAGGAATCCAACGCCCGCGCGATCGCCACGATCGACCGCTGCGCCGCCGACAACGACGCCACCGGCACCGTCACGTCGAACGGCGCCCCGAACCGGCCCACCAGCTCCCGCGCCCGCGCCCGCTCCGCCCGCGACTTGTGCGGCGCCAGCGCCGCAGCACCGGCACCCTTGCCCAGGTTCAGGTTCTCCACCGCCGAGAACGGCGGGATCAACCCCAGATCCTGGTGGATGAAGTGCAACTCCGTGGCCTCACCACCCTCATCGGCCAGCGACACCGACCCACCATCGGACGAGTACACCCCGGCCAGGATCTTCACCAGGGTCGACTTCCCCGACCCGTTGTGCCCGATCACCGCCACGATCTCACCGGACCGCACACTCAGGGACACGTCGTCCAGGGCCACCAACCCCGGAAACACCTTCCGCAGACCACGCACCTCCAACAACGGCCTGCGATCGGCGATGCCGGTTGCTCCGGTCACCGGACCACCCACAGCCGCGGCGACGGCGCCCAGGGGTGCCGCCCGGCGCCAAGACCGGCAGCACTCGAGCTGTCACCGGACGAGTCGCGGCCACCGGCGATCGGCGGATCGGAGGCCTCGGCGATTGCCGCGAAGGCCGACCGCCAGGGATGGAGAGTCTTCACCAGGTCACCTCGGATGTAGAGACTGCACGGGCCGCGGTTTCGCGCACCGTACAGCGGTGCGTCCAGCGAACAGTGTGCTGCATCACGGGCCGCTTGTGAACCACTTCATGCCCGTCGTCCTCAGGGCGAGGACCGCGTGCCGCAGCGACCGCGGGTGCGGCACCGACCCGTACCGCACGACAGAGGGCGGCTGCCCTGGAAAGCACAGCCGCCCTCTGTCGCCGTTCTCGCCACCGCGACCGCCGCCGGCCGACGTCTTCGACGCCTGCCCGGCGTCGGTCACCGGGGCTGGTCACTCACTCGACCGTCCACAGCTCCGCGAACTTCTCCTTGTAGTCCGGGAAGGCGATGTACCCGGCGTTCGGGTCCGACGGGACGTTGTCCTTGGTGAAGACCTGGGCGATGGCCGCGGTCGGCTCGGCGAGGAAGCTGTAGTCCTGCTCCTGCCCCGCCAGTCCACGCGCCACGCGGTCCATGGAGAACCAGGCGAGCGTCTTGATGTCGGTGGCCAGGCTGGCCAACTGCTCCCCGGCGGCGATCTGCTGGAGGTTCACCGGAGTGGGCGAGAGGCCCACACCCGGCACGTCGAGCCCGGCGACCTCCATCGCGGCCGGCAGGCCGATCTGCAGCTCGTCGATCGAGGCGATGAAGGCCTGGGTGTCCGGGTTGGCCTGCAGGTCGCTCACCACCGTGCGCGAGGCGGTGCTCCCGACCTCGGTGATCGGGATGTCCACGACCCGCAGCTCGCAGTCCGGGCACTGCTCGGCCAGCCGCTCCTTCGCGCCCTGCAGCTCCAGCTCGGCGAACGGCAGCTCAGGAACGCGGTAGAAGACGAGCTCCGTAGCCTCCCCGTTGGTCTCGGCCAGGAGGGTCGAGGCCATGACCTTGCCGTTCTCCGTGGCCCCGGCCTTGCCGGACCCGATCTGCGAGTCGTCGAACCCGAACTCCTCGCCGTTGACGATCGAGTTGACGACGATGAACGCGCCCTGCTCCTGCAACGCCTCGAGCTGCGGAGTGAACAGCGCCGGGTCGAGCGCCACGTCGATGACGGCGTCCGGCTCGCTCTCCACCACCGTGTTCATCGCGGCGTTGATCTCCTGCGGACTCCGGCCGGTCTGCACGTGCTGCAACTCCACGCCCATCACCTCGGCCGCCTCCTGCAGCTGCTCGTAGAACTGCACGAGAGCGGGCGTGCCGATGTCCAGGAAGGCGACGGTCGTCCCGGCCGGCGGTCGCTCGGCGAGCGGCTCGGTGAGCGGGAACTCCTCCGCCGGCTTCGTCAGCGGTTCGATCGCCGCCTGCGCCGCTGCGAGGTCGACACCACTGCCACCGCCGGCACTGCCCGCGTCGTCCGAGGACTCGCTGCCGCAGGCGGCGGTCAGCAGCACGACAGCGGACGCCGCGATGGCCATCCGTCGAGGGGTACGAGTGATCAACTGGTCATCCTCACTGCGTCGATGCCAGGCCCACCACCCGGCCTGGCTATACCGTACAACCGTGCGCCCAGCGAACAGTGGCGCACATCACGGATGTTGTTGTGATTCAGGTCACGGCGCGGGCCGGACCATTCTGGCCAGGCTTTGGCAGGCGGGCCGTCGGCGCGTCGCTTCGCCGACGACCTGCGTGAGCACGTGATCCTCGGGCCGGTCGTCGTGGCCCCGGGCTACCGTCTGCCTGACCGTTTCGATCACCGGGAGGCCCCGTGGACACCAACTTCTACCGCGAAGTCATGGGTCACTACCCCACCGGCGTCGTCCTCGTCAGTGGCATGCGGAACGGCAAGCCCGTCGGCATGGTGGTCGGCACGTTCAGCTCCGTGTCCCTCGACCCACCCATGGTGTCGTTCATGCCGGCGAAGACCTCGACGTCCTATCCGAAGCTCCTCGAGGCGCCCGTGCTGTGCATCAACGTCCTCGCCTACGACCAGACCGACGTCTGCCGGGTGCTCGCGGGTTCGGACCCGGACAAGTTCGACAAAGTGGCGTGGTCGCTGTCCCCCGAAGGAGCACCCGTCCTCCACAACGCCGTGGCCACCATCCACTGCACCCGGGCCGAGCAGTTCGAGGCCGGCGACCACTGGATCACGCTGTGCCGGGTCACCACGATGGAGGTGACCCGCCCGGTCACCCCCCTGCTCTTCTTCCAGGGCGGCTACGGCGGCTTCTCCCCCCGCACCATGTCGGCCCGCGGCGACGCGGGACTGTTCGCGGCCCTGCGTCTGGCCGATGTGGCGCGGCCGCATCTGGACGAGTTGGCCACCCGCCTGCAGTGCCAGACCACGGCGCTGGTCGCCGTCGACGAGGACGCACTGACCATCGCGATCTCCGCCTACGGGGGGACGGCGGAGATGACCGAGCGCCTGGGAGAGCGGATCCCACTCATCCCGCCGATCGGCATGGCCTACGTCGCCGGCGCCGAGGAGCACGTGGTCGATCGTTGGCTGGCCAGGCTCCCGGACCGGGACGAGGTGCCGGCGTACCGGCAACGCCTGGACAGCGTGCTCGCTCGAGGTTTCGAGATCACCCTGGCCGGACCGGACGCCGACGAGATCGAACGACTCCGCGACTCACTGGCGGACTATGCCGCGGGCCGCCTCACCCCCGCCCGGCAGCGCGCCGTGAGCGCCGAACTGGGCCGGGCATCCTTCTTCCGCGAGGAGGTGCCCCTCGACGACGACGGCGCGACCCTCGACATCAGCTTCATCACCGCCCCGGTGCACAACCCGGAGGGCGACGTCTCGATGCTGGCGCAGCTCGGCCAGGTGCCGGGTTCGGCCTCGGCGGCCACCGTCAAGAGCTGGATCCGGCAACTGAAGGACACCGTCGCGAAGATCGAGCAGGAACTGGTCGACGGCACCGGCCGCAAGCGCCTCGAGGAGTACCGCAGCTGGTTCAGCCACTCCGGTACCGCCGATGTCAGCTCGCCCGCGGACACGAGGTCCGTGATCCGGAAGCCCGGCCCCGCCTGATCCGCCCAGGGCCTATGCGTGGACCCCGTGCCACTCCGGTTCGACGAGGCCGGTGCGCGCCGGTGGTCAGGTCTGTGTGGGTTGGGGCTTGCGGCGGAAGGTGGTGGCGCGGCGGATGGCGCCGGTGACCTTGGAGGTGCGTTCCCAGCGGGCCAGGCCGACGGCGATGAGCAGGGCCAGGCCGTTGAACAGCAGGTTGATCCAGTTGGGTGCGCCGACCAGTTGCAGGCCCTTGATGCCGACGGCCAGGACGTAGACGGCGACCACGGTGCCCCAGATGTTGAACCGGCCGCCGCGGAACTGGGTGGAGCCGAGGAACACCGCGGTCAGGGCCGGCAGCAGCAGGCTGGGGCCCAGGGAGGGGTCACCGACGTTGATCCGGGCGGTGAGCAGGATGCCGGCCAGGGAGGCCAGCACGCCGCCGGCCATCAACGAGCCGATCTGCAGGCGGGCGTTGTTGATCCCGGCCAGCCGGGCGCCGTCGGGGTTGTAGCCCACGGCGTACATGCGCCGGCCCATCGGGGTGCGCTCGGTCAGGTACCAGGCCACGATCGCCACGATCAGCAGCAGGTAGACCGGCAGGGTGATGCCGAAGATCTGGGTGAGGGCCAGCTTGCTGAACTCGGTGCCCAGCCCCAGGACCTGCTGGGAGTTCGACAGCCAGGCGATGGCCGCCGACAGGATCGAGCTCATGCCCAGGGTGGCGATGAAGGAGTCGATCTTCACCTTGGTGATGATCAGGCCCGAGACCAGCCCCACCGCCGCACCGACCAGCAGGGTCACGACGACGGTGACCGGCACCGACAGCCCCGCTTGGGACAGCAGCACCGCGGCCAGGATCCCGCCCAGCCCGACCTCGGCGCCGACCGCGAGGTTGAACGCCCCGGTCAGCAGCGGGATCAGCGCCGCCAGCCCGGCCAGGGCGGTGATCGCCTCGGCGTCGAGCAGGCTGCGCCAGGTGCCGGCGGCCAGGAACGAGTCCGGCGTCCACAACGCGAACACGAGGAACAGCAGCACGAAGATGTAGACCGCGCTCATGTTGCGGAACGACAGCGCCCGCAGCAGCGGCGACCGGCCCGCGCCGGGGTCGGCCGAGGCCGCCACCGCCGAGGCCGGGGAGGCAGCCGGATCGACATCGCTCTGCGCCGGCGCGACCGCCGTGGAACCAGGAGCATTCGAAGGGGTGGACACGTTTCTCCCTGAGGTCATGACGGTGCAGAGACGGCGGCCGCGGCGTGGACCTCGGCCATCAACTTGTTCTCGGTGAGATCCGGGCCGGACAGCTCGGCGGCCAGCCGGCCCTCGCGCAGCACCAGCACCCGGTCGCACAGGCGCAGCAGCTCGTTGTCATCGGAGGAACACACCAGCACCGCCATGCCGTCGGCGGCGGCGGCCTCGACCGCCTCGTAGATGCCGACCTTCGCGCCGATGTCCACCCCCTGGGTGGGCTCTTCCAGCAGCAGGACCTTGGGCTGGTTGCGCAGCCACTTGGCCATCACGATCTTCTGCTGGTTCCCGCCGGAGAACAGCGAGAAGGTCTGCTCCGGGCGGGCCGGCACCACCTTGAACTCGGTGACCAGCCGGGCTGCCTCGGCGCGCTCGCGGCGCAGCTTCACCGCCCCCAGCCGGGACCGCAGCGAACCCATGTTGGGCAGCGTGATGTTCTCCCGGGCATTGAGCATCCGCACCGCCCCGAACCGCCCCCGGTCACCGGCGACGAACGCCAGGCCGGCGCGGATGCTGCCCGCCGGGGTCCGCTTGCGGTGCTCACGCCCGCCGATCTGGAACACCTCGGCGGTGGCGGGCACCGCGCCGAACAGCATGGCGGGCACCTCCTCCCGGCCCGACCCCAGCAGCCCGGCCACGCCGACCACCTCTCCCGGCCGCAGGTCCAGGTCGAAGTTCCGCACCGTCTGCCCCGTCAGGCCGCGCACCCGCAGCGCCGGCTCGCCACCGGTCCGCGCCGCGGTCCGCCGCTCACTGGCGGCATGCACCGACGCCCCGGTCAGCAGCTCCACCAGCCGGTCGTGGTCCAGCCGGTTCCGCGGCTCGTCGGCCACCAGCTTGCCGTTGCGCAGCACCACCACCCGATCGGCCAGCGCCAGCACCTCCTCCAGCCGGTGGGAGATGAAGATGACCCCCGCCCCATCAGCAGCCAGCCGGCGCACCGCGGAGAACAGCGTCTGCACCTCACTGGCGTGCAGCGCCTCGGTCGGCTCGTCGAGCACCAGCACGTTGCGCGCGTGCGTCCAGGAATCCAACGCCCGCGCGATCGCCACGATCGACCGCTGCGCCGCCGACAACGACGCCACCGGCACCGTCACGTCGAACGGCGCCCCGAACCGGCCCACCAGCTCCCGCGCCCGCGCCCGCTCCGCCCGCGACTTGTGCGGCGCCAGCGCCGCAGCACCGGCACCCTTGCCCAGGTTCAGGTTCTCCACCGCCGAGAACGGCGGGATCAACCCCAGATCCTGGTGGATGAAGTGCAACTCCGTGGCCTCACCACCCTCATCGGCCAGCGACACCGACCCACCATCGGACGAGTACACCCCGGCCAGGATCTTCACCAGGGTCGACTTCCCCGACCCGTTGTGCCCGATCACCGCCACGATCTCACCGGACCGCACACTCAGGGACACGTCGTCCAGGGCCACCAACCCCGGAAACACCTTCCGCAGACCACGCACCTCCAACAACGGCGCACCCGCGCCCCGACCGCTCCCCTCGGTCACTGGCCCCCCCACAGCTGGGTGAACCGCTCCTTGTAGTCGGGGAAGGCCACGTAGCCGGCCTCGAAGTCCGAGGGCACGTTGTCCTTGGTGATCACCTGGGAGGTGACTGCGGTGGCCTCGCTCCAGAAGCTCTGGTCGTACTCCTGGTCCGCCAGTTCACGGGCCACCCGGTCCATCGTTGCCCAGGCGAGCATCGAGTAGTCGACCGTCAGCAGCCCCAGCTCCTGACCGTCGGCGACCTGCTGGAGGTTGAGCGGGGTGCCCCCGACACCCATGCCCGGCACATCGATGCCGGCGACGTCCATCGCAGCCGGCAACCCGATCTGCAGCTCGTCGATCGCCGCGAAGAAGGCCTCGGTGTCCGGGTGCGCCTGCAGGTCGCTCACGACCGTGCGGGCGGCGGTGCTCCCGACCTCGGTGATCGAGACGTCGACCACCCGGAGCTCGCAATCCGGGCACTGCTCCTCGACCTGCTCCTTCACGCCCTCCTGCACGATCGCCGAGAACGCCAGCTCCGGAACGTTGTAGAACGCGAGGTCGGTCGCCTCACCGTTCGTCTCGGCCAGCAGAGCCGAGCCGAGCATCTTGCCGTTCGCCTTGGCCCCGGCCGTGCCGTATGCGACCTGCTCGTCGTCCCCGCCGAACTCGTCGGCGTTGACGATCGACTCCATGATGAAGGGGATCCCCAGCTCCTCCAGCTCCTCGACCTGGTTGGCGAACAGCGCCGGGTCGATCGCCACGTCGATGACGGCGGCCGGCTTGCTCTCCACCACCGAGTTCAGCGCGGCGTTGATCTCCTGCGGGCTCTGGCCGGTCTGCACCCGCTGCAGCTCGATGCCGAGCACCTTCGCTGCCTCGCTCATGTCCGCGTACTCACGAGCGGCCACCGGCGTGCCGACGTCCAGGAACGCGACGACCGTCCCCGGCGCCGGCCGTTCCGAGAGCGGCTCGGTGAACGGGAAGTCCTCCTCCGCCGGGGGCCTCGTCAACGGCTCGATCGACTCCTGCGCGGCCGCCAGGTCGACAGCCGGTCCACCGCCGGTCCCGCCCGAGGTGTCGTCCGAGGGGTCACTACCACAGGCGGTGAGGAGCATGGAGGCCGCCACGGACGCCGCGATGGCCAGCTTCCAGGGGGTGCGAGTCGTCACAGGTCATCCTCGTGGGTCGCGCCGGATCTCACCGTCCGGTCGTTGCTTGAAGGTTTGAGGGCCCGTTCCGCGCGGGCAGTGACCACGGTCACCGCCCGCACGAGCGACACCGGACCGTGTCCTTCGCCCGGCCGCAAGGACGGGCGCACAGGCACGACCGGTGGCCGCACGCTCTCGGCCGACCCTGCGAGCCCGCATGCTCGTCGACCCAGGAACGGGCGGAGGTCCGGACCAGCAGCGATCAGGGCTGCCGATCCGGACCTCCTCCCGGTCGTCCTCCGCGACGTCAGCGCGCCACGACGGGCAGACCTCTCACTGACCGGTCCAGAGCGCGGTGAAGCGCTCCTGGTAGTCGTCGAAGGCGATGTAGCCGGCCTCGAAGTCCGACGGGACGTTGTCCTTGGTGATCACCTGGGCGGTCGCGGCGCTGGCCTCGGTCCAGAAGCTGTGGTCGTACTCCTGGCCGGCCAGCTCCCGCGCCACGCGGTCCATCGTGCCCCACGCGAGCATCGCGTAGTCGGCGACCAGAGCCCCCAACTCCTGCCCCTCGGCGATCTGCTGCAGGTTGATCGGCGTACCGCCCAGTCCCATGCCCTTCATGTCGAGCCCGGCGACGTCCATCGCCTGCGGCAGACCGATCTGCAGCTCGTCGACGCCGGCGATGAAGCCGTCGGTCTCCGGGTTGGCCTGCAGGTCGCTGACGATTGTGCGGGCGGCCGTGCTGCCGACCTCGGTGATCGAGATGTCGACCACCCGCAGCTCGCAGTCGGGGCACTGCTCGGCGATCTGGTCCTCCACGCCCTTCTGCTCCATGGCCGCGAAGGGGAGCTCGGGAACGTTGTAGTAGACGATGTTCGTCGCCTCGCCGTTGGTCTCGGCCAGCAGCGCCGAGGCCAGGATCTCGCCGTTCGCCGTGGACCCGGCCCGGCCGAACGCGGTCTGGTCGTCGTCGAGGCCGAAGTCGTCGGCGTTGACGATCGACTGGGCGATGAAGGGGATCCCCTGGTCCTGCAGCTCCTCGACCTGCGTGCTGAACAGCGCCGGGTCGATCGCGACGTCGATGACGGCGGCGGGCTTGCTCTCCACCACCGAGTTCATGGCGGCGTTGACCTCCTGCGGGCTCTGGCCGGCCTGCACCTTGCGCAGCTCGATGCCCAAGACCTCGGCCGCCGCGCTCATGTCCTCGAAGGTCCGGCCGGACACCGGGGTGCCGTTGTCCAGGTAGACGACGACCGTCCCTGGCTCCGGCAGCTCCTCGAGCGGCTCGGTGATCGGGAACTCCTCGGCCGGCTGGGTCAGCGGCTCGATCGTCGCCCGGGCGGCCTCCACGTCGACCCCCACTCCTCCGCTGCCGCCACCGCTGCTGCTGGAGGCGTCGTCGGACGAGTCGCTGCCACAGGCGGTCAGGAGAACGGAAGCCGCAGCGGTCGCTGCGATCGCCAGCTGCCACGAGTTTCGAGTCTTCACACGTCATCCCTCACAGGTCAGGGCCGAACCACCCGGTTCGGTCGTCGGGCCGAAGGCTCGCGAGCCGCCCGCCGCCCAACTGTGACTTGGGTCCGTCGTTCCCGAACCGTGACCCGGAGCACTCCGCCGGTGGTCCGGGGTCCGGCTACGCCAGAGGTCCGGATCGGCAGCGGCGCACCGCTGCCGATCCGGACCTCACGTGCCCGACCCCGGCGTGGTGCCGGGGTCACCGGCGGGGACTACGCCTCACTCACCCGTCCAGAGCTTCGCGAACTGCTCCTTGTAGTCCTCGAAGGCGACGTACCCGACCTCGGGATCAGACGGCAGGTTGTCCTTCGTGAAGATCTGCACGAGGGCCGGATTGGCCTGCGTGTAGAGGTCGCTGTAGTCGTGCTCCTGTCCCGCCAGCCCGCGCAGCGCCTGGTCCATGGCGAACCAGACCACCATGTGGATGTCGCTGGCCAGCGTGCCCAGCTGCTGTCCCTCGGCGGTCTGCTGGATGTTGATCGGGCTTCCCCCGTTACCGATGCCCGGGACGTCCATCCCCGCGACCTCCATCGCGGCCGGCAGGCCGATCTGCAGCTCGTCGATCGACGCGATGAACGCCTCGGTCTCGGGGTGCGCCTGCAGGTCGCTGACCACCGTGCGTGCGGCGGTGCTCCCGACCTCGGCGATCGAGATGTCCACCACCCGGAGGTTGCAGTCCGGGCACTGCTCGTCCAGCCGTTCTTCGACCCCCTCGAGGATGAGCGGGGTGAACGGGATCTCGGGGACCCGGTAGAACACGAGCTCGGTCGCCTCACCGTTGGTCTCCGCGAGGAGAGCCGAGGCCACGGCCTTGCCGTTCTCCCGGCCACCGGCCACGCCGGAGAAGATCTGCGAGTCGTCGAAGCCGAACTCCTCGCCGTTGACGATCGACGAGGCGATGAACACCGTCCCCTGTTCCCGCAACGCTTCGAGCTGGGGCGTGAACAGCGCGGGGTCGACCGCAATGTCGATGACGGCGTCGGGCTTGCTCTCCACCAGGCTGTTCATGGCGGCGTTGATCTCCTGCGGGCTCTGGCCGGTCTGCACCCGCTGCAGCTCCACGCCCGCCACCTCGGCCGCCTCGCTCAGGTAGTCGTAGGCCTGAGCGGTGACCGGGGTGCCGAGGTCGAGGAAGGCGACCGTCGTGCCTGGCTCCGGCAGCTCCTCGAGCGGCTCGGTGATCGGGAACTCCTCGGCCGGCTGGGTCAGCGACTCGATCGACTGCTGCGCGGCCGCCACATCGACACTGGAGGCCGCCGCCCCGCTGTCGGCGGCACCGCCCGAGTCGTCCGACGAGTCACTGCCACATGCGGTCAGGAGCACGGAGGCAGCAGCGGTCGCCGCGAAGGCCGATCGCCAGGGGGTGCGAGTCGTCACAGAGTCATCCCTCACGGGGTCGAAGCCGGGCCAAGGTGTCCGGCCGTTGGCGGTGGAGGGTCCAGACGTATGCGGCGGTCAACAGTGACCTGGGTCACGCGCCTCCGCACCGTCAGCCGGACGGGCCGCGCACGGCCCGGCCCGGTGACCTGGGTCGCTGCCGCCCGTCCCGTGGAGCAGCAGGATCCACCCATGACTCGCTTGTCCATGATTCAGGACGGCCTCGACCTCTCCCGTCCCGACGAGACGACACCCGAGGAGATCGCGGCGTTCCACGCCGAGTACGAGCGGACGAAGAAGGGCCGCCTCGATTCGTTCGAGTTCTGGATCGAGTTCCGGCCCGACGTGCTCAAGCGGCACAAGGCGAGGTCCCGGCACTTCTTCGGCGAGGAGGCCGCGCGGTTCCAGGTGCCGATCCAGATGCTGGCCATCCACCGGTACACGGTCGAGGGTTTCCAGGCGGGCATCGGCTACGAGATCCGCCTCGGACGGTCCAACGGTGCCCAGCGGAGCGACATCCTGGACACGCTGTCGGTGGCGGCCATCCACTCCGGTCACCAGGGGATGTACGCCGCCTATGCCGAGGCACAGAGCCTCCGCGACTACGTCGACCCCCCGGTCACCGACCGGTTCCCGCCGAACTGGCAGTTCGACCCCAACGGGTTCGACTCGGGGATGGACTACAGCTCGAGGGAGGCGTCGCAGGCCGACATCGACGCGCTCATGGACTGGTACACCACCACCCTGGGCGAGGTCCCCCGCTATGCGCGGCTGCTGGCGCGCACCCGCCCCGGCCTGCTGAAGGCCTACCGCAACCGGTACGAGCACGCCATCAAGGACTCGCTCCCCAAGCAGATGCTCCCGTACCTGCTGCTGAACCACAGCACGGTGCGGGGGGACGAGGACGCCATCCGGGAGAACGTGCTGCTCGGCCGCGCGCTCGGCATGACCACCGAGCAACTGCTCGATTCGGTCGGGCTCGCCGTGCTCTTCGCCGGCATCGAGGTCCTGGGGCCGGTGGAGCGCTGCGCGGGAGAGCTGCTGGGCCTCTAGGGAGGCGCGGCGGCCCGCTCAGTCGCGGCTGGGATGCCCCTGGCCCGGCCAGGGGGCGAGGAGCAGCAGGATCCGGGCGTCCTCGGTGGCGCGCACGGCGCGCGACTCCTTGGGGTCGAACTCGGTCACCAGACCGGGACCGCCGCTCACAGCCTGACCGTCCGCGTCGTGGATCTCGACCGCCCCGCTGGCGACGACGAGCCACGCCCGCTCGTGCACGCGATGCTCCCGCATCTCCTCGCCGGCCGGCAGGTGGATGGCGATCAGCCGGCCCTCGTCGGCGGAGTCCAGCACGAGGGGGCGGTGCGGCTTGACGTCCAGCTCGGTGAGACTCCATGTCTTCATGGGCCTGAATCTAGCCGGTCGGCGGCCCGGGGGATCCTCGTCGAGGATCTGTGCGCAGCACCGGACCCAGGTCACGTCGGGAGCGCCCCTCCTCGACCTACAGTCCGCGCATGGTCAGCTCATCAGGCCCCGAGGCGAGGCGGCCCGCTGCGGTCGTGGTCGGCGCAGGACCGTCCGGCTTCTACACGGCGGCCCAACTGCTCGACGCGGGTTTCACGGTGGACATGGTCGACTCGCTCCCCACCCCCTTCGGCCTGGTCCGCGCCGGCGTGGCCCCCGACCACCCGAACATCAAGGCCGTGACGCGGGTCTTCGACAAGGTCGCGGCGCGCGAGGGGTTCCGGTTCTTCGGAGGGCTCACCCTCGGGGACAACGTCACCCGCGAGGACCTCCTCGCACACTACGACGCGGTGGTCTACGCCACAGGCATGCCCGACTCGAGCCGTCTGAGCATCCCCGGCGAGGACCGGCCCGGTTCGGTGAGTGCCACCGGGTTCGTCGCCTGGTACAACGGTCATCCGGACGCCGCCGAGGACCGGTACGACCTCTCCGCCCGTCGCGCCGTCGTCATCGGCAACGGCAACGTGGCCATGGACGTCGCACGGATCCTCGCGCTCGACGTCGACGAGTTGCGTTCCACGGACATCGCCGACCACGCCATCGAGGTGCTCGAACGGTCGGCCATCGAGGAGATCGTCGTCCTCGGGCGCCGCGGACCGGCCCAGGCGGCCTTCACCACCCCGGAGATCCGCGAGATCGCGAAACTGCCGGGGGTCGACGTCCACGTCGATCCGCGGGACCTCGACCTCGACGAGCACAGCGCGGCGTCGTTGACGTCCGCGAGCGCGACGACCCAGCAGAACGTGGAGGTGCTGCGCGAGATCGCCGGTCGGGAGGTGCAGCCGGGGCGGAGGCGCCTGGCGATCTCGTTCCTGTGGTCGCCGCTGGAGGTCCTGGGCGACGGTGCCGACGGGCCGGTGGCCGGGCTGCGGGTCGGCCGCAACCGCATCGAGCTCGCCGCCGACGGCGTGCTGCGCGCCGTACCGACCGGCGAGGAGCAGGTCATCGACTGCGGCCTGGTGGTCCGCGCCATCGGTTACCGCGGCCGGCCCATCCCGGGGCTGCCCTTCGACGACCGCTCCAGTTGCATCCCCAACACCGACGGCCGCCTGGTGGAGGAGGGAGAGGTCCGGCGCGGCGAGTACGTCGTCGGCTGGATCAAGAGGGGTCCCTCCGGCGTCATCGGCACCAACAAGAAGTGCGCGTCGGACACGGTCACCGCCGTCCTCGCCGACCGGGACGGCGGGCACCTGAACCCGCGTGCCTCGTTCGAGCCCGCCACCAGCGCGGCCATGTTGCTCTCCCGCGCCCGTTCGACCGTCGACTGGCAGGGCTGGCAGGCGATCGATCGCGGGGAGGTCGCGGCGGGCAAGGAGTCGAGCCGTCCCCGGGTCAAGTTCGTGCGCCGCGAGGACCTGTTCGCGGCCGGCACCGAGTCGGGGGCCTGAGGGCGCCTCGCTCGGACTTCAGTCACAGCATCGCCCGGTCGCTCTTCCTAACGTCCCGGAAGCAGCCTCGTCCACCACGGAGGTACCCATGTCTGCAGAACCAGGGGTCAACGTCGAGCTCTACTCGCGTGCCGGATTCGGCGGACCCTTCACCACGATCATCCGGGCCCAGTACCTGCCGGACTTCATCAGGGCGGAGGGCACCTACCTCCCTCGCCGCTTCCAGACCTGGGAGCTCGGCGACGACACGTTCGTGGGGACTCGCGCCCTGCCTGTTCCGATCCTCACTGGCGAAGGCCTGGCCATCGAGGTGAACCGGCTGTCCGCCCCGCCGGCGCACGCCCTCAAGAACGCCGAGTCCGACGAGCTCCACTTCGTCGTCGACGGCGGCGGGGAACTCGACACGATGGTCGGCGTGCTGCAGGTCCGCGCCGGCGACTTCGTGCGGATCCCGCGCGGCATCGCCTACCGCTGGAACTCGCTGACCGGTCCGCTGCACGAGGTCATCATCACGACGGAGAGCGAGATCACGCTCGACCCGGAGAACGCGCCCGGGTCGTTCAACCCGGACCTGCACCTCGACGTCGCGAAGCCGCACGGTCGCCCTGGAGGCCCGGTCGATGGCGAGTACGAGGTCATCTACCGCCACCACGACGGGCTGACCTCCTACTTCTTCGACCACGACCCGCTCCCCTGCCTCGACGTGAAGGGAGCCCCGCCGGTCATCCGCCTCAACATCGAGGACGTCCACGGTCTCTCGGTCGATCGCGGCGGCCTCCAGCCGGCTCGACTCTTCGGCTCCGTCGGCGACCGTGACCTCGTCTTCGGCATCAACAGCCGCCGCAGCGACCGCCCGCCGGTGCACCACAACGTCGACTACGACGAGGTCATCTGCTACGCGGCGGGCCCGACGCCGTGGGGTGCGATCGACACCCCCGGCACCGTCACCTGGGTCCCCAAGGGCGTCTTCCACCAGGGGCCCGAGGAGGACGTGCAGCCCGGCTACAAGGCCTGGCTGCTGGAGACGCGCGTCAACCTGACCTCGACTCCGGTCGGCCGGAAGATCTCGCAGATCATGGAGACCAACCAGTTCGGCGTCCACCCGAGCGACGAGCGCGCCCCCGTCTCCGTCTGACGCCCCAGGACGAACGAGGTGCCCCGGACCTGCGGTCCGGGGCACCTCGTCGTCAGTGGCCCTCCCGGGCGAACGCTCAAGGCGTCTTGAACCGCAGCGGCAGGCTCGTGAAGCCGGTGAGGATGAGCCCGGTGGTCTGGACGCCCGGGCCCGCCAGCGAGATCTCCGAGGTCCGGGACAGGACCTCCTCGAGCGCCAGCCGCAGCTCCAACCGCGCCAGCGGAGCGCCCAGGCACTTGTGGATGCCGCTGCCGAACGCGAGGTGGTCGTTCGGCGTCCGGTCGATGATGCAGGCGCTCGGGTGCTCGAATGCCTCGGGGTCGCGGTTGGCGGCCCCGTAGTTGAGCGCCACGCGGTCGCCGGCGCGGATCGTGCGGCCGTGCAGTTCGACGTCCTGCGTGGCGTCGCGGGCGATCTCCGGCAGCGGCGTCTCGATGCGGAGGAACTCCTCCACCGCGGTGGGGATCTTCTCCGGGTAGCGACGCAGCTCCATCTGGATGTCGGGGTTCGTGGCCAGCCGGTACATCACCCCGCTGAGAGCGTCGGCAGTGGTCGCGTGCCCGGCCGCGATCAGCTGGACACCGATCTGGATCACGATGTCGTCGCTCAGCGGCTGACCGTTGACCTCTGCCGCCATCACACCGCTGAGCAGGTCCGTTCCGGGATCCAGCGGTCGAGCCCGCCGCTCCGCGACGACCCGGCCGATGTGGTTGCCGAAGACCTCGGCGATCACGGCGCCGACCTTGCCCGGGTCCCAGCCCATCCGCTCGAAGCCGGCGATCTGCTCGATCAGCTCGATGTAGGCGGCGTCCGGCAGGTTCAACAGCGCGGCCAGGGCCCGTGCGGGCAACGGCTGGCAGAACCCGGAGACGACGTCCCCCTCCCCCGCCGAGACCAGCGGCTCGAGCGCCTCGACGACGAAACCCCGGATGGTCGGCTCCAGGCGGTCCATGGCCTCTCTGGAGAAGTAGGGGTTCAGCAGTCTCCGGTAGGCGGCGTGCTCCGGTGGGTTGAGCGAGATGGGTATCTGGTCGCCGAAGTTCGGCATCATGATGAACGGCGCCCCGGAGGCGAACGTGCCCGGCTGGCGGGCCGCCTCCTTGACGTCGGCATGACGCGTCAGGGTCCAGAAGCCACCGTGGTCGTCGGCCCAGGCGACCGGGCACTGCTCCCGCAGGCGCTGGTACTCGGCGAGCCGCTGCGCGGATCGGCTGCCGCTCCCCCGCGCGCCTCCTCCGCGGTCCTCCTCGGGGAACCAGTCGGGCGATCGAGTCGAACTGCCTGGCGCATCGGATTCGGTCATGGGTCGACGCTATCGAGGACGCGACGCCGTCCAGTGACCCGAGTCACACGTCTTCGGGGAGCAGCCCCTCCGACGCCGGTCGGTTCCGGACGCGACACGGCCCGGTGCTCCACCCTGGTCGCGGAGCACCGGGCCGTGTCCCCCGGTGGGTCGGCTCAGAACGGGGTGTTGGAGTTGACCGGGTCGGTGTCGGGGATCGGCGACGCGGCCACCCAGTGCTCGACGAGGCGACCGTTCTCCAGCCGCCACATGTCGAAGGAGTTCAGACCGAGGTCCTTGGGGTCGGCGGAGTTCAGCACGATGTGCGACTGGCAGACCACCAGGTCGTCGTCAGCGATCAGACGCTTGATGTCGATCTTGGCGTTCGGGAAGTTGTCCAGGAAGCCCTCGTGGATGTCCTTCAGGAACGCCTCGCGCCCGTCGGCCACCCCGTGGACGTGCTGGATGTAGCGGTCCCCCATGAGCTCGGAGGCCTTCTCCGGGTCCCGGCCGTTCAGCAGCGTCTCGACGAAGTTCCGGACGACTTCCTTGTTGCTCTCCTGCACGCTCTTGTCAGCCATGATGGCGGTACTCGCTCTCTCGTTCACACAGGTGGTGTGGATGGTGGAGGTGTCGGATCGGCACCCGCCGAGGCTGCGACCGACACGTCCCGGGCCTAACGGGTCTTGTACCAGTCAGCGTTGATCTGGATGAACTGCCTGAGGTCGGGAGGGAGGTTCTCCTCCGCGAACGGCGCGTCGACGGGGCAGGCCCCCACGCAGGCGTCGCACTCGATGCACTCGTCCGGATCGATGTAGAGCTGGGTCGCCTCGGCGTAGCCGGGTTCGTCCTTGGTCGGGTGGATGCAGTCCACCGGGCAGACGGCGGCGCACGCGCCGTCCTTGGTCTCGATGCAGGCCGACGTGATCACATACGTCATCGATCGTTCCTCGTCCCTCAGGCTTCGGGCGGAGCCGGCGGCCCGAAGAGCTTCACCATGCCGTACATCTGCGCCATGCTGTCGCGCTGCCCGTTGCCCGGCGCGGTGTACCAGGTCGCGATGTCGCGGAAGTAGCGCTGCATCTTGGCGCTGTCGAGCGCCTGCGAGCTGCCGCCGGTCCGCCACAGGTGCTCGTTGACGGCGTTCCAGACCAGGCGGCCCGCGTAGCCGGTGCGCAGACCCAGCGAGACGTTCTGCTCCGGGTCCACGGAGCCCTTCGCACCCATCTCGGCCAGCCCGTCGCAGACGCTCTTCATGAGCGCCTCGGCGGCCTCGATCTCCATGGAGGCGAGCCCGAACACGCGCTGGTACTCGGGCACCTCGGCCTTCACCTTGGCGGCCATCGTCGCCGCGTCGCTGATCCCGGGGATGCGCTCCGGAGCCTTCTTCTTGATGACCTCCGCGTAGGTGTCCAGCGCCCCCAGGCCCATGCCAATGACGAGCGCCGGCGGGTAGGTGGTGGCGAACGCCAGCTGCGGCATCGCGTACGTCGGATCGTCGTGGTACACCGAGCCCGGGGTGCTGCCGCCGTAGGCGCCGAGCGCGGTGAACGGCTGACCGATGACCCAGTGGTCGGGGACGAAGGCGTCCGTGATGGTCACGGTGGCCGAGCCGCTCCCGCGCATCCCCAGCACCGCGCCCCAGTCGTCGCCGATGGTGTAGTCGGCGCGCTTCGCCACGAAGGAGATGGGGGCGCCCTCCGGGGCGTGCGGCGACCCCGCCGGGGCCGGCACGACGCCCATGTAGTAGTTCGAGAACGCCGAACCGGAGCCGTAGGGGTAGGCGCCGTTGATGATGTAGCCGCCGTCGACCCGGCGGGCCTCGCCCCGGGGGAAGGCGAAGGACGCCGCGTGGAGGTAGCCGTCGTCACCGAACAGCTCGTCCTGCGCCTCCGGGGAGAAGAAGGCAGCCGCGGTGAAGGCGTGGCTGTGGCCGAGCGTGAAGGACCACGCGGCCGAGGGGTTGTAGCGGGCGAGCTCGATCGCGAGCCGGAGGAAGGTCCAGGCGTTCTTCTGGTAACCGCCGTAGCGCTTCGGCGTGAGGACCTTGTAGAAGCCGTTGTCGAGGAACGCCTGGTGGATGTCCTCACCAGGGCGGGTGTTCCGCTCCGTCTCCTCCTGGCGCTCGACGAGGAAGGGACCCAGGGCTCGGGCGCGCTCGATCAGCTCGTCGTGCGTCGGGATGTCGCTGCCCGACTCGTTACCCGCCTGGGATGCGGAGGTGGTCCGGAGAGCCGGCTGTGTCGCAGTCATGCCCGGAGCTTCGGGCCGCGGAGGACGACCGTCAGTGACTTGGGTCTCTCGCGCACAACCGATCTCCTGCGTTCCCGGCGTGCGGCGGACGCGAAGAGGTCCGGTGCTCCGCCCGCAGGCGGGGCACCGGACCACGTCGGGCCGGCGGTTCCGGGAGGCTCAGAACGGGGTGTTGGAGTTGACCGGGTCGGTGTCGGGGATCGGCGACGCGGCCACCCAGTGCTCGACGAGGCGGCCGTTCTCCAGCCGCCACATGTCGAAGGAGTTCAGACCGAGGTCCTTGGGGTCGGCCGAGTTCAGCACGATGTGCGACTGGCAGACCACCAGGTCGTCGTCAGCGATCAGACGCTTGATGTCGATCTTGGCGTTGGGGAAGTTGTCCAGGAAGCCCTCGTGGATGTCCTTCAGGAACGCCTCGCGCCCGTCGGCCACCCCGTGGACGTGCTGGATGTAGCGGTCCCCCATGAGCTCGGAGGCCTTCTCCGGGTCCCGGCCGTTCAGCAGCGTCTCGACGAAGTTCCGGACGACTTCCTTGTTGCTCTCCTGCACGCTCTTGTCAGCCATGATGGCGGTACTCGCTTCCTGTCTCGCACAAGCAATGTCGGTCCCAGGCTGTCGCATCGACAGCCGGTGGTGCTGTGACCCAAGTCCCCGGACCGCCGCGCCGGGCGTCGGCCCGAGTGGAGCCGGCGCCGTCCGGTGACCTCGGTCACTGGACGCCGTACCCGAACGTGACAGCGTCCGGGCATGACGACCGAGAAGCGTGCATCCGACTGGGAGCCGGACCAGGACCGAGGCGGCAACAGTCGCGGGGCAGGCAGCCGATCGCCCCAGCGACTGGCCGAGTACGACCGGCTCCGGAAGGAGTGCCCGGTCGCCTGGACCAACGACTACGCCGGCCAGTGGACGCTGACGCGCTTCGCCGACGTGACCGAGGCGGCGCGGCAGCCGGGGACGTTCGAGTCCGGTGAGTTCTTCACCCTGGCCCTTCCCGGGGGCGGCAAGCAGATCCCCATCACGCTCAACCCGCCCGAGCACACGGTCTTCCGTCGCATGCTGAACCGCTACTTCACCAAGGACCGGATGGACCGGCTCGAACCGCTGATCCGCTCCTACACCCGTGAGCAGCTGGCGCCGCTCCTCGAGACCGGGCGTTCCGACGTCGTGGGGTCCGTGTGCCAGGTACTGCCGGCCCGGACGCTGGCCTCCCTGATGAACCTCCCGGACGAGGCTTCCCGCGACCTCATCGCCCAGATGGCCCAGTTCGAGGAGTCGGGGTGGGACCCGATGAAGGTGGCCCCCGTCATCTTCGGGACGCTCGCCACCTACATCGCGCAGGTCGTCGCGCAGCGCCGGCAGGAGCCGCTGGACCCTGACCTGGACCTGCTCAGCGGCGCGATGGCCATGGAGGTCGACGGAGCCCCCCTCTCGGACGAGACCGTCATCGGCATCGGCGTGCAGATGATCGCTGCCGGGCACGCGACCAGCGCCGACGCCCTCGGCGCCGCCATCTACCGGCTGGCCACCAACCCCGACATCCAGATGCGGCTCCGGCGACAGCCCGACCTCATCCCCACGGCCATCGAGGAGTTCCTGCGCCTGGAGGTTCCCCTGCCCGAACTCGGGCGCCGCGCCACGACCGACATCGAGCTGCACGGCCGGACGATCCGGGCCGGCGAGCTCGTCGCCCTGAACTACGCCGCGGCCAACCGTGACCCGGAGGTCTTCGAGCACCCCGACAGCTGCATCATCGACCGCAGCCCCAACAAGCACCTGACCTTCGGGTCCGGCATCCACAAGTGCCTCGGCGCCCCCTTGGCCCGGCTGGAGCTGCGGGTCGTCCTGGAGGAGCTCCTCGCCGCCACCAGGGAGATCAGCCTCGACGGTGCCCCGGAGGAGACGACGGGGGTCATCCTCGCGGGATTCACCTCGCTCCCGATCCGCGTGCAGGTCGCCGCGCCCGCGCCTTCCTGAGGCCGACGCCCGGCCGAGCAGCCTTCCTTGGCAGCCGCTCGGTACGCTCGACGATCACGTCGCCACCGCCAGGGGAGCCACCGTTGTCCGCCCCGTCCACTCATGCGTACATCCGCATGAAGTTGCTCGTCCCGACGATCCCGCCAGAGGTCGTCCCTCGCGCACGGGTCGAGCGGCGACTGGGCGAGCTGATCGCCCGTCACCAGGTGGTCCTCGTGGTGGGCACGGCGGGAGCCGGCAAGACGACCGCCGTCGCGGCGGCGGTCGGGCACCTCCGGCAGCCGGTCGCCTGGCTCTCCCTCGACGACACGGACGTGGCGCCCGGCCGGCTCGTGACGTACCTGGACGCCGCGATCGGGCACGCGCTGCCCGAGAAGGCAGGCGTCGCGGTCAGCGCGATGTCCGGCAACGTCCCCCACGCGGAGGCCGCCGGTCTGCTGTCCTCCTCGATCGAGGAGGAGCCACTGGTCGTCGTGCTCGACCAGCTGGAGCGTCTGCGGGACCACGCCGAGGCATGGGCGGTGCTCGACTCCTTCGTCCGCCATGCGGGGACCGGGCTGCGGCTGGTGCTGCTCAGCCGGCAGTTCCTCCCCGCGGGTCGCCTCGACCCGACCGGCCTGGCCGTCGGTTACCTCGGGGAGTCGGCGCTCGCGTTCACGGCGGAGGAGGCCGCCGGAGCACTGGCACGGCGCGGCGTCTCCGGCGTCGACCCACGGCATGCCGTCGAGGAGACCGGCGGCTGGGTCACCGGTGTCCTCTTCGAGGCGTGGCGGTCGGCCGAGCACCTCCCGGGTATCGGAGGCGAGGCGGACCCGTTGTACGGCTACCTGTCGGCCCACATCCTCGACCAGCTCGACCCCCGCGACCGGGACTTCCTGGTCGACACCGCGTTGCTCGACGAGGTGACGCCGGGCCGGGCGACCGCCCTGGGCATCAGCGACGCCGGCGCCCGGATGGCGTCACTGCGCACTCGCGCGCTACCGGTGACCTGGCCGGGAGCGCACGTCCTCCGTTGTCATCCACGGTTCCGCGAGTACCTCACGGAGCTGCTCGAGCGCCGGCCCGTCGACGCCGTCCGTCAGCTCCGCGTGCGCTACGGCCGGCTGCTCGCGTCCGAGGGCCGCGACGAGGACGCGACCGAGGTGCTCATCGCGGCCGGCGCACCCGAGATCGCGCTCGCTCCCGCATCCCGCGCGCTCGCTTCGGTCATCGAGCGTCTCGACTTCCGTCAGGCGCAACGCTGGCTCGAGGCCCTCGAGCCCACCGCCGCGGCACACGATCCGTTCGCGCTCAGCCTGGGCCACCTGATGCTGTCGGTGGCGGAGGAGGAGTTCACGCGCGGAGCCGCGTACGCCGACAGCCTGGCCACGCGCGGCCTGCGCGACGAGCTGGCCCGGACCTCCGCCCGGGCCGTCGTCCTGATGACCCTGTGCTACGCCGCCTCCTTCGAGGCGGACAAGTTGCACGCCGTCATCGCCGCCGCGCCCGCAGGGCCGGCGCGCAGCGTCGCCGAGTACGTCGCGTCGATGTACACGCACGACGCCTCCCCCAGCTCCTACGAGCTGCCGCCCCTGAGCCAGGGCGCCGACTACCCGTCGCTGCTCGTGGGGAAGTACTTCCACGGCCGCATCGCCGAGATCGAGCGGGCGGTCGGATCGGCGTGGAACGAGTGGGAGTTCGCGGGCTCGCGGCTGCTCGCTGCCCGGGCACTGGGTCACACCGAGCAGGCACTCGAGATGTACGAACGGCTCACCAGCTGGGGAGCACGGTCCCTGCTCGTGCTCGAGGCCGCACCGGACCTGCTCCTCGACGCCGGCAGGCGGGACGAGGCGCGCGCCGCGCTGGACGAGTACGACGAGGAGGTCCACCGCAGGGGCGCTCCCTTCGCCCGCATCGGGTGCCTGACCCTTCGGGCCAAGATGGCGCTCCGCCTGGACGGGGACCACGCCGGAGCGCTGGCCGCACTCGCCGCCTTCGACCGCATCAGGGCGTCGATCGGCGCCAGCCCGCTGGACCAGCGGGCCGACACGTGGCGGGGGCTCGCTCTCCTGCTCGCGGGCGAGGACGAGCGTGCCGCCGCGGTCCTGCGGTCCACCGTCACGACGATGCGGAACGCCGACCTCCTCCTCGAGCTCCCCGCTGCCGCCGTGTTCCTCGCCGAGGCCGAATGGCGGCTGGGTGACCCGGAGGCCGCCGATGCCGCGGCCGACGTCGCGCTCGAGGCGGCCCGGGCCCAGGGATCCACCTTCCTGCTGCTCGAGGCGCTGTCCCTGCTGCCGGCCGTCGTGTCGCGGCGCATCGACGCCGAGTCGTCGGCGACCTCGGCCTGGCACGACCTCGGCCGCGCGCTCCACGCTCGGGGCAGGAGCGACCGACGACTGGCCGCGCCCTCGTCGGTGCTGCTGCGGGAGTTCGGCTCGGTCGACCTCCTCGTCGACGGGGTGCCGGTGCCGACGGGCATCCGGAAGAGCCTCGAGCTCCTCGCCTTCCTCCTCGCCCGGGGCGGCCGTGCGCGCCGCAGGCAGGTGATGGAAGCGCTCTTCGAGAACACGGACCGATCCGCCCAGGCCTATCTGCGCCAGGCCCGCAGCCGGCTCAACCGGGCACTGCCGGAGGAGGCGGCGGTGGGCACCGACGGCGACGAGATCACCCTCTCGAGCGCGCTGGCGGTCACCAGCGAGTCGGTCGAGCTCGACCGGCGGCTCCGGACCGCCCGGCACCTCCCGGGGCCGGAGCGCCTGCGGGCCATCGTCTCGGCGCTGGAGATGGCGGACGCCGGCGACTACCTGCCCACGATCCGGGGCGCCTGGGCGGACGAGCGCAGGGAATGGATGGCGGCGCTGCTCACCGACGCCCACGCCGAGGCCGCCCAGCTCGCCCTCGCCGCCGAGCGCTACCCCGAGGCGCGGACCCATGCCGAGTCCGTCCTGCGCGCGGAGCCCTACCGGGAGGGCGCGTGGCAGACCCTCATGCAGGTCGCCGGCATGCTCGGTGATCGCGACGGCGTCATCGAGGTCTACCGCGCGTGCGAGCGGGCGCTGAGCGAGGTCGGCACGACCCCGTCGGCGAGCACGCGGCAGCTCCTGGAGAAGCTGCGTCGCTGAGGCGCGATCGGGCGCCGGACCGGCGGATCAGGCCAGCGACGCCTGGTAGAGGGCCCTCGGGTCGGTGAGCACCAGGAGCCGGCCGCGCCGCTGGACGAGCCCCTCGTCCTGGAAGCGGCAGAGCGCTCGGGACACCACCTCGCGCACGGAGCCGATGGCGTCGGCGATCTCCTGGTGGCTCGCCCGAAGGACCAGCTCCCGTCCGTGCCTCATCCCGAGCATCAGCAGGTGGCGAGCCACCCGCGTGCGGATCGGGCTGAACACGTTGGTCGCGATCAGCTCCTGGTCGCGCATGGCCTGCTGGGCGATCTCCTGGGTCAGCGCCCAGGACACGTCCGCCCGCCGGCGGGCGATCCCGGTGACCGCGTCGCGGTTGAGCAGCAGCACGGTGGTGTCGTGGAGTGCCTCCCCGTTCAGCGCGCGCCCGCCGTAGCGCTGCACTGCCGGTCCGGTGGTGGATCCCAGCGCCAGCCCGCGCACACCGATCAGCTCGCCAGGGCCGGCGTACCGGACGGTCATCGACCGGCCGTCGGGCGTGTGGATGGAGAAGCGCAGGAGACCCTCGACGACCACCCCGAGGACGGCGGTCTCGGCGTGATGAGCACCGCGGTAGAGCACCTCGCCCGCCTGGAACCTCGTCTCGACCGCCTGCGCCAGGATCGTCCTGGTGACCTCCGGCGAGAGGGACGCGAGGGTCGTCCTCCCCCAGGCCTCGCGCGCCGCGGGCGAGATCGCGGCGAACGGTGCGGGACCCGGCGGCACGAGCGCCTGCAGGGAACGCGCGGGCAGGGGACGTGCGGGCGGAGTCAGCATCGACAGGGCCATCGCGGTGCCATCCATTCGGTCCGTGACTGCGGTCACGGCGAATGGTCCGCATGTGATGTGAACGACAGCGAAATGCCGCCGCGCAGGCGGGCTGCGCTCAGCCGGGGCGGCCGGCCGACCACTCCAGGTGTTCGGCGATGACCCGGCCCAGGGCGGCGGGCTGCTCCAGCTGGATCATGTGCGGTGCCTCGTCGACGACGACCAGACGGCCGCGCGGCGCGCGCGACGCGATCTCCTCCGACCGGCTCCGCGGCGACGCCTGGTCCTGCCCGCCGGCCACCGCGGTGACCGGCATCCCCAGGTCTCCGAGCCGGGGAGCGGTGTCGTGCGTCGCGATCGCCCGCCACCCGGCGGCGAACGCCGCGGGGTCGAGGCCGAGCAGCAGCTCCCGGGCATACGCCACCCCGGGGTGCGCGGGAGCCATCGCCAGGGCCTGTGGCGTGAACCAGCGGGACAACGTGTCCTCGAGAACGGCGGCCATCCCGCCGGTCTCGGCGGCGACGGCCCGCTGCTCCATCACGGCCGGCGAGGCGCTCGCCCCCGTGCACGCGACGAGGACGGACACCACCCGGTCCGGATGCCGCAGGGCCGCGTTCAACGCGACCATCCCTCCCATGGAGACACCGATGAGGTGCAGCGGTCCAGGATGAGCGGCCACCACCTCGTCGGCGAGGCCGGCCATCGTGAGGGGGCTCGCCGCCCTGGGCCGGCCGAACCCGGGGAACTGGTGGAGCCGCGCGGCGTCGGGCAGGTCGACGGCGTCCCACGTCCGCGCGTCGTTGCCCACGGGCGGGAGGAGGACGACGCTCGGGTCGCTGCGCTGCGGGTCGGCCACCCACCGGACGTTAGGCCCGAGGGCCGTCGCCGGAAGTGATCCAGGTCCGTGGACCAAAGTCACCGACCGGCCGGGAACGGCCCTCTTAGCGTGTGAGCATGACCACGATCGCCGACGGCTTCGACCCGCAATCGCTCGAGTACAGGAACGACCCGGTGGCGTTCGTGCAGCCCTACGTCGCGGACAACCCCGTCTTCTTCCACGCACCTCTCAACGCCCACGTCGTCCTGCGCAACGAGGACGTGCGCGCGGTCCTGACCGACTTCGAGACGTTCTCATCCGGTGCCTTCAAGGCGCTGGAGCCGTCGGTGGAGGCACTTGCGACCATCCCCGAGGACCAGAAGCGGGTCGCCCAGCTGGTCATCGGCGGCGGCATCCTGCTCAACCTCGACCCGCCCGTGCACACCCGCGAGCGCAAGACCGCCCAGAAGGCCTTCACCCGCCCGCGGGTCAACCAGGCCGCCGAGAGCATCGAGGCCAAGGCCGAGGCCCTGATCGACGGCGTCGCCGACCGCGGCGAGATGGACCTCATGCAGGACTTCGCCTACCAGCTCTCCCTCTCCGTCGTCGGCGACATGCTCGGCCTGCCGCCCGAGCACCTGCCCCGCTTCCACGCCTGGATCGGCGAGGTGTTCGGCCTGATGTCGCCGATCGACGCCGAGCCCGGCACGTCGCCGCGTCCCGACGACGACGTCGTCGACGCCTACGCCCGGATGTACAGCGCCTACGAGTTCTTCTCCGAGTTCGTGGCCGACCGGCGAGCGAACCCCCAGGACGACCTGACCTCGGCGATGCTGACGGTCACCGACGACGACGGCCAGCCCCTGCTCAGCAACGACGCGGTGCTCGCCCACATGGTGTCCATGACGGCAGCCGGCACCGACACGACGGCGAACCTGATCGGCAACACCGTCCGCTACCTGACCGAGAACCCCGCCGTGCTCGAGCAGGTCCGCGCCGACGAGACCCTCTGGGACAAGGTCGTCGAGGAGTCGCTGCGCCGGTCCGGCATCGCCCTGCACCTGTTCCGGCGCACCTCGCGCGACACGGAGATCGGTGGCGTCCCGCTGGCGGCCGGCTCGATGGTTCTGCTGGCCCTCGCCGCCGCGAACTCCGACCCGTCGGTCTTCCCGGACCCGTTGGCCTACGACATCCACCGGCCGAACATCGGCGACCACCTGGCGTTCGGTACCGGCCGCCACTTCTGCATCGGGTCCCCGCTGGCCCGGCCGGAGGCGCGCATCGCCCTGCAGACGCTCTACCGGCGGCTGCCCGGTCTCACGGCCGACCTGGAGGAGAAGATCAACTACCTCCCGGCGCTGACCGTGCGGGCCATGCTCAACCAGCGCGTGACGTGGTGAGGGAGCGGCAGATGACCGGCATCCGTGGCGTCCACCACTTCGCCTACTCCACCTCGGAGGCGGAGCGGGAGATCCGCTTCCACGAGGACGTCCTGGGACTGCGGCTCGTCAGCCGCGAGCCCCGGACGCTGCGCGGCCTCCCGGGCGAGGAGCTCGTCTTCGGGCTCTCCGGTTCCCCGTCCGAGGGCTTCCTCGTCGCCTTCTGCCTCGGGGCCGACGGGCCGACCGGCCGCCAGGGCAGCAACGGTCCGACCTCTCCCAACCTCGCGGTGCCCGCCGGGTCGCTCGACTCCTGGCAGGCGCGCCTGCACGACGCGCACGTCGAGAGCCAGGTCGACGAGGTGTACGGCACGAAGCGGCTCGTCTTCACGGCGCCGTCCCGCATCCGGTACACCCTCGTCGAGACCGATCGGCCGGCCTCCGGCCAGGGGGACGCCGGCCCGTCCTCCGCCGTGCTGGGTCTGCACAGCGCGACCATCTCGCTGATGGACGTCCGGGAGACCCACTCGTTCCTGCTGGAGCTCTTCGGCGGCACGCACCTCGAGCAGGACCTCGCCTCCGGCTACTACCAGTTCTCGGACGGAGCCGGGGTCGAGCTCCTGCACGAGCCCTACCGGGCACCGGGCACCTGGACGTACGCCGTCGGGACGCCGCACCACATCGGCCTCGACGTCGCCGACGAGGCGTCGCGGGAGCAGATCTGCGAGCGGCTGCGCGATGCCGGCTACTCCGACGTCTCCCCCGTCGTCGGGGGAGCGGGCTCCAGCACCGTCTGGGTGCGCGCGCCTGGCGGCGCCCTCGTGGCCCTGGTGTGCCCTGCCGTCACCGAGCGCTGACAGCCGCGGATGCCGAACATCGCCAGCACCCTGACGGGGGCACGCCGGCTGCACGCCGGGCACACCGCACTGCGGTACGCCGACCGCTCCCTGACGTACGCGGACCTGGACGACGCCGTCCGCCGGTTCGCCTCGGCGCTCCTGTCGAGCGACCTGCGACCCGGTGACCGGGTGGCGGTGTTCGCCAAGAACTGCCCCGAGTACGTCATCACCATGTACGGCGTCTTCGCCGCCGGCATGGTGGTCGTGCCCGTCAACGCCAAGCTCGCCGGGCCCGAGCTCGCCGTCGTCCTGGAGGACAGCGGGGCCCGCCTGCTGGTCCACGACACGGCGAGCGCGGCGCTGGTGGCCGGCGCCGCGGACGCCGGGGTCCGCACGCTGGAGATCGGCGCTGCCTTCGACCGGTTCCTCGCCGGCGGGAGCGCGGACCAGCCGGTGGCCGACGTCCCCGACGACGCGGTGGCCTGGCTCTTCTACACCTCGGGGACGACGGGTCGTCCGAAGGGCGCGATGCTCACCCATCGCAACCTGACGGCCATGACCTGGCTCGAGCTGGCCGACGTCTGCGACTACCGGGCCGACGACGTCGCGCTGCACGTGACACCGCTCTCGCACGGCGGCGGCCTGTACCTCCTGGGCGCGATCGCCCGGGGCTCGACGAACTTGATCTACAGCGGGTCCTCGTTCGTCCCGGGCGAGGTGCTCCGGTTGATCGAACGCGAGCGCGTCACGGTCATCGCCTTCCTCGCACCCACGATGATCGTCATGCTGCTGGAGGCCGACGCGGAGACGGGCGCGGACACCTCGTCGCTCCGGCGGGCGGTGTATGGCGGCGCGCCCATGCACCTGGACTCCGCCCGGCGCATGGTCGACCGCTTCGGCGCCGTGTTCGTGCAGATCTACGGGCAGGGCGAGTCGCCGATGACGATCACCTACCTCGACCTGTCGGAAGGCCCCGTCGACGACGACCGGCTGATCTCGGCCGGTGTCCCGCACCCGGGTGTGCAGGTCGCGGTCCTCGATCCCGACGACCGCCCGCTGCCCCTGGGCGCCACCGGGGAGATCTGCGTGCGGGGGGACACCGTCATGAGCGGGTACCTGGGCAACCCCGCGGCGACCGAGACCACCCTGCGCAACGGCTGGCTGCACACCGGCGACGTGGGGCGCTTCGACGAGCACGGGCGGCTGACCCTCCTCGACCGCAGCAAGGACGTCATCATCTCCGGCGGGACGAACATCTACCCCCGTGAGGTCGAGGACGCCCTGCTGCTGCACGCGGGGGTGCGGGAGGTCGTCGTCTTCGGTGAGCCCGACGACGTGTGGGGCGAGAGCGTGACGGCCGCCGTCGTGCGCGAGGACGGCGCCGACGTCCCGGCCGACGAGCTGATCGACTGGTGCCGGACGCGGATCGCCGGCTTCAAGAAGCCGAAGCGGGTCGTCTTCCTCGACGAGCTGCCCACGAACGCCTACGGCAAGGTGCTGCGCCGTGAGGTGCGCGACCGGCTGACGAGGACGTCCTCCGCCTGACCGGGCGGAGGACGAAGGTCACAGCTCCAGCACCGGCACGGGGCTAGCGTCCGAGGTCATGAGCGAGCCGGACGTCAACCCGCCGTACTTCTACCCCGAATACGTCATCACGAGGAAGCGGAGCCCGCGCGAGCCGCTCGTACAGCTCCCTCGCGGGTGGTTCCACGACCTCACCGGGCCGACGTTCGGGCACATCTCCGTCAAGCCGACCGACAACGACCTGACCATCCAGCACGACGGTCCCCCACAGGGCCAGCGCCTCGTGCTGACCGGCCGGGTGCTCGACAGCGACGGGCGCGGGGTGCCCAACACCCTGGTGGAGATCTGGCAGGCCAACGCGTCGGGCCGGTACGTCGACAAGGCGGACCCGAACTTCATGCCGCTCGACCCGAACTTCACCGGCGCCGGACGCTGCATGACCGACAGCATGGGCAACTACTCGTTCACGACGATCCGGCCGGCGGCCTACGCCGGGCCCAAGGGGACGATGTTCCGCCCGGCGCACATCCACTTCTCACTCTTCGGGCGCACCCTCAGCCAGAGGCTCATCACGCAGTGCTACTTCGACGGGGACCCGCTGATCAAGCACGATCCGATCATCGAGGCCATCGCGGACCAGAAGGGCCGGGACCGTCTGGTCGCCACCTTCGACACCGAGTCCACTCCGCTGACCTCCGGCGGGGACACCTCCGCCCTCTCCTACAACTGGGACATCGTGCTGCGCGGCAGCAGCGCGACCCCCTTCCTCGGGTGATGACGATGACCAGCCAGCAGTCCCCATCGCAGACGATCGGCCCGATGTACGGCTTCGCCCTGTACGAGAAGGGCATGGAACGTGCCGTCGCGCCGGACGAGCCGGGCGCCGTCCACATCCGGGGCTCGGTCCTCGATGGCGACGGCGAGCCCCTCGCTCACCCGGACGCGCTGGTCGAGGTGTGGCTCGGCGATCAGTTCACCCGGGCCCGGACCGACGCCTTCGGCGAGTGGCAGGTGTGGATCCGAAAGCCCACGGAAGGGCTCCAGCTGCCCGACGGCACGACCCTTGCGCCGTACGTGCACGCGACCGTCTGGGCCCGTGGCCTCATGAAGCAGGCGGAGACCCGGATCTACTTCCCGGACGAGGTGGAGGCGAACGCCGCCGACCCCGTCCTCGCGCGCGTTCCCGAAAGCCGCCGGCACACGCTGATCGCCACGCCGGAGGACGACGGAGCCCTCCGCTTCGACGTCCGCCTGCAGGGCGAGGGCGAGACCGTCTTCTTCGACTTCTGACCCGACCGTGGCTTCTGCCCGCCGACCGCGTCGGACCGAGGTCACTGCCGCACCCCCAGCGCCTCACGAGGCTTCGCAGCGCAGTTCGTCACTCTTGCCAGGAGGCAGCATGACCACCAACTACCACGTCGCCACCGGGCGCTTCGAGGGCCGCAGCGCCCTGGTGACGGGGGGCGCCAACGGGCTGGGCTACGCCTGCGCCGCCCGGATGGCCGCGGAGGGCGCGACGGTCGGCCTCATCGACCTGAAGCAGGACGCCGTCGACAGCGCCGTGAAGCGACTGCAGGAGCAGGGCCACACCGCGTTCGGCTACGCCGCCGACGTCACCGACGAAGCAGCCATCAAGGCCGCGACCGCTGACTTCAACACCCAGGCCGGCTCCGTCGACGTCCTGGTCACCATGGCCGGGATCTTCCCGTGGGTCGACTTCGCGGAGATGACGCTCGAGCAGTGGCGCCAGGTCGTGGACGTCAACCTCGGTGGCACCTTCACCGCCGCCCACGCGGCCATGCCGTTCATGAAGCAGCAGCAGTACGGCCGGATCGTCACCATCTCCTCGGGGACGGTCATGCTCGGTCTCCCGGGGCAGTCCGCCTACATCGCCAGCAAGAACGGCATCATCGGGTTCACCCGCGTGCTCGCCCGCGAAGGCGGCCCGCACGGCGTCACCGCGAACTGCGTCCTCCCCGGACTGATCGCCACCGAGCACGTGCTCACCATGCGCGAGGACACCGACGAGTTCATCGGCCAGACCGTCGCGTTCCAGTGCGTCCCGCGCCGCGGCGAACCGGCCGACATCGCCGACGCGGTCGCCTACCTCGGCAGCGAGGGCTCCGCGTTCGTCACCGGCCAGCAGCTCTACGTCGGCGGCGGCGACCGGTTCGTCTGAGCCACTCCGCACAGGGGATTCAACGGAAGGGCCGGACAGCTGTCCGGCCCTTCCTCGTCCGTCGGGGCCACCCGGTCCGGGGTCCGGGACCGGCCCAGCGCCTCGTGGGAGAGCGGTCGGCCCGGCGGCGCCGTCGTCGGAGACGTACGACGCGCGCTCACCGTGCAGCACCTGGCTGACTGAAGGGGCGGCCGCCTCCCGTGAGCAGTTGCTCATCGCGTCAGACGACGGTGTACCCGCCGTCCACGACCAGGTTCTCCCCGGTGATGAAGGAGGCCTCGTCCGAGACCAGGAACAGGGCGGCGCGGGCGACGTCCTCGGGTTCGCCGGCCCGCTTGATGATCTGGTGGTCGAGGAAACCCTCGACGGCCCCGGCCACCTCCGTGATGTCCGCGGTCGCCGGCGTGAGGATCAGCCCGGGGCTGACGGAGTTCACGCGGATACCGACGGGGCCCCCTTCGCTGGCGAGCTCGCGCGTCATCCCGATCACGCCGTGCTTCGTCGCGGCGTGGGCGAAGCCTCCGGAGGCGGCCCGGATCGCGTTGATCCCCTGCATGGACGCGGTGTTCAGGATCGCCCCTCCGCCGCCGGCGACCATGTGCGGCCAGACCGCCTGGGTGACGTGGAAGACGAGGTCGAGCTCGTTCCGGAAGGCCTCGTGCCAGGTCTCCACCGGCATGTCGGCGATGGAGCCGAAGACCGCTCGTGCGGCGTTGTTGTACAGGACGTCGATCCGCCCGTGCTCGGCGACGGCGCCCCCGATCCAGGCGTCGACAGCGGCGCGGTCGGCGAGGTCGATCGGGTGCGTCGACGTCATCGTCCCGCCGGCCGCGCGCACGAGCTCGACCGTCTCCTCACCGCCGTCGGTCTTGACGTCGCACCCGACGACGACCGCGCCCTCCCGGGCGAAGAGCAGCGCGGCCGCACGCCCCTGTCCCCCACCGGTTCCGGTGATGACGGCGACTCTTCCTGTCAGACGTCCAGACATGGCGTCACCGTAGGTACGGGGTGTGGGCCGGGCTGTGACCCAGGTCCCGACAGCCCGACCTACTCCGCCGCGGGATCCGTGATGCGCACGTAGGCCCAGCCGTCGCGCGAGGTGCGTTCGAACGCCGCCGCGAACCCCTGGTCGGCCGACATGCGCTCGACGTACTCCACCGTCGTGGCGGCCCGCTCGTCGTCGGGACCCAACGCCGTCGTGCTGCCGTCCGCCAGCATCTGGACGGGGAAGAAGCCTGCCTCGGCCACCGGCCGCTCCCCCTTCTGCAGGGTGAGGGCCACGACCATCGACCGGCGCGCCTCCTCGGCGAAGGGCCACAGCTCGAACTCCTCCGCCGGCGGGCGCATGGAGGACAGCTCGCCGTAGCGCCGCATCGAGTTCGCCCGCATCTGCGGGGTCACCGACGGCCCGACGAAGTGGTGCACGAGCGCTCCCGTGCCGTAGAAGATCGGCCGACCGCTGTACCACTCCACCGGTCGGAGGGCGTGGTGGTGCGTGCAGAGCACGACGTCCGCACCGTGGTCGACGGCGTCGCGCGCGAGGCGGGGCTCGTAGTCCATCAGCTGCTCGAGGACGTGCGAGTAGCCCCAGTGCATCGAGACGACGACGACGTCGGCCTGCTCCCGGGCGGCGGCGA
This sequence comes from Geodermatophilus sp. URMC 62, assembly GCF_052931475.1. Classification (NCBI taxonomy): domain Bacteria; kingdom Bacillati; phylum Actinomycetota; class Actinomycetes; order Geodermatophilales; family Geodermatophilaceae; genus Geodermatophilus; species Geodermatophilus sp. URMC 62. The sequence goes on along the minus strand of NZ_JBRFHY010000001.1, from coordinate 2,936,363 downwards.
TCGCGGCCCGGCAGCGCTCCAGGTCCTCGGGGACCACCGCGGTGGTGATCAGCGGGGGGATGCCGGGCTCCCAGAAGTTCTCGTCGGGGTCGAGGTAGGACGTCGTCACGCGCAGCGGAGCGAGCCCGGGTCGGTTGGCCCGCGCCTCGTAGCCCTTCGGCATCACGGTGCTGAAGCCGACGAGCGCGACCCGGACGCCGTTGTGCTCGGTCACGTAGGGCCGGACGGCCTCCTCCAGGTTCGCGCCGGCACCGAAGACGTCGATCCCGAGGCCCTCGAGCGTCGCCCGGGTGTCGTCCAGCCCGACGTAGCCACCGTCGAGCGCGTGGTTGTTGGACGAGCTCATCACGGTGAACCCGGCGGACCCGAGCGGCGCCGCCCGGTCGACCGTGGAGCCCATGTAGTGCTTGTGCGTCGGCGCCTTGGCCGGCCGGTCGGAGTACACGCCCTCGCAGTTGCCGAGGACGACGTCTCCTGGCTCGAGGACCGGCTTCACCGGCGCGAACGCCGCCTCGCCGTTCTCCATGTCGCTGAAGACGTCGCCGGCTGCTCTCAGGTCTACGGTTCCGTGGCTCACGGCCGCAGTGAATCCGCCAACCTGCGGGGACTCAGTGACTTCCGTCCTGCCGAGGCGCCGGTCACTGGGCGAGGCTGGTCGGCATGACTCGCGTTCCCCTGGTCCCCGATGACGATCCCGAGGCGATCCGCCACGGGGTCTTCGACTCCTTCGCCGCCGAGCAGCGGGAACCGATCGCGCTGTACCGGGCGCTCGCGAACGCGCCCGAGCTGCTGGTCGCCTACCGGGCCCTACCCCAGCACCTGCGGCACGCCGGGACGACCCCGCGGCGCCTGCGCGAGCTCGCCGTCCTCAGGGTGGCCCAGCTGGTCGACTCGGCCTACGAGTGGAGCCACCACCGCCCCATGGCCGTGACGGCGGGCGTGACGGAGGCCCAGATCGGTGCGCTGGCGACCTGGCGCGGCTCCGAGGAGTTCGACGCCGACGAGCGTGCGGTGCTGGCGGCGGTCGAGGGCGTCCACGACCTCCGGCTCTCGGACGAGGAGTTCGCGGCCGTCGAAGAGCGGCTGGGCCGCTCCGGCGCCATGGAGATCGTCGTGGCCGTCGCCCAGTACGAGGCCACCGCCAGGATCCTGCAGGCGCTGGGCGTCGAGGTGGAGCCGAAGTACGCGCCCCACCTCGACGACTGGGCGCCGCTCAGAGCATGAGCTCCGCGAGGCGGTCGAGCTCATCGAGGTCGCAGCTGGTCGGCAGGAGGGTGAGCTCGCCGGCTCCGGCGGCGCGGAAGGCCCCCGCGACGCCGGTGGCCTCCTGCTCGTCGAGCGGGGCGCCGGCCACCAGGTACTCGGCCGCGGGCCCGAGGAACGCGAAGTACTGGCGCAGGAACGCCTCGGCAGCGGTCCGCCGGCCCGGATCGAGATTGAAGTACCGCTGTGCGTAGAGCCGGGGTCGCCCCGTGCGGCCGTGCCGGGCCCATGCCGCGCCGACGGCCTCCGCACCCGTCGCGAAGTCGTCCGGCCTGCCGACCGCGAACGTCCACCCGGCGCCGTACCGGGCGACCCTCTCCCAGGCCTTCTCGCCGGACCCGCCGATCAGGATCGGTATCGCCGACGGCGGCCGGGGGCCGATGACCTCGTACTCGCCGTCGCCGGCCCAGATCGCGGTCATCTCCTCGAGCATGGTCTCGAGGCGGCGGTGCCGCCCCGGGTGCTCGGCGCCGGCCAGGCGGTAGTCCACCTCCCGGTCACCCACGCCGACGCCGAGCTCCAGCCGACCGCCGAGCAGCACCTGCAGGGAGGCGAGCTGCTTGGCCAGCGGGCCGGCGGGGCCACGGTTGGGCAGCAGGAGGACGCTGGTGCGCAGCCGGATGCGCTCGGTCACCGCGCCGGCGAGAGCGAGGACGCTGAGCGGTTCCAGCTGGTTCCAGGCGAACCGGTCCGTGGCCACGAGGCTGGCGAACCCCAGCTCTTCGGCGCGCCGCGCCCAGGCGAGGACGTCCTCCCGCCGGGCGCCCGGCACGTGCGACGGCAGGCCTACCGAGATGTCCACGTCGGCTCAGCTCGGCGCGTGGGCCTTGTGGTCAGCGATGACCGGCCCGAGGTTCCCGACGTTGCGCTGACGGACGATGCGCCCCTTGCCGTCCACCTCGCTGATGGTGACGGCGTTGTGCGGGTGGACGTTGCCGGAGTGCCGCATCGTGTAGGTCACCACCGCCTCGGCGATGACCGTCGTGGTGTCCCCGGTCGGCACCTCGTAGCTGGTGACCACCCGGTGCTCGATCTCCTTGGCGACCGGGACCACCATGCCCTTCACGTGCGCCGCGATGCTCCCGCGGCCCTCGATCGGGGCGTTGTCCCCGAAGCGCACGGAGGCGTTCTCGTCGAAGAGCTCGAAGGCACCGTCCAGGTCACCCGCGTCGATGCGCGCGTAGTAGGTGGTGACCGTCTCGAGAGGCGTGAGCATGGGTGTGCACTCCAGTTCTGTAGTCCGGGACCTGGGCGGACACTACGAACGAGAGCCGCACCGGGATGTGACGTGGGTCCGCTCCTGCGCCCCCTACCGGAGGCCCGTCTCCCCCAGGACGCCGTCGTCCAGGGCGTGCTGCATCCGCTCGCGCTTGGTCCTGAGGTAGCGGACGTTGTGCGGCGTGGGCACGGTGGGCAGGGCCACCCGGCCGACGAGCTCGAGGCCGTAGCCCTCGAGACCGCCGTACTTGGCCGGGTTGTTCGTGATGAGGCGGATCCGCCGGATGCCGAGGTCGCCCAGGATCTGGGCTCCCAGACCGTAGCTGCGGGAGTCGACGGGCAGGCCTTGCGCGGTGTTCGCGTCGACGGTGTCCATACCCTGGTCCTGCAGCGCGTAGGCGCGGATCTTGTGCCCGAGGCCGATGCCGCGCCCCTCGTGCCCGCGCAGGTAGACGACGGCGCCACAGCCCTCGGCGGCGATGGCCCTGAGGGCCTGCTCCAGCTGGGCACCGCAGTCGCAGCGCAGCGAGCCGAGGATGTCGCCGGTCAGGCACTCGCTGTGCACGCGCACCAGCACGCCTGCGTCGCCGGAGCCGGCAGTGGCGACGTCACCCAGGACCAGGGCGAGGTGCTCGGTCCCGTCGACGGTGCTGCGGTAGGCGACGGCTCGGAACTCGCCGAACTCCGAGGGCATGGTGGAGGTGGCCACCGGCTCGACGAGACGCTCGGTGGCCCGGCGGTAGCGGACGAGGTCGGCGATCGCCAGGACGGGCAGGCCGTGCTCCGCGGCGAAGGCCTCGAGGTCGGTGCCACGGCGCATCGAGCCGTCGTCGGCCACGACCTCGCTGATGACGCCGACGCCGGAGAGACCGGCCAGCGTGAGCAGGTCCACCGTCGCCTCGGTGTGCCCGGCACGGACGAGGACTCCGCCGTCGCGGGCCCGCAGGGGGAAGACGTGCCCGGGCCGGCGCAGCTCCTGCGGCGTCAGGGCCGGGTCGGCGAGCGCGCGGACGGTCGCTGCTCGCGCCTCGGCGGAGACACCGGTCCCGGTCCCGACGACGTCGACGCTGACCGTGAAGGCCGTGCCGTGCGCGTCGGTGTTCTCCGCGACCATGGGCGGCAGGCGCAGGTCGTCGGCCCGGGAGGCGGGCATCGGCGTGCAGACGATGCCGGTGCTGTGCCGGACGATGAAGGCCATCTGCTCCCGGGTGACGAACTCCGCCGCCATCACGAGGTCGCCCTCGTTCTCCCGGTCGTCGTCGTCGGTCACCAGCACCATGCGCCCGGCAGCGAGCGCGGCCAGCGCCGTCCCGACGGCCTCGGCCGGGGAGGTGCGGCTCATGCCGACAGCTCGTCGAGCGCGGCGTGCGTGCCGAAGACCCGACCGTGGTAGGTGAGCGGCGGCCCGGAGACGGTGTCCGCGGCGTGCACGAGCCCGAGGACGATGACGTGGTCGCCGCCCTCGACGAGGTCGGTGACGTCGCACGCGAGGAAGCTGGCGGCGCCGGGCAGGCGGGGCACGCCGTCCTCGACGTCCCACCGGACGCCGGCGAACTTGCCGACCCCGCCCTTCGTGGCGAACTTCAACGCCAGCGTCGACTGGCTGCTGCTCAGCACGTTCAGCCCGAACCGGCCGGATCCACGCACCGTCCGGAGCAGTTCCGACGAGCGGTCCAGGGACACGAGCACCATGGGCGGCTCCATCGACAGCGACGTGAAGGCGCTGATGGTGGTGCCGTGCGGCAGGCCGTCGGCCATCGCGGTGACGACGGACACCGGGGTGCAGACCGCGGCCATGACGTCGCGGAACGTGGCCTGTAGGGCCTGTAGGGCCTGTGGCTCGACGGCGTCCGGCCTGCTGATGGTCTGCGTCATGGGGACCTCTCGGTGAGCATGGTGAACATCGGAGACTCCCGCGAGGGCTTCGTGGCCGGGGCTGGGAGCCTGATCCCCGGACCGTCCGGCTGCGTTCTCGTCTAAGGGGTCGAGCACACCGCCCGGATCGCCCGCGCCGATGAGCGTGTCGCGAGTTCTGACCGTCTCGCGAGGCGTTGGCATGGGGGGACTCCAGTTCAGTGATCTCCAGGACCGAGACGGACACTACGAACGTGAGCCGCTGCGCGAAGTGACGAAAGTCCGCCATCGCCTGCCCGGCCGTGATGCCTGCGCCTCCCGGAAGCGATCGCGGGTCGGGGTGGCCATGGCAGACGTGCCGGTCAGCCCCGCGGCGGCAAGGGTGGCCTCGTCAGGCACCACCGCGACGGCGGCGACCTCGCCGCCGGGCGCACAGCGGCCACCGGGGTGCCGGCGAGGGCCATGCCGTGGAGCTCGACCAGCGCGTCGACCCCGCCGGGGTGGGAGCGCGGACCTGCTCGGCCACCGGGCCGGCGGTGCGGTCGACGACCACCCACGAGCATGATCGAGCGCTGGCTGCTCCGGGGTCGACTGCGGCGGCGGGCGGACCTGCCCGACCCACCCGGCCGCCGCGGGAGATCAGTCGGTGGCGGGCAGGAACCGCCGGTAGGTGGGGACGGCGACCGCTGCGGTGGCGACGTGCACGGCCACGAGGGAGAGCACGGCGGGCACGCTGGTGCCGGGCATCGAATCGGCGGCGAGCAGCAGGAGGTCCGGGACGAGGGAGACCACGACCACCGTGGGGGCCAGCCGGCGCGACGGGCGCGCCGGGCGGGCACTGCGCCGGGTGATGAGCCGCCACCCCAGAGCGCCGACGACGGTGCCGACGACCGTCCACAGCAGGACGACCGGCGCGGACGGAAGGCCCGACGTACTCGAGGCCCCGTGCCCCCTGGCCCGTGCGTGCCGCTGCAGCGGGCGGAGCCCGCCGCTCGTCCTCGGGGTCAGCCGTCAGGCGTCCGGGTCAGCTTCGGCACGTGCTGAGCTGCGTGTGCCGGGCGCCCAGATGGTCGACGCCCGTCATCCGGCGACCGAGCCAGCGGCCCCGACCAGCATCGACGTGAACTGCTCCTGCCGTGCTGCTGCTCGGGACGCCACCGCTCGCCGGCCGACCCGTGCATGTCCGGCAGCCCTCGTCGTGCTCGAGCGGGGCAGGAGCTCGAAGCCCTCCGAGCCGGTCCCTGTCCGTCCGGTCGTCCCGGAGCCGGATGAAGGCTTCGACCGTAGGGTGACCCGGTGCGTCGCCCGTGCTCGCCTGGTGAGACCGGCCGGTGGCCGCCACGAGCGCCGACGTCGTGACCTACGTCGTGGTGTTCGTCACCGTGGCGATCGGTGCGCTGCTACCCGTCGTCCCCACCGGAGCCGCTGTCGGGGCCGCTGCGGCGCTGGCGATGACCGACGGCTCCCTCGTCGGATTGCTGCTCGTGCTCGTCGCCGCGGCGGGCGGCGCGCTGCTGGGCGACGCCGCGCTGTTGGCCGTGCTCCGCTGGGGCAGCGGGCCGATCCGCCGGTGGTACGCCCGCCGGGTCCCCCCGGAGAAGCAGCAGACGGAGGAACAGCGCCTGCGCCAGCGGCCGGTGTTGGTGCTCGTTCTCTCGCGCCTGGTCCCCGGCGGCCGGATCCCGGTCATGCTCGCTGCGGTGGTGACCGGGCAGTCGTGGCCCTGGTTCCTCGCCGGTGACGGGATCGCCGTGGTCGCCTGGGCGGTCCTGTACGCCGGCCTCGGTGCCGTCGGGGGCGCCGTCTTCGACGAGGAGTGGCAGGCCGTCGCACTGGCGGTCATCCTCGTGCTGGTCATCGGAGTCGGACCGGACCTCGTCAAGCGGACGGTCCGCAGCCTGCGGTAGAGCTCCGGCTCGCGGCGGGCGCGGCAGCCCTCGTGCACGATCGGCGTCGCGCTGCCGGGGCCGGGACGCCGCACCAGGAACGCCCGGCCGAACGAAGGGGACCTCGTCATCGCCACAGGCGCCTCGCTGGAGGAACTGGCACGGCGTTACCTGCCGCCGTCCACGCCCGACAACCCGGTCTTCACCGGCGACTCGACCTGGGACGCGGTCGTGGACGGAGTGGAGTACTTCAGCCAACTGCACGCCGGCCTGTCGGCCGCGGGCCCTGGAGACTCCGTCTTCCTCTCCGGCCTGCAGATGGATGCGGACACGGATCTCACGGGACGAGCGGCGGGAGAACCGGGTCACCAGGCGATCGCGGATCTGCTGGCGGAGAAGGCGGCCGACGGGGTCGACGTGCGGGTGCTGCTGACCGGAGCGGTCTTCAGCGGCTCGCTGCCCTGGCCGCGCATCGGCCCCTTCCGGGACAACGTCTTCACCGCACGTGCGATGCGCGGGTGGCTCCCGGCCGAGCGGCCCGAGGTGCTCGCCCCGCCGCTGCGGGATCGCGTGCTGCTCGACTGGTCCGGAGCCGGCATCGGCTCCAACCACCAGAAGCTGGTGCTGCTGCACGTCGGCGGACAGCTCAGCGCGTTCGTCGGTGGCATCGACCTGGTCAGCAGCCGCTACGACGCGACGCCGCACGACCGGTTGCGGAGCGAGGGACAGCGGTGGGGGTGGCACGACGGTGCTGCTCGCATCACGGGTCCTGCGGCCGCGAGGGTGTGGGAGAACTACCGGCTGCGGTGGCAGGAGACCGCCACGCTGCCGCGGCGGTACATGTACCTGCCGCCGGCGTCACTCGTGGTGCTCAACCCGCCGCTGCACCCGATGCAGGTGCCACCGGCGCCCGCAACCCCGCCGCGCTCGGCGGAGGGCAACGCCGTCCAGGTCCTGCGCTCGTTCAGTCCGTGGAAGATCGACGAGTGGTTCGGCCTGAACAGGGTGCGCTGGACGACGCTGCCGCACGGAGGCGTCCAGGAGGTCTACCGGACCCTCGCCACGGCCATCGCGGGCGCCCGCCGCTACGTCTACCTGGAGGACCAGTACTTCCACGAGATGCCCGGGGGCCGACGGCGGCTGGAGCTCTACGAGCCGTTGCGGCAGGCCGCCGCTCGTGGGGTGAAGGTGATCCTGGTCGGTTCCGGGCGGAAGGACCCAGCCGACGGCGGGGTCGACCAGCTCAAGCGCACGGTGACCCGCGATCTGCGGCACAAGGTCATCCGGCGGCTCCCGCCTGCGCAGCGGAGCAACGTCGTCATGCACCGCGTGCAGCACCTCACCGTGCACACGAAGCTGGTGCTGGTCGACGACGCCTTCGCCTGCGTCGGGTCGGCCAATTTCTTCAGCCGCTCCATGGCCGGCACGGACAGCGAACTGAGCTGTGCCCTGGTGACCGACGGGACCGCCGTCCGCGACCTCCGTGTCCGCCTGTGGGCCGAGCACCTGCGCACCCCGGTCCCCGCGCACCTGCGCCCGGCGCTGGAGGACCTGGACCTCGCCCTCGGCATCTGGCGCTCGCAGTGGCTGCCGCCTGGTGCCGATCCGGAGACCTGGCAGCGAGCCGGGAGACCTGTGGGCTTCGCGCCCGCCGAGCAGGTTCTGGTGCCGGTGACCCCGTACCACCGCTCCGAGGAGACCTCGTGACCGTGCCCGTCGGACGCCCGCACGTGGATGACGGCGGGGCGGCGCCCAGAACCGCGGCGTTCCTGGTCCTGGACCGGACGCTGATCAGTGGGTCCTCGCTGTCCCTGTTGTTCCGTGACCTGAGGGACCGGGACGTGTACTCCATCGGAGAGGCCCTGACCCGCACCGCCCGTCACGTGGCGGAGGTCTTCTTCGGCGGACGGGAGCAGCAGAGCGCCCGGCTGCGCCGGGAGACGATGGCTGCCGTCACCGGCCTCAGGAGCGCCGACCTCGAGGACTGGAGCCGGCGCCTGGCGACGCAGGAGGTGCTCCCGCGGGTGTATCCCGACGTGGCCCGCATCATCGCCACGCATCGCGCCGCCGGCGACCTGGTCTACCTGGTGACCGCCAGCCCCATCGAGCTGGCGCGGCCGGTCGCCGCGGCACTGGAACTCGACGGCGCGATCGGCACACGGGCCGAGACGGACGGGAACGGCTATTTCACCGGTCGGCTCCCGGACGGCTTGATGCACGGCCCGGTGTCGCTGGCCGCCGTTCGGGTGCTCGCGGCCGAGCAGGGCATCGGGCTGGAACGCAGCCACGCGTACTCCGACTCCTACGACGATCGGGACCTGCTCGCCGCGGTCGGGCATCCCCACGCGGTCAATCCCGAGCCGCGGCTGCTCGAAGGGGCGGTACGACGAGGCTGGGCCGTGCACGAACTCAGGCCCGCCCGCCGGCAACTCCTCGTCGGTGTCCCGCCCGTCGTCCCGGTCGGCGGCCTGATCAGCTGTGGCATCGCCATCGGATTGTCGCTCGGCCGACGCCGCCGGCAGTGACCGAACTCGGCTGACAGCCGCGGAACCCGCGACACGGCCGCGCCTGGGAAGTCTCCTCCGACACGGCCGGAGGAGCAGGGTCCCCCGAGTCGGTGGAGGGCGGTGTCGTCGATGACGGCGGGATCCCGATCGGCTCAGGGGCGTCGGAGCTCCTCGCGGAGCCGGGCCTTCCGAGCAGCCCCGCCCGGTCAGTGCCTGGGACCCCGTGTGCCGGGCGGCTCAGCGCCCGAGGATTGCGCCGACCGACGATCGGTGGACGACCAGGCTCCGGGCCAGCTTCTCGTAGTCCATCTCCGCAGGGCCGAGGGCGATCTCGCCGTCACTGGCCAGCAGGCCAGGGCCATCCGGTCGGGTGATGCGGACGTCGACCGGGTCGTCCTCGATGTGAGCAGGCACCACATCTGCTCCAGTGGCCACCATGCTGGCACCACAGACGACTCAGGCCGTCCTCCCAGAGGGAGAACGGCCTGGTCAGAGGGGTGGAGCTGAGGGGACTCGAACCCCTGACCCCCACACTGCCAGTGTGGTGCGCTACCAGCTGCGCCACAGCCCCGTACCTCGGCCCGCCCGTCTCGCTCGGGCCAGGTGAAACTGTACAACGCCGGGCGGGCGCGACCGCGGCGGGGGTGGCCGCGCGTCGCGCGGTCGCGGGGCCGGTGCTCAGACCTCGACGCCGCGCTCCGCCAGCCACGGCACCGGGTCGATCCGCTGGCCGTTCATGCCCCCCTGGTGCACCTCGAAGTGCAGGTGCGGGCCGGTCGACTGACCCCGGTTGCCCAGCAGCGCGATGGTCTCCCCCGCCTCCACGTACTGCCCCGGCTCGACGAGGATCTCGTCCATGTGGCCGTAGACGGTCACGTCGCCGTTCTCGTGCAGGATGTAGACGGCCAGGCCGAACCCGCTGGCCGCACCGGCCCGCACCACGACGCCGTCGGCCGCCGCCATCTCCGGCGTCCGCATGGGCGCGGCCAGGTCGATGCCGTAGTGGAAGGTCCCCCACCGTCCGCCGAACCCGCTGGTGAACCGCGCGCCCTCGACGGGCAGGACGGTCTTGGGTCGGGCCGCCTCCGCGGCGGCCTCGGCGGCGGCGGCCTCGGCGGCGGCCTGCTCGGCGCGGGCCGCGGCCACCTCCTGCAGCCGCGCCTGGGCCTCGGCCTCGGTGATCGAGGCCATCGGCATGACCTCGACGGCCTCGTCCCCGGTCATCAGCTCGTCCTGGGCGATCTGCACCGCGGACGACCCGGCCGCGGCGTCGGAGGTCCCGTGCAGCCCGAACGCGCCGGCGCCCAGGGCGCCGACCACCAGGGCGGCGAGCAGCAGGTGCGGGCGGCGGTCGCGGGCGCGTGGCCGCCGGGCGGTGCGGGGGGCCCCGACGGGAGCCGGGTCGACGGCGACGCCACCCTCCGGGGCTGCCACGACGTCGAGCACGCCGACGTCGGCGACCCCGGCGGCCGGGACCTCGGCCGTCTGCTCCGCCACGGGCAGCACCGTGGTCGGCAGGACGGCCGGCACCCGGACGGCGACGTCGTCCAGGGTCGCTCGCGGCGGGGGGACGACGGCGACGAGGGACGCGGCGCCCTCGGGGCGGACCGGGGGGAAGCCGCGCAGCGCGGAGACCCGGCGGTCGGCCGGACGACGGACGTCGGCGCGGCGGTGGCCGCCGGTCCGGGGACCCGGGACCGCCCGGTGCGATCCGCTGGCAGGGCGGACGAGCACGTCCGCGGTCCTCCGGTGGTCGCCCATGCACCTGCCCGTCTCGTGGGGAGCGGGCTCAGGCGAGCCCCCGATTCGGTCGTACGCATCCAAACACCACGTGACCACTTCGTGACGATCGGTGCGGCGTGTCGCAGGCGGACACGCCACTGTGTCCTCGATCACGCCACGCCGGATCCGGGTTTGCGGCCCCCGGAGGTGGGGCATGCTGGCTCCCCCGGCGTCGAAAAGGTGCGCCGGCCCGACGAGCGCCACCGCCAGGTCTCCAGAACCGCGGGCCAGCCGCCGTCGGTCCGCCGCGGACGATCCGCCGGGGACGTCGCCGGTACACCGGCCGTCGCACCACCCGGGTGTGCACGACGGGACCGGATGGTCCCATGATCAACCCGGTGCGGCCCTCGGGCGCGCCCCACCCCCGTGGGTGCGGCGCACCCAGCGCCGCCCCACCCGAGCGCGGCCCCACCCCGGCCCGAGCAGGAAGGACCGATGCCTCGATGGCACAGCCCGAGCGCCCCTCGCGGGAGGACCCGCGGCCCGGCGCGACCGCTGCGGTGGCGACGGTGACACCCGTCGTCCGCATCCGGCCGCTGACCGACGCGACGCTCGAGCAGCACGGGGCCCGGCTCACCGTCCCCACCTACGACCGCTCGGCGCTGGTCCCGGCCGTCGTGCACCTGAGCGTCGGCGGCTTCTCGCGCGCCCACCAGCTCACCTACTTCGACGAGGTCGCCGAGCGGCGCGTCTCCGACCGGTGGGGCGTCGTCGGCGTCGGCCTGCGGCGCCGGGACATGCACGAGGCCCTCGCCCCGCAGGACAACCTCTACACCGTCGTCGAGCGCAGCCCCGACGGCGAGCGCGCCCGGGTGGTCGGCGTCCTCACCGACTACCTGTTCGCCCCCGACGCCCCCGGCGCCGTCCTCGACCGGCTCGCCGACCCGCGCACCCGGCTGGTGACGATGACCATCACCGGCGCGGGCTACCTGCTCGACCCCGCCTCCGGCGCCTTCACCGTCGACGACGACGTCCGGCACGACGTCGACCACCCCGACGCGCCGCGGACCGTGTTCGGCTTCCTCGTCGAGGCGCTCGACCGCCGGCGGCGGGCGGGCACCCGGCCGTTCACCGTCCTGTCCTGCGACAACCTGCACCGCAACGGCGATGCCACCCGCGCCGCCGTCGTCGGCTTCGCTGCCCTGCGCGACGAGGTGCTCGCCCGCTGGATCACCGACCGGGTGGCCTTCCCGAGCAGCATGGTCGACCGGATCACGCCGCAGACCACCCCGGAGGAGCGCGCGGCCCTCGCCCGCCGCTACGGCGTCGACGACCGCTGGCCGGTGGTCACCGAGCCGTTCTCCCAGTGGGTCATCGAGGACGCGTTCTGCAACGGCCGCCCGCCGCTGGACGAGGTCGGCGTCCGCTTCGTCCGTGACGTCACCGGGTACGAGCTGATGAAGACCCGGCTGCTCAACGCCAGCCACTCGGCGCTGGGCTACCTGGGCACGCTCGCCGGCCACGAGCGCATCGACGTGCTCATGGGCGACCCCGTCTTCGCCGCCTACGTCACCGCGCTCATGGACGACGAGGTGACCCCGCTCATCCCCTGCCCCGAGGGGATCGACCTCGCCGGGTACAAGGCCGTGCTGCTGCAGCGCTTCGCCAACCCGGCCATCGCCGACCGGCTCTCCCGGCTGTGCCGCCGCGGCTCGACCAAGCTGCCCCACCACCTGCTGCCCTCGCTGCGCGAGGCGCTGGCCCAGGGCAGGCCGCACGCGCTGCTCACCCTCGCCGTCGCCGGCTGGGTGCGCTGGCTGCAGCAGACCGACGACGCCGGCCGGCCGCTGCCGGTGGAGGACGACCGCGGCCCGCACCTGCAGGCCCTCGCGCGCGCCGGCGGCACCGACCCGCGGCCGCTGCTGGCCGACGAGCCGGTGTTCGGGGACCTCGGCCGCGTGCCCGGCTTCGCCGACGAGCTGGCCGCCGTCCTGCGCCGGCTCGAGCGCGACGGCGTCCGGGCGACCGTCGCCGCCCTCACGGCCGCCAGCACGCCGCCCGCGCCGGTCCTCAGCATCCCGCCCGCGGACGCCCGGTGACCGCCGTCCCCCGCACGGAGGGGCCGGTCCTCCCGCGCGACGTCGTCACTGGCCTCACCGCCCTGCTCTGCGACGCCGACGGCAACCTGTTCCCGTCCGAGGAGCCGGCCTTCGTCGCCTCGGCCGAGGTGACCAACCGCTTCCTGGCCGAGCTCGGCGACGCCCGCCGGTTCACCGCTGAGGAGCTGCGCCTGGCCACCACGGGCATGAACTTCCGGTCGACGGCGCGGCGGCTGGCCGCCGAGTCCGGCCGCCCCGAGGTCGACGTCGAGCCGTGGGTGGCCGAGGAGCGCCGCGCGGTCACCGCGTACCTGGGCGAGCACCTCCGGCCGCACCCGGAGACCACCGCGGCCCTCGTCGCGCTCGCGCCGCACCTGCGCCTGGCCGCGGTCAGCTCCAGCGCGCTGCGCCGGCTGGCCGCCTGCTTCACCGCCACGGGGCTCGACGAGCTGATCCCGCCGGAGGCCCGCTTCAGCGCCGAGGACTCCCTGCCCACGCCGACAAGCAAGCCCGACCCGGCCGTCTACCTGCACGCCTGCGAGCAGCTGGGCATCGCGCCGGGAGCCGGCCTCGCGGTGGAGGACTCCGTCCCCGGCGCCCTGTCGGCGGTGCGCGCCGGCTGCCTCACCGTCGGCAACCTGCTCTTCGTCCAGCCGGCCGAGCGCGCCGAGCGGGAGGCCGCCCTGCGGGAGGCCGGCGTCCTCACCGTCGTCGGGTCCTGGCAGGAGCTCGCCGACCTGCTGCTGCCCGTCCTGACCGGAGGTGGTCGATGAGGATCGTCTACACCAGCTTCCGCGGCCTGTTCTCCGACAGCCCGCGCGCGATCTACGAGGCACTCGTCGCCCGCGGCGACGACGTGCAGCACACCTGGCTGACCTCCGCCGTCGCCGAGGGCGCGTTCCCGGCCGACGTCGAGACGATCCACTTCGGCAGCCCGGAGAGCATCGCCGCGCTGGAGGCGGCCGACGTCGTCGTCTCCAACGACCACGTCCCGCTGGACTGGGAGAAGCGGCCGGACGCCTTCTACCTGCAGACCTGGCACGGCACCCCGCTCAAGCGGATCCACAACGACGTGCTGTGGGCGCCGGAGGGCCGGCTGGCCTACCTCGAGCACGACATCGCCCGCTGGGACGCGATGCTCTCGCCGAACGCGTACAGCACCGCCCGCTTCCGGCAGGCCTTCGGCTTCCCCCGCCCGATCCACGAGACCGGCTACCCCCGCAACGACCTGCTCAGCAGCCCCCGGCGCGACCAGGTCCGCGCGGAGGTGCGCGCACAGCTCGGCATCGACGAGGGGAGGACGGTCGTCCTCTACACGCCCACGTGGCGTGACGACCTGGTGTTCGAGGGCACCGGAGAGCGGGACTTCGAGCTGCCCGTCGACCTCGCCGCCTTCACCGAGCGGCTCGGCGGGGACCACGTGCTGCTGCTGCGGCTGCACAGCATGGTCTCCGACCGGCTGGAGTCCATCGAGGGCCTTCCGGTGCGCGACGTGTCCAACCACCCCGACATCCGCGACCTCTACCTCGCCGCCGACCTCCTGGTCACCGACTACTCGTCGACGATGTTCGACTTCGCGGTCACCGGCAAGCCGATCCTGCTGTTCACCTACGACCTGGCCGACTACCGCGACCGGCTGCGCGGCTTCTACGTCGACATCGACGAGATCGCGCCCGGGCCGCTGCTGTCGACCGGCGACGAGCTGCTCGACGCCGTCGCCGACCTCGACCGGGTCACCGCCGCGCACGCCGAGCGCTACGCGCGGTTCCGGGAGACCTTCACCGCCCTCGAGGACGGGCACGCCACCGAGCGCGTCCTCGACCTGTTCTTCCCGCGCGGCGGATCCGCCGCCGACGCGGCCGCGACGACCCGAGGAGGGGACCCCAGTGCGCATCGCTGACCTCGCGAAGACCGCCCACCTGCACGGCAGGACGCTCGCCGCCCGGCCCGGCGCCCGCCCACGGCCGGGCTCTCCCCAGGTGGTCATCCTGGCCGCCGGGATGGGCACCCGTCTGGGCCGACCGCTGCCCAAGCCGCTGACCCCGCTGGTCGACGGGCGCAGCATCCTGCACCGCCAGCTCGACACGCTCGAGCAGGTGCTTGGCCCGGCCGTCGACGTCACCGCCGTCGTCGGCTTCCAGTGCGAGCTGCTCATGCAGGCCGCACCCGACCTGCGCTTCGCCTACAACCCGCACTTCGCGCGGACCAACACCTCCAAGAGCCTGCTGCGCGGGCTGCGGACGACCCGCGAGGGCGGGGCGCTGTGGCTCAACGGCGACGTCGTGTTCGACGCCGCCGTCCTGGAGGCCGTGCTGCCGGCGCTGGAGGCCGACGAGAGCTTCGTCTGCGTCGACACCTCCACCGTCGCCGACGAGGAGGTCAAGTACACCCTCGACGCGGACGGCTTCATCGCCGGGCTGTCGAAGACGGTGACCGGCGGCCTCGGCGAGGCCGTGGGGATCAACTACGTGTCCTCGGCGGACAAGGCCACCCTCGTCGAGCACCTCGACGCCGTCGGCGACCAGGACTACTTCGAGCGCGGCATGGAGACGGCGATCGCCGAGGCCGGCCTGCGGTTCCGGCCGCTGGACATCTCGCAGTTCGCCGCCGTCGAGGTCGACTTCGAGGCCGACCTCGACCGGGCCAACGCGATGCTCTCCAGCGCGCGCCAGCACCTGCACCCGGTACCCGACGGCGCCTGAGGAAGGCCCCCTGCCTCCCGCCACTCGCAGGCTCGCGGCGGGACCCTGCAGGGGGGCCGTTCCAGCACGTCACCCGCGCCGGGGCCTCAGCCGGCCGGCTGGGGCTCCGGGGCGTGCCGGCCGGCGGCGGCCGGCTCCGGGTCGCGGAACCGGCGCGCCGCGGCCAGTCCCGCCACGACGAGCCCGGCCCCGCCGGCCACCAGGACGGCGACCGCCACCCGGGCGAGCACGGGCGGGCCGTTGCTGACCACGTGCGCGCTCCACAGCACGTCGACGTCGGGCAGGCCCTGCACGAGCAGCAGCCACCCGAGGACGACGGCGCACAGCCCGGTCACCACCCCGCGGCCACGGCGGCCGGCGACGACCCCCAGCACCGCGACCAGCGCGGCGGTGACCGCGGGCGGCAGCGCGGAGAGCACCGCCGCGGCGTGCGAGGACACCGTCACCGGCGGCTCGGGCGTGCCGGCCGCGTGCCACAGCGCCACGACCCCGCCGAGGGCCATCGCCCAGCCCAGCGGCCGTGCCGTGCGGGCCAGCAGGCCGGTGGCGGCGACGGCGGCGGCCAGCGCCGAGTGCAGCGTCCAGGTGAGCGCCGGGGACGGCGGCGGGCTCCAGGTGAGCACTCCGCGCACGGTCACCGGCGTCGAGCCGTGCGCCATCGGCACGGTCCACTCCGACACGGTGTGCGCCCGGGTCGGGTCGGCCGCCACGACCGGGGGCAGCTGCCCCTCGCTCATCCAGTGCGTGCGGTGGTCGTGCCACACGTACTGCGCCTCGGTGGAGACCTGCACCCACTCGGGCTCGGCGGCGGGGTCGGCCTCCGGCGGGACCGTCGCCCGGCCGTAGCGGTCGAGGTTGACCCAGGTGGCCGGACTGTGGGCGTTGCGCCAGACGCCGTCCGGGCCGATCCGCAGGTAGGGCTCGTCGGAGTAGCCCGGCACGGTCACCTCGGTGCCGGTGGTGTTGACCACCTCGAGCTCGTCGCCGAACTGCAGGACCCGCACGGCGACCCCGGGCACCGCCGGCTGCACCGAGGTCACCCGGCCGTCGAAGTCGCTGCCGGCGACCTCCCCGCCGACGTGCGCCGCGGCCGGCCCGGCCAGGGCCAGCCAGGCCAGCAGGCCGAGGACGACGACGGCCAGCCGCCCGGCCGCCCGGTGCCGTCGCGCCACCGCTAGGAGGCGGCGGCGACCGCGCGGAGGTCGCCGGCGATGTCCCGCGAGGTGTTGCCGGCGTCGAAGGCGACGTGCGCCTGGTCGTCGGCGCCGTAGAGCAGCAGCAGCGAGCTGTGCAGCCGGCCGTCCTCCTCGGCCAGCGGCACCCCGGCCGACAGCTGCGCCTGGTCGATCGCGTCCTGGGCGCCGGTCAGCCCCACGAACCGGGTGGGCAGGTCGGCGTCGAAGCGGGCCAGGTACTCCCCCAGCACCGCGGGGGTGTCGGCGGCCGGGTCGGTGGTGACGAACACGACCTGCACCTGCTCGGCCAGCGCCGGGTCGACGTCGCGCAGGGCGAGGGCGACGTCGGCCATCGTCGACGGGCAGACGTCCGGGCAGTTGGTGTAGCCGAAGAACAGCAGCGTCGGCCGCCCGGCCGTCGCCGACGCGAAGTCGTAGCTCGCGCCCGAGGTGTCGGTGAGGGTGAACGAGGGCCGCTGGTAGGGGTCGCGCAGGTCGATGCCGGCGTACACGTCGCCCGGCCCCTCCAGCGAGGCCGCCGCCCCGCCGGAGTGGTCGCCGCTCGTGTGGTCGTGGCCCTCCCCGGCCGACGCGGTGTCGTTCCCGGAGCCGCAGGCGGACAGGACCAGTCCGGCGGAGAGGAGCAGCGCGGCGAGCCGGCCGCGCGCGGGAGGGGTCACGAGGACACGGTACGTCGACCCGCCCGGTAGGCGAGGACGACGCCGGCGATGCCCACGGCCAGCGCCAGCAGGGCCAGGAACAGGGCCAGGCCGGCCGGCTCGTCGCTCACCGCGCCGCCGTGGGCGTGCTCGTCCGCGGCCGCCGTCGCGGTGGACGCCGCCGTCCCGCCGTCCGCCGCTGCCGTCAGCGACAGCGCGGGAGCGGGGTTCTCCGGCTCGGCCTGGCCCTCGACGGTCGGCTCGATCCAGGCCGACTCGGTGCCGTCGCTGTAGGTCTGCACCACCGGGTAGCTCAGGGAGTCGGCGTCGGGGAAGGGGCCGCCCGACAGCGAGAACTCCTGGAACTGGCCGGGGGCGATGCCGCCGCCGGCGTCGGCGCGGAACTCCACGACCGACACGTAGTCGCTGATCTGCTGGCCGTGCACCTCCTCCGGCTCGTCGAGCGTCGCCGAGGTCGTCGAGACCGTCCAGCCGGGCACCGGCTGCGTCTGCAGGGAGGCCATCGCGGCGTCGGCGGGGATCGAGATGCGCACGTCGACGGTGCTCGCGGTGTCGCTCTCGTTGGGCACCCGGAAGGTCAGCTTCCCGTAGCCGCCGGGGGTGGCGTCGTCCGAGGCGACCGTCACGTGCGCCGACGCGGCGGTCGCGAGCACGACGGACGCGACCAGGGCGGCGAGGACGGCGGTCAGCACGACGCCGGCGCGGGCCAGCGGTCGCAGGAACAGGGTCACGGTTCTCCTTCTCACTCACTCACTCACTCACTCACTCACTCACTCGCTCGCGCGCGGTGCGCGAGCTCTCAGCGCACCGGGAAGGCGGTGCTGGCGGTGGCCGCGGTGAACTCGTCGAGGCGGACGCTCACCGCGAGGGTCCAGGTGCCGGCGCCCGGGATGCTCATCCCGTCGGCCACCCAGTGACCCGGTCCGGCGGGTTCGAGGTCGACGTCGAGCGGGCCGATCTCCTGCTCGCGCTCGGTGAGCGTCACGCGCAGGTCGGCGGGCTGGTCGAGCTGCCCGGCGTCGTCGAACAGGTAGAGGTGCAGGGTGTTGGCGCCGGGGCCGGCCGGGTCGACCGACACCTGCACGCTGCCGGTCCCGCCGGCCGCCGACTGCAGGGGCAGCGTGACGTCGACCGGCTCGGCGACCGCGGAGCGGGCCGGCGGCGTACCGACCAGGACGGCGGAGAGCGCCAGCACGACCGCGGCGACGGCGGCCTCGACCAGCACCGAGCGGCGCAGCGGCGCGACGTCCTCGACCGCGCCGCGGGCCTGCGCGGCCGCCCGCTCGCGCGCCGCGGTGGCCACGGTCTCCTCCGCGCCGGCTCCGGCGACGGCGGCGGCGAACGCGTGCGCGGTGACCCGGCGGCGCCCGCCGGGCCGCGGCCGGGCGAGGCCGAGGTGCTGCTGCACCCACACCCGCGACACCCCGGCGGCGGCCAGGAGCAGTAGCACCAGGGCGAGCTTGGCCAGCAGCACCCAGCCGTAGGTCGTCGACACCAGCGCCGTCGGCGAGCCGACCTCGCGCACCGACTGGACGACGCCGGTGACCACCAGCGCGGCCACCGAGCCCGAGGCGACCCGCGACCACCGCGGCAGCGCGCCGGCCAGCTCGGCGGCCTCCGCGCCGGGCCGGAGCAGGCCGGCCAGCAGCACGGCCAGCCCGCCCAGCCACAGCGCCATCGCCGCGACGTGCACGGCCGCGACCGCGGTGGCGGCCACCGGGAGCGACCCGGCGACCGGGTGCCCCACGGCGGCGGTGGTGAGGACCACGCCGCCGGCGAGCACGGCCAGGCCGGCGGTCTCCTGCGGCTGAGGGCCGGCGGCGCGCCGCCACAGCGGCACGAGCAGGGCGGCCAGCAGCGACGCCAGCGCCGCCCGGCCGAGCGTGGTCAGGCCGAACGCCGAGGAGGCCGTGGTGGCCAGCAGCGCCGGGTCGAGCACCGAGCCCGGCCCGGAACCGGCCGCGTAGGGGCCCTGGAACAGGAAGGTGAGCACGGCGCCGACGGCCACGGCGAGCAGGCCGGCGGTGGTCAGCCGGCGCACCCGCGGCGAGGCCCAGCCGGCCGGCCAGCACAGCACCAGGAACGCCGGGACGCCGAGGCCGGCGGCCAGCCCGGCGAAGCCGAGGGTCCGCGCGGCCGGGAGCGCCGCCGCCACGAACGGGTCGACGTCGGGGTCGTCGGCCACCGCGGCGGCGTCGGCCAGCTCGCCGTCGCCGACGACGAAGGCGTAGGCCCCGCTCACCGGGTGCGAGTCGGCCGAGACGATCCGGTAGGTGACGACGTAGCTGGCGTCGGGCAGGCCGTCGCGCAGCGGGACGGTGACCGTGTCGCCGTCGACCGACGGCGCGCCGGTGTCGACGCGCTCGCCGTCCTCGCCGAGCACGCGGGCGTAGCCGGCGCCGAGGGAGACGCCCTCGGAGAAGCGCAGGGTCACCGCGCCGGGCGCCGCGTCGAGGCGGGCGCCCTCCCCCGGGTCGGTGGAGGCCAGCTCAGCGTGCGCGGCGGCCGGCCCGGCGGTGACGACGCCGAGCCCCAGCCAGCCGACGAGCAGCGCGAGCAGCAGCAGCGCCGGGCGCCGGCGCAGGACGGGCGCACTCACGCGGGCACCCGCTCCCCGACCGGCACCCCGGCCGGTCCGCGGCGCGGGCGCTGCCGCCAGGCGACGACGGCGACCAGCACCGCTCCGGCCAGGAGCAGCAGGTGCGCGGTGGCCCGGTCGGCGTGCACGTGCCCGGCCTGCAGGTCGCGCACGGTCGTGACGGTGAGCAGCACGGTGAAGGTCGCGAGCAGCGGCAGGGCGCCGGCGGCCAGCCGCGGCAGGGCCGCGACGGCGACGAACGCGGCGGCGACGGCGAGGTTCCAGGCCCCCGTCTCGTGCGCCATGTGCACCGGCGCGCTCATCGCCGCGCTCCCGCTGGCCAGGGCCGGCCAGGCCAGCCCGGCCTGGCCGACGCCCGCGGCGAGCAGCGCCAGCCGCAGCGCGGACAGCACCAGACGCGTGCGGGCGGCGGCGGCCGCCCCGGGCAGCGACTGCGGCAGGGCCGCGAGGACGGCGGCGGTGAGGTCGGGCACCGGAGGCGCCGGGGCCAGCCGGGCCCGACGGGTGACCTGCCCGGCCGCCCGCACCCAGCCGGTGCAGTCGGGGCAGGCGGCCAGGTGCCGGTCGAGATCGACGGCGGACATGCCCAGCGGCTCGCCGTCGAGTCGTGCCGAGGCGGCCTCGCGGAACGGTGCACACTGCATGCAGCAGTAGTCGTCGCGGAGGGCCGCCCGGTTCCCGACCGGTCCGACTCGTGCGGCGGAGGAGAGACGTGGACGAGCTGGAGCGCGCCGCCGCGGCCGCCGTCGAGGGCGACCCGCTGGCCGCCGCCACCTTCGTCCGGGCCACCCAGTCCGACGTCTGGCGGCTGTGCGCGGCGCTCGGCGACCGGGAGTCGGCCGATGACCTCACCCAGGAGACCTACGCGCGCGCGTTCGCCTCCCTGCACCGCTTCGAGGGCCGCTCCTCGCTGCGGACGTGGCTGCTGGCGATCGCCCGGCGGGTGTGCGCCGACGCCCTGCGGTCCCGACGCCGGCGGCGGCTGACCCTCGTCCGCGACGACGCCGAGCTGGAGGCACTCGGCCCCGCGGACGGCGCCGACCGAGTGAGCGAGAGCGCCGCCGTCACCGACCTGCTGGCCCGCCTGGACCCCGAGCGCCGCGAGGCCTTCGTCCTGACGCAGCTGCTCGGCCTGCCCTACGCCGAGGCGGCGGAGGTGGCCGGCTGCCCGGTCGGCACGATCCGCTCCCGGGTGGCCCGCGCGCGGGCCGACCTGGTCGAGGCCGTCACCCATCAGGAGGACGACGCCCGCCGGGCCCGGTGAACGGGCACCCGACGGCGTCTGAACAACAGGTGAACGGCGGGCACCGGCCGGGCGGGGCCGCACGGGCCCACATAGGCTCCCCGGCGGTCGTCGGCCGGTCCGCCTGACCCGACGCCGTCCCGACGTATGACCGGAGCCACGCGTGCCCTTCAGCCTCACGCCCAAGGACCAGAGCTTCTACCCGCTGTTCACCGCCTCGGCGGAGAACCTGGTGGCCGCCACCGACGTCCTGAGCGACTTCATCCACGACCACGCCCGCCGGGAGGAGCTCGCCGCGCGGCTGCGCGAGCTCGAGCACGCCGGCGACCAGTCGACGCACGCCATCTTCCGGCAGCTGAACTCCAGCTTCGTGACGCCGTTCGACCGCGAGGACATCTACAAGCTGGCCAGCGACCTCGACGACGTCATGGACTTCGTGGAGGCCGCCGCCGACCTGGTCGTCCTCACCGGCCTGGGCACGCTGCCGGCGGAGATGAGCCAGCAGACGGCGCTGCTGCAGCGGGCCGCGCAGACCACCGCCGAGGCCATGCCGCGGCTGCGCACGATGAAGGACCTCTCCGAGTACTGGATCGAGGTCAACCGCATCGAGAACGAGGCCGACAAGCTCTACCGTCGGCTGCTCTCCCGCCTCTACAGCGGCGAGTTTGACGCGCTGGAGATCCTCAAGCTCAAGGAGGTGGCCGACCAGCTCGAGGAGGCCGCCGACGCCTTCGAGCACGTGGCCAACGTCGTCGAGACGATCACGGTCAAGGAGTCCTGACCGGCGATGGACGCGGTCTTCCTCGCGCTCGTCGCCATCATCGTCGTCGCGCTGGCCTTCGACTACACCAACGGCTTCCACGACGCGGCGAACGCGATCGCCGTCGCCGTCTCCACCAAGGCGCTGACCCCGCGGATCGCGCTGGCCCTGGCGGCGGTGATGAACCTGGTGGGCGCGCTGCTGTCCACCGAGGTGGCCAAGACCGTCGGCGCCGGGATCATCGACCCCCCGGAGGGGTCGGGCGGGCTGGAGATCGTCTTCGCCGCGCTGATCGGGGCGATCGTGTGGAACCTGATCACCTGGTACTTCGGACTGCCCTCGTCGTCCTCGCACGCGCTCATCGGCGGGCTCGTCGGCGCGGCGTTGGCGGCGGTCCACTCGGTGCAGTGGATGGGGATCCTCGACAAGGTCGTCATCCCGATGGTGCTCTCGCCGCTGGTCGGCTTCGGCCTGGGCTACCTGTTCATGCTGCTGATCCTGTGGACGTTCCGGCGGGCCAACGTGACCCGCGCCAACCGCGGCTTCCGCTACGCCCAGATCGTCAGCTCCGCGACGATGGCGCTCGGCCACGGCCTGCAGGACGCCCAGAAGACGATGGGCATCATCACGCTGGCACTGTTCACCGCCGGGGAGATCGACAGCTTCGAGGTGCCGCTGTGGGTGGTGCTGGCGGCAGCCGGCGCGATCAGCGCGGGCACCTACGCGGGCGGGTTCCGGATCATGCGCACGCTGGGCCGGCGCATCATCCAGCTCACCCCGGCCGGCGGGTTCGCCGCGCAGACCGTGGCCTCGGGCGTCATGGTCACCACCGCGACGGTGTTCGCCGTCCCGGTCTCGACCACGCACATCACGACGACGTCGATCATGGGCGTCGGGTCCACCCGGCGGCTGTCGGCGGTGCGCTGGGGCGTGGCCGGCAACATCGTCGTCGCCTGGGTCGTGACCCTGCCGGCCGCCGGCGCGGTGGCCGCGCTGGCCTACTACCTCACCCACCTCGTCGTCTCCTGAGCCGCGGGTGACCGGCCCGGCGTCCGCGCCGGTCGAGCTGGGGACGGCGCGGGGGCGGTGGCTGCTGCTGGCCACGGTGCTCGCCTCGGGGATGGCCTTCCTCGACGCCACCGCCGTCACCGTGGCCCTGCCGGCCATCGGCGCGGACCTGAACGCCGGCCTGGCCGGCCTGCAGTGGACGGTCACCGGCTACACCCTGGCGCTGTCCTCGCTGGTCCTGCTCGGGGGCTCGCTGGGCGACCGGCTGGGTCGCCGGAGGGTGTTCCTGGTCGGTGTCGGCTGGTTCGCCGGCGCCTCGCTGCTGTGCGGCCTGGCCCCGGGCACCGCGCAGCTGGTCGCCGCGCGCGTGCTGCAGGGCGTCGGCGGGGCGCTGCTCGCGCCGGGCAGCCTCGCGCTGGTGCAGTCCTCGTTCCGGCCGGCCGACCGCGCCCGGGCCATCGGCCTGTGGTCGGCGCTCGGCGGCATCGCCGGTCTGGCCGGGCCGCTGCTCGGTGGCGTGCTCGTGGACGCCGGGAGCTGGCGACTGGTCTTCCTGCTCAACGTGCCGGTGGCCGTCGTCGTGCTCGCCGTCGCCGGGCGGCACGTGCCCGAGAGCCGCGGCGGCGGCCGGCACGGGCGCTTCGACGTCGCCGGCGCCGCGCTGGCCGCCGCGGCCCTCGGCTGCCTGACCTACGCGCTGATCACCGCCGGGGAGCGTGCCTCCACCCTCGCCGTCGGACCGCCCGTGGCGGCCGCCCTCGCGGCGGGGACGGCGTTCGTCGTGCGCGAGCGCCGGGTGGCCGAGCCCGTGCTGCCGCCGCGGCTGTTCGCGTCCCGGCAGTTCACCGGCGCGAACCTGGCCACCTTCGCCGTCTACGCCGCGGTGGGCGGGCTGTCGCTGTTCCTCGTCCTGCAGCTGCAGACGGTGCTGGGCTACGGGGCGACCGCGGCCGGCGCCGCCGTCCTGCCCTCCATCCTGCTGATCACGCTGCTGTCGTCGCGGGCCGGGGCGCTGGCCGCGCGGACCGGGCTCCGGCTGCCCATGACCGTCGGACCGCTGGTGGCGGCGGCCGGCACGCTGTGGCTGGCCGGGGTGGACGGCACCGCGCCCTACGCCGTCGAGGTGCTGCCCGGGTCGCTGCTGCAGGGGCTGGGCATGGCGCTGACCGTGGCGCCGCTGACCGCGACCGTGCTGGCCGCGGCCCCCGAGTCGATGACCGGGGTCGCCAGCGGGGTGAACAACGCCGTCGCGCGGGCCGCGCAGCTGCTCGTCGTCGCCGCGCTGCC
The DNA here is from genome assembly GCF_052931475.1 of Geodermatophilus sp. URMC 62. NCBI lineage: Bacteria > Bacillati > Actinomycetota > Actinomycetes > Geodermatophilales > Geodermatophilaceae > Geodermatophilus > Geodermatophilus sp. URMC 62. The sequence goes on along the minus strand of NZ_JBRFHY010000001.1, from coordinate 2,912,360 downwards.
GGTGGCGGTGGGGCTCTCGGGCGACGACTACACCGACCCCGCCGCGTTCACCGGCGGCTTCCGGGCGGCCCTGCTGGTCTGCGCCGGGCTCTTCACCCTGGGCGGGCTGGTGTCGTGGGCCACCATCCGCCGCGACGTCCTGACCGGGTGACCCGGCGGGGTGACCGGGACCTCCCGGCCCCGGGTCGGCAATTGTCGATCGATCTGGTAGACATAGGACCCGTGGCGGGAACGGCGGTGCTCCTGGTGGGGCGGATCCACGTCGACCTGCTGCGCGTCTGCACGGCCGCCTGTCCGCGGCGCTGACGTCCCGCGCCGTCCCGGCGCCGCTGCCCAGCACGCACGTCCCGCGACGAGTCGCGCCCTCCCGCGCGCCCGCGGCCCGCCACCTCCCTGAAGACCAGGAGCCCCACCCGTGAAGACCCTCGTCCTGCTCGCGGTCGCCGGCCTCGGCGCGCAGCTCGTGGACGGCAGCCTCGGCATGGCCTACGGCGTCACCTCGACGACGCTGCTGCTGGCCTTCGGCACCAACCCCGCCGCCGCCTCCGCCACCGTCCACTTCGCCGAGATCGGCACCACCCTGATGTCGGGCGCCGCGCACTGGCGGTTCGGCAACGTCGACTGGAAGGTCGTCGCCAAGGTCGGCATCCCGGGCGCGGTCGGTGCCTTCATCGGCGCCAACGTGCTCTCGAGCCTGTCCACCGAGGTCGCCGCCCCGGTGATGTCGTTGATCCTGCTCGCGCTCGGGACCTACCTGCTGGTCCGCTTCACGCTGCGCGGCATCGACCGGCGCAACCTCGGCAAGCCGGTGCGCAAGCGCTTCCTGGCCCCCCTCGGCCTGGTCGCCGGCTTCGTCGACGCCACCGGCGGTGGCGGCTGGGGCCCGGTCGGCACGCCGGCGCTGCTGGCCAGCGGCCGGATGGAGCCCCGCAAGGTCATCGGCTCGATCGACACCTCCGAGTTCCTCGTCGCCCTGGCGGCCAGCGTGGGCTTCCTCCTCGCCCTCGGCACGCAGGGCGTCAACTGGCTGTGGGCGCTCGGCCTGCTGGCCGGTGGCCTGGTCGCGGCCCCGCTCGCCGCCTGGCTGGTCCGGCACGTGCCGCCGCGGCTGCTGGGCTCCCTGGTCGGCGGGGTCATCGTGCTGACGAACACCCGCACGCTGCTCAAGAGCGACTGGATCGACGCCTCCGACCCGGTGCGCTACGCCGTCTACGCGGTGATCTACGCGATCTGGGCCGCCGCCGTCGTCCACTCCTACCGCCAGTACCGCAAGGACCGCGCGCAGGAGTCGGCCGACGCCCTGGCCGCCGAGGCCGCCCGGCTGGCCGAGGCGGACGCCGACGAGCACCCGGTCCCGCCGGCCGACGCCGCCGACGCCGCGGACCTGGAGCGCAGCCTGCCGGCCGGCCGTCCCGCCGACCCGCGCGACTGAGGCGGACCCCGCACGACACAGGAGGCCCCGTCCGGCAGCTGCCGGACGGGGCCTCCTGCCGTCCCGGGGCGAGGCGATGATCAGGTGACCTGATCATCGAGCGTCCTCCCTCACCGTGGAACGTGAGGGAGGACACCGCACGATCAGGTCACCTGATCATCGCGCGGAGTGCCGCGGAGTGGCGAGGGGTGCCGGGGAGCCCCTCAGACCGCCCGGGTCGCCGGCAGGTCGGGCACCTGGGGCAGCGGCTGGGACCGCGCGGCGGCCATGACCATCTGCGGCGAGCGGGGCAGCCCGCGCCGCGTGCACAGGCGCAACGCGCGGACACCGGTGATGACGTCGGTCTCCGGCGGGACGACGAGCAGGTCGGCGCGCCGGTTGCCCCCCGCCCAGCTCAGGCAGACCACGCCGGGGTCCATGCTGCTGAAGCCGCCGGTGCGCACGATCCGGTCGTCGACGACGACCTTGCGCGGCGCCGGGAGCCACGGGCCGAGCGGATAGGTGAAGCGCTCGATGCGCAGGCCGCGCCGGTCCAGCGCCGCCACGAGCTCGGGCAGCTCGACGGCCAGGTCCCGGCTGCGCGGGAACCACGCGCCGTCGAAGGGGTTCTCGCCCGACCCGACGTCGGCGCGCAGGCTCACTCGGACGTCGATGCCACCGCGGAAGCCCTCGGGGCTCCGCACCACCCGGGTCGTCGTCATCAGCGTCAGCCTCCCGCTCGTTGCACCGCGGGCCCGCGTCCGGGTCCGCGCCTCGACCGTAGGTCGGCGGCCCGGCGCGCCCCCGCGCGTACCGCCCGGGCCTGTCGCCGCTCCCCGGCCCGTCATCACCAGCCGTCACGGCCCGGTGACGGCGCCGCGGGGGTCGGTCCCGGGAACGCGCCGAGGCCCCCGACCGCAGCCGCGGTCGGGGGCCTCGGGAGGCTGCGGTTCAGGCCCTGGGCTTGCGGTTCTTGGCCTTGCCGCGCTCGTTCTGGTCGAGGATCACCTTGCGCACCCGGACGGCGGCCGGCGTCACCTCGACGCACTCGTCCTCGGCGCAGAACTCCAGCGCCTGCTCGAGGTTGAGGATCCGCGGCGGCACCAGGCGCTCGAGCTCCTCCGCGGTCGAGGACCGCATGTTGGTGAGCTTCTTCTCCTTGGTGATGTTGACGTCCATGTCGTCGGGCCGGGAGTTCTCGCCCACGATCATGCCCTCGTACACCTCGGTGCCCGGGGCGACCATCATCGAGCCGCGCTCCTGCAGCGAGAACATCGCGTATGACGTCGCCACGCCCTGCCGGTCGGCCACCAGCGAGCCGGTCGGGCGGGCGCGCATGTCGCCCAGCCACGGCTCGTAGCCCTCGAGGTTGTGGTTGAGGACGCCGGTGCCGCGGGTCTCGGTGAGGAACTCGGTGCGGAACCCGATGAGGCCGCGCGAGGGGACGACGTACTCCATCCGCGCCCAGCCGGTGTCGTGGTGCACCAGGTTCTCCATGCGGCCGCGGCGGGAGGCCAGCGCCTGGGTGAGCGTGCCGACGTACTCGCCGGGTGTGTCGATGGTGACCCGCTCGACCGGCTCGTGCAGCTTGCCGTCGATCTCCTTGGTGACCACCTGCGGGCGGCCGACGGTCAGCTCGAACTCCTCGCGGCGCAGCTGCTCGACGAGGATGGCCAGCGCCAGCTCGCCGCGGCCCTGCATCTCCCAGGTGTCGGGGCGCTCGGTGGGCAGCATGCGCACCGAGACGTTGCCGACCAGCTCCTGGTCGAGGCGGTTCTTGATCAGCCGGGCGGTGAGCTTCTTGCCCGAACGGCCGGAGAGCGGCGCGGTGTTGATGCCGATGGTGATCGAGATCGACGGCTCGTCGACGGTCAGCGGCGGCAGCGGGCGCGGGTCGTTCGGGTCGGCGAGGGTGTCGCCGATCATGATGTCCTCGATGCCGGCGATGGCGACCAGGTCGCCGGGGCCGGCGCTGTCGGCCGGCGTTCGGCTGAGGCCCTCGGTGACCAGCAGCTCGGTGATCTTCACCCGCGCGATCGAGCCGTCGGTCTTGCACCAGGCGACCTGCTGGCCGTTCTTCATCGTGCCGGAGTGGATGCGCAGCAGCGCCAGCCGGCCGAGGTAGGGCGAGGCGTCGAGGTTGGTGACCTGCGCACGCAGCGGCTCCTCGGCGTCGTAGGTCGGCGCCGGGATGGTGTCCAGCAGCGTCTTCACCAGCGGGCCGAGGTCGGGGCTGTCGGGGCTGGTGCCGTCGGCCGGCCGGGTGAGCGAGGCCTGCCCGGTCTTGCCGTTGCTGTAGACGATCGGGAACTCGAGCGCGTCGGTGTCCAGGCCGTTGTCCTCGAGCAGCTCCATGAACAGCTCGTAGGTCTCGTCGACGACCTCGGCGATGCGCGCGTCGGAGCGGTCGGTCTTGTTGACCACGAGGATGACCGGCATCCCCTTGCCCAGCGCCTTGCGCAGCACGAAGCGGGTCTGCGGCAGCGGGCCCTCGGAGGCGTCGACGAGCAGGACGACGCCGTCGACCATCGACAGCCCGCGCTCGACCTCGCCGCCGAAGTCGGCGTGGCCGGGGGTGTCGACGATGTTGACCGTCACCGGGTTGCCGTCCTCGTCGGCCAGCCGGATGGCGGTGTTCTTCGCGAGGATGGTGATGCCGCGCTCACGCTCGAGGTCCATCGAGTCCATGACGCGGTCCTGCGTGGAGTCGTTGTCCGTCCCCTCGCCCTTGGCGCGCCCGAGGGCGCCCGCCTGGCGGAGGAGGGCGTCGACCAGGGTGGTCTTGCCGTGGTCGACGTGGGCGATGATCGCCACGTTGCGCAGGTCGTCGCGGGTGGGCATGCGGGAGGGCACCTCGGGGAGTTCGGGGACGCCGCGGCAGTGCGCGCACGCGGCATCACGAGTAACGGCCGCCGGCCCGGCGACCTTCCCATGCTAGGCGCTCAGCGGCTCCTCCCCCGCCGCGACGGAGACCCGACCACCCGTGACAGCGGCGATCCGTGAGCAGGCTCACGGGCCCGGGCCGGCCGCCGGGGTGGTCAGCGGGTGAGTTCCCCGGGCCGCGGCCGGTCGGCCACCGCGTAGCTCACGCCGGCGGCGGCCAGCGTCACCAGGCCCACCGCCAGCCAGGCCGACAGGCCGACGCCGAGGGCGAGCACGTGCGCGAGGACGAACGCGCCGACGTAGAGGGCGCCCAGCCCGAGCGCGACCGCCCAGCCGCGACGCTGCACCCACAGCCAGCCCGCGCCCAGCCCGCCGGCGAGGAACACCGCACCGCCCAGGGCGCGGATGCCGGTGCCCTGCGCGACGCCGAAGCCGGCCGCCAGCCCGACGGCGACGAGGGCGGCGGAGGACAGCCGGGTGCGGGCACGGGTCAGCGTGGACGTCGTCATGCCCCCAGTGTCCCCGGATCCGCGCGGGCCCTGCGAGGGTGCGGCGGTGACCGCCACCCGCCTCCGGGAACCCGCCGACGCCCCGGTGCTGCTGGAGATCACCCGTGCGGACCGGGAGTTCCTCGCGCCGTGGGAGCCGCAGGGGCACAGGTGGTCGGGTGGATCGCCCTGAGCACCGTCGCCCGCGGGGCGTTCCCGTCGTGCCGCCTCGGCTACTGGGTCCGCTCGGCCGCCGACGGCCGCGGCCGGGCGAGCGCCGCCGTCCGGGAGATGGTGGCGACGGCGTTCGGCGAGCTCGGCCCGCACCGGGTCGAGGCGGCCACCCTCGTGCACGACGCCGCCTCGCGGCGGGTGCTCGAGCGCACCGGGTCCACCCGGTTCGGCCCGGCGCCGGGCTGTCCGCGCATCGCCGGCCGCCGGCAGGACCACGTGCTGTTCCCGCTGCTCGGCCTGGCGGCGCCGTAGCGGTTCCTCGTCAGCAGGTCGCGGCGAACTCCCGCAGCCGCGCGAGGAAGCGCTCGGGCGCCACGAGGTGCAGGTGGTGGCCCAGGGGACGGCCCCGCTCGTCGGTCCAGACCTCGAGGGTCGCGGTGGGCACCCGGTCGGCCAGCCAGGCGGCGTACTCCGGTCCCGGGTCGCGGCCGTGGAGCGCGAGCACAGGCACGGTCATCCCCGCGGCGATGTCCTCGGCGAGCGCGGTCAGCGACTCCGGCGTCCCCTCGAGGTGGAGCGCCCAGGTCGCCAGGACGACGTCCTGCCGGAACCGGCGGCGCGAGGCGAGGGCGGCCGCCGTCTCGTCGTCCATGGCGCCGCGGCCCCACTCGAACACCGCCGCCATGACGGCGTCGAAGCCGATCTGCTCGACCATCGCGACGGCCGTCCGCACGCTCTCCCGCATGCGGGCGAGGGTCAGCGGCAGGTCCACGAGGACGAGCCCGCGGGTGCGGTGCCGCCCGGCGTGGACGCAGGTGACCAGCCCGCCCAGGCTGTGCCCCACCACCAGCGGGAGACCCTGCAGCCCGGTCGCGGCCCAGGCGGCCTGGACGTCGTCGGCCATGTCCGCGAGCCCGTAGCCGTCGCCGTCGGGTGAGTCGCCGTGGCCCCGCAGGTCCACGCGGACGACGGTGGCGGACCCGGCCAGCGTCGGGACCAGTGGATCCCAGAACGACCGGTCCTCGGCGAGGCCGTGCACGAGGAGCAAGGGCGGCCCCTGCCCCTCGACGGTCGTGGCCAGGGGGATGCTCACCCCCGACAGCCTGACCGCACGCCCCCGGACGCGACAGGGCCCCGGACGCGGTGCGCGTCCGGGGCCCTGGGTCGGCCCCCTGCAGGGTCCCGCCGCGAGCGTGCGAGCGGTGGGGGGCAGGGGGTCCTTCCTCAGGCGGTGCGGAGCACGGCCTCGATCTCGAGCTCGACGTCGATCTTGTCGCCGACGACCACGCCGCCGCCGTCCATCGGCATGTCGATGTCGACGCCGTAGGCCTTGCGGGAGATGGAGGTCTTGGCGCTGAAGCCGGCGCGGGTGCCGCCGTAGGCGTCCGGGCCGAAGCCGTTGAGCTCGAGGGCCAGGGTGACCGGCTTGGTGATGCCCTTGATGGTCAGGTCGCCCTCGACGGTCCAGTCGTCACCGTCGGCCACGACGCCGGTGGAGCGGAAGGTCATCACGGTGTGGTTGCCGACGTCGAAGAAGTCCGCCGAGCGGATGTGCGCGTCGCGCTGCTCCTGGCGGGTGTCGATCGAGTCCATGTCGATGGTCGCGGTGACCGACGACTGCGCCGGGTCCGCGGCGGTGACGATCTCGCCGGAGAAGCGCGTGAAGTAGCCGCGGACCTTGCTGACCATCATGTGCCGGACGGAGAAGCCGACGGTCGAGTGGGCGGCGTCGATGTCCCAGGTGCCGGCGAGGTAGCCGGGGATCTGGACGGCGGTGCTGCTGGTCATGGGGACTCCAGGTGGTTGAGCGTTTGACCTTCTGCGCACACAGCTTAGTTGAGGGCTCATCTATTCCGCTAGTACCCTGGGGACATGACGACGGAGGTGTCGCCCGCCGGCGGCGCGGGCCTGTCCGCCGGCGGGACGCGCTGGCTCGACGCCGAGGAGCAGCGGGCCTGGCGGGCCTGGCTCTACAGCACCCAGCTGCTGCACGACCGGCTCGAGCGCGAGCTCACCCGGGCGACCGGCATCCCGCACGCCTACTACGAGATCCTCGTCCAGCTGTCGGAGACGCCGGGCCGGCAGATGCGGATGAGCGAGCTCGCCGACCGCTGCCTGTCCTCCCGCAGCCGGCTCTCCCACGCCGTCTCGCGGCTCGAGGAGCGGGGCTGGGTGCGCCGGCAGGAGTGCGCCGAGGACGGCCGCGGCCTGCTCGCCGTCCTCACCGACGACGGGTTCACCGCGCTGGAGGCCGCCGCGCCGGTGCACGTCGAGGGGGTGCGCACCCACCTGTTCGACCAGCTCTCCCCCGAGCAGGTCGCCGCGGTGCGCGACATCGGCGAGACGCTGCTGCGCCACCTCGACCCCGACTGAGGGACGCCCGTGGCACCAGCGGTGGTAGTCCTCTGCCATGCGCACCACCATCGACGGCGCCGGGCGGCTCGTCGTCCCCGAGGCGCTGCGCGACGCCCTGGGGTTGCGGGCCGGCGACGAGGTCTCCGTCCGGGTCAGGGACGGGCGGCTGGAGATCGAGCCGGCACCGGTGGCCATGCGACTGGAGATCTCCGACGGTGGTGCCCGCGCCGTGCCCGAGGCGGACCTGCCCCCGCTCACCGCCGAGCAGGTGCGCGAGGCGCTCGAGCACACCCGTCGGTGACCGCCGCCGACACGAGCGTCCTGGTCGCCGCCTGCGCGTCCTGGCACGAGTCCCACGCCGTGGCCCGGGAGGTCCTGCCCGACGTCCGGCTGGTGGCGCACTGCCTGGTCGAGACCTGCTCGGTGCCCACCCGGCTCCCCCCGCCGCACCGGGTCCGGCCGGACCTCGCGGCGGAGTTCCTGCAGCACGTCGCCACCGGGACGCCGCTGACCCTCCCGGCCGGGGAGGTCGGCCGCCTGATGCACCTGCTGGCCAGCCAGGGGATCTCCGGCGGCGCGGCCCACGACGCCCTCATCGCCGTGACCGCACGGCACCACGGAGCCGAACTCGTCTCGCTGGACGCCCGGGCGGCAGCGACGTACCGGTCCGTCGGCGCGGCGCACCGGCTGCTCGGCTGAGCCGACCCTGCCGCGTCAGGGCGCCACGTCGTCCGGGGGGTGCGGCCAGTGCGGCACACCGGCGACCTCGCCGTCGCCGAGCGGGGCGGTGAACTCCGGCGCCCGCTTGCCGAGGAAGGCGGCCACGCCCTCGGCGACGTCCGGGCCGGCATAGAGCTCGAGCAGCGCCCGCGTCTCCAGCCGGTGGGCGTCCCACGGCGAGGCCGCGCCGAGCATCGACCACAGCATCTGCCGGGCGGCGGCGACGGCGACCCCCGAGGTGTTGTCGGCGATCTCGCGGGCCAGCGCGTACGCGGTGGGCAGCAGCTCGGCGTCGGGCACCACCCGCGACACCAGCCGCCCGCGCAGCGCCTCGGCGGCGTCGAACACCCGCCCGGTGGCCACCCACTCCACCGCCTGGCTGATGCCGACCACCCGCGGCAGGAACCACGAGGACGCGGCCTCCGGCACGATGCCGCGACGGGTGAAGACGAACCCGAAGCGGGCCGACTCCGCGGCGATCCGCACGTCCATCGGCAGGGTCATCGTCGCGCCGATGCCGACCGCCGGGCCGTTGACCGCGGCGATCACCGGCTTGCGCAGTGCGGCGAAGGGCAGTGCGGCGACGCCGCCCCAGTCCCGCGGGAGGCCGTCGATGCTGCCCCGGCCGGGGGTCCCGCCGTCGGTGGGGACCGGCCGCGCGCGGTCGGCGAAGGAGCCGGACCCCGAGCTCAGGTCGGCGCCGGCGCAGAACGCCCGGCCGGCCCCGGTGACGACGACGACCCGCACCGCGTCGTCGGCGTCGGCGGCCGCCGCGGCCCACGCGAGCTCGGCGGCCATTCCGGGAGTGCAGGCGTTCAGCTTCTCCGGCCGGTGCAGGGTGATCGTGGCGACGCCGTCGGCGACCTCGTACCGCAGCTGCTCGGGGGTCATCCCAGGGCGCCGGCGACGGCGAGCCGGGCGACGGCGTCGAGGTGCTCGGCGGCGTCACCGAGCAGCAGCCGGTCGACCTTGGCGCGGCGCCAGTACAGGTGGGCGTCGTGCTCCCAGGTGAAGCCGATCCCGCCGTGCACCTGCACCACCGTCTCGGCGGCCCGCTCGAACACCTCCGCGGCGTAGGCCTTCGCGGCGGAGGCGGCCAGCGGCAGCTCCGCGGATGCCGAGTCGGCCGCCCAGGCCGCCCACCACACCAGCGAGCGCAGCTGGTCCACGCCCACCCAGGCGTCGACGAGCATGTGCTTGACCGCCTGGTAGGAGCCGATGACCCGCCCGAACGCCTCGCGCTGCTGGGCGTAGTCGACGCCCATGAGCACCGCGCGGTCGGCCGCGCCGAGGTCCTCGGCGGCCATGACCACCGCGCCCACCGCGCGGGCGCGGGCCCACAGCTCGGCGGCGTCCTCGACCAGCACCCGCCGGGAGGTCAGCCGCACCGAGGCCAGGCCGCGGGTGGCGTCCAGCGGCCGGCCGGCCACCGCCTCGCCCTCGCCCACGACGAGCGCGCCGTCGTCGAGGCCGAGGAACAGCGTGGCGTCGGCGGCGTCGACCGACGGCGCGGAGCCAGTGACCGGCCCGTCGAGCACGGCGATCGCGGCCGAGCCGTCGGCGAGCTGCGCGGCGAGGTCGGGCGCGCCCTCCAGCAGCACCGCCGCCCGGGCCGCGGTCACCAGGGACGGCCCGGCCAGCACCGCGCCGCCCTGCTCGGCGACCACGGCCAGGTCGAGCACGCTGCCGCCCGCTCCCCCGGCCGACTCGGGCACGGTGATGCCGAGGAAGCCGATGTCGGCCAGCGCCTTGCGGCCGGGGGCGGGCGCGCCGTCGCCCTCGAGCGCCGCGCGGGCCGCGGACAGCGGCACCGAGCCGGTGTAGAACTCGCGGGCGCCGGCGGCGGCGGCGCGCTGGTCGTCGGAGAGGTCGAAGTTCACCGGCGTCCTCCCGAGAACGGAGCGGTCTTGTCGGTCCGGGGCTCGGGGGGGAGGCCCAGCACCCGCTCGCCGAGGATGTTGCGCAGCACCTGGTCGGTGCCGCCGGCGATGGCGATGCCGGGCACGTAGGCCGCCGCCTTCTGCCAGGTCTCGTCGCCGTCGGCGGTGGCCGCGTAGACCGCGTCGTCGCCGAGCAGCCGGACGCCGGCGTCGGAGACCAGCCGGGCCGCGGCGGTGCCGCCGAGCTTGCCGGCGCTGGCCTCCGGCCCGGGCACGCCGCCCTGCGAGAGCGTGGTGAACCGGCGGTAGCCGGTGTAGCGGGTGGCGAGCGAGGCCACCAGCGCGCGACCCACCGCCTGCCGGGCCAGCAGCTGGCGCTCGGGGTCGAGGGCGGGCAGCCGGTCGCGGGCGTGCGCGGCGAGGGCCTCCGCGGACTGGCCGATGTCGCTGCCGGCGCCGCCGATGGCGACCCGCTCGTTCATCAGCGTCGTCAGCGCCACCCGCCAGCCCTCGCCGGGCTCGCCGAGCCGCTCGGCGTCGGGGATGCGGACGTCGTCGAAGAACACCTCGTTGAACCCGGCGTCCCCGCTCATCTGGCGCAGCGGCCGCACGGTGACGCCGGGGGCGTGCATGTCGACGACGAACATCGTCAGCCCGGCGTGCTTGGGCCTCTCGGGGTCGGTGCGGGTGAGCAGGATGCCGAAGTCGGCGACGTGCGCGAGCGTCGTCCAGACCTTCTGGCCGTTGACCACCCAGTCCTCGCCGTCGCGGACCGCCGAGGTGCGCAGCGCCGCGAGGTCCGAGCCCGACGCCGGCTCGCTGAACAGCTGGCACCACACGTCGTCGGCGCGCAGCAGCCGGGCCAGGTAGCGGGAGCGCTGGTCGTCACTGCCGTGCGCGATGACGGTGGGCCCGCACATGCCGATGCCGATGTGGTTGATCAGCGTGGGCACCCGGGCGCGGGACAGCTCCTGGGCCACGATCGCCTGCTGCACCAGCGTGCCGCCCTGGCCGCCGTACTCCCGCGGCCAGGTGACGCCGACCAGCCCGGCGTCGGCGAGCACCCGCTGGGTGGCGCGCAGTTCGGCCTCCCGCAGCCGCGCGTCGGCCGACTCGCCCGGCCGCACGTGCAGCAGCTCGGCGTCGTGCTCCTGCAGCACGGCGCGCACCTGCGCCCGGTAGGCCGCCTCGTCGGGGGTGTCGTCGAAGTCCACGGGCAGCACCTCTCGTCGTCGGCGGGACCGCCGCAGCGTGACAGCGGTCACCCCGAACGGTCAACGGTGACTGTTGGTGGACGCGTGTCGCGCCTACCCTGCGCCGGGTGACCGCTGCCCGCGCGCGCTCGGCCCGATCGGAGGGCAGCCGGGCGCTGATCCTCGACGCCGCCGTCGCCTGCCTGGTCGAGGACGGCTACGCGGGCGCCTCCACCCTCGCCGTCCAGGCCCGGGCCGGGGTGTCGCGCGGCCGGCTGCTGCACCACTTCCCCTCGCGCGCCGAGCTGCTCGTGGCCGCCGCCGCCCACCTGTCGACGACGCTGCTGGCCGGGGTCGAGCGGCGCGCGGCGGCGCTGATGGCCGACCAGCCGCCCGGGCCCGAGCGGGTCGACCGCGCCATCGACCTGCTGTGGGCGACCTTCCACGAGCCGCCCTTCTGGGCGGCGATGGAGCTGTGGACGGCGGCGCGCACCGACCCGGGGCTGCGCACGGCGCTGCAAGTGGAGGAGCGCCGGCTGCGCGCGGCGATCCGCCGGGTGGCCGACGGGATCTGGGGCCCGGAGGTCGCCGCCGCGCCGCTGTACGCCGAGCTGTGCGAGCTGCTGTTCACCAGCATGCGCGGCGTCGCCTGCGTCTACGCCTTCGCCGACCGCCCGGCGGCCACGGACCCGCACCTGGCGCTGTGGAAGCGACTTGCCACCCGGATGCTCTTCCCCCCGGGCTGACACCGCGTCCGGTCCGGTCAGGGTTGACCGCCGCTTCGGGCGCCCAGCAGCATGACGCGGGTCACACCCCGACCGAGGAGGACCCGTGAGCGCCCCGATCCCCACCCTGCAGGGCCGTGGCATGACGGCGGCCGACCAGCTCGCCCGCTGGGCCCGCCGGACGCCGGACGCCTGGGCGCTGCGCTTCGAGGGCGGCGGGCGCACCTACGCCGAGGTCGACGAGCGGGTCACCCGGCTGGCCCGCGTCCTGGCCGACCGCGGCGTCGGCACGGGCGACCGCGTGGCGGTGCTGGGCCTGAACTCGATGGAGGTGTGGGAGGCCTACCTGGCCGGTGTGCGGCTGGGCGCCGTCGTCGTCCCGGTGAACTTCCGGCTGGTCGCCGACGAGGTCGCCTACGTGCTCGCCGACTCCGGCGCCACCGCGCTCGTCGTCGACGCCGGCCTGGCCGAGGTGGCCGGCAAGGCCCGCGAGCAGGCCCCGGGGCTGCAGACGGTGCTCACCATCGGTGGGGACCTCGAGGAGGCGGTCGCCGCGGCGTCGGCCGGGCCGCTCGACGTCGAGGTCGACGAGGGCTCCCCCGCGTTCATCATGTACACCTCGGGCACGACCGGCCGCCCCAAGGGTGCCGTGCTCACCCACCACAACCTGCTCATGCACGTGTTCAGCCAGGTCACCCACCTCGGCTGGAACCCCGACGACCGGGTGGGCGTGCCGGGTGCGCCGCTGTTCCACATCGCCGGCCTGGCCGGCGGCCTGCCGCCGCTGCTGCTCGGCGGCACCCACGTGATCCTCCGGTCCGGCGGCTTCGACCCGGTGGCCACGCTCGACCTCATCGAGCGGGAGCGCGTGAGCAGCATCTTCCTGGTGCCGGCGATGTGGGCCGCGGTGGTCGCCGTGCCCGGCATCGCCGACCGCGACCTGTCCTCGCTGCGGCGGATCTCCTGGGGCGCGGCCCCGGCGTCGACGACGCTGCTGCGGACGATGATCGACACGTTCCCGCAGGCCGAGGTGGTCACCGCGTTCGGGCAGACCGAGTGCAGCCCGGTGACCTGCTTCCTGCGCGGCGAGGACTCGGTGCGCAAGATCGGCTCGATCGGGACGCCGATGCTCAACGTCGAGGTCCGCGTGGTCGACGAGGCGATGAACGACGTGCCGCGGGGCGAGGTGGGCGAGATCGTCTACCGCAGCCCGATGGTGATGAAGGAGTACTGGAACAGGCCCGAGGCGACGGCGGAGGCCTTCGCCGGCGGCTGGTTCCACTCCGGCGACCTGGTGCGGCAGGACGAGGACGGCTACTACTACGTCGTCGACCGCAAGAAGGACATGATCATCACCGGCGGCGAGAACGTGTACTGCGCCGAGGTGGAGGACGTGCTGGCCGCGCACCCGAAGGTGGCCGAAGTCGCGCTGATCGGCGTCCCGGACGCGCGCTACGGGGAGGCGCCGCTGGCCGTCGTCGCCCCGCGGGACCTGGCCGACCCGCCGACGCCGGAGGAGCTCACCGCGTGGTGCCGGGAGCGGCTGGCCCGCTACAAGAACCCACGGGAGTACTCGATCGTCGATGCGCTGCCGCGCAACCCCAGCGGGAAGGTGCTCAAGACCCGGCTGCGCGAGGAGCACTCGGCCGGCTCCCTGGTCGCCGAACCGGTGGTGTGACCCCGGCCTCCCTGCAGGGGCCCGCCGCGAGCCTGCGAGGGGCGGGGGCAGGGAGGTCCTTTCTCAGACGCTGCAGCCGTCGGGGCCGCAGACCTCGCCGCCGCTGATCACCGGGATGAGCGGGGTGCGCTCGGCCCAGGCCCGCTCGAGCACCTGCAGCAGGTCGTCGGCCGGCTGCGCGCCGTTGACGCCGTACTTCCGGTCGACGACGAAGAACGGGACGCCGCTGATCCCCAGCGCCTGCGCCTCGGCCTCGTCGGCCCGGACCGCGCCCGCGTAGCGCTCGTCCGTCAGCGCCGCGCGCACCTCGTCGGCGTCCAGCCCCGCCTCGGCGGCGAGCCGGACGAGCGTCTCGCGGTCGCCGACCGCCTCGCCCTCGCTGAAGTACGCGGTCAGCAGCCGCTCCTCCACCGCGTCCTGCACCCCGCGCTCGGCGGCCAGGTGGATCACCTGGTGGGCGGCGAAGGTGTTCGCGCGCACCGCGCGGTCGAACCGGAAGTCCAGCCCCTCGGCTGCGGCCTGCTGGGTCATGGAGTCGGTCATCTGCTGCGCGGCCGGGACCGAGGTGCCGTACTTCTCCGCCAGTCGCTCGGCGTACTCGGTGGACGACACCGGCTCGCCGGCGGGGGCCGAGGGCGCACCCGGGTCGAGCTCGAACGCCTTCCACTCCACCTCGACGGCGTCACGGTGCGGGAAGCGGGCCAGGGCGGCCTCGAAGCGGCGCTTGCCGATGTGGCACCAGGGACAGACGACGTCGGACCAGATCTCCACCTTCACGTGCGACGCCAACGCCCCGGTGGCCGCCCGCTCTTCCCGACGGCCACGGCGCCGGGACCACGTCCGGGGCCGGATCGGGAGTCGCGGCGCCGTGGTCGCCGGGGCTCAGGCGGCCGCCTGCTCCTCGTCCAGGAACAGGTCGCGGGAGACGACACCGGTGTCGGGGTTGTCGGTGAACAGCCCGTCGATGCCGGTCTCCCAGAACGTCAGCTGCTCGTCGATGGCCCGGCCGTAGTCGTCGGGCGCCGTGCCCTCCTGCAGCTCCGTGGGCAGGAAGGTGTTCTCGTTGCGGAACGTGTAGGGGTGCACGAGCAGGTCCGCGGCGTGCGCGTCGGCCACGAAGGACGTCGGCTCCCCGAGGGTGCCGTCGGCCTCGCGCGGGATGATCTGCGCCTTCTCCGGACCCACCCCGTCGGCGTACTCCCCGACGCCGGCCAGCCCCGCGGCGGTGGACAGGTCGGCGTAGGTCCGCGGGTCACCGGCAGCCACCAGGTCGGCGGGCGCACCGGTCGCCGAGAGCAGCTGGACCAGCGGCACGTCGACCACCTGGTCGAGCTCGCGCAGGTTCGTCGTCTCGAACGACTGGATGAACACCGGCGAGCGACGCTGGTCCAGCCCCGCCTCGTCGAGCGCGGCCAGCAGCGGCTCCTCCAGCGACAGCCCGATGCCGTCGAAGTACGTCGGGTGCTTGGTCTCGATGTAGACGCCGATCTCGCGGCCCAGCTCGCGGCTGAGCTCCGCGCGCAGCTCGAGCACCTCGTCGAGCGTCGGCACCTGGTAGAGCCCGTCGTAGAGCGTGTTCTCCTCGCGGACGTCGGGCAGCCGCTCGACCGCCCGCAGGGTCCGCAGCTCGGCGAGGGTGAAGTCCTCGGTGAACCAGCCGGTCAGCTCGACGCCGTCGATCGTCTTCGTCGTCCGCCGGTCGGCGAACTCGGGGTGCTCGGCGACGTCGGTCGTCCCGGAGATCTCGTTCTCGTGGCGGGTGACCAGCACGCCGTCGGAGGTGCTCACCACGTCGGGCTCGATGTAGTCCGCGCCCATCCGGGCGGCCAGCTCGTAGGAGGCCAGCGTGTGCTCGGGCCGGTACCCCGACGCGCCCCGGTGGCCGATGACCAGCAGCTCGCCGGCGCCGGTCTCGTCGTCCACCTCCGGCGGTGGGGCGGCCGTGGCCGGGCCGGTCAGGAACAGCGGGACGGCGAGGACCGCGGCGCTCAGCACGGCGGTCCGGCGGTGGGCACGGGACATGGGTGCACTCCCCCGGGCTCGGACGGCGACCGTCGCCGCCGGCCCGGCGACCATCCCAGCCCGGCGGCGCGGACGCGAGCGGGACCGTCGCGCCCTGAAGGCCGCGGCCACCGGCGTGTCCGGGGGCCGGCGACGGGGGTGCCGCGCCGGTCGCTCACCCGGTCCACCTGCTCGACAGTGGCCTGTGAGCTGAGCCACGCTGTCCGGGACCGTTCCGGACGGAAGGACGCGCATGACCGCCACGCAGCCCGCACCCACCCCCACGGAGGGCCCGGCCGCCGCCAGCTGGCCGCCCGGGCTGCCGCGCTCGCTGGAGTACCCCCTGGTCCCGGTGGGGTCGATCCTGCGCGCGGCGGTGCGCCGCTGGGGAATGCGGACGGCGTTCGTCGACCACGACGTCGAGCTGACCTTCACCGAGCTCGGGCAGCGCGCGGCCGCCGTCGCCAACTGGCTGGCCGAGCACGGCGTCGGCCGCGGCGACGTCGTCGCGGTGCACATCCCCAACTGCCGCCAGTACCCGGCGGTCTACTACGGCGTGGTGATGGCCGGCGCCGTCTTCTCCCCCACCAACCCGCTGCTGCCCGCGGCCGACCTCGCCGCCCAGCTCACCGACGCCGGCGCGACGGTGCTCGTCACCTGGGACCAGGCCCTGCCGCTCGTCCGGACCGCGCTGGCGGCCAGCCCGGTGCGGACCGTCGTCGTCACCGGGGAGGCACACACCCTCGACTTCGCGTCCCGGCTCGAGGGCCTGGAGAGCAGCGACGTCGACCTCGCCGACCTGCTCGCCGCCGACCCGACCGACCGGCACCTCGACGCCGCCGTCGACCCCGCCGCCGACCTCGCGCACCTGGCCTACACCGGCGGCACCACCGGGGTGAGCAAGGGCGTGGAGCTGCCGCACCGCGCCGTCGTCACCAACGTGCTGCAGTCGGCGTGCTGGACGTCGGGCTCGCTGCCCGAGCTCGACGAGGCCGGCGACGTCACCGTCCGCCAGGTCCTCGGCGAGGACGAGTACCCCGTCCGCCTGGGCCAGGGCAGGCTGATCAACCTGACGCCGTGGTTCCACGCCATGGGCGCGATCGGCTACCTCAACGGCATGGTCATGGGCGGCACGACGACCGTCGTCCACATGCGGTTCGACCCGGTGACGTACGTGGCGGACGCCGTCCGCCACCGGGTGACCTCGATCGGCGGCGCGCCGCCGGTGTTCGTGGCGCTGCTGCAGGTGCCCGGCATCGAGGACGCCGACCTCTCCTCCGTGCGCGGGGTGTCCAGCGGCGCCGCGCCCCTGCCGGTGCCCCTGATCGAGCGGCTGCAGGCGCTGCTGCCCGGCGCGGTCATCGGCGAGGGCTACGGGCTGACCGAGGTCACCATGCAGGCCACCGGCAACCCCTCGTTCCGCTCGGGCACCCGCAAGGCCGGCACGGTGGGCGTGCCGGTGTTCGACACCGAGATCAGCATCCGCCCGCTCGGCGGCGGCGACCCGCTGCCCGTGGGCGAGCGCGGCGAGGTGTGCATCCGCGGGCCCCAGGTCATGCGCGGCTACGCGCACCGGCCCGAGGCCACGGCGGAGAGCATCGACGCCGACGGCTGGTTCCACACCGGCGACGTCGGCACCCTCGACGAGGACGGCTACCTGGCGATCGTCGACCGCACCAAGGACATGCTGCTCTACAAGGGCTACAACGTCTTCCCGCGCGAGCTCGAGGAGGTCCTCTTCGGCGTGCCCGGCGTGGCCGGCGCGGCGGTCGTCGGCCGGCCCGACGAGAGCGCCGGGGAGCTGCCGGTGGCCTACGTCGTCCGCAGGGCCGACGACGCCGGGACGGCGCTGACCGCCGAGTCGGTCATGGCCGCGGTCAACGACCGGGTGACGCACTACAAGCGGCTGCGCGACGTCGTCTTCATCGACGCCATCCCGGTGTCGGCGGCCGGCAAGGTGCTCAAGCGGGAGCTGGCCGCCCGCGAGCGGGCGGCCGCCGGCGCCTGACCCGATCGGGGGCGGTGGGCACCGGCCTGCCGGTGCCCACCGCCCCCGGTCGCTAGGGTCCGCGGGGTGAGCGGCGGACACACGGCGGAGGACCCGCACACCGGGGTGCAGATCGCCCACGAGGAACAGTCGCCGGTCCGCCAGGTCTGGCAGCGGGTCGTGCTCGCGGCGTTCCTCCTGGCGCTGACGGTCTTCATCGTCTGGCTCGACCGCGACTCCTACCGCGACGGCGACGAGGTCGGCATCACGCTGCTCGACGCCGTCTACTACTCCACGGTCACGCTCTCGACCACCGGGTACGGCGACATCACGCCGGTCACCGAGTCGGCCCGGCTGGTGAACATCCTGTTCATCACGCCCCTGCGCATCATGTTCCTGATCGTGCTCATCGGGACCACGCTCGAGGCGCTGACCGCGCGCTCGCGCGAGGAGTTCCGCATCCGACGCTGGAGGTCCCGCGTGCGCCAGCACGTCATCGTGTGCGGCTACGGCACCAAGGGGCGCAGCGCCGTCCGGTCGCTGCGGGCCACCGGCACCCCGCTGGAGAGCATCGTCATCGTCGACGCCGAGCAGCGGGCGATCGACGAGGCGAACTCGATCGGCCTCACCGGCATCGTGGGCGACGCCGGGCGCACCGACGTGCTGCGCCGGGCCTCGGTCGAGCGGGCGCGCGCGGTGATCGTGGCCGCCAACCGCGACGACGCCGCCGTGCTCATCACCCTCACCGTCCGCCAGCTCAACCCCAGCGTGCCGATCACCACCAGCGTCCGCGAGGAGGAGAACGCCAGCCTGCTGCGGCAGTCCGGCGCCGACACCGTCATCACCACGTCGGCGACGTCAGGGCGGCTGCTGGGCCTGTCCACCGACAGCCCGCGGGTGGTGTCCGTCGTCGAGGACCTGCTCACCGGCGGCCAGGGGCTCGACCTCTCCCAGCGCACCGTGACCTCCGGCGAGGTGGGGCTGGGCCCGCGCGACCTGCGCGACGTCGTCCTGTCGGTGACCCGGGGCGGGCGCACGCTGCGGTTCGACGACCCGCTGATCGGCACGCTGCAGAGCGAGGACGTGCTGGTGGTCGTGCGCTCGCACGGCCCCTGAGCCGCCGGGGCCGTGCGGCCGCCGCGCCTCGCGGCAGCGGTCAGACCATCAGCTCGAGTTCGGCCAGGGTGTCGGCCAGCCGGCCGTCCTGGAGCACGAGGTCGACGGCGGTGGTGTGCCAGCCGGCCACCAGGAGCAGCGGCCAGGGCTGCTCGTCGTCGGCCGAGGCGGTCGCCGCGACCAGGCCGGCCTGCGCCACGGCGCGGCACGCGATGGGGTTCATGGGTCTCTCCTGTCGTCCGTGCACGGGGGATCGGCACGGACGGCGCGGACCTGGAGCGCTGCGCCGGACCCCACCCCTCGGGAGGAGGAGGCGCGGCGGCGGTACCAGGACAGCGGCCAGTCGTCCTCGTCGGCGGCGACGACGAGCCGGGTGACGCCCTCGGCCACGAGCACCCGGCGGAGGGCCTCGAAGAGCGCATCACCGTTCCCGCGCCCGCGGGAGCCGGGGAGGACGTCGACCTCCTGCAACCGCGCCGTGCCCGGATCCCCGGGCAGCCGGAACGCCCCCGCCGCCGCGACCAGGTGCCCGCTGCCCGGCGCGAGCCACAGCCCCAGTGCGGCAACCCGCTCGCGGGTCCGGGCCACCAGCGCCCGGGCGGCGGGCTCGTCCGGGCCGAACGCCGCCTCGACGGCGACCCGCGCGTCGGCGTAACGCGCCCAGTCCGCGTCGGTGGCGCGAGGTCCAGGGCCCGGCCGGCCAGCGGCGCGGCGGCGTCCCGCACGAGCAGCACCCGGGCCGCACCGGGTGCCTCGCCGTCGGCCAGCACGGGCACGCCTGGCCGCAGCAGCCGCTCGGAGGCGACCGCGACGTCGGCCGGGCTCAGCGGCGGCCGCGCCAGGCCGGCGCCCGGGCTCAGCGGCGGCCACGCCACGCCGGCGCCAGGGACCGGGTCGTCAGCCCCGTGCCGCCCGGACGGCCTCGACCAGCGGGGTCACCGGGCGGCCGAGCAGGGCGGCGAGGTCGGCGTCCCCGGTGTCGAGCTCGCCGCGGGCGATGGAGGTGTCGATGGCGGCGACGAACCCGGCGGTGCCGGCGTCGAGGCCGGCCGCCTGCAGGGCGGCGACGAGCTGCTCGGCCGGCACGTCGCGGTAGCGGACGGTCGTGCCGGTGACCTCGCTGACGGCAGCGGCGAGGTCGGCGAGCGTGACTCCGGGACCGCCGAGCTCGCGGACGACCGTGCCCTCGTCGTCGGCGAGGAGGGCGGCGGCGGCCGCGACGGCGTAGTCGGCGCGCGGCGCGATCGACACCCGCCCCTCCCCCGCGGCGCCCAGGATCTCGCCGGTGGCCAGGTAGGTGTCGAGCTGGGACGTGTAGTTCTCGACGTACCAGCTGTTGCGGAGCACGGTGGCCGGGACGCCGGCCCCGCGCAGCGCCTCCTCGGTGCCGCGGTGCTCCTCGGCCAGCGGGTTGGTCGAGGTGTCGGCGTGGGCGATGCTCGTGTAGACGATCCGCTGCACGCCGGCCACGGCCGCCGCCTCGATCACCGCCCGGTGCTGGGCCACCCGCTGTCCGGGCTCGCTGCCGGAGATCAGCAGCAGCCGGTCGACGCCGGCCAGGGCCGGGGGCAGGGTCTCGGGACGGGAGTAGTCGCCCTCGCGGACCTGCACGCCGCGGGCCGCCAGACCGTCGGCGGCCTCGGGACGGCGGGCGACGGCGACGACGTCGCCCGCGGCGACCCCGCGCTCGAGCAGCTCCTCGACGGCGCGGCGGCCGAGGTGTCCGGTGGCGCCGGTGACGGCGTAGGTGGTCATGCGGGGGCTCCTCGGTCGGGCGGACGCTGGCGCCGGGCACCAACCGGGACGCCCGTGGAGTCATTCCGGCGGCGCCCGGACGGGTCGGCGGGCAGGCGGCTCCCGGCGGGAGTCGCCTGCCCGCGGGTCAGACGCGGGCGTCGAGGAGCTCGCCGAGGTTGCGGTCGACCTCGGCCAGGTAGGTCTGCTCGAAGCCGAAGAGCCCGAAGTGGCCGGCGATGCTCGGCAGCACCCGCAGTTCGCTGCCCGGGACGAGCGCCTGCTCGGCCGCGCAGTCGCGGACGGGGAAGAACATGTCCTCGTCGATCGGCATGACGAAGGTCTTGGCGGTGATGCGGCCCAGCGCCGCGGCGAGGTCACCGCCGGTGTGCCGGGCGACGTCGCCGTGCTGCCACTTCCAGCCCATGACCAGCAGCGCGTTGGGGTCCATGGCGCAGAACGTGGCCTGCACGAACCGCTCCTGGAACTCCTCGAACGTCGACCAGGTGACGTCGGGCAGCTCCACGCCGCGCCAGAACTCCGTCTTCCAGAACTCCGTCGACAGGCCCACGACCGCCCAGATGTCGGCGTGCCGGCGCAGCCCGTCGGCGACCTCGGTGTGCGATCGGTACTCGCCGCCGTTCCACCCGGGGTCCGACGTGACCGCGTCCATGAGCGTCTGGGTGTACAGGAAGTCGTGCGGGGTGTTCTGCGCGGTGCCGGCGATCGGGGCGGCGCGCAGCACCTGGTCGGGGTAGCGGACCGCCCACTCGTAGGTCTGCTGCGCTCCCATCGACCCGCCGACGACGAGCGCCCAGCGCTCGATGCCGAACAGCTCCGCGGCCAGCTGCTGCTGCGCGCGGACGTCGTCGCCGATGCGGACGTGCGGGAAGCGCGACATGCCGATCCCGTCATCGGTGTTGTGCGGCGAGGTCGACAGCCTGCTGCCGATCTGGTTGACCACGACGATGAACCAGCGCGTCGGGTCCAGCGCCCGGCCGGGGCCGATGTAGACCTGCTCCCAGGTGGCGTGCGTGCCGCTGAACCAGGTGGGGATGAGGACCGCGTTGTCCTTGGCCTCGTTCAGCTCGCCGTAGGTGGCGTAGGCCAGCCGCAGGTCGGGGATCCGCCCGCCCTCCTCGAGGTCGAACCCGCCCAGGGAGTGCAGCTGGTAGGCGCCCTGCACCTCGGGCGTGTAGAAGGCGTTCTCGATCACGGCGGCTCCCTCTCCTCGGGCGGGGTGACGGCCGTCACTCTGACGGACCGGCACGCACCCGGCCAGCTCAGCGGGACCTCCGGCAGGCGCCGCCGGACCGGCACCCCGACCGCTCGCACCACGCCGCACGCACGGGAGGTGACGGGCGCAGGAGCACGACCGGGGCGGTACGCGGCGGTGGCCGGGGTAGGACCGGGTTCCGGACCCGACCGAGGCAGGTGTGCAGCGGAGCAACGACAGAGCGCCGTCGACCACCCCCGCAGCGACGACACGAAGGGGCGCGACCGGCACGACGGGGACTCCACCGACGCGGTGAGCGAACTGGTGGGCACGCAGGACGCACAGGACGCGCAGGGGCAGGGCGCGGCCCCCGACGCGCCGGGCGGCTCGGTCCCGGCCACCCCGCCCGTCGGCGGCTGACCGCACGGGCCACCGGCGGCCCCGCGCGGACGGCGTCCGCGCGGGGCTCCCCCGCACCCGGTGGGCGCCAGGTGCCCGGCGGGGCTAGCGTCTGCCTCCCGTACCGACGACCTCGACCGTCGCGCGCTGCTGCGGCGGCCAGCGGAGAGGCAGGAACGACGATGTTCACCGTCACCTTCGTGCTCAACGAGAAGCCCGGCATGGACCGCGCGGAGGCGCTGCGCTACTGGCGCGAGACGCACGGCCCGATCGCCGCGAAGGTGCCGGGTGTGCGCCGCTACGTGCAGCAGCACGCCGTGGCCGCGCCCGAGGGCGAGCCGCCGTTCCTCGGGGTGGCCAGCATGTACTTCGACGACCAGGAGGCCTTCGCCGCCGCGGGGACCTCCGCGGAGTTCGCCGCCGCCATCGAGGACGTCGACAACTTCGCCGACCCGCAGCTGACGACGGCCTTCACCGAGGACGTCGTGGTCGTCGGCTGACCGCCGGTACCGCGGACGCACGAGAGCCCGGGAGGACGACGTCCTCCCGGGCTCTCGTCGGGGTGGGGTCGTCGCGCCTGGTCGGTGGCCACGTCGGAGCCGACGTGGCCACCGACGGCGTCGGCCGCTGCACCCGCGGACCCATGTCCCGAGGTCTGCTCGGCTCGACCTGCGTGCGCCCCTCCCCGAGGGACACGGACGCAGCGGCCTCCCGCCCACTGCGGCTCCCGGTCCGAACTGCGGTGACGTCCCGGTGACGGTTCCCGCGGCAACATCGCGGGGCGCGGCGCCACGGATCGGTCGGATGGCAGAGGGGGCGGTGATGACCTACGACGCCGGCCCTGGCCCCTCCGGGGACGTCCGGTGGGGCGACCTCGTCCCGGTGCGGGTGGGCGGACTGTGGCTGCAGCTGCCCGCCGCGCTCGTCCCGGGGGGCGGTAGGGCGTTCGACGGGCCGGCGGCGGTGTTCGAGGGTCCCGGTGTGACCGTCGTGGTCGACGTGGGCCCGTTCGCGGACCGGCTCGACGGGCACGCGGGCAAGCCGGCCTTCCACGAGGCGCTGGTCGACGTGGCCGGCGCACGCGGGCGCCGCGTCACCTTCCGCACCCCGGACGCCGGGACCTCCACGAGCGCACTGCACGTGGACGCCCCCCGTCCCTTCACCGTCGCCGTCATCACCGAGCCGTCGGTGCCCGATGCCGTCGCCGCAGGAGTCCTGGCGAGCGTGCAGCTCGCCTGACCGACCGAGAGGAGTCCCCGTGACCAGTTATGCCCCGGACATGCGAGAGACCATCGCCGCCCTGCCCACCGTGGGGGTGCACGACAGCGTCGGGAAGTTCGACACGGTCAAGACCTTCCTCGCCCGCTTCGGTTACATGGAGCGTGCGCCTCGAGCGAGCGAGGCCGGGGCGGACGACCTCGACGACGTCACCTCGCTGGCGCTGGCGACTTACCAGGCGCGGCACGGCCTGCCGGCGACGGGCGTCTTCGACGAGCAGACCCGGGAGATGATGAGCCGCGTCCGCTGCGGCTTCCCCGATGTCATCGGTAACGATGTCGCCTTCTCCACCACCTGCGCGTGGAACCGCGACGCGTTGACCTACGCCTTCGCCTCGGGGACCGGAGACGTCGCCGGTGACACCGAGCGCGACGCGGTGCGGAGGGCCTTCGCCACCTGGGCAGCGGCCACCCAGTTCACCTTCCGAGAGGTGGGGACGGGGGACAGCCCGGACATCCGGATCGCGTGGACCCCGGCCAACTGCGGCGACACGGACATGACCGGCGGCGTGCTCGCGCACGCGGACTACCCGCCCGGCTGCGGCTTCTACGGCAACGCGCTGCCCCGGCCGCTGCACTTCGACGACCAGGAGAACACATGGCGCGACGGTGCCGCCGCTGGCGAGTTCGATGTCGAGACCGTCGCCCTGCACGAGATCGGGCACATCCTCGGCCTCTCGCACTCCACCGTCGCCGGCTCGGTCATGTGGCCGACCATCGCCGCCAACAGCACCGTGCGGGTCCTCGCGCCCGACGAC
Source organism: Geodermatophilus sp. URMC 62 (assembly GCF_052931475.1). Taxonomy (NCBI): domain Bacteria; kingdom Bacillati; phylum Actinomycetota; class Actinomycetes; order Geodermatophilales; family Geodermatophilaceae; genus Geodermatophilus; species Geodermatophilus sp. URMC 62. The sequence continues at coordinate 2,888,365 of NZ_JBRFHY010000001.1, read as the reverse complement.
ATCGAGGGCATCCGGCGGCTCTACCCGATCCGGGGTCCGGTCTTCGTCCGGCACAGCGGCCTGTGCCTGGACATCGCGGGCATCTCCACGGCCAACGGCGCGGAGGCCACCCAGTGGGAGTACTGGGGCGGGCAGAACCAGGTCTTCCGGATCGAGTGGGTCGAGGCGGGCCACTACCGGCTGATCGCCACGCACAGCGGTCGGGTGATCGACGTCAAGGGCTTCGCCACCGGGAACGGCGCGCAGATCCACCAGTGGGACTGGTGGGGCGGTGACAACCAGAAGTTCCGGCTCGACCCGGTCGGGCACGGCTACTACCGGGTGGTCGCCAAGCACAGCGGCCGAGTCCTGGACGTCAGCGGCATCTCGGCGAACAACGGCGCCCGCGTCGTCCAGTGGGACTGGTGGGGCGGTCAGAACCAGCAGTGGCGGCTCGGTCCCGCCCCGATCGTCGCCCGGCACTCCGGCAAGGCGCTCGACGTCAACGGTGGCTCGGTCGCCAACGGAGCGAAGATCATCCAGTGGCCGTACTGGGGCGGGGGGAACCAGCGGTTGCGGCTCGACCCGGTTGGTGACGGCTTCTACCGAATCGTCGTCGAGAGCTCGGGCAAGTGCCTGGACGTGGCCGGCATCTCCACGGCCAACGGCGCCCAGATCGTCCAGTGGGAGTACTGGGGCGGGGACAATCAGAAGTTCAAGCCGGAGCCCACCGGCGCCGGATACTACCGGCTGCGCGCCAAGCACAGCGGCAAGGTCCTCGACGTCTCCGGGGGCTCGACGGCGAACGGTGCACAGATCATCCAGTGGGACTGGTGGGGCGGTCAGAACCAGCAGTGGCGGCTCTAGTCGTCGTGGACTCGGCGTTGTGTCATCGCCGTCCCGGCGGCGGCGACACAACGCCGAACGGCGGATCCGTTCCTGGGTCCGGACCTCCCCCGGGTACAGCGGCGTCCTGGCGATAATCGGTGTGGAGACCGGACCACGGGGTGTACCGGGCGCTGCCCTCGGCGGCGGCCGAGGTGCCGGGCGAGCGACGTTGCACTCCCCGGTCAGCCGCCGCGCAGATGCGACGAACCGCCCTGGACCTCACGGTCCGGGGCGGTTCGTCCTCCTGCGAAGGACTCCCCACGGTCCACGAAGACCTCAGGGAGGGAGGGTGGAGGTGGCGGGAATCGAACCCGCGTCCTGCGACGCATACCCAGGGCTTCTCCGAGCGCAGTCCGCTGTGTCTCTGCTCGGCCCCACCGATCCCGCGAACAAGTCGGTGTGACGGGCCCAGTCGCTGTGCGGTGTCCCGCGCGCGCCCGCGACCGGCACGCACGGTGAGTCATCTAGCTGATGCCAGGATCCGGGCCGATGACGAACCCGGGCTGACAGACGGACCTACGCTGCGTCAGGCAGCGAGGGCCACGTCGCGCTGACTGAGGTCGGCGCTTGTGTGGTTTCCGACGCGTGGTTAACGAGCTCATCGTCGGCTTCCTCGGCTCGCTTCCCCTGGTCACCCGACCGCAGTCGAGACCATTCACCCCCTGTGCAGTTGTGCACCCATCCTAACCGGCACCACCAGCGCGTTGTTCCCCCGGCGCCCCGACCGGTCGCCACACGCACCCGCGGGCGCGGCTAGATCCAGTCGCGGCGCTTGAAGACGGCGTACAGCGTCAGGCTCACGCCCAGCATCAGCACCAGCGCGAACGGGTAGCCGAGGTGCCACGACAGCTCGGGCATGTCCTGGAAGTTCATCCCGTACACCGTGCCCACCAGCGTGGGCGCGAAGAGGATGGCCGCCCACGCGGAGATCTTCTTGACCTCCTCGCCCTGCGCGATCGAGGCCTCGGTGAGCTCGCGGATCTCCTCGTTCTGCCGCTGCGCCACCAGGGTCGCGTTGACGGTGAGGATGTCGCGCAGCTGCTGCCGGAACCCCTCCACCCGCTCGTTGACCTGGACGACGTGGTCGGCCACGTCGCGCAGGTAGCTGCGCAGCTCCTCGTCGACGCCGTACTTGTCGAACCCGGCGGTGATCGCGGCCAGGATGCCGGTCAGCGGTCGCGCGGCCCGCTGGAACTCCAGCACCTCCTGCGACAGCTCGTAGATGCGCCGGGAGACGCCGGGGTCGCCGCGGAACACCTCGGTCTCGATCTCGTCGATGTCGGTGGCCAGCCCGGCGACGACCGGTGCGTACCCGTCGACGACGGCGTCGAGGATCGCGTACAGCACCGCCTCGCTGCCCTTCTCGAGCAGGTCCGGCTCGCTCTCCAGCCGCCGCCGGACCCGCGAGAGGTCCGGCGACTCGCTGTGCCGCACGGTGATGGCGAAGTTCCGGCCGAGGAACAGGTGCAGCTCCCCGAACTCGACCTCCTCGGCCGCGTCCAGGTACCGGGCGGCCTTGAGGACGACGAACAGCGTGCTGCCGTAGCGCTCGAACTTCGGCCGCTGGTGGGCCTTGATGGCGTCCTCGACGGCGAGCTCGGGCAGGTCGTACTGCTCGGCCAGCTCCCCCAGCTCGGCCGGCTCGGGACGGTAGAGGCCCAGCCACACCAGGCGGTCGGGGTCCTCGGCCAGCCACTCGTGGCTCTCGGCCGGCGAGTCCGGCGTGGCCACCCGGCGGCCGGTCGAGTAGACGGCGTTGTCGACGACCGGCGACGGGCGCTCCTCGCGCGCCGGCTCGGCCGGCGCGACGACGACGGTGCGGGCGGTCGCCGGGCGGGGACGGCGCCCGAGGGTGGACAGGGCGCTCAGGGGCGCGAGGCGACGGTCGGCCATGACGGGCTCCGGGGGACGCTGGACGGCGAGGACTCAGCGGAGGTCCTCACCGCGCAGCCCACCGGCGCACGCGGCGACCGGGGCTCAGGCGGGGAGGACCTCGGGACTGGGACTGGGCGGTTCGCTGCGCACGCGCTCGCTCTCCCTCCCCGTCGGCGGCGGCCGGCATTCCGCGGGCCGTCGTCCATCGTGACACGCGCCGGCCCGGTGCCGCCGCACTCCCTCGGGTGAGGTGCCCCTCGGCCGGGTCGTGGTCGGCACCCGCCCTCCGGAGGGGACCGGCTCAGCCGGGGACCTCTCCCGTCGACGGCGGGACGTCCAGGGCGACGAGGAACCGCGACACCATCGCGTAGCCGCCGACCAGCACGGCGAGCTCCACGACCTGCCGGTCGTCGAGGTGCTCCCGCAGCGCGGTGAAGACGGCGTCGGGGACGGCGACGCTGCGGGTCGAGGCGTCGGTGAAGCGCAGGACGGCGGCCTGCACCGGCGACCAGACCGGCTCGGCGAGCGCGTCGTCGGCGCGCAGCACCCGCAGGTGCAGGTCGGTGAGCCCGGCGCGGCGGGCGATGGGCGCGTGCGACGTCCACTCGAACTCGGCGGCGTCGAGGACGGCGACCCGCAGCACCACCAGCTCGCGCAGGTCGTCGGGCAGCGTCGTCCCGCCGCGCAGCGCGCCGAGCAGCGCGTTCCAGCCCTCGGCCACCGGCGGGCTGTGCAGCAGCAGCCGGTCGAGGGTGGTCAGGACGCCCCGCCGGCGGGCGCGCAGCAGGTCGGCGGTCGGGCCCTCGTCCGGGGCCTCGGGCAGGCGGGTCACCGGCCGGCGAAGACCCCGGCCGGGTAGGCGCCGGCCGCCACGACCGTGCCCGACAGCTGCTTGCCCAGCTCGACCACGCGGGCGGTGCGCTCAGGACCCAGGTGCAGCCACGGGGTGGTCGAGAGCGCGTCGGTCTCGGCCTCGAGGTCGGCCCGCAGCCGCTGCCCGGCCTCGGTGAGGGTGCGGTCGGCGACCAGGCCGCGCTCGGCCAGCCGCGCCCAGCCGGCGGCCCACTCCTCGTCGGTCCACCCGCGCAGGGTCTGCGCGACCGGCTCGAGGAAGGCCCGGCCGGTGGCGACGTGGGTCTGCAGCGCCTCCATCCCCGACAGCTCGTGCCGCACGAGGACGGCGACGTGCGCGTCGCCGCGCCACTCCCGCAGCAGGGTGGCGCCGTGCCACAGCCGGCCGACCGGGTCCTCGGGCCAGGGCAGGTCGGCGTGGCCGGCGTAGAGCGGGCGGCCCTCGGCGGTGAGCACGGTGCACGCCTCGGCGAGCAGGTCGCCCAGCTCGGCGACCTCCGGTGCGGCCGCGGCCTCCTCGCCGCCGAGGAGCCGGGTCAGCGAGGCGCGCGCGGCGGCCAGCCGGGCGGTCACGACCTGCTCGGGAGAGGCCAGGGTCCACGCCCGCGGGACGTGCCGGGCCACGATCGCCGGCGAGAAGTTGGCGAAGGTCGCCGTCACCACGCCCGGGCCGACGGCGCCCATGGGCGCCGACCGGCCGGCGAAGTAGACCATCCGCCCCGGCCGCAGCCCGGCGGCGGTCAGGTGCTGCTCGGTCTCCGACACGAAGTACACGTGGTTGTGCAGCGGCTCGACGGCGCGGTGCGCGCGGCCGACGACGGCGGGGTCGAGGGACGCGGGCGGATCGGCGCTGACCATGCCGGCGACCCTAGCGAGGCGCCCTGTCGGGCCGGCGTCGCGACCGGGATGCGGTGCCCGACCGACCGTCGCCGCCACGCCGTCGCCGGTGTCGCCGCGCGCACGGGCGTTGCGGCCCGGCGGCGTCCGTCGGGAGCATGCGGGTCGCACGGGGGTCGAGCCCAGGAGGTCGAGATGCCCCGGTACCTCTTCATCGCCAACTACACACCGCAGGGGTCGAAGGCCGTGCTGGCCTCGGGCGGCACGGCCCGGCGCGCGGCCATCGAGAAGATGTGCGCCGACGCCGGCGGCCGGTTGGAGACCTTCGACTTCGCCTTCGGCACCGACGACGTCTACACGATCGTGGACCTCCCCGACGCCCGGACCGCGGCCGCGGTCGCGCTCACCGTCAACGCCAGCGCGGCGGCCCACGTCCGCACCGTCGTCCTGATGACCCCCGAGGAGGTCGACGCCGCGGGTCAGGTGCAGCCGCACTACCAGCCACCGGGCGCGTAGCCGGTCGCGCGGCCGGCCGAGCCGCACGACGAGGGCAGGACGGGTGACCCCCTGGATCGGCGTCCCCGCGCGTCCTCGTGCGGCTCGGTGCGGCCGCCGAGCCGTCGGGCGCCGGCCTCCCCGGCGAGGGCACGGGAGCGCCGGCAGCGGTGAGCCTCTCAGGCGGCCACCCCGAACAGCCGGGCGCCGTTGTGCCAGAGCACCGAGCGCAGCCAGTCGTCGCCGAGGTCGAGGCCGGCCAGCGCCGCGAGCTGCTCGGCGTAGGGGTACGGGATCGACGGGAAGTCGCTGCCGAGCAGCACCTTGTCGCGCAGCGCGGCCAGCCGCGGCCGGTCGGCGGGGTCGAAGGGCATCAGCCGCTCGGTGAAGGCGGTGGCGAACATCGTGGTGTCCAGGTGCACCCGCTCGTGCCGCTCGGCCAGGTCGAGGAACTCCCGGTACTCCGGCATGCCGAGGTGGGCGATGACCAGCTGCAGCCGCGGGTGGCGCTCGAGCAGGCCGCTCATCGGCGCCGGGCCGGTGTGCTCGCCGCGCAGCGGACCGGACCCGCAGTGGATGACCACCGGCGTCCCGGTCTCCTCCAGCCGCGCCCACACCGGCTCGAGCAGCGCGTCGCGCGGGTCGAAGGCGCCCACCTGCACGTGCACCTTGAACACCCGCACGCCGCGGTCGAGCGCCTCGGCGACGTAGTGCGGCGCCTCCGGCTCGGGGAAGAACGTGGCCGAGGACAGCACCTGCGGGTGGGCGGCGGCGAAGTCGTGCGACCAGTCGTTGAGCCAGGCGGCCATCCCCGCCTTGTGGGGATAGGGCAGCGTCGGGAAGGCCCGGACGCCGAGCCGGCCGAGGACGGCGAGCCGCTCGTCCTCGGGCAGCGGGTACTGCACGGGCCACTCGGTGCCGTAGTGGGTGTGCGCCGCCTCGAAGTACGACCACACCTTCGCCTGCACGCGCGGCGGGAGGAAGTGCACGTGCACGTCGACCAGGCCGGGCAGCCCCAGCTCGCGCCAGAACCGGGGGACGTCGGCGTCGTCGGCCGGCGGCGGGACGCTCACGAGCGCAGCGTGACGACGACCTTGCCGCGCACGTGCCCGCCGGCGACCAGGTCCTGCGCCTCGGCGGTGCGCTCCAGCGGGAACGCCTTGGCGATCGCGACGCGCAGCTGGCCGGCGTCGGCCATGCGGCCGAGCTCCTCGAGGTCGTGCCGCTCGGGGCGGACGAACACGTAGCGCCCGCCCGTGTCGTTGACCGACGGGTCGACGACGCTGGCGATCCGGGCGACGTCGCGCACCTGAGCCGGCGCGTCGGCGAGCGCGTCGCCGCCGGCGAGGTCGAGGACGGCGTCGACCGGCTCGGACAGCTGCCCGCTGATCGGCCCGGCGGAGTGGTCGAGGACCTCGGCGCCGGCGTCGCGGAGGAAGCCGTGGTTGCGCGGGCTGGCGGTACCGATGACGTGTGCGCCGAGCGCGACGGCGATCTGCACGGCGAAGAACCCGACGCCGCCGCTGGCGCGGTGGACGAGCACGCGGTCGCCCTCGCCGACGTCGAGCGCCTCGGTGAGCGCCTGGTAGGCGGTCAGCCCGGCCAGCGGCAGTGCGCCGGCCTCGGCGAAGGACAGCGACGCCGGCTTGCGCGCCACGCAGCGCTGCGGCGCGGGCACCAGCTCGGCGGCGGTCCCCCACTGGACGTCGTCACGGCGCAGGTAGCCGAACACCTCGTCACCGGGCGCGAGGTCGTGGACCGCCGGCCCGACCGCCTCGACGGTGCCGGCCAGGTCCCAGCCCGGGACGATCGGGAAGTGGTGCGGGAAGGACCCGGCCAGGTGCCCCTCGCGGATCCCGACGTCGACCGGGTTGACCCCGGCGGCGTGCGCGCGCACGAGCACCGTGTCCGGCCCCACCGGCGGCTCGGGCAGGTCCTCGCGCAGCGTCAGGACGTCGGAGCCGCCGAAGCGGTCGTACGCGATCCCCCTCACCGACGTCCCTTCACGTACCGGCCGAAGGCCTTCTGGATCTCCCGGCGCGAGTCGCGCTCGGCGAGGTCCTGCCGCTTGTCGTAGGACTTCTTGCCCTTGGCCAGCGCGAGCGTGGCCTTGACCTTGCCGTCCTTGAAGTAGATGTCGAGGGGCACGAGCGTCAGGCCGCCCTCGCGGGTCTTGCCGATCAGCTTGTCGATCTCCTCGCGGTGCATGAGCACCTTGCGCTTGCGCCGCGGGGCGTGGTTGGTCCAGGTGCCCTGCGTGTACTCGGGGATGTGCACGTGCTGCAGCCACACCTCGCCGCCGTCGACGGTGGCGAAGCCGTCGACCAATGAGGCGCGCCCGGCGCGCAGGCTCTTCACCTCGGTGCCGGTGAGCACCAGGCCGACCTCGTAGGTGTCGAGGATCGAGTAGTCGTGCCGCGCCTTCTTGTTCTGGGCGATGAGCTTGCGCCCTGTCTCACGCGGCATGTCGTCAGGTTAACCGCGGGCGCCGCGGTGCTCCTCCCGGTCGCGCGGTCAGGACGCCGCGACCTCGCGGCGGAGCTGGGCGTAGGTGGGCGCCTGCACCGGCAGGAACGCCGCCTCCCGGACCCGGCGGGCGGTGGCGCTGCCGGCGCGGTAACCGCCGGCGCCGGTGACGGCCACCTCCAGCCGGACGGCGTCCGCGGCGACCTGCAGGCCGGCCAGCCGCAGCCGGGCCAGGCCCCCGGGCCCGAGCCCGACCCGGTCGGCGGCGAGGTCCTCCACCCGCCGGCCGACGTCGTCGCGGGCGGCGACCAACTCCTCGTGCTCGGTGCGCAGGACCCCGCCCGCGTGCCGGGCGGCCGCGGCCAGGGCGGCGTCGGCCACCCCCAGGGTGAGCGACGTCTGCAGCAGCAACTTGGTCGGCCGGCACATCGCGACGAAGGAGGTGAGGTCCTCGCTGAGCACCTGGTCGGCGGACACGGCGACCCCGTCGAGGTGCAGCCCGCCGGTGCCGGTGCCGTTGAGGCCGAGCAGCCGGTGCGGCTCGGTGGGCGTGACGCCGTCGTCGGTGCGCCGGAACTGCGCGACCAGCCGGCCCTCGTCGGGCGCCTGCACGGGGACGACGACGACCGCGTCGTCGAAGAGGTTCGACGCCCAGCCGACCGTCCCGGACAGCCGCCAGCCGCTGCCGTCCGGCCGCGCCGACACGGGCAGCTCCGAGGCGCCGGTGGGGTCGGCGACCGCCGGGGCGAGCGCGGTCGCCCCGGTCACCTCCCCGCCCCGCAGCTGCCGCACCAGGCCGGCCATCGACGGCGGCGGCGGGCAGAAGCGCAGGTACTCGATCACCATCCGCTGCGACCAGACGGAGAACGCCGTGGCCAGGGACAGCGCCGCCACCTCGCGGACCAGCCGCACCGAGGCCACCAACGCCGCGGTGGGGTCGTCGTCCTCGGCGCCGAGCGCCCCGACGGCACCCAGCCGGCGCAGCGCCGGCCGCACGTCGGCCCGGCCCGCGTCCACGTCCTCCGCACCGGCCGCCGCGTGCTCGCGCACCCCGGCGACGTCGACCGTCGTCATGCCGCCCTCCCCTGTCCGCTCCGGCCCGGTACTACCCACCGCGAGCCGCGGGACGCACGGGCCTCGGGGCGCACGGGCCTCGGGGGCCGCCGCGTCAGAGCCGGACGTAGAGGCGCAGCGTCACGTAGGCGGCGACGGCGGCCAGGCCCACGCCGGCCGCGGCGATGATCGGACTGATGGTGGCGATCGCGCTCCAGTCGACCGGCGGGATGATCCCGGCCTTGATCGGCCCGGCGAGCGTCTTGTCGACGAAGAGCACCTTGGTGAGCACCAGCCCGCCGACGGCGAGCAGCGCGCCGATGAGACCGGCCAGCGCCGCCTCGAGGATGAACGGCAGCTGCGTGTACCAGCGCGAGGCCCCCACCAGACGCATGATGTTGGTCTCGTTGCGCCGGTTGAACGCCGCCAGCTGGATGGTGTTGGAGATCAGCAGCAACGCCGCCAGCGCCTGCACCACCGCGACGGCGATGGTCGCGTTGCGGGCGCCGTTGAGCAGGCTGAACAGCCGGTCGAGGAAGTCGCCCTCGTCGCGCACCTGGTCGACGCCGTTCTGCCCGTTGGGGAACGCCGCCGCGACGACCGCGTAGCGCTCGGGGTTGACCAGCTCGACGCGGAAGCTCTCCGGCAGCGCGTCCGGCGGGGTGTTCTCGACCAGCTCGGGCTGCTGGCTGAACTGCTGCCGGAAGCGCTCGTAGGCCTCCTCCTTGGACTCGTAGATGTAGCTGGCCACCTCCGGGGAGTCGGCCAGCTGCGCCTCGATGGCGCTGCGCTGCTCGTCGGTGACGTCGTCGGCCAGGAAGATGGAGACCTGCACCTTGTCGTAGTAGATCTCCTTCATGTCGGAGATCATCCCGGCGATGAGCAGGCCGGTGCCCATGAGACCGAGCGAGATGGCCGTGGTCAGGATCATCGCGACCGTCATGGTCAGGTTGCGACGCAGCCCGGTGGCCACCTCGGAGAGGACGAAGTTGACGCGCATGGGTTCCCTTGCGTGAGGTGCAGGTCGAAGAGGGGCGTTACCGGCCGACGCCGTAGACGCCGCGCGACTGGTCGCGGGTGATCTGGCCGCCGTTGAGCTCGATCACGCGGCGGCGCATCGAGTCGACGATGTGGTAGTCGTGCGTCGCCATGATCACCGTGGTGCCGGTGCGGTTGATCCGCTCCAGCAGCAGCATGATGCCCTCGCTGGTCTCCGGGTCGAGGTTGCCGGTGGGCTCGTCGGCGAGCAGGACCAGCGGCCGGTTGACGAACGCGCGGGCGATCGCGACCCGCTGCTGCTCACCACCGGAGAGCTCGTGCGGCAGCCGGTTGGCCTTGCCGTCGAGGCCGACCATCTCCAGCACCTCGGGGACGACGCGCTTGATGGTGCGGTGCGGCTTGTTGATGACCTCGAGCGCGAAGGCGACGTTCTCCGCCACGGTCCGGTTGCGCAGCAGCCGGAAGTCCTGGAAGACGCAGCCCATCGAGCGGCGCAGCTTGGGCACCTGCCACTTGCTCATGCCGTTGAGCGTCTTGCCGTTGACGACGACCGTGCCGCGCGTGGGGTCGTCCTCCTTGAGCAGCAGCCGCAGGAAGGTCGACTTGCCCGAGCCGGACGAGCCGATGAGGAAGACGAACTCGCCCTTGTCGATCTCGGTCGACACGTCATCGAGGGCCGGCCGGTTGCTGGCCGGGTAGAGCTTGGTGACGTGTTGCAATTCGATCACGAGGCGCCACGGTACCTGCCCGCGGCCGCAGGATGACCGGTTCGCCACAGACGCGCAGGCCGGGTCGCGCGGCGGCTGACCGGCCGTCACTCGCACCCCACGAGGACGCCGGCGGACGTCGTCGCCGGCCGTCAGCCGGCGGCCACGGACTCCTGCTGACGGCGCCAGCGGATGCCGGCCTCGATGAAGCCGTCGATGTCACCGTCGAGGACCGCGCCGGTGTTGCCGGTCTCCTGCTCGGTGCGCAGGTCCTTGACCATCTGGTAGGGGTGCAGGACGTAGGAGCGCATCTGGTTGCCCCAGCTGCTGCCCTCCCCGCGCAGCGCGTCCATCTCGGCCCGCTGCTCCTCCTGCCGCTTGGCCAGCAGCCGCGCCTGCAGCACGCGCATGGCCGCGGCGCGGTTCTGGATCTGGCTCTTCTCGTTCTGGCAGGAGACGACGATGCCGGTGGGCAGGTGGGTGATCCGCACCGCGGAGTCGGTGGTGTTGACGCTCTGCCCGCCGGGGCCGGAGGACCGGAAGACGTCGATGCGGATCTCGTTCTCCGGGATGTCGACGTGGTCGGTCTGCTCGACGACCGGCAGCACCTCCACCCCGGCGAACGACGTCTGCCGGCGGCCCTGGTTGTCGAACGGCGAGATGCGCACCAGCCGGTGGGTGCCCTGCTCGACCGACAGCGTGCCGTAGGCGTAGGGCTGCTTGACCGCGAAGGTGGCCGACTTGATGCCGGCCTCCTCGGCGTAGCTGATGTCGTAGACCTCGACGGGGTAGCGGTGCCGCTCGGCATAGCGCAGGTACATCCGCATGAGCATCTCGGCGAAGTCGGCCGCGTCGACGCCGCCGGCCTCCGACCGGATGGTGACCAGCGCCTCGCGCGAGTCGTACTCGCCGTTGAGCAGGGTGCGGACCTCGAGCTCGTCGATCTCCTTGCGCAGCGCGGTCAGCTCCCGCTCGGCCTCGGCGGTGACGGCCTCGTCGCTCTCCTCGGCGGCCATCTCGTGCAGCAGGCCGACGTCGTCGAGCCGGCGGCGCAGCTCCTCGACCCGGCGCAGGTCGCCCTGCAGGTAGGACAGCTTGGAGGTGAGCGCCTGGGCGGCCTCGACGTCGTTCCAGAGGTCCGGCGCGGCGGCCTGCTCCTCGAGCTCGGCGACCTCCCGGCGGAGTCGGTCGACGTCGAGGACGGCCTCGATCGACGTCAGGGTCGTGTCGAGCTCGTCCAGGACGACGGCGAAGTCAGCGGCCACGTCGATCCAGGGTAGTGCGCTCGGTGCGGGGTAGGCCCACGGCATGAGCGAACCGCGGCGCGAGCGGACCCGCGAGGAGTACGCGCGCGGTCTGCCCGACCACCACGACCCGACCGCCGGCATCCTCGGCGCCGCCCCGGCGCAGTCCGCGCTGACGCTGCGGCTGGTGCTGGCCGCCTTCGGCCTCGTCGTCTGCGTCGTCTCCGGCGTCCTGTGGCTGCGCACCGACCTGCCCACCTGGCCGGCGGTGGTGCTGTTCGTCCTCGGCGCGGTGACGCTGGTCGACCTGGTCGTGGTGGCCCGGCGCAAGCTCCGCGGCGAGCCGGGCTGAGGAAGGACCCCCTGCCCCCGGGCCGCGCGAGCTCGGCACGGGACCCTGCGGGGGGCCGCTCCAGCACGTCACCACCGTCTGAGAGGAGCACGCCTGTGCGTGCCGTCGTGTACACCGAGTACGGGGATCCCGACGTGCTGGGCGTCGGCGAGGTCGAGGAGCCGCACGCCGGGCGGGGGCAGGTCCGCGTCGCCGTGCGCGCGGCGAGCGTCAACCCGATCGACTGGAAGGTCGTGTCCGGCGCCATGTCCGGCGGGGGCAGGCCGGACGGCCCGACCGTCCCCGGCTCCGACGCCGCAGGCGTGGTCGACGAGGTCGGTGAGGGGGTCACCGGGGTGCAGGTCGGCGACCCGGTGTTCGGCCTGGGCTCGGGCACCGCCGCGGAGCGCGCCGTCCTCAGGGCGTGGGCACCCAAGCCGCCCGACGTCTCGTTCGAGACCGCCGCCGGGCTGGGCGTGGCCGGGGAGACCGCCGTCCGGGTGCTCGACCTGCTCGGCCTGGCCGAGGGCCGGACCGTCGTCGTCGACGGCGCCAGCGGCGGGGTCGGCATCGCGACCGTGCAGGTGGCCGTCAGCCGCGGTCTGCAGGTGATCGGCACGTCGAGCTCGGCCAACGCCGACTTCGTCCGCTCGCTGGGCGCGCTGCACACCCCCTACGGCGAGGGGCTCGCCGACCGGGTGCACGAGATCGCGCCCGACGGGGTCGACGGCGCGGTCGACACCGCCGGCAGGGGCTCGGTGCGCGACCTCGTCGCGCTGACCGGCGACCCCGGCAGGGTCGTCACCATCGCCGACTTCGGTGCCGCGGAGCTGGGCGTGCAGGTCACCTCCGGCGGCGGTGGTGGTGCGGCCCGGCTGGCCGAGGTGGGGGCGCTGGTGGTGCAGGGCCGCCTGCAGATGCCGGTCGAGGCGGTGTACCCGCTCGAGCAGGTGGCCGAGGCCTACCGGCGCAGCCGCGAGGGGCACGTGCGCGGCAAGCTCGTCCTCTCCGTCTGACTACGGCTCGCGGGTCTGGTCGACCACCCAGCGCAGGTAGTCGGCGTTGCCGCCGCTCACCGGCAGGGCGAGCACACAGGGGACGTCGTAGGGGTGCAGCTCGGCGGTGCGGGCGACGACCGCCGGCACCAGGGACCGGCGGGTGTGCAGGGCGACGCGGGCCTCGGGGTCGTCGTGCACCCGCCCCTCCCACCGGTACACCGACCGGATCGCGGCGAGCTGCTGGCCGCAGGCGGCCAGCCGCTCCTCGACCAGCGTCCGCGTGTACCCGGCCAGCCAGCCGGCGTCCGGACCGGTGACGACCACCTCGACCACGTCCTCGGGCTCCACGCCGGTCATCGTGCGGGTGCGTGGCGCCGTCCGCGCGGGTAGGGGCCGCCCATGAACGACGACCTGACCCTCGACATCGACGGTGACCGCTACGTGGTCCGCAAGGGCGACACCGGGCTGCAGGTGGGCCGCCGCAACGGCGACGACGTCGCCTGGCTCGACGACGTCGACCCCGGGCTGCTGACCGAGGACGCGCGCGCCGCCCTGGCCGAGGGCGACACCTCCAACGAGGCGCTGCGGCTGGCGATCGGCGGCATCGTGCAGGGCGAGGTGAAGCGCGGCGGCTGACCACCGCGGGCCGGGCCGGGCTCGCCGTGCGGTCCCCGCCGGGAGGGACCTCCGACCCCTCCGGGCCGTGTCCGGCCGTCCTAGCGTGGGCGGCGGGTGCCGAGCCGCCGGCGCCCGGCCGCCGGCCCCGTCGGCCGGTCTCCCCAGGGAGTCGCCATGAGCGCGCCCGTCGACCAACCGCACCGCCCGGCGGCAGGAGCGCCGCCGGCTCCCGAAGTGCCGGACTCCCCCGCCGCCCTGACACCCACGGCGCCCGAGCAGGAGCCCGGGCACGCCGCGGCCGACCCCGAGCGGCGCGGACTCGAGGAGCGCGGCTGGCTGCTGTTCGCCGTCGTGGTGGCGTTCCTGGTCCTCGCCTTCGCCGGCATGATCGTGCTGACCGCCCTCGGCGGGGGGACGACCTACGTCCGCTGAGGTGTCAGCCGGTGGCTCGACCCGTGCCGCGGGTGCGTCCTCCTGGAGCTCGCGGGACAGCTGCAGCCCGTGGTCCGCGCTCGCCTCGGTCGTCTCGTGGTCCGGCACGTCGAGCGCGGACCCGTCGTCCTCCCCCGCTCCCGCACCGACCGGGACCGGGCGGACCGACACGGCGGGTCCGTGCGACGTCGTGCTCTGCCCACACCTGTGGGCAGAGCACGACGGGCCGCGGCGGAGCCACCGGCCGCCGTCCGCGCCGTCCGCTCACGGCCCTCGGGGCGCTCCCCGCGTCGCAGGCCCTTCTGGCCCGGCCCGCTCGTCCCTACCCTCCGTGCGGTGGGCCCAGACCGCACCGAGGACGGCGACCTCCCGGGTCGGCCGCTCCCCGCGCGGCTCGACCCCCGCACCGGCCGTTCCCGCCGGGACGCCGCCGGGGCCGCCGGCAGCCGGACCGGACGCCGCACCGGACCGGCCGTCGTCGCCGCCCGGGCCGTGGCCGCCGTCCTGTCGCTGGTGCTGCTGGCCGGCAGCGGCTGGGGCTGGTACCTCGGGCGGGTCGCGCAGGCGACGGTCAACCGCACCGACGCCCTCCCCACCGAGGGCAACGCCGAGGCGGGCGACGTCCCCGAGGCGATGAACCTGCTGCTGGTCGGCAACGACAGCCGCGCCGACCTGAGCGACGAACAGCTCGCCGAGCTCGACGCCGGCACCGACTCCGGGATCAACACCGACACGATGATCCTGGCGCACGTCCCGGCCGACGGGTCGCAGGCCTCGTTCGTCTCGTTCCCGCGGGACTCCTACGTGGAGATCCCCGGCCACGGCAGGGACAAGCTCAACGCCGCCTACGCACACGGCTGGTCGGGGGCGCCCGACTCCGCGACCGACGAGGAGAGGCGGGCCGCGGGCGCGCAACTGCTCGTGCAGACGATCAGTCAGCTCACCGGCCTGCAGATCGACCACTACGCCGAGGTCGACCTGCTGGGCTTCTTCCAGCTCAGCAGCGTCGTCGGCGGTGTGGAGGTCAACCTCTGCGAGGCCGTCGACGACTCCGCCTACTCCGGCGCGGTCTTCCCCGCCGGGGAGCAGACGATCGAGGGCGCCGACGCGCTGCGCTTCGTGCGGCAGCGCCACGGCCTGCCCCGCGGCGACCTCGACCGGATCGTCCGCCAGCAGGTGTTCCTCGCCGGCGTGCTGCGCAAGATGCTCTCCCAGCACGTGCTGTTCGACCTGGGCACGCAGCGCCGGCTGGTCCAGGCGGCCTCCCGGTCGCTCACCGTCGACCGCGACCTCGACCTGCTCGACCTCGCCCGGCAGGTGCAGGCGGTCACCCCCGACAGCATCCGGTTCGAGACCGTGCCGATCGCCGACGCCGCCGCCGAGGACGAGCAGGGCCGCTCCATCGTGGAGCTGGCCGACGAGGACACGCTGCACGACTTCTTCGCGCACCTGTCCGCCGAGCCGGAGACACCGCCCGAGGACTCTCCTGAGGCCCCCGATGCGCCGGCGGCGCCGGACACGGTCGCGCCCTCCGAGGTGCCGGTGCAGGTCGACAACGGCTCGGGGATCTCCGGCGCGGCCGCCGCGGCCGCCGCCGACCTGGAGGACGCCGGCTTCCCGGTCCGCGGCTTCGGCAACGCCGACCGCAGCGACTACGACCGGACGACCATCCGGCACGCCCCCGGCGACGAGGCGCTGGCCGCCACGCTCGCCGCGCAGGTCCCCGGCGCCGTCGTCGAGGTGGACGACGAGGCCACCACCGGGACCGTCGACCTGGTCCTCGGCGCGGACTTCGCCGGCATCGGCCAGGCGGTGACGCCGGTGACGTCGGCCGCCGAGGGCCCGGCGGAGCCGGGGCGGACCGCCGCCGACACCGGCTGCATCAACTGAGGCGACCGGCCACGGTCAGCGGTCGACGTAGCGGTCGGTCTCGACCACGAACTGCCCGGTCGCGGTGTTGGCGTCGACGAACTCCGGCAGCAGCGGGATCCGCACGGTCACCGTCGCGCAGACCGAGAACTCCTCCCCCGGCAGCAGGCTCGGCGCGTACGCACCCGCGGCGTCGCAGCCGGCGTCCGCCGGCGCGTAGGCCACCCGCACGTCCGTGGCCTCGACCGACTGGTCCTCCACCGCCAGCTGCGCCGCCCGCTGCGCCCGCGCCAGGCCGGTGGCGACGTCGGGCGCGGTGGCCAGCGCCCGCCCGGCCTCCCGCGCGGCCGCCGTCGAGGCGAACACCCCGCGCTGCACCGCCGAGAAACCGGCCACCACGTAGACCAGCGGCACGAACACCACCAGCGCCACGAACACGAACTCCACCAGCGCCGACCCGCGCTCACCGCCGCCCAGCCGCGCCCGCAGCCACCTCACGGCGCCTCCTCCACCGCCCGGCCGGTCACCTGCAGCGGCAGCACGTCGCCCAGCCCGGCCAGCAGCGTGGGCACCGCCCCGCGGCAGCGCACGGTCACCAGCACCAGCCCGGAGCCGTCGACCTCCTCCGCGGCGGTGCACGCCAGCCCCTCGGCGGTCCGCACCGACGTCGCCCGGGCCACCACCGCCAGCGTCCGGCCGGTCGCCTCCGACGCCGGCACGTCGGCGTTGGCCGCGTACCGCGCACCCTCCTGCGCGCCGGCGGTCACCACGTTGCGCACGTGCACGTAGACGGCCACCTGCAGCACCGCCAGGAGCAGCACCACGACCAGCACCGACACCAGCACGAACTCGACGACGGCGCTCCCCCGCTCGCCGTCGTCAGGTGCGGGGGCGGAACGGCCCCGTCCCGGGTCCCACCCCGAGCGGAGCGAGGGATGGGGAGGACGGGGTCCTCCCTCAGCCGCCATTCGTGACCGACGCCAGCGCGTTGGTCACCGCCGCCACGATCGCCTCGCGGAACGGGACGAGGATGGCCAGCACCAGCGCCGCCGTCATCACCGTGATCATCACCCAGCCGGGGACGTCGCCCCGCTCGGGATCGCCGCTCCGCAGCCGGGCGGCCAGCACCGCCACGACCGTCACCAGCCAGGCCCAGGCCCGCATCCGTCGTCCTCCTCCGTGGTCCACGGCGCTCACCGCGCCAGCGAGACGATGCTGATCAGCCCCGGGAACAGGGCGAACAGGACGGTGACCGGCAGCACCAGGAAGACCACCGGCACCATCATCTGGATCTCCTTGCGGCCGCCGGCCTCCAGCAGCCGGCGCTTGCCGGCCTCCCGGACGTCGGCGGCCTGGGCCCGCAGCACCTCGGCCAGCGGGGTGCCGCGCTCGATGGCCACGAGCAGGCCGTCGACGAAGCGGGCCAGCGCGTCGACCGACGTCCGGTCGGCCACCTGCTGCAGCGCCTCGGTCAGCGGCACACCCGCCCGCGCCCGGCCCAGCGCCGAGCCGAGCTCACGGGCCAGCTCACCGCCCGAGAGCCGGGTGACCCGGGCGATCGCCGCGGTCGGGCTCTCCCCCGCCGTCACCGCCAGTGCCAGCAGCTCGGCCACCACCGGGAACTCCGCGAGCAGGAGCTCCTCCCGTCGGCGCACCTGCTGCGTCAGCCACCAGTCGCGGCCCAGCACGCCGCCGAGCACCCCGGCCAGGCACAGCAGCGCGACCGACAGCACGTTGACGCCGCCGGCCGCCAGCGACCCGACCGCGGTCAGCAGCGCCGCACCGAGCAGTCCCAGGCCGCCCCAGACGACCTGCTCGACCCGCACGTCCTCGACCGTCTGGTCACTGCCCAGGGCGTCGAGCCGGCGGCGGACGGCGGCGCGGCCGCCGAGCACCCGGTCGACCAGCCGGGCGCCGTCGGCGACCACGGGGCCGAACACGCGGCGCGCGGCGGTGAGCAGACCGGGCTCGGTCGCGGTCCCGAGCAGCCGGGACGGCGGCGGGGTGTCGTGCACGTAGGGCGCCAGCCGGTCGACCAGCCGCACCGAGCGGAACGGCGGCGCGAACGTGACGGCGAGCAGCAGCCCGGCGGCCGCGGCACCGCCCAGGAGCATCCCCAGCAGCGGAGGGCTCACTGGAGCACCCGCGCGTCCTGCGGCAGCCGGCCGATCCGCAGCATCAGCCGGTAGGCCACCAGGCAGACCGCGCCGCCGCCGAGCAGCAGGCCGGTGCCCAGCGGGGAGTCGTAGGCGGCCAGCGTCGCCGACTGGGTGGCCAGCAGCAGGAGGACGACCCACGGCGCGCCGACGGCCAGCCGCGCGGCCTGCACCACCCAGCCCTGCCGGGTCTCGAGCTCGGCACGGGCGCGGGCGTCCTCGCGCAGGAAGCCGGCCAGCGTCCGCAGCACCCGGCCGAGGTCGCTGCCGCCGACCTCCCGGGCCACCCGCAGCGTCTCCACGATGCGGTCGCCCACCGGGTCGGCGAGGTCGGTCTTGAGCCGGTCGAGGCTCTCGCCGAAGCGGCCGCTGGAGCGGTGGTCGGCGGCGAAGCGGAGGAACGGCGGCCGCAGCACCTCGGGGCCGCGGGTCCCCAGTGCCGAGAGGGCCTCGGGCAGCGACAGCCCGGCGCGGACGGCGGAGGCGAGGTTGTCGACCACCTCCGGCCACACCTCCCGCAGGTCGGCGCGGCGGCGGGCGGCCAGCCGGCGCACCTGCACGTGCGGCAGGACGAACCCGAACACGCCGAAGGCCAGGCTGACGGTGACCGTGCCGGTGGTCAGCAGGACGACGACCGTCGCCAGTGCCCCGAGGCCCACCTGCAGGGCGACCAGCTGGGCCGGGTTGATGCCGGTCAGGCCCGCCGCGGCGAGCAGCCGGGCGCGGCGTCCGGGCGGGCGCGGTCCCGTCCTCGGCTGCGGGGCCCGCGACCCGCTGCGCCACACCAGCAGCAGTCCCACCCCGAGCAGCAGCCCGAGCAGCGCGCCGGTCAGGTCCACGCCGGCGCCTCGAGGAGGGCGGCCAGGTCGAAGCCGGCGGCGGCGAAGCGCTCGGGGTGCGGCGGGAAGCCCTCGGCCCGGACCAACCGCCCGTCGCGGGTGGTGAAGACGTCGGCCAGCTCGACCACGCCGTCCTCCGCGCGGCCCGGGATCGCGACGATCTCGCGCACCCGGCGCTGCCCGGAGGGCTCGGTGGCGACGTGCACGACCAGGTCGACGCTGGCCGCGACGGTCGGGACGACGAACGCGTGGCCGATGTTGTCGCCGGCCAGCAGCGGCAGCGTGCACATCTTCACCACCGCCTCGCGGGCGCTGTTGGCGTGCAGCGTGCACATGCCGGGCAGGCCGGTACAAACTAACTGCGGTACTGTCCGGTCGTGCCTCGTGCCGTCCTCTACTGCCGCATCTCCGAGTCTGACGACGTCTCTACCTCGATCGCGGGCCAGGAGGCGGACCTACGCGAGCGAGCCGAGCGCGATGGCTGGGCCGTCGTCGAGGTGCTCAAGGACGACGGCATCTCCGGCGGCATCTCTCGCGCGAAAGCCGACCGGGCGCTGGAGATGCTCCGCACCGGCGAGGCCGACATCCTCGCCGTCTGGAAGGCGGACCGCTGGAGCCGCCAGGGGCTCCGTGCCGTCGCTGACCTCGATGACGTCCTCACCGAGCGCCCTACGACCCGCTTCGTGGCGCACATGGATGGCCTCGACTCCCATGATGCCAGCTTCGACGCCATCTTCGGGATCCTTGCCGTGATGGCCCGCATCGAGCGCAAGAACACGCGGGTGCGAGTGACAGCTTCGATTGCCCGCCTTCGCCGAGACGGCCGCTTCGCTGGGGGCAACGTGCCCTACGGCTACCGACCTGCGAACAACCCTGAGGGTTTCGGCCGGGTTCTCGTCCTACACGAGACAGAGGCCGCAGTCGTCCAGGAGGCCGCCGCGCGTGTCCTCACCGGCGAGAGCGTCTACTCCGTAGTCCGGGAGCTGAACGCCCGCGGGGTCCCGACGCGGCGCCGGACCACCTGGAGCGTCCAGGCTCTCCGGCAGGTCATCACCTCGGACGCCATCGTCGGCCGCGTGAAGCACAAGGGGAAGCTGCTCACCGGGGACGACGGCCTGCCGGTCCAGGTCTGGCCGCCCGTGCTCGACCTGGAGACATGGCACCAGATCCGCAACCTTCTCGGGGTGGGCCTGCCGACGGCGCAGCGTCCTCCGCGGCGCCGAAAGGCGCGGGCACGGCTGCTCTCCGGCATCGTCACCTGCGCCCTGTGTAGCGCCCCGCTTTATCTTCGTGCCAACGGTGCGGGGCACGCGGCCTACGGCTGCTCGGCGAAGTCCAACGGCCGCCCGTGCGACGGCGTGAGCATTTCGGCCAACGTCCTGGAGGAGTACGTCACCGAAGACTTCCTCAGCAAGTTCGGCGACTTCGAGGTCGTGGAGCAGGTCGTCGAGGAACCCTCCGAGGACCTGGCCCTCGCCGACGTCGAGCGAGCCATTCACGAGACCCTCGCCGAGATGGGCGAGGACGACGCGGACATGGTGGAACTAGGCACCCGCCTCGCTCGCCTCAAGGGACGGCGGACTGAGCTGAGCACCGCCCCGCGTGAGCGGGTGGTCCGCCTTGTGCCGACCGGCCGGACCTACTCCGAAGCGTGGGAACAGGGCACCCAGGACGACCGCCGCGAAATGCTGGCCACCTCCATCGCCGTCCTGTCTATCCGCAAGGGCACTCGGGGTCGTCGCGGCATCGACCCCTCCCGGGTCCTGCTGATCGCCAAGCCGCCGTATCCCGCAGACGGCGGGGATGCCCCGCTACGGAAGTGGGCCCCGGTCGTAACCGTCGAGGAATAACCCTAACGAGCTGGTGCGGCGCCGCGCGCGACCAGGTCCCCCGCGCAGTATCCCAGCGGCCCAGGACGCCCTGGGTGTGCCGGCTGGGGCCGGAAGTCGGGGCGGTGGCGGACGGCCGCTGAGCCGGTCGGGGCTTGCTCAATAACGGGCGAGTAACGATGCCGACCGAACTGAGCACCGATGGGCCCACTCGCCAACCTATACCAACGAGGGGGAAGAAGTTCGCCCGCAGGTGAGCAGGGCCAAGGCACTTCGACAACCTCACGGGTAGAGGGACACCAACCGCTGGCTCAAGATTTTCAAGTTCTGCCTAGACTGCGAGCACGATCATGCGCTTTCGACAACGTAATGAGGTTTTCTCACCAGGAATGAGGTCTTCTCAACCGATTTGCGCGGAAGAGCTTTGCTGAACGCTGAATGAGCAGGTCAGTGGCTGGACGACGACGTCGCTGCACAGGGGCGTGGGGTCCGGCAGAGGATGGCGTCGACCAAGAACGACCCTCATCCGCACGGACCCCACGTGATCACTTACTCTGCCACGCTCGACGTGCCCGAGGCCACCGCCGTCCTGCTCACCGACCTGCTGATCGCCGAACGCCGCCGCCGCGGCACCGGCATAGGCGCCCGCGCCGCCTCCGCCCGCGACCAGGCCATCTTGGTGCTGCGCTGGTTCCGCCAGGACGCCGACATGCCCACCCTGGCCCGCGACACCGGCGTCTCGGTCGCCACCGGCTACCGCTACCTGCACGAGGGCATCGACGTGCTCGCCGACCAAGCCCCCGACCTGCACCGAGTGCTCGAGGCCGGAAGTGCCGCCGGCTGGAGCCACGTCGTCCTCGACGGCACGCTCATCCGCACCGACCGCTGCCGGACCACCAACCCCGAGTCCGGTCACGACCTGTGGTACTCCGGCAAGCACCGCGCTCACGGCGGCAACGTGCAGGTCGTCTGCGACCCGGACGGTTTCCCGGTGGCCGTCTCCCCCGTCGAGCCGGGCTCGATGCACGACCTCGCCGCCGCCCGGGCCACCGGGTTCCTCGGTGCGCTGCACGCCGCGGCCGCGCTGCTGGGCCTGCCCGCCCTGGCCGACAAGGGCTATGACGGCGCGGGCGTCGGCATCCATACGCCGGCCAAGGGTGCCCACCTGGCACCCAGCACCGCGACCCGCAACCGACTGCTGACCCGGCTGCGCGCCGAGGGTGAGCGCGGCATCGCACTGCTCAAGAACCGGTGGAAAGCACTGCGCCGGATTCGGCTGTGCCCGCAGCGGATCGGTGCGGTCGTCGCCGCCGCACTCATCCTGACCAACGCCGAGCGACCAAACCGTTGAGAACACCTCAATCTGCACCAGCTTGAAGGGTGCGGTCGGCGCCGCTGGTCAGGGCTGCGGCGAGTCGTTGGCGACGTCGATCACGGCTGCTCGGCGCGGGTCCCGCCACGTGGCACTTGGCACCTCCGCTGGCACATGCGCCTGACCTGCAGTGATGCCTTCCCTGGCCGTCCGCGGACCGCGAATCCTGGTGAGAAAACCTCAATAAGTGGAAAGTCAAGAAACTTGTGCGGGGGCGAGCACAGTTGCCCCGCTTCGACAACCTTATCTACGCGAGGGAAGGCCAACGGCCTTGCCCAGTTCCACCACGCCAGGAAAGGAGCAGCCCCATGATGCACTCACGTATCACCGACTGTGCCCACTGCGCGGCTCCCATAGATTTGAACGGCCGTATCGGTCGTCCTCCCCGGTACTGCGATCAGTCGTGCCGCCGCGCGGGCTACGCCGCCTCCGAGCGCGACCGCCGGGAAGCACGGAAGCTCGAGATCGCCCGCCTGCGGGCGCTCATCTCCAAGTATGAGGCCGTACTCGCGGCCTGATAGACCGCCCCCAACCACCGCGTCTTTCTCCTGCGCGGTGGACGGCCTACCGGACGACCCGCCGGTAGCGGCAGGTCGTCCAGTCCCCGGTGGTGCCCACAGCACCGCCGGGGACCTCCAATCTCCTGGGGCTTGGGCGTCCCAGAGAGTGAAAGGGCCGTGGTCATCGGCCCGCGTGCGGAGGATGCGCCGCCGGTCGCCGACAGACGGCCGGTGGCGCCCCCGCGCAGATGACCTTCTACACCGTTCCGTGCTCCGTCTTTAGTTACGTAGAGCTTGGCGGGGCGGTGTCCCCATATACCTCGGCTGGTCCCCGAGGACGCGCACGGCCTTCTTTCTGACGGTCGTGGTGGCGGTTGCAGGCGGCGGCCCGGCTTCGGCCGGGTCGCCGTTCCCGCATCCCCACTCTGCGCGTCCGCAATCGACTCTCTGCACCGACACCACTGAGGCGACTGACCCTCGCCGCGACCAGAAAGTAGCGCCATGTCCGCCACTCCTATCTCTACCGTCCGCTTCGGCCAGGCCGCACGCGCCATGCGGGGCCTCGGCTGGTCCTCGGCACTGCCCCTCCCCTACGAGCAGAAGAAGTCCCCGCCGGTTGGCTACACCGGCGCGGAGGGCAGGCTCCCCACCGACGAGGACTACAACACCTGGGATGCACAGGTCGGCGACTACTACAACATCGCCGTCGTCATGCCCCCGAACGTCGTCGGCATGGACGTGGACGTCCGCGACGGCAAGCGCGGCGACCTGGTCATGGCCGAGGCCACCGAGCGGCTGGGCGACCTGCCGCCCACCTACTCGATCACCGCGCGCGGCGCGGACAGCATCTCGCGGATCTACCTCTACCGGCGCGACCGCACCGACCGGCTCCGCGGCTTCCTGGGCGGGCCAGCAGACGGCGTGGAGATCATCCAACGCACCCACCGCTACATCGTCGGCCCCGGCTCGGTCCACCCGGACGGTGGCACCTACACCGTCTACGACCCCTCCGGCCAGCCGATCGAGGGCCTTCCCGCGGTCGAGGATCTGGCCCTCTTCCCCGACGCCTGGGAGGAGGACCTGGCCCCGACCAACGTCCGGGCCACCTCCGACGAGGTTGCGACCTTCACCGCCGGGCTGGTCGGCGGCGACCACGACGAGGACACCCAGGGGCTCCTCGACGAGTTCGACCGGCGGCTCAACGACGAGGACGGCTGGGGCCGCTTCACCGACTCCGGCAGCAGCCAGGACGCGATGCTGCGGATCACGATGGACCTGGCCATCGCCGGTGCCTGCGGCGTCCCTGGGGTGGCCGCGGCGTTGGCGGCGGCCGAGGACATCTTCGTGACGTACCGCGTTAGCCGCGGCGACAGTCTCCGCGACGCCGCCGGAGCCTGGCGGCGGGCCCTGGCCGGCGCAATCGGCTACGTCCGCGAGAACGGCATCGTCCCGCTGGAGCCGTTCGAGGTTCCGGCCGACATCGCCGGTGCCCACCGGCGGCCGGCCAAGCGTCAGAAGCCGTCCCTGCGGGAACTCATCCTCCGCCGCGGTGACCTGGCCCGGCTGCCGCGGCCGGAGCCGCTGATCGAGGACACCCTGGACCTGCGGACGGTCGCGCTGCTGGCCGGTTACCACGGAACCTACAAGTCCTTTGTGGCCCTGTCCTGGACCGCCTCGGTGGCCACGGGCACGCGGTGGATGGGTCGGTCGGCCCGGCAGGGCCGCGTCCTCTACATCGTTGGCGAGGGCGCCACTGGCATCGACAACCGGTTGGCCGCTTGGGAGGAGGCCAACGGCGTCCGGATCGACGACGACGCCCTGCACACCCTCCCGGTAGCCGTCCAGCTCGCTGACCCCGCAGCTCTCCGTGAGGTGCTGGGGTACGTCGAGGAGGTGGGCTTCTCGCTCGTCGTCATCGACACCGTCGCTCGGGCCGCGGTCGGCCTGGAGGAGAACAGCTCCAAGGACATGGGCGTGTTCGTCCAGGCCGCCGACGATCTCCGCCGGGCCATGGACACCGGCACGGTGCTCCTCGTGCACCACACCGGCAAGGACAAGACCACCGTCCGCGGGTCGTCCGCCGTGGAGGCCGCGATGGACACGGTCTATACGACCGAGGGCGGCGACGGCCTGGTCAAGCTGCGTCGGACCAAGCGCAAGGACGGGCCGATGGAGGACACGCACCAGCTGCTGTTCGAGCAGGTCGGCCCCTCCGGCGTCCTGGTGTCGACCAAGCCGACCGAGGCCCCTGCCGTCGCGCTGGACAAGCGGGCTGGTGCCTACCAGGCGTTGCACGCGACGTTCGGCTACATCGGCAGCTTCACCGGCACCAAGGCCGAGGAGACGCTCCGCGACCGACTGGGCGTGGGGCGGACCGCGGCGCGGGAGCGCATCGCCGAGCTGGCCCGGGACAACTTCATCAAGGTTGAGAAGGTCGGCCGGTCGCACGTCTACCACTTACAGAACGACGACGCCGTCAAGCAGTGGGGCACCGTGGTCCTCCACACCGAGGACCGTGCGGAGAACTGTGTGGTCGACGAGCAGAAGCCTGAGCGTCCGCCGGCACCGGGGGTCATCGTCCGGGAAGACGACGGCACCACTTACGTCGTCGAGGCCAACGGCACTCGCCGCGAGGCCACCGAGGACGAGGTCGCGGAGGCCGCACGTACGGCGGTGCAGCGGCTCCTGGAGAGCTGACCGCCGGGGCTTACGAGTTACGGAACCGTCCGGGTACGTATCCGGACGAACCTGAGCGGACGAACCCCGGACGCATCTGACTGTCCGGGGTTCGTCCGGCTTGCGTCCGGCTTATCTCCGCTTAATCCGGCTTGTGTCCGGCTTGTGTCCGGGTTCCATCCGCCCTCCGGTCCAAGTCCAGGTTCGTCCGTCCGCCCACTCCCCCCTAGGGGGGCGGACGAACCGGACGGACGGACGAATCAGGCGGATGAACGAATCAACGCCGAGACCCATCTACCTCATAGCCGCCGCGACCCGGTGGCACCTCAACTCTGCAACCGCCATGGAGACCACCATGCTTATCGACTCCACCAGCGACCCCACTCCCCCTCCCGTGCTCCGCATCGTGCGGGACAACCGCGGCGTCCCCCATGTCGACGACCCGGTCACTGGCCGCCGGGAAGCCACCGAGGACGAAGTCGCGGAAGCGGCCCGCGCGGCGGTCGCGGCGGGCAAGGGCAAATCCCTAATGCCCCAGCCGCCCGCTCCGCCGGTCCGCTGGGATACCTACGGCCGCAGTTACCGCGACCGCTACGGCCGCCGCCGTTACGGCAGCACCCGGCGTTACCCCGTCGCGGTGCCGTGGGACACACCGCCGCCGTACACCCGGCTTCCCGCCGGCTACTACGCCGTCGAGCTGGACGGGTGGCTGCGGTTCTTCCGCGTCAAGCCCTCCAGGCACATCCTCGCCCAGCGCGCCGGCGAACTCCACGCCCTCGCCACCGCCGAGCAGGCCCGCGTCGCCTCCGTGATCGCTCAGGACATCCCAGGTGCTCTGGCCGCCTACGGCCGCGAGATCGGCCGCTGTGGCCGTTGCGGCTCCGAGCTGACCAACGCCGAGTCCCGCGCCCGGGGCCTTGGCCCCGACTGTGCCGCGCTGCTCGACGGTGAGGTCACCGAGTGACCACCGCCCGCCCCATTCCAACCCGCACAGGTGAGCGCTACCTCACCACCCCGAAGGAGAACCCCATGTCCGTCTTCCACCTCCCCTCCCCTTCCCACGAGCCGACCCTCGACGAGCGCATGGAGCGCCTCGCCGACACCGTCGAAACGCACGGCCAGGCCCTGCGCCGAATCGAACGCGGCATCCTGCTGCTCCTCGACGACGCGGCCACCATCCGCGCCAGGATCGACGCCGCTGCCCGCGAACGCCGCGAGGAGGAGCGGCACGAGGAGCTGCTCCAGCGCCTCACCGCGCTCGACAGGGCCGTCTTCCGCGCCGAGGACGCGGCCACCTGGGCCGGGATGAACGCCACGGAGGAGGGCAAGCAGACCCGCGCGAACGTCGAGGAGGCCGCGGAGGCGGTCCGCGGGTGGATCGCCGAGGTGCTGGACGTCGTCGATCCGCTGGACGGCGGTCCCAACGACGACGAGCACGGACCTCTCACGCTCGTTTGATCTCCCCCGGCGCGTGCTGGCGCGCCGGGGTTTTGAGCGCCCGCTGGAGGGCGGCTCTTGGATGGTCCCGAGAGCCGCCCTCCAGCGCTGTGCGGGCGCCCACTGCTCCACCCGTCACCGCGGACCATCGCGGCGACGTTCCCCCGCCGGACCATCGGCGGTCTTCCCGCGCCAGGCCATTTGGCGCACCCACACCCCCTAGATCGGAGCACCTCCCATGTCTTCCCTGTCCGCCATCCAGTTCGGCATCGATGAGAAGGCGGCCCGTGTCGTGCAGAAGCACCCGCGACTGGCCGCCATGTTGCCCGCCGAGGTCGACGAGCTGGTGACCGGTTTCCTCAGCGCCAAGGCGCTGGCCGCGGCGGTCTCGGACCTCCAGGTCGAGTCGGTGGACCTCACCGATGAGCTGGACGCCAGCCTCCGCGCCGGGGAGGTCCCGGACGCCGCCGAGCTGGTCGACCGCTACGCGACCGCGAAGCGGAAGGCTGACGAGCTGCGCGCGGTCCGCGCCGAGCTTGCGGCGCTGCCGGTCCGGTTCGTGTCCGACATCGTCCGCATGATCAACGAAGAGGTCCGCGTCATGCCCGACGTGCTGGCCGAGGAGCTGGACGAGCTGCTCGACCGCGCGGCCGAGGTCGTGGCCCAGCTCGACGGGATCGACTCCGCCGAGGCCGCGGTCGATGCCGAGAAGGCCGCCGAGTGGCGCCAGCTCAAGACCCACGCCGCGGAGCTGGCCGAGTTGAGGTCGGCGCAGATCGCGCTGGCTCGGCTGGAGGACCCGCTCAACTTGACCCCCGGGTCGGCCGGCCTCGCCCTGCTGCTGTTCGGCGGGATCGAGCGGGTCGTGCCCGACCTCGCCCGGCGCCTCACCAGCCAGGTCCGCAACGCGATCACCGGCGACGCGATCACCACGCTCCCCTTCCCGCTGTTTGATCTTGGCTCGCCGCTACACCTCCTCGCCGTGCTCAGGAACAGGAACCTGCTCCAGCCCCACGTCGCTCGCCCCGAGGAAATCGCTGAGCGACTCGCCGCGGTGCACGGCGCCTCTGAGCCTGCCGCCGTGCAGCCCGACCGCACCCGTTCCGCTCAGCTCGGCGGTGAGCACGAGGCCATGCGCGACATGTCCCGCCGTGCGCGGAACGCGACCATCGCCACGCCGAAGGTCTTGCAGCCTTGGGACTGAATCCCGCGTAACACCCCGGGGGTGCTTCTCGGCCCCGCGAAGTACCCCCGGGGGTCCTGTCCGCCGGCCATCCCGACGCCCATGCCCCCACCTGCGGGCATGGGCCCCGGGGGCAGTGAGGCCCCCACCCTTCGAGGCCCCCACCCTTCGAGGCCCCCACCCTTCGAGGCCCCCACCCTTCGAGGCCCCCACCCTTCGAGGCCCCCACCCTTCGAGGCCCCCACCCTTCGAGGCCCCCGCGTCTCACCCGCCCCGTTCGTACCCGCCCCGTGCATCTACCCGCCCGCACACGCGCGGTGGCTGGGCCTGCTGGCCTGGTGCCGGGCCTGGTGCTGGCGTGGCTGGGCCCCTGGCGTGCTGGCCGGCGGCGTGGCTGTGGCCATTCGTCAGGAGTTCCTGTTGCCAAGAGCCAAGCACATCTGCGCGGTTAACGGTTGCACTTCACCGAGCACGACAACGCGATGCGATGCGCATCAACGCGAGCACGATCGTGCACGAGGAACCACCACGGAACAGGGCTATGGCTGGGACTACCAGAAGGCCCGAGCAGAAGCCTTGCGTGGTGCAACGCATTGTGCTGTGTGCGGTCAGCCCTTCACGCCGGAGAATCCCGCAACGGGCGGACATCGTCGGGCACTCCGAAGTGGTGGCTCGCATGTTGAAGGCATCGAAGCGCAGTGTCGTCGATGTAACTATGGCTGGCGGCGCACAGGGCTCTGATTGCCCCTGCCGCTCGGCGTCTCGGGGATTTCCGCGCACCAGTCTCTATCGCCACCAGCGTCCCGCTGTCGGCCTCGGAGTTCTCGCCGGTGTCCGTGGACCTCGGACGAATCTGCGCCGCTCAGCGGCGAGCTGACGGGCCCCCTACCCCCAGGGGGACGCCTCCCGCCCGGGGGTGGCTGCCTGGGCGGTGGGGAGGGCGCTCGGAAGTCAGTCACTACCGGTGATCTCCGGTAAGACGTCGGAGAGGCGGTCGACCTCGATCTCGACGGTGAACCACTTGGTCGCCGAGGCCCGGAACCGGATGCGCGAGGCCGACAGCCGGTGCGCGAACACAAACACGAGCAGAACCAGCAGCAGCAGTCCGCTCATCGCCATCAGCCCAGCGACCACATCGACCTCCCAAACGACATGGCTCAGCCGAGCCATGAGGCTTGGGAGCTATTCGAAGCGGTCCTCGACCAACCAGGTCCCGCACTCCCGTGAAGCGGGCTAATAGTAGGCCCCCGCGGGGCCAACGTCCACCCAGGAGCAGCACCTTGCCACGACCACCCGACCCCGCCGCCCTGCGCCGCGACCGCAAGGACGACGCCGCTTGGCTGACGCTCTCGCACCGCGACCCGGACGCGGCTGTTCCTGACTTCCCGCTCGACGCACCGACGCCGCGCGAACTGCACTGGTGGGACCTTCACTGGCGGATGCCGCAGGCCACCGAGTGGGAACGCCGCGGCGAAGAGGTCACCCTCGCGTTGTTCGTCCGCGTCCTGGCTCAGGCCGAGCGCCCGAACGCGCCGGTGACCATCCACCGCCCGCTCAAGCAACTCCGCGACGAGCTAGGGCTCAGTGTCGACGGCCTTCGGCGTCGCCGGTGGTTCCTACCGGCCGACCCGGCCGCCTCCAGCGCCCGGCCAGCGTCAATCACGCCGATCAACGGCAGTGCCGGCCGCACCCGTTCATCCGCGAGGGACCGGTTTCGGCAGATCAACGCCGGCCCGGCCACCGACGACACGCCGCCCTTCTGACCGTGAAGCGCGCCGACTCCTACCGGCGGGCCAAGCAGGTCCGCGCACGTCGCTTGGCCGCGGCCGAGGCGGCTACCGCCCCGCCCGCACCGCGCCGGCCACGGCCGCCGTTGACCCCACCCGCCACACCCGACCTCACCGAGGAGACCCACGAATGACCACCATCCACGCCGCCATCGACGCCGCTGAGGCCCGCCTCGCCGAGGCCCAGGCCGATATCACCCGCCTCCGCGCCCAGCTCGCCGAGGAGCAGCCGCGCAAACCGGGCTGGGCCGACGGTGTCGCCGAAGCACGGCGTCGGCACCGTGCGAGGTTCGCGGCCACCGAGGCCGCCGGCAACGCTGCCGAGCCCCCGACCCAGGACGACGACACCGACATCACCACGGTAGCCGGTGCTCGCGCCGAAGCCCGGCGTCGGGCTGCCCGCCGTGGTGGCGGGACCGCAGCCTGAGCCGCGACGACCGGCTCTCTGGCCAGCGAGTCGCGGATGTGCAGTCCGCGAGCAACGCTGTCTAGGCGGCCAGCGCGGAACGCCGGCAGCTGGCCGCGAAGCTCGCAGCCCGGGACGCTGCCGCCGACGCCGCCCGTGCCGCTGCGCAGGAGCGCGCTGAGGCCGTCCGGGCCGCCGAGCAGGCCGCCGAACGTGAGGCCGCCATCGCCGCGCCCGCGGCGCATCTGTCACCGCGGCCGATGGTGTGGCCGCTGCACGCCGTCGGATCGCGGCCCGCCAGGCGGGTGGCTCGCGGTGACCTGCACCGACTGCGCTTTTCCCAACGACATTGGCGTCCGGTGCGCCGATTGCGCCCGCCTGCTCGCCGCCCACCGGGACGAGCTGGCCGCCGCGCTTCTGGCTTAGATCGGACCGTCCGCGGGCGACTTGCGGCTCCGGAGACAGGCTCGCCTCCGCGACTACGCCGCCCGGTGACGGTGAGCGCGGCCGTGTCCGGCTCGGCGGCCAGCGGCGGGCAAGAAGGTGCCGGTCCGCATCGACGGGGCCGGCGGCACCCATCATCTGCTCGCCTCGATGACCCGCCGTCGGATGTCCTACGCGGTCGGCTTCTCCCAGCCCAGTAACCGCCCCGCCATCCAGGCCAAGCTGTCCGCCATCCCCGACGATGTCTGGATATCGGCCTATCACGCCGACGGCCAGGCCCGCCCAGGAGCCTGGGCCGCCGAGGTGACCGGGCTGTTTAACCTCACCAGTTGGCCGCCGGGGATGCGGCTGATTGTGCGCAAGGAACGCCCGCATCCCGACGCCCAGCTGCGGGTCACCGACGTCGACGGCATGCGGATCACCGCCTTCGTCACCAACCAGGGCCGCGTCGAAGTCAGAGTTGTAGGCCCTGACCTGCGGGTATATCTAGCAGCGCGGGAGGCAAGGATGCTGAAGCGCCTCGCTGCCTCTTGATCGGTCGCGTCGAGCCAGGCCCCGAGAGGCGTTACCTCCACCAAAAGTGGTGCGGGCGCTTGCCCGGCCGGAACCCAGCGCGTTCCGCCATGTCCGCGACGCGGTGGAAGTGCTGCCCGACTCGTTCCGGCACATGGGCGTCGCTGCCGAAGGAGACCCCCGTGCCGCCCTCCTGGCTCCACCAGCTCAATACTGCGGGCTCAGGCACCGGGCTCAACGTGTTAATCTCGAGCACGCGTCCGCTTTGTGCGAGTGCACGAAAGACGGCGCGATATTCACCCTCGAAGTCGGACTCGCGGTACCTCGCGCCTGCCGGTAGGTATCGTCGGGGGTAGTCCATGTGGGCGAGCACTTGAAAGGGAACGGAACTATCGATGAGCTCGAGCAGCTCATCGAAGTAGATGGCCATGACCTCGTCGACTGCCAGGGAGTCGAACAGGTGCTCTACCGGGAGCAGCCGACCCTCGTGCGGGACGACATGGACTGAGCCGAGAACGCGCTGGAAGTCCGCCGAACCGAGCGCGCGCTCGACACTGGCCGAGAAGCGGTGGGGCTCACCCATCTCGACACCCGAGAGGATCAGAAGGTCGGGGTAGCGAGCGCGACACGCCTCGAGGCACCGCAAGTACCCAGTGATGTCGAGATCCCGGGTGTACTCCGGGTAGCACAGCGTCAGTGCTTCGGATGCAGCAGCGTCCCCTCGGGTCCAGGCAGCGAAGTCCAGGTGCTCGGTGAAGGCCACAGCCGGCAAGCCGACCTGCACGGCCCGTTGGCACGCCAGGTCCATCGACGCGGCATCTGTCGTGTCGTAGGACCACTCGGAGTGGACGTGGTTGTCGGTCATCATCATGTCGGCACCCTCAAGTTGCCCAGCCGGACTCTGCCCGGGAGTGCGCCGGTTCAACACGAGTGCCCGTGTCCCGGTGGGATGGCTGCGTTCGAACGCACCCGGGTCGCCACGGCCTGCGGGGCCGGTCCCTGCTCCGGCTCACTCAGCGCGAACTCCAAGAGGACACCAGCGTGGTCCGACGCGGTAAGCGCCTTTCCGTCGATGGAAAGGACCTGCTCCCCGTTTAAAAGCTGTGCGTCGGTCAGTGTCAGGAGTTGCGAAGCTTCGCTGTTTAGCAGGATGTGGTCGATACGCTGCGGAGGCGAGTTGTCGAAGCCGCTCCCCGCTACTAGCGCGTTGTCGGGGTGCCACGTCGTCCACTCTCCCTTGCCCACTGAGCGGTCGGAGCCGAGGATATCAGCGTAACCGAGCTCGAGCATCCGCTCGTAGTTCTCCGCGCTTGCCTCCGGGCCCGCGTTGTAGTCGCCGCAGACGAGGGCTGGACCCCCGCGACCGAGCACAGCCTGGTGGACTTGTCGGAGTTGGCGGTCGCGGAACCGGTTCGCGATTGGGGCCTCCGTACCGAAGCTCCCGCCGGAGGTTGTGTGCAGGTTCGCGACGTGCAGAGCTCGGCCAGCGAGGAGCGGCGGCTCGAGCGTGGCTATCAGGAAGCCGCGCCGTATGACAAGACGCTCGCGTGGCGGGCTGGCGGAAAACTCAGTGAAGGCCGACGCCGAAATCGGGTACCGGGAGAGGAGCAGGAGGCCATGCCCAAGGCCGACCCACGCCTTATTGTCGTGCCTGGCGACGTGGGGGTATAGGTCGCTCAGCGAGCCAAGCAGTGCGGCGACGTGCTCTCGCCGGAAGACTTCTTGCAGGCATACCACGTCGGCGCCACTCGCGCGGATCTTGTGAATGATGGCCGGCAGTCGCTCCTCCCGGTAAGGCACCTCGTTGATGGTGTAGGGCCCGATCTGTCGCACGAGAAGCGCGACGTTGAAGGTCAGAACTCGCATTGCCAACTGTCTGGTCAAGTTTGCATCCTCTGTTCCAGTGTGTTGTGGTGATGGTTTGTATGAGAGCGCTAGCGGCCGCAAATGAAGTTCGATTATGGGGCGGAGCCTGCATTCGTGCTCAGCCGCACGGTCTCGTATGTCAGGCGTTCAATCGGGACGTCCGCGTCTTCTCGGAACAGACGTATTTGGCGGGCGAGCTCGCGACGCACACGCGACACTTTCGACGAGATCTGCCCACTCGCTGCGCGCTGCAGCGGTCTGTTTCGGTAACGCACGTACTGCACGCCCTTCTGCACAAAAACCTCGAACGAGTTGGGATGATAGCCCCGACCGGTCGCGAGAACGGCAGACGGTCTGACCGTCCATTTGTAGGTAGTCTCGCCCTCGACGTAGTCGAGCCCCGCCTCGAGCCAGAGGTAGCGCGTCTGGTTCGTCCCCAGGTCGACAAGTTGGGCCTTCCGGTAGGCCCTCACCGTCCAAAAGGGTGTCCTGCCCACATTTTTTATCGACAGCGTCAGCAGGGCGGGATTCGTGTAGTCATCGCCCTCGACGTCGAGCACTATCTTCAGATTATCGGCCTGTTGGACTGCCTGGGCACGCTTGTCCCTAATGAGGAGGGCCATACCCGTGATTAGGGTGCCCGAGGTGCCGATGCTGGCCACCCAGTCAGGCACAGAGCCCCAATTCACGGTCACATCGCCACCGTACCCGTCCAGGGCCGCGTCAAAGTCGAATGTCCGGTCTGACCTGCGGAGAGGGTCGACACTGGCCTCGGTGAGGCCCCTGGGCATTCCCTGTGGCTCCTCGCCTGCAGGATCAGCACTCCGCTTCCGCCCAGGTCAGGGTGCTCCAGCGATGCGGAGTGCCGGACAACACGGTCACGTTGAACCTCTACCTCCGCGCGTCCTTGGTGGCATCTGTACACCTCAGCGGCTTGTTCGACGACTTTGACGCGGCCCTAGGTGTTGATCACGGTGACCGGGCGGTATCAGACCAGGGCCCGTGCGAAGTCGTGAATGCCCCGCTTGCCCTGCTGCTTTTCCCTTCGGTCAGGCTGCGGTGAGGACGTCGGCGGGTCGGTAGCTGAAGTCTGGGTGGGCGGTGGAGATGTTAGTAGCGCGAGGAACCAGATGATGTTGATGGCGGTGTTGCGCAGGGCGGCCATGACCTGGGTCCGTGGCCGGGTCGCACGCTGGAGGAGTCTTCCCTCTCGGTGACGTCGCGGACTCAGTGCAGAGAGTTCTCGATCGTCCAGTAGGAGTGAATCCAGCCGGCCAGCAGCCGCGGGTCGGCGTCGCGGGCCGTCCCGCACGATGAACAGGTAACGGGCCACTTCCGAGGCATGTCTGAGTATCCCCGAGGCCCCGGCGTCTTCCGCGTCGGTCCCGAGCGGGACCAGCCTTGTCGGTTACAGGACTTCGGCACCTCCGGGCACCCCCGCCGTCTCGGTCGGCAGGGCCCTCGGTGACGATGCGTGCGTGAGCCATAACAACGTCTTCGAGCCGCCCTCACCGCCTCGTGATGATCTGCTCAACCTGCTTCGCCGGATCGCGAACCACGACGACGCCCCGCAGAGCCTGCGGGCCGACGCCCACGACCACCTCCAGTACCTGGAGGCCGCGGCGTTCGGCTCCGATCCGGTCAAGGGTCAAGGGCACATGACCGGCGACCTCCCGAACGCCCGCGAGGTCGTTGAGGGGCTGCCGCGGCCTCGGCGGGCGACTGGCTGACCCGGCGGGTTCCGCGGCAAAGAACGCCCCCCAATCTCCAGGCGGAGGTCGGGGGCGTCCTACGTGAGGCCGCCAAGGCGGTCGTCCGCTCTGCTCCGTCAAAGGCCGACGCGACGCGGTGCAAGCAGCCAACTATCGCGGCCCGCTCCCCCCGACGCCGTCGAGCGTGACACGGCAGGGTTCCGTTTTCCGTGTGAGGTACATACAGTCTCTCGGGCTGCCCAAACCAAGGCTTTGCCCAGGCCTTCGATCCCAGGAGCGCACCCTGCGCAAGCACCTCGCCCGTCTCGGCGTTACCGCGACCATCGTGACTGTCGCGGTATCGATCGTCCCGTCCGCGATGGCTGCGCCAGCCGCCGACAAAGAGCTGTGCAAGTCCGGCGGCTTCGCCAGCTACGTCGACCCAACCACGGATCTGCCGTTCGCGAACCAGGGACGGTGC
Organism: Geodermatophilus sp. URMC 62; assembly: GCF_052931475.1. Lineage (NCBI taxonomy): Bacteria > Bacillati > Actinomycetota > Actinomycetes > Geodermatophilales > Geodermatophilaceae > Geodermatophilus > Geodermatophilus sp. URMC 62. Next base: position 2,853,542 of record NZ_JBRFHY010000001.1, on the reverse strand, counting down.
GTGGCACTTGTGAACGGTGGCGGTCTGCTCGTCGCCGTCGAGGAGGAGCCGCCGGTGCTGATCGCTCCGACAGCCAAGGTCACCGTCGCGGCATTCGCCAATGGCGTCTTCGACGTGGCGGTGGAAGCGCAGGGGCAGCCGAACACGACCTACGCCCTGGATCTCCAGGCTGGCGCCGTCCAGGAGACTCGCTCAGTCACCACCAGCGCCGAGGGCCTGGCCTACACCACGGTCGGTGTCGCCCCGGAGACCCTTCTGGAGGTGCGCCACAACGGAGTGGTCATCGGCTCGGTCATCACGCCGGCCGCGCCGGTTGAGGAGCCTCCGGTGGAGGAGGGCTTGAGGGCTTCCGTGGCGGCCACGCCCGCTCGCCCGGGCTACTTCACGTTCAGTGCCGCCGGGCTCTCCCCCAACGGTGGCATGCGGCTCTTGCTGACGTTCCCCGGCGGTCAGACTGTCTCCCAGCCCGGCGTTGCCGACGCTAACGGCAACTGGACGAGCAACCCGACCAGCCTTTCCTGCTCCGCCATTCCTACCTACACTGTGCAGGACTACACCACCGGCACTGCCACCCCCGTCGCCCCCGCCTTGACCCCGACCGACTGCTGACCCTCTGACCCTCGGCCTTACCCTCGTCCCTCTCAACGAGGGCAAGGCTTATGCCTGCTCGAGTGACGTTTGCGGGGACATTGGGCGGCGTGACCGAGAACCCTGCCGACGCCTACCGTGCAGCCACTGACTCCCCCTTCCGGGCCGTTGAGCCGTTACCGGGAGAGGCGTCGCAGCCTGCTCGCCTTCGCCCGCAATGTTCATCGTCGTGAAGATACCAACGACTACCGAAGTTACTCATTAGAGGCAGGCCGCTTATGAGCCCCTGAGGGGCCGACCGAAGGTTCAGATTGCCATTGGAGTCGAACGCTTATTGGCTCAGAAGAATTAGTACGACTGCACCCGCCAAGAGCGCCACTGCCGCCATCTGCGCCCAGATTCCCCACTGAAGACTTCTAGCTTTGCTATTCGTCTTCTCCTGCGAATCTCGCAATGCCACCATTGCCGCTTCCGCCAGCCTGCGATCAACGACATCGGCCGAGCTTCGCCAAACCGAGGGATCCTCAACAAGCCTGGAGAGGTCCTGCGGATCAATGCGCTTGTACTCGATGAGCCGGTTGACGAGGATGCCTTGCAGGACCGCAAATAGGAAGAAGGCCAGCGCTGCCAAGATCAGGACCAGGGGCACCAACTCCAACTCAAAGTCAGTAGCCTTAGTCACTAGTGCCGCAAAGCCGAGCAGGAGCGTCACTAGTGCCGCAGATGACGTCACAACGGCCAGTCCACGCTGCTCCACGGAGGCCTTCCTTGAAGCCTCAAAGGAGAGCTCACTCTCAATCGCGGCGGCAATATGGCTGCCAGCGCGAGCAAAGTCAGCGTCCGTCATCACTACGCTGGCCGGTCTTCCCAAGATCATCGGGTTCGTCTCTTTCGAGTGACCCAATGGGACTGGAGGCTTCTGCTTCGGGTGGCTCGATCAAATGCACTTCAACCTTCGCGATGTCCAGACCTTTGACGAGTCTCGTGGGGTCCAGAAGTTCCGTAAAGTCTTCCGCGGGGGCTGCCGGAACACCCGTTATGGCGAGGCTTGCTATCTCCATGGCCTTAACTGCGCGGCGCTTTGCCTGCATGGACAGGCTAGATGCGGAGTTCTGCCGCTCCCCCGCCTGCAGACTTCGGGAGGATCGACGCAACCAAAGATATGTGAGAGCTATCCCGGAACTGAAGCTCACGCCGACTAACGCTCGATCCCGCTTGCTGAAGCAAGGGAAGACGGTCATCGTCGACCTGCGAGTGCGCTGATTGCTCATAACGTCCCCAGGCGCTTGGCTCGGTGGATCAAGGGTAGTGCGGTCGCCCCTCGGAGCCAAGGGCTCCACACCTAGGCGGAACTACCGCTCGTATGCAGCTCCGGTAGGCCGCTGTTGAGCGCGATGAGCAGGTCGAGGCACTCCTCCTGCCGGACCTCGCCGACGACGATCCGCGAGGGCCGCATCCGCAGCGCCTCCTTGACCAGCCGACGCAGCGGGATCTCCCCGGCGCCCTCGAGGTTGGGCTGGCGGGTCTGCATCGCGACGACGTCCGGGAGGGGTACGCGGAGCTCGAAGACCTCCTCGGCGGTGACGACGCGCTCGCGTGCGGGGATCGCCGCGCACAGGCAGTTGAGCAGCGTCGTCTTGCCGGCCTGGGTGCCGCCGGAGACGAGCACGTTGAGGCCGGAGGCGACGGCGGCTTCGAGGAAGCGCGCGGCCTGCACCGTCAGCGTCCCGGTGGTCACCAGCTCGTCGAGGCTGTGCGCCTGCAGCACGAACTTGCGGATGTTGACCGCCATGTGCCGGCGGGTGATGTCGGGGATGACCACGTGCAGCCGCGATCCGTCGGGCAGCATCGCGTCGACGAACGGCGTGGACATGTCGATCCGCCGGCCGGAGGTGCGCAGCATCCGCTCCACCAGGTCGGCCAGCTGCCCGGCGCTGAGGATGGTCGTGGTCAGTTCGCTGCGGCCGCGGCGCGCCACGAACACCCGGCCGGGCTCGTTGACCCACTGCCAGGTGCCGTAGCGCTCAGGTACGTCCCGCCACGGGCACCCGGTGCGGGTGCGGAACCGGATGCCGTTGATCAGCTGCCGCAACGTCCAGCGACGAGGTCGGCCCATCCGCGACCTGCCGTGGGCAGTGCCGCCAGGATCAGCCACTGCTCATCGGTTAGGTCGTGGCGGGCACCGGCCGGTAGGGTGCCCGCCACGAGGTCTCCGTGGTGAGGGTCTTCTTGGTCGTTGATCCCTCTACCGGAGACCTCGCCTACTTTCCGGCACCAACACGCCCGCTCGGCGCGCCGAGCGACTTCTCAAACACGGCCTAGTCGAGGTGTCGGAGCCTGTCCGGGACGCCTCGGCCGGATCCGCTGGCAAGATCCCCGGCAGGGAGGAGCCGCCATGCCGACCACCGCCCCCGTCTGGGTCCTTGACGAGGATGAGGCGCTTGAACTGCTGGCCTACCTGGTCACCGCCGCCCGCACGCAAGTGGAGGAGGCGGCGGAGTACGGCCCGATGCGGCTGCTCACCGCCGCTCGCCGGCTCGCCGAACAGATCACGCCGCGCTCCTCGACAGCAACCGCCGCCTTCGTCCACGACGACCTCGACCAGGTCCCCGAGCTCGCCGTGCCCCGCACCGGACGAGAGGACTACGTCGCGCGCCTCGACGAGCTGTGTCGATCACTCGCCGCCCACCTGACCGCCCGGTGGGCACCGGACCCAGCGGGGCCGGCGTGACCGGCATCGGCGCGGACGCGGAACGCGGCGCGGCGGTGCTCGCGGCGATCCGCAGCCGCCGGGTGGTGCGTGCGATGACGGCGGAGCCGGTCGAGCGCCAAGCACTGGAGACCATCCTCGACGCCGCCCGCTGGGCACCCACCGCCGGCAACCGGCATCTGCAGCGCTTCGTCGCCACCGACGACCCCGCGACGCTGCGGGTGTTGCGCGCGGTCTCGCCGGGGATGCTTCAGCACCCGACCGCCGCCATCACCATCTGCACCGACCACGCTCTGGCGGCCAGCTACGGCTTTCCGTCGGAGGCGCCCGGCCCCCGCATCGACGTCGGCATGGCGGCGGCGACCCTGATGCTGGCCGCCCACGCGATCGGCATCGGGGCCGGACCCGTGACTTCGTTCAGTCGCGCCGCGGTTGCCGTCGCCCTCCGCCTGCCCGACCCCTGGGTCCCGGAGCTTGTCGTGTGCCTGGGCCACCCGCGGCCCGGCGGCCCGGCACCGATCGGTGGCCGGCCGCACCTGACCTGGCGCGACCTCACCACATGGGTTCCGCCCGACCGCCGCCCCGGCGCGGACGCGCCCGAGCCCCCACGGAGCAACCCATAACGGCGTCCACCGTCGAACGACAGCTGGCCGACCGACTTGCGGAGCTCAGCGGCGACAACGTGTTCGGGGCGCCGGTCGACCACAGATGGACCGGGATCAACTGGAATCAGCTGCCCACCAGCTTGATCGACTGCTCTGGGGTGACCTGCTAGCGGCGGATGCGGGAGCGGCACGCGTGGGGAATTTTTGCTGGGGCGTCGGTCGGAGCACGTGTGCGGCTTTGACAGTTATTCGGCTCAGAATCTGCTGCGCGGCGGCGTCGAGTGGAACACTGGCCGCCCGTCTCCCTCAGGGGTCGGCTTTCACGCTGGGTGGCGTCGAGCCCAGAGGGAGGGTCTCGTGATGATGCGTAGGAACAGGCACGGAATCCCAGGGGGTCAGCGCGTCCTCGCGGTGGGGTCGGTCCTGACCGCGGTTGCGCTCGGCCTGTCGACGGTGGCGGCCGCTGCACCGGCGACCCCGGTCACCACCCCCCACACGGCGTCGGCGGCAGCCATCGAGGACGTCGTGCAGAGCGCGATGGCCGGCGGTCACCTCCGCGCGGTCATCGTCAAGGTCACCCGCGGTCAGCAGGTCATCATCGAGCAGGCGTTCGGCACGTCAATGGAGGGCGTACCGGCGACCACCGACATGCACTTCCGCAACGGTGCGGTCGCCTTCGCCTACCTGGGCACCTTGCTGATGCAGTTCGTGGACGAGCACAAGGTGACCCTCGACGACACGATCGACCGTTGGATGCCGGAGTTGCCCGAGGCCGACCAGGTCACGCTGAAGATGCTGGCGAACCAGACGACGGGCTATCCCGACTACGAGACCGATCCGGCGTGGGAGGCCGCCTGGAGCGCCGACCCGTTCCACATCTGGACCGTCGAGGAGCGGCTGGCCTATGCGTTCGCCCGCCCGCTGCAGTTCGCGCCCGGATCGAACTGGAGCTACTCACACACCAACTTCATGATCCTCGGCGAGATCCTGGCCCGGATCGGCGGACAGCCGCTGGACATGCTGCTGAGCGAGAAGGTGCTCGGCCCGATGGGCCTGACTGGGACCACGCAGACCGTAACCTCGGACATCCCCAGCCCGGTCCTGCACACCTACAGCTCCGAGCGCCGGGCAGCACTCGGTATCTCGCCGACGACCTCGTTCTACGAGGAGTCGACGTTCTGGAACACCCAATGGGGCACCCCGATCGGAGCCAACCAAACGACGACGATCGACGACCTGGCCACGACCGCGGTCGCGGTCGGCACCGGCTCGCTGCTCTCGCAGTCCAGCTACGAGGCCGTGACCGCGCCGAACCTACTGGGCTTTGGCCATTCGGACCCGGTCTGCGCGCCGGTCTGCTTCACCCAGGTCGAGGGGTACAATTTCGGTCTCGGCGTGGTGCGCTCCGGCTCCTGGATCCTGCAAAACCCGCAGCTGGCGGGCTTTAGCGCGACGGAGGCGTACCTCCCCTCTGAGGGGATCGCCATCGCGGTGGCCGTCACGTATCTGCCCGCCGCGTTCGACGCGCAGGGGAACTACCCGAACGCCGCGGACAGCCTCTTCCGGTCGATCGGGGCCGTGGTGGCACCGGACGACCCGCCTCCGGTTCCGAACGGGTGACCCGGGCTGCTGGCCGGCTTCCTCGCCAGTACCGGGCTCGACCTCGGATCCTTCCGCAACGCCAACCCTTGATGATCTTTAGCACGGCATCGTGGATCGAGAGGCACACAAAGGCTCGAAATTTCCGCGCAATGGGAGGACCCTTACCGGCCACGGACCGTCGGTTGTCCAGTACTTGAGCCGAACGGAGGGCATAATGAGGTTTTCTCACCAGGATTCGCCGATCGGGGACAGGTCAGAGAGCCATCGCCGCAGGTCAGGCGCATGTGCCAGCGGAGTACCGAGTACCGCCTGGCAGGAGCACACGCCAAGGAGCCGTGATTGACTCCGCCAACGACTCCCCACAGCCCTGACCAGCGGCGACAACCACACCCTCCAACTGGGCCCGGATTCCTGGTGAGAAAACCTCACTGCGCCGGTCGCCGATTGACCGTCGATGCCCGCACCATCACCCTGCTGCATGCGGCCATCCGCGGCCCGCTCGAGCGCGGCGACTCGCGGCTAAAGACGCAACGCTCAAGCGGGTGCGCCGGGTCAGCCTCTGCCCCTGGTCCATCGGCGCGATTATCGCCGCCTCGTTTCCCTCCATCAAAGCACGGCCGTATCACATGATCACCGGACGGATCGAGCCGCTACTGGGAATGGCGCATCGGGCTTGTTACAGCGGGCTCAGTGTGACGATGCCTTCGTCATCGCAGTAGTTGAGCAGTTGGTCGAGGAAGTGGTCCTCCTCTCGAGGAGGGAAGAGGTAATCCGGAGAGTAGCAAGAGTCGATGCCTTGCTCGAGCTTGACAACCAAAGAGACATACCTCGCGTACTTGTTTCGGTGCATCAGGGACGCTCCGCCCAGCATGCCGCACTTCTGCCGTAATGGGCGCAACAGTCCGTAGTGCTCAGCGAGGCTCTTGGATGGCACAAAAGGATCCAGCCCGGTATGCAGCAGGAATACGTAGATGGCCGGAGCCGCATTATGCTCTTCGTTGTGAACCCGCTGCCACTCACCTTCAATGACGCGATGCTGTGCGAAGAAGAGAGCGACATCGACGTCCACTGTGATATCAAGTATGTTGGACGGTAGCCCATAGTGCTGAAGAAAGAACGATCTTTGGAGGGCTCGGTAGTACGGCAAGTAATACCGTGTTGTTGTCTCACCTCCGACAGACCTTCCACTTTCCCACTCGACTGCGCCCCGCCCAAGGCCGAGCAAGGCGGGAGCGTCCGTCGGCGTGGGCGTCCAATCTGAGATTCCAAGGCGGCGAGTTACAAAATGAGTCACGTGCACTAGTTCGGCGCAGAAGTCGGCGTATTGTGCCAGGTCACTGACTTTACCCTCATACCCCCTGTACAAGCTCGGCACCAGAGAAGCTCGAGCCTTGCATCGCCACGGCGTGAGTACCGCGTCGTTCGCTGGTAAGGCGGGAATCGCATACTGCCCTGGCTGGCCGCGGAACCACAGCTCGAATTCAGGGTTAGCCGTTAGCCACTCACCTAGTATCGTCAGAAGGTCAGAAAGTTCCTTGCGAGTACGGATAGTTACCTCGGGTGGCTGAGCGAGATTTGGAACAAATAGGCGGTGAAGTGCCTGCTTGCCCCGTGACGCACCTACCGAGCGCAGGAGGTCCGTCGGGTTGAGTGCCAGGTGAGGATAGGCGGCCACGTAGGCGAGAGCCTCTCTAAGGTCGAGGTCCAGCGCCTCCGGCCCGGCAGACCCAGCGAAAAGTAGCATCCCGTAGTCAAGATCCACTAGAGCGTGGATTCCAGGCTGCATTGATAGGAGGTTCGGCACCTGCGCCTGATTTAAGACGCCTGGATCAAGGGGGGCAAAGCCGGAGTAGTAGAGACGGCTGGCAAATCCTGCATCTAATTGTAGATCAAGATTAGCCTTCATCCACTCGCCGCGGTCCAGGGCTGTGGTCGGGGATATCCAAGGCCCCACTGTGCTGATGGTGGGTAAGCCCGGAGCCTCCTCTTCCAACCGTCTGATTCTGGCCATAACCGATGGCATGTCCGCGTTGCAGCCGGAGTGCTCACGGGGGAACCACAAAAGATACATATAAGCTACAAAGGCCCGCTCATTCCTGTCGAGTGATGGCCATAAGTCGTCCAATTCCATGCGAGTAACCTGATGCAGTTCCGGTTCACCCCCCCGAAGCCTCTGCAGTTTGATCGCAAAGCTCTCTTTCCCTTGGACGAATGCATCGATGATGTCAATGTCCGGCAATGGAGCGCTCGCCGAGCCTTGTCCTGACTCTGGTGTCGACGGTGAGTCAGAGTCCATTTGAAGCTCCCTCGGAGGAATTCCATACCATAATTTGCACCCATCCGCAAGCTACCGCCTGGCACGTCGTAGAGCAAGGAGAAACTATCAGCTGCACGACGACCCCTTCTGGCGCTGCTCCGGGCATAAGCCGGCTGTGGCGGTCCCAGGTTGACCGTCTGGTAGCGCGATGTGCTTGTCGCAGCCGGCCGTCCTCCTAATTAACTATTCGGCCAGTGCTCCGTAACAGAGCTGGCTTGTGTCTTGCGACGTCGTGGGTCGGTGGCCTTGGCCTTGGCGATGACGGTGTCGGGGTCCTTGGTCCAGGTGAAGGGTTCGCAGCGGTCATTCCAGGCGTCGATGAAGCGCTGGATGGCGACGATCAGGTCGGCGACGGTCGGGAAGTTGCCGCGGTGCAGTGCCGGGCGGGTGGCCCGGGCGACACGATGAAGAATGGGCGGGAATTGGTCATGACGGCGCCGCTGACGGCAGGCGTCGGTCACGCTGCGGTTAGCGCTCGATGACGGCCGCGGGGTCCGAATGTTCTGAACCTGACCGACCCCGAGCTGCCCTCCCCTCCGGGGTTCAGACCGAGGGGGAGGGGAGAGGGGTCCCCGGGTAGGGGCGTGAGGGGTGAACCACGCTCAAGAGGCGGACGATGAGGTTTCCTCACCAGGAATCCGCACCAGCTCGAAGGGTGCGGTCGGCGCCGCTGGTCGGGGCTGCGGCCAGCCGTTGGCGACGTCAATCACGGCTGCTCGGCGCGGGTCCCGCCACGTGGCACTTCCGGTGGCGCATGCGCCTGACCGGCATTGATGCCTTCCCTGGCCGTCCGCGTACGGCTGATCCTGGTGAGAAAACCTCAATGTGAATCGCGATGCTTTGGCCATCCTCCGGCAGTTCGCCAAGGGCGCCTATACGAACCGACCGACAGGTCCTAACTATGACCAGCACTGGAACGTGGCTGCAACACCTCCGGACGAGCAGGTCACGCAAACCATCCCTGCGACGGCGGTCCGGCACACCCCGTTCGGCAAAATCAAACAGCAGGTTAACTTACGAGTAGGTACAGAGGCCGTCTACGTCGACACATCTCGCGTAGAGGCGGTCGGGCCAGTCGCCCGCATAGCTGAACGAGCGCTCAAACATGCAGACCTGCTCGCTCCACAGACCGTGCCGATTTCACAGGTCGCCAACCCGACTCAACCTTTCACCGTCCCGGGTGCTGTAGGCGACTTGGAAATTCGACCGCGCCCACAGGCCTTCGTCGGCCGCCCCTCGGAACTTCCGCCTAGCGAGCAGGTTGTCAACTTGTGGCGCCTGTTGCGTGGGCGGTGAGATGCGAGTCGAACATTAACCGCAGGCGTCAGTTGGGCGGTGCAGCTTAGTGCGCCGAGTAGTCGCTTAGAACCGCCTCTCGGTCAGTGAGCCATTCCCGGTAGCGGACGGCTGACTTGTCGGGGAGGACACGCCGAGCGGGAGCAGATGACCGCAAGGAGCGCAGGACCTTGGTAGGAGGACGTCTTCTCACGGATTCAGGTTTTCTCACCAGCTTTGACTGGCTGATTGGCATTGGTGCAGGTCGCCGCACGCTTCATCAAGAGGACGCGGGCTCTCGGGGTGAAGATCGTCTCGCCAAAGGTCGATCCCCGTCTTCCCCGGGAGCCCGCCGTGCCTCATCGTGCCCGCTTGGACGTGCCCGGACCTGTCTTGCGGGCGGTCACCGGCTGGATCGCCCGGCACCGTGCACGTCTAACGATCATTAACGGCGGGAGTTCGTAGCCTGCTGACAGCCGCCACGGCGCGCGCTATGCCCGAGCCATGAGGTACGCCCAGGGTGGCGGGCTGACCGCCGAGGAGTGCGCCCGGCGGGAGCAGGTGCGGCTGGAGGCCGCGGAGTGGATCGAGGAGGGCGCCACCGACCGGGAGGTGGCCGCCCGGTTTCGGGTGACCCGGGTGTCGGCCAATCGGTGGCGCCGGGCGCTGGCCGCGGCGGCCGCTCGGCGTTGGCCTCCCAGGGCCCCGGCGGGGCCCGCTGCCGGCTCAGCCCCGCCCAACTGAATGAGCTGACCGACCTGCTGGACGTCGGCCCGGCCGTGTGGGGTTGGGCGGATCAGTGCTGGACGCTGCCGCGCATCGCCGCGGTCGTGCACGAGCGCTTCGGCGTGGACTGTACCGATCAATGCGATCCGAGCAGGACAGATCCCGCGGCGGCGCAGGTAGCGGCGGACCCGCCGGTTGTCATAGCCCTTATCGCCGTGCAGCTTCAGCGGCCGGCGCCGCGGGTGGCCCCGGCCGCCGCGGCGGATCGCCGGCATCGTGTCGAACATCGGCTCGACGAGCTTGCTGTCGTGCCGGTTGGCGCCGGTGACTAGCACGTTGAGCGGTAGTCCGTGCGCGTCGACGAGCAGGTGGTACTTGCTGCCGGCCTTGCCCCGGTCGGTGGAGTTGGGGCCGGTCAGCTCACCACCCCTTTGGCCCGGACACTGACCGATTCGAGGCACAGCCGACTGACGACCCCATCGACACCGGACATTACGCAGAGTCTGCTGGCCCTCGCGGAGTGGCACTCATCCGCCCGCGATGGTCGACTCGTCGCCGTGGCCGATGTGGGTTCGGTGCTGACCCTGATCTCCCCGCGGGCGCGGGCAGCCTGGAAAGAGCTCGTCGACGTGCTCGCCGCGGCCGGTCCGGCGCCGTGCGCGGTCGGCAATCCGGAGGCCTGGTGGCCCACCCGCGGTGAAAGCACGGACGCTGTGGTCGGCTGCCGCATGTGCCCAGCCCGGGCCCAGTGCCTGGCCTACGCAGTGGCCGCCGACGAGCCCAGCGGCATCTGGGGTGGGCTGCTACCGGGCGAGCGGCGGCAACTGACCCGGCCCCATGCTGTCGGCTGAAGCAGCGCCGGGCCTTGCCGTCTGGGGATTGGTGAGGCCTGGTGCGTGGGGTAGCAGTTGGTTCAGCCCGGGCCGGCACCGACTCGCCAGCTGTTCCAGGGTGATCGGGTCGTCGCACTCATCGCGCAGCATGAGCAGCACGTGTGCCATGGCGTCGGGCTGGGTGGGGTCGACGACGATCCGGAGTACATCGTCGCCGAGGTCGGGCAGAAGCGTGCACACCGCCGAGCCGGGCAGGTCGCGCAAGAGAAGCAGGACCTCGCCGTCACACAGCTCGAGGTCGCCACCACTAATGTTGATCATAGGCTCTTTGCCTTGGGCTAGCCCGGGGCTTTCGTGCCGGTCCGTGATGGTTTGGCCCGAGACATAGGAAGGTGCTCCGGAGCTGGGAAGATGTGGCTTGTCTAGGGTCGCAACTTCGCAGGAACCGGAGCAGCTTGCTAGTGAAAAGACTACCGGGTCCTACCCGGCCCCAACAGTGGACGGCGCTGGGTCGAGTGTCGTGCGCATGGGGCAGCACGGTCCTGCTGCGGACCGCGCAGGCGGTCGGGCTCACGACCGCGCTGACCGAGGCGTTGGCGCCGTGGCGGAAGCAGATGGCCCGGTACTACCCGGGGAAGACCGCCGCTGACCTGGCGGTGTCGCTGGCCGTCGGCGGGGATTGTCTGGCCGAGGTGGCCCAGTTGCGCGTGGCGCCGAAGGTGTTCGGGCTGGTGGCCTCGGACCCGACGGTGTCCCGGCTGATCGACACCCTGGCCGCCGACGCCCCGCCACGCTCACAGCAACCATGCTCCCGACCACGCGGTCGACGCGGCCCAACCGAGGGTGATGGACCTGGGCGCCACCCTGGTCGGCGCTCATTCGGCGGACTCAACTCGACGGGGCGCACCGTAGGAGAGGTCAAGCTGGCACCTCCGATGCGCCTTCGACAGCGTCGCTGCCCGCCGGTTCGGCGTCGAGCGCTTCGCGGTTGAAGATCATCATCTTGGCGAAGTAGATGCCGCCAGCCAAGATGAGGCCCACAACGATCAGGTTGGGAACGAAAGCATCGCCGGGTGTGACGAGTACGAACAGCGCACATGCCACCCAGATCAGCGCTGCGACGGAGACCGGCAGTTCAAAGCGTCCCAGGTTGAATCCGCCCTCCTTGCGCTCGAGCCGTTTGCGCACCACAAGGTAGAGGACCACGATCGAGCCATAAATGAGCGCAGGCAGGATCGTTGAACCGATGATTAGCTGCAGCAATGCTGCACCGGGCAGAGCGATCATCAGGACCATCCCAATGCCCAGGATCAGAATCGTCGCAAACACCGGGGTTTGGGTTCGAGGGCTGACCCGTCGCATCAATCTGCATGCCGGAAAACGCCCATCCCGCGCCATGGCGAACGCTTGCCGCGAGCACGCGGCCATCACTACCATTCCGGCACCGAAGATCGCAAAGGTGATGCCGACCAGCAGTAATCGCTCCATGACCGGTCCCAGCTGAGAGCGGATGATCGCGGCGACCGGCGAGCCACTCCTGCTTACCGCCGGGATATCCTTGATCGCGACGGTGAGCGCGATCAGGAACAACAGCCCCGCCACTCCTGCGGCGACCACTGAGGACACAATCGCGCGGGGGACACTCCGAAACGGATCCTTGGCTTCTTCGGCCAGGTTTGCTGCGGAGTCGAAGCCGACAAGCGTGGTCAGTCCCATGAGCATTCCCGCCATCAACCCGCCGCCGATCGCGAAGTAGCCGCTGGCACCCGCGTTGATCCCCTGCGAGGTCACATTCTCGATGTTTCCGCTACCCGTGAACACCACGACCGCCGCCAGCGCGATCACCAAGACCGCCACGATGCTGATCTCAACGGCCACAGCAGCGGAGGTGATCATGCCGAGCAGTCGCGTCGAGGCGATCACCAGTGTGGCCTGAACAACCAGGATCACCACCGTGATGACCCTCGCCGTATCCTCGTTCTCCTGCATCCCTACTAGTGGCATGAACGCTTGACTCGCCAGCGCGCTGTCCATCGCTACCACCGCGATCGCGAGATACCAGAACGTAAGCCACCCGAACAACCAGCCGACCTTCGGGTTGGCCAGCCGCGAGGCCCACTGGTACGAGGACCCGCTGAGCGCGATGCGGGCCGCGAACTGGGCGACCACGAGCGCGACTAAGGTCTGCCCAACGGCCGCGATGACCCAGAGCCAGATTCCGACCGGTCCCGCGGTCGTAAGTAGCTCGTCGTACGTGGCGAAGACCCCGACTGCCACTGAGATGAACGCGAACGAAATCGCGAACACCTGAAAAGACCCGAGTGTTCGCTTCAGCTCCGGCTGGGAGCCGGAATGACCTGAAATACCGTCCGCAGACGGATTGGTTCTTAAAGGATTCCCCACCTTGGGCCTCACATCACTTCGATGGCATCCCGTGCCAGGTGGTCGGAACGTCGCCGGAGCCTATCGCTACTGCTCGGCTTGGACCGGTACTCCAGCCCGCTTTTCTCGCGCGAGTGGCGCTAGGGTGGGGTGTCAGATGACGAAAAGCACTCCTGACCTGCGACGTTGCGGATTCCTGAGGTCCGAAAGGATCATTAACGGCGGGGATTGCAGGAAGAGTCCGAGGTCGAGCCCGTTGCTGGCGAAAAGGCTGGCCAGGGGTCCGGGGCGGTCCTGCATCCGCTTCAGCCCGATCTGCACCAGCCCGGTCAGCTCGGCGGTAGTGTGCTTGGTCCGGTTGGCCAGCGACCACTTCAGATGCGACCACACCGGCTGGCCGCCGGGGATGCGGCTGATCGTCCGGAAAAAACGTCCGCACCCCGGCGCGCAGCTGCGGATCACCGACATCGACGGGCTGCGCGTGACCGCGTTCGTCACCAACACCACCCGGGGCAGCTGGCCGATCTGGAGCTGCGGCACCGCCGCCGGGCACGCAGCGAGGACCGCATTCGCTGCGCGAAGGACACCGGGCTGGCCAATCTGCCGCTGCACGACTTCGCCCAGAACCACATCTGGTGCGCAATCGTCGCGCTGGCCTGCGAGCTGACCGCCTGGCTACAGACCCTCCCCCGACCGAGCGCGACGGATACCAGCGGGCCCAACGCTGGAAGCCCAAGCGGCGCCTGCGGTTGTTCTCCCCGCACGAGCCGCCCGGACCGGTCGCCGCCGCATGCTGCACCTGGCCGCGGCCGCGCCGTTCACCGCCCTCGCGCTGGCCGCGCTCGAGGCGCTGACCCGACTGACCGCGCCACCACCAGTCGCCTCCGGCTGACCATCGGCTCCTCGCCCCGACGACTCAGAACAGGCCGGCTCGTGGAACCGGCGCCCACCCCGAGCGACCGCGGGCGAACCGTCACACCCAAATGCCAGCCTCAGGCCCACGCGGGACGAGAACCCCGACGATCACCAAGGCGGTCATGGTCGTGAAAGATCCGGGTTAGCGGAGCTTGGAGAGCAGACGGCGGCGAACACAGGCTCTCCTGCGCCGACGAACCCGGTCTGCTGTCCTGGTGCTCGTCAGCCCGCTCGGCTGAACCGGCCCCGCATTGGCGGCCGCTTCCCAACCGGACTTCTGCACCCCTGCTGCTATGGATCACGGCGATGTAGCGGGACTCCGTAGAAGTGACTTGTACTACCTCGGATGCGGTGGACCACGGGCTGCAGCAACGAGCGGTAGCTTCATGATGGTGACGCGTAACTCCATCGACCAGGCCCGGGGCATCCTCATGGAGCGGTTTCAGATGACCGCCGAGCATGCCTTCGCGCTCTTGACCCGGGCCTCCCGGGAGGCCAACGTCGAACTGCGCGACCTGGCCCTGCGGCTGATCGACGCCGGCGACACCGCCGCCCGGTAGCTGCGGGGGGCCACAAGTAGGCGGCCCGACGGCCACCCTTCTGGACCGTCAGGCCTGGGCGACGTGAAGAGCTCATATTTCACGCACACCCTGCTAATTCCCCTACCCGGGGTGATCGACCTCACACGCTGTCATGGTCAGCGACTCCCACCTCGCTACGTCTTGCTACTCCATTCATGATCGACAGGACACGTCTCGGCGCTTCCCAGCGCCCGTGGCCGTGCATCGACGACCCGCTGGCCGAGCCGAGTCAGCGCACTGGCAGGTAACGGGATCACCGGTAGGTGATCAACGGGGATTGCTGGAAAGCTGACCACGGGCTTCGAGGGATGCCCCTCGACTGACATGGACCCGAACTATCGACGCGGGGGCTGCAACAGGTGTTCACTCTTCTTCTCATCATGATCGCGGCTGTTGTCCTCCTGGGGGCTGGCTTCCTGCTCGGGATGTTCTGCCTCAGCGACGAGCGTGCTCGGTTGATCGCGTTGCGCGAGGAGGTCCACCAGAAGTCCCTGACCATGCAGAAGCGGATGCACAGTCAGGGTGCGGATCTGCCGTTGGGCGATGAGTTACCGCTCAGCGGACGCCGCTCCAGCTAGAGATCATCAACGGCGGAGTTACAGAAACGATCCGAACCCCAGAAGGAGTGCGACCACGAGGGTGGGAAACGAACCGCACTGGCCCCCACGACGACGCGTACGGCGCCGAGGGGAGCGGCTGGCTGTCCTGGCCACCGAGGAGCGCAACCGGCCTGTCGTCTACGACGGGTAGGCGGCCTCGGCGGAGACCGTCAACCCGGCGTGAGGCCGACGCTGAAGCTGGTAGCGGTAGTCGCGCGGCAGACTCACCCGGGCCGCGGCGGCCTGGCAGCGCGGCGGAACGCCCTGCGTGCAGCCGCAACGACGAGGGCACGAGCGGAGCCTGACATGCCGGACTTTCAGCGCTTGCCTGAACGACTGGGCACGCAGGCTAGGAAGTGGCAGTGCCCACGCCTACACCCGATCCTCCGAGCAGGACGCGCAGGTCTCGGCGACCAGGTCCCCGGCGCAGTCCAGCGCCGCGGACAGCCGCGGAGCGGTAGTTCCCAGCTCGCCGAGGATGGCCGCGGCCCGGTGCGGGAACCGCTCGGGCGCGGTGGGCAGCCGGCCGGCCGCGGCGACGGCGCCCTTCTCGTTGATCAACCACCGTCCGGCCCGGGCGTGGATGGCGTGTGCGCACAGGCCGACGGCGCGGAAGATGCACCCGGCCACGTAGGCGGTGTCCTCGCGGCCAACGGCCTTGCGGGCGATCTCCACCGAGAAGGACGCCTCCCACAGCGTCTTGGTCACCACCGTCGTGGCCAGGGCCGGCGGGTAGCGGCCGGCGGCGTGGTGCAGACCGGTGAGCTCACCGGAGGGGTCAGCCAGGACCAGACCCAGTGCGATCTCACCGGCGTAGGCAAACTCGGGCCAGCCCAGCGGGTGCCCGATCTGGGCATGCAGCGCGAAGTGCCCGCTGCTCGCGCCCTCCCAGGACCTGCGGACGCGGTCGACGTCCCGGTAGATCCAATCGACGGGGGTGTCCCCGATGTGCAGCCAGGCGCCGCCATCGACCCACGGTCCCCACTCGCCGGGCCGGGTCACCGCTGCCTGCGGGCCGGCCACCTCGCGCGCGAGGGCGCCCAGCCCACCGACGTCCAGCGGAGGCCGGTAGTAGACCCCCAGATCGACGTCGGAGGCGGGGGTATGGGTACCGCGAGCCCGGCTGCCGCCGAGCAGGACGCCGACCACACCGTCGAGGGCAGTCAACCGGCCAGCGATGTCCCCGAGCTCCTGCTCGTCGAGCATGCCGGCAGCATGATGCATGCCACGGCGCGTGGCCGTCGCCGGCTCCTCCACTTCACCTGCCGCGACTGACCGCAGATCAGCGCGTGTACGGAGACCTCACCGTGGAAGTTACGGGCTCTACGGGCAGCCCCTGCAGCAGATCCGGCCCCGACCACGCTGCTGGTCGGCCTTGCTGACCACTACCCCGGCTCGACCTCGGACCGGCCTGCAACTCCCGCAGCAAATTTATGTAGTCCTTCGTCACTGCGTGCACTGTGGCCATTGGGAGGCGAAGGAGGGCGGCCGCAAGGGACCCTCGGACGCCCAGGCCGAGGGCGCACCTCCCCAACCGCGCGGGTGATCGTTGAGCGGGACATACCGAACCAGCAGGCCAGCACGTCGTGGGTGACCCCGTGGCGCAGATGCACCAGGGTGGCCAGCAGCCGGTCAACGAACACCTGCCGGTGCCGGGCACCGGCTCCGACCACCCGCCGGCGCGGCCGATTGGCCAGGCGTGCGTCCCGGCGCGACTGCCAGCGCGGTCCCACTTCGGCGACCAGCTCGGCCAGGACCTTTGGGGACAGTCCGGTCACCCGGCGATCGGCGACAGCGGCGGCACAGGGAGAGTGCTCGACACACCACAACCCAGCCCGTCCTGCACACAGCACGGTCAAGTCGTCAGGCTAACCATGCACGAGGTCGTAAGAAGTAGGTGGTCCGCCCCGCCGAGACCTCAGCCCGTGTGCTAGCCGCTCTTTGATGCAGACCTCCTCGACCTCGGGGTCGTCGAGGTGCCGCTGCAGCGGGCCGAAGCCGGCCACCCGGTCGAGCACGTCGCGCACGACCGCGTCGGCGTCGCCGAGCGGCGGCAGCGCACCGGTCAGCGACCGCTCGGAGTAGTCGGCGACCACGTCGCGGACCAGCACGCGCACCGGCGCGGGGTCGGTGAACGGGTCGAGCCCGCGGCGCCGGATGAGCTCGCGCACCTCGCCGTCGACGACGTCGAGCGCGCTCGTTCCAGTCGGCACCGCACCCCCGTCTCACCGCCCGACCCCGTTCGGGACGACGGGACTGTAGGGGGGCGGGAGCGCTCCGCGGGACCACCGTCAGCCGATCTGTGGATACCGCGCGCGACCACGTGCGCCGTCCACCCCATCGGATGACTCCGCGCCCCGCCCCCGTGGGCGGACGAGACACCCACCGCGACGACACCCGCACCTGTCCGCGGACGGCGATGGTCCGGGCGACCCGTGCGGTGCCCGCCGCGCCCTTGATCAGGAGGCACGGCGACGACGGGGCGGCACCGCGCCGACCGGCCCGACCACCGGGAGCACCGTCAGCACACCACGAGGAGCACCGGGGCCAGCACGGAACCGACGACGGCGCTGTCCCGCTCATCGTCGTCGGGCGCCCGACTGCAGGTCCGGAGAGTGCACGGTGGGGGTGTCCGTGGGCGCGGACGAGCCCGGCCCGTCACGGCGACTCGGTCGATCCCCAGCAGGTCTGCACGTCACCCCGTCGGTGGGGTGGACGCCTCGTTCACCTGCGTCGTAGCGGTCGCTGTGGTGGCCTGGTCGGTCGGATCCTGGGTGGCCTGCGTCGTCGGCGCAGTCGACGGCGGCTCCGGTGCCTCCGTGGTCGGCGGAGCCGTGGTGGGCACCTCCGGCGCCTGCGTGGTCGGCGGGGCGGGCGCCTCGCTGGTCGGCGGGGCGGGTACCGACGTCGTGGGTGGCGGGGGCGACGTCGTGGGTGGCGGGGGCGACGCCGTGGACGACGGCGGAGGTGCCTGCGTGGTCGTGTTCGCAGGCGGCGGGGCCGTCTGGTCGGTCGTCGGCGGCGGGGGTGCCGGCGTGGTCGTCCGGTCCGACGGCGGCTGGGTCCCCGGCGCCGTCGTCGTGGGTGGCAGCGAGGAGGGACCGGGCGGGGTGCTGACCGACGATCCCGAGGTCTGCCCGGAGGGGGAGGCGCTCGGGGTGCTCCCGGAGGTCGGGCCGGTGCCGGTCGGGTGAGCCGGAGCGGTCGTCGGCCCGGTGGGCGTCGGCGCCGTGGTCGTCGGTCCGGTGCTCGATCCCCCCGCAGGAGGGGTCGACGACGGACCGGACGTGCCCTCCACCGACAGGTCCTTGGCCGCCTCGGTCTGGGCCGGTGAGGCGGGATGGTCCTGCTCACCCAGCGTCGCCCGGGGCCGGACGACCACCGCGTCGTCGTCCGGGACTTGGTCGCCGTCCTGCACCACGAGGACGAACTCCACGACGGGCGCCGGTGCCGGTTCGATCACCGTCACGCGGTCGGGCGCGAAGCCCGGCCACGGTGCCTCGCCTGCCTCGTAGCTGGATGCGGGCTGGCCGTCCGGCGGTCCCAGGGGGTTGCCGCAGGCGCACCTCACCTGCGGTGCCCCGCGCTCGTCGACGAGCACGGCCGTCCCGGCCTGCAGGATGGACTGGACGGGAACGGCACGGCCGTCCCGGTAGTCGTGGTTCGTGACGGCAGTGTCGGTACGGAGGGTCACGGGCGTGAGCCGCTCGAGGTAGGTACGGATCTCGCCGGGTTCGATCCCCTGGGCCCTCGCCCACGCGCGTCCCGGACCGGGGTGGGTCTCGAGATACGTCGCCATCGCCACGGGATCGCAGGCGTTGCTCCCGGTACCGCCGTAGATGCCCGGGGTGTTCCCGGACACGGTTCCCCGCGGCGGCAGCACCGGGGGCTGTCCCGGGTCGGCGCTGTCGGGAGGCGGCGTGAAGGGGCCGGGACCGGGTGAGGGAGCGGGCTCGGCCCGGACGATGGCGGTGCCGGACGAGCCGACCAGGAGCACGGTCGTCACCACGGCGGTGAGAGCGAGCAGGAGGACGACCGCGCCGACCAGCAGGCCGGGAGGTGCTCCGGCACCCGCGAGTCGGCGTGGTGGCGGAGCCTCGCGCCAGGCCCTGGCGCCGCGAGCACCACGTCGGGTGCGGTCTCCCGAGTGCACACCGGGGTCGGGGAGCGGCGCCCCTGCAGGCCCGACCTCACGAGCGGCCGGTGCCGCCGGGACGTGCTCGGTCGTGTCCGCGGGGCGGGGCGGGACCGCGTGGGGCACCTCCTTCGGCGGAGGGGGTGGCAGCACGCTGGGGGCAGGTCGGGTGTCCACGGGCTCCGCGTCGGGTGGAGCCGACGGTGAGCCGTTGCGCTGGGCGCGCCGCGCCGCGGCCTTCGCCACCCAGTCGTGCTCGGCGACCACGATCCGCCGACGGCCGGACAGGACGGACTCGAGATCCGTCTCGGACCTCCAGGCGGGGTCGCAGCACGCGCGCAGCCGTTCCGCGACGCGGTCCACCTCGGGGTCCTCGAGGGCGGCGAGCTGCCTCCAGGCGGCGGTGTCGAACGGGGCGGCGAAGTCCTCCCGGCTGAAGATCAGGTTGTCCTCGTTGTAGAGCTCCCAGGGCCGTGGGCTGCGCGAGAGCGCCAGCAGCGACAGGTAGATGACCAGGGCGGGGAACGTGTCCATCCACGGTCCCCACTGGTCCCGCGTCCGCTGGTAGTTGCGGTGACCGCTCTCCTGGGGCGGCTTCTTGCCCTCGAACGAGGGGATCCACGCGCAGTCGAAGTCGACCAGCCGCAGGGTCCCGAGTTCGTCGACGAGGACGTTGCCGTGCTGGAGGTCGCCGTGCGCGAACCACGCCGTCTGCATCCGCCCGACGAGGTCGCGCCACAGCGCGGCGAGCGCTGCGATGGCCGAGAGGTTGCTGGTCTGGACGAGGTGGTCGGCGTACCGGTCGAGGGTGCGGCCCTCCACCCACTGCATCCGGATCATCGGGTACCACTGCTCGCGGATCCGGATGGCCCGGTCCACCCACTGCGCCGTCGCGACGTCGGGCCCGAGTCCGGCGTCCTGGAGGTGCCGCCCGAGCGCCGTGTACCGCCCCTTGCTCGATGCGTCCTCCCGGATGAAGAAGCGCAGCGCCTGGTCCTCGCCGGACACCTGGGCCTTGAAGACGACCGCGGTGCTCCCCGAGGCGGGCATCGGCACGCCGAGCAACGGGTGGACGGCGAACCGGGCCTCCTGCAGGTCCTCGTCGGCGAAGGAGGAGTCGGGGTGCTGGACGGCCCGCACGTAGTCGTCGGCGCTGGGGTAGTCGATCACAGGCACACCATCACGTGATCCGGGGCGGAGTCGGCGACGAGCACCCTCATCAGGGTCACGTCGTCGTTCCTCATGTCGCGGGCCGCCCTGCTGTCGGCGACGAACCGGGCGAAGGTGTCGGGGTGCCCGATGCGGGACAGGAAGCCCCAGACGCGGTCGTCCCCCTCGTGCCCACGGGCGCGGACGATCCACTCGGCGAGCGCGTCGGTGACGAGGAAGAGGTGGTCGCCCGCCTCGAGCTGGTGCTCGGCGAACCTGAGCCGCTCCGTCATCACCGGGAGGGCGGCCGGATCGGTGTGGACACCATCGGGATCGAGCCCGAAGTCACCGGCACCGAGGGGCGGGAACTGGACGAGGAGGCGGCGCCGGCGGACGTGGAAGAGGACGGCGTCGCCGAGCGCGACGGCCTTCCACGAGGGTGCGGGCC
The DNA here is from genome assembly GCF_052931475.1 of Geodermatophilus sp. URMC 62. Classification (NCBI taxonomy): domain Bacteria; kingdom Bacillati; phylum Actinomycetota; class Actinomycetes; order Geodermatophilales; family Geodermatophilaceae; genus Geodermatophilus; species Geodermatophilus sp. URMC 62. The sequence goes on along the minus strand of NZ_JBRFHY010000001.1, from coordinate 2,832,677 downwards.
CGTCGAGGTCCCCGAGCTCGCAACCGAGCAGGGTGGCGAACGACCCCTGGGCGAACTTGCGCTCCTCGAAGATGCTGGCGAACGCGGGCGGGGCGGCTGCGACCCAGGCCTGCTGGACAGTCGCGAACCAGCGCAGCATGTCCGCGGGGGCCAGCTCCGGAGCGGCCCCGTCACGGTCGACGAACGCGGTGACGAGGTGCTCGACCCACCGGACGGAGTCGTAGGCCTCGGTGGCACCGTCGGCGACCACGAACCGGGGATCGCGGCCGGAGCGTGCGTCGCCGGGGTCTACGGCGGCGCCGTCCTCCCACTCGTGGGGAGCACTGCCGTCCTTCTCCATCCAGAAGGTCACCACCCGGGCGCTCAACACGGCCGGCCCTCAGCGTCCCGGGATCTCGGCGGCACGGGTCCCGATCTCGAGGAACTTCACCAGTGCCTCCAGATCGGCGTTGAAGCACATCGCCCGGGCACCGGACTGGACCGGTACCCCGGCAGCCTTCGCGTGGCGGACCATGGGCGCCGGCAGGACGCTGCTCATCTCGAACAGCTGCGGCCCCGGGTCGGGGAAGGCGTGTCCGCTCGTCGGGAAGAAGGCCGGGTCCCCCTCGGAGGACAGGAACACGTTGAACAGCAGGGTGGGTCCGTCGACCGTCTCGACCGTGGTCAGCCGCTCGGCCCACTCGGTGAGGTCGGCTCCGTCGTAGGGGCTGTCGGTGACCAGGCCGTCGGTGATGTTGATGACGATGGGGGGGAACGAGTCCGGGTGGGCCTCGACCCACTCGAAGACGTGTTCCCCGGCGACCGCGATCGCCTCGCACATCGGAGTCCGGTAACCGAACACCGGCTCCACCCAGATCGGCACCCTGGTGACCGCGGCCATGGTGTCCACCGACGGCTCCTCGAGGATCGCGAGCGGCGCGTTCGCCAGATCGGACAGCGGGACGATGCCCCGGCCGGTCAGCGTGCCTCCGAACGCGGACTCGACGCCCTCCCCGCCGGCCACCGGTGATGCCCCGTAGCCGAGCACGAGGACGTGGAAGTAGTCGCGGACGGCCCCGCCGACCTCCTTGGTCGACTTGATGCACAGGTCGAGCAGCAGGCGGTTGATCGCCCTGGCCGCACCGTCGGCGAGCGTCATGCCGGAGTTCCGCCACTGCGCGCCCATCGACTCGGACCGGTCGAGCAGCACGACGATGCAGCCCGGGTTCTGCCGCGAGAACGTCTGGTCGTACATCGGTGTCCTCCGGTCATGTTCCAGCGGTGCCGGGTGCACCGGTCCGCATCCCGGCCGGGGACCGACGAGGGTCCACCCGGCCTGCCGGCCACGGCTGGTCCGGTCGCCAGTCCCAGCCGACCCCACAGGTCCGGCACTGGAACCCGTATCCGGGCGGAACGGCCTGCACGTCGAGCTGGAAGCTCCCGCAGCGCGGGCACTGCGCGATGATCGACGTCTGCACGTACGTCTCCAGATCGGGCGGCGGGGCGGGCTCGGAGGCCGGAGCGGCGCCGGGTGCCTGCGCGGAGGGGCTGCCGCGCCCCCACCACTGGACGCTGGGCACCGGGAGCGCCAGGTGTGCCCGCTCGTCATCCGGCGCACGGGGCTCCGCGTCAGGGGAGCCTGCAGCTGAGCGCTCCGCGGGCGGGTGCGCCTCGGCGGGCGGCTCCCCTGCCGGATCGTCAGGAGCCAAGGCGCCCGTCTGCTGCACGTCGCCGTCTGCGAACCGCGCACGGACCACGGCCGCGGGCTGGTGCACCAGTTCCGCGTGGATCAGGAGGATGCCCGCCACCGCGATGAGCCCCAGGCCACCCAGCAGGATCGGCGCCGTGGGCAGCCACTCCGGATGGACGACGGTGACGCCTGCCGCTCCGCCGACCACGGTCGCGACCACGGTGGCAGCGGGGAGGACGACGCTGGCCGGCGGACGGCCCGAGGGAGAGGTCATCCGCTCCTCCCCGTGAGGAAGGTCAACGTCGCGGGCACGGCACGGGGATCGGACCAACCGCCCTGGCACGCCGTCCGCCCCGGAGCCAGTCCCGTGGCGGCAGCCACCAGGTCCGCCGCGCCCGGCGGGACCGTCACCTCCCACCCGTCCGGGACGGTGATGCAGAGCAAGCGGTCGACGAGCGGCTCGTCGACCGACTGGACGCGGGCCGGCGAGAGCGACGTGGGCGGGCGCACCGGCGCGAAGGTGCGCAGGTCCCCCGGGACCGTCTCCAGTACCGTCCAGAGCACGTGATCCCGCACGGCCGGGTCCGCCGCCGTGACCGAGAAGGTGGGTCTGCCGTCGGTGGCCGCCGTGAACGACGACCGCGCGACCGCGGAGGTCGGCGCCGCAGCCGGGGGCGCGGTCACCGCCAGCCTCGGGGGCCGGTCGACCAGCGCGCTGGTGCCCGCGCCGAGCAGGAAGGCCAGGACCAGGGCGTAGAGCGGGACCAGGTGGGGGTTCGCCACAGCCCGGGCGCGTGCCCGGCCACCGTCACGGGTGGCCGATCTCGCGGATGCGCTCATCTCTCAGCTCGCTGCAGAGGCGGTACAGGCGGTTGGCCAGAGTGATGCGCCTGCGGTCGATGAAGATCAACACGCACAGCCCCTCCCGGATCCAGATCGCCAGGCCGCTCTTCACGAACCGGTAGGTCAGCTTCACCACGACCGGCACGAGGAGCAGTGCGATCGGCAGGACCAGCAACGGGACGATCACCGATCCGTCCAGTTCGAGCGTGTAGTAGAGCGCAGCGGCGAAGGTGACCAGGACCCACGCCGCAGCAGGCAGATACAGCTTCAGCCGTGACGGCTGGAAGATCACGGAGCTGTTGATGTACTCCAGCGAGCCGTCCCGGTAGGTCACGGCACCGAAGAGCCCGACCGTCAGCGAGGCGACGCGCTCGGTCGTGACCGCGGCGAAGCTGTGGGTCCCGATCCCCCACATGCCCATGACGCCCATGTAGCGCGTCTCGACGATCTGCTCCCCGGGTGGGACGAACTGCGCGAAGAGGATCTCCAACGCCCGCGGGTCGTCCACCTTGGCGCGGGCCATCACGCCTTCCGCGAGCGGCGGCGACGCGGTCGTGGCGGACGGCGGTCGTCCCTGGCTCCCGCCGCCCGACCCCGAGGTGGCGACCGAGCCAGCCGTGTACCCGCCCGACGCGGAGGGAGACGCCGTGGTGGGAGGTGCCGCTGTGCGAGGGGGCGCGGTGGCGGCGCCGGAGGTGTGAGCGCCCGACGGTGGGCCGAACTGCGGCCCCGTCCCCGCAGGGGGCGTGGTGTTCCGCGACGAGGACTGTGCGCGCGCGGCGCGGCCGAAGAACTCCGCGCCGGGTCGGGAATCGGTCATGAGCTGCTCCGCAGGTTCGCCGGTCGTCGGGGCCGAGGTCAGTGCGCCCAGGGGCGGAAGGTCGGGCCCCTCCTCGTCAGGTCGTCCAGGGACACGGACCGGATCGACTCGTCCGGTTCGACGCCGGGAACGGGAACCGCGTCCGGGGCAGGGGCCGGGGCCACCGGGATGTCGAGCAGTCCCGCCACCGTGCTCGGGAGCCGACCGAGCTGGGGTCGCAGCGGGCGTGCCGTGGCCTCGAGCCACTGGATCGAGGAGAGGAAGAACTCGAGGGGCCCGGTCAGCGTCGCCGTCCGGTCGATGCGCACGGTCAGCATCGGCTTCCGCTCCCGGGACGCGAGCTCGACCTCGCGGTACACCTCCTGCGACGCGCAGGAGCGGACGGAGAAGACGACGACGAGGAGCCGACTCCGCCGGATCCCGTCGATGATCGCAGGGGCCCACTCGCTGCCGGCCGGGATGTCCCGGGGCGCGACCCAGCACCGAAGCTGCGCCGCTTCGAGCACCCGGACGATCTCCGCTGCCTGGGCCGCATCGGCACTGGCGTGGGAGATGAAGGCCACGGGTGAGGACGACGCCGACTTCTCCCACCACTTGACCCGGGGAGAGGACACCTCGACGACCTCCTACGTGTGCTGACGGTGACGACGTCACCGGTGAGTGACGGGAGAGCGACGGATCGGCACGCGTGACGTCAATGTGATGACGGCGACGCGGCTGTGACCCAGAGGCGTTGGTCCTGAGGACAGGAGCGCGTGGATCCTCGACCCGACACGGCGGTACGGGAACGGACGCCATGTGCACATCGCCTGCCCCGACTCCCCCGCGCATCAGCGCAGGCGGATCTCCGCGACGAGCTGCCCGTGGTCGGACACGACCCGATCGTGACGGTCGTCGCTGAGCTGACCGTCCACCAGGTGGTCGTCGGAGGACCGGAGGTCGACGACCTCCCCGATGCGCTGGGGGTCTCGGTCGTGGAACCCCTGGCGCACCAGGACGTGGTCCGGGTTCTGGTAGCGACCGGTGCACACGTCGCGGAGCGCCTCCTCGTGGAGGACCTCCGGGAGACCGACGACGTCGGCGTCCATCCGGTCCAGCCGGTCCGCGGCCAGGCCGGCCCTCTCGTACTCGGCCTCGGGGTACGGCTCCTCGTCCGGGGAGGAGCGCTCGCCGGGTCGGGCGAGGTCCATCAGGTCGAAGGCGGCGACCTCGACGTCCATCCTCCCGACCTCCTCACACCGTCCGGGGCTCCCACCGGCTGGCCGGCGCGGCGACGCTAGGAGGTGCTCCGTCACGCCGCCGTCACCGTCGTGTCACCGCGCCGGCCGAGATCGCACGCCGGACGACGGGGGTCCGGACGATCCGCACGGCTGCACTGCGCTGCACTGCGAGCAGGTGGCACGGCGACGTCGGGGCGGCACCGCGCCGACCGGCCCGACGACGTCGGGCTCGATCGGCGTCCGGGTCGGGAACGGATGCGGCCGCGCCCCAGTGACCGGCTGGTCAGCCACCGCCGCCGGCTGCGCTGCCCGGTCGACGTCCCGGAGCGGGCCCGACGGTCAAGCAGGCGGCGGGCCGGTGATCGCCACGCCGTAGCCGTCGAGGACCTGCCCGAGCCGCTCGACCGCTTGGGCGGGCGGGGGGCCGGGCACGGGCGGCAACTCGGCGGCGGGGTCGCTCGGCGTGCCGTCGGCGACGAAGAACTGCTCGAACCCGGCCGGCGTGACGAGCAGGAGGAACCGCGCAGTGGTGCTGCGGACGCGGTAAGCGTGCTCGCTGCCTGCCGGCAGGTGCAGCGTGTCCCCGGCCGCGACGACGGTGTGGTCGCCGTCCGACCAGCCGTCGAGCTCCCCGTCGAGCACGACGAACGTCTCACCCTCCCGGCTGTGCCGGTGCAGGGGCGTGGCCGCTCCCCGGCGCCCGACGTGCTCGATCACCGCCAGATGGCCCGCGGTGTCCCCGCCGGTGAGGCGCATGCGGAGACGCAGACCCAGGTGGTCGTAGGCGTTGCCCTCGTCGGTGCGGACGAGTCGGGTCATGGGTACCTCCTGGGTGCGGGACGATCACCGGAAGACGGCCACTGCCGCGGGCGGCAGGGTGAGCCGGACGGCGCTGCGCCCGGCCGTGGACACCACGTCGAGGACGGCCGGGACCCCCGGGTCGCTGCCGTGGCGGCGGCGGAGCGTGGAGCCGGCGGGGTGCAGGCCCGCGTCAACGGTCACCCACGCCGTCCGGGCGCCGGCGGCGTCGGTGTTGACGGCACAGAGCACCTCGCGCTCCCCCAGCAGCCGGGACCAGGCCACCACGCTTAGGACCGGACCGCCGAAGCCCGTCGGGAGGCCGAAGTCCGTCCCGTTGCCGGAGATCTCCCGGAGGTACTGGCGGCCGCGCCGCAGCGCGGGCTCCTCGCGGCGGACCCGCAGGAGCGCGGCGAGCTCGCGGTAGAGAGGCTGGTCCTCGTCGAAGACGTGCCGGTCGCGGCTCCGGAAGGCGCCGAACTCCCCGCCGAACATCGCCTCCCGGATGTACCGGTCGGGAGCGTCCCGACCGTCGCCCCGGCCGTCGAGCAGCTGCTCGCTGCCGTAGTAGACGCACGGGATGCCGAGGGTGAGGACGTTCACCGCCAGCACGGACAGCGCGAGCCGGCCCTTCTGCGGATCCGCGCAGAGCCGTGCCTTCGCGTTGCCCTTGCGGACCTGGTCGTGGTCGTCGTAGGAGGTGACCACCGTGTTGCGCAGCCAGGTGTGGCTGCCCTTGCCGATCAGCTCGCTGTTGCGGAACAGGTCGAAGTAGGCGGCGGGGGCACCGGCCCCCGTGCCCGCGTCCTCGAGCTTGCCCTGCAGGTCGGCCAGGCCGAGTGCGGCGTCCAGGCCGGTGCTCTCCATCGTCTCCACGGCGAACCCCCGGCTGCCGGTGATCTCCCCGACGAGGAGGAAGCGGTCCTTCCCGATCGACTCGGCGAACTCGTGCACCGCGGAGGTGAACCAGCGCGTCGCGCCGACGTCCATGTGCTTGACGGTGTCCACGCGGAACCCGTCGAGGTCGGCGTAGGCGATCCACCAGCAGTAGGCCCGTGTCAGCGCGGCCAGTGCCGGTGGTGCCGTGTACTGGTCTGGCGGGCCGCCGGCCTGGGTGATGTCCTTGAGCCCGGAGAAGTCACCCTCGCGGTACTCGGGGTCGTGGTCCCAGTTCGAGATCTGGCCGAGGCGCGACCAGGTCTCCGGCGGGTGGAGTTCCTCGGGGAACACCGCGCCGTCGGGCCACAGCGCCGCCGCCTCCTGCGGGCTGAACGGCCGGGTCCCGCCGGCGCCGTCCCGCCACCCCTGCACGGGGTAGGGGCGGCCGTCCCAGCGCGGCACCACGGTCCCGGGCGGGTCGTCCGGATCGGTCGACGGGTAGCGCGCCGGGTCGGACAGGTCGTAGGCGAAGACGTCGCCGGCGTGGTTGAGCACCACGTCGAGGAGCACGCGCAGTCCGGCGTCGTGCGCGGCGCGGACCAGGTCGCGGACCCCCTCGTCCGTCCCGAAGCGCGGCTCGACGGTCAGGAAGTCCTGGGTGGCGTAGCCGTGGTAGTTCGCCGTCGCCCCGGGCGGCGTCAAGGCCTGCTTGAGGACCGGACTGATCCACAGCGCGGTCACCCCCATCCGCCGGAGGTACCCGAGCTTGCTGCGGACGCCGTCCAGCGTGCCGCCCACCCACCCGGTGCCGGCGGCGCGCCACCTGGCCGCGTCAGCGTCGTCGCGCACGGCACTGCCGTCGTCGGCCGGCGTGTACCGCGGGGTCGCTCCGGGGACCGGGTCGCCGGCCAGGTCGCGGTACTGGTCCTCCTCCCCGTCGGAGAAGCGGTCGACGAGCAGGAAGTAGAGGACCTCGTCCTCCCACGCCGACGGGGAGGCCGACACCGGGGCGGGGGGCGTCAGGTCGAGGTCGGCGGCGCGGCGGCCGGGCATGGGACCTCCGGACACGAGGTGGTGCGGTGCCGGGGGGCGCCGGCCCGGGTGCACCGACCCGATGGTCGGCGGGGTCGAACGCTCCCCGGCGGCCGTCACGGTTGCGTCACCACGCCGTCACCGCGACCCGGTACGACTGCGCCAGGGGCTGTCCCAGGGGCCCACTGTCGTCGGTCCCGCCCTGAGGACGAGTGCTCCGCGGAGCAGCCGTCCGACGGGTGGGGTCCGGACCAGTCGTGCTCTGCCCACACCTGTGGGCAGAGCACGAGCGACCGGAGAGGAACTGCCGGCCGCCGCCGGCGCGGTGCGCGCACCGCTCGTCGGAGCAGGCGACGCCCCGCCGCGCTACGTCACCCGGCGCGGCGGACGGTGAGGTGCGGCGGCCGGGCCAGCGTCTGGGCCACCACGCAGTACCGCTCGGTCAGCTCCCCCAGCCGGGCCAGGGCGGCGTCGTCGGCGTCGGTGCAGCTCGCGCAGCTGAGCGGCGTCCGTGCCGGCCTCCTGGTCGTCCCGGGACCTGCGTGCTCACGACCAGCCGCCCGTCCCGCGACCGGGCCCACCCCCCCGGCCGGCCGGGGACGCCGCACGAGCGCGCGTGACGGCGCCCGCGCCGGTCGAGCGCCCACCCGATGACCCCGCGTGGGCGATCAGCGCCGCCACCAGCTCCTCCGCACCCGGGCGGGGGGCACCGGGGTCGCCCGGCGCCCCGAGCAGCTGCTCGAGCGGCGCACCGGCGGGCCCTGCCCGGTCGTCGACGAGTCCCCGGGCGACCAGGGCGGCGACCAGCGTCTCGACGTCGTCGAACACCTCCCGCCTGCCGGTGCGGGAGGCCAGCACCCACCGGTCCCCGAACACGGAGAGCCCGGCGCGGGGCCCGGCGCGGTGCCGGAGCTCCCGCAGGACGGCGGACCTCCCCCCGTGCAGGTTGAGGTGAGCGGTGGTCCTCGAGACCGCGCGGCCTCCGGGACAGCCGGCACACACGGGCGCTCCCTCCGCTGGGGCCTACGGCATCACGTCGCCGCTGTTGGGGCCCAGCGTCTGCCCGGTGTAGAGGTCGCCGCCGGGTGAGGAGGCCAGCAGCAGCGCCGTGGGCGCGACCTCGGAGGCCTGGCCGAAGCGGCCGATGGGCAGCTCGGCCTGCTTGGCGGCCTTCCACTCCTCGGACAACCCCTCGATCAGAGGCGTGACGATGGGGCCCGGGGCGATGGCGTTGACGAGGATGCCGTGCTCGGCCAGCTCCAGGGCCAGGGCCTTGGTCATGCCGATCACCCCGGCCTTGGCCGCGACGTAGTGCGTCAGGCCGGTGCCGCCCTTGATGCCCAGCTGCGAGGCGATGTTGATGATGCGCCCGCCGCCGCGCTGCACCATGTGCGGCGCCGCCCAGCGGACGGCCAGGAACACGGCCTTGAGGTCGACGGCGAGGACGCGGTCGAACGTCTCCTCGCTCATCTCCAGCAGCGGCGTCTCGTCGAGGATGCCGGCGGAGTTGACGAGGACGTCGATCCCGCCGAGCTCGTCCACGATCCGGTCCATCGCCGCCCGGACGGCCGCGCCGTCGGTGACGTCCACGGCCAGCGCCGTGGCCCGGTGACCGGAGCTCCGGCACTGCTCGGCGACGGCCGTCGCCTTCGGTTCGTCCCGGTCCAGCACGGCCACGTCGGCGCCCTCCTCGGCGAAGAGGACGGCGATGGCCGCGCCGATCCCGCCGCCACCGCCGATGACGACGGCGACCCTGCCCGTGAGTTGCCCGTCCATGTCGTCCTCTCCCGCGCTCAGCTGGGCCAGCGGACGGTCAGGCCGCCGTCGACGATCAGCTGCTGACCCGTGACGTAGGCCGAGTCGTCGCTGGTCAGGAACCGGATGGCGCGGGCGGCCTCGTCGACGTCGCCCACGCGGCCCCACGGGATGAGGGAGCCGGCGGCGTCGAGGCCCTCCCGGCCCAGCGAGTTGACCGCGTCGAGGGACTGCGGGCTCTCGATCAGTCCCGGGATGACGGTGTTGACCCGGATCTTCCGGGGTGCGAGCTCCACGGCCAGCGACCGGCACAGGCCGAGCAGGCCGGCCTTCGCGGCCGCGTAGTGGGAGTGCTCCTCCCACCCGTAGACGCCGCCGGCGATCGAGGAGGTCGCGACCATCGCCCCGCCCCGGGTCATCCGCGTGCTGCAGGAGCGGAAGACGCGCAGGACCCCGGAGAGGTCGACGGCCATCATGTCGTCCCACGCCTCGTCGGTCATGTCCGCCAGGGCCGCCCGGCGCAGGATGCCGGCCGCGGCCACCGCGATGTCGAGCCGGTCGTGCTCGTCGAGCGCGGTCTGGGCGAGTGCCTCGGTGTCGGCGAAGCTGCGCACGTCCATGGGCACGGCCGTGCAGCGCCCACCGACGGCCTCCACGGCGCGGACGGTGTCGGTCGCGTCGTGGGGGTCCGAGGGCAGGTAGCCGACCACGCTGTGCGCACCGGCCCGGGCGTAGGCGACCGCCAGGGCCCGGCCGATCCCGCTGCCGCCGCCGGAGACGACGGCGACCTTCCCCTCGAGCCCGTCGTCGCGGTTCACGCGAACACCGTCGACTTCTGGTGGGCGTCGTGGATCGTGCGGGTCCCCGCCATGCACAGCGCCGAGACGAGCAGGCCGCCGGTGCCGGTGATGATGGCGGCCACGCCGGTGTCCACGCCCGCGGTCAGCAGGATGGTGAGCAGGCCCGAGCCGGCGATGCCGCCCAGCGGCGCCATCACGTGGGCCACGTTCGCGCCCATGCCGCGCACCTGGGGCGGGAAGGACTCGCCCATGTAGAACAGCAGCGCCGCGTAGGGGCCGGTGAGGAAGAACAGCGTCATCGCGTAAAGCGGGATGATGAACGCCGCGTTGCCCGGGCCCAGCAGCATCACCAGGCTGACCAGGCCCCCGGCGATCCAGCCGAGGACCACGGTCCACTTGCGGCCCATCTTGTCGCCCAGCCACCCGTGGAAGACGTAGCCCACGAAGCCCACCGCGTTGGAGAGCACCAGGATGATGAGGGCGTTGTCGAAGGACACGTCCTTGGCCTCGACCAGGATCGTGGTGCCCAGGACGGAGAAGACCTGGATCGAGAACCAGTTGAAGAACCACGCCAGGGACAGGCAGGTCGTGTGCCGGCGCAGCTCCGGTGTGAAGACGTCCTTGACGCCGGTGGCGTGGTGGGCGGCCTCCTCCAGGTCGTGCTCGGCGGCGAGGGCGTGGGCGCCGGCGGTGTCACCGGTGGCGCGGCGCCGCCTGACCTCCTGCATGGCGGCGAAGGTCGGCGACTCGGGCAGGCGGGTCGCGAGGACCACGACGATGATCGACAGGACCGCGGCGACGACGAAGGACCAGCGCCAACCGATGAGCGGCAGGGTCAGCGCCGACAGGCCGGCGGAGACGAGCGCGCCGACCGGCCAGCCGCCCTGGACGAGTGAGTACATGAGGCCCTTGCTCTTGGCCTCCTTGTAGATCTCGTTGAGGTAGACGGCGTTGACGACCTCCTCCGACATGGAGAAGCCGGAGAAGGACCGGATGATGATCAGGCTGACGGCCCCGACCGCGGCACCGGTGAGCCCGGACGCCACCGCACCGCCGAGCATGAGCACGATCAGGGCCCGCTTGCGGCCCATCTTGTCGATGATCGTGCCCACGGCGAGGGCGATGATGAAGACGCCGATCGTGGCGTAGGTGTTGATCGCGGCGGACTCGGCGACCGACCAGCCGAACTCCTCGGCGATCACGGGCAGGAGGGTGCCGAAGAGGGTGAAGTCGTAGACGGACGCCACCCAGGCGATGAAGCAGACGACCGACACCTGCCGGATGGTGCGGGCGGTGATCTGGACGTTCCAGGGCTCGACCCGGGGGGACGTCGCGGTGGGGCGCGAAGCGGACATGGCTGTGCTCCTCTGCAGCGGCAGGTCAACCGGCCTTGCGCGGACTGCGGGCGGCGAAGTCGCGGGCGACGTCCTCCATGGAGGCGAACTCGACGCCGTCGTGGCCCTGGATGTGGTCGAGGAGGCGCTCGAGCATGAGCAGGTTCTGCGGGTGCCCGGAGACGTCGGGGTGGATGGTGATGGGGAAGACGGCGTAGTCCATCTCCCGGTGGACCCAGTCGAACTGGTCCCGCCACAGCTGCTCGATGTCGCGCGGGCTGACGAAGCCGTGGCTGTTCGGGCTGGACTTGATGAACATCATCGGCGGCAGGTCGTCGAGGTACCACGACGCCGGGATCTCGATGAGGTCGGTCTCCTCGCCGCGCACGAGCGGTTTCATCCAGTCCCGGGCGGACGCCGCCTCGTAGTCGATCTTCGTCCAGGTGTCGCCGACCCGCACGTAGTAGGGCGTGTGGTCGTCGTGCATCAGGGAGTGGTCGTAGAGGAACCCGCGCTCCAGCAGGATCTCGTTGGTGACCGCCGAGAACTCCCACCACGGCGCCACGTAGCCCACCGGCCGCTTGCCGGAGCGCCGCTCGATGAGGTCGGTGCAGTAGTCGAGGATCTCGGTCTCCTGCTGGCGGGTCATCGCGATCGGGTTCTCGTGGCTGTAGCCGTGCACCCCGATCTCGTGGCCGGCGGCGACGACCTCGTCGAACTGCTGCGGGAACGTCTCCACGGAGTGGCCGGGCCAGAACCAGGTGACCGGCATCTCCCGCCGCTGGGCGAGCTGGAGCAGGCGGGGCACACCGATCTCGCCGGCGAACAGGCCGCGGGAGATGTCGCCCGGTGAGTCCTCCCCGCCGTAGGAGCCCAGCCAGCCGCCGACGGCGTCGACGTCGATCCCGACGGAAACGTAGATCCTCTTGGGCACGGTGCCTCCTTCATGGGTGGGTGAGACGGACGTCGTCGGCGTGGGCGTCGTCGCAGTGGGCTCGGAACGCCGCGGGCAGGTCGGCGGCCGGGGTGCCGTGGGAGAGCAGGAGCGCGGCGAGGATGCGCGCCTGGAAGGGGTTGAGGTCCCCGGAGGGGACGGCTCCGGCCGCGACCAGGTCGGTGCCGCCGCCGTTGCCGTAGCGCGGGACGACCGGACCCCACGGCGTCCGGGTGCCGAGGACCACCGCGCACCCGCTCCCGACGGCCTGCGCGACGGTCTCCGCGAAGCCGGGGCCGGCGTTGCCCACACCGGTGCCGGCCAGCACGACCGCCTGGGCGCCGGACCGCACGGCGAAGTGCAGGAGGTCCGGCGTGGCGCCCGGGTACACGGTGACGACCTCCACCCGGGTGGTGTCGAACGCGGCCGTCGGCGGGGGCAGCGGCGGGTGACGCCGGGGGGTCGCCGTGACGACGAGCCGGCTGCCCACCACGTGGGCGACCTCCGCACCGCCCTGGAACGGGTTGCTGGCGGTGGTGTGCGCCTTGCGGGCGCCGCGGGCGGAGCGCACCGTCCCGTTGAAGGAGATCAGCACGCCGCTGCCGTGCAGTTCCGGCGACGCCGCGGCCAGCACCGCCTCCTCGACGTTGCGGGGACCGTCGGGCGCCGGGCTGTCGGCCGGCTGCTGGGCCCCGGTGAACACCACGGTCTTCGGCGAGCGGTGCACCAGGTCCAGCAGGAACGCCGTCTCCTCCAGGGTGTCGGTGCCGTGGGTGACCACCACGCCGTCGACGTCCGGGTCCAGCAGCGCCTCCTGCGCCGCCTCGGCGATCAGCCGCAGGTCGCCGAGGCCGAGCCGGTAGCTGTTGGTCCTGAGGACGTCCCTGGCCGAGACCCGCAGCTGCCCGTACTCGCCGGAGGCCAGGTCGGACGCCGCGTCGGTGGCCACGGACCCGGCGTCCCCGCTGCCGCGCGACGCGATGGTCCCGCCCGTGCCGAGCAGTTGGACGTGCGCCACGTCCGCCTCCTCCCCGTCGAGCGGTCCGCCCCGAGTGGCGAAAGACCCTTCGGCGGACGAATGCCGCACAATGCATTTGCGAAAGGTGTGCACGTGCAGGTTGGGCGGTCGCACTTTCGTGCGCAACACGGAAAGGAGAAATGACCCTGCGTCACAGTCCTGGAACGGGGAGGAATGGCGATCGTGGCCACCGCACGCGAGTCGCCGCGGCCGGTGACGGAGCCGATCGGCTCCCGCCGGGACCTGGTCCGGGACGAGCCGCAGGTCGCGGGCGACCGGGATGTCCCGCCGAGTGGTGGCTGCCACGGGAGCCTGCTTTCATGACAACCCCGTCACGGGGCGACGACGCGGCCACTGCCCCGTGGACGACGCTGCCGGCCTCGCGACGACGGCCCGTTCCTCCCCGTCGGGCCCTCTCCCGAGATGAGGAGACGATGATCCCCAGCATCAACTCCGACATCGGCGAGTCGTTCGGTATCCACTCCTTCGGGAACGACGAGCGCCTGCTGCCGCTGATCGACACCGCCAACGTGGCCTGCGGGTTCCACGCCGGCGACCCGGTCGGCATCCACGAGGTCGTCGCGCGAGCGGGAGCGGCCGGGGTCTCCGTGGGGGCGCACCCCGGGCTGCCCGACCCGGTCGGGTTCGGCCGCCGGGAGATGAAGCTCCTCCCGGAGGAGGTCCGGGACATCGTCCTGTACCAGGTCGGGGCGCTGTCGGGCTTCCTCGCCGCCGAGGGGCTCGTCCTGGACCACGTCAAGCCGCACGGCTCGCTCTACGGCATGGTGGCCCGCGACGAGCAGCTCATGGACGCCGTGTGCGACGTCGCGGTCCAGTACGGCGTCCCGGTCTACGGGATGGCCGGGACCGCCCACGAGACGGTCGCCGAGCGCCGCGGCGTGGACTTCGTCTCCGAGTTCTACGTGGACCTGGGGTACCGCGCCGACGGGTCCCTGATCATCCTGCGCCGGCCGTCGGCGACCCCGCCGGAGGTCGCCGCCGCGCGGGCGCGCCTGGCTCTGTCGGAGGGGGTCGCCGAGGCCGACACCGGCGAGCGCGTCCCCGTCCGCGTGCAGAGCATCTGCGTGCACTCCGACACCCCGAACGCCGTGGACGTGGCCACCTCGGTGCGCCAGGTCCTCGACAGCACGACCACCGGCCCCACCGCGAGCGAGAGGACCCGATGATGGCCGAGCACACGGTCCTGTCCCCCCTGCCAGGGGTCTTCTACCGCAGTCCGTCACCCGCCGAGCCGCCGTTCGTGGAGATCGGGTCCGCGGTCACCGCCGACCAGACGATCGGACTGGTCGAGATCATGAAGCAGTTCGCCGAGGTCAAGGCCGGGGTGGACGGGAGCCTCACCGGCTTCACCGTGGAGAACCAGGCGACGGTCGGCCCCGGGGATCCGATCGCGACCATCGACGCGGGCTGACCGGTGCGCAAGCTCCTCGTCGCCAACCGCGGCGAGATCGCCATCCGGGTCATCCGGGCCGCCCGGGAGCTGGGCATCCCCACCGTCGCGGTCTGCAGCGAGCCCGACGTGGAGGCCCTGCACGCCCGCGCCGCCGACGAGAAGGTGGTGATCGGACCGGCCGCGGCGGCGCGGAGCTACCTGGACGTCGACGCCGTCCTGGGCGCCGCGGCGGAGGTGGGCGCGGACGCCGTCCACCCGGGCTACGGCTTCCTCTCCGAGCGGGCCGAGTTCGCCGAGCGCCTCGAGCAGGCCGGGATCACCTTCGTCGGGCCGTCGGCCGAGGCGATCCGCCTCATGGGGGACAAGGCGCTGGCCCGCTCCACGGCCGCCTCCGCCGGGGTCCCGACCGTGCCCGGCTCCGACGGCGCGGTCGCGGACGTGGCCGACGCCCTCGACGTCGCGGCCGGGATCGGCTACCCGGTCGCGGTCAAGGCCGCCGCCGGTGGCGGCGGCCGGGGGATCCGGATCGTGGGGACGCCGGAGGAGCTCCGGTCGGCGGTGCCGACGGCCCAGGCCGAGGCCACCGCGGCCTTCGGGCACGGCGAGGTCTACCTCGAGCGGTTCGTCGAGCACGCGCACCATGTGGAGGTGCAGGTGTTCGGCGACGGCTCCCGGTTCCTGCACCTGGGTGAGCGCGAGTGCTCGCTGCAGCGCCGCAGGCAGAAGATCCTCGAGGAGGCCCCCTCACCGAGCATCTCCGAGGCGGTGCGGGAGGCGATGACCGCCGCGGCGGTCCGGCTCGCCGCCGAGGTCTCCTACCGCGGCGCCGGCACCGTGGAGTTCCTCTACGACCCGGACCACTCCGACTTCTTCTTCATCGAGATGAACACCCGCATCCAGGTCGAGCACCCGATCACCGAGATGGTCACCGGCCGCGACCTGGTGCGCGAGCAGCTCCGCGTCGCGGCCGGGGACCCGCTGTCCTTCACGCAGGAGGACGTGGAGTTCCGCGGGCACTCCATCGAGATGCGGCTGAACGCCGAGGACCCCGCGCTGCAGTTCCTGCCGAGTCCGGGAGCGCTCGAGGTGATGCGGATGCCGGCGGGCCCGTTCGTGCGCGTCGACTCCGGCTACGAGCAGGGCACCGCGGTCAGCCCCTACTACGACTCGCTGCTGGCCAAGGTCGTCGTCTGGGACGAGGACCGTCCGCGGGCGCTCGCGCGCGCCCGCAGGGCGCTCGACGAGGTGCACGTCGTCGGGGTGCAGACGACCGCACCGTTCCTGCGCCGGGTCCTCGACCTCCCGGAGGTGGTCGAGGGCCGCTACCACTCCACCTTCCTGGAGGCCTGGATGGCCGACGGCGCTCCGACCCGGGGGACGGCATGAGCGCGACCGACGCGTCCGATGCCACGACCGCGAGCCGCTACTCGTGGGGCGGCGACGAGCACCTCGTCGTGCAGGTGTCGGAGGAGATGAGCCTCGAGGCCAACTCCACCGTGGTGGCGGTGACCGACCTCCTGCGGCAGCGCCGGCTCGACGGGGTCATCGACATCTGCCCGGCGAACGCCTCCTTCCTCATCCGGTTCGACCCCGACGTCCTGGCTCCGGCCGACCTCGAGGCCGCGGTCCGCGGGGCGGAGGCGGAGGTGGCGGACGCGCCGTCCCTGACGCTGGAGACGCGGGTCGTAGAGGTGCCGGTCTGGTACGCCGACCCCTGGACCACCGAGACCGGTGGGCGGTTCCGCGACCGGCACCAGCGGCCCCAGGGCACCGACCTGGAGTTCGCCGCGGCGGAGAACGGGCTGTCCTCGGTGCAGGAGTTCATCGACCGGCACTCGGGCGCCCCGTGGATCACCTCGATGGTCGGGTTCGTCGCCGGCCTGCCGTTCCTGTTCCAGATGGTGTCGCGGGACCGGCAGCTGCAGGTGCCCAAGTACCTCCGGCCCCGGACCGACACGCCACCGCTCACCGTGGGGCACGGCGGGTGCTTCGCCTGCATCTACTCCGTCCGCGGCGCCGGGGGCTACCAGATGTTCGGTGTCACGCCGGCGCCGATCTTCGACCCCGCCCAGACGCTGCCGGACTTCGCCGACTTCATGGTGTTCTTCCGCCCCGGCGACATCGTGAAGTTCCGGCCGGTCGACGAGGACGAGTACCACCGGATCCGCGAGGAGGTGTCGGCCGGCCGCTTCCGGTTCCGGCAGCAACCCTTCCGCTTCAGCCTCGACGAGTTCCACGCCGACCCCGACGCGTACAACCGCACGGTCCTGGAGGTCCTCGATGGCGATTGAGGTCGTCGCGCCCGGCCTGGGCTGCACCGTGCAGGACCAGGGCCGACTCGGCCACTACGACGTCGGGATCCCGCCGTCCGGGGCCCTCGACCTGTTCTCCGCGCTCGCCGCCAACCTCCTGGTGGGCAACGACGAGGGGGCGGGCGTCCTCGAGGCGGCGTACATGGGACCGCAGCTGCGCTTCACGGCCCCGGCCGTCGTCGCCGTCACCGGCGCCACCATGCCGGTCACGGTCGGCGGGCAGCCGGTGCCCCAGTGGGAGTCCGTCGACGTCGCGGCCGGTGACCTCCTGGAGTTCGGGATCCTGCAGCAGGGGGCCCGGGTCTACGTCGCCGTCGCCGGTGGCGTCGACGTGCCCGTGGTCCTCGGCAGCCGGTCGACCTACGCGCTCGGCGGCTTCGGCGGCTTCGCCGGGCGCGCGGTGCAGGCGGGGGACGTGCTGCAGGTGGGGGCGGGGTCCGGCCGCGCCGGTCGGCAGGTCCCCGAGCACCTGCGCCCCGCGCTGGCCCGGGACCAGGAGCTGCGCACGGTGCTGGGTCTCTACGACCACCGGCTGACCGACCGGGGCCTGGCCACGCTCCTGGAGACGACCTGGACGCTGACGCCGGTGGCCGACCGCATCGGCTTCCGCTACAGCGGTGGCGAGCTGGAGTGGCGACCGCGGGAGCAGCCCTTCGGGGCGGGGTCGGACCCGTCGAACATCGTGGACGCCGGGTACCCGCTGGGGTCCATCCAGGTACCGGGCGGCGTGGAACCGATCATCCTGCACCGCGACGCCGTCTCGGGCGGCGGTTACGCCATGGTCGGCACGGTGGTCAGCGCCGACCTCGACACGGTCGCCCAGTCCTCCCCCGGGACGCGGACCCGGTTCCGTCCGGTGTCGCTCGCCGAGGCGCTGGAGGCGCGCGCCGACCGCCGTCGGAGGGTGGAGGACCTGCGGGCCGCACTGGGATGAGCGACGGCCGACGCGACCGTCGGCCGCCCACCCCTCACCGCCCCGCCCTCCGACACGGCCCGCTGGCTGACCGGACCGGACCGGGCGCTGGACCCGGAGCGGTACTTCATCGTCGTGCCCAGCCACTTCGGCGCCGCGGTGTCGTCCTCGCCCAGCAACACCCCGCCGCCCTTCGACAGGGGGCGGTTCCCGCATGTCACCACCTACGACAACGTCGTGGCCCAGCACCGCCTGCTGACCGAGCGGTTCGGGGTGGAGCGTGTCCGCCTGGTGAGCAGCTGGTCCATGGGGGCCTGCCAGACCTACGCCTGGGGCGCCCTGCACCCGGAGATGGTCACCGCGATCGCCCCGATCTCCGGGTCGGCGCGGACGGCCAACTTCAACAAGGTCTTCCTCGCCGGCAACATCCGCGCGGTCACCTCGGACCCGGACTGGAACGACGGCTTCTACGGCGACAAGCTGCCGATCCGGGGCGTCAAGGCCATGGCCGCTCTCTACGCCGGGTGGGGCTTCTCCGAGGCGTTCTACCGCCAGGAGGTGTTCCGCTCGTTCGGCGCCAGCACGGTGGAGGAGTTCATCGACTACTTCTGGGACGCCTTCTTCATCAAGTGCGACGCCAACGACCTCCTCGCGCAGATGTGGACGTGGTGGCACAACGACCTGGGCGACCACCCGACCTTCGGCGGCGACTTCGAGGCCGCGCTGGGTGCCATCCGCGCCCGGACGATCATCCTCAACGCCGAGACCGACTCGTACTCCCTCCGGTGGACAGCGGGTACGAGGCACGCCACATCCCCGGAGCGGAGTCCCGCCCCATCCCGACGATCTGGGGACACCTGGCCCCGTTCAACCCGGAGGACCAGCAGTTCATCGACGCCGCGCTCCGGGAGCTGCTCGAGGACTGACGCCGGCCCGGCCCCGCACGCCGGGCCGGGCGGGGTGGGGTCCGTGCGCCGTCGTGCTCTGCCCACACCCGTGGGCAGAGCACGACCGACCGTGGACGGCCTGTCGGCCGCCGTCCGCGCGGTCTGCTCGGGGCCGCGGGCCCCGGCGACTCCTCCTCCCCACCGGTCACGGCCGCCGGGTCGTGGCCTCGGGGTTGACGAACAGACCGGGCAGCAGCATGTGGATGGCCCCGACGAGCACGTTGTCCCCGGAGGACAGCGCCGCGGCCGACCCCGTCACCCGGGCGCGCAGCCGGGCGCCCTCCGCGGCGGCGTGGAAGACCTCCGCGACGTCGTGCCAGGTGTACTCCGGGCGCAGCTGCAGACCGAAGCGGCGGGCGAGCCGCTCGTAGGTGACCGCCCAGTAGGCGATCCACTGCTCGTGCTGGGCCTTGAGGAAGGTCTGCACCAGCGGGTGGTTGGGGAGGGCCACCCAGACGACCGTCCGGAGGCTCCAGAGCTGGTCGCCCAGGGTCACGACCATCACCCGCTCGACCAGCCGGCGGACGAGCTCGGCGAAGGGAAGGTCGGCAGGGAGTCCCTGCGCGGCCACGGACACGTCGTGGATGGCGTGCTCGACCAGGGCCGGCCGCATCAGGTAGGCGATGAGGTCCTCGGTGTAGCGGCTCTTGTACCGCCAGCGGTCCCGGAACATCCCGACGGTCAGCATCCTGGGGTGCTCCCGGTGGGCGTCCTCGTGCTCCGCGCGCTCGACCAGCCGGGCCTGGGACAGCCCGGCGAACAGGCGGGTGCCGGCGTCGTGGTCGTCCATCAGGTCGGGGCCCCGGTGGTCGAGCAGGTCGTCGCAGAGCAGCAGCAGCCCGACGTCGAGGAAGGCGCGCGTCTCCGGGCTGTTCGCGATCTTCGCGCGCGTGACCGGGCGGGCATCGGCCGCCACGTTGGTCAACACCGCCGACAGGTCGTCCTCGGGCATCGGCTTCCCCCGGGTGCCACAGGAGCTGGACCTCCAGCCTAGGACCTCCAGCGCTGGAGGTGTTGCGATCGGGCCCCGGGGGGTGCACGCCCGGCCCGGTGTCCCCGTGTGCGCCCGCCGTCCCTGATGGGCTTGGACCTGCCGTGCCGGCCCGCTCGACAGTCGTCCCACCAGCGAACGGCCGCCACGGAGGACCGACATGTCCGCACTCCAGGACCGCCCCGACACGCTCTCCCCGGACGGGTACGGGCAGCCCGACCTGGCCACGCTCGTCGAGGCCGCCCGGCGCGGCGAGCCCAGCGCCTGGCAGGGGCTCGTGCAGCGGTTCGGCCCGCTCGTCCGCGCGATCACCAGCCGCTACCGGCTCGGCGAGCACGACGCCGAGGACGTCGCCCAGGTGATCTGGTTGCGCCTGGTGGAGCACCTGCACCAGCTGCGCGAGCCGCGCGCGCTGCCCGGCTGGATCGCGACGACGGCACGCCACGAGAGCCTCCGCCTGGCCCGTGGCCGCGAGCGGACGCTGCCGGTCGACCCGCTGGACGACGCGGCGCAGGCCTTCCCCGGGCAGGACCCCGACGTCGACGCCGACCTGCTGCAGGCCGAGCAGGTCGAGGCGGTGCGGGAGGGTCTCGCCGACCTGCCGGCGGCGCAGCGGGACCTGCTGCTGCTCCTCGCCGCCGACCCCCCGCTCAGCTACCGGGAGATCAGCGCCCGGCTGGGGATGCCGGTCGGCAGCATCGGCCCGACCCGGGCCCGCACCCTGGCCCGCCTGGAGGCGACGCCGTCGCTGCGCCGCTACCTGGGGTCGGGCCGGCGGCGCGGCGTCCGCCGGCCGTGCGCGGCGTGAGGGTCCCGAGGCCGGCGGGTCAGCCCCACGGGGCGAAGGCCGCCTTGCCGGTCCCGACGAGCCCCGCGAGCTGCGGGCAGTGGCGCCGCACGACGTCGGCCAGGCTCCCGCGCTCGACCCAGTCCATCCCGAGCGGGGTGTACACCTCCGGCCGGAAGTCCACGGTGAGGAACCGGTCGCTCTGCAGCCGGCGGGAGGCCATGAGCAGGAACACGCGGAACGCCGTGTCGCTGAACCCGAACCCGGTCGGCGGCTCCTCGGCGAGGAGGCCGACCACGGTGTCGACCTCGTCGACCGACCGGTACAGCCGCCGCATCGCGGCGAGGGTCTCCGGATCGGTCGTGAGGTCCTCGAAGCGGCGGACCCGCGGCACGTGCAACCCGGCCCGGAAGTCGTTGTAGCGCGGCACTCCCCGCCGACGGGTGCGCACGACGTCGACGACCGCGAGGTCGACGACCTCGCCGTCCCGCTCGACGTGCCGCAGCGCCTCCGGGAAGTTGTGCAGCGTGACCGCGCCCGGGTGGGCGATGCCCAGCGAGTACAGGGCCTTCGCCAGGCCGATGGCGCGGAGCCTCTCCTCCGTCCGCTCCCCCGAGATGTCGCCGAAGCGGGCCTCCTCGGTCTCGCCCGTGACGGGGTCGACGAAGACATAGTCGTCGGGGATGAGCGGGTGCATCCGGTACACCGTCACGAACTCCTCGGTGAGGGAGAACGGGACGCCGGAGTGGTCGGGCCGGGTGCGCGGGATGCCGTCGACGGCGTGCGGGTCCAGCAGCCGGATGCCGAGCCGGGTGAGCCACTGGTCCGGCGCGCCCCGCCAGTTGATCGACATCGCCGTGTCCAGGGTCTGCGTGCCGAGGATCGCCGGCGTCCACTCGACGGTGTGGATCTTCGCGATCAGCGCGGAGACGACCAGCCGCGCGGTCTGGTACGTCCGCTCGTCGTCGAGGTCCGGGTACTCCCGCTGGAGGGCGTCGCACACCGCGTTGTGCTCGCGGGCGAAGAGGGTCTGCAGCGCGCTCAGGCCCAGCCACCAGCTCTCCGCGAACCCGGCCGACGCCGTCCCGCGGTCGTCGGTGGGCAGGTGGCCCTCCACCAGGCGCAGCCGCGCGCCCCTCCCGCCGTCCTCCCGGAGGCGGCGCGCCGTCGCGTCGTCGCTGCCGTAGACCTCGGAGCCGTCCCACCAGTGCGAGACGCGGTTGCCGGGGCCGTCGTCGTCGGCGATCCGCATGACCCGCTCGACGGGGCCGCCCGGGGTGTTGCGCCACTCACGCCCCTCGGGGAGGGGGAGGTCGATGCTGCGCTCCCCCACCGGGGCGCGGCGGTGCTGCACCCAGTCGTGCACCTGGAACTGGATCCACGCCGCGGCGAGGACGTTGAGCGACCGGGCGGGGATGAACCGCTCGCGGGCCAGGAGCTCGTCGGCGACCCGGACGGGGTCGGGGAGGTCGGCCTGGCGGACGTCGACCGGCATGTTGCGGCCGAACCACGCGCCGGTGGCGCCCATGCGGGGGGAGGACAGGTCGTTCCAGCTGCCGTCGGTGGTGCGGTGCGCGACCGCGTCGAGGGGCGGCTCCGCTCCTGGCGCGCGCACCTCGACCCGGGCCGGCAGCTCGGTGTCGACGAGGTTGTCGCGGCGCAGCCGGCGGCGCATGACCGCCAGGTCCAGCAGGGCCAACTGCGACGGCAGCCGGTGCCAGGGGCGCACCCGGTCGACGACGGCGAACAGCCGGCCGGCCAGCCCGTTGAGCAGCACCGCCCGCCGCGGTTCCTCGGTCACGAACCGGCGGTGCGCGCGGTGGGCGCTGCTGGCCTCGTAGGCCGCCCGCCGCGCCCGGTTGAGGTTGCCGAGCGGCCGGAACTCGTCGGTGGTGTTCCAGGGGTTGAAGGCCAGCCGGTCGACCCGGTGCTCGACGAGGCGGGCCCGTGCGGTGTCGAGGTCCTGGCGGGGCAGGACCAGGCGGGCCACGGACACGAAGTCCCCGGTCCACGCCCGGGACGTGTCCTCGACCGGCGTCCGCTCCTCGGAGACGTAGCGCTGCACCTGCAGGTCGAACTCCACGTCGCCGGCCGCGAGCCGGCGCACGACGTCGGTGCGCAGCCGGTCGGGACCGGTGCTCGCCGGGACGGCCGGGGCGCCCACCGGGTGCAGGCGGTAGCGGACGGGGCCGGCGTCGCCCCAGAGGATCGCGCCGCGGCTGTGGTAGTCCTCGTGGGCGAGGCTGTCGGCCGGGCGCGCGGAGGCGGCGAGGTTCCGGATGATCCGGACGGTCGCCCGGAGGCCGACCCGGCGGGGCAGCCGCAGCACCAGGGACAGCAGCTTCGACGCCTTCGACGTCCGTCCCGCCACGGCCGCGGCCATCGCGACGAACTCGCGGGCATCGGCCGCCGGGGACACCGGCCAGTTGGTCATCAGCAGGTCGTG
The DNA here is from genome assembly GCF_052931475.1 of Geodermatophilus sp. URMC 62. NCBI lineage: Bacteria > Bacillati > Actinomycetota > Actinomycetes > Geodermatophilales > Geodermatophilaceae > Geodermatophilus > Geodermatophilus sp. URMC 62. Next base: position 2,809,765 of record NZ_JBRFHY010000001.1, on the reverse strand, counting down.
CACCGTGTCCCCGCCGGCGTGCACCCGCAGGGCGACACCGCGCATGTCCTCGGCCGTGTCGGGCTGCGGCGCCCCGTTCGCGTTGGAGAACCGGACGGTGACGGGGAGCTCGGCGCCGGGCCGGAAGCAGCCCTGCCGCAGGTCCTGGGGCAGGTCCTGCCGGACCCGCAGGCAGGCGTTCTCCACGGCCAGCAGGGTCTTGGCGTGGAAGGCGCGGTCCACGGTGGCCGCGCCCCTGGCCCTGCGGTTCCTCTCCTGCACCAGCATGAGCTCCCGGGCGAGCTCCTCGAAGACGAGGAGCTCGGCCTGCTCGCTGCCGCCGTCGTAGCGCTCGTACTCCTGGTGTCCCACCAGCGTCTCCCCCTGGGTCGGCGAGCCGTGACCCGCGACCGGGCCACTCCTCGAGGAGGCGGGCGGGGCCGGGCTGATACACCGCGGTCCGCAGCCCTCGCCCGCCCGACCGCCTCCCCGCGTCACCGTGGCGCGGCCCGGGAGCGGCCACCAGGGTCGGAGGCCGGTGGTCGAGCGGGTCCGCGGAGGCGGTCAGACGACGCCGAGGGTGAGCGCGGCCAGCCACCGGTCCCCGTCCGGCGCCGTCCGCAGCAGCGCCGCGTCGGTGTAGAAGGCGTCGGTGTCGTTCCGCGTGTCCCGGCCGGGGTGCCGGCGGTAGGGGTCGGCGCCCCCGTGCACGGCGTCGGTGACCGCGTCGTCGAAGAAGAGCTGGGTGGTGAGCACCGTGCTCCGGTCGAGGTGGACCTTGAGGTGCAGGTGCACGGTGCGGGTCGGGTACCAGCCGGGGTAGACGGTGGCGAAGGTGACGACGCCGTCCGGGCCGGTGACCTGGGTGCCGCGGAGGAACGCGGTGCCCTCCGTGGCGGCCGCCTGCGCGTCGCCGTACTCGTCCGTGCCGCCGGGGGACCCGCCCTGCCCCGGCTCGGCGCCGGCGAAGCCGGAGTACACGCCGAGCGCGTCGCACTGCCACAGGTCGACGACCGCCCCGGGCACCGGCGCGCACGCGGGCAGCCGGATCACCCGGAAGGCCAGGTCCAGCGGCACCCCCGGCCGGCCGTCGCGGACGTCGCTGCGGACGGCGTGCGCGTCGAACCACGTGGGCCCGGCGATGGTGTCGGGCGTCAGGACGCAGGCCGCCTCGTCGCTGAGCAGGTCGACGGCGGACGGCGCCGGAGGCGCGGGCGGTGTCGTCGCGGGCGGCGCGGACGACGGCGAGCCGCTCGGCGTGGCGCCCGGGGCCCCGGTGCCGGAGCCGGTGCCGGTGCACGCGTCCAGCAGTGCGGCGAGGGTCAGCACGCCCCCGGCACCCAGCAGCCGCCGGCGGTCGAGGCCTCCGCTCACCGGGATGGCCCGAGGGTCCGTGGGACAGCCACGACGGGCGAGGCTACCGTCGCCGGGCGGGGAGGGGCGGCCGGTCCGGTCGCCCGGGGGAGCAGGAGGACTCGTGACCGTGCGGAACGCCGGAGCGGCGCTGGGCGCCGCACTGCTGCTGCTCGCCAGCGGCTGCTCGTCGGGGACCGCGGACGATCCCGCGGGCCACCACGCAGACCACGCCGCGGCCGGGTCGTCCTCCGCGTCGTCCTCCGCGTCGTCCCCCGCGGCGGCTCCCTCGACGACCGCCGAGCCGACCCCGGTGGTGGCCGACCAGATGCCGGGCATGCCCCCGGTCGTGGACGCCGCGAACGTCTACTCCGAGACCGCCGCCGGGATGCTCGCCCCGGCCGCGCAGGCCGCCCGGCCGATGGTCTACGTGCCGCACAACAGCGGCGAGGTGTGGGAGATCGACCCGGCCACCCTCGAGGTCGTCAGGACGTTCCCGGCGGGGCTGGAGGTGCAGCACGTCGTCCCGTCGTGGGACATGCAGACCCTCTACGCCACCGACGACGTCGGGAACACGATCACCCCGATCGACCCGGTCACCGGCGAGAACGGTCCCCGCATCCCGGTCGACGACCCGTACAACATGTACTTCACGCCCGACGGCGCCGCGGCGATCTCCGTGGCCGAGGCGCGCCGGTCGCTGGTGTTCTACGACCCGCACACGTGGGTGGAGCAGGGCCGGCTGGAGATCCCCGACTGCGCCGGGATCGACCACGCCGACTTCACCCCCGACGGGCGGACGGCGGTGTTCAGCTGCGAGTTCGCCGGCCGCGTCGCCGTCGTCGACGTCCCCTCCCGCACCGTCCTCCGGCTGATCGACATGCCGACGATGAACCACCACATGGGCCCGCAGGACGTGAAGCTCTCCCCCGACGGCAGCCGGTTCTACGTCGCCGACTCCGACCAGGGCGGGCTGTGGGTGCTCGACGGCGCGGCCACCCGGGTCATCGACGAGATCCCGACCGGGCCCGGGGCGCACGGCCTCTACCCGAGCCGGGACGCCACGCAGCTCTACGTGACCAACCGGCAGGACGACAGCGTCTCGGTGCTCGACGCGAACACCGGCGCCCCCATCACGAAGTGGACGATCCCCGGCCCGTCGAGCCCCGACATGGGCGGGGTGACCGCCGACGGCAGCCAGCTGTGGCTCTCCGGGCGGTACAACGCGGAGGTGTACGTCCTGTCCACCGCCGACGGGCACCTGCTGGCCCGGATCCCGGTCGCCGACAGCCCGCACGGGCTCTGCGTGTGGCCGCAGCCGGGGCGCTACTCGCTGGGCCACACCGGCGTGACGCGCTGACTCGTCGCGCGGGACCCGGTCCTCACGTGGGCAGCTCCCGGTCGCACAGCGCGCCCACGACCGGGCCGAGGAAGGCGGCGTAGCCGGTGGTCAGGTGGTTGTCGTCGCGGAGGACGAGCTGGTCGCCCACCACCAGCGGGCACTCGGCCGCCGTGCAGAACAGGTCGGTGAGGTCGGCGTACCGCCCGTCGGCGGCCTGCACCACCTGCGCCTCCGCCGCGATCCCCGCCGCGTCGCTCGCCGTCGCCCGGTCGGGTGTGCAGGCGGCGGCGTCGTCCAGGTGCGCCGACAGGCAGGTCGGCACCACCGTGTGCGGGTCGGGGACCGGGCCCAGCACGAGCACCCGCGCGCCGGTCGAGCGCAGCTCGGCCACCATCCGGCCCAGCGCGTCCAGCCACGCCGCGTCGTAGGCGGTGAACCCGAAGTCCGCGCCGTAGCGACGGGTCGCGGCGAGCACCACCAGGGACGGGGGCGCGGCCCGCAGCCCGGCGACCACCTGCTCGCGCCACTGCACGCACTCGGTGTAGGGGCGGCCCAGGTAGGGGCTGGTGATCGGCAGGTCCAGCAGGGGGCAGGTCACCTTGCTCGCCACCTGCAGCCGCCAGCCCCGCTGCTCGGCCACGGGTTGCAGCGCCGGCACCCACTGGGCGGCGTGCGAGTCCCCCACCAGCGCCACCGACACCGGCGAGGCCGGGTCGCCGAACTCGCAGCTGTGCTGCTCGGCGGCCCGCCAGCTGAGGACGCACCCGTCGGTGAACACCTCCGGGACGTCGGCCCGGGCCTCGGTCAGCGGCGGGGTCAGGTTGGACGGCACGGCGTGCAGCCCGGCGGACGCGGCGACGGCGGCCTGCACCTGCGCGGTCAGGTCGGCGACGCGCGCCTCCGCCGGGTCCACGACCGGCGTCGCGGCGGCCGGGTCGGGAACCGGGGCGGCGGACTGCCCCGGCACGTCGAGCGTCGCCGCCGCCACCGCGGCACCGCGCCCCACCGGCGCCGGGACGACGGCCGTGAGCGCCAGCGCGCCCGCCACCCCCGCCGCCGTCAGCCCGCCGCCGAGCAGCAGGCTGCGGCCGGGCGAGTCCCGCAGCGGCCGGGCGAAGCGGACGCGGTCCTCCACCAGGTGCAGCGTCAGGCCCGCGAGCAGCAGGGCCACCCCCGCCGCGGCCAGCCGGCCGCCGAGGCCCAGGTCCCCCACCAGGTACGGCGCGAGGACGAGCACCGGCCAGTGCCACAGGTACCACGAGTAGGACCAGCGGCCCAGGCCCCGCAGCAGCCCGGCCGACAGCAGCCCCCCGACGCCCCACCGCGGCGCCCGGACACCGGCGCCGAGCACCAGCACCGTCCCGGCGACGGGCAGCAGCGCCGCCGTCCCGGGGAACGGCGTGCCCTCGTCCAGCGTCACGGCACTGCCGACGACCAGGGCCAGGCCGGCCCACCCCGCCGGCACGGCGAGCGCGACCGGCGGCCGCCGCCACACCGGCAGGGTCAGGGCGACCAGCCCGCCCAGGCCGAGCTCCCACTCCCGCGACGGCAGGGAGAAGTAGGCCCACGGGGGCGCGGACCACGTCCACAGCAGGGAGACGGCGGAGGACGCCACGGTGAGCAGGCCCAGCACGACGACCAGCGGCGTCGCCGTCCACGTGCCGGCCGGTCGGCCCCGGGTCCCGCGCCAGGCCAGCCGGCCGGTACCGACCAGCAGGGCCGGCCAGAGCAGGTAGAACTGCTCCTCGACGCCCAGTGACCAGTAGTGCTGGAACGGCGAGGGCGGTGTGTCGGCCGCGAGGTAGTCGGTCCCCCGGACCGCCAGCCGGTTGTTGAGCCCGTACACCGCGGCGGCGACGGCGTCGCCGAGGGCGGTGCGGGCCTGCAGCGGCGGGAGCAGCCACGCCGCCGCGGCGGCGGTGGTCAGCAGCACGGTGACGCCGGCCGGCAGCAGGCGGCGGGCACGGGCGCCGGTGAAGCGGGCGAGGCCCACCGTCCCGGTGACGGCGAGCTCCCGCCACAGCACGCCGGTGATGAGGAAGCCGGACACGACGAGGAACACGTCGACGCCCACGTAGCCGCCGCCCAGCCCCGGCACGCCGGCGTGGAAGAGCACCACGGCCAGGACGGCGACCGCGCGCAACCCCTCGACGTCGGCCCGGAACCCGGCTCCCGCGCGGTGCCCGTCGGGCGGCGGGACCGGGCTCGGGGCGACTGCCGGCGACGGCGCCCGCCGCCCACCCGGCCCGGGAGCGTCGGGAGGCGTCGGCGGCATGGTGGTCCCCGGGTCGCGGTGCGCCCCGTCTCGACGCCCCGACCACGATGCCACCCCGGCCGCGGCCCGCGCCCGGCGCGGGGCGTGTCCGTGCCGGCGCACGACGACGTGCGCCGGCGCCGCACCCCGGCCGGGAGGGTGCGGCGCCGGCGCAGACGCTCGGGCCGGTCGGGACCTACGGCAGGGGCACCTGCACGCCGGCGGCCCGGCGGGAGGCGGCCTGCTCGAGCAGCAGCGCCTCGGCGTCGGTGCGCTCCAGCGGCCTGGCGAACAGGTAGCCCTGCGCCGAGTCGCAGTTGCCCTCGGCCAGCAGCCGCGCCTGGTGCTCGTGCTCCACGCCCTCGGCCAGCACCTCCAGGCCGAGCGTGCGGCCCAGGTCGATGGTGCCGCGCACGATCGCCGGCATCGGCTCGCCCTCGGCCATCGTGCTCACGAACGAGCGGTCGATCTTGAGCACGTCCACGGTGAACTGCCGCAGGTGCGCCAGCGAGGAGTAGCCGGTGCCGAAGTCGTCGAGCGCGAGCCGCACGCCCAGCGCCCGCAGCGCGGCCAGGCAGGCCGCCGCGTGCTCCGGGTCGCCGACGAGCGCGGTCTCGGTCACCTCGACCACCAGCGCGCCGGCGGGCAGGCCGCTCTCGGCGAGCGCGGCGGCGATGGACCCGACCAGGTCCGGTGAGGTCAGCTGCCCGGCCGACACGTTGACCGCCATCGTCATCGCGCCCGCGCCGGGGTGCGCGGACCGCCAGGCGGCCGCCGTCGCGCAGGCCTCGCGCAGCACCCACGCGCCGATCTCGTCGATGAGGCCCGCGGACTCCGCCGCCGGCACGAACCGGTCGGGGCCCACCGCGCCCAGCCGCGGCGAGTTCCAGCGCAGCAGCGCCTCGAAGCCGGTCACCCGCCGGTCGGCCAGGTCGATCACCGGCTGGTAGACCAGCCGGAACTGGCCGGCGGCCAGCGCGCCGCGCAGCTCCTGCTCCAGCTCGCGGGCGGCCTGGGCCGCCGCGCGCATGCCGGGGTCGAACAGCTCCACCCGGTTGCGGCCGCCCGTCCGGGCCGCCTGCAGCGCCAGGTCGGCGTCGGCGATCAGCGACCCGCTGGTCACGTCGCCGCGGCCGACGGCGACGCCGACGGCGGCGGTCACGGTCACCGTCCCCTCGTCGAGCTCGACCGGCTGGGCCAGCACCTCGAGCAGGCGGGTGGCGGTCACCACGGCCTGGTCGTCGTCCCCGCCGACCTGCTCGACCAGCACGGCGAACTCGTCACCGCCCAGCCGGGCCACGGTGTCGTCGGCGCGGACGGCGGCGCGCAGCCGGCCGGCGACCTCGAACAGCAGCGCGTCGCCGGCGTCGTGGCCGAGGGTGTCGTTGACCGCCTTGAAGCCGTCGAGGTCCACCGAGACCACCGCGGCCGAGCCGCCGCCGCGCACCGTGCGCAGCAGCGCCTGGCCGACGCGGTCGGTGAACAGCGTGCGGTTGGCCAGGCCGGTCAGCCCGTCGTGCAGGGCGGTGTGGGCCAGCGCGCGGTCGGCGCTGCGCCGGCCGGTCACGTCGGTGAGGACGACGACGACGCCACCGACGTCGGGGTCCTCGGTGAGGTCGACCAGCCGGATGCCGAGCCAGCGGTCCTCGCCCTGACGCCGGGCGGGCACCTCGACGTCGACGACCTGCCCACCGGCGGCCAGCCCCTGCTCGAAGACCTGCACCGCGACGTCGGGGGCGACCCCGGCCGCGCGGACGGCGTCCTGGGTGCTGGTCAGCTCCTCCGGCGTGGTGCCCAGCAGCGCGGCCAGCGGCGCCGGGTCGCTGAGCAGGCGGTGCTCCCGGTCGACCACCACCACGGCGTCGGCGGACCAGGAGGCCAGCTTGGTCGCGCGCCGCTCCCGCGAGCGCACCAGCGCCCGTGCCGCGGCCTCGCCGCGCAGCAGCAGCGACGCCCGCCACGACACCAGCGCCGTGAGGACCAGCATGCTGACGAAGACCGCCCCGATCGCGTCCTGGTGACTGGTGGCGTCGATGACCAGCTCCACGGTCGGCGGCACCATGAGGGCGGCCAGGCAGACCACGAGGCGGCCCAGCCCGGAGGCGCCCTCCCCCGTGTGCCCCGCGCCCAGCGGTGCGGTGAGCCGCTGCCAGGTGGCCGCGGCCAGCAGGAGATTGCCGAGCAGCCAGCCGGAGGCCAGCCACGAGGTGAAGCCGTCGACGTCGACGTCGAGCAGGTGGCCCACGTCGGCGACGAGCCAGCAGGCGCACGCGGCGACCACGGCCGTGCCGGTCCACTCGCCGCGCCGGCACGTGGTCACCAGGCGCCAGGCCAGCCCGATGAGCGCGGCGTCGAGGGCCGGGTAGAGGACCAGCACCACCCGGGCCGACGCCGGCAGCGCGGGGTCGGCGACGGCCGCCGTGACCGAGACCTGCCAGACGACCAGCAGCGCCGCGACGAACACGCAGAGGGCGTCGATCCAGCCGGCCAGCCGCTGCCGGCGCGAGCGCACCCGGCCGGCGGCCAGGAGCCACACGCCGGCGCCCAGGGCGGCGTACCCGGCGAGGTAGACGGCGTCGACGGCGAGGACGTGCCCGGACTGCCCGGTCAGGTGCACGATGACCTGGCGGAGGAGGTCGCCCAGCCCGGCCAGGGTCGCGCCGAGGGCGAGCAGGACCGGCGCCCGGCCCGACCGCGCGCGCAGCGCACCGGCCCAGGCGGCGAGCAGCGAGGCCGCGCCGATGCCGAAGTACAGCGCCCTGCCGGTGACCGTGCCCTGGAAGGCGCCCTGCGCCGCGACCGCGCCGAGCACGAGCAGGGTCAGGACCGCCGCGCGGCGGCCGCCGGCGAACGACTCCCCCACGGGCGCGCGGGGACCGTCTGCTGTCGTCGTCGGGAGCACGCAGACGACATCGGCACCGGACGGCCGGGTCTGGATCCCAACGGATCGGCGGTCCCCCCGGCGGGTGAGGTGCGCGGCCGGCGGCCCGGCGGCGGCTCAGCCGGCGGGGCGCAGCACCGCCTGCACCAGGTGCGGGCCGGGCTCGGCCAGCGCCGTGCGGAGCTGGTCGGCGAGCTGCTCGGCGGTCTCGGCGCGGGTGGCGGCCACGCCCATCCCGGTGGCCAGCGCGACGAAGTCCAGCTGCGGTCCGCCGAGGTCGAGCAGCTGCCCGGCCCGCTCCCCGACGCCGGCGGCGCCGACACGGGAGAGCTCCCCCTGCAGGATCGCGTAGGACGCGTTGTCGTAGAGGACGACGGTGACGTCGAGCTGCTCGCGCGCCATCGTCCACAGCGCCTGGATGGTGTACATCGCGCTCCCGTCGGCCTGCAGGACGAGCACGGGCCGGTCGGGACAGGCCACCGCCGCGCCGACCGCCAAGGGCAGACCGTCGCCGATCGCCCCGCCGGTGAGGGCCAGCCAGTCGTGCCGCGGCGCCCCCGCGGTCAGCTTGGTGATCCCGACCCCGGAGGTGATCGCCTCGTCCACCACGACCGCCCGCTCCGGCAGCAGCGCGCCGACCACGGCCGAGACCGCGCGCGGCGTCAGGCGCCCGGTCGGCAGCTCCGGGCGGGAGGTCTCCAGCAGCTGCGGCTCGGCACCGGCGGCCACCTGCCCGGCCAGCTCCTCGAGCGCCGCGACGCCGTCCTCGCCCGGCCGGGACAGCACGTGCACCACGCAGTCCTCGGGCACCGGCGTCCCCGGCAGGTCCGGATAGCCGAAGAAGTGCACCGGGGAGACCGCTCCCGCCAGCACCAGGTGCCGGGTGCCGGCCAGCGCCTTGATCGCCACCTCCGGCGGGTAGGGCAGCTTGCCGACGTCGGGCAGCCCCGCGCCGCGCACCATCCGCGCCGGGAACATCTCGGCCACCAGCCGCGCGCCGGTGCCGGCGGCCACCCGCCCGGCGGCGAGCAGCCCGGCCTCCGACGCGACCACGTCCCCGCCGAGCAGCAGCACGGTGGGCTCACCGGCCTGCACCGCCGCCGCCACGTCGTCGACCACCGACGCGGCCACCCGCGGACGGGGGCTCAGCGACGGGGGTCCGGCGACCGCCGCGCCGTCGGACCACGAGACGTCGGCCGGCAGCACCAGCGTGGCGATCTGGCCGCGCGCGGCCGCGGCGACGGCGTCCGCGGCGTCGGCGGCGACGTCGGCCGGCGTCAGGGACCGGCGCACCCAGCCCGACACCGTGCCGGCCACCGCGTCGATGTCGCTGTCCAGCGGCGCGTCGAGCCGCTTGTGCGAGCGGGTGTGGTCGCCGACCACGTTCACCATCGGCGTGCGGCCGCGGCGGGCGTTGTGCAGGTTGGCCAGCCCGTTGCCCATCCCGGGCCCGAGGTGCAGCAGGGTCGCGGCGGGGCGGCCGGTCATGCGGGCCCAGCCGTCGGCGGCGCCGGTGGCGACGCCCTCGAAGAGGGTGAGCACGCCGCGCATCTCCGGGACGTCGTCGAGCGCGGCGACGAAGTGCATCTCCGACGTGCCCGGGTTGGCGAAGCAGACGTCGACCCCGGCGTCGACGAGCGTGCGGATGAGGGCCTGGGCGCCGTTCACCGGGAGACGTGCACCTCGTTCACCTCGTAGTGCGTCATCACCGCGCCGCCGCTGGCGAACCTGGGCACGTCCCGCGCGGTCGCCTTGCCCTCGTCGGAGGCGAACGCGGCGCCCATCGCCTGCTCGGAGTCGAAGTCGAGCTCGGCGACGAGGTAGGGCGCGGGGTGGGAGGGGTCCATCGACTGCGGCCGCCCGGTGGTCAGCCGGACCAGGCCGGGCATCCGCACCGCGAGCGGGGTGTGCGTGTCGCGGTAGTGGGCGTCGAACTGAGCCGGGTCCTCCGGCTGCCCGTAGCTGACCACCAGCCTGTGCACCATTCCGCCGCACCTCCGCGCTCGTGCCCGGGCACCGCTGCCCGGGACCTCCCCCACCCTGTCAGGGGCGCTGCCGCCCCCGCGACCTCAGAAGGTGAGCACCAGCCGGCCGCGCACCCCGCCGGCGGCCAGCACCCGGTGGGCCTCCGGCGCCTCCTCCGGCGCGAACGTCCGCGCCACGCGCAACGTCAGCGCGCCGGACTCGACCTGCTCGCGCAACCGGTCCAGCGCCGCCGCGTTCTCGGCGTACCGGCGCACCAGGGTGGGCAGCACCTCGACCCGGCCGGAGCCGTCGCCGCGGTACCCGCGCACGGTCGCCACCTTCCCGCCGTCGCGGACCGCGGGCAGCACGAGCGCGTCCTGTACCGAGCCGTCGGCCAGCCCGTCGACGCCGTCGGGGAACTCCGCGCGGATCCGCTCGGCCACGTCGTCACCGCGCCGGACGACGACGTCGGCGCCGAGGTCGCGCACCAGCTGCTCGTCGGCCTCCGACGCGTCGGCGACGACGGTGAGCCCGTCGGTCTTCGCCACCTGGACGACGTAGCCGCCGAAGGCACCTGCCGCGCCGGTGACGGCGAGCACCGAGCCGGCCGGCAGCGCCATCAGGTCGAGCGCCAGCCGCGCGGTGAGGCCGTTCATCGGCAGGGTGCACGCGGCGACGGCGTCGGCCCCGGCCGGCACCGGCGACACCGAGGCGGCCGGCAGCACGAGGTCCTCGCGGTAGCCGCCGTGCGCCCCGGTGGGGACGACGACGCCCATGACCGCGTCGCCCACGGCCACCCGGTCCACGCCCTCGCCGACCTCGACCACCTCGCCGGCGGCGTCCATCCCCGGCACCCAGGGCGGCGTCTTCACGGGGTCGCGGCCGGCGTAGTCACCCTGGCGCAGGTGGGTGTCGGTCGGGTTGACCGCCGCGGCGCGCACCCGGACCCGCACCCGGCCCGGGCCCAGCGGCTCGTCGGGCACGTCGACGACGGACAGGGCCTCGGGCCCACCGAACTCGGTCACTCCCACCGCACGCACCCGCCCGACAGTAGTGACCGGCCACTCACAGCCGACGTGCAGCGCTCCCACCAGGGCACCCCAGCCGCGGGGCCGACCGTGGCGCCCATGCCACCGCTCCTGCTCGGCGCGCACGACCGCGCCGCTGACCACGACCGCGGGCGTCCGGTCCTCGACGTCGTCGTCCCGGTGCACGACGAGGAGACCGACCTCGAGCCGTGCCTGCGCCGCCTGCACGCCCACCTGACCGAGTCCCTGCCCTACCCGTTCCGGATCACCGTGGCGGAGAACGCCAGCACCGACACCACCCTGCAGGTCGCCCACCGGGTCGCCGCGGAGCTGCCCGGCGTCGAGGTGCTCGCCCTGCCCGAGGCCGGGCGCGGGCGCGCGCTGCGCACCGCCTGGCTGCGCTCGGACGCGCCCGTGCTCGTGTACACCGACGTCGACCTGTCCACCGACCTCGCCGCCCTGCTGCCCCTGGTCGCGCCGCTGATCAGCGGGCACTCCGACCTGGCCATCGGCACCCGGCTGTCGCGCTCCTCGCGGGTCGTGCGCGGGCTCAAGCGCGAGGTCGTCTCCCGCGGCTACAACCTGCTGCTGCGGCGCACGCTGGCCACGTCGCTGTCGGACGCGCAGTGCGGCTTCAAGGCCATCCGCGCCGACGTCGCCGCCGAGCTGCTGCCGCTGGTCGAGGACACCGGCTGGTTCTTCGACACCGAGCTGCTCGTGCTCGCCGAGCGGGCGGGGCTGCGCGTCCACGAGGTGCCCGTCGACTGGGTCGACGACCCCGACAGCCGGGTCGACATCCTGCGGACGGCGCGCGCCGACGTCGCCGGGATCGTGCGGATGCTGCGCGCGCTGTCCACCGGGCGGCTGCCGCTGGACCGGCTGCGGGCCACCATCGGCCGCGGGCCGCTGCCCGACCCGCTGCCCGGCGTCCCCGGCTCGCTGGCCGCCCAGCTGGTGCGCTTCGCCGCCGTCGGCGTCCTCTCGACCGCGGCCTACCTGGCGCTGTTCGTCCTGCTGCGCGGCGTCGTGCCGGCCCAGGCGGCCAACCTGGTCGCCCTGCTGGTGACCGCGGTGGCCAACACCGCCGCCAACCGCCGGGTCACCTTCGGCATCCGCGGCGGCGTCGGCGCCGGCCGCCACCAGGCGCAGGGCCTGGTCGTCCTCGCCCTGGCGCTCGCGCTCACCAGCGGCTCGCTCGGGCTGCTGCACGCGCTGGTCGCCGTCCCGTCGCGCGCCGTCGAGCTCACCGTGCTCGTCGGCGCCAACGCCGCCGCCACGCTGCTGCGCTTCGTCCTGCTGCGCGGCTGGGTGTTCCGCACCTCCCCCACGTCCCGCAGCTCCCGCGCCCCCGGCCCGGCGACCGGCCCGGACGCCGTCGTGCCCGCCCCCGAGATGGAGACCGCCCGATGACCGCCACCGTGCCGCCACCCGCGGCGCCCGCCGCTCCCCCGGTTCCGCCGGCCGCCCCGTCCCGTCCCGGGCGCACCGGCCGGCTGCTGCGCGGGCCGGCCGCCGACCCGCGCTGGGTCCGCCCGGCCCTGCTCGCCCTGCTGGGCGCCACCGGCGTCCTCTACCTGTGGGACCTGGCCGCGTCGGGCTGGGCCAACGCCTTCTACGCGGCGGCCGCGCAGGCCGGGTCGCAGAGCTGGGAGGCGTTCTTCTACGGCTCCTCCGACGCGGCCAACTCGATCACCGTGGACAAGCCGCCGGCCTCGCTGTGGGTGATGGCGCTGTCGGTGCGGCTGTTCGGGCTCAGCTCGTGGTCGCTGCTGGTGCCGCAGGCGCTGATGGGCGTGGCCACCGTCGGGCTGCTGTACCTGGCCGTGCGCCGGGTGGCCGGCCCTGGCCCCGGCCTGCTGGCCGGTGCGGCGCTGGCGCTGACCCCGGTGGCGGCGCTGATGTTCCGCTTCGACAACCCCGACGCCCTGCTGGTGCTGCTGCTGACCGCGGCCGCGTCCGTGCTCACCCGGTCGCTGGAGCGGGCCTGCACCCGCGGCCTGGTCGGCGTCGGCGTCCTGATCGGGTTCGCCTTCCTCACCAAGACGCTGCAGGCGGTGCTGGTCGTGCCCGGGTTCGCGCTGGTCTGGCTGGTCTGCGCGCCCACGACGCTGCGCCGCCGGGTGCTGCAGCTGCTCGGCGCCGGGGCGGCGATGGTGGTCGCCGGTGGCTGGTGGGTCGCCGTCGTCGAGCTGGTGCCCGCCTCGATGCGGCCCTACGTCGGCGGCTCGCAGACCAACTCGGTGTGGGAGCTCATCTGGGGCTACAACGGCCTGGGCCGGCTGACCGGCGAGGAGACCGGCAGCGTCGGCGGCGCGCCGGGCGGCGGCTGGGGCGAGACCGGGCTGGGCCGGCTGTTCACCGCCGAGATCGGCGGCCAGGTCGCCTGGCTGCTGCCGGCCGCGGTGGTCCTGCTGGCCGCCGGGCTGGTCGCCGTGGGCCGGGCCCCGCGCACCGACCCGCGGCGGGCCGCGCTGCTCACCTGGGGCACCTGGCTGGGCGTCACCGGGCTGACCTTCAGCCTGATGGCCGGCATCTTCCACGCCTACTACACCGTGGCCCTGGCCCCGGCGATCGCCGCGCTGGTCGCGATCGGCGGCGCGCTGCTGTGGCGACGGCGGGCGCGGGCCTGGGCGCGGGTGGTGCTGGCGGTCGCGCTGGCCGGCACGGTGCTGTGGGCCTGGGTGCTGCTGGGCCGCTCGGCGGACTTCCTGCCGTGGCTGCGCTGGGTGGTGCTGGTCGCCGGCCTGGCGACGGCGGCCGCGCTGCTCGCCATCCACCGGCTCGGCCGGGCCGTGGTGGCCGCGGTGCTGGCCGCCGGTGTGCTCGCCGGCCTCGGCGGGCCGGCCGCCTACGCCGCGCAGACGGCGGTCACCGCGCACACCGGCTCCATCCCCAGCGCGGGGCCGACCGTGGCCGGCGCCTCGTTCGGACCCGGCGGCGGGGCCGGCCGCACCTTCGCCGGCGGCCCGCCGGCCGGTGGTGTGCCGGGCGGTCCGCCCGGCGGGGCCGGTACTGCTGCGGCGCCGGGGGGCACGGCTCCCGGGGGCACGGCGCCGGGGGGCACGGCGCCGGGGGGCACCGTCACCGCCGGCCCCGGCGGCGCGACGGGTGGGCTGCTCGACGCCGGCCAGGTCAGCCAGGAGATGGCCGCCGCGCTCAGCGAGGACGCCTCGGCCTACACCTGGGCGGCCGCGGCGGTCGGCTCCAACACCGCGGCGGGCTACCAGCTCGCCACCGGGCTGCCGGTGATGGCGATCGGCGGGTTCAACGGCAGTGACCCCTCCCCCACGCTCGCGCAGTTCCAGCGGTACGTCGCCGACGGCGAGGTGCACTGGTTCATCGCCGGCGGCGGGATGGGGATGGCCAGCGACGGCGGCAGCTCCGCGTCGGCCCAGATCGCCGACTGGGTGGCCGAGCACTACACCGCCCACATCGTCGACGGCGTCACGGTCTACGACCTGAGCCGGCCGGCGGGGTGAGTCCCGCGCGCTCGTGCTCTGCCCACGGGTGCAGGCAGAGCACGAGCGGTCCGCGGGTGCACACCGGCCCCGTCCCGCGGTGCGGGACGGGGCCGGTGTGCGGTCGCTCAGCGCCGGAGGCCGTACTCCTTGAGCAGGCCGCGGCTGATGATCGTCTTCTGGATCTCGCTGGTGCCCTCGCCGATGAGCAGGAACGGCGCCTCGCGCATGAGCCGCTCGATCTCGTACTCCTTGGAGTAGCCGTACCCGCCGTGGATGCGGAAGGCCTGCGTGGTCACCTCCGCGCAGTACTCGCTGGCCAGCAGCTTGGCCATGCCGGCCTCGACGTCGTTGCGCCTGCCGGCGTCCTTGAGCCGCGCGGCGTTGACCATCATCAGGTGCGCGGCCTCGACCTTGGTGGCCATCTCGGCGAGCTGGAAGGCGATCGCCTGGTGCTGCACGATCGGCTTGCCGAAGGTCTCCCGCTGCTGGGCGTACTCGACCGCCAGCTCGAAGGCGCGGATGGAGATGCCGCAGGCGCGGGCGGCGACGTTCACCCGGCCGACCTCGACGCCGTCCATCATCTGCGCGAAGCCGCGCCCGGGCTCCCCGCCGAGGATCGTGTCCGCGCCGGTGCGGTAGCCGTCGAACACCAGCTCGGTGGTGTCCACGCCCTTGTAGCCCATCTTGTCGATCTTGCCCGGGATGGTCAGCCCGGGGGCCACGGTGCCGAAGCCGGCGGGCTTCTCCACCAGGAACGTCGTCAGGTTCTGGTGGGCCTTGTCCGCGCCGAGGTCGGTGCGGACCAGCGCGGCGACCAGCGTGGAGGAGCCGCCGTTGGTCAGCCACATCTTCTGGCCGTCGATGACGTAGTCGCCGTCGGCCTGCTGCACGGCCTTGGTGCGGATGCCGGCGACGTCGGAGCCCAGGCCCGGCTCGGACATCGAGAACGCGCCGCGCACCTCGCCGGTGGCCATGCGCGGCAGGAGGTGCTCCTTCTGCGCCTCGGTGCCGTGCTGGCGGATCATGTAGGCGACGATGAAGTGGGTGTTGATCACGCCGCTGACGCTCATCCAGCCGCGGGCGATCTCCTCGACCACCAGCGCGTAGGTCAGCAGCGACTCCCCCAGGCCGCCGTACTCCTCGGGGATCATCAGCCCGAAGATGCCGAGCTCCTTGAGCCCCTCGACGATCTCGGTCGGGTAGGCGTCGGCGTGCTCGAGCTCCTGCGCGTGCGGGATGATCTCCTTGTCCACGAAGCTCCTGACCGTCGCCAGGATCTCCTTCTGGACGTCGGTCAGGTCGGCGGTCTGCGCCAGTCGGGCCACGTCTGCTCCTCCGAGACTCCGGTGTCCGTGTTACCGGCGAGTATGGGCCACCGCCCCGGGCCGGTCGTCGTGTCCCCGGTCACCCGGCCCGGTCACCCGGCCCGGTCACGGTCCCCCCGCGTCGGGCCCGTGGCGTCTACGGTCCGCGGTGCCAGCGAGGAGGACGCGATGAGCAGCAGCCCCGATCCCCGGAGCACCCCGCCCGGCCAGCCGCCCCCGGCGTACGGCCCGCCGCAGTACGGTCCGCCGCCGGCCTACGGGCCACCCGGGTACGGCCCGCCGCCGGGCTGGCCGTCCTACCGGCGGCCCACCAACACCCTGGCGATCCTCGCGCTGGTGTTCGCGTTCGTCGCGGCCCCGGTCGGCCTCGTGCTCGGCATCCTCGCGCGCCGGCAGATCCGGGAGACCGGCGAGGAGGGCGACGGTCTGGCGCTGGCCGGGATCGTCGTCGGGGGCATCGCCACCGGCCTCGCCGTCCTCGGCATCGTCATCGCGATCATCGCCGTCGCCACGGTCGGGGCCTCCTTCGCCCCCTGAGGACCGAGGGAGCTCAGGACTCCGGCGGGGTGAACGACGACGTGCGGCTCATGCCCGCGGCGCGGCCCTTGCCGGCGATGACCAGCGCCATCTTGCGGCTGGCCTCGTCGATCATCTCGTCTCCGAGCATCGCCGAGCCCTTCTTGCCGCCGGCCTCCGAGGTCGCCCAGTCGTAGGCGTCGAGGATCAGCTCGGCGTGGTCGTAGTCCTCCTGGGACGGCGAGTAGATCTCGTTGGCCGCGTCGACCTGGCCGGGGTGCAGCACCCACTTGCCGTCGAAGCCCAGCACCGCCGAGCGCTTGGCCACCTCGCGGAATGCCTCGACGTCGCGCACCTGCAGGAAGGGCCCGTCGATGGCCTGCACGCCGCGGGCGCGGGCGGCCATGAGGATCTGCATGAGGATGTAGTGGAACGGGTCGCCGGCGTAGTCCGGGTGCAGGGCACCGACCACGAGCGACTTCATGTTGATGCTGGCCATGAAGTCGGCCGGGCCGAAGATGATCGTCTCGATCCGCGGGCTGGCGAACGCGATGGAGTTGACGTTGATCAGGCCCTGCGCGGTCTCGATCTGCGCCTCGATGCCGATCCGGCCGACCTCCAGGCCGTTGGCCTTCTCGACCTGGGTCAGCAGCATGTCCAGCGCCTGCACCTGACCGGCGTCGGCGACCTTCGGCAGCATGATGCAGTCGAGGTTCGCGCCCGCCCCGCCGACGACCTCGATGACGTCGGTGAAGGTCCACTCCGTCGTCCAGTCGTTGACCCGGACGGTGCGGATCTTCTCGCCCCAGCCGCCCTCGTTCAGCGCCGCGACGATGTTCTTGCGGGCCCCGGGCTTGGCCAGCGGCGCGCAGGCGTCCTCGAGGTCGAGGAACACCTGGTCGGCGCCCAACCCCTTCGCCTTCTCCAGGAACCGGGGGTTGCTGCCCGGGACGGCGAGGTTGGAACGGCGGGATCGGAGCTCGGCCACGGTGCCTCCGCTGGTAGGGGGGATCGGCCACCGGAGGGTAACGACGCGCACCGGGCCCGTCGCAGGGTCCCGCCGGGAGCCTGCGGGTGGCGGGTGCGACCGGGTCCTGCCTCAGGTGACCGGCTCGGCCGGCGTCGCCGGCCGTCCGGCGCGCACCACGAGGGCCACCCCGGCGACCACGGCGACCATCCCGGGCAGCGCCAGCAGCGGCGGCGTCTGCCCCAGCAGGACCAGCGCGACCAGCAGCGCACCGGGCACCTCGAGCAGGATCGCCAGCCCGACGACGGTCGGCCCCACGTCGGAGAGCACCAGGTTGAGCAGCGTGTGCCCGAGCAGCTGCGCGCAGACGGTGATCGCGGCGATCAGCCACCAGTCGCGGGCGCTGAACCCGGCCAGCGGCACCCCGGCGACGAGCGCGGCGACGGCCAGCGCGGCGGCGCAGGTGGAGTAGCAGACGACCGAGTAGGCCGACGTCGCCAGCCGGGTGCGCGCCCGCGCGCCGGCCAGCATGTAGCCGCCGGCGCACAGCGCGCCCAGCAGCGCCAGCCCGTCGCCGGCGAGCGCCTCGAGGCTCACCGCGACGTCGACCCCGGCGATCAGCGCGGCCCCGACCACGGCGAGCGCCAGCCCCCACCACACCGGCCCGGGCAGCCGGACGCCGGAGACGCGGGCGGCCAGCGCCGTCCAGACCGGGGTCGTGGTGACCAGCGCCGTGGAGGCGGCGACCGTCGTCATCGACAGGCTGGGCAGCCACGCGGCGAAGTGGGCGGCCAGGAACAGCCCGGCCAGCACCGACGTGCCCAGGTGCCGCGGCCGCAGCCCGGCCAGGGTGGCCCGCTCGCGGCCGAGCAGCACCGGCACGAGCAGCGCGGCGCCGGCGGCGTTGCGCCAGAAGGCGATGGCCAGGACCGACGTCGTCACCAGCGCGGTGAGCGGCCCGGAGAACGAGACGCCGGCGACGGCGATCCCCATGAGGACGACGTCGCGGGTGCCCGGGCGGTGCACCGCCCACGGAGAGGGAGCGGTGGTCGCCTCCCCGAGGCTCACCCCGGCACCCGGATGCGCCCGGTGGCGACGGGCACCACCGCGCCGGACACCGTGGCCGCCGTCGTCCGGGCGGCCTCGGCGGTGACCGTGCAGGACAGCACCGAGGGCCGGCCCATGGCCTCCCCCTGGCCGACCGTGTAGGCCGACGTGCCGTCCGGCGCGACCAGCCCGGCGGCGACCAGCCAGACCCCCGTGCCCAGCGCGGCCGAGCCGGTGGCCGGGTCCTCGCCCCACCGCAGGTCGCGGGCGAAGACGCGGGCGCGGGCGGTCGACGTCGCCGCGTCCCAGGACAGCACCGAGACGCCCTCCCCCACGCCGAGCGGGGCGAGCGCGGCGGGGTCGGGGACGGCGCGGTCGACGACGTCGGGGTGCACCGCGAGGAAGGCGAACGGCAGGCCGCAGCCGGCGACGTGCGCCGGCAGTCCCACGACGTCGGCCGGGGCGAGCCCCACGGCCGCGGCCAGGACCGCCGGGTCGGGGCCGTCCTCGAGGGTCGGCCGGCCGCCGGTGAGCGTGGCGCCCTCGCCGGTGACCTCGACCGGCAGGACGCCGGCGCCGCACTCCTGCCGCAGCGTGCCCGCGGGCAGCCGCCCGGTGCGGACCAGCGTGTGCGCCGCCCCGACGCTCGGGTGACCGGCGAAGGGCAGCTCGGCGTAGGGCGTGAAGATGCGGACCCGGTAGTCGGCTCCCGGACCGCCGGCCGACCCAGGGTGGGAGGCCGAGGGCTCGGTGGGGGCGCTGAGGAACGACGTCTCCGACAGTGCGAACTCGTTGGCCAGCGCCTGGCACTGCTCGGTGCTCAGGTCGTCGGCGTCGAGCACCACGGCCAGCGGGTTGCCCGCGAAGGCCCGCGGCGCGAAGACGTCGACGACCTCGTACGCCACGGAGGCAGGGGTGGCCACGCACCGACGGTAGCCTCAGCCACCGTGACCACGGTGACCAGGGCGTACGTCTCCCGGCTCGCCGGACTGCCCGTCTTCGACCCCAACGGCGACCGCGTGGGCCGGGTGCGCGACGTCGTCGTGGCGCTGCGGGTGGGCACGGCCTCCCCCCGCGTGCTCGGCCTGGTCGTCGAGGTCGTGGCCCGCCGGCGCATCTTCGTGCCGATGGGCCGGGTGACCGCCGTCGACCCCGGCGCGGTCGTGCTTGGGTCGGGCACGCTGAACCTCAAGCGCTTCGAGCAGCGGCGCGGCGAGACGCTCGTCCTCGGCGAGCTGCTCGACCGCACGGTCACCATCCGCGAGTCCGGCCGGCCGGGCACCGTCGTCGACGCCGGCATGGAGCAGACCCGCACCGGCGAGTGGCTGATCACCCGCCTCGCCGTCCAGGAGCCCGGCCGGATCGGCCGGCGCGGCCAGCTGCACCAGCTCGCGTGGGACGAGGTCTCCGGCCTGGCGCTGTCCGAGGAGGGGCAGGGCGCCGAGACGCTGATCGCCACGTACCGCGAGCTCAACGCCGCCGACCTCGCCCACGCGCTGCAGGACCTGCCGATCAAGCGGCGGCACGAGGTGGCCGAGGCGCTGGACGACCAGCGGCTGGCCGACGTCCTCGGCGAGCTGCCGGAGGCCGAGCAGATCACCATCCTCGGCACCCTGGAGGAGGCGCGGGCCGCCGACGTCCTCGAGGAGATGGACCCCGACGACGCCGCCGACCTGCTCGCGGAGCTGTCCCACGTCGACCGCGACCGGCTGCTCGAGCTCATGGAGCCCGACGAGGCCGAGCCGGTGCGCCAGCTGCTCAAGTACTCCGAGGACACCGCCGGCGGCATCATGACCAGCGAGCCGGTGATCCTCACCCCGGACGCGACGATCGCCGAGGCGCTGGCCCGGGTGCGCGAGCCCGAGCTGACCCCGGCGCTGGCCAGCCAGGTCTACGTCTGCCGGCCGCCCTCGGCCACCCCGACCGGGCGCTACCTGGGGCTGGCGCACATCCAGCGGCTGCTGCGCGAGCCGCCGTCCACCCTGGTCAGCGGCGTCCTCGACGACCTCGAGCCGCTGAAGCCGGAGACACCGCTGGCCGAGGTGACCCACTACTTCGCCACCTACAACCTGGTGGCCGCCCCGGTCGTCGACGAGCTGGGCCGGCTGGTGGGCGCGGTGAGCGTCGACGACGTCCTGGACCACCTGCTCCCCGAGGACTGGCGGGAGCGCGCCCGCCGTGGCTGACGGCCGCCGCCTCGACGTCCCCCGCGGGTCACCCCGCGGCCTGGGCAGCTACCTGCGGCTGGACCCCGACGCGGTCGGCCGGTTCGCCGAGGGCATCGCGCGCTTCCTCGGGACGGGTCGCTTCCTCGCCGTCCAGACGCTCATCGTGGTGGTCTGGATCGCGCTCAACGTCTTCGCCGTCCGGCTGCGCTGGGACCCCTACCCGTTCATCCTGCTCAACCTGGCCTTCTCCACCCAGGCCGCCTACGCCGCGCCGCTGATCCTGCTGGCGCAGAACCGGCAGGCCGACCGCGACCGGGTGCAGGCCGAGGAGGACCGCGCCCGGGCCGCCTCCACCCGCGCCGACACCGAGTACCTGGCCCGGGAGCTGGCCTCGCTGCGCGTGGCGATCGGCGAGCTGGCCACCCGCGACTTCATCCGCGGCGAGCTCACCCGGCTGGTCTCGGACACCACCGAGGAGGCGGAGAAGCGGGAGCGCAAGGCCCGCAAGCAGGCCGAGCGCGCCGAGCGGGAGCGGCGCGAGTCGGTCGGCTGAGCCGGCGGGTGGCCGGCCGCCGGGTCAGAGGTCCTTGCCGAGGTGGACCAGCTCGACGGCGGGGCTGATCCGCTCGCGGTGCTCCTCCCGGTACCCCAGCCGCCGGTACAGGCGGAGGTTGCCCTCGCTGCGGGCGCCGGTGAACAGCACCGCCCGGTGGGCCGCGGCACCGGCCCACCGCTCCAGCGCGACCAGCAGCGCGGTGCCGACGCCGCGGCCCTGCTGGTCGGGCGCCACGGCCAGCCGGCCGACGGCCAGCACGCCGTCGGCGACGGTCCCGCGGACGGCCCCCACCACCCGCGGGCCGACCGTCGCGGTCAGGGCCGAGCCCGCGGCGACCGCGGCCGCGACCTGGTCGAGCGTCTCGGTGAGCGGTGGGATGGCGGGGTCGCCGTAGAGCTGCGCCTCGGTGAGGTAGGCGGCGCGCTGCACGGTGAGCACCTCCCCGGCGCTGCCGGGCGCCGCCGGGCCGACGACGACCCCGTCGAGCACGCCGTCGACCCCGCCGACACCGACGCCGTCGGTCCCGAGCCGGCCGGCCGCCCGCACCAGCTGCTCGCGGCGGGCCAGCAGCGCGGCGACCTCGCCGTCGAGCCGGGCGATCGCGGCCCGCGCGTCGGCCGGGGTCCCGGGCCGCTCCGGCATGCTCACCCTCCCAGGACGTGCACCAGCGCCCCGGTGGCGCCGGCCAGGACGAGGACCACGACGAACGGCGCGCGCAGCGCCAGCGCCACCGCCGCGACCGCGAGCCCGGCCAGCCGGCCGTCGACCACGAGGTCCTGGCCCGAGGTCAGCGCCTGGACGGCGACCAGGGCCGCCAGCAGCGCCGCGGGGACGAACGTGACCACGCGGGTCACCCACGGCCGCTCGACCCACGCCGCCGGCACGGACAGCCCGGCGAGCTTGAGCAGGTAGCAGCCCAGCGAGCCGACGAGCACGACCGCCCACAGCGTCCCGGTGCTCACGACGCCGCCTCCGGCCGGCCGGGGCGGGGCCGGCCGGCCAGCGCCACCGCGACGACGGCGGCCACCACCTGCACCCCCGGCGGCACGAACGAGGTGAGCGCCAGCGCCACCGCCGCGCCGCCGAGGGCCACCCGGCGGGCGACGCCGGGCTCCTCGGCACCGGCCCGCAGCCGCGGCCACAGCAGCGCGAGGAAGGCGGCGGGGACGACGGCGTCCAGGGCCGCCTGCGCGGTCTCCCCCAGCGCCGCGGCGCCGAGCGCGCCGACCAGCGTGGTGACGTTCCACAGCACGTAGATGGTGGCCCCGCCGGCGAGGAAGCCGAGGCGGGCCAGCCCGCGGTCGGGCGCGGCGACGGCCAGCGCCGTCGTCTCGTCGATGACCCACTGCGCCGTCCCCAACCGGCGCAGCCGCCCGCGCGGGGCGAGCAGCGGGGCGAGCCGGACGCCGTAGACGGTGTTGCGGGTGCCCAGCAGCAGCGCGCTGCCGACGGCGGCCGCCCCGCTGCCGCCGGCCCCGAGCACGCCGACCAGGGCGAACTGGGAGGCGCCGGTGAACATCAGCAGCGACGTCGCCAGCGCCTGCCAGACGTCCAGGCCCGCGGCGTCGGCGGCCGCGCCGAAGGCGACGCCGTAGAGGCCCACGGCCACTCCCAGCCCGATCGCGTCGCGCAGGACGGCGGTGCGGGCGGAGGACACGGCGCCCGACGCTACCGACCGCCCCAGGAGGCGCCGTCGGCCCGGGAGGCCACCCGGGCACCCCCGCGCCGACCAGCACGGCAGCACCCGGGGCACTGCGCAGCACATCACCCCCGCGCCGGGCGGCACCCGGTGCCGATCGCCGTACAGTGGCAGGTGGCCCGGGTCGCAGGACGCCGCCGCGCGGCGGGTCGCAGGCCGGGTCCCCCCGTCGAAGGAGACACACGCACCCATGTCCGACACGCTGACCGGCTCCCCGGCGCTCGACGCCGTCAACGCCGCTCTGGCCACCGTCCAGGACCCGGAGATCAACCGTCCGCTGACCGACCTCGGCATGGTCAAGGACGTGCAGATCGGCGTCGAGGGCGACCCGGGCGCCGTGCGCGTCGAGGTCTACCTCACGGTGGCCGGCTGCCCGATGCGCGAGACGATCACCAACCGCGTCACCCAGGCCGTCTCCGCCGTCCCCGGCGTGACCTCCGTGCAGGTCGGCCTGGACGTCATGAGCGACGAGCAGCGCGCCGAGCTGCGCAGGACCGTCCGCGGCACCGACGCGGCCGAGCCGGTCATCCCGTTCGCCCAGCCCGGCTCGCTCACCCGCGTCTACGCCGTCGCCTCCGGCAAGGGCGGCGTCGGCAAGTCCAGCGTCACGGTCAACCTGGCCGCGGCGCTGGCCAAGAAGGGCCTGTCGGTCGGCGTCGTGGACGCCGACATCTACGGCCACTCGGTGCCGCGCATGCTCGGCGTCGAGGACAAGCCGACCCAGGTCGACAACATGATCATGCCGCCGCAGTCGATGGGCGTGAAGGTCATCTCGATCGGCATGTTCACCCCGGGCAACACCCCGGTCGTGTGGCGCGGCCCGATGCTGCACCGCGCGCTGCAGCAGTTCCTCGCCGACGTGTGGTGGGGCGACCTCGACGTCCTGCTGCTGGACCTCCCGCCCGGCACCGGCGACGTGGCGATCTCCATCGCCCAGCTGCTGCCCAACGCCGAGATCCTCGTGGTGACCACGCCGCAGCTCGCCGCCGCCGAGGTGGCCGAGCGCGCCGGCGCGATCGCCACGCAGACCCACCAGCAGGTGGTCGGCGTCATCGAGAACATGTCGTGGATGGAGCTGCCCGACGGCAGCCGCATGGAGGTCTTCGGCTCCGGTGGCGGCCAGACGGTCTCCGACGCGCTGACCCGCACGCTGGGTGCGCGGGTGCCGCTGCTGGGCCAGATCCCGCTCGACACCCGGCTGCGCGAGGCCGGCGACGCCGGCGCGCCGATCGTGCTCGCCGACCCCGAGTCGGCTTCGGCGAAGGCGCTGGCCGCGATCGCCGACTCCCTCGCCGTCCGCCAGCGCGGGCTGTCCGGGATGTCGCTGGGGCTCACGCCCGTCCGCCGCTGAGTCACCGACAGCCGAGAGGCCCGGTCCCCGCGTGGAGCCGGGCCTCTCGGCGTCGGGCAGGGCTCAGCTCAGGAGGTGGACGTGGTTGCGGGGTCGCCGGTGGGCCGGCAGATCAGGTCGCGTCGACGTCGAAGGGCGGTGGCGTGGCGCGGTCGCGGGGTCGGGCGCGGTCGCCGGCGGGCTTGACGAGGCTCGCCGCCGTGGCCCCGGTGGCGCGGCCGCGGCGCACCGGCGGGGCGTCCTCGTCGGCGAGCAGCTGCTCGCGGATGAACGTCTTCGGGTGGTACCGGCGCAGGTCGAGGTCGCGCAGCCCGGCCAGCTCCTCGCCGAGGGACTCGTCGACCTGGGCCCGCACGCCGGTGAGCGCCTCGCGGACCCGCTTGAGCCCGGCTGCGGCGTCCTTGGCCAGGTGCGGCAGCCGCTCGGGCCCGAAGATGAACAGCGCGGCGAGCGCGAGGACGACGATCTCGCCCCAGCCGATCGAGTCGAACACCGCCGCTCCCGCCCTCCTGCCGCCTGCGACGGCCGCCGTTCCAGAGTAGTTCGACGCGGCCCCGTCCCGGGTCCCACCCCGAGCCTGCGAAGGGTGGGGAGGACGGGGTCCTTCCTCAGGCCTGGTCGAGCGTCGCCCGGACCGTCGTGGACGCCCCGTCGCGGATCAGCTCGAGGGTGACCACGTCGCCCGGCTCGTGGGCGTCGACGGCGACGACGAGCTCCTCGGAGCTGCCCACGGGCCGGTCGTCGACGGCGATGACGACGTCCTGCTCCTGGACGCCGGCGTCCGCGGCGGCGCTGCCCGGCTCGACGTTGAGGACCAGCGCGCCGTCGCGGGTGCCGTCGGTGACCGACCGGGTGCTGACGCCGAGCGAGGCGTGCACCGCGCTGCCGGTGGCGATGAGCTGCTCGGCGACGTCGCGGGCGGTGTCGATCGGGATGGCGAAGCCGAGCCCGACGCTGCCGCCCCCGAGCGAGGCGATCGCGGTGTTGATGCCGATGACCGCGCCGGTGGCGTCGACCAGCGCCCCGCCGGAGTTGCCGGGGTTGATGGGGGCGTCGGTCTGCACGGCGCTGATCACCGCGTTGGTGTCGCTGCCCTCACCCGCCAGCCGCACGGGCCGGTCTAGCGCGCTGACGATGCCGCTGGTCACCGTGCCGGCCAGCCCCAGCGGTGAGCCGATGGCCACGACCGGGTCGCCGACCACGAGGTCGTCGGTGCTGCCCAGCGAGGCGGTGACCAGCCCGGGCCGCTCCACCTTCACGACGGCGACGTCGCTGGCCGGGTCGCGGCCGACGATGCGCGCCTCGGAGCCGGCGCCGTCGCTGAAGACCGCGCGGATCTCCGCGCCCTCGACCCCGTCGGCGCCGGAGACGACGTGGTTGTTGGTGACGATGTAGCCGTTCTCGCCGTCGACGACCACGCCGGACCCGGTGGCGCCCACCTCGCCGACGCGCACCTCGATCGACACGACCGCCGGGGCGACCGCGCCGGCGATGTCGGACACCGACCCGGGCTCGCGGGTGACGCCGTCGTCGGTCTGCGACAGCGTCGTCCCCGGGGCGAGCAGCGGGGTCTCCGCGGCCTCGCGGGTGAGCAGGTAGCCCACCCCGCCTCCGAGGGCGCCGGCCAGCAGGACGGCGAACACCACGAGGGCGGCCACCCGGACCGACAGGTCGCGCAGCCGCAGCCTGCGGCGGCCCCGGCGGTCGACGACGACCGGGCCGGGCTGCTCGGGCTCCTCCTCGTAGACCGCCGGGCCGGTGAGGCCGGCCGGGGCGTGCGGGTCGCGCCACGGGTCGCTGCGCGCGTCGGGCTTCCACCACGGGCCGGCCGAGGTGCGGCGGCGCCCGAGGCGGCCGCCGGGCGGCTCCTGCAGGCCGGACTGCCCGGCCGGTGCGCGGAAGGCGCGCAGCACGGCCTCGGGCGGCGGGGGGAGCGCCGGCCGCGGCGGCGGGGGCGGCCGGTCGCCGGCGAAGCCGCCGGGGACGGTGGCGGGGCGGCCGAACGCGGCCCGCTGCGCCGGGTCGGCCGGCGGCGGGGGCACGACGGCGGGGCGGGTGCGTTCCGGCGGATCGAACGGGCCGGTGGCGCCGGCGGGCCGGGCGAACTGCGCGCGGTCGGCGTCGACGGCGGGTCCGCCGTCGGCGGACCCGGGCTCCCGGGGATCGGGGGACGTCACGGGTACAGCGTCCCCCACGGACCCGGCGGGCGGGGGCGGCGTGCGGGGCGGGTGCGACCCGACCCGCCGGTCAGGGCGTCCCGCCCGGCGCGGCAGCGACGGATCCGGGGCCCGGGGTGAGCGTCCGCACGACCGGGGGCACGACCTCGGTGCGCTCGTCGGGTGCCGACGGCCCGGCCACCGACGCGGGCGGCACGCCCGGGGTCCGGCTGTCGGCGTCGGGCAGGTTGACCGCCAGGACGGCGACGCCGATGCCCAGGCCGGCCAGCGCGCCGGCCACGCCGCGGCGCAGCCACCGCGCCTGGTGCGGAGCGGTCGGGGTCTGCGGCGGGTCGTCGAGCGAGACGGTCCAGCGGCCGGAGGTGTCGGTGACGGTCAGCTGGCCCGGGCCCACGGCGACCGAGCCCAGCCCGCCGCCACCGGGCACGTCGGCGGTGAACGGGATGGCGCACAGCCGGGAGAGCAGGTCACCGGGGACGGCGACGTCGGCGGCGGCGTGCAGGGCGGCCTTGGCCTCCCGCTGCGCCTGGACGGCCATGCGGCACTCCAGGCAGCCGGCCAGGTGGCGGGCGGCCCGCGCGGCCGGGCCGCTGGCCAGCTCGCCGTCGACCAGCGCGGCGATCGCCTCCTGCGCCAGGTGGCTCTCCGGCAGGCTCATGCGCTCGCTCCCGGGGCCGCCACCCCGCGCGGGGCGAGGTGGGCCAGGGCGGCGCGCAGCTGCACGCGGCCGCGGTGGATGCGGCTGCGCACGGTGCCGAGCTTGATGCCGAGGGTCGTCGCGATCTCCTCGTAGGTCAGCCCCTCGATGTCGCACAGGACGACGGCGACGCGGAACTCCGGCGGCAGGGCGTCGAGGGCGGCCTGCACCTGCGGGTCGAGGTGGGTGTCGGCGTAGACCTGCTCGGGGCTGGGCGCGGTGCCCGGCAGCCGCTCGGTGTCCTCGGGCAGCGCGTCGAAGCGGATCCGCTGGCGGCGGCGGACCATGTCGAGGAACAGGTTGGTGGTGATCCGGTGCAGCCAGCCCTCGAAGGTGCCCGGCGAGAAGTCGGCCAGCGAGCGGAACACCCGGACGAAGGTCTCCTGGGTCAGGTCCTCGGCGTCCTGGGCGTTGCCGGAGAGGCGGTAGGCCAGCCGGTAGACGCGGGCGGAGTGGTCCCGCACGACCTGCTCCCAGGTCGGCGCCACCCACACCTCACCGGCGCCGGCGGCGGGCTGGTCGTCGGCGGGCAGGGGGGCGGTAGCCTCGGGCACGCCTCCAGTATCCCGGACCCGCACACCGCCGACCTCCCCCGGACCGGTGGCAGGGGGAACGGCGGCACGCTGGGGTGTCACGTGCGGTCCAACGGACGGCGGACACCCCGGTGTTCCCGTTCCCAGGCTCCTCACAGGCTCGGCTCCCGGCTACGTCCGGTCACGGTCGGTAACCTCACCGGGTGACGATCGCCGAGGGACCGCGGACCGGCGGCACCGGCGGCGCCGCGTGGGCCGACCGCTACGCCGTCGAGGACCCCGTCCTGGTCGCCGCGCGCACCCGGGCCACCGCCCTGGGCGGCCCGCTGCCCGTGGAGCCGGCCGTCGGGGCAACCCTCGCCGTCCTCGCCGCGGGCAGCCGCGCCCGCGCGGTCGTCTCGATCGGCAGCGGCGGCGGGGTGGCCGGGCTGTGGCTGCTGCGCGGCATGCGGCCCGACGGCGTCCTCACCGTCCTCGACACCGACCCGGCGCAGCTGCGCGCCACCCGGCAGGCCCTCGCCGACGCCGGGGTCCCCCCGGGCCGCACCCGCCTGATCTTCGGCACGCCCGCCGAGGTGCTGCCGCGGCTGTCCCCCGGCGCCTACGACCTGGTGGCCTGCGCCGGGCAGCCGGCCGAGTACGCCCCGCACGCGGGCGCCCTGGTCGGCCTGGTCCGCCCCGGCGGGACGCTCACCTGCCACGGCCTGCTGGCCGGCGACCGGATGGGCGACCGCGCGGCCCGCGATCCCGAGACGGTGGCCTGGCGGGAGCTCGCCCGCACCGTCCGCGAGGACGAGGACCTGGTCTCCGCCGTGCTGCCGATCGGCGCCGGCCTGCTGGTGGCCACCCGCCGCAGCTAGGTGGGGACCTCCCTGCCGCCCAGGGGCCGGTCAGCGGAAGGCGTGCTCGGCCAGCGGCTCCCACGGGCCGCCCAGGTAGCGCCACAGCCCGAGCCCGCGGGCGGGCACCGCGTGCGGGACGAAGCCCGCCTCGAGGCGGTCGCGCAGCTCCCGGGCCCGCGCCGGCTCCACCTTGTTCTGCACGGTGACGTGCGCCGAGAGCCGCTGCCGGTCCTGCCGGGTCAGCCACGGGTCGAACTCCGCGGCCAGGCCGGCGTGCAGGGCGGTGAGCTCCGGGGCGGCCAGCCGGTAGGCAACGCCGCGGCCGAGCAGCTGCACACCGGTGACGGCGACGTCGAACGGCGGGCGCACCGCGGCGGCGGCCAGCGCCGCGTCGACGGCGGGCCGCTGCTCCCCCGGCAGCGCGTGGAAGAGGGTGACGTGCGCGGAGAGTCGAAACACCCCTTCCCCCCCACCCCTCGCAAGCTCGGGGCGGGCCCCTGGAAGGGGCCGTGCCGGGAAGTGCTCGGCGCGCAGCCGGTCGAACCGGTCCTGCGCCTCCCCGGCCAGCAGCAGGGTGACGACCAGTGGTGACGTGCTGGAACGGCCCTCGTGCAGGTCCCCGGCCCGAGCGGAGCGAGAGGTGGGGGGCACGAGGGTCCTCAGACGTGGGCGCGGACGCCCTTGCCGAGCACCGTCACTCCCCCGGCGCTGACGTGGTAGTGCTCCTTGTCGGCGCCGGAGTCGACGCCGATGCGCGCCCACGGCGGCACGACCACGTTCTTGTCGAGGATCGCCCGGCGCACGTAGGCGCCCTCGCCGACCACCACGCCGTCCATGAGCACGCTGTCCTCGACCCGCGCGCCCCGGTCCACCCGCACGCCCGGGGAGACCACCGAGTTGTGCACCGACCCGCCGCCGATGATCGCGCCGGCGCTGACCATCGACTCCTCGGCGCGGCCGCCGAGCACGAACTTCGCCGGCGGCTGCTGGGGCGGCAGGGTGAGGATCGGCCAGCGGTCGTTGTAGAGGTTGAAGACCGGGGTGACCGACACCAGGTCCATGTGGGCGTCGAAGTAGGAGTCGATGGTCCCCACGTCGCGCCAGTAGCCGTGGTCGCGCTCGCTGGCGCCCGGGACGATGTTGGTCGAGAAGTCGTAGACCCAGGCCGCCCCGGCGTCGGCCAGCATCGGCATGATCGAGCCGCCCATGTCGTGCGCGGAGTCGGCGTCCTCGGCGTCGGTGCGCAGGGCCTCCAGCAGCGCGTCCGTGGAGAAGACGTAGTTGCCCATGGAGGCGAAGGACTCCTCCGGGGAGTCCGGCAGCCCCGGCGGGTCGGCCGGCTTCTCCAGGAAGCCGCGCACCTTGCCCTCGGCGTCGGCGTCGATGACGCCGAACTCGGTCGCCTCGCGGCGCGGCACGCGCAGGCCGGCGATGGTCACGCCCGCCCCGGTCTGCACGTGCTGGTCGATCATCTGGCCCGGGTCCATCCGGTAGACGTGGTCGGCGCCGAAGACGACGACGATGTCGGGCCGCGCGTCGTAGATGAGGTTGAGGCTCTGCAGGATCGCGTCGGCGCTGCCGGTGTACCAGCGCGGGCCCAGCCGCTGCTGGGCCGGCACCGGGGTGACGTAGTTGCCGAGCAGGTTCGACATCCGCCACGTCGTGGTGATGTGCCGGTCGAGGCTGTGGCTCTTGTACTGCGTCAGGACGGCGATCTGCCGGATCTCGGCGTTCACCAGGTTGGACAGCACGAAGTCGATGAGCCGGTAGTTGCCTCCGAAGGGCACCGCCGGTTTGGCTCGGTCCTGGGTCAGGGGGGCGAGTCGCTTGCCCTCTCCACCAGCCAGGACGATGCCGAGCACCCGGGGACCGCCACGCATGAGGGGAACGTAGCCGCTGTCGGCGTCCCGTGTGACCTGACCGGCTCCCGGCCTCCTCGCGCGGGCCCGCGCCGAGCTGAGGTGACGGGCCGGCACGCCCCCTCGCGGGGGCCCGCGCCGAGCGGAGCGAGGTGTGGGGAGCGAGGGGGTCCTTCTAGGGTGACCGCGTGCGCATCGGCATCGTCACCCGTGAGTGGCCACCGGACGTCTACGGCGGTGCCGGCGTGCACGTCGAGCACCTGGTGGCGGCGCTGCGCTCGCTGCCGGCGGGCCCCGACATCGACGTCCACTGCTTCGGCGCCCCGCGCGCCGACGCCACCGGCTGGGCGGTGCCGCCCGGCCTGAGCGGCGCCAACGGCGCGCTGCAGGCGCTGGGCACCGACGTGGAGATCGCCGCCGCGCTCTCCGGCGTCGACCTGGTGCACAGCCACACCTGGTACGCCAACGGCGCGGGGCTGCTCGCCGCGCTGGTGCACGGGGTGCCGCACGTGGTCACGGCGCACTCCCTGGAGCCGCGCCGGCCGTGGAAGGCCGACCAGCTCGGCGGCGGCTACCGCCTGTCGTCCTGGGTCGAGCGCACCGCCTACCTCGCCGCCGACGGCGTGATCGCGGTCAGCAACGGCATGCGCGCCGACGTCCTCGACGCCTATCCCGACCTCGACCCGGCCCGCGTGCACGTCGTCGGCAACGGGGTGGACGCCGAGGCCTACCGGCCGACGCCCGCGCCGGACGTCGTCCGCTCGCTCGGCGTCGACCCCGACCGGCCCTACGCGCTGTTCGTCGGGCGCATCACGCGGCAGAAGGGCGTCGTCCACCTGCTCCGGGCGGCCGAGCAGCTGCCGCCCGACGCGGGGCTGGTGCTGTGCGCCGGCGCCGCCGACACCCCGGCCGAGCGGCAGCAGGTCGCCGACGCGGTGGCCGAGCTGCAGTCCCGGCGCACCGGGGTGGTGTGGATCGAGGCGATGCTGCCGCGCGAGCAGCTGGTGCCGCTGATCACCGGCGCGACGGTGTTCGTCGTCCCCTCGGTGTACGAGCCGCTCGGGATCGTGAACCTCGAGGCCGCCGCGTGCGGGACCGCGGTGGTCGCGAGCGCCGTGGGCGGCATCCCCGAGGTGGTGGCCGACGGCGAGACCGGGCTGCTGGTCCCCTACGACCCCGACGACGTCGCCGCCTTCGAGGCCGGCCTGGCCGCGCGGGTGGCCGAGCTGCTCGCCGACCCGGACCGGGCCGCGGCCATGGGGGCCGCCGGCCGCGAGCGGGTGCTCTCGGAGTTCGGCTGGCCGGCGATCGCCCAGCAGACGGTGCAGGTCTACTCCGCGGTGCTCGCCGCCCGGGGCTGAGCCCGGGGTGTGCCCGGCGGGCCCCGGGGCCGGGTGGGAGGCTGTCCCGTCGTGACGACCCCGCCCCAGCCCTCCCGCGAGGACCCGATCCGGGCACTGCTCCGCGCGTCGCACCACCTGCCGGCGACCGGCCTGGGTGCCGTCGTCACCGAGCACGCGCGCCGGCTGGGTGCCCGGGAGGCGGTCGTCTACCTGGCCGACTACGCGCAGCACGTCCTGGTGCCCGTCCCGGGCGAGGGCGTGCCCGGTCGCCAGGAGCTGACCATCGACGGCTCGCTGGCCGGCCGCGCCTTCCGTCGGGTCGACACGGTGCTGTCCCCCGCGCACGACGGCCCGGCCACCCTGTGGGTGCCCCTCCTCGACGGCGCCGAGCGGGTGGGGGTCCTGGAGCTCGTCCTCCCGGGCGAGGTGCCACCGGAGCTGGACGACGAGGCGCGGACGCTCGCCTCGCTGGTCGCCGAGCTCGTCGTGACCCGGGACGCCTACAGCGACTTCTTCGCCCGGCTGCGCCGGCGGCGCACGCTGTCGCTGGCGGCCGAGATCCAGTGGGACCTGCTGCCGCCGCTCACCTACGCCAGCGACCGCGTCGTGGTCACCGGCGCGCTCGAGCCGGCCTACGACATCGGCGGCGACACCTTCGACTACGCCGTCAACGGCTCGCAGGTCGACCTGATGGTCCTCGACGCCGTCGGGCACGGCCTGCCCGCGGCCCTGCTGTCCACCGCCGCCGTCGGGGCGTACCGGCACGCGCGGCGCGACGGGCTCGACCTCCCCGACGTCGCGGCGGCGATCGACGCCGTCGTGGCCGGGCAGTTCACCGGCAGCCAGTTCGCCACCGCCGCCATCGCCCGCCTCGACATCGACACCGGGGTGCTGCGCTGGGTCAACTGCGGGCACCCCGATCCGCTGCTGGTCCGCGACGGGGCGCTCGTCCGCCCGCCGGCGTGCCGGCCGGGCCGCCCGCTCGGGCTGCAGGCGACCGAGCCCGACCTCTGCCAGGTGCAGCTGCGCCCCGGTGACCGGGTACTCCTCCACACCGACGGGGTGGTCGAGGCGCGCTCCCCGGAGGGTGAGTTCTTCGGCGAGCAGCGGCTGGCCGACCTCGTCGTCCGTGCCGAGCTGGCCGGCGACCCACCGCCGGAGACGATGCGCCGCCTCATGGGCAGCGTGATGGAGCACCAGGCCGGCCAGCTCCAGGACGACGCCAGCATCGTCATGGTCGAGTGGCGGACCGGCCGCGAGGAGCAGCTGCAGCCGTGAGCGGGGCCCCAGCGCAGCCGCCGGACCCGCAGGGCGCCCCGGCGGCGGCGCCCGACGTCGTCCTCGGGCTGGTGGCGGCCCCGGGCGCGGCGGCCGAGGTGGCCGGTGACCTCGCCGGCGACCTGGCCGGCGCGCTGCGCGAGCGCCACCCCGACGTGGCGTGGGACGTGCGGGTGGTCGAGGACGGGCTGGTGCGCCCCCCGGCCGACGACGCCGAGATCGTCGCGGCGGCCCGGGCGCGGCTGCTGGCCGAGGAGTGGGACCTCGCCGTCGTCGTCACCGACCTGCCGATCGCCGTCGACCGCCGCACCGTCGTGGCCCACGCCAGCCCGGTCCACGGCGTCGCGGTGCTGTCGCTGCCCGCGCTCGGGGCGGTGGGCCGCCGGCGGCGGGCGCTGCAGACCTCGCTCGGGCTGGTGCACGTCCTCCTCGGCGAGGCCGAGGACGGCGACCCGGACGCGCTGCGCCGGCGGGTGCGCGAGCTGGCCACCGATCCCGCCGACACCGGCGACGGCGTGCGGTTCACCGCGCGGGTGCTGTCGGGCAACCTGCGGCTGCTGGTCGGCATGGTGCGCGCCAACCGGCCCTGGCGGCTGACGATCCGGCTGTCACGGGCCCTGACCGCGGCGATCGCCGCCGGGGTGTTCGCACTGGTGACCGCCGACATCTGGCGGCTGGCCGACCGGTTCGGCCTGCTGCGGCTGTCGGCCGTGGGGCTGGGCTCGGTGGTGGCCATCTGCGTCACCCTGGTCGTCGGCGCGCAGCTGTGGGAGCGGGCCCGCTCCCGGCGGGTGCGCAAGCAGGTGGCGCTGTTCAACCTCGCGACGGTCGCGACCGTGGTGATCGGCGTCCTCACGCTGTACGCGACGCTGTTCGCCCTCGCCCTGGCCGGGGCGCTGCTGCTGGTGCCGTCGGGGCTGTTCGCCGAGGGGCTGGGCCACGCCGCCTCGCTCGGGGACTACCTGGAGCTGGCCTGGCTGACCAGCTCGCTGGCCACGGTCGGTGGCGCGCTGGGAGCCGGGCTGGAGTCCGACGAGGCGGTCCGCGAGGCGGCCTACACGCACCGGCCCGAGCGGGCGGCGTGACCCCGTCCCTCCCCGCGGCCGGACGGTTGGGCGCGGGTATGCACCAGGCATGACCATCGCCATGCGGTTCGCCGCCGCGCTCGACGAGGAGTCCGCACGCGGGCCCACCGCCGCCGAGCTCCTCCCGGTGCGGCTGGCCCGCGCCGCCGTCAGCACGCTGGAGGTGGACGGCGTCGGGCTGTCGGTCGTGGACGTGGCCGGGGGCCGGATCCCGCTGGGGGCGAGCAGCCCCGAGGCGGCCTGCGCCGAGCGGCTGCAGTTCACCGTGGGCACCGGCCCCTGCATCGAGGCGCAGCAGACGCGGCAGCCGGTCTTCGCCGCCCTCGCCGACCTGCACCGCCGGTGGCCGCCCTACGCCGAGCTGCTCGTCGTCCAGACGCCCTTCCGCGCGGCGGTCGCCCTCCCGCTGCGGGAGGACCTCGCCGGCGCGGGAGCGCTGGACCTCTACTTCACCGACGAGACGTCGGTCCCCGAGCTCGACGTGTTCTCCGCCGTGGCGGTCGGCGAGATGGTCACCGCTGCCCTGACCGAGGCGGCGGTGTGGTCGGACTGGCCGGTCGAGAGCGGCCCGGCCTGGCTGCACGGGCCGGAGGCGGTCCGCCGGGCGGCGGTGCTGCGGGCGGCCGGCCGCGCGGGCCTGGCCCTCGGCACCGACGCGGCGACCGCGCTGGTGCTCCTGCGCGGCGCGGCCTACGCCGCCGGGTGCTCCGTCGAGGACCTCGCCGAGGACCTCGAGGCCGGCCGGCTGGACCTCGACGACGTCGTCCCCGACCGGCGCCCCTGACGCTCACCCGTGTGACGGTTCCCGCAGGTCAGCGGGGGAATCGGGCACCCCGCAGGAGCGCTGTCCACCACGTGGCAGCCGCACCCTCGCCGTCCGCCGTCCCGACTGCTCCCGCTCCCGTCCCCTCCCCCACCCGCCTGCTCGACGTGCGCACCGTGTACGCCGAGCCGGCCGCCCTCGACTCCGCCCGCGGCCGTGACGTGCTCGCCCGCTTCCCGGCGGCCGAGATCGTCGAGGTCCCCTCGCACTGGCAGATCCCCGAGCTCAACGGCAACGAGGGCAACGTCGAGCGCTGGGTGCGGGTCAAGACCGAGACGCTGGTGCTCGGCGTCAAGAAGTCGCTGTCGGCCCGGCCGAACAGCCGCTCGTCGAACTGGATCGCGCCCTCGACGGCCAATGGCTGCGCGATGGCGTGCGCGTACTGCTACGTCCCGCGCCGCAAGGGCTTCGCCAACCCGATCACCGTGTTCACCAACATCGAGCAGATCACCGGCTACCTGCGCCGCCACGTCGCCCGGCAGGGCGTCAAGACCGAGCCCGACCAGTGCGACCCGGTGAGCTGGGTCTACGACATCGGCGAGAACAGCGACTGCTCGGTCGACGCGCTGGTCAGCGACAACGTCGCCGACCTGGTGGCCACCTTCCGCGAGCTGCCCACGGCCAAGGCGTCCTTCGCCACCAAGTACGTCAACCGGCAGCTGCTCGACCTCGACCCGCAGGGCCGCACCCGCATCCGCTTCTCGCTCATGCCCGACGCCGACTCGAAGCTGATCGACGTCCGCACCAGCCGCATCGCCGAGCGCGTCGCCGCCGTCGACGACTTCGTCGAGGCCGGGTACGAGGTGCACCTCAACCTCTCGCCGGTGGTGCTGCGCGACGGGTGGGAGGCCGACTGGGCGCAGCTGCTGCGGCAGCTCGACGACACCCTCTCCCCCGCGGCCAAGGCCCAGGCGGCCGCCGAGGTCATCCTGCTGACCCACAACCGCGACCTGCACGAGGTCAACCTCGGCTGGCACCCCAAGGCCGAGGACCTGCTGTGGCGGCCGGAGATCCAGCAGCCCAAGCGCAGCCAGAACGGCCAGTGGAACGTGCGCTACCGCAACGACGTCAAGCGGGCCGGCGTCGAGCGGCTGCAGGAGCTGATCGCGCACCACGCGCCGTGGCTGCGCGTCCGCTACGCGTTCTGATGCGGCTCTCGCTGCTCGACCGGTCCCGCACCCGAGCCGGGGAGCCCGACGCCGCGGCACTGACCGGCACGGTCGAGCGGGCGGTGTCCGCCGAGCGGCTGGGCTACGAGCGGTTCTGGGTGGCCGAGCACCACGGGGTGCCCGGCATCGCCGGTGCCGCCCCCGCGGTGCTGCTGGCCGCCGTCGCCGGCCGGACGACGGGGATCCGGCTGGGCTCGGCGGGCGTCATGCTGCCGCACCACCAGCCGCTCGTCGTCGCCGAGCAGTTCGCCACCCTGACCGCGTTCGCCCCCGGCCGGGTCGACCTCGGCCTGGGCCGCTCCCCCGGCTTCACCCCGCCGGTGCGCCGGGCGCTGCGCGAGACCGAGCGCGACTTCGCCGCCGACCTCGCCGAGGTGCGCGCCTACCTGACCGGGACGGCGGAGATCACCCTGCACCCGCGCGCCGCCGGCGACGTGCGCCTGGTCGTCCTGGCCACCGGCCGCGGCCTGGAGGTCGCCGCGGAGCTGGGCCTGCCGGTGGTCGTGGGCGGTCCGCTGCTCGGGGTGGGCGGCGACCCCGGCCCGGGCCGGGAGGCGCTGGCTCGCTACCGCCGCACCTACCGCCCCTCGGCGCAGGCCCCCGGGCCGGAGGTCGCCATCAGCCTCGACATGCTCGTCGCCGACACCGCCGCCGAGGCCGCCGACCTGCTGCTGCCCGAGGCGTGGGCGATGGCGCAGGCGCGCACCACCGGCGTCTTCCCGCCGCTGGAACCGGTCGCGGCGGTCCGGGCCGCCCCGATGAGCGGGGTCCAGCGGCGGCACGGGGAGCGGACCGCGGCCGCGGCGGTGGCCGGCACGGCCGGCCAGGTGGCCGCGCGGCTGGCCGAGCTGGCCGAGCGGACGGGCGCCACGGAGCTGGTGGCCGCCGGGAGCACGTTCGACCGGGCAGCGCTGGCCGCCTCCGACGAGGCGCTGGCCCGGCTGCTCGGCGCCGTGCCGGCCCATCCCCCGATCGGGTAGCCACCGGCGCGGTTACCGTGGCGGCGTGGCGCGGGTGGTGGTCGTCGGCGCCGGGCTCGGCGGCCTGGCCGCCGCCGCGCGGCTGGCGACGCTGGGCCACCGGGTCACCGTCCTCGAGCAGTCGGGCGGCGTCGGCGGCAAGCTCGGCTGGTACGCCCGCGACGGGCACGCCTTCGACACCGGCCCGAGCTTGGTCACCCTGCCGCAGGTCCACCGCGACCTCTTCGACGCCACCGGCGGCCCGCTGGAGGACGCGCTCGACCTCCAGCGCCTCGACCCCGCCGTCGCCTACCTCTTCCCCGACGGCACCCGGCTGGCGGTGCCCGGCCAACTCGCGCAGGTCCCCGCCGCGCTCGACGGGGCGCTCGGGGAGGGCACCGGCGCGCAGTGGCGGGCGCTGCTGGACCGCGCCGGGGCGATGTGGGCGATCACCGAGCAGCCGTTCCTGCGCTCGCCGCTGCGCGGGGCGGCCACCCTCGCCCGGCTGGCGCGCGACCCGGTCGACGTCGGCACCGTGGCGCCCTGGCAGACGCTGCGCGGCCTGGGCGCCCGCTACCTCCGCGACCCCCGGCTGCGGGTGCTGCTCGACCGCTACGCCACCTACTCCGGCTCCGACCCGCGGCGCGCCCCTGCAGTGCTGGCCACCGTCCCCTACGTCGAGCAGGCGTTCGGCTCCTGGTTCGTCCGCGGTGGGCTGCACCGGCTGGCCGAGGCGGTGGCCGACCGCGCGCGCGACCGGGGCGCGGCGATCCGCACCGGCACCCCGGTGCGGCGGGTGCTGCGCGACGGCGGGCGGGTGGCCGGGGTCGAGCTCGCCGACGGCGGGGAGATGACCGCCGACGTCGTCGTCTCCGGTGCCGACGCCACCGCCCTCTACGCCGGGCTGCTGCCGCCCGACCGGCGCACCCGGGCCGTCCGTCGCGGCCTGGCCCGGGCGACGCCGTCGCTGTCGGGGTTCGTGCTGCTGCTCGCGCTGCGCGGCCGCACGCCGGGCCTGGCGCACCACACCGTGCTCTTCCCCGACGACTACGACGCCGAGTTCGACGCCGTCTTCGGCACCGGCCGCCGCCGCGGCGTCCCCTGCCCGGTGCCCGACCCGACGGTCTACGTCAGCGCGCCCGACGACCCCGTCACCCGGCCGGACGACGACAGCGAGTCGTGGTTCGTGCTCGTCAACGCCCCGCGGCACGACCCCGACGGCGGCGTCGACTGGGACGCCCCCGGCCTGGCCGACCGGTACGCCGCGCGGGTGCTGGAGGTCATGGCCGCGCGCGGGCTCGACGTCCGCGACCGGGTGCGCTGGTGCGTGACCCGCACCCCGGCCGACCTGGCCCGCGAGACCGGCAGCGTCGGCGGCTCGATCTACGGCACGTCGAGCAACGGCGCCCGCGCGGCGTTCCTGCGGCCGGGCAACGCGGCGCCGGTGCGCGGGCTCTACCTGGTCGGCGGGTCGTCGCACCCCGGCGGCGGGCTGCCGCTGGTCGCGCTGTCGGCGGAGATCGTCGCCGGCCTGGTGGGCCCCGCCTGAACCCGACGCCGGGGTGCGGCGGGCCCTGGGAGCTGGGGCGATGATCAGGTGACCTGATCGTGGCGTGTCCTCCCCCACGGTGCGCGGTGAGGGAGGACGCGCTGCGGTGAGGGAGGACGGCGCCCGGTGCGCTCCCCGCGCCGGTCCGGGGGCAGGCCCGTGAGTGGGAGACTCCCCACCGTGCGGATCGGCTACCTGGGGCCGCTGGAGGTCGCCTCCGACGGCCGCCCCGTGGCCGTGCCCGGCGTGCGGCTGCGCCGGCTGCTGCTCCGCCTGACCGTCGACGCGGGCGCGTGGGTCTCCGGCGACGCGCTGACCGCCGCCGTCTGGCCCGAGGGCGGCACGGCCGACCCCGCCAACGCGCTGCAGTCGCTGGTCTCGCGCCTGCGCCGCACCCTCGGCGACCCGGCGCTGGTGCAGCAGTCCCCGGCCGGCTACCGGCTCGCAGTCGACCCCGAGGACGTCGACGCCGTCCGCTTCACCCGGCTGGTGACCGCCGCCGGGATCGAGCCCGACGGCGCCACCGCGCTCACCGCGCTGGACGCCGCGTTGGCGCTGTGGCGCGGCCGGCCGCTGCAGGAGGACGACTCCCCCGACGCGACCGGCCCCCGGACGGCGCTGGAGGAGCTGCACCTCGGGGCCCGGCGCGAGCGCGCCGCCCGGCTGGTCGCCGCGGGCCGGGCCGCCGAGGCGCTGCCGGTCCTCGAGCAGCTCACCGCCGAGCACCCGCTGCGCGAGGACCTCGCCGCCGTCCTGCTCGACGCGCTGGCCGCCGCGGGCCGCCCCGCCGACGGGCTGGCCGCCTACGAGCGGTTGCGCGCCGCGCTGGCCGACGGCCTCGGCACCGACCCCTCCGCGCAGGTCCGCGAGCGGCACCTGGCCCTGCTCCGGCTGGACGAGGAGCCCGCACGGCCGGGCAGCAACCTGCGGGCGGCGGTCACCAGCTTCGTCGGCCGCGACGACGACGTCCGCGCCGTCCGCGAGCGGCTGGCCGCCGGCCGGCTGGTGACCGTGGTCGGCGCCGGCGGGGCGGGCAAGACCCGGCTGGCCGGTGAGGTCGCCACGCAGGTGCTGGCCGACTCCGCCCGGCCGGCCGTCCCCGACGGCGTGTGGCTGATCGAGCTCGCCCCGGTGAGCGACCCGGCAGCGGTGCCGCAAGCGGTGCTCGACGCGCTCGGCGTCCGCGAGGTCGCGCTCCCCGACCAGCACACCGACCGGCACCGCGGCGACGCCCGGGCACGGCTGGTGGCGCACCTGCGGGACGCGCGCTGCCTGCTCGTGGTCGACAACTGTGAGCACGTCGTCGACGCCGCCGCGGACCTCGTGGCCGACCTGCTCGGCCGCTGCCCGGGCGTCCGGGTGCTGGCCACCAGCCGCGAGCCGCTCGGTGTCGACGGCGAGACGCTGCACCCGCTCGGCCCGCTCGCCGTCCCCGCCGAGGGCGCGAGCGCCGCGGAGGCCGCGGCCAGCCCCGCCGTCCGGCTGCTGCTCGACCGCGCCCGGGCGGTGTCGGCCGACGTCACCGTGGACGACGCGGTGGTGGAGGTGGTCCGCCGGCTCGACGGACTGCCCCTGGCCGTCGAGCTGGCCGCCGCGCGGCTGCGGGTGCTGACGCCGGCGGAGCTGGCCGACCGGCTGGCCGACCGCTTCCGGCTGCTCACCGGCGGCCGGCGCACCGCCACCCCGCGGCACCGCACGCTGCGCGCGGTGGTCGAGTGGAGCTGGGAGCTCCTCGGCGCCCGGGAGCGGGAGGTGGCCGAGCACTTCTCGGTGTTCGCCTCCGGCGCGACCGAGGACGCCGTCGCCGCCGTCTGCCCGTCCTGGCGCGCGGGGGCCGGCCGCGACGAGCTGGCCGACGTCCTGGCCGCGCTGGTGGACAAGTCGCTGCTCACCACCCTGCACACCTCCGGCGGCACCCGCTTCCGCATGCTCGAGACGCTGCGCGAGTACGGCGCCGAACGGCTGGCCGAGGACGGCCGGGCCGCGGCCGCCCGCGACGCGCACGCCCGCCGGTACGCCGCGCTCGTCGCCCGGTGCGACCCGGTGCTGCGCGGCCCCGCCCAGCTCGAGGCGCTGCGGGTGCTCGACACCGAGCACGACGACGTGCTGCTCGCGCTGCGGCACCTGGTCGACACCGGCGACGCGGCGGCCGCGCTCGAACTCGTCGTCGACCTGTCCTGGTACTGGACCCTCCGCGAGAACGAGCGGGAGTCGGTGCGGTGGACCAGCGCCGTTCTGGCACTGCCCGGCGCCGCCGACTCCCCGCTGGCCCCGTTCGCCGACGCCATGCGGGGGATGATGACGTCGTACGCGGACTCCGACGGCCGCCCCGGCCGGGAGCCGGCGCGCCTGCGCCTGCTCAGCGACCGGCTGGCACCGGTCGAGGCACTCCGCCCGGCGCTCACGGTGCTGCGTCCGCTGCTGCTGATGATGGCCGGCGCACCCGAGGACGCCGCGCCGCTGCTCGAGCGGGCCCTCGCCGCTGAGGACCCGTGGGTCCGCGCCAGCGCCCGCCTGATCCGGATGGCGTTCGCCCAGAACGACGCCGACCTGGCGTCGCTGCGGGCCGAGGCGGCCACCGGGCTGGCCGAGTGGGAGGAGCTCGGCGACCGCTGGGGCATCGGCGCGCTGCTGTCGGGGCGCGGCCAGGTGCGCACGCTCGACGGCGACCTCACCGGCGCGGCCGAGGACTACGAGCGGGCCCAGCAGCTGGTCCGCGAGCTCGGCGGCACCAGCGACCACCTGCTGGTGACCATGCGGCTGGCCGACCTGCGGCTGCGCGCCGGGGACGTCGAGGGCGCCCGGCGGCACCTCGCGACGATGCGGGCCGCGCGCTCCCTCGGCACGGTCGAGGTGCTGCGCTCGGTGCTCGTGGCCGCCACCGCGGGCTCGGTGGCGGTGGCCGCCGGCGACGTGGACGGCGTCCGCGCAGGCTACGGGGCGCTCGTCGCCGTCCTCGCGGGACTGTCGGTGCCGGCGCCGCACTCCGAGCACATCGGCGCGGTCGGGCACGCCGCCGCGGGACTGCTCGCCCTGCACCTCGGCGACCTCCCCGCCGCCGGCGGGCACGTCCGCGCGGGGCACCGGCTCGCCGTCGGCACCCAGGACCGGCCGATCCTGGCCAGCGTCGGGCTGACCGCGGCCGGCTGGGCGCACGCCGTCGGCGCCGCCCGCGAGGCCGCCGTCCTGCTGGGCGCCGCGGAGCGACTGCGCGGCGCCGCGGACCCGACCAACCCGGTGCTCGCCCGCCTCACCGCGGCGCTGCGGGACGACCTCGGCGACGAGTTCGACACCGCGCACGCCGAGGGCATGGCCCTCGACCCGGAGGCGGCCGCGACGCGCCTCGACCCCGACCGCATCGCGGCCGGGTTCGAGGTCTGAGCTCGCCGTCCCGTCAGGCCCGGCGGCGGTAGGCCCGCACCGCGAGCGGAGCGAAGACGACGACCAGCACGGCCATCCACACCAGCGTCCAGCCCACGTGCCCGGCCACCGAGCCGCCGGTCATCAGCCCGCGCACCGCGCCGACGACGTGGCTGATCGGGTTGACCCGGACGAAGGCCTGCAACCAGCCCGGCAGCGTGTCGATGGCGACGAAGGTGTTGCTGCCGAAGGTCAGCGGCAGCACGACCAGCATCATGATCCCCTGCACCGCGCCGGGCGCCCGGGCGATCATCCCGACGTACACCGAGATCCAGCCGAAGCACAGCGCGAAGCCCATCGACAGCGCCAGGGCGGCCAGGACACCGGCCCAGCCGGTGGTCACCTCGAAGCCCATGAGCGTGCCGACCACCATCGTCACGGCGAAGAGCACGAGGTAGCGGACGACGTCGGCGAGCACGGCCCCGACCAGCGGCGCGGACCTGGCGATCGGGAGTGACCGGAAGCGGTCGAAGACGCCCTTCTGGATGTCGGTGTTGAGGTTCTGCCCGAGCGAGACGCTGGCCATCGCGATCGTCTGGCCGAGCAGGCCGGGCAGCAGGAACTGCAGGTACTGCTGCTGCGACCCGCCGGCGATCGCGCCGCCGAAGACGTAGGTGAACAGCGCCAGGAAGATGATCGGCTGCAGGGTCACGTCGACCAGGGCCTCGGGGGTGCGCCAGGTCTTGACCAGGCTGCGCCGGGCCAGCGCGAGAGCCTGCCGCGGGAGGCTGCTGGCCGGCGGGGCGGGATGCGGCTCGGGCACCGGCAGCGCCCGGCCGGGGACGGCGGTCACGGTGGTCATGCGGCCTCCTCGGGAGCGTCGTCGGCGGCCCGCGGCCGGCCGGTGAGGGTCAGGAAGACCTCGTCGAGGGTGGGCAGGTGCAGCGACAGCTCGCTGACGGCGATGCCGGCGCCCCGCAGCCGGGAGACCAGCCCGGGCAGGACGGCGTCGTCGGCCACCCGGCAGGTGAGCTCACCGCGACCGGTGGCCGCCGGGGTGACCCCGGTCAGCTCGCCGAGCAGCGCACGCACCTCCGGCAGCCGGCCGGCGTCGACCGGCCGGACCCGCAGCCGCTGACCGCCGACGTGCCGCTTGAGCCCGTCGGGGGTGTCGTGGGCGATCACCCGCCCGCGGTCAATGACGGTGATCTCGTCGGCCAGCGCGTCGGCCTCCTCCAGGTACTGCGTGGTCAGCAGGACGGTGGCGCCGTCGGCGACGACCCGGCGGACGACGTCCCACATCTCCTCCCGCTTGGCCGGGTCCAGGCCCGTCGTCGGCTCGTCGAGGAAGACCACCGACGGCCGGCCGACCAGGCTGGCGGCCAGGTCGAGGCGTCGGCGCATGCCGCCGCTGTAGGTCCTGGCGGTGCGGCCGGCGGCGTCGGACAGGTCGAACCACTCGAGCAGCTCGGCCGCCCGCGCCTTCGCGTCGCGGGTGCGCAGGCCGAGCAGCTGGCCGATGAGCACCAGGTTCTGGGTGCCGGTCAGGTCCTCGTCGACCGAGGCGTACTGCCCGGTGAGCCCGACGACCGACCGGACGGCGGCCGGGTCGGCGAGGACGTCGTGGCCGGCGATCCGCGCGCGGCCGGCGTCGGGCCGGACCAGGGTGGCCAGGCACCGGACGGCGGTGGTCTTGCCCGCGCCGTTGGGCCCGAGGACCCCCAGCACGGTGCCCTGGCGGGCGGACAGGTCGACACCGGCCAGTGCCTGGGTGTCGCCGAATCGCTTGGTGAGGCCCTCGGCCTCGATGACGGTGGTCATGCAGCTCTCCTCTCGTCGTCGGCGTCGACGGTGGAGGAGGGCGCTGGCACGGCCCGCACACGGCGCTGGCACGCGCTGTCAGCGGGCCGTGCGAGGGTCGCCCGCGTGCGCACCGACCCGCCGGAGACCGGCGACGAGACCACCGTCCTCAGCGCCTACCTCGCCTACCAGCGCGAGACGCTGCTGCTGAAGACCGAGGGGCTGACGCGCGAGC
The DNA here is from genome assembly GCF_052931475.1 of Geodermatophilus sp. URMC 62. NCBI lineage: Bacteria > Bacillati > Actinomycetota > Actinomycetes > Geodermatophilales > Geodermatophilaceae > Geodermatophilus > Geodermatophilus sp. URMC 62. The sequence continues at coordinate 2,766,164 of NZ_JBRFHY010000001.1, read as the reverse complement.
AGCTGGCGACGACGCTGCCGCCGTCGTCGCTCACGCTGGCCGGGCTGCTGTACCACCTGGCGCTGGTCGAGGAGTCCTGGGCGGTGCAGCGGTTCGCCGGGCAGCCGGAGCCCGCCCCGTGGAATGACGTCGACTGGGACGCCACCCCCGACTGGGAGTTCGAGACCGCCGTCGGCCTCGAGCCGGACGAGCTGCGTGAGCGCTACCGCGAGGCGGCCCGGCGCACCGATGCGGTGGTCGCCGCGGCCGGGTCGCTGGACGCGCTGTCGGTGGCGCCGCTGCGCAACGGGAACCGGTTCAGCCTGCGCTGGGTGCTGCTGCACCTGGTCGAGGAGACCGCCCGGCACAACGGGCACGCCGACCTGCTGCGCGAGGCGGTCGACGGCGTCGTCGGCGAGTGAGCCCTACTGCGCGAGCTCGGTCGCCCAGGCGGCGACGCCGATCTCGCCGGTGCTGCCGGCGTCCACCCACACCGGCAGCACCTGGCCCGGGTCGCCGGGCACGGGGACGACGCGCAGCGCCTGCCCCTCGGTGAGTCCGCCGTCGGTGACCGTGGCCGACCACGAGACGCCCGTGACCGCGCTCTCCCCCGGCTGCAGCACCAGCGGCGCCGGTCCCGGGTCGCGGACCATGTAGGTCGACTCGTGCGCCACGGTGAACGGCATCGCGCGGCCCGCCCCGTCCAGGACGGCGATGTCGGCGTAGCCGGTGACCTCGCGCGGCCGGTCGCCGCAGTTGGTGACCGTGACGACGACCGCGCGGTGGCCGAGGCCGGCGTCGACCCCGCCCGCGGTGATCAGCAGGCCCAGCGGCGAGCAGGTGGGCGCCGCGGTCGTGGACGGCGCCGGGGCGGGTGCCGGGGACGGCGTCGTCGGCACCGGCGCGGCCGCGGTCGGGTCCGGCGCCGGCGGCACGCCGATCCCGGCCGCGTCCGAGGCGGCCGGGAGCCGCGCGGCCAGCAGCACCAGGCCGGCGACGGCGGCCACGGCGAGGGCCACGAGCAGCGGAGCCAGACGGCGGGCACGGGACGGCGGCACCGGCGCATCCTGCCCCGGCCCGGCGGCCCGGTCCGGGACGCGGCGGCGTCCTCAGCCGCGCGCCGCCCCCAGGCCCAGCACGGCGGCCAGGCCCAGCGCGCTGCGCGGGGCGTAGGCCGTCCGCCACAGCCCGCCGTGGACGGCGGCGTGCGCCTCGTCCTGCCACGGGTGCTCGTGCCGCGGGCCGCCGCCGGTGTGCAGGTCGTGCACGAGCAGGGCGGCCATGAGCACGTTGGACGTCGCGGGCTCGAACACCTCGACGCCGAAGCGGTGCGCGCCGGCGTAGGCCGCGGCCAGCGCCCGGTTCTTCACCACCGAGCGGGTGCGGGTGGGCGGCGCGACGTTCATCGACACCGTCGCCCCGGCCGCCCGCGCGACCGTGGCCCGCCACCGCTGCAGCCGCTTGGCCAGCGCGTAGTTCGGGCCCTGCTGGGCCACCAGGTCGTCGCTGATGCCGGGGTCGGCGCCGGGCACGTACGCCCGGCGCAGCAGCCGGCCCGCCGACAGCGTCCGCAGCGGGCGGCCGACGAGCTTGCCGAACCGCGAGCGGCCCGTGTAGTTGCGGACCGACTGGGCCACGGCGTCCCCCGGGACGGCGAAGACGTCGGTGGGGGTGGCGAGGAAGGCCAGCGCCGTCTCCGGCCGGGCGGCCTGCAGGCGCACGGTGAGCGCGTCGACGGCCGCCGAGACCCGGACGTTGAGGGCGCCGTCGGCGTAGACGTAGTCGCCGAGCACCGGCTCGCCGGGCAGCCCGGCCAGCCAGTCCGCGACGGCGGGCACCTCGCGCACCAGGTCGGCCCCGGCGCCGGCGGGCAGGTCGCCGCCGGTGGCCACCAGCAGCGTCCCGGCGCCGCGGCGGGCGGTGTCGAGCACCCGCCGCCACAGGTCCGGCCGGGGCAGGTCGACGCCGGCCACGGTGGCGCCCCAGCGCAGCAGTGCGGTCAGCGGCCCCATCTCCGCGCCGGCGCCGAGCACGGCCACGGTGCGCCCGGGCAGCGCGAGCCACTCCGGGTGGGCGGCCACGGTACGCACCGCCTCGGCCGCCGTCGGCTCCATGACGCCGTACTCGACCCAGGTGTCCAGCCGCCGCTGCAGCTCCGCGCCGCGCAGCCGCCGGCCGTGGAAGGGCAGCGTGAGCTCGCGCTCGGGCTCGGCCTGCCCGGTCACCTCGCGCGTGGCGAGCACCCGGCCGGCCGGCGCGGTCCGCAGCGCGTCCAGCGGCTGCTCGCCGCACTCGCCGCTCACCCGCAGCCGGCGGGAGACGGCGTCGAGCCCCGCGCCGGCGATGGTCAGCGCCGCCTCCGGGGAGGCCAGCCCGGCCTCGACCAGCCGCCGGAAGTGCACGAGGTAGCCGGCCCGCCAGTTGGTCTCCTGCTCGGCGGCGCGGGCCCCCACCGGGTCGACCGGGCGCAGCGCGTCGGCGACCACCGCGCGCCCGACCGCCGCGGTGCTGCGCCGCCCGCCGGGGCCGACGGGGAAGACGACGCCGGTGTCGTCGTCCACCGGTCGCTCCATCAGTCGGCCACCGTGGGCGGCGGGTCGAGCGGGGCGCCGGCCTCCAGCCAGCGCAGCAGGATGCGGGCGCCGAAGCCGGTGCCGCCCTTGACCACCTCGGCGTCGTCGGAGCCGGCCCGCGCGGGACCGGCCACGTCCAGGTGCGCCCAGGGCAGGTCGCCGGCGAAGGGCCGCAGGAACAGCGCGGCGGTCGTGCCACCGGGGTTGCCGGGGGCGTTGTTGGCGTCGGCGACGGCGCTGTCGAGCAGGTCGGCGTACTCCTCGGCCAGCGGCATCCGCCACACCCGCTCCCCGGCGTGCAGCGCCGCGGTGGACAGCGCGGTGGCCAGCCCGTCGGTGGTGGCGTAGAGGCCGGCCGTCCGGGTGCCGAGCGCGACCTTCATCGCGCCGGTCAGCGTGGCGACGTCGACCAGCACCGTGGCGCCCAGCTCCAGGCGGCCCCACGCCAGGCCGTCGGCCAGCACCATGCGGCCCTCGGCGTCGGTGTTCTGCACCTCGGTGGTGCGCCCGCCGACGTGCCGGACGACGTCGGCCGGCCGGTAGGACGAGCCCGACACCGCGTTCTCCGCGGCCGGGACGACGGCGGTCACCGCGACCGGCAGCCCGAGGCGGGCGGCGGCGTCGAGCGCGGCGAGCACCGCGGCCCCGCCGGCCATGTCGGTCTTCATCTCCCGCATGCCGGCCGTGGGCTTGATCGAGATGCCGCCGGTGTCGAAGGTGATGCCCTTGCCGACCAGCACCGGCCGGGCGGGGCCGGCGCCGGGCGGCTCGTAGGCGGCCACGACGACGCGCGGCGGGGACGCCGAGCCACCGCCCACGGCGAGCACGCCGCCGAAGCCGCCGTCGGCGAGCTCCTCGGGTCCGAGCACGGTGACCGTCACGTGCGGCAGGCCGGACAGCCGCCGGACGGCCTGCTCGGCCAGCCACGCCGGGTCCTTGGTGTTGCTGGGTGTGTTGACCAGGTCACGCGCCCAGGCCACGGCGGAGCCGGTGACCTCCCCGGCCCGGGCGGCGGCGACCACGGCCGGGTCGGCGCCGTCGGTGGCGACGACGGCGACCGTGGCCAGGCGCGCCGGGTGCGGGGTGGAGGTCTCGCGGAAGCGGTAGCCGGCGAGCAGGGCGGCCTCCACGGCGGCGCGCACCTCGTCGGCGCCGGCCGGGCCGGCTGCGCCGTCGACGGGCAGGACCAGCCGGGTGGCGCCGGACTCGGCGAGCGTCTGCGCGCGGCGGACGGCGGTGGACACGTAGCCGCGCAGGTGCGGCAGGGTGCCGTCGCCCAGGCCGACGGCGACGACGCTGCGCGGGCGGCGGCCGGGGACGGGCAGGTTCGTGATCGTGCCGGCCCGGCCGGTGTTGCCGGTGTCGCGCAGGGCGCCGGCGAGCAGCTCGGCCGGCACGGGCGCGGGAGTGCCGGGCGCCGGGGAGCTCAGCCAGACGGGGAGCGCGCCGTCGGCACCGACCGGGACGGCCAGGACGTCGTCCTCGCCGAGGGCGGGCAGGGTGGTCAGCAGGTCGACCCGCGGCAACGGGGCGGCCCCGGTCGCCGGCGTGCTGCCGGCGGCCGGGGCCGCGTCGTCCTGCGCGGGGCTGCCCGGGGGCAGACTCGCTGCGACGTTCAGCTGGTCGCGCCCTTCAGGGCCTCCGAGAGCGCCTGCGCCTCGTCCGGCGACAGCTCGACGACCAGGCGGCCGCCGCCCTCGAGCGGCACTCGCATGACCAGGCCCCGCCCCTCCTTGGTGACCTCGAGGGGACCTTCACCCGTGCGCGGCTTCATGGCCGCCATGCGTGCCTCCTTCGCCGGCCACCCGCGACCCCGTACGGCTGCGGTGTGGCTGTCCTTCGTGCAGTGAGCTCCGGGACCAATGATCCCGTATCCCGGTCGGGGAACCAACCGGGGCCCCCTGGCGGGTGGCTCCGGGGGCCGCCCTGAAGCACGTGCTCACGTGGTCGTCGACCATGCCGGTGGCCTGCATGAGCGCGTAGGCGGTGGTCGGTCCGACGAAGACGAAGCCCCGCCGCTTGAGCTCCTTCGCCATCGCCGCCGACTCGGGGCTGGTGGCGGGGACGTCGGCCAGCGTGGCCGGTCGCGGGCGCGGTCCCGGCGGCGCGAACGACCACAGCAGCGCGGAGAGCCCCTCGGGGACCTGCTGGGCGGCGTGGGCGTTGCGGACCGCGGCGGCGATCTTGGCGCGGTTGCGGACGATGCCGGCGTCGGCCAGCAGCCGCGCCTCGTCGTCCGGGCCGAACCGCGCCACGGCGTCGATGGAGAACCCGGCGAACGCGGCGCGGAACGCCGGCCGCTTGCGCAGGATGGTGATCCACGCCAGGCCCGACTGGAACGCCTCGAGGCAGAGCCGCTCGAACAGGGCGTCGTCGCCGTGCAGCGGGGTGCCCCACTCCTCGTCGTGGTAACGGACGTACTCCGGGGCGCTGTCGCCCCACGCACAGCGCACGCGGTCCACGGCCCGACCGTAGCCGCGGGCTCCGACGGTCCACCGCGCTCGACGGCTGCCCACCCTCGTCGAAGCGCCGGGAGCGCTTCCCTGCGGCGACGGCTGAGGTCCGCTGGTGCCCGGTCCGACCACCACTGCCGCGAGGCCCCCCGTGCGCGCGGCACGTGCCGTGCCGGCCCGGTGAGCGCCGCCCCGGCGGCCCAGCTGCCGGTGCTCCCCCACCCGGGCGCGGCCGGAGCCACCTGACCCCGCCGTGCGCGCCCGGTCACGCCGCGGCGGTCGCCGCGGCCGCGGTGGCCGACACCCTCGACGCGGTGCGGGCCACGCCGGTCGCGCGCCGGGTGGTCGCCCTCGACGGTGTCGCCGGCGACGGCACCGCCGGCGACGGCACCGCCGGCGACCGGGAGCTGTCCGGCTGCAGAGTCCTCCCGCAGGCCGACGGCGACCTCGGTACCCGGGTGGCCGCCGCGTTCGCCGACGCGATGGGGTGTCGCATCGTCGCCGCGGACCCGTGCCCCCGTTGCTGTCAAGAGGCACTCTGGATCTGTGGACGGGTCACTGACCTGCGGATTCAGGTCGCGAAGTGGACTCTCCCCCGATAGACTTCGAACAGGTGATCGAAGTGGTGGGAGGTGTCGTGGACCAGCTGCTCGCCGCACTGGAGGCCCTCGCCGCCGAGGACCTCTCGTCGGCGTTCGGTCCGCAGTTGCTCGACCGGGAGAGGTTCCTCCTGGCCGCGGTCAACCGGCTGGCCGCCGAGCTCGCCCGCACCACGCGGCAGTGCGAACTCGCCCAGGCGCCGGAGCACGACGGGTTGAGGTCCATGCCGTCGTGGTTGCGTGGGCACGGCCACCTGTCCCCGACCGAGGCCGGGCGGCTGGTGCGCATCGGGCGGGCGCTGGAGTCGCTGCCCGCAGTGGCGGCCGCCTTCGCGGCCGGCGCGGTGACCGCCGGCCAGGTCGCCGAGATCGCGAAGGTGGCCGAGCCGGACAACGTCACCCGTGCCGCCGAGCAGGACATCGACCTGGCCGAGGTCGACGCTGCCCTCGCCGTGGTGGCCGAGCACGAGCCGCACCAGGAGCTGGCGCAGGTGGTGGCCGGCTACCTGGCCCGGCTGGACCCCGACGGGACCGAGCCCGACCCCACCGAGGGCCGCCGGCTGAGCATCGCCAAGCACGCCGACGGGTCGGTCAGTGGTCGCTTCGACCTCGACGCCGTGGGCGGGGAGAAGCTCCAGGCGGCCCTCGAGTCCCTCGTGCAGGCCGACCGCCCGGCCGGGGACGGCCGCAGCCGCGCCCAGCAGCTGGCCGATGCCTTGGTGCAGCTGGCCGACAACGCGCTGGCCGCAGGCAGCCTGCCGGTGCTGCGCACGGTCAAGCCGCACGTGGCGGTGCGCATCGACCTCGACGACCTGGCCGACACGGCCACGGGCCCGGCGACGGCGACGATGGGCTTCGGGGTGGTCATCTCTGCCGCCCGCGCCCGCTGGATCGCCTGCGACGCCACCGTCTCCCGGGTGGTGTTCGGCCCCGACGGCGCACCCATCGACCTCGGCCGGGAACAGCGGGTGGCCGACCGGCACCTGCGCCGGGCGGTCGAGCTGCGTGATCGGGCGTGCGTGTTCGCCGGCTGCGACGCCCCCACGCACTGGTGCGACGTGCACCACCTGGTGCACTGGCTCGACGGCGGCGAGACCAACCTGGGGAACTCAGCCCTGCTGTGCGAACGGCACCACAGCAAGGTCCACCACGGCTTCCGGGTCGAGCGGCAACCGGACGGCCGATGGCGCACCTGGCGCCCCGACAGCACCGAGATACTCATCGGCGCCAGACTGCAACCCGCCGCCTGAGCCGCGACCCGTTCGACCTCCCGAGCCACCGGACACGCTGCACGACCGCCCGCAGACCACAGCGGACGGTCACGCAGGCGCGCCTGCCGGCCGGTCCCTGAGAACGGGCTCGGTCAGCCGTCGTCTCCCCGGACGGCCGCACCGGCGACCGGTGCACCCGCTGCGGCTCGGGGTGCGGCGGCTCACCCGGCGGGCGGACCGACGGTCAGGGCACAGCCGCGTCCGCCGCCGCCGGGGCCGGTGCGTTGCGCCGGGTGGCGAGCACGCAGCCGACCAGGACCAGCGGCAGGCCGACGGCGAGACCCAGCGTGAACGGTTCGTCGAGCAGCAGCACGCCCGCCAGCACGGCGACGGCCGGGTTCACGAAGGTGATGACCAGCGCCCGCTGTGGGCCGGCCTCGCGGATGAGCGCGAAGAACAGCACCAGCGCCAGCGCGGTGCAGACGACGCCGAGCACGACCAGCGACACCAGCGCCGTCGCCTGGGCCGTCGCCACCTGGCCGATCCGCGGCAGCGCGAACGGGGCGTACACCAGCGCGGTGGCGGTCAGCGCGAGCGCGCTGACCGCCACGCCGGGGACCCCGGTCAGCGCCCGGCTCAGGACGAGCGGCGCCGTGCCGTACCCGACGACGACGAGCACGACGGCCAGCAGCGGCAGCAGGGCGACGCCCTCGACGTCGAACCCGAGCAGCGCCGCGATGCCGAGCACGCCGAGCCCCATGCCGACCAGCCGCACCGGGGTGAGCCGCTCCTCCTCCCCCAGCAGCCGGGCGGCCAGCGCGGCGACGAAGGGCACCGAGGCCACCAGAAGCCCGGTGAGCGAGCTCGACAGCGTGTCCTCGGCGTAGGAGAGCAGCATCCAGGGCCCGGTCATCTCCAGCACCGTGAACAGCAGCAGCGGCCGCCAGTGCCGCAGCGCCGGGCGCACCTCCCCGCGGGCGATCGTCAGCGGCAGCAGCAGCGCGGCACCGACGGCGCAGCGGGCGAAGACCACCACCACCGGCGACGTCTCCTCGACGGCGACCTTGATGAGCAGGTAGGGCACGCCCCAGATCACCGACATCGCCAGGAACAGCACCCAGCCCCGACGGCTCACCGGCCGCCTCCGCCCCGCTCGCGCACCCGGTCATCCTGACGGCCCTCCCCGGCGGGATCGGCAGCACCCCTTGCGGCGCTCCGTGCGCCGAGACTAACGTAAGCGTAAACGCACGAAGTGCCGTTCGTCCGCCGGCCCCTCCCGGCATGGCCTCTCCCCGAGGAGCCCCGATGACCACCGTCCCGGACCTCCCCTCCTACCGCCGGGCGCTGCGCGCGGTCGACGCCGTGGTCACCACCGTCCCCGGGGACGCCTGGGACCACCCGTCGCCGTGCGACGGGTGGACGGCGGCCGACGTCCTCGGGCACCTGGCGACCGGCCAGACCGCCCTCGCCGGGCTGGCCTCCGGCCGGGCCTGGCCCACCCCCGGCTCCGCCCCGGAGCCGCCGCGGCGCGTCCTCGACGCCGACCCCGCCGCCGGCTGGCGGGCCGCCCGCGACGCCTCCCCGGCCGGGCTGGCCGACGGCGACCTCCGCCGTCCGGTCACCACCCCCGTCGGCACCACGACGCTCCCGGACTTCCTCGACCGCCTGGCCGTCGTCGAGCTGCTCGTGCACGCCTGGGACCTCGCCAGCGCCGTGGGAGCGGACGCGGCCCTGCCCGCGGACCCCATGGTCTCGGCGACCGCCACCCGCCGCCCCGCCACCCACCCCGCCACCCACCTCGCCACCCACCTCGCCCGCGTCCCGGCCGGCACCCCGTGAGCGAGCCGCCGGAGGACGCCGTGCTCGGTGCGGCCGTGCGCGCCCTCGCCGAACCCCGGCGCCGCGCCATCCTGCGGCTGGTCGCCGGGACGGAGCTGGCCGCCGGGGAGATCGCCGCCGCCTTCGACGTGACCCGCCCGGCGGTGAGCCAGCACCTCACCGTCCTGCGCTCCGCCGGGCTGGTCACCGAGCGGCGTGAGGGCACCCGCCGGCTCTACCGCGCCGACCCCGGCGGCCTCGCGCCGCTGCGGGAGTTCCTCGAGGAGCTCTGGGACTCCTCCCTCGACCGCGCCCGGCAGCTGGTCGAGGCCGAGCGGGGCCTGTCCGACGACGACGCCACGGCCGCCGGGTGACCGCCGCGGCCGCGCAGCCGGAGCCCGTCCGGCGGGGCACCACCGTGCGCAGCGACCAGGCGCACACCTTCGACGTCTTCGTCCGCACGCTCGGCCGGTGGTGGCCACTGGTCCCCTACTCCCTGGGGCACGACGCCGTCGTCGACGTCACCGTCACCCCGGGTGTCGGCGGCGAAGTCTACGAGACCCGGCGCGACGGCAGCCGCGCCCGCTGGGGCCGGCTGACCGCCTGGGACCCGCCGGAGCGCTTCGCCATGACCTGGGAGGTCCTCGCCGGGGGCACCGAGGTCGAGGTGGCCTTCCGCCCCCTCGGTCCGTCGCTCACCCGGGTCGAGCTGGAGCACCGGGGCTGGGAGCGGCTCTCCGCGGAGCAGCTCCGCTCCGCCACCGCCGCCGCCGGCGGCTACGCCCGCGGCTGGGAGCTCGTCCTCGCCGCCTTCGCCACCCACCTGGAGGAGTCGTGACCCGCGTCCTGTTCCACGCCGTCCACCACCCGCACCCGGACCACCTGGAGGACCTGCTCGGCGCGATGCGGCGGCTCAACGAGCTCGCCGTGGGCATCGACGGCCTGGAGGAGATCGGCGCCTTCCACGACGCCGACGGCGGCCGCGTGGTCGCCGTCTCGGTGTGGTCCTCGCCGGAGGCGCTGCAGGCCGGCAGCGCCGTCCTCTTCGCCGGCGTGGCCGACCTCCCGCTCGACCGGTGGGAGAGCCGGCCGCGCGAGCTGATGACGCTGCCCGAGGTGGCCCGGTAGGTACGGTCGCGGCGTGGGGTGGACGGGCTACGGGACCTTCGTCGCCCTCGCCGTCGTCCTGGTGCTCGTCCCCGGGCCCGACTTCGCGGTGGTCGTCCGCAACACCCTGGCCGGCGGGCGCGGCCGCGGCGCGTGGAGCGCCGTCGGCATCACCGCGTCGAACGTCGTCCAGGGGACGGCGGCCGCCACCGGGCTGGCCGCGGTCGTCGTCCGCGTCGAGCCGCTGTTCCAGGCCGTCCGCTGGCTGGGCGTCGCCTACCTGGCCCACCTGGCCGTGCAGGCGTTCGCCTCAGCGGTCCGCGGCCGGTACACCGCACTGGACGACGGCGCGACGGCGTCCGGGTCGCCCGCCCTGACCGGCCTGCGCCAGGGCTTCCTCTCCAACGTCACCAACCCCAAGGTGCTGGCGTTCTACCTCGCCGTGCTGCCGCAGTTCCTCGGCCCGGGCACCGCGGTCCCGGTGCTGCTGGCCTACGCGCTGGCCCACGCGGCGATCGGGCTGGGGTACCTGCTGCTGCTGGTCGCCGTCCTGCACCGGGCGCGGCGGCTGCTCGCCCGCCGTCCGGTCCGCCGCGCGCTCGACGCGTTCACCGGGTGCGCGCTGCTGGCCTTCGGCGCCCGCCTGGCCGCCGACCGCTAGACGGGCGGTTTCCGGCCCGACGCCGACGGGCAGCGACCGGCTACGCGACGACGGGAGGCCCGGTGGCCGACGCACTCCCCCGCCCGCCGGCCCGGCGGCGGCTGCTGGTCTCCGGCCTGCTGCTGGGCCTGGGCACGGCGGGCGCGGTCGACGAGATCGTGTTCCACCAGCTGCTGCACTGGCACCACTTCTACGACCGGGCCAGCGGCGCGGCCGGGCTGGTCTCCGACGGCCTGCTGCACGCCGGCACCTGGTCGGCCACCGTGGCCGGGCTGGCGCTGCTGGCCGACTCCCGGCGCCGCGGCCGGTTCGCCCCCGCGCTGTGGTGGGGCGCCGTCCTCACCGGGGCAGGGGCCTTCCAGGTCTGGGACGGCGTGGTGCACCACAAGCTGCTGCGGCTGCACCAGGTCCGCTACGGCGTCGACCTCACCGGCTACGACGTCGGCTGGCTCGTGCCCGGGGTGCTGCTCCTGGCCGCCGGGATCGCGCTGCTGGTGCGCGCCCGGGCCGCGCCCGCGGCGACGTGACGGCCGCCGCGCTCGGCGTCCTGCTGGCGGCGGGCGCCGCCTACGTCGCCGCCACCTGGCGCTGCGGCAGCCCCTGGCCGCTGACCCGGACCGCGGCCTGGCTGCTGGGCCTGGCCGCCGCGAGCGTCGCCGTCGCCGGGCCGCTGCGCGCCCACCCCGGCCCGCACCCGGACCTGCACGCCCACATGGCCGGGCACCTGCTGCTCGGCATGGTGGCGCCGCTGCTGCTGGTGCTGGCCGCGCCGGTCACCCTGGCGCTGCGCGCGCTCCCGCGTGCCGCCGCCCGCGGGCTGGCCCGGCTGCTGCGCACCCCGCCCGCGCGGTGGCTCACCGACCCGCTGGTCGCCGTCCCGCTCAACGCCGCCGGGCTCTGGCTGCTCTACGGCACCGGCTGGCACACCGCGCTCGCCGCCTCCCCCGCGGCGAGCGCGCTGGTCTGGGTGCACCTGCTGGTCAGCGGCCACCTCGCCACCGCGTCGGTGCTCGCGGTCGACCCCGCGCCGCACCGCCGCCCGGTGGCCGTGCGCGCGCTGGCGCTGGCCGGCGGGGCCGCGGCGCACGACGTCCTGGCCAAGGTCCTCTACGCGCACCCGCCGGCCGATACCGTCGGCGCCGAGGCCGGCGCGCGGCTCGTGTACGACGGCGGCACCGTACTCACCCTGGTCACCGCCGCGGTGCTGTGGCGCCGCTGGTACGTCAGCCGCGAGGCGGTGCGGGCGGCCCAGCCCGCGTAGCGCCCGGCTCCCGCACCCCGGTCAGCGGGTGCGCGCGAAGCGGGCGAAGCGGCGCAGCGAGAGCCGCACCCCGAGGACGACGAACGGCCTGGCCAGCGGCCACCCCAGCGTGCCGAGCAGCCCGAAGGGCAGGTACAGCCGCTCGGTCCAGACGAACTCGGTGATCTCGCCGGAGGGCCGGACCTCGAAGATGCCGGGCCCCCGCACGATCCGGCCGGTGTGCTGCACGACCACCCGCCGCGGGGGGTCCCACTCGGTGATGACCATGGTGTCGAGGACGCCGAGGTGCCGGCCCCGCCGCCACGGCAGCGGGACCCCGGTGCGCGCGGCCAGCCGGCCACCCACGCCCTGCGCGGGCCCGCCGACGGTCTCGACGTCGGTGGCCAGCATCCACGCGCCCTGCGCCGGCCAGTCGGTGAGCGCCGCCCACACCTGCTCCGGCGGCGCCTCGACCCGGACCCGCTCGACCAGCTCAGGCATCGTGGCGCGCCTCCCGGGCGTCGTGGTCCTCCGCCGGTGCGGCGGTGCGTGCGCCGGCGTCCCCCGCCGGCAGGGTGAGTCCGGGGTCGGTGTCGGCGTCCGCGGCCCGCGCCGGCCGGTCCTGCGCGGCGCGCAGCGCGGCGATGGTCTCGTCGCGCTCCTCGATCGTCTGGGCCAGCTGCTCGAGCAGCCAGTCCACCTCGGTCATGCGGTACCCGCGCACGGCCACCGACAGCTGCAGCGCCCGCACGTCCTCCCCCGTGACCGGCCGGTCGTCGGGCAGCTCCACCGGGGAGCGGTCGAGGTCGGCCGGCGGCTGCGTCTCCCCGCGGCCGAGCAGCACCGAGCCGCCGAGGAAGAGCAGCGCCCCGACGACGGCGACCGCGGCCAGCCCGACGAGGAAGGACAGCACGGGTCAGGCCTCGACCGGTTCCACCGGTCCGGACAGCGGCGCCCGCATCCCGCCGCCGTTGTCGCCCGGCGTCCCGGCCGCCTCGGAGGCCCGGATGCGGGCGAGCACCTCGTCGACGTCGTCGGTGACGGTGAACAGGTCCAGGTCGCCGGAGCTGATCGTGCCCGCCTCCAGCAGCGTCGCGCGGATCCACTCGACCAGGCCCGACCAGTAGGCGGTGCCGAACAAGATCACCGGGAAGCGGGTGACCTTGCGGGTCTGCACCAGGGTCAGCGCCTCGAACAGCTCGTCGAGCGTGCCGAACCCGCCGGGGAGGATGACGAAGGCCTGCGCGTACTTCACGAACATCGTCTTGCGCACGAAGAAGTAGCGGAAGCTGATGCCGACGTCGACCCACTCGTTGAGCTCCTGCTCGAACGGCAGCTCGATGCCCAGCCCCACCGACAGCCCGCCGGCCTCGTGCGCGCCGCGGTTGGCCGCCTCCATCGCACCTGGGCCGCCGCCGGTGATGACCGCGTACCCGGCGCGGGCCAGCGCCGCGCCGATCCGCACGCCGGCCTCGTAGTGCGGGTGGTCGGGCCGCGTGCGGGCGCTGCCGAACACGCTGACGGCGCGCGGCAGCTCGGCGAGCAGGCCGAAGCCCTCGATGAACTCCGACTGGATCCTGAGTACACGCCAGAGGTCCGCTACGCTGGCGCCAGTTCGCCTCGTCTCGTCGAGCAGGCCCCGGTCCGCGTTGGGGTCGCCTTGCTCGCGGAGCAGGCGGTGGCCGGTACGGGAGGGCGTCATGGCGGAGAAGCCTACGAGAGCCGTGATCTACGCGCGGATCTCGGACGACTCCGAGGGCCGGGCCGCCGGGGTGGAGCGTCAGGTCGAGGACTGCAAGGCGCTGGCCGAACGCCTCGGCTGGGCCCTGGCCACCGACGCGGACTCCGTCCTGATCGACAACGACATCTCAGCGAGCACGCGGAGCAAGGCGCGACGTCCCGCGTTCGACCGGCTCATGGAGGGCGTGGCGACCGGCGTCTACGACGGGATCTTGTACTACTCGAACTCCAGGCTCACCCGCCGACCCCGGGAGTACGAGGCGATCATCGAGATGGTCGAGAGCACCGGGGTCCGCCTGGCGTCCGTGGCCTCCGGCACCGCCGACCTCACCACCGCCGACGGCCGGATGCTCGGACGGATCCTCGCGGCCCAGGACGCGGCCGAGGCCGAGCGGATCAGTGAGCGGGTGACGCGGGCGTTTCAGCAGCGGCGCGATGTGCACGGCCGCCCCAGCCCCATCCGGCGAGCGTTCGGCTACGAGCCCGGCGGGGAGACGGTCAACGCCGCGGAGGCCGACGCCATCCGTCTCGGTGCGAAGCTCCTCATCGACGGAGCGAGCCTGCGCGAGGTCGGACGAGTCTGGATGGAGCGTGGGGTCAAGCCGCTGTCCGCGGAGTCCTGGAACGCCATCACCGTCAAGCGCGTCATCACCCGGCCCCGGGTCGCCGGCCTGATCGAGCACAAGGGCAAGATCGTGGGCGAGGGACAGTTCGAGGCGATCCTGGACCGCGACACGTGGGAGCGCGCACGTGCCGCCGTCGGTGACCGATCGAGCATGGCCCGGGCGCAGTACAAGGGCCGCGAGCACCTCCTGGCGGGCCTCCTGTTCTGCGGGCTGTGCGGTCACCGCGTCAAGATCAACGCGCTGCGGGACGACCGCGGGGAGCTGCGGCCCGCGAGCTTCGTGGTCTGCGACAAGAGTTCCGGTCACAGGTGCGGGCGGGTGAAGCGCAACCTCCTCGCGCTGGAGGCTTACGTCTTCGCCGTCGTCGAGGCCCGCCTGGCGGACGTCCGGCCGCTCGACCCCGCGGAGGACATCACCGCCGAGGCGCAGGAGTACGGCAGGCTTGCGGCAGCGCGGGAGGCCGCGGAGGCGCGCATCGCCACCCTGCGGGAGCAGTACACCGATGGCAACATCGACTCGGTCGACTTCGTCCCGCTGCTGAGGTCGATGCGGTCCAAGGTCGCCGCGCTCGACGCGCAGCTCCGTGACTTCGAGGTGACCGGGTCGCCGCTGTCCGCCGACGACGTGCAGGAGGCGTGGCGTAGCGGGGGCTTCGATGACCGCCGGGAGATCCTGGAGCTGATCATCGCGCAGATCACGCTGCATCCCATCGGCAAGGTCGGGCCGGTACGAGCCCGGCGCATGCTCCCCGAGACGACGGAGATCACCTTCACGTAGGACTGAGGGACCGCCGTCACCCCCGCAGCGGAGCGCCCTGTTGCAGCCCGCTCCGAGGCGTGGGGTCGCGGCGTGAGCCCCGCCCCGGAGGCCGTCGTGGCCGTCTAAGCGTGGCCACTGGGAAATGTCTCCGAGGACACAGCTTGTTGAACCGATTCAACTGAGCAGTTCCACGGTCCTTCGACAACTTCATCCATGCCAGGGAAACGCGGGCCGGCCTCCGGAAGAGGCCTCGGTAACGGTTTGGTCACGGCCGAGCACAAGAGGCCCAGGTCGACAACCTCAGGGATGGAGGGGATATGGGCCCCGCCCGCAGAGATTCGCTCATGACGCCAACCGGGCCGCGGTAGCGCACGGCCCCCAACATCCCCAAGGAGGTCCCCGTGGACATCCGCCTCCGGTCGTGCACGGTCTGCGGCGAGAGTTTCACCTCTCCCCGTACCCCCGGCCGCCCCCGCGAGCTGTGCTCCGACGCCTGCCGCGTGATCGCGCAGCGCCAGCACCGCATCAACTACGTCCTCCGGCAGGCCGGCGCGCTGGCCGCCTGATCCCCTACTCCCCTGTCTCCGCTCGTTGCGCTCCCTCTCCTCCGTGGCGACCACGAGGCGGGGACCGGCCCGCTGAGGGTAGCGAATCAGCGGGCCAGCCAGGCCCGCGCCCCGGTGACTCCTTCCGGTGTCGCGGGCCTGGCCCCTTCAACGTCCCTGCCGAGCGTGCGGCCGGCAGGGCGACCCGATCCGCGGCGCCATGGCCGCCGGATCCCTCATTGGGTTCACATGGGCTGGGTGAGGTAGGGGTGCTGTCGTCGGTGCGAGCCGGCGGCAGCAGCCCGCCCCTGTACTGAGTTTTTCTCGCTAGATATCACTAGACAGCCCTAGATGGCTCCGCCGCGGCGTTGAGCACGGGGCTCTCCCCCAAGCCTCGGACTGGTCCTCCGAGGACGCATGGGCACGTCTCCTGACGGGTCTCGTGGTTGGTGTAAAGGACGGCGGTCCGGCCTCGGCCGGGTCGTCGTCCCCTCCAACCTCCTGCGTCCGAACTTGACCGACACCAACCCGATACGGCGACCGACCATCGCCACGACCTCCGGAGTCCCCATGTCCACCCTCTCCCTTCGCTCGTTCGCCGAGCACGCCGCCGCGTACCGCGCGGCGGGCTTGCTCGGCACCTTCCTCCTGCCCGCGGGGCAGAAGTTCCCTCCGCCGGTCGGCTTCACCGGCGAGGACGGCCGCTGGCCCACCAACGAGGAGATCGCCGCGTGGAGCGGCCAGGCCGGCGATCACTTCAACCTCGGCCTCCGCCTGCCCGAAGACCTCATCGGCATCGACGTGGACGCCTACGACGGCAAGCCCGGTGGAGACACGCTGGCCGACGCGGAGGCTCGCTGGGGCGCTCTCCCTCCCCCCTACGTCTCCAGCGCGCGCTCTGACGGCGTCTCGGGCATCCGGCTCTACCGCATCCCGACCGGCCTGGACTGGCCCAACGTCTTCGGCCCGGGCATCGACACGATCCGCCACGGCCACCGTTACGTCGTCGCCTCGCCCTCGATCAACCCCAAGACCGGCACCGCGTACCGCTGGATGGCTCCGAACGGCTCCGCGGTGGCCGTGCCGGACCTCGCCCAAGTCCCCGACCTCCCCCAGGAGTGGGTCACAGGCTTGACCGGCGGCAAGGTCGCTGGGGGCCGCCGGGCGCGGTCGACGGTGGACGTCGACGCCTGGCTGGGCAACCTCCCGGACGGTGATCCCTGCGTCGACGTCACTGAGGTCCTCGACCGCGCGCGACTGGCCCTCGCGGCCGGGGGGAGCCGCTACGAGGCGATGCGGGACGCAACCATGGCCTTGATCTTCCGTGGCCACGCGGGCTGTCCTGGGGTCGCTCAGGGGCTCCACGCGCTCCAGGGTGAGTATGAGGACGCCATCGCCGGTGAGAGCGAGCGGGACCCCCACGAGTGGATGCGCTCGTTGCGCGGAGCCGTTGAGAAGACGGCCGGCACCGAGATCCTGGACTGGGAAGTTTGCACCCTCGTTTTCATGGAGCAGGCCAAGGCGCTGCGGTTCATCCCGCCGGAGGAGCCCTCCATTTGGGATGAGCGGCCGATCCTTCGGCACCTGTTCGACTTCGCCCGGGGCCGTCGCGTCGCGCCACTGGCAGTGCTGGGCGTGGCGCTGGCCCGCATCGTGGCGGCGACCCCGTCGAACATTGTGCTCCCGCCGACCATCGGGGGGGACGGGTCGCTGAACCTGTTCGTCGCCTTCGTGGGCGCCTCCGGGCAGGGCAAGGGGACGTCGGAGGCGGCCGCTGCCGAGGCGATCGACCTGTCCGGGCTCACCGACCGGGTCTCCGGCGAGCCGGTCCGCACGGTCAACGTCGGGTCCGGCGAGGGTTTCGTGCACCAGTTCGTCACGCGTAAGGCCGGCGAGATGCACCGGCTCCGCGACTCGGTGCTCTTCAACGTGCCCGAGGTCGACACGCTGACCGCCCTGGGCAATCGGCAGGGCGCGACGCTGATGCCGGTGTTGCGATCGGCGTGGTCCGGTGAGCAGCTCGGCTTCTCCTACGCCGACCCCACCAAGGCACTCGACGTCCCGGCCCGGTCCTACCGCTGCGCACTGATGCTGGGCGTGCAGCCGGCGAAGGCCGGTCCGCTGCTGGAGGACGCCGACGGCGGCACTCCTCAGCGGTTCCTGTGGGTGCCGGTGATCGACCCGGACATGCCCAGGGAGCGGACCAAGGCTCCGGAGCCGATCGTCTGGGATCGCAAGTTCCCCACGGTGCCGCGGTACGAGATGGCGGTCTGCGAGGAGGCCATCGACGCGATCGACGAGGCTCACTGGCTCCGCAGCCGCGGGGAGGGTGACCCGCTGGATGGCCACAAGCTCTACTGCCGCCTCAAGGTCGCCGCCGCCCTGGCCCTGCTGGACAAGCGCCTGGACGTCACCGCGGACGACTGGCGGCTGTCGGGCCGGATCATGGCGCAGTCGGATGCGACCCGGGCCGGCGTCCAGCGCACCCTACGGGAGCAAGCGAGTGAGGCGAACATCGGCCGCGCGAAGGCGGAGGCCGCCCGAGCCGTAGTCGTCGCCGAAGAGGTCGACGCCCAGGTGGTGAGGAAGGCCAGCCAGTCCGTGAAGACGGCGCTGAGCAAGCGGCCCGGTGAGTGGATGTCGGCCGGCGAGCTGCGCCGCGCAGTCTCGAGCCGGGTCCGCGGCAACCTCGACGACGCGCTGGCCGCGTTGGAGCTCTCCGGCGACATCGAGGCCGAGGCGACCGAGTACCACGGCCAGTCCGGCACGCGGTACCGGCTCCGCGGCTGAACTCCGGTGGAGGGGTGGACAGGTGGACACCTGTCCACCCCTCGGGGCTGAGCGACGGCAACGACGGCGACCCCGTCTGGTGACGCCCTCCATCGAAATTGCTCGCCAGCGTGAGCACGCCGGCGCCGTCTCGACAACTTCGTGGATGCCCGCCGAGGACCTCGGCACCCCCACCCTCACGAAGGAACCACCGTGAACGCTCACCCTCGCCCGCACCCCCGCCCGCTGATCGACGGCCTGCTCGACGCCCCGGCCGTTTACGCGCTGACCTCGCTCCCTGAGCCGGACCTCGTCGCCTGCGCCGAGGCCGTGACGGCCGCCCTGGTCGGCAGCCTGTCCACCGGAGCCCCGTGCCTGGGACGGGAGCCCGAGCCCGGCCACCTCGGCATGACCGGCCTCATCTCCTGCCCTGTCTACGCCGAGCGCATCGCCGAGCGGCTGGCCCTGTGGTCCGAGCTGACCGCGCTCCCCCTCCGCTCGTCCGCGTTCGCCTACCTCGGGGACAACCTGGCCGCCGTCGACCTGGACCCTCAGGCCGAGGAAAAGCTGGCCGAGGTCCGGTCGCTGAGCCCGGCTCTCCTCGTCGTTTCGGCCTGCGCGCTGACCCTGGCCGAGCCGGTGACCTCGACGGCCCAGGCCCGCGAGATCGTCGAGGGCCGGCTCCGGTGGTTGGCCGAGGGCGCCTCGACCGCTGTCCTGCTGGACCTCTCCGAGATCACCGCGACCGGCAAGGCCGGGACGGTCGACCTCTACGCCGACGCCGTCGACGCCGTCCTCGCCATCGACCCGGACCGGCCCGCCGTTCACCTGAGTACGGCGGGAGCACGCGTCGCCACCTACGAGCCGGCCCTCGGCCTCGTCGGGGAGATGGCGGTGGTGAGTTGACCATGGCCCGATCGCCTCATCACTCGCCGCCGACCGGCCGCCGGATGCAACCTCCCGCGACCGACCTGGATCCGTTGATCGACCCCGCCGACGGACCTCGTCGACCCCACTCCTACGAAGAAGGAAGCATCGTGTACAACCAGCCTCGCCCCCTGATCGACGGCCTCCTCCACACCCCCGGCGTCCACCTGCTGACCTCCCCGGCCGACGCCGACCTCGTCGCCTGCCGCGAGGCCGTGCTCGCCGCCATGGTCGGCAGCCTGGCGACCGGCGCCTCCTGTCTCGGCCGCGAGCCGCAGCGGCAGGGCCTGTCCCTCATCGCCTCGTCGGGGAGGTTCGCCGACCGCATCGCCGAGCGCCTGGAGCTTTGGTCTGAGCTGACCGCCCTGCGGCTGTACGAGCCGGTCTTCGCTCATCTCGGCGACGGCTTCGCTCCGGCGAAGCGCGGCGGCCGGCAGGCCCGGGAGGGCGAGATCCTCGACGACCTTGAGCCCGCCCTCATTGTCGTCGCGGCTGGTGGTCTGGTCCTGCCGCAGCCCGCCACCTCGACGACCCAGGCCCGCCGGATCGTCGATCGGCTCCGCTGGCTTGCCCAGCGGGCCGAGGCCGCCGTCGTCTTCGACCTCTCCGACGGTGACCGGCGCATCGGCTCGCCCGACCTCTTCGCCCCCGAGGTCGACGCCGTCCTCGCCATCGACCCGGACCGGCCCGCCGTCCATGTCAGCCGCTCCGGCGAACTCGTGGCGACGTACGAGCCGGCCATCGGCCTTGTCGGCGACATGGTGGCGGTGAGCTGAGATGCCGTCGACTTCTCCGCTCGACACAACATCTCGCAGCCGACGCGGCCGGCTGCCGACCGGGCCGCCGTAGGCCCGATCGTCGCGCACCACACCGACGCCCGGCCCTTTCGGCTGATCCCCCTGCCGAGGCCCCGGTCCTGATCCTCCACCGGGACCGGGGCCTTGGCCTTCACCCCTCGGCGTCGACCCCTTGGCCCCCATCAGGTACCACTCCTTGGGGCCTTGCCCCAGCCCTGGTCCACGGCGTCGCCCTCCTGCCGGCGGGCGACGCCGTGGACATCGGCGCTGTCGGTGAGCCACCTGCTACCGGCGCCAGCCACAACGGGATGCGGCGTGCACTGCGCAGCGAGCCATGAGCCGCAAGCACCACTCCGAAAGCCGTGAGCACCAGAGAACTTGCGTTGCTTCATGCTGACGGGCGGTTACGATCAAACCGATTACGCCACTGGGGATGCTGATGCCGCGATTGACCACGACGACGGCGCGGACGACCTTGTGCCGTAGCCGTAGTGGCCATAAGCCCCAACTCCGATGCTGCCTGGCGATCGCGACCTCAGCCGCAGTGTCACGCTCGCAAGCTGATCGGCGACGCCGGCGGATGGTCGGACAACACCGCCCTGGTCACCGACCCTCCATGTGAGACAAGCTCTAAGCTCGCCTTTTAACTTCAGGCGGCGATCTTGTGGACGGCGGGATGGCGGGGTGCTGGTCCTCGTTGGCTGCCTTTGGGTCTGCGGGTGAGCGGCCGCAGGGTTTGGTGGGCTGGCCGGGGTGCCCAGGACCGGCAGCAGCCGGAGGAAAGCGCGGCGGATGCGGGTCGGGGTCAGTCGGGCGGTCGGTAGCCGGCGTTCCCAGGGCAGCCGCGTGTCGGCGGTGATCGGGCGGGCCAACCGCAGCTGGGTGTAGGCGGCGAGCACCAGCCAGGTCCAGCGCTCAGCCTGCCGGGGGTGCGGACCCGCGGGGTCGTCCAGCCCAACGACTGCTTGCAGAAGCGGAAGGTGTGCTCGAGGTCGAAGCGCCGGATGTAGGCCCGCCAGCACAGATCCAGGTCCGGCGTGCCGGGTCCGGCCCACCACAGCCACAGCGTCTTGACCGCCCGCCCGCGAGGCCCGGGCAGGTGCTCGACCTGCACCCGGATCACCGTGCCGGCCACGATCGGCGGGGTCGGGCAGCCGACCCAGCGGCCGCGGCCGGCCAGCTTCGGATGCAGCCCTGCCCAGGCGGTCACCTGCACTCGGCCGTACTGCTCATCGTCGACCTCGAGGGACTGCTGCGGGGCCGGCCGGCTGGCCGGGTCGATGCAGCAGAACCGCGCGCCGTGCCGGCGCGGCCGGCCCATCTGCCCCGCCGCGCGAGCCGCCGGATCGGTGTAGAACACCCGGTCGCCGCGGATCCGCACCAGCACCGCGACCGCCAGGGCGGCCAGATCAACGGTGAGTGCGATCGGGTCGTAGCCGGCGTCGAAGACGAACAGCGGCACGGCCCCGGTGGCGCCGAGCCGGGCGGTCAGCGCCCGGATCTGGGCGGCGGTGGCCTGCCCGAGCTCCTCGCCCGGAACCAGCCGACGCACATCGAGCGGCGCGGTCCAGGAGTCGCGCGCCCAGCTTAGCTGGGCGATCCAGGAGTAGCACCAGCCGGCCACGATCGGCTGACCGGCCGAGTGCCGGGTCGGCGAGTAGTAGAACCCCCGCTTCGGTGAGCACTCGGCATCGCAGCGTGCCCAGGTGCTGGCATCCACCGCGAACACCGGCGCACCGGCGCCCCGGTGGGCAACGAGCAGCTCGGCCAACCGCTCCGCGTCGACCTCACCGGCGGCCAGCGCGACAGACACGCTGCCCCAACCGCGCCGGTGGGCTGGTACCAGGCTCAGATGCGGCAGCGACGGCATCGACTCGGCCGCCAGCAGCGCGTCGACCAGCCCGAACAGCGCATCCCGACGCCGACCCAGGTATCGGTGCAGCTCGCCGCGGAAGCGCTGCAACTGCTGCAGGCCCGCGGAGATCAGGCTCCGGTCAATCCCATCGGCCGGCGTCAGACCGTTCATCACGGCCACCGCCGTCGCTTCGAAGCCTCGCAACTCCGAAGGATCCAGCGGTGGCCGCCCGCATGCCAGACCCCAGACCGCAGGCCACGCAGTCAGACGCGACCGGGGTTAAAAGGCGAGCTAAGAGCTCGTCTCACGTCGTGAGCTTCTTGTAGCAGGTGAGCGTGGCGGCCAGGGTGAGGAATGCGGTGAACAGCCGAGCGGAGCGCTCGTAGCGGATGGTCAGCCGGCGGTAGCCGGTCAGCCAGGCGAAGGAGCGTTCGACGACCCAGCGGTGGCGTCCCAGCCGGGTGCTGGACTCGACACCGCGGCGGGCGATGCGCGGAGTGATGCCTCGCCGACGTAGCCAGGTCCGCAGATGCTCGTAGTCATAGCCCTTGTCGGCGTGCAGCTTGGCCGGACGCCGGCGCTGCGGACCGCGCCGGGAGCGGATGGCCGGAACGGCCTGGACCAGCGGGATGAGCGCTTGACTGTCGTGGGTGTTGGCCGCCGACACGGCCACGGCCAGTGGTAGGCCGGCGGCGTCGGTGAGGACGCGCAGCTTGGAGCCGGGTTTGCCGCGGTCGACCGGATTCGGGCCGGTCAGCGGGCCCCTTCTTTGGCCCGCACGCTGGCCGCGTCCACGACCGCGCAGGACCAGTCGATCGCCGCTTGCTCGCCGAGCCGGTCGAGCACCGCCCGGTGCAGCCGGCGCCACAGCCCGGCCTCGGTCCAGGCGACAAACCCGCCGGTGCGCGGTCGCCTTGGACACCCCGAACTCGGTCGGCAGGTGTCGCCAGGCGCAGCCGGTGGTCAGCACGTAGACGATCGCGGTGACCACCGCCCGGTCCTCGATGTACCGGGTGCCACCGCCCTGCGGGCGCTCGCGCTGCGCCGGGATCAACGGCGCCACGATGTGCCACAACCCATCGGGCACTAGCTCCAGGCCCAGTCGTTCTGCCACGACCGGACAACACCTCGCAGGTCACCGGCCATCCATGTGAGACAAACTCTTAGTAACCACCGACGACTGCACGGCGAGATCGGCCTGGTCCCGCCCGCCGAGTACGAGGATATCCACTACCGTCACAACCCCGCCCCGACACCCGTCGGAGCGTCAGTTCAGAGCCTCCGCTGAACCCGGCGCGGGACACCTTGACCCTCTTCCGTGGACAGGTCGCCACGGATCCGAAACTCTCCGGATCTTGGACTCGAGTGCGGTGACCTTGGACGCTTGGGTGCGGCGCCTGGCAGGGGAACGGTTGTCATGGGTCGCGCCAGCCGGGGCCATGTCCAGGGGAGATGACTATGTCCCACAACCTCTTCATAAGCCACAAGCACAGCGATGCCCGTATCGCCCAGGTCCTAGCGGACTTCGTGGAGAGCAGAACTCTCGGGCAGGTGTCGGTCCACATGTCTTCGGATCCCCGGTACAAGGGACCACGCCTGGGTAAGAACCTCAATGAGGAGCTGGGCGAAGCGCTCTATAGCTGCGACGTCCTGCTCCTGGTCTACACGTCGGCGGACGAGGATTGGTCGTACTGCATGTTCGAGTGCGGGGTCGCAACGGATCCTCGATCGCCGCGCACGAACATCATCGTGTTTCAGTGCGGTGCAGACATCCCCGCACCGTTCGCCGATCAGTTGCGGGTCAACGTACGAGATCTTAAGGACCTCAGGAAGTTCACAAAGGCATTCTTCACCGATCGCGACTTCTTTCCGAAGGCTGAGGCCGCGTTTGCCCCGAACTTCCCCGACGACAGGTGTGATGAGGCTGCCCGCGAGTTGTACGACGCGCTGGCGAGCCCCGGGATCCTGCCACCCCTGGAGGCGATGCCTGTGGAGGACATCCACGCATGGCCGCTCCTGAGGCTCGACGTCGCCTTGCCCGAGATCGAATCCATCGCGCACAGTGTCGATCCAGGGGCACTCGAGGCATGCCGTCGACTGCTTCTCGAACAGGCGCTCATCTCCTACAGCAGCAGTCGCGCCCCGATCCTGTTCGGACTGGAGAGCCTGCCGCCCAACATGCCCTTCGGTGACCTCCTCGCGGCCGGCGGAGGGGCCGCAGCACGTGAAGAGAGCCCGCCGTGGGTGAACGCTTGTGCCGTCCAGGTGCTGCGTGTCGCGCGTCGAAGATTGACCAGCATGAGGTGGGAGTCGTTCCAGGAAGTCGACGGGGATGCCGTTTACACCCCGATAGTGACCCGGATGCGACGAGTACCCGCTGACGGCCGGGCTCAATTCGACATCTACGCCTTCGAACTGGCCAATCCCCACTGCGTCGCCGTGGCGCAACGCATGATCGATATTTCCAGCGTCTACCTCAAGCATCTCGATGCGTCGACGCGGAACACGAGACTGCGGGACCTGCGCAACGAGATGCACGAGAATGACAGGGAGCGTCTGCCGATCCTCAGCGAGGAGGAATGGCCGCTGCATCTCGTACACCGAAGCATGCTCGAGCGTTACATGCTCGACCACGAACTTCGTGGCGAATCGCTCGACAAACTCACGCTCGGCGCGTTCCTGGAGCAGGCAAGAACCGACTACCTCGCCGAGACGTTCGCCACCCTGGCCCCCACTGCCTCGCTGGCTGACGCTCAGCGGGCGATGGCCGGCCCTGTTCGGGACGTGTTCGTCACCGTCGACGGCAGCCCCGAGTCTCCGGTCCTCGGCTGGTTGAGCAACGTCCAGCTGACCCAGTACTTGTAGAAGCGCTGTGATCGGTCAGCCGGCAGAGTCCGACGCATTGATCGCGGCGGCCGCACTCATCGAGCTCTCTGCCCTGCGTCACGGCGCCTCGTAGCTCAGCTTCACCGAGGCGCTGACCGGTCACTTCGATGCCAGCCACGCGCAGCCGGCGGGCGGGATGCTGCACCGCCTGGGGTGGAGCGTGCAGGTGCCCGCCCGGCGCGCGGTCGAGCGCGAGGAGCAGATCGGCGCCTGGCGGCAGGAGGCCTGGCCCGAGATAAAACGGCCGCGGCGGACCTGGGCGCCTGGCTGGTCTTCGAGGACGAATCGGGTCAGGGGCTAAGGCGCGTTATGTGGGTTGCCCGCGGCAACTGATGGCTTGACATGAGGGCGCCTCTGCGGAACGTGGCGGTTGTCGAAGACCCCTCGTCCGCAGAGGCGCCTCTCATGCTGCCCACCGAGAACCTCCTCGTCCACGTCTACGTGCTCGTCGACGACGCCATCGCCGCCGCAGAAGTGACCATTCCGGTGCGGCCGGGTCCGGCGCCGGCCTGCAGCGACGCCGAACTGCTCACCATCGCGCTGGTGCGCCATCTGCTGGGCCGGCGCAGCGAAGCCGGGTTCCTCGCCGAGGTCGCCCGCGACTTCGCGCACCTGTTTCCCCGGCTGCCCCACCAGTCGGAGGCCAACCGGCGCATCCGCTGGCTGTGGGCGGCCTTCGAGCAGCTGCGCGCCGCGCTGGTGGCCCGGTGCCCGCTCGATGACTGCGCCCAGATCGACACCAGCGCGCTGCCGGTCAAGCACCCTTCCCGGGTCCGCGGCCCCGATGGCTGGGTCGGCCCGCACGAGCTGGTCGCCGGCTTCGGCCGCGACGGCGCGCACGGAGAGTGGTTCTACGGCTTCCGGCTGGCCGTCCGCACCGATCTGGGATCGCGGCTGGTGCGCGCCTGGAGCATCGTGCCCGCCGCGGTCAACGAACGCGACGTCGCGACCGATCTGCTCGCCGCCGGGCCAGCACCGCGTGACCTGCTGGTCGACAAGGGCTTCACCGGTCGGGCCTTCACCGCCGCCTGCGCCGCCCGCGGCACCGCCGTGCTCACCCCGCCCACCAAGGCCCAGCGCCCGAACATGCCCAGCGCCCTGCGCCAGGTGATCGCCCGCTGGCGCAACCACATCGAGGTCACCTTCGGCGAGCTCACCGACCGGATGGAGCTGGCCCGCCACGGCGCCCACACCTTCTGGGGCCTGCTGACCCGCACCGCCGCCACCATCGCCGCGCACACCCTGCTACGCGTTCATTCCACCGACCTCAGGCTGGCGTAACCCAACCCACATAACGCGCCTAAGGCCGCCGAGGGGTCGCACCTGGGGCCGCCGCGGTCGGACTCCGGTGGTGCGGGTGACCGCGGCGATCAGCCCGCGGGTGTCGGTGGCCGCGCTGGTCGGCCACCAAGCCCGATCATCGGCCCGGCTGATCTACCGCACCCACTCTGGCCGCCGATGCGGCGGCCAGCGTCAGCCGCCGCTACTGAGAAAGGCCCACTGATCGTTGGCGCGCAATACGATGCTCAAACTATCGCTTCCACGACGCTCCGGCTGTCACACTGATGGGAGGTGGACATGGGGAAAGGCGCAGCGACGGGACACCTATTCCTTAGCTACTCGCACCTTGACGCCGAGATTGCCTTAAGATTGGCCGCAGACCTCAAGAATGCAGGAATCCCCCTGTGGATGGATCGACTAGACGGGTTATCCGCGGGGACAGTATGGCGGCAGGCTATTGAACAAGCGATAACCACGTGCTCCTCGATGTTGGCGCTTCTATCTCCTAGCTACGTTAGATCCACATACTGTACTAGAGAACTGGCTCGCGCCGACGCCCTTGGGCGTCCAGTATTACCACTCCTCCTGAGTCCCCTGGACCCTCAGGAATGGCCGCTTGCCATAGAGGGCGTACAGTACGCGGACTTCTCCAATTGGCGGGACAATCACGCTTACGTCGAGGCCCGGGAGGATCTTGTTCGCTATCTAGCAATGGAACATGATCTCGCGCATGACCAGCGCCCGGATGCCGAGCAGCGCTATCTCGTAAGCCTTATAGCTGATCTTGAGTCGAAACGAGGCGTGCTTCAATATGTGACTCTAACCCTAGAGACTGACGTCCGTCCGGAGCCCCCGATCGACGATGAGTGGGGTTACGCCGAGCTTTTAGGGGAGACGCATCAGGAGGTTTCATTAGAGGGCATAACCGATGCGGTCGAACGGCACCCGCGCTTTATCCTTCTGGGCGACCCTGGCGCTGGCAAGACTACAACGATCCGGCGACTGGCTTTGGAAGATGCACGACGCCGGGCTAAGGGGCACCTCGGGGCAGCATTACCTGTACTGCTTCAGTTGTCGCAATGGTCTGACGGATGGACGCCGCTCGACTTTCTGCGAGCGTCTTGGGTGCTGCCCGGCGACTGTCAGAAGATGCTGGCCCATGGAGAAATTACCCTCTACCTTGACGGTTTGAATGAGATGGGGACGACTGGGCCCGCCAAAGCTCAGTTGTTGACGCAGTGGCTGACGTCTCCTCAGGGGCCCGCGCGGCTCATTGTCACCTGTCGCACCGGCGACTACTCGGAGAGTCTTCAGTTAGGGTCGCTGCCTTGTGTGAGGGCTCGGGAACTCACCCGTGAGCAAGTGGGTCAATTTGCATCGCATTATCTCGGCGACAGGGCGACCAGCTTCATGCAAGGAATCGAACAACGTGGCCCGTATCGGACCGACAGCTCACGCGATCTCTTTCACTTGGCGACGAACCCTTACATGCTGACAGCACTGATATACATGTACGATTATTCTCCTGGAAGACGGCTTCCCTCTAATATGGGCATCCTTTTCCGCAGGCTGATCCGAGCCTTGTGGAAGCGTGAGACCATTCGGGGAACCGTTGGCCGGGTCACCGTCCAAGAGGCCGAGCGAGCTTTCGCGCAGCTAGCCTTGGAGGAGATCGAGGAACAGCTTCCAATTAGTGTTCCTCTGTCCTATGCAGTCAGTCATGTTGGATCAGAGCAGATGCTGCGCAGTGGCGTAAGTGCCAACTATGTAACAATCTCGGATGATAATGTTTACTTTTATCACCAACTGATGCAGGAGTACTTTGCGGCGACCGCTCTGACGGGCGACAGTCCGAGCAAGATAGCTTCCAGAGTGGAGAGGCCAGAATACTCTGGGGTGTTCAGGGAGAGAGTAGCCTCGCGATGGGATCAGGTATTCGTGGCACTGTGTGGTCTCCACGAGGAGGCTGCTGCTCTGATCGAGAAGATCAGTGAGGTAGATCGGGAATTAGCAGCCATATGCCTTCTGGGTAGCCCGGACCTCGGGTCGGACGTGCGGATAGACTTCATTGAGAGCCTTCTGCGGGATTTGCGGGACAAGGATGGGTGGATGCGCTTTGTTGCCGCTAGAACGCTTAGGAACTTTCCCGATCCCATCGCCGTGCCCGAACTGACTTTGGCCTTGAAAGACCATTGGGGAGACGCCCGATACGATGTAGTGTCAGACTATGCGACGGAGGCGCTCCGCCGTATCGGGACGCCGGAGGCAATCCATGCGGCCGAAAATGCGCCTCGTTGGTAGGAGCCGCAAGGATCCACGGTGGCAGCGGAAGCTGCATTTATGGCGCTCAAGGTCCTTAACTTCATATGTGTCTCGCGAAGTCCGCGCCTGCCTGGCCCGCTATCCGCGGATCACCTTGCACTTCACCCCAACCTTGGGCTCGTGGCTGGACCTGGTCGAGGGCTTCTTCTCAATCCTCACCCGCCAGGCGCTGCGCCGCGGCAGCTTCCCCACCGTCGCCGACCTCATCGCCGCCTTCGAGCGCTTCATCGACGCTAGGAACGACCGCTGCGCGCCGTTCTCCTGGACCAAGGAGTCCGACACCGTCATCGCAAGGCCACCCATCCCCGCAACCGCAAGATACAGCAGACGTCAGATGCGGAGCACCAGGCCGGCCCAGGGCTGAGGGAAACAGATGGGCGAACATCGCATCCGGGAACAACTCCTGGCGGTGCTCGGCGGCAATAGGTGACCCGACACCGACTCGGCATCCATGACCACATGCTCAGGGTGGGAAGTCCCTGCACGACACCGATTGTCCCGCCGTTTCAGGCCCGGTCCAGCAGCCTTGTTCGGCAGGCTCCTACCTAGCCCACGTGGGCGAGCTCGAGCACGTGATCAGCCTTCTCTGCGACCACCAGCCTCGACACAAGCAGCACAGTGAGGTTCTCACCTGGTTCCGCGGTCGAGTGAGGTCAGGACAAGCGCGGCGGCGGCGATTGCGCCGATGCGCTGAGGGCAGACGGTGACGCGGTCGAGCGCACGCCAGCGGCCCAGCAGCGCGTTGGCTCGCTCGGTAGGCGCGCGCAGCGCGGTGATCAGGGAGTTGTAGCAGCGGTTGTCGCTGTGCAGGCGTCCGTCGGACTGGTGCTTGATCGGGACGTGAATACCGACGCCGGCGCCGGTGTAGCCCTTGTCAGCCAGTACCGGCAGACCCCGGGCGGCGTGCGGATACAGCCCGGGCAGCACCAGTTCGCGGGCGGCGGTCAGGTCGTGCGTGGATCCCGGACGGACGGCGGAGACCCACAGCGGAAAGCCCGTCGGGTCTGCCAGGACCTG
Organism: Geodermatophilus sp. URMC 62; assembly: GCF_052931475.1. Lineage (NCBI taxonomy): Bacteria > Bacillati > Actinomycetota > Actinomycetes > Geodermatophilales > Geodermatophilaceae > Geodermatophilus > Geodermatophilus sp. URMC 62. The sequence continues at coordinate 2,736,999 of NZ_JBRFHY010000001.1, read as the reverse complement.
CACGGTGCCGCCGAAGGCCTGGTGTTTGCCGGAGTACCACAGGTGATGCCCCCGCTCGGCGCGGGCGGCGACCCGGTCGGTGCGCAGCAGCGTGCCGTCCAGGCAGACGAACGGCAGCCCGGTGGCGCGGGCCCCGGCCAGCACGTCCGGAAGGTCCGGGGCGTGCGCGGCGATGACGTCGAGCGCTTCGTGCAGATAGCGGTAGGCAGTGGCGATGCTCAGCGCGCCCTCGCCGGCCAGCGTGCGCAGATCCAGTCGATGCCGCAGCCACCGCAGCACCAGGACGACCTGGGTGTGCACCGTCCCGGCCCGCTGCGCCGGCCGGGCACCTCGGCGGCGGCGACGGCGGGCGATCCAGCCGGTCACGGCCCTTAACACCGGTGCGGACACATCCAGCCTGGCACGATCGGACACAGCGGGCTCCCGGGGAAGAGAAGATCGGACTTGGCGAGACGATCTTCGCCCCGAGAGCCCGCGCCCTCTTCACCTACTCCGCTGCTGACCAGCAGGGACGTTCATCCAGCCGTCAATTGAGGTGAGAAAACCTCAGTGAGCCTTTCCCAGTAGCGGGCGGCTGGTGGGTCGGAGCGGACACGCCGACGAGCGCGAGGTGACTGTAGGAAGCGCAGGACCTCGGTAGGAGGGACGTCTTCTCACAGATCGTCTTCCCCACCCGAGGTCCTGCTGTGTCCGATCCTGTCACCTACACCGCCGTGCTTCCGGTCGCCGAACCAACCGTGCACTTCGTGTCGCGCCTGCTGGCGGCCGAACGCCGACGGCGCGGCACCCGTGGCCGGCGCCGGGCGCTGGGCTGCTACCGGCAGGCGGTGCTCGTACTGCGCTGGTTTCTCAACGGCAGCCGGCTGGCCCAGCTGGCCCAGCTGGCCACCGACAACGCATCGGCCGCTCCACGGCCTATCGGTCTGCACAAGGGCATCGACGTCCTCGCCGCGCCGCGCTGGGGCCTCGCGCGGCGCGCCGCTGGCCGCCGATCAGCGCACCGTCAACCTGTTACCCGCGGCCGTCCGCGGACTGGCCGAATGCGGCAACGCGCTGCTCAAGACGACGTTCAAGGCCCTGCGCCGGGTCAGCCTCTGTCCCTGGCGCATCGACGCGATCATCGTGGCCGCCCCCGTCCTCCATCGTAAGTACGACCGGACCTAAGATCATCGACCGGGACGAGCCGCTACTGAGCCTGGCTCACTGAGGTTTTCTCACCAGGAATCCGCACTCGGTTGAAGGGTGCGGTCGGCGTCGCTGGTCAGCACTGCAGCGGGTCGTCAGGAACTTCGAGCGCGGCGCCGCGGGGCAGGCTCCCGCCACGTGGCAGTCGACTCTCTGCTGACACATGGGCCTGACCTGCAGGGATGCTTCTCCTCGCCGTGCGTGGACGGCCAATCCTGGTGAGAAAACCTCACTATGCGGATGACCAGCCCTGCGGATCGCTTCCATGTTGCCACGTTCCAGCGGTGGGCAAGAATAGCTCGTTGACGCTCTGGTGACGCTGCCGTGACGCCGAGAGCGCAAGATCGGCTCGGCCACAGCGCCATCGACGGAGGACGCCCGACTCCTCTGCGATGTCGGCTTCTCACTATGGTGGCCATGAGCGTGAGTATCGCTTCTCCGGAGCCGCGGCAATGAGAAAGGGAGGATGAAAGCATGGCATTTACTTCAGGGGTATTGGAATTGTCATCGACCCGACCGCTGGCCAGGTTCAGGCCGGGAGCCGAACAGTTGGGTTCGGTGGGCACAACACATAAACCGTGCTACTGCGGCGATCGACGGCTCTGATATTCGGTACACAAATTGCGAGCATCCCACTCTGCCTTAGATCGTTGACATCCAACAGTATCAGCGACAATAATAACCAAAGGGTTACCGCCATAGCCAGATTGTTGATCAGGGATCACAGGTTGTTGATCAGGGATCAATAGTGGGGATATCGACGGGTCTTGGGACAACAGTTGACGTGGTAAGTCTCGCAGACGTGACCTAAGCGCCAGTAACGCCACAGACAAAGTCGGGCGCGGGGCGCAAAAGGGCGAGACCTCCGCCAAGCAGAGGCTAGCTATCCCGCAACTCTGCCTTCAACTAGAAGGTGCAGGCATGGAGTTGCGGTCTGTCAGGGTCTACGAGTTTCTAAAGGAAAGCCATGCCGCCGACCTTCTTCGTGAGTTATCGACGTGACGACGCCTCCGCCGAAGCGGGACGGATTGCGCAAGCTGTCAGAGAAAGCTTTGGGCGAAACCAAGTCTTCCTAGACACGAGCGGGATCGAGGCCGGTGAACGGTGGCCAGACGAGTTGCAGAAGGCGTTGCGCGATGCCAACGTGCTCATCACGGTGATCGGTCCGGACTGGCTGCGACTAGGGGACGAATACGGTACCCGGCGAATCGATGAGCCCAACGACTGGGTACGTCGGGAAGTGGAGGAGTTCCTGCAAGCCAAGAAAAAGATCGTCCCAGTTTACGTCAGAGGCTCAAAACCCTTTCCGGCAGACAAGGTGCCCGATACGATCACCGGGTTTGCAAGCATACAAGGGCTTGAATTGCGTCGAGACTACTGGGATCACGACATCAAGCTCTTGCTCAGCTTACTGAAGTCGCTTCAGGGATCCGGCGCCTCTTCCTCGCCCAGTGCAGCTATCAATATCTACCCCAAACCGCCCCCCGAGGTTCCCGATCCGTTGAGTCAAGACAGAATCGAGACGGCTCTGAATGGAAGCCTCCGCCAATGGGTTTGGGTGGCAAGTAAGCCTCAAGAACTGTCCGGCATACCCCGCGAGGAGTTGTACAGGGCCTACCAATTCAAGTCGTTTCGTGACGCAATCAGCTTCATGTCAGAAGTTGCGCCGGGATGCGATATGGCGATCCATCACCCACGCTGGGAGAACGTCTTCAGAACAGTCTTCGTCTATCTCTCTACTTGGGACATCAAGCACAAGGTGTCCGATAGAGACGTTCAGTTGGCAAAGTACTTCGATCGCGCGTATAGGGACTTTGTATCCCGCCAAGACGTCGTGGAGCGGTGAGTCGAACTGTCATCTCGTAGTCGATTACGACAGTGGCTGGCTCATCTCGCCTGATGCCCGCAATCAAATAAGCTCTACGCCGTGAGAGAGGAAACCGTGACGGAGTTACCAGCTAGCGATCCTGACCAGCCGGTCGGGTTTACTCCAGAGGTTCTGGACCGAACCGTTCTCTCCATCCCGCTGCTGAAGAAGCTTCAGGAAGAGAGGGACGAAGGACGCCGGGACGTGCACGCGGTCGTGATCGACGTCAACCTGATGTACGCCGACGGACGTGACCCCGCGCGCGAGCGCGCCAAAGAGCTCATCCGGCACGCTATCCACCAGGTCGGCAAGCAGCCCAACCAGGGCATCAACGAGGTGAAAAGCAACTACAGCGAGCAGTACCTGTTCGCCCGGCTGGAAGGCGACGTCCTCCGTCGGCTGGTGGTCCTCGATGACGAGCCGGCGGCCGATCACCAGGCGGCATCCCGCAGTCAGCAGCGAGCGATCTACCGGATCTGGCCAGATTTTCCGGTCAAGCAGCTGGGCGTGACCTCGATCAGCACGGTGAAGGCCGACGCCGCGCACGCCGCGTTCGCTGCTGCGGGTGAGGAGATCGTGTGGGCGGTGGTCGATTCCGGCATCGATGCGACGCACCCTCACTTCCGCACCTGCGGCACGCTAGAGCTGCCGCCGGCGATCGAGCCGGTCGACTTCACCGGTACGGGGCACCCCCTCGAAGACGAGCTCGGCCACGGCACCCATGTCGCCGGGATCCTCGCCGGAGAGCTGCGACCGGGCGCCGAGCTCCGGCCACCGGTCACCGCGCCGGATCGCCAGGCAGGCGGCGACGGCGCAGCTGGTACCGAGGGCACCGATGTGGAGAAAGCGCCAGGGGTGCGCGCCTTCACCCGGCACCGAGACCAGGAGGGCGAGATTGACTACGAGGTGCTCGACCTCGACTCGATGACCGGCATCGCTCCAAAGTGCAAGCTGCTCAGTCTCAAGGTCCTGGACAAGGACGGCCGGGGCAACGCAAGCGACCTGATCGCAGCTTTGGAGCACATCCAGCGGATCAACGGCAACGGGCGCCGGCTGCTCGTGCACGGCGTGAACATGAGCGTCGGCTACGACTTCGAGCCCGAGTGGTTCGCCTGCGGTCAAAGTCCGCTGTGCGTTGAGGTCGATCGCCTCGTGCGCTCGGGCGTCGTGGTGGTCGTCGCCGCCGGCAACACCGGATACGGCTACCACCAGGTCGAGGGCAGAGCGACGGCTGCCCCCGCAGGTTTGGACCTGACCATTAACGATCCCGGCAACGCTGAGCTGGCCATCACCGTGGGCGCCACCCACCGGGACATGCCGCATGTCTACGGCGTGTCGTACTTCTCCTCAAAGGGCCCGACCGGCGACGGGCGGCTCAAGCCCGACCTCGTGGCGCCTGGTGAGAAAATCCTGTCCTGCGCCGCCGGCCGCAAGTACGAGGAAGCCAAGGAGCGCGGCTCCGACTGCAACTACCTCGAGGACAGTGGCACCAGCATGGCCGCGCCGCACGTGTCCGGAGCGATCGCGGCATTTTTGTCGGTGCGGCGCGAGTTCATTGGGCGGCCGGAGGCGGTCAAGGAGATTTTTTTGTCGTCGGCGACCGACCTGCGGCGCGACCGCAACTTTCAGGGCGCGGGCCTAGTCGATCTCATGCGCGCGATCCAGTCGGTGTGAGGAGTGCGGAATGGCCGTGCTGAGCGGGTTTTCCTACGTCGAGCTGCGTTTCACCCGCGAGGGTGAGGTCCTCGAGGCCGCGGATCGGGACACGGTCCTGCGCACCGTGCGGGAGGCGCCGGGCCTGACCGACCTGCTGGTCCTCTCGCACGGGTGGAACAACGACATGAAGGAGGCGCGGGTCCTGTACGCGAAGCTCGCCGCCCGGCTGGCGACCGAGTTCGCCGGGCAGGGCGGCTGGGCCGACCGGCGGATCGCGATCCTCGGCGTGCTGTGGCCCTCTAAACGGTTCGCCGACCGGGACCTCATCCCCGGCGGCGCGGCCAGCGCGGTCGGGTCCACCCTGGACACCACCGCCTTGCGCGAGCAGCTCGCGCTCCTCCGAGGGGTCCTGAACACCGACCTCGAGGAGGACTCGGAGGCCGGGGCAGAGGTTGCCGCGGCGGCATCGGTCGGCTCCGGACCGGCAGGAGACGACCTGCCGCTGCAAGGGCTGGAGGACCTGCTACCGCGCCTGGAGGACTCCCCGAAAGCGCGCCGGGAGTTCGCCGACCGGGTCCGCGCCGTCCTGCCGCGTGACTCCGCGGACGAGGAGGACGCCTCCGACGCCTTCTTCGCAACCGAGCCCGGCGACCTCATGGACCGGCTCGGCGGCCCCCTGCTCACGCCGCTGATCCAGGCACCGGCGGGAACCGGTGGCGCGATGGGTGGCACCGCCTCGCTCGGTACATCGGGAGGAGCACCCACCGCGGCAACCGGCGGAGCGGTCGGTATTGGAGACACTCTGACCGGCGCCCGCGCCGCCGCCCGCCGTCTGCTCAACTACGCCACCTACTACGTCATGAAAGCCCGCGCCGGCCGGGTCGGCCGGCGCGGGCTCGCCGACGTACTGCAGCGGATCCGCCGCGAGCGGCCCGACTTAATGCTCCACCTCGCCGGGCACAGCTTCGGCGCCCGGGTGGCGACGTCCGCGGTGGCGGCCGCGACGCTCGATCCACCGGTCGCCAGCCTCACGTTGCTGCAGGCAGCGTTCTCCCACAACGGCTTCGCCGTCCCGCAGGGCAAACGACCCGAGGGGGCGTTCCGCCGCGTGCTGAACGAGCGCAAGGTGTCGGGGCCGATCGTCATCACCCACACCCGCAATGACCAGGCGGTGGGGCTGGCCTATCCGCTGGCCTCGCGCATTGCCCAGCAGAACAACAGCGGAATCGGCGACCGCAGCGACCCCTACGGAGGACTGGGCCGCAACGGGGCTATCTTCACGCCCGAGGCGGTCGACGAGTTTCTCCTGTGCGCTACCGCGCCCTATTCTTTCTCCGCCGGGACGGTGCACAACCTGGTGAGTGACGACTTCATCAGCGACCACGGCGCGGTCACTGGCCCCGAGGTCGGGCACGCGCTCATGGCGGCGATGTCCGCACGCTGGTGACGGACGGAAGGACGGCGGATGACCGAAAAGCTGAAAGACGACCTGCAAGCCGCGCATCACATGCGCACTGCGGTTGTAATTGTCGGAGCCGACGCGTCGATCCAGACGTTGGGCGACCGACGTCTCGGCGACATCAACATCGGGCCGTGGGAGGGGATGCTCCACAACGGGCTGCATCAGTTCCGATAGCTCGGCCTGCCGGACGCCCTCGGCGTCGACGTTTCGCCGGGTGCTGGCCGCCGTCGATACCACCGCGGTGGAGGCCGCGCTGACCAGGTGGGTGATCGGCCGCCAGGCCCGCTGCCGGCAGCAGCGACCGGCAGGCACGACCGCCGCTTACGACCTCGTGCATGGTTAGCCGCGGGCGGTTGTCGACCTGGCCAGGGCCAGGGCGATCACGCGGCGGTGCCGACCGGGAGCGCTCTGGGCGGGCGGTGAAGCGGGGCAGGTCGTGGGGCTCGTTCCTGGCTGGAGACCAGTCCGGCGACCGCACGCAGAATGGTGTCAAGGTCTTCGCGTCGGCCGAGGTGACGCGAGAGAGCTCGCCAGTTCTTCCGGTGGCTGATGCCGTGCTCGACGCGGATCCGCTTTGAGGCGTGAGCTCGGCGTTCGGCCTCGTGTGCCGCGGCGACGGCGGGGAAGATCGGGATCTGGTTCTTCCGCCGGGCCGGCCGCGGAGTGATGACCGCGCCGGCGGTCTGGGTGCTCAGGCCCTGGTAGCCGGCGTCGGCCAGCAGGGTGACCCCCGGGTGAGGACCAGCAACTCGACCAGGCCGGCCTGGCGGACCTGGGTCAGGTCATGGATCGACCCCGGTCGGGTCTGTCCGCAGAACGGCAGCCGCCCGTCGGGGTCGGTGATTACCAACGCCTTGACGGTGTTCGCGCGCGCCTTACCCGAGACGAACCGCTGGCGACCGGCCCGACCGGCCAGCGGCCGGGCGGCGCACCCGCACCTCGGTGGCATCCAGTAGGCCGAGCTGCCCGCTGGCGCCCAGATGGGCGACCACGTCGGCCAGGGTGCGCAGCCGAACCCCGTCTTCCACGGTGCAGCCGCGCTCGGCCAGCAGCGGGCGCACCTCCCCGACGGCCCGGGTGATTGTCGAGCGGGAGACCCCGAACCAGCAGGCCAGCACGTCATGGGGTGACCGCGTGGCGCAGATGGACCAGGGTGGCAGCAATCGGTCGATGAACACCAGCCGATGCCGGGCACCGGCGCCGACCGCTCGTTGACGCGGTCGATCGGCCACCCGTGCCTCCTGGCGGGCTTGCCAGCGTGGTCCCAGCTCGACGACCAGCTCAGCGAGCACTTCCCGAGACAGCCCGGTCACCCGGCGACCGGCGACAACGGCGGCTCGAGCCAGAGTCCTCGACACACTCCGACCCTGCCCCGTCCCTCACGAGCCAGCCGCCCCGCCAACCATGCACGAGGTTGTAGGTCGAACTCCGCCAATGGGGTTTTCTCACCACGATCAGCCGTCCGCGGACGCCAGGGAAGGCATCACTGCAAGTCAGGCGCATGTACCAGCGGAGGTGCCAAGTGCCAGGTGGCGGGACCCGCGCCGAGCAGCCGTGATCGACGTCGCCAACGACTCGCCGCAGCCCTGACCAGCGGCGCCGACCGCACCCTTCAAGCTGGTGCAGATTCCTGGTGAGAAAACCTCACTGCATTCGCGTACTGCATTTACGTATTGATGGACACGGCCGCAGCCGTCGGCCTCGCGACTCGTGTGTTCGCGATGCCGTTGGCACCGGCATTGTTCAACGTCAAACCAATGCGTAAGTCGCGATGCTGTGTGTGAGCAGGGAGACCATCGACGGCCAAGCACCAAGGTCCGCGAGGACCTCGTCGTCCTCGTCCTCGTCCTCGTCGTCCTTGTCGTCGTCGGTGTCCTTGTCGTCGTCGGTGTCCTTGTCGTCGTCGGTGTCCTTGTCGTCGTCGGTGTCCTCGTCGTCGTCGGTGTCCTCGTTCGCCGTGGTGTCCTCGGCCGGCTCGTGCTCGGCTCTTTGTGGGCGACGGAGTCGCCTCCCCGAGGCCGTCCCGATATCGCCGCCATTTGCCCCGTGCCGTCCGGGATTCCCACGCCGGTTCTCTCCCCGCTCGTCGGCTGGCTGTTCGTCCGTTAGCGGACGACTCGCGGCGATTGCGGACCCCTCCCCCTGGGTGGGGAGGCCCCCCCAGGCCCCCGTCGAGCCCCGACCGGTGGAAAGGGCAGCGCGGGGTCTGTCAGGTTCAAAGCATCGAAACTCCCCCTCATCTGAATTCATCGGCAACGCAACCCACGCCCGCCTTAAACCCGTCGCCAACTGCACGTAGTGGTCGACTACTACCCACTCAGAAACACCCAGTGGTGCGCGCTTGGGAGGCACCTCTACGCGGACCACCGCGCCCTCTCACGCCGACCTCGGCCGCTGGATCAGCCTAGTCGAGGCCTTCGTCCCGATCCTCGTCCACTAGGCGCAGCACCGAGGCAACTTTTCACTCTCACCGACGTCATCACCGTCATAGGACGGTGCATCGACGCCCGGAGCGCTGGCTGTACCACGTACACCTGAATCCCAACCCAACACCGTCACCGCTAAGGCCATCTACCTGCGGAACCGCAGGACACGGACAACGCCAGATACGAAGCACCACAGACCCAAGTGCGGGGGTTACAGGGCGGTCCAAAGTCGAGTCCGGGTAGTGGTCAGCAAGCCTGGCCAGCAGCGTGCGCAGGGCCGGATGCTTCGGCCGCTCCCCGCAGAGTCCGTAACTTCCACGGTGAGGCCTCTGTAGCGCGCGTGCTTCATTGCGAGTGAACGCGTTCGTCGCAATGAATACGTACTCAACAATATGATGATAGCCTGCCCGCAACCTCGGAGACTGTGGGACGCCTCTCGACGGCACGACAACGCTTCTCAGACGAGGTCGCCAGATGAGTTTATGGGAGTTGAGGAGCCTTACAGTCATGAATGGCAGTACAAACAGTGCCACTCGGGATGACACTGAAGAAGGAACTACCCTTCTGGGGCCACCACCCGGGCCACCACCCGGGCCACCACCCGCGGGGCCACCACCCGCGGGGCCACCACCCGGGCCACCACCCGCGGGGCCACCACCCGCGGGGCCACCACCCGCGGGGCCACCACCCGCGGGGCCACCACCCGGGCCACCACCCGGGCCACCACCCGGGCCACCACCCGCGGGGCCACCACCCGGGCCACCACCCGGGCCACCACCCGCGAGCGACAGGGGAATAGCTAGGTGGTCACTAGTAGTCGCAATCCTCGCACTTATTATCGCGAGTATATTAGCACTGCTACAGTGGCTGAACCCTCAACCACCCGCGAACGCCGCGCCTGACCTACAGGTCGTTGAGGTGTCACTCGACAAGCTTGAGCAAGTCGATGTCAATGTAGATCCGGGCGAGGACGAGCCCTCCCATACAGTCCGTGAAGATGTTGCCACCGTGGACATCCTACTTCATAATTCTGGCGGGACCCCAGCGTTGGTGACTGAAGTATCATTCACTTTCGTTCGCGCAGAGGCCATGAGGGAATGCGTAGGACTCGGCGGACCGGTGTTAGTTTCTGCTCTCTATGACATTCAGGTACCTGCGGATGTGTCGGCCGCCCCATTCACGCGGAGCGAAAAGATCACGTTTTCGGTTAACCCCAACGAATATGACCGTCTGGCGATAACTGTCGGACCAGAAAACATACCGGAAACAGCACTGCCCTATCTGTACTCGATTGACGTCGCGCTGATTACGTCTGGCAACAATGAGCCTATCGACGCAGGAAGAGTCGCTATAGCTACCCCCATAAGCCACGTTGACTCGGCAATCATCAACGGTCAACGCGCCCTAGGACTCGAGCGCACTGACGTGGACGGAGGGCCTCTTTGTGTCAGGGAGAACTTTGAGCGCTTACAAACGGCGTTGGACTCAAGCGAAAAACGCTCACCCGAATTGTTGCGCCTCCATGACAGATATACAGTCCTGAATAGTTTCATCTCCGATCGGGACTCGGACACAGGCCCGCTCGGCAATCTCGACTGGACCTCCCCAGCACTGGCAGATCCAAACTGTTCTGAGCTTGGGTTAGATCCTCGCAGCGGACCAACCGTTTATGCGGATCTTACTAATGACGGCGTTAAGGACGCACTTGTGACATTTTCCTGCGAGACTTCCACCGGAGGTTATCCGGAGTATGTCCAGCTGTTCGACGGCGCGTCACCAACCGGGCGGCCACGAGCCCTCGCCGACTTGCCCTTAGATCCGAGTAAGGTTTAACTTGACCGAGCGGTAACCATCCGTAAATTATACGCGTCGCCGCTTGGCGCTCTTGCGATATATTCGGGACGTTCCGCCAGCAACCCATCTGAGGGCATTGTTGTCGTCATCACTGAGTATCGCTGGAAAGATGGACAGCTTCAATGGATTGACTAAAGGAGATTCGCCCATGCCCCGTGGAGGCCATTCCCGCTCCGGCCCCCCGCCGGACCCCAACTCCTTCCGCTCCGCGGCCCAGGGGGCCACCGGCTCCAGCGGCTGGATCCGGTCGTCCGTCCCGACCGATCCCGCGCCGGCCTGGCCGATGGGCGAGGCCACCGAGGAGGAGGCCGCACTCTGGGCCGATCTCTGGACCCGCCCGCCGGCCTCGGCCTGGGGTCGCTTCCACCTCACCCGAGATGTGGCCGTCTACGTGCGGACCCTGCTGGCCTTCGAACACGGTGGGCACTCCAACGCCGCGCTTGGCTCGCTGGTCCAGCGCCTCGCCGACCAGCTCGGCCTGACCGTCGCCGGGGCTCATCGGAACCGCTGGACGTATCCGGACCCGGCGAAGGACCGGCCGGCCACGGTCACCGCGTTGCCCTCCGTTCGGCCTCGCACCGGCTCCCGCGCCAAATGGGCCGACAAGGTCATCCCCGCCAGCCAGCCCGACAAGCCGCCGTTCTGATGGCGCGGCGCGACCCCTACCGCCGCCGGAACACCGGCCGTGGTCGGCGCTGGGCCATCGAGACCACCGACGCCAACTTCGACATCAACCCAGCCCCGGCCGTGACCCTGCCGCGGGCTCTCCCGATCGACCTTCCGCTGTCCGTCCCCACCTTCCCTGAGATTCCATTCCGATCCTGACGCTCACTGCTACGCCGACGCTCGTCGCCAGCTCTGCGATGGCGCTGGTCATCGTGACCAACACCGGCGCCAACCCCGCCCGGGTCGTCACCACGGCCGGCGACCCCGACCACGGGCGCATCATCGCGCCCGGCGCGACGGTCGAGCTGACCTACGCCGGCCGTTCGACGGTGCTGCGCCTGGCCAGCGATGCCGGCACCACCGTCGATGTCGGGCTCTACAACATCGCTGACGTGCGCGCCGACGCCGCGGAGTTCTACCGCGTGCCGGTCGAGCTCATCCGCGGTCGCACCAAGGCCGAGATCGCCGCGTCCGCCGCGTCGTTCCTGCGCCACGAGGGCGGCGCCGCGTGACCGCCGAGAAGATCGCCGCCCTGGAGGCCGCGATTTCCGCCGCCCAGGCCACTCTGGAGCGCGCCAAGGCTGAGGCTGCCGCCCAGTCCACTGGCGAGCCGCCCGAGCCGACCGCACCCCGCCTGGCGACCTGGGAGGACGGCGTGGCTGCCGCCCGTGCCAAGTACGGCAATCGGGTCGCCGGCCGCGCCAACGGCGGCGCCGAGGGCGGTGCCGCTCCACTGACGGGCGCCGCCGCGGGGATCGCCGCTGCCCGCGCCCGGATCGCAGCCCGGAAGGGCCGGCGATGACCGTCCGCGTTCACCCTAAGCGGGCCGCTCAGGCCGAAGGCGGAGCCCACGTGATCTTATCCGTGCCCTGAGCGCTCGCGAGTTGCTCCTCGTCGAGCGACCCGTCGGTCAGGTTCGCCTCGTCGAGCCAGGCGCCGGTCAGGTTCGCGCCGGCGAGCCAGGCGCCGGTCAGGTTCGCGCCGGCGAGCCAGGCGCCGGTCAAGTTTGCCCCGAAGAGCCGGGCGCCGGTCAAGTTCGCCCCAAAGAGGTTGGCGTCGGTCAGGTTCGCCCCAAAGAGGTTGGCGTCGGTCACGTTCGCCCCGGCGAGGGTGGCGCCGGTCAGGTTCGCGCCGGCGAGCCAGGCGCCCGTCAGGTCCGCCCTGTCGAGGTGAGCGCCGGTCAGGTCCGCCCTGTTCAGGTGAGCGCCGGTCAGGTTCGCCCCGGCGAAGGTGGCGCCGGTCAGGTCCGCCCCGAAGAGTCGGGCGCCGGTTAGGTCCGCCCCGGCAAGCCGGGGGTCGGTCAGCTTCGCCTCGTCGAGGTCGGCGTCGGTCAGGTCCGCCCCGGCGAGGGTGGCGCCGGTCAGGTTCGCCCCGTCGAGGTCGGCGTCGGTCAGCTTCGCCTCGTCGAGGGTGGCGTCGGTCAGGTCCGCCCTGTTGAGGGTGGCGCCGGTCAGGTTAGCGCCGCTCAGGTCGATGGGGCGCTCATCTTCCACGGGATCCCGGCGGCCGAGCACGGTAAGAACAGCCTGCACGTCCTCGGCGGGATGACCTGGAGCCGGTGCCTGAGAACCCCGCGCCGGTAGGGCCGGCCGCGGGCTGTGTGGAGCATGCTGACGGACGAAGGCGGCAAGGGCCTCCATGATCGTCGGCTGGTCGGCCGGACTGTCGTGCATCAGTCGTTCCAAGGCGTAGATGCCACCGAGGCGGACCTCGATCTTCTCGTCGCCGAGTTGCTCAACGGCCTTGGAGTAGCGATCGGTGATATGACCTTCCCGGTTGAGCCGATACGTCTCCTGGCCTAGCCGGTAGGTGCGGGCGGTGAAGGCCAGACCACCGGCGGCACCGAGGGCGGTCAGGGTGAGAGCCAAGCCGGTGCGGGTGTTGGTGATCGCCTGATGCCGGTCTGCGGACTTCGGGATGTGGGGGTGCTCGGTCAGCAGCGGTGGCAGCACCCAGACGACGAGCACGAGGGCGGCGACGACGAGTAGACCGGTGTACGTCAGGAGTAGCGGGCGCCGCTGCTGCAGACGCTTGCGGACCGACCCCTTGGTCCAAGGCTTCGGTGGCAGGGGCAGCGCCGTCCCTGCGAGGAGGCCGACAGCCAGGACCGAGCCGATGACGATCGCCCATGTCCGCACCACGGCAACTGTGTAGCGCACCGGCCGTAGATGGCCTGCGGCAGCGTGGCCTTCTGCGTTCACATGGGCTGGCGGACTCGCGCGGCGATGAGGACGTTCACCCGGCGCTCACGCGCTTACGCGCTCACGACGTCAGATAGCTACGGGTGGCACGCGGACCCATCCGCCAGCTAACTGCCAGCCGCCTCCTACCTGATGGCCAAGGTCTGTCAAGAAGGCTGCGGGCGTGGACGAAACGTTACAGATCCGTCTCGTTCGCCGGTCAGCCGCCAGAGCCCCGGGTTACCGTCCCGGTCGGCAACGCACACCCAACGGGGGGTCGAAGTGAGTACACCGAACCAGCCAGGCGACTGGCAGCAAGCGCCGCAGGGCTGGCAACAGGGCCCGCCTCCGCAGGGCTGGCAACAGGGCCCGCCTCCGCAGGGCTGGCAACCGCAAGGCCCGCAGGGACAGCAGTACGGCCCTCCGCCGGGCTGGGCGCCGCCGGGAGCATCGCCACAGGGCGGTGGACAGCCGCCGAAGAAGAAGCGCCGACTGCTCCGAGTGTTGTTGATCGGCGTCGTGGCCCTTGTCGCCGTCATCACGCTCGCCGCCGCCTTCTCCGATGGCAGTGGCGACCCCGAGTCGACGGTCTCTGGGGACACCGGCGGCACGGGTGAAGGTGAAGCTCCGGCGGGGCCGACCTTCCCCGGCCAGCAGGACGGGGACACCGTCGCCGAGGTCGGTCAGACGATCACCATCGACGGCGTTGAGATGACGGCCGCCCCGCTGGTTCAGGGTGAGGCGTTCGGTACCACCCCGGTCGTCTGCAGCGCCGTGAGCATCGTCAACGGCTCTGATGAGTCGGTCAGCTTTAACCCCTTCTACTTCGCGCTGCAGGACCCTGCTGGCGCTTCGCGGTCAACGACGGTCGGTGGGTCGGATGCGCTGCTTGGTAGTGGCGACCTGGCGCCCGGCGGCACCGTGGCCGGTGATGTGTGCTGGGAGGATCCCGGAGCACCGGGGCAGCATGTGATCATGCACGATGCCCTGTGGGGTGATCGGGCGGCCTGGGTGCAAACTCGCTAATCCCGTTGCCCACAGGCACCGCAGCGGTCCCGAACGACGACCTCGCCGCTGCCTGAGCCCACAGGAGCCCCCTGACTTTCCCTGCGGAAGTCAGGGGGCTCTCTGCGTATACACGCCTGGCGGAAATGAGACCGCTCATCCGCCAAGTTCCGAGACCCGGTCGTCGTGCTACACAGGAGGCGCCTCACTCGACCGGCTGAGGCGCCTCCTGTCCCTGGGAGACGGCCCGATGTCTGAGCCTGACGCGGATCCTCCGTTGATCCCTTCCCCCGAGGGGTGCGGCGCTGATCGTCGCGCTCATCCAGGACCCGCGAGTTCGGGACGTCGTCGCGCCACTGGCCGCCCAGGCCGCCCGCGAGGAACGCACCCTCGCCGTCCTCCTCGGTGACGAGCCCTCGGCGATGGAAGCCGAAGACACCGGGGCGATGCCCCTGGCCCCTCCCGGCCGGCCACCGCCACCGCGTTGGCCCCGTCGGGAGACGTAGCTTCCTGCATTCACACGGGCTGGCGGACTCGCGCGACGGGGACGACGTCCACGTGATTGCCCCGGCCCCACTCCGTCGGCCGCGTGTACCGCACGTGCGCGACCCAGCCCCGTCCTCGTCCTGCCGCCGGCCGTAGAGCAGGCCGGGGAGCCACTCGCCGTCGCGCTCAACCTCCACGGCCGCCGGCTCGTCCTTCCACATCCACCCGGCGCTCACGGCGTTGACGCTGCTACCGAGATGTGACGTCTCAGGACGGCGAAGGGCGCCCCGGTCCGTGGAAACGGCCCGGGGCGCCCTCCAGGGGTGCTGCGCCGGTCAGGCGATGCTGGTCAGGCGATGGAACGCACGTTGGACAGGTCCGGACCGGTCCGGCCGTTGGCCGCGCCGTCGGTGTCGACGATGGCGCGCAGGACCAGCCCACCCTGCAGCTTGATCAGCCGAGAGGTCAGCGTGGCCAGGTAGCGCACGCCCACCCGCGGGTCGAACACGGTGCGCGGCGTGACGTCCAGCGCCGCCTGCTTGACCTTGGACGCCAGCTCGGCGGGGCTGGGCTGGTAAAGCCAGGCCGGACCCGCCGGGCCCTGCGGACCCTGCACGCCGGGCAGGCCCACCGGGCCGGTCGGGCCGGCCGGGCCCTGCTCGCCCTGCGGGCCCTGCAGGCCGCGGACACCGCGCTCACCCTGCTCGCCGCGTAGACCGGGCAGGCCCTGCACACCGGGCAGGCCCTGCTCGCCCTGCTCGCCGGTCTCGCCGATCACGCCGCGCGGGCCCTGGGCGCCGCGCAGGCCCTGCTCGCCCTGCAGCCCCTGCTCGCCGACCGCACCTCGCGGGCCGGTCTCGCCGCGCGGCCCGGGGAAGCCCGCGGGGCCCTGCGGACCCTGCTCGCCGGGGCGACCGGTGGAGCCGGGCAGACCCTGCTCGCCCTGCGGGCCGGTCTCCCCCTCCGGACCCTGCTCGCCCCGCGGGCCGGCCTCGCCGAGCAGCCCGGGCAGGCCCTGCGGGCCGATCGGGCCCTTCTCACCGCGCTCGCCGACCGGGCCGACCGGACCGGTCAGGCCCTTCTCACCCTTGTCACCGCGCTCGCCGACCGGGCCGACCGGGCCGACCGGGCCCTTGTCGCCCTTGTCTCCCCGCTCGCCGGCGGGGCCGACCGGGCCCTTGGGCCCCTTGTCGCCGGGCTCCCCCGCGGGACCGACCGGACCGGTCGGGCCCTTCGGACCGCGGTCGCCCTCCTCGACGGTGACGTCGACGGGAACCTCGACGGTCTCGCTGCGTGTCGTGCTCTTGGACTGCGCCATGGAGAACTGGCCTCTCAGATCGGTGGTCATGCGGCAGGCGGCGTCGTTGGATCAGCCACCCGCGGTCGGAGTCCGGCAGCCTGCGTCGTTGCGGGAGACCCGGCCAACACCGGCGCCACCGGCATTAGCTGTGGTCCGGCCCGAAGGCCCGCTTCCACCATGCCCCTCGTGTGTTACATGAAGCGCCCGGCCGCGGTGAACAGGAACACAACACGGCCGCCCCGACGCCATCGCCGAGGTCACGAGGCGTTCTGGTTCCAACACCTCGGGCAGGTGGTAAGGGTCACCCGCCAAGATTCGAGACGGCGCCGTCATGATACAAATGAGATGCCTCACTCGGCCGGGTGAGGGGCCTCCTGTCACAGGGAGACGGCCTAATGCTGGAACCCGAGTCTGACCCTCCCTTGATCCCCTCCCCCGAGGGCTGCGCCGCACTCATCGTCACGCTCATGCAGAACCCGCGAGTTCGGGACATCGTTGTGCCACTGGCCGCCCAGGCCGCCCGCGAGGAACGCACCCTCGCCGTCCTCCTCGGTGACGAGCCCTCGGCGATGGAACCCGAAGACGATTGGCTGACCTCCTCACTGCCGCCGTCCCGCTGGGGCAGGGCGACATCATCATCCGCCCGGCGCCGGAGGAGTCCACCTACGACGCCCTCGGCGAGCTGAGCTGTCAGCTCCGTCGCATCCGCCGCGGTGCGGGTGGTCGCCGCCGCTGACCCCGCGGCCGTGACGGCCACTCCCGCGTCTGCACACGGGCGTGGGAGTAGCTACACGACCTGACCAGCCGGTGGGCCGGCCAGCGAGGTAGGGCCGATCGCGGCGGCAGGGGCCTCCTAATGGCGCCCCCGCCGTCGCGGTCGGCCGTGCCCCTGGTCACGATGCGCGGGTGACCAACTCCGAAAGCGTCAACGGCCCGTCTCAGGAGCCTCCCGAGTGGCTTCTCGACTTCCTCCGCCAGGTAGAGGGCAAGGGGGCCCCCGACGACCTCCGGCTCAAAGCCCGCATCGCGCGAGAGAGCTTGGAAACCGGGGAGTTGCCCGTTCTGGCCGATCTCGGCTCTCCCGGCGCGACGACTCAAGTACGGCTGGGTGCGTGCGGCGAGCGCGTATACGAGGTCTCGGTGGTCGACCTCCTGCCCGCCACGGACGACGCCCAGCACGCGCTGGAGGCCATCAAGGGCAAGGTGCCTCCGCAGGTGTTCGCGTTCCTGTGGAGGCGGGCGGAGGCCGCGGGGGACGCGCTGTTGATCGAGTTGATCATCGAAGTCATCTCACGCGGACAGGGGCCCATCTTCGGACTCTGACGCACAACGGCCCCGTCTCCCCCATCACGGGGAGGCGGGGCGTTCGTCGTTTCCGAGAGAAGAACCGCTGGGGTCGAGCACGCGCCGGGGTGCTCGACAACCTGTGCCCATGCGATGAACAACGACCACACCGCCGACGCCTACCGCGAGGCTGCTGCCGCCCTTGTCCGTGATCTACCGCCCCTGTCCGCGGCTACCCGACGCCGTCTGTACGACGTCGCCGCCCGGTCGTCCACCTCCCGCAAGGCCGCATGACCGAAGGCCCCGTCCCCCTGTCGTCCAGGGAGGCGGGGCCTTCGTACGTTCAGGAGGCTTCCGCTTGCAGCCCGCGCCGCTGACCTGCGAGGATAACTGGTATGGCCGTTACCGACCTCCAGGGGTCGGTGTGCACCCAGTCGGTGGGGCCGCGGCGGTCGAGCAGCCGCTGGTCGGTCGTCGTCCCGACCGTCTGCGCGTCCGGCTCGCCGCCGCGCAGCACGACCGGCCCGCGGTGGCGGGTCGGGCGCGGCTTGCGGGCGCCGTCGGGCGGCGGGGTGGTCGTCATGCGCTTCCTCCGGACAGGTAGGCGGTCAGGGCGTCCTCGGCCGGCTGCAGGCGCTCGACCAGGACGTGCTCCTCGCGGGTGTGGGCGAGCTGAGGGTCGCCCGGGCCGTAGTTGACCGCCGGGATGCCCAGCGCGGCGAAGCGGGCGACGTCGGTCCAGCCGAGCTTGGCCCGCGCCGGGCGGCCGACGGCGGCGACGAACGCCGCGGCGGCCGGCTCGGTGAGGCCGGGCAGCGCACCGCCGGCGTTGTCGGTGACGGTCAGGGTGGCCCCGGCGGCGATCGCCTCGGCGAACACCTCGCGGACGTGCGCCTCGGCGGCGTCCTCGTCGCGGTCGGGCGCGTAGCGGAAGTTGACCGTCAGCGCGGCCTCGTCCGGGATGACGTTGCCGGCCACGCCCCCGGAGACGCCCACGGCGTTGAGGCCCTCGCGGTAGTGGCAGCCGTCGATGTCCACCTCGCGCGGCCGGTAGGCGGCCAGCGCGGCCAGCGCCCCGGCCAGCCCGTGGACGGCGTTGACGCCCAGCCAGCTGCGCGCGCTGTGCGCCCGGCGGCCCCGCGTCTCCAGCCGGGCGCGCAGCGTGCCCTGGCAGCCGGCCTCGATCTCGCCGTCGGTGGGCTCGAGCAGGACGGCCAGGTCGCCGTAGAGCCAGCCGCGCCGCTCACGGACCACCCGCCCGAGGCCGCTCTTGACCGCCTCGACCTCCTCGTTGTCGTAGAACACGAAGGTCAGGTCGTGCGCGGGCCCGGCGCCCGGGACGCCGAAGCGGCCGGCCAGCCGCAGCATGACCGCGTCGCCGGACTTCATGTCACTGGTGCCGCAGCCGTACAGCCGCCCGGTGGTCTCCTCGAGCCGGCCGGGCACGTTGTCGGCGATCGGCACGGTGTCCAGGTGCCCGGCGAGGACGACGCGGGTGTCGCGGCCCAGGTTCGTGCGGGCGAGCACCGTGTCGCCGACCCGCTCGACCTCCAGGCCGCCGAGGGCCCGCAGCGCCGCCTCGACCGCGTCGGCCAGCACCCGCTCGTCCCCGGAGACCGACGGCGTGTCCACCAGCACCCGGGTGAGCGTGAGGACGTCGGCGGACAGGTCCAGCTCGAGGGGGCCGCTCACGGTGACCGAGCCTACGGCGGGCTCCCCCACCGGCCGTCCCAGCGCGCCGGGCTCGGTAACGTCGGGCCGTGACCGACCCCGCCCGCTCCGCCGTCGCCGCCGGTCTCGCGACCGTCACCTCCTCCAGGACCGTCCTCGACACCTGGTACCCCTCACCCGCGCTCGGCGGCGGCGGGGAGACCGGCACCCGGCAGTTGGGCACCCTCGAGCTGGAGGGCGAGCTCGGCCCGGAGTTCTCCGGCCTGGTGCGCACCGACGACGTCCGCGGTGTGGAGGTCGTCGGCGTCCGCACGACGATCGCCGACCTCGGCGCCCCGCCGGCCGACACCCACGACGTCTACCTGCGGCTGCACCTGCTCTCCTCGCGCCTCGTGCGGCCGCACGACGTGGACCTGGCCGGCATCTTCGGCCTGCTGGCGAACGTGGCGTGGACCAGCGCCGGTCCGGTGCTCGCCGCCGAGCTGACCCCGGCGCGGCGGGCGGCGCTGCGCGCGGCGCACGGGCACCTGACCGTGCTGTCGGTGGACAAGTTCCCGCGGATGGTCGACTACGTGCTGCCCTCCGGCGTGCGGGTCGCCGACGCCGACCGGGTGCGGCTGGGTGCGCACCTGGCCGAGGGGACGACGGTCATGCACGAGGGCTTCGTCAACTACAACGCCGGCACGCTGGGCCCCTCCATGGTCGAGGGCCGGATCAGCGCGGGCGTCGTCGTCGGCGCCGACAGCGACATCGGCGGCAGCGCGTCGATCATGGGCACGCTCTCCGGTGGCGGCAAGGAGGTCGTCTCGATCGGCAGCGGCTGCCTGCTGGGCGCCAACTCCGGCATCGGCATCTCCCTCGGCGACGACTGCGTCGTCGAGGCCGGCTGCTACGTCACCGCCGGCTCGCGGGTCACGCTGCCCGACGGCTCGGTGGTCAAGGCCCGCGAGCTCTCCGGCCGGCAGGGGCTGCTGTTCCGCCGCAACAGCGTCTCCGGCGCGCTCGAGGCGCTGCCGCGGTCGGGCCAGTGGGGCGCCCTCAACACCGCCCTGCACGCCAACACCTGAGGACCCCTCCGCCAGCTCACCGCTCGCGAGCTCGCGGCGGGCCCCTGCGGAGGGGCCCCCTCCGTCAGCTCACCGCCGCGGCTGCGGTCACGTGCTCGAGCAGGGCGACGGTGAACTCCTGCGGGCGCTCGACGTGCGGGGAGTGCCCCACCCCGGGCAGGACCACCTCGCGGTAGCTGCCGCCGGCCGCGGCGTAGCGGTCGAGCACGGCCCGGGTCTGGGCGACCATCGGCTGCGGCGGGCAGACCTCCGCCCCGGGCCAGCCGGGCACCGCCCCGAGCTGCCCGAGGAACGCCAGGTCGAAGGCCGAGGTGTCCGAGACGATCGCGTCGGCGTCGCCGCGGACCCACAGCACCGGCGGCCCGGAGGGCAGGTCGGCGACGCCCGAGACGTCGAACACCGTGGGCGCCATCGTGTTGAGCACCCCGCGCGGCCCGGGCGCGGTCCCCGGCCAGGTGTCGCTGGGCACGGCGTCGCCCGGGTAGTGGTCCTCGCCGGTGCGGGTGGAGAGCATCGACGCGACGAACACGTCCTCCAACGCCGGGTCCAGCGGCAGCGAGCCCGGCGCCACGTAGAAGGCGCGCAGGACCGACCGCGGGCTGCTCGGCGCGGCGTCCGTGGTGTCCCCGGCGGCGATCGCGGCGACGAACTCGGGGTTGGCCGCGCCCCCGCCCGAGCCCGCCCCGTCCGCGGAGAGCCGCCGTCCCCCCGGACCGGCCGTCCCGCCGAAGCCGTACGGCGACACCGGCGCCTGCAGGGTCACCGAGGCGACCCGGCCGGGGGCGTCGAGCAGGAACTGCAGGACGACGCCCGCGCCCATGCTCCAGCCGACCAGGTGCACCCGGTCGAGGCCGAGCGCGTCGAGCAGCGCGCCGAGGTCGTCGGACCAGTCCCGCACCCCGCGCCGGGCGTCGACCGGCAGCGGGTCGGTGTCTCCGAAGCCGCGCAGGTCGACGGCCAGCACCCGGTGGCCGCCCGCGGCGACCGCCGGCAGCGTCTGCTGCCAGAACAGCGCCGAGCTGACGTTGCCGTGCACGAGCAGCACCGCCTCGCCCGGGCCGGCGGGGTCGGTCCCCTCGGGGTGCAGCACGTTCTGGGTGAGCCGCGCGGTGGGCACCCGCGTGGCGGTCACCCCGGGGAGCAGGACGTCGGGCACGGGGCCTCCTGGACGACGGCGGATCGGAACGCACACCGTAGCGACGGTGATCACACCGCGACAGCGCCGCGGCCGTCCCAGGCACACCACCGGTCCCCCCGAGGTCCGGGGACGCACCCGGTGCCCGACCTACTCTCGGGACCGATGACGAGCGCACGGACCGGTACCCGCCCCGCGGCCCGCCGGACGACGACCGCTCGCCGTCCCCCCGCGCGCACGTCGTCCGCCCGCAGGGCACCCGCCCGCCGGCCGGCCGCCCGCGGCGCCGCTCCCCGCGCGCCGGCCTGGCGGCCCGGCCTGCGCCGCCGCCTGGCCTCCTGGGGCTGGCTCACCGCGGTGCTCGCGGTGGTCGTGCTCGTGGCGGTCACCGCCTCCGCCGAGGAACCCGCGGTCTCCCTGGCCACGGCGGAGTGCACGGTGCCCGAGACCGGCGTCGAGCTCAGCGCCGAGCAGGTCGCCAACGCCCGGACCATCGCCGGGGTCGCCCACGACCGCAGCCTGCCCGAGCGGGCCGTCGTCATCGCCCTGGCCACCGCGATGCAGGAGTCGACGCTGCACAACCTCCCCTACGGTGACCGGGACTCCCTGGGCCTGTTCCAGCAGCGGCCCTCGCAGGGCTGGGGCACGCCGGAGCAGGTGCAGGACCCCGTCTACGCGGCCGGCCAGTTCTACGACCGCCTGGTGCTGGTCCCCGCCTGGGACACCGGCCGCCTCACCGAGGTCGCCCAGGCCGTCCAGCGCTCCGGCTTCCCGGAGGCCTACCAGCGCTGGAGCGACTTCGCCCAGTCGCTGACGACGGCCCTGCGCTCGGACGACTTCGCCCGCGGCTGCGGCTGAGCGCCGCTCAGGCGGTGAGGCGCGCGACGGCGGCGTCGATGCGCTCGTCGGTGGCGGTCAGGGCCATCCGCACGTGGCGGGCACCGGCCGGCCCGTAGAACGAGCCGGGCGCGGCGACGACGCCCAGACCGGACAGCCAGTCGATCGTCGTCCAGCAGTCCTCGTCGCGGGTGACCCACAGGTACAGGCCGGCCTCGGAGTGGTCGATCCGCGCGCCCGTGGCGCGGACGGCCGCGGCCAGCCGCACCCGGCGGGCCCGGTAGCGCTCGCGCTGGGCGTCGACGTGCGCGTCGTCGGCCAGCGCCGCGGTCATCGCCGCCTGCACCGGCCCGGGCACCAGCAGCCCCAGGTGCCGGCGGACCTCCCACACCTGCCGGACCAGCGCCGGGTCACCGGAGAGCAGCCCGGCGCGGTAGCCCGCCGCCGTCGACTGCTTGGACAGCGAGTGCACCGCCAGCAGGCCGGTGTGGTCGGCACCGGCGACGGCGGGGTGCAGCACCGACCGCGGCTCGACGTCCCACCCCAGCGTCGCGTAGCACTCGTCGGACACCACCGGGACGCCGTGCGCCCGGCCCCAGGCCACCCAGGCGCGCAGCTGGTCGTCGGTGAGCACGCGGCCGTGCGGGTTGCCCGGGGTGTTCAGCCAGACGAGCACCACACCGGCGGCGTCGTCGGGCGGGGTGTCGGTGCGCCGCACCGCGAGGCCGGCCAGCACCGCGCCGACCTCGTAGGTCGGGTAGGCCACCTCGGGGAGGACGACGGTGCCCTCCCGGAGGCCGAGCAGGGTGGGCAGCAGCGCCACGAGCTCCTTGGAGCCCACGGTGGGGACGACCGACGGGTCGGCCCCCAGCGGGTCGGCGAGGGTCACGCCCAGGCGCCGCTGCAGCCACCCGGCCGCGGCGGTGCGCAGGTCCCGCGTGCCGAGGGCGGTCGGGTAGCCCGGTGAGTCGCCCGCTGCGGCCAGCGCGGTCCGCAGCACGTCCGGGGTGGGGTCGACCGGGGTCCCGATGGAGAGGTCGACCACCCCACCGGGGTGCCGGGCCGCGCGGGCGCGGGCGGCCTCCAGGCTGTCCCAGGGGAAGTCGGGCAGCGGGCCTGCCGCCGTCCCCGGGGTCGTGGTGGTCAGTGCCCCTCGCCCTGCGGCGGCAGGGCGGCGACCAGCGGGTGGTCCTTGGCGATCTTGCCGGTCTTGGCCGCGCCGCCGGGGCTGCCCAGGTCGGAGAAGAACTCCACGTTGGCGTTGTAGAAGTCCTTCCACTTGTCCGGGACGTCGTCCTCGTAGTAGATGGCCTCCACCGGGCACACCGGCTCGCAGGCACCGCAGTCGACGCACTCGTCGGGGTGGATGTAGAGCATCCGCTCACCCTCGTAGATGCAGTCCACCGGACACTCGTCGATGCACGCCTTGTCGAGGACGTCGACGCAGGCCTGGGTGATCACGTAGGTCACGGTGGGTCCTCCCGGGGGACGTGCGGGCCGCGGTCCGGCGACGGGCCGGACCTGCGCGGGTCTGACCTCAGTATGGCCCCGCGGTCCCGCCTGAAACCCGACGGGTGGACGCGTCCTCCCCCGGTGGAGGAGCGCCGCGGCACCCCGCAGGATCGGCGGCGTGGGACAGAGCCGATCACCGCTGGGCGTCGCCGACCTCGAACGGCTGGCCGCCCGCGGCTGGCGGGCGCCGGAGGAGGAGCCGCTGGGCGGGTGGCTGCTGCGCGCCGGGGGCGGGTTCACCGGCCGGGCCAACACCGCGCTCGTCGCCGGCGACCCGGGCCGGCCACTGCCGGAGGCGGTCGAGGCGGTGGCCGGCTGGTATGGGGCGAGGGGCCTGCGGCCCGGCGCCCAGCTGCCCGGCGTGCAGGCCCGCGCCGCCGGCACCGCGTTCGCCGCGGCCGGGTGGGAACGCGACGAGGACGTGCTGGTCCTCACCGCGCCGCTGGTGCCCGGGGTCAACGGCGGCGCGCCGGTCGACCTGGACCCGGAGCCCGACGACGGCTGGCTGACCGCGTCCGGCCACCTGGGCCGGACCGACGCGGCCACCGCCCGCGCGGTGCTGACCAACGCCCCGGAGGTGGTCTTCGCCTCGGTGCGCACCGACCCGCCCCCGGCGCCGCCGGTCGCCGTCGCCCGCGGGGTGGTGACCGACGACTGGCTCGGCGTCACCGCGGTGACCGTCGCGGAGGAGCACCGCCGCCGCGGCCTGGCGACCGCGGTGGTGGCGGCGGTGTCCCGGTGGGGCGCGCAGCGCGGCGCCGGCTGGGTGTACCTGCAGGTGTCCTCCGCCAACACGCCGGCGCGGGCGCTGTACCGCCGGGCGGGCTTCGTCGAGCACCACCGCTACCACTACCGGTGGGCGCCGGCCTGACGCCGGTGCCGCTCCCCCGGCAGACGGGGCCCCGCTGTGGCGGCGGGTCGCCGGGTCCCGCCGTCCGGTGGTCGCCGGCGGTCCGCGAGGCGATCGCGCGCATCGTGCTCGAGGGCGCGCTGGTCGTGGAGAACGCGCTGCTGCGCGCCACCGAGCGGCTGCGGCCGGCCCAGCTGTCCAACGAGGTGCACCAGGACCCGCTCACCGGGCTGGCCGACCGCCGGCGCTCCACCGAGGAGGTGGAGCGGACGATCCACACCGAGCCGCACCGCTCCTGCGCCGGCAACGACAGCGACCGGCTGCGGACCCTGGAGCAGCTGTGCACGGCGCTCGACACCAGCTGGTGCCGCACCACCAGCCCGAGCTGGACCTGCGCACCGGCCGGGTGGTCGGCGTCGAGGCGCTCGTGCGGTGGGAGCACCCCGAGCGCGGCCTGCTGACCCCCGACGTCCTCCTTCCGCTGGCCGAGCAGGCCGGGCTCGTGCGCCGGCTGACCCTGCGGGTGCTGGAGTGCTCCCTGCTGGACCTGCGCACCTGGCGCGACGCCGGCCACGACCTGACGCCGGCGGTCAACCTGTCGGTGTCCAACCTGCAGGACGTCGCGCTGCCCGACCAGGTGGCGCTGCTGCTGGAGACGCGCGGCGTGCCGGCCTCGGCGCTGGTCCTGGAGACCACCGAGGACGTGCTCGTGGCCGACGCCGTCCGCAGCCAGCAGGTGCTGGCCGCCCTGCGCCGGCTGGGGGTGCGGCTGTCGGTGGACGACCACGGCACCGGCTGCTCGTCGCTGACCTACGTGCGGGCGCTGCCGGTCGACGAGATCGAGCTCGACTGCAGCTTCGTCATCTCGCTGACGCGGACCCGCGGGCCAGCGCGATCGTGCGCAGGGCTGGCACGTGGCCCGCCCGATGCCGGCCGAGCGCTTCCTCGCCTGGCTGGAGCCGCACCCGGCACGTCGGGCGGTGACGCACCCGGCGAGCTGACGCTCACCGCGGAGCGGGCCGGCGCGCGGTCAGGACCCGGCCGACGGCGAACGCGGCGGCCAGCACGCCGAGGCCGAGGAAGGCGAGGGTCACCACGCCGAGCCCGCCGCTGCCGACGGCGACCAGGTCACCCTCGGGACGGCGCACCGTCGCGGCCAGGGCGACGAGCAGCCAGGTGAGCGCCGGCAGCACCCCGACGGCGCGGGAGCCGGAGAGCCGGTGCGCGCCGGCCACCAGCAGCAGGTTCCCGGTGACGGCGACGGCGACCGCCAGCGGCACGAGGACCCCGAACAGCCGCAGCGGCAGCCAGAAGACCTCGACCAGCGCCAGCCACCCGGCGACGGCGACGGCCAGCACC
Source organism: Geodermatophilus sp. URMC 62 (assembly GCF_052931475.1). Taxonomy (NCBI): domain Bacteria; kingdom Bacillati; phylum Actinomycetota; class Actinomycetes; order Geodermatophilales; family Geodermatophilaceae; genus Geodermatophilus; species Geodermatophilus sp. URMC 62. The sequence goes on along the minus strand of NZ_JBRFHY010000001.1, from coordinate 2,711,197 downwards.
GCCGCACCGACCAGCTCCCCGACGCGGCGGCCGGTCACGCGAGACCGGCGAACAGGTCGTCCTCCCAGCCGTGCGGCCCCTGCCCCGCCGGGCCGCGCTCGCCGCGCACCAGCCGGTAGTGCTCGACGGCGAGCACCTCCTGGCCCAGCTCGTTGGAGAGGGCGAAGAAGGGGCCGTCGACGGTGATCTGGGTGGCGTGCGCCCGCAGGGCGGCGTCCTTGCCGGCGGCGTGCGCCCGGCCGTCGACGGCGGCGGTGACCAGCTCGTCGGGGACGGCGAAGGGGACGTCGTCGACGCCTCCGGGCTGCGGCCGGAACGGGGCGTCCTCCCCCAGCGCCGCGAGGGCCTCGGCGCCCGCGCGCAGCACCGAGCGCGGCACGCAGGCCCAGTAGACCTTCGCGACGTCCCAGGCCGGGCCCAGCTCCGGCCGGTGGGCGGGGTCGGCGGCGGCGGCGACGGCGGCCATCGCCACCCGGTGCGCCTGGATGTGGTCGGGGTGCCCGTAGCCGCCGTTCTCGTCGTAGGTGACCACGACCTGCGGCCGTACCTCCCGGACGACGGCGACCGCGTGGTCCACCGCCTCGTCGAGGTCGGCGTTCCAGAAGGCGCGGGGCCGCTCGTTCGCCGGCGTCCCGATCATCCCGGAGTCGCGGTAGCGGCCCGCGCCGCCGAGGAAGCGGGTGTCGGTGACCCCGAGGGCGGCCATCGCCGCGGCCAGTTCGCCGATCCGGTACCCGCCGAGCTGGTCGGCGTGCCCGGCGGCGAGCAGCTCCAGCTCGGGGACGAGGACCTCGCCCTCCTCGCCGAGCGTGCACGTCAGCAGCGTGACCTGCGCGCCCTCGGCGACGTAGTGCGCCATCGTCGCCCCGGTGGTGATCGTCTCGTCGTCGGGGTGGGCGTGCACGAGCAGCAGCCGGCGGTCAGCGGTCACGGGCGCACATCCTCCCCGATCCGGCCGCGCGCCGGACGTGGCCCACCGCGAGGTCCTCCCTCACCGCGACGTCCTCCCTCACCGCAGCGCGTCCTCCCTCACCGTGCACCGTGAGGGAGGACACGCCGGGATCAGGTCACCTGATCGTCGCCGGCCTACTCCACGTCGAGCGGGACCACCATCCGCGCCTCGGCGAAGTGGCAGGCGCTCGGGTGCCCCTGCCCCCGGTCGACCAGCGCCGGCGCCTCCTGGGCGCAGACGTCCTGCGCCTTCCAGCAGCGGGTGCGGAACCGGCAGCCCGACGGCGGGTCGGCCGGGCTGGGGACGTCGCCCTGCAGCAGGATCCGGTCCTTCTGCCCGCGCAGGTGCGGCTCGTGCAGCGGCACCGACGACAGCAGCGCCTGGGTGTAGGGGTGCGACGGCGAGGCGTAGACCTGCTCGTCGGTGCCCTCCTCGACGATGGAGCCGAGGTACATGACCGCGACCCGGTCGGAGATGTGCCGCACCACCGACAGGTCGTGGGCGATGAACAGGTAGGACAGGCCCAGCTCGTCCTGCAGGTCCTCGAGCAGGTTGACCACCTGCGCCTGCACCGAGACGTCGAGCGCCGACACCGGCTCGTCGCAGACGATGATCTCCGGCTGCAGCGCCAGCGCCCGGGCGATGCCGATGCGCTGCCGCTGGCCGCCGGAGAACTGGTGCGGGTAGCGGTTGACGTAGTCGGGGTTGAGCCCGACCCGGTCGAGCAGCTCCTGCGTGCGCTTGAGCCGGCCCTTGCGGGGGGCGACGTCGGCGTGCACCGACCAGCCCTCGGCGACGATGTCGCCGACGGTCATCCGGGGGTTCAGCGACGCGTAGGGGTCCTGGAAGATGATCTGGACCTCGCGCCGGTAGGCCTTGAGCGCGCGGCCGCTCATGCGGGCGACGTCCCTGCCCTTGTAGAGGATCTCCCCGGCCGTCGGCCGCTCGAGCGCGACGAGCAGCTTCGACACCGTCGACTTGCCGCAGCCGGACTCGCCGACCAGGCCGACGGTCTCGCCGCGGTGCAGGGTGAGGTCGACGCCGTCGACGGCGCGGACGTGCCCGACCGTGCGTCTGAAGACCACCCCCTGGGTCAGCGGGAAGTGCTTCTGCAGCCCGCGGACCTCCAGCAGGCTCTCCCCCATCGCCCCCCGGACGCGCGACCCGGCGGCCTCGGTCGCCGTCGGCGTGCCCGGGACCGACGACGTGTCCGGGGACGTGCCCGGGGACGCCGCCGGGGCCGACCCCGCCAGGGACGACGCCGCGGTGGCGCCGGACTCACTCGGCTGCGACACCGAGGACCTCCTCGCTGTAGTGGCAGGCCGCCTCGCGCCCCGGGACGACCAGTCGCAGCGGCGGGACGTCGACCGAGCACTCGCGTCCCGGCGCGGCCTCGGCGCCCAGCCGGCGCCGCGAGCAGCGCGGGTGGAAGGGGCAGCCGCTCGGGATGCGCGCCAGGTTCGGCGGCTGGCCGACGATCGGCCGCAGCCGCCCGCCCTTGGCCTCGACCTGGGGGATCGAGCTCATCAGGCCGTCGGTGTAGGGGTGCGCCGGGCGGGTGAAGACGTCGTCGACGGTGCCGCGCTCGACGATCTCCCCGGCGTACATGACCGCCACGTCGTCGGCGACCTCGTTGACCACGCCGAGGTCGTGGGTGATGAGGATCAGCCCCATCCCCGTCTCGGCCTGCAGGTCCTTGAGCAGGTCCATGACCTGCGCCTGCACGGTGACGTCGAGGGCGGTCGTGGGCTCGTCGGCGATGAGGATGCGCGGGTCCAGCGCGATCGCCATGGCGATCATGACGCGCTGGCGCATGCCGCCGGAGAACTGGTGCGGGTAGTCGTCGACGCGGCGGGCCGCGGCGGGGATGCGCACGCGGTCCATGAGCTCGACGGCGCGCCGGCGGGCCTCCTTCTTGCCCATCCCCCGGTGCGCGCGGAACATCTCACCGATCTGGTAGCCCACGCTGTACACGGGGTTCAGCGACGACAGCGCGTCCTGGAAGATCATCGAGATGCCCGGACCGCGGATCTTGCGCTGGTCCTCGTCCGGCATCTCCAGCACGTTGCGGCCCTGGAACCAGATGCCGCCGCCGGTGACGACCGCGGGCGGGGTCTCCAGGATCCCCATGATCGCCTGGGCCGACACCGACTTGCCGGAGCCGGACTCGCCGAGGATGGCGAGCGTCTGTCCCGCCGCCAGGCTGTAGCTCACGCCGTTGACGGCGTGCACCGTGCCCGAGCGGGTGCGGAACTCCACGTGCAGGTCGTCGACCTCGAGCAGGGGGGTCCCCTCCCCGGCGAGCTCCGCCGTGGGCCGGGTCAGGTCGAGGTTGGTCATGCGCGCTGCCTCGGGTCGAGGGCGTCGCGCAGGGCGTCACCCATCATCACGAACGCCATCACGGTCAGGGTCAGGATGATGCTGGGGAACAGCACCAGGTGCGGGGCGGTGCGGATGGAGTCCCGGCCGGCCTCGAGCTGCAGGCCCCAGGAGATGGCCGGCCGCTGCAGTCCCACGCCCAGGAAGGTCAGCGTGGCCTCGGCGGCGATCAGCACACCGATGGTGATGGTCGTGTAGACCAGCACCGGCGCCACCGCGTTCGGCATGACGTGCCGCACGAGGATGCGCCGGCTGGAGGCTCCCATGGCGCGGGCGGCGGCCACGTAGTCGGAGCTCTTCACCGCGATGACCTGGGACCGCACCAACCGCATCGCCGTCATCCAGCCGAACAGCGCCAGCGCCACCGCCACCGCGCCGGGCCCGCGGCTGTTGATGACCGGGATGGAGGTCTCCGGCCCGACCCGCAGCAGCACCAGGGCGCCGAGGATGAGCGGCAGCGCGTAGAAGATGTCGGCGATCCGGGACAGGATGCCGTCGGTGACGCCGCCGAAGTAGCCCGATATCGCCCCGACGACCACACCCAGCACGAGGATCACGACGACCGCGACGACCCCGATGATCAGCGAGTTCCGGGCGCCGTACATCACGTTGGCCAGGTAGTCGCAGCCCTGCTGGTCGTAGCCGAACCAGTGGTCCGCCGAGGGCAGCGCCTTGGAGTTGGCCAGGTCGCACGCACGGGGGTCCTGCCCGCGGGAGAACCACTGGGGGGCGATCGCCATGAGCAGGAAGCCCAGCCCCAGGACCGCGCCGATCCAGAACAGCGGGTTGCGCCGCAGCTCGCCCCAGGCGTCGCTCCAGAGGCTGTTCTGGCGCTCGTCGGTGACGTCGACCGAGGGGCTGGCCAGGCCGGTGGTGGTCCCGGCCTCGACCTCGTCCTTGCGCAGGTCCACCTGCTGCTGGTCAGTCATAGCGGATCCTCGGGTCGAGGACGGCGTAGAGCACGTCGACGACCAGGTTGAAGAAGATGAAGAAGAACACCATCAGGGTGACGATGCCGACGACGACCGCACCCTCCTGCTGGCGGACGGCGTCGAAGACCTCCCGCCCGATGCCGGGGAGGTTGAACACCGTCTCGGTGATGATCGCGCCGCCGAGCAGGGTGCCGATGTCGGCCCCGATGAAGGTCGCGACCGGGATCAGGCTGTTGCGCAGGGTGTGCCGGACGATCACCGTCCGGTTGGGGAGACCCTTGGCCCGCGCCGTCCGCACGTAGTCGGCGCGCAGGTTCTCCGCGATGCTCGTGCGGGTGAGCCGGGCGACGTAGGCCAGCGAACCGGAGGCGAGCACCAGGCCGGGCAGGACGTAGCTGTAGAGGCCCTCGCGGGTGCCGGCGATCGGGAACCAGCCGAGCTTCAGCCCGAACAGCAGCTGGGCGAGGAAGGCGAGCACCAGGATCGGGATCGAGACGATCAGCGTCGTCGAGACCAGCACCAGGTTGTCGAAGAAGCCGTTGCGCCGGATGCCGGCGAGCACGCCGGCGACCAGGCCGATGACCGCCTCGAACACGATGGCGACGACGGTCAGCTCGACGGTGACGGGCAGCGTGCGCTCGATGGTGTCGAGGACCGGCCGGCCGCGGAAGTCGGTGCCCAGGTCGCCCTGGGCCAGGCCCTTCACGTACTCCCAGTACTGGACGTACAGGGGGTCGTCGAGGTGGAACCGCTCGCGGAGCACCTCGACGACGGCCGGCGAGACCGGGCGGTCACCGGCCAGCGCGCGGATGGGGTCGCCCGGCAGGGCGTACACCATCGCGAAGATCAGGAACGACGCGCCGATCAAGACCGGGATGGTGAGCAAGAGGCGGCGCGCGACGTAGCGGCCCATGGTCCCCCTCGGGGTGTGTGCGCCGCCGGGGTGTGCGGCGACGCGGTGTCCATCGTCCTCGCAGGCAGCGCACACACGCCGCCGGGGGCGACCGTCCTGCTCGGACGGGCGCCCCCGGCGGGTGGTGCGGCCCTCCTGGGCCGTCAGTCGTTGACGGTGACCTCGGACCAGACCGGACGCTGGAACAGGTCGATCCGGACGTTGCTCACGTGGTCGGTGGCCACCGTCTGGATCTTGGTGAAGAACATCGGGACGTAGGGCATGTCCTCGGCGATGAGGTCCTCGGCCTGCTGGTAGTCCGCGATGGCCTCGTCCTCGCTGGCCGCCTGGTCACCCTGGGCGATGAGGTCGACGACCTGCGGGTTGTCGTAGAAGCTGTAGTTCGAGCCGATCGGCGGGAACGACGACGGCGTGAACAGCGGGGTCAGGTAGCTCTCCGCGGCCGGGTAGTCGAAGCTCCAGCCGATCCGGAACGGGCCGGTGTAGCCCTTCTGCTCACCGAGGGGCAGGTACTGGGCGAAGTCCAGGTTCCCCCTGCAGCGAGAACTCCACGCCCAGGTTCTGCCGCAGCTGGTTGCCCACGGCCTCCATCCAGGCGTCGTGGCCGCCGCCGGCGTTGAACCACAGCTCGATCGGCTGGCTCTTGTCGAAGCCGGCCTCCTCGAGCAGCTGGTTGGCCCGGTCGGGGTCGAACGTGCAGTACTCGCAGGCGCCCTCGCGGTAGCCGTCGACCACCGGCGAGATGAACGAGTCGGCCGGGGTGCGGGTGCCGGAGAAGATGGCGTCGGAGATGGCCTGGCGGTCGACGGCCATCGAGATGGCCTGGCGGACGCGCGGGTCGGCGTAGCGCGGGTCGTAGGTCGGCATGCCGAGGTAGGTGATCTGCGAGACCTGGGTCTCGATGAAGCCGTCCCCGAACTCGTCGCGGGCCGACTCGATGACGTCGGGCGGGATGACGTCGACGATGTCGACGTTGCCGTCCTGCGCGTCGGTGTAGGCGGTGGCCTGGTCGGCGTACACGACGAACTCCATGCCGTCGCTCTGCGCCGCGTCGTCCCCGGCGTAGTCGTCGTACTTGGTCAGGGTGATGCCCTGTCCGGGGACGTAGTCGGTGTCGGCCTGGAACGGGCCGTTGCCGATCGGGTGGGTGCCGAAGCCCTCCGGGTCCTCGAAGAAGGCGTCGGGCAGCGGGTCGAACGACTGGTAGCCGACGACCGCCGGGAACAGCCGGAACGGCGCGCTCAGCTGCACCGTGAAGGTCTGGTCGTCGACCACCTGGACGCCGCTCAGCGTCTGGGCGGTGCCGTCCTGCAGCTCCTGGAAGCCGGCGACGCGGGAGAAGTAGGAACCGCCGTCCTGCGCGTTGGCCGGGTTGGCGGTGTAGTTCCAGGCGTCGACGTAGGACTGCGCGTCGACCGGCGTCCCGTCGTGGAAGGTCCAGCCGTCCTTGAGCGTGATCGTCCAGTTCTGGTTGTCGTCCGACTCGATCGACTCCGCGACGCCGGTGTACTCGACGGCACCCTCCTCGGAGTAGCCCACGAGACCGGTCCAGAGGGCACCGATGACCTTGGCGCCCTCGCTCTCGGTGGTGTTGCCGGGGACGAGGGGGCTCTTCGGCTCGTTGATGTAGGCGGTGAACGTGCCGCCGCCCTCGCCGCCACCGGAGCCGCTGTCGTCGCTGCCGCCACAGGCGGACAGCAGCAGCACGCCGGACAGGCCGGCCGCGACGAGCGCCGACCGGCGCTTGCTCAACTTCACGTGCGATGCCTCCCTCGTCCCGCGCGTGCGGGGGGAACGGACTGGTCGGTGCACACCCGGGGCGTGGCCGGGCGAAGACGTCCGTCGACCGGACACCGGGAACGGCCCTGGAGCGCCGCTGGCGACCCTAGGCACGCGCGGCGAGGACCGTCCACGACCGTCACCGTTTTGTGACCCGTGCTCACGACCCGGTCGTGCGCACTGCAATGTCCACGCCCCGCCGACCCGCCGACCACACGAGCTCCGGCGTCCCCCGCTCCGCACCGCAGGACTTCCGTCGTCGCGGTGATCGGGTGTCCGGACACCCGGGTGTGGGTACCGGTTGGGGAGCCGACGAGAGGAGCGCAGTCATGAGCGGCATCGACAAGGCGAAGAACAAGGCGCAGGAGCTGGCCGGCGAGGGCAAGGAGCGCGTGGGCGAGGCCACCGGCGACCGCGACCTGCAGGCCGAGGGCGCCAACGACAAGGCCGCCGGCAACCTCAAGCAGGCCGGCGAGAAGGTCAAGGACGTCTTCAAGTGAAGGACCCCGTCCTCCTCACCCCTCGCACGCTCGGGGTGAGGCTCTGGACGGGGCCGTAGGGGCCGTTCCGGCACCCCGCCACGGGGTCACCTCCTCAGGAGGTGGCGCCCGTGGCGTCTGGTCGGGGGCCGGCGAGCAGGGCCCGGACCGCGGGCAGCAGGGGACGGTCGGCGGGGATCCAGTCGAGGTCCTCGAGGTCGGGAGCGCGCACCCAGCGCAGGTCACGGTGCTCGTGCGCCACGGGCTCCCCCCCGGCCAGGTGGGCCGACCACACCCGCAGGGTCGAGGCGCCGGGTGCCCCGCCGGCGACGACGCCGTCGAGGACCACCTCGCCCAGGAACCCGCGCGGCAGGACGGCGACCCCCATCTCCTCGGTGCACTCGCGCACCAGCGCGGTCAGGTCGTCCTCCCCCGGCTCGACCTTGCCGCCGGGGAACTCCCAGCGGCCGGCCAGCGGTCCTGTCCCGCGCTGGGCCACCAGCACCCGGTCCCCGCGGACGATCGCCGCGCCGACCACCTGGACGACGTCGAGCGCCTGCAGGGCGGCCGCCGCGGCGTAGCCGTCGAGGTGACGGCGCATCGAGCGCAGCACACGACGCCGCACCACCCGGTCGACCGGCGCCGCGAGCGGGCCGGGCAGGCCGGTGTCCCAGGTGACCTGCTCCTCGACGCGGGTCCCCTCGGGGGTCGCCGTGAACGACCTCGTGTGGGTCAGCGTCCGCCAGCCGCGCCCCGGCCCGGCGGCGTAGACGTCGCGCACCGGGCGGACCGACTCGACCTCCTCCAGCGGCACCGGCCAGGGGCGGCCCAGCGCCCGGGCCACGTCGAACGCGACGGTCAGCGGCGCCGCCACGATGGTGGTGAACCCGAGCCGGTACACCGCGTCACCCTGGCAGACCGTGCAGGATGGGGCTGCAGGACTCGGCAGGAGGGATCGCTGCAGGACTCGGCAGACGGGATCCCCGCAGGACTCGGCAGGAGGGACCACAGTGCGCATCACCGCCCGGGTCGACTACGCCGTCCGCGCGGCCCTCGAGCTGGCCGCCGCGGCGCCGGGCGCGCTGACCTGCGACCGGATCGCGACGGCCCAGGGCATCCCCTCGCGCTTCCTGCAGGGGATCCTCGGCGACCTGCAGCACGCCCGGCTGGTCACCAGCCAGCGGGGCCGCGAGGGCGGCTACCGGCTCGCGCTGCCCCCGTCGGAGATCTCCATCGCCCGGGTGATGCGGATCGAGCAGGGGTTCCTCGCCGAGGTGCACGGCCAGCGCCCCGAGGACGTGAGCTACCCCGGCGCGGCCGAGGAGCTGGCCAGCGTGTGGGTCGCCGCCCGCGCGGCCTACCGCCGGGTGCTGGAGGAGGTCACCCTCGCCGACGTCGTCGCCGGGGAGCTGCCGTCACCGGTGGCCGAGCTGGCCGCCGTCGAGGGCGCCTGGCGCTCCTTCGGCGACGACCGCCCCCGCGACTGAGCCGGCTCACCCGCGGTCAGCCGGCGCCGTCTCCCGCCACAGCAGCGGTGTTGCGGCCAGCAGTGCGACCGCCAGCAGCGTGACGACCGCCTGGCCGACGCGTCCGGCCGTTCCGCCGGCCGCCGGGTCGAGCGCGTAGTTCGCCCAGGCGTTCGCTGCGGCGTCGGAGACGAGCACCGCCACGGCCAGGACGAGACCGGTGCGCCGACGCAGCGCGAGCAGGACGGCGGCCAGCGGGTCGAGCAGGGTCAGCGAGACGAAGTAGGCGCGCAGCCAGCCGGGCAGGCCGGGGTACGGGTTCCCCCCGCCCAGGACCACCTGGACGACGTGCACCACCGCGCCGTAGGCGAGGACGACGACCGCGCCGGCCGCCACGACCCGCGCCGACCGAGGCGCCCCCTGCCACCGGCTCCTCACCCCGGCAGGCTCCCAGGAGGGTCGGGTGTCGGTCGCGCGGGCCCGCTGGGCGAGACTCGGGACGTGAGCAGCGCGCAGCACGGTGGCGTCACCGTCTTCCTCACCGGACTCTCGGGCGCGGGCAAGTCGACCGTGGCCGACGCCCTCGTGGCCGACCTGGAGGCCGAGGGCCGGCCGGTGACCGTCCTCGACGGCGACGTCGTGCGCACCCACCTCTCCAGCGAGCTGTCCTTCTCCCGCGAGCACCGCGACCTCAACATCCGGCGGATCGGGTTCGTCGCCGGCGAGGTGGTGCGGCACGGCGGCACCGTCGTCGTCGCCGCGATCGCCCCGTACGACCGCGCGCGCGAGGACGCCCGGGCGCTGGTCGAGCAGCACGGCCGGTTCGTCCTCGTGCACCTGGCCACGCCGCTGGAGGTGTGCGAGGCCCGCGACGTCAAGGGGCTCTACGCCCGCGCCCGGGCCGGCGAGCTCACCGGGTTCACCGGCGTCGACGACCCCTACGAACCCCCCTCGCGGGCCGACCTCGTCATCGACACCTCGGTCACCCCGCTGGCCGAGTCGGTGGCCCGCATCCGCGCGGCCATGGACGGGCACGCGGACACGGCTCCGGGAGGAACGCCGGACGACGGGGCACCGCCGGCCGCCTGAGGTCCGGGTCGTCCGAGGTCACACCGGCCCGGGCCGGACGTGTGCGACCATGGGGGGCGTGACGGATCGCGGCAGCCTGCTCGTCGCGCGCCGTCACATCGACCTGGCGCTGGTGAGCAGCGCGGTCTGTCGCCTCGCGCGCTGACACCGAGGTCCCCCCGCAGCAGCCGCTGCGCTCCCCGATCCGGCAGCGCCCCACCCCGTCCGGTCACGGCGCCGCGGCGGGCGGCGCAGGAGGAAGTGCCACCGTGACCACCCCCCGCACCAGCACCCGGCCGCAACGCCGCGATCCCCAGCGAGGCCAGGGCCAGTGGGCGCTGGGCTACCGGGAGCCGCTCAACCCCAACGAGCGGATGAAGAAGGACTCCGACGGGCTCGACGTCCGTCAGCGCATCCTCGACATCTACGCGCACACCGGCTTCGGGGGCATCGACCCCAGCGACCTGCGCGGGCGCATGCGCTGGATGGGGCTCTACACCCAGCGTGCCCAGGGCATCCCCGGCGGCAAGACCGCCGTCCTCGAGCCCGAGGAGCTCGAGGACGAGTACTTCATGATGCGGGTGCGCACCGACGGTGGGGCGCTGACCAGCGACCAGCTGCGGACCATCGGCGGCATCAGCACCGAGTTCGGCCGCGACGTCGCCGACGTCACCGACCGGCAGAACGTCCAGTACCACTGGATCCGCATCGAGGACGTTCCCGAGATCTGGCGGCGGCTCGAGTCGGTCGGCCTCACCACGACCGAGGCCTGCGGCGACACCCCGCGCGGCATGCTCAACTGCCCGCTGGCCGGCGTCCTGGCCGACGAGGTCCTCGACGCCTCCGACGTCATGGCGCAGACGGTCGCGAAGTACGTCGGCAGCCCGGAGTTCAGCAACCTGCCGCGCAAGTGGAAGACGTCGATGTCCGGCTGCGTCGACCACTGCACCGAGCCGGAGATCGACGACGTCTCCTTCGTCGGGGTGCGCAACGCCGACGGCGAGGCCGGGTACGACCTGTGGATCGGCGGCGGGCTGTCGACCAACCCGATGTTCGCCCAGCGGGTCGGCGTGTTCGTCCGGCCCGACCAGGTGACCGAGGTCTGGGCCGCCTGCACCTCGATCTTCCGCGACTACGGCTACCGCCGGCAGCGCAACCGCGCCCGCATCAAGTTCCTCATGGCCGACTGGGGCCCCGAGCGGTTCCGCCAGGTGCTCCAGGACGAGTACCTGCGCGCCGAGCTCCCCGACGGTCCGGCCGCCGCGCCGCCCGCGCACGAGCAGCGTGACCACGTCGGCGTCGCGAAGCAGAAGGACGGCACCAACGCCGTCGGCTTCGCGCTGCGCACCGGCCGGATCACCGGCAGCCTGCTCACCCGGATCGCCGACCTCGCCGACGAGTACGGACAGGGCCGCACCCGGACGACGACCCAGCAGAAGATGGTGGTCCTCGACGTTCCCGACGAGCGGGTCGAGGACCTAGTGACCGCGCTCGCCGAGCACGACCTGCTCGTGCGCCCGAGCGCCTTCCGCCGCGGCACCATGGCCTGCACCGGCCTGGAGTTCTGCAAGCTGGCGATCGTGGAGACCAAGCAGCACGCGCAGGACCTCTACGCCGAGCTGGAGAAGCGGCTGCCGGACTTCGACGAGCCGATCGGCATCAACGTCAACGGCTGCCCGAACAGCTGCGCCCGGTTCCAGACCGCCGACATCGGCTTCAAGGGCTCGATGGTGCGCGACGACACCGGCGAGATGGTCGAGGGCTTCCAGGTGCACCTGGGCGGCCACCTGGGCACCGAGGCCTCCTTCGGCCGCAAGTTCCGCGGCCACAAGGTGACCAAGGCCGAGACCGCCGACTACTGCGAGCGGGTGCTGCGCGGCTACCTCGAGCGCCGCGAGCCCGGCGAGCGGTTCGCCGCCTACGTCGCCCGCGCCGAGGAGTCCTGGCTGCTGTGACGGGGTCGCTGTGACGGGACTGCTGTGACCGGGGCGGGGAACACGGGCGAGCGGTCGGGAAGGTCGCGGCCGCTGCCGGTGTTCTTCTGCCCGTACTGCGGGGACGAGGAGCTGACCCCGCACGGGGACGAGGGCGGGTGGCACTGCGCCGCGTGCCTGCGGACCTTCACCGTCCGGCTCACCGGGACAGGAGTGCAGGAACCATGACGACCGCCGTCCGGCCCACGCCGGAGCTCGCCGCCGGGGCCGACGCCCGCTTCGAGGGCATCGCCGACCCCGTCGAGCAGGCCCTCGCCGTCCTCCGGTGGGCGGGCGAGACCTTCGGCGAGGACTTCGCGGTCACCTCCTCGATGGCCGACGGGCTGCTCGCCCACCTGGCCTCGCGCGCGGTCCCCGGCGTCAACGTCGTCTTCCTCGACACCGGCTACCACTTCGCCGAGACCATCGGCACCCGCGACTGGGTCAGCGGGGTCATGCCGATCACGCTGGTGAACGTGCTGCCCGAGCAGACCGTCGCCGAGCAGGACGCCGAGTACGGCGAGCGGCTGCACGACCGCGACCCCGACCTGTGCTGCTCGCTGCGCAAGGTGCAGCCGCTGGCGAGGGCCCTCGCCGGGTACGCGGCATGGGGCTCGGGCGTGCGCCGCGACGAGTCGCCCACCCGCGCGGGCACGAAGGTCGTCGACTGGGACGCCAAGCGCGGCATGGTGAAGGTGAACCCGCTGGCTGCCTGGACGCAGGACGACGTCGACGCCTACGTCGCCGAGCACCAGGTCCCGGTCAACCCGCTGCAGGAGATCGGCTACGCCTCGATCGGCTGCGCTCCGTGCACCCGCCCGGTGGCCCCGGGCGAGGACCCGCGCGCCGGGCGCTGGGCCGGTCGCGGCAAGACCGAGTGCGGCCTGCACCTCTGACGCAGGGCCTGGTCCCACCCCGCGGAACGCTCCGCGCGCCGCGGGCCCCTGGAGCGGGGCCGTTCCCGGCGGCAGACTGACCGCCGTGCCCCGCCCCCCGCGCCTGTCCCCCGACGAGGTCGCCGCCGCCCTGCACGGGCTGCCGCTGTGGTCGGGAGGCCCCGAGGGCATCCACCGCAGCGTCGAGCTGCCCGGCTTCCCGGACGCCGTCGCCGCGATCGTGCGGATCGGCTTCGCCGCCGAGCAGCTGGACCACCACCCCGACGTCGACCTGCGCTGGCGCACGCTGCACCTGACGCTGGCCACGCACTCGGCGGGCGGCCTGACCGAGCTCGACCTGGAGCTCGCCCGCCGGATCGACGGCCTGCTCCCCGGCTGAGGGGCGGCCGCCGCCCTCGGCTCACCCGCTCGGGGCGGGACCGGCCGACCAGGTCCGCAGCCTGCCGCGGCGGGTCACTCCGACACGGGCAGGACGAGCAGCCGCAGCAGCCGGTCGGCCTCGGCGTCGGGGTCCGCGGTCAGGCCGGTGTGCACCGGGCCGGGCTGCACCACCGTGCTGCGCGGCGCGGTCAGCCAGCGGAACCGCGACCCCAGCGCCTCCCGGCCGGCGGCGCCCGCGGCGGGGTCGGCCGCGCAGACGTCGGCGGCGGCCCGCAGCGCCCGGTCGATCGCGCCGGCGTCGGCTGTGGGGTCCAGCGCCCGCAGCCGGTCGACGTCGAGGTGCACCCGGCTGCCGAGGTAGTCGCGCTGCCGGCAGTAGACGAGGACCCCGGCGTTGAGCGCCTCCCCCCGCTCCACCCGCGGCACCACCCGGAGGACGGCGTACTCGAAGGTCTCGCGGCTCACCGCTGCCGCACCCCCTCCGGCGGCGGCGGGCCCAGCCAAGCGGGCCGGTTCTCCCCCCGCGGCGCCCTCCGCCGCGACCCGCCCGCCGCCGCGGCGGCCACCAGCGGCGGCAGCCAGGAGTCGCGGGCGGCGAGCCGGGCCAGCAGCTGGTCGGCGTAGCGGGTGCGCACCTCCTCCGGGGGGTCGTCCGGCGCCGGCCCCTCGAGCCACGCGTCGGGCACCTGCGCCAGCACCCGGTCCAGCAGCGGCCGGGTGACCCGCGGCCCGAGGTCGGCGTCGGCGGCCCGGACGTCGGGGGCGCACTCGACCAGCGCGTGTTGCGCGGCGTCGTAGGGGCGGGCGACGGCGGCCGGCGCCCCGGGCCAGTGGTGGTGGAAGGTGAGCGCGGCGCCGTGGTCGATCAGCTGCAGCCGGCCGTGCCAGAACAGCATGTTCGGGTTGCGCCACGAGCGGTCGACGTTGCCCACGAGCGCGTCGAACCACAGCACCCGCCCGGCCAGCTCGGCGTCCACCTCACCGACGCCGGCCTCGAAGTCGAGCGCTCCGGGCAGGAAGTCCAGCCCGAGGTTCGTCCCCGCCGAGCGCTGCAGCAGCTCCTGCACCTCGGGGTCGGGCTCGCCGACGGCCAGCTCGGGGGCGACGTCGACGGTGACCAGCGCCGGCACCGGCAGCGCCAGCGCGCGGGCCAGCTCCCCGCAGACCACCTCGGCCACGAGCACCCGCACGCCCTGGCCGGCGGCCCGCCACTTGACCACGTAGGTGCCCAGGTCGTCGGCCTCCATGAGCCCCGGCAGCGATCCCCCCTCGCGCAGCGGGGTGACGTAGCGGGTGGCGGTGACGGCGGGCAGCACAGTGCCGGACAACCTACGCCGGTCCAGACTGGCCCCATGGGCCTGCTCCGGGCCGTGTCGCCCGAGGGCCTGCGCGACGCGCCGCTCACCTACCGCGAGGTCGGCGCCACGCGCGCTCCCGAGCTGCCCCCGGGCTACCTGCACGGCGAGTGGTCGGAGGTCGTCGGCTCGGGCCGGGAGGTGTTCGAGCGGGTCGCCGCGGCCGTGTTCGACTGGCGGCCGCAGCGCAGCGCGGGCCTGCGGGTGCGGGCCACCGGGTCACCCGGGGAGGTGGGCACCGTCGTCGTCCTGACGGCGGGACTGCCGCGGCTGGGCTACGACATCCCCTGCCGGGTGGTCTGGGCCTCGCCCACCGGCGACGAGCGCGGCTTCGCCTACGGGACGCTGCCCGGCCACCCCGAGAGCGGGGAGGAGTGCTTCACCGTCCGGCTCGCGGGGAACGGGGACGTCGTCGTCACCATCCGCGTCTTCTCCCGGCTGGCCACCCCGGCCGCCCGGGCGGTGCCGCCGGTGGCCCGCCTCGTGCAGGGCCTGGCCACCCGCCGCTACCTGGCCGCGCTGCGCGGGGCGGCCCGGCCGGGCCGATGAGTCCCGGCCCCGCGGGTGGTCTGCCCTCCTGGGCGAGCGAGGAGGCGGCATGGGATGGGCCGAGGGCGTCGAGCGCGTCGTGGGCGCCGCGGTGGCGGCCGGGGAGGTGCCCGGTGCGGCCTGGCGGGTGCAGCGCGGCGGTGAGGTCGCCCGGGGCGCGGCCGGCACCCACACCCCCGGCGGTGCCGACCCGGTGCGGCCCGACACGGTCTTCCGCATCGCCTCGATCACCAAGCCGGTGACCGCCGTCGCGGCGCTGACCCTGGTCGACGACGGCACGCTCGGCCTCGACGAGCCGGTCGACCGGCACCTGCCCGAGCTGGCCGGCAGGCGGGTGCTCGCCGATCCGGCCGACGCCGCGGCCGGCACCGTGCCGGCCCGCCGGGCGATCACCGTCCGCGACGTCCTGACGTTCCGGCTGGGGATCGGGGTGGACTTCGGCGCGCCGTGGCCCACCCCGACGGTCACCGCGCTGGCGGCCGCCGGCCTGCCGATCGGCCCGCCCGCGCCGCAGGCCGCCCCGCCGCCGGACGAGTGGCTGCGCCGGCTGGCCACCGTCCCGCTCGCCGCCCAGCCGGGCGAGCGCTGGCTGTACCACACCGGCGCGAGCGTGCTGGGCGTCCTCGTCGCCCGCGCCACCGGCCGGCCGCTGCCCGAGGTGCTGACCGAGCGGGTGCTGGCGCCGCTCGGGATGACCGCCACCGGCTTCGGCGTGCCCGCCGTCGCCCGGGACCGGCTCGGTCCGCACTGGACCCCGCCTGGCGACGACGGCCGCCGCGAGCTCTACGACCCGGCCGAGGGCCAGTGGGCCCGCCCGCCGGCGTTCCCCGACGGCGCCGACGGGCTGGTCTCCACCGTCGACGACCTCGCCGCGCTCGCCGGGGTGCTGCTGGCCGGTGGCCGCACGCCCGGCGGCGGGCGGGTGCTCGCCGAGGACACCGTCCGCGCGATGCTCACCGAGCAGGCCGGCCCGGTCGACGACGAGGGCGGTGGCTGGGGGCTGGGCACCGGCGTCCGCCGCACCGACGAGCCGGGCGGGCGCTCGGCCGGCTCCTTCGGCTGGGACGGCGGGCTGGGCGGCTCCTGGTGGACCGACCCGGTCACCGGCACCACCGCCGTGCTGCTCACCAACCAGGCGTGGTCCTCCGCCCCGCCCGCCGTCTTCGACGGGTTCCGGGCCGCCGCCTTCGGTCCGCGGTAGAGGGCAGGGGGTCCTCCCTCAGTCCTCGCCGGCGGCCGCGGCGCGCTCGCGCTGGAGCAGCTCCTTGCTCCGCACCAGCCGCACGAGGGTGACCACGAGCAGCCCGCCGGCCATGTTGAGCAGCGTCGTGTACCAGAACCAGGCCAGCCACTCGCCGTAGCCGAACGGGGCGGTCCCGGTGTGGATCGCCCCGAACACCAGCAGCGAGTCCAGGATCGAGTGGAACAGCTGCAGGCCGGCGAGGACGAACGCGCCGGCCACGGCGGCGACGATCTTGGCACCGTCGGCGGAGGTGCCGTTCTGCATGCGGGTCATCAGCGTGATGGCGACGCCGCCGAGGAACGCCAGGCACACCGCGCGCAGGTCCAACGGCGCCTCGACGAAGTGCCGCGCGGACTCCACGACGGTGGGCCCGAGCTCCGGATAGCCGTGCACGGCCACCCACATGAACAGCCAGCCACCGACCAGGTTGGCCACCAGCGTCCCGCCCCAGAGCCGCGCCAGCTGGGCCCAGCTCGCCCGCCCGGCCACCACCGCGGTGACCGGCAGCAGGAAGCCCTCGGTGAACAGCTCGCTGCGGGCCAGCAGCAGGGCGATGAACCCGACGGAGAAGGCCAGCCCGGCCAGCAGGTGGCTGCCGGTCTCGGCGTAGACGGCGACCAGCGCGAGGACGCCGACCGCCACCTCCAGCCCGCCGGCCAGCCCGGTGGTGAGCACCTCGCGCCACGTGCGGTGCAGCCGCTGGGCCCCCTGGCTGACCACCCGGTCGAAGGCCTGCACGACCTCGTCCTCGGCGGGGGCGTCGGTGTCGCCGAGCTGGACGCGGCGCTGGTCGGTCACCGCCCGCACCTACCCTCGACGGCGTGCCTCCACCCGACCCGGGGATCGTGACCCTGCACCTGTGGGGTGTCCCCGGCCGCGCGGTGCCGCGTGCGGCGCTGCGGATGGCCTCGCTGCGCCCGGCGCTGGCCCGCACGCCGGGCCTGCGCTTCGCCAAGCTGCTCGGCACCGGGGACGGGCGCACGTTCACCGTCCGCGACGCCGACCCGCGCCGCTGGGGGCTGCTCGCCGTCTGGGACGACGCCGCGGCCGCCGACGCGCTCGACGACTCCCCCGTGGCGGCGAGCTGGCGGCGGATCGCCGACGAGGAGTGGTCGGCGCGGCTGCGCCCGCTGGCCGCCCGCGGGCTGTGGTCGGGCCGGGAGCCGTTCGGGAGCCCGCGCCCGCAGCGCTGGGACGGTCCGGTCGCGGCGGTCACCCGCGCCCGGCTGGTGCTGCGCCGGGCCGCGCGGTTCTGGTCGGCGGTGCCGCCGGTCTCGGCCGACCTGCACCGGTCGCCGGGCCTGCGCATGGCCGTCGGGATCGGCGAGGCGCCGCTGGGCCTGCAGGGGACGTTCAGCGTCTGGGACTCCGGCGCGGCCCTCAACGCCTTCGCCTACGACCGCCCCGAGCACGCCGCCGTCGTCGCCCGCACCGCGCGGGAGGGCTGGTACGCCGAGGAGTTGTTCGCCCGCCTCGCGGTGCTCTCCTCGCGAGGCACCGTCGACGGGACCGACCCCCTCGGGTAGCGACGGGAACGGCCCGCGTCAGGGGCCCGCTGCGAGCTCGCGAGGGGCGGGGGGACGCAGGGTCCTCCTACAGCCGCACGAACAGGTGGAGCTCCGCGCGGTCGTCGCCGGGTGCCAGCCGGATCGCGCCGGGCATCCGCCCGAACTCGCGGTAGCCGAGGCCGGCGTAGAACCGCTCGAGGCCGTAGCCGCTGCGCACGGTCAGGTGCAGCATCTCCAGGCCGCGGTCGCGCGCGACGTCGTGGACGCCGGAGAGCAGCACCCGGCCCAGGCCCCGGCCCTGCCGGCTCGGGTGCACCTGCACGCGCAGGACGGTGGCCCAGTGCCGGCGCAGCGGGCTCACCGACAGGGACAGCACCGCCCAGCCGGCGAGCTCGCCGTCGACCCGGAGCACGACCAGCCGCTCGCGGCCCTGCGCGACCCGCTCCAGCAGCGAGTCGAGGAAGGGCGCCAGCTGCGCCTCGGTGACCGGCGGGACGAAGCCGACCGCCCCGCCGGCGTTCGTGACGTCGGTCCAGCAGGTGAGCAGCGCGCTCCGCAGGTCCGGGTCGACGACGTCGACGGCGCTCACGTCGGCGGTCGGCATGCCCTCGATCCTCGTACGTGCGGCCGGTCACCCGGCCCCCGCCCCCTGGGCGCCGCCCCGGCCGTCAGGCCGGACCGCCGCTGGGGCCGAACCGCTCGACGCGGACGTCGGCCGGCGCCACCCCCAGCTCCACCACCAGCCCGCTGGCCGCCTCGGCGAACGCCGCCGACCCGCACACGAACGCCGTCTGCCCCGGCTCGACCAGCGGCACCAGGTCGGCCGCGGTCAACCGGCCGCCCGGGCGGATCCCGGAGGGCTCGCGGCTGAGCGCCAGCAGCGCCCCGGCGGCGGCCAGCTCGTCGGCGTAGGGCAGCAGCGCACGGGTGCGGGCCGCGACGGCGATCCGCAGCAGGTCGGTGCGGCCGAGGTCGCGGGCGGTGCGCAGCATCGCGACCAGCGGGACGACGCCGCTGCCGCCGCCCACCAGCAGCGCCGGGTCCTCGCCGTCCCAGACGAACCAGCCGCCGATGGGCCCGCGCACCTCCAGGACGTCGCCGGGCTCGACGACGTCGGCCAGGTAGCCCGACACCTCGCCGTCCTCGAGCCGCTCGACGAACAGCTCCACCTGCGGGTCCGACGGCGCCGAGGCCACCGAGTAGGAGCGCTGCGCCCGGTAGCCGTCCTCCGCGGTGAGCCGGACGACGTAGTGCTGACCGGGCAGGTGGTCGACCCGGTCGGCGACGTCGAGGCGCAGCTGCACCCCGCGCGGCGTCGGCCGGTCGACGGCGGTGACCGTCGCCGTCCGCCAGCCCCCGGCCGGGGCCCGGCGCCCGCTCGGGGAGAGCCCCAGGACCGGCTCAGTCACCCTGGTAGCGCTGCTCGCGCCAGGGGTCGCCGCGGTCGTGGTAGCCGTTCTGCTCCCAGAAGCCGGGCTGGTCGCGGGTGAGCAGGGTCAGCCGGGTCACCCACTTGGCGCTCTTCCAGAAGTAGAGGTGCGGCACCAGCAGCCGCACCGGGCCGCCGTGCTCCACCGGCAGCGGCTGCCCACCGAACTGCCAGACCAGCCAGGCCCTGCCGCCGGTGACGTCGGCCAGCGGGAGGTTGGTGGTGTAGCCGGTCTTGGCCGTCGCCACGACGAACGCCGCCTCGGCGGTGGGCCGGGCGGCCTCGAGCAGGGTGTCGACGCTGACGCCGGCGAAGTGCGTGTCGAACTTCGACCAGGTGGTCACGCAGTGGATGTCGCCGCGGTAGTCCGAGCCCGGCAGCCGGTGCACCTCGTCCCAGGTCCACGTGGTCGGGGCCTCCACCCGGCCGTCGACGGTGACGCTCCAGGTCTCCGGGGTGATGCGCGGGGTGGGCTCGGCGGTCAGCACCGGCCAGTCGGCCCCCACGTCGTACTGGCCGGGGGGCAGCCGCGGGTCCCGCTCCCGCCGGCGACCCAGGAACCCCCTGGTCGGTCCTGCCACGTGTCCTCCTCCGATCGGGCGGTCCGGGGCCCGGCGGGCTCCCGGGCCCGGCGGAGGACCACCAACGTCCTGACCTGCGCTCAGGGTTCCCTTACATGAGGTGAGTCACTGCGTGTCCACATGGCCGGGAGGTGGGTAACGAGCCTAACTTTGGTGCCGTGGTGACGGTGACGCACTCGGGCCAGCGCAGGACCCCGAAGGCCGCGAAGACCAGCTCGGTCTTCAAGAAGGCGGTGATGGCGGTCAGCGGCATCATCTTGGTGCTGTACCTGATCGCGCACATGATCGGGAACCTGAAGGTCTTCGCCGGCGCGGAGACCTTCAACGGGTACTCCCACTGGATCCGCACGATCGGCGAGCCGGCCGTGCCGGAGCAGACGACACTGTGGATCATCCGCGTGGTCCTGCTGGCCGCGGTGGTCGCGCACATCTGGGCGGCCATCTCGCTGTGGCGGCAGGCCAAGCGCGCCCGGCCGCACGGCTACGTGACCAAGCGGGCCGTGGCCCAGAGCTACGCCTCGCGGACCATGCGGTGGGGCGGCGTGATCCTCGGGCTGTTCATCGTCTACCACATCCTCGACCTCACGCTCGGGGTGGCGAACCCCGAGGGGCCCGACTCCACTCCCTACGACCGCGTGATCGCCGGCTTCTCCAACCCGATCGTGACCGCGGTGTACGTGATCGCCCTGCTCGCGCTCGGCTTCCACCTGCGGCACGGCGTCTGGAGTGCGACCCAGACCCTGGGTCAGAGCAACAAGACGCGGGAGCGCACGGTCAACGCCTTCGCCACGGTCTTCGCCGTGGTGCTGACCGCCGGCTTCCTCATCCCGCCGCTCAGCGTCCTCTTCGGGCTCGTCGGCTGAACCAGGAGCAACCACAGATGGCCCTCGAACTGTTCACCGTCGGCGAGCCCATCGCCGACACCAAGGCCCCGATGGACGTCCCGATCGGCGAGCGCTGGAGCGAGCGCCGCTTCCGGGCCAAGCTGGTCAACCCGGCCAACCGCCGCAAGCTGACCGTCATCGTCGTCGGCACCGGCCTGGCCGGCGGCTCGGCCGCCGCCACGCTCGGCGAGGCCGGCTACAAGGTCAAGTCGTTCTGGTACCAGGACAGCCCGCGCCGCGCGCACAGCGTCGCCGCGCAGGGTGGCATCAACGCCGCGAAGAACTACCGCAACGACGGCGACTCGGTGCACCGGCTGTTCTACGACACGGTCAAGGGCGGCGACTTCCGCTCTCGCGAGAACAACGTGCACCGGCTGGCCGAGATGAGCGTCAACATCATCGACCAGTGCGTCGCCCAGGGCGTGCCCTTCGCCCGCGAGTACGGCGGCCTGCTCGACAACCGCTCCTTCGGCGGCACCCAGGTCTCGCGGACCTTCTACGCCCGCGGCCAGACGGGCCAGCAGCTGCTCTACGGCGCCTACCAGGCCCTCGAGCGGCAGATGGCGGCCGGCACCGTCGAGCAGTTCCCGCGCACCGAGATGCTCGACCTGATCGTCGTCGACGGCCGGGCCCGCGGCATCGTGGCCCGCGACCTCATCACCGGCGAGATCAGCACCCACTTCGCCGACGCGGTCGTGCTGGCCACCGGTGGCTACAGCAACGTCTTCTACCTGTCCACGAACGCCAAGGGCTCCAACGCCACGGCGATCTGGCGGGCGCACAAGCGCGGCGCGCTGTTCGCCAACCCCTGCTACACGCAGATCCACCCGACCTGCATCCCGGTGCACGGCGAGTACCAGTCGAAGCTCACGCTGATGAGCGAGTCGCTGCGCAACGACGGCCGGGTGTGGGTGCCCAAGGAGCGCGGCGACACCCGCGACCCGCGCGACATCCCCGAGTCCGAACGCGACTACTACCTCGAGCGGCTCTACCCCTCGTTCGGCAACCTGGTCCCCCGCGACATCGCCTCGCGGCAGGCCAAGAACGTCTGCGACGAGGGCCGCGGCGTCGGCCCCGAGGGCAAGGGCGTGTACCTCGACTTCGCCGAGGCCATGCAGCGCCTGGGCCGGCCGGCCATCGAGGCCAAGTACGGCAACCTCTTCGACATGTACGCCCAGATCACCGGTGAGGACCCCTACGAGGTCCCCATGCGGATCTACCCGGCGGTCCACTACACGATGGGCGGGCTGTGGGTCGACTACGACCTGCAGTCCAACATCCCCGGCCTGTTCGTGATCGGGGAGGCCAACTTCTCCGACCACGGCGCCAACCGGCTCGGCGCCAGCGCGCTGATGCAGGGCCTGGCCGACGGCTACTTCGTCCTGCCGAACACGATCAACGACTACCTGGCCTCCGGCCCGTTCGGCGCGGTCGACCCGCAGCACCCGGCGGCCCTCGAGGCGCTCGAGGGCGTCCGGGCGCAGACCGAGCGGCTGCTGTCGATCAACGGCAACCGGACCACCGCCTCCTTCCACCGCGAGCTCGGCCGCCTGATGTTCGACCTGTGCGGCATGGAGCGCTCGGAGGAGAGCCTGCGCAAGGCGCTCGACCGGATCCCCGAGATCCGCCAGGAGTTCTGGACCAACGTGAAGGTGCCCGGCGAGCTGGGCCGCTTCAACCAGAGCCTGGAGCACGCGGGCCGGGTCGCCGACTTCATCGAGCTCGCCGAGCTCATGTGCGTCGACGCCCTGCACCGCAACGAGAGCTGCGGCGGCCACTTCCGGGCCGAGAGCCAGACCCCCGAGGGTGAGGCCCTGCGCGACGACGAGAACTACGCCTACGTCGCCGCCTGGGAGTGGACGCCGGAAGGCGCCCCACCGGTCCTGCACAAGGAAGCCCTCGAGTTCGAGTACGTCCACCTCGCCCAGCGGAGCTACAAGTAGATGAACCTCAAGTTGCGCGTCTGGCGTCAGCGGGACCGGACGGAGAAGGGGAAGATGGTGACCTACGAGGTCACCGACATCTCCCCGGACATGTCCTTCCTCGAGATGCTGGACGTCCTCAACGAGCAACTGATCCTCGACGGCCAGGAGCCGGTCTCCTTCGACCACGACTGCCGTGAGGGCATCTGCGGGTCGTGCGGCGTCATGATCAACGGCCGCGCGCACGGCAACGGGCTGTTCCCGGGCCACCCGCAGACGACGACGTGCCAGCTGCACATGCGGTCGTTCAAGGACGGCGACACGATCGACGTCGAGCCGTGGCGCGCGACGGCGTTCCCGGTCATCAAGGACCTCGCCGTCGACCGCGGGGCCCTCGACCGGATCATCCAGTCCGGCGGCTACATCAGCGCCCCGACCGGGACCGCCCCCGAGGCGCACTCGATCCTGGTCGCGAAGAAGGACTCCGACGCCGCGTTCGACGCCGCCACCTGCATCGGCTGCGGCGCCTGCGTGGCGGCCTGCCCGAACGCCTCCTCGATGCTGTTCACCGCTTCGAAGGTGACGCACCTGGGCCTCATGCCGCAGGGCCAGCCCGAGCGCGACGACCGCGTCGTCAACATGATCCACCAGCAGGACCTCGAGGGCTTCGGCGGCTGCACCAACATCGGTGAGTGCTCCGCCAGCTGCCCGAAGGGCATCTCGATGGAGAACATCTCCCGGCTCAACCACGACCTGCTCGGCGCCCTGCGCGCCGGTGCGCGTCCCAAGAGCTGACAAGGGACCCCCTCGCCCCCCACTGCTCGCGAGCTCGCAGCGGGGCCCTGCGAGGGGGCCGGCACGTCACCGCGGCAGGCGGGGACCCCACGGGGTCCCCGCCTGCCGGCGTTCCCGGGGTGTGGCGCGACGTCGGTTCGACGGGCAAACTGATAGGGTGACCGCTTCGTTCGACCTGGCCGGTCTGCCCGGCCGCCCCTGCTCGATCGCCGCCGCCCTGGAGCTGGTCGGCGAGCGCTGGTCGCTGCTCGTCGTCCGCGAGGTGTCGCTGGGCAACCACCGCTTCAGCGACATCGCCCGCGGCACCGGCGCGCCCCGCGACCGGCTCACCGCGCGGCTCAACGCGCTGGTGGCCGCCGGCGTGCTGGAGCGGCGGCAGTACAGCGACGCACCGCCCCGCTCGGGCTACCACCTCACCGCCTCCGGCCGCGACCTGCTGCCGGTGCTGCAGGCGCTGCTGCAGTGGGGCGACCGCTGGGCGGCCGAGGAGCCGCCGGTTCGGCTGCACCACGCGCCGGCCGGGCACGAGGAGCACGTCGTCGACGCCGAGTGGGTGTGCCGCACGTGCGGCGAGCCGGTGAACGGCAGCCGGGTCGAGCGGGTGCTGACCCCCGCCGGGCGCCTCCTGTCCGGGCTGCCCGCGGAGGAGCGGCATGAGCACTGAGGCCGGCGACGACACCGCGGCACCGGCCGCGTGGGGGGAACCGCGCTCGCGCACCGTCACCTGGTACGACCCGATGGTCACCGCGGCCGGCATCCGTGAGCGCTCGGGCCTGGAGGCGCTGCGGGCACTGCTCGACCGCGAGCTGCCGCCGCCGCCGGTCACCCCGCTGGTGCAGATGGACCTGGTGGCCGTCGAGGAGGGGCGGGTGGAGTTCACCTGCACCGTCGACGAGTCGGTCTACAACCCCATCGGGGTGGTGCACGGCGGGCTGGTCTGCACGCTCCTCGACACCGTCGCCGGCTGCGCGGTGCACTCCACGCTGCCGCAGGGGGTCGGCTACACGTCGATCGAGCTGAAGGTGACCTACCTGCGGGCGGTGACGCAGGCCAGCGGGCCGCTCACCGCCGTCGGCACGGTGGTCAAGCCGGGACGGCGCGTGGCCTTCGCCGAGGGCCAGGTGCTCGACGCGACCGGCCGGCTCGTGGCGACCGCGTCGAGCTCGCTGCTGGTGTTCCCGCTGCCCGCGTGAGTGCTCGGCCGGTGACGCCGGCGGCACCCGACCGCCGCCCCTGGACCGGGTCCACGGCGTCGCCGACGACCTCCGTGGCGCACGCCCGCACCTCCGGCACGCCGTACCGCGGCGTCGAGCCCGGTGCGCCGGCCGCTCCTGGCGGATGACGGCCCGGGCCGTCGACGTCGTCGCAGGAGTCGCCGGCCGGTTCGTCGTGGAGGGCCGGCACCGGCGTCAGCGGCTCTGCAGGGCGTCGAGGGCCACGGCCATGGCGGCGGCGACGCGGAAGTCCAGCCGCGGGTCCGGGACGGAGACGTCGTAGCGGTCGCGGATGGACTTGCGCCGCTCGACCACCAGCACCGGGGCGCCGGTCGCCGAGTCGAGGAAGTCGAAGTGGAAGACGAAGGGCACCCAGACGTCGCCGAGGTAGGGGATGAGCGTCCAGACCCGCCGCAGGATCGCGATGAACGGCCGGCGCTCGCGGCCCACGGCGGTCAGCCCGGGGACGCCGAGGTCCCAGGTGGACCGCAGCAGGCTGGCGCCGAACCGCTTGCCGAAGGTGCCGAGCACGCGGCCCTGCTCGTCGAACACGTCGTGCTGGGCGTGGACGTCGAGCCGCTGGCGGGCGCGGAAGGAGAAGACGGGACGGGTGCGGGCCTCGTCGGCGGTGAAGACCACCTCCTCCTTGAGCTTGAGCCGCTTCTGCTGGGCCATCGCCAGCAGCCCGCCCTCGCTGCCGTCCGGTGCCACCGCCCGGATCTCGTAGCGGTTGACCATCACCGTGATCCGCTGGCGGACGGTGAAGCGCGGCACCACCATCGCCGCGGTGGGCGGACCGGGGGGTTGCTCGTACGGCTGCTGGGGGAACGGCTGCTGGGCGGACGGCTGCTGGGCGGACGGCTGCTGGGCGGACGGCTGCTGGGCGTACGGCGGCTGGGTCACGGCGCGCTCCTGGTCGGCTCGGGGCTCCCATCCTGGCCCGGTCCCCGCGCCCGCGGGAGGCCTCCGGGAACCCTCCGGGAGCCGGCCGACGCCAGCACACCGTGGGCCACCGGGTTGCGGGCCAGAATCTTGAGTTCACCCGGCGACCGGAATGCTCCTGTGCCAGGCTCGGGACGGAGTGGAGCGGGTCCACCCCGAGGTGTGCGGAGGTCGTCTTGTCGCAGGGTTCTCGTCGCGTCGGCATTGCTGTGGTGGGTCTCGGAGGTGCGGTCGCCACGACCGCGGTCGCGGGCCTCGAACTGGTCCGCACCGGGGCCGCGGGCACCGACGGCCTGCCCCTGGCCGGCCTGGAGGTGGCCGGCGGGCCGGTCGAGGAGACGACCGGTCTGGTCGGGTACGACTCCCTCGTCGTCCGCGGGTGGGACCTCGACGGCTCCGACCTGCGCAAGGCCGCCGAGCAGCACGGCGTCCTGGAGTCCCGTCAGCTCGAGCAGGCCGGTCCGGCGCTCTCGGGCGTCACGCCCTGGCCGGCGGCCGGCGACGCCGACTTCTGCCGCAACGTCACCGGCGGCAACGTGGTGCTGGCCGCGACCCGCCGCGCGCAGGTCGACGCCGTCCGTGCCGACCTGCGCCGCTTCCGCGAGGAGGAGTCCCTCGACGGCCTGGTGCTGGTCAACCTGGCCTCCACCGAGCGCTGGCCCGACCCGGAGGCGCCCGCGCTGCAGACGGTCGAGGCCTTCGAGGACGGGCTGGACGCCGACGACCGCGCGATCACCCCGGCGATGGTCTATGCCTACGCCGCCATCGCCGAGGGCGTCGGCTACGTCAACTTCACGCCGTCGCTGGCCGCCGACGTCCCGGCGCTCACCGCGTTCGCCGAGGCCCGCGGCGTCCCGATCGCCGGCAAGGACGGCAAGACCGGCCAGACGATGATGAAGACCGTCCTCGCGCCGGCCTTCCGCAGCCGGTCGCTGACCGTCGAGGGCTGGTACTCCACCAACATCCTCGGCAACCGCGACGGCCTCGCCCTCGACGACCCCGACTCGCTGGCCAGCAAGCTGAACACCAAGGGCAGCGTGCTCGACTCGATCCTCGGCTACCCGGTCGAGGACCACGTCGTCCGCATCGACTACTACCGGCCCCGCGGCGACCAGAAGGAGGCCTGGGACGCCATCGACCTGGTCGGCTTCCTCGGCCAGCGCATGCAGGTCAAGGTCGACTTCCAGTGCCGCGACTCGATACTCGCCGCACCGCTGGCCCTCGAGCTGGCCCGGCTGACCGACCTCGCCCAGCAGCGCGGTGAGGGCGGTGTGCAGCGGCAGCTCGGCTGGTTCTTCAAGGCGCCCATGACCGCCGACGGCAGCGTCCCCGAGCACGCCCTCCACCGGCAGGAGACCGCACTGCTCGACTGGCTGGCCGCCGGCGCAGCCGGCCGGTGACCGGCCTCGCCCCCTCGCCTGCCGCCACGCTCGCCCCGCTCGCCGCGCTGCGCCCTCTGCTCGCCGAGATCGGCGACGCCAAGCGGGTGCGGGTGGCCGGCACACCCGGCTCCCTGGCCGAGCAGGCCTTCGCCCGGGCGTGGGCGCGGCTGGTGTCCGGCGAGGACGTCGGCGCCGTCGCGTACTCCGAGACGGCGGCCGCCGTCGCCCGCGCCCGGCTGGCCGGCATCGACACCGGTGTGCTGACCTCCGCCGGGCTCTCCGACGACGAGGCGCTCGGCGTCCTGCGCCGCGCGTTCGACGAGGTGGCCGGCCCGCTGGACGACGGCCTGCGCGACCGGCTGCGGGCGTCCCTCGGGCCGCTGCCGGCGCCCGGTCCCGCTCCCGCGCTGGCCGGTGCCCTCAACGCGCAGCCGCGCGCCGGCGCCACCGCACCGGGGAAGCCGCGGGTGGTGGTGGAGCCGCCGGAGAGCCACGGCGACCACTGCCTCACCGTCGCGGTCTACTCGGTGCTCGTGGCGCCGGTGGTGGGCGCCGACCCCGTCGAGCCGTTCCTGCTGGGCCTGGGCCACCACCTGCACAACGTCGTCCTGCCCGACGCCGGCTTCGCCGGCGAGGTGCTGCTCGGGAACGCCCTCGAGCGGGTGGTGGCCACGCTGGAGGAGCGCGAGCTGGCCGACCTGCCGGGACCGCTCGCCGGGCGGCTGCGCGCGGTGCTGGCGCTGCGGCCGGGCGCCGAGGTGCCGGAGGCGCGGGCCTTCCACGCCGCCGACGTCCTCGACCGGGTGCTGCAGGTGCACCACCACGCGCGGGCGGCGGCGTTCACCGCCGCCCAGGCGCTCGACGACCTCGAGCTGGTGCACGCCGGACCGGTGCAGGGCTACCACCTCGCCGTCCTGGGGGCGGCGGGTCTGTGACCGGCACGCTGCTCGACGCACCGGTCGTCGACGGGATCCCCTACGCCCGGGCCGGCCGCGACGACCTGCGCGACCGGGTCGGCGAGCTGGTCGCCGCCGGGGAGGTCGACCGGGCGCGGGTGCTCCTGCTGGCCGACGCCGACGACTGGTGGACCGAGCCGCCGCCCCCGCCCGAGCAGCTGGCCCGCGTCCCCGCCGCCCGCACGCTGCGCGAGGCGATGACCCTCCTCGGCATGGGCAGGGTGGCCGACTACTTCGCGCACCGCTGGTCGGACCCCACCCACCTGGCCGGCCTGGCGCTGCTGCAGCAGCACTGGCCCGGCAGCAGGCCGGTGGTCGACGTCGCCTGCGGGATCGGCGCGCACCTGCGCGAGCTGTCCCGCCGCGGGTGCGCCGACCTCCTCGGCGTGGACGTCGTGTGGGCCAAGCTGTGGCTGGCGCGGCGGTTCGTCTGCCCGGACGCCCGCTACGTGTGCGCCGACCTCACCGCCTCGCCGGACCTGCAGGTCGGCTCCCCCGCCTACGTCACGTGCCACGACGCCTTCTACTTCCTGCGCGACAAGCCGGCCGCCGCCGCGGCGATGCGCGCGCTGGCCGGGGACGGCGGCACCGTCGTCGTCGGGCACGCGCACGTCGCCGACCCGCACGGGCAGCCGCTGACGCCCGAGGGCTACGCGGAGGTCCTCGGCACCGCGCTGCTCTACGACGACGACGAGCTGACCCGCTCGCTGCTGGCGGGCCGCCCGCCCCGGCCGGCCGACCCGGCCGACCTGCACGCGAGCGAGGCGATCGCCCTGGTGGCCGGCGACCCGCTCGCCCCGGCGCCGGTCGACCTCGGCGAGCCGCTGCCGCCGCTGGCGCCCAACCCGCTCTACCGCGACGGCGTGCTGACCTGGCCGAGCGAGCGCTACGCCGCCGAGTACGGGCCGCGCTCCTCCCACCTGCCGCAGCGCTGGCCCGACCCGCTCCCCGCCGACGCCGCCCGTCGCCGGCTGCTCGTCGACCTCCCGGAGGCCTGGTGAGCACGCCCGTCCTCCGCGCGAGATCTGCACAGTGGTGGCCATCAGGGCCTGATGGCCACCACTGTGCAGATCTCGCGGACGGACGACGGGAGCGGGTCCGGTGAGCGTCGGGTGGGGCGTCGCCGGGTGCGGGTGGGTGGCCCGCGACCACGCGCTGCCCGCGCTGCTCGCCGTCCCCGGCGCCCGGGTGGTCGCGCTGCACGACCTCGACCCCGCCGCGACGGAGCGGATGCCGGTCGAGGGCGCGCGGCGGAGCACCGACCTGGCGGACTTCCTCGCCACCCCGGGCCTGGACGCGGTCTACGTCGCCGTGCCCAACGCCGGGCACCGGGCGCTGGTCGAGGCGGCCGCCGTGGCCGGCAAGGCCGTGCTGTGCGAGAAGCCGCTGGCCGCCGACGCCGGCGACGCGCAGGCGCTGGTCGACGCGTGCGCGCAGGCCGGCGTGCTGCTCGGCACCGCCTACGACCAGCGCTGGCACCCCGCCCACGTGCGACTGCGCGAGCTCGTGCCCGAGCTGGGCACGGTCACCGCGGTGCGGATCGTCTACTGCTGCTGGCTGCCCGGCGACTGGACGCCCGACGGCCGGCCGCACGACAACTGGCGGGTCGACCCCGCCCGCGCTGGCGGCGGCGCCGCCATTGACCTGGCCCCGCACGGGCTGGACCTGGCCGGCACGCTGCTCGGCGAGGACGTCACCACGCTCTCGGCGCTGCTGCAGACCCGGGTGCACGACTACGGCGTCGACGACGGCGCCCTGCTCACCGGCACGACCGACGGCGGGGTGCTGGTCGGCCTGCACGTCGCGTTCAACACCCCCGACGCGCTGCCCCGCCGCCGGCTGGAGGTGGTCGGCACCCGCGGGATGGCCGTCGCCGTCGACACCATGGGCCAGACGGCGGGGGGCTCCCTGACGCTGTACCGCCCCGACCCGGTGGACGTGCCGTTCGCCGGCACCTCGCCGTTCCAGGCGCAGTTCGCCGCCTTCACCGACGCGGTCGCGGGCCGCGCTCGGTGGCCGTACGCCCCGTCCCGCGACCTCGCCCTGCACCGCCTGCTCCTGACCGCTCTGGAGAGAGGGACCCCGTGAGCTCCCCCGACGTGCCCGGCGCCATCGACCGGGCCACCGACCCCGCCGCCGACCTCACTGCTGACGGCACTGGCGCCCGGCACGGCACCAGCCAGGTCGACACCAACCCCTACCGCGGCCTGCTGCCCGACCTGCCCGCCTACGCGTGCACCAACTGCGGGCACTGGCAGCGCTGGCCGGCGCCCGGGCCGGTGGTCTGCCCGGTCTGCGCCGACGTGCGCAACGCGCTGCCCGAGCACGGCTTCGAGTTCGTCACCGACAAGCAGGCCGACGAGCTGGTCACCGGGTCCTGGCGGCCGGCGCCGGTCGACGGCGTCACCGAGTTCGGCACCGAGCCGCGCTTCGGCCTCGACAGCCGCGGCTGGGTGATCGAGACCGACATCGGCCTGGTCGGCTTCGAGTGCGCCCCCTGGTACACCGCCGACATGCTCGCCGAGCTGCGCCGGATGGCGGCCGAGAAGGGCGGCTTCCCGGTGCTGGCGTCGTCGCACGTGCACGGGTACGGCGCGCTGTGGCAACTGCAGCAGGAGCTCGAGCCGCGGGTGGTGTGCGTCAACGTGCACGACCTGGTCTGGACCAAGGCCTTCCGGGTCACCTGGCCGGCCGACGACGTCCTGACCCTCGCCCCCGACCTCACCCTGCACCGCACCGGCGGCCACTTCCCCGGGCACTCGGTGCTGCACGACGCCCGCCGCGGCGTCCTCTTCTGCGGCGACTCGCTCAAGGTCGACCTCTCCCCCGACGGCGAGCCGGTCGCGCTGTCCGCGCACAAGGCGTTCCACGCGCAGATCCCGCTCTCGCACGGGGAGCTGCGGGAGATGCTCGCCGTCGTCGCGGAGCTGGACTTCGAGGTGGTCGCGACGCCGTTCGAGATGGTCCCCGGGGTCACCACCGACCACGTCGTCCACCTGGTGCAGCGGCTGCTGTCCGGGCCGCCGGACGCCGCGCCCGTCCCGCTGGAGGAGCTGTGACGACGACCGAGGTCGCGCCGTCGCAGCGCTACCGCGACAGCTTCCCCACGCCGGTCGAGGACTTCGCCATCGCCGGCATCGACGTCCTCGACGTGCCGCTGCACAGCGCCGTCCTGCCGCCCTCGGAGCTGCACCCGGGCGGCAGCGGGCTGGGCTACGGCGCCACCCGGGAGGAGGCCCGCACCGGCGCGATGGGCGAGATGGCCGAGATGGCGCTGTCGCTGCGCGCGCACCAGGGCGTCGTCCGCGAGCAGGGCTCCTACGCCGAGATGAGCCGTCGGCACGGCCGCGACCGCGTCGCCGACCCGCGCGAGCTGTGCCTGGAGGCGGGCAGCCCGTACGACGACGACCGGCCGCTGCAGTGGCTGCCGATGACCCGGCTGCGCGACGGCGAGCAGGTGCTGGTGCCGGCCGAGCTGGTGGCCTCGGCGCCCGACGACCTGCCCGGCGACCCGCCGCCCGGCGGCTGGCTCACCACGGTCATCACCAACGGCCAGGGCGCGGCGTTCGACGCCGACCGCGCGGTCACCCACGCGCTGCTGGAGGTGCTGCAGCGCGACGGCAACGCGACGGCGTTCCGGGCGATGGACCGCGGCGTCGTCGTCGACCTCGACGGCCTCGCCGACCCCGACGCGCTGGCACTGCTCGACCGGCTCGACGCCGCCGGCATCGACGTCGTGGTCAAGCTGGCCTCGACGGAGTTCGGCGTCGTCGACGTGTACGCGGTGGGCTGCTCGCGGGACGCCTCGGAGCCGGTGCCGGTGATGGCCACCGCCTGCGGCGAGGCGGCCCACCCCGACCGCGACACCGCCGTCCGCAAGGCGCTGCACGAGTTCGCGTCGGCCCGCGCGCGCAAGGCGTTCATGCACGGGCCCTACGACGTCGTCCTGCCGGCCACCCCGCCGGGCTACCTCGACCACTGGCGCACCGGGCACCCTCCGGAGCGGCTGGTCGAGGAGGACCGCGCGCTGCAGGCGATGCTGGCCTGGACGCGGATGGGCACCACCGCCCTGGTCGACCTGCTGCAGGACACGGTGCTGTCCCGCCGGTCGACCGTGGCGCTGGGCGACCTGCCCGTCTGGCGTGGGCACGACCTGCACGCGCAGGTCACCGGCGCGGTGCAGGCGGCCGGCCACGACGTGCTGGTGGAGCTGCAGCCCTCGGTCGGCGAGGCGGTGGCGGCCAAGGTGCTCGTGCCGGGGCTGGAGGTCGAGACGATGTCCTACGGACGGATCGGGGAGCGTGGCGTGCGACGGCTGAGAGAGCACGGTGACCGGCTGGTCGCCGTGGGGACCGACCCGGGCGGCTGGGCCCGGGTGCACCTGTCCGCCGACGCCGAGGAGCGCCTGGGCGGGCCGGCCTGGTTCGACCGGGCGGGCGCCGACCGGCGGGTGGGCGCGCTGTACGCGTTGTACCGCGAACCCGGCCGGCACGTGGTCGCGGAGGTGCTGGGCCGGTGACCGGGCTCGCGAGGTCGCCGCAGGAGCGGAGCACCCGGCTGCGCTACGCGTACAACACCAACGGCCTGGCCCACCACCGCCTCGACGACGCGCTGTCGATGCTGGCCGACTCCGGTTACGCGGGGGTCGCGCTCACGCTGGACGTGGTGCACCTCGACCCGTTCGCCCCCGACGCGTTCGCCCGGGCCGAGCGCGTCCGCACCCGGTGCGACGAGCTCGGGCTCGACGTCGTCGTGGAGACCGGCGCCCGGTTCCTGCTCGACCCGCGGGTCAAGCACGAGCCGACGTTCGTCACCGCGGACGCCGAGGGCCGGGCGCGGCGGCTGGCCTACCTGCGGCTGGCCTGCGACCTGGCCGAGGTGCTGCGCGCCGAGGCGGTGAGCTTCTGGCCCGGCGTCCCGGGTCGGGGGGTGGACCTCGAGCAGGCGTGGCGGTGGGCCACCGACGGCATGCGCGCGCTCGTCGACAGCCACGGCGGCCGGTCCTACGCGCTGGCGGTCGAGCCCGAGCCCGGCATGCTCGTGAACAACTGCGACGACTGGTTGCGCCTGCGCGACGCCGTCCCCGGCCTCACGCTGGCGCTCGACACGGGGCACTGCCTCGTCGACGACGCCTGGGCGCCGGAGAAGGCGGTCGAGGCGTTCGCCCCCGAACTCGGCACCGTCGCGGTGGAGGGCATGCGCCGCGGCGTGCACGACCACCTGCCGCTCGACGAGGGGGACCTGGACCTGCCGGCGGTCCTGCAGGCGCTCGTGGACGTCGACTACCGGAAGCTGGTCACCCTGGAGCTGTCCCGGGACAGCCACCGGGCGCACGAGATGGTGCCGCGGTCGATGGCGACGCTGGTGGCAGCCGGCGGATGAGGATCTGCTTCGTCAGCCGCCGCTACTGGCCGGCGGTCAGCGGGATGAGCGTCTACGCGGAGAACCTGCTGCGCGAGCTGGTGGCCCTCGGCCACGAGGTGGTGCTGGTGAGCCAGTACCGCGACGACGAGGCCGGCACCCGCGTCTACGGCGGCGGCCCGCCTCCGCCCGACCGGGTGCCCGCCGGCGTCGAGGTGCACGCGCTGCCCAGCCGCGGGGAGACCGTCGTCCCCGCCGACTGGGAGGGCGACATCGCCGGGATCGTGCGCACGGTGCTCGACCTGCACGCCGAGCGCCCCTTCGACGTGCTGCACGCGCAGTACGGCTACCCGCCGGGGCTGGCGGTGCTGGCCGCGGCGCGGCAGACCGGGCTGCCCGCCGTGGTGAGCATCCAGGGCGGCGACGGGCACTGGGTGGGCACCTGCTGCACCACCCACGCGCACGCGATGCGCACCGTCGTCGACGCCTCGGACGCCGTCCTCATCGGCAGCGCCAGCTTCCGCGACGAGGTGGTCGGCAACCTGGGCTCGGACCCGGCGCGGTTCACGATCGTCCCCGGCGCCACCGACACCCGCCGGTTCACCCCGGCCGAGCGGCCGCTCGGGTCGCTGCAGGACCCGCCGGTGCTGCTGTTCCACGGCCGGGTCGACCGCCGCAAGGGCGTGCTCGACCTGCTCGAGGCGCTGCCCCAGGGCGTCCGGCTGGTCGTCTCCGGCATCGGCCCCGACCTCGACGAGGCCCGCGCCCGCGCCGACGGGCGGACGGCGTTCCTCGGCTACGTGCCGCCCGACGAGGCGCCGGCGGTCTACCGCTCGGCCGACGTCTTCGTCAGCCCCACCTACAGCGAGGGCTTCTCCAACACGCTGCTGGAGGCCATGGCCAGCGGGCTGCCGACGGTGAGCACCGACAGCGTCGGCGTCGTCGACTGCCTGCGCGACGGCGAGAACGGCCTGCTGCACACCCCGGGTGACGTCGCCGGGCTGCGCGTGGCACTCGACCGGCTGCTGACCGACCGCGCGCTGCGGGAGCGGCTGGCGACGACGGCGCTGGAGGAGGTGCGCCGGCTCTACTCCTGGCCGGTGCTGGCCCGCTCGATCGACGCGGTGTACCGGGACGTGGCCGGGTCGACGCCGTCCGCGGACTGGACGATGCCGCCGGAGGTCGACCTCTCCTGCCGGTTCCGGTCGGCCGCGCACCTGCTCTGATGCAGGTCACCGCGGTCAGCCCGCACCTCGACGACGCCGCGTTCTCCGTCGGGGGCACGCTCGCCGCCCTGGCCGACGCCGGGCTCGAGGTCACCGTGGTCACCTGCTTCACGCGCAGCGTCCCCGGGCCGCGGGGCTTCGCGCTGGCCTGCCAGCTGGACAAGGGCCTGCCGGCCGACGTCGACTACATGGCCCTGCGCCGCGACGAGGACGCCGCCGCCATGGCGGTGCTCGGCGCGACACCGCTGCACCTGGACCTGCCGGAGGCGCCGCACCGCGGATACGAGAGCGCGGCGGAGCTGTTCGCCGGCGCGCACGAGGACGACGGCGCCTGGGCGGACGTCCGCGCGGCGCTGACCGGCCTGCCCGGGGACCTCTGGCTCGCCCCGCAGGCGCTCGGGGCGCACGTCGACCACCTGCAGGTCCTGCGGGCGGTGGCCGGCACCGGCCGGCCGGTGCTGTGGTGGCGGGACTCGCCGTACGTGCTGCGCGACCCGGCGGCCCGGCCGGGTCCGGACCTGCCCGGCGGCCTGGCACCGGTCGAGCTGCCGCAGGACCTGGGCCGGCGGGCCGACGCGTGCGCCTGCTACGGGACCCAGCTCGGCTTCCAGTTCGGCGGCGCCGAGGCCATGCGCGCCGCGCTGGCCGGCCTGCCGGAGGTGCTCCTCGCCGACGCCGCCGCCCGGGAGCTCGCCCAGGCCGTGGTGTCCCGGGCCCCGTAGTGCTCTGCCCACCCCGGTAGGCAGAGCACTACTGGCTCCGGGGCAGGTCCCCCGGCGCCCCTTCGTGCTCTGCCCACTCCCGTGGGCAGAGCACGAGGTCGCGCGGGAGGGGTCAGAGCGGCTGCAGAGCGCGCCAGGCCTCCCAGGCGCTGGTGATCATCTGCCGCAGGTCGCGGGTGGCCCAGAAGCCCAGGTCCCGGCCGATCCGGTCGACGGCGGCGACCACCCGCGCCGGGTCGCCCGGGCGCCGGCCGGTCACCTCCGGGGTGGTGTCCCCGCCGGTGACCTCGCCGACGACGCGCAGCACCTCCAGCACGCTGCTGCCCTCGCCGCGGCCCACGTTGTAGGTGCCGCCCGGCCGGCCCGCGGCGAGCGCGCGGGCGGCGGCCACGTGCGCGTCGGCGACATCGGAGACGTGCACGAAGTCCCGCACGCAGCTGCCGTCGGGCGTCGGGTGGTCGTCGCCGAACAGCAGCGGCGGCCGGCCGGCGTCGAGGGCCTCGAAGACCAGCGGCACCAGGTTCGCCGTCCCCCGGTCGCCGAGCTCGGGGGCGGCGGCGCCGGCGACGTTGAAGTAGCGCAGGCTGGTCGCGGTCAGGCCCCAGACGGCGCAGTCGCGGAGCACGTCCTCCCCGGCGAGCTTGGTGCGGCCGTACGGGGACAGCGGGCAGCAGGCGGTGTCCTCGGCAACCCGGTCGGCGTCGGGCATGCCGTACACCGCGGCGCTGGAGGAGAACACGAAGCGGGTGACGCCCTTGGCCCGGCAGCCCTCGAGCAGCGCGACGAGCCCCTCGACGTTCTCGGCCCAGTAGCGCAGCGGGTCGGCGACCGACTCGGCCACCTGCTTGCGGCCGGCGAGGTGGACGACGCCGGCGACGCCGTTCTCGCGCAGCACCCGGCGGACCATGCCGCGGTCGCGGACCGAGCCGACCTCGAGCCGCACCTGCGGGAGGCCGGCCAGCCGCCCGGCGTCGCCGGTGGACAGGTCGTCGAGGACGACGACGTCCTCCCCGGCCGCCACCATCGCGTGCACGACGTGCGCCCCGACGTACCCGGCTCCCCCGGTGACCAGCCAGCTCACCTGCCCAGCCTGCCTGCTCCCCGCGCGACCCGCTTGCCCACGACCGGCCGTCCTGGGACCGTGCCGACCGCAGGACCCGAGGGAGGACCGCCGTGACCGACCAGGCCGTCACCGTGTACTACAAGCCGGGCTGCCCCTACTCGGCGAAGCTGCGGGCGAAGATGGCGCTGACCCGCTTCCCCCACCGCTCGGTGCGCTTCGCCGACGACCCGGAGGCCGCCGCCGCCGTCCGCGCCCACCACCCGGAGGGCTGGGAGGTCTCCCCCACCGTCGTGGTCGGTGGGCGGTACCTGACCAACCCCTCGCTGCGCGAGGTGCAGGAGGCGGCGCGCGGCTGACGGTCAGCCCGGGGAGCCGGCGGCCAGCCGTCCGGCCGCCGGACCGGTCAGCCGCCCGGCGGGCTGCCGGCGGCCGCAGACCGCGACCAGCAGGTCCTGCGCCCGGCCCTCGACGACCTCTCCGTCGCCGTAGGACCAGTCGGCGTCGGTGGCCCGCAGCCGGACGCCGTCCAGGTCGACGCCGAACAGCCGCAGCTGCTTCGGGCGCAGGCCGGAGAGCACCAGGGCGCACCGCTCCGGAGCGGCGTACCGGTCGTCGAGACCGAGCGCGACCGAGACGTCGAGACCGTGGATGACGTCGTGCGACAGCGCACCGAGCGGGCCGCCGCCTGGCGGGGACCACGCGGTGTCCACGTTGTCGCGCAGCGCGGCGACCAGCCCCTCCGGGCTCGTGCCGGCGGCGTCACGACGGGCGGCGCGGTCGGCGAACCGGTCGAAGCTCCCCCGGGCTCGCACCAGCCCGAGCAGCACCCGGCCGGTCGAGTAGCGGAAGGGCATCGTCGTGTGCGCGAGCACCTCCCGCACCCGCCACCCCGCGCACAGGCTCGGCGCGTCCCACTGCCCGTCGCTCAGCGAGGAGTACATCGCCACCTGCGCGCGCCGCTCGGCCGCCGTCGCCTTGCGGATCCCGTCGTCCGTCGTCACGTCGTCCCTCCCCGTCCTGTCCCGTCGCAGGATGGACCAGGCGCGTGGCCGGGACTCATCGGTCAGGCCGGCGGGGTCCCCTCCTCCAGCGCGCGGAGCCGCCGCTCCAGGGACGCGAGCCGGTCCTCGACGGCGGGTACCGGGTGGACCTCGGCCGGGGCGGGAGCCGGGGGCACGGCCAGGCCGGCCAGGGCCTCCGACAGCCGCCCGACCAGGGAGGCCGCCTCCTCGGGTGTGAGGTGCACGCTGCCCACGCACCGGTCGTCCCGCCAGAGACTGAGGGCGAGCAGGCCGGTCTCGGCGTGCGGCGAGACGCGGACGGCCCGGGTGCGGCCGCGGGCGCTCTCCCAGGTCCACCGGCCCGCGGTCGGCAACGGGACGACGCTCATCGCCGCAGCGTGGTCTCCCCGCACCGGCACGTCAACGCGAGCAGCCGTCCCGCAGGCCCGGAGGACCGCGCCGGTGAGCTGCTGCTTTCCGCCGCCGGGGCCGGGACCGACGTCCGGTTGGGCGGAGGAGACCGGGGTACGGCGGCCTCGAGAGGGGCGGGCCACCAGGGCTCCGCCTGCGCGAACAGGGGAGAACGGCCATGGCACTGCCCGACCGGGACTCGGTCCGGAACTGGGTCGGCATGACGGTGGTCGGCCGCGACGACGCCGAGATCGGCGCGATCACGCACCTGCTGGCCGACGACGAGACCGGCTCGCCGGAGTGGCTCTACGCCACCGTGGACGGCGAGACGGTCGTCGTCCCGCTGCTCGACGCGAGCGAGGTCGACGGCCGGGTGCGCGTGGTGGTCGAGCGCACCGCCGTCGTCGCGGCCCCGCGGTTCGGCGAGAGCCGCGAGCTGACCACCGACCAGGAGGCCCAGCTCTACCTCCACTACGGCATCCAGTACTCGACGGAGGCCTCGGAGAGCGTGCTGCCGGCCGCCGAGGCCGAGCCGGAGGTCGCGCCGCGCGACCCGGAGGCGGTGCCGGACACGCCCCCGCCGCCGGTGGCGCAGCCCGGTGACTCCGACTTCGGACTGGCCGAGCAGCCGCCGACGAGCGCGGCCGCGCGGGCGGCGCAGGTCGGCGGCGCGGTGGCCGCGCTGCTGGGCGTCGGGGCGGTGGTCTTCTCCACGGTCCGCCGCGGCCGGCGACCGGCGCGGCGGGGATCGCGGCCGGCGCGGCGGGCGTCCCGCCGGGCGGGCCGGGGCGCCGCGCGCGCGGCGCAGCAGGCGCGGCGGACCCAGCGGAGGACGGCGCGCCGGGCGGTCGCCGTCCCGGCGGCCGGCCGGGCGCGCCTGCAGCACCTGTCGGCGTCGGTCGCGCCCCTCGCGAGCACGACGGCCGCGCGCGTGGCGACGGCGTCGCGGGCGGGCACGCAGCGGCTCTCGGCGTCGGTCGCGCCCCTCGCGGGCACGACGGCCGGCCGGCTGGGGACGGTGTCGCGGACCGGCGCGGAGCAGGTCGGCCGCGCAACGGTCATCGCCGCGCAGCGGGCCGCCGCCGCCGGTCCGGTCGTGCGAGCACGTGCCGCCGCGGCGGCCGCGGCAGCCGCTCCGCTGCTGACGTCGGCGTCGTCGACCGCCCGCGCCCGGGCGGCGGAGGCCGCCACCGCGGCCGGTCCGCTGCTGGCGACGACGGGGTCGGCCCTGCGACGCGGCGTGGACGCCGGCGCGCAGAGTGCCAACCGGGCGCTGGACGCGGGCTCCGTGCTCGCGGTCACCGCCGCGTCCAAGGCGGCCGAGGCCGCCGCGGAGCTCGGGCAGTCGGGTCTGCGGGCGGCGATGCAGGCCGAGCGCCGGGTCGAGGAGGTCCCCAAGGCGGTGGCCAGGAGCGCGCACCGGGTGGAGAAGCGCGCCAAGCGGGCGGCCCGGCTGACCTCGCTGGGGCTGGGCATGGGCACCGGCTACGTCCTCGGCGCGCAGGCCGGGCGGCCGCGGTACGAGCAGATCGTGCAGGCGGTCGGCCGGGCCACCGGTCGCGCGTAGCGGCACGACGCGCTGCGACACCACGGCGGAGCGGCCGGGTCCCGCCGGGACCCGGCCGCTCCGGCGTCAGGCGCCGGACAGGTCCCGGCTGCGCTGCTCGGTGCCGACGTCGCCGTAGGGGTAGTCGGCGGCACCGGGCTCGCTGACGGCGTCGAGGCGGGCGGTCTCGGCGTCGTCCAGGACGAGGTCGACGGCACCCAGGTTGCCCCGCAGCTGCTCCGTCGTCCGGGCGCCGAGGATCACCGAGGTCACCGCGGGCCGGGCGGCGAGCCAGGCGAGCGCGACCTGCGCCATCGACGCCCCGCGCGCCTCGGCGACGTCCTGCACGGCCTCCAGCACGTCCCACGTGCGCGCCCGCCCGCCGACCCGGTCGTAGGCCTCCATGCCGCGGCCGGGGTCCTCACCGAGCCGGGTGGCGCCCTCGGGCCGCTGGTCGCGGGTGTACTTGCCTGACAGCCAGCCGCCGGCCAGCGGTCCCCAGGGCAGCAGCCCCAGGCCGTTGTGCAGGCAGGCGGGGACGATCTCGAACTCGATCTGCCGCACCAGCAGGCTGTAGGAGGGCTGCAGCGTGACCGGCACGGCCAGGTGCTCGCGCTCGGCGAGGTCGACGGCCTTCTGCACCTGCCAGCCGAGGAAGTTCGACAGGCCCGGGTAGGCGATCTGCCCCGCGTGCACCGCGTCGTCGAGGAAGCGCAGCGTCTCCTCGAGCGGGGTGTGCGGGTCCCAGGCGTGCAGCTGGTAGAGGTCGACGTGCTCGACGCCGAGCCGGCGCAGCGAGTCCTCCAGCGCGCGGCGCAGGTGCCGGCGGGAGTTGCCGACGGCGTTGGGCTCGGCGCCCATCGGCATCCGGCCCTTGGTGGCGAGGACGACGCGGTCGCGGACGTCGGCCGGCCGGGAGGCGAGCCAGCGCCCGACCATCTCCTCCGCGACGCCGGCCGAGTAGACGTCGGCGGTGTCGACCAGCGTGCCGCCGGCCTCGACGAAGACGTCGAGCTGCTCGTGCGCGCCGGCCTCGTCGGTCTCGGCGCCGAAGGTCATGGTGCCCAGGCACAGGGACGAGACCGCGCAGCCGCTGCGGCCGAGCGTGCGGTGCTCCACGACGGTGCTCCTGTCCTCGACGGTCACGTGCGCCACGCTGGCGGGACGGCGGGCGACACGGCCGACGCTGCCCCAGCCGACGGCGGGCCGCCACCGCTGGGACGTCCTCGGGCCGGCGGGACGCCAGAGGCCGTGGGCCCTGTCCTCGGCCGCCCGGTCGGCGCAGGGTCGGGCGCCCGTGTGGTCGGACCCGACCCGCCCGAACCCCTCCAGGAGGCCACCATGACCCCACGACGCACCGCCCGAGTCGCGGTGGTGGGCACCGCCGTCGTCGCCTCGGCCCTGCTGGTGTCCGGAGCCGTGGCCGGCGCCGACCCGGGCGGCGGCGGGGACGGCGACGTCCGCGAGGTGGTCCTCGAGTTCCACGTCGTCACGAGCCCGTTCAGCTATACCGACCTCGGCGAGCCGGGCCCCTCCGCCGCGGACGTCATCGTGTTCTCCGACCGGCTGCAGCGGAACGGCGCCGACGTCGGCCACGAGGTCGGCAGCTGCGTGGTGGTCGACCCCTCCGGGCTCTCGAACTGCACCGCGGTGGCGACGCTGGACGGCGAGGGGACCGTCGCCTACGCGTTCGAGAACGCGCCGCCGCCGGAGAAGACCCTGGCGGTCACCGGTGGGTCCGGCGACTACCGGACGGCCCGGGGCGACGGCGTCTTCCTCGAGCACGGGGACGGGACCGCGACGCTGACCCTCTCCCTCGTGCTCGGCTGAGCTCCCGCTCCCCCGGACGCCGGTCGGTGGAGGAGACGTCGTCTCCCCCACCGACCGCGCGGGTCAGCGGCTGCCGCCGCCGATCATCGGGTCGTCGCCGTCGGGGCGCACCCCCCGCTCGACGCCCTCGGTGGAGCTCGTGGCGGTGTACCCCTCGGGGTCGGACTCCGGGACCAGCACGTCGTCGCGCACCACCGCGTCCGGCGGCGGCTGCTCCACGACCGTCACCTCCTGCGGCTGGACGACACCCTCCGGCTGCTCGACCGGCCGGGTCTCCTGCTCCCTGCTGCCCGACGTGGCCGCGGCCGCGGCCGCCGCGACACCGGCCACGGCCGCGACGCCGGCGGCGACCGCCTTGCCCGAGACGCCGGCCTTGCCCTTGTCGCCGTGCGAGCCGTAGGCGTCACCCGTGGTCGGCGTGCCGACGTCGAGGTGCTCGTTGACCGAGCCGCGCCACGCGCCGCTGGCGTACCCCTGGTCCTCGATGAGCCGCTTGAACCGCTCGAGGTCGGACTCGGCCTGCCGCCCGACGATGCCGAGCTTGTCGCCCACCTGCTCCACGAGGCCCTCGGGCTCGTACTCGAGCTCCAGGTAGACGATCGTCGAGTTCGGCCCGGCGGGCTGGAAGCGGACCGCACCGGCGTTGGTCGCGCCGCTCGTGGCGGCCCAGGCGACCTTCTGGTCGGGCACCTGCTCCAGGACGGCGGCGTCCCACTCCCGCTTGACGCCGCCGATCTCGGCGACCCAGTGCATGCGGTCGTCGCCGAGCTGGCGGACCTCCTTCACCCCGCCCATGAAGTGGGGAAAGTCCTCGAACTGGGTCCACTGGTTGTAGGCCGTGGTCACCGGGACGTCGACCTGGATCGACTTCTCGACCTTGGTGGTCACTGTTCCTCCTCCGTTGCGGGGTGGTGGTCCGTGCTGCGTCCGGCGTTACCCCAGGTCAGGCGGTGCAAGCACGCGGCCGCCGTCGGTCCCTGCCGGGCAGACGTCGAGACCACCGGGGCCGCGGCGGCCCGCCCGTCGTAGCCTGGGAAAGATGAGCGTCGCGCCGCCGTCGACCGTCCGTCTCGAGTCCCGCTTCGCTCGGGACCTGCCGGAGATGGCGGTCCCGTGGCAGGCGGCCGACGCGCCCGACCCGCGGCTGCTCGTGCTCAACGAGCCGCTGGCCGCCGAGCTCGGCCTCGACCCCGCGTGGCTCCGCAGCGCCGAGGGCGTCGGCCTGCTGACCGGCACGGTCGTGCCCGAGGGCGCCGCCCCGGTGGCGCAGGCCTACGCCGGGCACCAGTTCGGCGGCTTCGTGCCGCGGCTCGGCGACGGCCGCGCGCTGCTGCTGGGCGAGCTGACCGACACCGGGGGCCGGCTGCGCGACCTGCACCTGAAGGGGTCCGGGCGGACGCCGTTCGCCCGCGGCGGCGCCGACGGCCTGGCCGCGGTGGGCCCGATGCTGCGCGAGTACGTCGTCAGCGAGGCGATGCACGCCCTCGGCATCCCGACGACGCGGTCGCTGGCCGTCGTCGCGACGGGCCGGCCGATCCGCCGCGAGACGCTGCTGCCGGGCGCCGTCCTGGCGCGGGTGGCGAGCAGCCACCTGCGGGTGGGGAGCTTCCAGTACGCGCGGGCCACGGGCGACGTCGACCTGCTGCGCCGCCTGGCCGACGTCGCGATCGCCCGGCACCACCCGGCCGCGGCCGACGCCGACGAGCGGTACCTCGCGCTGTTCGAGGCGGTGGTCGCGGCGCAGGCGTCGCTGGTGGCGCGGTGGATGCTCGTCGGGTTCGTGCACGGGGTGATGAACACCGACAACACGACGATCTCCGGCGAGACGATCGACTACGGGCCCTGCGCGTTCCTCGACGCGTTCGACCCGGCGACGGTCTACAGCTCCATCGACCACGGCGGGCGCTACGCCTACGGCAACCAGCCGATCGTCATGGAGTGGAACCTCGCCCGGTTCGCCGAGACGCTGCTGCCGCTGCTCGCCGACGAGCAGGAGAAGGCGATCGAACTCGCGGTCGGGGCGCTGGGCGGGTTCCGCCCGGCGTACAACGCGGCCTGGTCGGCCGGCATGCGGCACAAGCTGGGCCTGCCGGAGGGGCTGGAGGAGTCGGTGGCGACGGGCCTGATGAACGACCTGCTGAAGCTGCTGGCCGCCGACCACGTGGACCTCACGTCGTTCCACCGGTCGCTGTCGGGTGCGGCGCGGGGGGCGGCCGAGCCGACGCGGGAGCTGTTCCTGGACCTCGCGGGCATCGACGGCTGGCTGGAGCGGTGGCGGGCGCTGGCGCCCGACGCCGACGCGATGGACCGGGTCAACCCCGTCTACGTCCCCCGCAACCACCTGGTCGAGGAGGCGCTGCAGGCCGCGACCGACGGCGACCTGGCACCGCTGGAGCGGCTGCTCGAGGCGGTGTCGCGGCCCTTCGACGAGCGGCCGGGCCTGGAGCGCCACGCCGCCCCGGCGCCGGAGACCTTCGGCTCCTACACGACCTTCTGCGGCACCTGATCAGCTGACGACGGCGGGCGGCAGGCCACCGATGTCCCCGCCGCGACGCCGTCCGCAGCGCCGACAGACCCGCGCCCGTTCCGGCCCCTGCGGCCGTTCCTCGACCGGGTGGGCCTCCACCCAGGCGTGCAGGCCGAGCCGGCACGTGAACGGCTTCCTGGCCATGATCGGACGCTAGGCGCCGGCCCGTGCGGCCGACAGTGCCGATGGCCTCGGGGGAGCGCCAGTTCCGGGTGGGGCGTGTCCAGCCGCGCCGTCCTCCGGGACCGCGGTCAGGGACCCGTCGGCCAGGTCGCCCGGCTGGCGAGTGCGGCCCGGGCGTCGTCGGCGAGCCGACGGACGAGCTCCCCGGCGGGCAGGGCCTCGACCAGCGGGTGCCCCTGTCCGGCCCACAGGTTGACGCCGTCGGGGTCCCCGGCCTTCCTCGCGGCGGCACGCAGCGGCGTCGTCAGGTGGTGCACCTGCGGATAGGCCGCCGGGGCACCGGCGGTGTGCTCGGCGAGGAAGCGGTTGACCAGCCCGCGGGCGCGCCGGCCGCTGAAGGCCCGGGTCAGCGCCGTCGCCTCGTACGTGGTGAGCGCCTGCCGGTGCGCCGGGCTGGTGCCCGCCTCGGGGCAGCACAGGAACGCCGTGCCCAGCTGGGCCGCCTCCGCGCCGGCCACGAGCACCGCGGCCACCGAGGGGCCGTCCACGAGCCCGCCGGCGGCGACCAGCGGGAGGTCCACGGCCCGGTCGACCAGGCGGAGCAGCGTGAGCAGCCCGTACTCCCCCACCCCGTCGGCGTCGCCGAAGTCGCCGCGGTGCCCGCCGGCCTCGACGCCCTGCACGGTCAGCGCGTCGGCACCCCCGTCGCGGGCGGCCACCGCCTCCTGCGGCGTGGTGACCGTGACCAGCACCGTGGCGCCGGCGTCGTGCAGCGCGGCGACCATGTCGGGCCGGGGCAGGCCGAAGGTGAACGAGACCACCGCCACCCGCTCCTCGACCAGCAGGTCGACCTTCGCCTCCCAGGCGTCGTCGTCGGCGCGGGGCTCCCCCAGCTCCACGCCCCACCGCTCGGCGTCGGCCCGCAGCTCGTGGGCGTACCGGCGGACGGCCTCGTCGTCCCCGGGCGGTCCCGGGACGAAGACGTTGACGCCGAACCGCTCGCCGGTCAGGGCCCGGACGGCGCGCACCTCCTCGGCCACCGCCGACGGGCTCTTGTAGCCGGCCCCGAGGAACCCGAGCCCGCCGGCCTCCGACACCGCCGCGGCCAGCTC
The DNA here is from genome assembly GCF_052931475.1 of Geodermatophilus sp. URMC 62. NCBI lineage: Bacteria > Bacillati > Actinomycetota > Actinomycetes > Geodermatophilales > Geodermatophilaceae > Geodermatophilus > Geodermatophilus sp. URMC 62. The sequence continues at coordinate 2,666,297 of NZ_JBRFHY010000001.1, read as the reverse complement.
CGGCGTCGAGGGACCGCCGGCCATCGGCGCCTGCACGATCGGCCGCCGCAGCTCCAGCACCATGCCTGCCTCCCCGGCTCACGGGCGAACGCCGTCCCCTGCATGGTGCCGCAGCACGGCGTCTGCGCCGTCCCCTCCCGTCCGGGAGGACGCCCCGGGGATTCGGCGGCGGCACGAGTTGACGCGCGGGGGGCACTGGGTCAGGGTCGCCTGGCGGTTCCGGACCCGGTTCCCGACGCCGTCGGCGCCCGACCCGTCCGGGCACCGGGTCCCACGGCCTGAGGAGGAGTGCCCGTGCTGGTCGACGTGGTCGTCGAGGTCCCCAAGGGCTCGCGGAACAGGTACGAGTACGACCACCGGCTCGGCCGGATCCGGCTGGACCGGATGCTGTTCACCGCCACCGGCTACCCCGGCGACTACGGGTTCGTCCCCGACACCCTCGCCGAGGACGGCGACCCGATCGACGCGCTGCTCCTGCTCGCCGAGCCGACCTTCCCGGGCTGCGTGGTGCGCGCGCGGGTCATCGCGGTGTTCTGGGTGGACGACACCCGGGGCCCCGACGCCAAGCTGCTGTGCGTACCGGCGACGGACCCTCGGCAGCTGCACCTGCAGGAGCTCGAGGACGTGCCCATGCACCAGATCGCCGAGATCTGGCACTTCTTCGAGATCTACGAGGCACTGGCGCCGGACAAGTCGGCCGAGACCCGCGGCTGGGAGCGCAAGGCCCAGGCGATCGCGGCCCTGGAGGACGCCCGGCGCCGGTGGGTCGAGCAGTCCGCCGCTTCCGCCGGCTGACCGTCGTCCGGTGGAGATGGAGCTCGAGCTGGTGCCGATCCCGGTCACCGACGTCGACCGCGCGAAGGCCTTCTCCGTCGACCGGCTGGGGTTCGTCGAGGACGTCGACGTCCGGCCCGCCGAGGGCGTGCGGGTGGTGCAGCTGACCCCGCCCGGCTCGGCGTGCTCGATCGGCCTGGGCACCGGCCTGCCGGCGTACGACGACGCGCCGCCGGGGTCGGTCGAGGCGCTGCACCCGGTCGTCGCCGACATCGAGCGGGCCCGCGCCGAGCTGGTGGGCGCGGCGTCGGCGTGGGCGAGCTGGCGGACGTCGGTGGCGGCGTCGAGTACGCCGGGTTCGCCGACCCCGACGGGAACACCCTGACCCTGCAGGAGAGGCCCTGGCGCACCGGGGACGCGTTCTGGAGGACGCTTCCGAGGTCCTTGCCGGCGCACGCGGGTTGGCGCGCCCGCCGCTGGGTAGCGCGGGCGCAGCGGTGCCCGAGGTGGTCGCCGGGACGTGTGGACGACTGGAGGAGAGCCATGGGCAAGGTGACGTTGGGGATCGGCCTGGGGGTCGGGTACGTGCTCGGTGCGCGCGCCGGGCGCGATCGCTACCAGCAGATCGTGCAGGCGGCGCAGAGCTTCCTGCGGCGACCGGAGGTCCAGCAGACCGTGGGGAAGGTCAGGGACGCCGCTCCCGCGCCTCTCCGGGACGGCATCGACCAGCTCACCGGGCAGGGCTCCGGTGGTCAGGGCTCCGGCGGCCGGGGATCGAGCGGTCAGGGCACCAGCGCGGGGACGGCCGGGGCGGGGACGACCGGCGTCGGGATCGGCGGCAGCCCGATCGGCGTCGGGACGGCCGACCCCCAGACGATCGCCGAGACGGTCGTCTCCGACACGCCGGCGTCGGAGGCGGGCAGCGCCGGGCGGGCGACCGGCTCCGTGCCTGACCCGCTGATCCCCCCGACCAGGTCGAACGGGTAGTCGCGGGGCGCACGGCCGACGGGCGTGCCGAGTGCCGGACGAGGACCTCGTCCGGCACTCGGCACGGCGAGGGAGGCTGCCGCCACCGCCTCCCGCGGCGTGACACCCGAGCTGACAGTAGCTTGCTGCGGTGGAGACCCGCGGCTGAGCTGCCCCTTCTTGGTTGACGGTCCACGGCGGAGGACTGGACGAGTCGGGAGTCTCGTTGACTGGGTGGTGACCGACGTCCACGCGCTCGCGCGTGTTTCAGCACCGCGGCGGCACCAGCGGGACCGCCCTCACAGCGGCACTGAGGCCGCTCGTCCGCTTCCCTCCGGTACCGCTCGCGGGCAGTTCTGCCGGATCCTCTGCGCGACGTCGCCGAACGTCCTACGGGTCGACGGGGAGCTCTACGTCAGACCAGAGAGCCCACCCGGCTCAGGGCGAACCTCGGTTCCGCCTCTGCCGCGCCGAGGGCGAGGTCGGCGGCCATCCTGCCGACCAGGGCCGCGAACTTGGCGCCGTGCCCGGAGCACGGAGAGGCGACCACGACGGGGCCGACCCGGTCGAGGACGAAGTCCTCGTCCGGGGTGACGGTGTAGAGGCAGCTGCCCTGGGCGACCGGTTCCGGGTCGAGGCCGGGCAGCCACTCCCGCACGAAGGCGGCCACCCGCTCGCGCGAGGCCGGGTCGATGACGCCGTCGCGGGTGGATGCCGTCGTCGGCCGGCCGCCGTCGTGCTGAGCGACCTTCACCGCCGGGCGCGGTCCGCCGTCGGCGCCGGAGGGCAGGCCGAACAGCTGCAGGTCGCCCTTGTGCACGAAGGTCGGCCAGGCAGCGGCGGGGTCGCGCTGCCGGAAGTGGAAGACCTGCTGCTGCGTCACGGCGAGCGGCGGCAGCGGGAGGCCGAGCCGCAGCTCGGGCAGCCACGGACCGGCCGCGACGACGACGCTGCCCGCCATCAGCTCCGGCCCGTCGGTGACCACCCGTGCGCCGTCCCCGTCCGGTTCGACGGCGAGCACGCGGGTGCGCTCGAGGACGGTGCCGCCGAGCTCGCGCAGCCGCTGCACCCAGGCGGCCACCGCGGCGTCGGCGTCGAGCACCGCACCTTCGGGGTGGAACAGCACCGGTCCCTCGAAACGCATCCCCGGCCACCGAGCCCCGGCCTCGGCCGCGCCGAGCAGCTCGTGCGGCACGCCCTCGGCGGCCATCAGCCGCGCCAGCCCTGCCGGGTCCCTGCGCGGTCCGGTGTCGAGCCCGCCGGTGGTGCGCAGCAGGGCAGTCCCCGTGTCGTCCTCGGCATCGGCCCAGGCGTCGTACGCGCGGCCGGTCAGCCGGACCCAGAACGGGTCGGCGTAGGCCCGGCGCACGATGCGGGAGGTGCCGTGCGAGCTGCCGTGCACGTGACCGGCGTCGAACGCCTCGACCAGCGCCACGGAGACCCCGCGCCGGGCCAGCTGCCACGCCGCCGCCGACCCCATGAGGCCGGCGCCGACGACGGCGACGTCGACCCTCACAGCCCGCCCTGCCCGGGGATCCATGACGTGCCCGCCAGCGGCACCCGAGCCATCGCGGCGGCCTCGATGGTGAGTGCCACCAGGTCCTCGGGCTCCAGGGAGTGCAGATGCGCCTTGCCGCAGGCACGGGCGATGACCTGGGCCTCCATCGTCATCACGCGGATGAGGTTGGCCAGCCGCCGGCCGCCGGCGACCGGGTCGAGGCGGGCTGCCAGCTCATCGTCCTGTGTGGTGATGCCCGCCGGGTCGCGGCCGGCCTGCCAGTCGTCGTAGAAGCCGGCCGCCGAGCCCAGCGCCCGGTACTCCTCGTCGAGGTGCGGGGCGTTGTCGCCCAGCGCGACCAGCGCCGCGGTCCCGATCGCGACGGCGTCGGCGCCCAACGCCATGCACTTGGCGACGTCGGCGCCGTTGCGGATCCCGCCCGACACGACCAGCTGCACCTGCCGGTGCAGCCCCTCCTCCTGCAGCGCCTGCACCGCCTGCGGCAGCGCCGCCAGCGTCGGGATGCCGACGTGCTCGATGAAGACGTCCTGCGTCGCGGCGGTGCCGCCCTGCATGCCGTCGAGCACGATGACGTCGGCACCGGCCTTGGCCGCGAGCTTCACGTCGTAGTAGGTGCGGCTGGCGCCGATCTTGACGTAGATCGGCTTCTCCCAGTCGGTGATCTCCCGGAGCTCGCCGATCTTGATCTCCAGGTCGTCGGGACCGGTCCAGTCGGGGTGGCGGCAGGCGCTGCGCTGGTCGACGCCCATGGGCAGGGTGCGCATCCCGGCCACCCGCTCGGTGATCTTCTGGCCGAGGAGCATCCCGCCGCCGCCGGGCTTGGCGCCCTGACCGAGGACGACCTCGATGGCGTCGGCTGCCCGCAGGTGGTCGGGGTTCATGCCGTAGCGGGAGGGCAGGTACTGGTAGACGAGGTGCTTGGACTGTCCGCGCTCCTCGGGCGTCATGCCGCCGTCGCCGGTGGTGGTGCTCGTGCCCACCTCGCTGGCCCCGCGGCCCAGGGCCTCCTTCGCGCGGCCTGACAGGGCGCCGAAGCTCATGCCGGCGATGGTGACCGGAGTGGACAGGTGCAGCGGGTAGGTGGCGTGGCGGTCGCCGAGGACCACGTCGGTGTCGCAGCGCTCGCGGTAACCCTCGAGCGGATATCGGGACATGCTCGCGCCGAGGAAGAGCAGGTCGTCGAAGTGCGGGACACGGCGCTTGGCGCCGCCGCCGCGGATGTCGTAGATGCCGGTCTCGGCAGCGCGCTGGATCTCGGCGATGGTGGCCCGGTCGAAGGTCGCGGACTCGCGGAGCATGGGGATCCCCTCAGTACGCCGAGGCGTTGTCGACGTGGAAGTTGTAGAGCCGGCGGGCCGAGCCGTAGCGGCGGAAGGCGGTCGGGTGGGCATCGATGCCGGCGGCGTCGAGCAGACCGGCGAGCTCGGCGAGGTGCTCGGGTCCCACCTCCTTCTCCACACAGTCCGCGCCGAGGCTCTGCACGGAACCGGCGACGTAGATCCGGGCCTCGTAGAGGGAATCGCCGAGGGCGTCGCCGGCGTCGCCGCACACGACCAGCCGCCCCGCCTGCCCCATGAAGGCACTCATGTGCCCCACGTCACCGCCGACGACGATGTCCACGCCCTTCATCGAGATGCCGCAGCGGGCCGACGCCGACCCCTCGATGACGAGCAGCCCGCCGTGCGCCGTCGCCCCGGCCGACTGGGAGGCGTTGCCGCGGACCCGCACCGTGCCGCTCATCATGTTCTCGGCGACCCCGACGCCGGCGTTGCCCTCGACGGTCACCGTCGCGAGCTGGTTCATGCCGGCGCAGTAGTAGCCGACGTGTCCCTCGATGCGGACGTCGACCTCCGCGTCGAGCCCGACGGCGATGCTGTGCCGCCCGGCGGGTGAGGTGACCCGCCACGCGGACGCCTTGTCCGCGACGTCCGGCGCGTGCAGGGCCGCGTTGAGCTCGCGCACGCCGGTGAGGGACAGGTCGACGACGGCGGGCTCGACCGCGGTGTCCACGGTGCTGTCGGACGTGCTCAGCGCTGCCATGCGTAGACCTCTTCCGGCTCGGGCTCGAAGATGCGGGCGGACTCGACGCCGGGCAGGCCGGCCAGGGCGCGGTACTCCGACGCCATGGCCACCCACTGCGGGGTCTCGGCGACGACGGCGGGCTTGCAGGCGATGGCGTCGCGGACGACGGCGAAGCTGTCGCGGGTGCTGACCAGCAGCGTGTAGAAGCCGTCGAAGCGCTCGCACAGCAGCTTCAGCGACTTCTCCACGTCATAGCCGGCGGCCAGCTGGGCGGCGATGAATCGGGCGCCGACCTCGGAGTCGTTGTCGCTGTCGAAGACGGCGCCCGCGGCCCGCAGCTCGCGGCGGATGGTGGCGTGGTTGGCAAAGGAGCCGTTGTGCACCAGGCACTGGTCGGTCCCGACGGAGAACGGGTGGCAGTGCGCGGGGGTGACCGCCGACTCGGTGGCCATCCGGGTGTGGGCCACGCCCTGCCAGCCCTGCGCGGCCGGCAGGCCGAACTCGGCGGCCAGGGACTGCGGGTGCCCGACACCCTTGAGGACGGCGACCTCCTCCCCCACGCCGATCACCACGGCACCGGGGACGGCGTCGCGGACGGCGGCGGCGAGGGCGCCGGGGTCGGTGGCGGCGTGGACGACCAGCGTCTGGCCGGCGTCCACGATCTCCGCCTCGGGCAGGAGGGCGCGGACGGCGCCGGCGACGTCGTCGGCCGTGCGGGCGCCGGCGAGCAGCGAGACCGACGCCTCGCCGGGCGGCGACCACCGCGGGTCGCCGTAGACGGCGACGCCGGCGGAGTCCGGACCGCGCTCGGTGACCTGGCAGAGCATGCCGGTCAGCAGCTCGCCGAGCCGGGGGTACAGGGAGGGCTCCCGCAGGTGGAGCCCGACGATCCCGCACATCGCAGGCGGTTCCTCTCGTCGGTCGGTCGGGTCAGAAGGCGGTCACGTAGCGGTCGACCTCCCAGGGGGTCACCTGCCCGTGCCACTCGAAGAACTCCTCGCGCTTGAGGCCGGCGAAGTACTCGCAGACCCCGGGTCCGGCCGCGTCCAGGGCCGCGGCGACCACCGGGTCGGCCTGCAGCGCCTCGACGGCGTGCAGCAGGGTCGGCGGCAACGGGCTGCTGGTGGTGGCGCCGGGGTCGCCGGGGTCCAGGCCGCGGCGCACCCCGTCGAGGCCCGCGGCCAGTGCTGCCGCGGCGGCGAGGTAGGGGTTGGCCGAGCCGTCGCCGCCGCGCAGTTCGACGCGGTTGCCATCGGGCACCCGCAGCAGGTGGGTGCGGTCGTTGCCGCCGTAGGACGCCTGGCGCGGGGACCAGGTGGCGCCGGACCGGGTGGAGCTCGCGCCGGTGCGCTTGTAGGCGTTGACCGTCGGGGCGAGCACCGCCTGCAGTCCGCAGGCGTGCTCGATCAGGCCGGCCACGAAGGAGTAGGCCAGGGGTGAGAGGCCCAGGCCGCGGGGGTCGGCGGCGTCCGGGAAGGCCGGCTGGCCGTCGCGCCACAGCGAGAGGTGCATGTGCAGCCCGCTGCCGGTCCGGTCGGTGAACGGCTTGCCCATGAACGTCGCGGTCATGCCGCGCTGCTCGGCGAGCACCGACAGCAGGTACCGGAGGGTGACCACCCGGTCGGCGGTGGTCAGGGCGTCGGCGTAGGCGAAGTTCTGCTCGAACTGGCCGTTGCCGTCCTCGTGGTCGTTGGCGTAGTTGCCCCACCCCAACGAGTTGATCGCCTTCGACACCTCGGTCAGGTGGTCGTACATGCGGGTCAGCCCGCGGGCGTCGTAGCACGGCCGAGCCGCAGTGTCCTTCGGGTCCGCCGGCCGCAGCGCACCGTCCGGGCCTCGCTCGACGAGGAAGTACTCGACCTCGGCGCCGACCTTGAGCTCGAGGCCCAGCTCTGCCGCGCGGGCCAGTTGCGCCTTGAGCAGCACCCGGGGCGCGTAGGGCCAGGGGTGGCCCTCGACGTGCGGATCGCAGTGCACGATCGCCAGGCCGGGCCGGATGAAGGGCACCGGCATGTAGGACGACGGATCGGGGATCGCCACGAGGTCGGGGTCCCTCGGCTCCTGCCCCATCGCGCCGACCGCATGGCCGGCGAAGCCCACACCCTCGGTCTCGAGCTCTTCGATCGCCTCGACCGGGACCAGCTTGGCGCAGGGCTTCCCGGTCAGATCGACGAACAGCGCCATGACGAACTCGATGCCGTCGGCGTGGGCGCGGCGGGCCAGCTCGCCTCCGGAGGGCAGCTCGACCGGCGCCGGCGGAGCCTCGGGGCGGGTGGCGGTGAGCGACACGGGTCCTCCCAGGACTGCGAGATGTTCACTGGTGTGAATCTCTGTCGCCTCTCAGTGAACCGTCTTGGTGTTACCGCGGGATGACCGTCCGGAGAGATCCCTGTTTCCTCCTGCCGCACGGGTCAGGCACCCGCAGAACACGACGGCGGCCCGCCCTCCCGGAGGAGGACGGGCCGCCGTCGAGCCGTCGAGGGCCGGGTTGGCGAAGACGTCCCCGATGTGGGCGCGGACCCCCTCCACCTCCATGCTGGGCAGGCCCGGCGAGCCTCCGGTGACGTGGCCGAGGGTGCCGGTGACGGGTATGGGTCCTCCTGCGAAGTCGTCCACTGGTGTGAAACGAAAGCTACGAGCGGTGGACCGCCCTTCGGGTTACTCGTCCGTTACGTTCTGGTCGCCGGGCGGTTCGGCCGAGCGCACGCGACCTACGCTCGCCGGGTGGAGGTCTCCCCCGGTCCCGGTGCGCACGACGACGCACCGAGTGGTCATCTCGAGGACGTCATCGCGCTGCGGGTGCGGGAGTTCCGGCTCGCGCAGGGCATCTCGTTGGCGGAGCTCGCCCGGCTGACCGGCATGAGCAAGGCCATGCTGTCGAAGATCGAGAACGCGCAGACCTCGTGCAGCCTGTCCAGCCTCGCCCGTCTCGCCGAGGCGCTCGAGGTGCCGGTCACCGCACTGTTCCGGGGCATCGACGCCGAGCGGGAGGCCGTCTTCACGCCCGCCGGGCACGGGTCGCAGATCGTCCGTCGCGGCAGCAACGTCGGGCACCTCTACCAGCTGCTGGGGTCGCTACGGGGAGAGCACAAGCGGCTGGAGCCGCTCCTGGTCACCCTCACCGAGGCCAGCGAGGTCTTCCCGCTCTTCCAGCACCCGGGGACGGAGTTCCTGCACGTGCTGGAGGGCGTCCTGGTCTACGGACACGGGGAGGCGCGGTACGAGATGCGGGCCGGCGACTCCCTCGTCTTCGACGGCGAGGGCCCGCACGGCCCGGTCGAGCTCGTCGACCTGCCTGTCCGCTTCCTCAGCGTGACGACCTACGGCCACCTGGCCTGACCCTCCATCCCGGACGTACCGGAGGCCGGCCCCGCGGTGCGGGACCGGCCTCCGTCGTCGGTGGGCCGTCAGCCCGGCGTGCCGCTCCCGGTCCGGGGAGCCGCCGCCGAGCCGGCGACCAGCCGTTCGGCCGAGGCGATGACGGCCTCGGGGGTCGGGCCACTGCCCGGGGTGTGCACGCCGCCCTCGAGGTCGTAGGCGACCTCGGCGTGCTCGGTGAGGTCGAGACCGGTCAGCTCGCCCTCCTTCGACACCCGCAGACCCACCGTGTACTTGACGACGAGGGCGATCAGCAGGCTGACGAGGAACGAGTAACCGACCACCGCCACGACGGCGACGGCCTGCGTGCCGAGGAGCCCGAACCCGCCGCCGTAGAAGAGGCCCGCCTTGCCGCTGGGCGCCTCGAGCGAACCGAACAGGCCGACCAGCAGGGTGCCCACGACGCCTCCGACGAGGTGGACGCCGACGACGTCCAGGGCGTCGTCGTAGCCGAAGCGGTACTTCAGCGAGATGGCCAGCGGACAGATCGCGCCGGCGATGGCGCCCACGGCCAGGGCGCCCAGAGGCGTGACGGCGCCGCAGGCCGGGGTGATGGCGACGAGTCCAGCGATGGCGCCGGACATGCCGCCGAGGGTGGTGGCGTGCCCGTCGCGCAACCGCTCGACCAGGAGCCAGGCGAGGATCGCCGCGCAGGTGGCGTTGAACGTCGTGAGCATGACGAGCGAGGCGCTGTTGCCCGCGGCCAGGGCGGATCCGCCGTTGAAGCCGAACCACCCGAACCAGAGGATGCCGGCGCCGAGGGCGACGAAGGGCAGGTTGTTCGGCCGTGCCTGCCGGGGCCAGCCGGTGCGCTTGCCGACCACCAGCACGAGAGCCAGGGCGGCGACGCCCGCGTTGATGTGGACGGCCGTGCCGCCGGCGAAGTCGACCGCACCCAGCGTGTTGGCGATCCAGCCGCCCTGGACGCTCCCGTCGGCGGAGTCGAAGGCGAACACCCAGTGGGCGACCGGGAAGTAGACCAGCGCCGCCCAGAGCCCGGTGAACAGCAGCCACGGGCCGAAGCGGACGCGGTCGGACACCGCGCCGGCGATGAGTGCGGTGGTGATGACGGCGAACAGGGCCTGGAACACCGCGACCAGGGCCGGCGGCAGGGCGGCCGCCTCGTCACCAGCGACGACCTCACCGAGGCCGAGGTACTCGGTGACGTTCCCCAGCAGACCCAGGCCGCCGTAGCTGTTCCCGAAGACCGCGGAGAAGCCGAAGAGGGTCCACAGGACGCCGACGACCGCGACGGCCCCGAAGACCATCATGATCATGTTGAGGATGGAGCGGGACCCGACCATGCCGCCGTAGAAGAGCGCGAGGCCTGGGACCATGAGTGCGACCGCCATGGTGGCCGCGAGGATGAATGCAGTGCTGCCGACGTCCACGGCACACCTTTCGTCTACTGACAGTGGTCGCTGTTCGGCAGCAGTAGACGGCTCGCGTGTTGCCCCCGCGGTCCCCGCAGGTGACTTCCGTGTGACATGAACAGCGCCTGATCGTCACGCGCCTCTCAAGGGGCGAGCGCGGCGAGGAGGGCTCGACCGGGACGTCGCGGACTACTGCAGAAGCGCAGCTGCGACGCGGCCACGGCCTACCGGGCCCGCTTTCCGCATGAGCGACGAGCGTTCCTTGTCACGCGTGAGGCCGGGCCCCAGCGCCGCCCGGAGGGTGCAACCGGCAACATCGAGGGCCTGGAGCGCGAGATCCTGTTGACCGGGTGTCGACCGTGTCAACGACGGTCGAAAGTTGACCCCCTAGCGACGGCCGAAAGTTGACCCCCTCGTGGTCATGCGTCTTCGGTGGCGGCCGCGGAGCGGCCGAGGTCTCGGTCTTTGAGCCGGTAGCTGTCGCCCTTGAGGGAGATGACCTCGGCGTGGTGAACCAGCCGGTCGATCATGGCGGCGGCGACGACCTCGTCGCCGAAGACCTCGCCCCAGCGGCCGAAGGGCTTGTTGCTGGTCACGAGCAGCGATGCCCGCTCGTAGCGGCTGGAGACGAGCTGAAAGAACAGGTTGGCGGCCTCGGGCTCGAAGGGCACGTAGCCGACTTCATCGACCACCAGCAGCGGGTAGCGGCCGAGTCGGCGTAGTTCGTCTTGCAGTCGGCCGGCGTGGTGGGCCTCGGCCAGCCGGGTGACCCACTCGGTGGCGGTGGCGAACAGGACCCGGTGGCCGGCCTGGCAGGCGCGGATGGCCAGGCCGGTGGCCAGGTGGGTCTTGCCGGTGCCGGGCGGGCCGAGCAGCAGCACGTTCTCCTTGGCGGTGACGAAGTCCAGAGTGCCCAGATGGGCGATGAGGTCGCGTTTGAGGCCGCGGGCGTGGTCGAAGTCGAACTCCTCCAGGCTCTTGCGGGCCGGGAACCGGGCGGCGCGAATCCGTCCCTCGCCGCCGTGGGACTCCCGGGCGGAGACCTCTCGCTGCAGGCAGGCGATGAGGAACTCCTCGTGCGACCAGCACTGCTCGCGGGCCCGTTCGGCCAGCCGCGGCACCGCCTCCCGCAGGGTGGGCGCCTTCAGCGCCCGGGTCAGGAACGCCACCTCCGCGTCGAGGTCCCGGCTCATGCCACGCCTCCGTCGGTGAGGCCGAGGGCGGTGTCGTAATCGCTCAGCGGCCGGATCTCGACTTCCTCGCTGGGTGGGGCCGGGCGGAGCAGCCCGACCCGGGCGGCGCGCAACGCCTTTGCCGCGGTGACGTGCTCGTCGGTCGACAGCGTCTGATGCTTGGCCCAGATCCGCTCGTGGTCGGCCACCACCCGGCCGTCGCAGAGCACCCGCACTCGCTGCAGGTCGGCGAGCACCTCGACCCGGCGGCCGATCACCGCGGGATGGGCCGAGTAGTCGTTGCCGTCCAGGCGCACGTAGTGGTCCCGAGCCAGGCGCGTGCTGGTGCGCCAGCTGGTGGCCGGAGCGACCGGCGGCAGCGGCAGCATCCGCTCCAGATCGGCGGCGATCCGCTCGGTCGGCGCGCACCCCAGCGCCCGCCGGGGACGGGTGTTCACCAGCCCCAGCCAAGCGGCCAGTTGGGCGTTGAAGTCGGCCGGGCCGGTGAACGTCCTGCCCGGCAGAAACGATCGCTCCAGGTAGTCGTGCAGCCGCTCCACCAGGCCCTTGGCTTCTGGATCGGCCGGCCGGCAGATCAGCACCTTCGTGGCCAGGGTGCCGCGGAAACCCTGGCAGTCGGCGGTGAGCTCGCTGCGGCCGCCGCGCCAGCGGCCGACCGCGCCCTCGCCGTCCCAGACCAGCACCCGCGGCACCGCCCCGAGGGCATCGATCAACTGCCACCAGCCGGTGAACAGGTCCTCCGCCGCGCGGGAGGGGATGAGCACCCCGGCCGCCCAGCGGGAGTATCCGCAGACCATCGTCAGCACCGGCAGCTGCTTGGCGGTGCGGCTCTGACCATGGCCGACCGGCAGCGTGATCGGCGGAAACCACAGGTCGAACTGGGCGATCTCGCCGGCCACGTACGCGGTCCGGGAGGCCGGGTCCGGCGGCAGATAGACCGGTCGCAGCTCGGCCACCCGCTTCTTGAGCACGGTCATCGACCGGGTCCAGCCGATCCGTTCGGCGATCACCGTGGCCGGCATCGTGGGGAACGCCTGCAGCAGTTCTCGGATCCGCGGCTCGACCTCGTCGACGATCGACGCCCGTTCGACTCGCTCGTACCTCGGTGGCCCATCGGCCCGCAGTGCCGACCGCACGGTGTTCCGCGAGACGCCCAGCACCCGCGCGATCTGCTTGATCGGGATGCCCTCGGCCCGATGCAGCCGGCGGATCTCCGCCCAATCCTCCACGGACAACACCTCGTCCCTCCCCGGCTCGGCTTGAGTCAGGGTCTCGGGAGGGGGTCAGTTTTCGAGCGTCGCGAGGGGGTCAGTTTTCAGGCGTCGTCGACAGACCGGAGGGCCTCCGCAGGTCGCTGACCTGCGGAAGCAGCCCGTCCTACACGTTGAAGCGGAACGAATCCCGGGTCGTCGGACAACGTTGGCAAGCGACGAACATCGCCTTTGAGCTGGGCATATGCAGTTGAGCAGGATCGGTAGCGATGGGCCCTGATTGACTGTGTTGCGGACTGTGTGCGGACTGTCCGTGCCTGGCTCACCCCTTACACACCCACATGTGCTCGGCGCCGGCAGCTCTGGTGTCCGGTCGTGTCCTCCACGGGGTCCTCGCTACCGGCGAAGCCTGGGGGGATGGCCAGTTTGTTGCTGAGGTGCGATCGGTGCACCTGGCGAGCTCGACGTCGCCTGACTCGTCGACAAGCACGTGTGCGAGGAGGCCGCAATACCGCGGCGAACCAATCGGTCCCTCACCGCCCTGGCCACGCGGCTGACGCTGATCCACGAGGAGGGCAGGACCGGTTCCTGTCCCCGAGTCCTCATGAACGAACGCTGATGATCGTCTTCCCCTTGCGTCGCGCGGTCGGGTTGAAGGCGGCGACGGCATCGTCGAGGGTCGCGACGTTGCCGATGTTCGTCCGTAGTCGTCCGTCCCGCAGCCGCTGCACGACCTCACCTAATTGGGCTCGATCGGACTCGACGACGAAATCGACCGCCAGTCCGTCGGCGGGCCGCGCGTCGATCGGTCCGACGACGGACACCAGCGTTCCCCCGGCTCGAACCAGACCCGCGGACCGCTGCTGGATGTCGCCGCCTATGACATCGAAGACCAGATCGACTCCGTGGACGTCTTCCAGCGCGTCGTTGTCGAGGTCGACGAACTCCTGCGCGCCGAAGTCGAGCGCCTTCTGACGGTCGGCGGCGCGCCCGGTGCCGATGACGTACGCCCCGAACTCACGCGCGAGCTGCGTCACCATCGCCCCGACGGCGCCGGCCGCGCCGTGCACGAGCACGCTCTGCCCCGCCCGGAGACGGCCGTGCTCGAAGAGTCCCTGCCACGCGGTCAGCCCCGAGATCGGCAGGCTCGCGGCCGCCGTGAAGTCGACGTCGCCCGGCAGCGGCGCGAGGTTGCGCGCCTCGACGGCCACGTACTCCGCAAGGGTGCCGTCGCGATGCCAGTCCGTGAGGCCGAACACCCGCTGTCCCACCGACAGCCCCGTCGTGCCGTAGCCGAGAGCGGTGACCACTCCGGCCAGCTCGTGCCCAGGGATTGACGGTGTTCGGTCACGGTCGCGGCGATCCGTCCAGGTCGAGGGCCACGCCAACTCGGTCGGGACGAATCCCGACGCGTGGACCTCGACGACGACGCCGTTGATCGCTGCCGGCGGCTCTGGCCGCTCTACCAGCGTCATCCCGGCAGTGCCCGCCGCCTGGTCCGTCACGACGATCGCCTTCATCAGGCACCTCCCTGCATCCAGTCCTCTCGGCTGCACTTTGAGGCCTGCCCAGCCTTCGCGAGCGTCGTCAGCGAGGCGAGGCGTGCATCACACTCTGCCTCGGAGTTTCGTACGGTCAATCGCTGTCACGAGGCAACTACTGGCCCGACCAGGCCTCAGCGGGGGCTAGCAGTCGGTTGATACTGGATTGTGAACGACTACGTCCTCACCGCGGAGAACCTCATAACGGATCGACCCTGAAGCCGCCCTTGCGGCGAGCCGGCCGGCTGTCCCAGAGCGGCCCACTCAGGGACACCTCAGAGCCCGGAAGGCCGCCCACGGGAGTAGCGTCAGCCATGACGCCGGATCGCTCGACGTCGGCACGTCACACAGCCGGCGTCTCATGCACGGCCCCCAGATCGAGGGCCGCGGCCGAGGTCACCACCTTCGGTATGAACAGACCGGGGGCCCGCCGTGGCCAGTGACCAGACCTCCTCACCCACTCCCGCCGTGCAGGCGCTCGAGCGCCTCGGGTCGCAGTCCCTGCGCACGGTGTCGATGGAGGAGTTGCTGCAGCTGATCGCCGACTCGACCAAGACGGTGATGCCCGGCAACCCGGAGTCCTCGGTGTCGCTGCTCGTCGAGAGACAGCCGACGACGGTGGCCTCGACCGGGCAGCTGGCCATCGACCTCGACGAGACCCAGTACGAGCGCGACCACGGCCCGTGCCTGCACGCCGCCCGCACCGGCGAGCTGACCGAAGTCGCCGACACCCGCACCGACGGGCGCTGGCCGGACTACATGCCCCGGGCCGTCGAGCACGGCGCCCTCAGCTCTCTGTCCGTGCCGCTGGCCATCGACGTCGACGACGTCACCGGCGCGCTGAACATCTACGCCCGCCGGCCGAACGCCTTCGACGAGGACAGCCGGACCGCGGCCACACGGTTCGCCCCCTACGCCGCGGTCGCCGCCGGCAACCTGCACACCTACCACGCCGCCCGGAACGAGATCACCAACCTGCAGGCTGCGCTGGAGAACCGGGGGATCATCGACCAGGCCAAAGGCATCCTGATGGACCGCCACAAGCTCACCGCCAACCAGGCGTTCCAAGTCCTGGCGCAGATGTCGATGAAGACTAACCGCAAGCTGCGGACGGTCGCCGACGAACTGGTGCACACCGGCGAGCTGCCCCCGGGGATTGGTTGTCCGGGACGCGCTGACGTCGTCTACCACTCACCGAGTCGCCGGAGCTGGAGGCCTGCGGAGACTCACGAGCAGCCGCAGCGGATTCCGCGGGGTCCGTTGCGGTCAGGCCCCGCCGCTCTAATGATCATTAATGGCGGGAGTTCCGTAGTCTGCTGACAGCCGGCGCGGCGCGCGCTATGCCGTACCCATGAGGTACGCCCAGGGTGGCGGGCTCACTGCCGAGGAGTGCGCCCGGCGGGAGAAGGTGCGGCTGGAGGCCGCAGAGTGGATCGAGGAGGGCGCCACCGACGCCGAGGTGGCGGCCCGGTTCCGGGTGACCCGGATGTCGGCCAACCGCTGGCGCCGCGCGCTGGCCGCCGGCGGCCGCCCGGCCCTGGCCTCGAAAGGCCCAGGCGGGGCCCGCTGCCGGCTCACCCCGGCGCAACTGGAGGAGCTGCAGGTGCTGCTGGAGGCCGGGCCGGCCGCCTGGGGCTGGGCCGATCAGTGCTGGACGCTGGCGCGCATCGCCGCGGTCGTGCACACCCGGTTCGGCGTGGAGTACACCCTGCCCGGTCTCGACCTGCTGCTGCACCGCCTCGGCTGGAGCGTGCAGGGCCCGCGCGGCGCGCGGCGGAGCGGGATGAGGAGCAGATCGCCGCCTGGCGGGAGGAGAGCTGGCCGCAAATAAAGGGACGGCGGCGGACCTGGGCGCCTGGTTGGTCTTCGAAGACGAATCGGGCCAGGGGCTCAGGCCGCCCAAGGGCCGCACCTGGGGCCGGCGGGGGCGCACCCCGGTGGTGCGGGTGACCGCGGCGATCAGCCCCGAGTGTCGGTGGCCGCGCTGCTGGCCACCCGGCCCGGGCACCGGCCACGGCTGATCTACCGCACCCACCGCGGCCGGCGCGGCAGCGGGCGCAAGGGGTTCACCGAGGCCGACTACGCCCGCCTGCTCGACGCCGCCCATCAGCAGCTGGGCGGGCCGATCGTGCTGGTCTGGGACAACCTGAGCACCCACGCCAGCAAGGCCATGGCCGAACTGATCGCCGCCCGGCCGTGGCTGACGGTCTACCGGCTGCCGCCCTACGCCCACGAGCTCAACCCCGTCGAGCTGGTGTGGTCGCATCTAAAGCGCTCGCTGGCCAACCTGACCAAGCACACCATCGCCGAGCTGACGGCGCTGGTGAAGACGCGGCTGAGACGGATGCAGTACCGCTCCGCGCTGCTGGCCGCCTTCCTCGCCAGCACCGATCTCGAGTTCGGACCCTTCCTATAACACCCGCCCCTATAGGTCGTTAATCTCCGGGCACGGCCCTACGGAACGGGCCCGCGGACGCATGGAGGGTCCACACCCCGATGAGCGGGGCGTGGACCCTCCGTCTGTTCTGCGGGATCAGGCGTCGACGCCCACGGCCTCCTTGGCGAGCGAGGCGAGCTGGGTCTGCGCGGCGCTGACCACGTTCGCCCGGCTCTTGTGGGTCTCCTCGTAGCGGATGATCACGCGGATGTCGTGCGGCTCCTTGAGGTCCTTGATGGCCTTCACGGCGTCGCTGACCGAGAGCTGGTCGAAGTTCTTGATCGGCAGCTCGTCGGCGGAGACGTCACCGAGCTCCTCGCGGGCGGTCCGGGCGGCCTTGGCGGCGTCCTTGTTGCCCTCGCGTCGGGCGATCTGCTCGGCGCGACGCAGCGAGGCGCTGCGGCCGGCGGTCAGGGTCTCGCGGACGGCGTCGGTGAGCTGCTGCGTCCGGTCGGTGACGGCGGAGACCCGGTCGGAGGTCTTCTCACCGGCGTGCTTGACGGTCTCGACGGCGTTGTTGACCCGGTTCGTCCAGAATCGGGCCGGGGCGTTGACCGCGCGGGCCACGCCGCCGGCGACCTTCTGGACGGGGGTGGCGACGAGCGCGGCGGGGCCACCGAGGGCCTCCTCGGCGAGCACGATGGT
This sequence comes from Geodermatophilus sp. URMC 62, assembly GCF_052931475.1. NCBI lineage: Bacteria > Bacillati > Actinomycetota > Actinomycetes > Geodermatophilales > Geodermatophilaceae > Geodermatophilus > Geodermatophilus sp. URMC 62. Next base: position 2,649,238 of record NZ_JBRFHY010000001.1, on the reverse strand, counting down.
CAGCCACTCGACGGTGGCCTGGTGGGCGCCGATGAGCTTCTCGGCCAGCCGGCGTACCTGGGTCGCCTCGGCCTGCTCGGCGAGGACCTTGACGTAGGTGGCGCGGTCGAGCAGCTGGTGCTCGAGGGACAGGTCGCTGAGCAGCGCCTCCTCGACGGGGGCCGCCTGCTCGAGGGTGGCCTTCAGGCCGGCGCTGAGCCGGCCGAGGGCCGGGGTGACGACGTCGGGGACACCGCCGAGGGAGCGGAGCGCCTCAGTGATCTCGATGGTGCGGGCAGCTGCGTTGTCGGCGTTCTGCGTGAGCTCGCGGCGGACGGCGTCGGTTCGGGCCTGCGAGATGCGGGTGCGCGCGACCTGCTCCTCGGTCTTGGTGAGGAGCACGAGGGCGCGAAGCTGGTTGACGATCTTGCTGTTGTCGGCCATGTCTGCACTGTGCCCCCAGAACCCCGGTGCTAACTGTTGCAAGCGCATTGCTAGCAGTGAGTCCTGTCACGCCCGCCCGGCTGACGTAGCCCCAGTTCCTCCGCCGCTCCCGCAAACTGACCGTCGCCCTGATCGGATGCAGCCAGCCCGGTCCCCAACCGACGTGGCGCCTTGCAAGGGATCCCTGACCGGCAGACTGCTGTGATCGGTCGATCACTCGAGTACCGCCAGGCACTCCCCGCAGTGACGTCCGGAGCCGTCCCCGGAGCGACCCCGCGAGGGACAGTCGGTCAGAACCGACCGGCTACGTCGGCGGGCCCACCGTGACCCCTTGCGGTCGACGAAGATGATCACATGTCGATCCTCGGCTTCACCTTCCTCGGCGTGCGGACCGAGCACTTCGCCGACGTGCGCGCGTTCTACCGCGACGTGCTGGGCATGCCGATGGTCAAAGACGAGCCGCACGCAGTGGGGACTGCTGCACGGATCGGTGACAGGTCGGGTCAGGCAGCTTGAGCTGCCGGTGTGCGGTTGATGGTCTCGTACTCGATCGGCGTCAGTCGACCGAGGGCGTCTTGGCGGCGTCGGCGGTGGTAGGTCCGTTCGATCCAGGTGAGGATCGCGATGCGCAGCTCCTGGCGGGTGGCCCAGGCGCGGCGGTCGAGCACGTTCTTCTGCAGCAGCGCGAAGAAGCTCTCCATGGCGGCGTTGTCTCCGGCTGCGCCGACCCGGCCCATCGAGCCGGACAGCTGGTAGCGGTTCAGGGCGTGGACGAGCTTCCGGCTGCGACATTGCGATCCGCGGTCCGAATGCACGATGCAGCCGGCCACCTCGGCCCCGTCGGCTGCCCGCCGGGCGACGGCGGACTCGATCGCGGTGACGGCTAGCTGGGACGTCATCCGTGAGTTGATGGAGTAGCCGACGATGCGGTTGGAGTGCACGTCCTTGACCGCGCACAGGTAGAGCTTGCCCTCAGCTGTGCGGTGCTCGGTGATGTCGGTCAGCCACAGCCGGTTGGGTGCTGCGGCGGTGAAGACGCGGTTGACCTGGTCGTCGTGCACTGGTGGGCCGGGACGACCGCCCTTGCCCCGGCGGGGCTTGCCGAACGCGCTCCACCAGGAGTTGGCCGAGCAGATCGCCCAGGCGGTCCGGGCGGTCATCGGTTGTCCGTTCGCGGTGGCCTCGTCGACGAGCAGCCGGTAGCCGAACTCCGGGTCGTCGCGGTGGGCGTCGAACAGCGCGTTGGCCCGGTAGGCCCGAGCGAGGTCGCTGGCGGTGACCGGGGCGGCCAGCCACCGGTAGTAGGGCTGGCGGGCGAGCTTGAGGACCCGGCACGTCACCGCGACGGGGATCCCGTCGCCGGCGAGCTCACGGACGAGCGGGTAGATCTGTAAGTCTTGGTGGCGGCGGCCCGGTGAGGACTGCCAGGGTCGGTGCCGGTGATCGCGAGTGGCTCACGGTATATCTGGCCGCCGGTTCGGCGTGCCTTCAAAATGGCGTGTCCTCGGTTCACCGGCGCCGGCCCGAGCATCGTGTGGCTTGATTAGGAGCCTGGCCGCCGCTGGCATGCCTCATTACAGATTTGCCCCTTCGGTGCTGCCTTCCGGGTCGAGCTGTTCATTCCATCGACGAGAGAGGCAGCATGTCCGGAGAAGACCTCGACGCGGTCATCGGCGTCGACACCCACCGCGACACCCACACGGCCGCGCTCGTGGACATGGTCGGCCGTCAGCTGGCCGTGCTGGTCATCAGCGCGGACGCGGCCGGCTACGCCCGCCTGCTCGCCTGGGCGGCCGAGCAGGCGCCCGGCGGTCGGGTGCTCTGGGCGATCGAGGGAACCCGCAGCCACGGAGCCGGGCTCTGCCGCGCGCTGGCGGCCGTGGACGCGCAGCTCACCGAGGTCGATCGGCCGACGCGGCGCGCCCGGCGCGCCGGCAAGAGCGATCCCATCGACGCGCTGCTGGCGGCCCGTGCGGCGTTGGCAGCCGGCTTCGTCCGGCAGCCCCGGATCGATGGGGATCGGGAGGCCGCCCGACTTCTGCTGGTCGAGCGCGACCGGTTGGTGCGGCACCGCACCGCGGTGCTCAATCAGATGCGGGATCTGGTGCTGACCGCGCCCGAGGAGCTGCGTCAGCGCCTGCGCGATCGCAGCATCGCCGGCCTGATCGCCGCCTGCTCCGCGCTCCGCCCGCGCGGCTCCGATGAGGTCGAGACGCGGGTGCGCCTGCAGTCACTTCGGCGGCTGGCCCGCCGCGCTCGAGCCCTCACCGAGGACGCGAAGACCGTGGAGGCCGACCTGAAGACCCTCACGGCCACAAACGTTCCACAGCTTCTGGCTGAGCCTGGTATCGGCCCGATCGTGGCGGCGCAGCTGTGGGTGAGTTGGTCTCACTCCGGGCGGATTCGCTCCAAGGCCGCATTCGCTGCTCTGGCCGGTACCAGCCCGTTGCCGGCCAGCAGCGGGCAGGTCACGCGCTTTCGACTCAACCGTGGCGGCGACAGGCACCTCAACCGCGCCCTTCACCAGGTGATGATCACTCGACTCTCCTGCCATTCACCAACCCGCGAATACGTCCTTCGCCGCGCCACCGACGGAAAGACGCAGCGCGAGGCCCAGCGCTGCATCAAGCGCTATCTGGCCCGACGGATCTGGCGACTGCTCGACCATGGATCAGCAGTCGTCGCCGCTACTTGACAGGCATAGGAGCGTCATTTTCCCGGCAGGTTCCCCTGCGACAGATAGGCCGCCGCCCGGCGCAGAACCTCGTTCTCCTGCTCCAGCAGCCGGATCCGCTTACGAGCCTCCCGCAGATCCGCGTTCTCCACGGCCGCCGTGCCGGGCTTGACCCGTCTTCGACGTCGGCGGTCTTCATCCAGTTCGTCAGGCACGACTCGCTGATGCCGAAGTCGGCCGCGATCTGCTTCGGGTGCTGGCCCGGCTCGCGGTTGCGGGCGACGTTGACGACGTCGTCGCGGAACTCCTTGGGATAGGGCTTCGGCACGGTGAACATCCTTCCAGCGGCACCTCTGGGCACCACAGATCAGATGTCACCTACTCGTGCAGCAGTCCCGAGCGATCGATTCCAGTCGGTGCCCGGCGCGCAGTCGGACTGGTCCCTCACCCCCGGACCATGACCAGCCACTCACGACACACAGGCTGGAACTTGAACAGTCACAGTCCACACCGAGTTGAAGGGCGCGGTGGGCGTCGATGGTCAGAGCCTCTGCGAGTCGACAGCGACTTCGGGCGCGAGCCCTCGGCGCAGGGCTTACGGCAGGCAGCACTCGACACGTCGCTGGCACAGATTCTTGACCTGCAGCGTTGCCTCCGCCAGGCGTCCGCAGACGGCGAATCCTGGTGAGAACCTCCGTCTCTCGAAACTTCCATTCGTACACTTTTGAGACAATTGGCGACAGCGTGCGCCGAGCAACCGCGATTAGCGGACGCAGTAACCCATGCCGGCGAGGCCGTTGAGGATCATGGGCAGTGCTGCGGGGGTGTTTGCTCCGGTGCCGTCGTGCAGCAGGATGATGCTGTCCGGCCGCACCGCCTGCAGCACGCGGTCTCGGACGGTGGTCGCGGGTGGATCGGCCCAGTCGCGCGGGTCCACCGTCCACAGCACCATCGAGGTCAGACCGACGCGCTCAGCGGCCGCCTCCACCGCAGAGTTCCTCGCCCCGTACGGCGGGCGCCACTGCGTCGGAGTCGTTCGGGTCACCTCTTTGATCACGTCATTGGTGCGCTGCAGCTCGGATTCGACCTGGGCTGAGTTTAGTCTGGTGAGGTCTGGGTGATCCCAGGAGTGGTTGCCGATGGTGTGGCCCTCCTGGCTTTCGCGCTGCACGAGGGCGGGGTTGGCAGCGGTCATCTGACCGACCACGAAGAAGGTTGCGGTCACCCCGTGTGCCGCGAGAGTGTCGAGGATGTCCGGCGTAGCGGTGCGGTGGGGACCGTCGTCGAAGGTGAGGCGGACATAGCCGGCCGCACACGGCTCCAGTGCCGCCTGAGCGGGAATGGCGGGCAGCACCAGCCCACAGGCTGCAGCGACGACGATCACCGTCCGAAACCGCATGGGGAACGGTTGCACATTCCACACAGTCGCGCAGGGCAAGGATCACCGCGGCGACCCGCCGCAGGTGGCAGGTGGTCGGGCTCGCAGTGACCTTGGACCGGCCTGCTGCGCGACGACCGCAGCCGACCGTCGGGGACTGCTATCTGATGCACCGACAGAACGTCGCCCGGGAGATCCCGAGCGTCTGACAGATCTCCGCGACCGTGTTGCGCTCGTCCTGAGCGGGCGTCCGCAGCTGTTCAACCTGCTTTCATCCGGTCGTCCTCCGCTGAGCAGCGTTGCCTGACGTCCCGGCTGCCTCTCCGCCGTCCTGCGGTGGGCCGCCTATGACAACCGCAATCCGGGCTCGGCCCGGCAGCGACATGGGTCACGGGCCCCTGGCCGCTCCCTGACAGCCGGCACGCTGCTGCCGGGCGGGGAGCGGCAGCTCATGTCAACGCCTTCCAGGCCGGCCTACGCACGAAACCCCAGGTCACCGATGCTGGAGGAAAACTGGGGAGGCGGGTGGACACTCCGGTGCATCTGGGTGCAGCCGCGATCACGCCGACTTTCGGCGTCCACAGCGGTGATGGTCCGCTCACAAGTCCTGCCCCAGCTCCACTGAGGTGTTCTCAACGGTTTGGTCGCTCGGCGTTGGTCAGGATGAGTGCGGCGGCGACGACCGCACCGATCCGCTGCGGGCACAGCCGAATCCGGCGCAGTGCTTTCCACCGGTTCTTGAGCAGTGCGATGCCGCGCTCACCCTCGGCGCGCAGCCGGGTCAGCAGTCGGTTGCGGGTCGCGGTGCTGGGTGCCAGGTGGGCACCCTTGGCCGGCGTATGGATGCCGACGCCCGCGCCGTCATAGCCCTTGTCGGCCAGGGCGGGCAGGCCCAGCAGCGCGGCCGCGGCGTGCAGCGCACCGAGGAACCCGGTGGCCCGGGCGGCGGCGAGGTCGTGCATCGAGCCCGGCTCGACGGGGGAGACGGCCACCGGGAAACCGTCCGGGTCGCAGACGACCTGCACGTTGCCGCCGTGAGCGCGGTGCTTGCCGGAGTACCACAGGTCGTGACCGGACTCGGGGTTGGTGGTCCGGCAGCGGTCGGTGCGGATGAGCGTGCCGTCGAGGACGACGTGGCTCCAGCCGGCGGCACTTCCGGCCTCGAGCACTCGGTGCAGGTCGGGGGCTTGGTCGGCGAGCACGTCGATGCCCTCGTGCAGGTAGCGGTAGCCGGTGGCGACCGAGACGCCGGTGTCGCGGGCCAGGGTGGGCATGTCGGCGTCCTGGCGGAACCAGCGCAGCACCAAGATGGCCTGGTCGCGGGCGGAGGCGGCGCGGGCGCCTATGCCGGTGCCGCGGCGGCGGCGTTCGGCGATCAGCAGGTCGGTGAGCAGGACGGCGGTGGCCTCGGGCACGTCGAGCGTGGCAGAGTAAGTGATCACGTGGGGTCCGTGCGGATGAGGGTCGTTCTTGGTCGACGCCATCCTCTGCCGGACCCCACGCCCCTGTGCAGCGACGTCGTCGTCCAGCCACTGACCTGCTCATTCAGCGTTCAGCAAAGCTCTTCCGCGCAAATCGGTTGAGAAGACCTCACTGACAGACCCGTGAGCTACACCGTCATTCCCGGCGAGCGCTGACTCAATCGACGACGAGAGGCAGGACCATGGCCAGCATCTCGAGGTTGCCCAACGGCAAGTACCGGCCGCGATACCGGGACGAACACGGTAAGGAGCACGCCCGCCACTTCGACCGCAAGGTCGACGCCCAGCGCTGGCTCGACGAAGTCACCGCGGCCGTGGTCACCGGCACCTATGTCGACCCGGGCGCGGGCCGGCAGACCTTCACCGAGTACTACGCCGAGTGGTCGGCCCGCCAGGTGTGGGCGCCCGGTACCGAGACGGCGATGAGCCTGGCCGCCCGGTCCACGACCTTTGCCGATGTCCGGATGCGGTCGCTGCGCCGCTCGCACCTCGAGCACTGGGCCAAGAGCATGGTCTCTCGCGGCCTGGCGCCGGGCACCGTGCACACCCGGACCAACAACGTCCGGGCCGTCCTGCGCGGCGCCGTCGCCGACCGGGTCATCCCGCGCGACCCGAGCGAAGGTATCGCCCTCCCCCGCCGGCGCCGCCCGGCCGCCGCCATGACGCTGCCGACACCCGCCCAGGTCGGGGCGATCCTCGAGGCCGCCGACGGTCCTTCCGCGCCTTCGTCGGGCTGTGCGGCTTCGCCGGCCTGCGACTCGGCGAGGCGGCCGCCGTCCGCGTCGGCGACGTCGACTTCCTCCGCCGCACCCTTACCGGCGCGCGCCAAGTGCAGCGCGCCCCCGGCGGCGCGATCGAGCTGCGCGCACCGAAGTACGGCAGCGAGCGGCAGGTGTACCTGGCGCCGTCACTGGTCGACCTGCTCGCCCGGCACGTCGCCGCCCACTGTCCGCAGGGCAGCTGGCTCTTCACCGGGGACGCCGGCCAGCCGCCACACCAGAACACCGTCGGCCACCGCTGGCGGACGACGCTCGCCGCGGCCGATCTCAGCGGCGTGAAGCTGCACGACCTCCGGCACTTCTACGCCTCCGGGCTCATTGCCTCCGGCTGCGACGTCGTCACCGTCCAGCGGGCCCTCGGGCACGCCAGCGCCACCACGACGCTGAACACCTACAGCCATCTCTGGCCCACCGCGGAGGACCGCACCCGGCGGGCCGCCGAGGAGCTCTTCGCGGACAGTTGCGGACTGGGTGCGGACTCAGCCGCCCCAACAAGCCGCTGACCTGCATAAATGCCACCGGCTACACGTTGAAGCGAAACTCCACGACGTCGCCGTCCTGCATGACGTAGTCCTTGCCCTCGATGCGCACCCAGCCACGGGACTTCGCCTCGGCCATCGAACCGGCCTCCACGAGGTGGTCGTAGGAGACGACCTCGGCCTTGATGAAGCCGCGCTGGAAGTCGGTGTGGATGACGCCCGCGGCCTGCGGGGCGGTGGCGCCGACCGGGATGGTCCAGGCGCGCGCCTCCTTGGGGCCCGCCGTCAGGTAGGTCTGCAGCCCCAGCGTCCGGAAGCCGACCTTCGCCAGCTGGTCGAGGCCCGGCTCGCTCTGCCCGATCGACTCCAGCAGCTCCGCGGCCTCCTCGGCCGGCAGCTCGGCGAGCTCGGCCTCGGTCTTCGCGTCGAGCAGGATCGCCTCCGCCGGCGCCACGAGCTCCCGCAGCTCGGCGATCAGCGACTCGTTGGCCAGCTCGTCGGCGTCGACGTTGAAGACGTAGAGGAACGGCTTGGTCGTCAGCAGGGTCAGCTCGCGCAGCGGCGCGGGGTCCACCCCGGCGGCGAACAGCGTCTGACCTGTGTTCAGGACCTCTGCGGCGGACTGCGCGGCAGCCAGCAGCGCCGCGCGCTCCTTGTCCTTGCGCGACTCCTTCTCCAGCCGCGGGATCGCCTTCTCCAGCGTCTGCAGGTCGGCGAGGACCAGCTCGGTGTTGATCGTCTCGATGTCGTCGCGCGGCGAGACCTTGCCCTCCACGTGCACGACGTCGGGGTCGGAGAACACCCGGATCACCTGGCAGATCGCGTCGCTCTCGCGGATGTTGGCCAGGAACTTGTTGCCCAGCCCCTGCCCCTCGCTGGCCCCGCGCACGATGCCGGCGATGTCGACGAACGAGACCGTCGCCGGCACCACCTTCTGCGACGCGAACAGCTCGGCGAGCTTCCCCAGCCGCTCGTCCGGGACCCCGACGACGCCGACGTTCGGCTCGATCGTGGCGAAGGGGTAGTTGGCCGCCAGGACGTCGTTCTTGGTCAGCGCGTTGAACAGCGTCGACTTGCCGACGTTGGGCAGCCCGACGATCCCGATGGTGAGACTCACGGGAGACCAGCGTACGGGCCGCCGCCACGGTGCTCGGACGGCGAGGATGGCCGGATGGCCGCATGCCGCAGCCCGTCGACCTCGCCGCCGTCCTCGCCTCGATCGACCAGCCGTGGTCCCCGCGCACCGTCGCCGTCCTCAACGACTACGACGTCCGCGTCGTGCACACCCGCGGCGAGTTCACCCGCCACAGCCACCCCGAGACCGACGAGGTGTTCCTCGTCCTCGCCGGCTCGCTCACCCTCCGGATGGACGACGGCGACGTCACCCTCGGCCCGGGACAGCTGTACGTGGTCCCGAGGGGCACCCCGCACCAGCCGTACTCGCCCGAGGGCGCGCAGGTGCTGCTCGTCGAGCCGAGCGCCACGGTGAACACCGGCGACAACCCCGGCGAGCTCACCGCCGAGCGCCACGTCTTCGAGCAGTAGGGGTCAGGCCGCTGGGGCCAGCGGCGTCGGCACGAGGATCTCGGTGCCGTCGGGGCGCCAGGTGCGCCATCGACCGTCCGGTTGTCGTTCGACCCGGAACCCGTGGTGGACCTTGCCGTGGTGCCGTTCGCACAGCAGCGCCGAGTTCTCCAGTGACGTCTCGCCGCCGTCGGTCCAGTGGATCAGATGGTGGACGTCGCACCACCACGTCGGAGCACCGCAGCCGGCGAACACGCACGCCCGGTCCCGGAGCTCGACGGCACGGCGGAGGTACCGGCCGGCCAACCGCTGCTCGCGGCCGAGGTCGAGCGGTGCGCCGTCGGGACCGAAGACCACCCGGGACACCGCGCCGTCGCAGGCCAGCCAGCGGGCGCGGGCGGCGGAGATCGTGGCGCCGAAGCCCATCCGCCCGGCGCTGGGGGCACCAGCCGGATCCACCAGGTCCTCGAGGTCGATCACGACGGCGACCTGCGGCTTGTGCCCGCGCAGGGTCGGCAGCGATCCCGCGGCCAGGACGTTGTCGGCGAGTTGCACGAAGGCGTCTCCGAGACGCAGCGCTCGGGTGCGCTCGTCCCCGGCCGGGCGGTCGGCCTGCACGTGCGCCTCCAGCGCGGCCTGGACCCTCTCCCCGCCGACGGCGTCGAGGTGGAACCGGCCGGAGAGGGAGCCGTCCGCGTGCTGGGACAGGGTCAGCGACCGGCCCTCGGTGGGATCGGGTTCGGGCCCGTCGGGGTCGAGGTCGGCCAGGTAGTGCTGCACGACCCTCACCAGGTCGGCGTATCTCCCTTCGACCGCCACACCGGTGAAGACCGCGTCGATCACGGCCAGGTCCACCCCCTGCGCAGCGGCCGCCGCCAACCGCTCCGGCGTGACCGCCCGCGCCGCGACCGCCACCTGCTCCGCCGACACCAGCCCGGCGTCGTGGGCCTCGGCCAGCGCCGGCAGGTGCTCCAGCGTGCGGCCGTTGCGCACTAGCGCGGCGGCCTCGGCCGCCGACAGCCGGCAGTGCCCACTCAGCCACGAGGGCATCGACCGCAACCCGTCGCGCTCGGGCGCCTGGGACAGCTCTGCGGCGTGCACCCGTCGGGCGAGTAGGGCGTCGAGCCGGTTGCGCTCGGCGACCAGCGCGGCGACGTCGTCGAGCACGTCCCCGCCCAGCGAGCTCTTCGAACACATGTACGAAGACTATCGGCGATCACCCTGCCGCGCGACTTGAATCCGCAGGTCAGTGACTTGTCCACAGATCCCGCCACCCCCTTGCGGCGGCCGCCTCAGCCGCCTCCCGCAGTCCAGGCACGAGCACCAGGGACACGGCCAGCGACGCGGCCGCGAACACCGCGACCGCGGTCCCGGGCGTCGTGGCGTCCCCGAGCACGCCGGCCAGCACCGCGAGGACCCCCTGCCCGGTCATCCGGGCCGCCGACTCGAACCCGAGCACCTGCCCGCGCAGCCCGGCCGGCGTCAGCGCGACCAGCCACTCCTGCTGCGCCAGCGAGGCGGCGTACCCCGCCGACGCGACCGCCACCACGACGGCGGCCACCGGCACCGAGGGCCCGAGCGCGAACGCCAGGAACGGCGCGGCCAGCAGCACCCGCAGCGCGGTGTTCGACCGCCGCCGGGCCGCCGGCGTGAGGAACCGCCCGACCACCAGGTCGCCGGTCGTCATCCCGACCGCGCCGGCCGCCAGCAGCCAGCCGCCCCGTTCCCCGGCGTACGGCACGAACAGCGCCTCGCACCCGACCACCAGCCCGTTCGGTACGCACAGCGCGACCAGCAGCGTCCGGGTCTCCCGCCGCGACAGCAGCAGCCGGTTGCCGCGCAGCGTCCCGGCGAGCCCGGCCCGTCCGCGGCGGCGCGGCGGCCGCTCGGCCAATCCGGCCCGCAGTACCACCACGGCGAGGGCGGACACGGCCGCGGCCAGCAGGAACACCTGCGTCGTCGTCAGCACGGTGAGCAGCAGCCCGCCGGCGGCGAACCCGACCACCTGGCACGCGCCGACGGCGACGTCCATCGTGGAGCGGGCCAGCGGGAAGGCCTCGGCGGCCACCAGCTCCGACAGCAGCCCCCACCGCGCACCCGACCCGACCGAGACGACGAACGCGGTGCCGACGACGAGCAGCAGCCGCACCGCGGTCGGCAGGCCGGGCAGCGCCTGCAGGGCCAGTGCCAGCGTCGACGCCGTCCCGACGAGCACCAGGGTGCGCCGCGGCGGGCTCGCGTCCGCGGCCGACATGAGCGTCGTCGCCCCGAGGGCCTGGGCGGTGGAGGGGCCGAACGCCGCCACCGCCGTCAGCAGCGCCGAGCCGGTCTGCCGGTGCACGAGCGTGGCCAGCGCCAGGGACGACGTCGTCGAGGCCACCGTGGTGAGCGCGCTGCCGGTCCACAGCGCGCGGAAGGCGGGGAGCGCGAACAGCGCCCGGTAGGTGAGCACGCCAGGACCGTCCGCCACCCGGAGCCGGTGACCCACCGTTTCGCCTAGGCTCGAAAGGTGGGTGAGCTGATCGTCGACGCCGACGTCATGGCCCGCGCCCGCTTCGGGACCAGCCAGCTCACCGAGACGCTGGCCGGCCTGCGGCTGCTCACCGCGCCGCAGGTCCCGCCGTGGCACCGCCCCTGGCGGGACACCCACGTCGCGGCGCTGCGGGAACGCCTCGGCGCCGACCCCGTCGGCGCCGCCCTGCTGCGCGCCGCCTTCGGTCCGACCTGGACCGCGGACTTCCTCACCGTCCCGCCCGCGGCTCCCGACCTCGCGCTCGACGAGGAGCTCGCGCACCTGGAGTCCCTGGACGACGACGCCGTCCGCGCCGACCTGGAGGTGGCCACCGGGCCGGTTGCGCCCGAGCTGTCCGCCACCGGCCTGGCCCGCACCGCCGCCGACCTGCTGCGCTGGACCTGGGAGCAGACGATCCGCGACGAGTGGCCGCGCCGGCTGCGGGTGCTGCGCGCCGACGTCGTCGCGCGGACCGCCCGGCTGGCCCGCGAGGGCTGGTCGGGCGCACTCGACGGCATCGCACCCGGGGTCCGCTGGCTCGCGCACGGCCGGCTACAGGTCAACGCGCACCCGTACCCGCCGCGCGACGTCCGGGGCCGCGACCTGCTGTTCATCGCCGCGCACAGCCGCGGCAGCTGGGTGAGCTGGCGGCTGCCGGACACCTACGCCCTCGTCTACCCGGTCACCGGCGCACTCGCGTCGGGTCCCGCGCCCCTGCCCGAGCCGCTGGTCCGCCTGCTCGGCCGGAGCCGCGCCCGCGTCCTCGCCGCGCTCGACGCCCCGCGCAGCACCAGCGCGCTCGTCGCCGGCACCGGCCTGCCGCTGGGCAGCGTCGGCGGCCACCTGCGGGTGCTGCTCGACGCCGGCCTGCTGGAGCGGCGCCGGTCGGGACGCGAGGTGCTCTACTGGCGCAGCGACGCCGGCCAGGCCCTCCTCGACGCCGGGGACCGGCCCGCCTGAGCGGGCGCTCCGCGACCCCTGGTGGCCCGCTCCGGCGGCCGACACAGTGGCCGCCGGAGCACCCCGACGTCGGGAGGTCCCGTGTCCCGGTTGATCAACCCCCGAGCGCTCGTGCAGCTGCTGCGCGCGGGCGACCTGCGCGCCCGGTGGCGGGCCACGCAGGACGGGCAGGCCGCCCTCCGCCTGCAGGTCGTCGCCGCTGCCCTCGGCACCGGCGTGCTCGACGCCCTCGCCCGGGCGCCGGCGGGCACCGCCGAGCTGGCCCGTCGCACCGGTGCCACCGACACCGACCTGCTCGAGGCCTTCCTGCGGGTGACGGCGGCCGTCGGGCTCGTCGCCGGGGACGGCGACCGGTGGCGGCTGGACCGTGCCGGCCGCGCCGTCGTCGGCGACGACCTCGTGCGGGCCTCCTACGAGGGCTTCGGCGGGTTCCACACCGACCTCTACCGCGGGCTGCGCCCGGTGCTCGCCGGCGAGTGGCGGCGGCGCGACCTCGCCGAGCAGGGCGAGGTCATCGCCCGGATGGCCGCCGGGTTCGACGCCTTCGTGCACGACCTGCTCGTGCGGACGGTCACCCGCCGCCCTCCGCGCCGGGTGCTCGACGTCGGGTGCGGCGCCGGGCTGCAGCTCGCCGGGGTGCTCGAGGCGGCGCCCGGCGCCACCGGCGTCGGGGTGGACGTCGACGCCGGCGCCGCCGCCCTGGCCAGGCGGACCCTGCGGGAGCGCGGGCTGGCCGGCCGGGCGAGCGTCGAGGAGGTCGACGTCCGGACCGCGCTCGGCGGGGAGCCGGGAGGTGCCCTCGCCGAGCCGTTCGACCTCGCCCTGCTCGCCAACGTCGTCTACTACCTGCCGCCTCCCGAGCGGGTGCCCCTGCTGCGCGCGGTGGCCGGCCTGCTCACCCCCGGCGGCACCCTGCTCGTGGTCACCACCGCCGCCGTGCCGCAGCTGTTCAGCCGCCACCTGGACCTGCTGCTCCGCGCGCAGGAGGGCGACCTGCAGCTCCCCGACGCCGGCTCGCTGGTCCGCCAGCTGACCGAGGCCGGGCTCCACCCGGAGCAGCCGCGCACGCTCGTCCCGGGAGCGCCCCTCATCGCGGTGGCCGCGACCCGGTGAGGGACGTCAGCGGGCGCCGGGGCCGGGGAGCAGGCCGCGCTCGACGGCGACCATCACCGCGCGGGTCCGGTCGTCGACGCCGAGCTTGGCGAACACCCGCAGCAGGTGGGTCTTCACCGTGGCCTCGCCGATGAACAGCTCCCGGCCGATCTCGGCGTTGGTCAGCCCACGCGCCACCCCGGCCAGCACCTCCAGCTCCCGAGTGGTCGGCTCCTCGACCGCCGGCGCCCGCATCCGCGACACCAGCCGCGCGGCCACCGGCGGCGCGAGCACCGTCTCCCCGCGGGCGGCGGCGCGGACGGCGTCGGCGAGCTGCGGCAGCGGGGCGTCCTTGAGCAGGTAGCCGGTGGCCCCCGCCGCGACCGCCCGCACGATGTCGGCGTCGGTGTCGTAGGTGGTCAGCACCAGCACCCGGACGCCGGGGTGCGACCCCGCGAGCCGCTCGATCGCGGTGACGCCGTCCATCCGCGGCATCCGCAGGTCCATGAGGACGACGTCCGGCTCCAGCGACGCCACGAGGGCCAGCGCCTCCAGCCCGTCGGCGGCCTCCCCGACGACGTCGAGGTCGGGCTGGGCCGCCAGCCAGCCCACCAGCCCGCCGCGCACCACGGGGTGGTCGTCGACCACCAGCACGCGCGTGCTCACGAGCCCGGCACCCGCACCGTCACGCGCGTTCCCGAGCCCGGCGCCGAGGCGACGTCGACCTCGCCACCCACCTGGGCCACCCGCCCACGCAGCCCCGCCAGGCCCGAGACGGGGACCGCGGCCGGGTCGAACCCGACGCCGTCGTCCTCCACGTGCACCGACACCTGCGAGCCCACCCGCGACAGCCGCAGCACCACCGCCGTGGCGCCCGCGTGCCGGCGGACGTTGGTCAGCGCCTCCTGCGCCCCGCGCAGCAGGACCACCTCCTCGTCGCGCCGCAGGCCCGGGGCGGCGTCGAGCGCTCCGGTGTCCACCCGCACCTCCAGCCCCGTCTCGCGGGCGAACCGCCCGGCCAGCTGCCGCAGCGCCTCCACCAGTGTCGACCCGTCGAGGGCCACCGGCCGGAACGCCGCCACCACGGCCCGCGCCTCGGCGAGGTTGTCGCGGGCCACCTCCTCGATCACCGCCAGCTTCTCCCGCGCGGCAGCGGGGTCGGGGACGAGCAGCGCCGACGCCGTCTGCGCCAGCACCACGATCGACGTGTAGCCCTGCGCCAGCGTGTCGTGCACCTCCCCCGCCAGCCGCTCGCGCTCGGCCAGCACCCCGCGCTCCCGCTCGGCCGCGGCCAGCTCCGACCGGGTCGCCTCCAGCTGGGCGATCAGCGATGCCCGCTGGGCGCTCTCCCGCAGCACCCGGCTGATCCAGACGCCGAGCGCCAGGCTGAAGGTGATGCCGATGCCCGTCTCGAGCAGCACGTCGCCGGGTTCGCGGGACGAGGCGGCGCCCAGCACCGGGCCCGCGGCGCTGGCCAGGCCGAGCAGCAGCGTCCAGGAGATGCCGGTGAGCGTTCCCTGCACGACGAACCACACGTGCGGGTAGGCGAGGAAGAGCAGGAACAGCAGGCCCGGCGCCAGCCAGCCGAGCAGCGCGAACGCGGTGACCAGCACCAGCAGGTAGGGCACGGCCCGCCGTGGGGCGCCCGCCCGGATGGCCGGGACACCGAGGACGGCGTAGGCGAGCGCGAGTCCGGCCAGGACGAGCAGCGCCGGCAGCCGCCGGTCGTCGTCCACCTGGTCCCCGACCACCGCGGAGACCACCGCGAGACCCCACACGGCGGCGGAGACCACGTGCATCCCGACGACGGTCGTCCGCCACCCGCGCTCGGGCAGCGGCTCGCCGCCGTCGTCCGCGGGCGGGACGACGGCGGCGAGCAGCCGGTGCCGGAAGCTCATGCCGCCCGGCGCCAGCGGAACGCCCGGGCGCACACCACGACTCCGATGACCACCCATGCGGCGAGCACGAGGGCAGTGGTCCCGTGCTCCCAGGAGCCGGCCGGTTCCACCGCGGCCGCGGCGTCGGGCAGGAAGACCGAGCGCATCCCCTGCACCAGCCACTTGAGCGGGAAGACGGCGGCCACCTCCTGCATCCACGGCGGCAGCTCGGAGAAGACGAAGAAGACGCCGGAGAAGAACTGCAGCACGATCGCGAACGCGGCGATCCCGTTGCCCACCGAGCGGCTGCTGCCGACCGAGGCGACCGCGATGCCCAGCACCGTGCCGGCCAGCGCGCCGCCGAGCACCACCCAGGCGAAGGTCAGCCAGCGGCCGGCGTCGGTGGGCAGGGACACGTCGTAGGCCAGCGCGGCCACGGTGAGCAGCACCGCGAGCTGCAGCACCGTCGTCACCAGGACCTGGCCGGCCTTGCCGAGGAAGTAGCCCACCGGCGGGGTGCCGAGGGTCTGCAGGCGGGCCAGGTCACCCCGGTCGCGCTCCTCGGCGATCGCCGTCCCGACCGCCTGGAAGCTGGTCAGCATGATGCCGGTGGCGGCGATCCCGGCGAGGAAGTACTGCGCGAACGGCACCCCGCCCGGCCGGTCCTCGCCGGCGAACACCGACGCGAAGACCACCAGCATCACGATCGGGTAGGCGAAGGAGAACACCACCTGCGCCGGGCCGCGGACGTACAGCCGCAGCTCCAGCGCGGTGCGGGCCAGGCCGATGGCGGCGGCCGACGGCGGTGCGGGGCGGCCAGCGGCCGGGACGGCGGTCATCGGGAGGCCTCCTCGGGAGCGGCGCCGACCAGCCGGAGGTAGACGTCCTCCAGGCCGGGGCGGGTGACGGTCAGGCCGGGCACCTCGCCGGCCGGGTGCGCGGCGAGCAGGTCGCGCAGCACGGCGGCCGGCTCGGCGGTGACCACCTGGCGCGGGGCGCCGTCCTCGGTCCAGCGGACGGTGGCCGCCCGGCGCAGCTCGGCCCCGAGCTCGTCCGGCGGCGCGACGTCGACCAGCCGCCCCTCGGCCAGGACGCCGACCCGGTCGGCCAGCGCCGCGGCCTCGTCGAGGTAGTGGGTGGTCAGGACGACGGTGGTACCGCCGGCCCGCAGCCCGCGGACCAGCCCCCAGAACTGCCGGCGGGCGACCGGGTCCATGCCGGTGGTCGGTTCGTCGAGGAACAGCAGCTCCGGCCGGCCCTGGACGCCGAGGGCCACCTCCAGCCGGCGGCGCTGCCCACCCGACAGCCGCGCCACCCGCGTGCCGGCGGCCCCGGCGAGCCCGACCGCGGTCAGCAGCTCGCCGGTCGGCCGCGCGAGCGCGTGGTAGTGCGCGAAGTGGTCGAGGGTCTCCCGGACGGTGAGCGCGGTGCCGGCCCCGGTGCTCTGGCCGACCACGCCGACGCGGTCGCGCCAGGCCCGCCCGGCCCGGCCGGGGTCCTCCCCGAGGACGGCGACCTCGCCGCCGTCGCGCCGGCGGACACCCTCCAGGACCTCCACCGTGGTCGTCTTGCCCGCGCCGTTGGGCCCGAGCAGGGCGAAGACCTCACCTCGCCGGACGTCGAGGTCGATGCCGTCGACGACGGTCCGGGCCCCGTACCGCTTGACCAGCCCGCGCACGCGGACCGCCGTCTCCTCGTCCCGCGCCCGGGCCACGGGGGCCGGCGCCGTCTGGGTCGCTGTCACGGGACGAGCCTGGCGCGGCGCGGCGGCGCGCGGTACGGCCGTTCCGTGGGTCCGCCGTCCACCGGTCGGTGGACGGGGTCGGCGGAGCCTCAGCCGGCGGCGCCGAGGACCGGGCGGCCGGCCAGCGCGCCGACCACCTCGACCGCGGCGTCCCACCAGCGCGCGTAGTGGTCGGGGTCGGCGTTGCGCTGGGTGCGGTGCGCGGCGAGGGTCGGCGGCAGCGACCGCCAGTCGGGCACCTCCTGCAGCGCCAGGAAGAAGTTCGTCGCGCTGGTGGTGGGGTCCATCCGGTCGGCGTAGGAGCCCCAGGCGCCGTTGGCCCGCTGCTGGAACAACCCCCGCGAGTCCGGCCCGGCGGCGTCGCCGCGGTCGAGGACCCGCAGCGAGGACTCCCCCATCGCGGTCATCACGCCGATCACCTGGGCGCAGGTGTCCAGGCCCAGCGCCTCCGCGGCGTTGACGATCGCCGCGGCGTTGGCCAGCTGCTCGGCGCCGTACCCGGCGACCGGCCCCTCCGGCACGGTGGCCGGGTCGATCCGCACCCCCGGCTCCGCCGCGGCGCACTCCGCCGACCGCGGCGCCTCGGCGCCCTGGCGCACGACCAGCAGCGCGCCGAGCGCGGCCAGGACGACGAGGGCCGCGACCAGTGCCGTCCGCCCCCGGCCAGGGGCAGCGAGCCGCTGCCCGCCGGTCGTCGCCACCCCAGGTCAACGGACGACGGCCCGGCGGCGTCCCCCGGACTACTGGACCGGCGCGTCCGGCGAGGGCAGCTGCACGCGGCGCTGCTCGTCGACCGAGGAGACGCCGTCGACCGCCAGCAGGGCCGGGCGGGCCGCGGCGGGCGCCCGACCGGTGATGACGCCCACCGTGCCGAGGACCCGCTCGACCTGCATGCCGGTGTCGCGCAGCGCCTGCGCGACCGTCTCGACCTCGGCCAGGTGCCGGTCGTCGACGGTCACGCTGAACGGCGTCAGCGAGGAACCCACGGCCGGAGGCTAGTCCCTCCGGTGCCGTCCCGGGGCTCCGCGGCCGGGCGCGGGGGCCCGGGCCGGCCTCAGCCCGCCCCGCCGGCGCCCTCCTGGGGGGCCAGCACCAGCCCGCTGCCGACGTCGACCGACGGCTCGGTCAGCCGGCGGCTGGCCTGGGTCAGCGTGGCCCACAGCTCGTACCCGCGCCGTCCGGTGGCCTCGGCCCAGAGCGCGGCCAGCCCGGCGACGTGCGGCGTGGCCATGCTCGTGCCGCTGATCGTGTTGTAGCGGGTGGGCATCGGCCAGGTCGACAGCACGTCGACGCCGGGACCGGCCACGTCCACCTCCCCGCCCGCCGCCGGGAGGCTGCGGGCGGAGAACCAGGCGGTCACCAGCCGCTGGTCCAGGGCGCCCACGGCGAGGATCTCCACGCTGTTGGCCGGCGCTCCGACGAAGCCGAAGTCCCCGTTCTCCCGGTCGGCGTTGTTGCCGGCCGCGGCGATGATCAACGAGCCCTGCTGCAGCGCCCGCCGCCCGGCGGCGGAGTAGGGCGGGTGGGCCTCGGCCACGTCGGCGCCCAGCGACATCGACAGCACGGCGCAGCCGTTGGCGACCGCCCAGTCGATGCCGGCCAGGATGCCGCCGTCCTCCCCGCTGCCCTCGTCGCTGAGCACCTTGCCGATGAAGACCTCCGCCTCCGACGCGATGCCGTAGCGCGGCCCGGCCGGGGGCACGCGGGGCCCGCACGCGGTGCCGGTGCAGTGGGTGCCGTGCCCGTGGCCGTCCTGCGCGCTGGTCACCCCCTCGACGAAGGACTCCGAGGTGACCGCGCGGCCGGCGAAGTCGGGGTGTGCGAGGTCCAGGCCCGTGTCGAGCACGGCGACCCGGACCCCCCGGCCGGTGAAGGGCGACGTCATGGCCTGCACCGCCTGGATCCCCCAGGTGGCGGCCGCGGTGTCCTCCAACGGCGGCGGCGCCGGGGTCTGCTCACCGCCGCCTCCCCCGGCGCCGACCAGACGGCCGGCGAGGTCGGTGACGCCGTCCCGGTAGCCCTCGACGTAGGACCCGACGTCCGCGGGCAGCACGTGGTGGACCAGTTCCGGGGAGACCGACAGCACCGGCCGCCGGTCCGCGGACGCCGCCTGCAGCGCGGTCACCTGGTCGGGAGCGGCGGAGACGACGGCGATGCCCAGCCGGGCGAAGACCGTGGCGCCGGCCCCGCGGAGGGCCTGCGCCGAGACCTGCCCGGAGGTGAAGTCGCGCGAGTCGGCGACGTCGGAGATCCCCGCCGCCGACCAGTCCACCGGCTCGTCGTCCCGGGTGTCGGCGAAGACGACCACCTGCCGCCCGGTGGTCTGCACACCCGGGCGCCTGCTCCGGCCGGTACCAGCTCCTGGATCGATCACTGTTCCCCCTCCTCGACGGGCGGGGGCGTGCGAGCGGGTGGTGACCCGCGGTCCCCCGGGCCGCCGGGGCGGGCGCCCGGCGGTGCAGGCAGTCTGCGGTGCGGGGGTGACAGCCCGCGACCCCAGCGGGTCGCACGGCGGCGTCCGGAAACCGCCAGTCAGGGGCCGCGCGCGCTGTCATGCTCGGTCACGTGGCCGAGCATGCGAGGACGCGCGAAGACACGGCACCGCCGCGCACGATCCCGACGAGCGCCAGCGAGGAGGGATCGTGACCGCCTCCCTCGACGCCGAGCGCTGCTACCGCGCCGTCGCCAGCCGGGACGCCCGCTTCGACGGCTGGTTCGTCACCGCCGTCCGCACCACGGGCATCTACTGCCGGCCCTCGTGCCCGGCCCGCACCCCCGCCGCCGGCAACGTCTGCTTCTTCGGCACCGCCGCCGGCGCCCAGGCCGCGGGCTTCCGGGCCTGCCGCCGCTGCCGCCCCGACGCCGTCCCCGGATCGCCGGAGTGGGACGTGCGCGCCGACGTCGTCGCCCGCGCCATGCGGCTGATCGCCGACGGCGAGGTCGAGCGCACCGGCGTCCCCGGCCTGGCCGCGCGGCTGGGCTACTCCGAGCGGCAGGTGCACCGGCTGCTGGTCGGCGAGCTCGGCGTCGGCCCGCTCGCCGTCGCCCGGGCCCAGCGCGCCCAGACCGCGCGGGTGCTCGTTGAGACCACCGACCTGCCGATGGCCGACGTCGCCTTCGCCGCCGGGTTCGCCAGCGTGCGGCAGTTCAACGACACCGTGCGCGAGGTGTTCGCCTGCACGCCGTCGGAGCTGCGCCGCCGCCGGCCGGGCGGCGACGGCGGGACGCCGGGCTGGCTGACCCTGCGGCTGGCCGCCCGCGCCCCGTTCGACGCGGCCGAGGTGCTGCACTTCCTCGGCGCGCACGCCGTCCCCGGCCTGGAGGAGTGGGACGGGACGACGTTCTCCCGCGTCCTCGACCTGCCCGCCGGCCCCGGCGTCGTCCGCCTCTCCCCCGCGCCCGACGGCGGCCCGTCCGTGACCGCCCGGCTGCTGCTCACCGACCTGCGCGACCTGCGCGCCGCCGTCCCCCGCTGCCGGCGGCTGCTCGACCTCGACGCCGACCCGCTCGCCGTCGACGAGGTGCTCGGGTCCGATCCGGCGCTGGCCTCGCTGGTCGCCGGGGCGCCCGGCCGCCGGGTGCCCGCCTCGCCCGACGCCCCGGAGGCCGCCGCGCGGGCGGTGCTCGGGCAGCAGGTGTCGGTGGCCGGCGCCCGCACGCTCACCGCCCGCGTCGTCGCGCTGGCCGGGACGCCGCTGCCCGAGCCGGTCGGCACGCTCACCTCCGCCTTCCCCCGGCCCGAGGCGCTGGCCGCCGCGGACCTCTCCACCGTCGGCCTCACCGGCGCCCGCCGCCGCACGCTCACCGGGCTGGCCGCCGCGCTCGCCGAGGGCCGGGTCGCGCTCGACCCGGGCTGCGACCGCGAGGAGGCCGCGTGCGGCCTGCTCGCCCTGCCGGGCATCGGCCCGTGGACGGCGTCGCTCGTGGCCATGCGCGGCCTGGGCGACCCCGACGTGTGGCTGCCCGGCGACCTCGCGCTGCGCCGCGCCCTCGCCGCGCTGGGCAGCTCCGACGCCGACGCCGCCACCCGCTGGCGGCCGTGGCGCTCGTACGCCGCCGTGCACCTCTGGGCGCTCGCCGCGCCCACACTGTTCACCCGCTCCCCCGCCGCCGATCGGAGTGCGTCATGACCCCACCCGCCGCCCGCTTCGCCACCGTCGGGACACCGCCGGGTCCCTTCACCGTCGTCGTCACCGACCGGCCCGGCGGCGGCGACGTCGTCCTCGCCGCCGGCTGGACCGGTGACGTCGCCGACCTGCTGCCCGTCGTACACCGCTCGCTGCGGCCCACCTGGGTCGAGCAGGCCGAGCACCTGCCGGTCCTCGACGCCGTCGAGGCGTTCGTCGCCGGCGACGTCACCGCCATCGACGACGTCCCGGTGCGGCAGCGCTCCGGGCCGTTCCTCGAGGACGCCTGGGAGGTGCTGCGGACCGTGCCGGCCGGCGCGCCGGACACCTACGCCGCGTTCGCCGCCCGCTGCGGGCGGCCCTCCGCGGTGCGCGCCGCCGCCAACGCCTGCGCCCGCAACGCCGCGGCGCTGTTCGTCCCCTGCCACCGGGTGCTCGGCTCCGACGGCGGTCTCGGTGGCTTCCGCTGGGGCACGCCGGTCAAGCGCTGGCTGCTCGACCACGAGGCGGCACACGCCTCCACTCCCGTCGAGGCCCCCGTCCCCGTCGAGGCATAGCGAGAGGACCCCGTCCTCCCCACACTCGCGAGCTCGCGGCGGGCCCTGGACGGGGCCGCCTCCCGGGGTGTGTCGGTCCGCTGAGGCACCCTGCTGTCCGTGGACGCCGCCTCCCTCCTGCTCGGCCTGCTGCTCGGGGTGCTGCTGGGCGTGGCCGTGACGCTCGGCGTCGTCGCGCTGCTGGCCCGCCGGCGGCCGGCCGAGTCCGGGCTCGACCCGCTGCACGAGTCGCTGGACCACCTGCACCGGCTGCTCGCCGGCATGGAGCAGGCCCGGGCCGTCGCGCACGGGGAGCTGCGCGAGCAGATGGGCACGGTCGGCCAGACCAGCGCGCAGCTGCGCCAAGAGACCGCCGCGCTGGTGACCGCGCTGCGCACCCCGCACGTGCGCGGCCGCTGGGGCGAGGTGCAACTGCGCCGGGTGGTCGAGGTCGCCGGCCTCCTCGAGCACTGCGACTTCGTCGAGCAGCCGTCCTCCACCAACGACGAGGGCGCCGGGGTGCGGCCCGACCTCGTCGTCACCCTCTCCGACGGCCGGCAGGTCGTCGTCGACGCGAAGGTGCCGTTCACCGGATACATCGAGGCGGTGCAGGCCCCCGACGAGACGGTCAAGGCGCAGCGGGTCGCCGCCCACGCCCGGCAGCTGCGCGCGCACGTCGACGCGCTGGCCGCCCGCCGCTACCCCACCGCCTTCCGCCCCGCGGCGCCGTTCACGGTGCTGTTCGTGCCCTCCGACGGGTTCCTCACCACCGCGCTGGAGGCCGAGCCCGGCCTGCTGGAGTACGGCTTCGGCCGCGACGTCGTCATCGCCACGCCGAGCACCCTGCTGGCCCTGCTGCGCACGGTGGCGCACTCGTGGCGGCAGGAGCGGCTGGCCCGCGACGCCGACCAGGTCATCGAGGTCGGCCGCCGCCTGCACGCCCGCCTGACCACCCTGTCGGGCCACCTGACCCGGCTCGGGTCGGCGCTGGGCTCGACGCTGACCCGCTACAACGAGACGGTCGGCTCCTACGAGCGCTCGGTGCTCGCCGCCGCCCGCCGCTTCGACGACCTCGGCGTCGGCGAGACGCCGGTGCCCACGCCGGCGCCGGTGGAGGCGGTGGTGCGGGCGCTGCGGCCCGTCGACGACGACGCGGTCGGCGTCGACGCCGTGGTGCCGATCGACCGGCCACCCCTGCCCGACCGGGCGCTCCCGCCGAACCGGGACCTCCGCCCCGGCCACGACCTCCGGCCGGACCGCGACCCCCCACCGGACCGCGACCTCCAGCCGCAGCCGGACCTCGCCGACGACGCCGGCCCGGGCCTGCGCTGGCGGACCGGCGGGACCGCGGACGTCTGACCGGAGCGCCCGTCCCGCCGGGCACGCCCGTCACACCACTCCCGTCCCTCACAGAGAGTTGCCAAATCGAGACGGAGACGTGTCAGGGCCCGACACCGTGAACCGGTCCCGGACGGAGCCGGTCGTCGCTACGGTGAGCACCGACAGCGGCCCGTGACGGGCCGGCCGGCGAGGACGGGGAGGTGCGCCATGGCCTCGGCGAGCACAGCCGACACCTGGCGGGACAGCGGAGTGCGCCCGGAGCGCTCCTACGCCCGCCCCCAGGTCCCGCGTCCCGACGCGACCGGTCCGGACCGCTCGATGCGCATGTCCCGCCCCCCGGTGCCGCCGCCGGCGCCGCGCGGGCGTCCCGCGGGCCCCGAGCGCGGTGCCGGCCACGGCTCCGGCCGTGGCGCCGGCCGTCCGGTCGGTGACGCCCGGTTCCCCGCCCGCTCCGGGCAGCGCGCCGCCCACCCGCCGGCCGAACGCTCCGACGACGGCCGCCGCGGCAGCCGGGCGTCCGGCCGTGCCGCCGAGCGGTCCAGCAGCCGGGTCGCACCGGCCGAGGACGTGTCCGGCAGCCGGTTGCGCGGCACTCTGGCGGTGCTCGGCGTCTTCGTGATCACCCTGGCCGGCGGCGCCGTCGACTCCTTCTTCGGCGTCGGCCTCGGCACGCTCACCCTCGTCACGCTGGTCGCGGCCACCGCCGTGGCCACGCTGCTGGTCCGCAGGCGCGACCTGCTCACCGTCGTCGTCTCACCGCCGCTGGTCTTCGTCGCGGTCGCGGCGGTCAACGTGGGCCTCGCGCCGTCGGCCAGCCTCAGCCTGCCGACGATCGCCACCGTCCTCATCCGCGGCTTCCCCACCATGGCCGTCGCCACGGTCGTCGCCCTCGTGGTGGCCGTCGTCCGTCTCGCCGCCCGGCGCTGAGGGAGGACCTGCCCCAGCAGCAGGAGCAGAAGGCCCCCTCCCGGCCGGGAGGGGGCCTTCCTGCGTGCGCCCGGGTCAGCCGGCGGCGCCGCCCCGCTTGGGGCGCAGCTCGTGCGGGAGGGCGAAGACCAGCCGCTCCTCGGCGGCCTTGACCGTCTCGACGTCGGGGTAGCCGCGCTCGGCCAGCCAGTCGAGCACCTCACCGACGAGCACCTCGGGCACCGACGCGCCGCTGGTGACGCCGACGGTCTGCACCCCCTCGAGCCAGGACGGGTCGATCTCGGTGGCGTCGTCGACCAGGTGCGCGTCGCGGGCGCCGGCCTCGAGGGCCACCTCGACCAGCCGCACTGAGTTCGACGAGTTGGTCGAGCCCACGACGACCACCAGGTCGCACTCCGCGGCCATCTGCTTGACGGCCTGCTGGCGGTTCTGGGTGGCGTAGCAGATGTCGTCGCTGGGCGGCGACTGCAGGCCGGGGAACCGGGTCCGCAGCTGGTCGACCGTGGTCAGCGTCTCGTCGACCGACAGCGTCGTCTGCGACAGCCACACGACCTTCTCGGGGTCGCGCACCTGCACGGACGCCACGTCGTCGGGACCGTCGACGAGCTGGATGTGCGACGGCGCCTCGCCGGAGGTGCCCTCGACCTCCTCGTGGCCGCGGTGGCCGATCAGCAGGATGTCGTAGTCGTCGCGGGCGAAGCGCTTGGCCTCCTGGTGCACCTTGGTCACCAGCGGGCAGGTGGCGTCGATCGTCCGCAGCTGCCGCGCCGCGGCCTCCTGGTGCACGGCCGGTGAGACGCCGTGCGCGCTGAACACGACGACCGAGCCCTCGGGCACCTCGTCGGTCTCGTCGACGAAGACCGCGCCGCGCCGCTCGAGGGTGGCGACGACGTGCTTGTTGTGGACGATCTGCTTGCGGACGTAGACCGGTGCTCCGTGGATCTCCAACGCCCGCTCGACGGCCACCACCGCCCGGTCGACGCCGGCGCAGTACCCCCGGGGATCGGCCAGCAGGACCCGTCCGCGCTGATCAGCCATGCACCCATCGTATGTGGCGCGCCGTCGGCTGCCGGGGCCGCGAGGAGACCCTCGACACGCCGTGCCGCATCTTCCCCGCTCGACCGGGTGGCCGTGCGATCGGCCACGATGCCGTTCCGGGCGGCCTGCGGCAGGCTGGGGTCCATGTCGCGTGAGATCCCCGAGCCGATCCGCGCCAGCGTCGGGCTGGCCGCCACCGTCCTCGACGACGTCCGCAGCCTCCCCCGGACGCTGCCGGGTCTCCCGGTGCGCCTCGTCGGCATCGCGCTGCAGGCGGCGATGAAGCTGCAGCAGCAGTGGTCGGGTCTGGTGGCCCGCGGCGACGAGGTGCTCACCGGGCTGCGCGGTGACCGCGAGCCCGGCATGGCGACCTTCGACGACGACGAGCAGGACGCCGGTGGCAGCGCGCTGGTGGCCGAGCCGATCGACGTCCTGCGCGCCTCGGCCTTCGACCGCGCGCCCGACATCGACACCACCGACGGCGCGATCACCGACGACGAGGTCGCGGCCCTCCCCGACGACCCGGCCGCCGACGCCGTCGTCGCCGCCGTCGAGGACACCGCCGCGGCACTCGACGACACCGACGCCCACATCGGGAACACCGAGGTCGTGCTCACCGAGGTCGACGTCATGGAGATCGACATCGACACCGACGCGGCCGGCCTGGTCGACGACGAGGCCGCCGGGCTGCCGCCGGACCCCGCCCCGGCCGCGGTCGTCGCCGCGATCGAGGACATCACCGACCAGGTCCAGGGCGCCGAGGAGGTCGAGTCGGCACTCGGCGCGGCCGACACCGCGCTGACCCCCGAGGACGCCCTCGAGAGCGCGCTGCTGGAGGCCGAGGGCACCGACACCGCGCCCGCCGCCAGCGACCCGGGCGGCTCCCCCGTCGGTGAGCTCGCCGGTGCGCCCGACGTGGGCAGCGACGACGCGACGACGCCCGACGCCGCCGACTCCGGCACGCCGGACACCGAGATCGGCACCGCCGACGCCGCCGCCGGGGACGCCGCCACCGAGGTCGACGTCGTCACCTCCGACGGCGCGGTCGCCACGGTCGAGGGCACGGTCACCGACGAGGGCGTCGCCGCTCCCGAGGACGTCCTGCCCGACACCGAGATCGGCCAGGCCGTCGCCGGCGCGCTCACCGAGGACGCCCAGTCCGGTGCGGCCGGGGACGCCGCCACCGAGGTCGACATCGTCACCTCCGACGGCGCGGTCGCCACGGTCGAGGGCACGGTCACCGACGAGGGCGTCGCCGCCCCGGAGGACGTCCTGCCCGACACCGAGATCGGCCAGGCCGTCGCCGGCGCGCTCACCGAGGACGCCCAGTCCGGTGCGGCCGGGGACGCCGCCACCGAGGTCGACATCGTCACCTCCGACGGCGCGGTCGCCACGGTCGAGGGCACGGTCACCGACGAGGGCGTCGCCGCCCCGGAGGGCACCGAGGGCACTGCGGGCGGCGCCACCGAGGACGGCAGCGCGCCGACCCAGGGCACCGACACCGGACAGGGCAGCGACGTCGTCACCGACGAGCACGCCCGCGTCGACGAGGACCTGGGCGCTGAGCCGGACCCGGACAGCGCCGGCACGGGCGGCGCGGCGACCGACCTCGCCACGACCGCCGGGCCCCAGGGCACCACCACCGACGAGAGCAGCGACGTCGTCACCGACGAGCACGCCCGCGTCGACGAGGAGCTGGGCGCCGGACCGGGCCCGGACGAGGCCGGCGACACGGCCGGCGACACCACGACCGGCGACACCGCGGTCGAGGCCACCGACGAGGGCGGGACGCCGGTCGCCGCGGCCACCGGCGGGCCCACCGATGCCGCGGGCAGCGACGAACCGTCCGGCTCCCAGGCCGCGGCCACGGCACCCATCGAGGGCTACGACTCGTTCACCATCGCCCAGCTGCGCGGCCGGCTGCGCGGCTACCAGCTCGCCACGGTGCAGGACCTGCTCTCCTACGAGGAGGCCACCGGCAACCGGCCGCAGTTCGTGACGATGCTGCGCAACCGGCTGGAGAAGCTCGAGCAGCAGGCCGTCGAGGCCAGCCCGCTGCAGCCCCGGGGGCAGTAGCCCGGCGCAGCGGCGGCGTCCAGCGGCCCGGGTCCCGTCAGGGCCCGGGCCGCTGCCGTCGGTGGCCCCTGGCACGCTCGGGGCATGACCGCCCCGTCCTCCCCCGACGCGCCCTGGCCGGTGCGCACGGTGGCCCGCAAGGTCGCCGAGTGGATCGGCCGGCTCGGCGAGGTCTGGGTCGAGGGGCAGGTCGCCCAGCTGAACCGGCGCAGCGGCGCGGCGACGGTCTTCCTCACCCTGCGCGACCCGGCCGCCGACCTCTCGGTGCCGGTCACCTGCGCCCGCGACGTCGCCGACCGGCCGGGCCTGGAGCTCACCGAGGGCGCCCGCGTGATCGTGCGGGCCCGGCCCGACTACTACGTCGCCCGCGGCTCCTTCTCGCTGCGCGCCACCGAGATCCGCGCCGTCGGGCTCGGCGAGCTGCTGGCCCGCATCGAGCGGATCCGCCGCCTGCTGGCCGCCGAGGGGCTCTTCGACGCCACCCGCAAGCGCCCGCTGCCCTTCGCTCCGGCCGTCGTCGGCCTGGTCACCGGCAAGGACTCCGCCGCCGAGCGCGACGTGCTGGTCACCGCCCGCCGGCGCTGGCCGGCGGTCCGCTTCGCCGTCCACCACAGCCTGGTGCAGGGGGTGAACGCCGCCGCGTCGGTCATCGACGGGCTGCAGCGCCTCGACCGTGACCCGGAGGTCGAGGTGATCGTCGTCGCCCGCGGCGGCGGCTCGGTCGAGGACCTGCTGCCCTTCTCCGACGAGGGACTCGTGCGCGCGATCGCCGCCTGCCGCACGCCGGTGGTCACCGCCGTCGGCCACGAGACCGACACCACGCTGGTCGACCACGTCGCCGACGTGCGCGCCGCCACCCCCACCGACGCCGCGCACCGGGTGGTGCCCGAGATCGGCGAGCAGCGGCGGCTGGTCGACGGGCTGCGCGCCCGCGCCCGGCACGTCCTCACCATGCGGCTCGACCAGCAGGACCGCTGGCTGGAGGGCGTGCGCAGCCGGCCGGTGCTCGCCGACCCCCAGCGGCTGCTGCACGGCCGGGCCGACGACGTCGCCGCGCTGCGCGACCGGGCCCGGCGCACGCTCACCCACCGGGTCGAGAGCGCCGAGCGCGACCTCGAGCACGCCCGCGCCCGGGTCTCGGCCCTCTCCCCCCAGGCCACGCTGGAGCGCGGCTACGCCCTCGTGCAGCGGGCCGACGGCGCGCTGGTCCGCGACCCGGCGGAGGTCGGCGACGACGAGCGGCTGTCGGTGCGCGTGTCCGGCGGGCGGCTGCCGGTGCGCGTCGACGGGGGTGCGGGCGCCGCCGACCCGGCCGACCCCCGCGGGCAGGATGGGCAGCCGTGAGCACGCCCGAGCCGACGCCCGAGTCGACGTCCGAGTCGACGTCCGAGGCCCAGCCGACGCAGACCTACGAGCAGGCGCGCGAGGAGCTGGCCGAGGTGGTGCGCCGGCTCGAGGCCGGCGGCCTGACCCTCGAGGAGTCACTCGGGCTGTGGGAGCGCGGCGAGGCGCTGGCGGAGCTGTGCCAGCACTGGCTCGACCGCGCCCGCGAGCGCCTGGCCGCGGCCGCCCCGGGGGACCAGCCGGGCTGAGCTCAGCCGACCGCGACCGGCGCCACGGCGCCGGCCACGGTCTCCAGCTCGTCGTCGTCGGCCGACCCGGTGACCAGCAGGGTGACCCCGCCGTCCTCCCGGGACAGGACCGTCTCACCGCGCGTGCTGGTCGCGCGGGTCCACTCCTCCCCCGCCAGCTGCACGCTGCCGTCGGCCTCGGCCCCGTCGAGCACCGCGGTGAGCGCGTCGGCTCCCGGGTCGTCGCTGACGACGTAGCCGGCGTACTGCGTCGACGGCGTCACGTAACCGATCTCGAGCGTGACCGGGGCGCCCTCGACGGCGTCCCCGGCGTCGGTGCGCGCGCTGGTCGGCCGGTAGCCGTCGGGCAGCCCCGCGGGCACCTGCACCGTGTAGCTCGCGCGCGCGGCGGCCAGCTGCACGGTGCTGGTGGGGTCGATCGGGCGGACCGGGTCCGCGCCGCTCTGCCGGAACGCGATCCAGCCGACGACCAGCAGGCAGATGACCACCAGCGGCAGCAGCGACCGGATCATGTTGGCCGCGCTCATCCGGTTGGCCCGCTCGACCGCGGACGTCGGGGGCGGCGGCTGCTCGTCGGCCGGCTGCTGCACCTGCTCGCTCGGCGGACCGGGAGTGCTCATACCCCTAGGATCGCAGCACCGCTCCCCCACCCCGCCGCGCCGGCGCCGGGGGCCGACCAGGAGGTCCCGTGACCCTTCCCGTCCCCGACGGCCCGCTGACGGCGAGCACGCACACCAGCAGCAGCTTCCGCGCCGACCGCCCCGCGCCCGACCGCAACCTCGCCCTGGAGCTGGTCCGGGTCACCGAGGCCGGGGCGATGGCCGCCGGCCGCTGGGTGGGCCGGGGCGACAAGAACGGCGGCGACGGTGCGGCGGTCGACGCCATGCGCGCCCTCATCGGCACGGTGAGCATGCGGGGCGTCGTCGTCATCGGCGAGGGCGAGAAGGACCAGGCGCCGATGCTGTTCAACGGCGAGCAGGTCGGCGACGGCAACGGCCCGGAGTGCGACGTCGCCGTCGACCCGGTCGACGGCACGACGCTGATGGCCAAGGGCATGCCCAACGCGATCGCGGTCATGGCGGTGGCCGACCGCGGCGCCATGTACGACCCGTCGGCCGTGTTCTACATGGAGAAGATCGCCACCGGGCCGGCCGCCGCCGACGTCGTCGACATCACCGCGCCGGTCGCGGAGAACATCCGCCGGGTGGCCAAGGCCAAGCGCGGCCGGGTCGACGACGTCACGGTGTGCATCCTCGACCGGCCGCGGCACGAGCAGCTCGTGCACGAGGTCCGCGAGGCCGGTGCGCGGATCAAGTTCATCACCGACGGCGACGTCGCCGGCGCGATCGCCGCCGCCCGCGAGGGCACCGGCGTCGACCTGCTCATGGGCATCGGCGGCACCCCGGAGGGGATCATCGCCGCCTGCGCGCTCAAGTGCCTGGGCGGTGCGCTGCAGGGCCGGCTGTGGCCCAAGGACGACGAGGAGCGGCAGAAGGCCCTCGACGCCGGCCACGACCTCGACCGGGTCCTGCAGATCGACGACCTCGTCCGCGGCGACGTCTTCTTCGTGGCCACCGGCATCACCGACGGCGAGCTGCTGCGCGGCGTGCAGTACCGCGCCGGCGGCTGCACCACCCAGTCGCTGGTCATGCGCTCGCGCTCGGGCACCATCCGCTCGATCGACAGCCTGCACTCGCTGGAGAAGCTGCGCGCCTACTCCGCGGTGCCCTTCGACCGCTCCGACCCCGACGCCGACGCCGAGGGCTGAGCCACCTCGACGCCGGTGTCAGGAGGCGGCCGGACCCCGGGCCGCGCACCGGACCACGTCGGTCCCGGGCGGATCACTCCGGGAAGGTGACGGTGCAGAGCTGCCCGGTCCCCTCCGGCTGCCGGCCGGCGCACGTGTCGGCGTAGCTCTCGTACGCGGAATCGACGTCGGCGGCGAAGTACAGGTCGTCGCACGCCGCCATGTCCCCGTCGTAGCAGTCCTGGGCCTGGGCATCGAGGACCGGATCCGACCCGAGACCGGTGGGCGGGATGGTCGCCGGGGGGACACCTCCGGGCGCGGAGGTGGTCGAGCCCGGGGACGGCGGGGTGCTCGACGACGGCGGGCGCGACGACGAGCTGCTCGAGGTGGACGGGTCGGCGACCGTCGTCCCACCGTCGTCGCCGCGCAGGAGGAAGAACAGGCCGACGGCGAGCCCGGCGAGCAGCAGCACGCCGCCGACGGTCAGCGCGACGACCAGGTTGCGCTTGCTGCCCGGCTGCTGCGGCGGGGCGTAGCCCGGCTGGCCGTACTGCTGCGCGTACTGCTGCTGGGCGTACTGCTGCTGCCCGTACTGCTGCGGGTCGTACCCGCCCGGCTGCCCGTACTGCGGCTGCCCGTACTGAGGTGCGTACTGCTGCTGCCCGTACTGCTGCGGGTCGTACGCGCCCGGCTGGCCGTACTGCTGCCCGTACTGGGGTTGCCCGTACTGGGGTTGCCCGTACTGGGCTTGCCCGTACTGGGGTTGCCCGTACTGCGGCTGGCCGTACGGGGACTGGCCGTACTCCGGCTGCGGGTCGTGGCCGGACCGGCCGATCGGCGCGGTCCGGTCCCGCTCCGCGCCGGGCGGGCCGTACTGGCCCGGCGGGAACGGCGAGGCGGGGGGGCGCCGGCTGGCCGGACTGCGGGGTGGGGTCGTCGGACCGGCCCCAGCCGGACTGCCCGGGCTGGCGGCCCGAGGGGTCGTCGTCGCCCTGGGGCGAGTACGGCGGCTGGGACATGACGGGCGGACTCCTCGCTGGTCGTGTGCGCAGGACAGGCTAGGTGCGGGCGGCAGCGACGAGAAGCACGGCGAGGTCACGGCGCCGCCGAGGCGCCCGCGGGCGACGGGTCGCCCCCCGGAGTCCCCGGAGGGCTCCTCAGTCGAGGTCGGCGCAGAAGGGGACGTCGTAGGCCTTGACCCGGCCGCCGCAGGTGGTGGCGTACTCCTCGTAGGCCGACAGCGGCGCGGATTCGGCGAAGAGGTCGTCGCAGGCCTGCAGGTCACCGTCGAAGCAGCTCTGCGCGTAGCCGTCGAGCACCGGGTCCGAGCCGAGGTCGCCGGGCGGCACGGGGTCGGACTGCTCGACGGGCCCCAGGGCCCCGCCCGTCGCGTACGGGTCGGTGTACCACCCCAGGTCCTCGGGAACCGACGCGCTCACGCCCTCGCCGATCGCCCGCCCCACGTCGTCGGCCGCGGTGGTGAGCACCAGCGCACCGAGGACGGCCGCCAGCACCAGGCCGGCCACCCCGATGCCGGTGGCGGCGAGGACGGTCCGCAGCGGACGGCCCGCGGGGACCGTCGGCGGCGGCACCGCCGGGGCGGGACGGGGAGCACCGGCGGTGGGGTCCCACGTCCCCCACGGCGTCCAGCCGCCGGTGGGTGCGGCACCGGCCGAGGGCGGCGCCCAGGGCGGCGCGCTCCAGGTCGGTGCGTCCCAGGTCGGCGGGACGGGAGCGGGGCCGCCCGCGGGTGACGGGTGGGACACGGGTCCTCCTCGGGACGGGGAGCGTCCGGCGCACGTTAACGGCTCGACCGGCCCCATCCCGGGTCCCGCACCGGGCTGCGGGGAGTGGGGAGGACGGGGCCCTCCTAAGGTCACGCGTGCAGCACTGATCCCACCGACACCACACGGGAGCGCAGCGTGGCCACCGAGCAGGACTACCGCATCGAGCACGACTCCATGGGGGAGGTCCGCGTTCCCGCATGGGCCAAGTGGCGGGCGCAGACGCAGCGTGCCGTCGAGAACTTCCCCATCTCCGGCACACCCATCGAGCGCGAGCTCATCGCCGCCCTGGCCGCCATCAAGGGCGCGGCCGCCCGGGTGAACGCCGACCTCGGCGTCCTCGACGGCGACGTCGCGCAGGCGGTCGCCGACGCCGCCGCCGAGGTGGCCTCCGGCACGTGGGACGAGCACTTCCCCATCGACGTCTTCCAGACCGGCTCGGGCACGTCGAGCAACATGAACACCAACGAGGTCGTCGCCAGCCTGGCCACCGAGGCGCTGGGCCGGCCGGTGCACCCGAACGACCACGTCAACGCCTCGCAGTCGTCCAACGACGTCTTCCCCTCGGCCATCCACGTCGCGGCCACCCGGGCGATCGTCCGCGACCTGGTCCCGGCGCTGCAGCACCTCGAGGCCTCGCTGTCGCGCAAGGCGGCGGAGTTCGCCGAGGTCGTGAAGAGCGGCCGCACCCACCTGATGGACGCCACCCCGGTCACCCTCGGGCAGGAGTTCGGCGGCTACGCGGCCGCCGTGCGCTACGGCGTCGAGCGGCTGCAGGCCTCGCTGCCCCGCGTCGGCGAGCTGCCGCTGGGTGGCACCGCGGTGGGCACCGGCATCAACACCCCGCCCGGGTTCGCCGCCGCCATCATCGAGCGGCTCGCCGCCGAGCTGGACCTGCCGCTGACCGAGGCGCGCGACCACTTCGAGGCGCAGAGCTCGCGCGACTCGCTCGTCGAGGGCTCGGGCCAGCTCAAGACCATCGCCGTCGGTCTGGTGAAGATCGCCAACGACCTGCGGTGGATGGGCTCGGGCCCGCGCACCGGGCTGGGCGAGATCCAGCTGCCCGACCTGCAGCCGGGCAGCTCGATCATGCCGGGCAAGGTGAACCCGGTGATCCCCGAGGCGGTCATCCAGGTGGCCGCCCAGGTGATCGGCAACGACGCCGCCGTCACGTACGCCGGCACGACCGGCGTCTTCGAGCTCAACGTGACGCTGCCGCTCATGGCCCGCAACGTGCTCGAGTCGATCCGGCTGCTGGCCAACGTCAGCCGGATCCTGGCCGACCGCTGCGTCGACGGGATCGTGGCCAACGTCGACCAGTGCCGGACCTACGCCGAGTCCTCGCCCTCGATCGTCACGCCGCTGAACAAGTACATCGGCTACGAGGAGGCGGCGAAGGTGGCCAAGCAGTCGCTGGCCGAGCAGAAGACGATCCGCCAGGTCGTGGTGGAGCGCGGTTACGTCGAGCAGGGGAAGCTCACCGAGCAGCAGCTCGACGAGGCCCTCGACGTCCTCTCCATGACCCACCCGTGACCGGTGGGGGTGGACCCGGCGCGGCCGCGGCCCCCGGGTCCACCCCTCCCGGCAGGCGGCTCCCTGTCGTCTCCACGGCCCGACGCCAGTAGCGTCGGGCCACGATGACCGAGACAGCTGGCAGCCGAGCCGACACCACCCCCGAGGTATCCCTCCGGCACCCGGGAGGTGAGCTCCCGCTGCGCGTGGTGCCGGCCACGGAGGGGTCCGCCGGCCTCGACGTCTCCAAGCTGCTGGCGACGACGGGTCAGGTGGCCCTCGACATCGGCTTCGTCAACACCGCGGCGTGCACCTCGGCGATCACCTACATCGACGGCGACGCCGGGATCCTGCGCTACCGCGGCTACCCGATCGACGCACTCGCCGGCACGGCCAGCTTCCTCGAGGTGAGCTACCTGCTCATCTACGGCGAGCTGCCCACCGCCGACCAGATGGGCGAGTTCGACGACCGGCTGCGCCGGCACACCCTGCTGCACGAGGACCTCAAGCAGTTCTTCAAGGGCTTCCCGCGCGACGCGCACCCGATGCCGGTGCTCTCCTCGGCGGTCAGTGCCCTCTCGACCTTCTACCAGGACTCCCTGGACCCCTTCGACGAGCGCCACGTGGAGATCTCCACGGTGCGGCTGCTGGCCAAGCTGCCGACCATCGCCGCCTACGCGTACAAGAAGTCCGTCGGCCAGCCGTTCCTCTACCCGGACAACTCGCTGGGCCTGGTGGAGAACTTCCTGCGGATGACCTTCGGCTTCCCCGCCGAGCCCTACGAGGTCGACCCCGAGCTCGCCGCCGCGCTCGACATGCTGTTCGTCCTGCACGCCGACCACGAGCAGAACTGCTCGACGTCGACGGTGCGGCTGGTGGGCTCCTCGCACGCCAACCTCTTCGCCTCGGTCTCGGCAGGCATCAACGCCCTGTTCGGCCCGCTGCACGGCGGGGCCAACCAGTCGGTGCTGGAGATGCTGGAGTCGATCCAGCGCGAGGGCGGCGACATCCCGGCGTTCGTCGAGCGGGTCAAGAAGAAGGAGCCCGGCGTCAAGCTCATGGGCTTCGGCCACCGGGTCTACAAGAACTACGACCCGCGCGCGGCGATCGTGAAGAAGACGGCCGACCAGGTGCTCGCCAAGCTGGGCGGCAACAACCAGCTGCTGGACCTGGCCCAGCAACTCGAGGAGATCGCGCTGTCGGACGACTACTTCGTCGAGCGCAAGCTCTACCCGAACGTCGACTTCTACACCGGGCTGATCTACCGGGCGATGGGCTTCCCGACCCGGATGTTCACCGTGCTGTTCGCCCTCGGCCGGCTGCCCGGGTGGATCGCCCAGTGGCGGGAGATGATCGACGACCCGGCCACCAAGATCGGCCGGCCGCGGCAGGTCTACACCGGCGAGACCGAGCGGGCCTTCGTCCCGCTCGCCGAGCGCTGACCCGGGCGGCGATGGGCAGCGAGCCGCCCGGCGAGGACGCCCTGGTCCTGCCACCGTTGCCGTTGGCGACCGGGCGGCTGCTGCGCGGCGACGACGACCGCCCGGTGGTTATCACCGGCGTCGAGCTCGTCGTCTCCACCGAGGACGGCGCCGAGCACCGCATCCCGCTGGTCCCCCGCCACGGCGCCTGGTGGCCCCCCGACCGCTGACCGCCCCCGTCACCTGCTCCCGCCCCGCGCACGCGGGCGGGGGCCTGCCCTCCCCCGGAGGGGTGAGACCGCCTCCCCCCTCCCTCCTCCGGGTCCCCCGCCGCGTCGATCAGACGGCTGAGCGCTCCACGGCATCCCGCCGCGGAGCCGACCACGCCCGTCGAGACGCCCCGGGGGACCCGCCGTGCCCGCACCACGCACGACCACCCTCCCGCGCACGCCGTCGGCCGGCCGCCCCGTCCCGAACCAGCAGCTGACCGCCCGCGAGGCCGAGGCGCTGCGCGCCCTGCTCGCGGCGCGCGCCGCCGCCGGCGCCGCGGGCACCGGTGCCGCCGGCCGGCCGGGCACGCCCCGTCCCGGCACGCGCACCACCCGGCCCGCCGCGCGGAAGAAGGCCGCCGGCCGCAGGCGGCCCCCCGCCCGCCGCCGTCCCGCCGCCCGCCCCGCCGCGCCGCGCCGCACCGGCGAGCGCGGGCCCTGGCGCACCCGGCTGCTCGTCGTCTGCCTGGCCGTCCTGCTCGTGCCGGTCGTCACCGGGCTGCTCGCGCCCACCACCTCCGCCCCCGGCGCGGCCACCGTGCCCGGCGACCCCTCCGGGCTCGCGCTGGCCGCCCGGAGCACGCTGCTGCAGGACGCCGACACCTACCGGCGGCTGCAGACGGAGATCGCCGCACGGCGCGCCGACCTGCAGCAGGCGCTGGCCGCCGAGCAGGCCGCACGCGCGGCCGTGGCCGCCGAGCAGGTCTCCGTCGGCGCCGCCGCGGCCGACCTCTACCGCGCCTCGGCCACCACGCGGATGCCGGTGCTCGGCCTGGACGCCACGGCGCCCGGCACGACCGCCGACGTCCTGTACCGGCAGGCGCTGGCCGACCGGGCCGCCGGCGACCGGGAGGCGTCGATCGCCCGCGCCGAGCGCGCCGCGCTCGTCGTGCGGACCGCCGCCACCCGGGTGGCCGCCGCCCAGGACGCCGTCGACGCCGCCACCGCGCAGGCCCGCGGCCTGCTGGCCGGCGTCCGCGCGACCGTCGGCGACCTCGGCCTGGACGTCGCGGGGCAGCTGGCCGCACTCGGCACCGTCCCGGCCGCGGGCGAGCAGCAGGCGCGCAACACCGCTGCGCTGCAGCGCTGGCAGGGCTACCTCACCGACCTGGCCACCGCCGGGATCGAGCCGCCGTCGGCCGCCGACCTCGCCGACCCCGCGGCGCTGCCCGAGGGCCTCTCCCCCGCGCTGGACGCCGCCGGCCAGGCCGTGCCGGGCGTCGCGTGGGCCGTCGCCGGCAACCGCCCGGTGACCGTGCTGCCGGCCGAGACCGTGGCCGCCGTCAGCAGCGCCCTGTCGCAGCTGGGCCACCCCTACGTCCCGGGTGCCGCCGGTCCCGACACCTACGACTGCGGGGGGCTCGTCGCCGCCTCCTGGCTGCTGGGCGGCTACGCGCTCCCGGCCACCGCCGCCGAGCAGTGGGCCGCCGCCACCGTCGTGCCCGCCGCGCAGCTGCAGGTCGGCGACCTGGTGGTCTCCGACGGCGGTGCCGACGTCGGCATCTGGCTCGGTGCGGGCGACGTGCTCGGCGCCTCGGCGGCCACCTACCAGGTCGGCGTCCGGTCGCTGCCGGACGACGCCCGTGCCGTCCGGGTGACCCTCCCGGCCCCGGCCGAGCCGAACGCGCCGCTGCCCGCCTCGGCGTCCGGTCGTGGTGCCTGCGGTGCGCCGCCGGCGCCGGCCGGGCCGGTCAGCCCCGCCTGGGGCGGGTACGCCAACGGGCGGATCCCCGCGTCGGCGCTGTGCCCGATCGCCCGCGGCCACGCGCTGCGCTGCGACGCGGCCGCCGGCTACGCGGCGCTGGCGCAGGCCTACCAGGCGGCCTTCGGCTCCCCGCTGTGCATCACCGACTCCTACCGGTCGATGGC
The DNA here is from genome assembly GCF_052931475.1 of Geodermatophilus sp. URMC 62. Taxonomy (NCBI): domain Bacteria; kingdom Bacillati; phylum Actinomycetota; class Actinomycetes; order Geodermatophilales; family Geodermatophilaceae; genus Geodermatophilus; species Geodermatophilus sp. URMC 62. The sequence continues at coordinate 2,612,076 of NZ_JBRFHY010000001.1, read as the reverse complement.
CGCGCAGGTCGACGCCGCCCGCCGCAAGCCGGCGCTGGCCGCGGTGCCGGGGACGTCGAACCACGGCTGGGCGCTGGCGGTGGACCTCTGCGGTGGCGTCAACGTCGCGGGCACGCCGCAGTGGACCTGGATGACCCAGCACGCCGCCGCGTTCGGGTTCCTCAACCCCGACTGGGCCCGGCCCGGCGGCGAGAAGCCCGAGCCCTGGCACTGGGAGTACGGCACGCTCACGTGAGAAAGGACCCCTCTGCCCCCCACCGCTCGCGAGCTCGCGGCGGGACCCTGCAGAGGGGCCTCAGAGCCAGCGGAGGCCCGGGAGGGCGGACCAGGGCAGGCGGACGCAGGACTCCCCGGTCTCGCCGGCCAGCCGGGCGGCCACGGCGGCCGAAGCGCAGGCCAGCGGCCGCACCGGGGTGACCACCACGTGCGGCTCCGGCAGCCGCAGGCCGGCGTCGGCGATCCGCTCGAGCAGCCGGGCGGGATCAGCGAGGGCGGCCGAGGCGAGGACCGGAGCGCCGGGGTGCGACCACAGCGCCACCGGGCCCTCCACCCGCAGCACCCCTCCGGTGTCGGCGGCGCGGGCGGCCGCGGTGGCGCGGGTGCGGGCGACGACCGCGGCGTCGGCGCGCTCTGACGGCGTCCAGGCGACGGCGCGCTCGCCCCGGCGGACGACGACCTGCCAGCCGACGGCGGTGCAGGTGGCGTCGGTCCAGTCGAGGACGGCGACGCCGGACGCGGCGGCCGCGGCATCGGGAACCGGGCGGGCAGCGACCCAGTCGGTGAGCGCGGCGGCGACCCCGGCGGCGTCGGGCACCACGCCGGCGTCGGTCATGTCCTCGGCGAGGTCGACCAGCGCGGTGCGCACGCGGCGCTCGCCCTCGGCGAGGACCAGGACCGGGCCGCGGGAGGGGTCGCGGACGACGGCGGCGCGCAGCCCGCCGGTCGCCAGGCCCGGCAGCACCGCGGCGGCCGCGGCGTGCACCTGCGCGGCGCTGACCGGCGCGGGCCGCAGCCGCTGCAGGAGGCCGGCGCGGGACCGGCCGGCGCGCGCGGTGGTCACGGGCGGCGCCCGCCGAGGACGGCGCGCAGCGGTGCCGGCAGCGCGGCCACGGTCAGGACGCTGTCGAGCTCGGCCGCCGACAGGCGCACCGGCAGCACGTCGTCGGCCCAGCCGGTCACCCGGCGCACGCGCGCGGCCGGGGCCGGCCAGACGGCGTCCCGGGCGGCGGCGACGTGCAGCTCGGTGAGCACGTCGGCGAGGTGGACGGCGGCGACCGGGTGCACCCCGGGGTCGGTGAGGGCGGCGCGGACGACGTCGGCCAGGGCGGCGCGGTCGTCCGCCGACAGCCAGTGCGGCAGCAGGACGGCGGCGGTGGGGTCGCCCGCGGGCAGGACGCTCACCGTGCACCTCCCCCCGGACGGCTCTGCGGTCGCGGTCCCCCGGCGCCGGCGGCGCGGGCGGGTCTCGCGGTTCCACCCTCCCTATCGGCAGGTGCGGGCCGGGTTCGACCCGGCGTCGCCACACCGTCCCCGTCGGCTACTCGCTGAGCTCGGTGAGCCGGTCCTTGAGGGCCCGCTCGACCCGGTCGGCGTGCACGTTCATGTTGCGCACCGAGGTGCCCAGCTCCGTCGAGACCTGCGTCTTGGTCTGCCCGCCCCAGGTGGTCAGGTACCAGGTGGCCCAGCCGAGGACGTTGGGCTGGGCGGCCCGCTGGCCGCGGGCGGCCGTCGGGTCCGGCGCGCAGGCGGCGGTGAGCGCGTGCGACAGCAGGGTCTGCTCGGCCTCGTCCATGATCTGGTCGGGCGCCTCGTCGGAGTCGGGCAGGAGCACCTCGGTGGCGTCCGGCCCGCCGTCGAGCGACTGCAGGTTGCGCAGCGAGTTGAGGGTGGCGACGGTCTGGGAGTTGCGGCGCAGCGTGGCCACGCTCTGCCCCATGAAGGCGGCCAGCTCCCGCTCGGTCGGCCGCCGCTGGTGCTCGGCCTGGAAGGCGGCGACCGCCTTCTGCTGGCGGTTCTCCGTGTCGGCCGCCGTCCGGCCGTGGGCGTTGCGGCCCAGGTCGTGCACCCACTTGGACAGCTGGGTGGCGAGGAAGGCCCCGAACGGGACGCCCTTGGTCTCGTCGTACTGGCCGACGGCCTTGAGGATCCACTCGGCCACCTGCTGCCCCAGGTCGTCGGGGTCGGGCAGGTGCAGCCGGATGGTGCTCATGTTGCGCTGCAGCCGCTTGAGGCTGACCGGCAGGTAGTGCCGGCACAGCTCGTCGAGGAAGGCCGGCGGCAGGTCGCGCGGCGCGCGGCGGCGGACGTCGGCCTCCGCGCGCAGCCCCACGGTGGTGCAGCCCTGCTCGGCGCACCAGGCGCGGATCCAGTCGGCGAGCAGCGGGCCCTGGCCGCACGGGCCGTCGACCCGGTACAGGCCCTCGCCCTCGTCGTGGCTGACGGTGACGCCGTCGGGCAGGTCGGCGCGGAAGCGTCCCAGCGGCAGCTCGCGGTCGACCCGGAAGTGCACCCGGTCGCGGGGGGTGATCGGCGTCCGCGCGAAGCCCTCGGCCTCGGGGACGCCGCCGAAGACGAGCGGCGCGCGGACGGGGGTGGCGTCGGAGGACGGGGCGGGGGCGGGCTGGTTCACCGGGACTCCAGGACGTTCGCGGGCAGGACGACAGCCGGGCTGCTCAGGAGGCGAGGACGCGCTCGCCCGCCTGCGGACGGCGGGGCGCGGGGAGCGGGGCGGCGTCGTCGTCGGCGCCCATGAGGACCGCGGCGGCGGCGCGCTCGGCGGCACGGGGCTCGGCGGCGTAGACCGGCATGTGGTCGTAGAGGACCGTGAACAGGTCGCTGACGAAGGCGTAGGCGGCCTGGGCCTGCGGGGAGAAGCGCGCGATGGCCTCGCGGGGACCGAGCTCGACGCCCACGGTCACGCGGACGACGCGCTCGTCCTTGCCCAGTCCGCTGACGGCGAAGCCGACCTCGGGGTGCACGGCGGCCAGCGCGGCCAGCTCGGCGAGGCAGCGCCGGGTCGACCCGCGCCGCGGCCGCAGCTGGACGTGCACGACGACGGTCTCGGCCTCCGGCCCGGCAACGGCCTCGGCCAGCTGGTCCGTGCTTGCTGCAACGCTCTGTCGCATCCTGATCGCCCCCTGTGACGTGCTTGGGGACAACTCTGGCGGATGAGCGGACAGTGACGGGCACATAACTCGCCGTGCCCTGCGCAATCTCGGGGCCGACCTTCGTCAGGTCTTGCCCGAGGAGGTGTGCCGGCCGGTCGGGCGGATCCGCGCCACGGCGAGAGTTGCCGAGCCGCGGACCCGCCGTCCGTGGCGAGTCGTCAGCCCGCGGCCGCCTCCGGCGAGCCCTCGCCGGCCTGCTCCGCCGGCACGGCCGGGGCGACCGGGCTCGTGGCGTCCCCGGCGGGCGTGGCAGGGGCGGTGCCGGCCGCCGGGGCGAACGCCGCGAGCGCGCCCAGCGTGTCGGCGGTGACCTGGGCGGCGAGCAGGTTGGCCTCGGCGATCTGCCGGTAGACCTCCTCGCGGTGGATGGTCACCTCGCGGGGGGCCTTGAAGCCGAGGCGGACGGTGCCGCCGCGGACCTCGACGACGTGCACCTCGATGTCGTCGCCGATGCGGATCGTCTCGCCGACGCTGCGGGTCAGTGTGAGCACGGGTACCCCTCCATGGGTGTGTGTTCGGCCTCCGTGGCGGTGCCCGCCGGAGCGGGCGGTGGCGGCGTGTGCCGCCCTCTCCTCCCCTATCGGCGCAGCAGGCGCCGGATCGGATGACGGCTGTCGGGCAGGACCACCTGGGTGGCCCGCCAGTTGGCCGGGTTGACCACGATCGGCGCGCGCAGGTTGGCCGTCGCCGCCGACGGCCCCTCCGCCGGGACGGTCACCAGGCAGTACACCCGGGCGTCGGCGGCGTCGTCCAGGTCCAGCTCGGCGAGCACGGCGCGCGGGAGGACGGGCGCGTAGTCCGGGAAGTACCGGTCCGGGGGGACGGCCAGGAACCGCGGGCCGCCGGCGTCGAGGGACTGCAGCCAGAACAGCAGGCCGTCGCCGTCGGCGGTGACGAGCACGTAGTCCCGGAACTCCGGGAAGCCGGGCAGCGGGGTCACCATGCCGAGCAGGGGCAGCGTGGCGACCGGGGCGAGCGTCATCGGAGGAAGTCCACGAGCGAGGGCTGCACGACCTGGGAGGTCGCCTGCAGCGCGGCCTGGTAGCCGGTCTGCTGGAACTGCAGCTGCATGATCGTCTTCGGCAGGTCGACGTCCTCGACCAGGGCCAGCTGCTTGGTGAGCGACAGCTGCAGGTCGGTGTTGGTCTGGGCGGCGGTGTCCACGCGCGCGGCACGGGCACCGACCGAGGAGACGGCGGTCAGCAGCCGTGCCAGCGCGACGTCGAGGTCGCCCAGGTCGTCCCCGAGGGCCTCCGGGGCGCCGGCGACGTCCGAGGCGATCCGGCCGACCAGCGCGAACAGGTCGGTGCCGGACGGGTCGCCGAACGCCTCGGGCCCGGTGACGTCGATGCGGACGTCCTCGGCGTCGGCGATCCGGCGGGTGACGCCCACGACCGGGATGCCGTAGGCACCGCCGACGCCGGTGTACTTCCCGGTCGCGTCGTAGGCGGTGTCGCCCGGGGTGATCCCGCCGAAGAGGGGCCGGCCGTCGACGCTCTGGTTGGCCAGGCCCAGCAGGCTCTCCCGGAGGGCGGCGACCTCGGTGCCGATCGCGATCCGGCCGCTCTCGGAGAGCGCACCGCCGTTGGACGCCTGGATGGTCAGGTCCCGGACCCGGTTCACCTGCGTGACCATGCTCTGCAGCGTGGTGTCGGTGAAGTCCATCCACCCCTGGGCGTCGGAGATGTTCCGCGCCTGCTGGGCGGCGGCGGCCTGGTCCTGCCGGACCTGCATGGCCCGGTTGACGCCCGACGGCGAGTCCGACGGCTTGCTGACGATCTTCCCGGAGGTGAGCTGCTGCTGCAGCTTGCCGAGGTCGGAGAGGTTCTTGTTGAGGCCCTGCAGCGCGGTCTGCGTCACGGCCTTCTGGGTGATGCGCACTCAGGTCACCGCCCCACGAGGCCGGTGCGGCTGATCAGGGTGTCCAGCGCCTCGTCGATCGTGGTGATCATCCGGGCGGCCGCGTTGTAGGCGTGCTGGAACGAGAGCATGGTGGTCATCTCCTCGTCGAGGTTGACCCCCGAGACCGACTCGCGCGCGGCGTCCACCTGGGTGGAGAGCACCGTCTGCACCTCGAGGTTGCGGGTGGCCACCGAGGACTCCACGCCGAGGCTCACCACGAGCTTGCGGTAGACGGCGTCGGTGCCGGCGGGGTCCAGGCGAGCCGGAACAGGGCGTCGGCGTTGCGCCCGTCGGCGGACGCGACGCCACCGGTCGCGGTCGGCGAGGTCGCCGCCGCGGCGATATGCGCCGGGTCGGTCACCCGCAGGGTGAGGTTGGCGGCGGTGACCGCCGTCAGGTCGACCGGGTCGGTGCCCGAGCCGTCGTCGAACAGCGGCCCGCCCTGGGCGCCGGTCGAGTCGTACCCCGCGCCGTGGGCGGCGTTCAGGCTGCCGGCGAGCGTCCGCGCGAAGGCGTCGAGCTGCGTGCGGTAGCCGGGCACGATGGTGGTCAGGGCGGTCAGCTGCCCGGCGGCGGTCCCGCCGGGGCGCAGGGTGGTGTTCCCGGGGTCGGTGACCAGGCGCGGGGCGTCGGTGCCGACCCCGTCCGGGTTGTCGGCACCGGCCAGCCGGACCCGGGTGGCGGTGCCGCCCGAGACCAGCGTCGTCCCGCCGATGGTCACGTCGACGACGCCGTCGGCCCGCGGCACCGCCGTCGCGCCGACGGACTGCGCCAGCTGCATGACCAGCGTGTCGCGCCGGTCGGAGAGCTCGTTGACCGGCAGGCCGCTGAGCGAGGCCTGCCGGATCGAGGCGTTGAGCTCGGCGATCGTGCCGGCCGTGGAGTTCACGTCAGCGGCGAGCACCGAGAGGCTGTCGCGGGTCTGGTCCCACTGCTGGTCCAGGGCGGCCCGGGTGGTGTGCAGGCCGTCGGCCAGGGTGTCCAGGCGCTCCATCACCTGGCTGCGCGGCGCGAGCTTGAGCGGGTTGTTCGCCAGGTCGCTGAAGCCGGCCCAGACGTCGGTGAGCATGCTCTGGATGCCGCTGTCACCGGGCTCGCGGAAGTTCTCCTCGACCTGGCCGAGCGCGGCGTTCTCCGCCGTCAGCCGGGCGGTGTTCGCCGTCTCCAGCTGGCCGCGGGCCTCGAGGAACGCGTCGCGGACGCGGCGGACACCGGTGACGGCGACGCCGCCGTCGCTCCCGTTGCTCACCGAGTGGATCGCCGGGACGGCGGTGCCACCCATGGCCTGCAGGTCGACCCGCTGCCGGGAGTACCCCTCGGTGTTGACGTTGGCGACGTTCTGGCCGGTGACGTCGAGGCCGCGCTGGGCGGCCCACAGCGCCGTCGTCGCCGTGTTGAGGCTGCTGAACCCGCTCACTTGTACTCCTCGCTGGCGCTCGTCGACTGCGTTCGCAGCACGCCGGCCCCTGCTGTGACCTCGAGAGCTCGGTCACAGGGCACCGTCCAGGGTGACGGCGCGGTGCGCCGAGGACTCCGAGCGGCCGGTGGCGCCGTACGTGCCGGCCGACGGGGTCCGCACCGAGAGCAGCGCGTCCCCGATGGCCGACAGGCCACCCTCGATCAGCTCGCGGTTGGCGTCGGACAGGCTGCGCAGGTCGGTGACCAGCACGAGCAGCGCCTCGTGGTGGCGCGCCAGCAGGTCGTTCCACGGCGCCGGGGCGACCTCGGCGAGCTGGCGCAGCGAGGGGTCCACCCCGACGCCGAGCCGGGTCGCCAGCGACTCGGTGACCACGGCCCGCTCCACCTCGAGCGTGCGCAGCTGGTCGAGCACGACCTCGATCTCGTGGGCGATGCGCGCCAGCCAGCGGGTCTTGCCCGAGAGGATGAGGTACTGCTTCTCCTCCGCCTTGAACAGCAGCAGGTCGAGCAGCTCCTGCTCCCGCCACAGCAGCGTCGACAGGTGCTGGAAGTCCACGTCCGCCACCGCCTCCCTCGTCCTGCCGGCGGGCGGTCCCCGTCCGGCGTTGTTCGCGGTCAGGCCATCGGCAGCGGGCGAAGGACCCTCAAGCCGAGTTCCCGGCATCGGCAGATGTTGCCCTCCCCCGGTGGTGCGGTCCGGCCGCGCGGCAGCCGAGGAGGAGGACGTGCCAGCAGCCCGCCTCCCGGTGACCGAGCGCCCCACCCACCTGCGCCCCGCCACCCCGCGCAGCGCCCTCCTGCGCGGCGCTCCCCCGCGCGCGGACGCCCCACCCGCCGCGCCGGCGAGGTCGGAGGCCGACGTCGAGGCGATCGTCACCGAGCACCTGCCCCTGTGCTCCTTCGCCGTCAACGCGGTGGCGTCGCGCATCTCGCTGCCCGGCCACGTCAGCCGCGACGACCTGCTCTCCTGCGCCCGGCTGGCGCTGGTCGAGGTCGCCCGCCGCTTCGACCCGTCGGCCGGGGCCACCTTCGCCACCTACGCCCTCCCCCGCCTGCAGGGCGCCGTCCTCGACGAGCTGCGCTCCGGGGACTGGGCGAGCCGGTCGGTGCGGGCCGCGGCCCGGCGCACCGACGCCGCCGCCGACGCCCTGACCATCCGCCTGGGCCGGCCGCCGACGCGCGAGGAGCTCGCCGAGAGCCTGGGCATGCGCCGAGGCGAGCTCGACGCGCTGCAGGTCGACGTCCACCGGGCGGTCATGGTGAGCATCGACGCCGAGAGCGGCGACGGCGGCCCGCTCGACCTGCCCGACCCCGGGGAGTCCCCGGAGCGCGCGGTGCTCCGCGGCGAGCGCTCGCGGTACCTGCAGGACGCCATCCGGGCGCTGCCCGACCGCCTCGACGAGGTCGTGGAGCGCAACTTCTTCGGCGGTGAGTCGCTGACCGACATCGCGACCGACCTCGGCGTCACGCTCTCCCGCGTCTCGCAGATGCGCGCGCGGGCGCTGACGCTGCTGCACGCGGCGATGAGCGAGGTGTGGGACGGCCGGGCGGTGGCCGCCGACGGCGGGGTGCGCGCCCGCAACCAGCAGCGCCTCTACGTCGACCGGGTCGCCGGCCGCGGCGCTCCCGACCGCAACACGCCCCCGGCCAGCACGCCTCCCGTCGGCGCACCCCCGGTCGGTGCCCCGCTCGCCCGCCGCGCGGCCTGGCAGCGGGCTTACGGGGCGGCCCGACCCGCCTGAGTGAGAAATCCGGGAGAAGATCGCCGATTCGCCTCAAGACCCGGCCCGTCCCAGCCGTAACACCATCTGCAAGCCCCGCAGCACGGATGCAGCGGGAACAGGGAAAGACCCCGTCCAAGGAGGATCACCATGGGTCTGCGCGTCAACCAGAACATCGCGGCGATCAACGCCTACCGCAACCTGTCGGCCACCGACACGCAGATGGGCAAGTCGCTGGAGAAGCTGTCCAGCGGTCTGCGCATCAACCGTGCGGCCGACGACGCGGCGGGCCTGGCCATCTCCGAGGGCCTGCGCGCCCAGGTGGGTGGCCTGAAGGTCGCCGTCCGCAACGCCCAGGACGGCGTCAGCGTCGTCCAGACCGCTGAGGGTGCCCTCACCGAGACCCACAGCATCCTGCAGCGCATGCGTGACCTCGCGGTGCAGGCGTCCAACGACGGCTCGGTGGACAACACCGCCAAGGCCGCCGCCAACGTCGAGTTCACCGAGCTGCAGAGCGAGCTGGACCGCATCGCCAGCACCACGGCGTTCGGCTCGCAGAAGCTGCTCGACGGCTCCTACACCGGCACCTTCCAGGTCGGCTCGGCCAACACGGCCAACGACCGGATCGACGTGGACCTGTCCACGGCGACCATCACCGCCAGCGGCACCGCCGACGGCAGCACCATCACCGGTCTCAACGCCGCCGGCCTCAAGGTCGACTCGACGGCCCTCGCCAACGGCATCAAGACCGAGGCCGGCGCCAACGCCGCCATCGACGCCCTCGACAAGGCGATCAAGGGCGTCTCCTCGGTGCGCGCCAACCTCGGTGCCAAGCAGAACCGGTTCGAGCACACCATCAACAACCTCAACGTCGCCGTCGAGAACGTGTCGGCGTCGGAGAGCCGGATCCGCGACACCGACATGGCCCAGGAGATGACGCAGTTCTCCCGGAGCCAGATCCTCACCCAGGCCGGCACGGCGATGCTCGCCCAGGCCAACAGCAGCTCGCAGGGTGTCCTGCAGCTGCTCCGCGGCTGATCACCGCACCGCAGCACCTGAGCACCACCCAGTAGCACCCCGGTGAGGGGGGAGGCCCCCGGGCCTCCCCCCTCACTCCACATCCGCACCCGTTCACCCCACCCGTCCCGGCACCGAGGAGATCCGCCATGGCAGGCATGAGCGTCGACGGCCTGGTGTCCGGGCTCGACACGACCAGCCTCATCACGTCGTTGCTGCAGATCGAGGCCCAGCCGCAGACGCAGCTGAAGACCCGGCTGACCACCACCCAGAACACCGCCGCGGCCTACCGGTCGATCAACACCAGGTTCGACGCCCTGCGCACCGCGGCCGAGGCGCTGACCGCCAGCAGCCTGGCGGCCGCCCGCACCGCGACCAGCAGCAGCGCCGACGTCACCAGCAGCGCCACCAGCGCGGCGGTCGACGGCAGCAGCGCCACCTTCAAGGTGACGGCGCTGGCGGCGGCGCACACCCTCACCAGCCGCCTCGAGTGGAGCTCGGCGACCGCGGCCGTGCGCTCCCCCAGCGCCGGTGGCACCGACCCCGGGTGGCCGATGCAGGTGCTCGACTCCAGAGGTGCGGTCGTCGGCTCGATCAACGTGCCCGACGACGCCACGCTCACGGACGCCGCGGCCGCCATCAACGCCAGCAGCTACGGACTGCGAGCCACCGTCGTCCAGCTCAGCCCCCAGCAGTTCCGGCTCCAGGTGACCAGCACCAGCACCGGCGCAGCCTCGAAGTTCACGCTCCGCGGCGCCGCCGAGACCGGCACGGCCGGCTCGGCCTTCACTCCCTATCCGCCCGGCACCGACGCCGTGATCGAGTTCACCAACGGCCTGACGGCACAATCGTCGACCAACACCTTCAACAACCTGCTGTCCGGCGTGTCGGTCACCGTGTCGAAGGTCGACCCCACCACCACCACGGTGACCGTGGGCAGCGACCCCGAGAGCGTGGCCACCAAGGTCCAGGCTCTGGTCGACGCGGCCAACGCCGCGCTCGGCGAGATCACCAAGTACACCGCCAGCAGCAGCACGTCGAAGAACCTGCTCACCGGCGACAGCGCCATGGCCGACCTCACCAGCCGCGTGCTCCAGGCGGTCTCGACCGCCGTCGGACGACGGGTCCGCGGTGCGGCTGGGCCTCCAGCTGACCCGCGACGGCAAGATCACCTTCAACAAGGCGACGTTCACCAGCACGCTGACCAGCAACCCGGAACTCGTCCAGCGCATGGTCAGCGGCACCCCCGCCTCGACCGCCCCCGACGGGACGGCGGTCCCGGCCGTCGCCGGCATCGCCGACCGGCTCCTGTCGCTGGCCAAGTCGGCGACGAACTCGACCACCGGCACCGTCACCATGCTCGCCAAGGGCCGCGACGCCCTGGCCAAGGACATCCAGACGCGCATCGACGACTGGGACCTCCGGCTGGCCGCCCGCAAGGCGACCCTGTCGCGCCAGTTCACCGCCATGGAGAGCGCGCTGAGCTCCCTGAAGTCACAGTCGTCCTGGCTGTCCGGCCAGCTGTCCTCGCTGTCCTCGTGATCCCCCGCCCGCCTCCCCCGATCGAGGAGCCGCCCCGATGAGTGCCGTTTCCCTCCGCACCCGTTACCTCGGTGACGCCATCAGCACCGCCTCGCCCCAGCAGGTGCTGGTCATGCTCTACGACCGGCTGACCCTCGACCTCGAGCGCGCCCAGCTGGCGCTGCGCGACGGCCGGCGCGACGACGCGGGCGGTCAGCTGCGCCACGCGCAGGAGATCGTCTTCGAGCTGCTCAGCAGCCTGCAGGTGGACGCCTGGGAGGGTGGGCCGCGCCTGGCCGCGCTCTACAACTGGCTGGTCGCCGAGCTCAACCAGGCGATGGTCAAGCACGACGCCGGCCGGGTCGCCTCCTGCCTGCAGGTCGTCGAGCCGCTGCGTGACGCGTGGCGCCAGGCCGCCGCCAGCCTCTCGGCCGGCGCCGTCGCGAGCACCGCATGACCTCCCCGCGCTCCTCCGAGGTCGACCGCCGCGCGGAGTGGACCGTCGTCCTCGAGGAGATGGAGGGCGAGGTCATCGACGCGGAGCGCTCCATCCGCGGCAACCGCGCCGAGGAGATCGCCGCCTGGGGCCGGCGCATGGAGGACTGGGTGCCGCCCAGCTCCCTCGGCCCGCTGCCGATGGACCTGCGCGAGCGCGCCGCCCGGCTGCTGCAGCACCAGCTCGCCGTCGCCGAGGAGCTCGTCGAGCGGATCACCCAGTCGCAGCGCCAGCGCGACCTGGCCGCCCGCATGGCCTACCGCCCCCGCCCGGTCGCCGCCTTCGTCGACCGCGCCCTGTAACCCGCACGCCCCCGACCCTCCGGGCCGGGCCGCCACACGACGTGGCGGCCCGGCCGTCGTCGTTCCCGGGCCCCGTTCGCCGGGCACAGGAGGTGGGTCCCGGGAGTCACAGGGGCACCGGGGAACTCGTCCGCGTCGGCGGTCCCAGCAGTCACCCGTGTGGCGGACGGCGGTCAAGCGGCCCCGGGCGGCTGCCGAGAAGACCCCTGCACGGACAGCACCACTCTCGCCACGGATCGGCGGCCCGCCCCGCGCTCGCGCGGGTGTCCCGACGTACCCGGAGGCCAGTCGTGTCCTGCCGTCCTGCCCACCGGCGGTCCGCCCGATGATCGGCGACGTCACCACCACGACCCTGCACGCGGCCCTCAGCGGGCTGGCGCAGCGCAGCCGCGTCACCGCGGACAACATCGCCAACGTCCAGACCCCGGGCTTCCTGGCCGGCCGCACCGGCTTCGAGTCCTCGCTGCGCACCGAGCTGCGCCAGGGCAGGACGCCGACGGTCTCCGGCGGCTCGATCGCCCGTTCGCTGGAGCCCACCCGGGAGGACGGCAACAACGTGAACCTCGACAGCGAGACGGTCATCGCCACCGAGACCGGCCTGCGCTACCAGCTCGCCCTCAACGCGCTCGACGGCAAGTACGGCCTCCTGCGCTCGGCCCTGCGGACGGCGTGACGTGTTCGACAGCCTCGACATCTCCGGGTCCGGCCTCTCGGTGCACCGCCGCTGGATGGACGCCGTCTCGGACAACATCGCCAACATCAACACGGTCAGCTCGACCGACGGCGAGGCGTTCAAGGAGCGCATGGTCGTCGCGCAGGCCGTCGACTACGGCTCCGGCGAGGGCGGCGTGCGCATCGCCGGCGCCGAGTTCGGCAGCGGCGAGGGCCGGCTGGTCTACGAGCCCGACCACCCGCTGGCCGACGACGAGGGCTACGTGCGCTACCCCGACATCGACCTGGGTGACCAGATGACCCAGCTGATGATGGCCCAGCGCGGCTACCAGGCGAACCTGGCGTCCATGGAGCGGGCGACCAACGCCTACCAGGCCGCCCTCCAGCTCGGGAAGGGCTGACCGTGACCTCTCCCATCGGCGGCGTCTCGCTGCCCAGCTTCCCCACCGTCGGCGGCATCGACGGCATCGGTGCGATGGCCGGCGTGGCCGACGTCGCCGGCAGCAGCGCCGCGGCCCCCGTGGGGAGCGCGTCGGACAACGGCTTCGCCGCCACCCTGGCCGGCGCGGTCGACCAGCTGCAGGGCCTGCAGTCGACGTCGGACGGCCTGGCCACCGCGGCCGCCACCGGCGACCTCAAGGACGTGCACGACTACATGATCGCGGCGCAGGAGGCCTCCCTGTCGACCGAGATGGTCGTGACCCTCAAGAACAAGGCCGTTGAGGCCTTCACCGAGATCATGAGGATGCCCATCTGATGCCCGCCGCACTCGCCGGGCCGCTGGGGAAGCTGCGCTCCGCCCTGGCCACGATCAGCCTCGGCCAGAAGGTCGTCATCGGCCTGCTCGTCGCCGCGCTGGGCCTGGGCGGCTTCTCCTTCTACAGCTGGATCACCACGCCGACGATGGCGCCGCTGTTCTCCAACCTGGCCTCGACCGACGCCTCGGCGATCGTCGACGAGCTCAACGCCGGCGGCGTCGCCTACGAGCTGGCCGACGGCGGCGCCACGATCATGGTCGCCAACGACCAGGTCTACGACCTGCGCCTGCAGATGAGCGGCAAGGGCCTGCCGGCCGGCTCCGACACCGGCTACGCCCTGCTCGACGAGTAGGCCATCACCACCAGCGAGTTCCAGCAGCAGGTGCAGTACCAGCGCGCCGTCGAGGGCGAGCTGGCCAACACCCTCGAGGCGATCGACGGCGTGCAGACCGCCGTCGTGCACGTCGTCCTCCCCAAGGACGAGGTCTTCGCCACCGACGAGAGCGACCCCACCGCCTCGGTGCTGCTCGACCTGGCGCCGGGCACCGAGCTCTCCGGCGAGCAGGTCCAGTCGATCACCAACCTGGTGTCCTCGAGCATCGAGGGGATGGACCCCGAGCAGGTCACCGTCTCCGACTCCCAGGGCCAGCTGCTCGCCGCCGCGGGCCAGGGCGCGACCGCCGCGTCGGGCGACGCGCGCTCGCAGATGGAGACCGACTACGAGACCCGGCTGGCCGCCAACGCGCGGTCGATCCTCGACACCGTCCTCGGCCCGGGCAACGCGCGGGTCTCCGTGCGCGCCGACCTGGACATGTCGCAGCGCGACAGCACCGCCACGACCTACGGCTACACCCAGGGCACCCCGCCGATCAACTCGCAGACGTCGAAGGAGACCTACACCGGCGACGGCACCGCCGTCGGCGGCGTGCTGGGCCCGGAGAACACCGCCGACGCGGCCAACGGCGGCACGGGCTCGGGTCAGGCCAACTACTCGACCGAGTCCGCGACGGACAACAACGCCGTCGACCAGACGGTCACCAACACCGTCTCCGCCCCGGGCGAGGTCAAGCGGCTCACCGTCGCCGTCGTCCTCAACGACACCGTGGCCGGCAGCCTCAACCAGAACCAGGTGCAGGACCTCGTCGGCAACGCGGTCGGCCTGGACCAGGCGCGCGGTGACGGCATCAGCGTCGCCTCGCTGGCCTTCGACACCAGCGCCGCCGACGAGGCGGCCGCCGAGATGGCCGCGGCCCGCGAGGCCGAGCAGCAGGCGCAGATGTGGTCGCTGATCAAGACCGGCGGCATCGCCCTCGGCATCGTGCTGCTGGTGCTCGTCGTGTGGCTGCGCTCGCGCCGCCGCGGCGAGGACGAGGAGGAGGAGGACGAGGACTACCCGCTCGAGCTGGACGAGGGCGTCATGGCCGAGCTGGAGCGGCTGCGGGTGGCCAGCGCGCGGGACGACACCGCCGTCCTGGACAGCCGGGCGCTGGAACTGGAGGCCGCGGAGCGGCAGCGGGTGCGGGGGGAGATCTCGACCATGGTCAGCGAGCGTCCGGACGAGGTGGCGCAGATGCTGCGCGGTTGGCTCAGTGATGTGAAGTGACACTCGCATCGGTCGAGCAGCTGGTGGGTGCGGGCGGGACCAACCTCCCCGCGCTGCCGCCGGCTCCCCCGCGCCCCGAGCTGCCGGGCCTGCGCAAGGCCGCGGTCTTCCTCGCCCAGATGACCAAGGAGGAGGCCGGCGTCCTGCTGGCCAAGCTGCGGCCCCGCGAGGTCGAGGCCCTCACCCGCGAGATCATGCGGCTCGGCTCGCTGGAGCCCGAGGACGTCGACGGCGTGCTCACCGAGTTCCACCAGATGATGAGCGCGCAGCGCTACGTCGGCCGCGGTGGCGTCGACTTCGCCCGCGAGATCCTGGCCGCGGGCCTGGGCGAGGACAAGGCCGAGGGCATCCTGGCCCGGCTCAACGTCGTCTACACCGAGGTCCCGTTCGCCTCGCTGCGCAACGCCGACGTCCGCCAGCTGGTCACCTTCCTCAAGGACGAGCACCCGCAGGTCATCGCGCTGGTCCTGGCGCACCTCAGCGCCGCGCAGTCGGCGGAGGTGCTCTCGGGCTTCAACCCCGAGCAGCAGGCCGAGGTGGCCCACCGGATCGCCACCATGGACCGCACCTCGCCGGAGATGGTCCGCCTGGTCGAGGAGGAGCTGGGCCGCCGCATGGGCTCGCTGCTCGCCCACCAGGACATGTCGACCGTCGGCGGCGTGGAGACCCTGGTGGAGATCATCAACCGCTCGCCGCGGCCGACCGAGCGCTCGATCCTCGAGTGGCTCGACAGCTCCGACCCGGAGCTGGCCGAGCAGGTGCGCGCGCAGATGTTCGTGTTCGAGGACATCGTCACGATCGACGACCGCTCCATGCAGCTGGTGCTGCGCGAGGTCGCGGGCAACGACCTGGCCACCGCGCTCAAGGGCGTGCGCCCCGACGTCCGGGACAAGGTCGTCCGCAACCTCTCCGAGCGTGCCGCCGAGAACCTCGCCGAGGAGATCGAGCTGCTGGGCCCGGTCCGTGCCCGCACGGTCGAGGAGGCCCAGGGCAAAGTCGTCGCGGTCATCCGGACGCTCGAGGAGCAGGGCGTGCTGACCATCTCGCGCGGTGGGGACGATGAGTTCGTCGCGTGAGTCGGTGCTGCTGCGCGGGGCCTCGGCCAGCGCGGCGGCCCCGTACCGGTCGGTCGCGGGAACGACGGTGCCGCCGGCGCCGCCGCGCCCGGCCCCCGTCGCCTCGCCGGTCGCCTCGCCGGTCGTCCCGGCGGCGCCCGAGGTCGTCCTCGAGCGGCGGACGGCGTCGCGCCGCGCCGCCGACGTCCCCGTGCCCAACGGCCGCGGTGTCCTGCGGCTCGGCGACGTCTACGCCGAGGAGCTGGCCCGGCTGCGCGACTTCGCCCACCGCGAGGGGTTCTCGGCCGGCCACGCCGAGGGCGTCGCGGCCGCTGCGCAGGTGGTCGCCGAGGCCGAGGCCGCCGCGGAGGTGCGCCTGGCCGACGTGCAGGCCCGCTGGGAGCGGCGGATGGCCTCGGCCACCGCCGCGCTCGGCGCCGCCGTCGCCGCGCTGGAGGCCGCCGCGGTGCCGACCGCCGACGACGTCCGCGACACCGTCCTCGACGGGGTCCTCACCCTCGTCGAGGACCTCCTCGGCCGCGAGCTGTCGGCGTCCACCACGGCCGGGGTCGACGCCCTGCGCCGCGCGCTGACCCTGGTGCCCTCCGACGCGCCGGCGGTCGTCCGGCTGCACCCCGACGACCTGGCCGAGGTCCCCCCCGCGTCGCTGGCGGCGCTGCCGCCGGCGGTCACCGTCCTCGGCGACGAGACCGTCGAGCGGGCCGGCGCCGTCGCCGAATCCGGTCCGCGCCGGGTCGACGCGCAACTGTCGACGGCGCTGGCCCGGGTGCGGTCGGTGCTGACGGGCGGGGGCACGGCGTGAGCGCCGCCGCCGTCCTCGCCCGCGCCCGCCGCGCCGCGCGCCCGGAGCTCACCGGCTCCGTCGTCGGCGCCATGGGCCTGACCCTCACCGTCGAGGGCGTCGTCGCCGCCGTCGGCGACCTGGTCGAGGTCGGCTCCGGCCTGCTGGCCGAGGTCGTCGCCGTCTCCCGCGACCGGCTGACCTGCATGCCGCTGGGCGAGCTCGGCGGCGTCCACTCCGGCGCGCCGGTCCGCACCACCGGCATGCCGCTGCAGGTGCCGGTCGGCGAGGCGCTGCTCGGCCGGGTGCTCGACGGCCTGGGCCGGCCGGTCGACGGCGGCCCGGCCCTCGGCGCCGGGGTCGACTGGGTCGACCTGGCCAGCGAGACGCCGCACGCGCTGTCGCGCCGCCGCGTCGAGGACCCGCTGCCGGTCGGCGTCCGCGCGCTGGACACCCTCGTCCCGGTCGGCAAGGGGCAGCGGCTGGGCATCTTCGCCGGCTCCGGCGTCGGCAAGTCCACCCTGCTCGCGCAGATCACCCGCGGCACCGAGGCCGACGTCCGGGTCATCGGGCTGATCGGCGAGCGCGGCCGCGAGGTCAAGGAGTTCCTCGAGGAGAACCTCGGGCCCGAGGGCATGGCGCGCACGGTCGTCGTCGTCGCCACCTCCGACGAGCCGCCGCTGGTGCGGCTCAAGGCCGCGTTCGTGGCCACCCGGATCGCCGAGGGCTTCCGCGACCAGGGCCGCGACGTGCTGCTGCTCATGGACTCCATCACCCGCACCGCCATGGCCCAGCGCGAGGTCGGCCTCTCGGCCGGCGAGCCCCCCGCCACCCGCGGTTACCCGCCGAGTGTCTTCGCGATGATGCCCAGGCTGCTGGAGAAGGCCGGGCCGGGCGCGGTCGGGTCGATCACCGGCCTCTACACCGTGCTGGTCGAGGGCGACGACCACAACGAGCCGATCGCCGACACCGCCCGCTCGATCCTCGACGGGCACGTCGTGCTCACCCGCAGGCTGGCCACCACCGGCCACTTCCCCGCCATCGACGTCCTGGAGTCGATCTCCCGCGTCGCCGGCGCGGTGACCGCCCCCGCGCGCATGGCCGACGCGCGCGAGGCCCGGCGGCTGCTCGGCGCGCTGCGCGACGTCAAGGAGCTGGTCGAGATCGGCGCCTACCAGCCCGGCAGCGACCCGCTGGTCGACCGCGCCCGCCTGCTCTCCCCCGCGCTCGACGCGTTCCTGCGCCAGCCGCTGGAGGACACCACCTCCCCCGAGGACGCCTGGTCGATGCTGCACCGGCTCGTGACGGCGGGCTGAGGTGGGCAAGCGGGCCGGGTTCCGGCTCGAGCCGGTGCTGCGCGTCCGCCGGGCCGCCGAGCAGGCCGCCGAGCGGGCCGCCGCCGAGGCCACCGCCGAGGCCACCGCGGCGCAGCGCCGCGCCGAGGAGCAGGCCGCCGCCCTGACCTCCCGGGTGCCGCCCGCCTCGGCCCCCGCGCACGTCTTCCTCGCCGCGATGGTCGCATCGGGCGCCGCGGCTGCCGATGTGACAGCTGCACGGGCGACGGCGCAGGCCTCGGCCGAGCAGGCCGAGCTCATGCGCGCGCGCTGGACCGCGGCCGCCCAGCAGACCAAGGCACTGGAGAAGCTGCGCGAGCGGCACCTCCTGGCGCTGCGGGCCGCCGAGGCCTCCGCCGAGGAGCGGGCGGTCGACGACCTGGTCACCGCCCGGCACGCCGCAACCGACCCCGAGGGAGAGGAGGAGCCGTGGAGGGGCTGACCGCGGTGCACAGCCGCATCGCCGAGATCCAGAACCGGATCCTCACCTTCGCCTCGGCGTCGTCGACCTCGACCGCGGCCGCCCGGTCGGCGGCGTGGGCCGGCGCCGCGTCCGCCGCCGGGCTCACCGGCACCACGGGCACGGCGGCGGCCGGCGCGATGGCAACCGGTGCGACGGCGACCGCCGGCAGCGGCCTCGAGGGGCAGGTGGTGGCCGCGGCGCAGCGCTACCTCGGCGTCCCCTACGCCTGGGGCGGCACCGACCCGTCGGTCGGGCTGGACTGCTCGGGCCTGGTGCAGCGGGTCTACGGCGACCTCGGCATCGACCTGCCCCGCACCAGCTCCCAGCAGGCCACCGCCGGGACTCCGGTCGCCGGCCTCGGCGAGGCCCGCCCCGGCGACCTCGTCTTCTTCGACAACTCCTCCGCGCGGCCGGGCATCGACCACGTCGGCATCTACGTCGGCGACGGGAAGATGATCGCCGCCCCGCAGGAGGGCGACGTCGTCAAGGTGCAGGACGTCGGCACCCCGACGCTCATCCGGCGGGTGCTGCCCGCCTCGGCGTCGGCCGCCTCGTCCGCGGCGACCGGCGGGGCGGGCCTGGCCGGCGTCCCCTACGCCGACCTGTTCGCCGCCGCCGGCGCCCGCCGCGGCGTCGACCCGGCACTGCTGGCCGCGATGGCGAAGGTGGAGTCGGGATTCGACTCCACCGCCGTCTCCTCCGCGGGCGCCACCGGGCTCATGCAGTTCATGCCGGCCACCGCCCGCGGCCTGGGCGTCGACCCCTCCGACCCGGCGTCGTCGATCGACGGCGCGGCGCGCTACCTGCGCCAGCTCACCGACCGCTTCGGCTCGACCGACCTGGCGCTGGCCGCCTACAACGCCGGCCCCGGCGCCGTCGCCCGCGCCGGCGGCATCCCGCCCTACGCCGAGACCCAGTCCTACGTCCGGAAGGTCACCAGCGCCGCGGAGGCGTACTCATGACAGCTGCCCTCACCGCCGCCCTCCCCGCGCCCGCTCCGGCCGCGGCCCCGGCGCCCGCCGACCCCGGCTCGGCCGCCGGCTTCGCCTCCGCGCTCGGCAGCGCGGTCGCCGACAGCACCTCCGCCGACGCCGGCACCGGCCGCGCCGCGGCCGACGACGACGCCCCGGCCGACGACGGGACGACGCCGGCCGATCCCCCCGCCGACGCCCCCGGCCCGCCCGCGGACGCGGCCCCGGTCGGCGGCCTGCCCGCCGGGTGGGCGCTCGCCCTCGCGCTGGGCACCGCGGTCCCGCGCGGCGCCGGCCCGGGCTCGGAGGCCACGCACGGCGCCGTGGTCTCCGGCGGCGCGGCCGTCCCGGGAGTGGCCGCCGACCTCGCCCGCGCCGGGGACGTCCCCGCCGCCGTCCCGGCCGTGCCGGCGGTCCCCGCGACCGGCGCCGCCCTGCCCGGCGACCCGGGCGGTCCCGTCCCGGCCCCGGCCGTCCCGGCCGACCTCCCGCCCGCCGCGCCGGCTCCCGCCGCGTCCACCGCCGGGTCCACCACCGCGTCCACCGCGGCGACCCCGGCCGTCCCGGCGGTCGCGCCGTCCACCGGGCTGCCCGAGGGCCTGGTCGTCGTCCCGGCCGCGGACCCAGTCCCAGCCGCCGCGGCGCCCACCGGTCCCGATGCCGGCGCCGCGTCGTCCCCCGTCGGCACGGCTGCCGCACCCGTCCCGGCCGAGGCCGCCGGCGGGGGCGCGCAGCCGGGCGCCGGCGACCCGCAGGACCGCCCCGGCGACTCCCCGGCCACCGCCCCGCAGACGCCGGCGGCCCCCGCACCGGCCCCCGCGGCACCGGCCGCCGCGGCACCGGTCGCCGCAGCCCCGGCCGCCCCGGCACAGGCCGACGCGCCCGCCCCGCCGGTCGCCGGCCAGGTCGCGCCCGCCGTCGCCACGCTGGCCTCCGGGCCCGACGGCACGCACACCATGACCCTGGTGCTCACGCCCGAGACGCTGGGCCAGGTCGAGGTCCGGGTGACCGTCACCGCGGGCACCGTCGACCTCTCCCTGCGCGGCGCCTCCGAGCACGGGCGCGCCGCCCTGTTCGACGCCCTGCCCGACCTGCGCCGCGACCTGGAGTCCGCCGGCCTCACCTGCTCGCGCCTGCAGGTCGACCGCGACCCCGCCGGATCGGCGCACTCCCAGGCGCAACAGGCCTGGCAGCACGCCCAGCAGCAGGCCGGCGGCCACTCCCGGGGCCAGGGCGGGGCAGACGACCGGGCCCGCCCGTGGCTGCGCGGCGCCGACCCCGACGGGAGCCGCCCGGCTCCCGTCGCCACCCACCCCGCGTCGACCGCCCTCGACGTCCGGGTCTGACAGCGGTGTGCTGGTTGCTTGGTGGAGTAGGCCTGAGGCATGCGGGCGTACTCGATGGATCTGCGTGAGCGGGTCGTTGCCGCAGTCGATGGCGGGATGACCCAGGAGCAGGCGGCAGTGACCTTCCGGGTGTCGGTGAACACCGTGGGCCGATACCTGGCCCGGCGGCGGAACATCGGCAGTCTGGCCCCGACCGCGCAGCGGCACGGGCCGGTGCCGGAGAAGAGGCAGCAGCTGCAGGCCTGGCTGCCGGATAGGCTGGGCGCGGCGGCCGATGCCACCCTGGCCGAGCATGTCAGCGCCTTCGCCAGCCAGCGGGGCGTGGTGGTGTCGGCGGCGACGATGTCGCGGGCGATCGCCGCCCTGCCGGCCGACGATCCCGATCAGGCGCTGACGCCGCGCGGACGGCGGCGGCGGCCGGGCCGGCCGCTGAAGTCAAAAGCCTGAGCGCCACCGAGCGCGACGAGACCGCGCGCGCCCGGTGGCATCGCGAGGTGGCTACCACCGACGCGGCCCGGCTGGTGTTCGTCGATGAGTGCGGCACGCACATTTCGATGACCCGCCGCCGGGCCCGCGCTCCGCGGGGCACCCGGGCGGTCGGGGCGGTGCCGCGCAACCGCGGGCCGGTGACCACGTTGATCACCGGGCTGGCGCTGTCGGGCATGAGCCCGGCGATGACGGTGGAGGGCGGCACGACCGCGGCGGTGTTCGCCGCCTATCTGCAGCAGGTGCTGCTGCCGGCGCTGCGGCCCGGGCAGGTGGTGGTGGTCGACAACGTCGGCGCGCACAAGCCTGAGCGGATGCGCGCGCTGGTCGAGGCCGCGGGATGCCGGCTGGTGTTCCTGCCGGCCTACTCGCCGGACTTCTCTCCGGTGGAGGAGGCTTTCAGCAAGATCAAGGCCCTGGTGAAAGCCGCCGGCGCGCGCACCCGCGCGGCCCTGGACGCGGCCATCGCCGTGGCGCTGGCCGCGGTCACCGCCACCGACGCCGCTGGCTGGTTCGCCCATGCCGGCTACTCCACCCACCAAGCCACCTGAAGACCGCTGTGAGAGGAGCCGACCATGACGGAGACGCAGCGATGACCGGGCCCGTGAGCGGGGTGGGCGCCAGCCAGGCCGCCGCCGCGGCCGCCGCGACCGCCACCGCCACGTCCTCGGTGGACCGGTCCGACCAGATGGGCAAGGACACGTTCCTGCAGCTGCTGGTCGCCCAAATGCGCTACCAGGACCCGGGCAACCCCACGAGCACGACCGAGTTCATGTCGCAGACGGCGACGTTCAGCCAGGTCGAGAAGCTCGAGGAGATCGCCTCGCAGAACGCCTCGCTGCTGTCCCTGCAGCGCTCCCTATCCGCCGGCGCGCTCGTCGGCCACACCGTGAGCTGGACCGGCGAGGACGGCACCACCCGGACCGGGTCGGTCTCCTCCGTCCGCTTCAGCGGCAACGAGCCCACCGCCGTCGTCGCCGGCACCGAGGTGCCCCTCGGCCGGCTCACCGAGATCTCCCTCCCGGCCTGAGAAAGGACCCCCTGCCCCCCGCCGCTCGCACGCTCGCGGCGGGGCCCTGCAAGGGGGCCATCCCCTCCTCCGCTCCCCCCTCCTGAGAGGACCTCCCCGTGCTCCGTTCGATGTTCTCGGCCATCTCCGGCCTGCGCGCCCACCAGACCAAGCTCGACGTCACCGGCAACAACATCGCCAACGTCAACACGGTGGGCTACAAGTCGAGCCAGACCGTCTTCGAGGACACCCTGTCCCAGGTCATGCGCAACGGCTCGGCGCCGACCGACCAGGCCGGTGGCACCAACCCCGCGCAGGTCGGCCTCGGCGTCAAGGTCGCCGGCATCACCACCAACTTCGGCCAGGGCTCGACGCAGAACACCGGCCGCGCGACCGACTTCATGATCAGCGGCGACGGCTTCTTCGTGACCAGTTCGGGCAACGAGACGCTGTTCACCCGCGCCGGGTCCTTCGACTACGACGGCCTGGGCAACCTGGTCACCCCCGACGGCGCGAAGCTGCAGGGCTGGACGGCCCAGGACGGCACCGTCAACCCCAACGGCCCGATCGGCCCGCTCACCATCCCGTTCGGCCAGGTCATGGCCCCGGTGCGCACCGACTCGGGCACCGTCGTCGGCAACCTGTCGACGGCGTCCACCGCGGCCGACCCGCTGGCCACGCCGCCGGTCGCGGCCACCGCGGTGCAGACGCAGATCACCGCCTACGACTCGCTGGGCACCGCACACCAGATCGCCCTGACGTTCACCAAGGCCGGCGACAACCAGTGGGACGTGGCCGCCAGCGAGGGCGGGACCCCCATCGGCGGCGCCCAGCGGCTGGCCTTCAGCCCGTCGTCGGGCCTGCCGGTCTCCGGCACCACGTTCACCGTCCCGGTGACCGGGGCCAACTGGCCCGGCGGCGGCATCGCCATCGACCTGGGCGGGATGACCGAGTTCGGCGGCAAGACCTCGCTCACCCCGGACGACGTCGACGGCAACGCCATGGGCACGCTGCAGTCGATCTCGCTCAGCAACGACGGCACGATCATGGGCGTCTACTCCAACAGCCTGCGCGAGCCGATCGGCAAGCTGGCGCTGGCCACCTTCGCCAACCCCAGCGGCCTGTCCAAGGCCGGCAACACCAGCTACCGGGTGGGCGACAACTCCGGCCAGGCGGTCATCGGCGAGGCCGGCGCCGGCGGACGCGGCTCGCTGACGGCGGGGGCGCTGGAGATGTCCAACGTCGACCTCGCCGAGGAGTTCACCGGCCTGATCGTCGCCCAGCGCGGCTTCCAGGCCAACAGCCGCGTCATCACCAGCTCCGACGAGATCCTCCAGGACCTGGTCAACCTCAAGCGCTGACAGGAGGACCCCGCGCCTGCGGCCCGGCACCCGTTTCCCCGGGGTGCCGGGCCGCGCCTCGTCGGCCCGGGGCCAGGGTGCCGCGACCGGCCTCCCGCTGCACCGGCTCGTTCCGTGTCACGCGGGTCCGATCGGGCCGGCAGGACCCGGAACGAGCCGGGGGAGCGACCCCGCCTCCCCGCCCGCGGGACGCGTGTGACGTGCGGGAACGCGGTGCCGTGTCACCCGCGCGGGGGAGGCGGCCGGCCCGGTTCGGCTCAAGCCGCCCGGGCGCCGGGCCGATGGTCTGTGCAACCGCCACCGCACCACCGCGGCCGCCCCCGCCCACCGAGCAAGAGGACCCACCCGTGATCCGTGTGACGCGCCTGAACGGGGAGCACTTCGCGCTCAACCCCGACCTCATCGAGCGGGTCGAGGGCCATCCCGACACCGTCCTGTTCCTCGTCGACGGCACCAAGTACATCGTCCAGGAGAACGTCGAGGACGTGCTCGACGAGATCCGCGAGTACCGGGCCAGCATCCTCGCCACCGCCTACGCGATGGACCGCGGCACCTACCGCACCCCCGACCAGCCCGCCGACGACGCGCCACGCGCCTCCGTCGTGCCCTTCCCGGCCCGCGAGGAGCGCTGACCCGTGGACCCCGCCACCCTGATCGGGTTCGCCGTCTCCGTCATCGCCCTGCTGGTCTTCATGACCCTCGAGGGCGTCGCCCCGACAGCGCTGATCTTCCTGCCGGCGATCGTCCTGGTCATCATCGCGACCTTCGGTGCGGCGGCGGCCAGCCAGACGCTGGACGACCTCAAGAACCTGCCGAAGTGGTTCAAGATGGCCTTGGTGCCGGCCAAGGTGCCGCCGCCGACCGAGCAGATCCAGACGCTGGTGACCCTCGCGGAGAAGGCCCGCAAGGAGGGCCTCCTCGCGCTCGAGTCGCAGGTCAAGCAGCTCGAGGACCCGTTCCTCAAGCGGGGCCTGCAGATGGGCATCGACGGCACCGACCCCGAGGAGCTGCGCGCGGTCCTGGAGAGCGAGATCGCCGCCAAGAAGGCCGAGGACAAGGTCGCCGCCAAGTTCATGAACGCCATGGGCGGCTACGCGCCGACCATCGGCATCCTGGGCTGCATCGTCGGCCTGATGAACGTGATGGCCAACCTGAACACCCCGGAGACGCTCGGCCCGATGGTCTCCGCGGCGTTCATCGCCACGCTCTGGGGCGTCATGGCGGCCAACTTCTGGTTCCTGCCGATGGGCGCCAAGATCCTCCGGGTCAGCGAGCTGCAGGCCGCGCAGATGGAGCTGCTCGTCGAGGGCATCACCGAGATCCAGGCCGGCACCAGCCCCCGCGCCGTCCGGCTCAAGCTGACCTCCCTCGTGCCGCCGAGCTCCCTGGCCAAGGAAGCGGCGTGACCTGGTGAGCACCGGTCACGGCCGCCGTCACGGCAAGAAGCACGAGGAGCACGAGGAGCACGAGAACCACGAACGGTGGCTGGTGTCCGCCTTCGACATGATGACCCTGCTGTTCGTGCTGTTCGTGGTGCTCTTCGCGATGAGCAAGGTGGACGAGCAGAAGTTCGCGGCCCTCGCCAGCGGCATGTCCGAGGCCTTCGGCGCCCCGGTCAGCGCCATGCAGGGGTCCGCGAGCAACCCGGATGCCTCGGTCCTGGACTCCCTCGACGCCGCCGTCGACGTGCAGATCCCGCCGGCCCCGGCCGCGCAGGAGTCGGTCGACGCCGCGGCCGCCCAGGCCGCCGCGCAGGAGGCCGCGCGGGTGGCCGCCGAGGCGAAGGCCGAGTACGACGAGCTGGCCGCCGCGCGCGACGCCATCGACGCCGCACTCGCCGCGGCCGGGTACGCCGACACGGCCCGCTACGAGATCGACGAGCGCGGCCTGGTCGTGCACATCGTGTCCGACCCCGTCCTCTTCGGTCCCGAGGAGGCCGACCTGCGGCCGCAGGGCCGCGACATCCTCGACGCGGTCGCCCCGACGCTGGCGGGGCTGTCCAACCGGATCGGCGTCGAGGGGCACGCCAACCACCTCCCGGTCACCCCCGGCGGGCGGTGGCCGTCGAACTGGGAGCTGTCGGCCTACCGGGCGACCACCGTCGTCCGGTACCTGGCCGCCGCCGGCATCCCGCAGGACCGGCTGTCCGGCACGGGCTACTCCGACACCCGCCCGCTGGTGCCGAGGACCGACCCGACCGCCGTCACCGTCAACCGCCGCG
The DNA here is from genome assembly GCF_052931475.1 of Geodermatophilus sp. URMC 62. Classification (NCBI taxonomy): domain Bacteria; kingdom Bacillati; phylum Actinomycetota; class Actinomycetes; order Geodermatophilales; family Geodermatophilaceae; genus Geodermatophilus; species Geodermatophilus sp. URMC 62. The sequence continues at coordinate 2,586,450 of NZ_JBRFHY010000001.1, read as the reverse complement.
TCGACATCGTCGTGGTGTCGAACGCCTCCGCCGAGGCCACCGAGCTGCTACCCGGCCTCGACGCCCCCGCTCAGGCCGCCGCCGCACCGGCCGCGCCCGCACAGGAAGGCACCCACGAGTGAGCACCAAGAGCAAGGCGAAGGACGCCCCCACCGAGGGCGAGGAGGCCGCGGGCGGCGGCAAGAAGAAGCTGCTCGTCGTCCTGGCCGCGCTGCTGGTCGCAGCCGGCGCCGGCGCCTACTTCTTCCTGTTCGCGGGCAGCGGCGAGGCAGCGGCCGAGGAGCCGGTCGCCGGAGAGGTGCTCGCGCTCGATCCGGTGACGGTCAACCTGGCCGGCGGCGGGTACCTCAAGATCGGCATCAGCCTGCAGACGACCGAGGACGCCGCCTCCGGCGGTCACGGCGGCGGCGGGGTCGACGGGTCCAAGGCCCTCGACCTCCTCATCTCCACCTACTCGCAGGCCCAGCCGGCCGACGTCACCGGCGCCCGCGAGGCGCTCAAGGAGTCCCTCGAGCACCAGATCGTCGAGGCCTACACCGACGAGGGCGTCGAGATGGTCATGGGCGTCTACCTCACCGAGTACGTCACCCAGTAACCCCAGGCCCCACCGGCCACACCCCAGTGGCACCCCGGCGCACCACGCGTCACACCCTCCCCGGCTGACCGGCGGCGCACCGCGCCGCCGGTCAGTTCACGTTCGGGCCCCGCCGATGAGGGGACCGTGACCCGCCCCGACACCGCGCCCCCCGGGCCCGGTCCGCAGTCGCCGGCCGTGGGCGGCCGCAGCCGGCGTGGTGCGCCCCGCACCTACGATTTCCGCCGCCCGACCAAGCTCTCCCGTGAGCACGTCCGGGTGCTGCAGATCGCCCTGGAGGCCTTCGCCCGCCAGGCGACGACGGTCCTCACCACGCTGCTGCGCACCGGCGCCCGGATGGAGCTGCTCGGCATCGAGCAGCACTCCTACGACGACTACGTCGCCACGCTGCCCAAGCCGAGCTTCCTGTCGACGTTCACCCTCGAGCCGCTCGCCGGCAAGGGCCTGCTAGCCTACCCGCTCGACATCGCGATGGCCAGCGTCGACCACATGCTGGGCGGCTCGGGGGCCGCCCAGCAGCCCGAGCGGCCGATGACGGCGATGGAGACCACCATCACCGAGCAGCTGCTCACCCGGCTGCTGCAGGAGTTCACCGCGGCCTTCGCCCACGTCGTCGAGCTGCAGCCGGAGTCCGACGGGATCGAGTACGACCCGGCGCTCGCCCAGGCCGCCGCAGGCTCCGACACGGTGATGGTCGCCCGCCTGACCATGTCGATCGGCACCCGCGAGGGCGACGCCTCGCTGGTGCTGCCGTTCTCCTCCTTCGCGCAGGCCCTGAACAACGCCGCCTCGCCGCAGCTGTCGGAGTCCGCGCAGCGGGAGCGGCAGCGCGCCGCGGAGGCCCTGGCCGAGCGCCTGGAGCTGGTGCCGGTGGACGTCAGCGTGCGGTTCACGCCGCTGGAGGTCTCCTCCGAGGACCTACTCTCCCTCGCCGTCGGTGACGTCCTGCTGCTGCGCCACCCGCGCGACGCCCCGCTGGAGGTCACCACGAACGACGTCACGTTCGCCCACGCGATCGCCAGCAACCACCGGCGTCGGCTGGCCGCCGCCATCGTCCCCACCCCGTCGGCCGCGAAGGACCCCGCATGACCGCCACGCTCGACCCCACCCAGGCCCACTCGCAGGCGTCGGAGACCATCACCGCCGTCGTGGTCGCCGCCGCGCGCGCCGCGGCCGTCCTCGTGCCGGCCAGCACCGAGCTGGCCCCGGGCGCCGCGGTGACCGACCCCGACGCGGTGCCGATGCCGCCGTCCGCGGCCGCCGCGGTCGGCGCCCGGCTCTCCGGCGAGGTCACCGGCGACGTCGTCCTGGTGCTCTCCGCCGAGGTCGTCGAGGCGCTGGACAACTCCCCCGTCGGCCCGATGGACGTCGCCACGGCGCTGCGCCCGGCGCTGGAGGCGGCCGCGGCCACCCTCGGCCGGGTCCGGGTCGACGCCGAGCGGACCGAGGACCCGGTCACCGCCCTCGACGGGCTGCGGGACAAGGGGATGTTCGTCGCCGTCCCGCTCGTCGCCGGCGACGACCACCAGGCGACCCTCGCCCTGCAGGTGACGCTGCCGACGGCGGCGCGCACGCAGCGCGGCAGCCTCGACCTGCTGCGCCACGTGGCCATGGAGGTCACCGTCGAGATCGGCCGCACCCGGATGACCGTGGGCGAGCTGCTCTCCCTGCACCCCGGCGAGGTGGTCGAGCTCGACCGCGCCGCCAGCGCCCCGGCCGACCTGCTGGTCAACGGCACCCTCATCGCCCGCGGCGAGGTCGTCGTCGTCGACGAGGACTTCGGCCTGCGGATCCGCGAGATCGTCACCGACGCCGCCACCGAGCTCGGGCAGGCGACGTCATGACGTGGATGGTCATCCGGCTGCTGCTGTCGCTGGCCTTCGTCGGCGGCGTGCTGTGGTTCGCCGCCCGGCTGGCGCAGAAGCGCGGGCTCGGGCAGTCCGGCGGCATGGTCGACGTCGTCGCCCGCCAGCGCCTGGGCCGCACCAGCACCGTGAACGTGGTGCGCATCGCCGACCGCGTGCTCGTCGTCGGCGCCACCGAGGAGCAGGTGACCCTGCTGGCCGAGCTCGACGGCGACGCCGTGGAGGCGACGCTCGCCGAGCGCGCGGCCACCTCGCCGGCCGGTGCGGACGGCGAGCCGCTGCCGGCCGCCCGTCCCGGCGGGCGGGTGGGCGGCGCGCTGGCCGGCTCGGTCCTCGACCGCAACGGCTGGGCGGGCTTCGTCACGCAGCTGCGCGACCGGACGGTCCGCCGCTGATGCGCCCCTCCCCCGCCGCCGCCCGCGGGTTGCCCCGCCGGGTCGCCGTCCTGCTGCTGGCCCTCCTCGGCTGCGCCGTCGCCGGCGTGCTGCTGGCCGGGCCCGCCGCGGCCGCCCCGACCGCGCCCACCGCGCCGACCGCACCGACGGTGCCCGCCGTCGACGGCGGCGTGGACATCTCCGTCGGCAACGGCAGCCCGAGCACCCCGATCACCCTGATCCTGGCGGTCACCGTGCTGTCGGTGGCGCCGTCGGTGCTGCTGCTGTGCACCTCGTTCACCAAGATCGCCGTCGTCCTGTCGCTGACCCGCAACGCGCTGGGGCTGCAGTCCTCCCCGCCGAACTCGGTGCTCACCGGCATCGCGCTGTTCCTCACGCTGTTCGTGATGGGCCCGGTCATCAGCGACGTCAACGAGGTCGCTGTCCAGCCCTACATGGACGTGACGATGACCGTCTCGCAGGCCTACGACGCCGGCGTGGTGCCGCTCAAGGAGTTCCTGCTCGACAACACCCGCGACGACGAGCTCGAGCTCATGGTCGGCCTGTCGGATGAGGAGCAGCCCGAGGACCGCTCGGCGGTGACCATGACGACGCTGGTGCCGGCGTTCGTGCTCTCCGAGCTCAAGACCGCCTTCATCATCGGGCTGGTCGTGTTCATCCCGTTCCTGGTGCTGGACATGCTGGTCAGCGCCGCGCTCATGGCGATGGGCATGATGATGGTGCCGCCGTCGATCGTGTCGCTGCCGTTCAAGCTGCTGCTGTTCGTGGTCGTCGACGGCTGGGCGCTCATCACCACCGCGCTGGTGGGGAGCTACACGTGAGCGAGCTCGCGAGCTCACGCGTGAGCACGGCAGCGCCGCGAACGACGGCGACGAGCGCCAGCGAGGAGTCGTCGTGAGCGACGCCGACGTCACCGAGATCGCCGTCCAGACGATGATGGTGGCCGCCAAGGTCGCCGCCCCCGTCCTGCTGACGGCGCTGCTGGTCGGCTTCCTGATCTCGCTGTTCCAGGCGGCGACCCAGATCCAGGAACCGACGCTGTCCTTCGTGCCGAAGATGATCGCGGTCGCCATCGCGCTGCTGGTCACGGGCAACTGGGTCCTCGCGGAGCTGGTCAGCTTCACCCAGACCCTGTTCGACTCGCTGCCGCGGCTGCTCGGGCGGACCTGACCGGCATGGACCTCGAGGTCCCGGCGGTCACCCTCGCGGCGCTGCTGCTGGCCACGGCGCGGGCGGCCGGCTTCGTCCTGCTGGCCCCGCCGTTCAACACCCGCGCCGTCCCGGCGCCGGTCAAGGGGGCGCTGGCCCTCGCCCTGGCGGTCGCCCTGGTCGACCGCGTGGCGCCCGGGCTGCCCGAGCCGACGACGGGCTTCCTCGTCGTCACCGCGGTCAGCGAGGTCGCGATCGGCGCGGCCCTGGGCTTCGTCGTCCAGCTGTTCTTCACCGCCGTGCAGTTCGCCGGCGAGCTGCTCGACGTCACCGGCGGGTTCACGCTGCAGCCGGCCTACGACCCGCTGGCCATGACGATGAACTCCGTCGTCGGCAAGCTGCACTCCCTGCTGGCGACGACGCTGCTGTTCACCAGCAGCGGGCACCTGCTCATCGTGCGCGGGTTCGCCACCTCCTACGAGGGGCTGCCGGTGTCCGGCGGGTTCCCGGCCGAGTCGGTGGCCTCCGTGGTCATGACGGCGTTCTCGATGATGTTCCTGGCCGCGCTGCAGATCGCCGGGCCGATGGTGGCGGTGCTGCTGCTGGCCGACGTCGCCCTGGCGCTGCTGTCGCGGGCCGCCCCGGCGCTGAACATCTTCGCGATCGGCTTCCCGGTCAAGATCATGCTGACCCTCGCCCTGCTCGGGCTGACCTTCCCGCTGCTGCCGCCGGCCCTCGACGCCCTGCTCGAGCAGGCCACCCGCGCGGTCGTCGGGTTCCGGAGCGGGTGAGGGCGGGTGGCCAAGGACGGCCCGGGTGGTGAGAAGACCGAGAAGCCCACTCCCCAGCGCATCAAGAAGGCGCGCAAGGACGGGCAGATCCCGCGGACCCAGGAGCTGGGCACCTGGGCGGGCGTGGCGGTGGCCAGCGCGCTGCTGCCGATGCTGGTCGGCAACGCGTTCGACGCGGTGGGCCGGCTGTTCGTGCAGATCGGCTCGGTGGCCGAGCACCCGGAGCCAGAGGCGCTCTCGGCGCTGCTCGGTCAGGCGCTGTCGGCGTTCCTCGGCACGCTGCTGCCCACCGCGATCGGCCTGATGCTCGTCGGCGCGCTGGCCTCGGCGGCCCAGGGCGGGGTCACCGTGTCGGCCAAGGGCATGAAGCCGACGCTGCAGAAGCTCAACCCGCTGCCCGGGATGAAGCGCATGTTCGGCACACACGGCCTCTGGGAGGCGGTGAAGGCGGTCCTGAAGACCGCGGCGCTGGGCACGGTCGTCGTCGTCACCAGCTCCCGGGCGCAGGCGCTGGTGTCGGCGTCGGGCGCGCTGCCGCTGTCGGCGGTGGTCGCCGGCTTCACCAGCAGCGCCGTCCTCATGTTCCGCGTCGTCGCCGTCACCGGCCTGGTCATCGCGATCGCCGACTACGTGATCGTGCGCATGCAGATCATGAAGAAGCTGAAGATGAGCAAGTACGAGATCCAGCAGGAGCACAAGCAGTCCGAGGGCGACCCGCACGTCAAGGCCCAGCGCCGCGCGGCCGCGCTGGCCATGGCGCGCAACCGGATGATGAGCGACGTCGCCACCGCCGACGTCCTGCTGGTCAACCCGACCCACGTCGCGGTCGCCCTCAAGTACGAGCCCGAGCGCGGCGCGCCCCGGGTGGTGGCCAAGGGCGCCGACGAGATCGCCGCGACGCTCCGCGAGAAGGCCGCCGAGGCGTGGGTGCCGCTGGTGCAGGACGTGCCGCTGGCGCGCGCCCTGCACGCCTCCTGCGAGATCGGCCAGGAGGTGCCCCCGCAGCTGTTCACGGCCGTGGCCCGGGTGCTGGCCTTCGTTCTGCAGCTGGGCAACCGGGGGGTGCGCGGCGGCTTCCACCGGCCCGGCTTCGAGGCCCCCGACGTCGCCGGGCTGCCGAAGGCCGGCCGCAGGCGGGTGCCGATCGCCTCCTGACCGACCGAGGCACAGGGAGCTCTCCCCACGTCCGGGACGCCCGGGACGTGGGGATCGCCTCCCGTGCCTGCACTCCTGGGGTGGGTGGGGCGCGTGGGGCGCGCTGCGACCGGAGCGGTGCCGCGCTCGACTGGACCTGCCGATGCAGGACCCGTGCGAGGGATGACGAAGGCCGCCGTGCCGATCGGCGTGGTCGCCATCGTCCTGATGCTGGTCGTGCCGCTGCCGGCCGCCGTGCTGGACATGCTGCTGGGCTTCAACGTCACCGCGTCGCTGCTGATCCTGCTGGTGTCGATGCAGATCAGGCGCCCGCTGGACTTCGCGGTCTTCCCGTCGCTGATCCTCATCGCGACGCTGTTCCGGCTGGCGCTCAACGTCTCCTCGACCCGGCTGGTGCTCACCGACGGCTACGCCGGCAAGGTCATCGAGGCCTTCGGGCACTTCGTCATCGGCGGCTCGCTGGTCGTCGGCCTGGTGATCTTCGTGATCCTCACGATCATCCAGTTCGTCGTCATCACCAACGGTGCCGGGCGCGTGGCCGAGGTCGGCGCCCGCTTCACCCTCGACGCCATGCCCGGCAAGCAGATGGCGATCGACGCCGACCTCAACGCCGGACTGATCAACGAGAAGCAGGCCCGCAAGCGCCGCAGCGAGGTCACCGCCGAGGCCGACTTCTACGGCTCGATGGACGGCGCGTCGAAGTTCGTCAAGGGCGACGCGATCGCCGGCATCATCGTCACGCTGATCAACCTGATCGGCGGCTTCGCCATCGGCGTCATGAGCAAGGGCATGGCCCCCGCCGACGCCGTCTCCACCTACTCCCTGCTGACCGTCGGCGACGGCCTGGTCTCGCAGATTCCGGCGCTGCTGCTGTCCACCGCGACCGGCATCATCGTCACCCGCTCGGCCACCGAGGGCGACATGGGCAGCGACCTGCTCGCCCAGCTCGGCCGGTTCAAGCAGCCGGTGCGCATCGCCGGCGGCGCGGCCCTGGCGCTGTGCCTCATCCCGGGCCTGCCCAAGCTGCCGTTCCTGGTCATCGGCGGGTTCTTCCTCGTCATGGCCGCGCGGATGAAGGAGGCCCAGCCCGAGGACGACGAGGCCGCCACCCCGGCCACGTCCGACGAGCCGGCCCCGGACTCCCCCGAGGCGATCGCCGAGAAGATGCGGGTCGACCCGCTCGAGCTCGAGGTGGCCTTCGACCTGGTCGACCTGGTCGACACCAACCGCGGCGGGGACCTGCTCGACCGGGTCAAGGCGCTGCGCCGGAAGGTCGCGATGGAGACCGGCCTGGTCATCCCGCTGGTCCGCACCCGCGACAACCTCGACCTGCCGGCGTCGCAGTACGTCATCTGGCTCAACGGCGTCCCGGCCGCGAAGGGCTCCTCTCCCGCCGGCACCGTGCTGGCCATCGGCGACTCCCTCGACGGGCTGCCCGGCCGGCCCACCCGCGAGCCGGTGTTCGGCCTGCCCGCCAAGTGGGTGCCGGTCGAGCTGCAGCGGCAGGCGGAGATGGCCGGCGCGACCGTCGTCGACCGCTCCTCGGTCATCACCACCCACCTGGCCGAGGTGGTCCGCCAGAACGCCGCCGAGCTGCTCGGTCGCGAGGACGTGCGGCTGCTGGTGGAGATGGTGCGCCGCTCTCACCCGGTCGTCGTCGAGGAGCTCACCCCGTCGCTGCTCACCCTCGGCGAGGTCCAGCGGGTGCTGCACGCGCTGCTGGCCGAGAACGTCTCCATCCGCGACCTGGTGCGCATCTTCGAGGCGCTGTCGGTCCGGGCGAAGGTGTCCACCGACGTCGACGGCCTGGTCGAGGCGGTGCGGTCGGCGCTCGGCTCGGCGATCAGCCACCCCTACGTCACCCCCGACGAGCGGCTGCACGTGCTCACGCTGGAGCCGGCGTTCGAGCAGCGGCTGCTCGAGGCGGTGCGCCAGAGCGACGGCGGGCAGGTGCTGGCGCTCGACGCCGGCTCGGTCGACGCGCTGGTCACCGGCTGCAGCGGGCTGCTCGAGGACGCCGAGAGCCACGGCCTGGCGCCCGTGCTCGTCTGCTCTCCCCAGGTCCGGGCCGCGCTGTCCCGCCTGATGCGCCAGGTCCTGCCCCGCCTTCCGGTGATCTCCTACTCGGAGGTCTCCCGGACGGCACAGATCGAGTCACTGGGAGTGGTGAACGGTGCCGTTGCCATCCGTTGAGGCGCCCACGCCCGAGGCGGCCGTCGCCGCGGCGCGCGAGCGCTACGGCCACGCGGTGCGGATCACCGGCATCCGCCGCATCCGCTCCGGCGGGGTGCTGGGCTTCTTCGCCACCGAGCGCTACGTCGCCGAGGTGGAGGACGTCGAGCCGGCGCCCGCGGTCCACCGCCGGGCCGCCGCGCACGGGGCTCCCCGTCGCGACCCGGCTCCGCTGTCGGAGTCGGCCCGCCGGATCGAGGCCGCGCTGAGCCGCGACGCCGGCCCGCTGGCCGACTCCGACATCCGGCCGCTGTCCGGGCCGCGACGGGCGGCTCCCCGTCCCGCCGCGGCCCGCCCGGCTCCCCGGCCGGCCGCGTCCCGTCCGGCCGGCCGCGCCGCCGAGCTGCCCGACCCGGTCGCGGAGCTGGCCGGCCTGTTCGGCACGGACGGCGACCAGCCCGAGGTGGACCTCTACTCCCGAGCCGCGTTCCCCACGGCCGCCCGGCGTCCCGCCGCTGCCCGTCCCGCCGCCGTCCCTGCCGCCGCCGTCCCTGCCGGTGCTGGCCGGACTGCCGGTTCGTCGCGGGCCGCCACCGGCGGCTGGGCCGCCGTCGCGGACGCCCCTGCGGTCGCCGCCCCGGCCGCGTCCGGGCGGACGGCGGCCGCCGCCGCGCGCCGCCCCGGTCGCGCGCCGGTGCGTCCGCCGGTGACGCCGGCCGACGACGCCGCGGGTCCCTCGCTGTTCACCGCCGCGCTGGCGCAGGTCGTCGCCGGGGACCGCGAGGTCCGCGAAGCCGTCGACGACGCCGTCGCCTCGGCGGCGGCCGCCTCCGCCGCTGCCGCGCTGCGCTCCGGCGCCGCCCTGGTCGAGGAGCCCGCTGCCCCGTCGGTCGTGCGGACGTCGGCCCCCGCACCGGCGGCTCCCGCGATGCCACTGGCGGCCGCGCTGGCCGCGGTCGCCGCGTCGGCACCCGCTCCGGCTGTCGCACCGGCCCCCGCGCCGGCCGCCGTCCCCCCGCCGGTCGAGGTCGCCGAGCCCGTCCCGGCCGCCGCACCGACTCCTGCCCCGGTCCCGGTGGCCGAGCAGCCCGCCCCGGCCCCGGTCGTCGAGGCCCCCGCCGTCAAGGCCCCGGTGGTCGAGGCCCCGGTGGTCGAGGCCCCGGTGGTCGAGGCCCCGGTGGTCGAGGCGCCCGTGACCGAGGCCCCCGCCGTCGCGCCCGAGGTGGACATGTGGGCCGAGCCGGTCCCGGTCGTCCGCGCGTCGGCGCCCACGCGGCCGGTCGCGCCCCGGCCGGCCGCCGCCGCGCCCGCCGTCGCCACGACCCCCGTCGATGAGGCGCCCGTCGATGAGGCGCCCGAGCCGGCTGCGGCCGACGAGCGCACCGCCCACGAGATCGCCGACGAGGACGCCGACGACGAGTCCCTCCTGGCCGAGCTCCTGGGCGACCCCGTCCAGGACGAGCAGCCGATCGAGACCGCCGCCGAGACCGCCGCCGAGACCATCGCCGAGACCATCGCCGAGACCATCGCCGAGACCATCGCCGAGACCATCGCCGAGACCGCCGCCGGCAGCGTCGTCGCCACCGTCCAGAGCCGTGCCGTCCCCGAGGTCACCGTCGCCGACGAGCCGGCCACCGACGTGCTGCCGGCCGTCGTCGTGGAGCCGATCGAGGTCCCCGCGCCGCAGCCGGTCGCCCCTGAGTGGGCCGCCGAGGACCTGTCGGCCGGGCCGGCCACCGGGCGCGAGGAGGCCATCGCCGAGGTGCTGCGCGCCGCGCTCGCCCACGACACCCCCGACGACGCGCTCACCGACATCCTCCGCGGCGTCCTCCCCAGCGCGTCCACCCAGGGCGGCGTGCACCGCGGCCGCCCGCCGGTCCCCGCGAGCTCGCGCCGCGTCGACCGGGAGCCGGCCTGGGTCGACGCCTCGGCCGAGTCCGACGAGTGGGAGGTCGCGACCGCGGCCGAGCCGCTGGCCCTCGCCCCGACGGCGAGCGACCCGGCACCGCTGCCGCTCGACGCCACCGCCGTCCTGCCCCCGCTGTCGCTGCTGCCCCCGCCCGGCCCGGGCGCCCAGCTGGCGGTGCCGCCGCTGCTGGGCCGCCCGCCCGTCCCGCCGGCGCGGCGGCTGCCGCCCGTGCCCGGCCAGGCCGTCGCGCGGGTGGCCGCGCCCCGGCCGGCCCCGGGTCTGGCCACGGTGACCCGGCTGCCGGTCGACGCCCGCGCCGCCCGCGGCTGGTCCTCCGGCCGCGTCGTCGTCCCGTCCGTGCGCGAGCAGGCCGGCCCGTCGGGCCGCGACCTGATCGACCCGCGGATGGTCGAGGCCGCCGGCACCGTCGCCCGGCTGCGCGCGCTCGGCCTGCCCGAGGAGCTCATCGGCGCCGGCTTCACCGCCGAGGTCGCCGCGCACGGCACCTACGCCGCCCTCACCCGCGCGCTGGGTGCGGCGCTGCCCGCGGCGCCGGCGGCCCCGGGGGGTGCCGGCGAGGTGCTGCTGGTGGTCGGCCCCGGCGTCGAGACGCTGGCCGCGGCCCGCTCGCTGGCCGTCTCGATGCGCCTGGACGCCGACCGGCTGCAGTGGGCCACCCGCGGCGACCTCGCCGCCCTGGCCGCCGAGGGCAGCCGGATCACCTCGGTCGACACCGCGATCGAGCGCAAGCAGGACGCCGGCCGCGCCGGGACGCCGACCGTCGTCGCCGTCGACGCCCCGATGCGTGCCGGTGGCCGCACCTGGCTCGAGCAGGTCATGGCGATCTTCTCCCCGACGGCCGTGTGGGCCGTGGTCGAGGCGACCCGCAAGCCCGAGGACGTCGGCCCGTGGCTGGACGCCCTCCCCCGCGTCGACGCGCTCGTCGTCCAGGACACCGACCTGACCGCCGACCCCGCCGCCGTGCTGGGCCGGACGGCGGTGCCCGTGGCCCTCCTCGACGGCACGCGGGCGACCGCGCACCGCTGGGCCTCCCTGCTGTGCGAGCGGCTGGAGGACCCGGGGGCATGAGCCCGCTGCGCTGGGACGTCCTCGCTGTGGGGCTCGTGCTCGCCCTGCTGGTGCTCGCCCTCGGCCTGCGCGGCGACTTCTCCGCCGACGAGGTCGCCGTCCGGTTGCCGTGGTGCCTGCTCGCGGGCTGGGGCGCGGTGGCGCTGCTGCGGTTCGCCGCGACGCCATCCCGGCCGCCCGACGCCGGACCGGGGTCGGCCACCCCGGACCAGGACCCCACCCCGACGTCCTGACCGCTCCTGGGGTCTTCACTGCCGGTGTTCCTCGCGCACTGCCGGTCCTGCAGCACCCGCCCAGCACGAGGAACACCGGCAGTGCGGCTTTCCACAGGGAGTGCACGTCTCCACCGCCCTGCTCCGGACGTGCCGGCCAGACGCAGGTCGCGCGACGGTCGGCGCGTGGACCCCTGGGAGCTGCCGCCACCCGTGCTGCGTCGAGCCCTCGTCTCCGCCGGCTGGAGCGACGACGAGCTGGCTCGCGCACGCCGTGCCGGCGACCTGTCGCGGGTGCGTCGCGGCGCCTACGTCGACGGGCACCTGCCGCCTGCGGTCACCGACCGGTACCGGCTCCTGGTGCGGGCGACCGTCGCCGGCCTGCGCCGAGACGCCGTGGTCAGTCACGAGTCCGCCGCCGTCCTGCACGGCCTCCCGACCTGGGGGCTCCGGCTGGGCCAGGTGCACGTCACCCGCCGACCACCCGCGTCCAGCGACGTCACCCGCACCCTGCGGTGCCACGTCGCGCGTCTCGCGGACGACGAGGTCGTCGTGCTCGGCGGGCTCCCCGTCACCGACCTGGCGCGGACGGCACTCGACCTCGCCCGCTGCCTGCCGTTCGAGGTCGCCGTGGTCCTGCTCGACGACGTCCTGGCCCGCAGACCGGCAGGCCGGGATGAGCTCTCCGAGCGACTCGCGCGCATGGTCGGCACCCGTGGCAGCCGCAGGGCCGCCCGCGCCGTGTCCTTCGCCGACGGCCGGAGCGAGAGCGTCGGGGAGAGCCGCAGCCGGGTCCTGCTGCACCGGCTGGGCGTGCCTCCCAGCGCACTGCAGCACCGGGTCCACACCCCCGAGGGGCTCCTGCTGGGTCGGGCCGACTTCGCGTGGGAGGCCGAGCGGGTGCTCGGGGAGTTCGACGGGCGCGTGAAGTACGGCCGGCTGCTCGAGCCGGGTCAGGAGCCGGGTGACGTCGTCTTCGCGGAGAAGCGTCGGGAGGACGCCATGCGCGCCGAGGACTGGGGCGTCGTGCGGTGGACCTGGCATGACCTCGACCGCGACGCGGTGCTGGCCGAGCGGATCGGCCGGGCCCTCCGCGCTCGCCGACGGCGCGGGGCCTGACCAATGCCGGTGTTCCTCGCGCGGTGCCGGTCCTGCAGCACCCGCACAGCACGAGGAACACCGGCAACGGCGCCCCGGCGGCCGGCGGCCGGCGGTCAGAGGGAGAGGTCCTCCAGCATCTCGGTGACCAGCGCGGCGATCGGCGAGCGCTCGGAGCGGGTCAGCGTCACGTGCGCGAACAGCGGGTGGCCCTTGAGCTGCTCGACCACCGCGGCGACGCCGTCGTGCCGGCCGACCCGCAGGTTGTCCCGCTGGGCGACGTCGTGGGTGAGCACCACCCGCGAGCCCGAGCCCAGCCGCGACAGCACGGTCAGCAGCACGCCGCGCTCCAGCGACTGTGCCTCGTCGACGATCACGAACGAGTCGTGCAGCGACCGCCCGCGGATGTGGGTCAGCGGCAGCACCTCGATCAGCTCCCGGGAGGCGATCTCGTCGAGCACGTCCCTGGAGACCAGCGCGCCGAGGGTGTCGTAGACCGCCTGCGCCCAGGGCGACATCTTGTCGCCCTCGCTGCCGGGCAGGTACCCGAGCTCCTGCCCGCCGACGGCGTACAGCGGCCGGAAGACGACGACCTTCGCGTGCGCCCGCCGCTCCATCACCGACTCCAGGCCCGCGCACAGCGCCAGCGCCGACTTGCCGGTGCCGGCCCGCCCGCCGAGGGAGACGATGCCGATCTCCGGGTCGAGCAGCAGGTCCAGCGCGATCCGCTGCTCCGCCGAGCGCCCGTGCAGCCCGAACGCCTCGCGGTCGCCGCGCACCAGCTTCACCTGCTTGTCCGGCATCACCCGGCCCAGCGCCGACCCGCGCGAGGACAGCAGCACCAGCCCGGTGTGCGCCGGCAGGTCGGCGGCGGCCGGCACGAAGGCCTGCCCGCCGTCGTAGAGGCCGTCGATCTCGGCGTCGTCGACCGAGAGCTCGGCCAGACCGGTCCAGCCGGCGTCGACGGCGTCGTGCACGCGGTACTCGTCGGTGGCCAGGCCGACGGCGGCGGCCTTGACCCGCAGCGGCACGTCCTTGGTGACCAGGCAGACGTCGCGGCCCTCGGCGCGCAGGTTGAGCGCCACCACCATGATCCGGCTGTCGTTGCCGTCTGAGCGGAAGCCGGCCGGCAGCACGCCCGGGTCGCTGTGGTTGAGCTCCACGTGCACGGTGCCGCCGTCCTCCCCCACCGGCACCGGCGCGTCGAGCCGGCCGTGCGCCACCCGCAGCTCGTCGAGGATGCGCAGTGCCTGCCGCGCGAACCAGCCCAGCTCGGGGTGGTGCCGCTTGTCCTCGAGCTCCCCGATCACCACGAGCGGGAGCACCACGTCGGCGTCGCCGAAGCGCAGCAGCGCGCCGGGGTCGGAGAGCAGGACGGAGGTGTCGAGGACGTACGTGCGACGAACGGTCACGAGGCAGCTCCCGTGGGGCGCGGCGCGGCGCGCCCCGGCTCGAGGGGAACCGGGGCCCCGGCACAGGGGCCGGGCACCGGCCCCCTGGTCGACGGACTCGTCAGCACCAACCGGGCCTCCCGTGGACGGCGGGACGGGCCCGCCTTCCACCCCGGACGCTAGAGCCGGGAGGTGACAGGAGCACGACGCTCAGGTGGCGTGTCCCTCCTCCGGGGCACGCTCCCGCCCCGGCCGTCCCACCGGACGGGGTCAGCCGCTGCGGCCGCGCCCCGGGAGGTCGGGCGGCCAGGACTGCTGCCACGAGGCCGGCAGCTCCCGGGTCGGCGGCACGTCCCGTGCCGGCGGGCCGCCCCGCGGCGGCCGGTCCGCGCGCGGCGGCCAGTCGTCCAGCCGGTCCGGACGGCTGTCGGGACGGCGGTCGGCACGGCGGTCGGCACGGCGGTCGGGACGGCGGTCGGCACGGCGGCGCGCCGACCCCCGCCGCGGCCGCAGCGCCACCAGCGCCCAGAGCGCGGGCACCAGCAGCACCGGCCACTGCACCCGCAGGTCGCCGACCCACAGCAGCCCGGCGAGCAGCAGGACGAACAGCCAGCCCGCCGTCCACAGGCCCAGGGCCCGGGCCTCCTCCGGGTCGCGGCGGGACACGGCTCAGGCGGCCGGCAGCTCGGCGGTGACGACGGCCGGCGTCAGCGGCTCGTCGAGCAGGCGGACGAAGCGGTCGGCGACGTCCTGACCCTCGGGACGGGCCGCCAGCCAGCGGTGCAGCAGGTCGTAGCCCTCCACGTAGGTGGTGATGTAGGCCCGCCACAGCGGGTGGGTGAGGAAGCGCAGCTGCTGACGGGCGCGCTCGGCGCTCACCAGCGACCAGCGCTGGATGTAGGCGGCCACCTCGTCGGCGTCGGCGCCGCGGTCGTGCAGCAGGACGGCGGCGTCCTGGCGCACCCGGTTCAGCGGCGCGGCGGCCTCGGCGATCCGCTCGGCGAGGTGGCCGTCGAAGCGCAGGCCTAGGTCGCCGAGCACCTCGGCGGTCCACGGCCCCCAGCCGGCACCGACCGAGGCGTCGACGCCGAGGTCGGCCAGCCCCTCGGCCATCAGGCACTCGGGGGTGTTGACCAGGAAGACGGTGTGCTCGAGGTGCCCGGCGCGCTTCACCAGGCCGCGCTCCTTGCGACAGTGCTCGGTGTGGTGGCCCGGGTAGGACTCGTGCGCCACCAGGTGGGCGAGCTGGCTGAGCCGGTGCGGCAGGTCGGCGTTGACCGCCACCCGTGAGCGGTAGTCGCCCTCGTAGTAGTTGAAGCCCGACCACGGCTTGTCGGTGACGATCTCGTAGCGCACCGTCTCGACCTCCGGCAGGCCGTAGCGGCCGCGGACCCGGTCGCGCAGCGCGCTGGACAGCGCGTGCACCGCCTCCCCCAGCCGCTGCGGCGGGCACTCCTCGCGGCGGCGGTGCGCGGCGTACCGCTCGGCCAGCGACCCCTCCCCGGGCAGCAGCGTCTCGAGCTCGGCGTGCGCGGCGGCGTAGTCGGCCGGGTTCCCGAGGACGAGGTCGACCTGGAAGTAGCCGCGCACCTCGTCGAGGAAGGGCACCGGCTCGCCGCCGATCTTCCGGGCGCTGCACTCGAGACCGGTCAGCTGCCCGCGGAGGAACTCGGTCCGGTCGGCCGGCAGCCCGGCGACCTCGAGCTCGCGCAGCAGCGCCCGGGCCTGGTCGCGCAGGCCCTGCGGCGTCGGTGCCGGCTCGCTCTCCACCTCCGCGCGGATCCGCTTCTCACCGGTGTAGGCGTCGACGAAGCCGGACTCCAGGCGGTCGAAGCGCAGGCCCAGCCGGACGTACTCGAGGGGGACGTCGACGGTGCCGGAGGCCATGCGCCCGAGTCTGTCACCCACCGAATCGGCGGTGCCGCGCCGCATAGGCCCGCAGGGCGCGCAGGAAGTCGACCCGGCGGAAGTCGGGCCAGTAGACGTCGGTGAAGTAGAACTCCGAGTGCGCCGTCTGCCAGAGCAGGAACCCCGACAGCCGCTGCTCCCCGCTGGTGCGGATGACCAGGTCGGGGTCGGGCTGGCCGCGGGTGTAGAGGTGCTCGGCGATGTGCTCGACGTCCAGCACGCTCACCAGCTCGTCGAGCGTCGTCCCCCGGCTGGCGTGCTCGGCCAGCAGCGACCGGACGGCGTCGGCGATCTCCCGCCGCCCGCCGTAGCCGACGGCGAGGTTGACGTGGGCGCCCGGGCGACCGCGGGTGACCTCCTCGGCCTCCTTGAGCACGGCGACGGTCTCGGCCGGCAGCAGCTCCAGCGCGCCCACGGGCCGCAGCTGCCAGCGCCGGTCGGGCGCGGAGAGGTCCTCGGCGACGCCCTCGATGATCCGCAGCAGCGGCGTCAGCTCCGGCTCGGGCCGCGACAGGTTGTCGGTGGAGAGCAGGAACAGCGTGACCACCTCGACGCCGGCCTCGTCGCACCAGCCGAGGAAGGAGGCGATCCGGTCGGCTCCGCGGCGGTGCCCGGCGTTGGGGTCGAGCAGGCCGGTGGCCCGGGCCCAGCGCCGGTTGCCGTCGATGATCGCGCCCACGTGCCGGGGGACGTCGGCACCGACCAGCTGCCGCGCCAGCCGGTGCTCGTAGACCTGGGTCAGGGCGTCGCGGACCCACTGGCGCGCCCCCACGGGGCACACACTATGCCCCGGGACGTTCACGTTCCGCAGCCGTACCGGCGAGCCGCGGCACCCGCGCCGGGGAGTGGCAGCGACCTCACAGGCCGCTGCCGCTGCACCCGCACCGGCGGCTCCGTAACCTCGGTTCATGAGTGCTGGTGTCCCCGACGACCTCGAGCCGGTCCGGGTGCAGGCCGACGACGGAGCAGAGCTCGAGGCACCTCGCGGGACCGCCGTCGCCACCGTCCTCCACGAGGGCCAGCAGGTCGACCGGACCTGGACCGCCGCGGACTTCGCCGACGGCGACTGGGAGCACCCCGACACCCGCCCGCGGATGCGCGGCTGGCTGCACCTGTTCGCCTTCTTCGGTGCGATCGTCGCCGGTGCGGTGCTCGTCCCGCTCGGGTCGGTGCTCGGCGCGCGCGCCGGGTTCTCCGTCGCCGTCTACTGCGTGACGATCTGCGGCCTGTTCGGCATCAGCGCGCTGTACCACCGCCGCCGCTGGTCACCGCGCGGCTGGAAGGTCATGAAGCGGCTCGACCACTCGATGATCTTCCTGTTCATCGCGGGGACGTACACGCCCTTCTCGCTGCTCGCCGTCGACCAGCCGACCGGCTACTGGGTGCTGGGCACCGTCTGGGCCGGCGCGCTGGCCGGCGTCTCGCTCAAGCTGACCTGGCCGACCGCCCCGCGCTGGGTCGGCGTGCCGCTCTACCTCGGGCTGGGCTGGGTCGCCGTGTTCATCCTCACCGACATCCTGCACATCGCCGGCGTCGCGTCGCTGGTGCTGCTCGCGACCGGCGGCGTCCTCTACACCCTCGGCGGTGTCGCCTACGCGGTGAAGAAGCCCAACCCCGTGCCCGGCGTCTTCGGCTACCACGAGGTCTTCCACGCGATGACCATCGTGGCGGCGATCTGCCACTACATCGCCGTCTACTTCGCGATGTACAACTCGCCCTTCGTGTGAGGCCCGTGGGGGGCCGGCTCAGCTGAACGGCGGCCGCTGGTCCGCGCGGCCGGACAGCCGCCCGGCGGTGCGCCAGGCCCGGGCGACGACGTCGCGGTCGGCATCGGTGACCAGGTTGCCCATCACCCGCAGCGCCACGGTCATCAGGGCGCGGGAGCGCATGCCGACCGGCCCGGCCGCGGGCAGGAAGCGGGGGACGGTGAGGAGCCCGGCCAGCCGGCGGGCGATGGAGAACGCCTCGCCGTAGTGCCGCCGCAGCGTGGCCGGCCAGGCGTGCGACCAGTCGTCCTCGCCGAACAGGTCGACGACGCCGCGCCCGGTCTCCAGGCCGTAGTCGATGCCCTCGCCGTTGAGCGGGTTCACGCAGCCCGCCGCGTCACCGACCAGCGCCCAGTTGCGGCCGGCCACGCCCGACACGGCACCGCCCATGGGCAGCAGCGCCGACGCCGGCGCCTCCACCGGCCCGTCGAGCCGCCAGTCCTCGCGGCGCGCGTCGGCGTAGACCTCCAGCAGCGCCTTGAGCGCCACCCCGGCGGGACGGCGGGCGGTGGCCAGCGTGCCGACGCCGATGTTCACCTGCCCGGCCTGCGCGCCGAGCGGGAAGACCCAGCCGTAGCCGGAGAGCAGCTCGCCCTCGGCGCCCCGCAGCTCCAGGTGCGAGGAGATCCACTCGTCGTCGGCCCGGCCCGAGCGCACGTAGCCGCGGGCGGCGACCCCGTAGGCGGTGTCGCGGTGCCACTCGCGGCCCAGGACCCGGCCCAGCGGCGACCGGACGCCGTCGGCGACGACCAGCCGCCGGCAGCCGACGGTGACCGTCTCGTCGTCGGCGGTCTCGAACACGACGCCGGTCACCCGCTCGCCGTCCCGTTCGACGTCGACGGCGCGGGCCCCCTCCAGCGCGACGGCGCCGTCGGCCAGCGCCACCTCGCGGATCCGGGCGTCGAGCTCGGTGCGCGGCACCGCGCTGCCGTGGTCGGGGAACTCCCCGCCGGGCCAGGGCAGCTCCCACTGCCGGCCGAACCCGGCGGCGCGCAGGCCGCGGTTGCGGGCCCGGGAGCGCGCCCAGGAGCCGAGTCCGAGCCGGTCGAGCTCGGCGATCGCGCGCGGGGTCAGCCCGTCGCCGCAGGCCTTGTCGCGGGGGAAGACGGCGGCGTCGGCGAGCAGCACGTCGTGCCCGGCGCGCGCCGCCCAGGCGGCCGCGGCGGACCCGGCCGGTCCGGCTCCCACCACCAGCACGTCGGTCGCGGCGGGGACGGCGTCAGCAGGGGGCACCTCCCCAGTGTCCCTGGCCGGCGCGGGAACTCAGCCGAACAGGGGGAACCGGGCGGCGGTCTCCCCGAGCGCGGCGCGGTCGGCGTCGGTCAGCGGCTCCCGGCCGGTGCCGCGGCGGGCGGCCGTCGCGTCGTCCCACCCGGTGGGGAGCGGGCCGCCGCACAGGCCCTCGAGCACCCGCCGCACCTCGGCCAGCGCCTCGGGTGCGGGACCGGGCCGGTCCAGCCGCGCCACGAGGTCCAGGTGGTGGACGGCGGCCTCGACGGCCAGCGTGGACAGCAGGTCGTCGACGCGCAGGACGTGCCCCTGCGTCCGCACCAGGTCGTCGGGCCGCACCCGCCCGGCCGAGACCCCCACGGCGGCGACCAGCTCGGCGTACACGGCGGCCAGCTCCGGGAGCCCGCCGGTGACGCTGGCCCGCACCCGGGTGCGCCAGGCGACGTCGGCGTCCTGCTCGGCGCTCGGCTGCCAGGACCGCCAGTAGGCGACCGCGTCACTGGTGGCCGGACCGCCCGCCGGGGTGGCCAGCGCGACCAGACCCCGGCGGGCGTCGTCCACCAGGTGCAGCGTGAGGTCGAGGACCGCCCAGCCGCTGCACCCGCTGGGCGCCCAGCCCTCCTCCGGCGTGAGGCCGGAGACGACGGCGGAGAGGGCGGCGGAGGTCGAGCCCAGCAGCTCCGGCGAGGTCACCGGAGCAGCCTGGCAGAGGATCAGTCCAGGCGCGGGCCGCGCGCGCGGACCTCCTCCACCGAGGTCATGGCGTCGCGGAGCTCGGTCAGCCAGGCGTCGGCGTGCTGGCCGACCAGCCGCACCGCCCACACCAGCGCCTCCGACCGCGACCGGGCCACGCCGGCGTCGACGAGGGTGTCGAGCACCAGCCGCTCGGGCTGGCGCAGCCGGGTCATGACCGGCACGGAGGCGTTGGTGAACACCTCGCGGACGTCCCCGCACGCCGCGCCCCACGCCACCGAGCGGCCGTAGCGCTCCTGGGCCGCGTCGGCGATCGCCATGCGCTGCTCGCGGGTGTCCTCGCGGAAGCGGGCGATCCGCCCCGCCCGCGCGGCGGCCGGGTCGCCCTCGCCGGGGTCGGGCTCGGCCAGCGTGCCGACGACGGTGATCTCGTCGCGGTCGACCACCAGGTCGACCGGCCCGGTGAACCAGCCGTCGGGCAGGCGGCCGGCGAACCAGCCGGCCACCTCGGCCCGGTCGACGTGTGGCGGGGTGTCGGCTCCCCGCCCGCCCGGGCCGCGGCCGCGGCCACCGGGGCCGCGGCCGCGGAAGCCGGGGGCGCCCATCCGGGCGAAGGGTGAGTCGGCGAAGCGGTGGTGTCCGTGCACGACGGCCTCCTGGAGTGAAGTGCTTACGTGATTACACGGTAAGACCCACGTGGTCGTCCGGGAAGACGTCACGTGTGCGCCGAGAGCGGACACGGCACGCCCCACGTGGGTCGGCGACACCCGGACGGCGCAGACGACAGCTGCCACCCCATGGGAGGAGTCACCGCCCGGTCCTCATCAGGTGTTGCCAGCTCACGGGCTCCAGGATCGACATCTGTGGGCGATGCGAGCCATGGTGCCCACCTGCGCGTCGTCGCACTCTTCCAGCATCCGCAGTCCCCACCACCGATGCTGGAGGATCCCGTGGTCACCACCCGCACCCGCACCGCCGCCGTCCTCGCCGCTGCCGCCGTCGTGTCCGCGGCGGCCGCCCCGGCCTCCGCCGCCTCGTCCTGCGCCGTCGTCTGGGGCTCGACCCCGGAGACGGTCCAGGACCGCGGCGGCGGCGTGCTCGACGACGTCCGCGCCGGCCGCCACGACTGCTACGACCGGCTGGTCCTCGACCTGGCCGGGGTCGACGCCGCCGACGTCGGCTACGACGTCCGCTACGTGCCCGCGGTGCACGAGGACGCCTCGGGCCGGCCCGTGCCGCTGCGCGGCGCCGCCGACCTGCAGGTCGTCGTGCACACCCCCGCTTACGACGGGAACGGCGCGGCGACCTACGACCCGGCGGACGACGCCGAGGCCGTGGACGTCACCGGCTACCGCACCTTCCGCCAGGTCGCGTGGGCGCACTCCTTCGAGGGCTCGAGCACCGTGGGGCTCGGCGTCCGCGCCCGGCTCCCCTTCCGGGTCCTCGTCCTGGACGGCCCGGGGGACGGCTCCCGCGTCGCCGTCGACGTGGCACACGCCTGGTGAGCGACGAGAGCGGGGCCGCGGGTCGCCGGCCCCGTCCTCTGGCCGTTCCTGAGTACAGGGTCCATACTCAGCACCGTGGCCGTGACCGAGGCGCTCTCGCTGTTCGGGGACCGGTGGGTGCTGCTCGTCGTCCGCGAGGCGGCGCTGGGCGTCCGGAGGTTCACCGACCTGCAGCAGACGACCGGCGCCCCGCGCACCGTCCTGGCCGACCGGCTGCGCCGGCTGGTGGCCGCGGGGGTGCTCGAGCAGCGCGAGTACGTGCTGCCGGGGGCCCGGCCGCGGTCCGAGTACGTCCTCACCCCGGCCGGGCGCGACCTGCTCCCGGTCCTGGCGGCCTTCTCCGACTGGGCGGCGCGGCACCTGTCCGACGACCGCCCGCCGGACGTGACCTACCGGCACGCCGGCTGCGGCGGCCACGTGGGTGCGCACCTGGTGTGCGACTGCGGGGCCGAGCTCACCCCGGGCGACCAGCTGGTCGCCTCCGTCCTCCGTGAGGGAGTCCGATGAGCACCACCCTGCCGTCCACCACCGACGCGACGTTCGCCGCCGACGTCCTCGCCAGCGACCTGCCCGTGCTGGTCGACTTCACCGCGTCGTGGTGCGGCCCCTGCCGCATGGTGACGCCGGTCCTCGAGCAGCTGGCCGCCGCCGAGCGCGACCGCCTGCGCGTCGTGCAGCTCGACGTCGACGCCAACCCCGAGGTCACCCGCGCGTACGCCGTCCTGGGCATGCCGACGATGAGCCTGTTCCGGGACGGCGAGGTCGTGACGACCATCGTCGGTGCCCGGCCGCGGGCGGCGATCGACCGGGCCCTCGAGCCGCACCTCGCGGCGCGCTGACCGGTGCGCCGGACGGACCTGCCCGCGTCAGCGCGCCGGCGGGTCGGTCCGGTCGTCGCGCTTGGGGCCCTCGATGGCGCGCGGCGCCTGCCGCAGCGTGTCGAGCAGGTCCTGGCCGGGCCGCCGGGGCGGGTCGACGAGCTCGGCCGGGGTGTCGGGGACGACGACGGTCGGCTCGTCGTCGGGGTCGAAGCTGCGCGGCAGCTTCTTGAGGTGCCCGGTCATCGACTTGACCAGCAGCGCGACGGCGACCAGCAGCACCAGGAGGAGGAACAGGCCCAGCGGGCCGGACTTCCCGACGTCCTCGGGCAGCTCCTGCTCGGCGAGGACGGCGCCCACCGCGATGCTGCTCACGACGGTGGCGGTCACGGGACCGGCACCTCGCTGCGGATGCCGGCGAACAGGTCGTCCTCCGGCAGGGTCGAGTCGACCAGCGAGCGGGCCAGCTCGTAGTCCTCGGTGGGCCACACCCGCTGCTGCAGGTCCATCGGGCAGGCGAACCAGCGGCCCTGGGGGTCGATCTGGGTGGCGTGCGCGATGAGCGCGGCGTCGCGGACCGGGAAGTACTCCGCGCAGGGCACCCGGGTGGTGACCCGGTGGCTCATGTCGCGCGCCGGGTCCCAGGTGGCCAGCCACTCCGCGTAGGGCGACTCGGCGCCGGTCTCGAGCATGGCCTCGTGCAGCGCCCGCGTGCGGGTCAGCGTGAAACCCATGTGGTAGTAGAGCTTGCTCGGCTGCCAGGGCTCGCCGAGGTCGGGGTAGCGCTCGGGGTCACCGGCCGCCTCGAAGGCGAGCACGGACACGTCGTGGGTCTTGACGTGGTCGGGGTGCGGATAGCCGCCCCGCTCGTCGTAGGTGAGCACGACGTGCGGGCGGAAGCGGCGGATGAGCGCCACCAGCGGCGCGGCCGCCTCCTCGGTGGGCACCAGCGCGAAGCAGCCCTCGGGCAGCGGCGGCAGCGGGTCGCCCTCGGGCAGGCCGGAGTCGACGAAGCCGAGGAACTCCTGCTCGACGCCGAGGATCTCGCGGGCGCGGGCCATCTCCTCGGCGCGCAGCTGCGGCAGGCGCTCCCAGACCTCCGGGCGGTCGAGCGCCGGGTTGAGCACCGAGCCGCGCTCGCCGCCGGTGCACGTCGCCACCATCACCTGGACGCCCTCGGCGACGTACTTCGCCATCGTCGCCGCGCCCTTGCTCGACTCGTCGTCGGGGTGCGCGTGCACGGCGAGCAGGCGCAACGGGTCCGCTTCGGTCACCGGACCAGTGTCCCCCGGCCGGGCCCGGGGACGCCGCGGACCCCGCCCTCCGGAGGGCCGGGTGTGCTGCGCGTCACTGTGGGGTCGGACACCTGCGATCGCCTCTGCGGGGCCCCGATCCGGGTGCGCTGGGTCCGTGCAGGGGTCCCTCGGCCGGTGTTAGCTTGGCCGGATCGACGTCGTCGCCTCCTGGCCGGGAGGCGGCCCCCGAGCTGCAGGAGTCCCCCGCGTGACCACCCCCACTGAGAACGAGCAGGGCATCTGGCTGACCCAGGAGGCCCACGACCGGCTCAAGGCCGAGCTCGACCAGTTGGTGGCCGGACGGCCGGCCATGGCCGCCGAGATCAACGCCCGCCGCGAGGAGGGCGACCTCAAGGAGAACGGCGGCTACCACGCCGCCAAGGAGGAGCAGGGCAAGCAGGAGCACCGGATCCGGCAGCTCACCGACCTGCTCCGCAAGGCGCACGTGGGTGAGCCGCCGACGACGGCGACCACCGCCGAGCTCGGCACCGTGATCACCATCCGGTTCCAGGGCGACGACGAGACCGAGAAGTTCCTGCTGGGCTCGCGCGAGATCGCCGGCACCACCGACCTGGCCGTCTACTCCCCCGAGTCGGCGATGGGCGCGGCCATCCTCGGGTCGGAGCCGGGCACCACGGTGACCTACCAGGCGCCGAACGGACGCGACATCACCGTCGAGGTCGTCGCCGTCGAGCCGTTCGTCCCCTGACCCGGGCCCCGCGCCCCGCCGTCGGCATGCCCCGCTCCCGGCGGGCGGAGAACACCGGCTTCGTCTGCGTGCACTGCGCCGCCGACGTCCCGGCGAACACCGACGGGCACTACCGCAACCACTGCCCGCGGTGCCTGTGGTCGCTGCACGTCGACGACCTGCCCGGCGACCGGGCCAGCCACTGCCGGGCGCCCATGGAGCCCATCGGGCTGGTCGAGAAGTCGGGCAAGGGCTGGCAGGTGGTGCACCGCTGCACGGCGTGCGGCCACCGCCAGCCCAACCGGCTCGTCCGCGACGGCGACGCCCCCGACGACCTCGACCTGGTGCTGGGCCTCCCCTGGCTCTGACACTGCGGTCCTACCGGACCGCACCGCGGCCACGCGCCGTCCCGACCGCCGCTGAGCCGCTGCGTCGCGCCTGCCCGGACCCCTCCGGGGCCCACTCGGCACGACAGGCCTCCGGCCTCTAG
Source organism: Geodermatophilus sp. URMC 62 (assembly GCF_052931475.1). NCBI lineage: Bacteria > Bacillati > Actinomycetota > Actinomycetes > Geodermatophilales > Geodermatophilaceae > Geodermatophilus > Geodermatophilus sp. URMC 62. The sequence continues at coordinate 2,562,236 of NZ_JBRFHY010000001.1, read as the reverse complement.
GTGTTCGCCGCGAGGCCACGGCGGCGCAGCAGCGGCGTCGGGTCGGCGTCGCGGCCGCGGACTGCGCGGAATGCCTCCAGCGGGTCCACCGATCCGCCGCGGGAGAGCAGCCGGTCGCGGAAGACGTCGCCGTTCTCCCGGCGCAGCCCGCCGCGCTCCTTGAACCACTCCACGGTGTCGGCGTCGAGGACCTCCGACCAGATGTAGGAGTAGTAGCCGGCCGCGTAGCCACCGGCGAAGACGTGCTGGAAGTACGTCGTCCGGTAGCGCGGCGGCACCAGGTCGGAGGCGACGCCGGCGTCGGCCAGCGCCCGGCGCTCGAACCCGGCGGGGTCGCCGACCTCGGTCTCCGGGGTGATCCGGTGCCAGGCCTGGTCGAGCAGCGTCGCGGCCAGGTACTCCACGGTCGCGAACCCCTCGCCCCACAGCGACGCGGCGTCGATCGCCTCGACGACGGCGGCCGGCAGCGGCTCCCCGGTCTCCACGTGCCGCGCGTAGTGCGCCAGGACCTCCGGCCACAGCGCCCACACCTCGTTGACCTGGCTGGGGAACTCGACGAAGTCCCGCGGCACCGCGGTGCCGGCGAAGCGCGGGTAGGTGACCGCCGAGCTCAGCCCGTGCAGCGCGTGGCCGAACTCGTGGAACAGGGTGTTGACCTCGTCGAGGGTCAGCAGCGTCGGCCGGCCCTCCGGAGCGCGGGCCACGTTGAGGTTGTTGACGACGACCGGCCGGGTGCCCAGCAGCCGCGACTGGGAGACGAAGGAACTCATCCACGCCCCGCCCCGCTTGCCCTCGCGAGCGGTGAAGTCGCCGAGGTAGAGCCCGACCGCCTCGCCGTCGGGCCCGCTGACCTCCCAGACGCGGACGTCGGGGTGGTAGCCGGCCAGGTCCGGGCGCGGGGTGAAGCGGTAGCCGTAGAGGAGCTCCGCGGCCCGGAAGACACCGTCGACCAGGACGCGGTCGAGCTCGAACCACGACCGCAGCGCCGTGGTGTCCACCGAGTACCGCTCGGCGCGCACGCGCTCGCTGTAGAACGCCCAGTCCCAGGCGGCCAGCTCGGTCACGCCGTCGCGGGCGGCGACCTCGGCCAGCACCTCGGCCTCGGCCCGGGCGTTGGCCGTCGCCGGGCCGACCATCGAGGCGAGCATCGCGTCGACGGCGGCGGTGCTGCCGGCGGTCTGGTCGGCGAGCACCAGGTCGGCGTGGGTGGCGAAGCCGAGCAGCCGCGCGCGCTCGGCCCGGACGCGGGCGATGCGCGCGGCGACCGGCCCGTTGTCGTGCTCCCCGGACGACGCCCGGCCCACCGACGCCTCGAACACGCGGCGCCGCAGCTCCCGGTCCCGCAGCTTGGCCAGCACCGGCTGGCCGGTGGGCAGCAGCAGCGGCAGGAGGTACCCGTCGAGGCCGCGGTCGGCGGCGGCGCGGGCCGCGGCGGCGACCTCCTCCTCGGAGAGCCCGTCGAGCTCGGCGGCGTCGGCGACCCGGACGGCGGCGGCCTCGGTGGCCAGCTGCAGGTTCTGCCCGAACCGGGTCGACAGCTCCGAGAGCTCCCGGTTCAGCTCCGACAGGCGCGTCCGCCCGTCCTCGTCGAGGCGCGCGCCGGCCAGGACCCGGTCGAGGTGGTGGCGCTCGACCAGCCGGACCGCCTCCGCGTCGAGGCCGCAGGTGTGGCGGGCCTCGTGGACGGCGTCGACCCGGGCGAACAGCGCCGGGTCGAGCCGCAGCAGGTCGGCGTGCGCGGCCTCCAGCGGCGCGAGCTCCCGCTCGATCTCGCGCAGCCGCGGGGTCGACAGCGACGACGAGAGGTTGCCGAACACCGCCTCGGCCCGGGCCAGCAGCCGGCCGGAGCGCTCCAGCGCCACGATCGTGTTCTCGAAGGTCGGCGCCTGCGCCGACCCGGTGATCCCCGCGACCTCGGCCCGCTGCTCGGCCATCCCGGCGAGCACCGCCTCGCGGCAGTCCTCCAGGGAGATGTCGGCGAACGGCGGCAGCCGGAACGGCAGGGGCGACTCGGCGAGGAGGGGGTTGGACGCGGCGGGGGCGGGGTCGGCGGCGCTCATCGCGTCCCATCCTGCGCCCCTGCCGCGCCGGCCCTCCCGGAGGCCTCCGGCTCCACCCGTCCCGGCCTCAGCGGCTGGCGGTCCGCCGGTAGATCCGGACCGACAGCGGCACGAAGACCACCAGCAGCAGCACCGACCAGATCACCGTGTACAGCACCGGGTGCTGCAGCGACCACGCGTCGGAGGTCTCCAGCACCGGCGCGGTGTTGCCGAACAGCTGCCGGGCGGCCTGCACCACCGCCGACACCGGGTTCCAGTCGGCGATCACCTTGAGCAGCGTCGGGAAGTTGTTCGTCGGCACGAACGTGTTGGCGATGAAGGTCAGCGGGAAGATCACGATGAAGCTGGCCTGCTGCACCACCTCCGGAGTCCGCACGAGCAGGCCCACGGTGGCCATCAGCCAGCTCATGGCGTAGGCGAACAGCAGCAGCAGGGCGAAGCCGGCCAGGGCCTCGAGCGCCGAGGAGTGGATCCGCCAGCCCACGATCAGTCCGGTCACGCTCATGACCACGATGGACAGCGCGTTGAGCGCCAGGTCGGCGACCGTCCGGCCGACCAGGACCGCCGAGGACGCCATCGGCAGCGAGCGGAAGCGGTCGATCAGGCCCTTCTGCAGGTCCTCGGCGAGGCCGGCCCCGGTGATCGTGCTCCCGAAGACGATCGTCTGGGCGAAGATCCCGGGCAGCAGGAACTCGGCGTAGCTGATGCCCTGGATCGGGACGGCGCTGCCGAAGACGTACCGGAACAGCAGCACGAACATGATCGGCGACAACGTCGCGAAGACGATGAGCTCCGGGACCCGCCGGACCTTGACCAGGTTGCGGCGGGTGATCGTGAGGCCGTCCTCGACGGCGACGGACAGCGCGCTCATCGGGCACTCCCTGCGCTCTGGGCCGGCACGCGCCCGGCGGCCGGCGCGGCGGTGTCGCCGGCGCCGTCCTCCGCCGCGTGGCCGGTGAGGGTGAGGAACACGTCGTCGAGGTCGGGCCGGCGCAGCCCGACGTCGAGCACCTCCACGTCGCTCGCGGCCAGCAGCCGCAGCGCCTCGGCGAGGGCGTCGGTGCCACCGCGCACCGGCACGCTCAGCCGGCGGGTCTGCTCGTCGACCTGCGGGTCGCCGGCCGCCAGGGGCGCGAGCAGGGCAGCCGTGCCGACCAGGTCGCCGACGTGGCCGACGGTGAGCTCCAGCCGCTGGCCGCCGACCTGCGCCTTGAGCTCGTCGGCGGTGCCGCGGGCGATGACCCGGCCGTGGTCGATGACCACCATCCGGTCGGCCAGCCGGTCGGCCTCCTCGAGGTACTGCGTGGTCAGCAGGATCGTCGTCCCGCCGCCGGCGAGGTCGGCGATGAACTCCCACATGCCCAGCCGGCTGCGCGGGTCGAGCCCGGTGGTCGGCTCGTCGAGGAACAGCACCCGCGGGCGGGCGATCAGCGAGGCGGCGATGTCGAGGCGCCGGCGCATGCCGCCCGAGTAGGTCTTCGCCGGCCGGGTGGCGGCGTCGGTCAGGTCGAAGCGCTCGAGCAGCTCGCCGGCCCGCTCCCGCGCCTCGCGCTTGCCCAGCCGGTACAGCCGGCCGACCATCTCGAGGTTCTCGAAGCCGGTGAGGTACTCGTCGACCGCGGCGTACTGGCCGGTCAGCCCGATGAGCGAGCGCACCCGGCCGGGCTCCCGGACGACGTCGACGCCGGCCACCTCGGCGCGGCCGCCGTCGGGCACGAGCAGCGTGCTCAGGATGCGCACGACCGTCGTCTTCCCCGCGCCGTTGGGCCCGAGCAGGCCGAGGACGCTGCCCTCCGGGACGGTCAGGTCGACACCGGCGAGCGCGGTGTTGGCGCCGAAGCGCTTCTGCAGTCCCTCGACGAGGATGGCGTCGCTCATGAGGGCAACGTTAGGTGGGGGCACCGACGCTCCGAGAGCCCGCCGTGCCGGCGGTGTACCAGGTCCATGCCCTACCGACCGCGGCAGCGCGCCGGACTCATCGCCGACCCCCACCGCGGGCCCCGTCCGGGGGCTTCCCCGAGCCCGCGAGGGCGCGGGGGACGGGGCCCTCTACCCGGCGGTGACCTCGTAGCCGGCGTGGTCGAGCGCCGCGAGGACCTCCTCGGCGTGGGCGGGCCCGCGCGTCTCCAGGACGACGAAGACCTCCACCTCCCCGAGTCCCAGGCGGGTGGCGGTGCGCTCGTGCTCGACCTCCAGCACGTTGGCGCCGACGTCGGCCAGCGCCGCGAGGACCGCCGCCAGCGAGCCCGGACGGTCGGGCACGCGCAGCCGCAGCCGCAGGTAGCGGCCGGCCGCGGCCATGCCGTGCTGCACGACCTTGAGCATGAGCACCGGGTCGATGTTGCCGCCGGAGACCACCGCCACCACCGGCGGCACGAAGGCGGCCGGGTCGGCCAGCACCGCGGCGACCGCCGCGGCCCCCGCCGGCTCGACGACGAGCTTGGCCCGCTCCAGGCAGAACAGCAGCGCCCGGGAGAGGTCCTCCTCGCTCACCGTGCGCACCTCGTCGACCAGGTCCCGGACGTGGGCGAGGGTGAGCTCCCCGGGCGCCCCGACCGCGATGCCGTCGGCCATCGTCGTCATCCCGGCCAGCGGCACCGGCCGCCCCGCGGCCAGCGACCCCGGGAACGCGGCGGCCGCCTCGGCCTGCACCGCCACCACCCGCACGTCGGGCCGGCGGTCCTTCACCGCCGCCGCGATGCCCGAGACCAGCCCCCCGCCGCCGGTGCAGACGGCGACCGTGGCGACGTCCGGGCACTGCTCGAGGACCTCCAGCCCGACCGTCCCCTGCCCGGCGATGACGTCGGGGTGGTCGAACGGGTGGATGAACACCGCACCGGTCCGCTCGGCGTGCTCGACGGCGGCGGCCAGCGCCTCGGTGAGCGTGTGCCCGGTCAGCCGCGCCTCCGCGCCGTAGCCGCGGGTGGCGGCCACCTTGGGCAGTGGCGCGCTCTCCGGCATGAACACCGTCGCCCGCACGCCGACCATGCGGGCGGCCAGGGCGACCCCCTGAGCGTGGTTGCCCGCGCTCGCGGCCACGACCCCGCGGGCCCGCTCGTCGGCCGACAGCCGGGCCAGCCGCGTGTAGGCCCCGCGGAACTTGAACGACCCGGTCCGCTGCAGGTTCTCGCACTTGAGCCAGACCGGCCCCCCGACCCGCTCGGCGAGGGCCCGGGAGTGCTCCAGCGGCGTCCGCCGCACGACCCCGTCGAGCAGCGCCGCCGCCGCGGCGACGTCGGCCCCGCCGACCAGCGGGGTCACGCTCCCCTCCCCCGCGGTCACGGCCATGCCGGGATCCTCGCAGGGGAGGACGGCGAACGGTGCCCGCACCGTCGGCAGCCGTCGTACCGTGTCGGGGGTGACGGACAGCGCCTCCCCATGGGCCCCAGCGCAGACTCCACCCGCACCCACGACCCTCGGCGAGCTCCGCGCCGGCGGCGCCGCCTTCCGGCCGGTCAAGGCCGAGATCCGCGCCAACCTGCTCGCCCGCCTCGGCGCGGGCCAGCCCACCCTGCCCGGCATCGTCGGCTTCGAGGACACCGTCGTCCCCGAGGTCGAGCGGGCGCTCATCGCCGGCCACGACCTCGTCCTGCTGGGCGAGCGCGGCCAGGGCAAGACCCGCCTCATCCGCACCCTCGTCGGCCTGCTCGACGAGTGGACCCCGGTGCTGGCCGGCAGCGAGCTCAACGAGCACCCGCTGGCACCGATCAGCGTGTGGGCGCACCGCCAGATCGCCGAGCACGGCGACGACACCCCGGTCGGCTGGCTGCACCGCAGCGAGCGGTTCGGGGAGAAGCTGGCCACCCCCGACACCAGCGTCGGCGACCTCATCGGCGACGTCGACCCGATCAAGGTGGCCGAGGGCCGCACGCTGGGCGACCCCGAGACCGTCCACTACGGCCTGGTGCCCCGCACCAACCGCGGCATCTTCAGCGTCAACGAGCTGCCCGATCTCGCCGAGCGCATCCAGGTCGCGCTGCTCAACGTGCTCGAGGAGCGCGACATCCAGATCCGCGGCTACCGGGTGCGGCTGCCGCTGGACCTGCTGCTGGTGGCCAGCGCCAACCCCGAGGACTACACCAACCGCGGGCGGATCATCACCCCGCTCAAGGACCGCTTCGGCGCCGAGGTGCGCACCCACTACCCGATCGAGCTGGCCGACGAGGTCCGCCTGCTGCGCCAGGAGGCGCACACGTCGTGGCTGGGCGGGCCGAGCCGGCACGACGCCTTCGACGCGCCCGTCGTCCCCGAGCACCTGCTGGAGATCGTCGCCCGCTTCACCCGGCTGGTCCGCGAGTCCAGCCACGTCGACCAGCGCTCCGGGGTCAGCGCCCGGTTCGCCATCGCGGGGCTGGAGACCGTGGCCGCCTCCGCCGTCCGCCGGGCCGCCGTCGCCGGGGAGACCCGCCCGGTCGCCCGGGTGGTCGACCTGCCGGGGATCGTCCCGGCCAGCCGCGGCAAGGTCGAGTTCGCCGACGCCGGCAGCGACCCGGACGACGAGCGCGAGCTCGAGGTGCTCGAGCACCTGCTGCGGCAGGCCACCGCGCAGACCTTCCGCGCCCGCTGCGGCGGCCTGGACCTGACCGGCCTGCAGGAGCACTTCACCGGCGGGGAGACCGTCGAGTCCGGCGAGCTGGTGCCCGGCGCGGCGCTGCTCGGCCAGCTCGGCACCATCCCGAAGCTCGCCGAGCTGCTGGGCCGCCTCGGCGTCCCCGAGGGCGAGGAGTCGGCCGAGCAGGCCGCCGCCGCCGTCGAGTTCGCCCTCGAGGGCCTGTACCTCACCCGCCGGCTGGCCAAGGACACCGACGGCACCCGCACGGTGTACGGGGCCTGAGGTGACGCGCCGGCCCGGGAGGGGCTACCGGTACGGACGCTGGCGGGGCGGGCCCGACCCGCTGGCCCCGCCCTACGACCTGGGCAGCGCCGTCGACGAGATCGGCGACTCGGTGCTCGGCGGCAGCGGGGTCCGCGAGGCGCTGCGCGAACTGCTGCGCCGCGGCATGGACGGCCGCCGCGGCCTCGACGAGCTGCGCCGGTCGGTCCGCGACCGGCTGCGGCAGGCCCGCACCGCCGGCCGGATGGACGGCACCCTGCAGGAGGTCCGCGAGCTGCTGGACCGGGCGCTGGAGGCCGAGCGCCGGGAGCTGTTCCCCGACCCGGACGACGCCGCCCGCCTGGCCGAGGCCGAGCTCGACGCGCTGCCGCAGGACACCGCGGGCGCGGTCCGCGCGCTCAAGGACTACCCGTTCCGCTCGGCGGAGGCGCAGCAGGCCTACGACCAGATCCAGGACCTGCTGCGCCGGGAGGTGCTCGACAGCTCCTTCGCGAACATGAAGCAGGCGCTGCAGAACGCCACCGAGGGCGACATGCAGGCGGTCAAGGACATGGTCGCCGACCTCTCGCAGCTGCTCGACGCGCACAACCGCGGCGAGGACACCGACGAGCAGTTCCGCCAGTTCATGGACAGGCACGGGCAGTTCTTCCCCGACGACCCGCAGTCGGTCGACGAGCTGGTCGACTCCCTCGCCCGCCGGGCCGCGGCGCAGGAGCGGATGATGGCCGGCCTGTCGCCGGAGCAGCGCGCCGAGCTGGCCGACCTGATGGCGCAGACGATGTCCGACCTGGGGCTGGCCAGCGAGATGGCGCACCTGCAGGACGCGCTGCGCCAGGCCCGCCCGGACCTGCCGTGGGGACAGCGCGGCCAGGTGCCCGACGGCGAGCAGTCCCTCGGCCTGGGGGACGCCACCAGCGCCGTCGCCGAGCTGGCCGACCTCGAGGCGCTGTCCAACCAGCTCTCGCAGGGCTACGCCGGCGCCTCGCTGGCCGACGTCGACGAGGAGTTGCTGGAGCAGGCACTGGGCCGGGAGGCGGTCGACGACCTCGCCGCGCTGCGCCAGATGGAGCGCGAGCTGGAGCGGCAGGGCTACCTCAACCGCTCCGACGGCAAGCTCGAGCTCTCGCCCAAGGCGGTCCGCCGGCTCGGCGCCACCGCGCTGCGGCGGGTGTTCGCGACGCTCGACGCCACCGGCCGCGGCGAGCACGACGTGGCCGACGCCGGGTCGGCCGGGGAGCTCACCGGCAGCTCGCGGGAGTGGCAGTTCGGCGACGAGCAGCCGCTCGACGTCGTCCGCACGGTCCGCAACGCGGTGCTGCGCACCGCCGGCGACCCGCGGGGGGACGGCGAGCGGCGGGTGCGCATCGCCGTCGAGGACTTCGAGGTCGTCGAGACCGAGCGGCGCACCGGGGCCGCCGTCGCGCTGCTGGTCGACCTGTCCTACTCGATGGCGCTGCGCGGCACGTGGGGCGCGGCCAAGTCGACGGCGATGGCGCTGCACTCCCTGGTGACCACGCGGTTCCCGCAGGACGCGATCCAGATCATCGGGTTCTCCTCCACCGCGCAGGTGCTCAAGCCCGAGACGCTCGCCGAGCTCTCCGTGGACACGCTGCAGGGCACCAATCTGCAGCACGGGCTGATGCTGGCCCGCCGGTTCCTGGCCCGGCACCGCGACGCCGAGCCGGTGGTCCTGGTGGTCACCGACGGGGAGCCGACGGCGCACCTGGAGGAGGACGGCACGCCGTACTTCTGCTGGCCGCCGATGCCCGAGACGATCGCCAAGACCGTCGCCGAGGTCGAGCGGGTGGCCCGGTCGGGCGCGACGCTCAACGTCTTCGCGCTCGACCCCGAGCCCGGGCTGGTGCACTTCGTCCACGACATCACCGCGCGCGCCGGCGGGCGGGTGTTCACCCCCGACAGCGAGCGGCTGGGCGAGTACGTCGTCGCCGACTACCTGCGCACCCGCCGGGGCCGGCGGGCCCGCTGACCCTCCTGCCCCACACCTTGCAGGGTCGGTGCGGGCCCCTGCAGGAGGGCCACCTCGACGGGAGGAGACCGTGACGATGACCACCGACGCCCGGACGGCGGTGACCGTCGCGCAGGTCCCGGTCGACGTCGTCCTGCCGCTGCGCGGCGCGGTGCTGCGCGGCGGCGGGCCGGCGGGCATGCCCGGCGACGACGACCCGGCCACCGTGCACCTGGCCGCGCGCACCGCCGACGGCGCGGTGGCCGGCGTCGTCCGGCTCTCCCCCGCCCCGTGCCCGTGGCGGCCCGACGCCCGGGCGCCGTGGCAGCTGCGCGGCATGGCCACCGACCCCGCGGTGCGCGGCTCCGGCGCCGGCCGGGCGCTGGTCGAGGCCGCGCGGGCGCTGGTCGCCGCGCGCGGCGGCGACCTGCTCTGGTGCGACGCCCGGGTGGGCGCCGTCGGCTTCTACGAGCGGATGGGGTTCACCGTGGTGACCGGCGAGTACGACAAGCCGGGCATCGGCCCCCACCGCGGCATGCTCAGCGACGTCCCGGGTGCGACCCGCTCGAGCTGATCCCGGGGATCGCGCCCGCGCGGAAGGCGTCGACGAAGAGCCGGTGGTCCTCCTGGGTCCGGCGGGCGTAGGAGTGCGCGAAGTCGACCAGGTCGGCGACGAACTCCTCGCGGCGGCCGCCGATCATCCCGACGATCGCCTCCTCGGTCTGGAAGTCGACGAGCGTGTGGTCGCTGTCGACGTCGCCCACGCAGTGCACCTTCGCCGTCGCCCGGCCCAGCTGGGCCAGCACCGGCGCCATCTCGTCGGGCTCGGTGAGGTCGTCCCAGTCCAGGTCGACCTCGTAGGGCGACAGCTCCTGGACGACGAAGCCCACGCCGGCGATCTCGGTGTGGCCCAGGAACTGCGAGGCGTTGGTCTGCAGCGCCCGCTGGCTGACCGCCGTCCGGTGCCCGTGGTGCTCGAACCAGCTCCCGAGCCGGGGGTCGCGGACGATCCGGCTGGGCGCGGCCACGTTGCCCTGCTTGAGCGAGAGGACGACGTCGTTCTCCAGCGCCTGGTCGTAGCCCTCGAGCAGCACGTTGTAGGCGGGGAGCCCGGCGCTGCCGATGCCGAAGCCGCCGGTGCCGATGACGTCCTTGACGTCGTAGGCGACGTCGCGGCGGCGCACCGGCGGCACCACCGTCCCCCGCCAGCGCTCCAGCGCGGCGAGCACCGTCCGCCGCTCGGCGTCGTCCAGCCGGCGGACGCGCCCGCCGTCGGCGAAGCGCCGCTGGTAGTCCTCGACGACGGTCATCCGGTCCAGCAGCGAGCCCCGGGTGCGCGTGGTCGTCTCGAGGACGGCCTCCCGGACGGCGCCCTCGGTGTTGGCCGCGGTGAGGGCGAACGAGCGGTCCTCGTCGGAGCGGGTGAAGGCCTCGACCTGGTCGAGGTAGGCCCGCAGGTAGGTGCCCAGCAGGTCGCCGATGACGTCGTCGCCGAGCGCCTTGCTCCACGCCAGCAGCGCGAAGCTGGCGACGAAGCGGCGCAGGTCCCAGCTGACGTGGCCGACGTAGGCCTCGTCGAAGTCGTTGACGTCGAAGACGATCCGCCCGGCGCCGTCCATGTAGGTGCCGAAGTTCTCCGCGTGCAGGTCCCCCTGGATCCAGACCCGGCTGGTCCGCTCGTCGCACCAGCGGTCCTCGAGGGCGTCCATGTCGGCGTAGAAGAGGCAGGCGCTTCCGCGGTAGAAGGCGAACGGGTCGGCGGCCATCTTGCGGAACTTGGTACGGAAGGCGTCGGCGTCGGCGGCCATCAGCTCGGAGAAGGCGTCGACCAGGACGTCGACGATCACCCCCGCGCGGTCACTTGCAGTTCCCTCGGAGGACACCCGTCGGGGGGATTCGGACACGGGGGGCACCGTAGAGGCTCGATAGCCTGCGGGACAGACGGTTGCGAGGCGCGACGATCGGGGTCGGCGGTGACACGAGCGGGCACGGCACGGCGGTGGGCGGCCGGTGCCGCCTACGGGGGCGGCGGGGCCGGGCTGGCCGGTGCCGGGCTGTTCGGGGTGCTGCGGCTGCAGGCCCGGGCGGCCCGCCGCAGGGTCGAGGCGCGCACCTCCAAGCAGGACCCGCCCTCCGGCGACGGCGTCTACGGCCGCCGGCGCGGCAAGCCCCTGGTGTTCACCGTCCTCGGCGACTCCAGCGCCGTCGGCCTGGGCGTCGACCGTGCGTCGGAGACCCCCGGCGCGCTGCTGGCCGCCGCGCTCGCCGAGCTGGCCGAGCGGCCCGTGCGGCTGCGCCGCCTCGCCGTCTCGGGCGCGGAGTCCTGCGAGCTGGACCCGCAGGTCGACCGGGCCCTGGCCGAGCACCCCGACGTCGTCCTGATCATGATCGGCGCCAACGACGTCACCACCCGCACCCGGCCGTCGGTCTCGGTGCGCCACCTCGGCGACGCCGTCCGGCGGCTGCGGGAGGCCGGCGCGCAGGTCGTCGTCGGCACCTGCCCCGACCTCGGCACGGTCCGGCCGATCGGGCAGCCGCTGCGGCTGCTCGCCCAGCGGTGGAGCCGGCAGCTGGCCGCGGCGCAGACCATCGCGGTGGTCGAGGCCGGCGGGCGCACGGTCTCCCTGGGCTCGGTGCTCGGCCCCAGCTTCGCGCAGGACCGCACACTGTTCAGCGTGGACGAGTTCCACCCCAGCGCGGCCGGCTACGCCTCGGCGGCCGCGGTGATCCTGCCCGCGCTCGCCGACGCGGTCGGCGTCTGGCCCGCCCACGCCGAGGGCCGCCGGCGGCGCCGGGGCGCCGTCCGCCCCGTCGCCCGGGCCGCGGCCCGCGCGGCCGGCCGGCCGGGCACCGAGGTCCGCGCGACCGAGGTCCGCGGCTCGCAGACCGGCCCGCTCGGCACCTGGGCGCGGCTGCTGCGCCGCCGCCCGAGCGAGCTGCCGACCCCCGACGCGGCCGCCGTCCCCGAGGTGCCGGTCGGCTGAGGGAGGTCCCCGCGGCGGGCCCTGCTGCGGGGACCTGCCGCAGGGACCGTTCCCGCACGTCACCGGACGGGCACGGACCTGGCGGGTGGCCGCGGTCGGCGTGAGCCGCGCCACACCTGGAGAACCGAACGGGGTTCTAGCGGCCTCCGGCCGGCTACCCGGGGGTAGTTTCCCGGGTGACCCGACACCCGGCACCCCCGGCCGGGCCCCCCTCATCGTGGAGGACCCCATGCCCGAAGCAGTCATCGTCGCGACCGCGCGCTCCCCCATCGGGCGGGCGTTCAAGGGGTCGCTGAAGGACCTGCGCCCCGACGACCTGGCCGCCACCATCGTCCGGGCCGCACTCGACAAGGTGCCCGCGCTGGACCCGGCCGACATCGACGACCTGATCCTCGGCTGCGGCCTGCCCGGCGGCGAGCAGGGCCACAACATGGGCCGCGTGGTGAGCGTCCTGCTCGGCATGGACCACCTGCCCGGCGCCACGATCACCCGCTACTGCTCCTCGTCGCTGCAGACCACCCGCATGGCCATGCACGCCATCCGGGCCGGTGAGGGCGACGTCTTCATCTCCGCCGGTGTGGAGATGGTGTCCCGCTTCGTGAAGGGCAACAGCGACTCGCTGCCCGACACCCAGAACCCGGCCTTCGCCGACGCGCAGGCCCGGGTGGCGAAGACCGCCGAGAGCGGCGCGGACTCCTGGACCGACCCGCGGCAGAACGGCGAGATCCCCGACGTCTACATCGCCATGGGCCAGACCGCGGAGAACCTCGCACTGCTCAAGGACGTCTCCCGGCAGGACATGGACGAGTTCGCCGTCCGCAGCCAGAACCTGGCGGAGAAGGCACTCGCCGAGGGCTTCTGGGAGCGGGAGATCACCCCGGTCACCACGCCCGACGGCACCGTCGTCAGCAGGGACGACAGCCCGCGCGCCGGCACCACGCTGGAGGGCATCTCCGGCCTCAAGCCGGTCTTCCGCCCCGACGGCCGGGTGACCGCGGGCAACGCCTGCCCGCTCAACGACGGCGCCGCCGCGGTGGTGGTCATGAGCGACACCAAGGCCCGCGAGCTCGGGCTGACCCCGCTGGCGCGCATCGTCTCCACCGCGGTGACCGGTCTCTCTCCGGAGATCATGGGGTACGGCCCCGTCGACGCCTCGGAGCTGGCCCTGCAGCGGGCGGGGATGACGATCGACGACATCGACCTCGTCGAGATCAACGAGGCGTTCGCCGCGCAGGTCATCCCGAGCTACCGCGACCTGGGCATCGACATCGACAAGCTGAACGTGCACGGCGGCGCCATCGCCGTCGGCCACCCCTTCGGCATGACCGGCGCCCGCATCACCGGCACGCTGATCAACGGCCTGCAGACCAGGGACGCGACCTTCGGCCTGGAGACCATGTGCGTCGGCGGCGGCATGGGCATGGCGATGGTGCTCGAGCGCCTCTCCTGACGCCCCGACGATCACGGCGCCGGAACCGCCCACCGGGGTCCCGGCGCCGTGATCGCGGTGCACCCGGCCCGGAACGGCCGGTGGCCCGGCCCCCCGCGAGGGAGACCGGGCCACCGTTGTCCTCTGCCCCGTCCCGGGTCCCACCCTGAGCGTGCGGAGGGTGGGGAGGACGAGGTCCGTCAGTCGTCCTGGGAGCTTCAGTTGTCCTGGAAGTAGGACAGCAGCCGCAGGATCTCCAGGTACAGCCAGACGACCGTGACCAGCAGGCCGAAGGCGATGTACCAGGCGAACTTGGCCGGGGCGCCGCGGCGGATGGCCTCGTCGGCCATGTCGAAGTCGAGCAGCAGCGAGAAGGCCGCCACACCGATCACGACGAGGCTGAACACGATGGCCAGGGGGCCGCCGTCACGCAGGCCCAGACCGTCGGGGACGAAGAAGCCGACCACCAGGTTGACCAGCACCAGGGCCAGGACGCCGAACAGCGCGCCCACGACCCAGCGGGTCAGCTTCGGGGTGACCCGGATGGCGCCGGTCTTGTAGACCACCAGCATCCCGGCGAAGACACCGAAGGTGCCGATGATCGCCTGGACGACGATGCCCGGGTAGATCGTGTTGAAGGCCTCGCTGATGGCGCCGAGCGCGACACCGTAGAGCGCGCCGTAGGCCAGGGTGGCCGCCGGGTTGGCGATCTGCTTGAAGCTGATCACCAGGCCCAGGACGAAGGCCACGAGCACCGCGGGCAGCGCCAGGCCCCACGCGGCCTGGCCGGGCAGCGCCCAGACCACGGCCGCCGCGAGGACGGTGACGAGGAACGACAGGCCCGTCTTCTGGACGACGTCGTCCATCGTCATGTAGCGGGTGGCCGGCGGGCTGTACGGCGAGCCGGTGTAGGGCGCGGCCGCGCCGTACTGGTCCTGCGGGGCGCCGTAGGGCTGGCCGTACTGCTGGCCGTAGCCCGGGGCGGCGTAGCCCTGCTGGCCGTACTGCTGGCCGTAGCCGGGAGCGCCGTAGCCCTGCTGACCGTACGGCTGGCCACCGCCGGACGCGGCGTTGGCGAAGCCCCGGCCGAAGACGGGGTTGTGGCTGGGCATCGTCATCTCCTCGAGGTGACTGGTCGGTCCGTGGGCTGCGTCCTCGCAACCCACTCGGTCCCTACAACGCAGCGGGTGGGCTGCGCGTTCCGCGCGGGGCGCGCCACCCCCGTCGGGTGACCGGGGACGCCGGAGGCGCGGCACCGCGCGGGTGCCGCGCCCCCGGGTGGTGCCGGGTGGCGCGCTCAGGAACCGGCGCCGGGCCCCCCGACCGCCAGCGTGAAGGCGGCGTAGGCGATCGCGTCGGCGTTGAGGTCGAGGACCCCCTGGTCCAGGTTGCTGATGTCGTCGCAGGCCTGGTGGTAGCAGGGGTCATACGCCTCGCCGGCCACCCCGCCGTAGACGGCGGCCTCCTCCTCGGTCTTCACGCCCTCGGCCCCGGTGAACAGGCCACCGCTGGGGACGCCGGCGTCGGCGAAGGCCTGGTAGTCGCTGCGCCCGTCGAACTCGGTGTCCTCCGCCTCGAGGCCCCGGTCGGCGTAGAACGTCCGGAACAGCTGCTCGAGCGCCGCCGACTCGTCGGTCACGTACCCCTCGGGGGCCTCGAACGTCGAGCCGTCGCCGTCGTAGACGAAGCGGACGTAGTTGGGCGAGCCGACCATGTCGAAGTTCAGGTAGGCCGAGATCCGGTCGATCTCCTCCTGCGGCAGGCCCTCGACGTAGTGCGTGGACCCGAGCAGACCCGACTCCTCCGCACCCCACCACGAGAAGCGCAGCGTGGCCTCCGGCTGCACCTCCCGCAGGTTCTCGGCCACCTCGAGGATCGCCGCGCTCCCGCTGCCGTTGTCGTTGATGCCCGGGCCCTCGGGGACCGAGTCGAGGTGGGCACCGAGCTGGACGACCTCGTCGGTGCGGCCGGGCAGCTCGGCGAGGACGTTCTCGGTCTCCCGCGTGCCGGTCTCGGCCTCGACGGTGAAGGTGACCTCGGTGCCGGGCGCGGTCAGCTCCTGGCCGACGGCGAAGGACACCCCGATGGTCGGCAGCGCGGCCGGGTCCGTGAGGGTGCCGGCGATGACGCCCTCGTTCTCGGGGGTGCCCCGGTTGACCACGACGACGCCGGCCGCCCCGGCCGCGTCGGCGTTGGCGACCTTCACGGCGAAGGTGCACGTCCCCCGCTGGACGAGGGCGATGCCGCCCTCGGGGAACCCGGTGAAGTCCTCCGCCTCGCACCCGCTGGTGCTGGTGTCGGTGGGGGCCAGCGGGTCGCCGAGGTCGACCGGGACGACGGTGCCGGCGGCCGTCCCGACCGCGGAGTACTCGACGGTCGTGAAGTCCGTCCCCGCCACGTAGTCCCGCGGCTCGGGCGCGGTGCGGCTGAAGGTCTCCCCGGTCAGCTCGAAGAAGTCGAAGCTGAAGGGCTGGCGGGTCACCTCGTAGCCGGCCTGCTGGAGGCGCTGCTGCACGTAGTCGGCCGAGGCGGTGTAGCCGGGGGTGCCCGAGGCGCGGGTGCCCCCGTTGGCGTCGGCGACGTCCTGCAGCGCCTTCAGGTGCTCGTTGACGCCCTCGACCGTAACGCACTCGAGCAGCTCGTCGACCGTGTCGTTCGTGCGGTGCTCGCACCCGTCGGACGCGGCGGCCGGCAGCGCGGTGACCACGCCGCCGGCCAGCGCCAGCGCGCCGGCGGTGCCGGCCACGGCGATGCGGGACCGGCGGCGTGGGTGGACTCGACTCATGGATGCTCCCCCTCGGACGTCGGGTGGGCCGCGTCGCCCACCCGGCGCCAGCCTGTCAAGGTGCTCACAGGGAACGTCAAGTCCTGGACTTCCTCCGGCCGGTGCGGTATGGCGGCGCACGACGTCCTGGTCGGGGGCGTGCCGGTGCCGGTGAGGTCACCACACGGCGATCCGGTGCCCCCGGTGGGGTTCGAACCCACACTGGAACCCTTTTAAGGGGCCTGCCTCTGCCGATTGGGCCACGGGGGCGCACCGCCGCGGGCCCGACGGCCCCGGCGGGGTGGTCAGCGGGCCTGGGCCCGGTCGGCCTCCGTCGGCGCCGGCATCTGCCTGGTGCCGCCGCTGCTCGCGGCCGTGACGAACTCCCGCCGCGGGTCCTGCAGCTGGCCCAGCGCGATGACCTCGCGGCGGAACACCGAGGCCAGCGTCCAGTCGGCGACCACCCGCGCCTTGCGGTTGAACGTCGGCACGCGGCTGACGTGGTAGGTGCGGTGCATGAACCAGGCCGGCCAGCCCTTGAGCTTGACGCCGTAGACCTGCGCGACCCCCTGGTGCAGGCCGAGGCTGGCCACCGATCCGGCGTACTCGTGGCGGTAGGCCCGCGGCTCCCGGCCGGAGAGGACCGCGACGATGTTGTCGGCCAGCTGCTTGGCCTGGCGGACGGCGTGCTGCGCGTTGGGCGCCGTCGTCGCGCCGGGCTGGTCCTTGGTGATGTCGGGGACGGCGGCGAGGTCACCGGCGGCCCAGGCGTCCTCGGTTCCGCTGACCTGCAGCGTTGGCTCGCACCGCACCCGGCCCCGCTCGTCGAGGGGCAGGTCGCTGGCGGCCAGCAGCGGGTTGGGCTTGGTGCCCGCCGTCCACACCAGGGTCTCGCTGGCGAACTCGTCGCCGTCGCTGAGCCGGACCACGCCGTCGTCGGACACCGACTCCAGGCGGGTGTTGAGCCGCACGTCCATGCCCCGGGCGGTGAGCTGCTTGACCGTCCAGGCGGCCATGTCGAGGTCGACCTCCGGCAGGATCCGCCCGGTCGCCTCCACCAGCACCCAGCGCATGTCGCCGGCCGACAGCCGCGGGTAGTAGTGCTCGACGGCGTAGCGGGCCATGTCCTCGAGCTCGGCGAAGGCCTCGATGCCGGCGTAGCCGCCGCCGACGAAGGTGAACGTCAGCGCCCGGGTGCGGACGGCGGGGTCGTCGGTGGAGGCCGCGGCGTCCAGCCGGGCGAGGACGTGGTTGCGCAGGTAGATGGCCTCGCCGACGGTCTTGAAGCCGATGCCGTGCTCGGCTAGGCCCGGGATGGGCAGCGTGCGCGCCACCGACCCCGCGGCCATGACCAGGACGTCGTAGGAGAGCTCGTACGGGGCGCCCTCGGCGGGGACGACCCGCGCCCGCCGCTCGGCGTGCGACAGCGACGCGACCGCCCCGGTGACCACCCGGCAGCGGTTCAGCGTGCGCCGCAGCGGCACGACGACGTGCCGCGGCTCCACCGAGCCGGCTGCCGCCTCGGGCAGGAACGGCTGGTAGGTCATGTGCGGCTGGGGATCGACGACCACGATCTCCGCCCGCCCGCGGGACAGCTTCTTCTGCAGCCGCAGCGCGGTGTAGAGGCCGACGTAGCCACCGCCGACCACGAGCACCACCGGACGGGACTCAGGACCCGGTCGAGACATGGGGCCCAGCCTAGGGGCCCGGGCCCTCGCCGACAGGGTGACCGGAGCCCGGCCGCGACCGGCCGGGAGCCGGTCCCGCGGTCACCGGGTGCCGGCGACCTGCGTGGCGCGGGTCAGGACGGCGTCGAGCATCGGCTCGGTCAGCCGGCCCGTGAAGGTGTTCTGCTGGCTGACGTGGTAGCTGCCCAGCACCGTCAGCTCCCCGCGCGGGCCGGACAGCGCCACCTCGGCGCCGTGGCCGAACGCCGGGCGCGGCCGGGGCAGCGCGTAGCCGGCGCCGGCGAGCACCGGCCACAGCGCCGTCCAGCCGAAGCCGCCCAGGACGACGACCACCCGCAGGTCCGGCAGCAGCGCCAGCTCGCGCGCCAGCCACGGGTTGCACGTGTCGCGCTCGGCGGGGGTGGGGGCGTTGTCCGGCGGCGCGCAGCGGACGGCGGCGGCGACCCGCACGCCGGTCAGCTCCAGGCCGTCGCCGACGTGCGTGGACGTCGGCTGGCTGGCCAGCCCCGCCCGCCACAGCGCGGCGAAGATCCAGTCGCCGCTGCGGTCGCCGGTGAACACCCGCCCGGTGCGGTTCCCGCCGTGCGCGGCCGGCGCCAGCCCGACGACGGCGATCCGGGCGTCGGCCGGGCCCAGGCCCGGGACCGGGCGCCCCCAGTAGTCCTGGTCGCGGAAGGAGGCCCGCTTGACCCGGGCCACCTCCTCGCGCCAGGCCACGAGCCGCGGGCAGGCGCGGCAGCCCGACACCCGGGCGTCGAGGACGGCGAGGTCGCGGGTGGCGCGGGCGGACCGGGCGACACCGGCCGGGGTGCGCGTGACCGGGTACCCGTCGGCGTCGACTGCCACAACGCCCAGTGGACCACCCCGGCCGGGTGGCGCGGGGCCGGGGTCGGGACGGCATGATCGGCCCCATGGCCCGCAAGGAGCGCAAGGAGAAGGCGCCGCTGACCTGGAAGCTGCTCGGCTCGGGGCTCGCGATCCCCACCGGGATCGCCGCCCGCAAGCTGACCGACGCGGCCTGGTACGCCGCCCGCGGCACCAACCCGCCGAAGAACCCGGCGGCGCCCGGGGTCACCTGGCCGGAGGCGCTGGCCTGGGCCGCCTTCTCCGGGGTCGTGGTGGCCGCCGGCCGGCTGGTGGCCGCCCGCGGCGCCGCCGCGGCCTACCAGTCGCTGACCGGCAAGCTGCCCCCCGGCCTCAACGAGGGTCCCTGACCCCGTCGGCCCGGGCGAGCCGGAGGGCGATGCCGTCGAGGATGTCGTGCTCGCTGACGACGACCTCGTCGAGGGCGAACGCGTCCATCACCGCCCGCAGCACCAGGGCGCCGGCGCCGATGACGTCGACCCGGCCGGGGTGCATGACCGGGTACGCGGCGCGCCGCTCGCGGGTGGCGGTGAGCAGCCCGGCGGTGACCGAGCGGACGGCGCCGACCGGGATCCGGGAGCCGTGGATGGCCTCCGGGTCGTAGGCCGGCAGCCGCAGGGCCAGCGCGGCGACCGTGGTCACCGAGCCGGCCAGCCCGACCAGCGTGGCCGCCTCCCCCACCGGCACCGCCCCGGCGACCTCGGCCAGCGCGGCGCGGACGTCGGCCTCGGCGCGCTGGATCTCGTCGGCGGTCGGCGGGTCGCCGTGCAGGTGCCGCTCGGTCAGCCGCACGCAGCCGACGTCCACCGAGCGGGCCGCGCGCACCCCGCCGGCGTCGCCGAGCACGAACTCCGTCGACCCGCCGCCGATGTCGACCACCAGGTAGGGCGGGCGGGGCGGCGGCCCGCCGTGCGCGGCGGCCGCGGCGTCGAGGGAGGCGGTGGCCCCCAGGTAGGACAGCCGGGCCTCCTCGTCACCGGGGACGACGTCGGGCGGCTGGCCGAGGGTCGCGGTCACCATCGCCTCGAAGTCGGCGCGGTTGGCCGCGTCGCGGGTGGCGCTGGTGGCCACCATCCGCACCGCCGTGGCGCCGAGGTCGCGGGCCTGGGCGGCGTACTCGGCGAGCACGACCCGGGTCCGCTCGATCGCCTCGGGCGCCAGCCGGCCGGTGGCGTCGACGCCCTGGCCGAGCCGGACGACCTCCATGCGGCGCAGCAGGTCGGTGTGCGCACCCTCAGGGGGGACGTCGGCGACCAGCAGGCGGATGGAGTTGGTGCCGCAGTCCACGGCGGCCACCCGGGTCACGGACGCTCCCCCTCGGGCAGCGCGCACGGGCCGCCGGCCCACCACTGCCCCATCTCGGCCACCGCGCGGTCGCCGACGGGGTTGACGCCCGCGCCGGCGGCCAGGGCGTGCCCGGCCAGGGCGTGCAGGCACTTGACCCGGTCGGGCATGCCCCCGGCGGTGGCGCGGGTGGGCAGCTCGCCGAGGGCGTCGCGCTCGGCCAGGTAGGCCTCGTGCGCGGCCCGGTAGCCCTCGGCGAGCGCGGCGTCGGTACCCAGGTCGTCCTGCCACTCGCGCATCCGGCCGGCGGACTCCAGCCGGCTGGCGGCCGCGGACGCGCGCGGGCAGGTCAGGTAGTACAGCGTCGGGAACGGGGTGCCGTCCTCCAGCCGCGGCGAGGTCTGCACGACGTCGGGCTGGCCGCAGGGGCAGCGGTGCGCCACCGCGCGCACCGCCCGCGGCGGGCGGCCGAGCTGGCGGGCGACGAGCTCGCGCTCCTCGGGCGTGATCGGCTCGCGCACCCGCTCCCCGGGCGCGGTCACTCCCCCGCTCCGGCGTCGTCGGCCTCGGCGACCGACCCGAGCAGCTCGTCGTACCAGGGCTGCGCGGTGTCGGGGACGTCGGGCAGCGTGCCGGCGTCGCCCTCGGCGGCCTCGCCGTCGACCACCACGACCAGCCGGTCACCGGGCAGCACGTAGGCCAGCCGCTCCCGGGCCTGGCGGGCGGTCCAGGCGGGGTCGGCCTGGCGCTCGAGCTGGGCCTGCAGGTCGGCGATCTGCTGGTCGTAGGCGGTGCCCTCGGCGGCGAGCCGGGTCAGCTCCGCACGGCCCTCCAGCCACTGGCGGAACGGGCCGGCCAGGGTCAGCAGCAGGAGCAGCACCAGACCCACGAGCAGCACGGCGCGCCCGGTGAACAGCGGCCGCCGGGCCGCGGTCGCCCGCGGCGCCGGCCGCGGGGTGCGCCGGCCGGGCCGGGCTGCCGCCGGGCGGTTGCCCGCGCCCGAGCGGGTGCCGGCCGGCACCGGCCGGGAGGCCGCGTGCGAGAGCGGCCGGCCGGTGGATCGCCGCCGGCCGGTGCCCACGCTCACCGGGTCAGCGGGCCTGCAGGCGCGGGAAGGCCGCGGCGCCGGCGTAGCGCGCGGCGTCGTCGAGCTCCTCCTCGATGCGCAGCAGCTGGTTGTACTTGGCGACGCGCTCGCTGCGCGCCGGGGCGCCGGTCTTGATCTGCCCGCAGTCGGTGGCGACGGCGAGGTCGGCGATCGTGGTGTCCTCGGTCTCGCCCGAGCGGTGGCTCATCATGCAGCGGTAGCCGTTGCGGTGCGCCAGGCCGACGGCGTCGAGGGTCTCGGTCAGGGTGCCGATCTGGTTGACCTTGACCAGCAGCGCGTTGGCGGCGCGGCGCTCGATGCCGTCGGCCAGGCGCGCGGGGTTGGTGACGAACAGGTCGTCGCCGACCAGCTGCACGCGGTCGCCGAGGGCGGCGGTCAGCGCGATCCAGCCGTCCCAGTCCTCCTCCGACAGCGGGTCCTCGATCGAGACGATCGGGTAGGCGTCGACCAGCGAGCGGTAGTAGTCGGTGAGGTACTCCGCCGAGCGGGTCTGCCCCTCGAAGTCGTAGCCGCCGTCGGAGTGGAACTCGGTGGCGGCGACGTCGAGGGCGAAGGCGACGTCGGTGCCGACGGAGTAGCCGGCCTTCTGCACGGCCTCGGCAATGAGGTCGAGCGCGTCGCGGTTGCTGGGCAGGTCGGGGGCGAAGCCGCCCTCGTCACCCAGGCCGGTGGACAGCCCGCGGCCCTTGAGCACCGACTTCAGCGCGTGGTAGGTCTCCGCGCCCACGGCCAGCGCCTCGGCGAAGGTCGCCGCGCCGATCGGGGCGATCATGAACTCCTGGACGTCGACGTTGCTGTCGGCGTGGGCGCCGCCGTTGAGGATGTTCAGCATCGGCACCGGCAGCAGGTGCGCCGAGGGGCCGCCGACGTAGCGGAACAGCGGCAGGCCGGTGGACTCCGCGGCCGCGCGGGCCACGGCGAGGCTCACGCCGAGCAGGGCGTTGGCGCCCAGCCGGGACTTGTCGGGGGTGCCGTCGAGGTCGAGCAGCCGCTGGTCGACCAGCCGCTGCTCGGTGGCCTCGTAGCCGACCAGCTCGGGGCCGATGACGTCGAGGACGCCGTCGACGGCCTTGGTCACGCCCTTGCCGCCGTAGCGCTCACCACCGTCGCGCAGCTCCACCGCCTCGAAGGCGCCGGTGGAGGCGCCGCTGGGGACCGCCGCGCGGGCGATCGTCCCGTCGTCGAGGGCGACCTCGACCTCCACGGTGGGGTTTCCGCGCGAGTCCAGGATCTCCCGCGCGCCTACGGCATCGATGCTGGGCACGGGAAGCAGCCTAGCCAGACCGGCCGGGATGCTCGCGCGACCGCGACACGTGGTCCGGGAACTCCTGTGACGGAGCGCTCACGGAGCGGCCCCGTCGGGACCGCTCCGGCGGTAACCTCCCCGTGGCGGGCGTCTCCCCACGTCCGCGCCGTCGGAGGACCCGATGACCGAGCGCCAGCAGCAGCGATCCCCCTCGTCCGGCGCCGGAGCCGCGCCCGCGCCACCTCCCGGGGACGCCGACGCCGAGTCGGGTCCCACCGTCCTCGGGTTCGCCCCGGACACCGCCGAGGACGACGAGACCGTGGAGCCGGTCGCGGACGGCACGGCGGCGAGGGTGGCGGTCGGCAGCGACCGGCTGGCCTACGTGCGGCGTCCCGACCTCGTCGGCGGGCTGCTCCTGCTGCTGGCCGGCGTGGCCGACGCGGCGAGCGTGTGGCTGCCGTGGGACCGGGACGGGGACGTCAGCGGGCTGTCCCTGGTGGTGCGTGCGGTCGACGCGGCCCCGGAGGGGATCGCCGAGCTGGGGCGCACCGGCCTGTGGCAGCCGGCGGCGGTGGCGGCCGGCGGCGTCGTGCTCCTCGTCCTCGGGCTGCTGCTGCTGCGCCCCGCGCGCGGCCACCGGGTGTCCGGGGTGCTGGCGCTGGGCGTCGCGCTGGCCGTGGCCGCCGCGGTCGTCGGCCGGCTGGTCGACGTCGGCTGGGACGCCCGCTCCTTCGGGCCGGGCGCCTGGTGCGCCGTCGCCGTCGCCGGGCTCGGCGCGCTCGGCGCGCTGAAGGCCGTGCTCACCGCGCCGCGGGTCACCACCGTGCCCGCCGAGCGGCTCCTCGTCGGCTAGCCCGGACCCGCCGGCGACGCCGCGTCGGCGGCCGCGTCGAGCTCGCCGGCGTAGCGCCGGACCGCCTCCCGCAGCGCGTCCTCGGCGTCCCAGCCGCGCTGTGCCGCCGCGGTGACCACGGCCAGCAGCCGCTCCCCCAGCTCCTCCGGCGAGGCCGACCCGAGCTCGGCCGGCTGGGGTGTCGGGAGCCCGGCGCGCTGCGCCCGGCGCACCAGCGCGGCGCCCCAGGAGGTGGCCGGCTGCGAGCGGGACACGCCCTCGGTGGGCGAGCGCCGCTGCTTCTCGGCCTTCTTGATCTCCTCCCAGCCCGCCTCGACGCCGGCGACGTCGCGCGGCCCGGCGTCGCCGAAGACGTGCGGGTGGCGGCGCACCAGCTTGTCCACCAGGTCACCGGCGACGTCGTCGACGTCGAAGCGCCGCTCCTCCCCGGCCTCCGCGGCCACCCGGGCGTGGAACACCACCTGCAGCAGGACGTCGCCGAGCTCCTCGCGCATGGCGGCCGGGTCGTCGTCGACGATCGCGTCGTAGGCCTCGTGCGCCTCCTCGAGCAGGTAGCCGCGCAGCGAGGAGTGCGTCTGCTCGGCGTCCCAGGGGCAGCCGCCGGGCGAGCGCAGCCGGTCCATGACCGCGACGACGTCGAGCAGGCGCACCCCGGGCGGCTCCGGCGCGCCGTCGACGACCGGCGCGTCCGGCACCTGCTCGCCCGCCGCGGCGAGGCAGGCGACCTCGCCCGGGAGCGCCGCGGCGACGGCCGCGTCCGCGACGTCGACGACCTCGCGGCCCGCGGCGCGCAGGGCCCGCGCGGTGGCCGCGGCCCCGGGCAGCGCGGCCACCGGGCGGTCACCGCCCAGTGCCGTCCAGCCGGCCGAGCCGAGCAGGCCGGGCAGCCGCGGGCTGACCGTGACGACGACGGCGACCGGCACCTCAGCCGCCCGACCCGGTGGCGGCCGGGTCGGTGGCGGTGCCGTCGTCGTCGAGCAGGTCGACGACGCCGCCGTCGGCCTCCTGGACGACGTCGTCCTCCAGCGCCCCGTAGCGCGGGTTGACGGTGATCCCGAGGTCGGCGCGGACGTCGTCGACCAGCGCCGCGCCGGCCTCCTCGGCGCCGCTCGCCGCCTCGGTCTCCAGCTGCCCCCGGACCTCCTCGAAGGACGGGGTGGTGCGCTGCCCGACGAAGGCGACGACGACGCCGGGGACGTCGGGCACGGTGACGGTGAAGCCGCTGTCGGGTGCGGCCGCGGCGACGCCCTCGACCAGCGGCGCGGGCACGTCGGAGACCGCGACCGGCTGCAGCGCGGGCCGGGTGATGCCGCCGGGGAAGCGCGCCGCGACGGCCGGGTAGGACGCCGGGTCGGCGGTCAGCTCCGCGACGACGGCGTCGGCGGTGGCCTGGTCGGGGGCGGCGAGGTAGCCGAGCTCGACCTGCTCGAGGTCGCCGCGGACCTCCTCGTAGCGGGCGCGCAGCGCCGCCTCGTCCAGCCCGCCGCCCTCGCCCGCCGCCGTGCCGAGCTCCCGGCGGACGAGCTGGTGGCGGGCGCTGTCCAGGACGTCCTCGCGGGTGAACCCCTGGGCGGCGGCCTGGGCGAACAGCGCCTCGGGGTCCTGGCCGGCCAGCGCCTGCGCGACGAAGTCGTCGACCTCGGTGTCGGTCACCTCGACGTCGTAGCGCTGCGCGGCGGCGTCGTAGACCTGCTGGCGCAGCAGCAGGGTGAGCACCTGGCGGGTGTAGTCGGCCTCGCTGCCGGCCGCGGCCCCGGCGATCGCCGGGTCGGCCAGCCGCTGGTCGACCTCGGCCTGCAGCTCCGCGACGGTCACCTGCCCGTCGCCGACGTAGGCGGCCACGTCGGGCGAGGTCCGGCAGCCGGTCAGGGCGACGACGGCGGCCACGAGCCCCAGGACGGCGGCGGCGGGACGGCGGGTGCGCACGCAGGCAGGCTCCCACAACGCCGCGGACCGCCGTCGCGGCACGCCCCGTCCCGTCCTCAGGAGGCGGCGGCCACCGGCTGCTCGAGCACGGCCGTCAGCAGCGAGTGCAGGTTCTCCAGCAGGGCGACGTCGCGCAGCGGGGTGCGCCGGTCGGGGCCGACCGGGACCTTGAGCGACACCGCCTGGACGGCGGACTTGTAGGTGGCGCCGTCGGCGAGGCGGGCCAGCCGCATCTGCTGCGACTCGCGCAGCGGCACCGGGCTGACCCGGATGGACCGGCCCTGCAGGGAGACCTCGGTGACGCCCAGCCTGCGCATCGCGGCGCGGAAGCGGGCGACGGCCAGCAGGTTGAGCACCGGGGCCGGCGCGGCGCCGTAGCGGTCGGTGAGCTCGTCGAGGACGGCCTGCGCCTGGTCGTCGTCCTGCACCGCGGCGACCTTGCGGTAGGCCTCCATGCGCAGCCGCTCGCCGGGCACGTAGTCGTGCGGCAGGTGGGCGTCGACCGGCAGGTCGACCCGCACCTCGGCGGGCTCGGCCGGCGCCTCCTCCCCCGTGAGCGAGGCGCGGTAGTCGCTGACCGCCTCGCCCACCAGCCGGACGTAGAGGTCGAACCCGACCCCGGCGATGTGCCCGGACTGCTCGCCGCCGAGCAGGTTGCCCGCGCCGCGGATCTCGAGGTCCTTCATCGCCACGGCCATGCCGGCGCCGAGGTCGGTGTTGTGCGCGATGGTGGTCAGCCGGTCGACCGAGGTCTCGGTCAGCGGCCGCGAGGGGTCGTAGGTGAAGTAGGCGTAGGCGCGCTCGCGGCCACGGCCGACCCGGCCGCGGATCTGGTGCAGCTGGGAAAGGCCGAAGGTGTCAGCGCGGTCGACGATCAGGGTGTTGGCGTTGGGGATGTCCAGGCCGGACTCGACGATCGTCGTCGCCACCAGGACGTCGTACTCCTTCTCCCAGAAGCCGACCATGATCCGCTCGAGCTCGTGCTCCTTCATCTGCCCGTGGCCGACGGCCACGCGGGCCTCGGGCACCAGCCGGCGGATCTTGGCCGCGGCCTTGTCGATCGACTGCACCCGGTTGTGGATGACGAACACCTGCCCGTCGCGCAGCAGCTCGCGGCGGACGGCGGCGGCCATCTGCTTGTCGTCCCAGGCACCCACGTAGGTGAGCACCGGGTGCCGCTCCTCGGGCGGGGTGAGGATCGTCGACATCTCGCGGATGCCGGTCAGGCTCATCTCCAGCGTGCGCGGGATCGGGGTGGCCGACATCGACAGCACGTCGACCGCCGTCCGCATGGTCTTCAGGTACTCCTTGTGCTCGACGCCGAAGCGCTGCTCCTCGTCGACGACGACCAGCCCGAGGTCCTTGAACCGGGTGGTGGCCTGCAGCAGCCGGTGGGTGCCGACCAGGACGTCGACCTCCCCGGCGGCGAGCCTGCGCAGCGTCTCGGCGCTCTCGGCGTCGGACTGGAAGCGGGAGAGCACCGCCACCGTCACCGGGAACTGCGCGAACCGCTCGGAGAAGGTCTTGAAGTGCTGGTTGGCCAGCAGCGTCGTCGGCACCAGGACGGCGACCTGCTTGCCGTCCTGCACCGCCTTGAACGCCGCGCGGACGGCGATCTCGGTCTTGCCGTAGCCGACGTCGCCGCAGATGACCCGGTCCATCGGCACCGGGTTGGCCATGTCGGCCTTGACCTCCTCGATCGCGGCCAGCTGGTCGGGGGTCTCCTGGTAGGGGAAGGCGTCCTCGAGCTCGCGCTGCCACACGGTGTCCGGGCCGAACGCGTGCCCCGTGGTGGCCATCCGCGCGGAGTAGAGGCGGATGAGCTCGGCGGCGATCTGCTTGACCGCCTTGCGCGCCTGGCCCTTGGTCTTCTGCCAGTCGGCGCCGCCGAGCTTGGACAGCGCCGGGGCCTCCCCGCCGACGTAGCGGGTGAGCTGGTCGAGGGCGTCGGTGGGCACGAACAGCCGGTCCGGCGGCTGGTTCCGCTTGGACGGGGCGTACTCGACGATGAGGTAGTCGCGCTGGCCGCCGTGCACGGTGCGGCTGACCATCTCGACGTAGCGGCCGATGCCGTGCTGCTCGTGGACGACGAGGTCGCCGGGCTGCAGCTGCACCAGGTCGACGGCGTTGCGCCGGCGGGCCGGCATCTTCACCGCGTCGCGCATCGTGGTGCCGCGCTGGCCGGTGAGGTCGTGCTCGGTGACCAGCACCAGCCCCACGCCGGGGAAGGCGAAGCCGGACTCGAGGTTGCCCTGGGTGATCGAGGTCAGGCCCGCCTCGGGCGCGGACTCGACCCCGGGCACCAGCCGCACGCCGAGGTCGGCGGCGGTGAACTGGTCGGCGGCGCGCTGGGCGGGGCCGGGGCCGGCGAAGGTGACGACCACCCGGCGGCCGTCGCGGGTCCAGCCGCGCAGCGCCTCCACGGCGCGGTCGAGGTCGCCGGAGAAGCGCTCGACCGTGGTCGCGTCGAGGGTGACCGAGCCCTCGTCGTCGGGGCCGAGGGTGAACGCGCCGGTGGTCCACCACGGCAGGCCGCGGCCGCGGGCGGCGGCCTCGACGTCGGCGAGGTCGCGGAAGGACGACGCGCCCAGGTCCAGCGGCGCCTCCCCGGCCTCGGCGGCGGTGGCCCAGGACGCGGCGAGGAACTCCTC
Source organism: Geodermatophilus sp. URMC 62 (assembly GCF_052931475.1). Classification (NCBI taxonomy): domain Bacteria; kingdom Bacillati; phylum Actinomycetota; class Actinomycetes; order Geodermatophilales; family Geodermatophilaceae; genus Geodermatophilus; species Geodermatophilus sp. URMC 62. Next base: position 2,534,579 of record NZ_JBRFHY010000001.1, on the reverse strand, counting down.
CGCGGTGCGCACCAGGTCGGCCGCGCGGCTGCGGACCCGCTCGGGGTCGGCGACGAGCACGTGCGTGCCGGCGGGCAGCAGGTCGGTGAGCAGCTGCATGTGCGCGTCCCCGATGAGCGCCGGCGTGAGGGACTCCATGCCCTCGACGGCGATGCCCTCGGCCAGCTTGCCGAGCACCTCGAGCAGCCCCGGGTGCTCGACGGCCAGGTCGGCGGCCCGGGCGCGGACGGCGTCGGTGAGCAGCAGCTCGCGGCACGGCGGCGCCCACAGCCGGTCGGGCCGCTCGTCGAGGGAGCGCTGGTCGGCGGCGGAGAAGTACCGCAACTCGTCGACCTCGTCACCCCAGAACTCCACGCGGACCGGGTGCGGCTCGGTGGGCGGGAAGACGTCGAGCAGGCCGCCGCGGACGGCGAACTCGCCGCGCCTCTCGACCAGCTCCACGCGGGTGTAGGCGGCGTCGACCAGGGCGCCGGCGACGTCGTCGAGCTCGGCGGTGTCGCCGGGGCGCAGCTCCACCGGGACGCGGTCGCCCAGGCCGGGGGCCAGCGGCTGCAGCACGCTGCGCACCGGGGCGACGAGCACGTCGACCGCGCCGCCCGGGCCGGGGTGCGTCAGGTCGCGCAGCACGGCCAGCCGGCGGCCGACGGTGTCGGCACGCGGGGACAGCCGCTCGTGCGGCAGCGTCTCCCAGGCGGGGAAGGTCTCCACCCGGCGGCCGGGCAGGAGGCAGCGCAGCAGGTCGGCGGCGACGTCGGCGTCGCGCTCACCGGCGGTGACCAGCAGGACCGGCACGCCGGCGCCGGGCGCCGGGGCCGCCAGCGCCGCGGCGACGAGCGGCTGCACCGGCGGCGGGGCGGGGACGGCGAGCTCGGCGGATCCGGCGGCGGCCACCACGCGGGCCACGCCGGGATCGGTGAGGACGACGTCGAGCACGCCGCGCAGGCTCACGAGGGACTTCCTCCTGGGGATCGGACGGCCTCGCGTGCCGCCGACTGCGGCAGGGCCCCCCCCCAGGCTAGTCGCCGGAGGGAGGCCGTGCCGGGGTCGCGGGCCGGGGCGTGGGGCCGGGGCATGGGGCCGGGGTCGGCAGGCGGGCTGGGGCGCCCCGGGCAGCGCTCCTCCGCTCGGGTGAGGCCGTGCCCGCGGCCGGGCCGGGGCGGGGCCGGGGCGACCTAGCCTCGCGGGGAGCCGCTCCGGGTGCGCCGGAGCGACGCACGGGCCGGCACGGCCCCGGCGTCGGCGGGGCTCCGGGGGTGGGGGACATGGAACTTCGTGACTACGTGGCAGCCCTGCGCCGGCAGTGGCGGACGTGGGTGGGGCTCACGCTCGCGGGCCTGCTCGCTGCGCTGGGCGTCGTGCTGGGGGTCCAGCCGACCTACACGACCACGGCACAGGTGTTCGTGGCCAGCTCGGGTGACGGGACGAGCGGTTCGCAGTTCATCAGCCAGCGCGTGCAGACCTACCCGGACGTCGCCCGGAGCCAGACCGTCCTCGACCCGGTCGTGGAGGAGCTCTCCCTCGACGAGTCCACCACCGAGCTGAGGGCCCGCATCGAGGCGGTCAACCCGCCCGACACCTCGCAGGTCGACATCTCGGTCAGCGACGAGGACCCCGACCGGGCCGCCGCCGTCGCCAACGCCGTCGCCGAGCGCTTCAGCGTCGCCGTCGAGGACCTGGAGGAGCGCCAGGACGGCGTCAGCCCGGTGGACCTCACCGTGACCGACCCGGCCACCGTCCCCTCGACCCCGGTGTTCCCCGTGCCGGGCCTCGTGCTGGGCCTCGGCCTGTTCGTGGGCCTGGTCCTGGGCGCCGCCGTCGCGCTGCTGCGCAGCCGCACCGACACCCGCCTCCACTCCGAGGACGACGTCCGCGCCGCCTGGGGCGCCGACGCCGACGAGCTGACCGTCCACGTCGTCGGAGGCCGGCGCCGCCGGGGCATCGGGCGCACGACGTCGCTCACCCGCCAGCTCGAGCCCCTCGACGACCGTCCCGTGCGGGCCGTCGTCGTCCCGGTGTCGCCGGACCAGCCGGGGAACGTGCAGGCCCTGCTGGCCGCCCTGGCGACCGAGCTCGCCGACCGCGGCACACCGGTCGCGGTCACCGAGCACGGCGGCGCGGTCCCCGCCCCCACCGCCCCCGGCGGGGTCCGGCTGACGGTCGGGTCACCGCTGGCCCCGGCGCGCGAGTGGCGGCGCCTGGCGCTCGGGAACGACGGCGTCGTGCTGGTCGTCACCGCCGGCCGGACCGGTGCCGCCGACCTGCGCGGGGTGCGGTCCCTGCTGGCCGCCGTGGAGGCCCGGCTCCTCTCCGTGGTCCTCCTCCCCCCGCTGCGGGCGGCGCGCACGGCTCCGTCCGACGTCCTCCCGGGGAAGCCGGCCCGCCCGGCGGTGGTGACCGGCGACCGGGAGACCGTCGCCTCCTGACGCCCCACCGGCGCCGCACCGCCCCGGTCGTCCTCCACGGGTCCTCGTCTCGCGCGGACCCCGGACGGCCGGGGCGTCCGCCGTCGGCGGGACCGTCTCGTCCGCCGTCGGCGGGACCGTCTCGTCCGCCGGTCCGGGACCGAGGACCGCCGGGTCGAGCGCGGCGGTCGGCCGTGTCCCGGCTCCCCTCCCCCGGCACCACCCCGCACGACCGGCCCGGCGCGGTCCCCGTCCCGCGCGCGGACCCGCCCGGGACGGCCGGTGGCTCCCGGGCAGCGCACGCCGGGCGGCCCGGTCACCCGCAGACGGCGGGAGTGCCCCGGTGCGGCCGCTCAGCGGGGACCGGGGGCCGGCGCCTCGAGCAGCCGTTCCTCGGCGCGCAGCCGCTCCCGCGAGCCGCCCTCGGCGAGGAGGGAGACGGCCAGCAGGAGCAGGAACGCCACGGAGGCGTCGAAGAGGCCGCTCTCGAGCACGCTGCGGCCGAGCAGGAAGGTCAGCAGCCCGAGGAACAGGACACGGTGGGCGCGCGGCGCGCTCAGCACCCCGCGCGCGGTCCAGAGGACCCACCCGGTTGCGACCACCACACCGAACCAGCCGGCCTGCACGAGCAGCGAGACCCAGCTGCTGTCCAGGGGCTGGGTGTCCCAGTACTGGCCCCGGACGCGGATGACCTTGACCGAGAGCCCGCCACCGAAGACCGTCTGCCAGTCCGAGGCGGCCCAGGTGAGGGCGGCCCGCCAGGCGATGAACCGGGAGCCGAGGGTGCTCGTCCCGTCGCCGCCGCGGGACAGGAAGCCGGCCACGGCGCCGGTGGCGACGAGCGCGACGGCCGCGCACCCGGTCAGCACCAGTCCGCTCACCACGAGGCCCACCCGCGGGCGCCGGACGTGCACCGCCATGACGAGCACGGCCACCACGAGCACCAGCAGCGCGGTGCGCGACCCCGTCGCCCAGACGACGCCCAGGAGGACGCCCGCGGCGGCCGCGGCCGGTGCCCCCGCCCGGCCGAGCACGGTGCGCCACGCCAGGTGGAGGACCCCGAGTCCGGCCAGGAGGGCCAGCTCGTTGGGGTCGATGGCGGGCACGCCGCCCGCCAGCCGCCCGTCGGCGTAGGAGGGCAGGCCGGTGACCGCGGCGACGACCGCCACCACGACGCAGGCCCGGACCACGGCGGTCAGGACGTCGACGGCAGGCGCCGCCCGCAGGAGGAGGAGGACGGTGGCGCCCAGCAGGGCGACCCGCACGGCGACGACCCCTCCGGCGACGAGGTGACCGGCGGTGACCGCGCCGAGGACCGAGCTGCTCAGCAGCAGGCCCAGCCACCACAGGGACCCGGTGCCGACCCGGCGCCGCGCGCCGGACCCCGCGAGGACGGCGGCCAGTCCCAGCGCCAGCAGGCTCACGACGGCCTTGGCCACCACGACCGGGTCGAGGGAGCCCGTGAAGTACTCGCCCCGGCGCCACCCGACGCTGCCCACGACGACCAGCAGCGCCGCCAGGGCCAGCAGCGGACGCGACGGCGCGCGTGGATCGGCCCGGACGGCCGGGCGGCGGTCGGGCCGGACGGGGGACGGGGCCGCCGGGGTCACGTGCCCACCACCTCCGCCGACCTCGCGCCCGCGGAGGTCGCGCGTTCGGCGCGGGCCCGGGGCGCCAGCACCGACCGGCGGACGGCGACGGCGGCGAGCACCGGGCCGAGCGCCAGGGCCAGCGGGCTCCAGACCGCCCCGCCCTCGACGGCGGTCACCAGCAGCGCCACGAGCCCCAGCGAGCCGACCTCCAGCGCGCGCAGTGCCAGCACCCGCCGCTGCCTCCCGTGGACGGAGGCCAGGCCCGCGTAGGGCAGCAGCGCGGCGCCGGCCGCGGCGTACGCGCCCCAGCCGAGCACCGCGCCGACCGGCACGGCGTAGCCCCCGCCGGTGAGCAGCGGCCCCGCCCACGGCAGGGCGACCACGGCGAGGACGCCGAGCAGGGCCACCAGGACGGCCAGGCCGGCGGCGGCACGGTCGGCGGAGCGCAACCCGGCCCGGACACCGAGCGGCCGCAGGGAGACGAAGTGCGGGAGGAGGAAGGAGCCCAGCCCGGCGACGAGGACCATCGCCGGTGCGGTGTAGACCCGCGCGGCCTCGAGCGGGCCGTAGGCGGTGGCCCCGGCCGCCGCCACCACCACCAGCCGGAGCAGCGTGAGCAGCGCAGGGCGGATCACCTGGGCGGCCGCCCGCCAGACGCCGAAGTCGGCCACGGCGCGCAGCGCCGGACGTCGCCACGGGCCGCGTGGCCGCTCCGCGCGCGGCACCAGCGCCCAGGCCACGAGGGCCGCACCTGACTGCCCGACGGCGAGGGCGACGACGAAGGAGCCGAGGGTCGGCCCGCCGGCCGACCCCGCGAGCACCAGGGTGACCAGCGCCAGGCCGAGGGCGGTGAGGTCGACGGCCGGCAGCGACCAGAACCGGCCGGCGGCCATGAGCAGGCGGCGCAGCGTGTCCTCGAGCATGAACGCGACCGCCGCCGGGCCGACGAGCAGACCCGCCCACGGCGGGACGGCTCCGGTGGCGAGGGCGAGCAGGCACCCGGCCACGCCGGCGCTCCCCGCGACCAGCGCCGTGGTGACGTGCAGGCCGGCGCGGATGCCGGGCTCGTGGCGGTCCAGGACGGTCAGCGAGTCGCCGACCAGCCCGCTGGAGACGGCGGTGGCCAGGACGAGGACCCCGTAGGCCAGGGAGAACAGCGCCAGCCCCGCAGCCCCCAGCTCCCGCGCCGCGGCCACCTGCAGGACCAGCCCGGCCAGCGCCTGGGTGCCCTGTCCGACGAGGGCGCCCGTGGCCCTGCGGCGGGGCAGCCGGGGGCGACCGGGCATCGGCCGGTGCTCCCGGTCCCCGGGCGCGCCGCCGCTCCGCCGGCAGGACGGGTTCCCCGGAGCGGTCACGACGGGCGGGCGGTCCCCGCGGCCACGGCACGCCGCAGCCGCACGGCGTGCCGGAGCAGGCGCGCGGCGACGTGCCCGCGGGTGTCGCGGGGGCCGACGTAGCAACGCGGCAGCGTGACGCGGTCACCGGGGTGGTAGTCGCCGGTCACGCAGGCGTTGCCGTAGCCGGCGGCGCGGACGGCGCGCGCCGCGGCGTCGTCGTAGGCGCCGTAGGGGTAGCAGAAGCTCGACACCTCGGTCTGCAGGACCTCCTCCAGCACGTGCCGGCTCCGGCCGACCTCGGCGTCGAGCACCGCGGCGTCGGCTCCGGGGAGGCGGGCGTGGGTGAGGGTGTGGCTGCCCACCTCCTGGCCCGCCGCGGCCACCGCCCGCAACTGGTCGGCGTCCATGAGGCGGCAGCGCGGGCCGGGGTCCCAGTCGTTGGTGCCGCCCAGCAGGCCCGCGACCGCGTAGACCGTGCCGGTCGCCCCGTGCCGACGGAGCACGGGGACGGCGTGCTCGAGGAAGTCCGTGTACCCGTCGTCGAAGGTCAGGCCGACCAGCCCGGCGGCGGCGCCGCGGTCGGCGGCCCGCACCAGCTCGGTGAGGGAGACCCCGCGCAGCCCGAGCCGGCGCAGCAGCCGCAGGTGCCGGTCCAGCCGGGCGGGGTGGACCCGCAGCCGGTGCGGATCGGGTCCGGTCGACGGGCTGATCGAGTGGTACATGAGCACGGGCGGCAGCGGCACCCGCGGGCCCGCGTCCAGCGCGGAGGTCATCGGAGCACGCCACCGTCGAGCGCGGCGTGCGTCTCCAGGACGGCCAGCGCCTGCCGCAGCGCGGTGCTGGAGGTGTGCACCGTGTACGGGAAGTACCGCACCTCGACCCCGACACCGGAGAAGTCGTGCTCGAGCTGCAGGCCCTTGGGGGTGCCGCGCCAGTCGTCGCCCTTGAAGATCACGTCGAAGCCGACCTCGCGCCAGGTGTCGAGCTTGTCGGGGACGACCTCGGCGTGCACGTCGTCCACGCAGCTGAGGGCGGCCACGATCTCCATCCGCTCCCGCAGCGGGACCACCGGCAGCCGGCCCTTGCTCAGCAGCAGCATCTCGTCGGAGACGACCCCCGCGATCAGCCGGTCACAGTGCGCGGCGGCGTGCCGGAGGATGTTCAGGTGCCCGATGTGGAAGAGGTCGTAGGCGCCGGGCGCGTAACCGGTCACTGGCATGTCGAGATCCCCCCGAGGACGTGGCGCGTGCACCGCGAGTGCACAAGTCCCGGGGGGTGGCCGTCATCCCCCCGACGGGTCCCCTCACCCGAAGGGACGGGCCCCGGGCGCGACGGCCGGCACGCCGGTCACCGCTGCCGGCACCGGGCCCGCACCGGACGGGGCGACCGCCGCGCGCAGCTCGGCGGTGTACCGCTCCGGCGCGTGCCGGCGGCGCGCGGTCTCGGCGTCGGCCAGGGCGGCGGCGCGGGCACCCGCCCAGTCGGCCGTCACCCGGGTGACGGCGTCGGCCCACGCCGTGGGCCGGCCGGGAGGGACCGCCTGGACGCCGGCGTAGCCGGCCACCGCCTCCTGCAGCCCGCTGTGCGCGCTGACCACCACCGGCCGGGCGGCCAGCACGGCCTCCACCGCCGTGTTGCCGAAGGACTCGTCCCCCACCGACGGCACCAGCACCACGTCGGCCGCGGCCAGGTGGGGCCACACGTCGGCGGAGAAGCCGAGGAACTCCACCCGGTCGGCCAACCCGGCGTCGGCCGCGCCCGTGCGCAGCTCGGCCTCGAACCACTCGTAGCCGGGGAACACCGAGCCGACCACGGCGAGGCGGGCGTCGACGCCGCGCCGCCGCAGGTCCTGCAGCGCGGCGAGGGCGACCTGCGGGCCCTTGCGCGGTGACAGCCGGCCGACGTAGAGCAGCCGCAGCGGGCCCTCCAGCACCGGGCGCGGGGGCGGGACCAGCGCCGGACCGCGCACGACGTTGTGCACCACCCTGCCGCGCCGGCCCACCCGCGGTGCGACCTCGGCGAGGGTCTCCAGGGTGAACCAGCTGTTGGCCACCACCCGGTCGGACAGCACGGGGCACAGCGCCATCCCGCGCCGCAGCAGGCGTGGCGCCGACCGTTCCGCCTCGTGCACGTGCGTGACCGAGCGCCGCCCGGCCAGCCGCGCCAGCAGCGGCCAGGACGGCAGGGTGAGCGTGCTGACGTAGACGCCCGCGGGGTGCCGGCGCAGCAGCCGCAGCGCCGGCGGGGCGCCACGGACGGCGTCGGCCAGCAGCCGCAGCAGGCCCCGGGGGCGCAGCGCGGAGTTGCGCAGGACCGGCATCGGGCACAGCTCCACCGGGAGCCCGCGGGCGCGCAGCTCGGCGACCAGCGGGCCCGGTCCGGGGAGGACGACGGTGACCTCGAAGTCCGTGGCCAGGGCGGTCGCGGCCTCGAGCAGCATCCGGTCGGCGCCGTAGAGCTCCGCGCCGGGGTGGGCCACCAGCAGCCGTGGGCGGGTCACCGGGGCAGCCGCCCCATCTCCCGGAACCACTTGACCGAGGCGAGGGCGAGGAAGCCGGCGGCGGCCAGGAACAGGACCGTGTAGACCGGCACGAACCCCCCGGTCCACCCGTAGAGCACGAAGACGCAGGCCAGCAGCCCGTAGTCGGTCGGCAGCGTGAGCAGGGAACGGCCGGTGCCGACCCGCTCGGCGGTCGGCTGGGCGCGGGTGGCGACACCGTGCTGGGCGCGCAGCGCCTCGTTGAGCATGGTGCCGAAGTAGGTGACCGCGTCGACGACGCAGTAGCCCAGCGGCACGAGCAGGACGACCGGGTCGACGTCGGTGTGCTGGTGGAGCCCGATGAGGACGGCCAGGTGGAGGCTGGAGGCCTTGGCCGCGTCCACCATGTGGTCGAGCCACTCCCCCGCCGGTGAGCCGCCGCCGCGCAGCCGGGCCAGCTGGCCGTCGGCGGCGTCGAGCGCGTAGCCCAGGACGAGGCAGGCCGCGACCACCAGCCCCATCGGCACCGACGGCGGGACGAGGGCCACCAGGGCGATCCCGGTACCGGTGGCGACGGCGCTCAGTGCGGTGACGGCGTTGGGCGTCAGACCCGCGTGGAACGCCAGCGCCGCGAGCAGCCGGCCGAGCCTGCGGTTGACGAACCGGGAGTACGCCGGCGCGCCGGCCGCGCCCTTCTGGGCGGCGGACAACCGCCGCAGCGTTCCGTGCAGCCCCTTCCCCCCGGGGTCGCGCAGGCGCGGGCCGGGGAGGACGCTCGAACGGTTCAACGGGGTGCCTCCGTGTGCTGCGACCGGGTCGGCCGGGGTGCCGCGCGGCGTACGCGGACTCGTTCCTCGTGGGCAGGATCGCAGGGGGCGGGCCCGCCGTGTCGCCGACCGCGTGGCCTCTCACCCGGAGGGGCCAGGCCCTCGTCACCGGGCGGGGAGGGAGCGCACCCCGCGGACGCCGGCGCCTCCCCGGGCCGCGGCAGCCTCCTCCCACGGACGTCAGGACGGCGCCGACGCCCGGTCCCGGGGATCCGGGACCGGGCGTCGGCCCGGCGGGTCAGGCCGGGACGGAGGCGACCGGGCGGGCCGAGAAGGACGTCACCCGGACCGGCACCGGCGCGGTCGCACTGGCCGACAGGTACCCCGACAGGCCCACCGCGCCGGCCGCCTGCAGCGAGACGGTGGTGTCCGTCCGCGTCAGCGTGGGCTGCGCCGGCTCGGGCTGCCCCGCGGCCCACACCGTGGCCGACAGCGCCGTCGTCCCGGTGCCGTCGACGACGAGCCGCACGGCGACCGGGGTGCCGGGCGTGGAGGACACCCCGGGGACGACCACCTCGGCGCCGAGCAGCACCTCGGTGGCCGAGCCCGAGAGGCGGCTGAAGGCGAGCCGGACCGTGCCGTCGGCCAGGTACCGGAGCCGGGCCCGGTACTCCTGGTCGGCCGCCAGGCGACGCCCGACGACGTACACGGTGGCGCCGCCGCCGGTCGGCGCCGCCCCCACGGTCACCGTGGTGCGGACGTCGGCCCGGGTCTGCGCGACGCTGCCCAGGTAGGAGCCGGTGTTGGTGCCCACGGTGAGGCCGAGGGTCGCCGTCCCCGCGGACACCGACTGCCGGGTGGCCCCCGTCGCCGCGGTCCACGCGCCGCCGACGTCGGCGGTCCCCAGGCCACCGGTCACCTCGCGGGCGAAGGCGTCCTGCGCGAAGGGCTGCGGAGCCGGGTCGCCGGCCGGCGCGGTGACCTCGACGCTCCGCGCGGTGGTGGCCGTCGCGCCGTCGTCGTCGGTGACGGTCAGGCGCACGGTGTACGTGCCCGGCGACGCGTAGGCGTGGGTCACCCGCGCCCCTGCGGCCGTGGCGCCGTCCCCGAGCTCCCACGCCCACGCCGCCACCGTGCCGTCGGCGTCGGTGGAGCCGCTGCCGTCGAGCGCCACCGACAGGCCCGTGGCGGTGGCGTCCGCCCGCGCCACCGGAGCCGCGTTGGGCACGGGGCCGCCGCCGGGGACGGGGGCGCCGACCGGGACGGCCGTGAATTCGGCGAACCGGACGGCCACCGGGGCGGTCGCGCTCGCCCCGAGGTAGCCCAGCAGGCCCACCGAGCCCGCCGCCTGCAGCGAGGCGGTCGCGTCGGTCCGCTCGACCAGCGGGGTGGCCGGCTCGGCCGAGGCCGCCGGCCAGGCCGAGGCCCGCAGCGTCGTGGTGCCGCTGCCGTCGACGACCAGGCGGACCGCCAGCGGCGTCCCGGTGGCGTAGCCGGGGACGGGCACCTCGGACCCGACGACGGTCTCGGCGCCGCCGGTGAGCCGGACGACGGCGAGGCGGGCGCTGCCGTCGGCCGGGAACCGCAGCCGGGCGGAGTACTCCTGGCCGGCCGCGACCCGACGCCCGACGACGTACACCGTGGCGCCGGAGCCGGTGGGCACGACCGGGAGCGAGACGGTGGTGCGCACGTCGGCGCCGGGCGCCGCGACCGACCCGAGGAACGCGCCGGTGTTGGTGCCCGCGGTGGTGGCCAGGACGGCGTTGCCCCCGGTCACCGACTGCCGGGTCGCGCCGGCCGACGACGTCCAGGCGCCGCCCGTGGTCGCGGTGCCCAGGCCGCCGCTCACCTCCCGGTCGAAGGTGTCACCGGCCAGGACGCCCGCGCGGACGGTGACCCGCTGCGTGGCAGTCGCGGTCGCGCCGTCGTCGTCGGTGACGGTCAGGCGCACGGTGTAGTCGCCGTCGGCGCGGTAGTCGTGTCCGGCCCGCACGCCGGTGCCGGAGGTCCCGTCACCGAAGTCCCACCGGTGGGCGGTGACCGTGCCGTCGGCGTCCCGCGACGCGGAGGCGTCGAACGACGCCGTCCGCTCGGCGGTGCCGGCCGTGAACGACGCGGTCGGCGGCTGGTTCGGCGGTGGCGCGGCGATGGTCACGGTGGCCGTGCGGGCCGCCGTGGCGCCACCGTCGTCGGTCACCGTCAGTGTCACCGGGTAGGTGCCGGGGGCCGCATAGGTGTGGCCGGCCTGCGCCCCGGTGCCCGTGGCGCCGTCACCGAAGGTCCACGCCCAGGAGGTGATGCGGCCGTCGGCGTCGGTGGAGCCGGCGCCGTCGACGGTGACCGCCGACCCGCTCACCGTGGAGGTGAACGCGGCGGTCGGGATGGCGTTGGCGGGCCGCCCGGTGGTGCCGGCGGCGAAGTGGTTGGCCACCTGCGCCGCGCCGAGCGCCGACGGGTACACCGCGACCTCGTCGACCCGGCCGCTGTACCAGGACTCCGCCTCGACCTCCCAGCTGTACCCGCCGCCGATCCGCCACCAGCCCAGGGTGGGCTGGGCGACGACCACGTCGGAGCGGGCGGCGACCTGGGCGCCGTCCACGTACAGCACCATCGAGCCGGCGCGGAAGGTCGCGACCACGTGGTGCCAGCCGCCGTCGTTGTAGGCCCGCGGGCTGGTCACGACCGCCTTGGCGTTCTGCCAGACGCCGAAGTTCAGCCGGCCCGCGCGGTCGAAGTACACGAGCCGGTCGTGGGAGGGGGCGATACCGCTGGTGCGGTTGCCGAACTCCGCGACGATGCCGCCGGACGTCGTCCGGGTGTTGACCCAGGCCTCGAGGGAGAAGGTCTGCGGCGCCTGCACCTGGGTCGTGGTCGCGGCCAGGCCCGAGCTGGTCCCGCTCAGCTGCGCCGCCGTGTCCGGGTCCCCGGCCAGCGCACCGGCCTGGCCGCGGGCCACCCCCGCGCCGACGGCGAGGTCGTAGCCGCCGGCCTGGTCCAGCGACGCGCCACTGCGCTCGCCGAGGGACCACAGCGACTCCGCGCCGTCGGCCCGCACCGTCTCGACGTAGGACCGGGCGGCCGTGCTGCCCGCGGCCACGGTGACCGGCGTCCACGGCCCGGTGTTGCGGTTGCCCTGCGGGTCGGTGACGGCGACGCGGTAGGTGTGCGAGCCCGCGGTCAGGCCGCGGTCGGTGAACGACAGGAGCTCGCGGTCCCACCAGGTCTGCGAGGTGCTGGTCTCGTACACCGGGGTGGTGCCGTTGTCCCGGTACACGCGGTAGATCAGCACCTCGTTGTCCGGGTCCAGGCTCTCCTGCCAGACGACCCGCGCGGTGCCCGGGGCCGGCGAGGTGACGGTGGGCGTGAGCCCACCGCCGCTGGGCGCCATCCGGCCGGGGGCCGTGCCCGGCAGGGCGAAGCGGACCAGGCCCTGCTGCTCGGTGCCGTTGACCCGCGGGAACTCCCCGGCGTAGACGACGTAGCGGTCGTTGCCGCTGATCGACCACGCGGCCTGGTACTGCCCCGTGGCGGTGCCGGAGGCGAAGATCGGCCACCAGCTGAGCAGCGGGGGCGCCGGCTTGCGGACGAAGTTGGCGTTGTTCCAGACGTAGGGGCCGTTGGTGCCGGTGGCGGTGGTGCCGAACGCCGCGGCGTAGCGGAACTGCCTCGGGTCGTAGTCGGCGTGGGCGCCGATGTTGCCGCAGGCGTGGAGGTGCGAGGCCGTGTAGAGCGCACCGCCGAGCGGGAAGCTGGCGTAGGTGTCGCCCCGGCAGGTGCTGGCCCACAGCAGCCGGCCGCCGGTCGCCTCGGCGGCGAAGGCGCTCTCCAGGTTCCCCGGCCCGTAGTAGTCGTAGGCGGTGCCGTACACCGCCCGGCCGTCGGTGGACAGGCTCCACACCGCGGAGTTGACGCCCTGGTTGGTGATCAGCTGGTTGACCTCGAAGGGTCGGGTGGCGCCGCTCACCGGGTCGAGCGCGCCGATGCCGGTGGCCTTGACCCCGTTGAGGCTGTCGAAGCGGCCCGCGGCGACGACGTGGCCCCCGGCGAGGACGAGTGCCTGGACGACGTTGCTCGTCTGGGAGTTCACCGCGGTGTTCAGGATCGTGTTGCCCTGGGCGTCGCGCTTGGGCGTGAGGGTCTGCTCGTTCTCCCAGACGGGGAGCACGTTGCGGTCCGTCGGGCCGACGCCGGGCACCGGGGCCCAGGGCAGCAGGGCGCCGTTCGCGGAGGACACGGCGGCCAGCCGGCTGCGGCTGGCCGAGCCGACGGCGGTGATCGTCCCGCCGAGGTAGACGGCGCCGGCCGAGGCGGCGATCGCGCGCACCTGGCCGCTCACGCTGGGCCGCCAGTCGGGCACCAGGGCGCCGGTCCGCGTGTCGTAGGCGGCCACCCGGTTGCGCGGCTGCCCGTTGGCGACGGTGAAGTCGCCGCCGACGTAGACGCGCGTGCCGTCGGGCGAGGCGGCGATCGCCAGCGCCTGGCCGTTGAGGTCCGGCGCGAACGACGTCACCAGCTGGCCGGTGCGGACGTCGTAGGCCAGCAGGTTGCGCCGGGGGACCTCCTGGGTGCCCGGGGCCGCGCCCGCGGGGCGGGCGGTGAGGAACCGGCCGGCGACGTAGACGGTGTCGCCGACGACGACCTGCGCCCAGGCGACGCCGTCCTTGCCGTCGGCGGCCTTGCCGATCTGCACCGTCGGCAGGGCGTCGGCGGTCACCGTGACCGGCGTCGCCGGGTCGGCCGGGTTGATCGGCGCGGAGTCCGCGCGGGCCGCGGCCGGTGCGGCCAGACCCAGGACACCGGCGACCAGCAGCAGGCCCAGCAGGCCGGCCACCGCCCGGCGAGCGGTCGTCGTCGACCGCGGCACACGTGCAGACACGTTCGTTCCCCCCATGATCCCGGACGGCCCCACACGGGGCCGGCCCTCACCGAGAGTCACGGTGACACGGGGAACAGGCCGAGGGGGATCACCCGGACAGGTGCCTGCACGCGGAGGACGGGCCCGGATCACCCGCACGGGTCACGCAGCGTCACCGATGGCGGGGTGCGGACACGACGACGCCCGCCCCTCCGGGAGGAGGGACGGGCGTCGGCCGGGCGGGTGTGGGGTCAGTCGGCGGAGCCGGTGAACACCAGGTAGGGCGCGCCGGCCTGGTAGCCGACGGCGAGGGTGAGGGCGTCGCGCTGCCCCTCGGGGACGGTGAAGACGTAGACGCCGGTGGCGTCGGCGCCCGGTGCGGCCGTGCCGGTGAACGGCGCGGACGAGGGGTCCTCCAGCGGCGAGGCCGGGGTGGCGTCGGGGCCGTAGGACAGGTCGACGGCGACGGCGTCGAGCGACACCGGCGTCCCGGACCCGTTGGTGACGCGCACGGTGACCCGGACGGCCGGCCCGGAGACCTGGCCGGGCCCCTGGCCGGTGGCCTCGATCGCCTCGAGGTCCTCGACGGTGGCCGTCACCCCGTTCCCGACGGCGGCCTCCTCGGTGAGCGCGACCGGCGTCAGCCGCGGCGGCAGCTCCTCGGCGGCCTCGGTCGGGCCGGTGGGCCCGGGTGTGGGAGGAGGCGGCGGGACGGTGCCGGTGGGCTCCACGACCTCGGTCGGCGCGGGCGTGCCGGTGGCCCCGGACGCGACCGGGGCGGCGGCCGCGGACCCGCCGGCGCCACCGGTGCCGCCGCCCCCGGCGACGGCGAGCGCCAGGAGCGCGGCGGCCAGGACGGTCCCGGCAGCGACCAGCAGCAGCCGTCCCCGGCCGGACCGTCCACGCCACGAACCGAACCGCTCCGGGAGCCTCATCGGGACACCCCCTCCGCCTCGGGGCGACGGCGGCGCGGCGCCGGGCGGGCCGTCCCGGCCGGCGTCGCGGCCGCGGTCACTGCCGGGACCGGCGGCAGCGGCCCGGCGCCGTCCGGCACCGGCGTCGCCGCCGGTGCGGAGGAGAGCGGCGGGACGGGCAGGTCCGCGGCCGTGGGCCGGCGCCGTCCGCTGGGCCGGCGCGCGGGGACGTCCCGGGCGGCCAGCCGCCGGGCGAGCTCCTCGTAGCCGTCCGCGACGGCGTCCCAGTCGTAGCGCGCGGCGTGCACGCGGGCGCGCTCCCCGGCCCGCCGGGTCCCCTCCGGGTCGGCCTCGGCCGCGGCCAGCTCGCGGGCCACGTCCTGCGGGGTGCGGAACCAGCGGCCGGCGTCGCGGACGACCTCGCGGTTGAAGTCGACGTCGAAGGCGGTCACCGCCGCGCCGGCGCCGATGGCGCGCAGCAGCGAGGGGTTGGTGCCGCCGACGGAGTGGCCGTGCAGGTAGGTGCAGCAGTGGGCGTAGAGCTGGTCGAGCAGCTCCTGGTCCCACAGCCCGCCGAGGAAGCGGACCCGGTGGTCGGCCAGGGCGTGCACGTGGCGGGTGTACTCGTCGGCGTAGGGCGCCGAGCCGACCACCACCAGCGGCTTGGCGGCGTCGCTCGCGGCGTAGCCCTCGACGACGACGTCGACGTGGTTCTCCGGCTCGAAGCGCGCGACGACGAGGTGGTAGCCGCCGGGCTCGAGGCCCAGCTCGGCCAGCCGGTGCGCGCCGGGGGCGATGAGCGGCGCGCCGTAGGTCAGCAGCGTCGTCGGGGCGGCGAAGGCGTCGCGGTAGTAGTCGGCGATGCCCTGGGCGTCGGCGATGAGCACGTCGGACCAGCGGACGGCGAGCGCCTCGGCGGCGCGGTAGTAGCGCCGTCCGGCACCGCCCCACTTGGCGCGCTTCCACTCCAGCCCGTCGACGTGCGTGGCCACCGGGATGCGGGCGGCCCGCAGGGCGGGCAGCAGCGGGGCGTTGGCGGCGTTGAAGACGAACGCGGCGTCCGTGCGGTGGGCCAGCAGGTGGCGCACCGACAGGGCGGAGTGGCTCAGCGTCTCGATCGAGCGGCGGCGGGCGGCCGGCAGGTGCACGAGCTCCATGCCGAGGTGCTCCGCCGGGCGCTCGGCGCCGCTGCCCGGGGTGGTGCGGCAGTAGACGACCACCCGGTGCCCGCGGTCGGCGAGCCGGCGCCCCACCTCCTCGACCGCCGTCTCGAAGCCCCCGTAGCGTGCCGGGACACCGCGGGTCCCCACCATGGCGATGCTCGTGCGGTTCATGGGTCCGTCCTCCGATCAGGTCCGGGTCGGCACTGCGCCCGGCGGTCCTGGCGACGCTAGGGAGAGGGCGGGCGCGTCGGCGTCACCCGCCGGAGGGGGGGTGAGGCGGGCAGCGGCGGCCTAGTAGGCGCCGGAGCGGCCGAGGACGGCGCGCACGGTCTTGACGAGGATCAGCGCGTCGAGGGCCAGCGACCAGTTCTCCACGTACCGGAGGTCCAGCCGCACGGCCTCCTCCCAGGACAGGTCGCTGCGGCCGGAGATCTGCCACAGCCCGGTCAGGCCGGGCTTGACCAGCAGCCGCCGGCTGACCGAGGAGTCGTACCGCGCGACCTCGCGGGGCAGCGGCGGGCGCGGGCCCACCAGCGACATGGAGCCGCCGAGGACGTTGACCAGCTGCGGGAGCTCGTCGAGGGACAGCCGGCGCAGCCACCGTCCGACCCGGGTGACCCGGGGGTCGGCGCGCATCTTGAACAGCAGCCCGTCGGCGCCGTTGGCCGCCTGCAGCGCCTCCAGCCGGCTCTCGGCGTCGACGACCATGCTGCGGAACTTCAGCATCGTGAAGCGCCGGCCGTTCACCCCGACCCGCTCCTGCCGGTGCAGGACCGGCCCCGGGTCGTCCAGCCGGACGGCGAGGGCCAGCCCGAGCAGGAGCGGGGACAGCAGCAGCAGCGCGAGCGCGGCCACGACCCGGTCGACGCAGCCCTTGAGCACCCGGCCCCACCCCTCGAACCGCGGCTGCTCGACCGACAGCAGGGGCAGCCCCTCGAACGGGCGGATGTGCAGCCGCGGTCCGGCCACCTCGATCAGCCCCGGGGCCACCAGCAGCTCGACGCCGCTGCCCTCCAGCTGCCACGACAGCCGGCGCAGGTACTCGGCGGCGGTCTCGCTCGCCGAGGTGACCGCGACGGTGTCGGCGCCGAGCCGCACGGCGGTGTCGACGACGTCGTCGAGGCCGCCGACCGGCACCCCGAGCGCGCCGGCCACCAGCTCGCGGCTCTCCGGCGTCACGCACGCGGCCACGACCTCCAGCCCGGCGTAGCCGTCCCGGCGCACCCGCATGGCCAGCTCGACGACGGCTCCACCGCGGCCGGCCAGGACGACCCGCCGCAGGCAGCGGCCCCGGGCGCGCAGCCGCCGCAGCTGGCAGCGGGCGGCGAACCGCGCGGCCAGGGTGAGGACGGTGACCGCGGGGACGGCGACCACGACCAGCGCGCGGCTGAGTTCGAGCTGGGCGGCGTAGGAGACCAGGCTCGCCAGCGCCACCAGCAGCAGACCGGCCCGGCCGACCCGGCGGTACTCGTCGCTGCCGGTGCCGTGGACCCGCTCGTCGTAGGCGCCGGTCCCCGCCAGCAGCAGCGGCCAGGCCAGGACCAGCAGGCCCGCCGTCCACACCAGGGGCGCGGCGGCGGAGGGCGGGGACGGGTGGGCCGACAGGACCAGGCCGGTGACGGCCGCGGCAGCGGTGACGTCGAGCCCGACCAGGGCCCCGGAGTAGCGGGCGGACCAGCGGGAGGGCGCGGTCGTGCCGGTGGGCCGCGGCCTCCCGGTCAGGACGTCCAGCGCCGGGATCGGGCCCGCGGGCGCGGTGACGCCGACCCGTCCGGCGCCGTGGTGGTTCAGCAGCACGTCTCCCCCTCGAACCGCGTGACTCTCCGTGTGCGGAGGGGAAGAACAGTCACCGAACGTGCTGTGCTGTCGTGCCGCCGATGGCGCCACGTCCCCCGACGCACGAGAGACGCTCACCCAGCGTCATGAGGAAGGCAATGCGGAGAGTGACGGTTCACCCCCTGGGGGCGGCCGCCTCACCCGTTCAGCTACGGGGGTGGACCACGTTCTGTGCCGCCTCCAGGCCCTGCGCGAGGAGTTCCTCGGCGGCGTCGGCGGCCTCGGCGACCAGTAGGTCGAGCTCCTTGCGCTCGGTCGCGGAGAAGTCCTTGAGGACGAAGTCGGCGGGGTCCTGGCGGCCCGGCGGGCGGCCGATCCCGACCCGCACCCGGAGGTAGTCGCGGGTGCCGGTGGAGCGGCTGATCGAGCGCAGGCCGTTGTGCCCGCCCTCGCCCCCGCCCCGCTTGAGCCGGACGGCGGCGAAGGGGATGTCGAGCTCGTCGTGGACGACGACGAGGTCGGCGACCGGCAGCTTGTGGTAGTCGAGCAGCCCGCGCACCGGGCCGCCGGACTCGTTCATGTACGTCGTCGGCCGGGCGAGGACGACGCGGCGGCCGGTCAGCCGGGTCTCGCCGACGAGGGCGCGCGCCCGGGCTCCCTTGCCGGGTGAGAGCTTCACGCCGGCACGGGCGGCGAGCTCGTCGAGGACCATCGCCCCGACGTTGTGCCGGTTGCCGGCGTAGCCGGGGCCGGGGTTGCCCAGCCCCACGACGAGGAAGGGGCCCTCGGAGGGCGGGGACGCCGCAGGGGCGCCGGCCGTGCCGGCGCCCCTGCGGGTCGTGCTCTCGGTCAGCGGGGACCTCAGCTGTTCTCGGTGGACTCGATCGACTCGCCGCTGCCCTGCGCCTGCGGCTCGGGGACGACGTCGCCCTCGCCGGTGCCGCTCTCGGCCGGCGCGGACTCCTCGCGCTCGATGCCGGCCTCGGCCTCGGCCTCGGCCAGCTCGGCGTCGAGCTGCTCGGCGGTCGGCGCGCCCAGGAAGCCGATGACCAGCGCCTCGGGGTCGGTGACGAGCGTGGCACCGCGGGGCAGCACCAGGTCGGCGGCGGTGATGTTCTGGCCCGCCGTGCGGCCGGTGACGTCCACCTCGATGGTGTCGGGCAGCGCGGTCGCGTCGGCCTCGATCGCGACGGTGTTGAGCTGGTGGTTGGTGATCGCGTCCACGCCGGGCTCGCCGACGACGACCAGCGGCACCTCGACGGTCGTCTTCTCGCCGCGGCGGACGGCCAGCAGGTCGACGTGCTCGTGCTGGCGGGTCAGCGGGTCGCGCTGCACCGACTTGGTGAGCGCGAGGTGCTCGGCGCCGTCGAGGACGACGGTGATCAGGGCGTTGGTGCCGCCGTTGCGCAGCACGGCGGCGAACTCCAGCGCCGGCAGCGACAGGTGGACGACGTCCTGGCCGTGCCCGTACAGGACGGCGGGGACGCGGCCGGCGCGGCGGGTCCGGCGGGCGCTGCCCTTGCCGAACTCGGTGCGGGGCTCGGCGACGAGGCGGAAGTCGGCCACGGTGGTGTGCTCCTCAACAGGTGGGTCGGTCTGCGGGCCGGCGGCCGGGCGCGGCACACCTCGCAGGAGCACACGCACGTCGATCACGGAGTCGGACGGGCCGCTCCCTCGCCGGGCTCTGCCATCTTACCCGGCCTCCGGCCGGGTGACCGCGGCCAGGTGCCGTCCCCCCGCTGCGTGGAGCCGTCCCCGTCCGTCCTCGGGGGACCCTCCGGGCCCCCACTCGGCGGACCGTCAGCTGGCGCCGCCGAAGAGGCTGGTCACCGAGCCGTCCTCGAAGACCTCCTTGATCGCCCGGGCCAGCAGCGGGGCGATGGACAGGACGGTCAGCTTGTCGAACTGGCGGGACGGCTCGATGGGCAGCGTGTTGGTCACGATGACCTCGCTGATCCGGCTGTTCTTCAGCCGGTCCACCGCCGCGCCGGACAGGACGCCGTGGGTGGCGCAGACGATGACGTCGGCGGCGCCGGCGTCGAAGAGCGTCTCGGCGGCCTTCACGATCGTGCCGCCGGTGTCGATCATGTCGTCGACCAGGATGCAGACCCGGCCCTCGACCTCGCCGACGACGCGGTTGGCGACCACCTCGTTGGGCCGCATCGGGTCGCGGGTCTTGTGGATGAAGGCCAGCGGGACGCCGCCGAGCTTGTCGCTCCACCGCTCGGAGACGCGCACCCGCCCCGAGTCCGGCGAGACGACGGTGATCTCGCGGTCGCCCCAGTTGCCCTTGACGTGGTCGACGAGCAGGTCGAGGGCGAAGAGGTGGTCGACCGGGCCGTCGAAGAAGCCCTGGATCTGCGCGGTGTGCAGGTCGACGACCATCAGCCGGTCGGCCCCGGCGGTCTTGAACATGTCGGCGACCAGGCGGGCGGAGATGGGCTCGCGGCCGCGGTGCTTCTTGTCCTGCCGGGCGTAGGGGAAGAACGGTGCGACGACGGTGATCCGCTTGGCCGAGGCGCGCTTGGCGGCGTCGACCATGAGCAGCTGCTCCATGAGCCAGGTGTTGATGGGCGCGGAGTGGCTCTGCACGATGAAGGCGTCGGAGCCGCGGACCGACTCCTCGAAGCGGACGAACAGCTCACCGTTGGCGAACTCGTAGGCCGCCGTCGGGGTGGGGGTGACGCCCAGGTGGCCGGCGATCTCGTCGGTCAGCTCGGGGTACGCCCGGCCGGAGAAGAGCATCAGGCTCTTGCTGGTGGTCTGCCGGATCGCGCTCATCGGCTCTGCTGCCCCTACTGGTCGTGGTTCCCGTCGGGCTCCGTCGGCCGGTCCGCACCGTCGCCGCCGGTCACGGGCCGGGCACCGGCCGCGTCCTCGGCCGGTCCCGTCGCCGCCGCAGCGGCCTGCGCGGCGGCGGTGCCGGGACGGCGGCGGCGCACCCAGCCTGCCACATTGCGCTGCGCCGCCCGCGCCACACCCATGGCCCCCGGCGGGACGTCGTGCGTGATCACCGACCCCGCGGCGGTGTAGGCGCCGTCCCCTACGGTGACCGGCGCGACGAGCATCGTGTCCGAGCCGATCCGCACGTGGTCGCCGATCGTCGTGTGGTGCTTGGTCACGCCGTCGTAGTTGACGAACACGGTGGCCGCCCCGACGTTGGCACCCCGCCCGATGGTCGCGTCGCCGACGTAGGACAGGTGCGGCACCTTGGAGTCCTCGCCGACGCGGGCGTTCTTGGTCTCGACGAAGGCGCCGACCTTGGCGCCGCGCGAGAGGTCGGTGCCCGGCCGCAGGTAGCTGAAGGGGCCGACCGTGGCCCCGGGCCCGACGACCGACCCGAGGCAGTGCGACCGGACCACCGACGCGCCCTCCCCCACCCCGGTGTCGACGAGCGTGGTGTCGGGGCCGACGACGGCGCCGGCCCCGACCGACGTCGTCCCGTGCAGCTGCACGCCGGGCAGCAGCCGGGCCCCGGCGGCCACCGACGCGGTCACGTCGACCCAGGTGGTGGCCGGGTCGACGACGGTGACGCCGGCCCGCATGAGCCCGTCGAGCACGCGGTCGTTGAGGGTGCGCCGCCGCGCGGCCACCTCCCGCTGGTCGTTGCAGCCCAGCACGTCGTCGGGGTCCTCGGCCACCGCGCCGGCGACCGGCTCGCCGTCGCCGACCAGCAGGCCGACGGCGTCGGTGAGGTAGAGCTCGCCCTGGTCGTTGTCCTGGTCGATGCGCGCCAGCGCGCGGCGGAGGGCGGCGGCGTCGCCGACGTAGACGCCGGCGTTGACCTCGGTGATCGCCCGCTGCTCGGGTGTGGCGTCGCGCTCCTCGACGATGCCCGTGACCGCGCCGGAGGCGTCGCGGACGACGCGCCCCAGGCCGGTGGGGTCCTCGACCTCAGCGGTGAGGACGGTGAGGACGGCGCCGGCCGCCCGGTGCGCCTCGACCAGCGCGGTGACCGTCTCCGGCCGCAGCAGCGGGGCGTCGCCGTTGACGAGCAGGACCGGGCCGGTCAGGTCGGGGGCGGCGGCCAGTGCGACGGCGGCGGCGTGGCCGGAGCCGCGCTGCTCCTCCTGCACCACCGGCCGCGCGCCGGGCGCGACGGCGGCCAGGTGCTCGGCGACGGCCTCGCGGCCGGCGCCGACCACCACCAGCGTCGTGCCGGCGCCCAGCGGCCCGGTCGCCGCGAGCACGTGGCCGAGCATGCTGCGCCCGCCCATCTCGTGCAGGACCTTGGGCGTGGTCGAGCGCATCCGGGTCCCCTGCCCGGCGGCGAGGACGACGACGGCGGCGACTGCCTGCTGCGGACTCACTGATCTCCTCCGACGGTGGACGGACCGCCGGAGGGGCGACCCGGTGCCTCGGCACGGGTGCGCGTGCCCTCGGCGCTGCTGGGGGACTCGGACTCGAACCGAGACTTCCCGGCTCCAAAGGCCGGCGGGCTGCCGATTACCCCATCCCCCACCGCGGCGCCGTCCCGGCGGCACCACGCGGACGAGCCTAGGGCGCTCCCCGTGGCGGGGCACGGAGCAGGGGGCGGCCGGAGCCGGGGCGCGCCCGTCCGGACGGCGGGGGTGCGGCCGGTGACGTAGGTTACGGCGTCGAAGCCACCGGCCGTCGCGCCGGAGCGTCCTCGCCACGGACGACCCCTGGAGGCCACGTGTCCGCTCCCTCCCTCACCCGGCCGTCGGCCTTCCGACCCGCCGATCCCGACCGGGGCCTGCCGCCGAACGCGCTGGGCAAGGAGAAGGGGCACCTCGAGCAGCTCACGCTCTACGTCTTCGTCGTCGTGCCGTTCCTGGCACTGGCCGCCGTGGTCCCGGCGGTGTGGGGCTGGGGCCTGTCCTGGCTCGACGTCGGCCTGTTCGTCGCCTTCTACTTCGTGCCGCTGCTCGGCGTCACCGTCGGCTACCACCGGTACTTCACGCACGGGTCGTTCAAGGCCACCCGGTCGCTGCGGATCGCGCTGGCGATCGTCGGGTGCATGGCCATCCAGGGCCCGGTCGTGCAGTGGGTCGCCGACCACCGCCGCCACCACGCCTTCTCCGACCGCGACGGCGACCCGCACTCGCCGTGGCGCTACGGCGACGACACCCGCGCGCTGCTCCGGGGCATGTTCCACGCCCACCTCGGCTGGCTGTTCGACCGGCGGCAGACCAACGCCGCGCGCTACGCCCCCGACCTGCTCAAGGACCGCGGCCTGCGGGTCACCAGCCGGCTGTTCATCGTGTGGGCGTTCCTGAGCCTGGCCCTGCCGGCGGCGATCGGCGGCCTGGTGACGGGCAGCTGGGCCGGCGCCTGGACGGCGTTCTTCTGGGCCGGGCTGGTGCGCACCGCGCTGCTGCACCACGTCACCTGGTCGATCAACTCGATCTGCCACGTCGTCGGCAGCCGGCCCTTCGCCTCCCGCGACCGGGCCACCAACTTCTGGCCGCTGGCGATCCTCAGCGGCGGCGAGTCCTGGCACAACCTGCACCACGCCGACCCGACCTGCGCCCGCCACGGCGTGCTGCGCGGGCAGGTCGACATCAGCGCGCGGGTGATCTGGGTGTTCGAGAAGCTGGGCTGGGCGCACTCGGTGAAGTGGCCCGACCCGGTCCGCCTGGCCGCCAAGCGCCAGCAGCCCGCCGCCGCGTAGACACCGTCCGGAGGACGGCGGGCCCCCGCGGTCCCTCACCCCACCAGGCGGGCGCCGGGGACGGGGCCGTGCACGACCCGGACGGTGCGGAACACGCCCTCGCCGGCCAGGACGGCGGCCAGCCGGACGGCGGCGTCCTCGTCCTCCGCCAGCGCGGCCACGGTCGGGCCCGAGCCGCTCACCAGGGCCCCGGCCGCACCGGCACCGGTGGCGCTGCGCAGCGCACGGCGCAGGGCCGGGCGCAGCGAGACCGCCGGCGCCTGCAGGTCGTTGTCCAGCGCGGCGGCCAGCGCCTCGACGGGACCGCTGCGCAGCGCGGCGAGGACCGCCTCGGGCGAGGAGGACGCCGCGCCGTCGGGCAGCCGTCCCGCGGCGCGCAGCCGGTCGAGCTCGGCGTAGACCGCCGGCGTGGACAGCCCGCCCTCGGCGATGCCGAGCACCCAGTGCCACCGTCGCCGGGCCAGCACGGGGGTGAGCTGCTCCCCGCGGCCACCGCCGAGGGCGACGCCGCCGGCGAGGCTGAAGGGGACGTCGCTGCCCAGCCGCGCGGCCAGCGCCGTGAGGTCGCCGCGGGTGGCGTGCGTGCCCCAGAGCGCGTCGAGGGCGACCAGGGTGGCCGCGGCGTCCGCGCTGCCACCGGCCAGTCCGGCGGCGGCCGGGATCGCCTTGTCGACGGCGATGGTGGCGTCGGCGGCCACGCCGGCGTGCTCCGCGAGCAGCTCGGCGGCCTGCCACACCAGGTTGCGCCGGTCGGTGGGCACCGGGTCGGCCCCGCCGGCGCCCTCACCGGTCACGGTGACCGACAGGCCCTCGCCGCGGCGCACGGTGACCGTGTCGAGCAGCGAGACGGCCAGGTAGACGGTCTGCAGCGCGTGGAAGCCGTCGGGCCGCAGCGGGCCCACGGCCAGCGAGACGTTGATCTTGGCGGGTGCGTGCGCGGTGACCGCGCCGTCCCCGCGGGTGTGCCCGGGCCCACCCGGCGACGACCAGCTCACGACGACCGGCTCACGACGGCCGGCTCACGGGGTCACCGGCGCCGTCGCGGCCAGCCGGGCGAAGTCGGTCACCGACAGCTGCTCGCCGCGGGTGGCCGGGTCGATGCCGGCCGCCCGCAGCCGCGCCTCGGCCGCGGCGGGGCTCCCGGCCCACCGGGCCAGGGCGGCGCGCAGGCCCTTGCGGCGCGTGGCGAAGGCGGCGTCGACGACGGCGAAGGTGGCGGCGCGGTCGCCGGGCGGTGGCGGACGGCGGTCGAGGGCGACCAGACCGGAGTCGACGTTGGGCTCGGGCCAGAAGACGCGGCGGCCGACGCTGCCGGCGCGGCGGACCTCGCCGTACCAGGCGGCCTTCACCGACGGGACGCCGTAGGCGGTGCTCCCCGGCGGGGCGGCCAGCCGCTCGGCGACCTCGGCCTGGACGAGCACCAACGCCCGCCGCAGCGAGGGCAGCAGCTCGAGCAGGTGCAGCAGGACGGGCACCGCCACGTTGTACGGCAGGTTGGCCACCAGCGCAGTGGGCGGGGGGCCGGGCAGCTCCGTCACCCGCAGCGCGTCGGCCTCGACCACGGTCAGCCGGCCGGCGAGGTCGGGACGCCGCGCGGCCACCGTCTGCGGCAGCCGGGCGGCCAACCTCGGGTCGATCTCGACGGCGGTGACGGCGGTGGCGGCCGGCAGCAGCCCCAGGGTCAGCGAGCCCAGGCCCGGCCCGACCTCGAGGACGACGTCGTCGGGCCGCAGCTCCGCGGTGCGCACGATCCGCCGGATGGTGTTGGCGTCGTGCAGGAAGTTCTGCCCGAGCGTCTTGGTGGGGCGCAGGTCGAGCTGCTGGGCCAGGTCGCGGATGGCGGCCGGGCCCAGCAGCCCGTCGGTCTGCTCCGGGGTGCTCAGCGGACCGCTCAGTCGAACAGGTGGTGCCCGCAGCCCCACTGGCCGGCGCCGGAGCGCGCGTAGAGCATCTGCGCGCGGAGGGTCTGCTCGGCCACGGAGGCCGCGGCGGGGTCGCCGGCCCCGCCCACGGACGCCCACGTGGAGCGGGAGAACTGGTAGAGGCCGCGGTACGTGCCCGAGGAGCTGACGGCGTCGGGCCGGCCCCCGGACTCGCACTGGGCGAGGGCGCCCCAGTTGAGACCGTCGGCGCTCGCCGGGACGCTGCCGGTCGCGGCGGCGGGGCGCTCCTTGGTGCCGACGCTGACGAGCTCGTCGACCGGCTCGCGGGTGACGGTGGTGGCGAGCTGCTCGCGGGCGGTCTGCACGCCGTCGACCACGGTGATCCGGACGGTGGTGGACTGCTCGCCCTCCACGCCCTCCTGGGTGACCGTCTCCTCCCCCTCGAGGGCCTCGGGGTCCTCGGTCTCGACGGTCCGGTAGTCCAGCGGGCTGGTCTCGACGACCTCGGTCACCTGCACCCGGTACACCTGCAGCCGCATCCCGGCGAGCAGCGGCTGGGCCGGGTAGAGGCTGGTGCGGTCGTCGGCGCCGAGGGTCACGCCCTGCTCGGCGAGCAGGTCGGCGGCGGTGGCGGCGGTCGTGGTGACGACGCGGGAGGCGCCGTCGACGACGAGCGTGACGTCCTTCGGCGTGGAGATCGACAGCGCCATGCCGTCGAGCGGGAGGCGCTCGCTGCGGCTGGCCGACAGCACGAGGTCCTCCGCCCGGTAGCCGAGCTGCTCGAGCGCCTCGTCCACCGACAGCGCGGTCACGTACACCTCCTTGGCCACCCCGTCGACGGTCAGCTGCAGCGGCCGGGCGCGGTTGAGGACGACCGCGTCGCCGTCCCCGACGGTGGCGTCGAGATCGGGGAGGACGACGTCGTGCGCCTGCGTCTGCAGCCCCTCCTCGTCGAGCACCTCACCGACCGTGTCAGCGTAGGTGCTGACCTCGCGGACCTGCCCGTCGATCGTCAGCGTCACCGACTTCTGCGCGGCGAACCAGGCGTAGGAGCCGCCCACCAGTCCGGTCAGGACCAGGGCGGAGAGGGCGAGCTTCAGCGTTCGGGGCACGGCACTTCCACGGGGTCGAGGGGCGCCGGGCGGAAGCGATCGCAGGACGCGCGGCAGCCGGCCACGAGGGGGGACCCAGGGCCGTCGGACGGCGCCCGGACGATCCCCCTCCCGGCTGTCGGTCACGACACGATAACGAGCTCGGTGCGTCTAGAAACGGTGCGCACGGAGTCAAGCAGGTGATCGACACGTCGATCCGACACCACGCCGACACGGTGGGTGACGGACGCGCCTCTCGGGACGCGTGTGCCAGCCGGGATCAGTGAGGTGGAGCCGTGATCGAGGTCACGGTGTCACCCAGGGGCAGCGGGCGGCGTCCCGGGCCGGGTCGGGACGCCGGCTCCCTCAGCCGGCGAGGGCGCGCGCGTCCGCCCGCACCGGGCGCAGCCAGGTCAGCAGGAAGCCGGCGACCGCGATGCCCGCGGCCAGGCTCGCGAAGCCCCCAGCGACCAGCGCGACGGGGAGGAGGTCGACGTTCTCGGTGACGCGGTCACCGAGGTCGATGCCCGCGGCGAGCAGCAGGGTGCCCAGCGGCAGCAGGGCCAGGACGCTGCTCGCGGCGGTGACCAGGTGCGCCGTCCACGTGCGCAGCGCCTCGTCGACCGGCACGTCGGCGCCCTCGGCCGGCAGCGGCCGGACGAGCACGCGCAGCAGCGCGACCTCGGCCAGCAGCCAGGCCAGCAGCGGGACGACGAGGGCCACCCAGCCGACCGTGTCGGGCAGGTCGCCGCGCTGCCACATCAGGGCGGCGACGACGACCTCCGCGGCGACGACGGCGCGCATCGTCCACAGCAGCCACGGCGAGACCTGCTCGGCGCGGCGGGGACGGCGGGCGGGGTCGGAGAGCCGCCAGCGCGGCCGGGGGCGGGTCGCCTCGGCCAGCACCACCCCGGTGAGCAGCCCGACCACCAGGGCCGGCAGCCAGAGGAACACCGAGGCCTCGGCGAACATCCACACGCTCGCCCCGATGCCGAGGACGCCGAGCACCAGGCCCAGCCGGCGCACCCGCCGGCCGTGCTGCGCCTGCCGCTGCAGCGTGGCGACGCCCTCGGGGGTGGGAGTGGCGAACTCGACACCGGCCGACGCGACGGCGCGGCGGCCGGCCGCCAGCGCCCACTCCCGGGCGAGGAGCACACCGGGCACCAGGACGGCGATGAAGAGAACCACGGCGATGAGGCGTCCCACGGGGACCAGTGTGCCCCGCCTCCCGGCTCGCCGGTCGCCCCCGCCGCGGCGCCCCGCACCGGGCTGAGTACCCCTCCCGCTCGCGGGGGTGAGCGGCACGGGGGCAGCGCGGCCCCGCTGCAGGGGCCCGCGCCGAGCGTCAGCGAGGGGTGGGGGGCAGCGGGGTCCTTCCCCAGGTGCCGAAGACCCGTTCGGCGGTGCGGGTGAGGGTGTCGCACAGCTGCGCGAGCTCCACGCCGGTGACCTCGGCCAGCGCCCGGACCGTGTGCGGCACCAGCCGCGAGGCGTTGGGCCGGCCGCGGTGCGGCACCGGGGTGAGGAACGGCGAGTCGGTCTCGACGAGCAGCTGGTCGACCGGCGTGAGGGCCGCGGCCTCGCGGAGGTAGCCGGCGTTGCCGAAGGTCAGCGTGCCGGCGAAGGACAGCACGTGGCCGCGCTCGACGCACGCCTGCGCGAAGGCGGCGTCGCCGGAGAAGCAGTGGAAGACGGTGTGCTCGGGCGCGCCCTCGTCGTCGAGCACCCGGAGGATCTCCTCGTGCGCGTCGCGGTCGTGGACGACCAGCGCGACGCCGTGCTCCTTGGCGATGCGGACGTGCGCCTGGAACGACGCCTCCTGCGCCGCCCACCCCTCGGGGCCGGTGCGGTAGCGGTCCAGGCCGGTCTCCCCCACCGCCCGCACCCGCGGCAGCGCGGCCAGGCGGTCGATCTCGGCCAGCGCCTCGTCGTCGGCGAGCCCGGCGCCGGCCTCGTTGGGGTGGACGGCGACGGCGGCCAGCACGCCGGGGTGCCGCGCGGCCAGCTCCGCCGACCACCGCGACGAGGGCACGTCGACGCCCACCTGCACCAGGCGGGTCACGCCGACGGCGGCCGCGGCGGCGATCTCGGCGTCCACGGCGTCGTCGGCGGCCGGCTCCTCGGTGCGGAAGCCGTTGAGCACGATGTCGAGGTGCGTGTGGCTGTCGACCGCCGGGGCCGGCAGCGGCTCCGGGGACGGCGGCGGCTCGCCCCGCCGGTTGGCGCGGGAGGCGGCCGAGCGGCTCACACCGACCCCTCGCCGGCGCTCGGGCCCGGCTCTCGCCGGGCTGCTCGGTCCACCGGTGAGCTCGCGAACTCGCTCACTGGCCGCCCTCGAGCCGGGCGAGCTCGTCGGCGACGATCGACTCGTCGAGCTTCCTGAACACCGGGGTGGGCGGCGACAGCGGCGTCCCGGGGGGCAGCGGGCGGGAGGCCCACACGGCCTGGCCGTCGGAGTGGTCACCGGTGATGATCGGGTACGGCGAGCCGTCGTCGAGGTCGGTGACCTCCTCGATCCGCGGCTCCGGCGACCACACGCCGGTGCCGCCGAGCAGCTCGTGCACCTTCTGCGCGGAGTGCGGGAGGAACGGGGTGAGCAGCGCGTTGCAGTCGCTGACCGCCTGCAGCGCGGTGTGCAGCACGGTGTCCCGGCGGGCCGGGTCCTCCTTGAGCTTCCACGGCGCCTGGTCGGAGAGGTACTTGTTGGCCTCGCCGACCACCCGCATCGCCTCGGTGGCCGCGGCCTTCTGCCGGTTGCGCGAGAGCAGCTCCCCGACCGGCCCGAAGGCGCCCTGCGTGGCCGACAGCAGCGCGCGGTCGGCGTCGGTGAGCTCGCCCGGCGTCGGGACGGCGCCGACGTTCTTCGCGGCCATCGACACCGTGCGGTTGACCAGGTTCCCCCAGCCGGCGACCAGCTCGTCGTTGTTGCGCCGCAGGAACTCCGCCCAGGTGAAGTCGGTGTCCTGGCTCTCCGGCCCGGCCGCGGCGATGAAGTAGCGCAGCGCGTCGGCGTCGTAGCGGGCCAGGAAGTCGCGCACGTAGATGACCACCTGGCGGGAGGAGGAGAACTTGCGCCCCTCCATCGTCAGGAACTCGCTGGAGACCACCTCGGTCGGCAGGTTGAGCCGGCCCAGCGACCCCGGCGTCCCGCCCCTGTCGCCCTCGCCGTCGTACCCGAGCAGCTGGGCGGGCCAGATCTCGGCGTGGAAGACGATGTTGTCCTTGCCCATGAAGTAGTAGGCGTCGGCGTCCGGCGTCTGCCACCACTGCCGCCAGGCGTCGTCGTCGCCGGAGCGGCGGGCCCACTCGATGGAGGCCGACAGGTAGCCGACGACGGCGTCGAACCACACGTAGATGCGCTTGTCGGGGCGGTCGCGCCAGCCGTCGAGCGGCACCGGGACACCCCAGTCGATGTCGCGGGTGTAGCTGCGCGGCTTGAGGTCGGTGAGCAGGTTCTTCGCGAAGTTGAGGACGTTGGGCCGCCAGCCGCGCCGCGAGTCCAGCCACTCGCCCAGCGAGCGGGTGAACGCCGGCAGGTCGAGGAAGTAGTGCTCCTCCTCGACGAACCTGGGCGTCTCGCCGTTGATCCGGCTCCGCGGGTTGATGAGGTCGACCGGGTCGAGCTGGTTGCCGCAGTTGTCGCACTGGTCGCCGCGGGCGCCGTCGTAGCCGCAGATCGGGCAGGTGCCCTCGATGTAGCGGTCGGGCAGGGTGCGCCCGGTCGAGGGGCTGATCGCGCCGAGTGTCGTCTTGGGGAAGACGTAGCCGTTCTTCAGCAGGCCGAGGAAGATCTCCTGGCTGATCGCGGCGTGGTTGGCCGTCGTCGTCCGGGTGAACAGGTCGTAGGACAGCCCGAGCGACTGCAGGTCGCCGACGATGACCCGGTTGTTGCGGTCGGCGATCTCCCGCGGGCTGACGCCCTCGGCGTCGGCGGCGACGGTGATCGGCGTCCCGTGCTCGTCGGTGCCGCTGACCATCAGCACCCGGTCGCCCACCATGCGGTGGTAGCGGCTGAAGACGTCGGAGGGGACGCCGAAGCCGGAGACGTGGCCGATGTGCCGCGGGCCGTTGGCGTAGGGCCAGGCCACGGCGGTCAGGATGTGCCGATCACTCACGCCCCGAGCCTAGGTGGCGGCGTCCACCCGGTTCCGCGGCCGTCAGCCGCCGGCGGCCGGCGTGGTCACGGTCGGCGGCTCGCCACCCACCGGGGTGGTGACGGCGAGGGTGCACAGGGCCACCCCGATGAGCGCCACGGTGACCAGCCGCAGCCGCGGGTGGACCACCTGCGCGGGCACGTGCCGCCGCGGGCGCGCCGCGGCGGCCCAGGCGAGGGTGGACGGCGCGGAGGCCAGCAGCAGCTTCCCGACCGGGACGGCGAGGGCGAGCAGCGCCAGCGCCGGCACCGGCAGGCCGTCGAGCACCGGGCCGGACAGCCCGACCACGAGCAGCGCGAGGGCCAGCGCCGCCTCGGCGCAGGCGACGCCGGCCGCGAACGGGAGACCGGGGCCCTCCAGGACCCCCAGCGCCGCGCCCGCGCACGCCACGATCCAGGCGGCCAGCCCACCCAGGACGGCGGCGGCGACGACGCCCGGGGGCCGCGACGCGGCGGCGAGCAGCCCGTCGAGCCCGGTCAGCCCGCCGGCGAGCAGGGCGAGGGACTGCAGCGCGCAGACGGCGGCCAGCGCGAGCACCGGGCCCGGCCGCCGGGGCACGGCGGCCGGGCCGGGGCCCGCTGCGGGGGTCGGGAGGGGGGCGTCGAGGACGCTGGTCGCCACGGGTCTGCTCCTGGCCGGGGACGTCGGTCACCGGTCAGGTCGTCCCGCGGGGCCGGGCGCTGGAGGTGCGGGGCGGGGCCGCTCACCCCGGAGGGTGGGGTCAGCGGCCCCCGCCGCGGGCGGCGCGGTCGGCGACCGCGCGCCGGGCGGCCGCCTCGCCCTCCGCGCCGGCCAGCCGGCTGCGCCGCTTGCCGTAGGTGAAGTAGATGAGGAACCCGAGCGCCATCCAGATCGCGAACCGCAGCCAGGTGTCGGCCGGCAGGTTGAGCATCAGGTAGAGGCAGGCCAGCGCCGAGACGATCGGCAGGACCGGCACCAGCGGCACCCGGAAGGCGCGGTGCAGGTCCGGCCGGGTCCGCCGCAGGACGATGACGCCGAGCGAGACCAGCACGAAGGCGAACAGCGTGCCGATGTTGACCAGCTCGGCCAGCGTCCCCAGTGGGAGGAAGCCGGCCAGCAGCGCCACGAAGACGCCCGTGCCGATGGTGATCTTGTACGGCGTCCCGTAGCGCGGGTGGACGGCGGCCATGCCGGGTGGCAGCAGGTGGTCGCGGCTCATCGCGAACAGCACCCGGGACTGGCCGAGCATCAGGATCATCACGACCGACGTGAGCCCGGCCAGCGCGCCCACGGAGATGAGGCTGGAGACGAACGACAGCCCGACGCTGCTGAACGCCTCGGCCAGCGGCGCCTCGGTGGACAGCTCCGCGTAGGGCTGCATGCCCACGACCACCAGCGACACCGCGACGTAGAGCAGCGTGCAGATGACCAGCGAGCCGATGATCCCGCGCGGCAGGTCCTTGCGCGGGTCCTTCGTCTCCTCGGCCGCCGTGGCGACGATGTCGAAGCCGATGAAGGCGAAGAACACGATCGAGGCACCGGCGATGACGCCGCCCCAGCCGAAGCTGCCCTGGGTGAAGCCGAACAGCTGGATGAGCGGGGCGTGCCAGCCGCCCTCCCCCTCGGCCGCGGGCTGGGCGGGCGGCACGAAGGGCGTGTAGTTCGCGGCCTTCGTGTAGAAGAACCCGAGCACGATCACCAGCAGGACGATGACGACCTTGATCGCCACGATCACGCTGGTCACCCGCGACGAGAGCTTGATGCCGAGCACGAGGACGCCGGTCATGACCAGGGCGATGACGATGGCCGGGATGTTGACCGTGGCGGTCTCCCCCGCGATCGACGTCGGCAGCGGGGTGCCCAGGTCACCCAGCAGCTGGTTGAGGTAGCCCGACCAGCCGACCGAGACCGTCGCCGCCCCGAGGGCCAGCTCCAGCACGAGGTCCCAGCCGATGATCCAGGCGACCAGCTCCCCCAGCGTGGCGTAGGAGAACGTGTAGGCCGACCCGGCGACCGGGACGGTCGAGGCGAACTCGGCGTAGCAGACCGCCGCGAGCCCGCACACGACGCCGGCGATGACGAAGGAGATCGCCACGGCCGGGCCCGCGGTGGTGCTCGCGACCTCACCGGTGAGGACGAAGATGCCGGTCCCGATGATCACCCCGACGCCGAAGACGGCGAGGTCGAGCCCGGACAGGTTCTTCTTGAGCCGGTGTTCCGGTTCCTCGGTGTCGCGGATGGAGTCCTCGACGGACTTCACGCGGCGGGCCCCTGCGGCCACGGCGTCCTCCCCCTCGGCGTGCTGCTCGACCTGGCCCCCGTGAGCCCGGCCTCCCGGCCGACCCCTCCGGCAGCGTGGCACGGGCCGGGCCGCCCCGCACGCCTACGCTCTCTCCGGCCCGCCGTCGCGGCGGGACGGGAGGAGGCGCGTGGTGAGCGATCCGCAGACCGACGGCGCGCCCGAGTTGTTCCTGCCCAGTCCCCGCCCGCGACCGGCGGGGGCGTCCCGGCCGGGCCGCGCCCGGCCCCAGGGCACCAGCGCGGTCGTGGACTGCGCGGTCTACGTGCAGGGCCGCCGGGAGCCGCCGGTCGACCCCATGGAGTCCCTCGACGTCGCGGTCGAGCGCGGCGGGTTCGTGTGGCTGGGCCTGTTCGAGCCGACGGAGGCCGAGCTCGGCGCCATCGCCGAGCGCTACGGGCTGCACCCGCTGGCCGTCGAGGACGCCGTCTACGCCCACCAGCGGCCCAAGCTCGAGCGCTACGACGAGGACCTGTTCATGGTGCTCAAGACCGCGCGGTACGTGGAGCACGAGCAGCTGACCGCCACCAGCGAGGTGGTCGACACCGGTGAGGTCATGGTCTTCCTCGGCCCGCACCACGTGATCACCGTGCGGCACGGCGACCACAACGACCTCACCGCCCTGCGGCGCCGACTGGAGGAGCAGCGCGACCTGCTCTGCCACGGGCCGGCCGCGGTGCTGTACGCGGTGGCCGACCTCGTGGTCGACACGTTCGTCGACGTGGCCGAGCAGGTGGCCGACGACGTCGACGAGCTCGAGGCGTCGGTGTTCAGCCCGGAGCGCACCGACGACATCGGGCGGCTCTACCAGCTCAAGCGGGAGCTGATGTCGCTGCGGCGGGCGGTGGGGCCGCTGGAGGTGCCGCTGCAGAAGCTCTCGGAGCGGGCGGTCGACGTCGTCCCCGAGTCGATGCGCTCCTACTTCCGCGACGTGCTCGACCACGCGATCCGGGTGCGCGACCAGGTGGGCTCGCTCGACGAGCTGCTGTCGTCGATCCTGCAGGCCTCGCTGGCGCGCACGTCGATGGCCGACAACGAGGACATGCGGCGCATCTCCGCGTACGCGGGCATCATCGCCGTCCCCACCGCGATCGCCGGGATCTACGGGATGAACTTCGAGCACATGCCCGAGCTGCACTGGCGCTGGGGCTACGCGACGGTGTGGCTGGTCATCGTGGTCGTCTGCTCCCTGCTCTACCGCGGCTTCAAGCGCAACGGCTGGCTCTAGCGGAGGGCGCCTCCGGCCACTGTGCGCCGGTCGGGGTCACGCGTGATCCCGCGAGCCCGACGAGCGCACACTCGCAGCGTCCGCCAGCGCCCGGGCGATGCGGACGACCAGCTCCTCGGGCCGGTACAGGTCCTCGGCGGTCACGAACACCACCCGCCAGCCCGCCGCCTGCAGCCGGTTCAGCCGCTGCCGGTCGCGGGCGAACTGGCCCGGCTCGGCGTGCCACCGCCCGTCGTACTCGACGGCGACGCACACCTGGGGCCAGGCCAGGTCGACGCGCGCGACGAACCGACCGTCCACCCGGACGGTGAACTGCGGGACCGGCGCGGGGAGGCCGCTGCGCGCGACGAGCAGCCGCACCCGGGTCTCCTGCGGGGACTCCGACCGCTCGTCCGCCAGCTCGCAGACACCCCGCGCCCGAGCGCTCCCCCGCCCCGCGGCCTCCGCCGCGCGCGCCCGGAGGGAGGGCAGATCGACCAGGCCCGCCGCCAGGAACCGGTCGACGGCCACCACCGCGTCGTCACCGCTCAGCCGCCGTGCCAGGTCCAGAGCAGTGGCCACCGGCGTGGTCGTGAGGACGCCGTGTCGGCGGAGGACGTCGGTCCTGGCGAGTCGCACCCGGCGCACCGCCAGTCCGCTCGCCCGGACGGGGTGTCGCCCGGGCGGCAGTGTCAGGACGACGTCGTCGTCCGTCCCGGCGAGGTCGACACCCCAGAAGGCGGCCGCACTCGTGCCCGACACCACCGCGCCGGGGAGCACCAGGGAGGCCGCGGCGGACGCACGGAGGACGTGTGTCACCGGGACGTCGCGGTGCAGGTAGACGTCCCGGAACAGGCGCCGCCACGCACGGCTGCGGAGCTGCTCGGGGGTCAGCAGACCGCGGCGGATGGCGTCCGTGCCGCGGAAGGGCAGCCCCAGGAGGCTCGGGGGTTCCGCCGCGGGTCGAGGCACCGCGGCACCGTGCCGCACGGGGAGCCGTTCTCGCCCCCGTCGTCCACAGGTCCGCGTGAGTGTGCGCCCACCGGGGTCTCCGCAGCGGCGATGACCCCGACGACCGCACGGTCGCCCAGCGCCTCAGGAGGGCTTGGCGGCGACGACGGCGTCGTAGACGGTGCGGCGCGGCAGGCCGGTGCGGGTGACGACGGCGCGGATGGCGTCCTTGCGGGTGGCGCCCGCCGCCTCCTCCCCCGCCACGAGCGCGGCCAGCTCGGCGGGGGCGAGCGCCACCGGCGCCGGCGCGGCCCCGGCGACCACCAGCGTGATCTCCCCGCGGACCCCCTCGGCGGCCCACGCGGCCAGCTCGGACAGCGGCCCGCGCCGGACCTCCTCGTGGGTCTTGGTCAGCTCCCGGCAGACGGCGGCCTCCCGGGCGTCCCCGAACGCGGCGGCGCAGTCGGTGAGCGCGTCGGCCAGCCGGTGCGGCGACTCGAAGAAGACCATCGTGCGGCGCTCGTCGGCCAGCCCGGTCAGCCGCGACCGCCGCTCGCCGCCCCTGCGCGGCAGGAACCCCTCGAAGCAGAAGCGGTCCACCGGCAGGCCCGAGACCGCCAGCGCCGTGACCACCGCCGAGGGCCCGGGCACCGAGGTCACGTCGACGCCGGCCTCGATCGCCGCGCGCACCAGCGTGTAGCCGGGGTCGGAGACCGAGGGCATGCCGGCGTCGGTGAGCAGCAGGACGGTCTGGCCCTGGTCGAGCGCCGCCAGCAGCCCGGGGAGGCGGGCCCGCTCGACCGACTCGTGGAAGGTCACCACCCGCCCGGTGAGCGTCACCTCGAGGTCGGTGGCCAGCCGGTGCAGCCGGCGGGTGTCCTCGACGGCGAGCACGTCGGCCTCGGCCATCACCCGGCGCAGCCGCGGGCCGACGTCGCCGGGCTGGCCGAGCGGAGCGCCGCCGAGCACGAGCCGTCCCGTCACGCCCCGAGCCTGTCACGCCGGGCAGGCCGGGGAGCGCACCTACCCTGAGGCGCATGGCGGTCCTGGCTCCCGAGCGCACGGACGCCGGGGACCCGCCGGGGACGCCCTCCCGCGCCACCCGCCGCTGGCCCGCGCCGCGGCCGCGGGTGGACCGCATCCCGCCGCTGCCGGCCGACCGGCTGCTGTCGTGGCTGCTGGCCCTCGCCCTCGGCGTCCTCACGCTGGTCAGCCGGCTGGTCGGCATCGGCTATCCGGACACCCTGCTGTTCGACGAGGCCTACTACCCGCCCGAGGCGCACGACCTGCTGACCTGGGGCCACGAGTACAACCGCGGCTACACGTTCATCGTCCACCCGCCGCTGGGCAAGTGGCTGATCGCGGCCGGCGAGCAGCTGTTCGGCTACGACTCGTTCGGCTGGCGGTTCCCGTCGGCGGTGGCCGGAGCGATCAGCGTCGTCGTCCTCACCCGGCTGGCCCGGCGGCTCACCGGCTCGACGCTGCTCGGGCTGGTCGCCGGCCTGCTGCTGGCCCTCGACGGCTTCCAGTTCACCGTCTCCCGCATCGGCCTGCTCGACGTCTTCCTGCAGGTCTTCGTGCTCGCCGCGGTCGCCTGCCTCGTCGTCGACCGCGACCGGGTGCGGGCCCGGGTCCGCGCGCAGCTGCCGGTGCCGGCCGCGGGTCTCCGGCTCGGCCCGCGCGGCTGGCGGATCGCCGCCGGGTTCCTCTTCGGCTGCGCCTGCTCGGTCAAGTGGAGCGGCGTCTACTTCCTGGCCTTCTGCGCCGTGCTGTCGCTGTTCTGGGACCGCGCCGCGTGGCGGGAGGCCGGCGTCCCGAGGCCGACGGCGACCGCCCTGCGCCGCGGCCTGCCCGGCGCCACCTGGGCGCTCGCGGCGGTCCCGGTGCTCACCTACCTGGCCAGCTTCACCGGCTGGTTCCTCGGCGAGACCGCGCAGGGGCGCTGGTGGGCCCAGCGCAACCCGGACACCGCGTTCCCGTTCGTCCCCGGCGCGCTGCGCTCCTGGTGGCACATGCACGCCGAGTGGTGGCGGTTCCACAACGGCCTATCGACGCCGCACCCGTGGGAGTCGGGGCCCTGGTCGTGGCTGGTCGACGGGCGGCCGATCCTGCTGTGGAACCCGCAGGGCCTGACCGACGCGAGCGGCGGGCAGGTGATCCGCTACATCCTCATGGTCGGGACGCCGACCCTCTGGCTGGCCTTCGCCCCGGCCCTGGTGTGGCTGCTCTGGCGGATCGGAGCCCGGCGCGACCCCGCGGCGGTCCTGGTCGCGGTGGCCGTCGTCGCCGGGTGGGGTACCTGGTTCCTCAACCCCGAGCGCACCATGTTCATCTTCTACACGGCGCCGGTGCTGCCCTTCTTCGTGCTGGCCGTGACCCTCGTGCTGCAGGACGTCCTGGGCCGGCCCGGGGCACCGGCCTGGCGCCGCAGCGCGGGGCTGGCCGCCGTCAGCGGCTACGTCGCCGTCGTGGCCGGCACGTTCGCGTTCTTCTACCCCGTCCTGGCCGGCCGCCCGCTGTCGCACGCCGAGTGGCTGCTGCGGATGTGGTTCCCGTCCTGGTTCTGAGGTCCCGGCTGGCCCGATAGATAGTTGGGGCGTACAACCAATAGTCGTGAGCGCCCCGCCTGTCGACGAGCACCTCGCCGACGTCCTCGTGCGGCTGGGCACCCTGACCGCACCGGACGACGGCCCGTCCCGCACCGCGGCGGCCACCCTCGCCCGCCTGGAGCGCCAGAGCGCGACCCGGGTGACCGAGCTGGCGGCCTCCGAGGGGGTCGCCCAGCCCTCGATGAGCGCGCTGGTGGCCCGGCTGACCGCCCAGGGCCTGGTCCGGCGCGGCGGTGACGCCCGCGTCGTCCTGCTCGGCCTGACCGAGGCCGGCGCCACCGTCCTGGCGCGACGCCGCGCCCGGCGCTCCGCCCGGCTCGACGCCGCGCTCGCGGCCCTCTCCCCCGACGAGGTGCGGCGCATCGCCGACGCGCTGCCCGCCCTCGCCTCCCTGGCCGCCGCGCTGCGCCGGCCCGACCCCACCCCGGAGGTGATCCGGTGAGCTCCGCCGGAGCCAGCACCTGGAGGCAGCCCAAGGCGGTCTACGCCGTCGCCTTCGCCTGCGTCGTCAGCTTCATGGGCATCGGCCTGGTCGACCCGATCCTGCCGGCGCTGTCCGAGCAGCTCGACGCCACGCCGAGCCAGGTCAGCCTGCTGTTCACCAGCTACCTCGTGGTCACCGCCGTGGCGATGCTCGGCACCGGCTGGGTGTCCAGCCGGATCGGTGCCAGGAAGACGCTGATCACCGGCCTGGCGATCATCGTGGTCTTCTCCGCGCTCGCCGGGCTGTCGGGCTCGATCAGCGGCATCGTCGGCTTCCGCGCCGGCTGGGGGCTGGGCAACGCGCTGTTCATCGCCACCTCGCTGGCGGTCATCGTCGCCTCGGCCACCGGGGGCTTCGCCGGCGCGATCGTGCTCTACGAGGCCGCCCTGGGCCTGGGCATCGCGGCCGGCCCGCTGGTCGGCGGCCTGCTCGGCGACATGAGCTGGCGCGGCCCGTTCTTCGGCGTCGCCGTGCTCATGGCCGTCGCGCTGCTGGCCACCGTCGTCCTGCTCGACGAGATGCCCAGGCCGGCGCACAGGACCCCGCTGTCGGCGCCGCTGCAGGCGCTGCGGCACCGCAGCCTGCTGACCATGGGCCTCACCGCGGTGCTCTACAACTGGGGCTTCTTCACGATGCTGGGCTACGCGCCCTACCCGATGGAGCTCGGCGCGGTGCAGCTCGGCTGGGTGTTCTTCGGCTGGGGCCTGCTGGTCGCCCTGTTCTCCGTCGTCGGGGCGCCGCGGCTGCAGGCCCGCTTCGGCACCGCGCCCTCGCTCTACGGCGCGCTCGGCTTCTTCGCCGTCCTGCTGCTGCTCATCGGCCTGTTCACCGACGTCCGCTGGGCGCTCATCACCTGCGTGGTCGCCTCGGGCATCGTGGTCGGCATCAACAACACGCTGACCACCCAGGCGGTCATGCTGGTCTCGCCCGTCGAGCGCCCGGTCGCCTCGGCGGCCTACGGGTTCGTGCGCTTCATCGGCGGCGGGCTGGCGCCGTTCGTGGCCGGCAGGATGGTCGACGCCTGGGACATCCACGTGCCCTTCCTCGTCGGCGCCGGCGCCGTTGCCCTGGGCATCGCCGTGCTGGCCACCGGCCACCGCATGCTGGCCGCGGCCGACGCCGGCCTGTCCGGCGAGGAGCACCTCGACGACGTCGCCGGCGAGGTCGCCGACGAGTTCGGCGGCGCCCCGGCCGCGGTCGACAGCGAGGTCACCGAGGAGCGCGTCCGGGCCTGAGCCCTACGGTGGTCGCCACCGGCTCCTGGAGGACTCCGCATGACCACCACCGACCGCCCGCGCGTGCTCACCGCACCGGACGGCGACGTCTGGACGATCACGCTCGACCGGCCGGAGGCGGGCAACGCGCTCGACCCGGCCATGGCCGAGCAGCTGACCGCGGCCCTGCGGGCGCGCCCCGACGCCAGCCGCGCGGTGCTGCTGCTGGGCAACGGTGAGCGCTTCTGCGTGGGCGGTGACGTGCGCGCCTTCGCCGGCGCCGAGGACCCCGGCGCGTTCGTCGGGCAGCTGGCACACGACTGGCACGAGGTGGTGCGCCTCCTGCTCTACAGCCCCGTGCCGGTGGTCGCGGGCGTGCAGGGCGCGGTGGCCGGGGCCGCGGTGGGCCTGGTGGGCGCGTGCGACGTCGTCGTCTGCGCCCGATCGACGAAGTTCCGCCCGGCCTACGGGGCGCTGGGCTTCTCCCCCGACGGCGGCAGCTCCTGGGCGCTCACCCGCGCGCTCGGCGCCCCGCGGACCCTGGAGCTGATGCTCACCGACGGGTCACTCAGCGCCGCCGAGGCGCACCAGTTCGGCCTGGTCGCGCGGCTGGTGGAGGACCG
Source organism: Geodermatophilus sp. URMC 62 (assembly GCF_052931475.1). Lineage (NCBI taxonomy): Bacteria > Bacillati > Actinomycetota > Actinomycetes > Geodermatophilales > Geodermatophilaceae > Geodermatophilus > Geodermatophilus sp. URMC 62. The sequence continues at coordinate 2,495,183 of NZ_JBRFHY010000001.1, read as the reverse complement.
GCAGCTGCGCGAGGCCGCCGTCACCCTGGCGCAGACGGTGGCCGCCGGACCGGTCCGGGCGATGGTCCGCACCCGGTCGCTGGTCCGCCGGGCGGCCATCCGCACGCTGGAGGAGCAGCTGGACGACGAGGCCCGGCTCATCGCCGAGTCCGCCGCCGACCCCGAGGGCCGCGAGGGCGTGCGGGCCTTCGTCGAGAAGCGGCGGCCGGACTTCCGCGCCGCCGGCCGGGCGGACACCCCGCGGTAGACCTCCCCGTCCGGAGCGCCCGCCGCTCAGCCGGCGGGCAGCAGCGACGGCGGGACCGGCGCCACCAGCAGCGGGTCGGGCCGGCCGACGACGTCGTCGCGGCGGCCGCGGTAGTCGAGCACGGAGAGCACGTGCCGCAGCGCCTCGGTGCGGGCGCGCCCCTCGTCGTCGGCCGCGAGCACCGTCCACGGCGCGGCCGGCGTCGAGGTGGCGCCGACCAGCGCCGCCTCCGCCGCGGGGTCGGCGTCCGCGCGGGCCACGGAGAACCACAGTTTGACCAGGTGGACCCCTCCCCCGGTCAGCGCCTCCTCGAGCCGGGTGAGGTCCTGCAGCGGCGCGGCGCGGGCGGCGGGGTCCCGGGTCAGCGGGCCGCACCAGGACCGGTCGAAGACCACCAGCCGGCCCGCCGCGGGCAGGTGCGCGGCGCGGTCCGGCGCCCCGGCGGGGACGACCGTCGCCACCCGCGGGTCGAGGTGCTCGACCAGCGCGGCGGCGGTGCCGCCCTGCCCGGCGTCCCGCGCGCCCTCCAGGACGACGACGACCCGCCGGCCCTCCTCGTGCACCCAGGCCTGCAGCTTGAGCAGCTCGACCTGCAGGCGCAGCAGGTCCGCGTCGTCGCTCCCCGGCGCGGGCCGCTCCGCGGGGACCCGCTCGGGGCGCCGGGCCGGAGGCCGGGCGGCGCGGTGCACCGCTCCCCGGCCGGCCGCGGTCGCCGGCGGGGGCACCGGCGGTGGCACCGCCCGCCGGGTCGGCGGCGCGGGCGCGGCCACCGGCTCGGGCAGGGCCTCCGGCTCGGGCAGGGCGTCCGGCTCGGGCAGGGCCTCCGGCTCGGGCAGCCGGAGGAGGGTCAGCGGGGTCCAGAGCACGCGCGACCCGCCGTCCCAGTCCAGCCGGACCCGCGCCTGGCAGCGGCCGTCGTCGTGCCGCCAGCCGAGCAGCTCGGCCGGCCGCCAGGCGGCGTCCAGGAGCGCCTCGACCGCCAGCGCCTCCCGGAGGAGGGCGACCGGATGCTCCCCCGCTGCCACGGGGAAGGACGGTAGGCGGCCCGGGGGCCTGGTCCGGGGACGTCGGCCCCACGGGGGTTGACGAAGTCGCCCGCCTCCTGCTGTCGAACGACGTCCCGCGGCCGGTCAGCAGGAGGGGGTCAGCGTGGTGCTCACCACAGGAGACGTCCACGTCCCCTTGTAGGCCCACAGCCGGAACGTGTACGCGGTGCCGTTGACCAGCGGTCCCTCCGTCGTGCCCGTCGCGCCGATCGGCGTGATCGACCGCGTCGACGGCGTCGCACCGCCCGCGCTGCGCTCGAGGCGGTAGCCGGTCGCCCACGGGCTGGCGCTCGCCGTCCACGAGAGGACGGCCGACGGCGTGCCCGACGAGCGCCGGAGGGCCACGGTCTGCCCGACCCAGGAGGCCGCCACGCCACTGGGCGCGGACGTGGTGCGCACGGGCGCCGTCCCGGGTCCGGGGAACGGCTCGTCACCGGCGCTGACGCCGCCGGTCCCCGTCACCGCGAGCTGCCGCCACCGCTCGGTCGTGCTGCTCGGGGCCGGGTGGGGCTCGCGGGCGCTGGTGGTCAGGCGGATCAGTTCCGTGTCGGCCGTCGTGGTGGTGACCCCCGGGGTCCTGATGACCGTGTCGGAGCCCGAGAGCCCGTCCGAGGTCTCGATGGGGTTGGTGAGGCTGACCCCGCTGTAGGCGGCGACACCCCCGGCCATGGTGACGGTGCTCCCGGCGGGGAAGGCGAAGGTGGCGCTGCCCTCCCCGTCGACGGCCTTCTTCCAGAACACCGCGGAGGTCAGCCCGCTCGTGTACGAGTCGCGGCGGACGAGCGTCCAGCCGGGGGGCTCGGGAAGGGGCACGGCGCTGGTGCCGTGCCCGACCTGGGCGAGCAGCACGTCCCCGGCCCGCGTCCCCGCGGGCGCCGGCAGGGTCAGCGAGCCCTGGGCGGTCGCCGAGGCGGCGGACCGGAACGCGATGGAGGGAGCCGGCGCCGAGCACGCCTGGGAGGCCGCCAGGCCGGTCGGCGGCGCCACCCCGTCGGTGGCCCACGCGCCGGCGGGGTTGGCGGTCACCGAGGAGAACCGCGCCGACGCGCCGGGCAGCACCACCGTGAGGGCGAGCAGGCCCAGGGCGCACGCCACGGCGGCCAGGGCACGGCGGGGCAGCCGCCGCGCGCGCCTGGACCGTGTCATCGCCGTCCTCCGTCCGCGCCCGCGTGCTCGCGGGGTCCTCGCCGGTGCATCGACCGCGCGCGGCGCCGACTTGAGCGGCCGGGGCGTGCGGGCACTCCCTCGGAGGAGGACCCGCGGACGACGGGGTGCCGGCACTGCGTGGGTCGACGACGTGGGCGGCGCCGCGCCGTCGATCCGCCCCGGGGCGGGTCAGCAGGAGGGGGTCAGCGGGGCGGTCACCGCGGTGGAGGTCCAGGTGCCGCGGTAGGCCCACAGCCGGAAGGTGTACGCGGTGCCGTTCACCAGCGGTCCCTCGGTGGTGGAGGTCGCGCCGATCGGGGTGAGGGAGCGGGGCGCCTGGGCCGTGCCGCCGGTGCTGCGCTCGAGGCGGTAGCCGGTCGCCCAGGTGCTGGGGCTGGCCGTCCAGGACAGGGACGCCTCGACCAGAGGGGCGGTGGGACGCAGGGCGATCGTCTGGGCGATGTACGCGGTCGTGGAGCCGGGCGACGAGAAGGAGCGGGACGGGGTCGTACCCGGCCCCACGAAGGACTCGTCCGCCGCGGTGATCCCCTCGCTGTCGGAGCTGAGCTTCCAGCGTTCCCGGAGACCCCCGGGCGTCGCGAACTGCGCGCCCGCCTTGGCCAGGAAGTACACGAGCACCGTGTCCTTCACCGTCGTCGTCACCGCCGACGGGGTGACCGTCTCGCCGGCACCGGTGGTCCTCCCGGTGACGGCGACGGGGCTGCTCCGGTCGACCCCGCTGTAGGCGACGATCCCGCCCACCATGTCCCCGGGGCTCGAGTCCGGACGGGTGAAGGTCGCGGGCGCGTCGGCGCCCGTGGCGACCTTGTAGTAGACGGCGGAGGTCACCACCCCTCCGCTCGTGTCCGCGAAGAGGAGTGTCCAGTCGCTGGGCGCGCTGATCGTCGAGGCCCCGTAGTAGGTCACCTGGGCCACCAGGACGTCGCCTGCCTGGGTCGCACTCGGCCGGCTCAGGGTGAGCGGTGACGGACTCGTCGACGCGGCGGCCCCACGGAACGTGATGGGCGTCCGGGTGCAGGCCTGGACCGCGGACAGGCCGGTCGGCGGCGCCACCCCGTCGGTGGCCCACGCGCCGGCAGGGTTGGCGGTCACCGAGGAGAACCGCGCCGACGCGCCGGGCAGCACCACCGTGAGGGCGAGCAGGCCCAGGGCGCACGCCACGGCGGCCAGGGCACGGCGGGGCAGCCGCCGCGCGCGCCTGGACCGTGTCATCGCCGTCCTCCGTCCGCGCCCGCGTGCTCGCGGGGTCCTCGCCGGTGCATCGACCGCGCGCGGCGCCGACTTGAGCGGCCGGGGCGTGCGGGCACTCCCTCGGGGGAGGACCCGCGCCGGCGCTCAGTGCGCCGCGGCCGGCTCCTGCCACGGGTACTGCACCGGCAGGACCCCGTCGTCGACCGCCACGCCGCTGACCGGCCCCTCGACGCCGTCCATGCGGGCCTGGTCGCGCCCGCCGGCCTTGGACGCGTACAGGGCCGTGTCGGCGGCGTGCAGCAGGTCGGCGGCGGCCGCCCCGGCGCCGCGGTGGCAGGAGATGCCCACGCTCGCGGTGATCGTCCGCGGCGCCTCGACCTCCGCCAGCACCGTGCGGATGCGGCGCGCGAACGCGATCGCGTCGTCGGCCTCGGCACCGGGCATGACCACGGCGAACTCCTCACCGCCGTAGCGCGCCACGACGTCGCCCTGCCGCGCGCTCCCCCGCAGCGCCGCACCCACGCCGCGCAGGACGTCGTCGCCGGCCTGGTGGCCGAAGGTGTCGTTGAGCTTCTTGAAGTGGTCGAGGTCGAAGATCAGGACCGCGAGCGGGGCATCCGCCCGGGCGGCGATCGACAGCTCCCGGTCCAGGGCGGCGTCGAAGGCCCGGCGGTTGGACACCCCGGTGAGGCCGTCGGTGAGCGCGCTGCGCTGCAGGTGCTCCAGCAGCGCCACACGGGCGAAGGCCGTCGCGGCGTGGGCCACGGCCTGCTCGGCCACGCCCACCCGGCGCTGCTGGATGCGTGAGCCGGTGCGCGCGTCGTCGGTGAAGGTGAGGACGCCACTGCCCTGACCGTCGAGCCCGAAGGGGATGGCGACGACGCGGCGGGCGCCGTCGAGCACCTCGTCGACCCAGGGGTCGGGAGCGGTCATGGCGGCGAGGAAGGTGTGCCCGCGCGCGCCGACGTCGGCCAGCAGGGAGCCGGGAGCGGGCGGCGCGATGCCCCGCAGCTCCTCCGCCTCGCCGTCCCCGCGCCGGCGCACGGCCAGGTCGACGGCGGGGCCGGTGGCGCCGTCGGGCACGTGGCAGTGCACGGCGGCGACCGCGGCATCGGCCGCGTCGACGGTGAAGTCCAGCAGCGCCTCGGCCACCTCGGTGGTGCTCTCCGCCTCGTGCAGCGCCGCCGCCAGCCGCCGCAGCGCCTCCTCGTCGTAGCGGCGGCGCCGCAGCTCGCGCTCGTTGACCGCGCCGAGGACGGCCGTGGTCACCGCGGTCACCCACACCACCGTGAGGAAGACGCTGTAGGTGAGCTTGTCGAAGCCCTCGACCCCGCGCGCGGGCAGCGAGCCGGTGGTGATCCCCTCGAGCACGCACATGACCACGAGGGAGTGCCAGAGGGCCATCTTCAGGCCGCTGCGGAAGGAGCTCAGCAGCGAGACCGCCAGCACGTGCAGGACGATCACGTAGACGACCGGGCTGTCGATCCCCCCGGTGAGGTAGAGCGCCCACCCGAGGTGGACCGCGTCGAGCATGACCGGCGCGGTGATCGCCAGGACGGCCCACCGGCGTCCCCGGCCCGACAGCCCCTGCAGCAGCAGCCCGAACGCCAGCAGCGCCACCCCGGGCACCAGGAGGTACTGCAGGGGCAGCGTCTGCGCCGTCCGGGTGACCGCCCAGGCCGCCAGCGGCAGGGCCACGACCAGCCCGGCGCGGACGGCGAGCAGCCACCGCAGCCGGTCGGCCAGCGGCAGGAGGTCGAGGTCCTGCGGTGCGGATGCCTGGCTCATGTCGTGGTCCTCGGCGTTCGGGGGAAGTCCTGGAAGTCGTGCACGTCGGAGCTGACGCGGGCCAGCGCCAGCTTCGGGTCGCGCTGGTCGAGCCGGCCCTGCACGAAGAGGAACCCGACCACCACGCCCACCAGACCGAGGGGGAACTGACCGTCCTGGGCGACGGCGACGGCGGTCTCCCCCACGGCGGCGGCCACCTCCGCGACGGCCTGTGCGACCGCCTCGGCGACCGTCGCCGGCGGCGCCTGCAGCGGCTCGGCCCGGACGACGTCGGAGACCGGGGGCGGGTCGTCCAGTGTCGGCGGCGGGGTCGGGCTCGGGACCTCCGGGGTGGGGGTCGGCTCCGGCACGGGCGCGGGGAGGACCTCCGGGGTCGGCGTCGGGGTCGGCGTCGGGGTCGGCGTCGGGGTCGGCGTCGGCGTCGGCTCCGGGGTGCGGCCCGGGAGCGCCGAGGGGGTGGGCTCCGGCGCGGGCGGGACCGGCTCGACGTCGAGGGCCCAGACGAACGTCGCCGCCGCGCGGCGACCCTGTGCCCCGGGGTCGTCGAGGACGGTGACGGTGAGGCGGAAGACGGCCTCGGACGCCGATGCCGGTCGCCAGCCCGTCGGGATGCCGGCGGTGGCGTCGGCGGGCATCCGGTCCAGCGTCCCGCTCCAGACCGGCACGCCGGAGAACGTGGCGCAGCTGGCCGGGTCGGCCAGGGTGCCGGCCTCGACGCCGACCTGCAGGTACGGAGCGAGATCACCACCGGTCCCCGTGGCGCTGAGCTCGACCTCGCCGAGGGACGCCGCCGACCCGGTCACCGCCAGCGCGACGCAGGTGCTCTCGGTGCGCCCGGGGGTCAGCCCCGTGGAGGTGAACAGGGCGGCACCGCCGCGGTCGTCGACCAGGCTGACGGCGCTGGTGCTCGCGGCCGCCGGAGTCGTCCCGACCGGCAGCCACTCCCCTGCGAGGGAGGCGAACAGGGCGGCACCGACCAGCCAGGCGGCGGCTCGGCCGCCACCGGCCGCACGCCGGGGCGGGAGCTGAGGCGCTGGGCGCACGCTGTCCCCCTCCTCGACGTGGTCCGCACCACCGGCGCGGGACCGGCCTCCTGGTCTCATCGGCCTCGCGGGGCCGTTCTTGAGCGGGAGCAGCCGACGGGTCAGACGACGGCCCGCAGGGCCGCTGCCCGGAGCCGGTCGGCGGTGGTGAGGCCACGGCCAGCGCTGCCGCCGGTCCGGCCGGAGACGACGACGGCGGCTGCCGCGAGCAGTGCGGCGGTCGCACCGATCGCGCCCCACCGCCCCTCGGTCCGCCAGTACGCGGGCAGGCCGACGTAGGGCACGCGCAGCTGCACCTCGCCGATGACGCTGGCGGCCGGCACGTGCGCGGTGTCGTTGCTCTGGTTGGCGTCGCCGCGGGTGACCAGGGCGCCCTGCTCGTCGAGGGAGACCAACCGGTGCACCACCAGCCGGTCGACGCCCGAGGGGTCGGGGAACAGCAGGATCTGCCCCGGCTCGAGGTCCTGCAGGAGGACCGGACGGGTCAGCACCACGTCGCCCTCGGCGAGCCGGGGGGCCATCGAGCCGGAGACGACCACGTGCCCCTGGAAGCCGACGAGCCGGGGGGCGAGGGCCAGGAGGACCAGGCCGGCGACGGCGACCAGGACGACCGCGACGGCGATCCGGCCGGCGGCCGTGGCCCGGGAGGTCCACGAGGGAGCGGTCGACGTGATCACGTGTTCCGCGCCTCCCACGTGATCGTGGCGTCGGACCGGGTGCGCTGGGCGTCGTTGTCGTCCTTGACCAGGTACGAGATGCGCAGGGTCAGCGACGTGCCCGGAGCGACCGACGGGCCGAGGGACAGCCCCGTGGCGTAGTCCGCGCGGCTCCGCAGGGCGGTGAGCGTGGCCGCCTGGTCGGCCAGGCCGTCGTTGGCCTGGCGGGTGTTGAACAGGAACGTCGGGGACGCCGTCGGGGTGAAGCCGGTGCTGCAGTCGGGCAGCACCGAGGTGGTCGCCGACACGTTCTGCCCGCGCTCGACGCTCATGACGAGGAAGCGGTCGAGGGTGGTCGCGCCACCGGCCGGCGTGCCGACGTACATCCGGATGTCGGCGGCGACGTCCCCGGCGTAGTCGAGGCGGATGCAGCGGGAGCGGGCCGCGCCGGGCGTGAGCCCGGTCTCGGTCGCGCTCTCGAACAACGCCGTCCCGCTGTCGTTGTCGGTCAGCCGGACGCTGCCGGTCTGCCAGGAGTTGCCGGGGTTCTGCGTGGTGGCCGAGAAGGCCGCGTACGTGGAGCTCCAGGTGAGCGCCACGCTCAGCACCAGACCCACGGGGACGACGGCGGCCAGCACGGATCGGCGACCGCGGCGCGGGGAGACGCGCACGATGCCTCCTTCAGGTGGGTGACGCAGGGACGCTTCTGTTGGACACAACAGGCATCGGCACGTCGTCCCGTGACCCGAGATCGGCACCGGCGTCGCTCACCCCTCCGGGTGACCGCCCGGGAGGTCGGTCCGCGCGGCGGGCGCGGTCGCCGCCCCGGAGACGCCGAACGCCGCCGGGGCGGTGGCCCCGACGGCGTTCTGACGTCTCGGTGTGGAGCTGAGGGGATTTGAACCCCTGACCCCCTCGATGCGAACGAGGTGCGCTACCGGTCTGCGCCACAGCCCCTGACGGACGGCAACGATACCGCCCGCTGGTCCGGGTGCCGCCAGCGGGGGCGGACCCGGCGTGGCCCCCCTGCAGGGTCCCGCCGCGAGCCTGGGAGCGGCGGGGGCAGGGGGCCTTCGTCAGCCGTTGACCACCCGCGGCTGGTAGAGGTCCACGTCGGCGAAGCCGATGTCGTCGTCGTCCAGGCCCACGACCGCGCTGTCCTGCCAGCCGGCGGGCGCCGGCGTGCGGGCGGCCACCACGCGGCCGGGGCGCAGCGGGTGCACCGGGGCCAGCGGCAGGCTCGGGTGCGGCAGGTCGGCGGTGGACCGGGCCGGGGCCTCCTCGGCCACGGCCGGGACGTCGACCGGCGCGGGACGCGGGGCCGGCGCCGGACGGGCGGCCGGGCGCGCCACGGGGCGAGCGGCCGGCCGGACGGCGGCACGGGCGGCGCGGCGGGCAGCGGCCTGCTCCCGGCGCGCGGCGGCCCGCAGCACCACGAGGTAGCCGACGAGCGCGACGTCGAGCAGCCCCTGCAGCAGCCACAGCCACGGCGACACGACCAGCGCACCGACCAGCGCCAGCACCGTCAGGGCGAACAGCCCGGCCAGCGTGCGCCGGCGCACCGCGTGCACGTCGACGCGCAGCTCGCCGGTCCGGCGCAGCGTGTCGCGGTCCACCGACACCCGCTCGGTCGCCGCGGAGTGCACCGGGTCACCGGCCCGCCGCCGCTGCAGCGTCCGCCCCTGGGCGACCTCCGCACGGGACGACGAGGTGTCGCGGGTCACCACCATGGGCACCAGCACCACGAACCACAGCACGACCAGAGCGGCGAGCAGCACGCCAGACCCCATCGAGAACACCACCCGTCACACGAGTCACTTGCCGCGGCAGGTTATGCAGGTCGCTCCCCCCGTGGAGGGAGGCGCGCGGGCGTGTCGCGCGAGTGGTGTGTGACGCGAGTGCCGGACCGGTGGCGTGTCGACGTGGCGTCACGCTCCGCATCGTCCTCAGCGTGGTACGCGGGACCGCCACAGGCCGAGGACCCCACCCGGGACGTCCTCGGCCAGCAGCGCGTACGACAGGTGGTCGCGCCAGTCACCGTCGATGTCGAGGTACCGGCGGGCCAGACCCTCGCGCCGGAACCCGAGCCGCTCGACCAGGCGCTGGCTGGGCAGGTTCTCCGGGCGGATGTCGGCCTGCAGCCGGTGCAGGCCGGCCGGGCCGAACGCGTGGTCGCACACCAGCGCCACCGCCAGCGAGGCCATCCCCCGCCCGGCCACCGCGCGGTCGACCCAGTACCCCAGCGACCCCGAGCGCAGCGCGCCGCGCACGATGTTGTCCACGGTCACCTGCCCGGCCAGCCGCCCCTCCACCCGGACGGCGAAGGGCAGCGACGTCCCCGCCCGCGCGCGCCGCGTCAGCGACCGGCGCATCGCCCGGTAGGCCGCCGAGGTGTGCCGCACCGACCAGGCCACCCCCGCGGAGGGCTCCCAGGGCCGCAGCCACGCCTCGTTGGCCAGCCGCAGCCGGCTCCACTCCGCGGCGTCACCGCGGCGCAGCGGGTGCACCTCCACCGGCCCGCAGGCCAGGCTCGCCGGCCAGCCCGGGTGCTGCAGCGGGTCGAGGTCCAGGTCAGCCGCCCAGCAGCAGCGGCATGACCGTCACCAGTCCACCCTCGGCGACCTCGGTGACGTCCTCGTCGACCACGATGAGGCAGTTGGCCCGCGCCATGCGGGCGAGCATCGCCTCGTCGCCGTCGCCGAGCGGCTCGACGACGTACCCGCCGTCGGGATGGCGCATGACCTGCCCGTGCAGGTACTGGCGGTACCCCAGCGGGGAGAGCAGCCGCCCGGCGCAGATGGCCTGCACCGTGCGCCGGAACAGCTGCCGCTTGCCCAGCATCGAGCGGATCGCCGGGCGGACGAAGACCTCGAAGGACACCAGCGCGGCCACCGGCTCGCCCGGTACGCAGATCACCGGGACCTCGTCACGGCCCAGCCGGCCGAAGCCCTGCACCGGGCCGGGGTGCATGGTCACCTGGCGGAAGCGCATGGGCCCGAGTTCGGCGAGCACCTCCTGCACGAGGTCGCCCTCGGCGGTGTGCGTGCCGGCGATGAGCACCAGGTCGCTGCGCAGCAGCTGGCTCTCCAGCACCTCGGTCAGCCGGCGCCGCTCGGTGGGCAGGATCCCCCAGCGGTAGGCCGAGGCACCGGCGTCGCGGGCGGCGGCGGCGAGCGCGTAGGTGTTGACGTCGACCACCTGGCCCGGCGTGGGCGTGGCGGTGATGTCGACCAGCTCGCTGCCGGCGGACAGGACGGCGACCCGCGGCCGCGGGCGCACCTGCACCCGGTCGCGGCCGACGGCGGCCAGCAGGCTGATCTGCGCCGGGCCGATCGGCGTCCCGACGTGGACGGCGGCGGTGCCGGGCGAGACGTCGTCGCCGGCGCGGCGCACCCAGCCGCCAGGCTCCACCGGCGCGTGCACCTGCACCCGGACCACCCCGCCGTCGGTCCACACGGCCGGGACGACGACGTCGGCGCCGGCCGGCAGCATCGCCCCGGCGGCGACCTTGTGCGCCTGGCCGGGCGCCAGCGCGCTCGGGCCGGCGGCGCCGGCGGCGGTCTCCCCGACGACGGCGAGCTCGACCGGCGCGTCGGGCGCGGCACCGGCGACGTCCTCGGCGCGGACGGCGTAGCCGTCGAGGGCGGCCTGGTCGAAGGAGGGCAGCGCGCGGGCGCTGACCACCTCCTCGGCGCACAGCAGACCCTGCGCGTCCAGCACGGCGAGCTCGATGGGCTCGGGCTGCGGGACGGCGGCCAGGATCTCGTCGAGGTGGGTCTCCACGTCGCGCAGCACCGGCGTCTCGGGCGCTGCCGCGCGCGGCGGCGGGACCTGGCCGGGCTCGATCTGCGTGGTCGCGTGCACGGGCGGCGCCGGGGGGTCGACGGTGGCGCCGCTGCGCAGGTCCAGCGCCGACGTCTCCCGGTACTCCGCGTCCCGGGCGCCCAGCGGCGCCCGCCCCGTGCTGTGCTCGGTCATCCCCGTGATCGTCCCCCCTGCGGGGGCCGGGTCAGGCCTGCGACGCGCCCTCGGCCGGCAGGTCGGCCACGAAGTCGGTCAGCCAGGAGCGCAGCGCCGGACCGAGGTCCTCCCGCTCGGAGGCCAGCCGGATGACGGCCTTGAGGTAGTCGAGCTTGTCCCCGGTGTCGTAGCGGCGGCCGCCGAAGACGACACCGTGCACCGGCTGCCCCCGCTCGACCAGCGTGGCCAGCGCGTCGGTCAGCTGGATCTCCCCGCCGCGGCCGGGCGCGGTCTCCCGCAGCACGCCGAACACCTCGGGGGCCAGCACGTAGCGGCCGATGATGGCCAGGCTGGACGGCGCCTCCTCGACCGGCGGCTTCTCCACCAGCCCGGTGATCGTCACCACGTCCTCGGACCCGCCGGGCTCGACGGCGACCGCGCCGTACTTGTCGATGTTCTCCTTGCCGACGTCGAGCAGCGCCACCACCGAGCCGCCGTGCTCGGCCTGGACGGCGAGCATCTGCTCGAGCAGGTGGTCGCGGGCGTCGATCAGGTCGTCGCCGAGGAGGACGGCGAAGGGCTCCTCGCCGACGAACGCGGCCGCCTGCAGCACCGCGTGGCCCAGGCCGCGGGCCTCGCCCTGCCGGACGAAGTGCACCTGGGCGACGTCGGTCGACTCGTGCACGGCGGCCAGCCGGCCGGCGTCGCCCTTCTTCTCCAGCGCCGTCTCGAGCTCGGGCGTGCGGTCGAAGAAGTCCTCGATGGCGGCCTTGTTGCGGCCGGTGACCATGAGCACCTCGCGCAGGCCCGCGCGCGCGGCCTCCTCGACGATGTACTGCAGCGCCGGGCGGTCGACGACCGGCAGCAGCTCCTTGGGGACCGCCTTGGTGGCGGGGAGGAACCGGGTGCCCATCCCCGCGACGGGGATGACGGCCTTGCGCGTCGGGCGCGTGCGCGGGGTCTCCACGCGGGGAGCCTAGCCAGCCCCCGGGACGGGCCCGGACGGCGGCTCGGGCGACGGGTTCCGGCAATAGCCTGTCGCGGTGACCACCCCGCACGACGGAGAGCCGGCCAAGGCGGCCCTGCGCGACCGGTTCGTGGCCCGCCGCCGGGGCCGCTCCCCCGCCGAGCGCGCGACCGCCGCCGCGGCGGTGACCACCACCCTGCTCCGGCAGCTGGCGCGGGTGCGCACGCTGGCGGCCTTCGTGCCCGACGAGACCGAGCCGGGCACCGGCCGGCTGCCGGCCGCCTTCACCCAGCTGGGCGCCCGCGTGCTGCTGCCGGTCGTGCCCGAGACCGGCCGGGAGCTGGGCTGGGCGGTCGACACCGGCCGGCTGGCGCCGGGCCGGTTCGGGCTGCTGGAGCCGGTCGGGCCGCGGCTGGGCCCGACGGCGGTGGGGGCGGCGGAGGTCGTCGTCGTGCCCGCGCTGGCCGTCGACCGGGCCGGCACCCGCCTGGGCCGGGGCGGCGGCTACTACGACCGGGCGCTGCGGCACACCCGCCCGGGCGCCGTCGTGGTGGCCCTGGTGTTCGACGACGAGCTGGTCGACCGGCTGCCGGCGCTCGACCACGACCGGCCGGTGAGCGCCGTGGTCACCCCGGACGGCGGATGGCAGGCCCTACCCGCCGGTAGGTGACACGGTGGGCCGACCCGTCACCGTCGACAGGAAGGCTCCCGTGTCACCGGAGATCGTCACCATCCTGGCGCTCGTCGCGATCTTCGCGATCGCCACGTTCCTGCCGATCAACATGGGCGCGCTGGCCTTCGTCGCCGCCTTCGTCGTCGGCACCCTCTCGGTCGGGCTGAGCACCGACGACATCCTCGCCGGTTTCCCGGCCGGACTGGTGCTGACCCTGATCGGCGTCACGTACCTGTTCGCCATCGCGCAGAACAACGGCACCGTCGACCTGCTGGTGCGCGGCGCGGTGCGCCTGGTCGGGGGCCACGTGGCCGCCATCCCCTGGATCATGTTCCTCGTCACCGCGCTGCTCACCGCCATCGGGGCGCTCTCGCCGGCGGCGGTGGCGATCATCGCGCCGATCGCGCTCACCTTCGCCGCGCGGCACGGGATCAGCCCGCTGCTGATGGGCATGATGGTCATCCACGGCGCCCAGGGCGGTGGCTTCTCGCCGATCAGCGTCTACGGCGTCACGGTCAACGAGATCGTCGAGGAGTCGGGCCTGCCGAACGACCCGCTGGCGGTCTTCCTCGGCGCCCTGTTCTTCAACCTGGCCATCGCGCTGGTCCTGTTCCTCGTCCTCGGCGGCCGCCAGCTGCTGGGCCGGAAGGTGGCGGCCGAGCCCCTGGCCCACACCGAGCACGCGCACGGCACCCTCGTCCGCGGGCACGGTGCGGCACCCGGGCCCGGGGTCGGCGGGGACGACGACGAGCACGTCCACCCCGACCGGCCCCGCCCGGTCTCCCTCGAGCAGGTCCTCACCCTCATCGGGCTCGTGGTGGTCGCCGTCCTGGCGCTGGTGTTCGAACTCGACATCGGGTTCGTCGCCATCACCGTGGCCGTCGTCCTGGCGCTGTTCTCCGCCCAGCGCCATAAGGGGGCGGTCACCCAGATCAGCTGGTCGACCGTGCTGCTGATCGCCGGCGTGCTGACCTTCGTGTTCGTCCTGCAGGAGGCGGGGACGATCGACTACGTCGGCGACGCGGTGATCGGGCTGGGCGCACCGCTGCTCATCGCGCTGCTGCTGGCCTACATCGGCGGCGTCGTGTCGGCCTTCGCGTCGTCGACGGCGATCATCGGCGTCGCCATCCTGCTCGCGGTGCCGTTCCTGGAGTCCGGGGCCATCAGCGCCGTCGGCGTGGTGGTCGCCCTGTCGGTGGCCTCCACGATCGTCGACGTCAGCCCGTTCTCGACCAACGGCGCGCTGGTGCTGGCCAACGCGCAGGACGTCGACCGGGACCGCTTCTACAAGCAGATCCTCGCCTACTCCGGGATCGTCGTGGTCGTCGGGCCGTTCCTGGCCTGGCTGGTCTTCGTCGTCCCCGGCTGGCTCTGAGACCCCCGGAGGGCTGTCGTGACCGGACCGCTGGACGGCGTGCTCGTCGTCGACCTGACCCGTGCCCTGGCCGGGCCGCACGCGGGGATGATGCTCGGCGACCTGGGCGCGCGGGTGATCAAGGTGGAGAACCCCGGCAGCGGGGACGACACCCGCGGCTGGGGCCCGCCGTTCATCCAGCCGGACTCCGGCGACCGGGAGTCGACGTACTTCCTGTCGACCAACCGGAACAAGGAGTCGATCACCCTCGACCTCAAGGAGGCATCCGACAAGGAGCTGCTGCGCGAGCTGGTCCGCCGAGCCGACGTGCTGCTGGAGAACTTCCGGCCCGGCACGCTGGAGCGCCTCGGCTTCGGCACCGCCGTGCTCGCCGAGCTCAACCCGCGGCTGGTCACCCTCTCCATCAGCGGCTTCGGCCACGACGGGCCCGAGGGCAGCCGGGCCGGCTACGACCAGATCGCGCAGGGTGAGGCCGGGCTGATGTCGCTCACCGGCCCGGGTCCGGACGACCCGCAGCGCGTCGGCGTGCCGATCGGCGACCTGCTGGCCGGCATGTACGGCGCCTACGGCGTGCTCGCCGCGCTGCACGAGCGGGAGCGCACCGGCCGCGGCCAGGTGGTGCGCACCTCGCTGCTCGCCGCGATCGTCGGCGTGCACGCCTTCCAGGGGACGGCGTGGACGGTGGGCGGGCAGGTCGGCCGCGCGCAGGGCAACCACCACCCCTCGATCGCGCCGTACGGCCTGTTCCGCTGCAAGGGCGGCAGTGTGCAGCTGTCCTGCGGGTCGGAGGGGCTGTGGCGGCGGCTGTGCGCCGAGTTCGGCCTGGACCCCGAGGCCGACGGCCTGGCGACCAACGGCGAGCGGGTGGGCAACCGGCAGCGGGTGATCGAGCTGCTCGAGGGCGTGTTCGCCGACGTCCCGCCCGAGGAGCTGCTCGCCCGGCTGGCCGCCGCCGGCGTCCCCGCCGGGAAGGTGCGCACCATCGACGAGGTCTACGGCTGGGAGCAGACCCTCTCGCAGGGGCTGCTGGTCGACGTCGAGCACGCCACGCTGGGCCGGCTGCAGCTGCCCGGGCCGCCGCTGCGCTTCTTCACCCCCGGCCCGGACGGCGAGACCGAGACCACCCGCCGCGACCACACCGCCCCACCGGTCCTCGGCGGCTCGGACGCCGACGTCCGCGCGTGGCTCTCCGCCCCCGGCGACTGACCTCCGGGCCCCGGGGCTCGCGCCACGATCAGGTGACCTGATCGTGGCGCGTCCTCCCTCACGGTGGGCGGTGAGGGAGGACGCGCTGCGGTGAGGGAGGACGACGCACGGTGCGGGAGGACGCGCCGGCGCCGGCGCGACCCCCACGCTGCGGCCGGTCAGCCGGCGACGTCGCTGCCGTGGGCCACCCGCCGGCTGGCGTCGGGGTCGAGGCCCTGGACGACGGTCTCCAGGACGTCGCACAGCGCCTCGGTCTGCTGCCGGGTGAGCGGGTCGAACAACGCCGACCGGACGGCCGCGACGTGTCCGGGGGCGACGCCGCGGACGACGTCCCAGCCGGCGTCGGTGAGGACGGCGACGTTGCCGCGGCCGTCGTCGGCGGACCGCTCGCGGCGCACCCACCCGCGCTCCTCGAGCCGGGCGACGGTGTGCGACAGGCGGCTCTGCGACTGGTTGGCCCGCCGGGCGAGGTCGCTCATCCGGCGGCTGCGACCGGGGGCCTCCGAGAGCATCGCGAGCACGATGTAGGCGGCGTGCGTGAGCCCGGCGTCGCGCTGCAGCTGGGCGTCGAGCTCGCGCGGCAGCAGCTCGGCGACGGTGAGCCACGCTCGCCACGCCCGCTGCTGCGTCTCGTCGAGCCAGGGCTGTGTCACGCGCGGCAGGTTACCGGCGCGTACGGCCCCGTTCCGCCGACTCCGTCGTCCCGTTGTCCCGCCCGCCGCGGGGTCCCCGGTCCACCTCGTGCCGGGCACCACCGTCCGTCGTGCGGCGACGGTGCACCAGGACCGAACGGCGATCCGGCCGGAACTCATCGGCGCGGACGGCACCAGGGCCGGACCGGTACCGACCTCGTCGGGACGACGGGTCCACGGGGCCGGCTCACCCGGTCGGCGGCTGCGCAGCAGGTCGCGGTGCGCGCCGCGGCACCCCCGCCGCCGCACGGCCACCCCGGACCCCGCTGCCGTCGGATCCCGGCACGACGCGGACGTGACGCTCGCCGACAGTGCGTGGACGCCGCGCGGGGCGTGTCGCATCATTGGCAGTCGAGGGTCCCGAGTGCCAGCTCCCGCCGGCACCGGGTCCGCCGACCCGTCCGCCCAGGAGTGTCCCGCCGTGCCCACGTACCAGTACGCCTGCACCAACCCCGAGGCCAGGCACCAGTTCGAGGTCGTGCAGTCCTTCACCGACGCACCCGTGGCCGAGTGCCCGACCTGCGGCGCCCCGGTGCGCAAGGTGTACGGCTCGGTCGGCGTCGTCTTCAAGGGCTCGGGCTTCTACCGCACCGACTCCCGCTCGAAGGCCTCGGCCGGCGACTCGTCGTCGACGACGTCGCCCTCCGAGTCCTCCTCGGGCTCGTCGTCGGGCTCGTCGTCGGACTCCTCGAAGACGACGGCGAAGAAGGAGTCGTCCACGAGCAGCACGCCGTCCTCGAGCGGGAGCAAGGCCGCCGCCGGCTGACGACGGCGCGTCCACAGCCGGGCGCGTCCTCCACAGACCCCGGACGCCGCCGCCCACGGGGACCCCGGACGTCGAACCTGGGCCGGTGCTGCGCCTGCGCCGACCCCGCTCCCCCGTCACCCTCCTGCGCCGGTGCCTGGCGGCGGCCCTCGCCGTCGGCGCCCTGGTGCTCGCCCTCCGCCCGCCCGCGGCACCGGCCGCCGTCCCGCCGCCGGGGACCCCGGTGGTCACCGCCGCCGCCGACCTCCCGGCCGGCACGGTGCTGACGACGGCGGACCTCGCCTCGGCCGAGCTGCCGGACGCCGCGGTCCCCACGGGGGCCGCCGCCGACCCCGCCGCGCTCGCCGGCCGGGTGCTCGCCGCGCCGGTGCGCGCCGGTGAGCCCCTCACCGACGTCCGGCTCGTCGGCCCGGGCCTGACCGCGCTGCTCCCGGCCGGTCAGGTCGCCGCGCCGGTCCGGCTCGCCGACCTGGCCGTGGCCGGGTTGGCCACCACCGGTGACCGGGTCGACGTGCTCGCCACCGCCGCCGGTGGCGTCCGGGCCGAGGTGGTCGCCCGCGCCGCGCTGGTCCTGGCCGCGCCCCGGGCCACCGCGGAGGACGGCGCCGCGGGCGCGGGGACGCCGGCCGACGCGGGCCTGCTGGTCCTCGCCGTCGACGAGCCCACGGCCGCCGCCCTGGCTGCGGCGGCGACCACCGCGACGCTCACGCTCAGCCTCCCCGCCGGTCCCGGTCCGCCGTGAGGCGTGTGCCCGGCCCGGGCGTCAGTCGCTGCCCCAGTGCGGCGGGCGGTCCTCCAGCCAGCGGCGGTCGTCGTCGCGCTCGTCGGGGCGCTCGCCCCAGCCGACGTCGCGGTCGTCGGGCGCCCGCTCGGCCGGCACGGCCGGCGGCGGCGGGGGCGCCTCCTCCACCGGCACACCGAGGCCGTCGAGCACCTCGGCGGCCGGCAGCGCGGCCAGCACCGACCCGGGGACGGCGAGCTTGGCGCCGCGCGTGCCCGACCCGACGACGACCACGTCGGCGGCGGCCACCGCGGCGTCGACCAGCACCGGCCACCCTCCCGGCAGGCCGATGGGGGTGATCCCGCCGAAGGCCATCCCGGTCTCGGCGACGGCGACGTCCTGCGGGGCGAAGGAGGCCTTGCGCGCGCCGAGGTGCCGGCGGACCAGGCCGTTGACGTCGGCGCGGGTGGTGGCCAGGACGACGCAGGCGACCAGCGTCGTCTGCCCTGCCCGGCGCGCGGCCACGACGACGCAGTTGGCCGAGGCCTCCGGGGGCACCCCGTAGGCCTCGGTGAAGGCGGCGGTGTCGGCGAGGTGGTCCTCGACCGGGGCCACCCAGGCGGGGCCGGTCAGGATCGGCAGCGCCGCGGCGACCGGCTCGCCGAGCAGGTCGGGCCGCTCGGCCGCAGGGACCCAGGTCAGGGAACCGAGGGCGGGCACGGGGAGGTCGTCGTCCGGCACCCCCCGATCCTGCCCCGGTGGCCGGATCCCCGCGACGAACGGCAGGTCCCCGGCGGGTGGGCCGGACCGGGAGCCAGCAGGATGGAGGCCATGATCGGCCAGCTGCACTCCGTCGTGATCGACGCGCCCGACGCGCACGCGCTCGCCACCTTCTACGCCGACCTGCTCGGGATGGAGGTGAGCAGGGGCGGCCCCGGCGACGACTGGGTGGTGGTCACCGGACAGGGCCACCGCCTGGCCTTCCAGCAGGCGCCGGACCTGGTGCCACCGGACTGGCCCGATCCCGGGCGGCCCCAGCAGTTCCACCTCGACGTGCGCGTGGCCGACATCGAGGCGGCCGAGCCCGCGGCGCTCGAGCTCGGCGCCCGCAAGCTGCCCGGCGGGGGCGGGGACTTCCGCGTCTACGCCGACCCGGTGGGCCACCCCTTCTGCCTGGTGTGGGACGCGTGAGCGGGCCGGAGCTCCCGGCGGTCGACCGCGCGTCGAGCAGCGCCTTCGTCGCGGCCACGGGTTTCGAGCCCGCCGAGATGACCGGTACCCGGGTCACCGGCACCGTCGAGCTGGGCCCCGACCAGCACACGCCGTGGGGCGTGGTGCACGGCGGCGTCTACTGCACGGTGATCGAGTCGGCGGCGTCGATCGGGGCCAGCGTCGCCGTCGCCGACCGCGGCCAGTTCGCCGTCGGGGTCAACAACAGCACCGACTTCCTCCGGCCGACGACCACCGGCCGGCTCGACGTCGTCGCCGAGCCCGTCCAGCAGGGCCGCACCCTGCAGCTGTGGCAGGTGCTGCTCACCCGCGCGGAGGACGGCAAGCTCGTCGCCCGCGGCCAGGTGCGCCTGCAGAACGTGCCGCTGCCGGGGGCGTGAGCGGGGCCGGACGGGACGACACCGCGGGGCGCCGCGCGCGTGCCGTCGCCGCGGCCACGGCCGTGGCGGCGGCGCACGGCCTCCAGGCGGCCGGGGCGCGGGTGCTGCACGACGGGGTCAACGTCGTCGTGCACCTCGCCCCGGCGCCGGTGGTGGCGCGGGTGGCGACCCTGACGCCGCTGCTGCGCCCCGACCCGGCCCGCCCGTTCGGCCGCGAGGTCGCCCTCGCGGCAGCCCTGGCCGCGGCCGGGGCGGCCGTCGTCCCACCCAGCGACCTGCTGCCACCGGGCCCGCACGAGCACGACGGGCTGGTGCTCGCCTTCTGGCAGCACGTCGAGGTCCGCCCGCAGGCACCCGCGCCCGGCGACGTCGCCGCGGCGCTCACCGCCCTGCACGACGTGCTCGCCGGCCTCCCCGCGACCGGCCCGCCGCTGGACACCCCGCTCGACGATCTCGCCGTCTTCGCCGAGCGGGCCGGCGACTGGGGCGTCTCCCCCGCCGTCCGCGCGCGGATCGCCGAGCGGGCCGAGCGGCTGCGGCCCCGGCTCGGCGGCCCGGCCCGGGCGCTGCACGGCGACGCCCACCCCGGCAACCTGCTCGCGACGCCGGACGGCTGGCGCTGGACCGACCTCGAGGACACCTGCGCCGGCCCGGTCGAGTGGGACCTCGCCTGCCTGCGCAGCACCTCCCGGCTCGACGGCCGGGCCGCGCTCGACGCGCTGGGCGGCCCGTCGGACGCCGCGCTGGCGCCGTGGCTGGAGCTGCGCCGGCTGCACGCGGCGGCGTGGTGGACCGTCGTCGCCGCCGGGCACCCGGAGCGGCGGGAGCGGGCCGCGGCCGTGCTGGCGGAGACGCTGGGTCACACGAGCGGCAGCGCCGGCTCCCGGTAGGTCGTGCCGGCCAGCGCGGGGGGCAGCACGTCGGGGTCGATCACCACGGAGAACAGCGCCCGGGGGTCCTGCAGCGTGGCCGGCGGGCGGGCGGCCGACCGCGGCACCACGCGGTCCCAGCGGGCGGGCCGGCGGTGCGGCAGCAGCTCGCGGCCCTCGAACAGGTAGTCGCCGAGGACCTCGCCCACGAGCAGGCCGGCGCCGTGCTCGACGGGCAGCGCGACGGGGTCGCCGGGGCGGATCTCGTCGAGGAAGGTCGACAGCTGGCGCAGGTCCTTGCTCGGCCGCCGTCCCGACAGCTCCTTGGCGAGGGCCCGCAGCTCGGCCGGGGACACGCCGGTGGCGTCGACGTCGACCCCGGACTGGGTGCCCAGGCCGACGACGCCCGCGGCCAGGCACGCGCCGAGCTCGTTGTGCGCCCGCGGCCGCACCACCCACACCCGCGTGCCCTCCGGCTCGGCCGCCGCCGGGACGTCGTCGGGGCCGGGCCACACGTAGGGCAGGTCCTCGGGCTCGGCGCCGAAGAGGGGCTGGAACAGCGGCCGGTAGAACTCCGGGTCCTTCGCCAGCAGGTTCGACCGGTGCGACAGGTGCAGCGCCTCGTCACCGACCCAGGAGGGCAGCAGGCCGGCGCGGGCGAGCTCGTCCTGGGGAGCCCCGGCGACGTCGGGGGCGAACTCGGCGATCAGCGTCTGCGTGCTGTCGGCGAACCCGCGCTCGCGCCAGACCCGCACCATCGCCAGGCCGTAGCCGACCAGCGCCGCCGTCCGCCCGCGCCACATGCGCACGACCGGGTGGGAGGTCCAGCCGTAGTCGGGCAGCTCGAGGGCGCGCAGCACCTGGAGGGTCTCGACCCGCTGCTTGCCCAAGCGCGGGGAGTCGAGCAGCCGGGCGCTCTCCACGAAGTCGGACACCGGCAGGAAGGTCTGCATCGCCGCGCTTCCTGCCCGCCCCGGCGCGCGGTCAACCGCCGAGCGCCTCCAGCGCGGCCTCCCAGCGGGCGCGGCGGGCGTCGTCGTCCTGGTCCCACCAGGCCGGCCCGCGCTCGCCGAGCCCGGTCTTGGCCAGCTGCACCCGGTCGCGGGCGGCGCGGACCTCGGCGGGGTCGGTCGCCGTCCGCACCGCCGAGCGGGCGGCGCCGAGGTGCGAGAGCAGCCGCGCACGGACGTCGTCGGGCAGCGAGGGGTCGGCCGCCCGCCACCGCCGCCCGTCGACGACGATCCAGCGGCCGTCGCCGGTGAGCCGGCCTCCCTGCAGGGGCCCGGCGCGAGCCTGCGAGCGCTGGGGGGCAGGGAGGTCCTCCCGCTCCCGGCGGGTCACGCGCCGCAGCGGTCGGCGAGCTCCGGCAGGACGGTGCCCAGCGGGGCGTCGACGCGGACGTCGGCCTTCGCGTCGGCGCGGGTCGGGCCGAGGTTGACCAGGGCCACCGGGATGCCGAGCTCGGCGGCGCGCAGCACGAACCGGTAGCCGCTCATGACGGTCAGCGAGGAGCCGAGGACCACCAGGCTCGCGGACTCCTCGAGCATCCGGAAGCAGGTGTCGACCCGGTCGCGCGGCACGGTCTCGCCGAAGAAGACGACGTCGGGCTTGAGCGGGCCGGCGCCGCAGGCGGTGCAGTCGACCATGACGAAGCCGTCGAGCACCTCGTCGGGCAGCTCGGCGTCGCCGTCGGGGTTGACCTCGTCGGCGCGCGGGCCGAAGCCGGGGTTGGCCGCGCGCAGCCGCCGGTGCAGCCCGGCGCGGCCGGCGACGTCGCCGCAGGCCAGGCAGACGGTGCGGTCCAGGCCGCCGTGCAGCTCGACGACGTCGCGGGCGCCGGCGGCCTGGTGCAGCCCGTCGACGTTCTGGGTGACGACGCCGCCGAGCAGCCCGGCCCGCTGCAGCCGCGCGACGGCGGAGTGCCCGGCGTTGGGCCGGGCGGCGGCCATCTGCGGCCAGCCGACGTAGCTGCGCGCCCAGTAGCGGTGCCGGCCGCGGGGGTCGCGGCGGAAGGTCTGCCAGGTCATCGGGGTGTGCCGGCGCAGCGAGCCGGTGGCGCCGCGGTAGTCGGGGATGCCGGAGTCGGTGGACAGGCCGGCGCCGGAGAGGACGAGGACGTCGCCGTCGGCGACCAGGTCGGTCAGCTCGTCGAGCCCGGCGACCGGGGTCCCGGTCGGCTCGACGGCGGGGAGGGCGGCGGTCACCGGCCCATGGTCCCCCGCGACGACGCGCCGTGCCGCGACCTCAGGAGGCGGCGCCGAGCTCCCGCTCCAGCCGGCCCAGCAGGTCGTCGTACACGCGGCGCAGGCCCCGGGGCGCGAAGGTGCGCTCGAAGAAGCCGCCGACGCCGCTCGCGCCGTCCCAGGTGGTGCGCACCCGCACGGTGCTGCTGCCGACGTCGGCCGGGGTGACCGTCCAGGTGGTCACCATCGACGAGCGGGTGTCGCGCTCGACCAGGTTGCCGTCGGGCTCGCTGACCTCGATCGACTGGTCGCGCACCCGCCTCGAGGTCGCGGCGAACCGCCAGTGCACGCGGGTGCCCGAGCCCTGCCCACCGGCCTCGAGGCGGTAGTCGCTGAACTGCCCGGGCAGCACGCGCGAGCGGGTGCCGGCGTAGTCGGCGAGCGCGGCGCGCACCCGCTCAGCCGGAGCCCGGACGACGCGTTCGGCGGTGGCCACGACCTGTCCCATGCCACCCATCCTGCCCCGCCGATCGGGGACCGCGCCGGTCCGCGGACCGGTGCGGCGGTGGGGTGATCAGGTTCACCGATCCGCTCGCCGGTCGCCGGGTACGGGTTCTGGGTGACCACACCGCTGTCCCGGACGCGCACCGGCACGGGCGAGCCCCTCCTGCTCCTGCACGGCATGGGCAGCTCCCGTCGCGACTTCACCGCCGTCGTCCCCCTGCTCACCGACCGCTTCGACGTGATCGACGTCGACCTCCCCGGAGTGGGCCGGTCCCCGGCCCTGGAGGAGCGGCCCACGGTCGCGGCGATCACCGACGCCGTCGAGCGGACGCTGGACGACGAGGGCGTCGGGTCGGTGCACGTCCTCGGCAACTCCCTCGGCGCCCGTGTCGCGCTGGAGCTGGCCCGTCGCGGCCGCGCGCGGTCGGTCGTGGCGATCGCGCCGTCCGGGCTGAACGTGCCGCCGGAGCGGGTCGCGCAGGGCAGCGGCATGGCCCTGGCCCGGGTCGTCATGCGCACCGCCGCACCGCTGGTCGCCCCGCTGTCCCGCTCGGCACTCGGCCGGGCCGCCCTGCTGGGGCCGCTGAAGGCGCGCCCGTGGTCCACGTCCCCCGAGGAGGCCATCGGGGCGCGCGAGGGGTTCGCCGACTCCCGGGACTTCTGGCGCACGCTGCTCTGGGGCCTGCTGCTCGACGTCCCTCGGGGTCTGGACCGCATCGACTGCCCGGTCACCCTGGTGCAGGGGGTGGCCGACTGGATCTCGTCGGGACAGACGGTGCGCTACCTGCCGCTGACGCCGGGTTCGAAGTTCGTGCCGCTGGTCTGGGCGGGTCACGCGCCGCAGTCGGACCGGCCGCGGACGATCGTGCGGCTGGTCGAGGAGACGGCCGACCGGACCGCTCAGTTCACGGACTCCTCCGCGTTGAGGTACGAGCAGCGGAACCGGGCGCCGGCCATGGCCTCGGTGAAGCGCGCCTCCCAGGCCGGGTCGCCTGACGGAAAGGCCGTGTAGACCCGGTCCTCGAGCACGACCGGCAGCCCGTCCGGGCCGGCGTACGCACGCCGCAGCAGCACCCGCGTCTGCCCGTCGACCTCGTCGTGTGCCGGGGCCCAGCGCGCGCGGGCGACCGCGTCGGCCGGGCCGGCGCGCCGGCGTCCGGACAGCCGGGCAGGGCCGGAGTCGGACGGGCGTGCCGACGAGGTGCCCAGGGCGTAGAGCAGGAGGCCTGCGAGCAGCAGGAGGACCAGCAGCTCGGCCAGCGCGACCACCATGGACCGACGGTAGTTCCCCTGAGGCGCCGCGGGCAGGTGCCGGACACCGCCCGCTCCGACCGGCACCGCCACCCGGAAGCCGATCCCGGCCCGCTAGCCTCGACCGGCACCCCCACCCGGCCGCCGGCCGGCGAGCCCCCGTAGCTCAGGGGATAGAGCATCGGTTTCCTAAACCGTGTGTCGCAGGTTCGAATCCTGCCGGGGGCACCGCAAAAGCGCTGGTCAGCGGCCGGAAGACTGATTCCAAGGGTCAGTGGTCGTAGGCGAGTAGCGATCGTCGGACGGTCTGGCCGGTGTGGTCGTTGTGCCAGATGACCGCGGTCAGGGCCAGCAGGCGCTGCAGCACCCGGATCAGGACTCCGGCCGGGGTGTGGCCGCCGTGCAGCTCGAGGTCGAGCTGGCCTGTGAGGGTGTCGAAGACCGACTCGACGGTCTGGCGCAGTGGCTTGAACACCGATGCGCCGGGCCGGTCGGGTTCTCCGCGGCGGGGGCGGCGCAGCAGCCTGAGCCCGGCGTCGCCAGCTCGGCGTCGAAGCGGCGGCCGTAGTCGTGCTTGTCGGTGATGAGCAGCTGTCCGGCATGGCCGGCGAGGAGGGCGGGGTCGGCGCCGAGCAGGTCCAGCAGCACCTGGCGTTCGTCGGCTGTGGCGCCGGAGACGCGAAGCCGACCGGTAGCCCGTGCAAGGTGGCGATCAGGTGCAGCCGCAGCCCCCAGAAGTAGCGGGTGTGGCTGGCGCAGTAGCCGTACTCGGCCCAGCCGGCCAGCTCCGAGCGCCGCACCGCCTCACGGGAACGGGCGCATTCGATCGGCCATTCGATCGGCGTGGAGTCGATCACCCACACGTCATCGGCGAAGATGCTGGTGTCGACGGCGAGCTGGCGGATCAGCCAGGTCAGGGTGCCGGCCAGCCGGCGCAGCCGCTTGTTGTAGCCGGGCTGGTGCGGCAGGTAGGGAAACAGCGGGCGCAGCTGCTGGTCGGCGAAGCGCAGCCAGCGGGCCCCGCTGGTGAACCCCAGCAGCGCCTGCAGCACCGCCAGGGTCACCAGCTCGGCATCGCTGAGCCGGGGAGCGATGCCCGCCGCCGGGCGCCACGGGAGCCGCTGCGGCGAGGCCTTCAGCAGGTCATCGGTGCGGGCACACAGTGCCGTGGCGAGGGTGTCCAGGTCGGCGTCCACGAGGGCCTCCCGGCTCGACGTTGGGTCAGCAGCGCCAAGCCTGAACACCCTCGCCCGTGATCACACCGGCCGTCGCCAGGACCCCTCGGAATCAGTCATCTAGTCCGTCTTGCTGAACAGCCAGGCGGCGACGGCGAGGAGCAGGCCGCCCATCCCGCCGACGATCACCACGTCGAGCCAGACGGGTACCGTCCACGAACCCCAGTGCAGCGCGACCGCGGCGCCCGAGCCGGCGTCGACGTAGTGCAGGACCAGCCTGCGGACGGCGTCGACGCCGTAGGTGATCGGGTTGACCAGGGCGAGGCCGTGCAGCCAGGCCGGCAGGGCGCTGCTGACCGGGAAGAAGGCCCCCGACAGGAACATCAACGGCGCGAGCAGCAGCTGCACCCGCGGCATCACGGTCTGGATCTGTTCCACTCGCACCGCGATCACCAGGCCCAGCGCCGTGAGCGTGAACGCGATGACGAACAGCAGCGCGATCGAGCCGACGATCATCAGCGGCGCGTACGGGACGCCGACCAGGCCGGCCAGCGCCAGCAGCACGACCGACTGCGCCGTCGCCACCGTCGCGCCACCCAGCGCCTTGCCCAGCACGATGCTGGTGCGACTGATCGGCGCGACCATCATCTCGCGCAGGAAGCCGAGCTCCCGGTCCCAGACGATCGAGATCGCCGAGAAGACCGCGGTGAACATGACCGAGGTGGCCAGCACGCCCGGAAAGAGGAACGTCGAGTAATCCGCGCCGCCGAAGCCGCCCCCGCCGATGCTCGCGCCGAGGCCTTTGCCCAGCACGAAGAGGAACAGCAGCGGCTGCACGAACGAGGAGATGATCCGCCCGCGGTCGGTGCGGAACCGCAGGACGTCGCGGTACCAGACCACCTTCACCGCGCGGAGCTCGTGCCGTAGGCCGCGGCCGGCGAGCTGGACCGGAGCGATCGTCGTGGTCATCGCCCGCCTCCGGGGAACAGCCGGTTACCCCGTCCGGGGGCGGCGGCCTGCCGGTCGGCCATCCGGGCGCCGGTGTAGGCCAGGAACACGTCGTCGAGCGTCGGTCGAGCCACGCTGACCGAGCGCACGGTGAGTCCGAACTCGAACAGCCGGGGCACGAACTCCTCGCCGTCCGGGGTGAGGACGACGAGCGCGCCGCCCTCCCGCGTGGTCTCCACACCCAGCCGCTCGCGGAGGAGCGCCTCGGCGGCGTCGTCGTCGACGGTGGCCACTCGCACCCGGTCGTGCCCCACGCTCGCCTTGAGCGCGGACGGGGTGTCGAGTGCCCCGATCCGACCGGCATCGACGATGGCGATGCGGTCGCAGCGCTCGGCCTCGTCCATGTAGTGCGTGGTCAGGAAGACGGTGATGTCCTCCTCGGCGCGCAGCCGGTCGACGTAGCGCCACAGTGAGGCGCGCGACTCCGGGTCCAGCCCGATCGTCGGCTCGTCCAGGAACAGCACGCGCGGGGAGTGCAGCAGGCCGCGGGCGATCTCCAGCCGGCGCTTCATGCCGCCGGAGAAGGTGCGCACCTTGGACTCACATCGATCGGTCAGCCCGACCATCTCGAGGACCGCGTCGATGCGCGGTGCGACGTCCGCCTTCGGCATGCCGTAGATGTCGGCGTGGAAGCGCAGGTTCTGCTCGGCGGTCAGGTAGTCGTCGAGCGTCGTCTCCTGGAAGACCAGCCCGATGTGCCGGCGCACCTCGGTGCGCTCGCGCACCACATCGAAGCCGGCGACCCGCGCACCGCCGGCGGTCGGTCGCAGCAGGGTGCAGAGGATCTTGATGGTGGTGGACTTGCCGGCGCCGTTGGGGCCGAGGAAGCCGAAGAGCTCCCCCGCCCGCACCGACAGGTCGATGCCTCGGACGGCCTCGACCTGATCGAACGTCTTGACCAGGCCTTTCGCCTCGACCGCGGGCGGCCGGTCGACGAGGGCATCCCCTGCTGGGGTCCCTAACGCTGTTAGAGTCACGCGCACAGGTTTCTCTAACATCGTTAGAGTGTCAAGCGTGCCGATCTCCAGAGCCGACGTCGTCCAGGCCGCCGTCGAGGTGCTCGACGACGAGGGCCTGGCTGGGCTGACCCTGCGCGCGGTCGCGGGCCGCCTGGGCGTCAGCGCGCCGACGCTCTACTGGCACGTCAAGGACAAACGGCACCTGCTCGACCTGATCGCCGAGCAGGTGCTGGCCGAGGTACCGGAGAGCACCCGCGCGCCGCGGGAGGGCGAATCGGTGCTCGAGTGGCTCGCGGAGAGCTTTCGCGTCCGCCGCGCGCTGCTGCTGTCCCACCGCGACAGCGTCCAGGTGGTGGCCGGCAACCGACCGACGGACGACGCCCTCCCCGGGATCGAGCGCACCCTCGCCGTGCTGGTGGACGCCGGCCTGGAGCCCGGTGAGGCCGTGCGCGTGATCACCGCGCTCGGCTCGTTCCTCCTCGGCGACGTCCTGGAGACCCAGGCGGCGGCGGACCGGCCGCTCGAGGAGCCGCGCGTCGCCGACCTCAGCGCGTTCCCCACCGTGGTCGCGGCGACCCGCACCGCCGGCGGCGAGGATGAGCGGTTCGAGGACGGTTTGCGCCTCATGCTCGACGGCCTGCGACTACGCCTCGAACGGCGCGCCCGAACCCAGGACGGCACCGCACCTCAGCCGGCGTAGTCGCGGGCGACGGCGGCGAACCGCCGCAGCAACGGACGGCAGCCGGCGCGGACCACCGCTGCGCGCGGGGGTGATCTCGACGGTGCCCGACCCCGGACCATCCGGCCGGTGTGCACAACCTCTGCATCAGTGCGTCGGGGTGCCGGTTGGGGATCCCCCGTAAGCGTCGAGGTTGTCGCCTGCGCGAGTGACGTCGTGGCGACGAGCCATGCGACCGGAATCCCGTGACGATCACCGTCCGCGGACAGCGGCTCAACGGGGGCGTGACAACTCTGTGGTCAGGGAGCGTTGCACGTAGCTCATCGCCTCGTGGGCCGAAGGCCTGGCGAAGCGCCCGGCGAGGTCGTCGACGGAGACGTCCTCCAATCGCTGGTGAATCCACCACAGGTGCCCCTGCGGGTCCCGTACCCGCGCAACCCGCTCACCGAAGGCCAAGTCGGTCGGCCTGGTGACCGGCTCCGCCCCCACCGCCACGGCACGCTCGAACGCATCCCGGGCGCTCGCCACGTACACGCGCAGGTGCGCCGGCGTCGACGGCCAACCAGGCTGAGCGTCGAACAACATGATCACCGCGTCCCCGAGCTCGACCTCGACGTGGCCGATCCGACCGTCGGGCCCAAGCACCCGCGACCCTGGGGTCTCCGCGGCCCCGAAGGCTGCGGTCAGAAAAGTGATCTCGGCGTCGGTGTCCCGACTGATCACCCAGGGATCGACCCGCGAGCAGCGGGTGGGCACACCGACCTCGGCATCGACATCCTCAGTGACCATGTCCCGGATGCCGGCACCAACCGCCGACACGTCCGCGTTCACCGATCAGCCCTTCACCTCGCGGAACGCTCAACACGTGCCGGTCAGGGATCATCTCGTGGGACGCACCGCGTCGCTCACCAGCCGGGCGTGGCGGATCGGGGAGCTCGGCGCGCCGTCACGGGGTCAACGGCTGAGCCAGAAAGGCAGCGGCGGTGACACGGTCACCGGTGACGGTGATGCTCGGGTCGTGCAGCGGGATGCGCCGCCACAGCAGGAGCGCCACGGCGATCTCCGGCCCGGCCACCTCCGCCACGGGGTCTGCGCCCACCTGCCACACCCCGGTCGGCGTGCGCAGCCGCACTCCCACCTCTGCAGCTGCCATCCGGCCCAGGCGCACCTGGCGCGGCTGCAGCGTGTCGACGACCTCGGCGATGCAGTCAGCCGCCACCGCCGAATCCGCCGTCACCTCCACGCCCAGCGCAGCAGCGAGGTCGAACCGGTGGACCAGGACCTCGTGCACCTGTCTGCGCACCCACCAGGCAGCAGTCCCCGGGCCGACGAGCGTGGGGCACGGGCGCGCGGTGTCCGTCAACGCTGCGCGCAGATCACTCGCTGCAGCGGGGTAGTCCAGAAGGTCAGCCCTGCACTCGTAGGGCTCGTGGTCGGGTAGCGGCGCGTCCGGGTCGAGGCGGGCCGTGGCCGCCGCCCAGCGGTGCACCGCACTGACGTGGCGCACCAGAGCCCCTGCGCTCCACGACGCGCACGCCGGCACCGGCAGGGTCAGGTCCGCTCCGGCGGCCAGGGCCGCGAAGGCGTCCTGTTCAGCGGCCAGCACATCTCCTCGCACGAGAAGACAGTCTGACTCCCCCACCCTCGAGTCACCGCCAATCAGGGATCCTCCACGACCGTGATCACCGCCCTCGCGCGTCCGCGGAGACGCCGGTAGCCCGTCGGCTTGCGGGACAGGGCTGCGGGTCGTCAGTGGTCCCAGTCGTGTCGCGAGTCGCCCATGGCGGCCCACCCAGGGACACCTCCTTGGCCCGGTGGAACTCGGGACACGGTCGAACTGCAGCGCGTCGAGGCGGCGGGCGATGCGGGCTCGAGCCTTGACGTCATACTTGCATTTTGCAAGTGTGAACCGCATGAGCCTCTTCATCACCTGCCCCGTCGAGGACGTCGAGCGCGCGACCGCCTTCTACACCGCCCTCGGCTGGACCCTCAACGCCGAGATGTCCGATCACAACGTGTCGTGCTTCGCGATCGCGCCCGAGCAGTACGTCATGCTCGGCAGCCGCGAGATGTACGCGAGCGTCGGCGGCGTCGAGGAGCTGGTCGGCGGACCCCACACGCCCTCGAAGGTCACCGTCTCGTTCGACCTCGGCAGCCGCGAGGCGGTCGACGAGCTCACCGAGCGCGCCGGCGCCGCCGGCGGGCGGATCGGTGACACCGACGACTACCCCTTCATGTACCAGCGCCAGTTCGACGACCCCGACGGCTACCACTACTCGCCGTTCTGGATGAAGCCGGACGCCGACCCGACCGCATGAGCGACCTCGCCGCGGCCCTCGAGATCGTCGGAGCCCGGTGGGCCCTGCTCGTCGTGGAGCGGCTGCTCGACGGGCCGCAGCGCTACGGCGATCTGCAGCGCGACCTCGGGGTACCGACGAACGTGCTCGCGACCCGCCTGCGCGAGCTCGAAGCGGCCGGCGTCCTGACCCGTCTGCCGCTCCGGCACAACACCCGGGCCTACGCGCTGACCGATCGCGGGCTTGCCCTGCGCGAGGCGATCGTCGCGCTCGCACGCTGGGGCGCTGAGCAAGCCTAGGTGTGGCACGCAATCACGGGTCGCTCCGACTGGTCGAGCCCGGCTTGCACCTGCCGGCGGCACCCCGTGATGTCCCAGGACGTCGCGGACGCCCGGACCGACGGATCGTGCGTCCGGGCGTTCGTCGTCGTGCTGGCCGGCCTCGGTGGCCTGCCGGTGGGCTGGTGGTCGCGGGTGGCGTCCTCGGCCCGCCTGGAGAGCCGCTCCCGGACGGCTGGAGCAGTCGGGGGTCGGTGCACACCGGCCGCGCTGGACGCGATCTCTGGAACCGAGCGGACCGGTCTGGTCACGGCCGGGTAGGAGGTGTCCGTCGAGGTGCCCGGGAGCGCCCCCGGCCTCGACGAGCACGAGGGTGATCTCCACGGTCGAGTCGGAGTCGGAGTCGGATCGACAGTCGGCGAGCACCCGGATGCGCTGGTGGAGGTCGGTGGCCACGTGTCCCAGGTCGGTCCAGGACTGGATGGTGCGGGACGTCGAGAAGGCCACCTCAGTGGGCATCGGTGTCGCCACCTCTCGTTCCGGTCCCTGCGGGTGAGCGCGTGTCCTCTCCGGGCGAGATCCAGGCCCTCGCGAAGTCGACGGTGAACCGCACGAAGGCCTGTTGTCGCTGATCGCCCCCAACGTCCTCGGTGCGGGTGACGATCCGGACGCCCACCCCGACGGAGTCGTGGTCGGGGCTGAGGATGGCCCTCCGGTGCCCGTCGTCCGGCGGGACCTCCGCCATGAACAGGTGGTGGATGTCGGAGACGATCCCGCCATGAGGCTCCCACCCCGGGTCCGGAGGCTGCCGCCATGCCCATCCCCTGCCGACGTTCTCCATCGGCGCGACCCCCGACCGCGTCTGCCAGTCCGGCTGGATGCGTTGGATGGGGCTGGGCTCCTCTGCAGGACACCAGTGGTCCTCCTGCCAGGTCTCGGTCCACGTCTCGACAGGGACGTCGGTCTGCGCAGGGCACACGGGGTCGTTCGGGTCCGCGGCCGCCACGGCCTTCGACATCAGCAGATCGGTGTGCGCGCGTGCCCCGGCGTCGAGCGTGCCGTCCCGCACGTAGGGCGGGAGACAGTTGGCGGTGCGTTCGGCGTTGACCAGGCCCAGCAGCTGGTCCTCGACATCGGCCTCGCTGACCATGGTGACCTCCTGGGTTGTGGCGCGCCGGGACGAGGCTCCCTGACCGCCGTCACCCGACCGTCACCGAGCTGCCCGGGCGCCGACCGGGAGCGGCCGCCGTGCCGTCGTCCCTCACGGGCGCAGGGCAGGGCACGGCCGGGGGGACGCTGAGCCACGCGGAGGGCACACCGGGAAGACCGCCGCCGGAGACGGACCGACCGGGTCACGCAGCACACCGCCGGCCCCGGGGACCACGACCTCCGGGTGACATCCGCCCTCGGAGGGAAA
The DNA here is from genome assembly GCF_052931475.1 of Geodermatophilus sp. URMC 62. Lineage (NCBI taxonomy): Bacteria > Bacillati > Actinomycetota > Actinomycetes > Geodermatophilales > Geodermatophilaceae > Geodermatophilus > Geodermatophilus sp. URMC 62. The sequence goes on along the minus strand of NZ_JBRFHY010000001.1, from coordinate 2,463,455 downwards.
CCCCCAGGGGCTGCGAGGCGTTACCGTTCCAGTTGCACATCGAGCGCCGGGCAACGTCGCCCGGAGCCATGCGGAGGTGGGAACGCGACGATGGAGACCACGGTGGTGGACGTCCCCGAACGGGGGCGCTTCGAGGTGCGGATCGGCGACCGGGTGGTCGGCCTGGCGAGCTACCACGTCGAGAACGGCACCATGGCCCTGCCGCACACCGAGGTCGACCCGAGCATGGGTGGCCGCGGTATCGGCAAGCTCCTCGTCAGCGGCGTCCTCGACGCGGCCCGCCAGCGCGGGCTGACCGTCCTCCCCTACTGCTCCTTCGTCCGCCACTACATCCAGCAGCACCCCGAGACGCTGGACCTGGTCGCCGACGACGACAAGCCGCACTTCGGCCTGGCCACCGTCGACCACTGACCTCCCGGCGACGACCCGGTGATGACCCGGTGATGACCTGCGGCGCCGCGCTCCGTTGCCTACCGTGGCGCTGGTGCCCACCGCCATCGTCTGGTTCCGCCGCGACCTCCGGCTGAACGACCACCCGGCGCTGGTCGCCGCCTGCGAGTCCGCCGGAGCGGACGGCACTGTCGTGCCCGTCTTCGTCGTCGACCCCCGGCTGTGGGAGCCCTCCGGCGCGCCCCGCCGGGAGTTCCTGCGCGGCTGCCTGGCCGACCTGCGGGAGCAGACCGGCGGCGCGCTGGTCATCCGCTCCGGCGACCCGGCGCGCGTCGTCCCCGACCTGGTGCGGGAGACCGGCGCGGCCAGCGTGCACGTCTCGTTCGACGCCGGCGTGTACGGCCGGGCGCGCGACGCCGCCGTCGAGGAGGCGCTCGGGGAGGTCCCGTTCGTCCGCACCGGCTCGCCCTACGGCGTCACGCCCGGCCGGCTGCTGAAGGACGACGGCACGCCGTTCAAGGTCTACTCGCCCTTCGCCCGCGCCTGGCGGGCCCGCGGCATCCACTCCCCCGCCGGGCGGCCCGACGACCTGCGGTGGGCCGACGGCGTCCCCACCGAGGACCTGCCGCCCGCGCCGGACCTCGGTGGCACCGTGCTGCCCCCCGCCGGGGAGCGCGCCGGGCGCGACGCGTGGGCGCTGTTCCGCGACCAGCGGCTGCTCGGCTACGCGACCTCGCGCAACACCCCCGGCACCGACGGCACCAGCCGGCTGTCGGCGCACCTGAAGTACGGCACCGTGCACCCGCGGACGCTGTTCGCCGAGGCGCAGGCCCTCGGCGAGCAGCACGCCGAGGCCGTGGACAAGTTCACCGGCGAGCTCATCTGGCGCGACTTCTACGCCGACGTCCTCTGGCACCGCCCCGAGACCGCCCGCGAGCCGTTCAACCCCGAGATGGCGCGCATGCGGTACGACACCGGCCCGGTCGCTGACGAGCACTTCGCCGCCTGGGCGCAGGGCCGCACCGGCTACCCGATCGTCGACGCCGGGATGCGCCAGCTGCACGGCGAGGCCTACGTGCACAACCGGGTGCGGATGGTCGTCGCGTCGTTCCTCTGCAAGGACCTGCACATCGACTGGCGGCGCGGCGCCCGCTACTTCCTCGACCACCTCGTCGACGGCGACCTGGCCAGCAACCACCACGGCTGGCAGTGGGTCGCCGGCACCGGCACCGACCCCTCGCCGTACTACCGGGTGTTCAACCCGATCCGGCAGGGCCAGCAGTTCGACCCCGACGGCGCCTACGTGCGGCGCTGGGTGCCCGAGCTGCGCGACGTCCCCGACCGGTACGTGCACGAGCCGTGGACCGTGCCCGGCGGGCCGCCGGAGGGCTACCCGCTGCCGGTCGTGGACCACGCCGAGGAGCGCCAGGTGGCGCTCGCCCGCTACCAGGCGGTGCGGGATGCCTGAGGGGCACACCCTCTACCGGCTGGCGAAGGAGCAGTCGGAGCTGTTCGCCGGCCGGCCGGTGCAGGTGACCAGCCCGCAGGGCCGCTTCGCCGCCGGCGCCGCGCTGCTCGACGGCCGCGTCGTCGAGGAGGTCACCAGCTACGGCAAGCACCTGTTCGCCGACTTCGGCGGCGACGTCCTGCACGTGCACCTGGGCCTCTACGGCACCTACACGACCGGCGTCGGCGACCCGCCGGCCCCGCGCGGCGCGCTGCGCATGCGCTGGGTCGCCGACGGGCCGAAGGGCGAGGGCGTGTGGACCGACCTGCGCGGGGCCACGGCCTGCGACGTGCTCACCCAGCCCGAGGTCGACGCGGTCCTCGACCGGCTGGGCCCCGACCCGCTGCGCACCCGCCGGGGCGGGCCGCTGTCGTACGCGCGGGTCGGCCGCAGCCGGACGGCGGTCGGCGCGCTGCTCATGGACCAGTCGGTGCTGGCCGGCGTCGGCAACGTCTACCGCGCCGAGATCCTCTTCCGGCACCGGATCTCGCCGTTCCGGCCCGGCCGCGACGTCGGCGAGGCCGAGTGGCTGGCGCTGTGGGACGACCTGGTGGTGCTCATGCGCGCCGGCGTCCGGCTGGGCCGGATCGTGACGACCGAGCGGGCCGACCGGTCCCGCCGCTCGGGTGCGGTCCGCCGGGAGGACGCGCACTACGTGTACCGGCGCACCGGGCTGCCCTGCCGGCTCTGCGGCACCGAGGTGCGGACGGCGGAGATGGTCGGCCGCAACCTCTACTGGTGCCCCGTCTGCCAGGCCCTCTGACCGCGAGATCTGCACACTGGTGGCCTTCCGGGCCCGGAAGGCCACCAGTGTGCAGATCTCGCGGGCGCACGGCCGTCAGAGGGAGCCCTTCGCGGGGTCGCCGGCGGGGACGGCGTCGAGCACGGTGACCGCCGGCGCCCCGGTGAGCTTCCCCTCGAGGCGGCCCGACAGCGCGGTGAGCGCCTCGGCCTTGCCGTGCGTGGCCAGCGCCTCGGGGCTCTCCCACTTCTCCACCATCACCAGGGCGCCGTCGCGGCCCTGGTGCAGCGAGTAGCGCTCGCAGCCGGGCTCCTCGTGCACCCGCGGCACGGTGTCGAGCACCGCCCGGCGGACCTCGTCGGCGTGCTCGGGCTTGGGGCTGATGGTGGCGACGACGACGACGGACACGAGCGGTCCCTCCTGCGGTGGGTGGTCGGTGGGCCGGGTGGTGACCTGGCGCACGACCGCCCGGCCGGGCCAGGATGCCAGTCGTGGCCGACGACGGATCGCTCCCCCCGGAGGACGGCAGGCCGCTGCGGGTGGCCGTCGTCGGCGCCGGGCCCGCAGGCATCTACGCCGCCGAGGCGCTGACCGGCCGCGCGCCCGTCCCGGTCACCGTCGACCTGATCGACCGGCTGCCCACCCCCTTCGGCCTGGTCCGGCACGGCATCGCCCCGGACCACCCGAAGATGCGCGCCATCCGCGACACGCTGCACCGGGCGCTGGACCACCCCGGGGTCCGCTTCGTCGGCAACGTCGAGGTCGGCACCGACATCACCCTCGACGAGCTGCGGGCGCACGTCGACGCCGTCGTCTACACCTACGGCGCCGCCCTGGACCGGCCGCTGTCCATCGACGGCGAGGACCTCCCCGGCAGCCTCGCCGCCACCGACCTGGTCGCCTGGTACTGCGGCCACCCCGACGCCGACCGGGAGCGCGTGGAGGCGTCGCTGGCCGGCGTGCGGCGGGCCGTCGTCGTCGGCGTGGGCAACGTCGCCCTCGACGTCGCGCGGGTGCTGTCCCGGGTCCCGCGGGAGCTCGAGCCCACCGACATGCCGCAGCACGTCCTCGACGCCCTCGCCGCGACCCGGGTCGAGGAGGTCACCGTGCTCGGCCGCCGCGGCCCGGCGCAGGCCACCTTCACCACCAAGGAGCTCGACGAGCTCGGTGAGCTGGCCGAGGCCACCGTGCTGGTCGACCCGGACCAGCTGCCCGGCGAGGACGAGCCCCCGCCGCCGGACCGGCTGGTCGCCCGCAACATCGACGTCCTGCGCCAGTACGCGGCCCACACCGCCGAGCCCGGCCGCACCCGGCTGGTCCTGCGCTTCTACCGCCGGCCGGTGCGCCTGCTCGGCGCCGACCGGGTCACCGGCGTCGAGGTGGAGCGCACGACGGTCGACGCCGACGGCCGCGCCACGGGGACCGGCGAGTACGAGGTGCTGCCGGCCGACCTCGTCGTCCGCTCGGTGGGCTACCGCGGGGAGGGGCTGCCCGGCCTGCCGGTCGACCAGCGCAGCGGCACGGTGCCCAACGAGGACGGCCGGGTGCTGCGCGACGGCGCCGCGTCGCCCGGGGAGTACGTGGCCGGCTGGATCAAGCGCGGGCCCACCGGCGTCGTCGGCACCAACAAGCACGACGCCCGCGAGACGGTGGCCTCCCTGCTGGCCGACGTCGGGTCCGGCGTCATCGGCCCGCACGGAGACCGCGACGACCTGGTGCGCACGCTGCAGGCCCGCGGCGCCGAGCCGGTGCTGCTGGAGGACTGGCGGGCCATCGACGCCGCCGAGGTGTCCCTGGGCGCCTCCCGCGGGCGGGCGCGCACGACGCTGCACGAGCGCGAGGCGCTGCTCGCGGCGGTCCGGGCGGCCGCCGGGCGCTAGCCCAGCACCGCGGCGGTCAGCTCCCGGGCGGCGTCCTCGGTGGCCGCCGCGGCGAACCGGATGAGCGTCTCGGTGTCGGGCCGCAGCCGCAGCGGCGCGCCGTCCGGGGTGAGCGCCACGCCGCCGGCCGCGGCCAGCACGGCCAGCCCGCCGGCGACGTCGTGCACGTGCGTGCCGCCGCGGTCGAGGTTGTGCCACGCGCCGGCGGAGCCGTCGGCGACCAGGCAGACGTCGACGGCGGTGCAGCCGGTCACCCGCACCCGCCGCGCGGTCGAGGGGACGAGCACGCCGCGGCCGGTCGGCGCCGTGGGGGCGACGAGGGTGGTGCCCGGACGCGCCCGCGCCGGCACGCCGTCCCGCCGGGCGCCGGCCCCCTCGGCACCGGCCCACCGCCGTCCCGAGGACAGGTCGGCCACCAGCCCGGCCACCGCCCGCCCGCCGTGCACCAGCGCCGCCGAGAACGCCCACGGCGGCAGGCCGGCGCGGAAGTTGCCGGTGCCGTCGAGCGGGTCGAGCACCACCCACGGCTCGTCGTCGGGCACCCGCCGGTCGGAGCGCTCCTCCGACAGCACGGTGACCCCCAGCGGCGCCATGCACTCGGCCGCGGCGGCGTGCGCGGCCTCGTCGGCGGCCATCGACCAGCTGCCGTCGGCCTTGCGCGTGTCGCCGCCGGTGTCCCGGGCGAGCGCGACGGCGACCTCCACGCGGGTGGCGGCCATCGCCGCGAGCTGCGCGAACCGCTCGGTCAGCGGCGCGTCCGCCGGGGGTGGCGCGACCTGCAGGACGCGGCCGGTGCCGATGTCGCGCACCTGCGAGCAGCCCCAGTCCGAGGCGACGGCGAGCAGCGCGGCGCGGCCGGTGACGTGCGTGGACCGGTGGACGACGACGGCCTCGGTGGTGCCCTCGTCGGTCCAGCGCCGGCGCAGGTGCGCGGCAGCGCCGTCGCCGACGAGCAGCCGCGCGCCGGGGTCGAGCAGCTCGGGTGCCAGGGCCGCCGGGCCGACGCCGAGCAGCTCCGCCGCGGCCCGCAGGTCCGCTCCCGACGCAGCGACCCGCATGCTGCCCGTCTCCGCCACGGTCCCCCGCCTCCCGCCGCCGTCCTCCGCACGGTAGGCCCCCGCGCGGGGTAGGGCCCTGCCGTGCTCGACCCCCCCGCGCGGCAGCAGCGCCGCACCGGCCTCGACGACGTCGACGTCGTCTTCCTCGTCCACCGCGAGCCGCCCGACCTGCTCGTCCGCCACCACGCCGCGGTCGCGGCCGACACCGGTCCGGGCTGGCGCGGCCGGGCGCTGCTGGTGGAGAACGCCGCCGCGCCCGCGACCTCCGCCGCCGCCCGGGACCTGCTGCGCACCCGGCACCCCGACGCCGACCGGGCGGTGCTGACCTCGCCGCGCAACCTCGGCTTCGCCCGTGCCATGGACCTGGCGCTGGACGCCTGCCGGGGCCGCTACGTCCTGCTGGTCAACTCCGACGGCGAGCCCGAGCCCGGCATGCTCCGCCGGCTGGCCGAGGTCCTCGACGCCGAGCCGACGGCGATCTGGGCGGCCCCGGCCGTGCACGGGCCCGGCGAGGACGACGACCCGCCCGGGCCGCCGGTCGCCGTGGAGGAACTGAGCGGCACCGCGCTGCTCGTGCGCCGGTCGGAGTTCCTCGCCGCCGGCGGCTTCGACCCGCTGTACTTCTTCTACAACGAGGACCGCGACGCCTTCCGCCGGCTGCGCGCCGCCGGGCACCGGCTGCTGCGGGTGCCGGAGGTCCGGTTCCGGCACGGCAAGGAGGGCCGGACCGCCCGCGGGGTCCTCCTGCGCGAGTGGCACTACGCCCGCACGGTGCAGGTGCTCGTGGTCCAGCACGCCCGCCACCCGGTGCCCGAGGCGGCCGCCCTCCTCGTCCGGCGGGTGCGGTCGGTCGTCCGGCACCTGCGCGACGGCGACCTGCCCGGGGCGGCCGGCATCGCCCTGGCCTGCCTGGAACTGCCGCGCGGACTCCTGGTCGCGGCCGCCCGCCGGCGCCGGCCCTGGGACGGCGAGCGCCTGACCGCCTGGCTCGACCGCGCCCGCCACGACGTCGAGGTGCACGCGGACCGACCAGCGGGCACCCTCCCCGCGTGCTGACACTGCGCGCCGAACCCGCCGCTCCTCCCCCGGCCGACCACGGGGAGGGACCGGTCTGGGACGCCGACCGGACCGAGCTGCTGTGGGTCGACATCGCGGCCGGCCTGCTGCGGCGGGCCGCCGTCGACGCCGCCGGGGAGCTGACCGAGACCGGCTCGGCGCGGGTGGGCGACACGGTCGGCGTCGTCGCCCCGGCCACCGCCGGCGGCTGGGTGGCCGGCGCGGGCGGGGGGTTCACGCACGTCGCCGAGGACGGCACCGCCCGCGTGCTGCTGGACCTCCCCGCGGAGGGTGGCGGCCCCGACGACGGCGGCACCCGCATGAACGACGGCGCCTGCGACCGGGCCGGGCGCTTCTACGCCGGCACCATGGCCTTCGACGAGCGCCCCGGCGCCGGCGCGCTCTACCGGCTCGACACCGACGGCACCGTCACCACCGTGCTCGACGGGCTGACCGTCTCCAACGGCCTGGGCTGGTCGCCCGACGAGCGCACCGTCTACCTCGCCGACTCCGGCCCCGGCCTGGTGCACGCCCACCGCTACGACCCGGACAGCGGCGCCTTCACCGACGGCCGGGTGCTGCTCGAGACCGGCGGCCCCGACGGCGTCGCCGACGGGCTCACCGTCGACGACGAGGGCTGCCTCTGGACGGCGATGTGGGGCGGCGGGCAGGTGCGCCGCTGGTCCCCGGAGGGCGAGCTGCTCGCCGTCGTGGAGGTGCCGGTCGCGCGCACCTCCAGCTGCGCGTTCGCCGGGCCCGGCCGCGACCTGCTGGTGATCAGCACGTCGCGCGGCGAGGAGCCCGAGCCCGACGCCGGGCGGCTGTTCACCGTCCGCCCGGGCGTCACCGGCCCGCCGGCGCAGCCCTACCGCGGCCCCCTGGCCGGCCTCCGCCACGTCGTCTGAGCACGCGAGATCTGCACACTCGCGGCCTTCCGCCCCCGGAAGGCCGCGAGTGTGCAGATCTCGCGCGGAGGCCTCAGCTCTCGCGGAGCAGCTGCAGCGCGGCCGCGGCGAGCTGGTCGCCGGCCTCGGCACCCCGCTGGAACTCCTCGGCGGCGCCGGCGAGGTCGCCCCGGTCGGCGAGCAGCACCCCGAGGTTGTGGTGGCAGTACACGTCGCCGGCCGCGATGCCGGCCCGGTAGGCCTCCTCGGCGGCCTCGTCGTCGCCGAGCTCCTCGCGGTAGAGGTTGCCCAGCGGCAGCCAGGCCACCTGCTCGCCCAGCTTGGCGCCGCGCTCGAGCACCGCGCGGGCCTCGACGGGACGGTCGGTGCTCAGCAGCAGCGCGGCCAGGTCGGCGCGGGCGGCCGCGAAGTGGCCCGCACCGGCCCGCAGCCGCGGCTCCAGCGCCGGGTCGAGGGTGGCGCACCACTCCCAGCAGGCGGCGACGGCGTCGGCCTCGTCGTCCCCGGCGGCGGCGAGCTCCTGCGCGACGCGCAGCGCCTCCTCGCGCTCGCCCTGCTCCCGCAGCAGGAACGCCAGCTGCAGCCCGCCCTCGGTGTCGCCGGCGTCGGCGGCGCCCCGGTAGGCGGCCATGGCCCCCGCGAGGTCGCCGAGCTGCTCGAGCGCCAGCCCGAGGTTGCGCCAGGCGTCGGGCTCGCCGCCGGCCAGCGCGACCGTGTAGGCGTCCACGGCCTCCGACCAGCGCTGCTGCGCGGCGAGGCTGTTGCCCAGGTCGTAGTACCCGGTGGCGTCGCCGAGCGCGGCCGCCCGGCGGAAGCACCACTCGGCGTCGGTGTGCCGGTCGGCGTCGGCCAGGTCGCAGCCCAGCTCGATGAGCTCGTCGGCGTCCTCGGAGGCCTGCAGCCGCCAGAGGCGCGCGTCCAGGTCCTCGGTCATGAGGCCGATGATGTCGGCCCTGACCTGCACGCACGCCCTCCGTCGGGGTGAGGTCACCCCAACGTGTCCGGCGCTGCTCCGCGCGGGTGTCCCCCGCGCGGGCTCAGGCCCGACCGGCCCGCAGCGCCTCCCTGAGCCTGGTCTTCCCGCTGGTGCGCAGCAGCGCCCCGGAGTAGACCCGCCCGCCCAGCCGGACCACCAGCGCGATGGCCACGAGCATGAGGACGACGGCGACGACGACCTCCCACGCGGCCACCTCACCGGCCGCCTGCCGCACCGGCATGACCATCGGGGAGACCCCGGGGACGAACGACGTGACCGTGGCCAGGGTCCCGCCGGGGTCGCCGGCCGCCTGGATCGCCACGATGAAGCCGACGAAGAGCACCAGCGACGCCGGCGCGAGCACGCTGCCCAGGTCCTCCTGCCGGCTGACCAGCGACGCGGCGACGGCGAACAGCGACGCGAACAGCGCGTAGCCGAGGAGGTACCAGAACAGCACCCAGCCGACCGTGCCGAAGAGGTCACCGGGCACGTCGACGACGTCGAACGCCAGCGCCCCGCCCACGCCGATGACCGCGATGAGGGCGATCTGCGCCAGCCCGAGCGCACCGAGGCCGAGGATCTTGCCCGCGAGCAGGTGCCAGGGCCGCATGGTGGCCAGCAGCAGCTCCACCACCCGGCTGGACTTCTCCTCCACGACGCCCTGGGCCACGAACTGGCCGAACAGGATGATCAGGCTGTAGAGCAGCACCACGCCGACGATCGCCACGACGGTGCGCTGCCCGGCGGCCGGGGACGTCTCGTCCAGCGCGGTGACCGACACCTGCGGCAGGTCGCCGGGGTCGATGCCGGCGTCGGCGAGCACGCCGTCCAGCGCCACCGCGCCGACGGCGCCGGAGACCAGCGCCTCGAGGGTCGAGTCGGACTCGCGCACCACCAGCTCGGGGTCGGCACCGGTCCCGCCCAGCACGGCGGCGTCGACGTCCTCGTCCTCGACCGCGGTGCGCGCGGCGTCGTCGTCCCCGAACTCGACGACGGTGACGTCGAGGTCCAGCGCCTGCCCCTGGGCCTGCAGCGCCGGGCCGAGCCGCCCCGCGTCGCCGACCACCCCGATGCGGCTCTCGTCGCTGCCGGAGTTGACGACGACCTGGAACACCAGGACGCCGAGGATGATGAGCAGCATCACGGCCGAGCCGACGAGGAAGGTCTTGTCGCGCAGCCGCGTGGACATCTCGCGCCTGGCCACCAGACGGATCAGGGCGCCGCTGCCGAGCGGGCGGCCGAGCTCGCTCACGCGGCCACCTCCGCCCGCGGGGCCGGCTGCACCCCGGGGTCGGCGACCGCCTCGCGGAACAGCTCGACGAGGGTGGCCTCCCGCCAGGCGAAGTGCGTCACCCGGCCGGTGCGCAGCGCGGCGGCCAGGACGGCCTGGTCGTCGGCGCCCTCGGCGAGCTCGAGCACCGTGTCGCCGGCCCGCTCGGAGACCACCCGGACGCCGGGGACGACGCCGGCCCAGCCCGGGGCGGCGTCGGGGGCGACGACGCGCAGCACCCGGCCGGACTCGCGGCGGCGCAGCTCCTCGACGGTGCCGCTGGCCACGATGCGGCCGCGGGCGAGGATGCCGACGGCATCGCACAGCCGCTCGACCAGGTCGAGCTGGTGGCTGGAGAACACGACCGGCACCCCGGCGCGGCACTGCTCGAGCAGCGCCTCGGCCAGCGAGTCGACCCCGACCGGGTCCAGGCCGGAGAACGGTTCGTCGAGGATGAGCACCTCGGGCCGGCTGACCAGCGCGGCGGCGAGCTGGACCCGCTGCTGGTTGCCCAGCGACAGCTCCTCGACGCGGGAGCGCCGACGCTCGCCCAGGCCCAGCCGGCCGGCCCACTCCTCGGCGGCGCGCGCGGCGGCCGCGGCGTCGAGGCCGTGCAGCCGGGCGAAGTAGGTGAGCTGCTCGCCGACGCGCATCTTCGGGTAGAGCCCGCGCTCCTCCGGCATGTAGCCGACCCGGCGCCGCGCCTCCTCGTCCAGCGGCCGGCCGCGCCACCGGACCTCGCCGGCGTCGGCGCGGGCCAGGCCCATGGCGATGCGCATGGTCGTCGTCTTCCCGGCGCCGTTCGCGCCGCAGAAGCCGAACATCGAGCCGGGGGCGACGGTGAAGCCGACGCCCTCCAGCACGTGGTGGTCGCCGTAGCTCTTGTGCAGCCCGTCGAACTCGAGCACTGCCCCTCCGTCCGCTGGTCCCCGTGCGCGGCCGACGCTAGCGACCGGGACGACGGTCCGGTGGGAACCGAGCCACGCCGGAGCCGTAATCCGTCGGGGGCCGCGGCTACCGTCCCCGCCGTGTCCGCCGCCGCTCGCGCCCCGGCCGTCGCCGGGCCGACCGGATCCCGGCGGGGTACTGGCTCTGGCTGGGCGGCACGACCCTGTCGCTGGTCGGCAACCAGGCGCTGGCCTTCGGCCTGGCCTGGTCGGCGTCCGCGAGCGGGGGCGTCCTGGCCGGCCTCGTCCTGACCGCGGGCCTGCTCCCCCGGGTGCTCCTGCTGCTGGTGGGCGGCGCCGTCGCCGACCGGGCCGGCGTCCGGCGGGTCCTGCTCACCGGGGACGGCGTCATGCTGGCGGCGACGCTCGGGCTGGTCCTGGCGCTGCAGGTGACCGCGCCGACGGCGGCCCTGCTGCTGGGCACCGCGGTCGTGGTCGGCGCCGTCGACGCCTTCTACCTGCCGGCCTCCGCCACCCTGCCCCGGCGGCTGGCGCCGCCGGCCGCGCTGCCCCGGGCGATGGCGGCCCGCCAGCTCGCCGGGCAGCTGGCGCTGACCTGCGGTGGACCCCTGGGCGGCCTGCTGGTGGGGACGGCGGGGCTGACCGCGGTCGCCCTGGCCGACGCGGCGTCGTTCCTGCTGGTGCTGGTCGTGCTGCTGGCGCTGCGGCTGCCCGGCGCGCCGGCCGGGCTCCCCGACGCGGGCACGCCGGGGCTGGCCCGGGCGGCGCTCGACGGGCTGCGCGTCGTCCTGGCCGACCGCCCGCTGCGGCTGTGCCTGGTGCTGCTGTCGGCGGCCGCGCTCGCGCTGCTGCCGGCGTCGGCGCTGCTGCTGCCGCTGCTGGGCCGCGGGCGCGGGTGGACGGCGGGGCAGACCGGGGCGCTCGTCGGGGCGGTGGCGCTCGGCACGGCAATGGTGGTGGTGACCGTGCTGGCGCTCGGGACGTCCGCGCGCCCCGGGCTGGCCGGCCGGCGGGGCTGCTGCTGGCCGCCGCGGGCCTGTCCGGGCTCACCCTGCTCCTGCCCGCTCCCGCCGCGGTCGCGCTCGGGGCGGTCGTCGGCGCGGGCACCGGGGTGTTCACCACGCACGTCGCCCCGCTGATCCTCGGCCGGGGCCCGGCCACCCACCTCTCCCGCGTGCAGGCCGTCGTGGCACTGGCCCAGAACCTGCCCCTGCTGGCCGGCAACCCGCTGCTGGGCACGCTCGCCGACCGGGCGGGGGCGCCGGCCGCGCTGGCCGTGTCCGCCGCCGTCCTCGCGGCCGCCTCCGGGGCCGCGCTGGCCTCCCCCGTGCTGCGCGGCGCGCGGTGAGGCGCCGTCCCACCTCGCGCCCGGGGCCGACCTGGGGTGTCATCGGTCCATGAGCCAGGAGAACCACCCCGCCAGCCCGCCCTCGGGCGTCGGGCTCGACGGGCTGCGCGCCGCGGCCGCCGGCTGCCGGGCCTGCGAGCTGTGGGAGCCGGCCACCCAGACGGTGTTCGGCGAGGGCCCGGAGACGGCGCGCATCGTGTTCGTGGGCGAGCAGCCCGGCGACCAGGAGGACCGCCGGGGCGAGCCGTTCGTCGGGCCGGCCGGCCGGCTGCTCGACCGGGCCCTCGCCGACGCCGGCATCGAGCGCCGGGACGCCTACGTCACCAACGCCGTCAAGCACTTCCGCTTCACCCCGACGCCCAAGCGGCGGCTGCACCAGTCGCCCGGCGCCGAGCACATCCGCGCCTGCCGGCCGTGGCTGGAGGCGGAGTTCGAGGTGCTCAAGCCCGAGGTCGTCGTCTGCCTGGGGGCGACGGCGGCCAAGGCGCTCATCTCCCCGTCGTTCCGGATCACCAAGGAGCGCGGGAAGCTCATGCCCTGGACGCCACCGGGCGTCGCCCGCGCGGAGGCCGGCGACGACGAGCCCGACGAGGACGCCCCCGCCCAGACCTGGATGCTGGCCACCGCGCACCCCTCGGCGGTGCTGCGGGTGCCCGACGAGGACCGGCCCAAGGCCTACGACGCCCTGGTCGCCGACCTGCGCGTCGTCGCCGGCGCGCTGGCCTGAGGAGAGACTGGCCCGAGGAGGGAACCGTGGACGCGATCTACACCGCCGAGGCCACCGCCACCGGAGCGCGCACCGGGGAGGTCGCCTCCTCCGACGGGCGGCTGGACCTGCAGCTGTCGCGCCCCGCCGAGATGGGCGGCGACGGCGGCCCCGGCACCAACCCCGAGCAGCTGTTCGCCGCCGGGTTCGCGGCCTGCTTCCACAGCGCGATGCGCTTCTCGCTCACGCCGCTGGGCCTGTCCCCGAAGGTCCTGGAGGGGTCCTCGGTCACCGCGCAGGTGCACTTCCTGCGCGGCGAGCCCGGCGACTTCGACCTCGCCGTCGACCTCACCGGCCACCTGCCGCAGCTCGACGAGGAGCAGGCGCGGGCGCTGATGGAGCGCACGCACACCGTCTGCCCCTACTCGCGCGCGACGGCGGGCAACGTGCGGGTCGGCCTGCACGTGGCGCCGGTCAGCTGACGACGCGCGAGGCCCGGAAGTCGCGGAACGAGGGCACCAGCAGCGCGACCGCCACCATCGCCACCACGATGACGACGCCGCCGGAGACCATCGCGGCGCCGACGCCGGCGGCGCTGGCGACCGCGCCGGCGCGCAGGTCGCCCAGCCGCGGCCCGCCGGCGACCACGACGAGGAAGACGCCCTGCATCCGCCCGCGCATCTCGTCGGGTGCCGCCGTCTGCAGCATCGACGAGCGCAGGACGGCGCTGACCATGTCGCCGGCGCCGGCCACGGCCAGGCAGGCCACGGCCAGCCACAGGCTCGGCGCCAGCCCGAAACCGATGATCGCCACCCCCCACACGACGATGGCGGCCAGCACCACGGCGCCCTGCCGGTCGACCCGCGACACCCAGCCCGAGGTCAGGCCCATGAGCAGCGAGCCGATGGAGATGCCGGCGTAGAGCCACCCCAGGCTGTTGGGCGAGCCGGCGTAGCGGCCCTCGGCGAGCTCGGGGAACACCGCCTGCGGCCAGGCGAACAGCATCGCGATCACGTCGACCACGAAGGTCATCAGCAGCACCGGCTGGGTGCGCAGGAAGCCGAAGCCCTCCCCCACCCCGCGGAGCGCCGCGCCCAGACGCAGCGGCCCGGTGTGCCCGCCGGGCGGCAGCGGCGGCAGGCCGCGCACCATCAGGACGGCGAAGGCGAGGGTGACGGCGTCGACGGAGTAGGCGAGGAACAGGTCGCCGGCGCCGATGAGGACGCCGGCCAGCAGGGGCCCGACGATCACGCCGGCCTGCCGGACGGTCATCGCCAGCGCGTTGGCCGCCGGCACCTCCTCCGGACCGACCAGCGCGGGGATGACGGCGCTGCGGGCGGGCTGGTTGACGGCGGTGAACCCGGAGACGGCCGCGGTCAGCAGCCAGAGCAGCGCCAGGTTCCCGCCGCCGGGCAGCAGGGCCTGGGCGGCCAGCAGCGCGCTGGTCACCGCCGACCCGAGGCCGGTCACGATCATCAGCCGGCGCCGGTCCATGGCGTCGGCGATCGACCCGCCGAGCAGGCCGAAGACGACCAGGGGCACCAGCGCCACGACCGAGGTGACGCCGACCAGCAGCGAGTCGCGGGTGATCGCGTAGACCTGGAACGGAACGGCGACCAGCGTCATCTGCTGGCCGATCATCGTGGCGGTCACGCCCCAGAAGAGGCGGCGGTACCCGGGGTCGCGCAGCGGGCTGGTGTCGATCGCCCAGCCGCGGCGGGTGCGGCCCCGGCCCAGGGGCCCGCGCCGGGCCTCTGCGGCCGCGTCCGGAGGCTCGCCCCGAGCCTGCGAGGGACGTGGTCCCTCCAGGGGGGCGGCGGGGTCCTCCGTCACGGCGCCAGCCGCTGCAGGACCCAGCCGCCGCCCTCCTCGTCGTCCCGGACGAAGCGCAGCCGGTCGTGCAGCCGGCCCGGGCCGCCCTGCCAGAACTCGATGCTCTCGGGCACCACCCGGTAGCCGCCCCAGGTCGGGGGCCGCGGCACCTTCTCGGTCGCCGTCTCCTCGTCGAGCAGGCGCACCCGCGACTCCAGCTCCTCCCGCGAGTCGACGACGGTCGACTGCAGCGAGGCGACGGCGGCCAGCTGGGCCTCGCGCGGACGGGGATCCCACAGGTCGTCGGAGGCGGCGTCGCCGACCCGCTTGACCCGGCCGGTCACCCGCACCTGGCGCTGCAGTGCGTGCCAGGGGAAGACCAGCGCCGCGCGGGGGTTGGCCGCCAGCTGCGCGCCCTTGGTCGAGGCGTAGCTGGTGCCGAAGACGAACCCGGCCTCGTCGTAGCCCTTGAGCAGGACGATCCGCGCGTCGGGGGCGCCGTCGGCGTCGGCGGTGGCGACGACGACCGCGTTGGGGTCGGGCACCTCGGCGGCGACGACGTCGCGGAACCAGCGGTCGAACTGCTCGAGCCACGAGGCCGCGAGGTCCTCCTCGCGCAGGCCCGGGCGGTCGTAGTCCCTGCGCATGCGGGAGAGATCGGGCACCGGACCATGCTGACACCGCGGCGCGCGGCGGGCCGGGGCGGCCACCGCCACGGGGCGGCCCCGCCTGTGCCGCGATCGGGCGGACGGCCTAGATTCGCTCTGCAGTCGTGCGCCATGACCTGTGCGCGCACGGAGATCGCGCGCAGAGGAGCATGCGACATGGCCGACGACTTCGTACCCGGCCTGGAGGGCGTCATCGCCTTCGAGACCACCATCGCGGAGCCCGACAAGGACGGTGGGTCGCTCCGGTACCGCGGGGTCGACATCGAGGACCTGGTCGGCAAGATCACCTTCGGCAACGTCTGGGCGCTGCTGGTCGACGGCAAGTTCGGGCCGGGCCTGCCGCCGGCCGAGCCGTTCCCCATCCCGGTGCACACCGGCGACGTCCGCGTCGACGTGCAGGCCGCGCTGGCGATGCTGACCCCCATCTGGGGCTACCGGCCGCTGCTGGACATCGACGCCGCCGAGGCCCGCGAGGAGCTCGCCCGGGCCGCCGTCATGGCCCTGTCCTACGTGGCGCAGTCCGCGCGCGGCATCGGGATCCCGGCCGTGCCGCAGCGGCGCATCGACGAGGCCGCCACGATCGTCGAGCGGTTCATGGTGCGCTGGCGGGGTGAGCCCGACCCGCGGCACGTCGCCGCCGTCGACGCCTACTGGACCTCGGCCGCCGAGCACGGCATGAACGCCTCGACGTTCACCGCCCGCGTCATCGCCTCCACCGGCGCCGACGTCGCCGCCTCGCTGTCCGGCGCGATCGGCGCCATGTCCGGCCCGCTGCACGGCGGCGCCCCCTCCCGGGTGCTCCACATGCTCGACGGCGTCGAGCAGTCCGGCGACGCCGAGCGGTACGTCAAGGACCTGCTCGACCGCGGCGACCGGCTGATGGGCTTCGGCCACCGGGTCTACCGGGCCGAGGACCCGCGCGCCCGCGTGCTGCGCAAGGCCGCCAAGGAACTGGCCGCGCCGCGCTTCGAGGCCGCGCTCGCGCTGGAGCAGGCCGCGCTCCAGGAGCTGCGCGAGCGGCGTCCCGACCGCCCGATCGAGACCAACGTCGAGTTCTGGGCCGCGATCGTGCTCGACTTCGCCGAGGTCCCGAGCCACATGTTCACGTCGATGTTCACCTGTGCCCGCACCGCCGGGTGGTGCGCGCACATCCTGGAGCAGAAGGAGACCGGCCGCCTCGTGCGCCCGTCGGCCCGCTACATCGGCCCCGGCCCGCGCAAGCCCGACGAGGTCGAGGGCTTCGACAGCATCCAGGTCAAGGCCATCAACGAGCCCGCCCCGGCCTGACGAAGGACCCCCTTCCTCCCCGCCCTCCGCGAGCTCGGGGCGGGACCCAGGAAGGGGGCCGCACGACGGCCCGGGACCGCGACCGCCGCGGGCCCGGGCCGTTCGTCGTCGGCCGGCTCCCCCGAACGATCCGCACCGGAAGGCACTCCCGCGCCATGACCCTCCAGATCCCCGCCGACCTCCTGCCCGCCGACGGCCGGTTCGGGTGCGGCCCGTCGAAGGTCCGCCCCGAGGCGCTGCAGGCGCTGGCCTCCGACGGCGCCGGGATCATGGGGACGTCCCACCGCCAGGCGCCGGTCAAGGGGCTGGTCCGGCAGGTGCGCGAGGGCCTGGCCCAGCTCTTCGACCTGCCCGAGGGCTACGAGGTGGTGCTCGGCAACGGCGGCACGACGGCCTTCTGGGACGCCGCGACCTTCGGGCTCATCCGGCGCCGCAGCGCCCACGGCACCTACGGCGAGTTCTCCGCCAAGTTCGCCTCCGGGGTCGCCGAGGCGCCCTTCCTCGAGGAGCCGGTGGTCGCCAAGGGGGAGCCGGGGTCGCTCGCGCTGCCGAAGGGCCAGCCGGGCGTCGACGCCTACGGGTGGGCGCACAACGAGACCTCGACCGGCGTCATGGCGCCGGTCGTGCGCCCGCACGGTGCCGACGACGACGCCCTGGTGCTGATCGACGCGACCAGCGGCGCCGGGGGCCTGCCCGTCGACGTCGCGCAGTCCGACGTCTACTACTTCGCGCCGCAGAAGTCCTTCGCCTCCGACGGCGGGCTCTGGATCGCGCTGATGAGCCCGACGGCGCTGGAGCGGGTGGCCGAGATCAAGGCCTCCGGGCGGTGGGTCCCCGGCTTCCTGGACCTGTCGATCGCGATCGACAACTCCGCGAAGGACCAGACCTACAACACCCCCGCCGTCGCGACGCTGTTCCTGCTCGCCGACCAGGTCCGCTGGATGCTCGGCCTGGGCGGCCTGTCCGGCGCGGTGGCGCGCAGCTCCGACTCCGCCCGCCGGCTCTACGGATGGGCGGAGAGGTCGCCGTACGCGACGCCGTTCGTGACCGACCCGGCGCAGCGCAGCCTGGTGGTGGGCACCGTCGACTTCGACGCCTCCATCGACGCCGCGGCGCTGGCGGCGACGCTGCGGGCCAACGGCGTCGTCGACGTCGAGCCCTACCGCAAGCTCGGCCGCAACCAGCTGCGGGTGGGCATGTTCCCCGCCGTCGACCCCGACGACGTCAGCGCGCTGACCGCCTGCATCGACCACGTCGTCGAACGCCTGTGACGGCCCCGCTGCAGGGGCCCGCGCCGGGCTGGGGGTACCTCCCGCTTGCGGGGGACAGCGAGGCGTGGGGGGCAGCGGGGTCCTTCACCGGGCCTGCTCGCCGTCGGCGGGCTGGACGGCCAGGCTGGGGAAGTCGCTCAGGTCACCGGTCGGGCGGCGGTCCCAGCTGCGGAACGTGAGGTCGGTCTGCAGGTAGAGCGCGATCAGCTCGGCGGTGCTGCGGATGCCGTCGAGGTGGGTCCGCTCGTTGCCGTGGCTGCCGTCGATGCCGAAGCCGACCAGCGCCGCGCGGGTGTTCGCGCCCGCCTCCAGCGCCGAGGCGGCGTCGGACCGGTAGTACTTGTAGACGTCGCGGCGGTGCGGCACCTCGTGCACCCGGCACAGGTCGATCAGGTGCCGGGTCAGGTGGTAGTCGAACGGCCCGGTGGAGTCCTGCATCGCGATGTTGACGCACTGCTCCGACGACGCCTGCCCCGGCGCCACCACCGACGTGTCGATGGAGACCAGCTCGGCGACGTCGGCGTCCAGGCCGTGGCTGGCGCCCAGGCCCACCTCCTCGGCGATGGTCACCAGCAGGTGCGCGGTCACCGGCACCTCGACGCCGTGGTCGACGATCGCCTTGAACGCCCCCAGCGCGGCCGCGATGCCGGCCTTGTCGTCGAGGTGCCGGGAGTTGACGAACCCGCTGGCGGTGATCACCGGCTGCGCGTCGATCGCGACGAAGTCGCCCACCTGGATCCCGCGGCGCTCGAGGTCGGCGCGGTCGTGCACGACCTCGTCGACGCGCACCTCGACGTGGTCCCAGCCCACGCCCTGCTCGTCGACCTCGTCGCCGAAGCGGTGCCCGCTGGCCTTGATGGGCAGGATCGTGCCGGTGTGCCAGTAGTCGCCGGAGACGTCGTCGCTGAAGACCGTCACCCGCGCGCCCTCGGCGAAGCGGGCGCTGTGCGTGCCCACCGGGACGATCGCCAGCCGGCCGTTGTCCTTGAGCTGGCTGACCATGCAGCCGATCGTGTCGGCGTGCACGACCACGGTCCGGTCGGCGCCCGGCGCCCCGCTGGGCAGCTCGGCGATCAGCGCCCCCCGGCGGGTGACCTCGAACTCCAGGCCGAGGTCGCGCAGCTCGCCGCCGATGAGCTGCATCACGTGGTCGGTGCGGCCCGAGGGGCTCGGGATGGTGAGCAGCTCCACCATCACGCGCTGCACGTAGTCCATGTCGATGGGCAGGCGCTTCTGACCCGCGTCGACCGGGGAGGGCAGGAAGCGCTCGTTGGGCTCGACGTCGTCGCGGGTGTCGTCGCGGACGAGGCCGGCGTCGTCCCGGGGACCGGTCAGCATGGACGCCGAGTCTAGGACGGGCCCGCCGGCCGGCCGGGGGTGCCGCTCCGGGCCCTGCGGCGGCGATCTCCGCGCACGCCACGCCGCGAACCTGCGGCGCGGCCCCCGTGCACGCGGATAGCCTCACGCGTGGTCCGGTGTCCCCCGGGCCGTCCCGTCCGCCGCCCTGCGTCCGAGGAGGTCACCGTGCGCCCGTTGCGCCTCGTGGCCCTGTCCGAGGACGGCCGCAGCCTCGTCCTCGCCCTCGACGGTGCCGACGGCGACGAGGAGCGCTTCGAGCTGCGGATCGACGACCGGGTCCGCGCCGCCGCCCGGGGAGACACCCGGCGGCTCGGCCAGATCGAGGTCGACAGCGCGCTGTCGCCGCGGGTGATCCAGCAGCGCATCCGCGCCGGTGAGACGCCCGAGCAGGTGGCCGAGGCCTCCGGCACCCGGGTCGAGCGGATCATGCGCTTCGCCCACCCGGTGCTGCAGGAGCGCGAGCGCGTCGCCGACCAGGCCCGGGAGGCGCGGGTGCGGCTGTCCGAGGGCACCCCGAGCGTGCCGCTGCAGCAGTTCCTGTCCGAGCGGCTGCGGCTGCTGGGCGCCGACCTCGACGCCGTCCGCTGGGACGCCGCCCGCTCCGACGACGGCACCTGGGTGGTCACCGCCGCGTGGCAGGCCGGCGCCAAGGAGGGCACCACGCAGTGGGTCTACGACCTCGGGGCCCGCGCGGTCAGCCCGCTCGACGCCGCCACCCGTGACTTCGCCGAGGGCACCCGGCTGGTGCGCGTCGTCCCCGGGGTCCCGCCCGAGCGGCCGGCCCTGCCGGTGCACCGCAGCGCGGCTCCCCAGGACCGGGCCCCCGAGCGGACCGCGCCGGCCGCCGAGCCGCCGCGCGGCGGCCCTGCCGACCGCCGCGCCGACGCCCCTGACGCCCCCGACGACGAGGACGTCTCCGAGCACGACACCGTCGTCCTGCGCACCGGTGAGACCGACGGCGAGGACGAGGACCCGCGCGCCCGCGTCCCGGCGTGGGAGGACATCGTCTTCGGGGTCCGCCGCAACCACTGACCGCCCGGTGTGACCGACCGGACGTGTCCAACCGATCGGCCGGGGTATCCCTCGTCGCGAACGCCCAGCACAGGGCAGCAGCACGCGTGTGAGGAGTACGAGACATGTCGATGTCGGTGTCGATGCCGCTGGGCGGCGTCCAGGTCGGGTCCTACGACAGCTACCAGCAGGCGCAGGCGGCGGTGGACCACCTGTCCGACGAGCGGTTCCCGGTCGAGAACGTCACGATCATCGGCTCGGACCTCAAGATGGTCGAGCGGGTCCTCGGCCGGCTGACCTGGGGCCGGGCGATCGCCGCGGGCGCCGCCAGCGGTGCCTGGTGGGGTCTGTTCGTCGGCCTGCTGCTGGGGATCTTCGCCCCGAGCGGCACCAGCTGGATCAGCTCGGTGCTGACCGGCCTGCTGATCGGTCTCCTGTTCGGGGCGCTGTTCGGGGCGATGGGGTACGCCGCCACCCGCGGGCAGCGCGACTTCACCAGCACCTCGCAGATCACCGCGAGCCGCTACGACGTGATGTGCGACCCCAGCCGCGCCGAGGAGGCCCGCGCCATCCTCGCCCGCTGGTCGCTGCGCAACCCCTGAGACGGCGGCAGGACCGCCGTGCCCCCCACGGCTCGCGCGCTCACCGCGGGGCCCTGCACGGGGGCCGTCCAGCACGACAGGGGCCGTCCCCCTCACCGGAGGGTGGCGAAGGCGACGGCCGCGGCGGCGGCCACCCCGAGGGAGTCGACGCCGTCCCGCATGGGGATCCGGGCCCGCACCCGCGCCGCCGCCTGCGCCTCGGGTGTGAGGCCCGGCCCCTCGGCGCCCAGCAGGACCGCGGTCCGCGGGTGCGCCCGCGGGTCCACCGCGGCCAGGTCGACCGCGTCGGGTGCGGGTGTGAGGGCCACCGTGAGGTACCCGGCGTCGTGCAACCGCGCCAGCCCGCCCGGCCAGTCGGGCAGGACGGCGAAGGGCAGCGCCAGCACGTGGCCCATGGAGACCCGCACCGCCCGCCGGTAGAGCGGGTCGGCGCAGCGCGGGTCCAGCAGCAGCCCGTCGACGCCGAGCGCCACCGCCGAGCGTGCGATCGAGCCGAGGTTCTCCGCGTCGTTGAGCGCCTCGAGGACCGTCAGGCGCCGGGGGGCGGCCGGGTCGGGGCCGGCGAGCAGCGCGTCGACGTCGGCCGGCGGGCGGCGGTCGGCCGAGGCGAGCACCCCGCGGGTGAGCCGGAACCCGATGAGCTCCGACAGCGCCCACTTGTCCATCTCGTAGGCGGCCACGCCCGCGGGCAGGTCCAGCTCCGCCAGCCGGCCGGGGACGCCGAGCACCGCGCGCACGCGGTACGGCGAGGCGAGCAGCCGCTGCACCGCCGGCACGCCCTCGACGACCACCGGACCGGTCCCCCGCGGCCGGCCGGCCGGCCGGTCGCCGGCGTGCAGGTCGCGGAAGTCGGCCACGCGCTCGTCGGCCGGGTCGGTGATCGGGACGGCGGGCACGCCTCGATCCTCCCCGAGCGCCGTCGGCGGTCTGCCCGCAGGATCCAGTGGTGCCCAACACGACTGTCGTCGGTGCCGGGATCGCCGGCGTCGCCTGCGCCCGGGCCCTGGCCGCGGCCGGGGTGCCGGTGCGCGTCCTCGACCGCGGCCGCCGTCCCGGGGGCCGGATGGCCTCCCGCACCCTGTCCGGCCGGGTCACCGACACCGGCGCCTCCTACCTGACCGCCGCCGACGGCTCGCCGTTCGCCGACGTCGTCGCGGACTGGGTCGCCCGCGGGCTGGCCCGCCCCTGGACCGACACCTTCGCGGTCGCCGGCCCGGACGGCGTCGAGCGCACCACCAGCGGGCCGGTGCGCTACGCCGCCCCCGGCGGTCTCCGCTCGCTGGTCGTCGACCTCGCCACCGGCCTGGACCTGGCGCAGGAGCACGCCGTCGAGCGGGTGGAGCCCGGTCCCCGCGTCGACGGCGAGGAGGTGCCCGCCGCCGTCCTGGCCCTCCCCGACCCGCAGGCCCGCCGCCTGCTGCCCGGCGACCTCGCCGGGCGGCTGCTCGGCGAGCGGGAGTGGCAGCCCAGCCTGGCCGTCGTCCTCGGCTGGGACGAGCGCCGGTGGCCGGCCGACCTGCACGGCGCGTTCGTGCACGACGACCCGGTGGTCGAGTGGATCGCCGACGACGGCGACCGGCGTGGCGACGGCGCGCCCGTCCTCGTCGCGCACACCACCGGCGCGACGGCCGCCGCGCACCTCCAGGACCCCGACGCCGCCGCTCCGGCCGTGGCCGCGGCGGTGCGGCGGGTGCTCGGCGTCGGCGTCCCGCCGGCCTGGACGCACGTGCACCGCTGGACGTACGCCCGGCCGGTGGAGCCGCGCGAGGAGCCCTTCGCCCTGGTCGAGGGCATCGGGGTGTGCGGCGACGGATGGCGGGCGCCGTCGAAGGTGGAGAGCGCCTGGACCTCCGGCCACCTGCTGGGCACGGCACTGGCCGCGCAGCTCGGCGCACGGCCGGGGAGCCGCTGATGCCCGGTGGCCTCGCGCCTCCCCCGGGCCCGCCGGACGAGGCGGCCGAGACCGAGCGGTCCGACGGCTCGCGGCCGAAGGCCGGGCTGCGCACCATCCTGCTGCCGGCGTTCATCGCCGTCGCCGTGGGCACGGCCTTCGTCGCGGTGTTCCTCGCCGCCTTCTCCACGCCCGAGCCGCACGGGCTGGCCGTCGGCGTCGCCGCGCCCGCGCCGCAGGTGCAGCAGGTCCGCGACGCGCTCGACCGGGCGCAGCCGGGCGCCTTCACCGTCGTCCCGCTGGACGGCGCCGCGGAGGCGGAGGAGGCCGTCCGGCGCACCGACGTCTACGGCGCGCTCGTCCTCGGCGGCCCGGGGCCGCAGCTGCTCGTGGCCGGCGCGCACGGCCAGGGCGTGACCCAGACGCTCACCCAGGCGTTCGGCCCGGTGGCGCAGCAGGCCGGCGGGCAGCTGCAGGTGCGCGACCTGGTCCCGCTGGCCGCCGGCGACACCCGCGGCCTGGCGATCTTCTACACCGCCTTCGGCGTGGTGCTCGGCGGCTTCCTGTTCGGCATCACCACCTACCAGGCCGCGCCGCAGCTCGGGCTGGGCAAGCGGACGCTCAGCGCGCTGCTGTTCGCCGGCGCCTCCGGGATCAGCGCCTCACTGCTCGGCGAGGTCGCCTTCGCGTCGGTGCCGGCCGGGTTCTGGACCGTCGCCGGCCTGGTCGCGCTGCTGGCCCTCTCGGTGGCCGCGACGGCGGCGCTGGTGCTGCGGCTGCTGGGCGCGGCCGGCACCTTCGTCACCTCGGTCGGGCTGCTGATCCTCGGCAACGCGACCAGCACCGGCAACCTCCCGGCCGAGTACCTGCCGGGGTGGCTGGAGCCGCTGGCCGGGATCCTGCCGCCGGGTGTCGCCGTCCGGGCGCTGCGCGGGGTCACCTACTTCGAGGGCGACGGCGTGGCCCGCGCCCTCGTCGTCCTCGGCCTGTGGTGCGTGGTCCCCGCGCTGCTCATCGCGCTCCTCGACGCCGCCGCCCGCCGCCGCGCGCGCTGACCTCCTCCCGGCACGGCCGGGGGTGTTGACCTGCCCGCGGAAACTCATCTAGCGTTGAGTTCATCAGGCGTTGAGTTCCGTCTCCGGGAGGTCGCCATGACCGACGCCGTCACCGTCACCGACCTGGTCGTCGACCGCGGGCGCCGACGAGTGCTCCCCGGGCTGTCCTGCGCCGTGCCCGCGGGCCGGGTCACCGGCCTGCTCGGCCCCAGCGGCAGCGGGAAGACCACGCTGCTGCGCGCCCTGGTCGGCGTGCAGCGGATCCGCTCGGGCACGGTCACCGTGCTCGGCGAGCCGGCCGGCAGCCCCGGCCTGCGCAGCCGGGTCGGGTACGTGACCCAGGCGCCCAGCGTCTACCCCGACCTCACCGTGCGGGAGAACGCCCGGCACTTCGCCGCGCTGTACGGGCGCGACGCCCGCGCGGCCGACGACGCGCTCGCCGCCGTCGGCCTGACCGACGCCGCCGGGCAGCTGGTCGCCGACCTCTCCGGCGGCCAGCGCGGCCGGGCGTCCCTGGCCTGCGCGCTGGTGGGCGAGCCCGAGCTGCTCGTCCTCGACGAGCCCACCGTTGGCCTGGACCCGGTGCTGCGGGTCGAGCTGTGGGAGCGGTTCCACGCCCTCGCCGCGACCGGCGTCACCCTGGTGGTCTCCAGCCACGTGATGGACGAGGCCGGCCGCTGCGACCGGCTGCTGCTGCTGCGGGAGGGCCGCCTGCTGGCCGACTCCACGCCCGCCCGGCTGCGCGCCGAGTCGGGCACCGACGACCTCGAGGAGTCCTTCCTCCGCCTGGTGCGGGCCCAGCAGGAGGTGGCGGCGTGAGCGCTCCGACCGCCGTCCTGAGCCCCCGGCTGACGACGGCGACCACCGCGCGGGTGCTGCGCCAGCTGCGGCACGACCGCCGCACCATCGCGATGATGGTGCTGCTGCCCAGCCTGCTGCTGGGGCTGCTCTACCTGGTCTGGGAGGACGTGCCGAGCCCGCCCGGGCAGCCCGGCGTCTTCGACCGGGTCGGGCTGACGATGCTGGGGATCTTCCCGTTCGTGGTGATGTTCCTGGTGACCAGCATCGCGATGCTGCGCGAGCGCACCTCCGGCACGCTCGAACGGCTGCTCACCACGCCGCTGTCCCGGCTGGACCTGCTGCTCGGCTACGGCGCCGCGTTCGGGGTGGCCGCGGCGGTGCAGGCGGTCGTGACGGTGAGCGTGGCGACGACGGTCTACGACCTGCAGATCGCCGGGTCGGTGTGGCTGGTCGTGCTCATCGCCGTCGTCGACGCCGTCCTGGGGGTGGCGCTCGGGCTGCTGGCCAGTGCCTTCGCCCGCAGCGAGTTCCAGGCGGTGCAGTTCATGCCGGTCGTCGTCCTGCCGCAGTTCTTCCTGTGCGGGCTGCTGGTGCCCCGTGAGCAGATGGCCGGCTGGCTGCAGGCGATCAGCGACGTGCTGCCGCTGACCTACGCCGTGGAGGCCCTGCAGGAGGTCGGGCGGTCGGCCGCCGGGACGGGCACGATGTGGGCCGACGTCGGCATCGTGGCCGGCGCGGCCGTCCTCGCCCTCGCCCTGGCGGCGGCGACCCTGCGGAGGAGGACCAGCTGACGGCAGCACGGCGCCCGGGACGGCGGCCCGGCAACCCCGACACCCGCGAGGCGGTGCTGGCCGCGGCCCGCACCGCCTTCGCCGAGCGCGGCTTCGACGGTGCCACCATCCGGGCCATCGCCACCGCGGCGGGTGTCGACCCGGCCCTGGTGCACCACTACTTCGGCACCAAGGACAAGCTGTTCCTCGCCGCGATCGAGGCGCCGGCCGACCCCGCGGAGTTCCTGTCGGAGGCGCTGGCCGGCGGCCGTGAGCAGCTCGGGGAGAACGTCGTCCGGCTGCTGCTGCGGGTGTGGGACGGCCCGGTGCGCCCGGCCGGCCTCGCGCTGGTCCGCTCGGCGGTGGGCAACGAGTGGACGGCGCGGCTGCTGCGCGAGTTCCTCGTCTCCCAGGTGCTGCGCCGGGTGGTCGGGACGCTGGACCTGCCGCCGGCCGAGGCGCAGGCCCGCGGCGCGCTGGTGGCCTCCCAGCTCATCGGCGTGGTCATGACCCGCTACGTGCTGCGGCTGGAGCCCATCGCCTCCGCGCCGCCGGCCGAGCTGGTCGCGGCGCTGGGGCCGACCGTGCAGCGCTACCTCACCGGCGACGTCGTCCTGCCCGGGAGCCGCTAGCGCGCCACCCGGGCCAGCTGGCGGCCCTGCGCGACCAGCCGGCCGGCGGAGTCCCAGATCCGGCACTCCTCGTCCGACCAGCCGCCGGTCACCTCCGTCGAGCGCGACTCGACCAGGCACCAGCCCGGCGCCGGCAGCGCGCGGACGAGCACCTGCAGCTGCACGGTGGGCGCCCAGCCGGACTTCCCGACGGCGAAGGCGGTCGGGGGCAGCGCGTCGGCGAACAGCAGCAGCGCCAGCGGGTCGGGCTCGCGGCCGTCGGCCAGCCGGATCCAGGCCCGCAGCACCCGCCGGTCCGACGGGCGGCCGACCACCCAGCCGGCCGTCGCCGGGTCCAGCCGGGTGTCGATCTGCCGGGCCAGCCCGACGGCGGGGCCGCCCTCGCTGGTCCGGGTGGCCACGCACTCGTCGGGCCCGGGCAGCGAGGGAGCCGGGTTGACCGAGTAGTCGGCCGGGGCGCTGCCGAGGGTCGCCGTCGTCACCTGGACGGCGAGCGAGGGGCCGGCCGCGCCGGCCAGCAGGACCGAGGCGTGCGCCAGGGTGCGCCCGGCGGGCCCCGGGGTCACGGTGAGGTCGGCCGGCCCGCCGGCCGTGGCCCGCAGGTAGCTCGCCGAGAGCGCCACCGGGTGCGGGTGCGGGCTGTCGAGCAGCGCCGCCCGCGCGACGACCCCGAGCAGGTAACCCCCGTTGAGCACCGCGCCGCCGACGTCCCAGGCCGGGTCCAGCTCGGCGCGGAACCCGCCGCCCTCGGTGCGGGCGACGGCGGTGGCCCGGTCGAAGGCGGAGAGCTCGGCGTCGGTCTGCGGCACGGCCGCCAGGGTGCCAGGGTGACTGGACGTGGAGTACACGCACCTCGGACGCAGCGGCCTGTCGGTCTCCCGGCTCTGCCTCGGCACGATGAACTTCGGGTGGCGGACGGAGGAGCCCGAGGCGCACGCGGTCATGGACCGGGCGCACGCCGCGGGCGTCAACTTCTTCGACACCGCCAACGTCTACGGCTTCGAGGCCGGCAGGGGGCGCACCGAGGAGGTGCTCGGCACCTGGTTCGCCCAGGGCGGGGGCCGCCGCGAGCGCACGGTGCTGGCCACCAAGGTCTACGGCGGCATGTCCGACTGGCCCAACGACACGTTCCTGTCCGCCCGCAACCTCGTGCGCTCGGCCGAGGCGTCGCTGCGCCGGATGCAGACCGACTGGATCGACCTCTACCAGTTCCACCACGTCGACCTCGCCACGCCGTGGGACGAGATCTGGCAGGCCTGCGAGACGCTCGTCGCCCAGGGCAAGGTGCTCTACGTCGGGTCGTCGAACCACGCGGCATGGCAGCTCGCCGCGGCCAACGAGGCCGCCGCCCGCCGCCGGTTCCTCGGGCTGGTCAGCGAGCAGTCGCACTACAACCTGCTCACCCGGCACGTGGAGCTCGAGGTGCTGCCGGCCGCCCGGCACTACGGCATCGGGGTCATCCCGTGGAGCCCGCTGGCCCAGGGCCTGCTGGCCGGCGTCCTGGGCGACCAGGAGGGCGACCGGCGGCACGCCGAGCGCAACCGGGAGCGCATCGAGCGGCACCGCCCGGCCCTGCAGGCCTACGAGGACGCCTGCCGCGAGTGGGGCCTGGCCCCGGCAGACGTGGGCCTGGCCTGGCTGCTGCACCGGCCGGGCGTCACCGCGCCGATCGTCGGCCCGCGCACCGTGGAGCAGTTCGAGGGCTCGCTGCGCGCCCTGGACGTGCGACTCGAGCAGGCCCAGCTCGACCGCCTCGACGAGGTCTTCCCCGGCTACCGCACCGCGCCCGAGGAGTACGCGTGGTAGCCCACGACGGGGTGACTCACGGCAGGGTCCAGGTGGTCTGCACCTCGTGCCGGCCGGCGGTGCTGCGCACGAGCGCGACCCCGGCGAGCGGCCAGTCCGGCCCGCGGTAGCCGGTCAGCCGGTCGGGCAGGTCGCCGTCGGCGGGCCGGCGCGGGAGCCAGCGGCCCACCGTCAGGTGCGGGCGGAACGGGCGGTCCTCGACCGGCAGGCCGAGTCCGCGGGCGCCGGCGGCCAGCCGGCCCGCCAGCGCGGTGAGGACGGCGACGTCGCCGTCGAGGCCGGCCCAGCAGACGGCGGGCCGGCGCCGGGAGCCGAACCGGCCGGCGCCGGCCAGCCGGAGCGTCGCCGCGGGCGTGCCGGCGACCGCGGCCCCGACGGCGGCGGTGAGGTCGGTCAGCCGGGCGGGCGGGACCGCACCGAGGAACAGCAGGGTCAGGTGCCAGCGGGCGGGGTCGCCCCAGCGCGGCGCGCCCGGGACGTCCCGCAGCGGAGCGAGGGCCGCGGCGAGGTGCGCCCGCGCCGGCGCGGGGGGCGTCACGGACACGAACAACCGCAGCGGTGCCGCGGGCTCGCTCAGCGCACCACGAGGCCGGCCTCGGCCAGCGCGGTCTCCAGCCGCAGCCGTTCGACGTCGCGGGCCAGCCCCGGCGGCAGGGTGGCCAGCGCGTGCGGGACGTCGAACTGCCCGGCCGCCTCGGTGAGCACGTCGTCGTAGGCCGCCTGGAAGCCGCGCCGGCGCTGCGCCGGAGAGCCCGCCGGCACCCGGTCGAGCTGGCGGGCCAGCCGGCGCAGGTCGGCGGCGACCTGCTCCACCGGGCGGTGCACCGGCGCGGGCGGCTGCTCGAGGCCCAACGCCCGGCGGCGGGCGGTGCGGCGGGCGCGCAGGTCGAGCCGCAGCTGGCCGGAGAACAGCTTGAAGGCCGCGCCGAGCGCGGCGAAGCTGCCGACCAGCATGCCGGTGACGGCGGCGAGGGACAGCAGGGCCTCGGTCATGGCGCTCCGTCGAGCCACGGGGGACGGTGGCCGCGACGGTACGTCGGGCGGTCGCCGCCCGCCAGGTGGCCTGCTCAGGCCGCCACCGGCGCGCGACGACGGCGGGCCAGGACCAGCCCGGTGCCCAGTCCGGCCACCACGACGACCAGCCCGCCGAGGATGAGGCCCCACGGCGCCCCGAGGTGCTCGGACACCCAGCCGATGAGCGGCGCCCCGAGCGGCGTGCCGCCCATGAAGCACATGAAGTACAGCGCCATCACCCGCCCGCGCATCTGCGGGTCGGCGCCCAGCTGCACGAAGCTGTTGTTGGCCACGCTGAACACCAGCGCGGCCGCGCCGGCGGGGACCAGCAGGACGGCGAAGGCCACGTACCCGGGCGCCAGCCCGCAGGCGACGGTCAGCAGCCCGAAGACGACGGCGGACCCGACGAGGAAGCGCTGCCGCGGCCGGACGCTGCGCCGGGTGGACAGGAACGCGCCGGTGAGCGAGCCGACCGCGAACGTCGTCGACAGCAGCCCGAAGGCCTCGGCGCCCAGGTCGAAGACCTCGCGGGCCATGAGCGCGATGGTGACCTGGTAGTTGAACCCGAAGGTGCCGATGACGAAGGCCAGCACCATCGCCAGCACCAGGTCCGGGTGCGACCAGGTGTAGGCCAATCCCGCCCGGAGCTGGCCGCGGCCGCGCGCCACCGGCGCGCTGCGCCGCAGCTCCCCCGGCCGCATGAGCGACAGCGCCCCGATGGTGACGACGAAGCTCGCCGCGTTGACGAAGAAGGCCGGCGCGGTGTCGCCGCCGGAGGCGCCGATGAGCAGCCCGGCCAGCGACGGGCCGATCAGCCGGGCGCCGTTGAAGATCGTCGAGTTCAGCCCGACGGCGTTGGCGAGCAGGTCGCCGCCGACCATCTCCGAGACGAAGGCCTGGCGCACCGGCGCGTCGATCGCGGTGACCGACCCCAGGGCGCCGGCCAGGACGAACACGTGCCAGAGCGCGATGGCGCCGGTGGCCACCAGGGTGCCGAGGAGCAGGGCGAGCAGGCCCATGAGCACCTGGGTGACGACGAGGACGCGCCGCTTGTCGTAGCGGTCGGCGAGCACCCCGCCGTACATGCTCAGCAGCAGGGTCGGGCCGAACTGCAGTGCGGTGACGAGGCCGATGGCCACACCGCTGTCACCGGAGAGCTGCAGCACCAGCCAGTCCTGGCCGATGCGCTGCATCCACGTGCCGGTCAGGCTGACCAGGTTGGCCGAGGCGTAGAGCCGGAAGTTGTGCACCCGCAGCGAGCGGAAGGACCCCCGGGCGGCGGACGGCGCGGGCGCGGTCGTGCCGGGGCTCGTCCCGGGGGTGGTCTCAGCGGCCGTCGGGGTCACCCACCGACGAGTTCCTCCATGATCGCCGCGGCCTCCCGCAGGGTCGCCCGCTGCTCGGGGCTGAGCCGGTGCAGCCGCCCCGACAGCCAGGCCTCCCGGGCCCGCGCCTCCTCGGTGAGCAGGCTCTCCGCGGCCGGCGTCAGGGCGATGACCACCTGGCGGCCGTCGGTCGGGTGCGGGTCGCGCGTGACCAGGCCCATCCGCTCGAGCGCGACGACGACGCGGGTCATCGACGGCGGCTGCACCCGCTCGTGGGCCGCGAGCTCCCCCGGGCTCATCGCGCCGTGCCGCTGGAGCGTCGAGAGCGCGGCCAGGTGGGTGAGGGTGACCGTGGTGTCGACCCGCTGGTTGCGCAGCCTCCGGCTGAACCGCATGACGGCCAGGCGCAGGTCGTGGGCGAGCGCCGCGGAGTCCAGCGTGGACCGGGTCACGACGCCCACCCTACCGCGACCCTTAGCCGGGCTCAGAACAGCTGCTGGAGCGGGTCCAGGGCGAAGTAGACGACGAAGGCGACCGCGATCACCCACATCAGCGGGTGCACCTCGCGCCGGCGGCCGACCGCCGTCCGCAGCAGGACGTAGCTGACCACGCCGGCGCCGATGCCGTTGGTGATCGAGTAGGTGAACGGCATGAGCGCGATGGTGAGGAACGCCGGGATGACGAGGGACATGTCGTCCCACTCGAGGGTGCGGATCTGGCTGATCATCAGCGCGCCGACCACCACCAGCGCCGGCGCCGCCGCCTCCGAGGGCACGATCTGCACCAGCGGGGTGAAGAACATCGCCAGCAGGAACAGCGCACCGGTGACGACGCTGGCCAGGCCGGTGCGGGCGCCGTCGGCCACGCCGGCCGCGCTCTCGATGTAGGTCGTGCTCGACGAGACGCTCGCCGCGCCGCCCGCGGCGGCGGCCACCGAGTCGACCAGCAGCACCGGCTGGGAGCCGGGCAGGTTGCGGCGCTCGTCGAGCAGGTCGCCCTCGGCGCCGACGGCGGTGACCGTGCCCACGGTGTCGAAGAAGTCGGCGATCATGATGGAGAAGACGATCAGCAGCGCGGCCACGACGCCGATCCGCTCGAACCCGCCGAAGAGCGAGAACCTCCCGACCAGCGAGAGGTCCGGGGCGCTGACGACGTCGCCGGGCAGGCCGGGCACCTGCAGTGCCCACCCGCGCGGGTTGACCTCGGTGCCGTCGGCGCCGGTGCGCGGCCCGACCGAGGCGATCGCCTCCACGACGATCGCCAGCACGGTCGAGACGACGATGCCGATGAGCAGCGCCCCCCGCACCCGGCGGACGACGAGGACGGCGGTCAGCAGCAGCCCGACGACGAAGACCAGCAGCGGCCACCCGGCCAGCTGCCCGCCCACGCCGAAGGTGATCAGCGGGTTCCCGGGGCGGATGACCCCGGCGTCGGCCAGGCCGATGATCGTGAGGAAGAAGCCGATGCCGACCGCGATCGCCGTCTTCAGCTGCGGGGGGATGGCCTCGAACACCGCCCGCCGGAACCCGGTGAGCACCAGCACGGTGATCAGCAGGCCCTCGAGCACGATCAGGCCCATGACCTCCGGCCAGGCCAACTGGGTGGCGGCGAAGACGGCGACGACGGCGTTGATGCCCAGGCCCGTGGCCAGTGCGAACGGGTAGCGGCCGACGACGCCCATGAGGATGGTCAGGGCCCCGGCGACCAGCGCGGTGACCGCGGCGACGGCGCCGAAGGGCAGGCTCGCCCCGGTGACGTCCGCGCCGGACAGGATGATCGGGTTGAGCACCACGATGTAGGCCATCGTGAAGAAGGTGGTCACCCCGCCGCGCACCTCGCGGCCCACGGTGCTGCGCCGCGCGCTGATGGAGAAGTACCGGTCCAGGCCGTTGCGCGGCCTGATCCTCGGACCCTCGCTGCGACGGGGACGCGGCGACCCGGCCGCGACGTCGGCGGGCGTGTCGCCGGTGCGGCCGGCCGCGCGGACGCCACCGGCCGCGCCGGCGCCACCGGAGGGGCGGGACTTCTCGGGCATGGGGGCTCCTGCTGACCTCGGCTGCCGGGCGGTGAGCGGCGACAGCGTGCCACACGCCGGTCGCGGCCCCGCGCGCGTCGCCGGCCCGGGCGCCTAGGGTCGGTCCGTGCCCGCCCCCACCAAGCCGGCCCCTCCACCGCTGCGCGTCGACACCGTCCGCGTCGTGCTCGTCGGGACCGGGCTGTGGGCCGTCGCGCTCGTCGTCCTGCTGCTGCTCGGGGACCGGGTGGACCGGATGTGGACCTGGACCTGCGTGGCCGGGATCGTCCTCGCCGTGCTGGGGCTGGCCCTGATGCGCTGGCAGAAGGAGGGCGGCCGCTAGAGGACGTCGAAGTCCGCGGTGTCGTAGCGGGCCGACGTCACGACCTCGGCGGGCTCGCCGACGGCGAGGGTCGCCTGGCTGTGCGCGCCGCAGCCGTAGTCGACGGCGACGACGCGGCCGTCGGCCGGGGAGTACTCGTTGCCGCAGGCGCCGAGCAGGCCGCGCAGCGAGCCGGCCAGCGGCAGGAAGAAGCCGCACGCGCCGCACGGGCCGGGCGCCTGGCGGGCCATCGGCGCGCGGGGGCCGAACTCACCGGCCAGCCAGCGCGCGGCCGCGGTGCTGCGCCCCTCGCGCGACATCACCCGCTCGCGGCCCAGCCCGAGCTCGGTGGCCAGCGCCTGCGCCTCCGGGTCGGCCGCGGCGTCGTCGTCGGCGGTGTAGGACGGCACCAGGCGGGGGTCGTCCTCGGTGGCGGGCAGGACGTCGCCGACGGACAGGTCGCCGGGGCGCAGCCGCTCGTGCCAGGGCACCCAGGCCGGGGCCAGCAGCGCGGCGTCGCCGGGCAGCAGCACGACCTCGTCGACGGTGACCTCGTCGGCGTCCGGGACGCGGGCGAGGGTGACCGCCCAGTGCCACCCGACGTAGCCGGGCTGGCGGCTGGCGAAGGAGTGGGTGAGGACCTGGCCGAGCGCGCCGGCCGGCACGCCCTCGGCGGGGTCACCGAGGGGCTCGGGCGTGGCGCCCAGGTGCTCGCCGACGAGGGCGGGGTCACCGGCGGTCTCCTCGGCCGCTGCGCGGGCCAGGTCGACCGCCGCGGTCAGCACGTCGCGGTCGGCGGGGTCGGGGTGCACGCCGCCATTGTCGCCGATGGCCGCTCCCGCGCCGAGGTCCCGGGGTCCCCCGGCCCCAGCGTGACCCCCGTCGCGGTCCCGGCCCCTGCTCAGGGAGGTGCGGCACCATGGGGCCCGTGCCGTCCTCGCGTCCGCCCGGGCCCTCCCGGGGAGTGCTGCGCCGCCGCCCCGCGCCGGCGCCGCCGGACCGCCGCTCCCCCGACCACGGCTCCCCCGACCGTGTGGACACCACCCCGCTGGAGCTGCCCACCGCCGAGCCGGGGCCCGGCACCCGGCCGATGGCCGCGGCTCCCCCGGCCCCGCCGCCGCACCAGCCCCCGCACCAGCCGCCGCCCGCGCACCCGGCGCCCAGGACGACGGTCACCCGGGTCGCCGTCGCGCGCACCCGCGAGCTCACCGGCGCCGCCGTCGCCCGCGTGCGGGCGGCCGGCCGGGCCGACGGGGCCGCGGAGAGCGGCCTGACCCACCTGCTGTGGGTCAACGCCCTGCACATGGCCGGGGACGCGATGATCGCCGTCTCCCTGGCCGGCACGCTGTTCTTCACCGCCACCACCGACGCCCAGCGCGGCAACGTGGCGCTCTACCTGCTGGTCACGATGGCGCCGTTCGCGGTGCTGGCGCCGGTCCTCGGCCCGCTGCTCGACCGGCTCCAGCGCGGCCGCCGGTGGGCGCTGGCCGCCGCCTCGCTCGGTCGGGCGGCCCTGGCGCTGGTGATGGCCGCCCACGTCGGCGACGTCGTCCTCTACCCGGCCGCGCTCGGCGTCCTCGTGCTGTCCAAGGCGCACACCGTGCTGCGCGCCGCGGTGGTCCCGCGGGTGCTGCCGCGCGCCATGTCGCTGACCTCCGCCAACGCCCGCCTGTCGGTGTTCGGGCTGGTCACCGCGGCCGTCGCCGGCGGCATCGGCGCCGGGCTGGCCGCGCTGGCCGGGTTCGGGCCCCTGCTGTGGGCCACCGCCGCCGTCTTCGCCGTCACCGGGGTCATGGCCGTCCGGCTCCCCCGGCACGTCGACGTCCCCACCGGCGAGCAGCCGGCCGACGTGCTCGGCACGGCCCCGCTGCCGCGCTCGGGCCGCCGGCGCCGCCTGGTCGACCCGCACGTCGTCCTGGCGCTGCGGGCCAACGCGGCCCTGCGCGGGCTCGGCGGGTTCCTGACGATCTTCTCGGCGTTCCTCGTGCAGGCCACCGTCACCGACGGCTGGGAGGCCACGCTGGCCCTCGGCGCGATCGCCGGGGCGGCGGGGGCCGGCAGCATCCTGGGCACCGGCATCGGCTCGCGTTGGCACGCCGCCGATCCCGACCGGGTGGTCGTCTGGTCGGCCGGGGCCGCCGCGGCGGTCACCGTGCTGGCGGCGGTGTTCTTCGGCCTGGCGACGGCGGCCGCGGTCGCCGGTGTCGCGGCGGTCGCCAACGCGCTGGGCAAGGTGGCCCTCGACGCGATCATCCAGCGCGAGGTGCCCGAGGGGCTGCGGGCCTCGGCGTTCGCCCGCTCGGAGACGGCACTGCAGCTGGCCTGGGTGGTCGGCGGGGCCCTCGGCATCGCGCTGCCCCCGATCGGCTGGCTGGGCTTCACCGTCGCCGCCGCGCTGCTCGTGCTCGCCGTCGGCCTCGCGCTCTGGACGCCCCGCCGGCGGCGCTGGGCGCCGGTCGACCCGGCGGCCCCGACCGTGCCCGACGCCGTGCGCGTGGCCGGCCCGCCCACCGTCCCGGAGGGCCGGCCGTGAGGACGAGGGGCACCGGCGCCCTGCTGGCCGGCGTGCTGACGGCGGCGCTGGCCGGCTGCGGCGGATCGGCCGCGTCGTCCGGGCCGCCGGAGGTGACGGTGACGGCCGGGCCGCAGGAGGTCGCCGCCCGGCCCACCCAGTACTGCGGCGACGGCGAGGGCCAGCGCTACAAGGTCGAGCCCCCGGTGATCGAGGTCTCCCCCGACACCGCGATCGTCCTCACCGTGCCCCAGGAGGTCGCCGACAACGGCTGGGGCGTGCAGGTCTACGACCAGGGGCTCGAGGAGCGGCTCGGCGAGGTCGACGTCGAGGACGGGCAGGCCCGGTTCGACGGGATCAACAGCTCCGACGTCGTCCCGCCGGCCTTCTACCTGGTGGTGGTCGAGGACGAGCACGACGACTGCGTGCTCTCCGGCGCCTGGCCGATCGGCTTCCTGCGGGCCGGCGGCGACCTCGGCCCGACCCCGACCCCGACGCCGACCCCGACCCCGACGCCGACCCCGGCCCCGTCACCGGCCCCGGTCACCCCGGCCGGCTGACCCCCTCAGGCCTCCAGGTCGGCCGCCACCGCCCGCAGCACCGCCGCGACCTTGCGCGACTCGGCGCGGTCGGGGTGCCGGCCCCGGTGCAGCGTGTTCGAGACGTCGTCCAGCAGCCGGATGAGGTCCTCGATGATGGGGACCAGCTCGTCGGGCTTCTTGCGGTGCTGCGCGGCGACCTTGGCCGCCACCGACGGCAGCGGGTCCAGGACGCGCACCTGCAGCGCCTGGTCGCCGCGGCGGCCGGCCACGATGCCGAACTCCACCCGCTGACCCGGCTTGAGCTCGGTGGTGCCCGACGGCAGGGCGTCCTTGTGCACGAAGACGTCGGGGCCGTCCTCGCGCGAGAGGAAGCCGAAGCCCTTCTCGGGGTTGAACCACTTGACCTTGCCGCTGGGCACGTTGATCCCTCAGTCGTCGTCCGTGGGTGGCCCCGGCGCTGGGCCAGGGGACGGGTGCGGCAGCCTCGGCCGCTGTCCGGGCCCAGGTTAGCCACCGCCGGGATCCCGGTGGAGCGCTTTCGGGGAGGATCGGTCCCGTGAGCGACGGGCCCGGGCACCCGGACTACCGGTTCACCCTCGCCAACGAGCGGACCCTGCTCGCCTGGCTGCGCACCGGCCTGGCGCTGGTCGCCGGCGGGGTGGCGGTGGCCTCCTACGTGCCGCGGCTGGGCGTCCCCTGGGGCGGCGGCGCGGTGGGCCTGGCGCTCGTGGCGACCGGCCTGGGGACCGCGCTGGCCGGCCACGCCCGGTGGCGGCGCAACGAGCGGGCGATCGCCGCCGACCGGCCGCTGCCCGCCGCCCGGACGGTGACCGGGCTGGTGGCGGCGCTCACCGTGGTCGTGCTGCTGGTCGCCGTGCTGCTCGTCCTCGACGTGGCCGGCCGGTGAGCGGGCCGGCCGGTGAGCGGGGCCGGCCGGTGAGCGGGGCCGAGACCCAGCCGGAGCGCACCGCGCTGTCCTGGCAGCGCACCGGCCTCGGACTGCTGGGTGTGGCCGCGCTGCTGGCCCACCGGGCGGCGCTGTCGGGCCGGGTGCTGCCCGGTGCGCTGGCGGCCGTCGTGGCGCTGGCCGGGCTGGCCGTCCTCGGCCTGCTCGCACCGCGGCGGGCCCGCGCGCTCGCCCGCGCGGCGGCGGCGGCACCGCGCGCGGCCGCGCTGGCCACCGCGGCCGTGGTGCTCAGCGCCGCGGCCGCCGCGGCGGTGGTGGTCAGTCGCTGACCGGCGGCTCGACGACGCCGAGGCGGCCGAGCAGGTCGAGGAAGACGACGGCGAAGTCGTTGTCGGTGACCTCGCGCCGGACGGTGGCCCAGTCGACCTGCTCGCGCAGCGCCCGCGCCACCGGCAGCAGCCGGGAGAAGTCGCAGTAGTGCTCGTCGAGCGCCATGAGCTTGGTGGTCAGGATGTCGGTGGCCGCCAGGACGGGCATGTGCACCGACAGCACCGGCTTGACCTCGGCGCGCTCGATGAGGTCGCTCTCCACCGGGTGGCCGCAGGTGCGCCACAGCACGTCGACGAACGAGTTGCCCTGGACGACCTTGGTCAGCCAGTCCTCGGCGGGGTCCTCGACCTGCAGGCCGGCGTCGTGGAGGACCTTGACCGCCCGCTCGGCCTCGGCGGAGGGGACGAGGAAGTCGGCGTCGTGGTCGGGCTCGGGGGCGCCGCGCACCCACGCGGCGTACCCCCCGCACAGGGCGAACGGGACGCCGCCCTCCTTGAGGGCCACGGCGGTGCGCTTGAGCAGGTCGCGGATCTCGTCGCGGTCGTCGGGCATCACGCTCCGGCTGCTACCCGCGACCGGGCGCGCCACGCACGCGTGGGGACGGGCCGGCCGGGGCACGCAGCACGGCGTGCGCATCGCGACCTTCAACATCCTGCACGGGCGCTCGACGGTCGACGACCGGGTCGACGTCGACCGGCTGGCCGCCGCGGTGAAGACCCTGGACGCCGACGTCCTGGGGCTGCAGGAGGTCGACCGCGACCAGCCCCGCTCGATGAACGCCGACCTCACCGCGGTGGCCGCCGAGGCGATGGGCGCCGTCGACTCGCAGTTCGTCGCCGCGCTGGCGGGCACGCCCGGCGGCACCTGGATGGCCGCCACCGGTGACGAGCAGCCGGGCTCGGCCAGCTACGGCATCGCGCTGCTGTCGCGGTTCCCGGTCGTGTCCTGGCGGGTGGTGCGGCTCCCGGCGCTCAACCGGCGCGTGCCGGTGTGGTTCCGCGGCGCCCGGGCGCCCAAGCTGGTCGGCGACGAGCCGCGGGTGGCCGTGGCCGCCGTCCTCGACGGGCCGCACGGCCAGTTCACCGTCGCGGCCACCCACCTGTCGTTCATCCCGGGCTGGAACTCCTTCCAGCTGCGCCGGCTGGTGCGCGCGCTGACCGGCACCCGCGAGCCGCTGGTGCTCCTCGGCGACCTCAACATGGAGCCGCGGCAGGCCACCCGGGTCAGCGGGCTGCGGCCCCTGGCCGCGGGCGCCACCTTCCCCGCCCACGCGCCCACCCGGCAGCTCGACCACGTGCTGGCCCGCGGCCGGCTGGTGGCCACCGGGCAGGCCGAGGCGCCGCGGCTGCCGCTGTCGGACCACCGGGCGCTCGTGGTGCCCTGCGGCCCTGCCTGAGGGGAGCCCGCCCTCAGGCGTTGCGGACGGCGGCGGCCGACTGCAGGCCCAGCTCCTCGATCGAGACCTCCCGCATCTCGACCTTGCGCACCTTGCCGGTGACCGTCATCGGGAACCCGTCGACGATCTTGACGTAGCGCGGGACCTTGTAGTGGGCCAGCTTGCCGGCGCAGAACTCCCGCAGCGCCTCGGCGGTGAGCGGTTCGGCGCCCTCGCGCAGCCGCACCCAGACCATGAGCTCCTCGCCGAACCGCTCGTCGGGGACGCCGATCACCTGCGCGTCGACGACGTCGGGGTGGGTGTAGAGGAACTCCTCCACCTCGCGTGGGTACACGTTCTCCCCGCCGCGGATCACCATGTCCTTGATCCGGCCGACGATGTTG
The DNA here is from genome assembly GCF_052931475.1 of Geodermatophilus sp. URMC 62. NCBI lineage: Bacteria > Bacillati > Actinomycetota > Actinomycetes > Geodermatophilales > Geodermatophilaceae > Geodermatophilus > Geodermatophilus sp. URMC 62. The sequence continues at coordinate 2,424,999 of NZ_JBRFHY010000001.1, read as the reverse complement.
AGGTAGCCCTCGTCGTCCATCACCGCGAGGTCGCCGGTGTGCATCCACCGGGCGGCGTCGATGACCTCGGCGGTCTTGTCCGGCTGCTGCCAGTAGCCGAGCATCACCGAGTAGCCGCGGGTGCAGAACTCCCCCGGCGTCCCGCGCGGCACGGTGCGGCCGGTCTCGGGGTCGACCACCTTGACCTCCAGGTGCGGGTGCACCCGCCCGACGGTCGAGGTGCGCCGGTCGAGGTCGTCGTCGGCACCGGTCTGGGTGGACACCGGGGAGGTCTCGGTCATGCCGTAGCAGATGGTCACCTCGGTCATGCCCATCTCGGCGACCACCCGCTTCATCACCTCCACCGGGCACGGCGAGCCGGCCATGATCCCGGTGCGCAGGCTGGAGAGGTCGTAGGTGCCGAAGTCGGGCAGGGCGAGCTCGGCGATGAACATCGTGGGGACGCCGTAGAGGGAGGTGCACCGCTCGTCCTGCACCGCCTGCAGGGTGGCGGCGGGGTCGAACGCCGGCGCGGGGATGACCATCGTGGCGCCGTGGCTGGTGGCGCCGAGGTTGCCCATCCCCATGCCGAAGCAGTGGTAGTAGGGCACCGGGATGCAGACCCGGTCGGCCTCGGTGTAGCCGCAGCCCTCGCCCACGAAGAAGCCGTTGTTGAGCAGGTTGTGGTGGCTGAGCGTGGCGCCCTTGGGGAAGCCGGTGGTGCCCGACGTGTACTGGATGTTGATCGGGTCGTCGGCCGAGAGCTCGGCGGCCCGCTCGGCCAACAGGCCCCGGTCGGCGGCCCGGCCGGTCGCCATCAGCCGCTCCCACTCCGGGTCGCCCAGGAACACGACCTCGCGCAGCTCGGGGCACTGCTCGCGGACCTCGGCCACCATCGCCCGGTAGTCGCTGGTCTTGAAGGCCGGCGCGGCCACCAGCACCGAGATGCCGGCCTGCTGCAGCACGTAGGCCAGCTCGTGCGTGCGGTAGGCGGGGTTGATGTTGACCAGGACGGCGCCGAGCTTGGCGGTGCCGTACTGGACGAAGACCCACTCGGCGCAGTTGGGCGCCCAGATGCCGACCCGGTCGCCCTTCTGCACGCCGAGGGCGTCCAGGCCGAGGGCGCAGGCGTCGACGTCGGCGACCAGCTCGGGGTAGGTCCAGCGGCGACCGGTCGCGCACTCGACGAGCGCCTCGTGGTCACCCACCCGCGCCGCCGTCCGGTCCAGGTCCGCACCGATCGTGTCCCCGAGGAGGGGGACGGTCGAGGTGCCGCTCGCGTAGGACGGCAGCGCGGGCGCGCTCATCGCCGGCGGTTCTCGGGGAGCTGGACACCTGCCCGGTTGGGCTTGTCGGTGGGGTGCGCGTAGCGCAGCCGCTCGGGCGGCAGCGGGAAGCTGTGGTCCTCACCGAAGGGCGAGAGCCCGCCGGCCAGCTCGCTGACCAGCTCGGTCACCGGCGGCCCCTCGTTCTCCGACTGCCCCCAGGTGGGCTCCACCAGGTGGGCGTGCTTCTCCTTGCGCTTGGCCATCTCGCCTCCGTGCCTCGGGCGCACCTCGGGTGCGCGTCGACGCCATTCTCGCGTGCCCCGTGTCCTACCCGCACCAGCCGCGCCCGCATCACCCCCGTTCGCGGGGACCGCGGCGGGACCGGCCGGCGGTGCGGGCGCCGTAGAGGGTGGGCAGGCCCTCGGCGGTGAGCACCCACCGCCCCCCGCCGACCGGCGCCGCGCGCACCTCACCGCCGTCGAGGCCCTGCACCTGGCGGGTGCGCCACACCGAGGTGCTGACCAGCCGCAGCCGCACCGGCTCGTCGTCGGGGTCCCACTCGTCGTAGCCCTCGGGCTCGAAGGCGACGATCGCCGGGCCGGCGATGCGCAGCAGCCCGCGCTGCCACGGGACGGCCGACAGCCCCCGCCGCCAGCGCAGCGCCCGCAGCAGCCCCCCGAGGCCGGCGACCGCGGCGACGAAGCCGCCGACGACCAGGACGACGACGAGCATGCCGACGAGCGGCAGCGGGCGGCCGCGGTCCTGCGCGACGCTGACGGCGACCGCGCCGAGCAGCACGGCCAGGACGACGGCGATGACCCCGCCGGCCAGCCAGCGCAGCGCCCCGGCGCGATAGCCCTCCAGCGCGGCCCGGGTGTGCGGGTCGTCGGCGGCCGGCTGCACGCCGCCATGCTGGCAGGCCCTCGGGACGGCGGCGGCGGCCCGGCCCGCTGCGTCGTAGCGTTGACCGGATGCCTGCCGACCGCCCCGCCACGCTCGCCGCGTGGCTGCGCACCCGCAGCGACGCCCAGCTCGCGGCGCTGCTCGCCGCCCGGCCCGACGTGGCCCGGCCCGCGCCCTCGGACGTCGTCGCGCTGGCCAGCCGGCTGGCGGTCCCCGTGTCGGTGGACCGGGCGCTCGACGAGCTCGACGCGGCCACCCTGCAGGTGCTCGACGTCGTGCTGCTGGCCCCCACCGACGGCATCGAGGGCGGGGACGTCGCCGCGGCGCTGCCCGGCCTGCCCGAGGACGCCGTCGTCGCCGCGGTCGAGCAGCTGACCACCCGGGCGCTGCTGTGGGGCGACGACGTCCTGCACGCCCCCGACCAGGTGCGCCGCGCCGTCCGGTACCCGGCCGGGCTGGGCCGCCGCGCCGCCGAGCTGCGGGTGACCCTGCCCGCCGACCTGCCCGCGGCCGTCGGTGCGCTGGAGCCCCCCGAGCGGGAGGTCCTCGAGCGGCTGGCCGGTGACCGCCCGGTGGGCCACCTGCCCGAGACCGGCGGCGGCGCGGCCTCACCCGCGCGGCGGCTGCTGCAGGCCGGGCTGCTCGCGCGCATCGACGCGCTCAACGTCGAGCTGCCCCGCGAGGTCGGCCTGCTGCTGCGCGGCGACCAGCCCTACGGCCCGCCGCGGCTGCGCCCCGAGCCGGACGTGGTCGAGCGGGACCCGGCCGCCGTCGACCGGCAGGCCGCCGGCGCGGCGCTGGAGGTGGTCGGGCGGGTCGGCGAACTGCTCGCCGAACTCGAGGAGGAGCCGGCCGGGCTGCTGCGCAGCGGTGGGGTCTCCGTCCGCGACCGCAAGCGGCTGGCCCGGGCGCTGTCGGTGTCGGAGGCCGACGCCGGCTGGCTGCTGGAGCTGGCCTTCGCCGCCGGCCTGCTCGACGTCGGCGGCCCGCACCGCGACGAGTGGCTGCCCACCCGCGGCTACGACCTGTGGCGGGAGCAGCCGCTGCCCGACCGCTGGGCGACCCTGGCGGCCGGCTGGCTGGAGAGCACCCGGCTGCCCTCGCTGGTCGGGCAGCGCGACGTCGCCGGCAAGGCGGTGAACGCCCTGTCCCCCGACCTGGTGCGGCACACCGCCCCGGCCATCCGCCGCTCGGCGCTGACCGCGCTGCTCGACACCCCACCCGGCCGCGGCCTGGCCCCCGACGACCTGGTCACGCTGCTGCGCTGGCGCACCCCGCGGCGGGCCGACCGGCTCGCACCGGTGCCCGACGTGCTCGCCGAGGCCGCGCGGATCGGCGTCCTGGTGGGCGGGGTGCTGTCCTCGGGCGGCCGCGGGTTGCTCACCCGCGGCGAGGAGGGCGCCGCCGACGGCGTGCAGGGGCTGCTGCCGGAGCCGGTCGACCACGTGCTCGCCCAGCCCGACCTGACGCTGGTGGCGCCCGGTCCGCTGGTCGCCGGGCTCGCCGACACGCTCTCGGTCGTGGCCGACGTCGAGTCCTCCGGCGGCGCGACGGTGTTCCGGGTGTCGGAGTCCTCGGTCCGGCGGGCGCTGGACGCCGGGTGGTCGGCCACCGACCTGCACGAGTTCTTCGGCCGCGCCTCGCGGACGCCGGTGCCGCAGGCGCTGGACTACCTGGTCGACGACGTCGCCCGCCAGCACGGCCGGCTGCGGGTGGGCGCCATCGAGTGCTACGTCCGCTCCGACGACCACGGGCTGCTCTCCCAGGTGCTCGGGGACCGGCGGACGGCGTCGGCCGAGCTGCGCCGGCTGGCCCCGGGCGTGCTGGTCAGCGGACTGGGCGCCGACGAGGTGCTCACCGTGCTGCGGCAGGCGGGGTACGCGCCGGCCGGGGAGTCGCCGGGCGGCGCCGTCCTCACCCGGCCGCCGGCCCGGCCCCGCGCGGCCGGGCGGCGTCCCGGCCCTCCGCCGTCGCCGGCCGGGCGCCCGCTCACGCCGGCCGAGGCCGACGCCACCGTGCGCGAGATCCGGGCCGGCGACGCCGCGCTGGCCGCCCGCCCGGCGGCGCCGGTGCGGCAGGTCCCGGGCGTGACCACCGCGGGGACGCTCGAGGTGCTGTCGCGCGCCATCCGCGACGGCGTGCCGGTGTGGCTGGGCTACGTCGACGCGCAGGGCAGCGGCAGCCAGCGCGTCGTGCAACCGGTGTCCCTAGCCGGTGGCTTCCTGCAGGGCTGGGACGAGCGGCGGCGGGAGAACCGCACCTTCGCCGTGCACCGGATCACCTCGGTGGCGCTGGTCGAGGACGACGAGGCGCAGGCCGCGTCGTCCTGACGGGAAGGTGCCGTCGGCACCCGGCGTTACCGTGGGTGGTCCGGCGCAGCCCTCGCGCGCGCCCCTGTGGACCTCCCAGCGACGGAGAGAGACGCGTGTCCGACGGCCCCCTGATCGTCCAGTCCGACAAGACCCTGCTGCTCGAGGTCGACCACCCGCAGGCCCGTGAGTGCCGGGCGGCCATCGCGCCGTTCGCCGAGCTCGAGCGCTCGCCCGAGCACGTGCACACCTACCGGGTCACCCCGCTGGCGCTGTGGAACGCGCGCGCGGCCGGGCACGACGCCGAGCAGGTCGTCGACGCGCTGGTGCGCTACTCGCGCTACCCGGTGCCGCACGCGCTGCTGGTCGACGTCGCCGACACGATGGACCGCTTCGGGCGGCTGACGCTGCAGAACGACCCGGTGCACGGGCTGGTGCTGACCACCACCGACCGCGCGGTGCTCGAGGAGGTCGTCCGGTCCAAGCGGGTGGCGCCGATGCTCGGGGCGCGGATCGACCCCGACACCGTCGTCGTCCACCCCTCCGAGCGCGGGCGGCTCAAGCAGGCGCTGCTCAAGATCGGCTGGCCGGCCGAGGACCTCGCCGGCTACGTCGACGGGCAGGCGCACCCGATCGAGCTGGCGCAGGAGGGCTGGCACCTGCGCGACTACCAGCAGGAGGCCGTCGAGGGCTTCTGGGCCGGCGGCTCGGGCGTCGTCGTCCTGCCGTGTGGCGCGGGCAAGACACTGGTCGGCGCCGCGGCGATGGCCGAGGCCAAGGCGACCACGCTGATCCTGGTGACCAACACCGTCTCGGGGCGGCAGTGGAAGCGCGAGCTCATCGCGCGCACGTCGCTGACCGAGGAGGAGATCGGCGAGTACTCCGGGGAGCGCAAGGAGATCCGCCCGGTCACCATCGCGACCTATCAGGTGATGACGACCCGCCGGAAGGGCGAGTACCGGCACCTGGACCTCTTCGACGCGCAGGACTGGGGCCTGATCGTCTACGACGAGGTGCACCTGCTGCCCGCGCCGATCTTCCGGCTGACCGCCGACCTGCAGTCGCGCCGGCGGCTGGGCCTGACCGCGACGCTGGTGCGCGAGGACGGCCGGGAGGACGACGTCTTCTCCCTCATCGGGCCCAAGCGCTACGACGCCCCGTGGAAGGACATCGAGTCCCAGGGCTACATCGCGCCGGCCGAGTGCACCGAGGTGCGGGTGGCCCTCGACGACGAGGAGCGGATGACCTACGCGGTCGCCGAGCCCGAGGAGCGGTACCGCATCGCTGCGACGGCGACGTCGAAGCTGCCGGTGATCCGGCGGGTGCTCGAGCGCCATCCCGGCGAGCAGAAGCTGGTGATCGGCGCCTACCTCGACCAGCTCGAGGAGCTCGGCCGGGTCCTGGACGCGCCGGTCATCCAGGGCTCGACGACCAACCGGGAGCGGGAGAAGCTCTTCGACGCCTTCCGGCGCGGCGAGGTCGACACGCTGGTCGTGTCCAAGGTGGCCAACTTCTCCATCGACCTGCCCGAGGCCGCCGTCGCCGTCCAGGTGTCGGGGACGTTCGGGTCGCGGCAGGAGGAGGCCCAGCGGCTGGGCCGGGTGCTGCGGCCCAAGGCCGACGGCCGGCAGGCGCACTTCTACACGGTGGTCAGTCGCGACACCCTCGATGCCGAGTACGCCGCCCACCGGCAGCGCTTCCTCGCCGAGCAGGGCTACGCGTACACGATCGTCGACGCCGCCGACCTCGCCGGGCCCGGTGAGGTCGGCGGCCCCGACTGGGTGGACGAGCCCGCCGACTGAACAAGGACCCTGTTCCCCCACCACTCGCGAGCTCGTGGCGGGCCCCTGCAGCAGCGCCGCTCTCCTGCTCACTGGTGGCCGACCTCACCGCCCGGGCCGGCCCCCGTGTGCCATGGTGGGGACGGGACCCGGTCGAGGGCCCCCGGACGAGCGGCGCCGTACCCGGACAGCGACAAGACGGCGACCACGGGAGTCCTCGTGTCCTGGTTCGTCCTCGTCCTCTCCGGCGCCCTCGAGGCCGTGTGGGCCACCGCCCTCGGCCGCACGGAGGGGTTCACCCGCCTGGCGCCGACCGTCGTGTTCCTCGTCGGGATCGTCGGCAGCATGCTCGGGCTCGCCTTCGCGATGCGGAGCCTGCCGATCGGGACGGCCTACGCCGTGTGGGTGGGCATCGGTGCCGCGCTGACCGCCGGCTACGCGATGTGGTCCGGCGAGGAGCCGGTGTCGGCGGTGCGGGTCCTGCTGCTGCTGGGCATCGTCGGCTGCGTCATCGGCCTCAAGCTCACGCACTGACCGCCCCGTGCCCCACGGTGCAGGGGTGATGGCGCGGCTGGTGAGCGAGGTGGCGACCCTGCTGTACCGCCATGACCCGATCGGCATCGCCTTCGGTGACAACCCCGACGAGTACCGCCTCGAGGCGGAGAGCATCGTCGCGCGTCTACCCCGGGCCCGCTCCGTCGAGGACGTCCACCCGCTGGTGCACGAGGAGTTCGTGCGCTGGTTCGACGAGGACACCGTCGTACATCTCCTCACCGTGAGTGGGCTCGCCTCGTCAGTACGGCGGGGGCTCGGTGGTGGCGGTGAGGCCGGTGGGTGTGGTGACGGTGAGGGTGCCGTCGGGGGCCTGGTGGTGGGACCAGCCGGGGGCCTGGTGCTTGCCGCGGTGGTGGCCGGTGCAGTAGCCGGTGAGGTTGGCCGCCGAGGTCCCTCCGGCCGGCCAGGGGACGGTGTGGTCGAGTTCGCCGCCGCGGGGCACGCGGCGGCGGCAGCCGGGGAAGCGGCAGCGGCGGTCGCGGGCGCGCACGTACCGGTCGAGGGCGGCGGCCGGCCGGTGGCCGTCGGTGGGGGCGGGGGTGTGCAGGCCGGTGCCGGCCCGGGCGGTGGCGCGCAGGTCGGGCAGGTCGGTGAGCGCGAGCAGGGCGCCGGTGAGGGCGTCGACGACGGCGATGCGAGGGCGGTCGGCCAGTCCGCCGCCGGTGGTGCGGTCGAGCAGGGCGGCCAGAGTCTGGCGGTGGGCGTGGCTGGCGGCGGTCAGCGCGCCGAGTGCGTCGGTGGCGGCGGTGACCTGCCCGGCGGGGCTGCGCCCCCAGGCGGTCTCGTCGGCGGTGTCGGCGCGCTGGGCGGTGGCGACGGTGCGTCGGGCGTGACCGATGGCCTGCTGGGCGGCCAGCAGCGCGGCACCGGCGTGCTCGACGGCCCGGTCGGCGCGCGCCCACCAGCCGCCCTCACCGGAGTCGGCGCCGGAGGAGCCTTGATCGGCAGCGGAGGGGTTGGCGTGCAGCGCCCGGTCGGGCTGCGGGTCGGGTGGGTCGAGGTCCGCGGCGACGTCGCCGGGGCCCTGCTGGTCTGGTGGTGGGCCGGTGCGTGCCAGCCAGCGCAGCAGTTCTTCCTCGGGCACCGCGTCGTCGGGGTCGGGATCGACCTCGCCGGCCAGGAGGCGGCGTTCGAACTCCTCCGACCAGCGCCGGAAGTCCTCCTCCTCGGCCAGCGAGAGCGCCGCACCGGCCATGTGGACCTCACCGTCAGTCGTCCGGTCAGGCGTCACGTCGGTGGGCGTTGCCTCCGGGCTCGACTCAGTCGTGGTCGCATTGGCGGGCGTGGCGTCGGTGCTGATCAGTGGCTGGCCGGTGAGGGCGGTCAGCAGGGCGCGGACCACCTCGGCGGGCACGACCTGCCCGTCGATCTCACATGCCGCGTCGCCGCCGAGCAGCGCCCCGACCGGGGCGACCACGGTGAGGACCACCTGCACCGGCGGCAGCCCGGACTCACCCGGGCGCAGCACCAGGTCCAGCAGGCAGTCGGCCATCTTCTGCCCGCGGGTGCGGATGTCGGCTGGATCGGCGGGCAGCGCGTCGGCGCAGGCGCCCAGCGCCGCCACCAGCGCGCACGCCTCCGGAGAGGTCAGCAGCGCCGAGACCACGCTCATGCCGTCGGTGCGGTCGGGGCGGAGGTCGATGTCGCGCTGCCGGACCGCGCGGGCCAGCCGGTCGGCCGCGGCGCGGGCGTCACGCGCCAGCACCAGCCGGCGGGCCCTGTCGCCCAGCTGAGCGGGGGTGGTCACCGCCCGCCCGGCGGCCCAGGCCAGCAGCTCGGCCTCCACCGCGGCCCGCAGGCCGTCGTCGCCGATCGGGGCGACCTTGTCCAGCAGCGGCCCCAGGTGCCCGGGGTGCAGCACCCCGGTCTCCAGCGCGGCGAGGGCGGACGGCAGCCGGTGCACCAGGGTCAGCGAGCGTTCCAGCAGTGCTGCGGCGGCCTGCTCGCTGATCGCCAGCGCCACTACCAGCTCCTGGGTGGCCCACTCGCTCACCGGCCGCAGCACCTCGGCCCGCCCCGCCCACCGCTGCGGACTCATCGCCCCCGGGGTGCCCTGCGCCCGGTCGACCGAGGCGGGACGGGCAGCGGCGAAGGCGGCCACCGCGCGCGCCTGCAGCGCGGTCTGCCGGCCGATCTCCCGCCACGCGGCCTGCACCGCACCCAGCGGCCCCGGCGACAGCGCGACCGGCGGCTCCAGCACCGAGGTCCGCACGTCGTCCACGGCACCGACACTACGGCCGACCACTGACAGGAACGGCGGCCTGAGCAGGGCGAACACGGACGAGGACCCCGGATCCACAGGTCCTGGTCCGTACGCGCCTCGGCCGGGGAGCGGGACCTCGGGGCCGAGTCGCCCGGCCCTGATCCGGCACAGCACGGCCGACCACGAGCGGGCCACACCCGTACCCCGGACCAGCCGGAACGGAGCAGTCCGGTCGTGTCCGGTTTGCCACGCCGCGCGCTCCGGGCACGACCGGCGGCATGGACGCCGACATCAGGCTGCGGGTGGACGGCGAGCTGCACGAGCTCACCGTCGACACCCGGACCACCCTGCTCGACCTGCTGCGCGAGCGGCTGGGCAACACCAGCCCGAAGAAGGGGTGCGACCACGGCCAGTGCGGCGCGTGCACCGTGCTGCTCGACGGGGAGCGGGCGCTGATCTGCCTCGCGCTGGCCGTCGCCCACGACGGCGCGGAGATCACCACCGCGCACGGCCTGGCGCCCGACGGCGAGCTCCACCCGGTGCAGCAGGCCTTCCTCGACCACGACGCCTTCCAGTGCGGCTACTGCACCCCCGGCCAGGTCTGCTCGGCCGTCGGCGTGCTGCAGGAGGTCGACCGCGGCTGGCCGAGTCACGCCACCGCCGACCTCACCGCCGACCCGCAGCTCACCGCCGACGAGGTCAGCGAGCGCATGAGCGGCAACCTCTGTCGCTGCGCCGCTTACGCGCACATCACCCCTGCGGTGCAGCAGGCCGGGGGCGCGCGGTGAGGCCCTTCGCCTTCGCCCGGCCGGGCAGCGTCGCGGAGGCGGTCCGCGAGGTCGCGGCCGAGCCCACCGCCGTCTTCCTCGGCGGCGGCACCAACCTGGTCGACCACCTCAAGCTCGGCGTCGCCCGCCCCGACCTCGTCGTCGACGTCCGGACGCTCACCTCCCGCGCGGTGACCGACACCGACGACGGCGGCCTGCTCGTCGGCGCGGCCGTCACCAACAGCGAGCTGGCCGCCGACCGGCGGGTGTGCGAGCGCTGGCCCGCCCTCGCCCAGTCGCTGCTGGCCGGCGCCACCGGGCAGCTGCGGAACCTCGCCACCGTCGGCGGCAACCCGCTGCAGCGCACCCGCTGCGTCTACTTCCAGGACGTCACCACCCCCTGCAACAAGCGCGAGCCCGGCAGCGGCTGCTCGGCCATCGGCGGCTACACCCGCTACCACGCGGTCCTCGGGGCGAGCGAGCAGTGCATCGCCATCCACCCCTCCGACATGGCCGTGGCGCTGACGGCGCTCGACGCCGTCGTCCACGCCGAGGGCCCGGACGGCGGGCGCACGATCCCCTTCGGCGAGCTGCACCGGCTGCCCGGCGACGACCCGACCCGCGACACCGTCCTCGAGCACGGCGAGCTGATCACCGCGATCGAGCTGCCCGCGCTGCCGATGGCGCGCCGCTCCACCTACCGCAAGGTCCGCGACCGGGCCTCCTACGCCTTCGCCCTGGTGAGCGTCGCCGCCGCGCTCGACCTCGCCGACGACGGCACCGTCCGCGACGCCCGCATCGCCCTCGGCGGCGTCGCGCACCGACCGTGGCGGGCCACCCGCGCCGAGGAGGTGCTCCGCGGGCAGCGACCCACCGACGACGTCGCCCGCGCCGCCGCCGAGGCGGAGCTCGCCGACGCAAGCCCTCAGCCGGGCATCGACGGCGGCAACGCCTTCAAGGTCCCACTGGTCACCCGCACGCTCGCCGCGACCCTGCGGATCCTCACCGGCCGGGAGGGCTGACCCGTGACCGAGCTGCTCGAGCCGCGCGCGATCGGCCGCGACCTCGTCCGCCGGGACGGCGTCGAGAAGGTCCGCGGGACGGCCACCTACGCCTACGAGACGCCGGTCGAGTCGCCGGCCTTCTGCCACCCGGTCACCGCGACCGTCGTCCGCGGGCGGATCACCGCCGTCGACAGCACGCAGGCCGAGGCGCTCGACGGCGTCCTCGCCGTCCTCACCCACGAGAACGCCGAGCGGCTGGCCTCGACCGACGACGCCGAGCTCGCGGTCCTCCAGTCCCCCGACGTCGCCTTCCGCGGGCAGGTCGTGGGCGTCGTCGTCGCCGAGACCTCCGAGGTCGCCCGGCAGGCCGCCGACCTGGTGCGCGTCACCTACGACGAGCAGCCGCACGACACCGAGCTGTCGGAGAGCCGCGACGACCTCTACGCCCCGGAGAAGGTCAACCCCTCCTTCGACACCGACACCGTCCAGGGCGACGTGGACGCCGAGCTCGCTGCCAGCGCGGTGCGGGTCGAGCAGACCTACACGACGGCGATGGTGCACAACAACCCGCTGGAGCCGCACGCCTCCACGGCGCTGTGGGACGCCGCCGGCGGCGGGAAGCTCACCCTCTGGGACTCCACGCAGGGCGTGCACCCCGACCGCAAGACCGTCTGCACGGTCTTCGGCCTCGACCTCGAGCAGGTGCAGGTCGTGTGCCCCTACGTCGGCGGCAGCTTCGGCTCCAAGGGCACCCCGCACGCCAACGTCGTCCTGGTGACCATGGCCGCCCGCGCCCTGCCCGGCCGCGCGGTCAAGCTGGCCCTCACCCGCCAGCAGATGTTCACCCTCGCCGGCTACCGGACGCCCACCATCCAGCGCATCCAGCTCGGCGCCGACCGCGACGGCCGGATCCGGGCGCTGGCGCTCGACGTCGTCGAGCAGACCTCGCGGATCAAGGAGTTCGCGGAGCAGACCGGCGTCCCCGCCCGGATGATGTACACCGCCGCGGCCCGGCGGACGACGCACCGGCTGGCCGCCCTCGACGTCCCGGTGCCCTCGTGGTTCCGCGCGCCCGGCGAGTGCCCCGGCATGTTCGGTCCCGAGGTCGCCATGGACGAGCTGGCCCACGCCCTCGGGATGGACCCGATCGAGCTGCGGATCCGCAACGAGCCGGAGGTCGACCCGGAGACCGGCCGGCCGTGGTCGAGCCGGCACCTCGTCGAGTGCCTGCGCGAGGGCGCCGAGCGCTTCGGCTGGGCCGGCCGCGACCCGCGGCCCGGCGCGCGGCTCGAGGACGGCTGGCTGGTGGGCACCGGTGTGGCGGCGTCGGTGTACCCGACCTACCGGATGGCCCAGTCGACGGCGGCCATCCGCCACGAGGCCGGCCGCTACGTCGTCGAGATCGGCGCCGCCGACCTCGGCACCGGCGCGTGGACGGTGCTGCCGCAGATCGCCGCCGACGCCCTCGGGGTCGACGTCGACGACGTCGAGGTCCGCCTCGGCGACACCCGCTACCCCATCGCCTCGGTGGCCGGCGGCTCGTCGGGCACCAACACGTGGGGCTCGGCGATCGTCGTCGCCGCGCGGGAGTTCCGCGGCAAGTTCGGCCCGCGGCCGGAGGACGGCGACGAGGCGCAGGGCGCGGTCGACCAGGCCGGGAGCGACGAGGAGCACGTGGCCGCCGCCTTCGGCGCGCAGTTCGTCGAGGCGCGGGTGCACGCCGACACCGGCGAGGTCCGCGTCCCGCGGCTGCTGGGCGTGTTCGCCTGCGGCCGGATCGTCAACCCGCGCACCGCCCGCTCGCAGTTCATCGGCGGCATGACCATGGGGCTGTCCATGGCGCTGCACGAGGACAGCGTCTGGGACCCGCGGGTCGGCCAGGTCGCCAACCACGACCTCGCCGAGTACCACGTGACGGTCAACGCCGACGTCGGCGACGTGCAGGCGCACTGGATCGACGAGCACGACCCGTACGTCAACGCCATGGGCGCCAAGGGCATCGGGGAGATCGGCATCGTCGGGACGGCAGCGGCGGTCTCCAACGCCGTCTTCTCCGCGACCGGGGTGCGGGTGCGGCAGCTGCCGATCACCCTGGACGCCGTGCTGCCCGGGCTTCCCTGACCGGCGCGGCACCCGGTCGCCACGGCCCGCTGGTCGCTCTACCGTGCTGGAGTGCCCGTGAACGACCTGCAGGACCTCGTCCGGCGCCGCCTCTGGGAGGCGCGGCTGACGGTGTACGAGGCCTCCCGGCGTGCCCGGGGGGCCATCGCGCCCGAGGTGATCGAACGACTGGGCCGCACCGGCGGCCGGGCCTTCATCAGTGCCCGGCTGGCCGGGCACCTGGCCCGGGCGCTCGACGTGCCGGAGAACCGGGTCCGCCGCGCGGCGGACCTGCCGGAGGTGCACGACCCGCGGGTCGACGAGCCCACCGGCCCGCACCTGCGCCTGGTCACCAGCGACGGCTGAGCCCCGTCCGGATCGGCCCCGTCCGGGTCGGCCCCGTCCGGGTCAGCCCCGCAGGACGCCGGCCAGGCGGCGCAGCCCCTCGGTGATCGTCGCCGGGGTGTTGGTGGTGAACGACAGGCGCAGCGTGGCGCGGTCCGGCGTCGCCGAGCAGGAGAACGGCGCCCCGGGCACGAAGGCGACGTCGGCGGCCAGCGCCCGGCGCAGCAGGTCCGCGGCGTCGACGTCGCCGGGCAGGCGGGCCCAGACGAACATGCCGCCGTCCGGGTCCGACCACGTGCTGCCCTCCGGCAGGGTCGCCGGCAGCGCCGCGGCCATCGCGTCGCGCCGCTCGCGGTAGGCCGCGCACAGCCGCCGCACGTGCGCGTCGAGGTCGGTGCGCGCCAGCCACACGGCCGCGGCGGCCTGGTCGATCGTCGAGGTGTGCAGGTCGGCGGCCTGCTTGGCCACCGTGAGCAGGGGCAGCAGGGCCGCCGGCGCGCGCAGCCAGCCCAGCCGCAGCCCGGGCGCGGCCAGCTTGGAGAAGCTGCCCAGGTGCAGCACGCGGTCGGCGGCGGCCGGGTGCACGGCCAGCGGAGGGACCGGCTCGCCGCGGTAGCGCAGCTCGCCGTACGGGTCGTCCTCGACGATCCAGAAGCCGGCCCGGGCGGCGAGCTCGGCCACCGCGGCGCGGCGCTCCGCGGGGAGCGTGCGGCCGGTCGGGTTGGCGAAGGTGGGCACCAGGTAGAGCAGCGCGGGCCGCTCGCGGGCGACGACGTCGGCCAGCGCGCCGGGGTCGATGCCGTGCTCGTCGGAGGCGACGCCGACGACGCGGGCGCCGGCCAGCCCGAAGGCCTGCAGCGCCGCGAGGTAGGTGGGGTCCTCGACGGCGACCACCGCGCCGGGGTCGAGCAGCGCGGTGGTGACCAGGGTGAGCGCCTGCTGGGAGCCGGTGGTGACCAGCAGGTCGGTGGCGGCGGTGGGCAGCCCGCGGGCGGTCATCCGCTCGGCGACGCGGGCCCGCAGGTCGGGGTCGCCCTCGGTGGGCGCGTACTGCAGGCCGCGGCGGGCGCCGGGGCCGGCGAGGACGGCGTCGAACGCCGCCCGCAGGCCCTCGACGTCGAACAGCTCGGGAGCGGGCAGCCCGCCGGCGAAGGAGACCACCTGCGGCCGGTCGAGCAGCGCGAGCAGCTCGCGGACCGGGGAGCTGCCCACCCCGCGCAGCCGCCGGGCGGGCGCGGGCGGCGGGGCGGCGAGGGAGGTCATGACGGCTCCAGGGCTCGACGGACGGCGGACGGCGGGCAGTGAGCGCGGGAGGTGTGCCGCGCGGGCCGGGCCGGGGGCTGCCTGGTCGAGGAGCCGACGAGCACGGTACGCCCGGGACACCGCCGCCGACCTCGCCACCGACCTCGCCGCCGACGTCGCCGGCCGCGGCACCCCGTCCGGCGGGGCGGGTGGGACCGGCGGCGCGGACCGGTGCGCGCCGCGTGAGGCACGCCACTCCCCGACCGCTCCGTCGACCGTCCGCGCAGGTCAGGGCCGTGCCGCAGGGCCCGTATACGTCGTCCGGGGGGAGGCGCGCGGGAGGCGGCCGGTTGGGCGTGTCTCCGGCGGCGCAGGCAGGATGGGTCCCGAGATGGCGAGCGCAGCACGGGCCGGGGCGGTCGCCCCGCAGACGACCAGCCGACCGCTCCGGGCGTGGCAGCAGGCCGCGCTGGACAGGTACGAGGAGCAGGCGCCCAAGGACTTCCTGGTCACCGCGACCCCCGGCGCGGGCAAGACGACCTTCGCGCTGACGCTGGCCACGCGGCTGCTGCAGCGGCGCGAGGTCGGCCGCGTGATCGTCGTCTGCCCCACCGACCACCTGCGGCTGCAGTGGGCCGACGCCGCCGACCGGCTGGGCATCGTGCTCGACCCGGGGCTGACCAACGCCGTCGGCCCCGTGCGCGCCGGCACCCAGGGCTACGTGACCACCTACGCGCAGGTCGCCGGCAAGCCGATGCTGCACGCCGCCCGCGCCACCGCCGTCAAGACGCTGGTGATCCTCGACGAGGTCCACCACGCCGGCGACGGCCTGTCCTGGGGCGAGGCGGTCGAGGAGGCCTACGGCTTCGCCGCGCGCCGGCTGTGCCTGACCGGGACGCCGTTCCGCACCAAGGCCGACGAGCGCATCCCCTTCGTGCGCTACGAGGAGGACGGCTTCGAGGGCGACGACGGCGAGGGCGGGCTGGGCCTGGTCAGCCGCGCCGACTACACCTACGGCTACAAGGAGGCGCTGGCCGACAGCGTCGTCCGGCCGGTCGTGTTCGCCGCCTACACGGGCACCTCCCGCTGGCGGAACTCCGCCGGCGAGGTGGTCGCGGCCTCGCTGTCGGAGGCCGGCACCCGCTCGGTGGAGATGGCCGCCTGGCGCACCGCGCTGGACCCCAAGGGCCAGTGGGTGCCACACGTCATCGCCGCCATGGACGACCGGATCACCCACCTGCGCGAGGACGGCGGCATGCCCGACGCCGCCGGGCTGATCCTCGCCAGCGACCAGGACGACGCCCGCGCCTACGCCAAGATCGTCCGCCGGGTGACCGGCAAGGCGCCCGAGCTGATCCTCTCCGACGACCCCAGGGCGTCGAAGAAGATCGAGCGCTTCGCCGCCGGGTCGGCCCGGATCGCCGTCTGCGTCCGCATGATCTCCGAGGGCGTCGACGTGCCGCGGGCCGCCGTCCTCGCCTGGATGACCTCCTACCGGACGCCGCTGTTCTTCGCCCAGGCCGTCGGCCGCGTCGTCCGTGCCCGGGCGTCGCACGAGACGGCGACGGTGTTCCTCCCCGCCGTGCGGCCGCTGCTGGGGCTGGCCGCCTCGCTGGAGAAGGAGCGCAACCACGTCATGCCGCCGCCCAAGGCGGCCGACCCCGAGGCGCTCGACCTCGACCCGCTGCCGCCCAAGGAGCGCGAGCCGGTCGGGCTCAAGCAGTGGGAGGCGCTGGAGGCCGACGCCCGGTTCGCGCACGTCCTGCACGGCGGGACGGCGCACACCGGCGAGGGCGCCGGCCCGGTCGCGGTCGCGCCGGAGGACGAGGACTTCCTCGGCATCCCCGGCCTGCTCACCGCCGAGCAGACGGCGTCGCTGCTGGCCCGCCGCGACGACGAGCTGCGGCTGCGGATCGCCCAGCGCGCCCACCTCGACGACGACACCGGCGAGCTCCCGCTGGTCGAGGACCATCCCGACGAGGACCTCGCCGACGACGCTGCCGGCCGGTCGTGGCGCGACGCCGCCGAGCTGCGCCGGGAGATCAACCGGCTGGTCGCCCGGGTCGCGGCCAAGACCTCCCGGCCGCACGGGGTCGTGCACACCGAGCTGCGCAAGTCGGTGCCCGGCCCGCCGTCGGCCTCGGCGTCGGTCGACGTGCTGCGCGCCCGCCGCGAGCGCCTCCGCACCATGCTCTGACACCGCGGTCCTCCCGGACCGCACCGCGGCCACGCGCCGTCCCCGACCTGCGCCGAGCCGCTGCGTCGCTCGATCCCGGGACCATCCGGGCCCACTCCTCGCGACCGGACGGCCCTAACCCGTGGGCAGCAGGCCCTGGGCGGCGGCGAGGGCGACGGCCTCGGTGCGGCTGCCGGCGCCGAGCTTGGCCAGGATGTTGCTCACGTGCACGCTCGCGGTCTTCTCGCTGATGTAGAGCTCGGTACCGATCTGCCGGTTGGTGCGGCCGCGGGCCAGCAGGGCGAGCACCTCCGTCTCGCGCGGGGTGAACACCGCCGCCGTCTCCACGACCCGACCGGCGCCGGGCAGCTCCAGACGCGCCCGGCGGGCCAGCGCGGTCACCGCGGCCAGCAGCGGCGCCGCGCGGAGCGAGCGGGCGGTGGCGGCGGCCGCCCGCAGCGGCTCGGCCGCCCCTGACCGGTCCCCCGCGGCGACCAGCGCCTCGGCCAGCCGCCACCGGCTGCGGGCCTGCTCGTAGACGTGCCCGTAGCCGAACGCCGCCACCGCCGCCGCCCACAGTTCCGGGGCCGCCCGGCCGGCCAGCCGCGCGGCCTCCGCCTCCAGCCGCGCGATCCACGCCGCCGCCTCGACGCCGTACCCGCCGACTGCGCGCTCGTGGTCGGCGACCGCCGCCCGGGCCAGCCCGACGAGCTCCTCCCCCGCCGCGGTCCACCGGCCTTCCGCGGCGGCGTCGCCGGTCAGCCGGGCGGTGGCTGCGGCGTCGCCGACGGGCGCGAGCGCGGTGACCGCCAGGCGGACGACGGCGAGGCGCTCGGCGCCCCACAGCTCCCGCAGCCGCACGTCGGCGGCCCGGGCGGTGGCCAGCGCGGCGGCCGGGTCCGGCGTCCACGCGGCCAGCTCGATCTCCGCGCCGGCGGTCGACACCAGCAGCAGCGCGTGCGCTTCCAGCCGGCGCACCAGCCCGCGCGCCCACGCGATCCGGGCCACGGCCTCCGGGTCGCCGCGACCGACCCGCACCAGCAGGCCCGCAGCCCGCACGTGCGCGGCCATCTCCGGCACCCGGGCCAGCCGGTCGGCCAGCGCCAGGGCGCCGTCCCAGTCGCCGAGGGCGTACCGGGACAGGACACCGAGGTGGCGCAGCTCCGCGGCGTAGAACGACCACTCGACGCGGAGCTCGTGGGCCCGCGCCAGCCCGGTGTCGCTCCACCGCAGCGTCTCCTCCGCGGCGCCGCCCTCGTGGGCGACGATCGCCAGGTTGAACAGCACCCGCATCTCGACGTCGGTGTCGCCCGAGCGGCGCGCGCGGGCCAGCGCCTCCTCCAGCCGGGCCGGCAGCTCCGCGCCGCCGCGCGAGCGGGCCAGCGAGACCGCGACGTCGGCCCACGCGCTGTCCAGGCCGAGGACGTCGGCGGCGGCCAGCGCCTCCTCGGCCGCCGCCTCCGCCTCGGCACGACGGCCCACCTCGAAGCAGGTGCGGGCGTGGGTGGCCGCCGCCCAGGTGCGCACCGGCGACGGCGGCGCCGCGGGCACCAGGGCCATCGCCGCGGTGCTCTCCCTCAGCGCGGAGGCCTGGTCCTCGACGCGGGCGAGTGCCTGCGCCAGCGTGTAGTGCACGCGGGCCCGCAGCGCGCGGTCGCCGTCGGGGCCCAGCACGTCCTGCGCCGCGCGCAGCAGCGCGACCGCCCGGTGCAGCTCCCCGCCGCGGCGGGCGGCGGCCGCGGTGTCGAGCAGCAGCTCGGCCTGCCCGCGGCCGGTCCGCTCGGCCGCGTCGGGCACGGCCGGCCACAGCGCCAGGGCCGTCTCCAGGTGCTGCAGCTGCTCGGCCGGGGCGCCCACCCGGCGGGCCTCGTCGGCGGCCTCCAGCGAGGCGGTCAGCGCGCCGGCCAGGTCGTTGCTCTCCCGCAGGTGGTGGGCCCGCTCGGCGGCGGTACCGGCACCCGGGACGGCGGCCAGCTGGGCGGCGACGGCGGCGTGCAGCCGCACCCGCTCGCCGGGCAGCAGGTCGGCCAGCACCGCCTCGCGCAGCAGCGCGTGCCGGAAGCGGTAGGCGCCGTCGGGCGAGACGACCAGCAGGTGGGAGTGCACCGCCTCGGCCAGCGCCTGCTCCAGCTCGGCGGCGGCCAGGCCACCGACGGCGGCCACCAGCTCGTGCCGCACCCGCCGGCCGGCGACCGCGGCCACCCGCAGCACCTGCTGGGCGGCCGGTCCGAGCTGCTCGACCCGGGCCAGCAGCACGTCGGTGAGGCCCAGCGGCAGCGTCTCACCCGCCAGGCCGGCGGCCAGCAGCTCCTCGGCGTAGAAGGCGTTGCCCTCGGCGCGGGCCACCACGTCGTCCACCGTGCGATCGGGCACGCCGGCGGCCAGGCCGCGCACCAGCTCCTCGACGGCGGCGTCGGGGAGCGGGCCGAGGTCGAGCCGCTCCACGCCGGGCAGCCGGACCAGCTCGGCCAGCAGCGGCCGCAGCGGGTGGCGGCGGTGCAGGTCGTCGGAGCGGTAGGAGGCCACCACGGCGACCGGCTCGTCGGCCAGCCGGGCGAGCAGGTAGCGCAGCAGGTCGCGGCTGGAGCGGTCGGCCCAGTGCAGGTCCTCGAGCACCACCAGCAGCGGGGCGTCGGCCGCGAGCCCGGCCAGCGCGGCGGCGACCGCCTCGAACAGCTGCAGCCGGCCGTCGTCGACCGGCGGCCGCAGCGCCCCGACCGGGCTCGCGAGGTCGGGGGCGTCGGGTCCCGCGGCCGCGGCCGCGCGGGCGGCGAACAGCCCGGCCGCGCCGTCGCCGAGGTCGGCGGCGACCGGGCGCAGCAGGTCGACGAAGGGCAGGTAGGGCAGGCCGACCTCCCCGAGGTCGACGCAGTGCCCGGTGAGCACCCGCAGCCCGCGGTCGGCGGCGCGGGCCGCCAGCTCGTCGAGCAGCCGGGACTTGCCGACGCCGGCGTCCCCGGCCACCAGGACGGCGCAGCCGCGGCCGGCCCGCGCACGGTCGACGGCGGCGAGGAGGGTGGCCAGCTCGTCGGCCCGGCCCACCAGGGGTCGCTCGTCCCACCGCGGCACGCCGCCGATCGTGGCACGGGCCGCCGACACCGCCGTGAGCGTTCTCAGCGGGCCCGTCGCGTCCGCCACGGGCCGCGGCGGGTGCGGGTGCCGCGGCCGATCGCCTGCAGGAGGTCCCGCCGGTAGGCCAGCTCGGCCTCGAGCCCGGGGTTGGGGTAGGTGGTGTGCACGGCCGTCTCCTCGTGTCGTCGTCCGGGGGTGGACGGCCACCACGGTCGGCCTGAGGAGGTGCCCGGGACATCGGGCGACCGGGCGGTCCTCGGAGGCCGAGGCCCGTCTGAGGGGCCTCAGGCGCACCTCAGCGCAGGTCGGTGCCCTTCGTCTCGCGCAGGGTGAGGACGGCCAGGAAGGTGATCACCGCGGCGACGGCGACGTACCAGAAGAAGACCGTCGGCACGTCCCGGTTGGACAGGGCGGTGATCACCAGCGGCGCGGTGCCGCCGAAGATGGCGACGGTGAGGTTGTACCAGGCGCCGATGCCGGTGGCCCGCAGCTCCGTGGGGAACAGCTCGCTCATGATCGCCGGCGCCAGGGAGGCCATCGCGGCGTACAGGGCCAGCCCCACGCAGAAGACGACGATCAGCGAGAGCAGGTCGTCGCGCACGAGGTAGGACAGCGGGACGACGAGCACCGCCGTCGCCGCCGCCCAGGTCAGCAGCACGGGCTTCCGGCCCACCCGGTCCGACAGCGCGCCGTAGGGGTAGCACAGCGCGATGAACAGCGCGGTGCCGATCGACAGCGCGATGAAGACCTCGTTGCCGTCGGCGTCGCGGAAGTTGATCGCGAACGGCGTCAGGGCGCTGAAGAACGTGTAGTACGACAACGTGTTGAGCAGGGTGATCGCGATGAGCTGCAGCACCGAGCGGGGGTGCTCGCGGACCGTGCGCAGCAGCGGGTGGGTCGTGGCCCGTGCCTTCTCGGCGTTCTCCTCGAAGCTCTCGCTCTCGGTCAGCGACCGCCGCAGCCACAGGCCGACCAGCCCGAGCAGGCCGCCGACGGCGAAGGCGATCCGCCAGCCGTAGGACTCCAGCTGCCCCTGGTCGAGCACCCCGGTCAGCAGGACGCCGAGCAACGAGGCGAGCAGCAGCGCCGACCCGGTGGAGATGTAGAAGAACGCGGAGTACCGGCCGCGGCGCTCGGCCGGGGCGATCTCGGCCAGGTAGGCCGAGGCGCCGGAGACCTCGCCGCCGAGGCTGAGGCCCTGGGCGATCCGGGCCACCAGCAGCAGCACCGGGGCCAGCCACCCGACCTGCTCGTAGGTGGGCAGGATCGCGATCACCAGCGAGCCGCCGGCCATGAGCAGGATGGTCAGCAGCATGCCGGCCTTGCGGCCGCGCAGGTCGGCGAAGCGGCCGATGAGGACCCCGCCCAGCGGCCGGAAGAAGAACGCCAGCGCGTAGGTCGACGTCGTGCCGATCAGCGCCAGCGCCCGGTTCTCCGAGGGGAAGAACTGGCCGGCGAAGTAGACGAGGAAGGTCGCGTAGACCGTCCAGTCGAACCACTCGACGGCATTGCCGATGCTCGCCGAGACCAGCGTCTTCACCGGCAGCCGGTGCCGCTCGTCCGCCGCCTGCTGCCGAGCCGTCTGCGCCATGGACGGCACGCTAGTGACCGCGGACACGGTCGGCGCGGTGAGCGCGACGCCCGGGAGGGGACGAGGCTGGGGACGACGAGAGGAGCCCCCCGTGCCCGACCTGCCCCCGACCGTCTTCGTCCTCTTCGGTGCCACCGGTGACCTGGCCGCCCGCATGGTGCTGCCGGCCTTCGACCAGCTCGACCGGCGGGGGCTGCTGCCCCGGGACTGGCGGCTGGTCGGCAGCGGCCGCGGCGAGCGGTCCGACGACGACTTCCGGCACCTGGTCCGCGACGCGCTCGCCGAGCACGGGGACGGCGAGCCGTCGCCGGGCCTCCTCGACCGGCTGCGCTTCGCCGGCGGCGGCCACACGCCCGAGGACCCCGGGCAGCTGGTCGACGTCGTCGCGCAGGCCCGCGACGAGCTCGGCGACGGCGTCTCGCTCGTGCACTACCTCGCCATCCCGCCCGAGGCCTTCGAGGGCACCACCCGGGCGCTGCACACCCACGGCCTGACCGAGGGCGCCCGCGTCGTCTACGAGAAGCCCTACGGCACCTCCCCCGACGGCTTCCGCGAGCTCGACGAGCTGGTGCACTCGGTGCTCGACGAGGAGCAGGTCTTCCGCATCGACCACTTCCTCGGCAAGGAGGGCACCCAGGACCTGCACGTCCTGCGCTTCGCCAACGGCCTGTTCTCCTCGGTGTGGGACCGCGAGCACGTGGCACAGGTGCAGGTCGACGTCCCCGAGACCCTCGACGTCGCCGACCGGGCCGAGTTCTACGACGCGACCGGCGCGGTGCTCGACATGCTGGTCACCCACCTGTTCCAGGTGGCGGCGGAGGTGGCGATGGAGCCACCGGCCTCGCTGACGCCGGGCGACCTGCAGGAGGCCCGGGAGGCGGTCCTGGCCGCGTTCCGGCCGCTGGCGCGCGAGGACGTCGTCCTGGGGCAGTTCGAGGGCTACCGCGACCTCGACGACGTCGCCGACGACAGCACCACCGACACCTTCGTGGCGGCCCGGCTGTGGGTGGACACCGACCGGTGGCGCGACGTGCCCTTCCTGCTGCGCACCGGCAAGCGGATGGCCGAGAGCCACCAGGTGGTCACCCTGGTGCTGCGCCGGCCCGACGGCCCGGTGGGCGCCGTCCCCGGCGGGGGCAACACCGTGTCGCTGTCGCTGTCGGGCGCCGGCGAGCTCGACCTCGGGCTGGTGACCAAGCAGCCCGGCCCCGACCTGGCGCTGGCGGTGGCGCAGGCGTCGCTGGACCTGGGCAAGGTGGCCGGCGGCGAGCCGCTGCCGGCCTACGCCTCGCTGATCCACGACGTGCTGGTGGGCGACCGGTCGCTGTTCACCACCAGCGCCGGGCTGGCGCAGACCTGGCGGGCGGTGCGGCCGGTGCTCGACGACCCGCCCGAGGTGCGGCCCTACGCGCCCGGCTCGTGGGGGCCCGAGGCGGCGCAGGAGCTGGCCGACCCGTGCGGGTGGGCGCTGGGGAGCTGAGGTCCGGACCGGGCTCTGGTCGCCTCGCGGCGAGTTGCACGACGCGGCTCCAGGCCCCCGACCGAGGTCGGGGCGGTAGTCCGTGAAGGCGGTATCCAATTGGCACCCGGGGACACAGAGTCGCCCGGTCCGGACGACACCGACCGTACC
Source organism: Geodermatophilus sp. URMC 62 (assembly GCF_052931475.1). NCBI lineage: Bacteria > Bacillati > Actinomycetota > Actinomycetes > Geodermatophilales > Geodermatophilaceae > Geodermatophilus > Geodermatophilus sp. URMC 62. The sequence goes on along the minus strand of NZ_JBRFHY010000001.1, from coordinate 2,402,074 downwards.
CCGCCCCCGGCCGCCCCACACCCGGACCGCGCGGGTGCCAGACTCCCGCCGTGGCCGACCTGACCCGCGCCGAGGCCGCCGTCCTGGACGCCGTCGACGAGACGGCGGCCGTCGGCCTGCTGTGCCGCCTGGTGGCCGTCCCCTCGATCGGCGGGACCGCGGCCGAGAGCGAGGTGCAGTCCCTGGTCGCCGGCGAGCTGGAGCTGCTCGGCTGCGACGTCGACCGCTGGCCGATCGACCTGGCCGCGGCCGCCACCGCGCCCGACGCGCCCGGCCAGGAGGTCGACCGGGAGGAGGCCTGGGGTGTGGTCGGCACGCTGCCCGGCCACTCGTCGGACCCCGACGACGGCGTCCCCGCGCTCGTGCTCTGCGGGCACTCCGACGTCGTGCCGACCGGCGACCGGGCGCTGTGGGCGGGCGACCCGTTCACCCCGCGGCTGGCCGGCGGCGCGGTGCACGGCCGGGGCTCCTGCGACATGAAGGGCGGGCTCGCCGCGGCCCTGGCCGCCCTCGCGGCGGTGCGGGCGGCGGGGGTGCGGCTGCGCCGGCCGGTCGCCGTGCACAGCGTGGTCGGTGAGGAGGACGGCGGCCTGGGCGCGTGGGCGACGCTGGGCCGCGGCCACCGCGGCGACGCGTGCGTCATCCCCGAGCCCACCGACGGCGCCGTCGTCACCGCCGCGGCCGGGGCGCTGACCTTCCGGCTGGAGGTGACCGGTGCCGCCGCGCACGCCGCGATGCGCGACCGCGGGGTCAGCGCCGTGGAGCTGTTCGCCGAGCTGCACGCCGAGCTGCGTCTGCTGGAGGCGGAGCGGCAGCGGGACGCCGACCCCCGCTTCGGCGGGGAGCGGTACCCGTTCGGGCTGTCGGTCGGCACCGTGCGCGCCGGCGACTGGGCCTCCACGGTGCCCGACCGGCTGGTCGCCGAGGGCCGGTACGGGGTGCGGCTGGGCGAGCCGGTCGAGGCCGCCCGGGCGGCGTTCGAGGCGCGGGTCGCCGCCTTCTGCGCCGGGCACCCGTGGCTGGCCGCGCACCCGGTGCAGGTCACCTGGACCGGTGGCGCCTTCGCCAGCGGCGAGCTGCCGCCGGGCTCGGCGCTGCTCGGCCAGGTGCGCGACGCCGTCGTCGACGCCGGCGGGCCGCTCCCGCCCGAGCGCGCGGTGTCCGCCGGCACCGACCTGCGCCTCTACGCCGCCGCGGGCATCCCGGCGCTGCACCTCGGGCCCGGTGACCTCCACCTGGCCCACGGCCCGGCCGAGCGGGTGCCCGTCGCCGAGGTGACCGCCGTCGCCCGCGCGCTGGCGCTGCTCACCCTCCGCCGCTGCGGGGTCGCGTGATCGGGTACGAGGAGTTCGCGGCGCTGACCGAGGACTCCCCCACCGCACGCACCGAGTGGGCCGCCGTCGTCGCCGCGTGGAGCGAGCCGCACCGCCGCTACCACGACCTGCACCACCTGGCCGCCGTGCTGGGCCTGGTGGGCGAGCTGGGCGCCCACGCCGCCGACCCGGCCGCCGTCGCGCTGGCCGCCTGGTACCACGACGTCGTCTACGACCCGCGGCGCGACGACAACGAGCAGGTCAGCGCCGAGCGGGCGCGCGCCGGGCTGCGCGGCCTGGTGCCCGGCCCGCGCCTGGAGGAGGTGGTCCGGCTGGTGCTGCTGACCGCCGGGCACGACCCCGCCCCCGGCGACGGCGACGGCGCGGTGCTCTGCGACGCCGACCTCGCCGTCCTGGCCGGGCCGCCGGACGCCTACGCCGCGTACGCCTCGGCGGTGCGCGCCGAGTACGGGCACCTGACCGACGAGGCCTTCACCGCGGGGCGGATCGCCGTCCTGGAGCACCTGCTGGCGCTGCCGGCGCTCTACCGGCTCCCGGCGGTCGCGGGCGCCTGGGAGCCGCGGGCGCGGGCCAACCTCACCGCGGAACTCGGTCTGCTCCGGTCCCGCGCTTCCGGACCCGCAGCCCCGCCCCCACCAGCCGGGTGAGCAGCTCGCGGGCTCCGACCGGCTGGGCCCCGGCGGAGACGGCGACGTCGTAGAGCTCCTCGGGGACGTCGTAGTGGTCACCCTGGAACGCCCGCCGGGGGATGCCCAGCTCGGCGGTGACGAAGGCGTGCAGCTCCTCGTAGCTGACGTCGCTGACCAGGTGCGACCACCGCCGGCCGCGCCAGGGCCAGACCGGGGAGTCGATGAGCACCGCCACCGGGTCAGTCTGCCGCGCCCCGGCTAGCGTCGTCGGGGTGAGCAGGGAGATCCGCTGGGGCGTCGTCGGGCCGGGGCGCATCGCGCAGAGCGTGATGGGCGACTTCGCGCACGTCCCCGACGCGCGGCCGGTGGCCGTGGCCTCGCGGTCGGCCGACCGGGCCGCCGCCTTCGCCGGGCAGCACGGGCTGGAGCGGGCGTACGGCTCCTACGCCGAGCTCGTCGCCGACCCCGACGTCGACGTCCTCTACGTCGCGACCCCGCACCCGCAGCACCACGCGGTCGCGCTGGCCGCCATCGACGCCGGCAAGGCACTGCTGGTCGAGAAGACGTTCACCGCGACGACGGCCGGTGCGCGGGAGGTGGTCGACGCCGCCCGCGCGAACGGCGTCTTCGTCATGGAGGCGATGTGGACGCGCTTGCAGCCCGCCGTCGTCGCGCTGCGGGACCTGGTCGCCGACGGCGCCATCGGGGAGGTCCGCTCGGTGCAGGCCGACCTCGGCGTCGACCGCGCCTACGACCCCGCCGACCGGCTGTTCGCCCTCGAGCTCGGCGGCGGGGCGCTGCTCGACCTCGGCGTCTACGTCGTCTCCTTCGCCCAGATGCTGCTCGGCGCGCCCGACACCGTCACCACCGTCGGCTCGACCTTCCCGACGGGGGTCGACGCCGAGGCCGGGCTGCTGCTCGGGTGGAACGACGGGCGCACGGCCACGCTGACCACCTCGCTGCGCTACCCGACCCCCGGGCAGGCGCGGGTCTTCGGCACGGAGGGGTGGATCGACGTCCTCCCCCGCTTCCACCACCCGGACACGATCGTGCTGCACCGCACCGGCGCCGAGCCCGAGACGATCACCCGCCGTCCCGACGGGGTCGGCTACTCCCACGAGCTGGCCGAGGTCACCGCCTGCCTGCAGGCCGGCCGCACGGAGAGCGCGGTCGTGCCGCTGGCCGACACCCTCGCCGTCCAGGACGTCCTGGGCCGCGCCGCCGAGCAGCTCGGGGTCACCCACCGGGAGGATCCCGACGCGCTCGCTGTTTGACGGTTCAAGTTCCGAGCTGTGGTGCCGAACACCAGGGCATGCCGCTGCTGACGGGACTGACCACCGTCCTCGCCAAGATGACCTCTGCCTCCGCCGTGGCCCAGGCCGCGGCAGGAGTGGGCATCGCCGTCATCGGGGTCACCGGCGCCGGCGCCACGGGGGTCCTCCCCGGTCCGGTGCAGGACGGCGTCGCCGGCGTCCTGGAGACCGTGACGCCGTTCGACCTGCCCGACTCGGCCGACGGCGACGCCGCGGCCACCACCGACGACGACGCGGGGACCGATCCGGCCGCCGTCTCCCCCACCCCCACGCCGGCCGCACCGACCCCGGACGCCCCGGACGCCGGCGACACCCCCGGCTCCGACGACGCGCCCTCCGCCGAGCACACGGCCGGCTCGCCCGGCTCCGACGACCCGGCCGACGCCCCCGACGGGCGGCCCTCCGCCGTCCCGACGCGGACCCCGGCCGCGCCGGGCACCGCCGACCACTCCGGCTCCGGCCCCGACTCCGGCCCGGGGTCGACCAGCCCGGGCTCCGGCTCGAACTCCGGCCCGGGCTCGGACTCCCGGTCCGGTCGCGACCACCCCGAGGACGACGCCACCCCCTCCGTCGCCGCACCCAGCACCGGCTCCGACGACGAGGCCGACGACTCCGGCGCCGACTCCGCGAGCGACCTCGACGACTCCGGCAAAGACGGCTCCGGCAAGGACGGCTCCGGCAAGGACGGCTCCGGCTCGGGCGACTCCGGCTCGGACCCCTCCGGTCACGGCGGCAGGGACGACTGACCCTCAGGCCGCCGTCCAGGCCAGGCCGCTCGCCTGCTCGGGTGTGGGCACCCGGGTGGCCGTGCGGCCGGCGCGGCGGACGGCGCCGGCCAGCGCCACCGCGTCGACGACGGCGGCCCCGCCGGGGTCGTTGTTGAGGTAGACGAACACGTCCTCGTCGTCGGTCCAGGTGGCCGCCAGCCGCTGCGCCCACTCCTCGAGCACCGCCGTGGGATAGCCCCAGCCCTCGGCGCCGGTGTGCAGCCGCAGGTAGCCCCAGCCGGTGGTGCGCCACAGCGGCGTGACCGGCCGCTCGGCCCGGTCGGCCCAGCACAGGGCCGCGCCGTAGCGCTCCAGCAGGTCGCGGACCTCGTCGGTCCACCAGGTGTCGTGCCGGGGCTCGACGGCCACCCGGACGCCGGGCGGGAAGCAGGCGAGGCAGTCGCGCAGCAGGCCAGCGTCGGCCTTGAGCGTGGGGGGCAGCTGCAGCAGGACGACGTCGAGCCGGTCGCCGAGCCCCTCGGCGTGCCGCAGCAGGCGGGCCACCGGCTCCTCGGGCTCGCGCAGCCGCTTGACGTGGGTGAGGAACCGGCTGGCCTTGACCGCCCAGCGGTAGTCGGCCGGCGTCCGCTCGCGCCAGGCGGTGAAGGTGTCGCGCTCGGGCAGCCGGTAGAACGCCGCGTTGCTCTCCACGGTGGCGAAGTGCCGCGCGTGGTGCTCCAGCCACAGCCGCTGCGGCAGCCGCTGCGGGTAGAAGCGGCCGCGCCAGTCGCGGTACTGCCACCCCGACGTCCCGATCACCACGGCCACGGCGTCGGCCTACCCGGCGCCGTGGCGGCCGACGCACCGCCGGCCGCCCGTGATCACCTCGGGTGCAGTGGGGCCTCCTCCGCGCCGAGGACCCGCTGGACCCGGGGTGGTCACGACGTCCCCGCAGGGCGGTGGCCCGGACAGGGCCCGGCAGACGCCGACAGGGGCGGCCCGCCGAAGCGGACCGCCCCTGCCGGGCAGTGCTGGTGGTGCTACGGGGTGGCCGGACTCAGAAGTCCATGCCGCCCATGCCGCCGTCGCCACCGGGCATGGCCGGAGCGGCCTTCTCCGGCTTGTCGGCGATGACGGCCTCGGTGGTGAGGAACAGCGCCGCGATGGAGGCGGCGTTCTGCAGCGCCGAGCGGGTGACCTTGGCCGGGTCGATGATGCCGGCCGCGACCAGGTCCACGTACTCGCCGGTGGCGGCGTTGAGGCCGTTGCCCACCTCGGAGTTGCGCACCTTCTCCGCGACGACGCCGCCCTCGAGGCCGGCGTTGACGGCGATCTGCTTCAGCGGCGCCTCGAGCGCGACGCGCACGATGTTGGCACCGGTGGCCTCGTCACCCTCGAGCTCGAGCTTCTCGAACGCGACGGTGGTGGCCTGCGCCAGGGCGACGCCACCACCGGCGACGATGCCCTCCTCGACGGCGGCCTTGGCGTTGCGCACCGCGTCCTCGATGCGGTGCTTGCGCTCCTTGAGCTCGACCTCGGTCGCGGCGCCGGCCTTGATGACGGCGACGCCACCGGCCAGCTTGGCTAGGCGCTCCTGCAGCTTCTCGCGGTCGTAGTCGGAGTCCGACTTCTCGATCTCGGCGCGGATCTGGTTGACCCGGCCGGCGATCTGGTCGGTGTCACCGGCACCCTCGACGATCGTCGTCTCGTCCTTGGTGACGACGACCTTGCGGGCGCGGCCCAGCAGGGAGACGTCGGCGGTGTCGAGCTTGAGGCCGACCTCCTCGCTGATGACCTGGCCACCGGTGAGGATGGCGATGTCGGTCAGCATGGCCTTGCGGCGGTCGCCGAAGCCGGGGGCCTTGACGGCCAGCGACTTGAAGGTGCCGCGGATCTTGTTCACGACCAGGGTCGCGAGGGCCTCGCCCTCGACGTCCTCGGCGATGATGGCCAGCGGCTTGCCCGACTGCATGACCTTCTCCAGCAGCGGGAGCAGGTCCTTCACCGAGCTGATCTTCGAGTTGACGACGAGCACGTACGGGTCGTCGAGGACGGCCTCCATGCGCTCGGCGTCGGTGACGAAGTAGGGCGAGATGTAGCCCTTGTCGAAGCGCATGCCCTCGGTGAGCTCGAGCTCGAGGCCGAAGGTGTTGCTCTCCTCGACGGTGATGACGCCTTCCTTGCCGACCTTGTCCATCGCCTCGGCGATGAGCTCGCCGATGGCCGGGTCGGCGGCGGAGATCGACGCGGTGGCGGCGATCTGCTCCTTGGTCTCGACGTCCTTGGCGGTCGAGAGCAGGTAGTCGGTGACCGAGGCGACGGCCTTCTCGATGCCCTTCTTCAGGGCCATCGGGTTGGCGCCGGCGGCGACGTTGCGCAGACCCTCGCGGACGAGCGCCTGGGCGAGCACGGTGGCGGTGGTGGTGCCGTCACCGGCGACGTCGTCGGTCTTCTTCGCGACCTCCTTGACCAGCTCGGCGCCGATCTTCTCCCAGGGGTCCTCGAGCTCGATCTCCTTGGCGATGCTCACACCGTCGTTGGTGATGGTGGGAGCGCCCCACTTCTTCTCGAGGACGACGTTGCGGCCCTTGGGGCCGAGCGTCACCTTGACGGCGTCGGCGAGGGTGTTCATGCCCCGCTCGAGACCGCGGCGCGCCTCTTCCTCGAAGGCGATCATCTTGGCCATGTGGTGATGTCCTCCATGCATGGATCGCTGCACGGCCGGGACCGGCGCCCGCGACGGACGACACCGGCGCCGCGGGCGCTCACGTGGCCCGCGCTCCAGTGCCTCACCGTTCCGACCTGATTGGCACTCGGCACTGTCGAGTGCCAATCCGAAGTCTGGCACTCGCCCCTGCCGAGTGCAAGAACGGGGGGTGGCCGCCGGCTGTTCCCCTCCCCCGGCGGGACCCGTCAGCGCGGGGGAGCCTCCGCCGCGGCTGTGGACGCCGTCCGGGCCCCGGCACGGTCCCGTTCCTCCTGACGGGCCAGGGTCGCCGTCTCCAGCCGCAGCAGGAGCCCCGGCGACAGGCGCATGAGCCGCCACAGCACCCGCGCCTGCCGCGGGGCCACGATCACCGCCCGGTTGCGCTCGATCCCCCGCAGCACGTCGGCGGCCAGCGCGTCGGCGGGGTAGAGCCGTCCCCCGCTCACCCGGGTGATCGCGGCGCGCGTGTCGGTGCCCTCGGCGGACGGCACGCGCGGCAGGTCCGCCGGCATCCCCTTGTCGAGGATCGGGGTGTCGATGCCGCCGGGGCAGACGACGCTCACCCGGACCCCCCGCGACGCGGCCTCCGCCCGCAGGCTGAGCGAGAGCCCGACGACCGCCCACTTCGTCGTCGCGTAGGGGCCCATGCCCGGCGCCGGCAGCAGACCGGCCAGCGAGGCGGTGTTGACGATGTGACCGTGTCCCTGCCGCAGCATCAGGGGGTAGGCGGCCTGCACGCCGTGGACGACCCCCCGGAGGTTGACGTCGATGGTCCGGTCCCAGTGCGCCGGGCTCAGCTCCTCCGCCGGTCCGCCGATCCCGAGGCCGGCGTTGTTGACCAGCAGGTCCAGCCGGCCGTGCCGCTCCGCGGTCCCGTCGACCAGCGCGGCGACCGCGTCGGCGTCGCGCACGTCGACGGCAGCCGCCGTGGCCGTGCCGGGTCCGGCGGCGGTCAGCCGCTCCGCGGTCCCCTCGGCTGCCGCGCCGTCGACGTCGGCGAGGACCACCTGGTCCCCGCGACGCACCAGCGCCGCGCCCAGGGCTCGTCCGATCCCGGATGCACCACCCGTGACGATCGCGATGCGCGACACGGCACCCCCTCGTCCCCCGGCGCCGGCCGCGCCTCCTGCGGCAGCCTCCCGCGGCGAGGAGCCCGGGGCCACACCCCGCCGCACGGCGGCCGGCCGCGGAGCACCGGGAGGCCGCGGAGCACCGGGAGGAGGGCACCGCGACCACACGGCACCGAGGCCCGGCTCCCTGTCGGGGACCCGGGCCTCGGTGGGCGTGCAGAGGTGGTTCTCAGGCGGTGCGGACCGCGTCGGCCTGCGGACCCTTCTCGCCCTGGACGACCTCGAAGGTGACCCGCTGGCCCTCGTCGAGGCTCTTGTACCCGTCCATCTGGATGGCCGAGTAGTGGACGAAGACGTCCTGGCCGCCGTCGAGGGCGATGAAGCCGAAGCCCTTCTCGGCGTTGAACCACTTCACGGTGCCCTGTGCCACGTGTGCTCCCACGTTCGTGCGTGCGGACGGACCCCGGGTTCCGGGGGCCGGGTACAGCTCTTCCGCCCGTCGGACACGAACGTGGAACTGACAACCGCGCGAGAACGTACATCAGGGACAGCCAGGTGGGGAGTCACCCCACGCACGACTGCTGCCCGATCGGGGGAGCTGCTCACCCGGACCGGCGCCGGGACGAGCGTACGCCCCTACCGGATGAGCCCGGCCGCCCGCACCGACTTCAGCGACGGCTCCACGCGGTGCGTGGGGCCGACCACCGGCTCCAGCGGGTCGAGGGTCTTGAGGCCCTCGCCGGTGTTGAGGACGACGGTCTCCTTCGTGGGGTCCAGCCGCCCGTCCTCGACCAGCTGCCGCAGCACGGCCACGGTCACCCCGCCTGCGGTCTCGGCGAACACGCCGGTGGTGCGGGCCAGGTCGCGGATGCCCTGCACGATCTGCTCGTCGCCGACCCGGCCGACCGCGCCGCCGGTGCGCCGGATGGCGTCGAGCGCGTAGGGGCCGTCGGCGGGGTTGCCGATGTTCAGCGACTTCGCGATGCCGGTGGGCCTGACCGGCTTGACGACGTCCCAGCCGTTGTCGAAGGCGGTGGCGATCGGGTCGCAGCCGGCGGACTGGGCGCCGAAGACCCGCCACTCGGTGGCCTCGACGATGCCGGCGGCGGCGAGCTCCCGCCAGGCCTTGTCCACCTTGGTCAGCAGCGAGCCCGACGCCATGGGGATGACCACCTGGGCCGGGATCCGCCAGCCGAGCTGCTCGGCGATCTCGTAGCCCATCGTCTTGGAGCCCTCGGCGTAGTAGGGCCGCACGTTCTGGTTGACGAAGGCGGTGTCCTCGAACTCGTCGGTCTCGACGAGCTCGCTGGTCAGCCGGTTGACGTCGTCGTAGGACCCGTCGACGGCGACCAGCGTCTGGCCGTAGACCGCCGACTGCACCACCTTGCCTGGCTCGAGGTCGGCCGGGATGAAGACGTAGGAGGGCAGGCCGACGCGGGCGGCGTGCGCGGCCACCGAGTTGGCCAGGTTGCCGGTCGAGGCCGCGGCGATCTTGGCGTAGCCCAGCCGCTTGGCAGCGGTGGCCGCCAGGCTGACCACGCGGTCCTTGAACGAGTGGGTGGGGTTGGCCGAGTCGTCCTTGACCCACAGCCCGCCGGTGAGGCCGAGCTCGGCGGCCAGCCGGTCGGCGCGCACCAGCGGCGTCATGCCGGGATCGAGGGAGACGCGGTCGGCCGGGTCCTGGCCCACGGGCAGCAGGGCGGCGTAGCGCCAGATGTTCTGCGGGCCGGCCTCGATCTGCTCCCGCGTCACCGCCCGCATGCGCTCGGGGTCGTAGTCGACCTCCAGCGGGCCGAAGCACTGCGCGCAGGCGTGCTCGGCGATGAGGCCGAAGGTGGCGCCGCAGTTGCGACAGACGAGGCCACGGGCGGGGCTCGGGGGGACGGGGCCGCCGGCGGACGAGTCGGCCTGCAGCGAACCGGGAGCGGTCAGGGTCATGCGACGACTACCTCCTCATCTTCCCCGCGGCGGGCCGTCGAGCCGTGCGGGACGGAATTGGCACCTCTCGCCGCTCGCGCAGCGCGGTTGCCGGGGCTTCACCGGGCCGTGTCCCTCTGCCCCTCTGGATGAGTGGAACGGGGCCGACTCTACCCGGGTCCCGGAGCACCGCCGTGGTCCGGCCATGCTGGGCGTCATGGCCTCGGCTGCAGCCCGCATCGTCTACACCGACCTCGACGGCACGATGGTCGGCGCGCGGGGCTCCTTCTGGCACACCGCGGACGGCGTCCCCACCGCCGAGCCGGCCACCGCGCTGCTCGAGCTGCACACCGCCGGGGTCCCGCTGGTCATCGTCAGCGGGCGGACCGTCGACCAGGTGACCGAGGCCGGGCGGATCTTCGCCGCCGACGGCGCCATCGCCGAGCTGGGTTCGTTGGTCACCTGGAAGGGCGGCCGGGCGCGCCACCAGCTTCCCGGCGAACTGCCCGCCGAGCACGCCGGGCGCACGCCCGTGGACGTCATGGCCGGGCTCGGCGTCGTCGAGGACCTCTGCGCGGCGAACCCCGGCCGGCTGGAGTGGCACGCGCCCTGGCACACCACCCACTCCGGCGATGCGCTGCTGCGCGGGTTCGTCGACCCGCTCGCCGTCGACGCGTGGCTCGCCGAGCGGGGCCTGGGCTGGCTGTCCCTCAGGGACAACGGCGCCATCCCCGCGACGGCGGAGCTGGACCTGGCGCCCGAGGGGCAGCTGGCGCGGGTCTACCACCTCATGCCGCGCGGGATCTCCAAGGGCGCGGCGATCGCCTGGGACCTCGAGCGCCGCGGGATCGACCCCGCCGACGCCGTCGCGGTCGGCGACAGCGCCAGCGACCTGGAGATGGCGCCCGTCGTCGGCCGGTTGTGGATCACCGCCAACGGCGCCGAGGTCGAGGGCATGCCGGAGTTGCTGGCCGCCGTCCCGAACGTGACCGTCACCGACGGGGCGATGGGCGAGGGCTGGGCCCAGGCGGTGCGCGCGAGCCTCTGACCGGACGACGGCGGACGGGGTCGTGACGCGGTCCTGCGCACGCCGGTGCGGAAGCGCCCGGCGTGGACGACGGCCACCCGGAGCCGGCATCCCGTCTTGCCCGGTCAACCAGACGGATAAATACTCCCGCCTGACGTCGATCGGCGAAGCGGGGCATCCGAACGGGCTGCGGCCATCTTGCCCGGACCTGGTGACCGCGGTCGGCGACGACGCCGCGGAGGCGACCCTCCGGTGAGTGCCCCTGGACCCCTCGCGGGCACCGGACCAGCGATCAGCGACGATCGGAGCACCAGTTGAGCCACACCACCGACAGGGCGATGAACCGCAGGCGCGTGCTCGCCGGGCTGGCCGGGGCGGGCGTCGTCGCGCTCGGCGCGACCGCCGGACCCGCGAGCGCGGCGCCGGGCACCTCGGGGCCGTCGGGGCCGGGGGGACAGGCCGGCGGCCCCGGCCAGCGGGCGGAGCTGATCCCCGCGCAGACGTCGTGGGAGCCGGTGCCCCCGATGACGGGGAGCCTGGGCCAGGTCCAGATCCCGGGTGTGAAGCTGGCGGTGTGGGACACCGGCGGGAACGGCACACCGATCGTGCTCATGCACCCGCACAGCGGGCACGGCGGCGTGTGGGGCTACCAGCAGGCGGCCCTCGCCGAGGCGGGCCACCGGGTGATCAGCTACTCCCGGCGCGGCTACCTGGGGTCCGAGCCACTGGTGGGACGCGACGCCGGCACCGACCTCCGTGACCTCACCGCCCTGATGGACGTGCTCGAGGTCGGGCAGTTCCACCTGGTCGGGCTGGCCGCGGGCGGCAACGCGGTGTTCGACGCCGCGGTGTCGATCCCGGACCGGCTGCTCAGCTGCGTCGTGGGCTGCACCATCGGCGGCATCCAGGACCCGCAGTGGGCGGCAGTCACCCAGCGGTTGATCGCCGGGGGTTTCCTGCAGCTCCCCGCCGAGTTCCAGGAGCTCGGGCCCTCCTACCGGGCCGCGGCACCGGAGGCGCTGGAGGAGTGGAAGGCCAACGAGGAGGCGCCCAAGCCGGCGACCCCGTTGCCGGGCACGCAGAACGCCCTCACGTGGTCGGCCATCGAGGCGATCACCACGCCCACGCAGCTGTTCACCGGCGACGCCGACATGTACTTCCCGCCCAGCCGGCTGCGCGAGCTGGCGACCCACCTGCCATCAGCCGAGGTCGCGGTGTTCGCCGAGGCGGGGCACTGCCCGCACTGGGAGTCCTACCTCGCCTTCAACGACATGGTGCTGTCGTTCGTGCGGAGGAACGAGCCTGGGGGGCGCGGGCACGGGGGACACGGGGGCTAGGCCGGACGAGGGGGCGTCGAGCCCGTCCTCGACGCCCCCTGGTCGAGCCGGCGGGAGTCTCCTCCACCGCGATGCGTCAGCGCTGCTCCCCTGCGGCGTGACGCTCAGCTGGTGACGTCGCGCCGGGAGAAGTGGCGGAAGCCCAGCGCGGTGAACACCGCGGCGTAGACCAGCGACTGGACGACGCCGCGGAAGAGGTCGGAGGAGTCGACCGGCGTCTGCAGCAGGTCGGTCCAGGCGAACTCCTCCGCGGTCGGGAACCAGTCGCGCAGCGACCCGAGCTGCTCGACCTGGTCGAGGATCGCGAACACGAACATCGTGAACACCGCCCCGCCGACGGCGGCCAGCGGCGCGTCGGTGATCGTCGACAGCCAGAACGCCAGCGTGCCGACGACGAGCAGGTGCACGGCGAGGTAGCCGAGCATCCCGGCCAGCCGGAGCAGCCCCTCCCCCTGCGGCAGGGTCACCCCGATCGGCGTCTGGATCTCGGCGAACCCGAACGCGATGCCGCCGGCCACCACCGCGACGACCGCCAGGGTGAGCAGCGCGGCCACCGACAGCACCAGCGCGGCGGCGAACTTCTGCCGCAGCAGCCGCATCCGCGGCACCGGGGTGGCCAGCGTGTAGCGCAGCGACCCCCACTGCGCCTCGCTGGCCACGGTGTCGCCGAAGAACAGCGCGTAGACCACGACCAGGAAGAAGCCCGTCGTCGCGAACAGCACGAACAGCGTGAAGTTCAGGCCGCTGGCGGTGGCGACGTCGACGAGGTTGATCCGGCTGTTGGTCTGCGCCTCCTCGCTGGCGCCCAGTTGCAGCGCGGCGATGAGCACCAGCGGCAGGGCGACCATCAGCACGAACACGCCGATGGTGCGCCGCCGCTTGAACTGCCGGCGCAGCTCGACCGACAGCCGCAGCGTCCGCTCGGGCCGGTAGCCGGCGACCGCGCCGGTGGGCTGGACGTGCTGTGTCATGGCTCGACTCCGGCCTCGGTCCGCTCCTCGCTCGCTGGCGCTCGCTGCGGTGCTCCCGCGGCTGTCGTTCTCGTGGTCGACGGTCACGACTCCCCCACGAGTGCCAGGAACGCGTCCTCCAGGCGGCGGCGCGGTGTGAACTGGTCGACGGCGACGTCGGCGGCGACCAGCGCCTGCAGCGCCGCCGCCCGCGACGTCCGCTCGCCCAGGTCGGCGACCAGGCCCTCGTCGGTGCGCTCGACGGTGACCCCGGGCAGCCCGGACAGGACGGCGGCCGCGCGGTCGGTGTCGGCGTCGTCGGCCAGACCGACGGAGACCGCGCCGCCGGCGCCGACGATCTCCTCGACCGTGCCCTGCGCGATCTTCTGCCCCTTGGCCATGACCACCACGTGCGTGCAGGTCTGCTCGATCTCGCTGAGCAGGTGGCTGGAGACGATGACCGTGCGGCCGGTGGCGGCGTAGGAGCGCAGAACCTCCCGCATGGCGTGGATCTGCGGCGGGTCCAGGCCGTTGGTCGGCTCGTCGAGCACCAGCAGGTCGGGCAGGCCGAGCATCGCCTGGGCGATGGCCACGCGCTGGCGCATGCCCTGGCTGTAGCGGCGCACCGGACGGTCGATGGCCGCACCCAGGCCGGCGACCTCGATCGCCTCCGCCATGTGCGCGTCGGCGGCCGGGCGGCCGGTGGCGGCCCAGTAGAGGGTGAGGTTGTCGCGGCCGGACAGGTGCGGCATCAGGCCGGTGCCCTCGACGAAGGAGCCCAGGCGCGACAGCACCGGCGCCCCGGGACCGGCGGCGTGGCCGAAGACGCTGATCCGGCCCTCGGTCGGGCGGATGAGGCCCATGAGCATGCGCAGCGACGTCGTCTTGCCCGCGCCGTTGGGGCCGAGCAGGCCGAGCACCTGTCCGCGGCGGACCTCGAAGGACAGGTCGCGGACGGCGACGAAGCCGTCCTTGTAGGCCTTGGTCACGCCCTCGAAGCGCAGCGGCACGTCCTCGCCGTCGGGCTCGACCGCCGAGGTCACCCGGCGCCGGCGGCGGCCCCACAGCCGCGCGGCCAGCCACCCGAGCAGGCCGAGCAGGACGACGGCGCCGAGCAGCCACCACCAGCGCGAGGTGCCGCCGTCGGCCTGGGCCTGGCCCTGCACGGTGGGGACGGCGATCGTCGCGCCGCCGTCGCCCGCACCGGCGAGGGCGACCGAGTAGACGGTCGCCTCGGCCGGCAGCGCGAAGGCCTGGTCGGTCGAGGAGACGACGACGCGCATCGTGTGGCCGGCCTCGAAGCGGTGCACGATGCCGGGCAGCGTGACGCTCACCGGGGTCGGCGCCGCCGGGTCGGCCGACAGGCCGCTGAGCGCGAGGGGGGCGACCACGCCGCCGGGCAGCGTCTGGGCGCCGTCGGGGCCGACGTCGTAGAGCTTGGCGAACAGCGTGGCGCTGCCGCTGGGCGAGGCGACGGCGAGGTCGACCGTGGACGCGCCGACCACCTCGACGGCGTCGGCGAGCGGCTCGCTGGAGAAGGCGGCGAACTGGCCGGGGACCTCCACCGCGGTGCCGCCGAGCGCCGAGGCCAGCGACCCGAGCCCGGGGACGGTGGTGATGGCGGCCGGGGTCCCGCCGGCGGGGGTGACGACCGGCTGGACCGCACCGTCGAGCACGACGTCGACCCGCTCGGTCGGCTCACCGCCGTCCAGGCCGGGGTAGGCGCCGGCGATCACGCTCTGGCTGCCGCCCTGCACGGTGCCCAGGCCGCTGCCCAGCCCGGTCGGCGCGGGGAACCGGAAGCCGGTGCCGGGGTCCTCGCCGCGGGCGGGGTCGCCGGCGTCGCGCAGGTGCCGGTCGAACCAGCCGGCCACGAGCTCGCGCAGGTCGGCGGTCTCCCGCTCCGAGGCCTGCGAGTCGTGGCCCCCGGCGTACCAGACGACCTCCACCGGGGTGCCGTTCGCGGCGATCCCGCGGGCGTTCGCGTCGGCCTGGCCGAGGCCGAACAGCGAGTCCTCGGTGCCCTGCACCAGCAGCGTCGGCGCGGTGATCCGGTCGAGCACCGCGGCGGGGCTGCTGCGGTCGAGGACGGCGGCGATCTCCGGCGTCAGCGTCCCGGTGGCCGCGGCGTCCTGGTAGGCGGCGCAGATGTCGGCGCGGAACCGACCGCAGGTGAGCGCCTGCTCGACCACGGCCGGGTCGACGGCGGAGGTGTCGACCGAGGAGGGGTCGAACGGCAGCGCGGCGCCGTCGGAGGCGGCGGCGCCGTCGGCGCCGCCGAGGGCGTCGAGCAGCCCGCCGGTGGGCGCCGAGCCGACACCGAAGAAGAGCCCGGCCCACAGCCGCTTGTAGACGCCGGCCCCGGCGGTCTGCGGCGTGGCCGCCGGGGTGGCGGCGTCGACGGTGCCGGTCTGGGAGGGGAAGAGCGCCGCGGTCAGCGAGTTCCAGGTGATCTGCGGGGCGATGGCGTCGACGCGGTCGTCGTAGGCGGCGCCGAGCAGCGACAGCGCTCCGCCGTAGGAGGCGCCGGCGACGCCCACCCGCGGGTCGCCCTCGCCGTCGAGCAGGACGTCGTCGCGCGCGGCGAGGACGTCGAGCAGCGTGGACAGGTCGGCGACCTCGTAGCGCGGGTCGTCGAGGCCGATCTGCCCGGTGCTCGCGCCGAACCCGCGGGCGGAGTAGGTCATCACCACGTAGCCGCGCCCGGCCAGGTCGCGGGCGTCGTCGGCCACCGACTGCTTGCTGCCGCCGAAGCCGTGCGCGAGCACGACCGCGGGGGCCGGCGCGTCCGCGGTCGCCGACGCCGGCCGGTAGAGGGTGGTGTCGAGCTCGACGGCGTCGGCACCGGAGCCGGAGGGGACGCGGGCGTCCTCGGTGGAGACGTCCTCGGCCGCGACCGCGGGTGCGGGCAGCGAGACGAGCGCCGTGCCCGCGAGGAGCAGGGCGACGAGGACACCGAGGGCGGCACGGGTGCTCGAGCGCGGGCGAAGACGCACGGGCCCGCGGACGGGAGGCACGCTGCGGCCAACGGACGGCGCCGCACCGGTGTTCCGGGACGGGACGCGACGGACTCGGGTCAGGGCTGCCACTCGGCGGTGAGGACGACGACCAGGCCCGGATCGGCCTCGCCGGGGACCTCGAAGAAGCGCACGGTGGGCCCGACGGTGATCCCGGGGAACGCCTCCATCAGCTGCAGGGCCGACTGGCGCTGGGACTCGTCGCCCGCGGTGAAGAAGACGGTGGTCGTCGCGATCTCGCTGCCCTGGTACTCGCCGACGCCGGCCGCGGTCCACCCCTGGGCGGCGAAGGCGGCGGAGGCGTCGCCGGCCAGCCCGCCGACGTCGGTGGCGTTGAGCACGGTCACCGGCACCCGCACCGGCGTGGTCGGCGCCTGCTCCACCGGCGGCAGCGGGACGGCCGACAGCGGCGGCAGCGGGCCGGAGGTGGGCGTCGCGGACGCCGAGGCGGTCGGCTCCGCGGGCTGGGTGGCGTCGCTCTCCTGCGCGGCCGGTGACGTGAAGCTGTACACGCCGAGCACGACCAGCGCGACCACCACGACGGCGAGCAGTCCGACCACGGACCGCCGGCGCGGGCGACCGCCCTCGTCGTCGTCCCCGCGCAGCGCCGACGGGGAGACGCCGGCCCGGCGCGCGGCACGGCGGCGCTCGACCTCCATCGCCTGCCGCTCGGCGCGCGACGCCGCCCGGCTCCCGACCACACCGGTCGAGGGCCCGGTCGACGGTCCGGTGGAGGGTCCGGTCGGCGGCCCGGCGTCGGGCTCGTCGCGGCGGTCGCGGGACGTGCGGCGCCGGTCGGCGACCTCGCGGTCGGGGATGGCCTCGGTGAGCGGCGCCGGGGGCGCGGCGTCGGTGCGGTCGCGGACTCCCTCGCGGTCGGGGATGGCCTCGGTGGCCGGGGCGGCCGCCCGGGCGCGGGAGACCTCCCGGTCGGGGATGGCCTCGGTGAGCGGGGCCGCGGCAGGCGCGGCGGCCCCGGGGCCCGACGGGCGGGTCCAGTCGCGGTAGGTCGACGCACCGCCGGCCGGCGCCGTGGCGGCCGGTGTGGCGGCCGGTGCGGCCCCGGGGGCCGGCGACGAGGACCGGGACGGAGCCGCGGCGGGGCCCCGGCTGCCGGCCGCGGCCGGGCGGATGTCCTCGGGTGCGGGGCGGGCGGGCGCCCGGCGCGGGGACTCGGCCGGCGCGGGACGCGCCGGGGACGCCGTCCGGCCGCGCGCGGCGGGCCGGGCGGGCTGGTCCCACGGGTCCAGGACGGGGGTCGCGAGCTCGGGCGCGTCGGCCTGGGGCGTGGGGACCGCCTGGAAGGGCGCCATGGTGGTCTCGAGCGCCGTGGGACGGGCGGGTGGCTCGGGTGCCGGGCGGGCGGCTGCGCCGGCCGGCGGGGCGGGCAGCCGCGGCCGCGTGAGCGGCGCGGGCTCCAGCGGGCGCGACCGGGCGGCCGGTCGCGCGGGTACCGGCTGGGCGACCGGCCGCGCCGGCGCCGGCTGGGCAGCCGGCCGTGCGGGCGCCGGCTGGGCAGGCGGCCGTGCGGGCGCCGGCGGTGCGACGGGTCGCGCGGGCGCCGGCGGCGCGGGCGCCGGCTGGGCGACGGGTCGCGGGGGCGCCGGCTGGGCGACCGGCCGCGCGGGTGCCGGCTGCGCGGGGCGCGCAGGTCCCGGTTGTGCGGACGGGCGGCCGGTGAGGGGACGGCGCCGGTCGCCGTCGCCCCCCAGCAGGGCGTCGCGCCGGCGGTCGGCGCGGCTGCGGCCGGGGGTCGTGGGGTGGTCGCTCAGGTCGGCCGGCTGCGCCGCCGCGGTCGGCGCGGCGCCGCGGGGGGCGGCGGGCGCAGCAGGGCCGGGGACGGACGTGTCACCCCCGGGGGGCGGGACGTCGGTACGGCGCCGGCCACCGGCCGGCCGGTCCGTTTGGTCACCACCTGGCGCCACATGCCTGCCCACAGTGACCAAATCTAGAGGGCGGAGGAGTCCTTGCCCAGCAGGTGAGGCGAACGCCGCTGTCTGCGGGCGGTGCGCAACCGGCGCAGCCGGCGCACCAGCAGGGGGTCGGCGGCGAGCGCGGCAGGCCGGTCGACCAGGGCGTTCAGTACCTGGTAGTACCGCGTCGGGGGGACGCCGAACCGCTCGCGGATCGCCGTCTCCTTCGCTCCGGCGTGGCGCCACCACTGCCGTTCGAAGGCCAGCATCTCGTGCTCGCGCCGGGTCAGGCCCGCGGGGTGTGCGGGGCCCTCGCTCGACGCCGTGTCCTCCCGCGGGGGGACCGCGGGGTCGGGGTCGGAGGTCATGGCCGGGGAGGTCCGTTCGATCGGGGGGAAGCCGTCACCGACAACGGTAGGCCCGGGTGCCGACACTCGCGGCGCGCCGTGCGCGGCTCGCCCGATCCGTGATGACCGGGCGCGGTCAGGCGACGGCGGGCACCTGCTCCGCCGCCCGGCGTCCGGCCGCACGGGCCGACCGCAGGCTGTCCACGGTGAAGACGACCAGCGCGGCCCAGACGATGGCGAAGCCGGCCAGCCGGGCCGGCGGCATCGGCTCGGAGAAGACGAAGACGCCGATGGCCAGCTGCATCAGCGGGGTCAGGTACTGCAGCAGCCCCAAGGTCGACAGGGGGATGCGCCGGGCGGCCGCGGCGAACAAGAGCAGGGGCACCGCCGTGGCGATCCCCGAGCTCAGGAGCAGCAGCAGGTGCCCGGTGCCGGCGGTGCCCGCCGTCCCCCGGCCGGTGGCGTGCAGCACGGCGAGGACGGCGAGCGCGGGCACCACCACGACCGCCGTCTCGACCAGCAGACCCGGCGCCGCCTCGACGCGGACGAGCTTCTTGAGCAGGCCGTAGCTGCCGAACGTGGCGGCCAGCGTGAGGGCGATCCACGGCGGCCGGCCGTAGTCGACGGTGAGGACAGCGACGGCGACCGTCGCCAGCCCCACCGCCGTCCACTGCAGCGGGCGCAGCCGCTCGGCGAAGACCACGACGCCGAGCAGGACGCTGACCAGCGGGTTGATGAAGTAGCCGAGCGAGGTCTCGACGACGTGACCGGAGTTGACGCCGTAGACGAAGACCAGCCAGTTGGCCGCGATGAGCACCGACGCGCCGGCCAGCACGAGCATCGTGCGGGCGTCGGTGACCGCGGCGCGGACCAGCGACCAGCGGCGCAGCACGGTGATCAGCAGGGAGATGAACAGCAGCGACCAGACGACGCGGTGGGCGACGATCTCCAGGCCGCCGGCCGGCTCGAGCAGCGGGAAGTACAGCGGGAAGACGCCCCACAGACCGTAGGCGGACAGGCCCGCCGCCGTCCCCAGCCGCCGCTCGTCCACGGCGGGCACCGTACGCCTGCCCTCGCGCAGGTCCCCGCCGCGAGCGGGTGGGGGCGTCCCCGCCTAACCGGTCTGGATGTAGTCGACCAGGTGGGCGCGCTCCTCCTCGAGCTCGTCGAGGCGGGCCTTGACGACGTCGCCGATCGAGACGATGCCGAGCAGCCGGCCGTCCTCCACGACGGGCACGTGGCGGACCCGGTGCTCGGTCATGAGGCGGGCCAGGTCGTGGACCGACGCGGTGCGCACGCAGGTGCGGACCTCCGCGGTCATCAGCGCCGACACCGGCCCGTCGAGCACGCCGGGCCCGGAGGCGTGCAGCCCGCGGACCACGTCGCGCTCGGAGAGGATCCCGTCGACGACGCCGGGGGCGCCGGAGACGACGAGCGCGCCGATGCCGCGCTCGACGAGCAGGGACAGCGCCGCGCGGACCGGGGCGCCGGGCGCGACCGTGACGACCTGCGGGCCCTTGCGGCGCAGCAGCTGGGCGATCTGCACGGGAGCCCTCCCTCCCTCGGCGTCCGGCAGTGTCCACCCGCACGCGCCCGAGGGGCAACGGACTCCGGCGCGCGCCCCGCGCCCGCGGCCGCGCGGCTCGCGCACCCCTCCCCCGGGTGGCGCGGGCGGCCTACCGTCGTGGTGTGCGAACCGAGCACGAGGCCCCTCCCACCCGCCCCGGCCCGTGGCAGTGGCTGCGCTATGCCTTCGGCGGCGGGCTGCCCCGGGCCCTGTGGCCCTGGGTGCTCGCCGACACCACCCGTCCCGGCTGGGTGCGCCGTCACCTGGCCCGCTCCCTGGTGCAGCTGTCGCCACTGGTGGCGCTGTGCCTGTTCGCCGTCCCGGTGGCGGTCGCCTACCGGCTCACCGCCGCGCTGGGCGGCCTGATCGTGGGCCTCGTGTACTCGATGGCGTTCATGGTGGAGACGACCGAGCACCGTGTCGCCAAGGCCGGCTACCCCGCCGGCACCGCGGCCCGGGTGCGCGAGGAGCGGGCCGAGCGTGCGCGGGCGACGCGCGTCGAGGAGCGCTTCCCCTACCGCGTCGGCGGAGCCGGCAGCTTCGACTGACCCGGTCACCGCACCATCGCGGTCAGGACGGGGACGGCGGCGTCCCGGAACGTCGGTGTCACCCGCCCGTCCTCGCCCAGCAGCTGCAGCAGATCGGCGGCCTCGTTGCCCAGCTCGAAGACCGGCAACGCCCGCATGCCCCGCAGCGTCACCAGGACCTCCTCCGCGGCAGGACCGACGGCGTCCGGGTCCTCCTCGGCCCGGGCGACGAGGTCGACCAGGGCCTGCCGGGGCGCCGGGTCGGCCAGCTCCAGCAACGTGGGGACCACCGCCCTCTCGACCGCCTCCGTCAGCCGCCCCTGCTCGGCGCCTGCGGTCACCGCCTGCAGCAACGCGCCGGCACGAGCGGCCGTCTGGTCGGCGGGTACGCGGTGGTCGAGGGCGAACAGCTGGTCGAAGAGCTCCGGTCCGCCAGACCCGGCGGCGAGCGGGTCCACCTCCAGCATCGCCACCAGGTCGACCAGCCGGTCGGGCCGGACGACGTCGTCGAGCACCTGCCGGACCCGCTGCCCCACACCGGCGTCCAGCTCGCCGGCCAGCACGGCGTCGGCGACCGCGACGTCCGCGGTGATCGCAGCGGAGCGGCGGAAGCCCCCGCCGAGGGTCGCGATCCGCCGGAGGTCCTCGAGCACGTCGGCGGCCCCCGGTCCCACGGCGTCCGGCGTGCGCGCCGCCGCCTCGGCGAGGGCCGGGATGGTCAGGCCCAGCCGCTCGACGGGCGTGGTGGCGGTGGCGGGCAACGGTGGCAGGAGGGACGTCCCGTCGGGGACGGGAGCGCCCTCGGCCGGCGGCGATGCCTGATCCGTCCGCGCGGGCGGCTCCGCGACAGCGCTGGGGGACGGGTCCTGACCGGTCCTGACGAGGGCGAGGGCGAGGGCCACACCGAAGAGGACGGCGGCCAGCAGGCCGACCAGGAGGGCCACGGTCGGCCGGCGACGCCGGCGGGCAGGACGACGGTGCCTGGCGGTGCCGGGGGGAGCAGCCGCTCGCGTGGCCTGTGGCTCCAGCGCGTCGTCCGAGGCCACGTCCCCGGGATACCCGCGGTCGGCAACGGATACGCGGCCACCACGGACCTCACCAGGTCATCGGGTGCAGACGACCAGGGCGCCCATCCGGAGGGACGAGCCGACGGGGGGACTCGAACCCCCAACCGCCCGATTACAAGTCGGGTGCGCTGCCAGTTGCGCCACGCCGGCGGGACACGGGGACCAGCCCCGGGACCAGGATAGGGACACCGCAGGAGGAGGCTCGGCGGCCCCGGACCGGCACCGGACGGCGGTCGACCGTCGCGCTCCGCCCGGGACCGTCGACGCGTGCCGAGCGGCCGGCCTACAGCCGGGGGTCGACCGGCTCGGACTCCAGCGCCAGGACGGCGAAGACGCACTCGTGCACCCGCCACAGCGGCTCGCCGCGGGCCAGCCGCTCCAGCCCCTCCATCCCGAGCGCGTACTCCCGGAGGGCGAGTCCGCGCTTGCGGCCGAGCGAGCGCTCCCGCAGCCGCTCGAGGTGCTGCGGCTCGGTGTAGTCCGGGCCGTAGACCAGCCGCAGGTACTCGCGTCCCCGGACCTTCAGCCCGGGCTGCACCACACCGCGCCGGCCGTGGGTGAGGTTGGCCGCGGGCTTGACCACCATGCCCTCGCCGCCGGCCGCGGTCATCTCCTCCCACCACGCCGTCGCCGCGGCCTCGCCGGTCGGGTCGGTGACGTCGACGGGCAACGAGCGGGTGCCGCGCACGAGCTCGGGGTCGGCCGCGGCGAGGCGGTCGGCGACGGCCAGGTGCCAGGCGTGCGGCCGGTCGGCGTACGTGGTGCCGGCGGTCGCGAGCAGCTGGAAGGGCGCGAGGGAGACGCCGCTGAGCCCCTCGGTGGGCCAGCAGTACCGCCGGTAGACCTCGGTGAAGGCCTCGGCGTCGCCAGCCCGGCGCCGCTGCCGGTCGAGCACGTCCGCCACCTCGAGGCCGCGCGCGGCCGCCTGCTCCAGGGCCGCCACGGCGGCCGGGAGCGCCGTCCGCGCGGCGGCGCCGACCGCCGCGTACTGCGAACGGATGAGGTCGCCGGCCTTGGCCGACCAGGGCAGGAGCTCGGCGTCGAGCAGCAGCCAGTCGGTGTCGAGCTCCTCGAACAGCCCGGCCTCCTCCGCCGCGATCGAGAGCCGGGCGGAGAACGCGTGCGTCAGGTCGCCGGCGAGGACGGAGCGTCCGGTCCGGGTGTGCAGCACCCCGGAGCCGTCCCGCCGCACCAGCGCCACCGCACGGGAGCCCATGTGCTTCTCCTGGCAGACGACCTCGGTCACGCCCTCGCCGCGGTAGTACGCGAACGCCTCCGCCGGGTGCTCGAGCAGCCCGGGCCGCTCCGACGTCGCCGAGGGGCTCATCGTCGGCGGGAGGTACAGCAGCTGCTCCGGCGCGACGGCGAAGCGGCTCATCACCTCGAGCGCCGCCGCGGCGTTCTCCTCCCGCACGGTCACCCGCCCGGCCAGGCGGGTCTCGACGACCCGCTTGCCGAGCACGTCCTCGACGTCGAGCACGCCGTCGGGACGGTGCGCCCCGGCCGCCGGGGCGGCGTCCTCCGCGGGCAGGAACGGCCGGGCCGGCTCGTAGTAGGTGTGCCCGGCCGGGACGCCGACCAGCTCCCGCTCCGGGTAGCGCAGCGCGGTCAGCCGCCCGCCGAACACGCAGCCGGTGTCCAGGCACAGGGTGTTGTTCACCCACTCCGGCGTCGGCACCGGCGTGTGCCCGTAGAGCACCATCGCCCGTCCCCGGTACTCCGTCGCCCACGGGTAGCGGACGGGCAGGCCGAACTCGTCGGTCTCGCCGGTCGTGTCCCCGTAGAGCGCGAAGCTGCGCACCCGCGCGCTGGACCGGCCCTGCAGCGACTCGGGGAGCCCGGCGTGCGCGACGACCAGCGCTCCGCCGTCGAGCACGTAGTGGCTGACCAGGCCGTGGCAGAAGGCCTCGACCTCGCGCCGGAAGTCCTCCTCCTCGGCCTCGAGCTGGGCCAGGGTGCGCTCCAGGCCGTGCGTCACCTGCACGTTTCGGCCGCGCAGCGCGCGCACCAGCTTGTTCTCGTGGTTTCCCGGCACGCACAGGGCGTGCCCGGCGGCCACCATCCCCATGACCAGGCGCAGCACGCCCGGCGAGTCCGGCCCGCGGTCGACGAGGTCGCCGACGAAGACCGCCCGGCGCCCGGCCGGGTGGACGGCGTCCACCGGACGGCCGCGTCCGTCCCTGTGCAGCTCGTAGCCGAGCCGGCCCAGCAGCTCCTCGAGCTCGGCGCGGCAGCCGTGCACGTCGCCGACGACGTCGAACGGGCCGGTGTCCTCGCGCCGGTCGTTGTACTGCTTCTGGTAGCTGATGACCGCGCGCTCGACCTCCTCGGTGCCGTCGAGCACGTGCACCTTGCGGAAGCCCTCCCGGCCCAGCCCGCGCAGCCCCCGGCGGAGGTCGGCGCGCTGCCGCCGGATCACCCCGGGCGAGATGTCGCGGTCCGGCCGCGCGGCGTTGCGGGCCAGGCACACGCTCTCCGGGACGTCGAGGACGATCGCCACCGGCAGCACGTCGTGCTCACGCGCCAGCCGCACCAGGGACGCGCGGTCCTCGGGCCGCACGTTGGTGGCGTCGACGACGGTCAACCGCCCGGCGCGCAGCCGGATGCCGGCGATGTGGTGCAGCAGCGCGAACGCCTCGGGAGTGGCCGACTGGTCGTTCTCGTCGTCGGCGACCAGGCCGCGGCAGGAGTCACTCGAGAGCACCTGGGTCGGCCGGAAGTGCCGGCGCGCGAAGCTGCTCTTGCCCGAGCCGCTCACCCCGACCAGCACGACGAGGGACAGGTCGGGGACGGCGAGGGTGCGGGTCCCGGCGGTCACGAGACCACCTCCGCGGCGCCGCGGGTGAACACGGCCAGCTGCGTGGGCGGGCCGACGTCCGGGTCCTCGTCCCCCACACCGAGCAGCCGGACGGCGTACCCGTGGCGCTCCCCCACCGTCGCGGTCCACGCGGCGAACTCCGCGCGGGTCCACTCGAAGCGGTGGTCGCGGTGCCGGAACGCGCCGGCGGCCAGCCCCTCGAACCGCACGTTGTACTCGGCGTTGGGCGTGGTGACGACGACGGTCCCCGGCGCCGCGGCGCCGAAGACGGCGTGCTCGAGCGCCGGCAGCCGGTCGGGGTCGAGGTGCTCGACGACCTCCACGAGCACGGCCGCGTCGTAGCCGCGCAGCCGGGCGTCGGTGTAGGTCAGGCCGCTCTGCAGCAGCCGGATGCGGGCCCGCTGCCGCTCCGGCATGCGGTCGAGCCGCAGCCGGCGGGCGGCCACCTCGAGCGCCCGGGCGCTGACGTCCACGCCGAGCACCTCGGTGACGGCGGGGTCGGCGAGCAGCGCGGGCAGCAGCGCGCCGGCACCGCAGCCGAGGTCGACGACCCGTGACGCGCCGGCCGAGCGCAGCGCCGCGAGCACCGCCGCGTGCCGCTGCAGCGCGAGGGGCACCGGCCGGTCGGCGGCCCCGTCCCCGGTGGCCCCGTCCTCGGTGGCCCCGTCCTCGGTGGCCCCGTCCTCGGTGGCCGGCCCGCCGGCGGCACCGACGGGCGGCGCGGTGGCGTCGTCCAGCGTGTCCGGCTCGGCGTCGTCGACCTCCGCGAGCCGCTCGAGGGCCCGGCCGGTGAGGGCGGCGCGGTGCTTGAGGTAGCGGCGGGTGATCAGGTCCCGGTCCGGGTGCGCGGCCAGCCAGCCGGAGCCGGCGCGCAGCAGCTTGTCGACCTCGTCGGTGCCGATCCAGTGGTGCTTGGCGTCGTCGAGGACGGGCAGGGCGACGTAGAGGTGGTTGAGCGCGTCGGCGAGCCGGAGCTCCCCGGTCAGCCGCAGGTCCACGTACCGGGAGTCGCCCCACTCCGGGTACGTGGCGTCCAGGGGTACCGCCGTCGCCTCCACCCGCCACCCGAGCGGCGCGAAGAAGCGGGAGGCCATCTCCGCCCCGCCCCGGCAGGAGAGGGCGGGGACGTGTACCTCCAGCGGGAGGGCGACGTCGACGAGCTCGGGGCGCTCCCTGCTCACGCCCCGGCGGGCACTGGCGAACGCCTTGCCCAGGGCCACGGCGAGCAGGCTGGAGGCGGCGTAGGGACGGTCGTTGACGTACTGCGCGAGCGCGGCGCCCTCGGCACCGCCGGCGCGCGCGGTGCGCACCAGCCCGACCGGGTCGACCTCGAGCAGCAGCGCGACGGTGCAGCGGTGCTCGTCCGCCTCCGGGTAGAACACGTGCGCCGTGCCGGTCGAGACGTCGATCCGCTGGGCCCGCGCGGGGTTCTTGTGCAGCAGGAAGCCCAGGTCGGTCGCGGGCACGTGGGTGGTGGACAGGGTGACGAGCACGCCGCAGTGTCACCGAGCATCGGCGCGGAGTCGACCACCTTCCGCGGATCGGGCGGCGCCGCGTCGTCCGCCGGCGCCCCACGGGGCCACGCGGAGGTCAGGCCATCGGGTCCATCTCGCCGGGGACGGGGAGCGCCGGGACGGCGTCGGGAGCGACGACGAGCAGCACACCGAGCAGGAGCAGCAGGGCCGCCGTCCCGTAGACGGCGACCCGGCGCCACGGCAGGGTCTTCTCGACGGCGATCAGCCCGGCGACGACGGCCGTCCAGGCGACGCTCATGACCCCCAGCGCGAACAGCGACGCCATCAGCGCCCAGCAGCAGCCCACGCACCAGGCACCGTGCCGCGCTCCCATCCGCAGCGCTCCTCCGGGGCCGTCCCGCCAGGCGCCGAGCAGGAAGCTCAGCGGGCTGCGGCACCGGCCGAGGCAGACGTCCTTGAGCGGGGACACCTCGTAGGCCGCGGCGACGACGAGCGTGGCGCCGGCGACCCACCGGCCCGCGCGGTCCCAGGCGAGGACGTCGCCCCCGACCCGGCCCACGACCGCCCACAGCGCGAAGGCCGCCAGCCCCCCGCCCGCCCAGGTCACCAGGTAGCCCGCCGCGAACAGCAGCGGCGAGAGCGGCGACCGCCGCCTGGTCATGCGGGCGTAGAGCGCGACCGTCGGCGCCACCGACGGGAACATCATCGCCGCCATCATCACGACCCACGTCCCGAGGAACCAGCCCAGCGTCCCCAGCTCCGTCCAGGGCCCCTGGTCCATGCCGCGCATCCGGCGCACGGTCCACCACCAGCCGACGGCGGCGAGGGCGAACAGCACGGCGATCAGCCCGAGGCGGACGCGGGCGGCGGCGAAGGCGGGGGCCAGGCCCCCGCTTCCGGGACGTTCCTGCGCCGGGGCGCTCACCGGGTCACGCGGACCAGGAGAACTCCGCGGTCGAGACGCCGCTCCTGCCCTCGTAGCGGATGCCGAAGGCATCGATCCGGGAGCGCCGCGCCTCGGCGATCGTCAGGTCCGACGCGACCGGGTGGCCCCCACCCTCCAGCCTGGCCGGCCGACCGTCCTCCTTGTCGAAGGGCACGACGTCCTCGATCTCGAAGTCGATGGCGTCGCCGACGCGGACGCTGTGCCGCAGCCCGTCGTCGCGGAACTCGATCGGCGCCCGTTCGACGCCAGCGATCTCCGCCACGAGCGGGCCCAGCGCGGCCATCGGCCCGCCGAGCTGCCCACCGAAGACCTGGACCAGCTTGTCGAACTGCTCGTCCGTGGCCTGGTCGTCGACGAACATCCCGAGTCGCCAGTTGCCGTCGGTCATGACCTTCGGGGTGTCGATGATCGTCACGACCCTGCGGCCCCGGACGTCCGTGCCGTCGACCTGGCCCTCGCGGATGTCGAAGGCGAGGGCCGCCCGGCAGAAGTCGTAGGTGGCACCGTGGTCGAGCGAGAGGTTGCAGGGGCACATCAGCTCACACGAGCACGTCTCGGCGTAGCCGCCCCTGAGGTTCCATGCCATGGCCGGTCCCCTCCGTGACCCAGCCAGTGTCCGATCCGGGCCGGGACCGGTCAACCACCTCGCGCGCGGGCCAGGTGCCGCCGGCGGCACCGTGCGGGACTCAGGCGGCGTCGGTGCCGGCGGCCGGACCCTGGCAGAGCCAGTCGGCCGGGTCGCTGCCGGGCAGCGGGCCCTCGGCCAGCCAGCGGCCGAAGCCCTCGGGGTCGCGGCGCTCGAGCTCGTCGAGGGTCTCCTGACGGCGGCGGACCACCGCCTGCCGCGACGCGGGGTCGAGCCGGCCGGCCAGGGCCGCCGTCGTGCCCAGCCACTCCCGGCCCAGCGCGACGGTCGACATCGTGGTCACCGGGGGCAGGGCCAGCACCCGCGCGCGCGACTCCCCCGGGCGCTCCCCGGTCACCGTCCGCGGCGCCTCCGACGAGGACGCCGGCGCGAACCCGACGGGCGCGCTCCCCGGCCGGCGCCCGGTCCGCCGACCGGCGCGCACCAGCCAGACGGCCGACCCGGCGACGACGAGCAGCGCGCCGGCCGAGGCGGTGAGCGCGGGGCCCCCGAGTGCGGCCGTGCCGGACAGGAACAGCAGCACGCCGATCGTGGCCGCGCCGGCCCGCCACGCGGCCTCCAGCGGCGCGAGGGTGCCCTCTCCGGTGGACTCGCGGGCCACCCCGGCGGCCAGGCAGGCGGTGACGACGGAGGCCAGGCCGACGGCCAGCAGCCCGGCGGGCCGCAGCGCCAGACCGCCGACGCCGGCCACTCCCGTCCCGGCGAGGACGGCGAGGCCGAGGAGCAGGCGGGCGGGCAGACCGCGGGTGGACACGAGCAGCCTCCAGGGAGCGCAGGCCGGGCACGGGGTCCGGCCGTCCCGCTGGGGAGGACGGCCGGGCTGGCCCCTTACCCAGCGACCCCTCGATCGCACACCGTGTCCGGGCGTGTCGGACCGTTCGGTCGCGCACGGCAGGATCGGCGGCCGTGGGCACCTCCGTCGTCGACCTCGGCCCGTCCCTCGCCGTGGTCCTGGTGCTGCTCACCGCGCTGGCCGCGGCGGCCGGCCGGCTCTCCGGCCTCGGCCAGGAGCGGCCGGTCGTCGTCGCGGCCCTGCGGGCCACCGTGCAGCTGGGCGTGGTCTCGGCGGTGCTGCTGCTCGTCGTCGGCTCGCTGTGGCTGTCGACGGCGTTCGTGCTCCTCATGGTCACCGTCGCGGCGCTCACCGCGGCCGGGCGGGTCAGCGGCCGGCCGCTGCGCTCCCCCGGCGCCCCGCGCCGCGTGCTGTCGTCGGGGCTGGCGGTGGTCGGCGGTGCCGCGCCGGTCGTGGCGCTGGTGCTGGCCAGCGGGACGGTGCCGCTGCGCGGGGAGGCGGTGATCCCGGTGGCCGGCATCCTGGTCGGCGGGGCGATGACGGCGACGTCGCTGGCCGGACGGCGGCTGCGCGAGGAGCTGGCCACCCGGCGCGGCGAGGTCGAGGCGGCTCTCGCGCTGGGGCTGCTCCCCCGCGACGCCGTCCTGGAGATCGCCCGCCCGGCCGCCGCCACCGCCCTCGTGCCGCCCCTGGACCAGACCCGCACCGTGGGCCTGGTCACCCTGCCCGGCGCGTTCGTCGGCGTGCTGCTCGGCGGGGGCAGCCCGCTGGCCGCCGGCGCCGCCCAGCTGCTCGTGCTCGTGGGGCTGCTGGCCGCCGAGGTGACGGCGGTGTGGCTGGTCACCGAGCTGGTCGCCCGGGGGCGGGTGCTGCCCGACCTGCCCCGCTGACGACCCGTCCGGGGACGCCGTCCAGGGACCTCACAGGCATCCTCCAGGGCCCCGCCAGACGCCCGGCGGACCGTCGTCGGTGCAGGGCGGCGGACGGCCGCCCACGGAGGAGGCGCAGGACAGTGACCGACGGAACCCCGTACCCGAACCCGGCCCACCAGCCGACCGGTGCGACCCCGGGGTGGACCCCGCCGTCGTCCGCGCCGCCCGGCGCCTGGTACCCGGCCGGTGGCGCGGCGACGGCCACCCTGCCGCCGCCGGCGGCACCGTCCGCGCCCGCCCTGCGCCGCGGGGGCCGGCTGCGCCTCGGGGTCGCGGCCCTGCTCGCCGGTGCCCTCATCGGCGGCGGCGCCGGGGCCGGCGTCGTCGCCCTCACCGACGACGGCAGCGGCAGCGGGACGGCGGCCCCCGCCGCCGCGCAGAGCGTGGTCATCAAGGACCCGGAGTCGGCCACCGCGGTGACCGCCGCGGCGGCGAAGGCCTCGCCCAGCGTGGTCACCGTGTACGTGACCGGCGGCTCGGGCGCCGGCAGCGGCTCGGGCGTCGTGCTCTCCGCCGACGGCTACGTGCTGACCAACAACCACGTGGTCACCCTCGACAGCAGCACCGACGCCGCGACCATCCAGGTGCGCACGTCCGACGGCACGCTCTACGACGCCACCGTCGTCGGCACCGACCCGACCTCCGACCTGGCCGTGGTGAAGCTGCAGGGGGCCGGCGGGCTGACCCCGGCCACCTTCGCCGACTCCGACGACGTGCAGGTCGGTGACCTCGCCGTCGCGATCGGCGCCCCGCTGGGCCTGTCCGACACCGTCACCGACGGGATCATCAGCGCGACCGACCGCGCGGTGGCCACCGGCTCCAGCCAGGACGACGCGACCGTCATCGACGCGCTGCAGACCGACGCCGCGATCAACCCGGGCAACTCCGGCGGCGCCCTGGTAAACGCCGCCGGCGAGGTGGTCGGCATCAACACCGCCATCGCCTCGGTCGCCTCGGGCGCGCCCGGCCAGGACGCGCAGAGCGGCAACATCGGCGTCGGCTTCGCCATCCCCAGCAACACCGCGAAGCGGATCGCCCAGGAGATCGTCGACAACGGCTCGGCGACCCACGCCGTCCTCGGGGTGCAGGCGCAGACCGCGGCCAGCGACACCAGCAGCGAGGTCGGCACCGGCGCCCAGATCGTGCAGGTGCAGGCCGGCGGCGCGGCGGCCTCCGCCGGGCTGCAGCCCGGTGACGTGGTGACGGCGGTCGGCGACCGGGCGGTCACCACCTCCACCGAACTGACCGCCGCCGTCCGCAGCGCCGCCCCGGGCTCGGAGGTCACGCTCACCGTCCGCCGCGACGGGCAGACGTCGACCGTCGAGGTCACCCTCGGCAGCAGCGACCGCTGAGCACTGCGGCACCCGACGGGCACCCTCCCGGGCCTCTTAGGCTCGGGAGGGTGTCGTCGTCCCCGATCACTCCGCTGACCTCCTCGCTCGACGACCCGGAGCGCGCCGAGGGGCTGCGCCGGATGAAGCGGCTGGCGACCGGGCTGTTCCTGGCGGCCGCGGTCGTCTTCCTCGCGTGCGTGCTGCTCGGTGGGGAGGCCGGCGCCTGGGTCGGCTACGTGCGGGCCACCGCCGAGGCGTCCATGGTCGGGGCCCTGGCCGACTGGTTCGCCGTCACCGCGCTGTTCCGGCACCCGCTGCGGCTGCCGATCCCGCACACGGCGATCATCCCGCGCAAGAAGGACCAGATCGGCGCGAGCCTCGGCGCCTTCGTGGAGGAGAACTTCCTCACCCGCGCGGTCGTGGACGACAAGCTGGCCACCGTCGACGTCCCCGGCCGGCTCGGCGCCTTCCTGGCCGTGCCCGGCCGGGCCGAGCGGCTGTCGGGGGACGCCGCCGCCGCGCTGGCCGGCCTGACCGAGCTGCTGCGCGACGACGACGTGCAGGACGCCGTCGCGGGGCTGGTCGACCGCAAGCTGCACGAGACGCCGGCCGCGCCGGTCCTGGCCCGGGTGCTGGAGCTGGTCGTCGACGGCGACCGCCACCAGGAGGTGCTGTCGGCGGCGCTGCGCTACCTCGCCCGCTTCCTGCAGGACAACCGCGTCGTCTTCCGGGCCCAGCTCGGTGACGCCTCACCGTCGTGGGTGCCCGACTGGGTCGACGACCGGGTGTTCGACCGCGTCTTCGCCGGCGTCCAGTCCTTCCTCGACGAGGTCGGCGACGACCGGCACCACGAGCTGCGCCGGGTGTACGACGCCCGGCTGCGCGCCTACGTGCACGCGCTGCGCACCGACCCCGACACCGCGGCCCGCGTCGAGGCGTTCAAGAAGGAGCTGCTGGAGCACCCCGCCGTGCGGACCTGGTCGTCGTCGCTGTGGACCAACGCCAAGACCGCGTTCCTCGGCGCTGCCGCCGACCCCGACTCCGAGCTGCGGGCCCGGGTCGCCGACCTGGTGCGCGACGCCGCCCGGCTGCTGCAGACCGACCCCCGGGTGCGCGAGCGGGTCCAGCGCCAGGCGGTGCGCGTGGCCGGCTACCTCGTCGAGCGCTTCTCCGGCGACCTCGCCGACGTCGTCGGCACCACGGTCGCCCGCTGGGACACCGAGGAGACCAGCCGCCGCATCGAGCTGCAGGTGGGCCGCGACCTGCAGTTCATCCGGATCAACGGCACCGTCGTCGGCGGCCTGGCCGGCCTGGTCATCTACACCGTCGCCCAGCTGCTGGGCTGAGCGGCACTCAGCGGCCGGCGCGCTCGTCGAGGACCAGCGCGCCGAGGGCGAGCGCGCCCCAGGCCCAGGCGGAGGCGGCGACCAGGCCCCCTGTCCCCCGGCCGGACAGCGCCGGGGGGAACACGACCGCGTCGGTCCAGTCGCACAGCGCCCGCGCCGTGGTCGCGAGGCGCCGCGGCCGGCCGGGTGGCGCCAGGGCCAGGGCCAGGCCGCTGACGGCGTCCCGGGCGCCGAGTGCGCGGACCAGCGCGCGGGTGTCGGCGGTGTCGGCGAGCCGGGCGGGTCCGATGAGGACCCCGGGCGCCACGAGCAGCGCCGCCGAGAAGGCGGTCGTGGCCGCCCCGACGAGGGAGGTCAGCGAGGGCACCCGCTCAACCAACCAGCCCGGCCGCGGTGCCCGCCACCCGTCCGGCGGGCGGGACCGCGGCGGTCAGCGCCGGGCGGCGGCCGCGGCGTAGAGCGCGATGCCCGCGGCGACGCTGACGTTGAGCGACTCGGTGTCGCGGGCGATGGGGATGCGCAGGACGACGTCGCAGCGCTCGCGGACCAGCCGCGACAGCCCCGTGCCCTCCGCGCCGACCACGAGCGCCAGCGGGTCGGCGAAGCCGTCGAAGTCGTGCAGGTCGGTGTCGCCGTCCCCGGCCAGGCCCACGGTCATCAGGCCGGCGTCCTGGTAGGAGGCCAGCGCCCGGGCCAGGTTGACCGCACGGGCGACGGGCAGCCGGGCCGCCGCGCCCGCGCTGGTGCGCCACGCCGAGGCGGTCATGCCGACGGCGCGCCGCTGCGGGACGACGACGCCGTGCGCGGCGAACGCGGCCGCCGAGCGGACGACGGCGCCGAGGTTGCGCGGGTCGGTGACGCCGTCCATGGCCACCACCAGCGGCGGGCGGCCGGAGTCGCGGGCGACGTCGAGCAGGTCGTCGGGGTGCGCGTACTCGTAGGGCGGGACCTGCAGGCCGATGCCCTGGTGCAGCGCGCCGTTCGACATCCGGTCGAACTCGGCCTTCCCCACCTCCAGCAGCGGCAGGCCGCGGTCGGCGGCCAGCTGCACCGCCTCGGCGACCCGCTCGTCGGTGCGGGCGCTGTCGCCGGTGACGACGTAGAGCGCGGTCGCGGGGATCTGCGCCCGCAGCGCCTCGACCACCGGGTTGCGGCCCAGCAGCAGCTCCGGCGCCTCGTCGGCACGCTGCCGGCTGCGGTCGCGCTCGGTGCGGCGGCGGGCGTCGGCCTGCGCCCGGCGCTGGGCCGGGTGACCCGTGCGCTTCTCCGCCGGCGGGGTGGCCCCGCGGCCGGCCAGCGAGCGGCGGTTCTTGCCGCCGGTGCCGGCGGTGGCGGTCTTCTTGCCGGCGCCGCTGGTGCGGCCGCGGCGCTGGCTGTTGCCGGCCATCAGCGGGTCAGCTCCCATCGGGGTCCCTGGGGGGTGTCCTCGACCTGCACGCCGAGGGCGGTGAGCTGGTCGCGCAGCGCGTCGGCCGCCGCGTAGTCCTTGCGCGCCCGGGCCGCCTGCCGCTGCTCCAGCGCCAGCCGGACCAGCCCGTCGGTCACCTCGGCCAGCCGGTCGCGCGCGCCTCCGCCGGCCCACTGGGGGTCGAGCG
Source organism: Geodermatophilus sp. URMC 62 (assembly GCF_052931475.1). Lineage (NCBI taxonomy): Bacteria > Bacillati > Actinomycetota > Actinomycetes > Geodermatophilales > Geodermatophilaceae > Geodermatophilus > Geodermatophilus sp. URMC 62. The sequence goes on along the minus strand of NZ_JBRFHY010000001.1, from coordinate 2,368,760 downwards.
GGTCCAGGCCCAGGACGGCCAGCATCGCCCGCACCGAGCCCAGCGCCGCGGCGACGGCGGCGTCGTCGCCGGCGGCCAGCGCGGTGTTGCCCTCGCGCACCGTCTCGTGCACCACGGCGACGGCGGCGGGCGTGCCGAGGTCGTCGTCCATCGCGTCGCGGAAGGCCTTGGGCAGGTCGGCCTCCTGCTCGGCGCCCACCCGCTCGGCGGCCCGCTGCACGAACGACTCGATCCGCCGGTAGGCCGCGCCCGCCTCGGCCAGGGCGGCGTCGGTGAACTCGATCGTCGACCGGTAGTGCGGGGCCACCAGGTAGTAGCGCAGCTCCACCGGCCGCACCCGCTGCACCACCTCCTCGACCAGCGCGGTGTTGCCCAGCGACTTGCTCATCTTCTCGCCGCCGAGGGTCACCCAGCCGTTGTGCAGCCAGTACCGCGCGAACCCGTCGCCGGCCGCGCGCGACTGGGCCTGCTCGTTCTCGTGGTGCGGGAAGCGCAGGTCCAGCCCGCCGCCGTGCAGGTCGAAGTCCGGGCCCAGGTAGCGCCCGGCCATGGCCGAGCACTCGATGTGCCAGCCGGGCCGGCCGCGGCCCCACGGCGTCGGCCAGGCGGCGGTGTCGGGCTCCCCGGGCTTGTGCGCCTTCCACAGCGCGAAGTCGCGGGGGTCGCGCTTGCGCTCGTCGGTGTCGGTGTCGGCGGCCGGCTCGAGGTCCTCGAGCCGCTGGTTGGTGAGCGCGCCGTACTCGGGGAACGAGCGGACGTCGAAGTAGACGTCGCCGTCGACGGCGTAGGCGTGGCCGCGGTCGACCAGCCGCGCGATGAGCTCGACCATGTCGGGCACGTGCCCGGTCGCGCGCGGCTCGTAGGTGGGCGGCAGCACGCCGAGGACGTCATAGGCGTGGGTGACCGCGAGCTCGTAGCGGTAGGCCCAGGCCCACCACGGGACGCCGTTCTCGGCGGCCTTGGTGAGGATCTTGTCCTCGATGTCGGTCACGTTGCGCACGTAGGTGACCTCGAGCCCACCGGCGGTCAGCCAGCGGCGCAGCACGTCGAACACCAGCGCGGACCGCACGTGGCCGACGTGGGGTGGGCCCTGCGGGGTGAGTCCGCAGACGTACACGGAGGCCTGTCCCGCACGCAGGGGCGTGAAGTCGCGGACCGCGCGGGCGGCCGTGTCGTACAGGCGGAGGCTCACCGCGCGGAGTCTACGGACCCCGCCCGGACCACCAGCGCGGTCGCGACGGCCGCCCGCCCCTCCCCGCGCCCGACCAGCCCGAGCCCGTCGGTGGTGGTGGCGGTGACGCTCACCGGGGCGCCCAGGGCGGCCGACAGCGCCGCCTCGGCCTCGGCCCGCCGCGGACCGAGCTTCGGCGTCGGCGCGACCAGCTGCACGGCGGCGTTGCCGACCCGCCACCCGGCGGCGGCCAGGGTCTCCCGGACGTGCTCGAGGACGGCGACGCCGCGGGCGCCGGCCCAGCGCGGGTCGTCGGTGCCCAGCAGCCCGCCGATGTCGCCGAGCCCGGCGGCGGAGAGGACGGCGTCGGTGAGCGCGTGCGCGGCGACGTCGCCGTCGGAGTGGCCGGCGCACCCGTCGGCGCCGGGCCACGCCAGCCCGGCCAGCCAGCACGTGCGGCCGGCCTCGACGGGGTGGACGTCGACGCCGAGGCCGACGCGGGGCAGGTCGCTCACCGGGCCACCAGCAGCTCGGCCAGCGCGAGGTCGTGCGGCACGGTCACCTTCGCGGCGCGCTCGTCGCCGGCCACCGTGCGCACGGGGATGCCGACGGCGCGGACCACGGCGGCGTCGTCGGTGAGCTCGGCGCCGCCGGGCAGCGCGTCGTAGGCCTCGACGAGCACACGGCGGGCGAAGCCCTGAGGGGTCTGCACCCGGCGCAGCGGCGCCCGCGGGACGGCGTCGGTGACGGTGCCGGCCTCGTCGACCACCACCGTGGTGTCGACGACCGGTAGCACCGGGACGACGGCGGGCGCGCCGGACCGCAGCGCGTCGAGCACCCGGGTGACGACGGCGGGCGGGGTCAGCGGCCGGGCGGCGTCGTGCACGAGGAGGGCCGTCGCCTCGCCGGAGACCCTGGCCAGGGCGGCGCGGACCGAGGCGGTGCGGGTGACGCCGCCCTCGACGAGGCGGACCCCGCCGGGCAGGACGGCGGCGAAGGCATCGTGGTCGGCGGTCGGGACGGCGACGAGCACCTCGTCGACCCCGCCGTCGAGCAGGGTCTGCACCGACCAGGCGACCAGCGGCCGGCCGGCGAGCGGGACCAGCGCCTTGGGGCGGTCGGCCCCCAGACGCAGACCACTCCCGGCCGCAGCGACGATGCCGACAGCGGACACGGGAGTGGTCGGGGTGGTGCGGGGTGCCGAGGCGGAGCTCAGCTGGCGAGGACCTCGTCGAGCAGGACCTCGGCCTTGTCCTCGTTGGTGCCCTCGGCGAGCGCGAGCTCGCTGACCAGGATCTGGCGGGCCTTGGACAGCATCCGCTTCTCGCCGGCGGACAGGCCACGGTCCTTGTCGCGGCGCCACAGGTCGCGGACGACCTCGGCCACCTTGTTCACGTCACCGGAGGCCAGCTTCTCGAGGTTGGCCTTGTAGCGGCGCGACCAGTTGGTCGGCTCCTCGGTGTGCGGGGCGCGCAGGACCTCGAAGACCCGGTTGAGCCCGTCCTGCCCCACGACGTCGCGCACGCCGACGATCTCTGCGTTGTCGGCCGGCACGCGCACGGTCAGGTCGCCCTGGGCGACCTTCAGCACGAGGTAGGCCTTCTCTTCACCCTTGATGGTCCGCGTCTCGATCGCCTCGATGAGAGCGGCCCCGTGGTGCGGGTAGACGACGGTCTCGCCGACAGTGAAGCCCATGTGTGTGTGACCCCTTTCGCTGACCTCAGGTTAGCACGGCAGACTGACGTCCGGACAGAGCCGTCATCTCATAAGCGCAGGTCAGAGGCCTGGTGAACTACCCGGGAGGGGTTGACAGAGCGTGGTCGGTGTGCGTGCGCACCGCTCGCGGACGCCGTCCGTCGGGGCCCTCGTCCGCGCCACGCACGCCCCGCCGGCGGTCGCCGTGACCGTCGTCGCGATCCTGCTGGCCGTGGCCGCGCAGCTGCCGGCCGGACGGGTGGCGCTCGTGGGTGCGGCCGTCCTCGCAGGTCAGGCGTCCATCGGGTGGAGCAACGACTGGCTCGACGCCGACCGCGACCGCGCCGTCGCGCGGGCGGACAAGCCGGTGGTGCAGGGCGCGGTGGACCCGCGCGTGCTGCGGACGGCGGCGCTCGCCGCGGCCGCCGCGGCCGTCGTCCTCTCGCTGCTGCTCGGCTGGGTCCCGGGGTCGCTGCTGCTGGTCCTGGTGGCCAGCGGGTGGGCCTACAACGCCGGCCTCAAGCGGACGGCGGCCTCCGGACTGCCCTACCTGACCGGGTTCGGCGCGCTGCCGGCCGGGGTGGTGGCCGCCGCGCCCGGCGCGCCGCCGGCGCCGTGGTGGCTGCCGGCCGCGGGTGCCGCGCTGGGCGCCGCGGCGCACCTGGCGAACGTCGCGCCGGACCTCGAGGAGGACCTGGCCACCGGGGTCCGGGGGCTGCCGCACCGGCTGGGCGCGCGGGTCTCGGCGGCCGCGGGGGCGCTGCTGCTCGGCGCGGCGTCGCTGGTGCTGGTGCTCGGCCTGGACGGGCCACCGGCGTGGTGGGGCTGGGCCGGGCTGGTGCTCGCGGCGCCGGCGGTCGCCGTGGCCGCGCTCGCCGGGACGGCCCGGTTCCGCCGGCTGGCGTTCCCGGCGGTGATGGTCCTGACCGTCCTGGACGTGGTGCTGCTGGTGGCCGGCGGGGCCGCGCTCACCTGAGCGCGGCCCCGCCCTGGCTCACCTGCGGCCGTTGCCGTTGCCGTTGCCGTTCCCGCCACCATTGCCCTGGCCGCCATCGGGTGCGGCGGGCACGGGGGCCGGAGCCGGCGCAGGAGCCGCCTCCTGGGTCACCTGCTGCTCGGCAGGCGCCTCGACCGGTGCCAGGGTGGCGGCGCCGTTGCGGGCGGTCTGCCGCGCGTCGTTGCGCTCGTGGGCCTCGCGGCTGACGTCCTGACCATTCACCCAGCCGTTGCGCGCGCCCTCGCTGACCCAGTCGCCGTGGGACTGTCCCGGCTGCGGGCCGATCTCCCACGCCTCCTGGGTCAGCTCAGGTACGGGCACCACGTCGTCGGGCACCTCGGCGATCTCCTCGCCGGTGGCGCCGTCGTTCGTGGCGCCGTCGTTCGTGGTGCCGTCGCCCTCGGCGCCGTCGCTCCCTGCGCCGCCGCCCTCGGCGCCGTCGCTCTCCTCGGTGTCGTTCCCCGCGATCGTGTCGTCGTCGGTGACCGCGGTGTCGTCGGTGGCGCCGGGCTCGACCTCGTCGACGGTGACCTCGTCGGTCGGCTGCTGGTCGACGGTGCCGGTGTCGCCAGGCTGGACGACGGCGGTCCCGTCGTCCTGGCCGGGCAGCATCTCGGCGCTGGCGGCGGCGCCGGTCAGGGCGACGGCGACGACGCCGGTCGCAGCGGCGGCCTTGGCGGCGATGCCCGCGGCGGCGAGCTTGGCGGTGAGAGTGCTGAGGATCATGCGGGGTCTCTTCCGTGAGGCCCGGGCGGGGTGCCCGGCCGTCCGCGTGGACGGTTCCGATGTGTCGGTGAGCAGACCGGTCGCCAGCAGCTCGGCCAGGGCCGCGTTCGGCCGCCCGGGCGTGGCGGCGCCGGCCCGGACCGCGTCGGTGAACGCGGTCAGGTGCGCGGCGCCCTCGGGTACGGGACGGCCGGCGAGGCAGGCCGCGAAGGCCGCCTCGTCGGTCCGGGCGTCGGCTGGAGTGGTCATCTCGCTCCTGTCATCGCCGGGCGGGCCGGGAGGGGTGCGCCCGACTCCTCGGTCGTCCCATCCGTCCCACCCGTCCGGGGGGTGCCGGCCGGCTCGAGGTCGGCGCGCAACCGGCGCAGCCCCCGCCGCTGCAGCGCCTTGACCGAGCCCACCGAACGGCCCATCACCTCGGCGACCTGCTCGACGGTCAGGTCGGCCAGCACGCGCAGCAGCAGGACCGAGCGCTGGTCCTCCGGGAGGCCCGCGCACATCCGGTGCACGGTCTCGGTGCCCAGCCGGATCAGGACGTCGTCCTCCACGTCGCCGCCGGGGGTCTCCGGCGGCGCGGCACCGTCGTCGGCCAGTTGCGGCCGGCGGCTGCGCCGGCGCCAGTCGTCGACCAGCCGGCGGTGGGCGATGGTGAACACCCAGGAGCGCAGCGCGTCCTCGTCCCCCGTGAAGCCCCCGAGGCCGCGGAAGACCGCGAGGAAGGTCTCGCTGGCCAGGTCGTCGGGGTCGAGCGCCCCGTGCAGCCGCAGGTACCCGGTGACCGCCGGGGACAGGTCCCGGTAGAGCACCTCGAAGGCCCACGCGGCGCCCGCCTGGGCCGCCGCGAGGACGTCGTCGAGGACCGAACCGCTCGCCACCCGCACCTCCTGCCGTTCCCCCTGTGCGGGAGTGGCATCGGCAGGAGCGGGCCCGGACTGGACCGCCCGTCACCCGGACGGGCGGCGGGCTCAGGGGGCGGCGGTGCCCCGGGCGGCCTCCTGCTCGACGACCAGCGGGAGGTCCTTCAGCCGGTCGAGGCCCTGCAGCGGGCGGCGCATCCGCTGGTTGCCGGCCAGCCGCTCGCGGTTGCGGTCGAGGAAGGCCCAGTAGCCGGCGGTGTAGGGGCAGGCGTCGTCCCCGAGGCGTTGCCGGGGGTCGTAGGGGCACCCGCCGCAGTAGTCGCTCATCCGGTCGATGTAGGCCCCGCCGGCGGCGTAGGGCTTGGTGGCCAGTGCCCCGCCGTCGGCGTGCTGGCTCATGCCGACGACGTTGGCCACCATCACCCAGTCGTAGCCGTCGACGAAGGTGCGGTGGAACCAGTCGGTCATCGCCAGCGGGTCGATGCCGCGCTGCAGGGCGTAGTTGCCGAGCACCATCAGCCGCGGGATGTGGTGCACCCAGCCGTCGCGGCGCAGGTCGCCCAGGACGTCGGACAGGCAGGCCGCGTCGACGGCGCCGTCGTCGAGCTCGGCCATCCAGTCCGGCACCGGCTCGGTCGCCCGGAGCGCGTTGGCGTGCCGGTAGTGCCGGCCGAAGTGCCAGTAGGTGTGCCAGATGTAGTCGCGCCAGCCCATGACCTGCCGGACGAAGCCCTCGACGCTGTTGAGCGGCAGCGGGTCGCCGTCGGCGGCGCGTGCCCGGGCGACGTCCTCGGCGGCGTGCACCACCTCCAGCGGGTCCAGCAGCCCGAGGTTCATCGCCGGGGAGAGCAGCGAGTGGGCCAGCCAGCGCTCGCCGGCGAGCATCGCGTCCTCGTGCGGGCCGAAGACGCCCAGCCGCTGCGTGAGGAAGTCGTGCAGCCGGGTGCGCGCCTCCTCGCGGGTGACGGGGAACAGCCGCGGGCCGTCGTCCCCGACGAAGGAGACGTCGCCGTCGGCCTCCCAGCGGTCGAGGTCGGCGCGCACCTGCTCGTCGATCTCGTCCTCGGCCGGCCACCACGGCTCCGGCGCCGGCGACCGGCCGTCGCGGGGTGCGGGCTCGCGGTTCTCCTGGTCGTAGTTCCACCGCCCGCCCACCGGCTCGACGCCGTCCATGAGCACGCCGAGCCGGCGGCGGGCGTCGCGGTAGAAGTCCTCCATCAGCAGCCGGCGCCCGCCGCGCCCCTCGGCCCAGCGGGCGAACTCGTCCTGGCTGCTGACGAACCCGCGCGCGGCGAGCACCCGCAGCCCGCGCCGGCGCAGCACGTAGTCGCGGCTGCTCCACGTGGTGGGCGCGCAGACCGACAGCGGCTCGTCGTACCGGTCGAGCGCCTCGGCGTACGTGGTGACCTGGTGCAGGTGCGCCTGCTCGCCCAGCTCGGCGGCCCGGTGGCGCAGCGCGGACAGCACCAGGTGCGCCTTCTGCCGGTGGAAGCGACGGCGCGCGAACACGGCCTTCGACTCGATCAGCAGCACCGGCTGGTCGGGCGCGTCGAGGAAGTGCGCGCCGAGCTGGTCGGCGAAGGTCCACCGCCGGGTGCCCGGGGACCGCTCGGGGAAGTCGGCCAGGGCAGGGTCGCGCTCCTCGGCGCCGCTGCCGGATCCGGGACGCCCCATCCGCCTCACCTCCCGGCGGACATCGTGGGCGGACCGTTAGGCTCGGCGCGACTCGGGCCATCGAACTCACGGTGGCCGGCCTGTGTCCTCCTGGAGGTCGACCGCTGTGAACCGCGCGCTGCGCGCCACCGTCGTGGGTGTCCTCGTCCTCAGCCCGGTCACGCTCGGCGCCTGCAGCGCCGGCCAGGTCTCGCAGACCGGCACCCAGGACCGCGACAAGGTCGGTCCCCAGGCGCAGGTGGAGGACATCCTGCTCCGCCAGGTCCAGCTCGCCTACCCCGAGGGAGGGCGGTACGAGGAGGGCGACGACGCCGAGCTGATCGTCACGATCGTCAACTCCTCCGAGCGGGACGACACCCTGACCGGGATCGAGGGCGAGGGCTTCTCGGGGCTGCAGGTCGCGGCCACCGGGCCCACGCCGTCCCCGTCCTCCCCTGCCGGCAACCAGCCGACGGCCACCCCGACGCCCGGCAGCACCGGCGCCACGCCGGGGACGACGTCGGGCGCCACCCCCGCCACGCCCACCGGCGCCGCGGCGACGACCGCCTCCCCCAGCGCGAGCTCGCGGCTGGCCCTGGACATCCCGGCCCAGACCGCCCTCTACATCGGACGGGAGGACGGCGCGACGATCACGCTGCAGGACCTCGCCGAGCCGCTCACCCCGGGGCAGGACCTGACGCTGACGTTCAGCTTCGAGCAGGCCGGCGACATCACCACGCAGGTGGTCGTGGCCGGTCCCCAGGAGGAGCTCGAGCGGGGGGAGCCCTTCTCGTTCGACACCGAGGAGGAGTCCGACGAGCCCAACACCGAGGGGGAGTGACGCGGCGCTGAGCCGCTCCTCCGGCTGACCGCGGACGGGTCGCCGCGACCTCCCCGGGACCGTCGGTGCCCGCGGTTACCGTCCAGGCATGCCCCCGTCCGGAGTGAAGGCCGCGCGCCCCGCCCACCGCTGCACCGAGTGCGGCTTCACCTCGGCCAAGTGGATGGGCAAGTGCCCCGAGTGCCAGGCCTGGGGCACCCTGCAGGAGGTCGGGCCGGCCGCCCCGGCGCTGCGCTCGGTCGCCGCCGGCCCGGTCACCGCCCCGGCCCGGCCCATCGCGCAGGTGGAGCTGACCGGCGCCCGCGCCGTCCCCACCGGCATCCCCGAGTTCGACCGGGTGCTCGGCGGCGGCCTGGTCCCCGGCGCGGTGGTGCTCGTCGCCGGCGAGCCCGGGGTGGGCAAGTCCACGCTGCTGCTCGAGGTCGCCCACCGGGTCGCGGCGAGCAACGGCCCGACGCTGGTCGTCTCGGGCGAGGAGTCCGCGGCCCAGGTGCGGCTGCGCGCCGAGCGCATCGACGCCCTGCACGACCGGCTGTACCTGGCCGCCGAGACCGAGCTGTCGGCCGTGCTCGCCCACGTCGAGCAGGTGGCGCCCTCGCTGCTGGTCCTCGACAGCGTCCAGACGGTCCGCTCCCCCGCGGTCGACGGCACCGACGGCGGCGCCACCCAGGTGCGCGCGGTGGCCACCGCGCTGACCGCCGTCGCCAAGTCCCGCGGGATGACGACCATCCTCGTCGGGCACGTCACCAAGGACGGCGCGATCGCCGGCCCGCGGGCGCTCGAGCACCTCGTCGACGTCGTCGTCTCCTTCGACGGCGAGCGCCACTCCACGCTGCGGCTGGTGCGCGCCACCAAGAACCGGTTCGGCCCGGCCGACGAGATCGGCTGTTTCGAGATCGGCGACGGCGGCGTCGTGGGCGTCCCCGACCCCTCACACCTGTTCGTCTCCCGCCGCACGGCCGCGGTGCCCGGCAGCTGCGTCACCGTCACCCTGGAGGGCAGCCGGCCACTGCTGGCCGAGGTGCAGGCGCTGGTCGCCACCAGCGCGGGGGGCGGCTCGCCCCGGCGGGCGGTCAGCGGCCTGGACTCCCAGCGGGTCGCCATGGTCAACGCCGTCGTCGAGCGGCGCGGCGGGGTCCGGCTGGCCGACGCCGACGTGTTCGCCGCCTCGGTCGGCGGGGTGAAGATCGCCGAGCCCGCGGCCGACCTGGCCCTGGCCCTGGCCATCGCCTCGGCGTCGCGGGACACCCCGCTGCCCGAGGGCATGATCGCGCTGGGTGAGGTCGGGCTCTCCGGGGAGATCCGCCGGGTCGGCGGCACCGGCCGGCGGCTGGCCGAGGCCGCCCGCCAGGGCTACCGGCTGGCCCTCGTGCCGCCCGACGCCGGTCCCGCGCCCAAGGGCATGCGGCTGATGGAGGTCCCCGACCTGGGCGCGGCGCTGTCCGGGCTGTTCCCCGGCTGACGTCGGCCGTCCCGGGGACGGCCTCGCCGGAGGTCCTCGGGGACCGTTGCCCACCGCACCCTCCTCGCGACCGGCCGGGAGGCGTGCCACGTAGACTCGGTTCCCGCACCACGTCGACGTCAGGAGCGCCCGTGCCCCCCGCTGTGGACTCCGAGGTCGCCCTCCGCGAGCTCCTCGGCCGCATCGCCCCGGGGACCGCGCTGCGCGACGGTCTCGAGCGGATCCTGGCCGGGCGCACCGGAGCGCTGATCGTCCTGGGCTACGACCGGGTCGTGGAGTCCATCTGCACCGGCGGCTTCGCCCTCGACGTCGCCCTGTCGGCCACCCGGCTGCGGGAGCTGGCCAAGATGGACGGCGCGGTCATCCTCTCCTCCGACGGGCTGCGCATCGTCCGGGCCGGCGTGCACCTGATGCCCGACCCGACGGTGCCCACCGAGGAGTCGGGCACCCGGCACCGCACCGCCGAGCGGGTGGCCGTGCAGACCGGGTTCCCGGTCATCTCGGTCAGCCAGTCGATGCACATCATCAGCGTCTACGTGGCCGGCCGCCGCTACACCCTCGAGCACCCGACGACGATCCTCGCCCGCGCCAACCAGGCCCTCGCGGCGCTGGAGCGCTACAAGCTGCGCCTCGACGAGGTGGCCAGCACGCTGTCGGCCCTGGAGATCGAGGACCTGGTCACGGTCCGCGACGCGATGAGCGTCAGCCAGCGGCTGGAGATGGTGCGGCGGATCGCCGACGAGATCGAGGGCTTCGTCGTCGAGCTCGGCACCGACGGCCGGCTGCTGGCCCTGCAGCTCGACGAGATGCTGGCCGGTGTCGAGGAGGACCGCGCGCTGCTGGTCCGCGACTACCTGCCCGGCGGCGTCGGACGGCGGCCGCGCAGCATCGAGCAGGTCCTCACCGACCTGCGGGCGCTGTCGGCCACCGAGCTGCTCGACCTGTCCGCCGTCGCACGCTGCTACGGGCTGCCCACCTCGGCCGAGGCGTTGGACTCCCCCGTCAGCCCCCGGGGCTTCCGGCTGCTGGCCCGCGTGCCGCGCCTGCCGGCCGGGATCATCGACCGGCTGGTCGACCACTTCGGCGGCCTGCAGAAGCTCCTGGCAGCCACCATCGAGGACCTGCTGGCCGTCGAGGGCGTCGGCGAGGCCCGCGCCCGCGGCATCCGCGAGGGGCTGTCCCGGCTCGCCGAGACCTCGATCCTCGACCGCTACAGCTGAGCGGCCGCCCTGCTCGGCAGGGGCCGCTCAGCTGATCTGCAGGACGGCGTCCGGGCTGGTCTTGGTGTCCAGCCGGGCGCGGAGCACGTACTGCCCCGGCCCCACCGGCACCCGTGCCGCGGTGCACGTCGGCTCGCTGGTCGTCCCGCTCCAGGTCAGCGGGAAGACCACCTGCTCGCCGGGCGCGAGCGTGCGGGTGTCGCTGCTGGCCTCGGGGACGCAGTCGTTGCTGCCCCACAGCCGGTTGCCCCCCGCGTCGAGCAGCACCATCTCCTGCAGGCCCTTGTCGAGCACACGGGTGCAGGGCACGGTCGCGGTGTTGGTCACCACCAGCTCGAACACCGGCCGCGAGCCCGTCGCGACGGTGCCCGGGGTGCGCACCTCCAGGGCGAGGACCTCGTCGCGGCAGGGGGCGCCGGCCTCCTGCACCGGGGCCGCCGGGGCGGCCGTCGCCGGCGTCGGGGGGCTGGTGGGTGGCGGCGTCGGGGTCTGCACGCTGGCCAGTGACGGCACGACGCGGTCGAGGGCGGGAGCGCCGGCGGAGGTCGACGTCGTCGTCGCCTCGGCGGCCGTGGCCTCGCTGTCGGAACCGGTCAGCAGGGCCGCACCGAGCCACACCCCGCCGCCCAGGACGGCCAGCAGGAGGACCAGCACCAGGAGCCGCCGCCGCCAGTAGACGGCGGCCGGCAGGGGCCCGACCGGGTGCAGCACGCCGACGACCGTAGTCCGCGCCCGCTCCCCTCCCGAGGACGGCACGCCGCCCCACCGGGCAGGCACACTGGACCCCCGTGGACAGCCCCGTCGCAGCTCCCCCGACCGCCGCCGCGGCAGAGGCCGGCGACGCCCTCGTCGACTGGTACGACACCGCGGCGCGCGACCTCCCGTGGCGCCGTCCGGGCGTGGACCCGTGGGCGGTGCTGGTCAGCGAGGTCATGCTGCAGCAGACGCCGGTCGCACGGGTCGAGCCGGTGTGGCGGGAGTGGGTGCGGCGGTGGCCCACCCCCGCGGACCTGGCCGCCGCCTCACCGGCCGAGGTCATCCGCGCGTGGGGCAAGCTCGGCTACCCGCGCCGCGCGCTGCGGCTGCGGGAGACCGCCGCCGCGCTGGTCGAGCGGCACGGGGGCGTCGTCCCGGCCGACGTGGCGGCCCTGGAGGCGCTGCCGGGGATCGGCACCTACACCGCCCGGGCGGTCGCCTGCTTCGGCCACGGCCGGCCGCAGCCGGTCGTGGACACCAACGTGCGCCGGGTGGTGGCCCGGCTGGTGCACGGCCGGGCCGAGGCGGGGACCGCGCGCGCCGCCGACCTCGCCGACGTCGCGGCGCTCGCCCCGGCCGACCGGGACCGCGCGGTGCGCTTCTCGGTGGCGGCGATGGAGCTGGGGGCGCTGGTCTGCGTGGCCCGGACCCCGCGCTGCGCCGTCTGCCCGGTCCGGGACCGCTGCGCCTGGCGGCTGGCCGGCGCTCCGGCGGCCGACGGGCCGCCGCGTCGGGTGCAGCGCTTCGCCGGCACCGACCGGCAGGTGCGCGGCCGGCTGCTCGACGTCCTGCGCGCCGCGGAGGGCCCGGTCCCCGCCGCGGCGCTGGACGCGGCCTGGGACGACGCGGCACAGCGCGCCCGCTGCCTGGACTCCCTGCTCGCCGACGGTCTGCTCGAGCAGCTGGCCGACGGCCGCTTCACGCTGCCCGCCTAAGGCTCAGGGGCGCCGGCGCGGGGTGAGGTCGCGGAAGGTCATCAGCCACCCGGCCAGCGCCGCGAGGCCGCAGAGGACCAGCAGGACGGCGCGCAGGACGGTCGGCAGCCGCGTGCCGTCGACCACGACCAGCGTGGCGCCGACCATCGCCGCGGCGATCAGCAGCCCGCCGTAGACCGGCGTGCGCCTCGGGTGGTCACCGCGCGCCACGGCCACCTCCTCCCGCCCGGGTGGCGTCCTCCCGCACCGCAGCGCGTCCTCCCCCACCGCAGCGCGTCCTCCCCCACCGTGGGCGGTGAGGGAGGACGCGCCACGATCAGGTCAGCTGATCGTGGCCGCCCCGGGCAGGGGACGGCACAGGGGCCGCCTCCCGGGGTGGGAGACGGCCCCTGTGGTCGGGCTATCGGGTCACTGGCTCTTCTTGAGCGAGGTGGGCCCGTCGCCGTCCTCGTCGTCACCGACCGCCAGGGCGACCGGCGGGGTGTCGGGGACGTCGATCGGCTTGGCCTCGCCGCGGAAGGTGAAGGTCGCGGTCGGGCCCTCGCCCTCCACGTCCACCACGATGATCTGACCGGCGGTCAGCTCGCCGTAGAGGATCTTCTCCGACAGCGCGTCCTCGATCTCGCGCTGGATGGTCCGGCGCAGCGGCCGGGCGCCCAGCACCGGGTCGAACCCGCGGTGCGCCAGCAGCTTCTTGGCGTCCTGCGTGATCTCCAGCGACATGTCCTTGTTGGCCAGCTGGCCCTCCACGCGGGCGACCATGAGGTCGACGATCTCGATGATCTCGTCCTCGGTCAGCTGGTGGAACACGACGATGTCGTCGATGCGGTTGAGGAACTCCGGCCGGAAGTGCTGCTTGAGCTCCTCGTTGACCTTGAGCTTCATCCGCTCGTAGTTCGACTGCGCGTCGTTGCCGACCTGGAAGCCCAGACCCACGGCCTTGGAGATGTCCCGCGTACCGAGGTTGGTCGTGAGGATCAGGATCGTGTTCTTGAAGTCCACGATCCGGCCCTGACCGTCGGTGAGCCGGCCGTCCTCCAGCACCTGCAGGAGCGTGTTGAACACGTCCGCGTGCGCCTTCTCGATCTCGTCGAAGAGGACCACCGAGAACGGCTTGCGCCGCACCTTCTCGGTCAGCTGGCCGCCCTCGTCGTAACCGACGTAACCGGGAGGCGCACCGACGAGTCGCGACACGGTGAACCGGTCGTGGAACTCGCCCATGTCGATCTGGATGAGCGCGTCGTCCTCGCCGAAGAGGAACTGCGCGAGCGCCTTGGCCAGCTCGGTCTTACCGACACCCGAGGGGCCGGCGAAGATGAACGAGCCACCGGGGCGACGCGGGTCCTTGAGGCCCGCGCGGGTGCGCCGGATCGCCTGGGAGACGCTCTTGATGGCCTCCTCCTGCCCGATGATGCGCTTGTGGAGCTCGTCCTCCATGCGCAGCAGGCGGGTGGTCTCCTCCTCGGTGAGCTTGAAGACGGGGATGCCGGTCCAGTTCGCCAGCACCTCGGCGATCTGCTCGTCGTCGACCTCGGCGACGACGTCCATGTCGCCGGCCTTCCACGCCTTCTCGCGCTCGGCCTTCTCGCCCAGGAGGGTCTTCTCCTTGTCGCGCAGCGACGCGGCCTTCTCGAAGTCCTGCGCGTCGATCGCCGACTCCTTCTCGCGGCGGATGGTCGCGATCCGGTCGTCGAACTCGCGCAGGTCCGGCGGCGCGGTCATCCGCTTGATCCGCATCCGGGCGCCGGCCTCGTCGATCAGGTCGATCGCCTTGTCGGGCAGGAAGCGGTCGGAGATGTAGCGGTCGGCCAGCGTCGCGGCGGCGACCAGGGCGCCGTCGGTGATGCTGATCCGGTGGTGCGCCTCGTACCGGTCGCGCAGGCCCTTGAGGATCTCGATCGTGTGGGTGAGCGTCGGCTCGCCCACCTGGATCGGCTGGAAGCGGCGCTCCAGCGCGGCGTCCTTCTCCAGGTGCTTGCGGTACTCGTCGAGCGTGGTGGCACCGATGGTCTGCAGCTCGCCGCGGGCCAGCATCGGCTTGAGGATGCTGGCGGCGTCGATCGCACCCTCGGCGGCACCGGCACCGACGAGGGTGTGGATCTCGTCGATGAACAGGATGATGTCGCCGCGGGTGCGGATCTCCTTGAGGACCTTCTTCAGGCGCTCCTCGAAGTCACCGCGGTAGCGCGACCCGGCCACGAGGGCGCCGAGGTCGAGGGTGTAGAGCTGCTTGTCCTTCAGCGTCTCGGGGACCTCGCCCTTGACGATCGCCTGGGCCAGGCCCTCGACGACGGCGGTCTTGCCGACGCCAGGCTCGCCGATGAGGACGGGGTTGTTCTTGGTCCGCCGCGAGAGGACCTGCATGACCCGCTCGATCTCCTTGGCCCGCCCGATGACCGGGTCGAGCTTGGAGTCGCGCGCGGCCTGGGTCAGGTTGCGGCCGAACTGGTCGAGGACCAGCGAGGTCGACGGCGTGCCCTCCGAGGGGCCGCCGGCGGCGGCCGGCTCCTTGCCCTGGTAACCCGACAGCAGCTGGATGACCTGCTGGCGGACGCGGTTGAGGTCGGCACCCAGCTTCACCAGGACCTGGGCGGCGACGCCCTCGCCCTCGCGGATGAGGCCGAGCAGGATGTGCTCGGTGCCGATGTAGTTGTGGCCGAGCTGCAGCGCCTCGCGCAGCGACAGCTCCAGCACCTTCTTCGCCCGCGGGGTGAACGGGATGTGGCCGGAGGGGGCCTGCTGGCCCTGGCCGATGATCTCCTCGACCTGCTGGCGGACGCCCTCGAGCGAGATGCCGAGGGACTCGAGGGCCTTGGCCGCGACACCCTCACCCTCGTGGATCAGGCCCAGGAGGATGTGTTCGGTGCCGATGTAGTTGTGGTTGAGCATCCGGGCCTCTTCCTGGGCCAGGACAACCACCCGACGGGCTCGGTCGGTGAACCGTTCGAACATCTGCTGCTTCTCCTCTGACCGGCTGGTCCGGCACTGTCCTCCCCACGAGCGGGGAGGAGCACCCGACGTCCGTCGGCGCGCTGGGGCACCGGTCTTTCCACTGTAGTCACGGACCACGCCGTCCCGTCGGCGCACGACCGGGGGTCGGTGGGTGGCTGCCCGGTCCAACCGATCGTGGCCGGGCGGTGTTCCGGTGCCGTTACGCCGACAGCGGACGGCGCGTCGCGGTGCCGCGACGCCGACGGCCCGGCACCTGTGGGTGCCGGGCCGTCGGCGTCGGGAAGGACCTCACTGCCCCCCGCCGCTCGCGAGCCTGCTGACGTGCTGGAACGGCCCCCTCGCAGGGGCCCGCCCCGAGCGGAGCGAGGGGTGGGGGGCGAGGGGGTCCTTCCTCAGTGGGCTGCTTCGTAGGCCTCGACGACGCTGGCGGGGATGCGGCCCCGGTCGCTGACGTTGTGGCCGTTCTTGCGAGCCCAGTCGCGGATGGCACCGGCCTGCTCGCGGTCCATGCGGCCACCGCCGCCGGTGGCGCGGGAGCGACCGCCGCCCGAGGCCCGTCCGACGCCGCGGCCGACCTTGCGGGCGGCCTGCACGTACCGGGAGAAGGTGTCGCGCAGTTCCGTCGCGTTCTTCTCCGACAGGTCGATCTCGTAGTTCGTGCCGTCGATCGAGAAGCTCACCGTCTCGTCGGCGGGGAGGTCCTCGTCGAGGTCGTCACTGAGGATGACCTGCACCTTGCGCGCCATTATCGCTGTTCCTCTCAGTCCCCCGGCACAGGGCCGGTATCGGATTGTCGTCCGCCTGCTCCGGACACCGGGACCATTCGACCACACAATCCACGGGACGCACCAATCACGCGGAGTGACCCGCCCATTCCGGGGGAGAAAAACCACGGCGAATACGAGCACGACACCGTTTCACGAGAGCGGGCGCACCAAGGGGAAGAGGATGGTCTCGCGGATACCGAGGCCGGTGAGCGTCATCATCAGGCGGTCGATCCCCATGCCCACTCCACCGGTGGGCGGCATGCCGTACTCGAGCGCCTCGAGGAAGTCCTCGTCGAGCACCATGGCCTCGGGGTCACCGGCGGCGGCCAGCAGCGCCTGCTGGGTGAACCGCTCGCGCTGGGCCACCGGGTCGACCAGCTCGGAGTAGCCGGTGCCCCGCTCGAGGCCGCCGATGTAGAGGTCCCACTTCTCGGCCAGCCCCGGGGTGGAGCGGTGGGCGCGGGTCAGCGGCGAGGTGTCGACCGGGTAGTCGACGACGAACGTCGGTGCCTGCAGCGAGTCCTGCACGAGCGCCTCGAAGAGCTCCTCCACCACCTTGCCGGGCAGCCACGCCGGGTCGACGCCGACGTCGTGCCGTTCGGCGAGAGCCCGCAGCCGCTCGGGCGGGGTCTGCGGGGTGACCTCCTCGCCGACGGCGTCGGACACCAGCGCGTACAGCGGCACCTGCGGCCACTCCCCCGACAGGTCGACCTCGGTGCCGTCGTGGTGGCGGGCGACGAGGTCGCCGAACAGCGCGGTGCAGCTCTCCTGGACCAGCTCCCGGGTGGTGCGGGCGACGTCGGTGTAGTCGGCGTGGGCCTCGTAGAACTCCAGCATCGCGAACTCCGGCGAGTGCGAGCTGTCGGCGCCCTCGTTGCGGAAGTTGCGGTTGATCTCGAAGACCTTCTCCAGCCCGCCGACGATGCACCGCTTGAGGAACAGCTCGGGTGCGATCCGCAGGTACAGGTCGAGGTCGAAGGCGTTCATGTGGGTGCGGAACGGCCGGGCGGCGGCGCCGCCGTGGACGGTCTGCAGCATGGGCGTCTCGACCTCGAGGAAGCCGCGGCCGGTCAGCCCCGCGCGCAGCGCCGCGACCACGGTGGCCCGCTGCCGCACCGTGCGCCGCGCCTCGTCGCGGACGATGAGGTCGACGTAGCGGCGCCGGACCCGCAGCTCCTCGCTCATCGGCCGGTGCGCCACCGGCAGCGGCCGCAGCGCCTTGGCCGCCAGCTGCCAGGAGTCGGCGAAGACCGACAGCTCGCCGCGCCGCGACGTCCCGACCTCCCCGGTGACCAGCACGTGGTCGCCGAGGTCGACGTCGGCCTTCCACGCGGCCAGCGCGTCCTCGCCGACCCGGTCGCGGGAGAGCATCACCTGCAGCTCGGCGTCGCCCTCGCGCAGCGTCGCGAAGCACAGCTTGCCGGTGTTACGGCTGAAGATGACCCGGCCGGTGACGCCGACCCGCTCGCCGGTCATGGTGTCCGGCTCGAGGTCGGGGTGCTCCGCCCGGACGTCGGCCAGCGACGCCGTCCGAGCGACGGTGACCGGGTAGGGGTCGACGCCGGCCTCCCGCAGCCGGTCGAGCTTGGCGCGGCGGACGCGCACCTGCTCGGGGAGCTCGTCGTCCGGGGAGCCGGGGGGCAGGTCGGTCACGGCGCCCGAGCCTACGGGCGTGGGCCGCGCCACCCCGTCACGCTCCCTGGCGGCGGCCGGGCGCCTGCTGGCGCTCGAAGGCCAGCCGCAGGCCGTGCACGGTGAGGTCGGGCTCGCGCTCGGCGATGGTCCGGCAGCTGTCGGCGACCAGCGGCGCGAGCCCGCCGGTGGCGACGACGACCGGCGCCGCCCCGAACTGGGCCACCAGCTCGGCGGCGATGCGGCCGACCAGCCCGTCGACCAGGCCGGCGAAGCCGAGCACCAGGCCCGACTGCAGCGCCGCGACGGTGTTCTTGCCGATCGCCTGCGGCGGCACGGTCAGCTCGACCGAGCGCAGCTGGGCGGCCCGGCTGGCCAGCGCCTCCAGGCTCACCTCGACGCCGGGCGCCAGCGCCCCGCCGAGGAACTGCCCGTCGGGGCCGACGGCGTCGACGTTGGTCGAGGTGCCGAAGTCGACGACCACGACCGGCTGCGGCCCCCCGTCGGGCCGGCGGCCGAAGAGCTCGTGCGCGGCCAGCGCGGTGACCACCCGGTCGGCGCCGACCTCGCGCGGGTTGTCCACGTGCAGCGGGACGCCGGTGCGCACCCCGGGGCCGATGAGCACCACCGGCACCTCGAGGGAGTCCAGCAGCGCGCGCAGCGCCGGCAGCAGCGCCGGCACGGTGGAGCAGACGGCGACGCCGGTGACCTCGGTGTCGCGCAGCAGCCCGCGCCAGAGCATCCGCAGCTCGTCGGAGGTGGCCCGGGCGTGCGTGGTCACCCGCCAGCCGCCGACCCGCCGGGCGCCGTCGAAGGTGGCCAGCACGGTCTGGCTGTTGCCGACGTCGACGGTGAGCAGCACGGGGCTCAGCTCCGCAGGTCCAGGGCGAGGTCGAGGATCGGCGAGGAGTGCGTGAGGGCGCCGACCGACAGGAAGTCCACGCCGGTGGCGGCGACCTCGCGGGCGACGGCGAGGGTGAGCCCGCCGGTGGCCTCCAGCTCCGCGCGGCCGCCCACCAGCGCCACGACCTCGCGCAGCACCGCCGGCGGCATGTTGTCCAGCAGCAGGAAGTCCGCGCCGGCCTCGACCGCCTCGACCGCCTGGGCCGGGGTGTCGGCCTCCACCTGCACCGGCACCCGCGGCGCCCGCTCGCGGACGGCGGCGACCGCGGCGGCCACCGACCCGGCCGCGGCGACGTGGTTGTCCTTGACCATCGCGACGTCGTAGAGGCCCATCCGCTTGTTCGACCCGCCGCCGCAGCGCACCGCGTACTTCTCCAGCGGGCGCAGGCCCGGCGTGGTCTTGCGGGTGTCCAGGACGACCGCCCCGGTGCCCTCGACGGCGTCGACCCAGGCACGCGTGGCGGTGGCGATGCCGCTGGCCCGGCTGGCGATGTTCAGCGCGCTGCGCTCGGCGGCCAGCAGCGCCCGCACCGGGCCGCGGACGGTGAGCAGCACGTCGCCGCGGCGCACCCGGTCGCCGTCGGCGGCACCGGCGGTCAGGGTGGCGCCGGGCGCCAGGCGGGTGAACACCCGCGCGGCCACCGGCAGGCCGGCCACGACGCCGTCGGCACGGGCGACCAGGTCCGCGGTGCCGAGCTGCGCCGGCGGCACCGTGGCGGCGCTGGTGACGTCGTAGGAGACGGCGAGGTCGGGCGCGCCGGGCAGGGCGGCGCCGCCAGCGAGGTCCTCGGCCAGGGTGCGCTCGACCAGGTCGTCGACCCAGGCCTCCGACAGCCCGGTGCCCTCCAGGGAGCGCGGGTCGGAGGTCACCACGCCGCTCCCGCCGGGGTGCCGACCGGGCGGCGGGTCAGCCGCAGCCGGCCGTCGTCGTCGAGGCGCACGTCGAGGTGCACCCGCCAGTCGTCGGCGGTCCCGGGGCGGTCCTCGCGCCAGTGGCAGCCGCGGGTCTCCTCCCGGGCGGTGGCCGCGGCGGTCAGGGCGCCGGCGACGGTGAGCAGGTCGGTGGCCTCCCAGCCGGCCACCCCGGGAGCCGCCTCGGTGCCGAGGCCACCGGCGAGGGCGGCCAGCCGGGCGGTCGCCTCGGCCAGTCCTCCTCCGCTGCGCAGCGCCCCCACCCGGCCCGACATGGTGTCGGTGACCGCGCGGCGGCCGGCCGGGTCGAGCAGGCCGGCCGTCGCCGGCACCGCCTCGCACAGCTCCCCGGCCGGCGGCAGGGATCCGGCCAGCTCCGCGCCGATGCGGGCGGCGAAGACCAGCCCCTCGAGCAGCGAGTTCGACGCCAGCCGGTTGGCCCCGTGCACGCCGGTGCAGGCCACCTCGCCGCAGGCGTAGAGGCCCGCGACGGTGGTGCGCCCGGCCAGGTCGGTGACCAGCCCGCCCGAGGCGTAGTGGGCGGCGGGGGTGACCGGCACCAGGTCGGTGACCGGGTCGATGCCCTCGGCCCGGCAGCGGGCGACGATCGTGGGGAACCGGCCGGCCAGGCCGGGGACGCCGCGGGCGTCGAGCCACACGTGGTCGACGCCGTCCCGCAGCTGCACGCCGGTGACCGCCTTGGCGACGACGTCGCGCGGGGCGAGCTCGGCCAGCGGGTGGACGCCGACCATGAACCGCTCCCCCGCGCCGTCGCGCAGCACCGCGCCTTCTCCGCGCAGTGCCTCGCTCACCAGCGGCTGCTGCCCGCGGACGCCGGGGCCGAGGTACAGCGACGTCGGGTGGAACTGGACGAACTCCAGGTCGGTGGCCACCGCGCCCGCACGCAGGCCGAGGGCCACGCCGTCGCCGGTGGACACCGAGGGGTTGGTGGTGGCGGCGTAGACCTGCCCCATCCCGCCGGTGGCGAGCACGACCGCACGGGCGCGCACCGCGCCGACGCCGTCCTCGGTGCCCTCGCCGAGCACGTGCAGGGTGACGCCGGCCGCGCGCCCGCCGGCGTCGCGCAGCAGGTCGAGGACCATCGCGTGCTCGACGAGGGTGATGCCCGGGTCGGCGTGCACCGCCGCGCACAGCGCGCGCATGACCTCCGCGCCGGTCGCGTCGCCGCCGGCGTGCACGATCCGGTCGGCGGAGTGCCCGCCCTCGCGGGTCAGCAGGAGGCCCCCGGCGGCGTCGCGGTCGAAGGCGGCGCCCCACTCGATGAGCTGGCGCAGCCGCGCCGGCCCCTCGGTGACCAGCGCTCGCACCGCCTCCGGCTCGCAGAGCCCGACGCCGGCCACCTCGGTGTCGCGGGCGTGCGCCTCCGCGGTGTCGGCTGGATCGAGGACGGCGGCGATCCCGCCCTGCGCCCAGCGCGTCGAGCCGTCGTCGACCCGCACCTTGGTGACGACGGCGACCGAGAGCCCGGCCGCCCGCGCGTGCAGCGCGACGCACAGGCCGGCGACGCCGGAGCCGACCACGCAGACGTCGGCCGCGAGCTGCCAGCCCGGCGCGGGGGCGGCCAGCCGGGTGGGCAGGCCGACGACGGGCGCCAGCGCCGTCACCGGACCGGCACACCCAGGTCGCTCCGCCCTCCCGGCCCCCTCGCGGGTCCCGTGCCGAGCGTGCGAGGGGCGGGGAGGAGGGGGTCCTCCTGCTCGTCCTCCCCTCCGCTCGCGAGCTCGCGAGGGACCCCGGGACGAGGCCGGGAAGCGGTTGCCAGCGGGCTCCGCCGATGGTCCTCTGCGCCGGGGACCGGGGCCGAGGGGTCCCCGCCCAGCGCGACGACGCGGTTGGCGGCGTCGACGTGCACGACCCTCGGGACGTGGCGCTCGACCTCGGCCTCGTCCATCAGGCCGTAGCTGATCAGGATCACCAGGTCGCCGGGGTGCACCAGGTGCGCGGCGGCGCCGTTGATGCCGATGACGCCGGTGCCGCGCTCGCCGGGGATGACGTAGGTCTCCAGCCGGGCGCCGTTGGTGACGTCGACGATGGCGACCTGCTCGCCGGGGAGCAGGTCGGCGGCGTCGAGCAGGTCCTCGTCGATCGTCACCGAGCCCACGTAGTGCAGGTCGGCCTGGGTGACCGTCGCCCGGTGGATCTTCGACTTGAGCATCGTGCGCATCATCGGGTCCCTCCGAGCCGGACGGCGGTGTTGTCGAGGAGCCGGGTGCTGCCGGCGCGGGCGGCGACCAGCAGCCGGGCGGGGCCCGTGGACGGCGCCGGCCCGAGGTCGGGGTCGGTCAGCTCCAGGTAGTCCTGGACCAGGTCGGGCGCCCCGGCCAGGACGGCCCGGGCGGCGGCCAGGACGGCGTCGGCGCCCCGCGGTCCGGCGTCGGCGCCGGCCCGCAGCGCGCGCGAGATGGTGACGGCCGTGGCCCGCTGCTCCGGGGAGAGGTAGCGGTTGCGGGAGGACAGCGCCAGGCCGTCGTCCTCGCGGACGGTGGGCACGCCGACGACCTCCAGTGGCAGCACCAGCTCGCGCACCATCGCCCGGATCAGGGTGAGCTGCTGGTAGTCCTTCTCGCCGAAGACCGCGAGGTCGGGGCGGGCCAGCCCGAACAGCTTGGCGACGACGGTCAGCACCCCGGTGAAGTGGCCGGGCCGGACGGCGCCCTCCAGCACGTCACCGAGCGGACCGGGGTGCACGGTGACACCGGCCGCGCCGGGCGGGTAGACCTCCTCCACCGGCGGGTGGAAGACGACGTCGGCGCCCTCCTCGGCCAGCGCGGCGAGGTCGGCGTCCCACGTGCGGGGGTAGCGGTCGAGGTCCTCGCCGGGGCCGAACTGGGTCGGGTTGACGAAGACCGAGACGACGACGCTGCCGGCGCGCTCGCGGGCGGCGCGCACCAGGGTGCGGTGCCCCTCGTGCAGGGCGCCCATCGTCGGCACGAGGGCCACCGGGCCGGGGAGGGCGGCGCGCAGCCGGGCCAGCTCGGCGGTGGTCTCGGCGACGGCCGGCCGGGTCACGGTGGTCACCGGGAGCCCGCCGGGTCAGCGGCCTCGTACAGCAGGTCGAGCAGCGGGACGCCCTCGTGCCGCTTGAGCCGGCCGGCGTCCAGGGCCCGCTCGGTGGTCCGCTGCGCCATCGCCACGTAGGCCGCGACCGATGCCGGCGCCCGCTCGGTGAGCGTCAGCAGGTGGTCGCGCACGGTGCCGACGTCGCCCCGGCTGACCGGCCCGGTGAGGCCCCGGTCGCCGCGGCGCAGGCCGTTGTCGAGCGCGGCGGTCAAGAGCGGGGTCAGCACGCGGGCGGGCGAGCCGACGCCGGCGGCGCGCAGCAGGTCGGCCGCCTCGGCGACGAGGGTGACCAGGTGGTTGGCGCCGGTCACCAGCGCCGCGTGGTACAGCTGCCGGTCGTCCTCGGCGACGAAGAACGGGTCGCCGCCCATCTCCAGCACCAGCGTCTCGGCGACCGGCCGGTGCCGGGGGCGGCTGGTGACGCCGAACGGGGCGTCGACGAGCCGCTCGGCGTCCTCGGGGGCGCCGGTGAAGGTCATCGCGGGGTGCAGCGCCAGCGGCAGGACGCCGGCCCGCTCGGCGGGCTCCAGGACGGCGAGGCCGTGCGCGCCGGAGGTGTGGAAGGCGAGCTGGCCGGCCCGCCACATCCCGGTCTCGGCCAGGCCGGCGACCAGGCCGGGGAGCGTGTCGTCGGGGACGGCGAGGACGACCAGGTCGGCCGCGGCCACGACCTCGTCGGCGGGCAGGAGCGGGACACCGGGCAGCAGCCGGGCGGCGCGCTCGGCGGAGGCGGGGGACAGGCCGGCCGCGGCGACCACGTCGTGGCCGGCGGCGGCGAGAGCGGCGCCCAGGACGGCGCCGACGCGGCCGGCGCCGATCACGCCGACGCGGAGGCGGGCGGGGGCGCTGGCGGCGGGCGGGAGCCCGGCAGCGCGGGGGGTCCTGCGGGCAGCAGGCATCGGTGCACCTCTCGTTCCAGTCCCTGCCGGGTACCGGACTCGGGTCGGGCCGCC
Organism: Geodermatophilus sp. URMC 62; assembly: GCF_052931475.1. Lineage (NCBI taxonomy): Bacteria > Bacillati > Actinomycetota > Actinomycetes > Geodermatophilales > Geodermatophilaceae > Geodermatophilus > Geodermatophilus sp. URMC 62. Next base: position 2,345,247 of record NZ_JBRFHY010000001.1, on the reverse strand, counting down.
GTCGTCGGCGGCCCGGTCGTGCGGGTCGAGCGGGTCGTGCGGGTCGTGCGGGTCGTTCCGGCGGCCGCCCCGCTGCGACCAGGTGTGTCACGCGGGCAGGCGCCGATCGCGAGTGTGGGACGCCCCGCGCGCCGCTGCAACGCAACGCCCGTGTGGGGTGGGTCACGCCGCCCGGGCCCCCGGGGTGAGGACGGCGCCGTTCCGGTGCGGCCCTACCGTGAGCGACGGCGACCGGCACCGGGGCCGGGCGCGCGGACACGAGGAGTTCCGTGAACACGTTCGAGGGGCGCACCGCGCTGGTCACCGGCGGCAGCCGCGGCATCGGGCTGGCGATCGCCCGCAGCCTGGTCGACCGGGGGGCGCGGGTGGTGCTCACCGCCCGCAAGCCGGAGGCGCTGGAGGAGGCGGTCACCGCCCTCGGCGGCGCGGACGTCGCCGTGGGGGTGCCCGGCCACGCCGGTGACGCCGGGCACCGCGCCGAGGCCGTCCGCACCGCGGTCGAGCGCTTCGGCAGCCTCGACCTGCTCGTCGGCAACGTCGGGATCAACCCGGTCTACGGACCGCTGGTGGACCTCGACCTCGACGCCTTCCGCAAGATCCTCGACACCAACGTCGTCGGCACGCTGGGCCTGGTGCAGGAGGCCTGGCGGGCGTGGATGGCCGAGCACGGCGGCTCGGTGCTCGTCGTCGCCTCGGTGGCCGGGCTCAAGGCCTCGCCGATGATCGGCGGGTACGGCATCAGCAAGGCGGCGCTGGTCAACCTGGTGACGCAGCTGGCCGTGGAGCTCGGACCGACGGTCACCGTCAACGCCGTCGCCCCGGCCGTCGTGAAGACCCGCTTCGCCGGCGCGCTGTACGAGGGCCGCGAGGAGGAGGCCGCCCGCGCCTATCCCGCCGGTCGGCTGGGTGAGCCCGAGGACGTCGGCGAGGCCGCGGCCTACCTGCTCGGCGCCGGCTGGGTCACCGGCCAGACGCTGGTGCTCGACGGCGGCGCGCTCTCCCGCGGCCCCGCCTGAGGAAGGACCCCCTCGCCCCCCGCCACTCGCAGGCTCGCGGCGGGGCCCCTGCGAGGGGGCCGTCCCCCGCCCGCCGTCGGGGTGGGTCAGCGGCCGAGGACCCGGGCGAGGACGTCGTCGCCGGGGTCCTCGTCGCGGTAGCGGTGCCGGCGGCCGCCAGGGGTGACGCCGCTCTCGGCGAGGATCTGCGCCAGCCGCGCCGACCCGGCGTCGTCCGGCTGCGACGCGACCGCCGCGGAGGCGGCCGGCGACCACCCGCCCGCGGCGTGGCCGGCCGCGGCGGCGTGCACGGCCGGCCGCTCGACCGTCAGCTGCTCGGCCGCGACGGGCGCCGAGAGCGGTGCTCCCACCGGGTCGGTGCGGCGACGGCGCAGGGCCGCCCCGTCGTCCGCCCCGTCGTCCGCGGTGCCACCCGCCTCCTCCCGCACCGGGACCGGGCGCAGCGGCGGCGGCGGGTGGACGGCCGGCGCGGGGTCCACCCCCGGCAGGGCCGTGGTCGGGACGGGCGCCTCCTGCGGACGCCGGTCGTCGCGGGACGGCACCGGCCGGCCGGCGGACAGGTCGCGGGCGACGTCGGCGTGCCAGGCCGTGGTCGCGGGCTCGAGGAGCTCCCGACCGGGCGTCGCCCGGACCGACTGGGTGCGCATGACCAGGCGCTCGACGTGCATCTCGCCCGACAGCCGCTCGGTCAGCTCGGTCCGCAGCCGGCCGACGTCGGCCCGCAGGTCACCGAGCCCCTCGAGCTGCCCGCGCAGGGCGGCGACGGCGGCCAGTTCCCCGCGCAGGGCGGCGACTGCCGCCAGCTCCTCGCGCAGTCCGCTCAGCCCGGACAGGCCCGCGCGCAGGCCGGCCAGCTCCGCGCGCAGCGCGTCCAGCTCCGCGCGCATCGCCTCCTCGGCCTCGCGGCGCAGGGAGCTCTCCAGCTCCAGCTCGAACTGCTGGCGGGCGGCGACCTCGCGCTCGAGCTCCCGGTCGTAGGCCGAGCGCAGCTCCGCCTCGACCGCCGCCACGTCGGCCGCGAGGCTGCCGGCGGCGGGGGTGTCGGCGGCGGGGGCGTCGGCGGCGGACGGGTCGGCTCCCCGGTGGCGCCCGGCCGCGAACGCCGCGGCCAGGCAGGCCCAGGCGACGGCGACCACGGCGACCCGGAGCAGCTGCGGGTCGTCGGTCAGGAAGACGGCGGCGGTGGCGGCGAGAGCCACCAGGCAGCCGGCGGTCAGCCCGGCGGCCCGCAGTCGCGGGGAGCCGGCTGCAGCCGGTGCCCGACGGGTCGCCGCGTCGTCTCCCCGCACGGGCTCAGGGTAACGCTGAGCGAACGGCCGACTCCGGCACGCAGGCGGCTGCGTGCCGGAGTCGGCCGTGCACGGGGTCGTGCTCAGCGCTGGGCGAGGGCGCCGTCGGAGCTGAAGACCAGGCCCATGGAGACCTCGCCCTGCTGGATGGCGGCCTTGGTGGCGGGGCCGCCGGCGTCGAACTCGCGGAACTCGGCGAACTGGAGGCCGTAGGTCTCCTCCAGACCCGGCTGGCAGAACGACCGGGTCGGGCACTCGGCCGGGCCCCCGAGGACGAGGGAGCCGTCCCCGCAGGCGTCGGCGAGCTCCGACAGCGTGGTGACGCCGAGACCGTCGGCGAACTCCTGCGTCACCGCGAAGGCGTTCTGGTCGGCGGCCTCCGACGGCTGGCCGAAGGTCAGCCCGACCTGGTCGGCCAGTGGCTGCAGGGCGTCCCGGGTGGCCTGCGCGTCGCCGCTGGCCATCTGCGCGGCGTCGGGACCGTTGACCTGCGTGTTGAGCGCCTCGGTGACGGTGGCCAGGTACTCGGGGAACACCTGCAGGTCGGTGCCCGAGATGAGGGCCGGCAGGTAGAGGTCGCGGTTGCCGACCTCGCGGACCGAGGCGTCGAAGCCGGCCGCGTCGAGGACCCCGGCGTAGACGTTGGCCAGGACCGTCGACTCGGTGAAGTTGCCCGCCCCGACCACGATCGGGCCGCTGCCCGGCTCGAGACCCTCGGTGACGCCGCTGTCCTGGATCCAGGCTGCGGCGACGTCCTCGGCACTCTGCCGTTCGAGGTCGACGGCGGCGTTCATGTCGACGAGCTGGTCGGTGGTGAGCGCGGCCGAGACCGCGTCGAGCGCCGGGAGCACCGCCGGGTTGGCCGCCGCGGTGGCGGAGGTGACCGCCGGGACGATGTTGTCGGCGAGCTGCAGGTGCTGGTCGTCCTCGAGCACGACGAGCTGGTCGCCGGCCACCGGAGCGCAGGCGTCCCCGGTGGCGGCCGAGCCGCTGGCACCGGTGCTGCCGCCGGTGCCGGAGGAGCCGGACTCGCCGCAGGCCGCGGTCAGCAGCACTCCGGTCAGGAGGAGGGGGGCGAGGGCGCGTGCCTTGCGCATGGAGCCGCCTTCTGTGTCCCGTGCGGCGGGCGGCCGCGACGCGTGTCTGGCGGGGGTTCCCGCGCGGCCATGCAACTCCCGCCGCTCACAGCGGGGCAATCGCGGCGCGGATGTGTTGCCGGGTCGTTACAGAGCGGGGCCCACGGGCGCGACCCTGCTCACAGCGGGACCCCGCTGGCCGTCGGTTCCGGAACTCGACCGGGCTCCTCCGGTGTCCTGACCTGCAGGAACGGCAACCGGCGGGGGCCGGGGGTGACCGCCCACGACACGAGGGCGAGCACCAGCTCGGCCAGCAGCGCCAGTACCGCGACCAGGATCGCGCCGGCGATCATGACGCCGTAGTCCTGCTGGCCGAAGCCCAGGTTGACGATCCGGCCCAGTCCCCCGCCGCCCACCAGCGCGGCCAGCCCCGCCGTCGCCACGACCTGCACCGTGGCGGTGCGGATGCCGGTCATGACCAGGGGCAGGGCGAGGGGCAGCTCGACCCGGGCGAGCACCTGGCCGCGGCTCATGCCCATGCCGCGGGCGGCCTCGCGGACCTCCGGGTCGACGCCGCGGAACCCGACGAAGGTGTTGGTCAGGATCGGTGGGACGGCGAAGACCGCCAGCGCGATCGCCGTCGCCCGGTTGCCGAAGCCGATCGGGCTGACCGCGAAGAGGGTGAGCAGCGCCAGGGTGGGCACGGCGCGGCTGACGTTGGACAGGACGACGACCAGGCCCGAGCCGCGGCGGCCCGTCCCGAGGGCCGTGCCGACCGGCAGCGCGACGACCATCGCGGCGAGCACCGCGGCCGCCGAGATCCACAGGTGCTCCAGCGCCAGGTCGGCGATGCCGCTCGGCCGGCTCCAGTTGTACGGGTCGTTGAGGTAGACCAGCGCCCGCGAGAAGTCGTTCACGACCGCGCCGCCCGCACCCAGGGGGTGAGCAGCCGCTCGACGCCGGCCAGCAGCAGGTCGGCGGCCAGGGCCAGCAGGATGCAGCCCACCGCCCCGGTCGCGATCTCGGCCCGGTAGAAGTTGGCCGCGAACCCGCCGGTGATCAGCTGCCCCAGGCCGCCGTGGCCCACGAGGACGCCCACGGTGGTCAGCGCGACGGTGGAGACGGTGGCGATCCGCAGTCCCGCCATGAACGCCGGCAGGGCCAGCGGCAGGTCCACGCGCCAGAACGTCTGCACCCCCGACAGCCCCATGCCGCGGGCCGCCTCGCGGACGTCGGCGGGCACACCCTGCAGCCCGGCCAGGAAGTTGCGCACCAGGATGACCAGGGAGTAGACCACCAGGCCGACCAGGACCGTCGTCGACGACAGGCCCGTGAAGGGCACCAGCAGCGCGAACGTCGCCAGCGACGGGATCGTGTACACGACGGTCGACAGCCCCAGCACCGGCGCCGCGAGGAACCGGGTGCGCCGGGCCGCCAGGGCCAGCGGCAGCGCGAGGACCGCGCCGAGGACGACGGCGGCCACGGTGAGCCGGACGTGCTCGCCGGTGTAGGCCAGGATGGTGTCCCAGTTGTCGCGCACGTAGGACGGCTCGAACCACGGGTTCGGCGCCTCGTCCACCGCGAGCACCCCCGCCGCGGGGTCGCTCACCGCGTCCAGCAGCGGACGCGCACCCAGGGAGGTCACCCCGTGGACGCTACTGCCGAGCTCGGCGCGCGCAGCACCGCGCCGGAGGGCACCGCGCAGGAGATCCGGCTCGAGGGCGTCAGCAAGACCTACGCCGACGGCACGGTGGGCGTCGAGCGGCTGGACCTGACCTTCGCCGCCGGCGAGCTCAGCGTCCTGGTCGGCCCCTCGGGCTGCGGCAAGACGACCACGATGAAGATGATCAACCGCATCATCGAGCCGACGACGGGCCGGATCCTGCTCGGCGGCGAGGACGTCACCCGGGTCGACGCCGACCGGCTGCGCCGCCGCATCGGCTACGTCATCCAGAACGTCGGGCTGTTCCCCCACCAGACGGTGCGCGCCAACGTGGCCACGGTGCCGCGGCTGCTGGGCTGGGACCGCCGCCGGGTCCGCGCGCGCGTCGACGAGCTGCTGGCCACGGTCGGTCTCGACCCCGCCGTCCACGGCGACCGCTACCCCGCCCAGCTCTCCGGCGGTCAGCGGCAGCGGGCCGGGGTGGCCCGCGCGCTGGCCGCCGACCCCCCCGTCCTGCTCATGGACGAGCCGTTCTCCGCCGTCGACCCGGTCGTGCGCGAGCGGCTGCAGACGGAGTTCCTGCGGCTGCAGGAGACCGTCCGCAAGACGATCGTGTTCGTCACCCACGACATCGAGGAGGCCGTGCGCCTCGGTGACCGGATCGCGGTGATGAGCACCGGCGGCCGGGTCGAGCAGTTCGCACCCCCCGCCGAGCTGCTGGGCCGGCCGGCCAACGCCTTCGTCGCCGACTTCGTCGGCGCGGACCGGGGCCTCAAGCGGCTGGCGGTGACCGGGATCGAGGTCGACGACCTCGAGCGGCCGCCGGTGGTGCGCGCCGCCGACGGGCTGGCCGACGCGCGCGCCTCGCTGCAGGCCACCGGCGCCCGCTGGGCGGTCGTCCTCGACGACGGCGGCCGGCTGCACGGGTGGCTGTCGGCGGACCGGGCCTCCGGCGCCGGCACCGTGGGGTCGGCGGCACGGCGCATGGAGGCGTGGGTGCCGGTCGACGCCACGCTGAAGACGGCGTTCGCCACGATGCTGCAGCACGAGGCCGGCTGGGTGGCGGTGCTCGACGGGGACGTCTTCCTCGGCGTGCTCACGCCGGAGTCGCTGCACGCGGCGCTGCGCCGCTCGGTGGAGGGCACGGTCCCCGAGACCGCCGGCGCCGTCGTCCCCGCGCGCTAGGCATCGCCACGGCTAGGCGCGGACGCCGCTCCCGGGCCGCTGGTCGTCGTGCTCCTCGGGCGGCACCCGGCACACCGACTCCAGCCACAGCGCGGCGGCGGTGAGGGCCACGGCGAGGACGACGCCCAGCACGGCGGTGAGCGTGTCGCTGCCGGCGGCCTGCAGCCGCCGCACCGCGGGCGCGACGTGCAGCAGCACGCCGGCCCAGACGCCGGCGAAGACCGCGCCGACGAACGCGCTGGCCTGGGCGAGCACCGCCAGGCGGGCCACCACCATCGGCTCGACCCGGCGCACGAGCGGGGCCGCCCGTTCGGCGGGGCGACCAGCACGGGCACCGCGGCGGGCCTCCCGTTCGGCGGCCAGCCGGGTGCGCAGGGTACGGGCGCCGAGGGCCTCGGCGACGGCGAGCACGCCGAGCGGCACCGGTAGCCACCAGCGCAGCGACGGCAGGCTCCCGTAGGTGGCGCGCACCACCAGCCAGGCGGCCAGCGTCAGCCCGAGGGCGACGACGAGGAGGTCGCGCCGGTTCACCGGCCTCAATGGAGGTGCTCCCACCGGACCACCGCGGCCACGTCCTCGGCCGGCAGCGCGGCGACCAGGTCGGCCACCCGGCCGCGCCCGGGCAAGACCGCGGTCGGGTCCAGCGACAGCCACGGCACCAGGACGAAGGCCCGCTCGTGCGCCCGCGGGTGCGGCAGCGTGAGCGCGGGGTCGTCGGAGAGCACCGGGCGGCCGTCGTCGCCGGTCACCGTGACGACGTCGACGTCGAGCGTGCGGGCGCCCCACCGCACCTCGCGGGTGCGGCCGGCGGCCCGCTCGAGCTCCTGCGCGCGGGCCAGCCAGCCGGCGGCGTCGCGGTCGCCGCGGACGAACACCACCGCGTTGAGGTAGGGCGGCTGCTCGACCGGACCCCACGGCGGTGTCTCGAACAGCGTGGACCGGGCGACCAGCCCGTCGCCCCTGAGCGCCTCGATCGCGGTGCGCAGCGCGCGGGCGCGGTCGCCGAGGTTCGCGCCCAGGGACAGCACCGCGCGGCTCACGGGCGCTCCCGGCGGATGGTGACGGTGACGTCGTCGAAGGCGACGCCGAGGTCGGCCTGCGGCTTGTGCACGGTGATCTCGGCGGCCTGCACCAGCGGGTCGGCCAGGCAGACGTCGGCCAGCCGCTGGCAGAGGGTCTCGAGCAGGTCGACCGGCTCCCCGGTGAGGACGGCGTGCAGCCGCTGCGCGAGCTCGGCGTAGTTCACCGTGAGCGCGAGGTCGTCGGTGGCGGCCGCCGGCGCGGTGTCGACCTCGAGGACGGCGTCGACGGAGAAGGTCTGGCCGTTCTCGCGCTCGAAGCCGTAGACGCCGTGGTGGGCGTGCGCGGTCAGCCCGCGGACGGCGATCCGGTCGGGGACCTGGCCGGGGTGCTGGGGCGGGTGGGTGTCAGCCACGGCGGGCCCCCCGCGCGGCGCGCACGGCCGCCACGGTGCGCACGGCGTCCACCGAGGCGGCCGCGTCGTGCACCCGCACGCCCCAGGCACCCGCCTCGGCGGCGAGCACCGTGGTGGCGAGGGTGGCGGCGTCGCGCTGCTCGGCCGGGCGCGGCTCGGCGTCCGGCCCGGCCAGCATCCGCCCGAGGAACGTCTTGCGGGAGGCACCGACCAGCACCGGCAGCCCGAGGGCGATCAGCCGGTCGAGGCCGGCCAGCAGCGCCCAGTTGTGCTCGGCGCGCTTCGCGAAGCCCAGGCCGGGGTCGAGCACCAGCTGCCGCGGGTCCACGCCGGCGGCGACGACGTCCTCGACGCGGGCGGTGAGCTCGGCGCACACCTCGGTGACCACGTCGCCGTACTGCGCGGCGGCGTACATCTCCCGGCTGTGGCCGCGCCAGTGCATGAGCACCCAGGGGACGCCGGCCTCGGCGACCAGCTCGGCCATGTTTTTGTCGGCCAGCCCGCCGCTCACGTCGTTGACCAGCACCGCGCCGGCCCCGAGCGCGGCCTCGGCGACCTCGGCGCGCGTGGTGTCGACGCTGGCCCGCACGCCCGCGGCCGACAGCGCGCGCACCACCGGCACGACCCGGCGGCACTCCTCCTCGGCGTCGACCCGGTCCGCGCCCGGGCGGGTGGACTCCCCGCCGACGTCGACGTAGTCCGCGCCCGCGGCGGCCATGGCCAGGCCGTGGGCGACGGCGACCTCGGGGTCGGCGAAGCAGCCGCCGTCGGAGAAGGAGTCGGGCGTGACGTTGAGGACGCCCATGACCACGCACCGCGCGGGGTGCAGCAGCGGGACGGCGTTCACCGGCCCAGGACGAGGCTCATCGCCTCGGCGCGGGTGGCGGCGCTGTCGCGGAAGATGCCGCGCACGGCCGAGGTGACCGTGATCGAGCCCGGCTTGCGGATGCCGCGCATGCCCATGCACAGGTGCTCGGCCTCGATCACCACGATCGCGCCGCGCGGCTTGAGGTGCTCGGCGAGCGCGTCGGCGATCTGCCGCGTCATCCGCTCCTGCACCTGCGGCCGGCGGGCGTAGACGTCGACCAGCCGGGCGATCTTGGACAGGCCGGTCACCCGGCCGTCCTCACCCGGGATGTACCCGACGTGCGCGGCGCCGTGGAAGGGCACGAGGTGGTGCTCGCAGGTCGAGTACATCGGGATGTCCCTGACCAGCACGAGCTCGTCGTGGTCCTCCTCGAACACCGTCGCGAGCACCTCGCCCGGGTCCTGCCACAGGCCGGCGAAGGTCTCGGCGTAGGCGCGGGCCACCCGGGCCGGGGTGTCCTGCAGTCCCGGCCGGTCGGGGTCCTCCCCCACCGCGAGCAGCAGCTCGCGGACGGCGGCCTCGGCCCGGGCGGTGTCGATCCGCGACGGGTCGGCGACGGTCCCGTCGTCCGGGGACCCGCCGGCCGCCGGTCCCGCCGGCCCGCTCACCGCTGCGCGGGCGCGCCGACGTCACCCACCGCGCTGCTGCCGCCCTTCACCAGGCTGCTGCCGGTGGCGCCGTGCCCGTTGGTGCCGTGGCCGTTGGCCTGCGCGGCGGCCTCGGCCGGGGTGAGCACCGGCGGCTGGTCCGACGGCGTCCGCTTGCCGAAGCCGTTGTAGGGCGCCAGCGAGGGCCGCTTGGTGACCGGCGCGCAGATGCGGGCCATGTCCTCCTTGGAGAGCGTCTCCTTCTCGATCAGCTCGAGCACGAGCTGGTCGAGCACCCCGCGGTACTCCACGAGGATCTCCCACGCCTCGTCGTGCGCGGCCTCGATGAGGGCGCGCACCTCGCCGTCGATGTCGGCGGCGACGGCCTCGGAGTAGTCCGGACGCGAGCCCATGTCGCGGCCGAGGAACGGCTCGGAGTCGGTGCTGCCGTACTTGACCGCACCCAGCTTCGCGCTCATGCCGTACTGGGTGACCATCGCGCGGGCCATCGAGGTGGCCTTCTCGATGTCGTTGCCGGCGCCGGTGGTCGGCTCGTGGAAGACCAGTTCCTCGGCCGCCCGCCCCCCGAGGGCGTAGGCCAGGGTGTCGATCATCTCCGAACGGGTCTGGGTGTACTTGTCCTCGGTCGGCAGGACGAGCGTGTGCCCGAGCGAGCGGCCGCGCGGCAGGATCGTCACCTTGTGCACCGGGTCGAGGTTGGGCAGCGCGTGCGCCACCAGGGCGTGCCCGCCCTCGTGGTAGGCGGTGACCTTCTTCTCCTTCTCGCTCATCGCCCGCGTCTTGCGCTCGGGGCCGGCGATGACGCGGTCGATCGCCTCCTCGAGGGCCTCGTCGGTGATCACCGAGCCGTTGCCGCGGGCGGTGAGCAGGGCGCCCTCGTTGAGCACGTTGGCGAGGTCGGCGCCGGTGAAGCCGGGGGTGCGGCGGGCGACGGTCTCCAGGTCGACGTCGGGGGCGAGCGGCTTGCCCTTGGCGTGCACCTCGAGGATCCGCTTGCGGCCCTCCAGGTCGGGCCGGTCGACGGCGATCTGGCGGTCGAAGCGGCCCGGGCGCAGCAGCGCGGGATCGAGGATGTCCGGCCGGTTCGTGGCGGCGATCATGATGACGCCGCCCTTGACGTCGAAGCCGTCCATCTCGACGAGCATCTGGTTGAGCGTCTGCTCGCGCTCGTCGTGGCCGCCGCCCATGCCGGCGCCGCGGTGCCGGCCGACGGCGTCGATCTCGTCGACGAAGATGATCGCCGGGGCGTTGCTCTTGGCCTGCTCGAACAGGTCGCGGACGCGGCTGGCACCGACACCGACGAACATCTCGACGAAGTCCGAGCCGGAGATGGAGAAGAACGGCACCCCGGCCTCACCGGCCACCGCGCGGGCCAGCAGCGTCTTGCCGGTCCCGGGCGGGCCGAACAGCAGCACGCCCTTGGGGATCTTGGCGCCGACGGCCTGGAACTTCACCGGGTTGGCCAGGAAGTCCTTGATCTCCTGCAGCTCCTCGATGGCCTCGTCGGCACCGGCGACGTCAGCGAACGTGGTCTTCGGGGTGTCCTTGGTGACCTGCTTGGCCTTGGACTTGCCGAAGGCCATGACCCCGCGGCCGCCGCCCTGCATGGAGTTGAACAGCCAGAACAGCAGCAGCAGGAGGATGAGGAAGGGCAGGAAGCTGATCAGGACGCTGACGAAGACGCTGTCCTGGGTGACGTTGGTGGTGAAGTCGACGCCGTTCCCGGTGCTGGTGCCGTCGGCACCGATCCCCGAGACCAGGGCGAAGACGTCGTCGGAGGCCCCGATCGGGTAGGACGCGCTGATCTGGTCGTTGCCGTCGACCGGTTTGGTCAGGTCGAGGTCGAGCGTCTGTTCCTTGTCGTTGATCGTGACCGAGTCGACGTTGCCGTCCTCGATCTGCTGCAGCGCGACGGAGGTGTCGACCTGCTCGTAGTTCGAGCCACCGCCGAGGAACGAGGACAGTCCGAGGGCCACCAGGACGACGAGCACGACCCAGAACCACACGGAGCGGAAGATCTTCTTGCGTTCCATACACCGATGCCGGGCGGCCGGAGGGCTCCGGCCTGGCCCGTCGACCCTCCTGATCGTCCGGGTGACGCGCCGCGCGCGCCGGGCGGGCACCCTCGCGCGGTCCAGCGTCGTTGCGCTCGACGGTACACCGGGCGGGCTGCGCGTCCCCTGTCCGCGAGCTGCACACCCGCTGCCGGGTCCCCCGTCCGGGTCCCGCCCGGGTGGGCTCCGGAGGGCTCCGCGAGGGGTGCGGCGGACGCACTCGACGCGGGTCCGGGCGCCGTCCGGTGGCGGTGCGGTCCGCGGGACCGCGATCAGGTGGCCGCGATCAGGTGGTGTAGACCTCCGGCTTGAGCGTCCCGATGTAGGGCAGGTCGCGGTAGCGCTCGGCGTAGTCGAGGCCGTAGCCGACGACGAACTCGTTGGGGATGTCGAAGCCGACGTAGCGCACCGGCACGTCGACCTTCACCGCGTCCGGCTTGCGCAGCAGGGCGCAGACCTCCAGCGACGCCGGCCGCCGTCCGCCGAGGTTCTTCAGCAGCCAGGACAGCGTGAGGCCGGAGTCGATGATGTCCTCGACCACCAGCACGTGCTTGTCGGAGATGTCACGGTCGAGGTCCTTGAGGATCCGCACGACGCCCGAGGAGCTGGTGGAGCTGCCGTAGGAGGAGACGGCCATGAACTCCATCTGGGTGGGCAGCTGCAGGGCGCGGGCGAAGTCGCTCATGAACAGCACGGCGCCCTTGAGGACGCCGACGAGCAGGACCTCGCGGCCGGCGTAGTCGCGGGCGACCTCGGCGGCCAGCTCGGTGATCTTGTCCTGGATCTCCCGCTCGGACAGCAGCACGTGGTCGATGTCGGGGCCGTAGCCGTGGTCGGGCCCCAGGCCGCCGGGGACGGCCTCGGTCGACACGGCCTCGGTCGACACGGCCTCGGTCGACACGGCCTCGGTCGACGCGGTCTCGCTCACGGGTGCTGCTCCTCGGGCTCGGGGACCGGGCTGGGGGCTCGGGTGGGGCCGGCAGCGGCCGGCCGGGCCCTCCCGCCCCGGGAGCCGGCGGGCCGCAGCACCAGCCTGCCAGACGCCCGGAGCGCCACGGCACCGCCCGGGAGCGTCACCGGTCCCTGGCCGCGCCAGCCGGTAAGGAGCGCGTCGACGGCGCCCAGGTGTGCCGCCTGCAGGTCCGAGACCCCGGCGTGGCGCAGCCACCCGCGCAGCACCCGGCGGCGCAGCGCGGCGGGCAGCGCGGCCACCTCGCCGGCCGGGAGGCCACCGCCCTCGGCCAGCCGGGCCCGCTCGGCGTCGCCGAGGGCGTCGAGGAGGTCGAGGTCCTCCCGCAGCAGCGCGGCCGTGCGGGCCAGGGCAGGGGCGACCCCGCCGCCGAGGACGTCCTCGAGCAGCGGCAGCACCTCGCCGCGCAGCCGGGCGCGGCGGTGGGCCGGGTCGGTGTTCCAGGGGTCGTCCCACACCGGCAGGCCCAGCGCCGTGCACGCCGCGCGGGTGGTCGACCGGCGGACGCCGAGCAGCGGGCGCCAGAACGGGGGGCGCTCGGCCACCATGCCGGCCACCGACCGCGGGCCCGAGCCGCGGCCCAGCCCGAGCAGCACGGTCTCGGCCTGGTCGTCGAGGGTGTGCCCGAGCGCCACGCGCGCCCCGTGCCCGGCGGCGGCAGCGGTCAGGGCGGCGTGGCGGGCGGTGCGGGCCGCGCCCTCGGGGCCGCCGTCGGCGCCGACGTCGACGGGCAGGACGAGCACCGGGTCCAGGCCGAGGTCGCGCAGCAGGTGCGCCGTCCGCCGGGCGCGCTCGGCCGAGCCGTCCTGCAGGCCGTGGTCGACGGTGACCGCGCCGGCCGGCACCCCCGCGCGCGGCGCCTCGAAGGCCACCGCGGCGGCCAGGGCCACGGAGTCCGCTCCCCCGCTCACGGCCACCAGCACCGGCTGGGCGGAGCCGCGCAGGCCCGGGCGGACGGCACCGCGGACGGCCGCGACCGGCGGCGGCGGTCCGCTCACCGGCGCCCGGGCGTCAGGCGGTCACGGCCGGGCGGCCGTGCACCCGCTCGACCCACCGGGCGGGCTCGGTGAGCTCGTCGACCAGCGGCAGGTTCTCGGGCCCGGCCCACACCCGGTTGAAGCCGTCCATGCCGACCAGGTCGACGACGCCGCCGACGAAGAGGCGGCCGTCGGCGTACTGCTTCATCTTCTGCTCCAGGCCGAGCAGCCGGCGCAGCACGCGGTCGAGCGGGCCGCGGCCCTTGCGGCGCTGGGCGAAGCGCTTGCGCAGGGTGCGCACCGAGGGGACGACGTCGGGGCCGACGCCGTCCATCACGTACTCGGCGTGCCCCTCGACCAGGCTCATCACGGCGGTGACCCGGTCGAGCACCTCGCGCTGGGCGGGGTCGCGCACCAGCGCCATCAGGCCCTGCGAGCCGCTGTCGTCGTCGCCACCGCGGACGGCGTCGGTGATCCCGCGGACCAGGTCGCTCATCCGGTCGCGCAGCGCGTCGGGGCTGAGGTCGGTGGCCTCGACGAACTCGCTGATCTGCGCCTCGAGGTGCTCGCGCAGCCAGGGGAAGGCGGTGAACTGCAGCTGGTGGGTGACCTCGTGCAGGCACACCCAGAGCCGGAAGTCCGACGGGTCGACGCCCAGCTTGCGCTCGGCGTCGACGATGTTGGGCGCCACGAGCAGCAGCCGGCCGCCGGTGCCGAACACCTCGTACTGGCCCAGCACCCGGGAGGACAGGAAGGCGAGCAGACCGCCGGCCTGCACGCCGGTGGCGCGCGAGCCGATCGCGGTGGCCAGCGGCCCGGGCCGGGTCTCCTGCCGCTCGGTGAGGGCCTGCACCAGCGGGTCGAGCAGGGCGGCCATGCCGGCGGCGTTGGCGTCGATCCAACCGGGCCGGTCGACGACGGCGACCTCGGGCACCGGCCCGCCCTCGACGGGGCGCAGGCCGGTGAGGCCCTCGACGTGGGCGACCGCGGTGGCCGAGGCCTCGTGCAGCTCGCGGACGACGTCCGCGGCCTCCTCCCGGGTGGTCGCCGGCCCCGGCCCCGTCAGCTTGCGGGCGGTGCGCCCGGCGAGGTCCCAGTCGACCAACGCGCTGCTCGTCATCGCCTCACCGTACGCGGGCGGCCTGGGAGCCCGTGGCCTCCCGCGGCCGCCCTAGCTGCAGCCGCAGGCGGCCAGGGCGGAGGCGACGGCGTCCAGCGCGGCCTCCTCCGGGTCCCCGCCGCCGGAGGTGCCGTTGGCGACGAGCGCGTAGGCCAGCAGCCGGCCGTCGGCGGTCACGACCGTGCCGGCGAGGGCGTGCACGCCGAGCAGGGTGCCGGTCTTGCCGCGGACCGAGCCGGGCGCCGTCGCCGGGTCGTCGTCCCCCCGGTCGAACAGCGTGCCGTCCCAGCCGGCCACCGCGAGGCCGGACAGGACCGCCGAGGCGCCCTCCAGCGAGCCGTCGGCGACGCCGGCGACGAGGTCGGTGAGGACGTCGGGGGTGACCAGGTCCAGGCGGGACAGGCCGCTGCCGTCGTGGAGCTCGACGTCGGAGACGTCGAGCCCGGCCTCCTCCAGCGCCTCGGTGACCGCCTGGGCCGAGCCCTCGAAGGTCGGCGGCAGGTCGCGGGCGAGCGCCACCTGGCGGGCCAGCGACTCGGCCAGCAGGTTGTCCGACTGCGACAGCGCCTGCTCGACCAGGCGGGCGACCGGGGCGGAGCGGACGCTGCCGAGCGTCGCCGCGCCCTCGGGCGCCGTGCCGAGCTGCACGGTCGCGCGCGGCACGCCCAGGGCCGCGGCCAGCGCCGCGCCGGCGTCGGTGCCGGGCTGCCCGCTGCGGGCGTCCTCCCCCGGCGTGACGCGGGCGCCGTCGACGGCGGTGGCGGTGACCGGGGCGGCGTAGGTCGACGGCGCGTCGTCGGGACCCCAGCCGTCGGCGGTGAGCGGGCCCTGGAACAGCGAGCCGTCGACGACGACCCGGCGCACCACCGTCCCGGGCGGGAGCGCGGCCTGCACCTGGGCGGCCAGGTCGGCGACGGTCGCCGCGCCCGGGTAGGTCGGGGAGGGGTCCGTGGTCGACAGGGTGGGGTCACCGCCGCCGACGAGCACGACCTCGTCGGGGGTGGCCCCGGCGACGACCGTCGTCTCCAGCGTGGCCTCGGGCTCGAGCGTGGTGAGGGCCGCGACGGCGGTGAGCAGCTTGGCCGTCGAGGCCGGGGTCACCGGGGCGTCGGCGTCCTGGTCGAACAGCGTCTGCCCGTCGGCGACGTCGACCACCTCGGCCGACACGCCGCCGAGCAGCGCGGGGGCGGCCAGCAGCGGGATCAGCCGGGTGGTGAGCACGTCGGGGTCGGGCGCGGGCGCCTCGGTGGACAGCGCGGCCAGCACCGGGTCGGGCTCGCCGACCTCGGGCAGCGCGGCGGCGGCGCGGGCGGCCTCCCCGCCGTCCCCGGAGGCGTCGTCCCCGGCGGCGACGACCAGCCCGGCGACGACCAGGGCGGCCACCACCACGGCCGCCAGGACGGTCAGCAGGAGCCGTCGGCGCAGCCGCCGGTAGCTCGGCGTGACGCTGGTCGACCCGCCCTGCGCGATGGTGCCCACCCCCCGGAAGAGGTCCCCGGAGCAGACCTGCACCGGTGGACCTGGTACCGGTGGGCCACACTACGTCCCGTGCAGTTCGACGTGACGGTAGAGATCCCCAAGGGCCAGCGGAACAAGTACGAGCTGGACCACGCCACCGGGCGCATCCGGCTCGACCGGATGCTGTTCACCTCCACCCGGTACCCGGCCGACTACGGGTACATCGAGAACACGCTGGGCCAGGACGGCGACCCGCTCGACGCCCTGGTCCTCCTGGAGGAGCCGACCTTCCCCGGGTGCCTGATCACCTGCCGGGCCATCGGCATGTTCCGGATGACCGACGAGGCCGGTGGGGACGACAAGGTGCTCACCGTCCCGGCCACCGACCCCCGCATGGCCCACCTCCAGGACATCAGCGACGTCTCGGAGTTCGACCGGCTGGAGATCCAGCACTTCTTCGAGACCTACAAGGACCTGGAGCCCGGCAAGTCGGTCGAGGGCGCCAACTGGGTGGGCCGGGCAGAGGCCCAGGCCGAGATCGAGGCCTCGCTCAAGCGGGCCCAGGAGACCGGCGACCACTGACGGCCGCGCCGGCCCCCCGCCCCGGCCCCCGGGCCCCGACCGCACGACGGACGACGGACGGCGGACGGCGGTGCACCCCTCCGCGAGGCTGCACCGCCGTCGTCGTGTCAGCCCGCGTGTCGTGCCCCCGCTCGGCGGCGGTGGGCGCCCCGGTGAGCGCCCGGTCGGTGAGCGCGCCGGCCCGGCACCACTCGTACTCGTCCCACTCCGGCGGCGTGCTCAGGGGCGCGTAGCCGGGCCCGAGGCCGGCGCGGGCCACCTCGGCCAGCAGCCCGGGCAGGTCGGGCAGCTCGCCGCGACCGTCGGGCCGGGGTGCGCGGCCAGCCGCGGCAGCAGCCAGGCCCGGGTGCCGCAGCCGAGGTGGAGGACCCGGCCGCGGCGGGGCGGGTCCAGCCGCTCGAGCAGCCGGCGCAGGCTCCCCTCGGAGACGGGGCGGCGACGGGGTGCCGGCGGAGGGCGATCGCGCTGATCCGGGCCCGGTCCACGGGGGCGTCCTGACCGGGCGGCGGTGGGTCACCGCCGCCCGGGCTCACATCACGCCGCGGGAGCGCAGGTCGCGCAGCTCGGCGAAGACCCGGCGCCGGATGGTGTCCTCCCGCTTCTCGCCGATGCGGAGGAAGCGCAGGGACAGCTCCGTGCGGTCGTCCTCGCGCGGGTGGTGGCGCACCACCTCGGCGTCGACGGTGAGCCGGTCACCGTCGAGGTCGACGGTCACCGGCACGACCGTGCCGGCCTCGACGGCCGGCTGCTCGCCGCCGGCGGCGAGCAGGCAGCGGCTGCCGCCCTCGCTGAGGTCGAGGGTGGCCCCCCGCAGCACGGTCCCGCCGACCTTGAGCTCCAGCGGCACCGCCAGCGGGGCGCGGACGGCGGCGCGGCGCTGACCGCGCGAGGCGGGCCCGACGGTGCGGACCCGCCAGGTGGGGTCGTCCCCCGTGCTGACGGCGACGAGCTCGGCCGGCACCGACCGCAGCTCCTCCGGTCCCCGCCAGATGAGCTCCAGGTGCTCCCCGGGCTCGAGCCGGACGCGGCGCTGCGCGGCGTCGGTCCCGACGCTGAGCACCAGCTCGCTGGCCGACGCCTCCTCGACGAAGCTGAGGAGCACGTCGTCGGGGCTCACCGCCTTGACGTCGACGACCGACCGCTCCTCCGGGTGGTCGACTCCCGGCGTGCTCATCGCTGTTCCTCTCGTTCGGCGTGCATGGGGCAGGCGCCCGCGGCGGGCGCACGGGAGGTGCATCGGCACCCGGCCGCGCGGAGGCGAGGGCCGGGACGGACCGGCTCCCCCGAAGGGGGAGGACGCCGGGCGCCGGGGAGCGATGATGCCGGACCGGGGTGGGCGAGGGCGGCCGACACGGCCGAGCGCCCCGGCGGGAGGCCGGGAGGAGGAGAGCCGCCTGTCGGAATCGAACCGACGACCTTCTCATTACGAGTGAGATGCTCTACCGACTGAGCTAAGGCGGCGGGCGTGCGGGACACAGCCTACGGCACGGCCGCGCCGGGCCCGCGAGGCCTGCGGGGCAGGAGGGTCCTCCCTCAGGCCGGCAGCCGCAGCGCCACGGTGAGCGCCTCGACGGCGACCTGCGGCTTCACGTTCTGCTCGAGCGCCGTGCGGCAGGCCAGCACCGCGTCGATGCGGCGCAGCGCGCCCTCGGCGCCGATGCGGCGGGCCAGCTCCTCGGCGTCGGCCCGCCGGTCGGGGTGGTCCAGCGGCAAAGTCTCCCCCGGGGCGGCGTCCAGGACCAGCGCGTCGCGGTAGAGCCCGGCGAGGTCGACCAGGGCGCGGTCCAGCGCGTCCCGGCCGATGCGGGTGGCCCGCGACTTCTGCCGGCGCTCGAGCTCCTTGAGCTGCCCGGCGCCGCGGCTGGCGGCGGCGATCCCCGGCCCGCGGGCCCCGACGCCCAGGCTGGTCTTGACCGCCTCGGTCTCCGCGCCGTCGAGGGCCGCGCTGGTGCGGTCGGACTCCTCCTTGGCCGCGCTCACCAGGTCGTCGGCGGCGGTCAGGCAGGCGGCCAGCGAGACCAGCGACATCGGGATGTCGAGCACCGCCTTGCGGGCCAGCCGCGCGCTCTCGTCGCGGGCCAGGTGCCGCGCCCGCCCGACGTGCCCGCCGGCCGCGCCCGCGGCCCAGGCCGCCAGCGCCGGGTCGATCCCGTCGCGGCGCACCAGCACGTCGGCCACCGCGTCGACCGGCGGGGTGCGCAGGCCGACCACCCGGCAGCGGGAGCGGATGGTGACCGACACGTCCTCGGGGTGCAGGCTCGGGGCGCACAGCAGGAACACCGTCCGCGGCGGCGGCTCCTCGATCATCTTGAGCACCGCGTTGGCCGCCTGCTCGGTCATGCGGTCGGCGTCCTCGACGACGACGACCTGCCAGCGCCCCTGCGACGGCGCCCGCCCGGCCAGCCGCACCAGCTCCCGCGCCTCCACCACCCCGATGGACAGCCCCTCGGGGACGACGGTCTGCACGTCGGCGTGGGTGCCGGCCAGCACGGTGCGGCAGGCGTGGCAGGTGCCGTCGCCGCCGTCGGGGCACTGCAGGGCGGCGGCGAAGGCGCGGGCGGCGACCGACCGGCCCGAGCCCGGCGGGCCGGTGAACAGCCACGCGTGGGTCATCGCCGTGGGGTCGGCGACGGCGGCGCGGAGCTCGGCGACGGCGGCGGGCTGGCCGACGACCTGCGCCCAGACACCCCCGGGGACCGCCGGGGTGCTCACGCGACCCGTCCCGGCAGCAGGGCGGCGACCCGGTCGCGGACGGCGGCGGCGATCTCGTCGGCCGGGAGGGTCGCGTCGAGGACCAGGTAGCGCTCCGGCTCGGCCGCGGCCAGCTCGAGGAACGTGGCGCGGACCCGCTCGTGGAAGTCCAGCGACTCCGCCTCCAGCCGGTCGGCGGCGCCCCGGCCGCGGGCGCGCTGCAGCCCGGTCGCGGGCGGCAGGTCGAGCAGCACGGTGAGCGCGGGCACCAGCCCCCCGGTGGCCCAGGCCGACAGCCGGCGGACCTCCTCGACCGCGAGGGTGCGGCCGGCTCCCTGGTAGGCCAGCGAGCTGTCGACGTAGCGGTCGGTGACGACCACCTCGCCGACGTCCAGCGCCGGGCGGACCACGGCGTGCACGTGCTGGGCGCGGTCGGCGGCGTAGAGCAGCGCCTCGGCCCGCGGGGACAGGTCACCGGTGGCCGGGTCGAGCAGCAGCGCGCGGATGCGGACCCCGGGCGCGGTGCCCCCGGGCTCGTGCGTGACCCGCGCGGGGATCTCGTGCAGGCCGAGCCAGTCGAGCAGCCGCCGCACCTGGGTGGACTTGCCGGCGCCCTCGCCGCCCTCGAAGGCGACGAACAGCCCGCGGCCGGGCAGGCGCGGGTGGGCGGTGATCGGGTGCTCCCGGGGCTCGGTGGGGACGGGGACGGGGATCCTCCGACGGCCGGTCCACGGTACCGGCCGGCACCGACGTCCCCGGGCACGCGGCGGGCTCCTACGGTCGGTGCCGTGGACGCCGCCTGGGACCCCGCCGCCTACCTGCGCTGCGCCGGCGAGCGGGCGCGGCCCTTCGCCGACCTGCTCGCCCGGGTGGACGCCGCCGACCCGCGGGTGGTCGTCGACCTCGGCTGCGGCGAGGGCGCCCTGACCGCGTCCCTCGCCGCCCGCTGGCCGGGTGCGCGGGTGACCGGCGTCGACTCCTCGCCGGAGATGCTGGCCGCGGCGGCCGCGCACGCGGTGCCCGGGCGGGTGGAGTTCGTGCCCGGCGACGTCCGGGACTGGCGCCCGGACGGGCCGGTCGACGTCGTGGTCAGCAACGCCGTCCTGCACTGGGTGCCCGGCCACGCGGCGCTGCTGGCCCGGTGGGCGGGGCAGCTGGCGCCCGGGGGCCGGCTGGCGGTGCAGGTGCCGGGCAACCACACCGCCCCGACCCACCGGCTGCTGGCCGCGCTGTGCACCTCGCCGCGGTGGTCGGACCGGCTGGCCGGTGCCGCTCCCCCGGCGGACGCCGTCCTCGAGCCGGCCGGCTACCTCGACGTCCTGACCGGGGCCGGGCTGGCCGCCGACGTCTGGGAGACGACGTACCTGCACGTGCTGCGCGGCCCCGACCCGGTGCTCACCTGGGTGCGCAGCACGGTGCTGCGGCCGGTGGTGGCGCTGCTGGACGACGACGGGGCCGCCGAGCTCACCGCCGCCTACGCCGCGGCGCTGCGGGCGGCCTACCCGCCCCGGCCGGACGGGACGACCGTGCTGCCGTTCCGCCGGGTCTTCGCGGTGGGGCGGCTCGGCGGGGCATAGCCGGCAGCGCGCGGCCGGCGGCGCTCAGCCGGCGGGGACCGCGTCGGACGAGGCCGCCGTCTTCTTGGCGGTCGTCTTCTTGGCGGTCGTCTTCTTCGCCGTCGTCTTCTTCGCCGTCGTCTTCTTCGCGGCCGTGGTGGTCGTGCGGGTGGCCTTCTTCTTCGTCGCGGCCGGGCGGCTGCGACGGTCGGCGAGCAGCTCGGCCGCCCGGTCGAGGGAGATGGTCTCGACGTCGTCGCCCTTGCGCAGGCTGGCGTTGGTCTCGCCGTCGGTGACGTAGGGGCCGAACCGGCCCTCGCGGACGGTGATCTGGCCCTGCGTCACCGGGTCGGGACCCAGCTCCTTGAGCGGCGCCGCCGCGGCCCGCCGTCCCCGCTGCTTGGGCTGGGCGAACACGGCCAGCGCCTCGTCGAGGGTGACGGTGAACAGCCGGTCCTCGCTCTCCAGCGACCGGGAGTCGCTGCCCTTCTTCAGGTAAGGCCCGTACCGGCCGTTGAGCGCCTGGATCTCCTCGCCGTCGGGCGCGGTGCCCACGGTGCGCGGCAGGGTCAGCAGCCGCAGCGCGTCGTCGAGGGTGACCGTCTCCGGCGACATGGAGGAGAACAGGCTGGCCGTGCGGGGGGCCTCCTTGCTCCCCTCGGGCACGACGGTGGTGACGTAGGGGCCGTAGCGGCCGGCCTTGAGCACGACGGGGTGCCCGGTGCCGGGCTCGGTGCCCAGTTGGCGGTCACCCGACGGCGCGGCGAGCAGCTCGGCGACCGTGTCGCCGGTCAGCTCGTCGGGCGCGAGGTCCTCGGGGAGGCTGACCCGCGCCCCGTCCTCGCCGCCGGCCTGCAGGTAGGGGCCGTAGCGGCCGACCCGCACGACGACCGGCTCGCCGTCGGGCCCGGTGGCGCGCAGCGGGATCGAGTTGACCCCGCGGGCGTCGATCTCCTCCAGCTGCTGGCCGATGACCGACTTCAGGCCGCCGGAGGCCGCGATCCCGCCGGCGTGCCGGCCTTCGCCGCCGAAGTAGAACTCCGTCAGCCAGTCCACCCGGCCCAGGTCGCCGGCGGCGATCTCGTCGAGCTCGTTCTCCAGCGACGCGGTGAAGTCGTAGTCGACGAGCTGGCCGAAGTGCTGCTCGAGCAGGTTGACCACGGCGAAGGCCACGAAGGTGGGCACCAGTGCTGCCCCCTTCTTCCACACGTACCCGCGGTCCTGGATGGTCTGCATGATCGACGCGTAGGTCGACGGGCGGCCGATGCCGAGCTCCTCCAGCCGGGCGACCAGGCTGGGCTCGGTGTAGCGCGACGGCGGGGTCGTGGTGTGGCCCTTGGGCTCCAGCGACCGCGTGTCGAGCTGCTGGCCGCGCTCGACGCGGGGCAGCCGGCGCTCGGCGTCGTCGCTGCCGTGCTCGTCGTCGCCGCCCGCGGCGCCCTCGTCGCGGGACTCGACGTAGGCCCGCAGGAAGCCGGGGAAGGTGATGGTGCGCCCCGACGCGGTGAACTCCACGCGCTCGTCGGTGGTGCTGCGCCCCGCCAGCCGGATGCTGACGGTCTGCCCGACGGCGTCGGCCATCTGCGAGGCGACGGTGCGCTGCCAGATCAGCTCGTAGAGGCGGAACTCGTCGCGGGCGAGCTGCCCGGCGAGCTGGCCGGGGGTGCGGAAGGAGTCACCGGCGGGCCGGATCGCCTCGTGCGCCTCCTGCGCGCCCTTGGCCTTCTTGCTGTAGCGGCGCGGCTCGGCGGGCACGTAGGCGTCGCCGTAGAGCTCGCGGGCCTGGGTGCGGGCGGCGTTGATCGCCTCGTTCGACAGGTTCGTCGAGTCGGTCCGCATGTAGGTGATGTGGCCGTTCTCGTACAGCCGCTGCGCCACCCGCATGACCTGCGCCGAGGACCAGCCGAGCTTGCGGCCGGCCTCCATCTGCAGCGTGGAGGTGGTGAACGGCGCGTACGGACGGCGCCGGTAGGGCTTCTCGTCGACCCGGCCGACCGTCACCTGCCGGCCCTCGAGCCGGGCGGCCAGGCCGCGGGCACCGGCCTCGTCGAGGTGGACGACGTCGCCGGTGACCTGGCCGGTGGCCGGGTCGAAGTCGCGGCCGGTGGCCACGCGGCTGTCGTCGACGCTGACCAGCCGGGCGCGCAGCGTCGTGGGCTCGCCGGCGTCGGCACCGGCGGTGCCGGGGACGGCGAAGACGCCGTCGAGCGACCAGTAGTCGGCCGCGGTGAACGCCATCCGCTCGCGCTCCCGCTCGACGACGATGCGGGTGGCCACCGACTGCACGCGGCCGGCCGAGAGCTTGGGCAGGACCTTCTTCCACAGCACGGGGCTGACCTCGTAGCCGTAGAGCCGGTCGAGGATGCGACGGGTCTCCTGCGCGTCGACCAGCGCGGTGTCGAGCTCGCGCGGGTTGGCCACGGCGCGGGCGATCGCCTCGGGGGTGATCTCGTGGAAGACCATGCGGCGGACGGGCACCCGCGGCTTGAGGGTGTCGACCAGGTGCCAGGCGATGGCCTCGCCCTCGCGGTCCTCGTCGGTGGCGAGGTAGACCTCGCTGGCGTCCTTCACCAGCTGCTTGAGCCGGCTGACCTGCTGCTTGCGGTCGGGGCTGACGACGTAGAGCGGCTCGAAGGAGTTGTCGACGTCGACGCCCAGCCGGGCCCACGAGGCGCCCTTGTGCTCGGCGGGCACGTCGGCGGCGTTGCGCGGCAGGTCGCGGATGTGCCCCACGCTGGCCTCGACGACGTAGCCGTTGCCGAGGTAGCCGGCGATCTTCCCGGCCTTGGTGGGCGACTCCACGATGACCAGCGGGCGGCCACCTCCGGGAGCGGCGCTCCGGCGGCGGGCGGGCGTGCTGGTGCCGCCGGCCGTGCGGCCGGCGCTCTCGCCGTTCTTCGCGGTCTTCGTGGGCACGGTGCTCCTGTCGGTGGTGCGAGGTCGCGGCGGCGCGGTGCCCGATGGTCGGCACCTGGTGCGCCCCTCGGCGGGCCACGGTAGGCCACGACCCCGGAACGCGACCGGCTGGCGACCCCGCGTGGGCGCGCCGTCACCGGCACCAACGGGCCAGGGCGCTGCGTGTTCCCGCCCGTCCGTCAGGCCGGCCCGCTGTCACGCCGGCTCGTAGGTGTCGACGACGACCTCGCCCATCGCCGCCCGGGTCGGGAAGCCGTCGTCGTAGTACTCCGAGTGCATCATCCACGAGCCGGTGGGGAGTTCGACGGCGCCGAAGTCGTCGCGCCAGGTCGGGTACTGCCCGTGGTGGTCCCAGGAGGTGACGAGGTCGGCGGGCGAGGACGCCTCGTACACCTCGGCCACCTCGAGGCCCGCGGCGTCGTTCTCCATGCCCGGGCTGCCGTTGAGCACCACCGCGTCGGCGGCCAGCCGACCCGGCGCGTCCGCCGCCTCGTCCACCACCACCGTGCCGTAGCTGTGCGCCACCACGGTGACGCGCGGGTCGTCCGGGCGCAGGGGGTCGGCCGCGCGGGCCGCGGCCAGCCCGGCGAGGTCGCCGGCCAGCGCCACCCCGCCCTCCTCCGCCCTCCCCCGGAGGAGCACGCGCCACGACTGCGCCCCGGACGGCGGCCGGTAGCCGAACCAGGCGACGGTCGCGACCGCGGCGGCGGGCGCTGCGGCCGACGCGGCGTCGGCGACCGACTGCGCCCGATCCCCGAGGTCGTCGAGGTCCTCGGCCGGGTCGTTGCCCATGCCCGGCACGAGGACCGCGACGTCCTCGGCGGTGTCCAGGTCGCCGTAGGAGACCGCGACCTGGCCCTGTTGCGGGTCGAGGACCCACAGCTGCGCGGGCCGGCCGGCCGCCTCCTCGGTGGCGAGCTCGGCGGCGGCCGCCCGGGCCGTCGCGTACCCGGTGCCCGACGGGTCGGCCAGCGTCCGGTCGAGCAGCAGCCGGTTGGCCCGGTCGCGGGCCCAGGCCGGGAGGCCGTCGAGCGCGCCGATCGACCGGGGGTCCAGCGTGGTCAGCGTGTCGCGGGCCGGCTCCGGGAGGCCGGCCCACCAGGCGGCGACCGCCCCGGGTGAGCGGTCGGCCGGGAGCGGCACCGTCGAGGGACCGGCACCGACCACCGCCTGCAGGCCGGCGAAGTCGGCGGGGACCACCGCGCCGCTGCCGCCGACCGCGCCCAGCACCTCGGCCGACCCCGCCGCGTGCAGCGCCGCCTGCGCGGCCGCGTGCAGGGCGTCGGCGGCGAGGGCGGCCACCCGCTCGGCGGCGGCCGCCCACTCGGCCGCCGCGGCGGCGTGGTCGGCCAGCGCCTGCGGCGTCGCGCCGGCGGGTGGCGCGAGCGGCGCCGGGGTGCCGACCCCGCCGGCCTCGTCGACCGTCACGCCGTTCGCCGCGGCCTCGGCGAGCGCCTGCGCAGCCAGCTCCTGCGCCGTACGCGCCTGCCGCGCCGCGTCCCACAGCCGGTCGAGGGAGGAGTCGAGGGCCACGGTGACGGCCGTCGTCACCGCCGACACCTCGGCGAGCACGCGGGCGGCCTGCTGCGCCGCGTCGCCGTACCAGCACCGCGCGTCGGCCAGGCTGCGCGCGACCCCCTCCACCCGCGCCCGCCAGCGCGGCAGTCGTTCGGCCACCGCCTCGAGGGTGTAGACCGCGCCGTCGAGCAGCGAGGTGTCCCAGGCGGCGACGCCGGTCAGGCCCGGGGCGCTCACGCCGTCGCCCCGGTGACGCGGCCGGCCCGCGCGCGCAGCAGCGAGTCGGAGACGGCGGCGTCGGCGAGCCGGTAGGACCGAACGGCGCCCAGCAGCGTCTCCCCCGTCGCCGCGGCCCCGGCTCCCAGGTTGGTGACGAGGGTGGCCCAGGCCCGGCCCGTGGCCCCGGCCTGCTCCGCCGCGTCGCCGGTGACCGCCGTCGCCAGGGACACCGCCGTGGAGCGGCAGAGGTCGGCGTCCCCGGAGAGCTCGGTGGCGAGGGCGGCGAGCTCCTCACCGAGCCCCTGGACGGCGGTGAGTTCGACGGCGATCTGCGCGGACAAGGGACCCTCCCGGTGACGGCGCCGGCCCGGGGTGGACCGGCGCCGCGCACGCTAGGAGCGGGGACGGGCAGCGGGCGTCGCGTCGTCCACAGCCGGGGTCCCGTCCACAACCGGCGCCGTCAGCCCCGGACCGGCGGTGTCGTCGGCGCTCCCGCCGACGACGACCGACCGGCGCTTGGACACCACCACGGCCGCGACGACGACCAGGGCCGCGGCCGCGGCGATGAGCAGGCGCACCGTCGTGTTGGCGTCCTCCCCGACCGAGAGCCCGACCACCGCGGGCGCGATGAGCAGCGCCACCAGGTTCATCACCTTGATCAGCGGGTTGATCGCCGGGCCGGCGGTGTCCTTGAACGGGTCGCCGACCGTGTCACCGATGACCGTGGCCGCGTGCGCCTCGCTGCCCTTCCCGCCGAAGGCGCCGTCCTCGACCATCTTCTTGGCGTTGTCCCAGGCCCCGCCGGAGTTGGCGAGGAAGACGGCCATGAGCGTGCCGGTCGCGATGGCGCCGACCAGGTAGGCCGCCAGCGGGCCGAAGCCCAGCCCGAAGCCGACGGCGACCGGCGCCAGGACGGCGAGCAGGCCGGGGGTGGCCAGCTCGCGGAGGGAGTCCTTGGTGCAGATGTCGACGACGGCGGAGTAGTCCGGCCGCTCGGAGAAGTCCATGATCCCCGGGTGGGTCCGGAACTGCTCGCGGACCTCGAAGACCACCCGGCCGGCGGCCCGCGAGACGGCGCTGATCGCCAGCCCGGAGAAGAGGAAGACGACGGCCGCGCCGATCACCGCGCCGACGACGTTGTCCGGTGCGACCAGGCTGAACGACTGCGCCAGGTCGACGTCGCCCAGCGCGGTGCGGACCTGCTCGTTGTACGACCCGAACAGTGCCGTCGCGGCGAGGACGGCGGTCGCGATCGCGATGCCCTTGGTGATCGCCTTGGTCGTGTTGCCGACCGCGTCGAGGTCGGTGAGCACCCGGGCACCGGCCTCGTCGATGTCGCCCGACATCTCCGCGATGCCCTGGGCGTTGTCGCTGACCGGGCCGAAGGTGTCCATGGAGACGATGACGCCGGCGGTGGTCAGCAGCCCGCAGCCGGCCAGGGCGACGGCGTAGAGCGCCGCGCCACCGCCGATGAGGAACGCGCCGTAGACCGCGGCACCGATGAGCAGGGCGGCGTAGACGGCCGACTCCAGGCCCAGCGAGATGCCCGAGAGCACCACGGTCGCCGGGCCGGTCAGCGAGCTGCGGCCGACGTCGCGAACCGGCTTGCGGGAGGTCTCGGTGAAGTAGCCGGTGAGCTGCTGGATCGCCGCGGCCAGGACGATGCCGATGAGGACCGACACGAACCCGAGCACCTGCGGGTTGACCACCGCGTCGGGGACGTCGGCGACGCTGGGCAGCACGGTGAAGGCCGCGGCGGCGACGAGCACGAGGGAGACGACCGCGGAGGTGAAGAAGCCGCGGTTGATCGGGGCCAGGCCGCTGGCGTCGTTCTTGCCGGGGTTGCTGGCCAGGATGCCGACGACCGAGGCGAGCACGCCGATGCCGGCCACCACCAGCGGGAAGACCATGCCGTCGGAGCCGAAGAAGACCTGCCCGAGGATGAGGGCGGCGACCAGCGTGACGGCGTAGGACTCGAAGAGGTCCGCGGCCATCCCGGCGCAGTCGCCGACGTTGTCGCCCACGTTGTCGGCGATGGTCGCGGCGTTGCGCGGGTCGTCCTCGGGGATGCCCGCCTCGACCTTGCCGACGAGGTCGGCGCCGACGTCGGCGGCCTTGGTGAAGATGCCGCCGCCCACGCGCATGAACATCGCCAGCAGCGCGCCGCCGAAGCCGAAGCCCTCCAGGACCACCGGCGCGGTGTCGTCGAAGAGCAGCAGCGCCAGGGACGCCCCGAACAGGCCCAGGCCGACGGTGATCATCCCGCAGACGCCGCCGGTGCGGTAGGCGATGCGGAAGGCCGGCCGGTACCCGCCGTCCTGGGCCGCCGCGGCCACCCGGACGTTGCCACGGGTGGCCAGCGTCATGCCGATGAACCCGACCGACGCCGAGAACAGCGCGCCGACCAGGAAGAACACGGCGCGGCCGACCCGGGTGCCCCAGCCGCCCTCGGCCACCGGGAGCACCAGCAGCAGGAGGAACACGATGACGGCGAAGACCCCGAGTGTCCGGAACTGCCGGCGCAGGTAGGCGCCCGCTCCCTCCTGGACGGCCCGGGCGATCTCGCGCATCCGCGTCGTCCCCTGGTCGGCGCCCAGGACGGCGCGCACCAGGGACCCGGCGAACAGCAGTGCGGCGAGCGAGACGACGAGGGCTGCTGTGACGAGGACGACGTCCCCGCCGGAGAGATGGGTGTCCGGCATGGATACCTCCGTGCGGTCGGGTGCCGCCGGGCGGCCCGCGTCCCCGGTCGGCGGAGGGCCCCCCGCGGGTGGGCGGTCTCCCACCCCCGGGCGCCGCGTCACTGTATTGGAGATCACACTCTGCGTCTGCCCCTCGGCCCGGACCCGGACGACGCGATCGCGGGGGCGCAGCGGGTTGCCCGGGGGTGTGACAGTGGGAGGGTGACCACGCTCCACCCGGTCCGGCCGGCTGCTCCCCCATCCGGCCCGGAGGGTGCACCCGGGGGTGACCCGGGCCCAGGGGGCACGCCCGCCGACCCGGCGGTGCACGCGTCGGCCGCCGCCCACGGGTCCGGCGGCCCGGTCCGTCCCGGTCCCGTCCCGCCCAGCGCCGTCCCGCCCGGCGCCGAGCTGCTGGAGGGTCTGCTCGCCGGGACCCCGGACGACGAGCGCCCGGTCACCCACGTCCACCGCCTGGCGGTGCGCGAGAGCCACACCCTGCCGTGGCCGGCGTGGGTCGACCCCGGCCTCCGGCAGCGGCTGGAGGAGGCGGGGGTCCGCGAGCCGTGGCGGCACCAGGTGGAGGCCGCCCGGCTGGCGCACGAGGGCACCTCGGTCGTCGTGGCCACGGGCACGGCGTCGGGCAAGTCGCTGGCCTACCAGCTCCCCGCGCTGACCCGGCTGGCGCAGGACCCGCGCGCCTGCGTGCTCTACCTGGCCCCGACCAAGGCGCTGGCCCGCGACCAGCTCGCCTCGGTGGCCGCGCTCGCCGACCCCTCGGTGCGGCCGGCCGCCTACGACGGCGACACCCCCGCCGAGGAGCGCGACTGGGTCCGCCGGCACTCGCGGTGGATCGTCACGAACCCGGACATGCTGCACCGCGGCGTGCTGCCGGCCCACCAGCGCTGGTCCTCGACGCTGCGCCGGCTGGCCTACGTCGTCGTCGACGAGTGCCACGCCTACCGCGGGGTGTTCGGCTCGCACGTCGGGCACGTGCTACGCCGGCTGCGGCGCATCTGCCGCCGCTACGGCGCCGACCCCGTGTTCGTGCTGGCCTCGGCGACCGTCGCCGAGCCGGCCGCGGCCGCCACCCGTCTGGTCGGGGCCCCGGTCGTGGCGGTCACCGACGACGGGTCGCCCCGGCCCGGCGCCACCTTCGCGCTGTGGGAGCCGCCGCTGACCGAGCGCACCGGGGAGCACGGCGCGCCGCTGCGCCGGTCGGCGGCCGCCGACACGGCCGGGCTGCTGGCCGACCTCGTCGAGCGCGGCGCGCGCACACTGGCCTTCGTCCGCTCCCGGCGCAGCGCGGAGACGGTGGCCGAGCAGGCGCGCCGGCTGCTCGCCGAGCGGGGCCGGGACGACCTGGTGCGCCGCGTGGACTCCTACCGCGGCGGCTACCTGCCCGAGGAGCGCCGGGAGCTCGAGCGGGCCCTCTCGGCCGGTGAGCTGCTCGGGGTGGCGACCACCAACGCCCTCGAGCTGGGCATCGACATCGCCGGCCTGGACGCCGTGGTGCTGGCCGGCTACCCGGGCACGCTGGCCTCCCTCTGGCAGCAGGCCGGCCGCGCCGGGCGGGCGCAGCGCGAGTCGCTGGTCGTCTTCGTCGCCCGCGACGACCCGCTCGACCACTACCTGGCCCACCACCCCCGGGCGGTCTTCGGCCGGCCGGTCGAGGCGACGGTCACCGACCCGGCCAACCCCTACGTCCTCGGGCCCCAGCTGTGCTGTGCGGCGGCCGAGCTGCCGCTCACGCCCGAGGACCTGCCCGCGTTCGGCGGCGCCGTGGCGCAGGCCCGGCTGGAGGAGCTCGTCGCCGCCGGCGTGCTCCGCCGGCGGCCGGCCGGCTGGTACTGGGCCGGCCGCGGGCGTCCCGACGTCGACATCCGCGGCAGCGGCGGCGAGCCCGTGGCGATCATCGAGGGCGCGACCGGCCGGCTGCTGGGCACCGTCGACGGCGGCGCCGCGCACGCGACCGTGCACACCGGCGCGCTGTACGTCCACCGCGGCGAGACCTACGTCGTCGACGAGCTCGACCTCGACGACGCCTGCGCCGTCGTGCACGCCGAGGCGCCGGAGTGGACCACCGTCGCCCGCGACGTGACCGACCTGGGCATCGTCACCACCGACCGGACCCGCCGGCTGGGCACCGTCACCGCGCACACCGGCGTCGTGGACGTGACCAACCAGGTCGTGGCCTACCAGCGGCGCCGGGCCGGCACCGGCGAGGTGCTCGCGGAGTTCCCGCTGGACCTCCCCGCCCGCCAGCTGCGCACCCGCGCGGTCTGGCTGACCCTCGACGCGCAGGCCGTCGCCCGTGCCGACGTCGACGACCTGGCGCTGCCGGGGTCGCTGCACGCCGCCGAGCACGCCGCGATCGGCATCCTGCCGCTGCTGGCCACCTGCGACCGGTGGGACCTCGGCGGGTTGTCGACCGCGCTGCACCCCGACACCGGCACCGCGACGGTGTTCGTCCACGACGGGCACCCCGGCGGCGCCGGGTTCGCCGAGCGGGGGTTCGCCGCGCTGCGGCGCTGGCTGACGGCGACGCGGGCCACCGTGGCCAGCTGCGAGTGCGAGAGCGGCTGCCCCTCCTGCGTCCAGTCGCCCAAGTGCGGCAACGGCAACGAGCCGCTGGACAAGGCCGGCGCCGTCCGGGTCCTCGACGTCGTGCTCGACGAGCTGGCCGCCGCCGAGGACGACGGCGACGACGACGGCGAGGGCGACGGCGCCGGCGACGGCGCCGGCGAGGGCGGTGCCGAGGTCCCCACCGGGCCGGTGCGCGGCCTGCTGCGGCGGCCGGTCACCGGGCGGGTCCCCGCCGGCGCGGCTCCCGACCCCGACCCGTCCCCCGCGGTCCCCGCCGCCGGTCACGCCGAGGACGGCCTCGTCTTCTGACGCCGGGCTCCCCCGACGGCGGCCGTCGCCCGCCGACGTCCGCCGTCGCCGCTTCCGCTTGAGGTGGGTCCTCCCGCTGCCGATCCACCCGTGAGGTGGCGCAGGCGCGTCCCCGGCGCGCGCAGGAGGAGGACCCGTGGCACACGGCAGCGATCGCCCGGAGGGCCGGCCGCTGGTCCTCGCGGGCTACATCGTCGCCGTCACCGCCGCCGTCTTCGCCTTCGGCCTCGACCCCGTCCTCGGCGTCCTCGCCGGCGCGTTGAACGTCGTCTTCGGCATCTACTTCTGCCGGCACCTGGCCTTCGCCGTGGCCGCCGCCCGCTGGGCCGAGCGCGACCTGCTCGCCGCCGACGTCGGCCTGGACACCTACACGCCACCGGTCGCCGTCCTCGTCGGGTGCAAGAACGAGGAGCTCGTCGTCGACGGGATGGTCGCGGCCCTGCTGGCGCTGGACTACCCGGCCGACCGGCTCACCCTGGTCGTCGTCGACGACGGCTCCGACGACGCCACCAGCGCCAAGCTCGACGCCTGGGCGGCGCGGGAGCCCCGGCTGCGCGTGCTGCACCGTCCGCCGGGCTCCGGCGGGGGCAAGTCCGGCGCCCTCAACGACGCGCTGGACCTGGTCGAGGCCGAGGTCGTGCTGGTGTTCGACGCCGACCACGAACCGGAGTCCTCGGCGCTGCGCCGCCTGGTGCGGCACTTCCGCGACCCCGTCGTCGGCGCCGTCATGGGCCGGTGCGTGATCCGCAACGGCCGGGACTCGCACATGGCCGGCACGGTGTTCGTCGACTACCTGTCCGGCTACCTGGTGAACGAGTACGGCCGCCAGGCGCTGTTCGAGCTGCCCGCCTACGGCGGGGCCAACTGCGCCGTCCGCATGTCCACGCTGCGCGCCCTCGGCGGGTGGAACCCCGAGACGGTCACCGAGGACACCGACCTCACCCTGCGGATCCTCGCCGCCGGGCAGCGGGTGCGCTACGACGTCTCGGCGATCGACTTCGAGGAGGCGGTGGTCAGCGCCCAGCGGTTCTGGAAGCAGCGCTACCGCTGGGCCCGTGGCCACCAGAAGTGCCTGCGCGACTACTGGCGGCCGCTGATGCGCACGCCCCACCTCTCGCCGCTGGAGAAGGTGGAGACCTCGCTGTTCCTGGCCGTCTACCACGTGCCGATGCTCAGCGGCCTGGGCCTGCTGCTCACCGTCCTGCGCGCGTTCGGGATCGGCGACCTGCCGGTGGTCGGGCTGCTGCCGCTGTCGATGCTGCTGTTCATCGGCCCGCTGGCCGAGCTGTGCGTCGGCCTGCTGGTCGGCCGGGTGGAGCGGCGCTCGGCCTGGCGGCTGCTCGGCTTCCTGCCCGCGTTCGCGCTGTCCATCTGGATCACCTCGCGGGCCTACGTCGACGGCATGCTCGGCCGGCCCTACAGCTGGGTGAAGACGACGCGGTCGGGCGCCACCTCGACGGTGGACCCGGCGCTGCAGACCGCCGGCACGGGCCCCGACGTCGCCGTCCCCGGGTCCCGGCCGCGCTCGTTCGCCGTGGCCTCCGGCCCCGGACCGCTCGGGGGACCGCGGTGACCGCCGGCGGCCTGGCGCTCCCGCCGGCCCGGCGCAGCCCGTGGCGCGCGGCGAACCGGCGGCTGCTGCCGGTCGTGCTGGACCTGCTGCTCGCCGCGGCGATCTGCCTGCTCGGCTTCCGGTACCTCGCCCGGCCCCTGCAGGTGCTGGAGGCGGCCGGCCTCGCCCGGGTCCTGGGCTGGATCGCGCCGGGGCAGGCCTCCGGCGTCGTCCCCACGCACGTCCTGCTCTTCCGCGGCGACGGCGAGATCATCGACGCGGTCGTCACGCTGTCCTGCTCCTCCGTGCTCTCGGTGCTGGGGCTCGTCGCGCTGACCGCCGTGGTCCTCCGCGGCCGCGGGCTGCACGCGGTGGCGGGCCTGCTGGTCGCCGTCGCCGCCCTGCTGGTGCTCAACCACGGCCGGCTGCTGCTCTCCGCCCTCGCCGGCCTGTGGTGGGGCGAGGGCGCCCTGGTGGGCTTCCACGACTGGGTCGGCACGCTGTGGAACCTGGTCGCCACGCTCGGCGGCTTCCTGCTCATGGTGTGGATCGCGCTGCCGGCCCTCGACCGGGCGGAGCAGGACGTGGAGGGCCGGCACACCGCCCGCCGTCCCGACAGCTGGGCCCGGCCCGGGCTGGGCTACCGCGGGCCGGAGGACGACGACCGGCGCGGACGTGGCCGGCGGGTCACGCTCACCGGGCTCCTGCACCGCTACGTGTACCCGCGCCGGCTCTCCGGGTGGCTGGCCGCCCACCGGGAGGCCCGGCGCATCGACTACCGGCTGGGGCACCTGCCCGTGCACGAGCGGGTGGAGCGCGTCCGGGAGTTGACCGCCGACGGGCTGGGCGCGCACGCCGCGTCGCTGGTGGCGGTCGCCACCTACGAGCAGGACCCCGCCGTCCTCGACGCCCTCGCCGAGGCCGTGGCCGCCCGCCAGTGGGAGCCGGTGACCGGCGACCGCGTGGCCGCCCTGCGGCTGTGGGCGCGGGGGTGGCTGCTGGCCCGCGGGCCGCAGGACGACCCCGGCCCGCCGCCGGCCTCCCCCGCCGGGACGCAGGCCACGGTGCCCGTCTGCCGGATCGCCGTCCCCCGGGCCGCCGGCGCCCCCGCCGGTCCTGCGTCGGCGCCGCCGCGGGTCCGCCCGGCGCACGTCGACGCCGCCCCGCGCCCCGCCACGTTCGCCCGTCCGTCCCTCGCGCCCGACCTCCCGGAGGCCTCCCGGTGACCTCGACCCTGCCGGCCCGGCCGGCCTCCCCGACCCCGCCGGGCTCCCGGGCGGAGCAGCGGCCCGGGCGCCCGGCGGTGGTCGTCACCGGCGCCGGCGGTCCGGCCGGCGTCGCCGTGGTGCGCCGCCTGGTGGCGCTGGGCCACCGGGTCGTCGGGGTGGACGCCGACCCGACGGCCGCCGGCGCGGCGCTGGCCACCGTCGGGGCCACGGTGCCGCGCGCCGACCACGCCCGGTTCGTCGACGCCCTGGTGGCCGTGGCGACCGCCTCCGGCGCCGACGCCCTCGTCGGGACCGTCGCCGAGGAGCTGCCCGCGCTCTCCGCGGGCGCCGACCAGCTGGCCCGGGCCGGCGTGGCGACGTGGTTGCCCGACCCGGACGCCGTGGCCCTGTGCTGCGACAAGGCCGCGTTCGCCCGCGCGCTGCGGGCGGCCGGCGTGCCCCACCCCGCCACCGCGGACACCGGGGCCGGCCTGGCGCAGGTCCCCGGACCGTGGGTGGTCAAGCCGCGCGCCGGCCGGGGCAGCCGGGGCGTGCGGCTGCTCGACACCCGCGCCGCGGTGGCCGACGCCCTGCGCGAGGACCCGTCGCTGATCGCGCAGACCCGCCTGGGCGGCCGCGAGTTCACCGCCGACGCCCTGGTCGCCCGCGACGGCCGGCTGCTCACGGTGGTGCCGCGGTGGCGGGACGACACCCGGGCGGGCATCTCGGTGAAGGGCACCACCTTCGACTCGCCGGCGGTGACCGACGTGGTCGCCGGGGCGCTGGAGGCCGTGCGGCTGACCGGCCCGGCCAACGTGCAGGGGTTCGTGGCCGACGACGGCCGCGCCACCGTCGTCGAGGTCAACCCCCGCTTCTCCGGCGGGCTGCCGCTGACGCTGGCGGCCGGCGCGGACGTCGTCAGCACCTACCTGACCGGCATCCGCGATCCCGGCGCCGACCTCCCCTCCCTGTGGTTCACCCCCGGGGTCCGGATGAGCCGGTACTTCGCCGAGACCTACAGCGCCGACGACGGCAGCCCGGTGGCCGACCCCTGCGCGACGACCGAGGCGCGGGCGTGATCCGCGCGCGGCGCGTCCTGGTGCCCTTCGGGACCCGGCCGGAGGTGGTCAAGCTCGCCCCCGTGGTGGCCGCGCTCACCGCCGCGGGACACCGGGTCGACGTCGTCGACACCGGGCAGCACACCGACCCGGCCCTGTCGACGCGGCTGCAGGAGGAGCTGGGGCTCGCGCCCGGCTGCCGGTTCACGCTGCCGGCCGGCGACCCGGCCGCCCGGCTCGGGGCGCTGCACGCCGACGCGGCACGGGCGGTGACCGGCCTGCGGCCCGACGTCGTCCTGGCCCTCGGCGACACCAACACCGTCCCCGCCTACGCGCTGGCCGCCCGCGGCGCCGGCGTCCCCTTCGCGCACCTGGAGGCGGGGCTGCGCAGCCTCAACCCGCGCAGCGTCGAGGAGGTCAACCGGCGGGTGGCCGCGGCGGTCGCCGCGCTGCACCTGGCCCCCACCCGCCGGGCGGCGGCTTTCCTCGCGGCCGAGGGGGTGCCCGCCGAGCGGGTGTTCGTCGTCGGCAACCCGGTGGTCGACACCCTGGTGTCCCGCGGGGTGCGCCCGGTGCCCGTGGCCGAGCGCGCCGGGGTGCTGGTCACCGCGCACCGGCCGACCAACGTCGACGACCCGGTGCGCCTGCAGCGCCTGGTCGGGGTCGTGCGCGCCCTGGCCGACCGGGTGGGGCCGGTGACCTTCCCGGTCCACCCGCGCACGGCGGCCCGGCTGGCGGCCACCGGCCTGGACGCCGAGCTGGCGCACCCGGGCGTCACCCGCACCGGCCCCGTGGAGTACGACGCCCTGCTGGGCGCCCTGGCCTCGGCGCGGCTCGCGGTCACCGACTCCGGCGGCATCCAGGAGGAGGCGGCCTTCCTCGGCGTCCCCGTCGTCGTGCTGCGCGGGTCGACGCCGCGGTGGGAGGGCGTCGAGGCCGGCACCACCACCCTGGCGAGCCTGGCCGACGACGCCGCGGCCGACGCCGTCCTCGCCGCCGCCGCGCGGCACACCTCCGCCGAGGGGCAGGCCCGCGCCGCGACGCTCCCCTGCCCCTACGGCGACGGGACGACCGGCGAGCAGGTGGCCGCCCTGCTCGCCGACGGGGCGACCGACGCGCTGCTGGCCCTCGACGAGCCGGACTTCTCCGACGGCCGGCTGCCGTGGTGAGCGCTCCGCCGGCGCCGCCGTGGGAGGGGCCCCCGCCGCTGGGCGTGGTGGTCGACCTCGACGACACCCTCTACCCGCAGGCCGCCTACCTGGCCGGCGCCGCCGCGGCCGTCGGTGCCGCGGCCTCGGCGGCCGGGCTCGACGGGGAGCGGGTGCACGCCGCGTTCCTGCGGGAGCTCGCCGCGGGCTCCGACAGCGGGGGCACCATCGACCGCGCGCTGCAGGCCGCCGGGGTCCCCGCCGCGGAGGTGCCGGCGCGGGTCCCCGCCCTGGTGGCCGCGTTCACCGCCCACGCGCCCGACGTCCTCGCCCCGTACCCGGGGGTCGTCGAGGCCCTCACCGCCCTCGGGGAGGTCACCGCCGTCGGGTGCCTGACCGACGGCAACCCCGCCATCCAGGCCGCCAAGCTCGCCGCGACCGGGCTCGGCCCGCTGCTCGGCAGCGTCGTGGTCACCGACGCGCTCGGCGGCCGGGCCGCGCGCAAACCCGCCCCCGGCGGGCTGCTGGAGCTGGCCGCCCGGCTGGGTGTGCCCGCCGACCGGCTGCTGGTGATCGGCGACCGCCCGGCCAAGGACGTCGCCGTGGCCGCCGCGGTGGGCGCGCGGGCGGTCCGCGTCCGGCAGGGCGAGCACGCCGCGGCGCCGGACCGGCCGGCGGCGTGGGCCGTCACCGACTCCTTCCCCGCCGCCGCGGACCTGGCCCTCGCCGTGCTGGCGCCGGCCGCCGCTCCGCGGTGATCCCCCGGAGGGGTGGACCCGGCGGCGTCCCCCTGTAGTCGCCGGCCCCGCCGGCCGATGGCCCCCTGGTGGGCGGTCGTGCGCCCGGTCAGGAGGAGTTCGACCATGGCAGGCAACAGGCGGCGTCGGCGGCC
Organism: Geodermatophilus sp. URMC 62; assembly: GCF_052931475.1. Classification (NCBI taxonomy): domain Bacteria; kingdom Bacillati; phylum Actinomycetota; class Actinomycetes; order Geodermatophilales; family Geodermatophilaceae; genus Geodermatophilus; species Geodermatophilus sp. URMC 62. Next base: position 2,308,612 of record NZ_JBRFHY010000001.1, on the reverse strand, counting down.
GTCCCTCGGGACGCGTCTGGCGGTGACGGCGGCGGCGGGAGCCGTCGTGGTCCTCGGGACACCGGGGGTGGGAACGGCCGCCGGCGGGCCGATGAAGCCGCTGGTGACCTGCGTGCTCCCGGTGCAGGACGGCTCCTGGACCGCGGTCTTCGGCTACGACAACCCCACGCCCCTGACCTGGGACGAGTCGCGGGGCTTCGACAACGAGCTGACCCCGGCCCGCCTCGACGGCGTCCAGGTCACCTCGTTCGCGCCGGGTACCCACCCGGGCGCGTTCTCCGTCCGGGTCCCGGCGTCCACCCCGAGCGTCGACTGGCAGGTGCACAGCCGGCACGCCACCGCCTCGCTGGACGGGAGCGCGCCCTGCCCGTCGGCGACCGAGCTGCCGGCCGACGGCAACGGCCTGGGCGCCCCGATGGTGCTGGTCGCCGCCGGGGTCGTGGGGGCGGTGTCGATCGCGGTCTCCCGGCGTCGGCGCGCGGACACCACCGAGGCGGCCGCGGCGTCGACCTGACGTCGCCCGCGGACCCGACTCCCTGACGGCCGGTCCTCCCCCTTCCGGGGGAGGACCGGCCGTCGCGCTCCACGCGGGCGCCGGATCCGCCGATGAGGAGGTGTCGGGCGGGGCGGCCGCCTCGAGTCGTGGAGGACACCGGCCATGGACGGCGGACGGACGGGGAGCACGGGACGCAGCGTCCTGGCCATCGGGGCGCACCCCGACGACATCGAGCTCGGCTGCGGCGGCGCCCTGCTGGCGCACGCGGCGGCCGGCGACACGGTGACCATGCTGGTCGTGACCGGCGGGGAGAACGGCCCCGGTGACGACGTCCGCATCGCCGGCCGCCGCGCCGAGCAGGAGCGGGCGGCCGCGCTGCTGGGCGCCCGGCTGCTGTGGGGCGGCCTGCTCGACTGCGCGGTCGCGGCCGACTCCGGCACGGTCCGCCGCATCGAGCAGGTCCTGGAGTCCACCCGGGCCGACCTGGTCTACGTGCACGCGCCCGACGACAGCCACCAGGACCACCGGGCGGTCGCCGGCGCCACGCTGGCCGCGGCACGGCGGCTGCCCCGCGTCCTGCACTACCAGAGCCCCTCGACGCTGACCTTCACCCCGAGCGTCTACGTCGACGTCACGGCCTTCGTCACCGGCAAGCTCGCCGCACTCGCCGCGCACGCCTCCCAGGTCGAGATGTCGGCGATGGTCGAGCCCGACGCCGTCGTGGCCTCGGCCCGCCACTGGGGAGCGCACGCCCGGATCGGCTACGCCGAGGCGTTCCAGCCCACCCGGATGGTGCTCGACCTCGCACCCTCCCCCGCGTCCGTCGCCGTCTCGTCCGCCGCCCCCGAGGCCGTGCCCGCCGCGTGGTCGCTCATCCCGTCCGCCGGCCGGATCGGCTGACCCCGGCCTGCCGCGGACGCGGCGGCTGCGAGACTGGGCCCCCGCCGCGCACCGGTGGTCCGCCCGGGCGGACCGGCGCGACGGGACCGGGGAGGTGGCGTGGCCGAGGAGTCGGACCGGCCGGGCGTCGCGGTCGTGACCGGAGCCGCCAGCGGCCTCGGCGCGGCGGTCGCCGGCGCGCTGGCCGCCGCCGGCTGGCGGGTCGCCGGGTTCGACCTGCGGCCCAGCCCCGCGACGGCGCTGGGCGTCGAGGTGGACGTGACCGACGCGGCCGCGGTCGCGGCGGCCGTCGACCGCGTGGAGCGGGAGCTGGGCGCCGTCGGTGCCCTGGTCACCGCGGCGGGCGTGTACGAGATGCGGCCCGTCGAGGAGATCGACGACGCGCGCTGGTCCCGGATGATGGCGGTCAACCTCTCGGGCACCGCGAACGCCTGCGCGGCCGTCGTCCCGCGGATGGTGGCCCGCGGCCGGGGCGGGGTCGTGACGATCTCGTCGGACCTGGGGGTCGGCGGCAGCCAGGGCGACGCCCACTACGCGGCGAGCAAGGGCGCGATCGTCGGGTTCACCCGCGCGCTGGCCGTGGAGGTCGAGGGCACGGGCGTCGCCGTCAACACGGTCGCGCCCGGCGCGGCCGACACCCCCATGCTCGACGCCGGCTCGCCGTGGCGGGCCGCGGACTTCCTGGCCACCCTGCCGGTGCAGCGGCTCGTCGCCCCGGGCGAGATCGCCGCGGCCGCGCGCTTCCTGCTCGAGGCAGGCCCGGCGGTCTCCGGGCAGGTCCTCTCACCGAACGCGGGGGCGACGATCTGATGGCCGGCCGCAACGCGCTCGTGCGCTGCGACGCCGCCGCGGTGAGCGAGGCGCTCGTCGCGCGGCTGACCGCCGACGGTCTGCGCGTCACCGTCGTCCCGCCCGGGGCCGACCCGGACGGCGCCGTGGCCGACGCGGCCCGGGACGGCGGGCTGGACGTGCTCGTCTGCGCCGTCGCGCGGCCGCCGGAGGCAGCGTTCCCCCGCGCCGACCCCGCCCGGTGGTACGCCGGGGTGACGGTCTGCCTGACGCCGGCCTTCCGGCTGGCCCGCGCGGCCGCGCCGGCCCTGCGGCGGTCCGGAGCGGGGCGGCTGGTGTTCCTGGGCGGCGGGTGGACGGCCGTCGACCGCCCGCGGACGACGGCCGCCGGCGCGGTGGAGGGCGCCCTCGTCGCGCTGACGAAGACCCTCGCCCGCGACCTCGGCCCCGACGCCGTCACCGTCAACGAGGTGGTCACCGACCCCGCCGCCCCGCCGTCCCCCGCGGTCGTGGCCGCCGCGGTGTCCTACCTGTGCGGCGAGGCGGCCGGATCGGTCGTCGGGCAGCTGCTCACGGTGGGCCGGGGCGGGCCGCTGCGCCCCTGACTCAGCGCGCCACCCGGAACGCCACCGCCCGCACCGGGGCCCCGTCGGCCCCGGCCAGCCGCAGCGGCAGGACGCTGACCACCGCGTCGGTGTCGGGCACCGCCCCCAGGTCGCGCAGGTTCTCGACGATGACGCCCCCGGCACCGAGGACCTCGAGGTGGGCGGCGAACCCGTCGGCGGGCTTCCCACCGACGACGGTCTCGTCGAGGCTCAGCGCGTCCAGCCCGACGGTGCGCACACCCGCGGCCACCACGCGCGCAGCGGCGTCCCCGGTCAGGTACGGGTGGTCGAAGTAGGCGTCGGTGCCCCAGTGCTCGTCCCACCCGGTGCGCAGCAGCAGGATGCGGCCGGGGCCCAGCAGGGGGGCGCAGGGCGCCAGGTCCGCCCACTCGATCCGGCCGTGCGGGGGCTTGCCCCGGACGTCGGCGACGACGGCCGGGCCCAGGAAGTGCTCGAGCGGCAGCTCGTCGACGCGGGAGCCGTCCTCGAGGAAGTGGTACGGGGCGTCGACGTGCGTGCCGGTCTGCGAGCCCATGCGGACGTGCAGGACGTTGTAGCCGTCGGCCGCCACGGTGGCGGCAGGGGAGAAGCGGGCGACCGGGTCGCCGGGGTAGACCGGGGTGTCGTCGTCCAGGGGGTGGGAGAGGTCGACGACGTCGCGGAGGGACGGGGCAGGGCCGGTCACGGGGCTCCTCGGGGTGGGTGGTCGCAGGACGGGGTGCGGGCCCGCCCGTCGCATCCCAGCATGCTGCCCCCATGGTGGGAAACGGCGGTTGTCTGTGAGTCAACCCGGCTCTACCCTCTGCGCACCGCGGTGGTCCGTCCACCGCCCCAGCGGGAGGTGCACGTGAGCGGAGCGGAGGTCGCCGGGGTGGCGGCCGGGCAGCGGCGGCCGCGGGCCACCGAGGTGGAGCAGCACGGGATCGACACCATCCCGGACGCCGAGCGGACGTCGCGGCCGCTCGACCTGTTCCGGATCCAGTTCGGCGGCGCCAACACCTTCGCCACCGTCATCCTCGGCACCTTCCCGGTGCTGCTGGGGCTGGACCTGGTGCAGGCGGTGGCCGCGACCGTCGTCGGCGTGGTCGTCGGGGCGCTGATCCTCATGCCCATGGGCCTGTTCGGGCCGCGGACGGGCACGAACACCGCCGTCTCCTCCGGCGCGCACTTCGGCGTCCGCGGCCGCGTCCTGGGGTCGTTCCTGTCGCTGCTGACCGCGATCTCGTTCTACTCGATCTCGGTGTGGGTCAGCGGCGACGCCCTCGTCGGCGCCTCCACGCGGCTGTTCGGGACCGGCGACTCCGACCTGCTCCGCGGGGTCATCTACGCCGTCCTCGGCGCCCTGGTGATCGTCGTGGTCATCTACGGCTACCAGCTGATGCTGCTGGTCAACAAGGTCGTGGTGGTGGCCAACACGGTCCTGATGCTGCTCGGGCTGGTCGCCTACGCCACGCTGTTCGACCCCTCCTACGACCCCGGTCCCCAGGCCTACGCGCTGGGCGGGTTCTGGCCCACGTTCGTGCTCTCCGCGCTGATCGTCATGGGCAACCCGGTCAGCTTCGGCGCCTTCCTCGGCGACTGGTCGCGCTACCTCCCGGCCGACACCCGCCCGTCGCGACTGATGGGGGCGACCTTCCTCGGCCAGCTGGCCACGCTGGTGCCGTTCCTGTTCGGGGTGGGGACGGCGACGATCGTCGCCGGTGAGGCCGACTACGTGTTCGCGCTGATCCAGGCCTCGCCGCTGTGGTACGCCGTGCTGCTCATGGTCGTGGCCTTCCTCGGCGGCATGTCGACCGGCGTGACCTCCCTCTACGGGACGGGCCTGGACTTCTCCTCGGTCTTCCCCCGCCTCAACCGGGTGCAGGCGTCGCTGTCGATCGGGGTGCTGGCCTTCGCCTTCATCCTCGTGGGCCGGCTCGTGTTCGACCTGCTGGCCAGCGTCAACGCCTTCATCGGCGCCATCGTCATCTGCACGACGCCCTGGATGGTCATCATGACCATCGGCTACTTCGTGCGCCGGGGCTCCTACTCCCCCGAGGACGTGCAGGTCTTCAACCAGGGCCGGATCGGCGGGCGGTACTGGTTCAGCGGCGGGGTCAACTGGCGCGGGATGGTGGCCTGGATCCCGGCCGCCGTCGTCGGACTGCTGTTCGCCAACTACCCGCCCCTGATCGAGGGCCCGTTCCGCAACGCGGCCGGCGGGGTCGACATCAGCCTGCCGATGTCCCTCGGCGTGGCGGCCGTCGTGTACCTGTCCCTGCTGGTCGCCGTCCCCGAGCCCCGGTACGTCTTCGGTCCCGCCGGCCCGCGGCTGGTCCCGGCCCGGGAGTCGGAGGTGCCCCCGGTGACCGACGACCCGCGCGCCTCCGTGCACCGCGCCGGCCGCCGCCGTCCGCTGCCGGCGGCCGAGGAGCCGGTGGGCCGATGACCGAGCACACCGACGCCGACGGCGAGGTCCGGCGCGCGGCCGCCGCGCTGGTGGCGGCCTTCGGGCGCGACGACCTCGAGGAGTACCTTGGCTGCTTCCGCGAGGACGCCACCTTCCTGTTCCACACCACCGGCCGGCTGCTGACCTCCCGCGAGGAGTACCGGCAGGAGTGGTCCTCCTGGGTCCGCGACGACGACTTCCGGGTCCTCGGGTGCGAGACGTCGGGCACCCACGTGCAGGTGCTCGGGGACACCGCCGTGCTGACCCACGCGGTGCGCACGACGGTGTCCACCCGGGCGGGGCGGGAGGAGCTGCGGGAGCGGGAGACGATCGTCTTCACCCGCGGGCCGTCCGGGCGGTGGCTGGCCGTCCACGAGCACCTCTCACCGGCACCGGGGCCCGGCCGGTAGCGCCGTCGAAGCCGGTGCCGGGTGTCCTGTCCTGGCAGGTGGGTCGCGCGGCTGATCGCCGGACGGCACCCGGCCACCGCCCGGCGGAGCACGGCGAGGGCGGCAGCGGTGCAGCACCGCACAGCCGGTGGACGCCCGTACCCCGGGGCGAGCGGCGGTCTCCACCGGCCCGGGCCGGTGGGCCCCGGCGCACGGTGTGCAGCCCGGGCCGCGTCCGGAGGCCCTCCGTCCACGAGATCCGTCGGTCAGATCCCCGGGGTCACACGCCCCCGACCGACGTCGCCGGTCACTGGGGCGGGACCGGCGGCGCGACGCCGTCCTCCCGGTCCAGGGGCTCGACGGAGGCCCCGTCGAGCTCCGCCACGCCGGCGAAGCCGTCGGCGGTGCCCTGGATCCGGGCGGCGGCGTCGCGGACCGAGTCGAAGTAGCTCTGCTCGATCACCAGCTCGCCGGTACCCCGGCGCCGGCGGAAGTCGGCGACCGCCGCCGGCTTGGGCACGTAGGTGAACACCCGCGGTGGGCGGCGCTCGTCTCGGTCGGGCCAGCTGACGGCCGCGCTGACGTCGGTGCGGTCGTAGTCCTGCTCGCGCAGGTCGAAGTCGGCCAACTGCCTGGGTCCGACGCGGACGACCACACCGCGGACCGACGCACCGTCCTCCCGCTCGAGGCCGAGGCTGACGATCCGTCCGGTGAACACCGGCCGGCCCGGGGTGAGGTGGCGGTAGCGCCGGTGCTTGTGCGCCGGGTCGCTGGCGACGTTCCACCGCCGTCGCCACCCCTGGAGGGTGGCCGTCCGCGCGTCGCCGGGGTCCAGGCCGGCAGCGCGGAGGTCCGCGTCGCGCATGAGCGAGCCGTAGACGAAGACGTACACGTCCTGGACCCCGTGGAAGTTGCCCCAGCCGGAGTCCGGCCCGACGTCGGGCCCGATGTCCTGGAAGATCCCCTCCTCGTCGATGTCGCTGGGGCGCTTGCCGTCGGCGGCACGCAGCGGATAGACCCACCTGCTCCGGAACTGCTCGTTCGTCGAGGTCATGACGCCCTCCACGATGACCAGCAGCCGGGCGGTGTCGCGTCGGACCAGGTGCCCCTGGACCTCGATGGTCTCCGCGCTGACGGGCACCCCCGGCCGGTCGGTCGGCCCCAGGACGACGCGGAAGGTCGTCGGCTCGCCTTCTCCGGCGATCGGCCAGACGTGCTCGGTGCCGTGCTCCCCGCGCACCAGGTCGAGCTGCTTGTTGCGGTGCACGGTGGGGCTGTCCTGCGGGGTCCACTTCAGCCACGCCCGCACCCGCACGTCGGCGAGGTCGACGGTCAGCCGGTTGTAGAAGCGCACCGCCAGCACGAAGTACCCGGGCGGGTGGACCTCGAGTGTCGGCCGCTGCCGCCACCGCAGCGGATCGTGCGAGAACAGCTTGAACACGAAGGCACCGAGCACGAACACCGGCAGCAGCACGCTCACCAGGGCGTTGAGCAGCGCGAGGGCGTAGTAGAGGAGCGAGCGCCCCGGTTCCCCGAACAGCGAGTCCGGTCCCCACATCGCCTGGAACGCCCGGCGCACGACGTCGACGAACCCGGAGCTGCCCCCGTCGTCGACGAGCAGGACCGTCGAAACCACCAGGGTCCAGCCCAGGACGAGGAGGACGTAGACGCCGACCACCTGGACCAGATCCAGCTTGCTCAGCAGGATCGCCAGCGGCACGGACCGTTCGGGCCCGGACCGGCGCCGCCCCAGACGCCCGCGACCCGTCCGGCTCACGGCTCCCCTCCTCCGTCGGGCCGGGCTCGACCCGTCCCCGGGCGGAGTCTAGGTCGGCACGGTGGACGGGCCGGGTGGCGGGTCCGGCCCCGCGACCGCCTCCTCCACCGGTCCCGCCCGGGCGCTCGCCGCTGCTCCACGGGTGCCCAGCGGGCCGAGCCGGACGGCGACCTCGGCGGTCACCGTGACCACCGCGCCGTCCTGCACGGAGCAGGCGGTGAGCACGGCTCCGTTGGCCCGCGCCACCTCGCCGGCGGCGGTGCAGGCCGCGGGGTCCCCGGCCACCGCCCGGGACGCGGCGGCCAGGGCGGCCAGGTCGGCCGCGGAGCCCGCCCGGTGCCGCGCGACGACCGCGGCCCCGACGAGCACCGCGGCCAGGCCGACGGCGGCGAGGACGCCGGCCAGCGCCACGGTCCACACCGTGGCGGATCCGCGCTCCCGGTCCCGGCCGCTCACCCCGGCTCCCCGGTGGCGACGCCCGGCTCCAGGCGGGCGACCGCGGTCGCGCCGACCCCGGTGCCCAGGCGCACCGGCCCGACGGGGACGACCTGGGCGCTGACCGTCACCCGGACCTCGGCCCCCTCGACCGACACCGTGGTCACCGCGCCGTCGGGCGCCGCACGCGCGGTGACCGCGCGGACCACGGCCGGGTCCTCCCCGCGGGCGGCCGCCCGTGCCCCCTCCCGCGCGGCGTCCACGCAGCGCAGCTGCGCACCGACGACCACGACGGCGGCCACGACGGCGGCCAGCACCAGCACCAGCACGGGCAGGACGACGGCGGTCTCGGCGGTCACCATGCCCGCCTCCCGCCGGTCCGCCGGGACGCTCCCCGGCCGCGGCCGGCGCACGGTCAGGAGAGGACGCCGAGCGCGGACTCGACCAGGTCACCGAGCGCGCTGACGATCGAGCCGCCGGTCACCACGCGGTAGAGCACCGCGGCGAAGGCGCACGCCGCCACCGTGCCGACGGCGTACTCGGCGGTGCTCATCCCGGCCTCCGGCTGCGCGGTGACGCGCGCCCAGCGGCCGGCGGGCCCCGGCGGCGGGGCCGGCGGCTCGTCCTGGGGAGCGGCTCCGTGGGCGACCTCGTGGGCGGCGCGCCCGGAGGCAGGGGGCTCGGGGGTGTGCGGGTTCTCGACGGTCACGGGTCCTCCTCGGGGTCCGCCCCGCCGCTGCGGGACACGCCCCGACCCTCGCCGCGCCCGCCGGCCCGCTCCAGCGCCTGCACCGACCTGTGGGCGGGCGGCCCGCCTGTGGACGGCGCCCCGGCACCCTGCGGCACAGCGCTGCCGACGCCTCGCCGGCGCCCCGCCGCGGCGGGACGCGGTCACCTCAGCGGCGCAGCGCCTGGCTCTGCCGGTAGGACCGGTCCCGCACGGCGCGGAGGAGGGGGACCGGCTGGAGGTCGTCGGCGCCCAGGGTCGGCAGGAAGCGGAGGGTCTCCGCCTCCGCGTCGGGCAGCGCCGGGCCGAGGGTGAGCCGCCCCCACCGCGTCCAGCGGCCGGCGAGCGAGGCCGCGAGCAGCTCCCAGTCCGCTCCGGTGCCCTCGCTGCGCGCCCCGAGCACGACCACGCGCCCGCTGCCGGTCCGGTGGGGCAGCACGGCGGAGTACGTCCGGCCGAACGGCTCCGGCAGGAACACGTGGCGCAGACCGGGCGGCCCGCCGGCGGTGCTGACCAGCACGTCCAGCGGCCCGTGGTCCCGGCCCAGCCCGGGGAACCGGATAGCGAGCCCGACGACGTCCGGCAGTGGCTCGGGCAGCCCGACGGCGCGGGAGACGCGGACCACGACGTCGTGCCGGCCGGGCTCGTCGAGCACCCGGGCGCCCCAGCCGCCACCGCCGTCGGTCACGACGGTCGCGGTGGAGGCGTGTCCTCGGGGGTGGAAGACCCGCGCCCCGCGCAGCGCCGTGCCGAGGGCGAGGGAGGCCGCCGTGGCGGCGCGGGGCAGGGCGAGCAGGTCCATGCCCTCCGGCTACCCGGCCGGACGACCGGTGACCCCCGTGCCCGCGCGCCGGCCCGCGGGTGGTGCTCACCCGAAGACCTGGCCGGCGATGCCGAGCACGAGCGGCGCGATGCCCAGACAGACGAAGGCCGGCAGGAAGCACGCGCCCAGCGGGGCGAGCACCCACACCCCGGCCCGGCGCACCCCGGCCTCCGTGCGGCTGCGCGCCGCCGTGCGCGCCTCACCGGCGAGGGTGCGCAGCGCCGGCACCGCCGCGGCGCCGGACTCCCCCGCCCGGACCAGCACGCGCCCCAGCCCGGCCAGCTCCTCGGGTGCGGCGCTCCAGGCCACGCGCGCGGCCGCGCCCAGCCGGAGCCGGCCCGCGACGTCGGCCAGCGCCCCGCCCAGCGGGCCGGGCAGGGCGGGGGCGACGGCGGCCAGCGCGCTGCCGACCGGCAGGCCCGCACCGAGACAGACCGCCAGCAGGTCGCAGGCCACCGGCAGCTCCGCCGCCATCTCCGCACCCGTGTCGTCCCGGACCGCCGCCCGCCGCAGCAGCCGGTCGGCCAGCACGGCCGCGACGACGCCCGCCCCGGCGCCGGCCGGCCCGCCGAGCAGCAGGGCGGTGGCCAGACCGGCCGTCGCCGGCAGCACGAGGCGCCGGACCCCGCCGGGCGGCTCCTCGACGGCCGCCCGTGGCGCCACGGGACCAGCTGCGGGGACCGCCACGGGCCGCCGGGTCACCGCACGCACCCGCGCGGCCAGTCGCGCTGCCGTCGGCGGCCACACGGCCAGCGCGGCGGCGAGCAGCAGAGCCGCCACGCCCGGTGTCACGGCGTCCCCCTCACCGCAGTGCCCGCCGCACCAGGCGGGCCGACCACGCCAGCCCGGCGGCCTCCAGGGCGACGCCGAGGAGGAGCAGCACCTGCCCGGCAGGGGTCGTGGTGAGCACCGCCCACGGGTCCGCACCGATGCCGCTGCCCATCGCCAGCGCCAGCAGCGGCAGCCCCGCCAGCAGCGCGGCGCTGGCGCGCGGGCCGGCGGTCGCCGAGCGCAGCTCGAGGCGCTGCCGCCGGCGGGCGCGCAGGTCGTCCTCGACCGCGCCGGCCACCGCGGCCAGCGAACAGCCGGTGCGGGCGCTGAGCAGCACCGCCGCCGCGATCCGCCCGAGGGCGCGGTCGAGGTCCGATCCGACCTCCGGCGGACCGGCCTCCGGGGCGCGCAGCGCCCGGGCGAGCGCCGCGCCGCTCCGCCCGTCGGCGCACACGGCGACCGCCGCCCCGGTGGCGGCCTCGAGCGGGCGGCCGCTGCGCAGCTCGGCGGCCAGGGCGGCGAGGGCCTCGGCGAGGGAGTCGACCCGCGCGTCGTCCCGCCGCTGCTCCCGCTGCCGGACGAGGGCGCGGACGCCGCCGCCGGCCAGCACGCCGGCCAGGACCGCGACCAGCGGCGTGCTCAGCACCGCGGCGCCGGCAGCGGCGAGCGCCGCGGCCGCCACGGGCCAGGCCGGCGGTGGCAGGGCGGCCACGAACGACGTGGGCGCCGCCTGCTCCCGGGTCAGCCGGCGCAGCCGCCGGCGGCGGTGGGCCGACCGGCCGGGCCAGAGCAGGGCCGCCGCCGCGACGAGCAGCAGCGCGCCGCTCACCCCGCCGTCCCGTCCAGCAGCGCGGCCAGCCGCCGCTCCCCCGGGCACGGCCCGCCGTCGGCCCGCCAGCCCGGTTCGACGGCCACCAGGTCACCGTCGCGGCGGACCACCCCGATCTCCTCCACCCGGCGGCCGGCCGGGGCACGCCGCAGGTGGACGACGACCGCGAGGGCGGCTGCCGCCTGGCTGTGCACGGCCCTGCGGTCGAGGCCGGCGGCCACCCCGAGCGCCTCCAGCCGCGCCGGCACCTCACCGGGCCGGTTGGCGTGCAGGGTGCCGCACCCGCCGTCGTGCCCCGTGTTGAGCGCCGCGAGCAGGTCGGTCACCTCGGCGCCGCGGACCTCACCGACGACGAGCCGGTCCGGCCGCATCCGCAGCGCCTGGCGCACGAGGTCGCGCAGCGTCACCCGGCCGGCGCCCTCGACGTTGGGCGGGCGGGTCACCAGCCGGACGACGTGCGGGTGGGCCGGCGTCAGCTCCGGAGCGTCCTCGCACAGCACGATCCGCTCGGCGTCGGGCACCTCGCCGAGCAGCGCGGACAGCAGGGTGGTCTTGCCCGACCCGGTGCCGCCGGTGACGAGGAAGGCCAGCCGGGCCCGCAGCACCGCCCGCAGCAGGTCCTCCGCCGCGCCGGGCAGCGTGCCGCGGCCGGCGAGGTCGGCCAGGCCCAGGGAGCAGCGGCGCAGGACGCGCAGCGACAGGCAGGTGCCGGCGCCGGCGACCGGCGGGAGGACGGCGTGCAGGCGGGTGCCGTCGGGCAGTCCGGCGTCCACCCACGGTGCGGCGTCGTCGAGGCGGCGCCCGGCGCCGGCCGCCAGCCGCACGGCGAGCCGGCGGACGGCGTCCTCGTCGGGGAAGCGCACCGCGGCGCGCTCCAGACCCGCGCCGCGGTCGACCCACACCTCGGCGGGGCCGTTGACCAGGACGTCGGTGACCCCGGGCTCGCGCAGCAGCGGCTCCAGCGGTCCGGCCCCGGCCAGCTCGTGCACCGCGTCGCGCACCGCGTCGAGGACGTCGGCGTCCCCCAGCAGCCCGGCCTCCTCGCGGACCAGGGCGGCGACGGTCGCGCGGCTGGGCGGTCCCGGTTCGAGCGCCAGGCGGGCGCGCACGCGCTCGACCAGCGGCAGCCCGCTCACGCCGCCCACCCGGGCCGGTCGACCCCGCCCAGCAGCCGGCGGGCGAGCGCACCGAGCGGGCTGCGCGGTCCCACGGCCGGCGGCTCCCCCCGCTCCCCCCGTGTCAGCGCACCGCGGTCGTGGCCCAGCTCCCCGGCCACCGGGCGCCCGGCCACGACCGCCACGTCCTGGGCCGACAGCCCGCCGGGCACGGGACGCACGACCACGCGGGCCGCCGACCACGGTGCGGGCCCACCCGGCGGACCGGACAGCAGCAGCCGGGCGGCCGAGGCGGCGCGCAGCCGGGCGGGGACGACGAGCACGCCCAGGTCGGCCTCGGCGAGCGCCGCCTCGGCCAGGGCACCGCCGTCGCCCCCCGGGCGCGGCAGGTCGACGACGACCGGCCACCCGCACGCCCGGGCGGCGTCCACGACGGCGGTCAGCGCCTCGGCGGGCACGGCTGCCGGGTCCTCCCGCGAGGCGGCCAGCACGCGCACCCCGCCGACCTCGGGCAGCGCGGCGAGCAGCGCGTCGCCGGCCACCCGGCCGCGGACACCGGTCAGCGCCGGCCAGCGCAGCCCCTCGGCGTCCTCGGCGCCCAGCAGCAGGTCCAGCCCGCCGCCCCACGCGTCGGCGTCGACCAGCAGCACACCGTCGGCGTCCTCGGCCGCGGTGAGGGCCAGCGCGGCGGCCAGCGTGCTGGCCCCCGCGCCGCCGCAGCTGCCGCCCACCACGGCCAGCCGGCCGCGCTCGACCGGCGAGCGGACGGCGTCGGCCGCGCGGGAGACCAGCCACGCCTCGTCCCCGGGCAGGACGGCGACGCGCTCGGCGCCCAGCTCGACCGCGGCCGCCCAGGCGGCCGCGGGCAGCGGGTCGGCCGCGACGACCACCACGCCCGGACGGCGGGGCAGCGCGCGGACCGCGGGGCTGGTGAGCACGTCGGCACCGAGCAGGACGACCGCGGCCTCCCGCGCGGCCCGGCGCAGCGCGGGCCCCCCGGAGGCCACCTGCGGCTCGGTGCCGGCCGCGGCGAGGACCCGGAGGACGTCGTCGAGGAGGTCCTCGTCGGAGCTGACGACCAGCGGATGCGAGGACGCGCGCGGAGCGGGGGACACACGGCGGGACGGCGAGGCGGGCACGCGGCCGAGCCCAGCGCAGGAGGACCGCGCCGCGGCGCGGCGGCCGGGATCTGTGGATGACCCGCACGGGTGTGGACGGCGCCGAGGCCGGGGTCACACCCCGCGGGTCCGCTTACAGTCGTGAGCTGTGACCCGCGCCGCGGCGTTCTTCGACCTGGACAAGACGGTCATCGCCAAGTCCAGCACCCTGGCCTTCGGCCGCCCCTTCTTCGCGGGTGGGCTGATCAACCGCCGCGCCGTCCTCAAGGGCGCCTACGCGCAGTTCACCTTCTCCCTCGCCGGCGCCGACGCGCAGCAGATGGAGCGGATGCGGACGCAGATCACGCGGATGGCCACCGGCTGGGACGTCGGGACGGTGCACGAGATCGTCCGGGAGACCCTGCACGAGATCGTCGACCCGTTGGTCTACGCCGAGGCCGCCGACCTCATCGAGGAGCACCGGGCGGCCGGGCGGGAGATCGTCATCGTCTCCAGCAGCGGCGCGGAGATGGTCGAGCCGATCGGCGAGATGCTCGGGGCCGACCGGGTGGTGGCCACGCGGATGGTGGTCGCCGACGGCCACTACACCGGCGAGATCGACTTCTACGCCTACGGGGAGAACAAGGCCGAGGCGATGCGCCGGGTGGCCGCCGAGAGCGGCTACGACCTCGCCGACTGCTACGCCTACAGCGACTCGGTCACCGACCTGCCGATGCTCACGGTCGTCGGGCACCCCACGGCGGTGAACCCCGACCGGGCCCTGCGCCGGGCCGCCGCCGAGCGGGGCTGGCCGGTGCTGGAGTTCACCCGGCCGGTGTCGATGCGGTCGCGCTTCGGCCGGCCGGCCCCGGTGGTGACCGGCGCGGCGATGGGCGTGGGTGCGGCGGTGGCGGGGCTTGCCTGGTACGCGCGGCGGCGGGCGCTGCGCCTGCTCGCCGCCGCCCCGGCCGCCGTGGCGCCGCTGTCCCCGGCCACCGGTCGCTGGCGCCGCCGCGGCGCCTGAGGGCCTCCAGCCGGAGGGCCACCGGTCAGATCGGGAGCCGCTCCCGGACGCCGTCGACCAGCGTGCGGGCCGCCGAGACCGGCGTGAACGCCCGCGCCGCCCGGGTGAGCGCCTCCTGCTCGTCGGGGCGCAGGTCGACGTCGCCGGCCGCGGCGTTGGCCTCCACCTGCTCCACGCTCGAGGCGCCGGGGATGACCACGACCTGCGGCAGGGAGACCAGCCAGGCCAGGGCGATCGTGCCGGGGCGGACACCGTGCGCGTCGGCGACCTCGCGGAGGACGTCGAGCAGCGGCTGCACGCGGCGCAGGTTCTGCGTGCCGAACAGCGGGTTGGCCGCGCGCACGCCGCCGGGCCGGTTGCCGACGTCGTACCGGCCGCCGAGCAGGCCCTGCGCCAGCGGGCTGTAGGCGATGACCACGCGACCCTCCCGCTCGGCGAAGGGCACCATGTCCGCCAGCGCCCCGGGACGAGCGAGGGAGAACTGCACCTGGTTGCTCACCACCGGCCGGCCCAGCGCGGCGTCGGCCGCCCGCCAGCGCGGCAGCGAGTAGTTGGAGACGCCGACGGCCCCGATGCGGCCCTCGTCGAGCAGCGTGCGCAGCCCGGGCATCGTCACGGTGTCGGGGACGACGGGGTTGGGCTGGTGCACCTGGTACAGCGGCACGCGGTCGAGGCCCAGCCGCCGCGCGCTGCCCTCCAGCCGGCGCCGGACGACCGGCGGGAACGGCGCCACGGGGAACAGCTTTGAGGCGACGACGACCTGCGTGCGCTCGTCGCCCAGGGCCTCGCCGAGGATCCGTTCGCTGCGGCCGAAGCCGTAGACCTCGGCGGTGTCGAACAGGGTGACCCCGAGGTCGCGGGCCCGGCGCACGATGTCCCGCGCCGCGCCGGCGGCGTAGCCCTCGCCGTAGCCCCACTCGCGGGACCCGAACTGCCAGGTGCCCAGGCCGATCCGGCTGACCGGGCCGAGCCCGTCGACGTCGAGGTAGCGCATCCGTCCACCCTCCCCCGGGCCGGGTGGTGGCGCAGGACGGGAGCCGGGGAGTCAGCCGCGCAGGATCGCCTCGGCGACGGCCAGGCCCTCGCGGGCGCCGAGCTCGGTCGCGCGGCAGCAGTGCACCAACCAGGCGGCCAAGCCCTCGGGCCCCCCGGCGGCGTAGCCGGCCAGGCGCGCGCGGTACTCCTCGGCGCCCAGCTCGGCGAAGCCCACCTCGGGCACCGACACCGCCTTGGGGTCCAGGCCGCGGCCGATCGTGGTGAGCCGGCCGGCGGCGCGGGCCACCACGCCGTCGGCGGTGCCGAAGGGCGCCAGGGCGGCGAGCTCGCCGTGGACGAGACCGGCCACGAGCACCGCGGGCACCGTCGAGGTGCCGGTGACCACCTGGAACAGCCCACCCAGCCGCGGGCCGGCGTGCGGTGCCGGCCGGCCGAGGTCGGCGCGGTCGACCAGGTCGGCGGCGGCCAGCACGTGCAGCCGGGCGAGCACCTGCCCGGGCGCCCGCGACCAGGTCTCCACCAGCGAGCCCAGCCCGACCGAGACGCGCAGCGAGCCCTGCACCACGGGGTCGTCGACGGAGCCGGCGCGCAGGTCGGCCAGCGGGACGTCGACCCCGTCGAGGGCCGCCGAGGCGCGCGCGCCCCGCAGCGCCGACTCGGTGCTCACCTCGGCCGACCGGTTGCGCATGAGCCGGTGCGCCAGCAGCCGGTCGATGCCCGCGCGCGCGGCGTCGGCGGCCTCGCGGACGCCGGGGAGGTCCAGCAGCGGGGCCAGCGGGTCGGGGCCGGTGGGCCGGGCGGCTGCGGCGGCGCCGGGACGGACGGGGATGCTCACGCACCGACGGTACGAGCCCGGCCGCGCGGCTCCGGCGGGGACCGTCCCGCGACCGAGGGGCCCGGCCCGCTGCCCTACGCTCGGCGACCACCATGGCCCGTCCGCTCACCCTCCTGCTCGTCCGGCACGGCCAGAGCGAGTGGAACGCCGCCGGGCTGGTGCAGGGCCAGACCGCGCACGTCCCGCTGACCGGGCTGGGTCACGAGCAGGCCGCCGCCGCCGCGCGCGAGCTGGCCGTCCGGCGGCCGGGGGCGCTGCTCTCCAGCGACCTGCGCCGCGCCGTGCAGACCGCCGAGCACTGCGCGCGCGCCACCGGACTGCCGTTCACCACGACCGCGGCGCTGCGCGAGCAGGGCTACGGCGTGCTGGAGGGCCGGCCCTCGCGCGAGCTGTGGGACGTCGTCGACTGGACCGATCCGCACTGGGCGGCCGAGGGCGGCGAGAGCCTGGCCCAGCTGCACGCCCGGGTCGCGGACCTCCTGGCGGAGCTGCAGCTGGCGCCACCGGCCGACGTCGTCGGGCTGGTCACCCACGGCGACACCATCCGGGCCGCCCAGGCGGTGGCCGCCGGGCTGGGCCCGGACCGGCTCCCGGCGGTGACCCCGCACAACGGCACGGTCACCCGCCTGGACCTCCCCCGGCCGGCGGCACCGTGAGCCGGGTGCTGGTCCTCGGCGGCTCGCGGTCGGGCAAGTCGGCGCACGCGGAGTCGCTGGTCGCCGACCGCGACGACGTCGTCTACCTGGCCACGTCCACGGCGGCGCCCGAGGACGCGGAGTGGGCGCAGCGGGTGGCCGCCCACCGCGCCCGGCGCCCGGCCGGGTGGACGACGCTGGAGACGACGGTGCCGAGCGACCTCCTGCGCGGCGGCACCGTGCTCGTCGACAGCGTGACCACCTGGGTGGCGGCGCTGATGGAGCAGACCGGCGTGTGGGCCGACGAGCCCGGCGCGCTCGACCGGCTGGCCGGCCGCTGCGACGCCCTGGTCGGCGCCTGGACGATGACACCGGCCCACGTGGTGGCGGTGAGCGACGAGGTGGGGCTGGGCGTCGTTCCGGAGACCCGGTCGGGACGGCTGTTCCGGGACGCCCTCGGCGAGGTCAACCAGCGGCTGGCCGGCACCGCCGACGAGGTGTGGTTCGTCGTCGCCGGCCTGCCGCAGCGGCTGCGGTGAGCGGGCGCCGGGCGGCGTGGTGGATCGGCCCGCTGGAGTCGGTCGCGCTGCTCACCGTGGTGCGGGTGCCGTCCGCGGCGGCGGCCTCGACCCGCGGGGTGCTGCCGTGGGCGCCGCTGGTCGGGCTGGCGCTCGGCGGCGTGGCGGCCGGGACGGCGGTGCTCGGCACGCACCTGGTGTCCCCGCTGGCCGGTGCGGTGGCGGCGCTGGCCGTGCTGGCCGCGCTCACCCGGGCGCTGCACCTCGACGGGCTGGCCGACACCGCCGACGGGCTGGGCCCGCTGCGGAGCCGGGAGCGGGCGCTGCAGGTGATGCACCAGGGCGACGTCGGCCCGTTCGGGGTCGTGACGCTGGTGCTCACCCTGCTGCTGCAGGCGGCGACCGCGGCGGCCCTGCTCGACCGCGACGGCGGCTGGCTCGCCCTGGGGACGGCGGTGGTCGTGGCCCGGCTGGCGATGGCGCGCACGGGGCTGCCCGGCGTCGCGACGGCGGAGGGGTCCGCCCTCGGCGCCGCGGTGGCGGGCACGGTGTCCCGGCCGTGGCTGGCGGGCTGGTCGGCGGCCGTCACCGTGCTGGCGGGGGCGGGGGCGTGGCTGCTCGCCGGCCCGGTCGCCGCGGCGGTCCTGGTCGCGGGCACGGCCGCGGGGCTGTTCGCGGCCGAGGCCGTGCTGACCCGCGCCACGGACCGCCTCGGCGGTGTCACCGGGGACGTGATGGGTGCCATGGGTGAGACGGCGGCGACCGTCGTGCTCGTGGTCGCCGCCGCCCTCACCGGTACGGCCTAGCGGCCCCTGCAGCGGGGCCCTCGGCTAGCGGCGGCCGGTCAGCGACCCGAGCAGCCGGCCCAGGCCACCGGAGGCAGCGGTCGTCGGTGCGCCGCGGCCCATGCGCCGGGTCGGCGTGCCGGCCGACATCCGGGTGCGGCCCATGCCGCGTCCGGTGCTCGTGCCACGCCCGGTGCCCGTGGTGCGGCCCACACCGCGGCCGGTCGATGCCCGCCCCGCAGCGGCGCGGCCTCCGGCGGCGCCCCGACGAGCCGTGGTCTCAGCAGTTCCGAGGAGTCGGTTCAGGATGCCCATGCGCTGGTGGATACCCGGTGATCGGCTCCACAACCGGTCGATCGGCCCTCCCGCAGGGACCCGCCGCAGGCCCGTCCGCAGGCTGCGGGGGACGAGGAGGACGAGGTCCTGCCGCGGTGGGGCAGCAGGGTCCTCCCTCAGGTCGTCGCGCCCTGCTGTGCCGGCGTCTCCCCGCCCTCGAGGTCGCCCTCGGTGTCGAGGTAGGCCTGCCGCAGCCCGGCCAGCAGGGAGGGGTCCGGCTCGGCCCACATGCCGCGGTCCACGGCCTCCAGCAGCCGCTCGGCGATGCCGTGCAGCGCCCACGGGTTGGACCGCTCCATGAACTCCCGGTTCTCCGGGTCGAGCACGTAGGTCTCGGTGAGCTTCTCGTACATCCAGTCGGCCACCACGCCGGTCGTGGCGTCGTAGCCGAACAGGTAGTCGACGGTGGCGGCCAGCTCGAAGGCGCCCTTGTAGCCGTGCCGGCGCATCGCCGAGAGCCACTTGGGGTTGACCACCCGCGCCCGGAACACCCGCGAGGTCTCCTCGGTCAGCGATCGGGTGCGCACCTGCTCGGGCCGGGTCGAGTCGCCGACGTAGGCGGCCGGCGCACGTCCGGTCAGCGCGCGGACGGTCGCCACCATCCCGCCGTGGTACTGGAAGTAGTCGTCGGAGTCGGCGATGTCGTGCTCGCGGGTGTCGACGTTCTTGGCCGCCACCGCGATCCGCCGGTAGGCCGCCTCCATGTCCGGCCGCGCCTGCACGCCGTCGAGGTCGCGGCCGTAGGCGTAGCCGCCCCACACCGCGTACACCTCGGCGAGGTCGGCGTCGCCGCGCCAGTCGCGGGAGTCGATCAGCGACAGCAGGCCGGCCCCGTACGCGCCGGGCTTGGAGCCGAACACCCGGGTGGTCGCCCGCCGCCGGTCGCCGTGCCCGGCGACGTCGGCCTCGACGTGTGCCCGCACGAAGTTCTGCTCCGGGGACTCCGAGTCGAGTCCCGCCACGAGCGTCACCGCGTCGTCGAGCATGGTCACCACGTGCGGGAACGCGTCCCGGAAGAACCCGGAGATCCGCACGGTGACGTCGATCCGCGGCCGGCCCAGCTCGTCGAGCGGCACCGGCTCCAGCGAGGTCACCCGCCGCGAGGCGTCGTCCCACACCGGGCGGACGCCGAGCAGGGCGAGCACCTCGGCGACGTCGTCGCCCGACGTCCGCATCGCCGAGGTCCCCCACACCGACAGCCCCACCGACGGCGGGTACTCGCCGGTGTCGGCGAGGTAGCGCTCCAGCAGCGAGTCGGCCATCGCCTGCCCGGTCTCCCACGCCAGCCGCGAGGGGACGGCGCGCGGGTCGACCGAGTAGAAGTTCCGCCCGGTCGGCAGCACGTTGACCAGCCCGCGCAGCGGCGAGCCCGACGGCCCGGCCGGCACGTAGCCGCCGTCGAGGGCGTGCAGCGTGGCGTCGAGCTCGTCGGTGGTGCGCTCCAGCCGCGGCACCACCTCGTCGACGGCGAACCGCAGCACGGCCGCGACGCCGTCGTCCTCGCGCCCGAGCACCTCCCGGACGACGGGCCCGACGGCGCCGATCGTCCAGCCGGCGTCCTCCATGCCCGAGACCAGGGCGGCGGCCTGTGCCTCGACGGCGTCGGTCGCCCTGAGGCCCGCGGTGCCGTCCTCGGTCAGCCCGAGCGCCTCGCGCAGCCCGGGCAGTGCCACCGACCCGCCCCAGATCTGCCGGGCGCGCAGCATCGCCAGCACCAGGTCGACCCGGTCGGCGCCCGACGGCGGCGTCCCGAGCACGTGCAGGCCGTCGCGGATCTGCGAGTCCTTGATCTCGCAGAGCCAGCCGTCGACGTGCAGGATCATCTCGTCGAAGTGGTCGTCCTCCGGCCGCTCGGCCAGCCCCAGGTCGTGGTCGAGCTTCGCGGCCTGCAGCAGCGTCCAGATCTGCGCGCGCACCGCCGGCAGCTTCGCCGGGTCCATCGCCGCGACGTTCGCGTGCTCGTCGAGCAGCTGCTCCAGCCGCGCGATGTCGCCGTAGGAGTCGGCGCGGGCCATCGGCGGCACCATGTGGTCGACCAGCGTCGCGTGCGCCCGCCGCTTGGCCTGCGAGCCCTCGCCCGGGTCGTTGACCAGGAACGGGTAGACCAGCGGCAGGTCGCCGATCGCGGCGTCGGGCCCGCAGGACGCCGACAGCCCCACCGTCTTGCCGGGCAGCCACTCCAGGTTGCCGTGCTTGCCGACGTGCACCAGCGCGTGCGCGCCGAAGACCGACCGCAGCCACCAGTAGGCGGCCAGGTAGTGGTGCGAGGGCGGCAGGTCGGGGTCGTGGTAGATCGCGATCGGGTTCTCCCCGAAGCCGCGCGGCGGCTGCACCATCACGACGACGTTGCCGGCCCGCAGGGCGGCGAACACGACGGCCTGCTCGTCCCCGGAGCCGTCGACGAACAGCGACCCCGGCGCCTCGCCCCAGTGCGACACCATCGCCGCGCGCAGGTCGGCCGGCAGCGTGTCGAAGAAGCGCCGGTAGTCGGCGGCCGGGATGCGCACCGGGTTGCCCGAGAGCTGCTCGTCGGTCAGCCAGTCGGCGTCCTGCCCGCCGGCGGCGATGAGCGCGTGGACGAGCGCGTCGCCGTCGAGGTCGGCCACGCCGGGCAGCGCGTCGGGCCCGTCGAACGGGCCGATGTCGTAGCCCTGGCCCTGCATGGCGGCCAGCAGCCGCACCACCGAGGCCGGGGTGTCCAGGCCGACGGCGTTGCCGATCCGCGCGTGCTTGGTCGGGTAGGCGCTCAGCATGAGCACGATCCGGCGGTCCCGGGGCGCCACCGACCGCAGCCGCGCGTGCGCCACCGCCGTCCCCGCCACCCGGGCCGCCCGCTCGGGATCGGCGACGTAGTGGGTCAGGCCGTCGGCGTCGGTCTCCTTGAAGGAGAACGGCACGCCGATCAGCCGGCCGTCGAACTCGGGGATCGCGACCTGGTTGCCCACGTCGAGCGGCGAGAGGCCGTCGTCGTCGGCCAGCCAGTCGGCCCGCGAGCGGGTCAGGCACAGCCCCTGGACCACCGGCACGTCGAGCGCGGCGAGCCGGCCGACGTCCCAGGCGCCGTCGTCCCCGCCGGCCTGCGCGGTGGCAGGCCGCGAGCCGCCGGCGGCGAGCACGGTGACGACGAGCGCGTCGGCGGTGCGCAGCACGTCGAGCAGGTCGGCGGGGACGCTGCGCAGCGAGCTCACGAACACCGGCAGGGCCTGCCCGCCGGCGTCCTCGACCGCCGAGCACAGCGACTCGACGAAGGCGGTGTTCCCGGCCAGGTGGTGTGCCCGGTAGTAGAGGACGGCGATGCGCGGACCGCTGCCGGACGACGACCGCTGCAGCACCCCCCAGTCCGGCGCGACCGACGGCGGGTCGAAGCCCTCGCCGGTGAGCAGCACGGTGTCGGAGAGGAACCGGTGCAGCTGGACGAGGTTGTCCGGGCCGCCCTGCGCCAGGTAGCCGTGCGCCTCGGTGGCCACGCCCATCGGCACCGTGGACAGCTCCATCAGCTCGGCGTCGGGCACCTGCTCCCCGCCGAGGACGACGACCGGCGCGGGCCCGGCCAGCAGCGGCGCCAGCACCTCCTCGTACTGCCGCCGCACCCCGAGGATCCGGACGACGACGAGCTGCGCGCCCTCGGTCAGCGCCGCGATCCCGTCGTCCCCGAGCCGGACGGGGTTGCCCAGCCGCCAGTCGGCGCCGCTGGCGCGGGCGGAGAGCAGGTCGGTGTCGCTCGTGGAGAGCAGGGTGAACACGCTGCGTCCTCACTCGGGGTCCGCGCCCCGGGTCGTCGGGCACGGCAGCCGGAGTGTCTGGCTCCCCCGGGGCCCGGGGACACAGTGGCGGGATCGCGCCGGGATCGCACCGGCTTCCTGCGCACTGCCGTGGTGGCCCGACCGTACCGCCCGGGCCGGCCGGCCCCCGGCGCGCGACGTCGTCGGACCGGCCGGCCGAGGGAGGCGTGCACGGCGGCCCTCAGCCGCAGGTACTGCTCGCGGTTGCGGAGCGGCGGACCCGGCGGCCGGACGACGACCCGCGGTCACCGTGCGCCGAGGGCGGTCACTCCGCGCCGAGCGCGTCGGCCACGCGGTGGTGCACCGTCGCCTCCGCGGCGCGGCTCTGCCGCTCCAGCGTGCGGGCCAGCGCGCGGCGGGCCCACCCGTTGGCCGGCGCGAGCTCGACCAGCCGCAGCAGCGACTCCTCCGCCCGGCGCAGCTGCGCCGAGCCGAAGTAGCTGCGGGCGAGCAGCTCGAGCGCCGCCTGGTTGCCGGGCTCGGCCTCGACCAGCGGCTCGAGGAGACGCGCGGCCTCGACGGGCTGACCCATCGAGAAGAACAGGTCGGCGCGCAGGTACTCCGAGTGCAGGTCGGTCTCGAACGGCTGGGTCATGCCCGCACAACGGCGTCGCCGGGGGACGTCTTCCCGAGATCACGACACGCCCGGCCGCATGTCGGACGAGGAAGTCCGGATCTCTCTGCATCCGGGCGCCACTCAATTGGGAACAACCGGTGTCAGTGCCACCCGACCCGAGGAGCCCGCCATGGCCCTGTCCCTGCACCGCCACCGGACGGCCGGCCGCACACTGCCGGCCGCCCCGTCCGCGGACGCGCACCCCGCCCCGGAGCCGCCGGCCCCCGCACCGGAGACACCCGCGCCGCAGATCCCCACCCCCCGGACGGCCGGGCGCGGCAGCCGCGTCTACGCCGTCCAGCGCATCGGCGCGTTCGTCGTCGCCGGGGTGATCGCCGTCTTCGGCCTCCTCGGGTTCGCCAACGGCCTGGCGTTCTTCTCCACCGACGGTGAGCGGATCCTCGGCCTGTCCTCCAACGGCCTGCTGTCGACCATCTCGATCGTCACCGCGGTCGTGCTGGTCGTCTCCGCCTTCCGCAGCCCCCGCACCGCCTCGACGATGATGATCGTCATCGGCGTGCTGTTCCTGGTGTCGGCACTGGCCAACCTGGCGGTGCTCAACAGCGACCTCAACGTCCTGGCCTTCGGGCTGAGCAACGTCGGCTTCTCCGTCGTCGCCGGGCTCGTGCTGCTGTTCCTCGGCGCCTACGGCCGGGTGAGCGGCAACCTGCCCGCCGACAGCCCGTACGCGCGCGAGTCGGCCGACGGCGAGGTCTCGCCGGTCTCCCCCGACGAGTACCCGTCGACGCCGGCCGAGTTCGCCGCCGAGCGGGCGATGCGTGAGGCCGAGGTCGCCGTCGTCCAGCACGTCGCGTCCTTCGAGCAGCGGCGCCGGGTGGCCGCGATGGCCCAGGTGCAGACCCGCAAGGAGCGCCGCGAGGTGTGGATGTCGTTCGACCGCGCCCGCCGCGACGCCTGACACCGCGACGCCTGACGCCAGGAGGGTCGTGGCACCCGCGACATAACCTCGCGGGTGCCATGACCTCCTCCCCCGCCCGCCTGCGCGCCGACGCCTGTCCCGGCGCCCTGCAGACCCACTCCGCCGCCGACGGGGAGCTGGCCCGGGTGCGCGTGCCCGGCGGGCTGCTCACCGCCGGCCAGCTGCGCGTGCTCGCAGGGGCTGCCCGGGAGCTGGGCGACGGGGCCCTGGAGCTCACCAGCCGGGGCAACCTGCAGCTGCGCGGGCTGGCCGCCGGGTCCGCGGCGGCGCTCGGCGACCGCCTGGCCACCGCCGGCCTGCTGCCCAGCGAGAGCCACGAGCGGGTGCGCAACGTGCTGGCCAGCGTGCTGACCGGCCGGAGCGGGGGGCACCTCGACGTCCGGCCGTGGGTGGCCGCGTTCGACGCCGGGCTGCGCGCGGATCCCGCGCTGGCCGCGTTGCCCGGCCGCTTCCTCGCCACTCTGGACGACGGCCGCGGCGACGTCACCGGCCTCGGCGGCGACGTCGGCCTGCTCGCCCTCGACCCGGGCACAGTGGCCCTGACGCTCGCCGGGTCCGACAGCGGGCTGCGCACGACGCCCGCCACCGCCGTCGACCTGCTGCTCGCCGCCACGCGCGCCCTCCTCGCCGAGCGGGCCGCGCAGGGCGGCACGGCCTGGCGGCTGGCCGAGCTGACCGACGGCCCGGCGCGGGTGGCGGCCCGCCTGCCCGGCCCGCGCGCGGCCGCCGTCCCCCTCCCCCCGGCTCCGGCGACGGGTCCCGTCGGCGCGGTGACCCAGCGGGACGGGCGGACGGCGCTCGTCGGCGTCCTCCCGCTGGGGAGGCTGACCGCCGCCCAGGCCGACCTGCTGGCCGGCCTCGCGGACGACGTCCAGCTGACGCCGTGGCGCAGCGTCGTCGTCCCCGACCTCGCCGAGGACCGCGTGGACGACGCCGCCGTCGACCTGCACCGGACCGGCGTGGTCTTCGACGCGGAGAGCGCGTGGACCCGGGTCACCGCGTGCGCGGGTCGGCCGGGGTGCGCGAAGTCGCTGGCCGACGTCCGCGCCGACGCGGCCGCGGCCGTCGCCGCCGGGACGGTGCCCGACGGCGCGCGGCTGCACTGGGCCGGCTGCGAGCGCCGGTGCGGCCGGCCCCGGGGCGAGGTCCTCGACGTCGTCGCGACCAGCGAGGGCTACCGCGTGGGTCGGGCCCTCCCTCAGTCGTCCGCGGGGTAGCGGGCCCCGGCCGCGACCTCCGTGCCCTCGGCGAGCTGCGCGCGGCGGCCGAGCAGCGCGACGTCGCCCTCTCCCCCGACCGTGCAGCCGCGGCCGACGTCGACGCCGTCGTCGACCACCGCGCGGGTCACCGTCGCGCCCGACCGCACCCGCACACCGGGCAGCAGCACCGAGTCGACGACGGTGGCGCCGGCCTCGACGACCACGCCGGGTGAGAGCACCGAGCCGCGCACGTTGCCGGAGATGCGGGTGCCGCCGGAGAGCAGGCTGTTCTCGATCTGGCCGTCGTCGAGCACCCGGGCCGCGCTGTGCCGGCCGCCGCGGGTGTGCACCGGCCAGGCGGGCTCGTCGAGGTCGATGGGCGGCTCGGCGGACAGGAAGTCGCGGTGCGCCTCCCAGTACGACGACACCGTGCCGACGTCGCGCCAGTAGCCCTGCAGCGGGTAGGCCCGCGCCAGGCCGTCGCGGGTCTGCGCGGGCAGCAGGTGGGTGCCGAGGTCCTCCAGCCCGTCCTGGCCCACCTCCGACTGCAGCTGCTCGAGCCGGTCCAGCGTCGGCCCGGGGGTGAACACGAACACCTCGTTGGTGGCCGTCGTCGTCGCCGGCTCGTCGGGCTTGTAGGCGTACCCGGTCACCCGGTCGCCGTCGACCTCGACGATCCCGTAGCGGGCGGCGTCGTCGGCGGCGACCTCGGTGGTCACCATCGTCACCTCCGCACCCGACCCCAGGTGCGCCTCGGCGACCTCCCGGTAGTCGAGCTTGTAGACGGCGTCGGAGCTGACGACGACGAGCGCGTCGGCCCCGTACTGACGGATGAGCTCGGCCTGCCGCCACAGCGAGTTGGCGGTGCCGGTGTTCCACCCGCCGCGCTCGGTGCCCTGGAACGGCGGCAGCGTCATCAGCCCGCCGGTCGTGCGGTCGAGGTCCCACGGCCGCCCGTTGGCCAGGTGGTCGGCCAGGGACGTCGGGTGCTGCTGGATCGACACCCACACGTCGGCGATCTGCGAGTGCTCGCAGTTGCTCAGCGGGAAGTCGACCAGCCGGTAGACGCCGGCGAACGGGACGGCGGGCTTGGCGCGCTGCTCGGTGAGCAGCTCCAGCCGGCCGCCGGCGCCACCGGCCAGCACGAGGACGAGCACGCGGGGAAGGGCCATGCCGAGCCGCTACCCGGTGCGGACGCGACGTAGCCTCCTGCCCGATGTACGAGTACGAGAAGGACGGCGCGGAGATCTACCGGCAGTCGTTCGCCACGATCCGCGCCGAGGCGGATCTCAGCGGCCTGCCCGAGGACGTCGCCCGGGTCGTGGTCCGCATGGTCCACGCCTGCGGGCAGGTCGACCTCGTCGACGACGTCGCCTTCAGCCCCGGCGTCGTCGCCCGTGCCCGCGAGGCCCTCGACGCCGGCGCCCCGGTCCTGTGCGACGCGACGATGGTGGCCTCCGGCGTGACGCGGCGGCGGCTGCCGGAGGACAACGACGTCGTCTGCACGCTGGGCGACCCGCGGGTGCCGGCGCTGGCCGCCGACCTGGGCACCACCCGCACCGCCGCGGCGCTGGAGCTGTGGCGCGACCGCCTCGAGGGCGCCGTCGTCGCCATCGGCAACGCGCCGACCGCGCTGTTCCACCTGCTGGAGATGGTCGCCGCGGGCGCGCCGCGGCCGGCCGCCGTCCTGGGCATCCCGGTGGGGTTCATCGGCGCCGCGGAGTCCAAGGAGGCCCTGGCCGCCTCCGACCTGGAGTTCCTCGTCGTCCGCGGACGGCGGGGCGGCAGCGCCATCACCGCCGGCGCCGTCAACGCGATCGCGAGCGACGTCGAGTGACCGGCCGCCTCTACGGGGTGGGCCTGGGCCCCGGCGACCCCGAGCTGGTCACCGTCAAGGCCGCCCGGCTGATCACCGCCGCCGACGTCGTCGCCTTCCACGCCGCCCGGCACGGCCGCTCGGTCGCCCGCGCGGTGGCCGCGCCCTACCTGCGCGAGGGGCAGGTCGAGGAGCTGCTGGTCTACCCGGTCACCACCGAGACCACCGACCACCCCGGCGGCTACCAGGGCGCCATCGACGAGTTCTACGAGGCCGCCGCGGCCCGGCTGGCCGCGCACCTGGACGCCGGACGCGACGTCGTCGTCCTCGCCGAGGGCGACCCGTTCTTCTACGGGTCGTACATGCACATGCACAAGCGGCTCGCGCACCGCTACCCCACCGAGGTCGTGCCCGGCGTGACCAGCGTCAGCGGCGCCGCCGCGGCGGTCGGCCGGCCGCTGGTCGAGCGCGACGAGGTGCTCACCGTGCTGCCGGGCACGCTGCCGGCCGAGGAGCTCGCCGAGTGGCTGGCCACCACCGACTCCGCCGCCGTGCTGAAGCTGGGCCGCACGTTCGGCGGCGTGCGCGAGGCGTTCGACGCCGCCGGGGTGCTCGACCGCGCGCTCTACGTCGAGCGCGCCAGCACCGACCGGCAGCGCACGATGCCGCTGGCCGACGTCGACCCGGAGACGGTCCCCTACTTCTCCCTCGCGCTGCTGCCCAGCCCGCTGACCGGGCCGGGGAACGCGCCCGCCCCCCGGGACGACGAGGCGCGCACCGGGGAGGTCGTCGTCGTGGGCCTGGGCCCGGGCGACCGGTGCTGGACGACGCCGGAGGCCGCCGACGCGCTCGCCTGCGCCGACGACCTGGTCGGCTACGGCCCCTACCTCGACCGGGTGCCGGCCAACCCGCGGCAGACCCGCCACCCCAGCGACAACCGGGTGGAGGCCGAGCGGGCCGCGCACGCGCTGGAGCTGGCCCGGGCCGGACGGCGGGTCGCGGTGGTCTCCAGCGGCGACCCGGGCGTGTTCGCGATGGCCGCCGCGGTGCTCGAGGTGGCGGCCCGGCCGGAGCACGCCGGCGTCCCGGTGCGGGTGCTGCCGGGGCTGACCGCGGCGCAGGCGGTGGCCTCGCGGGTCGGCGCGCCGCTCGGGCACGACTTCGCCGTGATCAGCCTCTCCGACGTCCTCAAGCCGTTCGACGTCGTCCTCGACCGGCTGCGCCACGCCGCGGCCGCCGACCTGGTGGTCGCGCTGTACAACCCGCGGTCCAGGGCGCGCCCGCACCAGCTCGGCGAGGCGCTGACCGCGCTGCTCGAGGTGCGCAAGCCCGACACCGTGGTGGTCGTCGGCCGCGACGTCGGCGGGGCGCAGGAGTCCGTCGTCGTCACCACGCTCGGCGAGCTGGACCCGGAGACGGTCGACATGCGCTGCCTGGTGCTCGTCGGGTCGTCGCAGACGCGGGTGACGCCGTCCGGGCAGGTGTACACGCCGCGCCGCTACCCGGCCTGAGGGAATGCCGGGCCGATCGATGGCCTTGCCAACGGTCGTGCCCACCGCCCGACTCTCCCGCCCGGCCGCGTTCTGGTCGGTGGCCGTGCTGCTCGTGCTGGTGCTGGCCGCCTCCGGCGTGCCCTCGCCGCTCTACCGCGTCTACCAGGAGCAGTTCGGGTTCGGCCCCGGCGTCCTGACACTGGTCTTCGGCATCTACGCCTTCGCCCTGCTCGCCTCGCTGCTCGTGGTGGGCGGGCTGTCCGACCACGTGGGACGGCGGCCGGTGCTGGCCGGCGGGCTGCTGCTGCAGGCGGTGGCGATGGTGGTGTTCCTCGCTGCGGACGGCGTCGGCTGGCTGCTGGCCGCGCGCGTGCTGCAGGGGCTGTCCACCGGCGCGCTCACCGGCACCATGGGCGCCGCGCTGCTCGACCTCCAGCGCGGTGACCGCCCGCTGGGCCCGCTGGTCAACAGCGTCTCCCCCGGCCTGGGCCTCTCCCTGGGCGCGGTCGGCGCCGGCCTGGCCATCGAGGCCGTCGCCGAGCCGCAGCCCTGGGTGTTCGGCGTGCTCACCGTCGTCTTCGTGCTCGGCGCGGGCCTGGCGTACGCGCTGCCCGAGTCCTCGCCGCGACTGCCCGGCGCGCTGGCCTCCCTGCGCCCGCAGGTCGAGGTGCCGCGCGCGCAGCGGCGGCCGTTCCTCGTCGCCGTCCCGTGCCTGGTGGCGCTGTGGGCGATGGGCGGGCTGGTGCTCTCCCTCGGCCCGTCGCTGACCGCCGGCGTCTTCGGCCTCACCGACCACCTGGTCGGCAGCCTGCTCATCCTCTGCATGCAGGGCGCCGGGGCGCTCGGCGGCGTGCTGGCCCGCGACCTCGCGCCGCGCCGGGCGATGGCGGGGGGCTGCCTGGTCTTCGCCGTCGCCGTCGGGGCGCTGCTGGTCTCGCTGGTCACCGGTGCCGCCTGGCTGTTCTTCGTCTCCGCCGGTGTCGCCGGCCTCGGGTTCGGCGCGGCCTTCCTCGGCGCGGTCGCCACCGTCACCGCCGGGGTCGCCCCAGGCCGCCGGGCGGGGCTGCTGTCGAGCATCTTCGTGGTCGGCTACCTCGGCTTCAGCATCCCGGCCATCGCGGCCGGCATGGCCTCGGGCGCCGTCGGGCTGGAGGTGACCGCCGAGGTCTACGGCGCCGTCGTCATCGTGCTCGCCGTCGCCGCGGCGGTCGGGCTGCGGCTGTCGGGCCGCGGCCCCGCCGCCGTCCCGGCCGAGGAGTCCGCGGAGCCGCTGGCGGCCTGACGGTCGGCGTCCTCGGCCCCGCCGGGCTGCCCGTTCGCTCCCAGCGCGAGTCGCTGACCTGCGGTTCCGTCGTACCCCGGTCGTAGGTTCGCCTCGTGACAGCGGTCGAGGAGTGCGAGCCGGCGGGAGCCGGTGGGCTGCTCGACCTGCTGCTGGCCCAGGGTCCCGAGCTGCAGCGGTTGCCGGTGGGGTTGCTGTCGCGGGAGCAGAAGGCCGCCGAGCTGGCGCGGCTGCAGGCGGTCAAGGCGATGACGGCTGCCTACGAGGCCGAGCTGGTGCTCGGTCTGGCCGATGACAGCCCCGACGAGCTCGATCCCGCTCCTGGGACGCCGGGGGCGCGGCGGGGGTCGTGGGCGCCGGATCCCGAACTGCCCGGGGTGAGCGAGTTCTTCACCGCCGAGCTGGCGATGGTGCTCAACTGCGGCCGCGGCACCGCCACCCACCTGGCGCACCGGGCCTGGACCTACCGCGAGTCGCTGCCGGGCACCTGGGCCGCGCTGGCCGCCGGCAGCCTGGACGAGACGCGGGCCAGAGTCCTCGTCGACGTGCTCGAACACACCGACCCCGCGATCGCCCGCGCCGTGGAGGCGCAGCTGCTGGCCGAGGCGGCCACGCTGACCACCGGCAGGCTGCGCAAGCGCGCCGTGGCGGCGCTGCTGGCGGTGGACGCCGACGCGGTCGACGAGCGGCGGAAGGAGGCTGAGCGGCACGCCGACGTACGGGTCCACCCCGCTCCGCAGGCCGGCATGAGCACGCTGGCCACCGAGCTGCCCGCGCCGGTGGCGGCGGCCTGCCACGACGTGATCGACCAGCTCGCGGTGCTGCTGAAGCAGGGTGGCGACGACCG
The DNA here is from genome assembly GCF_052931475.1 of Geodermatophilus sp. URMC 62. Taxonomy (NCBI): domain Bacteria; kingdom Bacillati; phylum Actinomycetota; class Actinomycetes; order Geodermatophilales; family Geodermatophilaceae; genus Geodermatophilus; species Geodermatophilus sp. URMC 62. Next base: position 2,278,327 of record NZ_JBRFHY010000001.1, on the reverse strand, counting down.
CCCGATCGGGCAGCTCCGCGCCGCCGTGCACACCGACCTGATCCTGCGCCCGTGGGACACCTCCCGGGCGCCGGTGACCGCGCACCTGCAGCTCGTCGCTGCCCTTGCCTCCCTCACCGGCCGGTCGAAGGAGCCGGGTGAGGTCAACGGGCTGCCGATCACCGCCGGGCAGCTGCGCGACCTGCTGCGCGAGCTCGACGGCCTGGGGCTGCGCACCCCGGCGGGCGGGTCGGTGACCGTGGCGCTGACCGACACCGACGGCGCCCTGCGGGCCACCGCCGGCCTCGACCAACTGCGGCGCCTGGTGCGCCGCGGCTGCCCCGCCCACCCGGACGCGGACTGCGAGTGTGCGGTGCTCGACCGGCCCGACCCGGTCGAGCACTACGCCCCCTCGGCCGGGCAGCAGACCTTCGTGCACACCCGCGACCGCACCTGCCGCTTCCCCACCTGCGCCCAGCGCGTGGGCCGGGCCGACGCCGACCACGTCATCGCCCACGCCGACGGCGGACCCACCGACTGCGCCAACCTGTGCTGCCTGTGCCGCCGCCACCACCGGCTCAAGACCTTCGCCCCCGGCTGGCGCTTCCGGATGAGCCCCGACGGCGTGCTGACCGTGACCACCCCGTCCGGGATCACCCGCACCACCCGACCACCGGGCATGCGCCCACCCGACGCACCCACTCCGGCGCCGCCCGAGGACCCCGCACCACCACCCGACGACCCCGCACCACCGCGGTCGGACGGTGACGCACGGACCGGACCGGACGACGACCCGCCACCGTTCTGACGCAGGTCACCGAGACGCCGACCATCACGCCCGGAGGCCGGCGAGCCCGTCGTAGGCGGCCATCACGAGCTCCAGTCCCCGGTCGTCTTCGGGTTCGCGCATCTGGTTCGTCACGTAGGCCACCGTCATGCGGCTGTCGGGATCGAGCACGACCAGGGAGCCGCCCCAACCGCCCCACCCCAGGGTGGTGCCGAACAGCCCGTAGCCCAGGCCGTACCGGACCGGCATGCCGAGGATGCGGTCCTCGCCGCGCACCTGCTCCTCGCGGGCACGGTCACAGCCGGCCCGCGACAGCAGGCGCACCCCGCGCACCTCTCCCCCGCAGGCCACCACCGACTGCACGAGGGCGACCGAGCGGGCGTTGCCGAAGCCGCTGGCTGCGGGGATCTGGGCACGGCGCCAGGCCACGCTGTTCCCGTCGCGGACCCGCACCGGGGTACCGGCGCCGGCGGTGGGGTTGCTGCCGCCCGCGCTCGCGACGTGGTCCTCGTCGCGTCCCGCCGGCGGGACGCTCCTCGCCACCCGGTGGTCGTGCTCGGCGGGGAGTCCGATGTGGAAGTCCGCCCCCAGCGGTCCGGCCACCTGCTCATGGAAGAACTCACCGACGCTGCGGCCGGTGATCCGGCGGACGACCTCGCCCACGAGGAACCCCTGGGTGAGCGAGTGGTACCCGACCGCGCTCCCCGGTTTCCATCGCAGGGCCTGCGCGGCCAGCCGTGCCGTGGCGGCCGGCCAGTCGTACAGGTCGGCGATCGGCCCGATCCAGTCGGGCAGGCCCGCGGAGTGCGAGAGCACGTGCCGCACCAGCACCTCGTCCTTGCCGGCCGCCGCGAACTCGGGCCAGTACCGGCCGACCGGTGCGGCGAGGTCGAGGTCGCCGCGGTCGGCGAGGACCAGCGCACACAGGGCCGTCATGGTCTTGGTGACCGACCAGACGTTGGTCAGCGTGTCCTCCTGCCACGGGACCGTGCGGGCCCCGTCGGCGAAGCCACCCCAGACGTCCACCACCGGTTCGCCGTCCACGACGACCGCCACCGACCCGCCCGCGTCCCTGTCGTCCAGGAACCCGGCCAGCACGGTCGGCACCGCGGTGAACAGGTCGTCGTAGGAGCCCTGCACGTCAGCCACGTGCCGTACGAGCCCACACCCGGCCCGGCGGGGCAAGCGGGTTTCCCCGGCCAGGCGGCCGCCGGCAGGAGGGCTCGGGCGGGAGGTCGCCCGGTGCTCGACGGGTCGGCCTCTCGGACCGCGCGGCCGGCGTCCACGCCCGCCGGGATGACGACCGTTCCTGCGCAGAGGAGCCGTGGGCCGGCAGCTCACCCGTCGGGCGCCGGGCGCCGGGCTCAGGACCGGGCGCGGCTCACCGCGGCGCAGTAGCGGTCGTGGTCTGCCCGCGCCTCGGTCAGCGGCGCCAGCACCTCCTCGTCGGCCACCTCGCCGATCCGGGCGGTGAGCCGCTTCTGCGCCGTCCGCGCCCGGCGTCTGGCCCCGGCGGCGACCAGGGGCCGGCACACCAGGGCCAGCAGCAGGCCGGCGAGCAGCCCGCCGACCAGCAGCAGCGTGGGCAGCGGGATCCCCTGCACGCGCGGCAGCGGGACGACGTCGTCGAGCTGCAGCAGCCCGAGCCCGGCCAGCGCCAGCAGCCACAGCGCCCCGACGAGCGCGGTCAGCGCCAGCAGCCACTGCAGGCCGCCGACGGCGCGCTGCCACAGCGGCGTGCGGTCCGGGCCGAGGTCGGTGCCGGCGACGGCGCGGTCGAGCCGGTCGGCCAGCCGCTCCCCGGTGTCCTCCGACGTCCGGCGCAGCTCGTCGCGCCAGGCCTGCGGGAGCCCCCGCCCGGCGTCGTCCCGGGCCCGGCGGAGCGCCGCGTCCATGCCGGCCCGCTGGACCGCCCCGGCCTCCGGCAGCGAGGTGCGCACCCGCTCGTCGCCCAGGTGCAGCCGGCCCAGCGGGTCGGCGCGCAGCTTCGACGTCCAGCGCAGCACCGGCCAGCCGGTGTGCGCGACCCCGCTGCGGCGGGCCGAGCGCTCGACGGCGGCCACCACGGCCGGCACCCCGGCGGCGTCGGCGAGGGCCCCGGTGAGCTCCTCGCGCGCGGCCCGGTCGGGGCCGCGGTCGCGGCCGGCGTCCGGGGCGCAGTGCGCGGCCAGGGCGCCGGCCGCGGCCCGGGCGTCGGCGGTGAGCCGGTCGGTGGCCGCCTTGCGCGCCCCCACCCGGCGGGCCAGCTCACGGCGCAGCTCGGGCAGGCCCAGGCCGGTGCGCGCCGCCGTGGGCAGCACCGGCGTCCCGGCCAGCCCCTCCTCGTCGAGCAGCCGGCGCAGGTCCGCGAGGCAGGCCGCGGCGGCCGCCTCGTCGAGCCGGTCGACCTGGTTGAGCACCACGAGCAGCACCCCGGAGTGGCCGGCCAGCGGCGCGAGGTAGCGGGTGTGGACGGCGTCGTCGGCGTACTTCTGCGGGTCGAGCACCCACACCAGCACGTCGACCAGCTGCACCAGCCGGTCGACCTCGAGCCGGTTCTCCAGCCGCACGCTGTCGTGGTCGGGCAGGTCGAGCAGGACCAGGCCGTCGAGCGCCGGGTCGGGGTCGTCCACCCGGTGCCGGCGCGGCACCTCCAGCCAGTCGAGCAGCCGGTCGGCCCCGTGCTCCCCCCACACGCTGGCGTGCGCGACCCCGGTGGTCGGCCGCCGCACCCCCGGCGTGCTCACCTCGGCCCCCGACAGCGCGTTGAACAGCGTGGACTTCCCGCTGCCGGTGGCGCCGGCCAGCGCGACGACGGTCGCGTCGCCCAGCGCCTCGCGGGCCCCGGCCTTGGCCAGCAGGGAGCGCGCGGTGCCCACCTCGGGCACCTCCAGCCGTCCCTCGGCCACCCCGACGGCCTCGCGCAGCGCGGCCAGCCGGTCGGCGAGCGGGAGCTCGCGGGCCCTCACGCGGCGGCCCCGCGCGCGGCGGCCAGGGCGGCGACGGCGGCGCGCAGCCGGTCGGCGGCGTCGTCGGCGGGTGCCGCCTCAGCCAGCAGGTCCTCGAAGCGGTCCTCCTCCCAGCGCAGCAGCCGGTCGGCACGGGCGTCGAGGTCCTCGCGGGCCCGGGTGGCCAGCGCGCGCACCGCGGCGTCGCCGAACACCGCCTCGAGCACCCGCTGCCCGACCGCCGTCGTCCCGCCGGCGATGGCCAGCTCTGCGCCCGACAGCCCCGCCGTCGAGGCGAAGACGGCGACCATCACCACCGCGCCGGCCCCGTTGACGCCCCACGACAGCAGCCGCGCCTGGGAGCGCTTGCCGGCGCCCTCCTCGCGGACCAGCTCCAGCACGTACCCCTGCCAGTCGCGCACCTCCTCGGCCGCGACGGGCGCGAAGTCCGGCGAGACGCCGCCGAGGTCCTCCTCGCGGCCGGCCAGCAGGCCGGGTCCGCCGGGCAGCGCCCGCCAGGCGGTCACGGTGCGGTCGGCGGCCCGGTCGGCCTCGGCCCGCAGCAGCGTCTCGACGCCGGACTCCAGCGCGCCCTGCAGCGAGTCCGACGACGTCGGCCGGCCGGTGATGGCGGCGGCGAGCCGGTCGCGCAGCCGGCCCACCTGGGTCTGCAGCGAGCGCATCCACTCGCCGGTGCCGACGAAGTCCTGCCAGCGGGCCAGCACCTCCCCCCGCAGCAGGCTGCCGTTGCCCACTCCCTCGCTGACCGCGTCCCGCGCGCCGTCGTAGGCGGCGTCGGCGGCCGACCGCAGCGCGTTGGCCGCGGCGGCCTGCTCGTCGACGCCCGCGGCCACGCCGGCGACCCGCCCGTCGAGGCTCTCCAGCGCGCCGGCCAGCGTCTGGCGGACGACGGCGGCGCGCTGCTCCTGGTCGGCGGCCAGCCCGCGCAGCCAGTCGCGCAGCGGGGCGACCTGGTCCTCGGGCAGGAACCCGTCGACCAGCGGCCGCTCCTCGACGACGAAGAGCCGGGCGCTGCCCAGGCCGCCGCGCTGCAGCATCGCGGCGAGGTCGGCGGCCACCTCGGTCACCGCCTCCGGGGGCGTCCGGTCGAGCACGACGGCCAGCGCGGTGCCCCGCTCCTGCGCCGTCCGCAGCAGGTCCCAGGGGACGGCGTCGGCGTAGCGGGCCGCCGTCGTGACGAAGACCCACAGGTCCGCGGCCGACAGCAGCTGCCCGGCGAGGTCGCGGTTGGCCTCCACCACCGAGTCGACGTCGGGGGCGTCGATGAGCGCCAGCCCCGGTGGCAGCGCCTCGCTGGCCACCAGCCGCAGGCCGCCGGCCACGTCGCTGGCGGCGGCGCCCTCGCCGGTGGTGCGGGCCAGGCCGGGCAGGACGCGGTCGCCGGAGAAGGCCGCGCGGTCGACCGGTGAGCACACGAGCACGGGCGCCCGGGTGGTCGGCCGCAGCACGCCGGGCGTGGTGACCCGGGCGCCCAGCACGCTGTTGACCAGCGTGGACTTGCCCGCGCCGGTCGAGCCGCCGACCACCGCGAGCAGTGGCGCGTCGAGGTCGCGCAGCCGCGGCAGCAGGTAGTCGTCGACCTGGTCGACCACCGCCCGGGCGGTGCGCGCCGTGGCGTCGCGGGACGGGGTCGCCAGGCCCAGCGGAGCGGCGGCGACGGCGTCGCGCAGCTCCTGCAGCGCGTCGGTCAGCGGGGGCGCGGTCACGTGCCGGTACTAGCCCGGACGGGGCCTCCCTAGTCCCGGCCCGGTCGGCGTCCGGCGAGGGGCCGCCTGGTCAGCCGCCGGGGAAGAACGGTCCCGGGAACGACGGTGGAGCAGGGCGGTCACGCCCTCCTCCGCCGTCAGGGGCTCCCGGACCGCCGTCGGCCCGGACGTCGGCGCCGACGTCCGGGAACCGGCCGGCCAGCAGCGCCAGCGCCACCACGACACCGAGGACGCACAGGCCGATCAGGACCTGCTCGATGACCCCCATCTCGACCTCCTCGAGCAGCTCCCGTCCTCCGGCAACACCGACTCGGCCCGCCGAGGGCAGAGGACCGCTCGCCGGGACAGGACGCGTCTGCAGGGTGCGCGCTCCCGGAACGCGCGGCAAGCAGTACGGAGCAGCGGGTCAGCGCAGGACGGCGTCGAGGAACCCGTGCACGCGCTCACGCAGCTCGGCGACGCGCTCCTCGCCCACCTCGGCCGGGTCCCGCTCGCGCAGCCACGGCGGGATCTCCGTCCGCGCCCGCGCCGCGCAGCCCAGGTCGGCGCAGACGTAGGTGCCCACCGTGTTGCCGTTGCGGCCGGCCTCCCCCGCGCGCCGGGCGGTGAACAGCGACACGGCGTCGCCGGACTGCGTCGACCGGCAGAGCAGGCACATCACGCTGCGGCGGGCCGACATCCGCGACTCCGCCGCGCGCAGCGCGATGCCGACCGGCCGGCCCTCCCGCTGCACCACGAGGTAGCCCCGCAGCGGCGCCTTCGGGTCGCGCCAGGCGAGCACCTCGAGCTCGTCCCACGGCAGGTCGGCGAGGTCGCGCGGGAGGGTGGCGGAGTTCGCCTCGCCCTTCGAGCAGTTGACGAAGGAGCGCCGCACCTGCTGGTCGGTCATCGGGTCCACGAGGAGCCAGTCTCCGTTCCGGCACCGGTCCGTCTCAACCGGTTCGTCCAGCCGAGCGCCTCCGCCACGGTGGCCACGACCTCCACGCCACCGGGCACCGGCGGGCGGCGGACGAGAACGACGGGCAGCCCGAGCTGCCGGGCGGCGGCCAGCTTGGCCTCGGTCATCGCGCCGCCGGAGTCCTTGGTGACGACGACGTCCACCCCGTGGGCGCGCATCAGCGCCAGCTCGTCGGCCACGGTGAACGGCCCGCGGGCCAGCAGCAGCACCGCCCCGGCCGGCAGCGGCTCGTCGGGCGGGTCGACGCAGCGCACCACCACCCGGCCGGTCAGCCCGGCGAAGGCGCCCACCCCCTGCCGGCCGGTGGTCAGGAGGACGCTGCCGGCGTCCCGGACCGCCTCGGCCGCCGCGGGCAGCGAGTCCACGTACGTCCACCGGTCGCCGGACCCCGGCGTCCAGCCGGGGCGCTGCAGGCGCAGCAGCGGCGTGCCGGTGCGGGCGGCGGCCGCGGCGGCGTTCGCGGTGATCCGGGCGGCGAAGGGGTGAGTGGCGTCGACGACGGCGCGCGGCCGGTGCCCGGCGAGCCAGGCGGCCAGCCCGTCGGCGCCGCCGAAGCCGCCGACGCGCACCTCCCCCTGCGGGAGCCGCGGGTCGGCCACCCGGCCGGCCAGGCTGGAGAGGACGTCGACGCCGTCGGCGACCAGCGCCGCGGCCAGCGCGCGCGCCTCGCCGGTGCCGCCGAGGACGAGCACCCGATCGGTCACGGTGTCTCCCCTTCGCTCCCGCCGGGGATCATGGGCCCGTGAGCAGGGAGGGGACCGGGGGGCTGCGGCACGGCTGGACCACCGGCGCGTGCGCGACGGCGGCCACCACCGCCGCCTACACCGCGCTGCTCACCGGCGAGTTCCCCGACCCGGTGACCATCGACCTGCCCAACGACCGGCACCCGGCGTTCGCGCTGGCCACGGAGTCCCTCGCGCCCGGTGCCGCCACCGCCGGCGTCGTCAAGGACGCCGGCGACGACCCTGACGTCACCCACGGCGCGCTGGTGTCGGTGTGCGTGACCCATGGCGAGCCCGGCCGCGGCGTCGTCTTCCGCGCCGGCGAGGGCGTGGGCACGGTGACCAAGCCCGGCCTGCCGCTGGCGGTCGGCGAGCCGGCGATCAACCCGATGCCCCGGCGGTTCATCCGCGAGCACGTGGCCGCGGTGGCGGCGCGGCACGGCGGCAGCGGTGACGTCGTCGTCGAGGTGTCCATCGAGAACGGCGCCGAGCTCGCCCGGAGGACGTGGAACCCGCGGCTGGGCATCCTCGGCGGGCTGTCGGTGCTGGGGACGACCGGCGTCGTCGTCCCGTACTCGTGCTCGTCGTGGATCGATTCGATCCGCCGCGGCATCGACGTCGCCCGCGCCGCCGGGCACCGGCACGTGGCCGGCTGCACCGGGTCGACCAGCGAGGCGACGGTGCAGGCGCTCCACGGCCTGCCCGAGGACGCGCTGCTGGACATGGGCGACTTCGCCGGCGCGGTGTTGAAGTACCTGCGCCGCCACCCGGTGCCGCGGCTGACCGTGGCCGGCGGGATCGGGAAGCTGGCCAAGCTGGCCGACGGCCACCTCGACCTGCACTCGGGCCGCTCCCAGGTGTCGTTCGACTCGCTGGCCGCCCGGGTGGCCGGCGCGGGCGGCGATCCGGCGCTGGTCGAGGGCGTCCGCGGGGCCAACACCGCGCTCGACGCGCTGCGGCAGTGCCAGGCGGCCGGGGTGCCGCTGGGCGACCTGGTGGCCGCCGGTGCCCGGGAGACCGCGCTCGGCGTCCTGCGCGGTGCGCCGGTGGCGGTCGACGTCGTGGTGATCGACCGGGCCGGGAACGTGGTCGGCCGCGCCTAGGAACGGCATCGCGTGGTCGAGTACAGGTGGCTGTCGGGGAACTGCCCCGCGGTGAGCACCGGGCCGACGACCACCACCGCCGTCCGCCGCACCCCCGCCGCCTCGACCTGCCCGGCGATGTCGGCGAGCGTGCCGCGCAGGACGAGCTCGTCGTCGCGGCTGGCGCGGGCGACGACGGCGACCGGCCCGTCGTCGCCGTAGTGCTCGGCGAGCTGCGGCGCGAGCTCGGCGATCCGCTGCACGGCCAGGTGCAGCACCAGCGTGGCGCCGGTGGCGGCGTAGGCGGCCAGCTCCTCCCCCGGCGGCATCGGCGTGGACCGGGCCGACGTCCGGGTGAGGACGACGGTCTGCCCGATGCCGGGGACGGTCAGCTCCCGCTTGAGCGACGCCGCGGCCGCCGCGAACGCCGGGACCCCGGGGACGACGTCGTAGGGCACGCCGGCGGCGTCGAGACGGCGCATCTGCTCGGCCATGGCGCTGTAGACGCTCGGGTCGCCGGAGTGCAGCCGGGCGACGTCGTGGCCGGCCTCGTGCGCGGCGACCAGCTCGGCGGTGATCGCGTCGAGGTCGAGGTCGGCGGTGTCGACCAGCCGGGCGCCGGGCGGAGCGGTGTCGAGCAGCTCGCGCGGCACCAGCGCGCCGGCGTAGAGGCAGACCGGCGCGCTTGCGATGATCCGCGCCGCCCGCAGCGTGACCAGGTCCGCGGCGCCCGGGCCGGCCCCGATGAAGTGCACCGTCACCAGCGGGTCACCGACCAGATGGTCACGGGCATCGCGGGCTTCCAGCCGGTGAACGACCCGACCGGCTCGGCGCGCTGCACCTCGACGCGCACCAGCTCCCCGCCGACCTCGGCGTGCCACCGGGCGAGCACCGCCTCGCTCTCGACGGTGACGGCGTTGGCCACCAGCCGGCCGCCCGCGGGGAGCGCGTCCCAGCAGGTCTCCACCAGCAGCGGCGTGGTCAGGCCGCCGCCGATGAACACCGCGTCGGGCGCGCCCAGCCGGGACAGCACCTCGGGCGCGTGCCCGTGCACGACGCGCAGGTACGGGACGCCGAGCCGGCCGGCGTTGCGGGCGATCCGCGCGGCCCGCTCGGCGGAGGCCTCGACGGCGACGGCGCGGCAGGTGGGGGCGGCGCGCATCCACTCGATGCCGATCGAGCCCGCGCCCGCGCCGACGTCCCAGAGCAGCTGCCCGGGGACGGCGGCCAGCCGGGCCAGCGTGACCGCCCGGACCTCCGACCTCGTCAGCTGCCCGTCGGACTCGTAGGCGCCGTCGGGCAGGCCGGGGGTGGTGGGCAGCGGCGCCGTGCCGCGGTCGGCCCGGCACTCGACGGCCGTGACCACGAGCGCGGGCGCCGGCTGCGACCAGGTGGCCGCCGTCCCGGTGCGCACCTCCTCGGCGGGGCCGCCGAGGCCGCCGAGCACGGTGACCCGGCTCTGCCCGTAGCCGCGGCCGGCCAGCAGCGCGGCCACCTGCGCGGGGGTGCCGCCGTCGGAGCCGAGCACCAGCAGCCGCGCACCGGGCTGCACGTGCGGGTGCAGCAGCTCGACCGGCCGGCCGACGAGGCTGACCACGCCGGTGTCCTCGACCGCCCAGCCCAGCCGGGCACAGGCCAGCGACACCGACGACGGCGCCGGCAGCACCCGCACGCGGTCGGCGCCGAGCAGCCGGGTGAGGGTGGTGCCGATGCCCGACAGCATCGGGTCGCCGCTGGCCAGCACCACCACGGCGCGGCCGGCGTGCTCGGCGAGCAGCCCGGGCAGCGCCTCGGTGAGCGGCGAGGGCCACGGCACCCGCCCGGCGGTCACCTCCGGCGGCACCAGGGCGAGCTGGCGGGCGCTGCCGAGCAGCACCTCGGCCCGCTCGACCTCGGCCCGCGACGTCGGGGCCAGCCCGTCCCACCCGTCGGCGCCGATCCCGACCACCACGACGGGGGCCGCCGCCACGACCCCGCTCACGCCGGCAGCTCCCCCTCCGGCCCGGCGGCCTCGGCCAGCAGCCGCTCGCGCTGGTCCTCGGGCAGCCGGTCCACGTAGACGACGCCGTCGAGGTGGTCGACCTCGTGCTGCAGGCAGCGCGCGGCCATGCCGGTGGCCTCGATCGTGACCGGCCTCCCCGTCACGTCCACGCCGTCGACCCGGGCGCGGAAGGCCCGCGGCAGCTCGGCGTAGGGGCCGGGCACCGACAGGCAGCCCTCCTCGGTGACCTCCTCGGCCGGTTCGCCCTCGGCCGGCGGCAGCAGCGTGAGCGACGGGTTGACCACGTACCCGACGACGTCCTCGCCCTCGGCGTCGGGGCAGTCGATGACGAACACCCGCGCGTCGACGCCGATCTGGTTGGCCGCCAGGCCCACCCCGTCGGCCTCGCGCATCGAGGCGAACATGTCGAGCACCAGCCGGCGCAGCCGCTCGTCGAAGTCGGTCACCGGCGCGCACGGGCGGTGCAGCACCTCGTCGCTGCCGTACGTGACGATCGGCCGGGCGACGCCGTCGTAACGGCCGGGCAGACGCATGCGGCGATCCTAGGAAGCGCCCTGAGCGGCCGACCGGGCGCGCGTCGGGGGCGACTCGGCCGTGACTCCGCGGTGCGACGCGGTGCGACGCGGTCCGCGCCGGGGCCCTGGGCAGGATGGGCGCCGTGCTCGACCACCGCGGGACCGGCCGCCGGGACCTCCCCACCGCTCTCGGCCTGGCGCTCGGCGCGGGTGCGGACCTGCTGCTGGCCGACCCGCGGCGGCACCACCCGGTCGCCGGTTTCGGCACGGTGGCCGCGGCGCTCGAGCGGCGGGTCTGGCGGGACTCGCGGGCCGCCGGCGCCGGCTACGCGGCGGTCCTCGTGGCGGGCGCGGCCGCCGCCGGGGCGGCCGGGACCCGCCTCACCCGGGACCGGCCGGTGGCGCGGACCCTGACCGTCGCCGCGGCCACCTGGACGGTGCTGGGCGGCACCTCCCTCGGCCGCGCCGCCACGGCGATGGCCGGCGTGCTCGACGCCGATGACCTGCCCGCCGCCCGCGGCCTGCTGCCCACGCTGGCCGGGCGCGACCCGAGCTCGCTGGACGCCGGGGAGCTGGCGCGGGCCACCGTGGAGTCGGTCGCGGAGAACACCTCCGACGCCGCCGTCGCGCCGCTGGTGTGGGGGGCGCTCGCCGGGCTGCCCGGTCTGCTCGGGTACCGCGCGGTCAACACGCTCGACGCAATGGTCGGCCACCGCTCACCGCGGCACGCCCGCTTCGGCTGGGCCGCCGCCCGCGGCGACGACGTCGCCAACTGGCTGCCCGCCCGGCTGACCGCCGCGCTCACCGCGGCCACCGCTCCGCTGGCCGGGGGCTCGGCGCGCGGCGCGCTGCGGGTCTGGTTCCGCGACGGCGCCGCCCACCCCAGCCCCAACGCCGGCCGCTGCGAGGCGGCGGCGGCCGGTGCGCTGGGGCTGCGGCTGGGCGGGCGCAACGTCTACGGCAGCCGGGTCGAGGTCCGGCCGGTGCTGGGCGCGGGCCGGGCCCCGGGCAGCGACGACGTCGTCCGCGCCGTGCGGCTGTCGCGGGCGGTGTGGCTGGCCGCCGCGGCCCTCGCCGCGGCGAGCAGGCTGGCCCGCCGCGGCTGAGGACGCATCCGGGCCGGGGACGTGCGCGGACCCCGGCCGTGCAGGGCGCCGCGCGGCTCCGGGAGGGCGGGGAAGCCGGCCGGGTCGGTCCGCGGGTGACTGGCCGGCGGGTCCGCCGGGCCGCGGCCGCCGCGGACGGCGACGACGAGCGTGGCGACCGACAGGCCGCCGAGCGCGAGCAGGAACATCAGGGCGAACACTCCACCAGGGGTCATGACCGAACAGTGGCACCACCGGACCTGGACGAGAGCAGTCCAATCCGGCATGGTGGTCTGCATGCCACTCACCGGCGAGCAGTCCACCGCGGCCGAACTGGCCGCACTGGTCGGCCCCCTCGACGAGCTGCCCGGTCCCCGCTACGCCGGCCTGGCCCGCCGCGTCCGGGAGCTGGTGGCCCTCGGCCGGCTGCCGGTGGGCACCCGCCTGCCCGCCGAGCGCGACCTGGCCGCGGCCCTGACGGTCAGCCGGGTGACCGTGGCCTCGGCCTACCGGCTGCTGCGCGAGGAGGGGCACGCGAGCACCCGGCACGGCGCCGGCACTGTCGTCGAGGCGCCCCCGGCCGACCCCGTCTGGAGCGCCCCGACCACCGACCCCGCCGTCCTCGACCTCGCGCACGCGGCACCCGAGGCCGCCCCGCAGCTGCTGCCCGCCTACGAGCGGGCCCTCGCCCGGCTGCCCGCGGTCCTGGCCGGCCACGGGTACGCGCCCAGCGGCCTGCCGGAGCTCCGGGCCGCGATCGCCGACCGCTACACCGCCCGCGGCCTGCCCACCGACCCGGAGCAGGTCGTGGTCACGGCCGGCACCGGCGACGCCACCGCCCTCGTCGTCGACGCGCTGCTGCAGCCCGGCGACCGGGTGCTCGTCGAGCACCCCACCTACCCGGGGGCGCTCGGCCTGGTCACCGCCGCCGGGGGCCGCTGCGTGCCCGTGGCCGTCGACGCCGCCGCCCCCGACGCGGTGGTGGGCGCCGCGCACCTCGCCGTCCGGCAGAGCAGCCCACGGATGGCCTTCCTCATGCCCGACTTCTCCAACCCCAGCGGCGCGCGCCTCTCGGCGGCCGGCCGCCGCCGGCTGGCGGCCACGCTGTGGCAGCAGGGCGTGCTCACCGTCGTCGACGAGGTGACCGCCGAGCTGTGGCTCGACGACGACGGGCCGCTGCCGCCCTACGCCGCCGGCCTGCCCGACGCGGCGACGGTGACCGTGGGCGGGCTGTCCAAGGCGGTCTGGGGCGGCCTGCGGATCGGCTGGCTGCGCACCGACGCCGCGCTGGCCGCCTCCCTGGGCGCCGCGCTCGGCCGCCGGCAGCTGTCGGTCGGCGCGCTCGACCAGCTCACCGCCGCGGTCCTCGTCCGCGGCCTCGACGAGGTGCTCGCCCCCCGCCGCGCCCTGCTCCGCGAGCGCCGCGACGTGCTGCTCGCCGAGCTGGCCGCCCGGCTCCCGCACTGGTCGGCGCCGCGGCCCTCCGGCGGGCTGTCGGCCTGGTGCGCGCTGCCGCCCGGGCCCGGCTCGGCCGCGCTCGCCGCCGCCGCCGCGCCGCTCGGGCTGGTGCTCGCCGAGGGCCGCGCCTTCGGCACGGGGACGGCGTTCGACGACCACGTGCGGCTGCCGTTCACGCTGCCCCCGGACCAGCTGCGCTCGGCCGTCGCCACGCTGGCCGCCGTCGACGCCGCACTGCGCACCGGCCCGCCCGCGCGCTCCCCGGCCCGGCCGGTGACGGTCGTGTGAACTCGCCGTGGAGCCGGTCCGAGGGCGTGCATCGGGACGGCGGGACGGCTACCGTCAGGGGCGTTCCGAGCGGCCGGCTCACCCCGGCATCCCGCGGATGGTCGAACACACGGCTGCGCGGCGCTCTCCCGGGCCCCGCCCGGCGCGCGTCACCGGAGCACGCCATGACGTCGACCCAGTCCCGTGTCATCTCCCGGCACAGCACCCCGTCCCCGCGTACGGCCGCACCCCTCCCCCGCCCCCCGGCGCCCACGCCCCTGGGCAACCGGCGCACCCGCGTGGCCGGCCGCTGGCGCTACGACCGCGCCACCGGCGAGTGGGAGTGGTCGGAGGAGATGGCCACGCTGCACGGGCTGGGGCTCGAGGGCCCGGGGCCGTGCACGGAGAGCCTCGTCGCCGCCCTGCACCCCGACGACCGGCCGCGGGCGATCGACGCGCTCTCGGGCGCGGTGACCGGCGCGGAGGCCTTCTGCCTGCAGGTCCGGCTGCAGCGCGAGCACGGCCCCGACCGTCCCGTCCTCTTCCTCGGCGAGCCCCAGCTCGACGCGGACGGCTCGGTGACGGCCGTCGAGGGCGTGGTCGTGGAGGTCCCGCGGCCGGCGACGCCGGCCGACGACCGGATCCGCGACCTGGAGACCGAGGTGGGGCAGCTGCGCACCGCCATGGCCAGCCGGGCGCCGATCGAGCAGGCCAAGGGCGTGCTCATGCTGCTCACCGGCTGCGGTGACCAGGTGGCCTTCGACCTGCTCGCGCACATCTCCAGCCACACCCACCGCAAGGTGCGCGAGGTCGCCGTCGACCTCGTCGCCTCGGCGTCCGGGCACGGCACCCTGCCCCCTGACATCCGGGCGATCCTGCGCGACGCCTGCCCACCCGGCCGACCGGTGCCCTGACCCGCCTCCCCGTCCCCGGTCGCCCTGCCTCCCCGGTGACCGGGGCCGCGGGGGAGGATGCCCGGGACCGGGACGGGGTCGCCGACGCCGGCCCCGTCCGAGCGAGGGGAGGCCGGCGTGTTCTACCTGGTCGTGCGGTTCGTGCTGCGGCCGCTGTTCTGGCTGGTGTTCCGGCCCCGGGTCACCGGGCGGGCCAACGTGCCGACGACCGGGCCGTTCATCATCGCGAGCAACCACCTGTCGTTCATCGACAGCATGGTCATCCCCCTCTCGGCGCCGCGGCGGGTCGGCTACCTGGCCAAGGCCGAGTACTTCACCGCCCCGGGCATCGGCGGCTGGCTGACCCGCAACCTGTTCACCGCCCTCGGGGCGCTGCCCGTCGAGCGGCAGACGCACCGGGCGGCCCAGGAGGCGCTGGACACCGCGCTCGGGGTGCTGCGCGCCGGCGGCGGCTTCGGCATCTACCCCGAGGGCACCCGCTCCCGCGACGGCCGCCTGGCCCGCGGCAAGACGGGCGTGGCCTGGCTAGCGCTGACCGCCGACTGCCCCGTGGTCCCCGTCGGCGTCCGCGGCACCGACCGCATCCAGCCGGTGGGCTCGCGCTGGCCCCGGCCGCACCGCTTCTCCGTCACCTTCGGCGAACCGCTCACCTTCCCCGAGCACCGCGGCCAGGCCGGCAGCAACCGGGCCCGCCGCGAGGTCACCGACCGGGTCATGGAGGCGATCGCGGAGCTGTCGGGCCAGGAGAAGGCCGGCTGGGGTCGGGGGAGGGCCGCCTCGGGCACGCCGCGCGGGGCCTCGTGAGCGGCGCCCTGCTGGTCGCCGGGACGACGTCGGACGCCGGCAAGTCGGTCGTCACCGCCGGCATCTGCCGCTGGCTGGCCCGCCAGGGCGTGCGGGTGGCGCCGTTCAAGGCGCAGAACATGAGCAACAACTCGGTGGTCACCGCCGACGGCGCCGAGATCGGCCGCGCCCAGGTCATGCAGGCCGCCGCCGCCGGCGTCGAGCCCGAGGCGGCGATGAACCCGGTGCTGCTCAAGCCCGGCGGGGAGGACGCCAGCCAGGTCGTCGTCCTGGGCCGGCCAGTGGCCGAGGTGACGGCGCTGTCCTACCGGCCGATGAAGGCGGCGCTGCTCGAGCAGGTGCTCAGCTGCCTGGCCGACCTGCGCGCCCGCTTCGACGTCGTCGTCTGCGAGGGCGCCGGCTCCCCCACCGAGATCAACCTGCGGGCCGACGACATCGCCAACATGGGGCTGGCCACCGCCGCGGGGCTGCCGGTGGTCGTCGTCGGCGACATCGACCGCGGCGGGGTCTTCCCGGCGCTCTACGGCACGGTCGCGCTCATGCCGCCGGGCGACCAGCGGCTGGTCGCCGGGTTCCTCGTCAACAAGTTCCGCGGCGACGTCCGGCTGTTGGCGCCCGGCCTCGACCGGCTGGCGGCGCTCACCGGGCGGCCCACCCTCGGCGTCCTGCCGTGGCTGCCCGGCGCGGCGCTCGACGTCGAGGACTCCCTGGGCATCCCCACCGGCGTCTCCTCCGCCGGCCCGCCGCACGGCGAGGACGTGCTGCGGGTGGCCGTCGCCCGGCTGCCCCGCCTGTCCAACTCGACCGACGTCGACGCGCTGGCCGCCGAGCCCGGCGTCCTGGTCCGCTTCGTCACCCGCCCCGAGGAGGCCGCCGACGCCGACCTGCTGGTCCTGCCCGGCAGCCGGGCGACGGTGGCCGACCTCGGCTGGCTGCGCGCCACCGGGCTGGCCGACGCGGTGACCCGGCGGGCGGCCGAGGGGCGGCCGGTGCTGGGCATCTGCGGCGGGCACCAGATGCTGGCCCGCACCATCACCGACGACGTCGAGTCGCGGGCCGGCGCCGTCGCCGGGCTCGGGCTGCTCCCGGCCGACGTGCGGTTCGCGCGGGCGAAGACGCTCGGCCGCCCGGCCGGGGAGGCGCTGGGCCACCCGGTGCGCGGCTACGAGATCCACCACGGGGTGGTCACCTACGACGAGGCCGGCGCCGAGCCGTTCCTCGACGGCGGCCGCGCCGGGCCGGTGTGGGGCACCACCTGGCACGGCGCGCTGGAGAACGACGGCTTCCGGCGGGCGTTCCTCGTCGAGGTCGCGCGGGCGGCCGGACGGCGTTTCGTCCCGGCGCCGGGGACCTCCTTCGCCGCGGTGCGCGAGCAGCGCCTCGACGCCCTCGGCGACCTGGTCGCCGAGCACGCCGACACCGCGGCGCTGTGGCGGCTGCTCGAGCAGGGGGCGCCGGACGGCCTGCCGCTGCTGCCGCCGGGCGCCGGGCTCAGCCCGCGCTGACCGCCTCCAGCCGGGCCCGCACGTCGTCCGGCCACGGCACGGCCGCGCCGCCGACGGTGGCGACGTAGGTGTTCCGGACGACGCAGCACACCCGCTCGCCCACGCGGACGGTGAACCGCACGGTGACGCTGGTGCGGCCCAGCCGCTCGGCCCCGGCGTCGACGGTGACCGTGTCACCCCAGCGGGCCGGCGAGGACCACTCCAGCGCGCTGGCCTTGACCACCGGGTCGGCCCGGCTCACCAGGTCGTCCCACGGCAGCCCGGCCGAGGACCACCACACCATCGACGCCTCGTCGGCCCAGACCAGGTAGTGGGCGTTGAACACCACCCCCTGCTGGTCGCACTCGACGAACCGGACCGGGGAGCTCCAGGACACGGGCACGTCCGGGGACGGTAGCGGGGGCTACCGTCCTCCCGTGCAGGCCGACGGCTCCCCCGACCCCGTCCTGGCGTCCTACCGGCCGCCCTCGCAGCTGGTGGTGGACAAGGAGGTCGACCACCTCGACGCCCACTGCCGCGCCTTCGTCGAGCTGGCCCCGTTCGCGGTGCTGTCGACTGCCGACGCCACCGGCGCACCGGAGGTCTCCCCCCGCGGCGGCGACCCGGGCTTCGTCAGGGTGCTCGACGAGCACCGCCTGGCGCTGCCCGACCGGCAGGGCAACAACCGGCTCGACAGCCTGCGCAACGTGGCGGCCAACCCGCGGGTGGCGCTGTTGTTCCTCGTGCCGGGCGTCGAGGAGACCCTCAAGGTGTTCGGCACCGCCGACGTGGTGGCCGCCGACGCCCTCGACGTCGACCTCACCGAGTTCGGCCGGGCGCCGCGCTCGGTGCTCGTGGTCACCGTGCAGCGGGCCTACCTGCAGTGCGCCAAGGCGGTCATGCGCTCGGGCCTGTGGGACCCGGCCGCGCAGGTGGACCGCTCGGCCCTCCCGCCGTTCGGCGTCATGATCCGCGACCACTGCCGGCTGGAGACGCCGCTGCCCGACGACGCGACGATCCGCGCGGAGCTAGCCCTGGAGCTCTGACCTGTCGGTGGCCGGTGCCAGGCTGCGGCCATGGCGACCGACGTCCAGGTGGTGATCGACGCCGCCGACCCGCACGCGCTGGCCGACTGGTGGGCCGAGGCGCTGGGGTGGCAGGTCGAGCGGCAGGACGAGGCGTTCATCCGGCGATGGTCGACACCGGCGCCGCCGCCGAGAGCGACACCACCACCCACCGCGGTGCGCTGGTGTGGGCGGTCGGCGCGGCGATCACCTCACCGGACCCGCACCGGCCGCGGGTGCTGTTCCAGCGGGTGCCGGAGGCCAAGACGGTCAAGAACCGGCTGCACCTGGACCTGCGGGTGGGCGGGGAGCGGCGGGAGGCCGAGGTGGCCCGGCTGGTCGGCGCGGGCGCCACCGAGCTGTGGCGCGGGGCGCAGGGCCCCTCCGCGTGGGTGACGCTCGCCGACCCCGAGGGCAACGAGTTCTGTGTTACCTGACGCCGGCCCCGCGGCGGGGACCGTCAGCCGAGACGGACGTCGCGCGCCAGCCGGCGGTAGGCGATGGTGCGCTCGGTGACGCGGCGGGCGCGGCGGCGCCGGGGACCGCGTCCGGTGCCCAGGTAGCGGGCGTCCTCGACGAGCTGGAACGCGGCGAGGACGCTCGCCCGCACCTCCCGCGGACGCGGACCGGTGGGGATCACGGGCTGGGCCGAGGTCATGGGAGCCCCCTCTCCCGGGGCGCCGGCGACCCACGCCCTGTGCCCCGTGCCCCGTGCCGACGATGGTGCCCGCGCGAGGGCCACCTGAACCGGTACCGACACGAATTGGTACTGGTGTGACGAACGGGACGAAGGGGACCTCGCCGCGCCGTTGCCATCCCTCACCGGGCCGGTCCGTACGGTGCGGGGATGGACCGCCCGCGCCGTCTCGTGGACACCCTCGTCCGGCTGGTGCGTGCCGCCGCGCCCCGGTCCCGTCCCCCGGCGGGGCGCCCGGCCGCTGCGCCGCCCGCCGGCATCGACGTCGCATACCGGCCCCGCGCCGACGGCCGGCCCGACCCGGGCGAGGTCGTGTGGGCCTGGGTGCCCTTCGACGAGGGGGACGGCCGCGGCAAGGACCGCCCGGTCCTGGTGCTCGGCCGGCGCGGCGACGAGCTGGTCGGGCTGGCGCTGAGCAGCCAGGACCACGACCGCGACGCCGCCGACGAGGCCCGCCACGGGCGGACCTGGATGGACGTCGGCACCGGCGGGTGGGACAGCCGCCGCCGGCCCAGCGAGGTCCGGCTCGACCGGCTGCTGGTGCTCGACCCCGGGCGCGTCCGGCGGGAGGGCGCCGCGCTGGACCGGGAGGTGTTCGACCGGGTGGTCGCCGCCGCCCGCCGCACCCAGGGCTGGTGACCGGTCAGGCCGCCGCGACCGCCAGCCGCCGCTTGGCCACGGCGATGGGCAGCTGCCCCAGGAGCGCGGGCAGCACCCACGCGACCGGGCTGCCGGTCTCGGCCACCAGCACACCGGTGGTCAGCGCGATGTAGGAGCCGCCGAGCAGGCGGGGCTGCAGGGCCGGCCAGCGCCGCCAGGCCCGCCGGCGGGCCAGTGCCCCGGTGACGGCCAGCCCCTCGCTGAGGACGGCGACCGGCAGCAGCCAGGCCAGTCCCGGAGAGACGAGGGCCAGCACGCCGCCGGTCGCGGCCACCAGCGCTACGGCCGTCTGGTAGCCCGTCGCCGCGGGGCGGCCCCGGTGACCGCGCAGCCGCGCGACCAGCCAGACCGGCCCGAGCAGGAGCCCGACCGTCCCGGCCGTGACGTGGAGGACCAGCAGCGTCTCGTGCACGGACCCACCGTGGCCGACGCCGGGCCGCGGGCGTCAGTGCCGGCCGTCACCGGCCCGGGGTGACGCCCGTCAGTCGGTCACGGGCTCGTCGCGCGCCACCTGCCGCACCGGCGGGCGCAGGTGGTAGACCCCCGTCTGCCCGGGCAGCGGGTGCAGGTCGTAGCGGGAGACGACCTTGGGGCCGTCGTGCAGGTGCACGTGGGTGACCGTGGGCAGCGGGTCGCCGTGGCGGGCGGCGCGGACCTCGACCCGCCCGTCGAGCGGGCCGCCCACGAAGAGCAGCACGGTGTCCTCGGCGTCCTCCTGGCCCACTCGCTCGGGCACCCCGGACGGCTCGACGTCGGACAGGTCGCTCCCCCTCCTGGCTGCGCTCACCCGGTCGAGGGTAGGCGCCCGGACGACGGGATCAGTCCTCCCGGCGCCCCAGACGTCGCGCCACCAGCGGAGCGCTGAGCAGCATGACGAACAGCCGCAGCACCTGGACGGCGAGGACGAAGGTGGCGTCGGCCCCCGTGCCGGTGGCCGTCGCCAGCACCGCGTAGAGGCCGCCGGGGGTGGTCGCGAGGTAGGCGTCGAGCTCGCTCACGCCGGTGGCCGCCGAGAGGACGACGCCCAGCCCGGCACAGGCGACGACGAGGCCGACGATCACCGCCAGCGCCGGCAGCAGCGCCCGGCCGATGGTGCGCAGGCTGGCCACGGTGAACCGCAGGCCCACCTGCAGGCCGATGAGCACGAAGGCCGCCGCCTCGACCGGCCCGGGCACGGCGGTCCCGCCGGAGAGCCCGCCGAGGTCGGCCGCGGCGGCGAGGAGCAGCGGGCCCAGCAGCGCCGGCACCGGCAGCCGCACCCGCCGGGCCAGCCACCCGCCGGCCACCGCGCAGGCGACGGTGAACAGCAGCCCGGCCGGCCAGCCGGGCCCGGTCACCTCGACGACGGCGCCCCCGGCAGCGGGGTCGGCCCCGTAGACCGTCGTCGCGACCACCGGCATCGCGACGACGATGAGCAGCACCCGCAGGTACTGCAGGACGGCGACCATGCGGTCGTCGGCGCCGAGGTCGCGGGCCATCGCGGTGATGCCGGACGCGCCGCCGGCGATCATCGCGAACGCGCCGGTCACCGGGCTGATCCCCGGCTGCAGCCGCAGCAGCAGCCCGGCGGCGACGGTGAGCAGCAGGGTGGCCACGGTGACCAGCAGCACCGGCAGCCACTCCTCGGCGATCGCGGCGAGGGTGTCGGGGTCGACCAGCGAGCCGATCGAGACGCCGACGACCGACTGCGCCGCGGCCGTCGCCGCCCGCGGCACGTCGAGCGGCCGGCGCCCGCCCAGGCCGCGCACCAGCCCGGCGAGCAGCCCGCCGAACAGCCCGCCCGACGGGACGCCGAGGCGGTCGAGCAGCCAGCCGGCGAGGACCGCACCGGCGAGGACGAGGGCGCCGTCGGCGAGCCGTCGCGGGTCGGGCCGGGGCACCCTCACACGCCGGCGATGCGGCGCAGCTCGGCGACGTGGGCGTCGAACGCCCGCCGCCCGTCCCGGGTCAGCGACAGGCTGGTCCGCTGGCGCGAGGCCACGGTGGCCTTGCGCACCGTGACGTAGCCGGCCTCCTCCAGCTGCTTCACGTGCTTGGACAGCACCGAGTCGCTCACGCCGACCTGGTCGCGGACGGCGGCGAACTCCATCGTGTCGACGGCGGCGAGCAGCCCGCAGATCTGCAGCCGGGGCGGCGGGTGGATGACCGCGTCGAAGCGCGGCGCGACCGCGGTCACGACTGCCCGCGCAGCTCGGCGACGTAGATCCGCGTCCACCAGCGGCTGACCAGGACCACGGCGACGCCGAGCACGGCACCCGCGACGACCATCGCGCCGCGCCAGCGCTCCTCGGCGGCGAAGCCGGTCCCCAGCACCGTGAGGGCCACGACGACCCAGACGACGACCGCCCGTCGTGTCGGGCCCCGCCGGAACCCGTCCACCCAGAACCCGGTGAGCCGGCGGTACAGCGTCATCATCCCGCGCAGGCACAGCAGGAAGACCGCGACGGCGGCGAGCGTCACCCAGTTGTCGTGCACCGAGTAGGAGGCGATGAACCCGAACAGCAGCAGGCCCAGCAGGGCGTCGTACCACCACGGCTGTGTCGCGCGCTCGGCCAGCGCGGCCCGCTGGGACCGCAGGGCGGCCAGCTCGGCCGCGGCGGCAGCACGGTCGGAGACCTCGTTGCTTTCCATGGCGGAAAGCCTGGCCCGTAGCTTTCCGATCCGTCAAGTCAGCGGCCCGGTCTGTCGGCGCGGCGCTCCGGCGTGGTTCCATGGGCGCCGCCACAGCGACGGCAGTGGAGGAAGCCCGGTGCGACTCCGGCGCGGTCCCGCCACTGTGACCCGGCAGCCGCCGGGGAGTCAGGAACTCCCGCCGTCGCCTCCTGCCACCTCCGGGCGTGGACACCCGGGGAGAGGACCCGTGCCCCCGCATGACGTATCCCTTCGGCGCCGTCGTCGGCATGGACGACATGCGGCTGGCCCTGCTGCTCAACGCCGTCTCGCCGGCCATCGGGGGCGTGCTCGTCCGCGGCGAGAAGGGCACGGCGAAGTCGACGACGGTGCGCGCGCTGGCCGCCGTCCTCCCCCCGGTGACCGTCGTCGCCGGCTGCCGGTTCGCCTGCGACCCCGCCGCCCCGGACCCGGCCTGCCCGGACGGGCCCCACGACATGGGCGTCCCCGGGCAGACGCGTCCGGCGCGGCTGGTGGAGCTGCCGGTGGGCGCCTCGGAGGACCGCGTCGTCGGCTCGCTGGACCTCGAGCGGGCGCTCACCGAGGGCGTGAAGGCGTTCGAGCCGGGGCTGCTGGCCGCCGCGCACCGCGGGGTGCTCTACGTCGACGAGGTCAACCTGCTGCACGACCACCTCGTCGACCTGCTGCTGGACGCCGCCGCGCTGGGCACCGCCTACGTCGAGCGGGAGGGCGTCTCGGTGCGGCACGCGGCGCGGTTCCTGCTGGTCGGGACGATGAACCCCGAGGAGGGCGAGCTGCGCCCCCAGCTGCTCGACCGCTTCGGGCTCACCGTCGAGGTCGCCGCGCCCCGCGACCCGGCCGAGCGCGCCGAGGTCGTGCGCCGCCGGTTCGCCCACGACGCCGACCCGGCCGGGTTCGCGGCGTCCTGGGCCGACGAGGAGGCCGGGCTGGCGCGCCGCATCGCCGACGCCCGCGCCCGGCTGCCGCACGTCGTCCTCTCCGACGACGCGCTGCGCCAGGTGACCGCCGTCTGCGCCGCCTTCGACGTCGACGGGCTGCGCGCCGACCTGGTCACCGCCCGCGCCGCGATCGCGCACGCCGCGTGGTGCGGCCGCGACGAGGTCACCGAGGACGACGTCCGCGTGGCCGCCCGCCTGGCCCTCCCCCACCGCCGCCGGCGCGACCCCTTCGACACCCCGGGCCTGGACGACGAGACCCTCGAGCAGGCGCTGGAGGACTCCCGCCCCGACGACGACCCGCCCCCGCCCCCGGACGGCCCCGGCGACGGCGGCGCTCCCCCGCCCGGTGAGGCAGGCACGGGAAGCGACAGGCACGGATCGGCGCCCGAGACAGGGGGAGAGCCTCCTTCGCCCGGCGAGGGCGAGACCGACGGCGGGCAGGGCGGGGCGCCGGCGTCCGAGCGGGCGGCGGTCGCGCCGGCCGACCCGTTCCGCGCGCGGCGGCTCGAGGTGCCCGGCGTCGGCGCGGGCGCGGCCGGACGCCGGTCGAAGGCGCGGGCCGAGCGCGGCCGGGTGGTGGGGTCGGTCCGCCCGTCCGGACCGGTGACCCGGCTGCACCTGGCCGACACCGTGCTCGCCGCCGCGCCGCACCAGGTCGCGCGCGGGCGCACCGGCCCGGGTCTGCGGGTCGCCCGCGAGGACCTGCGCCAGGCCACCCTGGAGGGTCGCGAGGGCAACCTCGTGCTGTTCGTCGTCGACGCCAGCGGCTCGATGGGCTCGCGCTCGCGGATGGGCGCGGTGAAGGGCGCCGTCCTCTCCCTGCTGCTCGACGCCTACCAGCGCCGCGACAAGGTCGGGCTGGTCACCTTCCGCGGCGGCGACGCCGAGCTCGCGCTGCCGCCCACCTGGTCGGTCGAGGCGGCCGCGGCCCGGCTGCGCACGCTGCCCACCGGGGGGCGGACGCCGCTGGCGGCCGGCCTGCGGCGTGCCGCCGAGGTGCTGCGGGTCGAGCGGGTGCGCGACCCGCAGCGGCGGGCGCTGCTCGTCGTGGTCACCGACGGCCGGGCCACCGGCGCCCGCGGCTCCGACGCTCTCGGCGCGGCCCACACGGCCGCCCGGCGGCTGGCCGGGGAGGGGACGGCGGCGGTCGTCGTCGACTGCGAGTCCGGGCCGGTGCGCCTCGGGCTGGCCGGGGTCCTCGGCAGCCACCTCGGGGCGCAGACCCTGCGGCTGGAGGAGCTGGCCGCCGAGACGCTCGCCGGCACCGTCCGCGCCGTCCGAGCGGCGGCCTGACGGTGCCGCAGGGGCAGGTCGCCGTTCCCCCGCAGGACGGGCTGACCACCCGGCAGCGCCGCAACCGGCCGCTGCTGGCGGTGCACACCGGCGAGATGAAGGGCAAGTCCACCGCCGCGTTCGGCATGGCGATGCGGGCGTGGAACCAGGGCTGGTCGATCGCGGTCTACCAGTTCGTCAAGAGCGCCAAGTGGAAGGTGGGCGAGGAGAACGCGCTCACCGCGCTGGGCCGGCTGCACGAGCAGACCGGTGAGGGCGGGCCGGTGGTCTGGCACAAGATGGGCTCGGGCTGGAGCTGGTCGCGCCGGCAGGGCACCGAGGTCGACCACGCCGCCGACGCCGCCGAGGGCTGGGCGCAGATCAAGCGTGACCTCGCCGCCGAGGCGCACCGGTTCTACGTGCTCGACGAGTTCACCTACCCGCTGAAGTGGGGCTGGGTGGACGTCGACGACGTCGTCGAGACGCTGGCGGACCGGCCGGGCACCCAGCACGTCGTCGTCACCGGCCGGGACGCCCCGCCGGCCCTGGTCGCCGCCGCGGACCTGGTCGTGGAGATGACCAAGGTCAAGCACCCCATGGACGCCGGCCAGAAGGGCCAGCGGGGGATCGAGTGGTGAGCACCCCGCGCGTGGTCGTCGCGGCCCCGAGCAGCAACGCGGGCAAGACGTCGGTGGCCACCGGGCTGGTGGCCGCCCTGACCGCCCGCGGGCTCACGGTCTCCCCGCACAAGGTCGGCCCCGACTACATCGACCCCGGCTACACCGGCCTGGCCGCCGGGCGTCCCGGTCGCAACCTCGACCCGGTGCTGGCCGGCGAGGAGCGGATCGTCCCGCTGTTCCTGCACGGGGCCCGCGGTGCCGACGTCGCCGTCGTCGAGGGGGTCATGGGCCTGTTCGACGGCGCCACCCGGCCGGGCCTGGAACCGGGGTTCGCCTCCACCGCGCACGTCGCGCGGCTGCTGCGGGCGCCGGTCGTCCTGGTCGTCGACGCGAGCGCGCAGGCGCAGAGCGTCGCCGCGCTGGTGCACGGGTTCGCCACCTACGACCCGACCGTGCGGCTGGGCGGCGTGGTGCTCAACCGGGTCGGCAGCGACCGGCATGAGGAGATCCTCCGCGACGCGCTGGGGGCCTCGGGGGTGCCGGTGCTCGGCGCGGTCCGGCGCCTCGCCGAGCTGGGCACGCCGTCGCGCCACCTCGGGCTGGTGCCGGCCGCCGAGCGGTCGGCCGAGGCGCTGGCCACCGTGCGGCGGCTGGGCGAGGTCGTGGCCGGCGCCGTCGACCTCGACGCCGTCCTGCGACTGGCCCGCACCGCCCCCGACCTCGACGCCCCGGCGTGGGACCCCGCCGCCGAGGTCACCGCCGTCCCCGGCCGGCCGCGGGTCGCCGTCGCCGGCGGTGCGGCCTTCACCTTCGGCTACGCGGAGAACGCCGAGCTGCTGGCCGCGGCCGGCGCCGAGGTGGTGACCGTCGACCCGCTGCGCGACGAGGCGCTGCCCGAGGGCACCGCCGGGCTGGTGGTGGGCGGCGGGTTCCCCGAGGTGCACGCCGAGGCGCTGTCGGCCAACGGGACGCTGCGCGCCGACGTCGCCGCGCTCGCCGCCCGCGGCGGGCCGGTCGCGGCCGAGTGCGCCGGGCTGCTCTACCTCGCCCGCGAGCTCGACGGGCACCCGATGTGCGGCGTCCTCGACGTCGCGACGGCGATGTCCCCGCGGCTGACCCTGGGCTACCGCGAGGCGGTCGCCGTCACCGGCAGCGTGCTGGCCCCGGCCGGCACCCGGGTGCGCGGCCACGAGTTCCACCGCACGCACGCGCTGCCCGGCGCCGGCGCGACGCCGGCCTGGCAGTGGTCGGCGGCCGGCCCCGAGGGGTTCGTCTCCGGCTCGGTGCACGCCTCCTACCTGCACCTGCACTGGGCGGGGTCCCCGGCCCTGGCCGAACGGTTCGTGGCCGCCTGCGCGGCGGCCGTGCCGGAAGGGGTACGGCATGCACATCGCTGAGGGCTTCCTGCCGGCGCCGCACGCGATCGGCTGGACGGTCGCGGCCGCCCCCTTCGTGGTGCACGGCGCGCGGGCGGTGACCCGGGAGGTGCGCGAGCACCCGGAGTCCACGCTGCTGCTCGGCGCGGCCGGCGCGTTCACCTTCGTGCTCAGCGCGATCAAGCTGCCCTCGGTCACCGGGAGCTCCAGCCACCCGACGGGCACCGGCGCCGGGGCGGTGCTGTTCCGGCCCCCGGTGATGGCGCTGCTGGGCACGGTGGTCCTGCTCTTCCAGGCGCTGCTGCTGGCCCACGGCGGGCTCACCACGCTCGGCGCCAACGCGTTCGCGTTCGCCGTCGTCGGGCCCTGGGCCGGCTACGGGGCGTACCGGCTGGCGCGGGCGCTCGGTGCGGGGCTGCTGCCGGGGGTCTTCGTCGCGCTGGCGCTGGCCGACCTGGCCACCTACGTCACGACGTCGCTGCAGCTGGCGCTGGCCTTCCCCGACGCGTCCAGCGGGTTCGCCGGCGCGGCGGTGAAGTTCCTCGGCGTCTTCGCCGTCACCCAGGTGCCGCTGGCGGTGGCCGAGGGCCTGCTCGGGGTCCTGCTGTTCCGGGTGCTCACGGTCAACGCCCGCCCCGAGCTCGAGCGGCTCGGCGTCCTGCGCCCCGAGCCGGCCCCGACGGAGGAGGCCGCGTGACCCGCCGCCGCCTGGTCACCGCGCTGCTCGTCGTCGCGGTGGTGGCGCTGGTCGCCCTCCCGCTGCTCCTCGACGGCGGCTCGGCCGAGTACGCGGGCACCGACGGGCAGGCCGCCGCGGCCATCGAGGAGTCGGGCTACCGGCCGTGGTTCGAGTCGGTGTTCTCGCCGTCGTCCCAGGAGGTCGAGTCGGGGCTGTTCGCGCTGCAGGCCGCGCTCGGCGGCGGGGTGCTCGGCTACGTGCTCGGCCGGCTGCGCGGCCGCCGGCAGGCCGAGCGCTCGCGGGAGGACGGCCGCCCGTGACCCCCACCTCCCCCGTGATCACCGCCGGGTGGTCGTCCGTCGTGGGCGCGCCGGCGACCGGGTGCCGATGACCACGGGGGCGACGGCGTGAGCGGCCTGGCCGTGGACGACGCCGCCTGGGCCAGCGCGTGGCGCACCCGCGCGCCGCTGGACAAGCTGCTGCTCTGCGGCGGCCTGGTGGTCTGCGCGCTCGTCCTGCCGGCCTGGCCGGGCAGCGTGCTGGTCGCCGCCGCCGCCGTCGTCCTCGCCCTCGGCCCGGCCCGGGTGCCGGCCCGCACCTTCGGCCGCGCCGTGCGCTGGCCGCTGGCCTTCGTCGCCGTCGGTGCGCTGACCGCGGTCGTCTCCCTCGACGGCGCCGGGCTCGGCTGGGCGCCGGACGCCGCCGCCCGGGCCGGCTCGCTGGTCGGGCACGCGGTCGCCGGCGGCGCCGCGGTGCTGCTGCTGGCCACCACCACGCCGGTGAGCGACCTGCTGACCGCCCTGCACCGGCTGCGCGTCCCCGCGGCCGTGGTCGAGGTCGCCGGCGTGACCTACCGGATGCTGTTCGTGCTGCTGGAGAGCCTGTCGACCATCCGCGAGGCCCAGGCCAACCGGATGGGCTACTCCTCGGTGCGCCGCTCCTACCGCTCGTCGGGAGCGCTGGCCGCCGCGGTGCTCACCCGCTCGTGGGACCGCGCCCGCCGCCTGCAGGAGGGCCTGGCCGGCCGCGGCCTGGAGACCGGCCTGCGGGTGCTGCCGGAGGCCCACCCCTCCTCCCGCGCGTTCCTCGCCGCCACCGCCGCCGGCCTGGCCGCGCTGGTGGCCGTCGGGCTGGCGGCATGAGCCACCGCAGCCTCACCGCCGAGGGGCTGGTCGTCGGCTACGAGCGCGGCCGCCGGGTGCTGGACGGCGCCTCGCTGAGCGTCCCGGCCGGGCGCCGGCTGGCCCTGCTCGGCGCCAACGGCTCGGGCAAGACGACGCTGCTGCGCTGCCTGTCCGGCGCGCTGCGACCCGACGCCGGCGGGGTCGCCGTCGACGGGGCGCTGCTGCGGCACACCCGCGGCGGCCTGCGGGCGCACCGGCAGGAGGTGCAGCTGGTCCTGCAGGACCCCGACGACCAGCTGTTCAGCGCCTCGGTGGCCCAGGACGTCTCCTTCGGCCCGCTCAACCTCGGCCTGCCCGAGGAGGAGGTCCGCGAGCGGGTCGCCGAGGCGCTCGCGCTGCTCGCCGTCGACGCGCTGGCCGGCCGGCCCACCCACCAGCTCTCCTACGGCGAGCGCAAGCGGGTCGCCATCGCCGGCGCGGTGGCGATGCGCCCGTGCGTGCTGCTGCTCGACGAGCCGACCGCGGGGCTGGACCCCTCCGCCGTCGCCGAGGCGCTGGCCGCGCTGGCCCGGCTGCAGGAGTCCGGCTCGACGGTCGTCATGAGCACCCACGACGTCGACCTGGCCCTGCGCTGGGCCGACGAGGTGGCCGTCGTCGTCGACCGCCGGGTGGTGCAGGGCGCTCCCGAGGACGTCCTGGCCGACGACGGCCTGCTGGCCCGCGCCCGCCTCGACCGGCCGTGGACCCTGACGGTCGGTGCGCGGCTGCGGGCGCTGCGCCTGCTGCCCGAGGGGCCCCTCCCCCGCGACGCCGCCGCCCTGCTGGCCGCGCTCCCCGGCGTGCCGACGTGGACGTCACCGTCGGCGTAGGGGCGGTGTCGGGGGTGCGGGCCGAGGAGGTGCTCGCCGCCGTCGACGCCGTCCTGCCGCCCGGCGCCCGCGTGACCGGCCTGGCGACCCTCGACGCCCGCGCCGCCGAGCCCGGGCTCGTCGCCGCGGCGGCGGCCCGCGGCTGGCCGCTGACCGGGCACCCCGCCGCCGCGCTCGCGGGAGTCGAGGTCCCCGCCCCCTCGGCCCGCGTGGCCGCGGCCGTGGGGACCGCCTCGGTGGCCGAGGCCGCGGCGCTGCTCGGCGGCGCGCGGCTGGTGGTGGGCAAGACGGCGCACGGCCGGGTGACCGTCGCGGTGGCCACGTGACCGGCCCGCACGCCGACGGCGACCTCGACCACCACGGCGACCTCGACCACCACGGCGACCTCGACCTCGCGCCCGGCCTCACCGACCTCGCCGTCAACGTCCGCGCCGGCACCCCGCCGCCGTGGCTGCGGCACGTGCTGCGCCGCGCCCTCGACGACGTGGCCGCCTACCCCGACACCGGCCCCGCGCGCGCCGCGGTGGCCGCCGCGCACGGCCGCGACCCCGCCGAGGTGCTGCTCACCGCCGGCGCGGCCGAGGCGTTCGTGCTGCTCGCCCGGGCCCTCTCGCCCCGGCGCCCGGTCGTGGTGCACCCGTCGTTCACCGAGCCCGAGGCCGCCCTGCGCGCGGCCGGCCACCCGGTCGAGCGGCTGCTGCTCGAGCCGCCGCACTACCGCCTGCGGGCGGTCCCCGAGGACGCCGACCTCGTCGTCCTCGGCAACCCGACCAACCCCACGTCGGTGCTGCACCCGGCGGACGACGTCGCCGCGCTGGCCCGCCCCGGCCGCGTGCTGGTCGTCGACGAGGCCTTCGCCGACACCGTCCCCGGCGAGCCCGCGTCGCTGGCGCACCGCACCGACCTGCCCGGCCTGCTGGTCGTGCGCAGCCTGACCAAGACCTGGGGGCTGGCCGGCCTGCGGGTCGGCTACGTGCTGGGGCCGCGGGAGCTGGTCGCCGCGCTCGCCGCCGCGCAGCCGCACTGGCCGCTGTCGACGCCCGCGCTGGCCGCGGCGGTCGCCTGCACGGCGCCGGCCGCCCGCGCGGAGGCCGGCGCCGCGGCGCGGGAGCTGGCCGCGCACCGCGCCGCGCTGCTGGCCGCCCTGCCGCGGGGGGTGACCGTCCTCGGGGAGCCGCGGTCGTCGTTCGTGCTGCTGCGCGTGCCGGACGGCGAGCGGGTGCGCGCGGCGCTGCGCGGGCGGGGCTGGGCCGTCCGCCGCGGCGACACCTTCCCGGGCCTGTCCCCCGACCACCTGCGGGTGGCCGTCCGCGACCCGGCGACCTCGCGTGCGTTCGCCGCGGACCTCGCTGCGATCCTGGGGGCCGAGGAAACCCTGGTCCCGATGCCGACGACGACGTCGCTGCCGGCCGCCGTCCCGGAGGAGCACCGCTGAGCGCCACGCCCGTCGACCCGCAGTCCGGCGTCGTCTACCCCGTCGGCCTGCGCCTGCTCGACCGCCGCGTCGTGGTGGTCGGCGGCGGCCAGGTCGCCCACCGCCGGGTGGCCGGGCTGCTGGAGGCCCGTGCCCGCGTGACCGTGGTCAGCCCCGAGGTGACCCCCGCGCTCGAGGCCCTGGTCGAACCCGGCTCGCTGACCTGGGTGCGCCGCCGCTACCGGCCCGGCGACCTCGACGGCGCCTGGTACGCCGTGGCGGCCACCGACGACCCCGCCGTCAACGCGGCGGTGGCCGAGGAGGCCGAGGGCCTGCACGTCTTCTGCGCCCGCGCCGACGACCGCTCGGCCTCCAGCGTCTGGACCCCCGCCGTCGGCCGGCAGGGCGACCTGGTCGTCGGCGTCCACGGCGGCGGCGACCCGCAGCGGGCCGTCGGCGTGCGCGACGCCGTCGTCGCCGGGCTCACCGACGGCAGCATCCGCGACCGCGCCGCCCGCGAGCCCGAGGGCGGGCGGACCGGCAGCGTCGTGCTGGTCGGCGGCGGGCCGGGCGACCCGGGGCTGATCACCGTCCGCGGGCAGCAGGCGGTCGCGCAGGCCGACGTGGTCCTGGCCGACCACCTGGCACCGCAGGGGCTGCTGGCCTCGCTGCCCCCGGAGGTCGAGGTCATCGACGCCTCCAAGCTGCCGCGCGGGCGGTCGATGGCGCAGGAGCAGATCAACGCCCTGCTGGTCGAGCACGCGCTGGCCGGCAAGCGGGTGGTGCGGCTCAAGGGCGGCGACCCGTTCGTCTTCGGCCGCGGCATGGAGGAGCTCGAGGCGTGCGTCGCCGCGGGCGTGCCGGTCGAGGTGGTGCCCGGCGTGACCAGCGCGATCGGCGTCCCCGGCCTGGCCGGCATCCCGGTCACCCACCGCGGGCTGACCCACGAGTTCGTCGTCGTCTCCGGGCACGTGCCGCCCGGGCACCCGGCCTCGCTGGTCGACTGGCCGGCGCTGGGGCGGCTGCGCGGCACGATCGTGGTGCTCATGGGCGTCGACACCGCGGGCGCGATCGCCGCGGCGCTGGTCGAGCACGGGCGCTCCCCCGAGACCCCGGTCGGCGTGGTCGCCGACGGGTCGACGACCACGCAGCGGGTGGTGCGGACGACGCTGGCCGGCCTGGCGCGGACGCTGGCCGACGAGGGCATCCGGCCCCCCGCGGTGTGGGTGGTCGGGGAGGTCGTCGCCCTCGGCGCCTGAGGTCTACGGTCCGGGCGCATGGGAGCCGTCGCCGTCCGCGCCACCCGCCCCGCCGCCGTCGTGCTCGCGCCGGTGCTGGCCGTCCAGGGCACCGGCGTCCGCCGGCGCACACCCGTGCTGCCCGAGGCGGCCGGGCCCCGCAGCGGCGTCGCCGCCGGCGACGGCCCGCCGCTGACCGTGGCGGTCGTCGGGGAGTCCCCGGCCGCCGGCGTGGGCGTCGCCACCCAGGACGACGCGCTGGCCGCGCGCTTCGCCGCCGCGCTGGCCGGCCGCAGCGGCCGGGAGGTGCGCTGGCGGCTGGCGGCCCGCACCGGGACGACGGCCGGGCGCGCGGTCCCCCGGCTGGTGCCGGCGCTGGCCGGGCCGGTCGCCGACGTCGTCCTGGTCCAGCTCGGGGTGAACGACACCCTGCGGCTGCGCGCGCGGGCGGCCTGGCGCCGCGACGTCACCGCGCTGCTCGACGCGCTGGCGCCGCTGGTCGCGCCGGACGGCGTCGTGGTCCTGGCCGGGCTGCCCGACCTGGCCGCCTTCCCGACGCTCCCGCAACCGCTGCGCGGGGTGCTCGGGTGGCACGCGCGGGCGCTGGACCGCGAGCTCGACCGCCTCGCCGCCCGGCGTCCCGGGGTCCGGCACGCCCCGGCGCCCCCGCTGTCCGGTGCCGACCACTTCGCCGCGGACGGCTTCCACCCGAACGCGGCCGCCGTCCGCGAGTGGGCGACCGCCCTGGCCGGGACCGCCCTGGCCGGCTGACCCGGCCCGCGGCGTCAGATGTTGGCGCCGTCCGGTGGCAGGCCGTCGGGGAGCGGCGCGGCGAAGCCGCTGCCGTCGGGCTGGGGCGCCGGCATGCCGACGGTGTAGGAGGTCATCGACAGGGAGCCGTAGGCGTAGCCGTCGACCAGCACCTCCGCCGCCGTCCCGGTGGCCTCGGCCATCCCGGCCACGTACAGCAGCGGCAGGAAGTGGTCGGGCGTCGGAACGGCCAGGTCGAAGTCGCGGTGGCCGTCCAGGCGCGCGATGCCCCCCGGGTCGGAGAGCATCAGCTCCTTGGCCCGCTCGTCGAAGCGCTGGGCCCAGTCGAAGCCGGCGTCGGGCATGGCCCGGCTGGCCCCGCCGAGGTTGTGCACCACGTTGCCGCTGCCGATGACCAGGACGCCGTCCTCGCGCAGCGGAGCGAGCGCCGCCCCCATCTGCAGGTGGTAGTCGGGGCTCTTGAGCGCGTTGATCGACAGCTGCGCGACCGGGATGTCGGCCTCGGGAAAGGCGTGCAGCAGCACCGACCAGGCGCCGTGGTCGATGCCCCAGCTGTCGAGGTCGGCGCCCACCCAGCTCGGGGAGACGACGTCGGCGACCTGCTCGTGCAGGTCCGGGAGGCCCGGGACGTCGTAGCTGACGTCGAACAGCTCGGGCGGGAAGCCGAAGAAGTCGTGGATGGTGCGCGGCCGGGGCATCGCGGTCACCGCCGTGGCGTGCACGTACCAGTGGGCCGAGACGACGAGGATCGCCCGCGGCCGCGGCACCGCCCGCCCGAAGGCCCGCCAGGCCTCGGTGTAGCGGTTGTGCTCGAGGGCGTTCATCGGGTTGCCGTGGCCGATGAAGGCGGCGGGCATGAGGGTCATGCGGCTCTCCTCGTCCGGCGGTCAGGGGGTGGACGGCGCCGTCCCGGATCCTCCCGCTCCGGGCCCGGTCGCGCGAGGCGTACCGGCCGGTCGGCCTGCGTCGCTCCGGCCGGTCAGCCTGCGTTGCTCGAGGGCGGCACCCGCCGCAGCAGGGGGGACAGCCACCGGGCGCCGGGGCCCTCCGTGCCGGCGACGTCCCCGGGGTTGGACAGCGCGCATGTCGTCAGCGACAGGCAGCCGCAGCCGATGCACGACGACAGCCCGTCGCGCAGCTGCTCGAGCGCCCGGATCTGCGCGTCGAGCCGGTCGCGCCAGCCCTGCGACAGGCGCGCCCAGTCGCGGGCCGAGGGCGTGCGCCCCTCCGGCAGGGTGTCCAGGGCGGCGCGGATCTCCGGCAGGGTCAGCCCGACGTTCTGCGCCGCGCGCACGAAGGCCAGCCGCCGCAGCACCGACCGCGGGAAGCGCCGCGCGCCCCCCGCCGTACGGGTGGCGGTGATCAGGCCCTGCGCCTCGTAGTGGCGCAGCGCCGAGGGCGCCAGCCCCGACCGGGCGGCCACCTCACCGATCGGCAACCCGTCCATCCCCGGCCC
Source organism: Geodermatophilus sp. URMC 62 (assembly GCF_052931475.1). Classification (NCBI taxonomy): domain Bacteria; kingdom Bacillati; phylum Actinomycetota; class Actinomycetes; order Geodermatophilales; family Geodermatophilaceae; genus Geodermatophilus; species Geodermatophilus sp. URMC 62. The sequence continues at coordinate 2,244,786 of NZ_JBRFHY010000001.1, read as the reverse complement.
CCTTGACCTCAAGTGCACTTGAGGTCAGAGCCTACGGCCATGACCCCTCGCACCGCACTCCTCACCGGCGCCTCACGCGGCCTCGGGCGGGCCCTCGCCACCGCCTTGAGCGCACGCGGCTGGCGCCTGGTCGTCGACGGCCGGGACGGCGACCGGCTCGCCGCGGCCGTCGCCGGCCTGCCCTCCCCCGACCTGGTCACCACGATCGCCGGGGACGTCGCCGACCCCGCGCACCGCGCCGCGCTGGCTGCGGCCGCCGGCGACCGGCTCGACCTGCTGGTGAACAACGCCAGCGACCTCGGCCCCACGCCACTGCCCCCGCTGGCCGAGCTGCCGCCGGCCGCGCTCGAGCACGTGCTCACGGTCAACACCGTGGCGCCGCTCGCCCTGGTCCAGGCCGTGCTGCCGGCGCTGCAGGCGGCCGGCGGGGTCGTCGTCGACGTCAGCAGCGACGCCGCCGTCGAGGCCTATCCCGGCTGGGGCGGCTACGGCGCGAGCAAGGCCGCCCTGGACCAGCTCACCGCCGTCCTCGCCGCCGAGCTCCCGGAGCTGCGGGTGTACGCCGTCGACCCCGGCGACATGGCCACCGACATGCACCGCGCCGCCGCGCCCGAGGACGACGGCTTGCCGGAGCCGGAGACCGTCGTCCCCGCGTTCCTCCGGCTGCTCGACGACCCCCCGCCCAGCGGCCGGTACCGCGCGACCGCACTGCTCCCGGCCGGAGCAGCCCGGTGAGCACCTTCGTCCTCCCGCCCGGCCGCGAGGCTCCCGCGCCGCCGGAGCACCGCGGCCTGGCGCGCGACGGCGTCCGGCTCCTGGCCGTCCGCCCCGGCAGCCTCACCCACGCCCGCTTTCCCGACCTGCCCGACCTGCTCGACCCGGGCGACCTCGTGGTGGTCAACACCTCTGCCACGCTGCCCGCCCGCCTCGACGCCCGCCGCGCCGACGGGCAGCTGGTCCCGCTGCACGTGTCCACCCCGCTCGACGACGGCTCCTGGGTGGTCGAGGTCCGCCGTCCCGGCAACGACGGGCCCGAGACCGGCCTGGAGCCCGGGACGGAGCTCGCCCTGCCCGGCGGCGTCCGGCTGCGGCTGCGCACCGGCTTCCCCGACCCGGCGCGCCCGTCGCGGCTGTGGGAGGCCCGGCCCGAGCCCGCCGTCGCCCTCGTGCCCTACCTGGCCGAGCACGGGCAGCCGGTGCGCTACGGCTACCTGTCGGCGCCCGTGCGGCTCGACGAGGCGCAGAACGTGTACGCCACCGAACCCGGCAGCGCCGAGAACGCCAGCGCCGGGCGGCCGTTCACCGACCGGCTGCTCGTCCGGCTGGTGGCCCGCGGGATCCCGGTGGTCCCGCTGGTGCTGCACGCCGGCGTCTCCAGCCCGGAGCTGCACGAGCCGCCGGCACCCGAGCGCTACCGCGTCCCGGAGGTCACCGCGCGGCTGGTGACCGCCACCCGGGCCGCCGGGCAGCGGGTGGTCGCGGTGGGCACCACGGTCACCCGGGCGCTGGAGACCGTCACCGGGGACGACGGGGTCACCCGCCCCGGGCAGGGCTGGACCGACCTCGTGCTGGGCCCGGACCGGCCGGCCCGGGCGGTGACCGGGCTGGTCACCGGCCTGCACGCGCCCGAGGCCAGCCACCTGCTGCTGCTGGAGGCCGTCGCCGGGCCGGACCTGGTGGCCGCCGCCTACCGCGCCGCGGTGTCCGGCGGGTACCTGTGGCACGAGTACGGCGACTCGATGCTGTTCCTGCCGTGAGGCCCGCGGCCCGGTGGCGGCGGGCGTCCCGAGCGGGAGGGCGCCGTCGACCCGCTCGACGAGCTGGCGCGACTGGCCGGGACCGACGGCGTGCACGTCGTCGGCCGGATGGTGCAGGCGCGAGCACCCCGACCCGGCGACCTACCTCGGCTCGGGCGAGGTCGGCGAGCTGGCCGGCCTGGTCGCCGACCGCGGAGCCGCGCTGGTCATCGCCGACGGCGACCTCTCGCCCGCGCACTGCGCGTGGTCGACGCCTCGGCACCCGACGCCGTGAGCCAGGTGACGGCGGTGCACGGCGTCCTGTACGGGATCGGCGCGCGCGACCGCCCCGAGCTGCTGGCCCTCGACAAGACCGACGTCGCACCGGCGGAGCGGGTCGCCGCGCTGTGCGCCGCCCACCCGACCGCGGTGCCGGTCTCGGCGGTCACCGGCGAGGGCGTCGAGGACCTGCGCGCCGCGATCGGTCGCGCGCTGGCCCGCTGAGCCGGCCCGCCGTCACCACAGGCCGGCGGCGTCCTCCAGCAGGACCTGCCGGTGCGCGGGCGGCCGGCCCGGGCAGGCCGTGCACATCGGCTCGTGCGGCAGCCGGTACAGCAGGCAGCAGGAGGCTCGGCGCACGAACCGGACGCCGGCGACGTCGGTGTAGCGCGGCGCCGGCAGCGGGGCACCCACGGCCGCGGCCACCGGGCCGGCCAGCGCGGTGACGGCGTCCACCGCGCGCAGGGCGCGCCCCACCGCCAGCAGCCGCCCCGCCAGCGAGTCGGTGGCCACCGCCCACAGCGGCCGCTCGCGCACACCGCCCGCGCCGGCCACCGCGGCGACCGCCGCACCGAGCGCCTCCCGCAGCTCCCCCGCCGGGTCCGGGCCCGCCGGCGCCGCGGACACCCCGGCCACCAGCGGTCCGCCGGGCAGCTCGTACAGGGTCGTGTCGGCCAGCCGTGCCGACAGCGGCCGGCCGGTGGCCAGCCCGGCCGTCACCGGCGTCAGCAGCACCGCCGACGCCGAGTACCACCAGACCGTGGCCAGCACGCGGCGGTCGTCGCTCTCGTACCGGCGGCCGAGCGCGGCCACGCGCTGCGCCGTCCACGCGGGGTCGGCGAGCAGCGTGGCCGGCAGGGCCCGGGCCGACGGCGGCGGCAGCAGCCCCAGGCCGGCGGCACCGGGCACCCGGGCCGCCACGAGCGCCTGGGGTCCGCCGTCCACCGGCCCAGTCTGCGCACCGCCGCGGCGATGTCGCGGCTGGGCTCTCCGCGCAACCGGGTTGGGCCCTACGGTGTGTGTCGTGGACCACGCCGTCCGAATCCCGGGCGGCGCGCCACCCCGATACGGAGGGAGCCCCCACGTGAGCGAGACGAGCGGGCCTGAGGGTCGCCGCTTCCCGGCGCCGGAGCAGCTGACCGCCCAGGCGAACGTCGGTCCCGACGTCTACGAGCGCGCGGCGCAGGACCGGCTGGGCTTCTGGGCGGAGCAGGCCGAGCGGCTGACCTGGGCGCAGAAGTGGGACGAGGTCCTGGACTGGACCAACCCGCCCTTCGCGAAGTGGTTCGTCGGCGGGAAGCTCAACGTCGCCTACAACTGCGTCGACCGGCACGTCGAGGACGGCCACGGCGAGCAGGTCGCCTACCACTGGGAGGGCGAGCCGGGCGACACCCGCACCATCACCTACGCCCAGCTCAAGGACGACGTCTGCCGCGCCGCCAACGCCCTGCTCGAGCTCGGCGCGCAGACCGGCGACCGGGTGGCCATCTACATGCCGATGATCCCCGAGGCGGTCGTGGCGATGCTGGCCTGCGCCCGCATCGGCGCCGTCCACATGGTGGTCTTCGGCGGCTTCTCCGCCGACGCGCTGGCCAGCCGGATCACCGACTCCGGCGCCGTCCTGGTCATCACCTCCGACGGCGGCTACCGGCGCGGGGCGCCCAGCGCGCTCAAGCCCGCGGTCGACGACGCGGTCGGCCGCACCGGGAGCGTCCGCAACGTGCTGGTGGTCCGGCGCACCGAGCAGGACGTCGAGTGGACCGAGGGCCGCGACCTGTGGTGGCACGACGTCGTCGACCGGCAGTCGACCGAGCACACGCCCGAGGCGTTCGACGCCGAGCACCCGCTCTACATCATGTACACGTCGGGGACGACGGCCTCGCCCAAGGGGATCCTGCACACCTCCGGCGGCTACCTCACCCAGGTCGCGTACTCGCACTGGGCGTCCTTCGACCTCAAGGCCGACAGCGACGTCTTCTGGACCTCGGCCGACATCGGCTGGGTCACCGGCCACAGCTACATCGTCTACGGGCCGCTGGCCAACCGGGCCACCTCGATCATGTACGAGGGGACGCCGGAGACCCCGCACCGCGGCCGCTGGTTCGAGCTCATCGAGAAGTACAAGGTCACGATCCTCTACACCGCGCCCACGGTGATCCGGACCTTCATGAAGTGGGGCGAGGACATCCCGGCGAACTTCGACCTGTCCTCGCTGCGGGTCCTCGGCTCGGTCGGTGAGCCGATCAACCCCGAGGCGTGGCTGTGGTACCACGAGCACATCGGCGGCGGCCGCTGCCCGATCGTGGACACCTGGTGGCAGACCGAGACCGGCGCGCACATGATCAACCCGCTGCCCGGGGTGACGAGCCTCAAGCCCGGCTCGGCGCAGACGCCCTTCCCCGGCACCTCGGTCAAGGTCGTCGACGACGAGGGCAACGAGCTCGGCGACGACACCACCGGTCTGCTGGTGCTCACCGAGCCGTGGCCGTCGATGCTGCGCACCATCTGGGGCGACGACGACCGCTACGTCGACACCTACTGGTCGCGGTTCGGCAAGGAGGTCTACTTCGCCGGGGACGGCGCCAAGAAGGACGCCGACGGCGACATCTGGCTGCTCGGCCGCGTGGACGACGTCATGAACGTCTCCGGGCACCGCATCTCCACCACCGAGGTCGAGTCCTCGCTGGTCGCGCACCCGACGGTCGCCGAGGCCGCGGTCGTGGGCGCCAGCGACCCGACCACCGGGCAGGGCATCGTCGCCTTCGTCATCCTCCGCGGCAACGCCGAGGACTCCGGCGACGAGCTGGTGCAGCAGCTGCGGACCCACGTGGCCAAGGACATCGGCCCGATCGCCAAGCCGCGCCAGATCATGGTCGTGCAGGAGCTGCCCAAGACCCGCTCGGGCAAGATCATGCGCCGCCTGCTGCGGGACATCGCCGAGAACCGCGAGCTCGGCGACGTCACGACCCTCACCGACTCGTCGGTGATGAACCTCATCAAGGACAAGCTGCCGGCCAACTCCTCCTCGGAGGACTGAACCAAGGACCCCTGCAGGGGCCGTCCCCCGGGCGCCCGGCGTCCTCCGCGCAGCTCGCGCGGGGGACGCCGGGGCGCGGGCGCGGCGGTCATGAGGGACGATCACGGGAGGCCGCCTCCGGGCGGCGTCTGCCGAGCCCGACCTGGGAGGAGCCCCCGTGGCCCACAGCGTGTCGTCCACCTCGTCGGCCGGGCGGTCCGCCGGCACCGACGACCCGAGCGTCGGGGCACTGGTGCAGAGCGCCATGGCCGACGTCTCCACGCTCATCCGCTCGGAGATCGAGCTGGCCAAGGCCGAGATCAGCCGCTCGGCGAAGAAGGCCGGGGTCAGCGTCGGCCTGTTCGCCGTGGCCGGCGTCCTGCTCGCCTTCGCCGGCATCTACCTGTTCGTCACGCTGGCGGAGTTCCTGACCTGGCTGGGGCTGCCCCGCTGGGTGTCCTACCTGATCGTCACCGTCCTCCTGCTGGTCGTCGCGGGCATCGCCGGGCTGATCGGGCTGCGGATGGTCAAGAAGATCGACAAGCCCGAGCGGACGATGGAGTCGCTGCGCGAGCTGCCCGAGGTCATGCACCGCGAGGCGCCCGGTCAGCGTCGCCGCGCCCTGCCGACCGTGAACAACGGCCGCGTCGAGCGGCGCGACCCCGACACGTACCTGGTCTGAGCGCCGGGACCGCCCGGCCGGCGCCCACCGGCCGGGGCGGGCGCGGTCCGGCGACCGTCCCCGCCGACGAGCGGCCCGACGCCACCAGCGTCCTGCTGCCCGGCCCCTGGGTGCACCGCGACGCCTCGGCCAACGGCGTCCGGCTGCACCTGGCCGAGGCCGGCGAGGGCCCGCTGGTGCTGCTCCTGCACGGCTTCCCGCAGTTCTGGTGGACCTGGCGTGCGCAGCTGCCCGCCCTGGCCGAGGCCGGGTTCCGTGCCGTCGCGCCCGACCTGCGCGGTTACGGCGCCAGCGACAAGCCGCCGCGCGGCTACGACCTGCCGACCGCGGCCAGCGACGCCGCGGCGCTGGTCCGCGCCCTCGGTGAGCGCGACGCCGTCGTCGTCGGGCACGACTGGGGCGGCCTGGTCGCCTGGACGATGGCCGCGCTGCACCCGCGCAGCGTGCGCCGTCTCGTCGTCCTCTCGATGGCGCACCCCCGGCTGCTGCGCGCCGGGCTGGCCGACCGCGAGCAGCGCCACGCGCTGCGGCACGTCGTCGGCTTCCAGGTCCCGCGGCTGCCCGAGCGGCGGCTGACCCGCGCCGACGACGACCCGGTCGCCGACTTCCTGCGCCGCTGGACCGGGCAGGCGTGGACGCACACCGCCGACTTCGCCGAGGCGGTCGAGCGCTACCGGTCGGCGGCGCGGATCCCGCAGGCCGCCTACGGGTCGATGGAGTACTTCCGCTGGGCCGGCCGCTCGCAGCTGCGTCCCGACGGGCTGCGCTACGCCCGCCGCATGTCCGCCCCGGTCACCGCACCCACCCTGCAGCTGCACGGCACCGCCGACCCCCTCGTGCTGCCCGGCACCGCCCGCGGCTCGGGCCGCTACGTCGCCGGGGCCTACGAGTGGCGGGAGCTGCCCGGCATCGGCCACTTCCCGCCCGAGGAGGCCGCCGCCGAGGTCAGCGCGGCGATCACCGCCTGGGCGGCCGCCTGAGGAAGGACCCCCTTGCCCCCACCGCTCGCACGCTCGCGGCGGGCCCCTGCACGGGGGCTGTCATTCGCAGGCGCCGGTGTCGACCGGTGCGGTGCTCGCCGCGCCCTCGCGGGCCGCGGGGGCGACCTGCTCGGCGGTCAGCGCGTAGCCGGTGGACGGGTCGTCGATGGCCGAGGCGAACACGACGCCGAGGACCTGGCCGCCGGGGTCGAACAGCGGCCCGCCGGAGTTGCCCGCCCGCACCTCGCCGTAGAGCGCGTACACCTCGCGCTCGACGGTGCGGGCGTTGCGGAAGTCGGGTCCGCTGATCTCGCCGCGGTCGCGCACCCGGGCCGGGCCGACGAACAGGTCCCCGCCACCCGGGTAGCCCATGATGATCGCGTCGTCGCCGGTGCCCGCGGGCTGCCCGACGAACTGCAGCGGCACCTGCGGCAGGCCCGGGACGGCGAGCACCGCGACGTCGACCTCCTCGTCGACGTAGACCGGTGTCGCGGGGTACTCCTGCCCCTCGGCCAGGACCACCGGGTCGGTGACGCCGGCCAGCACGTGCGCGTTGGTCATCACCCGGTCGTCGGCGTAGACGAAACCCGACCCGTCGATCTGCCGGGAGCACGACGGCGCGACCCCGCGGATCTTCACCACCGAGCCGGTCACCCGGCCGACGACGGGGCTGTTCAGCAGCGCCTGGTCCGGCACCGGGACGTCGCGCACCTGGGTGGGGGTGAGCGGGTCGAGGACGTCGGGCAGGCCGCGCCGGTTGATCGCCTCGCGCAGCGAGTCGTAGACCGCCCGCACGCTGTCGGGGACCACCCGGTCGACCACCTGCACCAGCGCCGACTGGCGCACCTGGCCGGCGACCTGCGGGAAGGGTGCGCTGGCCAGCGGGGTGGCCACCATCCACGCCACGAGCAGGACGGCCACCGCCGAGACGACGGCGCCGGCCACCGAGTCCAGCACCTCGGCCGGCTGCCAGGTGACCCGCCGGCGCACCGCCCGCCCGACCGCGCCGGCCAGCACCTGCCCGAGCAGCGCCCCGGCGAGCACGACGACCAGCGCGGCGAACACGCGCGTGACCGCCGAGCCGTCGAGGCGGTCGGCGACCGGGCCCGACAGCTGCGCGCCGAGCACCGCCCCGCCGAGGAAGCCGAGGAAGGAGGTGGCCGAGACCACCAGGCCCTGGCGGTACCCGGAGAAGGCGAAGGCCAGGGCGAGGAGGACGAGGACGAGGTCCACCAGCGACACGGTTCAGCCCGAGACCGTCATGACGCCGGACTGGCCGAGCTGCGCGTGGAAGGTGCAGTCGAAGGGGTGGTCCCCGCTCGCGGTGACCTCGAACTCGATGGTGCGGCTCTCCCCCGGCGCGAGGATGGGGATCTCCTCGGCGATCTCCTCCGGGCCGGCCCCGGGGCGGAAGCGGAAGTTGTGGGTCATCTGCTCGGCCGTGCTGGTCACCGTCAGCCGGACCCGGCCCGGGGCGACGGTGAAGGCGTCGGGCACGAACACGTAGTCGTCGGGGGTCTCGATGGTGACCTCCTGGACGCCGTCGGGCGCGGTGGTCACCGTGCCCGCCGACGGGTCCGACGGCTGCGCCGAGGCACCGGCCCCGCCGCCCGTGCCGCCGTCCGCGCCGCCGCCCGTGCCGCAGCCGGCCAGCAGGCCGGCGGTCAGCAGCACCCCGCCCAGCAGTGCCGGGACGCGCCCGGCCCGTCCCCTCGTCCCCCTCATCGCGGGGGAACCGTACGCGCCGGACCCCCGTCGGGTGCGGGGTCGGCGACCATCGGCGCGGCGGCGTCCTCGTCCCCGCCCTCGTCCAGGGAGCCCGGCGCCGCCGCCGGCTGCGTCCCGGTGACCTCCAGCGGGCGCACGTCGCCGGCGTCCCACGGCCGCGCCAGCCCGGCGGCCTCGAGCACCGCGTCGAGCAGCCCGGCGGTGAAGCCCCAGACGACCATGCCGGCCACCCCGAACGCCGGGCCGACGTAGCCCGAGGGGTGCCGCACGCGGAACCGGTTGGCCGGGTCGGTGAGCTCGGCCAGCGGCACCCGGGCCACCCGGGCCACCTCGCGCGGGTCGCCGACGACCGCCTCGGTCGGGTCGTCCCACCACGCGACGACGGGGACGACGAGGTTGTCCGACGGGCCGAGGAACAGCTCCGGCAGGGTGGCCAGCACGCGGACGCCGGCCGGGTCGACGCCGGCCTCCTCCTGCGCCTCGCGCAGCGCGGTGGCCACCGGGTAGTCCTCGCCCGGGTCGGCGCCGCCGCCGGGGAAGGCCGGCTGCCCGGCGTGCGTGCGCAGCCGCGGCGACTTCTCGATGAGCAGGACGTCGGCGCCGCGCGGGCCCTCGCCGAACAGGACGAGCACCGCCGAGCGGCGCGCGGTGGCGCTGGGACGCGGCATGCGGTGGCGCAGCGGCAGGTCGGGGCCGGACTCGAGCAGCCGGCGCACGTGGGCGGGCAGGCCGGTGAGGTCGGCGCCGGGCAGGACGCCGGTCACAGCTGCACCCCGAGGTGCTCGGCGACCAGGGCGCGCAGCTCGTCGACCGACGTGACGGGCCCGACCTGGGTGAACACCAGGGCGCCGTCGGCGTCGACGAGGTAGGTGAAGGGCAGGACGTTGACCCCCAGCGCGTCCATCAGCTCGCCGTCGCGGTCGTAGGCGCTGGGGAAGGTGACCCCGGCGTCGCCGGCGAAGGAGTCGGCCTGCGGGACGCCGTCCTTGCTGATGACGCCGACCACGTCCACCCGGCCGGCCGCGGCGTCGGCGAACTGCTGTACCAGCGGCAGCTCCTCGCGGCAGGGGCCGCACCAGCTGGCCCACAGGTTGACCACCGTCGGCACCCCGGGCGCGCGGCCCAGGTCGAGGGTGCCGCCGCCGGGACAGGGCAGGGACACCGCCGGCAGGGTCGCGGCGCCGCTCGCCGGCTCGTCGGGCTGCTCGGGGCAGGCCTGCAGCGGCGTGCTGAAGGTGGTCGGCGCGGCGGCCGGCGGGCTGCCGCCGTCGCCGGCCGTCGACGCCGTGCAGGACGACAGCAGCGCACCGGCCAGGAGGGGCACTGCGGCCGCCCGTCCCCGGGCGCTCACTCGGTGTCCGACGCGGCGGGCGTCGTGACCAGCTTCGCGGCCACCTCGGGGTCGGTGGGGCCGATGCCGAACGACGGGCACCAGCGCGCCAGCCCGCAGGCCCCGCACGCGGCCTTCTTCGCGTGGCAGACGCGCCGGCCGTGGAAGATCACGCGGTGGCTGAACATCGTCCAGTCGCGCTTGGGGACCAGCTCGGCGACCTCGGCCTCCACCTTGACCGGGTCCTCCTCGGCGGTCCAGCCGAAGCGGCGGACCAGCCGGCCGAAGTGGGTGTCGACGGTCAGCCCGGGGACGCCGAAGGCGTTGCCCAGGACGACGTTGGCCGTCTTGCGGCCCACCCCCGGCAGCGTGACCAGGTCGGCCATCCGGCCGGGCACCTCGCCGTCGAACCGCTCGACCAGCGCCCGGCCCAGGCCGATCACGGAGCTCGCCTTGGCGCGGAAGAACCCGGTGGGCCGGAGGATCTCCTCGAGCTCGGCGCGGTCCGCGCCGGCGTAGGCGGCCGCGTCCGGGTAGCGGGCGAACAGCCGCGGGGTGACCTTGTTCACGGTCTTGTCGGTGGTCTGCGCCGAGAGCACGGTGGCGACCAGCAGCTCCAGCGGCGTGGTGAAGTCCAGCTCGCAGTGCGCGTCGGGGTGGAGCACGGCCAGCTCGCGCGCCATCCGGCGGGCGCGGCGGGTGCGGGCCAGCGGCGTCTCGTCGGGGTCGAACGGCGTGGCGGCCGGGCGGCGGGCGGGAGCGCGGCGCCCCGCGGGGCGCGTTGGAGGCTGCACGGGGGCCGGCGAGGACACGCGGTCGAGGGTAGGCGGCGCCAGCGACACCGCCGGTCACGTGCCACCATGGCCGTACAGGGGTCCGTGCAGAGCCGGCCCGCTGCGACCGGACCGGAGGTGGACGTGGTCGCGCTCATCGTCATCCTCTTCCCGCCCATGGTCATCGCCTTCCTGCTGATCATGGAGCGCGTGGAGGAGCCGCTGCGCCGGCCGACCTCGCCGCGCGAGGTGGCCGAGTTCCTCCAGTCCGCGACGCCGGGCGAGGTCGACACGCTGGCCGCCTCGGGCATCCGCCGGGCCATGGCCCGCTGGCGCCGGCGGCGCCGCTCGCGCGTGCGCCGCGGCACCGAGCCGCTGGTCTGACGAAGGACCCTCCTGCCCCCCACCACTCGCTCCGCTCGCGGCGGGCCGCTGCAGGAGCGCCCTGCTCACCCGCTGCGAGCTCGGGCAGGCCCCCACCGCAGGGGGGCCGGCTCACCCCGCCGGGGTGTCCTCCGCCGGACCGGACGGGTGACGGCGGGCACAGCCCCCTAGACTCGCCGTGGACGCGGGTGCCGTCGGCCCCGCAGGTCGAGCGTGAGTGACGAGGTGGAGAGACGCGTGGTGGACGAGGTGCTGGCCCAGTCCGGGATCTTCCAGGGGCTCTCGGAGGAGGCCGTCGGCCCGGTCGCCCACCGTCTGGAGACGATCACCCTGCCGCGCGGCCGGGTCGTCTTCAACGAGGGCGAGCCCGGCGACAGCCTCTACATCGTGCTCAGCGGCAAGATCAAGCTGTCCCGCCGCGCCCCCGACGGCCGGGAGAACGTGCTCGCCGTCATGGGCCCCTCCGACCAGTTCGGCGAGCTGTCGGTCTTCGACCCCGGGCCGCGCACGGCCAGCGCGACCGCGGTGACCGACGTCCGGCTGGCGAAGATGCCGCAGTCGGTGCTGCGCCCCTGGATCGAGGCCCACCCCGAGATCGGCGAGCAGCTGCTGCGGGTGCTGGCCCGCCGGCTGCGGCGCACCAACGACTCGGTGGCCGACCTGATCTTCACCGACGTCCCCGGCCGGGTGGCCAAGGCGCTGCTGCAGATGGCCGACCGCTTCGGCAGCCGCGAGGCCGACGGCCTGCGCGTCAAGCACGACCTCACCCAGGAGGAGCTGGCCCAGCTGGTGGGCGCCTCCCGCGAGACGGTGAACAAGGCGCTGGCCGACTTCGTGCACCGCGGCTGGATCCAGCTGCAGGGCAAGTCGGTCGTCGTCCTCGACGAGGACCGCCTGCGCCGCCGCGCGCGCTGACGGACCCCTCGCCCCTCGCAGGCTCGCGGCGGGCCCCTGCGGGGAGGCCGGACGGCTAGCTGGGGAGCGGCACGACCAGGCGGATGCGGGTGCCGTCGGGCAGGACCGCCCAGCGCCCGTCGGGGGTCTCCTCGAAGGTGGGGCTGATCGGTGACAGCGGCTCGGGCGGGCTGCCGGCCAGGGCCGCGGCGACGTCGGGGAACGCGGCGAGCTGACCGAGGGTGTGGACGGTCGGCGGCAGCATCGGCCGGGTGCCGGCCCGCATCTCGGCCAGCGCCGCCCCGGGGGTGAGCCAGCTAGCCTCGTCGGCCTCGCCGGAGACGTCGCGGGCCTCCTGCCCGTCCGGCAGCGCGGCGACGAAGAAGCGGGTGTCGTAGCGCCGCGTCTCCTGCGGCGGCGTCACCCAGTGCGCGAAGGGCCGCAGCAGGTCCGAGCGCAGCGCCAGCCCGCGGACGGCGAGCAGCTCGGCCAGCGACAGCTCCCGGGTGAGCAGCGCCTGCCGCTGCGCCTCCCACTCCTCGCCCGAGACGTCCGGGACGACGCCGGCCCCGTCGGGGGACCCGGCCAGCAGGACGCCGGCCTCCTCGAACGTCTCGCGGACGGCGGCGCACACCAGCTCCCGGGCACCGCGCTCGTCGCAGCCCAGCGACCCGGCCCAGACCGACGGGGGCGGCCCCGACCAGGCGACGTCGGTGTCGCCGTCGCGCGGGTCGACCCCGCCGCCGGGATAAGCGGTCATCCCGCCAGCGAACGGCATGCCCCGCGTGCGCCGCAGCAGGTGGACCTCCAGGCCGGCGTCCCCGTCGCGCAGGAGCAGGACCGTGGCCGCCGGGCGGATCGGCGTCACCGCAGCTCGACGGTCAGCTCGACCTCGACGGGGGCGCCCAGCGGCAGCTCGGCGACGCCGATGGCGCTCCGGGCGTGCCGGCCGGCCTCGCCGAACACCTTGCCGAGCAGCTCGCTGGCGCCGTTGACCACCCGCGGCTGCCCGGTGAAGCCCTCGGCGCTGGCGACGTAGCCGACCACCCGCACCACCCGGGCCACCGCGTCCAGGCCGACCAGCTCGTCGACGGCGGCCAGGGCGTTGAGCACGCACAGCTTGGCGTCGGCGGCGGCGTCCTCCGGGTCGACCGAGCCACCGACCTTGCCGGTGCGCCGCAGGCCGCCGTCGACGAAGGGGAGCTGGCCGGAGGTGAGGACCAGCTGGCCGCTGCGCACGGCCGGGACGTAGGAGGCTACCGGCGCCGCCACCGGGGGCAGCCGGATGCCGAGCTCGGCCAGCCGGGACTTCCAGCTCTGCACCGGGGCGCCCGGCGCCTGCGTCATCGCCGGGCCCTCAGTCGACGGGGCGCTTGAGGTAGGCGACCGGCTGCCCGGCGCCGTTCGGACCCGGCAGGACGGTGACCAGCTCCCAGCCGTCGACACCCCAGGAGTCGAGGATCGCCTTGGTGTTGTGGATCAGCAGCGGGATGGTCGCGTACTCCCAGCGGCGACGGGCCGGTTCGCTCATGGGGGACGACGCTAGCGCAGGTCCACGGCCCCGTCCCGGGCCCCGCCGTGACCTTGCAGACGGTGAGGGGCAGGAGGGTCCTGCGACTCCTAGGCTGGTGGAGGTGAACCCCTCCTCCCTCCCCGTGCGCTGCCACGTCGTGACCGGCAAGGGCGGGACCGGCAAGACGACCGTCGCCGCCGCCCTGGCCCTCGCCCTGGCCGCCGAGGGACGCACCGTCCTGCTGGTCGAGTGCGAGGGCCGCCAGGGCATCGCACAGCTCTTCGACACCCCGCCGCTGCCCTACGAGGAGCGGCGGGTCGCGGTCACGCGCGGCGGCGGCGAGCTGCGGGCACTCGCGATCGACGTCGAGGAGGCCCTGCTGGAGTACCTCGAGATGTTCTACAACCTGCGGCGGGCCGGGCGGGCGCTGCGCAAGATGGGTGCCGTCGACTTCGCCACCACGATCGCCCCCGGCCTGCGCGACGTGCTGATCACCGGCAAGGTCAAGGAGGCGGTCACCCGCCGCAAGGACGGCCGGCCGGTCTACGACGCCGTCGTCGTCGACGCCCCGCCGACCGGGCGGATCACCCGGTTCCTCAACGTGACGGGCGAGATGGCCGGCCTGGCCCGCTCGGGCCCGATCAAGACGCAGAGCGACGGCGTCATGGCCGTGCTGCGCTCCCCGCAGACGGCGGTGCACCTGGTCACCCTGCTCGAGGACATGCCGGTGCAGGAGACCGCCGACGCCATCGCCGAGCTGACCGAGGTCGGCCTGCCGGTGGGCTCGGTGGTGGTCAACATGGCCACCGAGCCGGTGCTGCCGGCCGCGGACCTGGCCCGGGCCACCGACGGCCGGCTCACCGGGGCCGACCTCGCCCCGGGGCTGGCCGCAGCGGGACTGCGCACCGACAACGGCCTGGCCGACGCGCTGGCCACCGAGGCGGTCGAGCACGCGCGGCGGTGGGCCGCCCAGGACGCGCTGCGCGCCCGGGTGGAGTCCCTGGGCCGACCGACCGTGGAGCTGCCGCTGCTGGCCGCGCCGATCGACCTCGGCTGCCTGTTCGAGCTCGCCGGCCGCCTCGAGGAGCACCTCGGGGCCGAGGTGGCGGCGTGAGCGCGGCCGAGGAGACGCCCGGCACCGCGTCGCGCCCGGCCCGCGCCGCGCGCCCGGCGGCCGACCGGCTGGCCCCGCCCCTGGACCTCGCGGCCCTGGTCGCCGACCCGGACACCCGGATCGTCGTCTGCTGCGGGTCGGGCGGCGTCGGCAAGACCACGACGTCGGCGGCGCTGGCGCTGGCCGCCGCGGAGGCCGGCCGCCGGGTCGTCGTCCTCACCATCGACCCCGCCCGCAGGCTGGCCCAGTCGCTCGGGCTGGTTGAGCTGGGCAACGAGCCGCGGCCGGTCGACGTCCCGGGGGTCCCCGGCGAGCTGCACGCGATGATGCTGGACATGAAGCGCACGTTCGACGACATCGTCGTGGCGCACTCGACCCCCGAGCGGGCCGAGCAGATCCTGGCCAACCCCTTCTACCAGACCCTCTCCTCGTCCTTCGCCGGCACGCAGGAGTACATGGCGATGGAGAAGCTGGGGCAGCTGCGCGCCGACGACGAGTGGGACCTCATCGTCGTCGACACCCCGCCGTCGCGGTCGGCGCTGGACTTCCTCGACGCCCCGAACCGGATGAGCCGCTTCCTCGACGGCACGATGATCCGGCTGCTCACCGCGCCGGCGCGGGCCGGCGGCCGCGCCGGGTTCAAGATGGCCAGCGCCGGCTTCCTGATCTTCACCCGGATCATCTCCAAGGTGCTCGGCGGGCAGCTGCTGCGCGACATCTCCGCCTTCGTCACCGCGCTCGACACGATGTTCGGCGGGTTCCGCGAGCGGGCCACGGCCACCTACGAGCTGCTGCGCCGCCCGGGCACCTGGTTCGTCGTCGTCGCGACGCCGGAGCCCGACGCGCTGCGGGAGGCGTCCTACTTCGTCGACCGGCTCTCCGCGGAGGGGATGCCGCTGGCCGGGCTGGTGCTCAACCGCACCCACCCGCCGGCGAGCACGGCGCTGTCGGCCACCCGCGCCGAGGCCGCCGCCGAGGCGGTCGACGACGGCGACGCGGCCACGGCCCTGGCCGCCGGCGCGCTGCGGGTGCACGCCGAGCGCATGACCCTGGCCGCCCGCGAGCAGCGGCTGGCCGACCGGTTCACCAGCGCCCACCCCGAGGTGGCGATGCGGACGGTGCCCGCGGCGGCCGGCGACGTGCACGACCTCGAGGGCCTGCGGGTGATGGGCGAGGCGCTGACCGGGCCGGACGGCGACACGCCGACGGGCGTGCCGCGCACCCGCGTGCTCCCCGCGCGCCGCGCCTGAGTCGACACTCCGCGCAGCGGCCCGCCGTACATTGGCGGTGATGTCCACTCCCAGTCGCGCCAGGGTGCTGGCCAAGCTCGCCGCCATGATCGTCCTGGCCGGCGCCCTCGTCGCCTGCCTGGCGCTGCCCGCCGTCGGAGGCGCCGGCCTGGCCGCGCGCAACTCCGCCTCGCTGCTCGACGCGCTGCCGGTGGAGCTCACCGACGCCACCCCGGCGGGCAACACGCGCGTGCTGGCCGCCGACGGGTCGCTGATCACGAACTTCTACACGAACAACCGCACCGTGGTGGCCTCCGACCAGATCGCCGACGTCATGAAGCAGGCGCTGGTCGACATCGAGGACTCGCGCTTCTACCAGCACAACGGCCTCGACGTGCAGGGCACGCTGCGCGCCGCGGTGACCAACGTGGCCGCCGGCTCGGTCCAGGAGGGCGGCTCCTCACTGACCCAGCAGCTGGTCAAGCAGACCCTGCTGGAGACAGCCGACACCGCCGAGGAGCGGCAGGCGGCCACCGAGCAGGACATCGGCCGCAAGCTGCGCGAGGCGCGGCTGGCCCTCGCCCTGGAGGAGACCTACTCCAAGGACGAGATCCTCACCCGTTACCTCAACCTCGTGTACTTCGGCCAGGGCGCCTACGGCATCCAGGCCGCCGCGCAGCGGTACTTCAGCGTCGACGCCGCCGACCTCGACCTGGCGCAGGCGGCCATGCTCGCCGGGCTGGTGCAGAGCCCGGCCAACGACGACCCGATCACCAACCCGGACAACGCGCAGACCCGGCGCAACCAGGTGCTGCAGCGGATGTACGACCTCGGCCACATCACCGAGGGCGAGCTCACCGAGATCTCCGCCCAGCCGGTGCAGGTGGCCCCCGGCGCCAGCGCGCCCAACGGCTGCATCGACGCCACGGTCGGCGGCTTCTTCTGCGCCTTCGTCGCCGACTACCTCACCGGCACGCTCGGCATCAGCCAGGACCAGCTCGACAACGGCGGGCTGACGGTCCAGACGACGCTGGACCCGCAGCTGCAGACCCTCGGCGACCAGGCGGTGCTCACCACCCTGCCGATGGGCGACCAGCTGGCCGGCATGTTCACCGCCCTCGCGCCGGGCACCGGGCACGTGCTGGCCATGAGCGTCAACCGTCAGTACGGCTGCTCCGACCCCCAGTGCGAGTCCGTGGTCCTCAACACCGTCGCCAGCAAGGGCGCCGGGTCGACCTACAAGGTCTTCACCGCCGCGGCCGCGCTCGAGGCCGGCATCCCGGCCAGCCACGTGATCAGCACGCCCGGCGGCCGGTACACCTCGCGGGTCTACAAGAACGGCAGCGCCCCCTACAGCGTCGAGAACGCCAGCGTGAACTACCCCGACACCCTCGACATGGTGGAGGCGCTGGTCCGTTCGTCGAACACCTACTTCGTGGCGCTGGAGGACCAGCTCGGCAGCGTCGAGGGGCCGGTGCGCATGGCCGAGCGGATGGGCATGGGGTTCGGCCAGCCCAACCAGACCCCGGCCGACCAGATCATCGCGGAGAACCGGGGGTCGTTCACCCTCGGCGCGGAGGCCACCAGCCCGCTGGACCTCGCCAACGCCTACGCCACCCTCGGCGCGCAGGGCACCCGGTGCGACCCGGTCCCGGTCACGCAGGTGCTCGACCGCGACGGCGAGCCGCTCACCGGCGACGACGGCCAGCCGCTGGTGACCGGTGACAACTGCACGGAGAACGCGATCCCGCCCGGCATCGCCAACACGCTGGCCAACATCCTCATCGGCGACGTCGCCAGCCCCATCGGCACCGGCACCCGGGCGGCCATCCCGGGCCACCAGATCGCCGGCAAGACCGGCACCTCGCAGGGCCGGGACTCCGTGGCCTTCGTCGGCGTCATGCCCGAGTACGCGGTCAGCGTCATGGTGTTCAACCCCAAGACCCAGCAGGACGTCGGCGGCTACGGCGGCAACATGCCGGCGACGATCTTCCGCGACGCGATGACGCCCTACCTCGCCGACAAGCCCACCGGGACCTTCCCGCCGGTCGACCCGACCCTGATGGGCCAGGGCAGCCCGGCGGACCAGGCCCCGGCCACCGCCGACGACGACACCGACACGGGCACCACCGGCACCGGCACGACCGGCACCGCCGACCAGGGCAACGGCACCACCAACGGCAACGGCAACGGCGGGGGCACCGGCAACGGCGGGGGCCGCGGCAACTGGAACGGCAACGGCGGAGGCCGCGGCAACTGAGGAAGGACCCCGTCCTCCCCACCCTTCGCGAGCTCAGGGCGGGCCCCTGGACGGGGCCACCTGCAGGGTCCCGCCCCGAGCGTGCGAGGGGTGGGGGGCAGAGGGGTCCTTCATCAGCCCAGCTGGCGGCGGACCTCCGCGGCGACGCGGCCGCCCTCGGCGCGGCCGGCGACCGCGGCGTTGGCCGCACCCATCACCCGGCCCATGTCCCTCATCCCGCTCGCGCCGGTGCGGGTGATGACGTCGGCGACCAGGGCGGCGAGATCGGCGTCCTCCAGCTGCGCCGGCAGGTAGCCGGCCACGACCTCGCCCTCCGCGCGCTCGCGGTCGGCCTGCTCGGCGCGGCCGGCACCGGCGAACGCCTCGGCCGCCTCCCGGCGCCGCTTGGCCTCCCGCCGCAGCACCGCGAGCACCTCGTCGTCGCTGAGCTCCCGGGCCTCCTTGCCGGCGACCTCCTCCGCGCTCACCGCCGCGAGCACCATGCGCAGCGTCGCGGTGCGCAGCTCGTCGCGGGACTTCATGGCACTGGTGAGGTCGGCTCGGAGCCGGTCCTTGAGGGCGGACACGCGCCCCAGCCTGGCACGGCCGGCGCGTCCCCCGGCGCCGGGTGGCGCACCGGCCGCGCCCGTAGGCTCGGCGACCGTGCGCTGGTACACCGTGCCCTCGGCCGCCGTCGCGGCGGGCACCGCGACGCTGGGCTACGCCTCCCTCTACGAGCGGAACCGCTGGACGCTGCGCCGCTTCGCGGTCCCCGTGCTGGCCCCCGGATCCGCGCCGCTGCGCGTGCTGCACCTGTCGGACCTGCACATGACCGCCGGGCAGCGGTCCAAGCAGGCGTGGGTGGCCGGGCTGGCCGAGCTGGCACCCGACCTCGTCGTCGACACCGGTGACAACCTGGCCGGGGCCGACGCCGTCGGGCCGACGCTGCGCGCGCTGGACCCGCTGCTGGACCTGCCGGGGGTGTTCGTCATGGCCAGCAACGACTACTACGCCCCGCGGCCGAAGAACCCGCTGAAGTACTTCAAGCGCGAGCACAAGCGGGTGCACGGCGACCCGCTGCCCTGGCGCGACCTGCGCGACGGGATGACCGCCCGCGGCTGGCTGGACCTCACCAACGCCCGGGGCGAGCTGACCGTGGCCGGGCGGCGGATCTCCTTCGCCGGCGTCGACGACTCCCACCTCAGGCGGGACCGCTACGACCTCGTCGAGGGCCCCGCCGACCGCAGCGCCGACCTGCGGGTCGGGCTGGCCCACTCCCCCGAGCCGCGGGTGCTCGACCGGTTCGCCGCCGACGGCCACGACCTGCTGCTGTGCGGGCACACCCACGGCGGGCAGCTGCGGGTGCCGTTCTACGGCGCGCTGGTGACCAACTGCGGCATCGACCGGGCGCGCGCCCGCTGGCTGCACCGCTGGGCGCCGCCGGCTCCCGGCCGCCCCTCCGGCACCTGGCTGCACGTCTCGGCCGGGCTCGGGACCAGCCCCTACGCCCCCGCCCGGTTCGCCTGCCCGCCCGAGGCGACGCTGCTGACCCTCACCGCCCGGGAGCCCTGACGGGGCACCGCCGGGCGTCGGTTAGACTCACCAGGCACCGCGGGGTGTGGCGCAGCTTGGTAGCGCGCGTCGTTCGGGACGACGAGGCCGCAGGTTCAAATCCTGTCACCCCGACCCACCGCTCAGGGGCCGCCGAGAGGCGGCCCCTGAGCCGTTCCGGGGCCGGGATCGTCCGTCTCCGGTTGGGGAGGTCCCCCGGCGGGCACCGGCAGCCCGATGACCGAGTGGTTGCTCCTCCTCGCCGCCGTGGTGCTGACCGCACTCACCGGCTTCTTCGTCGCCGCCGAGTTCTCCCTCACCACCGTGGACCGGGGGCGCGCCGAGGAGGCCGCCCGGGCCGGTGACGCGGGAGCCGGAGGTGTGGTCACCGCGCTGCGGTCGCTGTCCACCCAGCTGTCGGCCGCCCAGCTGGGCATCACCCTCACCACGCTGGTCGTCGGCTACCTGGCCGAGCCGGCCCTGGGTGAGCTGCTGCGCGGCCCGCTGGAGCTGGTCGGCCTGTCCGGCGGCGCGGCCACCGCGGTCGCCTACGGCCTGGCCCTGGCGCTGGCCACGACCCTGCAGATGCTCCTCGGCGAGCTGGGGCCCAAGAACCTCGCGATCGCCAACCCGCTCGGCGTCGCCCGGGTCGTCGCACCGGGGATGCGGGCGTTCACCGCGGTCACCGGCGTCGTCGTCGCCGCACTGCAGCGGCTGGCCAACGCGATCGTGCGCCGGCTGGGCTTCGAGCCGCGCGAGGAGCTCGACTCCGCCCGCGGCGCCGACGAGCTGGCCGCCGTCGCCCGCCGCTCGGCCGAGGAGGGCGACCTCTCCCCCGTCGCCGCCCGGCTGCTGGAGCGGTCCCTGGGCCTGCGGCAGAAGTACGCCACCGACGTCATGACCCCGCGCACCCGGTTGTGGACGCTGCGGGCCAGCGCCACCGCCGCCGACGTCATCGCCGCGGCCACCGAGTCGGGCAACTCCCGCTTCCCCGTGTACGGCTCGGACCTCGACGAGGTCACCGGGGTGGTGCACGTCAAGCGCGCGGTCGCCGTCCCCGAGGCCGAGCGCTCCCGCCGCACGGCCGGGGAGCTGGCCGACCCCGTGCTCGCCGTCCCGTCGTCGCTGCGGCTGGAGCGGCTGATGGACCTGCTGCGCGAGCAGGGCCTGCAGATCGCCCTGGTCGTCGACGAGTGGGGTGCGACGCACGGCGTGGTGACCCTGGAGGACATCGTCGAGGAACTGGTCGGCGAGATCGCCGACGAGACCGACCGGCCGCTGCGCACGCTGCGGCGGCTCGGCGACGGGCACTGGCTGCTCTCCGGGCTGCTGCGCCCCGACGAGGTGCTGGAGCGCACCGGCATCCCGGTGCCCGAGGGCCGCTACGAGACGCTGGCCGGGTGGCTCGCCGAGCGGTTGCAGCGCCTGCCCGAGGTCGGCGACACCGTCGAGCTCGACGGCGCGCGGCTCACCGTCGAGACCCTCGACGGCCGCCGGGTCGCCCGGGTGCGCGCCGAGCGGACGGTGGTGCTGCCGGCGGGCGCCACGGCCTCCCGCATCCGCGCGGAGAGGACGGCGGCGTGAGCGACGCCGTGAGCCTGCTGGTCCTGGTGGCCCTGCTGCTGGGCAACGCCTTCTTCGTCGCGGCGGAGTTCGCGCTGGTCTCCGCCCGGGTCGACCAGATCGAGCCGCGCGCCGACGCCGGCAGCACGCGGGCGCGCAAGACCCTCGCCGCCATGCGCAACGTCTCGCAGATGATGGCCGGCGCGCAGCTGGGCATCACGCTGTGCTCGCTGGGCCTGGGCGCGGTCGGCGAGCCCGCCGTCGCCCACCTCATCGAGGCGCCGATGGAGGCCCTCGGCGTCCCCGAGGCGCTGCTGCACCCGGTCGCGCTGGTCATCGCACTGTCGCTGGTGACCGTGCTGCACATGGTGCTCGGCGAGATGGTGCCCAAGAACATCACCATCGCTGGCCCCGACCGCGCGGCGATGGCGCTCGGCCCGGCGCTGGCCACCTTCTCCCGGCTGCTCAAGCCGGTGATCTGGTTCTTCAACACCACCGCCAACGCCTTCGTGCGGCTCTTCGGGGTCACCCCCACCGACGAGGTGGCGGCCAGCTTCGACGAGACCGAGATCCGCTCGATGATCACCCAGTCGCGGCGGGAGGGGCTCCTGGGCAGCGAGGTCAGCGAGCTCGCCGCCGGCGCGCTGACCTTCGAGCAGCACACCGTCGAGGACGTCCTGCTGCCGATGGACACCGTGGTCACGGTGCCGCGCTCGACCACGCCCCGGCAGCTGGAGGCCGTCGTCGCCGAGCACGGCTTCAGCCGCTACCCGGTGCGCGACGAGGACGGCGCGCTGCTGGGCTTCGTCCACGTCAAGGACGTGCTGGGCATCGAGGCGCAGGGCCGCGACGAGCCGATCCCCGACGAGCACGTCACCCCGCTGGTGCCGCTGGCGGCGGGCAGCAAGCTGCCCGAGGTCCTCGCGGAGATGCGGGCCCAGGGCGCCCACCTCGGTGGCGTGGTGGCCGAGCGGCGGACCGTGGGCCTCGTCGCCCTGGAGGACGTGCTGGAGCTGCTCATCGGTGACGTCCGCGACGCCGCCGCCGAGCACACCCGGGTGCTGGCCGACCGGGCCGCCCGCGGCGTGCGGGGCGGCCGGGCCGGGTACCCGGCCGGTGTCGGCGCCGGGGGACGATGACCGGGTGAGTGCCGAGCCCGCCGCCGTCCCCGCTCTCCCGCCCGACGTCACCGCCCGCTGGCAGGCCCGCTTCCGCGCCCCCCGGGTCAGCCTGCCCGACTGGGCGCTGCACGCCCCGCACCGCAGCCTGTACTCCTCCGACGTCAGCGGCGTCGTCGAGCAGTACGCCTGGGACCGCACGACCGACGTGCACCGCCAGGTCACCGACCGGGCCAACGGCACGCTCATCAGCACGATCAGCCCGGACGGCGAGACCATCTGGTGGTTCGCCGACACCGACGGCGACGAGTTCGGCGTCTGGATGGTGCAGCCCTTCACCGGCGGGGACGACCGGGTCGCCGTCCCCGAGGTCGGTCCGGCCTACCCCGCCGGCCTGGAGATCGGCGCCGGCCTCGTGGCGATCGGGCGCTCCACCGACGACGGCAGCGAGCTGTGGCTGGTCCCCGCCGGGGGGAGCCCGCGGGTGGTCTACCGGCACGAGGACCCCGCCTCGGTCGACGCCCTGACCCTCGACGACGAGCTGCTGGTGATCTCGCACTCCGAGCACGGCGACCCGCGCTACCCGGCGCTGCGGGTGCTGCGGACGGCCACCACCACCGAGGAGGCGCCGGCGGTGGTCGCCGAGAAGTGGGACGGCGAGGGCCGCGGCCTGCACGCCCTGGAGTTCGCCCCGCTGCCGGGCGACCGGCGGCTGCTCGTGGGCCACGAGCGGCGCGGCCGGGAGGAGCTGCTGGTCTGGGACGTCGCGGCCGACACCGAGGTCGAGCTCGCGCTCGACCTGCCCGGCGACGTGACGGCCGGCTGGTACCCCGACGGCTCGGCGCTGCTGGTCGGCCACGACCACGCCGCCCGCAGCGAGCTGTACCGCTACGACCTCGCCAGCGGGACGCTGGAGCGGCTGGACACCCCACCGGGCGTCGTCCGCGGGGCCACCGCCCGCCCGGACGGCACGGTGGAGCTGGCCTGGTCGTCGGCGCAGCACCCGCCGGTGATCCGCCGGGCCGACGGTCCGGTCGTGCTCGCCGCGCCCGGCGAGGAGCCGCCGGCGGCCCACCCGGTGGAGGACCGCTGGGTGCCCGGCCCCGGAGGCGACGTGCACGCGCTCGTCGTCCGGCCGGCCGGCCCGGCCCCGTACGCGACGGCGTTCCTCGTCCACGGCGGTCCAGAGGCCGCCGACGACGACTCCTACCGCGCCCGTCGCGCGGCCTACGTCGACGCCGGGTACGCCGTCGTGCACGTCAACTACCGCGGCTCCACCGGCTACGGCAGCGCGTGGCGGGACGCGCTCACCGGCCGGCCGGGGCTGACCGAGCTCGAGGACGTCGCCGCGGTGTACGACGCGCTCGTCGCCGAGGGGTTCCTCGACCCGGCGCGGGCGGTGCTCACCGGCGGGTCGTGGGGCGGCTTCCTCACCCTGCTGGGGCTGGGCACGCAGCCCGAGCGCTGGGCCGCGGGCATCGCCGAGGTGCCGGTGGCCGACTACCTGGCCGCCTACGAGGACGAGATGGAGGGGCTGCGGGCCTACGACCGCGCGCTGTTCGGCGGCTCGCCCGACGAGGTGCGCGAGGTCTACGTGCGGTCCTCCCCCATCACCTACGTCGAGGCGGTGCGGGCACCGGTGCTCGTCGTCGCCGGGGCCAACGACCCGCGCTGCCCGATCCGGCAGATCGAGAACTACCTCGGCGAGCTCGACCGCCTCGGGACGCCGCACGAGGTGTACCGGTTCGACGCCGGCCACGGGTCGCTGGTCATCGAGGAGACGATCCGCCAGGTGGAGACGGCGCTGTCGTTCGCGCTGCGGCACGTGCGGACCTGACCCGGGCCGGGAGCACCGCGACCACGACGAGGGTCACCAGCAGCCACAGGTCCTCGACCAGCAGCCCCCACACGCCGGCGTCGTGGTGGTGGCCCGGATGGGCCTCGGCGAACCAGATCGCCGAGGAGGCCAGCACCAGCGCGAGGACGGCGGCCAGCGTCCCGGCCACGACGCGCGACCGGCCCGGCCACCGTCCGGGGGCGACCGGGGCGCCCGCGGCGACGTCGACCAGGACCACCAGCGCCGGCACCAGCCACACGAAGTGGTGCGACCAGGAGATCGGGCTGACCAGGCACGCGGCCAGCCCGGTGAGGGTGACCCCCGCCAGGTCGTCGCCGGCCCGGGCCACGCGCACCGCCCGCGCCACCACGGCGACCAGCACGACGGCGGCGAGCAGGGCCCACACCGCCCGCGGCGGGTCCCCCGGGTCGGCGAGTCGGGCGAGGGCGCCCAGCAGCGACTGGTTGGAGGTCTTGTCCAGCCGGCCGACCCGCTCGGTGTGCCACAGCGTCTCGGTCCAGAACCGCCACGACGTCCCCGGCGCGACGGCGGCGGCCAGCAGCGTGGCGCCGGCCGCGGTCGCGGTGGCGACGCCGGCCGCGCGCCGCCGCCCGGTCAGCAGCAGGTACACGACGAACAGGGCGGGGGTCAGCTTCACCGCCGCGGCCAGGCCGGTGCCGACGCCGGCCCACCGCGAGCCGCGCCGCAGCGCCGTGACGTCGGCCAGCACGAGCGCGGCGAGGAACAGGTTCACCTGACCGAAGCCCATCGTCTCCCGCACCGGCTCCAGGACGAACAGGACCGGGACGGCCGCGACCCAGGTGGAGGGCAGCGGCCAGCCGTGCCGCCGGGCCACCGGGACCACCAGCCAGCGGGTCAGGCCGGCCAGGACGACGACGTTGAGCAGCGTGTGCGCCGTCGCCACCGCCCACACCGGCAGCGCGGCCATGGGGGCCACCAGCAGCGCGGCGAACGGGGGGTAGGTGAAGCCGTAGGGGCTGCGTCCGTAGGTGAAGTCGTACAGCGGCCGCCCGTCGAGCCACCACGCGACGGCGCCGCGGTAGACCCGCAGGTCGAAGAAGTCGTGCCACGGGTCGTTGGGCACGACCAGGCACACCGCAGCGGCGAGCACCGCCAGCAGCAGCACCACCCCGGCCCGGCGCGCCGTCCGGGCCCGGCCGGTGCGGGGGGCGACGCGCTCCTCGACCGCCACCGGGCGGTCGGCTACCGGCCGCGGCGGGCGAGCAGCAGCTCGGCGATCTGCACGGTGTTGAGCGCCGCGCCCTTGCGCAGGTTGTCGTTGCTGACGAACAGCGCGAGGCCGCGGCCGTCGTCGACACCCGGGTCCTGCCGGATCCGGCCGACGTAGCTCGGGTCCTGCCCCGCCGCCTGCAGGGGGGTCGGGACGTCGGTGAGCTGCACGCCGGGCGCGGCCGAGAGCAGCTCGGTGGCCCGCTGCGCCGACAGCGGCCGGGCGAACTCGACGTTGAGCGACAGCGAGTGCCCGGTGAAGACCGGCACCCGCACGCACGTGCCCGACACCCGCAGGTCGGGGATGCCGAGGATCTTGCGGCTCTCGTGGCGGAGCTTCTGCTCCTCGTCGGTCTCGGACGACCCGTCGTCGACGACCGAGCCGGCCATCGGCAGCACGTTGAACGCGATCGGGGCGACGTACTTCCGCGGCTCGGGGAAGGCCACCGCCGACCCGTCGTGGGTGAGCTCGGCCGCCTTGTCGGCGACGGCCCGCACCTGCCCGTCGAGCTCCTCCACGCCGGCCAGCCCGCTGCCGGAGACGGCCTGGTAGGTGCTCGCGACGATCCGCACGAGCCCGGCCTCGGCGTGCAGGGGCTGCAGCACCGGCATCGCGGCCATGGTGGTGCAGTTGGGGTTGGCGACGATGCCCCGGGGGATGCTGTCGAGGGCGTGCGGGTTGACCTCGCTGACCACCAGCGGGACGTCGGGGTCGCGCCGCCAGGCCGAGCTGTTGTCGATGACGGTGACGCCGGCCGCGGCGAACCGCGGGGCCTGGGCCCGCGAGGTCGACGCGCCGGCCGAGAAGATCGCGATGTCGAGGCCGGCGGGGTCGGCGGAGGCGGCGTCCTCGACGGTGATCTCGCCGTCCCCCCAGGGGAGGGTGCTGCCGGCGGAGCGGGCCGAGGCGAAGAACCGCAGCTCGCCGACGGGGAACTGCCGCTCGGCGAGCAGCCGCCGCACCACGGCGCCCACCTGGCCGGTGGCGCCGACGACGCCGACGCGCGGTCCCGTGCTGTCGCTCATCGTCCGGTCCCTCCGTAGACGACGGCCTCGGCCTCGTTGCTGCCGAGGTCGAAGGCGTCGTGCACCGCGCGGACGGCGACGTCCACGTCGGTGTCCCGGCACACCACGGAGATGCGGATCTCCGAGGTGCTGATCAGCTCCAGGTTGACCCCGGCGTCGGCCAGCGCGCCGAAGAAGCGGGCGGACACCCCCGGGTGCGAGCGCATGCCCGCCCCGACCAGCGACACCTTGCCGATGTGCTGGTCGAAGGTGACGTCGGTGTAGCCGACGGTGTTCTTGACCTGCTCCAGCGCCGCGATCGCCGCCGGGCCGTCGCTCTTGGGGAGCGTGAAGGAGATGTCGGCGAGCTTGCTGGCCGCCGTCGACACGTTCTGCACGATCATGTCGATGTTGACCTCGGCCTCGGCGAGCACGCGGAACAGCTGCGCGGCCTCGCCCGGCCGGTCCGGGACGCCGTAGACGGTGATCTTGCCCTCGCTGCGGTCGTGCGCGACGCCGGTGATGATCGCCTGTTCCACGCTGAGGTCCTCCATCGAGCCGGTCACGATCGTGCCGGGGAGCTGGGAGTAGGAGCTGCGGACGTGCACCGGGATGCCGTAGCGGCGGGCGTACTCGACGCACCGCAGCACGAGCACCTTCGCCCCGGAGGCGGCCAGCTCGAGCATCTCCTCGTAGGTGACCGTCTCCAGGCGCCGGGCGTTGGGCACGATCCGCGGGTCGGCGGTGAAGACGCCGTCGACGTCGGTGTAGATCTCGCAGACGTCGGCCTGCAGCGCCGCGGCGACGGCGACGGCGGTGGTGTCCGAGCCGCCGCGGCCGAGGGTGGTGATGTCCTTGGTGTCCTGGCTGACACCCTGGAACCCCGCGACGATGACGATCGAGCCCTCGTCGAGCGCCGAGCGCAGCCGGCCGGGCGTGACGTCGATGATGCGGGCCTTGCCGTGGCTGCTGGTGGTGATCACCCCGGCCTGCGAGCCGGTGAACGACCGGGCCTCGTAGCCGTACGTGCTGATCGCGATGGCCAGCAGCGCCATGGAGATGCGCTCGCCCGCGGTGAGCAGCACGTCGAGCTCACGGCCGGGCGGGTCGTCGGTGATCTGGCTGGCCTGGTCGAGCAGCTCGTCGGTGGTGTCGCCCATCGCGGAGACGACCACGACGACGTCGTTGCCGGCCTTCTTCTCCGCCACGATGCGCTCCGCGACGCGCTTGATGTGGGCGGCGGAGGCCACGGAGGAGCCACCGTACTTCTGCACGACGAGGGCCACGGGTCCACAGGCTACCGATGCGCGACAGCGGCGCCGGACTCCCCATCCGTGTCCCCCCGTTGCGCCCGCCGGGTCCCGCACGATGTGATCACCGGGTGACCGACCCCGAGGACTGGCTGCTCAGCGCCGAGGAGCGGGGGAACGCGGCCACGGACCTGCCCGCGTTCACCGAGGGCAACCTGGTCGTCCCCCTGGTCCACGGGTCGGCCTACTTCGACCGGCTGGTCGAGGTGGTCGAGGCGCTCGACGAGGGCGACCACCTGTTCTTCACCGACTGGCGCGGCGACCCCGACGAGCAGCTGCGCCCGGGCGGGCCGACGGTCGCCCAGCTGTTCACCGAGGCGGTGCGCCGCGGGGTGACGGTGCGGGGCCTGGTGTGGCGCTCGCACCTGGACGCCGCCTCGTTCTCCAAGGAGGAGAACCGCGCGCTCGACGTGGAGATCGAGCACGGCGGCGGCGAGGTGATCCTCGACCAGCGCGTGCGGCGCTTCGGCAGCCACCACCAGAAGTTCGTCGTCTGCCGGCACGACCAGGACGCCACGAAGGACGTCGCCTTCGTCGGCGGCATCGACCTGTGCCACAGCCGGCGCGACGACGCCGAGCACCAGGGAGACCCGCAGGCGGTCGCGATGGCCTCCGCCTACGGCCCGACGCCGCCGTGGCACGACGTCCAGCTCGAGCTGCGCGGCCCGGCGGTGCACGTGCTCGACACCGTCTTCCGCGAACGGTGGGACGACCCGAACAGCCCCGACACCGACCACCCGGTCGCGTGGCTGCGCGACAAGCTGAACCACGCCCGCCTCGCGGGCGACCCGCTGCCGCCGCAGCTGCCACCGCCGCCGCCGGCCGGGCCGCACCTGGTGCAGAACCTCCGGACCTATCCGGCGATCCGCCCGCCCTACCGCTTCGCCCCGCAGGGCGAGCGGTCGGTGGCCCGCGGGTACTCGAAGGCCATCCAGCGGGCGCGCCGGCTGGTGTACCTGGAGGACCAGTACATGTGGTCGGGCGCGGTGGCCCGGCTGTTCGCCGAGGCGCTGGCCGAGCACCCGGACCTGCACCTGGTCGTCGTCGTCCCCCGGGTGCCCGACCAGGAGGGCGCCTTCGCCGAGCGGCCGCAGTTCGTCGGGCGGTGGCAGGCGATCGAGATGTGCCGGCGGGCCGGGCGCGACCGGGTGCACGTGTTCGACGTCGAGAACCACTCCGGCACGCCGGTCTACGTGCACGCGAAGGTGTGCGTGGTCGACGACGTGTGGGCCAGCGTGGGCAGCGACAACTTCAACCGGCGCTCGTGGACACACGACAGCGAGCTGTCCAGCGCCGTCCTCGACACCACCCTCGACCCCCGGGAGCCGCGCGACCCGGCCGGCGCCGGCGACGGCGCGCGGACCTTCGCCCGCGACCTGCGGCTCGAGCTCGCGCGCGAGCACACCGACCGGGCCGCCGACGGCAGCGAGGACGCCGACCTGCTCGACCCCGAGGCGTTCGTGGCCACGCTGGAGGAGGCCGCCGACGAGCTCGACGCCTGGCACGCGGGCGGCCGCCGCGGCCCCCGCCCGCGCGGCCGGCTGCGGCACCACCAGGCCGAGCGGTTGTCGCTGCCCACCCGGCTGTGGGCGACACCGGTCTACCGCCTGATCGACGACCCCGACGGCCGCCCGCTGAAGCTGCGCCTGCGCGGCGACTTCTGACCACCCATGGTCCCGGCCGCGCGGGGACGCCCGGTCCGACACCGGCGCAGCCGGGGCACCAGCCCCGGCACCCTCCTCCCCGCATCGTCGTGCTCTGCCCACGACTGTAGGCAGAGCACGACGGAGGGCACCGCCATACCGCTCCCGGCCCTCGTGCTCTGCCCACGACTGTGGGCAGAGCACGACGGTCCCCAGGTGGACGTCCGGGGTGCCTCCTGGCGCGCTCCGCACGGGACGCTGCCGCGGTGCCCGACCTGGACCTGCCCGGCCTGATCCGCCGCATCCGACGCAGGGCCGACCTGTCGCAGCGCGAGATCGCCGCGGCCACCGGGATCCCGAAGGCGACGGTCGCGGCAGCCGAGGCGGGCACGCGGGGCCTGGACGCACGCGCCCTCGCCCGGCTCGCGGAGGTGGCGGGGCTGCGGCTGGTGCTGGTCGACGGGGAGGGCGCCGAGGTCGCGCCGATGGACGGCAGGGCCGTCCGGGACGAGGGCGGCCGGCGATTCCCCGCGCACCTCGACACCCGGCACGGCGACGAGGGCTGGTGGCACGGGCCGCACCGGTACGACCGCACCCCGGTCATCTACACCTTCACCCGCCACCGTCGGCGCAGGGACGAGCGGAGGAGTGTGCGCGGCGGGACACCGGAGGACCACCAGCTCCCCCGGCCCGGGGACGGTCCCGCCGCCCGGGCCGCGGCCCGGCAGGCGGCCGCGCGGAGGCCCGCGAGGAGGAGCTGGAGCGCCGGCGCGCGGCCGGCGTCCTCCGGCCGGCCGGCGACCGGTTCCGCTGCGAGTGCCCGCCGGCCTGCGACGACCTCCTGCTCGACGACGGCCCGCCCACCCCGGGCCGACCCGGGCCGCACGCGCCGGACTGCGTGTGTGGCTGCGACCTGAGCTGACCCGCTGCTACCGTGGGCGTCGTGCGCGGCAGCCTCCTGCTTACCCGCCGCGGCGAGGCCCTCTCCTAGGTCGGCCCCCTCGCCGCGGTGTCCTGCCGTGACGTGAGCGCGTCCCCGGCGCTGCTGACCGCCCCCAGGAGCGACAGTCCAGCCCGCGCCAGAGGAGTCGAGTCCCCGTGAGCACCCCGCAGCACCCGCACGTCCGCAACCCCCAGCGTCCCTCGCGGATGCCCGTCCACCGCTACGCCCCGTTCACCCCGGTCGACCTGCCCGACCGCACCTGGCTCGCGCGGGTCACGACCGCGGCCCCGCGCTGGTGCGCCGTCGACCTGCGCGACGGCAACCAGGCCCTCATCGACCCGATGACCCCCGACCGCAAGCGGCGGATGTTCGAGCTGCTGGTCCGGATGGGCTATAAGGAGATCGAGGTCGGGTTCCCGGCCGCCAGCCAGACCGACTTCGACTTCATCCGCCAGCTGGTGGAGGAGGACCTGGTCCCCGACGACGTCACCGTCCAGGTGCTCACCCAGGCCCGCGACGAGCTGATCGAGCGCACCTTCGAGTCCCTGCGCGGCGCCCGGCAGGCGATCGTGCACCTCTACAACTCGACGTCGACCCTGCAGCGGCGCGTGGTGTTCGGCTCCGACCGCGCCGGCATCGTCGACATCGCCGTCCACGGCGCGCAGCTGGTGCGCAAGCTGGCCGAGCAGATGGGCGACACCGAGATCCGCTACCAGTACAGCCCGGAGTCCTTCACCGGCACCGAGCTGGACTTCGCCGTCGAGATCTGCAACGCGGTCACCGACGTGTGGGAGCCGACCGCCGACCGGCCGACCATCCTCAACCTGCCGGCGACCGTCGAGATGGCCGAGCCCACCGTCTACGCCGACCAGATCGAGTGGATGCACCGCAACCTGGGCCGCCGCGACGCCGTCGTCCTCTCCCTGCACCCGCACAACGACCGGGGCACCGCCGTGGCCGCCGCCGAGCTGGGCTACCGCGCCGGCGCCGACCGCATCGAGGGCTGCCTGTTCGGCAACGGCGAGCGCACCGGCAACGTCGACCTGGTCACCCTCGGCCTGAACCTGTTCAGCCAGGGCATCGACCCGCAGATCGACTTCTCCGACATCGACGAGATCCGCCGCACCGTCGAGTACTGCAACCAGCTGGGCGTGCACGAGCGGCACCCCTACGGCGGCGACCTGGTCTACACCGCCTTCTCCGGCTCGCACCAGGACGCCATCAACAAGGGCTTCACCGCGCTGGCCGCCGACGCGCAGGCGGCCGGGAAGACCGTCGACGAGATGCCGTGGGCGGTCCCGTACCTGCCGATCGACCCCAAGGACGTCGGCCGCAGCTACGAGGCGGTCATCCGGGTCAACAGCCAGTCCGGCAAGGGCGGCGTCGCCTACATCATGAAGACCGAGAACCAGCTGGACCTGCCCCGCCGGCTGCAGATCGAGTTCAGCGCGGTCATCCAGCGGCACACCGACGACGAGGGCGGTGAGGTCACCGCGCAGCAGATGTGGGCCGCCTTCAGCAGCGAGTACCTGCCCGACCCCGACGCCCCGTGGGGCCGCTTCGCGCTGGCCGGCCACCGGCACACCGCGCACGGCGACCAGCTCGACGAGATGGTCGTCGAGCTGACCGACGGCGGCGTCCCGGTCACCGTGCAGGGCCGCGGCAACGGCCCGATCGCGGCCTTCGTCGACGCGCTGAGGACCCTCGACGTCGACGTCCGCGTCCTGGACTACGCCGAGCACGCGCTCAGCGCCGGCGGGGACGCCCGCGCCGCCGCCTACGTCGAGTGCGCCGTCGGCGACCGGGTGCTGTGGGGCGTGGGGATCGACCCGAACATCGTCTCGGCGTCGCTGCGCGCCGTCGTCTCCGCGGTGAACCGCGCCCAGCGGTGAGCGCCGGGACCGGGGCGTGCGGTGCACGCCCCGGTCTCAGCCGCCCGGGTGGGACCGCGGCTCCTCGGGTGGGGCGTCGCCGGGCTCGTCGCCCCGGTAGACGTCGTCCTGGCGGCCGGCACCGCGGAACTCGTCGACGAGCAGCAGGTCGCGCCGGACGTGCCGGCGACGGTAGGCGACCCGGCTGATCAGGTGGGCGCTGACCGGCGCGGTCAGCAGCTGGAAGGCCGCCACCAGCAGGAGCATCCAGGCGTTGGACCAGCCGCCGAGCCGGATGGCGGCCCCGACCATGACCAGCAGCACGCCCACCACCTGCGGCTTGGTGCCGGCGTGCATCCGCGACAGCACGTCCGGGAAGCGGACCAGTCCCAGCCCGGCGGTGAGGCAGAGGAAGGCGCCGGCCAGCAGGCACGCGAACGCCACGACGTCGGCGAGTGCGGTCACGACCGGCTCTCCCGTTCCTCGGCGGCCACCGGCAGGCCGACGTCCCGGCCGTCCTCGGTCCGCGACCGCAGCAGCATCCCGCCGACGTAGCGGGCGACCGAGACCGACCCGACGAAGGCCAGCAGCGCGACCACGACCAGCACCGGCACGAGCGTCGGGTCGCGCACCACCGCGGCGTGGACGGCCAGCCCGGCGGAGATGATCACCAGCAGCGTGTCGGTGGCCACGACCCGGTCCAGCAGCGACGGGCCGCGGGCCAGGCGGACGAGGGCGAGGAGGGCTCCCCCGCCGATGAGCGCGTACAGCGCGCCCGCCACCACCGTCACGGCGCCGCCACCTCCGCCCGGTCCCGCTCCAGGGCGGCGACGTCGCCGGCGGAGCCGAACGCCCGCACCAGCCGCTCCTCGACCACGAGGACGTGCGCCCGCTTGCGCTCGACGTCGTCGCGGTCGCGGACGGGCAGCAGGTGCAGGGTCATCACCCGCTGCTCCCGGTCCAGGTCCAGCACGAGGGAGCCGGGCACCAGGGAGGTCGCCTCGGCCACCATCGTCAGCAGCAGGTCGGAGTCGACCCGCAGCTGCACCCGCACGATCGCGGTCCGACGCAGCCCCTGCGGTCGCAGCGCCTGCCAGGCGACCTCCGCCCCGGACACGACCAGGTCGGCGACGAAGTGGCCGAGGAAGGCCAGCACTGGCAGGGGCCGCACCCGCACGCCGCCCACCACGTGCGGCAGGGGCAGCACCACCAGCACGAACAGCCCGACGGCCAGGCCGGAGAGCAGGTTCGCCCACGACCAGGTCCCCCACAGCAGCATCCAGACCAGCACCAGCCAGGCGAGCAGGGGGACCTGGTGGCGCAACCGGGTCGCGGCCGGCTCGACGCTCACCGGTCCTCCTCCCCCAGCACCGACGAGAGGTAGGGCGTGCGCTCCAGCAGGTCGGTCGACGTCCGGTCCGCGAGGCCGTACAGCGGCCCGGCCAGCCCGGTCAGGGCCACGGTCAGCGCGACCAGTGCGGCGGTCGCGCCCACCATCGTCCGCGGCAGCGGCCGCAGCGCCCGGACGGCGCCCGCCGCGGGCGGGAGGTCGGGCTCGGACGCCGTCGCCACCGCGGTGTGCCGGCGCCAGGCGTCCTGCAGCGCGGTGCGCGGCCGGTCGGCGGAGGACACCGCGCCGTCGGCGGAGGACACCGCGCCGCCGGCGGCGGACCCGTCCTCTCCCCCGGACCGCTGCGGTGTGGCGTCAGCAGCCGCGGCCGCGGCCGTGTCCTCGAACGGTGCCTGGCTCGGGGACCGCCAGAAGGCACGCGTCCAGACCCGGGCGACCGCGAGCAGGGTGAGCAGGCTGGTGACCACCGCGGCAGCGACCAGGGTGAGGGCCGCGGCGCTGCCCTCGGCGACCCCGGCCTGCAGCAGGCCCAGCTTGCCGATGAACCCCGACAGCGGCGGGATCCCGGCCAGGTTCATCGCCGGCACGAAGAACAGCACGGCCAGCAGGGGCGAGCGCCGGGCCAGCCCGCCGAGCCGGTTGATCGACGTGGTCCCGCCCTGGCGCTCGACGAGCCCGGCGACGAGGAAGAGGGTCGTCTGGATGGCGATGTGGTGGGCCACGTAGAAGACCGCACCGGCCAGGCCCGCCGCCGTCCCCAGGGCGATGCCGAACACCATGTAGCCGATGTGGCTGACCAGGGTGAACGACAGCACCCGGCGCAGGTCGCTCTGGGCCACCGCCCCGAGGATGCCGATGAGCATCGTGGCCAGCGCCGCCCACATGAGCACGCCGTCGAGCGCACCGCCCGGGAACAGCAGCGTCTGGGTGCGGATGATCGCGTACACGCCGACCTTGGTGAGCAGGCCGGCGAAGACCGCGGTGACCGGGGCCGGCGCGGTCGGGTAGCTGTCGGGCAGCCAGGCCGACAGCGGGAAGACCGCGGCCTTGATGCCGAAGGCGATCAGCAGCATCGACTGCAGCAGCGCCTGGGTACCCGCGGGCAGCTCGCCCAGCCGCACCGCCAGCTGCGCCATGTTCACCGTGCCGGTGGCGGCGTAGACCAGGCCGATCGCGGCGAGGAACACCAGCGAGCTGGTCAGGCTGACCACGACGTAGGTGATGCCGCCGCGGATCCGGCCGGCGGTGCCGCCGAGGGTCAGCAGCACGTAGGAGGCCATCAGCAGGATCTCGAAGCCGACGTAGAGGTTGAACAGGTCGCCGGCGAGGAAGGCGTTGCTCACGCCGGCGACCAGCACCAGGAACGTCGGGTGGAAGATCGACAGCGGCGTCTCCTCCGACCCGTCGGCCGCACCCTGGCCGATGGCGAACACGAGGACGCCCAGCGCCACGGTCGAGGCGACCACCAGCATGAGCGCCGAGAGCCGGTCGACCACCAGCACGATGCCCAGGGGCACCGGCCAGCCGCCGACGGAGACCGCGCTCGCGCCGTCGGCGTCGGCCAGGAACAGCAGGGCCACCGAGACGGCGAGCACCACGGTGAGCACCACCGTGCTGAGGGTGCGCTGGGAGCCCGGGTGCCCGGAGGCCAGCAGCGCGCCGGCCGCTCCGAGCAGCGGGAGCAGGACCGGCAGCGGGGCGAGGACCTCGATCACCGGGTGCCGCTCCCCGCCGGCACGTCGACGTCGTCGACCAGGTCCTCGAGGTCCGCGGGGAGGCTGTCGGCGTGGCCGGCGGCGCGGTCCTGCGGGTCGAGGTCGTCCGGGTCGAGCTCGTCGGCGTCGGTGTCCCGGCTGGCGGCGACCCGGCGGTCCTCCTCGTCGGTGCCGACGGCCTCGTTGCGGGCCAGCCGCCAGGAGCGGTGGATGATCGCCAGCACGAACGCCGAAACGCCGAAGGTGATCACGATCGCGGTCAGGATCAGCGCCTGCGGCAGCGGGTCGTTGAACCCCTCGGCGTCGGAGTAGCCGAGGATCGGCGCCAGTCCCGCGGGCCCGCCGGAGGACAGCACCAGCAGGTTGGTGGCGTTGCCCAGCAGCACGAAGCCGAGCAGCACGCGGGTGAGGCTGCGGTCGAGCAGCAGGTACACCCCCGCCGCGTACAGCCCGCCGATCATCACCGGCAGCACGATCGTCGGGGTCATCGCAGCACCACCTCACCGGGGGACAGCTCGATCGGGTCCTCCTGGTCCTCCTGGCGGTCGAGCTCCGCGCCCAGGCTGCGGAGCACGTCGAGGACCAGCCCGACGACTATCAGGTAGACGCCGAGGTCGAAGAACAGCGAGGTCACGAGCTTGACGTCGCCGAGCACGGGCAGCGTGGCCTCCAGGACCGCCGTCTGCAGCACCCCGGCGCCCAGGAGCAGCCCGGCCACACCCGTGCCGCCGGCGAACAGCAGCCCGCAGCCCAGCAGCAGGCCCGGCGCCACCGGAGCCGCCTCGCCCAGCTCGTAGCGGCCGCCGGCCAGGTACCTCAGCACCAGCGCGAGCCCGGCGACCAGGCCGCCGGCGAACCCGCCGCCGGGCTCGTTGTGCCCGCTGAACAGCAGGTACAGCGAGAAGACGACGATCGTGTGGAAGAGGATCCGGGTGACCACCTCGAGCACGACCGAGCGGCGCGCCGGGTCGAGAGTGGCGGTGGCCGCCAGCCAGCGGTCGCGCGGCGCCCGCCGGCTGCGCCCGCGGCGCTGTGCCAGCTGCGCGCGGTCGACGCGGTCGACGCCGCCGGTGCGCCCCCGCAGGAAGACCAGGCTGGCCACGCCGGTGGCCGCGACGACCAGCAGCGAGATCTCGCCGAGGGTGTCCCAGGCGCGGATGTCGACCAGCGTCACGTTGACGACGTTCTTGCCGCCGCCGAACGTGTACGCCGGCCCGGGCCAGCCCTCCGACACCGGCGCGGCGGTGCGGGCGGACAGCGCCACCGCGCCGGCGGCGGCCATGAAGGCGCCGACCGCGACGGCGATCACCCCGCGGACGGCGCGCTCCCGCGGCCGGTGCCGCTCGGTGATGTCCTTGGGCAGCTTGCGCAGCACCAGCACGAAGACGACGAGGGTGAGCGTCTCGACCAGGAACTGGGTGAGCGCCAGGTCGGGGGCCCCCTGCAGCGCGAACACGACCGCGAGGCCGTAGCCGGTGACCCCGACGACGAGCACCGCGGACAGCCGCTGCCGGATCCGCAGGGCGAGCGCACCGGCGGTCACGACGACGACGCCGACCACGGCCTGCACCGGGGTGTCCCACGCCCGCCACTCCTCCGGCCACGGAGCGCGGGTGAGCAGCAGCGTGCCCGGCAGCGCGAGCACGGCGACCAGGATGGTCCCCAGGTAGGCCGGCAGGGAGCCGCGCTGGGTGGTGCCGGTGACCAGCACCGCGAGCCGGTCGATGCCCTGGACGACGTTCCAGTAGCCCTCGTCGGCCGAGGCACCCACGGCCACGCGCCCCTGCAGGCGCGTGACCTGCCCGCGCAGGGCGAACAGGGCGG
This sequence comes from Geodermatophilus sp. URMC 62, assembly GCF_052931475.1. NCBI lineage: Bacteria > Bacillati > Actinomycetota > Actinomycetes > Geodermatophilales > Geodermatophilaceae > Geodermatophilus > Geodermatophilus sp. URMC 62. The sequence continues at coordinate 2,207,907 of NZ_JBRFHY010000001.1, read as the reverse complement.
CGCCGCCGGCGATCGACACCGCCGACAGCGCGAGCGCCGGCTGCCAGCCGTGCCACAGGCCCAGGTGCTCCGGCTCCGGCGCCAGCAGCGGCAGCGTGTCCGCGTAGCCGGCGACCAGCGGCTCCAGCAGCGGGCTGGCCGGCCCGAGGACCAGCCCGGTCAGCGCCAGGACGGCGGGGGCGGCGAGGAACAGTGGGCCGGGCGGGTGCTCGACCGGGGTGTCCTCGACGCCGGCCTTGCGAGCGAAGGCACCCCACACGAAGCGCGCGGTGTAGGCGGCGGTGAGGACCGACCCCGCGACCAGCCCGGCGAGGACGACGGCCGCGGCCGTGCGGTCGGGGAGGCCCGCGTCCCAGAGCGCGGCGAACGCCGCCTCCTTGCCGACGAACCCCAGCAGCGGCGGCAGCCCGGCCATGGACGCCGCCGCGGCGATCCCGATCGCGGCGAGCACGGGCAGCCGGCGGCCGAGGCCGGACAGCCGGCGCAGGTCGCGGGTGCCGGTCGCGTGGTCGATGACGCCGACGGCGAGGAACAGCGTGGACTTGAACAGCGCGTGCGCCAGGGTCATCGCCAGCCCGGCGGCGGCCAGCTCGCGGCTGCCCCCGCCGACCAGCGTGACGAGGAAGCCGAGCTGGCTGACGGTGCCGAAGGCCAGCAGCAGCTTGAGGTCCCTCTGGCGCAGCGCGCGGTAGCCGCCGACGAGCATGGTGGCCACGCCCAGGCCCAGCACCAGCGGGCGCCAGCCGGGGACGTCGGCCAGCCCGGGGGCCAGCCGGGCGACCAGGTACACACCCGCCTTCACCATCGCCGCGGCGTGCAGGTAGGCGCTCACCGGCGTCGGCGCCTCCATGGCCGCCGGCAGCCAGAAGTGGAACGGCACGAGCGCGGACTTGGTGAGCGCCCCGACGAGCACGAGGGCCGCACCGGCGGTCATCGCGGTGCCGCTGCCCGGGTCGGCGACCAGTTCCGAGAGCAGGAACGAGCCGCTGGCCTGGCCGATCAGGATCAGCCCGACCAGCATGGCCAGCCCGCCGGCGGTGGTCAGGATCAGCGCCTGCGACGCCGCCCGCCGCGCGGCCAGCCGCCGTCCCGAGCCCCCGATGAGGAGGAACGAGAAGACGGTGGTGAGCTCCCAGAACACGTAGAGCAGCAGCACGTCGTCGGCGAGGACCAGGCCGAGCATCGACCCGGCGAAGGCGGTCAGCGTGCCGGCGAAGCGCCCGGTGCCCTCGTCGTCGGGCCCGAAGTAGCGGGCGCAGTAGACGAGGACCAGGGCGCCGATGCCGGTGACCAGCGCGGCGAAGGTGAGCGCCAGCGCGTCCAGCCGCAGCGCGACGTCGAGGTCGAGGGCGGGGATCCACGGCACCGTCTCGCGGACGTCGCCGCCGGCCAGGACCGTGCGCAGCTGCAGCAGCGTCCAGACGAAGCCCGCGGCCGGGACCAGCGCGAGGACGAGGAAGGCCCGTCTGCCCCACCACCGCGCGAGAAGGGGCGCCAGCAGCGCGGCCAGCAGGTGGAGGGACAGCAGAGCGATCACGGGTCTCCCGGGAGTCGAGGGCGGCTCGGGGACCACTGACGTCGGTCGACGACGGCCGGCGGTGCCCATGACTCTACCCGGCAGGTCGTCTGAGCCCGGCCCCGCTGCAGGGGCCCGCCCGGAGCGGAGCGAGGGGTGGGGGGCAGCGGGGTCCGTCCGCTACCCGGCCACGATCAGGTGACCTGATCGTGGCGCGTCCTCCCCCACGGTGGGCGGTGAGGGAGGACGCGCTGCGGTGCGGGAGGACGCGCCGGCGATCAGCCCTCGGCGAGTTCCGCGGCGGCCAGCCAGTCGGTCTCGACCTGGTCCTTCTCCGCCAGCAGCGCGCGCAGCCGGCCGTCGAGCTCCATCACCCGCGCGTGGTCGGTCGCGGCGGCGGCGAGCTCGGCGTGCAGCCGTTCCTCCTCGGTGCCCAGCTTCTCCAGCCGCCGCTCCAGCCGGGCGGCCTCCTTGCGGGCGGCGCGCACCTCGCCCGCCGAGGGCCCGGCGGCAGCCACCGACGGGGCCGCGGGAGCCGGGCCGGACGCCGCCGAGGGCAGCGCCGCCTCCCCCGCCGCGCGCCGCTGCAGGTACTCCTCGACGCCGCCGGGCAGCGCGGCCAGCGAGCCGTCGCCCATGAGCGCCACCACCGAGTCGCAGACCCGGTCGACGAAGTACCGGTCGTGACTGACCACCAGCACCGTGCCGGGGAAGGAGTCGAGCAGGTCCTCGAGCTGGGTGAGCGTGTCGATGTCGAGGTCGTTGGTCGGCTCGTCGAGCAGCAGCACGTTCGGCTCGGCCATGAGCAGGCGCAGCAGCTGCAGCCGGCGCCGCTCGCCGCCGGACAGGTCCCCCACCGGCGTCCACTGCCGCGACGCCGGGAAGCCGAACCGCTCGGCCAGGGACGACGCCGAGATGTCCTGGCCACCGATCCGTGCGATGCGGGCGATCTCCTGCACCGCCTCGAGCACCCGCAGCTTCGCGGGCAGCTCGGTCACGTGCTGCGACAGGTACGCCGGCGCCACGGTCTGCCCGCGCACCACCGTGCCCCGGTCGGGCTCGGTCTCCCCCACCAGCAGCCGCAGCAGCGAGGTCTTCCCCGCGCCGTTCACCCCGACCACGCCGATCCGGTCGCCCGGGCCCACGTGCCAGGTCAGGTCGCGGAACAGCGGCCGGGGACCGTCGTCGGAGGGGACGGCGTAGTCGACGTCCTCGACGTCGTAGACGGTCCGCCCGAGCCGGCGGGCGGCGAAGCCCTTCAACGCCATCGACTCGCGGGGCGGCGGCTCGTCGGCGATGAGCGCCTCGGCCGCCTCGATCCGGAACCGCGGCTTGCTGGTGCGCGCCGGCGGGCCCCGGCGCAGCCAGGCCAGCTCCTTGCGGACCAGGTTCAGCCGGCGCTCCTCGGTGACCGCCGCGATGCGGGCGCGCTCGGCGCGGGCCAGCGTGTAGGCCGCGTAGCCGCCCTCGTAGGCGTGCACCGCGCCGTCGGAGACCTCCCAGGTCTGCGTGCACACCTCGTCGAGGAACCACCGGTCGTGGGTGACCACCACCAGCGCGCCCACCCGCTCGCGCACGTAGTCGGCCAGCCAGGCCACGCCCTCGACGTCGAGGTGGTTGGTCGGCTCGTCGAGGACCAGCAGGTCCAGCGGCCGGACCAGCTGCGCGGCCAGCGCGACCCGGCGCCGCTCGCCACCCGACATCGGCGCCACGGGGCTGTCCAGGCCCAGCCGGTCGAGCTCCAGGCCGGTCAGGACGCTGCGCACGGCCGGGTCGGCGGCCCACTCGTGCTCGGCGGCGAACAGGGTCCCGGGCAGGACGACGTCGCGGACCGTGGCGCCCGGCGGCAGCGTGCCGGACTGGTCGAGGACGCCGACGGCGAGGTCGCCGCGCTGCGTGACCCGGCCGCTGTCGGGCTCCTCCGCACCGGTCAGGACGCCGAGCAGCGTGGACTTGCCGCTGCCGTTGCGCCCGACGACGCCGATCCGCTCGCCGGCCGCCACGCCGAGGGAGACGTCGTCGAGCAGGACGGTCGTGCCGTGCGCCTTGGACACCCGCTCGAGGTTGAGCAGGTTCAGCGGGGCGCTCACCGTCGGGTCCAGGTCATGAGGGCCCCAGTATCGCCGTCGCCGCGCGCGCCCCGTCCGGCACCGTCGCGCCGACGCGGCAGGTGACACCCGGGACCCCGCGTGCTGCGCTGAGTGACCGGCCGGTCGCGCAGGTGGGGACGGCAGGCGGCGCGCCCCCGCGGTCCACCGCCGCGACCAGCGCGGACACCACCGCGGGCCTACCGTCGGCCCGGTGCTGCCCGCGGTGCCCTGGTCGGAGGTGGAGCGCCGTGCGCGCACGGTCCCCGGCGGCCCCGTCGTCCGCTCCGGCGGCGCCGACGACCTGACCGTGCACGGCCTGGTCACCGACTCGCGGCGGGTCGTCCCCGGCTCGCTGTTCGCCTGCGTCCGGGGGGCGGCCAGCGACGGGCACCGGCACGCCGACGCCGCGGCCCGGGCGGGTGCGGCGGCCCTGCTGGTCGACCGCCCGGTCGCCACGGACCTGCCGCTGCTGCGCGTGCCGTGGGTGCGCGCGCAGCTCGGTCCGCTGGGCGCGCTGCTGGCCGGCGACCCCGCCCGGGCGCTGGGCCTGGTGGGCGTGACCGGCAGCAACGGCAAGACGACGACCAGCGCGCTCGTCGGCGGCGTGCTGGAGGCCGGCGGCGACCGCACCGGCGTCGTCGGCACGCTCGGCGCGCGGGTGGGCACGCGCTCGCGGCTGACCGCGCTGACCACCCCCGAGGCCCCGGAGCTGCACGAGCTGCTGCGCTGGATGGTCGACGCCGGGGCCCGCCGCGCGGTGGTGGAGGCCTCGTCGATCGCGCTGGACCGCGGCCGCCTCGACGGGCTCGGCTTCGACGTCGCCGTCTTCACCGGCTTCGAGGAGGACCACCTCGACCACCACGGCACCCTGGAGCACTACTGGGCGAGCAAGGCGCGGCTGTTCGAGCGCGAGCGGACCGCGGCCGGGGTGGTCGTCGTCGACGACCCGTGGGGACGGCGGCTGGCCGACCAGGCCCCGGTGCCGGTGACCCGGGTGGGCACGGCGGCCGACGCCGACGTCCGGGTGCTCGGCTGGCGGACCGGCGCCGCGGGCACCGAGGTGCTGCTGGGCGACGACACCGGCGGCCACCGGGTGCGCAGCCGGCTGGTCGGCCGGGTGCACGTGGGCAACCTGGCCGCGGCCTGGGCCACCGGTCGGGTGCTCGGCGTGGCACCCGACCGGATCGCCGCCGGCCTGGCCGCGGTGGCCCCGCCGCGCGGACGCGGCACCGTGCTCGGCGGCTCGGGGCGGCCGGTGGTCGTCGTCGACTACGCGCACACGCCGCACGCCCTGGCCGCGGCGATCACCACCGCCCGCGACCTGTGCGGCCCCGGCGGCCGCGTGCACCTGGTGCTCGGCGCCCGCGGCCGGCGCGACCGCTACAAGCGGCAGGGGCTGGGCGAGTCGGCCCGCGCCGCCGACTGCGTGTGGCTGACCAACGAGGGCAGCCACGGCGAGGACCCGGCCGCGATCATCGCCGAGCTGCGGGTCGGGCTGCTCGGCGCGACCGCGGCCGTGCGCACGGTGCCCGACCGGCGGCAGGCCATCTCCGCGGCGGTCCGCGCGGCCGGCCCCGCCGACGTCGTCCTCGTCGTCGGCCGGGGCCACGAGACGCGGGTGCTCGACACCACCGACCCGCGCGACGCCGTCCACCTCGACGACGCCGAGGTCGCGAACACCGCCCTCATCGCCGAGCACGGCCCGCCCACCGCGGCCGCCCGGGTCGAGCGCGCTTCCTGACGGCCGCCGCGCCGCCGGCGTCAGCGGGCCTCGGCGACCCCGAGCCACGGCCGCAGCGCCCCGTCGCCGAGCAGCCGCCCCACCCGCGCCGACTGCTCCTGGGCCTCCCGCCAGCGGGGGTCCTCCCCGTGCCGGCGGGCGACCTCGGCGTCCACCGCGTCCGCGCGCTCGCCCCACTCCGGCGGGCTGTCGCCGAGGTCGGCGGTGGCGGTGTCCCCCAACCGGAAGCCGGCCGCGGCCAGCAGCCCGCGCAGCTCCTCCTCCGCCGGGAAGTCGTTGCCCTCGGGCAGGGGCGGGGGCAGCGGCCGGTCGGCGACGAAGACCAGCAGGCCGAGCCGGCCGCCGTCGACCAGCACCCGGCGCAGCTCGGTCAGCGCCGTTGCCTTGTCGGAGGTGGTGCACAGGACACCCAGGCACCAGGCCGCGTCGAACGCGGCGTCGACGAACGGCAGCGCCTGTGCCAGCGCGGTGACCGAGGGCAGCCCGAACAGCCGGTGGGCGGCACGGGCCGCGGCGTGCATCGGCTCGGCGCAGACGGCGCGCACGCCGCGGTCGGTGGCCAGCCACCCGGCCGGGCCGCCGACGCCGGCGCCGTCGTCGAGCACCCGGCTGCCGGCCGTCAGCGCCATCCGGTCGGCCAGCCAGCGCAGCGCCCCCTCGCTGCCGCTGCCCCGGCACCCGGCCGGGACGGCGTGCTCGGGTCCCAGCGCCCGCACCGCCTCCTCGGTCCAGCCCGCGACGGTGCCGAACTCGGCCTCCATCGCCTCGCTCTCCAGCTCGCTCACGCGACCTCCCTGACCGCGGCGGCGACCTCGGCCTTGACCCGGGCGCCGTCGTCCTCCCCGCCGCCGGAGGCCAGGCCGGAGAGGTTGACCCCGACGACGCCGGGGACGGTCAGCAGCGCCCGGGCCTCGGCCACCGCCGCCGCGATCCCCGCCGACCGGGGGTCCGGCGCGGCCAGCACCTGCTCCACCGTCGCGTCGTCCACGTGCAGGCCGGGGAAGCGCTGCAGCACCCGCGCCGAGCGCTCGTCGGTGTAGACGGCGACCGCCGCGACGAACGGCAGCGTCGCCCCGGCGTCGCGCGCGGCGGCGACGAAGGCGGCCACCTCGGTCGGGGTGCGCACGTGGTTGAGCACGCACACCTGCGCGCCGGCCCGCTGCTTGTCCGCCACCCGGGCCGGGCGCCGGTGCACCGGTGGGGCCGCCGGCGACTCCGGGACGGCGACCGGCAGCCCCGCGTCCGCGGCGAGGGCGGCCAGCCGCGGACCGTCGAGGTCGAAGACCTGGGTGACGCCGAGCCGGACGCCGGGGCCGCGGGCGTCGCCGGTCACGCACAGCACGCCGTCGACGCCGACCGCGGCCAGGCCGGCCAGCTCCTGCTCCAGGACGACGCGGTTGCGGTCGCGGCAGGCCAGCGTCGTCCACGGCCGCCCGCCGGCGTCCAGGATCTCGGCGGCGAACAGCGTGGGAGGGAAGTCGGGCCGGTTGGCGTGCTCGCCGACGAGCAGCCCGTCGGAGACCGGGGCCAGGACGCCGACCACCCGGCGCAGCGAGGCCGGGTCGAACGGCGCGACGGTGAGGTCGGTGAGCACCACCGGCCCGGTGCGGGCGCGGTCGAGCAGGCTGCCCGGCGGAGGCGGGACCGGAGGCGGCGTCGGCCCGGCCCACGCGGGGGCGGGGTCGTCGACGAAGGGACAGCGGTGCTCGGCGACCTCGCAGCGGCCGTCGTCCCGGACCCCGCCGCACGGGCCGAAGACCATGCGCTTCGGGCAGCCCGGCCGGCGGGCGTCGTCGTCCACGCTCGCAGCCTGACACCTCCCGGCGCCGGGCGGGCGGCGGGCGGGCGGCGAGCGGGGCATCCCGCCGTCCCGGGGAGCGGCTACCGCGCCGCCGCCGCGGGCTGCATGCTGGCCGCACCGGTCCCGTCGCCCCGGAGCCAACGCAGGAGCCGCCCGTGTCCGTCTTCCCGCCCATCCCGCTGGCCGAGTGGGCCGACACCAAGGACACCGTGCACCGGTTCCTGCAGGCCGTCGGCAAGCTGCGGCTGGCCAACGCCCCCCGGCGCAACCACTGGTGGCACGTCCCCTTCCACCTCACCGGCCGGGGGCTGACCACCCGCCCGATGGGCTTCGACCCCGTCTTCGCCGTCGACCTCGACCTGGTCGACCACCGGCTGGAGGTGGCCGTCGCCGACGGACGGCGGGCGTCCTTCCCGCTGCCCGGGCTCAGCGTGGCCGCCTTCTACCGGCAACTGCTCGACACCCTCGCCACGCTCGGCCTGCCCGCCACCGTGGACCTCCCGGTCCCGTTCGACCTGGCCGACTGCACCCCGTTCGCCGAGGACGAGCACCACGCGTCCTACGACCGGGCCATGGTGACCCGCTACTGGGTGGTGCTGGGCCAGGTGGCGCAGGTGCTCGAGGAGTTCGCCGGGCGCAGCTACGCCAAGACCAGCCCGGTGCACCACTTCTGGCACACCTTCGACCTCGCCGTGACCCGCTTCTCCGACCGGCGGGTGCCGCAGCCCGACACCGTCGACCCGGTCACCCGCGAGGCCTACTCGCACGAGGTCATCAGCGCCGGCTTCTGGTTCGGCGACGACCAGGTGCCCGAGCCCGCCTTCTACTCCTACACCGCGCCCGAGCCGGCGGGCCTGGCCGAGGAGCCGCTGCGGCCGGGCGCGGCCCGCTGGATCGACAGCCGGGGCGCCCACCTCGCGCTGCTGCCCTACGAGGACGTGCGGACGGCGGCCGACCCGCGGGGCACCGTCCTGGACTTCCTGGAGAGCGCCTACGCGGCCGGCGCCCGCCGGGCGGGCTGGGACCTCGACGCCCTGTGCTGCCCGACCGCGCCCGAGCCCCGGTGAACCGCCGCACCCCCTGGAGGCCCCGCACATGAGCAACCTCGACCGCCGCCCGCCCGCCCGCGAGCTCGGTGGGCTGGCCGACACCGCCGCCGGCCCCGCCCTCGACCTGCTGCCCGCCAAGGAGGTCGCGCTCGGGGAGAGCACGCGGGTCCGGCGGCTGCTGCCGACGCTGGGCCGCCGGATGGTCGGCGCCTGGGCGTTCGTCGACCACTACGGCCCGGACGACGTCGCCGACGGTCCCGGCATGCAGGTGGCCCCCCACCCGCACACCGGGCTGCAGACGGTGTCCTGGCTGCTGCAGGGCCGCGTGCACCACCGCGACTCCCTCGGCAGCGACGTCTCCTTCGGCCCCGGCGAGCTCGCCCTCATGACCGCCGGGCACGGCATCGCGCACTCCGAGCAGTCGCCGGTGCCGCACCCGCGCTACCTGCACGGCGCGCAGCTGTGGGTGGCGCTGCCCGACGTCACCCGCGACACCGCACCGGCCTTCGAGCACCACGCCACCCTGCCGGGCTTCGACTCCGACGGGCTGCGCGCCACGGTGCTGATGGGCGGGTTCGGCGGCCAGACCTCACCGGGGACGGCGCACACCCCGATCGTCGGCGTCGACCTCGACCTGGCCCCCGGTGCCGACGTCGAGCTGCCGCTGGAGCCGGACTTCGAGCACGCGCTGCTCGGCGCCTCCGGTGGTGCCGACGTCGAGGGCGCGCCGCTGGCCCACGGCGCGATGGTCTACCTCGGCACCGGCCGGCGGACCGTGCGGGTCCGCACCGAGGCGCCGGCGAGGCTGCTGCTCCTCGGCGGCGAGCCGTTCGAGGAGCAGCTGGTGATGTGGTGGAACTTCGTCGGCCGGTCGGGCGAGGAGATCGTCGAGTACGCCGAGCGGTGGAACGCCGAGGACGAGCGGTTCGGCGCCGTCGAGGGGTACGAGGGCGACCGCCTGCTCGCGCCGGCGCTGCCGCCGGTGCCGCTCAGGGCACGGGGGCGGGTCCGGTGACCGTGGACCAGCGGCACCTCGCCTTCCTCGCCGAACACCGGTGGGGGGTGCTCGCCACGGTGAAGCGGGACGGCCGGCCGCAGCTGTCCAACGTCGGGTACGCCTACGACCCGGCGCAGCGCCTGTTCCGGGTCTCGGTGACCGCCGACCGCGCCAAGACCCGCAACCTGCAGGCCGACCCGCGGGTCACCCTGCACGTGTCGTCGCAGGACTTCGGGTCGTGGGTGGCCGTCGAGGGCGCCGCGGAGCTCACGCCGGTGGCCGCCGACCCGCACGACGCCACGGTCGAGGAGCTGGTCGCCTACTACCGCGGTGTCTCCGGCGAGCACCAGGACTGGGACGAGTACCGCGCGGCGATGGTCGCCGCCCGGCGCCTCGTCGTCCGGTTCACGTCGGAGCACACCTACGGCCAGCTGCGCGGGTGAGGCCGGCCCCGTCCGCCTGCTCAGCCCTCGGGTGGCGTCTGCATGACCGAGAACGACGCGCCCCACGGGTCGCTGACGACGGCGAACCGGCCGAACTCGGTGTCCATCGGCGCCATGGCGACCTTGCCGCCGGCGGCCTCGACCGCGGCGACCGTGTCGTCGGTGGAGGCGACGGCGAAGCAGGTCGCCCACCCCTTGGGCGCACCGGGTGAGATCCCGCCGAGGCCCCCGAGCGGACGGTCACCGGTCGCGAAGGTCGTGTAGCCCCCGGCGCCGGGGACCTCCTCGTAGGTGAACCCGAAGACGGCGGCGTAGAAGTCGCGGGCCGCAGCGGGGTCGTCGACCGCGGCCTCGTTCCACACCAGCGCGCCGGGCTCGTTGAACACCTCGACGCCGGTGTGCGTGCCGGCCTGCCACAGTCCGAACTGGTTCCCCTGCGGGTCCCGCGCGACGACCATCGTGCCCATCGGCCCGACCTCCATCGGCTCGACGACGACGGTGCCGCCGGCCGCGCGGATGCGGTCGCAGGTGGCCGTGGCGTCGGCGGCCGCGAAGTAGGTCGTCCAGGACGGCGCGGCGCCCGGGTCCATCAGCGGGCCGAGGCCGGCGGCCTGGTGGCCGTCCTTGAGCGCGTTGACGTAGCCGCCGAACTCGGGACTGTCGGCGGTCCACTCCCAGCCGAGCAGGGAGCCGTAGAAGGCCTTGGCGGCCGGGATGTCGGGGGCGCCGTAGTCGATCCAGCACGGTGTGCCGTCGGGCCAGGGGGTGTTCCGGGTGGGCATGGCTTCCTCCTCGGGTGTGGGGAGGAACACCGTGCCACCGGGGGCCGACACTTCCCGGGCCCGCGCACACGGCACCGGGAACGCGTCCTCCCGCACCGCAGCGCGTCCTCCCCCACGGTGCACGGTGAGGGAGGACACGCCACGATCAGGTCCCCTGATCGTGGCGCGACGGTCTCAGAAGCGGCCGCCGCCCGAGCGTCCGTGGCCGCCGCCACCACCGAAACCGCCCCCGCCCGAGCGTCCGCGGCCACCGGAGCCCCCGAAGCCGCCACCGCGCGGCCGGCCACCGCCGAGACCACCGCCGAGACCCCCGCCGGGGCCACCGCGCATCCCACCGGCCAGGATGCCGCCGAGCACGAGGCTGCCCAGGTCGACACCACCGCGGCCGGGCGCGTAGCCCCCGCCGTAGCCCCCGCCGTAACCCCCGCCGTAGCCGCCGGACCACGTGGCCACGTCGTCCTGCGCGAGCTGCAGCGCCTGCTGGGCCAGCTGGTCGGCCAGCTGCGCCTCCCGCAGCGCGCCCTCGGGGTCGGTGCGGCCGGTGCCCGCGGCGGCGTCGAGGTGCCGCTGCGCCTCGGCCAGCCGGGTGCGCGCCTCGGGCCCGACCGCCCCCCGTCGGGTGGCGACGAAGTCGGCGGCCGCGGCGACGGTCGAGCGGGCGCGCAGGAGGGTCTGGTCGAGCGCGGCGGCGGCCCGGCGGCCGCGGGTCTGCGCGTCGCGGGCCACGGTCAGCGCCTGCTCCAGGGCGAGGTCGGCCTCCTCGAGCCGGCGCAGCGCGGTGATGGGGTCGGGCAGCCCGCCGTCGCCGGAGCGGAGGGCCTCGTCGGCGGCGGCCAGCCCGGCCTCCGCGCGGGCCACCTGCGGGCGCAGCCCGGCGCTGTCGCCGCCGGAGGACAGCAGCGCCCGGGCCTCGGCGAGGTCCTGCTCGGTCTCGGCGCGGACGGCGGGGATGCGCGCGGTCGCGGCCTCCAGGTCGCGCTCGAGCCGCGTGACGGCGTCGAGCAGGGTGCCCACCTGGGCCACGGCGTCCTCGGCCGCGCGCAGGTCGCCCACCGCCTCGCCGGACCGGCCGGCGTCGAGGGCGGCGCGCGCCTCGGCGACCTCCTGCTCGGCGGCGGCCAGCCGCGCGCGGGCCTGGTCGAGGTTGTCGGCGACCGGCGCCAGCGCCGAGGGCGCGTAGCGGCGGCGCAGCCGGGCGGTGCGCTCCTCGTCCTGGGGCAGCCGGCCGTGCAGCGCGGTGATCCGTGGGCCGAGCCCCTCGAGGACCTGCGGCGCGGTGCGCTCGAGGTCGCGCAGCTGCGCGAACGCCTCGGCCTGCGCGTCGAGCCGCTCGTCGGCCGCGGAGGTCAGCTGCAGGATCTCGGTGACCATCGCCCGCCGGGTCGGCTCGTCCTCGGGGATCTCGTCGTCGAGCTGCTGGCGCAGCGTAAAGGCCCGGGTGAGCTCCTGGCGGGACCGGGCCAGCGCCTCGTCGAACCCGGCGACGGCGGCCTCGCCGTACTGCAGCCGGGCGAAGTCCAGGTCCAGCTGCGAGGTCTTCACGGCCTCGTCCAGCTCGAGCAGCGCGGTGCTCGCCCGGCCCTGCAGCTCCTCGGTGGGCACGCCGGCGTGGGGGTCGGGCCGCTCCAGCCGGGTGGTGGGCGGCGGCTGGGCCTCGCGGCGCCGCCGCCGGGACCGCGCCACCAGGTACGCCCCGCCCCCGACGACGGCGATCCCGCCGACGACGGCAGCGGTGGCCGCGCCCGACCCGGACCCGGATCCCGACCCCGACCCCGACCCCGACGACGCGTCGTCCCCGATCCCGTCGGCGAAGGCCACCGCCGCCCCGGCCCAGTCGTCGTCCCCGAGCTCCGGCTTGACGTCCTGCGCCAGGAAGTCCTCGATCTCGGCGTTGGTCTGCGGGAACGCGTCGTCCACCCAGTAGCCGTAGAGCCGGTCGCCCACCGCGACGGCGAACAGCACGTCGGTGCCATTCAGCCCCGAGGCCTCCGCGGTCTGCTGCGCCCACTCGCCCTGGTCGACGCCGTCGAAGGAGGTCACGTAGACGACGAAGACCTGCGTGCCGTCCTCGGCCTGCCGGTCGTCGACCGCCCGCTGCACCTCCGCGCGGTCGCCGGAGTCGAGGACGCCCGCGCGGTCGGTGACCTCGTCGGGGACGTCGAACGGCGGCTCGGCCAGTGCCGGCCCGCCGCCGGCGACCAGGACGGCGGCCGCGGCCGCGAGGACTCCCATCAGCCGGCGCACGGCACCGACCCTAGGTGCGGCACCCCGCCCGGGCAGCCCGGCCGGGTAGGACGTCCGCAACCGGGTAGGGCCCGGTCAGCCCAGCACCCGGCCCGAGGAGGACCCGTGAGCGAGAACGACCGCATCCCCGCCAGCCAGCTGCCCTCGGGGGCGGTGCGCCGGGCGGGCAACTGGGCGGTCGGCAACCGCGACGGGGAGTACTTCGCCGTCTCCCGCCGCTGCCGGCACCAGCTGGCGGACGTGTCGAAGGGCAGCATCGACGCCGACGGGTGCCTGGTCTGCCCCTGGCACGGTGCGCGCTACGACGTCCGCACCGGGGAGATGGTCGCCGGCCCGCGCGGGTTCCTCGGCTACCACGGGCCCACCCCGGGCTACACCCAGTTCGTCCGCGGCTACGCGAAGGTGCTGCGGCTGCGGGTGCGGCGGGCGCTGCGCCGCGGGGACGACGTCGTCGTGGAGTGAGGCACACGGGCGGCCCTCCTGCAGGGGGCCGCCGCGAGCCTGCGAGTGGTGGGGCAGGAGGGTCCCTCCGCTAAGCCGGAGCTGCCGGAGCCGCCCGGCCCGCCGCGGTCAGCTGCTGCCAGCCGGCCCGGCGGGCGGCCTGCGCGTCGGGGTCGGGCACCGGCAGCGAGGCCAGCAGGCGCTGCGTGTAGGGGTGCTGCGGCGCCCCGAGCACCTCCTCGCCCGTCCCCTCCTCGACCAGCCGGCCGCGGTAGAGGACGGCGATCCGGTCGGCCAGCAGGTCGACGACGGCGAGGTCGTGGCTGATGAACAGCGCCGCGAAGCCGAACTCGCGCTGGATCTCGTCGAAGAGGTCGAGCACCCGCGCCTGCACCGACACGTCGAGGGCCGAGGTCGGCTCGTCGGCGATGAGCAGCTCCGGCCCCAGCGCCAGCGCCCGCGCGAGGCTGGCCCGCTGCCGCTGGCCGCCCGAGAGCTCGTGCGGGAAGCGGTCGCCGAAGGCGCGGGGCAGCTGCACCGACTCGAGCAGCTCGTCGACCCGGCCCCGCGCCTCCCGCGCGTCACCGGCCCGCCCGTGGACGACCAGCGGCTCGGCGACCGCCTCGGCGATGGTGAGCAGCGGGTTGAAGCTCGAGGCGGGGTCCTGGAAGACGAACCCGATCCGCTCGCGCACCGGCCGGAAGCGCTTCTCCTTGACGCCGTTCATCTCGGTGCCCAGCACCGACAGCGACCCGCCGGTCACCTTCGTCAGGCCGGCGATGGCCCGCCCGATCGTCGTCTTGCCGCTGCCGCTCTCCCCGACCAGACCGAGCACCTCGCCGGGCCGGATGCGGAAGCTGACGCCGTCGACGGCGGTGAAGTCCGGGCGGCGCAGCCGGCCGGGGTAGACGATCCGCAGGTCGCGGGCCTCCACCACCGGCGCGGCGGTGTCCCACCCGGCCGGCCGGGCCGCCGCGCGCGCCTGCGTGCGCGCCAGTCCCTGCCCCAGACGCGGCACGGAGGCCAGCAGCTGCCGCGTGTAGGCCTCCCGCGGCGCGGAGAACAGGGTGCGGACGTCGGCCTCCTCCACCAACCGCCCCTGGTACATGACCGCGACCCGGTCGGCGAGGTCGGCGACCACCCCCATGTTGTGGGTGATCAGCACGATCGCGGCGCCGAACTCGTCCCGGCAGCGGCGCAGCAGGTCGAGGATCTCGGCCTGCACGGTGACGTCGAGGGCCGTCGTCGGCTCGTCGGCGATGATGACGCCGGGGTCGAGGACGAGCGCCTGGGCGATGACGATGCGCTGCTTCTGCCCGCCGGAGAACTGGTGCGGGTAGTGGTCGACCCGTGTCTCCGGGTCGGGGATGCCCACCCGCCGCAGGACGTCGACGGCCTTGGCGCGCGCCTCCTTGCGGCTGTACCGGCCGTGCGCGCGCAGGCCCTCGGCGATCTGCCAGCCGACGGGGTAGACCGGGTTGAGCGCGGTGGAGGGCTCCTGGAAGACCATCGCCGCGTCCCGGCCGCGCACGGCGCCGAGCTGGCCGCGGGACAGCGTCACGACGTCGTGCTGCTCGCTCCCGTCCTTGCTGCGCAGGAGGACCGCCCCGCGCGTGGTGGCGGTCTCCGGCAGCAGCCCGAGGATGCTGCGCGCCGTGACCGTCTTGCCGCTGCCGCTCTCCCCCACGACGGCGAGCACCTCGCCGGCGGCCACGGACAGGCTCACGTCCTGGACGGCGGCGATGGTCCCGGCGTCGGTGGCGAAGGAGACGGACAGGTTCTCGATGTCGACGACGTCGCCCGTCGGCGTGCCGGTCATCAGGCGATCCCTCCTGCACCGGTGACCCGGGCGACGTCCACGCCGGTGTCGAGCGGGCCACCGGGCACCACCGCGACCTCCGCGGTCTCCCCCGCCTCGGCCGCCCGCCGGCTGCGCAGCCGGGGATCGGCCAGGTCGTTGAGGCTCTCCCCGACCAGGGTCAGGCCCAGCACCACCAGCACGATGGCCGCCCCCGGGAAGATCGACGTCCACCAGATCCCGCTGGTGACGTCGGACAGCGACTTGTTGAGGTCGAAGCCCCACTCGGCGGCGGCGGTGGGCTCGATGCCGAAGCCCAGGAAGCCGAGCCCGGCGAGGGTCAGGATGGCCTCGGAGGCGTTGAGCGTGAGGATCAGCGGCAGCGTGCGGGTGGCGTTGCGCAGCACGTGCCGGCTCATGATCCGCCAGTGGCCGGCGCCGATGACGCGGGCCGACTCGACGTAGGCCTCGCTCTTGATCCGCACCGTCTCGGCGCGGACCACCCGGAAGTACTGCGGGATGAACACGACGGTGATGGAGATGGCCGCCGCGAGGATCCCGCCGAAGAGGCTGGACTGGCCGCCGCTGATGACGATGGCCATGACGATCGCCAGCAGCAGCGACGGGAAGGCGTAGACCGCGTCGCAGACGACCACGAGCACCCGGTCCAGCCAGCCGCCGAAGTAGCCCGAGACCAGCCCGAGCAGCACGCCGGCGAACAGGGACAGCGCGATCGCCAGCACGATGACCATGACCGCGGTGCGTGAGCCGTAGAGGACGCGCGAGAGCACGTCGTAGCCGCCCACCGTCGTGCCCAGCCAGTGGTCGCCCGACGGGTGCTGCTGCGCACCGAAGGGGCCGTCGGCGTCCCGCAGCTGGTCGTAGCCGTAGGGCGCCAGCAGCGGCGCGCACAGCGCGACGAGCAGGAAGACGCCGGTGAGGACCAGCCCGGCGACGAGCATGCCGCGCTGCAGGCCGACGCTCTGCCGCAGCTGGTGGACCACCGGCAGCCTCCGCCAGCCCCGTCGGGCGGGGTCGGGCGCGGGCGTCTGGTCCGTGGGGGTGGACACGGCGGTGGCCATCAGTACCTCACCCGGGGGTCGATGAGCGCGGCGATGACGTCGACGACGAAGTTGGTCACCGCGACGATGACCGCGAGCAGCGCGACGATGCCCTGCACCGCCACGAAGTCGCGGGCCTGCAGGTACTCGGCGAGCTGGAAGCCGAGCCCCTTCCACTCGAAGGTGGTCTCGGTGAGCACCGCGCCACCCATGAGCAGGGCCACCTGCAGGCCGATGACGGTGATGATCGGGATGAGCGCCGGGCGGTAGGCGTGCTTGCGCAGCAGCCGCCGCTCACCGACGCCGCGGGAGCGGGCCGCCTCGACGTAGCCGGAGCCGAACGTGCCGATGACGTTGGTGCGCACCAGCCGGAGGAACACCCCGGCGGTGAGCAGCCCGAGGGCGATGGCCGGCAGGACCGCGTGCTCCAGCACGTCGAGGACCACCTCGCCGTCCCCGGTCCGGATCGAGTCGATGAGGTAGCTGCCCGTCGGGTTGTCGAGGAACTGCAGCTGGATCTCCGCGCCGGTCGAGGCGCGGCCGGCCACCGGGAGCCAGCTCAGGCCGCTGGCGAAGACGAGTTTGAGCACCAGGCCCGCGAAGAAGACCGGTGTCGCGTAGCAGAGGATCGCGAAGACCCGCAGCACCGCGTCGGGCCACCGGTCGCGGGAGTAGGCGGCCAGCCGGCCCAGCGGGATGCCGACGACGAAGGCGACCAGCAGCGCGTAGAACGCGAGCTCCAGGGTCGCCACACCGAAGGTGGTCAGCACCTCGGTCACCGGCCGGCGGTCGCTCAGGGTCGTCCCGAAGTCGCCGGTGGCGACGTCGCCGAGGTAGTCGAGGTACTGCACCAGGAGGGGCCGGTCGTAGCCGGCCTCCCGCACGCGCTCGGCCAGCTCCGCTCCCGTCAGCCGGCCGCCCAGCGCCGCGGTGATCGGGTCACCGGTCGAGCGCATCAGGAAGAAGACCGTCGTCACGAGGATGAGGACGGTCGGGAAGATCAGCAGGAAGCGGATCACGAGGTAGCTGCCCAGCCCACCCCCGCCGCCCCGGCGACGGCGTCCGGTCGACGCCTCCTCCTGGGCGGGATCGCCCGCCGCCAGCTCGGTGGCTGCTGTGGTCATCGCGTCGACTCCGTCTGTGCGGGCCCCCCGCACACGGGAGGCCCCGGGGAACCCCGCCGCGCGGCGGGGTTCCCCGGGGCCGGTGTGGCTGGTCTACCAGGCCGGTCCGGTCAGCCCTGGCTGAGGGCGCCGTAGCGGAACTTGAAGGAGGGGTCGAGTGTGTCACTCGCTCCCTCGACACCGGTCCGCACGACGGCGACCTGCGCGCCCTGCAGGTAGGGCACCGTGGACAGGTCCTGGGCCTCGAGCTGCTGGATCTGCTCGATGAGGGCCTCGCGCGCGGCGGGGTCGGCCGTGGTGGCCTGCTGCAGGATCAGGTCGTTGACCTGCTGGTTGGTGTAGTGGTTGGCCAGGAAGTTCTCCGTGAGGAAGAACGGCGTGAGGTAGGTGTCGGCGTCGGAGTAGTCCGGGAACCAGCCGAGCTGGTAGGCCGGGTAGACGTCGGCCGTCCGGTCCTCGGAGTACTGCACCCACTCGGTGCTCTGCAGGTCGACCTGGAACAGGCCGGTCGCCTCCAGCTGGTCCTTGATGAGGGCGTACTCGTCACCGGAGGACGGACCGTAGTGGTCCGGGTTGTACTGCAGGCTCAGCTGCACCGGGGTCTGCACACCGGCCGCCTGCAGGGTCTGGGCCGCCTTGTCGGCGTCCGGACCACCCTGGCCGTCGCCGTAGAGGTCGCGCAGCGGGGTGATCGCCCCGGTCAGGCCCTCGGGCACGAAGGAGTACAGCGGCGTGTACGTGCCCTTGTAGACCTGGTCGGCGAGCTCCTCGCGGTCGAGCAGGTGGGCCACCGCCTGCCGCACGGCCAGCGCCTTCGCCGGGTCGGCCTCGGGCGTCGTCGCGCCGAAGGGCTGGGTGTTGAAGTTGAAGACGATGTAGCGGATCTCGCCGCCGGGACCGTCCACGACCTCCACCCCGTCGCTGCCGCGCAGGTCGTCGATGTCGGTCGCCGTCAGGCTGCGGAAGGCGACGTCGATGTTGCCCTCCTGGATGTCGAGCTTGAGGTTGGACGCGTCGGCGTAGTACTTGGCGTTGATCGCCGCGGTCTTCGGCGCACCCAGCACGCCCTGGTAGTCCGGGTTGGCCTCGTAGGACACCAGGTTGTTCTGGTCGTAGTTCGTGATCGTGTACGGGCCGGCGAACGCGTTGGCGTCGACGATGTCCTGGTCGGGCGTCAGCGCCGCGGGGTCGAACACCTCCTCGTCGACGATCGGCCCGACGTTGCTCGACAGGATCTTCGGGAAGATCTGGTCGTCGGGTTTCGTCAGGCGGAAGACGACGGTGGAGTCGTCCGGCGTGTCCACACCCGCGAGGTTGTACAGCAGCGAGGCCGGGCCGTTCGGGTCGTTGATCACCACCATGCGGTCGAAGCTGAACTTCACGTCCGAGGAGGTCAGCTCGTGCCCGTTGGCGAAGGTGAGCCCCGGCTTGAGCGTGACCGTGTACTCGGTCGGCGAGGTGAACTCGGCCGACTCGGCGATGTCGGGCTCCACGTCCGGGCTGCCCAGCGGCGTGTTCAGCAGGAACGGGTAGACCTGGTTCATCACCGTGAAGGAACCGTTGTCGTAGGAACCCGCGGGGTCCAGGGTGACGATCCGGTCGGTGGTGCCGATCGTCAGCGTGTCGCCGCCACCACCGCCTCCGCCGGAGCCGCCGTCGTCGCCTCCACCGCAGGCGGACAGCGCCAGTGCTGTCACCGCGATGCCGGCCGTGGCCGCGCGCACGCGCCGGCCGCTGGTTCCTGCGGGAGTCATCCGCCACCTCGTTCTCGGGGCGCGGCCGCGCTGCGCCGGAGCGCCGTCCCGCGGCCGCCGTTGGCCTGTCGTACCCATGAGTAGCACACGTCTCTCAGCGCTCAGAGACCTCGCGGACGGGCGTTACCCGACCGTGACGACGCCCCGCCGGACGCCGCGGGCGCCGCCGTTCAGGCGTCGATGCGGCGGCGGCCCTCGAAGGCGCGGCCCAGGGTGATCTCGTCGGCGTACTCCAGGTCGCCGCCCACGGGCAGGCCGCTGGCCAGCCGGGACACCGCCAACCCCAGCGGGCCGACCAGCCGCGCCAGGTAGGCCGCGGTCGCCTCCCCCTCGAGGTTGGGGTCGGTGGCGATGATCAGCTCGGTGACCGAGCCGTCCATCAGCCGGGTCATGAGCTCCTTGACCCGCAGGTCGTCGGGGCCGACGCCCTCGATGGGGCTGATCGCGCCACCGAGCACGTGGTAGCGGCCGCGGAACTCCCGCGTGCGCTCGATCGCGACGACGTCCTTGGGCTCCTCGACGACGCAGATGACGTCGTCGGCGCGGCGCGGGTCGCGGCAGATCCGGCACTGCTCGCCCTCGGCGACGTTGTAGCAGGTCACGCAGAAGCGCACCTCGGCCTGGACGCGCTGCAGGGCGGCCACGAGCCGGCCGACGTCGGCGGACTCGGCGGCCAGCAGGTGGAAGGCGATGCGCTGCGCGCTCTTGGGCCCGACGCCGGGCAGGCGGCCGAGCTCGTCGATGAGGTCCTGGACGGCACCCTCGTACACGGTGCTCCTCGGGGAGAGGGTGGAGCACCCCGGCGCGCGCCGGGGTGCGGGAGATCAGGAGCCGGGCAGGCCGGGCAGGCCGCCCCCGCCGCCGGGCAGGTCGGGGAGACCACCGCCGGGGAAGCCGCCTCCGAGGCCGCCGGCCAGCGGGCCCATCCGGTCGGCGGTCAGCTCGCTCGCCAGGCGGGAGGCGTCCCGGACCGCGGCGACCACGAGGTCCTGCAGCGTCTCCAGGTCGTCGGGGTCGACGGCGGCCGGCGCGATCGTGACCGACTGCAGCTCGCCGTCGCCGGTCATCGTGGCGGTGACCAGGCCACCGCCCGCCGAGCCGGTGACCTCCTCGCTCGCCAGCTGCTCCTGCGCGGCCGCCAGCGCCTGCTGCATCTGCTGGGCCTGCTGGAGGATCGCCTGCAGGTCGGGCTGGCCACCACCGGGGAACATGACCCGAGCGTAGGCGCAGCCACCGACGCACCGCTCGACCTCGCGCGGCGGCTCGCCGCGGGTCCGCGAGCGATGCGGAGGACGGGGTCGGTCAGTCGACCGGCCGGGCCCCCAGCTGGGCGCGCAGCAGCGCCAGCGCCGCCTGCTCCGGGTCGACGGCCGGCACGTGCTCCCGGACGCCGTCGTCGGAGACCTCCGCGGCCCGCTCGGCCATGAGCTCGCGGGCCTCGGCGGCCTCGGCGGCGCGCGCGGCCTCCCGGGCCACCTCCGGCGTCACCGCGCCACCGCCGCCCGGGGCGGTCGCGCCCTCGACGACCGCCTCGACCTTCCAGCGCACCCCGAGCAGCTCGTTGAGCGCCTCGCGCAGCACGTCCTTGTTGAGGTCGTCGCCGATCCGGCGGGCCAGTGCCGGGGAGGCGGTCGACAGCGTCAGCACACCGGCGCGCAGGTCGTGCACCTGGGCGTTCTTCAGCAGCGCCTCGGTCGTGCGCTTGTGCCGCTTGACGACGGCGAGCAGCTCCGGCCACACGCGGCGGACGTCGCTGGTGGTCAGCGCGCCGTCCCCGGCCCCGCCGATCCCCTCCGGGTCGGCCGAGACCACCGGCGTCGGCTCGCCGCCGCGCGGCGCCGGTGCCGACTCGGCGGCCGCCCGCGGGGGCGAGGCGGGCGGGCGCGGCTCGGCCACCCGCGCGGCCGCGGCGCGGGCGGCGGCGGGCTCGGCCGGGTGCGGCCAGTCCTCGTCGTCGGTGGGCTCGGGCGGCAGCGGGACGTCCGGTTCGCCGGTCATCACGCGCGCGCCCGGCCGGGGCCCGGCGGGAGCAGGGGCGTCGGCCGGCCGGCCGGCACCCGAGCCCGGCGCGGTGGTCTCGGGCCAGTCGTCGGACCCGGCGGGCGCGGGGGCCGGCGCCGGGCGCGACGCACCCGAGCCGGGCGGGGTCGTCTCGGGCCAGTCGTCGGCCGCCGCGGCCGGTGCACCGGCCGGCGCGGCAGCGGCCGCCGCGGCCGGCTCGGGGGCGGGAGCGGCCGGAGGAGCGGACGGCGCCGGCGCAGGTGCGGCGGGGGCCTCGGCCGGTGCGGCGGCCGGCGCCGCTCCCCGCTGGGACGGGCGGACGTACTCCCGCCGCGGCGCACCGGAGCGCTCGGCGGGCGTCGGCTCGTCACGGGCCGGCTCGTCGCGGGCCGGCGCCGGGCGCGCCGGTTCCCGCACGGGCGGGGGGACGTCGACGGCGGCACCGCCACCGGTACCGGCACCGCCACCGGTACCGCCACCGCCTGCGATCGACAGCCGGCGCTCCAGGCGCTCGAGTCGCTGCAGCGTGCCGACGCTGGAGTCGTCGGTGCCGGGCAGCAGCATGCGGGCGCAGACCAGCTCGAGCAGCAGCCGCGGCGCCGTCGTCCCGCGCATGTCGGTGAGCCCGTCGTGCACGGTGTCGGCCAGGCGCGAGAGCGTCGCCGAGCCCAGCGCCCGGGCCTGCTGGCTCATCAGGTCGAGCCGGTCGGGCGGGCAGTCGATGAGGCCGTTGCCGCCGGCGTCGGGCACCGCGTCGAGGACGATGAGGTCGCGCAGCCGGTCGAGCAGGTCGGTGGCGAAGCGCCGCGGGTCGTGCCCGGCCTCGACCACGCGGTCGACGGCGCGGAAGACGCCCGGCGCGTCGGAGGCGGCCAGCGCGTCGATGGCCTCGTCGAGCAGCGCGTCGTCGGTGACGCCGAGCAGGCCGACCGCGCTGGCGTAGGTGACGCCCTCGGGCCCCGCGCCGGCCAGCAGCTGGTCGAGGATCGACAGCGAGTCGCGCACCGAGCCGCCGCCGGCCCGCACGACGAGCGGGAACACCGTCGGCTCGACCTGCACGCCCTCCGCGGCGCAGGTCTTCTCCAGCAGGCCGCGCAGCGTCGTCGGCGGGACCAGCCGGAACGGGTAGTGGTGGGTGCGGGAGCGGATCGTCGGCAGCACCTTGTCCGGCTCCGTCGTCGCGAAGACGAAGACCAGGAACTCCGGGGGCTCCTCGACCACCTTGAGCAGGGCGTTGAAGCCCTGCGTGGTCACCATGTGCGCCTCGTCGACGATGTAGACCTTGTAGCGGCTGTTCACCGGGGCGAAGAACGCCCGCTCGCGCAGGTCGCGGGCGTCGTCGACACCGCCGTGGCTGGCCGCGTCGATCTCGATGACGTCGAGCGAGCCGGGACCGTCGGGCGCCAGCGCCACGCACGAGCCGCAGACCCCGCAGGGTGTCGACGTCGGCCCCTGCTCGCAGTTGAGCGACCGGGCCAGGATCCGCGCCGACGACGTCTTGCCGCAGCCGCGCGGGCCGCTGAAGAGGTAGGCGTGGTTGATCCGGCCGCCGTCGACGGCGTTGACCAGCGGGGTGGTCACGTGCTCCTGCCCGACGACCTCGGCGAAGGTCGCCGGGCGGTACTTCCGGTAGAGCGCCAGGGCCACGCCGCGAGGTTACGTGCCCGAGGTGACGTCCCGGGACCGGCGCGACGGCGACGTCCCGAGCACGGTCGGGCTGGAACGAAGGGACCCCCCGCGCACCCGCCAGAGCCCGCTTATCCTTGCTGCCTTCCGGCCCTGGGGAGGTTCACGGGGTGACGCCACACGAGGGGTCTGGCCACCACTGTAGAGGACGCCGGCCCGCGGGCCGGCTGCCGGGGTCCGCGGACCCGATGGGCCCGACGGCCCCGGGCGGAACGCCGCCGGAGCCGGCCGCCGCGGCGGCCCCGTCGCTGCGGAGGATGGGAGATTCGAACTCCCGAGGGGTTGCCCCCAACCCGCTTTCCAAGCGAGCGCCATAGGCCACTAGGCGAATCCTCCAGGTGCCCGTCGATGGTAGCGGGCGGCGCGGCCGGGGTCAGTCGGCGCCCCGGCGGCCGACCGGGACTCCGCGCCGCTCCGGGTGGTCCGGCGCGGCGGCACGGGGCAGGCTGGTCCCCCACGGGAGCGGAACGACCCCGCGAGGACACGGTGGGACGACGCGGGGACACCGCGAGGACGGCGCGAGGCCCGGCGGGCGCCGGGCCGGAGCGCCCACCCGAGCGACGAGGAGGCAGGCTGATGAGCGAGCCGGTGCAGGTCCGACCCGAGGTCGTGGAGGCCATCGTGGCCGTCCTGCGCGGCGCCGACCCCGCGGGCCTGCCGCCGTCGGCGACGCGCGAGGAGAAGGAGGCGGCCAAGGACCGCTACCTCTCGGAGTTCGTCGCCGAGCGCAGCAAGCGCGACCGCCAGACGCAGGCCTGGGAGCTGCTCCTCACCCGCAGCTACGACGAGCCCCCGACCTGGGAGCGGCTGTTCGACGACCTCTCCCCGGAAGCGGTCGAGGAGCTCGGCGAGCTCTACGACGTCCTGCCCGAGGGCGCCCAGGAGGAGTACGCCCGCCGCTTCGGCGTCCCCAGCAGCGTGTGACCCGGAGTGCCCGACTCGTCGCCTGTGACCTGCAGGTTCAGCAGGGCGGCGCCCGGGGGTAAGGGGCCCCGGTGACCACCACCGCGCCCGGCCGCCTCGTGGCGGAGCGCTACCGGCTGCTGACGCAGATCGGTGGCGGCGGGCAGGGCTCGGTCTGGCTGGGCCGGGACGAGCTGCTCGGCCGCCAGGTCGCGGTCAAGCAGATCCTCCTCCCGGCCGGGAGCGCCCCGGGCCTCGGCGACGAGCAGCGCCAGCGGGCCCTGCGCGAGGGCCGCATCGCCGCCCGGCTGAGCCACCCGCACGCCATCACCGTCTACGACGTCGTCCTCGAGGGCGGCGTCCCGTACCTGGTCATGGAGTACCTGCCCTCGCGGAGCCTGGCCGCGGTGCTGCAGCAGGAGGGCACGCTGCGGGTCGACCAGGTGGCCCAGATCGGCGCCCAGCTGGCCGACGCGCTGGCCGCCGTCCACGCGGCCGGGATCGTGCACCGCGACGTCAAGCCGGGCAACGTGCTCATCGGCGAGGGTCCGCGGGTCCAGGGCCTGGTCAAGATCACCGACTTCGGCATCTCGCACGCGGCCGGCGACGTCACGCTGACCCAGACCGGCCAGATCACCGGGACGCCGGCCTTCCTCGCCCCCGAGGTGGCCCAGGGCGTCGAGATGTCCGCGGCCAGCGACGTCTTCTCGCTGGGTGCCACCCTCTACACCTGCCTGGACGGCGAGCCGCCGTTCGGGATGGACCTCAACGCCCTGCGGCTGCTGCACAAGGTGGCCGGCGGGGAGGTCCGCCCGCCGCGGCGCGCCGGGTCCCTGGAGCGGCCGCTCATGCGGATGCTCGCCACCGACCCGGCCGCACGGCCGCAGATGACCGAGGTGCGCGACGAACTGGCCAAGCTCGCCGCCGGCCGCGACGGCGACACCACCACGGTGCTGCTGGCCCGCACCGACCTGCGGCCGGCTCCCGGCCGCTCCCGCACCGAGGAGCTCGCCGCGGACCCCGCGACGCCCGCCACCCCGCTCCCGCCGGTCGGCCCGGCCACCCGCGTCGGCCCGGATGCGCCCGCCGCGCAGGCCACACCCGCCGCGACGGCCGCCTCCGCGGCCCCGCCGCCCGACGGCGCGACGCCCACCGGCACCCGGACCGACCTGCCCGGCACTCCCCCGCCGGCCGGGCCCTCGGCCGCGGAGCCGGTCGCCGGGCCCACCCCTGAGCCGACCCCTGAGCCGACCTCCGGGCCGCCCCCGCAGCCGGCGGCCCGGTCCGGGCCGCTCGTCGGGCCGCGACGTCGGCGGCGTCCGCTGCTGGTCGCCCTGCTGGCGCTCGTGGTGCTCGCCGTCGCGGGCACGCTCACCTGGACGGGGCTGCAGGGGGACGACGCCTCCTCCTCGGCGGCCGGCGCCGCGTCGTCCGCGCCGCCGTCGGGGGCGGACGACGCCTCCTCGGCGGAGGCCACCGACACCCCGGCGGACGCCACGACCGACACCGCCGCCGACACCACCGCACCGGAGCCGTCACCGGCACCCACGCCGGAGCCCACGTCGGAGAGCCCGTCCCCGTCACCGGAGACGACCGCCGCGCCGGCCGACCCGGCCACCGCCGCGCAGCAGACGCTCGAGCAGTACTACGCGCTGCTCCCCGGCGACACCGCCGGCGCCTACGCGCTGACCGGGCCGACCCTGCGGTCGCGGGCCAGCCTCAGCTACTACCAGGGCTTCTTCGGCCGCTGGTCGGAGGTCAACCTGCTCGACGTCCGCAACGTGCGCGACCAGGGCGACCGGATCACCGCCACCACCGACGTGGAGTTCCTCAACCCGGGTCAGCGGCAGGTCGAGACCCACGCGGTCACCTTCGTCCGGGGTGACGACGGCCGGCTGCTCATCGACCTCGACGTCATCGCCTGACACCGCCGGAGACGACGACGGCGGCGCCCCGTCGGGGACGCCGCCGTCGTGGTCTCGTGCTGGCGGTGGCGGTGGGATTTGAACCCACGGAGGCTTGCACCTCACACGCTTTCGAGGCGTGCTCCTTCGGCCGCTCGGACACGCCACCGCCGGAGAGACTACAGGCCCCGTTCCCGGCGGAAGAAGGCACGTAGGAGCGCGCTGCTCTCCTCCGCCCGCACCCCGCCGGTGACCTGCGGCCGGTGGTTGAGCCGGCGGTCGCGGACGACGTCCCACAGCGACCCGGCAGCTCCGGCCTTGGGGTCGTCGGCGCCGTAGACCACCCGCGCCACCCGGGCCAGCACGCTCGCCCCGGCGCACATCGTGCAGGGCTCGAGGGTCACCACGAGCGTCGCGCCGGTCAGCCGCCAGCCGTCGCCGTGCGCCCGCGCGGCGGCCCGCAGCGCGAGCACCTCGGCGTGCGCCGTGGGGTCCCCCGACTTCTCCCGCTCGTTGGCCGCCTCGGCCAGCACCGCGCCGTCGGGCCCGAGCACGACCGCGCCGACGGGGGTGTCCCCCCACTCCTGCGCGGCCCGCGCCAGCTCGAGGGCGCGCAGCATCGCCGCGTCGACGGCGTCCGCTCCCGGACCGGTCACGGCACGCCGTCCGGCCGGTGTGCTCCCCGCACCGTCGTGCTCTGCCCACAGTGGTGGGCAGAGCACGACGGTGCGCGGAACGGGTCCTGCCGGGTCCGGGAGGTCACGTCAGCGGGAGGCCGACCAGCGCCGAGAGCTCGGCCAGCGCGTCGGCCGGGTCGGCGACCTTGATCGTGTGCATGCCCAGCGCGCGGGCCGGCTTGAGGTTGATGCCGAGGTCGTCGAGGTAGGCGCAGTCGGAGAAGGCCAGCTCCCGGCCCACCGCCTCCGACAGCCGCGTCAGCGTCCGCCGGTAGATCTCCGGCTCGGGCTTGCGCACGCCCTCCACCGACGACTCCACCACCGCGTCGAACAGGTCCAGCAGCTCGGCCAGCCGCCCGGCGCGCTCCATCGGTGTCACGTTGTTCGACACCATCCCCAGCGGCAGCCCGGCCGCGCGCAGCCGGCGGACGGCCTCGACCATCGCCGGCCGCAGCTCACCCGCCAGTGCGGCCAGCACACGGTGGGCGTCGACCCGGTGGCCGGCGGCGAGCGCCTCGGCCTCGAAGGTGTCGACGAAGCCCTCGGCGTCGAGCTCGTTGCGCTCGTACCGCGCCCAGGCGTTGGTGTCGGGGTTCGTGCTGTTGAGCGCCCGGATGAGCCCCTCGGGCAGCCCGGCCTCGGCCTCGTAGGCGGCGAAGGCGAGCATCGGGCTCTCCGTGATCACCCCGCCGAGGTCGAAGACGACGGCCGACACGGTGGCGCTCACGCCCGGACCGCCGCGGCCAGCTCGTCGGCGAAGCCCAGCCGCGCGGCGATCCGCGTGACCATCTCGTCGGCCCACAGGTCGTCGGCGGTCACGATCGGCCGCAGCTCGTCGGCCCTCAGCCCGTCGTCGGCGAACACGTCGAGGTCCCCTCCCGGCCGACCGGTCCCGTCGTCGTCGTCGAAGGCGGTTCCCCCGTCGACGGCGATGCCCCCTCCGATGCCCCCTCCGATGCCCCCTCCGATGCCCCCTCCGATGCCCCCTCCGATGCCCCCTCCGATGCCCCCTCCGATGCCCCCTCCGATGCCCCCTCCGATGCCCCCTCCGATGCCCCCTCCGATGCCGTAGCGCTCCACCACCTCGGCGCCGAGCACCCACTCCTGCATGGTCGCGTCGGAGATCAGCGCCCGGACCATCCCGCCCGGGCCGTGCCGCAGGACGACGAAGTACAGCCGCGAGTCGACGACGACGACGAACGGCGGCGGCCACCCCCCGGTGCCCGGCTCGCCCAGCGCGCGCTCCAGGACCGGCAGCTCGTCGCCGGCGTCGGCGGCCAGCAGCTCCACCCGCCAGCGGGAGTCCGGCCGGCTCACCCGCACCGCCCAGCTGGCCG
This sequence comes from Geodermatophilus sp. URMC 62, assembly GCF_052931475.1. Taxonomy (NCBI): domain Bacteria; kingdom Bacillati; phylum Actinomycetota; class Actinomycetes; order Geodermatophilales; family Geodermatophilaceae; genus Geodermatophilus; species Geodermatophilus sp. URMC 62. Next base: position 2,180,558 of record NZ_JBRFHY010000001.1, on the reverse strand, counting down.
GCGCGCCCGCCTCCGCGGCGCTCACCGGACTCGCAGCACGGTCAGGCCGTCGGCCAGCGGCAGCAGCACCGTCTCGAACCGCGGGTCGGTGGCGAGCGCGGCGTTGAGCGCGACCAGCGCGCGGTCGTCGTCGGACTGCGGGTCGAGCACCCGGCCGCTGCGCAGCGTGTTGTCCAGCAGCACCAGCCCGTTCGGCCGCATCCGCGGGTGCAGCTCCTCGACGTAGGCGGGGTAACCGGTCTTGTCGGCGTCGACGAACGCCAGCTCGAACACCGGCTCGGCGGGCAGCGCGCGCAGCAGCTCCAGCGCCTCGCCCAGCCGCAGCTCGACCCGGTCGCCGACGCCGGCCCGCTCCCAGTACCGGCGGGCGACGGCGGTCCACTCCTCGCTGCGGTCCAGGCACAGCAGCGAGCCGTCCTCGGGCAGGCCGCGGGCGATGCACAGCGCCGAGAAGCCGGTGAAGGTGCCGATCTCGACCGCCCGCCGCACGCCGAGCGCGCGGGTGAGCAGCTGCATGAGCACGCCCTGCTCGGCGGCGATCTGGAAGGTGGCCGGCGCCGCGCCGCGCTCGGCGAGCGCGGCGGTCTCCTCGACGAGGGCGCGGGCCACCTCGTCGAGCGGCTCGGAGCTGGCCCGGACGTAGTCGCCGAGCTCCGGGGTGAGCAGGAACGACCGCGGCGTCATGCCGGGAACCGGGGGTGCGGGGAGGACGGCATAGCCTCCGATCATGGCCGATCCCGCCCCGGACGACTCCGCCCAGGTCGACGCGGCCGACGTCGACCCCGCCCTCCTCGCCCGGCTCGCGGCCGACCCGCTGGCGGCGCACCTGGGCATCGAGCTGGAGCAGGTGCGGCCCGGGTACGCGCGGGCGTCCATGACCGTGGGCCCCCAGCTGCTCAACGCCGTCGGCACCGCGCACGGCGGCGCGACCATGGCGCTGCTCGACGTGGTGCACGCCGCGGTGAGCAACAGCCACGGCACGGTCGCGGTGGCCCAGGACGTGCACACCGAGTTCCTGCACCCCGGCCGGCCCGGGGAGCGGCTGGTCGCCGAGGGCACCGAACTGCACCGCAGCAGCCGCACCGCCGTCTACCGGATCGACGCCCGCGGCGACGACGGCCGGCTGGTGGGCACCGCGCTGGCCCGGGTGTTCCGCACCGACCGCCCCTGGGAGACCGCGTGAGCCTGCCGGTGCCCACGATGGCCGCCCCGCCGGTCGGCGTCGTCGGCCTGGGGCAGCTGGGCGGGTCGCTGGCCGCCGCGCTCGTGGCGCGGGGGCGCGAGGTGCGCGGGTGGGACGTCGACCCGGCGGCGCGGGCGGCCGCGGCAGCCCGCGGCGTGACGGTCACCCGGGAGCTGGCCGGGGTCGTCGTCCTCGCCGTCCCGCTGCCCGCGATGGCCGGCGCGCTCGACGACCTCGACGTCGACCCCGCCGCCACCGTCACCGACCTCGGCTCGGTGAAGGCCCCCGTCCTCGACGCGCTCGGCGCGGCGCTGGGCGGACGCCTCGTCGGTGGCCACCCGATGTGCGGGACGGAACGGTCCGGCCACGAGGCCACCGACCCCGGGCTGTTCCAGGGCGCGCGCTGGGCGCTGTGCCTGGAGCCGGGCACGGAGCTGCCGCGCTGGCTGCGCGCGGCCGAGGTGGCCCTGGACGCCGGCGCCGAGGTGGTCCCGGTGACCGCGGCCGAGCACGACGACGCCGTCGCCGCGGTCAGCCACGTGCCGCACCTGCTCGCCGCCGCCCTCGCCGCGGCCGCCGGGGAGGCCGGCCCGCTGGCCCTGGCCCTGGCCGCGGGCAGCTTCCGCGACGGCACCCGGGTGATCGCCAGCGACCCGGCGTTCGTGACCGCGGTGGTCGAGGGCAACGCGGGGCCGACGGCGGCCGCCCTCGACCGGGTGCGGGCGCAGCTGGACCGGCCGTGGCCGGACCTCGTCGCGGCCGGGCACGCCGTGCGCACCGGGCCGTACGGGCGGTCCGACGGACGCCGTCCGGTGCGCGTCCCGGTCGACCGGACCGCGCTGCTCGCCCTGGGCCGGGCCGGCGGTGCGGTGACCCGGCGGCTGGCCGCCTTCCTCGAGGGCTGGGTGCCCGAGGGCTGACCGTTTCGCCCCGGCTGCGGCGGGCAGGGAGCGGTCATGGACGACAGCGAGATCCGCAGCCGCATCGAGGACCTGGTGGAGGAGGAGCGCCGACTGCGGGAGGGCGCGGAGCACACCGACGAGCAGCGCGCCCGGCTCCGGCAGATCGAGGAGGACCGCGACCAGCTCTGGGACCTGCTGCGCCAGCGGGACGCCAAGCGGCAGTACGACGAGGACCCCGACAGCGCCGAGGTCCGCCCGAAGTCCGAGGTCGAGGGCTACCTGCAATGACGTGAGGCACGGCCGTGACCGGCCCCCCGGTGGCCCTCCTGCAGGGGCCCGCCGCGAGCGTGCGAGCGGTGGGGGCAGGAGGGTCCTCTCTCAGGCGGAGTCGCGGACCGGGCGGCGGGAGCCGGCGTCGTGGTGGCCGGTGCCCAGCAGCGCCAGCTGCCACAGCAGCCGGACCCGGGGGTCGCTCAGCTTCCGGCCGGTCACCGACTCGATCCGCCGCAACCGGTGCATGACCGTGTTGCGGTGGCAGTAGAGGAGGTCGGCGGCGCGGGTCGGTGAGCCGTCGGCGTCGAGGAAGGCCGACAGCGTCTCCAGCAGCACCTCCCGCTCGTCCCCGGGCAGCTCGAGCAGCCGGCCCAGCGTGCGGTCGACCAGCCGCGAGCCGATCTCCGGGGAGTTGCTCAGCAGCGCCTCGGGCAGGCGGTCGTCGATGGTGACCACCCGGGCGGCGCCCGGCGGCAGCGTGCGCGCGGCGGTCTCGGCCAGCCGGTAGGCGCCGGCCACGTCGGCCGCCCCCTCGACCACCGGCGAGACGCCGACCGGGCCGGCGGCCAGGAGGGCGAGCCAGCCCAGGAGCTCCGGCAGCCGGCGGGCGCCCAGGGCCACGACGCCGACCTGCGCCTGCGCGCGGGTCCCCCACACCGAGCGGACGCCGCGCTTGCACAGCACCGCCCCGGGGTCGGCCAGCGGCACCGGCTCCTCCTCCCCGGTCGGGGCCACGACGACGACCAGCCGGCCCCCGAGCGGCACGGCCAGCTGCTCGCCCGCCGTCCGGACGAAGGCGGGGTCGCCGCCGCGGCCGTCGAGCAGGCCGTCGAGCAGGCGCTGGCGCTCGGCCGCGCCGAGCCCGGAGCGGCGGCGCTCCTCGGCGCGGTAGCCCTCGGCGGCGGCACTGCACCCGCGGTCGTTGGTGCGCCAGAGCGAGCCGGCGACCTCCAGCAGCAGGGCGTCGTCGTGCCGGTCCTCGCGGCGGGAGAGCGCGACCAGCGCCTCCCAGGTGATCTGCCCGCCGAGCCGGTAGGCGCGCAGCACCGCCTCCAGGGGGATCCCCTGCGCCGCCCGCAGGGACCCGACGGCACGGGCGCCCTCCGCGTGGCTCTGGTGGTAGGCGGCCGGGACGTCGGAGGCCAGCCCGCGGACGCCGACCTCGAAGTTGCGGCGCAGCGTCGTCCGCATGCGGGGGTCGCCACCGGTGAGCGCCTCGCGGTACGCCGGCTCGGTCTCGACGAGGATCTCGACCATCCGGTCGGTCATCTCGTCGAGCCGGTCGAGCAGCACGGGCACCAGCTCGGCGAGCCGCGTCCCGACGTCCGGCCCGCTGCTCGGCGAGGCAGTCTGCACGCGTCCACCTCCGGTGTTCATCGCACAGAGCACAACACGGGTTCGTCATCACTGTGCGGTCAGCCCATTGTGACGGCCCCCACTGGTCGGCAGGCTCATCGGGACGGAGCCGTGACTGAACCGACGCCGACGGGCGCGAGGTCCGGCGACTCCCCGACGAAGAGGAGACGTGGGCCCCTTGGCGCCGCCCGGAACCACAGGCAGCAGCACCCCGGCCCAGGACCGGTCGCCCACGTCCCGGCTGGAGATGACCGGGATCAGCGTCGCCTTCGGTGGCGTCAAGGCCCTCACGGACGTGTCGCTGACCGTCGAGCCGGGCCAGGTGCACGGCCTGATCGGGCCCAACGGCGCCGGCAAGACGACGATGTTCAACGTGGCCTGCGGGCTGGTCCGCCCCACCGAGGGCCGGATCGCCTGGCGCGGCGCGGAGCTGCGGCGGCTGCGGCCGGCCCAGCTGGCCGGGCTGGGCATCGCCCGCACGCTGCAGGGCGTGGGCCTGTTCCCCGGCCTGAGCGTGCTGGAGAACGTGATGGTCGGGGCGCACAAGCACGCCCGCGCCGGCTTCCTGTCCGCCCTGCTCGCGGTCCCCACCGCCGACCGGGACGAGGGGCGGCTGCGCGAGCGCGCGATGGCCGCGCTCACCGAGCTCGACGCCGAGGACTACGCCGGCCGCTACCCGGGCAGCCTCCCCTACCCGGTGCAGAAGCGGGTCGCGCTGGCCCGCGCGCTGGTCTCCGAGCCCGAGCTGCTGCTGCTCGACGAGCCGGCCAGTGGGCTGAGCGAGGACGAGATGCACGAGCTGGGGACGCTCATCGGCCACCTGTCCGGCCGGATGAGCGTGCTGCTCGTCGAGCACCACATGGACCTGGTCATGCGCGTCTGCGACCGGATCACCGTGCTCGACTCCGGCCGCCAGATCGCCGCCGGCACCCCCGAGCAGGTCCAGAACGACCCGGCGGTCACCGAGGCCTACCTCGGCGACGCCGTCGACGCCGAGGCCGACGCCGCCGAGCTGGCGGCCACCGACGGGGGGACGCAGCGTGGCTGACACCGGCGCACACGGCAGCAGCGCGTCGGGCGCCTCGGCCGCCGGCCTGTCCGCGGGCGGCCGGGCTCCGGCCGGCGGCACCGCGACGGCCGACGCCGTCCTCTCGGTCGAGGGCCTCTCCGCCGCCTACGGCCCGGTGCGGGCCCTGGACGGCGTGACCCTGCAGGCGGAGCAGGGCCGCATCACCGCCGTCCTCGGGGCCAACGGCGCCGGGAAGACGACGCTGCTGCGCACGATCAGCGGCCTGGTCCGGCCCACCGCCGGGCGGGTCGTGCTGGGCGGCGAGGACGTCACCCGGGCCCCGGTGGAGGCCATGGTCACCAAGGGCATGTCCCACGTGCCCGAGGGCCGCGGCGTCATCGCCGAGCTGACCGTCGACGAGAACCTGCGGGTGGGCTCGCTGTTCCGCGGCAAGGTCGCCCAGGAGGAGTTCGACCGCGTCTACTCGTTCTTCCCGCGCATCGCCGAGCGCCGGAACGCGACGGCACACACGCTCTCCGGCGGGGAGCGGCAGATGCTCGTCATCGGGCGCGCGCTGCTGGCCCGGCCGAAGGTGCTGCTGCTCGACGAGCCGTCGCTGGGCCTGGCCCCGCGGATCGTCGCCCAGATCTTCGGGATGGTCCGCCACCTGGTCGACACCGAGGGCCTGTCGGTGCTGCTGGTCGAGCAGAACGCCCGCAGCGCGCTGTCGGTGGCCGACACCGGCGTCGTCCTCAACCTCGGCCGTGTCGTGGTCACCGACGACGCCGCCCGGCTGGCCGGCGACGAGGACCTCCGGCACGCCTACCTCGGCTTCTAGGCCTCCCCTGCTCCTCCGCACCACCAGGAAGGCAGCTCCTCCGTGACGCAGTTCGTCAACCTCACCCTCGGCGGGGTCATCACCGGGGCGGTGTACGCGGCCTTCGCGCTCGCTCTCGTGCTGATCTGGCGGTCCACCCGGATCGTCAACTTCGCGCAGGGCGCCATGGCCGCCATCACCACGTTCATCGCGCTGTCCCTCATCGAGAACGGCCAGTCCTACTGGGTCGGCCTGCTCGTGGCCCTGCTCGCCGGCCTGGTCATCGGCGCCGTCGTCGAGCGGCTGGTCATCCGGCCGGTCGAGGGTGGCCCGGAGCTAAACGCGGTGATCGTCACGCTGGGCCTGTTCATCGCCATCCAGGCGCTCATCTCGGTGCTGTTCGGCGTCAACCAGCGGGCCTTCGTCGCGCCCTTCTCGACCATCGGCTTCTCGGTCGGCGACACCAACCTCGCGCTGAGCCCCAACACGCTGTTCACCCTCGGCGCGGTGCTGGTGGTCATGGTCGGGCTCACCGCGCTGTTCCGGTTCACCCGCGTCGGCCTGGCCATGCGCGCCTCGGCCTTCGGCCAGGAGGTCGCCCGGCTGCTCGGCGTCCGGGTCGGCCGGATGCTCACCCTGGGCTGGGCGCTGGCGGCCGTCGTCGGCTCGCTGGCCGGCATGCTCATCGCCGCGGAGGTCACCTTCGTGACCCCGACCTACATGGACGCGCTGATCGTCTTCGGCTTCGTCGCCGCGGTGCTCGGCGGCCTGGACTCCCCCATCGGCGCCGTCGTCGGCGGCCTGCTGCTCGGCCTGGCGCTCAGCTACGTCCGCGGCTACGTCGGCGACGAGCTGGTCGGCCTGGCCGCCCTGGTGATCCTCGTGGTCGTCCTGCTGGTGCGGCCCGGCGGCCTGTTCTCGACGACCCAGACCCGGAGGGCATGAGCGGCATGAGCGACCTGCACACCCCCGCGTCCCCGGCCGACGCCGGCGCGGCCTCCTCCGACGCGCCCTCGACCGCCACGGCCGCGGCGAACGCCAGCTCGGTGCAGGCCACCGGCGGCCGCTCGCTGCTGCCGCGCAACACACTGCTGCGCCACCTGCTCGTGCTGGTGGTCTGCGCCGTCGGCGCGGTGCTGCTGCTGGAGTCCACCGACCTCGGCTTCAACGCCCAGGTCGGGTACGTGGCCTTCTACGCGATCGCCGCCGGCGGCCTCACCGTGCTCACCGGGCTCAACGGGCAGATCTCCCTCGGCCACGGCGCGCTCATGGCCGTCGGCGGCTACACGACGGCGCTGATGCTCGACGCCGAGGAGCCGCTGCCGCTGGTGGTCATCTTCCTGGCCGCGGTCGCGCTGACCTCGCTGGTCGGCGCGGTCGTCGGCGTCGCCGCGGCCCGGCTGCACGGCCCCTACCTGGCCGGCGCCACGCTGGCCCTGGCCGTCGGCCTGCCCGGCCTGGCGCTGTACTTCAAGGAGAGCCTCGGCGGCGAGCAGGGCCTCACGGTGTCCAGCCCCGACCGGCCGGAGTGGTTCACCGAGACCATCCGCACCCTGTCCGGCGGCTCGCCGTCCGGCGTCAAGTGGATCGCCTACATCAGCGTCGCCTGCCTGCTGGTCACCTACTTCCTGCTGGCCAACCTCATGCGCAGCCGCGTCGGGCGCACCTGGCGGGCGGTGCGCGACCAGGAGGTCGCCGCCGAGCTCGCCGGCATCAACCTGGGCGCGTGGCGGGTGACCGCCTTCGTCGTCAGCGCCGCGGCGGCGGGCCTGGCCGGTGCCGTGCTGGCCCTCGTCGTCCGCCTCACCGCGCCGACGGCGTTCACCATCGTGCTGTCGCTGTCCCTGCTGACCGCCATCGTCATCGGCGGCCTGGGCAGCCTGCTCGGGGCGCTGCTGGGCTCGGTGCTGCTGGTCTTCCTGCCGCGGCTGCTCCGCGACGCCGGTGAGTCGCTGGACATGGACGCCGCCCAGGCCGCCGAGATCTCCTACGTCGTCTACGGCGTGATCCTCGTGGTGGTCATGCTGTTCGCCCCCGCGGGCCTGGTCGGCTCGGTCCGGCTGGCCTGGCTGCGGGCGCGCGCCCGGCGGACCGGCGCCCGCGCCCGGGGCTGAGGGAGCGCCGGCCGCGCCGGTCCCCGCTCCCCACCCCACCCACAGACTCCCGGGCACAGGCGCCCGGGTACGCACAGAGGAGATCCCTTGACACGATCCTCACGACGCCTCGTCAGCTTCGTGGCCGCGGCGACCGTCGCCACCACCCTGGCCGCCTGCGGCGGCGGTGACTCCGGGAGTGGTGGGGGCGGTGGCGGCTCCGAGGAGAACGAGGCCTCGGACGTCGGCATCACCGAGGACACCATCAAGCTCGGCGCGCACTACCCGCTGACCGGTGTCGCGGCGCCCGGCTACAGCGAGATCCCGACCGGTGTCCAGGCGTATTTCGACTTCGTCAACGCCAACGGCGGCGTGAACGGGCGCGACATCGATTTCGTCTACCGCGACGACGCCTACAACCCGACCAACACCAGCCAGGTGGTCAACCAGCTCGTCCTCGAGGACGAGGTCTTCGCGATCATGTCCGGCCTGGGCACCCCGACCCACAACGCGGTCACCGACTTCCTCAACAGCGAGGGCGTGCCCGACCTGTTCGTGTCGTCGGGCTCGCGGCTGTGGGACGACCCGGAGAACAAGCCCTACACCTTCGGCTGGCAGCCCGACTACGAGATCGAGGGCAAGATCATCGGGCAGTACGTGGCCGAGAACTTCCCCGACGCCAAGGTCGGCCTCTTCCTCCAGGGCGACGACTTCGGCGAGGACGGCGCGGCCGGCGCCCGGGAGTACCTCGACGACCAGATCGTCGCGGAGGAGACCTACGTCCCGGGCAACACCGACGTCCGCCCGCAGATCTCGGCCCTGCAGGCCGCCGGCGCCGACTTCGTCCTCGGCTTCAACGTGCCCAGCTACACCGCGCTGTCCCAGCTGACCGCGCTGCAGCTGGGCTACGACCCGCAGTGGTTCTACTCGAACGTCGGCTCGGACCCGGCACTGGTCGGCTCGCTGCTGGCCCGCTTCTCCGAGGGCACGGTCAGCGACGCCAGCCTGCTCGACGGCGTGCTGACCACCGAGTACATCCCCGGCGTCGACTCCCCCGACAACCCGTGGACCCAGCTGTGGCAGCGGGTGTGGGACGAGTCCGGCCAGGAGGGCGAGCTCACCAACTACCGCGCCTACGGCATGTCGCAGGCGTACACGATGGTCCAGGCGCTGCAGTCGGCCGGCCAGAACCCGACGCGTGACGACCTGGTCGCCGCCGTCGAGCAGGCCGGTGGCGACTGGCAGGGCCCGGGCTTCTCGCCGTTCCGCTACTCCGAGGACAAGCACGCCGGCTACAGCGGCATGCTGGTCAGCCGGATCCAGGGCAACGCCTCCGAGGACCTCACCCCCGTGCTGGTCACCGACAACGGCGACGCCGACATCGAGGAGTACGACGGCGAGGCGGCCACCCCGCCGGAGAGCGGCATCCCGGACGAGGAGCCGGTCAACTAACCGGAGCTCCCTCCTCATCCCGCGCACGCAGGCGGCCCCGTCCAGAGGCTCGCCCCGAGCGTGCGAGGGGTGAGGAGGACGGGGTCCTCCCACGGGCCGTCGGTCTCCTCGCGGAGGCCGACGGCCCGTCGTCGTCCGGCCCGGGTCGCGGAGGACACTCAGACGGTGAAGTGTCGGGAGTTGATCTCCGGGTAGGCAGCTCCGGGACCCCTCCGCGCAGGAGGACGGCGAGACGAGGGAGCAGGCGCATGGTGCACGCGGCACGGACGATCCGGCGGGCGGTGGTGACCGGCGGGGCCGGCTTCCTGGGCTCCCACCTCTGCGAGCACCTGCTCGACCGCGGCGTCGAGGTCGTGTGCCTGGACAACTTCCTCACCGGGTCGCCGGAGAACGTCGTCCACCTGGTGGAGCACCCGGGCTTCCGGCTGGTCCGCTGCGACGTCACCGACTTCGTGCACGTGCCCGGCGAGGTCGACCTGGTGCTGCACTTCGCCTCGCCGGCCAGCCCGCTGGACTACCTGAGGATGCCGATCGAGACGCTCAAGGTCGGCAGCCTCGGCACCCTGCACACCCTCGGCCTGGCTCACGAGAAGGGCGCCCGCTACGTGCTGGCCTCGACCTCGGAGGTCTACGGCGACCCGCTGGAGCACCCGCAGCGCGAGGAGTACTGGGGCAACGTCAACCCGGTCGGCCCGCGCGGCGTCTACGACGAGGCCAAGCGCTTCAGCGAGGCGATGACCACCGCCTACCGGACGTCGAAGGGCACCGACACCGGCATCGTGCGGATCTTCAACACCTACGGCCCGCGGATGCGCCCGGACGACGGCCGCGCCATCCCGGCCTTCGTCGGGCAGGCGCTCTCCGGCCGGCCGCTGACCGTCGCCGGCGACGGCTCGCAGACCCGCTCCATCTGCTACGTCGACGACACGGTGCGCGGCATCCTCGCGATGGCCTTCTCGCACCACACCGGCCCGGTCAACATCGGCAACCCCGACGAGCTGTCGATGCTGCGGCTGGCCGAGTGGATCGTCGAGCTGACCGGCTCGTCGTCGGAGATCTCCTTCATCGACCTGCCCGTCGACGACCCCCGGGTCCGCCGTCCCGACACCACCCGCGCCGAGCAGCTGCTCGGCTGGCGGCCGGAGGTGCCCTCGGAGGAGGGCCTGCGCCGCACCGTCGCCTGGTTCGCCGAGCAGCGCGCCGCGGCCGCCGTCCGGGCCGGCTGACCCGGCCGGTCACGGGCAGTCCGCTCCTCCGGGCAGGCACGACCGGCCCCGCGGCGGTGGATGCCGGCGCGCATCTACCCTGGGGACCGGCGGTCGGAGGGCACGCCGAGGAACCGGACTCTGACGGAGAGCGAGCATGGGCCGCCACGCCGACACCACCTCTGCGCGTCGCTCACCGCTCCCCGCGCCGACCCTGCGGATCGCCCTGGTCGTCGGCCTCGTCGTGGTGGCCCTCGTGGCCGGCGGCCTGGTGTGGTGGCTGGCCGGCTCCGGCGGCGGCTGCGACGAGACCCGCACCGTCCGGCTGACCGTCGCCCCCGAGATGGCCGACGTCGCGCAGGACCTGCTCGACGAGCCGCAGGACCTGGGTGGCGGCGCGTGCGCCGCCGCCGAGGTGACCGCCCAGGAGCCGCTGCAGACCGTCGGCGACCTCGAGGCGCTGGAGGGCGACGCGCTCCCCGAGGTGTGGGTGCCCGACAGCTCCCTGTGGACGGTCCGGGCCGCCGACACCGACCTCGACGACTCCGGCTCCATGGCCACCTCGCCGGTGGTCCTCGGCACCAGCCGCGCCACCGCCGACGAGCTCGGCTGGACCGAGGAGCCGCCGGCCTGGCGCGACGCGCTCACCGGCGTCCGGCCCGTGGCGGTGCCCGACCTGGCCGCCAGCGCCGAGGGGCTGTCCGCGCTGTCGGCGCTGCGGACCTCGCTGGGCGGCACGGACGCCGCCGACAACGCCGTCGTCCAGGCGGTGCTCGCCGCCCGCCGGGGCCCGGCGGTCACCCCGGCCGAGGCGCTGCAGGCGGCCGGCGCGGGCGAGGCCGACGCACCGCTGGTGCCGGTCAGCGAGCAGGAGGTCGTCACGGCCGGCCGCGGCGCCGAGGACTCCCAGCTGGTCGCCGTCTACCCGTCCGAGGGCTCGCCGCAGCTGGACTACCCGGTGCTGCGCGTCGGCTCGCCGGGCGAGGAGGACCGCGCCGCCGTGGACGCCGTCGTCCGGACGCTGACCTCCGGGACGGCGCGCACCGCCGTCCTGGCCGCCGGCTTCCGCGACGCCGACGGCACCGCGCCGACCGACCCGGGCGAGGGGATCCGCGCGGAGGCGCCGGAGGCCCTCGAGGTGGACGCCGAGCAGGTGCAGACCCTGCTGGCCGAGCTCTCCCGGCTGGCCGCGCCCTCCCGGCTGCTGACCGTCTTCGACGTGTCGGCGTCGATGGAGGCCCCCGCCGGCGACGGCACCCGCGCCAGCCTGGCCCGCGACGCCGCCAAGAGCGCGCTGGCGCTGATCCCCGGGACGTCGTCGATCGGGCTGTGGGTCTTCGCCTACCAGCTCGAGGGCGAGCAGGACTGGAGCGAGCTGGCGCCCATCCGCACGCTGGAGACCGAGGTCGACGGCGGCACCACCCAGCGGGAGCTGCTCGACGAGCAGCTCGACACCATCCCCGAGCGGCTGTCGCGCGGCGGGACGGGGTTGTTCGACACCACGCTCGCCGCGGTGCGGTCGGCCCGCGAGCAGTTCGACCCGAACGCGGTGAGCAGCGTCGTCATCGTCACCGACGGCACCAACGAGGACGACCAGGGCATCGCCCTCGACGAGCTGGTGCAGACCCTGCGCGACGAGGCCGACCAGGACCGGCCGGTGAAGGTCATCGGCGTCGCGCTGGGCCCGGACGCCGACATCGCCGCGCTCGAGCAGATCGCCGATGCGACCGGCGGAGCGGCCTACTCCTCGGCCGACCCGACCGCGCTGCAGACCGTCCTGTTCGACGCGCTGCGGCAGCGCTAGCCGCCGTCCTCCCTCACCGCAGCGCGTCCTCCCTCACCGCAGCGCGTCCTCCCTCACCGTCCACCGTCGGGGAGGACGCGCCACGATCAGGTCACCTGATCGTGGCGCGTGCGGGTGAGCAGGTCGGTGAGGGCGTCGGTCACCTCGTCGACCGTGATCCGGGCCAGCGCCGGGTCGAGCTCGGCGCCCCAGGGGTCGCCGGTGCCGTCCCCGTGCCAGAGGACGACGTGCAGCGCTCCCCCGCTCCTGGCCCGCGGCGGCGGTCCCCACAGCGCCGGTGAGACCGGGCCGAAGAGCACCACCGACGGGCGCCGGTAGGCGGTGGCCAGGTGCGCCACCCCGGTGTCGCCGCTGACCACCACGCGCGCGGCGGCCACCGTGGCGGCCAGCTCCAGCGTCGAGGTGCGCCCGGCGAGCACCGCGTCCTCGCCCAGGCCGGCCCCGCGCGCCACGGCGCAGGCCGGTTCGCGTTCGGCCGGCCCGCCGGTGACCCGCACGTCGTACCCGGCGCCGGCCAGCTCCCGGGCGACCGCGGCGAACCGCTCGACCGGCCACCGCCGCCCGGGGAAGGCCGCGCCGGGGTGCACCAGCGCCGCACCGCGCACCGGCGGGGGCACTGCCGGGACGGCGAGGTCGAGCGCGTCGGGGTCGGCCGCGACGCCCAGGCCCTCGGCGACCAGCCGGCACCAGCGCCGCACCTCGTGCTCGTCGGGGTACCAGGTGGGGCCCGGCCAGCCGGGGCTGGCGAAGGTGAGCAGCCGGGCCGGGCGCAGGCCGGCGACGACGGCGTGCGAGGCCGGCCCCTTGCCGTGCAGGTCGACGGCGAGCTCCGGCGGGGGGCCGGCCCAGTCCAGCGGCTCGAGCTCGCGGGCGGGCAGCACCTCGTCGACGGCGTCGACCAGCCCGGCCAGCGGCGCGAGCGCGGCCGTCGTCGCCAGGACCAGCCGGTGCTCCGGCACCGCCGCCCGCACCGCCCGGATCGCCGGGACGCCGGTCAGCAGGTCGCCGAGCCCCAGCGGCCGCAGCACGACCGCGACCGGCCGTGCACTCACGGCCCCGTTCCGGGCCCCGCGCTGAGCTTGCGAAGCGTGGGGAGAACGGGGTCCTTGCTCCGGGAGCGCTCGACCAGGGCGGTGGTCGAGTGGCCGTCGAGGTAGGGCAGGACGACGGCCTGCCCGCCCCACTGCCGCAGCACCGCGGCCTCCGGCAGGTCCGCGCCGGCGTAGTCGCCGCCCTTGGCCCAGACGTCGGGCCGCAGCCGGTCGAGCACCTGTGCCGGGGTGTCCTCGTCGAAGACCACGACCGCGTCGACGAACTCGAGCGCCTCGAGCACCCGGGCGCGGTCGGCGGCGGTGACCAGCGGCCGCGACGGGCCCTTGAGCCGGCGCACCGAGTCGTCGGAGTTGACGCACACGACCAGGCAGTCGCCCAGCCCGCGGGCGGCGCGCAGCGTGGCCACGTGCCCGGCGTGCAGCAGGTCGAAGCACCCGCCGGTGGCCACCACGGTGCCGCCGGCCGCGCGCACGCGGGCCAGCAGCGCGGGGACCCCGCCGTCGGCGGCTCCGTCCGGCTCGCCGGCGGGAGCGGCGTCCCAGGCCGCGGCACCGCCGTCCGCCACGAACCGCCCGGCGGAGGCCACCGCGGCCGCCACCGCCTCGCCGGTCACCGCGCCGTCGGCCAGGGCCAGCGCCGCGGCGGCGGCGAACGAGTCGCCCGCGCCGCACGGGTCGCCGCCGGTCACCGGGACGGCGGGCACGACCATCGGCGCGCCCTCGCCGTAGGACAGCAGCGCGCCGCGGGCACCCAGGGTGACGACGACGGCGCCGACGCCCCAGTGCCGGATGAGTGCCTCGGCACGGGCGCCCACGGCAGCGAGGCCGTTCCCGTCGACGCCGGGTGCGACCCGCGCGGCCTCCGCGGCGTTCGGGGTGACCAGCCGCACCGACGGCACCGGGTCGGCCCCGCGTGGGTGCGGATCCCACACGACCGGCCCGCCGGCGGAGGCCAGCGCGGCCCGGACGGCGGGGTCGGCGGTCGTGCCGCGCCCGTAGTCGGCCACCAGCACGGCGGCGGCGTCGCGGATCAGCTCCACGGCCTCGGCGGGCAGCTCGCCGAGCGTGGCCGTCGGTGCGCCGCTGTCGATGCGCACCACCGAGTGGTCGCCCACCCGCACCCGGCGCTTCACCGCGGTGCCGCCGGTGGCCGGGACGGCGACCAGCCGCACCCGCCCGGCCAGCAGCGCCCGCAGCCGCGCCGCGCCCTCGTCGTCGGCCATCGGGGCCACCAGGACGACCTCGCGACCGGTGGCCCGCGCCGCGACCACCGCGGCCAGCGCGGCACCGCCGGGGCGCTCGCGGCTCTCGACGTCCTCGACCACGGGCACGGGCGCGTCGGGCGTCAGCCGCGACGCCGTCCCGACCAGGTCGACGTCGAGCAGCGCGTCGCCGACGACCACCAGCGGCCTCACCGCGCCACCCCGATCCGGCTGACCGGCACGCGCGCCGGCTCGGCGAGCACCGCGGCGTCGAAGGCGGCGCACAGCAGGTGCAGCGCGACCAGGTGGCACTCCTGCACGGTCGCCGTCCACGGGGAGTCGATGCAGACCGCCTCGTCGGAGGCCGCCGCCAGCGGGTTGGGCGCCGGGCCGGTGATCGACAGGACGGTGATGCCGCACTCGCGGGCGCGCCGGGCCGCGGCGACGGCGTTGGGCGAGCGGCCCGACGTCGACAGCAGCACCAGGACGTCACCGGCGCGGCCGTGCGCCTCGACCTGGCGGGCGAACAGCTCGTCGGCCGGGTAGTCGTTGGCGATCGCGGTGAGCGAGGAGGTCTCCGCCGTCAGGCAGATCGCGGAGAACGGCGGCCGGTCGGCGCGGTAGCGGCCCACCAGCTCGGCGGTGAGGTGCTGCGCCTGGGCGGCGCTCCCCCCGTTGCCGGCCGCCAGCAGCCGCCCCCGCGTCTCCCCGCACAGCACGTCGGCCAGCAGCGCGCCCCAGCGGTCGAGGGTGTCGACCGACGCGTCGAGGCTGCGCAGCGCGTGCGTCAGCGAGGCGACGTGGTCGCGGCCGGTGAGGTGCGTGCACGAGTCGGGCGGGACGACCTCGCCGGCAGTGCTCTCGTGGGCGTGGTGGGGGGCGACGCTCATCGGGCGACCTCCAGGGGCGCTCATCGGACGGCCTCGACGGGACGCCGGGTGGACAGGACCTGCCGGTAGACGGCCTCGGTGTCGGCGGCCACGCGGGCCCATCGGTAGCGGGCGCGGGCCCGCCGCACCCCGGCCGCCCCGTAGGCGGCGCGGCGGGCGTCGTCGGCGAGCAGCGCGGCGAGCACCGCGCCGAGGCGCTCCGGGTCGCGCGGGGGCACCAGGTCACCGGTGACGCCGTCGGCGACGGAGTCCTGCAGCCCACCGACGGCGGTGGCCACCACCGGGCGGCCGCAGGCCATGGCCTCCAGCGGGGTGATGCCGAAGGGCTCGTACCAGGGCACGGCGAGGACGACGTCGGCCGAGCGCACCCACGCCGGGACGTCGGCGCGGGCGACCGACCCGGCGAAGCAGACCCGGTCGGCCACGCCCAGGGAGGCGGCGACGGCGCGCAGCCGGCGGACCTCGGGGTCGGCGTCGACCGCGTCCGGCGGCGGGCCGCCGACGACGACCAGCTCGGCGCCGGGGACGGCGGCCAGCGCGCGCACGGCGTCCTCCTGGCCCTTGCGCTCGACCAGCCGGCCGAGCACCAGCAGCCGCGGCCGGTCGGTGCGCGGGGCGACCGGCCCGCGCGGGGTGAACACCGTGGTGTCGACGCCGCACGGCACGATCGAGACGCGGTCGTGGGACAGCCCCAGCCGGCGCAGCTCGAACACCTCGTCGCTGCAGGTGGCCACCACGTGGCCGACCGCCCGGCACAGGCCCCGCTCCAGCTCGACCCGCTGCGCCGGCGAGGTGTCGGCGTCGCCCTGGTGGCGGCGCTTCACCGAGCCGAGCGCGTGGAAGGTCTGCAGCACCGGGACCGGCGTGAGCAGGCTCGCGGCGGCCTCGACCGCGGCCAGCCCGCTCATCCAGAAGTGCGCGTGCACGACGTCGGGCGGCTGCACGGCCCACCGGGCGCGCAGCGCGGCGGCCAGCGCCGGCACGTGCGCGAGCAGGTCGTCCTTGGGCAGGGGCTGCGCCGGGCCTGCGGTGAGGTGGCTGACGACGTAGCCGTCGTCGGTGGGCACCTCGCCGGGCAGGTCGGGGTCGTCGCGGCGGGTGTGCACGGTGACCTCGTGGCCGCGGGCGGCCAGCCCGGCCGCCAGGGCCGCCACGTGCACGTTCTGGCCGCCGGCGTCGACGCCGCCGATGGCCGCGAGCGGTGAGGCGTGCTCGCTGACCAGGTCGATGCGCAGCGGCGCGCCGGGGGCCCGATGGGTCCTCATCGGGTGACCTCCTCGAGCAGGGTGTCCCAGTCGGAGAGGAACCGGGGCAGCCCGTAGCGCTCGAGCGCGGCGGCGCGGGCCGCCTTGCCGGCCAGCCGGGCGGCGTCCTCGTCGTGCAGGTAGCCGCGGACCGCGTCCCACAGGACGTCGGGCCGGGTGGAGAGCACGCCGGCCTCGGCCGGCACCGCCTCGACCACCTCGGTGGTGGCCAGCGCGACCACCGGCATGCCCAGGTGCATCGCCTCGAGCAGGGAGAGCCCGAGCGAGGTCCACCGCACCGGGTGCACGTAGACGCGGCGGCGGGCCAGCTCGGCGTGCATCGCGGCCTGCGGCGGGTCGTCGTGCAGCGCGACCCGCTCGGGGTCGAGGCCGTGGCGCTCGTGCAGCCCGGCCAGGCCCATGCCGAAGACGTCGACCGGGGCGACCGCGGCCAGCCCGGGCAGCAGGTCGGCGCCCACCGTGCGGCCCCGGCGCACCGGCTCGTTGGTGACGACGGCGGCCCGCGCCAGCTCGCCGGTCCAGCGCTCGCCGGGGTCGACGATGCCGTGCTCGATCACCGTCGTCGGTGCCCGGCCGTTGTCGTAGAAGAGCCGGTTGAAGTGGGTCACGTGGGCGATCGGGACGTCGTCGCGGTCGCCCAGCGGGTGCCGGGTGTGCGGCACCGGCCCGTCGCCGGGCTCGAGCCCGGGCGCGTTGTGCTCGAGGAAGACGGCGGGCAGGTCGCGGCCGGGTTCGCGGCCCAGCCACTGCCGGACCAGCTCCAGGTCCCGGGTCCGCTGGAGGACGACGACGTCGACGTCCTCCTCGCGCAGCCGCTCCGGGGTCACCTCGCGGACCGACGCCGGCCAGTCCCACGTGCGCGCCCGGCCCAGGCCGTCGGGGCCCCGGCCGGGGACGACCGGGACCAGGTACTCGTGGCCGCCCTGGACGAACGCCGTCGTCCACGAGCCGTGCACGTGCCAGACCAGGACCTTCATGCACTCACCTTCTCGACGGCGGCGACGACGTCGGCAGCGGTCACCGAGGTCAGGCACGGGTGGCCGGGGACGGGGCAGACGCGGGCCCGGGTGTCGCGGCAGGGCGCGTCCTGGTCGCCGAGCAGGACGGTGGGCACGCCGTGGGGCGCCCACCGGGCCGCCGGGACGACGGGGCTGAACAGCGAGACCACCGGGGTGCCGACGGCGGCGGCCAGGTGTGCCGGGCCGGTGTTGCCGACGACGACGGCCGCGGCGCCGTCGAGCAGCGCGGCCATCTCCGGCAGGGTCGTGGCACCGCCGAGGTCGACGCCGCGGGTGCCGGCGACGGCGGCGGTGAGGGCGCGCTCCCCCGGGCCGCCGGTGACCAGCACGCGGTGGCCGGCGTCGGCCAGCGCCTCGACCGCCTCCGCGCAGCGCCCGGCCGGCCACGCGCGGGCCGGGACGGAGGCGCCGGGGTGCAGCACGACGTAGCCGGGCGTCAGCGCCTCCGCGAGATCTGCACACCGGTGGCCTTCGGACGCCCGGAAGCCGCGAGTGTGCAGATCTCGCGCCTTCACGGGCGGCAGCGGACGGCGCACCGCCAGCCGGCCGTCGTCACCGTCGGGGAGGTCGAAGCCGGCGGCGCGGGCCAGGGACAGGGCGCGCTCGGCCTCGGGCAGGTCCTCGTCGGTCCGGTGCCGGACGTCGAGCAGGGAGCCGGGGTAGTCGACGCTGACGGCGCTCAGGCGGGGCACGCCGGCCGCCCGCAGCAGCAGCGCGAGCGGCAGCGGCGACTGGTGGAACGACGTGGAGAGAACCGCCTCGTCGGGCGCCAGCGCCCGCACCCGCTCGGTGAGGGCCGCGAGGTCGGCGGCGTCGACCGGCGGCGGGTCGCCGAGGATCCAGGGGCAGGTCCAGGTGAGCACCTCGTCGACGCCGGGCAGCAGCGCGGCGGCCTCGGCGCCGGCCGGGCCGGCCAGGAACACCACCCGCTCGGCCCCGTGCGCCACCGCGCGGACCAGCGGGCCCTGCAGCAGCACGTCGCCGGCGTTGTCCAGCCGGGCGACGAGCACCGTCCCCCGGCGGGCGCTCACCAGCGCCCCGCCAGCACGTCGTCGACCGCGGCGGTCAGGGTCGGCGCCCGGCGGGGCGCGGAGGCGACCTCCTGCCGGCGCGTCACCGGCGTCGGCACCAGGATCCCGACAGCCCCGGCCGCGGCGGCGGCCTCGACGTCGGCGCCGATGTCCCCGATGACCACGCACCGGGCGGGGTCGACGCCGAGCCCGGCGCAGGCGGCCACGACCATCCCGGGCGCGGGCTTGCGGCAGGCGCAGCCGTCGTCGGGGCCGTGCGGGCAGACCTGGACCGTCTCGAAGGGGCCCAGCAGCGCGTCGAGCCGGGCCATGCAGGCGTCGACCTGGTCGCGGGTGATGATCCCGCGGGCCACCCCGGACTGGTTGCTCACCACCCCGACGCGGACGCCGCGGGCGCGCAGCGCCTCGACCGCCTCCCGCGCCCCGGGCACCGGCCGCACCAGTTCGGGGTCGCCGTTGTAGGGGTAGTCGCGCACCAGCGTGCCGTCGCGGTCGAAGAGCACCAGGTCGGGCAGTCCGCGCCACGGCGTCACCCGGCGGTGCCGCACGACGCCGCGCAGCCAGTGCCAGGTGGCCAGCGGCGGGATGGCCGCGCTGGTGAGCGCCATGGTGGTGACCTCGGCGCGGTCGCGCGGGCCGGGCGCGATCCGCGCCCGGGCGAACTCGGCGGTGCCGGCCGCCCAGGCCAGCGCGGCGAGGGCCGCGGCGCGCGGCCGGCGCGCCGCGGCCAGCCCGAGCGCGGCGACCCCGGCCGCGGTGACGGCGAGGTGCTGCGGACGGCGGCCGAGCGCGGCGTCGGCGCGCTCGCGCCAGTCCGGGCCGTGCAGCCGGCGCATGAGGACGTCGTCGGCGTTGCCGGCCTGCACGCGGACGCTGACCCAGCGGTCGACCGGGCGCACCGGGTGGGTGATCCAGCGCTGCCCGCGGACCAGCCGGGAGCCGGTGTCCATGACCCGCAGCGCCAGGTCGGAGTCCTCGCGGAAGGCACGCGGGAAGCGCTCGTCGAAGCCGCCGACGGCGGCCAGCGCGGCGCGGCGGTAGGCGAGGTCGGCGGTGATCCAGGAGCTGGTGGCCAGGCCCGCGGTGCCGCGCTCCCAGTCGGTGGGCCGGCGGTCCCCGGGCAGCGGGACGCGGACCCGGCCCTGGCTGCCGGCCACGTCGGCGGGCAGGCCGGCGAGGTCCTCGGCCAGCCGCTGGTACCAGTCGGGGTCGGGGACGACGTCGTCGTCGAGGAAGGCCACCCACGCGGTGCGCGCGGTCCGCCAGCCGAGGTTGCGGGCGCGGGCGGGCCCGCCGCCGCCGGTGCGGACCACGCGGACCGGCGGCAGCCCGGGCCGCTCGACGGTCAGCCCCGGCCCCTCGGGCCGGTCGTCGACCACGACCAGCTCGGCGGGGCGCGGCCCGGGGGCGGCCGCGAGGGCGTCGAGGAGCACGTCCAGCGACGGCCGACCGATGGTCGGCACGACGACGGTGCACTCCGCGAGCATGATCGCGCCCTGCCCGAGCCGGGCGCCGGTCAAACACTACGGGCTTGAAGTTCCCTGGGAAGCGGCACTCGGGCGCTCATGGCAAGCCTTGACGGCCCCTCTGCAGGGGCCCGCCGCGAGCCTGCGAGCGGTGGGGGGCAGAGGGGTCCTTGATCAGCGGCGGATGCGGGTGGCCGCGGAGACCCGGGCGAGCGCGTCGGTGACGACCGCGGCGTCGTCCCCGAGCAGGACGAGCAGGTGCGCGACGAGCTCGTCGTGGGTGGCCGCGGCGGCCCGGACCCGCGCGCGGCCGGCGTCGGTGAGCCGGGCGTGCAGCAGCCGCCGGTCGCCGGGGCGCCGCTCCCGCACGACCAGCCCCTGCTCGACGAGCCGCCCGACGGTGCTGGTCACGCCGGCGCGGGAGAGCCCGAGCGCCTCGGCCACCTCGCCCATGGTGGCCCGCTCGCCCGGCGCCTCGGCGATCCGCCGCAGGGCCTCGAAGCCCGTGAGGGAGAGGTCGTGGTCGCGGTGCAGCGCGGAGTCGACGCGGTGGGTGACCCGGTCGTGCACCTGGACGATGCGCAGCCAGGTCTCGGCGGCGCCCGGCGCGGACCCGGGCAGCGCCGCCGGGTCGGACGGGACCTCCCCGGACGGGATCGGGGTCGCCAGCACGTCCTCGGGCCGCATCGCCCCAGTCTCGCCGACGCGGCGCTCAGGCGCTCCCGCTCGGCCGGGGCTGCGCCGAGGCGGACCCGCGCCGGCCGGCCGCGAGGACCAGCCCCGTGGCGCTCGCCAGCAGGGCCACGCCGGCCGCGACCAGCGGGAGCGGGAAGGGGTCGACCGGCGCCGCGGCCGCGGCGACCCGCAGCCGCACCGCGGCCGTCACCGCCGAGGTGGCCCCGGTCAGCTCCACCGTCGTGGCGCCGGCGTCCGCTCCGCGGGGTACGCGCACGGTGATCTCGACGGTGCCGTCCGGGCCGGCCGGCACGGACGCGAGGACGGCGCCGTCGGCGGTCCGGACGGTGACCTCCTCGCCGGGCGCGAAGCCCGTGCCGGTCAGCACCACCTCACCCCCGGCGGGGACCTGCCGGGTCGAGGCGCTGGCCGCGCCGGCACCGACGGCCGGGCCGTCGGCGGGGGCGTCGGCGGGGGTGTCGGCGGGGGTGTCCGGGGCGGCCTCCGGCGCGGGCGGTCCCGGCGCTCCGTCGGGGACCGGCGTCGCGTCCGCGGACGACCCCGGTGCCGGCGGAGCGTCCACGGAGGGGGCGGGCGCCGGGGCGACGCCGGACGGGGCCTCCGCCGCGGACGACGGCGCGGCGATCGCCGCGCAGTCCTCCTCGGCCGGGCGGGTGTAGGAGAAGCCGTCGAGCTCGTCGACGTGGGCGGTGTCGGACCCGTCGAGCGCGGCGTACTCCAGCCGGCTGTCGATCGTCTCGCCCCAGTCGACGTCACCGGTGCGCAGCACCACGGTCGCGCCGGGCTGGACCTCGGTGCGGTCCTCGCCCTCGGGCCGGCGGGTGGTGGCCAGCGTGACCGCGTACGCGACGGTGCCGGCGGTCACCTCGACCACCACGCCGCCGGGGTGGCAGCTGGGACCGTGGGTGACCCGGGCGTCGGGCCGGGTCGGGTCGTCGACGGCGGCCGCGGGGACGGCGCCCGCCACGCCGAGCACCAGCAGGCCCGCGACGGCGGACAGCAGCGCGAGCCCCGTCGTCAGGACGGGGGAGGGCGGACGCGTCGGCGTCGTCCCGACCGGCACGGATCCCCCCCTGGACGGTCGTGCGGCGCCGCGCACGGTGGTCCGGCGAGGAGCGCGCCCCCATGATGCGGGGCGGGACCGCGCGCGGACGAGGAGTCCGCGGCGCGTCGTCCGCCCCGCACGGCGTGTCGGGTTCCGGGCGTGTCGTACCGGCCGGTACGGAGCCGTTCCGGGCGAGACGCGGGTCACTACGGTGACGGTCGTGGACTCAGCAGCCGGGACCGGACGCCGCCGCCAGAACGAGGTCTACCGCGCCGGGGTGTACGGGCGCTCCCCGCTCGTGCCCACCACCGCCCGGCCGCTGCAGCGCCGCGCCCGGCGGCGGCTGACCGCCCGCGCCTACGCCTACGTCGCGGGCGGCGCCGGCGAGGAGCACACCCAGCGGGCCAACCGCACGGCGTTCGACCGGTGGGCCGTCGTCCCGCGGGTGCTGCGCGACGTCAGCGCCCGCGACACCTCCGTGGAGCTCCTCGGCCGGCGGATCCCCGCCCCGCTGCTGCTCGGCCCGGTCGGAGCGCTGGAGCTGGTGCACCGCGAGGCCGACCTGGCGGTGGCCCGCGCCGCGGCGTCCCTCGGCGTGCCGTTCGTGTTCTCCAACCAGGCGTCGGTGCCGATGGAGACCTGCGCGCAGGCCATGGGCGACGCGCCGCGCTGGTTCCAGCTGTACTGGTCCACCTCCGACGACCTGGTGGAGAGCCTGGTGCACCGGGCGGAGGCGGCCGGCTGCGAGGCGCTGGTGGTCACGCTCGACACGACGATGCTCGGCTGGCGCCCGCGCGACCTCGACCTCGGCCACCTGCCCTTCGCCCTCGGCAAGGGCATCGCGCAGTACACCTCCGACCCGGTCTTCCGGCGGCTGGTCGAGCAGCGGGTGGCCGCGGCGGGGGACGCCGCCCCCACGCAGGCCGGCGGGGCGGCCGGGCGCGACCGGCAGCCCCGTCCCACGCTCGCCGCCGTGCTGGCGATGGTCGGGATGGCCCGCGCCTGGCCCGGCCCGCTGCGGGAGAACCTGCGCTCGCCGCTGCCGCGGGCCGGCGTCGAGACCTTCCAGGCGATCTACTCGCGGCCCTCGATCACCTGGGCCGACCTCGCCTGGCTGCGTGCCCGCACGCGGCTGCCGATCCTGCTCAAGGGCGTGCTGCACCCCGACGACGCCCGGCGGGCGCTGGACGAGGGGGTCGACGGCGTGGTGGTCAGCACGCACGGCGGACGGCAGGTCGACCGCTCGATCTCCGCGCTGGACGCGCTGCCCGACGTCGTCGCGGCGGTGGGCGACCGGGCGCCGGTGCTGCTCGACAGCGGCATCCGCAGCGGCGCCGACGTCCTGGTGGCCGTGGCGCTGGGAGCGCGCGCGGTGCTGCTCGGCCGGCCCTACGCGTGGGGACTGGGCCTGGGCGGGGAGGCCGGCGTGCGGCAGGTGGTCTCCGACGTGCTGGGCGAGTTCGACCTCAGCCTGGGCCTGACCGGGCACACCTCGGTGGCGGAGCTGACCCCGGAGGTGCTGCGCCGGGTGGGGTGAGGGCTCTCCCGCTCGCGGGGTCCGGCGGGAGGACGGCACCGACACGCCCGGCAGGCGGGCGGGGTTGACGCCGACTGTGACCCGGCTCACAGTTGGCGTGGGCGGGGGCAACCGGCGAACGAGTGGCCACCGACAGCTCGGTGGATCGACCAACGCGGCCAGACCGCCAGGACCGGTCCCCCGCCCCACACGTCCGCGATCCCGTGCGGCACGGCACCGCACCCGACCCCGGAGACACCGCGGCCCCGCCCTCCACGAGGAGGACGGGGCCGCGGTGCTGTCTCAACCAGACGTGCACCCGAAGGGATTCGAACCCCTAACCTTCTGATCCGT
Source organism: Geodermatophilus sp. URMC 62 (assembly GCF_052931475.1). NCBI lineage: Bacteria > Bacillati > Actinomycetota > Actinomycetes > Geodermatophilales > Geodermatophilaceae > Geodermatophilus > Geodermatophilus sp. URMC 62. The sequence goes on along the minus strand of NZ_JBRFHY010000001.1, from coordinate 2,156,928 downwards.
AGTCAGATGCTCTATCCGTTGAGCTACGGGTGCCGGTGTGCAGTTGTCGTGCGCGGAGGCTCCGGGATTTGAACCCGGGATGGGGATTAACCCAAACCGCATTAGCAGTGCGGCGCCATAGACCGGACTAGGCGAAGCCTCCCGGGGTCCGAGTCCCCCCGGAACCACCGAGGAGCACAGTACCAGCGCCCGCCTCGCCCCTCCCAGCCCGGGGTCGGGCCGCCGCCGCGTCCCGGCGGAGCGCCCGGGACCCCCGCCGCCCCGGCAGGAGGGTCACCAGGACGGCGAGGGCGGCGCCCGCGACGGCCAGCACCAGGCTGCCGCTCACCCCGGCCGGGCCCTCGATCAGCGCGCCGCCGAGCGCCGCGCCGACCGCCGAGGCGCCGGTGGCCACGGTCGACAGCCAGGTGAACGCCTCCGTGGTGGCGTGCGCCGGGGCGAGGGCGCCGACCAGCGAGTTCTGCACGGTCAGCGCCGGCGCGATCGCCGTCCCGCCGAGGAAGAGGAGGGCGCCGAGCACCCACGGGCTGGACGCCGCGGTGAGCGGGGCCAGGCCGATCGTGACGCCGAACAGCAGCCACCGGTACTGCCTGGGCAGGGAGGCGCTGACCACCCGGGCGCCGAACCACAGGCCGCCGGCGACCGAGCCGAGCGACCACAGGGCCAGCAGCAGGCCCGAGACCCCGGGTGCCCCGGCGGCGTCGGCGAAGGCGGGGACGGCGACCTCCAGCGCCCCGAAGCCGAGCATCAGCAGCGAGCCGCTGACCAGCACCCGCGGCATGCCGGGGGCGAGCACGGTGGTGAGCGGTCCGGTGCGGGCCGCGGCCGGCGGGGGCGCCCAGTCGCGCATGGCCGCCGACGTCGCGATGGCGAGCGCGCCGCCGACGGCGAGCACCCCGGCGACGGCGAGCGCCCACGCCGGGCCGGCGAGCACGGCGAGGGTGGCGACCAGCGCCGGGCCGGCCACGAACACCAGCTCGGTCGCCGTCGCGTCGAGCGCGTAGGCGGTGGGCCGGACGGCGGGGTCGGCCCGCGACCACAGGGCGCGGACGGCACCGGACACCAGCGGCGTCCCGAAGCCGGCGGCGGCCGACGCGGCCACGATCACCGGCACGGGCGCCCCGCCGAGGACGGCGGCCACGAGCAGCACCAGCAGCAGGGGGTGGACCGCGGCCTGGACCAGCAGGACCGGACGCGGGGTGCGCCGGTCGGCCAGCCGGCCGAGCACCGGGGCCATGACCGCCATCGCGACGCCGTAGGTCGCCGACGCGAGCCCGGCGACGGCGTAGGAGCCGGTCCGCTGCTGCACCATGAGCAGCAGCGCCAGCGGGACCATCGCCGAGGGCAGCCGGCCGGCGAAGCCCGCGACCAGCAGGACGGGGGCGGACGGCAGACGCCAGACCGACAGGTACGCACGCACGACGGGACCCACTTCGACGACACAGGGAACGGTAGTTGGTCAAACCGCGTTGACCACCTACGACACTAGCAGGGCGGTAGGGAGTCACATGGACTACGACACCTACGGGTCGAACGCCGTCGAGCTGGCGATCGACCTGGCCAACGCCGACCGGGCCGGCGACCCGGGGTGGGCCGAGGCGTTCCTGCGCAGCCACGACGAGTGGTTTCCCGTCGAGACGCCGCTGGAGCTCACCCCCGCCGAGGCGCGCCGGGCCGCCGCGACCGCCGACCTGGTGCGGGCCGTCGCCCTCGCCGGGACGCAGGACGACGTCATCGCGCGGCTCAACGAGCTGCTCACCCTCGCCCGGCCGCACCCCTACGCCACCGACCACGACGGCGAGCTGCACCTGCACTACGCCCGGCCCGACGCCCCCGCGCTCGAGCAGCTGACGACGACGGTGGCCATGGGCCTGTCGCAGGTGGTGGCCCAGCACGGGTGGCAGCGCCTGGGCGCCTGCTCGGCCGAGGGGTGCGACGACGTCTACGTCGACACCTCGCGCAACGCCAGCCGCCGCTACTGCTCCAACACCTGCGCCAGCCGCTCGACCGTCGCCGCCTACCGGGCCCGCCGCCGCGTCTGAGGAAGGACCACTCTGCCCCCCCACCGCTCGCAGGCTCGCGGCGGGACCCTGCAGGGCGGCCGCCGTCCCGGTTCCGACCCGCGAGCCCGGGGTGGGGCCGTAGCGTCTCGCGCATGACCCCGCTGCGGCTGCGCTACTGGGACGCGCGGCTGCACGCCGCGATCGGAGCGCTCCCCGAGTCCCCCGCCGACCGGTGGCTGCGCCGCCTGTCGACGACGGCGAACCACGGGAAGCTGTGGCTGCTCATCGCCGCGCTGCTCGGACTGCGCCGCGGACCGCTGCGGCGCTCGGCGCTGCGCGGGCTGGGCGCCATGACGGTGTCGAGCGCGCTGGTCAACGTCGTCCTCAAGCGGCTCTTCGGCCGGGTGCGGCCGGACCTGGCCAACCTGGCGACCGACCGGCAGCTGCGGCGGGCGCCGCACACGCTGTCCTTCCCCAGCGGGCACTCCGCCTCGGCCGGCGCGTTCGCGACCGGGGTGGCGCTGGAGAGCCCGGTCCTGGGCGCGGTGCTGGCCCCCGTGGCGCTCACGGTCGGGTACTCGCGGGTGCACGTGGGCGTGCACTACCCGGGCGACGTCGTCAGCGGGTTGACGATCGGCGCGGGGATCGCGCTGGCCGGCCGGCGGTGGTGGCCGGTGCGGCCGACGGAGCCCGCGCGGGTGCGCCCGGTCCGGTCGGCGCCCGCGCTGCCGCGCGGCGAGGGCCTGGTGGTCGCGGTGAACCCGCGGTCGGGGCCCGACGGGTACGACCCGGCGGCGGAGATCCGCGAACTGCTGCCGGCCGCGGAGGTGCGGGACACCTCCCCGGAGCGCGGGATCACCGACCTGCTCACCGAGGCGGCCCGGTCGGGCCGGGCGACCGCGCTGGGGGTGGCCGGCGGCGACGGCAGCGTCGCGGCGGCCGCGGCCGTCGCGCTGGAGCACGGCCTCCCGCTGGCCGTCGTCCCCGCGGGGACGCTCAACCACTTCGCCCGGGACCTCGGCGTCGAGACGCCGGAGGAGGCCGCCGCGGCGGTCGAGGAGGGGCGCGCGGTGTGCGTGGACGTCGCCGACGTCAACGGGACGCCCTTCCTCAACACCGCGAGCATCGGCGCCTACCCGGAGATGGTCCGCCGGCGCGACGCCCTCGAGGGCCGGCTGGGCCGCTGGCTGGCGACCGCGGTCGCGGCGGCGCAGGTGCTGCACGGCGGGGTGCCGGTGTCGATGGTGCTCGACGGCCGGCCGGTCGAGGTCTGGATCCTGTTCGTGGGCAACTGCTGCTACACCCCGCGCGGCCTGGCGCCGGCGTGGCGGCCGCGGCTGGAGGACGGGCTGCTCGACGTGCAGTACCTGCGCGCCGACGTGCCGTTCAGCCGCACGCGGGCGGTGCTGGGCGCGCTGCTGGGCCTCAGCGACCGCAGCTCGGGCTACGCGGAGCGCCAGACGCCGGAGCTGCGCGTGCAGCTGTGGTCGGGCCCCAAGCCGGTCGCCTACGACGGCGAGACGGCGCCCGCGTCGTCGTCGTTCGTGTTCCGCAAGCGCGCGCCGCTGACCGTGTACTGCTGCCGGACCTCCTGAGCCCGCTCCCCACCCGCCCGGGTCGCCCTGCCGGTGTTCCCCGCGGGCCGCGGGCGCCGCAGGACCGGCACCGCACGGGGAACGCCGGCAGTGCCCCGCCGCGACGACGGCTGACCGAGCGCCGCGGCGATGACCTCACTACGGTCCCGAGCAGGGGGCTCCGTCCCGCCGTGCGGTCACGGGGCCCGCAGTCAGGTCCCATCGACGGAAGAGGTCCTCCATGTTGGTCCGCCGGATCGCCCGGCCCCTGCTCGCGTCGTCGTTCATCTACGGCGGCATCGACACCCTGCGCAACCCGCAGAGCCGGGTGCCGGGCGCCCGGCCGGTGGTCGACCAGATCGCCAGGACGGCGGACGCGCAGCTGCCGGTGCAGGTGCCGCGCGACGTCGAGCAGTGGGTCAGGATCGACGCCGGGATCAAGGTGGGCGCCGGCTCGCTGTTCGCGCTGGGCAAGTTCCCCCGCCTGGCGGCGCTCGCCATGGCCGGCAGCATCGTGCCGACGACGCTGGCCGGGCACCGGTTCTGGGAGCACGAGGACCCGGAGGAGCGCTTCGGGCAGCTGTCGAACTTCCTCAAGAACGCCGGCCTCCTCGGCGGCCTGCTCATCGCCGCCGTCGACACCGAGGGCAGGCCGTCGGTCGGCTACCGGGCCCGCCGTGCCGCCAAGCGCGCCACCTCGGCCACCGAGCGGAGCCTGGAGGACGCGCAGAAGCGCGCCGCCAAGGCCGAGCGCAGGACCAAGAAGCAGCTGAAGAAGCCCAGCTGACCGCGCCGCTCCCGCCCGCGGCCGCGCTCCGGAGGATCGCCTTCCTCCTGGAGCGCGCCCGCGAGCCCACGCACCGGGTGGCCGCGTTCCGCACCGCGGCCGCGGTCGTCGACACGATCGGGCCCGACGAGCTCGACCGACGGATCCGCACGCGGACGCTCACCGACCTGCGCGGCATCGGACCGAAGACCGGCGCCGCCATCGTGCAGGCGCACGCCGGCGAGGTGCCCGAGTACCTGGCCCGGCTGCAGGACGCCTACGCCGAGCTGGTGCCCCTGGCCGACGACGTCGCCGAGTTCCGCGCCGCGCTGCGCGGCGACCTGCACATGCACTCGGACTGGTCCGACGGCGGCAGCTCCATCCGCGAGATGGCCGAGGCCGCCGTGGCGCTGGGCCACGAGTACATGGCGCTCACCGACCACTCCCCCCGGCTGACCGTCGCCAACGGGCTGACGGCCGAGCGGCTCGAGCGCCAGCTCGACGTCGTCGCCGGGCTCAACGAGGAGCTCGCGCCGTTCCGGATCCTCACCGGCATCGAGTGCGACATCCACCTCGACGGCAGCCTCGACCAGACCGACGAGCTGCTCGGCCGCCTCGACGTCGTCGTCGCCAGCGTGCACTCCGACCTGCGCGCCGACAGCGCGGCGATGACCGAGCGGATGCTCACCGCCGTCGCCGACCCGCACACCGACGTCCTCGGGCACTGCACCGGCCGGCTGCTGGTCCCCCGGGAGCAACGCGAGGGACGGCGGCAGCGCCCGCGTCCGGAGAGCACCTTCGACGCCGAGGCCGTGTTCGGCGCCTGCGTCGAGCACGGCACCGCCGTGGAGATCAACTCCCGGCCCGAACGGCTCGACCCCCCGCTGCGGCTGCTCGCCCTCGCCGTCGAGCTGGGGTGCCACGTCGCGATCGACACCGACGCGCACGCCCCGGGCCAGCTCGACTGGCAGGGCGACGGCTGCGAGCGGGCGGTGGAGTGCGGCGTCCCCCTCGAGCGGGTGGTCAACAGCTGGAGCGCCGAGGAGCTGCTCGACCGGTGGCTGCGGTGACGCTCCGCACCCCGTGAGCCGACCCACGATTCCCGTCCCGACCCTTGGTGGACCGCACCGTCTCGCTCACTCTGAGCGACGAACAGTCGGCGTGCCGGGACCGTGAGCCATCTCGCCGTTCCCACAGTTGACCTCCCGGCCGGGCGCTGGCCACAGTCGGGACGGACGACACACCAGGTCCCGCCCCTGCGGCGACGGATGCGAAGGGTGAGCGTGGTCAGCGCGACGGAGCCGGAACGTGCTTCCGGTCGCCGGAGCCGGGCGGTGACGATGTCGCTCGGGGCTGGTGGCCGGTCGTGGCTCGCCCGCGCCCTGCTCACCGTCCTGCTCCTGTTCGCCGCGTGGACGGCGCTGTCCCTGGCCAGCGGGTCGGCTCGCGCGGACACGTCCGGTTCGGAGTCGGCCGACGCGCCGGATGCCGTGCACGAGACGTCGGCGGAGGAGGCCTCTCCCGACGCCGGGTGGACCGGCGCCGACGGCGCCGCCACGGACAGCACGACCACGGACGACGCCGCCACGGACCCCGGGTCGACCGACGACACCACCGCCGACGACACCACCGCGGACGGCACCACCGCGGACGACACCGCGACTGCCGATCCGAGCGCTCCGCAGGTCGACGAGCCCGCGCCGCCGCCGGCGACGGACACCCCGGTCCCCGCCGAGCAGCCGGAGACCTCCGCACCCGCGGCGACCGACGACGGCCGGTCCACGACGACCGGCCCCGCGACCAGTGACGACACCGCGGCCGACGACACCGCGGCCGACGACACCGCGACGGACCTGGACCCGTGCGCCGTCCCGCCGACCGACCCCTGGGCGGACGACGAGGATCCCTGGTCGGACGACGAGGTGGCCGGCTCCACCGCGGACCAGGACGGGACGACCGCGGTCGACGCCGATCCGGCGTGCGCCCCCGACACCGCGCCGCCGTCCGGCGGGACCGACGCCCCCGGTACCGGGACGCCGCAGACGGCGGGCACGCCCGGCTCCGGCTCCACCGGCCCGGTGACGACCCCGCCGACCACGCCGTCGACCGGGTCCGCGACCACGGGCGGCACGAGCACGGCGACGACCGGGACGACCGGGACGACCGCAGCGCCGCCGACCACACCGTCCCCCGCTCACACGCCGACCCCCGCGGCCCCCACCGCCGCGCCGACCCCGGCGGCGACCGGGCCCACCTCGTGCCCGGTCAGGAACCTGACCGGCACCGGCACCACCAGCGGGAAGACGACGACCGCGACGACCGCCACGAGCACCGCGACGTCGGGCACGACCGGGACCACGACCGCGCCCCTCGGGCCGGTCCCCGTCACCGCGTCGACGAGCAGCACGGCCAGGCCGCAGACCACGTCGGCTCCGGGCACGACGACCAAGACGGCCACCAAGAGCACCGCGACCACGGCCACGACGGCCACCAAGAGCCCGGCGACCGCGACCGCAGGGACACCGGCCGCGGCGGGATCGCTGTGCACGGCGGCGACCCCGCCGGCGCCCGTGGTGGCCCACCCGGCACCGCCGACGACCGCGGAGCCGACGGCGGCGGCGCCTGTCGCAGCCGAGCGGCCCGCGGTGCCCGCTCACGCGCTGACGAGCGGGCCGACCGTCGAGGCCGCCACCCCTGTCGCTGCGCCGTCCGCCGCCCCCCTCGTCACCGAGGCGCAGGACGCGGGCGACCCGCAGTGCGCACCGGTCGAGGCCGGACACGACTCGGTCACCTGGAACGCGCGGGCTCCTGCGCAGCGGTCGGGACGCCAGGCCCCGGCCGCGCCGTCGTCCGCCACGCCCGGTCAGGCGCTCGCCCCCCCGCCGCCGTCCGCGCCGGCGCCGCCCGCCCCATCGCCGGTACCGCCGGCGCCGTCCGTTCCCCCGCCGGCGCCGTCGACGCCGTCCGGGAGCTCGGGTGGCAGCTGCGCCGGCAACGGCCACCACAGCGGCGGTGACCACTCCCACGACGCCGTCCTCCCGCGGTCGGTGAGCAGCACACCGGGCGAGGTCGGCATGCGCATGGCGGAGCTGCGGGCCGCCGGCGACCTCCCCGGCTCGAACGACCCGGACTCCCGGCCCGACTAGGGCCGCCGGCGGCGCGTCCTGCCTCGCACGGACGTCGCGGCCGTCGGGAGCCACCGTGGCCGACGCATCCTCGTGGTGCCGGCGTGACGGGCTCCCCGGAGGGATCCGGGCCACCGCCGTGACCATGTGTGATCAGTCACCCGGTGAGCGCCTCCCCCGCACACGGACGTGGGACTCTCCTGGACAGTGCGATGACGCTCCGTGACACTCAGATCGAGATCCGGGGAACCGCGTGTCCCCGAGATGACCCAGCCGAATCCCGTGGGGGCCCTGTTCGAGTCGTGCACGTCCGCGCCGTTGCGCCGTGCGCCGACAGGACGACCCCACCCAGCCACACCACTCAGCAACACGGGTAGCGATGACCCGTCGGGCGACCTGGTCGCCGAAGGCCCGACGGCGAGCAATGGCGAAACCGGACCCGTCCCCCAGAACGAGAGGACCGGTATGCGCACACAGCAGGGCACCGTGACGATGACCCACACGACGGGCGCCAGCCCCCGGATCAGCGTCGTCATCCCGACCTACAACGAGGCCAAGAACCTCCCCCACGTCTTCGGGCTGCTGCCCGACGACCTGCACGAGGTGATCGTCGTCGACGGGCACAGCATCGACGGGACCGTCGAGATGGCCCGGTCCCTCCGCTCGGACGTCGTCGTCGTCGAGCAGAACCGCCGCGGCAAGGGCAACGCCATGGCGTGCGGGTTCGCCGCGGCGACCGGCGACATCATCGTCATGCTGGACGCCGACGGCTCGGCCGACCCACGGGAGATCCCGCGGTACGTCGCCGCGCTCGTCACGGGTGCGGACTTCGCCAAGGGCACCCGGTTCAGCCAGGGCGGCGGCAGCAGCGACATCACCCGCACCCGCGCCTGGGGCAACCGGTGGCTCAACCGTGCGGTCAACGTGCTGTTCGGCACGTCCTACAGCGACCTGTGCTACGGCTACAACGCCTTCTGGGCCCACTGCCTGCCGGTGCTCGAGCTCGACGCCTCCGACGTCGGCCGCGACGGCAAGCTCTGGGGCGACGGTTTCGAGATCGAGACGATCATCAACACCCGCGTGGCCAAGGCCGGGCTGGCGATCTCCGAGGTCCCGAGCTTCGAGTTCCCGCGGATCCACGGCCAGAGCAACCTCAACACCTGGCGCGACGGGTTCCGGGTGCTGTGGGCGCTGCTGGTCGAGCGGGCGAACGGCGTGGGCCGCTCCGTCCCGGTCGACCGGCGTCGCTCCCTGGAGGCGCGTGCGGCCGGGCAGCCGGCCGCGCTGGCCGAGTTCTCCCGCTTCCCCCGGGAGGGCGGCCACGACCTCGACACGCTGGCCGACCTGACCAGGGCGCAGCAGATCGGCCTCGACCGGCGTCGGGACGACGTCGCATGACCTCCGTCTCCGTCGTCATCCCCTGCTTCACCGAGGCGCGGTGGGGGGAGATCACGCGGGCCGTCGGCTCCGTGCTCGCCCAGACCCACCCGTGCCAGCTGATCGTCGTCGTGGACCACAACGACGTCCTGCTCGAGCGGCTGCGTCGCGCGGTCGGTCAGCAGGCCCGGGTGGTCCCCAACCGGTTCGCCCGGGGTGCCTCGGGCGGCCGCAACACCGGCGCGCTGCTCGCCGAGGGCGACCTCGTCGTGTTCATGGACGACGACGAGGTCGCCGAGGCGGACTGGATCGAGAACCTCGTCCGGGCCCACCGCGCGGCGCCGTTCGCCGTGGGCCTCGGCGGTGCCGTCGAGGCCCGCTGGCCGCACGGCACCCCGCGGTGGTTCCCGGAGGAGTTCTCCTGGACCGTCGGCGGCACGGCACCGCGGCCGCAGGACACCGACGTGCGCAACGTGTGGGGCGGCAACATGGCCGTGCGCCGCGCCCTCTTCCTCGAGGTCGGCGGGTTCGCCAACGAGTTCGGCAAGGTGGGGCACGCGTCCCAGCCCGAGGACACCGAGCTCTGCCTGCGCATGAACGCCCACGTGGGCGCCGGCGCCCGGTGGCGCTTCGTGCCGGACGCGGTCATCTCGCACGAGGTGCCGCCCGAGCGCAGCACGTTCCGCTTCTTCCTCCGCCGCAACTGGGCGGAGGGGACCGGCAAGCGGGTCATGTCGTCGCTGTCGGCCGAGGGCAGCGGGGTCCTCGACGAGGAGTCCGCCTTCGTCCGCACGGTCCTGACCCGCGGGGTGCCGCGCGAGCTGGCCGCGGCCGCGCGCGGCGACCTCGGCGGGCTGGCCCGGGCCGCGGCGATCGTGCTCGGGATCGGCGCGGCCGCGCTCGGCTACCTCGCCGCCGGCGTCCGGTCGGCCCGCACCCCCCGGCGCCGGCAGGCCGCCGACGCAGTCGTGCACGCCCGCCCCCTGGTCGGGCTGGCCTCGTCGACGGACTTCGAGCCCCGGCTCGAGAGGATGGAGGCGTGACCGCGGCCGGCCCGGGGACGGACGCCGACAGGCGCACCGTGCCGCCGGCCCGGTGGCGCATGCCGGTCCTCATGTACCACTCCGTGCCGGCGACGGCGCCGGCGACGCCGCACGAGCACGCGGTGCCCGCCGCCGAGCTGGAGGAGCAGCTGACCCAGCTCTCCGACGACGGCTGGCAGCTGGTGGGCCTCACCGAGGCACTCGCGCTCCGGGCCGCCGACCCGGACGCGCGGGTCGTCGCCGTCACCTTCGACGACGGGCTGCTCGACTTCCTGAACGCCGTCGAGGTGCTCACCAGGGTCGGCGCGCGGGCCACGATGTACGTGCCGACCGGTGACGTTGGCCTGCGCCTGGCGGCGGACGACCCCCACGGGTCGCGGCTGAGCTGGGCAGAGCTGGCCGACGCGGCCGCCGCGGGGGTGGAGATCGGCAGCCACTCGGTCAACCACCGGACCATGGACGTGCTGCCGGCCGCCGACCTCCGGACCGAGCTCGTCGACAGCAGGCGGGCGATCGAGGACGCCCTGGGTCTGCCGGTGCGGTCCTTCTGCTACCCCCACGGGTACTCCTCCCGCCGGGTGGAACGAATGGTGGCGGCCGCGGGTTACTCCAACGGGTGCACCGTGGGCCGGAGGATCGCCACGTCGTCAGATGGTCCGTACCGTGTTCCTCGCCTGCACGTCCGGCCCGGCGTCACCGGTGACGCCTTCGAGGAGCTCCTCCGCGTCGGGGAGCCCGGCCTGACGCCCCGCCTCAAGCGCGTCGCCGCACCCGCGTGGCGGCTGGCCCGCCGGACCGCCGTGCACGTCCTGCACCGCGAGCTGACCTGACATCCCAGCCGGAACGGAGCGATGACCTGACATGACCGCGGTGGAGAACGTCCTCACACCCGTGTGCGACACCGCGGCTCACGTCCTGGACGTGGAGCTGAGCCGACCGGTGCCCGCGGTGCCGCGCACCGCACCGGACGGCAGCACGGCCGACGAGGCCTGGCTCCTCGTCCGGCTCGACGGCGAGCCGCTGGGCTGGGAGGTGCTGTCGCTGCCGGCGGAGGGGGTGCCCGCAGCCGCGCTGCAACGCCTGCTCGACGAGCGCTGGGGCGAGGAGGTGCGCCGCCGACGGGCGCAGGCCGTGGGCTTCGCCGAGCGGCACGCCCGCCACCTCGCCACGGCCGGGCCCGCCAGCGTGGTGATCTGCACGCGCGAGCGGTCCGAGGCGCTCACCACGTGCCTGGAGAGCCTCGTCGAGCAGGACCACCCGCACTTCACGGTCTGGGTGGTCGACAACGCGCCGGTCAGCTCGGCGACCCGGGACGTCGTCGCCGCGTTCGCCGACCGCCTCGACGTCCGCTACGTCCTCGAGCCGCAGGCCGGCCTCTCCCGGGCGCGCAACCGCGCGCTGCGCGAGGCGCTGGAGGGCGACGTCGTCGCCTGGATCGACGACGACGAGGTCGCCGACCCCCTGTGGCTCTCCGAGCTCACCCGCGCGATGGCCGAGCGGCCCGACGCCGACGCCGTCTCGGGCCTGGTCGTGCCCGCCGAGCTGGCCACCCGGGCCCAGGTCTGGTTCGAGCGCTTCGGTGGGCACAGCAAGGGTCGTGGCTTCGCGCCTGCCGACTTCGGCCGCGGCAGCGACGACCGGCAGAGCCCCCTGTACCCGCTGCCCTCCTTCGGTGTGGGCGCCAACATGGCGTTCCGCACCGCCGCGCTGCGGCGGGTGGGGTTCGACGTGGCGCTGGGCGCCGGCACCCTGACGCACGGCGGCGAGGACACCCGCGTCTTCACCGACCTGCTGCGCGCCGGCGGCGCGACGCTGTACCGGCCGAGTGCGGTCACCCGCCACTTCCACCGCCGCGACCTCGCCGGGCTGCGCAGGCAGATGGAGGGGTACGGCACCGGGCTGACGGCCTTCTACACGTCCCTCGTGGCCGACTCCCCCCTCGTCCTCGTCCGGCTGGCCGCGCTCGCCGGCCGGGCCGTGCGGGACATGACGAGCGACTCGAGCCTGCGGGTGTCGGGCCTCTCGGAGGACTTCCCGCCCGAGCTGATGGCCGCCAACCGGGCCGGCATGAAGCGCGGCCCCGGGGCCTACGTGCGCCAGCGCCTGCTGGACCGTCGCGCCGCCACCGCCACCGCTGCGGCAGCGCCCGCGGGCACGCCGGCCGCGGACGTCCCCTGGCAGCCGGCCAGGGTCGTGCGGTGGGACCTCGACGCCCCCTCCGACGACCTCGGCCTGAGCGCCGGGGACGCCGCCACCCACGGCAGCGCCCTGGTCGTGGTGTGGCGCGCCGCCCGCCCGGTCGCCCTGCTGACCCTGCCGGTGGCCGCGGCCCGCGACCGCGCCGCCCGCGAGGAGGCGCTCCACCGCGTCCTGCCCACGCTCCCGCCGCTGGTCCCCCGGGCGCCGGCCGCCGCGCTGCCCGGCGTCTCCGTGGTGGTCCCGACCGTCCTCGAGCGCCCCGAGGAGCTGGCCCGCTGCCTGGACGCGCTGCTCGACCAGGAGTTCCCCCCGGTCGAGGTGCTCGTCGTCGACAACCGCCCCGACGGCAGCCCCGACGAGGTCCGCGCCGCGATCCCGCAGCTCGCCGCCCCGCGCGTGCGGCTGCTCCGCGAGCCGGAGCCCGGCATCTCCGCGGCCCGCAACCGCGGGGTCGGCGAGGCGGTCGGTCAGGTCGTCGCCTTCACCGACGACGACGTGCAGGTCGACCGCGGGTGGACCCGGGCGCTGGCCGAGCGGTTCGTGACCGAGCCGGAGCTCGACGGCATCGGCGGGCTCGTCCTGCCCAGTGAGCTGGAGACCCCCGCGCAGGAGGTCTTCGAGCGGCACAGCGGCGGGACCGACAAGATCCTGCAGCCGGAGACCTTCTCGCTGGAGCGGCCCGGCGCCGGACCGTGGCACCCGGCCCGCTACCGGGTGCTGGTCCGCCGGGCGGGCGACGTCGTCCGCACCCACTCGCTCTACCAGCTCGGCACGTTCATGGGGGCCAACATGGCCTTCCGCACCGCGGCGCTGCGGGCCCAGGGGCCCTTCGACGAGGCGCTCGGCACGGGCACCCCGAGCCGCGGCGGCGAGGACGTCGACATGGTCGTCCGGATGCTGGCCTCCGGCCGGTCGCTGGGCTACGAGCCGGGGGCCGTCACCAGCCACGTCCACCGGCGCAGCGACGCCGAGCTCGCCCGGCAGATGTCGGGGTACGGAACCGGTTTCACCGCGCTGCTGACCGCGCTGGTCGTCCGCGACCCGCGCCACCTGGTCGGCCTGGTCGCCGCGGCCGTCCCCGTGCTCCGCGCCCGCCTCGGGCGGCGCGACCCGGAGGTCACCACGCTGCTGGAGGGACTGCCGCCCGAGCTGGGCCGGCTCCGCGTGCGCGGCATGCTCGCCGGCCCGCGCGCCTACCTCGGCGCGCGCCGGAGGACGTCGTGACCACGACGGTGACCCCGCCCAAGCGGCGGGCCATGGAGTTCAACGCCCTCGCGCTGATGGCCTCGACCGTGCTGACCGGTCTGCTCGGCGTCGTCTTCTGGGTCGCGGCCGCCCGCCTGCTGCCGCCGGCGGAGGTGGGCCGGGCCTCCTCCGCGCTCTCGGCGATCACGTTCCTCGCCGGGCTGGCACAGCTGAACATCATCAGCGTCCTGCTGCGCTTCGTGCCCGGCGCCGGGCGCGCCACCGGGGGGTTCATCGTCCGCGCGTACGGGCTGGCCCTGGGCACCGGGCTGGTGGTGACCCTCGTCTTCCTGGCGCTCGGCCTCGGCAGCGACATCCTCGGGAACGAGTGGTTCGTCCCCCTGGTCTTCCTCGGGGCCGTGCTCTGCTACGCCGTCTTCCTGGTCCAGGACGGCGCGCTGACCGCGCTCGGCGCCGCGGTGTGGGTGCCGCTGGAGAACCTGCTGGCCGGCGCGCTGCGCGTCGGGCTGGTGTTCGCCCTGGCCGTGGTGTCGACCCAGTGGGGCGCGCTCGCGGCGCTGGTCGCGCCGACGGTCGTGGCGATCGCGGTCGTCAACTGGTTCGTCTTCCGCCGGCTGGTACCCCGGCACGAGGCCACCACGACCGCCTCCACCGACGTGGGCTGGCGGACGATCCGGGGCTTCGTGGCCGGCGACTACGCGGCCAGCGCGCTCGCCAGCTGCGTCGCGCTGCTCCCGCCGGTGCTGGTCTCCGCCGAGCTCGGCAGCGAGGCCGCCGCGTACTTCTACATCCCGTGGTTCATCGGCGTGCAGTTCGGGACGCTGGTGTGGAACATCGCGATGGCCTTCGTCGTCGAGTACGCCGCCGACAGCGGCACCATCTCCCGGCTGGTCCGGCGCTCGGTCCGGCTCACCGCGGCCGTCAGCCTCGCGGCCTGCGCCGTCGTCGTGCTGGGCGCTCCGCTGATCCTGGCGCTCCTCGGCTCCGGCTACGCCGACGAGGGGACCACGGCCCTGCGGTGGATCGGGCTGTCCTTCCCGTTCAGCGCCGGCTTCGTGCTCTTCACCGCCCTGAGCGTCTCCCGCAAGAAGCTGGTGCCGCTCATCTCGTCGCTGGCCGTCAAGACCGTGGTCTTCCTGACCGTCACGGCCCTGGGACTGCACTCCTTCGGCATCGACGGGCTGGCCGTGCTCTTCCTCGTCTGCGAGGCCGGGACCGCCCTCGCCGTCGCGCCCGTCGCCCTGCGCTTCTACCGGGAGCTCGCCTCCGGCAGCGGGGACCGCCGCCCGGCGTCCGACGGACCCGACCAGCTCCCCGCCGGTGACGACGTCGCCGCCGCCCCACCCCCCGGGCCGCCTGCGAGCCCCCCCACCTCCTCAGGGAGCACCTCGTGATCCACCCGGCCCCCACCGCCGGCGAACCGGCCGAGCGGTCCCCGCGGGCGTCGCTGCGCCTGCTGCTGGAGTCGCTGCGGCTCGACGCGCGGGTCTTCGGCCGCAACGTCTGGCTCAACCGGATCGCGGCCTCCTTCGCCGTGCCGAAGGTGCTGCGCCGGGCCGTGTACCGGGCCAGCGGGATGGCGGTCGACTCCTACGCGGTCAGCCCGCTGCTGCGGATCGAGGGCGACCCGCGCAACGTCCGGATCGGCGAGCGCAGCTACCTCAACCTCGACTGCTACCTGGAGGCGGTGGCGCCGGTGCACATCGGCGTCGACTGCGCGATCGGCATGCAGGTCCTGATCATCACCTCCGACCACCGCGCGCCCGGCGGCGGCTGGCGGCAGGAGGCCTCCGGCCTGCCGGTGCGGATCGGCGACCGGGTCTGGATCGGGGCACGGGCCACGGTCCTGCCCGGCGTCACGATCGGCGACGACGTGATCGTCGCCGCAGGCGCGATCGTCTCGTCCGACTGCGCGCCGGGCGGCGTCTACGCCGGCGTCCCCGCCCGCCGCATCCGCGAGGTGGAGCAGTCGTCCCGGCCCGGACGGAAGGCACTGGCATGAGCACGACCCCCGCGGTCCTCGAGGACCGCACCCCGCCGCTGGTCGGCGGCCGCGACGACCGGTTCACCCGGGCGCTGATCGCGTGGACCGGCCTGGTCACCGCGGTGCTGGCGGCCGCGAGCGTCCTGCTCGACGCGCCGTCCTGGCTGCGGCTGGTGACCGTCCTGGCCTTCGTCTGCGCCGGCCCCGGAGCGGCCGTCACGGCGCACGTCCCGGTGGGCCGGCAGTCCGCCGCCTGGGCGCTGACCAACGTGCTGTCGCTGGCCCTGTGGGCCATCGGCACGGCCGTGCTCGCGTGGCTCAACCGCTGGTCGCCGTCGGTCCTGCTGCTGGTCCTCGCCGCCGCCACGGTCGCCTCGTGCGGCTGGGCCGCGCTCCGTGCCCGGCGGGTGGCCCGATGACCCGCACGCTGTCAGGGGAGGCCGTGGTGGACACCGTGCAGGCAGTCCCGTCGCGACACCCGGCTGCCGGGTCGGGCGCGCCGCGGGTCCCGTTCCTGCGCCGCTGGGGCGCTCCCCTGCTGCTGCTGGTCGGCCTGGCCGCGTGGGCGGTCAGCCTGACCCAGGTCGACACCGCGACCCGCTCGGACTACGGGCTCCTGGGCATGGTCGGTCCCCTGTTCCCCCTCGGGCTGGCGCTGCTGTGCGCCGGCTTCGTCCTGGAACTGGCCGACCAGCGGCGCTCGTCGGTCCTGGCCGCCGGCGTCATCGGCCTGGTCCTCATCATCGACGCCTCGGTGCCGATCCTCTACAGCACCCCCGAGTACGCGTGGACGTACAAGCACGTCGGCGTCGTCGAGTTCTTCCGCGAGGGCCAGGGGGTCACCGACCCCCGCGACATCTACCAGCAGTGGCCGGCCCTGTTCACCGCGGTGGCCGCGGTGGCCGACCTCACGGGCGTCAGCTCGCTGGCGCTGGCCACCTGGGCGCCGGTGGCGTTCAGCCTGCTGGCGTGCCTGCCGCTGTTCGCCATCGTGCGGCACCTGTCCGACGACCGGCGCGTCGCGTTCCTCACCGTCTTCCTCTTCCACGCCGGCCTGTGGGTGGGCACCTCCTACCTCTCCCCGCAGGCCCTGGCCTTCCAGCTCGCCCTCGGCTGCTTCCTGGTCGTCGTCGCCTGGCTGCGGCGCACCCCGGTGGAGTGGCGACGGGGGCCCAGGTGGCTGCGCCGGCTCAAGGCGTGGTCGATCCGCGGCGCGGAGGAGGCCCCGCCGGCCTCGCGCCGGGCCCGGGGGGCCGCGCTGGCGGCGCTGTACCTCCTCTTCTCCGCCATCACGATCACCCACCAGCTCTCGCCGTACATCCTGATCGCGGCCCTCGTGCTCGCCACCCTGCTCGGCCTGGTGCGGCCGCGCTGGACGGTGCTGGGCTGCCTGGTCATCGCCGTGGCCTTCCTCGCGCCCCGGCTGGAGTTCATCAACAGCGCCTACGGCCTCCTGGACAGCCTGAAGTTCTGGGAGAACGCCGGCGGCGTGGTGACGACGACGAGCGGCACGCCGGGGCAGGTGTTCACCAGCCAGGTCTCCACGCTGCTGGCCCTGGGCGTCTGGTCGCTGGGGCTGCTGGCCGCGCTGGCGTCCTGGCGTCGGCCCGGCCGGGTCCTGCTGCCGGCCGCGTTCGCCTTCGCGCCCTTCCTCATCCTCGTCGGGCAGAGCTACGGCGGTGAGGCGATCTACCGCGTCTACCTCTTCTCCCTGCCGTTCACCGCCTTCCTCATCGCGCAGGCTGCGGTGCGCATCCGCTGGCAGCGGCTGCTGATGCCGGTCCTCGCGGTGTTCCTCGTCGCCGCCTCGCTGGCGAGCATCCAGGGTCTGCACGGCACGCTGGCGTGGTCGACCTTCTCCGAGGACGAGGTGCAGGCCCAGCAGTGGCTCTACGCGAACGGGGAGGAGGGCCGCATGATCGTCGTCGGGGCGCAGAACGGGCCCGGCCGGCTCGCGGACAACTACAACGCCTTCGGCGTCCCGTCCTCCGGCGGGGACCCGGACCTCATCACCTACGCCGGGCTGTCCGGCGTGATGCTCGACGCCGAGAACCGGGCCGCGGTCGACGAGTTCATGGCCACCCAGGGCGACCGCCCGTACCTGGTGATCTCGCGGGGGATGATCGAGTACGCCCGGTACTACGGGCTGCTCCCCGACGGCTCCCTGGAGGCGCTCGAGGAGGAGCTCGCCACGGCGCCCGGCTGGACGACCGTGCACCGCACGTCGGACGCGGTGGTGTTCCAGTACGTCGGGGCGGAGGAGTGACCGCGGCCCGGCCGGGTGGCGGCTTCCTGCGCTGGACCACCCAGGACTGGGCGGTCAACGCCGGCTACCTCGACTCCCGGCTGGTGCTGCTGTGGTTCCGGGCCGCCCAGTGGGCGGCCCGGAACTGGGGACTGCCCGGCCGGGTGTTCGCCGCCGTCTACTCGCTGGTCACGTCGCTGTTCGTGGGCGTCGAGCTGCCGCCGGGCCTGGAGGTCGGGCCCCGGCTGCGGCTCTACCACCCGCACGGCATCGTGCTCAACCCCGGCGTGCGGCTGGGCGCCGACTGCGTGCTCCGCCAGCACGTGACCATCGGCAACGTGGTGCGCCGCGACGGCACGGAGAAGGGCGTGGCCAGCGCCGGGGACGGCGTCGAGTTCGGTGCCGGCTGCGTCGTCGTCGGCGGCCTGCACGTCGGGTCCCACGCGCGCGTGGGCGCCCTGTCGCTGGTGCTGCGGGACGTCCCCGAGTGGGGGGTGGCCGTCGGCAACCCGGCCACGGTGGTCCGCGTCGACGACCCGGGGGCGTCGGCGGCCTGAGACGCGGGGCGCCCACCGCACCGAGCGGTCCCCGGCGTGCGGTCGCCCCTCGCCCGTGGTCGCGGCCGGCGCGCTCAGCTGTCCGGCAGGGTCACCCGGACGACGAGGCCGCGGTGGTCGGAACCGGGGATCTCGACGGTGTGCAGGGCGTCCGCACCGGCCTCTCGCACCAGCACGTGGTCGATGCCGATGACCGGCGGCACGGCCCACCCGGACGGGAAGGTCGTCGTCCACGGGACGCCGAGCCGCTCGGCGGCGTCCCGGTACCCGCCCTGCAGCAGTGCCCGGAACTGGGCGTTGCCCCAGGTGGCGTTGAAGTCGCCGCCGACCAGGACGGTGGAGCCGTGCGCGTCGGCCCCGGCCGCCACCCGGCCGAGCAGGTCGGGGGTCTTGGCCATGTCACGCACCCAGTCGTCGGCCGACTGCGGCCACGGCCCGGCCGTGTGCAGGGTGAGCACCGTGGGGCTGGGCTGCCCGTCGCCCAGGACCAGCCGCGCCGAGACCGAGGCGAAGGTCAGCTCCGGGTGGCGCTGCTCGTCGGCGAGGGGGTGGCGACTCCACAGCCCGACCCCGTCGGCGCCGGGCAGGGCCTCCAGCACGCTGTACGGGAGCAGCTCGTCGAGGCCCGCCGCGGTCAGCCGGCCGGCCAGCGGCGGGGTGAGCTCCTGCAGCAGCAGCACGTCGGCGTCGGCGTCGCGGACGGCCGCGACGACGCCCTGCGGATCGGCCTCCCCCAGCGCCACGTTCGCCGTCAGGACGGTGAGCGACGCGCCGCCGGGGTCGGCCGGTCCGCCCACGTAGGTGGGGGCCAGGACGACGACGGCGACGGCGGTGAGCACCGCGGCCGCACCCGCGGCCACCCGCCGCCGGGCCAGCGCCAGCAGGACGGTGGCCAGCGGGCTCGCGGCCAGTAGGTACGAGGAGAAGGCGCTGAGCGCGACCAGCCGGTTGCTGCCCGAGGGGTAGACGTGGGCGACCCCGCCGACGACCGCCACGACCCCGAGGAGCGCACCGAGCACACCCGCGCCGCGGCGCGCGAGGGTCCGCCGCCGACCCGGCCCCGGTGCGCTGCGCTGGGTCGGGTCGGCGCCCGCGGTGCTCAGTGGTACATGCGCACCCAGTCCACGTAGAGGCTCACCGCGTCCGGGGTCGTCGCGTCCGGTGCGGGGATCCACGTGCCCTGGGGGCCCACGTCGAGTTGGATGGCGAGGTGCATGGGGCCGTGCGGGATGGCGGCCGGGTTGGTGTTCCGGTAGACCTGCTCGCCGTCGAGGTAGACGGTGATGCTGTCGGACTGCCAGTCGACCGCGTAGGTGTGCCACTGCGTGAAGTCGCCGGTGACGATGCCCTCGTCGCGCTGGTCGTCGGCGCCGTAGTGCACCGTGGTGTGGTTGGTCTGCCGATCCCCCTCGACGATCTCCATCACGTCGATCTCGCCGTCGATCGGCCAGTTGTCCGAGTCCGGCCACAGCAGGACGGCGGGGGCGTAGCCGGTGCCGGGTTCGACCCGGGCCCGGAACTCCCACTTGCCGTAGGTGGTGGCCGGCGGGGCCTGCCAGGCCAGGCCACCGGAGACGTTCCCGCTGGCGGAGATCCCGAGCAGGCCGTTGCCGACCCAGACGGCCTGGGGGCTGCGGATGCCCACGCCGTTGGCCCCGGTGCCGCCGTAGAGCCGCCACGTGGCCGCGTCCAGGCTCGACCCGTTGAACTCGTCCCCGCCGCGCTGCTTCCAGCCGTGGCGGTCCGCGGCCGTCGGCACGGTCGGTTCGGCGGTCGTCGGCCCGGGAGCGTCGTTGCGCCCCTCAGGGGCGCCGACCGTGGTGTCGCTCGTGCAGGAGGCGAGGGTCAGGGCCAGAGCGAGGGGCGCGGAGGCCCAGCGCGGTAGCCGCCTGCGGCCGCCACCGCGCCGGTCCGCGGGCAGGGTGGAGGTCCCGTCTGTCGGGCCACGCGAGGACATGATGCTCCCAGGGTAGTCGCGCCGCGCAGGCCGGGCCGCCGACGTGCGGAGCACCACTGGATCGGGCGAGTCAGCCCGCTCGCCGGCGGGGACGCGCCGCGGAGGCGCCGCGGCGGCGCCGACGGTCAGCGCAGTCCGAACCAGCGGCGCCCGCGGTAGCGGCCGCAGCCGCACAGGGCGCAGTCGGTGCCCCTGCGGTAGTGCTCGTGCGCCGCTCGGACGTGCCCGCAGCTGCACGGCTTGGTCTTGGTCACGGGGAGCTGCGGCGCGCGTCCGGTCGCCGAGGGAGCCGGGCGCTGCACGTCGGTGATGCTCATCGCGGCGCTCCCAGACGCTCGACGTCCGTGCCGCCATCCGAGGACGCGCACGCCTGACACGGCGTCGTCCTACACCACCAGCCCACCATGCCGCACCACTTTCTGGATCGAGTCGGCGAGACCGAGGACGACCTCCGCCGTAGTTCGCCTGAACGTACCGGCTCCGTCACGGTCAGTAGAAGACGCGCGCTCCGACACGCCCCTGAGGAGTGACACGTCGCGACGCCCGACAGGGCTCCTCGAGGCGTCACACACCGGTCCATGCGCCCCACGCTGCCGCACCTGCCTGGGAGGGAGCTGGACGCGGGCTGGGAGGTGTGTGACTCGTGTGACTCCTGGGAGCCATCTCTTCAGTTGCGCCGTGTCGACATGTCTACTGACGCCCATGCATTCACACCCCGTAGTCGAACGACCTCGCAAGGTGAGGCAGCGTCGGTCCCTGCGGCTCGTCGCGCTGGCTACGTCGATCACGGCTGCCTGCGGTGTCGCCGGCCTGGTGGTGGACGCCCGGTCCACGTCGTCGGCCGACGCGGGAGCCGAGCTGCAGGACACGTCCCTGGCGGCGACGTTCTCGCCGTGGACGGGATCCGGTACCCGGACGCGCGGTGGAGCCGCCACGACCTCCCCCCGGCAGAGCACGCCGTCGGCTCCCGCTCCGGCCACGACCGGGTCCGCCGTGCCGTCCGCGCCGCCGAGGACCACGGCACCGGTCGTCCCGGCCCCCACGACCACGACGCCGCCCCCGGCCGCCGCGCCCGTGACGACGGCGGCGCCGAGGACCACGGCGCCCTCCGGCACGAGCACGGCGTCGGCCCCGGCGGCGCCCACCCGTTCGACGACCCCGGCACCCACCTCGACGCCGGCGTCCTCGACCCCTCCGGCGACCGGGACGGGCGGCACGGCCCCGACCGGTGACCTCCCCGGGTGGCGGCAGGTCTTCTCCGACGACTTCGCCGGCACCTCCCTGGGGTCGCGGTGGCGGACCTACTCCGGCCAGCCGGGGGGGGTCGCCGTACGGCACGTGGTCGCCCTCTCAGGTGCAGGTGGCCGG
Source organism: Geodermatophilus sp. URMC 62 (assembly GCF_052931475.1). NCBI lineage: Bacteria > Bacillati > Actinomycetota > Actinomycetes > Geodermatophilales > Geodermatophilaceae > Geodermatophilus > Geodermatophilus sp. URMC 62. Next base: position 2,135,524 of record NZ_JBRFHY010000001.1, on the reverse strand, counting down.
CGGCTTCCTCAACCTCCGCAACGGCCTGCAGAACGGCCAGTGGGTGAGCGGTGGACTGGCCAGCACGGTCAGCCAGACCTACGGCAAGTGGGAGATGCGCTTCCGCATCGACGCCGGCGACGAGATCAAGTACGCCGCGCTGCTCTGGCCGGACGGCCCCAACTGGCCGCCGGAGATCGACTTCGCCGAGGACGCCGGGGGGAACCGCAGCGGCACCACCGCGACCCTGCACTACGGCGCCGACAACGCGATGGTCGGCGAGCGGGTCGCCACCGACCTCACGCAGTGGCACACGATGGGCGTCGAGTGGTCCCCGGGTCGCGTCGTCTACACCCTCGACGGACGGCCGTGGGCGACGACGGACCACCCGGGCGTCCCGAACGAGCCGATGCACCTGGCGATCCAGACCCAGCCGGGTGGCTGCCAGGGTGGCGCTGCCTTCGGGTGCGGCGGGGGGACCCCGGGCACGACGAGCATGCAGGTCGACTGGGTGACCGTCTACGCCCCGGCCTGACGCTGCGACCGACGGCCGGCCGGCACCCCGGGCCGGCCGTCGGTCTCAGCCGCGGTGCCGGAGCAGCGCCAGCCGCCCGACGAGGAAGCCCCAGCCCGCGGCCACGAGGCCGATGCCCGCCGTGGCGGCCCGGGCCGGTCCCCACACGTCACCGGCACACAGTCGGCCCAGGTCCCGCAGCATGCCGCGCGGGATGGCCACCAGCACGTGGCTGCGCTCGTCCCCGAGCGCGGTGCCCTCGTCCAGCGCGGCTATCTCGGCCTTGCCCCTGCCCTCCGCGTGGCACCGCCGCACGAAGAACGACCAGGTGGCCCGCTCGGCCGGGAGGTCGTGGACGATCTCGGCGTCGGGGACATACAGCCAGGTGCGGCCGGTCCGGCCGGTGATCCGGATGCAGAGCTCGGTGTCCTCGGGGCGGGAGCTGGAGCCCAGCTTGCCGAAGCCGTCGCGGAACCCCCCGACGCGGGCGAACTCCGCGCGCCAGACGGCCATGTTCTCGCTCCACACGTTGCGCACCTGGCTGCGGGTGCGCGGCATCCCCTCGTAGGTCGCACCGACCACCCACAGGAACTCGGGCGGGAACCACCGCGGCGCCGTGCCGTCGGGCCACCCGGCGCCGACCCGGCCGCCGACGCCGACCGCGTCGGGCACCTCCTCCAGGCCGCGCACCAGGTGGGTGAGCCAGGCCCGCGAGGCGCGGGTGTCGTCGTCGAGGAACGCGACCACGTCGCCGCGGGCCACCGCGGCCCCGGCGTTGCGGGTGCCCGACGCCCCCGGCGAGGCGGTGTTGGCGACCACGCGCACCTGCGGGAACTCCCGCTCGATCCGGGCCAGCAGGGCCGGAGCGTGGTCGACCGCCACGATCACCTCGAGCGGGGGCCGCTCCTGGTCCACCGCGGACCGGAGGGCTGCGACCAGCCCGTCCCAGCGCGCCTCCGTGTAGCAGGCGATGACCACCGACACCGTCGGCTCGCGGCCGGCCTCGTGCGCAGCCGCCGTCCCGGCCGACGGCACCGGGGCGGGCGGACCGGCCGGGCGGCTGAGGAGGGCCGTCGCGGACGGCATCCCCGTCGCCGGTGTCCGGGGCTGGGCCTGCGGCTGTTCAGCGCTCATCGGTACAGGGTCGCGGGCGTTGCTGTGCATAGGCTGGGAGCGGGTACCCCTCGTGGGCGGGATCACCCTGTCGGGGATGCGGTGCGGGGCCGTGCTCAGGCCCCGTCGGGACGCCCGGTGGGTCCTGCGGCGACGCCGCGTGCGATCTCCTCGACGTACGGGGGGCGCAGCAGCGAGTTGTGCTCACCCTGCAGCGTCACCTGGGTGACCTCACCGGTCAGCAGCCGGCGCCACACCACCAGACTCGCCTCGTTGAGGTGGCTGACGTACACCGTCACCCGGCCGTCCCAGGTCCGCGGGCGGTGCACCAGGGAGATGCGCACCCCGAGCTCGAGCAGCCCCTCGGTGCGCGCCGCGGACGGCGGCAGGACGCAGGCCGCGACCGCCAGCAGGCGTCGCCGCCACAGCTCGCGCCGCGTCGGTGGCGGGCCGTACCGGTCGTCGCCGGGTAGCGGCGCGACGGCCGGACGTCCGGCGTCGGCCGCCTCGTCGGGGCACCACGCCTGGTCGACGAGGCCCTGCGGGAGGACGGTGTCGACCAGCGTCACCTCGGCGACCTGCTCGCCGGCCGCGGTCAGCCGCCGGGCCAGCTCCAGCGCGACCAGGCCGCCCATCGAGTGCCCCACCAGCCGGTAGGGCCCGTGCGGCTGGACCGCCCGCAGCCGGCGCAGGTGGCGGCGCGCCGCCATGCCGATGCTGAGGTCGGGGACCGCCCAGTCCTCGAGGCCGTGCGGCTGGAAGGCGTAGACCGGCTGGTCGCTGCCGAGGGCCTCGGCCAGCGGGAGGAAGACCTGGCCGCTCGCCCCGGCGCCGGCGAAGCAGAGCACGGGCGGTCGCGAGCCCGTCGCGCGGAGGACGACGACGCTGCCGTGCCGCCGGGAGGCGCCGCGCGCCTCGCCCTCGGCACCCGGCGCATACCGGGCCGCGAGCGCGGCCAGCTCGCGCACGGTCGGGCCCTCGGCGACGTGCGCGGAGGTCAGCACGACCCCGTGCTCCTCGGCGAGGCGGGTGAGCAGCTCCTCGACGCTGAGGGAGTCCCCGCCCAGGGCGGTGAACGTCTCGTCGCGGCCCACGCCGGGGCGGGCCAGCACGGCCTCGAACAGCCCCGCGAGGACCTGCTCCCAGTGCCCCTGGGGCGGCACGGCCTCGGCTCGGGGCGGCGGGGGCAGCGCCGCGCGGTCGACCTTGCCGCGCTCGTTGCGCGGCAGCTCCGGCAGCAGCAGGAGCTCCGCCGGGACCATCCAGGTCGGCAGCAGGGCCGTCAGGCCGCGGCGCAGCTGCGCGGGTGAGGGCGTGCGCTGCTCGCTGCCGGGCGCCACGTAGCCGACGAGGCGGGTGCCGGCCGCCGTCCCGCTGTCCACGGCGACGACGGCGGCGTCGGCCACGCCGTCCAGCGTGCGCAGCGCGGCCTCGACCTCGGCCGGCTCCACGAGGTAGCCGCTGACCTTCACCGCGTCGTCCGTGCGGCCGGTCTGGTGCAGGACGCCGTGCTGGTCGTAGCGGCCGCGGTCGCCCGTGCTGAAGGTCTCCCGGCCGTCCTCGGCATGCCCGAAGGGGCCGTCCGGGCCGCCCTCGAGGTAGCGGCCCAGGTGGGTGCCGAGCACCCGCAGCGTGCCGACCTCCCCCACGGGGACGGGGTCCCCGTCCTCGCCGAGGACCTGGACCTCCTTCTCGGGCACCACGCGTCCGGCCGGCACCGCGCCCTCGGGGAGGGGATCGGTCGGCGCCAGGGGGGCGAAGGTCAGCTGACCGGTCTCGGAGGAGCCGAGGTGGTTGACGACGGTGACCGCGCCGAGCCGCTCGCGAGCGGCCCGCACGTCACGCCCCTGCAGCGCCTCCCCGGCGGTGACGACCAGCCGGAGGTCGGCCAGCGGCCGCCCCGGCGGCATGGCCCCGCTCAGGGCGCGCAGCAGCGACGGCGTCATCGACAGGACGCTGACCCGCTCCTCGCGGAGCCAGGCCGGCAGCCCGCGCAGGCCGCGGTCGCGGGGGTCGTACACGTGCAGGCTGGCCCCGGTGAGCAGGGCGCCGAAGACCGCGTGCTCGCCGAGGGAGAACGAGGGCGGCAGCACCAGCGCCAGCCGCTCGCCCGCGGTCAGGCCCGTGTGCCGGCCGGTGATCTCCGCCTCCGTGGTGATCATCCCGTGCGTGTGCACGACGCCCTTGGGCCGCCCGGTCGACCCGGAGGTGAAGACGATCGTCGCCGGGCTGTCGGGTCCGGGGGCGGGCACGGCGTCCGGCACCGCGTCCGGCACGGCGTCACCGGGACCGGGCGGGGCGACCACGGCGTCCAGGTCGGCGCGTGCCGCGAACCCCTGGACCTCCGCGGCACGCTGCGCGAACCGGCTCTCGACCACGCAGAGCGCGGCGCCGGCCATGTCCTGGATCTGCTGCAGGCGACCCGCGGGCAGCTGCGCGTCGAGGACGACGACCGGCCGCCCGGTGAGCAGGACCGCGAGGACGGCGACGACGAGGTCCGCCGACGACGTCGCGAGGACGGCGATGGGCGCGTCGAGCGCGGTGTCCGCCGGCACGAGCGCTGTCAGGCGGTGGGCGCCGGCAGCCGCGCGCGCGCCGAGCTCCCGGTAGGACACCGTGACGCCGGGTGCGCTGATCGCCGTGTGCTCGCCACGCTCGGCCACCACCGCCGCGAGCGCCGAGGGGATGGTCTCGGCGGCCACCAGGGAGCCGGGCGCGGAGGTCCGACCGGACGCGGGGGCAGTCATGTACACCATCTCTCCACCGGAACTGGGCGCCTGACGCTAACCGCCGGTGCCGGGACCGAGAAAACGGACCTCACCCGATCGTGCCCGCACGACGCCTCAGGCGCGTTATGTGGGTTGGGTTACGCCAGCCTGAGGTCGGTGGAATGAACGCGTAGCAGGGTGTGCGCGGCGATGGTGGCGGCGGTGCGGGTCAGCAGGCCCCAGAAGGTGTGGGCGCCGTGGCGGGCCAGCTCCATCCGGTCGGTGAGCTCGCCGAAGGTGACCTCGATGTGGTTGCGCCAGCGGGCGATCACCTGGCGCAGGGCGCTGGGCATGTTCGGGCGCTGGGCCTTGGTGGGCGGGGTGAGCACGGCGGTGCCGCGGGCGGCGCAGGCGGCGGTGAAGGCCCGACCGGTGAAGCCCTTGTCGACCAGCAGGTCACGCGGTGCTGGCCCGGCGGCGAGCAGATCGGTCGCGACGTCGCGTTCGTTGACCGCGGCGGGCACGATGCTCCAGGCGCGCACCAGCCGCGATCCCAGATCGGTGCGGACGGCCAGCCGGAAGCCGTAGAACCACTCTCCGTGCGCGCCGTCGCGGCCGAAGCCGGCGACCAGCTCGTGCGGGCCGACCCAGCCATCGGGGCCGCGGACCCGGGAAGGGTGCTTGACCGGCAGCGCGCTGGTGTCGATCTGGGCGCAGTCATCGAGCGGGCACCGGGCCACCAGCGCGGCGCGCAGCTGCTCGAAGGCCGCCCACAGCCAGCGGATGCGCCGGTTGGCCTCCGACTGGTGGGGCAGCCGGGGAAACAGGTGCGCGAAGTCGCGGGCGACCTCGGCGAGGAACCCGGCTTCGCTGCGCCGGCCCAGCAGATGGCGCACCAGCGCGATGGTGAGCAGTTCGGCGTCGCTGCAGGCCGGCGCCGGACCCGGCCGCACCGGAATGGTCACTTCTGCGGCGGCGATGGCGTCGTCGACGAGCACGTAGACGTGGACGAGGAGGTTCTCGGTGGGCAGCATGAGAGGCGCCTCTGCGGACGAGGGGTCTTCGACAACCGCCACGTTCCGCAGAGGCGCCCTCATGTCAAGCCATCAGTTGCCGCGGGCAACCCACATAACGCGCCTCAGGCGTCCGGCGGCCCGCGGTCGACGTCCTCGGACGCCGCGTCCGCGTCGCCGGCTCCGGGGGCTCCCCCCTCCGGGGGATGTCACGGGAGTGACAGCGGAACAGAGACGCCCACACTTGGCAGTCGTCCAGGAGCGTCATAGCTTGGGACTCCACGGCTCGCACGACCGTGGCGTGTACGCAGCGTGACAGGAGCACAGGTGGAGTTCGGCGGCGAGGGGGCGTCCGGCCGCGTCGGCGTGCGTCCTGCGGTGCTCGTCCGGTCCATCGACCTGTCCGATCCGGGGTGGGACGTCGCGGCCGAGGCCGCCTGCCTGAGCGGCGACGAGCGGGCGCGCGCCGATCGCGGCGCCCCCGCCGTGCGCCGGCGTCGCGTCCTGGTCCGCGCCGGCCTGCGCCGCGTGCTCGGCGCTCTGCTCGGGACGGCGCCGGCCGACGTCCCGCTGCACAGCGACCGGGGCCGCCCCGTCCTGCCCGGCGACGGGCTCCGCTTCTCCTGCTCGGCCAGCGGCGACCTGGCGCTGGTGGCGGTGGCCCGGGACCGCGCCGTCGGGGTCGACGTGCAGCGCCACCGCGACGAGGACGTCCGCGACGCCGCCGAGGAGGGCTGGCTGTCCGCCGTCGAGCTCGCCCGGCTCGCCCGGCTGGCCGAGGGGGACCGGCCCACCGCGGTGACGCGCGCGTGGACGCAGAAGGAGGCCGTGCTCAAGGCGTGGGGAACCGGCATCCGCCGGGTACCCGTTGACCTCGTGACACCGGTCGCCGAGCGCGGCCGGGTCGGCGGTCTGCACCTGTCGCCGATCCCGGTCCCCGCCGGGTACGTGGCCACCCTCGCCGCCGGGGTCCCGGTCGACCCGGACCTGCTCGATGCCGTGGTGCTGTCACCAGGAGGTTGTCGATGACCCTGCCCGTCACGGCGCGGGACGAGGTGCGCACAGCGGCGCCGCCGTCCCAGCTCGCCGACTTCCGGGTCCGCTGCGAGGCGGTCGCCGGTCGCGAGCTGCCCACGGCGGCCGCGCTGCACGCCTGGTCCGTGGCGTCCTCCCGCGAGTTCTGGCGCACCTTCCTCGACTGGGCCGACCTCGCGTGGGAGGGCTCCGCCGAGACGGTCACCACCGACGGCGACGTGCGGACCGCGCGCTTCTTCCCCGACGTCCGGCTCAACTACGCCGAGAACCTGCTGCGCCCGCTCCCCGGGGTGGACGACGGCGCGCCGGCGCTGACCTCCGTGCACGGTGACGGCTCGTTCGAGCAGCTCTCGCGGGGGGAGCTGCGCACGTCCGTCCGCCGGACCTCACGAGCGCTGGCCGCAGCGGGGGTGCGGGCCGGGGACACGGTGCTGGCGGTGGCCGCCAACAACGGCCGGGTCGCCGTGGCCGCCCTCGCCGTGGCGGGCCTGGGTGCGGCGCTGTCGACCGCCACCCCGGACATGGGCGTCAGCACGCTGCTGGGGCGGTTCGGGCAGGTCGGCGCGACCACCGCGGTGATCGACCGGGGCGGGCCGGGCAGGGCCGGCGTCGCCGAGGAGGACCTGGCCGAGCTGCTGGCGGGGCTGCCCACGGTCCGGCGGGTCCTGCTGCTCGACGACCTGCCGCTGCCGCAGCTGCCCGGGCTGGAGGTGTCCCGCCTCGCCGACCTCCTGTCGAGCGTCCCCGCCGACGACCCCGGGCCGGAGTGGCCGCGGCAGGCGTTCGACGCCCCGCTGTGGGTGCTGTTCTCGTCGGGGACGACCGGGCCGCCGAAGGCCATGGTGCACGGGGTGGGCGGCTCGCTCCTCGAGCACGTCAAGGAGTACCGCCTGCACCTCGACCTGCGGCCGAGCGACACGCTCTACTTCCACACCACCACGGCCTGGATGATGTGGAACTGGCAGCTCTCGGCCCTGTCCGTCGGCGCGCACGTCGTCGTCTACGACGGCGCCGTCAGCGGGCCGGAGACGCTGTGGCACCTCGTGGCCCGGCACGGGGTCACCGTCTTCGGCACCAGCCCGGCCTACCTGCAGCTGTGCGAGGACGAGGGCTACGCCCCGGAGGACGCCGTCGACCTGAGCGCGGTCCGGGCCGTCCTGTCCACCGGCGCGGTGCTGCACGACTGGCAGTTCGCCTGGGTGACCGAGCACGTGGGGCCGGTGCCGGTGCAGTCGATCTCCGGGGGCACCGACATCGTGGGCTGCTTCGTGCTCGGCCACCCGGAGGTCCCGGTGCGGCCGGGGCGCTGCCAGTCGATCAGCCTGGGCCTGGACGTGGCCGCCCTGGACGACGAGGAGCGCCCGGTCCTCGGCGAGGTGGGCGAGCTGGTCTGCCGCAACCCGTTCCCCTCCCGTCCCGTCCGGTTTCTGCAGGACCCCGACGGCGAGCGCTTCCGGGCCGCCTACTTCGCCCAGCACCCCGGCGTGTGGACCCACGGTGACCGCATCGAGATCGACGCGGACGGGTCGTCCCGGCTGCACGGCCGCTCCGACGGCGTCCTCAACGTCAACGGCGTCCGGATCGGCCCGTCGGAGATCTACACGATCGTGCGCACCGTGCCCGGCGTGGCCGACGCGATGGCGGTGGAGACCCGCGACCCGGCCGTGCCGGGCAGCAGCCGCCTGGCCCTGCTCGTGGTGCTGCAGCGGGACCACCTCCTCGACGACGCGCTGAGCCGGCGGATCCGGGCGACGCTGCGCCGGGAGGGGTCACCCGCGCACGTGCCCTCGGTGATCCTGGCGGTCGACGAGATCCCGCTGACCCACAACGGCAAGCGCTCCGAGAGCGCCGCGCGCGCGGTGCTCGACGGTGAGCCGGTCCGCAACGTCGCGGCGCTGAAGAACCCCGGGGCCCTGGAGTCGATCGCCGCCGCCGCGCGTTCCGCCGAGGCGGCCCGGGCCGCGGCGGTGGGCGACGACGAGGGGGACGACGGCGTGCACGCCGTCGTCGCGCGCGTGTTCGCGGACGTGCTCGGGGCGCCCGTGCCCGACGACGCGGACTTCTTCGACGCCGGTGGCACCTCGCGCCAGACGATGACGCTGATGCGGCGGCTGCGCATGGAGCTGCACCGGCCGCTGCTGCTGGAGGACCTCCTCGTCGACCCGTCGGTGGCGGGGGTCACCCGGGCGGTGACCGCCCCGGCCACGCACGACTCCCCCGTGGAGGTCCTGCGTCCGGGGGAGCCGGGGACCGCTCCCCTGTTCCTGGTGCACGGCTACCTCGGCGACGTCGACATCTACCGCTCCATGGTCGACGCCCTGCAGACCCCGGCGCCGGTCTACGGCCTGACCTCGGACCCGCAGATCGCCACCCGCGAGGGCATCACGATCGTGGACATCGCCACGCCGCTGGTGGCCACGGTCGAGGAGACCGTGCCCGACGGGGACGTCCGGCTGGCCGGGTACTCCTTCGGCGGTCTGGTGGCCTACGAGATGGCCCGCCAGCTCACCGCGGCCGGCCGCTCGGTCACGTTCCTCGGCCTGATCGACACCGAGCCGCCCTTCGGCCGGCTCTCGCGGGTGTCCCGGGTGCTGCGCACCCTCGCCTGGTGGATCGCCCTGGTGGTGCCCGGGATGGTGGAGGACACCGTCGCCGGGGTGCTGCGCCGCCGGCTCGGGCGCTCCGCCCCGCCGGACGAGGAGGCGCGGACGTTCGCCGCCGCCTACCGGGTGTTCAACGCCTACGAGTGGGAGCCCTACGACGGGCCGGTCACCTACTTCCGGGCCCGGTTCCGCGTGCCGGTGATCGCGAACCTGCTCTACCTCTGGCGCCGGAACGTGCGCGACCTCCGGGTCGTCGAGATCCCCGGGTCGCACCACGTCCTGCTCAGCGGCGAGCACACCCCGGAGCTGGCGGCCCGTCTCGACGAGGCGCTGCAGGCGTCGTCGTCCCGCTGAGGCCCCCGGCCGGCCCGGTCCTCAGCCGGTCGTGACCGTGCTGGGGTCGAGGTCGGCCGGGCGGGCGGCGCCGGCGACGGCGAGGACGTGCGCGAGGTCGTCGGCCAGGGCGTCGAGACCGTCGCGCACGGCCTGCGCGCCACCGGCGGCCAGCGCCCACAGCACCGGCCGGCCGACGAGGACGGCGTCTGCGCCCAGGGCCAGGGCCACGAGGGCGTCCGTGCCGGTGCGGATGCCGCCGTCGACGAGCACGGGCACCCGCCCGCCGACGGCGTCCAGGACGTCCGGGAGTGCCTGGGCGCTGGCCACGGCCCGGTCGAGCTGGCGGCCGCCGTGGGTGGAGACGACGACCCCCGCCGCCCCCGCCTCGACGCAGCGCAGCGCCTCGTCGCCGCGGAGCACGCCCTTGACCAGGACCGGCAGGCTGCCGACCGCGGCCAGCCGGCCGATCACGTCGGGGGTCGCGGAGGGGTCCTGCTCCGCGGACTCCCGGCCCACGGCGCCCGGGACCAGGTGCTGCGCCAGGTTCACCAGGTACTCGTCGTCGGGCACGGCGATGCGGACGCCGTCCACCCGGTGCTTGCGCCCCACGTAGGGGGTGTCGACGGTGAGGACGACGGCGCGGGCACCGGCCGCGGCCGCCCGCCGCACGAGCGCCTCGGTGAGGCCGCGGTCGCGCATGAGGTAGGCCTGGAACCACCAGGGGCCGGTCGCCGCGGCGGCGATGTCCTCGATGGTCCGCGAGGCCCGCGTGGAGACGACCGTCAGGCAGCCGGCGTCCCCCGCCCCGCGGACGGTGGCGCACTCGGCGTCCGGGTGGGCCAGCGCGTGGAAGGCCACCGGGGCGACGGCGAACGGCGAACGCACGGTCGTCCCGAGCAGCTCGGTGGTGAGGTCGACGGTGGAGACGTCGCGGAGCACCCGCGGCCGCAGGCGGTACTCGCGCCAGCCGGCCACCGCCTCGCCCAGGGTCAGCTCCTCACCCGAGCCGGCCTCGTAGTAGTCCCAGACCTCCGGCCGGAGCCGGGCGCGCGCGGTCTCCCGGTGGTCGGCGAGCAGTCCCAGCACCCGGCGCCCCTCCTCTCGTCCGCCCGCGGGTGACCCGGCGCGGGGAGCCGCCGAGCGTAGCGGCGGGCGGTCCGCTCAGTCCCGGGGCGCGAGCGTGCGCAGCGGCGGGACCTCGAGGGACAGGTCGTCGTCGCGACGGCGCAGCCAGGACGTCGGCAGCACCAGCCGCGGCGCGACACCGACGAGCACGGCCACCAGCACGGCCACGCCGCCGAGCGCCTCCCCCGTCTCCTCGACGAAGGTCGCCACGGTCGTCCAGCGCGCGTCGACGGCGGCCGACACCGCGGACAGCCCGACCGAGGCGGCCGCGTAGAGGCAGAGGGCGGTGAGCACCCGGCGCCGGTCGCGGCGCTCGGCGCGGCTGACGACGGCCAGGACCGCGAGGACGGCGACGGCGAGCAGGGCGCTGACCACCGTTGCGGCGGTGGACGACGTCCGGTCGGCGAGCCAGTGCACCGCCGTCACGTGCACCGTGCCGCCGGCCTTGACCACCGCGATGCCCGCGGTGACCGCCGCCACCGCCAGCCACCAGGTGCGCCGGCCGGGGTTGCGGCCGGCTCCGGCGACCGCGGCGAGCGCCGCCGCGGCGAAGAGGGCGGCGACGTACGTGCGCGGCAGCGAGAGGGGGGCGTCCATGGACAGGGTCTGCGCGACCTGGCCGCGGGCACCGGTGAGCCGCAACAGGAAGCCGACCGTCTCCAGCGCCACGGCGACCAGGGCGAGGACGATCCCGAATGGTGGGAGGGGCAGGCGCCCCCGCCCCGCCGGGCCGGCGGGGCGGGGGTCGCTGAGCGACGCGGTGGTCAGCCGTCGGCCGGCCCCCGTGCCCGGCGACCGCTCGTCGGCCAGCCGAATGCCCCGGCCCAGGACGACGCCGAGCGCAACCGCCACGACCACCCACGCGGCGAGCCCACCGGCGATCCACGTCCACACACGCCCGATCTCGGCAGGTCCGGGCCCGGACGTGACCGCGTGGTCACACCACCGGGTCCCGTGGGACGGGCGGGACCAGCCGGATGGGTGAGGCGGCAGCCCACATCGGCGTGCCGGTTGTTCGGCACCATCTGCCCGCGCGGGCTCACCCGGGCCGGACGGCGCCGCACCTAGGAAGAGCGGGTGACCCTCGTACTCGTCCTCGCCGCGGCCTGGCTGGTCGCCGCAACGGTCCTCGGCCTCGTCCTCGGGCGCGGCATCCGGCTCGCCGACGAGCGCACGCACCCCTGCGACGTCGACCTCGGCCCGGAACTGGACGCCGTCCTCGCCGGGCTCGAGGACGACCTGCGCACCGCCACCGCGGGCTGACTGCACACGGGACGGCGGCCTCAGCCGGCGCGGCGGCCCAGGGCGCGGTAGGTCCAGCCGGCTGCGGTCCAGGCCTCACGGTCGAGGGCGTTGCGGCCGTCGAGCACCCGCTTCTGGCGGACCACCTTCCCGAACGCCATCGGGTCGAGCTCGCGGTACTGCCGCCACTCGGTGAGCACCAGGACGGCGTCGGCGCCGGCAGCGGCCTCCTCCGGGGTGTCGGCGTAGTCCAGCTGCGGCCAGGATCGGCGACAGTTCTCGATCGCGGCGGGGTCGGTCACCTGGACGACGGCGCCCTGCAGCTGCAGCTGCGCGGCGACGTTGAGCGCCGGTGAGTCCCTGATGTCGTCGCTGTCGGGTTTGAACGCCGCCCCCAGGACGGCCACCCGCTTGCCCAGGAGGGACCCGTCGAGCACCTCGCGGGCCAGTTCCACCATGCGGATGCGGCGGCGCATGTTGATGTTGTCGACCTCGCGGAGGAAGGTCAGCGCCTGGTCGGCGCCGAGCTCGCCGGCGCGGGCCATGAAGGCGCGGATGTCCTTGGGCAGGCAGCCGCCGCCGAAGCCGAGCCCGGCGTTGAGGAACCTGCGCCCGATGCGGTCGTCGTAGCCGATGGCGTCGGCGAGCTGCTTGACGTCGGCGCCGGTGGCCTCGCACAGCTCGGCCATCGCGTTGATGAAGCTGATCTTCGTGGCGAGGAAGCTGTTGGCCGCCGTCTTCACCATCTCGGCGGTGGCGTAGTCGGTGGCCACCTTCGGCGTCCCGCGCTCGACGATGGGCGCGTAGACCTCGTCGAGCAGCCGCTCCACAGCGGCGCCGTCCTCGCCGGCGGGCAGGCCGTAGACGAGCCGGTCGGGGTGGAGGGTGTCGCGGACGGCGAACCCCTCGCGCAGGAACTCCGGGTTCCACGCGAGCAGCGCCCCGGGCACCTTCTCCGTGAACATGGCGGCCAGCTCGGCGGCGGTCCCCACCGGCACGGTGGACTTGCCGACCACCAGCTGACCGGGGCGCAGCACCCCCAGCAGCGACTCGGCGGCGGCCTGGACGAAGCGCAGGTCCGCGGCGTACTCACCGTGCTTCTGCGGGGTGCCGACACACAGGAAGTGCACGTCCGCGTCGGCGGCGTCGGCGACCTCGGTGCTGAAGGAGAGGCGGCCCGACCCGAGCGAGTGGCGGAGCAGCTCGGGGAAGTCCGGCTCGTAGAAGGGGGCCCGCCCCTCACACAGCGCGGTGACCTTGCGCCGGTCGACGTCCACGCCGACCACCTGGTGCCCGAGTTCGGCCATGGAGGCAGCGTGGACCGCACCGAGGTAACCGCAGCCGATGACCGAGATGCGCACCGACTTCTCCCTCCGGTCCGGACACTTCAACTCCGAAGTGCACCACGCCTGGCCGCGCTTCGCCTGGGGAGGACCCGATCGGGGCGGACGGTGGGGGCAGCGGAGGTCAGAGCCCGGGACGGACGACGCCACACCGGCAGCTGTAGAGACTCGCGCCGCTGAAGGCGTCCTCCCCGACCCAGCGGAACCGGTGCCACCAGCACCGGCGGGCCCTGGACGTGAGCGGACGGGGTCGCCACCCTCCGGGACGGAGGGGCCGCTTCGGGGACGGGACCGCGCGCACGCCGTCCATGCTGCCCCATCCTGGGGTGGAGGGACACCGTCCGACCGCCCCGCCACCTCACCCGTGCGGGTGGGACGCCGCCGCGCGGCTCCCCCACCGCCCGTAACCTCCGTCGGGACCGACAGCCACGGGGGGCCTGGTGAGCGACGACGCACGCGACCGGTCGACGGCCGTCCTCGACGAGGACGGCGCATCCACGGCCGCACCGCGCCGCCGTCGCCGGGGGCTGCGGCGCTTCCTGACCGCCCTCGGCGTCCTGCTCACCGTGCTGGTGGTGCTGGTGGGCGGTGGACTCTGGTACCTGACCGACCGCTACGCGGGCAACATCGACCGGGTCGCCGACGTGTTCACCGGCCTCGACGAGGACACCCGCCCCGCGCCGGCGTCGCCGGCCGCGGAGACCGGTGCCGAGCCGGTCACCCTCCTCCTGGTGGGCACCGACACCCGGGAGACGGCGGAGGCAGGCGTCGCCGAGGGCGGCCGATCGGACGCCATCATGATCGCCCGGCTCTCGGGCGACCGGCAGCACGCGCAGTTGGTGTCGATCCCCCGCGACTCGTAGGTCGACGTCCCCGGTCACGGCATGAACAAGATCAACGCTGCGTACGCCTTCGGTGGGCCCGCGCTGCTCGTGCAGACGGTGGAGCAGCTGACCCAGGTGCGCATCGACCACTACGTGGCCATCGACTTCGAGGGGATCGTCCAGGTCACCGACGACCTGGGCGGGGTCGACGTCGTCGTGGCCGAGACCACCACCAACGGGCCGTACACCTTCCCGGCCGGGGTCAACCACCTCGACGGCGACCAGGCGCGCTGGTACCTGGGGCAGCGCTACGGGCTACCCGGCGGCGACTTTGACCGGGTGCGGCGCCAGCAGCAGTTCATGGAGGCGGTGTTCAGCCAGTCGCTGAGCACCGACACCTTCACCGACCCGGGTCGGCTCGACGCCGCGCTGCTGGCGGTGACCAGCGCGGTCGCCGTCGACGACTCGTTGGGCGACACCGACCTGCTCGGGCTGGCGTACTCGATGCGCGACCTGCGTCCCGACGCCGTCGACTCCTTCACCGCGCCCGTGCTGGGCACCGGGACGGAGGGCGCGGCCAGCGTCGTGTACCTCGACGACGTGGCCGGCCAGCGCATGTGGGCCTACCTGCACAACGACACGCTGTCGCAGAACGCGGGCGAGTTCGACGCCGAAGCGCTGCCCGACGTACCCCGCTGACCCGCCGTCCCCGCCCGTCACGGACACCCCCGCTGTCGTCGCGGACCGCCATCCCCGCTGTCCCCCGGACGATCGCCACCGGGGACGTGCTGCAGCTCAGCGGCGAGCAGGCCCTGGCCACGGCGGCGTCCGGCGAGCCGCGGGAGCTGCTGGCCGCGTTGGAGCCCAGCGCCGTGCTGGCCCTGCACCTCCATGGCCGGGACCGCGCGCTGGGGCTGGTCTCGACCACGCCGAGATCCTCGTCCGGTGCCCGCCCGCCGCCGAGGCCGCCGCAGTCTGCGGCGCCTGGTACGACGCCTTCCCCTCCTCCGCCGGCGCGACCACGCCGGTCATCGGCGACGTCACCGGCCCACGACACCGCGGCCGCGGCGACGATGGGCCAGCTGCGCGGCCTGCTGCGGGGGATCGCCATCGGCACCGGCGCCGGGCCGGCCGACGTCCTGCGCGACCTCGACGGGTCGATGGGGCTGCTCCGGCCCTCGACCCTGGTGAAGGCCGCTGCCGCCCGCCTCGAACAGGCCCCCCGCCGAGATCACGGTCGGCACCACCCGGCTGCGGTGGTCCGACGTCGGGCACCCGCCTCGGTCGTGCTCTCCCTCGCCGACGCCGTGCCCGTCCTCGACGACGGGCACCACGACGTGCTGCCGGGCGTCGATCCGGTCGGCCCCCGGCGGGAGCGGGTCACCGTCCTCGAGCGGGGCTCGACCGTGCTGCTCTACACCGACGGCCTCGTCGAGCGGCGCGACTCCGACCTCGACGAGGACCAGGCCCGCCTCACCCGGTGCAGCACGACCTGGCCGGGGCGCCCGCTGCCCGAGCTGGGCGACTCCCTCGTCGAGCGAATGGTCGACCACCACCCCGATGACGACGTCGCGCTGGTCGCCGTCCGCCTGCACCCCCAGGACCGGCCGCGGCCGGCCTCCGCCGGCCCGGCGGACGTGCCCGACGTCGTCCCGCCGGACCCGGCCGACCCGGACGCCTGGGCC
This sequence comes from Geodermatophilus sp. URMC 62, assembly GCF_052931475.1. Taxonomy (NCBI): domain Bacteria; kingdom Bacillati; phylum Actinomycetota; class Actinomycetes; order Geodermatophilales; family Geodermatophilaceae; genus Geodermatophilus; species Geodermatophilus sp. URMC 62. The sequence goes on along the minus strand of NZ_JBRFHY010000001.1, from coordinate 2,120,004 downwards.
GCAGGGTGATCGTCGTGACCGCCACCGGCGCGCTGCACCTGGTCTGGCCGACCTTCGACCCGGCCGAGGCGACGGGTGCCCCGGCCGTGCGACACGCCACCGCCCGCGCGGGGGTGCGCCGGCTGGTTCACCACTCGGTGCTGCACCCGCAGACCCGAGCGATGCCCACCACACCGCCGAGGACGCGTCGAGGAGTCGCTCGACGCCGTTGTCGTCGACACCAAGAACCGCTGCTGAGGCGCCGCTCGGGCGGACATCACCAAGCGATGACCGAGTCGTGCGCTACTCGCGAGCAGGTGGCAGTCCTGTGCCGACCTCCGACGAGGACCTCGAGTAACCGGACAGGCACGGTAGCCACAGTGGCGTCCGCCAGGGTGGTGTGCGACGGCCCCGGTGAGCAGCGGGCCTTCCACGTAGAGGCGGCCACCGCGTGATCTTCTGGAGACCTTCCACAGACCCAGGAGTTCGACGCGATGACCGCTCCTTCCAGTATCGACCCTGCCCGCTTCCTGCATGAGCAGCTGGCCCAGGCGAGCCCGGATCTGCTGCGCCAAATGCTGACCACGTTCATCAACACGCTCATGAGTGCCGAGGCCGACACGGTCTGCGGCGCGGAGTACGGCGCCCGCTCGGCCGAGCGGGTCAACACCCGCAACGGCTACCGGAACCGGGACTTCGACACCCGCGCCGGCACCCTGGACGTCGCCATCCCCAAGCTCCGCTCGGGCTCGTACTTCCCCGACTGGCTGCTCGAGCGCCGCCGGCGCGCGGAGCGGGCGCTGACCACCGTGGTCGCGACCTGCTACCTGCTCGGGGTGAGCACCCGGCGGATGGAGCGCCTGGTCGAGTCCCTGGGCATCACCCGGCTGTCCAAGTCGCAGGTCAGCGAGATGGCCCGCGACCTCGACGCGCAGGTCGCCGACTTCCGCCACCGCCCGCTGGACGCCGGCCCCTACACGTTCGTCGCCGCTGATGCGCTCGTGCTCAAGGTCCGCGAGGGCGGGCGGGTGGTCAACGTGCATGCCCTGGTCGCCACCGGGGTCAACGGCGACGGCCACCGGGAGATCCTCGGCCTGCAGGTCACCTCCGCCGAGGACGGCGCCGGCTGGCTCGGGTTCTTCCGGGACCTGACCGCCCGCGGGCTGACCGGAGTGCAGCTGGTCACCTCCGATGCCCACCGCGGCCTGGTCGAGGCGATCGGCGCCACGCTGCCCGGGGCGGCCTGGCAACGATGCCGCACGCACTACGCGGCGAACCTGATGGCGGTCTGCCCGAAGAGCTCGTGGCCGTGGGTGCGGGCGCTGCTGCACTCGGTCTACGACCAGCCTGACGCCGCCTCGGTGCACGCCCAGGTCGACCGAGTGCTGGCCGCCCTGACCGACAAGCTGCCCAAGGTCGCCGAGCATCTGGAGGCCGCCCGGCCCGACGTGCTGGCCTTCACCGCCTTCCCGAAGGAGGTGTGGCGGCAGATCTGGTCGAACAACCCCTCCGAGCGGCTCAACCGGGAGATCCGCCGGCGCACCGACGTGGTCGGCATCTTCCCCGACCGTGACGCCCTCATCCGGCTGGTCGGCGCGGTGCTGGCCGAGCAGCACGACGAGTGGACCGAAGGTCGCCGCTATCTGGGCCTCGACGTCCTCGCCCGCTGCCGCATCCGACCCGTCACCGACACCACTGACGACACTGAGGAGGTGACCACCCAGACGACGATCCCGGCGCTCAGCGCCTGACCGCCGTGAAGATCACGCGGTAGCCGTTACACACCACGCCAGCGGGCTTGACCGTAGCCACTCGATCGCTCGTCGACGACCCTCACCTTCTGTTACCGCTGCCTAACGTGCTGGCAGGGGACTTACGTCTTTGATCAGGAGTGATGGCGCTCGAGGGGGTTGCGCTCGGTCACGGCTTCTGGTTGCTTGACGTCCTCACACGGAGGACATCGACACACAAGTGTCCAGGGTCCGGCGTGGGACGCAGCGGGGGAGCGTCTCCAGGCGCTGCCCCGTGCCTGTCAGCAGTGACAGGAAGGGGCTGTGCAGTGGCGTTGGAGGTCCCCCGGACCCGCGAGCCGGTCGAGCTCGCCGACCTGGTCCGCGGCACGTCGGCCCGAACCGCACGGCTCGGACCGATGCCGACAGGCGCCGGTCCGCTCCGTGCTCGCAGTCCGGATCGACGCCCCTTGCACTGGGTGCCCCGGTACATCACAGCGGCCGTCGCGTCCGACCTGGTCGCCGCCGCTGTGTGCGGGGTCGGTGCTCACCTCGTCCGGTTCGGCACCGACGTCGGTCCGGCGACGCAGATCGCGGTGGCGGTGTTCCCCCTGGTGTGGGTGGCAGTCGTGGCCCTCGGCGGCGGCTACGAGGTCTCGACGATCGGCACGGGCAACGAGGAGTTCAGAAGTGTCCTCCACGCCGGGCTGGCCGGTCTGGCCGCCATCGGGTTCGCGTCCTACGCGGGGAACTGGCAGCTGTCCCGCGCCCTGGTCGTGATCGCCGTACCGACCACGGTCGTGATGAGCGCGGTCGGGCGCTACGTGCTGCGCCGGTGGGTGCACCGGCTCAGAGCTGCCGGGCGGTGCATGCGGACGGTCCTCGCCGTGGGCAGGGAGGGGGCGGTGGTCGATCTCGTCCGCCAACTGCAACGCGAGCGACACTGCGGGATGGCCGTCGTCGCGGCCTGCGTCCCACATCCCGACGACGCGTCGCTGCTGCGCGCCGAAGGTGTGCAGGTGGTGGGCGACCTCGCCCACGTCCGGGAGGCCGTCTCGGTGTGGGAGGTCGACGCGGTAGCCGTCACCAGCAGCAGCGAGACCGCTGCGGCCTACCTCCGTCGCTTGTCCTGGCAGCTGGAGGGCACGGGTGTGGAACTGCTCGTCGCCCCAGGCCTCATGGAGGTCGCCGGCCCGCGCATGCACATGCGTCCGTTCATCGGGCTGCCCCTGGTGCACGTGGAGGAGCCTCACTTCACCGGTCCCAAGAGAGTGGTCAAGACATCGCTGGACTGGATCGGTGCAGTCGCGCTCGTACTCCTCGCGCTCCCGATCCTCATAGGCCTGGCCGTGGCGATCCGGGTCGACAGCAGGGGGCCGGTACTGTTCCGCCAGACCCGCATCGGTCGCGCGGGCCGGCCCTTCACCATGCTGAAGTTCCGGACCATGGTCACCGATGCGGAGGCATACCGGGCGGAACTGGGGACTCGGAACCAGAACGCCGACGGGCTGCTCTTCAAGATCCGGAGGGACCCACGGGTCACCCGCGTCGGACAGATCCTCCGGCGTCACTCGCTCGACGAGCTGCCCCAGCTGTTCAACGTCCTCCTCGGCCACATGTCCCTCGTCGGCCCGCGCCCACCGCTGCCCGAGGAGGTCGCCCGGTACGACGACTCCGTCCGTCGCCGACTGCTCGTCAAGCCGGGGCTCACCGGCCTCTGGCAGGTCTCCGGCCGCAGCGACCTGACCTGGGAGGAGGCCGTGCGCCTCGACCTCCGCTACGTCGAGAACTGGTCCTTGGCACTCGATCTCATGATCCTGTGGAAGACGCTTCGAGCCGTCGTCCGCGGTGAGGGGGCGTACTGATCGCACAATCCGGTGCGCAACGACATGGCCACGACAGGACAGGGTGGGGCCTGCTGACTGGGACGTCCCACGGGCGTCGACCCGCGAGCCACCGGCGGTGGCCACGGCCCTTTCGACCCTCCGGGATGTCGGGATCTCCATCTCAGGGTCGGGCCGGTGATCGTCGTAACCGCCGCAGGGGACCCACCGGTACCCCGTCCGGGCGCTGCGGGCACGCGGCGAGCGGGTGCGCGCCGTCGTCGCCACCCCGCGGCCGCGGCCGGAACTCGAGGCGCTGGGCGCGGAGGTCGTCGCCGCCGACCTTGCCGGCGACCCGGCACCCGCACTGGCCGGCGCCGACGCCCTGTACCTGGTCTGGCCGAACTTCGACCCGCGCGAGGCCGACGCCGCACCTGCCGTGCTGCGCGCCGCCGCGTGGGGAGAGGCGGCGCGGCTGGTCTACCACTCGGTGCTCCGGCCGCAGGTGCGGTCGATGCCGCACCACGCCGCCGAGGACCGCGTCGAGGAGGCGCTCGACGACGCCGTCGCCGGCACGGGCGCCCGGTGGCGGGTCCTGCAGCCGTGCGCCTACGCCGACAACCTCGACGGGCAGGTGGCCGCCGCGGCGCAGACCGGCGAGCTGCGCAGCCGCTGGGGCTTGGAGCGGGCGCAGTCCTTCGTCGACCTGCGCGACGTCGCCGAGGCCGCGGCCGTGCTGCTCACCGGGGACGGCCTGGACAGCGGCACCTTCGAGGCGGTCGGCCCCGAGGAGCTCACCGCGCGCGACGTCGCCCGGCTTGTGGGCGAGCACCTCGGCCGGGAGGTCACCGCCGTCGACGTCGCCCCGCCCGAGGACGACGGCTCCTACGCCCGCCGGTGCCTGACGACCATATTCGCCGAGTACCGCGCGCACGGGTTCACCGGCAGTCCGCGGGTGCTCACCGCGCTGCTCGGCCACGCGCCGCGGACCTACACGGACCACCTCGCGGCTCGCTGAAGGACCGGGACGTCCGGGTCAGGGCGAGCTGCTGGTCGGTCGGCTCAGGAGACACCTCGACGGCCATGACGGACCGTGGCCTTCCCCCGGCCGGAGGTGTCGCCGACGACCACAGACCTTCACGTCTCACATCGACCACGGAGCGTGACACAGCGCCGTGGTCACATCGCCTGGTCCGTGGAAGTGTTGACCAGGAGGAGACGGAGTCTCAGGGTCCCGGCCTCAGAGGTGGTCGCCTCGGCGGTCACCGACAGTCACTTCCATCGCATCCGATGGCACGGGGAGGGTGACAGTTGAGCTTCCAGCCGAGCGGGAGAGCTCTCAGTCCCGGTACGTCGCTGGGATCCCCGCCATCTCGTGCTCGCAGGCGGCTCACCCGTTCGGGGACCGCCTCTCCACTCCTCCTCAGTCCGCCGGGCAGTCCGGTCACCGGACACGTGGCTCCTGTCCGTGCTCAGCGGTTCCGGGCCCTCGACTCCCTGCTCGGCTGAGCCGCGACCGCTCGGACGCGTGACCGTGCCCGGCCGTCCGCCGGGCCGGCCCGGTTCTCCATCGACTCCCAGCCCCGGCCTGCAGGCCCCGCATCCAAAGTAGGGAGGTGTCAGATGAGGCGCTCCACCCACCGCCCGCCTGCTCCACCTGACGGCGGGGCCCGCGTCCTGGCCCTGAACCAGGCCGTCCCGGGGCCGAGGGCGGAGCCGTCGAGCCGGGACCGCATCGCTGTCGTCGGCTACGGCTACTGGGGCTCCAAGCACGTCCGCATCCTCTGCAGCACACCGGGCGTCGACCAAGAGGAGGCCCGCCTCGCGCAGGCCGCTACGCGCTACCCGTCCGCCGTCCTCGCCTTCAGGCACGAGGACGTCCTGGTACCTCGAGGGGACCGGCAGCGACGTGCTCACGGCACGGGGACTGCTGGAGGTGGCACCCCACCGACTCCGGATCCGCCCGACGACGAGCGTCCCGCTGATCGAGCTCCGGGAGCGGGAGTTCCGCAGCCGCCGGCGGGTGGACGGGGGGATCCCCGACGAGGTCGCCGCCGCGTCGCTCGTGTTGTGCTCGCCGCTGCTCCTGACGATCGGTGCGGTGGTCCGCTTCTGCAGTCAGGGTCCGGCGCTCCCCCCACAGCACCGGGTGGGAGAGCGCACTGTCTGTCTCGCGAAGCGCGGCACCACGGGTCGCCGGCACGTCAGCGGACGGTCGGACTCGAGCTGGGACGAGGCCGTGGAGCTGGACATCCGGGGTGTCGAGAACTGGCCGCTCGCACTCGACCTGGCGAACCTGCTGCGGACGGTCCGCGCCGTCCTGCGCCTGCTGACCGCGCGACAGCCGTGGTCGACGCCTTGCGGTCACGTTCGCCGCACGGGCATGCGCCGGTTGTGGTCACACTCCCGGTGGTGGATGGTGCTCGGTCGATGGTCCGCGGCTGAGAGAGAGGCCGGCACACGATGCAAGCGGAGCACAGCCAGCGCACCTGCCCGTTCGACGTCGAACTCGTGATCGTTGCCTACCGCAGCCGCGCGCAGGTTACCGAGCTGCTCGCCGGCCTGCCGGCGGACATCCCGTTGGCCGTGGTGGACAACTTCGATGACGGCGACGGCCTCGCCCAGGTCGTCCTCGATCGCCCGAACGGCCGGTACATGAGAGGAGGAGGGATCGGCTACAGCCGCGCGGCCAACCTCGCGGCCCGATACTCAGAGGCGGAGTTCCTCGTCTTCCTCAACCCCGACACCCGGCCAGACATCGAGGTCATCACGACGCTCGTGGAGGACGTGGCGACCGATCCCCTGTGCTCGACGAGCGCTGGGGTCGTGGTCGACTCCCGGGGGCGAGCCGAGTGGGCAGTCGGGGGCTGGGAGCCGACGTTGCCGCGCGCGATCGCGCATGCTGTGGGAGCGCACAGGGCCTTTCCCCGGCTCGGGATCTACTGCCATCCGGAGGTCGGCCAGTCGCTGGACGTCGATTGGGTTTCCGGATCCGTCATGGCGGTGCGTCGTCAGACCTTTCTCGACCTCGGCTGCTTCGACGAGGACTTCTACGTCTACAACGACGACGTGGCCTTCGGCCGGCAGAGCCGCGCCCACGGGCTGTACCAACGTCTGCGCACGGATGTGACCATCCTCTCGGCCGGGGGTTCGGGGGCTCCGTCACTCGAGATGGGCCGGCTCCACGGCAGTTCGATGTCGCGCTATCTGCACAAGCACCAGCGTCCCGTGGCGGCCACAGCGATCGTCACGTCCCTCGGCCTCGGGTACACCGGCCGGGCCCTGGCGCGTCTCCTGCTCGGTCACATCCACCGCGCCCGGGAGGACTGGGCACACGCCGTGGGCCTTGTCACCGCCCGAGCCACCGTGGCCGGACGCCTCGTGGCCGACGGTCGCCGCGGACGGCCGGTGTGATCGCAGCCGAGCGCCGTCGGCACGCGGACCCGGCCCGTCGACGCAGCCCCTCGGCGCCCCCCTGTCAACCAGTTCCTCGACTGACGCTCCGGTGACGGCAGAGCACGGGCCCGTCCTTGACTAGGCGAGGCGAACGGTCGAGCGCTTCGGTACGTCAGAGCCGGGTCCTGGCGGGACGGGCGGGCTGGAACCTCGCCGACCAGATCGTGTCGAGCGGCACCAACTTCGCCCTGTCCGTCCTCGTCGCGAGGATCCTCACGGCTGACGAGTTCGGGGACTTCGCCGTCGCCTTCACTCTGTACACCCTGCTCTTCGGCGCTGGTCGCGCTCTCATCGCTCAGCCCCTCGTCGTCCGCTACACCTCGGTCGGGCCGGGTGCGTTCGCCTCCGCCGCCCGCTCTGCCACCGGAGCGGCGACGCTACTCGGGATCGCCTCGGGCGTCGTCACGGGGATCGTCGGCCTGTCCATCGGTGGACCGCTGGGTCTGTCCCTCGTGTGCATGGGTCTCCTCCTCCCCGGCCTCCTGCTGCAGGACATGTGGAGAGCGGTCTTCGTCACACAGGGCCGCCCCTCAGCTGCGTTCTACAACGACGCCCTCTGGGGAGCTGCCCAGTTCGCCTTCATCGCCGCCGCCCTCTTCGTGGACCAGGACTCATCAACAGCGATGCTGCTCGCGTGGGGCGGCGCCGCGCTCGTGGCAGCACTCGTCGGCATCCTGCAGTTCGGCGCTCCCCCACGGTTCAGGACCAGCCTCCCCTGGCTCGCCCGACAACGCGATCTCCTGGGCTACTACGCCGCGACCTTCGGCCTCGTAGGGGCTAACCAGGTGACCCTCCTCCTCATAGGGGTCCTGGGTGAGCCGTCCGACGTCGGCGCGATCCGAGCGGCACTGGTAGTACTGGGCCCCCTGACCTTGCTGGGGACCAGCATGGCGACGTTCGCCACCCCGGAGGTCTCCCGCCGTCGGCTGAGGGGCAGGAGCGCCATCCGAGTCGCCATGGCCGTCTCCGCCGTGCTAGTGGTGGCCGATCTGGCGTGGGGCGTGACCGTAGTGGCACTCCCCGACAGCGTCGGGACGGCACTGCTCGGGGACAGCTGGGCCAACGGCCGGGCCGTCCTCCCGGCCACCTTGCTCGGAGTCGTGGCCCTCGCGTGTGCATCCGGAGCTCACGTCGTGCTCTGGGCCCACGGATACGCGCGGGAGGCCTTCTGGGCGTCCGCGGTGCAGGCTCCGGCCTACCTGGTCCTCGGTCTGGGCGGGCTGCACCAGTGGGGGGCTCCCGGCGCGGCCCTCGGTCTATCCCTCGCCCAGTGGGTCATCGTCCCCATCGTCTGGTGGCAGGCCGTGACCCTCATGCGCCGGGAACGGCCGCCGGGAGACGTCCCGAGGGGGACCTCGCATCGGCAGGTGCTCGACCGGTAGGTGAGATGCGCCGACCGAGGTCGAGATCGCACCGGTAGTCGACCGGCGGCACTCCTCCTCCGTCATCCAGAGGTCGAGTGCGGTCGGCACCCGGCGAGGCTGGGTGCGCGGGCCAGGACCGAACCGCCCCTCACAGGGGCCGAGCTTCGCACCGCCATCCGCGAAGTGGTTGACCAGTCCCGCCCGTACCTCCAGGGTCTTTCATGCGGTCGACGTCCATCACGACAGACGGTCGTGCGGGGATCGCCCGTCGTGCGGACGAAGGGATCTCTGCCGTGGCCATGTCGGAGTTCGGAGGCGCGCGGGGGTCGGTGGAGCTCCTGGCGACAGCCAGTCGTCCTTCCCCGGACACGCACAGCCGACGCCCACCCTGCCTCTCCGGTCGGGTCGCCAGCGCCCGTCCTCCACGTCGTCGTCGCGCCGGGCCGTACGACTCCCACAGCGCGGCGTTGTACGAGAACAGTGCGATGGGGACGTCGTCATGAAGGTCGTGCTCTTCTGCGGCGGGTACGGCCTGCGGATGCGGGACGGTACGACGGAGGTCCCGAAGCCCATGATCATGGTCGGCCACCGCCCGCTCATCTGGCACGTGATGCGCTACTACGCCCACTTCGGCCATGACGAGTTCATCCTCTGTCTCGGCTACGGGGCCCACCACATCAAGGACTACTTCCTCAACTACCGCGAGACCGCCAGCAACGACTTCGTGCTCAGGGAAGGCGGCCGGCGGATCGACCTGCTCTCCAGCGACATCGCCGACTGGACCATCCACTTCGTCGACACCGGCGTGGATTCGGCGATCGGGGAGCGGCTGCGTCGGGTTCGACACCTCGTGGCCGACGATGACGTGTTCCTGGCGAACTACTCCGACGTCCTTACCGACGCCCCCCTTCCGATCATGATCGACCGGTTCCGGGACAGCGACGCCACGGCGAGCCTCCTCGCCGCCCGTCCCGACCCCTCCTTCCACTGCGTCGACATCGACCTCAGCGGTCGCATCCGGCAGATCCGCGCCGCCAGCGACCTGGACCTGTGGGTCAACGGGGGCTTCTTCGTGCTGCGGCAGGGCGTGTTCGACCACATCCCCAAGGGAGGCGACCTGGTGGGTGACGCCTGCACCGCCCTCGCTGAACGTGGACAGCTGCTCTCCTACCGCTACACCGGCTTCTGGCACCCCACCGACACCATCAAGGAGCGGAACAACCTTGAGACGCTCTTCTCACATGGGGAACGTCCGTGGATGGTGTGGGAGAACGACTCCACCCGCGCGCCCGTACCGGCGACCTGAGGTGGGCGGCCTGACACTGCTCACCCGGGAGGACGGCCGTCCCCCTGTCGTGGTGGCCCTCGGGGCCCACTGCGACGACGTCGAGATCGGAGCGGGTGCCCTCCTCCTGCAGCTCGCCGCGTCCTGCCCCGGTGCCCTGCTCCAGGTCCTCGTGCTGTCCTCGACACCCGACCGGGAAGCCGAGGCCCATGCGTCGCTCAAGGCGTTCAGTGGAGGACTCGAGCTCGAGGTGACCGTGCTCGACCTGCCCGACGGCCGGCTGCCGGCCCACTGGAACGCGGTCAAGGAGGCGCTGGAGGAGGCGGGCGCTCGGGCACGAGCGGCCGGCGGTGCCGACCTCGTCCTGAGCCCCTGTCGACAGGACCTCCACCAGGACCACCGGCTGGTCGCCGAGCTCACGCCGACGGTCTTCCGCGACCACTTGGTACTCGGTTATGAGATCGCGAAGTGGGACGGCGATCTCGGCCGGCCGGCCGTGCACCTGCCCGTGCCCGCAGAGGTGGCCACGCGCAAGATCGAGTTGCTGGCCGAGCACTACCCGTCCCAGCGGGACCGCGACTGGTTCGATCGAGAGGCGTTCCTCGGCCTCATGCGCCTGCGCGGCGTCGAGTGCCATCAGCGGTACGCCGAGGCCTACTGGTGCGACAAGATCGTCGTGGGGCTACCTCCCGCGACCCGCTCCGACCAGGAGGTCCCGTGCGCGTCCTGATCACCGGCAGCGAGGGCTACCTCGGCACCGTGATGGCGGAAGTCGTCACCGGTGCCGGCCACGACGTCGTGGGGCTGGACAGCGGGCTCTTCACGGGCGCCACGCTGGGGCCGGAGCCGACGCGGCCACCGCTGGTCCGGCGGGACCTCCGGGACGTCACCGTCGACGACCTGACCGGGTTCGACGCCGTCTGTCACCTGGCGGCGCTGTCGAACGACCCGCTGGGCAGCCTGGCTCCGGAGGTCACCTTCGACATCAACCACGCCGCGAGCACCCGCCTGGCCCGCCTCGCCCGGGACGCCGGCGTGCGCCGTTTCCTCTACGCCTCCACGTGCAGCGTCTACGGGGCCTCCGGGACCGAGGACCCGCTCGACGAGACGGCACCACTGGCTCCAGTGACGCCGTACGCGGAGAGCAAGGTGCGCGTGGAGTCCGATCTCCACGACCTGGCCGACGACGACTTCGAACCGGTGTCCCTGCGCAACGCGACCGCCTTCGGCTTCTCGCCGCGGCTGCGCGCCGACATCGTCCTCAACGACCTGGTGGCCTCCGCCGTCCTGGACGGAGAGATCGTGGTGAGGTCCGACGGCACCCCGTGGCGGCCGCTCGTCCACGCCCGAGACATCGCCGAGGCCTTCCTCGCCTGCCTGGAGGCACCCCGGGAGGCGGTCCACGACCGGGCCTTCAACGTGGGGATGGACAGCGAGAACCGACGGGTGGCCGAGATCGCCGGGGTCGTCGCCGAGGCCGTTCCCGGCAGCACGGTGCGGATCTCCGGTGAGTTCGGCGGCGACCCGCGTTCCTACCGCGTCGACTTCCGCCGGATCGCCGAGGCGGTGCCGGCGTTCAAGCCGGCCTGGACGACGCTGGAGGGCGCTCGTGAACTCGCCACGGCCTACCGCCGGTACGGGCTGACCCGGTCGATGCTGCGCGAGCGGTTCACCCGGCTGGCGTGGCTGAAGCAGCTGCAGCACCAGGGGCGGCTCACCGAGGACATGCGGTGGCGCTGAGTGCTGTCGCCTCAGTGGCCGGGGGCACCGTCCAGCCGCTGGACCAGGTCCTGCCAGGTACCGGCGGCGGCGTCGCGAGCGGAGATGGCGGTCACCGGCAGTGGCCAGGGGAGCGCCAGGTCCGGGTCGTCGTAGCGGACGGCGAGGTCCTCCGACGGGTCGTGCTCGCGGTCGATGCGGTAGCAGACATCGGCCTCCGGCGTGAGCGCCTGGAACCCGTGGAGGAACCCCGGGGGCACGTAGAGGTGTCGTCCCGTCTCGTCGTCCAGCCGGAACGCCGCGCTGCGCCCGAAGCTCGGCGCGGAGGGCCGGGCATCGACGAGGACGTCGAGCACGGCTCCACGCGCGCAGCGGACCAGCTTGGCCTCGCCGGCACCGGCCCGGCCGTGCATGCCGCGGAGGACGCCCTGACGCGACCGCGACTGGCTGTCCTGCAGGAAGGTCCGGGCGTCCACGCCGGCACGCTCCGCCACCGCCACGTCGAGGGTGCGGACGAACCAGCCCCGCTCGTCCTCGTGCCGGGTCTCGGGGAGGAAGCACACGACGTCGGCAAGCTCCGAGCGCTCGATCAGCACGCGTGCAGTGTGGCGCGGGGGAGGGGCCGGTGACGTCGATGGCGTCGTGCCGATGGTGCGGTTCTCCACACGGGGAGGCCGTCCTCGACCTGGGGCTGCAGCCGGCCTGTGACGACTTCCCGCTGCCGGGTGACCCGCCGGCCCCGGTGCACCCACTCAGGCTGTGGGCCTGCGACGGCTGCGGGCTCGTGCAACTGCCCGACCGCTCGCCCGTGCCGCAGGAGCCTCGTGCGGTGGAGCCGGCCGCGCTGACCGCGCACGCCCGGGACTCCGTTGGGTGGGCGCTGGACCAGAGCCTCCTCGTGCCCGGGACATCGGCGCGGGAGTTCGGCAGTCCGCACGGTGGCAGTTGGGTGCACCTGCTCGACGCCGCGGGCCTGGACGTACGGGATGACGATCGTGCCGGGCCGGTGGACGCGGTGATCGACGTCTTCGGGCTCATGCACGAGGAGGACCAGCGGGCGGGACTACGGCGCCGGGCCGACGCGCTGACCCCGCACGGCGTGCTGGTGCTGGTCTTCCCGCCGCTGGAGACGGTGGTCGAGCACGGACAGTGGAATGCGGTCCGTCACGGGCACCACGCCTACCCGTCGACCGCCGTGGCCGCCCGTCAGCTGGCCGAGTGCGGCCTGACCGTCGTGGCCTCGGTGCTGCACCCGCTCTACGGCGGCACCCGTCTGCTGGCGGCGCGCCGCGACAGCGCACTGCCGCCGGACGCAGCACCGGTCAGCCTCCCCGATGACGTCCCACGAGCGGCGTTGACCGTGCTGGCGGAGTCGGTGTCTGCGGGCGTCACGGCGCTGCGGACCCATCTGCAGCAGGCGGCGGCCGCCGGTCGGCGGGTCATCGGATACGGCGCGGCGTCACGGGCGGTCCCGTTGCTGGTGGCCGCCGGCATCGGCCCGGACCTGCTCCCGGCGGTGGCCGATGCATCGCCCGCCAAGCAGGGCCGAGTGATCCCCGGAGTGGGGATGCCCGTGATCGGGCCGGCCGAGCTCGTGGCGACCTGCCCTGACGAGGTGCTCCTGTTCCTGCCTGATCTGCTGGACGAGGTCCGTTCGGGACTCCCGGAGGTGGAGCGCTCCGGTGCCTGCTGGCTGTCGGTGGAGGCCCTCCTGCCTGCCCGGACAGGATGAGCTCGTCGTCGGAGGAGCACGTCGGAATCCGACCGACCCGTTCAGGTCTGGGCTGCGGTCCTCGACACCGGCGCCCGTGCGGCCGCGGGTGTCTCGCGCTCGAGCCAGACCTCGCGCCAGTAGGACTCGGTCTTGCGCTGGCACAGGCCGTGGTACAGCGCCTGGCAGACGCCACCCTCGAGGACGATGCAGCGACCCGGCAGGTGCAGCATCCGCCCGGTCCACTCGTCGATGATCTGCCGCACCAACCGCTGGACGCGCATGCTCTTGCCGCAGTAGGGCGTCATCTCCACGTCGAACGCGAGCCCGCGGTTGCGAGCGTTGCGGTCGTTGGTCGCCCGGATCTCCTTGCGGCTCCTCACCCGGACCCGATCACCCGGCTGGAGGCCCAGGTCGACCGAGGGCGTCTGCGTCGATGTGCCGTGGATGAAGGGGATGTCCGCGCCCTTCGCCACCCGCAGCCACCGTGGGAGACGCCGCCGGCTCAGACCCTGGTAGGCGAACAGGAGAGACGGCGGGATCCTCCGGAGCACCGTTCCCGGCCGGAGGTTGCCCCGGCGCACGTCTCGGACGTAGTGCCGCAGGTCCCAGGTGCGGATGGGTCTGGTCGCGGCACGGACCTGGGTCGCCTGGCAGGACCAGAGCTCCTCGCCACCGGAGCTCTCCGGAGGGTGCACCGCGCGGAAGACGTCGTCCCGCGTGCAGCCGTCGCGGTGGAGAGGCGGGGCGAGCAGCAGCGGCTGGGACACCTGCGGGTGTCCCGGGGTCGGCTCCACCGGGCGAAGCCACTCCTCCTTCCAGTAGATGAGACAGCCGGCCTGGCATCCGCCGTGTGCCGACCCGTCACAGCGGATCCCGGTCAGGTGGACCGCTGCGTCCATGTCACGCAGGGCCCCGTAGAAGCAGGTCGTGTCCGCTCGGCTGTCCACCGTCAACCGCGAGCCGCACTGCCGCAGCATCTCCGGCATGAAGGGCAGGCCGTCGACGGTCGCGTCGGGCCCGAGGGTGGCCAGGATCTCCTCCTCGGAGCGGACCTCGACGACATCCCCGGCGCGCAGTAGGCGGGGCTTGGGCGTGCGGAGAGCGTCCACGCGGTGGCTCCTGGGGGTCAGTCGATGTCCAGTCGAGGAATGGGGACGATGATGCGGCCGCCCCACTCCCGGACGTAGGCCAACTGTTGCGTGATCTCGGCGCGGAGGTTCCACGGCAGCAGGAGCACGTAGTCCGGCCGGTCCTCGGCGATGGCCTCAGGGTGCAGGATCGGTATGTGCGTGCCGGGCAGGTACATGCCTTGCTTGAACGGGTTGCGGTCCACGGTGTAGCGCACCAGGTCCGAACGGATGCCGCAGTGGTTGAGCAGCGTGTTGCCCTTGCCGGGCGCGCCGTAACCGGCGACCCGCTTGCCCTGCTCGGCCGCCGAGAGCAGGAAACCGAGCAGGTCGCGCTTGATCCGGGCAACCGCGTCGGCGAAGCCGCGGTGGCCCGCCAGGGTGTGCAGACCGCGCCCCTCTTCCTCGGCCAGCACGTCGCGGACGGCGTCCGAGACTTCTCCGTCCGCTGTCCGCTCGTGGCGCGCCCAGAGGCGCAGCGAGCCCCCGTGCGAGGCCAGTTCCTCCACGTCCACGACGGCCAGGCCTGCCGTGGCGAGTACCCGCTGGGCGGTCAGCAGGCTGTAGTACTGGAAGTGCTCGTGGTAGATCGTGTCGTACTGGGCGAACTCGATCAGCCGCATGAGGTGCGGCACCTCGATGCTCAGCCACCCGTCGTCGGCGAGCAGGGCGGCGAGCCCCAGGCTGAAGTCGCGGACGTCGGGAACGTGGGCGAACACGTTGTTCGCCACGACCAGGTCAGCAGGGCCGTGTTCGGCGCGCACCCGCCGTCCCTCCTCTTCCCCCAGGAAGGCCACGTGTGTGGGGATGCCGCGCTCGACCGCGACGGCGGCGATGTTGGCCGCCGGTTCGATGCCCAGCACCGGGACGCCGCGGCCGACGAGGTGCTGCAGCAGATAGCCGTCATTGCTGGCGACCTCGACGACCAGGCTCTCTGCCGTCAGCCCAACTCGCTGGGCGGCGTGCTCGGTGAACACCCGGGCGTGCTCGACCCAGGAGGTCGAGTACGACGAGAAGTAGGCGTAGTCGGAGAAGATCTCCTCCGCCGGCAGGTGTGCAGGCAGCTGGACCAGCAAGCAGTCAGCGCAGATCCACACCCGGAGGGGATAGAAGACCTCCGGCGACTCCAGCCGCTCAGCCGGGAGGTAGCTCTCGCACGGCGGTGACATGCCGAGATCGACGAAGACGTCGGTGAGCTGCTGTCCGCAGAGCCGACAGGAGCCCCCGCCGCGGGCGGCCAGGTCGAGCACCCCGGCCAGATCGGAGGGGCCGGTGACCGTGGCGCTCATGGATGGGTCACCCGTGGACCGACGCCGAGATCGTTGCCGTGGCAGCCATGTCGCGTCCCCTGCTCGTCCGCGGGCGCGGAGCGTCTGACCGACGCCGTGCCCGGATTGCTGGCTCCGGCAGAGTGGCCGGGGCCGGGAGGCGGCGTCAACCCGTTCTCCCACGGCCTGCTGCGGGCAGCCCGAGGTCGGCACCGCCGGACCGGCGTGCTCGTCCTCTGGGACCCGCGGCATCGCAACGGGTTGCTCACGGTGGTCACCACGCAGACACGGCCCGTCGACCCCGACCGGTCTGCTCCTGACGTGCTGGTGGGTGGTCCAGGGCGAGACGGGCGCCCACCGACGCTCCGGCCGGAGCGTCGCGCACGGTCGTCTCCGCGGGCGCTCTGTGGGGCAGCGACGTGGCCGCCGGCCCGGCCCCGGGAGACGTGGCGGGATCCCGAGGACCGTCCACGTGCCGCATCCGTCCGTTGCGCGTCCGCCGGTGCGATCGGGGCGTGCAGTCCCGTCCCCCGGGGGCCCGCGGGCGTGCGTCCCACAGGCAATGTCGCGGTCCGCGTACGGACGACCGTCGACTGCCACGAGGCCGCCGGGACCCGGGGTGGAGATCGTCCGCGGCGGCTCCGGGTGCGGCACGGGGTTCCGCTCGGGCTCACCCTGCGCTGCGCCGTGTACGGTGACCCGACCTGAGAGCCACTGGGTGGAGGTGGGCACATGGTCCGGCGGGGCATGTGCATCGCCCTCCTCGGACCCGACGGCGCCGGCAAGACGACGCTGGCGAGGAGCCTCGTCGGCGCCCTGCCGGTCCCGGTCCGCTACGTGTACAGCGGGCTCTGGCAGCGGAGAGAGCGTCGCACCTGGCTCGATGGGGTCCGCGGAGGACCGCGGGTGCGACGACTGCTGCGGGTCGCCCGGATCGGGATGGCCGCCCGCTGGCATCGCGGGCTCGGCCACCTCGTGGTCCTCGACAGGACCCCACACGAGGTCCGGCTCCGCACCGCCGGCCTGAACGGCCGTCTCAACGCGCTCGCCGTCCGCCTGTTGGCGCCGACCCCCGACCTGGTGATCCTCCTCGACGCCCCACCCGAGGTGCTCTTTGCGCGCAAGGGTGAGCACTCGGTCGAGGTCCTGAACGGGCTGAGGCGGTCCTACCGGACCATGCTGGAGCAGTTCCCCGCGCACGCCACCGTCGACGCCCGGGCGGACGCGCAGACCGTTCGCCGCCAGGCACTCCAGGTCATCCAGGAGCACTGGCCCGCAGGCCATCGCCGGGCGGGGCACGGGACACGGCGACCCGGCGGATCCGGGCGGAAGCCCGAGTGGGCTCGGTCGAGGTCCGCGGGCACCGAGGCGGCTGGGGACGGACGGCTCAGCAATACGGTGCAGCGGCCTCGTACAGGTCTCGCAGAGCGACCGGGTACGGGTGCCTGAGCTCGAACGCCGGAACGTCGGCGAGGGTCCGCTCGAGCACTCGCTCCTCTCGCTCCCGTGCAGTGTCGATCAGCGAACTGGTGCGGTCGGGGAAGGCGAACCGGAACTGCAGGTAGGCCGTCGTCAGGGCCGCGCGCTCGAAGGCCAGTGAGCTGACCATCCGCCTGGCGACCTCCTCACCTGCCATGGGGATGACCTCGATGCTGTCGTCCTGACCCACGACCGGCAGGAAGACCCGGTCCACCGGGACGTTCCTGCGCCGGACCCGGTCGCCGAACAGTGCCGGCGGATCGATCTGGTCTACCCCCTGCCAGTCGGTTCCCCCGTCCATGCTGAGTCGACGGAGGCGTCGACCCGGACGGCCGGGCAGACGGTCGAGGCCGGGGACGAGCCCGTAGAGCCGGCGGTACAGTCGCCAGAGGCGGAGCCGTGCCCGCGCCCGCGGTCGGATGAGAGGCCAGTACTGAGGAAACTGGCGGAGGTGCCAGTCCCAGAGACGTGCGACGCCCGAGACCCCGGACAGGGTCGGCTCGTGTCCCCCGACGATCGTCCACTCATCCGCGACGAAGTCGGCTCCGGCCGCCATGAAGGGCAGCATCGTCTCCGTCTTGCCTCCCTTCTGCCAGCCGGTCACCAGGACGCCGGTCCCGCGGTGGACGAAGGAGGACGCGTGGAGCAGGACGTGGTCCTTGAGGAGCAGGCGGAGCCCCACGATCGGGATCAGGAGCGGGATGTGACTGATGCCGCGCTCGCACAGCACCTCGAACCGGTCACCGAGCCGGGAGAGGTCCAGCCTCGCTCGGTGTCCAGCTCCGTCCAACAGGTAGAAGTGCGCGTCGTCGAACGCAGCCTGACGCAGACCGAGCAGGCGCAGGGGACCCTCGGGTGGAAGCTCGTCGGTGAAGGTCACCGTGATGTCCGGCTCGCCGGAGGGCGCGGGATCCGCTGACCCGAGCTCCCGGGCCACAGCCTCCCTGATGTGTCCTGGTGCGCCACGCAGCCTCACGCGGAGGACACCGTGGACGTCGTGGTCGGTGACGGTGACCTCGGCAGCGCGGTTCCGACGGTGTGGCATCCGATCCCCCGAACGGCAGGCGGCTGCGGCGCACCGTCCGACGGACGACGATGCGGGCGCCGTCGGAGGCTACATCCCGAGGGAACGCGACGCGCTCCAGCGACGCCGAGGCGGGACCGCGGTCACCCACCGGCCACCCGTCCCTGCCGGGCGTCCCCCGGACGACTCAGGCGGCCGGACCGCAGGGCCCGGAGACCCGCTCAATCCCCCAGCTCGCCACGTCCGGCGGACTCCACGGCGAGGCGCCAGAGCCTCGTCTCCCGCTCCGAGCGGACCGCCGCATCCACGGCCGCCGACGGGCGGAGGTCATTGCCGCTCGGGTCCAGCAGCAGCCGATCGACCAGCGTGGCAGCGGTACGGGCCCAGGTCATGAGCACCAGCCGTCCCCACGACCTCGGATCCACTCCTCGGTGCCGCAGGTGCTCGCGGAGGACCGGCACCGCCCAGGCGTCCGGGCCGACGAAGGCGTCCCGGAAGGCCGCCACCTGTGCGGACCAGGTAGAGGCGGACCACCTGGACTCGCTGAGGAACTGGAGGAAGAAGACCAGATCGTGACCGGGCACGCCTTCCGTCGTCGAGCGCTCCCAGTCGACGACCCCGAGGCTGGAGTCCCGGGCCCCGAAGCAGAGGTTTGGGAACGCCAGGTCGCCGTGCTCGAAGACCGTCGGCAACGGCACCGACCGGAGCGGCGCCAGCAGCTCGTGGGTTCGGGCGCAGAGGACAGCTGTCTCCCCGTCCAGTGGTGCGAGCTCGGCCAGCCGCGCGAGAGGTCGCTCGACCGCCGGGACGTACCAGTCGGTGTTGCCCTCAGCGGGACGGACGACGGGGAGCGCGTCGATGAACGAGGTGCCCGCTGCCAGAACGGTCCGGAAGTGGCGGCGGGCCTGTGGGGGGCTCAGGACGGTGCCTCGGACCGCCGACTCCGCCAGCAAGGTCAGCCCGTCGCACGCCACCGTTCCGAGGACCGCAGGAACGCGCAGCCGAGCGGGGCCGAGGTGAGCGGCCAGGCGCAGCAGCATGTCGGCCTCGTGGCGGACGCCCTGGCTGTCCCCAGGCTGGCGCGGCACCTTGACCACCAGTCGAGGCCGACTCTCCCCCTTGGCGTACACCAGGACCACCACGTGCCGCGAGGTCACGAACCGCGGTGTCAGGAACGCCGTCTCCAGCGCTGTCCCCAGCCCCACCGCGCCCAGGTCCAGCCGGTCGAGGTGCTCGACCAGGACCCGCTCGACGAGGTTCGTCCCGCCTCCCGGCAGCACCTCCGCGAGGCGGCCGACCACGCTCCCCTCGGCGATAAGCGCGGGGAGCAGACCCGTCCCCACGACGGCACGGGTCGTCGCGGCCAGGATGCGCCTGAAGCGGTTCCCCTGGTGCTGGTCGAGGGCGTGACGCACCGCACCGCGGGCCTCGACCGGGATGATCCTGGCCGACCTGGCGATCGTGCGGGCATGCCAGTTCACCCTGACATCCACCAGCCCAGCCTCCGCGAAGGCCCGCCGCCACCCCGTCAGCGTCCGCGGGCCCGCCAGTCGGCGCAGGGATCGGCGCACTTCGGCGTACACCGAGGCTCCGGAGCGGCATGCCGCTGCTGCTCGCTTGAGGTCCTCCGGGGTCGGGTCGACGAGCACGACCAGGCTCGCGGTCCCTCGCACGGCCTCCCAGTCCTGATCCGACACCACGTGGTGGACGGGGCGACCGAGCAGCGGCAGTGCTGAGCGCAGCTCCTCGTCCGGGCGGCCGGCGAGGACCACCGGTCCGGCTCCCAGTGCGGGCAGCAGGAGGCGCCAGTCCAGCCTCCGCCAGAGGTGCAGGAGGAGCGGAGGGGACGGCGCTGTGGTCACGGGCGGGCGGAGCCCGACGACCGACAGCAGTCGAGAGCGGGTCCCCGATTCGTCACTCGGGGGCGCAGAGCCCATGGGACTCCGATCGTCTGGTCACCGGTCGGGCGGGAAGGCAACGCTAATGGACTCGTTCCGGACGAGGGACACCATGTGATCCCCCGCAGGACACGAGGAATCCACCTCCTCGTCGTGGAGTGCGGCCGGCGGAGCGGACCGGCGCCCTCCCGCGCCCCTGACCGGATTGCTGGACGACAGGAACCGGAGCCGTGGGACCCGGTTTGCGGCTCGAACTCAGGTGGCGACCGAACGCCGGCGCAGGAGGCCGATGACGTCCTTGACCAGGGCTGGGTAGGCGACCACCAGGACGGCGACTGCCGCGGCGCCTCCGCCGGCCCCCGCCACGACGAGGGTCAGGGCCGGCGGCAACGGCAGGCGGGCGAGGAGTCCCGCCACCACGGCGACGGCAGGAGCCACCGAAGCGGCCGGCGCCAGGGCCAGCAGCAGGCGCCGTGCGTCCAGCTGCAGCACATGGAGGGCCACGGCCTGCATGGCGATGGCGAACACTGCAGCGAGGACCACCTGGGCCCAGGCCACACCGTCGATGCCCCACGTCGTCGCGAAGAGGAGGACCGGCACGAGGACGACCAGGCGGATCACCGAGATCACGAGCGGGATACCGGGACGCCCGAGGGCCTTGTAGACCTCGTTGGCCCCACCGCCGATCGTCCGCAGCGCCGCGTAGAGGGCAAGAGCGGTGAGAGCTCCGGCCGCGGGAGCCCAGGCCTCCCCGAAGAGCACGCGGACGGCCAGGGGAGCCGTCACCGCGAGACCCACACCGGCTACGACCCCGTAGAGCGACTGCAACCTGATGCTGAACAGATAGCCGCGACGCAGTCGTTCCGGATCGGATCGAGCGCGCGTGAACAACGGGAACGTCACGGAGAGGAGGACGAAGAAGACGTTGAGGATGACCAGTTCGGGGAGCTTGAACGCAAACGTGTAGTACGCCAACTGTTCGGCCCCCAGTTGTCTCCCGATGACGAGGTAGTCGGCGTCGAAGACGAGCTTCCCGAGGAGGGACGCACCGGCCACCGGGATGCCGTAGGCCAGGACAGCACGGACGTCTGACCGGGTCGTGCGCCACAGCAGGGCGTCGGGGCGCACGGGGAGGACGATCCACGAGACCACGGTGGCGACCGTGCTGCCGACGACCGCGCCCCATGCGATCGCCCAGGGTCCGGCGCCCGCCGCAGCCAGCCCGATGGAGGTCGCCCCCGTGGCCACCGCACTGACGACCCTCGCCACGGTGATCCGGGAGAACAGCAGGTCACGACGGAGCAACGCATCCGGCACGGAACCGAGCGAGGACGCGAGCAGCGAGACGGCACACAACCGAACCAGGGGTTCGACGTCCGGACGCTGGAAGAACGCGGCGACCAGCGGCGCGGACACCGTCGCGACGGCCACGAGGAGCACTCCGACCAGCAGGGCGCACGACATCGCCGCACGGACGGTCGGAGAACTCCGGGGGAGGTACACCAGCGCCTGGGCCACCCCGGCGTCCGCCACGGTCTGGGCGTAGGCAACGAACACCAGAGCGAGGGCGACCAGGCCGTACTGCTCGGGTGCGAGAAGTCGGGCGAGGACGACGGTCGTGACGAGAACGGCCGCCTTCGACAGCGCGAATGCGAGCCCCTGCCAGAGAGCGCTCCTGGCGCCCGCGCTGCGTAGGTCGTCTCGCGCGGGGACATCCTGGGTAGCCGACGACCTCACCTCCCGGCCGGACGTCCTCGGGGACGCCGGGCCACTATAGGGGCGGCTCGGCGGATCGAGCGTTTGAGCGGCTCACCGAGAGCACGTGGCGGCAACCGGTCCCGCCGTGCGACCGTGGACGAGGGCGGTCCGGTCAGGCCCCTCCGCGTCGTGCGCTCGGGGCTGTTCCGGTCGGTGGTCGACACGATTACGGGATGCCGCACGTCATCCGGGCGCGCTGGTCGGTGCTCGGACTCAGCGGTCCTGTTCCGTGGCGAACAGCCGACGGGGTTGTCCGTGCCGCCTACTCGACTTCGCCCGCCGGAACGTCCGCTGGGGGACGGCCCCGTCCCCGTCCCACGGGTTCCTCGACTGATCCCTCTCGGCGCCGTAGCCGTAGCCGTAGCCGTATGCGGTGGCCACCTCGTCCTGCGGCGGGATGATGTTGAGGATTGCGCCGAGGGTCGTGGCCCCCACTCGCGACAGCATGGCCGCAGCCTGCCGCAGCCGGTCCTTCCGCGTGCTCCCATATCGGACAGACAGCAGGACGCCGTCCACCTTGGGAGCGAGCCCGAGGGCGTCAGCCACCGGGAGGATGGGGGGGACGTCGATGATGACGTAGTCGTTGGTCTCGCGGAGTCTCTCGATGAGCTTCGCCATGTTGCTCGAGGCCAGCATCTCACCGGGGTTCGGCGGTGTGGGACCGGCGGCGATCACCGACAGTCGCTCGACGTACGTCTGCTTCACGCCGTCGACGTCCGCGGTACCCGAGAGGATGTTGGTCAGCCCAACACCTCCGGCCAGACCGAAGTAGGTCGTCACCTCCGGCTGCCGCAGATCGGCGTCGACCGCGGTCACCCGCTGCCCGGCGGCGGCGAGCGCCAGAGCCAGGTTGACGACGGCGGTCGTCTTGCCCTCCGACGGCAGCGCGCTGGACACCATGATCACTCTCGGTGGCGCGTCGACGTTGAGGAACTGGAGATTGGTCCTGAGCTGCCGGTAGTCCTCCGCCGTCCGGCTGTTCCCGCGACGGTCGGCGACGTGCCTCTTCTTGAGGTCGTCGTCACGGACGACTGCGCCGATCACGGGGGCACCCACGAGCTCCGCTGTCTCGTCCGGGTCCCTGACGGTCCGATCCAGACGCGCGCGAGTGATCGCGAGGCCGATCCCGACCAACAGTCCGACGGCCAGCCCCAGGGCGGCGTTGCGACGCGGCCGCGGTGACACCGGGGTGGCCGGCTCGTCGGGACGCTCCGTGACCGTCACCTTCACCGGTGACCGCCCCCCGCCGTCGGGGGTCTCCAACTCGACCACCAGCCGGGGGAACTCCTGTCCGACCCCCTCCGCGAGGCGCTGCGCCTGGTCCGCCGACGGATCCGTGACCGAGACGTCGATCAGCACGGTGTTCGCGGCCGCGGTCGCCGATATCCGCTGCACGAGCTCGTCGGGTTCCATGTCCAGATCAAGGCCGTCGACGATCCGTCCGGCCAGCTCGTCGCCGGTGAGGAGCCGGACGTAGGACGCGACCCTCTCCTGGGAGAACTGGCCGCCCTGGTACGCATCCGACGTCGACGCAGACTCCGTGGTCGAGACGAAGAACTGCGTGGAGGACTCGTACACCGGAGTCTGGAGCAGACTCCCCCCCAGCCCGGCAGCCCCGCCGAAGAGCATCCCGATGACGAGCAACCACCATCCTGAGCGGAGCGCGGCGAGCACTTGTCGGAGGTCCATGTCGCTCCAATACGTCTGCTGCGCCATCCGTCGTCGCAAGGAATCTGAATCGGGGACCCTAGGTCATGGCTGTCCGGCTTGGTGACCCGCGAGCTGCGGCAGGTCACCCATCACGATGGTGCGCCTCCCCGGACGCGGTCACCGTCAGATCCGGATCCTCGCCTGACGGGGCCGCGGCGCTGTCCGCTGCTTGCCAGGTGTGGATCCCGCTGCCGCTGAAGAGCATGCGCACCAGGACCCGCGCTCCGCTCCTCCAGCCTCCCCGTCCGCGTCGTCCGTGCTGCCGGGCGAGCGACGCGTCAGCCGATCGACGGTGTCACTGGTCCGACTGCCCACGTGCGACCCGGCGCCAAGCAGGTGATGAAGCCGTCAGTACTCGATCCCGGCGTTGTCGGCCGAGTGCCGGCGGATCAGCGTGACACCCGCAGCGACGGAGTCGGCACCGGTGAACGTGGCCCCCGTGAAGTCGTTGCTCTCGAAGACCACGAGGTCGCCGTCGCCGCCCCCGCCGTCGCCCCCCGCCCGCAGCTTCTGCGCGAAGGTCCCGCTGACCGACATCTCCCGGACCATCAGTCGACGCACGGTCGAATCCGTTCGGATCAACGCTTGCGAGTGCGCCAGGTCGCCTACCTCGAGGATCGCGTCACCGCGGATCGACATGACGGCAGGAGCGCCGTCCTTGACCCAGTAGAGGTCCTGCGCGACCTGCCCCGCGGCGGGACTGAAGTGATAGCTGTTGTCGGTGAACCTGACGACGGCCCCGGGGTGTGACTGGTAGGTCATGATGCCGATCGTCTGATCGGCCGGGTTGCCGGCGGTCCACTCGACCCGGCAGTCCCTGACGGTGAGGGCTCCCAGCGGCGGCCTGGACCCGTTGTTGTTGTAGACGACGAACGGGATGGCCCGGCCGCTGGAGTTGTTGGCCGTGTAGACGAAGGTGCAGTTGTCCACCGTGACGTTGCGGGCCCCGGTCAGATAGCAGCTGGTGTTGTACAGGACGATGTCCCGGACCGTGACGTTGTCGAAGGGGACGTCCCCGACCGGCTCGATGTCGATGAATCCGTCCGCACTGTGCCCGGGCAGGTCCGCGGTGAACGCGCGGCCATTGGCGACGTGGACGGTGGTGCCCGGAGCTGTCCTCGTGGCGATGGCCGACACGATGGCGCCTGTCCGGCCGGTGAAGCCGGCGTCGTAGTCGAAGTCGGTGAGGGAGAATCGACCGGCATCCGGTACGTACAGCGACCCATCGATGACTGGAGGATCATCTCCCTGGGAGATCCAGCGGATCCGGTGCGCCGAGAAGTCCCTGGGGAGCGCATAGGTCAGCTTGGGAGAGCACGCGTACACCGTCACGTGGTCGAGGCGCAGGTTGGTGCAGTCACGAAAGACGGAGAACAGGTTCGCGTCGGGTGCTGTGATGAAGAGGTCTTGCAACGTGACGTCGTGGAGCCCGCTGATGGCGGAGGAGCTCTCCGACCACGGCCCGGTGTAGGCGAACTTGAGCGTGGCCCCGTTCCCGACGATCCGACCCCTGAACCCCGTCCCGCTGATCGCGTCGCGGGCAGCGATGACGTATGTGGCACCACTCCGGAGGTGGACGTCCCGCCGCCCCACACACAGCGCCGCGAGCGTCGCCGAGTCGTCCTCGCCCGATGGTTCCGGGGCGGTCACCGCCAGGTTCTGGTTCGCAGGCTCCATCGGGCCGGAAACGTCGGTGACCCGGCTGTTCAAGCCGGCAGCGACCGCACCGGCCACGAGCACGCCGCCCGCACCGACGACCCCTCCTCGCACGAACGAGCGGCGGTTGATCGACGAGCGCTGACCAGGGTCGTCCTCGGCCTCCCTCTCCGCACCTGGCTCGGCCATGTGCCCATGATGCCGCCGTCCTCGACCCGCGGTCGTCACGGCCGCTGCGCTGCAGAGGTGACTCCAGCGGGTGCGGCACGGTGTTCCCGCGAGGATCGGTGGAGCTCGGACAGGGCCCGCCCAGCTGTCCCGCCGATACGCTGACCACGATGGGACCCCGGATGGCCATGCGTGGCCGAGGCGCGGCGTGGCCGGTTCTCACTGCGGTGATCGCCACGACGTTCAGTGTGGGGCTCATCCTCCAGCCCTTCCTCGGCGCGGCTGCGGTCGGGCTCCTCGTCGTCGCCAGCTGGCTGCAGCTGTGTCACAGGCGACCGGCGCTCGCCCTCACCTTCATCATCGCCACCATCGTCTTCAGCTCGCACGTGTTCGCCCTGGCGCACGTCGCAGGAGTCCCGAGCTCGCTGATCCGGCCCATGATCGGCGCGAAGGACCTGCTCGCATGGACCCTCTTGGCCGTTCTGGCGCTCAGGGCCATGCAGGAGAGGCGGCAGAACTGGGCGGTCCCGCTCCTCATAGGCGCCTTCCTCACGCTCGGCGCCGTCGTGTACGTGCTGTTCGATTCGCCCGCTCCCCTGGCGGTGCAGCTGGCAGCCATGCGGGGTGCCTCGCTACCCGTCCTGTCGCTGGGCTGCGTGGCCCTGCTCAGCCGGGACGAGCGGCGGCGTGTCGCTGTGGCGTCCGTCTATGTGGTGTTGGTCGGTGCGGGCTACGCCCTCGTGGAGCTGGCCCTCCCGCGGTCCTTCGTCTCCGAGACGGTCGGCGTGGGGCGGTACTGGGTCGAGGTCAAGGACCAGCCCCTGTTCGTCGACCCCGTGACCGACCTACCGGGTAACTTCTTCACATCCGCGGGCTTCCCCCGGCTGACCGGCACGTTCGGCGACCCGCTGTCCGCCGGTGAGATGCTCGGTGGCGCTCTCGTCCTCGCCGTCGCGTACCGGTCGGCGCTGCGGTACCCCGATCTCGTCACCCTGCCCATCACGGCGGCGTTGCTGCTCAGCTTCACCAGGAACGGCTGGCTACTGGCCGCGGCCGGGGTCACTGCGCTGGCCGCTGTCCGGTACGGCGTCGGCCGGGCGCTGCTCAGGGTGGCAGCCATCGTGGTTGCGATCGTGATCGCCAGTGCGGTCGTCCGACCTCTGGGCGACTACCTCGGTGGCATCCTGAGCGGCAACGACGCCTCGACACTGGGACACCACTCGGCACTCGAGTACAGCGTGCAGCTGTTCCAGAACTTCCCGTTCTTCGGGCACGGATGGGGCACAGGGGGATCGGCCGCCCTCAACACCTTTGCCGAGGCGGTCACGGCAGAGAACGCCTACGTCGCCGTCCTGACCCAGACCGGATGGCTCGTCGGCACGACGCTGGGCATCCTGGTCCTCTGGCTGTGCCACCTGGCCGTGCGCGGCCAGCCGCTGGCCGCGGTCGGGGCGACGATCCTCCTGGTACAGGCAGTGACCGCTTTCATCAGTGAGAACGTCCTGACCTTCAACGCGGGTTTCTTCCCCTTCCTGACGGCGGGACTGATCGCCGCGGCAGGTCCGGTCCGCGGACCTGCCGAGCGCACGTTCCCGCGCACTGTCGATGGCCAGGGTGCACCGGAGGGCCGGGTGGCGCCCCGGATGAGTCCGGTCGATCGGTGGACACCCGCCTCCCCGGCCGGCACCTGACGGCCGGACCTATCCCCTGCTCGGTGTCCTGCACCCGCCGATCGGGACACGGAGGCGGGCCCCTTCGATGCCGGTCAGGCCGGCTTGCTCGACAACCCGCCCGCCCGCGCCTGCCCCACCAGGGATCGGGTGAAGGCGCCTGCGGGCAGGACGTATCTCGGCAGCACCCGGCGAGGGTCGAGCGCCATGCGCCACATGCCCTCCAGGCACAACCTGCGCACGATGGCCGGCGCCCGCTTCTGATGACCGCTCAGGAAGTCGACAGCGCCCCCGAGGCAGAGGATCACCCCGTGCGGTAGATGGTGCGCCAGGCGCATCCCGAAGACCTCCTGCCTGGGCGCGCCGTAGGCCAGCACGAGGACGTCGACGCCTTCCTGCTGGGCACGTCCCGCGAGGCGCTCGGCCAGCGACTCGGAGAGCGATTCGTGGTAGGCGTCGTCGATGACCCGCATGTCCACGCCGGGGTGAGCGAGCCGACAACGCCGGATCGCCTCCTCGGGACCCTGACCTCCGATCATGCCGATGCGGACCTGCCCTTCTGCGGCACCGGCTATCAGGTTCTTGAGGAGGTCGCTCCCGGTGACGCGAGGGACCACCCGCCGCGCCGCGATGCTGCCCGCGATCGCAACCGGCCACCCGTCAGCCAGCACGAGGCTGGCACGTGCGCAGGCACGACGGAAGTCCGGATGCCGCTCCCACACGGAGTACATGGACAGGTTGGGCGTCACCACGAGGTGTGTCGACTGCCCTGCCGCGGCCCACCGCAGCACGGTCTCGCACGCGGCGCGCGGGGTGATCAGGGACACGTCGAAGTAGCCCACCCGCTGACGGCGAACCGAGGTGTCAACCCTCATCCCTGGCACCGGCATATGCAGCACCGGCCTGCCGCGCCGTGTCGGCCCAAGTCCTCGTGCGGGCAGCCATGACCGCGGACGTAGGTGGAGATCCACCTGCCGCAGCCGTTCGTAGCCCCTGAGCGATGCTCTCTGGGTCCAGGGGGTCGACGTATATGCCCGCTTCATGCGACACCTCCCGGAAGACCTCGAGGTCCGAACACACAACCGGTGTCCCCTGTGCAAGGGACTCGAGGATGGGCAGCCCGAAGCCCTCGTAGAGGGAGACCAGGGCCGTCGCCGACGCCCCCGCGTAGAGCCCCGCCAGCATGTCGTCGTCGACGTCCGACAGCAATGAGATCCCCGCTGGCATCTGACCCCAGGCCCTTCTTCCGACGAGCACGAGATCGTGGCTCGCCGCCAGGCCGGACATCCCGAAGGCCTCCAGAAGACGATCGATGTTCTTCCGCGGCTCGATCGCTGCCACCGAGAGGAGGTACGGACGGTCCCTCCCTGGCCGCCGGCCGGGCTCGCAGATCGGCAGGTCAGAGGCGAGCGACGCGACGAAGAGGCGGTCGGCCGGGACGTCGAAGCAGGACTGGACCTCTCGCGCCACGGCCTGGCTCACAGTGAGGATGGTGGCGCGTCGCACCGCTGTCTCGGCCCACCCGCGATACACCGCTCTGCCGAGCCGCGAGGCCGTTTCGGGGTATCTCCACCAGGTCAGGTCGTGGAGCGTGTACACCAACCGGCGCCCCAACGCACGGCTCACCGCCGGCGGCGGAGGGAAGGTCGGGTAGTGGACCGGCGTCCCCGCGTGCCCTCGCAGGAGCATCGAGGGCTGGACCACGTTGACTGCCGGCAGGACCACCTCCCCGCGCCATCGCGGACCGATGTAGTCGGCGACCCGGAACTGGTCGTGCAGTGCGCGGCGCAGGCTACGGCTGTAGCGCTCCCATCCGGAGTGCCGGCGGGCCACAGCCGATCTCGCGTCGAAGACCAGGTCGACGACGGCGGTCAAACTGGACCTCCGACCGATGCTCCCGGGTCTCGTTGGAGCCGCCTGACAGCGACGACGCCGGCCACCAGGCCCTGAACCGAACGCTTGCACTTCTTCAGCCGGTAGCGCCGCTCTCTGAGCAGCGGCCTCCCCAACAGCCGCGCGGTCTCGAGCATCCCCGGGCCGATCAGCATGGCCACGAGGCCCCGGTGAGCCGTGGACCAGCTGACCACGAGCCGGTTCCGCTGCACGTAGAAGAAGAACTTATCCGACCGGTCATCGACCGATCCGCCCTGTTCGTGCCACAGCCGGGCACCTCCGACCACCAGCATCGGGATCCCCAGCCGCGCGGCCCGCATGCTGAGGTCCACGTCCTCCCAGTAGAGGAACAGATCCTCCCGGAAGCCGCCGAGGCGTCGGAAGGTGTCCACGCGCGTCATCAACGCCGTACCGGTGAGGAAGCTCGCCGGTCGTGTGACCTCGTCCAGCGTCTCCGTCGGCTCCCGGTACCCGAGGTGCTCCGATCGACCGCGGCGTGCATCCAGGCGACCTCCGCTGAACCAGACCTGTTCGTCGGGCGGTCGGCCGGACGTGATCGCCGGGGAGACGAGGGCATCAGGGTGCTGCTGGAGCACCCTCAGGAGATGTGTCAGGCAGCCATCGCGGACCTCGACGTCCGGGTTGAGGATCCACACGCTGTCGCAACCCAACCGCTGCGCCTCGTGGACTCCCCGGTTCACGCCTGTGCCGAATCCCGCGTTGCACGGGGACTGGAGGACGCTGACGCGCGCGTCGTGGCGTGCGATGTCGGCGAGCTGCGTCCTCTCGTGTTCGCTGTCGAGGTCGTTGTTGACGACCACGATGCGTGCCACCTCCGACGTCGGAGGCACTGTCGCCAGGCACCCGCGGAGGAGGTCCGCCGACCTGTAGTTCACGATCACGATCGCGAGCTGCGACATCACACCCCATCTCCGGCAGCGCGGCCAGTGCTCAGGCCCACCCCACAGTCCCGACCGAGGGCAGTGGACCGGCGGCCCTCCTGCACGGAACCGATCGGTCACTCCCCCGACACGACCTCGCCCGGACCCGCCCACGAGTGACCAGCGGAGCCTGCCACGCTGCAGGTCCCTGCGGGCCACCACGACGGGTCGTCCCATGACTCCGTCCGCCCGGCGACGGAACGGCTGGACTCCGGGACACGGGGCGGTCCACCTGCCACGGTCCGTCCCCGACCGGGCTGCGACGCTGCGGCGACACAGCCGCCCGGCGTCCCGCAGGCTGCGCACGTGCGGACGGCGGCGACCGGCTGCCCGCTCGTGGCGGAGGACTCGGACGGCGCGGCCGCACGACGGCCTGCGTCCCGTTCGGCGTGTGCCTGACCGGAACTCTCAACGCGCCGCCGCTTCCATGCCATCCTTCGACCGTGTCCGGTCGCAGACGGCGACAGATCGGCTTCAGCGGCGCCCGGTGCGACATCTGCGGGACCAGCGGTCTCCCGGTTTTCGAATCGCGACTCCCTCGGCGTGGACTGGCCCTGGTCAATCCCTGGTGGCGCACGCACCGGCGGACCTATGAGCAGTGCCCGTCGTGCGGGATGAAGTACCGGCTCCAAGCGGGACGCCGGATCTGAGTAGGGCCCCTCCGGCCGAGAAGGGCTTCGACTCCTGCTGCGGGTGATGGACGTCGCCGGTATCGAGCCCATGGACGACCCGAGATCGCCGAGCCCCGTCGCCATGCCGACCAGGTAGTAACCATGGCGTCCCTGCCGTCGTCGAGAGGCGACAGGAGGTGCGCCAGCAGCACGAGGCTCCGGAGGTCGACGACGACCTGGCTGCCTGCCCCGCGACCGTCTGCAGTCCACGGCGCACAGCCGATCGGCCGAGGGAGGAGGGATCCGATCGTGTCACGGGACAGGCCCCGCCGATCCGTCGGACACCCCGCCGCGAGCTCCCGTTACCCGACGTCGCCGGGCACGCGGTGACGTCAGGGGTCATCCCCCGTGCTCCCCGTCCGAGGACGGGCGCATCAGGCCGTCATAGAGCTCCTGCAGCCTCCGGACGAACGCGGCTTCCGAGTACCGCTCTTGAACGATGTCAGTGACGTGCGCTCGACGCTCCGCCTCGACACCCCCGCGGAGTCCGCGGATCACCTCCTCGGCGAACACAGCGGGGTCGTCCGCGATGGCCGCGCCCTCCGCCGCCTCCGGGATCCCCTCCGCCCCGACCGTCGTCGTCACCACGGGAAGCCCCCACGACAGGGCAGTGATGGTCTTGAACTTCACCCCGGCCCCCTTGAGGAGGGGGATGACGACGACATCTGCCTGTTGATATGCCTCGTCGAGGTCGTCGCGATAACCCCACAGGACGACGTCGTCCCTGCCCGCCGTGCTCCGGCTGAGGTCGGCACTCGGGCCGGCACCGGAGATGTGGAACCGGGCGCTGCCCTCGGCGCGTCGCACGTGCGGCCAGACCTCCCGCAGGAACCAGTGCACGGCCTCGTCGTTCTCCGGCCGGTACAGCGCCCCGATGAACGCCACGACCGGAGGCGTCCCCACTGGGCGAGCACGAGGTCGTGCGGGAGAAGCCGTTGCCACGGGAGGCGCCAGGACCTCGGTCACGACGCCTGGAGCGAGCTGGCGCACCAAGGAGGCGTCCTTCTCGCTGAACGTGATCACGACATCGAGTCGGGCGAGCACCCGCCGCTCCTGCACACGGATCCAGCGTCGATAGGCCCGTCGTACCGGCTCCGGCAGGGGGAGAGCCGAGACCCGGCGGCCCTGGCGCTGGGAGATGACGTCGTGTGCGATACCCACCAACGGGGCCCCGCCGGCGTACTTCCTCACCACCCCGGCGAGGCCGAAGGTGTCGGTCCACTGGAACTCGACGACCCCTGCTTCGCGCAGGCTCTGCTGGAGCGACACATCGCGCCGGACGTGGTCGGCCAGGGCCCGACTCGCAGTGATGGCCGTTAACTTCCGGCGCACCCGCCAGGCCAGCTGCGGGACCGTCCACCGGTTGTACGGCCGGACCAGCGCCACCCGGACCCGGTCCGGCCGCGGGCGCAAGTCCACCCCCCGGTCGTTCGCGGCCGAGTTCTCCGCCACCATGAGGACGGGCCACCGATCAGCCAGAGCCGACGTGTGTCGCAGCACGTACTCCCCGCCGGCATGGTCGATGCCGGGGTACGGGATCGCCCAGGTGAAGGTCACGATCACCGGCGACGGCCCGTCCGCGTGTCCACTCGGTGAGCGACTGCGCTGATCGCGGATCGGCCCGGAAGGTCCTCCGTCGACCCGGCGATCTCATCCTGCTCGGCGAGGCACGTCGGTCCGGATCTCCTCCGTGCCGCACCGTGACACCATCCCGGCCGATCGGCTGCGCCACTCCACACGCGACCATGATCGCTGCTCGCGCCGACACACCGGCCAGGGGAGCCATGCCCCGTGCCTCGTTCACCACACCGACGACCATCACGGTGAGGTGTCCGGTTCGGCACGGTCGACCTCCGAGCGCGAGTCGTACTGACCGGACAGACGGGTGCGGACGGATGGGTGAGCGGCACCGGGCCAAGACGCCTGTGGACGCAGCCGCCGGCCGGTCGAGATCGTGGGCCGACCCGTCCCGACAGGCGATCGAACAGCAGGTCGCCGCCGTGTGCCAGGGTCCGTGACCAGATGAGTCGTCCAAGTGGCTAGACCGGCGGGCATCCCCGGGCGGTCGGACGCGGAGACCCCGGGCGCAGGCGGTGTCTCATGGCGTCCGGTCGGCGATCAGCGCACGGTCACGCGTGACGGACTCACCACGCCGGCGCCCGGGTCAAGGAGGTGGCGCGGGTGATCACACGCTCATCGGGAGCACTTCAGCGCAGGCCGGCGGGAGTGGTCGTCGACGGCGACACAGCAGATCGCTGGACTGCGCACGCCCCATCCGGCGGCTGTGCCGCCGGCCACGCAGCAATTCGCCCGTGAGCCGGTCGGCGCCTGCCAGCGGCAGTCCGACCCGGGCGAGCACCGCACCCGATGGTGCGGGCCGCGCTCCCGAGGACTGCGGCCGTACCGGCCCGGCATGGTGTCCGGTGGGGGCGGGACGAGCGGTCGGCCCTGCCTCGCGCGGCACAGACGGTGGTGCGGGCGTCAGCGTGGGAGGTCCCTCCGTGATCGAGGCACACGACGACTGTGCCCACGCGGTGGTGACGACGTCCACCACAGTCCTGTATCGACGGCCTCCACGAACCCTGGTGGCCCGAGTGGGCAGTGTCAGATGACGTCGGCGAAGGACCGTTGGGCGCGGTCGAAGTACCGGAGCCCGCCGAGCAGGATGAGCAACGTGCTCGCCGAGGAGACGGCCAGAGACCAACCCGGCCAGGATGCGCCGAGCAGCGCCCAGCGCCCCAGGTCGATCACCCCGACCATCGGGTTGATCGCGTAGACGAGTTCCTGCCAGCCGGTGAAGAGCGTGGACGGATAGGCGACCGGGCTCACGAACAGCCACAACTGCATGGTCGGGCTGACGGCGTGCTGGACGTCCCGGAAGCGGACGTTGAGCGCAGAGAGCCAGAGGCCGATCCCCATGGTCGTCGCTGCCAGAGCCAGCAACCACCCGACCGCCCCGAGCAACTGCAGTCCGGGAAAGACCCGGAAGTAGGCCATGGTGACGACGACGAGAGCCAAGGAGATCGCCAGGTCGACAGCCGGTGACAGCAGCGAGGCGGCCGGCGCGGCGATGCGGGGGAACCGCACCTTCGTCACCAGGCTCACGTTGCTCACCAGCGCGGTGCTGGCGGCCTCCACGGCACTGGAGAAGTACGTCCAGGTCACCATGCCGACGAGCACGAACAGCGGATACGGGACGCCTTCGGCGCTGATGCCGGCGAGGCGGTTGAACACCACGGTGAACACGACCACGCTGGCCACCGGCTGGATGAGGACCCAGAGGACGCCGAGTGCAGCCTGGCGGTACCTGAGCTTCAGGTCACGCAGCGCCAGGTACCCGACCAGTTCCCTTGACCGCCAGAGCACCCGCCACGGTGGGCCCAGGGACAAGCCGCGCGGAGTGTTCTCCTGCCACGGCTCTGGCTCGACGGCTGGGACGTGGGACATCGTGTGCAGGCTAGGAGATCGTTCCGCCATGACCTCCGCGTGCCTGCACGGCTGGGCCTGTCGATGTCGTGGTCGGTGATCGAGGAGCCCGTGCCTGACAGGCCTGTGGTCGGGGAGCCGCTCCCTTCCTCCCGAACCGCCTTCGACCGGATGGAGGCGCCTGGAGCGACGCTGTTCGATGACGGCGAGGAGGCCGGGTCGAGCACCGACGAGGGCCCGGCTCGCCGACCTCACCGGCGAGGCCACGCTGGCGTGCTCCCGTCGAAGGGGACGACGTGACGAACCGGTCCTCGTAGCCTGTGGCGGTGGACCGCGTTCAGCTGAGCGGTGTGAGCAAGCGCTATGTCCTCGGGCAGCACCTGAACGCTCGCGAGAGCCTCATGTCAGCGGCTGGCCGTCTCCTGCGCCGGAACGCCGAGGAGAGGAGGGAACTCTGGTCCCTGAGAGACGTGAGTCTCTCGGTGGCCGACGGTGACTCCCTCGGCATCGTGGGACGGAACGGCGCCGGTAAGAGCACCATCCTGAAGATCCTCGCCGGCATCACATCACCGACCCTGGGCGTGAGCAGGACCCGAGGACGCGTCGCCGCCCTCCTGGAGGTCGGCACCGGCTTCCACCCGGAACTGACCGGCCGGGAGAACGTGTTCCTGAACGGCGCCATCCTCGGCATGACCAGGCGTGACATCCGTGCTCGCTTCGACCAGATCGTCGACTTCGCGGGAGTGCTCCGCTTCCTGGACACACCCATCAAGCGGTACTCGAGCGGGATGCAGTTGCGTCTCGCCTTCGCGGTGGCAGCCCACCTCGAGCCCGACGTGCTGATCGTCGACGAGGTCCTGGCGGTCGGCGACGCCGAGTTCCAGCGCAAGTGCGTCTCGCGGATGGCGGAGGTAGAGCGGGAGGGCCGGACGGTCGTCTTCGTCAGCCACGACCTGCAGACACTGATCCGGATCTGCCGTCGAGGGCTGTGGCTCGACGGGGGGCGGGTCCGCGCCACCGGGGCCACGCGGGAGATCGTCCGCGACTACCTCGCGGCCGGCTTGTTCGGCACCGTTCCGGGAGGTACGTCCGTCACGGCCGGACCGCTGACCGTCAGGGACGTGCGGGTGTTGGGGACGGACGGGGCCCCGGGCACTGCGCTCATGCGCGATGAACCGCTGCGCGTCCAGGTCGAGTTCAGCCTGGACGAAGCCATCCCGGGGCTCGACATCGCCCTGTTCATCACCACGCAGAGCGGCACGAGGCTGCTCGACGAGTCGCTGAGCGACAACGGTGGCTCGGTCCCGGGCCCGGGACTCCACTGTGCCGAGCTGGCGATCCCGCCCATCCTGAACGTCGGCGAGTTCGTCCTGGGCCTGTGGTTCGGCACCTCGACCACGGACCTCGTGCACGAACCGACGGCGCTGACGTTCACGCTGAGTGGCAACGACGCGGATCGACCGGATCGACTCTTCGCCATGAACCTCCCGTTCACCGTGCGGCACGTGAGTGAGGGATGAGGATGTCCGCCCAGCCCGGCCCCCGAGTGCCGCGGACGTCGGTCATCATCATCTTCTTCAACGCCGACGACTTCATCGATGAGGCGATCACCAGCGTCATGGCCCAGACCGTCGACGACTTCGAACTGTTGCTGTGCGACGACGGCTCGGAGGACTCAAGCACGGCGATCGCCGTGGGCTGGGCCGCCAGACACCCGGACAAGGTCCGCCACCTGTCGCACGAACGTCACGCCAACCGCGGGATGAGCGCCACCCGGAACCTGGGGATCCGCGCTGCTCGGGGCGAGTTCATCGCCTTCCTCGATGCCGACGACGTCTGGCGTCCCGGGAAGCTGGCGGAGCAGCTCGCCGTCCTGGACGCGCATCCGGAAGTCGGCATGGTCTGCGGGACGGTCCGCTACTGGCGGTCGTGGGCCGGCGGCGAGGACGAGGTCGTACCCACCGGCCACGTGCGCGGACGCGTCGTCCGCCCCCCGGAGACCTCGCTCGCCGTCTATCCCCTCGGGGAGGCTCCCGCGCCCTGTCCCTCGGACATGCTCCTCCGCAGGGCCGCCGTGGAGTCCGTGGGCGGCTTCGAGGAGCACTTCTCCGGTGTCCGCCAGATGTACGAGGACCAGGGGTTCCTGAGCAAGCTGTACCTGAGGTGGCCCGTGTACTTCGCCGACGACGTGTGGCTGGACTACCGGCAGCACTCGGCGTCCTTCGTGGCCACCGTCCACGGACAGGGAGGCTACGACGAGGCGCGGAGCTACTTCCTCACGTGGTTCGACCGCTACCTGGCCGAACTGCCGGACGCGCCGCCGGCCGTGCGACGAGCCGTGGCCCGCGCCCTGCGGGCCCGTCGGCGGCCGGTCCTCGACAGGGCACTGCGCCTACTCGGCCGCGTGCGCCACCGGACCACGGCCCCGGGGTGAGAGTCCCCGCAGCACCACGCGGATGCGCTGCGCGGCCCGCCGGGCAGGCCCCCTCAGGCGACGTCCCAGGACCAGCAGCACGCCGAGCTCCCGAGCGAAAGCGACCTTAATGACGAAGCGGAGGCCGTCGTCGCCCCTCCGGATCTCGATGCGCGGGACCCGCCAGCGGTCCGTGTGTGCCCCCATCACGCCCATGTCGATCGCGAACGCCGCCGTGACCCCCGCCCCCCGGACGAGGTCCCGGACGCCGGCGTCGTGCTCACCGTACGGGTAGGCGAAGAAGCGCACCGGCCCCAACTGCAGAGTCCTGAGATCGTCCACGCTCCCGCGGATCTCCGCGGCGGCCTCGTCGTGGACCAGAGTCGTGAGGTCGCGGTGTGTCCGGGAGTGAGCGCCGATCTCGAATCCCCGCCTACGCAGACTCCGGAGACCGTCGACGTCGAGCAGACGCTGCGGTGAACCGCCGTGTCGGCGGTCCCAGGTGGCGTCACCGCCCAGCAGAGCGGAGACGGCGAAGGCGAGGGCCTCCATGCCCTGCTCGTGCACCGCCCCGGCGGCGGAGAGCAGGTCCGCGTAGCAGTCGTCGAAGGTCAGCAGGACCGCGCGCCGAGGCAGGCCGCCGTCCCCCCGGAGGAACGCGGCGAACTCGTGGACGCCGATGGGCTGGAAACCCCACCGGCGGAGTGCGCGAAGGTGGCGGCGGAAGGCCTCCGGTGGGACTCCGTACGGCTCCAACTCGCCGCGTCCCCCCAGGTCGGCGATCGCGTGGTAGGCCAGGACGCGCACCGTGGTGTGCGCCGGTACGCCGCCCGCCAGGTGCACCCCTCGCCAGTACTCGAGCGCGCGGATGTCGTAGAAGAGGTCCGTCGCCCGCCCGCCGCGGCGCTGCCCGACTGCGGCGCCGACGGCCCGGACCGGACCGCTGATGACGACGTCCCAGCCGGGCAGGCGGACCAGCGGACGGGCGATCCACCGGGCGAAGCGGGTCTCCGAGGCGTTCAGCCCGAAGAGGTCCCGCCCCTCCGACGGGTGCTTCCGGGCGAAACGCACGTCGGCGCCGCCCGCCTGGCGCCACTGCCGGAGGTGCTGGGCCGGGGTGACGACGTACCTCTGGTGGCTGATGGCCGCCGGGTTGAACCGGATGTCGAACCCGCCGTCGAGCAGCCGATGACCGAGGTCGATGTCCTCGTTCCCGAAAGAACCCCCGTGCGTGAACGAGGAGTCGAATCCGGCGATCTCCCGGAAGGCCCGGGCCGACACCGAGAGTTGGCCGGTCAACAGGTCGTGCAGGGTGAGCTGAGCTCCGGCCCGGGACAGCCTGGCCCGGCGGTCTTCCGACCACCGGCCGACCCCGTCGCTGATCAGGTTCGGCAGCGAGCCCGGGTGCAGCGCCATGTGCCCCAGGACGGCATCGGCGCCCTCGCGGTGGACTCGGTCGTGCTGTGCCAGCAGGTGGGGGTCGGCCTCCATGTCGTCGTCGAGGAACAGGAGGATCTCGCCCTTCGCCTGCCGAGCTCCGAGGTTCCGCGCCGTCGCGGCGCCCTTGTTGGGCTGCTCGAGCACGGTCAGCGGGAAGTCGACCGACAGGTCTCTCAGCGCCTCGGCCGAGCCGTCCGTCGAACCGTCGACCGCGACGATGACCTCGAAAGGCTGGTCGAAGGACTGGTCCTCCAGAGATCTGACGGCGGCAGCCACCAGGTCCCGACGCTGGTAGGTCGGTACGACGACGCTGATCCGCACCGGGGCCGCCGGCCCGGCGATCGTGGCCGCGGTCGCGGCTCCCTCCTCCGTCACCGTGGCGGTACGTCGTCGGTCAGCCCCCCGGTGGCAGGGACCGGCCGGCTGGGGGGCCGGAGGACCTTGATGTTCCAGAGATGATCTCGCTGGGTCGAGACCCTGGTGTGTGCCTCGGTCTCGTACCGGCGGCCGAGTTGCTTCCAGATGCGGCGCGTCCGGGCCGTGTCGACACCGGCGAACGCCGAGACGACGACGCGTCCGTCCGGGGCCAGGAAGGGTTCGTACCGCCGCACGACGTCGAGCGGGTCGTCGAAGTACTCCACCACCTCGTTGAACACGATCAGCTGGTGTGTTCGCTCGGGGACGTAGTCCTCGGCGGACGCGCAGACGAACGTCACCCGGTGGTCCTCCAGCGCGCGGGCACGGTCGATGGCAACGGAGGAGATGTCCACGCCGGTGTAGTGGTCGAAGCGGCTTCGATCGAGGTGTTCCAGGAGGATCCCCTCTCCGCATCCCACCTCCAGGAGGGTGGACGAGCCCGCGAGTCGGTGGCAGTACGCCGCCACCACGCCGAAGCGCGGAGCTTCGGTGATGGACCTCAGGTAGTCCCAGTCCGCGGCTTCGTACTGGGCGTCGAGCAGCGCCCGCCCTTGAGGCATGGCTTCGTACGGCTTGACCAGCGAGAGCAGCTTGGCGGTCCTGTTCCGGACCTCGCTGGTGGCGCGCGCCGTGACCTGCTTGATCATGTCCATCATCCGGTGTCTCGTGCGGCCAGGGCATGCACCATCGGGCAGGACTTAGGTCCGGGGGCCATCGCGGGCGCCCGGCCGGACCGACTCCGCCGGCTTGGCGGCCTGGACCGTGACCAGCAGGGGAAACTGAGGATCGGAACGGGTCAGCACCCGGGAGCGCAGCTCGTGCACGGCGATGCCTTCCAGGAACGCCACGGACGCGGCCACGTTGCCCTGCGAGGACACCTCCACGTTGTCCGGTCCGAAGACGTCACCGAACAGACGCCCTGCGGCGAGCGGCGTCAACGACCAGTACCAGGACTCCTCCCACCCGTCGGATGAGAGCTGGCTGATGCCTGGCACCGTGGCGAGGGCCACGCCGCCAGGGCGCAGGACGCGGTGCACGGTTTGGACTGCGGCCGGCATGTCATAGATCAAATGCAGGGTCTGCGTGAGGACGACGCAGTCGAATGCATCCGAGGGGAGAGCGGGGGCATCGGCCAGGTCGGCGACATACGTCGTCCCCGGGACGCCGGGGTCGACGTTGAGCACCTCGGCCGCGGTGACGCGGTCCCCGCCGAACTGACGGGTGTACGAGTCGTCGCCGATCTCCAGGACGCGCCCACGCACCAGGTGGGCGTTCTGCTCCAGGAACTGCTCGATGTAGTGGCGGTCCACCGGGAGCCCGCGGTCGAAGCCGAACTGGCGGCTGAGCGGTTCAACCCAGTGCAGGAGCGCCAGACCTGCAGGGCCCCGACGGCGGATGCGCTGCGCGGTGCGACGCAGCAGTTCGCGCTGCTGCTCGGTCGTCCGGCGCTCGACCCAGCGAACCACCGAGTCGAAGGAGGGCGTCATGTGCTCAGCGTCGTCAGGGTCAGCCCGCGTGCGCGGATGGCGTCGATCACCGGCGGGAGGGCCTCGATCGTGGCCGATCGGTCCAGCGCCGAGGGCCCCCAGGGATCCTCGACCCAGTCGTGCATCAACACCACGTCGCCGGAGTCGGCAGCGCTCGCGACCGCGGCGATGTGCTGGGCGCTGGCCCCTGGGCGCCAGTCCCCGGGGTCGACGCTCCAGAGCCAGGGCACGAGGTCCTGGCAGCGGAGCATCGCGGCGCTGCGCAGACCGAGATGACCGTGCGGAGGGCGGAAGAGCGTGGTGTCCGCACCGAGTACCTCGGCCAGGGCCTCCCGACCCTGCCGGTACTCCGCGGAGAGTGACGACAGCGGGGTCCGTGCGGGGTGAGGATGGGTGAAGCTGTGCGAGCCCACACTGTGTCCCTCACCCCGGATCCTCGCGACCACCTCCGGATGGGCACGCGCGTTGCGGCCGACGCAGAAGAAGGTGGCCCGGACGCCACGGTCGGCGAGGACGTCGAGCACCCGAGGGGTCGAGGAGGGATGCGGCCCGTCGTCGAAGGTGAGTGCGACGCTCCCCGGCTTGGCGTACCGCTGCGCCCCGGAGACCCGCTCGACGACCGACGTGCGTGCCTCGCGGACTGCCCCCTTCGTCCATCTGGACCGGGCCGGGAGGACAAGCACGCGGCTGAGCATAGGTCGAGGCGTGGCCCTGCGGGCCCGGATGTCCTGCGGGCGGTGGCCGAGACGGTGACGTGCGCAGAGATCACCGCCGCCGCTGCCGTGCGGGCGCCGATCAGGTGCGCCGGGGTACCCGGATGCCCGATCCGATCTCCACCGTGTCACCTGTCCGCCGCAGGCGTCGTCTTCGGGCGAGGCCGGGTGCGACGACGACGAGCAGCGCGCCCAGGCGGGTGCGCAGCCGTTCACCGCGGCCGACGAGCACCGCGAGTGCATGCTTCCTCACGTCCTGTCTGTCCCCGTCCAGGCTGTGCGTGAGCAGTCGCCAGCGGCGTTCGCCCTGCGCGCGGATCCGCGCACGGGCGATGACCTCGTGGTCGTGTCGGTCGAGGTCCGTGCGTCCGGCGGCGCGGTCCAGCACTCGCAGCCGCGCCTCTGTCATCCGGACCGGGTCCGAGCTGAGAGTGCCCTGCGTCAGGCGGTAGCGAGCGAGGGGGACGTCCACCAGCCCCACCCGGGAACCGTCCAGCACCATGCGCTGCCAGAACTCCCAGTCCGCGGTGACCGAGAGAGACTCGTCGAAGCCACCGGCCTCGAGCCAGCGCTCGCGGGGCACCGCACACATCCCGAGGACGAAGTTGTGGTCCAGGATCGCGGCACGTTGATCGTCCGTCGTGAACGACCAGGCGGAGTGGTACGCCCGGCGCACCGGGACGCCGTCAGCCTCCACGATGGCGTCCGTGGTGAGGACGTCGAGGTCCGGCCGCTCCTGCGCCAACCAGGCCAGGGCCTCGAGCCGACGCGGGTGGAAGACGTCGTCGGCGTCGAGCACGACCACGTAGTCGCCCCGGGCAGCGGCGACGGCGGTGTTCTTGGCGGCCGACTCCCCCCCGTTGGGCCGGCGCACCACGCGGACGGCATCCCCGAGGCCCGCCAGGACGTCTGCAGTGCCGTCGGTGGACCCGTCGTCGCAGACCACGACCTCAAGCGGCGGGTGAGTCTGGTCCAGGGCCGATGCGACGGCCGCCGCGAGGGTGGCCTCCGCCTGGTAGGCCGCGATGACGACCGAGAAGCTGGGTGGCTCGGCTGCCCGTTCGACGACGCCCGCCCGGGGCGGTACCAGCACCGGCCACGGACCGCCCACGGAGACGGCCGCGACCTCGTCGTCCGACGGAACGGCGGCCCTATGCCCTCCCCCCGGCCGGCGTCCGCCCCATCGGCGCCACACGGGCCGCTCCGTTCGCCGGGCCAAGAGCTCGTCGTAGAGCGCCTCGTACGACCGCACCATGGCCTCGGCGGTGAAGCGCCGTCCGGCCTCTGCTGCCGCCTCCGCAGCCAGGCGCCGGCGGAGCGCCGGATCGCCCTCCAGCCGGTCCAGCGCCGCAGTGAGATCCCCGACGTCCTCGACCGCGACGAGAAGTCCCGTCTCCTCGTGGCGCACCGCGTCGGAGACTCCGCCCACCGGGGTCGCAACGACTGGGACGCCGCCGAACATGGCCTCCAGGACGACCAGGGGCAGGCCCTCCCACCGGCTGGGCACCGCTAGCACGTCGAAGGAGCGCATGAGCCCGGGGGCGTCGCCGGACCAGCCGACCATCGTGACGCGTTCCTCCAGACCCAGGTCGGCTGCCAGCTTCTCGAGGGCCTCCCGCTCGGGGCCGTCCCCGACGAGCACGACGTGGACGGCCGGCAGGTCTGCGACTGCCCGCAGGAGCACGTCGAAGCCCTTCTGCCGGTCCAGCCGGCCGACGCCCCCGACGACCAGCCGGCCCGGGGGTGCCGCCACGCGGAGCGGCGGCCCCGGCGCGGGTACCCCGTTCCACACGACACGGACCCCGCCCGATGCCAGGCCGAGGATCTGCTCCAACTGGCACGCTGACCTGGCGCTGACCCCCACCACGGCGCTGATCCGCGAAGCGGTGAACCGCACGATCCGGCCTATGCGAGGCCCCGGACTGGGCATCGGTAGGTGCATCACCGCCACAGCGGGGGTGCGCCGGAGTGTCGTTGCGCCGAGGACCGTGTACGGGTCTGCATACGGCGTGGGCAGGTTGAGGTGCACGAGGTCCGCCCCGGCCCGCACCATGGCCCGCCGGTGCGCCCTGGCCGCGGCCAGGTCCCACCGCCCCCGCACAGGGGGCAGGACGGTGTGGGTGGTGCCTGGGCGTCGCGCGGCGAGGCGCTGGAGCACGGCACCGTCCACGCCGAGCAGCCGGACCTCGTATCGGTCGGACAGCGCGGTCAGCAGGTGTCCGAGTACGACCTCGGCGCCACCCCACTCACTCGTCCCGCAGTAGACCAGGATCCGCACCGGGTGCAGATGTCTCATCGAACCGCGGCCCCCCGAGGCTCCTGGTGGCGGCCGACGACTGCTCGAGGCCGGATGGATCACGCTATCGCGAGCGACCGCATCGGTGGTTGTGCATGCTGCTCCCCGCACGGTGCTGCGCCCTCGTCGCCGTGACGAGCCGTGTCGCCATCCCGGGCCAGCGGCAGATGTCCGTCTCGGCAGGGTGGCAGTGGCGATCGCCGACCACGGGGTGCGGTCCGTACACGGCTCCGCCCACCTGGCTTCCACCAACCGCCTCACGGCCTCCAGGTCGTCGAGCGGCCGATGGCTGTCCTCGGTGGTGCGCCGCCGAAGGCTCCGACCCCACCGGAGTTCCTCGGCGGGCAGGGAGACGGCAGCCCAGCCCCGGTGCCACCGGGATCGGCGAGCGACGGTGGCGCATGCCGGAGGCGGAGATTGCCGGGACTGCGACGATCACCGTGGTCTGTAGCGAGCTGGAGAGGCGGTCGGGCCGACCGCGGGCAGGCGTGCTGCCGGACGTCCGCGAGCCGCCGGCCGGAGGTGCTGTCGTGGCAGTCCGGCCGCTGCACCTGGGCAGACGGACCGCGCCGGCCGAGCAGGACGTCACCGTCGGAAGGTGTCCTCGGATCCCCATTCGTGGAGCCGTAGTCGCCGCGCGTCGTCGCCCAGTCCCTCCACGTGCGCCAGGACGTCGACACGGTCGGCAGCGGCGTGCACGAACCGCCCCGACCACTGGTCGAGCTGCCCCTGCGCCATCGCGACGACCCAGTGGACCACGAGCTCGGGGTCGGTCCAGTCCGTCTTCCCCCGCCACATGGCCATCGACCGGGTCATGTCGGTCTCGACCACGCCGGGTGCCAGGTCGAACACCTTCACACCGGTACCGGCCAGGGAACCGGCCAACGCCTCGGTGAACCGCATCAGGCCGGTCTTCGCCACCGAGTACGCCGAGTACTCGGGTTTCGCGCGCAACCCCGAGCCACTGGCCAGGTTGACGATGGTGCCGCTGCGCCGGGCGACCATCGTCGGGACCACCGCACGGCTGACGAGGAATGCACCTCGTACGTTGCTGGCCACCACGTCCCACCACTGGTCCGGATCGGCGTCCCACAACGATGCCTCCGCTGCGTCGATGAGGCCGGCGTTGTTCACGAGCAGGTCGATCGGTCCGCACTCCTCCTGCGCTCGCGCCACGGCCGCGTCCACCGCTGTGCGATCCGTGACGTCAGCCGGGATCGCGAGGGTTCGCTTCCCCGTGGCATCAGCGACCTCGGCCATGGCCCGGGTCAACCGCTCCGCCCCGCGAGCCACT
The DNA here is from genome assembly GCF_052931475.1 of Geodermatophilus sp. URMC 62. Classification (NCBI taxonomy): domain Bacteria; kingdom Bacillati; phylum Actinomycetota; class Actinomycetes; order Geodermatophilales; family Geodermatophilaceae; genus Geodermatophilus; species Geodermatophilus sp. URMC 62. The sequence goes on along the minus strand of NZ_JBRFHY010000001.1, from coordinate 2,076,185 downwards.
CCGACGACGGTGACGCCTCGGACCGCCAACCCCTCCGTCAGGCGACGTCCGATGCCGGCCGACGCACCGGTGACCAGAGCGACCCGCCCGCCGAGGTCAACCACGCGGCACCACGCCGGGGACGGCCAGCACGCCTGGCCCGCTCGTCCCAGTGGTCGCACACGCGCCGACCACCGCCCGCGGCACGGCTGCGATCATGATTGTCTCCACGTCGTCGGAACACGCTGGATGACACATGCCCTCGGGTACGACGCCCCGGCGAGACGGTCGTCACCCGGACATCAGCCCCCAGATCGACCCGAGGCCCGGGCACACGAGGACCGTGCCGCAGCACGGAGACCCGACCGTGAGACCTCTCGAGGATCGTATGCCCGACTCTCGAGCCCGGGTATCCCAGAATCGTGGGGCCACGAACAGCGGCGCCGCGCGGATCAGCGGGTGACGGTGGGCGCGTGCCCGTTCTGCGCCGCCCGGGTGGCCAGCCGCTCGCGCTGCGGGACGACGGTGTACTTCGGGCCGCGGGCGCTGGCCATGCCAGCCTCGAAGACGCCGAAGCGGGTGAGCAGTGAGCCCGCCGCCAGCAGCGCCCCGGACACCACCGCGACGGCCCGCGAGCGCCCCACCACCAGGGTGAGCCCGGCGCCGGCCGCGGTGCACGCCTTGGCCGCCCGCAGCAGGGTCCCGGCGCGCCCGGTGTGGAAGGGCTCGCTCACGGTGCCGTGCCCGTTCTCCACCCGGTGCACCACCGCGAGCTCGATCGCCGCGCCGGTGACCGCCATCTTCCGCGAGGGGCCGGCCTCGGCTACGGGGGTGGACGCCATGGTGACGGCTCCTCCCCTGCCGGCCGTCGGGCGCGGACGAGGACACCCGTGGCCGGTCCGTGCTCAGGCGTGCGGTGGGGTGAGAGGCCGCGCGACGCAGGTGTTGGCCAGCTGCTCGGCGCTCAGCTGCGGGTAGGCGCCGGCGCACCACGCGTCGACGTCGGCCTCGCCGGCGAAGCCGCCGTCGACGAGCGTCACCCAGTACGGGTCGCCGTCAGGAGCGGTGGAGGTCGTGCCGAAGTCGGTGCTCCACAGCACGTAGAGGTCTGCGGGGTCCTCCACCGTCGACAGCGCGGCGCGGCTCTCCGCCAGGATGTCCACGGCGAAGAACTGGTTGGTGCCGTTGGCGGCCGTCTGCAGGGGGTCGGTGATCCCGACATCCTTACTGGCCACCTGCGCCACCCAGCGGCCGTCGAGGTCCACCCGCGCCAGCGACTCGTGGCGCAGGGCCTGCAGGTCGGCCAGCGCCTGCTCCTCCGGGGACACCGTGGGCGCGGCCGGCGCCGGGGAGCCGGCGTCGGCCAGGTCCTTGCCCTCGTCGGCGGCCGCGGCGGTCGACGTCTGCGGGGGCGCCACCGACCCGCCGGGGCCCTCCCCGAGGGCGAACCAGATCGCCATGCCGCCACCCACCGACACCGCCGCGACCAGCGCGACGACGAGCACGCCGCCCCGCGACCCGCCGCGCGCGGGCGGGGCGGGCACCGGCACCGGACCTGAGACGGGTCCGGGCGGGGGCGCGTCGAACGGCGGGAGCGCGTCGAACGGCGGCGGCGACGTCGGCTCGAGCGTGGTGGCGGCCGCCCGTGGCGACGGCACCGGCCAGCCACCGGGCGGCGGCGGCAGCACCGGCTCACCGGACGGCGACCACACCCGCCTGGTCTCGTCCACGTCGGCGGCGTACCGGCGCCCGAGGTCCTCCTGCGTCACCCTGACCTCCCCGTCCACGGTGGCCGGGACCACACCCGCTGTGACGGCGCGCCTCGGCCGGAGGAGGGTAACCGCCCGCCGTCGTGATCGGTGGCACCTCAGCGGGAGCCCGGCGCCGGGCTCGGCCGGGACCTGCGGCGCCACCACGCCACGCCGCCGGCGACGAGGAGCAGCAGGACCGCGCCCTCGACCAGCAGCCCACCGGGTGAGGTGGCCCAGCCGAGCAGCCGGCCGGCCGAGGCGCCCACCGCCACCTGCAGCACCGACCCCGGCACGACACCGAGAGCCGTGGCGGCCGTGTAGGTCCCCAGCGGGATCCCGGTGAGCCCCGCCGCGTAGCTGGTGAGGCTGAACGGGACCGGCATGACCCGCGCCACCAGCAGCGGGACGAAGCCGCGGCCGGTGAGCACCCGGTCGACCGCCAGCACTCGCGGGCCGGCCAGCCGGGTCACCGCCTCCCGCCCCAGCACCCGGCTGAGGGCGAAGGCGGCCAGCCCGCCGAGCACGGCACCGACGACGGAGGCCACGACACCCGCCCAGAAGCCGACGACGGCGCCCAGCAGCAGCGACAGCGCCGTCCGCGGCACCGGTCCGAGCAGCGCGAGCGCCACCCCCAGGGTCACCAGGACCAGCCCGACCACACCGGTCCCCTCCACCCGGCTGCGCACGGCGTCCGCGCTCGGCAGGTCGACGACGAGGACCACCACGACCGCGGCGGCGAACAGGGCGGCCAGGACGGCTGCCCGCACCCCCGCCCTCCCCACCCGCCCCATGGTGCCCCAGGGGTCCCCGACCCCGGCGGACCGACGGGTCAGACTGGACCGGTCCCGTCCGCCGTCCGAGGAGCTCCATGCGCCCGCCCGCGCCCGCCCGGTCCCTGCCGGCCTTCTGCGCGCTGATCTGCCTCCTCACCGCCTGCTCCGGCACCGAGCCGTCGTCGACCGCGACGAGCGCGTCGAGCACCACCTCCGCCACCCCGACGACCGGGTCGCGGTCCTCTGCGGCCGACCCGGTCGACCAGCAGGTCGACGCGGCGCTAGACGACCTCGACCGCCGCGCCCAGGTGGCCCAACTGTTCGTCGTCGGCGTCCCGCTCACCGGCCTCGACGCCGGCGACGCGCTCGTCGAGGACGGCGTCGGGGGCGTCTTCCTCGCCGGCCGGTCGCAGGCCCCGGCCGAGGACCTCGCCGCGGTGACCGGCCGCTGGGCCGACGCCGCGTCCGGCCCGCGACCGTGGGTGGCCGCCGACCAGGAGGGCGGCGAGGTGCAGGCGCTGCGCGGCCCGGCTTCGAGCGGCTGCCGGCCGCCGCCGAGCAGGGGAAGTTGCCGCCCGACCAGCTCGCCGCGCTGGCCGACGGCCTCGGCGCCTCCCTCGCCGCGGCCGGCGTCACCCTCGACCTCGCGCCGGTGGCCGACGTCGTGCCGGCCGGCACCGAGGCCGACAACGACCCGATCGGTGCCTTCGGCCGCCAGTACGGCAGCACCCCCGCCGACGTCGCCGCCGACGTCGCGGCCGTGGTCGACGGGCTGGCCGCCCACGGCGTCACCTCGACGCTCAAGCACTTCCCCGGCCTCGGCCTGGTCGACGAGAACACCGACGAGGCCGCCGGGGTCGCCGACCCGGTCACCACCGCCGACAGCGAGCAGGTGGCCGTCTTCGGCCAGCTCGCCGCCTCCCCCGCCGAGCCCATGGTCATGCTGTCGTCGGCCACCTACCCGGCCATCGACCCCTCGGCGCCGGCCACCTTCAGCCAGGTCGTCATCACCGACGTCCTCCGCGGGCAGCTCGGCTTCGACGGCCCGGTGGTCACCGACGACGTCGGCGTGGCGACCGCCGTCCAGGACATCCCGCCCGGCGAGCGCGCCACCCGCTTCCTCGAGGCCGGCGGCACGCTGGTGCTCACCGTGGACCCCGACGTCTACCCGGCGATGCTCGACGCCGTCCTCGCCCGCGCCGAGGCCGACCCGGCGTTCTCCGCGACCGTCGACGCCGCGGTGCGCACCGCGCTCACCGCGAAGGCCCGGGCCGGTCTCCTCGGCTGACCGGACGCCGGTGCGACCACGCGAGGGCCCACAGCATCGCCATCGCCACGGCCCAGCCGGTGGCGACGAACAGGTCGCCCAGGTGCACGCCGTGGCCTGCCCACAGCCGCAAGAGGACCGGACCGTCGTTGGCGTAGCGACCGGTCACCAGGAGGAAGGCGAAGCCGGACAGGACCGCACCGGCGACGGCGGCGCACACCCAGCGGAACACCGGGACGACGGTAGCCGGACGGGCGCGCGGAGGGTCGGGTGCCGAGGCGGACGGGATCCGATGGAGTCAGGCAGGTGGCCCGGCCGTCGTGACCACCGGCCGCCCCCGCCGGGGACCGGTCGTGCGCGACCCGATGGGGTGAGCGGCCTCGCCGGCGCCTGCAGCGGCCCGCCCGGCGGGCCGATGCCCCGGGCGTGGACCTCCGCCCGGCGCCCGTCGCGCCGCCACCGGTGCGCCGCCGGCCGCGCCCCGGTGGCGAGCTGCCGGCACCGGAGAGCCCGGCCCGCCGGCGGGTGCTGCACGTGCTCGGCGTCGCCGCGGTTCTCGCGACCGCCGTCTACCTGGTCTGGCGGATCGGCTGGACGATGCCCGACGGCCGGGCACTGTGGGTGGGCGTCCCGTTCCTGCTGCTCGAGCTGCACGGCTTCGTCGCGCTCGTGCTCTTCGTGGTCACCACCTGGGACGTCTCCCCCGCACGCACCCGCCCCGGCCGTGCGGAGGACCCCGACCCCACCGTGACCGTGCTCGTCGCCACGTACAACGAGCCGCTCGAGGTGCTGCTGCCCACCGTGGCCGCGGTCCTGGCCATGGACGAGCCGCACGAGACCTGGGTGCTCGACGACGGCGACCGGCCCGAGGTGGCCGACATGTGCCGGGCCCTGGGCGCCCGCTACGTCACCCGCCCGGTGCACGACCACGCCAAGGCCGGCAACCTCAACGCCGCCCTCGCCCACGTCACCACCGACCTGGTCGCGGTGTTCGACGCCGACCACGTGCCCGAGCCGGACTTCCTCACCCGCACCAAGCCCTACTTCACCGACCCGCGACTGGCCCTGGTGCAGACGCCGCAGGACTTCTACAACGTCGAGTCCTTCGAGCACTTCCGGCACGGGACGGCGCTGCACGAGGAGTCGCTGTTCTACCGGGTCATCCAGGCCGGCAAGCACAACGCCGGTGCCGCCTTCTGGTGCGGTACCAACGCCCTGCTGCGGGTGGCGGCGCTGCGCTCCGTCGGCGGCGTGGCCACCGAGACCCTCACCGAGGACTTCCACACCACCGTGCGGCTGCACCGCGCCGGCTGGCGCACCGCCTACCACAACGAGGTGCTGGCCAGCGGCCTCGCCGCGGGCACACCGGACGCCTTCTACGCCCAGCGCCGCCGCTGGGGCCGCGGAGCCATGCAGGTGGTGAGGCTGCGGGCGGACAACCCGGTCCTCGGCCGCGGGCTCACGCTCGCCCAGCGGCTGAGCTACGCGTACTCGCTATCGGCCTGGTTCGACAGCTGGCGCACCCCGGGGCTGGCCGTGCTGCCGGTCGCCGTGGTCGTCACCGGCCTGTTCCCGGTCGACGCGCCGCCGTGGGTGTTCCTCGGCCTGGCCGGCAGCAGCTTTCTGCTGCAGCAGGTGGCCACCACCCTGCTCGGCCGCGGGTTCGCGCGGCTGCACTGGTCGCTGCTGTTCGACGTCATCCGGCTGCCGTCGAACCTGGCCGCGACGCTGTCGCTGGTCCGGCGCGGCACCGGCACGTTCGCGGTCACCGCCAAGGGCCGCACCGGCGACGCCCGCGCCCGGGCACGGGTCCCCGCCGTGCTCGTCGTGCTGCTGGCGGTGCTGGTCGGCGGCATGGTCTACGCCGGGCTGTCGATGGCCGGGCTGACGCCCACCCGCTACGCCCTCACCGGCACCGCGCTGGTGCCGGTGCTCTGGCTGGGTGTCGCCGCCGGTTTCGTGACCGCCGCGGTCGTGCGCATCCGCGACGACAGCTACGGCACCGAGCGCCGCGAGGGGCACCGCTTCGACGTCACCCTCCTGGTGCTGTTCGACGGCCTGCCGGGCACCGTCGTCGACGTGTCCCTCGGCGGGGCGCGGGCGCGGCTGCCGGAGGGGTCGGCCGTCCTGCCGGTCGGCACGGAGACCTGGCTGGCGATGTGGGTGCCCGACCGCCGGAGCCCGGTCATCACCCCGGTGGTCGTCCGCTCCCGGCAGGGCACGCACCACCGGCTGGAGTTCGTCGGGCGCGACTGGCCGGCACTGGCGGCCGTCGCGACGACGGCCATGGGGGTCGGCGCGCTGAGGTGGCGCGCGGCCCGGGAGGAGCAGCAGTGGGAACCGTCCACCCTGGCGCCGGCGTGACCCGCCGACTGCCCCTGCTGGCCGTCGCGGCGGCCCTGCTGACGGGCTGCGCCGTCGTCCCGCAGGAGGCGGCGCCGCCGGTCACCTGCGACCCGACGCCGGCCGCGGCCGTGGTGCCCGGCGACGGCGTCTACCTCGGCGCCAACCTCGACTGGGGCAGCGAGACGCTGGCCGAGTACGCCGCGGCCGCCGGGCACGCGCCCGCCGTCGCGGTCAGCTTCACCGGCTTCCCGCTCGGCCCGGACGACGGCCGCAACCTCGACGGCGCGGTCGACCAGCTCGTCGCCCAGGGCGGCCTGATGCTGCTCACCCTGGAGCCGCACGACGGCCTGGCCGCGGTGACCGACGACGCCGCCGCCGACCTGGCCGCCCGGCTCGACGGCTACAACCGCCGCGGCGTCCCGGTCGTCGTCCGGTTCGCGCACGAGATGAACGGCTCCTGGTACGCGTGGGGCCAGCAGCCGGCCGAGTACGTGGCCGCCTTCCGCCGCGTCGCCGACGCCGTCCACGCGGGCGCGCCGGGATCGGCGACGATGTGGGCACCCAACTACGGCGGCGGCTACCCCTTCGCCGGTGGCCGGTACGGGGCCGCGGCCGGCAGCGGCGACGCCGCCGCCCTGGACACCGACGGGGACGGCGCGGTCACCGCCGCCGACGACCCGTACGCGCCGTACTGGCCCGGGGACGACGCCGTCGACTGGGTCGGGATGTCGCTGTACCACTGGGGTTCGGCGCACCCGTGGGGCGAGAACGAGGTGCCCGAGCCGGGCAAGTTCGTCGCGCAGCTGACCGGCGAGTACGTCGGGCTGGCCGGCGACGACCGCGGCCTGCCCGACTTCCACGGCACCTACGGCGTGCAGCACGGCAAGCCGGTGGCCGTGCCGGAGACCGCGGCGCTCTACGCGCCCGGCAGCGGTGGCGCCGACGAGCTCACGGTCAAGCAGGCATGGTGGCGGCAGGTCCACGACCCCGCCCTGGCGCAGCGGCTGCCGCGACTGGCGATGGTCAACTGGTTCGAGTGGGACAAGGACGAGCCCGAGATCGGCGGGCGCGTCGACTGGACCGCGGCGTCGGGCGCCGACACCCGGGCGGCCTATCGCGCCGACCTGCCGGCGTGGGGGCGCTGGGCCGACGCCGTCCCCTCCTGCGACTGAGCAGCACCCCGACACACGAGGACGGGCCGGTCTCCCCTCGGGGTGGGGCCGGCCGGTCCTGTCCGGCCGATGCCTTCGACGCCGTGGTTTGTCCGGCTCGCCGCCGGAGTGGCCGCGCTCGGCCACCCGGGGCTGGGTGCGGGGGTGGGCGTCGTCGTTCTCGAGGAGGATCTCGCGGCGCGTGCGGTGCTGCGCCGGGCCACGCTGTACCTGACCACGGCCCGCTCGGCCGGTGCTGGGAGCGTCGTGCGCTACCGCGGCATCCGCTGACCGTCCGTGCCGGTGGGCCCGTCGGACGTCCGGTCGGGCAGGTTCTCGACCAGCCGGACGGCGTTCCGCCGGACCTCCGTCGGCGGGTCCTCGTCGGGCCGGTCGGCACTCAGCTCACGGCGCTCGGCCAGCCGAATCGTCCCGCCGAGGGCCAGCGCCACCACGACGGCGACCACCGGCCAGGTGACGAGCACCCATCCCCACCACGGCACGTCTCCCCCAGCCGTTCCCGACCCCCGTGGCGGCTCCTTGCCACCACCAGGCTACGGAACGTCACCAGGAACCGCACCTGACGCGCCGGGGCGGTGCGCGCAGCCCCGTGGTCCGCGCGCACCGCCCCTGCGTCTGGATACGGAGCGGCCGCGAAAGTGGTTCAGCCACCGGCACCGGCGCCGTCCCGCGGCGGCTCAGCCCAAACGGGGCCCCTGACCGGGCGGCCACCGCCGTGCGAGGTCGACCGTGACGCCCTCGATGTCGTCGGTGAAGCGGTGCGCCAAGTGCTCGTCGTCGAGGTCCACCCGCTCGGCGGCCCGCAGCCGGGCGCCGGACTTCGTAGCCGTTCCACACCGCCCACAGCACCTCGGCCGCCAGCCGCCAGGGTGACGACGACCCGCACCTCCAGCCGCTCCACCTTCTGACGGGCCACCCGGCGCACCTGCGCCGAGGGCACCGGCCGCCAGGTGAAGCCCGTCTCACACTCCAGCGACGCGGTCTCCTCCCCGGGGGACGACGCCCCGCGACGGGTGGCGGTCGTCTCCGCCTCCCCCGGCCGGCGCGTCGCGGTGACCGCCGCGCTGGAGGGCCTGCCCGGCGTCCACCCGGCCGCCTGGGCCGACTCGGCGGAGTCGCTGGCCGTGCTCGACACCCGCGCCGCCGTCTGCCCCTGCGACGCGCCGCGGCCGGCAGGGCGAGTGGCGCGGCCGCTCCAGCGCGGCTGCCGGGTCGTCGTCCTCGCGCCGGGCGAGGACGCCGCCGCCGCGCTGGAGCGTGCCGGCGGGCCCCGGCACCGGCCCGTCCGGAGCTCGCGCACCGGCAGCGGGAGGTGCTGGTGGCCTACGTGTCCACCAACGACGTCCAGTCCGCCGTTGCCTGCATGCTCGGCATGGACCCCGAGACGCTCAAGACCCACCTGCGGCGGATCCGCCTGGAGTACGAGCAGGTGGGCCGGCCCGCGCCGACCCGCAGCGACCTCCACGTCCGGGCCGTCGAGGACGGCCTGCTGCCCCCGCCCACGGCCCGGCTGTGACCCCCGGGATGCCTAGCGGCTGACGGTCGGTGCGTGCCCGTTCTGCCGGGCGGCCAGCCGCTCGCGCTGCGGGACGACGGTGTACTTGGGGTCCCGGGCGCTGACCAGCCCGGCCTCGAACACGCCGAACCGGGTGAGCAGCGAGCCCGCCGCCAGCAGCACCCCGGCCACGACCGCCCCGGCCCGCCGGCGCCCGGCGACCACGGTGAGCGCGGCGCCGGCCGCGGTGCAGGCCTTCGCCGCGCGCAGCAGCGTGCCGGGCCGGCCCTCGAGATAGGGCTCGCTGACGATCCCGTGGTCGTGCTCCACCCGGTGCATGACCGCGAGCTCGATGGCCGCGCCGGCCACCGCAGTCCGCCGCGAGGGCGCCGCCTCGGCCACCGGCGTGAAGACCATCGTCACGCCGCCGCCGGCCGCCATCGCCGAGCCGCCGAAGACGAACGGCAGCTGGTCGTGAGGGGCGTGCCACGAGGGCACCGCGGTGTTGGCCAGCAGCACGCCGGTGTAGGTGGCCAGCGGTCCGCCGAACAGCGCCGACACCACGCCGCCGAAACGCTTGAGCCGCGGGAACCAGCCCAGCAGCTCCACGGCCGCCGTCGCGGCGGCCGCCCCGCTGAACGGCGCGAGGATGTAGGAGCCCACCGACAGCGGCGAGGTCGGCTTGAACACCCGCAGCATGTGCAGGAACCGCTCGGGCCGCCCGAGGTCGTGGATGAGGAAGACCACCGAGGCCAGCGCCCCGCCGCCGGCGGTGTAGCGGCTGACCCGGGTCAGCGTGGGCCGGCCGGTCACGTCGGCGACCGCCGCCAGGATCGACGACGACCCCGCCATCCCGCCGAGGAACAGGTACAGCGGGACGTCGGGCGACTTCCACACCGGCGGCTTGATGATCGGGCGGCCGTAGTAGGAGGTGAAGGTGGCGTCGTCGACCATGGCGACCTCGCCGCCACCGCCGCGCCGCCCGCCCTTGCGCCGCCGCTTGCCGCGGGCCTCCGCGGAGGGGCCGTCGGCCCGCCGCCAGCCCGCGCCCGGCGCGGTCAGTCCCTCGGTCACCGGGGCCTCCGCCCGACGAACGACGAGATCACGACGCCGGCGATCATCGCCGCGCCGGCGGCCGCGGCCCGCCACATCGAGGGCAGGTCGTGGGTGGTGACCACCGGGTCCGGTGGCAGCCCGTAGACCTCCGGCTCGTCGAGCAGCAGGAAGAACGCCCCCGCGCCGCCGACGCCGTCGTCCTCGTCCCGGCCGTAGAGCCGCGCCGTCTCCACGCCCTGCGACTTCAGCGTGGCCAGCCGGGCGTCGGCCCGGGCCTGCAGCTCGTCGAGGTTGCCGAACTGGATCGACTGCGTGGGGCACGCCGTGGCGCAGGCCGGCTGCAGCCCGTCGGTGAGCCGGTCGTAGCACATCGTGCACTTGAAGACCCGGCCGTCGCCCTTGCGCTGGTCGATGACGCCGTAGGGGCAGGAGGGCACGCAGTAGCCGCAGCCGTTGCAGATGTCCCCCTGGACGACGACGGTGCCGAACTCGGTGCGGAACAGCGCCCCGGTGGGGCAGACGTCGAGGCAGCCGGCGTGCGTGCAGTGCTTGCAGACGTCGGAGCTCATCAGCCACCGGATCTGCTTGTCCGTGCCGCTCTGCCCGGTCTGCGGGTCGAACTCCGACAGTGCCTCGGCGTTGAGCACGCTCGACTGCTGCGCCGCGGCGAGGCTGCCGTCGTTGTCGCCCTCGGCCACCGACGGGCCGCTGCCCCGCCGGTCGTCACCGGGGCGGCCGAAGGTCGGCATCGGCAGGTCGACGGTGCGCGCCTGCTCGATGAACGCGACGTGCCGCCAGGAGTTGGCCCCGAGCTGGCCCGTGTTGTCGTAGGACATCCCGGACAGGCCGATGACGTCGCGCACGCCGTGCGAGTCGTCCATCGGCAGGGTGTTCCACTCCTTGCACGCCACCTCGCAGGCCTTGCAGCCGATGCACACCGAGGTGTCGGTGAAGAAGCCCACCCGCGCCGGGTGGTCGGTGTCGTAGCCGGACTGCCCGGTCACGTCCGGGACCGGCCCGAAGAGCCGGTTCTCGGGGTCGTTGCCGGTGAAGGCCGCGCTCGCCGAGCTGATCGTGGTCACGCCGCCCTCCTCCCTCGTGCGGTCACTGCTGCGACCCCTCCCCCGCCTCGGCGGCCACCGGGTCACGTCCGTTGACGCCGACCCGGCCGGACTCCACCCCGGCGCGGCGCCGGTAGCCCTCCACGAACTCGATCAGCTCGGGCCCGCGCGGACGCCGTCCCGGCCGGATGTCGGCGGTGCTGACCTTGTCCTCCTGGATGTGGGTGTTCGGGTCGAGCACGATCCCGAGCAGGTCGTTGGCCCCGTCGCCGGTCGAGAGGCCGCTGTAGGACCAGTGGTAGGGCATCCCGATCTGGTGCACGACCTGGCCGTCGCGGAGCCGGATCGGCCGGATCCGCTCAGTGACCAGCACCTTCGCCTCGATCGCCGTCCGCGAGCTGACCAGCGTGGCGAACTCGCCGTTGGTCAGGCCGCGCAGCTCGGCGAGCTCCGGGCTGACCTCGACGAAGAACTCCGGTTGCAGCTCCGAGAGGTAGGGCAGCGTGCGGCTCATCCCGCCGGCGGTGTGGTGCTCGGTGAGCCGGTAGGTGGTCACCTGGAACGGGAAGACGTCCGACAGCGGCGGGTTCTCCCGGTTCCACGGCCCCTCGATGTGCTCCAGCGTCGGGTTGGCCTGCTGCTTGTACAGGGCGTTCTCGACGACGGACTCGGCCGGCTCGTAGTGCGTCGGCAGCGGGCCGTCGACCACGCCCGCCGGCGCGAACAGCCACGCCTTGCCGTCACCCTGCATGACGAACGGGTCGGCCCCGCCGATCGCGTCCTGCGCCTTGGCGCCCTCCGGCGGGACGTAGTCCGGCCGCTTGGTCGCCTCGAAGTCCGGGTTGTCCGGGCCGGTCCAGCGACCGGCCTCCTCGTCCCAGTACACGTACTTCTTGCGCTCGCTCCACGGCTTGCCGTCGGGGTCGGCCGACGCGCGGTTGTAGAGGATCCGCCGGTTGTACGGCCAGGCCCAGCCCCACTCGGAGGCCACCGGACCCTGCTCGCGGCCGGGCTTGCGGCGCGCGGACTGGTTGACCTCGTCGGCGTAGACGCCGGAGTAGATCCAGCAGCCGCACGTCGTGGAGCCGTCGTCCTTGAGGTCGAGGTAGCCCGACACCGCGCGCCCGTCGGGACCGACGCCGTTGATCTCCCGCAGGACGGCCTCGGCGCTCGGCTCCTGGTCGTGCCCGTGGGTCGGGTAGTCCCAGGTGAGGTCGAGCAGCGGGCGGTCGCGCGGGTCGGTGGAGTCGGCCAGCCGCTCGCGCAGGATGCGACCGAGGTGGAAGTAGAACCACAGGTCGCTCTTGGCGTCGTTCGGCGGCTCGACGGCCTTGTGCCGCCACTGCAGCAGCCGCTGCGTCTGGGTGAAGGTCCCCTCCTTCTCCGCGTGCGTCGCCGCGGGCATGAAGAAGACCTCGGTGCCGATCGTCTCGGGCGCCAGCTCCCCGGTCTCGATCTCCGGTGACTCCTTCCAGAAGGTCGCCGACTCGATCATCTGCAGGTCGCGGACGACCAGCCAGTCGAGGTTGGCCAGCCCGAAGCGGTTCATCCGCCCGTTGGGGTGCCCGACCGTCGGGTTCTCCCCCACCAGGAAGTAGCCGGAGACCTTGCCCTGGATCATGTCGGCGATCGTGCGGTAGGAGCTGTGGTCGCCGTCGATCTTCGGCAGGTGGTCGAAGCAGAAGTCGTTCTCCGGCGTCGCGGCCTCGCCCCACCAGGCCTTGAGCAGGCTGACCGTGTAGGCCCGCTTGTTGCCCCAGAACCCGGCCTTGCCGGCCGCGTCGGCGCAGTACTCGTCGAGGCTCCCGTGCTGCAGCGCGTGCGGCATGGGCAGGTAGCCCGGCAGCAGGTTGTACAGCGTCGGGACGTCGGTCGAGCCCTGGATGCTGGCGTGCCCGCGCAGCGCCAGGATGCCGCCGCCGGGACGGCCGATGTTGCCCAGCAGCGTCTGCAGGATCGAGCAGGTGCGGATGTACTGCGCGCCGACGCTGTGCTGCGTCCAGCCCACCGAGTACACCCACGCCGTCGTCCGGTCGCGGCCGCTGTTCTCGGTCACCCAGCGGGCGACCTGCAGGAACACCTCCGGCTCGACGCCGCAGACCTCGGCCACCATCTCCGGCGTGTAGCGGTCGAAGTGCCGCTTGAGGATCTGGAAGACCGAGCGCGGGTGCTGCAGCGTCTCGTCGCGCTTGGGCTTGGCCGCGATCGGCGGGCCGCCGCTGCCCGACGCCTGGGCGTGGTCGGTCTTCTTGACCTCCGGGTGCTGCTCCCGGCGGTCCTGCTCGGCGGCGCCGGCCGGGTCGTCGGAGCCGGAGTGCGGCGGCTCCTCGAACTCGTACTGCCAGCTGGCCTCGTCGTACTGGTTGTTCTCCGGGTCGAAGCCGGAGAACAGGCCGTCGAGGTCCTCGGAGTCGACGTAGGACTCGCCCACCAGCGCCGCGGCGTTGGTGTAGGCGACGACGTACTCCTTGAAGTACAGGTCGTTGTCGAGCACGTAGCGGATCAGCCCGCCGAGGAAGGCGATGTCGGTGCCGATGCGCAGCGGCACGTGCAGGTCGGCGATCGCGCTGGTGCGGGTGAACCGCGGGTCGACGTGGACGATCTTCGCCCCGCGCGCCTTGGCCTCACTCACCCACTGGAAACCCACCGGGTGGCACTCGGCCATGTTCGAACCCTCGATGACGATGCAGTCGGAGTTCGCGAGGTCTTCCTGGGAGTTCGTGGCGCCGCCACGACCGAACGAGGCACCCAGACCGGGCACCGTGGCGGAGTGCTATATGCGCGCCTGGTTCTCGATCTGGATCGCGCCCATGGCGCTGTAGAGCTTCTTCATGAGGTAGTTCTCCTCGTTGTCGAGGGTCGCCCCTCCGAGGCTCGCCAACCCCATGGTGCGGTTCACGCGCTTGCCGTCGTTCTCGTCCTGCCAGCCCTTGCGGCGGGCCTCGAGGACGCGGTCGGCGATCATGTGCATCGCCGTGTCGAGGTCGAGGTCCTCCCACTCGGTCCCGAACGGACGGCGGTACTTCACCGTCGTCACGCGGGTCGGGCTGGTGACCAGCTGCTTGCTGGCGCTGCCCTTGGGGCACAGCCGGCCGCGGCTGATCGGCGAGTCCGGGTCGCCCTCGATCTGGACGATCTGCTCGTCCTTGACGTAGATCCGCTGGCCGCACCCCACCGCGCAGTACGGGCACACGCTGCGCACGACGCGGTCGGCGGTGGCCGTGCGGCTCACCACGCCCTCCGTCGCCTTGCTGCGCGCGGCCGCGCCGCGGCCGAGGGGGTCGGGGCCGGTCAGCTGCCGGAACACCGGCCAGGCGTCGAGCCAGGTCTTCACGGCGTGAACTGTGCCACTCCCGGCACGATCTTGCGCGCGGACGGCACCGGCCGGTGCCGGACGGGATCGTCCGGTCCCACCCGGCGGACGTCGACCGGGCTCCTCCTGGGGCGCTCCTCGGGCTCCCCGGCGGCTGCAGGACCCCCGGACCGCGCGGAACGCCCCGGGAGCGGACACGCCGACGCCCAGCTACCCCGGAGGTGCCCGGGGCCCCTACGGCGCCGCGGCCCGCGGTGTCCGCGGGGGCAGGGCGACGCCGCACGCGGCCAGCCGCTCGCGCAGCCGCGCCGCCTCCCGGCGGCGCTGCTCGGCGCGTCGTCTGAGCACCGCGCGCTGCCGGGGCTCGGCCCGCGCGGCCTTGAGCTCCAGCACCGCGGCGGTCTCCAGGTGCAGCGCCATGCGGCGCAGCTCCCCCGACAGCTCTGTCCCCGGTCGCGACAACCCCGGGTCTTCTCCCGCTGAGGTCATGGCAGCGATGGTGGGACCCGCCGGGCCGGGCCGCACCCGGAACGCCCCGGCGTCCCGGACGGGGGACGACGGCCCGGGGCCGTCGGTGCCCGGGTCGATACTGGTCCGGTGGGCGGGATCGGACTGCGCTGGCTGGGCCACTCGACGGTCCGCGTCGAGCTGGCGGGCAGCACCGTGCTCACCGACCCCGTGCTCACCCGCGCGGTCGGGCCGCTGCGCCGGGTCGTCCCGCTGCCGCCCCCGGCGTCGTGGGCCGGCGTCGACCTCGTGCTGGTCAGCCACCTGCACGGCGACCACCTGCACCTGCCCTCGCTGCGGCTGCTCGACCCCGGCGCGCGCGTCGTCGTCCCGCGCGGGGCGGCCGGCTGGCTGCGGTCGCGCGGCGTGCGCTGGGTCGACGAGCTGGCGCCGGGTGAGTCGCTGGTGCACGGCGGGCTGCGGGTGACCGCCGTCCCCGCGGTGCACAGCGGGCACCGGTGGGGTCCGCGGCTCCGGCACGGTCCCGACACCGCCGCCGTCGGGCACCTGATCGAGGGTGACGGGCGCACCGTCCACGCCCTCGGCGACACCGACCTCCACGACGGCATGACCGGGATCGGCGAGCGTGGCGTCGACGGCGGCCCCATCGACGTCTCGCTGGTGCCGGTGTGGGGCTGGGGCCCCACGCTCGGTCCGGGCCACCTCGACCCCCGGCGGGCGGCCGAGGCGGTGGCGCGGGTGCGCCCGGCGGTCGCCGTGCCGGTGCACTGGGGCACGCTCACCGTCCCGGGCGGGACGCGGCTGCCCGGGCTGGCCGCGCGGTACCGCCGGCTGCTGACCGACCCGCCGCGCGCCTTCGCCGCCGCGGTCGCCGCCCGGGGCCTGCCCACCTCCGTCCTCGTGCCCGGGCTCGGCGAGCGGATCGCGCTGCCCGCCGCGGCGGGTGCGCCGTGAGCGCCACCCTGGCCTCGGGCTGGACGGACGGCTCCTCGCTCGGCTACCCGGTCGTCTTCGGCGGGGTCCTGCTCGGCTCGGTGGTGCCGGTCGTGCCCACCGGGGCGGTGGTCGGCGCGGCCGCGGCCCTGGCCACCAGCAGCGACCGGCTCGACCTGGTGCTGGTCCTCCTGCTGTCGACGCTCGGCGCGTGGCTGGGCGACGTCGTCACCTTCGCCGTCTGCCGCTCCGGCGGGCCGGCGGCGGTGCGCTGGGTGGCCCGCGGCCAGCACGCCGACCGCATCGAGGAGGTGCGCGAGCAGTTCCGCCGGCACGGCTGGCAGCTCGTCGTCATCGGCCGGCTGCTGCCCGCCGGGCGGATCCCGGTGCTGCTCGCGGCGGGCGCCCTCGCCTACCCGTGGCGGCGGCTGCTGCCGGCGTCCCTGCTGGCCGCCGCGCTGTGGGCGGTCGCCTACGCGCTGCTCGGCGTGGTGAGCGGCGGCGTCTTCGACAACCCGCTGGTGGCCACCCTGGTGGCCACCGTCCTCGTCCTGGTCGTCGGCGCGGTGCTCAACCTGGTGGGTGCGCACCGGCGACGCCGCCCCACGCCGGAGCCGGGCCGGGCGTCCCGCCCGACACCGTGCGGCCCGGCGTGAGCCGGTCCTCCGACGGCGGCTCCGGTGGCCGGGTGCTCGGCCGCGGCCGGGCGACGGCGCGCGTGCTGCTCACCTGGCTGCTGACCACGCTGGCCCTCGTCGTCCTCGACCGCTGGCTCGACGGCTTCGCCATGGGCGGGTGGTGGCAGCCGCCGCTGGCCGCGCTGCTGCTCGGCCTGCTTGCCGGGGTGGTGTGGCCGCTGGTCCTGCGGGTGGTCCTGCCCGTCGCGGTGTTCACCCTGGGCCTGGGCAGCTTCCTGCTGCTGGGGGCGGCGGTGCTGGCCGTCTCCTTCGCCGTCCCCGGCGTGGTCGTGGCCGACCTGCGCACCGGCGTGCTGGTCGTCATCGCCATGGCCGCGGTGACGGCGGTGGTGAGCAGCGCGCTGGCCATCGACGAGGACGAGGTCTTCTTCCGCCGCGCCCGGCGCCGCGCCGGCACCGCCGCGGCCCTGCGGCCGTGCCCGCCCGGGGTGGTCTTCCTGCAGATCGACGGCCTCGGCGCCGACGTCGCCCGCCGTGCCGTGCGCGACGGGTCGATGCCCACGCTCGCCGCCTGGCTGCGCTCGGGCAGCCACGCGCTGACCTGGTGGCACACCGACTGGAGCTCGCAGACCGGCGCCTCGGTGTGCGGCATCCTGCACGGCTCCAACCACGACGTCGTCGGGTTCCGCTGGTACGAGAAGGACCGCGACCACGTCGTCGCGGTGTCGCACCCCGCCGACGCCGCCGAGGTGGAGCGGCGGCACTCCGACGGCCGCGGGCTGCTCGCCGGCGGCGGCGCCAGCCGCGGCAACCTGTTCAGCGGCGACGCGCCCTTCCTCAGCCTGACCATGAGCTCGCTGCCGCTGGTGGCGCCGCGGCGGACCGGACGGCGCCGCGACCGGGTGGGGGCGGGCTACTACGCCTACTTCGCCAACCCGGTGAACGCCGTCCGCACGCTCGGGACCTCGCTCGCCGACGTCGGCCGCGAGCTCGCCGCCGCCGCCCGGCAGCGCCGGGCCGACGTCCGCCCGCGGGTCAGCCGCGGCGGCCTCTACCCGCTGGCCCGGCCGGGGACGACGGTCATCGCCCGCGACGTCGTGGTCGCCGCGATCGTGGAGGACATGCTGGCCGGGCGGCCGGCCGTGTACGCCGACTTCCTCGGCTACGACGAGGTCGCCCACCACAGCGGCGTCGAGCGCTTCGACACCCTCGCGGTGCTGCGCAGCATCGACCAGCAGATCGGCCGGCTGGCCCGCGCCGCCCAGCTCGCGCCCCGCCCGTACCACCTGGTGCTGCTCTCCGACCACGGCCAGACGCAGGGCGAGGCGTTCGCGCAGCGGTTCGGCGAGACCATCGAGGCCTTCGTCGGGCGGCACTGCGGCGGCTCCCCGCTGCCGGGGCAGCGCAGCGGGGAGCCCCGCGACAGCCGCCGCCCGGCCGAGGGCTGGCAGGTGGCCTCCGCGTTGGCCGAGGCCGCGTCCGGGCCCGGTGTGATAGCCCGCCGGCTGCGCGAACGGGTGGAGACCGCCGGCGCCGGCGAGCACCGGCACCGGACGCCGTCGGGGCAGCCCGGCCGCGTCGCCCGGGTGGCACCGGGGGTGGTGGTCACCGTCTCCGGGCACACCGCGAACGTCTCGTTCGCCGACCTGCCGGGCCGGGTGCCGCTGGAGGAGATCGAGCACCACTGGCCCGACCTGCTGCCCGCCCTGGTCGACCACGACGGCGTCGGCTTCCTGCTGGTGCACTCCGAGGAGCAGGGACCGGTCGTGCTCGGCCGCGACGGCGTGCACCGCCTGGCCACCGGCGAGGTGCTCGGCGAGGACCCGCTGGCGCCCTACGGCGAGCACGCCGCGGCGCTGGTGGCCCGCGTGTCGGCCTTCCCGCACTGCCCCGACGTGATGATCAACAGCCGCTACGACCCCGAGACCGACGAGGCCTCGCCCTTCGAGCCGCACGTCGGCTCGCACGGCGGGCTCGGCGGCCCGCAGCAGCGCGGCTTCCTCGCCCATCCGCGGCAGCTGCGCGCCCCCGGCGAGATCGTCGGCGCCGAGCACCTGCACCGGGTGCTGCGCGGCTGGCTGACCGAGCTCGGCCACCCCGAGCCCGACGGCGCGGGCGCGGCCGTCGGGGCCGACAGCCCGGCCGCGCTGCGGGCGGCCGACCCCAGCCACGTGTGACCGCCGGCCGCGAACCCCCGGCCACGGGACCGTGAACACCACCCGCCCACCGTGGCGGGCCCGCCCGGGCGTCCCCGACAGTGGACCGATGCGACCCGACGCCCGCGCCTGGTTCACCGGCCGCACGTCCCGCGCCCGTTCCCTCGCCGACCTCGACCTCGCGGGTCTGCTGCGGGCCAAGCGCCGGACCGGCTCCGTGGTGAGCGTCGTGCTCCCCGCGCGCGACGAGGAGGCCACGGTCGGCCGGCTCGTCGGGGACCTGGTCGAGCGGTGGGTGCGGCAGGTCCCGCTGGTCGACGAGGTGCTCGTCGTGGACTCCGACTCCACCGACCGCACCGCCGGGGTCGCGCGGGCCGCCGGGGCCGGCGTCGTCGCCAGCGCCGACGTCCTGCCCGGCTGGGGGACCCGGCCGGGCAAGGGCGAGGCGCTGTGGAAGTCGCTGGCGGCCACCACCGGCGACCTGCTGGTCTTCCTGGACGCCGACCTGCTCGGCGACGTCGGCCACTACGTGCCCGGCCTGCTGGCACCGCTGCTCACCGATCCGCAGGTCGGCTACGTCAAGGGCTGCTACACCCGGCCGCTGGAACTCGCCGGGCACACCTCCCCCACCGGAGGCGGCCGGGTCACCGAGCTGACCGCCCGGCCGCTGCTCAACGCGCTGTGGCCGGAGCTGGCCGGGTTCGTCCAGCCGCTGGGCGGGGAGTACGCCGGCCGCCGCTCGGCGCTGGAGCGGGTGCCGTTCCTGTCCGGGTACGGCGTCGAGGTCGGCCTGCTGGTCGACCTGCTGGGGCTGCTGGGCCTGTCCGGACTCGCGCAGGTGGACCTCGGCGTCCGCCGGCACACCTCGCAGGACCAGGAGGCGCTCGGCCGGATGGCCGGGCAGGTGGTGTCGGCCGTGCTGTCTCGCACGCCGGCGGGCCCAACGGAGCGCGGCGGGCTGCTCACCCAGTTCCGCAGCGGCGGCGCCGGTCCCGTGCCGGTCAGCACGCCGGTCGCGGTCGACGAGCGGCCGCCGATGGACACCGTCGCCGAGTACCGGGCGAGCCGCGCCGGCGCCGTCTGAGGTCCGGCGGCCGGCCGGCCGCGACCCCGCGCCGGCGGCCGGGCGCGGGAGCGCCGGGGGGCGGCTCGCCGGGCACCCCGCCGTCGACCAGGGCGGACGCGGACGGGCAGGGCACGCGGCGGACGCGGCGCGTGCGGCATGCTGGCGCGACGGGGGTCCCGTGCCGAGCGGTGGTGCCGGCACCCGACCGTGGGAGCGAGCAGTGCACCCTGACGTCCGCCGCTGGCTGCGCCGGCGCACCTTCTCCGCCACCTCGTGGTCCGCCCCCGCCCTGGCCGAGGCCCGGCGCGCGCAGGGCACCACGGTCAGCGTGGTGCTCCCGGCGCTCGACGAGGAGGCCACCGTCGGGGCGATCGTCACCGCCATCCAGGAGACCCTGGTGCTGGGCGCGCCGCTGGTCGACGAGGTGGTCGTCGTCGACAGCGGGTCGGCCGACCGCACCGCCGCGGTCGCCGCGGCGGCCGGGGCCCGGGTCGTCGACGTCGCCACGGTCCTGCCCGCGCACGGCAGGGTGGCGGGCAAGGGCGAGGCGCTGTGGAAGGGGCTGGCGGCCACCACCGGCGACCTCGTGGTCTTCGTCGACGCCGACCTGGTCGGCTTCGACCCGCAGTTCGTCGTCGGCCTGCTCGGGCCGCTGCTCGGCGACCCGGACATCGGCTACGTCAAGGCGCTCTACGACCGCCCGCTGACCACCGCCGAGGGCGTCGTCCCCTCCGGCGGCGGCCGGGTCACCGAGCTGGTGGCCCGGCCGCTGCTCAACGCGTTCTGGCCGGAGCTGGCCGGGTTCGTCCAGCCGCTGTCGGGGGAGTACGCCGGCCGCCGCGAGCTGCTCGAGCAGGTGCCGTTCGTGTCCGGCTACGGCGTCGAGCTGGGCCTGCTGGTCGACCTGGCCGGGCTGGCCGGCGTCGACGCGCTGGCGCAGGTCGACCTCGGCACCCGCCGCCACAGCCACCAGTCCGACGCGGCGCTCGGCCGCATGGCCGGGCAGATCCTGCAGACGGCGCTGGTCCGCCGGCCCGGCGTCGCCGTCCCGGGCGCCCAGCTCGTGCAGTTCCTGCGCACCGCCGACGGCGTGGAGGCGGTGAGCTGGGACGTCGGCGTCACCGAACGACCACCGCTGCGCACCGTGCGGGCGGCCGAGGGCCGGCGCGGGAGCCGGCCGTGAGGCTGCTGATGGACGCCGGCCCCTGGCTGCCCGTCCCGCCGGAGGGCTACGGCGGCGTGGAGAACGTGGTCGCCACGCTGACCACCGAGCTGCGCGCCCGCGGGCACATCGTCGTCCTGGCCGCCTCCGGCGACTCGACGCTGCCCGCCGACGGCCTGGTCAGCGCCTTCCCCACCGGCCGCTTCGACTCCCTCGGCGCGCCCTACCCCCACGTCGTGGGGGTGGCGCACGCCCACGCGCTGGCCGTGGTGGACGCCGTGACCGCGGCCGCGCAGGCCGGGCGGCCCTACGACCTGGTGCACACCCACCTCGAGGTGGCCGGCCCGGCGCTGCTGGGCGCGCTGGGACCGGCCGGCCCGCCGGTGCTGCAGACCCTGCACTGGGACCTGCGCCGCAACGCCGAGTTCTACGAGCGCTTCGACGGGCGGGGCCGCGTCTTCTTCGCGGGCGTCTCCGCGAGCCAGGTGGCCCGCGGCCCGGCCCGGCTGCGCCGGCAGACGCTGGCCGCCGTCCCGCTGGCGGTGCCCGTCGACGGGCCGCCGCCGCTGCCGCGCGAGGACCGCGACGACGCCGTCCTCGTGCTGTCGCGGCTCTGCGAGCTCAAGGGCACCGACACCGCGGTGCGCGTCTGCCGCGCCGCGGGCGTCCCGCTGGTCCTGGCCGGCCCGGTCGGCCCGCTGCCTGACCGGGCCGCGCTGGACGCCGCCCTGGCCGTGCCGGGGCACCCGGCCCTGGCCCACCCCGACGTCGCGTGGTTCCTCGAGTGCGTCGACCCGCTGCTCGACGGGGAGCGGGCGCGCTGGGTGGGCAGCGTCAGCGGCGCGCGCAAGGCCGAGCTGCTGCGGCGCGCGCGGGCGGCGCTGTTCCCGGTCCGCTGGGAGGAGCCCGGCGGGACGGCGGTGTGCGAGGCGCTCGCCGCGGGGACGCCGGTGGTCGCCACGGCCCGCGGCTGCCTGCCCTCGCTGGTCGACGACGGCCGCACCGGGCTGCTGGCCGACGACGAGGCGGGCCTCCTCGCGGCGCTGGCCCGCATCGGCGGGATCGACCCGCGGGAGTGCGCGCGCGAGGCGCGGCGGCGGTTCGCCCCCGCGGTGATGGCCGGGGCCTACGAGGAGGTCTACGCCGAGGTGCTGCGGCGGGCGGGTCAGGGGCGCACGGGCCTGCCGGTGCGGGCGGACTCGGCGACCGCGACGGCCAGCCGGTGGGTGCGCAGCGCCTCGCCGTAGTCGACCAGCCCCTCGGCGCGGGCGCCGGTGACCAGCAGGTCGACGAAGGCCCGGTCCACGGCGGTGCGGGCGTCGACCGCGGGCTCGGAGTGCTCGGTACCGGCCGCCGTGGTCACCGTCAGCGACGTCTCGGTCAGCTCGACGGCCGCGCCGGCGCAGGACAGCTCGATGCCGGCGCGGGTCTTCGCCGGCTGCGGGCAGGCCGCGGTGAGCGTGCCGACCGCGCCGGAGGCGAACCGCAGCAGCGCGGCGGTCGCGTCGTCGACGTCTCGGCCCTCCGCCGATGACGGCGCCGCGACCGCCTGCACCTCCACGACCTCCCCGGCCAGCAGGCGGGCGAGGTCGAGCACGTGGGTGGCCTGCTCGACCACCTGGCCGCCGGACCGGCCGGCGCGCGCCCACCACGCCGGCGGCGGCACCCTGTCGAGCCAGGTGGCCGCGACCAGCCGCGGTGGGCTGGCGGCGCACACCGCGCGGGCGGTGGCGACGGTGTCCAGGTGCCGCCAGTGGTAGCCGGTCGCCGTCGGGACCCCGGCCGCGGCGACGGCGGCGGCGACCTCCTCGGCGACGGCGAGCCCGGCGCCCAGCGGCTTCTCCACGAACAGCGGCAGCCCGGCCCGCAGCACCGCCTGCTCCAGCTCGCCGTGGGCGAACGGCGGCACGCACAGCCAGACGGCGTCCGGGCCCGCGGCGAGCAGCCGGCCGACGTCGCCGACGGCGGGCACCCCGAGCTCGCCGGCCAGTGCGGCCGCGGCGGCGGGGACGGCGTCGGCCACGCCCACGAGCTCGACGCCGGCGAGGGCGCGCAGCGTGCGGCCGTGGCGGGCGCCCACCCCGCCGGCGCCGACGAGGCCGACCCGCAGGGTCACCGCAGCGGCGTGCCGTCGATGCCGGCGAGCAGGTCGCCGGGGGTGTCGAAGAGGGCCACGGCCCCGGCGTCGCGCAGCTCGTCGTCGCCGAAGCCGCCCGAGCGCACGACGACCGCGGGCATGCCGGCGTTCTTCGCCGCCTCCACGTCCCACACCGAGTCGCCCACCAGCACGCTGGCCGCGTCCTCGGGCTCCCCCAGCTTGCGCAGCGCCACCTGCAGCAGGTCCGGCGCCGGCTTGGTCGCCTCGACGTCGCCGCTCGTCGTCCAGGCCTGGGCGACGTCGCGGGCGTCGAGCAGGTCGAGGTAGTGGTCGACGTGGTGGGGCTTGCCCGAGCTGGCCAGCACCACCCGGTGCCCGCGCTCGCGCAGCCCGGCGAGCAGGTCACGGGCGCCGGGCAGGGGCGCGACCTCCCCGATCATCGGGTCGACCTCGGCCACCCAGCGCTCGCGCGCCTCGTCGCCGATCCGCTCCTCCAGCTCGTCCCCGCCGATCGCCGACACCAGCTGGTCACCGCCCATGCCGATGAGCCGGTGGATGCGCCAGACGGGGAAGGTCTCCCCCAGCGACCGGAACGCCCGGTACCAGGCCAGCGCGTGCTGGTAGTTGGTGTCGACGAGCGTGCCGTCGACGTCGAGGACCGCGACGAGGGGTGAGCTCACGCGGGGCCCTCTGCCCCGCGCCGATGCGGGCGAACCGCGCCCCGGACCGGCCGGCCCTCACGGGGCTGCGGCCGACGTCGTTCCGGATCCGTCGGGGCACGTACTCAGCGTTGCTAACCTCCCGACCGTGAGTGAGCAGTCCCGGCGGGCCCAGAAGAAGGCCCTCACCCGCGCACACGTCCGGGAGACGGCGCAGCGCCTGTTCGCCGAACGCGGCTTCGACGGCGTAACGATCGTCGACGTCGCGGCCGCGGCCGACGTGGCGGTGCAGACGGTCTTCAACCACTTCGCCACCAAGGAGGAGCTCTACTGGTCCGAGCGGACGCCGTGGGTGGTCGGCCCGGAGACCGCGGTCCGGGAGCGGCCGGCCGGGGTGCCGGCCCTCCGGGCCCTGCGTGAGCACCTGGTCGCGGCCGTCGCCGACCACGTCGAGGGGCTGGCCACCCCGGAGGGGCGCCGCCTCGTGACCGTGATGGGCTCCTCGCCGGGGCTGCAGTCCGCCGAGCGCGAGCTGGTCCACGAGACCGAGCGGCGGCTGCGGGCCGCGCTGCTGGAGGCCTGGACCGGTCGCGGCGCCGAGGAGCCGCGCCCGGTCCGCCCGGAGGTGACCGCCGGCCTGGTGGCGGCCACCTGGATCGCCACCACGCGGGTGCTGGTCACCGAGCCGCGCGACCCCCTGCCCGCCCCGGAGGACGTCCCGGGGCTGGCCGCGGCGGCCCGGGAGCTGGCCGCGCGGCTGTTCGTGCGCCTCGAGGCCGACGTGACGGAGCAGTTCGTCCGCGGCCGCCCCCCGGTCGCGGCGGAGGTGCTGCGGGCCTGCTGAGGAGTGCCGGGCGGGCCGGCCGCGGGCACGGGACGGGAGCGCACGCCCCTCGGGGCGCGCGCTCGGGGAGCCGGGCCACTCAGCGGCGGGCGGGCTCCGCGGCCGGGGCCACGATCGGCAGCAGGATGTCGTCGACCACCTGCTCGACGTGCTCGGCCACCATCGCGCCGTCGCCCGCGGCGGTCAGCCGCTGCCACCAGAAGGCCTCGAGCACCGAGCGGAGCAGGGCCAGCCGCTCGGCCAGCACCTCCTCGTCGCGGTCGGCCCAGCGCTTGCCGAGCTCGTCGACGGCCTCGGTGAGCGGGTGCACCAGCGCGGCGTCGAGCCCGGCCCGGAGGTCCTCGTCGTGCCGGGCGGCACCGACGATGCTGGCGACGGCGCGCTCCTCACGCGTCAGCGGCCGCCGCCAGGACGCGACCAGGGCGGTCAGGTCACCGCGCACCGACCCCTCGTCCTCGGGCACCCCGACCAGGGTGAAGCGCGCGACGGCCGAGCGCGCCAGTGCCGACATCGACGGCCAGCGCCGGTAGATGCCGGCCTTGCCCGCACGGGCACGGGCGGCGACGCGGTCGCTGTTGAGCCGTCCCCAGCCCTCCTCGGCGAGGATGTCGACGGCGACCGCGACCAGTTGCTCGGACAGCTCGGAGCTCAGCGGACGCCCCGGAGTGCCGCTCACGGGCCGGACCGTTCGTGCGTCATCAGGTTGTGCACACCCACATACTGACGCGTCATTGGAGTCACCACAACGATCCCGGCGCATCGTTCACTCCAGGGCTCACCACGGCCCCCGGTCTCAGGCACCCGCCGCGCTCTCGACGTGCACCTTCAGACCGGCGCCGTCGTCGGCGGTCCAGCCGCGGTCCCGGGCCGTCGCCAGCAGGCCCTCCCAGCGGCGGCCCCAGTCGTCCGCCCCGGCCGGCGACCCGGCCTGGGCCTCGGCGGCGGCCCGCAGCGCCGCGGCGTCCAGGACGCCGGACTCCCCGTCCTCCAGCCGTCCCAGGCCGGCCGCGCGCAGCGCCTCGTCGGCCTCCTCGTCGGTGACCTGCCCCAGGGCCAGGTGCAGCCGCGCGAGGTCGTCGACGTCGACCACCCGGACCTCCGGACGCTCGTCAGCGCCCGTCACCACCTCGACGATCATCGGAAGGACCCCCTTCTCCCCGTCACTCGCGAGCTCGCGCCGGGGCCCGGAAGGGGCCACGACGCCGGTACCGTCGGCGCAGATCGTGCCGGTCGTCAGACGTGCCAGGGGAACCGGGAGAAGTCGGGGTCGCGCTTCTCCAGGAAGGCGTCCCGCCCCTCCACGGCCTCCTCGGCCGCGTAGGCGAGCCGGGTGGTCTCCCCGGCGAACAGCTGCTGACCGACCAGGCCGTCGTCGATCAGGTTGAACGAGTACTTGAGCATCCGCTGCGCCGTCGGGCTCTTGGCCACGATCCGCCGTCCCCAGTCCAGCGCCGTGGCCTCCAGCTCGGTGTGCGGGACGACGCGGTTGACCATGCCCATGCGGTGCGCGTCGGCGGCGGAGTACTCCTCGCCGAGGAAGAAGACCTCGCGGGCGAACTTCTGGCCGACCTGCCGGGCGAGGTAGGCCGAGCCGAAACCGCCGTCGAAGCTGCCCACGTCGGCGTCGGTCTGCTTGAACCGCCCGTGCTCGGCGCTGGCCAGGGTGAGGTCGGAGACGACGTGCAGGCTGTGCCCGCCGCCGGCCGCCCAGCCGGGGACGACGCAGACGACGACCTTGGGCATGAACCGGATGAGCCGCTGCACCTCGAGCACGTGCAGCCGGCCGCTGGTGCGCCCCTTCTCGTGCTCGTAGCCGTGGCGCCCGCGCACGCGCTGGTCGCCGCCGGAGCAGAACGCCCAGCCGCCGTCGCGCGGGCTGGGCCCGTTGCCGGTGAGCAGCACGCAGCCGACGTCGGTGGACAGCCGGGCGTGTTCGAGGGCGGTGATCAGCTCGTCGACCGTCTGCGGGCGGAAGGCGTTGCGGACCTCGGGCCGGTCGAAGGCGATGCGCACGACGCCGGCGTCGACGGCGCGGTGGTAGGTGACGTCGGTGAACTCCAGGCCCTCGACGGGCCGCCACGCCGCGCTGTCGAAGATCTCCGAGACGTCGTCGCGGGCGCTCATGCCAGCAACCTAGCCGCGCCCGCCCCGACCGGCCTGGCCGCGCGGCAGGGGGCGATGGGCGGGTGCAGGGGGGCGGCGATGATCAGGGGACCTGATCGTGGCGCGTCCTCCCCCACGGTGCGCGGTGCGGGAGGACGCGCTGCGGTGAGGGAGGACGACGTCCGGTGCGGGAGGACGCCGGACCGCCGCCGGGCCCCGGGCCGCGGACGGACGGCGGTGGCGCGGGGCCGCCGGTAGCGTCGGGCGGGTGCCCGACGGCGCCGCCCTGCGCGTGGGCACCCTCAACCTGGCCTCCGGCCGCGGCCCCGACGGCCGGGTCCTGACGGCGTCCCGGCTGGCCGACGCGGTCGAGGGCCTCGACGTCGACGTGCTCGCCCTCCAGGAGGTCGACGCCGGCCAGCCCCGGTCCGGCGGCACCGACCAGGCCGCCGTCCTCGCCGGCGCGCTGGGCGGGGCCGACTGGCGCGCCGCCGCCACGCTCACCGGCACCCCGAGCCCCTTCCGCGGCACCTGGACCGCCGCCGACCCCGCCGCGCTGCGCGGGCCGGGCACCCCGGTCACGGCGCCGGCCTACGGCATCGCGCTGGTCAGCCGCCGTCCGGTCCGGGGGTGGGCGTCGCTCGGGCTGGGCACCGGGCGGGCGCGGCTGCCGGTGCGGGCGCCCGACCCGCGCACCGGGCGGCCGCGGCTGTGGTGGGTCCCCGACGAGCCGCGGATCGCCGTCGCCGCCTGCCTCGACGGGCTCACCGTGGTGTCCACCCACCTGTCGTTCTCCCCGCCCACGGCGATCCGGCAGCTGCGGCGGCTGCGACGGTGGGCGGCGTCGCTGCCCGGCCCGGTGGTGCTGGCCGGCGACCTCAATCTGCCCGGCGGGCTGCCGGCGCGGCTGGCGCGGGGCACCCGGCTGGTGAGCGAGGCCAGCTTCCCGGCGGGCGCGCCGCGCACCCAGCTCGACCACCTGCTCGCCCTCGACGACGCGCTGGCCGGGACCGGTGCCGCCGCGCACGACCTGCCGGTGGGCGACCACCGGGCGCTGACGGTGACGGTCAGGCCGCCGGCGACGCGGTGAGCAGGGGCCGGAGCCGGTCCATCGACGCGGCCAGGCCCGGGTGCAGGGTCACCTGGTGCAGCCCGGCCAGCGGCACCCAGGCCACCCCGGTGCTCTCGCCGTCCAGCCGCAGCTTGGCGGGGTCGAGCGGGCCGGCCGGGCGGGCCAGCACGGTGGTGTAGGCCCAGCCGCCGTGGTCGTCGACCGAGCGGGTGCCGAGCAGGAGGGCCGCGGCGGGCAGCCCCAGCTCCTCCTCGACCTCCCGCAGCGCCCCCTGCTCGGGCGACTCCCCGAGGTGCAGTGCGCCGCCCGGGGTCCCCCAGGTGCCGCCGTGGTGCGACCACAGCGCCCGGTGCTGCAGCAGGAGCTCGGGGCCGTCGTCGCCGTCGCGGTGCACCAGCAGGCCGGCGGCGCCCGCGCGGCCCCAGTGCCGGTGACCGAGGTCGCAGGTCGTCCAGCCGTCGGTGGGGGTCAGCCCGCTGGTCAGCACCCGACCAGTGAACCGCAATCGCCCCGCGAGCCGCCGGATCCCGACTGGCAGGGTCGGCCGCGGAGCAGCAGCCGAGGAACGGAGGGTCCGTGACCACCACGACGACGATGGCCGAGGTCTCCGGCCTGGTGGGGCAGGAGCTGGGCACCAGCGACTGGTTCGAGGTGACCCAGGACCGGGTCGACACCTTCGCCGACGCCACGGGCGACCACCAGTGGATCCACGTCGACGTCGAGCGGGCGAAGGCCGAGAGCCCTTCGGCGGGCCGATCGCGCACGGCTACCTCACGCTCTCGCTGCTGGTGCCGCTGTTCGCGCAGGTCCTCGTGGTCTCCGACACCGCGATGGGCGTCAACTACGGCCTGAACAGGGTCCGCTTCCCCTCGCCGGTGCCGGTGGGTTCGCGGGTGCGGCTGACCGCCACGCTGAAGGACGTCGAGCAGGTCACCGGCGGGCTGCAGCTGACCTTCTCCGCCGTCATCGGGCGCGAGGGCAGCGAGAAGCCGGCCTGCATCGCCGAGCCGGTGCACCGCTACCACGGCGGCTGAGGGAGGACCCTCCTGCGGGGGCGGCCGAGCAGCGGGGTGCCTACGGTGCCCGCATGCGGATCGCCGTCTTCACCGGCAGCCGGCCGGGACCCGGCACCCACCGGGAGGCGGCCGCGGCGCTGGCCACCGGGCTGGCCGAGGCCGGGGTCGGGGTCGTCTACGGCGGCGGGCACGTCGGGCTGATGGGCACCGTCGCCGACGCCGCGCTGGCCGCCAAGGGCGAGGTGGTCGGGGTCATCCCGCAGCACCTGTTCGACGACGAGGTCGCTCACCCCGGGCTGTCGCAGCTGGAGGTCGTGGGCTCCATGCACGAGCGCAAGGCCCGGATGGCCGAGCTCGCCGACGCCTTCGTCGCGCTGCCCGGCGCCGCGGGCACCCTCGAGGAGCTGTTCGAGGCCTGGACCTGGGGCATGCTCGGCCTGCACGCCAAGCCGGTGGCGTTGCTCGACGTCGACGGGTTCTGGCAGCCGCTGCTCGGCCAGCTGCGGCGGATGGCCGACGACGGCTACCTCGAGCAGCGCCGGCTCGACGCGCTCGGCGTGGTGACCGACGCCGCGGGCCTGCTCGGCTTCGTCGCCGGCTACCAGCACCCGCCGCGCAAGTGGGCCGACGGAGCCCCGCCCCGCCCCTGACCGCTACGGCGACCCGGCCCCCTGCTCCTCGGTCAGGCCGAGCAGGGCGGTGCGGACGGCGGTGCGCTGGTCGGCGAGCACCCGCAGCAGGACCTCGCGCTCGTCGGTGGACGCGGACACGGGCGGCTCCTCTCGGCTGGTGCCGGCACCCTGCGCCCGGGCACCGACAGGACCGGGCCGGCGGCCCCGGCTGGCCGCCCGCCGGGCGGCTGCCTAGCGTCGCCGTCGTGGAGCGCTGGGACGTCGTGGTCGTCGGCGGCGGCCCGGCGGGGGCGGCCGCGGCGCTGTCCGCCCGCCGCGGCGGGGCCTCCGTGCTCGTGCTCGACCGGGCGGACTTCCCGCGCGACAAGGTCTGCGGCGACGGCATCGCCCCCGAGGCGCTCGACGTGCTGGCCGGCCTCGGCGTCGACGTCGCGGCGCTCACCGTCGGCTACCCGCCCGCACCCAGGCTCTCGCTGCGCTCGCCCGGCGGGGTGACGGTCGAGCGGGCCACCTCCCGGCCGTCGTCGGTGGTGCCGCGGGAGGTGTTCGACGCCCGCCTGCTGGCCGCCGCGCTCGACCGCGGCGTGCGGTTCCGCCGGCACGCCGTCCGCGCGGTGACCGCGGGGCCCGACGGCGTCGACGTCGACGGGGTGCTGCGGGCCGGGGTGCTGGTGGGGGCCGACGGCGCGGAGTCCGTCGTCCGCCGGGCGCTGGGCCTGCCCCGCAACCGCGACGACCGGATGGCCGTGGCGCTGCGCGGCTACTCGCCGGAGCTGCCCGGGCAGGCCGGCACGCAGGTGCTGGTGACCACCGAGCAGCGCTGGCCGGCCTACGCCTGGTCGTTCCCGCTCGGCGACGGGCGGGCCAACGTCGGCTACGGCGAGCTGGTCAGCGGCGGCGCCACCCGCGCGGCGCTGGTCGAGGGGCTGCACCGGCTGCTGCCCGGTGTGGCACCGGAGGGCCTGCGCGCGCACCGGCTGCCGCTGTCGACCGGCCGCCCGCGCCAGCCCGACGGGCGGGTGCTGCTCGCCGGCGACGCCGCGTCGCTGATCAACCCGATGACCGGCGAGGGGATCTTCTACGCCGTCCTGTCGGGGGCGCTGGCCGGGTGGGCCGCGATCGCCGGGGCCGGTGCGGGTGCCGCGCACCGGCGGGCGCTGCGGCGGCGGCTGGGCGCCCACCACCGGTCGGCCTCGGCCGCGTCGTGGGTGAGCCGGTGGCCGCGGGTGATGGACGCCGCCTTCCGTGCCGCCGCGGCCGACCAGGCGGTGTTCGACGACGTCGTCGCCCTCGGCCTGGCCGACGGCCGGCTCACCGCCCGCACCCTCGCCGCGGCGGCCCGCACGCTGCGCTGACGTCAGCGCTGCGCTGAGGTCGACGCTGCGCTGGCGTCAACGCTGCGCTGAGGTCAACGCTGCGCGGGGAGCACGTGGTCGCCGACGCGGTCGGTGGACAGGCACAGCGAGCAGACGTGCGCACCGTGGGTGGGGCAGGTGGCCATGTCGGGCCGCTCGTAGTCCTGCTGGCACACGTGGCAGGTCAGGACGGCGTCCGAGGGGTTGCCGCGCTCGTCGAGCATCGGGAGGTCGATGCCGTCGTCGGTGCGGCGCAGGTACCAGCGGCCCCGGGTGGCCACGGCCAGCAGCGGCGGCAGCACGAACGCCAGGCCGATGGCGACCAGCGGCGAGAACGGCTGCAGCGTGGCGCCCAGCCCGCCGAAGAAGCAGGCGATCGAGACCCCGGCGGCCACCAGCATGGAGACGAAGCCGACCGGGTTGACCGCGTAGAGCATGCCGCGGCGGAACTCCGGCTGCTTCGGCGAGAGGCCGAGCAGGTACTTGTTGACGGCGATGTCGGTGGCCACGACGACGATCCAGGCGATGCCGCAGTTGGCGTAGAAGCCGAGGATCGTGTTGAGGAAGGCGAACATGTCCGCCTCCATCAGCACGAGCGCGACGGCCAGGTTGACCCCGAGGAACACCAGCCGGCCCGGGTAGCGCCCGGTGACCCGCGTGACGCTGTTGGTCCAGGCCAGCGAGCCGGAGTAGGCGTTGGTGACGTTGATCTTCACCTGGCTGATCACCACGAGGACGACGGCCAGGGTCAGCGCCAGCCAGGCCGGCATCAGGTCACGGTAGATCTCCAGGAACTGGTGCACCGGCTGGTTGGCCACCGCGGCGCCGTCGGCGACGGTCGCGATGACCCAGACGGCGAGGAACAGGCCGATGACCTGCTTGACCGCGCCGAACAGCACCCAGCCCGGCCCGGCCAGCAGCACCGCCGTCCACCAGCGGCGACGGTTCTCCGGCGTCTTCGGCGGCATGAAGCGCAGGTAGTCGATCTGCTCGGCGATCTGCGCGATGAGCGACAGGCAGACCCCGGCGGCCAGCAGCACCGAGCCGACGTCGGGCGTGCCGGTGCCGTCCTCGCCCCGGTAGGCGAAGAAGGCCGACACCGACTCCGGGTGGCTGATCAGCAGGTAGGCGAAGGGCACCACCATCAGGACCAGCCACAGCGGCGTCGTCCACACCTGCAGGGTGGACAGCGCCTTCATGCCGTAGACGACCAGCGGGAAGACGACCAGCGTGGAGACGGCGTAGCCGAGCCACAGCGGGACGCCGAGGCCCAGCCGCAGGCCCTGGGCCATGATCGAGCCCTCGAGGGCGAAGAAGATGAAGGTGAACGTCGCGAAGACGACGTTGGTGACCACCGAGCCGTAGTAGCCGAAGCCGCTGCCCCGGGTGATCAGGTCCAGGTCGAGGTTGTAGCGAGCGGCGTAGTAGGCCAGCGGGAAGCCGGTCAGGATCACGACGACGGCGAAGACGGCGATGCCCCACAGCGCGTTCGTCGTCCCGTAGCTGATGCCGATGTTGGCGCCGATGGCGAAGTCGGCGAGGTAGGCGATGCCGCCCAGGGCCGAGACCGCGACGACGCCGGTCGACCAGCGCCGGTAGCTGCGCGGGGCGAACCGGAGCGTGTAGTCCTCGAGGGTCTCGCGGGTCGCGGCGTCGGGTGAGGGTGTCCCGCGCCCGGCCGCCGGCACCGCTGCGGTGGTGGTGGTGGTGGTGCTCTCGTCGAGCTCGCTCTGGGTCACGCGTCTCCCCCGTGGGCCGTCCTGGACGTCCCGGCGAGCCTGACGACGCCGTGTTGCCCCCCGATGACCTCCCTGTTGACTCGGTGTTGTGACCGGTGTGTCGCCCGACGGCGGCCGCGGACACTTCGCGGCCGACTGCGATCAACCTCACCCCCGGGCGGCCGATGTACAGGGTGCACAGCCTCTGTCGCGCGTCCTGCTGGGAGCGTCCTGTGAGCGTCAAGACCCGCCTCGTGGTCAGCATCGTCACCGTCCTCACCGTCACCCTGGCGGGGCTGGTGGCCGTGATCGCCACCCTCGCCACCGGCCAGGCGCAGCGGGACGGCCTGCGCAACGCCACGGCGGTGGCGGTCGAGCAGGCCGACCAGGTCGAGGCCACCCTCGGCCGGCAGCGCCGCACCGCCGAGTCCCTGGCGCAGGCACTGGCCGCCCAGACCGAGGGCCGGCGGGGCGAGCGCCCCTACGCCGACGCCCTGCTCAAGCGGCTGCTCGCCGCCGACCCCGCGCTGGTCGGGGCCTGGACGGCCTTCGAGCCGCAGGCCTTCGACGGGTCCGACCAGGCCTTCGCCGGCACGGCGGGCACCGACGCGAGCGGCCGTTACGTCCCCTACTGGTACCGCGACGGCGGCACGATCGCGGTGACCGCCCTCGTCGACTACGAGACCCCCGGCGCGGGCGACTACTACCTGCTCCCGCGGGACACCGGCCGGTCGGTGGCGATCGAGCCCTACCTCTACGAGGTGGCCGGCGAGCAGGTCCTCATCACCTCGCTGGCCACCCCCGTCACCGTCGGCGGCCGGGCGATCGGCGTCGCCGGCGTCGACGTGCCGCTGGCCGCGATCCAGGAGCAGGTGGGCGCCATCCGCCCGTACGACGTCGGCTCCGCGAGCCTGGTGTCGTCGCAGGGGCTGGTGGTCGGCAGCAACCGGCCGGGGGACGAGGCCGGTTCCGCCGTCGCGGGCCCGGAGGCCGAGATCGCCGCGGCCGCCGTGGAGCGCGGCGAGGTCGTGCAGCGCACCCTCGACGGCGACCAGGGCCGCACCGTCTCCGTGGCCGCGCCGATCGAGGTCGGGAACGGGCAGTACTGGGCGGTGCTGATCGAGATCCCGGAGGACGCGATCCTCACCGACGCCCACCGGCTGCGGACGACGATCCTCGTCGGCGCGCTGATCACCCTCCTGTTCGCCGCCGGCGCCACCCTGCTCGTCGCGCGCCGCACCGTCGCGCCGCTGGACGCGCTGCGCTCGCGGATGGAGGAGATCGCCGACGGCGACGGTGACCTGACCGCCCGGGTGGACGAGACCCGCACGGACGAGATCGGCCGGCTCGGCGCGGCGTTCAACCGCTTCGTGGCCAAGGTGGCCGAGACGGTGACGGGCATCGGCCGGGCATCGGGGTCGCTGGTGGAGCTCTCGGCGGGCATGTCCGGCGTCTCCGGGCGGCTCGCGGGGTCGGTCGAGCAGACCAGCGCGCAGGCCCAGCAGGTGTCGGCCGTCGCCGAGCAGCTCTCGCGCAACGTGCAGACCGTCGCCGCCGGGGCCGAGGAGATGGGCGTGAGCATCCGCGAGATCGCCTCGAACGCCTCCGAGGCGGCCCGGATCGCCGACGAGGCGGTGGGTGTCGCCCAGTCGACCAAGCAGACCGTGGCCCGGCTCGGCGACTCGTCCCGGGCCATCGGCGAGGTGGTGCGGGTGATCACGGGCATCGCCGAGCAGACCAACCTGCTGGCCCTCAACGCCACCATCGAGGCCGCCCGCGCCGGCGAGGCGGGCAAGGGCTTCGCCGTGGTGGCCACCGAGGTGAAGGACCTCGCGCAGGAGACGGCGAAGGCCACCGAGGACATCACCCGCCGGATCCAGGCCATCCAGGGCGACACCGACAGCGCCGTGGCCGCGATCGCCCGCATCGACGAGGTCGTCACCCGGATCAGCGACTACCAGACGACGATCGCCAGCGCCGTCGAGGAGCAGACCGCGACCACCAGCGAGATGTCGCGCGGGGTCACCGAGGCCGCCCAGGGCACCGGGTCGATCGCCGACGCCGTCGTCACCGTCTCGACGGTGAGCACCGAGACCGAACAGGACGCCCTGCAGGCGCGGTCGGCCGCCGACGGGGTGGCCGAGGTGACCGCCGAGCTCTCCCGGCTGGTGTCGCAGTTCAGGGTCTGACGACGCCGCCCGGGGAGCACCGGAGGGCGGGACGGAGCGGAGGGCGTGGGATTCGAACCCACGATG
Source organism: Geodermatophilus sp. URMC 62 (assembly GCF_052931475.1). Taxonomy (NCBI): domain Bacteria; kingdom Bacillati; phylum Actinomycetota; class Actinomycetes; order Geodermatophilales; family Geodermatophilaceae; genus Geodermatophilus; species Geodermatophilus sp. URMC 62. The sequence continues at coordinate 2,041,797 of NZ_JBRFHY010000001.1, read as the reverse complement.
GGTGTGACCCCATAGCGGTTTTCAAGACCGCCGCACTAGGCCGCTATGCGAGCCCTCCCAGCAGGCGATTTGCCGCCTGACCTGCATCTCTGCCGCTTGACCATGCGACCGGCACTACTCGCAGGAGGCCCCTGGAGACCCCTTTGTGCCGCTGCATGTTGCACGGATGTTGCACGCGAGCGCCATGCTACGGATGCTCCCGGACCGGCGGTGAGCCAGTCGCCCGCCACAGCAGTGAGGACACTTCGGGACTGCAGAGCTCCGGCGGTGACGGACCGGCGCGGCGTGGATGGGCTACAGCCCCCGGCGGTGCAGCAGGTAGCCGAGGGCCGCCACGGCCGGCACGAGGGTCGCGGGAACCAGGTTGAGCGGCACGCCGGCCACGCGCGGTAGGTGCCCGGGCTCGTCCTCGACCGCGGTGCCGGGCGTGGCCAGCGCGCCGAAGAAGGGCGCCCACGCGACCGCCGGCAGCAGCGCGGCGGTCCTGGCCGCCAGGTCCTGCTCGGCGGTGGAGGACGCCGGTCGCCACAGCAGCCACAGCGCGAGCAGTTGGGCGCCGGCGACCGTGCCCCAGCCGGCGGCGCCGTGGAAGCGGGCGTGCGGGGGCCAGTCCGGGTTGAACACATGGGTGGCGTTGAGGTCCGCGCGCGCCGTGCCCACGATCGTGCCGACCGCGGCGCCGGTGAGCACCAGCCGACTCGTCCTCATCGCTCCTCCTCGCTCCGCGTCGCCACCTCCGAGTGGGGGCTGCGGGCGCGGCCTTCGGTGCCGCCCTCATCGTGGCCCACCACGGGCGGGCGAGGATGCGGGCAGGCTGCCGATGCCGCGCCCCACCGAGGAGCGACGGCCTGCTGCATCAGCGTCGGGTCTGCCGAACCTGTGACACCAGGGGGCGGACGGCCTCGCACCCAGATGCCGACAGGTGGGACGCTCGCACCTCCTCGGGGGACGGTCATCCAGCATCGGCACGCCGGGGGACGTGGCGGCGCGATCGGTCAGCGTTGGCTGTTCCGCTCGACGGCCACTCCTGGACCGATTGCGGACTCGGCGGCACGGCCGGACGTCACGGCCAAGTGCATGGTGACCGCGGCACGCCGCGCTGGTAACCGGGTCCTCGGCGCATCTCCTCCGCCCGGCGCTTCCTCGTCCCGCATGAGCGGGGGCGGACGTGGGCCTGACCCTTCAGTCGCTGGGCACCCTGAAGTCCCTCAGCGTCGCCGCGCCCGGCCCGACGGCGGCGAAGGACACGGCGAGGTCGAACACCGCCACACCCCCGGCCGGGAACCCGGACTCGACGCCACGTCGGGCCTCCGGATCGCTCCGACCGTCGTCGAGGACGCCCGTCAGCTCACCGATCGAGGGGTTGTGCCCGACGACGGCCACCGACGCCACGTGCTCGGGGGTCTCCCGGATAGCCGCGAGCAGCGCATCGACGGTGTTGTCGCCGATCCGCGCGTCGCCGATCGCCTGCACTCTCGATGAGACTGCAGCGCCGGCCTGCTCCCAGGTCTGCACCGCGCGGCGGGCAGGGGACACCAGCACCCGCTCAGGAACCAGACCGGCGTGCTCCAGCCAGGCCCCGAGCGCCGCAGCCTGCTGGACGCCTTCGGCAGTCAGTGGCCGCTCCAGGTCGACCGGGCCGCCGGCAGCCCTGGCATGGCGGATCAGCAGGAGTCGACGCGGCGGCACCGGCCGAGTCTGGCACCCATCCACGCGTCGCTCAGCCGGTGACGGGGCGCACGTCAGAGCTTCGGCCGCCGGGCGCGGCCGTCCGGCATCCATCGACACGGCGATGCCGGGGATCTACGCGAGCTCCGCCGCCTTCAAGCTCGAGACACCTTCCGAGCTGGCCGTGCCGGTTCGATCCCGGCCACCCGCTCCACGCCCAACCGCAGGTCAGCCGTCTGCGAGGCCTTAGGCGCGTTATGTGGGTTGGGTTACGCCAGCCTGAGGTCGGTGGAATGAACGCGTAGCAGGGTGTGCGCGGCGATGGTGGCGGCGGTGCGGGTCAGCAGGCCCCAGAAGGTGTGGGCGCCGTGGCGGGCCAGCTCCATCCGGTCGGTGAGCTCGCCGAAGGTGACCTCGATGTGGTTGCGCCAGCGGGCGATCACCTGGCGCAGGGCGCTGGGCATGTTCGGGCGCTGGGCCTTGGTGGGCGGGGTGAGCACGGCGGTGCCGCGGGCGGCGCAGGCGGCGGTGAAGGCCCGACCGGTGAAGCCCTTGTCGACCAGCAGGTCACGCGGTGCTGGCCCGGCGGCGAGCAGATCGGTCGCGACGTCGCGTTCGTTGACCGCGGCGGGCACGATGCTCCAGGCGCGCACCAGCCGCGATCCCAGATCGGTGCGGACGGCCAGCCGGAAGCCGTAGAACCACTCTCCGTGCGCGCCGTCGCGGCCGAAGCCGGCGACCAGCTCGTGCGGGCCGACCCAGCCATCGGGGCCGCGGACCCGGGAAGGGTGCTTGACCGGCAGCGCGCTGGTGTCGATCTGGGCGCAGTCATCGAGCGGGCACCGGGCCACCAGCGCGGCGCGCAGCTGCTCGAAGGCCGCCCACAGCCAGCGGATGCGCCGGTTGGCCTCCGACTGGTGGGGCAGCCGGGGAAACAGGTGCGCGAAGTCGCGGGCGACCTCGGCGAGGAACCCGGCTTCGCTGCGCCGGCCCAGCAGATGGCGCACCAGCGCGATGGTGAGCAGTTCGGCGTCGCTGCAGGCCGGCGCCGGACCCGGCCGCACCGGAATGGTCACTTCTGCGGCGGCGATGGCGTCGTCGACGAGCACGTAGACGTGGACGAGGAGGTTCTCGGTGGGCAGCATGAGAGGCGCCTCTGCGGACGAGGGGTCTTCGACAACCGCCACGTTCCGCAGAGGCGCCCTCATGTCAAGCCATCAGTTGCCGCGGGCAACCCACATAACGCGCCTTAGGAGAGGGTCTGGAGGAGCCACCGGAGGGCCCGTTTGAACCCTTTCATGACCCCGGGACCGCTGCAGGTTCGGTTGACGATGGTCGGGACCGATCATGCTGCGGCAGTGGTCGGGCTGGTGAAGGCGAGTTCGTACTCGACCGGGGTGAGCTTGCCGAGTGCGCGCTGCCGGCGGCGCCGGTTGTAGGTGTGTTCGATGCAGAGCACGACTGCGTTGTGGAGCTCGTCGCGGGTGCGCCAGCGTCGCCGGTCGAGGACGTTCTTCTGCAGCAGGGCCCGGAAGGACTCCATCACGGCGTAGTCCCCGGCGGCGGCGACTCGACCCATCGAGCCCTGCAACCCGGCGGCGGCCAGGACCGCGCGGAAGGTCCGGGCACAAGACTGCGACCCGTGGTCGGAGTGCACCACGACGACTCCGGTGGGTCGGCGCCGGGCGACCGCGGTGCGCAGCGCGGTGACGGCCAGCTGCGCGGTCATCCGCTCGTCGAGGGCGTAGCCCACGATCCGGTTGCTGAACAGGTCCTTGATCGCGCAGCAGTAGATCTTTCCCTCGGCGGTCGGGTGCTCGGTGATGTCGGTGACCCACACCTGATGGGTCGTGGCGGCGGTGAAGTCCCGCTGTAGGTGGTCGTCGTGCACGGCCGGGCCGGGCAGCTTTCCGCTGCCTCGGCGGCCCTTGCGCACCGTGGCCGACCACAGCCGCTGCTGCGAGCACAGCCGCCAGACCTGACGCTCCCCAGCGATGAGGCCGGCGCGTTGCAGTTCATCGGCCAGGAACCGGTAGCCGAACTCCGGATCGTCGCCGTGGGCGTCGATGAGGGCGTTGATCAGACGGGCGTCCTCGAGATCGCGCCGGTCGATCGGTGCAGCGCGCCAGGCGTAGCAGGCCTGCGGGCTGGAGCCGAGCACCCCGCAGGTCAGCCGCACCGGGATGCCTTCGGCGGCCAGGTCATGGACCAGCGGGTAGCTCATCGTGGGAGCGAGTCCTGCGCGAAGTAGGCCGCGGCCCGGCGCAGCACCTCGTTCTCCATCTCCAGCCGGCGCAGCGTGCGGCGCAGCTGCACCAGCTCGGAGTGCTCGCTGCTGGTCTGCCCGTCCACCACGCCGTCATCGATGTGGGCCTGGCGGACCCAACGGCGCACCGGCTCCACCGAGATGTCGACGTCGGCAGCGACCTCGGCCTGACTCAGGTCCCCTCGTCGAGCGACCCGCACGACGTCACGCTTGGACTCCGGCGGGAACTTCCGGCACAGCGACATCCTCTCCGCGGGACCTCGTCCCACAGAAGCGGTGTCAACCCGAGCCGCAGCAGTCCCGACCGATCTCCAGCATCCCGGCGGTCGTATCGCGCTGACGGCCTTCGTGCACGGACGTCGCGGCGATGAGTTCTGCCTGGCCCGCGAGTCCAAGCTGCCGCCCACCACAACACCTCCGCCTGAGGGGATCGCCGTGATGATCGAGGGTGATCACACCGAGCAGGGGATCGGGCCCAGCGCTCCGCGGCCTCACCCGCAGCTGCGCGAACTCGACGTGCTGGAAGGCACCTGGCGGATCGAGGGCCACGACCTCGATGGCAGCTCGCCCTTCACGGGCATGGTGACCCGACGCTGGCTTCCGGGCGGCCACTTCCTCGTGCAGGAGACGAGGATCGACGGCGACGAGCACGAAGGCGCCGAGTACATCGGCTACGACCACGCCCAGCAGATGCTGCGCTCCATGTTCTTCAGCCACGAGGGACCGGGCCCGTTCTGCTCGTTCGCGCTCGAGTACTTCTGGCAGATCGAGGGGGACGACCTCACCATCTGGCACGGGTCCAAGGACTCCCCAGCCCGCTTCCGCGGCACGATCGACCGCAACGCCGGCACGATCGAGGGGCGGTGGGAGTGGCCCGGCGGCGGCTACCAGGCCACCGCGACCCGCCTCGACGCGCCAGTGACAGCGCATGGGGACGATGAGTCGCCGTCCCGGACCGAGTCGGATCCAACATGACGACCGGAGTGATCGACCCGAGGTACGGCGATGCATCGGCGGCCCCGCCACCGTGGGCCGCCATCGAGCGCTTGCTGATGGATGCGCAGCTCTACTGGATCATCACCGTCCGTGCCGACGGTCGTCCGCACGCGGTGCCGCTGGTGGGCGTCTGGCAGGACGGCGCGTTCGCGTTCTGCACGGGCCCCGACGAGCAGAAGCAGCGCAACCTGGACGTCAACGCGCACGTTGCGGTGACGACCGGGAGCACGGGGGCGAACGGCTGGAACAGCGGGAAGGACGTCGTGGTCGAGGGCACCGCGGTGCGTGTGACGGATGCGGAGGAGTTGCGGACGCTGGCTACGGCCTGGTTCGCCAAGTACGGCGACGACTGGAAGTTCGACGTCCGCGGCCAGGAATTCGTCGAGCTGAGCGACTCCGGTGGGAGCACGCACGGCGGCGCATGGGTGTACCGGGTCGCCCCGGACAAGGTCATCGCCTTCGGCGACGGGCACGGCCAGACGACCTACCGCTTCTGACAGCGGTCTTCAGGTGGCTTGGTGGGTGGAGTAGCCGGCATGGGCGAACCAGCCAGCGGCGTCGGTGGCGGTGACCGCGGCCAGCGCCACGGCGATGGCCGCGTCCAGGGCCGCGCGGGTGCGCGCGCCGGCGGCTTTCACCAGGGCCTTGATCTTGCTGAAAGCCTCCTCCACCGGAGAGAAGTCCGGCGAGTAGGCCGGCAGGAACACCAGCCGGCATCCCGCGGCCTCGACCAGCGCGCGCATCCGCTCAGGCTTGTGCGCGCCGACGTTGTCGACCACCACCACCTGCCCGGGCCGCAGCGCCGGCAGCAGCACCTGCTGCAGATAGGCGGCGAACACCGCCGCGGTCGTGCCGCCCTCCACCGTCATCGCCGGGCTCATGCCCGACAGCGCCAGCCCGGTGATCAACGTGGTCACCGGCCCGCGGTTGCGCGGCACCGCCCCGACCGCCCGGGTGCCCCGCGGAGCGCGGGCCCGGCGGCGGGTCATCGAAATGTGCGTGCCGCACTCATCGACGAACACCAGCCGGGCCGCGTCGGTGGTAGCCACCTCGCGATGCCACCGGGCGCGCGCGGTCTCGTCGCGCTCGGTGGCGCTCAGGCTTTTGACTTCAGCGGCCGGCCCGGCCGCCGCCGCCGTCCGCGCGGCGTCAGCGCCTGATCGGGATCGTCGGCCGGCAGGGCGGCGATCGCCCGCGACATCGTCGCCGCCGACACCACCACGCCCCGCTGGCTGGCGAAGGCGCTGACATGCTCGGCCAGGGTGGCATCGGCCGCCGCGCCCAGCCTATCCGGCAGCCAGGCCTGCAGCTGCTGCCTCTTCTCCGGCACCGGCCCGTGCCGCTGCGCGGTCGGGGCCAGACTGCCGATGTTCCGCCGCCGGGCCAGGTATCGGCCCACGGTGTTCACCGACACCCGGAAGGTCACTGCCGCCTGCTCCTGGGTCATCCCGCCATCGACTGCGGCAACGACCCGCTCACGCAGATCCATCGAGTACGCCCGCATGCCTCAGGCCTACTCCACCAAGCAACCAGCACACCGCTGTGAGTCACGGCGGAGGGCGCTCCTGTTGACCGCACTGATCGGGAGTCGTACGGAGTGCCTCAGCCTCCGGATCGGCTGGTGCGGCCCCACACGCGCGGGTGTCTCGAAGGAGGCCGCTCAGGGCGACGCGGGGGCAAGTCGGCGGGAACCGAGTTCAGTACGATGCCGCCTCCTGCTGGTGCGCCGGTCCTCGAGGATCCCAAGAAGCAGGAGGACCACGTCGAGGGCGAGAGTCCCGCGTTCCACCACCGAGGATCGGATGGCCAACTGCACGGAGAGCGGCCGGAACAACCCGGGCGTGCGTCCGGGCATCCCGATCGGCGAGCGACTGCCGCCGCTACGGCAATGGCGGCCTCGGTCGACTCAGCCCAGCTCGCTCCACTTCTCCACCGCGCGCGGCAGACCGGACGCGATCACGACGTCGCCGCTCCTGAGAACGGTCTCCCCGGTGCAGTGCGTGAAGGCGCTGCCAGGGCGCTTCACTCCCACGATCGTCACTCCGTGCCCGGAGCGCACTCCGGTCTCCGCCAGCGGCTTGCCGAGCATCGTGGTCGGGGGGGCCGTCTTGACCATCGCGTAGTCGGGCTCGAACTGTATGAAGTCGAGCATGCAACCCATGACCAGGTGTGCCACCCGGCGGCCCATGTCGTTCTCGGGGTAGACGACGTGGTCGACGCCGAGCTGCTCGAGAATGCGCCCGTGCGCCGAGCTGATCGCCTTGGCCCAGACGTTGTCAACGCCCAAGGTCTTGAGCAGGGACGTTGTGAGCAGGTTGGACTCGATGCTGGTCCCGATGCCGACGACCGCCCGTTCGAACTCCTGGATGCCCAGCTGCCGCAGCGCGTCCTCGTGGGTGCTGTCGGCGCGCACGCAGTGCGTCAACTTGGTGCTCATGTCCTGCACTGTCCGCTCGCTGGAGTCCACGCCGAGGACCTGGACGTCGGACGCCATGAGTTCGAGCGCCACCGCGCTGCCGAAGCGACCCAGGCCCAGGACGGCGACGGTCTCGTCGCCGCGTGACCCGTTCTGTCTGCCGAGAGAGAAGCGCTCAGGCATGTTGGTTCCCCTCGTGGTGGTCGTGTCAGCCGATTATCGGGCGCTCCTGCGGGAATTCGTAGAGACGGGGACGTGCCCGCAGGGCCAGCGCCGACGCCAGCGTGATGGGCCCCAGGCGTCCGGTGAACATGAGCACGACGAGCAACAGGGTGCCGGGCGTTCCGAGGTCGCCGGTGATCCCGGTCGACAACCCCACCGTCGCGAACGCCGAGATGACCTCGAACAGCACCTGATCGAGTGAGAACGGCGTGAGCACCATCAGCGCGCCTGTGCCGCCGAAGACGCCCGCTACCGCGAGCAGTGCGACGGTCAGCGCCTGCCGCTGGGCATCGGACGGGATGTGACGGTGAAAGGCGACGACACTGCGGTCCGCGCGGATCTCGGTGAGGATGACGAAGAACAGCACGGTGAAGGTCGTGACTTTGATCCCGCCCGCTGTGCCGGCGCTGCCACCTCCGATGAACATGAGCACGTCGGTCAGCAGCAGGGACTCGGCGTGCAGCTCACCCGTCGGCACGGAGTGCAGTCCCCCGCTGCGCGGCATCACAGCGAGGAAGAAGCCGGCAAGCGCCTTGCCGCCCACGCCGAGCGGGCCGAGCGTGGCGGGATTGCTCCACTCGAGCGCCAGGAACGCGAGCGTTCCGGCGGCGAGGAGGACCGACGTCGCGAGCGCCACGATCTTGGTGTGCATGGTCCACCGGCGCGGGCTCCGCCACAGCCGGTAGAGCTCGAACATCACTGGAAAGCCCAGTCCGCCCGCGATGACGAGCAGGCACACGGTGAGGGTCACCACCGGGTCGGTGACGAAGCGGATAAGGCCGTCGCTGAAGAGTGCGAACCCCCCGTTGTTGAACGCCGAGACGGAGTGGAAGAGCCCGAGCCACAATGCGCGGCCCACCGGCTCGTCGTGGGCAGTGGCGAACCGGACACTGAGCACCACCGCGCCGGCAGCCTCGAAGAGCAGGCTGGTGCGCGCGACGCCGACGAGGACGCGCCGGACGTCGCCGATTCCGAGCATCTTGGTCTCGGCCGCCGTGGTCAGCCGCATCCGCAGCCCCAGCCGGTGCGACACGAGCAGGCCGAGCAACGTCGCCAACGACATGATGCCGAAGCCACCGATCTGGATCAGCAGCAGGACCACGACGTGACCGAACCCGGACCAGTAGGTGGCCGTGTCGACCGTGTTGAGGCCCGTGACCGTGACCGCGGACGTCGCGGTGAACAGCGCGTCGACGACCGGCGCACCGCCGGGGTCGGCCCGGGACACCGGCAGGAGCAACAGCAGGGTGCCTACCGCTACCGCCACCGCGAAGGCGAGGACGACGACCTGCGCAGGGCGCGCGGGTCGAGGCAGGTGAAGCAGGCGGGGCCTCAAGAGGAGCTCCGGCGCGGCACGCGAAGAGTATGCGTGGAGGCCGGCCCCCGCTGACCCCATATGCACAGGTCAGCGGGCGACGGACGAGTCGGCCTGTTCGCCGGGAACTGCGCTGCTCCAGTGTCCCTGGGTGGGCCGCTTGAGGACACAGGCGCGTAGCACTCGCTGCTGCTCGCAGTGCTCACTCCGGTAGGCGACAGCTACCCCTCTCTCGCGTTGTTCGAGCCAGCCCCGGTACGCGACCGACCGACCGAGCGGGCGGGTACCCGGCGCCCCTGTCGTTCGGTGACGGAGGTGCGCCACACCGCCAGCATCCCGACCGCGTCCTGTTCACCGACCGCACCGACGGCGTCAAGCAGGCAACCGTCGTTGCCCGATACGACGCGGGCCGCCGCAGCATCCGACCGATCAATGCATGGGAGGAGCCATGACCGAGCCAGGTCCCGGCGCCACCGACCGCGAGCTCGCCGACCACTACGACGCCCACCACGCCGACGCGCAGTGGGGCGAGCCGACACGGCTGCCCGCCGACCGGACCGCTGACCGCCTCGACGTGACCATCTCGGTGCGCTTCAGTGCAGCCGAGATCGCTGCCGTCCGTGCCCGAGCTGAAGCCGCCGGAGTCAAGCCGACGACCTACATCCGCCGCTGTGCCCTGGCGGACGGAGCGCCTCCCCTGGATCGCGGGCAGGTGTCCCGGCTGGTCGACAACCTCTCCCGCGACCTCGACGACCTCCGCAGAGCGACCGGCTGATCCGCCCGCACGCGCCGCGCCGGCGCTGAACTGGAGAACCTCGCGAGAAGATGTCCGCACGAGGCGATGGGCTTCTCGTCACCCACAGCGCGGCCGATGAGCTCGTGGCTCCCGGCCGGTCAGAGCTCGTGACACCCGAGGAAAGGACCGGCCATGTCGGAGCTTCTCGTCGACTTCATCACCTCCCTCGACGGCTACGCATCGGGAGAGGGATGGCCCGGGTTCTGGGGCCTGGAGGGCCCGGAGTACCTCGCCTGGCTCGGCGAGCAGCCCGAGGCCACCTACCTGATGGGAGCCAACACCTACCGCCTCATGTCGGGCTTCGCCGCCGGCGAGGTCCCGGAGGGCCAAGCCGAGTTCAGGCCCGAGGAAGTGGCGTCCGTCGACGAGCTCACGCAAGCGTCCAAGGTGGTGTTCTCCTCCTCACTCGAGGAGCCGCTGACGTGGGCCAACTGCACGCTCGTCCGCGGCGACGCCGTCGAGGCGGTCCGCGCCATGAAGGAGAACGGCTCGGGGCTCCTCAGCACGATCGGCAGCCTCAGCCTGTGCCGGTCCCTGCTCCGAGCCGGACTCGTCGACCGCTTCCGGGTCGGGATGTTCCCGGTGATCACCGGGGCCACGGGCGAAGAACGCATCTACGACGGCTATCCGGACGTCGCCCTCGAGATGATCGAGCGCCGCACCTTCGACGGCCGCATCCTGCTGGCCGAGTACAGGCCCCGCGTGCTGGAGCACCCGCCGCTCGGCGCCCCTGCGTGACGTCCCCCCGTCCGCCGGTGGGACGACCGGCCAGCCCGTCGACCGTGACCTACCTGCTGAACCTCTGAGCCACACGACGAAGACCGGCCCCAGCACCGCCACGGCTGCTGCGGGACGTGTCGCTGCCGCCGGCCCACGGACATCCCCCAGGAGGGCCTCCCACCGGCCAGCAGTGACGATCCGGAGCCCCCCGCTCCGTCGACGGTCCCGGATCCGATGTTGCACATGTGTTGCACGCCGCCCCGTCGAGCCACTCAAACAAGACTCTGAGCTGCGGTTATGCGCAGCCCCGAGTGGTTTCGAGACCGCCGCGCTAGGCCGCTATGCGCGCCCTCCCAGCAGGCGATTCGCCGCCTGACGTCGTCGCGAGTGCCGGGGCCGCCCGCTCCCCCGCCAGGGCTCCCCTGCCCACCGGCGGGCCCCGTCGGTTGTGAAGCCCCAGGACGAGGTCGCACCCACCATCGGATTGACGAGGTGAGCCACGATGAGCGGCCGCGAGGGGTCACCCATCGTCCGACCCCGCTCGATGGCCGACGCGATCGATCGAGGACCCGCGAGGACACGAGACCGTGCTCCCGATCACTCGCGGATCGACGATCCTGCAGGTTGACCTCGACGCTGCAGTTGCACCTTCCCTCTTGCGCAAGGTGTAATACCTCACAGCAGCCCTTCTTGGCGCCAGGCGGTCGAGGAAGACCCGACAACGAGGCGGAGTGCCATGCAGACCACCACCCTCGACGAGCGTGCGATCCGCGAGGCCGTGACGATGACCGAGGCGATCGACGCCGTCCGGCGCGGCTTCATCGACCTCGCCCGCGGAGAGTTCGAGATGCCCACCCGCACCGCGTTGCGGAACGGGCAGTTCCTGGTCATGTCGGCTCATCACCGGTCCACCGCGTCCGCCATGATCAAGACGCTGAGCGTGAACTTCGAGCGCAAGCCCGCCATCTCGGGCACCGTGGTCTGGAGCGAGATCGGCCGCCTGGACCACCTGGTCGCCGATGCCGGAGCGGTGACGACGCTGCGCACCGGCGCGGCCGTTGGCGTTGCCACCGATCTGCTCGCCGCTCCTGAGGCCGCTCGGCTGACCGTGATCGGTGCGGGCGGACAAGCTCCCGATCAGGTCCGCGCTGTCCACGCGGTCCGACCGCTGCGCCGGCTGACAGTGGTGGACACCGACGAGCGACGCGCTCACGCCCTCGTCGACGGACTCGCACCCGAGTTGGCAGGGGTGGAGCTCCGCGCGGCGACCGACCCGGAGTCAGCCGTCCGAGAGGCCGAGATCGTCTGCTGCGCGACCAACGCGACCAGCCCGCTCTTCCCTGAGTCGGCGCTGCCGGCCCACGTGCACGTCAACGCCATCGGCGCCTACCGCCCCACGATGCGAGAACTCCCTGACGAGCTGCTCGCCACGAGCACCGTTGTCGTCGATGAGATGCAGGCGATCCTCGAGGAGTCCGGCGAGATCATCCATGCCTTGGAGGCCGGTGCCATCACCCAAGACGCTCTCACGGAGCTCGGCGCGGCGCTGACCGCCACCTCCGCCGAATACGGCAAGCGGACCGTGTTCAAGACCGTCGGCGTCGCCGTGCAGGACTGGGCGATCGCCCACCTCCTGGCCGACAAGTTCCTCCCCTGAGTCGGCTGCCAGGATCCACTGCTCGAGGTGCTCGCCGATGGCGCGCTCTGCGCGCGGGCGTGTAGGCCGATCCCACTGGCGCCACGCACGGGGGTGACGGCTCCTGCCGAGGCGCGAGAGGCCGTGCGGCTCGTCCTGTGAGGCCTCGTGGGGGTCACCACGGCGTCGACCGCAGCACGGCTCCGCACGGCGGGCACTGACAGACCAGCGGTGTCTCCAGCTGGACACCAGCACTCGTGTCGCACGTCGACCGGTCAGGCCGCCTGGCCGACCCCCTGCGACAGGCCGGCCGACGACTGCCCGCCGACCTGTTCACCCCGTGCTATGCATGAGGTATGACCGTCTCCCGCCGGGCAGCGCCGTCCGCGCCGAGTCCCCAGCTCAGGTCGGTGAGCCTCCGGGAGCAGGCACGGGAGGCGGTACGAACCCAGATCCTGCTGGGGGAGATCGAACCGGGGCGGGTGGAGAGCGTCATCAACGTGGCCGCAGCACTCGGTGTCTCGATCACCCCGGTCCGAGAAGCCATCATGGATCTCGCCAATCTCGGCATGGTGGAGGTCATCCGCAACCGCGGATTCCGGGTCCCGGTGCTCAGCGACCACGACCTCGACGAGATCTTCCGCCTGCGCACGATGGTGGAGGTGCCGGCCATGGCCGAGGTCGCTCAGGTCGTGGACAAGGCGATCCTGCCGCGGTTCCGGCAGCTCGCCGAGCAGGTCACCGATGCCGCACGCGACGGAGACCTCAGCGCCTTCCTCGAGTTGGACCGGCAGTTCCACCTCGGATTGCTCGAACTGCTGGGCAATCAGCGTCTCGTGGCCCTGGTCGGCCAGTTGCGTGACCAGGCCCGCATGCAGGGCCTGCAGAGACTGGCAGACCGAGGCGAGCTCACCCACTCCGGCGAGGAGCACATCGCCATCGTGGACGCCATCGAGTCGGGGAACGCCGAGCTGACCGCTGAACTCGTGCGCAAGCACCTCACCCACAGCCGTGGCATCTGGGCGGGCCGGACGGAGGAGGCCGGCTGAACCGAGCGACAGCACGTCCTGGTCGCGACCGCCTGGGCCGAGATGCGCGGCTCGAGGCCGGCAGCCGTGGGCGCACCGGACCACGTTGCCAGGCCGGAGCTCTGGGTCGCGCCCCTGGCCGGCTCCCCCGACTCCCCGGCATGGGGCGCTGGTCGTAGCAGGTGAGAACGTCACACCAGGCCCTCAGCTCATCGGAGTCCCCGTTCCACGACGGGTGCGAGGGCGGCAGGCCGCGCGGTCGCAGCTGGTCGGCCGTCCCGCCCGTCCGCCGCGGGAGTGTCGGTGCGCGCCCCGGTCGTCAGGTCTCAGGCACCAGCCGCAGACAGCCGTCCGTCCGTCGAGCAGGGTGTCGATCGCCGAACGGCTCATCCGGCCGACGATGAGGTCACCCTCCCGGTCCTGATCCGGGCACGGTGTTCGACGACGACCGGGCGCTGACCGATCAGCCGCGCCGGAGCACACGACCGAGGCGGGCGCCATGGAGCAGCGCCTGGTGGATCGTCCCGTCAGAGAGACAGCAGTCGGCCGCTCGGGACGGGCTCCCCGCGGTGCGTGGCGATCCGCGCCGAGCTCCACTGCACCTCGAGCTCGTCCTCCACCGTCCGCCGCAGCTCGAGCCGTCGACGCGACAGGGGCCTCTGCGGCCGATGCCGAGCAGCGTGCGAGCGGCGGCCGTCCCGATCCCCGACTGCAGCAGCGTTCGATCAGATCCAGCTGACGCCTGCAGATCCCGCTGGTCGAGTCCGGTGATCGTCGGAACGACCCGGCGATCGGTCTGCCTGGGGCGCGACCACGGTGGGCGCCGAGCCCACTTCCACACAGCCGCGTTCCCGCAGGTCACCACCCGTCACGACTGCGCCTCGGACCTGCCGACACAGCCGGTGGCGGTCCAGCACTCGGTGTGGTCGTCGGTGCAGGCCTGGACGGGCATTGACAGACGCCGACCCCCTCGACACCCTATACGTGACATTTAACACCTCACTGGCCCTCCAACCGATCCGCTCCCCCATCTACCGACCGGACCGGATTCGCCCATCCGATCGTCAGGGCCTGTGTGAGACCAGCCGGAGGACGCCCAGACGGGCCGCGTCCACATCGTCGAACAACGCCAGGCAGCGGAAGCACGGCAGACCCGTGCAGACGACAAGGGAGCCAGCATGTCTCAAGACCCCGTTGTGGAAGGCGCGTTCGAGGAAGCCGATACCCATCTCCACAAAGACATCGGTCTCTTCGGCCTGATCGCGCTCGCCGTCAGCGTCCAGGTGGGCTCTGCCTGGCTGTTGGCCACCCTCGCTGCGGTGAGCATCGCCGGGCCCGCCTCGATCCTCACCTGGGTGCTCGGCGCGGTGTTCTTCGGCATCATCGGGGTCTCGTGGATGGAGCTCGGCGCGATGCTCCCGCGCTCGGGGGCAGGCGTCCGCTACCCCCAGCTGACACACGGCGCGTTCCTCAGCTGGTTCAACGGCTGGGGCTATCTCATCGCGACGCTGACGCTACCGGTGATCGAGGTCCAGGCCGTCCTGACCTACCTCGGCGGCAACTGGCCAGGCCTCGGCTTCCTCGAGGAGCGGGAGGGCGCGACGGTCCTCTCGTGGCCGCGCGGCATCCTCGTCGGCTTCGTCCTGCTGTTCGTCTTCTTCGTCCTCAACTCCTTCGGGGCGAAGCTGCTGAGCGAGTCGAACAAGTACGTCACCATATGGAAGCTCGTCGTCCCCGTCACCACGGCACTTCTCATGTTCACCGCGTTCAACTCGGCGAACTTCACCATCGGCGGCGGGTTCGCCCCCCTGGGCGGCGGCACGATCTTGGGAGCCCTCGCGGGTGGTGGCATCGTCTTCGCCTACGCGGGTCTCCGGCAGATCCTCGACTTCGGCGGCGAGGTCGTGAACCCGCAACGCAACATCCCGATCGCGATCGTCGTCGGCGGCATCATCATCCCGCTGGTCATCTACATCCTGCTCCAGATCAGCTTCATCGGGGCGGTCGACTGGGCTGATGCCGGGGTGGCGCCCGGGAACTGGGCCGGGCTCCTGGAGAGCGGCTGGTCGTCGTCTCCGCTGCTCAACGCCGTCGTCGCGGCCGGCTTCACGTGGTTCTCGGTCGTCCTGCTCTCCGACGCCGCACTCTCACCGGCCGCCACCGGCTGGGTGTTCCTCGGCATCGGCACCCGGACGGTCTTCGGGATGTCGGTGAACGGCGAGCTGCCGAAGGTCTTCCAGCGGATCAACCGCTTCGGCACCCCGATCGTGGCCCTCGCCGCGTGCACCGCGGTCGGTCTGCTCTTCTTCTTCCCCGCGCCGAGCTGGTACCTCTTCGTCGGGATGGTCTCGATCGCCCTCACCCTCAGCTATGTGATGGGCGGACCGGTCTTGGCGGTGCTGCGGCGTACGGCACCGGACTTCCCGCGTCCGGTCAGGATCAGGGCGGCCTTCTTCTGGGCCCTGGCCGGGTACGTGGCGAGCCTGCTGCTCATCTACTTCGCCGGATGGGTGCCCCTGATCAACCTCTTCACCCTCGTGTTCTTCGCACTACCGCTCTACGGCGGCTACACCAGTGTGTTGAGGGGGTGGAGCCGGCCGGTCCCGAGCTGGCTGCTCTGCGCGGCGTTCACGGTCGCCTGGGTCGTCACCGCGGCCGGGGGTGGCTGGCTGTTCAGGATCGACCAGCAGCAGGCCCCGGGTGGTTGGGCGTTCCCGGCGTACTTCACCGCGATCGTGCTCATCGTCGCCGTGTTCATCGCGGTCCTCTATGCCGTGAGCACCGAGGTCGGCCGGCGACAGATCCGTGGCGGGACCTGGCTGGTCGCCACCATCCTCGTGATGCTGTTCATCGCCTACCTCGGCCAGTTCGGGCCGCTGGACAACCCGGTGCTCGACAATCCGGTCGACCTGATCGTCATGCTCGTGGTGGGTGCCGCTTCGTTCTTCTGGTCCGTGCGAGCGGGCGGTCCGACAGAGGAACTCCGGGAGATCCTCGAGGCCGAGGAAGAGTACGGACGCCGGCGCAGCCGCGCCGAGGTGACAGGACGTTGACCCCACGAGCGCGAGCGGTCCCGGAGCCGGGATGAGGGTCCGGGCCGCTCGCGCTCGTGGTCTCCGAGCCGCAGGTCGGCGTGCGTCTCGCGGAGGGCCGAACTGCACGGAGGCAACGACGCGGACAGCGCAGCGTGGTGTCGGCTCGGGTGTGATCGGGTCGGGAACCGCCTACCGGGTGGTGGACCTTCCGCGAGACGCTCGGGCGTGAACCGGCCGAGAGCGCCGTGCACGTGTCCGAGTCGGCGCCGGCCCGTCTGCACGTCGTCGTGCGCCCCCGGCCCGGCGAGTCGCTCCGCGAGCCCGACCAGACCGAGCTGGAGGCCGGGTCGCGGCCACGGTCCGATCCTGGGACGACGACCTGCTCGACGCGGCCCGGCAGGAGCTGACGTGGCGCCAGGTGGCCGTGGTCCGAGCCCTGGTGCGCTCCCTGCGCCGGACCGGCCTGTCCTACGGCCTCGACCACGTCGCGGGCCTCCTCGTGTCCGAGGCCGCGACGACCCGGCTCCTCGCCAGCCTGTTCGAGGCCCGCTTCGACCCCCACCGGCGTCCGGATGAGCGGGAGCGTGCCGTGCTGGCGGTGCAGGAGAGGACCCGGGCGGCGCTGGACAACCGTGCGCGGCCTGGACGCCGACCGGATCCTGCGCGCACTCCTGTCCGCCGTCAGCGCCGTCCTGCGGACGAACGCCTCCCAGCGGGGAGCCGCCGGCGAGCCCCCGGAGCACCTGTCCTCCGAGCTCGCGCCCGCCCAGGTCGCCGGGGTGCCCGAGCCCCGGCCGGGGTACGAGATCCGGGTGCACAACCCCGGATGGAGGCGTGCACCTGCGCTTCGGCGAGGTGGCCCGCGCCCCCGGGAGATCGTCACCACGATCCTGGTCAACCGCGTGATCGCCTCCGCCGGGATCACGTTCGCCTTCCGGGCCGCAGAGGAGACGGGCGCCGACGCCACCGAGGTTGTGCGGGCGCAGGCTGTCTCCACGGAGTGTTCGACCTGGAGGTGCGGCGGGCGGCGGCCGAGGCGATGGACGGACGCGCGCCGGCGGACGTACCGGCCAGGCTGCGGCACCAGCACCAGCGACCACTCGATCGAGCCGTGCGGTGGTTCCTCACGCCCGCCCGGAGGTGATCGACGTCCTCCGCGCGGCAGAGCGGTTCGGCCCGGTCGTCCGCGAGCTGAGCGAGCAGGTTCCCGACCCGCTGCTCGGCCAGGACCTCGACCACGTCCAGGACGTGGCCGGCCGGTTCACCGCGGGGCGCGTCGACGCGCCGACTCCTGCTGCGGACCTCGCAACGCAGTCGGAGCCTGCCCTTGACAGGAGGTTCCCCAGACGAGCATCCCGTGTAAGGTATTACACATTCCACCGACTCCCGGCTCACGAACGGCGTCGGCACCGAGCTCCTGCCTCACGAGGAGTACAGCGATGACAGGGAACACGGTGGTCGTCGGCGCGGGCGTGGTCGGACTGGCCACCGCCTACCGGCTCGCTCGGGACGGCCTCGCAGTCACCGTCGTGGACGCGGCCCACAGCGGGGCCGGAGCCTCGGTCAACAACGCCGGGTGGGTCGTGCCGATCATGTCCACCCCCGTGCCGGCACCGGGGATGCTGGGGCAGGCGCTGCGGTGGATGGTGCGGAAGGACAGTCCCCTGTACGTCCGCCCCTCCCCCCGCCCCGAGCACGTGCGCTTCATGGTCGGCATGCTGCGCCACTCCAATGCCGAGGACTTCCACCGCGGCGTCGAAGCCCTCGTATCCCTCAACGAACGAACTCTCGCCCTGTTCGACGACTACGGACGAGACGGCGTGCGATTCGAGGACCACCGCACAGGCCACCTCCTGGTCTTCCACACCCGGAGGACCCTGGACGCCTACCGGGCGGACACAGCTCTCATGCAGCGCATCGGCCACACCGCCGTCCCCCTCTCCGGCGACGAGCTCAGGGACCTTGAACCCGCGCTCGGTGCACACGTGCAGGCCGGCCTGCGCTGTCCGCAGGAACGGCACGTGGACCCGGCCAGTCTCGTCAGAGGCCTGGAGCAGCGCTGCCGTGAACTCGGAGTCCGGTTCCTGCACCACAGCCCAGTGACCGACATCCGCTTCCGGGGCCCGGTGGCGACCTCGATCCTCGCGGGCGGCGAGGAGGTCCCCGGTGACCTCTTCGTCCTCGCGGCGGGCGTCCACACCGGCCCGTTGTCACGGCTGGCCGGATTCCCTCTCCCCATCCGGCCGGGTAAGGGATACGGGTTCGACGACGCCAGTGGCTCGGTCACGCTGCGGCACTCGGTGTACCTCGGCGAGGCGAAGGTGGCCGTCACACCGCTGTCGGACCGGCTGCGGTTCGCCGGGACGATGGAGTTCGGCAGCTCGGATGCGACCGTCGACCCGTATCGACTGCGGGGGATCGTCCGCTCGGCCCACGAGTACCTGCCCGGCTTCCCGGCGACGGCACAGCCGCAGGGCTGGACCGGATTGCGTCCGATGACCCCCGACGGGCTGCCGGTCATCGGGCGACTCCCGGGTCGGGACAACGTCCTCGTCGCCAGCGGTCACGGCATGCTCGGGGTGACCCTGGCGCCCGTGACCGCGGAGATCATCTCCGCGCAGGTCGCAGGCGGTGAGCAGGCTGCCGGGATCGCCTCCATCGCCCACCCCTTCGCCCCGCAACGCTTCGCATCGCGGCGTCGTCGAGCTGTGGCGGGCGGTCGAGGCGGCCGCCGCGTCCTGCCCGTTCTCGCCAGGTGACCCCGATGTCCACCGCGACACCCGGTCTCCCGCACGAGGCAACGCACCCATCGCCCGGTAGGTCGGAGACCCAGCCGGGCGTTCCTCCCCCGCGCCGGCCAGCCATCCCACCTCCCGCGTGACGCGCGGGGTCGAGGTGCTGCCCGGACGAGCGACAGCGGTCCACGCCACCGCCGGCGGCCGCGACGACCTCAGGGGCCGGCTCTCGACCGAGCCGCGTCGAGACGGCGAGCAGCGCCCGGAGAACCTCGCGAGGAGAGGCCCGCAGCCCGCTCCGCCTCACTGCAGGAACACCGGAGGTCCACCGTCCAGCCTCGGCACATGGCTCGACAGGAACCCCGGCCGGTGGCCGTCACCGCCCGCGCAGCTGCTGAGAGCGTCCCTCACACGCCCGCCGCACCGACGACGTGCACGGGCACGACGGCGGCCGGACCGGGAGCGGCGGGCGCCGGTGCCCGGACACCTCGCCTCCGTCGGGCCGCGCCGAGACCGTCAGGAGCGGCCGCGGAGGGTCCGGTCCAGGTGGCGCAGCAGCTCCCCGATGCGCCCGCCGCCCGGCGGGGCGGCGGGGTAGCGGCCCAGCACGTCGACGACGGACGGCGTCGCGTACCGGCCGGCCCGTTCGACGTGGCGGACGCCGACGTCCGGGGCGTCGCCCGCGGCGAGCTCGGCCGCCCGCGCCGCGTGCGCCGCCGCCCCCAGGACGTGCTTCACCTGGCCGGCGTCGGCCAGCGGGTGCAGGTAGGCCGCCGACGCCGCGACCATCGCGGCCCGCGCCGCGTGTCCCACCGCCGGGTCGCCGGCCTCCCGGGCCGCCCGCTGCGCCGCCCACGCGGTGTCGCGCAGCAGCTTGCCGCGTCGGCCCCCTCGGGCGAACGCCTCCGCGGCCTCGACCGCCTCGCGCGGCCGCGGGTCGTCCGGGTGCGCCGCCGTGAAGACCGCCAGCACCTCCCGCGCGCAGCAGGCGGCGAACGCGGCCACCGCACGCAGGTCCTCCGCGCTCAGCTCGATCTCGCGGTTCCCGTCGGCCACGGGTGCCACCCTCACCCACCACCGGCGCCCCCGGGAGGCCGGTGCCCGCGGCGGCGTCAGGAGACGACGGTGCGGACGAACCGGGTGACGCCGTCGTGCACGTTGACGTAGGCGTAGCGCTGGGCGCTGGAGTAGACGGCGTGGTCGCCGGGGGCGAGCTCGACCGGACCCTCGTCCCGCTCGATCCGCAGCCTGCCCGCGGTGGCGACGACCATCTCGTGCCATCCCGCCGGGTCCGGCTCGGCGTCGTAGCGCTCGCCGGCGCCGAGCACCCAGGACCACAGCTGCGCCTCGCTGCGGGCCGGCACGCTGCCGAGCAGCACCGCCTCGCTCTCCGGCGCCGATCCGCGCCAGGCCACCGCGCCGATGTCACGCGAGGACGCCGCGGGCGGGCGGACCAGGTCGACGAAGGTCGCCCCCAGCGCATCGGCGAGGCGGTCGAGGCCGGAGAGGCTGACGTTGGCCTCGCCGGCCTCGAGGTTGATGATCGTCCGCCGGCTGAGGCCCGACGCCTCGGCCAGCGTCGACTGGCTCAGGCCGGCGGCCTGGCGGAGCCGCCGGAGGTTCTCCCCGACGTGGACGAGCACGTCCCGGCGCGCGGCTTGCACGTGCAGGATCTTACACATACCTTGTGCAACATGCTGCACTCCGCCGACTCCGCCACAGCACCTCGTCGGCCGTCGCTGCGGTTCAGCCGGCAGGAGCTCGCGCTCGTGGGCGTCACCGCGGTCTGGGGTGCCACGTTCCTCGTCGTCCACCTCGCCGTGCAGCACAGCGGGCCACTGCTCTTCGTCGGCGTGCGGTTCCTCACCGCCGGCCTGGTCAGCCTGGTCGTGTTCCGCCGGACCCTGCACGGGCTCACCCGGCGCGAGCTCGCGGCCGGCGCGGCCATCGGCGTGACCATCTTCCTCGGCTACGGCCTGCAGACCGTGGGCCTGCAGACGATCCCCAGCAGCACGTCGGCCTTCCTCACCGCGCTCTACGTCCCGATCGTGCCGCTGCTGCAGTGGGCCGTGTTCCGCCGCCCACCCGCGCCGGCGGCCCTGGCCGGGGTGGCGCTCGCCTTCGGCGGGCTGGTGCTGCTCGCCGGGCCCGGCGCCACGGGGCTCACGCTCAGCGCCGGGGAGGTCGTGACGCTGGTCAGCACCGTGGCGATCGCCGCGGAGATCGTCCTCATCGGCCGGTTCGCGGGCACGGTCGACCTCGGCCGGGTCACGGTCGTGCAGCTGCTCGTCGGCGGCGGCCTCTCGCTGGCGGCGGTGCCCGTGGCCGGGGAGGCGGTGCCGCCGTTCTCGTGGGCGTGGCTGCTGGCCGCGGTCGGGCTCGGGGCCGCGAGCTGCCTCATCCAGGTCACCATGAACTGGGCGCAGCAGTCGGTGTCCCCGACCCGGGCGACGGTGATCTACGCCGGTGAGCCGGTGTGGGGCGGGATCGTCGGCCGCCTGGCCGGTGACCGGCTGCCCGGTCTCGCGGTCGCCGGCGCCGCGCTGATCGTCGCGGGCGTGCTCGTCAGCGAGCTGAAGCCGCGCCCCCGGGAGCGGCGCGGGAGGTGGCGCGGCGACCGGCCGGCGCCCGGCACCGCCGCCCGGCCCGTGGGTGAGCCCTCCTGACGGCTCTCGCCCGCGTCAGTCGGCCCGGCGGACCACGTGGGCGCCGCCGAGCGGGTCGACGGCGAAGCCGCGGACGGCGAGGACGTCGGCCAGGGTCTGGCTTCATCGCCTGCTGCACCAGCGCGTGCGCGATGTCGCCGTGGACCTGCTCGACGCCCATCCGGTCGTGCTGCAGCCAGCTGACGACGATGCCGCCGAGCACGGGCTCGGGGAGCAGGCAGGCCCCGCCGGTCCCGGCGGCGTCGTGCAGGCCCAGCCCGGCCTCGCAGAGGGCCGCGGTCACCTCGACGACGAGGGTGCCCAGGTCGGCGTCGTCGTCGGACAGGACGGCGTCCCACTCCTCGGGCAGCCGGTCGAGCTGCTCCCCGAGGTGCGCCAGCCACGCCCCGTCCTGCGGCGACGGCCGCCGGGTGACGACGCCGTCCGCGCGGCGGGCCCCGTGCACCAGCCGGACCCCCTCCTCGTGCGCGCCGGCCGCCCAGCCGGCCTCGGCCCGGTCGGCGAACGGCCCGGCGACGACCCGCTCCGGGGCGCCCTCACCGCCGGCGACGAGCCACCAGCCCTGCCGGACACCGCCGACGAGCACCTCACCACCGGACCGCGCGCTGACGCCGCTCACCATGACCACCCCCGAGATCGCACCGGCCGGCGGGGAAGTCGCCGGCCCTGCCCCGGTCCGGTTCCCGTCCGCAGGCAGTGACGAAACGGTAGGGCCGCGTGTCCCGCCGGACGCCCGGCCGGGACGGGCCGGGACGCCCACGTGCACGGATCGTTGCCGGAGCCCCGATCGGAGCCGGTGACCCGCCGTCCGGACCCGCCACTTGTCGACCGTCCCGGCCCTGGCCGAGCGTGGCGGGGCGCCGGACCGGGGCGGTGACCCCGTCGCGGCCACGGCGCGACCGGCGTGTCGCCGGGAGCCCGCCCACCGTGTCGTCGAGAGTCCACCCGCCAGGCCGCACGGCCCGCGGCCGGACGGCGGGCATGATCCGGGCCCGGCCGGTGTTGCCTCCGGTGGTCCGCGGGTTCCTCGTGTCGACCTCACCTCCCGTGCCGACCGAAGGACACCCCCTGCCCGAGACCGTCCCCCCGCAGTCCCCCGCCCGCCGTCGCCGGCGGCCGCCCGCCGGCGAGCGCCCGGCGACCGCCCCCGACCGCGCCCCCGACCGCGCCGCTGACCGCGAGGCCGACCGTGCGGCCGCCCGCGAGGAGCGCCGCGCCCAGCAGTCGTGGGTCGAGGGCGCCGCACCGGAGCTGCCGGTCCGCGCCACCCCGCCGGAGCGGGTGGTCTTCCACCTCGGCCCGACCAACTCCGGCAAGACGTACGAGTCGCTGCAGGCGCTGGCCGCCACCGGCTCCGGCGTCTACGCCGCACCACTGCGCCAGCTCGCGCACGAGGCCTACGCCACCCTGGCCGCGCAGCTGCCCGCCGGCACCGTGGGCCTGTCCACCGGCGAGGAGGAGATCGACCCCCAGGCGCCGGTGGTCTGCTGCACCGTGGAGAAGGCCCCGCTGCGCGGCGAGCTGCTGGTGCTCGACGAGTCGCACTGGGTCGCCGACCCCGAGCGCGGCCACTCCTGGGCGCGGCTGCTGCTCACCGGCGAGTACCGCGAGATGCACCTGGTCTCCGCCGCCGAGGCGCACCCGCTGCTGGCGCCGCTGGTGGCCGACGCCGAGCGGGTCGAGGTCGTGCACCACCAGCGGCTGTCGCGGCTCGACGTGCTGCCCGCCCCCGTCCGCCCCACCGGCGTCCGACCGCAGACGCTCGTCGTCGCGTTCTCCCGCAAGACCGTCTACGCCGTCGCCGCCGAGCTCGACCGGCGCCGGCCCGGCCGGGTCGGCGTCCTCTACGGGGCGCTCCCCCCGGCCACCCGGCGCGAGGTCATCGAGCGGTTCGCCACCGGCGAGCTCGACGTCCTGGTGACCACCGACGTCATCGGGCACGGCATCAACGTGCCGGCCCGCACGGTCCTGTTCGCCGAGACGACGAAGTTCGACGGCACCGAGCTGCGCCCGCTGCGCAGCTGGGAGGCCGCCCAGATCGCCGGGCGGGCCGGCCGCTACGGCCTCACGGCGCACGGCACGGTCGGCGTCCTGACCGGCGTCCCGGGCCTCCGGCCGGCCGCCGCGCTCGTGGCCGCCGGTGCCGCCGTGGCCCGCGGCGACCAGCCGAGCGACCTGCCCCGGCGGGCGCCGCGGCTGCGCCCCGAGCTCGAGGACCTCGGCGCCTTCGAGGCGGTCGACCTGCCCGAGGCCCTCGTCCGGTGGCAGGCCTGGGCCCGCGCGGCCACCCGCGACGAGGCGATGACGCCGGACGACGTCACCGGCCTGGTGCTGCGGGTGCAGGCGCTGCTGCCGCTGCTGCGCGGACCGCTCGGCGCCGCCGGCGACCTGCACACCGTCTGGCGGCTGGTCAACCTGGCCATCGACTACAGCCCCCCGCGCCGGACCCGCTGGCTGGTGCTGGCCCGGGCCGCGCTGCGGCACGCGGCCGGCCTGCCCGTCCCCCCGGAGCTCGTGCTGCCCGACGTCCCGGTCGGCGGCTCGGTCGAGGCGTACGAGCAGGCCGCCGCGGCCGCCCGCGACGCCCAGACGCTGCTGCGCCAGTTCCCCGGGGTCGCCGGCCTCTCCGGCGACGACGCCGCCTGGGTCGAGGAGGAGTGCGCCGAGGCGATCAGCGAGCTGCTCCCGGACGCCATCGCGATCAGCCGGTCGGCCCGGTGCGCCGAGTGCGGCACCGCGATCGCGCCCTGGTTCAGCACCTGCCGCCCGTGCAGCGCGCCCCGCGGCCACGGCTCCTCCGCCGGCCACCACGGCGGCCGGGACACGGGCCGGGACACGGGGCGGGACACGGGGCGGGACGGTGGCCGGGGTCACGGCCGGGGCAGCCGTCCCGGCTCCCGGTCGGGCTCCCGGCAGGGGCGGCGCCCCACCCGCAGCGGCCGCGGCTGACCCTCCGCCGGGGTGGCCGATCCCCGAGGGGTCAGGCCTCCGGGGGCTCGCCGTCGGCGAGCAGGCGGTCGTAGACGAGGGCGGCGAGGACGCCCCCGACGGTCGGGGCCAGCAGGTAGACCCACAGCGACGAGAGCTTGCCGGCCAGCAGGTCCGGGCCGAAGGCGCGCGCCGGGTTGACCGCGCCGCCGGTCAGCGGTCCCGCGGCGAAGATGCCGGCGGCCAGCGCGAAGCCCACGGCCACCGGCGCGATCGCGGCCTGGGCGCGGTCGTCGGTGGCCACGGACACCACGACGAGCACCAGGACGAAGGTCACCAGCGCCTCGACCAGGAACGCCCGGCCCGCCGAGACGCCCTCCAGCGGAACGGTGGCGCCCAGCCGGCCCCGGTCGCGGGCCGCGCCGCCGTAGACCAGCCATGTCACCGCCGCGCCGGCGAGACCGCCCGCCAGCTGGGCGACGACGTAGGCGCCGGCGGCCGGCCAGGGGAAGCGCCGGGTCGCGGCCAGGCCCAGCGTCACCGCGGGGTTGAGGTGGCACCCCGAGACGTGCCCGAGGGCGGCGGCCAGCGCGGTCAGCGTGAGGCCGAAGGCGAGGACGACGGCCAGCGAGTCGTACGAGGCCCGTCCGGTGGCGGCGCCGGCCACCGCGGTGCTGGTCCCGACGAACACGAGGATCGCCGTCCCGAGGAACTCGGTGAGCGCCGGGCGCCCGATCCTCGTCCCGATCCTGCTCCCGTACAGACCGGTGGTCGCGGTCGTCCGCGCAGTCGTGCTGGATGACATCTCGTTCCCCGTTCCGGCGGCGCACCCGCGCCGTCCACGGCGAGGCCCGGTAGCCAGTCCCCCTCGGGAGCAAACGGACCGGTCCGTCCCGATCCGGCGGCGGGAACGGGCCGGTCAGCGCTCCGGCGCGGCGGGCGCCCGGGACGCGGCGGGGTCGCCGGCGTCGACCGGCGCGGCGGGCTCGGCACGCTGCACCGGCGTCCCGACGACGCCGTGCAGGTGGCAGGCGGCGGCGTGGCCCGGCGCGGAGCCCACCGGCTGCAGCGCCGGGTCGACGTCGGGGCAGGGCGCGAAGACGTCGGGGCAGCGGGTGCGGAAGCGGCAGCCGCTCGGCACCCGGGACGGCGAGGGGACGTCGCCGCGCAGGACGATCCGCTGCCGCGAGCGCTCCAGCGCCGGGTGCGGCAGCGGCACCGCCGACAGCAGCGCCCGCGTGTAGGGCATCTGCGGGTCGGCGGCGACGGCGGCGGCCGGCCCGACCTCGACGACCCGCCCGAGGTACATGACCGCGATCCGGTCGGACACGTGCCGCACCGCCGACAGGTCGTGGGAGATGAACAGCAGCGTGAGCCCCAGCTGCCGCTGCAGCCGGCGCAGCAGGTTGAGCACCTGCGCCTGCACGCTGACGTCGAGCGAGGCGATCGCCTCGTCGCAGACCAGGAAGTCCGGCTCGCCGGCCAGCGCGCGGGCGATGCCGACCCGCTGCCGCTGCCCGCCGGAGAACTCGTGCGGGTAGCGGTCGGCCACCGCCGGGTCCAGGCCGACCAGCTCCAGCAGCTCGCGCACCCGCGCGGCCCGCGCCTGCCGGCCGGGGTGCAGGCCGTGCACCTCCAGGGGCTCGCCCACCGTCTGGGCCACGGTGCGCCGCGGGTCGAGCGAGGCGAACGGGTCCTGGAACACCATCCCGGCCCGCCGGCGCAGGTCGCGCAGCTCCCTCCGGGACATCCGGCTGACGTCGGCGCCGCCGAAGGTGACCGTCCCGCCGGTCGGCGGCACCAGCCGCAGCAGCGCGTTGCCCAGCGTGGACTTCCCGCAGCCGGACTCCCCGACCAGCCCCAGCGTCTCGCCGCGGTGCACGTCGAGGTCGACGCCGTCGACGGCGCGCAGCACGCCGGTGGTGCGGCGCAGCAGCCCGCCGGCCCGGATCGGGAAGTGCACCTCCAGCCCGCGGGCCGAGACGAGCACCTCCGGTTCCGACCGCGACGTCACGACGCCTCCTCCTCCGCGCACCACGTGGCCGCCCGGTGCGGCAGCCTCCGCCCGCCGGTGCCGACGACGGCCAGCGGCGGCTGCTCGGTCTCGCAGCGGGCGTCCCCCCGCACCGGGCAGCGGGGCCAGAACACGCAGCCGGCGGGCAGGTCGGTGGGCGGCGGCGGGGTCCCGGGGATGGTCGCCAGGTCCTGGTCGGCGCCGGTGGCCAGGTCGGGCAGCGCGCCGAGCAGGCCACGGGTGTAGGGGTGCACCGGCCGCTCGAGGACGTCGTCGACCGTGCCGTCCTCCACGCACCGGCCGCCGTACACGACCAGCACCCGGTCGGCGATGCCGGCCACGACGCCGAGGTCGTGGGTGATCCAGATGACGCCGGTGCCGTGCTCGGTCCGCAGCCGCTCGACCAGGTCGAGGATCTGCGCCTGCACGGTGACGTCCAGGGCGGTGGTGGCCTCGTCGGCCACCAGCAGCCCCGGCGAGTTCGACAGCGCGATGGCGATGACCACCCGCTGCCGCATGCCGCCGGAGAGCTCGTGGGGGTAGCGGTCCACCGCCCGCACGGGGTCGGGCAGGCCCACCTCGCCGAGCAGCTCGACGGCGCGCCGCCGGGCGGCGGCCCTGGACGGCGAGCCGTGCGCGCGCAGGCCCTCGGTGAGCTGCCGGCCCACGGTGAGCACGGGGTTCAGCGAGGTCATCGGGTCCTGGAACACCATGCCGACGCCGGGGCCGCGCACCTGGCGCAACCGCTCGGGCGCCATGGTCAGCAGGTCCTCGCCGTGCAGCAGCGCCCGGCCGGTCACCGTCGCCGTCCGCGGGGGCAGCAGCCCCACGAGCGCGAGCACCGAGACGCTCTTGCCGCTGCCGGACTCCCCGACGACGGCGACGGTCTCCCCCGCGCCGACGGTGTAGGAGAGCCCGTTCACCACGTGCGCCGTCCCCCGCGGGGTGCGCAGGTCGACCCGCAGGTCCTCGACCTCCAGCACCGGCGCCGTCACCGGCCGCCCCCGGCCATCAGCGTGCGCTGCCGCGGGTCCAGGACGTCGCGCAGCCCGTCGCCGAGCAGGTTGAAGCACAGCACCGTCACCACGATCGCCAGGCCGGGGAAGACCGTGTACCACCACGCCTGGTCGATGAAGCCGCGGCCGTCGGCGAGCATCAGCCCCCACGACGGGCTGGGCCGGCGCGGGCCCAGGCCGAGGAAGGACAGCGCCGCCTCGGCCAGCACCGCGAAGGCCAGGCTGATCGAGGTCTGCACGATGATCGGCGGCGCCGCGTTGGGCAGCACGTGCCGGGTGATCAGCCGCCAGTCCGAGGCCCCCACCGACCGCGAGGCCCGCACGTAGACCTCCTCGCGGACGCCGAGCACGCTGGCGCGCGTCACCCGGGCGAAGATCGGCACGTAGACGATCCCGATGGCGAGGATCGCGTTGCCCGGCCCGGCGCCGCGGATGGCCACGATGGCGATGGCCAGCAGCACGGCGGGGAAGGCGAAGACCACGTCCATGACCCGCATGAGGACGTCGTCGACCCACCGGCCGTAGAAGCCGGCGAGCAGGCCGATCAGCGTGCCCACCACCAGCGCGAACGCGACGGAGGCGAACCCGACCCGCAGTGACGTCGCCGCGCCCAGGACGACCCGGCTGAGCACGTCGCGGCCGAACTCGTCGGTGCCGAACGGGTGCGCCCAGCTGGGCGGCTGCAGCTGCAGCGACGGGTCCTGGTCGTTGGGTCCGTCGGGCGCCAGCGTCTCGTCGAAGACCGCCATCAGCACGATCAGCACGAGGACGACGGCCGAGACCGCGGCGGTGGGGTTGCGGGCCAGCAGGCCCAGCGTCTCCCGCCAGCGCGGCCGGGGCGGGGCCACGGTGGGCAGCGGCCCGGACGGCGGCCCGGACGGCGGCTCGGACGGCGGCGGTGCGGCCGGGGTGGCGCCCGGCGTCGGCAGCTGCGTCATCGGCGGGCGATCCTCGGGTCGATGCGGCTGTAGAGCAGGTCCACCAGCAGGTTGATGACCAGGAAGACGAGGGCGAAGAGCAGCACCGCGCCCTGCAGCACCGGGAAGTCGCGGTCGCGCACCGCCTGGTAGGCCAGCTGCCCGAGCCCCGGCCAGGAGAAGACGATCTCGACGACGACGACGCCCGAGAGCAGGTAGGCCAGCTGCACGCCGGTCACCGTGACCAGCGGCAGCAGCGCGTTGCGCAGCACGTGCCAGGTGAGCACCTGCCGGGTGGGCACGCCCTTGGCCTGCGCCGTCCGCACGTGGTCCGAGCCCAGCGCCTCGAGCATGCTCGACCGGACGAACCGGGTGATCACCGAGCCGGAGACGACGCCGGTGGCCACCGCGGGCAGCACCAGGCGCTGCAGCCAGCCCAGCGGGTCCTCGGTGATCGGGACGTAGCCGCCCGAGGGCAGCACGCCCAGCGTCCCGGCGAAGACCAGGATCAGCATGATCGACAGCCAGAAGTCCGGCACGGAGATGCCGAACTGGCTGACGACGGTGGCCACCCGGTCGACCAGCGAGCGCGGGTGCAGCGCGGAGAGCATGCCCAGCGGCAGCGCGATGACCAGCGCCACCACCAGCGCGGCGAGCGCCAGGGTCAGCGTGGCCGGCAGCCGCTCGGCGATCAGCGAGGTGACCGTCTCGCCGCTGCGGAAGCTGACCCCCAGGTCACCGGTGACCGCCCGCCCGGCCCAGGTGAGGTACTGCTGGAGCAGGGGCAGGTCCAGCCCGCTGCGCTCCCGCAGGGCGTCGTAGGTCTCCTGGGAGAACCGGGTGCCCAGGGCCAGGCGGACCGGGTCGCCGGGCACCAGGTGGATCAGCGAGAAGACCAGGACGCTCACGCCGGCCAGGACGACGAGGGCCTGGCCGGCCCGCCGGAGCAGGTACCCGGTCAGGGCAGCTGCACCGTCTCGAAGTTGATCGCCGCGTCGGCCCGCACCTGGTAGCCGGTCAGCCCCGGCACCCAGGCCTGCACCTCGTCGGGGTTGTAGAGGTACAGGTAGGAGACGTCGTCGACGATGGTCCGCGCCGCCTGGTCGTAGAGGTCCTTGCGGGCGGCCGGGTCGACCTCGGTGGCGGCCCGGGTCAGCAGGTCGTCGACCTGGGGGTTGCTGTACTTCTGGTAGTTGCTGCCCCCGCTGGACAGGTGCTGGTTCTCGTAGAAGTCGGCCGGGTCGATGTTGCCGATCCAGCTGAGCATGAACGCGTCGAAGTCACCCTGGGACTCGCGGTCCAGCCAGGTGGCGAAGTCCTCCTCCTGGATCTCCACCTCGATCCCGATCGGCTCCAGCTGACTGGCGATGACCTGGGCGGCGGCGACGGTCTCGGGGTACTCGTCGGTGACCATCAGGCCCATCGTGATCGGCGTCTGCACGCCGGCCTGCTCCAGCAGCTGGCGGGCGGCGTCCTGGTCGGGCGTGAACGGCGCGTAGTCGAGGTACCAGGGGCTGCCCTCGGGGATCGCCGTCTGGTTGGTCTGCGCCGCGCCGAAGCGGGCGGCCTGGGTGACCTCGTCGCGGTCGACCGCGGTGGCGATCGCCCGGCGCACGTCCCGGTTGTCGAACGGCGGGACCTGGTAGTTCATCGACATGTAGAAGTACTCGACGCTGGTGACCGAGCCGAGCTCGACCTCCTCGTCGCTCGACAGGTCCTCGACGTTCTGCGGCGGGACGTTGTCGGTCCACTGCACCTCGCCGTTGCGCAGCGCGGTGAGCGCGGAGCTGGCCTCGGGGACGTAGCGGAACTCGACGCCGTCGATGCTTGGCGCGCCGCCCCAGTAGTCCGCGAAGGCGGTCAGCACGGTGCCGTTGGCGTCGGAGCTCTCCAACCGGAAGGGCCCGGTGCCGTTGGCCTCGGTCTTCAGGTCGAACTCGTCGGCGGCGTTCTCCGACAGGATCGCCATGCCCTTGAACGACCCGATGAGCTCGAGCAGGTTCGGCGTCGGCCGGGTGACGGTGAGGACGACGGTGCGCGGGTCGGGCGCGGTGACGTCGGCGACCGTGGCGAACCGGTAGGCGTTGGCCAGGTCCTCGTCGATGATGCGCCGGTAGCTGTAGACGACGTCGGCGGAGTCGAACTCGCTGCCGTCGTGGAAGGTGACGCCGTCGCGCAGGGTGAACGTCCAGGTCAGACCGTCGGGACTCGTCGTCCACGACTCGGCCAGGCTCGGCTGCATCGTGAGGTCCTCGGCGCTGGGGACGACGAGGGTGTCGTAGACGTTCTCCAGCACCTGGAAGCTCGCGTAGGCGTTGGTGACGTGCGGGTCGAACTGGTCGGGCTGGGCGCTGACCGCCGCGACCAGCGTGTTCTCGCCCCCGCCGCCGCCCCCGCCGGTGTCGACGCTCTCGCCGCCCCCACCGCAGGCGGAGAGGAACAGCGCCGCGGCAGCGGCCAGGGGCAGGAACCGGTTGGCGCGCACGGGACCTCCACAGGTCGGCGGTGTCGTCCGTCCCGACCCTGGCCCGGCCGGACGGGTCCCGCAGGTCGGGGCGGTGATCGTGACGCGCCCGTGACCGGCCCGTCACGCCTCCCCGAGCGTCGCCCGCCGCAGCTGCTCGAGGTCGCACTTGGGCACCCGCTCGGCGCTCAGCAGCCCGTTGACCTCCTGGTAGGTGTCGGTCAGCTGCGTCCAGCACGCCCCGGCCAGCGCGCTGCTCGCGTGCACCGCCGCCCACTGGTCGCGGTAGCGAGCCAGCAGGTCCTCCGGGGAGCGGGCGTCGGCGTAGCCCCAGCCTCCGTCCTCCGCCGAGCGCAGCGCCACGCCGCCGAACTCCGAGAGGACGACGGTGCGCCCGGCGATCCCCGCCCGGTCGAGGTCGGTGAGGCGGCCGTCGGGCCGCCGTCCGGTCGCGGCGCGCTCGACGTCCTCGCGGGTGGCGTAGCGGGCGGCGAGCGCGGCGGGGTCCTGCGCGTAGTCGTGGACGCCGAGGATCCCGCCGCCGAGGGCCTCCCAGCCGTCGTTGGCCGAGACCGGGCGGGTGCCGTCGAGGGCGTCCGCGGTGGCGGCGAGGGCCCGGATCAGCCCGCGCTGGCGCCGGTCGGTGGCCGCCTCCTGCACGCCCCACGACTCGTTGAGCGGCACCCACGCGACGACGCTCGGGTGGCCGCGGTGCGCGGCGACCACCTCGGGCCACTCGCGCAGCAGGCGGGCGGCCGCCGTCGGCCCCGGGCGGTAGGCCGAGGGCATCTCCGCCCAGACCAGCAGCCCCATCCGGTCGGCGAGGGCGAGCCAGCGCGGGTCCTCGGTCTTCTGGTGCTTGCGGGCGCCGGTGAACCCGAGCGCGCGGGTGAGCTCCAGGTCCCGCCGCAGCGCCGCGACGTCGGGCGGGGTGGCGCCGGTGGCCGGCCAGTAACCCTGGTCGAGGACCAGCCGCTGCGGCACGGGGTGGCCGTTGACCAGCAGGTGCCCGTCCTCGGCGGCCACCGAGCGCAGCGCCGTGTAGCCGGCCACCTCGTCGAGCACCTCGCCGCCGTCGGTCACCAGCGCCAGCTCGGCGTCGAGGAGGACCGGGCGGTGCGGCTCCCAGGTCAGGTGCCAGCGGTCGTCGGTGCCGCCCTCCCCCACCTGCAGGGTCCGCTCGACCACGGCGCCGTCGACCCGCACGACGTCGTCGGCCAGCAGCCGGTCGCCGGCCCGCAGCCGCAGGTGCAGCCGGGCGCCGCGGACCGGGACCGAGAGCTCCACGCGGACGTCGACGCGCAGCGTGTGCGGGTCGCCGTGCCACACGACGTCGGCGACGTGCGCGCGGGACACCTGCTCGAGCCACGGCGTGCGCCAGATGCCGGTCGTGCGCGGGTAGAAGATCTCGTGCGGCTCGTCCCGCCAGTCCTGCTTGCCGCGCGGCGCCTCGAGGTCGCGCGGGTCGTCGTCGGCCCGGACGACGAGGTCCGCGCCGCCCTCCCCCAGGTGCTCGGTGACGTCGACGCGGAAGGGGGTGTAACCGCCCTCGTGGGAGGCGACGTGCGCGCCGCCGACCCAGACGTCGCAGACGCGGTCCACCGCGGAGAAGTTCAGCACGGTGCGGCGGTCGCCGGCGCGGCCCGGCAGCGGGCGGCGGTACCAGGCGCGGTGCAGCGGGCCGGTCCAGTGCACGCCGCTCGCCGGGGTCTCCGGCGCGTAGGGCACCCGGATGCGGCGGTCGAAGGCGACGCTGCCGACCGTGGCGGCCAGGTCGGGGTCGGCGGCGAACTGCCACTCCCCCTCCAGCGACGTCCACGGCCGGCGCAGCAGCGGGCGGGGGTGGGCGGTCGGGTCCATCGGGTCGTCGCGGTGGTCCACCTCCCCACCTCACCGGAGACGGGGACTCCTCGCAGAGCGGCGGCCGTCGGCCCCGGCACGACGGCCGCCGCCGGGCTGCCCCGGCTACCCGGCCGCTCGACGTCGCCGGCCGCCGACGACGAGGGCGGCCGGCGACGCTGAGCGCCACCAGGCCCGCGACGGCGGGCACCGCGACGTCCGCCCCGGTGGAGGCCAGCGCGCTCCCCTCCTGCGGCGCCGCCGTGGTGCCCGGGGTGCCGTCCTCCTGGCGCACCGCCGTGCCGAGGACCCGCCGAGAGAGGGATAGGACCTGCACGCGGACTCCTCGCGCGGGCCCGGGGCGCCGGGCGCGGGGCCCGGGACGTCCGGGCACGCCGGTCCGGAACCAGGGCGTCCGGTGGCGCCACCCGGGCTCCGACGGTGTCGCGGCGGTCCGTGGCCGAGTCGTCATGAGCGTGCGTCCGGCCCGGTCAGGGCGACGTCAGAGGTCACCGACCCGGCACACCGCGGTTCGTGCAGACCTGCCCGGACGGCCGGCCGGACCGGCCCCGGACGGCGGACGGCGCCGTGTCCGCCCTCCCCGCGGTCGCCGGTGGGCAGCTGCGGCCGCGCCCCTGCGGGCAGCCGCGTCCCCGGCCCGCCGGGGTGCGACCGGGATGATGACCGCTCGTGAGCACCCTGGCCGTGAGCACCCTGGCCGCAGCCACCGAGACCCTGCACGTGCCGGCCGCGGTCGACCTCGCCGCGATCGTCGTCGGCGCGCTCACCGGCGGGCTGCTCGCCGCGCGCGAGGGGTTCGCCGTCTCCGGGGTGCTGCTGCTGGCGGTGAGCGGAGGGCTGGGCGGCGGGCTGATCCGCGACGTGCTGCTGGCCGCCGGCCCGCCGGTGGCGCTGACCGACCCGGCGTACCTGCCGGCCGTGGCGATCACCGCGGCGGTGACCTTCTACTTCTCCGGCTGGCTCTCCCGGCTCAACCCGCTGCTCGTGGCGCTCGACGCGGTCACCCTCGGCCTGTTCACCGTCATCGGCGCCCAGAAGGCGCAGCTGGCCGGGCTGC
The DNA here is from genome assembly GCF_052931475.1 of Geodermatophilus sp. URMC 62. NCBI lineage: Bacteria > Bacillati > Actinomycetota > Actinomycetes > Geodermatophilales > Geodermatophilaceae > Geodermatophilus > Geodermatophilus sp. URMC 62. The sequence goes on along the minus strand of NZ_JBRFHY010000001.1, from coordinate 2,008,042 downwards.
CCAGCGCCTCGGTCGTGTTCATCGGCACGCTGACCGCCGTCGGTGGGGCGGTGATCCGCGACGTCCTGCTGGCGCAGCGGGCCGACATCGTGCAGCCCGGGCCCTACAACGCCGTCGCCGCGCTACTGGGTGCCATGGCGCTGACCGTGCTGGCCGGCCCCGCCGGGCTCGCGCCCATCCCGGTGGCCCTGCTGGTCATCGGGCTGGTGGCCACCCTGCGGGTGCTCGCGGTGTGGCGCGGCTGGGAGGCGCCGGTCGCCGTCGACCTGCCCGGCCGGGCCCGCCAGCGGCTGGCCCGCGACCGCGGCGACCGGCCCGACGGTCGCCGGCGGACCAGGCGCCGCACGCGCTGAGGGCCCCGGCGCCCGGAGCGGCGGGGCCCTCCGGCACGGTGGGCGCGACCGCGGTCGCGCCGACCGGCGGGGGACGGCGAGGATGGCCCGTGTGACCGAGCCCGCGCGCGAGCACGACGTCGTCCTCTTCGGTGCCACCGGCTTCGTCGGCCGGCTGGTGGCCGCCTACCTGGCCGAGGCCGCGCCGCCCGGCCTGCGCGTCGCCCTGGCCGGCCGGTCGCGGGAGAAGCTGGCCGCCGCGGCGGCGGAGCTGCCGGCGGCCGGACGGCACTGGCCGCTCCTGGAGGCCGACACCGGTGACCCGGCGTCGCTGACCCGGCTGGCGGAGAGCACCCGCGTGCTGGTCACCACCGTCGGGCCCTACGCTCGCTACGGGCTGCCCGTCGTCGAGGTCTGCGCCCGGGCCGGCACGCACTACGCCGACCTCACCGGCGAGGTGCTCTTCGTCCGCGAGGCCATCGACCGGTGCGACGCCGTGGCGCGGGAGACCGGCGCCCGGCTCGTGCACGCCGCGGGCTACGACTCCATCCCCTCCGACCTGTCGGTGTACCTGCTCGCCGGGCGGGCCCGCGCCGACGGCGCCGGCGGGCTCACCGACGTCCGCCTGGTGGCCAGCGTCCGCGGCGGGGTCAGCGGCGGCACGATCGCCTCGATGCGCGCCCAGATCGAGGCCATGGCCACCGACCGGGACCGGCGCCGGGTCATCGCCGACCCCTACGCCCTCTCCCCCGACCGCGCCACCGAACCCGGCACCCGCCAGCCACCGGACGCCGCCCCGCCGGCCCTGGCCGCCGACGGCCGGTGGACCGCGCCGTTCGTCATGGCGCCGTTCAACACCCGGATCGTGCGGCGCAGCAACGCGCTGCAGCAGTGGGCCTACGGCCGCGGCATGCGCTACGGGGAGGCGATGAGCGCCGGGCGCGGCCTCACCGGGGCGCTCACCGCAGCCGGCGTCACCACGGGCCTGGCCGCGGGGCTGGGCGCGCTGGCCTTCGCCCCCACCCGCGCGCTGCTCGACCGGGTGCTGCCTGCGCCCGGCAGCGGCCCGTCGGAGGCGGCCCGCGACAAGGGCTTCTTCCGCATGGTGGTCGACGCCGACACCGAGAGCGGCCGGCACTACCGGGCCACCGCGTCCGGCCCCGGCGACCCCGGGTACAAGGCGACGTCGGTGATGCTGGGCGAGGTCGCGCTGGGGCTGGCCCTCGACGGCGACCGGCTGCCCGACCGGGCCGGCTCGCTGACCCCCGCGACGGCGCTGGGCGACGTGCTGGTCGAGCGGCTGCGCGCCGCCGGGCACACCTACGAGGTCACCCCGACCTGAGGCCGGGGGCCGCGCCATGATCAGGGAACCTGATCATCGCGCGTCCTCCCTCACCGCCCACCGTGAGGGAGGACGCGCTGCGGTGAGGGAGGACGGCGGATCGGGCGGTCCGACCCGACCCCCCACGTCACAGCACCCGCACGTCACGGCACCCGGACGGCCAGCACCCGCACGTCACAGCACCCGGACGGCCAGCAGCGCGACGTCGTCCTCGGCGTCGGGCAGGAACAGCCGCCGCAGCACCCGGTCGCACACCTGCTCCAGCGGCACGCCCGCGCACCCGCGCAGGACGGCGAGCAGCTCGTCGGTGCCGGCGTCGAGGTCGCGGTCGCGGCGCTCGACCAGCCCGTCGGTGTAGAGCAGGACGGTGCTGCCCACCGGCAGGACGGCGTCGTGGTCGGTGCGCGCGCGGCCCGGGTCGACGCCGAGCAGCAGGTCGGCCGGGCCGGGGTCGAGCAGGCGCACCCCGCCGTCGGGGTCGACCACCACCGGCGGCGGGTGCCCGGCGCTCGACCAGCGCAGCCGGGCCGCCTCCCCCGGCAGCCGCTCCAGCCGGGCCACCAGCGCCGTCGCCATCGCGCCGAGGGCCAGCCCCGACGCGGCCCGGTCCAGCTGCGCCAGCACCCCGGCCGGCGATGCACCGCCGACGTAGCCGATGCCGCGCAGCAGGCCGCGCAGCTGCCCCATCGCCGCGGCGGCGTGCCGGTCGTGCCCGACGACGTCGCCGATGACGAGCACCGTGTCGCCCCCGGCCTCGACGAACGCGTCGTACCAGTCGCCGCCGATCTCGGCGCCCTCGGACGCCGGCAGGTACCGGACGACGATGTCGCAGCCCTCGGGCCGGGGCGGGGCGGTGAGCATGCTGCGCTGCAGGGCGTCGGCGAGATCGCGCTGCTGCGCGAACAGCCGCGCCGACTGCAGCGCCAGGCCCGCCCGGCGGCCGATCTCGACGGCGGTCTCCACCTCGGCCGGCGCGTGCGGGCCCCGGTCGGCGCCGTTGGCCAGGCCGAGCGCGCCGATGACCTGTCCCCGCGCGACCAGCGGCACCACCAGCGCCGAGCGGGGCGCCAGCCGGGTGAGGGCCTCCTGCCCCGCCGGTTCGGGCAGCGCCCGGGCGATCCGGGCGGCGTCGATCTCGGGCACCACCAGGGGCCGGCCGGTGCGGACGACCACGCGGGCGGCGTGCTCGTCGCCCATCCCCGCGACCATGGTCCGGACGTAGTCGGCCACGTCGTCCCGCCGGGTGGGGTCCCGGTGCGCCGCGGCCACCTCGTGCAGCCGGCCCTGCTCGTCGGTGACGAGGATCCAGCACCAGTCGCCCAGCGCCGGGACGACCAGGCCGGCGAGGCGGTCGAGCTGGTCGGTGATGTCGAGGCTGCCGGAGAGCACCCGGCCCGCGTCGGCCAGCAGCTGCAGCCGCCGGTTGGCCGCGGCCATCGCCGTGACGGCGGCGGCCCGCTCGGCCTGCGAGCGCAGCCGCGAGACGCTCAGCGCGATCTGCGCGGTGAGCGCCTCGAGCAGCTCGACGTCGGTGTCGGGGAAGACGTGGTCGGTGTCCCAGACGACGACGAAGCTGCCGAGCAGCCGGCCCTCCACCCGCAGGGGCAGCGCGGCGAGCGCGCGCAGGCCCAGCAGCGGCCCGACCTCGGCCATCCGCGGGAACCGCGCGACCGCCTCCTGCAGGTGGGTGAAGAGGAAGCGCTCGCCGTGGCGGGCGGCGTACTGGGTGGGCAGGTCGTCGTCGAGATCGACGGCCACGCCCCGGTCGCCCAGGTCCACCTCGACGTCGGACTCCGCGGCCGCCGTGGCCACGGAGTCGGCCAGCCGCCGCGCCAGGTGCAGCCGCAGCGTCCCGTCGGCGTCGTCGAAGGCGGCCAGCGCGCTGGAGGCCGCGCCCAGCACCCGGGCGCCCCGCAGCGCGATCTCGGCCAGCTGGGACAGGGCCGTCGCGTTCGCGAGCTCCGCGGCGACCTCCGCCACCGCGGCGGCCCGCTGCACCGCCGCCATCCGCCGGTCGGCCTGCTCGCGGGCGTCGGTGACGTCGACGACGGTGCCCAGGACCCGCACCGGCTCACCGCGCGCGTCGCGCACCACCCGCCCGCGGGAGACCGTCCAGCGGACCGAGCCGTCGGTGTGCAGGGCCCGGCACTCGACGACGTACTCACCCGAGCCGGCGAGGGCCTCGGCCATGGCCTCCCGGACGGCGGCGTGGTCGTCGGGGTGGATGCGGTCGGCCAGCACCCGGTCGACGTCGGTGAACTCCCGTGCGCCCTCGAGGCCGTGCACCGCCGCGCACCGCTCGTCCCAGGAGAGGACGCCGGCGCGCAGGTCGTTCTCCCAGATGCCCACCTCGCTCGCCTCGAGGGCGACGTCGAGCCGGGCCAGCGAGGCGCCGATCGCCGAGCGCGCCGCCGACAGCTCCAGCTCGGCCACGACCGAGGCGGCCAGGTGCTCCAGCAGCGCGGCATCGTCGTCCTGCCACGCGCGCGGCGCCTCGTCGTACACGGCGAGGACGCCGACGACCCGTCCGGACGCCGACACCAGCGGCGAGCCGAGGTAGGACGCCACCGCGCCGGAGGTGACGGCGGGCAGGTCGGCCACGCGGGCGTCGGCCCGGGCGTCGGGCACCGCCAGCGCGCGCTCCTCCTGCACCACCCGCGCGGAGAGCGCGCCGGTCAGCAGCGCCGGGCCGCCGACGACGCCCGGCGGCAGGCCGTGGCCGCCGACCACGGTGTCCTCGTCGGTGAACAGGGTGACCTTGGCGTGGCCCGCGCCGAGCAGGCGGGCGGCCAGCGCGGAGAGCCGGTCGTAGGCCGCCGGTCCGGGCACCTCGACGAGCAGCCGGCGGGCGGCGGCGACCCGGTGGGCGTCGCGGAGCAGGTCAGGGCCCTGCAGCGGCACGGGGACGGCCACGACGCCTCCTCGTGCGCGCGCGACCCCAGCGGCCGCAGCGGACCATCGTGCCACGCGCGGGCCCCGGTGCAGACGAACGCGTCCGGTCGGCAGGTCCCCCGGTCGGGTGAGATCCGCGGCCGCGCCGGTCGAGCGCGCGCGGGGGCGGGTCGATGCCTCCTGCATGCCCGGGACCCTGACCACGCGCCCGCCGGACTGCCGGCCACTGCTGGCCGACCCCGGCGACCTCACCCTCGTCTTCCAGCCCGTCGTCGACCTCGCCCGCGCCCGCGTCGCCGGGTACGAGGCGCTGGCCCGCTTCCCCGGCACCGCAGCCCCCGAGGCCTGGTTCGCCGCGGCCGCCGACGCCGGCGTCGCCGCCGAGCTGCAGGCCCTGGCGCTGCACCGGGCCCTGGCCGCCGTCCCGCACCTGCCCGCGGGCACCTTCCTGTCGGTCAACGTCGGGCCGCACCTGCTCGGCACCCGCCCGGTGCAGGCCGCGCTGGCCGGCCGGCCGGACCTCCGGGGCGTCGTCCTCGGGCTGACCGGCACGCCCCGGTGGCCGACCTGACCGCGGTGCGCGGCCACGTGGCCGCGCTGCGCGCCCGCGGTGCCCTGGTGGCCCTCGACGACACCGGTGCGGGGTGGTCGGGTCTGCAGCAGGTCGCCGCGCTGCGGCCGAACCTCGTCACCCTCGACCGCTCCCTGGTCGCCGGCGTCGACACCGACCCGGTGCGCCAGGCCATCGCCGAGGTGCTGGGCGCGCTGACCGGTCGCACCGACGCCTGGCTGCTCGCCCAGGGCGTCGAGACCCGCGGCGAGCTGGCCGCCGTCGCGCGCCTGGGCGTCCCGCTCGCGCAGGGCTGGCTGCTGGGCCGGCCGGCGCCGGGCTTCGCACCGCTGTCGGCCGACGTGGCCGACCTGGTCCGGAGCCAGGTCGCACGCGCCCGGCGGGCCGGCGGCCTGGCGGGGCTGCTGCGCCCGGTGCGGCAGTGCGACGCCACCGAGCCCTCCCCCGGCCTGCCGCCGCTGGTGCTGGTCGGTCCCCGGGGCGAGCCGCTGGCCCTGCGGCTGGCCGACCCGCGCACCGGCGAGGTGCACACCGCCCCGGTCTCGCTGTGCGCGCAGCCGGCCGACGAGGTGTCCGAGACCCTGCACCGGGCGCTGGCCCGGCCGCCGGCGCACCGGTTCGACCCGGTGGTCTGCACCGACGCCGACGGCGGCGTCCTCGGCCTGCTGCGGGTCGAGGACCTCGCCTCGGCCGCCTCCGCCCGTTGAAGGACCCTCCTGCCCGCCACCCCTCGCTCCGCTCGGGGCGGGCCCCTGCAGGAGGGCCGTTCCAGCTACTCGGTGGCGGCGGTCAGGGCGGCGCGCTCGTCGTCGGCGAGCACCAGGTCCTGCACCGGCAGCAGGTCGGCGAGCTGGTCGACGTCGCGGCCGCTGGCGATGGGGGCGACGACGGTGGGCTGGTCGGCCAGCCAGCGCAGGGCCACCGCGGCCGGCGTCACCCCGTGGGCGTCGGCCACCTCCTGCAGCGCCGCCAGCACGCGGTCGCCGCGCTCGCCGGCGTAGGCCATGGCGCCCTTCGCCCGCGGCGAGTCGACCCGCTCCCCGGCCCGGTACTTGCCGGTGAGGAAGCCCTTGGCCAGCGAGAAGTAGGGCAGGCAGCCCAGGCCGTGCTCCGCGACGACGTCGCGCAGCCCGTCCTCGTAGGCCGGCCGCTCGAGCAGGTTGTAGTGCGGCTGCAGCGCGACGTAGCGCGCCAGGCCCAGCCGCTCGGAGGTCTCCAGCGCCTCGGTGAGCCGGGCCGGGGAGTAGTTCGACGCCGCGACGTGCAGCACCTTGCCCGAGCGCACGAGCTCGTCGAAGGCGGTGAGCGTCTCCTCCAGCGGCGTCGTCTCGTCGTCGTAGTGCGCGTAGTAGAGGTCGATGCGGTCGGTCCGCAGGTTGCGCAGCGAACGCTCGGCCGCCTCCCGGATCTCGCCGGCCGCCAGCGGGTGCGCCTTCTGCTGCGGTGAGGCCTTGGTGGCCACGACCACGCGGTCGCGCAGGCCGCGCTCGGCCATCCAGCCGCCCAGGATCTGCTCGGAGCGGCCGTCGCCGTACATCTCGGCGGTGTCGACGAACGGGCGCAGCGCGCCGGGCACCGCGTCGACGAAGCGGTCGAGGACGGCGTGCGACGTCGGCTCGTCGGCCGTCCAGCCGAAGACGTTGCCGCCCAGGCACAGGTCGCTGACGGTCAGGTCGGTCCCGGGGAGCTGCGGCATGCGCCCCACGCTATGTCGCCGCCGACGGATCTGCTCCGGAGCGCCGGCGCCCCGTCCTGGAGCGGCTGGGACCGGCGGGGCGGCCGGGTGCCGCAGGCCTCCCGGACTGGCCATATGCCCGTCGGCGTGACACGGTGCCCCGGGCCGGGCCGCCTCGACGGGGACCGGCCCGTCCTCCGGGCTCCCGCCCGGGACGCCCGGCCGCGCACCGCGGCCGGCGACACCACGGCGGCCCGCCGAGACCGCGCGGCCGCGACACCTCCGAGAGGATCCCCGTGAACAAGGCCGAACTCGTCTCCGCCATCGCCAAGCGCGCCGACGTGCCCAGCGGCACCGTCGACGCCGTCCTGGCCGGCCTGCAGGAGGAGCTCGTCGAGGCGATCACCCGCGGCGAGAAGGTCGCCGTCTCCGGGCTGATCACCGTCGAGCGGACCCAGCGCTCGGCCCGCACCGGCCGCAACCCGCAGACCGGCGAGTCGATCGACATCCCCGCGGCCAACACCGTCAAGGTGACCGCCGGCTCCAACCTGAAGAAGGCCGCGAGCAACGTCCCGGTCTGACCGGCGGCCGCCCACGGACGTCCCGTTCCGACCGGCCGCCCGTGCCGCCGGGCCGGGGCGGCGCCTGCACCCTGTGACCGGGTCCACCTCCGCGTGGGTGAGGATGCGAGGGCAGGCGCCGCCCGGCGGGCGGACGGCGCGGGACGGAGGAGCGCGTGAGCGGCGGACTGACCCTGGACACCGACCCGGCAGAGGTGGGGCTCGACCCCGCCCGGCTGCAGCGCCTCGACCGGCGGCTGACCCGCTGGGTCGACGACGGGCAGCTGCCCGGCTTCCTCGTCACCGTGTCGCGGCGCGGCCGGCTGGCCCACGTCGGCCGCTACGGCGCCCGCAACGTGGAGGAGGGCCTCCCGGTCGAGGAGGACACCCGCTGGCGCATCTTCTCGATGACCAAGCCGGTGACCTCGGTGGCGGCGATGATGCTCTACGAGGAGGGCCTCCTCGAGCTCACCGACCCGATCACCAGGTGGCTGCCCGAGTTCGCCGACACCCGTGTCTACGTGGCCGGGTCGGCGCAGAAGCCGGTCACCCAGCCACAGATCGAGCCGATCCGGGTGGCGCACCTGCTCACCCACACCTCCGGGCTCACCTACGGCTTCCACCACGCCCACCCGGTCGACGCGATGTACCGCGCGATGGGCCACGAGTGGGGCACCCCGCCCGGCGCCGACTCCGCCGAGGTCTGCCGCCAGTGGGCCTCGGTGCCGCTGGTGTTCCAGCCCGGCTCCGAGTGGAACTACGGCGTCTCCACCGACGTCCTCGGCCGGCTGGTCGAGGTCGTCTCCGGGCAGACCCTCGACGTCTTCTTCCAGGAGCGGGTCTTCGGCCCGCTGGGGATGACCGACACCTCCTTCGGGCTGCGCGAGGACGACGACGTCACCTCGCTGGCCCGCCTCTACGCCGCCGTCCCCGGCACGCCGGGCGGGCCGGCCACCGGGTTCGCGCCGCTGGACGCGATGGGCGCCGCGGCGCACAGCAAGCCCGCGTTCCTCTCCGGCGGCGGCGGGCTGGTGTCCACCGCCGCGGACTACGTGCGCTTCGCCGAGATGCTCCGCCGCGGCGGCTCGTTCGACGGCGGGCGGCTGCTGGGCCCGCGGACGCTGGCGCACATGACCCGCAACCACCTGCCCGGCGGCGCGGACCTGGAGACCTTCGGCCGGCCGCTGTTCGCCGAGACGCCGCTGCGCGGGGTCGGCTTCGGCCTGGGCTTCTCGATGGTCATCGACCCGGTCCGCTACGGCGGCGTGGCCAGCGTCGGCGACTACAGCTGGGGCGGGGCGGCGTCGACGGCGTTCTACGTCGACCCGGTCGAGGACGTCGTCGTCACCTTCTTCACGCAGCTGCTGCCCTCGTCGACCCTGCCGATCCGGGCCCACCTGCGCGCCCTGGTCAACCAGGCGATCGTCCAGTAGGCACAGGAGGCTCTCCCCACGCCCGAGGCGCCCGGGACGTGGGGAGAGCCTCTGCCTGGCTCTACAGGTAGCGGCGGTAGACGACGGTGGCGACCATCGCCGGCTTCGACGCGCCCTCGACCTCGACGGTGACGTCCATGTTCATGGCGATCCCGCCCTCGAACGGCGTGGCCGAGGCCAGCGTCGCGCCGGCCCGGACGCGGCTGCCCACCGGCACCGGCGAGGGGAAGCGCACCTTCTCGGTGCCGTAGTTGACGCCCATGCGGAAGCCGGTGATCTCCACGATCTGCGGCAGCAGCGACGGGACGAGCGACAGCGTCAGGTAGCCGTGCGCCACGGGACCGCCGAAGGGGCTCTCCCGCTGCGCGCGCTCCACGTCGACGTGGATCCACTGGTGGTCCCCGGTCGCGTCGGCGAACTGCTGCACCTGTTCCTGGGTCACGGTCACCCAGTCGCTGTGGCCGAGGTGCTGGCCGACGAGCCCCTGCACCCCCGCGACGCCGTCCACGGTGGTCTGCGCCATCGCCGTCCTCCTGTGTCCTCGGTCCGTGTCGCTGTGGTCTGGTTGGCTGACTCCACCACACCGACGGCGGGGACGGGGGACACGGGTGCTGCGACTGGGCCGGCTCGACGTGCCCGACGGCGGACTGCTCGTCATGGCGATCGTCAACCGCACGCCGGACTCGTTCTACGACCGCGGCGCCACCTACGAGCTGGCCGCCGCCGTCGAGCGCGTGGACCGGGTCGTGGCCGAGGGCGCGGACGTGGTGGACGTCGGCGGGGTCAAGGCCGCGCCCGGCGAGGAGGTCGACGCCGCCGAGGAGATCCGCCGCACCGTCGACCTGGTGGCCGCCATCCGCGCCGCCCACCCGGAGCTGCCGATCTCGATCGACACCTGGCGCGCCGAGGTCGCCCGCGAGGCGCTGGCCGCCGGGGCCGACGTCGTCAACGACGCGTGGGGCGGCGTGGAGCCGGAGCTGGCGCACGTCGCCGCCGCGGCGGGCGCGGGCATCGTGTGCACGCACGCCGGCGGCCTGCCGCCGCGGACCCGGCCGCACCGGGTGCAGTACGACGACGTCGTCGCCGACGTGGTGCGCCGGACGACGGCGCTGGCCGAGGCGGCCGTGGCCGCGGGCGTCGACCGCGAGCGGGTGCTGGTCGACCCGGGTCACGACTTCGGCAAGAACACCCGGCACTCGCTGGAGGCGACGCGGCGGCTCGACGAGCTGGTCGCGACCGGCTGGCCGGTGCTGGTGGCGCTGTCGAACAAGGACTTCGTCGGGGAGACCCTCGACGTCGTCCTGGAGGAGCGGCTCACCGGGACGCTCGCGGCGACGGCGGTCAGCGCCTGGCTGGGTGCCCGGGTGTTCCGCGCCCACGACGTCGCCGCGACCCGGCAGACGCTCGACATGGTGGCCGCCATCCGCGGCGACCGTCCCCCGGCCCGCACCGTCCGCGGCCTGGCCTGAAGAAGGACCCCCTCGCCGGGCGCCGAGGGGACGACGGAGGTCCCTGGTGGCGGGGGACCGGCCGGACGATGATCGGGTCGCCCGTGGCGGCAGCGGGCCCCACGGCGGGCGGCGCTGAGGAGGCCGTCATGCCCGAGCAGACCACAGGGATCGACGCACCCCAGGCACGGGGACGGCGCGTGGTGGTGGGCGTCGACGGGTCGGCAGGAGCGCAGGCGGCGCTGCGGTTCGCCGTCGAGGACGCCGTCCGCCGGGGCGTGCCCGTCGAGGCGGTCACCTCCCACCGCCCACCCGAGGCGTGGATGGACTTCGACGCGGTCGGCGGCTTCGACTACGACCAGGCCGAGGCCGAGGCGGTGGAGCGGGCCGAGGGGTTCATCGCCGAAGTGCTCCGCGAGGTCCCGGAGCCGCACCCGGAGATCCACGTGACGGCCGTCCTCGGCTCGGCGGCGGACGCGCTCATCCGCGAGTCGGCCGGCGCGGACCTGCTCGTGGTCGGCAGCCGGGGGCACGGCGGGTTCTCCAGCATGCTGCTGGGGTCGACGAGCATGCACTGCGTCCTGCACGCGTCGTGCCCGGTCACCGTCGTCCACTCGTCCGAGTCGCACCACGAGCGGCTGCACCTGCGCCGCCGCAACAGCGGGGAGCGGGTGCGCGCCCGGCGCCGGCGCTTCCGGGGGGCCACGGCCGACTTCACCGGCCCCTGACCGCTCCGCTGCGCCCGGCCGACCACCGCCGGCACGGGCCCCGACGCGGGCGCCGCGATGATCAGGTGACCTGATCGTGGCGCGTCCTCCCTCACCGCGACGCGTCCTCCCTCACCGTGGGACGTCGGGGAGGACACTCGACGATCAGGTGACCTGATCGTGGCGCGCACCCACCGGAGCTAGGTTGCCCGCATGGCCGCCACCGGGTTCCTCACCGCCGACGAGCTCAACGGGCTCCTGCCGGGCACGCTGCCGGGGTTGCTCGGCCTCACCGTCACCGCGCACGAGCCCGGCCGGCTGGCGGCCGCGCTCGACGTCCGCCCGGACCTGCTCGCGCCCAACGGCTACCTGCACGCGGCCACCGTCGTCGCCCTGGCCGACACCGCCTGCGGGCTGGCCACCCGCGCGCTGCTGCCGGAGGGCTCGGCCGGGTTCACCACCATCGAGCTGAAGAGCAACTTCCTGGGCACGGTGCGCGAGGGCCGGGTGAGCACCGTGGCCACCAACACGCACGCCGGCCGCAGCACCCAGGTGTGGGACGCCGTCGTCTCCTCCGACGCCGGGAAGACCCTCGCGCTGTTCCGCTGCACCCAGTCGGTGCTGTGGCCACGATGAGGTGACTCGCCAGTAACCCCCGTGTCCCGCACCACATGTCGGGTGTGAGACTGGCGCCACCACGTCCCCGAGGAGGAGCACCAGTGGCACTGGCGAGTCGTTACGCCGACATCGAGATCCCCGATCTGTCGGTCCCCGAGTTCGTGCTCGCCGGTGGTGCGTCGCGCCCCGACGCCCCGGCGCTCGTCGACGGCCTGACCGGTGACTCGATCAGCCACGGTCAGCTGGCCACCTACGTCGACCGCGTCGCCGCCGCGCTCGCCGCCCGCGGGCTGCGCAAGGGCGACGTCGTCGCCGTCCTGTGCCCCAACACGATGTGGTACCCGGTCGTCTTCCACGGCATCGCCCGGGCCGGGTGCGTGATGAGCCCGATCAACTCCCTCTACACCGCCCACGAGGTCGCCTTCCAGCTGAAGGACTCCGGCGCCAAGGTGCTCATCACCGTCTCGCCGTTCCTCGACCGGGCCCTCGAGGCCGTCGAGCAGTCGCCGGTCGACGAGGTGGTCGTCATGGACGGCGCCGAGGGCCACGCCTCGCTGCTCGACCTGATCTCCAGCGACGCGCCGTCGGTGCAGGTCGACGTCGACCCGGCGGACGACCTGGTCACGCTGCCCTACTCCAGCGGCACCACCGGCCTGCCCAAGGGCGTCATGCTCACCCACCGCAACCTGGTGGCCAACGTCAGCCAGTCCCGCCCGCTGGTGGAGCTGCACGAGGGCGACGAGCGGATCATCGCCGTCCTGCCGTTCTTCCACATCTACGGCCTGACCGTGCTGATGAACCAGGGCCTGCAGTGGGGCGGCACCGTGGTGACCCTGCCGCGGTTCGACCTCGAGCAGTTCCTGCGCACCATCCAGGACCAGAAGATCACCCGGGCCTTCGTGGCGCCGCCCATCGTGCTCGCGCTGGCCAAGCACCCGATGGTCGACCAGTTCGACCTGTCCTCGCTGCGCAGCATCACCTCCGGCGCCGCCCCGCTGGACGAGGCGCTGGCCCAGGCCGCCCAGGACCGGCTGCGCAAGGGCGCGGACGACGGCGTCGTGGTCGCCCAGGGCTACGGGATGACCGAGCTGTCGCCGGTCTCGCACACCACGCCCGACGCCACCCGGCTGCCCGAGGGCGTTCCCGAGGTCCCCAAGGGCTCGGTCGGGCTGGCGCTGCCCAACACCGAGTGCCGCCTGGTCGACCCCGCCACCGGCGAGGACGCCGCCGCGGGCGAGCGCGGTGAGCTGTGGGTCCGCGGCCCGCAGGTCATGAAGGGTTACCTCAACAACGAGCAGGCCACCCGCGAGACGCTGGACGCCGAGGGCTGGCTGCACACTGGCGACGTCGCGATCGTCGACGAGCACGGCTGCTTCACCGTCGTCGACCGGGTCAAGGAGCTGATCAAGTACAAGGGCTACCAGGTGGCCCCGGCCGAGCTCGAGGCCGTGCTGCTGGGCAACCCGGCCATCGCCGACGCCGCCGTCATCGGCGTCAAGGACGAGGAGACCGGCGAGGAGCTGCCCAAGGCGTTCGTCGTCCGGGCGCCCGGTGCGGAGATCACCGAGCAGGAGGTCATGGACTACGCCGGCAGCCGGCTCGCGCCGCACAAGAAGATCCGCGCGGTCGCGTTCATCGAGCAGGTGCCCAAGTCCGCGGCCGGCAAGATCCTGCGCAAGGACCTCAGGGCCCGCTAGGAGGACCCCCTCCTCCCCACCCCCCGCGCGCTCGGGCGGTGCCCTGGAGGGGGCCTTAGGGTCGGGGGCATGCGTGCGGTCACCATGGACGGTCCCGGCGGCCCCGAGGTCCTCGGCTGGGGCGAGGCCCCCGACCCGGTGGCCGGCCCCGGCGAGGTCGTCGTCGACGTCGCCGCGACCGCGGTCAACCGGGCCGACCTGCTGCAGCGCGCGGGGAACTACCCGCCGCCGAGGGGCACCAGCGGGGTCCTCGGCCTGGAGTGCAGCGGGGTCGTGAGCGAGGTCGGCGAGGGCGTGACCGGCTGGTCGGTCGGCGACGAGGTGTGCGCGCTGCTCGCCGGTGGCGGCTACGCCGAGCGGGTCGCCGTCCCCGCCGTGCAGCTGCTCCCCCGCCCGGCCGGTGTGGAGCTGGCCACCGCTGCCGCGCTGCCCGAGGTCACCTGCACCGTGTGGTCCAACGTCTTCCAGCTGGCCGGCCTGCGCCGTGGCGAGGCGTTCCTGGTGCACGGCGGGTCCAGCGGCATCGGCACGATGGCGATCCAGCTCGCCGTCCGGGCCGGGGCACGGGTGTTCACCACCGCGGGGACGGCGGCCAAGCTCGAGTTCTGCCGGGAGCTGGGCGCCGAGGTCACGATCAACTACCGCGACGAGGACTTCGTCGAGCGGGTGCGCGAGGAGACCGACGGCGCGGGGGTCGACGTCGTCCTGGACAACATGGGGGCGAAGTACCTGTCCCGCAACGTCGACGCCCTCGCCGTGGGCGGCCGGCTGGTCGTCATCGGCATGCAGGGTGGCACCCGGGCCGAGCTCGACCTCGGCAAGCTCCTCGCCAAGCGGGCGTCGGTGCACGCCACCGCGCTGCGCTCGCGGCCGGCCACGGGCCCGGGCGGCAAGGCCGACATCGTCGCGGCGGTGCGCGCCGAGGTGTGGCCCGACGTCGAGCGCGGCGTGGTGCGGCCGATCGTCGACCGGCGGCTGCCCATGTCGCGGGCGGCCGAGGCACACCGCGTCGTCGAGGCCAGCGAGCACGTCGGGAAGGTGCTGCTGCTCCCCGACGCCTGACTAGAGAGCGCCGCGCAGGGCCGCCACCGAGTCGATCACGTAGCCGACCTCCTCGGCGGTGTGGTAGTGCGCCAGCCCCAGCCGGATGGCGCCGCCGGCCTCGTTGACCCCGAGGGCGTCGAACAGCTCGCGGGCGTAGAAGTCGCCGTCCCAGGCGCAGACACCGCGGCGGGCGAGCTCGGCGGCGACCTGCCGGGGGCGCATGCCCGAGACGGTGAACGACAGGGTCGGCGTCGTGTGCTCGGGGAAGCCGACCACCTGCACGTGCCGCATCGCCCGCAGCGCCTGGTCCAGCCAGTCGAACAGCCCGCCCTCGTAGGCGGCGACGGCGGTCATCGAGGTGCGCAGCCGGTCGCGCCGGCTGCCGGTGGCGTCCTCGCACAGGCCGGCGAGGTGGTCGACGGCGGCGGTGACGCCGGCGTAGAGCTCGAACGGCGGGGTGCCGGTCTCGAAGCGGTCGGGCACGCGGTCCGGCGCGGGCAGCAGCCGGTCGGGGACGAGCTCGGCCAGCAGCGCCGGGTCGGCGACCACCGCGCCCACGTGCGGACCGCAGAAGGTGTAGGCCGACACCGCCAGGAAGTCCGCGCCCAGGGCGGCCCGGTCGAGGAACACGTGCGGGGCGGCCTGGACGGCGTCGACGAACACCAGCGCCCCGACGGCGTGGGCGCGGGCGGCGATCGCGGCGACGTCGGGACGCGTGCCGATCGCGTTGCTGGCCGCCGTCACCGCCACCAGGCGGGTGCGCGCGGTGATCAGCTCGTCGTACTGCCAGGCCGGCAGCTCGCCGGTCTCGATGTCCACCTCGGCCCACCGGACGACGGCGCCGGCCTGCTCGGCCAGCTGCAGCCACGGGCGGATGTTGGCGTCGTGGTCCAGGCGGCTGACCACGACCTCGTCGCCGTAGCGCCACGTGCGCGCCAGCGCCCGGGCGAGGGCGTAGGTCAGCGTCGTGGTGTTGGCGCCCAGGACCACCCCGGTGGAGACGCCGCCCGCCAGGTCGGCCACCGCCGCGCGGGCGCTGGCGAGCAGGCCCTCCGTGCGCGCCGAGGACGGGAAGACCCCGCCGCGGTTGGCCACCGGCACCCGCATCGCCGAGGAGACCGCGTGCACGACGCTCTCGGGCACCAGGGTTCCGGCGGGCGCGTCGGTGTGCACGAACCCGTCGGACAGGCCGGGGAAGAGGCCGCGGACGCGCGCGACGTCCAGCCGTGGCTCCCCCGGTCCCATGCGGGCGACCCTAGACGGAGCGGTCCGGCCGGCCACGTCCTGGCGGCACCCGGGCGCCGCGCGTTCGACCCCGCCGGACGAGGGGCAGGATGGAGGGCATGACGGCACCGCAGAACGGCAGCGAGCGTCCGCAGCAGGTCGTCGTCGTCGGTCCTGACGGCCGGCCGGTCGGCGCGATGCCCGTGCCCGCCGGCGGCGCGGAGGACGGCGACGGCACGCACGGCTTGAGCGAGATGGTCGAGCAGCCGGCGAAGGTCATGCGGATCGGCACGATGATCAAGCAGCTGCTCGAGGAGGTGCGCGCGGCGCCCCTCGACGAGCCCAGCCGCGCGCGGCTGCGCGACATCCACGCCTCGTCGATCCGCGAGCTGGAGCAGGGGCTCGCGCCCGAGCTGAGCGACGAGCTGCGGCGGATCACCTCACCCTTCAGCCAGGAGGAGACCCCGTCGGACGCGGAGCTGCGGATCGCCCAGGCCCAGCTGGTCGGCTGGCTGGAGGGCGTGTTCCAGGGCATCCAGACGGCGCTGTTCGCGCAGCAGATGGCCGCCCGGGCGCAGCTGGAGGAGATCCGGCGTCGCGCCCTGCCCAGCGGCGCCGTGCCCGCCGAGCCCCGTCCCGGCGGCGGCCAGTACCTGTGAGGTGGCGGCGCCACGATCAGGGAACCTGATCATGGCGCGTCCTCCCTCACGGTGGGCGGTGAGGGAGGACGCGCGACGGTGAGGGAGGACGGCGTCGTCCACAGATCCGGCTGACCGGGTTCCCCTCGGACGCCGCGCTCGCAGACTGCTCGCGTGCACCCGCTCCTGGAGTCCGCCACCCGGCGCCGCCTCGGCGTCTTCACCGTCGCCGACGCCCGCCGCGCCGGCTGCCGGCCCGACGAGATCCGCTCCGCCGTGGGCACCGGCCGCTGGCACCGGCTGCGCCGCGGCGTCTACGTCGAGACGGCGACCTGGCTCGCCCTCGCCGACGACCCCCGGGCCCGGCACCTCGTCGAGTGCGCAGCCGCCCTCACCGTGCTGGGCGCCGGACCCGTCGTCAGCCACGACTCCGCCGCCCGGTTCCACCGGCTGGTCCTGCCCCGCTCCCCCGACGGCGCCGTCCGCCTGACCCATCCCGACGCGTGGCGCCGCGGACGCGGCTACCGGATCGCGGCGGCCGAGCTGCCGCCCGGGGACGTCGTCCACGACGCCCCGCTCGCCGTGACCTCCGCGGCCCGCACGCTGGTGGACTGCGCCCGGGAGTGGGCCCTCGCCGACGCCGTCGTCGCCCTCGACGAGGCGCTGCACAGCGAGCGGGTCCGGCGCGACGACCTCCGCGCGGCCGTGCTCGCCCAGTCGCACTGGCTGGGCATCGGGGAGGCGGCGCGGGCCGTGGACCTCGCCGACGGACGCGCCGAGTCGCCCCTGGAGACGCGGGGCCGGCTGGCGTTCCTGGCGGCGGGGCTGCCCCGGCCCGATCTGCAGGTGGAACTGCACGGGCCGCGCGGGTTCGTCGCGCGGGTGGACGCCTGGTTCGACGACGCCGCCGTCGCCGTGGAGTTCGACGGGCGGGTGAAGTACCTCGATCCCCGGTCGGGTCGCACCGCCGGTGACGTGCTCTGGGAGGAGAAGCGCCGCGAGGACCGGATCCGCGAGCTCGACGTCCGGGTGGTGCGCGTCGCCCAGGAGGACCTCGGCGCGGTGCACGCGGTGGCCGCCCGCCTCGCCGGCCTGCTCGCCACGCCGCTGCCGGGCCCGCGGCGCTTCACCGTCGTCCGCCGCCCGGAGCCCGGTTCCGCCGACGCGGCCGCCTGAGACCGTCCTCCCTCACCGCAGCGCGTCCTCCCTCACGGTGGGCGGTGAGGGAGGACGCGCCACGATCAGGTCACCTGATCGTCGCTCCGGTCAGAGACGTCAGAGGGTGGCGAGGAACGCGGCGACGCCGTCGTCGTCGTTGGTGCCGGTGACGTCGGTGGCCGCGGCCAGCACCTCCGGGTGCGCCTGTGCCATCGCCACGGCCCGGCCGCCGCCCTCGCGGACCCAGTCGAAGGCCGCGACGTCGTTGGGCATGTCCCCGAACACGACGACGTCCTCCGGGCCCAGCCCGTGCCGCGCCGCGACCCGCGCCAGGCCCGTGGCCTTGGTGACGCCCGGCGCGGAGATCTCGGCCAGCGCGTTCTCCGACGACGTCGTCACCGTGGCGCGGTCGCCCACCACGCGCTGCACCAGCGCGACGAAGGGGTCGCGGTCCATGGTCTCGTGGCGGGCCAGCAGCTTGGCCGCGGGCGCGGCGACGATCTCCTCGAGGGTGGCGGCGGCCACGCCGGGCCCGCCGACGTCCCACCGCGGCTGGTACACCGGCTCGTGCCGGAACTCCAGGCCGTACTCGACGGCGAACCCGGTGTCGGGCTGCTCGGCGCGCAGGGCCGCGGTGACGGTCCGCAGGAGCTCGGGCGGCAGCGCGTCCTCCTCGAGCACCTCGAAGCGCTCGAGGTCGAGCAGCACCGCGCCGTTGCAGCAGACCGCGGTGCCCGAGCCGAGCACCCGCCTGATCTTGCTCATCCACCGGGGCGGCCGGCCGGTGGCCAGGACGACGGGCACGCCGGCGGCCCGCCACCGTTCCAGCTCGGCCACCGTCGCGTCGCTGACGGTGTCGTCGGAGCGCAGCAGCGTGCCGTCCATGTCGCTGGCGATCAGCCGCGGACGCCAGTCAGACACCGGCCAGCACCGCCTCGAGGTAGCGGGCCACGCCGTCGGCGTCGTGCCCTCCGGTCTCGCCGGCGGCGGCCGCCCGCACGGCCGGGTGGGCGTTGGCGACGGCGACCGCGCGGCCGCCGGCCCGGGTGGCCGCGACCATCATGGGCAGGTCGTTGGGCATGTCGCCGAAGACGAGCACGTCGCCGAACCCGACGCCGTACCGCTCGAGCGCGACGGCCAGGCCGGTGGCCTTGGTGACGCCGGGCGGCAGGACCTCGATGAAGCCGAGCCCGGCGTGGGTCACCTCGGCCTCGGCCGGGTCGACCACCCGCAGGGCACGGGCCAGCAGCTCGTCCTGGCCGACCGAGGGCGAGCGCAGGAACACCTTGAGCACGGCGCCCTGCGGCAGGACCTGGTGGCGCGGCAGCAGGGAGGCGGGCTCGGGATAGGGCCAGTCGAACCCGTGCTGCACCCGCAGCGGCGCGTGCGCCCCCTCGCGTGACTCGGCCTGCTCGGCGGCGTCCTCGACCGCGACGACCAGCTCGCCGGCCACGGCCTCGATGCGCTCGATGACCGCCGTGGCCTGCGAGCGGGGCAGCCCGACCGTGCGGAGCACCTCGTCGCGCTCGAGGTCGACGACGTAGCCGCCCTGCGCCAGCACCGCGATGCCGCGCCCGTCGAGGGCGGTCCGGACGCTGTCGAGCAGCCGCGGCCCGCGCCCGGTGACGCCGACGACCGGGATGCCGGCGGCCCAGCACGTCTCCAGGGCCGCCCGCGTGCGCGGGCTGACGACGCCCTGGGAGGTGAGCAGGGTGCCGTCGAGGTCGGTGGCCACGACCTTCGGTCGCCAGCTCCCGAGGTCGCCCTGCTCGACCACCCGGTCGGACTCGGGTGAGGGGACGTGCCCGGAGATGACCGGCCGGGGCGCGGCCCCGGTCACGCGGGCACCGGCGCGGCCAGGGTCATGCCCGGCGTGAGCGCCTCGACCCCACCCAGCCAGGGGCGCAGGGCCACCGGCACGTGCACCGACCCGTCGGCGCGCTGGTGCACCTCGAGCAGGCAGGCGATGGTGCGGGCGATCGCGCACAGGGTGCCGTTGAGGGTGGCCGCCGTCTGCGGCCGGCCGTCCTCGTCGCGGTGGCGGATGGCCAGCCGGCGGGCCTGGAAGGTGGTGCAGTCCGACGTCGACGTCAGCTCGCGGTAGGTGCCCTGCGACGGGAACCACGCCTCGATGTCGTACTTGCGCGCGGCGCTGGTGCCCAGGTCGCCGGCGGCGATGTCGACCACCCGGTAGGGCAGCTCGAGGGCCTGGAGGAACTCCTCCTCCCAGGCCAGCAGCCGCAGGTGCTCGGCGGCGGCCTCCGCAGGAGCGCAGAAGCTGAACATCTCGACCTTGTCGAACCAGTGCACGCGGATGATCCCGCGGGTGTCCTTGCCGTAGCTGCCGGCCTCCCGGCGGAAGCAGGAGGACCAGCCGGCGTAGCGCAACGGGCCGGCCGAGAGGTCGAGCACCTCGTTCATCCGCATCCCGGCGAGGGCGACCTCGGAGGTACCGACGAGGTAGAGGTCGTCGCGCTCGACCTTGTAGACCTCCTCGTCGTGCTCGCCGAGGAAGCCGGTGCCCTCCATGGCCTCGGGCTTGACCAGGGCGGGGGCGACGACGGGGGTGAACCCGGCGGCCACCGCGCGGCTGATCGCCAGCTGGGCGAGGGCGAACTCCAGCAGCGCGCCGGGGCCGGTGAGGAAGTAGAAGCGGGCGCCGGAGACCTTCGCGCCCCGCTCGGTGTCGATCGCGCCGAGCGCCTCGCCGATCTGCAGGTGGTCGCGCACCTCGAAGTCGAAGGAGGGCACCTCGCCCACGGTCCGCAGCGTCACCGCGTCGTCCTCGCCGCCGGGCGGCACGCCGTCGTGCACGACGTTCGGGATCGACAGGTGCACCTCGCGCAGCGCGGCGTCGGCCGCCCGCTGCGCCTCCTCGGCCTCCTTGACCTGCGCGGCCAGCGCGCGGGCCCGCTCGAGCACGGCGGGGCGCTCCTCGGGCGCGGCCTTCTTCACCGCCTGCGAGGCGGCCTTCTGCTCCGCGCGCAGGTCGTCGGCCCGCTTGACGGCCTCGCGGCGCGCGGCGTCGGCGGCCAGCAGCGCGTCGACCCGCGACTCGTCGGCGCCGCGGGCACGCTGGCTGGCACGGACGACGTCGGGGTGCTCGCGCACCAGGCGCAGGTCGATCACCCCCCGATCGTAGAGAGGTGCCGGAGGGGCGCCCGGTCCCCACCGGAGACGCTCACCCCTCCCGACGAGATCGCGCGATCTCGCCCGACGCCGCATGCGGGACACTGGGGGCATGCGGTTCCTCAACGGTCAGCGCCCGGCGACCGACCTGACCTACGCCGACGTCTTCATGGTGCCCGACCACAGCACCGTGGGCTCCCGGCTCGAGGTCGACCTGACCACGCCGGACCGGGTGGGCACGACCATCCCGGTCGTGGTCGCCAACATGACCGCGATCAGCGGCCGGCGGATGGCCGAGACGGTCGCCCGCCGCGGCGGGCTGGCGGTGCTGCCGCAGGACATCCCGGTCGACGTCGTCGGCGAGGTCGTCTCGTGGGTGCACGCGCGCCACCCGGTGTACGACACCGCGATCACGCTGGCGCCGACGTCGACGGTCGGCGAGGCGCTGTCGCTGATGACCAAGCGGGCGCACGGGATCGTCGTGGTGGTCGACGAGGGCGGCGCGCCGCTGGGCGTGGTCACCGACGGCGCCTGCCAGGGCGTGGACCGCTTCAGCCAGCTCTCCCAGGTCATGGCCGCCCACCCGCTGACCATCCCCGCCGGCACCGACCTGCCCAAGGTCTTCGACGTGCTGTCCGAGGAGCGGGTCAGCGCCGCGCCGGTGGTCGAGGGCGACCGGCTCCTGGGTGTGATCACCCGCAAGGGCGCGCTGCGCTCCACGCTCTACACCCCCGCGGTCAACGCCGAGGGCCGGCTGCTCACCGCGGCCGCCGTCGGCATCAACGGCGACGTCGCGGGCAAGGCCTCGGCGCTGCTGGCCGCCGGCGTCGACGTGCTCGTCGTCGACACCGCGCACGGCCACCAGGAGAAGGCGGTCGAGGCGGTGCGCGCCGTGCGGTCGGTGGCCGGGCCGGTGCCGGTGGTGGCCGGCAACGTGGTCACCGCCGAGGGCACCCGCGACCTGGTCGAGGCCGGGGCCGACGTCGTCAAGGTCGGCGTCGGGCCGGGCGCCATGTGCACCACGCGGATGATGACCGGCGTCGGGCGCCCGCAGTTCTCCGCCGTCGAGGAGTGCGCCGCCGAGGCCCGCCGGCTGGGCCGGCACGTGTGGGCCGACGGCGGGGTGCGCCACCCGCGCGACATCGCGCTGGCGCTGGCCGCGGGCGCGGCGAACGTGATGGTCGGCTCCTGGTTCGCCGGCACCTACGAGTCGGCCGGCGACATCCACGACGACGGCAGCGGCCGGCTCTACAAGGAGTCCTTCGGCATGGCCTCCGCCCGCGCGGTCAGGGCGCGGACGGCGGCGCAGAGCGGCTTCGAGCGGGCCCGGGCGGGGCTGTTCGAGGAGGGCATCTCCTCGTCGCGGATGTACCTGGACCCGGCGCGCCCCGGCGTCGAGGACCTCGTCGACCAGATCGTGGCCGGGGTGCGCTCGTCGTTCACCTACGCCGGCGCCCGCACGGTCGACGAGTTCCACGAGCGCGCGGTGCTGGGGGTGCAGAGCGCGGCCGGCTACGAGGAGGGTCGGCCGCTGCCGACCAGCTGGTGAGACCGCTGCCGCGGGAGGTCTTCGAGTCGCTGGTCGCCGACGCGCTCGACGCCGTCCCCGCCGAGCTCATGGCGCTGCTGGACAACGTCGTCGTGCTGGTGGAGGACCGCAACGAGGACGAGCCGGAGCTGCTGGGCCTCTACGAGGGGTACGCGCTGACCGAGCGCGGCTGGCAGTACGGCGGGGCACTGCCCGACCGGATCATGGTCTACCGCGAGGCGATCTGCGACGTCTGCTCGACCGCGGAGGAGGTGGTCGAGGAGGTGACGGTGACCGTGGTCCACGAGATCGCCCACCACTTCGGCATCGGCGAGGAGCGCCTGCACGAGCTCGGCTGGGGCTGAGGAAGGACCTCCCTGCCCCCCGCCGCTCGCAGGCTCGCGGCGGGCCCGTGCAGGGAGGCCACCCAGCCGGAAGGAGTCACCTCTCCGCGTACGGTGACCGCTGTGCCATCCGACGTCACCAGGAGCAGCGGGCTGCCGATCAAGATGCTGCACGACCGGATCCTGGTGGCCCTGCGCCGGGAGGACGGCGAGCGCCGCTCCACCGGCGGCATCCTCATCCCGGCGACGGCGCAGGTGGCCA
The DNA here is from genome assembly GCF_052931475.1 of Geodermatophilus sp. URMC 62. Lineage (NCBI taxonomy): Bacteria > Bacillati > Actinomycetota > Actinomycetes > Geodermatophilales > Geodermatophilaceae > Geodermatophilus > Geodermatophilus sp. URMC 62. Next base: position 1,985,440 of record NZ_JBRFHY010000001.1, on the reverse strand, counting down.
AGCGGCTGGTGTGGGGCGAGGCGCGCGGCGTCGGGTCGAGCGTGCGGCAGGTGAAGGTCGGCGACCAGGTGCTCTTCTCCCCCGAGGACCAGCACGAGGTCGAGGTGCACGGCGAGGAGCTGGTCATCCTGCGCGAGCGCGACGTGCACGCCGTCGCCGCCGAGCGGATCGAGGAGTCCACCGGCCTCTACCTGTAGCGGCCCGACACGGCCCTCTCACGCCTCGGCGGCGTGGGCGGCGACCACCTCGGTCATCTCGGTGAGGAACCGGCGGACGACGGCGAGGTCGGTGTCGGAGTACCCGTCCATCGCCGCGACCAGGTCGCGCTGCAGCCCGCCGAAGAACGCCGTCCCGGCGGCCATCGCCGTCGGGGTCATCTTCAGCACCACGCGGCGGCGGTCGGCGGGGTCGCGCACCCGGCGCACGTGGCCGGCGCGCTCGAGCCGGTCGACCAGCGCGGTCACCGACGCCGAACTCAGCGACACCGCCGCACCGAGGCCACCGGCGGTGAGGGGCTGACCGCGGCGGGTGGAGTCCATGATGGCCACCAGCGCCCGGACGTCGGTGCGCCCGAGACCGTGCAGGTCGGCGAAGCGCTGCCCGACCGCGTCGAGCTCGACGCTGAGCCGGCGCAGCAGCAGGCCCACCTCGACCCGCTCCGCGTCGTTGCGCGCCACGCCGGCACCCCCTAATCTCTCGATGGTCGAGATGACAGGTCGTCGAGAGGTCCCATCATGGCCCGCCGGGTCCGCTGGCTGCTCCCCCTGCTCGTCGTCCTGGTGTGGATCGGAGCCGCCGGGCCGCTCGGCGTCCTCAGCGGCAAGCTGACCGGGCTGCAGGAGAACGACACCGCCGCCTTCCTCCCCGACAGCGCGGAGTCGACCCGGGTGGCCGACCTGCAGCAGGACTTCTCCCCGGTGCAGGCCATCCCCGCGATCCTCCTGTGGGAGGGCGACGGCCCCCTCGACCAGGCGACGCTCGGGGAGATCCAGCAGCGCGTGCAGGAGGCCACCGCCGTGGCCGAGGACGCCGGGTTCCTGGCCGGTCAGCCCTCCCCGCCGATCCCGTCGCAGGACGGCGCGGCCGTGCAGGCCCTGCTGCCGCTGACGCCCGAGATCGGCGACGAGATCGTGCCCGTGGTCGAGGACCTCCGGTCGACGATCGCCGTCGACGGGACCTCGTCGTTCGTCACCGGCCCCGGCGGCATCTTCGCCGACTTCGCCAACGGGTTCGCCGGCATCGACGGGCTGCTCCTCCTGGCCGCCTTCGGCGTCGTCCTGCTGATCCTGCTGGTCGTCTACCGCAGCCCGCTGCTGCCCTTCCTGGTCATCGGGACCGCGGGCCTGGCGCTCACCGCCGGCAACGCGGTCGCCTACCTGCTCGCCGACGGCGGCCTGATCACCGTCAACGGCCAGAGCCAGGGCATCGCCTCGATCCTCGTCGTCGGCGCGGCCACCGACTACGGCCTGCTGCTGGTCTCCCGCTTCCGCGAGGAGCTGCGCCGGGAGCAGTCCCGGTTCACCGCCATGCGCACGGCGCTGCGCCGGTCGTGGGAGCCGATCGTGGCCTCGGGCGCCACCGTCGTCCTCGGCGTGCTGTGCCTGCTGTTCTCCGACCTGTCGTCCAACCGCGGCCTCGGGCCGATCTCGGCGGTGAGCGTCTCGCTCGCGGTGGTCGCCGCGCTGACCTTCCTGCCCGCGGCGCTCACCCTGCTCGGCCGCGCCGCGTTCTGGCCGTTCCGGCCGAGGTACGGCAGCGAGCCCCCGCGAGGCCGGGGCTGGCAGCGGGTCGCCACCCTCGTCGGCCGGCGTCCCCGCCGGGTGCTGGCCGTCAGCACGCTGGCGCTGCTCGCCGCGGCGGTGTTCGCGCCGACCTACGAGGCCTCGGGCATCACCTTCAGCGACGCCATCCGCGGGGAGTCCAACGGCGTCGACGGGCAGGAGGCGCTGGCCCGGCACTTCGACGCCGGCTCGGGCAGCCCGACCGTCGTCGTCACGCCGGAGGACTCGTGGCAGGCGGTGGCCGAGGCCGCGGCGGCCACCGACGGCGTCGCGTCCGTCGCCCCGTTCACCGGCGGGGCGCCCGGCGGCGACCCGGTCGTGGCCGACGGACTGGTCCGCCTCGACGTCACGCTCGCCGTGGCCGCCGACAGCACCGAGGCCATCGACGTCGTCCAGGACCTGCGCACGCAGCTCGACGACGCCGACCCGCAGGCCCTGGTGGGCGGCGACACCGCGAGCAACCTCGACGCCCGGGAGACCGCCGCGCGCGACCTGCGGGTGATCGTGCCGAGCGTGCTGGTGGTGATCACCGTCGTCCTGGCGCTGCTGCTGCGCGCGCTGGTGGCACCGCTGCTGCTGGTGGCCACGGTGGTGCTCAGCGTCGGCGCCACGGTGGGCGTGGCCGCGCTGCTGTTCGAGAACGTGTTCGGCTTCCCCGGCAGCGACCCCGGCATCCTGCTCATCGGGTTCGTGTTCCTCGTCGCCCTGGGGATCGACTACAACATCTTCCTCATGACCCGGGCCCGCGAGGAGTCCACCCGGCACGGCACGCGCGACGGCGTCCTGCGGGCGCTGGCCGTCACGGGCGGGGTCATCACCAGCGCCGGGATGGTGCTCGCGGCGACGTTCGGCGCGCTGTCGGTGCTGCCGCTGCTGTTCCTCACGCAGCTGTCGTTCCTGGTCGGCTTCGGCGTGCTGCTCGACACCTTCGTCGTCCGGTCGCTGCTGGTGCCCGCCGCCGTCGCGCTGCTCGGCGACCGCACCTGGTGGCCGAGCCACCTGTCCCGCCGGCCGCACCCCGAGCCCGAGCGGGAGCTCGAGCGCGTCTGAGGCCGACGGACCCCTCGGTCGTGACCATCGACGGGTGGCGGTCGGACCCGCCGCCGGCGGCAGCCACCCGCCGATGACCACGGGGACGACGGGATGGGGAGCCGCCCCCTCACACCTGGCCGGCGCGCAGGCGGGCGAGCCAGGCCCCGGCGTCGGCGAACGCGGTGTCGGCGGCGACGTCGGGCACCGGGCGGTTGGTGCGGCCGTCGTCACGCGGGTAGGAGCCGAGGAAGCGGACGTCGTCGCACACCCGGTGCAGCGCGGCCAGCGCCTCCCCCACCCGGGCGTCGGCGACGTGGCCCTCGCAGTCGAGGGAGAACGAGTAGACGCCGAGGCGCTCGCGGGTGGGCCGCGACTCGATGCGGGTGAGGCTGATCCCGCGGGCGGCGAACTCGCCGAGCAGGTCGAGCAGCGCACCGGTGCGGTCGCCGACCACGGCCACCAGGGAGGTCTTGTCGTTGCCGGTGGACGCCGGCAACGAGCCCGGCCGGCTGACCAGCACGAACCGGGTCACCGCGCCGGGGTGGTCGGCGACGTCCTCGGCCAGCGGGACGAGGCCGTAGCGCTCGGCGGCGATGGGCGCGCAGACCGCCGCGTCGTGCTCGCCGTCGGCCACCGCCCGGGCCGCGCCGGCGGTCGAGGAGGCCGGCAGCGTCGGGACGCCGGGCAGCAGCTCGGCCAGCGTGCGGGCCGTCTGCGCCAGGGCGTGGGGGTGGCTGACCACCCCGCGGACGTCGGCGAGCCGCGTGCCGGCGCGGGCGGCGAGGACGAACGCGACGGTGAGGAACACCTCACGGGTGATGACCAGCGGGTCGCCGTCGGCGAGACCGTCCATGGTGGTCGGGACCGAACCCTCCACCGAGTTCTCCAGCGGGACCAGCGCCGCGTCCGCCTCACCGGCACGGACCGCGGCGAGGGCGGCGGGGACGCTCGCCGCGGGCCGGCGCACCCCCTCGCCCGGTGCCACGGCACTGCTGAGCGCCGCCTCGGCGAAGGTACCCTCGGGACCGAGGTAGGTGAACCGTGTCGGAGGCGTCTGGAGCACCCTACGAGGGTAGTGCGGCCGGCAGGGGCGCAGGCCTCGTCGGGGAGAGCCGCCCGACCGCCGGCCACGACCGGACCATCCGCATCGAGTGGGAGGGATGAGTGACCCCCGGCTCGACTCCCGTGACCCACGGTGACCTCGACGCTGCGCTGTGGCGCGTCCTCGCCGCGAGCGGACGGGACGACCTCACCGCCTTCCGTGCCGAGCTCGACGCCGTCGAGCCTGCCCTCGCCGCGGCGAGCGAGCCGCGGTGGGCCGCCTGGCGGCACGCCCTGGACGCCCGCCGCGGGCTGCTCGACGGCGATCGGGACGCCGCGGCCGCGGCCGTCGTCGCCGCCCGGAGGGCCCTGGGCGCCTGCTGCCCGTCGGAGGCGACCGCGCTCGTGCTGGCCTACCTGGCCCACGTGGAGGCCGCCGCCGACCACCTCGACGCGGCGATGCTGCTGGCCGTCGACGGGAGCCTGCTCACCGAGCAGCTGACCCCGCCCACCCCGGCCGACGGCGAGGGCTCGCGCGCGCTGCACCAGGCGCACCTGTGGCTCTCCCTGACCCTGACCGCGCTGGACCTGGAGGAGCTCGCCCTCGCCCAGGCCGAGCAGGGCCAGCGGATCGCCGACGCCCTCCCCGACCTGACCGACCGCTGGCGGCTGCTGCGCCTGTGCGCCCAGCAGTCGACCGAGCTGGCGCAGACCCTGCGCCGCCGCGGGGAGGTCACGCGCTCGCGCGAGCTGGCCGAGAACGCGCTGACCTGCGCCACCGGTGCCCGCCGCCTCGACGTCGAGCCCGACCCCGACGACCTCGACCTGCTCGACGTCGTCCAGGCCTGGGCGCTGGCCTGCCACGACGACCTCGACGACGCCGTCGGCCCGCTGCGCCGGGTGCACCGGCGGGTGCACCGCGCCGGCAGCACCTGGCTGCGCGGCTACACCGACCTGGCGCTGGCCCGGCTGCTCGGCCGGCTCTCCCAGGAGCACAGCGGCGGCGGGCACGCCGAGGAGGCCGCCGACCTGCTCGTCGACGCCGCCGGCGCCTTCGCCGCGACCGCCGACCGGCGCCGCTACCGCCAGTGCCTGCTCGAGCTGGGCCAGACCACCGCCGCCATGGGCCGGCCCGCCGAGGCACTGCACTGGCTGGACGCCTACCGCTCCGACAGCGGCCGGGCACACGCGCGCAGCCGCGCCCTGTGGGCGGAGATGTTCGTCCGCCGCAGCCGGCTGCGCGAGGTCGAGCGGCAGGCCGCCCTCCTGCGCCAGCACGCCCTGGAGGACCCCCTCACCGGCCTGGGCAACCGGCGCAGCGCCGAGCGCCGGCTGAGCACCCTGCGGCTGGGCGGTGAGCCGCTGTCGCTGGCCGTCGTCGACGTCGACCGGTTCAAGGAGGTCAACGACGACGCCTCGCACTCCCACGGCGACGAGGTGCTGCGCCGGGTGGCCGCGCTGCTGCGCGAGCACAGCCGCACCGGCGACGAGGTCTACCGCTGGGCCGGCGACGAGTTCCTCGTGGTGCTGCCGACCGCCACGCAGGGCCAGGCGCTGGCCGCCGTGGAGCGGCTGCGCGCGGCCGTGGCCGATGCCGACTGGCGCGACCTGCCCCTGTCCGAGCCCATCACGGTGAGCATCGGGGTGGCCACCGCCCCCGCGGTCGACGACGACGCCGCCGACCCGCTCGCCTGGCGCTCGCTGTTCGACACCGCCGACCTGCACCTGTTCTCCGCCAAGCGCGGGGGGCGCAACCGGGTCCGGGCGCCCGGCCTGGTCGACGGCGGGGCAGACGACGGTGGCGTCGGTGCCGCCGCCGCGGCCCCGGTGGCCGGTGTCCCGTCCGAGGGGACGCCGGCGTGACCGGACCCGGCGTCTGGGACGCCAGTGACGCGACGGACGGCGGGACGGCCACCGCCCGGCGCGCCCGCCCGGCGGTGCTCGACTCCCCCGGCACCGACGTGCACAGTGCGCTGGTGCCACCCGGAGCCCTGCACCAACGGGTGACCGCCGCCCTCGCCAACTGGCAGCTCGACGACGCCGAGCGGCTGCTGTCGGTCGTCGACAGCTCCTCGCCGTACGAGGCCGGGTCCTCCGAGGGCGACCGTCGCGCCGCGGACGCGCACCCGGAGACGCCGCCCCTGGTCCGCGCCTGGGCCGACACCCTGCGCGCCGAGCTGCTCGTCCGCCGGCTGCGCGTCGCCGGTTTCACCCTCGTCGGCGAGCCGCTCGACGCCCCCGAGGCCACCGAGTCGCTGGACCTGCACGCCGGCGTGGCCGGCCTGCTCGACGGCACCGAGGACGGTCCCGACGACGACCCCCGCTCGGCGTCGGCCTCCAACGCCGCCCTGGCGATCGCCCTGGTCCGCTCGGCCAAGGCCGCCTTCGACGCCTCCGACGACGACCTGCAGCGCGCCGCCGGCCTGGCCCGCCACGCCCGCATCGAGCTGCTGTCCCGCCGGATCGACGCGGCGATGGACGAGGCGGTCGAGGCCGCCAGCCTGCTCGACCCCGCACTGCCGCCGAGCGCCCTGCTGGTCGACACCCTGGGCAGCCTCGCCGGCGTCCTGGCCGACCTCGAGCTGATGCCGCTCGCCCTGGACTACCAGCGCCGCGCCCTGGAGGCGGCCACCGCGGCCGCCGAGCGGGACGCGCTCGAGCCCGAGGACGGCGACCCCGCCGTCCTCGCCGCCCGCGCGGCGACCTCGCTGGGCGAGCTGTGCGCCGAGCTGGGCGAGGCCCTGCTCGACGACGGCGACCCCGAGCCGGCCGGCCCGCACTTCGCCGAGGCGCGCCGGCTGGCCGAGCAGGCCCTGGCCCAGCTGCCCCCCGACGCCGACGGCATCGTCGCCGCCCAGGTCGTGCACGGCTGGGCGCTGGTCGGTCTCGGCGAGCACGCCGCAGCCGCCGGGCCGCTGCGCGCCGCCGTCCGCATCACCAGCGCCACCGGCGACCGCGCCCTGCTGGCCTCCGCGCTGCTGGCCCTCGGCCGGGCGCTGCGCCGCCAGGGGGACGGCCGCGGCGCCGACGAGCAGCTGGCCAAGGCCCTGGCCCTGGGCACCGAGCACGGCCTGCCCCGGCTGCGCCGGGCCGCTCTGCGCGAGCTGTGCACGCTGCACGCCGAACTCGACGACGCCGGCCGCGCGCTGCCCTACCTGCAGGCCTACCTGGCCGACGAGCTGGACCGGGTCGACGAGCGGCGCACCCGCTGGGTGGAGCTGTTCGGCCGGCGCAAGAGCCTGCTGGAGAACGAGCGGGCCGCCGGCCAGCTGCGCCGCCAGGCCTACGAGGACCCGCTCACCCACCTGCCCAACCGCCGCTACGCCGAGGCCCGCCTCGACGGCCTGCTCAGCGCGGGGACGACGCCGGCGCTGGCCGTCGTCGACGTCGACCGCTTCAAGTCGATCAACGACGCCGTCGGGCACCCCGGCGGCGACGCGGTGCTGCGGGCGGTCGCCGAGCTGCTGCTGGCCGGCTGCCGCGACACCGACGAGGTCTGCCGCTGGGCCGGCGACGAGTTCGTCGTCCTGCTGCCCGACACCACCGCCGAGCAGGCCGAGCGGGCGCTGGAGCGCATCCGCCGGGCCGTCGCCGGCCACGACTGGGCCGCCCTGGGGGTCTCCGTCCCGGTGACCATCAGCGTCGGCATCGCCTCGGCGACCCGCGGCGACGACCGCCGCACGCTGTTCGCCGCGGCCGACGGCGTGCTCTACGACGCCAAGCGCAGCGGCCGCGACCGCGTCGTCCGGCTGTCCGCGGTGACCCAGACCCGCGCGCCCGACGCCCCGCCCGGGGAGCAGCCCGGCGCACCGGCGCGACCGGCGTCCGCGGTCGGCGTCGCCCCGCCGCAGCCGGCCCTCGACCCCGTCGGCGGCTTCGCCGCGCTGCTCGCCGAGCCGACGCGCCCGCTGGACCCGCCGCTGTCGACCGGCGGCCCGGCCGACCCGACGCTGGCCCCGCTGCCGCCCGCCGCCGAGCGCGCACCCGTCCCCCCGGCCCGCCGCGTGCCGGCCGAGCCCGACGTCATCTGGGGCGTGGGCCGCAGCACCGCGCAGATCCTGGCGCTGGTCCGCGAGGCCCGCGCCGAGCACCCCGACCGGCCGGCGCTGGTGGTGCGCGCGACCGCCGACGCCCTCGTCGCGCTGGCCGGCGAGCACGAGGCGCACACCACCGTCGACGCCGCGGCGATGTCGGCCGCCGTCGGCCCGATCCCGGAGCCGCGCGGCCGGGTCGGCGTCCTGTGCGCCGGCACCGCCGACGCCTCGGTGGCCGCCGAGGCCGCCTTCGTCGCCCGGGTGACCGGCACCGAGGTGGTGCGCGTCGACGACGTCGGCGGCAGCCGGCTGCGGCCGCTGCTCACCGACCGCACGCTGCTCGACGACGCCGACTGCCTCGTGGTGGTCGCGGGCCTGGACGCCTCGCTGGCGGCCACCGTGAGCGCGATGACCGACGTCCCGATCGTCGCCGTCCCCACCTCGACCGGGCACCCGGGCTCCTTCGGCGGGTTCGGCGCGCTGCTGACGATGCTCACCTCCGCCTCGCCGGGCGTCGTGGTGAGCAACATCGACAACGGCCACGCCGCCGGCCTGTTCGCCGCCCGCATCGCCCGCCGCACCGCGCGATGACATCGCCGTCCTACCGGACGGCACCGCGGCCAGGAGCCTGGAAGGACCCCCTTCTCCCACCCCTCGCCCGCTCGGGGCGGGACCCTCCGGGCCCCGCTCCTCCCGCCGCCCCGCAGGGCGGCTCACCTCCGGCCGGACACCGGCCGGGAGGCCGACAGACCCACCGCGACGACGGGGGCGGTCGCGGCGAACAGCACCGCCACCGCGAGCGCGCCGCCGAGCGACCACGCGGCGAACACCAGCAGCGAGGCGGCCTCCACCCCCAGGCCGGCGACGGAGGTGACGGTGGCCCGGACGGCCGCGGGCACCTGTTCCTGCAGCCGGGCCTCGCCCACGACCAGCACCGCCAGGTAGAGGCCGTACGCCACGGCGACGGCCGCCATCGCAACCGGGCGGGACCCCAGCGCACCGACCGCCAGCAGGGCCGCCGACAGCGCCAGCAGACCGGGCAGCGCCCGCGACGGCAGCCGCCCGACCCGGCCGGCCAGCGCGGCACCGGCCGCCCCGGCGAGCGCCACCCCGAGGACGGCGACCGGCACGACCGCCGTGCTCACCCCGCGGTCGCGGGCCATGACCGGGAAGTACTCCTCGAGGGCGTCGAGCCCGCCGAGCAGCGCGACGGCGGCCACCACGAGCCGCAGTCCCGGGACGCGCAGCGCCGCCCGCACCGCGGTGGCCGGCGGCACCGCCCCGTCGTCCCCGTCCGTGCGGGGCGGCTCGGGGAAGCGGGTGGCCAGCCCGGCCGCGGCCAGGCACACGGCGACGCTGACCCACCCGACCAGCGGGTGGCCGCCCAGCGACACCAGCGCCCCGGCCGCGAGCGCCGTGGGCACCTGGACGAGCAGCTCGGCCGCCGTCGTCGCGCCGTGCACGCGGGCGTAGGACGACTCCGCGCCGACGGCGGCCAGCCCGTCGTAGACCAGCGCCTCGGCCGCGCCGGAGACCAGGGCACCGCCGACGCCCCAGAGCACGAAGCCGGTGGCGAAGCCGGGCAGCCCGGGGGCCGCCGTCCAGACCGCGAAGCCGGCCGCCTCCGCGACGCCGCCCAGGACCAGCGCGCCCCGCCGGGACCAGCGGTCGGCGAGGACCCCCGTCGGCACCTCGGCGAGCAGGGCGGTGACCGACCACAGCGCGAACAGCCCGGAGACCTGCGCCGGCGAGAGACCGGAGTCGAGGAACAGCAGCGCGTAGAGCGGGTACACCGGGACCAGCCCGGACAGGGCGGTCCACCTGACCGCGAGGCGGGCGAGCGGCCGGGCAGCCGCCGGGAGGGGGTCGCGGACCGTGCGTCAACGGAACGGCATGGCGGGACGGTAACGGGGACCACACCCGCACGCACGCGGTTTGCCGCCGCCCGTCGGCTAGGCTCGACGGCCGAGAAGGGGAGTAGCCCCCCGTCCGCTGGTCGACATGCTGGCGCGCCACCCGTGGTGGCCGCCCGGTCAGCGGGCCCGCGCCGCGGCGCGGGTGGGCGAGACCTTCGACCGCAGCAGTGTCCCCACTGCCGGTCGGAGGCGCGCGCCCCCGCCCGGCGGTGCCGAGCAGAAGTGAGTCCCCGTGCTGGTCCTGTCGGTCGTCGCGACCGCGTTCGCCCTCGTCCTGCCGGTGGAGCTGCCGGACAAGACGCTGTTCGCCAGCCTCGTGCTGGCCACCCGCTTCGCACCGCTGCCGGTCTTCGTCGGCGTCGGCACCGCCTTCGGCCTGCAGGTGGCCATCGCGGTCACCGCCGGGAGCCTGCTCAGCCTGCTGCCGCAGGCCGTGGTCACCGGCGTGGTGGCGGTGCTGTTCCTGGTCGGCGCGGTGCTGCTCTGGCGCAGCGCGTCCGAGGGGCCCGAGGACGGCGGGGAGGCCGCCGACACGCGGGAGCGGACGTCGTTCCTGCGGGCCGCGGCCATCTCCTTCGGCGTGCTGTTCGCCGCCGAGTGGGGGGACCTCTCGCAGCTGGCCACCGCCGGCCTGGCCGCCCGCTTCGACGCGCCGCTGTCGGTGTTCGTGGGGGCCTGGGCGGCGCTGCTCACCGTGTCGGGCCTGGCGGTGTTCCTCGGCAAGACGCTGGCCGACCGGCTGCCGGTCGCGCTCATCCGCCGGGTGGCGGCGGTCCTGTTCGTCGTCTTCGCCCTGTTCGCCGTGGTCGAGACGGTGCGCGCCCTCACCTGATCGGGGGAGCGGCGCTGCAGCCGCCGGCGGTGGCGGCCGTTGCTGCTGGCATGACCGTCTCGACCCTCCCGGACGAGCGCACCGCGCTGCGCGCCCGGCAGGCGGAGCTGCTGCGGGACCTCGACGTGCTCGACGCCGGGGAGGACGCCGAGCTCGCCGCCGTCGTCCGGCTGGCCGCCGCCGCCACCGAGACGGCGGCCCGTGCGCTGGCCGCCCGGATCGGGCGGATCCTCGACACCCCCGCCGACGGCGGTCCGGCGCTGCGCTCGAGCACCGGGGTCGCCCTCTCCCGCCGCGGGGACACCGCCGACGACCTGCTGCGGCGCGGCGACGCGGCGATGTACGAGGTCAAGCGCTCGCGCCGCTGACCGCCGGGGACAGCAGCGCCAGGCGGGACACCAGCGCGTCGACCTGCGCGTCGAGGTCGGGCCAGGGCAGGTCCGGTCCGCCGGCCCGCAGGGTGACCACCCCGTGCAGCGCCGTCCACACCAGGGCGGCGTCGGCGCGCGCGTCCCGGCTGGCCGAGCAGCCGGCCGCGACGCAGGCCTGCACGGCGCCGACCAGGACGTCGAAGGCCCCGCCACCGGAGGCGGTCCGGCGCGGACCGAACATGGCGCGGTAGCGCGCGGGTGCGGCCAGGCCGGCCCGCACGTAGGCGCGGCACCCGGCGCGCAGCCGGTCGGCCGGGTCGGCGAGGTCCGCCGTCGCCGACCGGACCGCCGTCACGAGCTCGGCGAAGCCCCGGTCCACCACCGCGTCGAGCAGCGCGGACAGGTCGGCGAAGTGCCCGTAGACGGCCGGGGCCGTGACGCCGGCCGCCCGCGCCACCCCGCGCAGGGTGACGGCGTCGGCCGAGCCGGTCGATTCGACCAGCGCGGTGGCGGCCGCCAGCAGGTCGGCGCGGAGGTCACGGGCCACCCAGACCACTTTACATGCGTTAAGTCCCGGCCTATCGTCGCTATACACCTGTTAAGCAACGATGCGAGGAGGCTCCCGTGCCCCTGATCCCCGACCTGCCCTGGTCCGCCGGGCGCCCCGCCGACGACCCCGGCGTCGTCCTGGTCACCGAGCTGCACCTGCGCCGGCTGGTCGACGTCCCCGCCTTCTTCCGTGCATCGCTGGCCATCCGCCGCCAGGTGGCCGGCTCCCCCGGCGCCCGCTCCCTGCTGCTGCGCGCCCGGCCGCTCGCCCGGACCTTCACCACCGTGTCGTGGTGGGACGACGAGGCCGCGGTGCGGGCGTTCGCCCGGGCCGAGCCGCACCGCGGCGCGATGCGGCACTGGGCGCCCCGCCTGACCGCGTTCTCCAACCGCACCCTGCCCGGGGACGGCACGCCGCCGACCGTGGACGCCGCCCGTGCGGCCGCGGCCGCTGCGCCCTCGGCGTAGCCACGCGGCGGGACCCGCCCGGGGTGGCACCATCGCCGGGGATGGACGCCGCCGTGGAGGTCGCCGACCTCGTCAAGCGCTACCCGGGCCGGCCGGTCGACGCGGTCGCCGGGGTCTCGTTCACGGTCGCGCGCGGCGAGGTGTTCGGCCTGCTCGGCCCCAACGGCGCGGGCAAGACGACGACGATCGGCGTCCTCACCACCCGGGTGCTGCCCACCGGCGGGACCGCCCGGGTGGCCGGCGTCGACGTGGCCGCCGACCCGGTCACCGCGCGCAGCCGGCTGTCGGTGGTGCCGCAGCGGTCCAACCTCGACCGGTCGCTGACCGCCCGGCAGAACCTGGTCTTCCACGCCGCCTACCACGGCCTCGGCCGGGCCGAGCGCAACCGCCGGGCCGACGAGCTGCTCGAGCGGCTGGGCCTGGGCGACCGCGGTGGCGACAAGGTCGACGACTACTCCGGGGGCATGGCGCAGCGGCTGCTCAGCGCCCGGGCGCTGATGCACACGCCGCAGGTGGTCTTCCTCGACGAGCCGAGCACCGGCCTCGACCCGCAGGCGCGGCTGTTCGTGTGGGAGCGGGTGCGCGAGCTGCGGGCCGACGGCGTGACCGTCGTCCTCACCACGCACGACATGGAGGAGGCCGCCGAGCTGGCCGACCGGGTCGGGATCATGGACCACGGCCGCCTGCTGGCCCTGGACAGCCCGGCCGCCCTGACCCGCTCGCTGCCCGGCAGCGCGACGCTCGACGTCGACGTCGAGCGCGCCGACGACGACACCGACGAGGCCGTGCTCGCCGCGCTGGACGTCCTGCCCCAGACCGAGCGGGTGGAGCCGGTCACCGACGCGGCGGGCCTGCGCGCCCGGCTGTACCTGTCCGCGGACGCGGCGAGCACGGTCGGCCCGGTGTCGGAGGCGCTGGTGGCCCGCGGCGCCCGGCTGACCGGCGTGCGGATCGGCGAGCCGAGCCTCGAGGACGTCTTCCTCAGCCTGACCGGACGGGAGCTGCGATGACCGCCGTCGAGACACCGCGCACGCCGGCCGCCGCCCCGTCACGGGTCGCGCGGCCCGCCGTGGGGAGGGCGTTCACCGCGCTGCTGTGGCGCGACGTGTTCGTCACCGGCCGCGAGTTCGTGCCCTTCCTGCTGCAGGTCGTGCTCCAGCCGGTGTTCCTGCTGTTCGTCTTCGGCAAGGTGCTCACCGAGCTCGGCTTCACCTCGAGCGGCTACGCCGACGTCCTGCTGCCCGGCGTGGTCGCGCTGGCCGCCTTCCTCACCGCCCTGCAGAACACCGCGCTCCCGCTGGTCATCGAGTTCTCCTTCACCAAGGAGATCGAGGACCGGCTGCTCGCGCCGCTGCCGACCGCGCTGGTCGCCGTCGAGAAGATCGTGTTCGCGGCGCTGCGGGCGCTGGTGGCGGCCGCGGTCATGTTCCCGATCGGCCGGTGGGTGCTCGGCTCGCTGCCGGTGACCTGGTCCGACGTCCCGCTGCTGACCGCGTTCCTGGTGCTCGGCTCCCTGGTGGGCGCCGCCATGGGCATGGTGCTGGGCACCTTCGTGAAGCCGAACCGGATCAACGTCGTCTTCGCCGTCGTCCTGACGCCGCTGCTGTTCACCGGCTCCACCCAGTTCCCCTGGCCGGCCCTGGAGCAGCTGCGCTGGTTCCAGGTGGTGTGCGCGGTCAACCCGCTCACCTACGTCAGCGAGGCGCTGCGGGCGGAGATGGCGCCGCAGGTGCCGCACCTGCCGCTGGGCCTGTGCGCCCTGGCGCTGGCGGGCTTCCTCGTCGTCTTCGGCTGGCTCGGGCTGGTCGGCTTCCGCCGCCGGGCGCTCGACTAGCGGTTCAGAGGCCCCCCGACGAGGCCCACTCAGCGAGGCGGCGCTCGGCCTCCTCGGGACTGACGTCCTCGACGCGGGTCATGACCGCCCAGCGGTGGCCGAACGGGTCGTAGAGCGAGGCGAACCGGTCGCCGGTGACGAAGGTGGCCGGCTGCTCGCGCACGGTCGCGCCGCGCTCGACCGCCCGCGCGACGACGGCGTCGACGTCGGCGACGTAGACGCAGGTGGAGCTGCTGACCAGGTCGCCCTCGCGCGAAGGCGCGGTCAGGCCGAACCGCGGGTCCGGGTCCCCCAGCTGCAGGCGGCCGAGGCCGAGGTCGAGCTCGGCGTGCGGAACGGTGCCGCCGGGACCGTCCATGCGGCTGACCGTGGTCGCGCCGAACACCTCCTCGTAGAAGCGGATCGCCTCGGCCGCCGGGGAGCAGACGAGGAAGGGAGTCAGGGTCGTGTAGCCGTCGGGCCGGCCGTCGGTGATCGCCATGTCGGCGAGCCTGCCTACGCTCCGGCCGTGGCGTCTTGGACGAACGCGACAGCCCCGACGACCCGCGGCGTCCTGCGGCCCGCGGCGACCGCGCGGGTCGCCGACCTGCGCCGCGACGCCCCGGTGCACCCGGCGCTCGAGCCCTTCGTGGAGCGCTACTGGTCGGTGCGCTGGGACCGCACCGGGCAGCCGGCGTTCCGCTCGGAGGTGCTCAGCCACCCCAGCGTCAACCTCTCGGTCGAGACCGGCACCGAGCCGCGCTTCGGGACGGCGCTGCCGACGGTCCTGCTGCACGGCGTGGTCACCCGGCGGTTCTGCGTGGACCTCACCGGCGCTGGCCGGGTGACCGCGGCGAAGTTCCGGCCCGGCGGCTGGGTGGCGTTCGGCGGGCGGCAGCCGGCCCGCGACCGCGTCGTCCCGCCGGCCGACCCCCGCCTCGACACCGCCGGACTGCTCGCCGCCGTCCTGGCCGAGGAGGACGACGACGCGCGAGCCGCCGTCCTCGACGCCGCGCTCGCGCCGCTGGCCCCGGAGCCGACGCCGGCCTACACCGAGCTGCGGGCGCTGCTCGAGCGGATGGCCGCCGACCGCTCGCTCGTGCGGGTCGACCAGGTCGCGGTGCTGGCCGGCACGAGCACCCGGTCGCTGCAGCGGCTGTTCGCCGGCCACGTGGGTGTCAGCCCGAAGGCCGTGCTCGCGCGCTACCGCCTGCAGGACGCCGCGGCCGCGATCGACGCCGGCGAGGGCGACCTGGCCGGGCTGGCGGCGTCGCTGGGCTGGTTCGACCAGGCGCACTTCAGCCGTGACTTCCGGGCCGTCGTCGGCGTGCCGCCCTCGGCCTACCTGGCCCGCGCCCGCGCCGACGGCTGACGGCTCAGGGCAGGGTCGGGATCCAGTCGGCCAGCGCCCGGCCGATCGCGTGCGGGCTGTCCTCGGGGACGAAGTGCGACCCGGGCACCGTCACCTCGGTGACCGACGGCCACTTGCGGACCAGCGCCCGCGGCCGGCCGACCAGGATCGACCCTGGCTGCGCGTCGAGGAACAGCTTCGGGACGGCGCTGGTGCGCAGCCAGTACCCGTACTGGGCGACGACGTCGCGGACCAGCGGCGGGACGTTCTCGATGGGCAGCTGCCGGGGCCACTCCAGCGTCGGCCAGCGGTCCTCGCGCTCGCGGAAGGGCTGCCGGTAGCGCTCGTGGGCCTCCGGGCTCAGCCCGCGCAGCACCGAGGCCGGGAGGATCCGCTCGACGAACACGTTCCTGTCGAGCACGGCCGCCTCGCCGTCGTCCCCGCGCATGGTCCGGAAGATCTTCCGCGCGTCGGCCGGCCAGTCGGCCCAGGTCAGCGGGCTGACGATCGCCTCGGTGAACGCCAGGCCGCGCACCGCCTCGGGGTGGTGGTGCGCCCAGTCGAAGCCCAGCGCGGAGCCCCAGTCGTGCAGGACGAAGGTGACCCGGCGCTCGACGCCGACGGCCTCGAGGAAGTCGGCCAGGTGGGCGGCGTGGGCGAAGAAGGAGTAGGTGCCGCGCTGCGGGTGCGGGAGCTTGCCCGACTCCCCCATGCCGACCAGGTCCGGCGCGATGCAGCGCCCCAGGTGCTGCACGTGCGGGATGACGTTGCGCCACAGGTAGGACGACGTGGGGTTGCCGTGCAGGAAGACGATCGGATCACCCTCGCCGACGTCGACGTAGGCCATCTGCGTCCCGCGCACGGTCACCCGCTGACGGGGGAAGTGGTCCTCGGGCGAGACCCGGTCGTCGGCGGAGAGGTCGTCCTGGGCGGTCACCCCGGCATCCTCACCCAGGCGCCGTCGCGGCGCCGTCCGGGGATCGCGCTTGACCCTGACGCGACGTCAGGCTGTGCACTCGTCGTCGTCAGGGAGGAGGGACCCGCGTGAACGTGGGAGAGGTGGCCGCGCTGGCCGGCGTCACGGTGCGCACGCTGCACCACTACGACCGCATCGGCCTGCTGTCGCCGTCGGGCCGCACCGCGGCCGGCTACCGCCGCTACTCGGCGGCGGACCTGGACCGGCTGCACCAGGTGCTGCTCTACCGCGAGCTCGGGTTCCCCCTCGAGGAGGTCGCGACCCTGCTGGACGACCCGTCAGCCGATCCCGCCGAGCACCTGCGCCGGCAGCACCGGCTGCTGCGGGACCGGCTGGAGCGGACGCAGGCGATGGTCGCGGCCGTCGAGAAGGAGATGGAGGCGATGACCATGGGGATCTCGCTGACCCCGGAGGAGCGGTTCGAGCTGTTCGGGGACTGGCTCCCCGAGGAGTACGAGCAGGAGGCCGAGGAGCGCTGGGGCGACACGGAGGCGTGGTCGCAGTCGCAGGCGCGGACACGCTCCTACACCAAGGAGGACTGGGTGCGGGTCCAGGCCGAGGGCGAGCAGGTCGAGGCGCGGATGGCCGAGGCCCTGCGGGCCGGCGTCGCGCCCGACTCGCCGCAGGCGATGGACCTCGCCGAGGAGGCGCGGCAGCAGATCAGCCGCAACTTCTACGACTGCTCCCCGCAGATGCACGCCGGCATCGGCCGGATGTACGTCGAGGACGAGCGGTTCACGGCGCACTACGAGCGCCGGGCGCCCGGCCTGGCGCAGTGGGTGAGCACCGCCGTGCAGGCCAACGCCGCCCGTCAGGGCGCCTGAGGTCCTCTCCGGCGCACGTCCGCGGAGGTGCACGGGGCACCTCCGCGGACGTGCCCGGGCGCGTGAGCGGAGCGCCACCCCGGTGTCACGGTCAGTCGTCGAGCCGGTCATCCTGGCTCTCCGTGGAGACCGTGTGGGCGCTGCTGCGCCGTCCGCCCGTGCAGCGGGGGGTGCGGGCCGCGGTCGCCGCCGGGCTGGCCTGGCAGGTCGCCGTCCTGCTCCCGCCGCTGCTGTCCGACTACGCCTACTACGCGCCGCTGGGCGCGGTGATCGCGGTGCACCCGACGATCGCCGACTCCGCGAGCGCGGCCTGGCGCAGCGTGCTCGCCATCCTCACCGGGTTCGCGCTGACCGTCGCCGTCCACGAGGCGGCCCGGGCCGCGCCCAGCGCCCTGACCGTCACGCTCATCGTGGCGCTGGCGGTCGCCGTGGAGCAGTGGCGGCTGTGGCGGGAGCAGGCGAGCTGGGTCAGCTTCGCCGCCGTCCTCATGCTCACCGTCGGCCTCGACGACCCGACCGCCTACGTCCTCCGCTACGCCGGGCTCACTCTGCTCGGCGCGGCGACCGGCGTGCTGGTCACCACCGTCCTGTTCCCGCCGCTGCAGCTGACCCGCGCGGTCGAGCAGATCGCCCGCACCCGCTCGGCGCTCGCCGCGCACCTGCACGACGTCGCCGCGACGCTGCGCGACGGCCGGGTGCCCGACCCCGCCGAGTGGGCCGGCCGCTCCGCGGCGCTCGACCGCGCGCTGGACCGGATGCGCTCCGCCGAGGCCCAGGTCGAGCGCGCCCGCCGGGCCAACCCGCGGGCGCACCGGTGGCAGGGGCAGGCCGCCGGCATCCGCGAGCAGAGCCGCGCGCTCGACCGCGTCGCCGTCCTCGTCGACGACCTCACCTCGCTGGTGGTCGAGTTCGCCCCCCACCGCCACGGGATCGACCGGGTGGACGCCGGCACCGGCTGGGTGCTCGCCGACGCTCTCGAGGGGCTGGCCGGCGTCGTCTGCACGCCGCACCACCGCACCGACGGGACGACGACCGACGAGCGCGACGAGCGCATCGCCACCGCGGTCGCCGCCCTCGACCGGCTGGTCGGCCTGCTGCGCGACAGCACGGTCTCCGACGAGGAGGGGTTCTTCGCCCTCGGCGCCGTCGCGGTGGGTGTCCGGCGCGGGCTGATGGCGCTCGGCGCGCACACCCGGCGGGCACCGGTGGCCTGAGCGAGGCGGGGGGAGGGAGCCCGGGACGCGCTCAGACGCGGACCAGCAGCTCCCCGTGCAGCACGCCCAACCAGCCGTCGTCCGCGGCGGCCCAGCGCAGCCACGCCGCGGCGACCTCCTCCAGCTCCGCCGGCGTGGCCAGGCCGTGGGCGCGCGCCTGCTCGGCGAAGGACGAGGCCGTCGCCCGGCCGGCCCACGAGCGACCCCACCACTGCCGTTCGGCGGGCGTGGCGAAGCACCAGGAGCCGGTCGTCGCGGTGAGGTCGCGCAGCCCCGCGGCGTGCGCCCAGGCGACGAGCCGGCGCCCGGCGTCGGGCTCGGCGCCGTTGGCGCGGGCCACCCGCGAGTAGAGGTCCAGCCAGCGGTCGAGCCCCTCGTCGGCCGGGTACCAGGTGAACGTCGCGTAGTCGGCGTCGCGGACCGCGAGCAGCCCACCGGGCCGGCACACCCGCGCCATCTCGCGGAGGGCGGCCACCGGGTCGGTCAGGTGCTGCAGCACCTGGTGGGCGTGGACGACGTCGAACGCGTCGTCGGGGACGTCGAGGGCGTAGGCGTCGCCGACCGCGAAGGTCGCCGGCACGCCCTCCCGAGCGGCGAGGTCGCGGGCCTCGGCCAGCGGGTCGGCGGAGACGTCGAGTCCCAGCACCCGGCCCGGGGCCACCCGCCGGGCCAGGTCGACGGTGATGGTGCCCGGCCCGCACCCCACGTCCAGCACGTCGAGGCCGGCCCGCAGGTGCGGCAGCAGGTACCCGGCGGAGTTCTCCGCCGTGCGCCACCGGTGCGCCTGCAGGACCGGCTCGGCGTGGCCGTGCGTGTAGGTGTCCACGTCCGGATCCTGCACCGCCATCCCATTCCGCGGAACGGGTTTCTCAGCAGGTGGGACATCCGGGATCGCCCCGCGCTGGCGCCTCCGGCGTGCCGGGGTGGTGCGGATCGCCGGTCAGCCGTGCCGTCGGGACCCGGCCGGTGGGGCCGGTGCGATCCGGGCCCGGAGCACGTCGGCGCCCGGGCCGGTCAGGTCCTCCAGCGCGGCCGGCCGCCCGGAGACCGCCATGGCGAGCGCCTCGCTGGGACCGCGCACCTCGGCCCCGTCACCGTGCCGCCAGTCCTGGTCGGTGGCCGCCAGGCGCAGTCCGGCGATCCGGTGGCGGGGGACGAACCCCCTGCCGGCCGCGCGGGACACCAGGAAGTCGAGGGCGGGGCGCCAGCCGGCCGGCGGTGGGCCGACGTCGAGGCCCAGCGGACGGGCGGCGTCCCGCAGGTGGACGCACGTGTCGGTCATCGGCCCCAGCGGCCCGACCACCGGCGGCGCCAGGCGCGTGGCGGCGCGCTCGCGCAGGCCGGCGACGACCTCGCCGGTGGGCCGGGCCGCGGCCCGGCGGGTCGTGTCGTCGACCATCCGGTCCAGCGAGCCGCGGTGGCGCACCAGGGCGACGAGCAGCCCCAGCGTGCCGACCTGCGTCTCGAGGGGCTCGCACAGGTGGGCTGCGACCTCACGGACCGTCCACCCGGCGCACAGGCTGGGCGTGCGCCACTGCGCGGGCGTGAGGCCGGCGAACACCTCGGCCGCGAGCAGCCGGTTCTCGGTCGCGATCCGGTACACCACCTCGGGGTCCGTGCCCATGTCCCGACCCTAGGGGAGCAGGTCCGACGTCGGCCGGTGGGCGCGGGGACGTGATCCCTGCCGTCCACATCAAGGCGCTGACCTGCGGTTTCGCATGGACGAGAAGCTCCGGTCGCGGTAGTATTCGCACATGTGTTCGGACGGCCAGCTGAGCGGTGACGCGCTGGACGACGTCGCCACGCTGGTCGCCGAGCGCAACCGCCGCGACGCCCGGCTGACCCGGCTGGTGCGCGCCGCGGAGCTGTCCCAGGCGCCCGAGCGCGACGGGCTGCGGTCGATGGCCTCGTGGCTGCGCGGGCACTGCCGGCTGTCGGCGGCCGAGGCCGCCCGGCTGGTGCGCAACGGCCGCACCCTGGCCCACCTGCCGGCGCTGGCCGAGGCGCACGACGCCGGACTGGTCAGCGCCGAGCAGGTGGCCGCCGTGGCCCGCATCGTCACGCCCGAGCGGCTGGCCGCCGCCGCGGCCGCCGGAGTCGACCTGACCGTCCTGGACGCCGTGCTCACCGGGGTCGCCGTCGAGCAGCCCCACGCCGACTTCGTGACCGTGGTGCGGCACTACCTGGCCGACCTCGATCCCGACGGGCCCGAACCCGACCCCACCGAGGGGCGGCGGCTGACCCTGACCCGGCACGCTGACGGGTCGGTGACGATCCGCGCCGAGCTCGACCCGGTGGGCGGGGAGAAGGTGCAGGCCGCGCTGGAGTCGCACGTGCAGGCCGACCGCCCCGCCGGCGACGAGCGCTGCCGCGCCCAGCGGCTGGGGGATGCCTTCGTGCAGTGGGCCGACACGACCCTCGCGTCCGGCGCGCTGCCGGTGCTGCGCACCGTCAAGCCGCACGTGGCGGTCCTGATCGATGTGGAGGACCTGGCTGATCCCGCCACCGGTCCGGCCGCCGGCCGGATGGGGTTCGGCGCGATCATCTCCGCCGCCCGCGCCCGCTGGCTGGCCTGCGACGCCACCGTGTCCCGGGTCGTCATGGGCCCCGATGGGGCACCGCTGGACCTCGGGCGGGAGCAGCGCGTCGCCGACCGGTACCTGCGTCGCGCGGTGGAGCTGCGCGACGGGGGCTGCGTGTTCACCGGCTGCGACGCCCCCACGTGGTGGGCGGAGGTGCACCACCTGGTGCACTGGCTCGACGGCGGCGAGACCAACCTGGAGAACTCGGCGCTGCTGTGCGAGCGGCACCACGCCAAGGTCCACCACGGCTTCCGGGTCGAGCGACAACCGGACGGGCGATGGCGCACCTGGCGCCCCGACGGCACCGAGATCATGACCCGGGCCTCACTGGC
Organism: Geodermatophilus sp. URMC 62; assembly: GCF_052931475.1. Lineage (NCBI taxonomy): Bacteria > Bacillati > Actinomycetota > Actinomycetes > Geodermatophilales > Geodermatophilaceae > Geodermatophilus > Geodermatophilus sp. URMC 62. The sequence continues at coordinate 1,964,324 of NZ_JBRFHY010000001.1, read as the reverse complement.
TCCTGCTGCCTGACCTGCCCGGCTGCCCGCCGGCCCGGCCACGGCCGGGGTGCAGCACCGGCAGACTGTAGCGGTGTCCGAGCAGCCGGAACTGACCGTCCAGGGGTGGGGGCCGGGCAGCTCCCGCGTGGCCACCGTGACCGGGTCCGCGGGCGCCGAGGACGGCCGGCTGGAGCTCGCGCCCGACCCCGACCTGGCCACCGCACTGCCCGGGGCCGCCCGCCGCCACCTGGCCCGGGAGCTGGGCTGGACGCCGCGGTCCACGCCGCCGGTCGCCGTCGAGGAGATCCGGCTGGCGCCCAGCCGGCTGCCCGCCGACGTCCGCGCGGCGCTGGCCGGCCTGCTCGGCGAGGAGCACGTGCGCACCGACCGCGCGGCTCGGCTGCGCCGCACCGGCGGCAAGAGCTACCTCGACCTGCTCCGCCGCCGGGAGGGCGACGCCTCGGACGCGCCCGACGCGGTGGTGCTGCCCGGCACCACCGAGGAGACCGCCGCGCTGCTGCGGCTGTGCAGCGAGCACGACGTCGTCGTCGTCCCCTTCGGCGGCGGCACCAGCGTGGTCGGCGGGCTGTCCGGGATCGACCCCGACGACCGGCCCTCGGTGGCGGTCGACCTCGGCCGGATGACGGCGGTCGGCGACGTCGACGTCGCCTCCTCGCTGGTCACCGCCGGTCCGGGGCTGCGCGGCCCGGCCCTGGAGGAGGCGCTCGGCGAGCACGGCCTGACGCTGGGCCACCTGCCGCAGAGCTGGGAGTTCGCCACCCTCGGCGGCTACGCGGCCACCCGCTCGGCCGGCCAGGCCTCCACCGGCGTCGGCCGCTTCGCCGACCTGGTGGCCGGGCTGACCCTGGCCACGCCGTCCGGGGTGCTCGAGCTGGGCTCCCCGCCCGCGTCGGCCGCCGGGCCCGACCTGCTCGGGCTCGCGCTGGGCTCGGAGGGCGCGCTGGGCGTGATCACCGAGCTGCGGCTGCACTCGCCGACCGCGACGACGACCTGCCGCTGCAGCAGTGGCTCACCGCCAAGCGGGCGGCCACCGAGGCGCTGCTGGCCGCCGGCGGCACGCTCACCCACCACCACGCCGTCGGGGCCGACCACCGGCCGTGGCTGGAACGCGAGATCGGCCCGCTCGGCGTCGAGGTGCTGCGCGCGGTCAAGGACCGGCTGGACCCGCGCGGCGTCTGCAACCCCGGCGTCCTGCTGCCCGACTGAGCGCCCCGCGATGATCAGGGGACCTGATCGTGGAGCGTCCTCCCTCACCGTGGAACGTGAGGGAGGACGCTCGATGATCAGGGACCCTGATCCCGGCGGCCGGGGAGGGACCCGGTCGGGGCGCCGCCGGAGGGGTCCCGCGACGGCGCCGGGGATGTCAGGATCCGGCCCGTGCGGTACCGCGTCCTCGGACCCCTCGAGGTCACGGGTCTCGACGGCCGGCCCCTCGACGTCGGCGGCGCCAAACCCCGCGCGCTGCTGGCGCTGCTGCTGGCCGAGGCCGGCCGGGTGGTGCCGGTCGACCGCATCGTCAGCGCGCTGTGGGGCGAGGACCCGCCGCCCACGGTCACCGGCACCCTGCAGGCCTACGTCTCGCACCTGCGCCGCGTCCTCGAGCCCGAGCGCGGCCCGCGGCAGGCCGCCCGCGTGCTGCTCACCCGGGCGCCGGGCTACCTGGTGCAGGTCGAGACGACCGACCTCGACAGCCTGCGGTTCGCCGCGCTGGTGGCCGACGGCGAAGGCGCCCTCGACGCCGGTGACCCGGCCCGCGCGCTGCCCGTGCTCGACCGGGCGCTGGAGCTGTGGCGCGGCGAGCCGCTCCCCGAGCTCGGCGACGGGCCCGGTGCCGCCGAGCGCGTGCGGCTGACCGAGCTGCACGTGCTCGCCCGCGAGCGCCGCGCCGAGGCGCTGACCGGGGTGGGCCGCGCCGATGCCGCGGTGCCCGAGCTGCAGCGGCTGGTGGCCGAGCACCCGTTGCGTGAGCGGTTGTGGGCCCGGCTGGTCACCGCGCTCTACGCCGCCGACCGGCAGGCCGACGCCCTCGACGCGCTGCGCCGCTGCACCAGCCTGCTGCGCGACGAGCTCGGCATCGACCCCGGCCCGGAGCTGCGCGAGCTGGAGCGGGCGGTGCTGCGGCAGGACCCGGGCCTGTCCCGCCGCGCGCCGCGACCGGTGGTGGCGTCGCCGCCGTCCCCCGCCCCGCTCGCCGTCCCGGACGACGCGACGCTGGTCGGCCGCGGCGAGGAGCTGGCCCGGCTGCGCGCCCTCGCCGAGCAGGCCGCCGCCGGGCGGCCCGCCGTCGTCGTCCTGGGCGGGGAGGCCGGCATCGGCAAGACCCGGCTGGCCGAGGCGGTGGCCGCGATGGGCCGGGCCGCCGGCTGGTCGGTGGCCGAGGGCCGCTGCGCCGACGACGGCGGCGCCCCGCCGCTGTGGCCGTGGACCCAGGTGCTCGAGCAGCTCGGCCAGGACCCGGCCGCTCCCGCGGACGGCGGGGCCGACGCCGACGCCGCCCGCTTCCGGCTCTTCCAGGACCTGCGCGCCCGCCTGGTCGCCGCCACCGCGGCCCGGCCGGCGCTGGTGGTGCTCGAGGACCTGCAGGGCGCCGACACCACCTCGGTGCAGCTGCTGGGGCTGCTCGCCCGCCACCTGCCGCGGGTGCCCCTGCTGGTCCTCGTCACGGTGCGCAGCGTCGGGGAGGACCTGCCCGCGGCGGTCGCCGACGGCCTGGCCCGGCTGGCCCGCGAGCCCGCCGTCACCACGCTGGTGCTCGACGGGCTGGCCGCCGGCGACGTCGCCCGGCTGCTCACCGCGCAGGGGGCGCCCCCGGCGCTGGCCGACGCCGTGCACGACCGCACCGCCGGCAACCCGTTCTTCGTCGTCGAGCTGTCGCGGTGGGTGCGCGGCGGCGGCGACCCGGACCGGGTCGCGGTGCCGCCGTCGGTGGGCGAGGTGCTGCGCACCCGGCTGGCCCGCCTGCCCGAGAGCACCCGCCCGGTGCTGGAGCTGGCCGCCCTCGCCGGACGTGAGGTCACCCTCGACCTGCTCGAGGCGGCCGGGGAGCCGGCCGAGACGGCGCTCGGCGCGCTGGACGCCGCGGTCGCCGCCGGGCTGCTCACCCCGGGCGGCGCGCCGTGGAGCTGGCGGTTCTGCCACGCGCTGGTGCAGGAGGTGCTGACCGGCGACCTGCCGGCGCTGCGGCGGGCGCGGCTGCACGCCCGGCTGGCCGCCGCTCTGGAGCAGCGCGCCCCCGGCGGCCGTGCCGACGACGCCCTGGTCGAGCGGCTGGCCCACCACGCGGTGGCGGCCGCGCCGGTGACCGGGCCGGGGCCCGCGCTGCGGTGGTCGCGGGCGGCGGCCGAGGTGGCCCGCGCGCGACTGGCCGACGGCGAGGCGGCCGCGCACACCCGGCGGGCGCTGCGGCTGGTCGACCCGGCGCTGCCCGGCGCGGCCCGCACGCGGCACGACCTGCTCACCGCGCTGGGCAACGACCTGCTGCGCAGCGGGCAGCGCACCGAGGCCCAGGAGGTGGTGGCCGAGGCGATCGCCGTGGCCCGCGAGCTCGGCGACCGCCGCTGCGTGCTGGAGGCGGCCGCCGTCTGGGGGTCGGAGACGCTGGAGAACTGGCGGCCGCACGGCGTCGTCGACACCGGGATGGTGGCGCTGCTGGAGGACCTGCTCGCCCACGACGACGAGATCGCCCCGGACGACGCCGAGCGGGACCGGCTCACCGCGCGGCTGCTCGGCACCCTGGGGGTGGAGCTGGCGTTCAGCGAGGACCTGCGGCGCGGCGTCCGGTACGCCGAGCGGGCGGTGGCGCTGGCGCGGCGCGTCGGCGACCCGGAGCTGCTGGGCCGGGTGCTGAACAACTACGCGCTGGCGGTGTGGGGCCGCCCGGGTGCGGCGGAGCAGCGGCTGGCCGCCACCGACGAGGCACTCGCCCTGGCCGGCCGGGGGCTGCCCCGGCGCACCGAGTTCTACGCCCGGCTGCACCGGGCGGCGATCCGGCTGCACCTCACCGACCGGGCCGGGTTCGAGGCCGACCTGGAGGCCGGACGGCGGCTGGCGTCCGCGCTGTCGGGGCCGGAGGTGCGCCCGCACGTGCTGTGGCAGCAGGCCGGCGCGGCCTGGCTGACCGGGGACGCCGCGCGCGCCGAGGAGCTGACCACCGAGGCGCACGAGCTCTACCGGCGGGTGACCCCGCACGCGCGGCACGCCTTCGCCGCCCACCTGTTCGCGCTGCGGCGCGCCGACGGCCGGCTGCCCGAGGCGGTCGACCTGCTCGTCGAGACCGGCGACGAGGGCAACCCGCTGCTGCAGCTCATGGCCGTGCTCGCCGCGGCGGAGTCCGGCGACCCGGCCGAGGCCCGCCGGCTGCGCGCCCGCTGGGGGCGCACCGTCATCCGCGACTGGGCCAGCGACGTCGCGGTGCTGCTGCAGGCCGAGACCGCGCTGCACCTCGGCGACGAGGCGGAGGTCACCACGGCCACGGTGGGGCTGCTGCCCTTCCGCGGCCGGCAGGCGGTCCTCGGGACGCCGGCGTTCAGCCTGGGTGCCTACGACGAGCTGCTGGGCCGCATCGCCGAGCACACCGGCGACACCGTGGCCGCGCGCGACTGGTGGACGGCGGCCCGCGAGCAGGGCCGCCGGGTCGGTTCACCGCGCCAGGTGGCGCTCGCCGAGGCGCACCTCGCGCGGGTGCCGGCCGGGACGGCGCAGCGCCCGACCCGCCGCCGTCCGGCCCGCACGGCCTGACCGGGCCGCTGCCCCGTCGTCAGAGGGTCGTGGCGCGCCCGCCGTCGACCGGGATGACCGCGCCGGTGACGTAGGCGCCGGCCCGGCTGGCCAGGTAGACGACGACGCCGGCCATGTCGTCGGGGCGGCCGATGCGGCCCAGCGGCGAGCTGGCGGCGATCTCGTCGCCGCGCGCGGCCAGCGTGGCGGCCATCATCTTGGACTCGAACGGCCCCGGGGCGACGGCGTTGACGGTGATCCGCCTGGGCCCGAGCTCCTTGGCCAGGTGGCGGGTGAGCTGGTGCACCGCGGCCTTGCTCGAGGAGTAGGAGTAGGTGGGCAGCTGCGGCACGTGCAGGCCGTCGATGCTGCCCACGTTGACCACCCGCGCCGGGTCGTCGTCGCCGGCCGCCGCCTCCAGCAGCGGGAGCATCGCGCGGGTGAGGAAGAAGGGCGCCTTGACGTTGAGGTCGAGCACCTTGTCCCACGCCGAGGCCGGGAAGGTCTCGAACGGCTCCCCCCAGGTGGCGCCGGCGTTGTTGACCAGCACGTGCACCCGCTCCTCGCGCCGGCCCACCTCCTCGGCCAGCCGCACGCACTCGGCCTCGGTGCTGACGTCGGCGGGGATCGACGCCACGCGGCCGAACGACGACAGCTCGGCGGCGGCCTGCTCACCGGCGTCGGCCTTGCGCGAGGAGACGTAGACCGAGGCCCCCGCCTGCAGCAGGCCGCGGGCCATCATCAGGCCGATGCCGCGGGTGCCGCCGGTGACGACGGCGACCTTGCCGGTGAGGTCGAACAGGTCCACGCGGGGCCTCCAGGAGCGTCGTGGGGACGGCGGGCTACTCGGCCGGCCCCGGTCCCGGACGATAGCCAGGCCCGATCGGGTGGTCCCGACCGGCAGCGGACAGCCCGCTGTGCCAGCCTCCGGTGGCATGGACCCCCGGCCCCTCGGCGCGACCAGCGAGGTCGGGCGGCTGCGGACGGTCCTCCTGCACCGCCCGGGTGCGGAGCTGCGCCGGCTCACCCCGCGCAACAACGACCAGCTGCTCTTCGACGGCGTGCCGTGGGTGGCCCGCGCGCAGGAGGAGCACGACGCGTTCGCCGCCGAGCTGACCGGCCGCGGCGTCGAGGTGCTCTACCTCGACGCGCTGCTCACCGAGGTCCTCACCCGGCCCGAGGCGCGCGAGGAGCTGGTGGCCGCCGCCGTCGACGACCCGCGGCTGGGCGCCACCCTGCAGCGCGCCGCGGTGACGCACCTGTCCGGGCTGGCACCGCGCGACCTCGCCACCACGCTCATGGCCGGCCTGGCGCACGACGAGCTGCGCGGCGGGCGCGGGCTGGCCTACCGGCTCATGGGCCGCGGCGACTTCGTCGTCCCGCCGCTGCCCAACCTGCTGTTCACCCGCGACTCCTCGGTGTGGGTGGGCGACCAGGTGGCGATCACGTCGCTGGCCATGCCCGCGCGGCACCGGGAGAGCACGATCACCCGGGCCGTGGCCACCCACCACCCGCGCTTCGCCGGCACCGGCCAGCTCTACGACGCCTCGCTCGAGCACCTGGAGGGTGGCGACGTCCTGCTGCTCGCTCCCGGCGTGCTGGCCGTGGGGGTCGGCGAGCGGACGACGCCGGGTGGCGCCGAGCGGCTGGCCCGCCGGGTGTTCGCCCGGGGCCTGGCGCACACGGTGCTCGTCGTCCCGATCGCGCAGGAGCGGGCGACCATGCACCTGGACACGATCGCCACGATGGTCGACGCCGACGCCATGGTCATGTACCCGGCGGTCGCGGACTCCCTGGTCGCCTGGACGGTCACCGCCGGCGACGAGCTCCCGGACGACGCCGACACCGTCGAGCTCGCCGTCTCCGGGCCGCAGCCGTTCCTCGTCGCCGCAGCCGCCGCGATGGGCATCGACCGGCTGCGGGTGATCGACACCGGCCTGGACCCGGTGACCGCGGAGCGCGAGCAGTGGGACGACGGCAACAACACCCTGGCGCTGGCCCCGCGGCTGGCCGTGGCCTACGAGCGCAACACCGTCACCAACGCCGCGCTCGAGGTGGCCGGCATCGAGGTGGTGCGGATCCCGGGGTCGGAGCTCGGCAGCGGCCGGGGCGGCCCGCGGTGCATGTCCTGCCCGGTGTGGCGCGACCCGCTCTGATCCCGGTCACCGCGCCAGGAGGACCGTCGCGCCGCCCAGCGCGGCGAGGACGGCCAGGCGCAGCAGCCAGCGCGCCGCCGTGAGCCACCCGCCGGGCAGGGGCGGGCGCACGGTCAGCCCGGGCGGCGGCGGGCCGACCACCGGGCCGAGCCGGCGCAGCGTCGTGGCCACGTTCGCGCGCTCGGACTCCAGCTTCTCCGTGTACGCCGCCAGCGCCGCGAACAGGTAGACGGGGAGCAGGACCAGCGCGACCAGCCCGCTGATCGGGTCGTCGCCGGAGGTGGTGACGTCGTTGCTGCCGCCGCCGGTGTCGGCGGTCGACCGCCCGGTGAAGCGGAACAGCCGCTCGCGGTGCCACAGGTGCAGGCCGCGGCCACCCCGGGACGGCGCGAGGCTGTGGAACTCGGCCAGCGGCGCCGCGACCACCAGCCGCTCACCGCCCAGCCGGCCGGTGCGGACGACGGCCAGCCGGCCGCCCGACACCTGCAGGCGCACGCGGCGGCGGCCGATGCCCAGCGGGGTGAACCGCCGGGCCCAGCTCAGCGGCGGCGCGCCCGCCTCCGGACTGTCGTGGGGCGGCCGTCGCTCGCCGCGCCGCCGTCCCCGCCGTCCCTGCCGCTCCTGCGGCGACTTGCTGATCTCCACCGTCGACACGGCCGGGGAAGGTACGGCGCCGGCCGCCCGTGTGGGGACCTCCGGAGCGCCGTCGTGCTCTGCCCACCACCGTGGGCAGAGCACGAGGACCGGCCGGACAGGTGTCCCGTGCTCCTCGAGCTCTGCCCACAGTCGTGGGCAGAGCTCGAGGAGCGACGGGGAGGAGTCCGCCGGCCCGCGGGGCAGGCGGGCCCGGCCTCAGCGCAGCGTGACCTGGCGGGAGAGCAGGCCGGCGCGGGCGCGGCGCTCGTCGGCGCTCAGCGGGCCGGTCACCGCCAGCGCCTGCTCGAGCCTGGCGCCGAACTCGGTGGCCGGGCCGGTCCACTCGGCGGCGGGGGTGTCGGCGGGCAGGTCCCACACGGGCACGACCAGCCCGTGGGCACGGAAGGCCCCGGCGTACCGGGTGCCCTCCCCGAGCAGCAGCTGCTCGGACGCCGCGAGCCGGGCCAGCGCGTCGAGCAGCGGCTCCTCGGCCTCCGGGCGCACCCAGCGCAGGTGCGCCCGCTCGTGGCCGGGCCGCACCCAGTAGGCCGCTCCGAGCCCCTCGAGCCGCTCGGTGGGCAGCACCGCCTCGTTGGCCCGCTCCAGCCCCGCCCGGGCGGCCGCACCGGCGTCGGTGCCCTCCAGCCAGAACCCGAAGTCCTCGTGCACGGTCACCTCGAGCGGCGCCGAGAGGTCGAGCAGCTCCTGCAGCCGCGGCCCGGCCGAGCCGGCGGCGCCGATCGGGCCGGGGTCCACCGGCGCGCCCGCCGGGGACTCCAGCGCCGCGGCCAGCGCGGTGCCGATGTCGCGGCTGACGTCGTCGGACGAGGTCTGCAGCTGGACGCCGAGCAGGATCTCGCCGTTGCTGCGCACGAGGGCAGGAGCGCCCCCGGGCAGCACGCTGGCCAGCGTCACCTCCCGGCCGTCCGCCGTCCGCAGCGGCGCGGTCGCGGCGGGCACCAGCTCGCGCAGCGCCACCCAGTCCGGCTCGCCCGGCAGGCCCTCGAACGGGCGGGTGACCGGAGGCGCGTAGCCCGAGCCGTGGCAGTGCTTGTACCGGCGGCCCGAGCCGCACGGGCAGGGGGCCTTGGGGTTGGTCCCGCCGTCGGCGGCGGACGCAGGGCGGCGGCGGGTCGCGGTTCGGGCCATGGGCCCAAGGCTAAGCGGCCCCGCGCAGCCTCCCGCCGCGAGCACGCAAGGCGCTGGAACGGCCCCCGTGCAGGGGCCCACCGCGAGCCTGCGAGCGGTGGGGGGCACGGGGGTCCTGTAACTAGGATGCCGCCGTGGGACCGCTCGACCTCACCGACCCGGCCGTCGTCGCCGACCCCTACCCGGCCTTCGCCGCCGCGCGCCGGGTCGCCCCGGTGCAGTGGCACGAGGGCCTGGGCCTGTGGCTGGCGTTCACCCACGCGGAGAGCAACGCCGTCCTGCGCGACCGGCGGCTGGGGCGGATCTGGCGGGACCGGGAGCCCGCCGAGCGGTTTGACGCGTTCAACCTGGTCCACCGCAACGCGCTGCTGGAGATGGAGCCGCCCGACCACACCCGGCTGCGCCGGCTGGTGAGCGCCGCCTTCGCCCGCGGGCACGTCGAGCGGCTGCGGCCCTGGGTGGAGGGCTACGCGCGGGAGCTGGCCGACGGCCTGGTCGAGCGCTCCGGCGGCACCGAACAGGTCGACGTCCTGTCCGGGATGGCCGAGCAGCTGCCGGTGGGCGTCATCGCCGAGCTGCTGGGCGTGCCGGAGGCCGACCGGCCACTGCTGCGGCCGTGGTCCAACGCGATCGTGAAGATGTACGAGTACGGCCGGACGGCGGAGGTCGAGGACGCCGCCGAGCGCGCGGCCGCCGAGTTCGTCGCCCACCTGCGCGCGCTGGCCGCCGAGCGCCGGCGGGCCCCCGGCGAGGATCTGCTCTCCCACCTCGTGCAGGTGCGCGACGCCGAGGGCGACCGGCTGACCGAGGACGAGCTGGTCACCACCTGCGTCCTGCTGCTCAACGCCGGGCACGAGGCGACGGTCAACGTCAGCGGCAACGGCCTGCTGGCGCTGCTGGAGCACCCCGACCAGCTGGCCCGCCTCCGCGCGGACCCGGGACTGCTGCCGACCGCGGTCGAGGAGCTGATGCGCTTCGACTCCCCGCTGCAGCTGTTCGAGCGCACGGCCACCGCCGACGTCGAGGTGGGCGGCGTGACCGTGCGCGAGGGGCAGAAGGTGGCCGCCCTGCTCGGCAGCGCCAACCGCGACCCCGCCGTGTTCGCCGACCCCGACACCCTCGACGTCGGCCGGGCCGAGAACCCGCACATCTCGTTCGGGGCGGGCGTGCACTTCTGCATCGGCGCACCGCTGGCCCGCGTCGAGCTGCAGGCCTCCTTCACCGCGCTGCTGCGGTGCGCGTCGTCGATCGAGCTCGCCCGCCCGGCGCGGCGCCGTCCGGAGTTCGTCATCCGCGGCCTGGCCGAGCTGCCCGTCGTCCTGACCCGGTAGCGGCCGTCACCCGACAGCCGGCCGCCGCCTCGCAGGTGCCGGAGCGGCGCGCTCCCCGGTGGAGGGTGACCACGGTCACTGGCACGATGCGGCCATGCGCGGGTTGATGCAGGACGTCCCCCTCACCATCGACACGATCTTCCGGCACGCCGAGCAGCACCACGGCCACGTCCCGATCGTCACCGACGGCCCGGCCGGCCGGAGCAGGTCCACCTACGCCGAGTGGGCCGAGCGGACCCGGCGGCTCGGCGGCGTCTTCGACACCCTCGGGATCTCCGCCGACGGCCGGATCGGCACCTTCGGGTGGAACAGCCAGCGGCACCTGGAGCTGTACTTCGCCGGCCCCTGCACCGGCCGCGTGGTGCACACGCTCAACATCCGGCTGTTCCCCGAGCAGCTGACCTACATCGCCAACCACGCCGAGGACGAGGTCGTCTTCGTCGACCGCACGGTCCTGCACCTGCTGTGGCCGCTGATCGACACGATGAAGACCGTCCAGCACGTCGTCGTGATGGACGACGGTGGCGACACCGAGATCCCCGACGACCCGCGGGTCCTCGACTACGAGACGCTGCTGGCCGACGCGCAGCCGGTCGACTTCCACGTCACCGACGAGGGCTCGGCGGCCTACATGTGCTACACGAGCGGCACGACCGGCAACCCCAAGGGCGTCGTGTACTCCCACCGCTCGACCTACCTGCACACGATGGGCGTGATGTCGCCCAACGCGTTCGGGCTCAGCGTCCGGGACGCCGCGATGCCGGTCGTGCCGATGTTCCACGCCAACGCCTGGGGTCTCGCGCACGCCGGCCCGGCCTCCGGCGCGGCCATGATCATGCCCGCCTCGATGATGCAGCCCAAGGCGCTCGCCGACCTGATCGTCGAGGAGGGCGTCACCTTCACCGCCGGCGTCCCCACCATCTGGCAGGGGGTGCTGCCGCACCTGGCCGGCCGGCCGCACAAGCTGCGCGAGATCGGCTGCGGTGGCTCGGCGGTGCCCAAGGCGCTGTCGGAGGCCTACCGGGAGCAGGTCGGGCTGCCGATCCTGCAGGCCTGGGGCATGACCGAGACCCACCCGGTGGCCTCCTCCGGCGTCCTGTCCCGCGCCTTCGACGACGCCGACGACGAGACCAAGGCCGCCTGGCGGGCCCGGGCCGGCATCCCGTTCCTCGGCGTGGAGGCCCGCATCGTCGACGCCGACACCCTCGAGCCGCAGCCCTGGGACGACAAGGCCACTGGCGAGCTGCAGGTGCGCGGCCCGTGGTGCGCCGCGGCGTACTACAACCCCGACGCGGGGGTGGAGCTGACGACGCCGGACGGCTGGATGAAGACCGGCGATGTCGCCGCGATGTCCCCCGACGGCAACATCCGGATCGCCGACCGCACCAAGGACCTGATCAAGTCCGGCGGTGAGTGGATCTCCTCGGTCGACCTGGAGAACGCGATCATGAGCCACCCGGCGGTGAAGGAGGCCGCCGTCGTGGGCATCCCGCACCCCAAGTGGGACGAGCGCCCGCTCGCGTGCGTCGTGCTCAAGGAGGGCCAGACGGCGACACAGGAGGACATCCTCGAGCACCTGCGCCCGCTGGTGGCCAAGTGGTGGATGCCCGACGCGGTCGAGTTCATCGACGAGGTGCCCAAGACCAGCGTCGGCAAGTTCTCCAAGAAGGACCTGCGCGACCGCTTCGCGGACTACGCGCCGTCGAGCTGAGCACCGGCGGTCGTCCCCGCGGACGGGTCCGGTGCCCGCCCGCGGGGACGACACGCGCGCTCCCCTGAGGGAGCCCTGACCGACTGCACACACTCGGCTACGTTTCGTGCATGGCATCCGCCCTGCCCGGTGAGCGACCCGGCCGACCGGCCGGTCCGCCGTGCGGGCACGGGTCCCGGCGCCGCGCTCCGGTCCGCCACCGGACCGGCCGGCGGTGGCTGTGGACCTCCGGCGTGGCCGCCGCGGTGCTCGGCGCCGGGCTGGTCGCCCCGTCCGTGGCCGCCCCCGACGCGTCCGCCACCGGACCGGGCTCCGCACAGGTCCTGACCGAGGAGGCCGCGGCCAGCGCGGCGCTGCCGGTGCGGTCCCGCCGGCCGGCGCCCACCACACCAGCCACCCCGACGACAGCCACCCCGACGACAGCCACCCCGGCGACGGACAGCCCGCTCGCGGGGGACACCTTCTACGGCGTCAACACCGGCGCCGCGGAGGCCGCGGTGCAGCCGGGCACCAGCCCGGAGGACGCCGCCCTGCTGCAGGAGCTGGCCGGTGTGCCCACCGCCACCTGGCTGGGGTCCTGGAGCGGCGACGTCACCGCGACGGTGCGCCGGGTCGTCGCCGAGGCCCGCGCGGGCGGCCACGTGCCGGTCCTCGTCGCGTACGACATCCCGGACCGTGACTGCGGCTGGTACTCCGCCGGCGGCGCCGGCTCCGCCGCCGAGTACGCCCGGTGGGTGCAGGGCATCGCCGACGGCATCGGCACCGCCGAGGTGGTCGTGGTCGTCGAGCCCGACGCGCTCGCCATGCTCTGCAGCGACCCGGCCGGGCGGACGGCGATGCTGCGCTCCGCCGTCGAGACGCTCGAGCGCAACCCCGGGACGCACACGTACCTCGACGCGGGCAACCCCACCTGGATCGACGCTGCCACGATGGCCGAGCGGCTGCGCGCGGCCGGCGCGACCGGAGCGGACGGGTTCGCGCTCAACGTCTCGAACACCCAGACGACGGCGAGCAACGTGACCTACGGCCAGCAGCTGTCGTCCCTGCTGGGCGGCGTCCACTTCGTCGTCGACACCAGCCGCAACGGCAACGGCCCGGGCAGCGACTGGTGCAACCCGCCCGGCCGCGCCGTCGGGCAGCGCCCCACGGGCTCGACCGGGCAGCCGCGGGTCGACGCCTACCTCTGGGTGAAGCGGCCCGGCGAGTCCGACGGCCCGTGCAACGGCGGCCCGGCGGCCGGGACGTTCTGGCCCGCCCACGCGGTGGAGCTCATGCGCGCGGCGGCGTAGCGGTCACCCCGCCACCGGAGCGTCAGACGACGGTCGGGGGCGCGCCGGTCTCGCTCACCAGCGGCCGGCCGGCCGCCTCCCACTCCCCCATCCCGCCGCCGACGTTCACCGCGTCGTAGCCGTTCTGGTTGAGCCAGGCGGTCACCCGCGCCGAGCGGCCGCCGCTGCGGCAGACGACGTAGACCGGGTCGCCGTCCGGGACGTCGTCGAGGCGGGCCGGCACGTCGCCCATCGGGATGTGAGTGGCGCCGTCGGCGTGGCCGGCGACCCACTCCCCGTCCTCGCGGACGTCGAGGAGCACGGCGTCCTCGGGCACCTCGGCGGCGGGCACGGTCGGGACCTGCTGCGGCATCACGCACCCCATCCTCGCAGCCCCGCACGTCCGCGCCACCCCCTGCACGGCCTGGGAGGATGGGCGGTGATGTCCGCTCCTGCTGCACCTCCGGTCCGCGAGCCGGCCTGGTCGGTGTCCCGCTCGGCCATCTGGCTGTGGGTCACCGAGGGCGTGGTCGGCACGCTGGCCTACGGCGCGCTCGTGGCGGTCGTGGTGCTGGCCGTGCCGGCGTGGGTCGGCGGCCCGGTGCCGGTGCTGCGGTGGCTGCTGCCCGTGCTGCTCACCGTCTACGCGGTGCTGGCCATCGGCGTCCGGCCGTGGGTGCGCTACCGGGTGCACCGCTGGGAGGTCACCGCCGAGACGGTGCACGCCCTCACCGGCTGGCTGACCCGCACGTGGACGCTGGTGCCGGTCGCGCGGATCCAGACCGTCGACGTCACCCGCGGCGTCCTGCAGCAGCTCTACGGCCTGGCCAGCGTCGCGGTGCTCACCGCCTCCTCGCAGGGCACCGTCCGGGTGCCGCACCTGGAGGTCGCCGTCGCCGAGCGGGTGGCCGACGACCTCGCCCGCCGGGCCGAGCAGGTCCGCGACGAGGCCACGTGACCGCCCCCGGAGCCCCGCCGCCGGCCGTCCCGGCGCCGGCGCCCGTGGGCGCGCCGCCGTCCGCGCCCCGCCGCAGCTCCCCCCGCATCGTGCTCGTGCACACCGTGACCTTCCGGCAGGCGCGGCAGGTGGTGCCCGCGGCCATCCCGGTCGTCGCCGCGGTCGGGCCCGACGGTCCCGGGGTGGCCGTGGCCCTCGTCGTCGTGGTGACGGCGCTGTCGCTGCTGTTCGCCGCGCTGTCGTGGTGGCGCACCACCTACGCCGACACCCCGGCGGCGGTCGTGGTCAACCGCGGCCTGCTCGCCCGCTCGGTGCGGACGGTGCCCAACGACCGCATCCGCGGCGTCGAGGTCGAGGCCCCGGCGCTGCACCGGCTCTTCGGCCTGGTCCGCGTGCGCGTCGACGCCGCCGCCGGGTCGATCACCGGCGGCGACGAGGAGGTCGTCGTCGACGGCGTCCCGCGCGCCGAGGGCGACCGGCTGCGGGCCTCCGTCCTCACCCACCGCCGGACGGCGGGCGGCCCGGACCTGCTCGCCCCGCCGCTGCCGCAGGAGACCCCGGCCGAGGTGGAGCTGGCCCGGTTCCGGCCGCGCTGGCTGCTCTACGCGCCCCTGGTGGCCGGCTACCTCGCGGTGCCGCTGGCCGGGGTCGGCGCGCTGTCCCGGCTGCTGCAGGAGCTGCCCCGCGAGCTGCGCCCGGACCTGACCGGCCCCGACCTCAGCGACGCGCGCGTCCTGGCCGTCAGCGTCGTCGTCGCGCTGCTGCTGCTCGCCCTCGGCGCGGTGCTCGGCGCCGCGGTGGTCAACTGGGGCTTCCGGCTGGTGCGCCGCGGCGGCTCGCTGGTCGCCGTCCGCGGGCTGGTCACCCACCGGCACACCGAGCTCGAGGTCGACCGCGTCCGCGGCGGGACGCTGGTGGAGGGCCTGGGCATGCGCCTGGTGCGCGCCGCCCGCGTCAACGCGCTGGTCACCGGCCTGGGGGCGGCGAACCGGCGGGGGCAGCTCCTACCGCTGGGGCCGCGGACGGAGGCCGTCCGGCTGCTGCGCGTGCTGGCCGAGGACCCGGGCCCGCTGGTGGCGCACCCCCCGGCCGCCCGCCGCCGGCAGCTCGTCCGCGCCGTGGGCTCCGGCGTGCTGGTGACGGCGGCCGGGGCGGCGCTCACCGCGGCCACCGGCTGGTGGGGGTTGCTGGCCGCGGGGATCGCCCTCACCGTCCTGGGCGTGCCGGTGGGGCTCGGGCGCTACGCGGCGCTCGGCCACGCCGTCGGCCCGCGGTCGTTCAGCGTGCGCAGCGGGCTGCTGGTGCGCGAGCAGGCGGTGCTGCAGCGGCGCGCCGTCGTCGGCTGGCAGGTCCGGCAGAGCGTCGTCCAGCGGCGGGCGGGGCTGGCCACCGTCGTCGCCTGCGTCGGCGCCGGAACCGGCGGCTACGCGGCGGTGGACGTGGCGGCGGCCGACGTCGGGCCGTTCACCGAGGCGGCGTCGGGTCCGTGGGCCACCGCGCCCGGCGGCGGGGGGCCGGTCCCGGCCGGCTGACCGGCGCTGGCCCCTGGGGGCCAGTTCAGCGGAACCGGGGCGTGTCGATCTCCCGGCCGGGTAGCTGCCCGCGATGACGACCGCTCCGCGGCACGTCCGCCGCTCAGCCGGGTCCGCCGGTGCCCTTCCCCAGACCGGCGCGTCCGGCGAGCGCCGCCGCCTCGACGCGGGTGGCCACCCCGAGCGTGCGCAGCAGCGCGGCCACCAGCCGCTTGGCGGTGCGCTCGGACACGTGCAGCGTCGTGGCGATGTCGACGGTGCTCGTGCCGTCGGCCACGAGCCGCCACAGCCGCCGTTCGTCGCTGGTCAGGCGGTCGGCGAGGCTCTGCTCGCCGGCCGGGGCGGCCTCCTCCAGCAGCTGGCGCAGCAGCGACTCCGGCACCACCGACCAGCCGTCGAGCACCGCCAGCAGGGGCCGGACCAGCGTCTCGGGATCGGCGGTCTTGGGCAGGAAGCCGGCCGCCCCGGCCCGCAGCGCCTCGAGCGCGGCGTCGGCCTCGGCCAGCCCGGAGAGGGCCACGACCCGCACCATCGGGTCGGCCCGGCGGATCGCCGCGATCGCCCGCACGCCGCCCGGCGGCGGCATGTGCAGATCGACGACGGCGACGTCGGCGTGGTGCCGGCGCACCAGCGCGGCCGCCGCCGAGGCGTCGTCGGTGGTGGCGACGACGCGCACCCGGCCCTCGCTCACCCCCGGCAGCAGCAGGGACAGCCCCCGGCTGAACAGGGGGTGGTCGTCGACGACGACCACGTCCACGTGGCTCTGCTGCCCACCAGCCTGGCGCCCAGCTCCGGCGTCGCTCGACCCCACGACCCTCCTCGTCCGTCCCGTCGCACCCGGCGGAGCTGACCGAGCGCACCCCTGGAGGTGCCCGTGACCCTGGCTCCCGACACCCTCGTCCCCGATCGGCCCGGCGGACTGCTCACCGACCTCGCCCGCGTGCTCCGCCTCCACCTGGCCCGCGCCGCCCGCGGCGCGCGGCCCGGGCAGGAGCCCCCACCCACGCCCGAGAGCGCGCTGCTGCGGGCGATGTGCCACGACATGCGCAGCCCGCTGGCCGCGCTCGAGGCCGTGCTGCGCACGCTGGACCGCGCCGCCCCCGACCCCGGCCCGGAGCGCGGTGAGCTGCTGGACCTGGCCCGCGCGCAGACCGCGCACCTGTCCTCGATGCTGCGCACCGCCGACGCCAGCGGCGGCGCCGTCCGGCGCGGCCCGTCCCGGCGGCTGCTCGGCGACGTCCTCCGCGCGTCGGCGGCCGCCGCCGGCCTGCCGGCCGACCGGCTCACGGTCGCGGTGCAGGACTGCGCCTGCGACGTCACCGTCGGCGACGCGCGGGTGCAGCGCATCCTCACGAACCTGCTGGAGAACGCCCACCGGCACGGTGAGGGCGCCCCGGTGCTGCTGATCGTGACCTGTCGCGCCGGGTGGGTCCGCCTGGCCGTCACCCAGGACGTCGGGCAGCCCGACCGGGTCGTGCAGTACCTGCGCGGGGACGCCCCGCCGGTCGACCTGACCGGGCTGGGCCTGTGGTCGGTGCAGCGGCACGCGCACGACCTCGGGGGGCACGTCGCCTGGGACTCCAGCGACGCCGGGCTCACGCTGACCGTGCAGCTGCCCGACCGCTGACGGACTTGGCACGAGGGGGCCAGGGGACGGCACGGGTGGGCCACCGGGCGCGGGCAGACCTCCGGTGTCACCGCAGTGGCGGCGACGCGACGACGCACCGAGGAGAGCCCGTGTTCACGCACACCCACGCCCTGCAGTACGAGGCCAAGCCCGACGGCCCCGACCCGGACTTCGCCCGCAAGATGCAGGAGATCCTCGGCGGCCAGTGGGGTGAGATGACCGTCGCCACCCAGTACCTGCTGCAGGGCTGGAACTGCCGGCTGCCCGGCAAGTACAAGGACATGCTGCTCTCGATCGGGACCGAGGAGCTGGCCCACGTCGAGATGATCATCACGATGATCGACCGGCTGCTCGACCACGTGCCGCTCAAGCCCGACTCGGCCGACCGCACCAAGGAGGCCGCCGCCGGCTACGGGCAGCACAACCCGCAGCACCTCATCCAGAACGGGCAGGCGGCGTCCTACATGGACAGCATGGGCAACCCGTGGACCGGCGCGTACGTCACCGCCAGCGGCAACCTGATGGCCGACTTCTACTACAACGCGACGGCGGAGATGCAGGGCCGGCTGCAGGTGGCCCGGATCTACAACATGACCGACGACCCCGGCGTCAAGGACATGCTGCGGTTCCTCATCACCCGCGACCACATGCACCAGCAGCAGTGGCTGGCCGCCGTCGAGCAGCTCAAGGAGGACGGCCTCGAGGGGCTGCCGGTGCCCGAGGCGTTCCCGCTGGACGAGGAGGTCGGCGACCTGGGCTACACGTTCATCCAGGCCTCCGACGGCCCCGAGGCCGCCAACGGCCGCTGGGCCTCCGGTCCCTCGATCGACGGCAAGGGCACCTTCCGCGCCGCGGCCATCGAGGCGACCGCCGACGCCCCGACGCTGCCCCCGGGCGACCCGCGGCTCTACAGCACCCCGCAGACCGAGGCCCACACCATGCTGCAGAAGGCCAAGGACCTCCTCAAGTGAGGCGCTGACCCGCTCTCCCGCGCCGTCGCCGCGCCGGTGGCCGGGCTCCTCGCAGCCCGGTCGCCGGCCGGCGGGCGCCTCTCCCCCCGGAGGTCCCCGTGCACCTGCCCGCTCCCGCCGTCCTGCTCACGGTCGTCTACGCCGCGGCCCTCGCGGTCGCCGTCGCCACCACCGTCACCGCCCCCGGCCCGCAGACCCTCGCCGGCCTGGTCGTCCTGGCCGCCCTGGTCGGCCGCTGGGCCGTCCGCCGCTCCCACCGCGCCACACCGACGACCGCGGCCGCCGTCCGCACGGTCGACGCCGCCCTGAGCGAGCCGGCGCTCGCCGTCGACCCGGCCCCGGCCCCCGCCGTCCGCACCGCCTGAGTCCCGCTCGCGACGATCAGGGGACCTGATCGTCGCGCGTCCTCCCTCACCGCCCACGGTCAGGGAGGACGCGCTGCGGTGCGGGAGGACGCCGCAGGCCGGCCGTGGACGCGCGAGGCGCGCGCCCCCGGGTGGGGGACGCGCGCCTCGGCTGGCGACGTGCGGGAACCGGCCCCCGTGCGGGGTCCCGCCGCGAGCCTGCGAGGGGCGGGACCCCGCACGGGGTCCTTCCTCAGTGCTGGACGGCCTTCTCCGCTCCGATGCCGGTGAGCGACCGGACCTCGAGCTCGGCGTTCTTGTCGAGGTCGGGCTTCTCCTTGGACAGGATCGTGCCCAGCCAGCCGAGGAAGAACGACAGCGGGATCGACACGATGCCCGGGTTGTTCAGCGGGAACCAGTGGAAGTCCACGTCCTGGAACAGCGACGGGGACAGCCCCGTGGCCGGGTTGACCGGCGCACCCGAGACGACCGGCGAGAAGACGATCAGCACGATGCAGGCGATCAGCCCGCCGTACATCGACCACAGCGCGCCCTGGGTGGTGAACCGCTTCCAGAACAGCGTGTAGAGGATGGTCGGCAGGTTGGCCGACGCGGCGACGGCGAAGGCCAACGCCACCAGGAAGGCGATGTTCAGCCCGGCCTGCAGCGCGAGGATGCCCAGCCCGATCGCGACCGCCCCGATGACCACGGCGGTGATGCGGGCGACCCGCACCTCGCCGTTGGGCGACACCTGCCCCTTCTTGATCACCGACGCGTAGACGTCGTGCGCGAAGGACGCCGACGCGGTGATGGTCAGGCCGGCGACCACCGCGAGGATCGTGGCGAACGCGACGCCGGCGATGATGCCGAGGAGCACCGTGCCGCCCAGCTCGAAGGCCAGCAGCGGGGCGGCGGAGTTCACGGCGCCGGGGGCGGCGAGGATGGTCTCCGGACCGACGAGCGCGCCGGCGCCGTAGCCGATCACCAGGCTGAACAGGTAGAAGATGCCGATCAGCCAGATCGCCCAGACCACCGAGCGACGGGCGTCCTTCGCCGTCGGCACGGTGTAGAAGCGCATCAGCACGTGCGGCAGGCCCGCCGTCCCGAGCACCAGGGCCAGGCCGAGGGAGACGAAGTCCAGCTTCGACGTGCCCGTCGCGCCGTACTGGGCCCCCGGGGCGAGGACGTCGCGGCCCTCCACGGCGTTCTCGACCGAGCCGCCGAGCAGCGCGGAGAGGTTGAACCCGAACTTCCCCAGCACCCACAGCGTCATGACGAGCGCGCCCGCGATGAGCAGGGAGGCCTTGATGATCTGCACGTAGGTGGTGCCGCGCATGCCGCCGACCAGCACGTAGACGATCATCAGCGCGCCGACGAGGACGACGGTCAGCGCCTGGGCCGCCTCACCGGTGACGCCGAGCAGCAGGGTCACCAGGCCGCCGGCGCCGGCCATCTGGGCCAGCAGGTAGAACAGCGACACCGCCAGCGTCGAGATGGCCGCGGCCGTGCGCACCGGCCCCTGCCGCATCCGGAAGGCCAGGACGTCGGCCATCGTGTACCGCGCCGTGTTGCGCATGAGCTCGGCGACCAGCAGCAGCGCCACCAGCCAGGCGACGAGGAAGCCGATCGAGTAGAGGAACCCGTCGTAGCCGTAGACGGCGATGGCCCCGGCGATGCCGAGGAACGACGCCGCCGAGAGGTAGTCACCGGCGATGGCCAGGCCGTTCTGGGTGCCGCTGATGTTGCGGCCGGCGGCGTAGTAGTCCGCCGCGCTGGCGTTGTTCCGGCTGGCCCGGAAGGTGATCACCAGGGTGATCAGGACGAAGACGCCGAAGATCGAGATGTTGATCGCCGGGTTGCCGATCGTCGCGGTGGCCCCGGCGTCGGCGGCGGAGACGGCGTCAGGCACGGGTGGCCCCCTCGCCCAGGTCGGCACCCGTGGTGCCGGCGCCGGGGGCGGAGCGGTGGCGGCCCGCGGCGTACTCGTGGTGCTCGAGCCGCTCACGCATCTCGTCGGCGATCGGGTCGGTGCGCCGGTTGGCGTGCGCCACGTACAGGTGGGTGATCACGAAGGTCGACACGAACTGCGCCAGCCCCAGCAGGATGCCGAGGTTGACGTTGCTGAAGACGCGGGTGGCCATGAAGTCCGGCGCGTAGGTCGAGAGCAGGACGTAGAGGAGGTACCAGGCCAGGAAGGCCACCGTCATCGGGAACGCGAAGCGCCGGAAGCGCCGTCGCAGCTCGATGAACTCCGGTGAGTCCTGCGCCTGCCGGTACTCCTCCGGCGTCAACAACCGCCGCTCGGCGGGTGGTGTCACGGGGTGCTCCCTCGTCGTCGTGGGCCACGGTCGAGATGGCCATGGTGTGAGCCCGCTCACCATAGCGGCCGGTCCGGTCCGATTGTGTACAACGGGATCAGACCGTGACCTGCGGACGGGACCGTGACCTGGGCTTACACCGGCCGTGACGCCCCGGTAGCGCACCGGCGCCGCACCGGGGCACGACCACGACGGGCACGCCCGCGGCACCGAGGGCGGGACGACGCCGGTGCCGGGAGGCGCCACGATCAGGGAACCTGATCGTGGCGCGTCCTCCCGCACCGCCCACGGTCGGGGAGGACGCGCTGCGGTGAGGGAGGACGCGCTGCGGTGAGGGAGGACGCGCTGCGGTGAGGGAGGACGTCGTCCCGGCGCCGGCTCAGGCCCCCTCGAGCTCCGCGCCGCACCCGGCGCAGACCGTCGGCGGCTCCTCGTCGGCGACCCGGCCGCAGACCGGGCACACCCGGTGCAGGAAGCAGGCCGACTCACCGCCCTCGTCGCGCCCGTCGTCCGGAACGACCGCCGGCCGGGCGCCCGGACGCACGGCGCCGGCCGCCGCGGTGAACTCGCCGATCGCCGCCAGCACGGCGTCGCGGCGCCCGGCGGGCAGCTCGCCGAGCGCGGCCCGCAGCTCTGCCAGCCGCAGCCGGTCGTAGCGGGCGAGGACGTCCTCGCCGGCGGGGGTGAGACGCAGGCTGACCGACCGCCGGCTGGTCGGGGACGGCCGCCGGTCGACCAGGCCGGCGGCCACCAGGCGGTCGACCAGCCGGCTGGTCGTCGAGACGCTCCCCCCGACGCCCTGGGCGAGGTCGGCCAGCGGCGCGTCGGGGCGCTCGTGCAGCACGGTGAGGGCGCGCAGCTGCACCAGCGACACCCCGCCGAGCTGCCCGGCCGCCCGGGTGGACACCCCGACGACGGTGCGGGCCAGCTCGACGAGCACCTCGTCCACGGGGACTCCCTGTGCGTTGCATTACGGCAACAGTTGGCGTCGCTCACACGTCGCGGGGTAACCGTACGGCACCGGATCCCGATGCCGAGGAGGACGAGCATGTCCCGCACGCCCCGCCGTCGCCCCGCCTGTCCCGCCGCGCTGGCCCTGGTCCTGGCGCTCGGCCCGTCGCTGGCCGCCTGCAGCACGGAGGAGCCGCTGTCCACGCCCGGACCCGAGGTCTCCGGCGGGGCGATCGGCCCGGACGAGGCGGTGACCGGCGACCTGTCCCTGCTGCAGGTCCAGCTCGAGTACCCGCTCGACGGCGCCTACGAGGAGGGCGAGGACGCCCGGCTGTTCCTCGGCATCGCCAACAGCGGCAGCACCGACGACGTCCTCGTCGACGTCACCGGGCCCTTCGCCGACGCCGTCGACGGGGACGGCGGGGAGTTCGCGATCCCCGTGGCCGCCGACGACAACGTCTACGTGGGCGCGGAGGGCGCCCCCACCATCACGCTGACCGGCCTGCGGGAGCCGCTGCGCTCCTCGCAGTCGATCCCGGTGACGTTCGTCTTCGCACAGGCCGGCGAGGTGACGATCGACGCCATGGTCGCCGCGGAGCGGCAGGACCCGACGCCGACCTACGACTTCCCGGACCCCGCCGAGGACCCGACCCCGTGACCCGCGACTCACCCGCGCCGGCGGCCGCCTCCGGGAGCCGGCTGGGATGCTGGGGGGCGTGCCAGCCGCCGCCCGCCGGACGCCGCTCCGCCGCGCCGTCCTGACCGCCGCCGCCCTCGCCGTCCCCGCGGGGTGGGTCGCCCGCGCCGCCTGGGGACTGCCCACCGCCATCGGCGCCGGCCGGCGGGAGATCCGCCCGACGGTGGCCGGCTCGCCGCAGTGGTCGGAGGGGCGCTTCCACAACACCCTGCCGACCCCGTCGGTGCCGCCGCCCAACGCCCGGCGCGGCCTGCTGCGCCAGTGGCACGACGACCGGCACGTGGGCCTCCCCGCTCAGCCCATCCCGCTGGCCCGCGCGGAGATCCCGGCTCAGGCCGGCGAGCTCGCCGTCACCTGGTTCGGGCACTCCAGCGCACTGCTGGAGGTCGACGGGGCGCGCGTGCTGGTCGACCCCGTGTGGGCGCACCGCGTCTCGCCGTCGCCGGTGTTCGGGCCGACCCGGCTGCACGAGCCGCCGGTGCCGCTGGAGACCCTGCCGCGGGTCGACGCCGTCCTGGTCAGCCACGACCACTACGACCACCTGGACCTGCCCACGGTGCGGGCGCTGGTCGAGCAGCAGGACGCGCCGTTCGTCGTCCCGCTGGGGGTGGGCGTCCACCTGCGGCACTGGGGCGTCCCCGACGACCGCGTCGTCGAGCTGGACTGGGACGGCGCGACGACGGTCGGCGACCTGACGATCACCTGCACCGAGGCGCGGCACTTCTCCGGCCGGTACCTGACCCGCGACACCACGCTGTGGTCGTCGTGGGTGGTGGCCGGCCCGCGGCACCGCGTCTTCTTCGGCGGCGACACCGGCTACACGCCGGCCTTCGCCGGGATCGGCGCGCGGCTCGGACCCTTCGACCTCGCCCTGCTGCCGGTCGGGGCCTACAACGAGGCCTGGCGGACCATCCACATGGACCCCGAGGAGGCGGTGCGCGCGCACGGCGACCTCGGCGGGCAGGTGCTGCTGCCGATCCACTGGGGCACGTTCAACCTGGCCTTCCACCGCTGGGCCGAGCCGGTGCAGCGCCTGCTGGTCGCCGCGGAGCGCTCCGACGTGCAGGTCGTCGTCCCCCGGCCCGGGCAGCGGGTCGACGTCCTGGCCCCGCCGCCGCTGGAGGACTGGTGGAGCGCCGTCGGGTCGGCCGGCCCGGACGCCCACGGCGAGGCCGGCCTCGGCAGCGCGGCGGTCGCCCGGCTGGCGGCCTGGCGGGCCTCGCGCGCGTCCTGACGGCGCCCGGCTACCGCAGCAGCTTCGACATCCGCCGGTCGGCCAGCGGCTTGCCGCCGGTCTGGCAGGTCGGGCAGTACTGCAGCGAGGTGTCGGCGAAGCTGACCTCGCGCACGGTGTCGCCGCAGACCGGGCAGGGCAGGCCGGTGCGGGCGTGCACCTGCAGGCCGGAGCGCTTCTCGGCCTTGAGCGTGGCCGCCGCCTGCCCCACCTGGCGCTCGAGCGCGTCGGTGAGCGTGGCCCGCATCGCGTCGTACAGGCCGACCAGCTCGGCGTCGGTGAGCCGGTCGGCCATCTTGAACGGCGAGAGCCGCGCGGCGTGCAGGATCTCGTCGGAGTAGGCGTTGCCGATCCCGGCGACGAGCGTCTGGTCGGTCAGGGCGCCCTTGAGCTGGCCGGACCGGCCGGCCAGCAGCCGGGCGAGGGCGTCGCGGTCGACGGCGAGGGCGTCGGGGCCGAGCCGGGCGATGCCGGGGACGTCGGCCGGCGTGCGGACGACGTACACGGCCAGCCCCTTGCGGGTGCCCTGCTCGGTGAGGTCGAAGCCGTTCCCGTCGTCCAGGTGCAGGCGCAGCGCCAGCGGCCCCTTCCCCGGCTTCGGCGGCGCGGTCGGCAGCCCGGTGCGCCAGTGCAGCCAGCCGGCGCGGGCCAGGTGGACCACCAGGTGCAGCCCCGAGACGTCGAGGTCGAGGAACTTGCCGTGCCGGGAGGCCCCGGTGACCTCCAGGCCGGACAGCGCCGACAGCGGCGGGTCGAAGGTCTTGAGCGCCTGCAGCGCGGTCAGGTCGGCGCGCGCGACCACCCGGCCGACGGCGTTCGCGCGGAGGAACGCGGCCAGCGCCTCCACCTCGGGCAACTCGGGCACCCGGCCATGATCCCCGCCCGGCCGCGTCCCCGCCGTCCTCCATCGTGTGCACTTCCGCGCGGGCCGCGTAACGGACACCACCCCGAGGGGCACGCCGCCGGCCCCGGATGGCCGCCGCGCGATACCACGAGCGGGTAGCACAAGTGCCACGGTGGTCCCGTGACGATCGTGGGGCTCCGTGAGCTGCGTCAGCAGGCGTCCGACCTCGTGCGCCGGGTCGAGGCCGGTGAGGAGGTCACCATCACCGTCGCCGGCCGCCCCAGCGCGCGGCTGGTCCCGGTCGCACCCCACTCCTGGCGCGAGTGGCGGGAGGTGGCCGAGCTGTTCGACGGCCCGTCCGACGAGGCGTGGGACGAGGACCGCGAGCGGGTCGACGGCGCCCTCACCGACCCGTGGGACCGCCGGTGAGAGCGGTGCTGGACACCAGTGTGGTCATCGCCTCGGACGTGAGCCCGCTCCCCGGCGAGCTGGCCGTCAGTGCCGTCACCGTGGCCGAGCTGCACTTCGGCGTCCTGGTGGCCGCCGAGCCCGCGATCCGCGCCGAGCGCCTGCGCCGCCTCAGCGTCGTCCAGCGCCGCTTCCAGGCCCTGCCCGTCGACGACTCCGTCGCCGCGAGCCACGGCCGGCTGGCCGCGGCCGTCGTGGCCGCCGGGCGGCGTCCGCGACCCCGGGCGATGGACCTGCTCATCGCCGCCACCGCACACGCCCACGGCGCCCGGCTCTACACCCGCAACGCCGCAGACCTCGTCGGTGCAGACGACCTGGTGGAGATCGTTCCCGTCTGACGACGGCGCCATCCGAGGACGGGAGCCGGCGGGGACGCGCGGAGCGGCTCAGCCGGTGAAGCTCGTCCGGTCGGTGACCTCGACGGTGGCGCCGGGCTCGGTCCGGGCCTGCTCGGCCACCGCCGCGGCCACGGCGGGCGTGACGGCGGGGTCGAACACGCTCGGGATGATGTAGTTGGCGTTGAGCTGGTCGTCGCGGACCACCGCCGAGAGCGCCTCGGCCGCGGCCAGCAGCATCCCGTCGCTGATCTCGGTGGCCCGGGCGTCGAGCAGGCCGCGGAAGACGCCGGGGAAGGCCAGCACGTTGTTGATCTGGTTGGGCAGGTCCGACCGGCCCGAGGCGACGACGGCGGCGTGCTGCCGGGCCCGCACCGGGTCGACCTCCGGCGTCGGGTTGGCCATCGGGAAGACCACTGCCCGCTCGGCCATGCCGGCCAGCGCCTCGACCGGCAGCACGTTGCCGGCGCTGACCCCGATGAAGACGTCGGCGCCGACCAGCGCGTCGGGCAGCTCGCCGCGGGTGCACGCGGGGTTGGTCTGCTCGGCGAGGGCCCGCTTGGCCGGGGAGAGCCGGTCGTCGTCCGGCGAGAGGACGCCCTCGCGGTCCCAGACCAGCACCTGCCCGGCGCCGGCCTCCAGCAGCAGGTGCACGATCGCCGTCCCCGCCGCGCCGGCCCCGGCGACGACGATCCGCACGTCGGGCAGCTGCTTGTCCACCACCCGCAGGGCGTTGCGCAGCGCGGCCAGCGCGACGATCGCCGTCCCGTGCTGGTCGTCGTGGAAGACCGGGATGTCGAGCTTCTCACGCAGCCGGGCCTCGATCTCGAAGCAGCGCGGGGCGGCGATGTCCTCGAGGTTGATCCCGCCGAAGCCAGGGGCGAGCAGCTCGACGGTGCGCACGATCTCGTCGACGTCCTGGGTGTCCAGGCAGATCGGCCAGGCGTCGATGTCGGCGAACCGCTTGAACAGCGCGGCCTTGCCCTCCATCACCGGGAGCGCCGCGCCCGGGCCGAGGTCGCCGAGGCCGAGCACCGCCGACCCGTCGGTGACGACGGCGACCGTGTTGCCCTTGATCGTCAGCCGGCGCACGTCCTCGGGGTGCTCGGCCAGCGCCAGGCAGACCCGCGCCACCCCGGGCGTGTAGGCCATCGACAGGTCGTCGCGGGTGCGCAGCGGGACCTTCGAGGCCACCTCCAGCTTGCCGCCCAGGTGCAGCAGGAAGGTGCGGTCGCTGACCTTGCGCACGGTCACGCCGGGGACGGCGCGCAGCGCGTCGACCATCTCCTCGGAGTGCGCGGCGTCGGCCGCCGAGCAGGTGACGTCGACGGTCAGCCCGTCGGACCGCGACTCGACGACGTCGATGGCGGTCACCGCGCCGCCGGCCTGGCCCACCGCGGTGGCGATGCGGCCGATCGACGCCGGGTCGCCGTCGGCGGTGAGCCGGACGGTGATCGAGTAGGACGCCGAGGTCACCGGCCCGCGCGGCGCGGCGGCCGGGTCACCTGGCGACGCGTCGCCTCCGGCAGGGGCGGGACCGGTGCTCGTGACGGTGCTCACGAGTCCCCATCCTGCACCCGGGGCGGGACCGGGGCGTGGTTGCGGTCACAGAGTTCGCAGCCGCCGGCCGTCGCAGCGGGTGCTCAGCCCGAGGCGTGCGCGGAGCTCGCCTCGGCGCGGGCCTTGATGCCGGCGCAGAACTGGCGGAAGGAGGGGTTGAGGTCGGGCGTCGCGCGCTCGGTCACCCAGGCCAGCGGCCCGGTCTGGTCCTCGCGGACGGTGAGCACCGTCGAGCCGTCCTCCTGCGCGTCGAGGCCGTACGTGCGCTCGATGACCGCCAGCCCGAACGGCAGCCCACCGCGCCAGCGCATGGCCTCCCGCGGCCGCAGCTCGGTGACGGTGACCGTGAAAGGCCGGCTGCGGATCGTGGTCGCGTAGATCGTGAGCCGCTCGCCGAGCGCCACCCGGCCCTCGACCCGGTCCAGACCGGAGTCCCAGTCCCGCCAGCTGGCGACGTCGACCAGGTGCCGCCAGACCTCCTCCGGGCTCGCGTCGATGCGCGTGACCGCCTCGTAGCTCCTCATCGTTCCCCTCCCGTGGGCCCGCTCCGCAGTCTGCTCCGCGTCAGCGGGCCGGGCCAGGGGCCGCCGGGCCGGCCCCGCGCAGCCGCGGCGGTTCGTCGCCCCGCGCCCGGCCGGGCTCCCGCGCCCAGGCCACCAGCCCGGGGACGTCGAGGCCGTGCGGCGGCGCCTGCGCGTAGGGCGCCACGTTGCCCGCGCCGCGCTCCAGCAGCCGGGCCGCGCCGCGGGCGTTGCCCCGGGCGGCGTGGGTCAGCCCGACGGCCAGCTGCGCCAGCCCCCGCCACAGCTGCCGCTCCGGCTCCGGCGCGGTCTTCCAGGCGTCCTCCAGCACCTCGTGGGCGTGGAAGGGACGGCCGGCGTCGAGCAGCCGCTGGGCCTCGGCCAGCGCCTCGTCCGGAGTCCGCGGCACGCCCTCCGGCGCCCGGTCCACGCCCTCGGCGCCGTGCGGCAGCGGGCGGCCGAGGGCGTCGCGGGGGCGGGCGTTGCGCGCGCGTCCCGCGGCGTCGCGGTCGCGGCGGACATCCACCGGGGCAGTGTCTCCCGAACACCCGGGGGGCGGCGCGGCCCGGTGACCCGCCGGGGGTTGTCACCGGGACCGTGGCGTGCGTGGATGGAGTCGAGGACGGCCGTGCAGGTCGCCCCCGCACCGACCCGCGGTCGACGTCGACCGGTCCGGACCTGGAGGGGGTGGGCACGTGCCGCCTGCCGTGGAGGAGCGCACCGCGCTCGACCTGGACACCGCCCTGGCCACCGTCGCCGACGTGGCGCTGCGCCCCGGGCCCCTCGGCCGGGTGGGTCTGGAGCTCGAGGCGCACCTGGTCGACCTCGACCGCCCGGCCGCGCGGGTGCCCTGGGGGCGGGTGACCGCCGCGCTGGCCGCCCTGCCGCCGCTGCCCGGGGGCAGCCGGGTCACGGTCGAGCCCGGCGGGCAGGTGGAGCTCTCCGGCCCGCCGGCGCCGGGCGCGGGCGCGGCGGTGGCCGCGCTGCGCGCCGACCGCGCCGTCGTCGCCGCGGCGCTGGCCGGCGCCCGGCTGGGCCTGGCGCCGGTGGGCGCCGATCCGCTGCGGCCGCCGGCCCGGGTGTGCCCGGCGCCGCGGTACCGCGCCATGGAGCAGCACTTCGCCGCCGTCGGCTGCGGCGGGCCGGGGACGGCCATGATGACGGCCACCGCGTCGCTGCAGGTCAACCTGGACGCCGGCCCGCCCGGCGGGTGGAGCCGCCGGGTCGCGCTGGCCCACCAGCTCGGGCCGGTGCTGGTGGCCGTGTCGGCGTGCTCCCCGCTGGTCGGCGGGCGCGCCACCGGCTGGCGCTCGTCGCGGCAGCAGGTGTGGGGCGCCCTCGACCAGGCCCGCTGCGGCCCGCTGCTCGGTGGCGCCGACCCGGCCGGCGAGTGGGCGGCCTACGCCCTGGCCGCGCCGGTGATGCTGGTGCGCGACCCGGACACCGGCGACGCCGAGCCGGTGCTCGGCCGCACCCCCTTCGCCGACTGGATCACCGGCACCGCCCCGCTGGCCGGGCGCCGCCCGACGGCGGCCGACCTGGACTACCACCTGTCCACGCTGTTCCCGCCGGTGCGGCCCCGCGGCTACCTGGAGATCCGCTACCTCGACGCCGCGCCCGAGCCGTGGTGGCCGGCGCTGGCCGCGGTCACGGCCGCGCTGCTCGACGACCCGGCCGCCGCCGACACCGCGGCCGACGCCACCACGCCGGTCGCCGGCGCCTGGACCCGCGCCGCCCGCGACGGCCTGGCCGACCCGCAGCTGCACAGCGCCGCGCGGCGCTGCCTGGCCGCGGCGCTGCACGCCGTCGACCCGTCCCTGCGCGACGACGTGGCCGCGCTCGCCGAGCTGGCCGAGCACGGCCGCAGCCCCGGCGACGCCCTGGCCGACGCCGCCCGCGCCGGCGGCCCCGCGGCCGCCCTGGCCGCCGCCACCGAGACCGCCGCCACCGAGACCGCCGCCACCGAGACCGCCGCCACCGAGACCGCCGCCCCCCAGACCCCTGCCACCGAGACCCCGGAGGTGCACCCGTGAGCACGACCGAGCAGCTCGCCCGCGACCTGGCGGCCGCCCGGGCGCGCACCCTGCTGCTCACCGACCACGACGAGCCCGAGCTGCTGCGCCAGCACACCCCCCTGCTCAGCCCGCTGGTCTGGGACCTCGCGCACATCGGCCAGCAGGAGGACCTCTGGCTGCTGCGCCGCGGCGACGCCCGCCGCCCGGGGCTGCTGCCGGCCGACGTCGAGGCGCTCTACGACGCGTTCACCCACCCCCGCGCGGTGCGGGCGCGGCTGCCGCTGCTGCCGCCGGTGGAGGCGCGGTCGTTCTGCGGCGAGGTCCGCGGGCGGGTGCTCGACCGGCTCGAGCGCCTCGGGGCGGACGACGACCCGTTCGACTTCGCGATGGTCGTCAGCCACGAGCAGCAGCACGACGAGACGATGCTGCAGGCGCTCAACCTGCGCGCCGGGCCGCCGCTGCTCGGCGCCGGGGCCCCGCTGCCGCCCGGCCGGCCGGGCGTGGCCGGCACGTCGGTGCTGGTGCCCGGCGGGGAGTTCGTGCTGGGCGTGGACGCCACCGACGAGCCGTTCTCCCTGGACAACGAGCGCCCGGCGCACGTCGTCGACGTCCCCGCCTTCCGCATCGGCCGGGTGCCGGTCACCAACGCCGAGTACGCGGCGTTCGTCGCCGACGGCGGGTACGGCGACCGGCGCTGGTGGTCCGAGCGGGGCTGGGCGCACCGGGTGGAGGCCGGGCTGGAGCGGCCGCAGTTCTGGAGCCCCGAGGGCACCCGCACCCGCTTCGGCGTCCTGGAGGAGATCCCGCCCGACGAGCCGGTCCAGCACGTCACGTTCTTCGAGGCCGAGGCCCACGCCGCGTGGGCCGGGGCGCGGCTGCCCACCGAGACCGAGTGGGAGAAGGCCGCCGTCTGGGACCCCGCCGCCGGGCGACGGCGCCGCTGGCCGTGGGGCTCGTCCGACCCGACTCCGGCGCTGGCGAACCTCGACGGCACCGCGCTGCGGCCGGCGCCGGTGGGCGCCTACCCGGCCGGCGCCTCGGCGTACGGCGCCGAGCAGCTGGTGGGCGACGTCTGGGAGTGGACGTCGTCGGACTTCACCGCCTGGCCGGGCTTCACGCCGATGCTCTACGCCGACTACTCCGCGCCCTTCTTCGGCGGCGACTACAAGGTGTTGCGCGGCGGGGCGTGGTCGGTGGCGTCGTCGATCCTGCGGCCGAGCTTCCGCAACTGGGACCACCCGATCCGCCGGCAGGTCTTCAGCGGCTTCCGGCTGGCCTGGGACGCCTAGGCGTGTGCCGCCACCTGGCCTGGCTGGGCCGGCCGCGCACGCTGGCCGCGCTGGTCCTCGAGCCGCCGTCCTCGCTGCTGGTGCAGTCCTGGGCGCCGCGCCGCCAGCGGTACGGCACGGTCAACGCCGACGGCTGGGGCGTGGGCTTCTTCGCGCCCGGCCGGGCGCAGCCGGCGCGCTGGCGCTCGGCCCGGCCGCTGTGGGGCGACTCGTCCTTCGCCTCGGTCGCGCCGGTGCTCTCCTCCGGGTGCGTGGTCGCCGCCGTCCGCTCGGCCACCGTCGGCATGCCGCTGGAGGAGAGCGCCGTCGCGCCGTTCACCGACGGCCGCTGGCTGCTGTCGCACAACGGCCGGGTCGACCGCGCGGTCCTGCCCGCCGTGCGCGACGCGGAGTCGACCGTCGACAGCGCGCTGCTGGCGGCCCTGGTGTTCGACCGCGGGCCCGAGCGGATCGGCGACGTCGTCCGCGAGGTGGGCGCCGCCGACCCGGGCGCCCGGCTGAACCTGCTCGCCGCCGACGGCACGCGCCTGCTGGCCACCACCTGGGGCGACACGCTCTCGGCCCTGGTCACCGACGACGGGACGGCGCTGGCCAGCGAGCCGTGGGACGACGACCCGTCCTGGACCGACGTCCCCGACCGCTCGCTGGTCGAGGTGACCCCCGACGGGCTGACCGTCACCCCGCTGACCTGACCCCGCACCGAGGAGCTCCGTGACCGACACCCAGGCCCGCCACCTCGCCCCCGACGACACCGCGGCCGCGCTGCGCGCCGACGCGCTGGCCGGGCTGACGTCGACGCCGAAGTCGCTGCCACCGCGCTGGTTCTACGACGCCCGCGGCAGCGCGCTGTTCGACGAGATCACCCGGCTGCCCGAGTACTACCCGACCCGCGCCGAACGGGCCGTGCTGGCAGCGCACGCCGGCGAGATGGCCGCGGCCTCGGGCGCCGACGTGCTGGTCGAGCTCGGCAGCGGCACCTCGGAGAAGACGCGGCTGCTGCTCACCGCGCTGCACGAGGCCGGGACGCTGCGGCGGTTCGTCCCCTTCGACGTCGACCCCTCGGTGCTGGAGGCGGCCGGCGCGGCGATCACCGCCGAGTACCCGGGCGTGGCCGTCGACGCCGTCGTCGGCGACTTCACCCGGCACCTGGGCCTGCTGCCCCGCTCCGGACGCCGGCTGGTGGCCTTCCTCGGCTCCACCATCGGCAACCTCGAGCCCGGCCCGCGGGCGGCGTTCCTGCGCGACCTGGCCGCCAGCCTGCAGTCCGGGGACTCCTTCCTGCTCGGCACCGACCTGGTCAAGGACCCCGCCCGGCTGGTGCGGGCCTACGACGACGCAGCCGGCGTGACCGCGGAGTTCAACCGCAACGTGCTGACCGTGCTGGACCGGGAGCTGGGCGCCGACTTCGACCCCGCCGCGTTCGACCACGTCGCGGTGTGGGACGCCGCGCACGAGTGGATCGAGATGCGGCTGCGCTCGCGGACCGACCAGGTGGTGCGGGTCGCCGCCCTCGACCTCGAGGTCCCCTTCGCCGCCGGTGAGGAGCTGCGCACCGAGGTGTCGGCGAAGTTCCGCCGCGAGCGGGTCGAGGACGAGCTCGCCGCGGCGGGCCTGCGCCTGACGCACTGGTGGACCGACCCCGACGGCGACTTCGGCGTCTCACTCGCCGTGCCCGGCTGAGAGGGGTGCATCCGGATCCGGGGGACCGCCGGAAGAGGAGGTGTCAGCACCCCCACACCCCGGAGGACCCCGTGACCCGGACCCGCACCCTCGGCCTCGCCACCGTCGCCGGCGCCGGCGCGCTGCTCGCCCTCGGCGCGACACCGGCCACCGCGGCCGACACCGCCACCGTCTCCGTCCTGCACGCCGTACCGGACACCCCGGTCGACGTCTACGCCAACGGCGAGCGGCTGATCGACGACTTCCAGCCCGGCACGCTCACCGACCCGCTGCAGCTGCCGGCCGGCTCCTACGACCTGGCGCTCTTCCCCGCCGACGCCGCCGACGGGTCGGGCGCGCCGCTGCTCGCGGCCGACGGCGTCGCGGTGCCCGCCGGCGCGAACGCCACCGTCGTCGCGCACCTCACGGCCGAGGGCCGGCCCGCGCTCACGCCGTTCGTCAACGACACCTCGGCGGTGCCCGCGGGTCAGGGCCGGGTCGTCGTCCGGCACGTCGCGGCCGCCCCCGCGGTCGACGTCCGGGCCGGCGGCCAGGTGGTCGCGCCGGACCTGGCCAACCCGGACGAGGCGACCCTCGAGGTGCCCGCCGGCACGGTCAGCGCCGACGTCGTCCTGGCCGGCACCGACACCGTCGCGATCGGCCCGGCCGACCTGACCGTCGCCGAGGGCGCCACCACGGCCGTCTACGCGTGGGGCTCCGAGGAGGCCGGCTACCAGCTGGCCGTCCAGATGATCGACGGCGCGGGCTCGGCGCCCTCCGGCGTCCCCGCCGGCACCGCCGGCCTCGCCGACGACGACGGCCTGCCGCTGCCCCTGCTCGGCCTGTCCGCGCTGGGCTTGGCCGGTGCCGGGCTGGCCGCCCGCCGGCTCGCCACGACCCGCGCCTGACGGGAGGACGACGGTGCGACCCGCCGCCGCCGGCGTGGCCCTGGGCCTGGCCCTCGCCGTGGGCGCGCCCACCGCGTGGGAGCTGACCCGGCCGCCGGCGACGGCGGGCGAACCGGTCGTCCAGGCACTGGGGACGCCTGCGGCCACGCCGACCCCCGGGGTGGACGTCCACGACGCCGCCCCCGCACCGCCCGCCGAGGTGACCGCGCCGGTGCGGCTGCAGATCCCTGCGCGCGGCGTGGACGCCCCGGTCGACGCGACCGGCGTCACTGCCGACGGGCAGATGGCGCTGCCCGGCGACGTCGGCCGGGCCGGCTGGTACCGCTTCGGCCCGGTGCCCGGTGCGCCCGGTTCGGCGGTGGTGGCCGGGCACGTGGACGACGTCGAGCAGGGCCTCGGCGCCCTCGCCCCGCTGCGGGAGGTGCAGCCCGGCGACGAGGTCCTGGTGACCGACGCCGCCGGCGCGGTGACCCGCTGGGTGGTCGCCGGGCGGGAGCTGCTGGACAAGCAGGCGCTGCCGGTCGACGTCCTCTTCCGCCGCGACGGGCCACCCCGGCTGACCCTGGTCACCTGCGGCGGGCCGTTCCTGCCCGACGTCGGCGGCTACCGCGACAACGTGGTCGTCGTCGCGGAGCCGGCGTGAGGGTCCTCGGTCCGCGGACCGGCGGCCCCGGCGGCCCGCGAACCCCTAGGGTCGAGCGGGTGACCACGGAGGCGACACCGGCCGCGCCGGACGCCGCCGGGCCGGACGACGACGAGGTCGGCCGCCGCTTCGCCGCGGGCGAGGAGCAGGCGCTGGCGTGGGCCTACGAGCGCTTCGCCGGGCAGGTCCACGGCATGGCGGTGCGCGCGTTCGGCCCCGGACCCGACGCCGAGGACGTCACCCAGCAGACCTTCGTCTCCGCCTGGACCGGCCGCGCCGGCTTCCGCCCCGAGCAGGGCCCACTGCCCGCGTGGCTGGTCGGGGTGGCCCGGCACAAGATCGCCGACGCGTGGGCGCGGCGGGACCGCCAGCGTCGCGCCGCCGAGGCCGCCCTGGCCGAGGCGCAGACCGCGCCGGCCACCGGCGCGGTCCCCGTCGACGCCGCCGTCGCCGACCGCGTGCTGCTGCTCGGCGAGCTGGACCGCCTCGGCCAGCCCCAGCGGGGGATCATCGAGCTGGCCTTCTTCGCCGACCTCACGCACTCGCAGATCGCCGAGCGCACCGGCCTGCCGCTGGGGACGGTCAAGAGCCACATCCGGCGCACCCTGGAGCGCCTGCGCGACCGGTTGGAGGTGGACGGTGCCGCACTGCACGCCTGAGGAGCTGGCGCTGGCCGCGCTCGGCGAGCCCCTCGCCGCCGACGACGCCGCGCACCTGGCCGGCTGCGCACGCTGCCGCGAGGAGGTCGCCCGGTTGCGCCGTCCGGTCCTGGCGCTGGCGCTGCCCGAGCTGGCCGACCCGGGACCACCCGTCGCCCCGCCGCCGGGGCTGTGGGCCGGCATCGCCGCGGCCACCGGGGTCGGCGCCGCACCCCGGCCCGACGTCGTCGCCGCGTCGGCCCCGCCCGCCGGCCCGGTGCCCGACGTCCCGCCCGTCCCGGTGCTCGGGCCCGCCGCCGGTGTCCCCGGCCCGACGCCCGCACCCGTGGTCCCGCTGCGCCCGCGCCGGAACCGAGTCGTGCTGGCCGCCGCGGCGTCGCTGGTGACCGGGCTGGTGATCGGCGCCGGCGTGGTGGCCGTTCGCGACCGCGACCCGGCGCAGCCCGCCGACACCGGTGTGCCGGTGGCGGCCGCCACGCTCGACCCGCTGGAGGGCAGCGGTGCCTCCGGCCGGGCCGCGGTGCTGGAGCGGCCCGACGGCACGCGGGTGCTGCGGGTCGAGCTGGACGCCGACGCCCCCCGGGAGGGCTACCTGGAGGCCTGGCTGCTCACCGAGTCGGTGTCCGGGCTCATCCCGCTCGGCGTCGCCCGGCCCGGCATCGAGGAGTTCGAGCTGCCCCCCGAGGTCGACATCGGGGAGTACCCGGTCGTCGACGTCTCGGTCGAGCAGCTCGACGGCGACCCGACCCACTCCGGCGACTCGGTGGCGCGCGGCCAGCTCGACACCTGACCCGCGTCGCTACCGTCGGGGCGTGACCGCGCTCGACGTGCTGCTCCCCCACGAGGACCTCGGCGACGCCTGGTTCGCCGCGCGCCCCCGGCCGGCCGGGCGCCACCTGGACACCGCCGCGTGCAGCCGGCAGAGCACCCGGGTGCTCGAGGCGGTGGCCCAGCACGCCCGGCACGAGGCCGAGCTCGGCGGGTACGTGGCCGAGGCGACCGCCGAGCACCTGCTCCAGCAGGGGCGCAGCGTGCTCGGCGGGCTGGTCGGGATGGCCGCGGCCGACGTCGTCTTCGTCGAGTCGGCGCAGGCCGCGCTCGCGGCGCTGCTGGGCGCGTGGCGGCTGCCCGCCGGGTCCCGGGTGGCCCGCCTGCCCGGCGAGTACGCGCCCAACGCCGCGATGCTGCGCGACGCGGGCCTCGCGGCGGTGCCGCTGGCCGTGGACGGCGACGGCCGGGCCGACGTGGCCGCGCTGGAACGGCTGCTGGCCGGCGACCCCCCGCGTCTCGTGCACCTGACCCACGTGGCCAGCCACCGCGGCGTCGTCCAGCCGGCGGCGGAGGTCGCGGCGCTGTGCCGCGAGCACGGGGTGCCGCTGGTGCTCGACGCCGCGCAGTCACTGGGGCACGTCGACGTCGACCTCGGCGCCGACGTCGTCTACTCGACCTCGCGCAAGTGGCTGGCCGGGCCGCGCGGGGTGGGCGTGCTGTGCGTGCGCCCGGCGGTGGCCGCGGAGCTGACGCCGGTGCTGCCCGCGCCGGCCGACCTGCCGCCGCTGCGCGCGCTGGAGAGCGGCGAGGCCCACGTGGCCGGCCGCGTCGGGCTGGTGCTCGCCGTCGGGGAGCACCTGGCCGCCGGCCCCGACCGGGTGCGCGCGCGGCTGTCCGCGCTGGGCCGGGCCGCGCGGACGGTGCTCGACGGCGCGGCCGGCTGGCGGGTGGTCGAGCCGCTCGACGAGCCGACGGCCACCACCACGCTGCGGCCGCCGGACGGCGTCGACGTCGTCGCCACCCGGGCGCGGCTGATCGGCGAGCACGGCATCGTCACGACCGCGGCGCTGCCCGAGCGGGCGCCGGAGGAGATGACCTCCCCCGTCCTGCGGGTGTCCCCGCACCTCGACGGCACCGTGGACGACCTCGAGGCCCTCGCCGCCGCCCTCTAGTCAGGCTCAGCCGCCTGGATACGCGCTGACGCCCGGCGGTGGACGGCGAGCTGCTCGCCCAGGCCCGGGTGCACCGGGACACCGTCCTCGACGACGAACCGCCCACCGACGACGGTGTGCCGCGCCGCCACCGGCCCGCAGCGCAGCCACGCCTCCACCGGGTCCGACAGGGCCCCGGCGAACGCGACGCCGGTCAGCGGCCACACCGCCAGGTCGCCGCACGCCCCGACCGAGAGCTGCCCGATCTCGCCGGCGCGCCCGAGGCAGGCCGCTCCGCCGCGGGTGGCGATCTCCAGTGCGTCGCGGGCGGTGAACGAGCCCGCGCCGTGCCGCAGCTTGCCCTGCAGCATCGCCGTGCGGGCCTCCAGCCACAGCGACGCGGCGTCCGCCGACGACGAGCCGTCCACGCCCAGCCCCACCGGCGCCCCGGCCGACCGCAGCTCGGCCACCGGCGCCAGCCCGCTGCCCAGCACCATGTTCGACGACGGGCAGTGCGCCGCCCCGACCCGCGCCGCACCGAGCCGGGCCACCTCGTCCGGCGAGGGCCAGACCACGTGCGCCAGCCAGACCCGGTCGCTCATCCAGCCGACGTCGGCGAGGTGGTCGACCGGGCGGCGGCCGAAGCGCTCCAGGCAGTACGCGTCCTCGTCCTGCGTCTCGGCCAGGTGCGTGTGCAGCCGGACGTCGAGCCGCTCGGCCAGCTCGGCGGTGCGGCTCATCAGCGCCGGCGACACGCTGAACGGCGAGCACGGCGCCAGCGCGATCCGGGTCAGCGCGTGCGGGGACCGGTCGTGGTGGGCGGCCACCAGGCGCTCGGAGTCCGCCAGGACCTCGTCGTCGTCCTGGACGACGGAGTCCGGCGGCAGCCCGCCGTCCTTCTCCGACAGCGACATCGACCCGCGGGTGAACTGCGAGCGGACGCCGAGGTCCTGCGCCGCGCGCACCTCGGCGGCGATCAGGTCGCCGGCACCGCGCGGGTGCACGTAGAGGTGGTCGGTCGAGGTGGTGCAGCCGGCCAGCGCGAGCTCGGTGAGCCCGACGTAGGCCGACACGTACGCGGCCTCCTCGTCCAGCCGCGCCCACAGCGGGTAGAGGGTGACCAGCCAGTCGAACAGCCCGCCGGTCAGCGCCGGGGCGTAGGAGCGGGTCAGGTTCTGGTAGAGGTGGTGGTGGGTGTTGACCAGCCCGGGCGTCACCAGGCAGCCGCGCGCGTCGACCGTGCGGACGGCGGCCGGCCGCGGGTCGCCCGGTCCCCCGACCCCGCTCACCACGCCTCCGGTGACGGCGACCCAGCCGCCGGCGAGCTCGCGGCGGTCGTCGTCGACGGTGGCCAGCAGGTCGGCGTCGTGCACGAGCAGGTCGGCAGTCGTCTCCACGGGCGCATCCTGCCCACGGGGGACCGACCGCGACGCGTGACCCCCCTGGAACGCAGCGGCGCTACCGTGGCCCTCCCCCGGTGCACCAGGAGGAGCGGCGCATGGAGTTCCTGCAGCCCACGACGTGGCGGGAGGCGGTCGAGGCGAAGGCCGCCTCCCCCGACGCGGTCCCGATCGCCGGGGGCACCGACGTCATGGTCGCGGTCAACTTCGGCCGGCTGCGCCCGCCGCGGCTGCTGGACCTCACCCGGGTCCCCGAGCTGCGGCAGTGGGACACCGAGGACGGCGTCGTGCGGCTGGGCGCCGGCGTCCCCTACGCCCGCGTCATCACCGAGCTCGGGAACCGGCTGCCCGGCCTGGCGATGGCCGCCCGCACCATCGGCTCGCCGCAGATCCGCAACCGCGGCACCGTCGGCGGCAACCTGGCCACCGCCTCCCCGGCCGGCGACGCCCACCCCGCGCTGCTGGCCGCCGGTGCCGAGGTCGAGGTGGCGAGCGTCCGCGGCACCCGCCGCATCCCGGTCGCCGACTTCTACCGGGGCGTCAAGCGCTCCGCGCTGGCCGGCGACGAGCTGATCGCGGCCGTCCGGATCCGCCCCCCGAGCGGCCCGCAGCAGTACAGCAAGATCGGCACTCGCAACGCGATGGTCATCGCCGTCGCCGCGTTCGGGCTGGCCCTGCACCCCGACCGCCGCGCCGTCGGCACCGGCATCGGCTCGGCCGCGCCCACCCCGCGCCGGGCACCCGAGGCGGAGGAGTTCCTCGCCGGCGAGCTCGACGGGCTCTGGGAGTCCCGCGCCGAGCTGCCGGCGGCCACCGCGGCCCGCTTCGGCGAGCTGGTCGCCGGGGCCGCCGCCCCCATCGACGACGTCCGCGGCACCGCCCGCTACCGCGTCCACGCGCTGTCGGTCATGGCCCGCCGCACGCTGACCTGGGCCTGGGCCGAGTACCGGGAGGGAGACCGCACGTGCGCCTGACCTGCACCGTCAACGGCACCGAGCAGCAGGTGGACGACGTCTGGGAGGGCGAGAGCCTGCTCTACGTGCTGCGCGAGCGGATGGGCCTGCCCGGCTCGAAGAACGCCTGCGAGCAGGGCGAGTGCGGCTCGTGCACCGTCTACCTCGACGGGCTGCCGGTCTGCGCCTGCCTGGTCGCCGCCGGGCAGGCGGAGGGCCGCGAGGTCGGCACCGTCGAGGGGCTGGCGGGGGAGGACGGGCTGCACCCGGTGCAGCAGGCCTTCCTCGACGCCGGCGCCGTCCAGTGCGGCTTCTGCACCCCCGGCCTGCTGGTGGCCACCGACGACCTCCTCGCCCGCGCGCGGGCCGAGGGGCGCAGGCCCGAAGACGCCGAGATCCGCGAGGCGCTGGCCGGGAACCTCTGCCGCTGCACCGGCTACGAGAAGATCCTGGACGCCGTCCGGCTGGCCGCCGACCGCACGGCGGAGGAGGCGCGATGAGCAGCCCCACCCGCACCCCCAGCGGCGCGCCCGCGCACCTCACCGGCCCCGGCGGCGGGCGGGTCGGCGACGACGCCGCCCGGCCCGACGGCGTCCTCAAGGTCCGCGGCGAGTTCGCCTACGGCAGCGACCTGTGGACCGACGACATGCTGTGGGGCGTCACGCTGCGCAGCCCGCACCCCTACGCGCGCATCCGCTCGATCGACGTCGGCCCGGCGCTGGCCGTCCCCGGGGTGTACGCCGTCCTCACCTCCGACGACGTGCCCGGCGAGAAGGTCTACGGCCTCGAGCTGGCCGACCAGCCGGTGCTCGCCCTCGACGTCGTCCGCTACCAGGGCGAGCCGGTGGCGCTGGTCGCCGCCGACCACCCCGAGACCGCCCGCCGGGCCGCGGCGCGGATCGCCGTCGACTACGAGGTCTGGGAGCCGGTCACCGACGCCCGGACGGCGCTGGGGCACCCGACACCCGACCACCCAGACACGTCCCCACCCAGGGACCGGGTGCACGACGCCCCGGCCGAGGTCACCGAGCTGAGCCGGGAGAGCGCCCACCTGCACCCGCACGGCAACCTGGTGCGCCACCTCAAGGTGCGCAGGGGCGACCCGGACGCCACCGCCGACGTCGTCGTGGTCGGCGAGTACGAGGTCGGCATGCAGGACCAGGCGTTCCTCGGCCCCGAGTCGGGGCTGGCGGTGCCGGCCGAGGACGGCGGCGTCGACCTGTACGTGGCCACCCAGTGGCTGCACGTCGACCAGCGGCAGATCTGCGCGGCGCTGGGCCTGCCGCCCGAGCGGGTCCGGCTGACCCTGGCCGGGGTGGGCGGCGCGTTCGGCGGCCGCGAGGACCTCTCGATGCACGTGCACGCCTGCCTGCTGGCGCTGCGCACCGGGCGGCCGGTGAAGATGTCCTACAACCGCGAGGAGTCCTTCCTCGGCCACGTGCACCGGCACCCGGCCACCATGCGCTACGAGCACGGCGCCACCCGCGTCGGCGACCTGGTGTACGTGAAGGCGGCGATCTACTTCGACGGCGGCGCCTACGCCTCCAGCACCCCGGCGGTCGTGGGCAACGGCGGGACGATGGGCGTCGGCCCCTACGTCGTCCCGAACGTGCACGTCGACTGCTACGGCGCCTACACCAACAACCCGCCGTGCGGCGCCATGCGCGGGTTCGGGTCGGTGCAGACCGCCTTCGCCTACGAGGCGCAGATGGACGCGCTCGCCGCCGAGCTCGG
The DNA here is from genome assembly GCF_052931475.1 of Geodermatophilus sp. URMC 62. NCBI lineage: Bacteria > Bacillati > Actinomycetota > Actinomycetes > Geodermatophilales > Geodermatophilaceae > Geodermatophilus > Geodermatophilus sp. URMC 62. Next base: position 1,923,812 of record NZ_JBRFHY010000001.1, on the reverse strand, counting down.
CATGGACCCGGTCGAGCTGCGCTGTCGCAACGCGATGGAGGAGGGCTCGCCGACCCCCACCGGCCAGGTGATCGACAGCCCGGCGCCGGTGGCCGAGCTGCTGCGCCGGCTGCAGGCCATGCCGCTGCCCGCGCCGCCCACCACCCTCGACCTGCGCGACCTGCCCGGCGGGGTCTCCAACACCACCCACGGCGAGGGCGTCCGGCGCGGCGTCGGCTACGCCGTGGCGTACAAGAACGTCGCCTTCTCCGAGGGCTACGACGACTCCTCCACTGCCCGCGTGCGGCTCGAGGTGGCCGGCGGGGAGCCGGTCGCCACGGTGCACACCGCGGCCGCCGAGGTCGGCCAGGGCCTGGTCACCGTCGAGCAGCAGATCGTGCGCACCGAGCTCGGCGTCGACGCCGTCGTCGTCCACCCCAAGGACACCGGCGTCGGGTCGGCCGGCTCCACGTCGGCGTCCCGGCAGACCTACGTCACCGGCGGCGCGGTCAAGGCCGCCTGCGAGGCGGTGCGCGCCCGGGTGCTGGAACGGGCCGCGGAGCTGACCGGCCGCCCGGCCGGGGACCTGCGGCTCTTCGACGGCGCCGTGGTGGCCGAGGGCCTGCAGCTGCCGCTGGCCGACGTGCTCGGCGACGAGGCGGTCGAGGAGACCCTGGAGTGGCGGCACCGGCCCACCGAACCGGTCGACCCCGAGACCGGGCAGGGCTTCGCGCACGTCCAGTACGCCTTCTCCGCGCACCGGGCGGTGGTCGACGTCGACACCGAGCTCGGGCTGGTCAAGGTCGTGGAGATGGCCTGCACCCAGGACGTCGGCAAGGCGATCAACCCGCAGGCGGTGATCGGGCAGATCCAGGGCGGCACCGCGCAGGGGCTCGGCCTGGCGGTGATGGAGGAGATCCTGGTCCGCGACGGCCGGGTGCAGAACCCGTCGTTCACCGACTACCTGATCCCGACCGTGCTCGACGTGCCGCCGATGCGCATCGAGGTGCTGGAGTGCGCCGACCCGCACGCCCCGTACGGCCTGCGCGGGGTGGGCGAGGCGCCCAACATCTCCTCGGGGCCGGCGGTGCTGGCCGCGATCCGCGCCGCGACCGGCCTGCCGCTGCGCCGCGTCCCCGTCCGCCCGGAGCACGTCACCAGGACCTGAGCGTGTGCGCCGACGCCGCGCTCCGCGCACGCGAGTGCGGCGTCAGCGCACACGCTCAGCCGGCGATCCCCGCGAGGCGGTCCATCGCGGTGAGCACCCGGTCCTGCAGGTCGCGGTCCTCCAGGGCGCGCGGCGTCCGCGCCGGGCGCCGGCCAGCCGTGTAGCCGCCGCGCCAGTCGCCGGCCGCGGCCAGCGCCACCCGCGCGCCGCCGTCCTCGACGTCGCCCGGTGCGCCCGCCGAGGCGAGCTTGGTGCGCACCCACCCCGGGTCGACGGCGCCCACCCGCAGCCCCGGCAGGCGGCGGGCCCAGCCCAGCGCCAGGACGACGTCGAGCGCCTTGGAGTCGGCGTAGGCTCGTTCGGGCTCCCGCGGGCTGCCGAGGTCGTCGGGGTCGACGCGCCCCGAGCCGACCATCCCGCTGCCGAGGAACACCAGCCGCTCGCGCACCCGGTCGCGCAGCAGGGCGGTGAGCAGGTGCGGCGCCAGCGCGTTCACCGCGAACGCGAGCTCGTGGCCCTGCCGGCTCGGCGGCGCGCCCTCGTCGGGCCAGACGCCGGCGTTGTGGACGAGCACGTCGACGTCCCCCACCTGCCCGGCGAGTGCGCGCACCTCGTCGAGGTCGGCCAGGTCGCCGGTGACCAGCCGGACGTCGCCGAGCCGGCCGAGCTCCTCGGCGACCGGTTCGCCGCGCGCCTCGCTGCGGGCGTGCAGCACGACGGTGTGCCCCTCGCCGAGCAGCCGCCGCGCCGCCGCGCGCCCGATGCCGTCGGTGGAGCCGGTGATCGCGATGGTCGCCATGGTGCGGGCCCTACCCGCGAGCGGTGGCCGCCCACCGGTGCTGCAGGGCCACCACGGGACCGCCCTGGGACCGCACGGCGAGGTCGGGCAGGTCGAACGCGTCGGTCGCGGGGATCACCGAGTCACGGGCGGGGTAGGGCTCCCGCGTACCGCGAGAACCCGAGGAGGACCCGTGTCCGAACCGACCGACGACCTGCGCGAGCGCGCCCGCGAGCACGTCCAGCAGTTGCCCGCCGAGACCGCGCTGGGCAACGCCGACCCCGCCGGCGGCGTGACCGACGACCCGAAGGTCCTCGACGAGGCCGCCCGCGAGGAGGGCGAGCAGCAGAGCTGAGCGGAGCACCCCTCTCCCCGCCCTCCGGCCCCTCCAGGGCCCCGCCCCGAGCGGAGCGAGGGGTGGGGACGAGGAGGTCCTCCCACCCTCGGCCCGGACGAGGAGGCTCACGGCGCCTCCTCGCGGGCTGCTCACGCGACCGCCTGCACCGCGCGCACCACGCGGTGCAGCTCGGTGCCCCACGCGGTGGCCACCCAGCCGCCCTCCAGCGGCAGCCGGACGGCGTCCTCGGCGGTCAGCACCCCCGCGGCCTGCCCGACGTGCACGGTGGACGCGTACGCGCGGGGCGCCACCGGCGGCAGCCAGGCCGGCGCGCCCGGGCCGAGGCCGACGGTCGTGTGCAGCAGCGGCTGCCCGCCGACGACCACCCGCGTCGTGCCGGTCCAGCGGCCGGGCTCCTCACCCGTGCGGCCGAGCAGCACCTGCTCGGTGGCGGTGAGGACGGCGCCGGGCTCGAGCGTGGCCGCCACCGAGGCCCGGTGGTGGGCACGGGCGGCCACCACCGTCGGCTCGGGCCGCAGGTCCAGCTCCCCGGCCACCTCCGCGACGACGCGCTGCACGGAGGGCCGGTCGCCGTCCCGGGCGGGCAGCGCGACGGCGGCGGCCACCGAGCGCACCGCCAGCCGGGCGCCCTCCTCGACCACCAGCCGGACCTCCGCGTCGTCACCGCCGAGCGGGCCGAACGCCGTCGCCACCAGGTGCACCGACGCCGGGCCGGTCCGGCGCACGGCCAGCTGACCGCTCGCGCGCACCACCGGCAGCACCGTGCGCCCGCCGGGGCCGCGCCGCGCGACGACCTCGACCCGGGTCCTCACGCCTGCTGCAGCGCGCGGGCGCGCACCTGCGCGCGCACCCACTCGGCCACCTCGGTGGCGGCCGGGTCCTCCCGCAGCGAGACGAGCAGCGTCGGCCTGTCCCCGCGCACCGCCGCCGAGTCGCGCCGCATGACCTCGAGGTCGGCGCCCACCAGCGGCGCGAGGTCGGTCTTGTTCACCACCAGCAGGTCCGACGCGGTCACCCCCGGCCCGCCCTTGCGCGGCACCTTGTCCCCGCCGGCGACGTCGACGACGAACACCTGCACGTCGACCAGCCCGTAGCTGAAGCTCGCCGTCAGGTTGTCCCCACCGGACTCCACGAGCACCAGCTGCAGACCCGGGTGGCGCGCCTCGAGCAGCTCGACGGCGTCGAGGTTGGCGGTGATGTCGTCGCGGATCGCGGTGTGCGGGCAGCAGCCGGTCTGCACCGCCTCGATCCGGTCGTCGGGGAGGACGGCGTGGCGGCGCAGGAAGTCGGCGTCCTCGGTCGTGTAGATGTCGTTGGTGACGACGGCGAGGTCGTACTCGGCGCCCAGCGTGCGGCACAGCGCCGCGGCCAGGGCGGTCTTGCCCGAGCCGACCGGCCCGCCGAGCCCGATGCGCAGGGGCCCGCCGTGCCGGTGCGGGACCTCCGCGTCGACGTAGTCGGTCAGGTTGTGGTCAGGTGGCATGCGCACTCCCGTTGGTGTTCATGACGCGAAGAAGCGGTCCCCTCTCGTGGCGTGCACCTCGGCGAGCAGGTCGAGGAGCGGGTCGGTGTCGGCGGGGAGTCCCTCCCGGACCGCTGCGTCGGCGACGGCGTCGATCTCCCCGGCCAGCCGGGCGGTGACGGCGGCGACGGTGAGCGGGTCCATCGCGAGCAGCCGCTGCGCCGCCGTCGCCGGGCCGCTGACCGAGAGGTAGGCGGCGGCCGCGGCCGCGTCCCGGGGCGTCAGCCCGCCCGCGGCCGCGGCGACGCCGAGCGCGACCGGGTGGTGCGGCACGGCCGGCAGCGCGTCCCAGACCGGCGACGGCCAGGCGCGGCGGCCCACCCGCACCAGCCCGCGCCCCTGCTGCCGGGACGCCGCCCGCAGCGCCGGCGACGGCGTCCGCGCATCGGCCTCCGCGTCGAGGGCACCGAGGTCTCCCCCGCGGCACCCGGCAGCGGCCAGTCCTGCACCGACCCTGCCGGCGGTCTGCAGCCGGCGGAGCAGGAAGGCGGCCAGTGACGACGGCCCGTGCACCAGGCCGGCCGCGACCGCCTGCTCCACCCCGCCGGAGTGCGCGTGCCCACCGGCCGGCAGCCGCGAGTCGGCCAGCGTGAGGAGAGCTGCCGTCATCAGAAGAGGAAGTACCGCTGGGCCATCGGCAGCTCGCGCACCGGCTCGGGCTCCCACACCTCGCCGTCCACCCGCACGGTGAAGGTGTCGGGGTCGACCCGGATCTCCGGCAGCGCGGTGTTCTCCGGCAGGTCGGCCTTGGTCAGCCGCGTGGTGTCGGTGACGGCCACCAGCCGCCGGTCGACGGCGAGCCGGTCGCCCAGCCCGGCCTCCAGCGCCGCGGGCGCCACGAAGTGCAGCGACGTCCGCGCCGGCACCCGGCCGTACGCGCCGAACATGGGCCGCGGCAGCTGCGGTTGCGGCGTGGGGATCGAGGCGTTGGCGTCGCCCATCTGCGCCCAGGCGATGACGCCGCCCTTGAGCACCGCGTGCGGCCGGACGCCGAAGAACCGTGGGTCCCACAGCACCAGGTCGGCGAGCTTGCCGGGCTCGACCGAGCCGACCTCGCCGTCGATCCCGTGCGCCACCGCCGGGCAGATCGTGTACTTGGCGACGTAGCGGCGGGCGCGGGCGTTGTCCGCCGCGCCGTCCCCGGCCAGCGACCCGCGCTTGCGCTTCATGACGTGCGCGGTCTGCCAGGTGCGCAGCACCACCTCGCCCACGCGGCCCATCGCCTGCGCGTCCGAGCCGATCATCGAGATGGCGCCGAGGTCGTGCAGCAGGTCCTCGGCCGCGATGGTCGTCGGCCGGATGCGGCTCTCGGCGAAGGCCAGGTCCTCGGGCACGGAGCTGTCCAGGTGGTGGCAGACCATGAGCATGTCGAGGTGCTCGTCGAGGGTGTTCACCGTGTGCGGCCGGGTCGGGTTCGTGCTGCTCGGCAGCACGTTCGGGTGCCCGGCGACGGTGATGATGTCGGGCGCGTGCCCGCCCCCGGCACCCTCGGTGTGGTACGCGTGGATGCTCCGCCCGGCGATCGCGGCCAGGGTGTCCTCGACGAACCCGGTCTCGTTGAGCGTGTCCGAGTGCAGCGCCACCGGGACGCCGTGGCGCCCGGCCACGGTGAGGCAGGCGTCGATCGCCGCGGGCGTCGATCCCCAGTCCTCGTGCAGCTTGAAGCCGCTCGCCCCGCCGCGGAGCTGCTCCTCCATCGACTCCTGCGAGACGGTGTTGCCCTTCCCCAGCAGCGCCACGTTCACCGGGAGCGGGTCCATCGCCTCGAGCATCCGGGCCAGGTACCAGTCGCCCGGGGTGATGGTCGTGGCCTTCGACCCCTCCGCCGGGCCGGTGCCGCCGCCGATGAGCGTCGTCACGCCCGAGCCCAGCGCCGTCGGGACGATCTGCGGGCAGATGAAGTGCACGTGGCAGTCGATGCCGCCGGCGGTGAGGATGCGGCCGTTGCCGGCCATGACCTCGGTGCCCGGCCCGATCACCAGGTCCGGGTGGAGGCCGTCCATCGTGTCGGGGTTGCCCGCCTTGCCCAGCGCCACGATCCGGCCGTCCCGGACGCCGACGTCGGCCTTGACGACCCCCCAGTGGTCGAGGACGACGGCGCCGGTGATCACGAGGTCGGGGGCGCCCTCGGCGCGGGTGGCCCGGCCCTGCCCCATCGACTCGCGGATCACCTTGCCGCCGCCGAACACCGCCTCCTCGCCGGCCCGGCCGGGACCGCCGCAGCGGTCCTCCTCCACCTCGACGAGCAGGTCGGTGTCGGCCAGCCGGATGCGGTCGCCGGTGGTGGGGCCGTAGAGCTGGGCGTAGCGCTCGCGGCTGAGCTGGACCACTAGGAGAGGCCCCCCTCGGCGGTCAGGCCGGGGACGACGCGCGCCCCGGCCAGCGGCACGAGGGTCACCGTGCGGGTGATGCCGGGTTCGAAGCGGACGGCGGTGCCGGCGGCGACGTCGAGCCGGTGCCCGCGCGCGGCGTCGCGGTCGAAGGCGAGCGCCCGGTTGGTCTGCGCGAAGTGGACGTGCGAGCCCACCTGCACCGGCCGGTCGCCGGTGTTGGTCACCTCGAGCTCGATCCGCGGCGCCCCGGGCAGCGTCTCGATGACGCCGTCGGCCGGGATCACCTCGCCGGGCACGATGCCGGTCACGGGATGGGCTGGTGGACCGTGACCAGCTTCGTCCCGTCCGGGAAGGTCGCCTCCACCTGCACCTCCTCCAGCAGCTCGGGGACGCCGTCCATGACGTCGTCACGGGTGAGGACCGTCCGGCCGGACTGCATGAGCTCGGCCACCAGGACGCCGTCGCGGGCACCCTCCAGCACGTGGTCGGTGACGATCGCCGTCGCCTCCGGGAGGTTCAGCCGGAGCCCGCGCGCCCGCCGGCGACGGGCCAGCTCGGCGGCGTAGGAGAGCAGCAGCCGTTCCTGCTCGTGCGGGGAGAGGTGCACGCGGGTCCTCCGGGGGTGGGGGTCCGGACGCTAACCGGCGGATGTGTCGCGGCCGTTACCGCAGCGGGCGGAAGAACTCCCGGACGTCGGCCACCAGCTCCGCCGGCCGCTCCATCGCCGCGAAGTGGCCGCCGCTGTCGTGCTCGCGCCAGGCGCGCAGGTCGGTGAGCTGCCGCTCCACCCACGCCCGCGGCGGCTGGAAGATCTCGTGCGGGAAGACCGAGACACCGGTGGGCACGTCCACCTGCGGCGCGCGCTCCTCCGGTGCCCGCGCCATCTCCCAGTACATCCGCGCCGACGACGTCGCCGTCCCGGTGAACCAGTACACGGAGACGTCGTCGAGGAGCCGGTCGATGCCGAGGGCGGCCACCGGGTCGCCGTCGCAGTCGGTCCAGGCGTGGAACTTCTCCAGGATCCAGGCGGCCTGGCCGGCGGGGGAGTCGGTGAGCCCGTAGCCGAGGGTCTGCGGGCGGGTGCGGTGCTGGTGGCTGTAGGCCGAGCCGTCGGTCCGGAACACCCGCAGCCGCTCCAGCGCCCGCTGCTCGCGCTCGTCGAACTCCGTCTGCCCCTCGGGCGGGCCGGTCACCACCATGTTGAGGTGCACCCCGACCACCCGGTCGGGGTGCCGGGCACCCAGGTTGGCCGACACGAACGACCCGATGTCCCCGCCCTGCGCGCCGAAGCGCTCGTACCCGAGCCGGCGCATCACCTCCGCCCAGGCGTCGGCGGTCCGCCCCGGCCCCCAGCCGGGGGCGTCGGGCTTCCCGCTCCACCCGTAGCCGGGCAGCGAGGGGACGACGACGGAGAAGGCGTCCCGCGGGTCCTCGGGCTCGGTCAGCGGACCGATGACCTCCAGGAACTCGAGCACCGAGCCGGGCCAGCCGTGGGTCATCACCAGCGGCAGGGCGCCCTCGTGCGGCGAGCGGACGTGCAGCAGGTGCACCGCCACTCCGTCGACCACCGTCGTGACCTGCGGGAAGGCGTTGAGCCGCGCCTGCGCGGCCGCCCAGTCGTGCTCCTCGGCCCAGTACCGGCAGACCTCGCGGAGCCAGTCCACCGGGACGCCCTGGGACCAGTCCCCGACCGTCGCCTCCTCCGGCCACCGCGTGCCGAGCAGCCGGCGGCGGAGGTCCGCGACGGCCTCGGGCGGCACGTCGACGGCGAAGGGGCTGACGGCGTCGTCCACGGCGTCACCGTAGACCCGTTGACGGCGCGGACCAGGCACCTCTACGGTTCATTACATGAGTAGTGAACCCAGAGACCGGGACGGCCCTGGTAGGACCCAGGACTCCTGGTGAACGAGGACGCCGGCCCGATCTTCCGGCAGGTCGCCGCGCAGATCGAGAACGCGATCGTCGACGGCTCCCTCCCCGAGGAGAGCCAGGCGCCCTCGTCCAACGAGCTCAGCGCCTTCCACCGCATCAACCCCGCCACGGCGGCCAAGGGGCTCAACCAGCTGGTGGCCGACGGGGTCCTCTACAAGAGACGAGGAGTCGGGATGTTCGTCGCCACCGGCGCCCGCGAGCAGCTGCTCAAGCGGCGGCGCAGCGAGTTCGCCGACCAGTACGTCCGCCCCCTGATGGCCGAGGCGCAGAAGCTCGGCATCTCCGTCCACGAGCTCGCCACGATGATCGACCGCTGGGAGGACGAGCGATGACCGCCGCCGCCACGCTCACCGACGTCACCGTGCACTTCCGGGAGCACACGGCCCTCGACGGCGTCACCGCCTCGATCGAGCGGGACGGCATCACCGGCCTGCTCGGCCGCAACGGCGCCGGCAAGACGACGCTCCTGCAACTGCTCACCGGCCACCGGGTACCCACCCGCGGCCAGGTGCGGGTGTTCGGTGCCGCACCCTACGAGAACGACGACGTCCTGCGGCGCGTCTGCTTCGTCAAGGAGGGGCAGCGCTACCCCGACCACTTCCGGGTGCGCGACGCCCTCGCGGCGGCGGCCACGCTGTTCCCCGGGTGGGACGAGGACCTGGCCCGCTCGCTGGTCGCCGACTTCGACCTGCCGCCCCGGCGCCCGGTCAAGAAGCTGTCCCGCGGCATGGTGTCGGCGGTCGGCATCACCATCGGGCTGGCCTCGCGGGCACCGGTCACGCTCTTCGACGAGCCCTACCTGGGCCTGGACGCCGTCGCGCGGCAGCTGTTCTACGACCGGCTGCTCGCCGACTACGCCGAGAACCCACGCACCGTCGTCCTCTCCACGCACCTCATCGAGGAGATCAGCGGCCTGCTCGAGCACGTCCTGCTCCTGGACGCCGGCCGGGTCCTGCTGGACGACGACGCCGACGGCCTGCGTGCCACCGCGCTCACGGTCACCGGGCCGGCGGACCCGGTCGCGGCACTGGCCCAGGAGCACGAGCTCCTCTCCACCGACACCCTCGGCGGCTCCAGCCGGGCGATCGTGCGCCTCCGCCGGCCGGTCGACCCGACCGACCTCCCCGTCGGGCTGACGGCGGAACGCACGCCCCTGCAGCAGCTCGTCGTCGCCCTGACCACGCGCTGCGCACCGGCCGCTGCACCGGCGGCCCGCAGCACCGCCACTCGCTCCGACCACCGACAGGAGGCCACCCGATGAACCGTGTCGTGGCTGCAGCGCGCCTGCACCTGATGAACCCGCTGCAGACGATCGGCATCCCGTGGGGGATCGCCCTGCTCAGCTTCGTCATCAACCTGCCGGTCTGGGCCTTCACCGCCGCCTCGGACCAGCCGCACGGTGGCTTCACCGGGGGCGTCGTCTCGCTCTACGTCACGGTGCTGGTCATCTACGTCCAGTCGGTGACCCAGCTGATGCCCTTCGCGATGGGGATGAGCCTGAGCCGGCGCACGTTCTACCTCGGCACCGCGCTCACCGCCGCGGTGACGGCCCTGGCCTACGGCCTCGCGCTCTCGGTCCTGACCGCCGTCGAGGACGCCACCGGTGGGTGGGGTGTCCGGCTGGCCTTCTGGTCCCCCGGACCGTTCGACGTCGACAACGCCGCCCTGCAGGTCGTCGTCTCCGGAGCCCCGATGCTCGCCGCCGCCTTCATCGGCGTCGCCATCGGCGTGGTCATGAAGCGGTGGGGCGCGCCCGGCCTCTGGAGCCTCGCGGTGGCGACGATCGTCCTCCTCGGCGGCCTGGCGATCCTGATCTCCTGGCGGCACGCCTGGGACGACCTCGGGACCTGGGTGCTGGAGCAGTCGATGGTGACGCTGGCGGTCGCCCTCCCGGCGGTCCTGGCGCTGGCGACGGCGGCGTTGTCCTTCGCCGGCCTCCGCCGGGTCGTCCCCTGACCCGTACGACCGTCGCCATGCGCGACTGGGCCCCAGTTCCGTGGCCACGGAACCGGGGCCCGGTCGTGGTCGTGCTGCCGGCGCGCCGCCGGAAGGACGCCACCGATGCCGCGGAATGCAGGAAGGGCCCCCACCTGCTGGTGGAGGCCCTTCCTGGGAATGGTTGTCCGGCGGTGTCCTACTCTCCCACCCCGTCTCCAGGGCAGTACCATCGGCGCTGAGAGGCTTAGCTTCCGGGTTCGGAATGGGACCGGGCGTTTCCCTCTCGCCATGACCGCCGTAACACTGTGAACATACACCAACCCTCCGACCACACCCCCATGCGGCGGGGGTGGGGCGGGTTGGGTGCGTTCAGAACCGCACAGTGGACGCGAAACACACTTTTGTTACTTGACAGGAGGGGTGTTGTGGTCAAGCCCTCGGCCTGTTAGTACCGGTCAGCTCCACACCTTGCGGTGCTTCCACTTCCGGCCTATCAACCCGCTGGTCTGGGCGGGGGCCTTACCCCATTCACTGGGTGAGAGACCTCATCTCGAAGCGAGCTTCCCGCTTAGATGCTTTCAGCGGTTATCCCTGCCGAACGTAGCCAACCAGCAGTGCACCTGGCGGTACAACTGGCACACCAGAGGTTCGTCCGTCCCGGTCCTCTCGTACTAGGGACAGCTCTTCTCAAGTCTCTTACGCGCACGGCGGATAGGGACCGAACTGTCTCACGACGTTCTAAACCCAGCTCGCGTACCGCTTTAATGGGCGAACAGCCCAACCCTTGGGACCTACTCCAGCCCCAGGATGCGACGAGCCGACATCGAGGTGCCAAACCATCCCGTCGATATGGACTCTTGGGGAAGATCAGCCTGTTATCCCCGGGGTACCTTTTATCCGTTGAGCGACACCGCTTCCACCTGCCGGTGCCGGGTCACTAGTCCCAGCTTTCGCTCCTGCTCGACCCGTCGGTCTCACAGTCAAGCTCCCTTGTGCACTTGCACTCGACACCTGATTGCCAACCAGGCTGAGGGAACCTTTGGGCGCCTCCGTTACCCTTTGGGAGGCAACCGCCCCAGTTAAACTACCCACCTGACACTGTTCCTGATCCGGATCACGGACCCAGGTTAGACATCCAATTCGACCAGAGTGGTATTTCAACGGCGACTCCACGAACACTGGCGTGCCCGCTTCACAGTCTCCCACCTATCCTACACAAGCCGAACCGAACACCAATATCAAGCTGTAGTGAAGGTCCCGGGGTCTTTCCGTCCTGCCGCGCGTAACGAGCATCTTTACTCGTAGTGCAATTTCGCCGAGCCTGTGGTTGAGACAGCTGAGAAGTCGTTACGCCATTCGTGCAGGTCGGAACTTACCCGACAAGGAATTTCGCTACCTTAGGATGGTTATAGTTACCACCGCCGTTTACTGGCGCTTGAGTTCTGAGCTTCGCACACCGAAGCGCACTAACCCGTCCCCTTAACGTTCCAGCACCGGGCAGGCGTCAGTCCGTATACATCGTCTTACGACTTCGCACGGACCTGTGTTTTTAGTAAACAGTCGCTTCTCACTGGTCTCTGCGACCGGCAGCCGCTGCCCCGCGCACGGCGGTTCACGGACACCGGTCCCCCTTCTCCCGAAGTTACGGGGGCATTTTGCCGAGTTCCTTAACCACAGTTCGCTCGATCGCCTCGGTATTCTCTACCTGACCACCTGAGTTGGTTTGGGGTACGGGCCGCTCGGAACTCGCTAGAGGCTTTTCTCGACAGCATAGGATCATCGGATTCGCCTCACTCGGCTATGCGTCAGGCCTCACCCTGCATGTGCCACGGATTTGCCTATGACACGGGCCACACCCTTGCACCGGTACTACCACTCACCGGCCCGACTACCTTCCTGCGTCACCCCATCGCTTGCCTACTACCAGTCCGGGTCCCCAGCTACTCCCAGCGACCCGTCCGAAGACGAGCCACCGGTTTCGGTGGGTCAGCATCGCTGGGTCCAGCATGGGCGTTCCTTCGCGGGTACGGGAATATCAACCCGTTGTCCATCGACTACGCCTGTCGGCCTCGCCTTAGGTCCCGACTCACCCTGGGCGGATTAGCCTGGCCCAGGAACCCTTGGTCTTCCGGCGGGGGAGGTTCTCACTCCCCTCTCGCTACTCATGCCTGCATTCTCACTCGCATGGCGTCCACGGCTGGATCCCTCCGCCGCTTCCCCCGCCACACGACGCTCCCCTACCCACCCCCACACCTGGCCGGCCCCACGAAGGGAACCGGCGGGCATACATGGAAGTGCCACGGCTTCGGCGGTGTGCTTGAGCCCCGCTACATTGTCGGCGCGGAACCACTTGACCAGTGAGCTATTACGCACTCTTTCAAGGATGGCTGCTTCTAAGCCAACCTCCTGGTTGTCACTGCGATCCCACATCCTTTTCCACTTAGCACACGCTTAGGGGCCTTAGCCGATGATCTGGGCTGTTTCCCTCTCGACTACGAACCTTATCGCCCGCAGTCTCACTGCCGCGCTCTCACTTACCGGCATTCGGAGTTTGGTTGACGTCAGTAACCTTGTGGGGCCCATCAGCCATCCAGTGCTCTACCTCCGGCAAGAAACACACGACGCTGCACCTAAATGCATTTCGGGGAGAACCAGCTATCACCGAGTTTGATTGGCCTTTCACCCCTACCCACAGCTCATCCCCCAGGTTTTCAACCCTGGTGGGTTCGGTCCTCCACGCGGTCTTACCCGCGCTTCAACCTGGCCATGGGTAGATCACTCGGCTTCGGGTCTAGGACACGCGACTACAACCGCCCTGTTCGGACTCGCTTTCGCTACGGCTACCCCCCACGGGTTAACCTCGCCACGCACCACTAACTCGCAGGCTCATTCTTCAAAAGGCACGCAATCACCGCCCACACACGACGCGCGGATTCACGGCTCTCACGGCTTGTAGGCACACGGTTTCAGGTACTATTTCACTCCCCTCCCGGGGTACTTTTCACCTTTCCCTCACGGTACTCGTCCGCTATCGGTCACCAGGGAGTATTCAGGCTTAGCGGGTGGTCCCGCCAGATTCACACCGAATTCCACGGGCTCGGTGCTACTTGGGATACAGAAACAAGGAGACGACAGGCTTTCACCTACGGGGCTCTCACCCTCTACGGCGACCCCTTCCAGAGGCCTTCGGCTAACCCGACCGCTTTCTCACTCCCCGCCACCCCGGCAGAGGCGACACGACTGTCCCACGACCCCGACGACACAACGCCTGCCGGCTATCACATGCCCTCGGTTTAGCCTCATCCGCTTTCGCTCGCCACTACTCACGGAATCACGGTTGTTTTCTCTTCCTGTGGGTACTGAGATGTTTCACTTCCCCACGTTCCCTCCACACGCCCTATGTGTTCAGGCGCGGGTCACACCACATGACTGGTGCGGGGTTCCCCCATTCGGACACCCTCGGATCAACGCTCGGTTGGCAGCTCCCCGAGGCATATCGCAGCCTCCCACGTCCTTCATCGGCTCCTGGTGCCCAGGCATCCACCGTGTGCCCTCAACATCTTGACCACACACAACCCACCCCCACACACGACCCCTCCCGAAGAAGACAGCCACGCCGGGGGCGGGACACCTACAAGCAAACACCCTGCAAACAAACACTCTGCAACACAGAGATCTGCAACACAGAGATCAAAAGATGCTCACGTCCACTGTGCAGTTCTCAACGACCAACCCGCGCACCCCCCACACGACCCCACCAGCACCGAGAACACTCGGCCGGTCTGAGACCAGGAAGGCCCGGACAGAGACAACAACCCCCCACCGCCGCGGACTCACACCCACGACAGACGGGCCCGCTCCCTCAGGACCCAACAGCGTGCCTACGACCGGATCCACCCCTGTCACCCCGTTCCCCACGCCACCCCGAAGGATGACGCCGTACTAGGAGCAGCAGCAGCTGCCGGCCGAACTGGTCAGCGTTCCACCCTCGAGCACTGTCACGAGCACCCGCGGCCACCCGGTAGTGGGCAACCGTCACGACCCGCGTACAGCTCTGCACCCGACGGACCGTGTCCGCCGAGCGAGGTGCTCCTTAGAAAGGAGGTGATCCAGCCGCACCTTCCGGTACGGCTACCTTGTTACGACTTCGTCCCAATCGCCGATCCCGCCTTCGACGGCTCCCTCCCACAAGGGGTTGGGCCACCGGCTTCGGGCGTTACCGACTTTCGTGACGTGACGGGCGGTGTGTACAAGGCCCGGGAACGTATTCACCGCAGCGTTGCTGATCTGCGATTACTAGCGACTCCAACTTCATGGGGTCGAGTTGCAGACCCCAATCCGAACTGAGACCGGCTTTTTGGGATTCGCTCCACCTCACGGTATCGCAGCCCTTTGTACCGGCCATTGTAGCATGTTTGCAGCCCTAGACATAAGGGGCATGATGATTTGACGTCATCCCCACCTTCCTCCGAGTTGACCCCGGCAGTCTCCCATGAGTCCCCACCATCACGTGCTGGCAACATGGAACGAGGGTTGCGCTCGTTGCGGGACTTAACCCAACATCTCACGACACGAGCTGACGACAACCATGCACCACCTGTGCACGACGCCAAAGGCACCCCGCATCTCTGCGAGATTTCCGCGCATGTCAAGCCTAGGTAAGGTTCTTCGCGTTGCATCGAATTAAGCAACATGCTCCGCCGCTTGTGCGGGCCCCCGTCAATTCCTTTGAGTTTTAGCCTTGCGGCCGTACTCCCCAGGCGGGGCGCTTAATGCGTTAGCTGCGGCACGGAGACCGTGGAATGGCCCCCACACCTAGCGCCCAACGTTTACGGCGTGGACTACCAGGGTATCTAATCCTGTTCGCTCCCCACGCTTTCGCTCCTCAGCGTCAGTTGTTGCCCAGAGACCCGCCTTCGCCACCGGTGTTCCTCCTGATATCTGCGCATTTCACCGCTACACCAGGAATTCCAGTCTCCCCTGCAACACTCGAGTCTGCCCGTATCGACTGCAGGCCCGGAGTTGAGCTCCGGGTTTTCACAGCCGACGCAACAGACCGCCTACGAGCTCTTTACGCCCAATAATTCCGGACAACGCTTGCACCCTACGTATTACCGCGGCTGCTGGCACGTAGTTGGCCGGTGCTTCTTCTGCTCCTACCGTCACTGTTCGCTTCGTCGGAGCTGAAAGAGGTTTACAACCCGAAGGCCGTCATCCCCCACGCGGCGTCGCTGCGTCAGGCTTCCGCCCATTGCGCAATATTCCCCACTGCTGCCTCCCGTAGGAGTCTGGGCCGTGTCTCAGTCCCAGTGTGGCCGGTCACCCTCTCAGGCCGGCTACCCGTCGTCGCCTTGGTAGGCCACTACCCCACCAACAAGCTGATAGGCCGCGGGCCCATCCCCAGCCGGAAACCCTTTCCACCACCAGACCATGCGGCCAGCAGAGGACATCCGGTATTAGCCCCAATTTCTTGGAGTTATCCCAGAGCCGGGGGCAGGTTGCCCACGTGTTACTCACCCGTTCGCCACTCATCCCCACCCGAAGATGGTTCAGCGTTCGACTTGCATGTGTTAAGCACGCCGCCAGCGTTCGTCCTGAGCCAGGATCAAACTCTCCGTAGATGCTTGACACCAGGCCGAGAACCGAGACCTGACAGATCTCGATCAATCAACCAAAGGAATCCCACCCAGACCACACAAGGCCCAGGACGGGGTTACTACTTGGCACTGACTTTCGGCACGCTGTTGAGTTCTCAAGGAGCGGACGCGCTCGTACCCCGGCCTTTCGGCCTTCGTTCGAGGCGGTGTCCTCACTGTACACCCGCTCCGCAGCAGTCGGGCCTCGAGGACCCTCCCGGCGGTTGACCAGGCTGGCGGCCCGGTCCGTTCTCGCGAGGTGCAGGAACGACCATACACGCCCTCGGAGGGGTCGTGCACGGGGGTCCGTGTCACCTCACGCGACGCCGGCGGGGCGGAACTGGACGCTCACCCGCGCGCCGACCGGCTGCGCCGTCTTGGGGATGCAGTGCTCCCAGGTCCGCTGGCAGGAGCCGCCCATGACGACCAGGTCGCCGTGCCCCAATGGGAAGCGCAGCGTCGCCGCCACCGACCGGCCGGAGCAGCAGCGGTCGCGGGGATCCGAAGGAGACGATGGCGACCATGGTGTCCTGGGTCCGGCTGCGACCCAGGCGGTCGCCGTGCCACGCCACGCTGTCCCGGCCGTCCCGGTAGAGGCACATCCCGGCGGTGACGAAGGGCTCGCCGAGCTCGGGCGCGTAGTGGGCGTCGAGTGCGGCGCGGGCCTCGGTGAGGAGCGGGTGGGGCAGCACCTCGCCGCGTCCGTACCAGCGCAGCAGGCGGGGGACGGCCACCTCCCGGTCGTACATCTGCCGACGGTCGGCCCGCCAGCCGATGTCACCGAGGAGCACCTCGAGGACCTCGTCGGACCCCGCGACCCAGCCGGGCAGGTGGTCGACCCACGCGCCACGGCCGAGCCGGTGACGGGTCGCCGCCAGCGGCGTGAGCGTGGCCTCCTCGGCGACGTCGAACATCGACGGCTGGTGGGCGAGCGACATGGCGGCAGACTACGCGGGGTCGAACAGGTGTACGAGTCCTACGCCGTCAGTGCGAGCGCGAAGGGCAGGACGCGGGAGGCGCCGGCCAGCCGCAACTCCCGGCCGGCCACGGTCATCGTCCAGCGGGAGTCGGCGAGGTCGTCGACCAGCAGCACCGGGACGGAGCCGAGCTCGTCGAGGCGCGCCCGCAGCTCCGGGCCGACGACGATCCGCTGCCACACGCCCGCCAGCCGGAAGGCGCTGTTGCCGCCGGGGCCGCCGGTCGGCCCGCCGTGCGCGAGCGACAGCTCGCCCAGGTAGGGCAGCCGGCCCAGCCGCGCCAGCCCCTGCGCCACGCCGGTCACCAGCCGGGGACGGCGCCGCGACGGCACCGCGACCACGGCGGCCGGTCGCTCGGCCCAGTCCCAGGCCCCGAGCACCCGCCCGCAGGCGCGCAGCAGGTCCTCCTCCGGCGGGACGTCGCGGCCCCGCTGCAGGGGCCCACGGCGAGCCTGCGAGTCGTGGGGGGCAGCGGGGTCCTTGCTGTCGAAGGCGGCGTCCGGGTCCTCCTCGATGCCGGGCGCCTCCAGGTCGAGGGTGACCGTGCCGCCGACGCCGTCGTCGCCGAGCAGGGTGCGCAGCCGCTGGCCCCAGCCGAGGTCGGTGAGCCGGGCGACGGCGCGGCCGGGGTCGAGCTGCTCGGCGGGCGCGATCTTCCCCTTGACCGAGACACCGAGGCGGTCGGCGCCGGTGGGCCACTGGGCGCGGGGCGCGAGCTCCACGCCGGGGCGGTCGAGGGCGGCGGAGGCGGCCTCAGCGGCACCCGCGGGGACCTCGGTCGGGTACCAGGGGCCGGCGCAGACGTCGCAACGGCCGCACGGCGCGGCGGTCGGGTCGTCGAGCGCCTCCTGGAGGAACGCCATGCGGCAGCGCGCCTCGTCGACCGGTCGCGCGTACTCGACCATCGCCCGCTGCTCGGCCTCGCGGGTCCGGGCGACGCGGGCGTAGCGGTCGGCGTCGTAGACCCACGGCCGCCCGGTGGACCGCCAGCCGCCCTGCACCCGCTCCACCGCGCCGTCGACGGCGAGCACCTTGAGCAGCAGCTCCAGCCGGGAGCGGCGGACGTCGGCCACCGTCTCCAGCCGGGCCACCGACCACGCCCTCCCGTCGGCCATCGCGGAGAGGACGGCGGCCGCGTGGTCCTCCCGCGGCATCGAGGAGGTGGCGAACCACTGCCAGATGGCGAGGTCCTCCGGGCCGGGGAGCAGCAGCACGTCGGCGTGCTCGACGGCGCGGCCGGCGCGGCCCACCTGCTGGTAGTAGCTGACCGGCGAGGACGGCGCCCCCAGGTGGACGACGAAGCCGAGGTCGGGCTTGTCGAAGCCCATGCCCAGCGCCGAGGTGGCCACCAGGGCCTTGACCCGGTTCTCCCGCAGCGCCTCCTCGGCGTCCTTGCGGTCGGCGTCGTCGAGGCGGCCGGTGTAGGCGCGCACCTCGTGCCCGGCGTCGCGCAGCAGCGCCGCCGTCTCCTCGGCCGCGGAGACGGTGAGCGTGTAGACGATGCCGCTGCCCGGCAGGTCGCCGAGGTGGGCGGCCAGCCAGGCCAGCCGCGCGCGGTCGGTGGGCAGGCGGAGGACGCCCAGGCGCAGGGAGTCGCGCGCCAGCGGCCCGCGGACGGTGGTCACCTCGACGCCACCGGCCCCCAGCTGCTCGGCGACGTCGGCGACCACGCGCTCGTTGGCGGTGGCCGTCGTCGCCAGGACCGGGGTGCCGGCCGGGAGGGTGCCCAGCAGATCGCGGATGCGGCGGTAGTCGGGGCGGAAGTCGTGGCCCCAGTCGGAGACGCAGTGCGCCTCGTCGACGACGAGCAGCCCGCAGCGGGCGACCAGCCCGGGCAGCTGCTCCTCGCGGAAGCGCGGGTTGGTCAGCCGCTCGGGCGAGACGAGCAGGACGTCGACGTCGTCGGCGGCCAGCCGCGCGGCGACGTCGTCCCACTCGGTGGCGTTGGCGCTGGAGATCTCCACCGCGCGGATGCCGGCGCGGGCGGCGGCGGCCACCTGGTCGCGCATGAGCGCCAGCAGCGGGCTGACCAGCAGCGTGGGGCCGGCGCCCCGCCGGCGCAGCAGCGCGGTGGAGACGAAGTAGACCGCCGACTTGCCCCACCCGGTGCGCTGCACGACCAGCGCGCGCTCGGAGCGCTCGACCAGCGCGGCGACGGCGGCGTCCTGGCCCTCGCGGAACCCCGCGTCGGGCCGGCCGGTCAGCTCGCGCAGGACGGCGAGCGCCTCGACGGTCACGGGCGCGGACGGCGGCGCGGCGGTGCTCATGGGTCCCGACAGTAGGTGCGGCCGCCGACAGCCGGGTCCGTCCGAGCGGGAGCCGGGGACGACGGGCAGACTGGGGACGATGCGGCCGCCGGACAACCACGTGCACACCGGGTGGTCGTGGGACACCCCCAGCTCGGTGACGATGGCCCGCGCGTGCGAGCGGGCCGTCGCCCAGGGGCTGCCGGCGATCGCCTTCACCGAGCACCTCGACTTCACCGTCTGGGGGCCCGACGACCGGGCGACGACGCTGGGCCTGGTCGACCGGCACGCCTCCCGCCACCAGCCGATCGACACCGAGGGGTACTGGGCCGAGCTCGCCGAGGTGCGGGAGCGCTTCCCCGAGCTGCGCATCTGGTCGGGCGTGGAGGCCGGCGAGCCGCACCTGTTCTCCGCCAGCGTCGCCGCGCACCTGCGCGACGCCCCGGTGGACCGGGTCCTCGGCTCGCTGCACTCGCTGTACGAGGACGGCCGGCTCTACGGCGTCGGGCAGCTGCTCTACACCGACGCCGACGGCACGATGCGCCGCTACCTGGCCGAGGTCGTCGACATGGTGGAGAGCAGCGACGTCTTCCAGGTGCTCGCACACGTGGACTTCCCGCGGCGGTACTGGCCCGGCGGCTCGCACCGGTACGTGGAGAAGGACTACGAGGAGGAGTACCGGGCGGTGTTCCGCGCGCTGGCCGGGACCGGCCGGGCCCTCGAGGTGAACACCAGCAGCCCGCTGGCCTCGGCCGACCAGGTGCGCTGGTTCCGCGAGGAGGGCGGCGAGGCGGTCAGCTTCGGCAGCGACGCCCACCAGTCGGCCGCGGTGGGCCAGCGCTTCGACCTCGCCGTCGACGTCGTGGAGGCGGCCGGCTTCCGGCCCGGGCGGGACCGCTTCGACTTCTGGCTCCGCTGACGTGGCGGCGACCGTCCGCGACGCCACGGCCGACGACGCCGGGGCCTGCGCGGCGGTCTACGCGCCCTACGTCACCGGCACCGCGGTCAGCTTCGAGGCCGAGCCGCCTCCGCCCGCGGAGATGGCCCGCCGGATCACCGTCGCGCAGCAGTCGCACGCCTGGCTGGTGCTCGAGGAGGGCGGTGGCGTCGTCGGCTACGCCTACGGCGGCCCGTTCCGGACGCGGACGGCATGGCAGTGGACGTGCGAGGTGAGCGTGTACCTGGAGGCCGGACGGCGGCGCGGCGGCGGCGGGCGAGCGCTGTACGAGGCGCTGCTGGCGCGCCTGGCCGACCGCGGGTACCGGGTGGCGGTCGCCGGGGTGACGCTGCCCAACCCGGCCAGCGAGGCGTTCCACCGCGCCCTGGGGTTCGAGCCGGTCGGGATCTTCCGGGGGGTGGGCTGGAAGGACGGCCGCTGGCACGACGTCGCGTTCGCCCAGCGGCCGCTCGGGAACGACGGCCCACCCGGCCCGCTGCGCTGATCCCGCCGGGTACTTCAGCGCTGAGAGATCTCCTGCTACGGTGCGCCGGGTGACCTCCCGCCGCGCCGTGATCGCCCTGGGCGGCAACGCGATGACCGGCCCCGACGGGTCGGCCACGCCCGGCGCCCAACGTGCGGCCCTCGCCGTCGCCGCCGGTCACGTCGCCGAGGTCGTCGTCGCGGGGGTCGAGGTCGTGCTCACCCACGGCAACGGGCCGCAGGTGGGCAACCTGCTGGTCAAGAACGAGCTCGCCGCGCACGTCGTGCCGCCGGTGCCGTTGGACTGGAACGTCGCCCAGACGCAGGCGACCATCGGCTTCACCCTCGCCGACGAGCTCGACGCCGCCCTGGCCGCCCGGGGGCTGGCGCAGCGCACGGCCGCCCTGGTGACCCGCACCCTCGTCGACGCCGGCGACCCCGGGTTCGCCACCCCGTCCAAGCCGGTGGGTCGCTTCCTCCCGCGCGAGCAGGCCGAACGGTTCGTCTCCCTCGGGCAGGTCTGGGAGGACCGCGGCCCGCGGGGCTGGCGGCGGGTCGTCGCCTCCCCGGAACCGCTGTCGGTGGTCGACTCCCCCGCGATCCACGCCCCTCGCCTCGGCCGGCTTCGTCGTCGTGTGCGCCGGTGGCGGCGGCATCCCGGTGTCCGACGACGGCTGCGACGGCAACGCCCTGCGCGGTGTCGAGGCCGTCGTCGACAAGGACCTCACCGCCGCCGTCCTGGCGCGCGACCTGGACGCCGACACCCTGGTGATCGCCACCGACGTCCCGAACGTGATGGTGGACTTCGGAACGGCCTCCCAGCGCCCGCTCGGCCGCGTCACGGTGGCGGAGCTCCGCGCGCACGCCCACGACGGCCAGTTCGCCCGCGGCAGCATGGGCCCGAAGGTCGACGCCGTCCTCCGCTTCGTCGAGGGAGGCGGCTCGCGCGCCGTCGTCACCTCGCTGGAGAACATCGCCGAGGCCGTCACCGGTGACGCCGTCGGCACCGTGCTCACCGCCCGATAGGAAGAAGGAACACGTGCCCGCACCGATCGAGGTCCGCAAGGTCCCGCTGCACAACGTCAGCGACGCCTCCGAGCTGGTGAAGCTCGTCGACGACGGCGTCATCGAGGCCGACCGGGTCGTCGCCGTCATCGGCAAGACCGAGGGCAACGGCGGGGTCAACGACTACACGCGGATCATCGCCGACCGCGCCTTCCGCGAGGTGCTGCTGGAGAAGGGCACGCGCAGCAAGGAGGAGGTCGGGGAGATCCCGATCGTGTGGTCGGGCGGGACCGACGGCGTGATCAGCCCGCACGCGACGGTCTTCGCGACGCTGCCCGAGGACGCCGTCGAGAAGACCGACGAGCCGCGGCTGACGGTGGGCTACGCGATGAGCGAGGTGCTGCTGCCCGAGGACATCGGCCGCCTGGCGATGGTGGAGAAGGTCGCCGCGGGGGTGCGCCGGGCGATGGCGGCCGCCGGGATCACCGACCCCGCCGACGTCCACTACGTGCAGACCAAGACGCCGCTGCTGACCATCGAGACCATCCGCGACGCCAAGGCCCGCGGCAAGGACACCTACTACGACGAGCCGCACGGCTCGATGGACCTGTCCAACGGGACGACGGCGCTGGGCATCGCGGTCGCGCTGGGCGAGATCGAGATGCCGCGCCAGGAGCAGGTCATGCGCGACCTGTCCCTGTTCAGCGCCGTCGCCTCGTGCTCGTCGGGCGTGGAGCTCGACCGGGCGCAGATCGTCGTCGTCGGCAACGCGCGCGGGCACGGCGGGGTCTACCGGATCGGCCACTCGGTGATGCGCGACGCGCTGGACCAGGACGGCATCTGGAACGCCATCCGCGACGCCGGCCTCGAGCTGCCCGAGCGGCCGCACCCCTCCGACCTCGGCGACCGGCTGGTCAACGTCTTCCTCAAGTGCGAGGCCGACCCGACCGGCTACGTGCGTGGCCGGCGCAACGCGATGCTCGACGACTCCGACGTCTTCTGGCACCGGCAGATCAAGGCGACCGTCGGCGGGGTGGCGGCCTCGGTGACCGGCGACCCGGCGGTGTTCGTGTCGGTGGCCGCGGTGCACCAGGGCCCGTCGGGTGGCGGCCCGGTCGCGGCGATCATCCGGGCCCAGTAGCCGCGGGCCGTCGGCCGAGTGCGCAGTTGCGGTCGGCGACACGCGCCGACACGCCGTCCCCGGCGGCCGCGACTGCTCACTGGGAAGAGGCGCCCCGCCGACCTGCGGTCAGGTCTCGAACTGGACGCGGGCGATCTGCGCGCGGTACGGGTCGAACAGCTCCCGGCGGATGCGGTCGTGCTCCTCGTCGAGGTCGTGGACGCGGTAGGCCTCGGCGTCGGCCCAGTCGTCGGACGGCGCCGTGCCGACGGCACGCCCGGGTGACCGCGTAGCCCTGCGATCCGGGGGTCGGTCGCGGACCCTGGGGTCGGCACGCCCGCACCGGCCGGGCGGCGGCGAGCGGGGGCTGCGGCGGTGGACAGGGCGGTGGACAGGTCGATCCGGGCGCACGTGCTGCCCGCGGGCCTGCTGGTCCTCGTCGTCGTGCTCGACGTCGTCGTGGGCCGCGGCCAGGTGCTGCTGGGCCTCGTGGCCATCGCGCCGCTGGTGGCCGCCAGCCTCACCGGCCGGCGGGCGACCGCCACCTACGGCGCGGTGGCACTGCTGACCGCGGCGCTGCTCGGCGTCTACGACGAGCAGTACACCGCCGCGGCCGTCCCCGCACAGACCGTCCGGCTGGCCGCGGTGGCCGTGGCCGGCCTGCTGGCCGAGGCCGCGTGCGCGCTGCGGGTGCGCCGGGAGGCCGAGCTGGCCCGCACGAGCGCCCAGGCCGCGACGGCCCGCGGGGCCCTCGAGGCCGCCACGGCGCTGCAGCGGCACCTGCTCGGCCCACCGCCGCAGGTGCCGCACTCGCAGACCGTCGCGCGCTACCTCCCGGCGGTCCGCGGGGCGCGGATCGGCGGCGACTGGTACGACGCCTTCCCCGCGGCCGGCGGCGCGACGGCGCTGGTCATCGGGGACGTCGCCGGCCACGACGCCCGGGCCGCGGCCGCGATGGCCGAGGTCCGCGGCATGCTGCGGGCAGTCGCCGTCTCCACCTCCTCGCCGGCCCAGGTGCTCGACGCGCTGGACCGGGCGATGGCGCACCTCGCCGGGCCCACCCTGGTCACCGCGGTCGTGGCCGTCCTCACCCCCGCCGGGGACGGCGCGGACCTGTGCTGGTCGAACGCCGGCCACCCTCCGCCGGCGCTGGTCGGCCGGGACGGGACGGTCCGCCTGCTCGAGCGCACCCCCGAGCGGCTGCTGGGGGTCGAGCCCGGCGTCCGCCGCACCGACGCGACGCTGCGGCTGCGGCCCGGCGACACGCTGCTGCTCTACACCGACGGCCTCGTCGAGCGGCGGGACCGGTCGCTGGACGAGGGCAGCACGTGGCTGGTCGAGGAGCTGCGCCGGCGGGCACCGGCGCCGCTGGACGAGCTGTGCGACGGGCTGCTCGCCGAGCTGTCCGGCACCGGGCACGACGACGTCGCGGTGCTCGCCGTCCGCCTGCCCGGCACGGCGACCGGGGCCCGCTGAGCGCTGCCGGCGCCGCCGGGCCGGTGTTGCATGGCGGCATGGGCGAGGACGGGGCACGGGCCGACGGCGTCCGGGTGCTGGTGACCGGCGGCACGAGCGGACTGGGCGCGGCGATGGCCGCGGCCCTCCTCGACGCCGGGGCGCGGGTGGCGGTGACCGGCCGGGACGGCGACCGGGCACGGGCGGCGGCCGAGCGGCTGGGCCCGGGCGCGGCGGGGATCGGGATGGACGTCCGCGACGAGGGCTCGGTCGCGCGCGGGGTGGAGGAGACGTTCGGCGTCCTCGGCGGGCTCGACGTCCTGGTCAACAACGCCGGGATCGGGATGCGCACGGTCAACCCGCGGTTCCTGTCCGACCCCCAGCCGTTCTGGGCCGTCTCCCCCGACGGGTTCCGCGACCTGGTGGCGACCGACCTGACCGGCTACTTCCTCGTGGCACGCGAGGTGGTGCCCCGGCTGCTCGCCGCCGGCGGCGGCCGCGTCGTGAACGTCTCGATGAACCACTCGACGATGAACCGGAGGGGGTTCGTGCCCTACGGGCCGGCCCGGGCCGGGGCGGAGGCGCTGTCGCGGATCATGGCCGCCGACCTCACCGGCAGCCCGGTCACGGTGAACGTCCTGCTGCCGGGCGGGGCGACGGCGACCGGGATGATCCCCGACGACCTGCCCGCCGAGCACCGCGCGGCGCTGCTCCCGCCCGAGGTGGTGGCCGCGCCGATCCGCTGGCTGTGCTCCCCCGCCGCGGCCGGCGTGCACGACCAGCGGATCGTCGCGACGCAGTTCGCCGACTGGCTGGCCGGTCAGGTCCGGCGCAGGTAGCGCGGCGGGACGGCGTCGACCAGCCACACCCCGTTCGCCGAGCGGGTGAAGACGGCGCCGTCGCGCGCCATGCCCGCGGCGTCCACCCGGAGGACGACCGGCCGGCCCCGCCGCGCGCCCACCCGGCGGGCCGTCTCGGCGTCCGGGCTCAGGTGCACCGCGTGCCGGCGCCCCGGCCGCAGCCCCTCGGCCTCGATCGCCGGCAGGACCCGCTCGACCGTGCCGTGGAAGAGGACCGCCGGCGGGTCCTGCGCGGCGTACCCGAGGTCGACGGCGACGCTGTGCCCCTGGCTGGCCCGGATGCGGGTGCCGGTGTCGTCGAAGGCGAAGCGCCGCTTGTCGTTGCCCGCGACGACGCGGTCGAGCTGCTCCCGCGTCCAGCCCAGCGCGGCCAGCAGGGCCGCGACGTCGGCCCAGCCGGCCGCGTCGAGGGCGAGCCCGACGCTGCCGGGCGCGTGGCGCAGCACGTAGGACAGCCGCTTGCTCCGGCGGACGACGTCGTCGTCCCTCACGCGCCGCGGAACCAGGACCCCGGCGGCAGGTCGAGCGGCGGCGGGGGCTCCTCGCCCCACGGTGCCGGCGGGGTCCACGGCCACAGTTCGACGACGCCCGCGGCGGCCGCCCGGATCGCCGTCCCGTCCAGCCGCGTCGCCGTCTCCTCGATGCCGAGCTCCGGGCAGCGGACGACGACGGTCAGCGGGCCGTGGGGTGGCAGCGGGGACAGCCACCACTCCTGGTCGGCGGTGCGGTCCCCGGCCGACCCCGACCCGGGCTGCCAGACCAGGTCGGGGTCGTTGCCCGGCAGGCCCTCGCCGGCGACCCGGCGGCCGTCGGCCAGCTCCACCCCGATCAGCAGTCCGGCCTGCCCGGGCCCGAAGACGAGCTCCGACAGGCCGCGCGCGGACGCCGGGGCCTCGCGCACCCGGACGGCCAGGGTCATCGCGACGCCGGTGGAGTAGACCTGCAGCCCGGTCAGGGCGACCGCGGCGTCACCGGTGCGCGCGAGCAGGGCGTTGACCGGCAGCGCCACCGGGAGCTCGTTCTCCGGCGCCCCCATCCGCCGGAGGTGTTCCTCGTCGGGACCGTCCTCCCCGCCCACCGCGGTCGTCGTCCACACGGGGCGGCAGCCTGACGGGCGGACCGTTCCCGCGCCACCGGGTTAGCGTGCGGGGCACGGCAACGGCAGCTCGGAGGGTGCGGGTGATCGACAAGCGGGTCGCGTCGCTGGTCGACGCGGTCGCGGGCATCGAGGACGGCGCCACCGTGCTCGTCGGCGGGTTCGGCGCCTCCGGCGTCCCGGTGGAGCTGGTGCACGCGCTGCTCGACCAGGGCACCACCGACCTCACCGTCGTCACGAACAACGCCGGGTCCGGCGAGACCGACGTCGCGGCGCTGCTGCGCGAGCGGCGGGTGCGGAAGATCGTGTGCTCGTACCCGCGCTCGGCCGGGTCGGTCTGGTTCGAGGAGCGCTGGCGGGCCGGTGAGGTGGAGCTGGAGCTGGTGCCGCAGGGCACGCTCAGCGAGCGGATGCGGGCCGCGGCGGCCGGCCTGGGCGGGTTCTTCACGCCCACCGGCGCCGACAGCCTGCTGGCCGAGGGCAAGGAGGTGCGGGTGATCGGCGGACGGCGGCACGTGTTCGAGGAGCCCCTGCCCGGTGACGTGGCGTTCGTCAAGGCCGCCCGCGCCGACCGCTGGGGCAACCTGGTCTACCGGACGGCGGCGCGGAACTTCGGCCCGACGATGGCCGCGGCCGCCGCGCTCACCGTCGTCCAGGTCGACGAGTTCGTGGAACTCGGGGAGCTGGACCCGGAGGCGATCGTGACGCCGGGGATCTTCGTCGACCGCGTCGTCCGGGTGGCGGCGGCGTGAGGCTGGACGCGCGGGACGTCGCCCGGCGGATCGCCCGCGACATCCCCGACGGCGCCTACGTCAACCTCGGCATCGGCCTGCCGACGCTGGTGGCCGACTGCGTCGGCGCTGACAAGGAGGTCGTCTACCACTCGGAGAACGGCATCCTCGGGATGGGCCCGGCCCCCGCACCCGGCCGGGAGGACCCCGAGCTGATCAACGCCGGCAAGCAGCCGGTGACCCTGCTGCCCGGCGGGGCGTTCTTCCACCACACCGACGCGTTCCTGATGATGCGCGGCGGGCACGTCGACGTCACCGTGCTCGGCGCCTTCCAGGTGTCGGAGACCGGCGACCTGGCCAACTGGGCCACCGACGACGCCAGCCACCCGCCGGCGGTCGGCGGCGCGATGGACCTCGCGGTCGGCGCGAAGCGGGTGCTGGTGCTGACGACGCACACCACGCGGTCCGGTCAGCCGAAGCTGCTGCCGCGCTGCACCTACCCGCTGACGGCGGCCGGCGTGGTCGACCGCGTCTACACCGACCTCGCCGTCCTCGACGTCACGCCCGGGGGCTTCTGCGTGCGGGAGATGGTCGCCGGGCTGACCCGGGAGGACCTGCAGGGCGCCACCGCCGCACAGCTGACCTTCGCCGACGACCTGGGCGTGCTGGAGCCCTGAGCCTCCCCGCGAGATCTGCACAGTGGTGGCGATCAGCGCCCCGATGACCACCACTGTGCAGATCTCGCGGGTCGCTCAGGGCGCGGTGCGGGCCTCCTGCGCCAGCGCGGCCAGCGCCTGCTCGAAGCACTCCCGCGGCGGCTGCACCAGGCCCGCGCCGACCTGGCCGGTGCCGGCCACCCGTCCGGCCATCCCGGTGTTGATCTGCGGCAGCCACCCCGTGCGTGCCACCGACAGCACGTCGATGCCGGTCGGTGCGCCGCGGAAGCCGAGCACCGGGATCGCCATCGCCGGGTTCTCGGCCAGGGTGAGCTGGTACATCCGCTCGGTGGTGGCCAGCGCGTCGGGCACGGTGCCCCCGATGAACCGCACGATCGCCGGTGCCGCGGCCATCGCGAACCCGCCGACGCCGTAGGTCTCCATGATCGCCGAGTCGCCGATGTCGGGGTTGGCGTCCTCGGGGCCGTAGTCGCCGAGGAAGAGTCCGACCGGGGTCTGCGCGGGGCCGGTGAACCAGCGGTCGCCGGTGCCGGCGGTCTGCACGCCGAACTCCGTGCCGTTGCGGCTGAGCACCGTGACCATCGTCGAGCCGGGGACGCCGCGGGCGGCGTCCATCGCCAGCTTCGCCGTCGGCATGCCGAGGTTGAGGAAGAAGTGCTCGTTGCCGCCGATGAACCGCAGGACGGCGGCGACGTCGGCCGACGGCGCGTCGACGGCCACGATCGCCGGTGCGAGGTCGCGCAGGGTCATCAGCGAGCCGGCGCGGTTGCGGTTGTGCCCCTCGTCGCCCATCTGCAGCATCTGCGCGAGCACCGCCTTGACGTCCAGCGGCTCCGGCATCGACCGCACGGCGGCCTGCAGCACCGGCCCGAGGACGTCGCGCATCCAGGCCAGCCGGGTGAGCACCTCCTCGCCGAAGGCACCCATGCGCAGCACCTTGCCCAGGCCCTCGTTGAGGTTGCAGTACGCGCGGCCGCCGGAGACCGGGTCCTCCAGGCACCAGGTCCACATCGACGGGCTGGTCACCCCGGCCATCGGGCCCACGGCCGCGTGGTGGTGGCACGGGTCGAGCGTCACGCCGCCGGAGGCCAGCAGCGCCTCGGCGTCCTCGACCGTCGGCGCCCAGCCCTCGAACAGGCAGGCGCCGACCAGCGCGCCGCGCATCGGACCCGACGCGGCCTCCCAGGTCAGCGGCGGCCCCGAGTGCAGCAGGGTCCGGCCGGTCAGCCCCAGCGTCTCCCGGGCGGGCCGGACGTCGACCAGGTGCGACCCGGCGGCCAGCACCCGCTCGACCGCCGTCCGGTTGGCCGCGGCGCGGCGCGGGTCCAGCGCCAGCGCGGCGAGGTCGGCCGGATCGCCGAAGGCCGGCGGCCGCCAGTCGACGTCGGTCACCTGCGCGCCCTGCGCGCGCAGCGCGGCGGAGAAGACGTCGACCCCGGCGGCGACGACGGCCGGCTGGCCTCCCAGCAGGGTCATCGCACGGCTCCCAGCAGGTCGAGCGCGTGCCGGGTGGCCTGCGCGTTGGAGGCGAAGACGGCGGCTCCGGCCGCGGCGAGGGCGTCGGCCTGGCGGCTCCAGCCCTGCGGGTCGGCCTCGGTGCCGACCAGCGCGACGACCGCCGGCAGGCTCGCCGCGGCGATGGCCGGCGCCAGGGCGGCGGCGGGGTCGGGGTCGGCACCGTGGCCGAGGACGACGTCGAGCAGCAGCACCGCCGGCTCGCCCGACGCGGCCAGCCGGCTGATCGCCTCCAGCCGCAGCGTCGGGTCGATCATCGGGTGCGCGCGGCCGACGGTGAGCGCGTCGTCGCCGAAGTCGACGACCACGTGCCCGGGGGCGGACAGGTCCGGGGCGGATGGGTCGACGACGAAGCCGAGGTCGGGCCGCAGCGGGGTGTTGGACCGGACGTCGCCGAGCACCGGCGCGGCCAGCAGCATCGCCTCGTCGGCCAGCGTGCCGCCGGAGTAGAAGCCCTTGAGGACGGCGCCGGGTGCCGCCGTCCCGCTCCCCGGCCGGGCGGGCCACCGCGGGGAGGCCACCCCCAGGTCGGCCAGCAGCGCCTCGACGGCGGCGGTGAGGTCCGGCGTCCCGGCGCCCAGCACCGCCGAGCGGACCGGCGTCGACAGCCGGGCCGCCGCCCCGGCCACCACCTCGGCGACCGACGGCGCCGGCGGCTTGGAGACGACGAGCACGTGCTCGGTGGCGGGGTCGGCGTCCAGCGCCGCCAGCGCGTCGAGCGTGGCCAGCCCGCCGACGGCCTCCGACAGGTCGCGGCCGCCGACGCCGAGGACGTGCGAGACCCCGACGCCGGCCGCGTCGAGCAGGCAGGACACCTGCTGCGCGCCGGTGCCCGAGGCCGCGACCACGCCGACCGGGCCGCGGCGGACGACGTTGGCGAAGCCGAGCGCCACGCCGGAGACGATCGCCGTCCCGCAGTCGGGACCCATGACCAGGACGCCGGCCCGCCGCGCGGCCCGCTTGAGCGCGACCTCCTGCTCGACCGGCACGCCGTCGGAGAAGACCAGCACGCTGCGGCCGGCGGCGACCGCGTCGGCGGCCTCGAGCGCCGCGTAGGGCCCCGGCACGCTGACGACGGCGAGGGCGGCGCCGTCCTGGTCGCCGAGGGCGGCGCCGACGGTGCGGGCCGGCTGCGCGTCGGCCGGAGCGCGGGAGCGCTCCCGCGCGGCGAGCGCGGTGTCGACGGCGGCCACCGCGGCGGCCAGCGCGTCGTCGTCGACGGCGGCGATCCCGACGAGCAGCTGCTCGGGCGAGGCGTCGTCGCCGGGCGCCAGGCCCATGCCCGCGGCCAGCTCCACGTTGAGCGGCGTGGCCATGGCGACGAGGACGGCGGTGACGCCGTCGCGGGTGCCGACGTCGCGGCTGACCTGCATCAGCCGCACCGAGTCGGCGTAGACGCCGCTGCGCAGCGAGACGTGCCGGACGCCCGGTCCGGGGGCGGGTGCGCTCACCCCGCCGACCGTAGCGGGAGATACCTCAGCGCTGAGACGTCGTCCGCTGTCGCAACGACGATTTAGCACTGAGGTACTTCCGCGTGTCGACACGCCGTGACAGATTGGCGGCCTCCGGGGGCGGGCCTCCCGGTACACCGGCTAGCCCCGCCGAGGAGGACCCATGGCGTTCGGTTGGAAGCTGTACGCGGGCGGCAAGACGCCCCCGCTGGGCGAGGCCGTCGCCCCCGACGAACGCCTCTCGTGGCCCCGGACCATCGGCATCGGCGCCCAGCACGTCGTCGCCATGTTCGGGGCGACCTTCGTCTTCCCGCTGATCATGGGGCTGGACGCGAACCTCGCGATCATGATGAGCGGCGTCGCGACGATCGTCTTCCTGCTCGTCGTCCAGGGGAAGGTGCCGAGCTACCTGGGCACCAGCGCCGCCTTCGTCGGCGGGGTGGTGGCCATCCGGGCCAACGGCGGGGACTCCGGGGACGTCGTCGGCTCGATCCTCGTCTCCGGCGTCCTGCTGGCCCTGGTCGGCGTCCTCATCCACGTCGCCGGGGCCCGGGCGATCAACGCCGCGCTGCCGCCGGCGGTGACCGGCGCGGTGGTCATGCTCATCGGCTTCAACCTCGCCCCGGTGGTGGCCGGGGTGTACTGGCCGCAGGACCAGTGGGTCGCGCTGGCGACCATGGTCTTCGTCATCGTCGCCTCGCTGCTGCTGCGCGGCTTCTGGGCCCGGATCTCCATCCTGCTCGGCCTGGTCTTCGGGTACCTGCTGTCGATCCTGCTCGACGTGACCGCCGGGCAGATCACCTCGCCCGACGGCACCGGCGCGATCGTCACCCGCGACCGGATCGACTTCGCCACGGTCGGCCAGGCGGACTGGATCGGCCTGCCGCAGTTCACCGCGCCGAGCTTCTCGCTCAACTTCAGCCTGCTGGTGCTGCCGGCGGTCATCGCGCTCGTGGCCGAGAACGCCGGGCACGTCAAGGCGGTGTCGGCGATGACCAAGCGCGACCTCGACCCGGTGATGGGCCGGGCGATCTTCGCCGACGGCCTCGGCACGGTCATCGCCTCGTCCGTGGGCGGCTCCCCCACCACCACCTACGCCGAGAACATCGGCGTCATGGCCGCCACCCGCGTCTACTCCACCGCGGCCTACTACGTCGCCGCGATCGTGGCGGTCCTGCTCGGCCTGTGCCCCAAGTTCGGCGCGCTGATCAACATCATCCCGGGCGGGGTGCTCGGCGGGATCACCGTCGTCCTGTACGGGATGATCGGCCTGCTCGGCGCCAAGATCTGGAAGGAGAACCGGGTCGACTTCGCCAACCCGATCAACCTGGTGCCGCTGGCCGCGGGCATCGTCATCGCGGTCGGCAACGTGACCCTGCAGATCACCGACACCTTCCCGCTGAGCGGCATCGCGTTCGGCACGATCGTCGTCGTGGTCGGCTGGCACGTCGCCCGGGCGGTCGCCCCGGCGGAGATGAAGGCAGCCCTGCTGCAGGAGCGCGGGTTCGCCGAGGGCACCGGGCCGGCGCTCGGGCACACCGGGGGGCACGAGGTTAGCGCCGACCCGTCGTCGGTCGACCGGGTGGGCCGTCCCGGGGTCGACGGCCGGCCCGCCGGCGTCGACGCCGGCAAGGGGACGCTCGAGCGGTGAAACCGCCGCCCTTCCGCTACGCGGACCCCGGCTCGGTCGACGAGGCGCTCGACGTCCTCGCCACCGAGGGGACGGGCGCGAAGGTGCTCGCCGGCGGGCAGTCGCTGCTGCCGCTGCTGGCCATGCGGCTCGCGGCGCCGACCACGCTGGTCGACGTCAACCGGGTGCACGGCCTCGGCGCGGTCGAGACCACCGGGGACGGCGTGCGGGTGGGCGCGCTGGTGCGGCACGCCGCGCTGCTGCGCGACGGCGCCGCCGCCGGCGTCCAGCCGCTGCTGGCCCGGGCGACGGCGAACGTGGCGCACCCGGCGATCCGCAACCGCGGGACGACGGTCGGCTCGATCACGCACGCCGACCCCTCGGGGGAGATGACGGCGGTGCTCGCGCTGACCGGCGGGTCGGTGACCGTGGCGACGCCGTCGGGACGCTCGGCCGTCGGCTGGCGGGACCTGTTCGTCGGGCCGCTGGAGACCTCGCTGACCGGCCCGGCCCTCGTCGTCGACGCGATCTTCCCGGCCCTGCCGGAGCGGTCGGGCACGGCGTTCGCCGAGATCGCGCGGCGCCGGGGCGACTACGCCGTCTGCGGGGCGGCCGTCGTCGTCACCCTCGACGAGGACCGCCGGGTGGCCGCCGTCCGCGCCGCCTACCTGTCGGTGGGGCCGGTGCCCGAGGTGCACGACCTCACCGACGCGGTCGCGGGCAAGCCGGTCGACAGCGCCGACTGGGCCGCGGCCGGCGCGCTCGCCCGCACGCTCGTCGACCCCGATCCCGACCTGCACGCCACCGCTGACTACCGGCGCCTGCTGGTCGGCGTGCTGACCGAGCGCACGCTCGCCGAGGCCGCGGCCGAGGCGGCGGGGAGGGTCCCGTGACGAGCATCGACACGGAGCGCACCGTCCGGCTGACGGTGAACGGTGTTCCACGTGAAGCACCGGTGCCGGTGCGTCGCGTGCTGTCGGACCTGCTGCGCGACGACCTGGGGCTGACCGGCACGCACGTGGGCTGCGCGCACGGCGTCTGCGGCTCATGCACGGTGCTGCTGGACGGCGAGCCGGTGCGCTCCTGCCTGGTGCTGGCCGTGCAGGCCGACGGCGCCGCGGTGACCACGGTGGAGGGGCTGGCCCGCGACGACCACCGGGGCGGGCAGGTGCTGCACCCGGTGCAGGAAGCCTTCCGCGAGTGCCACGCGCTGCAGTGCGGCTTCTGCACGCCGGGGTTCCTGGTGACCATCGCCGCGGGGCTCGAGGCGCGGGACCCGGCGCAGGAGATCACCGAGGAGGAGGTCGACGAGCTCGTCGGCGGCAACCTGTGCCGGTGCACGGGCTACGCGAACATCAGGAAGGCCGTCCGCTCCGCCGCCGCGACGATGCGGGAGGACGCCCGGTGACCACCAAGCTGTTCGGGGAGCCGGTCCGGCGACGCGAGGACGCCCGGCTGATCACCGGCCGCGGGCGCTACCTCGACGACATCGGTGCCGGCGCGCTGGCCGCGGCCTTCGTGCGCAGCCCGCACGCGCACGCCCGGGTGGTCGACGTCGACGTCGACGGCGCCCTGGACGTCGAGGGCCTGGTCGCCATCTACACCTACGAGGACCTCACCGGCCCCATGGCCGAGCCGCTGCCGGTGCTCATCCCCCACCCGCAGCTGCACGCCCCGCGCACCGGCTACCCCCTGGCGAAGGACGTGGTCAACCACGTCGGCGAGCCGGTCGTGATGGTGGTGGCCACCGACCGCTACGTCGCCGAGGACGCCGCCGAGCGGATCGTCGTCCGCTACGAGGAGCTGCCGGTCGTCGTGGGCATCGACGCCGCCCGCGCTGCCGAGCACGCCGTCCACCCGGACGTCCCCGACAACGTCGCCGCCCGCCACCACCAGGAGACCGGCGACGTCGGGCCGGCGCTGGCCGCCTCGCCGCACACGCTCTCCTTCACCCAGACCATCGAGCGCAGCGCGTGCACGCCGCTGGAGGGCAAGGGCGTGCACGCCCGCTGGGACCCCGACGACGGCAGCCTGCGCGTGTACTCGAGCACCCAGGCCTCGACGTCGGTGCGCGCGGCGATCGCGGCGAAGCTGGAGCTCTCGCTCGACCGGGTCGAGGTGATCGCGCCGGACGTCGGCGGCGGCTTCGGCGTCAAGATCGTGCACCCGTGGCCGGAGGAGCTGCTGGTGCCGATGGCCGCCATCGCGCTGGGCCGCGAGGTCAAGTGGGCCGAGGACCGCCGCGAGCACTTCGTGTCCAGCGCCCACGAGCGCGGCCAGCGGCAGGAGGTCACCGTCGGGTTCGACGACGGCGGCCGGCTCACCGCGCTCGACGTGCACGTCTGGCACGACAACGGCGCCTACACGCCCTACGGGATCATCGTGCCGATCATCACCGCGACGCAGCTGGTCGGGCCGTACGTGGTCCCGGTGTACCGGGTGGTGGTCGAGAGCGTCTACACGAACACCGTCATCGTCACGCCGTACCGCGGCGCCGGGCGGCCGCAGGCCTGCTTCGCGATGGAGCGGACGATGGACCGGATCGCCGACGAGCTCGGGCTCGACCGGGCCGAGGTCCGCCGTCGCAACCTGATCACGCCCGACCAGTTCCCCTACGACCACCACCTGACGTTCCAGGACGGCCGGCCGGTGGTCTACGACTCCGGCGACTACCCGGGGCTGCTCGACAAGCTGACCGACCTGGTGGGCTGGGGGTCCGTCGAGGAACGGCGGGCCGAGGCGGCGTCGCGGGGGAAGCTGCTCGGCGCCGGGATGGCGCTGTACGTGGAGGGCACCGGGCCGGGGCCCTACGAGGGCGGGCACGTGCAGGTGCTCGGCAGCGGCAAGGTGCTGGTCTCCACCGGGCTGACCTCGCAGGGCCAGGGGCACGAGACGGCGTTCGCGCAGATCGTCGCCTCCGAGCTCGGGGTGCCGATCGAGGACGTCGAGGTGACCACCGGCGACACCCGCCGCTTCCCGTACGCGGTCGGCACGTTCGCCTCGCGGGCGGCGGTGATGAGCGGCAACGCGATCGCGCTGGCGGCGCGCGGCGTCCGGGAGAAGGCGCTGCGGATCGCCGCCGACGTCCTGGAGGCCTCGCCGGAGGACCTGGAGATCTCCGACGGTGTGGTGGGGGTGCGCGGCACGCCGGGGGCGTCGATCCCGCTGCGCACGGTCGCCGTCCTGTCCAACCCGCTGCGCTACGCCTTCGACGAGGCGGCCAAGCAGGCGACGCAGTTCGCCACCCACGACGACACGAAGCCGCCGGTGGCCCCGGGCGACGCCCCGGGGCTGGAACACCGCGACTACTACTCGCCGCTGCGCTCGACGTTCGCCTCGGGCGCGCACGCGGCGGTGGTGGAGGTCGACCCGGCGACGTGGGAGATCGACGTCGTCACGTACGCCGTCGTGCACGACTGCGGCAACGTGGTGAACCCGATGATCGTCGAGGGCCAGGTGCTCGGCGGCGTCGCGCAGGGAGTGGGCGGGGCGCTGTACGAGCGGATGGCCTACGACGCCGACGGGCAGCTGCAGAACGCGTCGTTCATGGACTTCCTGATGCCGTACGCGTCCGAGGTGCCCGACGTGGTGATCGACCACCAGCAGACGCCCTCGCCGCTCAACCCGCTGGGCATCAAGGGCGCCGGGGAGGCAGGGGTGATCCCGGGGTCGGCCGCGCTGGCCTCGGCGATCGAGGACGCGGTGGGCCGGCGGGTGACGGCGATGCCGATCTCGCCGTCGGAGCTCTACGACCTGGTGCGGGACCCGGCCACGGAACGGACGGCGGCCTCGGCACGCCGGGGAGGAGCGCTCGCGTGAACCTGGACGGCTCGGCGGTGCTGCACGGGTCCCCGGACCGGGTGTGGACGCTGCTCACCGACCCGGAGGTGCTGGCGCGGACGATCCCGGGCTGCCTGTCGCTGTCGCGCACCGGTGAGGACGCGTACCGCATGGACGTCGCCGTGGGCGTGGGGGCGGTGAAGGGGACGTACGCCGGCGAGGTGCGGCTGACCGACCAGCGGCCGCCGTCGTCGTACGTCATGCACGCCTCGGGCGCGGGGGCGCCGGGCAACGTGCGGGCGACGGTGGCGATCGAGCTGTCGCCGTCCGACGAGGGGACGACGGTGACCTACTCCGCCGATGCCGTGGTGGGCGGGCCGGTGGCCGGCGTGGGCCAGCGGATGATCACCGGCGTCGCCAAGCGGATGGCCGGCCAGTTCTTCACCGCCGTCGACGCCGAGTTGAGCGGTGCCGCCGCGCCCCGCCCGTCGTCCGCCGCGGTGAGCTCGACGGACGCCGTCCCCGCGGCGACGCCCGCAGCGCTGCCTGCAGCACCGCCCGGGGCACCCCGGACGGCGCCCGCGACGCCGTCCGCGGACCTGCGGACCCTCGCCGTGGGCGCGGCCGGCGGCGCCGGGCTCACCCTGCTCGGCGTCGTCGTCGGCTGGCTCCTCGGCCGCCGCACGGGCTGACGGGTACACGCCGAGGGCCCCCTCGATGCCATCGAGAGGGCCCTCGGCGTGTGGTGGTCGTACAGCGGGTCAGGCCACCGAGCGGCGGCGGGTGATGAGCACCCCGGCGATCGTCGAGACGACCACCCAGCCGGTGACCACCGCGATCGGCGTGGTCGCCGCGCCCTGCTGGGCCAGCGTCACGATCGCGCTCGCCGGGTCCAGCTTCGACGCGATCTCCGGCTTGACCGAGTTGAGCACCGGCAGGATGCCCAGCACCGTCAGGTAGGTCCCGGTCATCGCGGCCGCCGAGTTGCCCACCGCCGCACCGATCCCGGCGCCGATGACGGCGAACGCCGCCCCCGAGGCGATCACCGCGACCACGGCCTGGCCGGCCGCGAACCACGTGACGCCGGACGTGAACAGCGCCAGCGCACCGACCGCCCCGCCGACGCCGAGGGACGCCAGCACCAGCCCGAGCAGGGCCATGGCCAGGGCCTTGGCGGCCAGCACCCGTCCCCGCTGGGGGACGAGGAGGTAGGTCGTCTGCACGCTCCTGTGCGTCCACTCCCCCGCGGTCGAGAGCACACCGAGGGCGAGCAGGACCAGGGCGATCAGCATCCCCATGATGCCGAGGGCCATCGCGGCGGCGACCCCGCCACCGCTGGTCATGGTGGCCAGCAGGACGCCGAGCGGGCCGACGAGCACGGCCAGCGCGGCCACCGACCGGCCGGAGCGGGTGGACAGGGACTTGCGGATCTCCAGGCCGGTCAGGGCCGGGAAGGACGGAGCGGTCCGCCGGGCGGTCGACCCGGCGACCGGGACGACGGCGGGGGCGAGGGTGGTGCTCATGTCGGGTGCCTCTCGGGGAGAAGGGAGGGTGGTGGTCATGACGCGTCGGTGAGCTGGAAGAACAGCTCCTCCAGGCCCTGCTGGGAGGGCCGCAGGTCGATCAGGGCGTGGCCGCCGGCCGCCGCCAGCGCGCCGATGCGCTCGGGCCCGGCGCCGGGGACGACGAGGACGCCGCCGTCGCGGTGCTGCACCTCGAGCCCGGCCGCCGCGAGCTCGGCCTCGAAGGACGGCGCGTCGGCCGCGCGCACCGCGGTCCCGTCGCCGCCCAGGAGCTGGCCGATCGGCCCGTCGGCGACGATCCGGCCCGAGCCGATGACCAGCAGCCGGTCGACGGTGTGCTCGACCTCGCCGAGCAGGTGGCTGGACAGCAGCACCGTGCCGCCGCGGGCCGCGTGGCCGCGGAGGAGGTCGCGCATCCAGCGGATGCCCTCCGGGTCCAGGCCGTTGGCCGGCTCGTCGAACATCAGCACCGGCGGGTCGGCCAGCAGGGCCGCCGCGATCCCGAGCCGCTGCCGCATTCCGAGGGAGTAGCCGCCGATCCGGCGCCCTCCGGCCGCCGTCAGGTCGACCATCTCCAGCACCTCGTCGACCCGGGTGGCCGGGACGCCGATCGTCGCGGCCAGCAGCCGCAGGTGCGTCCGGCCGGTGCGACCGGGGTGCACCGCCGCCGCGTCGAGCAGCGTGCCCATGACCGCTCCCGGGTTGGGCAGCGACGTGTAGGGGACGCCGGCGACCGTCGCGGTGCCCGACGACGCGGGCACCAGCCCGGTGATCATCCGCATCGTCGTGCTCTTGCCGGCGCCGTTCGGGCCGAGGAAGCCGGTCACCGTGCCGGGCTCCAGCTCGAACGACACCTGGTCGACGACCCGCCGGCCGCCGTACTCCTTGGTCAGTCCGCTGACCGTGATCATCGGGGCTCCTCCGTGTGGTCCGCCGTGGTGGTGATGCACAGAGAACCGCGGCGGGCCCCGCGTCCGCGTCAGCCGTGAGCCTCGAACCCGCAGCTCGAACGGCTACGGCTCGTCATCCGAAAGAGGACGTCGGCGGTCATCCCGCGGCCGACCCGCAGGCCGTGATCACCGACCTAGGCTGCTGCGCATGGGGCTCCGCGCGCGTCTGTGGCCGGGCCTGTCCACGCGCAGCGTCTGGCTCGAGGTGCTGATCGCCGTCCTCGGCGGGCTCAGCGTCAGGGCGGTCGAGTGGACGCCCGGTCCCGACCCTGTGCCCCTCTCCCTCGCCACCGCGGCGTCGCTCGTCGTCAGCGTGCTGCTGCTGCTCCTGCGCCGGCGCGCGCCGCTCGTCCCCTTCCTCGCAGCCGCCGCGGTGGGCGCGGTCGCCCCGGCCGTCGGCGGTGCCATCCCGCTGGGTGCCTACGCGGTGGGCCGCTACGCCGGCGGATGGCCCGCCCGGCTCGTCGCCGGCGTCGCCGGGTCGG
The DNA here is from genome assembly GCF_052931475.1 of Geodermatophilus sp. URMC 62. Classification (NCBI taxonomy): domain Bacteria; kingdom Bacillati; phylum Actinomycetota; class Actinomycetes; order Geodermatophilales; family Geodermatophilaceae; genus Geodermatophilus; species Geodermatophilus sp. URMC 62. Next base: position 1,885,247 of record NZ_JBRFHY010000001.1, on the reverse strand, counting down.
TCGCGGTCAGCCAGTTCTGGACCGGCCCCTCGCTCGGCGAGGTCGTCGGCGGGCTGGCGGGCGTCGCGTTCGTCGTCCTGCTGCCCGGCGCGGTCGGCGCCTGGGTGCGGGCCCGCGCCGACCTGATGACGGCGCTCACCGAGCGCGCCGAGCGGGCCGAGGCCGAGCGGGAGCTGCTCGCCCGCGAGGCCATCGCCGCCGAGCGCGCCCGCATCGCCCGCGAGATGCACGACGCCGTCGGCCACCGGGTGAGCCTCATGGTGCTGCAGGCCGGCGCGATCGAGATGGCCGCCACCGACCGGGAGCGCGTCGAGCAACTCGCCTGCTCCGTGCAGCTGGCCGGGCGGCAGGCCCTCGACGAGCTGCGGCAGGCGGTCGGGGTGCTCCGCGCCGGGGAGGACGACGACGCCCCCCTCACCCCGCAGCCGGGACTCGACGACCTGGAGCGGCTGGTCCAGGAGTGCCGCGCCGCCGGGATGACCGTCGCGCTGGACCTCCCGCCGGCCGACGCCGCCCCGGTCGAGCCCGCCGTCTCCCGGGCGGCCTACCGCATCGTGCAGGAGGCGCTGACCAACGCCGGCAAACACGCGCCCGGCGCCCCTGTGCACGTGGCCGTCGTCCGCGAGCCGGCCCGGCTCGCCGTCCGCGTGGTCAACGGGACGCCGCTCGAGGCCGCCCGCCCCGGCTCCGGCGGCGGCTTCGGCCTCGTGGGGCTCAGCGAGCGCGTGCGCACGCTGGACGGCCGGCTCCGCACCGAGCGCCGGCTGGACGGCGGCTTCCTGGTCGAGGCGGTGATCCCGGCGTGACGATCTCGGTCCTGCTCGTGGACGACGAGGAGCTGGTGCGGTTCGGGCTGCGGACCGTGCTGGAGGCCGCCGGCGACTTCACCGTCGTCGGGGAGGCCGGCGACGGGTTCGCCGCGGTGCGCGCGGTGCAGGAGCTGCGGCCCGACGTCGTCCTCATGGACATCCGGATGCCGCGCAAGGACGGGCTGGCGGCGACGCGCGAGATCCTCGCGCTGCCCGACCCGCCGCAGGTCGCCGTCCTCACGACCTTCCACGCCGACGAGTACGTGTACGCGGCGCTGGCCGCCGGGGCCGCGGGCTTCCTGCTCAAGGACACCCCGCCGCGGGAGATCGCCGCCGCCGTCCGCGCGGTGGCCGACGGCACTGCGACGCTGTCGCCGAAGGTCACCGCCGCGCTGATCGAGTCCTACGTCGACCGGCGGGCGGCGCCGCGCCGGGCCCAGGCGCTGCGCCGGATCCGGGAGCTGTCCGACCGCGAGCGCGAGGTGCTGCAGCTGCTGGGCAGCGGCGGGTCCAACGCCGAGCTGGCGAAGCGGCTCTACGTGAGCGAGGCGACGGTGAAGACCTACGTCTCGCGGCTGCTGGCCAAGCTGGACCTGGCCAACCGCACGCAGGCCGCCATCCTCGCCCACGAGGCCGGCCTGCTGGAGGACTGAGCCGCGGTCACGGGACCGGCGCGACCTCCAGCGGGATGCCGGTCTCGCGCTCGCTGACCTGCCACAGGACGCCGATCTGCTCCTGCAGGCCGCGCCGGCGCAGGACCGGGCGCCGCACGGCCGGGCCGTGCGAGCCGTACCGCGGCGCGTAGAGCTCCCCGCCCCGGGCACGGGGGTCGGTCGCGGCGCGCAGCTGCGGCCGGACGCCCTCGAACGGCGACATCCCCGACCGCGCCGTCACCAGCTCGAACACCGGACCGAGCCGGCCGGCGCCGCCCTCGCGCACCGCGCGCGCCTGCAGGTCGGTGTTCGTCAGCCCCGGGTGCGCGAGGAGGCTCGCAGCGTGGGCCCCGGCCGCCGCGAACCGCTGCTGCAGCCCCAGCCCGAAGTGCAGGTTGGCCATCTTCGACCGCGCGTACGCGCTCCACGCCCCGTATCCCCGCTGGAGGTGGACGTCGGCGGGGTCCAGCCGCCGGGCCCGGTGCCGGGCCGTGCTCGTCACCGTCACCACCCGCGCGGCCGGCGACCGCAGCAGCGCGGGCAGCAGGCCCGCGGTCAGCGCCCAGTGCCCCAGGTGGTTGACGCCGAACTGCTCCTCGAAGCCGTCGGCGGTGGTCCGCCGCGGCACCGCCATCACCCCGGCGTTGTCCACCAGCAGGTCCACGCGCTCGTGCCGGTCGAGCACCGAGGCCGCGGCGGCCGCGACCGAGGAGAGGTCGCCGAGGTCCAGCGGCACCGTCTCCAGCGACGCCGCCGGGGAGCTCGCCCGGATCCGCGTCTCCGCAGCGGCCGTCTTCACCGGGTCACGGGCGGCGAGGACGACGTGCGCGCCCGCACGGGCCAGCACGAGCGCCGTCTGCAGGCCGAGCCCACCGTTCGCGCCGGTCACCACCGCCGTCCGTCCCGTCAGGTCGGGGACGTCGCGCTCGGTCCAGACCATGCCCCGGCTCCCTCTACGCCACGACGACGTCGACCATCGGCACGGCCCTCAGCCGACGATCGGTCGTCACGAGCACCGCCGTCCGGACAGCTGCCAGCTCCACGTACAGCGCGTCCACCAGACGCAGCTGGTGGCGTCGAGCCCAGGCGCCGAGGACGAGAGTCTGCACGGGATGGCGGTGGATCGGGGCCTCCACGACGCGACCGAGCAGCCGCGTCACCGTGTCGTCGTCCAGGTCCCCGGCACGGTTCAGCCGCCCGAGTGCGGACAGCACTTCCGCGTCGACGTGCCCGGGCGCGTGGAGCGACTGACCGGCGAGCCGTGAGCGGACAGCGACACCCAGGGGGTTGCCCAGGAGCAGGTCCACGAACGCTGATGCGTCGAGGACCACCTCAGCCATGTCGGGTGGCCGGCTCTTCCCGCGTTGCGTCCAGGGCGGCGAGCGCGTCGTCATGCGACACCAGCAATGGCGCAGGGTCGAGCGTCGCCAACCAGGCGTCCGTCGTCCGTGCGGCGAGGTGCTGCCTGATCGCGTCCTGCGTCAGCGACGACAGGTTGATCCCGGCCGTCCGCACCGCCGCCGCGAGGTCGTCGGGGAGATAGATGTTCACCCGGGGCATACACACAAGGTACACACTGAGTCGAGCCCCGGCCCCTACTGCCGGTCCGGTGGGTGCTCGGCGCGCCACTCGTCGAAGGCCGCGAGGAACGTCTCGGCCATGTGCTGCTCGGTGAGCAACTGGTCGCGGTCGCGCTCGTCGACCATCCGCTCGGCCGGCGCGCCGGTGTTGAACGTGATGGCGCGGAAGTAGGGGATGAACGACGACGGCTGGAACGCCCGCTTCGACGGCCGCGATCCGGTGTCCGGGGGATCCCACGGTGCGGGCGGCGGCACCCGGTCGAGCCCGAGCCCCTCGACGGCGGTGAGGATCGGTTCGTCGTCCGGACGGTCGGTGAAGTCCCGGGACAGCTCGCGGAACACCTCCCTGCCGTCCGGGGACACCACGACGACGACGGGGCGGAAGATCGACGCGTCCTCGTCCCAGGCGCCCAGCGGCTTCGCGAGGCGCGAGCCGTCCGGGTCGCTGACCCAGCGGAAGGGCAGGTGCCACGTGCGGTCCATCGCCAGCTGGACCTCCGGCGGGTCGGTGGAGGCGAGCACCACCTCCGCGCCGGCGTCGGCGAGACGGGACAGCGATCGGGCCGGACGGACCGCCTGGGCGCAGCAGTACGGCTACCAGTCGCCGCGCAGCCCGATCAGCACGAGGGCGGCGCGCTCGTCGGAGCGCAGGGCCAGCAGGTCGGCGGGGTCCATCCGCCGAGCCTAGGAGGGCCCGTCCCTGCCCGCCCGGTCGGCGAGGGGCGACCTCAGCTGCCGGCGCGCGCCTCCGCCCGCATCGCGACGGCGGTGAGCAGCTCCCAGCGGATGGCGGAGCTGCCCGGCCGGACGGCGAGCCAGTAGAGGCCGAAGCGCCGCCGGGTCCCCGGATCTGTGGCGACGATCCGCGTCTCGCAGCTCAGCCGCGTGCCGCCGAGGGTCGGCGTCAGCCGGAACTCCATGCCGACCCTCACCCAGCCCGGCTCCTTCCACTCCCGGACCCCGATCGCGTCCAGCACGGGCGGCCGCACCCCTCCGGTCAGCTTCCACGGCTGCAGCACGCCGCCGAACAGCACGTGCGAGGGCGGGTCGGAGGCCAGTTCCGGGATCGGCACCACGTCCAGGAAGGTCCGGTCGAGCCCGCCGCGCCGGCGTCCCCGGCCCGCCAGCAGCACCGGCAGGGCCCGCGCCCCGCTGAGCAGCAGCGTGACCGGCAGGGACGAGACCCGCAGCCGGTGCAGCTCCTCCCACACCACGGACGGCGGCGCGTCGATCACCCGCGACTGCCGGGTGACGTGGTCGGCCACCGGCACGACGTCGTCGAGGTCCATGCCGCACCTCCCCCGGACCCCGGACCCGGCTTCTCCGACCCTCAGCCCAGTGCCGCGTACACCGCCCGGACGTAGGCCTCGCTGCGGTCGGAGCCCAGGACGCCCGGCGCCATCCGGTTCATCAGGTAGGAGATCGTCAGCCGGCGGTCGAGGTCCATGACGATCATCGACCCGCCCCAGCCGCCCCAAAAGAAGGTCCGCCCCGGGGGCACGTACGGGACGACCGGGGACCCGAGGCAGTAGCCGATCCCGAACCGCAGCGGCACCCCGAGCACCAGGTCCACGCCGTCGGACTGCTGGTCGAAGACGAGGTCGATGGTCTCCGGTGACAGCAGCCGCACGCCGCCGGCCGTGCCGCCGAGCGACAGCACCCGCAGGACCTGCAGCAGCCCGCGCGCGTTCGTGTGCCCGTTGAGCGCCCCCAGGTCCGCCCGGCGCCACTCCGGGGTGTTCGCGGCCTCCGCCGAGGAGACCGGCCCGGTGAAGGTCTTCACCACCACCGCCTCGGGGTCCGGCGGCTGCGGGTCGTCGTCGGACCGCGGCGGCGGGACGACGGGCGCGATCCTGGGCCAGTCCGCCTCGCGCGCCCCGACCTGGTAGTCCGCACCCAGTGGCCGGGCGATCTCGGTCGCCACGAACTGCCGGAACGTCGTGTTGGTGATCCGCCGGACCACCTCGCCGACCAGGTGCCCCTGGTTGTTCGCGTGGTAGCCCGACGCCGTCCCCGGCTCCCACCACGGCGCCTGCGCGGCCAGCCGCTCGGTCGCCGACGGCCAGTCGTACATGTCCCGGATCGAGAACGGCCGCTCCCAGCCGGAGACGCCCGACGTGTGCGACAGCAGGTGCCGCACCTCGACGTCCTTCTTCCCCCTCGCCGCGAACTCCGGCCAGTAGTCGGCGACCGGCGCGTACACGTCGAGCTCGCCGCGCTCCACCAGGAGCAGCGCGGCGAGCGCCAGGACGGTCTTCGTCGTCGACCAGCCGTTGACGATCGTGTCCTCGGTCCACGGGGTGGTCCGGTCGAGGTCGCGGTACCCGCCCCACAGGTCGACGACGGTCTCCCCGTCGAGGTCGACCGCGACCGACGCGCCCAGCTCGTCCCCGTCCAGCTGCCGCTCCAGCGCCTCGCGCACCCCGGAGAACCGGTCGTCGCAGCTGCCGTGCACCTCGGCCACGGAACCTCCTCGTCCCGGCACGACCCCGGTGTCGCGCTCCAGGGGATGAGACCACGACGTGACGCCCGCACGGTGGCGGAACAGATCCCCGGACGTCGTCCTTGGTCGCGTCAGTGGACCGCTCCGTCCCGGACGAGGAGAGCACCCGTGCCCAAGACCTGGTTCATCACCGGCGCGTCGCGCGGCTTCGGCCGCGAGTGGACGATCGCCGCCCTGGAGCGCGGCGACACCGTGGCCGCCACCGCCCGGGACCCGCAGACCCTCGACGACCTGGTCGCGCGCTTCGGCGACGCGGTCCTGCCGATCCGGCTCGACGTGACCGACCGGGACGCCGTGTTCGCCGCCGTCGCCCGGGCGCACGAGCACTTCGGCGGCCTCGACGTCGTCGTCAACAACGCCGGCTACGGCCAGTTCGGCATGGTCGAGGAGGTCTCCGAGGCCGAGGCGCGGGCGCAGTTCGACACCAACGTGTTCGGCGCGCTGTTCGTCACCCAGGCCGCGCTGCCGTACCTGCGCGCGCAGGGCTCCGGCCACGTCCTGCAGGTGAGCAGCATCGGCGGGATCAGCGCGTTCCCGAACATCGGCGTCTACAACGCCTCGAAGTGGGCGCTGGAGGCCCTCAGCCAGTCCCTCGCCGCCGAGGTCGCCGGTTTCGGCGTCAAGGTGACGATCATCGAGCCGGGCGCGTACTCCACCGACTGGGGCGGCGCCTCGGCGAAGCACGCGGCCCCCGACCCGGCCTACGACACCTTCCGCGAGCAGGCCGCCGAGCAGCGGAGGGCCCGCGCGGGCAACCCGGGCGACCCCGTGGCCACCCGCGAGGCGGTCCTCCGGATCGTCGACGCCGAGGACCCGCCGCTGCGCGTCTTCTTCGGCGACGGCCCGCTCGCCATCGCCACCCGCGACTACGAGTCCCGCCTGGCCACCTGGCGGGAGTGGGAGCCGGTCTCCGTCGCCGCCCACGGCAGCCCGGCCTGACCCGCTCCCCCGGGCACCGGGCGCTCAGGCGTCGAGACCCCAGGACACGATCGTGTGCGGCAGGACGTCGTCGACCACGAACGCCGCCCGCGGGTTGGCCCGCGCGCTGCGGTACTTGCGCGTCGAGGCGAAGTCACGCCCGGTGACGTCGATCGTGCCCCGCTCGGCGTCGTCGCTCCACCATCACCGGCAGCGTCCGTCGGCTGGAGTCCGCCGGACTCGTCGTCCGCCGGCCGCCCCCCACCGACGGCCGGGTCACCATCATCGAGCTCTCCGACCGGGCACGGTCCCTGGTGCCCGCCCTCGAGGCGGCCTGGTGCGAGCTGGCCGAGCGGACGCTGGCCGCGGCGTCCACCGACGCCGACCGGCTCACCGCCCTGCTGGGCGGCCTCGCCGCGGGCCTGCAGCCGGACCGGTGACCGACGCCGGCTGCCGCCCGCGTCGCCCGTCCACCGCGCGGGAGACCGCCACTTCGCAGCGGTGAGTGACAGACAGGTCACCCCTTGTGGATGATGACGGGCGCACTCGTCGGCGGTGGTGCCTCCGGCGGCTTACGGTGCCGGTCTGACGGACAGGGACGTCCAGGGGGAGGGCGCGTGGAGCACGGGGGCTCGGAGGCGGAGCAGCAGGTCGCCCGGCTGCTGCGGACGGCACGCCGCAAGCTCGACCTCAGCGTCGCGTTCCTCAGCCGGATCGACGAGACCACCCGCACGGTGCAGGTCGTCGACTCCGTGCTCCCGGACGTCTACGCCGGCTACTCCGGCCCGCGCGACAGCGGCTTCTGCCTTGCCGTCGTCGAGGGACGCCTGCCCCAGGTCATGCCCGACGCCCGCGCCGTCCCCGAGGCCGTGCGGCTGCACCCGGCCGACCTGCCGCAGGTCCGCGGGCACGTCAGCGTCCCCGTGGTCCTCAGCGACGGCGCCGTCTACGGCACCTTCTGCGCCTTCGGCCTCACCACCGACCCCGAGGTCTCCCCGCGCGACCTGGCCCTCATGGAGGTGCTCGCCGACGCCGCGGCGCTGGTGATCGAACCCGAGGTCCGGCTCGAGCAGCGGCGGGCCGCGGTCAGCGACCGCCTCGCGCCGGTGGTGTCCGCCGGCGGCCCGGACGTCGTCCTGCAGCCCATCGTCAGCCTCCGCTCCGGCGCCCGCGTCGGCGCCGAGGCGCTCAGCCGCTTCCCCGCCGAGTGGGGCCGCACGCCCGACGTCGTCTTCGACGAGGCCCACGGCATCGGGCAGGGGCACCGCCTGGAGCTGCTCGCCCTCCGCCGCGCCGCGGCGCTGCTGGACGAGGTGTCCGGCTACGTGTCGATGAACGTCTCACCGCAGACCGTGGTGACGCCGGCGTGCGGCGACCTGCTCGCCGGCCTGCCGCTCCACCGCGTCGTCCTCGAGCTCTCCGAGCACGACCCGGTCGGCGACTACGCCGCCCTCGGGGCGGCGCTGGCTCCCCTGCGGGCCCGCGGGATGCGGCTGGCCATCGACGACGTGGGCGCCGGCTTCTCCTCGCTGCGGCACATCGTGGTCACCGCCCCCGACGTGATCAAGATGGACCGCAGCATCGTCAGCGGCGTCGACTCCGACCCGATCCTCGCCAAGCTCGCCCGGTCGCTGGTCGACTTCGCGCACAGCGTCGACGTCTCCGTCGTCGCCGAGGGCGTGGAGACGGAGGCCGAGCACGCCGTCCTGCAGACCCTCGGCGTGGACGGCGGCCAGGGGTGGTTCTTCGGCCGGCCGGCACCCGCCGACACGCTGGTCGACGAGGGCACGGTCCTGGCACCCGGGGTCACCCGCCTGTCCGCCTGAGGACGCCGCAGGGCCCGGCGGCAGTGCGCCGCCGGGCCCTGCCGGACGTGGGGAAGCCCCCTCCGGGGCACCACCCCGAGCGTGCGAGGGGCGGAGTGGAGGGGTCTCGTCTAGCTGGCGCGCAGCGTCGGGTAGTCGGTGTAGCCCTCGGCGCCCGGCGCGTAGAACAGGTGCGCCTTCGGCTCGTTCTCCGGGTGCTGCCCGGCCCAGCGCTCGATCAGGTCGGGGTTGGCGATGACCGCCCGGCCGACGGCCACGACGTCGGCGTGCGCGGAGTCGACGAGCGCCACGGCCTCCTCGCGGGTGGTCACCGAGCCGAAGCCGCTGTTGATCATCAGCGGGCCGTCGAAGCGCCGCCGCAGCTCCTGCACCAGGTCGCCGGCCGGCTCGCGGTGGAGCACCGAGAGGTAGGCCAGCCCGAGCGGGCGCAGCTGGTCAACGAGCGCGCCGTAGGTGGCGAGGACGTCGGCGCGGTCGGTCTCGTAGGCGTCCTGGATGTCGTGCTCCGGCGAGATCCGCAGGCCGACGCGGCCGGCGCCGATGGCCTCGGCCACCGCCGTCACGACCTCGACGGCGAAGCGGGCGCGGTTCTCCGGTGAGCCGCCGTACTCGTCGTCGCGGACATTCGACGCCGGCGACAGGAACTCGTGCAGCAGGTAGCCGTTCGCGCCGTGGATCTCCACGCCGTCCAGGCCGGCCTCGACGGCGCGCTCGGAGGCGCGGACGAAGTCCTGCACGGTCGCGCGCACCTCGTCGGTGGTCAGCGCGTGCGGCACCGGGTAGGGCTGCTTGCCCTTCTCGGTGTGTCCGGCGCCGTCGATGGCGATGGCGCTCGGGGCGACGACGCGGTGGCCGCCGTTGACGTCGGGGTGGGTAACCCGGCCGCCGTGCATGACCTGCACGACGATCTTGCCGCCGCGGGCGTGGACGGCGTCGGCGACGCGGCGCCAGCCCTCGACCTGCTCGTCGGTGACGATGCCGGGCTGGCCGACGAAGGCCTGGCCCTCGATGTCCGGGTAGGTGCCCTCGGTGACGATCAGGCCGAGCGAGGCCCGCTGCGCGTAGTAGTCGACGACGAGGTCACCGGGGACACCGGACGCCCCGGACCGCATGCGGGTCAGCGGCGCCATCGCGACGCGGTTCGCCAGCTCGATGTCGCCCAGGGTCACGGGTGAGAAGAGGTCCACGGGGGTTCCGACACCGCGGCGGCCCGCACCATTCCGCACTGCGACCGGCCTCACTGCCCGGCGAGGGCGCGGGCGGCGTCGACGACGAGGGACGGCGGCCGGGTGAGGGCCCACCGGGTCCGGTCCGGTGCCGCGGGCTGGACGGCAGCGACGGTCCCGCGCCGGCACCCCGGTGCGCGCGACCGGCCGGGCCGACGGCGATCGCCTCGAGCGGACCACCGCCGCGTGCGGGGCGGCCGCGTCGGTCACCGGCACGGCGACGCTGTCGTGACCCCGCTGTCGTGACCCCGCTGTCGTGACCCCGCTGTCGTGACCCCGCCGTCCTGACCCCGCCGTCCTCACCCCGCGACGCCGGCCGCAGCGGGTGCCGACCCGGGGCGTCGTCGTCGCGACCCGGCCGGCTCAGGCGGCCGGCGAGCGGTCGCGGTTGACCAGGATGGCCAGCTGCGTGCGGGTGCGGACGTCGAGGCGGCGCATCGACGCCGTGAGGTGGCTCTTCACCGTCGCCAGGCTCAGGAACAGCCGGCGGGCGATCTCCTCGTTGCTCATCCCCTGCGCCACCAGCTCGGCGACCTCGCGCTGCCGCTCGGTGAGCCGGTCCAGCACGCGTGCCGCGGGCGCCGGCCGCTCCCGCGGCGTGGTCAGGTACTGCACGAGCCGGTTCGTCGCCGTGGGGTCGAGCGCGGCCTCGTGCCGGGCCAGCGCCCGCACGCCGTCGACCAGCCGCTGCGCGTCCGACCGGCGGGGCAGGTAGCCGCGCACGCCGGCCTGCAGGATCTCCACCAGCTCGGGCTCGGACTCCGTCCCCGGCTCGGCGAGGACGAGCACCGCGGTGTCCTGCCGGCACAGGTCGCGCAACAGCGGCAGCGCGGCGCCGGCGACCAGGCCCTGCCGGACGACGACGACCACCTTCGACCGCGCGCCGTCGGCCACCTCGAGCGCCTCGGGGAGGTGGCTGGTCTCGGCGACGACGGCCATGTCCGGCTCGGCCTCCAGGACCTCGCGCATGCCGATGCGGAAGACCTCCTGGTCCTCGCACAGCAGGACGCACACCAGCGTCGTCGGCGGCCGCGCCGCGTGCAGCGCGCGGGGGGCCGGTCGGGCAGCCCCCCGGGGCGCCGGCGGCCGCATCGTGCCACTCGGGTGGGTGCGGCCCCCCGTCTCCCCGGGCCCCCGCTGGTGCGGTGGCCTGAGACCGGGCCCCGTGCCGAACACCTCGTTCCCCATGTCGCCCCCTGTTGCCGGCTCTGCGTGTGCGCGTGGTGAGCCGACGTTCCGACACCCGTCCGTCTACTCCGGACCCGACCGACTGTAGTGGTGCACCAGCGAGTTGCGCCCGGTCATGTTGTCACGTCCTGCAATCCCCGACGCCAGCGTTCTCCCAGCGGGCCCGTATCGGAACCCCTTTTCGCGCGCGGGCTGAGCGCAGGCGCAGCTCAGCGTGGGACCTCGCGCCCGACCGAGCGCCCGACCGAGCGCCTGACCCCCCTGCGCGAGCCGGGGGCGCACGGGCGGCTCAGCCCTCGACCGGCAGCACCCCGGCCCCGGGCTGGGTGGCCCGGTGGACGTGGATCGCCAGCTGTGTCCGGTCGCGGAGGTTGAGGCGGCGCAACGCCACCGTGATGTGGCCCTTGACGGTGGCCCGGCTCAGCTGCAGGCGGGCGGCGATCTCGGCGTTGCTGAGCCCCTCGGCCACGAGCTCGGCCACGGCCTGCTGCCGCGCGGTCAGCGGGTTCTGCCCGGCGCGGTGGCCGTCGCCGTCCCGTTCGCCGTCGAGCCGGGTCAGCAGCTCCCCGGTGACGCTGGGGTCGAGGACGGTCTCGCCGCGGGCCACCGCGCGCACGTACTCGATGAGGCGCTGCGAGCTGACGGCCGCGTGCACGTAGCCCCGCGCACCGGCCCGGAGCGCGTCGACGGCGTCGCTGCCGACGCAGGCCTCGCCGAGCAGGACGACCCGGATGCCCCGGCCGCTCAGCGTCCGCACGAGGTCCTGCACACCGGACCCCTGGGCGTCCAGCCCCAGCAGCACGACGTCCGGGCGGCTGCTGGCGGCCAGCGACCGCGCCTCGTCGACGTCGGCGGCCTCGGCCACGACGGCCAGGTCGGGCGCCTGGCGCAGGACGGTGCGCAGCCCGTGCCGCAGCACCTCGTGGTCGTCGCAGACCAGCACCCGGACCGGCGACCCGGTACCGGTCACGACGACACGGTCGGGCTCGTGGTCCGGTCCGCCGTCCATGTCCGTGTGCTCCGCTCCGTCCTCCGAGGCGCGAGTCGCCAGGTCAGATGGGCGAAGCTAGGGGGTGGGACCCACCGGTCGCCACCGCTGGCGGCGAGGCGGCGGCCGAACTCCCGGCGAGTTCATACCCGAGTAGGGGGCCGACCCACTACCCGAGCGGGGGGTGGGCATCCCCGAGGTCCGGGACCTCGCTCCCCGGGGAGGTGCCGCCCGGGCCCCGAGGAGGGCGTCGCGGTCCCCGCGACGGGGGTGGTCGTGCGCCCCCGTCCCCCTCCGGACCTGCCCGGAAGGCGACGGATGGCCGGTGTCCGGGGGGCTCGCGCCGACCTAGCGTCGACCGCACCCCCTCCGCCCCATCCGGGCCGTGACGATGCTGGAGACCCCGTGCACCAGACGATGATCATCGCGAAGATGGCGCCGGCCGACGCCGACGACGTCGCCGCCGTCTTCGGCCGCTACGACGCCACCTCGATGCCCCACGAGATCGGCGTCCGCAACCGGTCCCTCTACACGTTCCACGACATCTACGTGCACCTCATCGACTTCGACCGGCCGCCGCCGGAGGCGATGCGGATCGCCCAGTCGCTGCCGGCCTTCCGCGCCGTGAGCGAGGACCTCAAGCCCTACATCGAGGCCTACGACCCCAACTGGCGCTCACCGCAGGACGCGATGGCCCGCCGCTTCTACCACTGGACCTCGTCCACCGAGTGATGGTCCGCCCGGGCGGCGCGCCCGCCCGGGCGGCCGAGAGGCACGCCATGACACGTTCGTCAGTGACCCCGGCTCCGGCCGTCCCCGCCCCGTCCGGGCCGGTGGGCTGGGTCTCCTGCCCCGCCTGCGGGTGGCTGCTCTACCGCCGGCGGCTCGACCGGGACCTCAACGTCTGCCCCGAGTGCGACCACCACCTGCGGCTGAGCGCCCGCGCCCGCATCGACCTGCTGGTCGACCCGGGCAGCTTCGGCGAGACCGCCTTCCCACCGGGGGCACCCGACCCCCTGTCCTTCACCGACCTGCGCGACTACCCCGACCGGCTGGAGGAGGCCGCCCGCCGCTCCGGCGAGTCGGAGGCCGTCGTCGTCGGCACCGCCCGCATCGGCGGCGCCGAGGTCGTCGTCGCCGTCATGGACTTCGCCTTCCTCGGCGGCAGCATGGGCGTGGAGGTCGGCCGCCGGGTGAGCGGCGCGGCCGAACTGGCCCTCGAGCGCGGTGTCCCCCTGGTCAGCGTCTGCGCCAGCGGCGGCGCCCGCATGCAGGAGGGCGTCTTCTCCCTCTTCCAGATGGCTCGGGTCAGCCAGGCCTACGGCCGGCTCCGGGAGGCGGGGCTGCTGTCGGTGTGCGTGCTCACCGACCCCACCTACGGCGGCGTCTCGGCGTCCTTCGCCACGCTCGCGTCGGTCCTCGTCGGCGAGCGCGGCGCGCACGTCGGCTTCGCCGGCCCGCGCGTGGTGCAGGAGACGATCCGCGCCGAGCTGCCCCCCGACTTCCAGACCGCCGAGTTCCTCCTGGCGCACGGCCTGGTCGACCGCGTGGAGAGCCGCGCGGAGATCCGGCCGCTGCTCGTCCGGCTGCTCGCCCTGCACGGGGCCGGCACCCCTGGCGACGCCGAGCAGGCCGGTGCCACCCCGGACGACCGGGCCGAGGACGACAGCGAGGACCGGGCAGCCGAGGACGTCGACCACGACATCGACCAGGACATCGACCAGGGCGCCGACCCCTGGGACGTCGTGCAGCGGGCGCGGGTCACCGAGCGGCCGACGACGCTGGACTACCTGCACACCGCGTTCGACGACTTCGTCGAGCTGCACGGTGACCGCGCGTTCGCCGACGACCGCGCCGTCGTCGGCGGGGTGGCCTCCATCGGAGGCCGCACGGTCGTCGTCATCGGCCACGAGAAGGGCCACACCGTCCGCGAGCGGGTGGCCCGCGACTTCGGGATGCCGCACCCCGAGGGCTACCGCAAGGCGATGCGGCTGTTCGACCACGCCGAGTCCTTCGGCCTGCCGGTCGTCACCCTCGTCGACACCCCCGGTGCCCACCCCGGCCCGGAGGCCGAGGAGCGCGGCCAGTCGCACGCCATCGCCGAGACGATCATGCGCAGCAGCCGGCTGCGGGTCCCGGTCGTGGCCGTGGTCACCGGAGAGGGCGGCAGCGGCGGCGCACTCGCGCTGTGCACCTCCGACCGGCTGCTGGTGCTGGAGAACGCCTACCTGTCGGTCATCAGCCCGGAGGGGTGTGCCGCCATCCTGTGGCGGACGGCGGTGGCCGCACCGACCGCCGCCCGCGCGATGCGGCTGGGCGCGGCCCACCTGCAGGCCTCGGGGATCGCCACCGCCGTGGTCCCCGAGCCGCCGGGCGGCGCCCACACCGACCCCGCCGCCGCGGCCCGCCTGCTGCGGCAGGCCCTGGTCCGCGAGCTCGACGACGTCTGCCGCCTGGACGTGGCCACGCTGCTCGACACCCGCTTCCGGCGGCTGTCGCGCATCGGCGGGGACGACGGCCGGGCGCTGCAGACGGTGGGGAGCTGACCGTGACCGCCAGCGAGCTCACCCCCCGCAGCGGCGCCCCGGGCGCGGCACCCGAGACCGACCTGCGCGACGAGGTCGTGGCCCTCGCCCGCGCGCTCCCCGGTGAGCTGCGCCGGCTCACCGTGCGCGACGGCGACCGTGCGATCGAGGTCGAGTGGGCCGCCGAGCGCGCCGCGGCCGGCACCGCCTCCCCGGCGGGCGCCGCGCCGGTGCGCCCCGCCGCCGTCGGCGGTGCCGACCCGGGCCCGGACGACGGGGCGGCCGAGGAGGACACGGCGGGCACCACCGCCGTCCGGTCCCCCCTGGTCGGCACGTTCTACGCGGCGCCCTCGCCGGGGGCCGACCCCTTCGTCCGCGTGGGCGACGAGGTCGAGCCGGGCCAGACCGTCGGGATCGTCGAGGCGATGAAGCTGATGAACCCGATCGTCGTCGACGAGGCCGGCGTGGTGGCCGAGGTCCTCGTCGGTGACGCCGAGTCCGTCGAGTACGACCAGGTCCTGCTGCGCCTGCGACCGGCGGGGTGGGGCCGGTGATCGACCGCCTGCTCATCGCCAACCGCGGTGAGATCGCCGTCCGCATCGCGCGGGCCTGCCGGGAGCTCGGCATCGAGGTGGTCGCCGTCCACTCGACCTCCGACCGCAACTCGGCCGTGGTCGCCCTCGCCGACGAGACCGTGCACATCGGGCCGCCCGCGCCCCGGCGCAGCTACCTGCACGTGCCCAACATCGTGGAGGCGGCCCTGCGCTCCGGCGCCGACGCGATCCACCCGGGCTACGGCTTCCTCTCCGAGGACCCGGACTTCGCCGAGATCTGCGCCGCCGAGGGGCTGACCTTCGTCGGGCCGCCGCCGGCGGTCATGCAGCAGATGGGCAACAAGGCCACGGCGCGCCGGCTCATGGCCGACGCGGGCCTGCCGCTGCTGCCCGGCGTGGTCGAGCCGGTCCGCACGGCCGACGAGGGCCGGGAGATCGCTGCCCGGATCGGCTACCCGGTGATCATCAAGGCCGCGGCCGGCGGCGGTGGCCGGGGGATGACCGTGGTGTCGGCCGAGCCGGACTTCGAGTACGCCTTCACCGCCACCCGGGCCACCGCCCGCGCGGTGTTCCGCGACCCGACCGTCTACGTCGAGCGGTACCTCCCCCGCGCCCGGCACGTGGAGGTGCAGGTCCTCTGCGACAGCCACGGCAACGGCGTCTCCCTGGGCGAACGGGACTGCTCCCTGCAGCGGCGGCACCAGAAGCTGCTCGAGGAGGGCCCGGCCGGCCACCTCACGCCCGAGCAGCGGACCGAGCTGGGCAGGCTGGCGGTCCACGGCGCGCTGTCGGTCGGCTACACCGGCGCGGGCACGATGGAGTTCCTCGTCGACGGCTCCGGCAACGCGTACTTCATGGAGATGAACGCCCGGATCCAGGTCGAGCACCCGGTCACCGAGCTGCTCACCGGCATCGACCTCGTCCGCGAGCAGATCCTCGTCGCGGCCGGCCGGCGGCTGCCGTTCCGGCAGGAGGACGTCGTCCCTCGCGGCGCGGCGATCGAGTGCCGGATCAACGCCGAGGACCCCACGCGCGGCTTCGCCCCGGCCCCCGGCCGGCTCGACGTCCTGCAGGTGCCCGACGGGCCGTGGACCCGGTTCGACACCGGCTACCGCCAGGGCGACACGGTCAGCCCGGACTACGACTCGCTGCTCGGCAAGCTCGTCGTCTGGGCGCCCGACCGCGACCAGGCCATCCGCCGCATGGACCGGGCGCTGGCCGAGATGCGGGTCGAGGGCCCGGGCGTGCACACCACGATCGCCCTGCACCGGGCGCTGCTGCGCGACCCCGACGTCGTCGCCGACCGCCACGACGTCCAGTTCCTCGACCGGGCCCTGCCCGAGGTCCTCGCCCGGGCGGCGGACCTGACCGACTCCCCCGCGCCCGGTCTGCCGACCGCGCGCGGCTCGCTCTCCCTCGTCCAGACCCCGGTCGAGGAGACCCAGCCCGACGGCTCCACCCCTACGGAAGGACAGATCCCGTGTCAGACACGACCTTCACTCTCGACGACCTGATGGCCCTGCTCAGCGAGAAGACCGGCCTGCCGGCGTCCGCGCACACCACCGACCCGGACGCGCACTTCGCCGACATCGGCCTGGACTCGCTGGCCTTCCTCTCCATGCAGACCGAGCTGCAGGAGCGCTTCGGGGCCGAGATGTCCAGCGAGAACCCCGACGACCACACGCTCGGCGACATCGTCGCGACGGTCAACGCGGCCGTCTCCCGTCCGGCCGGGATGGCCTGAGGGAGGACCCCGTCCTCCTCACGCCCCGCACGCTCGGCGCGAGCCTCGGGACGGGGCCAGGGCCGGACGCCGGAGTTCCACCTCGTCGATCCCTCAGGAGGGAACCTGTGAGCAGCACCACCGAGCCGGGCACGCAGACCGCCGGGCACACCGACAACTCCATCTACATCGACGCCCCGATCGACCACGTCTGGCAGATGACCAACGACCTGCCCACGTGGCCGGACCTGTTCACCGAGTACGCCGAGGTCGAGATCCTCGAGTCGACCGACACGTACTTCAAGTTCCGGCTCACGATGCACCCGGACGAGAACGGGAAGGTCTGGAGCTGGGTGTCCGAGCGCACCCTCGACCCGGCGACCCACGAGGTGACCGCCCGCCGCGTCGAGCCCGGGCCCTTCGAGTTCATGGACATCCGCTGGACCTACGCCCCGGAGGGCAGCGGTACCCGGATGCGCTGGATCCAGGACTTCCGGATGCGCCCGCAGGCGCCGATCGACACCGAGGGCATGACGCGGCGGATCGACGGCAACTCCAAGATCCAGATGGGGATCATCAAGGAGAAGGTGGAGGCGGCCGCCGGGAACCCGGAGTCGGCGCGGTGACCGGCCGTCCCGGGGTCGCCGTCGTCATCGCGGGCGAGAGCGGCGCCCGCGCCGGCGCGGTCGACGCCTGGCTCGGCGACGAGCCGGCCCGGGAGGTCGTGACCGAGGCCTCGGCGGTCGTCGGGCGGGACGTGGCCGACTGGTGGCGCGACCCGCTGAACCTCTCCGACCCGGTGGCGGCGCACGTCGAGGTCGTGGTCAGCGGGGTCGCGGGCTTCCGCAGCCTGGCCGCCCGCGGCCTGCGGCCGGTCGTCGTCGCCGGGCACGGCGTCGCCGAGTACGCCGCCCTGGTCGCCGCCGGCGCACTGCCGCTCGACCAGGTGGTGGAGCTCGTGCACTGGCGCGCCGAGCTGCTGTCGCTGTCGCCGCGCCCGTCCTGCGCGGGCATGGCCGCCGTCGTCGGGCCGCGCGCCGGCGACGTCGCCCGGGCCGTCGTCGCCGACCTCGGGGGCACGGGGGCGCTGTCGGTCGCGTCGGTCGACGGACCCGCGCAGGTCGTGCTCTCGGGCCGGTGCGAGGAGCTGGCCCGGGCGCGGGAGGCCGTGCTCGCCGCCGGGCTGGACCTGGTCCGGCTGCCCGGGCGCGCCGCCTGCCACGGCCCGCTGATGGAGCCGGTCGCCCGGCACCTCGCCCCCGCGTTCGCCGACCTCGAGTGGTCCGAGCCCGACGTGCCGGTGGTGCCCAACGCCGACGGCCGGCCCACGCGCGACCCCGAGCACCTGGCCCGGTGCCTGCGCGACCACCTCACCTCGCCGGTGCAGTGGGAGGCGACGTCCCGCGCGCTGGTCGAGGCCGGCGCCACCACGGTCGTCGAGATCGCCCCCGCCCCCGTCCTGGGCCCCCTGGTCCGCCAGGTCGTCCCCGACCTCCCCGTACACCTCGCTGCAGGACCCGACGCGCCGCTGCCGACCGACCGACCGGAGCCCGCGACCGCGGGCCCGGCCCCCACCGGAGGAAAGACATGACCACCATCCAGCACGCCCCGTCCGCCGTGCACGTCGGACCGACGGTGTCCCGCGCCGAGGCGCCGCCCAACCGCCGGCGTGGCGGTGACATCCGCGTCCTGCTCTCCCCCACGAGCGTCGGCTCCACCGCCGGCTTCATGGGCACGCTCACCCTCGAGCCGGGAGAGGTCGTCACCGAGCACTGGCACCCGTACTCGGAGGAGTTCCTCTACTGCCAGACCGGCGACGTCCTGGTCACGCTGAACGGCGAGGAGCGGCGGCTGACCGCCGAGTCCGCCGTCCACATCCCGATCGGCGTCAAGCACCGGATCGTCAACGACACCTCGACGACGGCGTTCTTCGTGTTCCTCTGCGGCCCGCTGGCCCCGCGGCCGGAACTGGGCCACGTCGACACCGAGCTCCCCCCGGGCGTGCGGTGAGCGCGGACCGTCGCCGGGTCGTCGTCACCGGGATCGGGGTCGTCGCACCGGGTTCCGTCGGCCGCGAGGCGTTCTGGGACATGATCACGGCGGGGCGGACGGCGACCCGGCGGATCACGTTCTTCGACCCCAGCCGCTTCCGGTCGCAGGTGGCCGCCGAGGTCGACTTCGACCCGCGCAAGCTGGGCCTGAGCGCCCACGAGGTGTACCGCAACGACCGCTTCGTGCAGTTCGCGATGGTGGCCGCCGACGAGGCGGTCGCCGACAGCGGGCTGCGCCTGGGCGTGGGCGACGCGCCGGACGCGCCGGAGCCCGAGCGGGTCGGGGTCACCCTCGGCAGCGCCGTCGGCGCGACCATGCGGCTGGAGAACGAGTACGTCAACGTCAGCGACGCGGGCAGCCACTGGCTGGTCGACCCGCGCTACGCCTCGCGGTTCCTGCACCAGGCCCTCGTGCCCAGCTGCGGGGCCACCGAGCTCGCGGTGCGCTTCAAGGCGCAGGGCCCGGCGACGGTGGTCTCCACCGGCTGCACCTCGGGCATCGACGCGGTGGGGTACGGCAGCCAGCTGGTGGAGGACGGCGACGCCGACGTCGTGATCGCCGGCGCCAGCGACGCGCCCATCTCCCCGATCTCGATGGCCTGCTTCGACACCATCCGGGCGACCACGGCCAACAACGCCGACCCCGAGCACGCCTCGAAGCCCTTCGACGCCCGCCGCGACGGCTTCGTGATGGGCGAGGGCTCCGCGGTGCTGGTCCTCGAGGAGCTCGAGCACGCCCAGCGCCGCGGGGCGGAGATCTACTGCGAGGTCACCGGCTACGCCAACCGCTGCAACGCCTTCCACATGACCGGGCTGCGCCCCGACGGCGTGGAGATGGCCGAGGCGCTGGACCAGGCGCTCTCCCAGAGCCGGATCGACGGCGCGGAGGTCGGCTACGTCAACGCCCACGGCTCGGGGACCAAGCAGAACGACCGGCACGAGACGGCCGCGGTCAAGCTCAGCCTCGGCCAGGCCGCCTACAAGGTGCCGATGAGCTCGCTGAAGTCGATGGTCGGGCACTCCCTCGGCGCGATCGGCTCCATCGAGATCGCCGCCACCGCACTGGCCGTGCAGCGCCAGGTCGTGCCGCCGACGGCCAACTACGAGGTGCCCGACCCCGAGTGCGACCTCGACTACGTGCCCAGGACCGCCCGCGACCACAAGGTCGACGTCGCCGTCTCCGTCGGCAGCGGGTTCGGCGGGTTCCAGTCGGCCATCGTGCTGGCCAAGCCCGACAGGAGGGCCTCATGACAGCCGACCCCACCATCCTGAGCGAGGAGGGGGTCGTCGCCGAGGTGGCCGGCCCCGCCCGCGACACCGCACCCACGGGGCGGGCCATCATCCCCGACCGGCGCGGGCGGACGACGCGGCTGCTGGTCACCGGCATCGGCGTCGTCGCCCCCACCGGCGTCGGCGTCGAGGAGCACTGGCGCTGCGTGCTGCGCGGGGAGCTGCGGGTGCGCCCGATCGAGGGCTTCGACCCCTCGAAGTACGGCATCTCCCTGGCCGGGCAGGTGCACGACTTCGACCCCGACCAGTACGTCGCCTCCCAGCTGAAGGTGCAGACCGACCGCTGGACCTGGATGTCGCTGGCGGCGGCCACGCTGGCCGCCGAGGACGCCGGCTACGTGCCGCCCGAGGAGGCCTACGCGACCTCGGTCTTCCTGGCCGCGGGCTCGGGGGGCAACGAGTTCAGCCAGCACGAGATCCAGGGGCTGTGGGCCAAGGGGCCCAAGTCGGTGGGCGCCTACCAGTCGATCGCCTGGTTCTACGCGGCCAGCACCGGCCAGGTGTCGATCCGCGACGGCTACAAGGGGCCCTCGGGCGTCGTCGTCAGCGAGGGCGCCGGCGGCCTGGACAGCATCGGCTGGGCGCGGCGCGTGGCGCGCCGCGGCACCCCCGCCGTGCTCGTCGGCGGCACCGAGGCCGGCATGACGCCGTACGCGCTGCTGTGCCAGGCGACCAGCGGGCGGCTGTCGACCGCCACCCGCCCCGAGGACGCCTACAAGCCCTTCGACCGGCGGGCCAACGGCCACGTCGTCGGCGAGGGCGGCGCCATCCTGCTGGTCGAGGAGGCCGACGCCGCGCGGGCCCGCGGTGCGCAGCACGTGTGGGGCGAGGTCGTCGGCTACGGCGCCACGCACGACGCCCACCACCACGAGGACGCCGCCCCCGACGCCACCCAGTACGCGCGGGCCATCCGCATCTCGCTGGCCGACGCCGGCGTGCGGCCGGAGGACGTCGACCTGGTGGTGGCCGACGGCGCCGGCGTGCCGGAGCTCGACGCGCTGGAGGCGCAGGCGATCACGGGCGTGTTCGGGGAGCACGGCGTGCCGGTGACGGCGCCGTCGAGCTGGACCGGCCGGCTGATGGCCGGCGGGTCGGCGCTCAACGTGGCGACCGCCCTGCTGGCGATGCGCGACGGCGTGATCCCGGCGACCGGCAACGTCGACGAGCCGGTGGCCGAGTACGGGCTGGACCTCGTGCGGGAGAACCGCGAGCGCGAGCTCGACGTCGTCGTCGTCCTGGCCCGCGGCTTCGGGGGCTTCAACAGCAGCCTCGTGCTGCGCCGGCACCGGCCCGAGGAGGACCCGACGTGACGGCCGGGGACGCCGCCGTCCGGACGATGCTGCGGATGCGGACGCGGGAGGGCTGCGAGGCGGCGTTCGAGGCCGCCTGGCGCCGCGCCGCCGCGGAGATCAGCCAGGTGCCGGGCAACGTGCGGCAGGAGCTGGTGAGGGACGCCGACGACCCCCGCACCTTCGTCATCGTCAGCGACTGGACCGACCGGGCCGCGGTCGACGGGTTCGGCCGCAGCAGCGCCCGCGAGACGCTGACCGAGGCGCTGCGCGACCTGCGCGAGGACGCGGCCCGCAACACCTACGAGGTGCTGGCCGTGGTCCCCGGCGTGGCCCGCGCGGAGGGGGCGGCATGACGGCGGCGCCGGAGGCCGGCACCCCGGCGGCCGTGCGGACCCTGCTGCGGATGCGCGCGCAGGAGGGCTGCGAGGCCGCGTTCGAGGCCGCCTGGCGGCAGGCCGCCGCGGAGATCAGCCGGGTGCCGGGCAACCTGCGCCAGGAGCTGATGCGCGACGAGGCCGACCCGCGCTGGTTCGCCATCGTCAGCGACTGGACCGACCGGGCGTCGGTGGACGCCTTCGGCCGCAGCGCCGCCCGCGAGACGCTGACCGAGGCGCTGCGCGACCTGCGCGAGGACGCCACCCGCTCGACCTTCACCGTCCTCGCGACCGTGCCGGCCGAGCGGCCCCGGCCGGTGCGCATCGACTTCTCCACCAGCGTCAAGCCCGGCGAGCAGGTGGCCTTCGAGCGCGCGTACACCACGGTCACCGAGCGGATCGGCGACTCCCGCGGGTACGTGCGCGAGGAGCTGCTGCGCGACGCCGCCGGCCTGCGGTACCACATCTTCGCCGAGTGGGAGTCCGAGGCCGACTTCGTGGCCTGGGTCGAGGACCCGTCCCACATGGCGGCCGGCGCGCCGCTGGCGCGGTGGCACTCGGTGGAGTTCCGGCGCGAGGTGCTGGAGATCCGCCGGCGGCCCGACGCCGACGCGGACTTCCCGCCGCTGCTCTCCCCCGGCGGGGACGTCGAGGTGGAGCGGGTGCGCGTGGACAGCGCCGTCGCCGTCGAGAGCTGGGAGCAGGAGGCCTTCGAGCTCGCCTACCTCGCCGCCGCGCAGCTCGCCCGCAGCGCCCCGGGCCACGCCCGCGAGGAGCTGCTGCGCGAGGCCGACGGACGCCGCTACCACGTCGTCGCCGAGTGGGACTCCGAGCAGCACTTCACCGACTGGACGGCGGAGCCGGCGAACTGGGCCGCCGGGCCGCTGGGCCGCTGGCTGGCCCGGGGCGAGGACCGCCGGGTCTTCGCGCTGCGCGTGCGCCCCGAGCCGCCGTCGGCGACCGCCGACACCGTGCCCGACACCGTGCCGGACGCCGCGCCCGACACCGTGCCCGACGCCCTGCCCGCCGCCGTCCCCGTGACGCCCGAGCCGGACCTCGAGGTGCTGGCCGGCCCGCCGGTGAGCACGGTGCCCAGCGCCAGCGTGCAGGAGTTCGTGGAGAAGCCGGACGACGGGCACGTCGCGGCGGCGCCGCTGCCGGCCGCGGCCGACCTCGGGGACGTCGCGCGCACGGCCGGGCGAGCGGTCGAGGTGCTCGTCGTCGGCGCCGGGCCGGCCGGCCTGACCCACGCGATCGAGCTGGCCCGCCGCGGCGTCGCCGTCCGCGTCGTCGACAAGCGGCCCGAGGCCTCCACCCAGGCGGACAAGGCGATCGGCATCCACTGCCGGACGATGGAGATCTGGGAGGACCAGGGCATCGTCACCGAGGCGATGGACGCCGGGATCTGGCTGTACGGCCAGACGGTGTTCGTCAACGGCGTGCAGACCCACCAGGTCGACTGGGCCGGCCTCGACGAGCTGCCCTACGCCCACCTCGGGCTCCCGCAGTACGACACCGAACGCATCCTCGGCGCCCGGCTGGCCTCCCTGGGCGTGGTCGTCGAGCGCGGGGTGGAGCTGGTCGCCTTCGCCCAGGACGACGAGGGCGTCACCGCGCGGCTGCGGCACGTCGACGGTGGGGAGGAGACCACCCGGGCGCAGTACCTGGTCGGCTGCGACGGGGCGCACAGCGCCGTCCGGTCGGGGCTGGGGCTCTCCTTCGAGGGCGGCCTGTCGATGTTCCCGCAGCTGTTCATGCTCGGCGACGTCGACGTCGACTGGGACCTGCCGGCCGGGCACCTGGTGCGCTTCGTGCGGATCGAGGAGGACGACTTCACCGGGATGCTCGTCTGCGTCCCGCTCAAGGGCCGCAACCGCTACCGGATCGCGACCCTGGCGCCCGAGCGGTGGCAGGAGGCGGTCGGCTCCGGCGTCGTCCCACCCGGGTTCTGGCAGGAGTACGAGCCGCCGACGCTGGCCGACATGCAGGCCGCGATCGACGACCTGGGGCCGCCCGGGACGACGGCGAGCAACCTGCGCTGGTCGTCGATCTTCCGGATCAAGCACGGCATCGTCGACCGCTACCGCGAGGGGCGGGTGTTCGTCGCCGGCGACGCCGCGCACCTGCACCCGCCGGCCGGCGGGCAGGGGATGAACACCGGCATCCAGGACGCCTGGAACCTCGGCTGGAAGCTCGCCCTCGCCGTCCGGGGGGAGGCCGCGCCCGGGCTCCTGGACAGCTACGAGGCCGAGCGCCGTCCCGCCGGGAAGATGATCGTGGACCGGGCCGTGGCCATCGCGTTCACCGATGAGATGGACATGGCCGACGAGAAGGCCCAGTTCCTGCTCGAGATGCAGATGACCATGAACTACGCCGGCAGCCCGCTGGTCGGCGAGACGGCCCCCGGCGGCTTCCCCGCCGGGCCGGAACCCGGGCACCGGGCGCCGGACGTGCAGGGGCTGCGGCGCTTCGGCGTGGCCCACCCCCTGCGGCTGTTCGACCTGACCCGCGGCACCCGCTCGACGCTGCTGCTGCACGCCGACGCGGGCGTCCCGGAGGAGCAGGTGCTCGCCCTGGAGAAGCTCGCCGTCGGTGTGCGGCAGCAGACCCGCGGCGAGGTGACGGCCTACCTCCTCGCGGCCCCCGACGCCCGGGTGCCCCCGCTGGTCGACCTGCCCGTCGTCCGCGACGCCGGAGGGGCCTTCGCCGCCGCCTACGGCACTGCGGGCGCGGGGACGGCGGCCTACCTGGTCCGCCCCGACGGCCACGTCGGCTTCCGCAGCCGCCCGCTGGACGAGGACGCCCTGCGCGACCACCTGGCGGGGGTCTTCGCGCAGTGACCCGACCGCACCCCCACGCCCACCCGAGGGAGACCCATGACGCAGACCGCTGACCCCGCACCGAGCACGGCGGACGACGTCGTCCCCGGCGCGGAGATCTACACGCCCGAGTTCCGCGCCGACCCCTACCCGGTCTACGCCCGGCTGCGCGCCGAGCGCCCGGTCGTGAAGGTGCGGACGCCGCGCTTCGACTCCTTCCTCGTCACCCGCTACGACGACGCCAAGCAGGCGCTGTCGGACCCGCGGCTGTCCAAGGACCTGTACCGAGCCGGGGACACCTACCTGGCGGTGTTCGGCGAGAAGGCGCGCCAGATCAACACCAACATGCTCAACTCCGACCCGCCCGAGCACAGCCGGCTGCGCCGCCTGGTGACCCAGGCGTTCACCCCGCGGCGGATCGAGGCGATGCGGCCCCGCGTGGAGGAGATCGTCGAGGGCCTGCTGGACCGGATCGCACCGCGCGGCGCCACCGACTTCGTGGACGACTTCGCCCTCCGGCTGCCGCTGGCGGTCATCGGCGACCTGCTCGGGATCCCCGAGTCCGACCACGAGGAGATCCTGGCCGGCACCCAGGTCATCCGGACCGTCGGCACCGGCGGACGCAGCCCCCAGGAGGACCGGGCCGCCATCGGGCAGGCGCAGTCACGGCTGCACGCGTACTTCACCGGCCTGGTCGCCACCAAGCGCGAGCAGCCCGGCGAGGACCTGGTCAGCGCCCTGATCGCCGCCCGCGACGGGGACGGCCGGCTCTCGGAGGCCGAGCTGGTCTCCAGCGCCTTCCTGCTGCTGTTCGCCGGCTACCAGACGACGTCGGACTTCCTCGGCAACGCCGTCGTGGCGCTGCTGACCCACCCCGAGGAGCTGGCCGAGCTGCTGCAGGACCCCTCCCGGATCCCGGACGCCGTGGAGGAGCTGCTGCGCTTCGACGGGTCGGTGCCGGTGTCGAGCTTCCGCTTCGCCACCGAGGACCTCGAGATCGGCGGGGTCGCCGTCCCGGCGGGCTCGATCGTCACCATCGTGCTCAGCGCGGCCAACCACGACCCCGCGCTGGTCGCCGACCCGGACGAGCTCGACCTGAGCCGGGGTCCCACCTCGCACCTGGCCTTCGGCCACGGCATCCACTACTGCCTGGGCACCGCCCTGGCCCGGCTGGAGGCGACGACCGCACTGCGGCGGATCCTCGTGCGCCTCCCCGACCTGCGCCTCGACGTCCCCGTCGAGGACCTGCAGTGGCTCCCCGCGGCCTCGGCCTTCCGCGGGTTGCTGGAACTCCCCCTCCGATTCACCCCCACTCCCGTCCCTGGAGGCACGCGATGACCCAGACGACCCCGTCGACCAGCACGTCGACCAGCACGTCGGCCACGCCGTCGGCCGACCCGGCGGCCGACGCCTCGACGACGCCCACGGAACCGCCCTGGGCGAACGACACGGTCGAGTTCACGAACACGTCCACGGCGCCCGCCAGCTGGTCCTCGGCGTCGTGGCGGCCGTTCCGCAACGTCATCGTCTGCCGGATGGCACCCGGCACCGAGGACAAGGTGGGGCCGGTGTTCGCCTACTACGACCGGACGACCCGGCCGCAGGACATGGGCGTCGTCGGGCGCGTCCTGCTCTCCTACGAGGGCCTGTACCTGCACGTCATCGAGCGCAAGGAGGACCCGGAGGTCTCCGGGCAGCGCCGCGGCCTGCCGGCGTTCCAGGCGATCGCCGAGGCCATCGCCCCCTACGTGACGCCCTACCCGAGCTACTGGCAGAACCCGTCGCACTCCGTGGCCAAGCAGTTCTACTCGTGGGTGCCCGAGGGTGAGGTCTCCCCCGACCGGGAGATGACCGTCATCGTGCAGCGGATGAAGCCGGGCACCGAGGAGGCCATCGCGCGGGTGTTCGCCGAGTCCGACGCCGGCGGGCTGCCGACGGAGACCGGCGTCACCGGCCGCTGGCTGTACTCGATGGAGGACGTCTTCGTGCACCTCCTGGAGCAGGACCGCGTCAAGGCCGCGGCCGTGCGGGAGAACCACGAGTCGATGCGACCGGCCTTCGCCAAGGTGATGGCCGACCTCGCCCCCTACGTCAGCCCGTACAACCCGGAGACGTGGCAGACCCCACGCGACTCGGTTGCCCGGGTGTTCCACCGCTGGACGGCCCCGGACTGGACACCCGGGGACTGACGATGCCGACCGACCGAAAAGAGGTCTCACCATGAGCTTGCGCGGGATCGCGTCGCTCACCTACTGGGCCGACGACGTGGTCGCGGCCACGGCCTGGTACACGGAGTTCCTGGGCTCGGGGCCCACCTTCACCCGGCCCGGACCCGACGGGCGGCTGAGCTATGCCGCGTTCGACCTCGACGAGAGGACCCGCCTGGCGATCGCCGCCCGCACCGCCGCCCCGTTCAGCGCGGCGTTCGAGCCGGGCGGCGTGATCGGGAACTGGTGGGTGGACGACCTCGACGCCGTCCTCGAGCGGCTCGCCTCGATGGGCGCCAAGGAGTACATCCCCCTCACGCCGCACGGGCCGGTGGTCAGTGCGGCCGTCGTCGACCCCTTCGGCAACGTGGTCGGCCTCGTCTCCGACCAGCACCCCGCCGCCGACTTCCGGCGTGGGGCGCCGCCCTGGAACGCCTGACACCGCACGCTGCCGGCACCGTGACCGCCGGGACCGCTGGGTCCCGGCGGTCGCCGTGCGTCCGGCCCCCGGTGGTCGCGCGGCGTGACGTCCCGAGCGCGATCCCGGGCGTGGCGTCGGCCTGTCGCGCCGCGGGCCGACCCGTTTCAGGTCACGAGATTGTCACGGACCGGTCCCGTCCTTAGCGTTTCGGCGTCCGGCCGGGCGTCTCGCCCCCGTCCCGGGGGCTCCCTGCCGGATGCCGCCGAGTCGCGTCCACACCGTGGGCGCGAGCCGGGGACCCACCAGTACCACCGGGGTGAGTCCCGCTCCCGGCCGTCGCCGGGAGCGGGTAGGGCACTCCCAGCCCGAACCCGTCAGCTCACCTGGTAGGCGGCCCGGGGAGAACGGAGATCACTCGCGCCTGGGGCACCGCCCCTGCGCGTCCAGGTCCGGGACCATCGCGCTCCCGCCTGTCCACCTGCACGCACCAGCCGTCGTACGGCGCCGTCCGCCGGGCCCCGCGTCCGGCCGCTGCCGCACGCCCGGCTGTCGAGCCCTGCCCGCCCGGGCACCGCGCGCACGGCGTGGTGCCCGCAGCCCATCCCGACCGCCGCGGCACCGATCGACGGTGACCGCGTCTCCAGGAGGACGTCTCCATGCACGCACGCACCGCTGTCGAGCACACCTGTGCCCAGAACGCCCCCGCCGCCGCGCCGCCGCGCCGCCGCGCCCTGCTCCTGCTGACCGCCACGGGGGTCATGACCCTCGGCCTCGCCTTCGGCGGGCAGGCGGTCGCGCAGGCCGACGAGTGGAACCCGGGCGACCGCGGCTCCACGGGGCAGTGGGGCGGCAACCGGGACGGCGCACCCGCGGCTGCTCCCGCGCCGGCCCCCGCACCGGCGCCGGCCCCCGCGCCTGCTCCCGCCCCCGCGCCCGCCCCGGCGCCGGCCCCCGCGCCGGCACCGGCCGCCACCGGCGAGCAGGCGTACAAGGACTACGCCGCGGGCCAGGTCGGGAACAGCACCCAGTTCGGCTGCCTCGACAAGCTCTGGGAGGCCGAGAGCGGGTGGAACCCCAACGCGCAGAACCCCACCAGCACCGCCTACGGCATCGCGCAGTTCCTGGACTCCACGTGGGCCAGCACCGGCATCGCCAAGACGTCGGACCCCTACCGGCAGATCGACGCCGGCCTGATCTACATCGAGAACCGGTACGGCAGCTCCTGCGCCGCCTGGGACTTCCACCAGGCGAACAACTGGTACTGATCCCCTGACCGCCGTGGGCCCCTCTCAGCAGCGGGAGCGGGCCCCCGGCGCAGGCGTCTCCCCCGTCCCTCCCGGGAGGCGCCCGCCGGACCGTCTCACCGGTCCGGGTGAGGTCGGCTCCCGGCCGTTCCAGGTGTCCGCCCCCTGCGTCGATGCAGAGGAGGACCCTCCGGACGGGAGCACACGATGGCCAGGAAGCGCACCGACGCCGAGCAGCGGATCGCCGACCTGCTGCGCACGGCGAGGACGTCGCTGCACATGCCCGTGGCGTTCCTGACGCGCATGGACGGGACCACCCAGCACCTGGAGGTGGTCGACACCCGCGTGCCGGTCCTCGTCCAGGAGGGCGCGAAGGTCGTCCAGGAGACGTCGTTCTGCCAGAAGATCCTCGACGGGGACCTGCCCCCCGTCATCGACGACGTGAAGCGGTACCCGCTGGCGATGTCGCTGCCCTCGGCGCGCATCCCGCGGATCCGCAGCTACGTCTCGACGCCGGTCCGGCTGTCCGACGGCAGCCTCTACGGCACGTTCTGCGCCTTCGGGTTCACCTCCGACAAGGAGCTCACCCGACGCGACGAGGCCCTCATGAAGGTCCTCGCGTCGGCCGCCTCGGTGATCATCGAGCCCGAGCTCCGCGCGCAGCAGCGCCGCGACGACATCGACGGCCGGCTCGACCCGCTGGTCACCTCCGGTGGGCCGACCGTCGTCCTGCAGCCGATCGTCGACCTGGCCACCGGGGACCGCGTGGGCGCCGAGGCGCTCAGCCGCTTCCCCGCCGACTGGGGCAAGGGCCCCGACGTCGTCTTCGAGGAGGCGCACAGCATCGGCCGCGGCCACGAGGTCGAGCTGCTGGCCCTGCGGCGCGCCGCCGAGCACCTCGACCGCGTGGACGGCTACGTGGCGATGAACGTCTCGCCGCAGACCCTGCTGACGCCGGAGTTCTCCGCGCTGCTGCACACCCTGCCGCTGCACCGGGTCCTGCTCGAGCTGTCCGAGCACGACCCGGTCGCGGACTACGACGCCCTCGGCAGCGCGCTGCTGCCCTTCCGCGCCGGGGGCATGCGGCTGGCCATCGACGACGTCGGCGCCGGGTTCTCCTCGCTGCGGCACATCGTGGTCACCGCCCCCGACGTCATCAAGATGGACCGCAGCATCGTCAGCGGCCTGACCACCGACCCCGTGCTGACCAAGCTGGTCGAGTCGCTGGTCACCTTCGGCCACGGCTGCGGCGTCACCGTGGTCGCCGAGGGCATCGAGACCGCCGACGAGGCCGCGGCGCTGCTCGGGCTCGGCGTCGACCTCGGGCAGGGCTGGCACTTCGGCCGTCCCGGGCCACCGGAGGCCCTCGCCCCCGCCGGCCCGAAGCCCGCTGTTCCCGGGTCCCGGCCGCCCGGCCTCGCGCACCCCGGACTCCTCCCCGCCTGAGCGGCACCCGTCCGCCCCGCGCCGCCGGCCCTACCGGGGGCGCGCGTCCTCGGGCAGGGTGGGCCGCGGTCGCCACCGCGATCCCCTCGCCGTCGACGTTCCTGCGCCCGTCGGCCTGGGCGGCCGACGAGCAGCGTGGTGCTCCGCTTCGGGCTCTTCTACGGGCCGGGCTCGGGGCACACCGACCTGCTGCTGCGCCTGGCCCGCCGGCGTGGCCGTCCCGCGGTGAGCGGCGGCCGCGCGCCGGGGTCCTATCCGGTGGGGTCGCCGTCGCCCGGCCGGCGCAGCAGGTAGACGACGTGGTCGGGCGGGTCGACCGGGTTGTCCGGCGTCAGCGGGCCCTCGGCGACGCGGGTGAACCCGGCCTTCTCCAGCGCCCGCCAGGACGCGACGTTGCCCGCGGCCACCGGCACCAGGACGGCGTCGGCGTCGGGGTACGCCGCCCAGC
This sequence comes from Geodermatophilus sp. URMC 62, assembly GCF_052931475.1. Lineage (NCBI taxonomy): Bacteria > Bacillati > Actinomycetota > Actinomycetes > Geodermatophilales > Geodermatophilaceae > Geodermatophilus > Geodermatophilus sp. URMC 62. The sequence goes on along the minus strand of NZ_JBRFHY010000001.1, from coordinate 1,855,162 downwards.
AGTCGGCGACGAAGGCCCGCAGCACCGCCGCGCCCGCTCCCCCGCCCCGGACGTCGGGCTCGCCGATCAGGTAGTCGATCGACAGCGCCCGCGGCGGGACGTCGACCACCGGCGTGAGCTCGGCGAGGTACTCGGGCTCGTCGGAGAGGCGGTAGCGCTGCACCACCCCGACCGGGCGGCCGCCGGTGCACACCACCCACACCTGGGTGTTGTCGTGGCCGTCGATGCCGGGGGCGAAGTCGGCCTCGACCGCCTCGGGCGTGGTCTCGTGCGCCCACCAGCGGGCCACCTGCGGCTCCTCCAGCCAACGGGCGAGCAGCGGGAGGTCGGCGCGGGTGAGCGGACGGAAGGTGACCGGGCCGTCGAGCACCGCGCCAGGCTAGGAGGACTCCGTCCCTGCCCGCGCCTACGGTGCGCAGCGTGCCGCTCTCCGCCACCGCCCGCGACGTCCTGGCCCACCGGGTCGCCGCCCAGCAGCTCGACCGCGACGCCGGCACGGTCGCCGACACCGCCGTCCTCGACCTCGGCGTGCAGGACACCGGCCCGGACGGCGGGCTGTGGGCGCTGGCGGTCCGCGGCGTCGTCCCCGGACCCGGGGAGCTGGCCACCGTGTGGACGGTCCGCGGCGCACCGCACCTGTACCGCCGGGCCGACCTGCCCGGCGTCGCCGCCGCGACCGCGCCGTTCTCCGAGGCCGACGCCGCCACGCGCGTGTTCGACGCCGCCCGGCCCCTGCGGGCGGCCGGCATCCCGGTCCTGACCGCGCTGGACCGGATCGCGGACCGGATGCGGGACATCGTCACCACCCCGATGGTCAAGGGCGCCGTGTCGCGGGCGCTGTCCGACGCGATGGAGGAGCCCTACAACCGCTCCTGCCGGCCCTGCGGTGCGGTGCACCTCTACGAGCAGCCGTTCCGGCTCGCCGCGCTGCGGGCGGGGCTGGAGCTCGAGCCCGGCACCTCGCCGCCGGTGCTGCGGCCGATCCCGGGGTTCGCGCCGGCCGAGAGCGTGCCCGCGCGGCTCGACGTCGTCCGCGGGTACCTGCGCCTGCTCGGCCCGGCCACCCCGCAGCACGTCGCCGGCTACCTCGACGCGCCGGTGCAGGACGTCCGGGCGCACTGGCCCGACGACGTCGTGGCGGTGGAGGTCGACGGGCAGCGCCGCTGGCTGCCGGCCGCCGACGCCGACCGGCTCGGGAGCCCGCCGCCCGCCGTCACCCGGCTGCTCGGCCCGTTCGACCTGTTCCTGCAGGGCCGTGACCGCGAGACGCTGGTGGCCGACCCGGCGCGGCGGAAGGCGCTGTGGCCGACGCTGGGCCGGCCGGGCGCGGTGCTGCACCACGGCGAGCTGGTGGGCCTGTGGCGGCCGCGGAAGGCCGGGTCGTCGCTGACGGTGGCCGTCGAGCCGTGGGTGCCGTTCTCCCCCGCCGTCCGGGCCGCCGTCGAGGAGCAGGCCGAGCGCCTGGCCGGGTTCCGCGGCGTCCCGCTGAAGGACGTCGACGTCGCCTGACGGGCCTGCGCAGCGCTCGGCGGCGGATCAGCGGACCCGCCGTCCACCGGTCGGCGGACCCGCGCGGGGGGCATCGGTGCCACGATCAGGCCATGACGGAACCGGTCCGCACCCAGGAGCTGCGGGTGTCCGACGTCGAGCGGGCGGCGGCGCAGGAGCACCTGCGCCGGGCGGTCAGCCACGGCCAGCTCGACCTGCACGAGTTCGACCAGCGGGTGCAGGCGGTGTGGGCGGCGCGCACCCGCGGGGAGCTCGACCGGGTCACCCGCGACCTGCCCGAGCCGCCGCCCCCGCCGCCGCCCGCGCCGCGGCACCGGGTCTTCGCCGCCACCCCCGGCGGCACCACGATGCGCGTGCTGGCCACCGTCTGGGCCGGCGTGCTCGCCGTGAACCTCGTGGTGTGGACGCTGGTCTCGCTCGGCAGCGACGACGACGTCTACCCCTGGTTCATCTGGCTGGCGCCGTCCGGGGCCGTCCTCGCCGTCCTGTACGCCACCGGCATCGGCCGCTCCCGCCGCTGAGCCTCCGTCGCGGGGTCGTTCAGCGCTCCGCGCGCCGGCGCTGACGGGTCTTGCCCCGTACATCGCCCGGTCGGCGCGGGCGATCACCGCGTCGGGCGTCTCCCCCGGCCGCCCCAGGGCGCGGCCGACGCTCACCCCGACCACGAGCGGGCCGGCCGCGGTGGGCACCGGGGCGGCCGCCTGCTCCTCCACGCGGTCGGCCAGCCGGGCCAGCGCCTCGTCGTCGCAGCCCGGGCAGAGCACCACGAACTCGTCGCCGCCGAACCGGGCGACCACCTCGTCGGGCCCGGTCAACGCGCGCAGCCGCGCGGCGACCTCCATGAGGACGGCGTCGCCGGCCGCGTAGCCGTGGACGTCGTTGACCACCTTGAAGCCGTCGAGGTCGCAGAACAGGACGCCGCACACCTCGGTGGCCCCGGAGGCCAGGGACCGGTCGAGCTCCTCGAAGAACGCGCCGCGGTTGGGGATGCCGGTCAGCCGGTCGGTGCGCGCCCGCTCCGACAGCTGCGCCTCCCACCGCCGCTGGTCGGTGACGTCGAGGCCCACGCAGGCCACCGCGTAGGGCCGGCCGTCGTCGTCGGTGAGCACGTTGTTCCGCATCGACACCAGCCGCCGCCCGCCGTCGGCGGTCAGCCAGTCGCCCTCCTGCGGGTAGGCACGGCCGGTCGCGATGGCCCGCTCGACGGCGTCGCGCGCGAGCTCCCGGTGCTCGGGGACGACGAGGACGTCGACGAACACGCGGCCGAGCAGCTCACCCGGTGCCCGCCCGGTGAACCGCTGCAGCGCCGGGTTGGCCAGCAGGATCCGCCCGCTCCCGTCCACCACGCAGACGAGGGCGTCGGTGCCCTCGACGAACTCGCGGGCCAGCCGGCCGTCCACTCAGCCTCGCGAGTCGGGACCGCCGCCGGCCGGGCGGCGGTCCGGGCCGTCCGGCCCGGGGCCCGTGCGGTCCGTCGTGTGACCGGTCGCCATCTCGCCTCCTCCGACGGCGCACCCCCCGTGGGCGCCGGCACTGCATGACACCACGGACGTCGCGCCGGCGTCGATGCCACGCGGCAGTGGCCCCCCTTGCGCGCGGACGTCGTCGGCGAGCGCCTGGCGGCCGCGCCCGGCCGGCTCGACACTGACCCTGGCGGTCGAGCCGTGCGCCCCGGTGGGACGGGACGCGGTCACCGGAGCCGCCGGCGCCCCGGCCGCTCCGCGGGGTGCTGCCCGAGGACGTCCCCACCGACCGAGGAGGAGCCATGACCGGTCCCGACGACGCCTTCCTGGCACCGGACGACGCGCTGCGCGGCTTCGACGACAGCGACGTCGAGGCCGGCACGGGCGGTGCCGAGCGTCCCGGCGGGGACGACGTCGAACGCCCCGACCCCGCCGGGGCCGCGGTCGAGGACGCCGGCCGCTCCGCCGGCTCCACCGACGGCGGGACCGAGGGGTAGCGGCCGCCTCTGCACGGCGCCGGCCGGGCGGCGGGCGGCGCCTTCCCCACGAGGTACCTCAGCCCTAAGGTATCGGGCATGGCAGGGACCCGCCGGGTGCGGATCGGCATCGACACCGGCGGCACCTTCACCGACGTCGTCGCCGTCGACGAGGACACCGGGGCGACGACCACCACCAAGACGCCGTCCACGCCGGCCGACCCCGCGGAGGGCTTCCTCGCCGGGGTCGCCAAGGTGCTCGGGCTGCTCGGGCTCGACGGCGGGGCGGTGACCGCGGTCAGCCACGGCACGACGGTCGCCACCAACCAGCTGCTCGAGGGCCGGCTCGACCGGATCGGGTTCATCACCACCGAGGGCTACGAGTCGGTGCTGGAGATCGCCCGGCAGTCGGTGCCCGACGGCTACGGCAACAGCTACTTCTGGGTCAAGCCGCCGCGGATCGTCCCGGCCGACCTGGTGCGCACCGTGCGTGGCCGGCTCGACCCCACCGGCGCGGAGGTCCGCCCGTTGTGCCGGGACGACGCCGTCGCGGCGGCCCGCTCCCTGCGCGCCGCGGGGGTCGACACGATCGGCGTCTGCCTCCTGCACTCCTACGCGAACGACGCGCACGAGCGGGCGGTGCTCGACGCGCTCTCCGCGGAACACCCCGACGCCGTCGTCTCGATCAGCTCGCAGGTGCTGCGCGAGTACCGCGAGTACGAGCGCTCGGTGACCACGCTGGTCGACGCGGCGGTCAAGCCGCGGGTGGGCGCGTACGTCACCGCCATCCGGGAGCGGCTCGACGGCGTCGCGCCCGGGGTGCCGTTCTACGTGATGAAGAGCAACGGCGGCGTCCTGTCGGCCGAGGAGGTCGTGCACCAGCCGATCACCACGATGCTCTCCGGGCCGGCCGCCGGGGCGCTGGGCGCCGCGCTGCTCGCCGGGACCGCGGGCTTCGACCGGGTGCTCACCCTCGACGGCGGCGGCACCTCGACCGACGTCACGGTGGTGGTCGGTGGCGAGCCGGCGCTCACCACCGAGGGCTCGGTGGGCGCCTACCCGTCGAAGATCCCGATGATCGACGTCGTCACCGTCGGCGCCGGCGGCGGCTCGATCGCCTGGCTCTCACCGGAGGGGACGCTCAAGGTGGGCCCGCGCTCGGCCGGCGCCGACCCCGGGCCGATGTGCTACCCCTCGGGCGGCAGCGAGCCGACGGTCACCGACGCGCACGTCGTCCTCGGCCGCATCCCCCCGCACCTGCTGGGTGGGGAGATCCCGCTGTCGGTGGACGCCGCCCGCGCCGGGCTGGAGACGCTCGGCGAGGAGCTCGGGCTGTCACTGGAGCGGACGGCGCTGGGCATCCTGGAGATCTCGGCGTGGAACCAGGCCAACGCGCTGCGCCAGGTGACCGTGGCCCGCGGCCTCGACGTCCGCGACTTCACGCTGACCACCTTCGGCGGGTCGGGCTCACTGCTGGCCTGCCGGCTCATGGACGTCCTCGGTCTCCCCCGCACGCTCGTGCCGCCGGACCCGGGCACCGTCAGTGCCTTCGGGCTGCTGACGGTCGACGTCCGCAACGACCACGTGCAGACGGCCGTCAGCCGGCACGCCGACCTCGACCGCGACCGGGTCCGCGGCCTGTTCGCCGGCCTGGAGGAGCGGGCGCGGGAGTCGCTGGACGGCGAGGGGTTCGCGCGCGGCGAGCAGGTGGTGCGGCGGACGGCGGACCTGCGCTACGTCGGCCAGGCCTTCGAGGTGCGGGTGCCGGTGCCCGACGGTGAGCTGACGCCCGCGGCCGCCGACGGCGTCGCCACCGCCTTCCACGCCGCGCACCGCCGGCTCTACGGCTACGACCTCGCCGGCGACCCGCGCCAGGCCGTCGAGTGGGTGAACCTGCGGGTGAGCGGGATCGGGCCGATCCGCCGTCCGGACGTGGTGGAGCTGCCCGCCCGCGACGGCGACGTCTCCCGCGCCGTCACCGGTTCACGGCCGGTCTGCTTCGACGGGTGGTCGCCGACGCCCACCTACGACCGCAGGCTGCTGGCGCCCGGCGACGTGGTGACCGGCCCAGCGGTGGTGGAGGAGTTCGGCTCGACGGTGCCGCTGCACCCCGGCTTCACCGCGACCGTCGACCGCCACGGCAACCTGCTGGTCGAGAGGGCCGCCCGATGAGCCGCACCGACGGAACGCCCGCCGACCCGGTGCTCGTGGAGATCGTCGCCGGCACGCTGGCGGCGATCGAGAAGGAGGTCGAGACCTCCATCGGGCGCACCTCGCGCTCGCCGATGATCCGCGACGCGCACGACTTCCGCGCCGGCATCCACGACCGGCGGCTGCGCAAGCTCACCGGGCGCTCGTACTCGGCGCTGGTGCACCCGGTCGTCCGCGACCACCCCATCGCGACGATGCGGCCCGGCGACGTCTTCTTCCACAACGACGTCTACCTCTCCGAGGGGGGCATCGGGCACCTGCCCGACCTGTGCGTCACGGTGCCGGTGTTCGCCGACGTCGACGGGACGCCGACCGTGGTGGCGTTCGTGCAGGCGTTCGGGCACCACGACGACATCGGCGGGTCCGTCCCCGGGTCGATGCCCAGCGCGGCGACCAGCGTGTTCGAGGAGGGGCTGATGGTCCCGCCGATCAAGCTGTGGGACCGCGGCGTCCGCAACGAGGCGGCGCTGACGATCATGACCCGCAACTCGCGGATGCCCGACTCGTTGGCCGCCGACCTCGACGCCGAGTGCTCGGCCTGCCTGGCCGGGGCGCGGCGGCTCGGGGAGCTGTTCGACCGCTACGGCGTGGCCGCCGTCGAGGCGTGCTTCGACGCGGTCCTCGCCAGCTCCACCGAGGTCTACCGGCGCGAGGTCCTCTCGCAGATCCCCGACGGCACCTACGTCTGGGAGGACTACGCCGAGCACGACGGCGTCGACCCGCCGAAGCTGCACCGGCAGCGCATCACGCTGACCATGGACGGCTCCGCCGACGTCCCGCTGGTCATCGACTTCACCGGCACCGGCCCGCAGGCCAAGGGCCCGATCAACCACTGCGGCGACCACGCCGACGGCAACTTCCTCAAGAAGTGGCTGGCGCCGGTCCTGCGCAACCTGGCCGAGACGCCCGAGCGGATGGCCGAGCTCGACGTCAACGAGGGCGTCGTCCCGCTCATCGAGATGCGCTTCCCGGAGAAGGGCACCCTGCTCACCCCGGTCTTCCCGGCGCCGACCAACGCGCGCACCTTCGTCATCCTGCGGCTGCTCGGGGTGCTCGCCGGGGTGCTGGCCAAGGCGACCGGCGGCCGGATGCCCGCCGACCAGGAGACGATCCGCTACACCGGCTTCTACGGCACCGACTCCGACGGGCAGCCCTACCTCATGCGCGAGGTGCTCGGCGGGGGCTCGGGCGGGCGCTGGTACGCCGACGGCGAGGACACCATCCACGTCGTCCCCGACTCGCGGAACCTGCCCACCGAGTTCACCGAGTCCCGCTTCCCGCTGCGGGTGGAGCGGCTGGGCCTGGCCGTGGACTCCGGCGGGCCGGGGCGCCACCGCGGCGGCTGCGGGTACGAGAAGCACGTCCGGGTGCTGCGCGACGCGCACTTCATGTCGATCGCCGACCGCTCGATCCTGTCCTGCTGGGGCGTGGCCGGCGGGCGGGCCGGGCGGCCGTTCCAGGTGACCGTCGACCCCGGCGGCCCGGACGAGCACGACGTCGACGCGCTGGCCGACGCCGAGCCGCTGCCGGCCGGCACCGTCGTCCGCATCCGGACGACCGGCGGCGGCGGGTGGGGCGACCCGCTCGAGCGGCCGGTGGAGGAGGTCGTGCGCGACGTCGCCTGGCGCAAGGTGTCGGTCGACGGCGCCCGCGCCGACTACGGCGTCGTGCTGCGCGAGGACGGATCGGCCGACGAGGCCGCCACCGGCGCGCTGCGTGCGGAGCTGCGGGCGGCCCGCACCGGCGAGGAGCCGTTCTTCGACCGCGGCCCCGGCTACGCGCGGCTGTCCGGCGGGGCGGCGTTCAACGAGTTCGACGTCCTGTAGGGGTCTCCGGCGTCCTCGTGCTCTGCCCACAGGTGTGGGCAGAGCACGACGACGCCGGCGGACGGGTCGCGCTGCGGCCTCGGTGCCGGTGGAGCGGGGTCCGTCACGAGCCGTGGGTGCCGCCGGTGGACGCCGCGATCGCCGCGGCCCGGGCCCGCCTCCTCGCGGCCGCCCGCACCTCCGCCCCGACGTCCGCGACGGCCCTGGCGACCGCGGCGGCGCCCGGCACCTCGAGGGTCAGCCGGTCGACCCGCTGGCGCGCGGCCGCCCGCTGCGACCGGTCGACGAGCAGGTGGAGCAGTCCCGCGGCCCCGGTGAGCACGAGCAGCTCCCGCACGCGCGGCGGCGGGGGCGCGGTGCCGGTCAGCGCCTCGCGGCACCCGGCGAGCAGCTCCTCCCGTGCCGCGCTGTCCAGCACGTGGTGGCGCCGGGCGGGGACCAGCCCGAACCGCAGTCCCCACCCGGTGCGCAGCACGCCGCGCTGCGTCAGGCCGGCCTTGACGTGCTGCCCGAGCCGGAACCGCGGTGCGGCGAGGTCGCGCACCCACCGGCGGACGTCCGACGAGCCGCCGGCGGGGACCGCGGCGACGGCGGCCTCCTGCAGCGGGCCGGGCAACGGAGTGGCGGCGGCCGGGTGGCGGACCCGGACCGCGCCGTCCTGCACGACCGCGACCCCGCCGTCCAGCAGGTCGAGCACCACACCGCCGGCCACGGCGACGTGGACGACCGGCGCCCCGCGGAGGCGGCCGCGGTCGGGGTCGACGGCCAGCAGCACCAGCTGCTCGGGCAGCGACAGGGCCGGCACCCCCGGGACGCCGCCCGCACCGGGGCCGCCCCGCGTCGGGTCCGGCCGCTCGTGGTCCTCGGGCACGGGAGTCGCGCTCAGGGAACGGGGTCGGTGCTCCCCGGCGCCGGCTTGGCCTGGTCGCCGGTCTGGCCCTCGTCGCCGGTGTGGTCCTGCTGACCGCCGCTGCGCGGGTCGTCGGCGGCGCCCTCGACGTCCTCGGGGACGAGCGGGGTCTCGCGCAGCACCTGCTCCCTGGCCTGCTCGCGGTCGGTGCCCGGTACCTCGGTCATGGTGGCCTCCTCTGCCTCGGCGGATCGCGTACCCGGTCCGCACGCCGGCCCAATCGCGACCGCGCCGCTTCCGCTGACGGCGGAACCGGGGTGGCCGCCTCGCGGGCTGGAGGCTCAGGCCCCGGGGGTCCTGGCCGCCTCCTCCCGCGCGGCTCAGCCGCGCCGTCGCTGCCACCAGCGGCGGCGCGGCGCCGGGGCGGGCGGGGCCTCGACGGCGGGTGGGGGCGGTGGGCGGTCCCGGTACCAGCCCTCGACCAGCGCCTCGACGTCGGCCAGCCCCGGCACCGGCGACCAGCGGCTCTCCTGCGGACGGCGCCAGAAGGCCTCGACCCGGGCGTTGTAGTCCTCGGCGACGGCGCGGACGGCGCCCTCCGACGGCAGGCCCGCTACCCGCTGCGGCAGCTCGTCGCGCTCGCGGCGCAGCGCCAGCCCCGGGGGCAGCATGTCGGCGGGCCGGATGCCCTCGCGGCGGGCCTTGGCGATCGCCCAGTCGTAGACGGTCTCGTCGGGGTCGAACGCCGGCAGCGGCTTCCCGGCGCCGCGCAGTCCGGTGAGCTCCCCCCGCTCCTGCGCCTGGCTGATCTGCCGCTCGACCCAGGTCTCGAAGGACACGCCGGGTGGCTTGCGGTCGGTCACCGCTCCATGCTCCGCCTCTGCCAGGCTCGGCTGCATGCGGACGACGGGCAGCCGGGAGGTCTACCGCAACCCGTGGATCCGGGTGCGCGAGGACACCGTCGAGCGGGCCGACGGCTCGACCGGCGTGTACGGCGTCGTCGAGAAGCCGCACTTCGCCGTGGTACTGGCCGCCGAGCGCGACGGGTTCTGGCTGGTCGAGCAGTTCCGCCACCCGGTCGCCCGCCGCGCGTGGGAGTTCCCGCAGGGCACGTGGTCCGCCGAGGCGCTGACGGCGTGCGGCGCCGGGGAGCCGGAGGAGCTGGCCCGTGCCGAGCTCGCCGAGGAGACCGGGCTGCGGGCCGGCCGGGTCGAGCACCTCGGCCACCTGGACCTGGCGCCGGGCCTGTCCACGCAGGAGTTCGACGTCTGGCTGGCCACCGACCTCACGCCCGGCCCGACCGCCCGGGAGGCCACCGAGGCCGACATGGTGACGGCGTTCGTGACCGAGGCGGAGCTCCGCGGGATGGTCGCTGACGGCCGCTTCACCGACGGCCCCTCGCTGGCCGCCTACGCGCTGCTCCTGCTCCGCCGCTGACCGCCGGCCCCGCCGCAGGGGCCTCCGCTCAGGCGGCCCGGAGGGTGCGCAGCGCGGTGGTGAGCCGGAGCAGCTCGTCGAGCATCGCCTTGCCGCCGGCCTCGAGCTCGGTGTTCGGCACGAAGCGCTCCTCGTCGTCGAGGAACTGGGCGAAGAAGGGCACCGACACCGCCTCGACCACGGGCACCACGCGCAGCGCGGCCAGCACCGGCTTGAGCGCCGCGGACGCCCGCAGCCCGGCCGAGACACCGCCGTAGGTCACCAGGCCGGCGGCCTTGTCGGCCCACTCGACCGACAGGTAGTCCAGGGCGTTCTTCAGCCCGGCGGGGAAGGAGTGGTTGTACTCCGGCGTCACGAAGACGAACGCGTCGCCGCGGGCGACCGTGGCGCTCCAGTCCTTCGTGTGCTGGTGCACGTAGCGCTGCTGCCGCGGGTGGTGGGGCTCGTCGAAGACCGGCAGGCCGACCTCGGCGAGGTCCACCAGCTCGACGTCGAAGCCGCCGTGCTCCTCGGCCAGGCGCCGGACCCACTCGGCGACGGCGAGACCCCGGCGACCGGGACGGGTGCTGGCGGCGACCACCTGCAGGACGGGACGGGACACCGGGACTCCTCGGGACGACGGGCTGTTCATCCCGTTCTCAACGACCCTGCGCGCCCGTCCTTCCCGGACCGCGAGTGACCTCCCCCGCACCGTCGCCGACCCGCCGGCCCCGCTGCAGCGCCCCGCCGCGGGCTCGCGAGCCGCGGGGCGGCGGGGTCCTCCGGGTGCCCTGAACGGGGGAGTCCGCGGCCCAGGGGCCTGCGCGACGGCCCGGCGACCCCGACGCTGACCGCGTGCCGCTCTCCGTCCCCGGTCTGCCGGGCCTGCCGCCGGACCTGGCCGGACCGGTCGCGGTGGAGCTGGCCAAGCCGGTGCGGGACCTCCCGGCCGCCGGCGCGCTGCCCGGCGGCTGCCGGTACGAGCCCAAGTGGGACGGCTACCGGCTGGTCGTCGTCCGCGACCGGTCGGGCACGCGGCTGTGGTCCAAGCAGGGCCGCGACCTCACCGACCGCTTCCCCGACGTCGCCGCGGCCGCGCTCGCCCAGGTGCCGGCCGGCACGGTCCTCGACGGCGAGGTCGTCGTGTGGAACGGCGAGCGCCTCGACTTCGGGCTGCTGCAGCGCCGCATGGTCACCGCACCCGGCCGGATGGCCGCCCAGGCCGCCGCGCACCCTGCCTCCTACGTCGCCTTCGACCTGCTGGCCACCGCCGGCGAGGACCTCCGCGGCCGACCGTTCCGCACCCGCCGCACCCGGCTCGAGGAGCTCGCCCGGCCGTGGGCGCCGCCGCTGCAGCTCTCCCCGGTGACCGCCGACCGCGAGGAGGCCCGCGGCTGGGCCGCCGACCTGCGGCCGCTCGGCGTCGAGGGCCTGGTCGCCAAGGGTGCGGCCACCCGCTACGCCGGGGGACGGCGGGAGTGGCTCAAGGTCAAGTCCTGGGAGACGACGGAGGTGCTCGCCGGCGGCGTCATCGGGACCCTCGAGCGCCCGAGCCAGCTCGTCGCCGGGCGGTACCGGGACGGCGAGCTGGTCGTCGTCGGCCGCACCGGCCCGCTGTCCCCCGCGGCCGCCGCCGAGCTGGCCGCCGTCCTCGCCCCCGCCGGTCCCGACCACCCCTGGCCCGAGCGCATCGGCACCGGCCGCTTCGGCGGCGGGCGGCTGTCGGTCGCGCTCACCCGCGTGGTGCCCGACGTCGTGGTCGAGGTCAGCGCGGACGCCGCGCTGCAGGCCGGCGTCTTCCGGCACCCGCTGCGCTTCCTCCGCGTGCGCGCCGACCTGCACCCTGGGGACGTCCCGCCCGTCGGCTAGGGCCGCTGCGGCACCCGGCCCAGCGTGACGAGGAAGCGGCGCAGCAGACAGGCCAGCTGCGCGAGCTCGTCCTCGGACAGCCCGGCCAGCAGGCCGCGCTCGGTCTCCAGGTGGTCGGGCAGGGCGGCGTCCAGCGCCGCCCGCCCGGCCGCGGTGAGGGTGACGACGACGGCCCGCCCGTCGGACGCGCTGCGGGTGCGCGTGATCAGGCCCTTCTCCTCCAGCCGGTCCAGCCGCTGGGTGATCGCCCCGGAGGTCACCAGCGCCGTGCGCATGAGCGCGGTCGGCGTCAGCTGATAGGGGTCGCCGGCCCGGCGCAGGGCGGCGAGGACGTCGAAGGACGGCGCGTCCAGCCCGTGCCGGGCGAAGGTCTCGCGCTGGGCGAGGTGGACCTCCCGCTGCAGCTGGCTGATCCGGCCGATGACGCCCATCGGCGAGCAGTCGAGGTCGGGACGCTCCCGGGCCCACTGCTCGAGGATGAGGTCGACGGCGTCCTCCACGGCAGGTAGCTCAGCAGTGAGGAAACGGCAGCGTCAAGCCGCGCCGGCGCCGGCCGCCGGGGGCACGAGGGTGGTGCTCAGCCGGACGGTGAACCCGTCGGTGCCGGCCAGCAGGTCGACGGAGTCCCACAGCTTGCGGGCCAGCCACAACCCCATGCCGCCCGCGGCGAGATCGTCGCCGTGCGCGGGCACGAAGCCGGTGAGGGGGTCGTCGAAGGACGTGCCTCCGTCGGTGATCGTGCAGACGATCGCGTCGCCGTCGGTCCAGACCCGCGCCGAGACCGGCTGCCGCCCGTGCCGGAAGGCGTTGGCGGCCACCTCGCTGACCGCCAGGTGCAGGTCGGCCCGCTGGTCGGCGTCGGGCACCCACCGGGTGAGGACCCGGCGCAGGTCGCCGCGGAGGGTGGGCAGCGTCGGCGCCGCGTCGACGGCGTACACCGGCTCGCCGGCCTCCAGCGGCTCGCGGACGGCGCCGAGCCCGCGCAGGAGGTCCGCGGGCGGGCGGAACGCGGGGCTGGGGACCCGCACGCCGTCGCGGACCAGCTCGGGATGGGTCCGCGCGGCGCTCACGAGGGCCTCGAGCGGCAACCGCTCCTGGTCGTAGACGCACATCGCCGTCACCGGGGCGCCGGCCATGAACACGTTGCTCGCCGCCTCGTAGCGCTGGACCTCGCGCCGGCGCCGGGGGTCGGTGCCCCACTGCGGCTCGGCGAGGATCCGCAGCCGGCCCGAGCCGGCGGCCTGCGCCCGCTCCAGCAGGCGGCGCAGGACGACCACGGCGTCGGGCGCCCGGGCGCCGACCAGGCAGATCCGTGCGTCGTCCTCCACCGTGCCCGCACCGGCGCCCAGGGCCCGGCGGACGGCGTCGGCGGTGTCGGGGACGCAGCCGAGCACGGGCAGGTCCCCCTGGCGCAGGCCCTCCTCGACGAACGCGGCGGCCACGGCGACGGCCTCGTCGGCGGAGCGGACCAGGGCGGCCGTGTGCCGGAAGGCCGCTCCTCCGGTCGAGGAGCCCGGCGCGCCGGACCCGGACCCCGGCACGGCTCCGCCCGGCTCCGCCTCCGTGGCGGAGGCCCCTGCGACTGGATCCACTGGCCCCTCGACCCGCCTCGGCACCGGAACGACTCCGGCCACTTCTCCCATTGTCAGGCACCGCGCACAGGCGGGCCCGTCGGGGTGGCGCTGCCCACCCTGCGGAGGGACCCGGCCGGCTAGATGACTGATTCCAAGGGGTCAGTGGTCGTAGGCGAGTAGCGATCTGCGGACGGATTGGCCGGTGTGGTCGTTGTGCCAGATGACCGCGGTCAGGGCCAGCAGGCGCTGCAGCACCCGGATCAGGACGCCGGCTGGGGTGTGGCCGCCGTGCAGTTCGAGGTCGAGCTGGCCTTTGAGGGTGTCGAAGACCGACTCGATGGTCTGGCGCAGCGGTTTGAACACCGATGCGCCGGGCCGGTCGGGTTCTCCGCGGCGGGGGCGGCGCAGCAGCCTCAGCCCGGCGTCGGCCAGCTCGGCGTCGAAGCGGCGGCCGTAGTCGTGCTTGTCGGTGATGAGGATCTGTCCGGCATGGCCGGCGAGGAGGGCGGGGTCGGCGCCGAGCAGGTCGAGCAGCACCTGGCGTTCGTCGGCTGTGGCGCCGGAGAGGGCGAAGGCGACCGGCAGTCCGTGCAGGGTGGCGATCAGGTGCAGCCGCAGCCCCCAGAAGTAGCGGGTGTGGCTGGCGCAGTAGCCGTACTCGGCCCAGCCGGCCAGCTCCGAGCGGCGGACCGCTTCCCGGGAGCGGGCGCATTCGATCGGCGTGGAGTCGATGACCCACACGTCATCGGCCCACAGGCTGGTGTCGGTCGCCAGGGCCCGGATCAGCCAGATCACGGTGCCGGCGAGGCGGCGCAGCCGCTTGTTGTAGCCGGGCTGGTGCGGCAGGTAGGGAAACAGCGGGCGCAGCTGCTGGCCGGCGAACCGCAGCCAGCGGGCCTCGCTGGTGAACCCCAGCAGCGCCTGCAACACCGCCAGGGTCACCAGCTCGGCATCGCTGAGCCGGGGAGCGATGCCCACCGCCGGGCGCCACGGGAGCCGCTGCGGCGCGGCCTTCAGCAGGTCATCGGTGCGGGCATACAGTGCCGTGGCGAGGGTGTCCAGGTCGGCGTCCACGAGGGCCTCCCGGCTCGACGTTGGGTTAGCAACGCCAAGCCTGAACACCCTCGCCCGTGATCACACCGGTTTCAGCCCGAACCCCTTGGAATCAGTCATCTAGGAGCGGTCGCCGTCGAGCTCCCCCAGCGCGAGCACCCGCGCCGGTGCCGAGCCGGGGCGCGTCCGCACCTGCAGCACCGCCCGCCGGGCGGCCGCCGCGGCCTGCAGCTCCAGGACCAGCCCCACGCCGGCGCTGGCCAGGTACGTCACCGGCGTCAGGTCGAGCACCGCCCGCGCGCCCGCGGGCAGCTCCTCCAGCGCCCGCAGCGCCTCGGCCCGCAGCGCCGGGGTGACGGCCAGGTCGACCTCGCCGGTGACCTCCAGCCGCAGGCCGTCGCCGTCCCGGTGCACTCCCAACCGGGCCGGGCCGGTGTCCGGCGGCACCCGCGCCCCGCGCACCGGCGGGTCGGCCGGCCCGGGACCGGCCGGGACGAAGCGGAAGCGCACCGTCGTCCCGGCGCCCTCGACACCGCGCGGGTCGGTGGTGCGGGCGACCTCCACGTCGGTGGCCAGCGCCGAGATCAGCTCCAGCCCGCGGCCCCGGTGCCCGGGGTCGGCCGGCACGGGCCGCCAGACGCCCTCGTCGCGGACGCAGACGTCGACGCTGCCGTCGGCGGTCCGCGCCAGCCGGTACTCGCACCGGCCCGCCCCGCCGCTCGCGGCGTAGGCGTGCTCGACGGCGTTGGCCAGCGCCTCGCCGAGGGCCAGCTGCAGGTCGTCGACGCCGTCCTCGGACAGCCCGGCCGCCCGCGCCCAGGTGGTGACCGTGCGGCGCACGCGGGCCAGCCGGGCGGGGTCGGCCGGCAGGGTCTCCTGCACCGGCGGGGGGGTCAGCCGCGCGGCGATGACCGCGACGTCATCGGGGAGGGCCGACGCGTCGAGCACCTCGGCGAGCAGCGCCCGGGTCAGCCGGGCCGGGTCGGCGCCGGCGAGCCGGGCGGCCGCGTCGGTCACCCGCTGCAGGCCCACGTCGAGGACCTCGCCGCGCCGCTCGACCAGGCCGTCGGTGTAGAGCAGCAGCGTCGTCCCGGGCGTGACGGCGGCGCTGCCCTCGGTGTAGGGCGGCCGTCCCGGCGCGCCGAGGACGGCGCCGGCGCCGTCCTCCAGCAGCTCGGCGCCGCCGTCGGTGACCAGCAGCGGCGGCAGGTGGCCGGCGCGGGCCCACCGCACCGTGCCGGCCTCCCAGTCGAGGACCAGGCAGGCCGCCGTGGAGGCCAGCGCGCCCGGCAGTCGCGCGGCGAACCGGTCGAGCAGCTCCAGCGCCTCCGCCGGTGGGCTGCCCTGGAGCAGGGCGGTGGACAGTGCGCTGCGCAGCTGCCCCATGACCGCGGCGGCGGACGGCCCCTGGCCGACGACGTCGCCGACGGCGACCGCGACCCGCCCGCCGCCCAGCTCGACGACGTCGTACCAGTCGCCGCCGGCGGAGGTGCCGGCCGCACCGGGCAGGTACTCCGCGGCCAGCGCGAGCCGCTCCAGCTGCGGCAGCCGCTGGGGCAGCAGGTCGCGCTGCAGGGTCGAGGCGATGTCCTGCTGGGCGCGGTAGAGGCGGGCCCGGTCGAGGGCCTGCGCGCACTGCTCGGCCACCGCCAGCAGCATGCCGCGCTCGACGGCGCCGAACCGGCGGGCCTCGGCGAAGCCGACGCCCACGACGCCGACCACCCGGCCGGCCACCAGCAGCGGCAGGGCGACGGTCGAGGCCAGCCCGAACGCGGCCAGCGCGCCTGCCTGGTCCGGTGCCAGGCCGCCGCGGGCACCGGGCCAGTCGGCCGGGTCCTCGATCCACTGCGCCCGCCGCTCGGCGACGGCGGCGGTCACCGCGAGCGGCGCCGACAGCGGGACCTCGGCCCACAGCCGGTGCTCGTCGGCGCCCGCGCCGGCGATGCAGAGCAGCCGCAGCCCGCGGCCGGCGTCGTCGAGCTCGAAGACGCCGACCCGGCTGCCGTGCCCGGTCAGCGCCGTGACGTGGCCGGCCGCCGCCTCGGCGACGTCCACCGGAGAGGTCGCCGCCGACAGCTCCGCGGTGGCCCGCTGCAGCAGCCCGAGCCGCCGGGCGGTGGCCCGCTCGTCGGCCAGCAGCAGCGCGTTGTCGAGGGCCAGCGCCGCGCGGGCGGCGATCTCCTCGGCGAGGGCGCGGTCGTCCTCGTGGAACGGTGGTGCGTCGTCCCGCCGGCCCAGGGCCAGCACGGCCCGGACCCGCCCGCGGACGGTGAGCGGCACGACGAGCGCGGAGCTGAGGTCCAGCCGGACGTCGCCGTCGCCCGCGCCGGCCAGGCGCGGCCGCAGGGCGGGGGCGCCGGACTTGAGGACCACCCGGCCGAGCCCGCCGTGCGGTTCGAGGGAGCGGGCCACCGCCACCACGTCGTCGTCGATGCCGGCGATGCCGGCGTAGCGCAGCCGCCCGTCGTCCCCCACGACCCGGACGGTGCAGACGTCGGCCAGCCGCCGGTCGACCACCAGGCGGGCGAGGGTGGCCAGCTGCCCCTCGACCTCGGTCTCCCGGTCCAGCGCGGTGCCGACGGCGGCGAGCAGCGTCTGCCGCTCGGTCTCGCGGTAGCGGGCGTTGATGTCGGTGCAGCTGCCGACGTACCCGCCGGTGCGCGCCGTCGCGCCGTCCGCGCCGATCGGGGCGGCGCGCTCGAGCAGCCAGTGGTGGGCGCCGTCGGCGCGGCGGAGCCGGAACTCCACCTCCCAGCCCTGTCCGCGCGCCGCGGCCGCGCGGACGGTCCCGGCGTAGCGGTCGCGGTCCTGCGGGTGCAGGCCGGCGCGCCAGCCCTCGCCGAGCTCCTCCTCGACCGCGCGGCCCGTGAACGCCGACCAGCCGGCGTTGAGGAACACCCGCCGGCCCTCGGCGTCGGCCACCCAGATCAGGGCCGGGGCGAGGTCGGCCATCGCCGTGAACCGCTCCTCGGCCTCGCGGCGGGCCCGGCCCAGGTGCAGGTGCGCGTCGACCCGGGCGAGCAGCTCCTGCGCGGAGAACGGCTTGACCAGGTAGTCGTCGGCGCCGGCGGCCAGGCCCTCGACCGCCTCGTCCTGGCCGGCGCGCGCCGACAGCAGGACCACCGGCACGCGGGAGGTGCGGGTGTCCGCGCGGAGCGCGGCCAGCAGCTGCACGCCGTCGAGGCCCGGCATCATCACGTCGCTGACGACGAGGTCGGGCGGATCGGCGAGCGCCGCCTCCAGCGCGGCCTGCCCGTCCCCGACGGCCCGGACCCGGTGCGCCGGGGCCAGCAGCCGGACGACGTAGTCGCGCATGTCGGCGTTGTCGTCGGCGACCAGCACCCGCCCGGCCCGGGCCGGGGCGCCCTCCGGGACCGTCTCGCGGACCTCCTCGGCCGTGCCGGGCAGCCAGCGCAGCGCCTCGGTGACGTACGGGGTGGCCGTCGCCGACACGGCGGGCGTCTCGGCGGGCGGCGGGACGATCCGCTCCGGCGGCAGGTGCGCGGTGCCCAGCGGCACGGTGACCGTGAACGTGGTGCCGACGTCGGGTGTGCTGTCGACGTCGATCGACCCGCCGTGCAGGCCGACCAGCTCGCGCACCATGGCCAGGCCGATGCCGCTGCCCTCGCCGGACCGGGCGCGGGCGCCCGTCACGCGGGTGAACCGCTCGAACAGCCGCGGCAGCTCGGCGGCAGGGATGCCGGTGCCGGTGTCGGCGACGGTGAGGACGGCCGCGCCGTCCCGCTCCCGCAGCCGCACGGTGACCCCGCCGGTGAAGGTGTACTTCAGGGCGTTGGAGAGCAGGTTGAGGACGACCTTCTCCCACATGTCCCGGTCGATGTGCACCGGCTGCGCCGGCGACGGGCAGTCGACGGTCAGCGCCAGGCCGGCGCGGTCGAACGCGGAGCGGAAGACGCTGGCCAGCTCGGCGGTCACCGCCCCGAGGTCGACCGGCTCGAAGCGGGCCTCGATGCGCCCGGCCTGCAGCCGGGAGAAGTCCAGCAGCGTGTTGACCAGCTTCTGCAGCCGCAGCGCGTTGCGCTCGACCACCTCGAGCTCCTCGGCCACCCGCGGGTCGGCCGCCACCACCGGGGAGGAGCGCAGCTCGCTGACCGGTCCGGTGATCAGCGTCAGCGGGGTGCGGAACTCGTGGCTGACGTTGGAGAAGAAGTCGGTCTTGGCGCGGTCGAGCTCGGCCAGCGCCTCCGCGCGGCGCCGCTCGGCCTCGTGGCTCCCGGCGTTGAGCAGGCCCGAGGCGATCTGGTTGGCCAGCAGCTCCAGGTAGCCGCGGTAGGCGTCGTCGAGGCGCCGGTGCGGGTTGAGGCCGACGACGAGGAAGCCGGCCAGCGCGGCCGCGCCGGGCGCCGCGGAGGCGACCGGCACCACGACCGCCTGCTCGGGCGGGGCGTCCCAGGCGCCGGTGGGCAGTCCGGGGAAGCGCTGTGCCAGGTCGTCGACGACGACCAGGGGCTCGCCCGCGCGCAGCCGCGCGACCGGCCACACCGGGTCGGCGGTGCCGGCGGGGATCTCGTGCGGCGCCGCCGGGGAGCCCGCGGTCAGGCCGGTCGTGGCGCCCAGGCGCGCCGTCCCGTCCTCGTCGAAGACGTAGGTGGCGCTGAAGGGCAGGTCGTGGGGGTTGCGGGCGAGCTGCTCGCCCACCGCGGCCAGCACCTCGGCCTCGGTGCGCTTGGCAGAGACCGCCGTCGCGAGGTCGCGCAGGCCGGCCATCCGCCGCTCGGCGAGCACCCGGTCGGTGTTCTCGGTGACGACGCAGAGCATCCCGGCCGTGCGGCCCTCGTCGTCGTCGACCGGGCTGTAGGAGAAGGTGTGGTAGGTCTCCTCCGGGTAGCCGCTGCGCTGCAGGAACAGCAGCAGGTCCTCGTCCCAGGTGGCGACGCCGGTCTCGAGGACCGACTCGATGCGCGGGCCGATGTCGTCCCAGATCTCCGACCACATCTCGCGGGCCGACCGGCCCAGCGCCCACGGGTGCTTGTCCCGCAGCGTGTCGTGCAGATAGGCGTCGTTGTAGAAGGCGGTCAGCTCGGGGCCGTACGCGGCCCACATCGAGAACCGCGAGGTGAGCACGATGCGCACGAGGTTGCGCAGCGCCGAGGGCCACTGCTCCGGCGGCCCCACGGGGGTGGCGGCCCAGTCCCGGGCGGCCATCTCCCGGCCCACCTCCCCGCCGTTGGCGAACGGGGAGGACGCGTCCGGGGTCACCGCGTCACCACGCAGGGCAGCCTAGGCGGGTCCTGTCACCGACGCCGACGCGGCCGCCGGACCCGTCACCCGGGAGGGGCCGGGTCGCGGGGCGCCGGCTCGGCCGCGGGGGCGGTGTCCGGGGCCGGCTGGTCGAGGAAGCCGGCGAGGACCCGGCGGAGGTGCTCGACGTTGCCGACCAGCACGTGGCCGCCGGTCGTGAGCTCGACGAGCCGTCCCCGGGGCAGTCGCCGGACGAAGGCCTCGGCGTCGTCGTGCGGGGTGAGCACCGCCTCGGCGGCGTTGACCACCAGCGTGGGCGCCGCGACCGCCTCGGGTGCGGGCTCCCCCCGGTACAGCTCGGGCGCGGCCACCGCCCGGTCGAAGACCATCCCGGGGAGACGGGGCGCCAGCGGGAACGCGGTCGCGGTGATCTCGGCCAGCTCGGCGCGCGCGGCGTCGTCCAACTCGCCGGCGGGCACACCGGCAGCGATCCGGGCCAGGGGCCCGGACCGGACCAGCGCCCACAGCAGCGGCTCCAGGGTCACCAGCAGCCGGTAGACGCCCGCAGGTGGGAGCCGGACGGGCCTGCGGGTGGGCAGCATCGGCGACTCCAGGACCAGTCGCCGCACCCGGTCGGGGTGTCGCGCGGCCAGGTGCAGCCCAGTCATCGACCCCGCGGACACCCCCGCGACGTCGGCCCGGTCGATGCCCAGGGCGTCGAGCAGCCGGGCGCAGGCGTCGGCCTGCGCCGCCGTCGTCGCGCCCCGCGGCAGCGTGGAGCCCAGGTAGCCGAACCGGGAGACCGCGACGACGTCGCGGTCCGCGCCGAGCCGGCGCCGGGCCCAGTCCACGCCCTGGTCCCAGCCCCCGCCGCTGCCGTGCAGCACGAGGACGGCCGGCCCGTGCCCGTACCGGGCGTACTCGACGACGCCCTCGGCCGACGACAGGCGGTGCACCGGGATCGGCGGCTCGGCCAGACGCCGCCGGGCCGCCGCCAGGTCGCGGCGGTAGCCCGGGATCACGGCCGCACCGATCGCACCCACGGTCCCGACGTCAACGACAGGGAGCGCGACCCGCGGCCGAGGAGGCCGGGACGGGGCCGCGGCCACCGGGCCGGCCGGCGTCGTCGTCGAGCAGCCGGCGCGGATCACCGAGCTGCGGGTCCGGGAGCCGGTCCCGTGAGCGAGCTCGCACGAGGACAGGGCAGCGCCGCGACCGTGGCCGGCGTGCGCCAGCGAGGAGGGCACGTGAGCGTGTCCACGCACGTGCTCGGCGCCGTCGCCGGGCGGCCGGCGGCGGGGATCGACGTCCGGCTGTACGCGGCGGACGAGGTGCTCGCCGAGGGGGTCGCCGACGCCGATGGCCGCTGCCGCTCTCGCCGTTCGCGTACTCGACGTACCGGGGCTCCTGACGCGCCGGTTCCACGTGCAACACGACGGCCACCGGCTCGGAGCACCGGAGCTTCCCGCGCGACCGCTGCACGACGCTCGCCGGGACCCGCGACCGCGATCAGCGCGGGGTCTCGACGCCGACGCCACCCATCACGGCCCACCCGTGCAGCCGCAGGTCGGCGCCGCGCTCGTCGTCGGTCCGCCGCACCCCGGGCCCGAGCCCGGCGCCGCCGGCGACGGCGCGCACCCCGCTCCACACCCGCCAGCCCGGCGGCACCCGCACCGCCGCACCGCCCATCACCGCGTGGACGGTGACGTCGACGCCCCCTGGCACCGGCGCCAGGCCGGTCAGGTCCACCTCGCCGCCGCCCATGACGACGTCCAGCCGGACCCGGGAGAGCTCGGGGTGGCGCGGCCTGAGCGCGACGCCGCCCATCACCCGCACCCGCCGGATCCCGGCGGTGCTGTCGTCACCCTCGTCCGCGCGCCAGGCCCACACCTGCCCGGCGGCGGCGAGGACGCCCTGCACCGCCAGGCCCCCACCGATCCACGGCAGGGCCCGGCGCAGGCGGGACGGGGTCGGGTGCGTCGTCGGCATGCCCTCCAGGGTGGCCGCAGCGGACGCCGGGGACCAGCACCCGCCCTCCCCCGGGAGCACCTGCTGCCGTGGCCGCCGTCGAGCGGGAACCGCTCACCCCCGCCGACGTCCGGGCGGTGTGCGAGCTGCGCCTGGGGCCCGGCCAGGACCACGTCGTCGCGCCTCCCGCCGTCTCGATCGCCGAGGCGTACGTGCAGCCGCAGCAGGAGGACCCTCCTGCCCCCCATGGGCCACGCGCCGCCGTCCCGGTCACCAGCGGAAGTGCGCCACCGAGGCCTGCAGTCCGGAGGCCAGCCGGGCCACCTCGTCGATCGCCGACCGCGCGTCCTGCATCGCCCGCGTGGTCGAGGTGCTGGCGCCGGCGACCGCCTGGATGTTCTCGGCGATCTGACCGGCCGAGAGCGCCGCCTCGGCGACGTTGCGGTTCATCTCCGTCGTCGTGGCCGTCTGCTCCTCCACCGCCGCGGCGATGGTGCCCTGCGAGTCGTTGATCAGCCCGATGATCGAGGAGATCTCGCCGATCGCGGTGACCGCGCCCTCGGTGTCGGTCTGGATGGCCTGCACCCGGGCGGTGATGTCCTGCGTGGCCCTGGCCGTCTCCTGGGCCAGCTCCTTGACCTCGTTGGCGACGACGGCGAAGCCCTTGCCGGCCTCCCCGGCGCGGGCGGCCTCGATGGTGGCGTTGAGCGCGAGCAGGTTGGTCTGCTCGGCGATGGTGGTGATCGCCTTGACGACGCTGGCGATCTCCAGCGACGACTCGCCGAGCCTGGCGACGGTCGAGGTGGTGGAGTCGGCGACGACGACCGCCTGGGAGGCGACCCGGGCGACCTCGCTGGCGTTCTGGGCGATCTCGCGGATCGAGACGCCCATCTCCTCCGAACCGGCGGCCACGGTCTGCACGTTCTGCGAGACCTGCTCGGCCGCGCCGGCCACGATGCCCGACTGGTCGGCGGACTCCACGGCCAGCCGGGAGAGGTCCTGCGCCGAGGCCGACAGCTCCTCGGTCGCCGAGGCCAGCGTGGTGGAGCTGTCCCCGATCGTGGCGAGCACGGTGCGCACGGCCCCCATCGAGGTCTCCAGCGCGACGGCCATCCGGCCCACCTCGTCGCGGCTGTCCACGCCGGTGGCGCCCCGCAGGTCGCCCGCGGCCATCGCGGCGACCACGGCTCCCACCCGGCGCAGCGGACCGACCACCGAGCGGGTGACGGCCCAGCCGAGCAGGCCCAGCACGAGGACGGCGGCGCCGGCGACGGTGAGCACCAGGGGGCCGGCCGAGCTCAGCTCGGCGGTCGTCTCGTCCGCCGCCCGGCGGGCGTGGGCGCCGACCGCGTCGCCGACCGAGGGGAGCTCCTGCTCGAGGTCGGTGAAGGCGGTCAGGAACTGGGGGTAGGCGTTCTGCGCCGTCCGGACGTCCTGTCCGGCCGTCGCGACGACCTGGGCGGCCGCGGCGAGGTAGTCGTCGACGGCGGGCGTGACCGCCGTGACGGCCTCCTCGACGTCGGTCCCGAGACCGGCGGCGACGACCGCGTCTAGGTGCTCCTGCAGGGCGGCCGAGTGCTCCTGCAGGTCGGCCTGCGCTGCCTGGAGGTCCTGGACCCGGCCGGCCTGTGCCGCCTGCAGCGCCTGCAGCACGTCGGCGCGGACGGCGTCGTGCATCATGTCCGCCTCGAGCCCCTCGGCGGTGGCGTGGGTGGTGTCGAGCAGGACCTGGGTGCGGTCGCCGGCCCCCGAGAACTCCTGGACGGCGATGAGGGTGACGGCGCCGAGGGCCAGTGCCCCGGCCCCGACGAGCGCGGACAGCTTGACGCCCAGGGGGCGGTGCGACCAGGTGTTGCGCGACATGGGGCTCTCCCGGAGCGCGGTGGACGGCGCCGGGAGGCGCCGCTGCCTCCTTGTTCGGCCGGCACCCGGTCGACTGCAACCGAATCCCGCGTCGCGGGGGGCCTTTGTGGTTCCGCTATCCGCGCCGGGTGGAGACGGTCACCGTGAAGCGGCGGTCGGCGGCCGCGACGCGGGTGGGACCGACCCGCCGGCGCAGCGCCGCCCGGTGCGGCAGCCGGTTGTTGTAGACCGCCCACAGCTCGCCGCCGGGCCGCAGCACCCGCGCCGCGGCGGCGAACAGCCGGTCGGCCGCGGCCGGGACGACGGCGGCGCCCACGTGGAACGGCGGGTTGCAGACGACGAGGTCCACGCTCCCGTCGGGCACCCCGGCCGCGGCGTCGTCCCGCCGCACCTGCACCCCGTCGAGCCCGGAGCGGGTGAGCGTGGCCCGCGCGGAGGCGACCGCCGCGGCCGACTGGTCGGTGGCGGTGACGGCCAGCCCCGGGCGGGAGCGGGCGAGGACGGCGGCCAGCACGCCGGTGCCGCAGCCGAGGTCGAGCGCCGCGCGGGCGTCCGGGGCGGCGCCGGGCAGCGCCGCGAGCAGCAGCCGGGTGCCGTCGTCGACCCGGGTGCCGGCGAAGGCGGCGCCGTGCGCGCAGACGTCGAGGTCCAGGGCGTCGTCGTGCCGGCAGCGGGGGAACGACGGCCGCACCTCCGGCCGCGGTCCGCGGGCCACCAGCACCCGCGACTTCTGCCGCGCCAGCGTGGCCGAGACCTCGCCGAACCCGGTGCGCAGGACGTCGTTCATGCCGAGCGTCATGTGCTTGACCCGCCCGCCGACCAGCAGGACGACGCCGGGGTCGGCCGCGGCCGCGGTCAGCTCGGTGAGCTCGCGCAGCGCGTCCAGGGCCCGGGGCGCCTTGGCCAGCACCAGCGTGGCGCCGGCGAGCAGGGCGGCGTCCAGGGGCAGGGAGCGGTGGGTGCCGGCCAGCCCGGTGCGGGCGGCGTTGCGGGCCAGCGCCTGCTCGCCGACCAGCAGGTCCTGGTGCACCCGTACGTCGGTGGCGCCGGCCGCGACCGCGCCGAGGGTGAGCGCGCCGTAGGAGTCGTCGACGACCACGACGCGGCCGGGCTCCACCGGCAGGTGCGGCGCCGCGGTGTCGAGCAGCAGCCGGTCGGTGGCGTCGACGGCGACGAGGTCGGGCGCCTCGACGTCGGGCTCGCGGCGCAGCGTCGCGAGCAGGTCCTCGGTCACGTCCGCGGGGTGGCGGCGACGAACGCGGCGACCACCCGGCCGAGCTCCGGGCCGACGTCCTCCTGCAGGAAGTGCCCGCCGCCGCGCAGCGTGGTGTGCGGCATCCCCTGCGCGCCGGGCACGAGCCGCTGGAACACCCGGTCGCCGCCGCCGGTGATGGGGTCGGAGTCGCTGAACGCGGTGAGGAACGGCTTCTCCCAGCGGGTGAGCACCTCCCACGCCGCGCGGTTGGCCGCCGACGCCGGGTCGTCCGGCGCGGTGGGCACCAGCGCGGGGAAGACCCGGGCGCCGGCCTTGGACGCCTCGTCGGGGAACGGCGCGTCGTAGGCGGCGACCACCTCCGCCGGCAGGTCGGTGACCGTGCCGTTGGCGACGACGCGGCCGACGTCGAACCGGGGCGCGGTCGTGGCGAACCGCTGCCAGGCGAGGAACGCCTCGCTCATCGGGGTGTCGCCGGTGGGCAGCCCGGTGTTGGCGACGACGACCCGCGCGAACCGGCCGGGGTGCTCGGCGACCAGCCGCAGCCCGATCAGCCCGCCCCAGTCCTGGCCGACCAGCGTGACGCCGGTCAGGTCCAATCGGTCGAACAGCGCCTCGCGCACCCACTCGACGTGCGCGGCGTAGGAGTAGGCCGCGGGGTCGGTGGGCTTGTCGGAGCGGCCGAAGCCGACCAGGTCCGGGGCGACGACGCGCAGCCCGGCGCCGGTCAGCTCCGGGACGACGTGCCGCCACAGGAACGACCACGACGGCTCGCCGTGCAGCAGGACCACGACCTCGCCGTCGGCTGGGCCGGCCTCGACGTACGCGACCCGCAGCGTCCCGCCGTCCCCGCTGCCGACCTCGACGTACCGCGGCTCGTGGGCGGAGCCGGGCAGCGCGGCGAAGCGCTCCTCCGGCGTGCGGAACAGGTCCACGCTCGCACTCTCCCGAGGGGACACGGCCCTCCTGCAGGGTCCCGCCCCGAGCTGGGGGTACCTCCCGCTTGCGGGGGACAGCGAGGGGTGGGGGGCAGGAGGGTCCTTTCTCACACGCCGGGGAGGCCCACCGGGCAGCTCACGCCGGTCGAGTGGATCGGGCAGTACCCGTTGGGCACCTTGTAGAGGTACTGCTGGTGGTAGTCCTCGGCGTAGTAGAAGTCGCCGAGCGGGGCGATCTCGGTGGTGATCTCGCCGTAACCGGCCGCCGCCAGCCGCTCCTGGAACTGGTCGCGGCTCGCGCGGGCGGCGGCCTCCTGCTCGGGCGAGGCGTAGTAGATCGCCGAGCGGTACTGCGTGCCGACGTCGTTGCCCTGCCGCATGCCCTGGGTCGGGTCGTGGTCCTCCCAGAACACCTTGAGCAGCTGCTCGTAGCTGATGACGGCGGGGTCGAAGACGACGAGGACGACCTCGGTGTGGCCGGTCTGCGCGGAGCAGACCTCCTCGTAGGTGGGGTTGGGCGTGTAGCCGCCCGCGTAGCCGGCGGCGGTGGAGTACACGCCGGGCGTCTGCCAGAACACCTTCTCGACGCCCCAGAAGCAGCCCGCACCGAAGACGGCGGTCTGCATCCCCTCGGGGAACGGCGGCTGGATGCGGTTGCCGTTCACCGCGTGGGTCTCCGGGACGAACGGCAGCGGGTCGGGACGGCCCGGCAGCGCGTTCTCCGGCGTCACCGGCTGGGTCTTGTACCGGGAGAACAACATGATCCGAGCGTAGGACGGGCGCGCCACCCCGAGCGCGGACGTCGTCCCGAGGCGGTCAGCCGGTCTCCGGGCGACAGGATGGTCCCGTGGGTCGCCCCGTCCTGACCACGGCGCGCATCCGGCTGGAGCCGATGACCGAGGAGCACCTGCCGTTGCTGGTGGAGCTCGACGCCGATGCAGAGGTGATGCGGTACGTCCTGGGCCGTGCGCGCAGCGCGCAGGAGGTGCTCGACCACTGGGGTCCGATCTGCGCCGACGCCGACGCCGACGCCGTGGGACTCGGCTGGTGGGTGGGGCGGCGCCGCGGTGACGGGGAGTTCCTCGGCTGGTGGGACCTGTCGCCAGGTCGCCCGGTACCGGCGCACCCGTCCTCGGCCGAGGCCGGATGGAGGCTGGGCCGCTCGCACTGGCGGCAGGGGTACGCCACCGAGGGCGCATCGGCACTGCTCGGCCACGGCTTCGGCACCGTCGGCCTGACCGAGGTGTGGGCCGAGACGATGGCGGTCAACACGCCGAGCCGCCGAGTGATGGCCAGGCTCGGGATGCACCACCTGCGCACCGACCACCGCTCGTGGCCCGACCCGTTGCCCGGTGCCGAGCAGGGCGAGGTGGTCTACGGCATCACCCGTGAGGTCTGGCAGGCGCAGCAGCTCCGGCACTCCCCTCCGGAGGACCGCTGCTGACCGTCGTCGAGGCACGCGGGAGGACGCGGGGAGGTCCCGGCCGATCCTGTCCGGGTGTCCGACCGGCACGACGCCGGTCCCGCGGGACGGCCCGCCGCCTCGCCGGGCCGGAACCGGCAGCTCACGGCCCCGAACAGGGCGCCGCGACTCGGTAGCGTGCAGCGCGTGCCCATCCGACTCGAGAACGTCGGCATCGCCGTCCGCGACCTCGAGGCGACGATCGCCTTCTTCACCGACCTCGGGCTGACCGTCCTCGGCCGTGAGACGGTCAGCGGGGAGTGGGCCGACACCGCCGTCGGCCTCGACGGCAACCACGCCGACGTCGCCGTGCTCCAGACGCCGGACGGCCACGGTCGCCTCGAGCTCTTCGAGTACGTCCACCCCGACGCGATCGAGACCGAGCCCACCCGGCCCAACGAGATCGGCATGCACCGCGTCGCCTTCTCGGTCGACGACCTCGACGAGGCCCTCGCGATCGCCGCGAGGCACGGCTGCCACCCACTGCGGGGCGTGGCGACCTACGGCGACGCCTACCGGCTCACCTACGTCCGCGGCCCCAGCGGCATCCTCGTGATGCTCGCCGAGGAGCTGCACGGGCGCTGACCGCCGGTCGATCCGGCTCCCGCTCCGCGGCCACCGTCCGGGCGATCGCCGAGGCACTCTGCTGACTGCCGCCCGTCGACCGGGCTGACGCCGCAGGGGACCGGCTCGGTGGCCGGTCCCCTGCGGGACGTCGGGACGACGGCGCACGTGCGGGTGGGAGCGGGTCAGGCGCGGGCGTCGGCGTCCTGCACGGAGGCCGCGAACGCCTCGGGGCCCTGCGCCAGTGCCGCCGGGTCCATCCACATGACCTGCCAGCCGTGGCCGTCGAGGTCGAAGAAGCTGCGTGAGTACATGAAGCCGAAGTCCTCCGCGCCGTCCGCCTCGGCGCCGCCCGCCGCGAGCGCAGCGGCGCTGACCGCGTCGACCTCCTCGCGGGAGGACACGCTGAAGCAGTACAGCGCCAGCGCGTGGGTGGTGGGATCGGCGATCGGCAGCGTCGAGAACTCCGCGAACTTCTCGCGGCTGAGCAGCATGACGAACGCGTGCTCCCCGACCGGCATGCAGGCGGCGGTCTCGTCGGTGAACACCGGGTCGTAGCCGAAGCCGAGCTCCGCGAAGAACGCCTTGCTGCGCTCCAGGTCCGCCACGGGCATGTTCACGAACAGCGTGCGGCCGGGGTGTGCGGGAGTGGTCATGCCGGGTCTCCAGTCGGTGGCTCGAGGGGGTACGTGCTGGCAGACCGGCCCGTCCGGCGGAACTCATCGGTGGACCTCGGCGGGGACCGCGCTCCGCGGCGAGCGAGCGCGCCGACCCGGCCCGGCCCGGCCTCGAGCGGCTCGTCGCCGTGGCCGGCGGTCGCCGGAGCATCGAGGAGTGCCTCACCGCAGCCGCAGCCGCAGCCGCAGCCGCAGCCGGAGCCGCAGCCGGAGCCGGCCGCGTGACCGTGACGTGCTCGCCCGGGCGCTCCCGGCACGGACACGACACCGGGACGGTGGCCGTCCCGGGTGCGGCGTGCGACCGTCCCCGGTGGCAGCACGACCCGACGACGCAGGAGGCGCCCCGTGCCCGTGACCGCCCGCGAGTGGCACCTCGCCAACCGCCCGCACGGCGAGCCCACCCCCGAGGACTTCGCGCTGGTCGAGGTCGAGCACCCCGATCCTGCCGAGGGCCAGGTGGTGGTGCGGATGGTCGCCATGTCGGTCGACCCCTACATGCGCGGGCGGATGCGCCTGGGGCCGTCGTACGCGGCGCCGTGGGAGGTCGGCGAGGTGATGAAGGGGGGCGCCGTCGGCCGGGTCGTCGAGTCCCGCTCCCCCGACGTCCCCGTGGGCGCGCTCGTGCTCACCGACGCCGCCTGGCGCGACGTCGCCGTCCTCGACGCCCGCGCGGTCCGGCAGCTGCCGGCCACGGAGGACCTGCCGCTCACCTACTCCCTCGGCATCCTCGGCATGCCGGGGTTGACCGCCTGGGCCGGGCTGTTCCGGGTGGCCGCCTTCCGCGAGGGCGACGCGGTGTTCGTCTCCGGTGCGGCCGGGGCCGTCGGCAGCGCGGTCGGGCAGTTCGCGCGGCTGCGCGGCGCCTCGGCGGTGATCGGCAGCGCCGGCACCCCGGAGAAGGTCGCCTGGCTGCGCGAGATCGGCTTCACCGCCGCCTTCGACTACCACGACGGGCCGGTGCGGGACCTGCTCGCGCAGGCCGCGCCCGACGGCATCGACGTCTTCTTCGACAACGTCGGCGGCGAGCACCTCGACGCCGCGCTCGGCGCGATGCACCTGCACGGCCGGACGACGATCTGCGGCGCCATCTCCTCCTACAACGCGACCGAGACGGTCTCCGGGCCGCGGAACTTCAGCTCGCTGATGATCGCCAAGCGCCTCGCGGTGACCGGCCTGCTGGTCAGCGACCACACCGACCTGCACGGCGAGTTCACCGGGACGGTGTCGGGGTGGATCCGCTCGGGTGAGCTCGTCGTCCGCGAGACCGTGTACGAGGGGCTGGACAACGCCGTCCCCGCCTTCCTCGACCTCCTGAAGGGCGCCAACACCGGGAAGATGGTCGTCCGCCTGGCACCGGACCCGGACTGAGCGGCGGTCGCTCCCGAGCGAGAGTGGTTGCGCCGTCCCGGAGCCGGGCACAGGGCCGCACCATGTGGTTGTTCCTCACCCGCCGGCTGCGCGTCTGGTTCGTCGTGACCGTCCTGGTGCCGCTGGCCACCGGGCTGCTGCGCCGCGTCGGGCAGGCGCTGGAGCAGCGCCGCGGGCCCAACCCGGTGAGCCGTGCCCTGCTGCAGGCCGGCGACCTCGGCGACCGGGCGCGCGCCCGCCTGCGCGGCGGCCGCCGCCGCTGACCGCTCCGTGACCGCCGCGGCCCGCGTCCCCGCGCTCGACCACACCCCGGCCACCGCCCCCACGCGGGCGGTCGCGGTCTTCGCCCACGGCGGCACCGTGGCCAGCGTCGAGCCGCCGCGCGAGCGGGCGCTGTCGCTGATCCGGATGCGGGCGATCCAGGAGGCCGTCTCACGGGCCGCGGCCGGCCGGGGTGTGGAGACCTACCTGCTGCGCTACCGGGTGGCCGGCTGGAACGGGATCGCCGCCGACGCGCACGCCGACGTCCGCTGGGCGCTCGACCGGGTGCGCGAGCGGCACGGCGACGTCCCGGTGGTGCTGGTCGGGCACTCGATGGGCGGCCGGGCGGTGCTGCGGGCCGGGAACGACCCCTCGGTCGCCGCCGTCTGCGGGCTGGCGCCGTGGACGCCGCCGGGCGAGCCGGTCGGTCACCTGCGCGGGCGCACCGTCGTGCTCGCCCACGGCCGCGGCGACCGGTGGGTGCCGGCGCGGCTGTCGGCCGACTTCGCCGTCCGGGCGGCCGCGGCGGGGGTGCGGGTCGCTCGGTTCACCCTGCCCGGCGGGCACGGGATGGTGCGTGCGGTCGGCCGGTGGCACGCGCTGGTGCGCGACGTCGTCCTGGCCGGGGCCGGGCTGGCGCCCTGGCGGGACGACGTCCGGGCCGCCCTGGACGCGCCGCCGCCGGAGGGCCTCGCCGTTCCGCTGTGACCCGGCGTCGCCGCGGGTAGGGCCGCTGCCGTGGAGGAGCTGCTCGCCGAGGCCGTCGGCGTCCTGGTCACCGTCGTCGAGGCCTGCGGGGCCGCGGTCATCCTCGTCGGCGCGGTGTGGGCCTTCGCCCGGTTCGTGTGGGCGGGCGTGCGCGGCGGCGGGTCGCGGGCGTTCGTGCCCGTGCGGCTGACCCTGGGCCGGTTCCTGGCGCTCGGACTGGAGTTCCAGCTGGCCAGCGACGTGCTGCGGACGGCGGTGGCGCCGAGCTTCCGCGAGCTCGGCCAGCTGGCCGCGGTCGCGGCGATCCGGACGGCGCTGAACTACTTCCTGTCCAAGGAGATCGCCGAGGAGCGGCGGCAGGTGGCCGAGGAGGGCGGCCAGCGGGTCCCGGACCCCGCGGCACCGGACTCCCCCGGGCGGACCGTGTGACCGGCCTGGGCGCGCTCCCGGGCGTTCTGGCCCTGGTCGTGAGCGCGCTGGCGCTCGTGGCCGGCGCGGTCGCGCTGGCCGCCACCCGCCGTCCGGCGCTGGCACTCGGCGTCCTGCTCGACCTGCTGCTGGCCGCCGGGCTGCTCCGGCTGGCCGCCGAGCCGACCTGGAGCTCGCTGGCCACCGCGGCCGCGATCGTCGCGCTCCGCCGGCTGATCGGTGCGGGCCTGCGCACCGGGGGCCGGGCGTTCTCCGCGGCGGTCGTTGCCCGCCCTGCCCGCGACCGCTAGCGTCCCCGCCCGTGACTGCCGGGTCGGCCTCGCGCCGCGCACGGATCGGGTCCCCGGCCGCCGGGTGAGCCCGCGGCGGGCCCGTGGCCCGCCGGCGTCGTCCTGTCCCCGCCTCCCCCGCGGCGCCTGCCGCACCCTCCTCCCGGACAGGACACCCGTGCCCTCCCCGTTCGACCAGCACGTCATCGACACCTTCCGCGCCCGCGGCGGCCGCGTCGGCCCTCCCTTCGAGGGCGCCGCGCTCCTCCTGCTCACCACCACCGGCGCCCGCACCGGACGCCTGCACACCACCCCGGTCGGCCGGCTGACCGACGACGGCGGCCG
This sequence comes from Geodermatophilus sp. URMC 62, assembly GCF_052931475.1. NCBI lineage: Bacteria > Bacillati > Actinomycetota > Actinomycetes > Geodermatophilales > Geodermatophilaceae > Geodermatophilus > Geodermatophilus sp. URMC 62. The sequence continues at coordinate 1,823,648 of NZ_JBRFHY010000001.1, read as the reverse complement.
CGCCCTGGTCATCGCCTCGGCCGGCGGCGCGCCGGACCACCCGCAGTGGTTCACCAACCTCCTCGCCGACCCGCACGTGACCGTCGAGGACGGGACGTCGACCTGGACCGCCCGGGCCGTCGTCCTCGAGGGGCCCGAGCGCGACGCCGCCTTCGCCCGCGCCGCGGCGGCGGACCCGGGCTGGACCGCCTACCAGGAAGGGACGACGCGGGTGCTGCCGGTCGTCGCCCTGGAGCGCCGGTGACGGCGGCCGCCCGGCCGGTCGCCCTCGGCGAGGAGCTGCAGCGCATCCACGACGCCCTGCGCGCCGACCTGCGCGCGCTGCGGGCGGCGGCGGCCGGCGGCGCCCCCGCCGACGTCCGCCGCACGCTGCCGGCCCACTGCCTGGCCTTCTGCGCCGCGCTCACCGCCCACCACACCGGCGAGGACGCCGGCGCCTTCCCCGCGCTCGCCGAGCGCTTCCCCGAGCTGGCGCCGGTGCTGGCCAAGATGGCCGAGGACCACGGGTGGATCGCCGGGATCCTCGCCCGGGTGGAGGAGCTGGCCGCCGAGGGCACCTCGCCGCGGCTGGCCGGGGAGCTCGACGGGCTCGCCGCGATCGTGGAGTCGCACTTCTCCTTCGAGGAACGGCGGATCGCCGACGCGCTCGACCGGCTGCCGGGCAGCGCGGCCGGGCTGCTCGGGGCCCCGCGTGCGGACTGACGGCGGCGCTCGGCACGCGGGCACCTGCACGACCTGGAGGCCCTCGTCGCCGACAGCACCGACGTCTCGCGCTGGGCCGCCGTCCGGGTGCCCACCCTCCTGGCGCAGGGCGCGGACACCTGGGACCCGGTGCCGGCCACCACGGAGGCACTGGCGGCCGCGCTCCCCGACGCCGAGCGGGTCGTGTGGGAGGGGCAGACGCACGTCGCCACGAGCACCGCGCCCGGCCGGGTGGCCGACACGCTGCGCGGCTTCCTGCACCCGCGCCCCCGCTCAGGAGAACAGCGCGCTGTAGCCGTTGAGCGCGGGCTGGCCGCCGAGGTGGGCGTAGAGCACGGTCGACGACGGCTCGATCTCGCGGCGGCCGACCAGGTCGAGCACCGCGGCCATCGACTTCCCCTCGTACACCGGGTCGGTGACCATCCCCTCGGTGCGGGCGGCGGTCTCCATCGCGCGGATGGTCGCCTGGTCCGGGATGCCGTAGACGCCGCCGTGGAAGCGCTCGTCGAGCTCGACGTCGTCGAGGGTGAGCTCCCGCCGCACGCCGATGGCCCGCGCCGTCCGCTGGGCGATGCGCAGCACCTGATCGCGGGTCTCGGCCGGCTGGGCGCTCGCGTCGACCCCGAGCACCCGTCGCGGCCGGCCGCCCTGCTCCTCGAGCAGCGCGAACCCGGCGACCATCCCGGCCTGCGTCGACCCGGTGACCGAGCAGACGACGACGGTGTCGAAGAAGACGCCCAGCTCGGACTCCTGCTGCGCCACCTCCAGCGCCCAGTTCGCGAAGCCGTGCCCGCCCAGCGGGTGGTCGCTGGCGCCGGCCGGGATGGCGTAGGGCCGGCCGCCGCGCGCCTCGATCCCGGCGAGCGCGGCCTCCCAGCTCTCCTTGAACCCGATGCCGAAGCCCGCCTTCACCAGCCGCACGTCCGCACCGGCCAACCGGCTGATGAGGATGTTGCCGACCTTGTCGTAGACGGCGTCGGGCCAGTCCACCCAGCTCTCCTGCACCAGCACGCAGGACAGTCCGACGTGCGCGGCGACGGCGGCCACCTGGCGGGTGTGGTTGCTCTGCACCCCGCCGATGGAGACCAGCGTGTCGCAGCCCTGGGCGAGCGCGTCGGCGACGAGGTACTCGAGCTTGCGGGTCTTGTTGCCGCCGTAGGCGATGCCGGAGTTGCAGTCCTCCCGCTTGGCCCAGACGGCGGCGCCGCCGAGGTGCGCGGTCAGCCGGTCGAGCCGGTGCACCGGCGAGGGGCCGAACAGCAGCGGGTGCCGGGGGAAGTCAGCCAGCGTCGTCATCGGTCTCCTCCAGTTCGGACAGCAGCGCCGTCCAGATCTCGCGGGTGGTCGCGACGGCGGCGTCGACGTCGGAGGTGGCGCAGGCGTCGGCGAGCCGGTCGTGCAGGGCGACGGACCCCCGGCCGTGCGCCGCGGCGAAGCGGGCCCGCTCCAGCCGGCGGATCGCCGGGGTGAGGCGCTCGACGGTCGCGGTGAGCGCGGTGTTGCCGGCGCGGTCGAGCAGCACGGCGTGCAGGTCGTCGTCGGCGGCCAGCGCGGCGTCGAGGTCACCGGCCTCCACGGCGGCGGCGAACCGCTCGTTGGCCGCGCGCATCGTGGCGACGTCGTCCGCGGTCGCCCGGCCGGCCCCCTCGCGGGCGGCGAGCTCGTGCATCGCCCGGACGACGACGGCGGCGTCGCGCACCTCCCGCGGCCGCAGCGGGGTGACCCGGGTGTGGCTCTGCGGCTTGGCCTCGACCAGCCCCTCGTCGGCCAGCCGGGCCAGCGCGGCCCGGACGGGGGCGACCGACAGGCCCAGGCGGGCGGCGAGGGCGGCGTCCTTCACCACGCTCCCGGGCGGCAGCTCACCGCTGACGATGGCCGCCCGGATGCGCGCCAGTGCCTGGTCGCGCAGCAGCACCCGTCCGACCGGGGCCAGTGGTGCGGTCACGACTGACATCTCAGATGTCAGGCGTCCCGATGTCAAGACCGGGCGAGGTCGGGGACGTCGTCGTCGGCCAGCCGAGCCCACAGCAGCTCGTCGCGCTTGACCCCGTCGCCGTACCGGTGCGACTGGCGGAGCCGCCCCTCGACGGTGAAGCCGGCCTTCTCGGCCACCCGCCCCGACGCGGGGTTGTCGACGGCGTGCACGAGCTCGACCCGGTCCACCGGCAGGGTGGCGAAGCCCCAGCGGCAGGCGGCGTCGACGGCACGGGCGGTCAGCCCGCGGCCGCGGGCGGCGGGCACCGCCCAGTAGCCCACCTCGGCGTTGCCCTGGCAGACGTCGATCGCGTGCAGCGACAGCGAGCCGAGCAGGTCCCCGGTCGCGGCATCGACGACGGCCCACGCGGCCTGGGTGCCGCTGCTCCAGTCGGCCCGGCGGGCCACCCAGACCTCGGCGTCCGCGGTGGAGCGGACCCGGCCGGGGTTGCTCCACACGTCGGTGGCCGGGTCGGTCAGCGCGGCGCGGACGGCGCCGGCGTCACCGGCCCGCCACGGCCGCAGCAGCAGCGGTCCGGCGCGCACCTCGACGGGCAGCGGCTCCACGGGCCGGCCGTCCCGGGCGGCGGCTCAGCTCTCCCCGGAGCCCGGCTCGGCCATCTTCCGGTTGAGCTTGGCGGCCACGTTGCCCGGCGTCAGGGCCGACAGCCGGCCCATCGCCTTGCTGGCCAGCGATCCGGCGAAGACCGACGCCTCGCCCTTCATCAGCCCCTCGTAGCCCTGGCGGGCCACCAGCGCCGGGTCGTCCTTCGCGTCCATGGCGCCCAGGCGGGTGTCGGTGAGGTCGCCGCGGTCGAAGAACTCCGTGTCGGTGGGCCCGGGCAGCAGCGCGGTGACGCTGACCCCGCGGTCGGAGAGCTCCTCGCGCAGCGACAGCGCCAGGTGCTGCACGAACGCCTTGCTCGCGCCGTACACGGCCTGGAACGGCTGCGGCGCCTGCGAGGCCACCGAGGAGGTGAACAGGATCCGGCCCTCGCCCGCGGCAGCCATGTCCTGCGCCACCCGCTTGGCGATGTGCACCGTCGAGCCGCAGTTGAGCGCCACGATGCCCAGCTCCGCGTCGAGGTCGGTGTCGGTGAACGCCCCGCCGACACCGACGCCGGCGTTGATCGCGGCGGCGGCGAGCGGCCGGCCCGAGCCGCGGACGGCGGCCACCAGCACCTCGCGGTCCTCGTAGCGCGTCAGGTCGCCGCGGACCGGGGAGACGGCGGCGCCCATCCCGCGCAGCTGCTCGGCGGCCGCGTCGAGCTCGGCGTCCTCGGCGGCGACCACCAGGTCGTAGCCGTGCTCGGCGAACTGCTTGGCCAGCTCCAGCCCGATGCCGCTGGAGGCGCCGGTGACGAGGGCGAGGGGACGGACGGTGGGCAGGGTCACGGGAGCTCCCGGGGTCGCACGCGGACGGTCCCGGTGGGCATGCCCACCCTGCCGCCGTCCGACCCCTCGGCCCGGGATCCGCGGCCGGCAGGACGCCGCTGCCGGCTCAGCTCTCGCGCCGCCAGCGCAGCTCGTGGGCGACGCGCCCTCCTGGCGTCTCGACCACCGGCGGGCGGAGGACGAGCTCACCGCCGTCGAGCGCGTACCGACGCACCGGGGTCGTGCTCGGCCCGGGCACCGCCTGGCCGCCGGAGGCGCGCCCCGGACGCCGACGACACCGAGCTGGTCGCCGTCGCCGTCGCCGTCGCCGTCGCCGAGGACCGGGTGCTGCTCACCCAGGACCGCGGCGGCCCCGCTGCAGGGGCCCGCCGCGAGCTCGCCCGTGGGAGGGGCAGCGGGGTCCTCACCGTGCTCGACCGGTTCCGCCCGGCGCCGGCCCCGCTCACCCGGTTCCACGTGCAACGGCACCTAGATGACTGATTCCAAGGGGTTCGGGCTGAAACCGGTGTGATCACGGGCGAGGGTGTTCAGGCTTGGCGTTGCTAACCCAACGTCGAGCCGGGAGGCCCTCGTGGACGCCGACCTGGACACCCTCGCCACGGCACTGTATGCCCGCACCGATGACCTGCTGAAGGCCGCGCCGCAGCGGCTCCCGTGGCGCCCGGCGGTGGGCATCGCTCCCCGGCTCAGCGATGCCGAGCTGGTGACCCTGGCGGTGTTGCAGGCGCTGCTGGGGTTCACCAGCGAGGCCCGCTGGCTGCGGTTCGCCGGCCAGCAGCTGCGCCCGCTGTTTCCCTACCTGCCGCACCAGCCCGGCTACAACAAGCGGCTGCGCCGCCTCGCCGGCACCGTGATCTGGCTGATCCGGGCCCTGGCGACCGACACCAGCCTGTGGGCCGATGACGTGTGGGTCATCGACTCCACGCCGATCGAATGCGCCCGCTCCCGGGAAGCGGTCCGCCGCTCGGAGCTGGCCGGCTGGGCCGAGTACGGCTACTGCGCCAGCCACACCCGCTACTTCTGGGGGCTGCGGCTGCACCTGATCGCCACCCTGCACGGACTGCCGGTCGCCTTCGCCCTCTCCGGCGCCAAAGCCGACGAACGCCAGGTGCTGCTCGACCTGCTCGGCGCCGACCCCGCCCTCCTCGCCGGCCATGCCGGACAGATCCTCATCACCGACAAGCACGACTACGGCCGCCGCTTCGAAGCCGAGCTGGCCGACGCCGGGCTGAGGCTGCTGCGCCGCCCCCGCCGCGGAGAACCCGACCGGCCCGGCGCATCGGTGTTCAAACCGCTGCGCCAGACCATCGAGTCGGTCTTCGACACCCTCACAGGCCAGCTCGACCTCGAACTGCACGGCGGCCACACCCCAGCCGGCGTCCTGATCCGGGTGCTGCAGCGCCTGCTGGCCCTGACCGCGGTCATCTGGCACAACGACCACACCGGCCAATCCGTCCGCAGATCGCTACTCGCCTACGACCACTGACCCCTTGGAATCAGTCATCTAGGCCACCGTCGACGCCGCGGAGGTGGCCGACCGGCTCGAGCCCGGCACCCGCCGCACGGCGGCGGACTTCTCCCGCTGCACCCGGTGCGGGCGGGTTCACCGGCGCGGCGCCCACGCCCGCCGGATCGACGCGCTGGTGGAGCGCGCCCGCCGCCTCACGGGCGGCTGAGCGGCGGCTGACCGGCAGCGCTGGCCCGCGGGGGCCACGGGTCGGCCCGGGCGTGACACCCCGGCCGGGCAGGACGTCGGACGTCACAGCCGGCCCCGACGGAGGGAACCCCATGCCCGAGTACGTGCTCCCCGACCTGCCCTACGACTACGGGGCACTGGAGCCGCACATCTCCGGCGAGATCATGCAGCTGCACCACGACAAGCACCACCAGACCTACGTCACCGGGGCCAACACGGCGCTGGAGCAGCTCGCCGAGGCGCGGGAGGGCGACGGGCTGTGGGCGGCCAACCTGTACGAGAAGAACCTGGCGTTCAACCTCGCCGGGCACGTCAACCACTCGGTGTTCTGGCCCAACATGAGCCCGGACGGCGGCGACCGCCCCGACGGTGAGCTGGCCGCGGCCGTCGACGACCAGTTCGGGTCGTTCGAGGCCTTCCAGGCGCACTTCACCGCGGTCGCCAACGGGGTGCAGGGCTCGGCCTGGGCGATCCTCACCTGGGACTCGGTGGGCCAAAAGCTCATCATCTGCCAGCTCCACGACCACCAGGGCAACCTCGCCGTCGGTCTCGTGCCGCTGCTGATGCTCGACATGTGGGAGCACGCGTTCTACCTGCAGTACCGCAACGTGAAGAACGACTACGTGAAGGCCTGGTGGAACGTCGTCAACTGGGCCGACGTCACGCAGCGGTTCACCACGGCGCGCACGGCCACGGCCGGGCTCGTCGTCCCGGCGGCCTGAGTGCTCCCCGGGGCCCCGGCACGCGCCGCGGCCCCGGGGCGCCTGAGGCCAGGCTCACCTCGGCCCGCAGGGGCCACCGCCTGGCCCGCCCGTGACACCCGCGGTGGGCAGACCCGGAGTACGCCCCTCCCCCGTCCCCTGCCGCGTCCCCTGTGAGGCCCCCGTGTACCTGTCCAAGACCGAGGCCGCCGTCCTGCCAACGACGCTGGTCGGCACGCCCCGCCCGTCGCCGGCACCGGCCGGACGGCGGCGGGTCTGGCCGCTGCTCGGCCCGGCGTTCGTCGCCGCCGTCGCCTACGTCGACCCCGGCAACTTCGCCACCAACTTCTCCGGCGGCGCCTCGTTCGGCTACACGCTGCTGTGGGTGATCGTCGCGGCCAACCTCATGGCGATGCTCATCCAGAGCCTCACCGCCAAGCTGGGCCTGGCCACCGGCCGCGACCTGGCCACGCTGTGCCGCGAGCGGCTGCCCCGGCCGGTCACCTGGGGCCTGTGGCTGCAGGCCGAGGCGGTCGCCATCGCCACCGACCTGGCCGAGATCGTCGGCGGCGCGGTGGCGCTCAACCTGCTGTTCGGGGTGCCGCTGCCCATCGGCGGGCTGATCACCGCCGTCGTCGCCTTCGTGCTGCTGGGGGCGCAGTCACGCGGGCACCGGCCCTTCGAGCGGGTCATCACCGGGCTGCTGCTGGTCATCGGGCTGGGCTTCGGCTACACGCTGGTCGGCTCCGGCGTCGACCTCGGCGGCGTCGCCGGGGGGATGGTGCCCGCCTTCGACGGGCCGGAGAGCCTGGTGCTGGCCACCGGCATCCTCGGCGCCACGGTCATGCCGCACGTCATCTACGTGCACTCGGCGCTCACGCCGGGCCGCTACGGCGACGTCGTCACCGCTGGCCGCACGCACGAGGGACGGCGCCGGCTGCTGCGGGCCCAGCGCCTCGACGTCCTGCTCGCCATGGGGCTCGCGGGCCTGGTCAACGCCGCGATGCTGGTGATCGCCGCGCAGCTGTTCACCGGCAGCAGCGGCCAGGCGACCTCGCTGGAGGGCGTGCACGCCGGCCTCGGCGACCGGCTCGGCACCGGCGCCGCGCTCGCCTTCGCGGTCGCGCTGCTGGCCAGCGGCTTCGCGTCGTCGTCGGTGGGCACCCACGCCGGGCAGGTGGTGATGGCCGGGTTCCTCAAGCGGCACGTCCCGGTGCTCGCCCGGCGGCTGATCACCCTCGCCCCCGCGCTCGCGGTGCTGGTGCTCGGCGGCGACCCGACGACGGCGCTGGTGTGGTCGCAGGTCGTGCTCAGCTTCGGCATCCCGTTCGCCCTGGTGCCGCTGCTGTGGCTGACCAGCCGCCGCGACCTGATGGGCGGCTGGGTGAACCGGCGGGTCACCACCGCGGTCGGGGCGGTCGTGGCCGCGATGATCATCGGCCTGAACGCCCACCTGCTGCTCGGTCTCGTCACGGGCTGAGGCCCTCACCCGTCGCCGTCCGGGGACCGGCGACGCCAACTCGATGGCGTGGGTGGTGCACTAGCATCTGATGCGTGCGCACCACGTTGAGCATCGACGACGACGTGCTCCTGGCCGTCCGCGACCGGGCTCGACGGGAACGGCGGACCGTCGGCGACGTGCTCTCGGACCTCGCTCGTCAGGCTCTGACCGGCACGCACCGCCCGACCGCCGAGCCGGTGACCGCTCGACACGGGTTCACCCCTCTCCCGCACCGTGGCCCGGCCGTGTCGAACGCGCTCATCGACCAGCTGCGCGAGGACGAGGGCGAGTGAGGCGGGCACTGCTCGACGTCAACGTCCTCCTGGCCCTCCTCGACAGTGACCACGTCGACCACGTCCGGGCCGGCGAGTGGCTGGACAGCGAGGTGGAAGCGGGCTGGGCGTCGTGTCCCATCACCGAGAACGGGTTCGTGCGAATCATCAGCCAGCCGCGGTACCCGAGTCCCGTGCCCCCCGCGCAGGCGGTCGAGCTGCTCGCGCTGGCCCGGAGGGGCCGGCACCACGCGTTCTGGCCCTGCGACGTCAGCCTCCTGGACGGGCAGGTGGTCGACCGCTCCCGGCTGCACGGCTCTCGTCAGGTGACCGACGCCTATCTCCTCGCCCTGGCGGTGGCCCACGACGGGAGGTTCGTGACGTTCGACCGGACGCTGTCCCTGGAGACCGTCCACGGCGCCACCGAGGACCACCTCACCGTTCTCTGACCTCGGCGCGAGTCGACGGCCCGGTCTCGTCACGGGCCGAGCGCCCCTCCCCACCGGGGCCGCCGGGACCTCAGGCGGGTTCGGGCACACCGCCCGGGTCGCCGCCGGGGTCGTCGGGTGTCGGCTCGACCGGCGCGGGCGGCAGCGGCTCGGGGGCGTCCGGGAGCAGCTCGCCCGGGTCGTCGGGCACCGGCTCGGTCGGGTCGATGACGGGCTCCGGCTCGGGGATCGGCGAGACCATCCACCGAGTCAACCAGCGTCGCACGCCGGCAGGCCAGCGACCGGGCATCTCCTCAGGCCCCGGCGCTGCACCTCGCGAGCACGGCACCCATCACGAGGGACAGCGGCACCAGCCGGACCAGGCGGCGGCGCCACGGCTCCTGCGGCGCGGTCGGGTGGACGACCGCGGCGGCGAGCCCGCCGACCGCCAGGGCGAGGACGAGGGTGACCAGGACGGACCTCACGAGGAGCTCCGGGTCCCCGCGGCCTCGCCGTCCGGGCGTCCGGGCCGTGGGGTCGCCCGGTCGGCGGTGGCGCGGACGTCGTCGGCCAGGGCCGGCCACAGCGCGCGGGGCAGCTCGTGACCCATCCCCCGGTGGACGACGAGCCGCGCGCCCGGCACCGCGGCCGCCGTCGCCTGGCCGCCCTCCGGGCGGATCACCACGTCGCCGTCGCCGTGGACGACCAGGGTCGGCACCCGGACGGCGGCCAGCTCGGCGCGCAGGTCGCGGGCGGCCCGCTCCGCCGCCTGCTGCCGCTTGGCGCCCGGGCCGGTGAGCCCCTGGTCGTCGCGGGCCATGGCCACCCGCAGCATCGCCAGGTGGTCCTCGCGGTCGGTGGGGTAGCCGGGGGAACCGGTGACCTCTTGCACGGCGACCATGAAGTCGGCCATCGCCTCGGGGGTCGTCGGCCGGCCCTGCTGCTTGCTCAGCCGCGTGGCCTTCCGGACCAGCGCGAGCGTCGTCCGTGCGCGCATCCGGCCGATCCGCGGTGCGGGCGTGGACATGATCGACGTCAGCGACAGCACGCGGTCGGGGTGCTCGACGGCGAGCAGCTGGGCGATCATCCCGCCGAGCGAGGCGCCGACGACGTGCGCGGCCGGCCAGCCGACGGCGTCCATCACCGCGACCGCGTCGCCGGCCATGTCCGACAGCGTGTAGGCGGCCGGCACCCGGGACCACGCACGTCTCGGCCCCGGTCCGTCGAGGTGGGTGGACAGGCCGACGTCGCGGTTGTCGAACCGGACGACGCGGAAGCCGCGCGCGGTCAGCTCGGCGCAGAACCCGTCGGGCCAGCCGACCATCTGGGCGCCCAGGCCCATGACCAGCAGGAGCGGCTCGCCGTCGGGCTCGCCGACTCCCTCGTAGGCGATCTGCAGGTCTCCGGAACGGGCGGTCAGGACGGCCACGGCTGCCTCCTCGGTCAGTGTCGGGATACAGTCGTACCACAGGTTTCGGTACACGTGTATCCCGAAGGAGGTGCGGTGCCCCGGCGGGTCGACCACGACGAGCGGCGGCGGGAGCTGACCGCCGCGCTGCTGCGGATCGCGAGCACCCGCGGGCTGCAGGCGGTGTCGATGCGCGAGGTCGCCGCGGAGGCGGGCGTGTCGCTGCGGGTGGTCCAGTACTACTTCACCGACAAGGCCACCCTCATGGCCTCGGGCATCACCGAGCTGGCCGCGCGACTCGACCGGCGCGTGCGGGAGCGTGCCGCGGTGCTGGGCACCGGCCTCCCGCCACGGACGGTGCTGGAGGTCGTCCTCGGCGCGATCCTGCCCACGGACGACGACAGCCGCGCCGACCAGCTCGCCTGGACCGCCTACTACGCGGCCGGGCTCACCGACCCGGCCGAGGCGGTCGACGGCCGCTACGCGCCCGACGCGCTGGAGCGGTGGCTGACCGGCGTCGTCGGCCGGGCCGTGGCGGACGGCCAGGTGGCCGCCGACGCCGACCCGCGGATCGAGGTGGTGAGCCTGCTGGCGCTGACCAACGGCCTGGTCAGCAGCGTGCTGGGCCGGCAGCGCACGGTGGACGACGCCCTCGCCGTCGTCCGCTACCGGCTGGACCGGCTGTTCGGCCCGGCGGCCGGCTGACCCCGGCGTCCGGGCCCGACGGGTGCGCCGGCGCAGCGTTCCGCGGCGGGGGACCGGGCCGGTGCGCACACCGCCGCCGGACCGGTCAGGCCACCGCCGTCCCCAGCACGTGCGGGCTGGCCGGCGCCCGGACCCGCGCCGGCGGGAAGTCGAACCGGCGGACCCGGGCCACGGTGAAGCCCGCCGCCTCGATGTCGCCGACCTGGTCGGTGGCCGTGTGGCAGCCGCCGGCCAGGAGCGGCCAGACGGTCGCGTCGGCCACCCGCTGGACGGCGCGCAGCCGCCGGTCCTCGGCCACGGTGTGCTCGAGGAAGCGCAGTTCGCCGCCCGGACGCAGGACCCGGCGCAGCTCCCGCAGTGCCCGTGCGCGGTCGGCGATGCTGCACAGCACGAGGCAGAGGACGGCGACGTCGACCGAGGCGTCCGGCAGCGACAGCTCCGCGGCGGTGCCGGCGCGGACCTCGACGTCGACGTCCGCTGCCCGTGCGGCCCGCTGGGCGGCGGCGCGCAGCCGCGGCTCGGGCTCGACCGCGACCACCCGGCCCACCGTCGCCGGGTAGTGGGCGAAGTTCAGCCCGTTGCCGCACCCGACCTCGACCACTCCGCCGCGCGCCCCGTCGAGGAGCTCACGGCGGAGGTCGGCCATCCCGGCCTCCTCCAGCCGCGGGCTCAGCCGCTCGTAGCAGCGACTGAAGACGGGACGCGGCAGGTCGGTCGCCATGCCCGCACGGTCGCGGGCCGCCACGGCCGCGTCAAGGAGGGCAGGGTGGACGGCGGTGGTGCTACGGTGTCGCACATGGACGTCGGTGTCCGGGACCTCCGCAACCACACCGCCCGCATCATCGACGCCGTGCGTGCGGGAGAACGCGTCACGCTGACCGTGCGCGGGGAGCCGATCGCCGACATCGTCCCCCACGGCGCTCGCACCCGATGGCTCTCCGGGGCAGCCCTGCAGGAGCAGTTGGAGCACCGCTCCGCCGACCCCGGGTTGCGAGAGGACCTCGACGAGCTGGCCGGCGAGACCCTGGCCGACCTGTGACGTCGGGACTCCTCGACACGTCGGTGTTCATCGCCCGGGAGGCGGCCAGGCCACTCGGGCGCCTGCCGGAGCGCGTGGCGGTGTCGGTCGTGACGATCGGGGAGCTGGAACTCGGCGTCCTCGCCGCGGTCGACGAGACGGTCCTGGCGCGGCGGGCCGACACCCTGGCGCTGGCACGGGAGGCCGACCCGATCCCCGTCAGCGAAGCGGTCATGAGTGCCTGGGCGCGGCTGGTGGTCGACTGCCGTCGGGCGGGTGTGCACCGCACCGTCAGGCTCACCGACGCGCTGATCGCCGCCACCGCGGTCGTACACGGCCTGCCGGTCGTGACGCAGGACAGGGACTTCGACCGGATCGCGGACGCCCATCCCCCGCTCCGTGTCATCACGATCTGACGACGGCTCCCGAGAGCGTCGCCGCGTCGGTGGCTCCGCGCCTCACCCCGCCCGTCCGTGGCGGCCCCGGAGCGACCGGGAGGCGCGCGCGGCGAGCGCCGCGACGGGCAGCGCGCCGCGGGCGAGGAGGCCCCCGGCCGGGTGGTCGGCCGCACGCATCCACCGCAGCGGCGCGAGGGACCCGCGGACGACGTCGGGGGCGTAGGCGGCCATCTGCCGCTGGTAGTCGTGCACGGCCAGCGGCAGCGTGGTCGACCCCGCGCGCACGGCGGCCAGGTGGCCGGCGAGGAGGTCGGCGTCGCGGATCGCGGTGGCCGCGGCCGAGCCGCCGGTCGGGGGCATGGCGTGGACGGCATCGCCCAGGCAGGTCACCGGACCCGCCGGCCACGGCGTCAGGTCGGCGTCGGGGTCGACGGCGGAGAAGCGGAAGGACGCCGGACTGCCCGGGTCGGCGGCGGCGACCAGGGCCCGCACCCCGGGTGACCAGCTCCGCAGCAGGTCGGTGACGAGCTCGGCCAGGCCGGCCGGGTCGCGCTCCCGCACGTCGCCGGGCAGGCGGTGGTCGAGCGCGTGCAGTCCCCACACCACGCCGGGGGCCTCGACGTCGGCCGGCACGTCCCGGCAGGCCGCGGGGTCCACCGCGGGGACCGTGGCCGGGTCGTGCAGGCTGAGGAAGGCCCCCACCCCGTCGGGCGCGAAGGCGAGGGCCGGGCCCGCGCGCAGCAGGTCGGGGACGAGCTCGCGGGTGCGCGCGTCGACCGGGGTGCGACCGGCGATCCCGGTGACGCCGACCGGGGTCGAGGTGGGCCGTCCGGCGAGGGCCCGCGCCACCCGGGAGCCCACGCCGTCGGCACCGACGAGCAGGTCGCCCCGCTCGCTGCTGCCGTCGGCGAAGCGCGCGGTGACGCTGCCGTCGGCGTGCACCTCGTGGCCGGTGAACTCCTGCCCGAAGCGCACGACGCCGTCCAGGCCGTGGGTGAGCAGCCGGCGCAGCGGGACCCGCCCGATCAGCAGCCGCTCGCCCGAGGGGTCCTGCCGCGCGAGCACGAGCACGCGCAACCGGTGGTCGGTGACGGCGAGCCGGCGGAACGCCCCGGGACCCGCCGAACTGGCCAGCAGGGCCTGGTGGTGCGCGGGGCGGAGGTGACGGCGCAGCGCGGCGCAGGCGCGCTCGTCGAGGTGCAGGCGGTAGCCACCGGTGGCCGAGGCGGAGGGGTCGCGGTCGTGGACGCTGACGTCGTCACCGGCCCGGTGCAACGCCTGGGCCAGCGTGAGGCCCCCGATGCCGGCGCCGACGACGATGACCCGCACGGGCCCACCGTAGGTCGAGCCCGGCACCGGCCGGGCAGCCCGCGACGGCCCGCGGGCTCAGGCGGGCCAGATGCCGGCGAAGTGGTGCACCGGGCCGTGGCCCGAGCCGATCCCCAGCGACTCCCCCGCCGCGAGCATCCGCTGCAGGTGGTCGCGGGCCTGCTCGACCACCGGCTCCCACTCCCCCGGCCCGCCGACGCCGCGGGCCACCAGCGCGGCGATCGCCGAGGACAGCGTGCAGCCGGTGCCGTGCGTCGCGGTCGTGTCCACCCGCGGCCGCCGGGTCGTGACGACGCCGTCCGCCGTCGCCAGCACGTCGACGCTCTCGCTCCCGCCCAGGTGCCCGCCCTTGAGCAGCACCGCGCCGGGCCCGAGCTCCAGCAGCGCCCGCGCCTGCCCGGGCAGCTCGTCGACCGTCGTGGCCGGCGCCACGTCGAGCAGCGCGGCGGCCTCGGGCACGTTCGGTGTCACCAGGTCGGTGACCGGCAGCAGCACCTCGCGGACGGCGGCCACCGCGTCGTCGTCGACCAGCCGGTCCCCGCTGGTGGCCACCATGACCGGGTCGCACACCACCGGCCCGGCCGCGCGGGACGCCAGCGCCGCGGCGACCTCCCGGACGACGTCGGCGGTGCCGAGCATCCCGGTCTTGGTGGCGTGCACGGTCACGTCGTCGAGCAGGGTGGCGATCTGCTCGCCCACGAACGCCGCGGGCACCGGGTGCACGCCGGTGACGCCGCGGGTGTTCTGCGCGGTCAGCGCGGTGAGCACGGCCGTGCCGTAGACACCCAGCGCGCTGAGGGTCTTGAGGTCGGCCTGGACGCCGGCGCCGCCGCTGGGGTCGCTGCCGGCGACGGTGAGCGCGACGGGCACCCCCGCCCGCCCGGTCACCGGGCCGCCCGGAGCGCGCGCGCCGCGGCGGCGGGGTCGGCCGCGGCGCAGACCGCCGAGACGACGCAGATCCCGTCGACGCCGGTGACCTGCGACGCCCGCTCGGCCGAGATCCCCCCGATGGCCACCGACCGCAGCCCGCCGTCCCGGGCGGCCGCGGCCAGCGCGGCCACCCCCTCGGGGCCGAGCCCGGTGCCGGCGTCGGGCTTGGTGGGGGTCGTCCACACCGGCCCGATGCCGACGACGTCGACCGTCCCCCGCGGCAGTGCCAGCGCGACCGCCAGCTCGTCGTCGGACCCGGCGGAGAGCCCCAGCAGCCGGTCGGGGCCGATGAGCGCGCGGACCTCGGCCGGCGGCAGGTCGTCCTGGCCCACGTGCACGCCGTCGGCGCCGGCCAGCAGCGCGACGTCGACCGCGTCGTTCACGAACAGGGCCACGCCGGGGTCCAGCACCGCCTGCACCGCGAGCGTGAGCTCGTACAGCTCCCGCCGCGACGCCGTCTTGTCGCGCACCTGCACCGCGGTGACCCCGCCGGCCACCGCCGCGCGGACGACGTCGGGCACGGTGCGCGGTGCCGACAGCGCGGTGTCGGTGACCAGGTAGAGCGTCGGGTCCAGCGGCGGCCTCACGCGGTCACCTGCGCGGCGGAGAGGTCCCGGACCCCGTCGAGCGCGTCGAGCCACAGCGGCGCGAAGGTCCCCGGCCCGGGGCCGACCGCGGCCGCGGCCTCGGCCGCCAGCGCGACGTGCGCGTGCGCGGCGACCGCGCCGGTCAGCGGGTCTCCGGTGACGGCGACGTAGGCCGCGACCAGCGCCCCGAGCGCGCACCCGGCGCCGGTGGTGCGGGTGAGCAGGGGCGACCCGCCGCCCACCCGCACGGTGCGCGACCCGTCGGTGACGACGTCGACCTCCCCGCTCACCGCGACCACCCCGCCGGTGCGCCCGGCCAGCGCGATCGCGGCGTCCAGCGCGTCGTCCGCGGTCGCGGTGGAGTCCACCCCGCGCCCGCCGGACCCGGCGCCGGCCAGCACCAGCACCTCGCTCGCGTTGCCGCGCACCACCGCGGGACGCGACCCGAGCAGCTCGGCGGCCAGCTCCGTGCGGAACGCCAGCCCGCCGACGGCGACCGGGTCGAGCACCCACGGCGTCCCCGCGGCCGTGGCCCCGCGGACGGCGACCCGCATCGCCTGCGCGGTCCGCTCGTGCACCGTGCCGAGGTTGACCAGCACCGCGGAGGCCACGGCGGCGAAGCCCTCGGCCTCCAGCGGTTCGTCGACCATCGCCGGCGCCGCGCCGACGGCGAGCAGCGCGTTCGCGGTGAGCGTCTGCACCACCGTGTTGGTCAGGCAGTGCACGAGCGGGGCGGCGGCGCTCAGCGCCGACCGGGCAGAACTCAACGCAGCGGCATCCACGCCGTGACATCCCTCCGCCAGCATGACCTGGTCAGGTTCGACGGGTGTCTTCTCAGCCCGCCCGACCGGCGGACACCCCGTGTCACTGGCCGCCGACGGTACCCCAGGCGGCGGGGTCCCAGGCCGCGGAGAAGAACCCGAGCTCGAGCTCCATGGCCCGCCGGTACGCCCGCCGCACCGCCGGGGTGTCGGCGGCCAGCCGGTCGAGCAGCGCCTCCAGCGTGGCGGCCAGCTCCGCGAACCCGGGGTCGGCGTAGGTGTCGACCCACTCCCGGTACGGCCCGGTCGCACGGGAGGCCAGCGCCCGGCCGAGGTGGGCGTAGAGCCGCATGCACGGCGCCATCGCAGCAGCCACCTCCCCGACGTCGCCGAGCGCCGCGGTGGCCAGCAGGAAGTCGGTGTAGGCGAGCGTCGCCGGCGCCGGCGTCACGGCGGCCAGGTCGATCCCCCACTGCGCCGCGTAGCCGTCGTGCAGCCGCAGCTCCTCCCGGACGCCGGCCAGCAGGTCGGCGAACGCCTCCAGCGCCGCGCGGTCGCGGCTGTGCGCCACCCCGAGGGCGTAGGCGCGGGCGAAGGCCTCGAGGAAGAACGCGTCCTGGGCGACGTAGCCGGCGAACCGCTCCCGCGGCAGCGTCCCGTCGGCGATGCCGGTGACGAACGGGTGCGCCAGCGCCGCGGCGGCCAGGTCGGCGCTGCCGGCCCACAGCCCGGCGGAGAGGGAGGTCACGGGAGCGCCGTCTCCCAGAACGCCGTCTCGGCCGCCACGACCTCCAGGAACACGGCGTCGTCCGCCGGGCCGGCCTCGTCGGCCGCCGCCTCCAGCGCGGCGACGTAGGCCGCGAAGCCCGGCACGGTCCAGTGCTCGACGAACTGCCGGTACTGCGGAGCGCCGGGCCGCGCGGTCGACCAGGCGTCGAGGTAGGCGCGCTCGACGGCCCACAGCGCGGTCAGCGCGACCCCGACGTCGGCGGCGTCGAGCCGGTACAGCAGGTCCCCGTAGGCGATGGTGGCCGGCAGCCGCGGCACGGCGAGGTCGAGCCCCCGCTCGGCGGCGACGCGGGTGAACCAGTCCAGCTCCTCGACCAGCGCGACGCAGCCGCCGGCGAGGACCGCCTGCGCCGGCCGCGGGGCGCGGGCCAGCAGCCGGGCCTGGAAGCGCAGCAGGTCGGCGACGAAGTGCGCGTCCTGCACCAGCCAGGTGTCGAGGGCCCCGGCGGGGAGCGTGCCGTCGCGGACGGCGTCGAGGAAGGGGGAGGTGGTGGCGCCCCGCCAGGCGTCGGGGTGGCGGGAGGGCAGCTCGGCGACCGGCACGGCGGGCGACCCTACGCCGGGCCTACAGTGGGCCCCGCCATGTGCGGGAGCTCGGGGCGACCGGGCTGAGAGGGCGGCTGAGCGCGCCGCCGACCGCTGGAACCTGACCGGGTAATGCCGGCGTAGGGAGCAGCCGTGAGCACCGACGTCCGAGCCTCAGCCTCCGCGACCAGCACCGACGCGCCCCTCACCCTCGACCAGGCGCCGCTGCGCACGCTCGGGTTCGGGGCCAATCTGGGCCTGTGGGCCAACCTCGGCGTCAGCGTGCTGCTGCCCGTGGCCGCGGTCTTCGTCGTCCTGCCGGGACGGTCGCTGTGGGTCACGGGAGCCGCCGTCGTCGTCGGCGCGGCGATCGGGTCGGCACTGCTGGGCCTGGTCGCCGCCGCCGGGGCGCGGGAGAGCGTGCCCGGGATGGTGCTGCTGCGCGGGCTGCTCGGCCGGCGCACCTCCTGGCTGCCGACGGCGTTCAACCTCGTGCAGTGCGTCGGCTGGGCGACCTTCGAGATCGTCGTCATCGCCGAGGCCGCCGCCCGGGTGCTCGACGCGCCGCGCTGGCCGTTCGTCGTCGCCGCCGGGGTGCTGGCCACCGCGATGGCGCTCAAACCCCTCGGCGTCGTCCGGGTGCTGGCCCGCTACGCCGTCTGGGCCGCGCTGGCCGCCGTCGCCTACCTGTTCGTCGGGGTGCTGCGCGAGCCGCTGCCGCCGATCGAGGGCGGCGGGGCGACGTCGTTCTGGACCGCCGCCGACATCGTCGTCGCGCTGCCGGTCTCCTGGCTGCCGCTGGCCGCCGACTACACCCGCCACGCGCGCAGCGCCCGCGCCGCCGGCGTCGGCTCGGCGGTCGGCTACGGCCTGGCCACCGTGCTCATGTTCGTGCTCGGCGTGCTCGCGCTGGCCGCCTACGGCAGCTCCGGCCTCGACGTCATCGACGCGCTGCTCGCCGTGCCGCTGGGCGCGGTGGCGGTGCTCGTGCTGGTGGCCGTCGAGCTCGACGAGGCCTTCGCCAACCTCTACTCGACGGCGGTGTCGGCGCAGAACGTCGTCGCCCGGCTCGACCGGCGGGTGCTCGCCCTGGGCGTCGGCGTGCTCGCCACGCTGCTCGCGCTGACCTTCGACGTCACCGCCTACGAGCCGTTCCTGTTCCTCATCGGCGCGGTGTTCGTGCCGCTGGCCGGTGTGCTGATCGTGGCCTACTGGACCACCCCGCGCGGCGGCTGGGACACCTCCGGGACCGCGCCCGCCCGCCCGCTGCTGCTCCTGCCGTGGCTGGCCGGCTTCGTCGCCTACCAGCTCACCCTGCCCACGTACCTCCCCGGCCCGGGCGCGGGCTGGACGGCGTGGTGGACGGCGCGGCAGGCCGACCTGGGCATCGACCCGGCCAACGGCTGGTCGGCGTCGCTGGTCGGGCTGGCGGTCGCCGTCGTCCTCACCCTGCCGCTGGTGCTCGGGAGCCGGCGGCGGTGACCGACGTCGCCGTCGCGGGGGGCGGGCTGATCGGGCTGGCGGTCGCCTGGCAGGCCGCCCGCCGGGGGCTGTCGGTGACCGTGGTCGACGACGCGCCCGGCACCGGCGCCTCGGCCGCCGCGGCCGGGATGCTCGCGCCGGTCACCGAGGCCGGCTACCGCGAGGAGCCGCTGCTGCTCCTCGGCCTGGCCTCGCTGCAGCGCTGGCCGTCCTTCGCCGCCGAGCTCGAGGCCGCCGCCGGCCGGCCCGTGGGGCTGCGGACCGCCGGCACGCTGGTGGTCGGGTTCGACGAGGACGACGTCCGCGCGCTCGACGCCCTGCACGCCTTCCAGCTCGAACTCGGGCTGGCCGCCGAGCGCCTGACCCCGCGCGCCGCCCGCCGCCGCGAGCCGTCGCTGACCCCGCGGGTGCGCGGCGGGCTGCTGGTGTCCGGCGACCACTCCGTCGACGGCCGCGCCGTCCACGCCGCCCTGCTCGCCGCCGCGGAGGCGACCGGCGTCGAGCTGGTGCGCGACCGGGTCGAGGAGCTCGTGGTGGACGGCGGCCGCGCGGCCGGGCTGCGGCTGGCGGGCGGGACGACCCTGCCGGCCGGGCAGGTCGTGCTGGCGCTCGGCGCCCGCAGCGGGCAGCTGCCCGGCGTCCCGCCGCTGCCGGTGCGGCCGGTGAAGGGGCAGATCCTGCGGCTGGCCGGTGCCGACGGGCTGCTCGACGGCACGGTGCGGGCGCTGGTGCGGGGCCGGCAGGTCTACCTCGTGCCCTACGGCGGCGACCGGCTCGTCGTCGGCGCCACCACCGAGGACCGCGGCTTCGATCCCGCGGTCACCGCCGGCGGGGTGCACGACCTGCTGCACGACGCGATCGACGTCGTCCCCGGCATCACCGAGCTGGAGCTGACCGAGACGCTGGCCCGCTGGCGGCCCGGGACGCCGGACAACGCGCCGCTGCTGGGCGCCTCGGCCCTGCCCGGGCTGGTGCTGGCCACCGGCCACCACCGCAACGGCGTGCTGCTCACCCCGGTGACCGCCGACGCCGTCGCCGACCTGCTGGCCGGCGGCGCGCTGCCCGAGGTGGCCGCCGCCTTCTCCGCCGAGCGGTTCCGGAGGGACTGAGTGGAGCTGACCGTCAACGGCGCCCCGGCCGAGCTGGCCGACGGCGCGACCGTGGCCGACCTCGTGGCCCAGCGGGCGCCCGGCCACGACCGGGTGGCCGTCGCGCGCAACGGCGACGTCGTCCCGCGCAGCAGCTGGGCGCAGACCGCGCTGGCACCCGGCGACGCCGTCGAGGTGCTGGCCCCGACCGCAGGAGGCTAGATGCTGAAGGACCCCCGTGCCCCCCACCACTCGCAGGCTCGCGGCGGGCCCCTGCACGGGGGCCGATCGGAGCTCGCGCCCGCACTCGAGCGCGAGGAGGCCGCCGACCCGTTCGTCATCGCCGGGCAGACCTTCACCTCCCGGCTGCTGCTGGGCACCGGCGGCGTGCCCAGCCTCGAGGCGCTGGAGGCCGCGGTGCGCGCCTCGGGCACCCAGCTGGTGACGGTGGCGCTGCGCCGCGTCGAGGCGTCGGCCGGCGGCTCGATGACGGACGTGCTCGACCGCTGCGGCGTGCGGCTGCTGCCCAACACCGCCGGCTGCATGACCGCGCGGGAGGCGGTGCGCACCGCCCGGCTGGGCCGCGAGGCGTTCGGCACCGACTGGGTGAAGCTCGAGGTGATCGGCGACGAGCGCACGCTGCTGCCCGACGCCGTGGAGCTGCTCGACGCCGCCGAGCAGCTGGTGGCCGAGGGCTTCACCGTGCTCGCCTACACCACCGACGACCCCGTGCTCGGCCGCCGGCTGGCCGACGCCGGGTGCGCCGCGGTGATGCCGCTGGGCTCGCCGATCGGCAGCGGGCTGGGCATCCGCAACCCGCACAACGTCGCGCTGCTGCGGGAGGCGGTGTCCGTGCCGGTGGTGCTCGACGCCGGCATCGGCACCGCGTCGGACGCCGCGCTGGCGATGGAGCTCGGCTGCGACGCCGTCCTGCTGGCCTCGGCGGTGACCCGCGCCCGCAACCCCGAGCGCATGGCGCTGGCCATGCGGCAGGCCGTGGAGGGCGGGCGGCAGGCGTTGCTGGCCGGCCGGATCCCGCGCCGCTGGCACGCCGAGGCGTCGACCTCCTTCGACGGCCTGCCGGAGCTGTGAGGCCGCCGCGGCTGCTCGTCGTCACCGACCGGACGCAGGCCGCCGGGCCGCTGACCGAGGTGGTCGCCGCCGCGGTGGACGCCGGCGCCCGCGCGGTGTGGCTGCGCGACCGCGACCTGCCCCCCGCCGAGCGGCGGGCGCTGGCCGCCGGGCTGCGGGCGGTGCTCGACCCGGTGGGCGGGCTGCTGGTGTGGGGCGGCGCGGCCGGGGCGCCGGAGGGCACCGCGGTGCACCTGAGGGCCGCCGACCCGTTCCCGGCCGTGCGCCCCCCGCTGGTGGGCCGGTCCTGCCACTCGGCCGCCGAGGTGGCGCGGGCCGCCGACGAGGGCTGCGACTGGGTGACGCTGTCGCCGTTCGCGCCGACCGCGTCCAAGCCCGGGTACGGCCCGGCGCTGGGTACCGGGGGGCTGGCCGCGCTCGTCCCGGGTGCCCCACCGGTGCTGGCGCTGGGCGGCGTGACCCCCGCCGACGTCCCTGCACTGCTCGCCGCCGGCGCACACGGGGTCGCCGTCATGGGCCCGGTCATGCGCGACCCGTCCGTCGTCCGGGAGCACCTGACCGCGCTGGCCGGCTGAGGACCGGCCGTCGGCCGCCTGTGACCCGGCTCGCAGTCAGGTTTGCGGCGGGGTCTGCCGAGTCATACGCAGGTGTTCGACATCCAGCCCCCGGTGCGGGCTCGACGCACGAGGAGTCACGGGGTGGGACGCGGACGGGCCGGGCTCGGCTGGCCCGCGGCGTCCCCTCCTCCGGCGTGGGACGGCATGTCCTGGCAGCTCTCCGAGGTCACCGAACTGCCCCGCGTGCGGCACGAGGTGCGGCTCCGCCTGGACGCCGAGGGCACGGCCGACCTGCGCGACCGGCTGCTGCTGGTGCTCGACGAGATGGCCTCCAACGCGCTGCGCCACGGCGGCGGTCGCGTGCAGGCCGCCGTCCGCCGCACCGGCGACGCGTTCCTCGTCGCCGTCTCCGACGGCGACGCGGCCACCCCGCCGACCCCGGCCGTCGACCGCGACCCCAGCGAGGGTGGCCTGGGCCTCCACCTCATCGCCGAGCTGTCCACGGCGCACGGCTGGTACGTCGACGGCGACGCCAAGACCGTCTGGGCGGTCCTCCCCCGTCACTGACCGCCCCGAGCCGGGTGACGTGCTGGAACGGCCACCCTCCAGGCACCAGCCCTGAGCCTGCGGAGGGTGGGGGGAGGGGTGGTCCTCCTGCTACTGCGGGTGCAGGCGGATGGCGACCAGGGCGACGTCGTCCTGCAGGCCCTCGGGGCGCAGCCGGGTGACCAGGGCGCCGCAGAGCCGCTCCAGCGGCAGGTCGGCGAGCTGGACCAGCGCCGTCCGCAGCAGCTCGGTGCCCTCGTCGAGGAGCAGGTCGCGGCCCTCGACCAGCCCGTCGGTGTAGAGCAGCAGCGTCGAGCCGCGGTGCACCTCCACCTGCGACGACGTCCGCCGCGCCTCGGGGTGGACGCCGAGCATCAGCTCCCCGCGGCCGCCCCCCAGCGTCCGCACCTCGCCCGACGGCGTGAGCAGCAGTGGCGGCGGGTGGCCGGCGTTGGACCAGCGCAGCGTGGTCAGGCCGGCCGCGCGCTGCTCCGGCGTCTGCTCCACGCGGGCGACCACTGCGGTGGCCATCGTGTGCAGCCCCAGCGCGCCGACGGCGGCGTCGAGCTCGGTGAGGACGGCGTCGGGCGGCGTGTCGCCGCGGTAGGCGATGCCGCGGAGCATGCCGCGCAGCTGGCCCATGCTCGCGGCGGCCTCGATGTCGTGGCCGACGACGTCGCCGATCACCAGCACCGTCGCGCCGTCGGGCTGCAGGAAGGCGTCGTACCAGTCGCCGCCGACCTGGGCGACCTCCACGGCCGGCTGGTAGCGCACGACGATCTCGGCGTGGTCGGGCTGCGGCGGCGCGGTGAGCATGCTGCGCTGCAGCGCCTCGGCCAGCCGGCGCTGCTGGCCGAACAGCCGGGCGTTGTCCAGCGCCAGCGCCACCCGGTCGGCGACCTCGCGGGCCGTGGCGACGTCCTCGGGCCCGGCGACCGGGCGGTCCTCGCCGCGGTAGAGGCTCAGCGCGCCGAGCGTGCGCCCGCGGGCGAGCAGCGGCAGGGTCAGCGCCGAGCGGGGCGCCAGCGCGTCGAAGGCCTCCCGCACCTCGCCCTCGGGCAGCGTCGGCCGGATGACCGCCCGGACGTCGGGCACGGTGAGCAGCTGCCCGGACTCCAGGGCCCGCAGCACCGGGGCGTCCGGTGGGACGGAGGACAGCCGCAGGCGCGCGTAGGTGGCGGCGGCCGCGCGCAGCGCCGGGTCGCGGTGCCAGTTGGCGACGTCGTGCATCCGGCCGTCCTGGCCGCTCGACAGCGTCATGACCACCCAGTCGCCCAGCACCGGGACGACGGACTCGGCCACCCGCTGCAGGGCCGCCTCCTCGGCGACGGGCGAGTCGAGCGACGGCGACATCAGCGCGCTCACCTCGGCCAGCAGGGACAGGCGCGCGGCACCGTCACGGGCGCGCTGCTCGGCCGCCCGGCGCTCGGTGACGTCGAGGAAGTACACCGACAGCCCGTCGGGGCCGGGCCAGGCGCGCACCTCGTACCAGGCGTCGAGCGGCACCGGGTAGTGGGCCTCGAACACCCGCTCCTCGCCGGCCTCCACCGCACCGCGGTAGTTGACCTCGAAGTCGCTGCCGACGGCGGCCGGGAACAGCTCCCAGACGACCCCGCCCAGCAGCTCCTCGCGGGAGCGGTGCAGCACCCGCTCGGCCTCGGCGTTGACGTAGGTGAAGCGCCACTCCTGGTCGAGGGCGAAGAACGCCGAGCGCATCGTCTCCAGCACCCGGGAGACGCGGGCCTCGCCCTCGCGGACCACGGTGGTGTCGATGCCGGCGCCGAGCAGCCGCGCGGCCACGCCCGAGGCGTCGGCGAGCGCCCGGCCCCGGCCCTGCACCCAGCGGATCTCCCCGGAGGGCAGCACCGCCCGGAACTCCGCGGAGTACTCGCCGCAGGTGTCGATCGCCTCCTGCAGCGCCTGCAGCGTGCGCTCGCGGTCGTCGGGGTGGATCCGCGCGGCGAAGGCCTGGATCGTCTCGGCGAACTCGCCCGCGCGGAAGCCGAACATCTCCTGGAGCTGGTCGTCCCAGGCGAGCCTGCCGGTGGTCAGGTCCCAGTCGAAGCTGCCGATGCCGGCGGCGTCGATGGCCAGCTTGAAGCGCAGCCGGCTGACCTCGGGGTCGTCGGGGAGGGTCGGCAGCCGCCCGGCGGACGCCTCCCCCGGCGTCCCCGGACGCTGCTCGGGGACGGTCACGCGGGGCGGGCTCATCTCGTGCGGGGGCGGCGGGTTCCGTCCTTTGTCTCACGTCGGCGGGCGTGGTTCCACCCGGTGTGCCCGAGTCGACACCGGAACGGGGTGCGCGGGGACGCCTCCCGGCGGGTCCGGGGACGCCGGACGGGCGCCCCCGGCGGCCCGGCTCCGGCGGCGGTGCCGGAGCGGGCTCGTCGGGAGCGCCCGTCGAAGGTCGTGACGCGCGGCGCCCGCCGGAGCGGGACACACCGTCGTCGCCGGTGCCGGTGCCGGCGGCGCCGGGCCAGGCGGACCGCGGCCGGTCGACGGCGCGCTGCACCTCGGGCGCGGCCCGCGAGGGCCGGCACCGGTCCCTCGGCGCCCGGTCTGGCCAGGTCGTGCCGGTCGGAGACCGGGGGAGGGACGTCCCTCCCCGGGCACCGGCAGGGCCTGGGGGTCGCCTCCGGCGGCTGCCGCTGCCGCCAGGCCGTACCGCACCGTGCCGTCTGCGCCTCCCTGGAGGGACCGCGCGCTGTCCTGGGTGCGGAGCAGTCGGCGGAGGTCGAGGCGAGAACCGTCGTGCGGAGAGGTCTGTCGGCGGCGAGGTGCCGCGGGGAGGGCCAGGGGCGGCCGCGAGCGGCCGGGAGGTGGAGAGCTGCGCACGGACCGGACCGGCGGTCCCGGCCACCCGAGGGGGAAGTGATGGCCGGGCCCGTCGACCTCGTCGGCGAGGCGTCGGACGGCGTCCCCGGGGAGGGGGCGCGCTGCGGGTCAGTCGGGGGCGGGCGGTGGCCGGGGAGAACCCCGGGCCACCACGGGCACCGGGTCGCCCCGGGCCCGCGCCGACCCGGACACCGCGGGTGGGCCGGCCCGCGCCTCGGCGGCCGCCGGCCGCGCGGGCCAGCCGGCGGGGGCCAGCCCCGGACCGGACCCGCCGGTGCGGGGAGGCGACACCCGCCGGACGACGCCGGCGGGAGGGAGCGCCGCGGCGGGGGAGGACGCCGCGGGCCGGACCGTGGGGGTGCTGGGCAGCTCGATGAGCACGACCGGGCCGTCGGCGGACGCCGGCGCCGGGCCGTCCGGGGACGCCGGCGCCGGGTGGGCGGGGCGGCCCCAGGCCAGGTGCGCGCCGTCGGGGCCGGCGCCCCACAGCGCCAGGCGCCGGGTGGCGGCGCGCAGCCGTGCCCGCAGCCGCGAGCCGGGGACGGCCCCGCTCGCACCGGAGACCGGCGGTGGGGTGGCCGGGACCGCGGGTGCGGCCGGTGCGGCCGCAGGAGCCGCCGGCCGGGGCCGTGGGGACGGCACCGGGCGCGCCACCGGCAGCGGCCGCAGGGCGCGGGCCGCGCCGGGCGAGCGGGTCGCGACCGCCCGGCGGGGGCGCCGTCGGCGCGGCAGCTCCTCGGCCCCGTCGAGCAGGCCGAGGAGGGCCGCCAGCGTCAGGTCGTCCGGCAGGGTCGCCGACGACGGAGCGGGTGCCCGGTCGATCGCCATGCCGTCCTCCTGGGGTCTGTGTCCGCGGCCGGGGAAGGTGCCGCGGACGAGGAGAAAGGTAGGGACGACGGGACCTCCGGACGGCACTCCGGGACACTCCTCCGAGCGCCCGTGACGGAACCGTTGCAGGCCCCTGACCAGCGCTTCGGCGACCCGGCGCTGCCGCCGAGCACTTGTCGACAAGCCGGTGGCCCCCGAGCGTGGAGCCCTCTCCGGGGGCCTGCGGTCACGCCGCGACACGACCCGGCGCGCCCGCGTGTCGCGCCGTGTCCGGGAGGTCGTCGCAGCCGCCGCGGGCCGTCGCGGCGCGCGCCGCCGTCCCGCGGCACCCGCCGTCCCGGTTGCCGGGCCGTTGCGGGCCTGCCCAGACTCGGGAGGTGAACGACCAGCCCACCGAGGGCGCCTCGACCTCCCCGGAGACCTCCCCGGAGACCTCCCCGGAGACCTCCCCGGAGACCTCCCCGGCGACCTCCCCAGCGACCTCCCCAGCGACCTCCCCGGCCGGCTCCGCAGCGCCCGACGGGACCGACCCCGACACCCGGCTGCGCCGCGCCGTCACCGGCCCGCTGCTGTACCTGTTCATCCTCGGCGACGTCCTGGGCGCCGGCGTGTACGCGCTGGTCGGGGAGGTGGCCGGGGAGGTCGGGGGCGCCATCTGGGTACCGCTGCTGGCGGCGCTGGTGCTGGCCCTGCTGACGGCGGGCTCCTACGCCGAGCTGGTGACGAAGTACCCGCGCGCCGGCGGGTCCGCGCTCTTCGCCGAGCGGGCGTTCCGCTCGCCGCTGGTCGCCTTCCTCGTCGGCTTCTGCATGCTCGCCGCGGGCGTGACCAGCGCGGCCGGGCTGGCGCTGGCCTTCGCCGGCGACTACCTCGGGGTCTTCCTCGACGTGCCCGCCGCACCGGCCGCGCTGGTCTTCCTGCTCGCGGTGGCACTGCTCAACGCCCGCGGGATCCAGGAGTCGCTGCGCGCCAACCTCGTGATGACGCTGGTCGAGACCTCCGGGCTGGTGCTCGTGGTCGTCCTCGGCGCGGTGGTCCTCGGCCGCGGGGACGGCGACCCCGGCCGCGCGCTGGAGTTCCCGCCGGGGGTGTCGGCGGCGACGGCGGTGCTCTCGGCGGCCCTGCTGGCCTACTACTCCTTCGTCGGGTTCGAGACCTCGGCCAACGTCGCCGAGGAGGTGCGCGACGTGCGGCGGGTCTACCCGCGGGCGCTGTTCGGGGCGCTGCTCACGGCGGGCGTGGTGTACGTGCTGGTCGGCCTGGCCGCGGCGGTGGTGCTGCCGCCCGACGAGCTGGCCGGCTCCACCGGGCCGCTGCTCGAGGTGGTCCGCGCCGCCGACGCCGGCATCCCCGACCGGCTGTTCAGCGCGGTCGCCCTCGTCGCCGTCGCCAACGGCGCGCTGCTCACCATGATCATGGCCAGCCGCATGGCCTACGGGCTGGCCGAGCAGCACCTGCTGCCCGCCGTCCTCGGCCGGGTGCTCCCCCGCCGGCGCACCCCGTGGGTGGCCATCGCGGTCACCACCGCGGTCGCGATGGGCCTGGCCCTCGCCGGTGACCTGGCCACGCTGGCCAACACGGTGGTGCTCCTGCTGCTGGTCGTCTTCCTCAGCACGAACACCGCCGTGCTCGTGCTGCGCCGCGACCGCGTGGCGGCGCCGCACTTCCGCGTGCCCGCCGTCGTCCCGGTGCTCGGCATCGCCTCCTGCCTCCTGCTGTTCTGGCAGCAGGAGGCGCGGACCTGGGGCTTCGCCGGCGTCCTGCTGGCCGTCGGGCTGGTGCTCTACCTGGTCACCGCGGTGCCGCGCCGCCGCGCCGCGGCCCGGGAACGGGAGCACGCCCCGGTCGGCTGACCCCTGCTTGGGAGGATGGCCGGGTGACCGTCCCCCCGGCGACGTCCCCGCCGCTGCCCCTGGTGATCGACACCGACCCCGGCATCGACGACGCGCTCGCGATCCTCCTCGCGCTGGCCAGCCCCGAGGTGGACCTGCGCCTGGTCACCACCGTGCACGGCAACGTCGAGCTGCCGCAGACGACGGAGAACGCGCTGCGGGTGCTGCACCTCGCCGGCCGCTCCGACGTCCCCGTGGCCGCCGGCGCCGCCGAGTCGCTGGTGTACCCCCAGCCCGAGCGGGCCGGTCACGTGCACGGGACCACCGGCCTCGGCGGGGTGCAGCTGCCGCCCTCCCCCGCCGCGGTCGACCCGCGGCTGGCCGTCGTCGCGCTGGCCGAGCTGCTCCTGGCCGCGCCGAGCCCGGTGACGGTGGCCGCGATCGGCCCGTGGACCAACATCGCGCTGCTGCTGGCCACCTACCCCGAGGCGGCGGCGCGGATCGGCCGGCTGGTGCTCATGGGCGGCTCGGCCGCCCGCGGCGGCAACGTGACCGCGGCCGCGGAGTTCAACGTGTGGGCCGACCCGGAGGCCGCCGCGCGGGTGCTCGGCTCGACGGTCCCGACCGTGCTGGTCGGCCTCGACGTCACGCTGCCCACGGTGCTCGACGAGGACGGCATCGCCCGCGTCGCCGCGGCCGGGCCGGTCGGGGCCACCGCGGCGGCGATCCTGCAGCAGTACCTCGACCACACGCGGTCCTCCTACGGCACGACCGGTGTCGTCGTCCACGACGCCCTGGCGCTCACCGAGGCGATCGTGCCCGGCACGCTGGGCACTGTCCGCCGCGACGTCGTCGTCGACACCACCCGGGGCGCCGGGCGCGGGCAGACGCTGGTCGACCGGCGGTCGGTGTCGGACTCCCCAACGGCGGTCGACGTCGCCGAGACCGTCGACAGCCCGGCCGCCGTGGAGTTCCTGGTCGGCCGGCTGGCCGCGCTCGCCGCGACGGTGGGCTGAGCCGGCTCAGCGCGGGGGCTGCTGCGTGGAGGCCACGATGCCCGTGGCGATGTCGCGCAGCTTGCGGTTGTAGCGCTGCGAGGCGGCGCGCAGCAGGTCGAAGGCGCCCTCGGCGTCGACGTGCCGCTGCGCCATGAGCACCCCCTTGGCCTGCTCGATGACCGCCCGTGACTCCATCGCCAGCTGCATGTTCCGTGCGTGATCGGTCAGCTGGGCGTGCGCGTCGGCGTTGGCGACGGCGACGGCGACCACCTCGGCGACCTCGCGGGCCGCCCCGGTCGAGGACGCGGAGGAGAAGGCGGCCGGCCGGGTCGAGTACATGTTGAGCGCCCCGATCGAGCTGCCCTGGTAGGGCAGCGGGGTGGACAGCGAGCTGCGGGCGCCGACCGCGACGACCCGCGCGGTGTAGTCGGGCCAGCGCTGCTCGGTGTGCATGTCGTCGATGCGGATCTGGACGCCGGCCCGCGCGGCGTCCAGGCAGGGCCCGTAGCCGCGCTCGTACTGCAGCTCGTCGGCGGCCGGCGCCATCTCGCCGTGGTGGGCCGCCGTCGTCGGCGTGTCGCCGCGGAGGAGGGTGATCGACGTCGACTCCGCGCCGGGCACGTGTCCGGCGGCCAGCCGGGTCACCTCCCCGAGGACGTCAGCGAGCTCGCGGTCGGCGAGCTGAACCCGGCTGAGCGCGCGCCACAGGGCCTCCACGGGTGCATTGTGCCCGGCGCGGGCCGGCGCGCGGGGCCGGTCGGGGGACCGCTGCTGCAGCCGCTGCGGGTTTCGGTCAGGATGGACACGGATCGAGGGACCGCGGAGCGGACGCGAGGGGTGGCGATGGGCCGGGAGACATGGCCGTGTGTCCCGGTTCCGTCCGTGCCCGGTGACGTCTGGCACTGGCAGCTGGAGGCCATGCACGTCGTCTCACGGGTCCGCTCGGACCTGCGCGCCCGGATCGCCCACCCCTCGGTGAGCTCGTCGTCGACCGACGACGCCCGGGACGGGTTGCTGCTGGTGTTCGAGGAGCTGGCGTCCAACGCGCTGCGGCACGGCGGCGGCGACGTCCGGGCACTCGTGGTGGCCAGCCCGGCAGGCTGGCTGCTCGATCTCAGCGACGAGGCGCCCGACCGGCCGCCGGTGCCGGCCGTCGACCGCGACCCCTCCCTGGGCGGGATGGGTCTGCACCTGGTGGCGCAGCTGTCGGTCGACTACGGCTGGGAGCGCCGGCCCGGCCGCAAGCACGTGTGGTCCCGGCTGCCCTCGGGGCTCGAGCCGATCGAGGGCTTCAGCGACCAGGTCCCCGCCCCGCGGGCGCCCGAGGCGCCGCGCGACTGACCGGGTGAGGCCGCTGGCCCCTCCCGCGCGGGCGCGGCACACTGCCCGGCCATGAGGTTCCGGACGACGGTCGAGCTCCACGGCAGGTCGGCCACCGGCCTGCCCGTCCCCGACGCGGTGGTGGAGGCCCTGGGCGCCGGGCGCCGTCCCGCGGTCTCCGTGACGCTGAACGGCCACACCTACCGCAGCACCGTCGCCTCGCGCGGCGGGTCGTTCGTGGTGCCGCTCAGCGCGGAGAACCGGGCGGCGGCCGGCGTGTCGGCCGGCGACGGGGTCGACGTGGAGCTGGCGCTGGACACCGAGCCGCGCGAGGTCGTCGTCCCCGCCGACCTGGCCGCGGCCCTGGCCGACGACCCGCAGGCCGGCCGGGCGTTCGCGGCACTCCCCTACAGCCACCGGCAGCGGCACGTGCTGGCCGTCGAGGGCGCCAAGGCCGCCGAGACCCGGCAGCGCCGGATCGCCGCGGCCGTGCAGGCGCTGCGCGGGGGCGGCTGAGCGGTCGGGCGGGGGCCCTCAGGCGTGGTCGGCGACCGCCGCGCCGTCGTGCTCGGCGCGGGCGCAGTGCGCGCAGCAGTAGAACCGCCCCTCGACCACCACCCCGTGGCCGATCACGGTCACGCCGCAGTGCTCGCACACCGGGGCCATGCGGTGGATGGCGCACTCGAAGCTGTCGAAGGTGTGCCGGGCGCCCTGCGCCACCACCTCGAAGCTCATGTCGTAGTCGTTGCCGCAGACCTCGCAGACCGCCATGGCCCCTCCTCGCCGGTGTCGCCGTGACCGGTCCCTTCCCCGGTGGCCGGGGAGGGACACCGCCGTCCGGGCGCGTCGCGGGACGGGCGGTCAGGCGCTGAGGCGGGCGGTGGTGCCGACGGCGTTGCGGGTCTCCTTGGCGGCGTAGAGGCAGTCGTCGGCGCGGGCGGTGAGGACGGCGGGCGCGGCGTCGGGCCCGCCGGCCGCCGCGACGCCGAGGGAGACGGTCAGCTCGCCGGGCTCGAACCCGGGCAGCCGCAGGGCGAGGGTGGCCAGCCGGACCTGCTCGGCGAGCGCGATCGCGCGCTCCTCGGGGCCGCCGGGCAGCAGGACGGCGAGCTCGTCGCCGCCCAGCCGGGCCACGACGTCCCCGGTGCGGACGGCGGCGCGCAGCAGGTCGGCGATCGCGCGCAGGGCGGTGTCGCCGCCGGCGTGGCCGTGGCGGTCGTTGACCTGCTTGAACCGGTCGAGGTCGACCAGGACGACGGCGACCGACTGCCCCGACCGGCGGGAGACGGCGCAGGCGGCGTCGAGCTCGGCGTCCCAGCGGCGGCGGTTGGCCAGCCCGGTGAGCGGGTCCTCCTCCGAGAGCCGCTCGAGGCGGGCCAGGAGCAGGCGGGTGCGGTCCTGCTCGCGGTGCAGCCCGACGGTGGTGCGCACCTCCTGCACCGACAGCTTCTGGCGGACGGCGTGCATGATGCAGGCGATCACCGTGGCGGTGGCCAGGTGCACGGCCACGGTGACCACCTCGTCGCCGGGGAGGTCGTTCGCCGCGACGAGCGCGGCGACGACGAGCGCGACCCAGGTGGCCGCGCTCAGCCCGAGGGTCCACTGGGCCCGGCCGGAGAGCACTCCCCCAGCGCCGAACAGGGCAGGGGCCAGACCGAGTGCGTAGGCGACGGGGTGGTCGACCTGCGCGAGCATCCACGACACGTCGACCTGGACGGCGCCGAGCACCAGGACCGTGGTGACCAGCTCCGGCCGGCTGCGGCCCAGCGGCCGGGTCACCAGCACCCAGAGGGCCACGGCCATCGGCACGAGGGCGAGCAGGCGGACGGGGATGAACAGGCCGGCGCGCTCCGGCTCGAGGTAGAGGTCGAGAGGCGCCCAGGCGGGCAGGACGATCATCGCCGTGACCGTGAGCACGATGCCCGACGAGCGGGCACGGCGGCCCAGCTCGGCGACGACCTCGGGGTCGTCGGCGGCCACCACCGGTCCGGGACGGTCGGCTGCCCGGCGGTCGCGCCGGCCCGCGGTCTCGCGGTCCAGGAGGGAGATGGCCACGGCGACCCATCGGCGCCGCGGACCGGCGCACTGAGCGCGACGCAACCGGCCCTCCCCCGTCCGGGTGACGAGCCGGCCGGGCGCACCCCGCCGCGGCGGGTCCTCAGGCGTTGCGGCGGGCGGTCCAGGACGAGACGAAGTCGCGCAGGCTCCGGGTGGGCCGCAGCCACGCGCCGTCGGGCGGGAGCGCGTCGAGCCGCACGCGGTCCAGCGGGGCGGCGAAGGCCCCGGGCACGTCCTCGATGTCGATGAACTCCAGCAGGTCGGAGCTGATGGCGTAACCGGCGACCTCGCTGAAGGCCACGACGACGACCTGGGTGCCCGACCGGGCCAGCTCCTCCAGCGGCTCGGCGAAGTTGCGGCCGTCCCCGGAGAAGACGACCAGCCGCCGCAGCCGGTGGCTGTGCGTGCGCACCTCGATGTGGTCGAGCATCGCCTGGTCGATGTCGTCGTCGGGCTGGGACTTCGGCCGCGCGAAGACGGCGAACCCGAAGCCGCGCAGCGCCTCGACCCAGCGCTGCAGCGAGCCGACCACCGGCGGGATGTTGGCGAACACGCACGCCTCGACCTCCGGGGCGTCGGGCGCGCCGGGGTCGCCGGCGCCGTCGACGAACCAGGCGGCGATCGCGTCGAAGCGCGGCCGGGAGGCGGCGGTGGGGCGGGCGCCGATGACCGTCGACAGGGTCATGTCGATGTTCGGCGCATCCCAGATGAGCAGGTCCAGCGCCGGCCGGCCGCGGCCGTCGAGCTCGTCGGGGGACGCCAGGACTGCCGCACCGCTGGTCTCGGTCACGGGGGCAGTCTGCCTGTTCGGTCCCGGGCCCGTGACCGCGGCGGGAGGGGCTCCGGGACCGGGGCCCGCGTCGGCGCCGCCCGCCGGATCGCCGACGGGATCGACAGCGGGATCGACAGCGGGGTCGGCAGCGGGCGGTCCGGCGGGCAGGGGTGCCGGCGGCCCGGCGGGTGACGTCGCCCGGCGGACGCCGCGACGGCGTCCCGGGCCGGTCACCCGCCCCGCCTCAGGGCAGCTGCCCGGCGAGGGCGAGCGCGCAGGAGTCTCCGCCGCCGGCCCGGACGCGGTCGGCCCAGCGGGGAACGTCGCCCGATGCCATCGGGCGGGCCAGCAGGTAGCCCTGGGCGAGGTCGCAGCCGGCCTCGCGGACCATCCGCAGGTGCTCGGCGGTCTCCACGCCCTCGGCCACCGACCGGATGCCCAGGCTGTGCGCGAGCTCGACGATGGCGCCGAGCACGGCTCCGGTGCCCGCGGTGGCCAGCCGCTCGGCCGCGGTGATCAGGGAGCGGTCGATCTTGAGCGTCCCGATCGGCAGCGCCATGAGCTGGGCCAGTGAGGACCACCCGGTGCCGAAGTCGTCGATCGCCACCCGCACGCCGAAGCCGCGCAGGACGGCGAGCTGGTCCTCGGCGCGGGTCGGGTCCTCGGCCACGGTGGTCTCGGTGAGCTCGAGCATGAGCTGCTCGGGGGCGAGGCCGGAGTCGCGCAGCGCCGTCCGGACGTCGCGCACCAGCGTCTCGGCCGAGAAGTGGCGGGCGCTGATGTTGACCGCCATGCGCAGCGGCAGTCCCTGGGCGGCCCACTCGGCGGCCTGGCGGGTCGTCTCGCGCAGCAGCCAGCGGGTGATCGGGATGAGCTGGCCGGTCTCCTCGGCGACGGAGAGGAACGCGTCGGGCGCGAGCAGGCCCCGCTCGGGGTGCTGCCAGCGCAGCAGCGCCTCCACGCCCTCGACCTCGCCGGTGTCCAGCCGCACCACCGGCTGGTAGTGGACGACGAACTGGTCCAGGGCGCCGTCGCGCAGGCGGGTGGCGACGTCCATCCGCCAGCGGGCGGCGTCGCGCAGGCCGGGGGAGAACAGGTGCACGCGGTCGCGCCCGGCGGCCTTGGCCGCGTACCCGGCGGCGTCGGCGTCGCTGAGCAGCTGGTGGGCGTGCTGCAGGCCCGGCTGCGAGACGGCGACGCCGATGCTCGCCGACACCGGCACCGACAGGCCGCCGGCGGTGAAGGGCCGGCCGAAGGAGCGCTGCAGGCGGAAGGCCAGCGCCGCCGCCTCGGGGGTGTCGCAGGAGCGGGCGAGGATGACGAACTGGTCGCCGCCGAGCCGGCCGACGGCGTCCCCGGGACGGATCTGGGTGATCAGCCGGGCGCCGACCTGGCGCAGCAGCTCGTCGCCGACGCCGTGACCGAGCGAGTCGTTGACGGTCTTGAAGCCGTCGAGGTCGAGGAAGAGCAGCGCGGTGCGGGAGCTCTCGTCGGCCAGCGCCTCGCCGATGAGCTCCAGCAGGCGCACCCGGTTGGGCAGGCCGGTGAGGTCGTCGTGCGTCGCCTGCCAGGCCAGCCGCTGCTCGACGAGGGCCCGCTCGGTGATGTCGGTGTGGGTGATGACCAGCTGCCTGGTGTCGTCGACGCGCGCGGCCTGCAGCCGCCACCACGTGGTGGTCCCGGCCAGGTCGTGGGCGTAGTCGTGGGCGAAGGTGCGCGGGGCCTCGCCGGCTGACCGGGCGCGCAGCTGGTCGAGCCCCTCGGTGACGCGCGCGAGGTCGGCGGGATCGAGCCCCTGCGAGACACGGGCGAGGTAGTCGTCCCCCACCTGCGCGGGCTCCCAGCCGCTCTGCCGCACCAGGTCGGTGTTGCCCGCCCAGATGCGGTTGGCGGTGCGGATCCGCCCCTCCTCGTCGACCAGCACGGTCGGCGAGGGCAGGGCGTCGAGGACGGCGGCGGTCTGCTGGAGCTCGCGGGTCTGCGCGACGTGGGCGCGGTGGCGGGAGTCGACGTCGCGCAGGAAGACCACCACGCCGCCCTGCGCGTCGGCGGAGGCGCGGACCTCGAACCACCGGTCGTGCGGCGCGTAGAGGTACTCGAACGCCCGCGGCCGGCCGTCGGCGAGCACCGCGTGCACGTGCTTCTGCAGCGCCGAGCCGAGGACGTCGGGGAAGCAGTCGCGCACCAGCCGGCCGAGGAGGCGCTCCGGCGGCCGCTGCAGCAGCTGGGCCAGGGCGGCGTTCACCCAGGTGAAGCGCCACTCGGCGTCGAGCCGGCAGACGGCGTCCGGGACGCTGTCGAGCAGGTCCGGCGGCGCCGGCAGGCTGACCTGGTCGGTTCGGTGCACGCGTCTCTCTCCCCCTGCCGCCGCACGCCGGGACCCGCCCAGGCGGTCCTCGGCATCCGGACCGGGACGGGTGGGAAGTCGGTCCGTACGCGACGCCTACCCGAGAGTAGTGGAGCCGTCGGGAGTCAGGCAGCCGAGACCGTGGACCGCTCGACGAGACGGGCAGTGGGCACGCCGGCCGGCAGCGTGCCCAGGACCGTTCCCCAGTCGCCGCCGAGGCGGGTGGCGCAGAAGGCGTCGGCCACCTCGGGCGGGCTGTGGCGCAGCAGGAGCGAGCCCTGCAGGCACAGCGCGAGCAGGCCGGCGACCCGGCGGGCGCGCAGCGGCAGCGCCTCGGGATCGCCGAGTTCGGCGGAGAGCCGCCCGACGGCGTCGTCGAACCGGGCGTCGGCGCCGCGGGCGAGCCCGATCTCGGCGGTGACGGCGGTCAGCGACTCACCGGAGCGTCCGAGGGCGCGGAGGACGTCGAGGGCGATGACGTTGCCCGAGCCCTCCCAGATGCTGTTGAGCGGTGCCTGCCGGTACAGCCGCGGGAGGCCGGACTCCTCGACGTAGCCGTTGCCGCCGAGCACCTCCAGGGCCTCGCCCACGACGGCCGGCGTCCGCTTGCAGACGAGGAACTTGGCCGCGGCGCCGGCCAGCCGGAGGAACGCCGTCTCCCCGGCGTCGACGGCGGCCGCCAGCCGGACGGCCAGCGCCGTCGCCGCCTCGCTCTCGACGGCGAGGTCGGCCAGGACGTTCTGCATGAGCGGCTGGTCGGCGAGCAGGGCGCCGAAGGCGCGGCGGTGGCGGGCGTGGTGGAGGGCCTGGGTGAGCGCGGCCCGCACGGTCGCCGCCGAGCCGATGACGCAGTCCAGGCGGGTGGCGTTGACCATCTCGATGATCGTCGGGACGCCGCGGCCGGGCGCACCGACCAGCCAGCCGGTGGTGCGGTCGAACTCGACCTCGCCGGAGGCGTTGGCGCGGTCGCCGAGCTTGTCCTTGAGCCGCTGCAGCCGGAAGACGTTGCGGGTGCCGTCGGGCAGGACCCGCGGGACGAGGAAGCAGGACACCCCCTCCTCGAGCTGGGCGAGGACGAGGAACAGGTCGCTCATCGGGGCGCTGGTGAACCACTTGTGCCCGGTGAGCGCGTGGGTGCCGTCGCCGTTCGGGACGGCGCGGGTGGTGTTGCTGCGGACGTCGGATCCGCCCTGCTTCTCGGTCATGCCCATGCCGGCGACCAGGCCGGGCTTGGCCGTCGGGTCGGTGAGCCCGAACGCGTAGCCGGTGCCGGTGAGGCCGGGCCCGTAGCGGGCGTCCAGCTCCGGGGCAGCGCGCAGCACGGGGACGGCGGCGTAGGTCATGGTCACCGGGCAGCCGTGGCCGGCCTCGACCTGGGTCCAGCCGAGGTAGCCGACGGCGCGGCGCACGTGGGCGTGCGGGTCGCCGGCGTCGGCCGCGGCCCAGGGTGCGCCGGCCAGGCCGTGGGCGAAGGCCGCGCCCATGAGCTCGTGCCAGGCCGGGTGGAACTCGACCTCGTCGACGCGGTGGCCGTAGCGGTCGTGCGTGCGCAGGACCGGGCGGTGCTCGTCGGCCAGTCGTCCCCACTCGCGGGCCTGCTCGCTGCCGGCCAGGGCGCCGAGGTCGGCCAGCGAGGTGAGCGTGGCCTCGTCCGCGTGCCGGACGCAGGCCTCGGCCAGTGCCGCGTCCCCGCCGATCGGATCGTGCCCGACCAGCGGCGGGACCTGGTTGGTGACCTCGTGCGTGGCGCTCACGGCGGGCACCGTACGACCGACCGGGTGGGACCTGGTCATCGTGGGGACTGCGGCGACCGCGAGGTCCCCGTCGTCGCAGCGAGTGCACCGCGGCAATCCAGTGGTCACCGGGACGCGGTCGGCGACAGTCTGGTGCCTGGAGACTCCCGAGGGACGGGGCTGGTCATGGCCGAGGACGCTGCGGCGACAGGCGGGGAACGGCTCGCCGGGGGCAGGACCTCGCCCGGGGTCGTCCGCATCGGGAGCACGGTGCGCCGCCCGGTCCGCCGGTCGACGACGTCGGTGCACGCGGTGCTGCGGCACCTGGAGCGAGCGGGGTTCGCCGGGGCGCCCCGGGTGCTCGGGTTCGACGACGCGGGTCGCGAGGTGCTCACCTACCTGGAGGGGGAGACGGCCGGTGAGGCGCCCTGGCCGGCGTGGGTGTCCTCCGACGAGGCCCTCCCCCAGGTCGGCTCCTGGTTGCGGCGGCTGCACGACGCGACGGCCGACTTCGTGCCGCCGGAGGACGCGGTGTGGTTCTCCGGCAGGTCCTGGCGCCCGGGTCTGGTCATCGGGCACCACGACGCGGCGCCGTACAACGCGGTCTGGCGGCAGGGCCGGCTGGTCGGGTTCGTGGACTGGGACCTCGCCGGGCCCTCCTCGCGGGAGTTCGACCTGGCCTACTCGGCACTGATGTGGGTGCCCCTGCTCGCTCCTGGGTCCGCCTGGCCGCTCGCCCACCGCTCCGTGGAGGAGCGCCGCCGCCGCGTGCACCTGCTGCTGGACGCCTACGGGTACGCCGGCGACCGCGCCGCGCTGCGGGAGGCCGTGGCCACGCGCGCCCGGAGGAACGCCGAGGTGACCCGCCGGCTCGCCGACGGCGGCGACCCGGTGTTCCAGGCGCTCCGCGGCCAGGCCGACGACCTGGACCGGTCCGCGCAGCAGGTCGAGGAACTCCCGGACTCCTTCTGGCGGCCACCCGCGGCAGCTGCAGGGCCTCGATGACCAGGTGACGGAACCCGCCGGGTGTCCGGCAGAGGGCGCTGTGGGCCACCGACCGAAGACCACCGACCGAAGGCCATCAACCGAAGGCCACCGACCAAGAGCCACCAAGAGCCACCGGGGGCCCGCGACCGAAGGCCACCGAGGGCCACCGACCGAAGGCCACCGACCAAGAGCCACCAAGAGCCACCGGGGGCCACCGACCGAAGGCCACCGACCACGGGGCACCGACCACGGGCACCGCGGAGACCGTGGGGACCGCTCCGTTGCGGTCGGCGTCTGCCCCCTCCCTCGTCTCCCATGCCCCACCACCCGCGACGACGGCTCGACCGAGTGGCCGACCGCATGCCGGGGGGTCACGCCCGACTGCCCTCCTCCCGTTCCACGTGGAACGGGAGGAGGGTGCGGGATCAGGACGCGCCCGCCGGCGGGATCAGGCGGCGGGATCAGGCGGCGTGTTGCAGCAGGTGTGGTGGTCCGGTGCGGATCTCGGTGCCGTCGGGGCGCCAGGTGCGCCAGGTGCCGTCGGGTTGTCGTTCGATCCGGAAGCCGTGGTGCACCTTGGTGTGGTGCCGTTCGCAGAGCAGCGCGGCGTTGTCGATGTCGCTGGCTCCGCCGTTGACCCACTCCAGCAGGTGGTGGGCGTCGCACCACCAGGTCGGGGCGTCGCAGCCGGTGAACACACAGCCGCCGTCACGCACGTCCAGCGCGCGGCGGACGTGCGCCGGAAAGAAACGGGTGGCGCGGCCGTAGTCCAGCGGTTGCCCGTCGGGACCCATCACGATGCGGGTGACCTCGCCGTCGCAGGCGAGCCAGCGGGCGCGGGCGGCGGAGACGACCGCGCCGAAACCCATCGCCGCGGCCGCCGGTCCGGTGGCGGGGTCGGCCAGGTCGGCGATGCCGATGGTCACGAGGAGCTGGGACTTGTTGCGGCGCAGCAGCGGCAGGGATCCGGCGGCCAGGACGTTGTCGGCCAGCTGCACGAGCGCGTCACCCAGCTGCCCGGCGCGGGAGCGCTCCTCGGCGGCGGACCGACCGGTCTGCACGTAGGGCTCCAGGGCGGCCTGCAGCTTCTCCCCGCCCACGGCGTCGAGTTCACCGCGCAGGGACACCGACCCGTCTGCGTGCCGGGTCAGGTGCAGCCGCCGGCCCTCGGTGGGATCGGGCTCGGGTCCGTCGGGGTCCAGCCGGGCCAGGTAGCCGGCGACGACCCCGGCGAGCTCCCTGTGCGGCGTGCGCGCGGCCACCACGGCCAGCGCGGCGTCGACCTCGCCCAGGTCGACGCCCTGATCGGCCGCGGCCGCGGCGTTGTCCGGCTCGACGACCTGCGCGATCTCGGCGGCCTGACCGGCCGTGACCGTGCCCTCGGCGCACGCGGCGGCGACCGCCGGCAGCTGCTCGAGTGCCCGTCCGGTGCGCACCAGCCGGGCGGCCTCGGTCGGGGACAGGTGGCCGTGCCCGCGCAACCACGACGACATGGACCTCAGCCCGTCGTGCTCCGGCGCGGAGGCCAGCTCGCCCTGGCGCACCGCGTGCGCCAGGTGTGCGGCCAGTTTGTTGGCCGCGGCCAGCAGCACCCGGATCCGCTCGTTGAGCTGCGGGCCGAACATCGCGGCCAGGTCGTCGTCGCCGAGCGCGTCGATCGCTGCGAACAGCTCGTCCACGACACCTCCCACCACTCGATCAGATGTTCGAACACTACCGCAGCGGAGAGACTGGCGTGCGCTGTTTCCCCAGCTCAGGACGTTGTCCACAGGATCCGAGGACGTCTTGACACCGCTCGATGACTCCCTGACGCGACCACGGCCTGCCCTCCCGTGGAGAGCCGGCGACCCCCGGTGCCACAGCGGCCGCAGCCCTCGGGCTGCCGCCGTCGGCGACGGGGACGGGGACGGCGACGGGAACGGCGACGGCGACGGGGACGGGAACGGCGACGGGGACCGAGTCAGCGCAGCGGGCGGACCAGCCGGCCGATCGCGAGCTGGGCCAGCGGCGCATAGCCCACCACCACGGGCGCCGGGCCGCGGATCCGCAGGCCGGTGGTGCTGCCGCCGTCCGGCCCCTCGGCCACCCAGTGCAGCAGGTGCAGCCGCACCGGGCCGGCCGACACCGTCCACGACCAGCGCCGCGCCGGCTCGTCGACGGTCTCGACGACGAACGGCAGCGTCACCCCCAGCGGACCGCGCACCCGCCCCGACACCCCGGCCGCCAGCCGTGGCACGGGCACCTCGACTCCGGTGATCTGCGGCGCCCACGTCGGCCACCGGGCCGGCTCGGCGTAGCGCTCCCAGGCCTCCGCGGGGGCGAGCGGCCCGGTGGCGTGCAGGGTCAGGACGCTCACGGCGCCTCCTCGGTCAGCGGGACCACCCGGCACTGCACGACGACGGCGGTCAGCCCGTCAGGGGTCCCGGAGGCGTGCTCCTCCCCCGGCTCCCACAGCGCCGCCTCCCCGGTGGCCAGGACGCGGCGCCGGTCGTCCCCGCCCGACGCCCAGCCGGAGCCCGGGACGACCAGGAACAGCTGCCACAGCCGGGTCGGGTGCCGGCCGGCCGATCGTGCCGCCCGGAGCCAGCCGGACGACGTCGACGGCGACACCGTCCTGCGGCTCCAGCACTCGGGCCGCCGCACACAGCGACGCGCCGCTGCTCCCGTACGACGTCAGCGGACCGGACGGCAGGGGGAGCACCCTCATGCCGGCGGGCCGCCCAGCAGCAGCTGCCGCAGCAGGTGCAGCGCGAGGACGACGGAGCGCTCGCGCACCGCCGTCCGCGAGCCGTGCAGCCGCACCGACCGCGCCTGCTGTCCGGCCGGGCCGAGGACGCACAGGTGCACGGTGCCGACGGGCTTGTCCGGCGTCCCGCCGCCCGGGCCGGCGATGCCGGTGATGCCGACGCCGACGTCGGTCCCGAACCGCGCCCGCGCGCCCTCGGCCAGGGCCAGCGCGACCTGGGGGCTCACCGCGCCGAACTCGGCGAGCACCTCCCCCGGCACGCCGACGAGCTGCTCCTTGGCCGAGTTCGCGTAGGAGGTGATCCCGCCGAGCACCCACGCGGAGGAGCCGGGCCGCGCGATCAGCCGGGCGACGAGCAGCCCGCCGGTGCACGACTCGGCGGTGGCGATGGTCAGCCCCTGGTCCTCCAGCGCGCCGGCCACCAGGTCGTCGAGGGTGGGCCCCGTGGAGAACAGCGTGGCGGCGTACTCCTCGCCCAGGACGGCGACGAGCCGGTCGTAGGCGGGCTGGGCCTCCGGCGCGAAGCGGGTGACGATCTCCAGCTCGCCCTCGCGCAGGCAGGTGGTGATCTCCAGGCCGTCCAGCTCGGACTCGTGCGCGCGCAGGGTCGCCGCCAGCTGGGCCTCCAGTGTGCCCCAGAGCCGGACGGTCTCCTGTCGCAGCTCGGTGGCCCCCGCCAGCACCTCGCGCACGGGCCCGGCGGCCAGCGCGGCCGGCCACATGCCCTGCAGCTCCGCCGGCGGCCCGGGCAGCACGACGACGACCGGGCCGCCGCGGCCGTCGGCCGGCGGGACGACGAGACCGGGCGCCGTCCCGACCGGCTCGAGGACCGTGGCACCCGCGGGCACCATCGCCTGCTTGCGGACGCCGGCCGCCGTGGCCTCCGGGTCGGCCCGCCAGCCGCGCCGGGTCATGAACCGCTCGACGACGGCGGCGACGCGCTGCTCCAGCTCGGGGTCGACGTCGAGCGGGCGGCCCTGCACCTCGCCCACGACGGCCGCGGTGAGGTCGTCGGCGGTGGGACCCAGCCCGCCGGAGGTGATCACCAGCTCCACCCCGGAACCGGCGAGGTACTCCAGCGCCCCGCGCATGTCCTCGGGCCGGTCGCCGACCACCAGCACGGTGCCGACGTCGACGCCGGCCCGCCGCAGCTCCTCGGCCAGCCAGGGCCCGTTGCGGTCGGCGACCCGGCCGGTCAGGACCTCGGTGCCGGTGACGACGATGCCCGCGCGCGTGCCCACCGCTCGACCCTAGAAGGACCTCCTGCCCCCCGCTCCTCGCCGGCTCGCGACGGGACCTCCAGCAGGGCCCTGCGACGGGCCACGGCGACGGAGCGCCGGCGGCGGCGGGGACGGACGGATCCGTCCCGGGTGACCCGCCGCGGACCTCCCCGGCCCGGAGGCGCCGCGCGGCTAGCGTGCAGGCGGAGACCGGCTCCCCGAGGGCCCACCCGTCCGACGAGGAGGAACGACCGTGACCGCCCCGCACCCGCCGGCCGGCCCGCGCACCCAGGAGATCCCGCTCGCCCCGGCCGGGGCGACGGCGGCCGGGGCGGCCGAGCAGGTCCAGCCCGCCCCACCGCACCCCGCGGCTCCCCCGCTCCCGCCGCCCCCGGCACCGGGCACCGCCACCACCGCCGTCCAGCCGCGCGTCGAGGACGCCGCGGCGCACGCGGCGGCCGCCCAGCCGACCGGCCCGCTGGACTCGTGGTTCGGCGCGCCGTCGGCACCGCCGGTCGGCCCCGCGACACCTCCCCCCGCACCCCACGCCGGTCCCGAGGACGCCCCGCAGCCCGACCCCGCCGCGCCGCCGTCCCCCGCGCCTCGGCAACCCGCGCCCCAGCCCGGCGCCACCGCGCAGCGCGCACCCCGCCGGCCCCGCGACCGCGCGCTGCTCACCGGCGCCGGCCTCGTGGCGCTGAGCCTGCTGCTGCTCCAGCTGGGCCTGGCGCGCGACCTCGGCGGGGAGCCGCTGTGGTCGGTCACCCCGCTGTGGTCGGCGTTCGCCACGCTCGCCGTGCTCGTCGGCGCGCTGCCCCTGGTGCCGCGCCTGCCGCTGCCGGGCGGTGCGGCCACGGCCGAGAAGGTGGCGCTGGGCGGACTCACCGGGCTGGGGGTCTTCTGGCTGCTCGTCGGGCTGCCCAACGCCGACACCGACCGCGGGTTCCTGCTCACCGCCGCCCTGGCG
Source organism: Geodermatophilus sp. URMC 62 (assembly GCF_052931475.1). Lineage (NCBI taxonomy): Bacteria > Bacillati > Actinomycetota > Actinomycetes > Geodermatophilales > Geodermatophilaceae > Geodermatophilus > Geodermatophilus sp. URMC 62. Next base: position 1,781,121 of record NZ_JBRFHY010000001.1, on the reverse strand, counting down.
GCGCTGGGCGTCGCGCTCTGGCTGGCGCCGGCCCGCCGGCGCTGACCCGCAGGGCGCAGCGCCCCGGGGCCGGACGGCGCGGTCAGCCGTTGCGCCCCCGGCCGTTCCCGTTGCCGTTGCCGTTCGCCCCGGCGTTGCCGTTGCCGTTCCCGCCGGCGTTGCCGTTCCAGGTGCCCTGCGGGACCGGCACCTGCGGCGCCGGGTCGGGCGTCGGCGCGGCCTCGGTGGCCTGCGGCGCGGTGCTCGCCACCGGCGGGACCTCCGCCGACGGCGCCGGGGACGGCGTCGGCGGCGCCACGGCGACGGTCACGGTCACCACCTCGCCGGGCGTCAGCCGGCCGGTCGGGCCGACGGCGGTCACCAGGCCGGCCATGACGTCGGCGCTCTCCTCCGTCGTCCGGGTCACCCGCAACCCCGCCTGCACCAGCTCCTCCTCGACCTCGTCGGCGGGCCGGCCCACCAGGTCGGCCCAGCGGACGTCGGCGGCCGAGGGCGTCGCGCCGGTGACGGCGGCCGGCTGGTCGCCCGCGCTCGTGCCGGCGAACTGGAGGGCGCCCACGCCGATCGCGGCCCCGGCGGCCAGGGTGGCGATCCCGGCGAGCACCCGGCTCCCCCGGCGCCGCTGCGGGACCGCCGACGCCCCCGCGGCCGCTGGGGAGGGGACGGCGGGCAGGCGTGCGGCACCGGCGTCCGGGAGGGGCAGCGGCGTGGTGGCCGCCGTCGGCAGGGGCGGCAGCGACCGGCCGGCGCGCACGTCCTCGACGGCGGCCAGCAGCGCGGCGCCATCGGGGAAGCGGGCGGCGGGGTCCTTGACCAGCGCCCGGGCCACCAGGGTGCGCACCGGCTCGGGCACGTCGGCGGGCAGCGGGTCGGGCTCCTCGCGCAGCTGCCGCAGCGCGACCTGCACGGGGTGCTCGCCGTCGAAGGCCCGCCGGCCGGCCAGGCACTCCCAGGCGACCATCCCCAGCGCGTAGACGTCGCTGGCCGGGCCGGCCTTGCCCCCGCCGGCCTGCTCCGGCGAGAGGTAGCTGGCGGTGCCGACCACCTGACCGGTGCGCGTCAGCGGTGCGCTGGCGGCCGACCAGGCGATGCCGAAGTCGGTGATCTTGACGACGCCGTCCCGGCCGACCAGGACGTTGCCCGGCTTGACGTCGCGGTGCACCACGCCGGCCGCGTGCGCGACGGCCAGCGCGGCGGCGGTCTGGCCCACGACGTCGAGCACGCGCTCGGGCGGCAGCCGCGGCTCCCGCTCCAGCAGCGCCGACAGCGGCTCGCCGTCGACGAGCTCCATCACCAGGTAGGCGCACGGCTCGCCGTCCTCGCTCACCACCTCGCCGTAGTCGTACAGCGCGGCGATGTTGCGGTGCAGCAGCCGGCCGGTGAGCTGCGCCTCGGTGCGGAAGCGGGTGCGGAAGGTCTGGTCGCCGGTGTACTCGCTGCGCAGCACCTTGACCGCGACGGCGCGGTCGAGCAGCACGTCGTGGCCGCGCCAGACCTGGCCCATGCCACCGGTGGCGATCAGTCCGGTCAGCTCGTAGCGGCCCGCCAGGACGCGGCGTACCGGGCTCACGGCCATCCCCACCTCCCGTCGACGGCGGCGCCCCACCTTCTCACCGCCGCGCCGGACCCACCATGGTCGCCGCGCCGGGTCAGCTGCTCGGGTACGCCCCCGCGGTCGGCCAGCGGCCGGCCGGGGCCGACGGGGTGGAGGTGTCCGTGACCGACGGGCTCGCCGAGGGCCCGGCGCTGGTCGTCGGCGTCGACGTGGACGCCGTCTCCGTCGCCGGGCTCGTCGGCTCCGACGACGTCGAGGTGTCCGCCGGGGTCCTGGTGGCCCCCGGCGGGCTCGCGTCGGGGGTCGGCGCCGAGGACGTCGCCGGGGCCGGGGGGGCCGAGCTGGCCGCCGCCGTCTCCGGCACCGTCGGGGCCGGCCCGGCGACCTGCTCGGGCACCGAGGCGCCGGTGACCGGCGAGACACTCCCCCGGTCGCCGCTGACCCCGCCGTCGCCGTCTCCGGTTTCTCGGCTGGGCGGGGCGACGGAGGAGGTGACGACGACCTCGTCGCCCGGCTGGAGGCGGCCGGTGGGCGTGACGTCGACGACCAGGCCGGGGACGGAGTCGCCGGTGACCTGCTCGCGGCGCTGGACGCTCAGGGCGAGCGCGGAGAGCTGCGCGGCGACGTCCTCGACCGGCCGGCCGAGGTAGTCCTCGGCGGCGAGCTCGACGCCGTCGTCCTCGCCGTCGCGCGTCTGGGCGGCGACGACGGTGGGCGCCTCCGCGCCCTCGGAGAGGGCGGCGAAGGCGGCGCCGGCCAGCCCGGCGCCCAGCAGCAGGGCCAGCAGCGGCACCAGGACCGCCGCGGCCCGCCGCCGCGGGGCCGCCGGCGGGCCGTTCCGGTGCGGCGCGGAGCCCTCGGCGTGCGGCCCGGGGACCCCGGCCGGGAGCGGCGCGGCCTGGGTGGCCGGCCCGGTGTCGACGACGGCCCGGGCCGGGGTCGCCGGGGCGGGGGGCGGGTCGGCCGGCAGCCGGCCGGCGCGGGCGTCCTCGACCGCCGCGACGAAGGCCGCGCCGTCGGGCATGCGGGCGGCCGGGTCCTTGGACAGCGCGCGCCGGATGAGCGTGCGGACGCCGCCGGGCAGGTCGTCGGACAGCGGCTCGGGGTCCTGGCGCAGCTGCTTGAGTGCGATGGTGACGGCGTTGTCGCCGTCGAAGGCGGGGTGGCCGGTGAGGCACTCGTAGCCCACCAGGCCGAGGGCGTAGACGTCGCTGGCCGGGGTGGCCAGGTGCCCCTCGGCCTGCTCCGGGGACAGGTACTGCGGCGTGCCTATGACCTGGCCGGTGCGGGTGAGCGGCACGCTGCCGGCGGACCAGGCGATGCCGAAGTCGGTGATCTTCACGCTGCCGTCGGGCCGGACCAGGATGTTGCCGGGCTTGACGTCGCGGTGCACCAGGCCGGCACGGTGGGCCTCGGCGAGTGCGGCGGCGGTCTGGGACAGCACCGACAGCGTGGTGGAGGTGTCCAGCCTCCCCTCGGTGCGCAGCAGCGCCGACAGGGGCTGCCCCTCGACCAGCTCCATGACCAGGTAGGCCAGCTGCTCGCCGGTGTCGGCGGCCTCGGTCTCGCCGTAGTCGAAGACGGCGGCGATGTTGGGGTGGCTCAGCGCCGCGGCGTGCTGTGCCTCCGCGCGGAAGCGGGCGAGGAAGGTCGGGTCGCCGGTGTACTCGCTGCGCAGCACCTTGACCGCGACCGGGCGGTGCAGCAGCACGTCGGTGCCGCGCCAGACCTGGCCCATGCCCCCGGAGGCGATGAGCGCGGAGAGCTGGTAGCGGTCACCGAGCATCCGGCGACCCGGTTCCACCACGGGAGCTCTCCATTCCCTGCGGGCCTTCGACCCGCGTCCCCACACCGGTGACGCGGCTCCCCACCGCCGGGATAGCCCGCGTCTTCCGAGACCACACATACTCCCAGGAGCACCACCCGTCCGGGGTGTCCCGTGCGTCACGGCTCGGCAACGACTCGGCGACACGGCGGGGAACGGACGGCGGCGCGCCAGGGTCGGCCGGAGTGCGGGAGGGGCCGCTACCCCTCGAAGAGCGCCCGGCCCCACCAGTCGGCGTCGTCGCGCACGCCCGGCGGGCAGGCGAAGACGGCCGAGGAGGTGTGCCGGACGTACTCGTTCATCGCGTCGAGGCGCAGGTTGCGCTGCACCTGGACGAACCCGGTCTGCGGGTCGCGCTGGAAGGCGATGAAGAACAGCCCCGCGTCGAGCCGGCCGAGCCCGTCGGAGCCGTCGACGAAGCTGTAACCCCGCCGCAGGATCGCCGTCCCGGCGTTGGACGGGTGGGCGAGGAAGACGTGGCTGGTCTCGGGGATCGCGAACTCGCCGTCGACCTGCTTGGTGAAGTCGACCGGGTCGAACTCCGCCTGCTGCCCGAGCGGGGCGCCGCTGCCCTTGGTGCGGCCGATGGTGCGCTGCTGCTCGTCGAGCGAGGAGCTGTCCCAGGGCTCGACGAGCATCCGGATGCGCCGGGTGACCAGGTAGGAGCCGCCGCGCAGCCAGTCGGCGCCGTCGTCGCCGTCACCGACCCACACGAAGCGGTCGAGCGTCGCGGTGTTCTCGGCCTTGAGGTTGTCGGTGCCGTCCTTGAAGCCGAACAGGTTGCGCGGGGTGGCCTGCCCGGTGCTCGTCGACGACGTCCGGCCGAAGCCCAGCTGCGACCAGCGGACGCTCACCCGGCCGGCCCCGATCCGGACCAGGTTGCGGACGGCGTGCACGGCCACCTGCGGGTCGTTGGCGCAGGCCTGGATGCACAGGTCCCCGCCGCTGATCGCCGGGTCGATCTGGTCGCCGGGGAAGGCGGGCAGCTCGGCCAGCGGCGCGGGCCGGCGGGCGGCCAGGCCGAAGCGGTCGACGCCGTCCGCGGTGGTGAACAGGGTCGGCCCGAAGCCCACGGTCACGGTCAGCCCGGACGGCGGCAGGCCGATCGCCTCGCCGGTGTCGTCGGGCGGGGCGTACTGCGACCCCGCCACCGCATCGACCTCGCCGGCGTCCCGGCCGGCGGTCATCCGGCGGGCGGCGGCGGTCCAGTCCCGCAGCAGCGCGGCGAGCTCGTCGCGGCTGTCGGTGGTGACGTCGAGGGCGACGAAGTGCAGCCGGTCCTGCGCCGGCGTCACGATCCCGGCCTGGTGGGCGCCGTGGAACGGCACGGCGTCGGTCGCGGCCGGGGCGGCCGGCGCGGCGTCGTCGGCGGTGGCGCGGCCGATGACCCCACCGGTGGCACCGCCGGCGAGCACCCCGGCGGTGCCGGCACCGAGGAAGCCCAGCAGCCGGCGGCGGGACATCCCCGGCGAGCGCCGGGGGCCGGCCGGCCCGGTCGGCTGGGGCACGGTCGGCTGGGGCACGGTCGGCTGGTGTGCGGTCGGCTCGGTCACGACTTCTCCCACGCGAGGACGGGCGACCCTGCTGTCAACGCCCCCCGGCCGCGGGGGCGTCCCCCGGGAGGTGTCGCGCCGGTCACCGGTCGGCCGTCACTGGTCCGCGACGACCGCCGCGACCTGCCCGACCGACTCGCTCAGCGCGGTGATGCGGTCCGAGAGCCCCTGCAGCTGGTCCTCGGTGAGCTGGTCGTGCAGCGTCCAGCCGCCGTCGGTGCGGTACTGCTCGAGCTCGGCCTCGGCGGCGGCGAACCGCTCGTCGAGCTGGGCGACCAGGTCGGGGTCGGCCTCCTCGAGGTAGGGGCGCAGCGCCTGGACGGCGGCCTCGGAGCCCTCGAGGTTGGCGGCGAAGTCCCACAGGTCGGTGTGGGAGTACCGCTCCTCCTCGCCGGTGATCTTGCCGGTGGCGATCTCGTCGAGGAGGGCCTTGGCGCCGTTGGCCAGCTGCAGCGGCTCCAGCGTCGTCCCGTTGGCCCGGTCGACGACCTGCTGCACGTCGGCGAGCAGCTTGTCGGCGTAGGGCGCCGTGCCCTCGGTGGTGCCGCCGACCCACAGCGCCTGCTCGATGCGGTGGAAGCCGGTGAAGTCCTCCCCCTCGGCCTGGTCGCCCTCGCGGCCGTCGATGACCGGGTCGAGGTCGCCGAAGCTCTCGGCCACCGGCTCGATCCGCTCCCAGTAGGTGCGGGCCACCGGGTAGAGCGCCTTGGCGCCCTCGACGTCGCCGCCCTTGACCGCGTCGACGAAGGCGGTGGTCTGCTCCAGCAGCGCGCCGGTCTGGCTCTGCACGTAGCGCTGGTAGTCGGTGCCGGCCTGGGAGAGGGTCTCGTCCTCCGACAGCTGCGCCGCCTCGCCGGTGACGGTCAGGTCGCTGCGGATGCCGTCGCCGACCATGCCCGGCTTGCAGGTGGCCGCGTACGTGCCGGCGGGCAGCTCGACGAGCAGCTCGCGGGTCAGGCCCGGGGCGATGTTCTCCACCTCGCCCATCACCCGGTCCCCGTCGGCGTAGACGTAGAACTCGGTGACCTGGCTGCCGCTGTTGGTCACCTGGAACTGGTGGGTCCCGGCGGGGAGCTCGGAGCTGGCGACGTCGCAGGCGTCGTCGGTGGCCGCCACGGTGACCGTGTCGGCGGCCTCCCCGCCGGCGTCCGCGGCGGTGCCGCCGTCGGCAGCGCCGCACGCGGCGGTGGTCAGCGCGGCCAGCAGGCCGGCGGTGAGGAGGGGGAGGCGGCGGTCACGCACGGACATGTTGGGTGGTCTCCGACTGCGGGGAGGTGGTCCGGGCCGGGGTGGCGCCGGAGGACGGGGTGGCGGCGGCGGTCTGCGGTGCGTCGGCGACCACGTTGGGCGCCGGGGCCGGTGCGGGCGTGCGGGCCGGCCAGAGGAAGGCGGCGAGGACGGGCACCAGGTAGGCGGCGTAGGCGACCATCTCGAGCACCGTCGGCGTGGCGGTGATGTTGAGGACGCCGGCGATCGTGGCGCCGTACCAGCTGTTGGGGTCCAGGACGCCGGAGACGTCGAAGGCCAGGGTGTCCAGGCCGGGCAGCACGCCCGCCTCCTGGAAGTCGTGGACGCCGTACTTGAGGATCCCGGCGGCGACGAAGACCAGCAGCACGCCGCTGACGGTGAAGAACCGCGACAGGTTGATCCGGATGGCCCCGGCGTAGAGCCCGACGCCGACGACGACGGCGGTCAGGACGCCCGCGGAGATGGCCACCAGCGGGGTCGCTGTCGTCGTCGCGCCCTGGGCGGCGGCGTAGAAGAGCAGCGTCGTCTCCAGGCCCTCCCGGACCACCGACAGGAAGGCGATGCCGGCGACGGCGAGCGTGCCCACGCCGATCGCGGCCTCCAGCCGACCGGTGAGCTCGCCCTTGAGCCGGCGCGCGGTGCGCCGCATCCAGAAGATCATCCAGGTGACCAGGACGACGGCCAGCACCGAGGTGATCGCCTCGAACAGCTCGCGGGAGCGGTAGTCGGCCAGCAGCGTCGTCTCGGTGTAGGTCAGCAGCGCGCCGAACAGCACCGACAGGGCCACGGCCACGGCCACGCCGGCCCACAGGGGCAGCAGGTGGCGGCGCCGTCCGGACTTGACCAGGTAGGCGACGAGGATGCTCACCACGAGGGTGGCCTCGAGCCCCTCGCGGAGGCCGATCAGGTAGCTGGCGAGGAATGCCTGGCCCATGGCTGACCCATCTGTCGGGGGCGGGACACCCCCGGCTCGACCAAGGGCAGGCACACCTTACTCACGCCACCTGGCAGCGCGCGCCTCCCACCCGTCACAGGGGTGCGGCCACGATCAGGGAACCTGATCGTCGCGTGTCCTCCCCCATGGTGGACGGTGAGGGAGGACACGCTGCGGTGAGGGAGGACACGCTGCGGTGCGGTAGGACGGCGGTGTCCGACCGGACGGCGGCCGACGACAAGGGACCGACGACAAGGGACCGACGACAAGGGACCGACGACAAGGGACCGACGACAAGGGACCGACGACAAGGGACCGACGACTCGGGACCGACGACGAGGGACCGACGACGAGGGACAGGGGAGGACACGATGCCCGAGACCGTGACCCGGGAGGACGCCGGCGGCGTCGCGACCGTGACGCTGCGGCAGGCGGGGCTCACACGGGTCGCGCGCCGGGAGCTGCTCGACGTCGTGCGGGGCATCGCCGGCGACGACGCGGTCCGCGCGGTGCTGCTGACCGGGACCGGCCGGGCGTTCTGCGTGGGCCAGGACCTCGCCGAGCACGTCGAGTCCCTGCGCGGGGACGCCGCCACCTCGCTGTCGGTGGTCGAGGAGGAGTACAACCCGCTGGTCCTGGCGCTGGCGGGGCTGCGGGTGCCGATCGTCGCCGCGGTCAACGGCGCGTGCGCCGGGGCCGGGCTCGGGCTGGCCATGGCCGCCGACCTGCGGGTGGCCGCCGCGGGGGCGAAGTTCACGACGGCGTTCACCGGCATCGGGCTGTCCAGCGACTCCGCGCTGGCCGCCCGGCTGGTGCACACCGTGGGCGTCGGCCGGGCCACCGAGCTGCTGCTGCTGCCCGACGCCTTCCCGGCCGAGACCGCGCTGCAGTGGGGCCTGGTGCACCGGGTCGTGGACGCCGGCGAGGTGCTCGGCGCGGCGCGGGCGCTGGCCGAGCGGCTGGCCGGCGGGCCGACGGCGGCCTACCGCGCGCTGAAGACGGTGCTGGCCGGCGCGCCCACCGACACGCTGGAGGAGACCCTCGCCCTCGAGGCGCGGCTGCAGACCGAGCTCGGGCGGACCGCCGACCACAGCGAGGCGGTCGAGGCCTTCCTCGCCAAGCGGCCGGCGAGGTTCACCGGTCGGTGACGCTGTGTCGTCCCCGTATGACCCGGGGTGCCGACACGGGGCCACCCGGACCGTCGCCGCGCGGGCGGCCCGGTGCCGCTCCGGTACGGCTCCGGCGCGGTGACACCCTGCCCGCACGCCAGTGGAGGGAGCGACGGTGGACGCAGGCTCGACCGGGACGACGGAGGCCGCCCTCGGGGAACGGCCGCTGCCCCGCGGGCCCGTCCGGGCTCCCGGCCCCGCCGGCCGGCCCGCACCGCCCCGGCCTCCGCTCACCAGCGCCCTCGCCACGCCGCTCACCCCGGCGGTGCCACCGCGCCCCGGCGCCGTCCGCGCCGCCGGCCTGCTGTGCTGGGCCGGGGCCCTGGCGGCCGCCGCCGGCCTGCTCGCGCTGCTGCTGGACCGCGCGGCGCTCGACGCGCGGCTGACCGCCACCGCGACCGCCGCCGATCCCGCCGCGTCGGCCGCGGAGGTCTCCGACGCCGTCGCCGCGACGATCGCCGCGGTCGTCGGCGCGGTCGGGCTGGTCACCGCGCTCGTGGTCGCCGGCACCGCCCTCGCCCTGCGGCGCCGCGCGTGGGCCCGCCGGCTGCTGCCGGCGCTGCTGCTACCGACCCTGCTCGTGCTCGGCGTCGCGCAGAGCACCGCCGCCGGGGACGCCGACCTCGACCGCGTCGCGCTGCTCGCCGCCGCCGTCCTGTTCCTGCTGGTCCCGGTGGCGCTGTCCACCCGCTCGGCCCGGGCCTGGTCCCGCCCCCGCTGACCCGTCCGCGAGCGCGGCGAGGACCCCCTCGCAGGAGCGCACCACCACGTCGGCGGCGTCGGCGGCCGCCCGGTCGGCCAGCGGGTCGCCCGCCGCCTCCCGCCAGCGCCGCAGCGCCTGCACCGCCGCGGCCCGCAGCGCCCCCTCGGGCGAGCCCTCGGGCAGCCCCAGCCGCGCGGCCGGCGTGGTCCCCGCGACGCCGAGCAGCCGCTCCCCCTCGGTCAGCAGCGCGGCCGGCAGGGGACCGCCGGGCGCCCGGGTGCGGGCCAGCAGCGCCAGCTCCGCGACGTCGTCGGAGGACAGCCGGATCCGCTCGACCTCCGCCCGCACCGCGTCGGCGCCGCCGACCGGGTGCTCGACGAGCAGCTCCTCCACCAGCCGCAGCGCCGCGGCCACCCGGACCGGCCCGCCGCGGGCGGTGACGTGCACCCGCAGCAGCCGCTGCAGCTCGGTCAGGCCGCTGCGGCGCAGGAGCTCGGCGGCCAGCGCGTCGGCGTCGTCGACCCCGGTCCGGACCAGTGCGACCGACAGCCGGGTGCCGAACAGCCCCAGCCGCTCGAGCAGCGCGGCCCGCACCTCCGCCGACAGCGGGACGGCGGTCTCGGCCCGGCGGAAGCGGTCGGCGGTGAGCAGCACCGAGGTCACCGCCGCCGGGTCGGCGCCGGCCAGCGCGCGCAGGGCGAGCAGGTCGCCGTGCCGCAGCGTCCGCCCGGCCAGGGCGAGCTGCCCGGCCACGGGGACGACGGCGGAACTCACCGCCCGCAGCTGCGGGTCGGCCGACATCCGGCGGGCCACCGCCGCGGCCGCCTGCAGCGCGTCCATCCGCCCGGCGCCGACCTCGTCGGCCCGGGACAGCACGGTGATCGTCGTCGTCAGGGTGCCGCTGGCGCCGGTGGCGGCCTGGAAGGCGCGCAGGACGGCGAGGTCGTCGGGCTGCGGCTGGCGGGTCAGGTGCACGACCGCGTCGGCGCCGGCGAGCCCGGCGCCGGTGCCGAGGAAGGCGTGCGTCCGGTCGCTGGTGCCCGCCGACAGCGAACCGGTGCCCGGGGTGTCGACGAGGGTGGCGCCGAGCAGGTCCGGGGAGGGCCAGTCCACGACCAGCGCGGCGACGTCCTCCGGCGGCGTGCCGGCGAGGTCCAGCCGCAGGCCGCCGCCGACCCTCCGCACGGGCAGGTCGCGGGCGGCGCCGTCGGTGCCGTGCTGCACGACCCGGGGCACCGCGCCGTGCCGGTACTCCGTCACCACCCGGGTGCACTCACCGGCGTCGGTGGGTGCGACCCGGGCGCCCACCAGGGCGTTGAGCAGCGTGGACTTGCCCGCCTTCACCCGGCCGACCAGCGCCACCCGCAGCGGTCCGTCCAGCCGCCGGCGGGCCGCGGCCAGCCGCTGCGCCGCCTCCGGCACGCCCGCCCAGCGGACCCGCGCGTCGTCGAGGAGCGCCCGGACGTCGTCGGTGAGGGGGTGGTCCGTCACGGGGCCGGCACCGGGGTGCGGTCGAGCCGGGCGACCTCGACGGTGAGCCGGTCGAGGCGCTCGAGCCGGGAGCGCAGCGCGCGGATGCGGGCCTCGTGGTCGGCGGTGGCCTCCTTCGCCGACCGCTGGGCCGCCCTGACGGCGTCGGCGAGGGTGCGGGCGGTCTCGTCGGTGGTGTCGGCGACCAGGTCCCGCAGCGTGCGCTGCACCGTGCGCAGCCGGTCCTTGAGGTGCTTGGCCACCTGGAAGACCACCTCGTCGAGGTGCCGGCGCACCACCGTGCGGGCCTCCGACTCGCGCCGCTGCCGCCGCTGCCGCGCGTCGTCGTTGTAGGCCTTGCGGCCCAGCACGACGCCGGCGGCCAGCGAGAACGGGTTGATGATGGCCAGTCCCGCCAGGCTGGTGACCAGGCCGGTCATGAGCACGCCGGTGTAGGAGCCGCGCAGGCCGATGAGCGCGCGCTCGCGCAGCGTCATGGCCCCGTCGTCGATGCCGGGGAGGTCGACCAGGGTGGACAGCGCGTCACCGGCGGTGCCGACCCCCAGCGCCGGCACCGTTGCGCCGCCGTCGCGGGTGACCTGCTCGACCACCTGCTCGGCCAGCCAGCGGGACCGCTGCTCGGCCCACACGTAGCTGTCGGCGACCGCGGCGGCGATGCGCTGGTCGAGCCAGGCGGTGATCTCCGGCCAGGCCGGGCCGGGGTCGCGGGCGGCGATGACCTCCTCGGCCTCGCGGACGACGGCTCTGGAGCGGTCCCGCAGGTCGTGGTCGATGTCGGCCATGAGGTCGGTGACGCCGTCGCCCAGCACCTGCTGCCAGCGTGAGGACCGGCGGCGCTGCTCGTCGACGGCGGTGCGGGCCTCCTCCAGCTCGGCGAGCAGCGCCTCGCGCGAGGCGGGGTCCTCCAGGCTGCGCAGCTCCGACCGCAGCGCCGGCGACAGGTGGGCGATCACGGCGGTGAGGTCGTGGACGAGGGAGCGGCGGGCCAGCGTCGCGCCCCGGCCGGCCACCTCGTCCTGCAGGTGGGTGACCAGCGGGGCCAGGCCGGACTCCTCGTGCAGCTCGCGGTCGCGGTGCTGCACGGCGAGCAGCGCCAGCGTCGAGGAGACGGCGAACACCGGTGCGTCGAGGCCGCGGGCGGCGAGGTGGCCGCGGTCGAGCTCGGCGATGCGCCGCCAGTCGGGACAGGTGTCGGTCTTGGTCAGGACGCAGACCACCGTCGGGCACAGCGCGGTGGCCTGCTCGAGGAGCGCCATCTCCGGCGCGGTGAACTCCTGGCTGGCGTCGGAGACGAACAGGACGGCGTCGGCGGTGGGCAGCAGGTCCAGGGTGCTCAGCGCGTGCGCCACCCCGAGGCCGCCGACGCCGGCGGTGTCGACCAGCTCCAGCCCGCCCGCGAGCAGCCGCCGCGGCAGCTCCACCTCGGCCTGCACGATCCGCTCGGCTCCGGCTCCGGCTCCGGCTCCGGCTCCGGCTCCGGCCCCGGCGACGCGGGCGGCGACCGTCTCGACCGGCACGGGCACCCGCTCGGTGGCCGGCTCGGCGCCCGGCTCCCCGGACGCCGGCCCGACCGCCCGCACCAGCGTGGCCCGCGGCGCGTCCCCGTTGCGCACCACCGTGGGGACGACGGTGACGACGTCGTCGGCGACCGGGCACACGGGCACCCCGGTCAGGGCGTTGACCAGCGAGCTCTTGCCCTGCTTGGGCTCGCCCAGCACGAGGACGCGCACGCCCGGGGCGGCGTGCCTGCCCCGCACCTGGGTCAGCCGGCGCTGCAGGTCGGGCCGCCCGCACTCCTCGGCGAGGACCAGCACCCGGTCGACGAGCTGCTCCGCTGTGGCCACGGTCACCTCCTCGGCGTCCGGTCATCCCACCACGGGGACCGGCGGCGGACGGGGAGCCGCCCGGCCCCGGCGCGGGAGACGCCGGGGCCGAGCGCGGAGGGTGAGGTCAGGCGACCGCGTGGTCGACGTCGACGGCCGTGACGACGTTGTCCTCGACGTCGCCGCTGTCGTCGATGAGGGTGTTGTCCTCGATGTCGCCGCTGTCGTCGACGACGACGTTGTCCTCGATGTCGCCGCTGTCGTCGATGAGGGTGCTGTCCTCGATGTCACCGCTGTCGTCGACGACGTTGCCGTCGTCCCCGTCGTCGGAGTGGTCGGAGTAGTCGTTGCCGACGTCGTCCAGGTTCGTGGAGTTGTCGGAGTAGTCGTTGCCGACGTCGTCCAGGTCGACCGAGGTGTTCCCGTCGTTGCCGTCGTTCGAGTCGCCGACCTGGCCGCCGTCGTTCGCGGTGGTGTTCGTGCCGCCCTGGTTCTCGCTGCCGACCTGGTCGCCGCCCACGACGCTGCCGTCGCCGGTCTCGACACCCTCGGAGTCCTCGATGATCGGGCTGTCGTCCCCGACGGTGACGTCGTTGCCGTTGAAGGACCCGTTGACGGAGTTGTCGACGTCCACCGAGTTGTCGGAGTTGTCCGTCGTCGAGTCGTCGGAGTTGTCGGTCGCGTTGCCGCGGCCGACGGCGTTGCCGTCGCCGGAGACGTCGTAGCTGTTGCCCGAGTCGGTGACCGTGACGGTGACGTCGTCGTCGCTGCTGTCGACCTCGGCGCCCTCGACGTCACCGCCGGCGGCGATGCCGTCGTCGGACACGACGTTGTCGTCGCCGAAGATCGCCTGCGCGTCGCCGCTGACCCAGATGCTGTGCGAGGCGTCGATCTCCACATCGACGTCGGTGTAGGTCACCGAGATGTTCTGCAGGTGGGTGATGACCACCGTCTCGCTGCCGCCGGCCGGGACGGGGGCGGGTGCCGGTGCGGGGCCGCTGCCGCCCGGGGCGCCGCCGTGGTCGTCGTGGTGGTGGTCGTCGTGGTGGTCGTCGTGGTGGTCGCCGCCGTCGGTGGTCGGTGCGGAGGCGGAGGCGGAGGCCGACGGGGTGCTCGGCGCGGGGTGGTCGTCGTGGTCCGCCGCGGAGGCGGTGCGGGGCGCCTCGTCGTCGCAGTGCCCGTGCTGCCACGGTGCCTGGTGGACCGGGGCGGCCGGGGCGGCCGGGGCGGCCGGGGCGGCCGGGGCGGAGCCACCGCCGTGCCCGCCCCAGGTGACCGGCGCGTACCCGGCGACCATCGGCACCAGGTCGTCGACCTCGGCCGGTGTGGCGTCGAGGCCCGCGGCGGCCAGGGCGCCGACGGGGTCGGCCGCGTAGGCGTCGGCGGCCTCGGAGTCGCGGAACAGGTCGAGGATGAAGTCGAGCAGCGAGTGCGTGATGTCGGTCATGGCCGGTCCTCCGTGTCGGTGAGCCGTCCGCCGTCGGCCGGCTGTCGACAGCAGTCCAACCGCCCCCGGGGGGACCGGGCATGGGGGTGTCGGCCCCTCCCGTGGTACCTCGATGGGGGGTGTCCGCTGACTCACCGTTAGGGGCTGCGGGGTGTCACCCCTCACTCACACCCTGCAAGCCGGAACGGGAGGGAGAAGCGGGACGCGTGTGACGTCCACGGCATACGGTCCTGCGACGTACCGGCGCGGGCGGGGGCCGGGAACGGTGCGACGGGGGGGAACCGTGCGCGACGGCGAGTACGGGCTGGGCATCGACATCGGGGACGGGACGGTCGCCGCGGCGGTCTCCCGCGCGGGCACCGGAGAGCTCCGGCCCCTCCCGCTGGGGGACGGGGGCTCCGGCCCCGCCGCGTACACGGTCGCCGACGACGGCGTCCGTCTGGGTGCGCCGGCGACGGGCGGCACGGCGCACGTCCTGGCGCGGGTCGGCGCCGCGACACCGCTCCACCTGGGGGGCCGCCCCGTCCCCGCCGCGGACGTGCTGGCCGAGGTGGTCCGGCAGGTGCGGGAGACGGCCGGGGCGCAGGAGGGCGGACCGGACGGGTGGACCGTCGTCACGGTGCCGCCGTCGTGGTCCGGTCACCGCCGCGGCGCCCTCGCCGCCGCGCTGCAGGAGGCGGGCACGCCGCGGTTCACGCTGGTGTCCTCGGCCGCCGCCGCCGTCGCGGCGCACACCGCCGCCGGGGAGCTGCCGGACCGGTCGGCCGTCGCCGTGTACGACCTGGGTGCCGCCACCCTCGACGTCGCCGTCGTCGGCCCCGACCCCGGGGACCCCGCCGCCGCGCTGCCCGTGCACCTCGCGACCCCGCCCGCACCGCACCCCTGGGCCGGGCGCGACGTGGACGACCTGCTCGTGGCCCACGTGCTCGGCTGCCTGACCGCAGCGCTGGACGGGCCGGCCGCCGCGGCGCTGCGGCGCTCCTGCACGGCCGCCAAGGAGGCGCTCGCGGAGGAGACCGCCGTGCGGGTGACGGCCGGACCGGAGACGGTGCGGGTCACCCGGGAGGAGTTCGACGAGCTGGTCGAGGGCCCCGTGCGGGAGTCGGCCGCGCGGCTGGCCGCCGCGGCGGAGTCCGCCGGCCTGCGCCCCGCGGACCTCGACGCCGTGGTGCTGACCGGCGGCGGGTCCCGCATCCCCCTGGTCGCCGAGGTGCTGTCCGGGGAGCTCGGCCGGCCGCTGGTCCTCGGCGCGGATCCCGCGCTCACGCCCGCGCTCGGTGCGGCCGGCCTGGCCGCCGCGGCACTCGCCGCCGAGGAGCCGGTCGCCGACGTGCCGGCCGTGCCCGCCGTGGGTCTCGCCGTCGACGCCGGCCGGCCGCCGCACCGCGCGCCCGCCGCCCCACCACGGGGCCCGTCCGGTGCCCGTCCCTCCGCTGCCGGCCCGGCGCGGCCCGGACGGTCCCGCCGCACCCGGCGCGCGGTGGTGGTCGGGTCCCTGCTGACGGTGCTGCTCGTGCTGCCGCCGGCGTTGACCGGGCTGTTCGGCGCCGGGGACACCTCGGCGCCCGCCGCCGGGGACGTCCCGACGGCGCAGGCGGAGACCGCGGAGGACGGCACGGCGCTCCCCGCGGGGGACTCCCTCTCGGTGGCCGGTGCCGCGATCGTCGATCCCGGGGGCGCCTCGGGCGGCGGCGCGGGAAGCGGCCGCACCCGCGCCACGGGCGAGGGGACGGCCACCGACGCCCCGGCCGCCTCTCCCGGCAGCGCCGGCACGCTGCCGGCGACGGCGCCGGGGTCGGCCGGTGGCACCGTCGCTCCTCGCGGCAGCGCGAGCTCGGCGTCGGCCGCCGGCGGCACGACCACCCCGGCGTCCGCCTCCCCGGGCGACACCGCGGGTGCGCGGGGAGTGCCGCCCGCGGGGACGGTGCCGCCCGCGGTGACCACCGCACCCGGGACGACAGCGCCCGGGGGGACGACAGCGCCCGGGACGACAACGCCCGGGACGACAACGTCCGGGACGACGTCGCCGCCGGTCACCTCCAGCACCCCGGACACCGGCACCCCGGACACCGGCACCCCCGACACCGGCACCCCGGCTCCGCCGGTGACGACCACGCCGCCGGTGGAGACCCCCGACCCGCCGCAGGTCGAGACGCCCGACCCACCGACGACGCCGGATCCCGAGCCGGTGACGGACCCCCCGACGACCGGCGACACGGGAACCGACGGCGAGACGACCGGCGACACCGAGATCACCGGCACCGGCACCGGCACCGGCGACACCGCGACCACCGGCGACGCCACGTCGGGGACCCCGTGAGCGCCGGCGCCCGCGTCCACGGCCCGGGTCCGTCCGTCCCGGTCCCGGTGGGGGCCGAGCCGACGGGGCCCGTCGTCCGGGCCACGGCGGCGCGCGCCGTCGTCGTCTCCGGACCGGCCGGGACCGGCAAGACCCACCTGCTCGACGACCTCGCCGCGGCCCACCGTCGGGCCGGGACGGCGGTCCTCGACGGGCGCACCGCCGACCCGGACGGCGTCCCCGGCGGCTTCGTCCTCGTCGTCGACGACGCCCACCGGATGGCCGGCGAGGTCGCCGACCGCGTCCGGCGCGCCCTCGAGCACCCGGGCGGCCGCGTCGTCCTCGCCGCCCGGCCCTGGCCCCGGCCGCCCGAGCTGACGGCGCTCCTGGCCGACGTCGCGGCGGCGGTCCCGGGTGACCGGCAGTCGGTGGTCCTCGGCCACGCCGACCGCGCCCTCGTGGCCGGCTGGGCACGCGCCTGCCTGGGTCCGGCCGCCACCCCCGCGCTCGCCGACGCCGTCCTCGCCCGGACCGGGGGGCTGCCGGCGCTCGTGCACTGCATGCTGCGCTCCCTCTCCCGCCGCGGCGGGCGACCCGGAGCGGGCGACGTCATCCCCGAGGAGGTCCTCGCGCTGCTGCACGCCGACCTCGACGGGCTGGACGAGCCGACCCGCGCCCTGCTGCACGCCGTCGCGGCCGGCGCACCGCTCGACGACGACGTCCTCGGCGGGCTGCTGGACGTGCCCGAGGCGCGGGTCGCCGACCTCATCGCCGCCGGGCGGGCCACCGGCTGGCTGCTGCCCGACGGCCGGGTGGTGCCGCTCGCGCGGGAGGTGCTGCTGGCCGCCACCCCCGCCGACGTCACGCGGCGCACCCGCCGGGCGCTGCTCGGGCTGCTCGTCGCGCGCAGCGAGGAGCCGGTCGACCTGGCGCTGCGCCTGGCCGCCGACCGGGTGCGCGACCCCCGTGCCGCGGCGCTGCTGGAACGGCACGCCGACGCCGCGCTCTCCGCCGACCCCGCCCTGGCCGGGCAGCTGCTGGCGGCCGCCGCCGACAGCGGGGCCCCGGTGACCGGGCTGGCCGCCCGCCGCGCGCAGGCCGCGGCCCTGACCGGCGACCTCGACGGCGCGGTGCGGTGGGCCGACGCCGCCCTCGCCGACCCGGGCGCCGCGGACCGGCCGCGTGCCGCCGGCGTGCTCGCGGCGGTGCTGGCCCGCCGCGGGCTGCTCGGCCGCGCCGCGGAGCTCTACCGCCTGGCCGGCGCCGAGCACGCCGGGTCGGCGGCCCTGGCGCTGCTGGCCACCGGCGACCGCGACGCCGCCACCCGGGTGGTCGCCGAGGCCCGGGGCGCGGCAGCCGCGGTGCCGACGATGGTCTCGGTCAGCGAGGAGCTGATGGCCGAGGGCGTCACCGCCTCGCTGCGGTCGGGCACGGACGCCGGTGACACCGTGGCCGCGGCGCTGTCCACGCTCACCCGCGCCGCGGCGCTGCTGGAGCCGGTCGGCCGGACCGCCCTCCTGGTCGACACCCCCTCGGCGCTGGCCGCCCTGGTCGCCCTGCACTGCGGGGAGCTGACCGTCGCCGGGTCCGTGCTCCAGCGCGCCGTCGACACCGACCTGGGCGGCCGCCCGGCCCGGCCCCGGCACCTGCTGCTGCTGGCGTGGATCGCCATGCTGGCCGGGCGGATGACCCGGGCCCGTGAGCTCGCGGCCGAGGCCCAGGACACCGGCGACGGCGCGCTGGAGCCTCGCGACGAGGTCTTCCTGCAGGCCCTCGAGGTCGGCCTGGCCCGCCGCAGCAGCGACGTCCCGGCGCTGGTGCGCGCGTGGGTGCGGGCACGCGAGGCGGTGGTCCGCCACCCGGTGGACCTGTTCACGCTGCTGCCCCTGGGCGAGCTCGTGGTGGCCGCGGCGCGGCTGCGCGACGTCGACCGGCTGCGCTGCCACGTCGCGGCGGCGCAGGAGCTGCTGCACCGGCTGGGGGACCCGGAGCTGTGGGCCGCGCCGCTGCACTGGAGCGGCGCCCAGGCGGCGATCATCATCGACGACCCGGCCGCCCTGCGGCCGCACGCCGCGGCGCTGGTGGCCGCGGCACGGACCCACCCGCACGCGGCCACACTGGCCGAGGCCGGGCGCAGCTGGCTGCACGTCCTGACCGACGAGATCGACCCGGCGGCGGTCGTCGCGGCGGCGGAGGCGCTCGGGGCGGCCGGGCTGGGCTGGGACGGCTCACGCCTGGCGGGACAGGCCGCCGCGCGGGTCACCGACCCGCGGGTGCGGTCGATGCTGCTGGCCTGCGCCCGGACGCTGGTCGACCCCGCCGACGGCGAGGCGGCGCACGGGGAGGACGGGGAGGGCGCCGCGACGACGACGCCGGTGGCGCCCGGTGCGCTCAGCGACCGGGAGCGGCAGGTGGCGCGGCTGGTGGTGGAGGGGCGGACCTACCGGGAGATCGGCGGGCGGCTCTACATCTCCGCGAAGACCGTGGAGCACCACGTCTCCCGGATGCGCCAGCGCCTGGGCGCCGGCACGCGGTCGGACCTGCTGGCCCGCCTGCGCGCGGAGCTCGCCGAGGGCGCCTAGCGGCCCGCGGTCGACGGGCCGCCGGTGAGGACGACGCAGGGGGCGCACACGTCGCGGGTCGACGCCGGCCACTCCTCGTCGAGGCTGACGCGCGCCAGCGTGCCGCAGAGGGTGAGCTCGCAGGCGCCGTCGACCTCGGTGGCCGGGCGGTGCAGTTCCACGGCGTGCCAGAGGGCGGCCGTGGGGCCGTGCGCGCGGCTGCGGGCGGCGGCGTAGGCGGTGGTCGCGAACGCGGTGGGGGCGCTGGTCGGGACGGTCGGAGCGGCCATGCAGGAGAGGTCGGCAGCGGCGGGGCGCCGCGGGAGGCCGAGGAGCGCGGCACCACCCCTCCGGGTGAGGCGGCGGCCCTCCGCCCGTGGCGGCAGGATGCCGTCCATGGAGCTCACGAAGCAGGGGCACGCCTGCGTGGTGGTCAGCGACGGCGACCGGCGGCTGGTGGTCGACCCAGGGGCGTTCACCGACCCGGCGGCGCTCCAGGGGGCCTCCGCCGTCCTGGTCACCCACGAGCACGCCGACCACGTGGTGCCCGAGCGGCTGCGGGCGGCGCTGAAGGCCGACCCGGCGCTCGAGGTGTGGACGAACCCGTCCGTCGCGGCGCTGTTCGAGGGGCTCGGCTCGCGGGTGCACGCGGTGGGCGACGGCGACGCGGTCACCGCCGCGGGGTTCGAGGTGCAGGTGCACGGCGAGTGGCACGCGGTGATCCACCCGGACCTGCCGCGGGTGCGCAACGTGGGCTTCCTGATCGAGGGCCAGGTGTTCCACCCCGGCGACGCGTTCACCGTGCCCGGGACGCCGGTGCCGACGCTGCTGCTGCCGCTGCACGCGCCGTGGTCCAAGGTCGCCGAGGTCATCGACTACGTGCGGGCGGTGGAGGCCGACCAGGCGTACGCGGTGCACGACGGCCTGCTCAACGACACGGGGCTGGGCCTGGTGACCGGGCTGCTCGGTGAGCGCGGCCCCGGCACGCCCACCCCGTTCAGCCGGCTGGCCGCGGGGGAGTCGGTCGACCTGTGAGGCCGGCCGGCTCCCCCGGCGGACGTCAGCGCCGGATGGCGCGGTTGTTGCGGCCGGCGATGCCCTCGGCGACGCCGACGAGCAGGACGGCGGCGATCACGGCGCACACGAACCCCAGCACGTTCAGCTCCCAGATGGAGCCCGTCCGGAAGAACTGGGCGATCAGCCCGCCGATGAGCGAGCCGACGACGCCCAGCGCGAGGGTCGCGAGGATCCCGAGGTTCTGCTTGCCCGGGACGATGAGGCGGGCCAGGGCACCGATGACGAGCCCGGCGACGAGGAAACCGATCACGACTGTCCTCCAGGAGGGGGATGCGGCACCCGGCCGGTCGCCGGGTGCTCCTGAGCTTCCCGTACCCGCGGCACTCGCGGTGACGCTCCCGTCCCCCGTGTGGTGGACCACGTCAGTCGGCGGCGACCTGCTCCAGGTGCGCCGGGAGCTTGGCCAGCTCGCCGTCGACGGTGCGCTGGACCATCCGCTGCAGCGCCGTGCGGGAGAGCCGGTCGGCCAGCCGCACGCGGCGCGGCTGGTGCGTGAGCGTGACGGTGACCCGCGTGCCGCCGGCGTCGGCGTCGGCGTCGGCGAGCTCGATGCGCGTCGTCCAGGTCTCCGGCGTGAGCTCCAGGCGGGTGGTGACCACCCGCTCGGGCTCCCACTCGACGATCTCGCCGCGGGGCGCTCCGGCACGCGGCGTCTGGCCCTCGGGCAGCGTCCCCGGCACGCAGACGAACGTGGTGCCGGGGCCGGCGGCCTCGCCGTCGACGACGTAGGAGACGTCGCAGACCGCGCAGTAGGGCTCGAGCACCGCCAGCGCCCGCCACACGCGGCTGCGCGGGGCGGCCACCTCCCGACTGCCGCTGGCCGTGGTCACGCTCCCGACGGTAACCGGCTCAGCGGCCGGTGACCGAGACCTCGAACTCGACCTGGCTGACGTCGGGGCGCAGCCGGGAGAAGCTGTGCACCAGCGGGTGGCCGGCGCTGTCGCGCACGGTGGTGCGGACGACGAGCAGCGGTGACCCGACGGCGATCCGGAGCAGGTCGGCCTCGTCGGCGGCCGCGGTGCCGACGTCGACGACGATCCGGGCGTGGGCGAGGTCGGCGTCGTACTCGCGGCGGAGGAAGTCGTAGAGCGAGCCCTCGGTGAAGTCCTCCTCGGCGGCGCGCGGGTAGAGCGTCGCGGGCAGGAAGCTGTGCGCCACGTGGTTGGGGGCGCCGTCGACGCTGCGCAGCCGCTCCAGCTCGACGACGTCGGTGGCGACCTCGAGGGAGAGCTCCGCGGCCACGGCCGCCGTCGCCGGGACGACGCGCTGCTGCAGCACCGCCGTCCCCACCTGCGCGCCCTGCTCGGCCATCACCGAGCTCCACCCGGCGATGCGGTGCACGAAGCTCTCGCGGTACTCGTGCCGGATCGCCGGGCGGGTGACGTAGGTGCCGCGGCCCTGCTCGCGCACGAGGTGGCCGTCGATGACCAGCCCGTCGACGGCGCGGCGCAGGGTGATCCGGCTGACGCCGTACTCGGCGCACAGCGTCGGCTCCGGGGGCAGCAGCGCCCCCTCGGGCATGGCCCCGACCCGCCGCCGCAGGTGCTCGCGGACCGAGAGGTACTTCGGTCCTGCCGTCGCCGCCGTCACAGGTGCCAGCGTAGGCGCAGGTAGACGTCTGCGGACGTCATGTCGTATGAGACGTCTGTGGCGCTGCTCACCCGGCGCGCAGCTCGACGACGGTGACCTCCGGGCGGGCGCCGACCCGCATCGGCGGTCCCCAGTACCCGGCGCCGGCGGTGACGTAGAGCTGCGTGCCGCCGTGCTGCGAGAGTCCCTCGACGGCGGGCTGGTCCAGGCGGATGGCGTAGTCGAAGGGCCACAGCTGGCCGCCGTGGGTGTGCCCGGACAGCTGCAGGTCGACCCCGGCGGCCCGCGCCTGATCGACCATGACCGGCTGGTGGGCCAGCAGGACCACCGGGACGGCGTCGTCGCGGCCGTCGAGGGCGGCGTCGAGGTCGGCACCGTGGCCGGGGAGGCCGGAGGCGGCCGCCGTCCGGTCGTCGATGCCGGCCAGGTCGAACGCGGCGCCGCCGCGCGTGACGGGCACCCGCTCGTTGCGCAGCACCTCGACGCCGAGCGTGGGCAGGTGGCGCAGCCAGGCGGTGGTGTCGACGAAGTACTCGTGGTTGCCGGTCACGAAGTAGACGCCCTGCTCGCTGACCAGGTCGGCCAGCGGGGCGACGTCCTCGCGGAGCTGGTCGACGTCGCCGTCGACGAGATCGCCGACGATCGCCACGACGTCGGGGCGCTGCGCGTTGACGGTCTCGACCAGCCGCTCGAAGCGCCGTCCGCCGTAGGTGGCCGAGAGGTGGCCGTCGGAGAAGGTCACGATCCGCAGCCCGTCGAGGGCCGGGTCCAGGCGCGGGAGGGCGATCGGGACCCGGCGGACGACCGGTGCGGCGTTGGCGAGGTACGCGCCGGTGCCCGCGGTGCCCAGCGCCACCGCGCCGGCGGTCAGCGCCAGGCCGCGGGCCAGGAGCAGCCGGCGGGACGGGTCGGGGACGCCGTCCCCCTCCCGGGGCGCACCGCCTCCCGGTGCCGTGCCGGCCGCGGCGGGGTCGCCGTCCGCGGCCGGGTGCTGCGCGGGCACCGGCCGGAGCTCCTCGGCGGCGCGGCGCCGCCCGGCCCGCCGCAGGACCCGGGTGACTCCCCAGCGCACGGGCTCCAGGGCGAGCAGCGCCAGGAACAGGTAGAAGACGGTGCCCAGCCAGCTGAAGCCGACCCACTGCAGGGCGGTGCTGACGGCGGAGTCCTCGCGGCGCAGCAGGACCGCGCCCATGGGCAGCAGGGTGAGGACGGCGGTGAGCAGCGTGAGCCGCCGGCGGGTGCGGCCGGGCCGGGTGGTGCCGCGGACGAGCCGCCACCACACGTAGCCGTGCAGGACCAGCAGGGCGAGGAGGACGACCGTGCCGAACCCCAGCAGACCGATGAGGGACAGGGTCAGGACCTCCTGCGCCTCACCGCTGGCGAACCCGCGCCGGGACCCTGCGAGGGGGCCGCTCCGGCACGTCACCGGCCCCGCGGCGGGACCCTGCGCGCAGGCCGCCGGTGCGGGCCGGTCGGACGGTGGACAGGTTACGCCTGGGCGGCGGCGCGGACGGCGGCCCGCAGCGACGGCTCGAGCGCCCAGAACGCCTGGTCGGCCCGCTCGGCGCGCCACTCCTCCAGCGCGTGCAGCCGGCCATAGGTGAACGTGTCCTCCCCCGCGCCGGTGGCCGCCGCGGCCAGCCGCGTGCACACCGCCCGGGCGACCACGGTGTCCTGGGCCTCGCCGAGCACGTCCTGCACCTGCTTCGTGCAGGCGACCAGCGCCTCGGCGGGGGTCCCGAGCAGCGGGGCGGCGACCTCGGCGGTGTAGCGCACCCGCTTGGCGGCCTTGCGCACCTCGTGCAGGGCGTGCTCCTCCGCCTCGGAGGAGCCCGGCACCGTCTCCTGCCGCCCAGTCCCGGTCCCCTCCCCCGCCTCCTGCTGCGCCTTCTCCCGCGCCTCGGCGGTGCGGTGCCGCAGCCGCTTGCCGGTGCGCCGGATCGCGTCGGCGAGCACGGCCGGCGCCGGCTGCCCGGCGGCCTCGGCCAGCGGCGGGTCGGTGAGCAGGGCGTCGAGGGCGTCGAGCAGCTGCAGGTGCCGCCGGTCCGACAGCGCCCGGACGGCGGCCCTGCGGCCCTTCTCGTGGTCGGCGACGGTGGTCGACCGCAGGCGCGCCACCACCGGTCCGCGGACCAGCTCGGGAGGCTCGGCGTCCACCACCGCGCGCAGGTGCTGCAGGGCCACCTCGCCGTCCCGGGCCGCCGACAGCCGGGCGCCGGTCACCTGCAGCTCCGCGCGCAGCGGCTCGGTGGCGGCGCGGTCGAGCACCGGCCGGAACGCGGCCAGGATGCTGCGCAGCCGCCGGCAGGCGACCCGCAGGTCGTGGACGCCCTCGGGATCGCCGGTGCGGACGCCGATGTCGGCGGTCTGCAGGGCCCGGACCTGCGTGCGGACGGCGGCGAGCACCACCTCGGCCGCCGTCGGCGCGGCCCGTCCGGCCTCCGCCCGCTTGCTGCCCTTGCGGGCCTTTCCGCCCTTGCCGCCCTTCCCGCTCCTGCCGCGCTCGGGTCCGCCGTCCCCGTGGTCGGCCGCCGGCAGCCGCGGCGGCGCGGGGGTGAGCTCGGCGAGCCGGTCGGCCAGCACCCGGGTGAGCTTCGAGGGGGAGTCGGAGAGCGCGATGCCCGCGCCGGTCAGCGCCGCGGTCACGGCGTCGAGCAGGGCCTCGTCGCCGTCGACCAGCTCGACCTCGAGCTCGCGCCACGTCGTGGTCGTCGAGGGGGCGTCCGCGTCGGGGGCGAACGCGGTGCCGGTGACGGTGTCGCTCGCGACCTCGGCGAGCACCCGGCCCTCGGCGTCGAGCAGCGGCGTCACCAGCCGGGTGGTCCGCAGCGTGGCCACCGGCCCGGGGCGGATCCCGCGCAGCACACCGGTCACCGGCTCGGTCACCGCCCGCGGCACCACGCTGCGGCGCGGGCCGAGCGGGGCGTGCACCTCCCGGCGCGACCCGGCGACGGCGGTGGGCAGCTTGAGGTGCCAGCCGGCGTCGGTGCCGCCGGTGCGGCGGCGCAGCGTCACCCGCGCGCGGGCCAGCCGGAGGTCGGGGGTGTCGTAGTAGGTGGCGTCGAGCTCGTGGGTGACGACGTCCCCCACCGTGGCGACGCCGTCGACGGCCGTGAGGTCGGGCAGGACGGCGTCCGGTCCCGCCTCGAACTTCCGCTCCACCTCGAGCTGTCCGCTGCTCACGCCGTCCTCCTCAGCCGGTGGTCCCTCGACCGACCGTAGGTGTGACGGGGGTGTCGGGGCACGTCGGACCGGGCACTCCTGCGCCTGAGCGACGCCAGAGCAGGCGACGTGCGAGGAGGCGAGCAGCGTGTTGAGCGAGCGAGACCTGTCCGCAGCGGTCGGCAGCACGGCGCAGGGACCGGACGGCGAGAAGATCGGGACCGTCGAGAGCTTCTTCGTCGACGACCGCACCGGCGCACCGACCTGGGTCGCCGTCAGCACCGGCCTGTTCGGCACACGGCACTCGATCGTCCCCGCGACGCAGGCCAGCTTCGCCGACGGCGTGCTGCGGGTGCCCGTGAGCAGGGACGCCGTCCGGCACGCCCCCGCCGTCGGCGGTGACCACCTGGGGCCGGACGAGGAGGCGGAGCTGCGCCGGCACTACGGCCTCGACACCGACACCGACACCGGCGTCGACAGCGGCACCGACACCGGGCTCGGCACCGGGCTCGGCACCGACGGGCCGGCGACCCCGGTGACCGGCGGGCGCCCGGTCGACGACGCGCATGCCGCCCGGGACGACACCGCCCGGGACGGCACCGCCCGGGACGACACCGCGACCATGGGTCTCGCGGCCCCGACCACCCCCATCGACCCCGTGGCGGCCCCCGTCCCGGGGACGGTCCCGGCAGCTCCCGCCGCGGGGGCGGCCCCGGCTGCTCCCGCCGCGGGGGCGGCCCCGGCCGCTGCGGCGCCGGGACGGTCGACCGACGGCGCCATGACCCGCAGCGAGGAGCAGCTGCGGGTGGGCACCGAGCAGGTCGCCGCCACCCGCGTCCGGGTGGTCAAGTACGTGGTCACCGAGGAGGTGCAGGTGACCGTGCCGATCCGCCGCGAGGAGGTCCGGGTCGAGGAGGTGCCCCTCGACGCCCCCGACCCCGGCCCCGGCGAGTCGCTGGCCCCCACCGGCGGCGCCGCGGTGCCGGGCTCCGCGACCGGTACGGGCAGCGGGGTCGGGACGGGGACCGGCGTCGGCGCCGGCCTGCCCGAGGAGATCGTGCTGCACGCCGAGCGCCCGGTCGTGACCGTCGAGGTGGTGCCGGTCGAGCGCGTCCGGCTGCGGACCGAGCTGGTCGGCGGGCAGGAGCGGATCACCGAGCAGCTGCAGCGCGAGCAGATCGTCGTCGACCAGACCCCGGCGCAGCAGCCGGCCACGCAGCAGCCGCCCGTGCAGCAGGGCCCGAGGCAC
The DNA here is from genome assembly GCF_052931475.1 of Geodermatophilus sp. URMC 62. NCBI lineage: Bacteria > Bacillati > Actinomycetota > Actinomycetes > Geodermatophilales > Geodermatophilaceae > Geodermatophilus > Geodermatophilus sp. URMC 62. The sequence goes on along the minus strand of NZ_JBRFHY010000001.1, from coordinate 1,755,435 downwards.
CAGGCCCCGGCGCCCCAGGACCCGACGCCCCAGGCCCCGGCTCAGCAGGGCTCCGTGCCGCCGACCCCCACCCAGCAGATCCGCTGAGGCGCGCTGCGGCCCCTGCGGGGTCCGTCAGCGGTCGGCGAGGAACTGGAAGCGCTTGCGGGTCGCGGCCACCTCGGCGGCGTCGACGTCGGCCAGCACGAGGGTCTCCCCGCCCGCGGCGGTGGCCAGGAGCTCGCCCATCGGGTCGATGACCTGGCTGTCGCCGGCGTGCTCGATGCCGTCGCCGCCGGTGCCGACCCGGTTGCAGGCGACGACGTAGGCCTGGTTCTCGATGGCCCGCGCCCGCAGCAGCGTCGTCCAGTGGTGGCGGCGGGTGGCCGGCCAGTTCGCCGTCACCAGGTAGACGTCGGTGGTCTCCGCCGCGCTCCAGAAGGCGTCGGCGAAGCGCAGGTCGTAGCAGATGAACGGCGTGATCCGCAGGCCGCCGATCTCCAGGCTGACCGGTGCGTCGCCGCCGAGGTACCGCTCGGCCTCGCCGCCGTGGGTGAACGGGTGCAGCTTGCGGTAGCGGTGCACCGTGCCGTCGGGCCCGGCCAGCACGAGCGAGTTGTACGGCAGCTCCTCCCCCGGCGCGATCTCCGGGCAGCTGCCGGCCACCCAGACGCCGTGCTCGGCGGCCTGCGCCCGCAGGAAGCCCGCGGACGGGCCGTCCTCGGGCTCGCCGATGCCCGGCGTCATGGAGAAGCCGGTCGAGAAGGTCTCGCTGAGCAGGACGAGCTCCGCGCCGGCGGCGGCCGCGCGGGCCACCTGCGGCGCCAGCCGGGCGTAGTTCGCCTCCCGGTCCTCCCAGACGATGTCGTGCTGGACGACCCCGATCCTCATGCCGCCATCCTCCCCAACCGGGCGACCGCCTCGCCCAGCACCTCGTCGCGCTTGCAGAAGGCGAAGCGCACCAGCGGGCGGCCGAGGTCGGCGTGCCCGCGCGTGTAGAAGACCACCGACGGGACGGCGACCACGCCGGCCCGCGCGGGCAGCTCGCGGCAGAACGCCAGGCCGTCGCCGTCGGGCTGCACCCCGCGGACGTCGACGGTGGCGAAGTAGGTCGCCTGCGGGCTGACCGTCGGCAGGCCGGCCCCGCGCAGCCCCGCGACCAGGACGTCGCGCCGCCGCTGCAGGTCGGCGGCGATGCCGGTGAAGTAGGCGTCGGGCAGCCCGAGCCCGGCGGCGATGGCCGGCTGGAAGGGGCCGGCGTTGACGTAGGTGAGGAACTGCTTGGCGGTCCGGACGGCGGCCACCAGCGGCGGCGGGCCGCAGATCCAACCGACCTTCCATCCGGTCGTGTTGAACGTCTTGCCGCCGCTGCCGACGACCAGCGTCCGATCGCGCATGCCGGGCAGCGTGGCGAGAGAGACGTGCTCGGCGCCGGCGAACACCAGGTGCTCGTAGACCTCGTCGGTGAGCACCAGCAGCCCGGCCTCCAGCGCCACCTCGGCGACCAGGGCCAGCTCGGCGCGGTCGAGCACCTTGCCGGTGGGGTTGTGCGGGGTGTTGAGCAGCAGCAGGCGGGTGCGGGGGGTGACGGCGGCCCGCAGGTCCGCGGGGTCGAAGGTCCACACGCCGCCGTCGGTGTCGGCCGGTGGCGGGGTGAGCGGCACGGGACGGACGACGCCGCCGGCCATCGCGATCGCGGCGGCGTAGCTGTCGTACATGGGCTCCAGCAGCACCACCTCGTCGCCGGGCTCGACCAGCGCGAGCAGCGCCGCGGTGAGCGCCTCGGTGGCGCCGGCGGTCACCAGGACCTCCGTGTCGGGGTCGTAGGTCAGGCCGCGGAAGCGCGCCACGTGCGCGGCGACGGCGGTGCGCAGCTCCGGGGTGCCGGGGCCGGGCGGGTACTGGTCGGCTGCGGTGCCGATCGCCGCGCGGGCGACGTCGAGCACCTCGGCCGGGCCGGGGGTGTCGGGGAAGCCCTGCCCCAGGTTGATCGAGCCGGTGGCCACCGCCAGCGCGCTCATCTCGGCGAAGACCGTCGTCCCGAAACCCTGCAGCCGCTCGGCCAGGTACGGCTCGGCCATCACTCCCCCTCCACCGAGAAACGCACCGTCCGCCGGTCGACGTCGGCCTCCGCCAGGCGGACCCGCACCCGCGAGCCGGCCCGCAGCCCGGCCCCGGTGCAGCGGGCCCGGATGGCCAGCTCCTGCAGGACGACGGTGCCCCGGTCGCCGTCGGCGTCCACCACCACCGCATCGAACAGCGCGCCCTCGCGGCCGGCGAGCAGCCAGGCCTCGGTGGCGTCGACGGCGGCGCGCTCCACCGCCCGGGTGCGCCGGTCGGAGGCGGCCATGAGCGCCGGCAGCTCCGGCAGCGCGGCCCGGACGGCGGGATCGGGCACGGTGTCGGCGGCCAGCGCCAGGCACACCTCGGTGGCGAACCGGTCGGCCAGCCGGCGCAGCGGCGCGGTCACGTGGGCGTAGGGCGCCCCGACCCCCGCGTGGCCGGTCTGCTCGGGCGCGACGCCGTCGAACGCGGTGTAGGCCGCGCCGCGCAGCAGGGCCGCCGCCTCCTCGAGGAAGGCCGCGTGCCGGGCGTCGGTGACGTCGAGGCCGGCGAGCACCTGCCCGGGGCCCGCGCCGGCCGGCCAGTCGACGCCGAGCGCGGGCGCCAGCCGGCGCAGCCGGGCGACGTCCTCGGGCCGGGCCGGCGGCAGCGTGCGCAGCAGGCCGACGCCGCCGTCGAGCATGAGCCCGGCGGCGACGCGGCCGGTCAGCAGCGAGATCTGGGCGTTCCACCCCTCGACCGGCAGGTCGCTGCGGGCGACCAGCGTCCAGCCGCCGCCGTCGGTCCGGACGACCTGCTGCTCGGGGGTGCCCAGCTCGATCGCGCCGCGGGCGGCCGCGGCCCGCTCGAGCAGCGCTCCGAGCTCGGGCAGCAGGGCGATCGGGTCGGGCAGCGTGCCGGCGTCGGCCTGCGCCTGGACGTCGGCGTAGGCGAGCTGCGCCCGGCTGCGGACCCGGGCACGGCGCAGGTCGACCGCGCGGACCTCGCCGTCGGCGTCGAGCCGGATGGTCCACAGGGCGGCGGCACGCACCTGGCCGGGCAGCAGGCTGGCCGCGCCCTCGCTCAGCACCGGCGGGTGCAGCGGCACGCGCCGGTCGGGGCTGTACAGGGTCTGGCCGCGGCGTCGGGCCTCGGCGTCGAGCGCGCCGCCGGGGCGCACGACCGCGCCGACGTCGGCGATGGCGTAGCTGACCAGGTAGCCGCCGGCCTCGCGCTGCAGGTGCACCGCCTGGTCGAGGTCGCGGCTGCCCGCGGGGTCCACGGTCACCAGCGGCAGCTCGGTGGCGTCGAGCTCCGGCAGGTCGGGGGCCGCGGCCGCCCGCTCGGCCTCGGCCAGCACCTCGGGCGGGAAGTCCTCGGGGACGTCGAACTCCGCGCGGACGGCGGCGAAGTCGGGCCCGGCCGGCGCGTCCTCGGGCCAGCGCGGCACCGCCAGCGGCAGCGGGACGCCGTCGTCCCCGGCGGTCGCCCCCTCGGCCCGGTTCCACGTGGAACTCACGCGACGCGCACGTCCTCGGCGCCCTCGATGGACACGACGTCGCCGCGGCGGACCTGCCGGCCGCGGCGGTCCTCGGCCTCCCCGTTGACCCGGACCGCGCCGGTGACCAGCACGTCCTTCACCTGGGCGCCGGTGGGGACGGCGTCGACCAGCTTGAGCAGCTGGCCGAGGCGGATGGACTCCTCACCGGGACGGAGCTCGACGGTGCGCACCCGGCCATGGTGCCTTCAGGCCGGCGTGAGCGCGTCGCCGACGGCCACCCGGCCCGGGACGGGCACCAGCGCGCCAATCGCCAGGTCCCCGTCGCGCTCACGGTGGATGGTCCTGAGCACCGAGGTGTCGCGGCCGATGCCGCCGGGCTGGGGCCGGGTGACCATGACGCAGCGGCTCACCGGCCCGACGACGTCGAGCACCGCCGTCCCCAGCCGGACCGTCGTCCCGACCAGCCCGTCCTCGCCGTCGCCGGCCAGCAGCACGTTGGACCGAAACCGCCGCCGGTCCCAGGCGCCCAGCGTGCCGGTGGAGACGAGCGAGACCCGGATGCCGGAGCTGTCGTGGAAGGCCCCGCGCGCGCCCTCGAAGGCCTCCCAGTCGCCCTCGTCGTCCTCGTCGTCCACCGCCGGGACCTCGTACAGCCGCGGGCCGCGCTCGGCCCCGGCCGCGCGCAGGGTCACCGGCCGGCCGAGCCAGCCGGACAGGACGGCGTCGTCGGCGGTGACCGTGCCGTCGGGCAGCACGACGTCCACCCCGCCGTCGTCGCGCAGCCGGGCCGCCGCGAACAGCAGGTCGGGCACCCGGCGGGCGGTGAGGCCCAGGCCGGTGGACCGGTCGAACAGCGCCCACTGCCGGTCGCCGGTCAGGCCCTCCGGCCCGACGTCGGCGGCGTCGACCCGCTCGCCCTGCAGCGACTTGACCGGGTAGCGCCACAGCTCCTGCACGCGCACGTCAGGCTCCCGTCCAGGTGAGGGTCCACGTGCCCGACCACGTCTCGGCCGGGTCGAGGACGACCAGGTCGACGCCGTCGGCGAGCGCGTTGGGCGGGCAGGTCATCGGCTCGACGGCGAGGCTGCGGCGGCGCTGGCCCTCGGGGAGGGTGTCGCCGCTGTAGACCTGCAGCCACGGCCACGCGCGGTCGACGGCGAGCTCGAGCTCACCGGCGCTGCCCCGGAGCCGCACCCGGGCCCAGCCGTCGCCGTCGCGCTCGAGGTCGGTGACGGCGTCGTCCAGCGCCCGGTCGCCGATCCGGCCGACGGCGCCGTCGAAGGGACGGCGGGTGCCGGTGGGCAGGCCGCCGTCGAGGTCGAGCGCGGTGCGGGCGGGGACGGTGAGCTCGGCGTCGCCGATCCCGCCGTCCCCGGTGGCGCCGACCGACAGGTAGGGGTGCATGCCGGCGCCGAACGGCGCCGGGCGGTCGCCGGCGTTGCGCACGCGCACGGTGACGGTGAGCCGGTCGGGGGCCAGCAGGGTGTCGACGGCGGCGGCCAGCCGGAACGGGTAGCCCGGCCGTGCCTCGACGACGGTGCCCACGGTGAGCGCGTCGGAGTGGCGGGCCAGCACCTCCCACCGCTGCCAGGTGACCAGCCCGTGCGCGGCGGGCTTGCCGGGGGCGGCGACGTCGAGCTGCAGCTGCCGGCCCTCCCACGTCCACCGCCCGTCGCGCAGCCGGTTGGGCCAGGGCAGCAGGACGCCGCCACGCCGCCCGACGGGGACGGTGCCGGCCGGGTAGCCGTCGAGGACGTCCCACCCGCCGGCGGTCAGCGCGCGCAGCCCGCCGCCCCGCAGGTCGACGGCGAGCCGCGCGTCGCCGCTGACCAGTTCGACGTCGGCCGGCTCGGTGGTCGGCCAGGCGGTCATCGGCGGGATGCTCATGTCAGGCAGCCCACCACACCCGGTGGCGGTCAGCCCAGCTCGTAGTCGAGTACGAGGACGGCACCGGACTCGTCGTGGGTGAGCTCGACCGTGCCGCGCAGCCCGGCCAGCTCCCCCGTGCCGGTGCCGGGCAGCACTACGCCGGACGCCCGGGAGTCCGCCCCGTCGACCACGCCGCTGTGCTGCAGGACGACGGTGCCGGCGCGACCGTCCAGCGCGCCGGTGATCAGCTCGACGGCGGTGTAGCCGGCGGGCGTCTCCCCGACGCTGACCGACGTCATGGTCACCACGCTGGTGCCGGTGAGGGCGCCGGAGAAGGTCTTGCGCAGCGTCACCCGCCCGAAGGCGACCGGGCCGGGCTCGCCGAGCGCCAGCGGCTCGGGCTCGAAGCCGGTCACGTCGAACGGGATGCGGACGACGGTGCCCACACGGACCTCCTGGACGTCGGGACGGTGGTCGCAGCCTGCCCCACCCCACCGACGGTCCGCGTCCCGCCGACTCGCGGTAGCGGCGCCTCGAGCAGCGCTCGGGCTGTTCCTGCGGTCGTCCACAGTCACGCTCTCCCACTCACGTGAAGCGGTCCGGCGGATCTGTGGACGGAGCTCTGACCTGCGAATTCAGGTGGCCAGGGCCTGTCGACTGCGATATTCTTCGCACAGGTGTTCGAACGGATCGGGAGGTGTCGTGGACGAGCTACTGGCGGTCATCGACGCCCTCGCCGACGACGACCTGACCGTCGTGTTCGGCCCGCAGCTCAACGCCCGCCTGCGAATGCTGCTGACGGCCAGCAACAAGCTGGCCGCGCTCTTGGCCCGGACAGTGCGACAGGGGGAGCTGGCCCAGGCCGCCGAGCACGACGGGCTGAAGAGCATGGCGTCGTGGCTGCGCGGGCACGGACACGTCTCCTCCGCTGCCGCTGCCCGGCTGGTGACGACGGGCCGGGCGCTGGAACAGCTGCCCGCGGTCGAGGGTGCCTTCTCGGCCGGGGCGGTGACCGGCGAGCAGGTCGCCGCCATCGCGCCGATCGTCGCTCCGGAGAACGCGGCGAAGGCCGCCGCGCAGGACGTCGACCTCGGGGAAGTCGACGCCGCACTGGCCGTGGTGGCCGCCGCCAAGCCGCACAAGGAGCTCACCGAGGTCGTCGCCGGCTACCTCGCCCGGCTCGACCCCGACGGACCCGAGCCCGACCCCACCGAGAGCCGCCGGTTGTCCATGGCCCGGCACGCCGACGGGTCGCTGTCCCTCCGCGGGGAGCTCGACGCGATCGGCGGGGAGAAGCTGCAGGCGGCGCTGGAGTCGCTGGTGCAGGCCGGCCGGTGCGCCGGCGACGATCGCACCCGCGCCCAGCAGCAGGCCGACGCCCTCGTGCAGCTGGCCGACAACGCCCTCGCCGCCGGCACTCTCCCCACGCTGCGCACGGTGAAGCCACACGTCGCCGTCGTCATCGACCTCGACGACCTGGCCGGCCCGGCCACCGGCCCCGCGACGGGGCGGATGGGCTTCGGCGCGACCATCTCTGCCGCCCGCGCCCGCTGGCTGGCCTGCGACAGCACCGTGAGCCGAGTCGTGTTCGGCCCCGACGGGGCACCCCTCGACCTCGGCCGCGAACAGCGCCTCGCCGACCGCCACCTGCGGCGCGCGGTGGAGCTGCGCGACGGCGGGTGCGTGTTCACCGGGTGCGACGCCCCGACCTGGTGGGCGGAGGTGCACCACCTGGTGCACTGGCTCGACGGCGGCGAGACGAACCTGGACAACTCCGCCCTGCTGTGCGAGCGGCACCACACCAAAGTCCACCACGGCTTCCGCATCGAACGACAACCGGACGGCCGATGGCGCACCTGGCGCCCCGACGGCACTGAGATCCGCACCGGACCACCACTCCTGCAACCCGCCGCCTGAGCGCACCCCCGACCCCGCAGTCCCGCACCCTCCCGCCGTTGCACGTGGAACGGCGGGAGGGTCGACGTGCGCGGTCAGGAGTCCGCGGTCAGGAGTCCGCGGTCACCTGCTCTCCGATCTGCAGCACCTGGTCCTGGGTCAGCTCCTGCGGCGCCAGCAGCAGGAAGCACCGGCCGTTCGGGAGCCGGCCGGCCAGCGTCCAGGAGCCCGGACCGCCCGCGTCGCGGCCGGCGGCGAGCAGACCCGGCAGCCCCTGGACCGTCACCGGCTCCGGCGGGCCGGCCAGCGGGGTCCCCTCCAGCAACTCGTCGAGCGTGCCGGCGTACTGCGGGCCGACGAGGCTCAGCCGCAGCAGAGAGTCGGGGTCGGTGTCGCTGACCAGGTCCAGGCTCCGGCTCTCCTCGTAGCCGCCGACCGACCAGCCGGCCGGCGCCAGCCCGAACTGCAGGCCCACGGGCTGCGGCCGGTCGACGATCGACCCGCCCAGCCCGACGAGTGTCGCGGTGTCGGCCTGGGCGCCCTCCCCCACCAGCGAGACCCACCGCCCGTCCGGCCGCTGCCACAGCAGGCTGACGGTCCCCCGCTCGCGCCACACGGTGGCCTCGGCGCCCTGGACCGTCACCGTCCCGGTGGGGTCCCCCTCCGGCCGGAAGCCGTACTCCTCCGACGACCGCGGGTCCTCGGGGTAGACACCGAGCAGGACCCGCCCCGGGTCGGCCACCGCGGGACCGGTGTCCCCGGACACCAGGGACGTCGGCTCGTAGTCGGCGACGAAGAACGCCGGCGTGCTCCCGTACCGCGGCAGCCCGCCGCGGCGGCTGAACAGGGGTGTCAGGCCGTCGGGCACCTCGGCCAGGGACAGCGGGAACGTGACCTCCTCGGCCGCCACCAGTGCGATGCCATGACCCGGGGTCGTGGCGGTCGGCGTGGCCGTGGGTCCGGCCGGCGTCGCCGGCGAGCCCACCAGGACGGCCGTCGTCCACGCCGCCGCGAGGACGAGCACCGCCGTCGTGGCGCGGACGAGCGTCCTCCGGTGCGGGCGCCGCCGGGGTGTGCCGCGGGCCGCCTGCGCGTCGGCGACCAGCTGGCGCGCGGCCACCACCGACGCCGGCTCGTCCGCCACGAGCGACAGGCCGGCGTCGGCCGTCACCAGGTCGAGGAACTCCTCGGGCAGGTCGGGCAGGTCGGCGTCGCGCACCCCGGCCGCACCGGCGAGCAGGACGTCCAGCTCTCGGTCAGTGGTCACGGTCGCCCTCCTGGACGTCGTCGGGCGTACCGAGGAACGCGCGGAGCCTCGTCCGCGCCCGGTGCAGCCGGACCCGAGCGGTGCCGGGCGCGATGCCGAGGGCGACGGCGGCCTGCGCGGGGGTGAGGCCCTCCCAGGCCACCAGCGTGACCAGCTCCCGGTCCTCGGCGGAGAGCCGGCCGAGGGCCTCGCGCACCAGCCGGAGCTGTGCGCCGTCCTCGTGCGCCGCCGCCGGGTCGGGCACGACGACGTCGGTCATCGCCTCCGCCAGCCGCTCCCCCAGGCGGTGGGCGCGCCGGCTGCTGCGGGCGGCGTTGGCCAGGCACAGGCGGGCGATGCCGAACAGCCACGGCCGGACCTCGTCGTCCGCCGGTGGCAGGTCGGCCCGCCGCCGCCAGGCGGTCGCGAAGGTCTCGGCCACGACGTCGAGCGCGTCCTCCCGGGACGCCGCCCGCCGCAGCGCGTAGCCCAGCACGGCGGTGCCCGAGGCGCGGTAGGCCGCCTCGAGGCGTTCCTCCGCGGACACGGGCGGGTCGTCGGTGGCCGGCGGCGGCCCGTGCATCGCGACCACACCCCCTCATGTCCGGCTCGGGCCGATCGTTACGCCGGGCGGGACGACGGTCACGGCGCCCGGCCAGCGCGGGGCGGGGCAGGAAGGCTCAGGTCACCGGCTGATGCCGTGCAGCAGCAGCGCGGCCAGCTCCCGGTAGGCGGCGGCGTCGTCCAGGCCGGTGGCGCGGGCGGTGTCCCCACGGCCGATGCGCAGCATCAGCGTGGTGACGGTGTCGGCCACCAGGGCCGCGTTCACCTCCCGGAACCGCCCGGCGGCCACGCCGTCGGTGATCAGCGAGCTCACCCGCTGCGCGGCGACGGCGGTGTTGTGCTCGTACACCGCCCGCGCCGGCGGGAAGGCCTCCAGGTCGCGGTGGAAGGCCCGCGACGCCGGTGTCAGCGCCCGTGCCACCGCCTCGAGGTAGGCGGTCACCCGCCGGGCGGGGTCACCCTCCCCCGCGGTCCGCGCCTCGACCGCCTCGGTGGCCCGCCGGAAGAAGTGCCGCACCACCCGGACGGCGAGCTGCTCCTTGCTGTCGGCCAGCGCGTACAGCGTCGTCTTCGAGCAGTGCAGCCGGACGGCGAGGTCCTCGAGGGTGAAGCGGGCGAAGCCCTCGGCGAGGAAGAGCTCCTCGAGCTGATCGAGCAGCTGCGCCTGCCGGGCGGTCAGCTGCCGCTCACCGCTGTCCGTCGTCGTCACCGCACCTCCCGGTCCGACAGCATGCGCCTGGACGCAGGACCGTACTGCGGTATCGTCCTCGGTACTGTCGAACCGTCCGCACCGAGGGGGACACCGTGGCCGTCGACCGGGAGCTGCCCACGCAGGAGGCCGCCGACCTGATCGCGCTCACCCGCGAGCTGGCCGACGCCGAGCTGGCGCCGCGGGCCGCGGAGTACGAGCGCGAGGAGCGCTTCCCGCGGGAGGTGTTCGCCACGCTCGGCGAGGCCGGCCTGCTGGGCCTGCCCTTCGGTGAGGACGTCGGCGGCGGCGGCCAGCCCTACGCCGTCTACCTGCAGGTGGTCGAGGAGCTGGCCATGCGCTGGGCCAGCGTGGCCCTGGGCGTCAGCGTGCACACCCTCGCCTGCGGCCCGGTCGACCGCTTCGGCACTCCCGAGCAGCGCGAGCAGTGGCTGCCCGCCATGGTCGGCGGCCGGCTGCTCGGCGCCTACTGCCTGTCCGAGGCGCACGCCGGCTCCGACCCCGCCGCGATGCGCGCCCGCGCCGTCCGCGACGGCGAGGGCTGGGTCGCCACCGGGGAGAAGGCGTGGGTCACCCACGGCGGACGCGCCGACTTCTACTCCACCTTCCTGCGCACCCCCGACGACGGCGACCGCGCCATCTCCTGCTTCCACCTCACCCCCGACCTGCCCGGGTTCGGCGCCGCGCCCCCCGAGCAGAAGATGGGCCTCACCGGCTCCACCACCGCCGCCATGCGCCTCGACGACGTCGCCGTCCCGGCCGGCCGGATGGTCGGCGAGCCCGGCCGCGGCCTGGCCATCGCGCTGTCGGCCCTGGACTCCGGCCGGCTGGGGGTCAGCGCCGTCGCCGTGGGCCTGGCCCAGTCCGCCCTCGACGTCGCCGTCGCCTACGCCTGCGAGCGCGAGGCCTTCGGCCGGCGGATCGTCGACCACCAGGGCCTCGCCTTCCTGCTCGCCGACATGGCCGCCGCCGTCGAGTCCGCCCGCGCCACCTACCTGGTCGCCGCCCGCCGCAAGGACGCCGGCCTCCCGTACTCGCGGCAGGCCAGCATCGCCAAGCTCGTCGCCACCGACGCCGCGATGACGGTCACCACCGACGCCGTCCAGGTCCTCGGCGGCGCCGGCTACACCCGCGACCACCCGACCGAGCGCTACATGCGCGAGGCCAAGGTCATGCAGATCTTCGAGGGCACCAACCAGATCCAGCGCATGGTCATCGGCAAGCACCTGGCGAAGGAGGCCACCCCCGCCAACGGCTGAGGGTGCAGGACGCACGGCGGATCCGTGACGTCTGTCAATGGTGGCGGCCACCACCGCGGGAAAGACTCGGGCCACACCGCCTGACGAGGAGCCCGAGATGCCCGAGCCGCACCTGCGCGCCAGCGACACCGACCGCGCCGCCGTCGCGACGACCCTGGACCGGTCCCTCGCCGACGGCCGGCTGGACCTGGCCGAGTACGAGGACCGGGCGGCGCGCGCCTCCGCCGCCCGCACCTACGGCGAGCTGGCCGAGCTCACCGCCGACCTCCCCCGGCCGGCCCGCACCGAGCCGCGGCGGTCGCCGGTCCACCAGGCCGTCCACGCCGGCGCCTGGCACGGCGCCTGGGGGCACGACCTGCGCGCCGCCTGGACCGGCTGGCTGACCACCGCGGTCATCGTCGTCGGCATCTGGCTGGTGTCGATGCTGGCCACCGGCGACCTGCAGTACCCGTGGCCGGTGTGGGTGCTCGGCCCCTGGGGCGTCGTCCTGCTGGCGCGCACGCTCGGCGAGCGCCGCGGCCGGGACGACGACCGGCGGCGGCTGACCGCCTGAGATCCGGTGCGGGTGCGTCCGCGACCGGCCGGGTAGCCCCAGGGGGACCGCAGCCCACCCCGGGAGGACCCCGTGCACACGCTCACCGAGCGCTTCACCGACGCCCTGCACCACCTCGACGCCGAGCGCGATCCGCAGCCCATGGTCGACCTGACCGGTGAGGACGCCGACCTGGTCAAGCTCAACCAGACCCACGAGGCCCACGGCCCCGAGGGTGCCCGCCGGTTCTGGGAGGACTACCGCAACGTCTTCGGTGACCTGGAGACGACGTTCACCTCGAGCACCGTCGGGGAGAAGACCGCCGCGCTGGAGTGGGAGTCGCGCGGCACCCTGAGCAGCGGCAAGCCCTTCACCTACCGCGGCGTGACCGTCATCGAGGGCGACGGCTCCGACGACGGCAAGCTCACCGGCGTCCGCACGTACTACGACTCGGCCGCCTTCCTCCAGGAGACCGCCGGCACCGCCTGAGCCGCGACACACCGAGCCGGGAACGCGAACGGCCCCCGGGGATCCCCGGGGGCCGTCGTGGTGGTGTGGGCAAGGGGGGAGTTGAACCCCCACGTCCTCTCGGACACACGGACCTGAACCGTGCGCGTCTGCCATTCCGCCACTTGCCCTGGCGAGGAAGGACAGTAGCAGCCACCGGGCGCAGGCCGGCGCAGGGGTCGGGCGGCGCCGCACGGGCCGTGCGGGCTCCCGGCAGGGGACGGCGGACCGGGCGGACCCGCCCCGGGGCGTCACGCGTTCCTGGCCGGTCGCGGCACCGTCACCCGGCTACGATCATCGGGAGTGTCACCGGTCCGGGCGAGCGTGGAGGAGCGACTGTGGGCGTGCTGCAGCGCTTCGAGCGACGACTCGAGGGCATGGTCGGCTTCGCCTTCGCGCGCATCTTCAAGGGCAAGGTCCATCCTGCCGAGATCGCCAAGTCGCTGCAGCGCGAGGCCGACGAGCAGCGCTCGGTGCTCGGGGAGGGCCGGGTCCTCGCACCCAACGTCTACGACGTGAAGCTGGGCCCCACCGACTACGAGAACCTCGCCGAGTGGTCCGGTCAGCTCGCCGCCGAGCTCGCCGACATGGTCGCCGAGCACATCCAGGGCGAGGGCTGGCAGGTCTTCGACGAGGTCCAGGTGCGCCTCGAGCGCGACGAGGACCTGCCCACCGGGGTGTTCGAGGTCAGCTCGCACGTGGCCGACCCCGCTCGGCCGGCCTCCCGGGCCGACGCCACCGCGGTGCCCCCCGCCCCGCCGCCGGTGACCGGCTCGGGCGCCGTCCCGCCGCTGCCGCCGCTGCGCGGCCGGGTGGCCACCGACACCGGCAAGCAGCACCCGTCGATGGTCGGCCGCGCCGGCACGAAGCCCGGTGTCACGCACGTGCTCGTCGTCGACGGGCCGGGGACGCGGCACGAGCTGACCACCGGCCGCAACGTCATCGGCCGCGGCACCGACGCCGACATCCGGCTCCCCGACACCGGGGTGAGCCGCAAGCACGTCGACGTCGTGCTCGACGGCGGCACCGCCTTCGCCGAGGACCTCGGCTCGACCAACGGCACGCTGGTCAACGGGCGGAAGATCACCCGGCAGGCGCTCGCCGACGGCGACGTCATCCGCATCGGCCACTCGGTCCTGGTGTACCGGCAGGACGGCACGTGAGCGACCTCCCGGGTGTGCACAGCAGCGGGAGCCGGCCGTGACCGCCGAGATCGTCCTGCAGGTCTTCCGCTTCGGCTTCCTGCTGCTGCTGTGGCTGTTCATCTTCGCCGCGTTCCGCGTGGTGCGCGCCGACCTGTTCGGCGGCCGCGCCGGGCGGGTGGCCTCGGTGCCGCCGCGGGCGGCCGCCCCCGGCCGCAAGCGCGGCCGCGGCCCGCGCACGCTGGTGGTGACCGCCGGCCCGCTGACCGGCACCAAGATCACCCTGGGCGAGCAGCCGATCCTCATCGGCCGCGCCGACGACTCCACCCTCGTGCTCACCGACGACTTCGCCAGCTCCCGGCACGCGCGACTGACCAACCGTGGTGGACAGTGGTACGTCGAGGACCTGGGTTCCACCAACGGCACCTACCTCGACCAGCAGCGGGTGCAGGGCCCGCTGCTCGTGGCTCCGGGCCAGCCGATCCGCATCGGCCAGACCGCCCTGGAGCTGCGGTGACGACGACCAGGGGGAGCGGCAGTCCAGACGTGAGCAGGGTCCGATGAGTCTCGCGCTGCGCTACGCCGCCCGTTCCGACCGCGGTCTGGTCCGCGGCAACAACCAGGACTCGGTCTACGCCGGGCCCCGGCTGCTGGCCGTGGCCGACGGCATGGGGGGACACGCGGCCGGCGACGTCGCCAGCAAGGTGGTCATCGCGGCCCTCGAGCACCTCGACGACGACGCGCCCTCCGGCGACATGCTGCAGGCGCTGCGCGCGGCGGTGTTCGACGGCAGCGAGCACCTGCGCGAGGTGATCCGCGAGTCGCCGCAGCTGGAGGGCATGGGCACCACGCTCACCGCCGTCCTGTTCGCCGGCGGCCGGCTGGCCCTCTGCCACGTCGGCGACTCGCGGGCCTACCTGCTGCGCGACGGCGTGCTGCAGCAGATCACCCACGACGACACGTTCGTGCAGACCCTCATCGACGACGGGCGCATCACCCCCGAGGAGGCCAACCACCACCCGCAGCGCTCGCTGCTGCTGCGGGCGCTCAACGGCCAGGACGTCGACCCCGACCTGTCCATGCGCGAGGCCCGGGCCGGCGACCGCTACCTGCTGTGCTCCGACGGCCTCTCCGGCGTCGTGAGCGAGGAGACCCTCGCCGAGGCCCTCAAGGACCCCGACCCGCAGTCGACCGCCGACCGGCTCATCGAGCTGGCGCTGCGCAGCGGCGGGCCGGACAACATCACCGTGATCGTCGCCGACGTCGTCGAGGACAACGGCTCGGGCATCCTCATCGAGCCGGTCGTCGACGGCGCCGCCGGGGACAACCGCGGACAGCGCGAGGTGGACCCCCGATCGGCGGCCGGGCGGGCCGCGCTGGCCGACCCGCCACCGGCTCCACCACCCCCGCCGACAGCACCCACGGCCGCCGCACCCCCCGACCGCCGCCGCCCTCGGCGGCGGCTGTTCCTCGCTGTGGGGACGGTTCTGGTCCTGGTGGCCGGCGGGATCGCCACCTGGCTGTGGGTGCTCACCCACTGGTTCGTCGGGGTCGCGGCCGCCGACGACAGCGACCGGGTGGCCGTCTTCCGCGGGTTCAACACCGATCTGCTGGGCCTGGACCTCTACCGGGTCGACGACGTCACCGACATCACGCTGGACGACCTGAGCTCCTACGACCAGAACAGCGTCCGGCAGGGCATCGACGCCGGCGACGCCGCCGACGCCCAGCGCATCGTCGCCGACCTGCACGACGCCGCGCTCCCGGAGTGCCCCTCCACCGCGGCCGCCGCGGCGTCGGCGTCCCCCTCCCCCGAGCCGCCCGCCGCACCCTCGCTGCCGCTGCCCGACGGCGCCCTGCCCGCGCCCGAGACCGGCGCGGCGCCCGCGCCCGGCACGGCCGCCCCGACTCCCACCGTCCCGACGACCACCGCGGCCTCGTCGACGTCGGCGGCGACGCCCGAGCCCGGAGTCGAGTGCCGGGAGGCGGAGTGATCGGCGGCCCCACGACCGACCCCCGCTCGGCGGCGCCGGGCACGGCCACCCCCACGCGGCGCAACACCGAGCTGGCGCTGCTGGGCTTCGCCGTCCTCATCACGCTCGCGGCGCAGTGCATCGTCGACCTCACCGTCACCGGCTCGCTGCGCGCGGAGCTGGTCACCTTCGGCAGCTGGTTCGCCGCGCTGTGGGCGGTGCTGCACCTCGTCGTCCGCCGGTTCGCGCCCTACGCCGACCCCCTGCTGCTGCCCGCGGTCGCGCTGCTCTGCGGCCTGGGGCTGACCATGATCCACCGCCTCGACCTCGCCGGTGAGCAGGGCGGCACCGCAGGGGGCGAGGACGCGCCGGTGCAGCTGCTGTGGGCGACCGTGGGCTCCGGCCTGTTCATCGCCGTGCTGGTCGTCCTGCGCGACCACCGGCTGCTGTCCCGTTTCGCCTACACCCTCGCGCTGGTCGGGCTGGTCCTGCTCGCGCTGCCCGCCGTGCTGCCCGCCTCGATCTCGGAGGTCTACGGCGCCAAGATCTGGATCCGCGTCGCCGGCTTCAGCATCCAGCCCGGCGAGTTCGCCAAGATCTGCCTGATCGTCTTCTTCGCCTCCTACCTGGTCGACAAGCGCGACGTGCTCGCGCTGGCCAGCCGCCGGGTCGTGGGCCTGGAGATCCCGCGGGCCCGCGACCTGGGCCCGGTGCTGGTCGCCTGGGCGCTGTCGATCCTCGTGCTGGTCTTCGAGCGCGACCTGGGCAGCTCGCTGCTGCTGTTCGGCATCTTCGTGGTGATGCTCTACGTCGCCACGGAGCGCGCCAGCTGGCTGCTCATCGGCCTGGCCCTGTTCGCCGGCGGCGCGTTCCTCGCCTACCAGGTCTTCGGGCACGTGCGGGTGCGCGTGGACACCTGGCTGGACCCCTTCGCCTACCGCGACGAGGGCGGCTACCAGCTGGTCCAGTCGCTGTTCGGCCTGGGCACCGGCGGGCTGTTCGGCGCCGGGCTCGGCGGCGGGCGGCCCGACCAGGTGCCGGTGGCCAAGAGCGACTTCATCGCCGCCGCGCTCGGCGAGGAGCTGGGCCTGTTCGGCCTGGTCGCGATCATCGTGGTCTACCTCATCCTGGTCGAGCGCGGCCTGCGCACCTCGCTGGTCGTGCGCGACGCCTTCGGCAAGCTGCTGGCCGGCGGGCTGTCCTTCGCCATCGCCTGGCAGCTGTTCGTCGTCCTCGGCGGCGTCACCGGCCTGCTGCCGCTGACCGGCCTGACCACCCCCTTCGTCGCCTACGGCGGCTCGTCGCTGGTGGCCAACTTCGGGCTGGTGGCGGTCCTGGTGCGGATCAGCGACGCCGCGCGCCGCCCGGCCGCCCCGCCCGCACCGCCGAAGCCGGCGATCGGCGAGGCGCCCACCGAGGTGGTGACGCCGTGAACGCCCCCCTGCGCCGCGTCGCCATCAGCGTGCTGGTCCTGTTCACGCTGCTGATCGTCAACGTCAACGTCATCCAGGTCGTGCGCTCCGACGAGCTGCGCGAGGACACCGGCAACACCCGGGTGCTCACCGAGGAGTACTCCCGCGAGCGCGGCTCGATGGTCGTCGACGGCACCGAGGTGGCGCTGTCCACGCCCACCCAGGACACGCTGAAGTACCTGCGCCAGTACCCGCAGGGCCCCACGTACGCTGCGGTCACCGGTTACTACTCGCTGCTCTACAACAGCTGGCAGATGGAGAAGGCGGCCAACGACGTGCTCGCCGGCTCCGACGCCCGGCTGTTCACCCGGCGGCTGGCCGACCTGTTCACCGGCCGCGACCCGGCCGGCGGCGACGTCGTCCTGACCCTCGACGCCGGCGTCCAGGAGGCCGCGATGGCCGGGCTCGAGGGCGTCACCGGCGCCGTCGTGGCGCTCGACCCCGCCACCGGCGCGGTGCTCGGCATGGCCAGCACGCCCACCTACGACCCGGCGCAGCTGTCCAGCCACGACCCCGACGCCATCCGCGCCTACGCCGCCGAGCTCGACGCGATGGACGCCGACCCGCGGCTGAACCGGGCGATCCAGGACAACTACCCGCCCGGCTCGGTGTTCAAGGTCATCGTGTCGGCGGCGGCGCTGGCGAGCGGGGAGTACACCCCCGACACGGTCATCCCGGCCCCCGACACCCTGACCCTGCCGGGCACCACCACCCAGCTGCGCAACTTCGGCAACTCCTCGTGCAGCAGCAGCCAGGAGCAGTCGCTGATCGACGCGCTGACCATCTCCTGCAACACCGCCTTCGCCCAGCTGGGCATCGACCTCGGCGAGGACCGGGTGCGGGAGATGGCCGAGGCCTTCGGCATGACCGGCGAGGGCCTGCAGATCCCGCTGGAGACCGCCGGCAGCAGCGTCGGTGACATCGAGAGCGAGGCGGCGCTCGGCCAGAGCTCGATCGGCCAGCGCGACGTCCGGATGACCCCGCTGCAGGCGGCGATGGTCGCCGCCGCCGTGGCGAACGACGGGACCCTGATGACGCCCTACCTGGTCGACCAGGTGCGCGCCCCCGACCTCACGGTCATCGACCGGGCCGACCCGGAGGAGCTCTCCGAGCCGGTGAGCGCCGAGGTGGCCGGCCAGCTGACGGAGATGATGGAGAGCGTCGTGGCCAACGGCAGCGGACGCGCCGCGCGCATCCCGGGCGTCGCGGTGGCCGGCAAGACCGGCACCGCGCAGGTCGCCCCGGACGTGCCCGACCACAACTGGTTCATCGGCTTCGCCCCGGCCGACGACCCGCAGATCGCCGTCGCGGTGTTCGTGGCCAACGGCGGGGGTACCGGAGGCGACACCTCCGCACCGATCGCCCGCGAGGTGATCGAGGCCTACCTCGAGGGTCAGGGGGGCTGATGGCCCTGTCCACCGGCACCGTCCTGGCCGGCCGCTACGAGATCACCGAGCCGATCGCGACCGGCGGCATGGGCGAGGTCTGGCGCGCCCGCGACCGCGTGCTCGACCGGATCGTGGCCGCGAAGGTCCTGCGCAGCGAGTACACCGGCGACCCGAGCTTCGTGGCCCGGTTCCGCAACGAGGCCCGGCACACCGCGGCCCTGTCGCACCCGAACATCGCCTCGGTCTACGACTACGGCGAGACGACCGCCGACGGCCCCGGCCAGCTGGCCTTCCTCGTCATGGAGCTGGTCGAGGGCAAGCCGCTCGTGCAGATCCTCCACGAGGAGGGCTCGCTGCCGGTCGACTGGACGCTGCACGTGCTCGGCCAGGCCGCCGACGGGCTGTCGGCTGCGCACGCCGCGGGCGTCGTCCACCGCGACATCAAGCCGGGCAACCTCATCGTGCGGCCCGACGGCGTGGTCAAGCTGACCGACTTCGGCATCGCCCGCACCCGCGACGCCACGCCGCTCACCCGCACCGGGATGGTCGTGGGCACCGCCCAGTACCTCTCGCCCGAGCAGGCCCAGGGCATGGAGGTGACCGCCGCCTCCGACGTCTACTCCCTCGGCGTCGTCGGCTACGAGTGCCTCACCGGCGGGCGGCCCTTCGACGGCACCTCCCAGGTCGCCATCGCGCTGGCGCACATCAACCGGCCGCCACCCCCGCTGCCCGCCGACATCCCGCCCGCGGTGCGCCAGCTCATCGGGCGCGCGCTGGCCAAGGACCCCCACGACCGGTTCACCGACGGCGCGGACTTCGCCGCCGCGGTCCGGGCGGTCGCCCAGGGCGGGGGAGCGGCCCCCGCGGCGACGGCGGCCACCGGGATCGCGGCCGCCGCCACCGAGGTGATCCCGGAGGTCGGCGGCGACGGCACGCGCGTCTTCGGCGGTCCGGTCACCGGCGCGGCCGCGGGGGCCGCCGCCGGTGCCGCCGCGGCGGCCGCGGGTCCGCGCACCGGGGGGCGGCACGCGGCCGGTCCGCGGACCATGCCGCCGCTGCAGGGCCCGCCGGTCGACGACGAGGACGACCGCGGCTGGGACGACGCGCCGGCCGCACCGCCGCGGCCCCGGCGCAGCGACCGGCGCGACGACCGGCGCCGCGGCAACCGCCGGTGGCTGTGGCTCGTCGCCGCCCTGCTGGTGGCCGGCCTGGTGCTCGGCGCCTTCTTCCTCCTCCCGGGCGGCAGCGGCGACGACGCCGGCACCGCCACCGACGCGACCACCACCAGCGCGCCGTCCTCCGGGGCGACGAGCGCGGCGGCGCAGCAGGTGGCCATCGGCGCGGCGTCGGACTACATCGGCGAGGACGCCGACGACGTCGAGGCCGACCTGACCGGGCAGGGCCTCACGGTGGAGCGCACGGAGGCCACCGACGCGCAGCTGCAGGCCCTGGGCGTGGAGCTCGACCCCAACGACGTCGCCGGGATCGACCCGTCGGGCACCTCCGTGGCACCGGGCTCCGTGGTCACCCTGACCGTCGCGGTCGACGGGTACACGCCCGAGGAGACCCAGGACGGCGGCTCGAGCGAGCAGACCGAGGACGGCGACCAGGGCGACAGCGGCACCGACAACGGCAACGGCAACGGCGGTCAGGGGAACGGGAACGGCAACGGCAACGGCGGTCAGGGCAACGGGAACGGCAACGACGACCAGACCCAGGCGCCGCAGACGACCGCCCCGACCACCACGGCGCCGCCCACCACGAGCGCGGCGCCGACGAGCAGCTCCGCGAGCACCCAGCCCGGCCAGTCCGCGCCGGCCCCCTCGGCGGTGACGCCTCCCGTGCCGACGGCGAACAACGGCACCGGCAACACCGGCCGCGGCGACGGCGCGGGGGCGGACGCCTCCTCGCCCGCCGCCCGGGGGACCGCAGCGGAGGGCCCGACGGAGTGACACCGCTCCACCGCGCCGTCCCGGGATCGGGCAGCCCGGCCGTTACGCTGCCCGCCGGGAAGGGGTCCGTCCCCGGCGCTCTCCCGTGCCCGGGCCCGCCCGCCGCGCGCCAGCGCACCGCTCGAGAGGACTCCCGATGACCACCCCCCAGGTGCTCGGCGAGCGCTACGAGATCGGCGGGGTGCTCGGCCGTGGCGGCATGGCGGAGGTCCACCGCGGACGCGACCTGCGCCTGGGCCGGGAGGTCGCGGTCAAGGTCCTGCGCAGCGACCTCGCCCGCGACCCCTCGTTCCAGGTGCGGTTCCGGCGCGAGGCGCAGGCCGCCGCGTCGCTGAACCACCCCGCGATCGTGTCCGTCTACGACACCGGCGAGGACCGGACGACGACGGGGGCGACGCCCTACATCGTCATGGAGTACGTCGAGGGCGAGACGCTGCGCGACGTCCTCCGCCGCGAGGGCGTGCTCCGGCCCGAGCGGGCGATGAGCCTGGCCGCCGACATCTGCGCCGCGCTGGACTTCAGCCACCGCAACGGCATCGTGCACCGCGACGTCAAGCCCGGGAACGTGATGATCACGCCCCAGGGCACCGTCAAGGTCATGGACTTCGGCATCGCCCGCGCGGTGTCGGACTCCGCCGCGACGATGACCTCCACGGCCGCGGTGATCGGCACCGCGCAGTACCTCTCCCCCGAGCAGGCCCGCGGCGAGGCCGTCGACGCCCGCTCCGACGTCTACTCCGTCGGGTGCCTGCTCTACGAGCTGGTCACCGGGGCGCCGCCGTTCACCGGTGACTCCCCCGTCTCGGTGGCCTACCAGCACGTCCGGGAGGACCCGCGGCTGCCGTCGTCGGTGAACCCGGCGATCCCGGCCGACCTCGACGCGATCCTGCTCAAGGCGCTGTCCAAGAACCCGGCCAACCGCTACCAGTCGGCCGCCGACATGCGCAACGACCTGCTCCGCTCGCTGGCCGGGCAGCGGGTCGAGGCCACGCCGGTCATGGGCGACGAGGAGAAGACCACCATCCTCGGCGTCACGCCCGGCTTCCCCGGCGGCGAGGACGGCTGGGACGACGACGCGGCGGCCCGCCGGCGCAGGCGCAACCGGCTGATCGCGCTCACGGTCGGCGCGCTGGTGCTGATCGGCGCGGTGGTCGGGGTGGCGCTGCTGGTGAACAGCTCCGACGGGGAGCCCGCGGCCACGACCACGCAGGTGTCCGTGCCGGACGTGGTGGACCAGCAGGAGCAGGCGGCCCGCAGCCAGCTCGAGGAGGCCGGCCTGACCGTCGGGCAGGTCACCACCGAGGCCAGCAGCGCCGAGCAGGAGGGCCTGGTGCTCAGCACCGACCCCGCCGGCGGCGCGCGGGTCGACCGCGACAGCGAGGTCGCCCTGGTGGTGGGCGCCGGACCCGACACCCTGACGGTGCCACCGATCGTCAACCTCGATGCCGACGACGCCCAGACCGCGCTGCGCAACGCCGGTTTCACGGGGAACGTCAACACCGACCAGGTCGACTCCCTCGAGGACGAGAACACCGTCGTCGCCGCCGACCCGGGTCAGGGCTCGCAGGCCGCCCCGGACACCGACTTCACGCTGCAGGTCTCCGACGGCGACGCCGCGCTGCCCGACGTCACCGGCCAGGACGAGGCCACCGCCCGCGACACGCTCAGCACGGCCGGCTTCACCCGGGTGGGCACCGAGGAGGTCGACTCCGACCAGCCCGCCGGCACCGTCGTCTCCAGCGACCCGGCCGCCGACACGCAGGCCTCGGCCGACGAGCAGATCACGCTGCAGGTGTCCGGCGGCCTCGCCGAGGTCACCATCCCGCGGGCCGTCGTCGGCGCGACCGAGCAGGCCGCCCGGCAGGCACTGGCCCAGGCCGGCTTCACCGGGAGGATCACCGTGCAGGACGTGGCGGCCGAGGAGGGCCAGACCGTGGGCACGGTGGCCGGGAGCGATCCGCAGCCGGGTCAGACGGTGGCGCCCGACGGGCAGGTCACGCTGATCGTCTACCGCGAGGCGCCCGACGACGGGACCGGCAACGGCAACGGCAGCGGCAGCAACACCGGGGGTGGCAGCGGCACCGGCAACAACACCACCGGGGGCGGCGTCGACGGCGACCCGAACACCCCGGCCTGATCCGGCGCAGCGCACGACGAGGGCCCCCTCCCGGACGGGAGGGGGCCCTCGTGGCGTCGCGGGGTCAGGGAGCTCAGCCGGCGGCGGCGGAGAGCCGGCGGGCGCCGGCCGCGGCGGCCTCGACGACGTCCGGGTCCGGTGCCAGGCCGCAGGCCTCGAGCCAGGTGGCCAGCATCCGGTGCCCGCCCTGGGTGAGCACCGACTCGGGGTGGAACTGCACGCCCTCGACGGGCAGCTCCCGGTGCCGCAGCGCCATCACGATCCCCGACGGGGTCGTCCCGGTGACCTCCAGCTCGGCGGGCACGGTCGTCCGGTCGACGGCCAGCGAGTGGTAGCGGGTGGCCGTGAACGGCGAGGGCAATCCCGCCAGCACGCCGACACCGTCGTGCACCACCTCGCTGGTCTTGCCGTGCAGCAGCTCCGGCGCGCGCACCACCTCGGCACCGAAGGCCTCCGCGACGGCCTGGTGGCCGAGGCACACGCCGAGCACCGGCGTGCCGGCCTCCGCGGCCGCCCGCACCATCGGCACGGTCACGCCGGCGCCGGCGGGGGTCCCGGGGCCGGGGGACAGCAGCACCCCGGCGACGTCGAGGTCGGCCAGCTCGTCGACGCCGACGGCGTCGTTGCGCCGCACGACGCACTCCACGCCCAGCTGGCCCAGGTACTGCACCAGGTTGTAGACGAAGCTGTCGAAGTTGTCGACGACGAGGACGCGACGGCTCACCGTCCCTGTGTACACCGGCGGGCCGTGCACCCGCCCCCGGTTCAGCCGTCGGCCGCCGTGGCGTACCGCATCGCCAGCGGGCCGTCGTAGGCCGGCAGCGTGAGGTCGGCCTGCTCGCGGAAGGCGAAGCCCAGCCCGTAGTCGTCGACGGCCTGCAGGAACAGCTGCACCTGCGGGGAGGCGTAGAGCTGCGTGCGGATGGTGGCGGGGTCCCCGATCGCGGTCACCACGAACGGCGGCGACCAGGTGCGGCCGTGCAGCAGCAGCACGTTGCCCACGCAGCGGACGGCGCTGCTGGCCACCAGCCGCTGGCCCATGATCGCCACGCCGTCGGCGCCGGCGGCCCACACGGCGTTCACCACCGCCTGCACGTCGGACTGGTGGATGACGACGTCGTCGGGCCGGGCCCCGGTGGGCAGGCTCCCGTCGGGACGGCGCGGCGCGTCGTCCAGCGTGATCTCGACGCCGCGCCCGCGCAGGGCCACCAGCCCGGCCGACAGCGCGCCGCCGTCCGCGGAGGCCTGGGCGGCGGCGACCGCGCCGTCGCGGGAGGCCGCCTGGTCGGTGAGCGCCTCCGCCCGCCGCTGCAGGTCGAGCAGCTGCGCCTCCTGGTCGGCGATGACCTCGTTGCGCTGGGCGATCAGCGTGGACAGCTCGGTGACGTCGCCGGCGCGCAGGTCCGACCCCTGGGAGGTCTGGCTGGAGGTGGCGAACAGCAGCCCCGCCGCCAGCGCCACCACGGGCACGAGGGCGCCCCACGCGGAGCGCCCGCGCGGCGGGGTCCCGGGTGTCGGGGGCGGGGTCACGGGGGCCTCCAGGGACACGTGGGGGGAGGGAGGGCCCGCGTGCGGACCGCCCTGGTCCACCCGCAGCTTAGGCTGGGACGAGTGCGTGCCGGTCGCGACGGACCGGTGCCCCGGGGAGCAGGAGTCGGTACGAGTGCCCAAGTCGAAGGTGCGGAAGAAGTCGGTCTACACGCCGCCGGAGGGCGTGCTGCGGTCCCAGGCATCGCAGGCGCGTGCTGCCCGGCCCAGCCCGCGCTGGTACGCGCCGCTCATGGTCACGCTCATGGTGCTCGGGCTGCTGTGGATCGTCGTCTACTACGTGGCCGGGGACCAGATCCCGTTCATGGTGTCGCTGTCGGCCTGGAACTTCGCCATCGGCTTCGGCGCCATGGTGCTCGGCCTGGTCATGTCGATGCGCTGGCGCTGACGGCCGGCCCCGCGGAGGGGCCGGCGACTGCGCGACGAGGCCCTCGTCCCCCCGGGGACGGGGGCCTCTCGCGTGTCCGGGGGGTCTACACCAGCCGACCGGACGCCGGTCCCCCGGGGGCAGCGGCCGCTGTACACAGGCGGTCGGCCCGTCCACAGGTCGACATGGCGCTCCACCCCCAGGGTTGTCCACCACATGTGGAGAACGCCTGTTCGACCACACGTCGCTGAGCTGGGCGGATGTGGCGGGTGGGCCGCGTGTGACGAGAAGAGCGGCCGAGTAACTACAGCTCTGTGCTTTGTCCCCAGGTGTGTACCCAGCTGGGGACAAGCCGACAAGCAGCTGCGGACGGACGGTCACCCAGCGCAATCGTCCCCTCGGTATCGAGGAGTCGACACGCGCGGTGAGCAGGGGGAATGCCGCCCGGCGGGCGGCCGTCCCCAGGGACGCGGGCCTGTGGACGGACGCGGCCACGCCCGGCCGCGGTCGCCTGGGAGGCTGGGGACGTGCAGTGGTCGGCGCGGACGGCGGAGACGGTCACCCTGGCAGTCGCCGGCGCGCTGCTCGGACTGGCCGCCGTGGGGCTCGACGTCGTCGGCAGGGTGCTGGTCGGCGCGGCGGGCCTGCTGCTGCTCGGCCTCGCCGTCCGCGACGTGGCCCTGCGGCCGCGGCTGTCGGCAGGTGACGGCGGCGTGGAGGTCCGGACGCTGACCGGCCGGACGCGGCTGCCCTGGCCCGGCCTGCGGGTGCGGCTGC
This sequence comes from Geodermatophilus sp. URMC 62, assembly GCF_052931475.1. Taxonomy (NCBI): domain Bacteria; kingdom Bacillati; phylum Actinomycetota; class Actinomycetes; order Geodermatophilales; family Geodermatophilaceae; genus Geodermatophilus; species Geodermatophilus sp. URMC 62. The sequence goes on along the minus strand of NZ_JBRFHY010000001.1, from coordinate 1,730,574 downwards.
GGACGACCAGCCGGCTGGGGGTGCGCTCGCGGCTGCTGGAGCTCGACACCGCCGGCGGTCCGGACGACGACGGGACGCTGGTGCTGCTGGGCCGCCGTGACCTGGGCACCGACCCGGCCGCTGTCGCCCAGGCCCTGCAGGCGCTCCGCCCATCGTGACGTGCTGGAACGGCCGCCCGGCAGGGGCCCGCCGCGAGCTCGCGAGCGGTGGGGGGCGGGCGGCCCTCCTGCAGGGGCCCGCCACGAGCGCCAGCGAGTGACGGGGGGCAGGAGGGTCCTTCTAGAGGCCGAGGACCACCACGGGGACCGGGACCGCCAGTGCGAGGGTCACCAGCACGGCGGCGAGCAGGACCAGCCCGGCCGCCTGCAGCCCCGTGCGGCGCCGGCCGAGGACCAGCAGCCCGGTGGCGAGGACACCGGCGACGAACCCGCCGATGTGCCCGAGCAGGGAGACCCCCGGCAGGAAGCTGATGACGACGTTGATGGCCAGCAGGGTGAGCAGCCCGCGCAGGTCCTGCCGGGCGACGAGCATCAGGACGCCCAAGGCGCCGAGGAGGCCGTAGAGGGCCGCCGAGGCCCCCGCGACGGGGCGGCCGGGCTCACCGAAGAGCTGGATGGCCACCGAGCCGCCGAGGGCGGAGACCAGGTAGACCGCCAGGTAGCGCCACCAGCCCAGCCGGGCCTCCAGCTCGGGGCCGAAGACGAGCAGGCTGAGCATGTTGAGCAGCAGGTGGGTGATCCCGATGTGCAGGAACGCCCCCGTGATCAGCCGCCAGTCCTGCCCGAAGACGTCGACGAGGACGGGGACCTGGGAGAACTCCTGGAAGACCGGGGAGCGCCAGTTCTCCAGCGCGCTCTCACCGGCGGAGACCGCGGAGACGGCGGTGATGAGGAAGACGACGACGTTGACCGCGACGAGCGTGGTGGTCACCGGGCCGAAGCGGCGGCGGGCGGCGGTCCAGCGCGGGACCGGCCGGACGCGGCGCACGCCGGCGTTGCCCGCCCGGACGTCGTCGGGGCACTGGAAGCCGACCGAGGCCGGCGTCATGCACTCGGGGCAGATCGGCCGGCCGCAGCGGGTGCAGCGGACCCCGGTCGGCCGGTCGGGGTGCCGGTAGCAGGTGGTCGGCGGGGGCGCCGGCGGCGGTGGGACGTCGCCGGCGCCCCCGTCGGACGGGGAGGTGGTCAGCTGCGCTGCACCTCGACCGACTGCAGGACGACGTCCTCCACCGGCCGGTCGCCGCGGGCGGTGGCGACCTTGCTCAGCCGGTCGACGACCTCGCGGCCGGCCTGGTCGGCCACCTCGCCGAAGATCGTGTGCTTGCCGGTCAGCCACGGGGTGGCGGCGACGGTGATGAAGAACTGCGAGCCGTTGGTGCCGGGGCCGGCGTTGGCCATGGCCAGCAGGTAGGGGCGGGTGAAGGCCAGCTCCGGGTGGATCTCGTCGCCGAACTGGTAGCCGGGGCCGCCGATGCCCTGCCCCAGCGGATCGCCGCCCTGGATCATGAAGCCGTCGATGATCCGGTGGAAGACGGTGCCGTCGTAGAGCCGGTCGGTGGTCTTCGCGCGCGTGCGCGGGTGGGTCCACTCGCGGCGCCCCTCGGCCAGGTCCGCGAAGTTCGCGACCGTCTTGGGCGCGTGGTCCGGGAACAGGTCGACGGTGATGTCGCCGTGGTTGGTGTGGAGCACGGCACGGCGTGCAGGAGTCGCTTCGGTCACGACGTCCACTCTCCCATCCCGTGCCCGGACGGTCCCGCGGGACGAGCAGCGGCTGCTCCGGCCGGTGTGGCCCTGGTGTCCACCGGCCGGCAGCTCACGGCCGGCGTCGCGCTGCTCCTGCCGCCGGCCCGGGGACGGCGGCGCCCGGCCTGCTGAGCGGCCGGGCGCGGGGACCGTGCGGCTCCCCCTGAGGGGGTGTTCCGGGACGGTCCCGTCAAGGAGACGCGCCTCGCCGTCGATGGCCTGTCCGTGCTCCGCTCCTCCACGCCCGCTCCCCGGCCGGCTGCCGACCGCTCGCGGGTCCTCCGTCGCGCCCTGGCGGTGGTCGCGGCCGGCTGCGGCGTCCCGTACACGGTCTCCCTACTGCCCGGCGTCCGGTCGGAGGCCGGCTTCTCCCTCGTCCTGGACGGGTGGTGCCAGACCGTCTTCGTCGCCGCCGTCATCGGCCTGGCGTTCTGCCGGGCCGCCGCCTCGCACCAGGACCGCCGTGCGTGGACCGCCTTCGGGCTGGGTCTGGCCTGTTTCCTGGCGGGCACCCTGGTCTACTACGCGCGCTACCAGGACCTCGCCGTGGTCCCCTACCCGGCGTGGTCGGACCTCGGCTGGGTCCTGTTCTACCCGTTCGTGTACGCCGCTCTGACCGGCATGCTGCGGACCCGGGTCACGCGGCTGGGCGCCGGCGTGTGGCTCGACGGTCTCGTCGTCGGCCTGACCGTCGCCGCGGCCGGCGCGGCCTTCGCCCTGGGCGCGGCGGTGCGCGCGGCCGAGGGCAAGCTGGACGTCGTCCTGGTCGGCCTCGCCTACCCCGTGGCCGACCTCGCGCTGCTGACGCTGGTGGGCGGCGGCATCGCCGTCATCGGCCGCGGCGCGGGCGCCGCGTGGTGGTGGATCTCCGGCGGCATGGGCCTGTTCGTCGTCGTCGACACCGTCTACGCCTTCCAGCTGGCCCACGGCACCTACGTCGACGGCGGCCCGGTCGACCTCGGCTGGGCGCTGGCGTTCGCCTGCTTCGGCGCGGCCGCCACCCGCCGTCCCGCCGGCGAGCGGGCCCGGCGCCGCGAGGGCACCGAGGCGCTGGTGCTGCCCGGCGTCTGTGCCGTCGGCGCCCTGGCGCTGCTGCTGTACGGCTACCTGGGCACCGGCGAGCCACTGGCCGGGTGGCTGGCCATCGGGGCGGTCCTGGCCGCCCTGGCGCGCACCGGCCTGTCCTTCCGCGTGGTCAAGGCCCTGGCCGACAGCCGCCGCCAGGCCCGCACCGACGAGCTCACCGGGCTGGTCAACCGGCGCGGCGTGTACGAGCTGCTGGCGCCCCTCGACGCCGAGCTGACCGCCGGGGGCGAGGTGGCCGTGCTGCTGATCGACCTCGACCGGTTCAAGGAGATCAACGACTCGCTGGGCCACGCGGCCGGCGACGAGCTGCTGCGCCAGGTGGGTCCCCGGCTGGTCCCGGACCTGCGCGCGACCGACGTCCTCGCCCGCCTGGGCGGCGACGAGTTCGTCGTCCTCGCCCGCGACCTGGACGCCGACGGCGCCACCGCGCTGGCCGAGCGGATCCGCACGCGGCTGCAGCAGCCGTTCCGGTCCGGCTCGATGGACCTCACCGTGGACGCCAGCATCGGCATCGCCGTCGGCCCGGCGCAGGCCCACTGGGCCGAGGAGCTGCTGCAGATGGCCGACCTGGCGATGTACGCGGCCAAGCGCCGCCGCACCGGCGTGGCCCTGTACGACGAGGCCCGCGACGGGCAGGGCCGCCACCGCCTGGAGCTGGCCGACCAGCTGCGCCGGGGGATCGCCGGCGGTGAGCTGGTGCTGCACTACCAGCCCAAGCTCGCCTTCGACGGCGACCACGTGGTCGGGGCCGAGGCGCTGGTGCGCTGGCGCCACCCCGAGCACGGCCTGCTGTTCCCCGACGCCTTCATCGAGCTGGCCGAGTCCTCCGGGCTCATGGGCGAGCTGACCGTCGCCGTGCTCGACCTCGCCCTCGCCCAGGCGCGGGCCTGGTCCGACCTGGGCCACCGGCTCAGCGTCGCGGTGAACGTGAGCCCGTCGAACCTGGTCGACGACCGCTTCCCCGAGGAGGTGGCCCAGCGGCTGCAGGCGCACAGCCTGCCGGCGTCCGCACTGGTCCTCGAGGTGACCGAGAGCCTGCTCATGGAGGACCGGGAGCGCGCCGTCAGCGTGCTGCGGCGGCTGCGGGACGCGGGGGTGGGCATCGCGATCGACGACTACGGCACCGGCTACTCCAGCCTGGCCTACCTCGCCGAGCTGCCGGTCACCGAGCTCAAGCTCGACCGCGCGTTCGTGGGCACGATGATCGACAGCCCTCGCAACTCCGCCATCGTCACCTCGACGCTGCAGCTGTCGCACGCCCTCGGGCTGGTGCTGGTCGCGGAGGGCGCCGAGGACCAGGCCACCGTGGACGCGCTCGCCGACCTCGGCTGCGACCAGGTGCAGGGGTACCACCTGAGCCGGCCGCTGCCGCCCGAGCAGCTGCTGGGCTGGCTCAGCGACCGGGCCGCCGCCGTCCGCCCGGCGACCGTGCCGGCCTGAGGCGGGCTCGATCCCCGGGCCGAGGCTCGAGCGATGCCGGTGGAACGAGGCGGCCAGGCGCGCGTCGAGGCGCCCGTCGAGGGACCGGCCACTCCGAGCGGGATCGTGACACCGGAGCACCCGATGACGACGAGCCCGAGGGCTGCGCGTGCGGACCGACTGCGGACTCGGGCGGACCGGACGCCCGCCGGAGAGGCTGCCACGTACGGCCTCGAAGGACGGAAGACGCAGCTCAGCGGGCTGCCGAGAGGGTGGAGACGAGGGGAATCGAACCCCTAACCCCCGCCTTGCAAAGGCGGTGCTCTGCCAATTGAGCTACGTCCCCGGGAGCTGTGCCCCGGACGGCCCCGAGGGGCCGGGGGTCAGCGCGTGGTGGGCCGGCTGACGGCCTGCGGGCCGCTGGTGGCCTCGTGCCAGAGATCCGCCTCGGCCTTGGCGCCCGCGCCCGCTGCACCGGAGCGACGGCGGACGGCGGCGACACCGGCGGCCGCGACGGCGGCTAGAGCCAGCTTCTTCAACACGCGGTACCTCCTGCGGTCGACGGCGCCCCCGCGCCGTGACGACGGGGCCGTCCGGCGCCGGGGCACCGGTACACGGGTGGGCCTGGGAGGACTTGAACCTCCGGCCTCATCCTTATCAGGGATGCGCTCTAACCGCCTGAGCTACAGGCCCGTGGACCTCGACCAGCCTACCTGGCGCCCACGCCGCCGCGACGAGGGGGCCTTCCTCAGTCGCGCTCGGCGAGGGTGACCTCGAGGCCGCCGACCAGGTCGGCGCAGAGGTTGTAGATGAACGCCGCGACGGTGCACAGCGCGGTCATGAGCACGATGTTGATCGCGCCGACCACCGAGGCGCCGCCGAAGACGATGCCGGGGGTGATGACCTCGCCGCCGCCCTCGCCGCCCGACGCGGTGCCGAGCTGGCCGAACAGGTCGTTGAGCGTGTCGAAGACGCCGACGGCGGACAGGACGCCGTAGAGGATCCCGACCGCGACCATCCAGATGAAGAACAGCGCGATCGACAGGACCAGCGAGATCTTCAGCGCCGACCAGGTGTCGATGTGTCGCAGTTGCAGGCGGGCCCGTCGCGGACCGCGCGCGCCGCGCTTGGCGGCCTTGCCGGTCACCTGCTGGCTGCCGGTCACCTGCTGGCCGCCGGTCACCTGCTGGCCGCCGGTCAGCTGCTGGCCGCCGTGGGCCGCGGCCAGCGGCGGCGGGGCGGAGCCCGGGGTGATGGTCTGCGTGGTACCCGACGGGTCCGTGCGCGACGAACCCTCCGTGCGCGACGAACCCGTGGCCGACGAGCCCGGCGTGGCCGACGAGCTGGCGGCCGGGCCGGCCGGCGGGACGCCGGGAGCGCCGGCCGGCGACCGGGTCGCCTGCTGGGCGGGCGCCTGCCCGGTGGCCGGCTTGCTCAGCGACGGCGCGCCGCCGGGAGCCGGCTGGGCGGCCGGGGAGGCGCCCGCGGGCGATCCACCGACGGCGGAGGAATCGGCGGCGGGAGCCCCCGCGGCAGGCGTCCCCGGGGCGCCGGACCCCGAGGTCCCGGCAGCGGACGCGCCGGCAGCGGAGGCGCCGGTGGGCGGGGAGCCCACCGGGGCGGTCGGCGACGGGTCTGCCCCGGGCGCCCTGTCCGCTCCGGGCGCGCCGTCCGGGCGGACCCCGGTGCGCACCGCCTGCGGCCGGTCGCTCATGCCAGTCTCCCGTTCGCCTGCGGCCCTCGCCGCGCTCTCGCGTCCGGGTGCCCCGGCTCGGTGCCGGAGGCGCCCGGGCGCCGGTTCCCGTCAGGAGGCCCGGGGGACGCGTGGCGCGCGGCCACGGTCCCCCCTGCTCCGGGTCCCACCCTAGGCGGCGGGCTCGTCGTTGTCCGTCGTGCGGGCGATCGCCACGATCGTCACGTCCTCGGGCAAGTTCATGAGCTTGACACCCATGGTGGCCCGGTCCTTGTTGTGGCGCACGCCGTTGACCGGCGTCCGGATGACGCCGCCGCCGGAGGTGATCGCGTAGAGCTCGTCGCCCAGCCGCACCGCCAGGGCCCCGACCAGGTTGCCCTTGCGCGCCTTGGGGTCGGCGGTGAGCACGCCCTTGCCGCCGCGGCCCTGCGGCGGGTAGTTCTCGATGCCGGTGCGCTTGGCGAAGCCGCGCTCGGTGGCGACCAGCACGTCGACACCCTCCTCGACCACCATCATCGACAGCAGGGAGTCGTCCGGCGACAGCGCGATGCCGCGGACACCCTCGGTGGCCCGGCCCATCGGCCGCAGCGTGGCGTCGTCGGCCTTGAACCGGATCGACATCGCCTTGCGGGTGACCAGCAGCAGGTCCTGGTCGGGGTCGATGAGCGCCGCGCCGACCAGCTCGTCGCTCTCGCGCAGGTTGATCGCGATGACGCCGCCGGTGCGAGGTGAGTCGAAGTCGGTGAGCCGGGTCTTCTTCACCTGGCCGTTCGCCGTGGCCAGGACCAGGTACGGAGCGACGCCGTAGTCCTTGATCTGCATGACCTGGGCGATCTTCTCGTCGGGCTGGAACGCCAGGATGTTGGCCACGTGCGCGCCGCGCGCGGTGCGGTTGGCCTCGGGCAGCTCGTAGGCCTTCGCGCGGTAGACCCGGCCCTTGTTGGTGAAGAAGAGGATCCAGTCGTGGGTGGAGCCCACGAAGAAGTGGTCGACGATGTCGTCCTGCTTGAGCTGGGCGCCCATGACGCCCTTGCCGCCGCGCCGCTGGGAGCGGTAGAGGTCGCTCTTGGTCCGCTTCGCGTAGCCGGTGCGGGTGATGGTGACGACGACCTCCTCCTCCGCGATGAGGTCCTCCATCGACACGTCGCCGTCGTTGGCGACGAACTGCGTGCGCCGGTCGTCGCCGTACTTCGCGACGATCTCGGCCAGCTCGTCGCGGACGATCTGCCGCTGCCGCTCCGGCGAGTCGAGGATGGCCTGCAGGTCGGCGATGCGGGCCTCGATCTCGGCCAGCTCGTCGAGGATCCGCTGCCGCTCCAGGGCCGCCAGCCGGCGCAGCTGCAGGTCGAGGATCGAGACCGCCTGGATCTCGTCGACGTCGAGCAGCTCCATCAGACCGGTCCGCGCCGCCTCCGCGGACTCGCTGTTGCGGATCAGCGCGATGACCGCGTCGAGCTGGTCGAGGGCCTTGGCGTAGCCGCGCAGGATGTGCGCGCGCTCCTCGGCCTTGCGCAGCCGGTAGCGGGTCCGCCGCTGGATGACCTCGATCTGGTGGAGCACCCAGTTCCGCACGAGCTCGTCGAGGCGCAGCGTGCGCGGCACGCCGTCGACGATCGAGAGCATGTTGCAGCCGAACGACGTCTGCAGCTGGGTGTGCTTGTAGAGGTTGTTCAGCACGACCTTGGCGACGGCGTCCCGGCGCAGCGTGATGACCAGCCGACGCCCGACGCGGTCGCTGGACTCGTCGGCGATCTCGCTGATGCCCTGCAGCCGCCCCTCCTTGACCCCCTCGGCGATCGCCTCGGCGAGGTTGTCCGGGTTGACCTGGTAGGGCAGCTCGGTGACGACCAGCTGCACCCGGCCGCGGGCGTCCTCCTCGACGGTGACCACCGCGCGCATGCGGACCGAGCCGCGGCCGGTGCGGTAGGCGTCCTCGATGCCCTCGCGGCCGACGATCAGGCCGTGGGTCGGGAAGTCGGGCCCCTTGATCCGCTCCATGCAGGCGGTGAGGGCCTCCTCCGGCTCCGCGTCGGGGTGGTCGAGCATCCAGAAGACGGCCTCGGCCACCTCGCGCAGGTTGTGCGGCGGCATGTTCGTGGCCATGCCGACCGCGATGCCGGCGGAGCCGTTGATCAGCAGGTTCGGGATGCGCGAGGGCAGGACGACCGGCTCCTGGGTGCGGCCGTCGTAGTTGCCCTGGAAGTCGACGGTCTCCTCGTCGATGCCGGCCAGCATCTCCATGGCCAACGGCGTCAGCCGGCACTCGGTGTACCGCATGGCCGCCGCCGGGTCGTTGCCCGGCGAGCCGAAGTTCCCCTGGCCGTCGATGAGCGGGTAGCGCATCGACCACGGCTGGGCGAGCCGCACCAGGGCGTCGTAGATCGCCGAGTCACCGTGGGGGTGGTAGTTGCCCATCACCTCGGCGACCGGACGGGCGCACTTGACGTACCCGCGGTCGGGGCGGAAGCCCTGGTCGTACATGGCGAACAGGACCCGCCGGTGCACCGGCTTGAGCCCGTCGCGGACCTCGGGCAGCGCGCGCCCCACGATCACGCTCATCGCGTAGTCGATGTAGCTGCGCTGCATCTCCTGCTGGAGGTCGACCGCCTCGACGCGGTCGCGACTCGGTGTCTCGGTCACGGTTCAGTTCTCCACAGTCGAAGAATGGGGTCGCAGATCAGCGCCGTGTGGCCCCCGTGCAGGGACCCACCGCGAGCGTGCGAGCAGTGGGGGGCACGGGGGTCCTTGCCTCACACGTCGAGGAACCGGACGTCCTTGGCGTTGCGGGTGATGAAGCTGCGGCGGGCCTCGACGTCCTCGCCCATGAGCACGCTGAAGATCTCGTCGGCGGCGGCGGCGTCCTCCAGGGTGACCTGCCGCAGGATCCGCGTCTCGGGGTTCATCGTGGTCTCCCACAGCTCGCTGGCGTTCATCTCGCCGAGCCCCTTGAACCGCTGGATCATCTCGTCCTTGATCTTGCGGCCGCTCTCGACGCCGGCCCGCACGACCGCGTCGCGCTCCCGGTCGCTGTAGGCGTACTCGTCACCGATCTTGCCGCCCCACTTGATCTTGTAGAGCGGGGGCTTGGCCAGGTAGACGTACTGGCCCTCGACCAGCGGCCGCATGAAGCGGAACAGCAGCGTCAGCAGCAGCGTGCTGATGTGCTGGCCGTCGACGTCGGCGTCGGCCATCAGCACGATCTTGTGGTAGCGGAGCTTGGTGAGGTCGAACTCGTCGTGGATGCCGGTGCCGAAGGCGGTGATCATCGACTGGACCTCGGTGTTCTTGAGCACCCGGTCGATGCGCGCCTTCTCGACGTTGATGATCTTCCCGCGGATCGGCAGGATCGCCTGGTACATCGAGTCGCGGCCGGACTTCGCCGAGCCGCCGGCGGAGTCCCCCTCGACGATGTAGACCTCGGAGTTGCGCGGGTCGGTGGACCGGCAGTCGGCCAGCTTCCCGGGCAGGCCGCTGACCGACAGCAGGCTCTTGCGGGCGAGCTTGCGGGCGTCCTGCGCGGCGCGGCGGGCCCGGGCGGCCGAGGCGGCCTTGGTGATGATCGTCTTCGCCTCGGTCGGGTTGGCCTCGAACCAGTGGCCGATCTGCTCGTTGCAGATCCGCTGCACGAAGCCCTTGACCTCGGTGTTGCCGAGCTTGGTCTTCGTCTGCCCCTCGAACTGCGGGTCGCCCAGCTTCACCGAGACGATCGCGGCCAGGCCCTCGCGGATGTCGTCGCCGGTGAGCTTGTCGTCCTTCTCCTTGAGCAGCTTCTTGTCCACCGCGTACCGGTTGACGATCGAGGTGAGCGCCGCGCGGAAGCCCTCCTCGTGGGTACCGCCCTCGTGGGTGTTGATCACGTTGGCGAAGGTGTGCACCGACTCGGAGTAGGCGTCGGACCACTGCATCGCGATGTCGACCGACATGGCCATGTCGTTCTTCCCGGTGCCCTCGGCGGAGAAGCCGATGACCGACTTATGGATCGCGGTCTTGCGCCGGTTGAGGTGGGTCACGAAGTCGACCAGGCCGCCGTCGTACCGGTAGGTGATCTCGGTCGGCTCGAAGGCCTCCTCGTCGGCCTCCACCGGCGCCGCCAGGGTGGCCAGCGACTCCTCGCCCACACCGGTCTCGGCCTTGCCGTGGCCGGGGCGCTCGTCGCGCAGGACGATGGTCAGGCCGGCGTTGAGGAAGGCCATCTCCTGCAGGCGGCGGTTGATGGTGTCGAACGAGTAGGTCGTCGTCTCGAAGATGCCGCCGTCGGCCCAGAAGGTGATCGCGGTACCGCGCTTCCGGGTCGGGCCGACCTCCTCCAGCGGGCCGGGCTTGGCCTCGGTGTATGACTGCTGCCACTCCCTGCCGTTGGTCCAGATCCGGACGTCGAGCCGGGTGGACAGGGCGTTGACGACGGTGACGCCGACGCCGTGCAGACCGCCGGAGACGCCGTAGCTCTTGCCGTCGAACTTCCCGCCCGCGTGCAGGACGGTCATGATCACCTCGACGGCCGGGCGCTTCTCGACGGGGTGCATGTCCACCGGGATGCCGCGGCCGTTGTCCTCGACGCGGACGCCGCCGTCGGCCAGCAGGGTGACGCGGACGGTGTCGCAGTAGCCGGCCAGCGCCTCGTCGACGGCGTTGTCGACGACCTCCCACACCATGTGGTGCAGGCCGCGCTCCCCGGTGGAGCCGATGTACATGCCGGGCCGCTTGCGGACCGCCTCGAGCCCCTCGAGGACGGTGATGGAGCTGCCGGAGTAGCTGTTGTCGGTCTGGGTCCGAGCGACCACGTGGGGCCCTTCTGTCGCGCTCCCGGCGCGGGCGCCTCCGGACGTGGAGGGGCCCCGGGGGCGCACAGCGCCACTGAGCCGGATGCTGGGGATTCCTGTCCTCCATGTTACCGGGTCCACCGACAGGAATGCCGCCGTCCACGCCCTGACGCGGCGTCTGCGCCACTCGCGGCACCGACTGCACCACCTGTGTTGGCCCGGGGGGCGACACGCCCGCCCAGGGCCGCTGGGCAGGTCGACCGGACGGCGCCGTCCGTCAGGGGCTCCCAGACTGGTCGACATGCAGCCCGCCGAGCGTGCACTCACCTGTCTGGTCACCGGCGCCACCGGCTACGTCGGGGGCCGCCTCGTTCCCGAGCTCCTGGCCGCCGGCCACCGCGTCCGGGTGTTCACCCGCTCACCGCGCAAGCTGCGCGACGTCCCGTGGAGCGGGCGGGTGGAGATGGCCGAGGGGGACGCCACCGACCCCGACGCCGTCGGCCGGGCCTGTGCGGGCGCCGACGTCGTCTACTACCTCATCCACTCCCTCGGCAGCGGCCCGGAGTTCGAGGAGAAGGACCGGCGGACGGCGCAGGTCGTGGCCCGGGCCGCGGAGGAGGCCGGCGTCGGGCGGCTGGTGTACCTCGGCGGGCTCGAGCCGGTGGACGAGGAGCTCTCCCCGCACCTGCGCAGCCGGGCCGAGGTCGCGGAGATCCTGCTGGCCTCCGGCGTGCCGACGGCGGTGCTGCGGGCGGCGGTCGTCCTGGGCTCGGGGTCGGTGTCGTTCGAGATGCTGCGCTACCTCACCGAGCGGCTGCCGGTCATGGTGACGCCCCGCTGGGTGCACAGCCGCATCCAGCCGATCGCCGTCCGCGACGTCCTGCGCTACCTGGTCGGGTGCGCCACGCTGCCGCCCGACGTGCACCGCTGCTTCGACATCGGCGGCCCCGACGTCATGGACTACGCCACGATGATGCAGCGCTACGCCGAGGTGACCGGCCTGCCGCGACGGCGGATCCTGCCGGTCCCGATCTTCTCGCCGTCGCTGTCGAGCCACTGGGTCGGCGTCATCACCCCGGTGCCGGCGGCCATCGCCCGGCCGCTGGTCGAGTCGCTGCGCAACACCGTCGTCTGCTCCGAGCACGACATCGCGCGGTACGTGCCCGACCCGCCCGGCGGGCTGCTCGGGTTCGACGAGGCGGTGCGGCTGGCGGTGCTGAAGGTCCGCAACAACGCCGTCGACACCCGGTGGACCGGGGCCTCGGTGCCCGGGGCGCCGTCGGACCCGCTGCCCAGCGACCCGGACTGGGCCGGCGGCAGCCTCTACCTCGACGAGCGGACCCGGGAGACCGACGCCTCGCCGGAGGCACTGTGGCGGGTGGTCGAGGGCATCGGCGGGGAGGCCGGCTGGTACAGCTTCCCGCTGGCCTGGGAGGTGCGCGGGTGGCTGGACCGCGCGGTGGGCGGCGTCGGCCTGCGCCGGGGACGGCGCGACCCCAGCGACCTCCACGTCGGCGACGCGCTGGATTGGTGGCGGGTCGAGGAGCTGGAGGAGGGTCTGCTGCTGCGGCTGCGCGCGGAGATGCGGCTGCCCGGCCTGGCCTGGCTCGAGTTCCACGTGGAACGAGCCGGCTCCGGCCGCACCCGGCTGCGGCAGAAGGCGACGTTCCACCCGCTGGGCCTGCTCGGCCAGCTCTACTGGTGGAGCATCTCGCCGTTCCACGGCATCGTCTTCGGCAGCATGATCCGCAACATCTGCCGCACGGCCGAGGCGCTCGAGGCCGGCGACGAGCGCGCCGCCACCGACCGCGCCGCCTGACGGCGGGGCCGTCCTCCCCCACCGCTGGACGGGCCGGGCCGGGCGGCGTCCTCCCGCACCGCAGCGCGTCCTCCCGCACCGCCCACCGTCAGGGAGGACGCGCGACGATCAGGGTCCCTGATCGTCGCGTCGCTGCTCACACCAGCAGCTGGGCGGCGGCCAGCTCGCGGTAGAGCGGGCTGGACCCCACCAGCTCCGCGTGCGTCCCGCGGGCGACCACCCGGCCGGCGTCCAGGACGACGATCTGGTCGCTGTCGAGCACGGTGGACAGCCGGTGGGCGACGACCAGCAGCGCGCGGTCGGCGGCCGCGGCGGCCAGCGTCTCGCGCAGCAGCCCCTCGTTGCGGGCGTCGAGGCTGGCCGTCGGCTCGTCGAGCAGCAGCAGCGCCGGGCGGGCCAGCAGCGACCGGGCGATCGCCAGCCGCTGCCGCTCCCCGCCCGACAGCAGCACGCCCTCGTCGCCGACCGGGACGTCGAGGCCCCGGGGTGAGCGCTGCACCACCCCGGTCAGGCCGACGTCGGCCAGCACCGCCCACAGCTCGTCGTCGGCGGCGTGTGGCGAGGCCAGCAGCAGGTTCTCGCGCACCGTGCCGGCCAGCACCGGCGCCTCCTGCTCGACGTAGCCCAGCCGGGCCCGCAGCCCCGCGCGCGGCAGCTCCCGGACGTCGGTGCCGGCCCACCGGATCACCCCGCCGGTGAGCGGGTAGAAGCCCTCGACCAGCGCCAGGACCGTGGACTTGCCCGCGCCCGAGGGGCCGACCAGGGCCACCCGGCTGCCGGCCGGCACGGCGAGGGACACCCCCCGCAGCACCTCCGTGCCGTCCGGGTAGGCGAAGGAGACGTCGTCGAGGTCGAGCAGCGGGGCGCCCGGCGCCGGACGGCGCGGCACCGTCACGGCCGCGCCCACCTCCGGGACGTCGTCGCGCTCGGGCTCCAGCGCCAGGACCTCCTGCACGCGGGCCAGCGCCCCCAGCCCGGTCTGCAGCTGCGTCCACGCCCCGATCGCCTGCCCCAGGGGCATGACCAGCAGGAACAGGTAGAGGATGAACGCGACCAGGTCGGCGACGGCGATCGAGCCGGTGGCCACCCGGTAGCCGCCGAGGCCCAGGACGGCGAGGAACGCCCCCTGGACGGCGATCGACCCGGCCGGCGCCACGAGCGCCTGCACCCGGGCCACCGAGACGCCGGCCCGGTAGGCCCGCGCCGCGCTCTCCCCCACGCCGCTCACCTCGCGGGCGGTGGCCCCGCTGGCCCGGATGGTGCGCACCGCCGACAGCGCCCGCTCGACGGCCGCCGTCATCGCGCCGACCTCCTCCTGGGCCTGGCGGGACAGCCGGCGCACCCGCCGGCTGGTGCTCACCACCACGACCAGCCCCACCCCGACGGCGGCCACGGTGACCAGCAGCAGCCACACGTCGACCAGTGCCATGGCCACCAGCGCGCCGACGCCGACGACGGCCGACCCGACCACCTCGACCACGCCGGAGGTGACCGTGGCCCGCAGCATCGTGGTGTCGGCGCCGATGCGGGACATCAGGTCGCCGGTGCGGCGGCGGTCGTACTCGGCGACCGGCAGCCGCAGCAGCCGGTCGGCCAGCGTGCGGCGGGTGGTGAGGACCACGCCCTCCCCCGTGCGCTGCAGCAGGTAGGACTGCAGCGCGTTGAGGACCGCCCCGGCGACCAGGACCAGCAGCAGCGCCGCGACCGCGGGCAGCAGCGGCCGGCCCGCGCCGACGGCGGAGATGACCCGGCCGGTCAGCGCCGGCTGGGCGAGCGCGGCGGCCGCACCGACCAGCGACAGCCCGGCCGCCAGCAGCAGCGGACGGCGGTGCGGCCGGACCAGCGGCAGCAGCTCCCGCAGCCCGGCCACCGGACCCGGGGCCGGACCCGGGCTCGGCGGCCGGCCGGCCGGCGGCGGCCCGTCCGGCGGCGGTCCCTCGGCGGCTCCGGCTCCGTCGGCGGTGGTGGCCACGTCGGGCTCGGTCGCCGGACGCCGGCTCAGGCGACGCCGGCCAGGGCGGCGACCATGGCACCGAGCAGCCGCGCGTGGTGCTCGAGCAGCTCGGGCCGGTGGCCGTCGGGCCGGATCGCCGCGAGGTGCCCGGCGGCGACCCAGAACTCGTCGCCGTCGTCGGTGCCCAGCAGCAGCCCGCGCACGGCCGGGTCGGCCACCAGCCGGCGCACCGCGTCGCCGTCCTCGGCGGCCAGCAGCAGCCACCGCGCGTCGAACGCCTCGTCCCCGCTGGGGACCTGCACCAGCCCGCCGGTGCCGTGCCGCCAGAAGCGGGCCGGGGACAGCCGCAGGCCCGGCAGCGGCAGCAGCACCGGCGCGGCGGTGACCGCCCACTGGGGAACGGTGTACCGCTTGTCGGCGAAGACGACGTCGAAGGCCACCAGCTCCAGCGACCCGGCCCGCCCGCGCATCACCCCGGCCGGCCGGTGGTCCTTCGTGGCGCGGACCGGTGCGGTCGCGACGAGCTCGGCGAGGACGGCGTCCTCCGGCGCGGTGCCGTCGGAGACGGTCCAGCCGTGCTGCAGCGCCCAGCCCTGCGCGCCCACCGTGTCGCCCTGGTAGCGGAACACCTGCTCGACCACCGACGGCGGGCGCGGCCGGCCGCCCCGGAGCAGCCCGCCCGGCTGCTCGGCGGCGACCTGCTGGGCGGCCTCCGGACCGGTGGGCCGGTGCTCGTCCCCGGCCGGCGGCAGGTCCCAGCCGGCCGGCCGCCAGGCGCCGGCACCGGAGCCGGCGGCCGGCCCTCCCTTGGTCAGGTCGACCCCGTCGTCCCCCCGGCCGCCGCTGCCGTCCCCGTCACCGAGGTGGGCCGGCTCCTGCCAGCCGTCGGGCCGGCCACCGCCGTCGCGGTCGTGCTCGCTGCGGTCGTGCTCGCCGCGGTCGTGCTCGTGCGGGCCGCTCATCGCTGCACCGTCCTCCCGGGCGCCCGGCTCCTGCCGGGCACGCCCTCATCCGTACGTGTCGCGTGGCCCCCGCCCGCGCACCGACCGCGGGCCCTTCTTCCAGCTCGGGGCCGTCGGTCCGACAACGCGCAGCCGGGTCACGACGTCCCCGCCGACCTGCGCGCGCAGCCGGGCGAGGATGGTCGGCGCCAGCAGCCGCAGCTGGGTGGCCCAGGCGGTGGACTCGGCGACGACGAGCAGCTCGCCCTCGGTGAGCGTCTCGGGGCGGCAGTGGGCCGCGATGTCCGCGCCCACGAGCGCCGACCAGCGCCCGAACACCGCCCCGACCCGCGTCTGCTCCGACCAGTCCTGCGTGCTGACCAGGGAGTCGACCAGCCGGGCCAGCGGCTGCGGGTCGTCGTCGCCGGGACGGGGCCCGGTCCAGTTCCGCCGCGGCCCGGCCACCCGGCGGCGGGTGGGGGCCGGCCGCGCCGCCGACGCCGCCCGGGCCGCCTCGAGCGCGGCGCGGGCGATGTCGCTGGGCCGGGCCGGCCGCTGCTCAGCCACGGTCGGCCGCCTCGACCAGCGTCGCCGTCCCGTCGGAGACCTCCACGCGCGCTCCTCTCAGCTCCTCGGGCACGTCGTCGAGCACGGCCGCGGTGATGAGCGTCTGCTCCGCCGAGCGGGCGACCTCGGCCAGCGCGGCCCGCCGCCCGGCGTCCAGGGTGGCGAAGACGTCGTCCAGGACCAGGATCGGCTCCTCGTCGTCGGCCCGCAGCAGGCCGAAGCAGCCCAGCTTCAGCGCCAGCGCCAGCGACCAGGACTCGCCGTGGCTGGCGAAGCCCTTGGCCGGTGCGGGCCCCAGGTGCAGGACCAGGTCGTCGCGGTGCGGGCCGACCAGCGTCACCCCGCGGTCGACCTCCTCGCGGCGCCGCTCGGCGATCCGCTCGCGCAGCGCCGCCGACAGCTCGGCGGCCGTCGGCGTCGGGACGCCGGGGGCCGGCGGTGACCCGTCGCCGGCCAGCGGCACGCTGCCGGCGTAGCCGAGGGCGGCGGGTGCCGCGCCGGCGCCCGCGACGCCGGCGTAGGCGCGGGCCACGTGCGGCGCCAGGTCGGCGACCAGCGCCAGGCGGGCGGCCAGGAGCTGGCCGCCGAGCTCGACGAGGTGGGCGTCCCAGACGTCGAGGGTGGCCAGGGCGTCGCCGCGGGCCAGCCGGGCGGTCTTGAGCAGGGCGTTGCGCTGCTTGAGCACCCGGTCGTAGTCGCTGCGGACGCCGGCCAGCCGCGGGGTGCGGCTGACCAGCAGGTCGTCGAGGAAGCGCCGCCGCTCCGCCGGGTCGCCGCGCACCAGCGCGAGGTCCTCCGGGGCGAACAGCACGCTCTTGACCAGGCCCAGCAGCTCGCGGGGCCGCGGCAGCGCGGCCCGGTTCACCCGTACCCGGTTGGCCCTGCCCGGGTTCACCTCCACCTCGACCAGCAGCTCCCGGTCCTCGCGCCGCAGCGCCGCCCGGACGACGGCCTGCGACGCGCCGTGCCGCACCAGCGGGGCGTCGGCCGACACGCGGTGGCTGCTCATGGTCGCGAGGTAGCCGACGGCCTCCACGAGGTTGGTCTTGCCCTCCCCGTTGCGGCCGACGAACACCGTGGGGCCGGGTCGCAGCGCCAGGTCGACCTTCTCCCAGTTGCGGAAGTCGACGAGCTGGAGGTGCCGGACGTACACCTCAGACCCGGCCCACCGGTGCGGTGCGGGAACGGCGCTCCGGTGACCGGAGGGAACGGCCCCCTTGCAGACGAAGGACCCTCGTGCCCCCCACCGCTCGCCGGCTCGCGGCGGGACCCTGCACGAGGGCCGACGTGCGGGGGGCAAGGGGGTCCTTCCTCATGCGGGGCGCTCGACCTCCTGCGACTGCACGGCGTGCACCGAGTGCCCGCCGAACTGGTTGCGCAGCGCGGCCACCGCCTTCATGGTCGGCGAGTCCTCCTGCCGGGAGGAGAAGCGGGCGAACAGCGAGGCGGCGATCGCCGGCATGGGGACGGCGTGGTCGATGGCCTCCATGACCGTCCACCGGCCCTCACCGGAGTCCTCGGCGTACCCGGTGATCTTCTCCAGGTTCGGGTCCTCCTGCAGCGCGCGCACCAGCAGGTCCAGCAGCCACGAGCGGATGACGGTGCCCTGGGTCCACGAGGCGATGACGCCCGGGACGTCCTCGACGAGGTCGACGGCGGCCAGCAGCTCGTAGCCCTCGCCGTAGGCCTGCATCATCGCGTACTCGATGCCGTTGTGGACCATCTTCGCGTAGTGGCCGGCCCCGACCGGGCCGGCGTGCACGAACCCGGCGCCCGGGACGGCCTGGCCCGACGCGTCGGTCGGTGACGGCGGCTTGAGCGCGTCGAAGACCGGCTGCACCTTGGCGACGTCCTCTCCGGAGCCGCCGACCATCAGCGCGTAGCCGTTCTCCAGGCCCCACACGCCACCGGAGACGCCGACGTCGACGTAGCCGATGCCCTTCTCGCCCAGCATCTCCGCGTGCACCTTGTCGTCGGTGAACTTGGAGTTGCCGCCGTCGACGACGACGTCGCCGGGCTCGAGCAGCTCACCGAGCTGGCGCACCGTCTGCCGCGTCGGTTCACCGGCGGGGACCATCACCCACACCACGCGCGGTGCCGACAGCGCGCCGACCAGCGCCTCCAGGCTGTCGACGTCCCGTCTGCCCGGCGTGCGGTCGTACCCGACCACCTCGTGACCGGCGCGGCGCACCCGCTCGGCCATGTTGCCGCCCATCTTGCCCAGCCCGATCAGCCCCAGCTGCACGGCTCTCGTCCTTCCCTCGCGGTCGTCGTGGCCCGGGCGCACGCGCCGGTGCGCCGCCCGCGCTGTGCGGTGCCCGGCCGCACCGCTCGGGACACCTCCCGGTCGGGACACACCCGGTCCGGACACGCCCGGTCCGGACACCTGGCGACGCCGGCCCCGCTCCGTGGCCGCACCGGCCCTGCCCGGTGGCCCGCCCCTCAGGGGCCCGCGCCGAGCTCGCGAGGCGTGGGGGGAGAGGTGGTCCTTCGATCAGCCGGGCAGCCGCACCGGCATGATCAGGTACCGGTAGCTGCCCGGGCGGTCGGCGGGCCGCGACGCGCCGTCCCCGTCGTCGGCGGCCGGGTCCTCGACCCCGGAGAGCACGGCGGGCTTGAGCGGGCTGGTGAAGTCCATCCGCGCTCGCCCGGTGTGCACCGCGGCCAGCCCGTCGAGCAGGAACGTCGGGTTGAAGCCGATGGTCAGCGGGTCGCCGTCGAACTCGACGTCGCAGCGCTCCTCGGCCTGGCCCTCGTCGTCGCTGCCGCCGGCGCGCAGCGTGACCTGCCCCGGGGTGAACTCGCAGCGCAGCGGGGTGCCCCGCTCGGCGACCAGCGCCACGCGCTTGGCGGCGTCGGTGAACTGGACGACCGGGAGGGTCGCGTTCGCGCTCGACTCGCTCGGCATGATCGCCCGGTACTTGACGAACTCGGCGTCGAGCAGCCGGGTGGTGGTCTGCCGGTCCTTGCCCGACAGGCCCAGGATGCCCTCGCCCGAGCCGCCGGAGGACAGCGAGACGACGATCTCCGGCCCGCTGGTCAGCGTCCGGGCCGCCTCGGCCAGCGTGCGCGCGGGCACCAGCACCGCCGCCGAGACGCCCGCGCTCTCCGGACGCCAGGCGAACTCCCGCACGGCCAGCCGGTAGCGGTCGGTGGCGGCCAGGGTCACCCGGTCGTCGTCGATCTCCAGCCGCACACCGGTGAGCATCGGGAGGGTGTCGTCGCGCCCGGCGGCGACGGCGACCTGGGCCACCGCCTCGGCGAAGACGTCGCTGTCGACCACCCCGGCCGACGACGGCATGGCCGGCAGGGACGGGTAGTCCTCGACCGGCAGCGTGGGCAGGCTGAAGCGGGCGTTGCCACAGGTGATGGACAGCCGGGGGCCCTCGGCGCGGACGTCGACGGGGTGCGGCGGCAGCGCCCGGGTGATCTCGGCCAGCAGCCGGCCGGGGACGAGCACGCGTCCGCTCTCCCCGCTCTGCACGTCGACCTCCGCGCGCGCGGAGACCTCGTAGTCGAAGCCGGACACCGACAGCTGGCTGCCGTCCACCTCGAGCAGGATGCCGGCGAGCACCGGCACCGACGGCCGCGGCGGGAGGCTGCGCGCCGTCCACGCGACGGCATCGGCGAGCACCTCGCGTGTCACCCGGAACTCCATGACCGACCCACCCCAGCTCTGCACGGTCCACTGCTGTCTGTGCACCGTGCGGCCCGTGCCCACCGGTCGCGGTGCGTCGTTCATCGTGCCCGTCCGGCGACCGTGCGGGGAACCCGGGACCCGATCGAGGCCCTCGCCGTCCTGCTGTCCCCTGCCCCGGGAGCGTCCCGCGGGCGCCCCGGTCCGGAGCTTCCCCACCCCTACTGGGGTTCGAGAAGACCCGGATCTCTCTCCCTCATCTCCGTCATCACCGGTGTGGAAGCTGGGGATCGGGCCCCTTCGCGCAGGTCAGCGCGGAAGTCGACATGTTGGTCCGGTGTGGGCAACCGGTGTCCCGCTGTTGTCGACACGTGGACATCTCGACGGCCGTGCACAGCGACCGGCCGTCGTCCACGCGCCGTCCCCCGTCTCCCCACCCCCGATCCCCAGTCCGTGCCCAGGGCCGGCGGGCGTTCCGGGTACCGCGCCCCGGTCCGGGCGGTGCGATCGGGCGAAAGCCCAGCTCAGCACGGCAGACGGCGGCTCCGTGCACACCTGGGGAGGAGCCTGGGGACGGCACCCGGTGCCAGGGGTGCGGAGCGACCGGGCGCTTCCGCACCGGTCGCGATCTCCCCAGGGTGTGCACATCCCTGGGGACAACTCCTCGACCTGTCGACAGCCGGGAGGCCGGTGATCGGCCCGGATGCCCGCGATGGCGGGGTGGGGAGCGGTGTGCCCGTCGTCCCCGGGCTGTGGACAGCCGGCGGCACTCCGGCGTCTCGCAGGTGGACGGCCCCCCCGCCTGTGCCCCGACGCCGTGCGCCCGCGCACCGTCGCGCGGCCACGTCCCGGGCCCCGGCGCACACCGTCCCCGGCGAACGGAGGTGGGCTCAGCTCGGCCGGGGGACGGCTCGCGGCCGCGGTGCCGTCCGGGAGGACGACGCCGCCGTCACTGCCGGGCGCGGCTCTTGATCCGCGCGGTCAGCTCGGTGACCTGCGTGTACGTCGCGCGGCGCTCACTCATCAGGTTGGTGATCTTCTTGACCGCGTGCATGACCGTGGTGTGGTCCTTGCCGCCGAAGGAGGCCCCGATCCGCGGCAGGGACAGCTCGGTGAGCTCCCGGCACAGGTACATGGCGATCTGGCGGGCGTTGACCAGCGTGCGACTGCGGTTGGAGCCCTGCAGCTCCTCCATCGTCACGGAGAAGTACTCGGCGGTGGCCGCCATGATGATCGCCGCGGTGATCTGCGGGCCCTGCTCGTCGCTGATCAGGTCCTTGAGCACCAGCTCGGCCAGCGGCAGGTCCACCTGCTGCTTGTTCAGCGAGGCGAACGCGGTCACCCGGATCAGCGCGCCCTCGAGCTCGCGGATGTTGGTCTGCACCTTGCTGGCGATGAACTCCAGCACCGGGTCGGGCGCCTGCAGCCGCTCCCCGTAGGCCTTCTTCCGCAGGATGGCGATGCGGGTCTCGAGGTCCGGTGCCTGGACGTCGGTGATCAGCCCCCACTCGAACCGCGTGCGCAGCCGGTCCTCCAGCGTCGTCAGCTTCTTCGGCGCGCGGTCGGAGGTGATGACGATCTGCTTGCTGGCGTTGTGCAGCGTGTTGAAGGTGTGGAAGAACTCCTCCTGCGTCCGCTCGGCGCGCTCCAGGAACTGGATGTCGTCGATGAGCAGGAAGTCGATGTCCCGGTAGCGGCGGCGGAAGTCCTCGGCCCGGCCGGAGTGCACCAGGTTGATGAACTCGTTGGTGAACTCCTCGGTGCTCACGTAGCGCACCCGGACGTTGGGGAACATCCGCGCCGCGTAGTGCCCGATGGCGTGCAGCAGGTGCGTCTTGCCCAGCCCGGAGTCGCCGTAGACGAACAGCGGGTTGTAGGCGCGCGCCGGGGCCTCGGCGACGGCGACCGCCGCGGCGTGGGCGAAGCGGTTGCTGTTGCCGATGACGAAGCTGTCGAAGACGTACTTGGGGTTCAGGCCCGGGTCCAGGCCCGGCGGACGGCGGTCGCCGAACAGCGGCACCGCCCCGCCGCCCCCGCGGCCGCCGGTGCTGCGCCGCGGCGGGACGTCGTCGTCCTCGGGCGGGCCGGCGGGGACGTCGTCGCCGAGGTCGAAGGGCAGCACCTCGGCCCCCTCCCCGGGGCGCGGCCCGCGCCGGCGCCCGCTGCTGCGGTTGCGGCCGGCGGGGCTCCAGTCGGTGGCGCCCCAGTCCTCGGTCCCCGGGCGCTCGGCCGGCTCGCCACCGGCCGGGGCCGCCGGCGCGTCGTAGGCCGGCCGGTCGTACGGGCCGTCGTAGGAGGGCGCCGGCTCGTAGCCGGCACCGTCGAAGGAGCGGTCCAGCGGGCGCGCGTCGCTGCGGACGCCGAACGCGCTGCGCCCGTCGTCGGCCCGCTCGCGGTCCTCGTCGCCGGGCCGGCCCTCGGCCGACGGCGTCCACGGCCGGCGGGTCGGCGGGGGCTCCTCGCGCCCGGCCGGGACGTCGGCGGGGCTGTCCTCCAGCTGCACGGCGACGCGGATGTCGCGGCCGAACTGCTCGGACAGCGCCTCGGCCAGCACCCGGCGCATGCGCGACTCGAGCACGGTCTGGGTGAACTCGTTGGGTGCGGCCAGCACCGCGGTGTCCTCGACCAGCCCCAGCGGGCGGGTGAGGTTGAGCATCGCGTTCTGCTGCCGGGTCAGGCTGGTGGCCAGCCGTTCGCGGACCGAGTCCCAGACCGTCGCCAGTTCGACCGTGGCATCGGCCATGACCGTGTCCTCCCCAAGCAGTTCGTTCCCCGTCGTCGGCACACCCGACGTCCCGGGAGCCGGCCCGGTGCCCGCTCCGCGCGGGTCGCGGCTGCCCGGTTGTGGACATCCGGACACACGGGTTCCACACGAGTGTCCACAGGCTGTGCACGGCCGGCGACCCGGCGCTCGGACACCCGCTCCAACGGGCTGCCTCCGTGCGTCGTCGCTGGTCGGGAGGGAGATCGGGATGCGGCTCGGGGCGGGCGGCGGTCGGGTCGACCGGGTGGTCGGCTCCCGGACCGGACGCGGTTGCCCGGACCGGAGCGACGGCGACGCTAACAGCCTCGTCCACAGCCCGGCAACGACGGTCGGGGACTCCTGGGACGGCCGGTGCGCGTGTCGGTCGGCGTGTCGTCGACCGTCCGTCGGCGTGCCGACACCGCCCGCCCGGCCCAGGCGGTGCACGCTCGCCCGTCCGGCAGGTGGCGGGAGCCGTTCCGGAGCCCCGGCGGGCCCTCCCCGGTCGCCGTCCCGGGTGCCCGCCGTCCTCGGCTATGCTGGTCGGAGTCTGTGGGCCGGTCGCGGTGCCCTGACACGGTCCGGCGCCGGTGTGCGGCGGGTCCGCTGTCCGGAGGCGGCGGGGACGGCCCGCAGCGACCAGCCTCCCGGGGTGCTGCGCAGCGGCGGTCGCCGTTCGCCGGTGCCCCGCAGCGTGCCTGCCCACCGGCGGGCCCGCACCACCGATGTCCTGCCGTAGGAGTACCCCGTGAGCAAGCGCACCTTCCAGCCGAACAACCGCCGCCGGTCCAAGACCCACGGCTTCCGGCTGCGGATGCGCACCCGCGCGGGCCGCGCGATCCTCGCCGGCCGCCGCCGCAAGGGTCGCGAGAAGCTCTCCGCCTGAGGTGCTGCCCGCGCAGGCCCGCCTGCGCCGGCGTCCGGAGTTCACCGCGGTCGTCCGGTCGGGCCGGCGTGCCGGTCGGCCGACCATGGTCCTCCACTACCTCCCCGTCCGTGCCCCGGCCTCCCCGGCCGGGGCCGCTGGCGTGCCCGCGGGCCCGCGGGCGGGTTTCGTCGTGGGCAGGACGGTGGGCAACTCCGTGGTGCGCCACCGCGTGACCCGGCGGCTGCGGGCCGCCGTCCGCGAGGAGCTCCCCCGCCTGCCGGCCACCGCCGACCTGGTCGTCCGGGCCCGTCCCGAGGCGGCCACGGCGTCCTCCGCGCGGCTGCGCCGCGACCTCGCCGCGGGCCTCGACCGCGTGCTCGCCGAGCGGGCCGGCTCCTCGTGAGCCCCGCCCGCCGTCCCGGCCGCGTCGCCCGGGCGCTGCTGGCCGCCGTCGGCTTCTACTCCCGCGCGATCAGCCCGGCACTGCCCCCGCGCTGCCGCTTCGCGCCCACCTGCAGCGCGTACGCCGCCGAGGCGGTCGCCGTCCACGGCGCCGGCCGCGGCTCGTGGCTGGCACTGCGGCGGCTGCTGAAGTGCGCCCCCTGGCACCCCGGCGGGTACGACCCGGTCCCGGCGCAGCGCGCCGGCCGCGCGACCGCCGGAACCGGCGGCGACGGCCGCACGTCGAGGACAGCAGCACCCCTCCCGGTGCCCGCCGACGGCGCCCGTCGTCCCGCCCCCGAGACCCCACCGGCTGACCGCCGGTCCCCGCAGCAGGAGGCTGGCGTTGCTTGACTGGCTGTACACCGCGATCGCCTTCGTCATGAAGACGTGGCACGCGGTGTTCTCGACGTTCCTCGACCCCGCCGGCGGCATCACCTGGGCGCTGTCGATCATCTTCCTCGTCGTCACCGTCCGGCTGATCCTCTTCCCGCTGTTCGTCAAGCAGGTGAAGAGCCAGCGGGCGATGCAGGAGATCCAGCCGGAGATCCAGAAGCTGCGCAAGGAGTACGGCGCCGACCGCCAGGGCTTCAGCCAGGCGATGATGGCGCTGCAGAAGGAGCGCGGGGTCAACCCGCTGGCCGGCTGCCTGCCGATCCTGCCGCAGATCCCGGTCTTCCTGTCGCTGTTCCACGTCCTGCGCCGGCTGCGGCCGGGCGCCCCGGGCCTCTACAGCTGGGACGGCACGCTCACCGACCAGGCCGCGCGCGCGGAGCTGTTCGGGGCGCCGATCTCCTCCTCGTTCAACATGACCGGCCAGAAGGCCGTCGACATCCTGGCGCTGCCCGGCGTCACCCAGGGCGGCATCCGCGCCGTCGCGCTGACGCTCATGGTGATCATGTGCGTGACGACGTTCTTCACGCAGAAGCAGATCATGAGGCGCTCCGGCCCGGTCGAGGGCCAGGCCGCGATGGTGCAGAAGCTGCTGCTCTACGGCATGCCGGTCAGTCTCTTCGTCACCGGCTTCTTCTTCCCCATCGGCGTCCTGCTGTACTGGATGACCAACAACCTGTGGACGCTGGGCCAGCAGTTCTTCATCCTGCGCAAGATGCCCCCGCCCGGGTCCCCCGCTGCGCTGGCCAAGGCCGCTGCCGACAAGCCGGCCGTCGACCCGAGGACCCTGGCCCCGCGGCCCGGCGCCAAGCCGGTCCGCACCCGCGGCGGCCGCCCGGCGTCCGCCGGCGTCGACCTGGGCAAGGACTCCACCGGGGTCGGCGCGGGTGACGACAGCACCCCGGACGGCGGGGTGCAGAGCCCCGGCGTCGCGCTGACCAAGGGCGGCAGCGACGCCGACGGCGCCGGTGTGGACGGCGCCGGTGTGGACAGCGCGGGTGCGGACGGCGCGGGCGTCAAGGGCACGGGTGCCCACGGCAGCACCGCGGCGGGCGCCTCCGGTGCCGCCGGCCCGGGCGGCCGCGCCGGTGGCGGCAAGGGCTCCCGCCCGGCCAACCGCGCTCCCCACGGCCGCCCCGCCGGCACCGGCGGCAAGCGCAAGCGCCGCTAGCTCCCCGCGGCCCCGAGCGTCCTGACGCCCGGAGCGGCCGCACTCGGCCGGGCCGCGCACCCGTCGCGCACCCGACCTCCCGAGACCACCGGGTCCGCCCGGCTGCCCGCACCGACTGGAGGTACCTCCGTGAGCGTTCCGCACCAGCCCTCGACCGACACCGCCACGACCGCCGAGGCGACCTCGGGCGCCGTCCTCAGCCCCGCGGCCGACACCCCACCGGCCGAGCCGACCGACCTGCCCGACCCCGACGACGCCAGCGACGACGCCCTGCTCGAACCGGCCGACGACGAGCCGTCCGACGATGCACCGTCCGGCGATGCACGGTCCGGCGGCGCGGGTGGGGGCAGGAGCGGCACCGACCTGCTCGTCCGCGAGGGCGACGTCGCCGGGGACTACCTCGAGCGGCTGCTCGACATCCTCGACGTGGACGGCGACATCGACCTCGACGTCGAGGGCGACCGGGCGTCGGTGGCCATCGTCGGCGGCGAGCTGCAGGACCTGGTCGGCTCCGACGGCGCCGTCCTGGAGGCCCTGCAGGAGCTCACCCGCCTGGCCGTGGCGCAGTCGACCGGCGTCCGCAGCCGCCTGATGCTCGACATCGGCGGCTACCGCGCCCGCCGCCGCTCCGACCTCACCTCGCTGGCCGCCGAGGCCGCCCGGCGGGTCGCGAGCAGCCGGCAGGCCGAGCGGCTGGCGCCGATGAACCCCTTCGAGCGCAAGGTCGTCCACGACGTCGTCGCCGGCGTCGCCGGGGTGCACAGCGAGTCGGAGGGCGAGGAGCCGAACCGGCGCGTCGTGGTCCTGCCGGACGCGTGAGCGGGCTCGCGGACCTCCCGGGGGACGAGCCGGCGGCGCGGCCGCGGGGCGCCGCCGGGGCGGCCGCTCCGAGCGGGCCCGGCACCGGTGCCGCACCGGCCCGCGACGCCCCACCGGCCCCGGCCGCCGCACGCTCGGTGTTCGGGGCGGGCCTCCCCGACGCCGAGCGCTACGTCGCCCGGCTGGCCTCCGACGGTGTGACGCGTGGGCTGATCGGGCCGCGTGAGGTCCCACGGCTGTGGGAGCGTCACGTCCTCAACAGCGCCGCGGTGGCCGAGGCGGTGCCCGAGGGCGCCCGGGTGGTCGACGTCGGCAGCGGCGCGGGCCTGCCCGGGATCCCGCTGGCGCTGGCCCGCCCCGACCTGGGGCTCACCCTCGTCGAGCCGATGGCGCGGCGGGTGGAGTTCCTCGAGGAGGTCGTGGCCGAGCTCGGCACGCCCTGGCGGGTGGTCCGCGGCCGCGCCGAGGAGCGCGCGGTGGTCCGGGAGGTCGGGCCGGTCGACGTCGTCACCGCGCGGGCGGTGGCCGCCCTCCCCCGGCTGGTCGGCTGGTGCCGCGGCCTGCTGCGGCCCGGGGCCCAGCTGGTGGCCCTCGTCGGTGCCCGCGCGGTGGAGGAGCTGCCCGCGCTCGTCCCCGAGCTGGAACGGGCGGGGATGCGCGACATCCACCCCCGGGCTGTCGGTTCCGGGCTGGGAGAGGCTGCCACTACCGTGGTGGTCATGACCCGTGGGTCCCGGTGAACCGTCGACGACGGACCGCCGTTCCACGTGGAACCCGTACAGACACCCGACCCCGTTCCACGTGAAACGGGTCGGCAGGGAGGACCTGCGATGACCGACCCGGGCCAGCGGCTGCGCAGCAGCCTCGCGGCCGACTCGGCGGCCGGCCCCGGCGCGGACTTCGACAGCCCCATCGCCATGGAGGCCCTGCGCGCCACCCGCGTGCTGCACGCCGCCGACCAGGAGCCCTTCCCCGCGCCGGGCCGCATCCGCGTCGTCACCGTGGCCAACCAGAAAGGCGGCGTCGGCAAGACCACCTCGACGGTCAACCTGGGCGTCGCGCTGGCGCTCTACGGCCTGCGGGCGCTGGTCATCGACCTCGACCCGCAGGGCAACACGAGCACCGCCCTCGGCGTCGAGCACACCGTGGGGACGCCGTCCATCTACGACGCCCTGGTCGGCGACAGCTCACTCGCCGACGTCGTCCACCCGACGACGGCCAGCCCGAACCTGCGCTGCGTCCCGGCGACGATCGACCTGGCCGGCGCGGAGATCGAACTGGTCTCCGTCGTCGCCCGCGAGTACCGGCTCCGCCGCGCGATCGAGGGCTACGTGCACGCGCTGCCCGAGGACCAGCGGCCGCACTACGTGCTCATCGACTGCCCGCCGTCGCTGGGCCTGCTCACGCTCAACGCGCTCGTGGCCGGCGACGAGGTGCTCATCCCCATCCAGTGCGAGTACTACGCGCTGGAGGGCCTCGGGCAGCTGCTCAACAACATCGAGCTCGTGCGCGCGCACCTCAACCCGGGGATCGCCGTCCGCACGATCCTGCTGACGATGTACGACGGCCGCACGCGCCTGGCCGACCAGGTCGCCGAGGAGGTGCGCAGCCACTTCGGGGACCTGGTGCTGCGGACGGTCATCCCGCGCAACGTGCGGGTGTCGGAGGCGCCGGGCTACGGCCAGTCGGTGCTCACCTACGACCCGGGCTCGCGCGGCTCCACCAGTTACGTGGAGGCCGCCCGCGAGCTCGCCGAGCGCGGCGTGCACCTGCGACCCGAGGCCGATCCCCGGCCGATGGGGCCGCCGCCTCCCCCGCCGCCGGCCACCGCGCCGATGCCGGTGGTCCGTCCCCCGACGGCGTCGGCCACCGGCTCCCGCGCGGACAGCTCGCTGGCCGGCCGGGCCTTCGCCGGCACCGACGCGGCCGTCCTGCCCGTTCCCACCTCCGTCGACGAGGAGACCCGATGAGCAAGCGTGGCGGCCTCGGCCGGGGGCTGGCGGCGCTCATCCCCACCAGCGCCCCGCCGGCCGAGGCGCCCGCGGTGCACCTGGTGCCCCAGGGGTCACAGCCGTCCCCCGTGGCACCGGCTCCCGAGGCGCCGGCCGGCGGGCAGACGGCGCCCGAGCCCCTCGCGCCGCCGGTCGCGGTGCTGCCCCCGGCCGCGCAGGCCGCCGCCGAGGTGGCCCGGCAGCGCGACGAGGCGGTGGGCGTGCCGGGCGCGCAGCTGCGCGAGGTGTCGGTCGGCGAGATCGTCCCCAACCCGCGGCAGCCGCGGCAGGTCTTCGACGACGAGGCGCTGGAGGAGCTCACCCACTCCGTGCGGGAGTTCGGGCTGCTCCAGCCGATCGTCGTGCGCGAGCGCAGCGCCGAGGACGGGGCCGGTGGCGGCTACGAGCTCATCATGGGCGAGCGCCGCCTGCGGGCGGCCCGGGCGGCCGGTCTCGACGTCGTCCCGGCCATCGTCCGGGACACCACCGACGACGCCCTGCTGCGCGACGCGCTGCTGGAGAACATCCACCGCGTCCAGCTCAACCCGCTGGAGGAGGCCGCGGCTTACCAGCAGCTGCTGGAGGAGTTCGGCGCCACCCACGAGGAGCTGGCCGGGCGGATCGGGCGCAGCCGCTCGCAGGTCACCAACACCATCCGGCTGCTCAAGCTGCCGGTGAAGGTGCAGACCCGGGTGGCCGCGGGGGTCATCACGGCCGGCCACGCGCGGGCACTGCTCGGCCTCGACGACGCCGAGGCGCAGGACGCGCTGGCCACCCGGATCGTCGCCGAGGGGCTGTCGGTGCGGGCCACGGAGGAGGCGGTGGCCCTCGCCGCGGCCGAGCAGCCGGCCTCCCGCCGCCGGGCCCGCCGGATCAGCGCGCCGGGCGTCGAGGACCTCGCCGGCCGCCTCTCCGACGTCTTCGAGACCAAGGTGAAGGTCCAGATCGGCCGGGCCAAGGGGCGCATCGTCGTCGAGTTCGGCTCGGTCGACGACCTGCAGCGCATCATCGGGCTGATGGCCCCGGAGGTGGCCGGGCGCCGCGGGGAGGACTGAGACGCGAGAGCCCGGCCTTCCGTCACGGACGGAAGGCCGGGCTCTCCCGGTGAGCTGGGGGCGGCCCGGCTCAGCGGGCGGTGTGTGCCCGGCGGGTGAGCAGCCGGGCGAGGACGTCGCCGAGGTCGTACCCGGCGGCCTCGACCGCCATGGGGAACATCGACGTCTCCGTCAGCCCCGGGGAGACGTTGACCTCGAGAAAGTGCACCTCGCCGTCGGGGGAGACGATCGCGTCGGTGCGCGAGAGGTCGGCCAGGCCCAGTGCCCGGTGCACCCGGACGGCGAGCTCGGCCGCCCGGACGGCGACGTCGTCGGACACGCGGGCCGGGGCGTGGTACTCGGTGAGGCCGGGCGTGTAGCGGGCGGTGTAGTCGAACACCCCGGACTCCGGGACGATCTCCACCGCCGGCAGCGCCTCGGGCCCCGTCCCCAGGTCGACCACCGAGACGGCGAGTTCCACGCCGTCGACGAACCGCTCGACCAGCACCGTCTCGCCGTAGGCGAAGCAGCTGACCATCGCGGCCGGCAGGTCCTCGACCCGGCTCACCTTCTGCGCGCCCAGCGCGGAGCCGCCCGAGGCCGGCTTGACCATCAGCGGCAGCCCGAGACGGGCCACGATGAGGTCGAGGACGGCGCCGGCGCCCAGCTCCCGGAACGTGCTGTGCGGCAGGGCCACCCAGTCCGGCGTCGTCAGCGCGGCGGTGCGGACGACGGACTTGGCGGCCGGCTTATCCCACGCCAGGCGGCAGGAGGCGGCCGGCGAGCCGACGTAGGGGACGCCGGCCAGGTCGAGGACCGCGCGCAGGGCGCCGTCCTCCCCCGTCGCGCCGTGCAGCGCGATGAACACCGCGTCGGCGGGGGCGGCGGCGAGGCCGGGCAGCAGCTCGGCGTCGGCGTCGCGCAGCTCGGCGTCGACCCCGACCCGGGCGAGCTCCTCGACCACCTGGGTGCCCGAGGACAGGCTGACCTCCCGCTCGAAGGTCAGCCCGCCGGCGAGGACGACGGCGCGCAGCGAGGTCGCCTCGGCAGCGGCGTCGGCGGCGGGATGGGCGGCGGGTGGTGCGGCGGGCTCGGTCACGGCGTCAGTCCTCGGTCCGGTCGCTGTTGGCGGGGCCGACGATGGTCTCGGCGGTGTTGGTCGGGGAACCGACCGCGCGGAACGTCCCGGTGTCGACGGTGTCGAACGTGCTGTGCAGGTCCAGCTCGGCCTCGATGACGCGGGCCAGCCGGCGCACGCCCTCCCGGATCTGGTCGGGCTCGGGGTAGCAGTAGGACAGCCGCATGTGCTCGCGGCCCGACCCGTCGGCGTAGAAGCCGATGCCGGGCACGTAGGCCACGTGCGCGTTGACCGCGCGGGGCTGCATGAGCTTGGCGTCCAGGCCGTGCGGCAGCTTGAGCCACACGTAGAAGCCGCCGTCGGGGTGCGTCCAGGTGGTGCCCGGCGGCATGAGCGCCTGCAGCGACTCCAGCGTGGCGTCGCGCCGCTCTCGGTAGAGCTCGGTGAACAGCTTGATCTGCTCGCGCCACGGCTGGGTGTCGAGGTAGCGGGCGACGGCGTACTGGGTGAGCGAGGGCGGGCAGAGCACCTGCGCCTCGGTGGCCAGCACCAGCTTCTCGCGGACGGCGAGCGGGGCGAGCACCCAGCCCACCCGCAGACCCGGGGAGAAGGTCTTGGAGAACGAGCCGAGGTAGATGACCCGCTGGGCGTCGCGGGCCCGCAACGCGCGCATCGGCTCGCGGTCGAAGCCGAGCAGGCCGTAGGGGTTGTCCTCGACGACCAGCAGGTCGTACCGGTCGGCGATGTCGACGATCGCCTGGCGGCGCGGCTCGGACAGCGTCACGCCGGCCGGGTTGTGGAAGTTGGGCACCGTGTAGAGGAACTTCACCCGGTCGCCGTTGGCCCGGCACTCCAGCAGCGCCTGCTCCAGCGCCTCGGGGACCAGGCCGTCGTCGTCCATGGCGACGTGCCGGACGCGCGCCTGGGCGGCCTGGAAGACGCCGAGCGCGCCGACGTAGGACGGGCCCTCGGCGAGGATGACGTCACCGGGGTCGCAGAAGACGCGGGTGACCAGGTCCAGGCCCTGCTGCGAGCCGACGGTCACCACGACCTCGCTGGGCGAGGCGTCGGTGATGCCCTCCAGCGCCATGACGTCGCAGATGCGCTCGCGCAGCCGCGGGTCGCCCTGGCCGGAGCCGTACTGCAGGGTCTGCGCGCCCATGCCGCTGACCAGTTCGCCGATCATGGAGCCCACGGCGTCCAGCGGGAGGGCGGTGACTGCGGGCATGCCGCCGGCGAGGGAGACGACCTCGGGCCGGCTCACCACGGAGAACAGCGCGCGGATCTCCGAGGACTTCATCCCGTGCGTGCGTGCTGCGTACCGGTCGGCCAGGGGGTCCAGCCGCGGGTGGCGGGGCACGACGTGCGAGTGGGCGTGCGGGGTGCCGGACGACGGCTGTCCCGGCGGGAGAGAGGCCACCCGTCGAGTGTAGGGAGGGCGCCCGCGTCGCCCGCCCGACACCGCCGGTGAGACGGACCCGTCCGCCCGCCGCCGTCCCACGCGTCCCACCGGCACCGTGGCGGGGCTCACGCGTCGGCCGCCCGGCGGGGTTCGGGGGCGCCGTCCTCCCGCACCGGAGCACGTCCTCCCGCACCGCAGCGCGTCCTCCCTCACGGTGGGCGGTGAGGGAGGACGCGCCACGATCAGGTGACCTGATCGTGGCGCGCGGCTACACCCGGCCGGGGAGGACGAAGGTGCCGGTGGGCGGGTCGGCGTCGGCAGGCAGGAAGAGCCGCTGGACGGCGGCCAGGACGGCGGAGGCGACGGTGCTGCGCAGCCGGGCGTCGAGCAGCAGCAACCGGTCGACCGGGTGCGACAGGTAGCCGCAGTCGAGGCGGACGGCCGGCATGCGGGTCATCCGCAGCAGGTCCCAAGTCTTGGGGTGCCCGCCCAGGTCGAGCATGCCGGTGCGGGCGACGACCTCGCGGCGGGCCAGGTCGGCGAAGCGCTCCCCCACCGTCGACGACGTCCCCGACCCGGTGCCGTAGTAGTAGCTGGCCACCCCGCGGGCGTGCTCGGACTCGTGGGCCTCCAGGTGCAGGGAGATGAACAGGTCGGCGCGGGCGTCGTTGGCGAAGGCGGTCCGCTCGGCCGGCGTCGGGTCCTGGTCGCGGCCACGGGTGAGGTAGACCGTGGCGCCGGCGGCGGCCAGCTGCCCCTCGATCCGGCTGGCCAGGTCCAGGACCAGGTCGGCCTCGGTGGTCTCCCCCGAGGTGACGCCGGGGTCGGCACCGCCGTGGCCGGGGTCGACGACGATGCGGCGGCCGATGAGGTGCGGGCCGCTGTCGACCAGCGAGGCGCTCTGCCGC
Organism: Geodermatophilus sp. URMC 62; assembly: GCF_052931475.1. Classification (NCBI taxonomy): domain Bacteria; kingdom Bacillati; phylum Actinomycetota; class Actinomycetes; order Geodermatophilales; family Geodermatophilaceae; genus Geodermatophilus; species Geodermatophilus sp. URMC 62. The sequence goes on along the minus strand of NZ_JBRFHY010000001.1, from coordinate 1,698,108 downwards.
AGCAGCTGCGGGCGGCCGCCGGTGACCTTGCGGCCGAGCTGGCGCAAGGCGCGCAGCGTGGCCGGCCCGCAGGTGCCGTCGGAGGTCAGCCCGTAGTCGCGCTGGAAGGCGCGCAGGCCCACCTCGGTCTCGGGACCGAAGATCCCGTCGGCGCGGCCGGCGTCGTAGCCTAGCTCGAGCAGGCGCTCCTGCAGGCCGGTGACGTCGTCGCCGCGCACGGGCCGCTCGGGGTCGTGGTGCAGCAGCCGGTCGCCCAGCGACCACCGCGCCTCCGACAGCGCGCGGTAGGTCTCCTCACCGACCCGGCCGTCGACCGACAGCCCGCGCACCTGCTGGAAGTGGCGGACGGCGAGCTCGGTGGCCTGGTCGTACACCTCGGTGCCGGCGTCGTCCGGGACGCCGTCGGCCGGGGCGAGCAGGCCCAGGCTGCGCAGGGCGGCCCGGACGTCGGCCACGGCGGGTCCCCGCCTGCCGGGACCCAGCGGTTGCATGCTGCTCTCGCTACCCATCGCGCTCGATTGTCCCGTCCGCGACCCCGCGCGGCCCGCCGGGGGTCCTCCGGACGCACGAGGACCCGCTCCTCCGACCGGAGGAGCGGGCCCTGGCTGCGGCCTCCCCGCAGGGAGGTCCGGTGGCTCAGATGTAGTCGGCCAGGTCGGAGAGGATGGCGCCCTTGGGCTTGGCGCCGATGATGCTCTTGACCGGCTTGCCGCCCTGGAACACCGTCATGGTCGGGATCGACATGACCTGGTAGTCGCGGGCGATCTGCGGGTTCTCGTCGATGTTAAGCTTGGCGATCGTCAGCTTGTCGCCGTGCTCGCGGGCGATCTCCTCCAGGACCGGGGCAACCATCTTGCACGGGCCGCACCACTCCGCCCAGAAGTCGACGAGGACGGGCTTGTCGCTACCCAGCACCTCGTTGGCGAAGCTGGCGTCGGTGACCGTCACGGTGTTGCCTGCCATGGTCGTTCTCCTCTGTGTCTGGCTCGGGTGGCCCGGCCGGGTCAACCGGCCCGACCGGTGGTCTATGCCCGGTGCGCGCAGGGCGCACCCGGCGGTGGGCGAGCGGCGTCAGCGCTCGTCGAAGGTCTCGGCCAGCCAGCGCTCGGCGTCGATGGCGGCGGCGGCACCGGTGCCGGCCGAGGTGATCGCCTGGCGGTAGACGTGGTCGACCACGTCGCCGCAGGCGAAGACGCCGTCGATGTTGGTCCGGGTGGTCGGGTGCTCGACCTGGACGTAGCCCTCGTCGTCGAGCTTGAGCTGGCCGACGAACAGCTCGCTGCGCGGGTCGTGGCCGATGGCGACGAACAGGCCCGAGACCGGCAGCTCCTCGGTGGCGCCGGAGCCGACGTCGGTGAGCTCGACACCGGAGACGGTGGAGTCGCCGAGGACGTCGGTGACCTGCTTGCCGAGGGCCCAGCGGATCTTCTCGTTGTCCTGCGCGCGCTTCTGCATGATCTTCGAGGCACGCAGCTCCTCGCGCCGGTGGACGACGGTGACCGTCTTGGCGAAGCGGGTGAGGAAGGTGGCCTCCTCCATCGCCGAGTCACCGCCGCCGACCACCACGATGTCCTGGTCGCGGAAGAAGAAGCCGTCGCAGGTGGCGCAGGCCGAGACGCCGTGGCCGAGCAGGCGCTGCTCGTTGTCCAGGCCCAGGTACCGGTACTTCGAGCCGGTGGCCACGATGACGGCGTGCGCCCGGTGCACCTCGTCGCCGACCCTGACCACCTTGGGGGTGGCCGTGAGGTCGACCTCGGAGACGTCGCGCGCGACCAGCTCGGCACCGAAGCGCTCGGCCTGCTGGCGCATGTCCATCATCAGCTGCGGGCCCTGGATGCCCTCGGCGAAGCCGGGGAAGTTCTCCACCTCGGTGGTGGTCATCAGCGCGCCGCCGAACTGCGAGCCCTCGAAGACCAGCGGGTGCAGGTTGGCCCGCGCGGCGTAGACCGCCGCGGTGTACCCGGCCGGGCCCGACCCGATGATGATCAGGTCACGGACGCCGTCGTGCTCCGCCGGCGGGATGACGGGCGACGTGACCTCGGTGGTCGTGGCGGGGCCGGGGGTCGGCTGAGAATCGGTCACGCGCGGCACAACGAGGATCGTAGGTGCGGCATTCCCGCAGGCAGGGGCCGGGACACCCCCGTCGGGGGGTCCTGCCTCAGCCGGCGGGGGTGACCGCGACCTCGGCCAGGTCGCCGGCGAAGCCGTCCTCGGCGGGCACCAGGCCGGTCACCCAGACCAGGACGTACTGCGTGGTCACCGGCTCGTCGAAGGTCAGGTCGGTGGTCCCGTCGACGGTGCCGGCGGCGGCGACGGCGAAGGAGTCGAGGTCGCCGTCGCGGCTGTCGCCGGTGCGCACCTCGACGGAGATGCCCGGCGTCGTGGTGGTCAGCGTGACGCCGGCGACCGGCTGGGCCGAGCCGAGGTCGTAGACGACCCCGATGCCGGGCTTGAGGCCACCGAAGGCGGCCGAGCCGCGGTAGGTGTAGGTCGACCACGCCGTGGCCGGGTCGCCGTCGTAGGACGCCGGGACGTCCCCGGGGTTGTCCGGGTCGCCGTCACCGAAGGGGTCGAGGACCGTGCCGCCGGCGATGGCGACCGGCGCGCCCCCGGAGGACGACGCGGCGGCGCTCCCCTCGGCGGCCGCACTGCTGGTGGAGGGGCTGGAGCGCACGGCGCCGGGCACCTCGTCGACGCTGCCGGCGACCGACAGCAGGTGGGTGCCCACCCACCAGGCCAGCGCGATCACGACGAGCAGCGCGGCGAGGGGGAGCCCCACGACCAGCAGCCGGCGGCGGCCGTCGACGCGCTCGTCGGCGCCGTCGGTGTCGCCGTCGGCGGGCTCGTTCCCCGGCAGGGGGAGGGCCGCCCGGCCGCTCGGCACGGGCGGCATCGTCCGGCGCTCGAGGCGCTCCGGGTGCTCGGCGTCGGCGGCGGCGGCGGTCGGCGCCGGCTCCTCGCCCGCCTGCTCGGTGTCGCGGTGCTCGCGCAGCCGGCGCAGCCAGCCGCTGTCGCTCTCGTCCCGGCCGCGCACCGGCGTGCCACCGGCGCGGGGGCGCTCGGCCAGCAGCGCGGCCATCGCCGCGGCGCTGGCCAGCCGCGCCCCCGGCTCGGTGGAGCGGGCCCGGCGGACCAGGGCGGCGAGGTCGGGCTGGTCGATGACCGGCGGGTGGGCGGGGGTGCCGCCGGGTCCGGAGGCGCCGGCGCGCGAGCCGGTGAGGCAGTACTCGAGCAGCGCGCCGAGTGCGGCGATGTCCTCCTGGACGGTGCCGGTCGCGGCGGGGACGGCGCGCAGGCCGACGAGGCCGTTGGGCCGCAGGACGACGGTCTCGGGGCTCAGCCCGCCCACCGCGAGGCCGACCCGGTGCGCCTCGGCGACGCCCTCGGCCAGCCGGCGCAGGACGGTGCGGGCCTCCCGCTCGTCCATGGGTCCGGACCCGAGCCGCTCGGCCAGGGTCTGTCCCTCGATCCACTCGTTGACGACGTAGGCGGCACCCCCGCCATCGTTCCCGCCACCCTCGGAGGCGTCGTAGACCATCGCCAGCGCCGGCGTGGCCAGCCCGCCCGCGGTCAGCGCGCGGGTGATCCAGGAGCGGGCGGCGGGGCCGCCGGGCTCGTGCACCCGGACGGCGACGTCACGGTTGAGGACCCGGTCCTTGGCCCGCCAGCAGTGGATGACGCCGGTCTCGGTCCGCTCGACCGGGCCGACCTCGTCGAGGGGGCGGTAGCGGTCGGGGAGCCCGGTGATCGTGGACGTCATGGACGCGGACGACCTCCTCGACCCTCCCCGGCCGGCGGCGCGCTGCCCCGGCGGCGGCGCCTGCCCCGGTGGGACCGTGCTCATCCGCGCCCCAGCCGCGCACGGGCGGCGGCGAGGGGCTCCCGGAGCTCCGGGACGCGGGCGAGCACGAACCCGACGAGGGTCGTGACACCGACGACCACCGTACCGACCAGCACGGTCACGAGCGAGCCCGTGACCGACGTCCCCAGAGCGTCGTCGGTCACCCCGACGGCGAGCCAGCCGGCCAGCGCGCCCGCGGCGGCGGCCGCGGTCATCCGCAGCACCGGTCCGAGGGTCCCGCCGGCGCGTGCCCGGTCCGGGTCGGCGGCCCGCAGGTGGCGCCGCAGCGCGACGTGCCCGAACGCCCAGCCGGCCAGGTAGGTGACGCTCGTGGCCAGCGTCAGCCCGGCGACGACGTGCTCGGGCCCGACCAGCGCGGGCACCAGCAGCAGCAGGGGCACCCGGACGGCGACCATGCCGACCTGGATGAGCGCCGGCGTCCGGGCGTCCTTCATCGCGTAGAACACGCGCAGCTGCAGCAGCGTGACCGCCATGGGCAGCAGGCCGAAGGCGCCGACGGCCAGGGCGGTGCCGATCGCCCGCGCGTCGGTGACGCTGGTCTGGCCGCGGGCGAAGGCCACGGTCGCCAGCGCCGGCCCGAGGACGGTGAGCGCGGCGGCCACCGGCAGCAGCCCGAGCGCGGACAGGCGGGTGCCCAGCGCCAGGTCCTGGACCACGCCGGGGACGTCGTGCCGGGCGGCGGCCCGGCTCATCCGCGGCACCAGGGCGGTCAGCAGCGCGACGCCGATGATCCCGTAGGGCATCTGGAACAGCAGGCTGGCGTAGGCGAAGGCGCTCGAGCCCAGCCCGCCCTCGCGGGTGGCGGCGTTGGCCACGCGGGTGGCCACCACGACGCCGACCTGGCTGACCGCGACGTAGAGGACCACCCAGCCGCCCAGGCCGCCGACCTCGCGCAGGCCGGTCCGGCGCAGGTTCCAGCGCGGCCGCAGCGGGACGCCCGCCCGGCGCAGCAGCGGCACCAGGACCAGCGCCTGCAGCGCGATGCCGAGCGTGGTGCCGATCCCCAGCAGCCACACCTGCCCGGCGGTGATGGTCTCCGGCCGCAGGTCGCCCGGTCCGCTGGCCGCCACGAACAGCACGCCGGTGGCGATGACGACGACGTTGTTGAGCACCGGCGCCCACGCGGGCGGCCCGAACACGCCCCGGGAGTTGAGGATCGCCTGGGCGAGCGCGCCGACGCCGTAGAAGACGATCTCGAGCAGCAGGATCCGCGCCAGCCAGGTGGCCAGCCGGACCTGCGCGGGGTCGCCCTCGATGCCGTACAGGGCGGTGAGCACCGGGGCGGCCACCACGGCGACCGCGGTCACGGCGACCAGCCCGGCGATCGCCACGGTCGACAGCCGCTGGGCGTAGGCCACGCCGCCGTCGCGGTCGCGCTCCTGGGCGTGGACGAGCAGCGGCACGATCACCGAGGTGAGCACGCCGCCCAGCAGCAGCTCGTAGACGATGTTGGGCAGCGTGTTGGCGGTGTTGTAGGCGTCGTTCACCAGGCCCACGCCCAGGGCGGCGGCCAGCACCATCGTGCGCAGCAGGCCGGTGACCCGGGAGACGAGCGTGGCCACGGCCATGGTGCCGGCGGCGCGCAGGATGCCGCGGCTGCCCCCGGGGGCGCCCTCCCGCTCGCGGGCCTCCTCCTCGGTCTCCCCCTCCGGCGCGGCCGGCACCGGCGGCAGGACGTGAATCGGGATGACCTGGGTCTCGTCGGCCGGCAGGAAGCGGGTCCGCGTGGGCGGGGGCACCGGCGGCAGCGGCCGCGGGGTGCGCCGCACCGCCGCGGGGAGCGGCGGCACGGCGGCGGTCTCCCGCGGTGCGTGGGCCCGGGCCTGCGGCGGGGTGCCCTGCTGTGCCGGGGCGTCCTGCTGTAGCGGGGCGTCCTGCTGCGGCGTCCCCGGGCGCCGGACCGGCGGCGGGGGCGGCACGGGCGGCACCGGACGCGGCGGCGCGGGGGTCGCGCGGGCGTCCCCGGGCGCCGCCACCGGATAGGGCGGCGGGGGCAGCGGGCGGCCCCGCTCGCGCGGCGGCCGGGCGGCCCGCGGAGGAGCCGGTGAGGGAGCCGGGGGCACCGGCGGCAGGGGGCGCGGGCGGGGCCCGCGGGCGCCGTCGTCGTCACGGGGGGCGTCCCCGGCGGCGTCCCCGGGGGCGTCCCCGGCGGCAGCGCTCCCGGTGTCGTCGGCGGGTGCCTGGCGGGCCGTCAGGTCCTCCTCGCTGCGCGGGCGGCCGGTCACACCGGGCTCCGGCTCGGCGGCCAGGCGTCCGCGGGCAGGTCCTCCTCGGCCGCTCCGCGGCGGCGGCGGAGCACGAACAGCACCCCGCGCCGCAGGAAGAGCAGGCCGAGCAGGACGGCGGCACCGATGGTGATCGACAGCGAGATCGTCCCGTAGGCGGTGCTGCGGACCTGGATCGCCACGGTCTCGCCCAGCCGCCCACCGCCGGGCGTCGTCAGCCCGGCCGAGACGGCGAAGCGCCCCGACTGGCGCACCTCGGTGGGCACCTGCAGCGTCGTGCGCTGCTGCGGCGGCACCTCCTGCGCGCCGAGGCTGCCGATGGTGAGCCCCACGTTGTCGCGGGTGTGCACGTCGACCAGCACCCGGACGGCGAAGGGCAGGTCGTTCTGCACCGTCAGCACCAGTGGCGCGTCCTTGGAGGCCAGGCTGTAGCTGCCCTCCGCCGGCGCCACCAGGGTCACCTGACCGCGCAGCCGGTCCACGCTCTCGCGCAGGCCGCCGGCGGCGGCCCGGAAGCCGTCGGGGTCCTCGCGCCAGGCGGCGGAGGTGGTGCGCGCCAGGGCGGCGTCGGTGCCGGCCAGGGCCGCGGCGGGGTCATCGACGACGGCGCCGGCCAGGTCGTCGCGCAGGCCGGCCGCGGCGACGACGTCGGCCAGCCCGGCCGCGTCGAGGAGCGGGGCGTCGACCGGGTCGACCGGTGTGCCGGCGTCCGTGGCCGGCCCGGCGGCGAGGTCGGTCAGCGCGGCCGGGCGCAGCCCGGGCAGCGCGGTGTCGGCGATCATGGCGGCCACGCCGTCGGGGTCGGGGTCGACGTCGCGCGGCGGGGCGACGAGGACCGTCTGGCCGGCGGGGTCGGCGACCGGCTGCTGGGAGAGCAGGACCAGCTCGGCCAGGTAGCGCTGCTCGGCCACCCGGGTGCCGCCGCTGGTCTGCCCGGCGGCGCCGACGAGGTCGGACAGTCCGCTGTCGGCGACCAGCGCCGGCACCGGGCCGTCGTCCCCGGCCGCGGTGGTGCGCGCCGCCGCGGCGCCGGTGAGGCCGATCGCCGTGGCGCCGCCGGTCAGGGCGCCGGAGGCGAGCACCACCTGTTCGATCCCCCCGCCGGTCAGCGTGCCCAGGGTGTCGGCACGCAGCGCCCCGCCGGCGGCCCAGGCGAGGTCGGTGCGGACGTCGGTGCCCAGCTCCTCGCGCAGCAGGGCGGCGCCGTCCGGGCCCGGGGAGTCGGCGGTGGCGGTGGGCCGGCCGTTCCCGTCCCCGGTGCTCGTGCCGGTGCCCACGCCGTCCGCGCCGGCCGCGGCGCCAGGCAGGCTGCGGGTCACCGCAGCCGGCAGGCCGGCTGCCTGCAGGGCGTCGGCGTCGACGTCGCCGTAGGACAGGGCGACGACGGGGTGGTCGCCGGCCACGGCCCGCAGCCGGTCCAGCCACGCGGCCGCGGCGTCGGTGCCGGTGCCCGCGTCCTGCTCCCCGGCGACGTCGTAGGGGCCCTCGGCCATGAGCGCGAGCTCCTCGACCAGGACCGGGTCGACCGCCAGGGTCATCGGGGCGAGCGGCGCGGGCTCCGTCGTCCCGGGCGCCACGACCTGCGGCACCCGCTCGAGCACCGCCAGCGCGCGGTCGAGCCGGCCGCCGTCGGAGACCTCGGCGGCCAGCTCGTCGTCGACGAACGCCCCCGCGGCGTCGCGGTGCGTGCGCTCGACCAGCGGCCACAGCCAGGCGACCGCCGTCGCCGTCGCCGGTGGGGCGCTCTGCTGCACCACGGAGGTGCTGACCTCGCCGACCCGGCTCTGCTCGCCGTCGGGGCCGGCGGCGTTGACGTTGAGCAGCACCGGGTAGACGCCGTCACGGTCCAGGCCCAGCTCGGCGGTGGTGGCGCCGTAGGTGAAGGGGACCTGCTCACCGGGCCCGAGCCGCCCGGCCAGCGGCGCGAAGGCGGTGGCGGCGACGGTCGCCGGCTCGGGGTCGGCGGCCAGCAGGTCGGCGCGGGTGGTGAGGACCGCGCCGCGCTGCAGCCGGGCGGTCAGGTCGGTCAGCGTCTGGGTGCCGGTGTTGCGCAGCGTGCCCTCGAGGGTGACGGTGCCGCCGGGGACGACGGTGCGCGGTTCGAGGCGGGTGACCTCGACGGTCACCGGCCGCTCGTCGTCGTCGGCGGCCGCGGCGGTCGGGGCGGGCGCCGCCGCGGCGGGTGGTGCGGCGGCCACCGGAGGGACGGCGAGCAGCGGGAGCGCCAGCAGCGTCGTCGTCAGGACCCGCGGCCACCGGACCCGGGACGGCCGGGCGGCGCGCGTCACGGGTCCCCCGCGCCGGCCGGCCCCGGACCGGGGGGTGTGCTGCCTGGGAGGGACCTCGCGCGCCGGGTCACGCACTGTCGGCGAGCAGCGCGGGCGCGCGCTCGACCAGCGCCCGCTCGTCGGCGTAGGCCAGCCGGCCGCTCAGCTCGTCGAGGGGCACCCAGGCCACCTCGGTGACCTCGACGTCGGCGTCGGACAGCGCGCCGCCGATGGCGCGCAGGAGGAAGTGGTGCACCGTCTTGTGCACGCGCCGGCCCTCGGCGACGAACCAGAAGTCGATGATCCCGAGCGGGGCGAGCACCTCGCCGATGATCCCGGTCTCCTCGGCCACCTCCCGGACGGCGGTGTCCTCGGGGGTCTCGCCCTCCTCGATGTGGCCCTTGGGCAGCGACCACAGCAGCCGGCCACGCCGGTCGGTGCGGCCGATCAGCGCGGCCCGGGGCCCGTGGACGCCGTCGTCGGCGACCACCAGGCCGCCGGCGGAGGTCTCGTCGACCCGACGCAGACGGCGCCCGGGGCGTGCTCGTCCGCCCGTCCCAGCCATGCCAGGAGGGTAGCGCGAGACGAGCACTACCCTGGCGCGTCGTGTCCGTCGTCCCTCCGCGTCGCCCGGCCGCCGCTCCCGTGTCCCCGGCGGTCCAGTCGACCGTGCGCGAGCTGGTCGACGTCTCCCCCGTGCTCGTCGACCTGGGCCGGCGGTTCACCGCCGCGGGCTTCGAGGCGCACCTGGTCGGCGGCTCGGTGCGCGACGCGCTGCTGGCCGCGGGCAGCGACGCGCCGCGACCGCCCGGTGACCTCGACGTCACCACCGACGCCCGTCCCGAGCAGGTGCTCGACCTGCTGCGCGGCTGGGCCAGTTCCACGTGGAACACCGGCATCGCCTTCGGCACGGTCGGCGCCGAGGTGCGCGGCACCCGGCTGGAGATCACCACCTTCCGCGCCGACCGCTATGACCGGGAGTCGCGCAACCCCGAGGTGGCCTGGGGGACGTCGCTGGTCGACGACCTCGCCCGGCGCGACTTCACGGTCAACGCCATGGCCGTCTCCCTCGGCCCCGACCGCACGGTCACCGACCCCTTCGGCGGTCTGGGCGACCTGCTGGCCCGCCGGCTGCGCACCCCCGGGACGGCGGGCGACTCCTTCGCCGACGACCCGCTGCGGATGCTGCGAGGCGTCCGCTTCGTCGCCCAGCTCGGCCTCACCCCGTCCGACGACGTCGTCGCGGCGATGACCGCGATGTCGGCCGAGCTGGCCCGCATCACCCCCGAGCGGGTGCAGGTCGAGCTGTCGAAGACGCTGCTGCAGCACGCCCCGCGGGCGGCGCTGGAGCTGTTCGTCTCCACCGGGCTGGCCGACGTCGTCCTGCCGGAGCTGCCCGCGCTGCGCATGGAGATCGACGAGCACCACCAGCACAAGGACGTCTACAGCCACTCCCTGACCGTGCTCGACCAGGCGATCGCGCTGGACGAGGCCGACCCGGACGCGCCCTCGCCGGACCTGGTGCTGCGGCTGGCCGCGCTGCTGCACGACGTCGGCAAGCCGGCCACCCGCCGCCACGAGCCCCGCGGCCGGGTCTCCTTCCACCACCACGAGGTGGTCGGGGCCAAGCTGGTGCGCAGGCGGCTGCAGGCCCTGCGGTACTCCAAGGAGATCACCGAGGACGTCGCCCGACTGACCTTCCTGCACCTGCGGTTCCACGGCTACGGCGCCGGCGAGTGGACCGACTCCGCCGTCCGCCGGTACGTCACCGACGCCGGTGACCTGCTGCCCCGCCTGCACAAGCTGGTGCGCTCGGACTGCACGACCCGCAACCGGCGGCGGGCGGCGGCGCTGTCGGCCACCTACGACTCGCTGGAGCGCCGGATCGCCGAGCTGTCGGCGGCCGAGGACCTCGCCCGGGTGCGTCCCGACCTCGACGGCAACGCGATCATGGAGATCCTGGGCATCCCGCCGGGCCGGGAGGTCGGCGAGGCCTGGAAGCACCTCAAGGACCTCCGCCTCGAGCGCGGCCCGCTCGACCGCGAGGAGGCCGAGGCCGAGCTGCGCGCCTGGTGGGCCGCGCGGTGAGCACCGGACCGGACCGGGCGGCCGACGACGTCCTCCCGCTCCTGCGCCGCGCCCGCGACCACGCCGACCGGCACTTCGACGAGCCGCTGGACCTCGCCGCGCTGGCCGCCGTCGCCGCGTTGAGCAAGTGGCACTTCCAGCGGCTGTTCACCGCCACCTACGGCGTCTCCCCCGCCGCCCACCTGTCGCGGCGGCGGGTCGAGCGGGCGCAGGACCTGCTGCGCTCCACGAACCTGACGGTCACCGAGGTGTGCCACGCGGTGGGCTTCAGCAGCCTCGGCTCGTTCAGCAGCCGGTTCCGCGAGCTCGTCGGCGAGACGCCCAGCGCCTTCCAGGCTCGCTGGGCGCGCACCGGCGCGCCGCGCGTCCCCGGCTGCCACGTCTTCATGCGGGGGCTGGCCGAGCGCCGGGAGACGGACTCCGCAAGTGGGGAGAAGCAGGACGGCAGCGGCGCTCCCTAGCCTCGCCGCATGATCACCAACGTCTCCCTCGTCAGCGTCTGGGTCACCGACCTCGACGAGTCCCTGGCCTTCTACACCGACGTCCTCGGCTTCGTGGCCAAGGACGACATCCAGCTCGGCCCCGACTTCCGCTGGGTCACCGTCGGGCACCCCAGCCAGCCCGAGCTGCAGGTGCACCTCACGACCCCGAGCCGGCCGCTGTCGGACGACCTCATCGCCGCGATGCAGCGGGCCCAGGCCGAGGGCGGGCTGCCCGGCATCGGCGTCAACGTCGACGACTGCCAGAAGACCTACGAGGAGCTCTCCGCCAAGGGCGTGCAGTTCCTCCAGCCGCCGACGCAGCGGCCCTACGGCGTCGAGGCGCTCATGCGGGACAACTCGGGCAACTGGATGGTCCTGGTCGAGCCGCGGGAGTACGCGCCCGAGGACTTCGAGGGCCAGGACCTCGGGGGCGGGGACCTCTCCTGACCTCCCCCGACCGGGTGGTGACCCCGGCCGCGGTCTCCCCCGCCGCGGCGCCTGCCGGTAGGACGGACGGCCGGACCGGCGGCGAGGGGGGCACGTGCACGGGGGGGTGCGGGGGCGCGGCGGGGAGCCGACGGGCCGTTCGCTGCCGAGCTCCCCCGCCCGGGGCGTCCTGGCCGTCGCGCTGCTCCTCGCCGTCGGCTCCGGCGCCGCGGACCTGGCCGCCGCGGTGCCGTGGCCCGGGGCGCCGGCCGCGGCCGCCGGTGCCCCGGGCGGGGCACCGGGGCGCCCGACGCCGGGGTTCGAGGCGGCCGGCGCCCCGCTCGGCCTCCCCGCGGACGTCCCCGCCGCCGGGACGTGGGACTTCCTGCAGTACCAGGACGACGGCGTCACCCCGGTCGCCTACGACCCCTGCCGCCCGGTGCACTACGTGGTGCGGCCCGACGGCGCCCCGCCGGGCGGCGACCGCCTGGTCGCCGACGCCGTGGCCGAGGTGGCGGCCGCCACCGGCCTGCGGTTCGTGTCCGACGGGGCGACCGACGAGGCGTACGCGCAGGACCGGCCGGCTCACCAGCCCGGGCGCTACGGCGACCGGTGGGCGCCGGTCCTGGTCACCTGGGAGACGCCGGAGGAGGACCCCGCGCTCGCCGGGACGGTCGCCGGGCGCGGTCGCAGCACCGCCGTGTCGGCCGGCGGGCCGTGGGTCTACGTCACCGGGGCGGTCACGGTCGACGCCGGGTGGGCCGCCCGCGCCGTGCTGTCCCCCGACGGCCCGGCCGACGTCCGGGCGGTGCTCGTGCACGAGTTCGGCCACGTCGTCGGCCACGACCACGTCGACGACCCGGCCGAGCTCATGGACCCGCGGAACGACGGGCAGCGGCAGCTCGGCCCCGGAGACCGGGCCGGCCTGGCCGCCCTGGGCCGGGGCGCCTGCGAGCCGGCGCTCTAGACCTGCCGCTCCCGCGTGGCGCGGGCGTACCCGGCGGCCGTGAGCACATAGCCGGCCGCGACGGCCAGCAGGGCGGGCACCGACGCCCCGTCGGGCGGGAGCAGCACCGCGGCGACGAGCAGCGCCGTCACGTAGGTGACGTTGACCAGGGTGTCGTAGACGGAGAACACCCGGCCGCGGAGGTCGTCGTCCACCGACTCCTGCAGCGTGGTGTCGACGCAGATCTTCACGCCCTGCGCGACGAAGCCCAGCACGAGTCCTGCGGCCACGGTCGACGCCGGAGTGAACGGCAGGCCCAGCGCGAGCTGCAGCGCACCGCCGAGGGCCAGCAGTCCCGTCGTCCACCCGCGCCGGCCCAGCCGGCGGACCGCCCCGGGCGTGACCACCGCCGCCAGCAGCGTGCCGACCGCCCCGGCGGCGACCGTCTGCCCGAGCCCGACCAGCCCGCCCGGGAACAGCCCGTCCGCGGCCGGGAAGCGGTTGCGGTGCAGCAGCAGCGTCATCAGCGTCAGGACGCCGTAGCAGGACCGGTGGGCGCCGATCGCCAGCAGCGCGGCGGCCACTGGGGGCCGGGCGCGGGCGTGCCGGACACCGGCCACCATCCCGCGCACCACGCCCCGTGCCGTCGCCCGGTCCGGGTCGGCGTCGGGGTCGGCGTCGGGCCCCAGCTCCGCCGGGGCGAACCCGGCGACGGTGGCCGCGGCGAGGAGGTACGGCAGCGCCGCGGACAGCGCCACGGCCGCGTAGACGGCGTCACCGGTCACGCCCAGTCGCGACAGGCCGACGGCCGCCGCCCCGCCGGCGACCGTGGCCACCGCGCCCGACGTCGTCGACAGGGCGTTGGCCGCGACCAGCGAGGGCTCGTCGGCGGTGTGCGGGAGCCCCGCCGACAGCGCCGACAGGACGAAGCGGGTGACCGAGAAGACCGCCAGCCCCGCGGCGTACAGGGCCGGCCCGGCGGCTCCGCCGAGGACCAGGGCGGCGACGACGGCGACCAGCCCGGCGCGCAGCACGTTGGCCCGCAACAGCACCTGGCGGCGGCTCCACCGGTCCAGCCACACGCCGGCGAAGGGCCCCACGGCCGAGTACGGCAGCAGCAGGACGGCGAACCCGGCGGCGACGTCGACCGGCGTGGCGGCGCGCTGCGGGTTGAACAGCACCGTGCCGGCCAGCGACGCCTGGAACACCCCGTCCCCGAACTGGGAGGACAGCCGGGTGAGCAGCAGCCGGCGGAAGTCACCACGCAGGAGGAGGTGCCGCACCGTCGTGTCGGCCCGGCGCACCGGCTCACCTTAGGACGCGGCTCGGCCGCCCCCTGAGCGCCCGGCTGTTGCACACTGGGATGGATGTCCACGGTGCCCCCGTCACCTGACCCGGAGTCCGGCCGGCCGAGCCGGCCGGGTACGGGCCGACGCCGCGCGGCGGTCCCGCGGCTCTCGACCGGCTCGCTCGACGACGTGGGTCCGGGCTCCCTGCTCGTCGCCATGCCGGCGCTGACCGACCCGAACTTCGCCGGCAGCGTCGTCTACGTGCTCGACCACAACGACAGCGGCACGCTGGGGGTCGTGCTCGGCCGGCCCAGCCAGGTCGAGATCCGCGACGTGCTGCCCGGCTGGTGCGACCTGGCCGTCGAGCCCGGCGTCTTCCACGTCGGTGGCCCGTGCGAGACCGACACCGCGCTGTGCCTGGCCAGCTGGGCCGGCGCGGCGGGAGCCGAGGACGCCGGGCTGCGCCGCGTCGCCGGTGACGTCTACCTCGTCGACCTCGACGCCGACCCCGGCGCGCTCGGCGACGGCCTGGCGGGCCTGCGGGTGTTCGCCGGCTACGCCGGCTGGTCGCCCGACCAGCTGGCCGGTGAGATCGCCGAGGGCGCGTGGGCCTGCGTGCCCGGCGCGCCCGACGACGTGCTCAGCGACCTGGCGGGCTCGGCGCTGTGGCGCGCGGTCCTGGCGCGGCAGACCGGCCGCCTGGCGGTGCTGTCGACGGCGCCGGCCGACCCCTCGGCGAACTGAGTCACCCGACCCGCCGTCCCCGGTAGCCGCGTCCGGCGGGGATCTGGTAGGAAGAACCCCGGAGGGGGCGGTCTGGGGAAGAGGCCGCCCCCTCCCTCCACGTCCTGGCCCGGCCGCTGCCGAGGTGCTGGAACGGCCCCTCGCAGGGCCCCGCGCCGAGCGTGGGGGGCGAGGGGGTCCTCCTAGACGCCGACCGCCGCGGCCACGCCCGCGTTGGCCACCGCGTCGACGGTCTGTCCCTCCTCCGGCAGCGCGATCGTCCGCGGCCCGTGGTCGGCCAGCGTCACGGTCACGTCGGCATCGGCCCCGGCGTCTGCATCGGCACCGGCGTCGGCACCGCCGGCCAGGCCGGGCAGCGGCGTCACGTACTGCAGCAGCAGGCCGGTGTCGTCGTCCACGGCCACCGACCAGCCGCTGTCCGAGGCGTAGACCGTGGCCAGCTGCCCGTCGATCGAGCGCTGTCCCTCCCACGTGGTGCCGCCGCCGGTGAAGGCACCGGCGTCGTCGGCCTCCGCCGCGCCCAGGTTGAGCACCAGCCGCACGAGCACGTCGGTCAGCGGCACCGCCTCGGTCCCCGTCGCCACCGGCCGGCGCAGGAAGGGGACGTCGGGCAGCCCCGCGGCGGCCAGGGCCGCCGGCAGGCCCGGCAGGTCCCCGAACCAGATCTGATCCGGGGTGAAGAACACGGTGCGGACGTCGTCGGGCCGGTCGTCGCCGTAGTCGGTCACCGCGCGGGCGCGGCCGGCCCCGCCGGCGAGGTCGACCTCTCCGGTCAGGGTGAGCAGCCCGCCCTCGCCGAAGGGCGCGGTGACGACGACGCCGGCGCCGCCCTCCTCGGTGTTGCCGGCCAGCAGCCCGGCCAGCACCTCGGCCTCCTCGGCCGTCACCGGGTCGCCGGGCTGCCGGTCGGAGGAGTCGTCGGAGCAACCGGTGAGCAGGACCGCCAGCAGGACGAGCGCGATCGCGAGCAGGCGGCGCGGCATGGCGATCAGCCTATGCAGGCCGGGCACGGCTCCGGCGTCCCACGCGCGCCGACCGGGGACGGGACAGGGCCCGCCCCTCGAACGGGGAGCGGGCCCTGGACGGCCACTGCAGGAGCGGCCCTACCTCTCGACGTCGCCGCGGATGAACGCCTCGACCTTGTCGCGCGCCTCGCTGTCGCGGTACTGCTCCGGCGGGGACTTCATGAAGTACGACGACGCCGACAGCAGCGGGCCGCCGATCCCCCGGTCCTTGGCGATCTTCGCCGCGCGGACCGCGTCGATGATGATCCCGGCGGAGTTCGGGGAGTCCCAGACCTCGAGCTTGTACTCCAGGTTGAGCGGGACGTCGCCGAACGCGCGGCCCTCGAGGCGGACGTAGGCCCACTTGCGGTCCGAGAGCCACGGCACGTGGTCCGAGGGGCCGATGTGCACGTTGCCGGTGCCCATGTCGCGGCCGACCTGGCTGGTCACCGCCTGGGTCTTGGAGATCTTCTTGGACTCCAGGCGCTCCCGCTCGAGCATGTTCTTGAAGTCCATGTTGCCGCCGACGTTGAGCTGCATCGTGCGGTCGAGCTGGACGCCGCGGTCCTCGAACAGCTTGGCCAGCACCCGGTGGGTGATGGTCGCGCCGACCTGGCTCTTGATGTCGTCACCGACGATCGGGATGCCGGCGGCGGTGAACTTGTCCGCCCACTCCTTGGTCCCGGCGATGAAGACCGGCAGCGCGTTGACGAAGGCGACCCCGGCGTCGAGGGCGGCCTGGGCGTAGAACTCCGCGGCCTCCTGCGACCCGACCGGCAGGTAGCAGACCAGGACGTCGGCCTGCGCCTCGCGCAGCGCCGCGACGACGTCGACCGGCGTCTCGTCGGACTCCTCGATCGTCTCGCGGTAGTAGCGGCCCAGGCCGTCGAGGGTGGTGCCGCGCTGCACGGGCACGCCCAGCGGCGGGACGTCGCAGATCGTGATGGTGTTGTTCTCGCTGGCGACGATGGCCTCGGAGAGGTCGCGGCCGACCTTCTTGGCGTCGACGTCGAACGCGGCGACGAACTGCACGTCGGAGACGTGATAGTCGCCGAAGCGCACGTGCATCAGGCCCGGCACCGAGGTGGTCTCGTCGGCGTCGCGGTAGTAGTGCACGCCCTGCACCAGCGAGGCGGCGCAGTTGCCCACACCGACGATGGCGACCTTGACAGCTCCCATGGTCTTCCCTTCTCCCTGGACCGGATGGTCCTCGTGCTCGGGACCGTTGCGGCCCTGGCGGCGGCTGCCGGTGGGGCGGGCAGCCGGTGGTGCGCTGCCGGCGCTCGGCGCGGCAGTCGTGCTCCGTGGGTGGTGCTGGACGGGTGGTGCTGGACGGGTGGTGCGGTCAGTCGGCGCCGGGCGGCTCCGGGGTGCCGTCCGGGCCCGGATCGCGCCGTTCGCTGTCGATGAGCTCCGACAGCCAGCGCACCTCCCGGTCGACCGAGTCGAGGCCGTGGCGCTGCAGCTCCAGCGTGTAGCGGTCCAGCCGTTCGCGGGTCCGCGCCAGCGAGGACCGCAGGCCCTCCCGCTGCCGTTCGACGGTGCGGCGGCGCCCCTCGAGGATGCGCAGCCGCACGTCGGCGGCGGTGTGCCGGAAGAAGGCGAGGTGGACGCCGAAGCGCCGGCCGTCGTCGTACGTCTCGGGGCCGGCCTGGCTGACCAGCTCGGCGAAACGCTCCTTGCCCTCCGCGGTGATCGTGTAGACCACCTTCCCGCGCCGGCCGGTGAGCGGTGGTGCGTCGGCCGGCAGCGGCGCCCGCCGGTCGGGCTCGTCGGTGGTGACCAGCCCGGCGGCGTGCAACCGCTTGAGTGCGGGGTACAGCGAGCCGTAGGAGGCGCTGCGCAGACCCCCGAGCACCTCCGCGAGCCGTTTGCGCAGCTCGTAGCCGTGCATGGGGGACTGCTGCAGCAGTCCGAGGATGGCGAACTCGAGCACTCCCCCCCCAGCGGTCCGTGCCGGTCGATGTATCGGGACGATACATCGGGGGGTGTCGGAGGTCGCAACCGGAGACCGCTCACGCACCATCGGGTGACCCCCGGCAGGGGCGTCGGACGGGCCACCGCGGTGGCGCACCTGCGTACATTGGCGGCCGTGCCCGGACGCCGCTCCGTCGTGGACTACTCGCTGCACCGGCGGGCCGTCCTCGCGGACGTGCAGTCCGGGCGCACCGGGCTCTTCGACGTCTGCGACGCCAGCCCGTACCTCACCCGCGCCGCGAGGTACCACGGCCGGCCCACCGACGTCCCCTGCCCGGTCTGCCGCCGTGAGCGCCTCACGCTGGTGAACTACGTCTACGGCGAGTCGCTCGGGCACGTGTCCGGGCAGGCCAAGACCGAGACCGAGCTCGCCCGGATGGACGCCGCGCAGGAGGAGTTCTCCGTCTACACCGTCGAGGTGTGCCGGGCATGCGGGTGGAACCACCTGGACTCCTCGTACGTCCTGGGGGCCGAGCCGGCACCCGGGCGCCAGCCGCGCCGGGCCCGGCGCCGCGCCGGCACCGACCAGCGGTAGTCGGCCGGCGGGGGACCGCCGGACCGTCCGTCACACACGTCCCAGGGGGACGGCGCCCGCGCGCGTCCTCCCGGGTCCACACAGCCGAGAACACCACGCTGGGCGGGACCACGTCCCGCCCACCTACTACCGAGGAGGGGCTGCCTGGTGCCTCCCCACGACGAGACCACCCCGGTCGGACCGCAGGGCCCGCCCCGGCGCCCGCCGGCCGGCCGCGGCGGCGGCCGCGGCCGCACGCCGGCGCGCTCCGGCGGCGCCCGCCCGGGCGGGTCCCGCCCGTCCGGCAGCCGTCCGGCGGGGTCGCGCCCGGCCGGCGGCGGCCCCGGCGGCCCGAAGCGCACCCCCCAGCAGCGCCGCCGTCGCCGGCTGAGGATCGCGCTGGCCACCCTGGCCGGTCTGTTCGTCCTGTTCGGTGTCTTCGTCGGCGTCGTGTACGCGACCACCGAGGTCCCGGACCCGGACTCCGTGCAGAGCGCGCAGACCTCCGTCGTCTACTACGCCGACGGCACCACCGAGATGGCCCGCCTGGGTGACACCAACCGGACCAACGTGCCCCTGACCGAGGTCTCCGAGGGCGCCCGCAACGCCGTCCTCGCCGCGGAGAACCGGAACTTCTACTCCGACCCGGGCATCTCCTTCACCGGGATCGTCCGCGCGGCGTGGAACAACGTCACCGGCGGCTCGACGCAGGGTGGCTCGACGATCACCCAGCAGTACGTCAAAAACGCGTTCCTGACGTCGGAGCAGACCTTCAGCCGCAAGTTCCAGGAGCTCTTCCTCGCGGTCAAGCTCGACAACCAGTACTCCAAGGACGAGATCCTGGAGAACTACCTGAACACCATCTACTTCGGCCGCGGCGCCTACGGCATCGAGGCCGCGGCGAACACCTACTTCGGCGTCTCGGCCGCGGAGCTCACCCCGCAGCAGGGCGCCGTCCTCGCCGTCCTCGTCCGCAGCCCCAGCAACTACGACCCCGAGGGCAACGCCGAGGGTGCGCAGGACCGCTGGGGTCTGGTCCTCGACGCGATGGTCGACGAGGGCTGGATGACGCAGGACGAGCGGGACGCCTCGGTGTACCCGCCGGTGCTGCCGCGCCCGGAGGCCTCCGCGCTCGGCATCCCGACCGGCCCGGAGGGCCTGGTGGTCCCCCAGGCCCTCGCCGAGCTCGAGGGGCGGGGCTACACCGACGAGCAGATCCGCGCCGGCGGCCTGCGGATCACCACCACCGTCGACAAGGCCGCGCAGGACGCCGCGGTCGCCGCCGTCGGCGACGTCCTGACCGACGACCAGCCGGACAACCTCCGGACGGCGCTGGTCTCGGTCGACCCGCGGACCGGCGGGGTGCGGGCGTACTACGGCGGCCCGGTCGGTGCCGGGGACGGCGCCATCGACTACGCCCAGAGCCGCCGGCAGCCCGGCTCGTCGATGAAGCCCTACGTGCTCGCGACCGCGCTGGACCAGGGCATCAGCGTCAACGCCCGCCGCGACGGCAGCTCGCCGCAGGAGTTCCCGGACCGCCCGGGGCTGCCGGTGCGCAACTCCGGCGGCGTCTCCTGCGGGGCCTGCACGCTGATCGAGGCGATGACCCGCTCGCTGAACACGACCTACTACGGCCTGGCCTACGAGGTCGGCCCGACCAACGTCCGCGACACGGCGCTGGCCGCGACCGGCATGCCCGAGACCTGGCCGGCCGTCACCGGCGGCAGCCTCGACGGCAGCCCGACGCTGGCCGACCCGGAGACCGGGCAGACCGGCGCGTCGATCGGCATCGGGCAGTACGAGATGCGGCCGATCGACCAGGCCGTCGGCTTCGCGACCTTCGCCAGCGGCGGCGTGCACCGCGACGCGACGTTCATCAGCCGGGTCACCGACACGTCGGGGGCGGTGCTGCTGGAGAACGCCGAGAACGCCGGCGAGCAGGTCCTGTCGGCCGACGTGGCCAACGACGTCACCTACGCGCTGGAGGGCGTGGCGGACTACTCGCGCCGCTCGCTCGACGACGGCCGCGAGGTGGCCAGCAAGACCGGTACCCAGGGCATCGACGCCGACGACAACTCCGACGCCTGGATGGTCGGGTACACGCCGTCGGTCTCGACGGCGGTGTGGATGGGCAGCGACGGCTACCAGCCGATCCGCAACGCCGACAACCGGATCATCTACGGCGCGGGCCTGCCGGGCGCCATCTGGCAGGAGTTCATGGACACCACGCTGGCCGGCACGCCGGAGGAGGACCTGCCCAACTCGCCGCGCATCCGGGGCGACACGGGCCAGGGCGTGGCCGCGCCGACGACGGCGGCACCGACGACGCAGTCGCAGCCGACCCCGCAGCCGACCACCGCCGCGCCCGCGCCGACCACGCAGGCCCCGGAGCCGACCACGCAGGCCCCGGAGCCGACCACGCCGTCACCGACCGAGCAGGTGCCCGCCCCGGCGCCGGTGGAGGGCGACGCCCCGACGGTCGACCCGAACGTCGGCCTGGGCGGTCAGAACGGCACCGGGGGCGGCACCGGCGACGGTGCCGGTGCCGGCGACCCGAACGGCGCGCAGGCGCCTCCGACACAGGCGCAACCCACCGGCTGACCCGCGCGGCACACTGGCGCAGGTGAGCTCCTCCCCCACGGGCCCGTCCGCCCCGGCGACTCCGCCGGCGGACGGGCCCGCGGCGTTCCCCGACCCGCAGCCCGCGCTCCCCCCGGCCGGGCGCGGCCCCGACCGGGTGGTGCCCACCTGGGTGGACCCGGTCGCCGCGCAGGCCGGCGAGGCCGTGGGCGGACCCTGGGGGCGGCACGCGGTGACCGGCCGGGCGCTGTTCTGGACGCCGCTGCGCGTCTGCCTGCTCTTCACCACGGCCGTGCTGGCCCTGGCCTGGCTCAAGCAGTCGCCCTGCGCGGACGGCGACTGGGCCGGCTCGGTCCAGTACACGCACTTCTGCTACTCCGACACCGTCCCGCTGTTCGGCATCCACGGCCTGGACTCCGGCGCGCTGCCCTACCTCGACTCGGCCGTCGAGTACCCCGTGCTCACCGGGGCCTTCATGGCGGTGGCGGCCACCCTCGGCCGGACCTACGACGACCTGGCGGCAGCGGCCGGGCTGCTCCCCCAGGTGCCGCCGGTGCAGGCCTACTACGTGGCCACCTGCCTGCTGCTGAGCCTCTGCGCGCTGGTCACCGCCCGCGCCGTGCTGGGCGCCTCCGGGCACCGCCCGTGGGACGCGGCGATGGTCGGCCTGTCCCCCCTGCTGCTGGTGCACGCCTTCACCAACTGGGACCTGTTCGCGGTGGCCCTGGCCGCCTGCGGCCTGTGGGCCTGGGCGCGCGAGCGGCCCGTGCTCGCCGGCGTCCTGCTCGGCCTGGGCACCGCCGCCAAGCTGTTCCCGGCGCTGCTGCTCGGCGCGCTGTTCCTGCTGTGCCTGCGGGCCGGCCGGCTGCGGGTGTGGCTGCGCGCCGCGGTCGCGGCGGTGGCCGCCTGGCTCGTGGTCGACGTCCCGGTGGCCCTGCTGGCGCCGGAGAACTGGTCGCTGTTCTTCCGGCTCAACAGCAGCCGGCCGGCCGACCCGGACACCCTGTGGAACATGGCGATCACCGCCTCGGGCGGGACGCTGCTCGACGGGCCGCTGGCCGAGGGCGAGACGCCGGTGGTGCTCAACGCGCTGGTCGCCGTCTGCGTGCTGCTGGTCGTCGCCGCGCTCGGCTGGCTGGTGCTCCGCGCGCCGGTGCGCCCGCGGGTGGGCCAGGTCGCCTTCCTGCTGGTGGCCGGGTTCCTCCTCGTGACCAAGGTGTGGAGCCCGCAGTACTCGCTGTGGCTGCTGCCCCTGGCGGTGCTGGCCCGGCCGCGGTGGCGCTCGCTGCTGGCCTGGCAGGCCACCGAGGCGGTGCTGTGGGGGGTGCGGATGCTCTGGTACCTCGGCACCGACGACCGCGGCGTGGGCACCGAGTGGTTCTTCCTCGCGGTCGGCGTCCGCGACCTCGCCGTCCTCGTGCTCATGGGCCTGGTGGTGCGCGACGTGTGGGACCCCGACGACGACGTCGTCCGCACGTCGTGGCCCGGTGTCGACGACCCCGCCGGCGGCCCCCTGGACGGCGCGCCGGACGCGGTGACCCTGCGACGCCGGCAGCTCGTCCGGGATCAGGTGACCTGATCGTGGCGCGTCCTCCCTCACCGCCCACCGTGAGGGAGGACGCGCTGCGGTGAGGGAGGACGGCTAACCGAGGGCCTCGCGGACGAGGGCGACCTCCTCCGCGTGCGAGGCGGCGTCGCCCGGGGTCTCCAGGACGACGGGGCAGTCGGCGGCCCGGGCCACCTCCAGCAGCACCTCCAGCGGGATCTCGCCGCCGGTCAGCGGCGCGTGCCGGTCGCGGCCGGAGCCGGCCGGGTCGCGGCTGTTGTTCAGGTGCACCAGGTCGACGCGGCCGGTGACCGCCCGGACGTCGTCGACGGCGGTGGTGAGGTCCCAGCCGGCCGCCCACGCGTGGCAGGTGTCGAGCACGAACCCGGCGCCGAACTCGCCGACGGCGTCCCACAGGCGGGCCACCGCGCCGATCTCGCGGGCCATCGCGTTGTCCCCGCCGGCGGTGTTCTCGATCAGCAGGGGCAGCGGGAAGCCGCCGTCCTCGGCCTGCCGCACGAACGTCTTGCGCCAGTTGTCGAACCCGGCGGCCGGGTCGTCCTTGGCGAGCACGTGCCCGCCGTGCACGACCATCCCGCGCGCGCCGATCGCCGCCGACGCCCGCGCGTGCACCGCCAGGTTCTTCCGGCTGGGGATGCGGATGCGGTTGTTGGTCGAGGCCACGTTGAGCACGTAGGGCGCGTGCACGAAGACGGCGACGTCGGAGGCGAGCAGGTCCTCGGCGTCCGGACGCGGCGGCGGGGCCTTCCAGCCCTGCGGGTCGCCCAGGAACACCTGGACGCCGTCGGCGTCCATCTCGGCGGCACGGGCCAGCGGACCACCGGCGTCGAGCTCGTTGTCCTCGGTCAGGCCGGGTCCGACGTGGACGCCGACCGGGTGCGTGCTCACCCCGCGCACGGTAGTCAGGCACGGCCGGCCTCCCCACCCGGCGGCGCTGGTACCCTCAGGCCAGCGCGTCCGCCCGCCGTCGTCGGCGGGACCGGGCGCGCGACGCGTGTACGACCCTCCTGCTGCAGACGTCCTGCAGCCGCCACAGACCAGAGGAGGTGGGGTTCTCCGTGCGTCACTACGAACTGATGGTCATCCTCGACCCCGACCTGGAGGAGCGCACGATCGCTCCCTCCCTCGACCGGTTCCTGACCGTCGTCACCAACTCCGGTGGCACCGTCAAGACCGACATCTGGGGCCGGCGCCGCCTGGCCTACGAGATCAAGAAGAACGTCGAGGGCATCTACGCGGTCATCGACATCCAGGCCGAGCCCGCCGCGGTCGCCGAGCTCGACCGCCAGCTCAACCTGAACGAGTCGGTGCTGCGCACCAAGCTCATGCGGCCCGAGGTCCACTGAGCATGGCCGGCGAGACCGTCATCACCGTCATCGGCAACCTGACCTCCGACCCGGAGCTGCGGTTCACGCCGTCGGGAGCCGCGGTCGCCAACTTCACCGTCGCCTCGACGCCGCGCACCTTCGACCGGCAGTCGCAGGAGTGGAAGGACGGCGAGGCCCTCTTCCTGCGGTGCAACGTGTGGCGGCAGGCGGCGGAGAACGTCGCCGAGTCCCTCACCCGCGGCTCGCGGGTCATCGTCTCGGGGCGCCTCAAGCAGCGCTCGTTCGAGACCAAGGAGGGCGAGAAGCGCACCGTCGTCGAGCTCGAGGTCGACGAGATCGGCCCGTCGCTCCGCTACGCCACCGCGAAGGTCACCCGGGCCTCCCGCGGTGAGGGTGGCGGCGGTGGCGGCTTCGGTGGCGGTGGCGGCGGTTTCGGCGGCGGCGGGGCCAGCGACCCCTGGTCGACGCCGGCCGGCCCGTCCGACGAGCCGCCCTTCTGAAGTAAGGACCCCCCTGCCCCCCACCGCTCGCGAGCTCGCGGCGGGCCCCTGCAGGGGGGCCGGTTCCATCCCGTCACTTCCTGGAGAACCCAGTGCCCAAGCCCCCCGTGCGCAAGCCCAAGAAGAAGGTCTGCCAGTTCTGCAAGGACAAGGCGACCTACATCGACTACAAGGACACGACCCTGCTGCGGAAGTTCATCTCCGACCGCGGCAAGATCCGTGCCCGCCGCGTGAGCGGCAACTGCAGCCAGCACCAGCGGGACGTCGCCGTGGCCGTGAAGAACAGCCGCGAGATGGCCCTGCTGCCCTACACCTCGACGGCGCGCTGACCATGAGCACCCAGAAGCTGATCCTGACGCAGGAGGTCACCGGTCTCGGGTCCTCCGGTGACACGGTGGAGGTCAAGGGCGGGTACGCCCGCAACTACCTCCTGCCCCGCGGCCTGGCCATCGTCGCCACCCGCGGTGCCGAGAAGCAGGTCGAGTCGCTGCGCCGGGCCCGCGCCGCCCGCGAGGTGCGCTCGCTCGAGGAGGCCCAGGCCGTGGCCGGGCGCCTCACCGGCCTGACCGTCCGCGTGCCGGCCCGCGCCGGCGACGGTGGCCGGCTGTTCGGCCGCGTCACCACCGCCGACGTCGTCAACGCCGTCACCGCGGCCGGTGGTCCGGAGCTCGACCGCCGCCGGGTGGAGCTGCCCAGCAGCATCAAGACCACGGGCCGGCACACCGTCACCGTGCGGGTGCACCCCGAGGTCACCGCCCAGCTGCCGATCGAGGTCGTCGCCGGCTGACCGCGCGCGGCCGCCTGACGGCCGCTGTACCGCCCGTGAGGGGCGCCGGACACCGTCCCGGCGCCCCTCACGGCGTCCGGGGGTCCTGAGGCGCGTCCTGGGGCTGCGGAGGCCCTCACCGTGCTCGCGGGCCGTCGCCGGCACCCGGTCCCCCGCGGGACACCTCGGGGAGCCTGTGGGCCCACGGCGGTCGCGCGGGCGGCCGGGCGCGGCGCCGTGTCGACACCGGGCGCCGTGTCGGCACCGCCCGACCACCCGCCGGCCGTCGTCCTGTGGACGTGTGACCACCGGTACGGGTGGGTCGGGGCGCGCGACACGCCGGTGCCCGACACCGCGAGTTCTCCGGACTTTCTCCCGTCCACACCCGGTGGGCGGTCCCGGCGCAGGTCAGGCCCGGGATGGGGACGACGGCCCGCCCCCGTCCCCCGCCGTCTCCACATGTCGACACGCCTGTGTCCACCGACTTGTCCACAAGTTGTGCAGAACGCTCCCCACAGCGGTGTTGGACGCGCCCGGCCGCACTTCCTAACGTCCTCCCCGGCGGTCGACGTCGGCGGTTTCGTCGGCACCCCGACCTAGCCTCGTGCTCGAACAGGCGTTCGAGCGTGCGTGCCAGCAGTCCTGGTGCTTCCCCCACCAGACCCCGGTCAGCGGCCGGGGTCTGTCTGTGGGTGCGCCGGTGGAGAGAAGGAGGGCTTCCGTGGCGGTGGCCGACGATTTCAGCCGACCGTCCGCGACGGCGCCGGCGTACGACCGGCAGCCGCCGCAGGACGTCGCGGCGGAGCAGTCGGTGCTCGGCGGCATGCTGCTGAGCAAGGACGCGATCGCCGACGTCGTCGAGGTGCTGGCGGGCCCGGACTTCTACCGGCCGGCGCACCAGGTGATCTTCGACTGCATCCTCGACCTCTACGGCCGCGGGGAGCCGGCCGACGCGATCACCGTCGCCGCGGAGCTCAACCGCACCGACCAGCTGTCGAAGATGGGCGGCGCGGTCTACCTGCACACGCTCATCGCCTCCACGCCGACGGCGGCCAACGCCGGCTACTACGCCGCCATCGTCGCCGAGCAGGCGGTGCTGCGGCGGCTGGTGGAGGCCGGCACCCGCGTGGTGCAGCTCGGCTATGGCGCGGCCGGCGGGCGGGGCGACGTCGACGACATCGTCGACCGCGCGCAGCAGGAGATCTACGACGTCACCGAGAAGCGCATGAGCGAGGACTACTCGCGCCTCGAGGACGTCCTGCAGCCGACGATGGACGAGCTCGACGCCATCGCCTCCCGCGGCGGCACCGCCCGCGGTGTCCCCACCGGGATCCGCGATCTCGATGAACTGACGAACGGTCTGCAGGCCGGCCAGATGGTCGTCATCGCCGCCCGTCCCGGTGTCGGCAAGGCACTGGCCCTCGACACCCCGATCGCCACACCCACGGGCTGGACGACGATGGGTGAGGTCCGCGTGGGCGACCGGGTGCTGGGCGCGGACGGGCGTCCCACGACGGTCGTCGCCGCCACCGACGTCATGAGCGACCGGCCCTGCTACGAGGTGCACTTCTCCGACGGTTCGGTGATCGTGGCCGACGCCCAGCACCAGTGGGTCACCACTGACCGCGCCGCCCGCCGGCTCGGCGAGCGCGGCGAGGCCCACGTCCGGACGACGGAGGAGTTGGCCCGCACGGTCCGCTGCGCGACCGCGGACCGGCGGCTCAACCACGCCGTGGTCAACGCCGCCCCGCTCGACCTGCCCGAGGCCGATCTGCCCGTACCGCCCTACGCGCTCGGGGTGTGGCTGGGCGACGGCACCTCGGCTGCGGCGCAGTACACGAGCAACGACCCCGAGATCGCCGCCTACATCGAGGCCGAGGGTCTGGTCGTCGTCCCCACCGGGGTCGACCGGCGGTACTCGATGCGCCTGCCCGCCCGTCCGTCGCCCGCCGAGCGGCCCTGCCCGATGTGTGGCCGGCTGTTCGTGCCGAGGACCGCGCAGGTGCAGACGTGCGGCGAGACCTGCGGTGGTGCCCTGCGGGCCGGCGGTGGTGTGGATCGGCAGGCCACCTGCCCCGACTGTGGGGGCCCGTCCAGCGGGATGGCGCAGTGCCAGACCTGCCGTGACGACCACGGCACCGTGAAGGGCCTGCTGCGCGGCCTGGGCGTGCTGGACCACAAGCACATCCCGGCCGCCTACCTGCGGGCCTCGGTGGCCCAGCGGCGGGCGCTGCTCGCCGGCCTGCTCGACACCGACGGCACGGTCACCGGGGGTGGGGCGGTGCAGGTCGCCGTCACCGACCGGCGACTGGCCGAGGACGCCCGGGAACTGATCGCGGGTCTGGGTCACCGGGTGCGGATGAGCACCAAGCGGGTGCGGGGCCGTACCGAGGCCTCGTCCACCTGCTACACGCTGACCTTCAGCACCGACGACGAGGTGTTCGCTCTCGAGCGCAAGAAGCTCCTGCACAAGGAGCGCTGTGCCCGCACCTCCACCGCCCGCGGCGTCCGTCTCGTCACGGACGTGCGGCCGGTGGTGAGCGTGCCCGTCCGCTGCATCCAGGTCGACGCCGCGGACGCGCTCTTCCTGGCCGGCCGCAGCTTCATCCCGACGCACAACTCGACGCTCGGGCTGGACATCGCGCGTTCCGCGACGGTCAAGCACCACCTGCCGGCCGTCATCTTCTCGCTCGAGATGAGCAAGCACGAGATCACCATGCGACTGCTGTCGGCCGAGGCGAAGGTGCCGCTGCACCACATGCGCGCCGGCACGCTGTCCGACGAGGACTGGTCCAAGCTCGCCCGCCGGATGGGTGAGGTGGCCGATGCGCCCCTCTACATCGACGACTCGCCCAACATGACGATGATGGAGATCCGGGCCAAGGCGCGACGGCTCAAGCAGCGCAACGACCTCAAGCTCGTCGTCATCGACTACCTCCAGCTCATGACGTCGGGAAAGCGCGTCGAGAGCCGCCAGCAGGAGGTCTCGGAGTTCTCCCGTGCGCTGAAGCTGCTGGCGAAAGAACTAGAAGTGCCGGTCATCGCGATGTCGCAGCTGAACCGTGGTTCGGAACAACGGCAGGACAAGAAGCCGATGCTCTCGGACCTCCGCGAGTCCGGTTGCCTCCCGGCGGAGACGCGCATCCTTCGGGCCGACACGGGCGCCGAGACGACGATGGGCGAGCTGTTCGCCAGCGGGGCCACCGACGTCCCCGTGTGGGCGTTGGACGACAACCTGCGCTACGTCCGCCGGCACCTCACGCACGTGTTCTCCACCGGTCGCAAGCCGGTGCTGCAGCTGACGACGTCCTCGGGCAAGACCGTGCGGGCGACCGCCAACCACCCCTTCCTGACCTACGACGGCTTCCGGTCTCTCGGCGAGCTCGCCCCCGGCGACCGCATCGCCGTGCCGCGGCACGTGCCGGCGCCCGACCGGATGACGGTGTGGGAGGACGCGGAGGTCACGCTGCTCGCCCACCTCATCGGCGACGGCAGCTTCGTCCGGCGCCAGCCGCTCCGCTACGCCTCGGTCGACGAGGACAACCTGCGCGCGGTCACCGCGGCGGCGCTGCACTTCGGTGTCGTGGCCGTCCGGGACGAGCACGCCGCGGCCCGCTGCACGTCACTGCGGTTGCGCTCGCCGTTCCCGCTGACCCACGGGCGTCGCAACCCGATCGCCGCGTGGCTCGACGGGCTCGGCCTCTTCGGCCTGCGCAGTCACGAGAAGTTCGTGCCGGAGCCGGTGTTCTCCCTGCCGAAGAAGCAGATCGCCTTGTTCCTGCGGCACCTGTGGGCCACCGACGGATCCGTCACGGTGAACAGGAGCGGCCGGGGCGGGCGCGTCTACTACGCCTCGACCAGCCGCCGGCTCGTCGACGACGTCTCCCGTCTGCTCCTGCGGTTCGGCATCTCCTGCCGCGTCCGCCGGGTGCAGAAGGCCGGATACCGGGACGGCTGGACGCTCGACATCAGCGGCTGCGACGACCAGCGGCGCTTCCTGGGTGAGATCGGTGTGCACGGAGCCCGCGGCGTGGCCGCCGAGCGCCTGCTGGGCATCGTCCGGGAGCTGTCCGGCAACCCCGACGTGGACACGGTCCCGGTGCAGGTCTGGGACCGCGTGCGGGCGGTCCTGGAGGAGAAGGGCATGAGCCACCGTGCCTTCGCCGCTGCCATGGACTCGGCGTTCTGCGGCAGTGCCCTGTGGAAGCACGCGCCCAGCCGAGAGCGGCTCGGCCGGGTCGCGGCTGTCCTCGACGACGCCGACCTGGAGATCCAGGCGGTCAACGACCTGCTCTGGGACGAGGTCGTCTCCATCGAGCAGGGTGTCGAGGAGGAGGTCTACGACGCCACGGTGCTCGGCGGCCACAACTTCGTGGCCGAGGGGATCGTCGTCCACAACAGCATCGAGCAGGACGCCGACATGGTCATGATGATCCACCGCGAGGACATGTACGAGAAGGAGAGCCCGCGGGCCGGCGAGGCCGACATCATGCTGGTCAAGCACCGCAACGGCCCGACGGCGAACGTCACGGTCGCCTTCCAGGGCCACTACAGCCGCTTCGTCGACATGGCCAACTGACACTGGCCGACTGACACTGGCCGACCGACGTGGCCGACTGACGCAGGGCCGGCACCGGCCGGACGAGAGGAGGGGCCCGGGACCGCACGGTCCCGGGCCCCTGGTGTCCCGCCGCTCAGGACACCGGCACCCGGTCTCGTTCGGGCCGCGGCCCGGGCCAGGGGGATCGGCGGACGGCGGGTCCTCGGGCCCTGGGGGCGGCCGCTGCGGGTCACTACGGTCATCCGGCACGTCCAGGACGCCGGGGAGGCCCTGATGCGGCAGTGCAGGATCATCCGCGGAGGCAACGGCCCGGGCTACCGCGGCAAGCAGGACCTCGACTACTCCACCGGCGTCTCGGCCGAGAGCTGCGGCTCGGAGGCCCTGTGCCTGCACCTCCTGGTGCTGCCGCCCGGTGCCGAGGCCCGGGCCCACCTGCACGAGGACCACGAGTCGGCGATCTTCGTGCTCGAGGGGTCGACCTCGTTCCGGCACGGCCCGCACCTCGAGCACGTCGACACCGTGCACGCCGGCGACTTCGTCTACATCCCCGCCGGGGTGCCGCACCAGCCGTTCAACCCGACGGACCGGCCGGCCCGGGCCCTGGTGGCCCGGACCGACCCGAACGAGCAGGAGAGCGTCGTCCTGCTCTGAGCGCCGGTGTTCCACGTGGATCCGCGCTCCGCCGTACCCCGGCGGTGCACCCACCTGCGGGGACGGCCCAGGTTTGTGGTGCGGCTCACCGTCGGCTACGAAGGGGCGTCCCTCCCCTCAGCTTGGAGACGCCTGTGCCGCAACGACGCTGGCACCGGATGACCTCGTCGGTCGTCGGTGCGCTGGCCCTTGCCGCCTTCTCGGTCACCGCCTCGCCCGCGCTGGCGGACCCGCAGCAGCCCGAGCCGCTCTCGGTCTTCCCGTCGGACTCCCTCACCGTCGCCGACCCCGGCCAGGTCACCGGCCGCCGCGTCGCCCTGCCGCTCGAGGGCTGCGGTCAGCCCCTCTCCTGCGGCCTGACGCAGCAGCTGAACCAGCTCGACGGCTTCGACCTCGACCCCCGCATCGCCATCCGGTTCAGCGGGCCGGTGGACGACCCGGCGCAGGTGGCCGCGCGGATCACCGTGCAGGCGGAGGACGCCGAGTGGCGGACCGGCGTCGACCGCGTCGTCTGGGACCCGGAGACCGACACCCTCTACGCCCACCCGGCCGAGCAGCTCGCTCCCGCCACCACCTACCGGCTGCGCGTGCGGGGTGGTCCGGCCGACCGGTCGATCCAGGACACGTTCACCACGCTGAGCGCCACCGACGGCCTGCTCGACCTGCGCCAGCAGATCGACAGCGGCCAGGCCTTCAAGGCCACGGATATCACCCCGGGCCTGCAGGTCGAGGGCGTCTTCCCGGCGCGCGGCACGAGCGTCTCGCTCGTGCAGGACACCTCCACCACCGGCGCCGACACGACGGCGACCGTGCCCGTGCCGCAGGCGGCGACGGGCGGGACGCTGGTGTTCGGGTCCTTCGAGGCGCCGTCCTGGCTGCGTCCCGACGTCACCATCGAGCAGACGCCGACCCGCGACGTCGGCCCGGCGCCGGTCGAGGCGGTCCGGCTGCCGTTCGTCGCCGTCCTGCCCGAGGGCACCGCCCCGGCCGGCGGGTGGCCGACGGCAGTGTTCGGTCACGGCTTCACCCGCACCGCGGCCGACGTGTTCCTCGCCGCCATCGTCAACGCGCAGAGCGGGATCGCGACCATCGCCACCGACGTCGTGGGTCACGGGTTCGGCCCGGACAGCGCCTGGCAGGTCACCCCGCTCGGTGGCGCGACGACGACGATCCCGGCGTACGGCCGCGGCGTCGACCAGAACGGCGACGGGACGGTCGACAGCACCGAGGGCTCCTCGGCGACCGGTGCCGCGGCCGCCCAGTCCTCGCGGGACGCGCTGCGCCAGACCGCCGCGGACGTCATGACCCTGGTGCGCTCCGTGGGGGGCGCCGACGTCGACGGCGACGGGACGGCGGACCTCTCCGGCCAGGACGTCACCTACTTCGGCCAGAGCTTCGGTGGCATCTACGGGACGATGGTCACCGGCGCCGACCCGACGATCGCCCGCTCGGTGCTCGACGTGGCCGGCGGACCGATCACCGAGATCACCCGGCTCGGCGGGTTCCGGCCGCTGCTCACCGAGGCGCTGCGGGCCGCGGGCCTGCTCAACAGCGACGACCCGACGCGGAACTTGTTCCAGGAGCAGATGCCGCTGCGGGGCGAGGGCCCGGTGACGGTGACCGTGCCGGGTGCGGTGGCCATCCAGGACTACCTGGCCCGGACGACCTGGCTGTCGCGTCCGGGCAGCCCGGAGACCTTCTCGCCGCTGATCGCGCCGGAGCGGGCGGTGTTCCAGGTGGCCTTCGGTGACCAGACGGTGCCCAACCCGACGTCGTACACGGTCATCGACGCTGGGGACCTGTGGTCACGGACCAGCCTGTACCGCAACGACAGGACGCCGCAGGCGGCGACCAACCCGCACGGCTTCCTGCTCAACCCGGTGCAGTTCCCGCTGGGGGCGCTCCCCGGGCAGGCGCAGGTGGCGGCCTTCCTCGGCCGCGGGGAGGTGGTCGACCCCGACCAGGGCGGCGCCGTGTGGGAGGTGCCGATCAGCGACCCGGACCTGCTGCTGGCGCTGAACTTCGACCAGCCGGCACTGCGGCCCTGACCGGCCGCTGAACGCCGAGGGGCCCGGGACGACGGTCGTCGTCCCGGGCCCTTCCGCAGACCGGCCCCGGTGCAGGGGCCCGCAGCGAGCTGGGGGCACCTCCCGCTTGCGGGGGAGCGAGCGGTGGGGGGCAGCGGGGTCCTTGCTCAGGCGGTCGCGGCCGCCCGGCTCAGGCGCACCCCGGCGGTCAGCTTCCGCTGCAGCGTGCGGCGGACCTTGGGGCTGCCGGTGGTCATCTTGTAGAGCACCGCCAGCTGCTGGAGCAGGTTGCGGCGGTTGGTGAGCTCCAGCCAGCCGTTGGGCAGCGACAGCCGGATGATCTTGTGCCAGGCCGAGCCGACCTGGCGCGGCAGCGGCGCGGTGTGGTAGTTCAGGCCGTAGCGGTCGAACAGGTCGCGGATCTTCGGCGCGATCTCGGCGTACCGGTTGCTCGGCAGGTCCGGGAACAGGTGGTGCTCGATCTGGTGCGACAGGTTCCCGGTCAGGGTGTGCATCGCCTTCGAGCCGGAGATGTTGGCCGAGCCGAGCATCTGGCGCAGGTACCACTCACCGCGGGTCTCGCCCTCGATCGACTTCTTCTCGAAGGTCTCGACGCCCTCGGGGAAGTGTCCGCACAGGATCACCGAGTTCGACCACAGGTTGCGCACGATGTTCGCGGTGAAGTTCGCCGCCAGGGTGGCGAAGAAGTTCGGGCCCGACAGGAGGGGGTGGATGAGGTAGTCCTTGCGGACCTGCTTGCCGATCTTGACCAGCACCTGCTTGGCCCGCCGGCGGAACTCCGGGTCACCGGTCTGCTTCTTGGCGATGACCGCGCCGAGCTCGAGGTCGTAGGCGGCGATCCCGTACTCGAAGAAGCAGGCGTTGATGAAGCTCCACAGCGGCTGGCCGAGGTACATCGGCAGCCACGGCTGGTCCTCGTCGACCCGCATGATGCCGTAGCCGAGGTCGTTGTCCTTGCCGATCACGTTCGTGTACGTGTGGTGCAGCTCGTTGTGCGAGTGCTTCCACTGCTCGGCCGGGCTGGCCATGTCCCAGTCCCACGTCGTGGAGTGGATCTTCGGGTCGCGCATCCAGTCCCACTGGCCGTGCAGGATGTTGTGCCCGATCTCCATGTTCTCGAGGATCTTGGCGATGGACAGGCCGATCGTCCCGGCGATCCAGGCCGGCGGGAAACCGGACGCGAGCAGGACGGCGCGGCTGCCCAGCTCGATCTTGCGGTGCACGTCGATGACCCTGCGGATGTAGCGCGCGTCGGACTCGCCGCGGCTGTCCATCACGCCCTGGCGGATCTCGTCGAGCTCCTTGCCGATGAGCTCGATGTCCTCGGGGGTGAGGTGCTCGATGGGGTTGACGGCCTTCTTCTGCAGCACGGTCATGCGGGTCTCCTGGCGGTCTAGGGGGTCAGTGGTCGGGGAGCCGGACCGGGCTCAGTGGTCCACGGCGCAGGGGCCGGCGGCGGCGCTGATGCAGGTCTGCACGAGGACGCCGTCGCCGGGGGCGGCGGTGGTCACCTCGCCGGTGCGCAGGTCGCGGACGGCGCCCTCGCGCAGCGGGAGGACGCAGCCGTAGCAGATGCCCATGCGGCAGCCGCTGGGCATGAGCACGCCGGCCTCCTCGGCGGCGTCGAGGATCGGGGTGGCGCCGTCGGCCTTGAGCGACGTCCCGTTCCTCGTGAAGGTGACCGTGCCGCCCTCGCCGGTGACGAGCACGGTCGGGCGGAACCGCTCGGTGTAGAGCCGGTCGGCGATGCCGGCGGCGGCCCAGTGCTCCTCGAGCGCCTCGAGCATGCCGACCGGGCCGCAGGCCCAGGTGTCGCGCTCGGCGAGGTCGGGGACGAGGGCGGCGATCGCCGCGGCGTCGAGCATCCCGGCGGTGTCGGTGTGCTGCTCGACCAGTCGGATCCGGCCGTCGGCGGCCAGCCGGCGCAGGTCCGCGCCGAAGACGACGTCGTCGGCCGTGGGCGCGGAGTGCACCAGGACGACGTCGGTGAGCTCGGGGTGGTTGCGCAGGATGCCCATGACCGGGGTGATGCCGGAGCCGGCGGTGACGAACAGGGCCTTGGCCGGGCGCTGCTCGGGCAGGCAGAACTCCCCGGTGGCCTGGTCGAGCTGCACGAGGGTGCCGGGCCGGGCGCGGCGCACCAGGTGGTTGCTGACCTTGCCGTCGGGGATGGCCTTGACGGTGACGGTGAAGCAGCCGTCGGCGCGGCCGAGGTCGGAGGTGATCGAGTAGGCACGCCACATGCGCACGCCGTCGACGTCGATCCCGATGCGCACGTACTGCCCGGGCCGGTGCGGCTGCCAGTCGGCGCCGGGCCGGATGACGATCGTGGCGGCGTCCCGCGTCTCGGGCAGCACGGCCTCGATGCGGCCGCGCAGGTCCGTGCCGGCCCGCAGCGGGCTCAGCATGTCCAGGTAGTCGGCGGGCAGCACCGGTGTGGTGACGAGCTCGGCCAGGCGCAACGCGCGGTCGCGCAGCGACCTGAGGGCCGGCCGGGCCGAGGAGGGGCGCGGAACGGTCGCGGTCATACCTCGATGGTTCTCAGCCTGGAGCGCAATCACCTGTGCCCTGGACGTGAACGTCGCGGCGGATACTGTTCCCGGCGAACAAGACCGGGTCGGGGGAGGTGGCATGACGCCGGAGGAGACCTTCGCGGGCGACGTCGCGGCGGCGATGCGTGCCGAGCTGCCGTCGGTCGCCGCGCGGACGGTGGCCGCGATCGTCGTCGAGGTGCCCAGCTACACCGAGGCCTTCAGCGGCCCGATGGGCGGCAAGATCGAGAACGCCGTCCAGCTGGCGCTCGGTGCCTTCCTCGAGCTCGCGACGGCCGACGGCGACGCCGACGCCAGCCGCCCGATCGGCCCGGCGATCGAGGGGGCCTACGCGCTGGGCCGCGGGGAGGCGCGGACCGGGCGGTCGATGGACGCGCTGCTGGCCGCCTACCGGGTGGGGGCGCGGGTGGCGTGGCGGCACATGAGCGAGACGGCCGTGGCGGCCGGCATGCCCGCCGCGTCGCTGGCCCGCTTCGCCGAGCTGGTGTTCGCCTACATCGACCAGCTCTCGGCCGCCAGCGCCTCCGGGCACGCCGACCAGCTGGCCGTCAGCGGCCGGATGCGGCGCCGCCACCTGGAGCGGCTGACCGAGCTGCTGGTCACCGGTGCACCTCCGTACGAGCTGCACACCGCCGCGGAGCGGGCGGACTGGACGGTGCCGCGGAGCCTCACCGCGGTGCTGCTGCCCGAGACCAGGGTCCGCGACGCCCTGGCGGTGCTGGACGCGCGCACGCTGCAGGCCGGCGAGGACCTGCCCGGTGCGGAGCCGTCCAGCGAGCGGGCCGTCCTGCTGGTGCCCGACGCCGAGGGGTTCGCACGGGCGGCGCTGCTGCGGTCGCTGTCGGGGCGGGAGGCCGTCGTCGGGCCGGCGCGGCCGTGGCAGGACGCGCGGTCGTCGTACTCGCGGGCGCTGCGGGCGCTGCAGCTGGGGCTGGTCCCGGAGGGCCGGGCCCCCGTCGACACGGAGCTGCGGCTGGCCGACCTGGTCCTGCGTGCCGACGGCGAGGCGCTGGCCGACCTGCGCGCCCAGGTGCTCGCCCCGCTGGACGACCTCGGCCCCGGGCCGCGCGAGAAGCTGCTGGAGACGCTGCGCTCCTGGCTGCTGCACCACGGCCGCCGCGAGCAGGTGGCCGGCGAGCTGTACGTGCACCCGCAGACGGTGCGCTACCGGATGGGCCAGCTGCGCGAGTTGTTCGGCGCCCGCCTCGACGACCCCCAGACCGTCCTGGAGCTGACCCTGGCCCTCGGCGTCCGCTGACCCCGGCGCCGTGCGGCACGCAGCCGACTCGCACGCGGCTCACAGGGACCTCCCAGCCGGGCACCCCAGGCTCGGCCCCACGGCGGCACCGCTCGGGAGCCGCCGGGTCGAGGAGGTCCGCCATGATCCGCAGCACCGAGCGCGCCACGCCCGAGCGGCTCACCCCGGGGCGTCCGGCCACGCGTCGTCCCCCTGCCGCGCGGACCGCCCCGGAGCGCGTCGGCCGGCACGCGTGGGTCCGCACCCCCCGCCGTCCGGTGCCGGGGCCGACCGCCGACGCCGCCGTCGCGGTGGGCGCGACCGCCGTGGCCGCGCTCCCCGGCGCGGTGATCGAGCGGCTGGAGGTCGACGGCTCCGGCCTGTTCGAGGCGCACCTGCTCTCGGCCGACGGCCAGGTGGTCGTCGTCCAGATCGACGCCGACCTCACCGTCGTCGGCTGGCTGGCCGAGGTCGGCTGAACCGCGCCGGCCTCAGGCCGGGCGCAGGACCGCGACCAGGAAGTCCGACGCCGCGGTGAACGGGTGCAGGTGCCAGCTCGACAGCAGCAGGTCCGGCTCGAGCCCGGCGGCGCGGGCGTCGGCGAGGAAGTCGTCGAAGGCGTAGTCGCGGCCGGCGCCGAACCCGACCACGGCCCGCCCGCTCGGCGCCAGGTGGGCCCGGAACCGGCGCAGCACCTCCCGGCGGGTCGAGGGCGCCAGGAACGCGACGACGTTGCCGGCGCACACGATCGCGTCGAACCGGTCGGGCAGGTCCAGCTCGGCCAGGTCGCCGACCAGCCAGCGCGGGCCCGGGTGGTCCTGCTCGGCCGCCGCGATCAGCACCGGGTCGACGTCGACCCCGACGACGTCGTGCCCCGCCCGGGCCAGGTGGCCGCCCACCCGGCCCGGACCGCAGCCGGCGTCGAGCACCCGCGCCGCCCTCGGCAGCATCGCGTCGACCAGCCGCGCCTCGCCGACGATGTCCGTCCCGCCGGCGGCCAGCCGGCGGAAGCGCTCGACGTAGGCCGCCGAGTGGCCGGGGTCGGCCTCCGTCATCCGCACCCAGGCACTCGGTTCGGTCACCGGCCCATCGTCGCCGCTCGCCACTCCGGCGGGTCGCCCGGGTGCAGGGCGGGGTCGTCGGCGGCCAGCGTGCGCACCGGCCCGGGCGGGGTCAGCGGCCCCTCGAACCGCACGGTCACCCGGCCCAGCCCGCGGCCCCACACCCAGCCGGGCCCCAGCTCGTCGTGGACGACGTCCTGCCCGGGCCACCACCGCCGGTCGGCCGGCGGCTCGGGCTCGGCGGGCTCGTCCGGGACGTCGGCCGCCGCGGCCTCGGCGGGGGTGTCCTCCACCGCGAACAGGTCGCCCTGCGCGTACTGCGAGAGCCCGGAGACGCCGACGCCGAGCAGCCGCAGGCCCCCGCCGGTGCCGGCCTCGACGAGCAGCCGGCGGGCGACGGCGGCCACCTGCCGGGCGTCGTCGGTGGGCTGGGGCAGCGTCTGCGAGCGGGTGATGGTCGTGAAGTCGTAGCGGCGCAGCTTGAGCGTCACCGTCCGCCCCGACAGCGCCGAGGCGCGCAGCCGGCCGCCCACCCGGCCGGCCATCGCGTCGATCAGCCGGCCCAGCTCGGCGACGTCGGTGAGGTCGCGCTCGAAGGTCGACTCCTGCGACACCGACTTGGCCTCCCGCTCGGCGACCACCGGGCGGTCGTCCTCGGCCCGCGCGAGCTGGTGCAGCGCGGTGCCGTGCGCCCGCCCGGCCAGCGACACCAGGTCGGTCAGCGACTTGCGGGCCAGGTCGGCCACCGTCCGCACGCCCACCGTGCGCAGCCGCTCGGCGGTGGCCGGGCCGACGCCGCCCAGCCGGGTCACCGGCAGCGGGTGCAGCACGTCGAGCTCGGAGCCGGGCGGGACGACGACGAGGCCGTCGGGCTTGTCCAGGTCGGAGGCGATCTTGGCCATGAGCTTGGAGCTGCCGATGCCCACCGACCCGGTCACCCCGCCGGTGGCCGCGGCGATGCCGGCCTTGAGCCGCCGGGCGAGCGCGGTGACGCCGTCGACGGACAGGTCGTGGCCGGGGCCGGCGGCCAGGTCGACGTAGGCCTCGTCGATCGACACCGGCTCCACCAGCGGCGAGAGCTCGCGCAGCAGCCCCATGACGACGTCCGAGGTCCGCCGGTAGGCGCCGAAGCGGCCGCCGAGGAACGCCGTCCCGGGCGGGCAGCGGCGCCGGGCCTCCGCCGTCGACATGGCCGAGCGGGCGCCGTAGGCGCGCGCCTCGTAGGACGCCGTGGCGACGACGCCGCGGCCACCGGTGCCGCCGACGACGACCGGCCGGCCGCGCAGCGAGGGCTTGTCGCGCTGCTCGACGGCGGCGAAGAACGCGTCGAGGTCCAGGTGCAGCACGCTCGCCTCCCGCCGCACGCCCCCATCGTCCTACGGCGTCGCGGGAGCCTGGACGAGGACGCGGCCGGAGGGCGACCATCCGGCATGCGCGTCACACGGGTCATCGCCGACCTCCGGGTGGCCGACCTCCGGGCGGCGAAGGGTTTCTGGGCCGACTACCTCGGCCTGAGCAGCGAGGAGTTCGACCTGGGCTGGGTGGCCCGCCACCGCTCCCCCGACACCGGGGCGGAGGTCCAGCTGCTGACCCGCGACGCCTCGGCACCCGAGGACCCCGTCGTGTCCGTGCTCGTCGACGACGTCGACGCCGGGTACGCGGAGGCGCTCGACCGCGGCTACGAGATCGTGCACCCGCTGACCACGGAGCCGTGGGGCGTGCGCCGGTTCTTCGTCCGGGCACCCGACGGCACCGTCGTCAACGTCGTCCACCACCCCGACGGCGACAGCGGGCCGGCGTGAGATCGGACCCCGTCGTCCCGGTGACCGGTGGCTCGCTCGTCGGTGCCGCGGAGAACGGGGCCCATGACGCGGGCGCGCCCCTGGTCCTCCTCCTGCACGGCGGGCCCGGTGCCTCCGTGGACTCCCTGGCGGGACTGGAGCGCGAGCTCCTCCCCCGCGCGCGCGTGGCGACCTTCCAGCAGCGCGGCCTGGCCCCGTCCACGACGGAGGGTCCCTTCGACCTGAGCACCGCCGTCGACGACGTCCGGGCGGTCCTCGACGGGCTGGGGGGAGCCGGGGGTCGTGCTGGCCGGCCACTCCGTGTACGAGCAGCTGCTGGCGGCCGCACTCGGCGAGCTGCCGCGGCTCGAGGCCGCGCTGGCCGACGTCGCCGTGCCGGTCCTCCTCGTCCGCGGGACCGGCAGCCCGGTCCCCGGGACGATCGCGAGGAGCGCTGCCCGGCGACTGCCCGACGCCGTCGTGGAGGAGGTGGCGGACGCCGGCCACTTCCCCTGGCTGGAGCGGCCCGGTTCGGCCGGGCAGGCGCTGGACCGCCTCCTGGCGCGCCTGCCCGGTCGCTGACCGTCCTGCGGCACCGCCTCAGGTGCCGGGCCCGCCGCCGGCCTCGGGCTCAGGCGTCGGTGAGCGCGGCGGGCGGCAGCCAGTCGGCGTCGAGGAGCTCGGCGATCTCCTGCAGCGAGGAGGTGTCCGCGCCCGCCGTCGACCCGCTGACCGCCAGCCGCTCGACCATCACCCGGGCCACCTGCTCCTCGACGGTGCCCTCGGCGAAGGCCACCCGCCACGGCGAGACCTGCCCGTCGCGGTGGGTGCGGCCGGTGACCTGGCGGGCCTGGATGCCGGAGAACCGCGGCTGGTGGAACAGCCCCACCCGCGGGGTGGTCGAGGCCGTGGCGCCGCCGGGCAGCAGCTCGCCGGCGTGCAGGCTGATCGAGGCGGTCACGGTGAACACGCACACCGGTGCCGCACCGGTCTGGAAGCGCAGCCGCTCGGCCTCGACGTCGAAGCGGTCCCGGCCGTAGATCGACGCGACGGCGATGCCGGAGTCCAGTAGCGCCTCGCGGATCGGGTCGGCCGCGGTCTCCACGAACTCCACCGACACCGCCACCTGCCGCTCGGCCTCCACCTGGGCGCGCACCCAGTCGACGGTGGCCTGAAGGCGGAGAAGTGCGGCCTTCTGCCGGAACCGCAGCAGGGCGGCCCGGCCCCGTTCCGTCTGTCGCCGTCTGCGCGCCAGCTGCATCTCCGCGCGGAACTCCTGCCACCCCGACTCGTAGGCGGTCAGCTCGGCGGGCGTCAGCGCCACGGGGGTCCCGGTCACCGACACCGGGCCCCACGGCGCCGCGCGGTGCAGCGTCGCGGGCGGGTCGCCGTCGGCCAGCCAGCCCTGCAGCCGGGCCAGGTCGGCGCGGCGCTCGCCGGCGTCCTCGGTCCAGGTCCAGCCGTAGCGGCCGCGTTCCACGTGGAACCCGTGCTCGGCGAGCCTCGCCGGCAGGTCGGCCCAGGCGCGCAGCGGCTCACCGTGCCGCTGGGCGAACTGCGGGGCGAGGTAGGGCAGCTCCAACGGCGTGTGCGCCGGGGTGGCGGTGGCGGCGACGACGAAGGGGACGTCCTTCGTGCGGGCGCTGCCGGAGACGGCCTTCCAGTGCTTCCAGCGCTGCGTGGTCGTGTGCCGGACCATGTGCGCCTCGTCGGCGACGACGACGTCGAAGGGCAGTTCCGCGACCTTCGCCAGCCGGTCCCACGTGGTGACGCACCAGCGCAGGCCGCCGTCGCCGAAGCCGGCGATCGAGCGGGTCCAGTGCGGGATGGTGATGGCCGCCGGCCGGTCGGCGACGACGAGCACCCGCTCGCCGCCGCGCAGCTCGCAGATCTCCCGCGCGGCCATCACCGCGGTGCCGGTCTTGCCGACGCCGGGGTCGTCGCCCAGCAGGAACACCCGGTGCCCGGCCGCGGCGGAGGCGACGACGGCCTCCGCGCCGGTGCACTGCTCCTCGCGCGGCACCATCGGCCGGCCCTCGGGCAGCGGGCGCGGCGTCTCGTTGAGCTCGTCCTCGAGGAACCGCTCGAACGTGTACGGCGGCGGGTCGTAGGGCGCCAGCGCCGGCGGCAGTTGCGCGCCGACCCACACGTGCGCCTGCAGGCCGGCGTGCCAGACCGCGCCGGGGGCCGGGGCCCGGAAGGGGACCGCGAGCACCCACACCCGCTCCCCCGGGCCGGCGGTGGGCAGGTCGGGCACCGCCGGCCGGCGGGCCGTCGTCCGCCGCTTCGTCGTGCGCGCTGTCGTCCGGCGCCTGGTGGTGCTGCTGGCGGCGCGGCGCCGTCCGGGCATCGTGGGACCTCCCCCGTCGTCCCGGGCACGGTAGGTCGCCGGGGCGCGCGGATCTGGTGGAATCGCCGGGTGACTGCCGAGGCGCCCTCCGACGAGCGGCTGGCGGCGCGGATCGTCGGCGAGTCCGGGCCCCGGGTGGTGTTCGTGCACGGCCTGTTCGGCCAGGGCAAGAACTGGACGACGGCGGCCAAGGGCCTCGCCGACGGGCACCGCGTGACGCTGCTCGACCTGCCCAACCACGGGCACTCGCCGTGGACCGAGCGGGTCGACTACCTCGACATGGCGCGGATGGTGGCCGCGGAGCTGGAGTCCTTCGGCGAGCCGGTGACGCTGGTCGGGCACTCCATGGGCGGCAAGGTGGCGATGCAGCTGGCGCTGCGGCGGCCGGAGCTGCTGCGCGCGCTCGTCGTGGTCGACATCGCGCCGGTCGAGTACCCGCTCACCGGCGGCCGCACCGACGACGCCGACGAGGAGGCCTCACCGTTCGGCGCCTACATCGCCGCCATGCGCGCCGTCGACCTCGGGGCGCTGCAGACGCGGGAGGACGCCGACCGGGCGCTGCGCGAGGCGGTGCCCAGCCGCATGGTGCGGTCGTTCCTGCTGCAGAGCCTGGTCCGGGAGGGACTCGGTTCAGGCGGCGGCTGGCGCTGGCGGCTGAACCTGGAGCTGCTCGAGCGCGACCTCGGCGAGCTGCGCGGCTTCCCCGCCCCGCCGCCGGGCGCCGCCTTCGACGGCCCGGTGCTCTGGATCGCCGGTGCGAACAGCCACTACGTGCTGCCCGAGGACCGCGCCCGGATGGACGAGCTGTTCCCCTCGGTCCGGCTCGTGAAGGTGAAGAACGCCGGCCACTGGGTGCACTCCGAGCAGCCGGAGGTCTTCCTCGAGACGCTGCGCCGCTTCCTGGACGTCGTGGAGGGGGAGCGGTAGGCCCCGGGTCGGGGATCAGGACAGCGGGTTGACCCACCGGACTCCGGGAAAGCGTGCGAAGTCGGTGTCCGCCGTGACCACCGCGAGCCCGTGCTCGAGGGCGAGGGCGGCGAGTTGCGCGTCCGGCACGAGGTTCCCCGTGGCGCCCGTGAGGCGGAGCAGGTCGCCGAGGACGGCGGCGGTGCGTTCGGTGGCGGGTGGCACCCAGACGACGTCGACGTCGAGCCACTCGGCGACGTAGGACCAGGCATCCTCGGCGGAGAGCGGCCGGCGTGTCACACGGGGATGGGTCGCGATGCGCACGAAGGCCCCGATCGTCTGCCACGGCAGGCCCACGCGGCCGGTGCCGTTGAGCGTTGTCTCCCACCAGGCGCGCGCCGTCTCGTGCCGGGGTGCGGTGCTGCTGACGGCGTAGAGGAGCAGGTTGGCGTCGACCAGCATCAGGGCGCGTCGTCGAGCAGGTCGAGGACCTCTCCGACGTTGCGGACGTCGATGGTGAACTCGAGGTCGGCGGTGCGCTGCCGGAAGGGTCGGACGTCGCGGCGCTGCACCAGTCCCGCGCGGACGAGGCGGTTGACGGCCGCGCTGACCCCCAGGCCCTCTGCCCGGCGCAGACGCTCGACCGCGGCAGCGACGTCGTCGTCCAGGGTCACCGTGGTGCGCACCCGCGCGAGTCTACGTCGTGATGCTCGTGCGACCGCATCATGATGCAGACGTCGGGGGCGAGCAGGGGTGGGATCCGATCAGTCGAACAGGCCGCGGATGTCGTCGGCGGTGAGCGGCCCGGTCAGCGCGCCGTCGTCGTCCACCACCCGGCTGAACAGGTCGCGCTTGCGCTCCTGCAGGGCCACGACCTTCTCCTCGATGGTGTCCGCCGCCACCAGCCGGTAGACCATCACGGTCCGGTCCTGGCCGATGCGGTGCGCGCGGTCGATCGCCTGGGCCTCCACCGCCGGGTTCCACCAGGGGTCGAGGACGTAGACGTAGTCGGCCTCGGTCAGGTTGAGTCCGGAGCCGCCCGCCTTGAGGCTGATCAGGAACACCGGCGCGCGGCCGCTGCGGAACTCCTCGATGGGCTGCTCGCGGTTCCGGGTGCGGCCGTCGAGGTAGGCGTGGGGCAGGCCGTGGGCGTCGAGGCGGTCGCGGACGGTGCGCAGGAACCGGGTGAACTGGCTGAACACCAGCACGCGGTGTCCCTCGGCCACCACCTCCTGCAGGTGCTCGAGGAAGGCGTCGGCCTTGCTCGACGGGATGCCGGCGGAGGCGTCGTCGACCAGCGCGGGGTCCAGTGCCAGCTGCCGCAGCAGGGTCAGCGACCGGAAGATGGTGAACCGGTTCTTCTGCAGGTCGTCGACGAGCCCGAGCACCCTGCGCCGCTCCCGCTGCAGGTGGGTGTCGTAGACCCGGCGGTGCCGGGGGTTGAGCACGACCTCCAGCAGCTGCTCCTGCTTGGGTGGGAGCTCGGCGGCGACCTGCTCCTTGGTGCGCCGGAGGACCAGCGGGCGGATCCGGCGGCGCAGCGTCGTCAGGGCGGCCGCGTCGCCGCTGCGCTCGATCGGCGTCCGGTACCGCTCGGTGAAGCGCTGCGGGTCGGGGAACAGGCCCGGTGCGACGATCGACAGCATCGACCACAGGTCCATCAGGCTGTTCTCCAGCGGCGTGCCGGTGATGGCCAGCTTGAACCGGGCGGGCAGCCGCCGAGCGGCGGCGTAGGTCCGGGCCGTGTGGTTCTTGACGAACTGGGCCTCGTCGAGGACCAGCCCGCTCCACGGCAGCGCGCCGTAGGCCTCCTCGTCCAGGCGCAGCAGCGTGTAGGTGGTGACCACCAGGTCGGCGTCGGCGACCGCCTCGGCCAGCGGCACCCCGAGCTTGCGGCCGGTCGACCCGACCACCCGGACGGTCAGGCCGGGAGCGAACCGCGCGGCCTCCCGGGCCCAGTTGGACACCACGCTCGTCGGCGCGACCACGAGCACGGGCGCGGTCAGCTCGCCGGCCTCCCGCGCCCGGCACAGCAGGGCGAGCGTCTGCAGCGTCTTGCCCAGCCCCATGTCGTCGGCGAGCACGCCGCCGAGCCCGGCGTCCCAGAGGCAGGCCAGCCACCGGTAGCCCTCGAGCTGGTAGGGGCGCAGCTGCGCGTCCAGGCCCGCCGGGACGGGCGGCGGTGCGGCCGTGGCCAGGCCCAGCAGCCCCTCAACGTCGCGGGCCCACCGTTCGCTCTGCTCGGCCACCACCCCCAGCTCGACGAGCTCCTCCCACAGGCCGGCCTGGTAGCGGCTGATCCGCAGTCCGGGGCGGTCGGCGTCCTGCAGGGCGCGCGCCTCGTCGAGCAGGCGGCGCAGCCGGTCGAACTCCGGGCGGCGGACGTCGAACCAGGTGCCGCTGGGCAGCACCAGGTGGCTCTCGCCGGACGCGAGCGCGGCGAAGAGCAGGGCGAAGGGGACGTCCTCGCCGTCGACGGTGACCGTCACGCCGAGGTCGAACCAGTCGGTGTCCGGCCCGTCGGTGGCCGAGACGTGCACGACCGGCGCCGCCCCGGTGTGCCGGTAGTCCGGCGGGTCGCCGGTCACCTCGACGACGACCCCGGCCTCGCGCAGCGCGGGCAGCACCTCGGTGGTGAGGACCGCGGTGTCCGTGCCCCGCAGCTGCGCGGTCGGTGCCAGCCGGCGCTGCGGCGGTGCGGACCGGCACAGCCCGGGCACCCGGTCGACGGCGTCGGGCAGCTGCTGGACCAGCCGGTCCTCCGCC
The DNA here is from genome assembly GCF_052931475.1 of Geodermatophilus sp. URMC 62. Classification (NCBI taxonomy): domain Bacteria; kingdom Bacillati; phylum Actinomycetota; class Actinomycetes; order Geodermatophilales; family Geodermatophilaceae; genus Geodermatophilus; species Geodermatophilus sp. URMC 62. The sequence continues at coordinate 1,653,630 of NZ_JBRFHY010000001.1, read as the reverse complement.
GCCGCGTCCCGCACGGGGTCGCCGGCCGCGCCGTCCTCCCCCACCCACGGCAGCCGGCGCTCCTCGTCCCCGACGCGGTGGAGCACCCACCAGGTCAGCGCGGCGCGGTGGGCGTCGGCGTGGTCCACCCGCAGGCACAGCCGGGGCGGGAGCACCTCGGGCAGGCCCACCGAGCCGTCGGAGGAGGCCACGGCCAGCGCACGGCGCACGGCCGGGTAGAAGTCGGTGAGGAACCGGTCGACGTCGCGGCGGGGCACCGTCACGGGGGTGTCGCGGAACAGTGGTGCCGCCCGGGGATCGACCCGGTCCAGCGGGACGAGCAGCACGCCACCGTCGGGGACGAGCCCGGCGGGGAGCCCGGGGTCGCCGGCCGTGAGGACGGCGCCGTGCGGAGGGTCGCCCAGCAGCCCGACCTCGGTGGCCGGGAGCAGCAGGTCGTCCTCGCCAGGGACCACGAGGACCGGGCGGATCCGCAGGGCGGTGTCGTCCCGGCTCAGGTCGACCGCGACCCGCGCCGGCTCGCCGGCCAGCCGCACCGGGGCGCAGCTCGTCGTCAGCATCGGCACCCCGGCGTCGGCGACCCGCCGTAGGGCCGGCCACAGCTCCGGCCCGAAGTCCTCGAGCAGCACGGGCACCTCGCCGGACCAGTAGCCGGAGGAACCGGCGCCGCCGTCGCCGATCTGGTGGGCGCGGTGCAGCATCGTCAGGGCTGCGGCGTGCTCGGGATCGCGGTGGCCGAGCGAGCCGTGGTCGAGGCTCCGCCAGGACACCCCGCTGCGGACCCAGCGGCCCCGGGCGCCCGGGACGACGGGACGCAGCCGGACGACGAGCGTGCGGCCGGTCCCCGACACCTCGAACTGCAGGCCCAGGGGCGTGCCCCGCTGCTCCGCCGACGGTGCGGAGGAGACCAGCGGGGCCAGCACCCGTTCCCAGTCGGGGGCCGCCGGAGCGGCCGTCCGCGGAGGACCGGGCAGCGCCTCCCGCACGGCCAGGAGGAGGGCGGCCACGTGCTTGCAGTCGTAGCCGACCGGGCAGCTGCACTCACCCCACCAGCGCGTCGCGTCCCCGTCCCACGCGGCGACGGTCTGGTAGACGCCGCCCCTCCCGGCCACCCGGCCGCCGACCTCGTCCCGGTGGCGGACCACCAGGGACACGCGGCCGGCCTGGGCGTAGGGGACTCCGCGCCGGAACGGGGCGTCGCCGACCGAGCGCCGGATGACGGCGTCGGTCAGCCTGGGTCGCAGCTCCTCGAACACGGCACCGACGCTAGGCGTCCAGGACGACGCCGGACCCCGTTCCGAGGAGTCCGACGCCGGCCTGTGGACGACGGGTCGCCCTGTGGACGACCCGCCGCTGACGTCAGGGACCGGCGCGGCTGAGGACCTCGGTGCCGTCCGGTCGCCAGGTGTGCCAGGTGCTCGTCCCGGCGTCCCGGCTGACCGAGAAGCCGCCCTCGTGACAGGCCGTGTGGTGCCGCTCGCAGAGCAGCGCGCCGTTGTCGCAGCTCGTCGGCCCGCCGTGCGCCCAGTGCACGACGTGGTGGACGTCACACCACTCCGGCAGGGCGTCGCAGCCGGCGAAGACGCACTGCCCGTCGCGGATCTCGACGGCCCGGCGAATGGCCGCGGTGGCGGTGCGCTGCGCCCGGCCGACATCGAGCGGCAGCCCGTCCGGCCCGGTGACGACGCGCACGACGCCGGCGTCGCAGGCCAGCCGCCGTGCCGTCTCCGGGCAGATCGGTCCCGCCCACCCCAGCGAACCGCCGGAGACACCGGCGGCGCCACGGGCGGCGCACAGGGCCTGCCAATCGATGGTGACCCGCACGTGCGGCCGCTCGCCGCGGACGTCGGGCAGCGAGCCGCCGTCCAGGGCGCCGCGGGCCAGCGCCACGAGAGCGTCGCCCTGGCGCTCCGCGTGGCCGCGGGTGTCGCCGGCCGGGCGGTCGCCGTTCATCAGCGCCGCCAGCGCGGCGTGCAGGTACTCGCCGCCGACGGCGTCGAGGTCGCCGCGCAGGTGCACGCGGCCGTCGAGACCGCTGGCCATGGTGAACCGGCGGCGGACGTCGGCCGCCTCGTCGAGCGTGCCGTCGGGATCGATACCGGCCACCCAGCGGGCCACGCCCTGCGCGGTCTCCTGCGGCGCCGTCCGCCGGGCCAAGTCGGAGGATGCGGTCGGTCTCGGCCAGCTCGATGCCCGCCTCGGCGGCCTCGGCGACCCGCCCAGGCGTCATGGCCCGGGTGATCACGCGGGCGTGCGTCGCGGTGATCTCCCCGGTGGTGAAGGCGGCGGCCGTGGCCGGCAGCTGCTCGATCCTCCGGCCGGTCGAGACGATCGCCGTCGCCTCCGCCGGTGCCAGCCGACAGCTGCCGCGCAGCCATGCCGTCATCGAGACCGCGCCGTCGCGCCGGTAGGCCTCCCGGCGGTCGGCCGCTCGCACGGCCGACGTCAGGACGGCGGCCACCCGGTTGGCGACGGTGCTCAGCTCGCCGACGAGGTCGAGCACCGCGTCGTCGGACAGCTCGGTGAGGTCGAGCGCGGCGAGGTCGTCGAGGGCCGAACGCAGCTCGGACACGCCCTCGCCTCCTCCCCTGCAACGACCTGCCGACACCCCGAGACCACGAGTGGGGTACGACAGAACCGCAGCTCAGAGCGGGGATGTCCGCGCTCTCCGGTGGGCCGCGAGCCGGCCGGTCGGGAGCGACCGTCGTCCGTCCGTGCGAGCACCGCTGCGCCGGCACCCGGGGGACACGAGGCGCCGGAGGTCATCGCCCGGGAGATCGTCGACGACCTCACCGCCGCCCTGGCCGAGTACGAGGCGGTTGCCTCGCCCCTGACTCCTCGTCCTCGAGGAGGCGGACGGCTCAGACGCTCCTCCGATCGCGGTGGTCTGACTGTGAGCGCAGCGACGCGCTCCGGGCGACCTGACTCCTCGGGGTGGCAGAGCTGGTCCGGCGGACCAGCGGGCTCGTACCGTCCCCGCGGACCCGGCGCCGCGACGCCGGACCTCCGGCGGGCGCACCGCCGGGCACCGACGACGAGGGGACGGACGTGACGCAGTGGGACCCGCAGGGCCACCCCGGTGGCGGGCAGCAGGGCTGGCCTCCGTACGGGCACCCCGGCGCTCCGGCCGCCGGCGGACCGCCGCAGGGGCCGTACGGACCGCCGCCCGGGTATCCCGGCACCGGCTACCCGGTGCCCCCCGGGTACGGCTACGCGCCCCGGCGCACCAACGGGTTCGCGATCGCGTCGATGGTCCTGGGGATCGTCTGGGTCTACTGGATCGGCAGCGTCCTGGCCCTCGTCTTCGGCTACGTCGCGCGCAGCCAGATCCGCGAGCGCGGGGAGGGTGGCGACGGCATGGCGATCGCCGGCATCGTGCTCGGCTGGATCGGCGTGGGCGTCCTCGGGCTGGCCCTCCTCGCCGGCATCGCGGCGAACTCCTGAGCCGGCAGCCGTCCGGTCCGGCGCACCGTCCGCGGACGGACGGACGGACGGGCGCCGGGCGCCCTTGGAGCCCCGACCCCGGCGCTGCATCCTGGGCCGGTGACCAGCGAGCACGTGCCGCACCGGCCGCACCCGGGGCTGCGCGGGCTGGTCGCGCGGGCCGTCGGCTACCGGCAGGAGGGGATGCCGCCCGGCGTCCACCGGGGCCTGCCCTCCCCCACGCTCACGCTCGTCGTCACCCTCGACGACCCGCTCGACGTCGCCGCCCACCCCGACCCCGCCCAGGCGCCGGGCCGCTACGACGCCCTGCTCGGCGGCCTGCACACCACCCCGGCGCTCCTCCGCCACCCCGGCCGCCAGGCCGGCCTGCAGCTCGACCTCACCCCGCTCGGTGCCCGGCGGCTGCTCGGCGTGCCCGCCGGGGAGCTCGCCGCCCTGGACGTCGACCTCGCCGACGCCCTCGGACCGGTCGGTACCGAGCTGGTCGACCGGGTGCGCGCCGCCGACGGCTGGCCGGCCCGCCTCGCCGCCGCCGAGCAGGTCCTCCGCCGGGTCGCGGGGGACGGCGGGCCCGCGCCGGAGGTCGCCGAGGCATGGCGGCTCACCCTGGCCGGCGGCGGGCGGCTGCGGGTGGCCGAGCTCGCCCGCCGGGTGGGCTGGTCCGAGCGCCACCTCACCGTCCGCTTCCGCGCCGAGACCGGCCTGGGCCCCAAGGAGGCGGCCCGGGTGGTCCGCTTCGACCGCGCCCGCCGGGTGCTGGCCGCGCGCGTCGCGTCCGGGCGCCGCCCCGACCTCGCCGGCCTCGCCGCCGCGGCCGGGTTCGCCGACCAGGCCCACCTGACCCGCGACTGGCGCGCGTTCAGCGGCCTGCCGCCGCTGCGCTGGCTGGCCGCGGAGATCGGGTTCGTCCAAGACGGCACCCCGCCCGGCGCGGCAGGGTCGGCGGCATGACCACGACACCGGACCGCACCCCCGCTCCCACCGTCTGGCCCGCCTTCCGCGCCGCCGACGCCCCCGCCCTCATCCGCTGGCTGGTCGACGTCCTCGGCTTCACCGAGACCCTCGTCGTCCCCGACGGCGACCTGGTCGGCCACGCCGAGCTGGCCTGGCCGCCCGGCGGCGGCGTGATGCTCGGCTCGGTCCGCGAGGACGGCGGCTGGCCGGTCCGGCCCGGCGCCACCGGCGCCTACCTGGTCACCGACGACGTCGGCGGCGTGTGGGCGCGGGTGCAGGCGGCCGGCGCGGAGGTCACCCGGCCGCTGCAGGAGACCGACTACGGCGCCCGCGAGTTCTCCGTGCGCGACCCGGAGGACAACAGCTGGAGCGTCGGCGACTACCGCGGGGCGCCGCGGCCGTGACGCCGGACGACGTCCGCGGCCTGGCCCTCGCCCTCCCGGAGGTCACCGAGGCCGACCACCACGGCCGCCCGTCCTTCCGGCTGGGCAGCAGCGTCCTGGCCACCCTGTGGGACGACGGCGCGCTGCACGTGCTCGTCGGGGAGTCGGAGGCCCGGGCCGCGGAGGGCGGCGCCTGCGCGCTGCTGTGGTGGGGACGACGGCTCTCCGGCGTCCGCGTCGACCTCGCCGCCGCCGACGAGGGCCTGGTCACCGACCTGCTCGAGGAGGCCTGGACCCGGCGCGCGCCGGCCCGGCTGCGGAGGACGGGTCCGCCCTCGGCTTGACACGAGACGCCAGCGGTCGAAACCCGGAGGGCTGCTGTCATCCCGCTCCCAAGGTGCCCCGTGCGGCTGTCCGCCTCCTCCGTCCTGCTCTCCCTGCCGCTGCGCGTCAAGGTGCTCACCGCCGTCGCCGTGGCCTGCGTCGTGGCGCTCGTCGTCGGGCTGCTCGCCCTGACGCAGCTGGCCGCGCTCGCCGAGCGCAGTGAGCAGGTGCACGACGAGGCGCTCGTGCCGTCGGTGCAGCTGGCCGAGATCCGGCGGGCCTTCCTACAGACGCGGGTCGACGCCCTCGCCGACGAGGTGCTGCCCAAGGGCGCCGAGGACGTCGAGCACCAGGCCTACCTCGCCGACGTCGAGACCATGGACGCCGCCGTGGCCGCCTACGCCGGCGGCAGCACCCTGACCGACGCCCAGCGGGAGGACGTCGACGTCCTCACCGAGTCGTGGCAGACCTACGAGCAGATCGTCGGCGGCGACCTGCTCGTCCTGGCCCACACCCCCGGCCGGATGCAGGACTTCCTGACCCTGCGGACCACCCAGGTCAAGCCCGCGGCCGTCGCCCTCAACGAGGCGCTGACCCGGCTGGAGGAGGCCGAGCGGGCCAACGCCGCCACCATCGCCGACGCGCAGGCCACCTACGAGCACGCCCGCACGCGGGTCTGGGTGGTCCTGGGCCTCGGCCTGGCCGCCGCCCTGGCGCTGGGCTGGTTCGTCGCCCGGCTCGTCGTCCGCCCGGTGACCGCCGTCCGCGACGGCCTGGTCGCGATGGCCGCCGGTGACCTCACCACCCGGGTGGAGGTCTCCGGCAGCGACGAGGTCGGCCAGATGGCCGGCGCCCTCAACGAGGCCGCGCAGAGCCTGCGCACCACCGTCGCCTCGACGGCCGAGTCCGCCGCCGCCCTCGCCACCGCCGCCCGCGCCTCAGCGGCTCCTCGGAGGTCATCGCCGGCAGCGCCGAGGAGGCCGCGGCCCAGGCCGGGGCCGTCGCCGCGGCCGCCGAGCAGATCTCCTCCAACGTGCGGACCGTCGCCTCCGGGTCGGAGGAGATGGGCGCCTCCATCAACGAGATCGCCCAGAACGCCTCCGAGGCCGCCCGCGTCGCCGGGTCCGCCGTCCAGGCCGCCGAGCAGACCACCCGGACCGTCGCCAAGCTGGGCGCCTCCTCCCAGCAGATCGGCGAGGTCGTCAAGACCATCACCTCGATCGCCGAGCAGACCAACCTGCTGGCCCTCAACGCCACCATCGAGGCCGCCCGCGCCGGTGAGGCCGGCAAGGGCTTCGCGGTCGTCGCCAACGAGGTCAAGGAGCTGGCCCAGGAGACGGCGAAGGCCACCGAGGACATCGCCCGCCGGGTCGACGCCATCCAGGCCGACACCGCCGGCGCGACCACCGCGATCAGCGGGATCGCCGCGATCATCGGCCAGATCAACGACTTCCAGCTCACCATCGCCTCGGCGGTGGAGGAGCAGGGCGCGACGACGGCCGAGATGAACCGCAGCGTCGCCGAGGCCGCCACCGGCAGCGGCCGCATCGCCGGGACGATCAGCGGCGTCGCCCAGGCCGCGTCGGCCACCGCCGCCGGCGTCGCACGCACCCGCACGGCGGCCGAGGAGCTGGCCCGCATGTCCGGCGGGCTGCAGGAGCTGGTGCAGCGCTTCCGCTACTGACCCGACCGCCGGGCACATCCGCGGACGTGCCCGGCGGCGGGCGGCGGCGGGGACGACGGGCGTCGCGGACCATCCACGGGGAGGTCCGCGGCGCCCGTCGGCGTTCCCGGGTCCCTGGCTAGAGTCGGTCCCCGGCCCGGCCCGGAGCCGGGCCCGGTTCCAGCGGCGGACGGGAGGAGAGCCGATGACGGCGCCCTCCCCCGGGTGGCCGCGGCCGGTGCCGCTGGTCGGTGACGCGACCTCGGCGGCGCAGCGCGCCGGAGACCCCGCCGGCTGGGCCATGCCCCAGGCCCGGGACGGCCTCTACGCCGTGGTCGCCGCCCGCCGCGACGTCCGCCGCTACCGCCCCGACCCGGTGCCCGACGACGTCCTGCAGCGGGTGCTGGCCGCCGGGCACGCCGCGCCGTCGGTCGGGCACAGCCAGCCGTGGCGCTTCGTCGTCGTCCGCGACCCCGCCACGCGCGACCGGGCCGCCGTCCTCACCGACCGCGAGCGGCTGCGGCAGGCCGCGCAGCTCGAGCCCGACGCGGCCCGCCGGCTGCTGGACCTGCAGCTCGAGGGCGTGCGCGAGGCGCCCCTGGGGATCGTCGTCTGCTGCGACCGGCGGACGGCGGCGGCCGGCGTGCTCGGGCGGGCCACGTTCCCCGACGCCGACCTGTGGAGCTGCGCGGCGGCGATCCAGAACCTGTGGCTGGCCGCCCGCGCCGAGGGCCTGGGCATGGGCTGGGTGACGCTGTTCCGCCCCGAGGAGCTCGCCGGGCTGGTCGGCCTGCCCGAGGGCGTGGCCACGCTCGGCTGGCTGTGCCTGGGCTGGCCCGACGAGCGCCCGCCCGCGCCCGGCCTGGAGCGGGCCGGCTGGTCGCGGCGGCTGCCGCTGTCGGCCGTCGTCGTCGAGGACCGCTGGCCGGCCGACGACGGCGGCCCGGCCGCTCCCCCGTCGCACCTGCGCGCGCCCGGCCGCGAGGCGGTCGTGGGCACCCGCGACCAGGCCGACCGGCTGCTCACCCCGCCGGGCTCCCTCGGCGTCCTCGACCGCGCGGTGGACCGGGTCGTGGCCCTGGGCCGGGGCGGGGTCACCGGCGGCACGCTCGTCCTCGCCGCCGCCGACCACCCGGTCGCCGGGCTCGGCGTCTCCGCCTACGAGGTCCGGGTCACCCGCGACGTCGCCCGCGCGGCGCTGGCCGGGGTGTCGGTGGGCGCGACCGCCGCCGCCGCGGCCGGGCTGGCGACCGTCGTCGTCGACGCTGGGGTGGCCGGCGACCCGCTGCCCGGCGCGGTCGACGCCCGCCCGGCCGGCCCCCGCGGCGACCTCGCCTCCTCCCCCGCCCTGACCGCGGCCGACGTGACACGGCTGCTGGACGCCGGGCGGGCCCTGGGCGCCGCCCAGCCCGGGCTCACCGCCCTCGGCGAGGCCGGCGTCGGCAACACCACCGTCGCCGCGGCGCTGACCGCCGGGCTGCTCGGCGCCGACCCCGCGGAGGTGACCGGCCTCGGCGCGGGCGCCGACAGCGACGTGCTCGAGCGCAAGCGCGCCGTGGTCGCCGCCGCCGTGGCCCGCGCCGGCGGCGGGCTGGACCCCGCCCGCGCGCTCGCCGAGCTCGGCGGCCCGGAGCTGGCCGTGCTCGCCGGTGTGGTGCTCGGCGCCGCGGGGGCCGGCACCGCCGTGGTGCTCGACGGGTTCGCCGTCTCGGTGGCCGCGCTGGCCGCCGTCCTGCTCGAACCCGGGGCCCAGGCCTGCCTGGTCGCCGGGCAGCGCAGCCGCGAGCGCGGGCACGACCTGGTGCTGCAGGCGCTGGGGCTGGAGCCGCTGCTGGACCTGCGGCTGCGGGCCGGGGAGGGCGCCGGCGCCGCGCTGGCCACCGGGCTGCTGCTCGACGGCCTGCGGGTGCGCCGGTCCACCGCCCGGGTGGGGTGAGGCCCGGGTCGCCACCCGCGGTGGTGCCGGGCCAGGATCGACGCCGTGACCGATCCCCGTGCCGGCCAGCCCGCGACCCCCGCCGACCTGGTCGACGTCGCCTCGCTGGTGACCGCCTACTACACGCTGGTGCCCGACCCGGCCGACGCCGGGCAGCGGGTGTCGTTCGGGACCTCCGGGCACCGGGGGTCCTCGTTCGACACCGCGTTCAACGAGGCGCACATCCTGGCCACCACGCAGGCCATCTGCGAGTACCGGGCGCAGCAGGGGTACGACGGCCCGCTGTTCCTCGGCCGCGACACCCACGCGCTGTCCGAGCCGGCCTGGGCCAGCGCGCTGGAGGTGCTGGCCGCCAACGACGTCACCGTGCTCGTCGACGCCGCCGGCCGGTACACGCCCACCCCGGCGGTCAGCCACGCGATCCTCACCGCCAACCGCGGGCGTTCCACGGGGCTGGCCGACGGCATCGTCGTCACCCCGTCGCACAACCCGCCCCGCGACGGCGGGTTCAAGTACAACCCGCCCTCGGGCGGCCCGGCCGACACCGACGCCACGACGGTCATCGCCGACCGGGCCAACGAGCTGCTCGCGGCGGGGCTCGACGGCGTCCGGCGGGTGCCGTTCCCCCGGGCGCACGCCGCGGCGCAGCGGTACGACTTCGTGGGCACCTACGTCGACGACCTGCCGGCCGTGCTCGACCTCGACGCCGTCCGCGACGCCGGCGTGCGGATCGGCGCCGACCCGCTGGGCGGCGCGTCGGTGGACTACTGGGCGGCGATCGCCGAGCGGCACCGCCTCGACCTCACCGTGGTGAACCCGCTGGTCGACCCCACGTGGCGGTTCATGACGCTGGACTGGGACGGCAAGATCCGGATGGACTGCTCGTCGCCGTCGGCGATGGCCTCGCTGATCGGTCGCCGTGAGGAGTTCCAGGTCGCCACCGGCAACGACGCCGACGCCGACCGGCACGGCATCGTCACCCCCGACGCCGGGCTGATGAACCCCAACCACTTCCTCGCCGTCGCCATCTCCTACCTCTTCGCGCACCGGCCGCAGTGGGGCGCCGACGTCGCCGTCGGCAAGACGCTGGTGTCCTCCTCGCTCATCGACCGCGTCGTCGAGGGGCTGGGCCGGCGCCTGGTGGAGGTGCCGGTCGGCTTCAAGTGGTTCGTGCCCGGCCTGCTCGACGGCACGGTGGGCTTCGGCGGCGAGGAGTCGGCCGGGGCGTCGTTCCTGCGTCGCGACGGCGCGGTGTGGACGACGGACAAGGACGGCGTCCTGCTAGCCCTGCTGGCCAGCGAGATCCAGGCGGTCACCGGCAGCTCGCCGGCGCAGCTGCACGCCGAGCTGGTCGCGCGGTACGGGGAGTCGGCCTACGCCCGGGTCGACGCCCCGGCGACGCGAGCGGAGAAGGCGGCGCTGGGCAAGCTGTCGCCGTCCGACGTCAGCGCCACCGAGCTGGCCGGCGAGCCGATCACCGCGAAGCTGACCGAGGCGCCGGGCAACGGGGCCTCGCTCGGCGGCCTCAAGGTGGTCACCGAGAACGCCTGGTTCGCCGCCCGGCCCTCGGGCACCGAGGACGTCTACAAGGTCTACGCCGAGTCGTTCAAGGGCCCCGACCACCTCGCCCGCGTGCAGGAGGAGGCTCGCGCCGTCGTTGGCGCCGCGCTCGGCGGCTGAGCCGGGCGGGCGCCCGGGGAGTCGCCCGCGTGCCGCCTCCGGGGTGCCGGAGCACGATCGGGGGATGACGACCGCCGGACCTGCCCTGGACACGACCGCCCTGGTGCGCGAGCTGGTCGGCCGCACCACCGTCTCCGGCGACGCCGCGGCCCAGCAGGACCTCCTCGGCGTCCTCACCGAGGTGCTGCAGGGGCGGTCCCCGCACCTGCTGGTCACCGAGGGCCGCGACCCCGACCACCCGTGGCGGCTGCTGCGGACACCCGCCGACCCCGGCCGGGGGCAGCTGCTGCTGGCCTGCCACGTCGACACCGTCCCGGTGCCCGACGCCGGCGCGTGGGCGAGGGACCCCTTCGGCGCCGAGCTCGACGGGGGCCGGGTCTGGGGGCGCGGCGGCAGCGACATGAAGGCCGGGGTGGTCGCCGCCGTCGCCGCCCTCGCGGCCGCCGACCCGCAGACGCCGGTCGCCCTGCTGCTCACTAGCGACGAGGAGGTCGGGTCGAGGGGCGCCGCCGCGGCCGCGGCCGCCGTGGCCGACCTGCCGGTCGGTGCGGTGGTCGTCCCCGAGGCCACCGGCAACCAGGTCGTGCTCGGCCACAAGGGCGCCCTGTGGCTCGCCGTCCGCACCGCCGGGCGGGCCGCGCACGGCAGCACCCCCGAGCGCGGGCACAACGCGGTGCTCGACCTGGCCGCCGTCCTCGCCCGGGCCGGCTCCGCCCTGCCCTTCCGCACCCACCCGTTCCTCGGCACCGAGACCTGGAACCCCGGCGTCGTCTCCGGCGGCACGGTCCCCAACGTCGTCCCCGACCGCGCCGAGGTGGTCGTCGACATGCGCACGGTCACCGAGGGCGGCGACCTGCTGTCGTGGTGGCGCGCGCAGCCGGAGGTGGCCGACGTCGAGGTGCGCGTGGACCTCCCGCCGGTCGGGACGCCGGCCGACGACCCGTGGGTGGCCACCCTGCCCGCGCCGGTCCTCACCACGCCGGCCACCTACTTCACCGACGCCTCGGTGCTGGTCCGGGTGGTCGGCGGCGCCCCGGTCGTCGTCTGGGGCCCGGGTACGCCCGCGGTGATGCACGCGCGGGACGAGTACGTCGAGCTCGCCGAGCTGGAGCAGGCCGCGGCCGCCTTCACCGACGTCGTCGGCCGCTGGGACGGCGGGTCCGGCCCGGACCGGGACTGACCCGTCCGGGCGAGCCACACGGCCCGGTGACGGGGTCGCCGGCAGCCGTACGGGCCGCCGTCCGGGTACGCGCCCCCGCCCGGGTACGGCCTGCCACCCGGACACCGAGCCGGACCGGGCCGGGGCGGCCCCGCGGGCCCGCCCTCGTGGCCCGACGGGCCCGGCCGGCCCGGGGCGGCGCTGACCGCGGCGGTGCTCGGCTTCGTCACCGGTGGCCTGACGGCCCCGGTGTCCCTGTTCTTCCTGGCCGCCGCCCTGCCGCTGCCGGTGCTCACCGCGGTGTTCGCGCGCCTGCCGGCCACGGTCAGCTGGACGTTCACCGGCCGCTGACCCGGCCGGGGTCGGCGGCCGGTGGACCTCACCGGCGGCGGGCCTTGTCGGCGTACATCGCCGCGTCGGCCTCGCGGACCACCGCGTCCTGCGCGTGCTCGGGGTCGCTCCCGCCGTCGATCGAGCCGATGCCGATGCTCAGCCCCACCTCCACGGTCGTCCCGGCGGGGGTGAGGGTGCGCGGCAGCACCTCCCGCAGCCGCGCGGCGAGGTGCTCGGCGTCGGCGCGCTCGGTGTTCTCGCAGACGACGGCGAACTCGTCGCCGCCCAGCCGGGCCGCGGTGTCGCTGGCGCGCAGCACGCCGGTCAGCCGCTCAGCCACCGCCACGAGGACGGCGTCGCCGGTGGGGTGACCGTGCTCGTCGTTGACCGCCTTGAAGCCGTCGAGGTCGAGCACCAGCACGCAGGTCGGCGTGTGCTCGCGGTGGCCCCGCTCGAGCGCGTGCCGCAGCCGGTCGCGGAACAGCAGCCGGTTGGGCAGCCCGGTGAGCGGGTCGTGTGCCGAGAGGTGGAGCAGCCGCGCCTCCAGCGCCTTCCGCTCGGTGACGTCCTCGACCACCATCACCAGGTGCGGGGACCCGTCCTCGGCCGCGCCGTCCACCCACGACGACGTCACCTGGACCGGGACCGTGTCACCGTCGGGGCGCCGCATCCGGGACTCGTGCCGCATCCGGCCGTGGCTCACCTGCAGTTCGCGGCAGGCGGCCGTCGCGCCGGCCAGGTCGTCGGGGTGGGTGAAGGCGAACAGCGTCACGCCCCGCAGCTCCTCCGCGGGGACGCCGAGCAGCTCACCCAGGGCGTCGTTGGCCGCGAGGACCACCCCGCTGGGCGTGGCCAGGGCGACGCCCATGGGCGAGTTCGTGAAGGCGCTGCCGACATCGGCGGGCGGCAGGACGTCCACGGCCTCGCTCTCGAACACGGTCCACTCCGTTCCTCCCCCACCCATGATCCCGAACCCGGGACGGCGCCCCGGTCATCCCTCCATTCCCGCTCGGGTTCCACGTGGAACCTGGCGTCGGGGCAGGATGGGCAGCGGGCGCGGGGATCCGCGCAGGTGACGAGGAGGACAGCCGTGCCGACCGACTTCGACCTGGTGCTCCCGGCGGCCGTCGACGTCCGCGAGGTGGGCATGCGCGACGGCCTGCAGCTGGAGGCGCCGGTCCCGCTGGAGGCCAAGCTCGCCATGCTGGAGGCGCTGGTGGCCACCGGCGTGCGCCGCATCGAGGTGACCTCGTTCGTCTCGCCGAAGGCGGTCCCGGCACTGGCCGACGCCGACCGGGTCGCCGCCGAGCTGTCCCGGTGGCCGGGCGTGCACTGGTCGGCGCTGGTGGCCAACCCCCGCGGCGCGGTCCGCGCGGTCGACGCCGGCCTGGCCGACCTCGAGCTGGTCGTCTCGGCCGCCGACGGCCACAGCCGCGCCAACGCCGGCCGCTCCACCGCCGAGGCGCTCGCCGGCGTCGGGGAGGTCGCGGCCCTCGCGCACGGGGCCGGCGGCTCGCTGGAGCTCGTCGTCGCCACGGCCTGGGACTGCCCGTTCGACGGGCGCACGCCGATCGCGCGCACCGTCGACGTCTGCCGGGCGGCGGTCACCGCCGGCGCCGACGCGCTGTGCCTCGGCGACACCATCGGGACGACGACGCCGGCGCGGGTGGTGCGGCTGCTCGACGCCGTCCGTCGGGCCTGCCCCGGGACGCCGGTGGCCGTCCACTTCCACGACACCCGCGGCACCGGGCAGGCCAACGCCCTGGCCGCCGTGCAGGCCGGCGTGACCCAGCTCGACGCCTCGATCGGCGGGCTCGGCGGGTGCCCGTTCGCGCCCGGCGCCAGCGGCAACATCGCCACCGAGGAGCTCGTCTACTGGCTGGAGGAGTCCGACGTGACGTCCGGGATCGACCTCGACGCACTGCTGGCCGCGGCGCGGGTCACCGAGCAGGCCGTGGGCCACGAGCTGCCGAGCTCGCTGTACCGGGCCGGGGGCCGCTCGGTGCCGCGCGCCGCCGCGGGGAACCCGGCGTGAGCGACGACGGGGCGCGCGAGGCGGTCGACCCGCAGGTCATGCGCGACGTCCTCGGGCACTTCGCCTCCGGCGTCACCGTGGTGACGGCGAGCACCGGCGAGGCTCCGATCGGGTTCACCTGCCAGTCGTTCAGCTCCCTGTCGCTCGACCCGCCGCTGGTGGCGCTGGCGCCCGCGCGCACCTCCAGCACCTGGCCCCGGCTGCGCGACATCGGCCGGTTCTGCGTCAACGTGCTCGCCGAGGACCAGTCGGGGCTCTCGGCGGCCTTCGCCCGCTCGGGCAGCGACAAGTTCGCCGGCGTCCCCTGGCGGCCCAGCCCGCACGGCTCGCCGGTCCTCGACGACGTCGTCGCCTGGATCGACTGCGCGCTGTGGGCCGAGTACGACGGCGGCGACCACACGATCGTCGCCGCCCGCGTGCTCGACCTGGGCGCCGACCCCGACCGCCGGCCCCTGCTTTTCCACCGGGGCCGCTACGGCCTCGCGGAGCACAGCGGCGCCTGACCGCAGCCCCGCCGTCGTTCCCGGCCCCTCTGCTGAGGGCGCCGCGAGCTCGCGAGCGGTGGGGGGCAGAGGGGCCCTCACTCGAAGCGGACGGCGATCAGCGCGACGTCGTCACGGCCGTCGAGGGTGCCGCTGACCGCGGCGTCGCAGAGCACGCGCGGGGAGGCGTCGACCGGCGTCGCCGAGAGCCGCTCGACCAGCGCGGCGATGCCCTGGTCGAGGTCGGAGCCGGGCGTCTCGACCAGGCCGTCGGTGTAGCCGAGGACCGTCGACCCGGCCGGCAGGTCGACGGGGAGGGCGGTCCGCCGCGCGTCGACGTCGACGCCCACGAGCAGGCCGGTGACGCCGTCGATGGGCCGCACCGCTCCGTCCGGCGAGCGCAGCAGCAGCGGCGGGTGCCCGGCGTTGGCCAGCCGCGCCCGCCACGGACCGCCGGGCTCGGCCGGGGGCACGGCGTGCAGGTAGGCCATCGTGGCCAGGGGGGCCACCTGCAGACCCTGCACCAGCCGGTCGATCCGGGTGAGCACGGTGCTGGGGTGCGGGTCGGGGGCGTCCCACAGGCAGGCGCGGATGAGCCCGCGCAGGTGCCCCATCGCCGCCGCGGCCACGATGTCGTGGCCCACGACGTCGCCGACCACCATCCCGACCGACCCGTCGGGCAGCTGCAGCAGGTCGTAGAAGTCCCCGCCGACGTCGGTGGCGGTCGAGGCGCTGACGTAGTGCGCGGCCGCCGTGAGCCCGGGGATGTCGGGCAGGTGCGGCAGCAGGGAGCGCTGCAGCGTGTCGGCGACCGCGTGCTCCTGCTGGTAGAGCCGCACGTTATCCATCACCAGCGCGGCCCGCTGCGCGAGGTCCTCGACCAGGCCGACGTCCTCCGGGGTGAAGGGCCGGTGCGGCGAGGTGCGCACGAGGGTGATCGCCCCGCGGGTGCGGCGGCGCGCGACCATCGGCGCGCTGAGTGCCGACGCCGCGCCCAGCCGTCCGGCGATCTCCCGGGCCACCGGCGAGGCGATGGTGTCGTCGAGGTGGCCGGGCAGTCGCTCGACCAGCACCGTCCGCGACCCGGTGATCGCGCGCTGGCTCGGGGAGCCCACAGGCAGCCGCAGGGCGTGCCCGGCGTCGGAGCGGCGCAGCTCGGTGCGCAGGTGCTCGCGGTCGCGGGAGACCACCTGCTGCACGTCACCGGACTCGTCGACGACGGTCACCACCACCCAGTCGGCCAGCGTCGGCACGCACAGACTGGCCAGCCGGTCGAGCAGGTCGTCGGCGTCGAGCGTGGCGATGAGCGAGCTGGTCGCCTCGGCCATGAGGGCCAGCCGGCCCTGGGCCTCCTCGGCCCCCCGCTGCGCCCGCTCGGCGATCGCCCGGGCCTGCTCGGCCTCCTGCCGGGCGGCCTGCTCGGCGGCGAAGGCGGCCTCGCGCTCGGACTCGACCCGCACCCGCTCGGTGACGTCGGTCTGCACACCGACGAAGCTGACCAGCTCCCCGTCCCCGTCGAAGACCGGGCTGATCGAGAGCTGGTTCCAGAAGGCGGTGCCGTCGCGGCGGTGGTTGAGCAGCGTGACGGTCACCGCCTCGCGGGCGTGCAGCGCCGTCCGGATCGCGGCGACGGCGGCCGGATCGGTGGCCGGGCCCTGCAGGAACCGGCAGTTGCGGCCCACCGACTCCTCGTAGGAGTACCCGGTGATGCGGGTGAAGGAGGGGTTGACCCAGACCAGCGGGTCGTCCGGCTGGCGCGGGTCGGTGATCGTGAAGGCGATGTCGGTGGCGACGACGGCCCGCTCGCGCAGCGCCTGCAGCTCGGCCTCCGCGTCGCCGCGGCCGCTGACGCCCTCGACCTCGAGGAAGACGACCAGCGACAGCTGCTGGGTGCTGCGGGGCTGGGACAGCGGGAAGCCGGTGACCCACAGCAGCCGGTCGCCGCCGTCGGCGCCGGCGTCGGCGTCGCGGGCACGGGCCGGTGACAGGCGGACCGCCTCACCGGTGACCGGCAGCCCCTGCGCCACCAGCGACAGCGGGCCGGTGCTCCGCGCGAGGGGGGCGCCCGCGAGGTCGGTGAGCCCGACGGAGGCGCCCCAGGTGTCGATGTCGACCGGGAGGTGCACGTTGCCGGCCATCTCCACCGCGGCGGTGTTGGCGTAGGTGACCGACCCGGATTCCTGGTCGATGAGGAGGACGGCGACGGGGACGTCGGCGAGCACGGCCGGCAGGGCCGTCGAGGCGTGGCCGTCCTCGCGGGAGACGACGGCGCTGGCGGCACTCACGACACCGGCCTGCCGGTCGCCGTCCCCGGCCGGGGAGGTGGCCTCGGCCACGGCCGCCCGGGTCGCGGCCGGGACGCCGTCCGCGGTGGTGGCCGGGTCGAGCAGGGAGCCGAGGAGGTCGGGAGGAGCCGTCGAGCCCCTGGGCCGCTCCGTCTCCGGTCGCACACAACGAATTTAAACCAGGGGCGCAGGACCGGCGTCCGCCGCTCCCGGGAGGCCACCCGCGGGGCGGTCACCCGCGCGGGTGGGCGGTGCGGCGGGTGTCGCCCAGGTGTGCGACGCGCCCGGGCGGGCACTCCCCCGGAGACGATCTCGGGAGGGAGACGACATGGGACTGCTCGACCGGCTCTTCGGCCGGCGCCGCGCACCGGAGCCCCGCTACGACGGGTACGCGTCGCCACCGCCCCCACCCGCCGCCCGGCAGCGGGCGCCGCTGGACGACCAGCAGGCCATCGAGCGCTACCGCTACCTGCTGCGCACCGCGCCGCCCGACCAGATCGAGCAGGCGCACGCCGAGGCCTTCTCCCAGCTCACCCAGCAGCAGCGGCAGGAGGTGCTCACCCAGCTCGCGGCCGCGGTCCCGGCGTCCGAGCGGCCCCGGGCCGACGACCCGCACACCCTCGCCCGGGTGGCCACCCGCGCCGAGCTGCGCCAGCCCGGGACGCTGGAGCGGGCCTTCGGCGGCGGCTTCGGCGGTGGGGGCTACGGGCCCGGCTACGGCGGCGGGGGCTACGGGCCCGGCTACGGCGGGGGCGGCTACGGCGGGGGCGGCTACGGCTACGGCGGGGGCTACGGCGGGGGCTACGGGCCCCGCATGGGCGGCCTCGGCAGCTCGATCGGCGGCAGCCTGCTCGGCACCGTCGGCGGCCTGGTCATCGGCACCGCGGTGGCCGACGCCCTGTTCGACACCGGCCTGGGCGACGGTGGGCTCTTCGGCGGCGGGGACGAGGAGGCCTACGCGGAGGGGTACGCCGACGGCGCCGACACCGGTGACGGTGGTGGGGACGGCGGCGGTGACTACGCGGCGGCCGACGGTGGCTACGGCGGCGACCCGAACGCCGACTTCGCCGGTGGTGCCGACAGCGGCTACGGCGACGGCGGCGACTACGGAGGCGGCGGCGACTTCGGCGGCGGGGACTTCGGCGGTGGCGACTTCGGCGGGGACTTCGGCGGCGGCGACTTCTGAGGAGTGCGGGCGCCCCGGGTCGGCCCGGTCCGGTTCCTCAGTGCGACGCGGCGCGGGCGGTGCGGCGGAGCCAGAGCAGGCCGAGGACCGGGAGCACCAGCGGCACGAAGCCGTAGCCGCGGCCGTAGGCCGACCACACCGTCTCGTCGGGGAAGGCCGCGCGGTCGGCCAGCGACAGGGTGCCCACCACGAGCACGCCGACCAGTTCCACGGTGATGGCGGCCAGCGCCACCCGGCGTCCGCCGCGCGCCAGCGCCACGGTCGCCACGACGTAGACGGCCGCGGCCAGGGCGGAGAGCAGGTAGGCGACCGGCGCCTCGGAGAAGCGGGTGCTCAGCTGGACGGCCGCCCGGGCCCCGGCGGCCAGGGCGAAGAGCGCGTAGACGGCGACCAGCACCCGCCCGGGCCCGGCCGCCGTCCCGCCGGGTGCCGTGCCGGCCGGCTCACGCACCGGGGGCCTCCCACAGCTGCACCAGCCGCCAGATCATCACAGCGGTGACCAGGCCGGTCACGGCCAGCACGGTGCCCGCCCAGCGGCTGGGCTCGGTGCGCGACCAGAGCACCCCGGCCACCGGCAGCAGCACGACGCCGGCGAGGTAGCCGACGAAGGTCGCCGTCTCCGGCGGCCGCTGACCGCCGGCCAGCGCGACCGTGGCGACGACGGCCTGCACGACCAGCAGCACCTCGAGGACGGCGGCGCCGGCCAGGTGCAGCAGGCCGATCCGCCGGCGGGCGAGCGTCGAGGCCAGGCCGGCGAGCGCCACGAGGACGGCGACCGTCGTCGCGGACCAGGCGAGGGTGGCGTTCATCGCCGACCATGATCCCGCGCCTGCGGGCAGAGCCGGCGGACACGGGGTAGTGAGGGGGGCATGACCGTCCGCGACCTGCTGGTCGACCTCTGTGCGGAGCACCTGGACGGCGTGACCGGTGACCCGGTACCGCTGCAGGCGCTGGTCCAGCTGCTCGCCGCCTGCGGAGTCGCCGAGCCCAGCACCCGGGTCGCCGTGACCGCCCTGCGGCGCTCGGGCTGGCTGACGGCGGTGCGCCGCGGACGGGAGACGCTGTGCGTGCCGGCGGCCGGACTGCGGGAGGCGGTCGCCGCGCAGCGGGAGCGGGTCGAGCGCCGGCTCGCGCCGTGGGACGGGCAGTGGCGGATGGTCGTCTACTCCGTCCCGGAGACCGACCGGACCGCCCGCGAGCGCGTCCGGCGGGGGCTGGCACGGGCCGGGTTCGGCCCGCTCGCCCCGGCCACCTGGGTCTCCCCGCACTCCTCGGCCCTCGACGAGGTGCGCGCCGAGCTCGCCGGTGAGCGGACCTCCCGGCTCGACCTGCTGACCGCCTCGGTCGCCGACCCCCGGCTGACCGACCGCGAGCTGGCCGCCCGCTGCTGGGACCTCCCCCGGCTGGCCGCCGGCTGGACCCGGGTGCTCGAGCGGCTGCGGGGGGCGGGCACGTCCGACGGTCCGGCCGCCCTCGGCCTGCACCTGCGGCTGCGCGCCGAGACCCGGGCGGTGCTCGCCGGCGACCCGCTGCTGCCCGCGGCCCTGCAGCCGCCCGGCTGGCCCGCCCGCGACGTCCGCGACGCATGGGCCGACACCGGCGCCCGGCTGGCCGCCGCGGCCCGCGCGCACGTGGCCGACGTCCTCGGCCTCGCCGTCCCCGTGCCCCCCCGCGCCGCCGTCGCCTGACGGCCCCCGTGCAGGGGCCCGCCGCGAGCGGGCGAGCGGTGGGGGGCACGGTGGCCCTTCATCGGTGCACGGTGGACATGTCGGGGTAGCGGTCGCCGGCCGCGGCACCGACGGGAGCGGCCTCGTCGAGGCGGCGCAGGTCGTCGTCGGTGAGCGCGACGTCGGCCGCCGCGGCGTTCTCCTCCAGCCAGCGCACCCGCTTGGTGCCCGGGATCGGGACGACGGAGGGCCCGCCGTCCCGCGAGCTCTGCGCCATCACCCAGGCCAGCGCCAGCTGCGACGCCGTCACGCCCTTCTCGTCGGCGATCTGGCGCACCCGGTCGACCAGCCGCAGGTTCTGCTCGAACGCCTCGCCCTGGAACCGCGGGTTGTGGCGGCGGAAGTCGTCGGGCGCGAGGTCCTCGACGCTGCGGATCTGCCCGGACAGGAAGCCCCGGCCGATCGGCGAGTAGGCGACGAACCCGATGCCGAGCTCCGCGCACGTCGCCAGGACGCCGTTCTCCTCGGGGTCGCGGCTCCACAGCGAGTACTCGGTCTGCACCGCGGCGACGGGCTGGACGGCGTGCGCGCGGCGGATGGTCTCCGGCGCGGCCTCGGAGATGCCCGCGTACCGGATCTTGCCGGCCTCGACCAGCTCGCGGAGCGCGCCCCAGGTGTCCTCGACGGGGACCGTCGTGTCCACCCGGTGCTGGTAGTAGAGGTCGATGACGTCGACGCCGAGGCGCTGCAGGGAGGCGTCGCACGCCTGCCGCACGTAGTCGGGCCTCCCGTTGATGCCCCGGGAGGAGCCGTCCTCGCCGCGCTCGTTGCCGAACTTGGTGGCCAGCACCACCTCCTCGCGGCGCCCGGCGATCGCCGTGCCGACCAGCCGCTCGTTGGTGAACGGGCCGTACATGTCGGCGGTGTCGAGGAAGGTGACGCCGAGGTCGAGCGCGCGGTGGATGGTGCGCTCGGCCTCCGCCTGGTCCCCTGTGCCGTAGAACTCGCTCATCCCCATGCAGCCCAGCCCCATGGCCGGGACGGACAGCGGGCCCAGTGTGCGTGTCTGCATGCCGCCGCTCCTGCCCCGGGCCGGTCGTGCCCAACCGGCCGGCGGTGCTCGACCGGCTAGCAGTCCCCCACCCGCCGGACCGGGCAGACCACCGGCGTCCCCGACGTCGGGTCCCGCAGCACGGCCGCCTCGACGCCGTAAAGCTCGCGCACCAGGCCGGCGGTGACGACGTCGGCCGGCGGCCCCTCGGCGACGACCCGGCCCGCGCGCATCGCCACCAGGTGGTCGGCGTGCCGGCAGGCGGTGGACAGGTCGTGCAGGACCAGGACGACGGTGCGCCCCTGCGCGGCGAGGTCGTGCACCAGGTCCAGGACCTCGAGCTGGTGGCCGAGGTCGAGGGCGGAGGTCGGCTCGTCGAGCAGCACCACCGCCGTCTCCTGGGCCACCACCATCGCGATCCAGGCCCGTTGCCGCTGGCCGCCGGAGAGGGTGTCCAGCGGCCGGTCGGCGAGGTCGAGCAGGTCGGCGGCGGTCAGTGCCCGGTGCACCGCGGCGGCGTCGTCGGGTGACCACTGCCGCAGCAGCCCCTGGTGCGGGTGCCGGCCGTAGCGGACCAGGTCGCGGACGGTCAGCCCGTCGGGCGCCTCGGCCTGCTGCGGCAGCAGCCCAATCCGCCGGGCGGTGTCCCGCGGGCGCAGCGTCGCGAGGTCCCGCCCGTCGAGCAGCACCGCGCCGCCCTGCGGGCCGTGCACGCGGGCCAGCGCCCCGAGCAGGGTGGACTTGCCGCAGCCGTTGGGTCCGACGATCGCCGTCACCCGGCCGGGCGGGAGCCGCAGGTCCAGGGCGTGGACGACGCGGGTGCCGTCGTAGCCGAGGTCCAGGCGCTCGGTGGCCAGGTCGGCGGTCTCGACCGCGGGCTCGGCGCCCGGTGCCTCCAGCAGGCTCACGGCATCCTCCTCGTGCGGGTGGTCAGCAGCAGCCACAGCAGGTAGGGCCCTCCGACGACGGCGGTGACCAGGCCGGCGGGCAGCTCCAGCGGCGCGGCCACCGTGCGCCCGAGCAGGTCGGCCAGCAGCACCACCAGCGCGCCGGCCAGTGCCGTCCCGACCACCGGCACCCCCCGCGGCCCCGCCGCCCTGCGGGCGATCTCCGGCGCCAGCAGGGCCACCAGCCCGAGCGGGCCGGCGGTGGCCACGGCCAGCCCGGCGGTGACGACCGCGGTGGCGATCACGGCCAGCCGGATCCGGCCCACCCGGGAGCCGAGCCCGATCACCACGGGGTCGGCCAGCCGCAGCAGCCGCAGCCGGCGGCCGAGCACGACCGCCACCGGCAGCGCCACGGCCAGCGCGACCCCGAGCACCGTGACCGAGGTGGCCGACCGGCTGTTGAGGCTGCCGATGGTCCAGGGGAACGCCGCGTTGGCGTCGTCGATCGCGGCACGGGCGAGCATCAGCTGGGTGAGGGCGCCCAGGGCGGCCCCCACGCCGAGCCCGACGACGAGGAAGCGGTACCCGCGGGAGCCCGCCCCGCCGGCCAGCCCGATCGCCAGCGCCGCCGCGGTGGCCGAGCCGACGAGCGCGAAGGCCGAGGGCGTGACGCTCGTCGACACCGCGACCACGCTGGCCACCGCGAACGCGGTCGCGCCGTCGTTGAGGCCGACGGTGTCGGGGGTGGCCAGCCGGTTGCGGGCCAGGGTCTGCAGCAGCACGCCGGCGGTGCCGAGTGCGGCCCCCACGGCCAGCCCGGCGGCGACCCGGGGCAGCCGCAGCCGCTGCACCAGCAGCACGTCGCGGGCCTCGCCGATCCCGAGCACCGCCGGCAGGGTGCGGCCCACCGGCACCGACGCGGTGCCGGTGGCCAGGGCCGCGGCCGCCGTGACGAGCACCAGGACCGCGAGCACGGCCGCGGCGAGGAACGCGCGGCGGTCGACCAGCAGCGAGCGTCCGCCGGCGGCGAGCAGCCAGGTCCCCGGCGGCGCGGCGCGGGGGACGGGTGCGGCGACGGTGCGGGCGGGGGCCGCGGTCACAGCGCCGGCATCCGGGTCGAGCGGACGACGGCCACCAGCACCGGCGCGCCGACGAGCGCCGTCACCACGCCCAGCGGCATCTCGTACGGGCGCACCAGCAGCCGCGAGGCGACGTCGGCGACGAGCACGACGGCCGGTCCCAGCAGGACCGCCACGGCCAGCACCCGCCGCAGGTCCGGGCCGACCAGGGCGCGGGCCAGGAACGGCACGACCAGCCCGACGAAGGCGATCGGCCCGGCGGCGGCCACCGCTCCCCCGACCAGCAGCGCGACCGCCGTCATCGCGACCCCGCGGGTGCGTGCCGGGCGGTGCCCGAGGCCCCGGGCCACCGTGTCCCCCAGGGCCAGGGCCGACAGCGGCCGGGCGGCCAGCAGCGCCAGCAGCAGGCCCGCGGCCAGCACCGGGCCCACCTGGGCCAGCGTGCCGAGGTCGCGGCCGGCCACCGAGCCGACGGTCCAGAAGCGCACCTCGTCGGCGGTCCGCTGGTCGAGCACCAGCAGGACGGACGTGGCCGCGCCGAGCAGCCCCGACAGCGCCGCACCGGCCAGCACCAGCCGCACCGGGTCGTCACCGGTGCCGCGCAGCCGGGCGGCGCCGAGCGCGAGCAGGCACCCCGCCCCCGCTCCGGCGACGGCGACCCACGGGCCCAGGGCCGCCGCACTGGCGCCGGACGCGATCACCAGCACGACGGCGAAGGAGGCCCCGGCGCTGACACCGAGCAGGCCCGGCTCGGCCAGCGGGTTGCGGGCGGCGGTCTGCAGGACGGCGCCGGCCACCCCGAGGGCGGTGCCGACCGCGACGGCGACCAGGGTCCGGGGCACCCGCAGCTGCAGGACGGCGAAGGACGCGTCGCCGTCGCCCGCGCCGGCCAGCACGGCCAGCGCCCGGGTGGGCCCGACCTCGCCCGCGCCGAGCAGCAGGCTGGCCAGGGCCGCCAGACCGAGTGCCGCTGCGGCGGGCAGCACTCCGCGCAGCACGAGGCGGTGGTCCACGGCGCTCCTCCCCCCGGCCCGCCCCTGCGGAGCCGTACTTAGGGCAGGCTAACCTACGGCTCGGTGCCGACCGACGGCGCCGTCCGATCCGTGGAGGAACCCCGTGAACCACCTGCCCGTGGCCCGCCGGAGCCCGGTCCTGCCCACCGCGGCGATGGCCGCCGCCGCCCTCGTCCTCTCCGCCTGCGGCGGCGGGTCCTCCGCGTCGTCCTCGTCGTCCTCGTCGTCGGGAGCGGCGGACACCGCCGTCGGCACCGCCTTCGGCGACGTGACCGTGCCGGGGGACCCCGAGCGGGTGGTCACCCTGGCGGAGTCCGCCCTCGACGTGTCCCTCGCCGTGGGGGTCACCCCGGTCGGCACGACGGCCAGCCGGGGCGGCGACTCCGCGCCGGCCTACCTCGGGGACGCGGCAGCCGGCATCCCGATCGTCGCCACGGTGAACGAGCCGAACCTGGAGGCGATCCTGGAGGCGCAGCCCGACGTCATCCTCGCCTCGGCGGGCATGGCGCAGGACCGGTACGACGCGCTGACGGCCATCGCGCCCACCGTGGTGCCCGAGGCGAGCACCGGCGGCGACTGGCAGGCCCCGCTGCGCACCTACGCCGAGGCCCTCGGTGCCGACGACGAGCTGACCACCGCGCTCGGCGACGTCACCAGCCGCGCCGAGGCGCTGGCCGAGGCGGGCTCGCTCGAGGGCAGCGCCGCCGTCCTGCGGTGGATGGCCACCGGCCCGGTGCTCATGAACTCCGCGCTCATGCCCGGCTCGCTGCTGCAGACGGCCGGCGCCACCCCGGTGGAGGCGGCCGACCTCGGCACCCGGCCGCACAGCGACCCGCTGTCGCTGGAGAACCTGGCCCAGGTCGACGCCGGCCGGCTCTTCCTCGCCGCCTTCGGTGCTGACGGCACCGGCGCGCTCGAGGCCGCCCGCTCGCAGCCGGCCTTCACCCAGCTCGCCGCCGTGCAGAACGGCACGACCACCGAGGTCGACGGCTCGGTGTGGAGCAGCGCCTCCGGCCCGATCGCGGCCGACCTCGTCATGGACGACATCGAGGCCGCCGTCTCCTGAGCCGCCGCCGGGGTCCCGGGCGCGCTCCCCGGGACGCCGGCCGGGCCGCGGTGAGTGCCGGGCGGCCGGGTGCGGCCTACGCCCAGCGGGCCAGCGCCGTGCTGGTCCCGGGTGCCACCACGGTGAACCCCGCGTCGACGATCTCGACCGGGGCCGTCGACCGCAGCCGCGACCACCGCGGGGCGGGCGGGTGCTCCACGACCACCGGGAAGCCGGCGCCCGTCCAGGCGGCCAGTCGCTGCGCCGGCATCCGCGCGGCGGTCAGCTGGGCGGCGTGCCCGCAGGCCGCGGCGGCCTTGCCCAGCGGGAGGAACGGCTCCGGGCAGAGCGACACCACGACCGGGCCGCCCGGCACCGGGTCGACCGCCGGGCGCGCGTCCGGGTCGTCGAGCTCGCTGCCGGACAGCTGCAGCCTCGCGACCTCCGGGGGGATCTCGTCGGTCGCGGTCGGCACGAGCGCGCGGACCTCGGCGCCGGCCACCTCCGCGGTGACGCCGGGCAGCGCCAGCACCCGCTCCCAGGCCACTCCCCGGGCCCGCCGGCAGTGCTTGCGGGTCCGCCCGTCGGTCCACCGCCGGACCGGCGCGGCCCACTCGCCGCCGGGCCGCGTCCGGTCGTCGGCGAGCAACCGGACGACCGCGACGGCCGCGGCCTCGCAGACGGCGGTCCGGGTCGGCGGCGCGCCCCTCTCGACGCGCGCGACCAGCTGCAGGGCCCAGGGGGCCTGTCCCTCCGGGTCGGCGTGCACGCCGCCACCCTGCCGACCGGGTGACGGCACGCGCCGCCGGGGGAGCCTCGCCGGTCCACCCGGGCCGCCCCGGTTCCACGTGGAACCGGGCCGTGTTACGTCCGTGGAACGAATCCCCCGAGGCGTCGCGGGAGCCGCCCCCGTGGGGTTGGATCGAACCCATGTGCGGCCTCTCCGGCGAGATCAGGTTCGACGGCTCCCTGGCCGACACCACCGCGGTGGCGCGGATGGTCGAGGCGCTGGTCCCCCGCGGGCCGGACGGCGAGGGCCACTGGAGCTCCGGCCGGGTGGCGTTCGGCCACCGGCGGCTGTCGGTCATCGACCTCTCGGCCAGCGGCTCCCAGCCGATGGTCGACAGCGAGCTCGGCCTCGAGGCGGTCTTCAACGGCTGCATCTACGACTACCAGGAGCTGCGCGCCGAGCTCGAGGGCCACGGCTACCGCTTCTTCTCCACCAGCGACACCGAGGTCCTGCTCAAGGGCTACCACCACTGGGGCGTCGACTTCGTCGACCACCTGCACGGCATGTTCGTCGTCGTCATCCACGAGCGCGACACCGGCCGGGTGGTCATGGCCCGCGACCGGCTGGGCATCAAGCCGCTCTACCTGTCCGAGACGCCGGGGCGGCTCCGGTTCGCCTCCTCACTGCCGGCCCTGCTGCGCGCCGGCGACGTCGACACCTCCATCGACCCGGTCGCGCTGCACCACTACCTGACCTGGCACGCCGTCGTCCCGGCGCCGCGCACGCTGCTCAACGGCGTCCGCAAGCTGCCGCCGGCCACCGTCCGCGTGATCGAGGCCGACGGCACGAGCACCGAGCGCCGCTACTGGGAGCCCACCTACGAGCGGCGCGCCGAGCACGAGGGCTGGTCGAACCGCGACTGGGAGGACGCGATCGAGGAGGCGCTGCGGGTCGCCGTCCGCCGTCGCCTCGTCTCCGACATCCCCGTGGGCGTGCTGCTCTCCGGCGGCCTGGACTCCAGCCTCATCGTGGGGCTGCTCGCCCAGGAGGGGCAGACCGGGCTGGCCACCTACTCCATCGGCTTCGAGACCGTCGGCGGGCACGCGGGCGACGAGTTCCGCTACTCCGACGTGATCGCCGAGCGGTTCGGGACCGACCACCACCGCATCCGGGTGTCCTCCGACGAGCTGGCCGCCGCGCTCGGCCACGCCATCGGCGCCATGGCCGAGCCGATGGTCAGCCACGACGTCGTCGCCTTCGACCTGCTCTCCGAGCGGGTGAGCCAGTCGATCCGCGTCGTGCAGTCCGGGCAGGGCGCCGACGAGGTGTTCGCCGGCTACCACTGGTACCCCCCGCTGGCCGACGTCGACCGCGAGGAGGCCGTCGAGCGCTACGCGGCGGCGTTCTTCGACCGCGGCGCCGACGACATGCGCGCGCTGGTCGGCGAGCGCTACGCCCTCGACGGCGACCCGAGCCTGGACTTCGTCCGCGACCACATGTCCCGGGCCGGTGCGCAGACCGCCGTCGACGCCGCCCTGCGCCTCGACAGCGAGGTCATGCTCGTCGACGACCCGGTCAAGCGGGTGGACAACATGTCCATGGCGTGGGGCCTGGAGGCGCGGGTGCCCTTCCTCGACCACGACCTGGTCGAGCTCGCCGCCCGGTGCCCGCCGGAGCTCAAGCTCGCCGACGGCGGCAAGGGCGTGCTCAAGGCGATCGGCCGCCGGATCATCCCGCCGGAGGTCATCGACCGCCCCAAGGGCTACTTCCCGGTGCCGGCGATCACCCACCTCGAGGGCAAGGTGCTCGGCCTGGTGAAGGACGCGCTCTCCAGCGAGGCGGCGCGCGAACGGGCGCTGTTCCGGCCCGAGTACGTGGACCGGCTGTTCGCCGACCCCAACGGGGAGCTCACCCCGCTGCGCGGCAACAAGCTGTGGCAGCTCGGGCTGCTAGAGCTCTGGCTGCAGAACCACGGGGTCTGAGGAGGGCGCCCCGTGGTACCGCCCCGGCTCGCCGGACTGCGCCGCCGTCCCCCGTCGGCGTCGCCGACGCCCGACCTGACCCGGCGCAGCTGGCAGGAGCCCTCCGAGCACCAGCTGGAGGGGATGGACACCGACGTCGTGCTCGACCTGGCGTGGGGCCGGCTGGTCTTCGGCCAGACCTTCGCCGAGATGCGGCACATCCTCGACGCGCTCCGGGCGGAGGGGGCCGGCCAGCGCGACATCTGCATCTACGCGCGCGACCCGCACGTGCTCGTCGGCCTGGCCCCCGACGAGCTGTTCATCGACCCCTCCTACACCTACCGGCTCGACCTCTACCGCTACCGCTCCCGGCCCGAGCTGATCCGCGGCGTCTTCGTCCGCACGGTGACCGCGCTGGACGACATGGTGGCGATCAACGAGATCTACGCCCGCAACGGCATGGTGACCGGCGACCCGGAGACCATGTGGGCCAACCACCGCACCCGCAGCTTCACCTACCTGGTCGCCGAGGACACCCGCACCGGCCGGGTCGTCGGCACGGTCACCGGCGTCGACCACGTCCTCGCCTACGGCGACCCGGAGGGCGGCACCAGCCTGTGGTGCCTGGCCGTCGACGCGCAGAGCGCCCCGCCCGGCACCGGGGAGGCGCTGGTGCGGGTGCTGGCCGAGCGCTACGTCGGCCGCGGCCGCTCCTACGTCGACCTCTCGGTCATGCACGACAACAGCGGGGCGATCGCGCTCTACCGCAAGCTCGGCTTCGTGCGCGCCCCGGTGCTGTGCGTCAAGCGGAAGAACCCCATCAACACGCCGCTGTTCGCCGCCCGCCCGCCGGGTCTGGACGAGCTCAACCCCTACGCGCGGATCGTCGCCGACGAGGCGCTGCGCCGCGGCATCCGCGTGGAGGTGACCGACGCGGAGTTCGGCGAGCTGCGGCTCTCCCTCGGGGGCCGGCGGGTGCTCACCCGCGAGTCGCTCTCGGAGTTCACCACCGCCGTGGCGATGAGCCGCTGCGACGACAAGCGGGTGACCCGGCGCATCGTGGCCGACGCCGGCGTCGCCGTGCCCCGCGGCGCCACCGTGCCCGAGGACGACCTCGCCCCGGCGCGGGACCTGCTGGCCGCGTGCGGTGAGCTGGTGGTCAAGCCCGCCCGCGGCGAGCAGGGCAAGGGCATCACCGTCGGCATCACGACCGGGGAGGAACTCGAGCGGGCGGTGTCGGCGGCGCGGCTGTTCTGCCCCGACGTGCTCGTCGAGGAGCTCGTGGTCGGCGAGGACCTGCGCGTGGTGGTCATCGACCACGAGGTCGTCGCGGCCGCGGTGCGCCGGCCGGCCGAGGTGGTCGGCGACGGCCGCCGCACGGTCACCCAGCTGGTCCGCGAGACCAGCCGGCGGCGCGAGCGGGCGACCGGCGGGGAGTCGCGGATCCCGCTGGACGACGTCACGACCGACGTCGTCCGGGCGGCCGGTCACGCCATGGATGACGTCCTGGCCGACGGCGAGCGGCTGCGCGTGCGGCGGACGGCGAACCTGCACACCGGCGGCACCATCGAGGACGTCACCGACCGCCTGCACCCCGCGATCGGGCAGGCCGCGGTGCGGGCCAGCCGGGCGATCGGCATCCCGGTCACCGGCATCGACTTCCTGGTGCCCGACGTCACCGGTCCCCACGCGGTGTTCGTCGAGGCCAACGAGCGGCCGGGGCTGGCCAACCACGAGCCGCAGCCGACCGCGGCCCGCTTCGTCGACCTGCTCTTCCCCGAGACCCGCCGCCGCTGACGGGGCCGGGCGATGATCAGGGGACCTGGTCATCGCGTGTCCTCCCCGACGGTGCACGGTGAGGGAGGACGCGCCGCGGTGAGGGAGGACGC
The DNA here is from genome assembly GCF_052931475.1 of Geodermatophilus sp. URMC 62. Taxonomy (NCBI): domain Bacteria; kingdom Bacillati; phylum Actinomycetota; class Actinomycetes; order Geodermatophilales; family Geodermatophilaceae; genus Geodermatophilus; species Geodermatophilus sp. URMC 62. Next base: position 1,624,444 of record NZ_JBRFHY010000001.1, on the reverse strand, counting down.
GCCGCGGTGAGGGAGGACGCACCGGGCCCGGGTGGACGGGCCGGCCGGGCGGACGACGAGGTCGAGGGGGGACGCCGTGGCGTACGTGCTGGCGGCGGTGGGCGGGGCGCTGGGCGCGCTGGTGCGCTGGGCGGTCGCCGAGGCCCTCCCCCACCCGGACGACGGGTGGCCCTGGGCGACGCTGCTGGTGAACCTGACCGGCTGCCTGCTGATGGGCGTCCTCCTGGCCGTGCTCGGCGGGCGGGACCGCGAGCCGGCGTGGGCGCGGCCGTTGCTCGGCGTGGGGGTGCTCGGCGGCTACACGACGTACTCCGCGTTCGGGGTGGAGGTCGTCGAGCTCGTCGACGTCGGCCGGGTCGTCCTCGCCGTGGGCTACGTGTTGGCCTCGGTCCTCGGTGGCGCGCTGGCCGTGGCCGCCGGCGTCCGGCTGGTCCTGGACCAGGAACTGTGAGCCCTCTCCTGGTGGCGGCCGGTGCCCTGGCCGGGGCCCCGCTGCGGCTGCTCGTCCTCCGGCTGGTCCACCGGTCCGGCCGCGACCCGGCGCTGGGCACGCTGGCGGTGAACGTGGCCGGCAGCGCCGTCCTGGGCGTGCTCGCCGGCCTGTCGGGGGTGCCGGCGGCGGTCCTCGCCCTGGTCGGCACCGGCTTCTGCGGCACGCTGACGACCTTCTCGACCTTCGGTGCCGACGTCGTCCGGCTGGTGGAGGAGCACGCCGTCGGCCGGGCCCTCCGCTACGTGGCCGCCAGCCTCGTGCTCGGGCTCGGGGCGGCGGCTGCGGGCTGGCTCGTGGCCGCCGCCTGACGGGGCCGGTCGGGTCAGGCCGCCGCCGGCACCGGCTCGGTGGCCACGAGCTCCGCGACCGGCCGGGCGGGGCTGTGCAGCCAGCCCTGCACCAGGGGGCAGCCCAGCCGGGTGAGCAGCTCCTCCTGCTCGACGGTCTCGACGCCCTCGGCGATGACCGTGAGCTCCAGCGTGCCGCTGAGCTCCAGCAGGGCGCGCAGCATCCCGGCCCGGCGCGGGGAGGTCGTCGAGGTGGCGATGAAGGACGAGTCCAGCTTCAGGTAGTCGGCCGGCAGGGTGTCGAGGCGGCTGAACGACGACCAGCCGGTGCCGAAGTCGTCGATCGCGACCGCGATGCCGTGCCGGCGCAGCCGGGTGAGGGTCTCCAGGGCGAGCGCCGAGGAGGCCTCCAGCAGGCTCTCGGTGACCTCCACGACCAGGTCGCGGGCGGCCCAGCCGGTGTCCGCGAGCGTCTGCAGGACCCGGTCGGCGTACCCCGGGGTGACCAGCTCCCGGCCCGAGACGTTCACGGTGAGCAGCACCCGCCGGCCCCACGCGGTGGCCAGCCGGCCGGCGTCGGTGCAGGCGGCGCGTAGCACGGTCGCGCCCAGGTCGCCCACCAGGCCGGCGGCCTCCGCGGCGGGGACGAACTCGGCCGGTGACACCGGCCCGCGCTCGGGGTCCTGCCAGCGGGCCAGCGCCTCGACGCCGACGGTGCTGCCGTCGGCCAGGGACACGATGGGCTGCAGCGCCACGGTGACGTGCCCGGCGGCCAGCGCCGCGGCGAGGTCGACCGCCGTCCGCGAGGCGTCGCCGCCGCTGAGCACCGACCGCCCGCGGCCGCCGGCCTTGGCGGCGTAGAGCGCCGTGTCGGCGCGGCGCAGCAGGTCCGCCCCGCTCTCGCCGTCGGTGCGCACGGCGATCCCGGCGGAGAAGGCGCACCCGGTCAGGGCGGTCCGGACGGCCTCCACGCCGGCCAGCGCCCGGGCGGCCGACCCGGTGGACAGCAGCAGGGCGAACTCGTCGCCGCCGAGCCGGGCCACCGCCGTGCCGGCCGGCGCCGCCTGCCGGCAGGCCGCGGCCACCGAGCGCAGCAGCTGGTCGCCCGCGCCGTGCCCGTGGACGTCGTTGACCTGCTTGAACCGGTCCACGTCGAGCAGCGCCAGCGCGACCGGCTCGCCGGCCCGGACGGCGTCCATGACCGCGTCGAAGCCGCGCCGGTTGAGCAGGCCGGTCAGCCCGTCCCGGCTGGCGCTCGAGGCGCGCTGCACCAGCAGCCCGGTCACCGCCGCCACGGCCAGACACACCAGCGTGGTCCCCACCATCACCCCCGGGTGCACGCCGGGGACCGCGCCCAGGCACAACGGCTGCGCCACGAGCGCGAGGCCCAGGTGGGCCGCCGCCGGCCGCCAGGCGGCGAACAGGAAGGCGTCGACGGCGACGAAGACGTAGATCGCGGCGGCGGCGACGGCCGAGGCGGGGTCGGGCGCCACCACCACCGCCAGCGAGATGAGGCCGGTGCCGGCGAGGACGGACACGTGGAAGGCCGCCCGCGGGACGCGCTCACCGACGCCGAGCAGGAGGAGGGCACCCACGAGGGCGACCACGCCGATCAGCACCAGGACGCGGCCGTCGGTCCGGGGGCCGTCGACGGAGGCCAGGCCCAGCACCGCCGTCCCGCCCATGGCGTAGAACGCGGCGGTGGTCCGCACCATCAGACGCGGGGTGGCCACGTCGGGGGCCGTCGAGACGTTCTGCACGGCGAGGACATCGGCGGACGGGACCGTCCGCTGCAGTGGCGGGGGGCTCCGCGCCGCCGGGAGTCATCCTCCGGGGTGAGCGGAGCGGCCCCGGTCGCCGGGCCCGGGACGACCGCCGCCCCCGGGAGCGCGGACGGGACCGGGTCACTAGGGTCGGGGCGTATGACCGGTGCTGACGCGGGAGACGGACGGGCGGACAACCCGGTCGTCGTCGTGGCGAACCGGCTGCCGGTCGACCAGGTGACCGAGCCGGACGGGACGACGCGCTACCAGCGCAGCCCCGGCGGCCTGGTGACCGCGCTGGAGCCCTTCGTGGCCGGCCGCGGCGGCGCGTGGGTGGGCTGGTCGGGCTCGGCCGGCGAGGCACCGGAGCCCTTCGAGTCCGGCGGGATGTCGCTCATCCCCGTCCCGCTCTCGGAGGAGGAGGTCGACCGCTACTACGAGGGCATGTCGAACGCCTCGCTGTGGCCGCTGTACCACGACGTGGTCGAGAAGCCCGAGTACCACCGCACCTGGTGGGACACCTACGTGCAGGTCAACAAGCGCTTCGCCGACCGCACCGCGGAGGTCGCCGGCGAGGACGCGATCGTCTGGGTGCACGACTACCAGCTGCAGCTGGTGCCGGCGATGCTGCGCCAGCGCCGCCCCGACCTCACGATCGGCTTCTTCCTGCACATCCCGTTCCCGCCCTACGAGCTGTTCACCCAGCTGCCCTGGCGCTCGGCGATCGTCGAGGGGCTGCTCGGCGCCGACCTGGTCGGCTTCCAGCGCCCGAGCGCGGCGGTCAACTTCGTGCAGCTCGCCCGCCGGCTGCACGAGCTGCCCACCCGCGGGGCCACGATCGACTACGACGGCCGCACCGTGACCGCGCGCGCGTTCCCCATCTCCATCGACGTGGCCGCGTTCGACGAGCTGGCGAGCTCGCCGGAGGTGCTCAAGCGGGCCGGGGAGATCCGCGCCGAGCTCGGCAACCCGGAGAAGATCGTCCTGGGCGTCGACCGGCTGGACTACACCAAGGGCATCAGCGTCCGGCTCAACGCCTTCCAGGAGCTGCTCGAGGACGGCGCGATCGAGGCGCCGCAGACGGTCCTGGTGCAGGTGGCCACCCCCAGCCGCGAGCGCGTGGAGCACTACGTCCACATGCGCGAGACCATCGAGCAGCAGGTCGGGCACATCAACGGCGTCCACGGGGCCATCGGCGCCCCGGCCGTGCACTACTTCAACCAGTCGATGCCGCGCGAGGAGCTCGCCGCCCTCTACCGCGCCGCCGACGTCATGCTCGTGACGCCCTACCGCGACGGCATGAACCTGGTGGCCAAGGAGTACGTGGCCGCCCGCGGCGACCTCGGCGGCGCGCTGGTCCTCTCGGAGTTCGCCGGGGCCGCCGCGGAGCTCAAGCAGGCGTTCCTGGTCAACCCGCACGACATCGCCGGCGTGAAGAACCAGCTGCTGCGGGCGCTGCGGCTCGACCCCAAGGAGGGCGCCCGCCGCATGCGGGCGATGCGCCGGCACCTGGCCCGGCACGACCTCGACCACTGGGCGACGTCGTTCTTCGACGCGCTGCGCGCCCAGGCGTGAGCAGCGGCGTGCCCGAGGCCCTCGGGACGGCACTGACGGCGCTGGCCGGCCGCCGTCCCCTGCTGGTCGCCTCCGACTACGACGGCGTCCTCGCCCCGCTGACCGACGACCCCTCCGCGGCGGTCCCCTCCCCCGGGGTCGCCGAGGAGCTCGTGCGGGTCGCGGCGGCCGACGGCGTCACCGTGGCGCTGGTCAGCGGGCGCGGCGTCGCCGACCTCCGGGCGGTCAGCGGCCTCACCGGCCCCTACCGCTGGGTGGGCAGCCACGGCGCCGAGTACGACGGGCCGCTGACCGACGAGCTCGCCGGCCGCCGCGACGCCCTCGCCGAGCGGCTGGCTCCCCTGGTCGCCGCCGTCCCGGGTGCGCGGCTGGAGGTCAAGCCGGCCAGCGTGGCCGTGCACGTGCGGCAGGTCGCCGACCCGGCCGCGGCCGCCGCGCTGCTGGCCGACGCCCGCGCGGCGGTGGATCCGTCACTGACGGTGAAACCGGGCAAGGCGGTGCTCGAGGTCGCCGTCACCGACGCGGACAAGGGCAGCGCGGTCGGCCGGCTGCGCGGCGAGCTCGGCGCGGCCGCGGTCGTCTACCTCGGCGACGACGTCACCGACGAGGACGTGTTCCGCACGCTCGGCCCGGACGACGTCGGCATCAAGGTCGGCGACGGCGAGACGGCCGCCGGGTACCGGGTCGCCGACCCCGGTGCCGTGCTCGCCGTCCTCCGGCTGCTCGGCGACCTGCTCGCCTGACCCGTCGCGCGGCGCGTCGCCGCCGCGGCCGGGGTCGCCGTCGCCCCCTCGGGCGCTGACCGTCCCGGGCGGCGTCGACACGGCGACCGGGACCGGCCCGCCACCAGCACCGATGCGCCCCCACCCGCTCCCGGCGGGGCCGGTGACCGGCCCGGCGCGGTCGACCTGACGACGGCCGGCGGACGCTCGCCACCTCCTCGACAACGATCCGGTCGGGACCGTTTCCCGTGCCGCGGCGCGAGGCGTGCCGGCCAGCACCATTCCTCCTGCACGTCCGTCGGGTCACCGCGGTGGCCCGCGTGCACCGTCGCCCCAGGAGGCACCGTGAACGCCGCGCACCCCCCGCGCCCCCGCCCGGCCGGCTGGTTCGCCGACCGCCCGCTGACGGTCAAGTTCGGCGCGCTCGTCGCCGTCGGCACGCTGTCCCTCGGGGGGCTCCTCGGTGCCGTCGTGGTGGGCAACGGCGCCGTGAGCGACGCCGAGGCGCGGCTGGCCGACCTGCACCACGCCCAGGAGCTGGTGCTGCGGCTGGACACCCGCGCCAGCGAGCTCAAGGTCGACGGGTTCAAGGCCGTCGTGCGCGAGGACCCCTCCGAGCAGCTGTCCGAGCTGGCCGACGACGTCGCCGAGCCCGAGGCGCTGCTCGCCGAGCTGGACGGGATCACCCTGGACGGCGACGCCGCCGCGGCGGTCGCCGACCTGGCGGGCACGTTCGGCGACTACACCGACGCCATCACCGCCTTCGTCGACGGCGCGGTGGCTGACCAGGCCGCCACCCGCGTGCGGTGGGAGGACATCCAGGCGGCCAACGACCTCAGCGACGGCGCCGTCGGCACGGCCAAGGACACCCTCGACGTCGCGGCGACGGCGGCCGAGCAGGCGCTCTCCGACACCATCTCCCGCTGGCAGGTCGTCGCGCTGGTCGTGGCTGCGGTCGGCCTGGTCCTGCTGGGCGGGCTGAGCTGGCTGACCGCCCGCTCGGTGATCCGCCCGGTCCGGACCGTCCAGGCCTCCCTCGACGCGCTCGCCACCGGTGACCTGACCGGGACGACCGGCATCACCTCCCGGGACGAGCTGGGCCGGATGGCCGCGGCCCTGGACGGCGCCCGCGCCGGCCTGCGGGAGGTCATGGCCGTGGTCGTGGGCGCCGCCGACTCGGTGGCCGCCTCGTCGGAGGAGCTGTCGGCGTCCTCCGCGCAGATCTCGGCGTCGGCGGAGGAGACCAGCGCCCAGTCCGGTGTCGTGGCCGGCGCGGCGGAGGAGGTCAGCCGCAACGTGCAGACCGTCGCCGCCGGTGCCGAGCAGATGGGCGCCAGCATCCGGGAGATCGCCAGCAACGCCGCCGAGGCCTCGGCCGTGGCCGCGCGTGCGGTGACCGCCGCGGAGACCACCACCGCCACCGTCGCGAAGCTGGGCGAGAGCTCCGCGGAGATCGGCAACGTGGTCAAGGTGATCACCTCGATCGCCGAGCAGACCAACCTGCTGGCCCTCAACGCCACCATCGAGGCCGCCCGCGCCGGGGAGGCCGGCAAGGGCTTCGCCGTGGTCGCCAACGAGGTCAAGGAGCTGGCCCAGGAGACCGCGAAGGCCACCGAGGACATCGCCCGCCGGGTGGAGGCGATCCAGAAGGACACCGGCGCCGCCGTGGGGGCGATCGAGGAGATCAGCACGATCGTCGCGCAGATCTCCGACCGGCAGACCACCATCGCCTCCGCGGTGGAGGAGCAGACCGCCACCACCAACGAGATGAGCCGCTCGGTGAGCGAGGCGGCGCAGGGGTCGGGCCAGATCGCGGACAACATCACCGGCGTCTCCACCGCCGCGGACTCCACCACCCAGGCCCTCGCGCACACCCGCACCGCGGTCGACGAGCTGTCCCGCATGGCGGCCGACCTGCGCACCAGCGTCAGCCGCTTCACCTACTGAGCACGGGCGCGCCGGACTCACCTTGAGTCCGGCGCGCCGCGGCCGATGACCCATGCGGGACGCCCACGTCCCCCTGCGACGAGAGAGAAGGCAACGGTGGACGGTCTGGACGACATCGTCGAGGAGTTCCTCGTCGAGAGCCACGAGAACCTCGACCAGCTCGACACGGACCTGGTCGCCCTCGAGCAGGAGCCCGACTCCCGGGAGCGGCTCTCGAGCATCTTCCGCACGATCCACACGATCAAGGGCACCAGCGGCTTCCTCGCCTTCAACCGGCTCGAGGAGGTCACGCACGTCGGGGAGAACATGCTCTCCCGGCTGCGCGACGGCGTCCTGTCGCTCACCCCCGAGCGGACCAGCGTGCTGCTGCGCATGGTCGACACCGTCCGCTCGCTGCTGACCCCATCGAGGCCACCGGCGGCGAGGGCACGGTCGACGTCTCCACCGTCGTCGCCGCGATCAGCGCCGCGATGGAGGACGGCCCGTCGGCGGCGGCCGCCGCCGCGCTCGTCGCCGACCTGCCCCCCGCGGCCGCGGCCCCCGCCGTTGCCGTCGCCGCGACCCCCGAGGACGCCCACCAGGACGTGCCCGAGGTCGCGCACGACGAGGAGGCCGGCGACGAGATCCACGGCGACGAGGTCCACGACGAGCACGAGGACCACGACGAGGTCCCCGACGACGAGGTCCCCGACGACGAGGTCCACGACGAGCACGAGGACCACGAGGACCTCCCGGCCGAGGTGCCCGCTCGCGCCCCCGCGGGCGCTCCGGCCGGTGCCGCCAAGCCGGAGGCGCAGGGCGGGCAGCAGGCGCGCCGCGCCGTCGCCGACAGCACGATCCGCGTGGACGTCGACCTGCTCGACTCCCTCATGCTGCTGGTCGGCGAGCTCGTGCTCACCCGCAACCAGATCGTCCAGTACGTCGGGCGCTCGACCGACACCGACCTGGTCCGCGCCTCCCAGCGGCTCAACCTCATCGCCAGCGAGCTGCAGGAGGGCGTCATGAAGACGCGCATGCAGCCGATCGACCACATCTGGTCCAAGCTGCCGCGCGTCGTCCGCGACCTCGGCATCCAGTGCGGGAAGACCGTCCGGCTGGAGATGGAGGGCAAGGACACCGAGCTCGACAAGACGCTGCTGGAGGCGGTCAAGGACCCGCTGACCCACCTCGTCCGCAACGGCGTCGACCACGGCATCGAGTCGCCCGAGGCGCGCCGGAAGGCCGGCAAGCCCACCGAGGGCGTGCTCACCCTGCGCGCCAAGCACGAGAGCGGCCAGGTCGTGGTCGAGGTGGCCGATGACGGCGCAGGCATCGACCCCGCCAAGCTCGGCGCCAAGGCGCTGCAGCGGGGCCTGGTCACCGCCGAGCAGCTCAACCGGATGAGCCCGGCCGACATCCTGCAGCTGATCTTCCTGCCCGGCTTCTCCACCGCCGCCGCCGTCACCAACGTCTCCGGCCGCGGCGTCGGCATGGACGTCGTCAAGACCAACATCGAGTCCATCGGCGGCACCATCGAGGTGGAGTCCGAGCCCGGCAGGGGCACGGTCTGCCGGCTGCGGATCCCGCTGACCCTGGCCATCGTCCCGGCGCTGACCGTCGAGTGCGCCGGCGACCGCTACGCCATCCCGCAGATCAGCCTGCAGGAGCTGGTCAGCCTCGACGCCGAGAAGGCCGCCAACGCCGTCGAGGAGGTCGGCGGGGCCCCGGTCTACCGGCTGCGCGGCGAGCTGCTCCCGCTGGTGCGGCTCACCGACGTCCTCGGCCTGGCCAGCGACCGGCACGACGGCCACGTCGTCATCGCCGTGCTGCGCTCCGAGGGCCGCCGCTTCGGCCTCGTCGTCGACCGGGTCATCAACACCGAGGAGATCGTCGTCAAGGCCGTCGGCGGCCAGCTCAAGGCGATCGGCCTGTACTCGGGGGCGACCGTCCTCGGCGACGGCACCGTGGCGCTGATCCTCGACGTGCAGGCCCTGGCCCGCCGGGCGCTGCGCACCGAGACCACCGAGCGGCAGGAGTCCCGCGAGGCCCTGGCGCGCAGCGTCGCGGCCGAGACCGAGCGCCAGCGGATGCTGCTCGCCGCCATCGGCGAGGGCCGGCGCGTGGCCATCCCGCTGGACACCGTCACCCGCCTCGAGCAGGTGCGCACCGACGCCGTCGAGCGGGTCGGCAACCGCGAGGTCGTGCAGTACCGCGGGGCGATCCTGCCGATCGTCCGGCTCGACCGGCACCTGGGCGCCTACGGCAGCAGCGAGCGCGAGGTCCTCGAGGTCATCGTGTACAGCGACCACGGCCGCAGCGTCGCGATCGTCGTCGAGGAGATCCTCGACATCGTCGACGGCGGGGCCGCGGTCCGCAGCGACATCGACGACCTGGGCCTGCTCGGCTCCGCCGTCCTCGGCGACAAGGTGACCGAGCTGCTCGACGTCCGCGCCGCGATCCTCGCGGCCGACCCGGCCTTCTACGCCGGCACCCCCGTCCACGCCCCCGAGTCCGCCCTGCTGGAGGTCTGACGTGACGACCCCGACCGAGACCACCCCCCGGGCGACCAGCGGCCAGCTGGCCACCTTCCGCCTCGACGGCGACCTCTACGGCGTCGAGGTGGAGCACGTGCAGGAGGTGCTGCGCAGCCAGGGCCTGACCCGGGTGCCGCTGGCGCCGCCCGCCGTCGCCGGGCTGATCAACCTGCGCGGCCAGGTGGTGACCGCCATCGAGCTGCGTGAGCGGCTGGGCCGCCCGCCGCGGCCGGCCGGCACCGACGCCGTCGTCATCGTCGTGCGCCTGCACGGGGAGGCGGTGAGCCTGCTGGTCGACTCGATCGCCGACGTCGTCGACGTGGCGGCCGACGACTTCGAGGCCCCGCCGGACACCCTCGACGGGCAGGCCCGCGAGCTCATCCGCGGTGCCTACAAGCTCGACGGGAAGCTGCTGCTCGCGCTCGACGTCCAGAAGGCCGTCGGCGCCTGAGCGAGCCCGATCGGTGACACACCGTCACTGATCGACTCCCGGACGCGTTCCGCCACGCGGCCGTCACCCTCCGCCACTCCGGCGAACGGGTGACGGCCGCGTGGCGTCTGCGGGGGATGGCGGCCAGCATGGGCTGACCCCACTCCCCTGGAGGCGACGTGCCCTACTCGCTGGTCAGTGCCGCGACCCTCGGTTTCGACCTGGTGCGGCTGCCCGCGGGCCGCACCGTCGCCGACGTGCTGCTCACCGCCCTGACCGCCGGTCCCGCCGAGCTGACCGCGCTCGCCGGCGGCGCGCGCTCGCACGGCGCCGACCGCGAGCAGCGGTCGGTCCTGGCCGTGCGCGCCCGCCGCGCACGGGAGATGGCCGCCGCCGTGCCGCAGCTGCGGTCGGTGGGCCAGGGCACGGCGGACGGCGCCGGCGTCGACCGCACCGCCGTCCTCGTGGCACAGCTGGAGCAGGGCACCATCGGCACCGCCTCGTCGCTGGAGCGGCTGCTGCGCGAGGACGTGCTCGGCCCCGAGCACCCCGCGCTCCCCCGCCTCGCCGACGACACCCGCGAGCAGGCCGCCGACGTGCTCGCCGACGCCGCGGTGGGCGCCTGGGCCGCCGGGGTGCTGCCCCCGCTGGTCCGCCGCGAGCTGCACCAGCCCTTCGCCGGTGTCATCCCGGACGCGGCCACCCGCGGGGCCGACGCCGACCTCGGCCCGGCCACCCCCGAGCTGCGCACGGTGCTGGCCGTCGTGGCCGCGCTCGACGCCCGCGGCCGGGACCGCTGGCGGGCCGCCGTCGACGAGGGCCGAGCCGAGCAGCGCCCGTGGGCCGCCGCCATGCACGAGGCCTCCTGGGCCGCGCACGTCTCCGGCCGCACCCGCACGCTGGCCACCGCCCAGCTGCTCGCCGTCCGCGCCTTCGCCGACGCGGGCTTCACCGCCTCCGACGGCGCCGCCGGCTCGTGGAACGCCCTCGCCGGCGTCGTCCAGGCCATGACGATGGGCGACCTGCTCGACGGCAGCGCCCTCGGCGTCCTCCGCGCCCCCTGGACGCGCCTCACCGCTCCCCGCTGAGGAAGGACCTCCCCGCCCCCCACGCCTCGCGAGCTCGGCGCGGGCCCCTGCGGGGAGGCCGCCCGCCCCCCACGCCTCGCGAGCTCGGCGCGGGCCCCTGCGGGGAGGCCGCCCGCCCCCCACGCCTCGCGAGCTCGGCGCGGGCCCCTGCGGGGAGGCCGCCCGCCCCCCACGCCTCGCGAGCTCGGCGCGGGCCCCTGCGGGGAGGCCGCCCGCCCCCCACGCCTCGCGAGCTCGGCGCGGGCCCCTGCGGGGAGGCCGCCCGCGCCGCCACCGCTCGCCCGCTCGCGGCCGGGCCGTGTGACGGGCGGGTCGACATGTGCCGTGTGGGGCGGCCGTCAGCGGACGTTTCCGTAACGGTTGTCCCGCCGGCCTCAAGCGCGCCCGCGTCCCGGCCGACAACTCCTGCGACGGCGGTGGGTCCGAGGGACCGGTCCCCTCGCGAAACCGGATTGCGCTCAACACGAAGCCGCCCGGTGCCGACACCGAAGGGACAGCCCCGTGCCGGGGGCTGGACCACGGCAGCAGCAGGAGGACGCGTGGACCCGATCCGGGTGATGGTGGTCGACGACTCGGTCGTCGTCCGGAAGATCGTGACCGACGTGCTGTCCGCCGACCCGGGCATCGAGGTGGTCGGGACGGCGGTCAACGGCAAGCTCGCGCTGGCCAAGATCGACGGGCTGCGGCCCGATCTGGTCACCATGGACATCGAGATGCCGGAGATGAACGGCATCGAGGCGGTCCGCGCCATCCGCGCCGGCCGCAACCGCGTGCCGATCGTCATGTTCAGCACGCTCACCGAGCGCGGCGCCTCGGCCACCCTGGACGCGCTGTCGGCCGGCGCCAACGACTACGTCACCAAGCCGGCCAACGTCGGCAGCGTGGCGCAGTCGATGGAGAGCGTGCGCGAGCAGCTCATCCCCAAGATCAAGGCGCTCACCGGCCGCCCCGTCGCCGGGCTGCCCCGGCCCGCTGCCGCCCCGGTCGCCGTCCGGCCGCCGGCGCCGCGCACCACGCCGCACAAGGCGCCCGCCGTCCTGGTCATCGGCTCCTCGACCGGCGGCCCCGAGGCCCTCGCCAAGGTCCTCCCCCTGCTCCCGGCGAGCCTGCCGGTCCCCGTCCTGCTCACGCAGCACATGCCGCCCGTCTTCACCCGCCAGTTCGCCCAGCGCCTGGACCGGCTCTGCCCGCTGACCGTGGTCGAGGCCGTCGACGGGACGCCGCTGCTGCCCGGCACGGTGCACCTGGCCCCCGGCGACTTCCACCTCACCGTCCGCGGCAGCGGCCGGGGCGCGACCACGATGCTGTCGCAGGGCCCGCCGGAGAACTTCTGCCGCCCGGCCGTCGACCCGCTGTTCCGGTCCGCGGTGACCGCCTACGACGGCGCCGTCCTCGCCGTCGTCCTCACCGGCATGGGCGCCGACGGGCGGGCCGGGTGCGGCGCCGTCCGCGACGCCGGCGGCACCGTCGTCGTCCAGGACCAGGCCACGTCCGTCGTCTGGGGCATGCCCGGCGCCGTCGCCTCGGCCGGCCTGGCCGACGAGGTCCTGCCGCTGGACCGCGTGGCCGAGTCGATCACCCGTTACCTCGCGCGCGCCGTCCCCGGTGTCCCGCCGAAGCCCGCCACCCTGACCCTCGCGACGGGAGCTCCCCGATGACCCTGACGACCACGAGCTTCGACTGGGTGCGCCAGCTGGTGCACCGGGAGAGCGCCATCGTGCTCGCCCCCGGCAAGGAGTACCTGGTCGAGGCCCGGCTGCTGCCGGTCGCCCGCAAGATGGGCCTCACCGACGTCGGTCAGCTCGTCGACACCGTCCGCAGCCGGCCGCGGCCGGACGACACCCGCCAGATCGTCGAGGCCCTCACCACCAACGAGACGTCGTGGTTCCGCGACGGCGACCCGTTCACCGCGCTGACCTCGACGGTGCTGCCCTCGCTGCTCACCGCCCGCGGGCCGGCGGAGCGGCTGCAGATCTGGTCGGCGGCCTGCTCCAGCGGCCAGGAGGCCTACACGGTCGCCATGCTGCTCGAGGACGCGATGCCCAACGCCGCCTCGCGGGTCTCCATCACCGCCACCGACATCTCCCGCGAGATGGTCGAGCGCACCCGGGCCGGCCGGTTCAGCCAGCTCGAGGTCAACCGCGGCCTGCCCGCGCCCATGCTGGTCCGCCACTTCACCCGGGCCGGCAACGAGTGGGAGGTCGCTCCCACGCTGCGCCGGATGATCACCGCCCGGGAGTGCAACCTCGCCGCCCCGCTGCCGCGGATGGGCCCCTTCGACGTCGTGTACCTGCGCAACGTCCTCATCTACTTCGACCTGCCGACCAAGCAGGCGATCCTCCGCCGGGTGCGCGAGCTCATGCGCCCCGACGGATGGCTGTTCCTCGGTGCCGCCGAGACCACCCTCGGAGTCGACGACTCCTGGAGCCGCGTCGTCGTCGGACGCAGCTCCGCCTACCGCCCGCTGAAGGGGGCATGACCATGCGTGCACTGGTGATCGACGACTCGCGCGCGATGCGCCGGATCGTGACCGGGATCCTGGAGGGCCTCGGCTACGAGACCCGGCAGGCCGGACACGGCCAGGAGGCGCTCGACGTCCTCCACGAGGGCTGGGTGCCCGACCTCTGCACCATCGACTGGAACATGCCGGTGATGGACGGCCTGCAGTTCGTCAACGCCGTCCGGGCCAACCCCGCCTGGCGCTCGGTGACGCTGGTGATGGTGACCTCGGAGAGCGAGCAGAGCCAGATCGTCCGCGCGCTGGCCGCCGGCGCGCACGAGTACGTCATCAAGCCGTTCACCGCCGACGCGCTCCGCGACAAGCTGGCGCTGCTCGGCCTGCTCCCGCAGGAGGCCGTCCTGTGACGCTCGCACCCGACGCCACCGCGCACGGCGCCGCAGCGCGGCCGCTCATCGGCTCCCTGATCGACGAGGCCACGGTCGAGGCGATCGCCGGCGAGGCCTGGGTCGCCCTCGTGGGCGAGGAGGAGTTCCTCGTCCCGGTGCCCGGCGACCTGCCGGCGGACGTCCTGTCGACCTGGGTCGACGTCGTCGGCCCCTGGACGGGCTCGGTGGTCCTGACCGCCGGCCGCGGGACCGCCGTCGAGCTGACCCGCGCCCTGCTCGCCGAGGCCGCCCCCGAGGTCCTCGAGCCCGAGGACGTCACCGACGCCTTCGGGGAGATCGCCAACGTCGTCGGCGGCAACGTCAAGGCCGCCCTGCCCGGGCCCTCGGCGCTGAGCCTGCCCCAGGTCGGCGACGCCCCCGCCGTCCGCAACCCCGACGACGTCTGCCGCGTCGAGGTCCTCTGGCGTGGCCAGCCCCTCGTCATCACCGTCCAGGGCGCCCTGCCCTCCGCGTCCCCGCACCACGAGAACCCGCACCCGAACGGAGTGTCACTGTGAAGATCCTGGTCGCCGACGACAGCCGCGTCATGCGGCAGATCGTCATCCGCACCCTGCGGCAGGCCGGCTACGACGACCACGACATCGTCGAGGCCGAGGACGGCCGCGACGCCTACGACAAGGTCCGGTCCGAGGCCCCCGACCTGGTCCTGTCGGACTGGAACATGCCGAACATGACCGGCCTGGAGTGCCTGCAGGCGCTGCGCTCGTCGGGCTCGGCCGTGCCGTTCGGCTTCGTCACCTCCGAGGGCTCGGCGGAGATGCGGGAGAAGGCCGCCGACGCCGGCGCCCTCTTCCTCATCGCCAAGCCGTTCACCGAGGAGACCTTCCGCGAGAACCTCGACGGGGTGCTCGCGTGACCGCGCCGCTGACGGTCGTCCTGCCCGACGCCAAGGCCGTCAAGGACATGCTCTCCGGCCTCGTCGGCAAGCCGGTCGGCGTGACGCCGGGCGCCCCGGTGACCCCGACGGAGAAGGACCCCGTCTCGGTCGCCGTGTACGTCAGCCCGACGATGGCGGTCAACGCCCTGTGCGTCATGGACCTGCCGCTGGCGGCCTGGACCGGCGGCGCCCTGGCCCTGCTCCCGCCCGGCGGCGTGCAGGACGCCGTCGAGGAGGACGGCGAGCTCACCGCGATGCTCACCGAGGCGCTGCACGAGGTCGTCAACGTCCTCTCGGCGCTGTTCAACGTGCCGGGTGCCCCGCACTCGAAGCTGCACGCGTCCTACGCCCCCGGTGACGACCTGCCCGGCGACATCGCGGGCATGCTGGCGGCCTTCAACCGCCTCGACCTCGCCGTCGAGGTGCCGGGCTACGGCAAGGGACGGCTCTCGCTCGTCGTGCCCTGAAGGACCCTGCTGCCCCCCACGCCGCGCACGCTCGGCGCGGGGCCCTGCAGCCGGGCCTGACGACACCGCACCGACTGCCCCGGGGCAGCGGGACCACCGTCCCGCCGCCCCGGGGCACCGTCGTCTCCGGGCGCGGTCGTCTCCGGACACGGTCGTCTGCGGGGACCGACGGCGGGGGCGGGTGCTCAGGCCGAGGTGGCCGCGTGCTCCTCGATCGCCGAGGGGAGGCAGGCCCAGACGTGCTTGCACCCGTCGTCGACGTACCAGCCGTGCGCCACCGACAGGCGCGCCACCAGGTAGAGGCCCAGGCCGCCCTTGGCCGGGTCCCGCCCCACGGCGGGCGCGGGCATGGTGTCGGGGTCGCGGTCGCTGACGTCGAGCAGCCAGCCACCGGTGCCGGCCACCACGGTGGCCACGACCGGGGAGACCCCGTGCCGCAGCGCGTTGGAGGCCAGCTCGTCGAAGGCGAGGACGAGCCGGTCGGCCGCCGGGTCGTCCGGATCGCGCGGGAACCCGATCGCGTCGAGGTGGCCCCGCAGGCCGGCGCGCGCGGCGGGCAGCTCGGCGATCTGGCCGAGGTCCCAGCGCCACAGCTCACCCCGCCCGTCGGGCAGCGGCCGCAGCGGCCACGTCAGTCGACCCATGTCCTCTCTCCGTCGTCGTCCTCTCAGCCGGACGACTCCAGGGTGCCCAGCCCACCCGGCGTCCAACCGTGGCCCGCAGCGGATCCGGGTGGGACGGGAACCCACCGGGCGTGTCGCACGTCCCGCCGGACGCCCCCGCCCGTCCCGGGGGAGGGGTGCGGCAGCATGTGACCCGATGACTCCGGACGGCAGCGCCCCGCCGCCCCACGACCTGCTCGTGCAGGCCGTCGAGGGCATGGAACGGCCCCTGTTCGTCCTGGATGGCGACTGGCGGCTGGCCTACGTCAACCCCGCGGGGGCCGCGGCGCTCGACCGCACGGTCGAGGAACTGGTGGGCCGGGTCTTCTGGGAGGCGTTCCCCGAGACCGTCGGCGGTCCCTTCGAGGAGCTCTACCGGCACGTGCGCGCGACCGGCGAGGCGGGGTCCACCGAGGCGGAGTCCCGGCGCCTGGCCGCGTGGTTCCGGGCCGACGCCTTCCTCACCGCGGCCGGCCTGGTCGTCACCTTCGACGACGTCACGCAGCGCCGCCGCACCGAGGCCGAGCGGGCGGCGGCGATCGTGGCGCGCGAGCAGGCCGCCGCCCAGGCCGCCGAGGCCGCGGCCCGGGCCGAGACCGCGGCGCGCCACCTCGTGCTGCTCGGTGACATCAGCCAGGCCATGACCGCGACCACCGACGTCGACGTGGCCGTCGCCCGCTTCGCCGACCTCGTCGTCCCGCTGCTGGCCGACTGGTGCCTGGTGAGCGTGGTCGACCCGGACGGCACCCGCCGCGACGTCGGACGGGCGCACAGCGACCCGCGCATGGCCCCGGCGATGCACCGCTACGCCGACCTGCGGGTGCGCAGCAACCGGGCGGCGGCGCCGGTGCCCACGGCGCTGGCCAGCGGCCGGCCGGTGGTCCTCCCGCGGGTCACCGAGGACGACGTGCGCGCGATGGTCGCCGACGAGGAGAGCCGGGCCGCGCTGGCCCCGCTGCGGGTCTCCGCCGTCGCGACCTTCCCGCTGCTCGCCCGCGGGGAGCTGTTCGGGGCCTTCACCCTGGTCAACGGCCCGGAGCGGGGTCCGCACACCGACGCGGAGCTGCGCACCGCCGAGATCGCGTCCCGCCGGGCGGCGCTGGCCCTCGACAACGCCCGCCTCGCCGGCGCCGCCCAGCAGGTGGCCGAGCGCCTGCAGCACAGCCTGCTGTCCCCGCCGGTCCAGCCCGACCGGCTCGAGCTCGCCGTCCGCTATCGGCCGGCGACCCGCGGGATCTCCATCGGCGGCGACTGGTACGACTCGTTCCTCCAGCCCGACGGCGACACGGTGCTGGTCATCGGCGACGTCACGGGCCACGACATCGAGGCCGCCGCGGCGATGGGCCAGGTCAGGACGCTGGTCCGCGGCATCGCCTTCGACCGGCTGGAGGAGCCGGCCGGGGTGCTGCGGCGGGTCGACCACGCCCTCGTCGGCCTCGCCGTCCCGACCCTGGCGACCGCGCTGGTCTGCCGGGTCGAGCAGGACGCCGGCGATCGGGCCGCGGGGCTGCGCCGGCTGCGCTGGTCCTCGGCCGGGCACCCCGACCCGGTGCTGCTGCTGCCCGACGGGACGGTGCGCGACCTCTCCGCGCCGGTCGGCCCCCCGCTGGGCACCGGGTGGCCTGGGGCGCGCGTCGACGGGCGGGCGGTGCTCCCGCCCGGCAGCACGCTGCTGCTGTTCACCGACGGTCTCTTCGAGCGCCGCGGCGTCCCGCTCGACGACGGCCGCGAGCAGCTGCGGCGGCTGGTGTCCGCGGCGGCCGGGCAGCCGCTGGAACGGCTGTGCGACGACCTGCTGGCCGGCATGCTCGGGGAGGGCGCGGAGGACGACGTCGCGCTGCTCGCCGTCCGGGCGCACCCGATGGCGGGGGAGCGGCCGGCCGGGACCGGTCCCGAGGTGCTGCCGCCGGTGCCGGGCCGCCCCGCCTGACCGTCAGCGGGCGGCGGCGGCCCGCACCTCCTCGACGACGGCGGCCACGCCCTGGTCGGCCCACACGATGGAGTAGTGGTTGGTGCCGGGCACCTCGCGGGCGGTGATGCCGGCGGGCTCGAGCCCCAGCCCGGCCAGCCGCACCTCGTCGTAGAGCCCCGGCGTCTGGTCGAACATGCCGCGCGTCGCCCACAGCAGCGTCGCCGGCACCGGCAGGGCGGTGGTGGCCTCGAGCACGCGCTCGTTGAGCAGCACGTCGCCGCCGTCGACCCGCACCGCCTCGGGCACGCACGCGCTGCGCAGCTCCGGCGGCTCGCCGACCAGGTCGCGCGCCAGGTACGCCGCCACGGAGGGGACGTCGACCCACGGCCCGACGGCGGGGTGCCGCGACCAGAACTCCCGGACGGCGGCCAGGTCGGGGAACGTCCTCCCCAGCCGGTCCAGCGACGGGCCGAGGACGGCGGAGAGCATCGCGTCGATGTCGGCTCCCGGCGGGCGGGGGAGGGCCAGGCCGCCGTCGACGAGCACCAGGCCGTGCACCCGGTCGCGCGCCGGGCCGGCCGCGGCCATGGTCGCGACGAACGCCCCCATCGAGTGGCCGACGAGCACCGCGGCGTCGGCGCCGGTGTCGCCGTCGGCCCCGAAGCGGTCGAGCACGGCGGTCACGTCCTCGGCGTGCCGCTCGAGCCCGTAGGGGCCGGGCAGCCCGGCCGAGCCCGCGCGCCCACGCAGGTCGGGGGCGACCACCTCGAACTGCCCGGCCAGCGCGGCCGCCACACGGGCCCAGGCCATGGCGTTGGCGGTGATGCCGTGCACCAGGACGGCGATGGGCGCGCCGGGCGCGTCGGCGGCCCAGTGCAGGGCCGACAGCTCACCGCCCTCGACCGGGACGGCGATCTGGACGGGGTCGCGCACCTCGTTCATGCCCCCACCCTGCCGCCGTCGCGCGCCGGGCGCAGGTCAGGCGCCGAGCCGCTCGATCGCGAAGGCGACGAGGAAGCCGAGCGTGGTGATCAGCCCGGTCCAGGTGCGGGTGCGCTCGAAGGCCTCGGGGATCATCGTGTCGGCGATCATGGTGAGGATCGCGCCGGCCGCGACGGCCGTGATGACGGCGACCACCTCGGGCGGCGCGCTGCCCAGCGCCGCGTAGCCGACCAGCGCGGACAGGCCGCTGGCCACGGCGATGCCGCCCCAGACGCCGAAGACGTAACCCGCCGAGCGGCCGTTGGCCTTCATGCCCGCGGCGCTGGACAGGCCCTCGGGCACGTTGGATATGAACACCGCGGCCAGCACCGGTGCGCTCACCGAGCCGCCGCCGAGCAGCCCGAGGCCGAGGACCACCGACTCGGGGACGCCGTCGAGCAGCGCCCCGGTCGCGATCGCCGCCCCGCTGCCGCCCTGCTCCTCCTCGGAGGGCTGCTGCTCGGGGCCCTCGCCGCCGGACCGCTTGCGGTGCCGGGCGCCGCGCCGGGCCAGCGCCGCGTTGGCCGCCAGGTAGGCCGCCGCGCCGCCCAGGAAGCCGACCGCCGTCGGCCCGAGCCCGCCGGTCTCGGCCGCCTCGGCCATCAGGTCGAAGGCGACGGCGGAGATGAGGACGCCCGAGCCGAACGCCACGACCGAGGCGATGACGACCCGCGGCACCCGCACGAACCAGGCGACCAGCGCCCCCAGCACGAGGGCGGCCCCGCCCAGCAGCCCCCACAAACCCGCCTGCACGACCTCCGGCACGGCCCGCTCGGTGCCCGCCGCACCCTCCGCCGAACCCCGCCCCCGTCCCGGCGCGATGATCAGGGGACCTGATCCCAGCGCGTCCTCCCTCACGTCCCACGGTGAGGGAGGACGCTTAACGATCAGGGACCCTGATCGTCGCGCGGGGTCCTCCCTCAGTCGGGGTGGCGCAGCAGGTAGCGGCCGAAGTGGGGCACGGTGAAGGCGATCTGCCCGCGCTCGGCGGAGTAGACCAGCCCCTTCTTGATCAGCGAGTCGCGTGCGGGGGACAGCGACGCGGGCTTGCGGCCCAGGCTCGCCGCGACCTCCGACGTCGCCACCGGGGCGCCGGCCGGGCCGCCGAGGTCGGCCATCGCGTGCATGTACTCGCGCTCGGCGGGGGTGGCCCGGTCGTAGCGGGAGCCGAAGAAGCCCACCGCGAGCTCGGCCTCGGCCACCGGCGCGGCCACGGCGACGTCGCCGGCGGTGATCGGGGAGGCGGCGGCGACGTCCCAGGTGACCTTGCCGTAGGCCTGCACGAAGTACGGGTAGCCGTCGGCGGCGGCGTAGAGGGCGTCGAGGGCGGCGGGCTCGAACGCGACGTCCTCCCGCTCGGCGGGGGCCAGCAGCGCGCGGTCGGCGGCGGGGCGGTCCAGCCGGTCGATGCGCAGGTAGCGGAACAGCCGCTCGGAGTAGCTCTTGGACGCCGACAGCACCGCCGGCAGGTGCGGCAGCCCCGCGCCGACGACGATCAGCGGCGCGCCCTGCTGCGACAGCTCGTGGCAGGCCGCGCAGATGGCCGAGACGTCGTCGGCCCGGACGTCCTGCATCTCGTCGACGAACAGCGCGATGCCCCTGCCGACGTCGGCGGCGAGCCCCGCGGCGTCGCTGAGCAGCTCGACGAGGTCGATCTCCATGTCGCCGGAGTCGGCCCGCCCGCTCGACGCCGGCACGTCGATGCCCGGCTGCCAGCGGTCGCGCAGCTTCGCGTCGGCCGGCGTCAGCCGCTGGGCGAAGGCCCGCAGCGTGCCGAGGACGGCGTCCATCGACTCCTGGTCGGGGTGGCGCAGCTCCCGCAGCGCCATGTGCAGCGCCGAGGACACCGGCCGGCGCAGCGACTGGTCCGGCCGCGCCTCGATCTTGCCGGTGCCCCAGCCGCGGCCGATCGCCGCCGAGCGCAGCTGGTTGAGCAGCACCGTCTTGCCCACGCCGCGCAGCCCGGTGAGCACCAGCGAGCGCTCGGGCCGGCCGCGGGCGATGCGCTCGAGGACGACGTCGAAGGCCGACAGCTCGTCGTCGCGGCCGGCTAGCTCCGGCGGGCGCTGACCGGCGCCGGGGGCGTAGGGGTTCCGCACGGGGTCCACGTCGAGCACCGTATGGACGCCTCTAGCCGACCCTGTAGAAGCGCCTAGAGAACCCGATCGTGTCGCGGTCCCGGTGGCGCGTCGCCACGGTCGGTGGGCGGGGTCGCGCCCCTCGTCGTCGGCAGCGCGCACGCCGCCGTCCCCCCGGGCAGGCGCGTCCGGTCGGCCGCAGTCGCCGTCGACGACCAGGGCCGGTCGCTGCACGGGCGTCCCCTCTCGGGGCGTCGTGGTGGGGACGGTGGAGGGGGTCGACGCCGCGGCGCCGCCGCGCCAGGGTGCCGGGCATGGACGACCAGGTCACGACGGAGCTGCTGGCGCTGGAGCGCCGCGGCTGGGACGCGCTGTGCGACGCCACGGCGGCCGGCTTCTACGGCGAGGTCATGGCCGACGACGGCGTCATGGTCCTCGCCGACGGGTCGGTGATGGACCGGGCGGCCGTCGTCGCCGCGCTCGCCGCGTCCCCGCCCTGGCACCGCTACGCGATGGACGACGTCCGCCTGGTGCGCGCCGGGGCCGGTGCCGCGGCCGTCGTCTACACCGGCACGGCGTGGCGGAGCGAGCAGGAGCCGCCGTTCACCGCCGTGATGAGCAGCCTGTGGTCCCACGACGGCGGGCGCTGGCGGCTCGCGCTGTACACGCAGACCCCGGTCCTCGCCCCGGCTGCCGACGTGTAGCGCCGGAGCCGGGGAGCGCTGGGCCGCCCGGGACCCAGGGAACTCACAGGCGTCCCCACTAGCGTGGCCCCGTGGTCAGGTTCGCGCTCAAGGTCGTCGTCATGGCGGTGGCGTTCTACTTCCTCGCCCTGTACCTGCCGGGGATCGACGTCATCGGCAACGAGGCGGCGCCGCTCGGCGTCACCGGCACCTTCCTGTGGGTGGCGCTGCTGTTCGCGGTGGTCAACGCGGTGGTCGGGCCGATCCTGCGGTTCCTGTCCTTCCCCGCGATCCTGCTGACGCTCGGGCTCTTCCTCGTCGTGGTCAACGCCGCGCTGCTCGGCCTGACCGCCGCCCTCTCCGACCGGCTCGACGTCGAGGGGTTCGGCACCGCGGTCGTCGGCGGGCTGGTGCTCGCCGTCGTCGGGTGGCTGGCCGACGTCGCCCTCGACCGCCGCTGAGCGCCCCGGTACGGACGGGAGCCGCACGGGGGAGCCGCACGGCGCGCCGGGCGGACCGCACGCGATGACGCCCGCCGCCGGGCGCACTAGCGTGGGTCGTCATGGTCAGCACGTCCGGCGTGGACACCGCCGTCCCGGGACGACCCGACGAGCCCGGCAGCGCGGCACCCCCGGAGCGCCCCGCCCCGCCGGCCCCCAACGAGCCCGCGACACCTCCTGAGCTGGTCGCCCTCGAGGCGGCCAACGACGAGAAGCGCACCCTGCTGGCGCGGGCCGCGCAGGCCGCGGCCGGCGCCCTGGACCACGAGCCGGGGCTCCCCGCCGGATGCGGTGCGGGCGACCTGCCGGCGCTGCTGCAGCGCTACTACTGGAGCGAGCCGGCCGCCGAGGTCCTCGGCCACGAGCCGGCCGACCTCGCCGGCCTCGCGCTGCGCCACCTGCGCGTCGCCGGCGTCCGCCCGCAGGGCTCGGCCACCGTCGCCGTGGAGCGGGTGACCGACGGGCGGGGGCTGCTGCTGGTCGTCACCGACGACATGCCCTTCCTCGTCGACTCGGTCACCGCCGAGGTGGTCCGCCAGGGCGCCGGCCTGCAGCACGTCGTCCACCCGGTCGTCGTCGTCCGCCGCGACGTCACCGGCGCGCTGCGCGCCTTCTGCGACAGCGGCGGCTCCGACGTGACCGAGTGCGGCGCCGACGCGCTGGCCGAGTCCTGGATCGCCGCCGTCCTCGACGGCCCGCTGGACGAGGAGGCCGCCGCCGACCTGGTCGCGGGGCTGCGGACGGTGCTGGCCGACGTCCGCGCCGTCGACGAGGACGCCCCGCGCACCGCCGCCCGGGCGCTGGAGCTGGCCACCCGGCTGGAGGAGCAGGGGACCGTCGACACCGCCGACCCGGCCGACGACCCGGCGGAGGCCGCCGCGCTGCTGCGCTGGCTGGCCGACGGCAACTTCGCCTTCCTCGGCGCCCGCGAGGTCGAGGTGGGGGAGACCGTCCGCGCCGTCCCCGGCAGCGGCCTGGGCGTGCTGCGCAGCGACGCCGGCCCGGCGGCGCTGCCCGAGGCCCCCGGCCGGCTGGGCCCCGCGCTGGTCACCGTGACCAAGGCCGACATGCGCTCGACGGTGCACCGCCGCGCCTGGCTGGACCTGGTGGCGGTCACGCTGCCGGCCGACGGCGACCGCCCGGCCCGCCAGCACCGCCTCGTCGGGCTGTTCCCCACCGCGGCCACGGCCGCCGGCGTCCGCGACGTGCCGCTGGTCCGCCGCAAGGTCGACGAGGTGGTGGAGCGCTCCTCGGTGCCGGCCGACAGCCACACCGGCAAGGTGCTCGTCGACATCCTGGAGACCCTGCCGCGCGACGAGCTGTTCCAGGCCTCCTCCGGCGAGCTGCTGCCCGTCGCGATGTCGGTGCTGTACCTGCAGGAGCGCCGGCAGACCCGCCTGTTCCTGCGCCGCGACCCCTACGACCGGTTCTGGTCGGCGCTGGTCTACCTGCCGCGCGACCGGTACACGACCGAGGTCCGCCTGGCCATGCAGCAGCTGCTGCTGTCCCGGCTGGGCGGGCGCGACATCGAGTTCACCGCCCGCTCCACCGAGTCGGTGCTGGCCCGGCTGCACTTCGTCGTCCGGGTGCCGATCGGCCGCGACGGCGTCCCGCGGCTGCCCGAGGTCGACGCCGAGGCGCTGCAGCAGGAGCTGTCCGCCGTCGCCCGCAGCTGGACCGACGACCTCGCCGACGCGCTGGCCGCCCGCCACGGCGACGGCGCCGGGCAGGTGCTGGCCCGCGTCGCCGACGCCTTCCCCGCCGCCTACCAGGAGGACTTCCCGGCGACGGCGGCCGTCGAGGACCTCGCCCGCCTGGAGGCGCTGGCGCCCGGCGAGCTGGGCCTGCGGCTGCGCCGCCCGCGCGGCGCCGGGGCGGCCGAGCCGCGGCTGACCGTCTACCGGGTGGGGGAGCGGCTGCTGCTGTCCGACGTCCTGCCGGTGCTGCAGCACATGGGGGTCGACGTCGTCGACGAGCGGCCCTACGAGATCGACCGGATCGGCGCCCGGCCGGCGTGGATCTACGACTTCGGGCTCACCGCGCCCGGCGGCGAGCTGCCCTTCCCCGGCTCGCTGCCCGAGCGGTTCACCGAGGCGGTCGGCGCGGTGTGGCGCGGCGAGGCCGAGGACGACGGCCTGGGCGCGCTGGTGCTGCTCGCCGGGCTGAACTGGCGGCAGGTCACCGTGGTGCGCGCCTACGTGCAGTGGCTGCGCCAGGCCGGGCTGCCCTTCGGCCAGCGCTACGTCGAGACGACGCTGGCCGCGCACCCCGACGTCGTCGCCCGGCTGGTCGCGCTGTTCGAGACCCGGTTCTCCCCCGGCCGCGAGTCCGGCCGCGCGACCCGGCAGGAGGCGCTGGTCGGCTCGCTGCGGGAGTCGATCGGCCGGGTGGAGTCCCTCGACGCCGACCGGGTCCTCACCAGCCTGCTCGCCGCCGTCACCGCCACCCAGCGGACGACGTACTACGCGGGCGGGCCGCTGGCGATCAAGCTCGACCCGCACGCCGTCCCCGACCTGCCCGAGCCCCGGCCGGCCCGCGAGGTGTTCGTCAGCTCGCCGCGGGTGATGGGCGTGCACCTGCGCTTCGGCGCGGTCGCCCGCGGCGGGCTGCGCTGGTCCGACCGGCGCGAGGACCTGCGCACCGAGGTGCTCGGCCTGGTCAAGGCGCAGATGGTGAAGAACACCGTCATCGTCCCGACCGGCGCCAAGGGCGGCTTCGTCGTCCGCAACCCACCCCCGGAGGGCGCCTCCCGCGAGGAGGTCCAGGCCGAGGGCCAGGCCTGCTACCGGCTGTTCATCGGCGCGCTGCTCTCGCTCACCGACAACCTGGTGGGCGGCCGGGTGGTGCCGCCGGAGCGCGTGGTCCGCCACGACGGGGACGACGCCTACCTGGTCGTCGCCGCCGACAAGGGGACGGCGACCTTCTCCGACCTGGCCAACGCCGTGGCGCTCGAGCGCGGGTTCTGGCTCGGCGACGCGTTCGCCTCCGGCGGCTCGGTCGGCTACGACCACAAGGCCATGGGCATCACCGCCCGCGGCGCGTGGGAGTCGGTGACCCGGCACTTCCGCGAGCTCGACGTCGACGTGCAGAGCCAGGAGTTCACCGTCGTCGGCGTCGGCGACATGTCCGGCGACGTCTTCGGCAACGGGATGCTCCTGTCCGAGCACATCCGGCTGGTGGCGGCCTTCGACCACCGGCACGTCTTCGTCGACCCCACGCCGGACGCCGCGACGTCGTTCGCCGAGCGCCGCCGGCTGTTCGACCTGCCCCGCTCGTCGTGGGCCGACTACGACCCCTCGCTGATCAGCCCCGGTGGCGGCGTGTGGCCGCGGACGGCGAAGGCGATCCCGGTCAGCGAGCCGATGCGCGCCGTGCTGGACCTGCCCGCCGACGTCGACACCCTCTCGCCGGTCGAGCTCATCCGTGCCGTCCTGCTCGCGCCGGTGGACCTGCTGTTCAACGGCGGCATCGGCACCTACGTCAAGGCCGCCGCCGAGAGCCACCTCGACGTCGGGGACAAGGCCAACGACGCC
The DNA here is from genome assembly GCF_052931475.1 of Geodermatophilus sp. URMC 62. Classification (NCBI taxonomy): domain Bacteria; kingdom Bacillati; phylum Actinomycetota; class Actinomycetes; order Geodermatophilales; family Geodermatophilaceae; genus Geodermatophilus; species Geodermatophilus sp. URMC 62. Next base: position 1,599,026 of record NZ_JBRFHY010000001.1, on the reverse strand, counting down.
GTCCGCGTCGACGGCGGCCAGCTCCGCGTGCGCGTGGTGGGGGAGGGCGGCAACCTCGGCCTCACCCAGCGCGGCCGCGTCGAGTACGCGCTGGCCGGCGGCCGGGTCAACACCGACGCGATCGACAACTCCGCGGGCGTGGACACCTCCGACCACGAGGTGAACATCAAGATCGCGCTCAACGGGGTCGTCGAGGCCGGCGCGCTCGACGCCGAGGGCCGGGCCGCGCTGCTGGCGGACATGACCGACGAGGTCGCCGTCGCCGTCCTCACCGACAACCACGCGCAGAACGCGACGCTCGCCGCCGAGGTGACCAACGCCCGCAGCCTGCTCGACGCCCACGAGCGGTTCATCCGGGCCCTGGAGCGCTCCGGCCGGCTGGCGCGCGCCGTGGAGGCGCTGCCCGACGACCGCGCGCTGGCCCAGCGCCGGCGCGACGGGCAGGCGCTGACCAGCCCGGAGCTGTCGGTGCTGCTGGCCTACGCCAAGCTCGAGGTCAGCGACGCCGTCCTGTCCTCCGAGCTGCCCGACGACCCGGCACTGGCCAGGCTGCTGCGCGACTACTTCCCGGCGGCGCTGCGCGAACGCTTCCCCGAGGCGGTCGACAGCCACCCGCTGCGCCGGGAGATCGTCGCCACCGCGCTCACCAACCGGGCGGTCAACACCGCCGGGGTCACCGGCCTGTTCCGGCTGGCCGAGGAGACCGGCGTCGACCTGGTCGGCGTGGTGCGGGCGCACGCGGTGGCCCGGGCGGTGTTCGACGTCGACCGGCTGTGGGACAGCGTCCGGCCGCTGGACAACCGGGTGCCCGCGCCGGTGCAGGTGGAGGTGCGCACCGAGGCGACCCGGCTGGCCGAGCGGGCGACGCGCTGGCTGCTGGGGCTGCCCGAGCTGGTCAGCGGGCCGGCCGCCGGCATCTCGGCCCTGACCGACCGGTTCGCCGCGCCCGTGGCGGCGGTGCGGGCCGGCCTGCCGGGGTGGCTGCTCGGCGAGGAGGCGGCCGCCCACGCCGAGCGGTCGCAGCGGCTGCAGGCGGCGGGAGTGCCCGCTGCGCTGGCCGCGGAGGTGGCCGCCGCGCCGCTGATGCCCGCCGCGCTCGACCTCGCCGTCGTCGCCGAGCGGACCGGTGCGCCGATCGAGCTCGCCGGGCAGGTGGCGCAGGCGCTGGCCGAGCGGCTGGCGCTGGTGCCGCTGCGGGAGCTGGTCATCGCGCTGCCCCGCGACCGGCGATGGCCGTCGATGGCGCGGGCGTCGCTGCGCGACGACCTGGCCGCCGAGCAGGCCGAGCTCACCGCCGAGGTGCTGGCCGGGCGCGGCCGGGGAGCCGACGCGGCCGGGCTGGTCGAGGCGTGGGCCGCCGGGTGGGACCCCACCCAGCGCCGGGCCGCCGCCCAGCTCGCCGACATCGCCGCGGGGGACCGGCACGAGCTGCCCGAGCTGCTGGTCGCCGTCCGGACGCTGCGGGGGCTGCGCCGCCGCTGAGCGCCCGTCCCACGGGCCTCCTGGGCCGGCTGCGAGGTCGCTGGGCGGTGACCGTGAGGAACCGGTCCGTCGCGCACGAGTGGCGACGCGGCGCGGTGTGTGACGTGGTTCACCAGATGTCCTCGCGTCGCACACCTGCCGGACGGTGCCGCCCCGGACGGTGGCCGGGCACCGGGAACCGCTCCCGGGCGGGAGGGACGGTCATGACCAGGTCGAGGACAGGACGGCGGACGCGGACGCTCGCCGTGGTCGCGGTCGCGGGCGGCACGCTGGCACTGCTGCCGGCGACCGGCGCGTTCGCCGGTGGCGGCGGTCCGGGCAACGGCTCCGGGAACAGCTCCGGGAGCGGCACCGCGAACGGGCACCCGCGCAGCGTCATCTTCGTCAACGGTGACGGGATGAGCGCCGCCCACCGCGAGGCCGGCCGGCTCGACCAGGAGGGCTTCGACGGGGAGCTGGCCATGGACCAGCTGCCGATCGCCGGGCTGCAGACCGCCGACGCACGCGACCCCGAGGACACCGTCACCGACTCCGCGGCCGCGGCGTCGGCCTGGGCAACCGGGGTGAAGACCTACAACGGCGCGATCAGCGTCGACGTCGACGGCAACCCGCTGCCCACCATCGGGCAGCAGGCGGAGGAGGCGGGCCTGGCCGCCGGCATCGTGACCACCGCGCAGGTCACCGACGCCACGCCGGCGGCCTTCTTCTCCAACAGCGTCAACCGCTCAGCGCAGGACGACATCGCCCGCCAGTACCTCGAGGTCAGCCACCCCGAGGTGATCCTGGGCGGTGGCGAGGACTGGTGGCTGCCCGCCGGCGACGAGGGCACCTACCCGCCCCGCACCGGCGACACCGAGGACCCGGAGGTGTCCCGCAGCACCCAGGGCGACCTCGTCGCGCAGGCGCAGGCGCAGGGCTACCAGTACGTCAGCACCGCCGAGGAGTTCGCCGACGCCGGCTCCGGCCCGCTGCTCGGGCTGTTCGCCAACGAGGAGATGTTCCAGCAGCGCCCCGAGGGCGAGGGCGACGAGTACGACCCGGTCGTGCCCCTCGCCGACATGACCACCAAGGCCCTCGACGTCCTCTCCCAGGACGAGGACGGCTTCTTCCTGCTGGTCGAGGAGGAGGCGGTCGACGAGATGAGCCACGACAACAACGGCACCCGGATGCTGGAGGCCATGCGCTCGCTCGACGCCGCCGTCGAGGTCGCCCGCGCCTACGTCGAGGAACACCCGGACACGCTGCTGATCGTCACCGGCGACCACGAGTGCGGCGGGCTGACCATCGAGGACGTCGATCCCGAGGACGAGAGCGGCCCCGGCGGCACGCTGCCGCAGGAGACCGCGGCCGAGGGCGAGACGGTCTCCGGTGAGGACGGGCCGTTCGCCGTCGCCGGCACCGGCGGCGCCTACGACTTCGCCCTGGACTGGACGACGACCGCGCACACCGGCGTCCCGACCGTCGTCACCGCGGAGGGCCCGGGCAGCGAGGAGTTGACCGGCTACTACCCGAACACGCACCTGCACGACGTCGTGTCCTCGGTGCTGTTCGACTGACGCCGCAGGGGCCGACCCCCGGGCGCGTGCGCGCACCCGGGGGTCGACCCACGACGGCGAGGCTCCCGGCGCGGGGAGTCCGCTCGGTGCGGCGCAGGACTGCCGGCGCGCGTCCGGGGTACGGCCGCACCGGAGCGTGACCGACCCGGGAGGGGATCCGCGTGCAGCCCGACGCCCTGATCGACCGCGACGACGCAGCAGCCCGCCCGGTGGCGGAGGACGGGACACCGTGCCGGCTGGAGCCGCCCCGCACGGCCGACGTCCTGGACCTGTCCCGGTGGCGGCTCAACGCCCTGCCCGACGAGAACAGCGACGAGGACTGGGACGACGACCGGGAGCTGTTCGACCCCGACGGGCTGCTGGTCGAGACCTGGCGCGAGGGCTATCCCTACACCGAGCGGATGCAGCGCCGCGAGTACGAGATCGAGAAGCGCCGGCTGCAGATCGAGCTGCTCAAGCTGCAGGGCTGGGTCAAGGACACCGGCCAGCGGCTGGTCATCGTCTTCGAGGGGCGCGACGCCGCGGGCAAGGGCGGCACGATCAAGCGCTTCACCGAGCACCTCAACCCCCGCGGCGCCCGCGTCGTCGCGCTGGACAAGCCCAGCGAGCGCGAGCAGACGCAGTGGTACTTCCAGCGCTACGTGCAGCACCTGCCGGCCGCCGGGGACCTGGTCCTGTTCGACCGCTCCTGGTACAACCGCGCCGGCGTCGAGCGGGTCATGGGCTACTGCACCGACGAGCAGTACGAGCAGTTCCTGGTGCAGGCCCCCGAGCTCGAGCGGATGCTCGTGGCCAGCGGCATCCGGCTGTTCAAGCTGTGGTTCTCCGTCTCGCGCGGCGAGCAGCGGACGCGGTTCATCGTCCGGCAGATCGACCCGGTGCGGCGCTGGAAGCTCTCGCCCACCGACCTCGCCAGCCTGGACAAGTGGGACGCCTACACTGAGGCCAAGGAGGCGATGTTCCTGCACACCGACACCGCGCACGCGCCGTGGACGGTGATCAAGAGCAACGACAAGAAGCGCGCCCGGCTCGAGGCCATGCGCCACGTGCTGTGCCGGCTGGACTACGAGGGCAAGGACTGCGACGTCGTCGGCGACCCCGACCCGCTCATCGTCGGCTCGGCCGCCGACGTCCTGGAGGAGTCCTCCGGCACCCCGGTCGCCCCCCCGCCGCCGCGCGCCGAGCGTCGATGACCTCGTCTGCGGCTCTCTAGCGACGGAGCTAGAGAGCCGCAGACGGCGTCAGACGGGCGGCCGACGGCGGCCGTGCCCGGTGGCCTGCTCGATCGCGGAGGCGATCTCCAGCAGCCGCCGGTCGGCGCGGGGCGCGGCGACGAGCTGCAGGCCGACCGGCAGGCCGTCGTCGGTGAAGCCGCCGGGCAGCGACAGCGCCGGGCAGCCGGTGGCCGAGACCAGCGTGCACGAACGCATCCAGCTCAGGTAGTCCGGCTGCGGCACCCCGGCGACCTCGGTCGGGTACTCCAGCTCCACGGGGAAGGGCAGCACCTGCGTGGTGGGCGCCAGCAGGACGTCGTAGCGGTCGAAGAACTCGACCACCCGCTCGTGCAGCCGGGTGTGCGCCTGCTCCGCGCGGGCGACGTCGGCCCCGGTGAGCGCCGCCCCGGCCGCCGCGTTCCAGCGGATCGTCTCCTTGACCGCCTCCGGCGAGCGGCGGACGACGTCGCCGAACGTCGCGTCGAACAGCCAGGCGCGCAGCGTGCCGAACACCTCGTCGGCCTCGCGCAGGTCGGGGCAGGCCTCCTCGACGGTGCCACCCAACGACTCGACCACCGGCAGCACCGCGGCCAGCACCGCCGTGATCGCCGGGTCGACCGGCACCAGGCCGCCGAGGTCGGGCGCCCAGGCGACCCGCAGGCCGCGCAGGTCGCCGTCCAGGGGGGCCGCGAAGCCGGCGGGGTCGTCGGACAGCGACAGCGGCGCCCGCGGGTCGGGCCCGGCGATCGCGGAGAGCACCAGGGCGACGTCGCCCACCGTGCGGCCCAGCGGCCCGTCCACCGACAGGGTCGACCAGCCCATCGCCGCCGGCCAGCTCGGCACCCGGCCGGGCGTGGGCCGCAGGCCGACGACGTTGCAGAACGCCGCCGGGTTGCGCAGCGAGCCGCCCATGTCGCTGCCCTCGGCGACCGGCACCAGCCCGGCGGCCAGCGCCGCGGCCGCGCCGCCGCTGGACCCGCCGGCCGACAGCCCGTGCCGCCAGGGGTTGTGCGTGGCCCCGAACAGCGGGTTGACCGTGTGCGACCCGGCGGCGAACTCGGGCACGTTGGTTTTGCCCACCCGGACCGCGCCCGCGCGGCGCAGCCGCTCGACCACCAGCTCGTCGTGCAGCGGCACGTGCTCCGCGTGCAGCGGCGAGCCCCAGGTGGTGCGCATGCCGCCGGTCAGGTGGTTGTCCTTGTGCGCCACCGGCAGCCCGTGCAGCGGCCCGACGTCCTCGCCGGCGGCGAGCGCGGCGTCGGCGGCGTCCGCGGCGGCGCAGGCGCCCTCGGCGTCGAGCGTCACGATCGCGTTGACCTGCGGGTCCACCCGCCCGATCCGCGCGAGGTGCGCCTCCAGCAGCTCGCGCGCCGACACCTCCCGCGCGCGCACCAGGGCGGCCAGCTCGGTGGCCGGGCGGAAGCAGAGGTCGTCGTCGGCGCGGGTCGCGGCGGTCACCGGGGGAGGGTGCCACGGACGGCCCTCCCCCGGTGACCACGGGCCGGTCGGGAGGCTCCGCGCGTGTGGTCCACCCGGCAGGAGGAGCGGCGCCCCGACCGGGGACCATCAGGACATGACCAGCGAGGTGGGCACGGTGACGGCACCGGACGAGGAGAGCGCGCCTCCGCCCGAGGACGGCGTGGCCTTCGCCGACCTCGGCCTGCGCCCCGAGCTGCTCGCGGCGCTGTCCCGCCTCGGCTATGAGGAGCCGACGCCGATCCAGCGCGAGGCGGTCCCGCCGATGGTGGCGGGCCGCGACCTGCTCGGCCAGGCCGCCACCGGCACCGGCAAGACGGCGGCCTACGCGCTGCCGGTGCTGCAGCGGCTGCCCGACGACCGGCCCGGCGGCGACCCGCTCGCGCTGGTCCTGGTCCCCACCCGCGAGCTGTGCATCCAGGTGTCGGAGGCGCTGCACCGCTACGGCCGCGACCTCGGCGCCCGGGTCGTGCCGGTCTACGGCGGCCAGCCGATCCCGCGCCAGCTGCGGGCCCTGGAGGCCGGCGTCGACGTCGTCGTCGCCACACCCGGGCGGGCGCTGGACCTCGTGCAGCGGAACAGCCTGCACCTCGGCGGCGTCACGACCGTCGTGCTCGACGAGGCCGACGAGATGCTCGACATGGGCTTCGCCGACGACCTCGAGGCGCTGCTCGACGAGGTGCCGGAGGACCGGCAGACGGTGCTGTTCAGCGCCACGATGCCGCGCCGCCTCGACGCGATGGCCCGCCGGCAGCTGCGCGACCCGCTGCGCATCCAGGTCGCCCGCGAGGTGCCGGTCGAGGGCGAGGCGCCCAGGGTCCGGCAGACGGCGTTCGTCGTCGCCCGGGCGGCCAAGCCCGCGGCGCTGGGCCGGGTGCTCGACGTCGAGAGCCCGACCGCGGCGCTCGTCTTCTGCCGCACGCGCGACGAGGTCGACGACCTGACCGAGACGCTCAACGGCCGCGGCTACCGCGCGGAGGCGCTGCACGGCGGGATGAGCCAGGAGCAGCGCGACCGGGTGATGAACCGGCTGCGCAGCGGCACCGCCGAGCTGCTAGTGGCCACCGACGTCGCCGCCCGCGGCCTGGACGTCGAGCAGCTCACCCACGTCGTCAACTACGACGTCCCCGCCGCGGCCGAGACCTACGTGCACCGCATCGGCCGGGTGGGCCGCGCCGGCCGCGAGGGCGTGGCGATCACGCTGGTCGAGCCCCGGGCGCACCGGATGCTCAAGACCATCGAGCGGGTCACCGGCGCGCCGATCTCCGTGGAGCGGGTGCCCACCGTCGCCGACCTGCGCGCCCGCCGGCTCGAGCTGACCCGCGCCGCGCTGCGGGAGAGCCTGCTCGGCGACGACCTCGAGCGCTTCCGCGCCGTCGTCGACACGCTGACCGACGAGTTCGACGTCGTCGAGGTGGCCCTGGCCGCGGTCAAGCTCGCCCACGAGGCCACCACCGGCCCGGACGACGACGAGGAGATCCCCGAGGTCACCCTGCGGCCCGAGCGGCCGCGGCGGGACGGCGACCGGGACGGCCGCGGCGAGCGGGGTCAGGGCCGACCGCCGCGCTCGCGGTCGGGCTCGGGCGACGCCGTCCGCCTGTTCATCGGCGCCGGCCGCAGCGCCGGGGTGCGCCCGGGCGACCTGGTCGGCGCGATCGCGGGGGAGACCGAGCTGCGCGGCCGCGACGTCGGCGCCATCGAGATCGCCGAGCGGTTCTCGCTGGTCGAGGTGCCCGCCGCGGCCGCCGAGGACGTCATCGCGGCGCTGCGGGCCACCACCGTCAAGGGCCGGAAGGTGACCGTCCGCCGGGAGCGCCCGCGCCCCTGAGGGCGGGGTCGCCGGGCACGGGCCGGCTGAACACCACCCGGTGCAGCCCTGGGCCGTCGTGGTCGGCGTGCACCGGGACGCCGTCCACCACCAGGTCGCCGGGCTCGACGCGGAACCCGACCCGGGTGTGGAAGGCGATCGAGGCGGCGTTGCCCGGGCTGGTCACGCACCGGACCTCCCGCGCGCCGCGCTGCGCCGCCGCCGAGAGGAAGCGGGCGTGCAGCTCCCGGCCCAGGCCGGCCCGCCGCACGGCCTGGTCCACGCCCAGGAAGTGCACGTAGGCGGTCGCGGGCCGCGCGGGGGAGAGGAACCCGACCAGGAACGCCACGAGGCGCCCACCGGCGTCCTCGACCACGGTGCTGGTGTCGGCGAAGTGCTCGAGGAAGAGCCGGGGGAGCAGCAGCGCCCGTTCCCGGGACCCGGCCGCGCCGCCGAACCCGCCCCACCACTCGTCGAGCACGGCCAGCACCCGCGGGTGGTCCTCCTCGACGGGGCGGCGCACGGTCCACCCCGCCGGCAGCCCGGTCACGGGGTGCCGCCCGGCCGGGCCACCGGTCCGGCCAGCCAGGCGGTGAAGGCCGGGCCGACCAGCGCGGCCAGCCGCCCGTAGCCGGCGGTCGAGGGGTGGAACGCGTCCCCGGCGGCGACCTCGGCGATCCAGACGGGGTCCGTGGCCAGCCCGCCGACGTCGACGAAGGGCACGCCGGAGCGGGCGCACACACCCGCCATCCCGCGGGCCAGGTCGGCCGCCCGGGCGCTGAGGTCGGCGTCGCGCGCGGGGGGCGGGCCGACGACCAGCGCCGGCCAGCCGGCGCGGGACGCGTCCGCCAGCAGGGCGGCCAGGACGGCGAGCGACCGCTCCCGCCCGACCCGCCGCCGCCCGTCGGACGTGTCGACGTCGTTGGTGCCGAACGCGAAGGCGACCCCGTGGCGGTCGCCGTCGCGCAGCCGGCGGCGGGCCTCGTCGAGCCACCGGTCGGCGACGTCCGCCGAGGTGTCCCGGCGCACCCCGAGGCCGTAGGCCGTGAGCGCCCAGCCGGCGTCCCGGGCCGCGGCGGCCACGGGGCCGACCCAGCCCCCGCCCGTCGGGTCGCCGACCCCCGCGGTGAGGGAGTCGCCGAAGAGGCACACCCGTACGTCGAGCGCGGCGGTCACGGCAGGTCGCCGACACGGAGGGAGGACACATACGTAGCATAGTCATGCACTGCACTGCATGAGCATTCACGCCGGCAGGCCGCCACCGGCTCGTCGGTCACGTCCCGTCGTCCCGGATCCGCCTGCGACCTGCGCTTGACGCCGCTGTCACCTCTTGTGACGCTGGCCACCTTCCCGCCCCGGAGCTGCGCGCTCAGCCGGGGCCCGACAGCTGGGAGACACCGTGGCCGACGCGCCCGCCATCACCGAGGTCCTCGCCGACGCACCGAAGAACTGGGGCAGGTGGGGTGACGACGACGAGGTCGGTGCGCTGAACTACCTCACCGCCGACGAGGTCCTGCGCGGCGTGCGGCACGTCCGGCAGGGCAAGGTCTTCACCCTCCAGCGACTGATCGGCGACCCGAAGGGCGACCCGGTGTGGCCGGGGCGCTCGCCGGCCGAGCGGACGATGATCCTCGACGAGTCCTCCTGGGACTCCCCGGGCGCCCCGCAGTTCCCCGGCGGCCTCCACTACGCCGACGACAAGATCAACGCCTTCCTGCAGGGCTCCACGCAGTACGACGCGCTCGGCCACGTCTGGTACGACGGCCAGATCTGGAACGGCTACGACGCCCGCACCACCGTCGGCGGGCTGGACCGGGCCAGCGTCGAGCCGATCGCCCGCAAGGGCGTGGTCGGCCGCGGCATCCTGCTCGACATGGCCCGCTTCCGCGGCAAGCCCCAGCTGGACAAGGGCGAGACCTTCACCCACGAGGACCTCGTGGCCTGCGCCGAGGCCCAGGGCACCCCCATCGAGAAGCGCGACGTCCTGCTGATCCGCACCAACTTCCTGCAGCTGTTCTTCGACCAGGGCCAGGCCTTCTACGAGGGCTTCAACGAGCCCGGCCTGGTCTACAGCCCCGAGCTGGTGCGGTGGTTCCAGGACATGGAGATCCCCAACCTGACCACCGACACGATCGCCAACGAGGTCACCTACGACCCGAACAACGGGACGGCGCTGCCGCTGCACTGCGCGCTGATGCGCAACCTCGGGGTGACCCTCAGCGAGATCGCCGACCTGGAGGAGCTCGCCGAGGACTGCGCCGGGGACGGCCAGTACACCTTCCTCTACGCCGCGGCCCCGCTGAAGATCCACCAGGCGACGGGCGCGCCGGTCAACCCGCTCGCCGTCAAGTGACCGGCGGGAGGGGACGACGGTGAGCGTCTACACCGACCGGCCCTGGCTGGCCCTCTACGGCGAGGGGCAGCCGGCCGACATCACGCCCGAGCACGAGACGCTGCTCGACGTCTTCCGCGCCTCGCTGGCGGCGGCGCCCGACACCGTGGCGATCCGGTACTTCGACGGCGTCCTCACCTTCGCCGACCTCGACCGCGCCTCCGACGCCCTGGCCGTCGCGCTGGCCGAGGGCGGCTTCGCCCCGGGCGACCGGATGGGCGTCTACGTGCAGAACGACCCGGCGTTCGTCATCGGGCTGCTCGGCGCGTGGAAGGCCGGCGGGGCCGCCGTCGCGATCAACCCGATGAACAAGGCCCGCGAGCTCACCTACCTGTTCAGCGACTCCGGCGCCACGGCGCTGCTGTGCCTCGAGCAGCTCTACGAGTCCGTCGCGCGCGACGTCATCGAGAGCGGGGAGACCAAGGTGGCGACCGTGGTCACCTGCTCGCCGCTGGACCACCAGTCCCGCGACGACGTGCGGGTCCTCGGGGACGTCGTCCGGACCCGCCAGGAGGGCACCCTCGACCTCGCCGGGCTGCTGGAGACCCACGCCGGGCGGACGCCGTCGCCGGCCGCCCTGTCCGGCGGTGACGTGGCGATCCTGACCTACACCTCCGGCACCACCGGGCAGCCCAAGGGCGCCATGAACACCCACGCGACGATGGTGTTCAACGCCTGCACCTACCGGGAGTGGATGCGGCTGACGCCCGACGACGTCGTCCTCGGGGTCGCGCCGCTGTTCCACATCACCGGGCTGATCGGGCACGTCGCCCTCGCGCTGCTGCTGCCCTGCCCGCTGGTCCTGGCGCACCGGTTCCACCCGGAGGTGGTGCTCGACGCGATCCGGGAGCACCGGCCGACGTTCACCGTCGGGGCGATCACGGTGTTCATCTCGCTGTCGGGGGTCGAGGGCGCGAGCCGGGAGGACTTCTCCTCGCTGCGCACCATCTACTCCGGCGGTGCCCCGATCGCACCGGCGGTCACCGACGCGTTCGAGGAGAGGACCGGGCGCTACATCCACAACATCTACGGGCTGACGGAGACCAACTCCCCGTCGCACGCCGTGCCGATGGGTGTGAAGGCGCCGGTGGACCAGAACTCCGGGGCGCTGTCGGTCGGCGTCCCGGTCTACAACACCGTCGTCCGGATCCTCGGCGAGGACGGCCAGGAGCTGCCGCCCGGCGAGGTCGGGGAGATCGCCACGTCCGGCCCGCAGGTGGTGCCCGGGTACTGGGGCCGGCCCGAGGCCACGGCGGAGTCGATCCCGGGCGGCGAGCTGCGCACCGGCGACGTCGGCTTCATGGACGAACAGGGCTGGTTCTACCTGGTCGACCGCAAGAAGGACATGATCAACGCGGCCGGCTACAAGGTGTGGCCGCGCGAGGTCGAGGACGTCCTCTACGGCCACCCGGCGGTGCGCGAGGCCGCGGTGGTCGGGGTCGCCGACCCCTACCGCGGCGAGACGGTCAAGGCCTTCGTGTCGCTCAAGCCCGGTTCCTCGGTGACGCCGGAGGAGGTCATCGCCTGGGCCAAGGAGCGCATGGCCGCCTACAAGTACCCGCGGTCGGTCGAGTTCGTCGACGAGCTGCCCAAGACGACGACCGGGAAGATCCTGCGCCGCGAGCTGCGCGACCAGCAGTCCGGCGGCTGAAGGAGGCCCCCTCCAGGAAGGCCTCCGGCCGCGACGGGGCGCCCGCCCGGCAGCGGGACGAGCACGACGGGCCACGCTGCGTGCACACGGGCCAGGTCCCTCCGGAACCGCCCCGTCCCGTGGTGCGCGACCGAGTGGTCTGCACCACACTCGTTCTCCTGCCGCCTCCGAGACGTGGAGGTCCGAGATGGATCCGACCCGATGCCCGCCGCCCGGCCCCCGGGGCCGGCCGTGCCCGGCTGGCGGTCGCCTCCCCGGGTCGGCGGCAGGTGTGCACCAGGCACCCCGAGCACCCGCGACCGGGGCGGCCGGCGACGACGCCGGACCGCGCCGGCCGTCGGGGACGGCCGCGCCCACGGCGCGGTGGACGACGGACGAGGCCGGCACATCGGCGTGCCGGCCACCGACTGGGAGGAGCGTCCGTGGCAGGCAACAAGGCAGTCATGTACATGGGGCCGGGCAAGGTCGAGGTCGCCGACCTGGACTACCCCGGGCTCGAGCTCAAGGAGGGGCCGGGGGTCAACCCGGCCAACGTCGGCCGCAAGACCCCGCACGGGGTCATCCTGCGGACGGTGGCCACCAACATCTGCGGCAGCGACCAGCACATGGTCCGCGGGCGCACGACGGCGCCCGAGCGCCTGGTGCTCGGCCACGAGATCACCGGGGAGATCGTCGAGAAGGGCTCGGACGTCGAGTTCCTGCAGGTCGGTGACATCGTCAGCGTGCCGTTCAACATCGCCTGCGGCCGCTGTCGCAACTGCAAGGAGGGCAAGACCGGCATCTGCCTGAACGTCAACCCCGACCGCCCCGGCTCGGCCTACGGCTACGTCGACATGGGCGGCTGGACCGGCGGCCAGGCGGAGTACGTGATGGTCCCGTACGCGGACTGGAACTGCCTGAAGTTCCCGGACCGGGACCAGGCGCTGGCCAAGATCCGCGACCTGACGATGCTGTCGGACATCTTCCCGACCGGCTACCACGGCTGCGTGACCGCCGGGGTGGGCACGGGGTCGACGGTCTACATCGCCGGCGCCGGCCCGGTGGGCCTGGCGGCGGCCGCCTCCGCGCAGCTGCTCGGCGCCGCGGTCGTCATCGTCGGCGATCTCAACGCCGACCGGCTGGCCCAGGCCCGCAGCTTCGGCTGCGAGACCATCGACGTCTCCCAGGGCGACCCCAAGGACCAGATCGAGCAGATCCTGGGCGAGCCCGAGGTGGACTGCGGCGTCGACGCGGTCGGCTTCGAGGCGCGCGGTCACGGCAAGGACGCCGAGCGTGAGGCACCGGCCACGGTGCTCAACTCGCTGATGGACATCACGCGGGCCGGCGGTGCACTCGGCATCCCGGGTCTCTATGTGACCGGTGACCCGGGCGCGGCCGACGAGGCGGCCAAGACCGGGTCGCTGTCCATCCGGCTGGGCCTGGGCTGGGCGAAGTCGCACGCGTTCACCACCGGCCAGTGCCCGGTCATGCGCTACAACCGCCAGCTGATGATGGCGATCCTGCACGACCGGGTGCAGATCGCGAAGGCGGTGAACGCCGAGGTCATCCCGCTGGAGGACGCACCGCGCGGGTACCAGGAGTTCGACCAGGGCGCGGCGAAGAAGTACGTGCTGAACCCGAACGGCCTCATCCCGGCCTGAGCCGAGACCCTGCAGGGGGGCTTGCTCACGTCCCCCTGCAGGGTCCTCCCTCAGCGGCGGGGCGGGCCGGCCGGGTCCTCCGGGACGACGTCGGGCACCCGGTTGGGCCCGGCCACCGCCGGGCGCGGCCGGTCCTGGGGGTGCAGCCGGACGGCGACCAGGGCGACGTCGTCCTCCGGGTGGCCGTCGACCAGCCGCTCGAGGACCTCGTCGAGCAGCTCCTGCAGCGGCCGGTCGGCCAGCTCCCGCAGGGCCTGGCGCAGCCGCGCCAGGCCGGCGTCGAGGTCGGCGTCGCGCCGCTCGACCAGGCCGTCGGTGAACAGCAGCACCGTCGCGCCGCGGTCGAGGGTCACCACCGACTCCTCGCGTCGGGTCTCCGGGTCGACGCCGAGCAGCAGGTCACCGCGCCAGGCGGCCAGCTCGGTCACGCTGCCGTCGGCGCCGACGACCAGCGGCGGCAGGTGGCCGGCGTTGGCCCAGCGCATCCGGGTGACGCCGCGGGCGCGCTCGTCGTCGGTCTGCTCGAACCGGGCCACCGCCGCGGTCGCCAGCACCCGGGTCTGCAGCAGCGCCATCGAGGCGTCCAGCCCGCGCAGCACCTCGCCCGGGCCGGCGTCGCTGTAGGTCGCGATGCCGCGCAGCAGCCCGCGCAGCTGGCCCATCGCCGCGGCGGCCTCGGTGTCGTGACCGACGACGTCCCCGATGACCAGCATCGTCGCCCCGCTGGGCTGCAGGAAGGCGTCGTACCAGTCGCCGCCGACCCGCGCGGCCTCCGCGGCCGGCTGGTACCGGACGGCGACCTCGGCGTGGTCGGGCTCGGGGGGCTCGGTCAGCAGGCTGCGCTGCAGGCCCTCGGCGAGGGCCCGCTGCTGGCCGTAGAGCCGGGCGTTGTCCAGGGCCAGGCCGGCGCGGTCCGCGACGTCCTGGGCGGTGGCCAGGTCCTCCTCCCGCGGCGTCCAGCCGCGGCGGAAGTACAGGGTCATCACGCCGAGCGTCCGGTCGCGGCCGCGCAGCGGGATGGCGATCGCCGACTCGGGGGCCAGCGCGGCCAGCAGGTCGCGCGCCTCCCCCTCGGGCAGCACCCCGAGCACGGACTCGGCCAGCTCCCTCACCGGTTCGCCGGTGAGCAGGGCGCGCATGAGCGGCGCCGTGACCGGCATGGCGTCGGTGCGCACGGCGGCGTAGCGCTCCACCAGCGGGCGGGCGGAGGGGTCGGCGTGCCAGTGCCCGACGTCGCGCGGGCGCCCGTCGGGGTCGACGACGGTGACGATGCAGCAGTCGCCCAGCGCCGGCACGACCAGCCTCGGCAGGTGGGCGGTCGCCGTCCGGACGTCGAGTGCCCCGGCCAGCTCCGCGCTGACCTGCGCGAGCAGCGCCAGCCGCTGGGCGCCGCGCTCGGCGCGGTCCTGCACCCGGCGCCGCTCGGTGACCTCCAGGAAGTAGACCGACAACCCCTCGGGGCTCGGCCAGGCCCGCAGCTCGTACCAGCCGTCGAGCGGCGCGGGGTAGTGGGCGTCGAAGTGGACCGGCGTCCCGGTGCGGACGGCGGTGCGGTAGTTCTCCTCGAACACGCTGCCGACCGCGGCCGGGAAGGCGGTCCACAGCTCCCGGCCGAGCAGCTCCTCGCGGCTGCGCCCGAGCAGCCGCTCGGCCTCGGCGTTGACGTGGGTGAACCGCCACTCGCGGTCGAGGGAGTAGAAGCCGGCCGGCATGGCCTCCAGCACCCGGGTGACCCGCAGGCCGGCGGCCCGCTCGGCGGTGGTGTCGTACGCCGCGCCGATCACCCGCGACGCCCTCCCGTCGCCGTCGACCAGCGTGCGGCCGCGGGCCTGCAGCCAGCGGGTGTCCCCGCCGGGCCACACGACCCGGTACTCGGCCTCGTAGTCGCCGCGGGTCTCGATGCTGGCCTGCAGCGCGTCGGTCACCCGGGGCAGGTCGTCGGGGTGCACGCGCTCGTTGAAGGCCTCGATGCTGTTGCCGAAGGTCTCCGGCGTGTGGCCGAACATCTCGATCAGCCGCGCGTCCCAGGTGAGCTCCCCGGTGCGGAGGTCCCAGTCGAAGGTGCCGATGCCGGCGGCGTCGACGGCCAGGCCCCAGCGCAGCCGGTCGCTCTCGTAGGCGGTGGTGAGCGCGGCGAGCTCCAGCTCGGTGACCGCGGCCCCGGCCAGCTCCCGCAGGGTGGCGACGTCGGTCTCCGACCACGGCCGGGGCGCCGGGGCGACGGCGCACAGGACCCCCACGGTGTGCCCGTCGCCGTCGATCAGCGGTGCGCCGAGGTACGCGCCGACGGCGCCGGCCGCCACCGGCGCCAGCCCGCTGACCCGCGGGTCCGTGGGCGCGTCGGGGACGGCCAGGGGCGCGCGGTCGGCAGCGGTGATCGCGCAGGCGGTCGCCTGCAGCGGGGTCTCCGTGCCGACGCTGCCCGGCCGCAGCCCGGCGCCGGCCACCACGACCTGGACGTCGTCGATCAGGGAGATCTGGGTGATCGGGGCGCCCACCAGCCGGGAGGCCAGCTCGGCGAGGCGGTCGAGCGCGGCGCTGGCGTCGCGCAGGCGCAGCCGCCGCGCCGCCCGCGCCCGGGGGCGGTCGGCCTGCAGGACCTCGGCCGCCGCACGAGGTCCGCGACGGCGCCCCCCGCGGGGGGACGCGACGTGTCGTCCACCGAACCTCTCCGCCCGGCTCGTGGCCGACTCCGGTGCCGCGGCCGACCGGCCGCCGTTGGGTCGGGGAGCCGGACAGATCGTAGGTGACGTCCGCTGCGACGGGACGGACCTGACGCTCACCGCTGTGTCGGATCACGCCCGGTGACGGCCCCCCGCTCAGGCCGCCGGCAGGACCAGCGTGAGCGCCGTCCCGCCGTCGTGTTCCACGTGCAACCCCGACCGGCGCAGCAGCGCCCGCAGCCGCACCACGTCGTCCGGCTCGGCGGTCGTGGTGGCCAGCACGCGGGCGATCCGCCCCTTGTGCGACTTGTTGGCGTGGCTGACGACGGTCCGGCTGCCGTCGGGACGCTCGCTCCGCACGTCGACGGTCACCGCGCCCGGGACGGGGGCCAGGGCCCGGTAGCCGCCGCTGCGCAGGTCGACGACGAGCTCGCCCGTGGCGGCCAGGGCCGGGCCGAGGACCGGCCGCCACAGCGCGCGCAGGGTGGGCAGCCCGGGCAGCGCCGAGCCGGCCGAGAGCCGGTAGGCCGGGATGGGGTCGCTCGCGCGGGCCAGGCCGAACAGCGCCGAGCCGACGGCGAGCCGGCGGTCGGCCCGCGCCCGCTGCGCCCGGGTCATCGAGCGGACGCCGAGGGCGTCGTAGAGGACGCCGGTGTAGCGCTCGACCGCGGGCTTCGTCGGGCTGGTGCACAGGGCGGCGTTGCGGGCGAGCTCGGCGTCCTGGCCGGGGGAGAGGCCGAGCGCGGTGCGGGCCGCCGGCGGGTCGGCGGCCAGCCGGACCAGGGCGCCGACCAGCCGCTCGCGGACCGGCGTCAGCTCGGGCGTGGCCAGCGCGGCGAGGTCGAGGGGGTCGCCGTCGCCGTCCGGGGACTTGGTCTCCGACGGCGGCAGCAGGAGGAGGACCACGTCCTACCCACCCTTCGCGAGCTCGGGGCGGGGCCCGGGACGTGGCCGTCCGAGCGTACGAGACGGCCTCACGTCCAGTAGAGGAGGCGGGCGCCGGGGAGCCGCTCGGCCACCTCGCGCTCGAACCAGCCGCGCAGCTCGGTCATCGTGTCCCTGGGGTAGACGTGCTTGACCGAGCCGAACTTGCCGCGCTTGGTGGTGCGGCGGGACTCGTCCATCTCGAGCTTCGTGCGCGGGTACCAGTCGAGCAGCGTCTCCTTGCTGCCCGGCGTGAACCGGTGGGTGATGCACTCGACGGTGAGGTCGTGCCCGGCCGGGACGGCGGCGGCGATGCCGTCGAGCAGCTCCGCGTACTGCTCCTGCCAGCCCTCGACCGGCATGATCGGCGCGATGGTGACGCCCACCGGGTAGCCGGCCGCGGCCACGGCCGACAGCGCGCGCAACCGTGCCGGCACCTTGGCCGTCGCGCCCTCGAACCGGCGGTCCACCGACGTCGCGTTGACCGAGAACCGCAGCCGGGTGCGGCCGCCGTGCGGCAGGTCCAGCAGGCCGGCGACGTCGTCGAACTTGGTGGTGGCGCGCAGCTGCACCGGGCCGGACCACTCGTGGGTGCCGAAGTGCTCGACCATGCGCGACAGGCCGCCGGTCAGGTGCTCGATGGCCAGCGGGTCGGTGTAGCAGGAGGCCTCGAACGTCGTCCCCTCGCCGCCGCGCTCCAGGGTGCCGGAGGTGATCGTCCCGCGGCCGACGTAGTCGTCGAGGCCGTCGAGGACCTCGTCGAGGTCGGCCCACACGCGGGTGATCGGCGGGCCGCCGAGCGAGCCGGCGAGGTAGCAGTACTGGCAGTGCGCGGGGCAGCCCTCGGCCAGGTCGAGCCGGAAGTCCGCCGACGGCGGGATGGGCTGCAGCTTCCGCTTGGACGGCGGCGGCACGACGAGCGCCATCGTGTCCTTGGCGGCCATGAAGGCGGCGCGGTCGTCGTCGCCGCGAAGCGACGGGAGCCGGTTGCCGGACAGGAGCTCGATCGCGTCGACGCCGGCGGCCTCGAGGCGCGCGAGCACGCGCTGTCCGTGCGGGCGCTCGGCGGCCGAGCGGGTGACGAGGACCCGCTTCGGGGTCCACAGCCGGGAGGGGGCGGGAGCAGCGGGGGCGGTGGGAGCGGGCGGTGCGAGCAGCGCGGTCATCGCCCTCTACAACACCGGCGGCGGGCCGCTGATGCCCTGCTCAGCGGCCTTTCCGGCCGCTCCTGTCGCCGTCGACGGCGGCGTCGGTCAAGGTCGGGACGTGTCCGCCCGCACCCGCCCCTGCCCGGCCGCGGCGTGTCCGGGCCGGGCCGGCTGACGTGGACGCCGGCTGGCTCCCGTCGCTCGGACTCGCCGCCGCGGTGGCCCTGGGGGCCGGGACGCAGCGCATCACCGGGCTCGGGTTCGCCCTGGTCTCCGCCCCCTTCCTGGTGCTGCTGCTCGGCCCCTTCACCGGGGTGCTCGTGGTCAACGTGCTGGGCGTGGCGGCCGCGGTGCTCGTGCTCGCGCAGGTGCGGCGGGACGTCGACGTGCGCCGGGGCCTGCTGCTCTCGGCACCCGCGCTGCTCGCGGTCCTGCCCGGGGCGTGGGTCGCCCGCCACACGGCGCCGGACGTCCTGCAGGTGCTCGTGGGCGGCAGCGTGGTGGTGGCGCTGCTCGCCCTCCTCGTGATCGGCCGGCGCAGCGGCGCCCGGGGCGGGTCCGGGCCGGGCACCGGACCCGGGCCCGCGGTGCTCGCCGGAGCCGCGTCGGGCTTCATGAACGCGACCGCGGGGGTCGGGGGACCGGCCCTCACGGTGTACGCGGTGGCCACCGGCTGGCCGCAGCGCGCGTTCGCCGCGACGGCGCAGCTGTGCTTCACCGTCATCGGCGCGGCCACCGTGGCGGCCAAGGGGCTGCCCTCCCTGCCCGTCGTGGACTGGGCGGTCGCGGCCGCCGCCCTCGGTGCCGGCCTGGTGGCCGGCACCGCCCTGTCGACCCGGGTGCGGCCGTCCGCGGCACGTGCCGCCGCCCTCGCCCTCGCCCTGCTGGGCAGCCTGGCGACCGTGGTCGACGGACTGCTCGGGGGCTGATCCGTCAACGGTTTTCGCGGGCAGCGAACGCCATTCCGCGTATAGCGGAACAATGGCGTCGGGCGCGCATTTCCGTGCCATTCCGGCCAGGCTCTCGCATGTCGGGGAGGAACGACCGGAGGAGGCCTCCACACCATGCCCAGCCACACGCCGACCGGTGCACGACCGGTCCTGAACGGCGGGGACGGCGCCTCGACGGGCCTGTCCGACGCCGTCCTCGACCGGCTGCTGCGGGAGCGGATCGTCGTCCTCGGCCGCGAGGTCGACGACGACGTCGCCAACCAGTTGTGTGCCCAGATGCTCCTGCTCGCGGCCGAGGACCCGCGGCGGGACGTCTCCCTCTACGTCAACTCACCCGGCGGCTCGGTCACCGCGGGGATGGCCATCCACGACACGATGCGGTTCCTCGACTGCGACGTCGCCACCTACGCGTTCGGGATGGCGGCCTCGATGGGGCAGTTCCTGCTCACCGCGGGCACCCCGGGGAAGCGGTTCTCGCTGCCGCACACGCGGATCCTGGTGCACCAGCCCTCGGCCGGCGTCGGCGGCACCCAGGCCGACATCGCCATCCAGGCCGACATGCTGCGCCGGCTCAAGCGCGACCTCAACGGCCTGCAGGCCGAGTACACCGGCCGGACGGTCGAGGAGATCGAGCGGGACTCCGACCGCGACCGCTGGTTCACTCCCGAGCAGGCGCGGGAGTACGGCCTGATCGACCACGTCGTCGCCTCCGCCGCCGCGCTGCCCACCGCGCTCGCGGGCTGAGACGACGGAGAGAGGTCCGGGTGGACGTGCTCGTCCTCGGCGGGACGGCGTGGCTGGGCCGGGAGGTCGCGCGGCAGGCCCTGGCCCGCGGCCACGCGGTCACCTGCCTGGCCCGCGGCGCGTCCGGCGGGGTCGCCGACGGCGCCCGGCTGGTGGTCGCCGACCGGGAGCGGCCCGGGGCGTACGACGCGGTCGCCGACCGCACGCGGGACGCCGTCGTGGAGGTGTCCTGGCAGCCGCCGTTCGTCCGTGCCGCGCTCGACGCGCTGGGTGCGCGGGCGCGGCACTGGACGTACGTCTCCTCGGTCGGCGTCCACGCCGGCCGCACGACGCCGGGCGGGGACGAGACCGCGCAGCTGGGGCGGTCCACCGAGCGGGCCCGCTTCGCGGGCCGTGGGCGGGCACACCGGCCCGGTGGTCCCCGCGCCGTCGGACTGGCTGCTCGCGCGGGGCGGCGAGCCCTGCACGGGCGACGGGTCGCTGGCGGTGTGGCTGCCCGCGCCCGAGGACCGGGGCTGGTCGAGCCGCTCGGGAGGCCGAGCCGCTGGCCGCGCTCGGCCGCTAGCTGTACCCGGCCAGGACGTTGGTGACGGCGGACGGGTTCTGGGCGAGCTCGTCGGCCCGGCGGCTACACGTCGACGGGACTGCCCATCGTCACCGTGCGGTGGACTGGGAGCCCGAAGTACGCGGCGGGGTCGGCCGCGTTGTGCGCGAGGACCAGGAACAGCACCTTGCGCCACTGCGCCATGCCGCGCGCGGAGGTCCGCCGGATCGGCCCGCGGGACAGGAAGTAGGACGCCACCGACGCGTCCACGAGGCCGCCCTCGAACAGGCCGGCCTCGCACGCGTGGTGCAGCGCCTCCGGCAGGTTCGGGTCGTCGGAGAAGCCGAAGCGGATCGCGAGGTGCTGGATGCGGTCGTCGGTGTGGCCGAGGTCGTCGACCTCGAACCGCTCCGCGACGGGCACGTGCGGGACGTTCGCCGACGTGGCCGAGACGATGAGCACGTCGTGGTGGAGCACCTTGTTGTGCTCGACGTTGGCCCGCAGCGCCAGCGGGGTGGTGTCCTTGCCCGGGTGCGGGAACACCGCGATCCCGGGCACCCGGGGCAGCGGCCGCCGGTACAGGTCCTCGACGAAGTCGGCGAGCGACCCCTCCTGCCTCCTGCGGTTGGCCGCGACGATCTCGCGTCCCCGGCGCCAGGTGGTCATCACGGTGAAGACGGCGAGCGCGATGGCGAGCGGCAGCCAGCCGCCGTGCGCGACCTTCGACAGGTTGGCCGAGAGGAAGGTGACCTCCAGGCCGCCGAAGGCGACCGCGGCCAGGGCCAGCTGCCACGGGCGCCAGTGCCACAGCGCGCGCGCCACCATGAGCAGCAGGACGGTGTCGATGACCAGGGCCCCGGTCACGGACACGCCGTAGGCGGTGGCGAGCCGCTCGGCCGACCGGAACGACAGCATGACGACCAGGACGCCGACGAAGAGGAACGCGTTGACGCCGGGCAGGTAGATCTGCCCGGCCTCGTGCTCGGAGGTCTGCCGGACCGTGACCGGGGGCAGCAGGCCGAGCTGGACCGCCTGGCGCGACAGGGAGAACGCCCCGGAGATGACCGCCTGGCTGGCGATGACGGTGGCGGCGGTGGCGAGCAGGACCATGGGCAGGCGCGCCCACGCCGGCACGAGCAGGAAGAACGGGCTGGACACCGACTCCGGGTGGTGGAGGATCAGCGCGGCCTGCCCCAGGTAGTTCAGCGTCAGCGCGGGCAGCACGACGGCGAACCAGGCGCGCAGGATGGGCTGCCGGCCGAAGTGCCCCATGTCGGCGTAGAGGGCCTCCGCCCCAGTGATGACCAGCACGATGGCGCCCATTGCGATGAACGCGGTGCCCGGGTGCTCGGCGATGAACAGGACGGCGTAGGTGGGGGACAGCCCGGTGAGGACGTCGGGCTGGGTGAGGACGCCGTGCAGGCCGGCCACGGCGAGCGCCGCGAACCACAGCAGCATGACCGGCCCGAACAGGAACCCCACCCGGCCGGTGCCGAACCGCTGCACCGCGAACAGCGCGGTGATGATCACCGCGGCGACCGGCACGACGACGTGCCCGAGCGCCGGGGTGGCGACGTGCACGCCCTCGACCGCGGACAGCACGCTGATCGCGGGGGTGATCAGCGAGTCGCCGTAGAACAGCGACACCCCGAGGATGCCGACCACGACGAGCAGGCCCGTGCGTCGCCTGCGGCTCCCGTACAGGCGCCGCACCAGGGCGGTCAGGGCCATGACCCCGCCCTCGCCGTCGTTGTCCGCGCGCATGAGGACACCGACGTACTTGACCGAGACGATCAGGGTGACCGACCAGAACATCATCGAGATGACGCCGTAGACGTCGCCCTGGGTGGGCCGCACCGCGCCGTGGTCGATGGAGAAGACCGTCTGCAGGGCGTAGAGGGGACTGGTCCCGATGTCGCCGAACACGATGCCCAGCGCGGCGAGGACCAGGCCGCCGGCGCCCGCACGACGTGCAGGGTGTGCGGCGGGGGGATCGGCGGACCGGGGTGCGGGGGACCGGGGCGCGGGGGGCCGGGGCGGGGTGACGCCGGGAGCCCTCGAGGAACCGGTCACGACGGCGTCCCTCCCTTGGAGAGGCGCCGGAGGTGGGGGGCGGGGAGGACGCGCGCCGCCGCGCGCACGGCAGGTGGCCCGACCGACATCGGCGTGCTCGTCACCGGACACCTCCTGGCTCGAGGCCGTGCACCACGAGGAGTGTCCGCCGACGTCGGCCCACGTGCGCGACAGACGCCGCCGTCCCTCCCCGGCCGGTCCGGCACCGCCGGGTCCCGGACCGCGCGCGGGCGTGCCTACGCTGCGGGACCGTGCCGCTGTTCTCCTTCGAAGGCCGATCGCCGCAGGTGCACCCCGACGCGTGGGTGGCCCCGACGGCCACACTCGTCGGCGACGTCGTCGTCGAGGCGGGCGCGTCCATCTGGTACGGCGCGGTGCTGCGCGCCGACTTCGGCCGGATCGTCGTCCGGGCCGGGGCCAACGTGCAGGACAACTCCGTGCTGCACGGCGGCGAGGACCCGGTCACCGAGGTCGGGCCGGGCGCGACCATCGGGCACGTCTGCGTCGTCCACGGGTCGGTGATCGGCGCCGAGGCGCTGGTCGGGAACGGGGCGACCGTGCAGGACGGCGCCCGCATCGGCCGGAGGGCGCTCGTCGGTGCCGGCAGCCTCGTGCCGCCGGGCATGGAGGTGCCCGACGAGGTGCTTGTGGTCGGCGCCCCGGCGCGCGTGCGCGGCCCGCTGTCGGAGGGCGCCGCAGTGTGGGTCGACGGCAACCCGTCGATCTACCAGGAGCTCGCCCGCCGGCACGCGGCCGGTGTGCAGCGCCTGGACGTCGGTTAGTCCGCCAGCTCGACCAGCACGGGCGCGTGGTCGCTGGCGCCCTTGCCCTTGCGCTCCTCGCGATCTACCAGGGCATTCGTCACCCGCGAGGCGAGTTCGGGGGAGCCGAGGACGAAGTCGATCCGCATGCCCTCGCGGCGGGGGAAGCGCAGCTGGGTGTAGTCCCAGTACGTATCCGCAAGCCTGACTGACGAGGGCGGCAACCGGAACTTGCTTCTTGACCTGCAGGGATACACCACGCTCAATCAGTGCCACGCAGTGCCAATTACAGGCTCCTGTGCCCCAAATGTGCCCCGGGGAGAGCGACGGGGACGTGGCGATAAAGCGTCCCCTGAGCCTCTGGCGGGCCGTCCTCGCCGCCATCGACGCCGCCCCGCAGCCGGCGGATGGTGCCGACTGCAGCGGGTCGCCGGAGGGGCGCTCCCGCGTCCCTGCCGGATGGGTCTGCGGCCCACCCTTCCCCAACCCGCCGCAGCCGGGAGGAAGCCGGTTGCGTGGGAGCGGCCAGAGGTATGGCCGAGGGCTGCGCCGCCCGGCCAGGACCGGCCGCCCTGGTGGTTACTGCTGAGAGCCAGGAAGGGAGGGACCATGGCGGGGTCAGCAGCAGCCCATGGTGACCAGGAGCCCCATCACGAGGGCCGCGAGGATGGCAACGGGACCGTCGGAGCGCTGCCCACTGCGTCCAACCTGAGGTCGGCATCCATTCGATCTTCATCCCTGGAGACGCTTCGAGGTGAACACGAACCTCCAGTGAGCCTCCAGTTCGTTTCGATGTTGGTCGGGCGCCTGCTGGCGGCCGACTGGAGAACCCTGCGGCCCCGTGGACGGCTCGGGTCGGTA
Source organism: Geodermatophilus sp. URMC 62 (assembly GCF_052931475.1). Classification (NCBI taxonomy): domain Bacteria; kingdom Bacillati; phylum Actinomycetota; class Actinomycetes; order Geodermatophilales; family Geodermatophilaceae; genus Geodermatophilus; species Geodermatophilus sp. URMC 62. The sequence continues at coordinate 1,575,140 of NZ_JBRFHY010000001.1, read as the reverse complement.
AGCCGCCGCTCGGCGACTGCTTGGACCGGGCAGGCACTGGAGGTTGACTGCAGCACCGCAGCGCGTGCCCACGTCTTTTGGTGGCGCTTCGCGTAGTCCTCAAGAGTGGCGCGGATGATGCCGGCCCATGTCTGCTGAGGGTCCTCATCAACCATGGTGTCCAGCAGCTGTTGACGCATCCTCGGGAGACGCATCAGAGACTGCGTCGTCGGTTTCAGGTTCATTCCCTTGTGCGTGATCGTCATGACGACAGACCGTAGCCGCGCTATACACCGGGCCGGTGGATGGGCGTTCCCCACATGACCGACGATATGCACGTAAGGGAGCGCGGGGGCTATTCCCCAGGAAAGAACGGGCCAGGAAATTGAGGCGCTGGTGGATCAGCCTGCCTACTGCTGTCTTCGGACTGCCGCTGGCTTTTTCTTCCAGCTGTGTAACGTATGGGGCCAGCTAGCAGTGCAAGGCCTGCCAGGGTGCCGAATAGGGCTAGGCCGATCAGTAGCTGGACGACTTGAGTCCACATCAGCACCCACCGCCGTCTCCACCGCCTGCGCCGCAGTCACCGCCGAAGCCGCCACCTATGGGGCCAACGCCCCATCCGGCCCCGGCGCCGTGGGCGTACAACGCGGAGTGGCTCCGGCGGACCTCGCGCACGCTCGGGCCGGTGTCCGCCGGCAGGTACGGCCGGGGCGGGGAGAAGACGGCTCCCCGGAGCTCGGCGTCCGCCCACGCCCCGGGGCCGCCGAGCGCCACCGCCAGGGCCTTGGAGCCCCCGACGACCGACGGGTCGGACCGGAGCCGGCGGAGCGCACTCCGTCCGGCCCGGGTGAGCCCGACCGCCGTCCAGAACCGGTCGGCCGTGGTGTGCACGCCGCCGCGCCGGGTGACCAGGCCAGCCTGCTGCAGACCGTCGGCCAGCGCGGCCAGCCGGGCGTCGGTGCGCACCCGCCAGGCGATCCCGTCGATCGACCGACGGGCGCGCGGGCCGGCAGCGTCGAGCACGGCGGCCTCGACAGGATGCCGGCGGCAGGGGTCGACCACGTGCAGCTCGGCGGTGGCCCGGGTGACCCGCAGGCGCCCGTCCTCGATGAGGGTCACCACCGCGGCCTCGACGGCCCGACGCGAGCCACCGGCCAGGTAGGCGACCTCGTACAGGTCCGAGCCCAGGAGGGTCACGTGCGTTCCCGTCATGCCGTCGTCCTTGCTCGAGGATCGAATGACGCGGTCGAGCCAACGGTCTCAGGGACGACCCCGTTTCGGAAGTCGTCTTTGTGTGATTGTGATGTGCCGAAGATTGGCCGGCCAGCTCCTAGAGGTACTGACCAGAGACGTTGGTCAAGGTCGTGTGACGACACGACCTGACTGATCTTGTTCGCGGAGGACCTTCCCGGGCGGGGTGTAGTCCCCGCCGAACTTCGCGTGCACGGCCTCGGCGATGCGCGGCAGCGTCCAACACTGAGGTTTTCTCACCAGGAATCCGCACTCGGTTGAAGGGTGCGGTCGGCGTCGCTGGTCAGCACTGCAGCGGGTCGTCAGGAACTTCGAGCGCGGCGCCGCGGGGCAGGCTCCCGCCACGTGGCAGTCGACTCTCTGCTGACACATGGGCCTGACCTGCAGGGATGCTTCTCCTCGCCGTGCGTGGACGGCCAATCCTGGTGAGAAAACCTCACTGGTCGTCCCAGCCCCAAACGGCCGGCCCGGCGTCGAGCACCAGTTGTAGATCGTCGAGCTGGGCCGGGCTGAGCCTGCAGCGCGCCTCGCCGGCTCCCTTTGAGGCCAACGCCGGCCGGCCCCCGCCTCCGCAGAGCTCTCTCGACCGAACGACCGACTCAAGGATTAGGAGACCGACTCAAGGATTAGGAAACCGATCCAGGCGTGGTCCTGACCTGGGCTCCGGCAACTCATTGCGGCTTTGACCTGGGGTGTTGTGCCGAGCTGATGAGTGCTGTCGACGGCCTTGACGAACATTTTGCTGACTGGGTGCTGACCAGATGTCCGCAAGCACGAGCAGCCGTGTGTCAGACCCCTCCGCCTTGGGACGCCGGGCCGAAGCTGGGCAAGCCGCTTCCCACCCGGCGGCAGTCTTCCGCCTGTCTCGGTCGGAGCCTGACCCGATTTCCCGGACTCCTCTCCTGAGGCGATGATCGCCTCAGGAGAGGAGTCCTGGATGCCTGCTGCCAAGCCGCCGGAGTTCCGCTGTAGGGCGGTGGAGCTGGCGCGTCGGCGAGAGAAGCCGATCGCGGCGATTGCTGCCGACCTCGGCAGCGCGGAGTCGTGCCTGCGGCGGTGGCTCAAGCAGGACGACATCGATGCCGGCCGCGCCGAGGGGCTGAGCAGCGAGGAGCGGGCCGAGCTGGTCCGGCTGCGGCGCGAGCTGCGGGTCGCGCAGATGGAGATCGAGATCCTCAGGCGGGCTAGCGCCTACTTCGCCCGGGAGAACGTCCTCCCAAAATAGCGTTCCGGCTGGTCCAGGAGCTCGCCGCCGACGCTTCGACGTCGAGGTGGCCTGCCGGGTGTGCAGGTCTCGCGGTCGGGCTTCTACGAGTGGCGGGCTCGTCCGGCCAGTGCCCGCCAGATCGCCGACGAGGCACTGATCATCACGATCACCGACGTGCATCAGGCCTCCCGGGCCACCTACGGGGCGCCGCGGATGCACGCCGAACTCCGCCTCGGGCTCGGGGTGGCCTGTGGGCGCAAGCGGGTCGCCCGGCTGATGTGCAGCGCCGGTCTGACTGGCGTCTGTCACCGACGCAAGTACCGCCGGGCCGGCCCGGCGCCGGCCGTACATGAGGACCTGGTGCAACGCCGGTTCGTCGCCGACGCACCTGATCGGCTGTGGGTCACCGACATCACCGAACACCCGACCGGCGAGGGCAAGGTCTATTGCGCCGCCGTCCTGGACGTCTTCAGCCGGGTCGTCGTCGGCTGGTCGATCGCCGACCACATGCGCTCCGAACTGGTCGTCGACGCCCTCGAGATGGCCCGGTGGCGCCGCCGGCCCGGACCCGGCGCAGTCGTACACAGCGACCGCGGCAGCCAATACACGTCCTGGATATTTGGCCACCGGCTGCGCGCCGCGGGCCTGCTCGGTTCGATGGGGCGGGTCGCGTCCAGCGTCGACAACGGCATGATCGAGTCGTTCTGGTCGACCCTTCAGCGCGAGCTGCTCGATCGGCAGGTCTGGGCCACCCGGGCCGACCTCGGGTCGGCAATCTTCGAGTGGATCGAGGCCTTCTACAACCCTCGCCAGCGCCATTCCGCACTCGGCTACCTCTCGCCAGTCCAGTTCGAGGGCCTTCACACCGCCGCACTCCCGATTGACCGGGGGTCCCTCCACAGATAAGGGCGCTGCGCGTCGCTTCGCGATAGTGGCGTCCGCCAAGGTGGTGTTCGACGGGCTCGGTGACGAGCGAGCCTCGGACGTAGGGGCGGCCACCGCGTGATCTTCTGGAGACCTTCCACAGACCCAGGAGTTCGACGCGATGACCGCTCCGAGCAGTATCGACCCTGCCCACTTCCTGCACGAGCAGCTGACCCAGGCCAGCCCTGATCTGCTCCGGCAGATGCTCACGACGTTCATCAACACGCTCATGAGCGCCGAGGCCGACGCGGTCTGCGGCGCTGGCTGGGGTGAACGCAGCGACGAGCGCACCAACACCCGCAACGGCTACCGACAGCGGGACTTTGACACCCGCGCCGGCACCCTCGAGGTGGCGATCCCCAAGTTGCGGGCCGGCTCCTACTTCCCCGATTGGCTGCTGGAGCGCCGCCGCCGGGCCGAGCGGGCGCTGACCACCGTGGTCGCCACCTGCTACCTGCTCGGCGTCTCCACAAGGCGGATGGAGAAGCTTGTCGAGTCCCTCGGGATTACGCGGCTGAGCAAGTCCCAGGTCAGCGAGATGGCCCGGGAGCTGGACGGCCAGGTCGCCGACTTCCGGCACCGCCGGCTGGATGCCGGCCCCTACACCTTCCTGGCCGCCGACGCCCTGGTCCTGAAGGTCCGCGAGGGGGGCCGGGTGGTCAACACCCACGCCCTGGTCGCCACCGCCGTGAACGCCGACGGGCACCGGGAGATCCTCGGGCTGCAGGTCACTTCCGCCGAGGACGGCGCCGGCTGGCTGGCCTTCTTCCGCGACCTGACCGCCCGCGGCCTGACCGGAGTCCAACTCGTCACCAGCGACGCCCACCGCGGGCTGGTCGAGGCGATCGGCGCCACTCTGCCCGGCGCCAGTTGGCAACGCTGCCGCACGCATTACGCGGCGAACCTGATGGCGGTCTGCCCCAAGGCGTCCTGGCCGTGGGTGCGGGCGCTGCTGCACTCGGTCTACGACCAGCCCGACACGGCCTCGGTGCACGCCCAGTTCGACCGGGTGCTGGCCGCCCTGGCCGACAAGCTGCCCAAGGTGGCCGAGCACCTCGAGAGCGCGCGGGCCGACGTGCTGGCCTTCACCGCCTTTCCCAAGGAGGTCTGGCGCCAGATCTGGAGCAACAACCCCTCCGAGCGGCTCAACCGCGAGATCCGCCGGCGCACCGACGTGGTCGGCATCTTTCCCGACCGCAACTCACTGATCCGCCTGGTCGGCGCGGTCTTGGCCGAGCAGCACGACGAATGGACCGAAGGTCGCCGCTACCTCGGCCTCGACGTCTTGGCCCGCTGCCGCGTCCAATCCCTCACCGCCTCGGACACCGACTCCGCCACCACCGAGGAGGTGACCATCCCGGCGCTCAGCGCCTGACCAGACAGGAAGATCACGCCGAAGCCGTCACACACCACGCCAACGGACTTGACCGTCGGCAATCGATTGTCGCAGGACAATCACTACGGCTTCCCGTCTAACGATCATTAATGGCGGGAGTTCCGTAGCCTGCTGACAACCCGCGCGGCGCGCGCTATGCCAGACCCATGAGGTATCCCCAGGGTGGCGGGCTCACCGCCGAGGACTGCGCCCGGCGGGAGCAGGTGCGGCTGGCCGCAGCGGAGTGGATCGAGGAGGGCGCCACCGACCGGGAGGTGGCGGACCGGTTTCGGGTGAGCCGGATGTCGGCCAACCGGTGGCGGCGCGCACTGGCCGCCGGTGGTCGCCCGGCGCTGGCGTCGAAGGGCCCGGGCGGCGCCCGGTGCAAGCTCACCTCGGCCCAGCTCGAGGAGCTGCAGGCGCTGCTGGACGCCGGCCCGGCGGCGTGGGGCTGGGCCGACCAGTGCTGGACGCTGCCGCGCATCGCCGAGGTCGTGCACACCAGGTTCGAGGTGGACTACACCCTGCCCGGGCTGGACCTGCTGCTGCACCGCCTCGGCTGGAGCGTGCAGGTGCCCGCGCGGCGCGCGGTCGAGCGCGACGAGGAGCAGACCAGCGCCTGGCGGGAGGAGACCTGGCCGCAGATAAAAGGACCGCGGCGGACCTGGGCGCCTGGCTGGTCTTCGAAGACGAGTCCGGTCAGGGGCTGAGGCCGCCGAAGGGGCGCACCTGGGGCCGCCGCGGTCGGACTCCGGTGGTGCGGGTGACCGCGGCGATCAGCCCGCGGGTGTCGGTGGCCGCCCTGGTCGCGGTCAAGCCCGGGCAGCGGCCCCGGCTGATCTACCGCACCCACCGCGGCCGGCGCGGCGGCGGGCGCACGGGGTTCACCGAGGCCGACTACGCCCGCCTGCTCGACGCCGCCCATCAGCAGCTGGGCGGGCCGATCGTGCTGGTCTGGGACAACCTGAGCACCCACGCCAGCAAGGCCATGGCCGAACTGATCGCCGCCCGGCCGTGGCTGACGGTCTACCGGCTGCCGCCCTACGCCCACGAGCTCAACCCCGTCGAGCCGGTGTGGTCGCACCTGAAGCGCTCGCTGGCCAACCTCACCAAGCACACCATCGCCGAGCTGACCGCGCTGGTGAAGACCCGCCTGAAACGGATGCAGTACCGTCCCGGGCTCCTCCGCGGCTTCCTCGCCAGCACCGGCCTTGAGTACGGACCGTTCCTGTAACAACCACTCTTAACGATCGTTGGACCTTCGCGCCGCCTCCGTCGGACGCACGGCCCAGATGGCCGTCGCCGGGTCGCCAGCCCAAAGTGTCGTGCCGCGACGGCTACAGCCCTGAACGAACTTGAGTCGTCGCAGCGGCCCCTGTCGTGAACGCGGTCAGGAGGGTGTTCGGTCCGGTCCTAGTGCCTGATCCCGAACACCCTCCCCCCATGTCCTAAAGCGGGCTCCGACCGCAGAGGTGCTAGGGCTTCTGCCCCTCGAAGTACCTCCTCGTGTCGATAACGCGGCTGGTGTTCATAAGGGGCCTCAGTCGCCGGAACGTGTGCTCGGGGAACACCGATGTCCGGAGTAGCCACCGGTCGGTGCCGGTGTGACGAGAAGGCACCTGGCCGCGCCCGTGTGTGGCGGATCGGTTCGGGATGACGACGACGTCACCGGGGTATAGCGCCACAGGTTCGGCGACGTTGTCGAGCGCCGTCCGGAGCTTGCGGGTCACAGCTTCAGCCTGGCGGCTCAGGGGTCGCGTGCGGTCCCCGTAGAAGGCAGCCCTGATCCGACGGCGCCCGTCGGGGAGTCGCTGCACCAGAGGGACGTTGCGGGTGACCTCCTGCCCGGCGGCCCTGGCCGCCTCCTCGTAGGCGTACGGCATGGCGATGTCCCAGTCAGGCTGCTCGAGCGCTTGTCGTTCACGCGGCGACAGAAGCCGCAGCGCCGCCTCCAGCCCGGCGACAAGCGTCGGGACTGGCGGGTCTCCAGCGCGCAGACCAGTGATGATCAGTGCCTCCGGAGTGTCGTTCAGTGCGGCTAGGTCGTTGTGCTGACCGAGCGGTGCGCCTCCGCGGCCTGTGAGCGTGTGCTCCTGTCCACGCTGCGCGACGAGGTGATGGATTAACCGGCCGGACTGCTCGACGTCGTAGGACGCCGGCTCCGCCACCACCGCGCAGACGGCCAGGTGCAGGTTGTTGGTGACCAGAGGCGGAAACCCAGCGTCCTCGGACGGTGTCATGGGCAACTCGTCGTCGAGCAGGCCGATCCCGCGTAGCACCGTGACTGTCTGGCTGCGAAGCGCCTCGTAAATGTATTCGCGGGTCGGGCCCGAGATGCTACCGAGGAAGGCGCTGCGGTGGGCCTCAATAAGGCCGTCAGTTACGTCCTGGTCGCTAATCGGGCCAAATCTCTGCATGGTGGTGCGCAGGTTCATACGCTCAACTCTCGGCAGGTGGATCTGGCGGATCAGTGTCGTGACCTTGTAGGGTGACGAGTGGGAGTGGTCGATGGACATGGAGAGCTCCTGATACGAGACCGTCGGCGCCTAGCCTGGCAAGGGAACTGGCGACGACTGACTGGGACCGGGCGGGCCAAGCCTCGCCCGGTTCTGCATTGTCCTAGCGCCGAGTCCTCTGCCACCTCCCTCCGTGTCTCTCGGCGTTGGGCGTAGCAAAGCACCGCTCCCCAGGATTCATCTCGGGGAAAAAACCGGAAAAAAAGCGGAGGGCGATTCACTCGCTAGCAATCCACACCCAGTTGAAGGGGTGCGGCTAGCGTCGCCGGTCTAAGTCGCAGCGGGTCGCGAGGGACTTCGGTCACGCCACTCGGCGCAGGCCCCCTCCAGGCGGCACTCGACACTCGCTGGCACAGGGCTCGACCTGCGTCGATGCCTCTCTCACGTGTCCCTGGGAGCCAATCCTGGAAGGAAAACCTCAGGTGAAGCAGTTCCAGAAGTTCACTCGGCAGGAGAAGGCCGCAAAGGATCCTCAGGCGTCCAAATCCTTGAGGACATACCGGTCGTAACCGACTGCGACCAGCTCCTCATAGGCCGCCCAAACCGCGGGTGGGATGACCTGAGGTAACTGAAGTCCGCGTTCGGCGTAGACCTTCATACGCTGAAGGTCTCCAACCATTAGATTGATGAACTCGGTCGAGTCCAGATTGCTACTTCCGTGCAGGTAGTCGCTGAATGGCAGCTTAGGCGCTGAGGTGAAGTGCCGGACTTCTGGCCAGCGCTTCCCTGCGGTTGCCGCGGCTCGGCGCTGCATATAAGGCTTGGTCGCCAGAACGACCGCGTGAACCTTCTGGCCGCGCCCTTCCAGTAGAGCGCGAGAGAAGTCGATATTTTCGCCGGTGTTGCTGGCGCGCGTCTCCATCAGGATCTGTGTACGCGGCACCCCTTGATCCTCTGCGACCTGTCGGTAATACGCCGCCTCAGATGCCCCCCAAGATATCGGCGTATCCTTTCCTTGTCCACCGGTCACTACGAGTACTGGCGCAATGCCCGCCAGCACGAGTTCCGCCGCGTGCCGCGCGACGCGCTCGTCATGTGAGCCCAGCGCAATGACGGCGTCCACGGGGCCCGACGGACCATGGCCGTGGCAGAGGTAGTCCCAGATGGTTCGCGCACTCTCCTCCATCCTCACCGCCTCCCGCTCGACCCTCTGGTGCAGAACGCCTCAGCCAAGCAGACTGACTCGACGGTGACAAACGGTCATGACCCGGAGGAGGCTCCCATGGGCGACGACGCTGGCCGTGCCCTCGTCAATGACTTGGTGAGGCTCAAGAAGGCTGGCTGGAAAGATCTCGCCCAACGGCCGGAGCGCTACGACGCGCTCCGTGGGCTGGTCACATCGTCAATCGGTGAGGGACTATCTACTATCTCCCCAACAGCCGCATTGGACAAAGTCGAGCGATTCTTCACGAGCATACTTCGGCAGCTACCTGACCGACGCGCTGCTGACGCGTGGTACCTGTTGCTCGGCCTGAATACGCGCGGCAATGTCGGCACACTGGATCACCGGCGAGTCAGGGCAGACGCGGCCTTCCGAAACGGCAAACCAAGGAAGCCTGATACATTCCGCAGGTTCGACGAACAGCTTCTCATGCGTCTCTTGCTTGAAGTGTTGGGTGGTGAAAAACCCAATGCCCCTCCAGCGATCCGCGGGGACCGCCAGTCGGAGTCGCGGATCCTCACGGTGCGTGACTTCGTGCGCATGGAGGACGTTCTTGCTGCCGTGACTGACGCCATCTCCCAACAGCGATTCGTGCCAGCCGAGGCAGCTCTAAAGGAAATACTGAGGGCCCCACGTAGTTCATCGCCTTCCGCGCGCGAGCTGCGGCTGTATGCCACGGCACATTTTTTGCTCGGGCATGTCTACAGAGACCGGGGCCGTCTGCATGTCAGGCGTCCGGCCGAGAAGAACTACCGACTTGCAGCGGCGATGTGGGCGGAGGCGCGAGAGACCCCCCGTCAGGCGGAGGCCGAGTTGATGACTGCGGTGCTCCTCGAAATGAGCAATCAACTCCGGGAAGCCCTGGCAGCCTATTCATCGCTCTCCGACGATGGCCGACTGACCGACAGGGGCCGCTTTAGGGCGATCCTGTTTGCCGGGTCCGTCCTTACGAAGCTAGGCCATGGCGATGAAGCAAAACGACGCATCTTGCGAGCGATCGATTACTTTGAACAGCACAACACCGACGTAGTCAGCGGTTATCTCAAGCTAGCGTCTGCCCTCCTGAGGTTCGAGGGGCCAGACGCGGCTAATGAAGCATTAACTGAGGTACGCCTGTCCGCAGCTGCCTCCCCGCTGCTAGTAGTCCGTCGGGAATTGAGCCTTGCTCATGTCCTTGTCAGCCAACCTAAGACCTTTGCCGAGGGGCAAGAGAAGCTTCGACACTTAGGTCTGGAAGCAGAGCGCAACGACCTCGGGCACCAACTGTCAAAAATCCAGGAGTTGAGGAGGGCGCCGCATGCTGGCCTCTTCCTGCGGGGGCTTGATTGAAATTTGTAAGACATCGAAATTTCGATCCTGCGTGCAGCGATCGTCCAAGACCGTCGCGTAATGGATGGATCCCGACCGTCCGTCCGTGAATGAACGCGCTACTGTGGATCGCGAACTGAGGCACGGAGTCCCTAGACGCGACCCCCTCAATGTGCCGTCGATTCGTGCTGGTCCAATGCATTGGCCGCGAAAAAGAGGACCGCAGTGGCGTCGTCGCTCCTCTTCAGTCGCGGATGCAGGGTGCAGTCGGCGTCCGCCTTTTCCGCCGAACGAACGCAGCGTAGAACAAGCTCTAAGGGTAAACCTGCCGAAGCGACCGGCTCCCAACTCTCGAGGCAGCCATACCGTTGGGCCGCCGCGAATCCGTCGGTCATTAAAAGAATACGAGTGCTGGTTGTTCGAGGGATGCTTCCGCAGATTGCGTGGTCGGCGGCTGCTGGATCCAGGCTAGCGATCCAGTAGCCATTGGCTGTGTTCATGGCCCAGGCGCGACGCTCCTCAATCTTTCTCAATATCTTCTCGTGAGCCTCCTGCATCGCCATTCCAGTACCACGCAGGGTCACGTACTCCTGTATCAAGGCATTTTCCGTGACGGACTGGCGGATAGGCCGGACGGTCAGCGCCTCACTGCTAGGGCTGTTTAAGTATAGGATGGTGACATCGCCGAGTACAGCATATCGGTACACTTTGTGACGTCGGTCGTCAAGGGTGACAACTGCGACGGACGATGAAGGGGGTATTTGTCCCTCGTATCGGTTCCCTGCCTGCTGGGCGAGCGACTCGATGGCCGCACGCAGGGCCTCTACCGGATCCGTCCCTCCGGAAGCGAACTGATGTTTCAGTTCCCGTGACAGCGTTTGGGCGTGCCACCGTGCATCACTTTCAAGATCCGACCGTGCCGTTGATAGCGATGTGGCTCCGTCAATGACCCATGCAGCGTTATCGGTTGCGCCCCATGCGTCCTCATTCACATTCGAATCGAGGCTGGGCTCAGTTATGTGATCGAGGATGCGAAGCGTCACGTTCGAAATACTAGCAAGCTAAGCCGCATCCACCAGAGGTGGCACGGATCTGCGGGTGGAGTTGAGGATCGCGCTTGGCGGTCCGACCGATCACAGGCTGCCATTATCAATCTTGAGCCCGTCGCAGCTGGCCCGACGCCGTCAGTGAATGCACTCCCATGCAAAGCGTTGCCATCAGCACCATTAATTCATTGAGGAATGTTCACGGCAAACCAACAGATCAACTGTTATCGTCATCATTCAACTATTCAGTCAGTCCTTTCCGAACCGTCGGCAATCGTCAGCCCGAGTCATCGTCGTCCAAGTCTTTACTGGTGAGCGGCACGCATGCTACCAATAGCGGTAGTCCGGGTCCCGCTTCGCGGGGCCCGTCGCCGTTTCTAGGGGTGACCTGTTGGTCATCGTTGGGTGGCGTCGGAAATGCGCGGTGAAATGAAGGTGTACGCCGGGTAGCCGGCGGCGGCCCGGGTGTACCTGCAGGCCGACCGCGGCCGAGCAGACGACTACTACCTGACCGAGGGCACCGGCCTGGCCCGCCGCTTCGTGGCCTGTGACGGACGGGTGGCCGAGCGGGCGCCGCTCACGGGCGAGACCTACGAAACCTGGGTGGCCGGCCGCGACCCGGACACCGGTGACCCATGGGGGCGGCTGCGCACCGACGAGCGGGCGGTGCGGTTCGTCGAGGTGGTGGTCAACGGCCCGAAGTCCTGGTCACTGGCAGCGGCCGTGCACTCGGACGTCGCCGCCGCCTACGACGCCGCCCAGGACCGCGCCGCCGCCCAGATCATCGGCTGGCTCGCCGCCCACGCGACCACCCGGGTCGGTCCCCGCGGCGGCCAGGTCCAGGTGCCGGTGGAGGTGCTGGAGGCGGTGACGGTGCGGCACTACACCTCCCGGGCCGGGGATCCGCACCGGCATCTGCACCTGCAGATCGGCGCCCGGGTGTTCGCCGCCGAACAGTGGCGCGGGCTGCACACCGTCGGCGTCCGCGACTTCCTCGCCGCCATCAACGGAATCGGGCACGCCGCGGTCGCCTGCGATCCGCAGTTCCGGGCCACACTCGCCAGCCACGGCTACACCGTGGATGCGACCGGAGAAATACTGGAGCTCGGCGCCTACGTCGGCCCGTTCAGCGCAAGGGCGACGCAGATCGGGCACAACCTGGACCGCTACGAACGCGACTGGATAGCGGCGCACCCCGGAAAACAGCCCGGTCCGGCGCTGCGGCGGGCCTGGGACACCCGCGCCTGGGCCGAGGGGCGCCCGGACAAGGTCATCCCCCGCTCCGGGGCCGACCTCGTGGCACGGTGGCGAGCCGAGCTGGGGTCACTGGGCTATCGCAATCCCGCCCACCCCGTCCCCCTGGCGCCGACTCCGATCGGCGCGCTCAACCGCGAGGCTGCCGTCGACACCGTGCTCACCCGGCTGGCCGCCGGCCGCTCGGCCTGGAACGCCGCCGACATCCGCGGCGAGGTCGAGCGGCTGATCGCCGCGGAGGGCATCGTCGCCGACACGGCGGTGCGCCTGGAGTTGGCCGAGGACCTCACCGCCCGCGCTCTCGACCGGTGCGTTCCCCTGGTCGACCGGGAGGGAGTGCCCGAACACATCCGGTCCTGGACCTCACAGCCGGTGCTCGACGTGGAGACCGACCTGCGCACCCGGTTCGCCGCCCGCGCCGGTCAGCCACCACTGGGTGCACCACGGCCGGCGCCGCCGCCGGCCAGCGCTGTCCGGGGCCTGGACCCCGGTCAGGCCGCCGCAGTCGCCGTCCTGGCCGGCGACCGATGGCTGGTCGTGGTGGAGGGCGCGGCCGGCGCGGGCAAGACCACCACGCTGGCCGCTACCCGCGACCTGCTGCAGCGGCAGGGACGGCGGCTGATGGTGGTCACCCCGACGCTGAAGGCCGCGCAGGTCGCCCGCGCGGAGGTGGGCGCGCCCGCCGGGTCGGCCGCGTCCCTCGCTTTCGCCCACGGCTGGCGCTGGAACGAGCACGGCGAGTGGACCCGACTCGCCCCCGGCGAGCTCGACCCGGTCACCGGCCGCCCCCACACCGGGCCGGCGGAGGAGGCCCGGCTGCGGCCCGGAGATGTACTGGTTGTGGACGAGGCCGGCATGCTCGACCAGGACACCGCCCGCGCTCTGCTCACCGTCGCCGACGAGGGCGGGGCGCGGCTGGCGCTGCTGGGGGACCGCCACCAGCTCGCCGCGGTCGGCCGTGGCGGTGTCCTGGACCTGGCCGCCGCCCAGGTCGACCCGGCCGCCCACCTCACCCTGGAGTCGGTGCACCGCTTCACCCGCACCGACAGCACCGGCCAGACGGTTCCGGACGGCGAGTACGCCGAGCTGACGTTGGCGATGCGGCGGGGTGACACGCCGGGCGCGGTGTTCGACGCCCTCCTCGCCCGCGGCCGGATCCACCTGCACCCCAACCACGCAGCGCTGCAGGACGCCCTGGCCGCGACCGCCACCCAGATCCTCCGGGCGGCCGACGTCGCAGTGGTGGCGGACACCCGCGAGCAGACCAGCGAGCTCAACGCCGCCATCCGCTACCGGCTGGTCACCGACGGCCGCGTCGATAACGTCCGGGTCGTGACCACGCGGGCGGGCCAGCGGATCGGCGCCGGCGACCGGATCGCCACCCGGCGCAACGACCGTGACCTGGGGGTGGCCAACCGGGACACGTGGACCGTCACCGCGGTCGGCCGACGCGGCGGGCTGCTGGTCACCGCCGGCACGGCCACCGGTGACGTCCCCCGCGGCGATGTCACCCCGGCCGGCGCACGGGTCCGGGTGCTGCCCGCCGACTACGTCACCGAGCACGTTGAGCTGGCCTACGCCAGCACCGCGCACGGCGTGCAGGGTGACACCGTTCCCGCCGCGCACGTGGTGATCGGTAACGCGACCGGCGCGGCCTCGGCCTACGTCGGCATGACCCGCGGACGGCTGTCCAACACCGCGCACCTCGTCGCGGCCGACGTGGCCGAGGCCCGGGCGCAGTGGATCGCGGTCTTCGGCCGCGACCGGGCCGACCTCGGCCCCGGCCACGCCGCCGAGCTGGCCGCTCGAGAGGCCGCCCGCGACCGCCAGGACCGGTCGTTTGACCGGACGGCAGCCGCTCCCCGGCGGCCGGTCGCGCCGGTACCGAGCGTCCCCCGGCCCGAGGCGGAACGGCGGGGACCATCCCTCGCCCGTGGGGGCGCCGCGCGGGGCATCGGTCGATGAGCAGGGCCGCCTCCACCGTCGGCTGCGGGCCCGGACACCAGCAAGAGGAGAACCGGAGGATTTCGGAAGCCATCGGTGGTCGGCTGTCACCAATCGCGCCCGAATGGCGCCTTCTCTCGTGACGGAGCACAGCCCACCCGAGCCCACCGGAGGCAACCATGTCCGAGCACACCGCCGGCCACCATCCCGACCTGCTCACCATCAGCGAGGCCGCCGAACTGCTGCGCGCCCCCGTCGCCACCCTCCGGTACTGGCGCCACCTCGGCACCGGCCCGCGCAGCTTTCGCCTCGGCCGGCGCGTCCTCTACCGCCGCGACGATCTCCAGGCGTGGGTCGAGGAACAACTGGGTCGTAGCGCCACCGGATAGCGACCCGGCGAAGGGCCACAGTCCGTGGGTTGACGCCCTCGCCTCGTCGGCTCTCTTCGGCATGCTGCGTGCCCATCCGTTCCGTCCCCAGAAGCGACGACGCCCACCCCGAGCCAGGCCGCGTCGGAGACGTTGAGGAGTCAGCCATGGCGAGTGTTGAGAAGCGGGTCCGCAACGGGCGGACGACCTACGAGGCGCGGTGGCGGGACGACCAGGGCAGACAGCGCAAGAAGTCCTTCAGCAAGAAGGGCGACGCCGATCGTCACGCGGCCACGGTCGAGGCGGACAAGGCGCGCGGCACGTACGTCGAACCCTCGAAGACCACCGTCGCCGAGTACGCCCGGAGGTGGGCGGAGACCCGCCCGCACCGGCCGACCACGGCGCGGCGGACCGAGATGATGATCCGGCTGCACATCGAGGGGACGCGTCTCGGTGGTCGGAGGCTCGCGGACGTGCGCCCGTCCGAGGTCCAGGCGTGGGCCACCGATCGGTCGAGGGTGCTGGCCCCGACCACCCTGCGACAAGCGGTCGGGCTGCTGCGAAGCGTGTACGGGGCCGCGGTCCTCGACAGGCTGGTGGCCTCCTCACCCGTCGTCCGCATCCAACTTCCTCGGCACGAGAGGGAGCGGGTCGTGCCGCTGTTGGTCGAGCAGGTCGCGGCGCTCGCCGGGGCCATGCCACACCGCTACCGGGCCATGGTCCTGACTCAGGCCGGGCTCGGGCTCCGGATCGGCGAGCTGCTCGCGCTTCGCGTCCAGGACGTCGACTTCCTGCGCCGCACCGTGCGGATCGAGTGGCAGTTCACCCAGGGGTCGAAGGGTGAGCGGAGCGAGCCGAAGACCCCCCGGTCGAAGCGGATAATCCCCCTGCCTCGGGTGGTCGCCGAAGCGCTGGCCTCGCACCTGACGGCGTCCCCAGCGGCCGAGGACGGAACGATCTTCACCACAGGGAAGGGCGCCCCGCTCGGGCACGTCTACTACGGCCACAACCTGATGAGCCGGGCGGTGACCAAGGCGGGGTTACCGAAGGGGACGACGAGCCACGACCTGAGACATCACTACGCCAGCGTCCTCCTCGCGGCCGGCGAGTCGGTCGTCGCGGTGGCGGAGCGGCTGGGGCACGAGGACGCCTCGCTGGTCCTGAGCACCTACGGGCACCTGATGCCGGACTCGGACGACCGGACGCGGGGCGCCATCGACGCGGCGTGGGACATGGCCAGCGCCTTGTGTGCCCCAGATGTGCCCCAGGGCGCCCAGACGGTCCGCTAGTCGGTCAGCTCCACCACAACCGGGGCGTGGTCGCTGGCGCCCTTGCCCTTGCGCTCCTCGCGATCTACCAGGGCATTCGTCACCCGCGAGGCGAGTTCGGGGGAGCCGAGGACGAAGTCGATCCGCATGCCCTCGCGCCGCGGGAAGCGCAGCTGGGTGTAGTCCCAGTAGGTGTAGACGCCGGGACCGGGCGCGTGCGGCCGGACGACGTCGGCGTACCCGGCGTCCACGACCGCGCGGAACGCCGCCCGCTCGGGCTCGGAGACGTGCGTCGAGTGGGAGAAGACGTTCACGTCCCACACGTCCTCGTCCCGGGGGGCGATGTTCCAGTCACCGACGAGGGCCACCTGGGCGCCGGGGTCGGCGGCCAGCCAGCCGCCGGCCGCGGTGCGCAGCGCGGCCAGCCACGCGAGCTTGTAGTCGTAGTGCGGGTCGCCCAGCGCCCGACCGTTGGGCACGTAGAGGCTCCACACCCGCACGCCGCCGCAGGTGGCCCCCAGCGCGCGGGCCTCCTCGGTGGGGTCGGCGCCCTCCTTGCTGCTCCAGGTCGGCATCCCGGGGAAGCCGACCTCGACGTCGGAGAGCCCGACGCGAGAGAGCACCGCGACGCCGTTCCACTGCGAGTGGCCGACGTGGGCGACCTCGTAGCCCAGCTCGGTGAAGCGCTCGGTGGGGAACTGGTCGTCGCGGCACTTGGTCTCCTGCAGGGCCAGGACGTCGACGTCGCGCCGCTGCAGCCAGGCGACCACCCGGTCGGCGCGGGTGCGGACGGAGTTCACGTTCCAGGTCGCGAGGCGCACGGCACCCGAGCGTAACGAGAGCCGGCGCCCGGGACGGCTCCGACAGGAGACCACGGTCACGTCCTCCCGGGTGACCTGCGCGTTCACGGGGTACGGAGCCGCCGTGACTGCCAGGTACCAGTGGGACGATGGCCGGATGACCACGCCCTGGACGACGCGGACCCTGGCTGCCCGCCGGGTGCGGTCGTGACCGACCACGACGACCTCACCCGTCCGATCGGCGACGCGCCGGCCCTCCCGCCGGTGCCGGGCGCCACGGCCCACGGGCGCGACGAGGGGTCCGCGCGGGGGCGACTGGGGTCGCGGTCCCTGGGCGCCGTCCTCGGGCTGACCGTCGCGAACACCGTCGTCCCCGGCACCGCCTACCTCGCCTCCGGACGCCGGAAGCTGGGCGCCGCCGTCCTCGTCGTCTTCCTGCTGCTCGTGGCCGGCGGCGTCTGGCTGGCCACGGCCGGGCAGCGCACTGCGGCGCGGCTGCTGGTCGACCCCACGAGCCTGGACTGGGTGCTCGCCGGGATCGTCGCGGTGGCCCTCGCCTGGGTCCTCGTCGTCGTCACCGGCTACCGGTCGCTGCTGCCGCGGCGCAGCTCGCGCCCGAGGCTCGCCGTCGGGGCGCTGCTGGTCGTCGCCCTAGTCGCTGCGGTCGCCTACCCGGCCTACCGGGTCGGCACGGTGGCGGTGGCCCAGCGCGGCCTCCTCGACGGCCTGTTCGGCGACGACCGCCAGTCGGCCACCGTCGACGACGCCGCCGACCCGTTCGGCAGCAAGGAGCGGGTCAACGTCCTGCTGCTCGGCGGCGACGGCGGCGAGGGCCGCGAGGGCGTGCGCACCGACACGGTGATCGTGGCCAGCATCGACACCGACACCGGTGACACGACGCTGTTCAGCCTGCCGCGCAACCTCGAGGACCTGCCGTTCCCGGCCGACAGCCCGCTGGCCGCGCTGTACCCGAACGGCTTCGACGCCGGCAGCGAGAGCGAGAGCCTGCTCAACTCCGTCTACCGCAACGGCCCCGCCGCCCACCCGGACGTCCTCGGGCCCACCGACGACCCCGGCGCGGACTTCCTCAAGCTCGGCGTCGGCGAGGCGCTCGGCCTGGACATCGACTACTTCGTCCTGGTCAACCTCGACGGGTTCAGCCGGCTGGTGGACGCGCTCGGCGGGATCACGGTCGACGTCAACTACTACGTGCCGATCAACGGCATCACCGGCGAGGAACTCCCGGACGACTACATCGCCCCCGGGCCCGACCAGCACATGGACGGCTACACGGCGCTGCAGTTCGCGCGTGGCCGGTACGGGCTGACCGACTACGACCGGATGGACCGGCAGCGCTGCGCGATCAAGGCGATCATCGACGCGGCCGACCCGATCACCCTGCTCGAGCAGTACCAGGAGCTCGCGGCCACGACGCAGGACATCGTCAGCACCGACATCCCGCGCTCGGCGCTCGACGACTTCGTCGACCTGGCCTTCCTGGTCAAGGACGCCGAGGTGCGCAGCGTCGTCTTCGACACCAGCCTGATCAACCCCGCCTACCCCGACTACGACCTGATGCGGCGGATCGTGTCCGACTCCCTGGCGCCTGCGGCCGCGGCATCTGCCTCTGCCGCACCGGCGGCGTCCTCGACGGCTCCCGCAGGGTCCGGCGACCAGGCGCCCGGCGCCGGGGACGCCACCGCCGGGGACGCCACCCCCGGGCAGACGCCGGCAGCGCCGACCACCACGCCCGCCGCCGAGGTCGGCGACGCCTGCGCGTACGACCCGGTCCGGGCACAGGCAGCCCTCGACGCCGGCGAGCCACCGAGCAAGAACGGCTGAGCCGCGGGGGGTGGGAACCGATGTGAGGGGTGCCGGGTCTTGTGCGTGCGCACGCACGTCTGCATACTACGTGCGTCCGCACACATCCTCCCGAGAGGACCTCCGATGTCCGCCCTGCTGCACGTTGCCGCCTCCCCGCGCGGATCGGCCTCCGAGTCCCAAGCGCTGGCCGCCACCTTCCTGACCGCCTTCGCCGAGACCCACCCGGGCGTCCCGGTCGACACCCTCGACCTCTGGGACGGCACGTTGCCGGCCTTCGGCGCTGAGGCCACGGCCGGCAAGATGGCCCTCTTCGCCGGCCAGGAGCCCCAGGGGGAGGCTGCCGAGGCCTGGCGGGCGGTCGAGGCGACGTTCCGCCGCTTCGACGCCGCCGACCGCTACCTGTTCAGCGTGCCGATGTGGAACGCCGGCGTGCCCTACGTCCTCAAGCAGTTCATCGACGTGGTCAGCCAGCCGGGCCTGCTGTTCGGCTTCGACCCCGACACCGGCTACCGCGGCCTGCTCACCGGCAAGAAGGCCGCCGTCGTGTACACCAGCGCCGTGTACGGGCCCGGCCGCGGTCCCGCCTTCGGGTCGGACTTCCAGAGCACCTTCTTCACCGACTGGCTGCACTGGGCCGGGATCACCGACGTCACCGAGATCCACCTGCGGCCCGACCTGGTCGCCGACGACGTCGACGTCCGCCGGGGGCTGGCGCACGCGCAGGCCCGCGACGCGGGCAAGACCTTCTGAGGCGCCTCAGCGCCGCTCCTCGGCCTCCAGCACGCGGGCCAGCGCGCGGGAGAGGACGGCGATCTCCTCGTCGTCGAGGTGGCGGGTGTAGTGGGCCTCGATACCGGCGAGGTAGTCCGGGGCGGCGGCGCGCAGCCGTTCCCGGCCCTCGTCGGTGAGGACGGCGAACAGCGACCGCCGGTCGTCGGGATTGGGCTCGCGCCGGACCAGGCCGGCGCGCTGGAGCTCGTCGACCACCCGGCTGACCCGCTCCCGGCTGAGGACCACCCGGGCCCCCAGCTCGCTCATCCGCAGCCGGCGCCCGGGCGCGGCGTTGAGCTCGAGCAGGGCGTCGTACCAGGCCAGGGGCAGCCGGTGCGGTGCCAGGGCGCGCTCCAGCTGCGGGAGCACGGCGGCGTGCACCCGGAGCAGCAGGGCCCACGGGAGCACCCGGTCGACCGGCTCCGCCACGCCCCGACCCTAGCGAGGACGCGGGGACGGGCGGCCGGGACGTCGGCCCGCCTCCAACCCCCCGCAGCCTGCCACCCGCCGTCTGGTTGGCTCGGCCGGAGCAGCCGGTCGCGGGCCGGCGGGGACGGAGGCGAGATGGGCGGCGGTCCGGCACGGGCTGGGGACGGCGGGACGACGGCGCGGCGGGAGCGGCTGGTCGCGCTGCTGGTCCTCGGCATCGGCGTGGTGCTGCTGGTGTCCTCACCGACGTGGTTCGCCAGCGACCGCACCGTCGTCGGCGTCGCGCAGCTGGCCCTGGGCGTCGTCCTGCTCGCGGTCGGCGGGTTCCTGCTGCGCCGGTCGCGCCAGGCGCGCTGAGCTCCGCGTTGCAGTGCGGCCGTGACGGGCACCACACTCCGGGGACCGAGCGGACCCCAGGACGGAGGACGTGCGTGGAGCTGCAGAAGAAGCGACTGCTCGAGATCCTGCGAACGGAGGGCGACCACTCGACCGCGGACGCGGTGGAGAACGGGTTGCCCGACGACATCGACACCGACCGCGACGCCGACGCCCTGTCCGGGGTGGGCCTCGACCGCACCCCGCTGATGGCCAAGCTCGCGGCCGCGGGCTTCGGGACCAGCCTGTCCCCCTGAACCGGCGGGGAGGCCAGCACGTGCGCCGGGGCCGGCACCTCGGGGAGGTGCCGGCCCCGGCGTCGTGCGGGGGAGCCGTCGGGCCCGGGGCTCAGCCGACCCAGGGACGCTCGCGGGCGAGCTCCTCCTTGGCCACCCCGCGGATGTGCACGGCGTCGGGGCCGTCGACGATCCGCAGCGTGCGGGCGCTGGCGTAGAAGCGGGCCAGCACGGTGTCGTTGCTGACGCCGGCGCCGCCGTGCACCTGGATGGCGCGGTCGATGACGTCGAGGGCGACCCGCGGGGCGGCGACCTTGATGGCCGAGATCTCGGTCCGGGCGCCCTTGGCCCCGAACTTGTCGATGAGGTCGGCCGCCTTGAGGACGAGGAGGCGGGCCTGGTCGATCTCGATCCGGGACAGCGCGATGGCCTCGCGCACGGTGCCCTGCTCGGCCAGCGGCCGGCCGAAGGCGACCCGCTTCTGGGTCCGGTCCACCATGAGCGCCAGCGCCCGCTCGGCCATGCCGATGGCGCGCATGCAGTGGTGGATGCGGCCGGGACCCAGCCGCGCCTGGGCGATCATGAAGCCGTCGCCCTCCCCGGAGAGGATGTTCGACACCGGCACCCGGACGTCGGTGAAGCGCAGCTCCGAGTGGCCGTGCTGGTCCTGGTACCCGAACACCGGCAGGTGCCGGACGATCTCCAGGCCCGGGGTGTTGCGCGGGACGAGCACCATCGACTGCTGCCGGTGCGGCGCGCCCTCGGGGTCGGTCTTGCCCATGACGATGAAGATCTGGCAGCGCTCGTCGGCGGCACCGCTGGTCCACCACTTGCGGCCGTTGATCACGTACTCGTCGCCGTCGCGCACGATCGAGGTCTGGATGTTGCGCGCGTCGGAGGAGGCGACGTCGGGCTCGGTCATCGCGAAGCCGGAGCGGATCTCGCCCTCCAGCAGCGGCTCGAGCCAGCGCTGCTTCTGCTCGGGCGTCCCGAACAGCATCAGCGTCTCCATGTTGCCCGTGTCAGGGGCGCCGCAGTTGGTGACCTCCGGCGCGATCACCGGCGACCAGCCCATGATCTCGGCGACCGACGCGTACTCGAGGTTGGAGAGGCCACCGAGCTCGTGGTGGAAGAGGTTCCAGAGGCCGCGGGCGCGGGCCTCCTTCTTGAGGTCCTCGAGGACCGGGGGGTGTCCGTGGTCGTCATGACCGCGTTCGGCGCGCCAGGCGTCGTAGACCGGCTCGGCGGGGAAGACCTGCTCACGCATGAAGTCCCACATCCGGCCGCAGACGTCCTCGGCTCGGGCGGAGAGGGCGAAGTCCATGCCCGGAAGGTAGCCCGCTGCGTGACCGTCGTCGCACCGGGGTTCGGCCCCGTTCCGCCTCGTTCCCGGGAGCCAGGACGCCGGGAGCCGGGCACCCCGTGAGGTGCCCGGCTCCCTGGTGGCGTACCGAACGGGGGTCCTCCCTCAGGCGCGCGAGGGCCGGGCGATGCGGTCGTTGACCGGGCCGAGGGCGATCACCAGGCCGACGACGGCCGTGGCGATGTGCAGCACGTTGTCGGCGGCGTTGATGTTGAGGAAGTCCCATGGCTGGTTGATCGCGATGAGGCCGTAGACGAAGGCCGCCGCGTAACCGACGGCCAGCAGCCAGCCGTAGGTGCGGGCGCCGGCCAGGGTGCGGGACAGCGCGATCCCGGCCAGGCCGATGACGATGTGCACGATGTTGTGCAGCGGGTTGATCATGAAGATCAGGAGCATCTCGTCCTGCGCGTTGTCGGCGAAGGAGTCGAACCCCGTGACGAAGAAGCCGACGATGCCCACCAGGAGGTAGACGACCCCAAACGCGAGGGCGAGGGTCTGGGGCCAGGTGCGCCCCGGGTGGGCGCCGGTGTTGCCTGCGGATGCGGCCATGGTGGGTTCCTCCGGGATGTGGTTCCCGCCGACGTGGCGGGTGTCGATCGAGCGGTTACCCCGGCGTGATCAGCGGTAACGAGACTCCCCCCACCGGGGGAGCCCCGTCACCGGAACGCGATCGTCGCCGGCGCGGTGCACCCGGACTTCGCACCGAGCCGGCCACCCGGTTCGCCCGGCTCCCCCGGAGGGAGGAGCCCAGCCTCAGGACCCGGGCGTCAGGCCCTCGGCCTCAGGACCCCGGCGTCAGGGCTCGACCGTCAGGGCCTCGGCGTCAGGGCCTCGGCGTCGGGCGGGAGCGGCGGACGACGAACGGGCCGATGGCCAGCAGGTCCACCGGCGCGGAGCCGAAGCACTCCAGGGCGTCGCGCGGGTCGTCGACCATGGGCCGGCCGGCGGTGTTGAGGCTGGTGTTCACCACGACGGGGATCCCCGTGCGCCGCTCGAACGCCGCGATGGTGCGGTGCACCAGCGGCTCGGTCGCGGGGTCGATCGTCTGGATGCGCGCCGTCCCGTCGACGTGGGTGACCGTCGGGATGCGGTCCTTCCACTCCGGCGCGACGTCGTGCACGAAGAGCATGTACGGCGAGGGGATCGGGCCGCGGCTGAAGATCTCCGGAGCCCGCTCCAGCAGCACCATCGGCGCCACGGGGCGGAACTGCTCGCGGCCCTTGACGTCGTTCATCCGCTCGAGGTTGGCCTCGTACCCGGGGTGGGCCAGCAGCGACCGGTGGCCCAGCGCCCGCGGGCCGTACTCGCTGCGGCCCTGGAACCAGGCGACGATGCCGTTGTCGGCGAGCGCCTCGGCCACGGCCTCGGCGACGTCGTCCGGGCGCTCGTAGTCGATCGCCGCCGTCTGCAGCCACCGCTCGATCTCGTCGTCGCTCCACCCGCGGCCCAGCGCCGCCCCCGGCATCGGCTCGGTGCGCTCGCCGAGCTCGTGCGCCACGTGCAGGGCGCTGCCCAGCGCGGTGCCGGCGTCGCCGGCGGCCGGCTGCACCCAGACCTCCTCGAACGGGCTCTCGGCGAGGATGCGGGTGTTGGCCACGCAGTTGAGCGCGGTGCCGCCGGCCAGGGTGAGGGTCTTCTCGCCGGTCTGCTCGTGCACCCAGCGGGCCAGGTCGACGAGCACCTCCTCCAGCCGGGTCTGGACGCTGGCGGCGAGGTCGGCGTGGTCCTCGGTCCACGGCTCGTCCTTGCCCAGGCGCGGCGCGAACTCGGCGAAGTCGATCCGCTCGGTGCGGAAGCCGCCGTCGTCGGTGGCGCGGATGAGCTCGGACAGCTCGCCGAGGAAGCGCGGCTTGCCGTAGGAGGCCATCGCCATGACCTTGAACTCGTCGGAGCTGCGCAGGAAGCCCAGGTGGTCGGTGAGCTCCTCGTACATCAGGCCGAGCGAGTGGGGGAGCGCCTGGCCGGCGAGGATCTCCAGCTGCCCGTCGACGTAGCGGCCGGCCAGGTGGCTGTGGGCCTCGCCGCGGCCGTCGAGCACGAGGACCGCGTTGTCGCGCTGGGGGGCGGCCTTGCCGGCGGAGGCGGCGTGCGCGACGTGGTGCTTGACGAAGTGCACCTTCGCGGGGTCGAGACCCGGCAGCGCGTGGGCGAGGAAGTCCGGCGCCATCTCGGCGTACCGCTTGCGCATGACGTCGCCGTCGTCGAAGAGACCCGTCTCCTCCGGGGTGACCATCAGCGCCGGGTCGAAGGAGTAGGCGACGGCGTCGAGCTCCTCGGGGCGGATGCCCGCCTCGGCCAGGCACCACGCCGCCGACAGCTCGGGCAGCTCCCAGGCGCTCCACGGCAGCGGGCGCTTGCCGTGCTTGCGCCGGCTGAACCGCTCCTCCTCGGCCGCGGCCACGACGTGTCCGTCGACGACCAGAGCCGCCGCCGGGTCGTGGTAGATGGCGTTGATGCCGAGGACCTTCACGTGCGCTCTCCTCCCGCACCGGGCGCGGTGCCCGGCTCTCCGGCCTTGATCATCGACGTCTCCCCGCGGTCCCGCAGGGTGAGCACCCGGTGCGGTGACCGGCCCGGCCGGGTACTGCAACGGCAGTCATGGCGGTGCCTGTCGTCGGGCGCGGTAGTGGGCGCGGGCTTGGACGTGGCGTCGTTGGCGCCATCAGGCCGAGTCAGCGAGGGGCACGCGGGTTCTGGCGCGCAGGTGGGTCTGCCTGTCGAGGCCGGCGGACCCCGCGCGTCAGGGTGCGCAGATGTCTGGCGGGATGCTGGAGTTGCAGGTGTTGTGGCGGAACTCGATCCCCTCGCCCACCGGGCGCAGGATCGGGTTCAGGTCGGGTGAGCCCAGCACGACGTCGACGGGGGCGTTGCCGGTGATCGTGTTGCCGGCCACCTCGACGTCTTCGACCGGACCGGGATCGGTGCCCAGCGGGTTGTTGAACGGCGGCTGCGTGAGGAGCACGAGTCCGCCGGCCGGGCTGGCGAGCACGGCGGGGTCCACGCCGGGCGTGTTGTCCTGGATGACGTTGTGCTCGATGTCCACGTCATCGGCGTTCGTGATCTGCACGCCGACGCCGGAGAGGATCGCTGTGCCACGACCTCGGGTCGACCGGCAGAGCAGGTCGTTCTCGGCCGACCGGTTGCCGGCAACCTTCCAGTCCCCGCCTTCGACATTCCGGGTCGCGTCCGGGATCTCGGTGAGCGCGTCGTCGAAGACCACGACGCCGAGGCAGTTGCCGCTCACGCTGTTGCCGACGATGCGTCCGCCGCGGGACTCGCGGGCGAAGAGGCCGATGTTGTAGCCCTCGACCACGTTACCGGCGATGCGGGCGCGCGCGTCCTCGGAGTCAGCGACGGCGATCGCGGCAGTGCCCCTGTCGGGTTGGTCGGCGGTGCCGCGGTCGACGCCCACCTCGACGTTGTCGACGATCCGGCTGCCAGTCGAGTCGGCTGCCAGGATGCCGTAGCGGCCATGCCCGTAGCCCTTGGTGTCGCTGACGTCCAAGCCGTCGGCACCCCACGCGGCGATCCCGTGGGCGGGGTGGTTGCGGGTCTGGAGGGCTGTCACGTCGACGGGGCCGTCCGGGTTCAGGAAGAACAGCCCGGACACGTTGTCCGACACGTCGCCAGGGGGGGTCTCCGCAGGATCGACGCGCTCCTGTTCCGTCCAGCAGGCCGCAGGCTCGACGGCCGGTGGCTCGTCCAGCGGCCAGTCGATGATCGTCTCGTCGCGCCCCGAGCCGACAATCGTGAGGCCCTTGCCTTCGATGCACACGGCCTCGGTGTAGGTGCCGGGCGCGATCTTGAGTGTGTCGCCGGACGCGGCGTCGTCCACGGCGTCCTGGATGGTCTTGTACCGCTCGCCCGGTCCCACCTCGAGGGTGTGCCCGGCTGCGGCGGCGACGCCTGACGGGAGGACGGCGAGCAACAGGCCTGTCGCGCTGGCCACCGCCAGGCCGCGAACCGTCCCGGCACGAGACCTCGGCTTCGTCGTCGGGGTGTGGTGCATGGTGTGAGGCCTCTTTCGGTAGCAGGGCATGCCCACGGGTCCGCGCGTCCGCTGGTCGGAGGTGACCTGGATCCTGTGAGGTTCCTGCCCGATGCCGGTCCATCCTCGATCGCCGTGCCCAGCGGTGTCCAGACGCCCGGAGCGGAATCTCTCCTCCGGAGACGGCCTCCGTACTGCAACGGCACCTGCCGAGCGCCGGCCCCGTGACCTGCGAGGAAGGTGTGTGCCGCGCAAGCCTCGCAACGGGCCTTCGGAGTCCTGACCTGCTGTTCTCGTACGGACGATGAGCACGTGCCGTTGCAGTACTAGAGCGGGGGGCGCCGCGTCCCCCAGTCGGTCGCCGACTCGTAGGCCCGTCCCACGCGGAGCACCCCGGCCTCGTCGAAGGGCCGGCCGATGACCTGCAGGCCGATGGGGAGCCCGGTGGAGGTGAAGCCGCACGGCACGGACAGCGCCGGCAGGCCGGTGACGTTGCCCGGGGCCGAGTGGCCGACCCAGGCGTCGATCACCGCCTTCTCCCTCCCGCCGGGGAAGGTGAAGGTCTGCTGCCCCACCTCGGCCGCGGCGGCGGGCAGGGTCGGGCACACCAGCGCGTCGAGACCCTCGAAGGCGCGGCGGAACGCCTGCTGCACCAGCGTGCGCACGCGCAGGGCCTTGATGTACTGGGTGGCCAGCACCGTCTCGCCGGCCTCGAGGAACACCCGGACGTCGTCGGTGTACAGCTCCCCGGACTCGCGCAGCAGCTCCTGGTGGTACGCGCTGGCCTCGGGACGAGCACCCCGAACTCGACGGCCATCATCTGCTCGGCGAAGGGGATCTCCACCTCCCGCAGCCTCGCCCCCTGTGCCTCGAGGACGCCGATGGCCTCCCGGACGGCGGACTCCACCTCGGGGTCGACGTCGTCGAAGAAGTAGGTGGTCGGCACGCCGAGCGTCAGGCCGCGGACCCCGGCCTCCAGGTCGGCGGTGAAGTCGGGGACGGGCTCGGACGCCGAGCCCGGGTCGCGGGCGTCGAAGCCGGCGATCGCCTGGAGCGTCAGGGCCGCGTCGCGCACGGTGCGGGTGAGGGGTCCGGCGTGGTCGAGCGACCAGCACAGGGACGTGATGCCGTGGCGCGAGACGCGGCCGTAGGTCGGCTTGAGGCCGACGGTGCCGCACACCGACGCCGGGATGCGGATCGAGCCGCCGGTGTCGGTGCCCATCCCCACCAGGCACTCGCCGGCCGCCACCGCCGCGCCCGAGCCGCCGCTCGAGCCGCCCGGCACGCGACCGGTGTCCCAGGGGTTGCGGGTCGTGGGCGTCAGCACGCCGTAGGCGAACTCGTGGGTGTGCGTCTTGCCCACCACGACCGCGCCGGCGTCACGGAGCCGGGCCACGCAGGCGGAGTCCTCCGTCGCGACGTGCTCGGCGCGGACCGCGGAGCTGGACGTGGTCGGCAGGCCGGCGACGTCGTAGAGGTCCTTGATGCCCACCGGGATGCCGTGCAGGGGCCCACGGTGGCCGCCGTCGGCGATCTCCCGCTCCGCCTGCCGCGCCGCCTCCAGCGCCTGCTCGGCGGTGACGACGACGAAGGCGTTCAGCCGGCCCTCGACCGCCTCGATGCGGTCGAGCGCGGACTGCACGAGTTCGACCGGGGACAGGGTGCGCTGCTCGATCTGGCGGGCGGCCTCGGCGATGTCGAGCTCGGAGGGCTGCACGTCCTCACGCCCACCGCGCGTCGAAGGCGGCGGCCGGGGGCGTCTCGCCCACGGCGATCTCGTCGAGGCTGTCGTACAGCCCGAGGACCATGGTCACGGCCGGACCCGCCGCGGCCCGTCGCTCGGTGCTGAGGTCCAGACGGGCGTGGGCGAGCAGCTGGTCGAACGCCTCGTCGCCGAGCGGCGACCGTTCTGCCGGGGCCATGGGCCACCTCTTCCGGGTCGGGTGTGACGTGCGGCACAGCATGCCCGAGGTCGGGGTGGTCAGCCGCCGCGGACCTGGAGCAGGTCGTTGGCCTCGATCGCCTTGAGCGCGAGGGTCTTGTAGCCGACCTCGTCGAAGAGGACGACGACGCGGTCGTCCTCGACCCGCATGACCATCCCCGGCCCCCACTCGGTGTGCACGACCGGCGTCTCGGGTGGGAACGGGGTGTCGGCGTCGACGACGGTGGCGTGCTCCTGCGCGGTGCCGGCGGAGCAGGTGTCGCAGTTGCCGCATGGCTCGTCGAGCTGCTCCCCGAAGTAGCCGAGCAGGAACTGGCGGCGGCAGTCGGTGGTCTCGGCGTAGCCGCGCATCATCTCGACCCGGCTCTGGTCGACCCGCTCGTGGTGCTCGGCCAGCTCGCGCGCGGCGGCCGCGGCCTCGCCGGGGGACGGTGCGCCCTCGGCCGGGTGAGCGGCGCCCTCCTCGTCGAGGACGACGGCCGAGACCTGCTCGAGCAGGTTGAGGTCGCGGGCCAGGGGGGTGGCGGGGCGGCCGGTCTCCTCGCGCAGCTGCTTGACGTCGACGCCGTCCTCGACCCCGGCGGCCGGCGCCGCGGCGACCAGCCCGGCCACCTGCTGCAGCTCCTCCTCGGCGGGGGCGCCGGCGGCGAAGAAGCGGCGCAGGCCGAGGTCCTCCTGCCGGTAGACCAGGACGGCGAGCGCCGGGTCGCCGTCGCGGCCGGCGCGGCCGATCTCCTGGTAGTAGCTGTCGACGGAGTCGGCCGGCTCGGCGTGGACGACGAAGCGGGTGCCGGGCTTGTCGATGCCCATGCCGAAGGCGGTGGTGGCGACGACGACGTCGAGCTCGTCGTCCATCCACGCGCGCTGGGCGTCCTCGCGCTCGCTCTTCTTCAGGCCCGCGTGGTAGGCCCGGGCGCGCAGCCCGCGCTCGGTCAGCGCCTCCGCGAGGTCCAGCGTGCCCTTGCGGGTGGCGCTGTAGACGATGCCCGGGCCGCGGCCGGCCTCCACCTCGCCGGCCGCCCGGTCGAGCACCGCCTGCCGCTTGGCGTGCGCGTCGGCGTGGTGGTCGACCTCCAGCCGGATCTCCGGCCGGTCGAAGCCGGCGACGACGACCTCCGGGTCGCGCATCGACAGCCGCTCGAGGATCTCGGCGCGCACCGGCGGGGCGGCGGTGGCGGTGAGCGCCAGCACCGTCGGGTGCCCCAGCTGCTCGACCACCTGGCCCAGCCGCAGGTAGTCGGGGCGGAAGTCGTGGCCCCAGGCGGAGACGCAGTGCGCCTCGTCGACGACGAACAGCGCCGGGCCGGCGTCGCGGACGGCGTCGACCACCTCGGACTTGGCCAGCTGCTCGGGTGCGAGGAAGAGGTAGCGGACCGTTCCGTCCGCCAGCCCCTCCAGGGCTGCGCGCTGGTCGCCGGCCGACAGGCTGGAGTTGAGCTGGGCGGCGCGGCCGACGGCGTCCCCGAGTTCGTCGAGCCGCTCCACCTGGTCGCGCTGCAGCGCGATCAGCGGCGAGACGACGAGCACCGGACCGTCGAGCAGTTGCCCGGCCACCTGGTACACCGCCGACTTCCCGGCCCCCGAGGGCAGCACCGCCAGCGTGTCCTGGCCGGCGAGGACGGCCTGCATCGCGCGTTCCTGCCCCGGGCGGAAGTCGTCGAAGCCGAGGACGTCGCGAGCCGTCTCGCGCAGCCGGCGGGTGCGGACGGAGGCCGAGCCGCCGGCGGGGTTGTCCTGCTTCTCTCGGGGCACCGGCACGCGCTGCCCGGGGCCCGAGATCGGCAAACGGAACCCTGCTGGACGCTGGGCTCCGCGGGCTCGGCCGCGTCTCCGCGGGAACGCGACGGGAACGCGGTGGGATCGGCAGGGTCGCGTCTCCGCGGGAACGGGACGGGAACGCGGCGGGATCGACTCGGTCGCGTCTCCGCGGGAACGCCGGTCGTCAGGTGCCGGACGGCCCGTCCCCGCTCGTGAGGCGGCGGAGCCGGTCGCGGTGGTCCGCGAGGACCCCGACCGCATGCCGCAGGTCCATCCGGTCGCCGCTCGGGGGCAGCGCGTCGCCGAGCGCCGGCTCACCCGCGGGGAACAAGACCCTGCCCATCGCCGCGGCGTCCTCCGCCGCGCACGCCGTCCGGTCCGGGAGGTCAGCAGTCCGGCCGGAGCGTTGACCGGCGGAGGGGCGTTGACCGGCGGAAGGGCCGGTCCGCCGGAGCGATCGGCCCTCCGGACGGCTGCCGGTGCGGAGGCCCCGCCGTCCGGCCGCGGCCCGTCTCCGACGAGCCGACCGCGTCCCCTGGGCGTCCTCGGCCCGGCGGGCGACACGCACCGGCCGCCGGCCGACCTCGTCGTCGATCGGGTGCACGCCGGTGAACGGGTCGAGCGTCGTCGGCTCGGCTGCCGCGTCCCGGGGCTGCGAGGTGTCGTGGAGGCCGGCCAGGCCGCCGTGGAAGGCCGCGTCGGCGGTGCCCCAGACGTACCGCCCGTCGGGTGCCGTGACCGCGAGCCGGCCGTCGACCCGGGCCACGACCAGGTCGCGGTCGTGCACCAGGCCGTGGTCGACATCGCAGAGCAGGACGAGGTTGTCCAGGTCGGTGCGACCGCCGAAGGACCAGTGGCGCAGGTGGTGGGCGTGGAGTCGCTCGACGCGCGTCTCCGGGCAGCCGGGCCGTGCGCAGCCGCCGTCGCGACGCAGCAGCGCCCGCCGCTGTCCCTTGCTGGCGCGTCGCCGTCCGCGGCCGAGGGCGAGGGGCTCGCGGCCGCGCTCCAGCATGATCACGGCGGTGGCGTCGCAGAGCACGCGCCGGGCCTGGGCCGGCGTCAGGGCCGGACCGCCCTCCAGGTGCGCCCGGCCGGCCGCGGTGTCGTCGGCGAGGACGGCAGCGTCGACGTGCACGACGACCTCGCGCCGGGGCGGGTCGCCGGGACGGCGGTCGGCGTCCACCCCGGCCCGGGCGAGCGAGGCGAGCGCGCTCAGCCGGCGGGCGGTGGTGCGTTCGCGGGCCAGCCCGGCCAGCTCGTCGTCGTCCGCACAGCGACGGTGCAGCTCCTGCCGCTCCTGCCAGTCCGATCCCCGGGCCGGACCGGCCTCCCGGGTGCGCGCGTTCTGCGCCCGCTCGCGCCGGGCCTCGCGCTCGGCGACCGACTCGATGGCGGCCAGCACTTCCGCGCCGGGTTCGGGACGCATCCGCAGCCGCAGGGTCAGCATCCCGTCGTCGTCCCAGGAGTACTCGAAGGACTCCTGGGACCCGGGCCGGTCACGCTCCTCGTCGTCGGCACGGTCGGTGCGGCGCCAGGAGCGGACGAAGCGCTCGAGCTGGGCGGCGGTGGTGTCGACGGCGAGGTCGAGCAGCGCCTCCTCGGTGTCGGGCTCGGCGATGCGCGTCAGCGCCCGCACCGTGGAGTAGGACAGCCGCCCGTCGGCGAAGGCCGCCTCGGCGAGCGGCAGCAGGCGCAGGGCCCGGGCCACGCGGACGTGCTCTCTCGCGGCACCCGGTGTCAGGCCGCACTGCCACGCCAGCCAGTGCCCGCAGGACCGGATGCCCCACCCGTGCCAGCCGTCGCGCTCGTCGAACTCGGCCACGAGGCACAGCCACGAGGCGGTGGCGGCCGCCAGCCGGACGGCGCCGGCGGTGATCGCCCGGGCCAGTTCGGGCAGCGGGCTGCCGGAGGGGTGCGGAGTGCTGCTCGGCTCGGGCACGGCGCCTCCTCGTCGATCGTGTGTTCGGAGGCTATGGCCGACCAGTGACGGAAACCGCAGGTCACGAGCGTGGGGGCGTTGCCGCGGAGACGCGGCCGGACGTCAGCGCAGGTGCGGGTGGCGGGAGCCGACCTCGGCGGAGTCGGCGGCCGCGCGGCCGGCTCACCAGCCCGCGGCGTCCGCCGGGGAGCGGCCGCGGCTGCTGCGGACGCGGGGGAACAGCCCGGTGAACGCGTCGTCGACCGCCTCCTGCCGCGAGCGCAGGACGGGCAGCAGGTCCACGCCCTGCTCCGTCGCCGCGGCCGCCGCGGCCCGGTCGCGCGCGCTGGTCAGCCGCTCACCGATGCGGCTCGCGTAACCGAGCAGGAACGCCCGGCGGAACGAGCGGGAGGCCGACCCCCGGCGCGCCGCCCGCTCCGCGGCCCCGAGGGCCTGGCCGACCTGGAGCAGCAGCGAGGTGAACAGCAGCTCGACGGCGTCGAGGTCGCAGGTGTTGCCGACCAGGGTGGCGATGCCGAGACCCTGGTACCAGACCAGCCGCACGCCGTTGGCCTCGGCGACCGCCCCCAGCAGCTGCACCTTGGCCCGCACGTACGGGTCGTCGACGTGGACCCGGCGGGTGCCCACGCCCGTCCGGGCCGCCCCGTCGCCGGCCTCCAGCAGTGCGGAGTCGACCGCGTGGCGGGTCATCAGCTCCTGCGCCTTGGCGGTGAGCGCCTCGGCCTCGTCCGGGAACCCCGTGGACTCCGCCTTGGCCAGCAGCGCCCGGATGCGGCGCAGCGCCCGGGCGTCGTCGGGCGCGGACGCCGGCTCCGCCCGGCGCGCCGCCGGGCCCCAGCGCGAGGGCGGCGGCAGCAACTGGTCGATCCGCGCCAGCGTGCGCAGCGTCGCGGCCACGATCAGCACCTCCCGCCACGCCTCGCCGGCCGACCGGCCCTCGGCGCGGTGCCAGGCGGCCACCACGGCGGGGTCGCCGGCCGGGGTGCCGGCG
This sequence comes from Geodermatophilus sp. URMC 62, assembly GCF_052931475.1. Classification (NCBI taxonomy): domain Bacteria; kingdom Bacillati; phylum Actinomycetota; class Actinomycetes; order Geodermatophilales; family Geodermatophilaceae; genus Geodermatophilus; species Geodermatophilus sp. URMC 62. The sequence goes on along the minus strand of NZ_JBRFHY010000001.1, from coordinate 1,543,122 downwards.
CCCAGCGCCCCCAGCTCGCGGAGCTGGTCGACCCAGCCCTGCGGCGCCCGGGAGGCGGCGTCGGAGCGGCGGGCGTCCTCGGCGATGAGGGCGACCACCAGCCGGGCCGCGCGGGTGGTCGCCCGGCGGCGGACCGCGTGGGCGACGTCGGCCGGCTGCCAGCCCCGCTCCCACGCGTCCGCCAGGGCCGACAGCAGCGCCCCGGTGGCCCCGCCCGACCCGTCGACCGCCGGGTCGCGTCCGGCCAGGACGGCGGCCACCGCGCCCGCGTCGGCGCCGTCGGCGTGCCAGTCGCCGCCGAGCAGCAGGGTCCGCAGCCAGGTGTCGTCCGCCGTCGTCGCCATGCCGGCGATGCTCTCCCGGCGGCGCGGCGCCGTCGCGGAGGCGCTGTGGACGGCCGGCCCCTGTCCACAGGCCCGCGCGGGTGCACCGCGGATCACCGCGGACGGGCGAGCCACTCCCGTTCGATCCGGTCCGCCGGCGCCGGGCGGCCCAGCAGGTAGCCCTGGACCTGCGGGCAGCCGAGCTCCCGGAGGCGCCGCAGCTGCTCCTCGGTCTCCACGCCCTCGGCGGTGACGGTGGCCCCCAGGTGGTGGGCGAGCGCGAGGACGGCGGAGACGATCGCGTCGGTCGGGCGGTCGTCAGGCAGCCGCGCGACGAAGGAGCGGTCGAGCTTGAAGGCCTGCGGCGTCCGCTCGCGCAGCGCGGCGAAGCTGGAGTAGCCGGTGCCGAAGTCGTCCACGGCCAGCACGACGCCGGCCGCGGTGAACTGCTCCAGGGCCGCCCGCGCGCCCGGCTCCACGGCGCAGGACTCGGTCATCTCCAGTTCGAGGGCGTCCGCGGGCAGCCCGACGCGGTCGAGCAGCGCGAGCACCCAGGGCGCGAAGTCGGCCGGGAGCAGCTGGCGGGTCGAGACGTTGACCGCCACGCGGGGGGTGGCGGCCCCGAAGACCCGGCGCCACCGCGCGGCCTGCGCGCAGGCCTGCTCGAGCACCTGCGCGCCGAGCTCGTGGATCAGCCCGGTCTCCTCGGCGGCGGCGATGAACTCCGCCGCCGGCACCTCGCCGCGCTCGTCGTCGTGCCACCGCGCGAGCGCCTCGACGGTCACCAGCCGGCCGTCGGCCACCCGCACGATCGGCTGGTAGGCGACCGTGACCGCCCCGGCGCCGACCGCGCGGCGCAGCGCGGCGCGCAGCCCCAGCCGGTCCCGGGTCCGCCGGCGCAGCGGCTCGTTGAACAGCTCGTAGCGGTGCCCGCCCCTCGCCTTGGCCCGCTGCAGGGCCATGTCGGCCGCCCGGAGCACCTCCTCGGCGTGCCCGCCCCCGTCCGCCCCGGACGCGGCGTCCTGCTCCTCGCGCAGCCGCGGCCCGGCCAGGCCCTCCGCGTCGGCGACCGCGATCCCGACGCTGACCGTCACGACGACCTCCCGGCCGTCGACGGCGTAGGGCTCGGCCAGCGCCGCCAGCAGCCGCTCGGCCACCCCGGCCGCCTCCTCCGCGCCGGTCACGCCGTCGAGCAGGACGGCCATCTCGTCCCCGCCGAGGCGGCTGACTAGGTCGGCGGGCCGCACCGCCTGCTCCAGCCGGCGCGCGACCGCCACGAGCAGCTCGTCGCCGGCGTCGTGCCCGAGCTGGTCGTTGACGCCCTTGAAGCCGTCCAGGTCGCAGTAGAGCACCGCGAACCGGGCGTCGGGACTGCGCTCGGTGCGGTGGGCCGCGGCGTCGACCCGGTCCATCAGCAGCACCCGGTTGGCCAGCCCCGTGAGCGAGTCGTGGACCGCCGCGTGCTCGGCTGCCGCGATGCTGGCCTGCCGGCCGGTGACCAGCGCGCCGAGGGTCAGGCCGGCCAGGGTGAGGGTCACCAGGCCCAGCTGCAGTCGCAGGGGGTTCTCCACGACGTCCCGGCCGACCAGGGCCACGGCCAGGGCGTTGGCGACGAGCACGGCGAGGGCCACCCGGGGCAGCCCGCCACGGACGGCGATCCAGATGAGCGGCACGTACACCAGGTAGGCCAGGTCCAGCCCGCCGACCGACGGCTCGCCGTAGGCGAGGTACACCGTCGTCAGCAGCAGGACGGCCTGCCCGGCGACCTCCAGCTCCCGGTCCAGCAGGCGGGCGGCGAGGCGGCCGAGCCAGCGCGGGCGCACCCGGTCCGGCCAGGACGCGTGCCCCCGTCCGGTCCGCGGCGCCTCGGGGGGCGCCGGCCGGTCGCGCCAGAGCGCGGGCACCCGCCGGCTCGCGACGAGCAGCGCGGGCGCCAGCACCCCGACACCCGTGGCGCGCCCGGACCAGAAGCCGAGGACGGCCCGGAACCACTCCCCCCAGGTCAGCAGGCCCGTGACGGTGTACTGCAGGACCTGCACGACGGCGACGACGAACGGCCCGGCGACGGCGGCCAGCCCGAGGAACCACGCGACGTCACGCTGGCCGGGCAGGCGGGGGTCGATCCGGAGGCGCCGGAGCAGGACCCAGGCCACGGCCGTGTAGACGGCGGTGCCGAACGCGCCGCTGAGCCAGACGCTGGCCCAGCTCACCTCCGGACTGCTCAGCACCAGTCCGTGCAGGGGGTTGGTCAGCAGCAGGAGCGGGGCGTAGCGCAGCCCGAACACGAGCAGCAGGGTGAAGCTGAGTCCCGTCGGCGGGTACCACAGCGACACCTCCTGCCGGGCCTGGAAGACGCTGGCGACGACGTCGAGGCCCAGCCAGAGCCCGAGGTAGACCACCGAGACGATCAGCGGACCGCGCCACCGGCGCATGCTCGTCGCGTCCCCCTGTCCCCGGCGGCCGGGCCGGCACCGGCTGCCTGCTCCCTGCCCCAGGCCCGCAGCCCTACACCCGGCTCCTACCCTGCGGCGGTGACGACCAGCTACCGGATCGCCGAGGCCGCGGCGCTGCTCGGGGTCAGCGACGACACAGTCCGCCGCTGGGTCGACAGCGGCCGGCTGCCCGCGCACCGCGACGGCGGCGGCCCGGCCGTCGTCGACGGCGCCGACCTCGCCCGCGTCGCCGCCGCCCTGCACGAGGCGCCCGAGCCCGGCACCACCCGCGGGTCCTCGGCCCGCAACCGGCTGGCGGGCATCGTCACGCGGGTCGTCCGCGACACCGTGATGGCGCAGGTGGAGATCCAGGCCGGGCCCTTCCGGCTGGTCTCGCTGATGTCCCGCGAGGCCGCCGACGAGCTCGGCTTGGAGGTCGGCGTCCGCGCGGTGGCCACGGTCAAGGCGACGCAGGTCAGCGTCGACGTCCCCTGAGGCCGCGACGGTGGGAAACGGAGATGCGGACGTACCGGCCGATCGGGTAGCCGCAAGTCCGGAGCGGACTGGGCTATGGTCCCGCGAGCGCGGATCGGGAGGTCCGCCCGGCGGGGAGGAGACCCGATGCGCAGGCGGACGGCGGCGGTGCTGGCGGTGGTGGCGCTGGCGGCCGCCGGCTGCGGGGGCGGGGACGACGACGCGGCGGCGTCGACGGCGGAGACGTCGGGGACCTCCTCGAGCGGGCCCACCGGCACGGTGACCGTCTTCGCCGCCGCCTCGCTCACCGACGTCTTCACCGACCTCGGCCGGCGGCTGGAGGACGGCAACGACGGCCTCGACGTGCAGTTCAACTTCGCCGGCAGCTCGGCCCTGGCCACCCAGCTCACCCAGGGCGCCCCGGCCGACGTCTTCGCCTCGGCCAACGGCACGCAGATGTCGGTCGTCACCGACGCCGGCCTCGCCGACGGCGACCCCACCGTGTTCACCGGCAACGTCCTGGAGATCGCCGTCCCCGCGGGCAACCCGGCCGGGATCACCGGGCTGGCCGACTTCGGCCGCGAGGAGCTCACCCTCGCCGTCTGCGCGCCCGAGGTGCCCTGCGGCGCGGCCGCCGAGGACGTCTTCGCCGCCGCCGGCGTGACCGCGCGCCCCGACACCCAGGAGGAGGACGTGCGCGCCGCGCTGACCAAGGTCGAGCTCGGCGAGGTCGACGCCGCACTGGTCTACGCCACCGACGTCACCGCCGCCGGCGACGCCGTCGAGGGCGTCCCCTTTCCGGGGGCCGAGGACGCCGTCAACGAGTACCCGCTGTGCACGCTGGCCGCCGCTCCCAACCCCGACGGCGCCCGGGCCTTCGTCGACCTGGTGCTCTCCGAGGAGGGACGGCGGGCGCTCGCGGACGCCGGCTTCCGCACCCCGTGAGGCGCCCCCGGACCCCCGCGCCGCTCCTGGTCCCCGCCGCCCTCGCCGTCGCGTTCCTCGTCCTGCCCCTGGTCGGGCTGCTCGTGCGGACGCCGTGGTCGCAGCTGGGCACCCTGCTCACGGCGCCCGGCGTCGGGCAGGCGCTGCGCCTCTCGCTGGTCTCGGCGACGCTCGCCACCGCCGTCTCCGTCGTCCTCGGCGTGCCGCTGGCCTGGGTGCTGGCCCGGTCCACGGCGCGTGGGCGGGCGGTCCTGCGCGCGCTGGTCACCGTGCCGCTGGTGCTGCCCCCGGTCGTCGGCGGTGTCGCGCTGTTCCTCGTGCTCGGCCGCCAGGGGATCGTCGGCAGCTGGCTGGCCGCGGCCACCGGCACCACCATCCCGTTCACCACCGCCGCCGTCGTCATCGCCGAGACGTTCGTGGCCATGCCGTTCCTCGTCATCAGCGTCGAGGGCGCGCTGCGGGCCGCCGACGCCCGCTTCGAGGACGCCGCCGCCACCCTCGGCGCCGACCGCTGGACCACCTTCCGCCGGGTCACCCTGCCGCTGGTCGCGCCGGGCGTGGCCGCCGGCGCGGTGCTGTGCTGGGCGCGGGCGCTGGGGGAGTTCGGCGCGACGATCACCTTCGCCGGCAACTTCCCGGGGACGACGCAGACCATGCCGCTCGCGGTCTACCTGGCCCTGCAGCGCGACCCGCAGGCGGCGATCGTGCTCTCCCTGGTGCTGCTCGTCGTCTCGGTGGCCACGCTCCTGCTGCTGCGCGACCGCTGGCTGGGCCGCGGGGCCGCGGCGTGACCGTGGAGGCGCGCGTCGTCGTCCGCCGGGGCGCGCTCACCGTCGACGTCGACCTCGCCGTCGCCGACGGGGAGGTGCTCGCCGTCCTCGGGCCCAACGGCGCGGGCAAGTCCACGCTGCTGCGGGTGCTCGCCGGCCTGCTCCCCCCTGACGGCGGCCGGGTCGCCGTCGACGGGCAGGTCTGGGACGGCGCCGGCGTGCACCTGCCCGCGCACCGCCGCTCCCTCGGGATGGTCTTCCAGGACCACCTGCTCTTCCCGCACCTGAGCGTGCGCGAGAACGTCGCCTTCGGCCCGCGGACGCGGGGGGTGCCGAGGGCCGCGGCGCGGCGGGCGGCCGACGCGTGGCTCGAGCGGGTGGGGCTGGCCGGGCTGGGGGACCGCCGTCCCGGGCAGCTGTCGGGTGGTCAGGCGCAGCGGGCGGCGCTGGCCCGGGCGCTGGTGGGCGACCCGGCGCTGCTGCTGCTCGACGAACCGCTCTCGGCCCTCGACGCGCGGACCCGGCTGTCCGTCCGCGCCGAGCTGCGCCGCCACCTCGCCGACTTCGGGGGCAGCACCGTCCTGGTCACCCACGACCCCGTCGACGCGATGGCGCTGGCCGACCGGGTGCTCGTCGTGGAGGACGGCGCCGTGGTGCAGGCCGGCACCCCGGCCGACGTGGCCCGGCACCCGCGCACCGACTACGTCGCCCGGCTGGTGGGCCTCTCGCTGCTGCCGGGCACGGGGGAGGGCGGGGTGGTGCGGCTGGACGGCGGCGGCCGCGTGGCGGTCGCGGCGGAGGCGGCGGGGCCGGTCTTCGTGGCCGTCCGCCCGGAGTCGGTCGCGCTCTACCCGACGCGGCCCGCGGGCAGCCCGCGCAACGCCTGGCCGGTGCGGCTGGCCGGCGCGACGCCGCACGGCTCGACGGTGCGCTGCGAGCTCGACGGCGAGGTGCCGCTGGTCGCCGACGTCACCGCCACCGCCTTCGCCGAGCTGGGCCTGGCGCCGGGGTCGCCGGTGTGGGCGGTGGTGAAGGCCTCCGAGGTCGCCGTCTACACCCGGTGACAGGGTGGCGGGCATGAGCACGGTCGCCGGTCTGGTCCTCGCCGCGGGCGGGGGACGCCGCTACGGCATGCCCAAGGCGCTGGTCGAGCACGGTGGCAGCCTGCTGGTCGAGCGGGCGGTGCGGACGGCGCGGGCGGTGTGCGACCCGGTGCTCGTCGTCCTCGGCGCCCGGGCGGTCGACGTCTGGCGGACGGCGGACCTCGACGGCGCCACGGTGCTGGCCAACCGCGACTGGGAGACCGGGATGGCCTCGAGCCTGCGCACCGGCCTCGACGGGCTGCGCGGCTGGCCGGGGCGGGTCGACGCCGTCCTGGTCACGCTGGTCGACATGCCGGGGATGACGCCCGAGGCGCTGGCGGCGGTGGCCGCGCACGCCGCCCCGGACGCGCTGGCCGTCGCCACCTACGACGGCGTCCGCGGGCACCCGGTGCTGCTCGGCCGGGAGCACTGGGCCGGCGTGGCCGCGACCGCGACCGGCGACGAGGGCGCCCGCCGCTACCTGGCCGCGCACGACGTCACCGAGGTCGACTGCACCGGCCTGGCCGACCCGGTCGACCTCGACGTGCCGCCCGGCGGGGTAGCTTCGGGCCCGTGATCGCCGGGCACCTGATCGCCAGAGTCGTCGACGAGCCGCTGTCGGTCGCCGAGCACGAGCAGGCGGTGGCCGACTCCGGTGCCGGCGCCGTCGTCTCCTTCTCCGGCGTGGTCCGGGACTCCGACGGCGGCCGGTCGGTGACCGAGCTGGAGTACGTCGGCCACCCGACCGCCGCGCAGGTCATCACCGAGCTGGCCGAGGAGTTCGCCGCCCGTCCCGAGGTCCGCGCGGTCGCCGTCTCCCACCGGGTGGGCCTGCTCGGCATCGGCGACGTCGCCCTGGCGTGCGCGGTCAGCGCCGCGCACCGCGGGGAGGCCTTCCGCGCCTGCGCCGACCTCGTCGACGAGGTGAAGAAGCGGCTGCCGATCTGGAAGCGGCAGGTCTTCGCCGACGGCGAGGAGGAGTGGGTCGCCTGCCCGTGACGCGCTGACGCCCCGGACCGGGGCGACCGCGTGCCGTGACCGGCCCCTGCCCCTGCGTGCAACCGGACACCTTGACCCGGCGTGGCCCCCGTGGCACAACGGTGCGCGGGCTCGCCGGCCCGTCACCACACCGGACGGAGGGTGCGCCACGTGCTCGTGCCGCAGCGGGACCCCGTCCTGGAGTCGATGCCGCTGGGTTACGTCGCCGTCGACACCGACTGGCGGGTCACCTACGTCAACGCGGTCGCCGAGGCGGTCGTCGGCCGGACCTGGGACGAGCTCGTGGGGCGCGAGTGGTGGTCGGCGTTCCCCGACGACGTCGACAACGAGTTCGGCCGCACCTACCGCGCGGCGGTGGCCACCGGTCACCCGCAGACGGTCGAGGCCTTCCACCCCGAGCCGCTGGACCGCTGGTTCGAGGTGCGGGCCGTCCCGGTGCCCACCGGCCTGGCGCTGTACTTCTCCGACGTCGGCGCCCGCCGGCTCGCGCAGGACCGGCTGGCGCTGCTGGCCCGCGTCGGCGCCGAGCTGACCGGCACGCTGGACCTCGCCGAGGCGGTGCGCCGCATCCCGCGCATGGTCGTGCCCGAGCTGGGCGAGGCCTGCCTGCTCACCGTCCTCGACGACGAGGGCCGGCCGCGCGACCTCGGCTCCTGGCACGGTGACCCCGCGCGCCGCGACGTCCTGGTCCGCTACGCCTCGGTCCGCCTGCCCGGGATGCCCGCCGCCGCACCCGTCGTCCGGGCCCTGGCCGGTGAGACGGTGGCGGCCAGCGGCGCCGAGGTGCTGGCCGCCATCCCCGGTGGCGAGGCGCACGAGCTCTACCGGGAGCTCGGCACACCCGCGGTGCTGGCCGTGCCGCTGCCCGGCCGGGAGCGGGTGATCGGCGCGCTGACCTTCCTCGCCGACACCGGCAGCGTCACCTCCCGCGTCGACCCGCTGACCGCCCGGGAGGTGGCCGGCCGGGTGGGCCTGGCGCTGGACAACGTCCGGCTCTTCGCCCGGCAGCGCCAGCTGGCCGAGGCCCTGCAGCGCAGCCTGCTCACCACGCCCCGCCGCTCGCCGCTGGGCCGCATCGCGGTGCGCTACACGCCGGCCGCCGAGACCGCCCGGGTCGGCGGCGACTGGTACGACGCCTTCACCCAGCCCGGCGGGGGGACGACGCTGGTCATCGGCGACGTCGTCGGCCACGACACGGCGGCCGCGGCGGCCATGGGGCAGCTGCGCTCGCTGCTGCGCGGCATCGCCGCCTACAGCGACGCCGGCCCCGCCGAGGTGCTGCGCGGGCTGGACACCGCGATGGCCACCCTCGGCGTCGACACCTACGCCACGGCGGCCGTCGCCCGCTTCGAGCAGACGGCGGAGGACGCCGCGGCCGGCCGGGTGCGCATGTGCTGGTCCAACGCCGGCCACCTGCCGCCCCTCGTGCTCGACCCCGGCGGCTCCCCGCTGGCGCTGCCCGAGGGCGCCGGCGACCTGCTCCTCGGCGTCGACCCCGACAGCCCGCGCAGCGAGGAGGCGGTGACCCTCGAGCGCGGCACGACCGTGCTGCTGTTCACCGACGGCCTGGTCGAGCGGCGCGGCACCGACCTCGACACCGGCACGGCGCGGCTGGTCGCCACCGCCCGCGAGCTGGCCGACCGGCCGCTCGACGAGCTCTGCGACGACCTCATCGAGCGGCTGGTGCAGGGCCGCCCCGAGGACGACGTCGCGCTCGTGGCCCTCCGCCTGGGCGGCTGACCCGGCGCGTCAGCCGACGGTGCGGCCGTCCTCGTCGGTGGGGCGGGCCGCGCCGGAGCCGGGCGCGGCCTCGTGCCCGCGCTCCTCCTCCAGCTCGACCTCGGCCTCGAGCCGGTGCGCCTCACCGGCCACCTGCGCGGCGGCGTCGCCGTGCGACTGCCCGTAGACCTCCTCGGCCCGGCCGAGCAGCTCCTCGGCCTTCGCCTTCGCCCTGTCGAGAAAGCTCATCGCAGCCCCGTCCTCTCCGAACCCCGGTGTGCGGCGTCCCGGATCTCGCCCACCAGCTCCTCCAGGATGTCCTCCAGTGCCACGACGCCGACCACCCGGCCCCCGTCGGTGACCGCGGCGAGCTGCGCGCGCCCGGCCTGCATGACCCCGAGGGTGCGGCGCAGGTCGTCGGCGGCGGCCACCCGTGGCAGCGGCCGGGTGATGTCGCGGACCCGGGGCTCCGGCGCGCCGTCGGCCACCAGCACGTCCTTGACGTGCACGTAGCCGAGCAGCCGCTCGCCGTCGGCCACCGGGAAGCGGGAGAACCCGGTGGCTGCGGCCGCCCGCTCGACGGCGGCGGTGTCGTCCCCCGGCCCGACGACGGTCAGTGCCGCGCGGGGGATGAGCACCGAGCGGGTGTCGCGGTCCTCCAGGCCCAGCGCACCTGTGAGCAGCTCGTGGCCGCGCTCGTCGAGCAGCCCGCCGGCGCGCGACTCGTCGATCAGCCCGGCCACCTCGTCGCGGGTGAACGCGCTGGTGACCTCGCCGCGGGGCTGGACGCGCAGCAGCCGCAGCACGCCGTTGGCCAGCGCGTTGAGCGCGACGATCACGGGCTTGAGCACGGTGACGACGCCGGCCAGCGGCGGCGCCAGCGCCAGCGCGGCGCGGTCCGGGCCGGCCAGGGCGAGGTTCTTGGGCACCATCTCGCCGATCACCACGTGCAGCGCGACGACGACGGTCAGCGCGATGACGAAGGCGATCGGGTGCACCAGCGCCTCGGGGACGGCGAGCAGCTCGAACACTGGCTCGAGCAGGTGGGCGACCGCGGGCTCGCCGATGGCGCCCAGGCCGAGCGAGCACACGGTGATGCCCAGCTGGGCGCCGGCCATCATGAGCGAGACCCGCTCCATCGCCGCCAGCGTCGTCCGGGCGCGGCGCGAGCCGGCCTCGGCCAGCGGCTCGATCGAGGAGCGGCGCGCGGAGACCAGCGCGAACTCCGCGCCGACGAAGAACGCGTTGGCCAGCAGCAGCACGACCGCGACGAGGACGCCGACCCAGTCACCCACGGTCGTCCTCCGCCTCGTCGCCGGTGGTGGCGGGCAGGCCGCCGACGACGGCGCGCTCGACCCGGGTGCCGTCGACCCGGTCCACCTGCACCCACACGCCGGCCGGCAGCCCCTCGGCCTCGGCGGCCAGCTCCGGCGGCAGGGTGGGGCGGGCCTCGATCCGGTCGCCGACGTCGGGGATGCGGCCCAGGACGTGCAGCACCAGCCCGCCGAGGGTCTCCCAGTGCCGGTCGGCGGGGACGGCCAGGCCGGTGGCCGCGGCCACCTCGTCGGGCCGCAGCAGGCCCGAGACCGACCAGGTGCCGTCGCCGCGGTCGACGACGTCGTCACCGGCCTCGGTGTCGTACTCGTCGGTGAGGTCGCCGACCAGCTCCTCGACGAGGTCCTCGACGGTCACCACGCCGTCGGTGCCGCCGTACTCGTCGACGACGACGGCCATCTGCAGGCCGCCACGGCGCAGGTCGCCGAGCAGGTCGTCGAGGCGGCGCGAGGTCGGGACGAACAGCGCCGGCAGCATGACCGCCGACACCGGGGTGGCCCCCCGCCGGTCGCGGGCGACGGCGAGGGCGTGCTTGACGTGCACCATCCCGACGACGTCGTCGACGCCGCCGGCGGACACGACCGGGAAGCGCGAGTGCCCGGAGTCGCGGGCGGCGGTGAGCACCGCGGCGACGGGCTCGCCGGCGTCGACCGTGGTCATCCGGGTGCGCGGGGTGGCGGCGTCGCTGGCCCGCAGCTCGCCGAAGGCCAGGCCGCGCTCGAGCAGCACCGCGGTCTCGGCCGGCAGCGTGCCCTGCCGGCCCGAGCGGCGGACCAGGGAGGTCAGCTCCTCGGGGGAGCGGGCCGAGGCCAGCTCCTCCTGGGGCTCCACCCCGAACAGCCGGCGCAGCACCGCGTCGGCCCAGCCGTTGAGCAGGCGGATGACCAGCGCCGTGGCCCGGGTGAAGCCCCGCTGGAAGCCCGCGACCGCCCGCGCGGTGCGCAGCGGGTCGCTGATCGCGAGGTTCTTCGGGACCAGCTCGCCGAACACCATCGTGAGGACCGTGGCCAGGACCAGCGCCAGGGTGATCGACACCGACCGGGCCGCGGCGCCGGACAGGCCCACGGACTCCAGCGGCCCCCGCAGCAGGGCGGCGATCGAGGGCTCGGCCACGAAGCCGATGGCCAGGTTGGTCACGGTGATGCCGAGCTGGGCGCCCGACAGCTGGGTGGACAGCGTGCGCAGCGCGGCGAGCACGCCCGACGCGCCGCGGGTGCCCGCGGCCGCCTCGCGCTCCACGGTGGCCCGGTCGACGGTGACCAGGGCGAACTCGAAGGCCACGAAGCCGGCGCAGGCGAGGACCAGCACGACACCGACGAGGACGAGCAACCACTCGGTCATGCGGTGGTCCGGGGACGGGGAGGGGACGGGGGACGGCTCGTATGGTGAGGCTGGCTCACAGGGGCGCGGTCATCCTCCGGCGAAGGGGGGCAGCACGTCGACGACCGCCCCGGGTGCCAGCTGCAACGAGCGATCGCGCGTCTGCGTTCCGTCGACGAGGAACGAGCAGGCGGTGAGCACGCGCTCGAGCCGCTCGCCGTGGGTGGCCACGATCCGGCCGACCAGCTCCTCGAGGGTGCCGGCCGCGCAGGTCTCGGTGTCGATGCCGGCCGCGGCGCGGGCGCCGGCGAAGTAGCGCACGGTGACGGTCACCGGCTCAGCCCCCGATCGCGGACATGGGGCGGGTCGGCTGCAGGAAGGCCGGGTCGTCGATGCCGTGGCCGGGCAGCTTGGCCAGCGTGGCGATCCGCCAGCGGTCGGCCAGCTCGTCGTCGGTGGCGCCCTCGCGCATCGCCGTCCGCAGGTCGGACTCCTCGCGAGCGAACAGGCAGTTGCGGATCTGGCCGTCGGCGGTGAGCCGGGTGCGGTCGCAGGCGCCGCAGAACGAGCGGGTGACCGAGGCGATGATCCCGACCGTGGCCGGGCCGCCGTCGACCAGCCAGCGCTCGGCCGGGGCGGAGCCGCGCTCCTCGGTGTCGGGGGTGAGCGTGTGGGCGGTCGACAGCCGCTCGAGGACGTCCTCGGCGGTGACCATCCGGCCGCGGGTCCAGGCGTGGTGGGCGTCGAGCGGCATCTGCTCGATGAACCGCAGCTGGTAGCCGTGCTCGAGGCAGAAGTCGAGCAGGGGGACCGCGTCGACGTCGTTGAGGCCGTGCAGCAGGACGGCGTTGACCTTCACCGGGGTGAGCCCGGCGTCCTGGGCCGCCTGCAGGCCGGCGAGCACGTCGTCGAGCCGGTCGCGGTGGGTCAGCGTCCGGAACCGCTCGCGGTCGAGGGTGTCGAGGCTGACGTTGATCCGGTCCAGGCCGGCCGCGGCCAGGGCCGGGGCGGTCCGGGACAGCCCGATGGCGTTGGTCGTCAGGCTGACCTCGGGCCGGGGGGTCAGCGCGGTGGCCGCCGCGACGATGCCCGGGAGCCCGGGACGCAGCAGCGGCTCCCCGCCGGTGAACCGGACCTCCCGGATGCCCAGCTGCTCCACGCCGATGCGGACCAGGCGGGCGACCTCGTCGTCGGTGAGCTGCTCCACCTTGGGCAGCCACTGCAGCCCCTCGGCCGGCATGCAGTAGGTGCAGCGCAGGTTGCAGCGGTCGGTCAGCGAGACCCTCAGGTCGGTGGCGACCCGGCCGTGCCGGTCGACCAGCCCGCCGCTGCCGGGCGCGGTGGCGGGGAGCGCCGGGCGGCGCACCACCGGGTCGGGCAGGGGGCTGGGGGAGGTCACACCAGCGAATGTAGTGGCGCCGTGCCCGGCCGCGCCGCTCCCGGACACGGGGACGGGGGCGACCCGGGTGCGGGCCGCCCCCGTCGGGGGAGTGCAGATCAGCCGGGTGTCAGCCGATCGGGGTGGGGGCGGTCGGGTCCTGCGGCACGACTAGATGACTGATTCCAAGGGGTTCGGGCTGAAACCGGTGTGATCACGGGCGAGGGTGTTCAGGCTTGGCGTTGCTAACCCAACGTCGAGCCGGGAGGCCCTCGTGGACGCCGACCTGGACACCCTCGCCACGGCACTGTATGCCCGCACCGATGACCTGCTGAAGGCCGCGCCGCAGCGGCTCCCGTGGCGCCCGGCGGTGGGCATCGCTCCCCGGCTCAGCGATGCCGAGCTGGTGACCCTGGCGGTGTTGCAGGCGCTGCTGGGGTTCACCAGCGAGGCCCGCTGGCTGCGGTTCGCCGGCCAGCAGCTGCGCCCGCTGTTTCCCTACCTGCCGCACCAGCCCGGCTACAACAAGCGGCTGCGCCGCCTCGCCGGCACCGTGATCTGGCTGATCCGGGCCCTGGCGACCGACACCAGCCTGTGGGCCGATGACGTGTGGGTCATCGACTCCACGCCGATCGAATGCGCCCGCTCCCGGGAAGCGGTCCGCCGCTCGGAGCTGGCCGGCTGGGCCGAGTACGGCTACTGCGCCAGCCACACCCGCTACTTCTGGGGGCTGCGGCTGCACCTGATCGCCACCCTGCACGGACTGCCGGTCGCCTTCGCCCTCTCCGGCGCCACAGCCGACGAACGCCAGGTGCTGCTCGACCTGCTCGGCGCCGACCCCGCCCTCATCTCGAGCCATCCCGGACAGATCCTCATCACCGACAAGCACGACTACGGCCGCCGCTTCGAAGCCGAGCTGGCCGACGCCGGGCTGAGGCTGCTGCGCCGCCCCCGCCGCGGAGAACCCGACCGGCCCGGCGCATCGGTGTTCAAACCGCTGCGCCAGACCATCGAGTCGGTCTTCGACACCCTCAAAGGCCAGCTCGACCTCGAACTGCACGGCGGCCACACCCCAGCCGGCGTCCTGATCCGGGTGCTGCAGCGCCTGCTGGCCCTGACCGCGGTCATCTGGCACAACGACCACACCGGCCAATCCGTCCGCAGATCGCTACTCGCCTACGACCACTGACCCCTTGGAATCAGTCATCTAGGTCGCCCTGGACCCGGTTCTGGGCCTGGCAGTCGGTGGTGCAGCTGGTGGCACCGGCCGACAGCTCGATCGCGTCCTCACCGAGCACGCCGCCCATGCGGCCGCCCGAGGCGACCGACCAGCGCGTCGTCGTCGCCGGCTGCGACGGCTTGCTGGCCACCCGGGGGCTGTCCTTGCCGAGCAGCATCCGGTGGGTGGCGTCGGCGGCGACCCCGTTCCCGAGGTCGACCTGGCCGGGGTACCGGTTTACGGAAGGTGCATGAGTCTTCATGTACCGCTCCGGGACACGCGGTGTCGACAAACCGGGACGACGACGCGGGAGCGGTTGGCTACCGTCGGGGACGCCACCCGAGGAGCCGGCGGACGGATCCGCACTCGCCTGTGGCCAGGAAGCGCGAGAGAGCCCGTGTCACCCCGCACCGTCTTCAGGCCCTACGCCCGTCTGTTCGCCGTCCCGGGGGCCGCGTGGTTCTCCCTGGCCGGCTGGGTCGCCCGCCTGCCGCTGCCGATGCTGGGCCTCGGCGCGGTGCTGCTCGTGGAGGGGGAGTCGGGGAGCTACGCGCTGGCCGGCGCCGTCTCCGGGACCCTGGCGCTGTCGGCGTCGGTGGCCGGGCCGCAGTGGTCGCGGGCCATGGACCGGCGCGGCCAGGGTGCCGCGCTGCGGCCGGCCATGGCCGCCTACCTGGTCACCGGGCTGTCCTTCGTCGGGGTGGTGGTCCTCGACGCGCCGCGCTGGAGCTGGTTCCTCCTCGCCGCGCTCACCGGCGCGAGCCTGCCCAACATCGGGGCGATGGTGCGGGCCCGGTGGGCCGCCGCGCTGGCCGACGCCGAGCGGCGGCAGACCGCGTTCGCCTTCGAGGCCGTGGTCGACGAGGTCGTCTTCGTCGTCGGCCCGCCGCTGGTGACCGTGCTGGGCACGGTGGTGGCCCCGGCCGCCGGCTTCACCACCGGCATCGTGCTCGGCACGGTCGGCGGGCTGTGGCTGGCCCGCCAGCGCGGCACCGAGCCCGCGGTCGTGCCGGTCGCGGCCGGCCAGCGGCACGGGCGGGCGGCTGCGCTGGGGCCGGCGGTGCTCGTCGTGTGCACCGGCTTCCTGGGCGTGGGCACGGTCTTCGGCGCGATGGACGTCGTCGTCGTGGGGTTCGCCGAGGAGCAGGGCGTGCCCGCGCTGGCCGGGCTGGCGCTGGCCCTCTACGCCGGCGGGAGCCTGCTGGCCGGCCTGGCCTACGGCGTCGCCCGGCTGCGCGGCACGCTGGCGGCCCGCTTCCTGGCCACCGCCGTCGCCTTCGGGCTGGCCGCGCAGGGGCTGTGGGCGGTCAGCTCCCTGCCGCTGCTGGTCGGTGCCGGGTTCCTCGCCGGGCTCGCCGTCGCGCCGGTGCTGGTCTCCGGGGCCTCGCTGGTCGAGTCGCGGGTGCCCCGCGCGGCACTGACCGAGGCGCTGGCGTGGACCAACACCGGGCTCACCCTCGGCGTCACGGCCGGGTCGGCGCTGGCCGGCGCGGCGGTCGACGCCTGGGGCGCGCAGGCGGCGTTCGCCGTCCCCGCGCTGGCGGCCGCCGCGGCCGCGCTCCTCTCCCTGGCCGGGGCGCCGCTGCTGGGCCGGGCACCCGCGGCTGCAACGGGCGAGGGTGCCCCGGCACCGGTTGAGGACGCGGTCGGCGGGTAGGCGCAGCGGGCGGGGAGATCGCGCGCCACCGGGTGGCGCGCCGCCCGCCGTCCGCAGACCCCGTTCCGCAGACCCCCTCTGCGGACCCACGAGGAGGCCCCGTGGCACCCGTGCCCACCATCGCCCTGAACAACGGCGTCGAGATCCCGCAGCTGGGCTTCGGCGTCTACCAGATCCCGCCGGAGGAGACCGCCGCGGCCGTCCGCACCGCGCTCGAGGTCGGCTACCGCCACATCGACACCGCCGAGATGTACGGCAACGAGAAGGAGGTCGGCCAGGCGGTCCGCGAGTCGGGGATCGACCGGTCGGAGGTGTTCCTCACCAGCAAGCTCGACAACGGCTTCCACCGCCGCGACGACGCCCTGCGCGCCTTCGACCAGACCCTGGCCGACCTCGGCGTCGACCAGCTGGACCTCTTCCTGGTCCACTGGCCGCTGCCGACCATCGACGTCGACTACGTCGAGACCTGGAAGGCCATGGAGGAGATCTACGCGTCGGGCCGCTGCCGGGCGATCGGCGTCTCCAACTTCCAGGCCCACCACCTGCGGCGGCTCTTCGGCGAGACGCAGGTGCGCCCGGCGGTCAACCAGATCGAGGCGCACCCCTACCTCGCCAACGACGAGCTCCGGGCGTTCGACGCCGACCACGAGATCGTCACCGAGGCCTGGTCGCCGATCGCGCAGGGCAAGGTGCTCGACGACCCGGCGATCACCGCGATCGCCGAGGGGCTGGGCCGCACGCCGGCGCAGGTCGTGCTCCGGTGGCACGTGCAGCGCGGCGACGTCGTCTTCCCCAAGTCGGTGACCCGCAGCCGCGTCGAGGAGAACTTCGCGCTGTTCGACTTCGAGCTCGACCAGGGCCAGATGGCGACGATCACCGGCCTCGACCGCGGCGAGCGCACCGGCCCCGACCCCGACACCTTCGACTACGTGCCCCGCTGAGGGACGCCCTCGCGATCACGGCGCCGTGACCACCGCGGACCCCTGCGGGGCGGTCGCGGCGCCGCGATCGTCAGCTGGGGTTCACTCCGTGGTGACGAAGTCGATGAGCTCCTCGACGCGGCCGATCAGCGCGGGCTCCAGGTCGGTCCAGGTGCGCACACGGGCGAGGACGCGCTGCGCCCAGACGTAGCCGGTGTCGTCCTCCCAGCCCAGCCGGCGGCAGACGCCGGTCTTCCAGTCCTCGCCCTTCGGCACGGCCGGCCACTCGCGGATGCCGACGACCGAGGGCTTGACCGCCTGCCAGATGTCGATGAACGGGTGGCCCACGACGAGTGCGTGCTCGCCGGTCACCTGCCCGGCGATCCGCGACTCCTTCGAGCCGCGCACCAGGTGGTCGACCAGCACGCCCAGCCGCCGTCCCGACGACGGGCGGAACTCCCGGACGATGCCGGGCAGGTCGTCGACGCCGTGCAGCGGCTCCACGACGACGCCCTCGATGCGCAGGTCGTGGCCCCACACCTTCTCGACCAGCTCGGCGTCGTGCTTGCCCTCGACGTAGATGCGCCCCTCGCGGGCGACGCGCGCCCGGGCGCCGGCCACGTACGTCGAGCCCGACGCGCTGCGCGTGGGGGCGGCCGGCGCCTGCGGCTTCGGCCGCACCAGCGAGACCGGCCGGCCGTCGACCCAGAAGCCGGGTCCGAGCGGGTAGGCGCGCACGCGCCCGCGGCGGTCCTCGAGGTGGACGACGTCCTTCTCGCAGCGGACGACGGCGCCGACGAAGCCGGAGCTCGGGTCCTCGACCACGAGGTCGCGCTCGGCGGCGACCTGCGGCGGGGGCTTCTTCACGGTGCGCGGGTGCACCAGGTCGTCATAGGGGGAACGCGGCGGCACGCCCCCAGGAGACGTGATGACGGCTCGCTCCCGGGGGAGACGCGCCGGGACGGGGCGTCGCCGAGTGGTGTGCGACACGCCCGGGCACGGTCGTGATCGCGCTGCGTGGTCGTCCGCGGTGACGCGACCCGCACCGGCCGGTGCGGCTCCCGCCTCCCTCGATGGGGCTCTGAGCTGCACGGATGCCGTGCGGACCTGCTGCGGCCGACCCCGATCCGGTCCCCGGGAGGCGGTCACGCGGAGTCCTCGTCCGGAGGAAGATCCAATCCGGCCGTTTCGGTCCGTCGTGCCTGGTCACCCATCTCCCCGACCGTTCCACCAGAGCTCAGATGGGAGCGAGAACGACGATGATCGGCACCGACACCATCAGCCGTGTGATCGGACAGGACGTCTACGACGAGTCGGGCGACAAGATCGGTTCCGCGTCGGAGGTCTACCTCGACGACGAGACCGGTCAGCCGGAGTGGGCCACGGTGCGCACCGGTCTGTTCGGCACCAAGGAGTCCTTCGTCCCGCTGCGTGACGCCGACCTGACCGACGACGGCCTGCGCGTCCGCGTGAGCAAGGCCCAGGTCAAGGACGCCCCGCGGATCGACACCGACGGCCACCTGTCCCCGCAGGAGGAGCAGGAGCTGTACCGCTACTACGGCCTCGGCTCCGGCACGGGCACCGGCATGGGCACGCAGACCACCACCGAGACCACGCAGACCACGACGGGCACCGCCGGCATGGCCGGGACCGCCGGGACCGCCGGGACCGCGGGCATGGCCACCACGGGCACCAGCCGCGACCGCGACGGCGACGGCGTCTACGACGACGTCCAGGGCCGCGCCGTGGGCCGCGACACCTCCGGTCCCACGACCGACAGTGCGATGACCCGCTCCGAGGAGCACCTCGAGGTGGGCACCCAGCGCGTCGAGGCCGGCAAGGCGCGGCTGCGCAAGTACGTCGTGACCGAGAACGTGACCGAGACCGTGCCGGTCTCGCACGAGGAGGTCCGGGTCGAGCGCGAGCCGATCACCGACGCCAACATGCCCAACGCCATGGACGGGCCGGCCATCTCCGAGGAGGAGCACGAGGTCACGCTGCACGCCGAGCGTCCCGTCGTCTCCAAGGAGGCCACGCCGGTCGAGCGGGTCCGCCTCGACACCGAGACCGTGACCGGTCAGGAGACCGTCAGCGGCGACGTGCGCAAGGAGCAGATCGAGGTCGACGGCGGCCAGACCGGCGTCGCCGGCACCGGCACCTCGACCGGGACCACGGGTCACGACGACCGCGGCCTGGTGCAGAAGGCCAAGGACGCCCTCGACCGCGACAACGACGGCAAGATCGGGCGCTGAGGCACCACTCCCAGCGGGGGAACTGCAGCACCTGACCGCGACGGCCGGCCGGAGGGCACCCTCCGGCCGGCCGTCGCGCCGTGTGGGCGGGGGCCGTCCGCCCGTCCGGTCGGTGGTGTGTCACCCGCTGACGCAGGTGGGATGCTCGGCGGCGTGACCGAGACGACGGCAGCGCCCACCGCGACCGACGGCCTGCCCGGCGGCCCCGACGAGCTGGCCGCCGCGCTCCGGCAGACCGGCTACCTCCCCGACGAGGGGCTGGCGACCGCCGCCTACCTCGCGCTGGTCATGCGCCGTCCGCTCTTCCTCGAGGGCGAGGCGGGCGTGGGCAAGACGGCGCTGGCGCGGGCGCTGGCCGAGGTCACCGGCCGCCCGCTGTACCGGCTGCAGTGCTACGAGGGGCTGGAGGCCAGCCAGGCGCTCTACGACTGGGACTTCGGCCGCCAGCTGCTGCACCTGCGCGCCGCGGAGGCCGCGCACGCCACCGGGGACACCGAGTCGCTGGAGGCATCGCTCTACGACCGCCGCTTCCTGCTGGCCCGGCCGCTGCTGCAGGCCCTCGAGGACGCCCCGAGCGTGCTGCTCGTCGACGAGGTCGACCGGGCCGACGACGAGTTCGAGGCCTTCCTGCTCGAGGTCCTCTCCGACTTCACTATCTCGATCCCGGAGCTCGGCACCGTCCGCGCGGAGGTGCCCCCGCTGGTGGTGCTGACCAGCAACCGCACCCGCGAGGTGCACGACGCGCTCAAGCGCCGCTGCCTCTACCACTGGCTGCAGCACCCCGACTTCGACCGCGAGGTCGCCATCCTGCGCACCCGGCTGCCCGAGGTCACCGAGCAGCTGGCCCGCGAGGTGGCCCGGGCGGCGGCGACGCTGCGCACCCTCGACCTGCTCAAGCCGCCGGGCGTGGCCGAGGCGATGGACTGGGCCACGGCGCTGCACACCCTCGGCGCGCGCGACCTCGACCCCGACCTCGCCGCCCGCACGCTCGGTGCGGTGCTCAAGTACCGCGAGGACACCGACCGGGTGCACTCGCTCGCCCGCGGAGCGTTGTTCGGTGGCGGCTGACGGACCTCCTCCCCCGCGCGTCTCGCAGGCTCGGCGCGAGCCTCCGGACGAGGCCGTTCCCGTACGTCACGACGTCGTCGCCACGGTGCTGGGGTTCGCGCGGACGCTGCGCGCGGCCGGGGTCGCCGCCTCGCCGGACCGGGTGGAGGCGATGCTGTCGGCGGTCTCGGCGCTCGACGTCCTGGACGCCACCGCCGTCTACTGGGCCGGGCGCCTGACGCTGTGCGCGGGCCCCGACGACCTCGACCGCTACGACGCCGCCTTCGCCGCGTACTTCGCCGGCGAGACGCCCCGCCGCACCGCGTCGGCGGCGCAGCAGCCGCCGACCCTGGCCGCCTCGGCTCCCGTGGACGCGGGTGCGGGCACCGGCGAGGAGGGCGAGGACGCCCCCGACCTGGCCGCCCAGGCCAGCGGGAACGAGGTCCTGCGCCACCGCGACGTCGCCGACCTCACCGTCGCCGAGCGCGAGCACCTGCGCCGGCTGTTCGCGCTGCTGGTCCCGGCGGCGCCGATGCGCCCGTCCCGGCGGCGCCGGCCCAGCCACCACGGCGCGGTGCACGCCTCGCGCACGGTGCGGCGGGCGCTGCGCGACGGCGGCGAGGTGGCCCGGCTGCTGCACCGGCGGGCCCGGCCCCGGCCGCGGCGGGTGGTGCTGCTGGTCGACGTCTCCGGTTCGATGGCGCCCTACGCCGACGCGCTGCTGCGCTTCGCGCACGCCGCCGTGCGCGCCCGGCCGTCCTCCACCGAGGTGTTCACCGTGGGCACCCGGCTCACCCGGGTCACCCGCGAGCTGCGGCTGCGCGACCCCGACCGGGCGTTGGCCGCCAGCGGCGACGCCATCCCCGACTGGTCGGGCGGCACGCGGCTCGGCGAGGTGCTCAAGGCCTTCCTCGACCGCTGGGGTCAGCGCGGCACCGCCCGCGGCGCGATCGTCGTCGTGTGCAGTGACGGGTGGGAGCGCGGCAGCCCCGACCTGCTGCGCGAGCAGATGGCGCGGCTGCGCCGGCTCGCGCACGCCGTCGTGTGGGTCAACCCGCACAAGGGCCGGGCCGGCTACGAGCCGCTGACCGGCGGGATGCAGGCCGCGCTGCCCTCGGTGGACGTGTTCGTCTCCGGGCACAGCCTGGCGGCGTTCGAGGAGCTGTCGGGGGTGATCTCCCGTGCCTGAGCAGGCGGGCGGCAGAGAGGTGGACGACGGTGCGTGACGTGCTCGAGGACCTGGTCGGCTGGTGGCAGGCCGGCGAGACGGTCGGGATGGGGACGGTGGTGGCCACCTGGCGCTCGGCGCCGCGGCCGGCCGGGGCGTCGATGCTGGTCGGCCCCGACGGGACGGCGGTGGGCAGCGTCTCCGGCGGCTGCGTCGAGGGGGCGGTGTACGAGGAGGCCAAGGACGTCGTCGAGACCGGCGTCCCCACCCTCGAGCGGTACGGCGTGAGCGACGACGACGCCTTCGCCGTCGGCCTGACCTGCGGCGGGATCCTCGACGTGTTCGTCGAGCCGGTCTCGCGCGAGTCGTTCCCCGAGCTGGGCGAGATCGCCGAGTCGGTGGGCCGGCACGAGCCGGTCGCCGTCGTCACCGTCGTCCGCGGGCCGGAGGACCGGCTCGGCAAGCGGCTGGTGCTCTGGCCCGACCGCAGCTCCGGCACCCTCGGCCTGCAGCGCCTGGACGCCGCCGTCGCCGACGACGCCCGGGGCATGCTCGCCGCCGGCCGGACCGCGACGCTGACCTACGGCCACGACGGCGAGCGGCGCGGCGACGAGCTGACGCTGTTCGTCTCCTCCTTCGCCCCGCCGGCGCGGATGGTGGTGTTCGGCGCGATCGACTTCGCGGCCGCCGTCGCCCGGGTCGGGGCGTTCCTCGGCTACCGGGTGACCGTGTGCGACGCCCGGCCGGTGTTCGCCACCGCCCGCCGCTTCCCCGACGCGCACGAGGTCGTCGTCGAGTGGCCGCACCGCTACCTGCAGGCCGAGGTCGACGCCGGGCGCATCGACGAGCGCACCGTGCTCTGCGTGCTCACCCACGACCCGAAGTTCGACGTGCCGCTGCTGGAGGTCGCGTTGCGGCTGCCGGTGGCCTACGTCGGCGCGATGGGCTCGCGGCGCACCCACGAGGAGCGGCTCGACCGGCTGCGCGAGGCCGGGCTGGCCGAGGACGAGGTGGCCCGGCTGTCCTCCCCGATCGGGCTGGACCTGGGCGCGCGCACGCCGGAGGAGACCGCCGTGTCGATCGCCGCCGAGATCATCGCCGGGCGGTGGGGCGGCACGGGCGAGCGGCTGACCGGGACGGAGGGCCCCATCCACCGGACGGCCGAGCGCTGATGGTCTGCCGCCGGGCTGAGGCTCGCCGTGGTCATCGGCGGGTGGTCGTGGGGGCCGGCGTGTCGGGCAGCCACCCGCCGATGATCGCGAGGGGAGGGTGAGCGAGTCCCTCGGGCTGCCGCACCGGTACGACGTCGAGGTGGTGGGGCTGCTGGTCTCGCCGGTGCACCGGTACGACGGGCGGCCGGATGGCGCCGTCCCGCGCCAGGACGGCGACCGGGTGGACCGGGTCGAGGTCCGCGCCGGGCACGGCATCCTCGGCGACCGCTACGCCGGGCGGCCCGCGCACCGCGACGCCGCGGTGACCGTGCTGGCCGCCGAGTCGGTGGAGGCGCTGACCGCCGAGCTCGGCGCCGGCCTCCTCGACCCGCTGCTCACTCGCCGCAACGTGGTGCTGCGCGGCGCCGAGGTCGAGGCGCTGCGCGGCGAGCGGTTCGCCCTCGACTGCGGCGGGGGCGTGGTGCTGCTGCAGGGCGGCCGCCCGGCCAACCCCTGCGCCTGGCTGGACACCGTGCTCGCGCCCGGCGCCCACCGCGGGATGCGCGGGCGCGGCGGCGTGCGCTGCACGCCCCTGTCGGACGGCGTCCTGCGGCTGGGCCCCGCCGTCCTGACCAGTGCCGTGCCGCTGGACCCGGTCCGCGCCGGGGACGCCGTCAGGCCGGTGGCCCGGCCGCGCTGACCCGGGCCGACCGGGCCACGTGCTCCCGGGCGACGGCCACCAGCGCCCGTCCGGCCGGGGACGCCGGCCCGCCGGCGCGCCACGCCAGCTCGATGCGCGAGCACACGGGCGGGTCCAGCGGCCGAGCCGCCACCGCCCCGCCGTGGGCCGCGGCCACCGAGGCCGGCACCAGCCCGGTCCCCAGCCCGCGGGCGGCCAGCCGGAGCACCATCTCCAGGCCCGTGGCCTCGCAGGCGACGGCGGGGACCACGCCGGCCCGGGCACAGGCCTCGTCCAGCGCCGTCCGCCCGCCGGTGCCGCGCGGGAGGGCGACCAGCCGCCGTCCGGCCAGCCCGGCCAGCGGCAGGCGGCCGGCCTGCCCCTCCGCGGCCGGGACGACCGCCACCTGCTCCTCCTCGTACAGCACCGCGGTCTCGATCCCGGCCGGCGGCGGCCCGGCCCGCCCGACCCAGGCCAGGTCCAGCTCGCCACCGGCCAGGCGCGCCAGCAGCTCGTCGCTGCCGCCCTCCTCCAGCGCGACCTCCACCGCCGGGTGGGCGCCGGTGAAGTCGGCCAGCAGGTCGGCGAGCACCTCGGAGGTGCAGCCGACGACCATGCCCACCTGCACCCGGCCGCGCAGCAGGCCGGTGAGCTCGTCGGCGACGTGCCGCGCGCCGGCGACGGCGGCCAGCGCGGCCCGGGCGTGCGCCAGGACGGCCCGGCCGGCGTCGGTGGGGCGGGCGCCGTGCCGGCCGCGCTCCAGCAGGGTCACCCCGAGTTCCCGCTCCAGGCCGCCCAGCGCGGCGCTCACCGCGGGCTGGGCCACGTGCTCACGGGCCGCCGCACGCGTGTAGCTGCCCTCCTCGCAGACGGCGACGAGGTAGCGCAGCTGGTGCAGTTCCACAACCGCAGGTTATGGCAGACAGCAGGACTGCGTCTTGGACGCATGGCTCCCGTACGGGCAGCGTGAGGGCATGGACACCGACCGCACCCCCGCCGCCCTGGCCGAGACCTACTTCCGCTGCTGGGTGGACGGGGACTTCGCCGCGCTGCGCAGCGCCCTCGCCGACGACGCCACCTTCGAGGGGCCGCTGGGCACCGCGGGGGACGCCGACGCGTGCGTCGCCGGGCTGCGCGGCATGCGCGAGCGCCTGCTCACCGACGTGGTCGTCCGGCACCGCTTTGTCGACGGGCCCGACGTCCTCACCTGGTTCGACCTGCACACCTCCGTCGCGCCGCCGGCGCCCACGGCCAACTGGATCCACGTCGAGGACGGGCGGATCTCGCGGATCCGGGTCACCTTCGACCCCCGGCCGCTGCTGGGCGGCCGCCCGTCCTGAGCACCCGCACCTCCCCCCGTCCGGGGGTGGCCTGCGTCACACGCGGGGCCGAACGATGGACCTCCGGCGGCGACGGTCTGCCGCGTCTCCGAGGAGCCGAGCCGGTGCCCGCGGGTGCCGGGGACTGGAGGGATCGATGAAGACCAGGGCAGCCGTGCTGCGCGACGTCGGGCAGCCGTTCGAGATCACCGAGCTGGAGCTCGACGAGCCCAAGGCCGGTGAGGTGCTCATCCGCTACGTCGCGGCCGGCCTGTGCCACTCCGACGAGCACCTGCGGCACGGCGACATCGTCCCGCAGTTCCCCATCGTCGGCGGCCACGAGGGCGCCGGGATCATCGAGAAGGTCGGGCCCGGCGTCACCCGGCTGCAGCCCGGCGACCACGTCGTCTGCTCGTTCCTGCCGGTGTGCGGCCACTGCCGCTGGTGCTCGACGGGGAAGTCCAACCTCTGCGACATGGGCGCCTCGATCCTCGTCGGCAACCTGCCCGACGGCACCTTCCGCTTCCACGACGACGACGGCCAGGACTACGGCGGCATGTGCATGCTCGGCACGTTCTCCGAGCGCGCCGTCATCAGCGAGAACTCCGCGGTCAAGGTCGACCCCGACCTGCCGCTGGACAAGGTCGTGCTCATCGGCTGCGGCGTCCCGACCGGCTGGGGCTCGGCGGTGCACGCGGCGGCCACCGAGCCCGGCGACACGATCGTCATCTACGGCATCGGCGGCATCGGGATCAACAGCGTGCAGGGCGCTGCGCTGGCCGGGGCGCGCAACGTCGTCGCCGTCGACCCGCTGCCCAACAAGCGCGAGGCCGCCGAGCAGATGGGCGCCACGCACAGCTGCGAGACCGCCGAGGAGGCGCAGGAGCTGGTCCAGGAGCTCACCCGCGGCGTCGGTGCGGACAAGGCGATCATCACCGTGGGCGTCGTCGAGGCGAAGGTCGTCACCGACGCGGTGAACACCATCCGCAAGGGCGGCACGGCGGTCATCACCGGCCTGGCCGATCCGACGAAGACCAACATCGAGCTCAGCAGCTCGCTGCTCACCCTCTTCGAGAAGACCGTGAAGGGCAGCCTGTTCGGCTCGGGCGACCCGTTCCACGACATCCCGAAGATGATCGAGCTCTACCAGTCCGGCGACCTCAAGCTCGACGAGCTGATCACCAAGACCTACACCCTCGACCAGGTCAACGAGGGCTACGAGGACCTGGTCAACGGCAAGAACATCCGCGGCGTGATCGTCTACGACACCGCGCCGCTGGAGGGCGCACCGGCCTGAGCCCGGGTGACGCCGGGCACACCGGGGGCTGCACACTCGGAGGCGTGACCGACGCCGCGGGTGTGCAGCCCCCGCACGACCAGGAGAGGGGCCGCGTGAGCGCACCGGCCGGGCCGCACCCGGTCATCGGGCTGCGGCGGGAGCGCGAGGTGCTCACCGTCGCGCTGCGGACCAACCGGCACGTCGTCCTCGAGGGGCCGCCGGGCACGGGCAAGTCCACGCTGCTGCGGGCGATCGCGGCCGACGCCGGCCAGGAGGTCGTCTTCGTCGAGGGCAACGCGGAGCTGACCCCGGCCCGGCTCATCGGCCAGTACGACCCCGCCGCCGTGCTCGCCGAGGGGTACGTGCCCGACAGCTTCACCGACGGGCCGCTGCTCACGGCGATGCGCGGGCACGGGCTGCTCTACCTCGAGGAGCTCAACCGGATCCCCGAGGAGACGCTCAACGTCCTCATCACGGTGCTCACCGAGGGCGAGATCACCGTGCCCCGGCTCGGGCACGTGCGGGCGGCGGCCGGCTTCCGCCTCATCGCGGCGATGAACCCCTTCGACGCCATCGGCACCGCGCGGGTCGGGCAGGCCATCGCCGACCGGATGTGCCGGGTCGTCCTCGGCTACCAGGACGCCGCGGCCGAGCGGGCGATCGTCGGCGCGGTCACCGGGGCGCCGCCGGTGCTCATCGGCCTGGCCGTCCGGCTGGTGCGCGCCTCCCGCGAGCACCGCGACGTGCGGATGGGCTCCTCGGTGCGCGGCGCCACCGACCTGGTGCTGCTGCTCGGCGGCCTGCTCGACGTCCGCGGGCAGTCCGGCCTCGGCGCCGACGGTGCCCGCGAGACCGCCCGCGACGCCGCCTACGCCGCGCTGTCGGGGCGCATCCGCATCGCCGAGGGCGTCGAGCGGACGCCCGAGGCGGTCATCGACGACATCCTCGACGACGTCTGGCCCGAGACGGGGCCACCACCGCCCGACGAGCAGGACGCCCCCGCCGCCGAGCCCGCGGACGCAGGTGGTCAGGGAAAAGCCGATAGCCCGCCGGACGCTCCGGCGGGCACGGACCCCCCCTCCTCGCTGCGCCGCGACCGCCGGTCCGGGAGCGCGCGCCGGCAGACCAGCCGCCGGGAGATGGCCGCCCGGCACGAGGCGTTCGAGGAGGTCAGCCCCGAGGTCGGGGAGCTCGACGAGGAGGCCTTCGCCGCGCTGATGGCCGAGGACGCCGACGCGGCGGCCGCGCTGCTCACCGACCTGGCCGCGGCCACCGACCGCGAGCTGCGCGCGGCGGCCCGGCGGCTGGCCGGCCGGGTCTTCGTGCAGGTCGGGCGGGTGGGCCGCGCCCGCACCCGCGGGACCCGGCGGCTGGTGCCCGACCACCGCGGCGACGGCGACCTCGACCTCGACCGCACCCTCGACCGGTGGGACCTCGGCACCCCGCTCGAGCCCGGCGACCTGGTCACCCGCCGGTGGACGGGGCACCGGCGGGCGGTGTGCCTGGCCGTCGACACCTCCGGGTCGATGACCGGCCTGGGGGTGGCGATCGCGGCGGTGGCCGCGGCCGGCGTCGTCCTCACCGGCGACGAGAAGCTGCGCACGAGCCTGATCACCTTCGGCCGGGACGTCGACGTCGTGCAGCGCTCCGGGCACCGGCGGGCCGCCGAGGACGTCGTGACGCACCTCGTCGGCCTGCGCGGGCACGGCATGACCGACCTGGCCGCCGCGCTGCGCGCCGCTCGCCTGCAGCTGGCCGCCGACGTCGCCGACGAGCGGGTCGTCGTCCTGCTGTCGGACTGCCTGCACACCACCGGCGACCCGCCGGAGTCGGCGCTCGGCGGCATCGACCGGCTGCACGTGCTGTGCCCGCTGCCCACGCCCGAGGCCGAGGAGGCCGCCCGCGCGCTCGCGGCCCGCGGCGGGGGGACGGCGCAGATGGTGCGCACCGTGCGCGACCTCGGCCCGGCGCTGACCCGCCTGCTGGGCTGAGCCGGTCCCGCGGCAGCGGCTACGGCCGGGTACGGCTGCGGCTGCGGCTACGGCCGGGTACGGCTGCGGCTGCGGCTGCGGCTACGGCTACGGCAGCAGGCCCAGCCGGCGGGCTCGGACGACGGCCTCCAGGCGGGTGTGCGCGTCGAGCTTGGTCATCGCCGAGCCCAGGTAGCTCTTCACCGTCTCCGGCCGCAGCGACAGCCGCGCGGCGGTCTCCCGGTTGCTGCAGCCCAGCGCCACCTGGGTGAGGACGTCGACCTCGCGGCCCGACAGGTGCACGCTCGCCGGCGGGTGTCCGGCGGCGCTGAGGGCGGCCAGGCGCGTGCAGGCCGACAGCAGCCGGTCGCGCAGGGCGGCGTCGTCGGTGGCCTGCGCGGCCAGCCGCAGGTCGGCGTGCACCGCGCGGACCTCCTCCCACCGGGCGGGGTCCTCCGCCGCCGGCGTCCCGGAGGGGACGGCGGCCACCAGCGCCAGCCGGCGGTCGACCTCGTCGCGCACGGTGAGCTCGGTGGCCATGCGGGCGGCCGCCCGGGCCAGCGCGTCGCGCACCCGGTCGCCGACCGAGCCGCCCTCCCGGCTGGCGGCGTAGAGCACCGCCCGCGGCCGGCCGTCGACCAGCACGGGGACGGCGGCCACCGTGCGCAGCCCCTCGGCGAGCACCGGGCCGTCGTAGTCGTGGGTGATGTCGAGGGCGCGGCCGTAGTCCTCCACCCCGGCCGGGCGGCCCTCCTGCAGCACCCGGCCGCCCAGCCCGGCGCCCGAGCGCACCTCGAGGCCGCGCAGGTACCGCGTGCGCCCGCCCAGCAGCTCGGCGATGCGGACGCTGCCCGACCCGGCCGGGCCGGCGAAGGTGACGCTCATCCCCGAGGTCGCCCGGACCTCGCGGACGGCGGCGCGCAGCACGTCGCGGTCGTCGGGACGCGCGGCGGCCGGCAGGGGCACGCGGACCTCCTCGCTCACGGGCGGTGACCCCGGTCACGTTAGCGCAGCTCGGGAGGGGAGAACGCCGGCGCGGCCCGAGGGCCGCCGGGTCCGGCGCGATCGGGGGTGGCGGGGCGGGGGAGGTGTCGCCGACCATGCCGGGAACGCACCCCGACGACGACGAGGAGGCCGCGATGCCCGGGCCTGCCACCTCCGCCTACCGCGCCGCCCGCGACCAGCTGCTCGCCCTGCGCGGGGACCCCGTGAAGGCCGCGGCCGAGTTCCGCTGGCCGGCGATCGAGGGGCCCTTCAACTGGGCGGTCGACTGGTTCGACGAGATCGCCCGCGGCGTCGAGCGACCGGGGCTGGTGATCTCCGAGGACGACGGCAGCGAGGGCCGGTGGTCCTTCGCCGAGCTGTCCCGCCGCTCGGACCAGGTGGCGGCCTGGTTGCGCGAGCGCGGCGTGCAGCGCGGTGACCGCGTCGTCCTCATGCTCGGCAACCGGGTCGAGCTGTGGGAGTCGATGCTCGCCGTCATGAAGCTCGGGGCGGTCATCCTGCCCACCACCACGGCCCTCCCGCCTGCCGACCTCACCGACCGCATCGGCCGCACCGGCGCCCGGCACGTGGTCGCCGACGCCGCTGAGGCGGCCAAGTTCGACGACGTCCCCGGCGACTACGGCCGCATCGCGGTGGGGGGCGAGCCCGCCGGCTGGGCGCCCTACGCCGACTCCGCCGCTGCCCCCGACCGGCCGCTGGGCCACCCGGGCACCGACCCCGGCGACCCGCTGCTGCTCTACTTCACCAGCGGCACGACCAGCCGGCCCAAGCTCGTCGAGCACACCCAGGTCAGCTACCCCGTCGGGCACCTGTCGACGATGTACTGGCTGGGCCTGCAGCCCGGCGACGTGCACCTCAACATCAGCTCGCCCGGGTGGGCCAAGCACGCGTGGAGCTGTTTCTTCGCGCCGTGGGCGGCCGAGGCCACCGTCTACCTGGCCAACTACCGGCGCTTCGACGCGACGGCGATGCTCGAGCGCATCCGCAGCGCCGGGATCACCACGTTCTGCGCGCCGCCGACGGTCTGGCGGATGCTCATCCAGGCCGACCTGTCCGGCGGGTCGGGGCAGCTGCGCGAGGTCATCGCCGCCGGGGAGCCGCTCAACCCCGAGGTCATCACCCAGGTGCAGCGGCACTGGGGGCTCACCCTGCGCGACGGCTACGGGCAGACCGAGACGACGGCGTCGGTGGGCAACCCGCCCGGCGCGCAGGTCCGGCCGGGCTCGATGGGCCGGCCGCTGCCCGGGGTGCCCGTGGTGCTCGTCGACCCGATCACCGGCCAGCAGGGCGACGACGGCGAGATCTGCCTGGACCTCTCGCAGGAGCCGCTGAGCCTGATGACCGGCTACCAGGGCGACCCCGAGCGGGCGGCCGAGGCGATGGCCGGCGGCTACTACCACACCGGCGACGTCGCGACCCGGGACGCCGACGGCTACATCACCTACGTCGGGCGCACCGACGACGTCTTCAAGGCCAGCGACTACAAGATCAGCCCGTTCGAGCTGGAGAGCGTGCTCATCGAGCACCCGGCGGTGGTCGAGGCCGCCGTCGTCCCGGTGCCCGACCCGGTGCGGGCCGCCGTCCCGAAGGCCTACGTCACCCTCGCGCCGGGCTGGGAGCCGGGCCCGGAGACGGCGCTGGCGGTGCTGCGGCACGCCCGCGAGCGGCTGGCGCCGTTCCTGCGGGTGCGCCGGGTGGAGTTCGCGGAGCTGCCCAAGACGGTCTCCGGGAAGATCCGCCGGGTCGAGCTGCGCGAGCGCGAGGAGCACGCGGCGCCGCGGGGCACCGGCACCGACTACGCCGACACCGACTTCCCGGAGCTGCGCGGGAGCTGAGGTCCTCGTCGCGGCCGTCGTGCTCTGCCCACACCCGTGGGCAGAGCACGACGGCGTCGGCGAGGGGAGGGGTCAGCGGTCGGCGTCGGTGTAGACGACCATCCCGCGGATGTTCTTGCCGTCGCGCATGTCCTGGTAGCCCTGGTTGATGTCCTCCAGGGAGTACCGCGTGGTCACCAGGTCGTCGAGCTTGAGCTGGCCCTCCTGGTAGAGGCTGAGCAGCTCGGGGATCGCCGCGCGCGGGGCCAGGCCGCCGAAGATGGCGCCCTGCAGGTCCTTCTGCAGCAGCGTCAGCTCGAACAGGCTGAGCTTGACGTCGGTGTTGGCCGCGTTGCCCATGCCGGTGACGACGGCGCGGCCGCCCTTCCCGGTCAGGCTCAACGCGGTCTGGATGTCCTCGCCCTGGATGTCGCCGACGGTGATGATCGTCTTGTCGGCCATCCGGCCCCAGGTCAGCTCGTTGACCTTCTCGGTGGCCTCCTCGGCCGACTCGAAGACGTGCGTGGCGCCCAGGTCCATGGCCCACTCGCGCTTGCGGGCCACCGGCTCGATGACCATGACCCGCTTGGCGCCGGCCGCGGCCGCGCCCTGGACGGCGTTCATGCCGACACCGCCGGCGCCCATGACGACGACGCTCTCGCCCGGGCGGACGTCGGCGACCTTGGTGGCCGAGCCCCAGCCGGTGGTGACGCCGCAGCCGACCAGCGCGGCGATCTCCAGCGGGATGTCCGGCTCGATCTTCACCACCGACGCCTGGTGCACGGTGATGTACGGGGAGAACGTGCCGAGCAGGCACATCGGGACGACGTCCTTGCCGCGGGCCTGCACGCGGTAGCTGCCGTCGGAGATCGCCGTCCCGGCCAGCAGGTTCGCGCCCAGGTCGCAGAGGTTCTGCATCCCCTTCGAGCACGGCGGGCACTGCCCGCAGGCGGGGATGAACGCGGTGACGACGTGGTCGCCCTCCTGCAGCCCGGTGACGCCCGGGCCCACCTTGGTGACGACGCCGGACCCCTCGTGCCCGCCGATCACGGGGTAGAAGGCGACCGGCGTGCCGCCGGTGACCAGGTGCTCGTCGCTGTGGCACAGACCCGAGGCGGCCAGCTGGACCTGGACCTCACCCTCCCGGGGATCGCCCAGCTCGATCTCCTCGACCGACCACTCCTCGCCGACACCCCACAGGATCGCGCCCTTGGTCTTCAACCCTCGTCCCTCCGTCCGGCCCGGCCCCCGTTGGCCGGGTCCCGGCGCGTGTGCGCCGCGCCACAGACTCATTCGGGACGGAACCGTCGTCAAGTCGCCCGCGGGGGGACCCTCAGCGGCCGGGGTCGACGGTGACCGCGCTGAAGGGCAGGTGCGGCTCGACCCAGGGGAAGACGACGAACAGCAGCAGCGCGCACACGGCCAGCGCGAGCAGCAGCGAGAGGGCCGCCCGGCTCGCCGTCCCGCCCGGGAGGTGACGCCAGATCCAGCGGTACACGCGCTCCTCCTCAGCCCTCGGTCAGGGCCGGCGGCCCGTCGGGTGCCTGCGCCCTGCTCACGCCCGGGCCGTCGAGGACGGCGTGCACGACCAGCCGCTGCCGCGCCGAGTAGCGGGGGTGGCAGGTGGTGATCGTCAGGTAGGCGCCGGTGGGGCCGGCCGCCGGGTCGTCCGGCGTCGGCGCGATGACCTCCGTCTGCGACGGCGACACCACCTCCACGCCCGGGATGCCGCTGGGATCCGCGGTGGCGTCGCCGGTGACCGGGTCGCCGAGCACCCGGTAGGTGAACCACCCGTCGGCGGTCTCGACGACGATCGGGTCGCCGGGCCGCATCGCGTCGAGGTCGAGGAACGGCGAGCCGCGGCCCACCCGGTGGCCGGCGAACGCGGCGTTGCCCTGCTGGCCGGGCAGCGCCGTCCCGACGTAGTGGCCGGGGCCCTGCGACAGCTGGTCCTCGGCGGTGCCCTCGAGCACCACGCGCGACCAGTCCTCGCCGAGCCGCGGCACGTGCAGCACGACGAACGGCTCGCCCACGGCCACGGCCGCCGGCGGGGCCGGCGCCGCCGGCGCGGTCCCGGACGCGGACCACTCACCCTGCAGCCGGTCGGCGAGCCGGTCCTGGTCGCGCGCGGCGAACAGGTCGGTGACCCACAGCTGGTAGACGACGTAGAGCAGGCAGACGACGCCGAGGGTGACCAGCGTCTGGCCCAGACCACCGGCCAGCGTGCGCCACGCGTCGCCCCGGTGGCGGGCGACCGGGGGAGCGACTGCCATGGCATGACCACGATGCCAGCCGTGCGGCCGTGATCGGGTCCGCGACACTGGGCGGCGTGTCGCAGCTCGCCGCGGACCCGGCGCCGGTGGTCGTGGTGGGCGCCGGCCCAGTCGGCACCACCGCGGCGCTGCTGCTGGCCCGGCAGGGACTGGAGGTCCTGCTGTTGGACCGCCGGCCCCGGCCGCACGACCTCCCCCGCGCGGTCCACCTCGACGACGAGGCGCTGCGGGCGCTGGCCGACGCCGGCGTCGCCGACGGCTTCCTCGCGGTCAGCCGGCCGATGGCGGGCCTGCGGCTGCTCGACGCCGGCCACCGGACGCTGGCGGAGTTCCGCCGCGCGCCGGGAGCGGGGCGGCACGGCTGGCCGCAGGCGTCGATGTTCCACCAGCCCGACCTCGAGCGGCTGCTGCGCGCCGCCGTCGACCGGGCGCCCGGCGTCACCGTCCGCACGGGCGTCGAGGTCGTCGGGCTGGAGGACGCGGACCGGTCCGTCACCGTCCGGGTGCGCCACCACGGGGCCCCGGACCAGGACGTCGTCGCCTCCGCCGTGCTCGGCTGCGACGGCGCGCGCAGCACCGTCCGCGCCCTGCTGGGCGCCCGGATGCGCGACCTCGGCCGGCCCGACCGCTGGCTGGTCGTCGACCTGCGCTCGGCGGCGCCGCTACCGGTCTGGCCGGGGGTTCACCAGGTCTGCGACCCGTCCCGCGCGGCCACGTTCATGCCCGTCGCCGGCGACCGCTACCGCGCCGAGGCGCGGCTGCACCCGGGGGAGGCCCCGGCCGACCTCACCGAGCCGGCGGCGCTGCGTGCCCTGCTCGCGCCCTTCGGTGCGCAGGACGCCGAGGTGGTGCGGGCGGCGGAGTACGTCCACCGCGCCCAGGTCGCCGACCGCTGGCGCCGCGGGCGGGTGCTGCTGGCCGGCGACGCCGCGCACCTCACCCCGCCGTTCGTCGGCCAGGGCCTCGGACTCGGCCTCCGCGACGTCCACCAGCTCGCCTGGAAGGTGGCCGCCGTGGTCGGCGGGACGGCCGGCGAGGAGCTGCTCGACACCCACCAGGCCGAGCGCGAGCCGCACGCGCGGGCGCTGGTCCGGCTGGCGGTGCTGGTCGGGCGGCTGATGACCGGCGGGGGAGCGGCCGCCGCGCCGGTGCGCCGCGGGGTGCTCGCCGCCGTCGCCCGGGTGCCGGCGCTGGCCGCCTACGCCACCGACAGCCGCACGCCGCCGCTGCGCCGCGGGCCGCTGGTGGACCGGCGCGGCCGGGCCGGGCGCCGGCTGGCCGGGACGCTGGTGCCCCGCGCGCGGGTCCGCGTCGACGGGCGGGAGTGCCGGCTCGACGACGTCCTCGGGACCGGGCCGGCGGTGCTCACCGCGGCCGGCGACGGCGTCCTGACCGTCGAGGCCGGCGGGCGGCGGACGCGGGTCGGCGACGTCGACGGCGTGCTCGCCGCGTGGCTGCGGTCGGGCCGGGCCACCTCCGTCGCGGTCCGGCCCGACCGCATCGTGCGCGCCGCGTGCTGACCTGCCGGCGCGTGCGGGCCGGGCGCCGGGGGTAGGGGCGGTCCATGCAGATCGACAAGGACCAGATCCTCCAGCTGCTGCGCTCCCAGGGCGACGACGCCAAGGCGCAGCAGGCCGACCAGGAACTGCCCGGCCAGGTCGACACCGACCAGCACGCCGGCCTGCTGCAGAAGCTCGGCCTCGACCCGATGGACCTCGTGAAGATGCTCAGCGGCGGCGGGGGCCAGGGTGGCGGCCTCGGCGGCGCGATCGGCGGCATCCTCGGCCGCTGAGGCAGCCCCTCCCCGACCGGACCCCGCCCCCTCCCGGCCCGGGAGCGGGCGGGGTGTTCGTCGTGCACGACACTGTGACGCGCACTACGAACCGGCTATCGTGGGCGGGCTGCCCGCCTCCGGAGGTCGCCGTGCCCGCAGAGACCCGCGCCCCCGCTCCGCCGTCCCGTCCACCGCGGTGACCGCCGTCCCGCTGCGGGCCGGCCCGCTCACGACCCGCCTCCCGATCCGGCTGGTGATCGTCGACGACCACGCCATCGTCCGGCAGGGGCTGCGCTCGATCCTGGAGCGCGAGCCGGACGTCGAGGTGGTCGGCGAGGCCACCACCGCCGCCGACGCGCTCGACCTGGTCGCCCGGGTCCGGCCGCACATCGTGCTGCTCGACCTCGAGCTGTCGGCCGGCTCCGACCTCACCGGGCTCGCCCTGTGCGGCGAGCTCACCGCCCGCACACCGGCCCCCGGCGTCCTGGTGGTGACGACGTTCCTCGACGAGCGGCTGGTGCTCGAGGCCATCCAGCGCGGCGCCCGCGGCTACGTGCTCAAGGACGTCGACGCCGTCGCGCTGGTGGCCGCCATCCGCGCGGTGCGCCGCGGGGAGAGTGCCTTCGACAGCCACAGCGCGGCGATGGTGGTGCGGTCGCTGGCCGCCCCGGCGCCGCCCTCGCCGTCGTCGCCGGACCTGACCGGCCGCGAGCGGGAGGTGCTGGCGCTCCTGGCCCGGGGCCTGTCCAACGAGGCGATCGGCCGCGAGCTCTACATCTCGGCGACGACGGCGAAGTTCCACGTCACCAACCTGATGCGCAAGCTCGCCGTCTCCCGCCGCGCCGAGGCGGTGTACGCCGGCTCCAAGCTGGGGCTCATCTGAGCGGTGCCGTCCGCGGTCGCCGCAGCCCCGTCCGGCGGTGGCGCGGGGCGGCCGGGCTCCCTAGGGTGTGGCGCGGGTCACACCTCAGCCCCGGGTGGTGGCCCGCTCAGCTGCGGCGCCCGTGCGCGAGCGGCGCCGCGCCGGCCCCGGCGACGCCCGGCGGGCCGGCACCGACCGAACGGTGCCCCGCGTGCCGCGACCCCGGACCTCGCCTGTGCGGGGTGTCCCAGGTCGGGCGGCGGCGGGCCGGGGGGAGCAGCCGGTGAGCGCTCGAGACGTCGTCCACGGCCCGCGCCGCCGCAGGCGCCTGCGGAGGCCGGCCCGCGCGGTGCTCGGGGGCGCCGTCGGCGCCCTCGTCCTCGGCGTGGTGCCGCCCGCGGCCGCCCAGGAGGAGGCGGCCCCGGGGTACCCCGGTCAGGCGGCGGACTGGTCGCCCGGCGACAAGGACGGCTTCGGCACCGCGATCGGCGCCCTGGACAGCCGGGTCTGGTACACGCTCAACGACGGCACGCTCAGCGAGGTCTACGCGCCGCGCATCGACACCCCGAGCTCGCGGGACACCCAGCTGGTCGTCACCGACGGGGCCACCTTCGCCGACCGCGAGGACGAGGACACCGAGTCCGTCGTCGAGCTGGTCGACCCGCGGGCGCTGGTCTACCGGCAGACGAACACCGCGACCAGCGGCCGGTACCGGATCACCAAGACCTACACGACCGACCCCGACCGGTCGGCGGTGCTCGTCGACGTGCAGGTGGAGTCCCTCGACGGGCAGCCCTACCAGGTCTACGTGCTGCACGACGTGGGCCTGGGCCTCAACGCCAACGACGACACCGGCCGCTCCGCCGACGGGCGGCTGCTGGCCACCGACGGCGCGCTGAGCAGCGCGGTCGCGAGCTCCGGCGGCCTCACCGACACCTCCAGCGGCTACCTCGAGCGCAGCGACGGCTGGTCCGACCTGCGTGACGACTTCGTGCTCGACGACACCTGGGACGCGCCCACCCCGGGCAACGTCGTCCAGATCGGGCGGACCGGCCTCACCGGCCTGGACGGCGCGCAGCGGCTCACGCTGGCGCTGGGGTTCGGGACGACGGAGGACGAGGCCGCGCAGGCCGCCGACCAGGCCCTCGACCGCGGCTTCGGCGCCGCCCTGCAGGCCTACACCGACGGCTGGCACGGCTACCTCGACGGGCTCGCCCCGGCGCCGGCCAGCGTCGGGGAGTGGCGGACCGAGTACGACGTGTCGGCCATGGTGCTCGCGGCGAGCGAGGACAAGACGTTCCGCGGCGGCTTCGTCGCCTCGCCGGGCAAGCCGTGGGCGTGGGCGAACGAGCTGCAGCACCTCCCCGTCTACCACGAGGTCTGGTCGCGCGACCTGTACCAGGTCGCCAGCGGTCTGCAGGCCATGGGCGACGTCGCGGCCGCGAACCGCGCCCTGGACCACCTGTGGACGGTGCAGCAGCGCCCCGACGGGTCCTTCCCGCAGAACGCGCGGCTCGACGGCGAGCCGGTCTTCGGCGGGCTGCAGATGGACGAGGTCGCCCTGCCGATCGTCCTCGCCTGGCAGCTGGGCCGGACCGGTCCGGAGGACTGGGCGCGGATCCGGCTGTCGGCGGACTTCCTGGTGGCCGAGGGCCCGGAGACCGACCAGGAGCGGTGGGAGAACCTCGGCGGGTGGTCGCCGAACACCATCGCCGCCGAGATCGCCGGCCTGGTCACCGCGGCCGACGTCGCGCAGGCCAACGGCGACGACGCCCGCGCGCAGACCTACCTGGCTACCGCCGACCGGTGGCGCGCGGAGCTGCCCGGCTGGACGGTCACGACGAACGGGCCGCTGTCGTCCGAGCCGTACTACCTGCGGATCACCGCCGACGGGAACGCGGACGCCGGCACGCAGATCCAGATCTCCGACGGCGGCCCGCTGGTCGACCAGCGGACGGTGCTCGACCCGAGCTTCCTGGACCTGGTGCGGTTCGGCATCGTGCCGGCCGACGACCCGGCCGTCCTCAACACGCTGCGCCTGATCGACGAACAGCTGGGCTACGACACCGCCAACGGGCGGTTCTGGCACCGGGCGAGCTTCGACGGCTACGGCGAGAAGGCCGACGGCACCCAGTGGGAGCCGGTGGACCCGGGCTCGGGGGAGACGATCGGCCGCGGCTGGCCGCTGCTGACCGGCGAGCGCGGCGAGTACGAGCTGGTCACCGGCGCCAGTGCCCAGGAACGGCTGGACACGATGGCGCGCTCGGCCGACGACGCGTCGTTCTTCCTCGCCGAGCAGGTGTGGGACGACCGGCCGCCGTCGGCGGAGGGGACGGAGTTCGTCCCCGGTGAGCCAACGTTCTCGGCGACACCGCTGGCCTGGTCGCACGCCGTGTTCCTCCGGCTGGCCCGCGCGATCGACGCCGGCCGCCCGGTGGACACGCCCGACGTCGTCGCCTGCCGGTACGGCTCGTCGCTCTGCCAGGGCTGACCGGCCGGGCCGGCGGCCCGTCCGCGGACGGGCCGCCGGCTCAGCCCTCCGCGACGCGCTTGATCGCGGCCAGGGTGGCCGGGATGCCCTCGTGCGCCATGCGGGTGCGCAGCTCCACCTGCTCCTGCGCACCCTCGCCGTAGCGCTCGGCCATCAGCGCCACGCCGCCGGGCAGGTACGCCCACGACTCGGTGAGCCGCGTGCCGCCGTCCACCGGCTCGAGCGTGTAGCCCCACCGCACCCACGAGCCGCCGACCAGCCAGGCGAACTCCCGACCGCGGTCGGCGACGGCCACCTGGCTGCGGGTCTCCCAGGTGCGCGCGGGGGTCACGTTGCGGCCGGTGAACCAGTCGCCCACGCGGCCGGTGGCGCCCTCGTCCCACCAGCAGGCCACGCACACCGGGCTCCACTCGCCGGTCCGGGTCACGTCGCTGACCAGGTCGTAGACCGCCTCCGGCGAGGCGGCGACGACGATCGAGTCGGAGAAGGTGAGGTCCTCGGTCACCCCGGCAGTGTCTCTCGGCCCCGTCCGGAGGCTCGCGCCGAGCCTGCGAGGCGTGAGGGGGACGGGGCCTTCCTCAGCGGGCGGAGGCGCGGGTGACGACGTCGGTGGCCCAGGTCTCCAGTCCTTCCTTCTGCCTGCGGGAGCCGTCGGCGCGGACGGTACGAGCGGCGTTCCACCCGGCGGGAGGGGTCGCCGGGGGGAACCGGCCGTCCGGAGGAGCAGGTCGGCCCGTCCGGCCAGGTGCGCCTGCCCGACCGGAGGGGGGCGGCATGCTGCGGGGGTGACCACTGCCACCACCTACGACGTCGCCGCCGTCCGTGCCGACTTCCCCGCCCTGCGCGCCGGCGCCGCGCACTTCGACGGCCCCGGCGGCTCCCAGGTGCCGCGGCAGGTGGCCGAGGCGGTGGCGGCCACCCTGGTGGCCCCGATCGCCAACCGGGGGCAGGTGACCGAGGCCGAGCGCAACGCCGACGCCGTCGTCGTGGCCGCGCGGTCCGCGGTCGCCGACCTGGTGGCCGGCGACCCGGGCGGCGTCGTCTTCGGCCGGTCGATGACCCAGCTGACCTACGACCTGTCCCGCGCGCTGTCGGCCGGCTGGGGCCCCGGGGACGAGGTCGTGGTCACCCGCCTCGACCACGACGCCAACGTCCGCCCGTGGGTGCAGGCCGCCGCCGCGCGCGGGGCCACCGTCCGCTGGGCCGACCTCGACCCCGACACCGGCGAGCTCACCCCCGAGGCGGTCGCCGCGGTGCTCACCGACCGGACCCGGCTGGTGGCCGTCACCGGCGCGTCCAACCTCATCGGCACCCGGCCCGACGTCCCCGCGGTCACCGCGCTGGCGCACCGGGCCGGCGCGCTGGCCTACGTCGACGGCGTGCACCTCACCGCGCACTCGGCGGTCGACGTCGCCGCGCTCGGGGCCGACCTCTACGCCTGCTCGCCGTACAAGTTCCTCGGCCCGCACCTGGGCTGCGTCGTCGCCGCGCCCTCGCTGCTGGAGACGCTGCACCCGGACAAGCTGCTGCCCTCCACCGACGCCGTCCCCGAGCGCTTCGAGCTGGGCACGCTGCCCTACGAGCTGCTCGCCGGCACCACCGCGGCGGTGGACTACCTGGCGGCGCTGGGCGGGGCCGACGGGGACCGGCGGGCACGGCTGGTCGCGGGCCTGTCCGCCGTCGAGGCGCACGAGGACCGGCTGCGGGAGCGCGTGGAGGAGGCCGTCGCCGGGCTGCCCGGCGTCACCCTGTGGTCGCGGGCGGCGCACCGGACGCCGACGCTGCTGCTCACCTGGGCCGACCGGCCGGCCGCCGAGGTGTCGCGTGCGCTGGCCGGGCGCGGCGTCAACGCGCCGGCCGGCTCGTTCTACGCGATCGAGGCCTCCCGCCGGCTCGGGCTCGGCGACGCCGGCGGGCTGCGCATCGGGCTGGCGCCCTACAGCGACGACGCCGACGTCGACCGCCTGCTGGAGGGCCTCCGCGAGGCGTCGGCCTGACCTCGCGCTCGCTCAGCCGATCCGAGCCGCGCGACCGCGGTGTGTGCACCCGGCGCGGACGGGGGGCCCCGGGACCGCGTCGTGTGCACACCGTGAGCGGGCGGCGTCACGCCGGGGCGCGGAGCTCGGGGAAGCCGGCCGCGAGCTGGCCGAAGGCGGTGCGCAGGGTGTCGGCCAGCGTGGCCCGGTCGTCGCCGAGCCACACCTCGAACGCCGTGGTGGCCGCCGCGCGGGTGGTCGTGGCGACCAGCCGGGGGAGCAGCCCCGCCGGGTCCTCCCCGCGGCGCCGCGCCACGTACCGCGCCACCACCCGGTCGACGTCGGCGTAGCGCACCTGCGAGTGGGCCAGCAGCGCCGGCTCGGTGAGGATCAGCCGCATCCGCTGGCGCAGCACCGGCAGGTCGGCCCCGGCGTAGGCGTTGGCCTCGACGTAGGCGCCGAAGACGGCCGGCAGGACCGGGACGTCGTCGCCGGCGGCGGCGAGCAGGCCGGCCAGCCGGGACACGTGGCCGGCGAAGTCGCCCCACACGGCGTCGGCCTTGCTGCCCACGTGCCGGAAGAACGTGCGCCGGCTGGTGCCCGCGGCCGCGGCGATCTCCTCGATCGTCACCTGCTCGAACCCCTCCGCGGTGAACAGCTCCAGGGCCGCCTGCTCGATCCGCGCGCGCGTCGCCGCACGGACGCCGCCGACGGCGCGGGGGAGGGCCGTGGGGGCGTCCGGCACCGGCCCGGGGGCGGCGGGACCCGGCGACGTGCTCACCGACCCATCCTCGCCCACCCGGTCGGACGGGGCGGTCCCCGCCGACCGGGCGGGTCGCGGGGACGCGCTTGCCGGTGGCACCCGGTGTCTCTAACGTCCTCGCCATCCCCGTCCCCCGGAACCCGGAGGTCCGCATGCCCGAGACGACGAAGACCGAGACCCAGGCCGAGACCCAGGCGACCGTGGCCGAGGAGGCGCTGGTCGAGGAGTCCCTCGTCGAGGAGGTCTCCATCGACGGCATGTGCGGCGTCTACTGAGCCGACCGACGTGACCTCGACCGCTCCGGCCGCGGACGTCTCCGACCCCGCCGCGTTCGACCCGGCTGTGTTCGACCCAGCTGTGTTCGACCCAGCACTGCCCTGGCGGCGCGCCCGGTCGGTGGCCCTGCGGCCGGAGCCGTTCGGGGCGCTGGTCTACCACTTCGGCAACCGGAAGCTGTCGTTCCTCAAGTCGAGGACGCTGGTCGCCGTCGTCGAGGCGCTCGCCGACCAGCCCAGCGCCGACGCGACCCTGCTCGCGTGCGGCGTCCCCGAGGCCCAGCGGCCCGCCTACGTGAAGGCGCTCGCCGACCTCGCCCGCTCGAACATGATCGAACCCCGGGAGACCCCGTGACCGCCGTCGTCCCCCAGCGTCCCGTCGGTGGGCGCCTGGTCGACCAGTTCGAGTACGGCCTCGACGCCCCCATCTGCCTGACCTGGGAGCTCACCTACGCCTGCAACCTGGCGTGCGTGCACTGCCTGTCCTCCTCGGGACGGCGCGACCCGCGCGAGCTGACGACGGCCGAGGCCGAGGGCGTCATCGACGAGCTGCAGCGGATGCAGGTCTTCTACGTCAACGTCGGCGGCGGCGAGCCGACCGTGCGGCCGGACTTCTGGCACCTGCTCGACTACGCCATCGGCCACGACGTCGGCGTCAAGTTCTCCACCAACGGCGTCAAGCTCGACCGCACCCGGGCGCGGCAGCTGGC
The DNA here is from genome assembly GCF_052931475.1 of Geodermatophilus sp. URMC 62. Taxonomy (NCBI): domain Bacteria; kingdom Bacillati; phylum Actinomycetota; class Actinomycetes; order Geodermatophilales; family Geodermatophilaceae; genus Geodermatophilus; species Geodermatophilus sp. URMC 62. The sequence goes on along the minus strand of NZ_JBRFHY010000001.1, from coordinate 1,501,741 downwards.
GGCCACCGACTACGTCGACGTGCAGATCTCCCTGGACGGCGCCACCGCCGAGGTCAACGACCGGGTCCGCGGCACCGGCTCGTTCGCCACCGCCACGAAGGCGCTGGAGAACCTGGCCGAGGCCGGGATGAAGGACTTCAAGGTCTCCGTCGTCGTCACCCGGGAGAACGTCTCCCAGCTCGACGCGTTCCGGGCGCTGACCGACCGCTACGGCGCCCAGCTGCGGATCACCCGGCTGCGCCCCTCGGGCCGCGGCGCCGACGTCTGGGACCAGCTGCACCCCACCCAGGCCCAGCAGCGGGAGCTGTACTCGTGGCTGCTGGCCAACGGCGACCGGGTGCTCACCGGCGACTCGTTCTTCCACCTGTCGGCCTACGGCGAGGCGCTGCCCGGGCTCAACCTGTGCGGCGCCGGGCGGGTGGTGTGCCTCATCGACCCGGTCGGCGACGTCTACGCCTGCCCGTTCGCCATCCACGAGCAGTTCCTCGCCGGCAACGTCCGCAGCGAGGGCGGCTTCCAACGGGTCTGGCAGTCCTCGGAGCTGTTCGCCGAGCTGCGCAGCCCGCAGACCGGCGGCGCGTGCACGAAGTGTGCGCACTTCGACGCCTGCCGCGGCGGCTGCATGGCGGCGAAGTTCTTCACCGGCCTGCCGCTGGACGGGCCCGACCCCGAGTGCGTGCAGGGGTACGGCGAGTCCGCCCTGGCCGCGCGCGACCTCGAGCTGATCACGCCGAAGAGCCACGTCGACCACTCGCACACCGGCCCCGTGCGCGGTCAGCCGACGCTGCTCGGCATGCCGGCGGTCCCGCCGGCCAGGATCTGCGACGAGTCGCCCCTGGCCGGCTTTGCCGGCTGACCCTCAGCGCAGGGTCACCAGCGTCGGTCCCTCGGGCAGCAGGGCGGGCGCGAGGTCGGCCAGCGTCATGGTGACGAGCAGGACGACGAGCACGGTCAGGGCGAGCACCGGGCACCTCCGGGTCGTGGGTGGACTCCCCCCGGGGCGCCCCCTCGCGAGCCGGAGGGGCGCCCTGGGGAGAGCTCCCTGAGCGTCGTCCCCCCAGCTGGCCGCCCGCGGGGCGGCGGCTGGGAGTCCGCTGTCACCCGCACGCGGTCCGACCCGCCCGCCTCCGCAGGGCCGCGCGCGGCCAGGGGCGCAGCCACGCGCTGCGCCTGGCGCAGGAGCGCGCCGACGTCGTCGCCGTCGACCGCTGCGGCCCGGTCGAGCTGCCGGTGCCCTGCGTCGACCCGGTCGACATCTCCGACGCGATCCTGTTCCTCGTCTCCGACGAGGCGCGCCACGTCACCGGCGTGACCCTGCCGGTCGACGCCGGCTACACGATCCGCTGGCGGAAGGACCCCGCCGCCCCCCGCCCCTCGCCCCTCACCCCTCGCCCCTCGCAGGCTCCCGGCTGGCCCCTGCAGCGGGGCCGACGGAGCGAGGGGCGGGGGGCGAGTGGGTCTCACAGCGGTGTGCTGGTTGCTTGGTGGAGTAGGCCTGAGGCATGCGGGCGTACTCGATGGATCTGCGTGAGCGGGTCGTTGCCGCAGTCGATGGCGGGATGACCCAGGAGCAGGCGGCAGTGACCTTCCGGGTGTCGGTGAACACCGTGGGCCGATACCTGGCCCGGCGGCGGAACATCGGCAGTCTGGCCCCGACCGCGCAGCGGCACGGGCCGGTGCCGGAGAAGAGGCAGCAGCTGCAGGCCTGGCTGCCGGATAGGCTGGGCGCGGCGGCCGATGCCACCCTGGCCGAGCATGTCAGCGCCTTCGCCAGCCAGCGGGGCGTGGTGGTGTCGGCGGCGACGATGTCGCGGGCGATCGCCGCCCTGCCGGCCGACGATCCCGATCAGGCGCTGACGCCGCGCGGACGGCGGCGGCGGCCGGGCCGGCCGCTGAAGTCAAAAGCCTGAGCGCCACCGAGCGCGACGAGACCGCGCGCGCCCGGTGGCATCGCGAGGTGGCTACCACCGACGCGGCCCGGCTGGTGTTCGTCGATGAGTGCGGCACGCACATTTCGATGACCCGCCGCCGGGCCCGCGCTCCGCGGGGCACCCGGGCGGTCGGGGCGGTGCCGCGCAACCGCGGGCCGGTGACCACGTTGATCACCGGGCTGGCGCTGTCGGGCATGAGCCCGGCGATGACGGTGGAGGGCGGCACGACCGCGGCGGTGTTCGCCGCCTATCTGCAGCAGGTGCTGCTGCCGGCGCTGCGGCCCGGGCAGGTGGTGGTGGTCGACAACGTCGGCGCGCACAAGCCTGAGCGGATGCGCGCGCTGGTCGAGGCCGCGGGATGCCGGCTGGTGTTCCTGCCGGCCTACTCGCCGGACTTCTCTCCGGTGGAGGAGGCTTTCAGCAAGATCAAGGCCCTGGTGAAAGCCGCCGGCGCGCGCACCCGCGCGGCCCTGGACGCGGCCATCGCCGTGGCGCTGGCCGCGGTCACCGCCACCGACGCCGCTGGCTGGTTCGCCCATGCCGGCTACTCCACCCACCAAGCCACCTGAAGACCGCTGTCAGAGGTCGACGACGTCCTTCTCGCCGGTGTCGGGCTGCGACCCGGTGGCCTTGGCCTTGACGAAGCTCAGCGCCGTGGCCAGCCGGTTGCCGGGGTTGTCCCAGTACTCCGCGGTGTCGCCGTCGACCTTGACCAGCAGCACGGACGGGTCCTCGGGGCCCTGGGGCAGCCAGGCCTCGACGCCGCTGTTCCACAGCTCCTTCTTCTTCGCGACGTCGTCGACGACGCGGGCGGTGCCGGTCAGGGACACCCAGGTCCCGCCCGAGCCGATCCCGACGTTGACCTGCGGCGAGGCCGCGATGTGGGTGAGCCAGGGCGCGTCGTGCTCGGCGAAGAACCACAGGTCGCCGTCGAACTCGACCTCCTGCAGCGCCATCGGGCGACTGGTCAGGCGGCCGTCGGGCATCGTCGTCGTGAGGAAGCCGAACCGCTGTCCCTTCATGAGCTCGGCGACCTTGCGGGTGGCGTCCGGGGAGTGAGTGGTCATGGGTCTCCCGTTCCCCGATCCGGCCGGCTGACACGACCTCGGCGGAATGCGCCAGTGCCGGCGCGGCTTGCCCCTTGTCGTGACGACGACCCACGAACGGCCGGCCGCGGCGCCCGCTCTCGCCGACCGTCCGGGGACGGCGCGCACCGCGCTCACCCTCGGCGCGTTCGTGGCGCTCGGCCCGCTGACCATCGACATGTACCTGCCGGCGCTGCCCACCATCGCCGACGACCTGCAGACCAGCTCGGCCACCGTGCAGCTCACCCTCACCGGCACGCTGGTCGGGCTGGCCCTGGGCCAGCTGGTCCTCGGCCCGCTGTCCGACGCGTTCGGCCGGCGCCGCCCGCTGCTGGCCGGGACCGCGCTGCACGTCCTCGCCTCGCTGCTGGTGCTGGTGGCGCCGTCGATCGCGGTCCTGGGCGCGCTGCGGTTCCTGCAGGGCGTGGGGACGGCGGCCGGCGCGGTGATCGCCCTCGCGGTCGTGCGCGACCTGTTCGAGGGCCGCGCCGCGGCGACGATGCTGTCGCGGCTGTTCCTCGTCCTCGGCGCGGCGCCGGTGCTCGCGCCCACCGTCGGCGGGGAGGTGCTGCGGTTCACCTCGTGGCGCGGGGTGTTCCTGCTGCTCGCGCTCTACGGGGCGCTGCTGCTCGCCGTCGGCTGGTTCGCCGTCCGGGAGACCCTGCCGCCGGAGCGGCGGAGCGCCGCCGGCCCGGCCGGGACGCTGCGCGGCTACCGGGCGCTGTTCGGCGACCGGGTCTACGTCGGCCTGGTGCTGGTGGCCGGGCTGACGATGGCCGGGCTGTTCAGCTACGTGTCGGGCTCGTCGTTCGTGTTCCAGGGCGAGTTCGGCCTCGACGAGCAGCAGTTCGGCCTGCTGTTCGGCGCCGGCGCGGTGTGGCTGATCGCCGCCACCCAGCTCAACCCGGTGGTGCTGCGCCGCTTCTCGCCCGCCCAGGTGCTGGTGGCCGGGGTGGTCGTCGGTGCGCTGGCCGGCGTGGTGCTCGTGGTCCTCGCCGCCACGGGCACCGGTGGGCTGTGGGCGGTGGCGCTGCCGCTGTGGGCGGTGCTGTTCGCCTCCGGCCTGGCGCTGCCCAACGCCCCGGCCCTGGCGCTGTCGCGGCACGGTGAGGCGGCCGGCACCGCGGCGGCGCTCCTCGGCGCGGTGCAGTTCGGCGTCGGCGCGGCGGTGGCCCCGCTGGTCGGCGTCCTCGGCAACGACGCGGTCGCCATGGGGACGGTCGTCGTCGCGGCGCTGGTCACCGCGATCGCCGTCCTGGTGCTCGTCGTCCGCCCGTGGCAGCTGCCCGACGAGGTGCCCGACCCCGCCTAGGCTGCCGGCGTGCCCGACCTGGCCGGCGCCGTGTGGCCGGAGCTGCCCGAGCGGCCGCTGCTGGTCGTCCCGCTGGGCTCGGTCGAGCAGCACGGGCACCACCTGCCGCTGGCCACCGACACGACCGTGGCCGAGGCGGTGGTGCGGACGGCGGACCTCGGCGGGGCGCTGGTGGCGCCCGCCCTCGGCTACGGCGCGAGCGGTGAGCACGAGGGCTTCCCCGGCACCGTCTCGATCGGCACGGAGGCGCTGGCCGCGGTGCTCATCGAGTACGGCCGCTCCGCCTGCCGGTGGGCCGGCCGGCTGCTGGTCGTCAACGGCCACGGCGGCAACCTCGAGGCGCTGCGCCGCGCGGTCCCCCTGCTGCGGGCCGAGGGCCGCGACGCCGCCTGGTTCCCGTGCGGTGTCCGCGGCGGCGACGCGCACGCCGGCCGCACCGAGACCTCGCTGCTGTTGCACGTGGAACCACGCGCGGTGCGGACCGACCGGTCCGTCCCGGGCGACACGACGCCGATCTCCGAGCTGCTGCCCCGGCTGCGGGCCGAGGGCGTGCGCGGGGTCAGCCCCACCGGCGTGCTCGGCGACCCGGCCGGCGCCTCGGCGGAGGAGGGCGCGCGCCTGCTGTCCGGCATCGCCGCCCGGCTGACGGCGGCCGTCGGGCGCTGGGACGTCGGCACGGACGGCCGGCTGCGCTGAGCCGCGGCCGGGTCAGCGCATGCCGGTGCTCGGCCGCTCCCGGCGGACGCCGTCGACGAACACGTCGACCACCTCGTCGTAGAAGGCGACCAGCCCGGCGACGGGCGACACCTCCCGTGTCGGGAAGTCGTAGGACCAGGCGACGTCCTCGACCACCCCGCCGCCCACGTGCGCCGACCAGTACCCGCTGGTGCGCCCCTTGTACGGGCACTGGGTCACCGTGCCGCTGGGCGTCAGGTGCTCCCAGTGGACGTCGGTGCGCGGCAGGTAGGACCGCGTCGGCAGCCCGGTCTCGAAGACGAGCACCGGCGAGGCGGACTCGGCCAGCACCACCCCGTCGCGCTCCACCCGCACCCGCCGCGACGAGCGGACGGCGTCGACCCGCGCGTAGGGGTTGCGGGGGTGGACGAACACCTCCTCGTCCTCCTCGAACCAGGCGTCGAGCGCGGCCCAGTCGATCCGGACGTGCCCGGCCAGCTCCGGGACCCGGTCGCCGCTGTGCACGAGCGCCGCGCCCGGCCGCTCGACGTCGCCGGCGTGCAGCCCGTGCCGGGCCGCGGTGCCGACCGGCGTCTCCACCGCCTCGCCCTCGTCGACGAGCACGCCGGGCGCGACGTCGTCCACCGGGATCGCGTACTGCGGATAGGGCGGCCGCTCCCACACGTAGCGCGCGCGGGTGGTGTCGACGACGACCACCCCGCCGAGCAGCGCGCGCACGCGCCGGGGAACGGGCTCGACGTGCCCGACGGGGACGATCATCTGCGGGTGCTCCTGCACGGGCCCTCCTCGGTTCGGGGCACCAGGATGTCGGAGCCACCCAGCGAGAGGGGACCCAGATGGCGCACCAGCCGGCCGTGGACCGGACACAGGGGAGCCCGGCGGCGGCCGCTCGGGTCGCCGTCGAGACCAACGGCATCAACGTCATCGCCGAGGAGGAGCGCCGGGGCCGGCCGGGCTCGCTGTTCTGGCCGTGGTTCGGCGCCAACGTCAGCGTCCTCGGCCTGGCCTACGGCTCGTTCCTGCTCGGCTTCGGCATCTCGGCCGGGCAGGCGCTGGTGGCCGGCGTCGTCGGGATCGTCGTCTCGTTCCTGCTCTGCGGGCTGGTGGCGATCGCCGGCAAGCGCGGCTCGGTGCCGACCCTGGTGCTCAGCCGCGCGGCCTTCGGCGTCACCGGCAACCGCGTGCCCGCCGTGCTGTCCTGGGTGCTCACCGTCGGCTGGGAGACCGTCCTCGTCTCGCTGGCCACGCTGGCGACGGCCACGGTCTTCACCCAGCTGGGCTGGAGCGGCGGGACGGCGACCCAGGTGGTCGCGCTGCTCGTCGTCGCCGCGCTCGTCGTCGGCGGCGGAGTCCTCGGCTTCGACGCGATCATGCGCATGCAGCGCTGGATCACCGTGGTCAGCGGCGTCCTCACCGTCGTCTACGTGGCCCTGGTGGCCGGGGAGGTCGAGTGGTCGGCGGTCACCGCCGTCCCCGGTGGGTCCGCCGCGGCCGTCGTGGGCGCGCTGGTGCTGGCGATGACCGGCTACGGCTTCGGGCTGGGTCAACGCCGCGGCCGACTACTCCCGCTACCTGCCGCGGACGGCGTCCACCGCGGGCGTCGTCGGCTGGACGACGGTCGGCGGCGCGCTGGCCCCGGTGCTGCTGCTGGGCACCGGGCTGCTGCTCGCGGCGTCGGACGCCGAGCTGTCGGCCGCGATCGGCGCCGATCCGATCGGGGCGCTGGGGTCCATCCTGCCGACCTGGTTCCTCGTGCCGTTCGTCGTCGTCGCGGTCCTGGGCCTGGTCGGCGGGGCGCTGCTGGACATCTACTCCTCGGGCCTGTCGCTGCTGGCCGCTGGTCTCCGGGTGCCGCGCCCGGTCGCCGCGGGGATCGACGGCACGCTCATGGTGCTCGGCGCGGTCTGGGTGGTCTTCCTCGCCACCGGCGGGTTCTTCGTGCAGTTCCAGGGCTTCCTCATCACCCTGGGCGTGCCGATCGCCGCGTGGTGCGGGATCTTCCTGGCCGACCTCGCGCTGCGCCGCCGCGACCACGCCGAGGCCGACCTCTACGACCCCCGCGGCCGCTACGGCGCCGTCCCGCCGGTGCCGCTGCTGCTGCTCGTGCTGGGCACCGTGCTGGGCTGGGGGCTGGTCACCAACACCTACGCCGGCTGGCTGGACTGGCAGGGCTACCTGCTCGGCCCGCTGGGCCTCGGCGGCCGCGACGGCGCGTGGGCCTACGCCAACCTCGGCGTCCTCGCCGCGTTCCTGGTCGGGCTGCTCGGCACGCTGCTGCTGCGCCGCGCGGCGGTGCGGGCGCAGGAGGCCGCCCCGCTGCCGGCGGGACGGCCTCCGGTCGTGCGCTGACCTCGCCTGCTGGGACGGCGGTCCCGAGGCGCACGCGGCTCCCGGGCTAGCCTCCGGCGGTGAGCGCTCCTCCCGGCTGGCTGGTCGTCGTCGACCTCCAGCACGTGTTCGGGGACCCCGGCTCGCCCTGGGCGGTGCCCCGCTTCGCGGAGGTCCGCCCCCGGGTCCGCGCGCTGGTCGCCGCCTTCGGCGAGCGCGTCGTCTTCACCCGGTTCGTCGCCCCGCCCGAGCCGGCCGGCGCCTGGGTGGACTACTACGAGCAGTGGCCCTTCGCCCTCCAGCCGCCCGACGCGCCGCTCTACGCGCTGGTCGAGGACCCCGGCACGGCGCCGGTGCTGGACGCTCCCACGTTCGGCAAGTGGGGACCGGAGCTGGCCGGCCTCGTCGGCGACGGCCCGCTCACCGTGGCCGGGGTGGCCACCGACTGCTGCGTCGTCTCCACCGTGCTGCCGGCCGCCGACGCCGGCGTCCCGGTGCGGGTGGTCACCGACGCCTGCGCCGGCTCCGGCGACGACGACCACGACGGCGCGCTGCGGCTCATGGGCCTCTACGCGCCGCTGGTGGAGCTGACCACGACCGCCGTGGTCCTGCGCGGGTGACCGCGGTCCCCGCCCCGCCGCAGGAGCGGCTGCCCGACGGGTACGCCGTCCGGCTGGCCCCCGGCACCCGCCGGCGGGAGGACGGCGCGGCACTGCTCGGCGGCTCGCCGCTGCGGCTGCTGCGCCTGGCCCCGCGCGCCCGCGACCTGCTCGCCGGCGACCGGCTCACCGTCACCGGCCCGGCGACGGCTGCCCTCGCGGCGCGGCTGCTCGACACCGGGGTCGCCGTCCCCGAACCGGCCGGTCCCGCCCCCGGGCCGGACGACGTCACCGTCGTCGTGCCGGTGCGCGACCGCGCCGCCGGCGTCGCGCGGCTGCTGGGCGCCCTGCGCGCCGACCCGGCCACCGCCGGCGTGCGGGTGCTCGTGGTCGACGACGGCTCGGCCGACCCCGCCGCCCTGGCCGCGGCCGCCTCCGGCATCGGCGTCGAGGTGCTGCGGCACGACCGCTCCCGGGGCCCGGCCGCCGCGCGGAACACCGGCCTGCGCGCGGCGACGACGGCGGCGGTGGCCTTCCTCGACTCCGACTGCGTGCCGGAGCCGGGCTGGCTGGAGGTGCTCCTGCCGCACCTGGCCGACCCGCGGCTGGCCGTCGTCGCCCCGCGGGTCACCGCCCTGCCGGCCGCCCGGGCGGGCTGGGTGACGGCCTACGAGACGGCCGTCAGCGCGCTCGACATGGGCCCGTCCCCGGCGCCGGTGGTGCCGCTGACCGGCCTGTCCTACGTCCCGAGCGCGGCGCTACTGGCCCGGCGGGCGGCCCTGGGGGACGGCTTCGACGCCGGCATGCGGGTGGCCGAGGACGTCGACCTGGTCTGGCGGCTGGCCGGGGCCGGGTGGCGGGTGCGCTACGACCCGGCCGCGCGCGTGGCGCACGACCACCCGACCTCGACGGCCGCCTGGCTGTGGCGCCGCGCGCTCTACGGCACCGGCGCCGCGCCGCTGGCCGCCCGGCACGGCAGTGCGGTCGCCCCGGTCGTCGTCTCCCCGTGGTCGGCCGCCGCACTGGCGCTCGCCGCAGGAGGCGGCCGGCCCGGCCGGGTGCTGGCCGCCGGCACCCTCGCGGTCGCGACGGCCCGCCTGGCCGCCCGGCTGGCCGGCCCGGGCCGGCCGGCGCCCCACGGGCTGGCGGCCGCGCTGGTCCTGCGCGGCACCGTCGCGGCCGCCCGCACGCTGGCCCGCGCGGCCACCCGGCACCACTGGCCGCTCACCGCCGCGGCCGCCGTCGTCTCCCGCCGCGCCCGGCGGGCGGCCGCCGCCGTCGCGGTCGCCGACGCCGTCCTCGCCTGGTGGCCCCACCGGGCCGACGTCGGCCCCGTGCGCTTCGCGGCCGCCCGCCGGCTCGAGGACCTCGCCTACGGCGCCGGGCTGTGGGCGGGAGCGCTGCGCGCGGGCGACCCCCGGGCGCTGCTGCCCGCCCGTCCGCCGCCCGGCGGGCCCGCGCGATGATCAGCTGACCTGATCCTCGCGTGTCCTCCCTCACCGTGGGACGTGAGGGAGGACGCTCGACGATCAGGTCCCCTGATCGTGGCCCCGTCCACCACCGGCTGACCAGCGGCCCGGCAGCCTGGCGCGGGCGTGGGATCGGCGTCACCATGGGCGGGACATGAGTCCCAGCCCCCGGACCACGCCGTGACCGGCGTCAGCCCGTGGCTCGCGCTGCCCGGAGGCCGCCCGACGCCCGAGCTGACCCGCCAGCTCCGAGCCGCCCACGAGACGTTCGTGACCCGCGGCGCCCCGCCGCAGCGCCCGGGCGTGCGCGCCGTCGTCTGGGACTCCTGGCGGCGCAGCCTCGGCAGCGGCGTCGACCCCGACGGGCAGGGCCCGCCGGTCGACCTGCTCGACGACGACCTGGCCGCCTACCGCGCCGCGCACCCGCTCGCGCCGGTGCTGCCGGTGATCCGGCGGCTGCTGGTCGAGGACGCCGAGGCCGACCGGATGATCGTCGCGGTCACCGACGCCGACGGCCGGATGCTGTGGGTCGAGGGCGACCGACGGCTGCGATCGCTGGCCGAGGGCATGCACTTCGTGCCCGGCGCCCGGTGGTCGGAGGACGTCGCCGGCACCAACGCGCCGGGGACGGCGCTGGCGCTCGACCACCCGGTGCAGTTCTACGGCAGCGAGCACTACCGCCGGCCGGTGCAGCCGTGGAGCTGCTCGGCCGCCCCGGTGCACCACCCGGTCACCGGGGTGCTGCTCGGCGCCATCGACGTCACCGGCGGCGACCACGTGGCCAGCCCGCACGTGCTCACCCTCGTCCGCGCGACCGTGGCCGCCGTCGAGTCGGAGCTGCGGTGGCTGCACCGGGAGGAGCCGCGCGACGGGGCGCGCCCAGTCCGGGCCGCACCGGCGCGCCCGGCCGCGCCGGTGCTGGAGGTGCTCGGCCGCGACCGGGCCCGGCTCACCCGCGCCGGCGGCCCGGTCGAGCTCTCGCTGCGCCACTCCGAGCTGCTCCTGCTGCTGGCCGAGGCGGCCGCGGCGGGGGAGGGCCGCAGCGCCGAGCGGCTGGCCGCCGAGTGCCACGCCGGGGACGCCGCCGCCGTCACCGTGCGCGCCGAGCTGTCCCGGCTGCGCCGGCTGGTCGGCCCCGACCTCGTCGGCTCGCGGCCCTACCGGCTGCTGGGCCCGCTGGAGACCGACCTCGACCGCGTGCGCCGGCTGCTCGACCGCGGCGCCGTCGCCGCGGCCCTCGACTGCTACACCGGCCCGGTCCTGCCCCGCTCGGGCGCGCCGGGCGTGGCCGCCGCCCGCCGCCGGACCGCCGCCGCCGTGCGCACCGCCGTGCTGGGCGCCCGGCGGCCGGAGCTGCTGCTGCGCTTCACCGCCCTGCCCGAGGCCCGGGACGACGCCGCGGCGTGGCAGGCCCTCCTCGAGGTCCTGCCGGCCGGCTCGCCGCGCCGCCCCGCGGCCGCCGCCCACCTGCTCGCCCTGCGCCGGGGCCCGCGGGGCTGAGGACACGCCGGGCCGGGAATCCCCCCGCGCGGGGGGCCTTGGCACGGTCACGTGACCGTCCGCGCCGCCGCCCCGCCCGCCCCCGCGCCGACCTCGCTCCGCACCCCGCGCGTGGCGGTGGCCCTGGTCGCGCTGGCACTGGGTGGCTTCGCCATCGGCACCACCGAGTTCGTGACCATGGGGCTGCTCCCCGACATCGCCACCGGGGTCGGCGTCGACATCCCCACGGCCGGGCACGTCATCTCCGCCTACGCCCTCGGCGTCGTCGTGGGTGCGCCGGTCATCGCCGCGCTCGGGTCGCGGCTGCCGCGCCGCGGGCTGCTGGTCGGGCTGATGGCGGCGTTCCTGGCCGGCAACGTCCTCAGCGCGCTGGCACCCGGGTCGACGGCGCTGCTGCTGGCCCGCTTCGTCAGCGGCCTGCCGCACGGCGCCTACTTCGGCGTCGCCTCGCTGGTGGCCGCCGCGCTGGTGCCGGCGGAGCTGCGCGGGCGGGCGGTCAGCACGGTGATGCTCGGGCTCGCCACGGCCACCGTCGCCGGCGTCCCCGCGGCGACCTGGCTGGGCCAGACGACGGGCTGGCGGTCGGCCTACTGGGCGGTCGTCGTCCTCGCGGCGCTCACCGTAGCCGCGGTGCTCGCCGTCGTCCCGCCGGTGGCCGGGCGCCAGGACGCCGGCGTCCGCACCGAGCTCGACGCGCTGCGCCGGCCGCAGGTCCTGCTCACGCTGGTCGTGGCCGTCGTCGGGTTCGGCGGCATGTTCGCCGTCTACAGCTACGTCGCGCCCCTCACCACCGACGTCACCGGGCTGTCCCGCGGCGCGGTCCCGTGGGTGCTGCTGGCCTACGGCGTCGGGGGCTTCGCCGGCACCGCGCTGGGCGGCCGGCTGGCCGACCGGGCGCTGTTCCGGTCGCTGGTCGGGGCCATGGTCGCCGTCGGCGTGCTGCTCCTGCTGGTGCGGCCGGCGGCCGCCACCGGTCCGACCCTCTTCGCGGGGATCTTCCTGCTCGCGATGAGCGCCTCGGTGCTCGTCGTGACCCTGCAGCTGCGGCTCATGCAGGTCGCCGGCGAGGCGGAGATGCTCGGCGCGGCCCTCAACCACTCCGCGCTCAACGCGGCCAACGCCCTCGGGGCGTGGCTGGGCGGCGTGGTGATCGCGGCCGGGTACGGCTACACCGCGCCGAGCCTGGTGGGCGCCGCTCTGGCCGGCGCCGGCCTGGTCGCGCTGGCCGCCTCCGCGGCGCTGCGCCGGCGCGAGCTGCGCGCCGTCCCGGCCGGCTGAGCGCCGAGCACCGCTGCAACGACCCTGCAACCTCTCGTCTGCGGTTGCACGGGGTCTCTTCCTCCGCCCCAGCGGGTGTCTGGCGCGGTGGTCCTCCGCCAGTGCGGAACCGGCCATCGTCCGCACCGCGGTAAGCGTGGCCTAAGTCACTCCGCCGTTGACAGACTCCGCCCGAGAGCGCCCGCGGCACGGGCGCGTCCGGCCCCTGCAACGACAGCGGAGGATCCATGACACAGGTCAGCATGCGGGTCGACGGCGTCACCTACACCGACGACGTCGAACCCCGGACGCTGCTGGTCCACCACCTGCGCGAGGCGCTGGGCAAGGTGGGCACCGTCGTCGGCTGCGACACCAGCAACTGCGGCGCCTGCACCGTCCACCTCGACGGGCAGGCCGTGAAGTCCTGCACCGTCCTGGCCGTCCAGGCCGACGGCGCCGAGGTCACCACCATCGAGGGCGTCGCCGCCGACGACGGCACCCTGCACCCGGTGCAGAAGGCCTTCCACGAGATGCACGGCCTGCAGTGCGGCTACTGCACCCCGGGGATGATCATGGCCTCGATCGACCTGCTCAAGGAGAACCCGAACCCCAGCGACACCGAGGTCCGCGAGGGCATCGAGGGCAACCTGTGCCGCTGCACCGGCTACCAGAACATCGTCCGCGCGGTGCAGCAGGCCGCCGGCGAGATGTCGTCCACCGCCGCCCCTGAGACCACCGGAGCGCAGGCATGACCGTCACCGAGGACCCGGCCACCCAGGCCGACGCACCGCAGAAGGAGGTCGGGCGGGCCCGCCGCCGCAAGGAGGACGCCCGCCTGATCACCGGGCGCACCACCTGGACCGACAACATGGTGCTGCCCGGCATGCTGCACCTGTCGGTCGTGCGCAGCCCGGTCGCCCACGCCCGCATCACCGGCGTCGACGTGTCCGCGGCGAAGGAGGCCCCGGGCGTCGTCACCGTCCTCACCGGCCGCGACCTCGCCGAGGAGCAGGGCTCCATCCCCTGCGCCTGGCCGGTGACGCCGGACATGGTCAACCCCGGGCACCCCTCGATCGCCGTCGACCAGGTCAACCACGTCGGTGAGGCGGTGGCGGTCATCGTCGCCCGCTCGCGCACCGCCGCGGCCGACGCCGTCGAGCTCGTCGACGTCGACTACGACCTGCTGCCGCCGGTGCTCGACATGGAGGAGGCCGTTCGCGAGGGCGCCGACCTCGTGCACGACTCGGCCGGCACCAACACCAGCTACCACTTCGTCTTCGACGCCGGCGAGGCCGGCACCGGCGCCGACACCGAGCAGGCCTTCAGCGACGCCGAGGTCGTCGTCAGCCGGCGGTTCGTCAACCAGCGGCTGATCCCGGCGTTCATGGAGCCGCGCTCGGTCGTCGTCCAGCCGCAGGGCGACAACTTCACGATGTGGTCGGCCACCCAGATCCCGCACGTGCTGCGCGTGATGCTGGCGATGGTGACCGGCATCCCCGAGCACAAGCTGCGCGTGATCGCGCCCGACGTCGGCGGCGGCTTCGGCGGGAAGCTGCAGGTCAACCCCGAGGAGGTCCTCGCGCTGCTGGTGGCGCGCCGCCTCGGCAAGCCGGTCAAGTGGACCGAGACCCGCAGCGAGTCGCTCATGACCGCCCACCACGGCCGCGACCAGATCCAGTACATCGACATCGCCTCCACCCGCGAGGGCGAGGTCAAGGGCCTGCGGGTGCGGCTGCTCGCCGACATGGGCGCCTACCTGCGGCTGATCACCCCGGGCGTCCCGGCCCTGGGCGCGTTCATGTTCCCGGGGATCTACAAGTTCCCGGCCTACCGCTTCGAGTGCGACGGCGTCTTCACCAACAAGGTGCCCACCGACGCCTACCGCGGCGCCGGGCGGCCCGAGGCGACCTTCGCCGTCGAGCGGATCATGGACGAGCTCGCCGTCGAGCTCGGCATGGACCCGCTGGAGCTGCGCCGCAAGAACTGGATCCAGGCGCAGGAGTTCCCGTTCACCACGGTGGCCGGCCTGGAGTACGACAGCGGCGACTACGACTCGGCCACCCAGCAGGCGCTGGACCTCCTGGGCTACGACGAGCTGCGCGAGGAGCAGCGGCGCCGGCGGGAGTCGAACGACCCGGTGCAGCTGGGCATCGGCTTCTCCACGTTCACCGAGATGTGCGGCCTGGCCCCGTCCCGGGTGCTCGGCTCGCTGTCCTACGGCGCCGGTGGCTGGGAGGCGGCGTCGATCCGGATGCTGCCCACCGGCAAGGTCGAGGTCGTCACCGGCTCGACGCCGCACGGCCAGGGCCACGAGACGGCGTGGAGCCAGCTGGTCGCCGACCAGCTGGGCGTGCCGTTCGAGGACGTCGAGGTCCTGCACGGCGACACCGCCGTCTCCCCCCGGGGCATGGACACCTACGGCTCGCGCTCGCTGGTCGTCGGCGGCACCGCGGTGGTCAAGGCCGCCGACAAGGTGATCGCCAAGGCCCGCAAGGTCGCCGCGCACCTGCTCGAGGCCAGCGAGGACGACCTCGACTTCTCCGGCGGGAGGTTCTCCGTCCGCGGGACGCCGGGCTCGGGCCTGTCCATCCAGGAGATCGCGCTCGCCGTCTTCGCCGCGCACGACTACCCGGAGGACGTCGAGCCCTCGATCGACGCCGATGCGACCTTCGACCCGGTCAACTTCTCCTTCCCCCACGGCACGCACGTGTGCGCCATGGAGGTCGACACCGACACCGGGTTCGTCACGATCCGCAAGTACGCCTGCGTCGACGACGTCGGCACGATCGTCAACCCGCTCATCGTCGAGGGGCAGATCCACGGCGGGCTGGCGCAGGGCATCGCGCAGGCGCTGTACGAGGAGGCCGTCTACGACGCCGACGGCAACCTCACCACCGGCACCTTCGTCGACTACCTGGTGCCCTCGGCCGCCGACCTGCCGCACTTCGACACGGGCAACACCGTGCACGTGGCCCCGGGCAACCCGATCGGCGCCAAGGGCGTGGGAGAGGCCGGCTGCATCGCCAGCACCCCGGCGGTGGTCAACGCCGCGCTCGACGCCGTCCGGCACCTGGGCGTCAGCGACATCCGCATGCCGCTGACCCCCGAGCGGGTCTGGCGGGCGATCCACCAGGGCGGCGACGGCGGGGACCGGGCCACGGCCGGGACCAACGCCTACGGCGGCGCCCAGACCGAGACCACCGCCGGTGTCTCGACCCCGCAGTCCGCTCTCGGAGGTGACCGGTGATCCCCGCTGCGTTCCAGTACGTCCGGCCGACGACGGTCGAGGAGGCCGTCCGGGCGGTCGCCGAGGGCGGCGAGGACGTCAAGATCATGGCCGGTGGCCAGTCGCTGATCCCGGTCATGCGGCTGCGGCTGGCGGCACCGGAGACGGTGGTCGACCTCGGCCGCGTCGCCGAGCTCCGCGGCGTGCGGGAGGAGGGCGACCACCTGGTCATCGGCGCGATGACCACGCACGCCGAGGTGATCGCCGACCCGCTGATCGCCCGGTACGCGAAGCTCATCGCGGAGGCGACCGAGACGGTGGCCGACCGGCAGACCCGCCGCCGGGGCACCTTCGGCGGGGCGCTGGCGCACGCCGACCCGGCCGGTGACCTGGCGGCGGTGGCCCTGGCGCTGGACGCCGAGATGGTCGTCGCCGGCCCGTCCGGCCGGCGCACGGTGCCCGCGTCGGAGTTCTTCGTCGACTACCTCACGACCGCCCTCGACGAGGGGGAGATCCTCGTCGAGATCCGGGTGCCCAAGCTGGTCGGCGACTGGGGGGTGCGCTACGAGAAGCTCAACCGCGTGGCGCAGGCCTGGTCGATCGTCGCGGTCGCGGCCGCCGTCCGGCGGGAGGACGGGCACATCGCCGAGGCGCGCATCGGGCTGACCAACATGGGCCCGACGCCGCTGCGCGCGTCGGCCACCGAGGCCGCCCTCGCCGGGGCCCCGGCGACGGCCGACGCGGTCGCGGCCGCGGCGCGGTCGGCCGCGGAGGGCACCAGCCCGAGCAGCGACCTCAACGCCCAGGCCGACTACCGCGAGCACCTCGCACAGGTGCTCACCCGCCGGGCGGTCACGGCGGCCGCGGGGCTGTAGTTTCGGTCCACCGCCCGGCACCGCCCGTTCCTCCCTCGGCCGGCCCGCCCCTCGGGGCGGACCGGCCGAGGCGTCATCCCACCCCGGAGGTCGCACCGTGCAGCTGGAGAACTCGTTCACCGTCCCCGTGCCCGTCGACGAGGCCTGGCGGGTGCTCCTCGACATCGAGCGCATCGCCCCGTGCATGCCCGGCGCGGCCCTGGACTCCGTCGAGGGCGACTCGTTCACCGGCCGGGTCAAGGTCAAGCTCGGCCCGATCAACCTGACCTACCAGGGCAAGGCGTCCTTCGTGGAGAAGGACGAGGCCACGCACCGCGCCGTCATCGACGGCCGCGGCAAGGACCAGCGCGGCAACGGCACCGCGGCCGCCCTCATCACCGCCCAGCTCAAGGGCGAGGGGGACTCGACCCGGGTCGACGTCCTCACCGACCTCAACATCACCGGCCGGCCGGCCCAGTTCGGCCGCGGCGTGATGACCGACGTCGGCAACAAGCTGCTCGGCCAGTTCGCCGACAAGCTCGCCGCCCAGCTGGGTGAGGGCGACGCGCAGGGCGACGCGGTGCGGGCCGACGCCGCGTCCTCGACCGCCGCGACCGCCACCGGCGTCGCCGAGGAGGTCGCCGCCTCCGTCGAGCAGACCCCCGGCGACAACGCCGTCGCCGAGGCGGTGCGCAGGGCCGGGACGGCGGCCCGGGAGGCCGCGGCGTCCGCCACCGACGAGGCCGGCACGGCCCCGGCGGCCGCGGGCACCGGCGCGACCGACACCGTCTCGATCTCCGCGGTGGGCGCCACCGACACCGCCCCCGTCCCCGCCGTGGGGGACGCGGCCGCGGGGGCGACCGACACCACGCCGGCCCTCAGCCCGGTCGGCGGCGCACCCAGCACCCCGCCGTCCGGTCCCACCGCGCCGCCCACCCGACCCGCCACGGGCGCGCCGCCGCGCAGCACGCCGTCCACCGTGCGGCAGCCGGCGGAGGAGCCCGAGCCGATCGACCTGCTCGAGGTCGCCGGCGGCGCGGCCATGGCCCGCTTCGCCGCCCCGGCCGCCGGGGTGGCCGCGGTGCTGCTGCTGATCACCCTCGTGGTCCGGCGCCGCCGCCGGCGCTGAGTCCGTGCCGCCGGCGGTGGATCCTCGCCGCCGGCGGTGAGGGATCGCCGTGGTCACCGCGGGAGCCGGGCCGCGGCCAGCTCGTCCAGCCAGGTCAGCGCCGCCGCGGCCACGGCTGCGGGTGCCCGCGACAGCGCGTGGTCGCCCGGGACGGCCACCACCGAGGCGCCGGGCACCCCGGTGAGGGCCGCCTCGACCTCCGCCGGGTGGCCGTGCGCGTCGGACCCGCCCTGGACCACGGCCAGCGGCACCCCGGCCGCGGCCAGCTCGTGCGCGCGGCTGCGCTCGGGGCGGCCCGGCGGGTGCAGCGGGAAGGCCAGCGCGAGGACGCCGTCGGCACCCGCACCGGCCGCCGTCCGGCAGGCCACCCGGGCGCCGGCGCTGCGGCCGCCGAGCACCAGCGGACCGGACAGCTCGGGACGCAGCGCGGCGAGCACCGCCGTCCAGGCGGTGTCCAGGCGCGGCGGCGCCGGGGCGATCCGCCTCCCGGCCACCCGCCACGGCTGCTCGACGCGCAGCACCCGCCAGCCGGCCGCGGCCGCGGCGGCGGTGACGGCGGTCAGGTCGGCGGAGGTCACGCCCCCGCCGGCGCCGTGGCCGAGCACGAGCGTGCCGCGGGGGTCGCCGTCCGGGTCGTCGCGGTGGACGCCGGCCGGCCCGAGCGGGGTCGGGACGAGCCTCACTCCGGGAGCGCGAGCAGCGCCTCCACCGCCCCGGCCAGGTCACCGGCGACGACGGCCGGCGCCGGGTAGGCCGGCGGGTAGACGCGCTCGGCGCGGGGGAACCAGGCGCCGGTGAGGCCGGCCCGCTCCGCGCCCAGGACGTCCCAGCCGTGCGCGGCGACCAGCGCCATCCGGTCCGGGGCGACCCCGCAGGCGCCGGCGGCCCACAGGTAGGCCGCGCGGGAGGGCTTCCACGTCCGCACGGTCTCGCTGGTGAGCGTGCGCTCGACCAGCGGCGTGATCCCGCCGCGCTCCAGCCCCGCCTCGGCCACCCCGGGCGAGCCGTGCGTGAGCGTCACCACGCGGACCCCGGCCGAGACCAGCCGGCGCAGCGCGGGCTCGACGTCGGGGTGCGGCGAGAGCTCGAGGAAGGCGTCGGCCACCCGGCCCCGGTCGTCGTCGGTGAGGTCGGTGAGCTGGGCGAGCGCGGTCTCGAACGCGGCGCGGAAGGGCAGCCAGGTGCCGGCCACCGTGGCGGCGAACCCGGTCTGCAGGGTGCGCCCGAAGACGGTGGGCAGCAGGTGCGACGGCAGGCCGAGCTCGACCATCGCCGCCTGCACGGGCGCGAGGTCGAGCAGCGTCTCGTTGACGTCGAAGGCGACGACGTCGGGACGGCGGGCGCTCACGCGGCCTCCTCGCTGGCGCTCGTCAGCCGCGTTCACGGCGCTGCCGTGTCCATCGGTGAGCTCGCGAGCTCGCTCACGCGGCCGGCCGGTCGCTGCCGGCGTCCTCGACGCGGCCCGCGGTGGTGCGCCGGCGGCGGTGGTGGCGCACGTCCTTGGCCCGCTTGTAGACCAGGTAGCCGATGCCGAGGGCGAACGCGGCGACCACGACGTAGTCGAGGTAGTGCAGGTTGGCCTGCAGGAAGTCGCCGGCCAGGACGCCGAGGGTGACCAGGACGGTGTTCCAGATCAGGCTGCCGGCGGCGGAGTAGACGACGAACTGCAGGATCGGCATCCGCACGACGCCCGCGGGCACGGAGATGAAGCTGCGCACGATCGGCACCATGCGGCCGAAGAACACCGCCGAGCGGCCGTGCCGCTCGAACCAGGCGAAGGTCCGGTCGACGTCGGCGGTCTCCACCAGCGGCAGCCGGTCGAGGAAGGCGTGCGAGCGGCGCGGGCCGAGCGCGCGGCCGACGTAGTAGAAGAACAGCGCGCCGAGGATCGAGCCGACGGTGGCGCAGGCGATGACCGCGACCACGTTGAGCTGGCCGTCGTTGATGAGGATCCCGGCCAGGCCGAGGACGGCCTCGCTGGGGATCGGCGGGATGACCGTCTCGAGCAGGATGCTGAACCCCACGCCGACGGGCCCCAGCTTCTCGACGAGGTCGAGCAGGAAGCCGGTGATCCCGCCCTGGTCGGAAGCGGCCGCGGCGGCGAGGAACGACATGGCCTCCACGGTAAGGGGGGCTCCTGGAGGCCGCCTGGACGCCGACCGGACGCGCGGGGCCGCTGGGGCTAGCGTGCCGCCATGCGCCAGCGACTCACCGCCCGGGCCGTCGTGGTGGGGGACCGGGCGGGCACCGTGGTCCCCGACGCCGTCGTCGACGTCGACGACGGCCGGGTCGCCTGGGTGGGGGCGGCCGCCGACGCCCCGCCGGCCGGGGACGCCGAGGTCGTGGCGCTGCCGGGGCTGCTCGCGCCGGGCCTGGTCGACGCCCACTCGCACGCGCCGATGGTGCTGTTCCGCGGCCAGGGCGAGGGCCTGCCGCTGGACCGCTGGCTGCGCGAGGTCATGTGGCCGCGGGAGGCGCGGCTGACGCCCGACGACGTCGAGGTCGCCATGACCGCGGCGTCGGCGGAACTGCTGCGCGGCGGGGTCACCACGAGCGTGGAGATGTACTTCTCCCCCGAGCGGATCGCCGCCGCGGTCGGCGCCACCGGCGCCCGCGCGCTGATCGCGGCGCCCATGGTGCCGCTGCCGGGCATGCCGCCGCTGGAGGAGCAGATGGCCGCGGCCGTCGACCTGGCCGCCGGCGTCCCCGGCGACGGCACCGTCGAGTACGGCCTGGGCCCGCACGCGGCCTACACCGTGCCGCTGCCCCTGCTGCGCCGGGCCGCCGAGCTCGCGCGCGAGCACGGCCTGCTGCTGCACCTGCACGTGGCCGAGACCGCCACCGAGGGCGCCGACCTGCTGGCCGCGCACGGGCTGTCGGTGCCGGCGCTGCTGGCCGCGCACGACGTCCTGGGCGGGCGGGTGCTGGCCGCGCACTGCGTGCACGTGGACGACGGCGACCTGGAGCTGTTCGCCGAGTACGACGTCGCCGTCGCGCACTGCCCGGCCAGCAACGCCAAGCTCGCCAGCGGCGTCGCGCCGGTGCGGGACATGCTCGACCGGCGCATCCGGGTGGGCCTGGGCACCGACGGGCCGGCGTCCAACGACGGGCTGGACCTGCTGGCCGACGTCCGCCTGGCCGCCCAGCTGGCCCGGCTGCGCGGGTCGTCGGCGACCGCGCTGACCGCCGCCGAGGCGTTCTGGCTGGCCACCGGGGGCGCGGCCGACGCGATCGGCCGCCCGGACCTCGGCCAGGTCGAGGCCGGGCGGCGGGCCGACCTGGTGCACGTCGACACCCGCGACCTCGGCTTCGAGCCGGTCGGTGACGCCGCCGACTGGCTGACCCACCTGGTCTGGTCCGGCGTCTCCCGGCTGGTCCGCGACGTGTGGGTGGGCGGCCGGCAGGTGGTCGCCGACGGCGCGGTCACCACGGTCGACGTCGGGGCGCTGCGGACCGAGGTGGCGCAGCGCGCCGCCCGCCTGGCCCGCTGAGCGGCCGCCGCGACGATCAGGTGACCTGATCATCGCGTGTCCTCCCGCACGGTGGACGGTGAGGGAGGACGCGCTGCGGTGAGGGAGGACGCGCCGCGGTGAGGGAGGACGCCGGGCGGGGACCCCGGCGTCCTCAACCACGTGGTTGGAAATGGTCGGTGCGCCGCCTATCCTCTTCGTAAACCAGGTGGTTGAACGAGGAGGCCGCAGGTGGTGGCGGATCCGCTCTCGCGGGTGTTCTCGGCGCTGGCCGACCCGACCCGGCGCGACATGGTCGCCCGGCTGGCGGTCGGTGACGCGACGGTCGGGGAGCTCGCCGCCCCCTACGAGGTGACCGTGCAGGCGGTCTCCAAGCACCTGCGGGTGCTCGAGGACGCCGGCCTGGTCAGCCGCAGCCGGGAGGCCCAGCGCCGCCCGGTGCACCTGGAGGCGGAGGTGTTCGACCTCATGACCGCCTGGATCGAGCGCTACCGGCGCCAGGCCGAGGAGCGCTACCGCCGCCTCGACGACGTCCTCCGGTCCGTGCCGGACGACGACCCACCACCGCAGGGAGGGAACCCGTCATGACCACCAGCACGCGTCGGACGCAGATCGCCGCCGACCCCGAGGTCCCGCTCATCCGCATCACCCGGGAGTTCGACGCCCCGCGGTCCACGGTGTTCCGCGCGCACACCGACCCCGACCTGCTCGTGCAGTGGCTCGGCCCGCGCGGGGTGGAGATGCGCATCGACACCCACGACTGCCGCACCGGTGGCTCCTACCGGTACGTGCACAGCGACGCGAACGGCGAGTACGCCTTCCGCGGCTGCTTCCACGAGGTCCGCCCCGACGAGCTCATCGTGCAGACGTTCACCTTCGAGGGGATGCCCGACGACGTCGCCCTGGAGAAGCTCGTGCTCACCGACCTCGGCGACGGCCGCACCCGGCTCACCGCCACCTCGCTGTGCGACTCCTTCGCCCAGCGGGACGCGATGCTGGCCAGCGGCATGGAGGTCGGCGTCGTCGAGGGCTACGAGCGCCTCGACGAGGTCCTGGCCCGCTGAGGGGTCAGGCGTGCAGCGAGATCGTCTCCCCGCGCTGCACCACCCGCACCTCCCCGGGCGCCCGCCGCTCGGCGACCTCCCGCACGAAGTCGCCCAGCGGCGAGGCGAACCGGTCGTAGTCGTCGAAGTGCACGGGCACGGTGACCGGCGGCCGGAGCAGCTCCACCAGGTCGGCGCCCTGCCGGCCGTCCATCGTCACGGTGACGCCGAGCGCCTTCGTGCCGCCCAGGTGCGGCACGAGGACGTCGAGCGGGCCGCAGCGCTGCAGCACCTCGGCGAGGTAGGGACGGAACAGCGTGTCGCCGGTGATGTACCCGCGCCAGGTCACCTGGCCGGCCCGCTCGAGCTCCAGCACGCTGCCCATGACCGGGGGCAGCACCCTCGCCAGCAGCCCGGGCCCGTGCTCGCCGGGCACCGAGGTGATCCGCAGCGTCTCCTCACCGCGGGCCACCTCGTGCACCTGCCACGGCCGCAGGTCCGCCGTCGCGGAGAAGCCGCGGGACGACAGCGTCCGGGCGGCGGCCTGCGTGGTGACGATCGGCGTGGCCTCGTCGATCGTGGCGTAGGCGATCCGGTCCCAGTGGTCGCCGTGCAGGTGCGAGAGCAGGACGGCGTCGAGGTCGGGCAGGTCGTCGGGCAGGATCGCCGGGTCGGTCAGGCGCTTGGCGAACAGCCCCTTGCCCAGGTAGACCCGCTGCCCGCGGCGGACGAAGTTCGGATCGGTGAGCAGGGTGAACCCGCCCAGCCGCAGCAGCGTCGTCGCGTTGCCGCCGAAGGTGAGCGTGACGTCGTCGGGGCCGGTCATGCGCGCCCCCTACCCCGCGGTCCGCGCGGTCAGGCGCGGCGGCGGACGACGGCCACCAGCGCCGCGGTGGCGGCGGTGAGCAGCAGCGGGTGGAGGAACGCGAGCACCTCCAGGCCGTCGCCCCACCCGGAGGAGCGGTACCGCGCCACGCAGACCACCGCCGCGACGACCTGCGGCCCCACCAGGGCGAGGGTCGGGGCGCGCCCCGCCGCGGGCCGCCGGCGGGCGGCGAGCGCGGGCACCGGCGCCAGGGCGAACGCCAGCCACCACCAGCCGCTGACGAACTCGGTCCGGTAGGAGTCCCCGCCCAGGTGCACGATGCCGCGCGCGGTGACCAGCGCCAGGACGGCGACCGCCGTCGACAGGGCGAGCAGGACCAGCGCGACGGCGAGGTCGGCGCGGGCCCGGGTGGGGGACACGCCGCGATGCTGGCACGGCCGCCGTGCGCCGCCGCGGAAGTGCACGCGGGCGGGTGAGCGGTGGCTGGTAGACAGGGTCGGTGTCCGGATCACGCGACGTGGACGACTCCTTCTCCTCGCTCCCCCTGTCCGCGCTCACCGAGGCGGCGCTGACCCGCGCGGTCGACCTCGGCTGCGAGCACGCCGACCTGCGGGTGGAGCGGATCCGCACCCAGGCGATCAGCCTGCGCGACGCCCGCCTCGAGGCGCTCACCGACGGCGAGGACCTCGGCCTGGCCGTCCGCGTGGTGCACGAGGGCACCTGGGGCTTCGCCGCGGGCGTCGTCCTCACCGCGGCCGAGGCGGTGCGGCTGGCCGAGCAGGCGGTCGCCGTGGCAAAGGTGTCGGCCGCCGTCGCGAGCGACCGGGTGGAGCTGGCGCCCGAGCCCGCGTACCCCGACGGCACCTGGGTGTCGGCCTACGACGTCGACCCCTTCGCGGTGCCCGACGCGGAGAAGACCGCGCTGCTCACCGAGTGGTCGGAGCGGCTGCTGGCCGCCGACGGCGTCGAGCACGTGCAGTCCGGGTGCGTGCACGTCAAGGAGCAGAAGTACTACGCCGACACCGCCGGCACCCGCACCCGTCAGCAGCGGGTGCGCATCCACCCGGAGTTCACCGCGCTCACCGTCGACCGCGCCACCGGCGCGTTCGAGAGCATGCGCACCCTCGCCCCGCCGGTCGGCCGCGGGTGGGAGTACCTCACCGGCGGGCACTGGGACTGGGACGGCGAGCTGGCGCAGGTGCCGGAGCTGCTGCGGGAGAAGACCAAGGCGCCCTCGGTGGAGCCCGGCCGCTACGACCTCGTCGTCGACCCGTCGAACCTGTGGCTGGTCATCCACGAGTCGGTCGGGCACGCCACCGAGCTCGACCGGGCGCTCGGCTACGAGGCCGCCTACGCCGGGACGTCGTTCGCCACCGTCGACAAGCTCGGCAGCCTGCGGTACGGCTCGGAGCTCATGCACGTGACCGGCGACCGGGTGGACGAGCACGGCCTGTCGACCGTCGGCTGGGACGACGAGGGCGTCGCCGCCCAGCGGTGGGACATCGTGCGCGACGGCGTGCTCGTGGGCTACCAGGTCGACCGCAACACCGCCCGGCTCGGCGGCATGGCGCGCTCGAACGGCTGCGCGTTCGCCGACTCGCCGCGGCACGTGCCGGTGCAGCGGATGGCCAACGTGTCGCTGCAGCCGGTACCCGACGGCCCCGACCTCGCCGGCCTGATCGGCGGGGTGGAGCGCGGCATCTACGTCGTCGGCGACAAGAGCTGGTCGATCGACATGCAGCGCTACAACTTCCAGTTCACCGGCCAGCGCTTCTACCGCATCGAGGGCGGGCGGCTGGCCGGGCAGCTGCGCGACGTGGCCTACCAGGCGACGACGACGGACTTCTGGGGCTCGATGCGCGCGGTCGGCGGCCCCTCCACCTACCGCCTCGGCGGGGCGTTCAACTGCGGCAAGGCCCAGCCCGGGCAGGTCGCGCCGGTGAGCCACGGCTGCCCGGCGGCCCTGTTCGAGGGCGTGAGCATCCTCAACACGGTCCAGGAGGGCGGGCGATGAGCCGGCTGACGGCACAGCAGCTGGTCGAGCAGGTCCTGGCGGCCTCGACCGCCGACGGCTGCGTCGCCTACGTCGTCGAGAGCACCGAGGCCAACCTGCGGTGGGCGTCGAACAGCCTGACCACCAACGGGGCGATGCGCTCGCGGCAGGTCGTCGTCGTCTCCTTCGTCGACGGCGGCGCCGGGACGGCGGCCGGCACGGTCGCGCGCACCGGCACGCCGGACGTCGCCGCGCTGGTGGCCGCCAGCGAGCAGGCCGCCCGCGACGCCGGGCCGGCCGAGGACGCCGTCCCGCTGCTGGGCGAGGCGCCGCCGGGGGCGGGGGACTGGGACGCCGACCCGGCCGAGACCTCCATCGAGGTGTTCGCGGAGTTCGCGCCGGCGCTCGGGGAGGCGTTCGGCGCCGCGCGCGACCGGGGTGACCTGCTGTTCGGCTACGCCGAGCACTCGCTGACCACGACCTACCTGGGCACCTCGACCGGGCTGCGACTGCGGCACGACCAGCCGACCGGCCGGGTGGAGCTCAACGGCAAGAGCACCGACTTCTCCCGCTCGGTGTGGGCCGGGGTGGGCACCCGCGACTTCCGCGACGTCTCGGTGGCGGGCCTCGCCGCCGAGGTCGAGCGCAAGCTGGGCTGGTCGCGGCGGCGGGTCGACCTGGCGGCGGGCCGCTACGAGACGCTGCTGCCGCCCTCGGCGGTCAGCGACCTCATGCTCTACGCCTACTGGACGATGGAGGCCCGCGACGCCGACGAGGGCCGCAACGTCTACGCGCGCGCCGGCGGTGGCAACCGCATCGGCGACCGGCTGGCCGCGCTGCCGCTCACCCTGCGCAGCGACCCGGCGGCCCCGGGCCTGGAGACCGCGCCGTTCCAGGTCGTGGGCGCCTCGTCGGGGTCGGCGAGCGTGTTCGACAACGGCATGGCGACCCCGGCGGTCGACTGGATCTCCGGCGGCGTCCTCACCAACCTGATCCGGCCGCGGGCGTGGGCGCTGAAGACGACCGCGCCGGCGGTGGCCGCCGTCGACAACCTCGTCCTGGAGGCGCCGGAGGCGACGGCCACGCAGGACGAGATGGTCGCCGCCACCGACCGCGGGCTGCTGCTCACCACGCTCTGGTACATCCGCGAGGTCGACCCGCAGACGCTGCTGCTCACCGGCCTGACCCGCGACGGCGTGTTCCTCGTCGAGGGCGGGGAGGTGACCGGCGCGGTGAACAACTTCCGGTGGAACGAGTCGCCGGTGGACCTGCTGACGCGGATCACCGAGGTCGGCCGCACCGAGCGGACGCTGCCGCGCGAGTGGAACGACTGGTTCACCCGCGCCGCGATGCCGCCGGTGCGGGTGCCGGACTTCAACATGAGCTCGGTGTCGCCGGCCAGCTGATCGAAGGACCCGCCTGCCCCCCACCCCTCGCTGGCGCTCGGGGCGGGCCCCTGCGGGCGGGCCGTTCCAGCGCGTCACCTGCTCGTGGCAGCCCCATCCGGCTGTTCAGGCGTCGGGGACGGCGAGGTGGCGGGGGTTGGCCACCCGCAGCCGGTCGCGCACGCCCTCGCGGACGGCGTCGACCACGGCGTCCCAGCGGTCGTCGCGCGTGCCGTCGGCGATCGCCCCGGACAGCGCGGCGTCGTCGGCCAGCTCCAGCCCGGCGAGCCGGGCCCGCCGCCGCGCCCGCGCGCCGTCGCCGAGCAGCAGCTCGCGGCGCACCGTGGCGACCGCGTTGGCCGCCACCTGCGCGTGGAACGACGTCCGCCCGCCGGTGGCCGCCCGCACCTCGCCGGCCAGGAAGTCGCCGACCGCGGCGGCGAGCTCGGCCGCGGTGGGCCGGCCGAAGAGCAGGTCGTCGTCCGGGCCGGCCGGGTCCTCGGGCGCGCCGGCGTCAGGGGTGTCGAGGCCGAGGGAGAGCAGGACGTCGAACTCCTGCTCGGCGGCGCGGCGGCCGATCGCGGCCCGCTCCACCGACGGCTCGGCACCCGACAGGTGCCGCTCGGTCATCGCCCGGCACATCAGGCCCCACTGGACGGTGCCGTAGAGCTCCCACCAGTGCAGCTCGGCCGCCGTCGGCCGCCAACCGGCGACCGCGGCGTAGCCGTCGAGCAGCTCCTCCCGGGTGCCGACCCCGGCCGCGGGCAGCCGCGAGCCGAAGCGCCACACCTTGGCGCAGCACCAGCCGAGGTCCTCCAGCGGGTCGCCGCGGTGCACCAGCTCCCAGTCGAGGACGGCGCGCAGCCCGTCGGGGCCGACCACCAGGTTGCCCAGCCGGAAGTCGCCGTGCACCAGCGCCGGTCCCCGCGGCGGCGGGCGGTGCTCGCGCAGCCGGCGCAGGCCCAGCGCCAGCCCGGGCGGGGGCGGCCCGCCGGTGAGGAAGGTCGTGGTCAGCCGGTCCAGCGGGTCGCCGACGGCCGGGATCGCGCCCAGCCCGTCGAGCGGGGCGGCGTGCAGCCGGGCGAGGACGGCGCCGAGCTCGCGGGCCAGCCCCGCCCGCGCGCCCGCGTAGGCCTCGTCCCGCAGCAGGCGGCGCGGGATCGTCTCGCCGTCCACCCGGCCCATGAGCAGGTGCTCCGCCGGCAGTCCGTCCTCCCCGGTGCCGACGTCGACCAGCTCGGGCACCGGCACCCCCACCCGCGCGGCCGCGGGGATCGCCTCGGCCTCCACCGCCAGCGGGGCGCCGCCGGTGCCGGTGCCGGCGCCGCCGCGCAGCACCAGGTCCCGGCGCCCCGAGGGGTCCACCGCGGTGAAGGCCCAGGTCTCGCGGTTGGCCCCGCCGGTGAGCCGGGTCAGGCCCTCGACGGTGACCGGCCGGCCGGTGAGCCGGGTCAGCCGCCGGGCGAGCGCGCTCGCCGGCCCGCCGGTCACCGCAGGAAGCCGAACAGCTGCCCGGCCACCCGCCGCATCTGGATCTCCTCGCTGCCCTCGGTGATCCGGTAGCGGCGGTGGTGGCGGTAGATGTGCTCGAAGGGCAGGTGACGGGAGTAGCCCATGCCGCCGTGCACCTGCATCGCGCGGTCGGCGGCGTCGCAGACCAGCCGGTTGCCGCGGTAGTTGCACATGGAGACGCGGTGGCCGATGGTCACCGCCGGCGCGCCGCGCGCGGTCAGCTCGTCGAGGTCGGCCGCGGTGGCGCGGATGAGCGTGCGCACCAGCTCGGCCTCGGTGTGCAGCTCGACCAGCGGCCACTGGATGGCCTGCCGCTCGGCCAGCGGCCGGCCGAAGGTGGACCGCTGCCGGGCGTACTCCACCGAGCGGTCGATGCAGAACTGGGCGGCGCCGACGCCGGACGCGGCCTGGCGGATCCGGTTCTCGTGCACGAAGGTCTGCGCGACGGCCAGCCCCTCGCCCTCGGCGCCGAGCACCGCCGAGCCCGGCACCCGGACGCCGTCGAGCACGACCTCGCCGTGGTCGGTGGGCATGTTCAGCGTCCACCAGAAGTGCGGCACCGACAGGCCCGGCGCGTCGATCGGCACCAGCAGGGCGCTGATCCCGCGGGCCTCGCCCGGGCGGCCCGAGGTGCGGGCGAAGACCAGCAGGTGGGTGCCGGTGTGCACGCCGGTGATCCAGCGCTTGCGGCCGGTGAGCACCCAGTCGCCGCCGTCGCGCTCCGCGCGGGTCTCCATCCAGGTGGCGTCGCTGCCGTGGTCGGGCTCGGTGAGCGCGAAGGACATCCGCCGCTGCCCGGTGACCAGCGCCTCGACGAACTCCTCGCGCTGCTCGGGGGTGCCGAACAGGTGCAGCAGGTGCGGCACGACGAGGTTGCCGACGACGCTGTGCTCGTTCTGCAGGTCGTTGTGCAGGCCCAGCCCGCGGTGCGCGAGGTGCTCGCGGATGACGGCCATGTCCACGTTGCTCCCGCCGCGCCCGCCGAGCTCGGCCGGCAGCGAGTAGCGCAGCCAGCCGGCGGCGTCGGCGCGGCGGCGCACCTCGGCCAGCAGCTCCTCCCACTCCGCGCGCGGCACGCCGCCGGCCTCGACGTCGGTGCGGGCGAACTCGCGGCGGTGGTCGAAGAACCGGACGTTGTCTTCCTGCTGCTCGAGCGGGTCGATCTCGGCCGCGACGAAGGCGTCGAGCTCGTCGAGCAGCGCGGTCAGCCGGGCGGGCAGCGCCGAGCCGGTGACCTCGGCGCCGGAGGCGGGCTGGTCGAGCGTGGTCATGCGACCTCCTGTCCGGCGGCGGTGCCGGGTGGGCCCGACCATGACAGTGCCGGCACTTGACGTCAACGTCGACCGGGCGCGGAGGACGGGACGGACCGGTCCGCCTCCCGGGCGGAGCCCGCGGTCACCCTGGTGCTGTACGGCCGGACGACGTGCCAGGCGGCGTTGACAGCCGACCGGCCCCGCCGGTTGACTGCCCGACGTTGACGTCAGCGTCATGACCGCACCGCGTCGGACGACCGGTCCGCGCCCGGAGCACCCACGAGGGGACGGCGACCGATGCGCATCGGCATGCGGGTGCAGTACAGCGGCGGCTTCCGCGAGGCGGCCCGGGAGATCGGCGAGCTGGAGAGGGCCGGCCTGGACGTGGTGTCCATCGCCGAGGCCTACAGCTTCGACGCCGTCAGCCAGCTCGGGTACCTCGCGGCGGTCACCGAGCGCATGGAGCTGACCAGCAGCATCCTCCAGGCCCTCACCCGCACCCCCACGCTGACCGCGATGACGGCGGCGGGCCTGGACTTCGTCTCCGACGGCCGGTTCACCCTGGGCCTCGGCGCCAGCGGCCCGCAGGTGGTCGAGGGCTTCCACGGTGTCCGCTACGACGCGCCGCTGGGGCGGCTGCGGGAGATCGTCGAGGTCTGCCGGATGGTCTGGCGCCGCGAGCGCGTGGTGTACGAGGGGAAGCACTACGCGATCCCGCTCCCCGCCGACCAGGGCACCGGCCTGGGCAAGCCGCTCAAGCTGATCAACACCCCGGTGCGGGAGCGGATCCCGATCGCGCTGGCCTCGATCGGCCCGAAGAACGTCGAGATGACCGCGGAGATCGCCGAGGGTTGGGAGCCGATTTTCTTCGTCCCCGAGCGGGCGGCCGAGATCTGGGGCCCGTCCCTGGAGGCCGGGCTGGCGAAGCGGGACCCGGCGCTGGGGCCGCTCGACGTCCGCGTCGGCGTCCCGTGCGCGATCGGGGAGGGCCTCGAGCACGTCCGGGAGCGGTCCCGGGCCGACCTGGCGCTCTACATCGGCGGCATGGGCGCCCGCGGCAGGAACTTCTACAACGAGCTGACCGTCCGCTACGGCTTCGCCGAGGCCGCCGCCACCGTCCAGGACCTCTACCTGTCCGGGCGCAAGGAGGAGGCCGCCGCGGCCGTGCCGGCCGAGATGGTCGAGGCCACCTCGCTGGTCGGTCCCCGCGGCTGGGTGGCCGAGCGGCTGGCGGCGCTGCGGGACGCCGGCGTCACCACGCTGATGACCTCCCTGGTGCAGCCCGACCCGGCCGACCGGCTGCGCACCGTCGAGCAGCTCAAGCAGCTGGCGGCCGACCTGTGAGCCCCGACGGCGCCCCGCCGGTCGCGCTCACCCGGGACGGCGACGTCGCGACGCTGACCCTGGCCGACCCGCGGCGGAAGAACGCGATGACGCCCGAGGCCTGGCGCCTGCTGGGCGAGGTCCTCGTCGAGCTGTCCCGCTCCGACGCGCGGGTGCTGGTAGTGACCGGTGCGGGCACCGACTTCTGCGCCGGCGCCGACCTCTCCGCCGACAGCGACCGGCCGCGGGCCCCGATGGCCGGCATGGCCGTGGTGAACGCCGCCTGCCTGGCGCTGCACCGCCTGCCGGTGCCGACGATTGCCCGGGTCGACGGCGTGGCCGTGGGCGCGGGCATGAACCTGGCGCTGGGCTGCGACTTCGTCATCGCCAGCGACCGGGCCCGGTTCTCCGAGATCTTCGTGCGCCGCGGCCTGTCGGTGGACTTCGGCGGCTCGTGGCTGCTGCCCCGGCTGGTCGGCCTGCGCCGGGCCAAGGAGCTGGTGCTGCTCGGCGAGGTCATCGGGGCCGCGGAGGCGCTCGAGGCCGGCCTGGTGCGCGAGGTCGTGCCGCCCGCGCAGCTCGACGCCGCGGTGGCCGCGCTCGCCGCGCGGCTGGCCGCCGGGCCGCCGGTGGCGCTGCGGCAGTCCAAGCGGATGCTCACCGACTCCTTCGAGGTCGGCCTGGAGCGCGCGCTGGAGGACGAGGCGCGCAGCCAGGAGGTCAACGTCGGCACCGACGACTTCGCCGAGGCCGTCGCCGCCTTCCACGGCAAGCGCGAGCCGCGCTTCACCGGCCGCTGAGGCACCCCACCCGCCGACGGAGACGCCCGTGACCACCCCCCTGCGCCTGGAGCACCCGGAGCCCGGCATCGCGGTGCTCACCCTCGACCGGCCCGAGCGGCTCAACGCCCTCTCCCCGGACCTGCTGCTGGAGCTGCACGCCACCCTCGACCGGCTGGCCGGCGACCCGTCGGTGCGGGTGCTGGTGCTCACCGGCGCCGGCCGCGGCTTCTGCGCCGGCCTGGACCTCACCGCCTACGACATGGGCGGCACCGACCGCCGGGGCGAGGCCGACAGCCCGCAGCGCCGGCTGGCGCTGCAGAAGCACATCGCCGCGCTGGTGCCCAAGCTGCGGGCGCTGCCGCAGGTGGTGGTCGCCGCGGTCAACGGCCCGGCGGCCGGCGGGGGACTGGCGCTGGCGCTGGCCTCCGACGTCCGGATCGCGGCGGCCGGCGCCCGGTTCGGCGTCGCCTTCGTCCGCATCGGCCTCTCCGGCTGCGACATCGGCGTCAGCTGGCTGCTGCCGCGGCTGGTCGGGGCGTCCCGGGCCTTCGAGATGCTGCTGACCGGCCGGGTCGTCGACGCCGCCGAGGCCGACCGCACCGGCCTGGTCAGCCGCGTCGTCCCCGACGGCGAGGTGCTCGACGCCGCGCTGGAGACCGCCCGGGCGGTGCTGGCCAACTCGCCGATGGGCGTGCGCATGACCAAGGAGGTCATGTGGAGCCAGCTCGAGGTGGGCAGCCTGCAGGCGGGTATCGACCTGGAGAACCGCACGCAGATCCTCACCACCTACACCCGCGACGCCGACGAGGCCGCCCTCGCCTTCCGCGGCCGCCGCGACCCCGTCTTCCGCGACGCCTGACCGAGCTGCCCGAGAGACCCCGGAGGTCAGCGTGACCACCACCGCCGCCGCCACCCACCGCGAGCTGGTGGCCGAGACCGCCCGCCGCGTCGTCGCCGAGCACCCACCGGCGGCCACCCCGCGGGCGGAGTTCCTCGGCGCCTGCTTCGACGCCGGTCTGGCGTGGGTGCACTTCCCCCGCGGCTCGGGCGGGCTCGGCGTCGAGGCCGGCCTGCAGGACCTCGCCGACTCGATCCTGCAGGGCGCCGGCGGGCCGGTGCCCTTCGCGCTCAACCCCATCGGCTACGGCATGGCCGCGCCCACCGTCGTCGAGCACGCCCGGCCCGAGGTCGCCGCGCAGCTGCTGCGCCCGCTGGCCACCTGCGAGGAGCTGTGGTGCCAGCTGTTCAGCGAGCCCGGCGCCGGCTCCGACCTCGCCGGGCTGGCCACCCGCGCGGTCCTCGACGGCGACACGTGGGTGGTCGGGGGGCAGAAGGTGTGGACCAGCCTCGCCCACCGGGCCCGCCGCGCGCTGCTGCTCGCCCGCACCGACCCCGACGTCCCC
This sequence comes from Geodermatophilus sp. URMC 62, assembly GCF_052931475.1. Lineage (NCBI taxonomy): Bacteria > Bacillati > Actinomycetota > Actinomycetes > Geodermatophilales > Geodermatophilaceae > Geodermatophilus > Geodermatophilus sp. URMC 62. The sequence continues at coordinate 1,469,365 of NZ_JBRFHY010000001.1, read as the reverse complement.
AAGCACCGCGGGCTGACCTACTTCGTGCTGGACATGACCGACCCCGGCGTCGAGGTCCGCCCGCTGCGGCAGATGACCGGCGCCGCGGAGTTCAACGAGGTCCACCTCGACGGCGCCCGCATCCCCGACGCCCACCGGCTCGGCGGCGTCGGCGAGGGCTGGCGGGTCGCGATGACCACGCTGATGAACGAGCGGCGCGCCATCGGCGGCGGCAGCAGCCGGCGGGGGAGCGGCAGCATCGGCACGGCGCTGCGGCTGTGGCGCGAGCGGCCCGACCTGCGCACCCCGGCGCTGCGCGAGCGGCTCACCGTGCTGTTCGCGCAGGCCGACGCCGCCCGGCTCACCGGCGAGCGGCAGCGGGTGGAGAGCGGCGACCGGCCCGTCGGGCCCGAGGGCAGCATCGGGAAGCTGGTCGGCGCCGAGCTCAACCAGGCCGTCTACGACTTCTGCATGGACCTGCTCGGCATCGAGGCCACCCTCTACGGCTCCTACGACCCGCCGGACGGCGTCGACGACGCCACCGACGAGCTCGCCGGCGTCGGGGACGTGCAGCGGGCGTTCCTCCGCTCGCGCGCCAACACCATCGAGGGCGGCACCTCGGAGGTGCTGCGGAACATCCTCGGCGAGCGGCTGCTGGGCCTGCCCGGCGAGCCCCGGGCCGACACGAACCGACCGTGGCGCGAGGTCCCCCGTGGCTGAGCGCGCTCGCGCCTCCGTCCCCGACCAGCGCGTCGTCGTCGACGGCGGCACGTCCTGACCCGAGAGGACCGACCCGTGGTCGAGTTCGAGTTCACCGCCGAGCAGCGGGCCCTGCGCGAGGTGGCCCGCGACGTCTGCACCCGTTCCTCCCCGGAGGCGGAGGTCCGCCGCCTCATGGGGACGCCGGAGGGCTTCGACCGCGCCGTCTGGCGGCGGCTGGGCTCCGACGTCGGGCTGCTCGGCCTCGCCGTCCCCGAGGAGCACGGCGGCGCCGGCGCGGGGCTGGTCGAGCTGGCGCTGCTGGCCGAGGAGACCGGCCGCACCCTGCTGGGCGGGCCGCTGCTGGGCACCGTCGCCCTCGCCGTCCCGGCGCTGCTGGTCGGCGGCGATGCCGCCCTCGCCGCCGAGCTGCTGCCCAGCGTCCTGGACGGCTCGACGGTGCTCGCGCTGGCGGCCACCGACGACCGCGGCGGCTGGGCGCCGGCGCAGCCGTCGGTGACCGCCGACGGCGGCACGCTGACCGGCGGGCAGGCGCACGTCCTCGACGGCGCGGCTGCGGACGCGCTGCTCGTGCTGGCCGCCGGCGAGCACGGCCCGGCGCTGTACCTGGTCGACGGCGACGCGCCCGGGCTGACCCGCGAGGTGCAGTCCGGTCTCGACCTCACCCGCCGGCAGGCCCGGCTGCGGTTCGACGGCGTCCCGGCCCGCCCGGCCGGGTCCGCGGCGGACGCCGCGGACGCCGTCGCCACCGCCCGCCGCACCGCCGCCGTCGTGCTCGCCGCGGCCGCCGTCGGCAGTGCCCAGCGCTTGCTGGACTCCGCGGTCGAGCACGCCCGCACCCGGCTGCAGTTCGGCCGGCCGATCGGCTCGTTCCAGGCGGTCAAGCACCGCTGCGCGGACATGCTCGTCGACGTCGAGCACGCCCGCTCGGCGGCCTACCACGCGGCGTGGGCCGCCGACGAGGGCACCGACGACCCCGGCCTGGCCGCCGACCTGGCCACCGTGGTCACCACCGAGGCCCACCTGCGGGTGGCCAGGGGCACCGTCCAGGTGCACGGCGGCATCGGTTTCACCTGGGAGCACCCGACCCACCTGCACTACAAGCGCGCGGTCAGCGACGCGGCGCTGCTCGGCGGGCGGGCTGCGGCCGCCGCGCGGCTGGCCGACGCCGTCCTCGAGCCGGCCTGACCGCGATGACCGAGCCCGACGTCGTCCTCGTCGAGCGGGACGGCCCGGTCGCGACCGTCACGCTGCACCGGCCCGGGGTCCGCAACGCGCTCTCGCCCGGGCTGCTGGCCCGGCTGCGGGAGGCGATGGCGGCCCTGGACGCCGACGAGGGCGTCGGCGCCGTCGTCCTCACCGGCGCCGACCCCGCGTTCTGCGCCGGGCTGGACCTGCGGCAGCTGGGCGGCGGCGCGATCGACCCCTCCGCCGGCGCCTCCGCCGACGCTGACGACGGACGGCCGTCCTGGCAGCCCTGGGCGCGGCTGTCCACGCCCGTGGTCGGCGCGGTCAACGGCCCGGCGGTCACCGGCGGCCTGGAGCTGGCGCTGCACTGCGACGTCCTGGTCGCCTCCGAGCGAGCGCGCTTCGCCGACACCCACGCCCGGGTCGGGATCCTGCCCGGCTGGGGGCTGACGGTGCTGCTGCCGCTGGCCGTCGGCCGCGGCCTGGCCCGCCGGATGAGCCTCACCGGCGACCACCTCGACGCCGCCGGGGCGCTGCGCGCGGGCCTGGTCACCGAGGTGGTGCCGCACGCCGAGCTGCTGCCCGCCGCGCACCGGCTGGCCGCGACGATCGCCGGCAACGACCGCGCCGCCGTCCGCCGGCTGCTGCGCTCCTACCGCGACGTCGAGGCCGCCGCCGTCGGTGAGGGGTTCGCCGTCGAGGCGGCCACCGCCGCGGAGTGGGCGGCGCGCCACGACCCGGCCGAGGTGGAGCGCCGGCGCGCCGGCCTGCTCGAGCGCGGCCGCGCGCAGCTGGGCCGCGACGACCCCGGGATACGCGACGACTCCGGGCTACGCGACGACCCCGGGCCGGGGGAGGGCGGCCGGTGAGCGCACCCCGGGGACCGGCCGTGGGCGCGGCGGGCGGCGCCGGGCAGCAGGAGCGCCGTGAGGCCGGGCCGCTGACCGGCAGGGGCCAGGCGCGCAAGGCCGCCCTGCTCGACGCCGCCCGGCGCGTGTTCGAGCGGCGCGGGTTCCTCGACACCCGGGTGGCCGACATCGTCGCCGAGGCACGTGTGGCCCAGGGCACCTTCTACACGTACTTCGACTCCAAGGACGCCGTCTTCCAGGCCGTCGCCACCGGCGTCGTCGGCGAGATGCTGGTCGCGCTGCGGGCCGACGCGCACGGCGGGACCCCGTACGAGCGGGCGTACGCCGCGATGGAGCGGTTCGTCGACGCCTACCGTCCGCGGGCCCGGATCATCGCGCTCGTCGAGCAGGTCGGGACGTTCACCCCCGAGCTCCGGCACCTGCGGCTGCAGGTCCGCGAGGCGTTCGTCGAGCGCGCCGCCCGCGGCATCGCCCACCAGCAGGAGGCCGGCGTCGCCGACCGGTCGCTGGACCCGGTGCTGGCCGCCGAGGTGCTCGGCGCGATGGTCGACCACACCTGCTACGTGTGGCTCACCCTCGGCCGCGAGTTCGACCGCGACGCGCTGCTGCGGACGCTGACCACCGTCTGGGTGCGGGCGATCGGGGCCGAGGCGCCGGCCCCGACGAACCCTGCGCATCGATTGCGCGGAGGCGACCGTTAGCGTCCGCCCGGGTGCTCCACCGGGGAGCGCGGCGAGGAGGCGTCGGGTGACCGAGGCACGGATGACCGAGGCGAGCGGCACCACCCTGCCCGAGGGCCTGACCGTGGCGGTGCTCGGCGGCACCGGCCCGCAGGGGCGGGGCCTGGCGCGGCGGTTCGCCGCGGCCGGCGTCCGCGTCGTGCTGGGCAGCCGCGACGCCGGGCGCGCGCAGGCCGCCGCCGCCGACCTGGCCGCGGCCACCGGCGGGGACGTCACGGGGGAGGACAACGGCGGCGCCGCCCGCGCCGGCGACGTGGTCGTGGTCGCGGTGCCCTGGGACGGGCACGCCGACCTGCTCGCCGGCCTGCGCGCGGACCTCGCCGGCAAGCTCGTCGTCGACTGCGTGAACCCGCTGGGCTTCGACGGGCGGGGGGCGTTCGCCCTCGCCGTCGCCGAGGGGTCGGCCGCCGAGCAGGCCGCGGCGCTGCTGCCCGACAGCCGGGTGGTGGCCGCGTTCCACCACGTCAGCGCCGTCCTGCTCGAGGACCCCGAGGTGACCACCCTGGACACCGACGTCCTGGTGCTGGGAGAGGACCGCGAGGCCACCGACCTGGTGCAGGCGCTGGCCGGCACCATCCCGGGGATGCGCGGGGTCTACGCGGGCCGGCTGCGCAACGCTCACCAGGTCGAGGCGCTGACCGCCAACCTGATCAGCGTCAACCGCCGCTACAAGGCCCACGCCGGGCTCCGCGTGACCGACGTCTGAGTCGCGGCGCCTGGGGCGGGTGTGACGACGCGCGCCGAAACCTCGCTCGATACCGCACGGCTGCTGTCCTCAAACGCGGTCTCCCGATTAACTTTCGGGCGACCGCAGCAGGCCCCCCGGGACGGGGGCGTCGAGGGGAGCGCCTCATGACCCGCAGCCAGAAGCCCTCCGTCTTCCAGGTGGGCCGGATCTGGGACGACGGCAACACCGTCGTCGTCTCCGGGTGGGGCATCGGCCTGTGCGCCTCCTCGTGCCCCTGCCACCGGTCCCCGGTCGCCGGGCGCCTGGCCATCGACGAGGACCAGTCCGGCGGCACGCTGGGCCTGCGCAGCTTCCGCGAGGACGGCTGCGACTGCTGCGAGCCCTGGACCGCCGACGAGCTCTCCGCGGTCCTCCGCGACCTGGAGCGGCTGTCCGGGCTCGACGCCGAGGAGCCCCTCGCCGGCTGATGCAAGGACCCCGTCCCCCTCACCGCTCGCAAGCTCGCGGCGAGCCTCTGGACGGGGCCGCCCGTGCCCCCCACGCCCCGCAGGCTCGGCGCGGGACCCTGCACGGGGGCCGTTCCAGCGCGTCACCGACCCGGGCGGAGTACCCCGCTCGCGCGAGCGCGTTCGCAGGAGGTGCGTCCCGGGGTAGGAGTGCCCCGTGTTGGGACGAGCGGCGCTGCGCGGCGCCCTGGCCGGACTGGCCGGCACCGCGGCGATGACCCTGGCCGAGAAGGTCGAGCAGCAGGTGACCGGGCGGCCGGACAGCTACGTGCCCGGCCGCACCCTGATCGCCCTCACCACCGGCCGGCGGCTGCCCGAGTCGGCCCGCCCCCCGGTGGTCAACCACGTCATGCACTGGGGCACCGGTGCCACCGTCGGCGCGCTGCGCGGCGTCTGGTCGGCCAGCGGGCTGCGCGGCTGGCGCGCCTCGGCCTGGCACACCTCGGTCCGGCTGGCCACCGACCAGACCCTGGAGAACGCCACCGGGGTCGGCAACCCGCCGTGGACCTGGTCGCGCCGCGACCAGGTCGTCGACGTCGCGGGCAAGGCCCTCTACTCCTTCGTCACCGGCGCGGTCGCCGACCTGCTGGTGCCCATGGCCCCCGACCGCCGCCGCAGCACCCGCTCCTGACCGGACCGGCCGGCCGCGGGGCGGCCGGCACCTCCCGGGACGGGTGTGACGGGTGCGCCCTCCCCCGCGGGGGAGCCCGCGCGCCGCCCTCACCCTCTGGTCACCACCTCCCTACGGTCCGTGTGGATCAACGGGGGCCGCCACCGGCGGCAGGGGGGACGGCGGACGTGCAGCGCAACCGGACGACGGGCCGCCGCTGGTCGGTTGTGGCCGTCGCCACCACCGGCCTGCTGGCCCTCGTGCTCGCCCCCGCCCCCGCCTCGGCCGCACCCACGACCTCGACCGCACCCGTGACCGCCGATCAGGCCGCCCGGCTGGTCGAGGAGACCGGCCGCCGGCTCACCGCGCTCGACGAGCAGGTGCACCAGGCCGAGCTGACCGTGCAGACCCGGCAGCAGGCCGCCACCGACGCCGAGCGGGCCGCCGCACAGGCCGAGACCACGCTGGCCGAGTACGGACCGCGCATCCGCGCGATCGCGCAGACCGGCTACACGGGTGGCACGCGGTCGCGGGTGGCCGCCTTCCTCGCCAGCGACTCCGCCGACGACCTGATCGCCCAGATGACCACCCTGGACCTCATCGCCGACCACACCGAGGGGGTGCTCGCGGAGGTGGCCGCCGCCCAGGCCGCCGCCGAGCAGGCCCGCTCGGCGGCCGACGCCGCCGGTGCCGAGGCCGCCGCGGCGCTGGCCGCGCTGCACGACCAGCAGACCCAGGTGCAGCAGCAGGTCGACGCCTACGAGGCCGACTTCACCCGGCTCTCGGCCGCCGAGCAGGCCACGGTCACCGCCGCGCTGGCCGGGCCGACGCTCACCGCGCCGTCCACCGCGGACGCGGTCGCCGCCGCTCCCGGGCCGGCCGCCGCCGTCGCGGTGCAGACCGCCCTGGCCCAGCTCGGCGACCCCTACGTGTGGGGCTCCTCCGGCCCGGACGGGTTCGACTGCTCCGGGCTCACCCAGTACGCCTACGCCGCGGCGGGGATCTCGCTGCCGCACTCCAGCGGCGCGCAGGCCCAGCTGGGGACGCCGGTCGCCCGGGCCGACCTCGAGCCCGGCGACATCGTCTACTTCTACGCACCGATCAGCCACGTGGGGATCTACGTCGGCGACGGCAAGATGGTGCACGCCCGCACCTTCGGCTCACCGGTCGCGGTGACCAGCGTCGACCAGTCCGGCTACCGGGGCGCCGTCCGCATCGCCTGAACGACGGCGCCGTAACGTGCCGCCGGTGACCCGGGCAGCGCAGCGACCGCAGCCGGCCCTGCGCCCGGAGGCGATCGGCTTCCTCGACGCGCTGGTCATCGGCCTGGCCGCGACCTCGCCGGCGTACTCGCTGGCGGCGGTGATCGGGCCGGTCGTGGCGCTGGTCGGCGTGCACGCCCCCGGGGTCGTGCTGGCCTCCTTCGTCCCCATGCTGCTCATCGCCGGGGCGTTCGCCGCGCTCAACCGGGCCGACCCCGACTGCGGGACGACGTTCTCCTGGGTCACCCACGCCTTCGGCCCGACCACCGGCTGGATCGGCGGCTGGGCCATCACGACGACCGGCGTCCTGGTGCTCGGGTCGCTGGCCGAGGTCGGCGTCCGCTTCACCCTGCTGGCCCTCGGGCTGGACTCCTGGGAGGCCTCCACGCCGCTGGTCGTGGCGCTCAGCGTGGCGCTCGTCGTGGGGATGTCCGCGCTGTGCGTGCTGGGCACCGAGCTCTCCGCCCGGCTGCAGAACGGGCTGATCCTGGCCCAGACGCTGGCGCTGGCGGTGTTCGCCGTCGTCGCCGTCGTCCGCGGGGTGCGCGGCGACACGCCCTCCGGTGGGCTGGTGCCGTCCTGGAGCTGGCTGGACCCCTCCGGCGCCGGCGGCGCGGCGCTGACCGGCGGGCTGCTGCTCGGCGTCTTCGCGTTCTGGGGCTGGGAATCGGCGGTCAACCTCACCGAGGAGACCCGCGACCCGCTGCGTGCGCCCGGGCGGGCCGGGGTGCTCGCCACCGTCGTCCTGCTGCTGACCTACCTCGGCGTCGCGGTCGCCGTCGTCTCCTTCGCCGGCACCGGCTTCCTGGCCGGCAACGCCGACGAGGAGGAGGCGGTGTTCGCGCTGCTGTCCACCGACGTGCTCGGCGGCTGGGACTGGGTGGTGCTGCTCGCCGTCGCCACCTCGGCGATCGCCTCCACGCAGACGACGATCATCCCGGCGTCGCGCACGGCCCTGTCCATGGCCCGGCGGGCGGCGCTGCCGGCCCCGTTCGGCTCGGTGTCCGAGCGGTACCGGACGCCGGACGTGTCGACCTGGTGGGTCGCCGGCGTGGCGGTGGCCTGGTACGTCGGCGTGCACCTGGTCAGCGAGAACGCGCTGCTGGACTCCATCACCGCGCTGTCGCTGCTCATCGCGCTGTACTACGCGCTCACCGGGCTGGCCTGCGCCTGGTGGTTCCGCCGGCGGCTGACCCGCAGCGCGCGCGACCTGCTGCTGCTCGGGATCGGGCCGGTGGCCGGCGCGGCGGTGCTGCTGTGGCTGCTCGTCCTCTCGGCGCGCGACCTCGCCGACCCGGCGAACAGCTACGGCGGGCAGGCGTGGTTCGGGTTGGGCCCGCCGCTGGTCATCGGCGTCGGGGTCGTGGTCGCCGGCGTGCTGCTCATGCTCCTGTGGCGGTGGCGCGACGGCCGCTTCTGGCAGGAGCGGCCGGGTGCGGCCGGCGACCCTCCGCCAGCATCGTGACGACCGCGGCGACCCGCTTCGCCCGCGTGGCCGGGGTGGCCGCGGTGTGCACCCGGTGGAGCACCGCGTAGCGGTTGGTGGCGTCGAGCCCCGCGAACGCCTCCTGTGCGGCCGGCTCGGCGGCCAGGGCGGCGGCGAGGTCGTCGGGCACGGTGATGGTGGCCGCGCCGGCGTAGGCGCGGTCCCAGCGGCCGTCGGCCCGGGCCGCCTCCACCTGGGCGAGGCCGGCCGGGCGCATCCGGCCGGCCGCGGTGAGCTCGGCGACGGCGGCGACGTTCTTCTGCGACCACACGCTGCGCGGACGCCGCGGGGTGACCCGCACCAGGTAGGAGTGCTCGTCGAGCCGGTTGACCCGGCCGTCGATCCAGCCGAAGCACAGCAGCGACTCGACCAGCTCCGCCTGGGTCACCGAGGGCACCCCGGCGCCCTTCTTCGCCAGCCGCACGTAGCAGCCGGGGGCGGTGGCGTGCTCGGCCTCCAGCCACGCCTCGAGCGCGGCCCGATCGGGGAAGGCCAGCACCGGCAGGTCGGTCGGCACGGTCACGACGGCGATCCTGGCCCCTGCCGGTCCCTCACGTCAGCTCCGCGCGCAGCATGCCGGCCGCCTCGGCGAGGGCACGCATCTTGCCCTCGGCGGAGGCCCGCGGCAGGTACTTCAGGCCGCAGTCGCTGGAGAGCACGAGCCGGGTGACGTCCACGTCGTCGAGCGCGCGCCGGACGCGGTCGGCGACCACCTCCGGCGTCTCCACCTCCGGCGTGGAGAGGTCCAGCACGCCCAGCGCGATCCCCTTGCCGCGCAGCGGCCGCAGCGACGCGGGGTCCAGGTGCGACTGGGCGGTCTCCACCGACACGGTGTCCACCGGGGTGTCGGCGAGCTCGGGCAGGAACGAGTAGCCCTCCGGGCGCTCGGCGACCATCGCCGCGTAGCCGAAGCACAGGTGCAGGTGCACCGGGCCGGGCGCGCCCTCCACCGCCCGGGTCACCGCCTCCGCTCCGTAGCGGCGGGCCACCTCGGGCCGCGCCTGCAGCCACGGCTCGTCGATCTGGACGACGTCGGCGCCGGCGGCGAACAGGTCGGCGACCTCCTCGCGGACGACGTCGGCGTAGGCCAGCGCGAGCGCCCGGTCGTCGCCGTAGTGCTCGTCGGCCGCCTGCTGCGCCATCGTGAACGGGCCGGGCAGCGTGATCTTCACGGCCCGGTCGGTGTGCGCGCGCAGGAAGCGCACGTCGCGCGCCTGGATCGGGCCGCGCCGGCGGATCTCGCCGACCACCCGCGGCACCGGGATCGGCTTCCCCGACCGGTTGACCACCGTGCCGGGGGTGTCGACGTCGACGCCCTCGAGTGCCGTGGCGAAGTGGTTGGAGTAGGACTCCCGCCGCTGCTCGCCGTCGCCCACGACGTCGAGGCCGGCCGCCTCCTGGGCGCGCAGGACCAGCAGCGTCGCGTCGTCCTGCGCCTCCTCGAGCAGCTCGGGAGCCGGCCGCCACAGCTCCCGGGCGCGCACCCGGGGCGGGAACTGGTGCGCCAGGCGGTCGCGGTCGATGAGCCACCCGGGCTGGGGGAGGCTCCCGACGACGGTGGTGGGCAGCGGCGGCAGCGGGGCGGGCACGGGGTGAGTCTGCCCGCGGGGAGCCGAGGTGTGCTGGGGTGGACGCCGTGGCGGACAACTACATCGCGGAACTGCCGTTCGGCGCCCCGGCCATCGACGACGAGGCCTTCGTCGCACCGACGGCGGTGGTGGTCGGCGCGGTGACCATGGGACCGCGCTCGAGCATCTGGTACGGCGCGGTGGCCCGGGCCGACGTCGAGGTCATCGAGATCGGCGAGGGCTCGAACGTGCAGGACGGCAGCACCCTGCACGCCGACCCGGGGTTCCCGCTCGTCGTCGGCCGCGGGGTCACCGTCGGGCACCGGGTCGTGCTGCACGGCGCCCGGGTCGACGACGACGTGCTGGTCGGCATGGGCAGCGTGGTGATGAACGGCGCCCACATCGGGTCGGGCTCGATCGTGGCCGCGGGCGCCGTCGTCACCCAGGGGACGCAGGTGCCGCCGGGCTCGCTGGTGGCCGGCGTGCCCGCGAAGGTGATCCGGCAGGCCACCGAGGACGACCTCACCCACATCCGGCTCAACGCGCAGAGCTACACCGAGCGGCTGCCCGCGGCGCGGAAGGTGCGGCCGGTGGTGCGGCGTCCGCTGCCCCCGGCCGGTTACACCCCGGGCGACGCGGCCGACTAGGTCCGTCCGCGAGATCTGCACACTCGCGGTCCCCCGTGCCGCGGAGGCCGCCAGTGTGCAGATCTCGCGGCTTCACACCGCGCCGGCCAGGCGGGCGACGGCGGCGCGGACCTCCCCGGAGGACAGGGCCAGGGTCGCGTCGCCCACCGACAGCTCCACGCGCACCACGGTGGGGTCGCCGGTGATCCCCGGCTCCGCCCAGGTCCACAGCCCCTCCTCGGCCAGCGCGCGGGCGGCGGCGCGGAAGGCGTCCGGCGTGGCCGACAGCAGCAGGTGGAGCATCGGCGTCTCCGGCGGGTCGGGGACCACCCGCACGCCGGGCAGGTCGCGCACGGCGCCGGCCAGCTCCCGCGCGCACTCGAGGTAGGCGGGGAACAGCGGCAGCCGGCGGCGCAGGCAGGTCAGCGCCGAGGCGGCGCCGGGCCACAGGCCGAACAGCGTGCCGCCCATCCGCCGGCGCCACTCCCGGACCTCGGAGACGACGTCGGCCGGCCCGGCCACCGCGCACCCGGCCAGCGCGCCGACGCCCTTGTAGAAGCTGACGTAGACGGTGTCGAAGGGCGCCGCGACGTCGGACGGCGGGAGGCCGTACCCGGCGGCGGCCTCCCACAGCCGCGCGCCGTCGAGGTGCGCGACCGTGCCCCGGTCGTGCGCCCACGCGGCCTGCGCGACCACGTCGTCCCAGGGCGGTAGCGGCCCGCCGAGGTCGCGCTGCGGCAGCTCCACCACCAGCGCGGCCGGCGGCTCGGCCACGTCGTCGAGGTCGGCGCGCAGCAGCATCCGGTGCCGGTCGCCGACCGGGCGCTCGACCAGGCCCTGCAGCCGCGCCAGCGCACCCCCCTCGTGGCGGAACAGGTGGCACTCGGGATGGCCCACGACCGTCTCCCGGCGGCTGCGCCCGGCGTGCACACGCAGCACCGACTGCTGGGCCATGGTCCCGCTGGGCAGGTAGACCGCGGCCGGCTTGCCCAGCACCTGCGCGACCTCGCTCTCGAGCTCGGCGACCACCCCGCCCGCGCCGTACCGGTCGACCGCCGTGTCCGCGGGGATCGTGGCCAGCAGGTCCGCGGCGCGCACCGGTCCGTGGCCGCTCAGCGCGCGGTCGCAGGCCAGGCGCAGGGCGTCGAGGTCGTCGTCGCTCACGCACGCCAGTCTTCCCCGGGCGAGATCTGCACACTCGTGGCTTCCGGGGTCCCGGGAGCCACGAGTGTGCAGATCTCGCGGAGAGGGGTCAGGTGCCGAGCAGCTCGCGCACCAGCGCACCGACGGCGCCGGCCTCGACGAGGAAGCCGTCGTGCCCGTGCGGAGAGGACACCACCCGCAGCGGGACGCCGAGCGCGTCGGCCACCCGCTGCTGCAGCTCCAGCGGGTAGAGCCGGTCGCTGTCCACCCCGGCGACGACGACCCGCGCGGTCACCCGCGACAGCGCGGCCTCGATCCCGCCCCGGCCGCGGCCGACGTCCCAGGTGTTCATCGCCTCGGTGAGCACCACGTAGCTGCCGGCGTCGAAGCGGCGGGCGAGCTTGTCGGCGTGGTGGTCGAGGTAGGAGACGACGGCGAAGCGGCCGTCGTCCTGCACGGTCGTCCCGAACCGCTCCTCCAGCTCGACCGGGCTGCGGTAGGTGAGCTGCGCGATCCGCCGGGCGACGCCGAGCCCGGCGACCGGGTCGGCGCGGATCGCGGCCTGCTGGGTCGTCTGCGTGCCGATCTGGTCGGCGGTCGCGGCCGCGCCGGAGGCGAGGAAGAGCACCCCGGCGACCCGCTCGGGCAGCGCCACCGCCCACTCCAGCGCCCGCATCCCGCCCATCGACCCGCCGACGACGGCGGCCCACCGGCGGACGCCGAGCGCGTCGGCCAGCGCGGCCTCCACCAGCACCTGGTCGCCGACGGTCACCTCGGGGAAGCGCGCGCCCCACGGGGCGCCGTCGGGCGCGGTCGAGGACGGCCCCGTCGTCCCCTGGCAGCCGCCGAGCACGTTGGCGCAGACGACGAAGAGCCGCCCGGTGTCCAGCGGCGCCCCCGGCCCGACCAGCGGCGCCCACCAGCCCGCGGTCGGGTGCCCGGGCCCGGCCGGCCCGGTGACGTGGCTGTCGCCGGTCAGCGCGTGCTCGACGAGCACCGCGTTGCCGCCGTCGGGCGCGAGCGTCCCCCAGGTCTCGTAGGCGACCCGGACGCCGGGCAGCACCCCGCCGCGCTCGAGGCGGACCGGTCCGTCCAGGTCGAGGAACAGCCGGTCCCCGGCGGGGTCGCCGTCGCGCCACCCGCCGGTGCGCGGCGGGGTGCGGGACGCCGGGACGTCCCGCACCCCCGTCATCACGCCCCCTTGGCCGCGCGGAACCCCGCCTCGAGGTCGGCGAGGATGTCGTCGATCCCCTCCAGCCCGGCGGCCAGGCGCACCAGCCCGGGCGTGACCCCGGTGGTCTGCTGCTCCTCGGGCGTGAGCTGCGAGTGCGTGGTCGAGGCCGGGTGGATCACCAGGCTGCGGACGTCGCCGATGTTGGCCACGTGGCTGTGCAGCTCCAGCGCCTCGACGAAGCGCCGGCCGGCCTCGACGCCACCGCGGATCTCGAAGGCCAGCACCGCGCCGGCGCCGCGCGGGGCGTAGCGCTGCTGGGCGGCGTGCCACGGCGAGGACGGCAGGCCGGCGTAGTGCACCGACTCGACCTCGTCGTGCGCCTCGAGGAACTCCGCCACCCGCTGGGCGTTGGCCACGTGCCGCTCCATGCGCAGCGACAGCGTCTCGATGCCCTGCACGACCAGCCAGGCGTTGAACGGGCTGATCGCCGGGCCGAGGTCGCGCAGCAGCTGCACGCGGGCCTTGAGCGCGTAGGCCGGGGCGCCGAGGTCGGCGTAGACCACGCCGTGGTAGGTCGGGTCCGGCGTCGTGAACCCGGGGAACCTCCCCGACGTCCAGTCGAACGTGCCGCCGTCGACGATGACGCCGGCGATCGCGGTGCCGTGCCCGCCGAGGTACTTCGTCGCCGAGTGGACGACGACGTCGGCACCGTGCTCCAGCGGCCGCACGAGGAACGGCGTGGCGATGGTGTTGTCCACGATCAGCGGGACGCCGTTGCGGTGGGCCACCTCCGCGACGGCGGCGATGTCGAGGACGTCGCCCTTCGGGTTGCCGATCGACTCCCCGTAGAGCGCCGTGGTGTTCTCGCGCACCAGCGACTGCCAGCTCTGCGGGTCGTCGGGGTCCTCGACGAAGGACACCTCGACGCCGAGCTTGGGCAGCGAGTGGTGCAGCAGGTTGTAGGTGCCGCCGTACAGCGACGCCGAGGCGACGACGTGGCTGCCGGCCTCGGCGACGTTGAGCAGCGCCAGCGTCTCCGCCGCCATGCCGCTGGCCACCGCGAGCGCCGCGACGCCGCCCTCCAGCGAGGCCACGCGCTGCTCGAGCGCGTCCTGCGTCGGGTTCATGATCCGGGTGTAGATGTTGCCCATCTCGGCCAGCGCGAACAGGTCCGCGGCGTGCTTGCTGTCGCGGAACTGGTAGGCGGTCGTGGCGTAGATGGGCAGGGCGCGGGCGCCGGTGGTCGGGTCGGGGCCGGTGCCGGCGTGGATCTGCCGGGTCTCGAAGCTCCAGCTCTGCGGGTCGGTCACGCGCCGTCTCCTCTCGTTCGGGAGACCCCGCGGCGCACGGAGGACTCCGTCCTGCCGGGCGGCGGGTGCCGCGCGGCCGGCTCTTCCCCTGGAGCACCTCGGACGGAGAGAGGTTGCCGGGCAGCCAGCCAGGTGCTTGACGCTGCCTCTCGTGAGCCTGCGCCGACCCTAGCGGAGCGGGCTCCGGCTCAGGCGGGGGTGAGCCGGGCGAGCACCTGGTCGAGCCGCACCTGGTCGCCGGCCGCGACGAGCAGCTCGACGACGCCGTCGGCCGGGGCGCGCAGCGTGTGCTCCATCTTCATCGCCTCGACGACGACCACCGGCTCCCCGGCGGTGACGACCTGTCCGTCGGTCACCGGCACCGCGATCACCGAGCCGGGCATCGGGCTGGTCAGCTCCGGGGGGTGCGCCGCGGCGCTGTCGGGCCGCAGCACCACGCGGCGGGCCCGGCGCAGCGGCCAGTCCGCGCCGTCGGCGTGCACGAACAGGCCGTGCCCGTCGCCGTCGCCGTCGGCGGCGGCGTCTCCCTCGGCGGCGACCAGGCAGCGGGACCGCACACCGTCGCGCACCAGCGCCAGGCCGCCGTCCTCGGCCGCGCAGGACAGCGTCCCGGCGTCGGCGCCGTCGAGGGTGGCGCGGGCCGCGGCCGGCGTGCCGGTCAGCGCCACCGTGCGCGGCCGGCCGCCGGCCTCGAGCCGGACGGTGAACGGCGCGGCGTCCCCCAGCCGGAAGCCGCTCGGCGCGCTCCACGGGTCGGCCGGGTCGGCCGCGGCCCAGGCGGTGAGCCACAGGTGCGCGGCGGCGGCGAGGACGGCGAGGTCGGGCACCGGCGGGACCGCGTAGGAGGCGGCCACCCGGTCGAGCAGCGCGGTGTCCAGGTGCCCGGCGCGCACGTCGGGCTCGGCCAGCAGCGCGCGGACGAACCCGACGTTGGTGGTCACGCCGAGCACCGCGGTGTCGCCCAGCGCCCGGTCGAGCGCGGCGAGCGCGGTGGCCCGGTCGGGGCCGTGCGCGACCACCTTGGCCAGCATCGGGTCGTAGTCCGAGCCGACGACGGTGCCGGCCGCGACGCCGGAGTCGACGCGGGCGCCGGCGGGCTCGGCCAGCGCGAGCACCCGCCCGCCGGTGGGCAGGAAGCCGCGGCCGGGGTCCTCGGCGTAGACCCGCGCCTCCATCGCCCAGCCGGTCAGCGCGACGTCGTCCTGGCCGAACGCCAGGGGCTCGCCGGCGGCCACGCGCAGCTGCTGCTCGACCAGGTCCAGGCCGGTGACCAGCTCGGTGACCGGGTGCTCGACCTGCAGGCGGGTGTTCATCTCCATGAAGAAGAACTCCTCGGGCCGGTCGGCCGAGACGATGAACTCCACGGTGCCGGCGCCGGTGTAGCCGACGCTGCGCGCGGTGGCGCAGGCGGCCGCACCGATCCGGGCGCGGGTGGCCTCGTCGAGCAGCGGCGAGGGGGCCTCCTCGACCACCTTCTGGTGGCGGCGCTGCAGGCTGCACTCGCGCTCGCCGAGGTGGACGACGGCGCCGTGGGCGTCGGCGAGCACCTGGACCTCGACGTGCCGCGGCCGGTGCACGAACCGCTCGAGGAACAGGGTGTCGTCGCCGAACGCGGCGGCGGCCTCCCGGCGGGCGCTGACCAGTGCGGCGGGCAGGTCCGCGGCGTCCTCGACCACCCGCATGCCCTTGCCGCCGCCGCCGGCCGAGGGCTTGACCAGCACGGGGAAGCCGATGCCCGGCGCCGCGGCCACGAGGTCGTCGTCGGGAAGGCCGGGCTCGGCGATCCCCGGGACGACGGGCACGCCGGAGGCGGCCACGGTCTTCTTCGCGGCGATCTTGTCGCCCATCACCCGGATCGCCTCGGCCGGCGGCCCGACGAAGACCACGCCGGCGTCGGCGAGCGCGGCGGCCAGGGCCGGGTTCTCCGAGAGGAAGCCGTAGCCGGGGTGCACGGCCTGCGCGCCGGTGGCCCGGCACGCCTCGACCACCCGGGGCACCGACAGGTAGCTCTGCGCGGCCGGGGCGGGGCCCAGGCGGTAGGCGACGTCGGCGGCGCGGACGTGCGGCGCGTCGGCGTCGGCGTCGCTGTACACGGCGACCGAGCGGATGCCGAGCCGGCGCAGCGTGCGGATCACCCGGACGGCGATCTCGCCCCGGTTGGCGACGAGGACGGTGTCGAAGGTGCTCATCGCTCGACTCCGCACTCGTTCGGATCGTCGGTGGCCGGCGGTTCTGGCAGGTGCGTCGTCTTCGGCATGGCGGCTCACATCCGGAAGACGCCGTAGGCGACGTCGTCGAGGGGGGCCTGGGCGCACGCGGACAGCGCCAGGCCGAGGACGGTGCGGGTGTCGGCGGGGTCGAGGACGCCGTCGTCCCAGAGCCGCGCCGTGGAGTAGTAGGGGTTCCCCTGGGCCTCGTACTGCGCGCGGACCGGCGCCTTGAACGCCTCCTCCTCGTCGGCGGGCCAGTCGGTGCCGCGGGCGGTCAGCCCGTCGCGGCGGACGGTGGCCAGCACCGAGGCGGCCTGCTCGCCGCCCATCACCGAGATGCGGGCGTTGGGCCACATCCACAGGAAGCGGGGGGAGTAGGCCCGGCCGCACATCGAGTAGTTGCCGGCGCCGTAGGACCCGCCGATGACGACGGTCAGCTTGGGCACCCGGGCGCAGGCGACGGCGGTGACCATCTTGGCGCCGTGCTTGGCGATGCCGCCGGCCTCGTAGTCGCGGCCGACCATGAACCCGGTGATGTTCTGCAGGAACAGCAGCGGGATGCGCCGCTGGTCGCAGAGCTGGACGAAGTGCGCGCCCTTCTGCGCCGACTCGCCGAACAGCACGCCGTTGTTGGCCACGATGCCCACCGGGTGCCCGTGCAGCCGGGCGAAGGTGGTCACCAGCGTCGGCCCGTAGAGCGCCTTGAACTCCTGGTGCTCGCCGCCGTCGACGAGCGTGGTGATCACGTCGCGGACGTCGTAGGGCGTGCGGGGGTCGACCGGCACCAGGTCGTAGAGGTCGGTCTGCGGGCGGACGGCGTCGCGCGGCGGGGCGACCTCCCAGGCCGGCGGCGCGGGCGGGGCCAGCGTCGCGACGATGCGGCGGACGATCTCCAGCGCGTGCTCGTCGTCGTCGGCCAGGTGGTCGGTGACCCCGGAGACGCGGCTGTGCAGGTCGCCGCCCCCGAGGTCCTCGGCGCTGACCACCTCGCCGGTGGCGGCCTTCACCAGCGGCGGGCCGCCCAGGAAGATCGTGCCCTGCTCGCGGACGATCACCGACTCGTCGGCCATCGCGGGGACGTACGCCCCGCCGGCGGTGCACGAGCCGAGGACGGCGGCGACCTGCGGGATGCCGCGGGCGCTCATCGTGGCCTGGTTGTAGAAGATCCGGCCGAAGTGCTCGCGGTCGGGGAACACCTCGTCCTGCATCGGCAGGAACGCCCCGCCGGAGTCGACCAGGTAGACGCACGGCAGCCGGTTCTGCAGCGCCACCTCCTGCGCCCGCAGGTGCTTCTTCACCGTCATCGGGTAGTAGGTGCCGCCCTTGACCGTGGCGTCGTTGACGACGAGGACGCACGGCCGCCCGGCGACCCGGCCGATGCCGGTGATGATCCCGGCGCCGGGGGAGTCGCCGTCGTACATGTCCTCGGCGGCCAGCGGCGAGAGCTCGAGGAACGGGCTGCCGGGGTCGAGCAGGTGGGCGACGCGGTCGCGGGGGAGCAGCTTGCCGCGCTCGACGTGGCGGGCCCGCGCCGACCCCGAGCCGCCGAGCGCGCGCTGCCGCAGCCGCTCGCGCAGGTCGGCGACCAGGGCCTCGTGCCGGGCGCGGGGTGGGGCCGGCGCAGCCGCGGCCACCTCCGCTGCGGCGTCGACGTCGGCTGCCATGTCGTCCTCCGGGAGGTGCGCGGGGTGGTCACCCCGGACGTTAACGGCCGTTCACGTCGGCTGTCCACGTGCCGGTCAGCCGGTCGGCGGGGTCCCGGGTGTCGGCGCCGGCCCGACGGTCGTCCGCGGCGCCTCGCCGGTGGTGGCCGGCGCGCTCGTCCCCGGTGCCGGCTCCTGGGTCGTCCCCCCGGGCGTCGTCCCCCCGGGCGTCGTCCCCCCGGGCGTCGTCCCCCCGGGCGTCGTCCCCCCGGGCGCCGTGGGCTCCGTCGTGGGCAGGTCGTCGGTCGGCGTCGGCTCGCCCGTCCCCGGCCCGGTCGTCGTCGTGGGCGCCTCGTCCTCGTCGGTGGGAGGCGCGGTCGTCGTGGGCGCGTCGGTCGTCGCCGGGGCGGGTGCCGGCGCGGTGGTCCTGGGCGTGCCGGGGGCACCGGGCGGGACCGCGGCCGGCGGGGGGACGGAAAGGTAGAGCACGCCCAGCCCCACGAACAGCACGGCCAGGACCACCGTCGACGTGCGCGCGCGGCCGATGTGCCCGGGCACCCGGGAGCCGCGGGACAGGCCGAAACGCCCGCGCGCGGCCGGGTCGCCCCCCGGGCGGTCGGGGTCGCGCTGGTCGTCCGGGCGCGGCGCGCCGGGGACGGTCACTACGGGGCTCCCTGCCGCGCCGGCTGCCCGGTCGGCCCTCCCGCCGGCCCCGACGCCGGGTCCGGCGGTGGGGCCGGGGTGAGCGTGAGGCCGGCGCGGCGGAAGGCCAGCACGATCCGCTCCCGCAGGTCGCGGCCGACCTCGAACTGCCGGCCGGGCAGCGTCCGGGCGACCACGCGGACGTTGACCTGCTCGAGGTCGATGCTCTCCACGCCCATGACGCTGGGCTCGTCGAGCAGCAGCCGGCGCAGCCCGGCGTCGCCGAAGGCCTGCCGGCCCACCTCGCGGAGGATCTCGTTGACCCGGTTGACGTCGGCCGTCGTCGGCACCGGGACGTCGACCACGGCGCGGGCCCAGTCGCGGGAGAGGTTGACGACCTTGACGATCTGCCCGTTGGGGACGGTGACCACCTCGCCGTCGGCCGAGCGCAGCCGGGTGATGCGCAGGGTGACGTCCTCGACGGTGCCGTCGGCCGGGTCGCCGCCGCCGACCACCTGGATCGAGACGACGTCGCCGAAGCCGTACTGGCGCTCGGTGATGAGGAAGAACCCGGCCAGGACGTCGCCGACGATCCGCTGCGCGCCGAAGCCGAGGCCGACGCCGAGCACCGTGGCCGGCGCGACCAGTCCGGTGACCGGGACGCCGAGGCGCTCGAGCACGTAGAAGGCCGCCACCGTGTACACGAGCACGACGAGCGACCAGGTGATCACCTGGGTCAGCGAGTGGCGGTGCTTGGCCGCCTCCGATCGGACGAGCACGTCACCGCCGGTCGAGCGGGCGTCGATGCGGTCGGTGATCCGCCTGCCCACCCAGGTGACGAAGCGGGCCAGCAGCACCGAGCCCAGGATGATCAGCACGATCTCCAGGCCGCGGCCGGCGAGCCAGTCGAGCCGGTTGGTCAGTTGGGGCATGGCAGGTCGGGTCCTCCTCTCCTCGTCTGGTCGCCCCCATCCAACCGGCTCTCCCTGGCAGGACGCTCAGCGCGGCTCCACGAACAGCGACGCGACCGAGCGGCCGATCCGCCCCTCGACGTCGTAGAGGTCGGCGCCGCACTGGCCCGCGCCGGCCGGGCCCAGCGTCGTCGTCGCGTCCATGGCCAGCCACTCGCCCGCGGGTGGGCGGAACAGGGCGACGACGAGGTCGACGTTGGCGAAGGTGGCCTCGGTCCAGTCCAGCTCCGCGGAGATGCCGCTGGCGGCGTCGGTCATGGCCAGCAGGTGCTGCAGCGGCGTGATCGGCTCGCCCTCGACCAGCGCGCACAGCGGGCGGGTCCAGGTGGCCGCCGGCCCGGGCGCGGTGATCGAGCCCGCGGCCAGCCGCCACTCCAGCGACCGGTGGTAGGCGACCGGCTCGGAGAAGACGCTGAACTCGGCGGGCGCGGCGTCCTCGGGGCCCACCGGGTGGCGCTGCGGCGGGGAGACCGCCGTCGCCGCGCCCGAGCGCATCCGCCAGGCGGTGAGCCGCATCGCCGCCCGCCCGCCCGCGGTGAGGGTGGCCTCGACCAGCTCGATCCGCCGGCCCGGCCGCAGCACCCGCGCCGCCACCTGCACCGGCCCGACCGGGACCGGCCCGAGGAGGTCGTAGGCCAGCCGCACGGTCTGGCCGCCGGGGATGCCGCTCGCGCGCTCGGCCTCGCGCGCCAGCAGCGCGGCGGGCGGGCCGGCGTGCTGGAGACCGGGGTCCCAGGGGCCGATGGTCAGCGCGGTGGCGTCGAGGCCGTCGCCGTCCGGGACGTAGAAGGCGGGGGGCAGGTCCACGCCCGGCAGTCTGCCGCCGCCCGGCCGGCGCCCCGGGCGGGGGTCAGCCGCGGCGGACCAGCCACAGCGCCGTCGCCAGCCAGGCCAGGCCGGCCGCCGCCGCCAGCGCCCACAGCCAGCGCAGCGGCTGGCCGGCGGTCGAGAACCACAGCAGGACGGCGACGACGGTCACCGCCCCGCCCAGCGACGGCGAGCGCAGCAGCGTGCCGACCGTGTCCGGGCCCGGGACGGCGAAGAACAGCACCAGCGCCACCAGGAACAGGAAGCCGCACAGCGCGGCGAGCAGGGCCGCGGTCACCCCGATCTCCGCGGGCAGCAGGAGGGCCCCGATTCCGCAGACGACCGCGCCCACCGCCGGGCCGCCGAGCGTCCGGCGACGGCGCGGGGACCACGGGGGGCGCAGTTCGGTCACGCCCCGAGGGTGCCCGCTGCGGCTGTGGGACACCCGGGAGCGCGGTGTGGTGTCCCCGACGCCCTGGGGGACCGACCGGTGGGTGGCCGGGGCCGGTAGGGGTCGTCGGGCGCGACGCCCGCTACAGTCGGACGGGTGCCGCACACCCGCCGTCCCGCCGCCGGCTACCTGCTCACCGTGGCGGCGGGAGGGCTGTTCGCCGTCAACGGCACCGTGTCCACGCTCGCGCTGCAGGCGGGGGTCCCGCCGACCTGGCTGACGGCGATGCGCTGCGCCGGCGCGGCGGGAGGGCTGCTGGTCGCGCTGGCCGTCGTCGCCCCACGGCGGCTGCGGGTCACCTGGCGCGAGGTGCCCTTCCTCGCCGTGTTCGGCGTGGTCGGTGTCGCGCTCACCCAGTTCCTCTACTTCGTGGCCATCGGCCGGCTGCCGGTGGGCATCGCGCTCGTCTTCGAGATGACCGCGCCGGTCGGGATCGCGCTGTGGGTGCGCCTGGTGCGCCGGGAGCCGGTGCGGCCCCGCATCTGGGTGGCGCTGGCGCTGTCGCTGTCCGGGCTGGTCCTGGTGGCGCAGGTGTGGCAGGGCGGCGGCTCGCTCGACCCGCTCGGCGTCGGTGCCGGCCTGGCGGCGGCGGTGTGCCTGGCCACCTACTACCTGATGGGCGAGCGGGGGACGGCGACCCGCGACCCGGTCGCGCTCACCACCTGGACGTTCGTGGCCGCGGGCCTGTTCTGGACGGTCGTCGCGCCGTTCACCGCGCCGCTCGACCCGGCGGTGCTCGGCGAGCGGGTGCCGGTGTCGCTGGGCGAGGCGACCCTGCCGCTGTGGCTGCTGGTGCTGTGGATCGCCGTCCTCGGGGCGATCGTGCCGTTCTGGCTCTCGATCGCCGCGCTGCGGCACCTGCCGCCCACGACCGCCGGCCTGGTGGCCACCGTCGAGCCGGTGTTCGCCTCGGTCGTCGCCTGGCTGTGGGTGGAGCAGGTGCTCACCGGCTGGCAGGTGGCCGGTGGCCTGGTGGTGCTCGGCGGCATCGCGCTCGCGCAGACCGCCCGCACCGCCGCGCGGCCGGCGCCGGCGCCCCTCCCGGAGACGCCGGCGCCGCTCGCGCCGGGGACCCGCTCCGCCGCGTGACCCCGGTGCCGCCGGTCAGCGCTTGAGCCGGCGGCTGCCCCCGTGCCAGTCCTCCTGCACCCCGACCTCGTCCTCCGTGACGCCGAAGGCGGGCAGCTGCGGGCGCTCGCGGAGGCTGCGCTTGAGCTCGGCGAACCCCGGGAAGCGGGCCAGGTGCACCACCGACTCCCAGAGTGCGACGGCCTCCTCCTCGCTCGGCAGCCGGCTGATGACGGGGCCGAAGAAGGCCACGCCCTCCGGCGGCTCGAAGTGCAGGATCGGCGTGCCGACGTCGCGGCCGGTCAGGCCCAGCGCCTCGTCGGTCTCGGCCCGGATGCCGTCGTCCCACGAGTCCTCGTCCACGGCCGAGGCCAGGTCGGCGGGCAGACCGGCCTCGCCGAGCACCGTGTCGAGGAACTCGCGGCTGGTCGCGCGCTCGGGCGGCGGCTGGCCGGCGGGGTCCTCGAAGACGTGCCGGCCGAGGGCCTCGTAGAGCGGGCCGACCGCGGCCGCGCCGTGCTCGGCCCGGGTCCGGGCGGCGACGCGGAGCAGGTGCAGCCCGGAGGTGTGGCCGGCCTCGTACTCGGGCGGGAAGTGGCTGTCGTAGTCGACGTGGGCGTTGAGCAGCCGCAGCGAGATGAACCGCCAGTCGACGTCGTACGCGCGCTGCCTCGCCACCGTGCGGACCCACTTGCTGGTCATCCACGCGAACGGGCAGACGGGGTCGAAGTAGAAGTGCAGGTCGGCCATGCCCCCATGCTGGCCCCGCGGTCGCCGTCCGGCCGCCCGAGCACCGTGAGCCCGGGCGGCGGTGCGGGCCGCTCCACGGGCCGGTTCCGCGCGCCACGGGTCCGATGCGGCCCGCGGAGGACGGGACGAGCCGGTGGCGCGCGCCGCGGTCAGCGGGGGAGGAGGGCCTCGATCGCCGTCCGGACCTCCGGGGCGGCCGGGTCGGTCTTCGGGCGGAACCGGGCGACCACCTCGCCGTCCGCGGTCAGCAGGAACTTCTCGAAGTTCCACTGCACCGGCCCGGCCTCGCCCGAGCCGTCGGGGACGGCGGTCAGCTGCCGGTACACCGGGTGCGCGCCCTCGCCGTTGACCTCGACCTTCGCGGTCATCGGGAAGGTGACGCCGTAGGTGGCCGAGCAGAACCCGGCGATCTCCTCGGCCGTGCCCGGCTCCTGCCCGGCGAACTGGTTGCACGGCACGCCGACGACGGTGAAGCCGCGCGGGCCGTACTCCTGCTGCAGCTGCTCGAGCTGGGTGTACTGCGGGGTGAGCCCGCAGCGGCTGGCCACGTTGACCACCAGCGCGGGCCGGCCCCCGGTGAGCGCGCCGAGCGTGGTCTCCTCGCCCTGCAGGGTCGAGACGGGCACGGAGAGCAGGTCGGCGGCCCCCTCGCGGGGTCCCTCGCCGAGCTCGCGGGTCGTGGGGGTCACGGGGTCCTCTCAGTCCAGGCTGCTGATGTCGTCGGGCACGTCGACGGCGTGCTGGCGCAGGGCGCTGAGCGGCACGATCTCCAGCGCGCGGGCGTTGGTCGCCGCCAGGACGACGCCGGCCGCCACGCCCGCCCGGTAGGCCTGCAGCCACCGCGCGGCCACCACGCACCACCGGTCGCCCGGCCGCAGCCCCGGGAAGCCGTACTCCGGCCGCGGCGTGACGAGGTCGTTGCCGAGCTCGCGCTGGAGCTCCAGGAACTCCTGGGAGACGACGGCGCACACCGTGTGGCTGCCCACGTCCTGCGGGCCCGTGCGGCACGAGCCGTCGCGGTAGAACCCGGTGAGGGGCTCGGTGCCGCACGGCTGCAACTCGCCGCCCAGCACGTTGCGCTCCGGCTCGGTCACGGGGAGATCGTCGCAGAGGAGGGGTGCCACCGCCCTCCGCCCGCCCGGGCACCCGGCGCGGGCAGGCCGGTGGCAGGGTGCTGCTGTGACCGCCGACACCTCCGCCGCCCCGGTGCTCTGGCAGCCCACCCCGCGGACGAAGGAGGCGACCCGCCTCGCGGCCTTCGCCCGCGAGGCGGCCGCCCGCCGCGGGCTGGACCTCGACCCGACCGACTACGACGCGATCTGGCGCTGGTCGGTCGAGCACCTCGACCAGTTCTGGGCGGACGTGGCCGAGTGGTCCGGCGTGCTGCCCCCGGTCCCCGACGACCAGGTGCTCCCCCGGCGGGAGATGCCCGGCGCGGAGTGGTTCCCCGGCACGACGGTGAACTACGCCGAGCAGGCGCTGCGGCACGCCACCGACGAGCACCCGGCGCTCATCGCCGTCGCCGAGGACGCCGAGCCCACCGAGGTGTCGTGGGCGCAGCTGCGCGGGCGGGTCGGCGCGTTCGCCGCCACCCTGCGCCGGCTGGGCGTGCGGCGCGGCGACCGGGTCGCGGGCTACCTGCCCAACGTCCCCGAGGCGGTCGTGGCCTTCCTCGGCGCCGCGGCGATCGGCGCGGTGTGGTCCTCGTGCGCGCCCGACTTCGGCACCCGCGCCGTCCTCGACCGGTTCGCCCAGATCGAGCCCACCGTCCTGGTCGCCGTCGACGGCTACCGGTGGGGCGGCAGGGAGTTCGACCGGCGCGACGTCGTCGCCGAGCTGCGGGCGGCGCTCACCAGTGTGCGGACGACGATCGCCGTCCCCCGGCTGCACCCCGGCGAGGTCCCCGACGGCGCGCTGCCGTGGGCCGAGGCGGTGGCCGACGAGCGGGAGCCGGAGTTCGAGGCGCTGCCCTTCGACGCGCCGCTGTGGATCGTCTACTCCTCGGGCACCACCGGGCTGCCCAAGGGGATCGTGCACGGGCACGGCGGCGTGGTCCTCGAGGAGCACAAGCAGCTGGGCCTGCACGGCGACGTCGGCCCCGGCGACCGCTTCTACTGGTACGCCTCCACCGCCTGGATCATGTGGAACATCGCCACCTCGGCGCTGCTGCGCGGCGCGACCGTGGTGGTGCACGACGGGGCGCCGGCGTACCCGTCGGTCGACGCGCAGTTCGCCCTGGCCGCGCGCACCGGCATCACCTACCTGGGCACCAGCGCGGGCTACCTCATCGCCTGCGAGAAGGCCGGCATCCGCCCTGGCGAGACCCACGACCTGTCGGCGCTGCGCACCATCGGGTCCACCGGCTCGCCGCTGCCGGCGTCGGCCTTCCACTGGGTCTACGACGCGGTCAAGCCCGACGTCTTCCTCAGCTCGGTGTCCGGCGGCACCGACGTCGCCACCGGCTTCATCGGCAGCACGCTGCTCCTCCCGGTGACCGCGGGCGAGCTGCAGCGACCCATGCTCGGCGTCGCCGCCGCCGCGTGGGACGAGAGCGGCGAGCCGGTCGTCGGCGAGCTCGGCGAGCTGGTCATCACCGAGCCGATGCCCTCCATGCCGCTGTACTTCTGGAACGACCCCGACGGCGTCCGCTACCGCGAGTCCTACTTCGAGCCGTGGCCCGGCGTCTGGCGGCACGGCGACTGGATGGAGGTCACCGACCGCGGCACCTGCGTCATCACCGGCCGGTCGGACTCCACGCTCAACCGCGGCGGCGTGCGCATGGGCACCGCCGACATCTACGCCGCCGTCGAGAGCTTCCCCGAGGTCGCCGACTGCGTCGTCCTCGGCGTCGAGCAGCGCGACGGCGGCTACTGGATGCCGCTGTTCGTCCAGCTCACCCCCGGCGCCGAGCTCACCGACGACCTGCGCGACCGCATCCGGGCCGCGATCCGCAGCTCCGCGAGCCCGCGGCACGTGCCCGACGAGATCCTCGTCGCGCCCGGCGTGCCGCACACCCGCACCGGCAAGCGGCTGGAGGTGCCGCTCAAGCGGCTGTTCCAGGGCGTGGCGCCGGAGAAGGCGGTCAACCCGGGGGCCGTGGACGACGCGTCACTCGTCGAGCACTACGTGGCGCTGGCCCGGGAGCGCGGCGCCCGCTGAGGGAGGACGGGGCCCTGCAGCGCGGCCCGTGACCGTTGTCATACCGTCGGTCACCCCAGCCCGAGGAGGCCCCGTGCGACGCCGTGCCCTGCTCGTCCCGGCCCTCGTGGCCGCCGGCCTGCTGAGCGCGGGGGCGACCCCGGCGGCCGCGGCCGGGCCCCCGGTCCGGGTCGCCGACTTCGGCGCCAACCCCGGCGCGCTGCAGATGTACGTCCACCGCCCGGCCGGGCTGCCCGCGGGCGCGCCGGTCGTCGTCGCGCTGCACGGCTGCACCCAGGACGCCGCCGGCTACGCCCTCGGCTCGGGCTGGCCGGAGCTGGCCGACCGGTGGGGCTTCACCGTCGTCCTCCCGCAGCAGGTCACCGCCAACAACGCCAACCGGTGCTTCACCTGGTTCCAGCCCGGCGACGTCACCCGCGGCCAGGGCGAGGTGGCCTCGATCCGCAGCATGGTGGCGCACGCGGTCACCGCGTACGGCGCCGACCCGGGGCGGGTCTTCGTCACCGGGCTGTCGGCCGGCGGCGCGATGAGCGCGGCCCTGCTCGCCGCCTACCCCGACGTCTTCGCGGCCGGCGCGGTCATCGCCGGCGTCCCCGTCGGCTGCGCCGACGACCTGCTCACCGCGCTCGCGTGCATGACGGTGTCCGGGCAGCGGACGCCGGGGCAGTGGGCGGACGCGGTCCGCGCCGCGGCGCCGGCGGGGACGACGGAGTGGCCGGAGGTCTCCGTCTGGCAGGGGACCGACGACCGCACCGTGAACCCGGCCAACGCGCTCGACCTGCGCGACCAGTGGACGGCGGTGCACGGCCTCCCGCAGGTGCCGTCGTCGATCACCGCCCTGCCCGCCGGCACGACCCGCGCGCGCTACGCCGACGCCGGCGGCACCGTGCGGGTGACCACCTACACCGTCGTCGGGATGGGCCACGCCACGCCGAACGACCCCGGCACCGGTCCCCGGCAGTGCGGACGGCCCGGCCGGTACTTCGCCGGCACCGTCTGCTCGAGCTGGTACGACGGCGTGAGCTGGGGCCTCGACCAGCCCGGCGGCACCCCCTACCGCCCGGCCCGGCTCTGACGGTCCCGGAACGGCCCGCGCAGCACCGCCCACTGCAGCAGCAGGATCGTCTTCGCGTCGGCGATCCGGCCGTCGTCGACCATGGCCAGCGCCTCGTCGACGTCGAGCTCGAGCACCTCGATGTCCTCGCCCTCCTCGGCGAGCCCGCCCCCGGCGCTCACCCGGTCCGCCGGGGTGTAGGGCGCGGCGAAGAACGCCAGCCGCTCGGTCACCGACCCCGGGCTCATCCACACGTCGGGCAGCCGGGTCAGCGCGCCCACCGCCACCCCGAGCTCCTCGGCGGCCTCCCGGCGGACGGCGGTCTCGGGGTCGTCCTCGTCGAGCAGCCCGGCCGCGGCCTCGACCAGCACCCCGTCGGGGGAGCCGTTGACGTAGGCCGGGAGGCGGAACTGGCGGGTGAGGAGCACCGTCCGCCGCGCGGTGTCGTAGGGCAGCAGGGTGGCGCCGTTGCCGCGGTCGTGGGTCTCGCGCTGCTCGGTGTGCCAGACGCCGTCGCGCCCGCGCCGGTCGAACGTCGTCCGCCGGTTGACGTACCAGGAGCTGGAGAGCACCTCGACGTCGCGGACGACGACGTCGGGGTTGCCGGTCAGATCGCGGCCGGCCCGGTCCAGCCCGGTGCGCCCGCGCGCGTCGGGGACGTCGACCCCCACGACGCCGGTCACCGCGCCACCGCCGGCACCTCGTCGAGGCCGGTGTAGACCGCGGCACCCCGGGCCCGGGCCAGCGCGACCATCTCGTCGGACCCGGCCGAGGCGCCGGGGAGCCGCAGGACGGCGTCGACCCGCTCCACCAGCCGCCGGCCCATCGGGTGGAACACCTCGTCGAACGCGGCGTCGCCGACCCGGGTCGACCCGGCCAGCTCCGCCAGGGGCAGGGCCAGGTCCTCCCCGTTGACGGCGAGGTGGCCCGCGCGGAACAGCGCCAGGCAGGCCTCCCGGATGGCGCGGTGGTTGGCCGCGATCTTCTCGGGGTCGTCGCCGGTGCCCCCGCGGTAGGGGCCGGCGACCAGGATCATCAGGGGCTGGTTCACGCGAGCAGGACCTCCACGTCGGCGTTCTCGAGGGCGGCGAGGGTGTCCTGCGCCGCGGGGGTGATCCGGGGGTCGCCGGCGCTGGCGTCGGTGACCAGGCGGCCGACGGCGTCCAGCGGCGCGACCGAGGCGAAGGCGCGGACGCCGAGCTTGGAGGCGTCGGCGACGACCAGGCTGCTGCGGGCCTGCTGCAGGGCGACCTGCTTGACCGCGGCGTCCTCCAGCGTGAACTCCGACCAGCCGGCCTCGGCGCTGACCGCCCCGATCGACATGACGAACAGGTCGAAGGTGAGCTGCCGCAGCACCGCGGCGGTGAGCGGCCCGGCCAGGCTGCGCTCCCCCGGCCGGGACTCCCCGCCTACGACCAGCAGCCGCACGCCGGGCCGGTCGGCCAGCGCCTCGGCCACGGGCAGGCTCAGGACGGCGGCGGTGAAGGGGCCCTCGCCGGCGGCTGCGCGGTCGGCCAGTGCCCGGGCGACGTGCACGGTCGTCGTCCCGGCGTCGAGCAGGACGGTGGCGCCGGGCGCGACAAGCGCGGCGGCGGCCCGGCCGATGCGGTCCTTGAGGCCGGCCTGCCAGCCGGCGCGGGCGGTGAACCCGGCGGCGCTCTCCGGCTCGGCGACGGCGACCGCGCCGCCGCGCACGCGCTCGACCAGGCCGCGCGCCTGCAGGGCGTCGAGGTCGCGGCGGACGGTCATCTCCGAGACGCCCAGCCGGGACGCGAGGTCGGCCAGCGACGCCCGCCCGGCGTTGCGCACCAGCCGCAGCGTCACGTCGAGTCGGTCGGCCACGGTGGCTTTCTATCATCCCCATGTGAAACTTGTGAAGTGTTCGTGAGATGCCGCTGTGTGCCTCAGTACCAGCGAGATCCGGGAGCGGATCACCAGCGACCGCCTGCTGCCCCGCAGCCCGCTCACCCGGTGCCCCTGCCGACGGTCGTGCTCTGCCCCCACCTGTGGGCAGAGCACGACTGCCCGGAGGAGGAGCTCAGGCGGCGGCTGCGTCGGCGTGCGCCAGGTGGCCGAGCTCGCGCCACAGGAGCGCGGGCAGCACCGCGGACCCGGCGAAGGCGAACCAGAACGGGTCCCCCCACGAGCCCGGACCGTAGCCGTCCGGATGCGGGCCGTCGTCCGGGAAATCGGGTGCCCGCTGTCGGTGCCCTCCGCGAGCATGGGGGTCCGGGCGCCGACGGTGCGCCCGCCGACGACGGAGGGGGAGATGGCCAGGCTGCCGCGCGCGCTCGCACCCCTGCGCTCCCGGGACTACCGGCTGCTGGCGTCGTCCATGGGCCTGTCGCTGTTCGCGCAGGGGCTGTGGACGGTCGCGCTCGTGTGGCAGGTCGTCGCCCTCGGCGGCGGGCCGGGCGCGCTGTCCCTGGCCACCTCCCTGCAGGCCGCCGGCATGCTGGCCAGCACCCTGGTCGGCGGCGCGCTGGCCGACCGGGTGCCGCAGCGGCGCATCCTGCTCGGCGTCGCGCTGCTGCAGACGGCGGCGGTCGGGACGGTCGCGCTGATGTCGCTGGCCGGCGTCCTGGCGCTCGGGCCGCTGGCCGCCGCGGCACTGGCCGGCGGGGTCGCGACGGGCCTGTACTACCCGGCCTACTCGGCGCTGGTGCCCGGCGTCGTCCCGCCGGGGGAGCTGCTCGCGGCCAACGGCCTGGAGGGGGTGGTCCGGCCGGCGCTGGCGATGGCCGCCGGCCCCGCGGTCGGCGGACTGCTGGTGGCGGTCCTCTCGCCCGGTGCGGCGCTGGCCGCGACGGCGCTGACCTCGGCCGCCGCGGCCGGTTGCGTGGCGGCGCTGCCGACGCTGCCGGTCCGGCGGGAGGGCGAGCACCCGGGGATGCTCACCGACGTCCGCGAGGGCGTGGCCTACATGGTCGGCACGCCGTGGCTGCTGGCCACGCTGCTGTTCGCCTCGCTGATGGTGCTGCTGATCATGGGTCCGTTCGAGGTCCTGGTGCCCTTCGCGGTCCGGGACCGGGCCGGCGGTGGCCCGGCCGAGCACGCCTGGGTGCTGGCCGCGTTCGGCATCGGCGGCGCGCTCGGGTCGGCCGTCGTCGCCTCGTTCCGGCTGCCGCGCCGCTACCTCACGGTGATGAACCTGCTGTGGGGCGCGGGGTGCGTGCCGCTGGTCGTCTTCGGCGCGACGTCGCAGCTGTGGGTGATGATCGCGGCGGCCGGGCTGCTCGGGGCGGCGTTCGAGGCCGGCACGGTCATCTGGGGCACGCTGCTGCAGCGGCGGGTGCCGCCGGCGCTGCTGGGGCGGGTGTCCAGCCTCGACTTCTTCGTCTCGATGGCGTTCATGCCGCTGTCGATGGCGCTGGCCGGCCCGGTCAGCCAGACGGTCGGCCTGACCGGCACGTTCCTGCTGGCCGGGCTCGTGCCGCCGGTGCTCGCCGTCGCCGCCGTCGTGGCCTGGCGGCTGCCCGACGACGAGCTGGCCCACCCGCTCGACGAGCCCGCGGACCGGCCCGCCGAGCGGGTCACCGAGCCGGCCTGAGCACCCGGGCCTCCCACGGCCGCAGGACGGCGGGGTCGTCCTCGGGCATGTTCCCGAGGACGACCCCGGCGCCCACGGCCTCCGGGAGCAGCCCGGCGAGGTCCTGGGCCGACCCGCCGAGGTTGCAGACGACCAGCAGCGTGTCGCCGTCCAGCGAGCGGGTGAACGCGTACACCTCGTCGTGCTCGGGCAGCAGCATGGTGAAGTCGCCCAGCGCCACCACCGGGTCCTCGTGCCGCAGCGCGATCAGCCGCCGGTGGTGGGCGAACACCGAGTCGGGGTCGGCGCGCTGGGCCTGCGCGTTCCACTCGGCGTGGTCGGGGTTGACCGCGATCCACGGCGTCCCGGTGGTGAACCCGGCGTTCGGTGAGGCGTCCCACTGCACCGGCGTCCGAGCGTTGTCCCGGCTCATCCGGCGCATCGCGGCGAGCACCTCGCCGGCGTCGGCGCCGTGCGCGACCGCCTGCACGTGGTGGTTGAGCGACTCGACGTCGCGGAACTGCTCGAGTGCGGTGAACGGGAAGTTGGCCATCCCGATCTCCTCGCCCTGGTAGACGTAGGGCGTCCCGCGGTGCAGGTGCAGCAGCGTGGCCAGGCAGGTCGCCGAGTCGCGCCGGTGGCGGGGCGAGTCGTCGCCGAAGCGGGAGACCGCCCGCGGCTGGTCGTGGTTGTCCCAGTAGAGGGAGTTCCAGCCGACCTCGGCCAGCCCGGCCTGCCAGCGGCCGAAGGATGCCTTGAGGTCGCGCATCCGCAGCGGCCGCGGGCGCCACTTGGACTCGTCGAAGTCCAGGCCGACGTGCTCGAACTGGAAGACCATGTCCACCTCGCCCCGCGCCGGGTCGGTGAACAGCCGCGCCTGCTCCACGGTCACGCCGGGCATCTCGCCGACGGTCAGCAGCCGGTCCGGCCGCCCGGCGAACACCTCGCGGTGCATCTCCTGCAGGAACTCGTGGATCCGCGGCCCGCAGAGGAAGGACGCCGACCCGTCGCCGTAGGGGACGCCCGGCAGCGGCGGCCCGTCGTGCAGCGAGCCGTCGGGGGCGACGTCCTTGCTGATCATGTTGATGACGTCCATGCGGAAGCCGTCGACGCCGCGGTCGAGCCAGCGCCGCATCATCGCGTACACCGCCTGCCGGACCTCGGGGTTCTCCCAGTTGAGGTCCGGCTGCTTCGCGGCGAACAGGTGCAGGTAGTACTCGCCGCTGGCCGGGTCGAGCTCCCACGTCGGCCCGGAGAAGAACGAGTGCCAGTTGGTCGGCTCGGCGCCCGGCGCGCCGGGGGCCATCCCGGGACGCGGCGGCCGCCACCAGTACCAGTCCCGCTTGGGGGAGTCCGGCGAGGAGCGTGACTCGACGAACCACGGGTGCTCGTCGCTGGTGTGGTTGACCACCAGGTCCATCACCAGCCGGATCCCGCGCGCGTGCAGCCCGGCGATCAGCTCGTCGAACTGCCCGAGCGTGCCGAACAGCGGGTCGACGTCCTCGTAGTCGCTGATGTCGTACCCGTTGTCGGCCTGCGGCGACGGGTAGACCGGGGAGAGCCACACGACGTCGACGCCGAGGTCGGCCAGGTGGTCCAGGCGCTGCAGGATGCCGCCGAGGTCGCCGATCCCGTCGCCGTCGGAGTCCTGGAACGAGCGCGGGTAGACCTGGTAGACGACGGCGCGGGTCCACCACGGGGGCTGCTCGGGCACGGCTCCCAGCCCAGCACGGCGCGCAGCGGCCCGCACCCGCTACGCCCGCACCGGCTACGGTCGCCGGCCGTGCCCCCTGGAGTGCTGCTTGTGACCGGCGGGAGCCGCGGCATCGGCGCGGCGACGGCGCGCGCCGCCGCGGCCGCCGGGTGGTCGGTGGCCCTGACCTACCGGGAGGACGACGCGGCGGCCGCGGCCGTGGTGGCCGACGTCGAGGCCGCCGGCGGGACCGCCACCGCCGTGCGCGCCGACGTCTCGGTGGAGGACGACGTCCTCGCCGCGTTCGCCGCGGCCGACGCCCTCGGGCCGGTGACCGGGCTGGTCGCCAACGCCGGGATCGTCGGCGCGCGGGCGCGGGTCGACGAGATGACCGCCGAGCGGGTGCAGCGGATGCTGGCGGTGAACGTGCTCGGCGCGCTGCTGTGCTGCCGGGAGGCCGTGCGGCGGATGTCGACGCGCCACGGCGGGCCCGGCGGCTCGATCGTGCTGGTCTCCTCGGCGGCCAGCCGGCTGGGCTCGCCGGGGGAGTACGTCGACTACGCCGCGAGCAAGGGCGCCGTCGACACCCTCGGTCTCGGCCTGGCCCGCGAGGTGGCCGGCGAGGGCGTCCGGGTCAACGTCGTCCGCCCCGGGATCATCGAGACCGACATCCACGCCAGCGGCGGCCAGCCCGACCGGGTCGCGCGGATCGCGCCGTCGGTGCCGATGGGCCGGGCGGGCCTGCCCGGGGAGGTGGCCGCCGCGGTGCTGTGGCTGCTCGGCGAGGGCTCCGGCTACTGCACCGGCAGCCTGCTCGACGTCTCCGGGGGCCGCTGAGCGCCGCAGCCGGGCCGCTGTTTGGATGGGCGGGACCCGTCGGGACCACCCGGCACCGACCCGAGGAGCACCGATGTCCCAGCCCACCCGCCCCGACGTCGAGCCGCCGACCGGCCCCGCGCCCGACGACCTGGTGATCGAGGACATCACCGTCGGCGACGGCCCCGAGGCCAAGGCCGGCGACCTG
Organism: Geodermatophilus sp. URMC 62; assembly: GCF_052931475.1. Taxonomy (NCBI): domain Bacteria; kingdom Bacillati; phylum Actinomycetota; class Actinomycetes; order Geodermatophilales; family Geodermatophilaceae; genus Geodermatophilus; species Geodermatophilus sp. URMC 62. The sequence goes on along the minus strand of NZ_JBRFHY010000001.1, from coordinate 1,436,495 downwards.
GTGAGCGCCCACTACGTCGGCGTCACCCACGACGGCGGCGAGCAGTTCGACGCCTCCTGGGACCGCGGCGACCCGCTGGAGTTCCGGCTCGGCGTGGGCATGGTCATCCAGGGCTGGGACGAGGGCATCCAGGGCATGCGCGTCGGTGGCCGGCGCCGGCTGACGATCCCGGCGCACAAGGCGTACGGGGAGCGCGGGGCCGGCGGCGTCATCAAGCCCGGCGCCACGCTGGTCTTCGTCGTCGACCTCGTCGGCGTCCGCTGACCGGGTCGGTCGACGATCAGGTGACCTGATCGTGCAGCGTCCTCCCTCACCGTGGGACGTGAGGGAGGACGCGCTGGGATCAGGTCACCTGATCATCGCGGAGCCCGGTGGTTGTCGGGGGCAACGGCGGGGCACCGGTGCGGCCATGAGCGAGCCGGTTCCCACCCGTGACCACGCCCTCGCCACCGAGGGCACCCACGACCGGTCGGGTGGCGAGTCCGGCGGCGAGTCCACCGGCACCGTCGTCGTCGCCGGGCTGGCCAACCTCGGCATCGCGATCGCCAAGCTGGTCGGCGGCCTGATCAGCCACTCCTCGGCGATGCTGTCGGAGGCGGCGCACTCGCTGGCCGACACGATCACCGAGGTGCTGCTGTTCGTCGCGCTCAAGCGCGGGAACAAGGCCCCCGACGCCCGGCACCCGATCGGCTACGGCCGGGAGACCTACTTCTGGGCGCTGCTCGCCTGCCTGGCCACCTTCACCCTCGGCGCCGGCTTCTCCTTCTACCAGGGCGTCCAGACGATCCTCGTGGGCGAGGAGCAGGGCTCGCCGCTGGTCGCCTACGTCGTCCTGGCGGTCTCCTTCGTCCTCGAGGGCTCCTCCCTGCTCAAGGCCGTCCGGCAGGTCCGGGGGGCGGCGACGAAGTGGGGGACGACGCCCCGCCGCTACCTGGCCGAGACCACCGACACCACGATCAAGGCCGTCACGTTCGAGGACAGCGCCGCGCTGGTCGGCCTGGTCCTCGCTGCGCTGGGGCTCTTCCTCGAGCAGATCACCGGCGAGCCGGTGTGGGACGGCGCCGCCGCGATCCTCATCGGCGTCCTGCTGCTCCTGGTGGCCGGCTCGCTGGCGCGGGCCAACGTCTCGCTGCTCATCGGCCGGTCGGTGACCCCACGGCTCCAGGAGGAGCTGCGCGCGGAGATCGCCGGGCTGCCGCAGGTCGACGGCGTCCCGGTCCTCCTGACCACGGTCATCGGGCCCGGGCAGCTCGCCGTCATGGCCAAGGTCGACTTCGCCGACACCGCGACCGTCGCGGACATCGAGCACGCCTCCGACGAGGCCGAGCGGCGGCTGGTCTCCCGGTACGAGGGCGTCCGCTACGTCTTCCTCGACCCCACCCCCGGCGACGGCCGGGCACGGGCGGAGGTGCACCGGCCGGAATGACGGGCGGCCGGCCACGGTTGGGCCGGCCGTGCGCATCGAGGTGTGGTCCGACGTCGTCTGTCCGTGGTGCTACATCGGCAAGCGCCGGCTGGAGACCGCGCTGGCCCGTTTCCCGCACCGCGACGAGGTCGAGGTGGTCTGGCGGTCCTTCCAGCTCGACCCGTCGATCCCCGAGGGGCAGACGCACCCGACCCTGCCGGCGCTGGCCGCGAAGTACGGCCGCCCCGTCGAGGAGGTGCGGGCGATGATGCGGCACGTCGAGGAGACCGCCGCGGGTGAGGGGCTCCAGTACTCCCTCGCCGACGGCGTCAGCGGCAACACGCTGCTGGCCCACGAGCTGGTCCACCTCGGGGCCGAGCGCGGGCTGCAGGCGCAGACGAAGGAGCGGCTGCTGCGCGCCTACTTCGAGGAGGGGCGCCCGGTCTTCGACGTCGACTCGCTGGCCGCCCTCGCCGTCGAGGTCGGGCTGGACGAGGCCGAGGTGCGCGCGGCGCTGGCCGACCACCGGTACCGCCCCGCCGTCCTGGCCGACGCCGCGACCGCGCAGCAGCTCGGTGCCACCGGCGTCCCGTTCTTCGTCGTCGACCGCCGCTACGGCGCCGCCGGAGCCCAGCCGGCCGACGTGCTCCTCCAGCTGCTCGAGCGCGCCTGGGCCGAGCGCGCGCCCGTCGCGAGCGCCGGAGACGTGCCGAGGGCCCCTCACCGACGCGGGTGAGGGGCCCTCGGGACGTGCTTCACGGCCACCCTTCAGGGGCCCGCGCCGAGCGTGCGAGGCGTGGGTGGGAAGGGTGGTCCTTCCACTACTGGGTGGCCGGGCCGCCCTGCTCCGTGCCGGAGAGGGTGCGCAGGAACTCGTGGCAGCGCCGGGCGCGCGCCGAGTCCTGCTCCATGACCTCGCGGAAGAAGGCGGCGATGTCGTCCAGGCCGGCGTTCTCGGCGTCCCGGACGTACTGGCCGTAGTCGTGCCCGGCCTTCAGCGAGTGGTACTGCACGGAGATGAGGTCGTACGTGACGTCCTCGAAGCCGGTCTCACCGGTGGCCATGGGGGACCTCCTCGTCGATGGGGATGGGCGAACGAGCAGGTTCCCCGTCATCGCCCGGTGGAAACGGACCGGTCCGCCTCAGGAGCGGCCGGCGTCCGTCGGCGCCTCGGAGGACGCCCCGCCGGTGACGTCCCCACCGCCGGCGTCGTCGGCGAGGGTCTGCCCGCCGGTCGTCTCCGCGTCGTCGGCGGCCGGCTCGTCCTCGCCGCTGGACGCCGGGTCGTCGCCGGTCGAGGCCAGGTCCGCGCCCTGGCCGTAGGCGCCGGGGTCGGCCTGTGCCGTCCGGGGGTCGTTGAGCGGGTCCGGGACGTCGGGGTCGGTGACGGTCATGTGGCGTCGGGTGCCCGCCGCCGACGCCGGCGAACCCCTGGCGGACCCGTAACCGGTGTGTTACGCAGTTGCCGTGCAGGCGCTCGCGGCCCTCGCCGACCCGATCCGGCGGGAGCTGCTCGCCCTGCTCGTGCGGGGTGAGCTGGCCGCCGGTGAGCTCGCCGGCCGGTTCCCGGTGAGCCGGCCGGCGGTCAGCCGCCACCTGCGCGTGCTGCGCGAGGCCGGGCTGGTCAGCAGCCGGGTCGAGGGACGCCGGCGGCTCTACGCGCTCGACCCGCGGCCGCTGCGGGAGCTCGACGAGTGGCTGGAGTCCTACCGCGGCCTGTGGGCGCAGCCGTTCGACGCGCTGGACACCGAGATCGCCCGCGGCCGCCGGCCCCGGGTCCACCCCCCGACGGACGGAGCCGCACCGTGACCGACCGGACGACCCCCGCCGACCCGCCGACGCACCGCAGCGGCGTGGTCACCGAGCTCCCCGACGGGCGCCGGCGACTGGAGTTCCGCCGCTCCTGGCCCGACGGGCCCGACGACGTCTGGGCCGCGCTCACCGAGCCCGACCGGCTGGCCCGCTGGTTCGGCACCTACGAGGGCGAGCGGACCCCCGGCGGTCGCGGGACGCTGACCATGACGCACGAGGCGGAGCCGGCCGGCGAGGAGGTGCGGATCGCCGAGTGCGACCCGCCGCGCCGGCTGGTCGTCGAGTGGGTCGACCAGGCCGACTGGCGGGTCGAGCTGGTCCTCACCGTCGAGAGCGGCCGCACCACGCTGCACGTCGTCCAGGTCTTCGCGGCCGGCACCGACGTCGTCGACGTCGCGCTGGGCTGGCACTGGTACCTGGACATGTTCGACGCCGAGGTCGGCGGGCGCCCCGCCCCTGCCGACTGGGACTCCTTCCTGGCCGCGACCGGCCCGGACTACGGCCGCGCGCCGGAGGCCTGAAGCGCCCCGCTCCACCGGCCGGATCGGTGCCGCGCCGGCCCGATCCGGCACGTGGAGGACGGAACCGGCCGGTGGAGCGCGGGGCCTGTGGGGACGAGCGGCCGCCGGGACGCGGCGGGTCGCGGGTGTGGAACCGGTCACGCCGGAGCCCGGGACCGGGCGTGTCGGCCCCCTTCCGAGGGACGGGACCCCGCACGACAAGACGTCCTATACGTAACATCTCTCACCGTTACAGGCAGGTGTCCCCGCTTGTACGCTTTCCCGACCGGACGGCCGGACTCGTTCCGCCGTCCCGCACACAGCACCGCACCGGCGCCGGCGTCCTCCGCACCCGGCGTGCCCCAGAGGATGGAGACGCCGTGACTCAGTTGGCCACCCCCGGTCTCGACAACGCCCCGACCACCCACGCCCGCCTGCTCGCGTGGGTGCGCGAGATGGCGGAGCTGACGCAGCCGGACCAGGTGGTGTGGGTCGACGGCACCGACGAGGAGTGGGAGCGGCTCACCCAGAAGCTGGTCGACGCCGGCACCTTCACCCGCCTGGAGAAGAAGCCCAACTCCTTCTGGTGCGCCTCCAACCCCAGTGACGTCGCGCGCGTCGAGGACCGCACCTTCATCTGCTCGGTCGACGAGGCCGACGCGGGGCCGACCAACAACTGGATGGCCCCCGACGAGATGAAGTCGATCATGACCGAGCTGTACCGCGGCTCGATGCGGGGCCGGACGATGTACGTCATCCCGTTCTGCATGGGCCCGGTCGAGGCCGAGAACCCGATGTTCGGCGTCGAGCTCACCGACTCGGAGTACGTCGTCGTCTCGATGCGGGTCATGGCGCGCATCGGCGGCCGCATCCTCGAGGCGATGGGCACCGACCGGCCGTTCGTGCCGGCCATGCACTCCCTGGGCGCCCCCCTCGAGCAGGGCCAGGAGGACGTGCCGTGGCCCTGCAGCCAGACGAAGTACATCGTGCACTTCCCCGAGGAGCGGGCCATCTGGTCCTACGGCTCGGGCTACGGCGGCAACGCCCTGCTGGGCAAGAAGTGCTACTCGCTGCGGATCGCCTCGGCGATGGCCCGTGACGAGGGCTGGCTCGCCGAGCACATGCTGATCCTCAAGCTGGTCAGCCCGCAGCAGAAGACCTACTACGTCGCCGCGGCCTTCCCCAGCGCCTGCGGCAAGACGAACCTGGCCATGCTCGAGCCGACCATCCCGGGCTGGAAGGTCGAGACCCTCGGCGACGACATCGCCTGGATGCGCTTCGGCGAGGACGGCCGGCTCTACGCGCTCAACCCCGAGTTCGGCCTCTTCGGCGTCGCCCCGGGCACCGGCTGGGACACCAACCCCAACGCGATGCGCACGATCGACAAGGGCAACTCGGTCTTCACCAACGTCGCCCTCACCGACGACGGCGACGTCTGGTGGGAGGGGATGACCGAGGAGCCGCCCGCGCACCTCACCAGCTGGAAGAAGCAGGACTGGACGCCGGACTCCGACGAGCCCTCCTCGCACCCGAACTCGCGCTTCTGCACCCCGATCGAGCAGTGCCCGATCCTGGCGCCCGAGTACGAGGACCCGAAGGGCGTGCCGATCTCGGCGATCCTCTTCGGCGGCCGCCGCAAGACCACGATCCCGCTGGTCACCGAGGCCCGCGACTGGAACCACGGCGTGTTCATGGGCGCCACCCTGTCCTCGGAGACGACGGCGGCGGCCACCGGCGCGGTCGGCGTCGTCCGCCGCGACCCGTTCGCCATGCTGCCGTTCATCGGCTACAACGCCGGCGACTACTTCCGGCACTGGGTCGAGACCGGCAAGGCGCACGACGCGACCAAGCTGCCGAAGATCTTCTACGTCAACTGGTTCCGCCGTGACGAGGACGGCGGCTTCCTGTGGCCGGGCTTCGGCGAGAACAGCCGGGTCCTCAAGTGGGTCGTCGAGCGCCTCGAGGGCACCGCGGCCGCCGAGGAGACGCCGGTCGGCCACGTCCCGGCACCCGACTCGCTCGACGTGTCGGGCCTGGACATGACCGAGGACCAGGTGCGCAAGGCGCTCGCCGTCGACAAGGACGAGTGGCGCGCCGAGGTCCCGGAGATCACCGAGTGGTTCGAGAAGTTCGGGGACAAGCTGCCCAGCACCATGTGGGACGAGCTGGAGATCCTCAAGAGCCGCCTCGCCTAGGGGGAGGACCCTCCTGCCTCCGCCCCTCGCTGTCCCCCGCGAGCGGGAGGTACCCCCAGCTCGGGGCGGGATCGTGCAGGGGGCCGCGGGCCCCGCACCGGACAGCGTCGTCCGGGGCGGGGCCCGTCGTCGTCCCGACACGGGATCGAGCGGTCCTCCGACCGCCTGCCCGGCCGTCGGTTAGCGTGGGGACCAACGGCATCCCCTGACGACAGGTCCCGATCCGGTGCCCAACCCGTACCTGCACGTGCTGCGCACGCCGCACGCGCTGCCCATGGTGTTCGCCGCCTTCATCGGCCGGCTGCCGCTGTCGATGGTCGGCCTGGGCTGCGTCCTGCTCGTGGCCTCCGAGACCGGTTCCTACGGCCTGGGCGGTGCCGTCGCGGCCGCCGGCGCGGTCACCACCGCGATCGCCGGGCCGCTGCTGGGCCGGTGGGCCGACACCCACGGCCAGCGCCGGACGCTGCTGCCGGTGGTCGTGGTCTTCGCCGCCGCCGGCTCGCTGTTCCTGACCGCGGTCAAGGAGGACTGGCCGCGCTGGACCTTCTTCGTCACCGCCGGCCTGGCCGGGGCGTGCATCCCGCCGGTCGCCTCGATGATCCGGGTGCGCTGGACGCACCTGCTGCGCGGCACCACCCGGCTGCCGGCCGCGCTGGCGATGGAGTCCGTCGTCGACGAGTTCGTGTTCATCGTCGGGCCGGTGCTGGTCACCTTCCTCTCGACCACCGGGCACTCGACCTCCGGCGTGGTCACCGCCTTCACGCTGGCCGTCGTCGGGGCGCTGCTGTTCGCCGCGCAGGGCCGCACCCAGCCGCCGCCGCACGGGCACGAGGCCCGCAAGGGGCCCGCGGCGATCCGGACGCCGGGACTGAAGGTGCTCTTCGTCGTCGGCGCCGCGGTCGGCTCGATCCTCGGCACGCTGGAGATCGCCCTGGTCGCCTTCGCCGACGAGGTCGACGCGATGGCGCTGTCGGGTGTGCTCATCGCCGGCCTCGCGGTCGGGTCGATGGCCAGCGGCATCGGCTGGGGCGCGGTGCACTGGCGGCACCCGCTGCGGCACCGGCTGCTGGTGGTGCTCGCGGCGCTGACCGTGCTCACCGTGCCGCTGTCGCTGGTCGGCAACGTCTGGGTGATGATCCCGCTGGTCGTGATCGCCGGCGTCGCCGTGTCGCCGTCGCTGATCAGCTCCTTCACCCTGGCCGAGCTGATCGTGCCGCGGTCGGCGGTGACCGAGGCCTTCACCTGGATCGGCACCGCGCTCGGGCTCGGCGTCGCCGTCGGCACCTCGGTCGCCGGCAAGATCGTCGACACCTACGGCGCCAACGCGGCGTTCCTCGTCGCCACGGTCTCCGCGGGGCTCGCCGGCGTCGTCGTCCTGGCGTTCCAGCGGCTGCTGCACGTGCCCGCCGAGCACGCCGCCGAGCCCGCGATGGCCGGCTGAGCCCGGGCCCGTGACGCGCCCCCGGCCGGCGGCCGGCGGTGGCCGCGTCCTCGGCGTCGCCCCCGAGCGGCTGGGCCGGTGGCTCGACGGCGTCGTCGCCCGCCACGGGGCGCTGGAGACGGCCGTCGACGACGCCGGCGCGCTGCACCTCACCTGCGCCGACGGCACCGCGGTGACCCTGCGGGCGCCCTTCGGGTGGACGCCGGTCCGGCCGCTGCTGACCTCGTTCACCGCCGCGGCCCGGCAGCCCCGGCGGGCGGCGGTGCTGCTGGTGCGGCGGGGCCGCTGGGCCGCCGGCGTGTTCGACGGGACCGGCCTCGTCGTCTCCAAGGTCGACACCCGCCTGGTGCAGGGCCGCACCGCCGCCGGCGGCTGGAGCCAGCAGCGCTTCGCCCGCCGCCGCGCCGCCCAGGCCGACGCCGTCGTGGGCGCCGCCGCCGACACCGCTGCCCGGGTGCTGCTGCCCCACGCCGGGCAGGTGGCGGCGCTGTTCACCGGCGGTGACCGGCCCATGGTCGACGACGTGCTCGCCGACCCCCGGCTGCGGCCCCTGGCGGCGCTGCGCCGGGAGCCCGTGCTGGAGGTCGGCGAGCCGACGAGGGCGGTGCTGGAGACCACGCCCACGCAGTTCCGGGCGGTGCGGGTGCACATCACCGAGCCCGCGGACCGCCCGGCACCGTGACCACCGGCGCGTGGTCGCCGCCGGCAGCGTGTCGGCCGCCCACCCGCCGACGATCACGGATCGACCATCGAGGTCCACGGACCCTTCCTCCCCGGGCACCGCAGCGACTAACGTCCACCGACCGTGTCCGCGACCCCGACCGACACGACCACCTCCGACCCCGCCACCGACCCCGTCCTCGCCGCCGAGCGCGCCCACCTGGCCCTCGCCGGGGACTGCCTGGGCCAGATGCGCAGCGCCGCCTCCGCCGTCGTCGACGCCGGGGTGGACGCCTGGGCCTCCGAGCGGCTGGGCGCGGCCCGCGCCGAGCGGCTGCGCTCCCTGGCCGCCGACCCCGGCGTCCCCGCCTTCTTCGGCCGCACCGACGCCGCCGACGAGACCTTCCACGTCGGCCGCCGGCACGTCCGCGACGCCGCCGGCCGCCCGGTGGTCATCGACTGGCGCGCCCCGATGAGCCGGCCGTTCTACCGGGCCAGCGCCGCCGACCCGCAGGGCCTGGTGCGCCGCCGCCGCTTCGGCTTCTCCGGTGGAGAGCTGACCAGCTACGAGGACGAGCTGCTCGGAGCCGGTCAGGAGGGCGACGGGACGCTGCTGCGGCAGGAGATCGAGCGCCCGCGCAGCGGCCCGATGCGCGACATCGTCGCCACCATCCAGCCCGAGCAGGACGAGATCGTGCGGGCGCCGCTGGCCGAGTCGGTCTGCGTCCAGGGCGCCCCGGGGACCGGCAAGACGGCGGTGGGCCTGCACCGCGCGGCCTACCTGCTCTACACGCACGGCGGGCAGCTCGCACGCACCGGCGTCCTCGTCGTCGGGCCCAACCGGGCGTTCCTCCGCTACATCGAGCAGGTCCTGCCCACCCTCGGCGAGGTCGACGTCGACCAGACGACGGTCGCCGAGCTCACCGGCCGGGTGCCGGTGCGGGCGCAGGACCCGCCGGAGGTCGCCGTCCTCAAGGGGGACGCCCGCATGGCCGAGGTGCTCTCGCGCGCGCTGTGGGGGTCGATCGCCAAGCCCACCGAGGACGTGCTGGTCCCGCTCGCCGGCCGCCGCTGGCGGGTGCCGGTGGAGCGGCTCAAGCGCCACGTCGACGACCTGCGCCGCCGCGGGCGGGTCCCCGACGACCAGCAGCGCCTCCACCACACCGCCGGCCGGGAGCGGCTGGCGATGCTGCTGGCCGAGGACGCGCGACGGCAGACGGAGGAGGCCGGCGGCAGCCCGACCGACGCCGAGACCCGCCGGGCCGCCCGCAGCGCCGAGGTGCGCGCGTTCTGCGACGCCGTCTGGCCGGCCCGGGACGCCGCCGGGCTGGTCGCCGCGCTGCTGTCCGACCCGGCCGTCCTCGCCCGTGCGGCCCGCGGCGTGCTCACCGACGACGAGCAGGCCCTGCTGCGCCGCCCGCCCGCCCGGTCGGTGCGCAGCACGCCGTGGACCGCGGCCGACGCCGTCCTGGTCGACGAGGCGGCCGGGCTGCTGGAGCGCACCGGCGGCTACGGGCACGTCGTCGTCGACGAGGCGCAGGACCTCTCGCCCATGCAGTGCCGGGCGGTCGCCCGCCGGCTGGCCGCGGGGTCGCTCACCGTGCTCGGTGACCTCGCGCAGGCGACCAGCCCCTGGTCGGCGGCCGACTGGTCCCCCACGCTGGCCGGCCTCGGCCGCCCCGACACCGCCGTCCACCCGCTGACGCGCGGCTACCGGGTGCCGGGGGAGGTCCTCGACTACGCCAACCGGCTGCTGCCGGCCATCGCCCCCGGCCTGCCGGCGGCCACGGCCGTGCGCCGGGACCCCGGCTCCCTGCAGGTGCGGCCGGTCCCCGACCTGGCCGGGCCGCTGGCCGGCGTGGTGGCCGGGCTCGCCGCGGGGCCGGGGTCGGTCGGCGTCGTCTGCGCCGACGCCGCGGTGCCCGACGTGGCGCGGCTGCTGCAGGACGCCGGCCTGCCGGCCGCGGTGCTCGCCGACGACGGCGCGGCCGCCGCGCGGGTCGCCGTCGTGCCCGCGACGCTTGCCAAGGGGCTGGAGTTCGACGCCGTCGTCGTCGCCGACCCCGCGGCGATCGTGGCCGCCGAGCCGCGCGGGCTCCACCGGCTCTACGTGGTGCTGACCCGCGCGGTCAGCACGCTGGTCGTGCTGCACCGCGACGACCTGCCCGCCGTGCTGAGCGGCTGAGCGGCACCGGTCCGTCCGTCCCCGTCCGGAGGACGTACGGCGCGGGTGGTTGTGACCCGCACCGATTCCTGTTGCAGTGTGCGCGGCCCGAGGAGGGAGCCCCATGGACCCGCTGCCGAGCCGGCTGGGCACGCTGGTGCGGCTGGCCGCCGTGATCCTGGTCGCCGGTGCCCTGGTGGCCGGGCTGCTCCTGCCGTGGGTCGGCGTGCCCTCGCTCGCCGCCCAGCAGTCGACCGGCCTGCTCGGCGACCTCCCCACCGAGCTGACCGTCGACCCGCCGGCGGGCAACACCGTCCTGCTCGCGGCGGACGGCGAGCCGATCACGTACTTCTACGACGAGAACCGCGACCCGGTGGAGCCCGGCGAGATCGCCGAGGTGATGAAGCAGGCGATGGTGGCCATCGAGGACGCCCGCTTCTACGAGCACCACGGCCTCGATGTGCAGGGGACGGCGCGCGCGCTGGCCATGAACATCGCCGCCGGCGGCGTGGAGGAGGGCGGGTCGACGCTCACCCAGCAGCTGGTCAAGCAGACCCTGCTGCAGACCGCCGACACCGCCGAGGAGCGCGCGGCGGCCACGGAGCAGACGCTCGGCCGCAAGGTGCGCGAGGCCCGCCTGGCGCTGGCGGTCGAGGACGCCTACAGCAAGGACGAGATCCTCACCCGCTACCTCAACCTGGTCTACTTCGGCCAGAACGCCTACGGCGTCCAGCCCGCCGCCCGCGCCTTCTTCGGCGTCGACGCCGCCGCGCTGACCCTGCCGCAGGCGGCGCTGCTGGCCGGGCTGGTGCAGAGCCCCACCTCCGACGACCCGTTCACCGCCCCGGAGGCGGCCACGGCGCGCCGCGACGAGGTGCTGTCGCGGATGGCCGAGCAGGGCCTCGTCACCGCCGACGAGGCCGCCGCCGCGCAGGCCGAGCCGCTCGGGCTCGCGCCCGGGCCGGCCCCGCCCCGCGGCTGCGTGCAGGCCAGCGTCGGCCCGTTCGTCTGCGACTTCGTGCAGCGGCACCTGATCGAGGACCTCGGCCTGACCCAGGAGCAGCTCGACAACGGCGGCTACGTCGTGCAGACGACGCTGGACCCGGAGCTGCAGCGCTCCGCCGACGCCGCCGTGCGGCAGACGCTGGCGCCGGAGGACTCGCTGGCCGGCATGTTCACCGCCGTCGAGCCCGGCACCGGCCACCTGCTGGCCATGAGCGTCAACCGGACCTTCGGCTACGACCGGGCCGACCCGACGCAGGAGTCGTTCAACCTCAACACCTGGCCCAGCCAGGGCTCGGGCTCCACCTACAAGGTGTTCGTGGCCGCCGCCGCGCTGGCCCGCGGCTTCTCGGCGCACTACACGCTCACCGCGCCCGACCCCTACGTGTCGCGGGTGTACGGCGGCCCCTGCGAGGGCCGCGCCACCGACGGCCGGTACTGCGTGCGCAACGCCGGGTCGGGCTACCGGCCGACCCTCGACCTGACCACGGCGCTCTACCAGTCGTCGAACACCTACTTCCTCGCGCTCGAGGACGCCCTGGGCAGCGTCGAGGAGCCGGTGCGGATGGCCGAGGCGGCGGGACTGTTCCAGTTCAGCCCGCCGGGCCTGGCCCAGCAGATCGTCGACGAGAACCGCGGCTCGTTCACCTTCGGCGCCGAGGCCACCAGCCCGCTGGCGCTCGCGAGCGCGTACTCCACCTTCGCCGCCAGCGGCACCCGGTGCGACGTCGTCCCGGTCACCTCCGTCCTCGACGCGCACGGCGAGCCCGCCGTCGGTGCCGACGGCGAGCCGCTGGACGTCGGCGACCGCTGCACGCCGGAGGCGGTCCCGCCGGGCGTGGCCGACACCCTCACCCAGATGCTGCGCAAGGACGTCGAGCCGGGCAATCCCGGGCAGACCGGGTCGCGCGCCTACGTGCCGGGGCACCAGATCGCCGGCAAGACGGGCACCTCGCAGGACAACTACTCGGTGGCCTTCGTGGGCTACACGCCCGAGATCACCGCGAGCGTCATGGTGCTCAACCCCAAGCGCAACGAGGACGTCGGCGGCTTCGGCGGCGGGAAGGGCGCCACGATCTGGCACGACGCGATGGCGCCGGTGCTGCAGGCCCGCGGCAGCGGCGAGTTCCCGCCCGCCGACCCCACCGTGCAGGACGGCAACACCCGGCCGGTGCCCGGGTGCTCCAGCGTGCGGGCCTGCGAGCGCGCGCTCGCCGACGCCGGGTTCACCTCCCGGACCGTGCGCGTCGACAGCGACGAGGCGGAGGGAGCGCTGCTGGGCACCAGCCCCCCGCGCGGCGGCCGCGCCGTCCCCGGCCAGCAGGTGTCGATCCTGGTGAGCAACGGCAGCGCCTACGTCGAGCCGGCTCCCGAACCCCCGGCCGCCCCCGCGCCGGACCCCCGGCCCGCGCCGGAGACGTCCTCGGCGCCCGAGCCGCCGCCGCCCGCCCCCGCGCCCGAGGCGCCGGCCCCGGAGCCCGCGCCGGCCCCCGAGCCGCCGCCACCGGCACCGGAACCGGCCCCCGAACCGGCCCCCGAGCCGGCACCGGAACCGGCGCCCGAGCCGCCGGTGGCACCGGCGCTGCCGGGGCCGGAGCTGCCCGTGCCCGGGCTGCCGCCGGGGTTCGCGCCGGGCTTCCCGTCGGGGTAGTCCTCCTGCTGCCGCCGGCCCAGGAGCTCGTCGAGGGACTGGGTGAGCAGCCACCCGGCCAGCAGCACCAGGTGCAGCAGGAACATCCAGAGGCCGACGGCCACCACCGCGCCCACGGCGACGAGGCCGCCGAAGGGCGCCCCGAGGTCCAGGGGCAGCGACAGGAACACCACGAACCCCTGCAGGAACCCCGACAGGCACGCCGCGGTGAACAGGGCGCCGCACGCCACCGCGCGCCGGCGGTGCCGGCCGGCGGCGACCACGCCGAAGCCCCAGGCGAGGGGCACGGTGAGGACGAACAGCACCGAGTAGTAGCCGACGAAGAAACGGCCGACCGCCGGGCCCACGCCGTCCTGCTGGGCCAGGTCGGCCATGAAGCGGGCGGCCAGCAGCAGCGGGTACAGCAGCACGGGCGTCACGACGACCAGCGGCAGCGTGAGCAGCCGTCCGCGCCAGCCGGTGAGGGTGTCGGTGTCCCGCTGCCGGCTGAAGCGCAGCAGGGCGCGGCGCAGGCCCTCGCCGTAGAAGGAGAGGGGCACCAGCGCCAGGACGAAGCCGAGCAGGTCCAGCCGGACCCCGGCGGAGGCCAGCCGCTCGACCGCGCCGGGCGCGCCCAGCTCGGCCGGCAGCAGCTCGGTCAGCCGGCCGACGAGCGCGCGCACCTCGGCGGGCGAGGTGGCCAGCGCGGTGAGCCGCACGGCCACCAGCAGCAGCGGCACGACCGCGATGCCCGCGTAGAAGGTCAGCCCGGCGGCGATGAGGGCGAGATCGCGGCCGCGCAGCAGGCGCCGGGCGCCGGCCAGGAGCGCGCGCGTCGCGGCGCCCGGCCCGGCCGCCGTCCACCTCCGTCCCCGGCTCACCGGCTCACGACCCGGGCGGTCGCGCGCCCGCCGACGGTCCGGGGCAGCGCTCAGCCGCCGGGGTTGGCGTCGTCGGTGGTCGGCGCGTCGTTGCCCGGGTTCTCGCCGGTCTCCTGGCAGCTGGCGTCGTTGGGGTTGCTCGCGTCCTCCCCGCTGGAGTCGCAGTTGGTGGGCCCCCGGGAGAAGTCGGTGTTGTCGCCGCAGGCGACCAGCGAGCCGAGGAGGGCGAGCACGACGAGCGGCCGGGCGAGGCGCGAGCGCGTGGAGGAGGACATGCCCGACTCGTGCTCGTCCCGGCACCCTCCCAAACGGGTGTGCCGGAACCGGGCGGCGACCCACCGGTCGGGTGTGAGCGGGACGACGGGAAAGTACTCATTGTCACGAGCCGGTTACACCCTTACGCTGTGTACGTCCAACGGGGCGTTCCGTCACCTACCTGGGTGACACCCCGTGGACGCCGTCGAGCCGGTCCTCCCCGAGGGGGACCGGGCCGGGGACCCAACGCAGTCCCGGGGTGAAGCGTGCGCGGTCCGCGCGCGCCGGGCGACTCCACGCCCGAACCCGTCAGCTAACCCGGTAGGCGGCCTGGGAGGAGAAGGAGAGACGCCGACCCGTGGCGCCCCTGAGCACGTCCGTCCCCGGCCTGCCCGTGACCACCCGGTCGCGCCGCCGCGCCGTCCTCGCCCTCGTCGGCGCCGTGGGCATCGGCCTCGGTCTGGGGAGCGTCCCCGCGCCGGCCGCCGCCGAGGAGCCCACCACGGCGGCCGAGGCCGCCGAGCTCGTCGCCGCCCGCGGGCACGACCTCGAGGTCGTCACGGAGCGGTTCAACGAGGCGCGCGAGGGGCTGGCCGCCCAGCAGGCCGCCGCCGAGGCCGCGGCCGCGACGCTGGCCCAGGCCCAGGCGTCGGTGGACACCGCCCGCGAGCAGGTGGTCGGGATCGCCCGGTCGGCCTACACCGGCGACGCGATGGGCCCGCTGCAGGCCCTCATGACCAGCCAGGACGCCGACGAGTTCGTCGACCGGGTGACCCTGCTCCAGGGCGTCGCCGGGTACCAGAACGGCCTGCTCGGCGAGGCCGTCACGGCCACCGAGACCGCGACCGCGGCGCAGACGGCGGCCGCCGAGGCCGCCGCCGAGGCCCAGCGCCGGTACGACGACGTCGCCAGCCAGCAGGCCGGCCTCGAGGCGCAGATCGCCGAGTACCAGGCCGACTTCGCCCGGCTGAGCGCCGAGGAGAAGCGCGCCGCCCTCGAGGCCGCCGCCGCCGCGCACGCCGCCGAGGAGGCCCAGCGGGCCAGCCGCGACGAGGAGCGCGCCGCCGCGACCTCCGGGAGCGCGCCCGCGTCGTCCTCGGGCTCCTCGTCCTCGTCGTCGTCCCCGACCTCGAGCGCCCCGGCCGCCGTGCCGTCCGGTGGGGGCAGCGGCGCGGCCGCGACGGTGGTGGCCATGGCCCAGCGCGGCAAGCCCTACGTGTGGGCGGCGGCCGGCCCGGGCTCCTTCGACTGCTCCGGCCTGACCCAGTACGCCTTCCGCGCCGCGGGCATCAGCCTCCCGCACTCCAGCGGCATGCAGTCGCGCATGGGCACCGCGGTCTCCCGGGCCGACCTGCAGCCCGGTGACCTGGTCTTCTTCTACAGCCCGGTCAGCCACGTCGGCATCTACGTCGGCAACGGCCAGATGGTGCACGCCCCCACCTCCGGCGACGTCGTCAAGGTGGCCAGCATCGACGCGATGGGCGGCTACGCCGGCGCCCGCCGCCTCACCTGACGCAGCGACCGCTGGCGGAGCCCCGGCCCCTCGCGGGAGCCGGGGCTCCGCTGCGTCTGGACCCCGGCCGGCTGGTGTGGAACGCTGCTCGCGAACGAGAGCACTGCTCACGTCAGAAGGCCGGGATGCGACGCACAGGGGCGTGGACGGGAGCGGTCGCCGCCCTCCTCTCGGAGATGGCGGCGCTGGGCGTCCTGGCCTGGTGGGGGGCCACCGTGCCGGAGGCGGCCGCCCTCCGGGTGCTCCTCGGAGCGGGTCTGCCGGCAGCTGCGGCGGTGCTGTGGGGTCTGTTCGCCGCGCCCCGTGCCGTCGTCCGGGCGCGGGCGCTGCTCGTCGTCACGAAGCTCGCCGTGCTCGGGGGCGCGGTCGCCGCCCTGGCCGACCTCGCCGGGCTCGTGCCGGCCGCCGTCCTGGCGGTGGTCTCGGCCGCCGGTGCGCTGCTGTCCGACCCGGCGGCCCTGCAGCCGCCGGTCAGGGACGCGGCGGCTGCCCGGGCGCGCTGACCCGCTGCAGCAGGCCCCGGACGAAGGCCGCCGTGGCGCCCGAGGTCAGGCGGACCTCCCAGCGGGTCACGACGCCGGGGTCGACGTCCACGGCGCCGGCAGCCCGCTGACGTCGCCGACGACGTGCTCCCACAGCCGCCCCGCGGTCGCCGGCGGCGCCCCCGTCCGGAGGCTCGCGCCGAGCGTGCGAGGCGGGGGAGGGACGGAGTCCTTCCAGCAGCGGGTGTGGGCGGCGTGGGCCTCGGCGCGGGTGGCGCCGAGGCGGGGGAGCGCCCCGGCGACCAGGTCGGGACGCAGGTCGGCCATCCGGCGGAGCAGCACGAGGCAGAGCTCGCGCCGCGCCGGACCCCGCACGCCCACCGGCCCTGCCACGGAGGTCACACCGCCGGCCGGGATCCTCGACGACCGGTCCCCGTTGGACAGGGGAGACCCGACCGTCCACCGGAGGACCTCCCCGCGATGAACCCCCGCACCGTCGCCCTCGCCTTCCGCGTCGCCGCCGTCGCCGAGGCGCTGTCCTGGGTCGGCCTGCTCGCCGGCATGTACGTCAAGTACGTGCCGGCGACCACGGAGGCGGGCGTGCAGTTCTTCGGCCCGGTGCACGGGGCGGTGTTCGTCGCCTACGTGGTGGTCGCCCTGGTCGCCGCCCGTGTGCTCGGCTGGTCGCGGTGGACGGCGCTGCTCGCGCTGGCCGCCTCGGTGCCCCCGCTGGCCACGGTGGTGTTCGAGCGCTGGGCCGGGCGCACCGGCCGCCTGCAGGAGCCCGCGCGCGCCTGACCTACCGTGCGGGCATGCCGGAGCCCGTCCTCCCCGCGACCGCCCGCACCCTGCTCGCCCGCACCGCCCGGGTGCAGCGCGACGGCCGGGCGCCGAGCCTGGTCGCCGGCGTCGTCCGGGACGGCGGACCGGTGTGGTCGGCCGGCCGCGGTGACGTCGACGAGCCGCACACCGACGTCCAGTACCGGCTCGGCTCGATCAGCAAGACGGTCACCGCCGTCGCGGTGATGCGGTTGCGCGACGAGGGGCGCCTCGGCCTCGACGACCTCCTCGACCGGCACCTGCCGGGTACGCCGTTCGGCGACCGCAGCGTCGGGCAGCTGCTGTCGCACCTCGCCGGTGCCGCGGCCGAGAGCCCGGGCGGGTGGTGGGAGCGCGTCCCCGGCGGGTCGCTGGCCGACCTCGGGCTGGCCGGCGAGCACGTCGTCCTCGGGGAGGCCCGCCGCTTCCACTACTCCAACCTCGGGTTCGGCCTGCTCGGCGAGCTGCTCGCCCGCGTGCGCGGCCGGTCGTGGGCCGACGTCGTCACCGCCGAGGTGCTCGGCCCCCTGGGGATGACCCGGACGACGACGCGCCCCTCCGGGCGGGCCGCCCAGGGCCACGCGGTGCACCCGTGGGCCGACGTCGTGCTGCCCGAGCCCGAGCACGACGCCGGCGTCATGGCCGCGGCCGGGCAGCTGTGGGCGACGCTGGCCGACCTCGCCCGCTTCGCCGTCTTCCTGCTCGGCGACACCGGCGACGTGCTGTCGCCCGCGACGCTGGAGGAGATGGCGGTGCCGGCCGGCGTCGACCCCTCCTCGCCGGCGTGGTCGGCCTACGGGCTGGGCCTGCAGGTGCTGCGCGTCGACGGGCGCACGCTCACCGGCCACGGCGGCTCGATGCCCGGCTTCCTGGCCGGGGTGTTCGTCGACCGCGAGGAGGGCACCGGCGGGGTCTCGCTGGCCAACACGACCAGCGGCCTGGACGCGCTGGTCCCCGGCCTGCTGGCCGACCTGCGCGCCGCCGAGCCGCGGGTGGTGGAGCCCTGGGTGCCCTCCCCGGCGCCGGTGCCGCTGGAGCAGCTGGGGATCTGGTACTGGGGCCCGGCGCCGCTGGCCCTGCGCGCGCTGCCCGGGGGGCTGCTGCACCTGGGGCCGCTGCCCGGGCGCGCGGGGAGGGCCAGCCGCTTCCGGCGGCGCGACGACGGCACGTGGGTGGGCCTGGACGGCTACTACGCCGGCGAGCCGCTGCGCATCGCCGCCGACCACCTCGACCTGGGCACGTTCGTCTTTACCCGCACGCCTTACGACCCCGCCGCGCCCGTCCCCGGCGGCGTCGACGAGGCCGGCTGGGGACTGCCGCGCTGACCCCGCGAGATCTGCACACTCGTCCCCTTCCCGGTGCTGATGGCGGCCAGTGTGCAGATCTCGCGGCCGGTCGAGTGGGCCGCGGCGGCGCGGGTCGGACGGTGAGCCCCCGGGAAGGGCGGCTACAGGCGGTCGAAGGCGTCCATCGTGGTCTTGACGACGGCGCCGTAGGCCAGGTGCGGCACGATGTCGCTGGCCCAGTCCGTGGCCGACCAGGTGCGGGGGTCGGTGATGCCGAGCGCGGTCATCGGGCCGTTGGCCGCGACCAGGACGACGAGCGTGGTGAGCGCCGTGCCCACCAGCGGCTGCGACCGGAAGCCCGAGGCCCGGGCCAGCCCGATGAGCACGCCGACGCCGACGCCGGCGACCAGGCCGGTGATCGGCCCCAGCCCCTGGATGCGGTTCTGCCGGTGCTCCTCGTCGCCGGGGATGGGCACGTGCGCCTTCTCGGCCAGCTTCTCCACGGTCTGCTCCGGGGTGGAGCTCGTGCCGCGGCCGCGGACGGTCATGTCGAGGTAGGTGACGGCGTTGAGCGCGGTGGTGCCGGCCGCGCCGGCCGCCGCACCGCGCAGCGCCCAGCCGAGCGTGCTGATGCCGCGCTTGCCCTTGCCGATCGTCCCCACGGGAGTGCGCGTCGCCATGCGCAACGGCGTACCCGTCGCGCTCACCAGGGCAAACGGGCGCACCCTGGGGGAGTGGACGACGCCGGCCCCGCCCTGGAGCGGGCGATCGAGGAGCTGCTGGCCGCCCGGGCGCCCGGCGCGACGATCTGCCCGTCGGAGGCGGCCCGCGCGGTCGACCCGGAGGGCTGGCGGGACCTGATGCCGGCGGCGCGGGCGGCGGCCGGCCGGCTGGCCGCGGCGGGCGCGGTCGAGGTCACCCAGCAGGGCAGGGTGGTCGACGTCGCCACCGCCCGCGGTCCCGTCCGCGTCCGGCGGGTCAGCCGCTGACCGGCGGCACCGGGCGGGCGAGGAAGGCGGCCAGCAGCCGGGCGGTCCGCTCCACCGTCCCGCTGTGCAGCACCTCGTACCCGTGCGTGCTGAGCGTGGGCAGGCTGAGCAGCGCCGCGCGCGCCGCCAGGCCCGCGGCCTCGGCCTGCGAGGCGTCGGAGTCGAAGGACTGCCACACCGCCGTCTGCGGGTCCAGGCCCAGCTCCCGGCCGATGTCGACGAGCGCGTCGGCGACCTCCCGGTCGTGGACGACGGCGTCGTCGGCGTAGGCGACCACCGGACCGCCGTCCACGGTGACCTGGTACTCCGCCTCGGCCGGGCCGACGTCGAGGGCCAGGGTGAGGTCGCCGGGCAGCGTGCGGCTGGCGTGCAGGGCGCCGATGCCGCTCATCTCCTCGCTGCTGGTGGCCACGAGGTAGACGTCGCCGGGCGGCCGCCCGCCGTCCGCGCGCAGCAGCCGGGCCGCCCCCACCAGCGCGGTCAGCGCCGCCCGGTCGTCGAGGAGGACCCCAGGAAGTCGCCGACCTCGGTCAGCCCGCGCTCGTCGGTGTGCACGCACACCCGCGTCCCGGGGTGCACGCCGGCAGCGGCGAGGTCGTCGGCGTCGCGGCCGGTGACGACGTACACGTGGGTCCAGTCCATGGCCTGGTCGCCGCCGTCGGGCTTGGTCTGCCAGATGCGCTGGCTCTCCGGGGTGGTGTGCTCCGAGCCGAGGGTGAGCACGCCGGTCAGCGTCTCCCGGCGGCCGAGCACCGCGACCGGCCCGAGCCCGGAGTTGCCCGGGTACATGACGCCCAGCGAGTTCACCCGCAGCGTGCCGTCGGGCTCGACCCGCTCGACCACCATCGACAGCTCGTCGAGGTGCGCCATCACCCGCACCGGCGAGGCGGACCGGTCCGTCCCGTGCACGAGCGCCACCAGGTCGCCCGCGGCGTCGACGGTCACCTCGTCGGCCAGCGGCTCGAGCTCCCGGCGGACGACGCCGCGCACGGCGCCCTCCTCGCCGCAGGGGCCGTAGGTGTGCAGCAGCTCGTCGAGCAGGTCGGTCAGCGGGGTCGGCACCGGCCGCCCCCACCCGGCGGCGGGGTCGCTAGTCGGGGCGCTGGTCGGTGCCGGCCGCCCGCTCGAGCAGCGGGGCGACCCGGTGGTCGACGTAGCGGCGCAGCGCGAGGGCGGTGTCGGTGCGCTGCACGCCCGGCAGCGCGAGCACCTGCTCGGTGAGCCGCCACAGGTCGTCGGCGTCGACGGCGACCACCCGCACCAGCAGGTCGGCCGCGCCGGACAGGGCGGTCACCTCCAGGACCTCGGGCAGCGCGGCGAGGGCGGCGGCCACCTCCGCCAGGCTGCGCTGCACCACCTGCACGGTGACGTAGGCGCCCAGCCGGTAGCCCAGCGCCTCGGGGCGCACCCGGGACCCGTAGGGCGCGAGCAGGCCGCCGGACTCCAGCCGCGCCAGCCGGGCCTGCACGGTGTTGCGGGCCAGCCCGAGCCGCTGGGACAGCGCCATCACCGTGGCCCGCGGATCGTCGGTCAGGGCCTGCACCAGGCGCGCGTCGGTGGCGTCCAGGCGGTCCTGCGGCGCGGGCACGGGAGCAGTCTGGCACGTCGGGACGCCGTCGTGCGGGCATCCTGCTCAGTTCCCGGACCGGCCCTTGCGCACCTCGACCGGGTGGTGGTGTGCTCCGGTGAGCGCGGGACCGTGTCAGGATGTGTGAGTGGCGCCACACCCCGGCGCCCACGCACGGACGTCCAGCACCCCAGCGCGACCGGCGACCCCGGTGGCAGGGGCCGAGGCGAGGAGGAGCACGTGAGCGTGTCCAGCGGAACCACCGAGGTGGTCGATCCCGTACCGGGGGCGGAGGCGCCGCACCTGCCCCGCGACACCGACCTGGTGCAGCTGCTGACCCCCGAGGGCGAGCGGGTCGAGCACCCCGACTACGCCATCGACGTCTCCGCCGAGGAGCTGCGCGACCTCTACCGCGACCTGGTGCTCGTACGCCGCTGGGACGCCGAGGCCACCGCGCTGCAGCGCCAGGGCGAGCTGGGGATCTGGGCCTCCCTGCTGGGCCAGGAGGCCGCCCAGGTCGGCGCGGGCCGCGCGCTCGCGCCCGGGGACGTCGCCTTCCCCACCTACCGCGAGCACGGCGTCGCCTGGGCCCGCGGGGTCGACCCGCTGCACGTCATGAGCCTGTTCCGCGGCGTCGACAACGGCGGCTGGGACCCGGTCGCCACCCGGTTCAACCTCTACACCGTCGTCATCGGCGCGCAGACCCTGCACGCCACCGGCTACGCCATGGGCGTGCAGCGCGACGGCGCGGAGGACGCCGTCGTCGCGTTCCTCGGCGACGGCGCGACGAGCCAGGGCGAGGTCAACGAGGCGATGATCTGGGCGGCGAGCTTCTCCACGCCCGTCGTCTTCTTCTGCCAGAACAACCAGTACGCGATCAGCGTGCCGCTGGAGCGCCAGTCGCGGGTGCCGCTGCACCGGCGCGCGGCCGGCTTCGGCTTCCCGGGCGTCCGGGTCGACGGCAACGACGTTCTCGCCGTCCTCGCGGTCACGCGGGCGGCGCTGGCCGCCGCCCGTGAGGGCCAGGGCCCCACCTTCGTCGAGGCGTTCACCTACCGGATGGGCGCGCACACCACCTCCGACGACCCCACCCGCTACCGGCTGGCCAGCGAGCTGGAGGAGTGGAAGCTGCGCGACCCGATCGCGCGGGTCAAGGCGTACCTGTCGCGCACGGGCACCGCCGACCCGGCGTTCTTCGACGCCGTCGAGGCCGAGGCCGACGAGCTCGCCGCGCGGATCCGCACCGGCACCCGGGAGATGCCCGACCCGCCGGGGACGGCGATGTTCGACCAGGTCTACGCCGAGCAGACCCCGCCGCTGGCCGCCCAGCAGGCCGAGTTCGAGGCCTACCAGGCGAGCTTCGAGGGAGGCCACGAGTGAGCACGCAGACCCTCACCATCGGCAAGGCGCTCAACCTCGGCCTGCGCCGGGCGATGGAGGACGACGCCAAGGTCGTGCTCATGGGCGAGGACATCGGCCGCCTCGGCGGGGTCTTCCGCATCACCGACGGGCTGCAGAAGGACTTCGGCGAGGACCGCGTCGTCGACACCCCGCTGGCCGAGGCCGGCATCCTCGGCACCGCCGTGGGCCTGGCCATGCGCGGCTACCGGCCGGTGTGCGAGATCCAGTTCGACGGGTTCGTCTTCCCCGCCTACAACCAGATCGTCACCCAGGTGGCCAAGATCCACGCCCGCTCGCGGGGGAGGCTGGCGATGCCGATCGTCATCCGCATCCCCTTCGGCGGCGGTATCGGCGCGGTCGAGCACCACAGCGAGAGCCCCGAGGCCTACTTCGCGCACACCCCCGGGCTCAAGGTCGTGGCGGTGAGCAACCCGGTCGACGCCTACTGGGGCATCCAGCAGGCGATCGCCCACCCCGACCCGATCGTCTTCCTCGAGCCCAAGCGGCGGTACTGGGAGAAGGCCGAGGTCGACACCGACGCCATCCCCGACCCGCTGTTCGCCTCGCGGGTGCTGCGGGGCGGCGACGACGTCACCGTGCTGGCCTACGGCCCGATGGTGAAGACGGCGCTGCAGGCCGCCGAGGCCGCCGCGGAGGAGGGCCGCTCGCTGGAGGTGGTCGACCTGCGCACGGTCAGCCCGCTCGACCTCGACCCGGTGTTCGACTCGGTGCGGCGCACCGGGCGCTGCGTCGTCGTCCACGAGGCGCCGGTGACCCTCGGCCTGGGCGCGGAGATCGCCGCCCGGGTCACCGAGGCCTGCTTCCACTCCCTGGAGGCGCCGGTGCTGCGGGTGGGCGGCTACGACACGCCCTACCCGCCGTCCAAGCTCGAGGAGGAGTACCTCCCCGACCTCGACCGGGTGCTCGACGCCGTCGACCGCGCGATGGGGTTCTGAGGACATGGCACTGCGTCAGTTCAAGCTGCCCGACGTCGGCGAGGGGCTCACCGAGGGCGAGATCCTGCAGTGGCTGGTCGCCGTCGGCGACACGGTGACGGTCAACCAGCCGCTGTGCGAGGTCGAGACGGCCAAGGCCGCCGTCGAGCTGCCCTCGCCGTACGCCGGCACGGTCACCGAGCTGCTGTCGGAGGCCGGGACGACGGTCGACGTCGGCACGCCGATCATCACCATCGACGACGGCGCGGACGCCCCGGCCGCCCCGGCGCCCGCACCCCAACCCGGCGGGGACGGCGCCGAGCCGGCCGCGGGACTCATCGGCGGTGCGGCACCCGGGGGCCGGACGGCGGTGCTGGTCGGCTACGGCCCGCGCACCACCGAGGCCCGCCGCCGTCCCCGCCGGGCGGAGCACGCGACCCCCGCCGCCCCCGCGCCGGTCGGCGCGGACTACGGCTCCGGCGGGCAGGAGCGGCCGCCGCTGCTGGCCACCGCGCCGGACATGACGGCCAAGCCGGTGCGCCACGGCGGCCTGGAGGTGGGGCGGCAGGCCGAGGCCCACGCCCTGTCCGGGGACGCCGCGCCCTCCCGCAGCGCCGAGCACGGGCACCGCCGGCCCCGGCCGCTGGCCAAGCCGCCGGTGCGCAAGCTGGCCAAGGACCTCGGCGTCGACCTCACCGCGCTGACCGGCAGCGGGGACGGCGGGGTCATCACCCGCGAGGACGTCACCGCCGCGGCCGCCGGACCCGCGCCGGCGCCCGCGCCGGCCGCGGTGCCGACCCCCGTCGCCACCGGGGGTGAGCAGCGCATCCCCGTCCGCGGCGTCCGCAAGCACACCGCGGCGGCGATGGTGGCCAGCGCCTTCACCGCACCGCACGTCACGGAGTTCCTGACCGTCGACGTGACCCGGATGATGAAGCTGCGGTCGCGGATCGCCGCGCGCCCGGAGTTCGCCGGCGTCAAGGTCAGCCCGCTGCTGTTCGTCGCCAAGGCGCTGCTGCTGGCCGCCCGGCGGCACCCGATGGTCAACAGCTCCTGGGACGAGGCGGCGCAGGAGATCGTCGTCCACGGGCAGGTCAACCTCGGCATCGCCGCGGCCACCCCGCGCGGGCTGGTCGTGCCCAACGTCAAGGACGCCGGCCGGCTGTCGCTGACCGAGCTGGCGCGGGCGCTGGCCGAGCTCACCGAGACCGCGCGGGCGGGGCGGACCGCGCCGGGCGACATGACCGGCGGGACGATCACCATCACCAACATCGGGGTGTTCGGCGTCGACACCGGGACGCCGATCCTCAACCCCGGGGAGTCGGCGATCCTGGCCTTCGGCGCGGTCCGCGAGATGCCGTGGGTGCACAAGGGGAGGGTCCGGCCGCGTCAGGTGACGCAGCTGGCGCTCTCCTTCGACCACCGGATCGTCGACGGCGAGCTGGGCTCCCGGTTCCTCGCCGACGTCGGCGCGCTGCTGTCCGACCCCGGGACGGCGCTGGCCTTCTGACCGGCCCGGCGCCGTGCCCGGTCAGCCGCCGTGCCCGGTCAGCCGCCGGCCACGGCCGCCGGCGGGGCCCACCGCACCACGCGCGCGCCGGCGTCCACGAGGAGGCCGGCGGGCAGCAGCCGGAAGACGGCGTTGCGCGCCGCCTGGGGCCAGCCGCCGGGCACGTGGGCGCCGATGCGCGCCGTCACCAGCGACCCGCGGGCGATCCGGCGGCAGCGCGGGCGACGGGCGGCGTCGTAGGCGGCCAGCGCGTCGGCCAGCGGCGTGCCCGCGGCGACCGGCCCGCCCACCAGCCGGCCCACGCACACGCCGTCCTCGAGCGAGGTGTTGGCGCCCTGTCCCATCGTCGGGAGCATGGCGTGCGCCGCGTCGCCGACCAGGACGGTCCGGCCGCGCGCGTAGGAGCCCAGCCCGCCCGGCAGGTGGTGGACGTCGTGGCGCATCAGCCGCTCGGGCGGGGTGCCGGCCACCGTGGCGCGCACGTGCGGTGCCCAGCCGGCGAAGTGCGCGACGGCCGCGGCGTGCTCGTCGTCGTGGCGGACGCCCTCGGAGGAGCGGACGTAGCCGTACCAGTAGACCTGGCCGGGGCCGATGGGCACGGTGCCGAACTCGGCCTGCGGTCCCCAGACCGCGACGAACCGGTCGTCGGTCGTCCCGGGGACGTCGACCACCGCCCGCCAGCTGCTCCACCCGCTGTAGCGCAGCCGGGCGCGGGGGAACAGCTGCCCCCGCACGGCGCTGCGGATGCCGTCGGCGGCCACGAGCAGGTCCGATGTCCGCGTGTGCTCCGTGCCGCCGGAGCGCCAGGTCACCGACGCCGGCTCCCCGTCGGGGTCGCCGGCGGTCACGCCGACGACGGCGGCGCCGGTGAGCAGGTCGGCGTCCCCGGCGGCGTCCAGCAGGGCGGCGTGCAGCCGCTGCCGGTGCACGCCCCAGAGGCGGTTGACCGGGTCGGGGTCGTCCCCCGGGGCCGGGAGGTGCAGCAGCCAGCGCCCGTGCCGGTCCTGGGTGCCGGCGGTGGAGGTCGCGCGCCCGGCCGCACGGACCCGAGCGCCCACCCCGACGTCGTCCAGCGCGGCCATGCCGTTGCGGGTGACCGCCACGCCCGCACCGACCTCGCCGAAGGCCGCGGCCCGCTCCAGGACCGTCACCTGCCAGCCGGCGCGCAGCAGCGACGCCGCGGCCGCCAGCCCGGCGATGCCGCCGCCGACCACCGTCGCCGTCCGCCGTCCCGTCATCCCCGCACCCCTCCCGCCGTCGCGACCCCATCATCGCGCCGGCGCGGGCGGACGTGTCCCCGCGCGACGGCAGGGGTAGGGCGCGCTCGACCGCAACGACATCTCGAGACACGAGGAGCGTTCCCCATGGCCAGCGTGCAGGAGTCCGTCGACGTCGACGTCCCGATCCGGGTCGCCTACGACCAGTGGACGCAGTTCGAGTCCTTCCCGCAGTTCATGGGCGGGGTGGAGCGGATCACGCAGCTCGACGACACGCACACCCACTGGGTCACCAACATCGACGGCGTCAAGCGCGAGTTCGACGCCGAGATCACCGAGCAGCACCCCGAGGAGCGGGTCGCCTGGACCAGCACCACCGGCGACTCCAAGCACGCCGGGGTGGTCACCTTCCACCGCCTCGACGACACCAAGACCCGCGTCATGATCCAGATCGACTGGGAGCCCTCGGGCATCGTCGAGAAGGCCGGCGCCGCGCTCGGGTTCGACGACCGTCAGGTCAAGGCCGACGCCAAGCGGTTCAAGGAGTTCATCGAGAGCCGCGGCACCGAGACCGGCGCCTGGCGCGGCGACGTGTCCCGCCCCGACCAGCCCTGAGCCGGGCACCGCGATGATCAGGTGACCTGATCCCAGCGCGTCCTCCCTCACGTTCCACGGTGAGGGAGGACGCTCCACGATCAGGGACCCTGATCATCGCGCGGGACCGCACCCGCGCCCGGCACCGACGACGGCGCCCGCCCCCTCGTGCAGGGGACGGGCGCCGTCGTCGTCCTCGCCGTGTCCGGAGGCCCACCCCCAACGTGCGAGGGGTGAGGGGGTGGGGGTGCTATTCGGCGTCGAGGTCCTGGGCGACCAGGCCCGCGATCTGCTCGACCACGCCGGCGTCGTCGCTGCTGACGGTGACCTCGGCGCCCTTCTGGGCACCCAGGGTCATGATCATCAGCGGTGACCCGGCGTCGACGGGCGCGCCGCCCGGGGTGGCCAGGGTGACCGGGACCCCGGCCTTGCCCACGGCCTCGGCGATGAGTGCGGCGGGGCGGGCGTGCAGGCCGACCCGGGAGCCGACGGTGACGGTCTGACTGGGCATTCGTCGTCCTCGCTTCAGGTGATGGGGCTGGGTTGTCGGGGTCGAGCCTGCCCTGTCAGGCGCGCGCGGGCGCGCTGACGGTCGAGGCCGGGGTCGCGGTGTGGGCGTGGGCCAGGTCGACGGCGTCCTCCGGGACGGCCTCGGCCTTCGTGCGGCCGATGCTCTTGGCGATCGTCACCGCCAGGCCGCCGACGACGGTGCCGGCGATGAGGGCCAGCACGAAGACCAGCACGTTGTTCATCGCGAAGAACACGAAGATGCCGCCGTGGGGCGCCCGCAGCTCGACGCCGCTGGAGGCGACGATCGCGCCGGTGGCCGCGCCGCCGAGCATCATCGACGGGATGACCCGCAGCGGGTCGGCTGCGGCGAACGGGATGGCGCCCTCGGAGATGAAGGACAGGCCCAGCAGCCACGCCGCCTTGCCGTTGTCCCGCTCGGCCGGGGTGTAGAGCTTCGGCCGGATCGCGGTGGACAGCGCCATCGCCAGCGGCGGGACCATGCCGGCCGCCATGACGGTGGCCATGATCACCAGCGAGCCGCTGGTCTGCGAGGCCAGGCCGGCGGTGGCGAACAGGTAGGCCGCCTTGTTGATCGGGCCGCCGAGGTCGAAGCACATCATCAGGCCGAGGATGATGCCGAGCAGGATCGCGGAGGTACCGCTGAGGCCGTTGAGCCAGTTGCCCAGGCCCTCGAGCGCGGCGGCCAGTGGTCGGCCGAGCACCGCGACCATGATCCCGCTGGAGATCAGCGTGGCGAGCAGCGGGATGATCACGACCGGCTGCAGCCCGCGGACACCGGTGGGCAGCTTCCACGACGCGATCCACCGCGCCACCAGGCCGGCGAGGATGCCGCCCACCAGGCCGCCGAGGAAGCCGGCGCCGACGCTGACCGAGACCGCGCCGATGACGAAGCCGGGCGCGATGCCCGGGCGGTCGGCGATGGCGTAGGCGATGTAGCCGGCCAGCGCCGGCACGAGGAAGCCGAAGGCGGCCTGGCCGAGCACGGTGCACAGCGCGCCGAGGTAGCCGAAGAAGCCGTCGTTGAGGCCCTCGACGCCCGGGGCGCTCGGCAGGTTGAGGAACGTGTTGTTGAGGACCCAGCTGAGCGCGTAGCTCTGGTCGTCGGTGGCGGGGTTGCCGTTGACGATCTGGTAGCCGCCGAAGAGGAAGCCCAGCGCGATGAGCAGTCCGCCGGCCGCGACGAAGGGGATCATGTAGCTGACGCCGGTGAGCAGCCAGCGGCGGATCTCCGCCCCGGTGCTCGGGCGGGCGCCCGAGCCGGCCGTGGCGGCCTCCGCGGCGGTGCCGGAGCCGGGCACCTTCCGGGAGTTCGGGTCGTCGGCGGCCGCGAGCGCCTCGCGGATCATGACCTCGGGCTCGTTGATCGCCCGCTTGGTGCCCGACTGGACGACCGGCTTGCCGGCGAAGCGGTCCCGGTCCTTGACGCCCACGTCGACGGCGAAGATCACCGCGTCGGCCTCGCGGATGACCGCCGGGTCCAGCGGCGTGGAACCCGAGGAGCCCTGGGTCTCCACGACGAGGTCGACGCCCTCGGCCTGCGCGGCGGCGGTGAGCTTGTCGGCGGCCATGTAGGTGTGCGCGATGCCGGTCGGGCAGGCGCTGACGGCCACGATGCGGCGGCGGCCCCGGGCCCCGTCGGCGGAGGCCGGCGCCGCGGCGGCCGCGGAGGTGGCAGGGGCGGGCACCGAGGCGGCGGCGCTCGCGCCGCTGGCCGGGCTGGGGGAGACGACCTCCTCGACCAGGCCGACGATCTCCGCGGCCGAGCCGGCCGCGCGCAGCGAGGCCACGAAGTCCGGCCGCACGAGGGCGCGGGCCAGCGCGCTGAGCAGCGTGAGGTGGTCGGCGTCCCCGGCCGCCGGGGCGGCGATGAGGAAGACCAGGTCGGCCGGGCCGTCGGCGGCGCCGAAGTCGACCGCGGGCGCGAGCCGGGCGAAGGCCAGCGACGCCTGGGTCACCGCCGCCGAGCGGCAGTGCGGGATGGCGATGCCGCCGGGCAGCCCGGTGGCCGCCTGGGCCTCCCGGGCGAGAGCGTCACCGGCGAGCGCCTCGGCGCCCGTCGCCCGGCCGGCGTCGGCCACCAGGCCGGCCAGCCGGCGGACCACCGCGGCCTTGTCTGAGCCGAGGTCGCTGTCGAGGACGACCAGCTCGGGGGTGATGAGTGCGGACATGACGGACCTTCCGGGGCGTCAGGAGACGTCCCGGCCGGCGGCCGGGACGGGTCGGGCTGCGGGTGGGGCGGACCCGGGCGGGCCGGGCTGTACGGAGACGCCGGCCAGGTCGACCTGGGCGGGCGTGGGGAGGGCCGAGCCGGGCAGCGCGGCGGCGGCCGCGCCGGTGGCCACCGCCCGGCGCAGGCGCTCGGCCGCGGGCGCCCCGGCCAGGGCACCCAGCACGTGGCCGGCCAGGCTCGAGTCGCCGGCGCCGACCGTGCTGCGCACGGTGATCCGCGGTGGGCGGGCCGACCACACCTCGCCGTCGGCGGTGGACAGGACCGCGCCGTCCCCGCCGAGGGTCAGCAGCACCTCGGCGATGCCGCCGGCGTGCAGCGCGTCGACGGCGGCGCGCAGGGCGGCGGGGTCGGCCAGCAGCTCGGCCTCGGTGGTGCCGGCCACCTGGGCCAGCTCCTCGCTGTTGGGCTTGACCAGGTCCGGCGCCGACGCGGGGCCGGCGGCCAGCAGCGCCAGCAGCGGCGCCTCGGAGGTGTCGACGGCGACGCGGGCGCCGGTGTCGCGGACGGCCCGGACCAGCTCGGCGTACCAGTCCGCCGGCGTGCCCGGGGGCAGCGAGCCGGAGAGCACCACCCAGCCGGCGTCCCGCGCCGCGTCGTGCAGCACCGTGCGCAGGGCGGCCCGCGTGTCGGTGTCCAGTGCCGTCCCCGGCTCGTTGAGCTTGGTGGTGGTGCCGTCGGGCTCGGTGAGCGTGTAGTTGGTGCGCACCGGCGCGCCGGTCGGCACGGTGCGCAGCGGCAGCGACAACGCCGCCAGGGCCGTGACGAGCGGGTCGGTCTCGTCGGCCGGGACGACGGCGAGGACGTCGGTGCCGGCGGCGGCCAGCACGCGGGCGACGTTGACCCCCTTGCCGCCGGGCTCGGTGGAGCTGCTGCCCAGCCGGGCGACCCCCCCGCGGGTCAGCGCGCCGGGCAGGACGAGCGTCCGGTCGAGGCTGGGGTTGGCCGTGAGCGTGACGACGCGGCCGCCGCTCACGCGACCACGACCTCGACGCCGGCGTCCTCGAGGCGCCCGACGACGGCCTCGTCGGCGCTGCTGTCGGTGACCACGACGTCGACGTCGTCGACGGCCGCGAAGCGCACCAGGTGCTCCCGGCCCAGCTTGCTGCCGTCGGCGAGGACGACCACGCGCTGGCCGGCGCGGACCATGGCCCGCTTGACCGAGGCCTCCGCCTCGTCGGGGGTGGTCAGCCCGTGGCCGGGGGTGATGCCGTTGGCGCCGAGGAAGGCGACGTCGATCCGCAGGTCGGCCAGCGCGCGCACCGGCGTCTCGCCGACCGCGCACTGGGTCAGCCCGCGGACCCGGCCGCCGAGCACGTGCAGCGTCAGCCCGGGGGCGGTGGCCAGCCGGGCGGCGATCGGGATCGAGTTGGTGGCGACGAACAGGTCCCGGTCGGTGGGCAGCGTCTCGGCCAGGGCCGCGGTGGTGCTGCCGCCGTCGAGCAGCAGGCTCCCGCCGGGGCCGGGCAGCAGGTCGGCCGCCGCGGCGGCGATCTTGCGCTTGGCCTCGGCGTGGGTGGCGTGGCGCTCGGCGAGCGCGGTCTCCATGAGGGTGAGCGCGCCGGAGGGGACGGCCCCGCCGTGCACCCGGCGCAGCACCCCGCCCCGCTCCAGGACGGCGAGGTCGCGGCGGACCGTCTCGGTGGTGACCCCGAACTGCTCGGCCACGGCGGTCACCGCGATCCGGCCCTGCTCGACGACCAGCGTGGCGATCGCCTGTTGGCGTTCCTCCGCGTACACCGGTCACCTCCTCGTCGTCCCGTCGGGGTCCCTGATCCGGATCACATTCGTGTCCGAATGTGTGGGACCGCGCTTGTGGCTTTGTTGTTCTACGTGGGATCCGTTGACAAGTCAACACCGATTCGTGAGTCTGGTCACTGACGGACGACGGTGTCCTGCCCCCACCCTCTGCCGACCCGATGAGGTGCCCATGTCCACCACCACCCCGACCGTCCCGACCGCGGACCGCCCCGCAGCGGGCGTCCTCACGGGCACGCCCGTCGTCCCCGGCGTCGTCCTCGGCCCGGTCGTGCGGCCGGCCGGTGCGGTCGTGCTGCCCGCTGAGGCGTTCAACCCGCTGCCCGAGTCTGCGCGTGCAGAGGAGAAGGCGCGGTTCGTCGCGGCGGCCGAGACGGTGGCCGACCGGCTCGCCCAGCGCGCGGCCGCCGCCACCGGGATGACCGCCGAGGTGCTCTCGGCCACCGCCGGCCTCGCCCGCGACCGCGGGCTGCTCGGCGCGGTGGAGCAGCGGATCGACTCCGGGGTCCCCGCCGCGGTGGCCGCCGTCCAGGCCGCGCAGCAGTTCGTCGACGTCTTCAGCTCACTGGGCGGGGTCATGGCCGAGCGGGTGACCGACGTCCGCGACGTCCGCGACCGGGTGGTCGCCGAGCTGACCGGCCAGGGCGAGCCCGGCGTCCCCACCCCCGAGGTGCCCTCGATCCTGCTGGCCGACGACCTGGCCCCCGCCGACACCGCGGGGCTCGACCCGGCGCGGATCGTCGGCCTGGCCACCCGCCTGGGGGGCACCACCAGCCACACCGCGATCATCGCCCGCCAGCTGAACCTGCCCCTGATCGTCGCGGTGGAGGGGCTCGACGCCGTGCCGGCCGGCGTGACCGTGCTGCTCGACGCCGAGGAGGGCGCGCTCACCGTCGACCCCGACCCCCAGGCCGCCGCCGGCCAGCTCGAGGCGGCGCGGCGCGCGGCGGCGGCCCTGGCCGGCTACCAGGGGCCGGCCGCCACCCGTGACGGCGTCCCCGTGCCCGTGCTGGCCAACGTCCAGGACGGCGAGGGCACGCGCCTGGCCATCGCGGCGCACGCCGAGGGCGTCGGGCTCTTCCGCACCGAGCTGTCCTTCCTCGGCCGGGCCGCCGAGCCGACGGTCGAGGAGCAGGCCCGCGGCTACGCCGACGTGTTCGAGGCCGTCGGCAGCCGCCGCGTCGTCCTGCGGACCCTCGACGCGGGCTCGGACAAGCCGCTGGAGTTCGCCACGCCGCCGGAGGAGGCCAACCCGGCCCTCGGCGTCCGCGGGCTGCGCGTGGCCCGGCGCGACCCGGGGCTGCTCGACCGGCAGCTCGACGCCGTCGCCGAGGCGGCCCGCCGCACCGGCGCCTCGCCCTGGGTGATGGCGCCGATGGTGGCCACCGTGGGGGAGGCCGCCGACTTCGCCGCCCGGGTGCGCGCCCGCGGGATGGTGCCCGGCGTCATGGTCGAGGTGCCCTCGGCCGCCCTGCTGGCCGACCGGGTGCTGCAGCACGTCGACTTCCTGTCGATCGGCACCAACGACCTCTCCCAGTACGCCCTGGCCGCCGACCGGCTGTCGGCCGACCTGGCCGACCTCACCGACCCGTGGCAGCCGGCCCTGCTCACGCTCGTGGAGGCCGCGGCGAGCGCCGGCCGGCGTGCGGGCAAGCCGGTGGGCGTCTGCGGCGAGGCCGCCGCCGACCCGCTGCTGGCCTGCGTCCTCGTGGGGCTGGGGGTGACCTCGCTGTCCTGCGCCGCCCCGGCCGTCGCCGGTGTCGGGGCCCGGCTGGCCACGGTCGACCTCGCCGCCTGCCAGGAGGCCGCGGCGGCGGCGCTGGCCGCCGACGACCCGCGGGCCGGCCGCGCCGCGGCGCGCGCCGTCCTCGTCCGCGGCTGAGGGACGGGCCGGTCTCACCCCGGCGGACCGAAGGATCGTCGGGGTGAGACCGGTCTCGTCCTGCGCATCATCGGAACACCGGCCTCTGCGCCTGCATTGTTGAGAGTGCACGGATCAGCAGCACCGCAGAGGAGACGACGGACATGAACAGCGGGACCACCTGGCGGCAGCGGCGGCAGGCGGCTCGGACGCGGCGGGCCCTCGACCGGGCCCTCGCGCGCACCAGCAGCCCGGCGATGCGCGACGAGCTGCTCACGATGGCCGATCGCGGCTTCTGAACCACGGCGTCGGAGGGCGGACCTCGCCGTCCGCCACCGCACGCAGCCCGCGGCGTCCTCTCCCCGGGGAGGCCGCCGCGCTGGGCGCACTCGCACGGCCCCGGTCCGCACCCGCTGACCGGGGCCGACCGCTGTCCGGGGCCGACTGCGGGCCCGATCGCTCTCCGGGGTGCCGGCCCTCGCCGGGCCGTCCTCCCTCACTGCAGCGCGTCCTCCCTCACCGTGGGCGGTCAGGGAGGACGCGCCATGATCAGGTCACCTGATCCTCGCCCCACCCCCGGTCCCCCGATCGGGGCAGGCGGCTCAACCCGGCACCGGAGTGTGCCGATGACCCCGCCGTGAGTGGAGTACGCCCGGGGGCCGACCCCCGTCCCGACGCCGACGGGGGATCCCGGTGACCGTGGCAGCCGCGGAGCCGCGGGAGACCTCCGGGGTCACCACGGCGCTGCTCATGAGCTACCTCAGGGAGCACGGCGGGGACGCCGCCGTCGCGGAGACCCTGCGCCGGGCCGGTGTGCCGTTCACCGCCGCCGAGCTGTCTGAACCGGCCACCTGGACCGGCTACGACACGCGCGTCCGGCTGTTCGCCGCGGCCACCGAGGTGCTGGGCGACCCCGACGCCATGTTCCGCATGGGCGCGGAGTCGCTGCGCAACGGCATGAACGCCACCGTGGTGCTGCTCGTGCGCGCCATGGGCTCGCCCCGGCAGGTCTACGCCCGGCTGCCGCGCGCGGTGGCCAACTTCAGCACCACGTCCACGATGACGGTGCTGTCGTCCGACGCCACCTCGGCGACGATCCGCTACGAGCTGCACGACGGGTACGTCCACTCGCGGCTGGACTGCGACTACGCCCGCGGCCTCATCAGCATGGTCCCCACGATCTTCGGCCTGGCGCCGGCGCGGGTCGTGCACGAGGAGTGCGAGTCCTCCGGCGCGGAGGCCTGCGTGTACCACCTGTCCTGGGACCGCCGGCTGCGGCCGTGGCGCCGCCGGGGCGCGCCGGCCGCCGACCCGGAGATCACCGCCCTGCGCAGCCAGGTCCGCAGCCTGCAGTCCGCCGCCACCGACCTCGTCGAGGGGGGCGACCTGCAGACGGTGCTCCCGCGCATCGTCGAGCGGGCCGCCGCGGCCGTCCTGGCCCCGGCCTACCTGCTCGCCGTCTCGGCGCCGCAGGGCGGCGCACCCCTGGTGCACAGCTCCGGCCTGCCGGCCGGTGACGTCCCGGCCCTGGCCGCCCGGCTGCTCGCCGGGGACGACCTGGGTCCGGGTGCCGTCGTGGTCGACGTCCGGTCGGCGCGGCGGACCCACGGCCGGCTGGCCGCCCTGGGGCGGGCCGGCGACGGTGGGCTCGGCGACGAGCGGGCCATGCTGGCCGCCTACGCCGGCCACGCCGCGGCCGCGCTGGACCTGGTGATGGTCCTCGAGAGCAGCCGCATGGAGGCCCGCCGGGCGGGCGCGCTGCTCGAGCTGGCCCACGGGCTGGCCCGGGCGACCGACGTCAACGGGATCTGCCGGACCGTGGCCGAGGCGCTGCCGAGCGTCGTCGGCTGCAGCAACGCCTCTGTCATGCTGTGGGACCCGGCCGCCGCGACCCTCGCCACGGCTGCCTCGACCGGGCTGCCCCGGGAGCAGGAGGCGGTCATGTACGCCACCGCGCTGCGCGCCGAGGACGTGCCCGAGCTGTTCGGCATGCTCACCGACCGCGAGCCGCGCGCGCTCAGCGCCACCGGCAGCAGCGGCCCCCTGCGCGACCTGCTGTCGACCCTCGGGCTGACCGACGCGGTCGCCGTCCCGCTGCTGGCCGGCGCCACCTTCCTCGGGGTCGTGACGGCCGGCTGGTCGCAGGGGGAGGTCAGCGGCGCCGCGGACGCCGACGTCCTGGCCCGCCTGAGCGGGGTCGGCGACCAGGCCTCCACCGCGCTGCAGAAGGCGCGGCTGCTGGAGACCGTCCGGCACCAGGCCACCCACGACTCGCTTACCGGATTGCCCAACCGGGCGCTGTTCCGGGAGCGGCTGGCCGCCGCGATCGCCGCGACCCCGGCGACCGGCTCGGTCGGTGTCCTCTTCTGCGACCTCAACCGGTTCAAGGCGGTCAACGACACCTTCGGCCACGCGGCCGGCGACGAGCTCCTGCGCCAGGTGTCGGCGCGCCTGCGGGCGGCGATCCGGCCCGGCGACACCGTCGGGCGGCTCAGCGGCGACGAGTTCGCGGTGCTGCTGCCCCGGCTGGCCGACCCGCTCGACGCCGACGGCGTGGTCGCCCGCGTGGACGCGGCCTTCGCCGAGTCGTTCCGGCTGGACGGGATCCCCGTCGACGTCGGCACCAGCACCGGGGTCGCGGTCCACACCGGCGAGGCCGGTGACTCCTCCGCGGTGGCCGAGCAGCTGCTGCGTGACGCCGACGCCGCCATGTACCTGCACAAGCACCGCGACCGACCGCCGGCCCCCGAACCGCGCCGGGCCACCTGACCGGCCCCTCCGGCCCCGCCCGGCCCCGAGCGTGCGAGGGGTGGGAGGACGGGGTCCTCCGTCAGTCCCGCAGGCGGGCGCGCAACCGTGCCTGCTCGTCGGCGCCGAAGCCGTGCTCCGCCAGCCAGCCGAGCGGGCCACCGTGGCGCTCGTGCAGCAGCTCGAGCACCCGCCGCATCGTCTCCGCGCGCGGGGTGTGGCTCGCCACGTCGCGGCGGGTCATGTCCTCGGCGTAGGTCGGGGAGCTCCGGAGCTTGGCCACCAGCGCGTCGATGACCTCGGCGGTCATCGCGTAGTCGGCGACGATCTCCTCGTCGGGCACCCCGGCCACGGCCAGGGCGAACATCACCACGACGCCCGTGCGGTCCTTGCCCGCCGCGCAGTGCACGACCGCTGCGCCGTCGCCCCCGGCCGCCAGCGCCCGCACCGCCGCCACGACGTTCTCCGGCCGGTGGTGCAGGTAGCCGAGGTAGGCCCGCACCGCGGGCGGCTCGACCTCGTCGGCCTCCGTCGTCTGCCGCGGGAGGACCGTCTCGGCCCAGTCGGCGGGCAGGTCCGGGACCTCGTCCTCCTCCACGGCGAACACGTCGGTGTGCTTCCCGCGCTCGGGCAGCAGGGTGAAGTGCCGGTGGGTGACGCCCTCCACCGCCCGCAGCGGGCCGCGCCCCTCGAGCAGCACCTCCGCGGTCGTGCGCAGGTCGACGACGTCGGTCAGCCGCACCTCCTCGGCCAGCCGGCGGACGTCGTCGTCGCTGAGCGTCTGCAGGTTGTCGCTGCGCAACACCCGGCCGAACGCCGTCGTGCCGCCGTCGGTGGTCGGCAGGCCGCCCAGGTCGCGGGTGTTGGTGGTCCCGTCGAGGCGCAGCCAGCGCTCGGAGCGCACGGAGGTCACCCCCCGACGTTACGGCGGGCGCCGTCGTCGTGTGGTCGTCACCCACACCTCCCGGTGCGGCTGTGGTGATCACCGCCATGGGCAGTACCAGGCAGTATCTCTAGCGTGTGGTGCAGACCACTCCGGACGACGTCGTCCGGAGTGCCCCGTGCACCGCCGCACACCTGAGGAGCCCGCCATGTCGCGTCCCCGTCCCCGGACCGCCGTCCTCGCCACGGGGGCCGCGCTGGCCCTGTCGGTGGCCGCCTGCGGCAGCCCCACCGCCACGAGCTCGGGGAGCGGCGACGACGGCGGCGGGGAGTCCCCGGTCCAGGTGGGGCTGGTCTACTCGGCCTCCGGGCCGCTGGCGACCTACGGCGAGCAGTACCTGCAGGGCTTCCAGGCCGGCCTCGACTACGCCACCGACGGCACCGGCGAGGTCGACGGGCGGCGCGTCGAGGTGGTCGAGCGCGACGACGCCGGCGACCCGGCCAAGGCCGTCGCCGAGGCCACCGACCTCATCGGCCAGGGCGTGCAGGTGCTCGCCGGCTCGACCGCCTCCGGCGTGGCCACCCAGGTGGCGCCGCTGGCCGAGCAGAACGACGTCCTGTTCATCTCCGGGTCCGCCGCCACCGACGCGATCACCGGCGTCAACGACAACACCTTCCGGTCGGGCCGGCAGACCTACCAGGACATCCTCACCGCGCAGTCGTTCATCGGCGACGCGCAGGGCAAGGACGTGCTGGTCTTCGCCCAGGACAGCGCCTTCGGGCAGGCCAACGTCGCCGCCGTCACCGCCGTCCTCGGCGGCGGTGGCGCGACCGTCACCCCGCTGCTGGTCCCGGCGAGCGCCACCGATCTCACCCCCTTCGCCTCGCAGGCCCGCGACGCGGGCGCCGACCTGGTCTTCGTCGCCTGGGCCGGCGAGACCGCCCCGGCGATGTGGCAGGCCATGGGCCAGCAGGGCGTCCTCGACTCCACGACGGTGGTCACCGGTCTCGACATCCGCGCCAGCTACGCCACCTACGGCGCCCAGGCCACCCAGATCGACTACCTGTCGCACTACTTCCCCGAGGCCGTCGACAACGAGGTCAGCCAGGCGATGACCGAGCGGGTGGAGGCCGACGGCGGACAGATCGACCTGTTCACCCCCGACGGCTTCACCGCCGCGCAGATGGTCGTGCACGCGCTCCAGGAGGGCGGGGACGACGTCGGCGCGATGGTCGACTCCCTCGAGGGCTGGACCTTCGACGGCGTCAAGGGCGAGCTGACCATCCGCGAGGAGGACCACGCCCTGCTGCAGCCGATGTTCCAGGCGCGCCTGGAGGAGCGGGACGGCGAGCTCGTGCCGGTCCTCGTCGACACGCTCGACCCGGAGTCCGTCGCCCCGCCGGTCGCCACCTCCTGACGACCGCCGCCACGACCACCACCACGACGACGCACCCCGAGGACCAGCCGTGGGCAGCACCCTCGCCGCCGGCGCCGCGCCGGCCGCCCGCCCCGCGGGCGGGCCGGTGCTCCAGGTGGCCGGCCTGACCTGCGCCATCGGCGGCGCGGTGATCGTGTCCGACGTCGGCTTCGACGTGGCCCCCGGCGAGTTCGTCGCCGTCATCGGCCCCAACGGGGCGGGCAAGACCTCGCTGTTCAACCTGCTGTCGGGGCTGCTCCCGGCGACGGGCGGGACGGTCACCCTCGACGGCACCGACATCACCTCGGCGAGCCCGGCGGCGCGGGCCCGCCGGGGCCTGGGCCGCACCTTCCAGGCCTCGTCGGTGTTCGCGGGCCTCGGCGTCCGGGAGAACGTGCGGCTGGCCGCGCAGGCCCGCCTGGGCGGCAGCCTGCGGCCGTGGCAGCGGGTGCGGGCCGGCGACCGGGCGTACGAGGTGGCCGACCGGGCGCTGACCCGTGTGGGCCTGGCCCGGCGCGGCGACGCCCTGGCCGGGGCCCTCTCCCACGGCGACAAGCGCAAGCTGGAGCTGGCGATCCTGCTGGCCACCGACCCGGCGGTCGTGCTGCTCGACGAGCCGATGGCCGGGGTGAGCATCGAGGACGTCGCCGGCCTGACCGAGGTCATCGCCGACGTGCACCGCGAGGAGGGCCGGACCGTCCTCATGGTCGAGCACCACATGGACGTCCTGCTGGGCCTGGCCGACCGGGTCGCGGTCATGCACCACGGCTCGCTGCTCGCGCTGGACACCCCGGCGAGGGTGACCGCCGACCCCGCCGTCCAGGAGGCCTACCTGGGGGACCAGCTGTGAGCGCCGAGCGCCCGGTGCTGCTGCGCATGCAGGACGTGCACGTCCGCCTGTCGGGCAGCCACGTCCTGCAGGGGGTCGACCTCACCGTCCGCCGCGGGGGCGTCACCGCCCTGCTGGGCCGCAACGGCGCCGGCAAGACGACGACGGTCCGGTCGGTGCTCGGGCTGGTGTCCTCCACCGGCACGATCGAGCTCACCGACCCGGGCGGCCGCGTGCACCGGCTCTCGGGTCGGCGCACCCACGACGTCGTCCGGCTGGGCGTCGGCTACGCCCCCGAGGACCGGGAGGTCTTCGGCGGGCTCACCGTGGCGGAGAACCTCACGCTGGCCGAGCGGCGCGACTCCGCCCACCACCGCGACCGGGTGTACGAGCTGTTCCCCGAGCTCGCGCAGCGCAGCAGGCAGCTGGCCGGGACGCTCTCGGGCGGCCAGCAGCAGATGGTCGCCATCGCCCGGCTGCTGCTCAACGACAACCAGCTGCTGCTGGTCGACGAGCCGACCAAGGGCCTGGCGCCGCTGCTGGTGGCCGAGGTCGCCGAGGTGCTCGCCCGCGCCGCCGAGGAGGTGACGGTGCTGCTCGTCGAGCAGAACCTGTCCGTGGTGCGCCGGATGGCCACCGACGCCGTCGTCGTCGACCAGGGCCGGGTGGCCTGGTCCGGCCCGGCCCCCGACCTGCTCGCCGACGCCGACCGCGCCCGCGAGCTGCTCGGCGTCGCCACGAGCGGGACGACGCACGCGGCGGGCGAGCCGGCGAGCCCACCGGAGACAGGGCCACGGGTGCGCGTCCACCGGACGAGCGCCGGCGAGGCCGGCGCATGAGCACCGTCGTGCTGCTGGCCGTGACGGGCCTGGGCCTGGCGGCGCTGTACTTCCTCGTCGCCTCCGGCCTCTCGCTGATCTTCGGGCTGATGGGCGTGCTCAACTTCGCCCACGGCGCCTTCCTCACCATCGGCGCCTACGGCACCTGGTGGGCGGCGGGGAACCTGCCCGGCGCCGGCGGGAGCGGCTGGGGGTTCGTCCTCGCCGTGGCCTTCGGCGTCGCGGTGGGCACGCTGGTCGCCGCGCTGGTGGAGCTGGCGCTCATCCGCCCGCTCTACGAGCGGCACATCGAGCAGGTGCTGGTCACCGTCGGGCTCAGCCTGGCGCTGGTGGCGCTCGTCCGGGCCGTCTGGGGCGCCGACCCGCGGCCCTTCCCCGCGCCGGCGTGGGCGGAGGACACGACGTCGATCCTGGGCGCCAGCGTGCCCAACGACCGCTTCCTGCTGGTCGGCAGCGCCGTCGTCGTGCTGCTGGCGGTGCTGGCCTTCCTCCGGTTCACCCGCTTCGGCCTGGTCATCCGGGCCGGCGTGGAGAACCGGTCGATGGTCACCGCGCTGGGCATCGACGTCCGGCGGGCGTTCACGCTGGTCTTCGCGCTCGGCGGGGCGTTCGCCGCCCTGGCCGGCGCGCTCGGCGGGGTCTACCTGGGGTCGATCTCCCCGGGGCAGGGCACGTCCCTGCTGATCTTCGCCTTCATCGTCGTCGTCATCGGCGGGATGAGCTCGATCACCGGCGCGGCCGTCGCCGCCGTCCTGGTCGGGCTCGTGCAGCAGTTCGCCAACTACTACGCGGCCAGCGGGGTGGGTGACCTGTCGGTCGTCCTGCTGCTCGCCGTCGTCCTGCTGACCCGCCCCGGTGGGCTGACTGCGAGGGTGGCATGAGCCGGAAGCTGACGCGGCTCGCGCCGCTGGTGGTCCTGGTCGTCCTGGCGGTCCTGCCGTTCTCGACGCTGCAGGTCCCGGTCCTGTTCGACGGCGTCCTCAACGGCCCCGGCACCCTGCAGCTGCTCGCGCTGTGCCTGGTCTTCGGCGGGGTCGCGCTCTCTTACGACCTGCTGTTCGGGTTCACCGGGCTGCTCTCGTTCGGCCACGCCCTCTACTTCGCCGCCGGCACCTACGTGGCCAACCTGGCGCTCACCGAGCTCGGCTGGGGCCTGGGGGCGGCGCTGGCGCTGACCACCGCCGTGGGCGTCGTGCTGCCGCTGCTGGTGGGCGCCGTGGCGCTGCGGGTGTCGGGCATCGCCTTCTCGATGGTCACGCTGGCCATCGCGCAGGTCGGGTCGATCGTCGTCCTGCGCGACCCCGGCGGCCTGACCGGTGGCGAGGAGGGCCTGGCGCTCGACCGCGGCAACGTCCCCGACGTCTTCGTCGGCGTGCTCAACACGGTGAACCTGTACTGGCTGGCGCTGGCCTACCTCGCCGTCGTCTACGCCGTCGTGGCGTGGGTGACTGGTTCGCGCGCCGGTCGGGTGTGGCAGGCGATCCGGGAGAACGAGCGCCGCGTCGAGGTGCTGGGCCTGCGGCCCTACGACTTCAAGCTGGTCGTCTTCGTCCTGGCCGGGCTGCTGGCCGCCCTCGGCGGGGTGGTGCACCTGCTGCTGCTGGGCGGCTCCACGCCGCGCACCACCACCGCCGACTTCACCCTCGGCCTGCTGGTCATGGTGGTGCTCGGCGGCGCCGGCAGCCGGTGGGGCGCCGTCGTGGGCGGGGTGCTCTACACCTACCTCGACAGCCGCCTCACCGACCTGGCCTCCTCGCCGGCCGTGCAGGACCTGCCCGCGTGGCTGCGGGTGCCGCTCTCCGAACCGCTGTTCCTGCTGGGCTCGCTGTTCGTGCTGGTCGTCTTCTTCGTGCCGGGCGGCATCGCCGGGGTCGTCGCGCGGCTCCGCGAGCGGCGTGCCGGACGGCGTCCCGCGGCCCCCACGGGCGGGGAGACCCCGGCGCCGGGCCGGGTGGTCGAGCAGCTGCGCGAGACGGCGGCCCGCGGGGTGGGCGCCGGCGCCGGCCCCCGCGACGGCGTCTGACCGCGGGGGCCGCGCCACGATCAGGGGACCTGATCATCGCGCGTCCTCCCTCACCGCCCACCGTGAGGGAGGACGCGCTGCGGTGCGGGAGGACGCTCCGGCAGTGCCCGCGTCAGCCCAGCAGGGCGTCGCAGACCTCGAGCAGCCGGGAGCGCAGTTCGGCGCCGCGCCGGGCGAACCCCCGCTGGGCGGCCACGTACTCGGCCCTGCCCTCCGCCGTCTCGATCGGCACCGGCGCGTAGCCGCGGTCGCGCAGGTCGTACGGGGAGGCGCGCATGTCCAGCTCGCGCACCTGCACGGCCAGGGCGAAGCAGTCGGTGACCAGCTCGCCGGGGACGGCGGGGCCGAGCTTGTAGGCCCACTTGTACAGGTCCATCGTGGCGTGCAGGCACCCCGGCTGCTCCATGGCGACCTGCGTCTCGCGGGTCGGCTGCAGCCGGTTGAGGCCGACGGCGTCCGGGGTGAAGAAGCGGAACGCGTCGTGGTGGGTGCACCGGATCTGCGCGGCTCGACGACGGCGTCGGTGCCCGCCTGCCCGAGCCGCAGCGGGACGGCGTGCCGGCGCTCCCCGGCCCGGTAGACCATCGCCCACTCGTGCAGCCCGAAGCACCCGGTCGCCGCCGGCCGCGACGCGGTCGCCGCCAGCAGGTCGCGGACGAACCGCACCGTGTCCCCGCGGTCGGTGAGGAGGGCCGCGACGTCGAGCCGCACCGTCCCGTCGTCCCCGGTCGCGTACCAGCGCCACCCCGCGTGGGGCGCCGGACCCTCCGGCGTCGGCGCCAAGGCGACGCCGACGCCGGGGTGCCAGCGGCGCAGCCGGCCGGGGGCGTGCGAGTAGTAGGTGAACAGGAAGTCGAGCACCGGGTGCGTCTCGCCGCGGCGCCGGCGCTCCCGGTGCGGCGCCGTCCACCGCTCGACCCGCGCCTCGTGGGCCGCGGCCCGCGCCGACCACTCCGCCGCGGACACGCGGGGCAGGACGGCGGTCACCGCACCAGCGTAGGAGCCGCTCACACCCCGTCGGCGGTGGTGAGCCGGTGCAGCCGCAGCGCCAGCTGCACCTCCAGCGCCCGCTCGGGAGCCGACCAGTCGCGCCCGAGCAGCCGGCCCACCCGGTCGAGCCGCTGGGTGACGGTGTTGACGTGCACGCCCAGCACCTCGGCGGCCCGGGCGGGGGAGCCGCCGGTGTCGAACCAGGCGCGCAGGGTGGCCACCAGGTCGGTGCCGCGGCGCGCGTCGTACTCGAGCACCGGCGCGAGCGTCGCGGTGACGAACCCCGGCACGTCGCGGCCCTCGCCCACCAGCAGGCCGACGAAGCCGAGCTCGTCGGCGCTGGCCGACTGCCCCGCGCGCCCCAGCGCCTCCAGCGTCGAGGCGCACCGCCCCGCCTCCGCGCAGGCGTCGGCCACCGCGGCCGGGCCGTGCACCGGGCCGGCGCCCCCGGCGGTCACCGGCCGCACGGCCGCGGCGGTGAGCTCCCGGCACGCCAGCGCCGCCGCCTCCCCCGCGGCCAGGTCGGGCAGGCAGAGGACGACGCGGCCGTCGCGCTGCCCGGCCAGGCCGGCGCGCGTGGCGGCCAGGTGCGCCGCGGCGGCCAGCGCCCGGCCGCGCGAGCGCTCCTCGACGCGGACGACGACGACCGACAGCGGCCGGTCGAGGTCGGCACCGAGCCGGCGGGCCCGCTCGCGCAGCCCGTCGGGGTCGCGCAGCGGCGCGGTGAGCAGCTCGTCGAGCAGCTCGCCGCGCACCCGGCCCTCCGCCTCGCCGGCGGTGCGCCGGATGAGCAGGAGCAGGGCGGTCACCAGCGCGGCGCGCTCGAGGATCCGCTGGTCGGAGTCGGCCAGCTCGTCGGCCCGCTGCAGCACCAGGCCGCCGAGCAGGTCGCTGCCCACCGTGACCGCGGCCGTCCACCACTCGCCGTCGCGCACGGTCCGACCGGTGGCGCGGGCCAGCGCCAGGGCCCCGGCCGGGTCGGGCGGGAGGGCGGCGCCGTCGTCGTCCCCACCGGTGGGCCGGCCCTCCTCGTCGAGCACGGTGATCCGGCCGCCCAGCGCCTCGGTCACGGCCGCGGCGACGTCCTCGACGCCGCCGCCGCGCAGGACGACGTCGATGAACCGGTCGTGCGCCCCCGCCGCCCGCTCCACCGACTCGGTGTGCGCCCGCATCGCCCGCGTGGCCGCCGAGAGCTCCTCCAGCGCCGTGCGCGTCTCCTCCAGCAGCCGCGCGTTGTCGATGGCGATCGCCGCGTGCGCGGCCAGCGAGCCCAGCAGGGACACCTCGGAGCGGTCGAAGGTCCGCTCGGTGCGGTCGGCGGCGTAGAGGACGCCGATCACCTGCGACCCGCGGATCAGCGGGACGCCGAGGATGGCGACCAGACCCTCCTCGTGGACGCCGCCGTTGATGTCGTCGGTGTGCCGGAACCGCGGATCGGTGAAGTAGCTCGCCGTCGCGTAGGGCGCCGCCGTCTGCGCCACCAGGCCGCCCAGGCCCGCGCCCATGGGCAGCCGCAGCGCCTGGAACCGCGCCGACACCGAGCCGTCGGTGACCCGCATGTAGGTGTCGCCGCGGGCGTCGTCGTTGAGGGTCAGGTAGGAGACGTCGGTGCCCAGCAGCTGCCGGGCGCGGCGGACGATCGCGGTGAGCACCGAGTCGACGCCGCGCAGCGTCGCCAGGTCGCTGGCGGTGTCGAACAGCGCCGAGAGCTCGGACTCGCGACGGCGGCGGGCGGCGAAGGCGGCGCGCACCTGCAGCGCCAGCAGCCGGACGTCCTCCAGCTCGGCAAGCGTGCCGGCGTCGGCGCCCGCGGCCCGGGCGCGCACCAGCGGCCCCTCGTACTCGATGGCGGCGGCGTCGTCGAGGACCAGCCGCAGGTACTCCGCGGCCGCCGACGTCACCCGTGGCGCACGGCCGGACCCGTCGACGGTGAGCGCCGCGGTCCGTACCAGGGCCGGCACCCTGCCCGGTGCCGGCCCCCGGGAGGGCTCTGCCGCCGGCCCCCGGGTGGTCCGGGGCAGGTGGTC
Source organism: Geodermatophilus sp. URMC 62 (assembly GCF_052931475.1). Classification (NCBI taxonomy): domain Bacteria; kingdom Bacillati; phylum Actinomycetota; class Actinomycetes; order Geodermatophilales; family Geodermatophilaceae; genus Geodermatophilus; species Geodermatophilus sp. URMC 62. The sequence continues at coordinate 1,392,104 of NZ_JBRFHY010000001.1, read as the reverse complement.
GGCCATCAGTGGGCGGTCCAGCCGCCGTCCATGACCAGCGAGGTGCCCGTGACCGAGGTGGCCGCCGGCGAGCAGAGCCACGCGACGGCGTCGGCGACCTCGGCCGGCTCGATCAGCCGCTTGAGCGCCGCCGGCGCGAGCATCACCTGCTCGACGACCTCCTCCTCGGAGATGCCGTGGCTGCGGGCCTGGTCGGCGATCTGCCCCTCGACCAGCGGCGTGCGCACGTACGCGGGGTTGACGCAGTTGGAGGTGACCCCGTGGGGGGCGCCCTCCAGCGCGACCACCTTGGACAGGCCCTCGAGCCCGTGCTTGGCGGTGACGTAGGCGACCTTGTAGGCCGACGCCCGCAGCCCGTGCACCGAGCTGACGTTGACCACGCGGCCCCAGCCCCGGCCGTACATGTGCGGGAGCGCGCGGCGGACCAGGCGGAACGGTGCCTCGACCATCAGCCGCTGGATGGCCGCGAACACCTCGACGGGGAACTCGTGCACCGGCGCGACGTGCTGGAAGCCGGCGTTGTTGACCAGCACGTCGACGTCGACGTCGATCGCGTCGACGGCGGCGAGGTCGGAGAGGTCGACCGTCAGCGGCGTGCCCCCGACGCTGCGCGCCACGTCCTCGGCGGCCGCGCCGTCCCGGTCGACGACGACCACCTCCGCGCCGGCCTCCGCCAGCCGTGCGGCCACCGCCCGGCCGATGCCGGAGCCGCCACCGGTCACCATCGCCCGCCGACCCTCGAGGTCCTTCGTGCTCATGGCCGTGACGGTAGGCCGTGGTGTGCGCCACTCCCACGGCGCCGGACCACACAGCTCCGAGCCGGTGGGTGGCGTGCTGCCACATGACGCTGCGCCGGTCACGACCCGTGGCCGACCTGTCTCACCGCGTCGATGACATGGGGTGGGCACACATGGACCGGGTGAGAGGTCTGGCCTGGCGCACATGGGACCGGCTCAGGATCGTCCCTAACGTCAGGCACCGCCCGGACTCCCTCGTCCCTCAGGAGACCCGCATGACCGCACCCTCTCCGGTGCCCCGCCAGCGAGGGCACTTCGGCCGCGTCGTCGGCGCCAGCATCATCGGCACCACCGTCGAGTGGTACGACTTCTTCCTCTACGGCTCGGCCGCCGCGCTGGTCTTCGGACCACTGTTCTTCCCGGACCAGGACGACTTCGTCGGCGTCCTCGCCGCCTTCGCCACCTACGCCATCGGGTTCGCCGCGCGCCCGATCGGCGGCCTGGTCTTCGGCCACTTCGGTGACCGGATCGGCCGCAAGAAGCTGCTGGTCATCTCGCTGCTCATGATGGGCGGTGCCACGTTCGCCATCGGCCTGCTGCCCACCTACGCCACGGTCGGCGTGCTCGCCCCGATCCTGCTGATCGCCCTCCGGCTGGTCCAGGGGTTCGCCCTCGGCGGCGAGTGGGGTGGCGCGGTGCTCATCGTGTCCGAGCACGGCAGGCCGGAGCACCGCGGCTTCTGGGCGTCCTGGCCGCAGGCCGGCGCGCCCGCCGGCCAGCTGATCTCGACCGGTGTGCTGGCGGTCCTGGCCGCGTTCCAGTCCGACGAGGCGTTCGCCGCCTGGGGCTGGCGGATCCCGTTCCTGCTGTCCGCGGTGCTCATCCTCGTCGGGCTGTGGGTCCGGCTGGCCGTCTCGGAGTCCCCGGTCTTCCTCGAGGCACAGCGTCTCGCCGAGGAGAAGGCCCGGCAGACCGGCGCGGTCGAGAAGGCCCCCATCGTCACGGTGCTCACCCGCTACAAGCGGGAGGTGCTAGTGGCCATGGGTGCCCGCATCGCCGAGAACGTCGCCTACTACGTCGTCACCGCGTTCAGCCTCACCTACCTGACGCGGGTGCTCGGCCTGGAGACCTCGTTCGCGCTCAACGCGGTGCTCATCGCCGCCGCCGTCCACCTGGTGACCATCCCGCTGTGGGGGGCGCTGTCGGACCGCATCGGGCGCCGGCCGGTCTACCTGTTCGGTGCGGTCGGCGTCGGGGTGTGGGGTTTCGTGTTCTTCGCCCTGCTCGACACCGGGAGCTTCGCCCTCGTGGTCGTGGCGATCACCGTGGGACTGCTCTTCCACGGCGCCATGTACGGCCCGCAGGCGGCGTTCCTCTCCGAGCTGTTCGGCACCAAGGCCCGCTACTCGGGCGTCTCGGTCGGGTACCAGCTCGCCTCGGTGGTCGCCGGCGCCCCCGCGCCGCTGATCGCGGTGGCGCTGCTCGGCAGCTTCACCGACCCCAACGCGACGGCGGTGGCGGTGTACCTCGCCGTCTGCGCCGTGATCACGTTGGTCGCCGTCCTGTCCTACGGGGAGACCCGCACCCGCGACCTGGCCGCGGACCAGGCGGTCGCCGTCCGGGAGGGCCGGTCGCGCTCGTCGGTGTGAGGTCGGCTCACAGGCCCCCCGTGACACGTGTCACGGGGGGCCTGTGGCGTCGACAGCGGAAGTCGTGAGGAACGGCACCTGTGCCGGGGCGGGGCCGGCGGGAGCGTGGTCCCGTGCCCGGACGACAGCGGCCGACCCCCGGCCGGCGGGCACGCCGAGGAGGTCCCGCCGTGCACCCGACCCCCACCCTCGCGCCGTTCCCGGCGCCGGCCCCGGCCGACGCGCCCGCCGTCGAGGTGGCCGACCTGCGCCGCCGCTACGGCTCGTTCGAGGCCGTCCGGGGCGTGTCCTTCGAGGTCCGGCCCGGGGAGGTCTTCGCGCTGCTCGGCGTCAACGGTGCCGGCAAGACCTCCGCGCTGGAGGTGGTCGAGGGCCTGGCCGCCGCGTCCGGCGGGACGGTCCGCGTCCTCGGCCACGACCCGCGCCGGGAGAGGTCCGCCGTCCGCCCGTACCTGGGTGTGGTGCTGCAGGCCAGCGGCCTGCCCGGTGACCTGACCGTCGCCGAGACGGTCCGGACGTGGGCGGGCACGCTCACCGCGCCCCGCCCGGCCGGGGAGGCGCTGGCCCAGGTCGGCCTGACCGGACGCGCCGACGTACGGGTGCGCAGCCTCTCCGGCGGCGAGCGCCGCCGCCTGGACCTCGCGACGGCGCTGCTCGGCCGGCCGCGCGTGCTCGTCCTCGACGAGCCGACCACCGGGCTGGACCCGGAGAGCCGCCGCACCGTGTGGGAACTGGTCCGGCGCCTGGTCGACGACGGCGCCGCGGTGCTGCTCACCACCCACCACCTCGAGGAGGCCGAGCAGCTCGCCGACCGCATCGCGATCATGCGCGCCGGGACGATCGTGCTCGACGGCACCCGCGAGGAGATCGCCGCCACCCAGCCGGCCACCGTCCGGTTCGTCCTCGACCCCGCCGCGCCGCGACCGCCGGTGCCCGCGGGCGTCGAGGTCGTCTCCGCCGCCCCACGGGTCGAGTGGCACACCCGCACCCTGCAGCCGGTGCTCGCCGGGCTGCTCGCCTGGGCCGAGCGCTCCGGCGTGCTGCTGCACGGCCTCGAGGCCCGCGCGGCCTCCCTCGAGCAGGCCTTCCTCGCCGTCGCCGACGGCGCCGACCCCTCCTGACCGTCCCTCCCCGAGAGGAGCCCCTCGATGACCACCGCCACCGCAGTCCTCCCGGCCCCCGCCGGCCCCTCCCGCCTGCGCCGGGTCGGCGCCCTCGCCGCCGCCGAGACCCTCCTGCTGCTGCGCAACCGCACCGCCGTCGTGAACTCGGTCCTCTCCCCGCTGCTGCTCGTGGCGCTGGTCCCGCTGTTCGGGGCCGGGGACGCGCCGCTCGGCCCGACCCTGCTGGTCTCCGCGGCCGCCTTCACGCTGGTGTTCCTCACCTACTACAACCTGGTCACCACCTACGTCGCCCGGCGCGAGGCCCTGGTGCTGCAGCGGATGCGCACCGGCGAGCTGGGCGACGGCGAGGTGCTGGCCGGCACCGCCGTGCCGACGCTGCTGGTCACCGCCGTCCAGCTGGTCCTGGTCGCGGCCGGCGTCGTCGTCCTCGGTGAGTGGCGGGCCCCGGTCGACCCCGTCCTGCCGGTGCTCGCGGTGCTGCTCGGGGCGGTGCTGATGGTCGTGCTGGCCACCCTGAGCAGCGTCTACACCCGGACGCCGGAGTCCGCGCAGATCACCACCCTGCCGGTCGTGCTGGGGGCGACGGCGCTGTCCGGGCTGTTCTTCCCGCTGTCCGTGCTGCCCGAGGCGCTGGCCGCCGGCGCCCGGCTGCTGCCCCTCACCCCGGTCGTGGAGCTCGTGCAGCTGGGTCTGACCGGCCGGACGTGGGACGGCGTGGCCGTGGCCGGCGCCGACCTGTGGGGAGCCGCGCTCGTCCCGCTCACCGTCGCGGCCGCGTGGGTCCTGCTCGCCGGGGTGGCCGGCCGGCGGTGGTTCCGCTGGGCGCCGAAGCGCTGAGGCCGGACACCCTGACGCCGCCTGCGGACGACGGTCGGTACGGCAGCATGGGAGCCGTGCCGACCGTCGCGCGCTGGTGGAGCAGCCGCACCGACCCGCAGCGCATCGACCTCTACACCCGCTGGTCGTACTACCTGACGCTGGCGCTGCTGCCCCTGCTGCTGCTCGGGGCGGTGTCACCGGCCTGGGCCGGGGACTCCCCGGAGCCGGCGGTGCTGCTGCTGGTGGTCGCCACGCTGGCCACGACGGCGGCCTGCCTGCTGCTGGCCCGCCAGGGGTTCACCCACCGCGGCGCCGGACCCGACCGCAGGGCGCTGGCGGTCGCCGCGGGCGCCGGCCTGCTCACCGTCGGCACGACCCTGGTCGTGACCGACGGGCCCTCGCCCGCCGTGCCGTGGGCCGCGGGCATGGTGGGCGCGGTCGTGCTCGTGGCGTCCTCGGTCACCGTCCGCACCCGCGGGCTGGTGGCCGGGGCCGCCGTCGTGGGGGTGCTCACGGCGGCCCTCTCGCTCGCCGACGGGAGCCCGGCGCCGGCGGTCGTGACCCTCGGGCTCTCGATCGCCGTGGTGGTGGCCGTCACCGCCGGGGCCTTCCGGTTCACCGTGTGGATCCTCGACGTCGTGCTGGAGATGGAGCGCACCCGCGGTGTGCAGGCCCAGCTCGCGGTCGCCGAGGAGCGGCTGCGCTTCGCCCGCGACCTGCACGACGTCATGGGCCGCAACCTCTCGGCGATCGCGGTGAAGAGCCAGCTGGCCGCCGAGCTGGTGCGCCGCGGGAGGGACGGCGCCGTCGAGGAGCTCGCCGACATCAGCCGAGTGGCCGAGGAGTCGCTGCGCGAGGTGCGCGACGTCGTCCGCGGCTACCGGGGCAGCGACCTGCCCGGTGAGCTGGCCGGTGCGCGCTCGGTGCTGCGGGCCGCCGGCGTGGAGGTCACCGTGCGCGGCGAGGAGGAGGCCGTGACCCTGCCGGAGCCGGTGCAGACGGCGCTGGGCTGGGCGGTGCGCGAGTCGGTGACCAACGTGCTGCGGCACAGCCGCGCGACCTCGTGCACGGTGGAGCTGTCGGCGACCCGCGGCACGGCGGAGCTCCGGGTCGTCAACGACGGGGTCCCGGCGGGGGCGCCGGGCTGGGGCAACGGCCTGGCCGGCCTGGCGGAGCGGCTGGCGGCCGGCGGCGGCCGGCTCTCGGCCGGTCCGGACGGCGACCGGTTCGTCCTCGCCGCGACCGTGCCCGTGCGGGTCCCGGCGTGATCAGGGTGCTGCTCGCCGACGACGAGAACCTCATCCGCTCGGCGCTGGCCGCGCTGCTGGCGCTGGAGGACGACCTCGAGGTCGTGGCCCAGGCGGCCTCCGGCGGCGAGGCGCTGGCCATGGCGCGGGCCCACACCCCCGACGTCGCCGTCCTCGACCTGCAGATGCCCGACCGCGACGGCATCTCCGTCGCCGGCGAGCTGGCCGCCGTGCTGCCCGGCTGCGCGGTGGTCATCGTCACCGGGCACGGGCGGGCCGGGCACCTCAAGCGCGCGCTGGCGGCGGGGGTGCGCGGCTTCCTGCCGAAGACGGTCAGCGCGCCGGTGCTCACCGACGTCGTCCGCACGGTGCACCGCGGCGGGCGCTACGTCGACCCCGAGCTGGCCGCCGAGGCCATCAGCGCCGGCGACAGCCCGCTGACCCCGCGCGAGGCCGACGTCCTGGAGCTGGCGGCCGGCGGGGCGCCGGTCGAGGAGATCGCCGCCCGCGCGCACCTGTCACCGGGCACGGTGCGCAACCACCTGTCGTCGGCCGCGGGCAAGCTCGGTGCGGCCAACCGGCACGCCGCCGTGGAGGTCGCCCGCCGCCACGGCTGGATCTGACGAAGGACCCCCGTGCCCCCCACCGCTCGCAGGCTCGCGGCGGGCCCCTGCACGGGGGCCTGCGCTAGCTGGCCTCGTTGCCGCCGCGGACGACGGAGTCGTCGCGCTGGGCGTCGTCGTCGGTGGTGAGGGTGACGTCGTCCTCCCCGCCGTCCGGGCGGTCCTCCCCCGGGACGCCGTCGACCAGGTTGCTCTCGCTCGGCCCGTCGGTGGTGTCGGGGGACTCGCGGTAACCGCTGCTGTCGGACTCGCTCATCGGTCTGTTCCGCCTCCGGATCGGGGAGTGGGGCCGGGCACCTCGCCGGACGGGCCGTCGGTGCGGGCCCGGGCGACGTCGCTGTCGGCGCGGGCGGGCAGGTCGTCACCCGAGGCGGCGTCCCGCTCGATGGCCTCGTCGGCGGTGAGGGGGACGTCGTCGAAGCTGGACCCGGACCCGGTGCTGCTGTTGTCGCCGGTGCCCGACGCGGTCGGGATGCCCTGCTGGATCCGGTCGCTGCCCTGGGGGTCGCTCACGGGAGCCTCCTGTCCGACGGCATTGTCGGGGGAGCCATGCCCGCCGTCCGGGGCCCGAAAACGACCGGCGGCCGCCGTCCCGGAGTGGGACGACGGCCGCGGTGGGGTGCTGTCGGAGGGTCCTTCCTCAGAAGGCCGCCTCGGGGACCTCCATGAGCGCGTTGTCGGTGGCCTCGACGATCGCCCGCTCGCCGGCCAGGCGCGGCAGCACCTGGGTGGCGAAGAAGCGGGTGGCGGCGAGCTTGCCCTCGTAGAACAGCCGGTCGCCCTCGCTCACCTCGCCGGCCAGCGCGGCCAGCGCCACCTCCGACTGGCGGACCAGCAGCCACGCCGTCACCAGATCGCCGACCGCCAGCAGTAGCCGGGTGGTGTTCTGGCCGACCTCGTAGAGCTTCGCCGTGTCCTGCTGGGCGGCGGTGAGCCGGCCGAACAGCGCGGTGAGCATCGCCTGGACCTCACCGAGCGCGGTGGCCAGGTGCGCCCGCTCCTCCTTGAGCCGGCCGTTGCCGGCCTCGGCGTCGATCGTGGCCTGGATCTGGCCGGCCAGCCAGGTCAGCGCGACGCCGCCGTCCTTGACCACCTTGCGGAAGAGGAAGTCCTGGCCCTGGATGGCCGTCGTCCCCTCGTAGAGGGTGTCGATCTTGGAGTCCCGGACGTACTGCTCGATCGGGTAGTCCTGCAGGTAGCCCGAGCCGCCGAGGCACTGCAGCGACTCGCTGGTGAGCAGCTGGGTGGCGCGCTCGGAGCCGAAGCCCTTGACCACCGGCAGCAGCAGGTCGTTGACGCGGGCGGCGAGCCGCGCCTGCTCGCTGTCGGCGGTGCCGGCCGCCTCGGCCGCGGTGACCTGGTCGCGGAAGGTCGCGGCATAGAGGTACAGCGCGCGCATGCCCTCGGCGTAGGCCTTCTGCAGCATCAGCGAGCGGCGGACGTCGGGGTGGTGGGTGATCGTCACCCGCGGGGCGTCCTTGCTGGTGGCGGTGAGGTCGGCGCCCTGCACGCGCTCCTTGGCGTAGGCCAGCGCCTGCTGGTAGCCGGCCGACAGGGTGGCGATCGCCTTGGTGCCCACGAACATCCGCGCGTGCTCGATGATCCGGAACATCTGCGTGATGCCGTCGTGCACGTCGCCGACCAGCCAGCCCGTCGCCGGCACCGGGCCGTCGCCGAAGGTCAGCTCGCAGGTCGTGGAGACCTTCAGCCCCATCTTCTTCTCGACGTTGGTGACGTACACGCCGTTGCGCTCGCCGAGCGCGCCGGTGTCGAGGTCGACGTGGAACTTGGGGACGACGAACAGCGACAGCCCCTTCGTGCCGGCCCCCGCGCCCTCGGGGCGGGCCAGGACCAGGTGGACGATGTTGTCGGACAGGTCGTGCTCGGCGGAGGTGATGAACCGCTTGACGCCGCTGATGTGCCAGGAGCCGTCGTCCTGCCGGACGGCCTTCGTGCGGCCGGCGCCCACGTCGGACCCCGCGTCGGGCTCGGTGAGCACCATGGTGGCGCCCCACCTGTGCTCGAGCACCAGCTCGGCCAGGCGCTTCTGCTCGGGCGTGCCCAGCTCGTGCAGCACGGCGGCGAAGGCGGCCCACGAGCCGTACATGAACACCGCCGGGTTGGCGCCGAGCACCATCTCGAACGCCGCCCAGGTCAGGGCGTGCGGAGCGCCGAAGCCACCGAGGTGCTCGGGGAGGTCGAGGCGGAACCACTCGCCGTCCTCGATGGCGCGCACGGACCGCTTGAAGCTGTCGGGCAGCGTCACCGAGTGCGTGGCCGGGTCGAACACCGGCGGGTTGCGGTCGGCGTCGGTGAAGGACGCGGCGATCGGGCCCTCGGCCAGCCGGCGGACCTCGGCCAGCACGCCGCGGGCGGTCTCGGCGTCCATCTGCTCGAACGGGCCGGTGCCGAAGCGGTCCTTGGTGTCGAGGAACTCGAACAGGTTGAACTCGAGGTCCCGCAGGTTCGCGGTGTAGTGGCTCATGGCGGTCGCGCTCCGTTGCTCCGTGCCGGTGGACGGCGAGGCCTACTCGCCGGTAACCAACGTTATTACCGGCGAGTAACCAGAGCAAGGACGCAGGTGCGGGACACGCTCGCAGGGGTCAGGCCGCAGCGGGCCCGGGGACTCCGGCGGTGGTCCGCCGGGGGAGTGCGGTCAGCGGTGGCGGCGGCGGGCGCGCATCACGGCGCCGGCGAGCGAGGCGATCAGCGCCCCGAGCACCGCGGCGATGAGCAGCGCCAGCACGAGGGGCGCCTGGACGTCGGTGAAGACGAGGCTGATCTGCACGGTCTGCCCGTTGAAGACGACGAACAGCACCAGGATCACCGTGACGGCGATGAGCAGCGCCAGCGCCAGGCCCCAGCCGGCCGTGCGGCCGGCCGACCGCGCCCGGGACGGCGTCCCGGAGCGGGTGGTGGCAGGTGGCGTCGACGCCGGCGCGCCCGTCCCGTACGGGTCGGTGCCGGTCGCGAACGGGTCGGTGCCCGGCGCTGAGGGCCGGGGCTCGGCAGGCGTTCCGGGAGTGGTCACGCAGGAGGACTGTCCGCGCGGGCCCGGCGCCAAACGGGCCCGGGGCTCAGTCGCGGTGCGCGGCGGGCTCGGTCCCCGCGGGCGGGTAGGACGGGCCGGCGGCGCCGTCGGCCGGCCCGGTGTCCTCCGGACCGTCGGAGTCGGGCGCGGGCGGGCCGGACGTGGCGCTGCCCAGGGGGCCGACGGAGCGCGGGGTCTCCGGCTCGGGCATCTTCTGCTCGCGGGTGCTCACCCGCCGAGTCTGCGTTCCCGGCGGCCGGACGGCGACCCGGTTCGGCCTCCCTGCGGGGTCCTGCTACGAGTGGCGGGGGGGGGCGGGGAGGTCCTCCGTCAGTCCGCCAGCGAGGGACCGGCCTCGTGCGCGGGGTGCCCGGCGCTGCGCTCGCGCTGCTTCATCCGCGCCTCGAACACGTGGCGGTCGCCGTCGGCGAGCTCGGTGCGGGCGCGCTCGTCGAAGGCGCGGAACACCGACCAGTAGTGCGCGTCGTAGTCCTCGACGATCTGGAAGGTCCAGCGGTCGGCGATGACGTTGCGGCCGACCAGGTCGCGGTCGAGGTCGTCGGCGAGCTGGGTGTGCCCGGCCTTGCGGAGCAGCTCGACGGCGTCCTGCAGGAGCAGGTCGGCCTTGCCGGAGTGCTGGTGGAAGCCGTAGAGCTGGCCGCGGGCCTGCTCGATGGTCTCCAGGGCCTCGGACAGCTTGCCCAGCCCCTCGACCGTGGTGTCGTCGAGGTCGGGACGGCTGCGGTCGACGGTCACCGGCCCATCCTGCGGGCTGCTCCCCGGCCCCGCCCGGTGACCGCGGGAGGGAGAGGCCCCCCCGCGGACGGCTCAGACCGTGCGGGCCGGGCCGGCGGCCGCCAGGTCGACCAGCCGCTCGGCCAGCTCGCGGCCGTGCGCGGCCGGGCCGTCGGGGCCGAGCAGGCCGCCGGAGAGGTACATGCCGTCGATGATCAGGTGCACCTGGGCGGCGAGGTCGTCGCCGGCGCCGGGGGCCACCAGGCCGGCGAGCCGCTCCAGGCGGGCGTGCAGCTCGAACTTGTAGTCGGCCGCCGCGCTGCGCGCCGGGTGCTGAGGGTCGTCGTACTCGCTGCTCACGTTGGTGAAGGGGCAGCCGCGGAAGCCCGCGCGCGTGACGTCGCGCTCGACGGCGTCGACCACCGACAGCAGCGCGGCGCGCGGGTCGCCCTCGAGCCGCACCAGCTCGGCGTCGATGCCGGCCAGCACCGCGGCCGCCTTGCGGGCGAGGTAGGCGCCCACCAGGTCGTCCTTGCTCTTGAACAGCCGGTAGACCGTCATCTTGCCCAGGCCGGTCTCGCGGACCAGCTCGTCCATGCCCACGCTGCGCGAGCTGCGGCCGGCGAACAGGCGCTCGGCGGTGTCGAGCACGATCGCCTCTCGCTCCGCGCGGCTGCGGCGGACCGGGGCCGAGGGGTCGACGTCGGCGAGGGGGAGGGCGGCAGCGGTCACACGGCGATGGTGCCGGGTTCCGTGACGGAGCAGTCCACGGCACGCCGGGCACCGGGCACGGCTGCGTGACGAGGGGCGAACGCGCAGGTCGGGACACCGGTGAGCGGTGGGACCGCTGGGACGGCGCCCGCCGGTCCCGCGGCGGCCGGGACCGCCGCGGGACACCGTCAGGAGCGGCGGACCCGGCGGGGGTTGGCGAGCAGCCGCACGACGGCCCCGACGGCCTCGTGGGTGCGTGCGTCGCCGCCCTGCTCGGCGGTGCTGTCGTGGGTCTGCCGGTCGCGTCGGGTGTCGTCCACGGCTCCAGGCTGCCCGACGGGTCGCGCCGGGAAACGGCCCGCTGAGCAGGGACGACCCGTCCGGGTGGGAGATCTGCCTCACGCCCCGGCGCGCGGCCGGCGGCGGGGCGGACCGGTCCGTCCGGGCTCAGCTGCCGGGGGTGTCGGCGGGGCCGTCGCCGAGGGGCTGCCCCTCCGCGGGGTCGTCGGGGTGCGGGGTGCGGCCGGCGTCGGGCTCCTCGCCCGCCGGGTCGCCCTCCGCCCGCTCGGGGCTGCGCGGCGGCCGTTCGGACTCGGTCACGGCGTCCTCCTCGGGTGCGGCGTGCGTGCGGTCACGGGGGGCTTGCCCCGCACCCGCCCCGCGCAACCCCCCGGACCGGCCGACCGGGACGGCGTCGGGCACGCGGGGCAGCAGCTCCGCGACGGCGGCCGCGTCGGGCAGCGCACCACGGGCGCCGGGCCCGGTCGTGGACAGCGCCGCGGCCGCGACCGCCTCCCGCACCGCGGCGGCGAGGTCGGTCCCCCGGGCGAGCGCGGCGCCGAGCGCCCCGGTGAAGCAGTCGCCGGCGCCGGTGGTGTCCACGGCCTCGACCGGCGGCGGGGCCTGCAGCACGACCGGCCCGTCCCCGGGCACCACCAGCGCGCCGCGGGCGCCCAGCGTCACCACGGTGGCGGGCACGCCGAGGCCGCGCGCGAGCCCGGCCAGCTCCGCGGGTGAGCGCGGCCCGGGGTCGGCGCCGGCGAGCTGCACCAGCTCGTGCTCGTTGGGCACCAGGACCGACACCCGCCGCAGCAGCTCCGGGGGCAGCGGCCGCGGCGGTGCCGGGGTGAGGACGACGGTGCCCGACGCCGCGCCGGCCGCCGCCCGGACCGTCTCCAGCGGGACCTCGAGCTGCAGCAGGACCACCGCCGCCTCGCGGACGGCGGGGACGTCGACGTCGGCCGGCGTCAGGGCGCCGTTGGCCCCGGGGACGACGACGATCAGGTTCTCTCCGCTGCCGTCCTCCACCGGGATCGTCGCCGACCCCGTGGGGGTGCCCGGGGTGCGCAGCACGAGCGCGGTGTCCACGCCGTCGCGGGTCAGGGCGGCGACCTGCCGCTCCCCGGCCGAGTCCTCGCCCACCCGGCCCACCATGACGACGCGGCGCACGACGCGGCGGTCGACGCGGCGGTCGACGCGACGGTCGTCGGCCAGCCGGGCGGCGGCCGCGGCCTGGTTGGCGCCCTTGCCGCCCGGGGCGAGCACCGCGTCGCGGCCGACGACGGTCTCCCCGCGGCCGGGCAGCCGCCCGACGGCGACGAGCACGTCCTCGTTCAGGCTGCCGACGACGGTGACGGACACGGGGCGACCTCCGGGACGTGGGGGATCAGCACCTCATCCTGCGGGGTCCCGCTCCCCGGGCGGGTCGGACCCGGGCGCCTCGTCGGGGTGGACGCCCGCGGCGGTGCGCCGCGCCCAGACCGGCAGGCCGTACCAGAGCACCGTCGCGACCAGCAGCACGCCGACCCCGCCGACGACGCCCGGACCCCGGCCCAGCACGACGTCGAGCACGAGCAGGACGCCGCTGCTGATGGCCAGCACCAGCAGCGCCAGGCCGACCACGAGCATCCGGTCGGCCACCGCGATGAGCACCGCCTTCTGCCGCCGCCGGAACACGAGCCGGTGGAAGGAGACCGGCGCGATGAGCACCACCGTGGCCAGCGCGGTCGCCAGCAGCGTGACGGTGTAGACGGTGAGCGCGAAGGCGTCGAGCCCGTCGAAGCGGGCGGTGAAGGCGAGCCCGAGCAGGAAGGCGAACAGGACCTGCACGCCGGTGATCGCCACCCGCAGCTCCTGCAGCAGCTCGGCGAGGTTGCGGTCGAGCAGCTGGTCGAGGGTCTCGCCGCGCGCCCGGGCGCTGCGGACGGCGGCCGCCGGGTCGAACCGGCCGCGCGGCCGCGGTCCGGCGTCCGTCCCCGACCCGTTCGCGGCCACGGTCTCCGGGTACCCGGGGGCGCCGGTCGGCGACACCCGTTTCCCGGGGTGGGCCGCGCGGTACCGCGGGAGGGGACCGACCGAGGAGGAGCCGTGGCCCACGACGACCGGGACGCCATCAGGAAGGACTTCGACGAGGCGGTCAACATGAGCGCCTCGGAGCTGGAGAGGTGGCTGGGGACCGACGAGTCGCAGTCGGTGGGGCAGAAGAGCGGGGGGTCGGGCGAGTCGACCGGGCACGAGTCCGGCCGCCGGATCGTCGAGCTCCTGCACAAGAAGAGGGGCGACCTGACCGACGACGACTACGCCCACATGAGGAAGGTCCACGGCTACGTCCAGCGGCACCTGGCCCAGGAGCCGGCCAAGGAGGACGTCGAGGACTCCCGGTGGCGGTACTCGCTGATGAACTGGGGTCACGACCCGCTGAAGAAGTAGCGGCCCCGGCGTGCGCATCGACGACCCGCGGCGCAACGACAACGCGCAGTACGACGAGCTGGCCGACCAGTGGTGGGAGGCCTCGGGCGGCTTCGCGATGCTGCACTGGCTGGCCGCCTCGCGCGCCGAGCACGTCCCGCCGGCCGCGGCGCCGGGCGCCGTCCTCGTCGACCTGGCCTGCGGCGGGGGGCTGATGGCGCCGCACGCCGTCCGGCTGGGCTACCGGCACGTCGGCGTCGACCTCAACGCGGCGGGGCTGGCGGTGGCCGCCCGGCACGGCGTGCTCGCCGTCCGCGGGTCGGTGCTCGCGGTGCCGCTGCGCGACGGGTGCGCCGACGTCGTCGTGGCCGGCGAGGTCCTCGAGCACGTCGCCGACGACGTCGCGGTGCTGGCCGAGGCCGCCCGGCTGCTGCGGCCGGGCGGGACGCTGGTCGTCGACGCGATCGCCGCGACCCGGCTGGCCGCGCTGGTGGCCGTCCGGATCGGCGAGCGCGTGCCCGGCGGCCCGCCGCCGGGCATCCACGACCCGGACCTGTTCGTCGACCGGCGCGGGCTGCTCGCCGCGGCCGACCGGCTGGGCCTGGACCTGCGGCTGGTCGGCCTGCGACCGTCCGTCCGGGACGTGCTGGCCTGGCGGCGCGGGCGGCGCGACGTCGTCCGCATGCGCCCGGTGCCCACGACGGCGGTGCTGTTCGCCGGCTACGGCCGCAAGCGCGACCCGTCGCGACCGCCTGCTGACGCCGGGACACCACAGCGGCGGCCCGCCGCGCCCGCACGTACGGTCGGGACATGACCGCCCTGCTGAGCAGCACGTCGTCCCGGGGGCCGCGCGGGTGAGCGCCGCGGTGCTGACCGGCGCCGGCACGGCACTGCCGGCGACCCTCGACCAGGACGCCGCGTGGGAGGGCTTCTTCGCCCGGCACTACGAGGGCGTGCGCGCCGCCCGCCGCATCTGGGACGGCGCCGGCGTGCGCACCCGGCACGCGGTGGCCAACCCCGTCGACGAGGACCTCAGCCGGTGGGGCACCGGCGCGCGCATGGCCCGCTACGTCCAGGAGGCGCTGCCGCTGGGCAAGCAGGCCGTGGCCGGGGCGCTGGACGCCGCCGGCCTCGCGCCGGGCGACGTCGGCCTGTTCGCCGTGGCCACCTGCACCGGGTACGCGACCCCCGGCCTGGACATCCGGCTGGCCAGCGACCTGGGCATGCCGCCGGGGCTGCAGCGGCTGCTGGTCGGGCACATGGGCTGCTACGCCGCCATCCCGGGGCTCGCCGCCGTCGGCGACTACGTCACCGCGCGCTCCCGTCCGGCCGTGCTGCTGTGCTGCGAGCTGACCAGCCTGCACGTGCAGCCGGCGCGCCGCGAGCTCGACCAGGTGGTGGCGCACGCGCTGTTCTCCGACGCCGCGGCGGCCGTCGTCGTCGAGCCCGGCGCCGGCCGGGGGCGGCGGCTGGCGGGCGTGGTGGCCCGCACCGACCCCTCCACCGCCGACCACATGACCTGGGACGTCACCGACCTCGGCTTCCGGATGGGCCTGTCCCCGCGGGTACCCGACGTCCTGTCCCGGCACGTGGGCGACGTCGTCGCCGAGCTGCTCGGCGGCGCCGGCCTGCGGGTCGAGGACGTCGCCGGCTGGGCCGTGCACCCCGGCGGGCCGCGCATCCTCGACGTGGTCCGCGACGAGCTCGGGCTGACCGAGCCGCAGATGGGCGCCTCGCGCCGGGTGCTGGCCGAGCACGGCAACTGCTCGTCGGCGACCGTGCTGCTCGTGCTGCAGGAGCTCGCCGACGTCGACGGCCCGGTGGTGGCTATGGCCTTCGGCCCGGGTCTCACGCTCTACGCCAGCCTGCTGCTGCCTGCCTGACCGCCCCACATCCCCTCCTCGGCGCTACCTTGTGTGACGATCGTCACTCTGTGGCAGGGAGGGTGGTCGTGGGCCCGTCCGGATCGTCCGTCCGCGTGTTCCTGGTCGACGACCACGAGGTGGTCCGCCGCGGGGTGGCCGAGGTGCTGGAGGACGACCCGGGGCTGGTCGTGGTGGGAGAGGCCGGCACGGTGGCCGAGGCGCTGGCCCGCGTCCCGGCGGTCCGGCCCGACGTCGCGGTGGTCGACATGCGTCTGCCCGACGGCGACGGCGCCGACGTCGTCCGGTACCTGCGGGCGCGGCTGCCGGACGTGCGCTTCCTCGTGCTGTCCAGCTACGCCGACGACGAGGCGATCGCCGCCGCCTTCGCCGCCGGAGCGGCCGGCTACCTGGTCAAGCAGGTGCGCGGCGCGGACCTGGTCTCGGCGGTGCGGACCGTCGCGGCCGGGGGCACGCTGGGCGGCGCGCCCGGCCCCCGGCCGCGGTCCGACGGCGACGTCCACCGGCGGCTGGCGGCGCTGACCGAGCAGGAGCGCACGGTCCTGGCGCTGATCGGCGAGGGGCTGACCAACCGGCAGATCGGCGACCGGATGGGTCTGGCCGAGAAGACGGTCAAGAACTACACCAGCCACCTGCTGGCCAAGCTGGGGCTCGAGCGGCGCACCCAGGCGGCGATCCTGGCCACTGAGCTGCGGGAGCGGCGGCCCGGGGGCTGACGCCGGCGGGCGCGGTCCCGGCGGGGTCGCGGCCCTGGTTCAGCCCCGGCCCGGTCGTGGCGCCGTCCAGGTCACCTCGGTGCCCGCCGGCCCGCCGGCCGTGGTCAGCCGCCCGCCGTGCCACGCGGCCCGCTCGGCGAGGTTGGCCAGCCCGCTGCGCACGGTGACCGCCGGCAGGCCCCGGCCGTCGTCGGCGACCACCACGCGCACGCCGGCGCCGGGGTCCTCACCGGCGCTCACGGTGACCGCCACCCGGGTCGCGCCGGCGTGCCGGACGACGTTGCTCACCAGCTCCCGCACCACCGCGAGCAGGTCGGCGGTGAGGGTCGGCGGCAGGCCGTCGAGGTCACCGTGCACCCGCAGGTCGGGCCGGACGCCGGAGCCCTCGGTGGCCAGCCGCACCATCTCGGCCAGTTCACGGCCGAGGCCGGCGGGGGCGCTCACACCGTCGTGCAGGCCGGAGATCGACGAGCGGATCTGGGTGATCGTGGCGTCGAGCTCGTCGACGCTGCGCCCCACCCGCTGCGCGGTGTAGGGGTCGACGTCCTCCAGCGAGCGGGCGACCCGGTCGAGCGCCAGCGCGGTGGCGTAGAGCCGCTGGACGACGTGGTCGTGCAGGTCGCGGGCGATCCGGTCCCGGTCGGCCTGCACCTGCAGGCGCCGCTCGCGCCGCTGGCTGCGGGCCAGCTCCAGGGCCACGGCGGCCTGCGCCGCGAAGGCCGAGAGCGCGTCGAGGTCCTCGGTGTCGAACGGCTCGCGGTCCTCCGCGCGCATGCAGACGATCGTGCCCAGCGCCGGCCCGAGCGGCGCGATGACCGCCGACCGGTAGTCGCGGACCAGTTCGACGGCGACCGCGGCGTGCCGGCCCTGCACCGGGTCGACGCGGATGTCCTCGACGAGCTCCCCGACGCCGGAGCTGTGCACCCGGCCGACGTGGGTGTCCGCGAGCGGTATCCGCACGCCCTCGAGGTCGCGCGCGCCGGGCCCGGCCGCGGCGACGATGGTCAGCGCCCCGGCATCGCCCTCCTGGGCGACGAGCACCCCGGCGCGGTCGGCGCCGCTGAGCGCGGCCGTCCGGGCCACCACGGTGGCGAGCACGGCCTCGGGTTCGGCTCCCGACAGCAGCGCGGTGGAGACCTCGGTGGCCGCCTGCACCCACGCCCGGCGGCGCTCGGCCGCCTCGGCCAGCCGGGCGTTCTCGATGGCCAGGCCGGCGGCGGCGGCCAGGGCGAGCACGGCCTCCTCGTCGGCCGGGGTGAACGGCCCGCCGGTGCGCTTCTCGGTGAGGTAGAGGTGGCCGAACACGGCGTTGCGCACGCACACCGGCACGCCGAGGAAGGAGTGCATCGGCGGGTGCCCCTCGGGGAACCCGACCGACCGCGGGTGGGTGCCGAGGTCGTCGAGCCGCAGCGGCACCGGGTGGTCGACCAGCAGGCCGAGGATGCCGGCGCCCTCCGGCAGGCTGCCGATGCGGGCCTCGTCGGAGGCGTCCATGCCCACGATGACGAAGCGGTCGAGCCGCCGTCCGTCCGCCGTGAGGACGCCGAGCGCGCCGTAGGTGGCGTCGGCGTGGGCCACCGCGGCCTCGACGAGGTCGTGCAGCGTGGCCTCCAGGCGCCCGCCGGCGGCGGCCGCGCGCACCACGGCGGCGAGCGCGGGCTCGGTGGCCGGTGGCGCGCCCCCCGGGCCGGGCGGGGTCAGGGCCCGTTCGGAGGCGTCTCGCGCCGGCTGGTCGACCGGGACCGTCACGCGCCGCGGACCAGGCGACGTCCCGGGCGGGGCACCACCGGCCGCAGCAGCGTGCGTCCGGCACCCCCGACGAGGACCAGGTCCCCGCCGCGGCCCGCCGCCTCGAGCGCGTCGAACACCGACTGCTCGACCGTGGCCGTACGCACCCGCCCGGTCACACCGGTCTCGGCGATCGCCCGCACGACCTGGGCCTCCACCTGCGCGCGCACCGCCTCCCGCGTGCGCTCACCGGCCGAGCGGGGGGCGGGCACCAGGCCGTCGGGCGCGTCGGCGACCACGCCGGCGGCGAGCACGGTGCCGTCCCGGCGGGCCGCCTCGCGCAGGGCCCACACCAGCGCGCCGTAGGTGGCGGAGGAGCCGTCCACGTGCACCACGAGCCGAGGCCGGGGACGACGCGGCAGCAGCGGCGCCAGCCGGAGCGGTTCCACGGGCGTGTCGGCCATGGGCCGATCGTGGCGTGCCCCTCTCCGATCGGACAGGGACCAAGGACCCGGGACTCGGAACTCAACCGACCGGTAGGGCGGGGAGCGTCCCGGTGACCACCGCCGTCCCGTCGTCCGGGGACACGTCGGCCCGGGCGCACAGCCCGGCCCGGGTCACGACCTCGACCAGGGCGGGGGCCTGGTCCTCGCCGACCTCGACCAGCAGGCTGCCCGCCGGTGCCAGCCAGGCCGGCGCCCCGGAGGCCACGCGCCGGTGCACCTGCAGCCCGTCACCGCCGCCGTCGAGGGCCGTGCGCGGCTCGTGCAACCGGGCCTCCGGCGGCAGCAGGGCCAGCGCGCCGGTGGGCACGTAGGGCGCGTTGACCACCAGGACGTCGACCCGGCCGCGCAGCCGCCCGGGCAGCGCGTCGTACAGGTCGCCGCCGTGCACCCACCCGCCCACCGGGGCCAGGTTGCGCCGCGCGTAGGGCAGTGCCGCCGGGTCGACGTCGGCGGCGTGCAGCTCGGCCAGCCCGACGGCGGTGGCCAGGGCCAGCCCGACCGCGCCGCAGCCGCAGCACAGGTCGACGGCCACCGGCCGCCGCCCCGTGCGGTCCCGGACGCCGACGGCCTCCTGCACCGCGCGGGCCACCAGGGCCGCCGTGCGCTGCCGGGGGACGAACACGCCGGGGCCGACGGCGACCCGCAGGCCGCAGAACTCGACGGCGCCGAGCAGGTGCTCCAGCGGCGTCCCCGCGGCCCGGCGGGCGGCGAGGTCGTCCAGCCCGGCGCGGGAGGCCGCGGCGCCGGCGAGCAGCCGGGCCTCGTCCTCGGCGAACACGCAGCCGGCCGCGCGCAGCCGGGCGACGAGGTCCGCCATGGCCGCGGGGGAGAGGAGCACGGACCCAGGCTCCTCCCTCCCGCGGACGCCGGTCAGGCGGCGCGGATGTGCGCGCGGACCTGCACCACGAGTGCTGCGGGGACCTCGGTGAGGCCGTGGTCGGCGCGGGCGTGGTCGGCGACGGCGGCGAGGATGCCGTCCTCGGTGGGTGCGCTGAACGTGCGACCGCACGAGGGGACGACGTCGCCACAGGCGAACTGCTTCACGGGGACCTCCATGGTGGGGTGGACCGGCGTCCCTGCGACGCCGGGGTCTCGGGCTCAGCCGGCGCCGGCCGCGGCCAGGTGCAGCAGCAGGCGCTCGACCCGGACGACGCCGACGGCGGCGCCCACGGAGTCGACGCAGACGACGGGGTCGAACCGGGTGTCCTCGGGGCGGGCGGCCACGCGCTGGGCGACCGCGCGGACCCCCGCCGAGGCGGGCACCCGCAGGCTGATCGGGGCACGGCGGTGGCCGGGCGGGTCGTCGGAGCGGCGGTGCGGGAGCAGCAGCGCCACCGGGTGCCCGTAGCGGTCGACCTCCAGGGCCGTGCGGTCGGGCGGGGGGCCGACGAGGTCGCCGTCCCCGCTCACGGTCACGGTCACGGCCTCGACGAGGCTGGCGACGTGCTCGGTCAGGCGTGCCTGCGCCGCCCGGTGCCGCAACCGGTCGGCGACGCCGGGGTCGAGCTGCGCCCAGGCCGGCGCCGGCCGGCCGAGCAGGTAGCCCTGGCCGAGGGGGACACCGAGGCGGAGGAACGCCTCCAGCTCGCCCCAGGTCTCGATGCCCTCGGCCAGCAGCCGCGCGTCGATCCGGGCGCCGAACTGCCCGAGCAGCTCGGCCAGCGCCAGCTTGACCTCGTCACCGTCCGCCCCGGCCACCAGCGCCCGGTCGAGCTTGATCAGCTGGGGACGGAACTGGGTGATCTGCTGCAGGCCGGAGTAGCCGGAGCCGGCGTCGTCGACGGCGAGCAGCGCGCCTCGCGCGCGCAGCCGGTCCCGCAGGTCGACGAGGGGCCGCAGGTCGGAGACCTCGTGGTGCTCGGTCAGCTCCAGCACCAGCGGTGCCAGGTCCTCGGCGGTGAGGAGCAGGCCGGCCAGCTCGGGCTCGGTGAGCAGGTGCGGACTGACGTTGACGGTCAGGAAGCAGTCAGGCGGCAGGGTCGGCAGCAGGGCGAGGGCCCGGCGGACGACCACGGCCTCGAGCCGGGCTCCGCAGCCACGAGCGTCCGCGGCGGCGAACCACCGGTCGGGGGTGGCCGAGCTCGCCGACCCGTCCGGCTCGTCGAAGCGGGCCAGGGTCTCGTACCCCGCGATGACGCCGCGCTGCAGGTCGACGATCGGCTGGAAGACCAGCCGGACCAGCGCGGGGTCGGCGAGGACGGCGGCCAGCCGGGCGTCCCAGACCGGGGAACCGGCGGGCGCGCTCTCCTCGAGGGCCACGGGCATGGTCCCGGTATCGGCCGTGCGGTCCGGCGACTTGAGCGGCGTCCGCAGCCGCACCCCCGTGGAGTGACCCCTCCGCCGGCGGCGGCGAGGGGCCGCGTCGCCACCCGGGGTCGTACGGTCGGGCCGTGATCCCTCCCGTCGTCGACGTGACCTGGCTGGACACCTCCCCCGGCGACGTCCGGCTGGCCGACGTCCGCTGGTACCTCGACGGCCGGTCCGGCCGGGCGGCCTACGACGCCGGCCACCTGCCCGGCGCCGTCTTCGTCGACCTCGACCGCTGGCTGGCCGCGCACGGCAGCCCCGCCGAGGGCCGCCACCCGCTGCCCGAGCCGGAGGTCTTCGCCGAGGGCATGGCCGGGCTCGGCATCGGCGACGGCGACACGGTGGTGGCCTACGACGACGCCGGAGGGGTGATCGCCGCACGCCTGGTGTGGATGCTGCGCGCGACCGGGCACGAGGCCGCCCTGCTCGACGGCGGGATGGCGGCGTGGGACGGCCCGCTGGAGCAGGAGGCGCCCGACCCACCGCGGGCGTCGTTCACCGCCCGGCCCTGGCCGGCCGGGCGGCTGGCCGGCATCGACGACGCCACCGACCCGGCGAACGTGGTGGTCGACGCCCGCGACGCGCAGCGCTTCCGCGGCGAGCAGGAGCCCGTGGACCCGCGGCCCGGGCACGTGCCCGGCGCGGTCAACGTCCCGTGCCGCGGCAACCTGGACGCGTCCGGGCGGTTCCTGCCCGCCGACGAGCTGCGGGCCCGCTTCACCGCCGCGGGGGTCGGCGAGGACAGCACGGTGGTGTCCTACTGCGGCTCCGGCGTGACCGCCTGCCACAACCTGCTCGCCCTGGAGCTGGCCGGGCTGCCCGCGGGCCGGCTCTACCCGGGGTCCTGGTCGCAGTACAGCCACGCCCTCGACCGCCCGGCCGCCGTCGGCGGCTGAGGGACCTCCGAGGGCCGGCCGCGGCGGTCCGGCCGGTCGTCCCGGGAGCGTCAGGAGTCCCCGGTGGCGAGCTCGTCCAAGTGGTCGCCGAACCCGATCGCGCCACCGGCCTGCGCGGTCCGGTCACGGTCGGTGGTCGGGAGCACGTCCTGCACGGCGTCGATGCGCTTCCACGCCGGGTGGGGGGCGTTGCCCTCGGCGTCCGGCACGTACGGGGAGTCGCTCACCCGGGTGTGCCGGTGGATGTAGCGGCCGCAGTCGTGGAACACCCGCTCGACCCGCGCACGGACGACGAGGCGGACGGCGGCCACCCGCCCAGCAGCTCGTCGTCGGCGGTGACGCTCGCCGTCGCCTGGACGCGGATCCGGTTCGGCGTCCCCAGGTCGATGAACAGCACGCCGGTCGCGTCGACGGTGGCGAGGAGGAAGAAGTCGCGCGAGGCGTGAGCAGAAGGCCACGGCCCAGGCTCGCGCGCGGCGGCGGTCCGCTCGTGGCGACCGGCCGGACCCGCTCATGAGTCGTCATGCAGAGTCGTGCATACTGATGCTGTGTCCAAGGTGCTGAGCAGTCTCCCCGTCGGCGAACGCGTCGGGATCGCCTTCTCCGGTGGTCTCGACACCTCCGTGGCGGTCGCCTGGATGCGCGACAGGGGCGCCGTCCCCTGCACCTACACCGCCGACATCGGCCAGTACGACGAGCCCGACATCGCCTCGGTGCCCGGGCGGGCCGGCAGCTACGGCGCGGAGATCGCCCGGCTGGTCGACTGCCGCGCGGCGCTGGTCGAGGAGGGGCTCGCGGCGCTGACCTGCGGGGCCTTCCACATCCGCTCCGGCGGGCGCAGCTACTTCAACACGACCCCGCTCGGCCGGGCGGTGACCGGGACCCTGCTGGTGCGGGCGATGCTCGAGGACGACGTCCAGATCTGGGGTGACGGCTCGACGTTCAAGGGCAACGACATCGAGCGCTTCTACCGGTACGGCCTGCTGGCCAACCCGTCGCTGCGGATCTACAAGCCGTGGCTGGACGCCGAGTTCGTCACCGAGCTCGGCGGCCGCAAGGAGATGTCGGAGTGGCTGACCGCGCACGGGCTGCCCTACCGGGACAGCGCGGAGAAGGCCTACTCCACCGACGCCAACATCTGGGGCGCCACCCACGAGGCCAAGCGGCTCGAGCACCTGGACGCGAGCATCGAGATCGTCGAGCCGATCATGGGCGTGCGGTTCTGGGACCCCGACGTCGAGATCGAGGCCGAGGACGTGACGATCGGCTTCGCCAACGGCCGGCCGGTGTCGATCGACGGCAAGGAGTTCGACTCCGCCGTCGACCTGGTGCTGGAGGCCAACGCCATCGGCGGCCGGCACGGCCTGGGCATGTCCGACCAGATCGAGAACCGGGTCATCGAGGCCAAGAGCCGCGGCATCTACGAGGCACCGGGCATGGCGCTGCTGCACGCGGCCTACGAGCGGCTGGTCAACGCCATCCACAACGAGGACACCCTCGAGACCTACCACCTGCAGGGCCGGCGGCTGGGCCGGCTGATGTACGAGGGTCGCTGGCTGGACCCGCAGGCGCTCATGCTGCGGGAGTCGCTGCAGCGCTGGGTCGGCATGGCGGTGACCGGCGAGGTCACCCTGCGGCTGCGCCGCGGCGAGGACTGGTCGGTCCTCGACACCACCGGACCGGCGTTCAGCTACCACCCGGACAAGCTGTCGATGGAGCGGACCGAGGACCCCGCCTTCGGGCCGGGCGACCGCATCGGGCAGCTGACCATGCGCAACCTCGACATCGCCGACTCGCGGGCCAAGCTCGAGCAGTACGCCTCGCTGGGCATGGTCGGCAACGAGCGGCCGGCGCTGGTCGGCGCCGCGCAGGCCGCGGCGACCGGGCTGATCGGTGCCATGCCCGAGGGCGGCGCCGAGGCGATCGCGGCGCGCGGCGCGCGAGGCGGCGA
This sequence comes from Geodermatophilus sp. URMC 62, assembly GCF_052931475.1. Classification (NCBI taxonomy): domain Bacteria; kingdom Bacillati; phylum Actinomycetota; class Actinomycetes; order Geodermatophilales; family Geodermatophilaceae; genus Geodermatophilus; species Geodermatophilus sp. URMC 62. Next base: position 1,368,753 of record NZ_JBRFHY010000001.1, on the reverse strand, counting down.
CGAGGAGCTGCTCGACCGCGCGGCGATGGAGTCCGGCACCGACTGACAGCGGTGTTCGTGCCGGCTGTCCGGTGTGGGCCGGGGTCCGACGGTGACGTCGGTGCCGGTCACATGGCCTCATCGGGGCCCGTGGCCGGCGACGGTGTGCGCGCACGCCGCGATCTCGTGTGGAATGAGCCCTCAGCGCACGTCATCGCCGGTGCGGGAGGCCGTGTCCGCCGACCAGCCAGCACGCCGCTGTGAGGGAGGACCCTCCGCGGTGGTGTGGGGCAGCGCACCCCGGACCGCCCGCTGTGCCCGGTCCCCACCGGCCCGGCTGGGCCGGTGCGGCTCAGGTGGCGGCCAGCAGCCGGAGCAACGGTGTGGGCACCGACGACGGGTCGAGCCGCTCGGCCAGTGCTCGCGCGTACCGGGCCTTGCGGCCGCTGGTGGTGCCCAGGAATCGGTGCAGCTGCTGCTCGGGCGGGCGACCGCGGTGCGCCGGCTGGCGGCGGAAGGTCGTCAGCGCGCGGGCCTCGTGCTGCGCCCGCACGACGTCCTCGACGCCCGTGATCCCCACCGACCGGATGAGCTCCTCCTCGAGGTCGGCCACGCAGGCGAAGAAGCCGGCCGACGCCAGAGCCTCGCGGGACGGGCCGGCCGCGGACCCGGCCCCCTCCACGGCGCGCCGGAAGAACGGCTCCTCCGCGGCGTCGTACAGCCCGGTGACGCGGAGGTCGAGCCCGTGCGGCCCGAGGAGCGCGAGGTGCCGGCGGACGTTCGTGGCGCCGCCCATCGGCAGGACGCACACGCCCTCCGCGGCGAGGTCCCGGCCCTGGGACCGCGCGACCGCCTCCACCGCCTCGCGGTCGCTGACCCCCTCGACGAGCACGACGGTCCGGAGGCCGGCCTCGCCGGCGAGGCGGCGGGCCAGGGTCCCCGAGGCGTCGTCGCCGCGTGCGGCCCAGGTCCGCAGGGCTGAGGCGAGCGGCGCGGACACAGGAGGGGACCCTGTCAGCCGCCCCCCGCCCGGTCCAGCGACGTGGCGGGGCCCCGACCCACGCCGTCGAACAGGTTGGCGACCAGGGCGTCGGCGAAGTCGTCGGTGAGCGGCGAGCCCGGGAGGTCGTCGACGCGATCACCGCCGACGGCGGGACGGCCACCGACGTGCAGGCCGACGTCGCCGACTTCTCCAGCTCCGTGGTGCACATCGCGCTGCCGTCCTACTCGGCGTACGCCGCCACCAAGGGGGCGGTCGACGCGATGACGCTGGTCCTCGCCGAGGAGCCGCGCGGCCGGGACGTCACCGTCAACGCCGTCGCGCCGGGCCCGACGGCCACACCGCTGTTCCTGGACGGCAAGCCCCAGGAGGCCGCCGACCGGCTCGCCTCGATGGCCCTGCTCGAGCGCCTCGGCACCCCCGAGGACGTCGCCGAGGTCGTCGCCTTCCTGGCCGGCCCGGCGCTGGGTCACCGGGCAGGTGCTGTACGCCAACGGTGGCGTCGTCTGATCGCTCAGGCCTGTTGCGCCAGCCAGTCGGGGAACGCGTGCAGGTCGGGGACCAGTCGCCGGCTGAGGTCGAGGTCGCCGCGGTAGGCGGGCGGGGAGGCGAACCAGGTGAACATCGCCCTGAGGTCCTCGTCGGGCAGGACGTCGACGGGCAGGGCCTCGTAGCGGGCCGGCACCCCACGGGCTCGTCCCACGGCGGCGGCCGCCTGCTCCATGGTCAGCTCGTCGCCGACCAGCTCGACGGCGCCGCCGGGCACGCGGGAGGGGTCGAGCAGGGCCGCGGCGGCGGCCGTACCGATGTCCTCGACGGCGACCATCTGCAACGGCACGTCGGCCGGCATCGGCATCCGCAGCACCAGCGTCCCGTCCTCGAGGTCCTGGCCCACTGCCCCGCCGAGGTTCTCCATAAAGAACACCGGGCGCAGGAACGTGACGGGCTGGCCCAGCCGCTCGACGTGCTCCTCGACCCGCCGCTTGCTCTCGAAGTGCGGGATCCCGGTGGACCGCTCCGCACCGCCGACCGAGCTGAACACCAGGTGCGGCACGCCGGCCGCCCGGACGGCATCGACGGCGGCGGCGCCATCCTCGGCCTCCCGCTCGGTACCGCCGGGCCCGAACGGCGTGGTCATGACGAAGGCGCCGTCGACGCCGGCGAAGGCGGCGCGCAGGCTCCCGGGCTCACCGGTGTCACCGCGCACGATCTCGACGCCCTGCGCCGCCAGCGCCCGGGACCGCTCCGAGGCGGGGTCCCGGCTCAGCGCACGCACCCGCGCCCCCGCCGCGAGCAGAGCGCGCACCGTGGCGCCGCCCTGCTGCCCGGTGGCTCCGACGACCGCGAACACCGGGGATCGGTCAGCTGCCATCTCGCCGCTCCCTCCGAGGGGAGCCCCAGCCTCCTGGGGCCGCGCAGGCCCCGCAAACGGGCGGGTCCGTCCGGATCGGCCGCGGGAGGATGTCGCCGTGGACGCGACCGCCACGTCCGCGGCTCAGGCACGCACACCGGGCCGTGGAGGGGCCGGCCACCGGCCGGGCGTTCCGCGACGTCCGGGAGGTCTCCTGGTCCACCGTCCGCGGCGGCCGCATCGTCGACCGGTGGGGGCTCGACCTGTCCCTGTAGCCGTCCTCCGGGACAGGTCCGAGACCTCGGTCCCCCGTCACCGCGGAGGGACGGTCACCGGGCGGTCGTGGCCAGCCTGGCACCGAGTGCGACGAAGGAGACGGCGAAGGCCTGGCGGATTCGCCGCACGACACGCGGCCGCTCGACCAGGTGGCGGCGCACGGCCGCGGCGAAGACCCCGTACCCGGCGAACACGACGAAGGTCATGGCCATGAACACGCCGCTGAGGCCCGTCATCACCAGGAGCTGATCACCGGCGTTGGTCGGCACGAACTGGGGAAGGAAGGCGAAGAAGAAGAGCGTCAGCTTCGGGTTGAGCAGATTGACCAGCACTGCGGAGGTCACCACCCGTGGCCAGGAGCGCCGCGCGACCTGGGCGGAATCGACCACCAGCGGGCTGCGGTCCCGCCACGTCGCCCAGGCCATGTACAGCAGGTAGGCCACCCCGAGCAGCTTCACCGCCTCGAAGGCCACTCCGCTGGCCCGCAGCAGCGCCGCGGTGCCGGTGATCGCGGCGGCCAGGTGCGGCACGATGCCCAACGTGCAGCCGGCGGCGGCCACGAGGCTGGCGCGTGCTCCGCGGGAAAGCCCCGCTGAGATGGTGAACAGCGCACCGGTGCCTGGCGTGGCGACGATGACCAGCGACGTGATCAGGAACGCGACGCTCACCACGACCTCCCTGGCTGAAGGCAGGAGACGTTACAGCCAGACGCGGCACGGCCGATCTGCGAACCGGTCGTGGAACGGCCGGCCCGGTCCTGTCCCGGCGTGAGCGCGTGGTGGGCGACGCGTCGGCGCGGCAGGCGACGGGCCCGAGGACGTCGTCGACTCGGCGGCACCGGATGCTGATGCTGTGCCCGTGGTGACGCACCCCGGCCAGGTGGACGTGACCGCAGCCGAGGTTCGCGTGCTGGTCGACCAGCAGTTCCCGGCCCGACGCGACCTGCCGGTCCGGCCCCTGCCGCAGTCCGGCACGGACAACGCCCTGTTCGGGTTGGGGACGCGGCTGGTCGCCCGGGTCCCGCTGGTGCCCGACGACGTCGAGCCGCTGCGCCGGCTGTGGGCCCGGCTGTGCACCCTGCCGCCGAGCCGCGGCGGAAACGTGATGACCCACGGCGACCTGATCCCCGGCAACGTGCTGGTGGCCGGCGACCTCCTCGCCGCCTGGCACCTGTTCGACGTGGGTCCACGCCAGGCGCCGCGGGCCGACCTGGGCAGCGGTGACCTGCAGTGGGCGCGTGGTGCCGCGTGGGCGCTGCAGCAGGCCCTCGGCGTGGGTTGGTACTACGTCGACAGCAACCCGGCGATGAGCTCGATGGGCCTGCGGACCCTCGACCGGCTCGTCGCGCACCCCCCGGCGATGCCGTGAGGCGATCCTGCTCCGGCCGTCCGCAGTCGGGCGCCGCTGCCGACGTCAGGCACGATGCCCCTGTGGTCGACCGCCGGTACCCGCCGATCGAGCCATATGAGACCGGACGGCTCGACGTCGGCGACGGGCACTCGCTGTACTGGGAGCAGTGCGGCAATCCCCACGGCAAGCCGGCGGTGGTGCTGCACGGGGGCCCGGGCTCGGGCTGCACCCCGGCCATGCGGCGACAATTCGACCCGGCCCGTTACCGGGTGGTGCTGTTCGACCAGCGCAACGCCGGCCGCAGTACACCGTGGGCCGGCGAGCCGGAGGTCGACCTGTCCGCGAACACCACGCCTCACCTGCTCGACGACATCGAGCAGCTGCGGCAGCACCTGGACATCGACCGATGGCTGGTCTGGGGCGGCTCATGGGGCGTGACCCTCGGCCTGGCCTACGCCCAAGCCCATCCCGAGCGCGTCACCGAACTCGCGCTGGCCGCGATCACCAGCCCCGACCGGTGGCTGATCCAGTGGATCACCCGAGACATGGGCCGGGTCTTCCCGCGCGAGTGGGAGCGCTTCCGGGACGCCGTCCCGGCGGCCGAGCGCGACGGCGACCTCGCCGCGGCCTACAACCGGCTGCTGCACGACCGCGACCCGGCGGTGCGGGCGAGAGCCGCCCAGCACTGGTGCGACTGGGAAGACACCCACGTCTCCCTCGCCCCGGACGCCGAGCCGTCGCTGTCCCTGGCCGACCCGGCGGTCCAGCTCGCCTTCGCCCGGGTGGTCACCCACTACTGGGCCAACGGCTGCTTCCTCGACGACGGCCAGCTGCTCCGTGACGTGCACCGGTTGACCGGCATCCCCGGGATCATGGTCCACGGCCGCTACGACGTCAGCGGCCCGCTGGACGTCGCCTGGCAGCTGGCCAAGGCTTGGCCCGACGGCGAGCTGACGGTCATCGGCGACGCCGGCCACTCAGGTGGCGGCATGCCCTCGGTGTTGATCGAGTACCTGGACCGGGTCGCCCGCTGACAGGCACTGCCTGCACAGCTCGTTCTCGACACGTTCCAGCTCCGCAGCTGAGAGGGACGTGACCGTCCGCACGCTCCACGTGCAGAGGCAGCCTCGGTGCAGGACGAAGCGCTCATGATGATCGATGACAACGTCAGCGATCACTGGTCGGAGGACGAGCCGCGCTCACGAACGCCGGTCCCATCAGGTTCACGGGCGCAGCTGCGGATCGCCTGCTCGAGGGCTGCGACGACCTCCTGCTCTGCCCGACCGGCGAACGCGCGCTCGACCTCCTCGAGGGCACGGTCGTGATGCTCCATGGTCGTGATGGTCCATGGCGCTGCCGCGCGGCTGTCGACCTGAGTCACCGTGCAAGGTCGTCACGCTTCGACGCTTCGGCCTCGACCTGGCTGGGAAGGGCGACGCCCCGTGGAGATCTGCCCGGCGGGACGTCCTGGCGTGACCCATCCATGACCTACGCGGCGGCGGAGAGGGTTACAGGGGGCCGGCACGGGCCGTCCGGATGATCCTCCGGTACTCCTCCGGAGGGCCTGACGGCAGCCTGACCTGCGGTCTTACTTGGAGCGGGTGACGAGAATCGAACTCGCACTGTCAGCTTGGGAAGCTGATGTTCTGCCATTGAACTACACCCGCGGTGGCCCTCTGGCCGGCCATCAGCGTAGCAAGCCGCGGAGGTCGGTGGTCAGCCGCCGCCCGGGCGCGGGCTGCGGATGACCACCGTGGTGCCCGACGGGCTCGGTGTGGCGGCGACGTCGGCGAACGCGCTCATGAGCATCGAGCCGCGGCCGCGGTCCATGCTCGACGTCCGTTGCCGCCACTGCCCGTGGTCGTGCACCGCGATCTCGACCGCGCCGTCGTCCACGGTCACGCGGACGTCGACGACCGGCTCGGCCGGATCCAGGGCGTGCTCGACGGCGTTGGTCGCCGCCTCGCAGGTGGCCAGCAGGAGGTCGTAGACCCGGTCCTCGGGCAGGCCGGCGCCGGTGAGCAGCGCGCGCAGCCGGCGCCGCAGCGGCGGGATGGCGGCGGGGGTCGACGGGAACCGCCATGCGGCGGTGACCGGCCCGGAGGCCGCCGGGGCCGGCCGGGCGGACGGTGCGGGTGCGTCCGCACCGCGGGGGCGCGGGGGCGGCGGCGCGGGACTCGACGGGGGAGCGCTGGCCCGGGGCGGGACACCCGGTTCGCGCCGGCCGCGGGAGCGCTCGAGCACCGAGCGCAGCCGGCCGAGCAGCTCGGCGGACTCGAACGGCTTGGCCAGGTAGTCGTCGACGCCGGCGTCGAAGCCCTCGACGGCGGCCTCCTGACCGGCGCGGGCGGTGAGCATGACCACCGGGACGCCGCGCGTGGCGGGGTCGGCGCGCAGCGCCCGCAGCAGCCCGAAGCCGTCGAGGCCGGGCATCATCACGTCGGTCAGCACGACGTCGGGCCGGGAGCGCGCCGCGTCGAGCAGCGCCGACTCGCCGTCGGCCGCCGTCCGCACCGTCCACGACGGGGACAGCAGCCGGACCAGGTAGGCGCGCATGTCGGCGTTGTCGTCGACGACGAGCACGGCGCCCAGCGGGCCGGCCGGCTCCACCGGGCGGGCGCTCCAGCCCAGGTCGTCGTCCCACGGGGTGAGGGCCGCGCCGCGCACCGCGGGCGGGGCCGACGGCGGGGGAGCGGCGGCGTCCGGCTCCCCGAAGGGCACCCGCACGGTGAACGTGCTGCCCACGCCCGGCTCGCTGGCGACCTCCACCGTGCCGCCGTGCAGGCCCACCAGCTCGCGGACCAGCGCCAGGCCCAGCCCGGTGCCCTCGCGGCTGCGGGCGGGGGAGTCGGTGACCCGGTGGAAGCGCTCGAACAGCGCCGGGAGCTCGCCGGCGGGGATCCCCACGCCGGTGTCGGAGACACACAGCACCACCGCGTCGTCCTCGGCGCGCAGCGAGACGGTGATCCCGCCGACGAAGGTGTACTTGACGGCGTTGGCGACCAGGTTGAGGACCACCTTCTCCCACATCCGCGGGTCGACGGCGGCCGGGCGGGGCAGCGGCGGGCAGTCGACGGCGAGCGTGAGACCGGCCCGCTCGGCCGCGGCGCGCAGCACGCCGGCGAGCTCGGCGGTGGCGGCGGCCAGGTCGGTCTCCACCCGCACGGCCGACGTCCGGCCGGACTCGATGCTGACGAACTCCAGCAGGTCGTCGACCAGGCGCTTGAGCCGCGTGCCGTTGCGCAGGGCGAGGGTCAGCTGGTCGCGCACCGCCGGCGGCAGCTGCCCGCCCGGGTCGGCGAGCGCGTCGGCGATGGGGGCCAGCAGCAGGGTCAGCGGCGTCCGCAGCTCGTGGCTGACGTCGGAGAAGAACGTCGTCTTGGCCCGGTCCAGCTCCGCGAGCGCCTCGGCGCGGGCGCGCTCGGCCGCGTAGGCCCGCGCGTCGACGACGGCGCCGGCCACCTGCGCGGCCAGCAGCTCGTGAAAGGTCCGGTGCTCCTCGTCCAGCGCCCGGTTGGGGCTGACGCCGACCACCAGCGCCCCCACCGGCTCCCGGCCGGCCCCGCCCGACAGCGGCAGCACCACCGCCTCGGTGACCGCGTCGCCGAACGGGCCGCCGGCGACGCCGAGGCCGGCCACCGGGACGGCGCGGAGCTCCTCGGCGGTGGCCGCGGTCCCGGGCAGCCGCTCGGCCGGCACGCCCACGGTGGCGGCCTGCCGCAGCCGCCCGTCGTCGTCCGCGGTGAGGTAGACGGCGGCCAGGGGGACGTCGAGCGGGTCGCTCGCCAGGGCCCGGCACACCTGCTCGGCCAGATCGTGCTCGTCCTCGCGCCGGCCCGCGGCGGTGGACACCTCGTGCAGCAGCCGCTGCCGCCGCTCGGCGACGACCTGGCGGGTGACCTCGGTGCACACCGCGTGCATGCCGGCGACCTCTCCGGCGTCACCGAACGCGGGGGCGTGCGAGACGGTGAAGTAGGTCTCCTCGCGGTAGCCCGCGCGCTCCAGCAGCAGGAGCAGCTGCGGGATCCACGACGCCTCGCGGACCGCCATGGCCCGCTCGACGGGCTCCTCCAGGGCCGCCCAGCCCTCGGCCAGCGTGACCCGCAGGTCGTCGCCGATGGCGCCGGGGTGCTTGGCGCCGATGAGGGTCGCGTAGGCGTCGTTGTAGAACTGCGTGTACTGCGGGCCCCAGGTCAGGATCATGGGGAACCGCGAGGCCAGCACGGTGCGGACGGCGTAGCGGAGGCTCGCCGGCCAGCTGCCCACGGGCCCGACCGGCGTCGTCGACCAGTCGAAGGCGGCCATCAGCCGGCCGTTCTCGCTGCCGCCGGCGAAGACGTCGTCGCCGTCGGGGCCGCCGGCGGCGTCCGGGGCCACGGGCACCTCCAGGACGACCCTCCCTGCGAGCACGCCGCAGCGAGCTCCCGCTCGGCGTCAGGACCTCGGTGGCCGGACCGGCCACCTGACTGTCGGCCACGGTACATGCGCCGGCTGCGAGGTCGCCGGACCTGCCCGGGCGGACCCGTCAGCGGCGCATCTCCGCCAGGAAGCCGGTCGCCTCCGACCGCAGCCGCTCGGCCATCTGCGACAGGCCGGTGACGTCGGTGGCCGTCGCGCCCAGGGACGCCGAGCCGTCGACCGCCGCCGCGATCCCGTCGACCAGGCCGTTCATGTCCGCAACGGTGCCGCCCACGGAACCGATGACGGCCGTGACGTCGTCGCAGGCCGCGCGGATCGCCTCGACCTGCGCGGTCACCCGCTCGGTGGCCTGGGAGGTCTGGTCGGCGAGGTCCTTGACCTCGGAGGCCACGACGGCGAAGCCCTTGCCGGCCTCCCCGGCACGGACGGCCTCGATCGTCGCGTTGAGCGCCAGCAGCCGGGTCTGCGCGGCCACCGACTCGATGAGCGCGATCACCTGGCGGATCTCGGTGGAGGTGCGGGTGAGGGAGGCGAGGGTGGCCGAGGCGTTGCCGACCTCGGACGCCGCGGCCTCGGCCGCCGTGGTCAGTCCGGCCGCCGAGGCGCTCATCTCCGTCGCCGCCGTCGCCACCTGCTCGCTCATCGCCAGGACGACGGACTCGAAGTCGTCGGCCAGCCGCAGCCGGGAGGTCTGCGCCTCGGTGACCCGGCCCGCGGTGTCGCGCATGGCGTCGCGGGCGGCGTTGATGTCGGTGGCCGCCTGGCGGTGGGCGCCGTGGAGGCCGGTGAGGAGGACCTTGCGGTGGAACCGGCCCTCGGCGGCCGAGGCCAGCGCGGCCCGCGACTCGCGGACGAAGGCGTCGCTGACGTCGAGGGTGCGGTTGACCCCGTGCTGCAGCGCGGCCAGCTCCGGGACGGCGTCGGAGCCGTCGACCGGGACGGCGCGGGCCTCGAGGTCGCCGCGGGCGGCCGCCTCGCAGGTCTCGGTGAGACGCCGGACGAAGGCGCGGTAGACCTCGAGCTCCGCGGCTGCCGAGCGGCCCTGGTTGCGGCCCACGTCAGTTCTCCTCCTCGGTGACGACCGCCCACACGAAGTCCTCGTAGGAGGCGGCGTGCTCGGCGATCAGGCGGTCGAGCAGTGCGGCGGAGGCGGCGACGGCGGCTCGCGCGTTCGGGTGGCGACGCTCCTCGGCGAGCAGGGTCTCGTAGAGCGGGCGGACCCGGTCCAGAGCCCGCCTCGAGGGCCGCCGGCGGTTGGAGTGGTAGCCCACGAGCGAGCCGTCGGCGCCGTAGGACGGCGTCACGTGCGCGAGCACCCAGTAGTGGGCGCCGTCGGCGGCGAGGTTGTTGATGTAGGCGAACAGCTCCTGGCGGGCGGCCAGCGTGTCCCACAGCAGCTTGAACACCGCGCGCGGCATGTCGGGGTGCCGGATGAGGTTGTGCGGCTGCCCGATGACCTCGTGGAGGTCGTAGGCGCCCACGCGCAGGAAGACGTCGTTGGCGTAGGTGATCACGCCGCGCGGGTCGGTCTTGGAGACGATGAGCTCCTCGGCGGAGAAGGTGCGCTCCTCGCCGGTGGGCCGGACGGGCGTCCGTGCGCCGCGGCGGGCCGCCGTCCGCGGGATGGTCTCCAGCACGCGTCCTCCTGGCTCCGGACCGGGGTGTCCCCGCGGGTATCGGCAGCCGGGTCCCCGGACGTCAGCCGAAACGGCGACGTGCGGTCCGGCCGCGCCGCGCCGAGGAGGTCCCCGGCGCGGCGCGGCCGGTCCGCTCAGACGTCCAGGGCCACCCCCCGGCACGACGCCGAGCAGTCCAGCGTCCACAGCGACGCGGGGACCGCGGCCAGGCGGGCCGAGCGCACCAGTCGCAGGCCGCCGGGACCGGTCCGCTCGTCCGGCGTCGAGGGGGCTGCGCCGTCCGCCGGCGGGGTGGCCGGTGCGGGCGCGGGTGCGGGGGTCGGCGTCGGCGTGGTGCCCGGCGTCGTGCCTCCGCCGGTCCCGCTGCCGCCGGGAGCGGTCGGTGCCGTGCTCCCGCCGGAGCCGGACGCGACGTACTCCAGCACCGTGCCCAGCACCTGGAGCCGCCCGTCGGGGGCGAAGACCGTCACGTCGTACCGGCCGGCCACGCGGGCCGGGGTGCGGAACACCAGGGCGGTGCTCGTGCTGCTGACCACCTGGGCGGCGCCGGTCGTCCCCACGAGCACCCGGGCCCCGAGCGGCAGGGCCAGGCCGGTGATCCGGACCTGGGTGCCGCCGGTGACACCGACCCGCACCGGGCTGATCGAGGTGATCTGGAACTGCCCGCGGGCGGGGAAGCTGACCGTGCCCGAGCCGTCCGGCGGCGGGGTGCTGCCCGAGCCGCCGCTGCCGCCCGAGCCCGTGCCGCCGGAGCCCGTGCCCGTGCCCGTGCCGGTGCCGGTGCCGGTGCCGGTGTCGGGGGTTCCGGTGCCCGTGCTGGAGCCGCCGGAGCCGGAGCCGGAGCCGGATCCGGATCCGGAGCCCGTGCCCGTGTCGGGGGTCCCCGCGCCGGAGCCGCCGGAGCCCGTACCGCCCGAACCCGTGCCGGTCCCGCCCGAGCCCGTGCCCGTCCCGCCCGAGCCCGTGCCGGTCCCGCCCGAGCCCGTGCCGGTCCCGCCCGAGCCCGTGCCGGTCCCGCCCGAGCCCGTGCCCGTCCCGCCCGAGCCCGTGCCGGTCCCGCCCGGGCCGGTGCCGGGGGTGCCGCTCCCGGCGCCACCGGAGCCGCTCCCCGTGCCGCTCCCGGCGTCGGGGCCGGCCGCGGCGGCTGCGCCGACCAGCAGGGGAGCCGCCCGCGTGAGACCGACCGGTGCGCCGTCGCGGGTTAGCTGGACGGTGAGCACGTAGCGGCCGTCGCCGAGCGTCATCGTCGGCGCGAACGCCAGCCCGGCCGGCGAGGTGCGCGCGCCCAGGGTGAAGGTCGCCTGGCCCTCGTCGTCGGTGGTCACCGTGGCCCCGCCGAGGGTGATCGGGACGTCGGCGACGGCCCAGGTGCTGCCCTCGTACTGCATGCCCAGCCCGAGCGTGACGCCGAAGGTGCCCGGCGCCGACGTGCCGCTCACCGCGATGCGCGGGCCGACCGTGCCGGCGGGGGCGGTCATGCCGCTGAAGGAGTAGTCGACGGCGCCGAGGCCCGCGTCGGCCAGGCCGGCGACCGAGAGCCGCCCGCCGGTGACCGACCGGCCGCGGAAGGCGGCCACCGGGTCGACGTCGGCGAGCAGCGCCTGGCGCACCTGCTCGGCCGTGGCGTCGGGCAGCGCGGCCCGGTAGAGGGCCGCCGCGCCCGCGACCTGCGGCGCGGAGAAGGAGGTGCCGTCGACCAGGCGGTAGCCGCCGTCGTTCCAGGTGGAGAAGACGCGGCTGCCGGGCGCGAAGAGGTCCACCGAGGTGGCGCCGTACGCGGAGAACGAGCTCATCGTGTCCGCGGCGGTGCTCGAGCCGACGGTGACGACGTTCGGCTCGGTCAGGTTGGCCGGGTACACCGGACTGCGGTCGCGGTCGGCGGCGTCGTTGCCGGCCGCGGCGACGACCACCACGCCCTTGGACCCGGCGTAGGCCACCGCGGAGCGCACGGTCTCCAGCGCCCAGCCGGACATCGGGCCGCCCCACGACGCGTTGACGACGTCGGCCCCGTGGTCGGCGGCGTAGCGGATCGCCTCGGCGGCGAGCGCGACGTCGACGCCGCTGCCACTGCCGGCGGCGAGCGGCATGATCGTCACCTCCGGCGCGATGCCGGCGGTGCCGCGGCCGTTGTCGGCGCGGGCGCCGACGGCCCCGGCCACGCTCGTGCCGTGGGTGCCGTTGGTGCCGTTGTCGACCGCCGGCGAGTTGGTCGTGAAGTTCCAGCCGTGGCAGTCGCCGGCCTTGCCGTTGCGGTCGGTGTCGACCGTGCCGCAGGGCTCGGCCGGGTTGGTCCACAGCGCGCCGGCGAGGTCCTCGTGGTCGGAGTCGTAGCCGGTGTCGACGACGGCGACCACCACGCCGGAGCCGCGCCCCCCGGCCCAGCCGTCGGGAGCGTCGGTGTCGGCGTCGGCCACCGCCGTCTGCTGCGGGGCGTTGCTGCCGGTGTTGTCCAGGTTCCAGCCGTACGTGGGCACGTAGGGGTCGCTGACGGTGCCGAAGACCTCGACGGTGGGCGAGGGCTCGACGGCCGCGACGCCGTCCACCGCGGCGAGGTCGCCCTCGTCGAGGGAGCCGGTGGCCACCAGGGCGCGCCCGTCGCTGAGCCGCTGGACGTTGGCGACGCCGTCCAGGGCCCCCAGCGGGTCCAGCAGCCCGGCGGCGTCCCCGGACGCCGCGGTGACCACGTAGCGGGTCAGGCCGTCACCGGCACCGAAGTCCCCGGCGACGGCCACGGCGGGTGCGGCCAGGGCCGTGTAGGCCGCCGCTCCCGCGTAGCCGGCCACCAGAGCCGTCACGAGCACACCCGCCTGGGTGCGCCTCCTCAGGGTGGACACGTGCCCCTCCTCCCGGCCCGGTCCGCCCGGGCGCCACCGGCCCCCGGCGGGGGCCAGCAGGACGGCATCGGCACGCCGGCCGGCCGCGCGGAGGGGGACGGCACCGGGTCTGACCCGGGAGGATGAGGTCGCCCTCCCTAGACTCCGCGCCATGCTGCTGTCCGACCGCGACATCCGCGCCGCGATCGCCGAGGGGCGTCTCGGCATCGAGCCGCACGACGCGGGGCTGGTGCAGCCCTCGAGCATCGACGTCCGGCTCGACCGCTACTTCCGGGTGTTCAACAACGCCCGCTACACCCACATCGACCCCGCCCAGCAGCAGGACGACTTGACCACCGCGGTCGAGACCGAGGGCGACGAGCCGTTCGTGCTGCACCCCGGCGAGTTCGTGCTCGGCTCCACGCTGGAGGTCGTGTCCATCCCCGACGACCTCGCCGCGAGGCTCGAGGGGAAGGCGCTGGCGCTGGAGACGTCCGTGCCCACGCCGACCGGCTGGAGCACGATGGGCGAGCTCGTCGTCGGCGATGAGGTCTTCGACGAGAACGGCATCCCGTGCCGAGTGGTGGCAGCGACCGAGGTCATGCTCGGGCGTCCCTGCCGTGAGGTGGAACTCAGCGACGGATCGCTGTTCACCGCCGACGCCTCGCACCTGTGGGTCACCACGAGCAAGCAGGAGCGTCGCCCGGGTCGGCCGCGGACCACATCGGCGAAGACCACGGACGAGATCGCCGCGACCCTCCGGTACGGCCAGGAGTTCAGTCACCAGATCGCGCTGGCCGGACCCGCGCAGTACCCCACCGCCGAGCTGCCGATGGACCCCTACGTCCTCGGCTACTGGCTCGGGGACGGCACCAGTACCAAGGGCGAGATCACGGTCGGCCGTGGAGACGAGGAGGTCCTCGCTTCGTTCGAGGCCGCCGGTTACTCCGTCTGGTCGGCGACCAGCCCGCATGCGTACCGCCTCGGCGGCGCCGCGCGTCACACAGACCACGAGCACCGGGGCAGCGAGGGTGGGCGGTTCAGTGGCAACGGCTCCCTGAGCAGCCACCTCCGTGCGCTCGGCCTGCTGGGTGACAAGCGGGTGCCGGCTGTCTACCTCACCACCGACGTCGACCAGCGGTTGGCGCTGCTGCAGGGGCTGATGGACTCCGACGGCTACGTCGACGAGTACGGCCGCTGTGAGTTCACCAACACGCGCGAGGACATCGCCTGGGCTGTCCACGAACTGGCCGCCAGCCTCGGGCTACGGCCGACCTACCGGAAGAAGCGAGCCATGCTCGACGGTGTGGACTGTGGCCCGGCCTTCCAGGTGAAGTTCACGCCGCGCCGGTTGCCGGTCTTCCGGCTGGCACGCAAGGCCGCCCGGCTGAGGACCGATGACCGCGGCCACGAGTTCCGCGCCGTTCGCGCAGTGCGTGAGGTACCGACCGTCCCCGTTCGGTGCATCCAGGTCTCCTCACCGAGCGGGATGTTCCTCATCGGGGACTCCTACGTGCCCACGCACAACTCATCGCTGGGCCGTCTCGGACTGCTCACCCACTCGACGGCGGGCTTCGTCGACCCCGGCTTCTCCGGGCACATCACGCTGGAGCTCTCCAACGTGGCCAACCTGCCGATCACCCTGTGGCCGGGCATGAAGATCGGCCAGCTGTGCCTGTTCCGGCTCACCTCGGCCGCCGAGCACCCGTACGGCTCGGCGGTGTACGGCTCGCGCTACCAGGACCAGCGCGGCCCCACGCCGTCGCGGTCCTACCGCAACTTCACCCGCGCGGAGACGCGGCCCGTGCCGGACTGACCGGTGCGGCCGGTCCCGCCGGTGACCAGCCGGGCAGCTCGTCGTCGACGTACCGCTCGCGGGTGGCCAGCCACCCGGTGACCGTCAGCCCGACGGTGGTCACCGCGACCAGCACGAACATGCCGGTGTAGCCCCCGGTCACGTCGCGCAGCACGCCCACCAGCAGTGGGCCGGCGGCGGCCAGGAGGTAGCCCCAGCCCTGGGTGACCGTCGACAGCGCCGCCGTCGTCTCCGGCGTGCGGGCCCGCACCCCGATGAGCGCGAGCACCATGCTGAAGGTCCCCATGCCGACGGCCAGCACCGACATCCACAGCCACGGCAGCGTCAGGGGGGCCAGCCACAGCCCGCCCCAGCCGACGACGTAGCAGGCCATGAAGCCCAGCAGCAGCGGCCGCTGCAGCCGCTGCCGCACGGTGAGCGCCGGGCCGACGGCGTTGACCGGGATGACGACGATCGAGTTGACGCCGAGCAGCAGCCCGGCCGTCGCCGCGCTCAGGCCGGTGTCGCGCAGGTACTGCGCCGACCAGCCCATGACCACGTAGGCCTGCGTGGCCTGCAGGCCGAAGAACGCCGCGAGGACCAGCGCCGTGGGGCTGCGGCGCAGCGGGGCCATCCGCACCGAGCGGTGCTCGCCGCGGGAGGCGCCGGGTTGCCGCGGCGTGACGGCCCAGGGCAGCGCCGCCAGCAGCGCCAGGACCGCCCAGACGCCGAGCGCCCAGCGCCAGCCGCCGGGGCCGGCCGCCGCCGCGATCGGGGCGGTGGCCGTCGCCGCCACGGCGCCGCCGATGGCCATGGCGGCGCTGTAGGCGCCCACCAGCAGGCCCGTGCGCTCCGGGAACCAGCGCTTGACCAGGCCGGGCAGCAGCACGTTGCCCAGGGCGCCGCCGACCATGGCCAGCGCCGTGCCGACGAGGAACAGGGCGAAGGAGCCGACGACCGCACGCAGCACCAGCCCCGCGGCCATGGTGAGCAGTGCGCCGGCCAGCACGTGCGCGTCCCGGAAGCGGGCGGCCAGGGGCGGCCCGGCGAAGCCGATGGCGGCGAAGCAGACCACCGGCATCGTCGTCACCACACCGGCTGCCGCACTGGAGACGCCGAGCCCCGCCTCGAGCTCCTCGAGCACCGGGCCCACGGAGCTGACCGCCGTCCGCAGGTTGGCGGCGGTGAGCACGATGGCCACCGCCACGAGGACCAGACCGCGGCGCCGGTCCGCGGCGGCCGGTGCGGTGGTGGGGGCGGCGGCGGTACGGGTCACCCCCCGATGGTGCCTGGCGGGTGCGCGCTGCAACCAATCCGCTGGTCAGGCGCGCAGGCGGGTGCGGCTGACCGCCTCGATGCGGGGCACGACCCGGGGCACGCGCTGCCAGAGCACCCGCTGCAGGGCCAGCGTGACGAGGGCGGCCACCAGGATCCCGGCCAGGTTGAGGCCCAGCTGCAGGGCCGCGCGGCCGAACTCGGTGCCGCCGCCCAGGGCCAGGGAGACCGCCATGTCGGCGGCGGCCGGCACGGTGGTCACCGAGATGAAGACGCCGACCAGCGCGCCGCTCCTCGCCGAGGTGACCGAGAGGACCCCGGCGATGCCGGCCAGCACGGCCACCACCACCGACCAGCGGTCCGGCGCGGTGATGAAGCCGGTCTGTGGGCGCTCGGCCGTCAGCACCTCGGTGCCGAACCAGCCCAGCCCGCGGGCGGCGAGGGTGGCCAGCGCGGTCACCGCGATCGCCACGCCGAAGCCGACCACCAGCGCGCGGACCGCCGCGGTGGCGATGCCGCGCCGGCGGTGCACGACGGCGACGGCCAGCGCGGCCAGCGGGGCGAACTCCGGGCCGAGGACCATCGCGCCGATCACCAGCACGGCGGAGTCGTTGACGATCGCGACCGCCGCCAGCAGCGTCGCGATGGTGAGGAAGGACAGGTAGGACACCGACAGCGCCGAGTCGGCGGCCGTCGTCCGGACCACCTGCTCCCACACGACGGCGTCGGACCCGTCGCCGGGTGCGGCCTCCTCGGCCCGCTGGGCCCGGGCCGAGACGGCGGTGTCGACGGTGACCACCGCGATCCCGCCGTCGCGGTCGACGGCCAGCTCCCGCAGGCCGGCCACCAGGGCGTCGGCGGACTCGCGCGCGACGTCGGCGAGGACGAGGTCGCCGGGCGGGGAGACCGACGCGCCGGGGAGCACGGCCAGGTGCGCCGTCCCCGGGCAGCGGTCGAACAGGTCGCGCACCGCCTCGGTCCGGTCGGCCGGCACGGTCACCCTCAGCTGCAGCAGCACCGGGCCGTCCTACCCCACACCGGCGCGGGAACGACGGACGCCGCCGGTAACGGCCCCCTGCAGGGCCCCGCCGCGAACTCGCGAGTGGTGGGGGGCAGGGGGTCCTTTCCTCAGGCCTGCGGCCCGTGTCCCGTGGCGGCCGAGCCGGTGCCGGCGACGTCGTCGTCGGCGGTGCCGACCTCGGTGCCGTGCTCGGTGCCCGGCGTGCCGACGGTGGCCATCGACCGGAGCAGGATTTGGCTGACGTCGAGGACCTCGACGTGCTCGGCGGCCTCGCCGTTCTGCTTCTTCGACGTCAGGGCGTCCGACAGCATCGTGATGCAGAACGGGCAGGCGGTGGAGATGACGTCCGGGTCGAGGCCGAGGGCCTCCTCGGTGCGCTCCACGTTGATCCGCTTGCCGATCTTCTCCTCCATCCACATGCGCGCGCCGCCGGCGCCGCAGCAGAAGCCGCGGTCCTTGCAGCGGTGCATCTCCTGGGTGGAGAGGCCCTGCACGCTGTCGAGGATCTCCCGCGGCGGCGTGTAGACCTTGTTGTGCCGGCCGAGGAAGCACGGGTCGTGGTAGGTGACCTTGCGGTCGACCGGGGTGACCGGGGTGAGCCGGCCCTCCTCCACCAGCTGGCTGAGCAGCTGCGTGTGGTGCACGACCTCGTACTCGCCGCCCACCTGCGGGTACTCCCGGCCGAGGGAGTTGAAGCAGTGCGGGCAGGTGGTGACGATCTTGCGGGTGCCCGGCACGCGGCCCTCGAAGACGCCGTCGAGGGTGGCCACGTTCTCCTGGGCCATCATCTGGAACACGAACTCGTTGCCCATGCGGCGGGCCGGGTCGCCCGAGCAGGTCTCCCCGGAGCCCAGGACGGCGAACTCGACGCCGGCGGTGTGCAGCAGCTCGGCGACGGCCTTGGTGACCTTCTTGGCGCGGTCGTCGATGGCGCCGGCGCAGCCGACCCAGAACAGGTACTCGACCTCCTGGGGCAGCGGCCCGTCGGCCATCCGCACCTCGAAGTCCATGTCCTTGATCCAGTCCTCGCGGGTGCTGGGGCTCACGCCCCAGGGGTTGCCGCGGTTCTCGAGGTTGCGCAGCATCACGCCGGCCTCGGACGGGAAGTTGGACTCGATGAGCACCTGGTAGCGGCGCATGTCGTCGATGTGGTCGATGTGCTCGATGTCGACGGGGCACTGCTCCACGCAGGCGCCGCAGTTGGTGCAGCTCCACAGGACGTCGGGGTCGATGACCCCGCCCTCCTCCAGGGTGCCGACCAGCGGGCGGTGCGCCTGGGCGTCGTTGGTGCCCTCGATGCGGGCGTAGCCCGACGCCCAGACCTGCTCGTCGCTGGGCTTGAGGACGTCGTAGTCCGGCGCGGTCTCCGACGCCGTCTTCTCACCGAGCAGGTACGGGGCCTTGGCGTACAGGTGGTCCCGCAGGTCCATGATCACCATCTTGGGGGACAGCGGCTTGCCCGTGTTCCAGGCAGGGCACTGGCTCTGGCACCGCCCGCACTCGGTGCAGGTGGTGAAGTCGAGCATCCCCTTCCAGGTGAAGTCCTCGATCTTGCCGCGACCGAAGACGTCGTCCTCGCCCGGGTCCTCGAAGTCGATCGGCTTGCCGTTCGAGGTCATGGGCTGCAGCGGGCCGAGCGCGACGCTGCCGTCGTCGTTGCGCTTCCAGTAGATGTTGAAGAAGGCGCTGAACCGGTGCCAGGCGACGCCCATGTTGAGGATCCGGCTGACGACCACGAGCCAGGTCAGCGAGACGACGATCTTCACGAAGGCGACGACGCTGAGCAGGTCGGGGCTGTCGGGCAGCACGGTGGCCAGCAGGCTGGCGAACGGGTGCGACCAGGTGGGCGCCTCGGTGAGCCCGGAGGAGACCTTGAGCGCGCGGATCAGCAGGATGCAGATGCCGACGGTGAGGACGACGGCCTCGACGAAGTAGCCGCGGCCCTCGTTGGAGCCGGCGAAGCGGCTGGTCCGGCCCTGGCGGCGCGGGTGGTCCTTCTGGCGCCGGTAGATCAGGTACAGGATGCCGATGATCGTCCCGGCGCCGATCACGTCGGCGAAGAGGTTCCACAGGCTCCACTCGCCGATCAGCGGCAGGTGGAAGGCCGGGTTCCAGACCTCGCCGAAGGCCTCGACCAGGGTGAGGAACAGCCCGTAGAAGCCGACGAAGACGAACCAGTGGGCGGCGCCGATGGCCGACCACTTGAGCATCCGGGTGTGGCCGAGCGACTCGACGGCGAGCGTCTTGAGCCGCTGGCCGACCGGCCCGTTGCGGGTGGAGTCCGGCTGGCCGGTGCGGATGATCCGCACCATCGCCCGGACGGCGCGGTAGGCGAAGACGACCGCCACGATGAGGAACAGCACGCTGATCGTGCCCAGCACGATCTGCAGGGGGCCCGTCATGATTCCCTCTCCCCACGCCTCGTGGCGTCGGTTGTCTCCGGTCCGCCCGGACGGCGCGAGAGGGGCCTCACCGCCGTCCCCACCGGCCCGTGGGCCGGCGGCGGATCGCGCGCGGGCGCCTGTGCCCGCGCAGCCCGCACGATAGCTGGCCGGAACACAGATTACTCAGCGGTAACCCCGGGCGCCGCGCCCCGACCCGGAACCGCCCCACGGTGCTCGGCGCCCCGCCGTCCCCGGCCTGACCGGGACGTTCGGGGGACGCGTGCGGACGGTGGTCGACGGCTGGCGTGCGGGCCGGACCGCGCCGACGGGCGACGAGGTGAGCGGGCTCACGACCCCGGTCGGGCGCCCCGGCCGTCGCCGGTCGGGAGCCGGCACCGACCGCGCTTCCTCGGACCGTGGTCCACCTCACGGGAGAGGAGTACGGCGGGGCGGGGAACACGGTCGGCGGGTGTGCCGTTAGGGTGGGCAGGAAAGTTGAGCGGACCCGACGCAAGCCAGTGCACGACCGGGCAGCGCGGCCCGCGCGACGACCTGCAGCCACCAGCACAGCACCCACAGCACGCACCCGCACACGGAAGAGAGGCCAGCTCATGGCTCGAGCGGTCGGTATCGACCTCGGCACCACCAACTCCGTCGTCACCGTCCTCGAGGGCGGCGAGCCGACGGTCATCGCCAACTCCGAGGGCTCGCGCACCACGCCCTCGGTCGTCGCCTTCGCCAAGAACGGCGAGGTCCTGGTCGGCCAGTCGGCCAAGAACCAGGCCGTCACCAACGTCGACCGCACCATCCGCTCGGTGAAGCGCCACATGGGCACCGACTGGCGGACCGGCGAGATCGACGGCAAGCGCTACACCCCGCAGGAGATCAGCGCCCGCATCCTGCAGAAGCTCAAGCGGGACGCCGAGACCTACCTGGGCGAGCCGGTGACCGACGCGGTCATCACCGTCCCGGCCTACTTCGAGGACGCGCAGCGCCAGGCCACCAAGGAGGCCGGTGAGATCGCGGGCCTCAACGTCCTGCGCATCGTCAACGAGCCCACCGCCGCCGCCCTGGCCTACGGCCTGGACAAGGGCGAGACCGAGCAGACGATCCTCGTCTTCGACCTCGGTGGTGGCACCTTCGACGTCTCCCTGCTCGAGATCGGCGAGGGCGTCATCGAGGTGAAGGCCACCGCCGGTGACAACCACCTCGGCGGTGACGACTGGGACGAGCGCGTCGTCAAGCACCTGGTGCAGACGTTCAACGCGCAGACCGGCATCGACCTGTCGAAGGACAAGCTGGCCATGCAGCGGCTCCGCGAGGCCGCCGAGAAGGCCAAGATCGAGCTGTCGGGCGCGCAGTCGACCAACGTCAACCTGCCCTACATCACCGCCGGGGCCGAGGGCCCGCTGCACCTCGACGTCACGATCACCCGTGCGGAGTTCCAGCGGCTGACCCAGGACCTGCTCGAGCGCACCCGCGCGCCGTTCAACCAGGTCGTCCGGGACGCCGGCATCTCCATCGGCCAGATCGACCACGTCGTCCTGGTGGGTGGCTCCACCCGCATGCCGGCCGTGACCGACCTGGTCCGCGAGCTGACCGGCGGCAAGGAGCCCAACAAGGGCGTCAACCCCGACGAGGTCGTCGCCGTCGGTGCCGCCCTGCAGGCCGGCGTGCTCCGCGGTGAGGTCAAGGACGTCCTGCTGCTCGACGTCACCCCGCTGTCCCTGGGCATCGAGACCAAGGGCGGGATCATGACCAAGCTCATCGAGCGCAACACCACGATCCCGACCAAGCGCAGCGAGATCTTCACGACGGCCGACGACAACCAGCCCTCCGTGCAGATCCAGGTCTTCCAGGGCGAGCGCGAGATGGCGGCCTACAACAAGAAGCTCGGCATGTTCGAGCTGACCGGGCTGCCGCCGGCCCCGCGCGGCGTGCCGCAGATCGAGGTCGGCTTCGACATCGACGCCAACGGCATCGTGCACGTCACCGCCAAGGACCTCGGCACGGGCAAGGAGCAGTCGATGACCATCACCGGCGGCTCCGCGCTCCCGAAGGACGACATCGAGCGGATGATGAAGGACGCCGAGGCCCACGCGGAGGAGGACAAGCGCCGCCGCGAGGAGGCCGAGACCCGCAACCTGGCCGAGTCGCTGCAGTACCAGACCGAGAAGTTCCTGGCGGAGAACGGCGAGCGGATCCCGGCCGACAAGAAGGAGGAGCTCGGCGAGGCCCTCACCGAGCTGCGCTCGGCCCTCGGCGGCTCCGACATCGCCGCGATCAAGTCGGCGCAGGAGAAGGTCGCCCGCGTCTCGCAGGAGGTCGGCGGGGCGCTCTACGCCCAGCAGGCCGAGGCCGGCGCGGCCGGCACCGGTGACGGCGCGACGGGTGCGCCCGGTGGGGCGGGTGCATCGGCGTCCTCGGCCGACGAGGACGTCGTCGACGCCGAGATCGTCGACGAGGACAGCGACCGCCGATGAGCCAGGGGGACGAGCAGCCGCGGGTCGTGATCCGTGACAAGCGGCGGATCGACCCCGTCAGCGGCGCGGTGCGGGCGCCGGCCGGCCAGCAGCCGGCCGGCGCCCCGCCGGGCCCGTCCACAGCCGACCCGTCGCCAGGGGAGCAGATGAGCGAGAACGAGACCGTCGCCGGCCCGGAGGTCGTCCCGCCGGTGGCAGCGGGCGAGGACCTGTCCCGCCAGCTGGCCGAGCGCACCGAGGACCTGCAGCGGGTCACCGCCGAGTACGCGAACTACCGCCGGCGGGTGGACCGCGACCGCACCGCCGTCGTCGACCAGGCGGCCGAGCGGTTCGCCGCGCAGCTGTTCCCGATCGTCGACGACATCGAGCGGGCCCGGGACCACGGTGACCTCACCGGCGCCTTCAAGGTCGTGGCCGACCGCGTCCTGGGGCTGCTCGACGGCCTCGGCGTCGAGGCCTTCGGCGTCGCCGGGGACCCGTTCGACCCGGCGCTGCACGAGGCCGTCCTCCACGACACGTCCGACCAGGTGAGCGTGCCGACGGCGACGACGGTCCTGCGGCAGGGTTTCCGCCGCGGCGACCGCGTCCTGCGCACGGCGATGGTCGCCGTCAGCGAGCCCGCCGGTGGCGCCGTCGTCGCCGGCGAGCCGGTGACCGGGCAGACCGTCGAGGACGCGACCGGCAGCGGTGCGCCGGGGGAGACCCCGGCCGCCGGCTGACCGGCCGCGCACGCACCACGGACGCGAAGAGAGGAGGCGCCCGATGAGCACTCGGGACTTCATCGAGAAGGACTACTACGCCGCACTGGGCGTCTCCCAGAGCGCGGACGCCGCGGAGATCAAGAAGGCCTACCGGAAGCTGGCCCGCGACCTGCACCCGGACAAGAACCCGGGCAACGCCGACGCCGAGGCCCGCTTCAAGGAGGTCTCCGAGGCCTACGACGTCCTCGCCGACCCCAAGCGGCGCAGCGAGTACGACGAGGCCCGGCGGCTGTTCGGCAGCGGCGGCGCGGGCGCGCGGGCCGGGTTCCCGGGCGGCTTCCCCGGCACCGGCGGCGGGGGCCAGCCCTTCGACCTCGGTGACCTCTTCGGCGCCGCGGGCGGCCGGGGCGGCGCCGGCGGCGGCCTGGGGGACATCTTCGGCAACCTCTTCGGCGGCGGCGGGGCCGCGGCGCCCGGGTCGACCCGCGCGCGTCAGCAGGCGGCGTCCGGCCCGGCCCGCGGCCAGGACGTCGAGACCGAGGCGACGCTCTCCTTCGAGGAGGCCGTCCTCGGCGTGACCGTGCCGCTGCGCATGCAGAGCCCGGGCACCTGCCCGACCTGTGCCGGCAGCGGCGCGCGTCCTGGCACCTCGCCGCACACCTGCGAGGTCTGCGGCGGCGCCGGCGTCACCAGCCGCAGCCAGGGTGCGTTCGCCTTCTCCGAGCCCTGCCGCAACTGCCGGGGCAGCGGCTCGGTGGTCGACGACCCGTGCCCCACCTGCGCGGGCAACGGCGTGACCACCCAGACCCGCACCATCACCGTGCGGATCCCCGCCGGCGTCAAGGACGGCCAGCGCATCCGGCTGGCCGGCAAGGGCGCGCCCGGACGGCGGGGCGGCCCGGCCGGTGACCTGTTCGTCGTCGTGCACGTCAGCGACCACGAGCTGTTCGACCGCCGGGGCGACGACCTCACCCTCACCGTGCCGATCACCTTCCCCGAGGCCGTCCTCGGGACGACGCTGACCGTGCCCACGCTGGAGGCGCCGGTGACGCTCAAGGTGCCCGCCGGGACCGCCAGCGGGCGCACGCTGCGGGTCCGCGGGCGGGGCGTCCCGGGCCGCGGCCGCTCCGGGGACCTGCTGGTGACCGTCGAGGTCTCCGTGCCGCAGCGCCTCTCCGCCGAGGCCGAGCGGGCGGTGAAGACGCTCGACGCCGAGCTCGGCGACCCGCGGCCGCAGATCACCGCGGCCGTCGAGAAGGGGAGCACCCGGTGAGCGCGCCGGGCGCCGACGGCCGGGAGCGGCGGGACGCCACCCGCACCGTCGCCGACGACGCGCCCGTCTTCGTCATCTCGGTGGCCGCCGAGCTCGCCGGCATGCACGCCCAGACGCTGCGGCAGTACGACCGGCTGGGCCTGGTGACCCCGGGCCGCACCCCCGGCGGCGGACGGCGCTACAGCCCGCGCGACGTCGCCCTGCTCCGGGAGGTGCAGCGCCTCTCGCAGGAGGACGGCGTCAACCTGGCCGGCATCAAGCGGATCATCGACCTGGAGTCGCGGGTCGAGGCCCTGCAGCAGCGCGTGCACGAGCTGCTCGGCGAGCTCGAGGGCTCCGAGCACCGGCGGATCGCGGCGGAGTCGGCCCTGCGCAGCGGCTTCGGGTCCCCGCTGCGCCGGGCCGACCTCGTGCCGGTGCGCCCGCCCAGCTCGGCGCTGGTCGTGTGGCGCCCCCGGGAGAGCCGGTGAGCGCCGTGACCGACCCGCAGCCCCCCGGCACCCCGGGGCCCGACCCGCACGGGTCCTTCGTGCGGCTGGAGCGCGAGATCGGCCTGCTGCTGCGCCGCTCCCGGGCGATCTCGGCCCGGCTGGCCCGCGAGCTGCACCCCGACCTCGACGGCGCGGCCTACGGGCTGCTGGCCCTGCTGCAGGACGCCGGCCCGCTGCGCGCCAGCGACCTGGTCGCCCGCCTGGGCCTGGACAAGAGCACCGTCAGCCGCCAGGTGGCCTCGCTGGTCGACCTCGGGATGGTGACCCGAGCGCCCGACCCCGCGGACGGGCGGGCGCAGGTGCTCACCACCTCGGCCGAGGGGGCGGCGCGGCTGGCCCGCATCCGCGAGGCGCGCCGCGCCCGCTGGGAGGCCGACCTCTCCGGCTGGCCGGCCGACGACGTCGCCACGCTCGGCGAGCTGCTGGCCCGGTTCAACCGGCTCGGCGAGGCCCGGGAGGCCGAGAGCAGCTGAGGGCCCCGTCCCTCCCGACCGCGCACACGGCACACGAGACGACGGCGCCCCCGTACCGGGCCGGTACGGGGGCGCCGTCGTGTCAGCGGGTCAGGTCACTGCCCGGGGACCATCCAGCCGAGCACCGGTGAGGCCTGCAGCACCACGATGAGGCACATCAGCAGCAGGAGCAGCATGCTCCAGCCGAACACCTTCCGGAACAGCTCGCCTTCCTTGCCGGCCATGCCCACGGCGGCCGCCGCGATCGCCAGGTTCTGCGGGCTGACCATCTTGCCCATGACGCCGCCGGAGGAGTTCGCCGCGGCCAGCAGCACCGGGTCCAGACCGGCGCCGGCCGCCGTCTGCACCTGCAGGGCGCCGAACAGCGCGTTGGCCGAGGTGTCCGAGCCGGTCACCGCGACGCCGATCCAGCCGAGGATGGGCGAGAGGAAGGCGAAGAAGCCGCCGGTCTGGGCCAGGGCGCGGCCGAGGTGGCCGGTCATCCCCGACTGGTTGAGGACGTAGGCCAGGGCGAGCACCGCCATGACGGTGACGATGGCCCACTTGAGCTCCCGGTAGGTGTCGACGTAGGCCTTGAGCCCGCGCCCAGGGGAGATCCGCAGGACCAGCATGGTGAGCAGCCCGGCGATGATCATCAGCGTGCCGGCGGCGGGCAGCCAGTTGAAGGTGAACGTCGTCGACGCCAGCTCCTCGCTGGAGCCGGCCGCGAACACGTTCAGCCCGGGCCAGGGGAAGGTCGTCGTCCACGGGGCCTGGGCCAGCGCCGACTTCACCGGGCCGAGGTTGGCCAGGGCGAAGATCACGATGACGATCCCGTAGGGGGCGTAGGCCTTGGCGACCTCCGCCGGGGTGTCGGGCAGGAGCGGAGCGTCCTCGGCACCGGACGCCGGGGCGTGCGGGTCACGCGCGGTCTGGCGCCCCGGGGCGTCGCCGAGCTCCTCGCCGGCGGTGGCGCCGACCCCGGCACGCCCACGGCGACCGGACCCTGCGGCCACGGTGCCCGCACCGCCGGCCGCGTCGGCCCCTGTCCCGGCGCGGGACAGGGAGGCCGCGGTGACCGGCTCGTAGCCGGCCTTGCGCATGCGCACCACGGCGACGACGGCGGCCGCGGAGACCAGCGCGGCGATGATGTCGGTGAGCGGCACCGAGACGTAGTTGGCGGCGAGGAACTGGGCGACGCCGAAGGAGACGCCCGCGACCAGGGCCTCCAGCCAGGTGTCCTTGACGCCCCGCCTGCCGTCGACGACCAGCACCAGCACCAGCGGCACGATCGCGGCCAGGATGGGTGTCTGCCGGCCGGCCATGGCGCCCAGGGTGTCGACGGTCAGCCGCGCGTCGTCGCTCACGCCGGAGGTCACGGTGGCGAGCGTGACGATCGGCGTGGCCAGCGCGCCGAAGGCGACCGGGGCGGTGTTCGCGATCAACGCCACGGCCGCCGCTTTCATCGGCTGGAAGCCCAGCGCCATCAGCATGGAGACGGTGATCGCGACCGGGGTCCCGAAGCCGGCGAGGGCCTCCAGCAGCGCACCGAAGCAGAAGGCGACGATGATCGCCTGGATCCGCAGGTCGGGGCTGACGTTCCCGAACGAGCGCCGCAGCACGTCGAAGTGCCCGGTGGCGACCGTGAGGTTGTAGACCCAGATCGCGTTGATGACGACCCACAGGATCGGGAAGAACCCGAACGCCGCGCCCTCGGTCGCGGACAGGGCGGCCTGCCCGACCGGCATGCGGAACGCGAGGATGGCCAGGACCAGGGCGACGGCCAGCGAGATGAGGCCCGCCAGCCAGGCCTTGACCTTGAGCGCACCGAGGAGCACGAACAGGGTCAGCAGCGGTACCGCTGCCACCAGGGCGCTCAGTGCGAGTGACCCACCGACGGGGTCGACGACCTGCTCGAACAACGGGGCTCCTTCCCTCGACGGTGAGGGGGGTGTGGCTCTGTGGGGGTGGTGCGGCGGTGCGGTGGTGCGGGGAGGCAGGGGTCCGTCGTCACCGGTCCGCGGTGGCGGGCCGGGCCAGGGCGGTCCCGGGGCCGGTGAGCGCCCGGTCGAGCACCTCCTCGACGGGGACCCCGCGGATGGAGGCGTCCAGCACCTGGACCGTGTGCGCGACCGGCATCCGCTCGCCCATGCGGGCCAGCGTCGTCGCGACCTGCATCCAGCAGCCGGGGTTCGCGGTCACCATCAGGTCCGCCCCGGTGGCCAGGACGGCGGCCGCCTTGCGCTCGCCGAGCTCCCGGGCCGGTTCGGGCTGCAGCATGTTGTACGTGCCGGCGCTGCCGCAGCACAGCTCGGCCTCCGTGAGCTGCCTGAGCTCGATGCCGGGGATGCCGCGCAGCACCTTCCGCGGCTCCTCGCGGATGCCCTGCGCGTGAGCCAGGTGGCAGGCGTCCTGGTAGGCCACGGTCATGGGCAGCGGGTGCCGCTCGGCGACCGGACCGAGCTCGACGATGAACTCACTGATGTCCCGGGCCTTCTTCGCGAGTGCCTCGGCGCGCGCGGCCCACCCCGGCTCGTCGCGCAGCTGGTGGCCGTACTCCTTGACGTTCGAGCCGCAGCCGGCGGCGTTGAGGATGACGTGGTCGACCCCGGCCCGCTCGAAGGTCTCGATCGTCCGCTTGGCGAAGTCCAGCGCCTGCTCCTCCCGCCCACCGTGGCCCGGCAGCGCCCCGCAGCAGCCCTGGCTCCGCGGCACGATGACGTCGCAGCCCTCGGCGGCCAGCACCCGCACGGTCGCGGCGTTCACGTCGGGGAAGAAGGTGCCCTGCACGCACCCGGCCAGCAGCCCGACGACCGCCCGCCGCTCACCGACGGCCGGCGTCCGCTCGGGGACGCGCTCCACCGGGCCGAGCTTGGGCGCGAGGGACTCCATCGCCTGGAGCGGCGCCGGGAGCCGGCGCATCAGGCCCGTGCGGGTCAGCAGGCTGCCGAGCCGGCTGGCCTGGTAGGCCCGCAGCGGCCCGCGCAGCGCCCGCAGCCGCTTCGGGTAGGGGAACAGGTTGTAGATGAGGTCGCGGTAGAGCTTCTCCGACCTCGGCCGCCGGTAGCGCCGCTCGATCTGCGGGCGGGTGGCCTCGATGAGCTTGTCGTACTGGACGCCGGACGGGCAGGCCGTCACGCAGGCCATGCAGCCCAGGCACTGGTCGAAGTGCCGCACCATCGAGTCGTCGAGCGGCTCGCCCTCCAGCGCCTCCTTCATGAGGTAGACGCGCCCGCGGGGGCTGTCCATCTCCTCGCCCCAGAGCACGTAGGTGGGACACGTGGGCAGGCAGAACCCGCAGTGCACGCAGTCGCCGATGAGCGCGGCGTCCGGCGGGTGGTGGTCGTCGAAGGCCGGCTGCACGGCCTGGCGCGTCTGGGGCAGGCCGAGCAGGGTGGGGGTGCCGACGGTGGCGGCCCCGGTGCCGGGCGGCAGGTCGATGTCCTGGCCGACGTCGAGCGGACGGCGCGCCCCGACCACCGCGGCCGGTGCCTCGTCGGCGGTCCGGGCCGCTCCGGTGGGCGATCCGGACGGCAGGTCGGCGACCGTGTCGCGCACCGGGTTGACGGTGGGGGAGGCGCCAGGGGACCCGGGCGGAGGTGAGTCGCCCCGGTCGCGGCTGCCCGGCGTGATCTCCGTCATCTACAACCCTCCGACGAACCGGCCCGGCGACATCCGCCGCTCGGGGTCGAACCTCTCCTTGACCCGCCGCATGAGGTCCAGCGAGTCGCCGACCGGACCCCAGTGGTCCAGCCGGTCCCGGACGGCGTCGGGCGCCCGCAGGACCACCGCGGTCCCGTCGTGGGGGGCGAGTGCGGCCCGCAGCCGCGGCAGCGCCTCGACCGCCTCCCCGGCCGGGAGCGCCGCGTAGGTCACCCCCGTGGCGGCGTGCGCGGCCACCGCCGTCCCGGCGGGCAGCGCCTCCAGCGCCGCCGCGAGCGACGCCGGCGCGTACGCCAGCCGCAGCAGCACGTCGTCCGCACCGCCGGGCCTCCGGCCGAAGTCCTCCGGCAGGTCCTCGGACTCCTCGCCGCCGCCGAGCAGGGCCAGGGCGGCCGTGGCCTGCCCGGCCACCGACTCCGCGATGGACTCGAACAGCACGACCAGCCGGGCGCCCCCGCCGGCGGTGCCGACCAGCTCCACGGCCGACGGGGTGAGCGTCGAGCGGGCCAGCGCGATCGACAGGGGGCCGGCGGCCGCGGCGTCCGGCAGCTCGAGGGTGACCACCCGCCGCGCCGGCGGCACCGGGTGCAGCCGCCAGGTGGTGGAGACGACGACGCCGAGCGTGCCGTGGGCGCCGGTGAACAGCTTCCCCAGGTCGTACCCGGCGACGTTCTTGACGACCTTGCCGCCGGCGTGGGCCACGGTGCCGTCGGCGAGGACGACGGTGATGCCGATGAGCAGGTCGCGGGTGGTGCCGTACCGCAGCCGGCGCGGCCCCGACGCGTTGGCGCTCACCACGCCGCCGAGCGTGGCGCCTTCCTCGGGCGGGTCCAGGCCGAGCAGCTGGCCGGCCCGGCCGACCTGCGCCTGCAGGTCGGCCAGGCGCACCCCGGCCTCGGCCACGACGGTGAGGTCGCCCGCGACGTGCTCGACGACGCGGTCGAGGCCGGTGAGGTCCAGCAGCAGGTCGCAGGACTCCGGCGGCGCCGCCCATGTCAGTTTGCTGCGCCCGCCGACCGGCACGACGGTGCGCCCGTCGGCCGCCGCGGCCCGGACGACCCCGGCGGCCTCCTCGACGGTCCCTGGCCGGACCACCTCGCGCGGCACCACCCCGGCGACGGCGTCGTCGGGGCCGCCGGCCCGGCCGGTGAGGGCGGGTGCGGTCACGCGTCCTCCTCGCCGGCGCTCGTCGGCCTCGTGACCGACGGTGCTCCGTCCAGTGAGCTCACCCGCTCGCTCACTAGAAGACCTCGCCGAGGCCGGCCGCCTGCACCGGGTGCTCGCCCTTCCGGACGCCGGGCCGCTCGCCGCACAGCCGGGGGGTCGGGAAGACCTTGCCCGGGTTGGCGACGCCGTCGGGGTCGAAGGCGCACCGCAGCAGCTGCATGGTGTCGAGGTCCTCCGGCGTGAACTGCTTGCCCATCTTCATCCGCTTCTCCTGGCCCACCCCGTGCTCGCCGGTGATCGAGCCGCCGGAGGTGATGCAGAGCTCGAGGATGGCGCCGGCCAGCTCCTCGGCCTCGTGGGCCTGGCCCTCGACCGCGTCGTCGAACAGCACGAGCGGGTGCAGGTTGCCGTCGCCGGCGTGGAACACGTTGGCCACGCGCAGGCCCCGCTCGTCGGCCATGCGCTCGATCTCGGCGAGCACCTCGGGCAGCTTCGTGCGGGGGATGACGCCGTCCTGCACGAAGTAGCTCGGGCTGATCCGGCCGACCGCCGCGAACGCCGACTTGCGGCCCTTCCACATCAGCGCCCGTTCCGCGTCGTCGGCCGCGATGCGGATCTCGAAGGCGTTGCGGGCCCGGGCGATCTCCTCGACCTGCCGGAACTGGGCCTCGACCTCGACCTGCGGGCCGTCGAGCTCGATGACCAGCACCGCCACCGCACCCGCGGGGTAGCCGCAGCTCACCGCGGCCTCGGCGGCCTCGATGGCCAGCGCGTCCATCATCTCGACGGCGGCCGGCAGGATCCCGGCGGCGATGATGTCGCTGACCGTGCCGGCCGCGTCCTCGACCGAGGAGTAGCCGACCAGCATGGTCTGCACGGCCTCCGGCACCCGGACCAGCCGGAGCGTCAGCTCGGTGGCCACACCGAGGGTGCCCTCGCTGCCGATGAACGCGCCCAGCAGGTCGTAGCCGGGGTGCTCGGGCGCGCGCCCGCCCAGGTGTACGACCTCGCCGTCGGGCAGCACGACCTCGGCGCCGAGGACGTGGTTGACCGTGAAGCCGTACTTCAGGCAGTGGGCGCCCCCGGCGTTCTCGGCCACGTTGCCGCCGATCGAGCAGACCAGCTGGGACGACGGGTCGGGCGCGTAGGCCAGGTCGTGGGGCGCCGCGTCGCGGGTGACCCACAGGTTGATGACCCCGGGCTCGACGGTGACCTGGCGGTTGTCCGCGTCCACCGGGGACAGCGTGCGCAGGCGCGACAGCACGAGCAGGACGCCGTCGGCGCTGGGCAGCGCGCCACCGGACAGCCCCGTGCCCGAGCCGCGCGCCACGAAGGGGACGCCGGCCTCGGAGCAGAGCCGCACCGTGTCGACGACGTGCTGCCGGCTCTCGGCCAGCACGACGATGGCCGGGGTGACCTTGAAGTTGGCCAGCCCGTCGCACTCGTAGGTGCGGACCTGGGCGCGGTCGGTGAGCACCCGCCCGGTGCCGACGGCGGTCCGCAGCCGCTCGGCGAGCGCTGCGGTGCGCTGGGAGGTGTCCGGTTCGGCGATGGCGGTCATGGGGTCCTCACGGCATGCGCTCGTAGGCCGGCTGGGTCGGGGAGTCGCTGGGCTCGTCAGCCGGCGCCGTCCCGGTGGACGGCGCCCCCTCGTCGACGATCCGCCCGACGGCCGGTAACTCCGGCCGGCGGCCGTCGAGCTCGCGGTGCAGCAGGGACGCCAGCGCCAGCGCCCGAGGCGTCAGGACCTCCTCCGACCGGTTGCCCGTCGGGCCGGTGGTCTCGAGGGCCGCCACGGCCACGCTGCTGCTCATGCGTCTCCCTGTCGATGTGGTCCTGTCGATGTGGGTCGTCGTCCTGTGGTCGTCGTGATCGGTCATGGTGCCGCTGCGCCGCCGCCTCAGCGACTCGAGATCGTCCGCAGGCAGGTGTTCCGCATGGCGGAAGATGCTGTCTACAGTCCGGAAACCGGTCCGGAAGGTAGTGGGCCCGGTCGCCGGGGGTCAAGGTGGGTGGTCGGGGGGGGGGCGCCCGGACGGCGGGCGGCCCCGGGGGGAGGGGCGGTGGCGACCGACAGGACGGGCGCGGGCGGCGCGGCGGAGGGTGTGCAGTCCCTGGAGCGCGCGTTCGCGCTCCTCGAGCTGATGGCCGACGCCGGGGGCGAGGTCGCCATCAGCCGGCTGGCCGCCGACAGCGGTCTGGCGCTGTCGACCATCCACCGGCTGGTCCGCACGCTCGTGGCCCGGGGCTACGTGCGGCAGCTGCCGTCCCGGCGCTACGTCCTCGGTCCGCGGCTGATCCGCCTGGGGGAGAGCTCCTCGCGGATGCTCGCCACCTGGGCCCAGCCGCACCTGTCCCGGCTGGTCGACGACATCGGCGAGACGGCCAACCTGGCCATGCTCGACGGCGACCGGGTCGTCTACGTCGCCCAGGTCCCCTCGCGCCACTCGATGCGGATGTTCACCGAGGTGGGCCGTCGGGTCCACCTGCACTGCACCGGCGTCGGCAAGGTCCTCCTGGCCCAGCTGCCTGCCGAACAGGCGCGCCAGCTGCTCGTGCAGGCCGGCATGCCGGTGCGCACCGAGCGCACGGTGACCGACCCCGACGAGCTCCTCGCCACGCTGCCGGCCATCGCCGCGCGGGGCTACGCCGTCGACGACGGCGAGCAGGAGGCCGGGGTCCGCTGTGTCGCGGTCCCGGTGCCGGGTAACTCCTCGGCCGGGGCCATGTCGGTGTCGGGTCCCGCGGGTCGGCTGGGCATGGACGCGGTGTCACGGGTCGTGCCGCTCCTGCAGTCGGCCGCTGCCGCGTTGGCCGCCGAGCTGCGGGAGGACGGCGGCCCGGTTTGAGTCGGGGTGCCGCCCGGGACCCCCAGGGCGCCGGGGAGGTGAGCCACGGGACACGCAGAGTCAGTTGCCTGTGGCAACCAAATGGATGTATGGTTGCAGTCTGCAAACACCTCCTCTCCGTGTGAGGACCCCATGCCCCTCTCTCCCGGCACGCGCGACCGTCTCGTCGCCGGTATCGCCCACGTGATCCGCACCGGCCGGCACGTCTCGACGCGGGCCGCCGAGTCCGTCTACGGCGGGCTGCCCTCCTTCGGCTGGGCGCTGCTCCTCCCGCTGGAGCGCGAGGGGGAGCAGCGGTGCAGCGCGCTGGCCGCTCAGGCCGGCGTCGACGTCTCCGTCGTCAGCCGGCAGGTGTCCGCGCTGGAGCGGCAGGGGTACCTGGAGCGGCGCCCGGACCCGCACGACGGGCGGGCCAGCCTCATCCGGCTCTCCGAGGCCGGTGCCGCCGTCCTCGCCCGCACGCGCGCCGTGCGCTCCGAGTGGACCGCCGCCGCCCTCGCCGACTGGGACGAGGAGGACGCCCGGCGGCTCGGCGACCTGCTGGAACGGCTGGCCGCCGACCTCGACCGCGCCGCACCGCCGGCCCGCCAGCCCCTCGGAGCCGCCTCGTGAGCCGGCCCCACCCGTCCGCGCCGTCGTCGCCGCTGCCGTCGTCGCCGTCGTCCACGACCCACCGCGAACCACCCAGGAGCACCGTGACCACCACCCGTGAACCCGACGCCCGAGCCGGCGCCGCCCCGGCTCCGCAGCCGTCGGTCGAGCCCCGGCCCTCGGTCGAGCCCCAGGCGCCGGTGGAGCAGCAGGGCCGCATGAGCCACCGCCAGATCCTCGAGGCGCTCTCGGGGATGTTGCTGGCGATGTTCGTGGCGTTCCTGTCCTCGACCGTCGTCTCCAACGCCCTGCCGACGATCATCACCGACCTGCGCGGCAGCCAGAGCCAGTACACGTGGGTGGTCACCGCCACCCTGCTGGCCTCGACGGCGTCGACGCCCATCTGGGGCAAGCTGGCCGACCTGTTCAGCAAGAAGCTGCTGATCCAGCTGGCCATCGTCATCTTCATCGTCGGTTCGATGCTGGCCGGCCTGTCGCAGTCGGTCGGCGCGCTGATCGGCTGGCGCGTCCTGCAGGGCCTGGGCCTCGGTGGCCTGCAGGCGCTGGTGCAGATCGCGATGGCGGCGATGATCAGCCCGCGCGAGCGCGGCCGGTACTCCGGCCTGCTCGGCAGCGTCATGGCCGTGGCCACGGTCGGCGGCCCGCTGCTCGGCGGCCTGCTGGTCGACACCAGCTGGCTGGGCTGGCGCTGGTGCTTCTACGTCGGCGTGCCCTTCGCCGCCGTGGCGCTGGTCCTGCTGCAGCGCACCCTGCACCTGCCGGTCACCAAGCGGCGCGTCCGCATCGACTACCTCGGCGCGGCCTTCCTGACCGCCGGCGTCTCCGCGCTGCTCATCTGGGTCACCCTGGCCGGCGACCAGTTCGCCTGGGCCTCGCTGGAGACGGCGCTGTTCCTGACCGGCGGCGCGCTGGCGATCGCCGCGTTCGTCGTCACCGAGATGCGTGCGGCCGAGCCGATCGTCCCGCTGCGGCTGTTCCGCGACCGGACGACGACGCTGGCCATCGTCGCCAGCGTCGCCATCGGTGTCGCGATGTTCGGCTCGACGGTCTTCCTCGGCCAGTACCTGCAGATCTCGCGCGGCTACTCGCCGACGGCGGCCGGCCTGCTCACCATCCCGATGGTCGGCGGGCTGCTGGTCTCCTCGACCGTCTCCGGCATCCTCATCAGCCGGTACGGCCGGTGGAAGCGCTTCCTCGTGGCCGGCTCGGTCCTGGTCGTCACGGGCTTCGGCCTGCTGTCGACCATCGACCACGAGACCGACATGGTCCTGCTCGGCGTCTTCCTGTTCGTGCTGGGCGTCGGCATCGGCATGACCATGCAGAACCTGGTGCTCGCGGTGCAGAACACGGTCGCGGCCACCGACCTGGGCGCGGCCAGCTCGGCGGTCGCCTTCTTCCGCAGCCTCGGCGGCACGATCGGCGTCTCGGTGCTCGGTGCGGTGCTCAGCGCCCGGGTCGGCACCCTCATCACCGCCGGCCTGCCGCCGGAGGCCGCGGCCGCGGCCGGT
This sequence comes from Geodermatophilus sp. URMC 62, assembly GCF_052931475.1. Classification (NCBI taxonomy): domain Bacteria; kingdom Bacillati; phylum Actinomycetota; class Actinomycetes; order Geodermatophilales; family Geodermatophilaceae; genus Geodermatophilus; species Geodermatophilus sp. URMC 62. Next base: position 1,334,254 of record NZ_JBRFHY010000001.1, on the reverse strand, counting down.
GGGGGCAGCGTCGGCCTGGCCGACCTCGCCGACGCCCCGGCGCCCATCCAGGAGCTCATCCGCGTCTCCTACGGCGACGCGACCGGGCGGATCTTCCTGGTCTCCGCGGTGATCGCCGTGGTCGCCGTCCTCGCCATCGTGCTCATCCGTGAGGTCGCGCTGCGGACCGAGAGCGGCGAGGAGCGGCTGCAGCGGGAGTCCGCGCCGGCCCTGGCCGACGACGAGGCGGTCGGCACCCGGCGCTGAGCGAGGACCCCTGGCAGGAGCCCCACCGCTCGCACGCGCGCGGCGGGGCTCCTGCCAGGGGCCCAGAACGCACGACGGCCCGCTCCCCCCGAGGGGAGCGGGCCGTCGTCGTGGTGGCCGCCCTGCAGGGTCCCGCCGCGAGCGTGCGAGCGGCGGGGGGCAGGGTGGTCCTTCAGTCGAGCGCGGCGTCCAGGGAGATGTCGACGCCGGTCAGCGCCTTGCTCACCGGGCAGCCGGCCTTCGCCTCCTGCGCGGCCTTCTCGAAGCCCGCGGCGTCGAGGCCCTCGACCTCGCCGCGCACCGTCAGCTGGATGCCGGTGAGCCGGAAGCCGCCGGCGGGGTCGGGGCCCAGCGAGACGTCGGCCTTGATCTCGAGGGACTGCGGGGTGCCGCCGGCCTGGGCGATGTTGGCCGACAGCTGCATGGCGTAGCACGCGGAGTGGGCCGCGGCGACGAGCTCCTCGGGGCTGGTCGTGCCGCCGGCGTCGTCAGCGGCGCGCTTCGGGAAGCTGACCTCGTAGGTGCCGACCTCGGAGCTGCTCAGCTCGACCTGGCCCGACCCCTGCTCGAGGGTGCCGTTCCAGGCGGTGCGTGCGGTACGGGTGGGCATGGACCACTGCCTTCCGGTCGGGGTGCCGGCGGGTCTCACCGGCATGACCTCGCGGCCGTACCCGGGTGGGTTGCGCGCAACCCACCCATCTCGCGCCGTCCGGCGCGGGTCAGCCGTGGCGCGGCGCCTCGCTGACCCGCTGCGTCAGCACGTGCAGGGTCTGCCTGAGGTCGGCGAAGTCCTCGATCCCGAGCTGCAGGGCGCAGATCATGTCCTGCGAGATGGCGAAGGCCCGGTCGCGCAGCGCGCGGCCCGCGTCGGTCAGGGCGATGGCGACCGAGCGCTCGTCCTCGACCCGGCGGTGCCGGGTCACGAGACCCGCGGTGGTCAGGCGCTTGAGCAGGGGGGACAGGGTCCCGCTGTCCAGCGCGAGCCGCTGGCCGAGCTGGCCGACGGTCTGCTGGTCCTCCTCCCAGAGCAGCATCATCACGAGGTACTGCGGATAGGTGAGGCCCAGCTCCTCGAGCATCGGCCGGTACCGCGCGGTCATCGCACGGGAGGCCGCGTACAGGGCGAAGCAGAGCTGGTCGTCGAGCGCCACGCTCGGGGCGGGGAGCTGCGGCTCCTCGCGCGTCGTCGTCATGCCTCGGAGTGTAGGAGCAACAGTGTGGCGCGTCATGCAGTTGCGAGTGTGTCAACCCCTCCGCGGCAACCCCCCGCGGCCCCCTGGCACGGAACCAGGTTGAGCGGAACAGACTCAACTCCCGGGTCGTTGCAGATCACGACACCGACCACGGCCGGGGACACCCGGCCACCCGCCCGACGAGAGGACCAGCCGCACCGACCATGGAGAGCAAGCTCACCACCCGTTCCCAGGAGGCGTTCGCCGCCGCCCAGCGCCTGGCGGTCGACCGGGGGCAGGCGGCGCTGGAGCCCCTGCACCTGCTCGTCGCCCTACTGCAGCAGACCGACGGCATCGCCGGCCCCCTGCTGACCGCCACGGGCGCCGACCCGGCCGAGGTGCGCGGCAAGGCGGAGGCGGCCCTACGGCGCATGCCCAGCGTCAGCGGCGCCACCGTCGCCGCGCCCTCGCCGTCCCGTGAGCTCCTGCGCGTCGTCAACGCCGCCGGTGAGCAGGCCAGCGCCCTGGGCGACCAGTACGTCTCCACCGAGCACCTGCTGGTGGGTCTGGCCGGCTCCGACGGCGAGGCCGGCGCGGTGCTCAGCAGCGCCGGCGCCACCCGCGACGCGCTGCTGGCCGCCTTCCGCACCGTCCGTGGCAACCGCAAGGTCACCACGGCCGACCCGGAGAGCACCTTCCAGGCACTGGAGAAGTACGCCGTCGACCTCACCGAGCGCGCCCGTGAGGGGAAGATCGACCCGGTCATCGGCCGGGACACCGAGATCCGGCGGGTCGTGCAGGTGCTGTCCCGGCGCACGAAGAACAACCCCGTGCTCATCGGGGAGCCCGGCGTCGGCAAGACGGCGATCGTCGAGGGCCTGGCCCAGCGGATCGTGGCCGGCGACGTCCCCGAGAGCCTCAAGGGCAAGCGGCTCATGGCCCTGGACCTCTCCGCGATGGTGGCCGGCGCGAAGTACCGCGGCGAGTTCGAGGAGCGGCTCAAGGCCGTCCTCCAGGAGATCACCGAGGCCGAGGGCCAGGTGGTCACCTTCATCGACGAGCTGCACACGATCGTGGGCGCCGGTGCCACCGGCGACTCCGCCATGGACGCCGGCAACATGATCAAGCCGATGCTCGCCCGCGGTGAGCTGCGGATGGTCGGCGCCACGACGCTCGACGAGTACCGCGAGCACATCGAGAAGGACCCCGCGCTGGAGCGCCGCTTCCAGCAGGTCTTCGTCGGCGAGCCCTCGGTCGAGGACACCATCGGCATCCTGCGCGGCCTCAAGGAGCGCTACGAGGTCCACCACGGTGTGCGGATCACCGACGCCGCGATCGTCGCCGCCGCCACCCTGTCCGACCGCTACGTCACGGCCCGGTTCCTGCCGGACAAGGCGATCGACCTGGTCGACGAGGCCGCCAGCCGGCTGCGGATGGAGATCGACAGCCGGCCGGTCGAGGTCGACGAGGTCGAGCGCGCCGTCCGCCGCATGGAGATCGAGGAGATGGCGCTGGCCAAGGAGGACGACCCGTCCTCGATGGAGCGGCTGGCGGCGCTGCGCAGCGACCTCGCCGACCGGCGCCAGGAGCTCGACGAGCTGACCGCGCGCTGGCAGCAGGACAAGTCGGCGATCGAGCGGATCCAGCGGATCAAGGAGGAGCTCGAGTCGGCGCGCACCGAGGCCGAGCGCGCCGAGCGCGACGGCGACCTCGCCCGCGCCGCGGAGCTGCGCTACGGCCGGCTGCCCGAGCTGCAGCGCTCCCTGGCCGCGGCCGAGGACTCGGTGCAGACCGGTGAGTCGATGCTCAAGGAGGAGGTCGGCCCCGACGACATCGCCGAGGTCGTCCAGGCCTGGACCGGCATCCCTGCCGGCCGGCTCCTCGAGGGCGAGACGGCGAAGCTGCTGCGGATGGAGGACGAGCTCGCCCGGCGGGTCGTCGGCCAGCCCGACGCCGTCCGCGCCGTCGCCGACGCCGTCCGCCGGGCGCGGTCGGGCATCTCCGACCCCGACCGGCCCACCGGGTCGTTCCTCTTCCTCGGCCCGACCGGCGTCGGCAAGACCGAGCTGGCCAAGGCGCTGGCGGAGTTCCTCTTCGACGACGAGCGGGCGATGGTCCGCATCGACATGAGCGAGTACTCCGAGAAGCACTCGGTGGCCCGCCTGGTCGGTGCCCCTCCGGGCTACGTCGGCTACGAGGCCGGCGGCCAGCTCACCGAGGCGGTCCGGCGGCGGCCCTACACCGTCGTCCTCCTCGACGAGGTGGAGAAGGCCCACCCCGACGTCTTCGACGTGCTGCTGCAGGTCCTCGACGACGGCCGGCTCACCGACGGCCAGGGGCGGACGGTGGACTTCCGCAACACCATCCTCATCCTGACGTCGAACCTGGGCTCGCAGCTGATCGCCGACCAGTCCCTGCCCGAGGAGGCACGGCGCGCCGCGGTGATGGACGTCGTCCGGTCGCACTTCAAGCCGGAGTTCCTCAACCGCCTCGACGACGTCGTGGTGTTCCGGGCGCTGGGCAGCGAGGAGCTGGCCGGGATCGTCGACATCCAGGTCGGCGTGCTCGCCCGCCGGCTGGCCGCCCGCCGACTGACGCTGACGGTCACCGACGCCGCGCGCGAGTGGCTGGCGATCAACGGGTTCGACCCGGTGTACGGCGCCCGCCCGCTGCGCCGGCTGGTGCAGTCGGCCATCGGCGACCCGCTGGCCCGCGCGCTGCTGGCCGGGGAGATCCGGGACGGCGACGAGGTCGTCGTCGACGCGCCCGAGGACCTCGCCGAGGAGGGCCTGACCGTCCGCCGAGGGTGATCGGAGGACCTGCCTGCCCCCACCGGTCGCAGGCCCGTGGCGGTACCCCGCAGCGAGGCCGTTCCGGCACGTCACCGGGCCCCGCCGTCCCACCCGGGACGGCGGGGCCCGTGCGCGTCGCCATCGATCCGGTCTCGATCCGCTCCCGGTCCTGGTCGGGGCCTCGCCGGCCGGGTGACCATCGCGCCAGGTACCCGACCGGCGAGCGAGGAGCGAGCGATGACGTCAGGCCACGGTGGTCCGGACCCCCAGCAGGGGTGGCAGCCGCCGCAGGACCAGCCGGGCCGCCAGGACCCGCCGCCGCAGGGGTGGCAGGGTCCGCCGTCTCCGCAGGGCCCGCCGCCGCAGGGCTGGCAGGGCCCGCCGCCGCAGGGGTGGCAGGGCCCGCCGCCGTACGGCTGGGCCGCCGCTCCGCCGGCGCCCGGCCCGGGCCTCGCGCCGGAGGCCCCCGAACGGCCGACGACGGTGCGCGTGGGGATCGGGGCCTTCCTCGCCACGCTGATCCTGGGCGTCATCTCCTCCCTCGTGCAGTTCTCGGACGTCGACGGCCTGGTCGCGCAGGCCGTGGCGCTCGCCGACGACCCGGCCGTCACCGAGGACGTCGTCCGTGCCGGGGTCGTCGTCGGTGCGGTGATCGGGCTGCTGCTGGTCGTCCTCCAGGCGCTATTCATCTGGTTCGCCTGGAAGGGGCGCAACTGGGCGCGCACCGTGCTGCTGGTGCTCGGCGGGCTCAGCGTGCTGTTCGGCCTCAGCGCCCTGAGCGGTGCCGGCAGCGGCGTCGCCGGCTCGGGGTTCCTCGACTCGCTGTCGGTCTTCTCCACCCTCATCACGCTCGTGGGGGTCGTCGCGCTCGCGCTGCGGCCCTCGAGCGAGTGGTACCGAGCGATGACCGCACGCCGGCAGGCCGGGCTGCGCTGACACATCGTTATCCAACCGTTACCGCGAGATCTGAACCCGGAGGGCGGCTGGTCCCGAAGACCCGTCGTGACCACCACCGAGCAGGCCCCGGCCTCGGCGACCGGGCCGGACGTCGCGGCCCCCCGCGGGCGCCGTCCGCTCGCCGCCGTGGCCGGGCTGCTGTCGGCCGGCGTCGCGCTGGGGATCGCCGAGCTCGCGGCCGGTCTGGTCGGCCCGGCGTCCTCGCCGGTCGTGGCGGTGGGCGACACGGTCATCACGCTGGTCCCCGAGCCGGTCAAGCAGTTCGCCATCGCGACGTTCGGCGCGAACGACAAGACCGCGCTGGTCGTCGGGACCCTGGTCCTCGTCGCCCTGTACGCGGTGCTCGTCGGCCTGGTCGCGCTGCGCTCCCGCCGCCTCGGCGTCGCCGGCACCGCCCTGTTCGGCCTGATCGGCGCCCTCGCCGCGGTCACGCGGCCCGCCGGCGGCCTGCCCGACGCGCTGCCGTCGGTCGTCGGCGCGCTCGCCGGCACCCTGGCCCTGCTGCAGCTGGTGCGGCCCCTCACGCTGCCCGCCCCCGCTCCGGCCGGCGCACCCCCGGCCGTGGACGACGCCGGCCGGCACGCCGACGAGGTGGTCCTCGACCGCCTGCGCGGCGCCCTGGCCATGGCCGACCGCAAGGGCAGCGGCATGGACCGCCGCCGCTTCTTCCTGACCGGCGGGATCGCCCTCGGCGCGGCGGCGGCGACCGGCGGCGGTGGCCGGCTGCTCCAGCGGCGCTTCGACGTCAGCGCCGCCCGCGGGGACCTCGCCCTGCCGGCCCCGGCGTCGCCGGCGGCGGCCCTGCCGCCCGGCGCCGACCTCGCCGAGCAGGTCGAGGGCCTGACCCCGCTGTTCACCCCGAACCGCGACTTCTACCGGGTCGACACCGCGATCACCGTCCCGCAGATCCGGCCGGCGGAGTACACGCTGACCCTGCGCGGGATGTTCGACTCGCCCCGCACCTACACGCTGGCCGACCTCGTCGACCGCGACGACGTCATCGAGCGCGACATCACGCTCACCTGCGTCTCCAACGAGGTCGGCGGCACCCTGGCCAGCACCGCCCGCTGGACCGGCATCCCGCTGGGCGCCCTCCTCCGCGAGAACGGCATCCAGTCCCGCTCCGACCAGCTGGTCTGCCGCTCGCAGGACGGCATGACGATCGGCGCCTCCACCCGCGCGGCCCTCGAGGTCGAGGACGCGATGGTCGCCTTCGGCCAGAACGGCGAGCCGCTGCCCGTCGAGCACGGCTTCCCGGTGCGGATGCTCATCCCGGGCCTCTACGGGTACGTCTCGGCCTGCAAGTGGATGACCGAGATCGAGGCCTCGACCTACGACGCCTTCGACGTCTACTGGACCGCGCGCGACTGGGCGCGGCAGGCGCCGGTCAAGCTCTTCTCGCGGATCGACACCCCGGCCCCGCTGCGCCGCTTCCCGGCCGGCCGCCGGCCGATCGCCGGCGTGGCCTGGGCGCAGACCCGCGGGATCGCCCGGGTCGAGGTCCGCGTCGACGAGGAGGAGTGGCAGGAGGCGCAGCTGTCCCCCCGGGTCGACGCCGACCTCTGGCGCCAGTGGGTGCTGCCCTTCGACTTCGCCCCCGGCTCCTACCAGCTCACCGTCCGCGCCACCGCGGCCGACGGCGAGGTGCAGACCGGGGAGCGCGCCGCCCCCTTCCCGGACGGGGCCAGCGGCCTGCAGTCCATCCGGGTGATCGCGACGTAGCGGTCGCGCCCGGCACCGGCCGGGCGACCCGCCCGGACCCCAGACCCGTCTCGGCCCCCGCCGCAGACGCCTCTCCCGACCCCTCCACGGGGCCGGGGGAGACCCCGCAACGACGACCGAGGAGCACCCCGTGAAGAACACCCTGACCCGCGGCATCCTGCTGGCCTCCGCCTCGACCCTCGCGGTCACCCTGAGCGCCTGCGGCTCGACCGACAGCGGCTCGACCGACAGCTCGGCCTCGTCGGACACCAGCAGCTCGGCGGCCAGCAGCTCGGCCGACGACAGCATGGCGTCGAGCAGCAGCAGCGCCACGCCCGCCGGCGACGAGCCCTTCGGTGCAGGCTGCGCCGACGTCCCGGCCGACGGTGAGGGCTCCTTCACCGGCATGACCGACGACCCGGTCGCCACCGCCGCCAGCAACAACCCGGTGCTGTCCACGCTGGTGCAGGCCGTCGTGCAGGCCAACCTGGTCGACGCCCTGAACAGCACCCAGGACATCACGGTCATCGCCCCGGCCAACCCCGCCTTCGAGGCGATCCCGGCCGACCAGCTGCAGGCGGTGCTCGCGGACAACGCCCAGCTGACCGCGATCCTCACCCACCACGTCATCGAGGGCCGGCTGGGCCCCGACCAGCTCGCCGGCACCCACACCACCCTCGCCGGCGACCAGGTGACCATCGAGGGCTCGGGGGAGGACTTCACCGTTGCCCAGACCGTGACCGGCACCCCGGCCTCGGTCGTCTGCGGCAACGTCCAGACGGCGAACGCCACCGTCTACATCGTCGACCAGGTCCTGGCCCCCGCCACCGCCTGACGAAGGACCCCGTGCCCCCCACTGCTCGCGAGCTCGCAGCGGGGCCCTGCACGGGGGCCGCAGGGCGGCACCGGCACCGGCCCGGCTCCCACGGGGGAAGCCGGGCCGGTGGCCTGCGTAGGGTCGGCCGCATGCCGACGGACCCCGTTCCCGCCCGCTCCCCGTCGCCCGGGGCGGGCCCCCGGAACGGGACCGCGCGGCCCGACCGCGACCGCCTGCTCGAGCTGATCGTCGACCTCGCCGTCGTGCACGGGAGGGTGACGCTGTCCTCCGGCCAGGAGGCCGACTGGTACATCGACATGCGCCGCCTGACGCTGCACCACGAGGGCGCGCCGCTGGTCGGGCGGGTGATGCGCCAGCTCACCGGCGACCTGCGCTACGACGTCGTCGGCGGGCTCACCCTGGGCGCCGACCCCATCGCGGCGGCGATGCTGCACGCCGCGGCCGACGGCGAGGGCTTCCTCGACGCCTGCGTCGTCCGCAAGGCCGGCAAGGCGCACGGTCTGCAGCGGCGCATCGAGGGCCCCGACGTCGGCGGGCGGGCGGTGCTCGTCGTTGACGACGTCTCCACCACCGGCAGCAGCCCGCTGGCCGCCGTGGAGGCCCTGCAGGACGCCGGCGCGGAGGTGCTCGGGGTCGCCGTGATCGTCGACCGCGGTGGGCGGGCCGCCGTCGAGGCCGCCGGGCTGGAGTACCGCGCCGCCTACGACCTCGCCGACCTCGGCCTGGCCTGATCCCGCGGCGATGACCCCGCGGCGATGATCGCCGCGGCGATGACCCCGCGGCGATGATCAGGTGACCTGATCGTGCGGCGTCCTCCCTCACGTTCCACCGTCAGGTAGGACGCTCGACGATCAGGTCACCTGATCATCGCGGCCGGGCCTACCGTGGGGACGGTGACCGCCCTCACCACCGCCTGGGTCGATGAGCTCACCGCCGTGCTCGGCGCGGACAGCGTCCGCACCGACCCCGACGTCACCGCCGCCTACGCCCGCGACCAGGCCGTCCTGGCCGACGCCGGCACCCCGGCCGCGGTGGTCTTCCCCCGCGACACCGCCGACGTCGTCGCGGTCATGGAGCTGGCCGGCCGGCACGCGATCCCGGTCGTGCCGCGCGGCGCCGGGTCGGGACTGGTGGGCGCGAGCAACGCCGTCGACGGCGGGATCACCATGGTGATGACCCGCATGGACGCCGTCCTGGAGGTGTCGGCGGCCGACCGGCTCGCCGTCGTCCAGCCCGGCGTGGTCAACAAGGCGCTGCGCGACGCCGTCGCCGCGGAGGGGCTGTTCTACCCACCGGACCCGGCCAGCTACGACTGGTGCACCCTCGGCGGCAACCTGGCCATGAACTCCGGCGGCCTGTGCTGCGTCAAGTACGGCGTCACCACCGACTACGTGCTCGGCCTGGAGGTCGTGCTCGCCGACGGGCGGGTGCTGCGCACCGGACGCCGCACCGTCAAGGGCGTCGCCGGCTACGACCTCACCCGGCTGTTCGTCGGCTCGGAGGGCACCCTCGGCGTCATCACCGAGGCGACCCTGGCGCTGCGGCCGGCCCCCGCCGACGACCCGGTCACCCTCGTCGCCACCTTCGCCACCAGCGCGCAGACCGGCCAGGTGGTCGAGTCGGTGGTCACCGGCGGCGTGGTGCCCAGCATGCTCGAGGTGATGGACCGCACCTGCATCCGCGCGGTCGACGACCTGCTCCGCGCCGACCTCGACCGCGACGCGCAGGCCCTGCTGGTCGCCCGCTCCGACGCCGGGGGAGCAGCGGGCCTGGCCGAGATCGCCGAGCTGACCCGGCTGTGCGAGGCGGCCGGGGCCGACCTCGTGCACTCCACCCCCGACCCCGCCGAGGGCGACCTGCTGCTCACCGCCCGGCGGATGGCGCTGCCGGCGCTCGAGCGGCTGGGCAACGTGCTGCTCGACGACGTCGCCGTGCCCCGCTCCCGGGTGGCCACCTTCATCGACGGCTGCGACGCCATCTCGACGCAGTTCGACCTGGTCATCGGCGTCATGGGGCACGCCGGCGACGGCAACATGCACCCGACGATCGTCTTCGACGCGGGCGACGACGAGCAGCGCGCGCGGGCGGTGGCCGCGTTCGACGCCATCCTCGAGCTGGGGCTCTCCCTCGGCGGCACGATCACCGGCGAGCACGGCGTCGGCACGCTCAAGGCCGAGTGGCTGGAGCGGGAGGCCGGGCCGGTCTCCCTGGACGTGCAGCGCTCGATCAAGCAGGCCCTCGACCCCGCCGGCCTGCTCAACCCCGGCAAGGTGCTCCGCCGCCGCGGCTGAGGCCCCGTCCGGGGTAGCGCCCGCTGTCGGCGCGGCCCCGGCAGGTGGGATGCTGACCGGCGACCAGCGCCGATCGACGAGGAGAGCCCGCATGCCCATCGCGACCCCCGAGGTCTACGCCGACATGATCAGCCGGGCGAAGGAGAGCGGCTTCGCCTACCCGGCCATCAACTGCACCTCGTCGGAGACGGTCAACGCGGCGCTGCGCGGGTTCGCCGACGCGGGCAGCGACGGCATCATCCAGTTCTCCACCGGCGGCGCCGAGTTCGGCTCGGGCACCCGGGTCAAGGACATGGTCACCGGCGCCGTCGCGCTGGCCGAGTTCGCCCACGTCGTCGCCGAGAAGTACCCGGTCAACGTGGCGCTGCACACCGACCACTGCCCCAAGGACAAGCTCGACGCCTACGTCCGCCCGCTGATCGCCCTGTCGAAGGACCGGGTCGACGCCGGCCAGGCGCCGCTGTTCCAGTCGCACATGTGGGACGGCTCGGCCATCGACCTCGACGAGAACCTGCAGATCGCCGAGGAGCTCATCGGGAAGTGCGCGGCCGCCAAGATCGTCCTCGAGCTGGAGATCGGCGTCGTCGGCGGTGAGGAGGACGGCGTCAGCCACGACATCAACGACAAGCTCTACACCGCGCCCGGCGACTTCGTGGCCACGGCGAAGACCCTCGGCCTGGGCGAGAAGGGCGTCTACCTGCTCGCCGCCACCTTCGGCAACGTGCACGGCGTCTACAAGCCGGGCAACGTCAAGCTGCGCCCGGAGATCCTCCAGCAGGGCCAGGAGGTCGTCGCCTCCGAGCTCGGGCTGGGCGAGGGCGCCAAGCCGTTCAACTTCGTCTTCCACGGTGGCTCGGGCTCCGCACAGGAGGAGATCCGCGAGGCGCTGTCCTACGGCGTCGTGAAGATGAACGTCGACACCGACACCCAGTACGCCTTCACCCGGCCCATCGCCGGGCACATGTTCACCAACTACGACGGCGTCCTGAAGGTCGACGGTGACGTCGGCAACAAGAAGACCTACGACCCGCGCACCTACATGAAGCTCGCCGAGACCAACATGGCCGCGCGCGTCGTCGAGGCCTGCGAGGACCTGCTGTCGGCCGGCCAGTCGCAGGGCGCCTGACCCGTGACGCACTCGCACAACCTGCTCGGCGAGCCGCCGGCCACGCTGCTGCCCGGTGACCCGGAGGCGGAGGCCGCGCTGGCCGCCGGCACCGACCCCGCCGAGGTCGCCGCCGCCCACCCGCGGGCCAGCGCCGCCTGGGCGGCGCTGGCCGAGGCGGCCGTCGAGGGCGGGCGCACCATCGAGGCCACCATCCAGGCCTACGCCTACGCCCGCACCGGCTACCACCGCGGTCTGGACGCGCTGCGCAAGAACGGCTGGAAGGGCTACGGCCCGGTGCCGTGGTCGCACGAGCCCAACCGCGGCTTCCTGCGCTGCCTCACCGTCCTGGCCCGCGCCGCGGAGGCGATCGGCGAGGTGGACGAGCAGGAGCGCTGCACCCAGCTGCTCCGCGACTGCGACCCGAGCCTCGCGGCCTGACACGGGCCCGCGCACTCCCGCGTGGGTGCACGGGTGGTGGACCGTGCCTGGTCAGGGCCACACTCCGTGTCCCCGGGCGTCCGCCCGGGTCTCACCGGAGGTGGTACGTGGCAACACTGCTCTGGATCCTCGCCGTCGTCCTGGTCGTCGCCGGGATCCTCGCGATCGTGCGTCGACAACTGCTCTGGGGGATCGTGCTGATCATCGTCGGACTGCTCGTCGGTCCCGGCGGCGTCAGCCTCTTCACCAGGTGACCCCGGCCGGCGCTGGGCGCCCGCACGGGCCCGGCGCCGGCCGGAACCCCGTCGGCGGACCGGGACGACGGCCGGCCACCGCGCCGTCCTCTGCGGTCGCCGTCCTCAGCGGTCGCCGAGCTCGGGGTGCAGCTCGCGCAGGCGGGCGGTCAGGGCGGTGAGCTCCTCGCCGCCGGCCATGAGCCGCGTGAGGTCGTCGGCGTGGACGTCGGCGCGGGTGAGGTCGCCGGCCACCTGGCCGCGTGCCAGCAGCAGGAAGCGGTCGCCCACCAGGTGCGCGTAGCGCGGGTTGTGCGTCACCAGGACGACGGCGAGGCCCTCGGCCCGCGCGCGCAGCACGGCCTGGGCCACGAGCGTCTGCTGCGCGATCGCCAGGGGCGCGGTCGGCTCGTCGAGCACCAGCGCGCGGGCGCCGAAGTGCAGGGCCCGCGCGATCGCCAGGCTCTGCCGCTCGCCGGCGCGCATCGCGTTGGCCGGCCGGTCGGGGTCCACCCCGGTGACGCCGACGCGCTCCAGCGCCCGCACGGCGGTCTCGCGGGCGGCGTCGACGTCGAGCCGGCGCAGCGGCCACCGCCCGCGGGTCGGCTCCGCGCCCAGGGAGAAGTTGCGCCACACCGACAGCAGCGGTGCCACGGCGAGGTCCTGCCACACGGTGGCGATCCCCGCGGCCCGGGCGGCGCGGGGGCTGCCGAAGTGCACCGGGACGCCGTCGAGCAGCAGCTCGCCCTCGTCGTGCCGCGCCAGCCCGGACAGCACCGACACCAGCGTCGACTTGCCCGAGCCGTTCTCCCCGAGCACGCAGGTGATCCGGCCCCCGTGCAGCGCGATGCCCACCCGGTCGAGCGCGGCCACGCTGCCGAAGCGGACGGTCAGCCCCCGCAGCTCCAGCACCGGCGGCACCCCGGGCGCGCTCACGACCGCGGCGCGGCCCGCAGCCGGCCACGCACCACCCCTCCGACCAGCAGCGCGACGAGCAGGAAGACGCCGAGCAGCGCCTGCGACCAGCGCGGGTCCCAGCCGGCGAGCTCCACGCCCCGGCGCGCCACCGCGTACAGCAGCGCACCGATCGCGGCGCCGGCCATCGAGCCGTAGCCGCCGGTCAGCAGGCACCCGCCGAGGACGGCGACCACCACGAAGTCGATGGCCGTCACGAGCGCGGGCGTGGCGGCCACGCTCGCCGTCGACACCAGGGTCAGCGTGCCGAGCAGCCACGCGGCGAAGGCGGTCAGCGCGTACAGGACCAGCGTCGTCCGGTGCACGGGCACGCCCAGCTCGCGGGCGGCCCGGCGGGATCCGCCCATCGACAGGACCTCGTTGCCGAAGCGGGTCCGCCACAGCAGCCAGCCGGCGACGGCGGTCAGCGCGACCCACCACAGCAGCGAGACGGAGAAGACGCCGTCGCCGACCTCCGCCGTCGATCCGAACAGCGCCGAGGCCGAGGACCAGCCGCGCGCCTCGTCCAGCCCGCTGATCCGCGGCGCGCCGGCCACCAGCGGCAGCCCGGCCACGGTGACGCCCTGCAGGACCAGTGCCGTGGCGAGGGTGACCAGGAAGCTGGGCAGGCCGGTGCGGACGACGAGCCACCCGTTGAGCAGGCCGACCGCGAGCGCGGCGGCCAGCGACGCGGTGAGCGCCGGCCACACGCCCCACTCGGCCGGCCCGACCAGCACCCCGGTGAGGACGGCGCTGGACACGGTGAGCATGCCGATCGAGACGTCGAAGTGCCCACCCACCAGCAGCAGCCCCACGGCCACCCCGCCGATGCCCAGCAGCGCGGCGGTGTCCAGGACCGCGGCCAGGCCGCCCACGGTGAGCAGGTCGGGCACCCGCAGCCCGAAGAGGACGACCACGACCGCCAGTCCCAGCGCCGCGGCCAGGCTGGGCCGGGCCAGCACCCGGTCGGGCAGCCGCCGCCGCGGCGGCGCCGGACGACGGGACCGGGGCAGGCGGTCGGCGCTCACCGGCACGGCACCCCGGGCGCGGGCGGGAACGGGCGCAGGGGGACCTCCTCGGCTCGGGACCCCAGTCTCCACGACGCCCGCGCGCGCCCCCGGACGTGGCACGCTGCCAGGGCGTGGCTCAGGGGGCCAGCCGCCAGCGCACCCGGTCGTCGGCGTACCAGGTCCAGCGCGTGACCGGCCGGGGGTGCGGGACGCCGTCGCAGGTGACCCGGGCCGGGTCGCTGGCCAGCTGCAGCGCCCGGCCGGTGCTGCGCCGCGGTGGCCGCAGGAGCTGCGGGGAGACGGCGACGCGGATGGTGTCGAGCGCCCGCCAGTCGGGCCGGACGTCGATCCGCGCGACGAGGCCGTCGGCCACGCGGGCGTCGTCGTGGTGGGCCTGGACGCCGAGCCGCGCGGCCAGCCCCAGCCGGCCCTGCTCGGCCGCCTCGTAGCGCCCGTGCTGCAGCAGCACCCCGCCGTGGTCGTCGCGGACCAGCGTCAGCTCCCGCGCGCCACCGGTGCCGACGCCGAGGTCGCGGGCCAGCCCCCGGGACGAGCTGTCGTCGGCGGGCTCCCACGACACGGGCACCCCGGCGGTCCGACCGGCGCGGTGCAGGGCGGCGAGCACCGCCGCGAGCGCCGGCACCGGCCCGCGCACCAGCAGCGCCCCGGCTCCGGCCGCCTCCGCGACCGCGGCCCGCTCGGGTGCCTGACCCGGCCCGAGACCGCGCAGGTCGAACTCGACGAGGGACATGCCGATACCCTGCCACCTGCCAGCCGGTCGACCGCCGGTGACGAGTCCTGAGGGGGACGACAGCGAGATGCCGGCAGTCGTGCTGATCGGCGCCCAGTGGGGCGACGAGGGCAAGGGCAAGGCCACCGACCTCCTCGGGGGCCGGGTGCCCTACGTGGTCCGCTACCAGGGTGGCAACAACGCCGGGCACACGGTGATCACGCCCGACGGGGAGCGCTACGCCCTGCACCTGATCCCCTCGGGGATCCTCACGCCGGGCTGCACGCCGGTCATCGGCAACGGCGTCGTCGTCGACCCGCAGGTGCTCATCGGTGAGCTGGCCGGGCTGGAGGAGCGCGGCGTCGACACCTCGCGGCTGGTGCTCTCGGCCGACGCGCACCTGATCATGCCGCACCACCGGGCGCTGGACCGGGTCACCGAGCGGTTCCTCGGCAAGCGCCGCATCGGCACCACCGGCCGCGGCATCGGCCCGGCCTACGGCGACAAGGTCGCGCGCACCGGCATCCGGGTGGCCGACCTGCTCGACCTGTCGATCCTGCGCCAGAAGCTCGAGGGAACGCTGCAGGAGAAGAACCAGGTCCTGGTCAAGGTCTACAACCGCAAGGCCATCGACGTCGACGAGGTGGTCGAGGAGTACGCCGGCTACGCCGAGCAGCTCCGGGGTCGCATCGCCGACACGCGCCTGCTGCTGGGCCGCGCCCTCGACGCCGGCGAGTGGGTGCTGCTGGAGGGCTCGCAGGGCACCCTGCTCGACGTCGACCACGGCACCTATCCGTTCGTCACGTCGTCCAACCCGACCGCCGGCGGCGCCGCGACCGGCAGCGGGATCGGTCCCACCCGCATCTCCCGGGTCGTGGGGATCCTCAAGGCCTACACGACCCGGGTGGGCTCGGGCCCGTTCCCGACCGAGCTGCACGACCAGTGGGGCGAGTACCTGCGCAAGCAGGGCGGCGAGGTCGGCGTGACGACCGGCCGCGACCGGCGCTGCGGCTGGTTCGACGCCGTCGTCGCCCGCTACGCCAGCCGGGTCAACGGGATCACCGACTACTTCCTCACCAAGCTCGACGTGCTCTCCGGCCTGGAGACGGTGCCGGTCTGCGTGGCCTACGACGTCGACGGCGTCCGGCACGAGGAGATGCCGATGACGCAGACGGACTTCCACCACGCGACGCCGGTGTACGAGGAGCTGCCGGGCTGGTTCGAGGACATCCGGCGCTGCCGGTCCTTCGACGAGCTGCCGCCCAACGCCCGGGCCTACGTGCGCCGGGTCGAGGAGCTCTCCGGCGCGCGGGTCAGCGTGGTCGGCGTGGGTCCCGGGCGCGAGGAGAACGTCGTCGTCCACGACCTGCTCGGCTGAGCGCGACGATCAGCTGACCTGATCGTGCGGTGTCCACCCTCACGGTGGGACGTGCGGGAGGACGCTCGATGACCAGGTCACCTGGTCATCGAGCGTCCTCCCTGCTCACGCGGCGCGGCTGGTGGCGGCCGGCTGCTCCAGCTCGGCGCGGGCGGCCGTCACGACGTCGGGGTTGTCGGTGATGACGCCGTCGACGCGGAGGGTCAGCAGCAGCCGGGCCTCGCCGCGGGCGTCGCCGGTCGCGGCCGGGTCGGTACCGATCCGCAGGTGCCGCGGCAGGAAGGCGTTCTCCGCCGCGAGCGTCCACGGGACGACGAACAGGCCGGCGTGGTGGGCGCGGGTCACGAGGTCGGAGACGCCGGTCAGCGCACCGTCGTCGTCGCGCAGCAGGATCCGGTCGCGGCTGGGCGCGATGCCCTGCGCGTAGGTGGAGACCGCCCGCAGGCCGGCGTTGGTGAGCAGCACGTCGTCGGTCGGGGTGACGTCGACCAGCTGCAGCATCCGCGGACCGCCGTCGCCGAGGTCGGCGCGCAGCCGGCGCAGGGCCCCGGCGTCGAAGGACTGCAGGACGACGGTGCCGTCGGACGTGGCGGCGTCGAGACGGCGCAGCTCGGCGGCGACCAGCTCGGTCATCGGCTGGCCGCGCTGGGCCGACCAGCTGGGCTTCTTCAGCTCGGCCAGCACCCGGACCCGCCGCTCCGGCGTGGACCGGCGGCGGGCCAGCTCCACGACCTCCTCGAGCGTGAGGACCCCGAACTGGCCGTCGTAGGCGGTGTTGAGCGGTCGCAGCTCCGGCATCCGCTCCACGGCGCGCAGGGAGCGCAGCTCGGCGAGCGTGAAGTCCTCGGCGAACCAGCCGGTCTTGCGCTTGCGGCCCACCCGGCGGGTGGTGCGGCGGTCGGCGAACTCGGGCCGCTCGGCGACGTCGGTGCTGCGCGACAGCTCGTTCTCGTGGCGCGCGATCAGGACGCCGTCCCTGCTGACGACGAGGTCGGGCTCGATCAGGTCGGCGCCCATGTCGATGGCCAGCTCGTAGCTGGCGGTCGTGTGCTCGGGGCGGTACGCGCAGGCACCACGGTGCCCGACGACGACGGCGCGGGGGAGGCGGGCCACTGCGGGAGTCGCGAGCGACTCGATCGCGTGCATGACATCCAGGACACCCCAGCCAGGTTGCGCGGAGGGGAACGACGTGGGGCGAGTCGAGCACAAATGGGAGGACGGCGCGCTGACCTGCGGTCCATCATCCGGGGTGTGGCGCATGTCTCACACATCGGCAGGTCTCCCCAGCCACACGAGCCCCTGCCGTCCGGCACCGAACTCGCCCGGGTGACCCGGGTCGACCGCGGACGGCTGACCGTCCTGACCGCCGACGGGGAACGGCGGGTCCACCCCGCGGCCGCGCTGCACGACCCCGACGGCGTCGACGCGCCCGCGGTGGGGGACTGGGTGGCCCTGCGCGGCGAGCTCGCCGTCGCGCTGCTGCCCCGCCGCTCGGCGTTCACCCGCACCGTCGCGGGGCGCACGTCGGCCGCCCAGGTCGTGGCCGCCAACATCGACACCGTGCTCGTCGTCGACGCGCTCGCCGGCCCGACGCGTGCCCGCCGGGTCGAGCGCTACCTGGCGGTGGCGTGGTCGAGCGGGGCCACGCCGGTCGTCGTCCTCACCAAGGCCGACCTGTGCGACGACGTCGCCGCTGCGGTCGCCGAGGTGCAGGAGGAGGCGATCGGCGTCGAGGTGCTGGCGGTCAGCGTGCGCACCGGCGAGGGTGTGGACGCGGTGCGGGCGCTGGTCGGGCCCGGGCAGACGGCGGCGATGGTCGGCCCGTCCGGCGTCGGGAAGTCCTCGCTGGCCAACGCGCTCGCCGGCCGGACGGTGGCGCCGACCCGGGAGGTGCGGGAGGCCGACGGGCGCGGCCGGCACACCACCACCGCGCGCGAGCTGCACGTGCTGCCCGGCGGCGGGCTGCTGGTCGACACCCCCGGCATGCGCGAGCTCGGCCTTTACGACGACGAGGGCGTCGACACCGCCTACGCCGACGTCGCCGCGCTGGCCGCCGGCTGCCGGTTCCGCGACTGCGCCCACCGCACCGAGCCCGGCTGCGCGGTCGCCGCGGCGATCGACGACGGCCGGCTCGACCCCGCCCGGCTGCTGGGCTGGCGCAAGCTGCAGGCCGAGGCGCGCCGCCAGCTGCTGCGCGCCGACGCCCGCGCCCGGGCCGCCGAGCACGCCCGGGTCAAGGCGCTGCACCGCGCGCAGCGGGCGCAGCCCAACCGGCTGCGGTAGCCCTCTCCCCGCTCTCCCGGCTGCCGCGCCGCCGCCTCGGTAGCGTCGCCCCGTGCGCGTGCTCGTGATCGGCTCCGGTGCCCGGGAGCACGCCCTGTGCGTCGCTCTGTCCTCCGACCCCGCGGTCACCGCGCTGGCCTGCGCGCCGGGCAACGCCGGCACGCGCGCGCTCGCCGAGCCCGCGGCGGTCGACGTCGCCGACCCGGTCGCGGTCGCGGCGCTGGCCACCGGCTGGGGTGCCGACCTGGTCGTCGTCGGGCCGGAGGTCCCGCTCGTCGCCGGGGCCGCCGACGCGGTCCGCGACGCCGGCATCGCCTGCTTCGGCCCGTCGCAGCAGGCCGCGCAGATCGAGGGCAGCAAGTCCTTCGCCAAGCACGTGATGGCCGCCGCGCGGGTCCCGACCGCGCGGTCGTGGCCGGTCGGCGGCCCGGCCGAGCTGGAGACCGCACTCGACGAGGCCGGCCCCCCGTACGTGGTCAAGGACGACGGGCTGGCCGCCGGCAAGGGCGTCGTCGTCACCCCCGACCGGGACGCGGCGGTGGCCCACGGGCACCGCGTGCTCGAGGCCGGGGGAGCGGTGCTGGTGGAGGAGTACCTCGACGGGCCGGAGGTGTCGCTGTTCGCCGTCACCGACGGGACGACGGTGCTGCCGCTGCTGCCCGCGCAGGACGCCAAGCGCCGCGACGACGGCGACGCCGGCCCGAACACCGGCGGGATGGGGGCCTACGCGCCGCTGCCGTGGGCGCCGCCCGGGCTGGTCGACGAGGTGCTGGCCACGGTGCTGCAGCCGGCCGTCGACGAGATGCGCCGTCGCGGCGAGCCGTTCTCCGGGCTGCTCTACGCCGGGCTGGCGCTGACCGCGGGCGGCGTGCGGGTGGTCGAGTTCAACGCCCGCTTCGGCGATCCCGAGACCGAGGTGGTGCTGCCGCTGCTGGAGACGCCGCTGGCCGGCCTGCTGCACGCCGCCGCCACCGGCACGCTCGCCGACCACCCGCCGCTGCGCTGGCGGTCCGGTGCCGCCGTCACGGTCGTGGTGGCCGCGGCCGGCTACCCGGAGCGGCCGCGCACCGGCGATCCCGTCACCGGCGCCGACGGCGAGGGGGTGCTGCACGCCGGCACCGTCGTGGACGCCGAGGGGACGGTCCGCTCGGCCGGCGGGCGGGTGCTCGCGGTGACCGCCACCGGCGCCGACCTCGCCGCCGCTCGGCAGGCCGCCTACGAGCGGGTGGCCGCCGTCCGGCTGGCCGGGGCGCACTGGCGCAGCGACATCGCGCTGGCCGCCGTCGAGGGCCGGATCGCCGTCCCCGGCACCTAGCGGCTCCTCCCTCACCGCAGCGTGTCCTCCCTCACGGTGGGCGGTGAGGGAGGACACGCCAGGATCAGGTCACCTGATCGTGGCCGACCCTCAGGTGCGGACCCCCACGGCCGGGCGGGCGCGCTCGGGTCGCGGCTCGGGCGGCCGCGGGCCGTCGTGCCGGCGGGACAGATACGTGCCGGCCACGTTGGCGCAGGCGACCACCGGCACCGCGATCAGCGCGCCGAAGATGCCGGCGACCAGCAGGCCGGCCGCGATGGCGAGGACGACGGCCAGCGGGTGCACGTGCACCGCCTTGCCGAGCAGCAGCGGCTGCAGGACGTGCCCCTCCAGCTGCATGACCAGCACGACGACCGCCAGGGCGATGAGCGCCTTGATCGGGCCGACGGCCACCAGGGCGACCAGCACGGCCACCGACCCGGCCAGGAACGACCCGATGATCGGGATGAACGCGCCGAGGAACACCAGCGCGGCGAGCGGGACCACCAGCGGCACGCCGAGGACGGCCAACCCGATGCCGATGCCGACGGCGTCGACCAGGGCGACGGCGACGGTCGCGCGGACGTAGGAGATGAGCGTGCGCCACGAGCGGCGGGCGGCCTCGTCGAGGTAGGCGCGGGAGTCCCGGGGGAAGAGGCCGACCAGCCACAGCCAGATGGACCGGCCGTCCTTGAGGAAGAAGAACAGCGTGAACAGTGCCAGGGCCACGCCGGTGAAGACCTCGCCGACGGTCGCGGCCGTGGTGATCGCGCCGGAGGCCAGCTCCTCCTGGTTGCCGGCGACGAAGTCCTGGAAGGAGGTGAGGGCCTCGTCGATCTGCCGCTCGGTGACCGGGAAGGTCTCGACCACGAAGTCGCGGATCTGGTCGAGGCCCTGGGTGACCTGGTCGGCGAGGTCGGTGAAGCCGGCGGTGACCTGCTGCACGACCAGCGTGATGATCCCGGCGACCACTCCGAGCCCCACGAGCAGCATCACGAACGCCGCCAGCGAGCGCGGCCAGCCGTGCCGGATCAGTGCCACCGCGCCCGGCTGCAGCAGCGCGGCCAGCAGCAGCGCCACCATGACCGGGACGAGGACCACGGCCACGTAGGCCGCCACGTAGAGCAGCACGTACAGGCCGGCGAGGACGGCGATCATCCGCCACGACCAGGCCGCCGCCGTCCGCAGCCCGCTGGGCACCGCGGCGTCGCCGTGCGGCAGGTCCCGGCCGGGGCCGAGCAGCCGGCGGCCGCGCTCGGCGGGGCGGTGCGGCCGGCCGCCCTCGGGCGGGCCGCTGACCCCGCCGGGCCCCAGCGGGCCGTCGAGGTCGGGCGCGTCGGGCGCGGGGCTGCCCAGGGGTGCGTCGGCGTCACCGCCGCTGTCGCCGTTGCCGCCGTTGCCGCCGTTGCCGCCGCTGCTGCCGGTGCTGCCGTCGTCGTCGGCCGTCGTCCACGGCTCGTCGTCGCGGACGAGGATCGCCCGGTCGTCGTCGCGCTCCGGCCAGGCGTGCGGGTCCCGCTCGGCCGCGGTGCGGATGTGCTCGCGCGCCCGGGCGACCAGGTGGGTGGCCCGTCGCAGCATGGCCGGTCCTTCCGCGGGGTGAGGTGGGGCCCGTTCTCGATCACGCTAGCCCTGCGGGAGGATGCGCACGTGCTTCGACGAGCTGACCGGGTGCGGGCGGTACCCGCGTGATCGACCGCTACACGCTCCCCGAGATGGGTCGGGTCTGGAGCGACGAGCACAAGTACGAGCTCTGGTGCCGCGTGGAGACCCTCGTGCTGGAGGCGCACGCGGCGGCCGGGCGGGTGCCGGCCGACGTCGTCGAGCCGGTGCGCAGCGCCCCGCCGCCGACCGCCGCGCGCGTGGCCGAGATCGAGGAGACGACGCAGCACGACGTCATCGCCTTCCTCACCGCGTGGGCGGACAACACCGAGCCCCGCTCGGCCGCCGCGTACGTGCACCACGGCATGACGTCGTCGGACCTGCTCGACACCGCGCTGGCCGTGCAGCTGACCGAGGCCACCGACGTGCTGCTGGCCAAGGCCGACCGGCTGGTCGCCGTGCTGCGCGACCACGGGCTGGCCCACCGCGACACCATCAAGGTCGGCCGCACCCACGGCGTGCACGCCGAGCCCGTCGTGTGGGGCCACCGGGTCGCCGACCTGGCCTTCGCGATGGCCCGCTCCCGCGACCGGCTGCGGGCCGCGCGCGAGCGGGTCGGCGTCGTCGCCATCTCCGGCGCCGTCGGCACGTACTCGCTCATCGACCCCTCGGTGGAGGTCGCCGTCGCGCAGGCGCTGGACCTGCGGCCCGCCGACGCGTCCACCCAGGTGGTCATCCGCGACTCGATCAGCGAGTGGGTGGCCGCGCTCGCCGTCGTCGCCACCGTCTGCGAGGCGGTGGCGCTGGAGGTGCGGCACGGGCAGCGCACCGAGGTGCGGGAGCTCTCGGAGGCCTTCGGCTCCGGCCAGAAGGGCTCCAGCGCCATGCCGCACAAGAAGAACCCGATCCGCTCCGAGCGCATCGCCGGGCTCGCGCGGGTGGTGCGCGCCGCCGTCGTCCCGGTGATGGAGGGCATCCCGCTGTGGCACGAGCGCGACATCTCGCACTCGTCGACCGAGCGGGTCTTCCTCCCGGACGCCGCGATCACCACCGACTACCTGCTGCACCTGACCACCGGGCTGGTCTCCGGACTGGTCGTGGACGCCGAGCGGATGCGGGCCAACCTCGAGTCGACCGGCGGCCTGATCTACACCTCCGCCGTGCTGCTGGAGCTCGTCGAGGGCGGCCTGTCGCGCGAGGACGCCTACGCGCTGGTGCAGTCGGCGGCGATGGAGACGTGGAACACCGCGACGCCGTTCCGGTCGACGCTGCGGGCCCGCGCGGACGCCTCCGGGGTGACGCTGGACGAGGCCCGGCTCGACGAGATCTGCCGGCCCGAGGGCTACGTGCGCCGGCTCGGCCCCCTGTTCGACCGGCTGGCGGCGCTGACCTGATGCCCGACCTGCCCCTCGTCGCGCGCGGCAAGGTCCGCGAGGTCTACGACGCCGGCGCCGACCGCCTCCTGCTGGTCGCCTCCGACCGCATCTCGGCCTACGACCACGTGCTGCCCACGCCGATCCCGGACAAGGGACGGGTGCTCACCCAGCTGTCGGTGTGGTGGTTCGGGCAGCTGACGCCGGTGCTGTCGTCGTTCGGGGCCTCGCACCACCTGCTGTCGGCGACCGACGTGCCGGCCGACGTGGCGGGCCGGGCGATGCTGGTGCGGCGGCTGGAGATGCTGCCGGTGGAGTGCGTGGCCCGCGGCTACCTGTCGGGCTCGGGGACGGCGGAGTACCGGCGCACCGGGTCGATCGTCGACGTCGTCCTGCCGGCGGGCCTCGTCGAGGGCTCGCGGCTGCCGGAGCCGGTGTTCACGCCCTCGACCAAGGCCGCCGTCGGGGACCACGACGAGGCGATCCCCTTCGCGCGCGTGGTCGACCTGGTGGGTGCCGCGCGGGCCGAGGAGCTGCGCGAGCTGACGCTCGCCCTGTACCGGCGGGGGGCCGAGATCGCGGCCGACGCGGGCATCGTGCTGGCCGACACGAAGGTCGAGTTCGGGCTCACCGCGGACGGCGGCCTGGTGCTCGGCGACGAGGTGCTCACGCCGGATTCCTCCCGCTTCTGGCCGGCGTCGTCGTGGTCCCCGGGCGCGGCGCAACCCTCGTTCGACAAGCAGTACGTCCGCGACTGGCTGACGTCGTCGGGCTGGGACCGCGTCTCCCCGCCGCCGGAGCTGCCGGACGACGTCGTCGAGGCCACCCGCGCGCGCTACGTCGCCGCCTACGAGCAGCTGACCGGCGCGACCTTCCGGTGATGCGCACGCGGGCCGGGATCTCCCACCGCTCCGGCGGGTCGGGCGGGGACCTGCTCCTGCTGCTGCACGGGCTGGGCGCCACCGGGGCGGTGTGGGACCGGCTGCTGCCGCTGGTCGAGCGCGACTGGCCCGGCTCCTGGGCGGTGCCCGACCTGCGCGGGCACGGCCGCTCGCCGTTCGAGCCGCCCTACGGCTACGCGGTGCACGCCGCGGACGTGGCGTCCCTGGCCGCCGGCGCCTCCCGGGTGACCGTGCTGGGCCACTCCTTCGGCGGTGTGGTCGGCGCGGTCCTCGCCGGTGGCTGGTACGGCGTCGACGTGGCCCGGGTCGTCGCGCTCGGCGTGAAGATCGACTGGACGCCCGAGGAGGAGGCGGGGGCCCGCCGGATGGCCGCCCGCCCGCCGCAGGTGTTCGCCACCGCCGCGGAGGCCGCCGAGCGGCACCTCCGGCTGGCCGGCCTCACCGGACTCGTCGACCCGTCCTCCGAGGTGGCGCTCGCCGGCGTCCGGGAGACGTCCGGTGGCTTCACCCCGGCGCTGGACCCGCGCGCGTTCGGTGCTGTCGGCCCGTCGGTGGAGGAGGTGCTGCGGCGGGTCGTCGCACCGCTGCGGCTGGCGGCGGGTGCGGCCGACCCGATGGTGGGCCTCACCGTGATGCGCCGGGTCGACCCGGACGCGGTGCTGGTCGAGGACGCCGGGCACAACGCCCACTGGGAGGCCCCGGACGCCGTCTGGTCCCTGCTGCGCTCCTGACCTCCCCCGCGAGATCTGCACACTCGCGCTCATCAGCGTCGTGAAGGGCACCACTGTGCAGATCTCGCGGCGGCCTGTGGACGGCGCCAGCGAGAACGGGGGCGCACCGGCCAGGGTGCCCCGTGCCCGCTCGCCGTACCCGATCTCGCCTGACCGGACCCGCGACCAGAGCGTCCGCGCGGGCGGCGGGCATCCCGCTCCCCCAGCTGCGCCACCGCGACGTGGTCCGCCTGTCACGCGACACCTACCTGCCCCGTGCAGTGGCCGGCGTCCCCGGCGTCCGCATCGCGGCGGTCCTGCTCACGGCGCCGGATCAGGCGGTGGTCAGCCACACGACCGCGGCCGGTCTCTGGGGTGTGGCCGTCCCGCTGCAGCGGGAGGACCCGCGGGTCCACCTGACCGTCGCGACGGGCTCGGCCGTCCGCGGGCGCCGCGACCGGGTCGTGCACCGCAGCCCGCTCGTCGACGGCGACACGACGACCCGGGACGGGGTCTCCGTGACCACGCCGCAGCGGACGTGGCGCGACCTGGCTGCGCTGCTGGAACCGACCGCGCTCCTCGCCGTCACCGACCAGCTGCTCGCCCGGTGGTGCAGCCGCCCTGATCTGCAGGCCGAGCTGGACCGCCGACCGACCGGCCGCGGTTCGGCGCGGGCGCGGGCCGTGCTGTCCCTGGCCGACCCGCGGGCCGAGTCGCCGATGGAGTCGGTGCTGCGCTGGGTCCTCCACGAGGCCGGCCTGCCCGCACCGGACCTCCAGCACGTCGTCCGGGACGGCGCCGGGGCGTTCGTCGGCCGTGCGGACCTCGCCTGGCCGGAGCAGCGGGTGCTCGTCGAGTTCGACGGCGACGTCCACCGCGAGCGCGACGTCTTCGTCGACGACCTGCGCCGCCAGAACCGGCTCGTGGCTGCGGGGTGGACGGTGTTGCGGTTCACCTCCGCCGACGTCCTCGGCCGCCCGGACGACGTCGTCACGGCGATCCGCGCCGCCCTCGCTCGGTGAGATCTGCACACCGGCGGTCATCAGCACCCTGAAGGGCACCACTGTGCAGATCTCGCGGAAAGGACCGGCGGGGAAGGACCGCCGGGGGAGGACCGGCGGGGGAGGGCGGCGACCCGCGGGCCGGTCAGTGGCCCCCGCCACCCCGGTACCCTCGTCGGCGTGCCGCAGGTGGTCGTCGACGTCGTCCTCAAGCCGGAGATCTCCGACCCGCAGGGGCAGGCGGTGCTCGGCGCGCTCGGCCGGCTGGGGCACACCCAGGTGACCGGCGTCCGCCAGGGCAAGCACTTCGTCCTCGACGTCGACGGCACCCCCGACGAGGCCGAGCTGCGACAGATCGCCGAGACGCTGCTCGCGAACCCGGTCATCGAGGACGTCGAGCTGCACCTCACCACCGACTGAGAGGGACCGCCGTGCGCATCGGTGTCATCACCTTCCCGGGCTCCCTCGACGACGTCGACGCCGCCCGTGCCGTGCGCCTGGCCGGGGCCGAGCCGGTCGCCCTCTGGCACGCCGAGCACGACCTGCGCGACGTCGACGCCGTCGTCCTGCCCGGCGGCTTCTCCTACGGCGACTACCTGCGCGCCGGCGCCATCGCCGCCCGGGCGCCGATGATGCGCGACGTCGTCGACCGGGCGCGCCAGGGCATGCCCGTCCTCGGCATCTGCAACGGCTTCCAGGTGCTGTGCGAGGCGGACCTGCTGCCGGGCGCGCTCACCCGCAACAGTCACCTGCACTTCCGCAACCGCGACCAGCGGCTGCGCATCGAGCGGGCCGACACCGCCTGGACGTCGGACTACGCGCAGGGCCAGGAGGTCGTCGTCCCGGTGAAGAACGGCGAGGGCCGCTACGTCGCCGCCCCGGCCGACCTGGACCGGCTCGAGGGCGAGGGCCGGGTCGCCGTCCGCTACGTCGGCGGCAACCCCAACGGCAGCCTGCGCGACATCGCCGGCGTCGCCAGCGAGGACGGCCGGGTCGTCGGGCTGATGCCGCACCCCGAGCACGCCGTCGAGGACCTCACCGGCCCGGGCACCGACGGGCTCGGCTTCTTCACCAGCGTCCTGAAGGCGGTCGTGGCAGCGTGACCGAGTCGGCCACCGCGGGGCTCTCCGACCTCGACACCGGGCCCGGCCCGCTGTCGCACCGGCTCGACACCGTCGACCTCGCCGCGAGCACCCCGGACGTCGAGCAGCCCTACGCCGAGTTGGGCCTCAAGAGCGACGAGTACGCCCGCATCCGCGACATCCTCGGCCGCCGGCCCACCACCGCCGAGCTGGCGATGTACTCGGTGATGTGGAGCGAGCACTGCTCCTACAAGAGCTCCAAGGTGCACCTGCGCCGCTTCGGCGACCTGCCGCGCAGCGAGGCGCTGCTGGTGGGCATCGGCGAGAACGCCGGCGTGGTCGACGTCGGCGACGGCTACGCGGTCACCTTCAAGGTCGAGTCGCACAACCACCCGAGCTACGTCGAGCCCTACCAGGGAGCGGCCACCGGGGTGGGCGGCATCGTCCGCGACATCCTCACCATGGGCGCCCGCCCGGTCGCGGTCATGGACTCGCTGCGCTTCGGCCGCGCCGACGCCCCCGACACCGCCCGCGTGCTGCCCGGCGTCGTCGCCGGGGTCGGCGGCTACGGCAACTGCCTGGGGCTGCCCAACATCGGCGGCGAGCTGCTCTTCGACGAGTGCTACGCCGGCAACCCGCTGGTCAACGCGCTGTGCGTCGGCGTCATGCGGCACGAGGACGTGCGGCTGGCCAAGGCCGAGGGCGCCGGCAACAAGGTGGTGCTCTTCGGCGCGCGCACCGGCGGCGACGGCATCGGCGGCGTGAGCGTGCTCGCCAGCGAGACCTTCGACCAGGAGGGCCCGGCCAAGCGCCCGAGCGTGCAGGTCGGCGACCCGTTCACCGAGAAGCTGCTCATCGAGGCGTGCCTGGAGATCTTCGCCGCCGACCTGGTCACCGGGATCCAGGACCTCGGCGGCGCCGGCCTGTCCTGCGCGACGAGCGAGCTGGCCAGCGCCGGCACCGGCGGCATGCACGTCGACCTCGACGCCGTCCCGCTGCGCGACTCCACGCTGACGCCGGCCGAGATCCTGATGAGCGAGTCCCAGGAGCGCATGTGCGCGATCGTCGAGCCGGGGAAGGTCGCCGACTTCCTCGCCGTCTGCGCCAAGTGGGACGTGCTGGCCACCGTCATCGGTGAGGTCACCGACGGCGACCGGCTGACCGTCGACTGGCACGGCGAGCGGATCGTCGACGTCCCGCCGCGCACCGTCGCGCACGAGGGCCCGGTGTACGACCGGCCGATGCAGCGCCCCGCCGACCTCGACGCCCTGCGGGCCGACGACCCGGCCGCGCTGCCCCGCCCGGCGACGCCGGAGGAGCTCACCGCGCACTGGCTGGCCGTCGTCGCCGGCCCCGACGGCGCGGACAAGACGTGGGTCACCGAGCAGTACGACCGCTACGTGCGCGGCAACACCGTGCTCGCCCAGCCCGACGACGCCGGCGTGGTCCGCATCGACGAGGACTCGCACCGCGGCATCGCGCTGGCCCTCGACGGCAACGCCCGCTTCGCCCGGCTCGACCCCTACACCGGCGCGCAGCTCAACCTCGCCGAGGCCTACCGCAACGTGGCGGTCAGCGGCGCGCGCCCGCTGGCGGTCACCAACTGCCTGAACTTCGGCTCCCCGGAGGAGCCGGAGGTGATGTGGCAGTTCGCCGAGGCGGTCCGCGGCCTGGCCGACGCCTGCCGCGACCTGGGCCTGCCGGTCACCGGCGGCAACGTGAGCCTCTACAACCAGACCGGCGACGTCGCGATCAACCCGACGCCGGTCATCGGCGTGCTGGGCGTGCACGACGACGTCCGCACGCGGGTGTCCACCGGCTGGCGGGCCGCGGGCGAGACCGTGCTGCTGCTCGGCGAGACCCGGCCGGAGCTCGGCGGCTCGGCCTGGGCGAGCGTCGTGCACGGCCACCTCGGCGGCCGCCCGCCGGCGGTCGACCTGGCGGCGGAGCGGTCGCTCGCCGAGCTGCTGGGGGCGCTGGGCCGCGAGGGCCTGGTCACCTCCGCGCACGACCTCGCCGACGGCGGCCTGGCGCAGGCGCTGGCCGAGTCGGCGCTGCGCCACGGCACCGGGGCGCGGCTGCGACTCGGCGACGACGCGTTCACCGCGCTGTTCAGCGAGTCCGCCGCCCGCGCCGTCGTCACGACCACCGACCCGGAGGCGGTGCGCACCACGGCCGAGTGGGCCGGCGTCGCCGTCACCGAGCTGGGGACGACGGGCGGGGACGCGCTCGCCGTCGAGGGCGTCGCCGACATCCCGCTCGCCGAGCTGCGCGCCGCGTGGACGGCGACGCTGCCGGCGCTGTTCGGGACGCCGGAGGCCGCGGTGGGCACGGTCCCCTCGGGCGCGGTCCCGACCAGCTGACCGTGCCGGCCGCACCGATCCCCGCCGGGGAGCTGCGGGCCGCCGTCGACGCCGTCCGCCCGTGGCTGGCGGGGGAGGCCGAGCAGCCTCCCCGGTCGGTGCTCGGCGCCGCGGTGAAGACCAGCACCCGCTGGCTGGCCCAGCAGGTGCCCGGGCGGTCGGTGGAGCTGCGGGTGCCGCCGCACGTCGCCGTCCAGCTGGTGCCCGGCCCCCGGCACACCCGCGGCACGCCGCCCAACGTCGTCGAGACCGACGCGGCGACCTGGCTGCGGCTGGCCACCGGCGAGCTCGGCTGGGCCGAGGCCGTCGCCGAGGGGAGGGTCAGCGCCAGCGGCAACCGCGCGGACCTGTCCGCGCACCTCCCCCTGCGGCCTCTGGGCCGCGGCACGTGACGGGGCCCGGGCGTGCGTCGCGGGTGGACCCGGCGCGGGGCCCGGAGGGTCCCCGGCGGGGACACGGGGTGGGCTCCGTACAGCAGGGGGACGGCACCTGGCCGCGATGTCGTCCGGTAGGACGACGAACAGCACAGCGCCCCCGGCCCGGACGACCCGGGACGGGGGCGCTGTGCTGCCGAGTGCCGGTCAGCCGCCGAACAGGGCGCTCGCGGCCTTGACCGTGTTGTACAGCCCGTAGAGCAGGGGGACGCCCACGAGGGTCCAGGCGAGCGCGATCAGACCGACCGGGGTGTGCGTGGGTGTGCGGTCGTCGGTGACGGGGGTGCTCATCGGGCGGCGCTCCGTTCCGGGTTGGCGCGGGCAGTGGCGGGGGTGGTGGCGTGCGGCTCGTGCCACTTGCTGGCCACCGGCCTGATCAGCAGGTTGGCGACGAAACCGACCGCCAGGAGGCCGACCATGATGAACAGCGCCGGACGGTAGTTCGCCGCGACCAGCTCACCGGGGGTGCCCTGGGTGTCCAGGACGCCGTTGATGATCAGCGGGCCGGCCACACCGGCGGCCGACCAGGCGGTCAGCAGTCGGCCGTGGATGGCGCCGACCTGGTAGGTGCCGAAGAGGTCGCGCAGGTAGGCCGGTGCGGTCGAGAAGCCGCCGCCGTAGAAGCTGATGATGATGGCGGCGGTCAACACGAAGATCCAGGTCGCCGTGCTGCCGAGGGTGGCCAGGATGAGGTAGAGGATGATGCCGACGCCCAGGTACACCATGTAGATCGGCTTGCGGCCGATGAAGTCCGAGGTCGTGGACCACACGAACCGGCCACCCATGTTGAACAGCGACAGGACGCCGACGAAGCCGGCGGCCGTGGTCGCCGCGACGGTCGAGGTCGCCCCGGTGCGGAAGAAGTCCTGGATCATCGGGGCGGCCTGCTCGAGGATGCCGATGCCCGCGGTGACGTTGCAGAAGAGCACCGTCCACAGCAGCCAGAACTGCGGCGTCCTGATGGCGTTGCGCGCCGAGACGCTCTCCGTGGTGACCAGGGCCTTCTGCTTGACCGAGGAGGGGTCGAAGCCGGCGGGGCGCCAGTCGTCGGCCGGCACCCGGACGATGAAGGCGCCGAACATCATGAAGACCAGGTAGACCGCGGCGAGGGTGAAGAACAGCGCGGCCACGGCGTCTCCGTTGGGGACGGTGCCGGCCGTGCCGTCGTACGCCGGGTCGTAGTAGTTCATCAGCTGGCGCGACAGCGGCGAGGCGATGAGCGCACCGCCACCGAAGCCCATGATCGCCATGCCGGTGGCCAGGCCCGGGCGGTCGGGGAACCACTTGATCAGCGTGGACACCGGCGAGATGTAGCCGATGCCCAGGCCGACCCCGCCCAGCACGCCGTAGCCGAAGTACAGCAGCCACAGCTGCCCGGTCTCGATGCCCAGGCCGCCGACCAGGAACCCGGCCACCCAGAAGACGGCGGAGGTGAACATCGCCGCGCGCGGGCCGTTGCGGTCGACCCAGGTGCCGAACAGGGCGGCGGACACACCGAGCATGACGATCGCGATCGAGAAGATGATGCCGATCGCGGTCAGGCTGGCGTCGAAGTGCTCGACCAGCGCGCTCTTGTAGACGCTGGTCGCGTACGCCTGACCGATGCACAGGTGGACCGCCAGCGCGGCCGGCGGGATCAGCCAGCGGTTGAACCCGGGCCGGGCCACGATGCGTTCCCGGGCCAGGAAACTCGGTACTGCCACAGACGGACCTCCGGTCGCGACGTCGGGTTCCCCCATGGACGGGCCTGTGCGCGAGGTCACGGACCCGCGAGGACGCTACGTCGCACTCCGGCGTGTCGCGCGGCCAGCGGACCGATCGGGGGACGCCGAGACCAGATCGTTGTGCGGCATGCGATGCCGCACGACCCTCGGACGCCCCGGGGCGTCCCAACGGCGGCACCCCTAGGCTCGCGCCATGGCATACGAGGTGAGGGGCGTCGTCGCCCGCGGCAAGGGAGCACCGGTCACCGTGGAGACGATCGTGGTGCCCGACCCGGGTCCGGGTGAGGCGGTGGTGGACGTGGCCGCGTGCGGGGTGTGCCACACCGACCTGCACTACCGGCAGGGCGGCATCAACGACGAGTTCCCGTTCCTGCTCGGCCACGAGGCCGCCGGCACGGTGGCCGCCGTGGGCGAGGGCGTGACGAACGTGGCCGTCGGCGACTTCGTGATCCTCAACTGGCGGGCGGTCTGCGGGCAGTGCCGCGCCTGCCTGAAGGGCGAGCTGCAGTACTGCTTCGCCACCCACAACGCCGCGCAGAAGATGACGCTGACCGACGGCACCGAGCTCAGCCCCGCCCTGGGGATCGGCGCGTTCGCCGAGAAGACGCTGGTGCACTCGGGGCAGTGCACGAAGGTCGACCCGGCCGCTCCACCCACGGCCGCGGGCCTGCTCGGCTGCGGCGTCATGGCCGGCGTGGGTGCGGCGATCAACACCGGCGGCGTCCGCCGGGGCGAGAGCGTGGCGGTGTTCGGTTGCGGCGGCGTCGGCGACGCCGCGATCGCCGGGGCCAGGCTGGCCGGCGCGACGACGATCATCGCCGTCGACATCTCCGACCGGAAGCTGGAGTGGGCGCGCACCATGGGCGCCACCCACACGGTCAACTCGAGCGAGTCCGACGCCGTGGAGGCGATCAAGGGGCTCACCGGCGGCTTCGGCGTGGACGTCGCCATCGACGCGGTCGGCCACCCGAAGGTCTTCGAGCAGGCCTTCTACGCCCGCGACCTGGCCGGCCGGGTGGTCATGGTCGGGGTCCCCACCCCCGACATGCAGATCACCCTCCCGGCCATCGAGATCTTCGGCCGCGGCGGGGCGATCAAGTCCTCCTGGTACGGCGACTGCCTGCCCAGCCGCGACTTCCCGATGCTGATCGACCTCTACCTGCAGGGGCGCTTCGACCTCGACGCCTTCGTGTCCGAGACGATCGGGCTGGAGGACATCGAGGAGGCGTTCGAGAAGATGCACCGCGGCGAGGTCCTGCGGTCGGTGGTGGTCCTCAAGTGACCGCCCGCATCGAGAAGGCCGTCGTCTCCGGGGTGTTCAGCCTCGACGGGCAGGACTTCGACGTCGACAACAACGTCTGGCTCGTCGGCGACGACGACGAGGTGCTCGTGATCGACGCCCCGCACCGCGTCGAGCCGATCGTCGAGGCGATCGGTGGCCGGCGGGTGACTGCGATCGTGCTCACCCACGGGCACAACGACCACATCACCGCCGCGGTCGACCTGCGCGAGGCCACCGGCGCGCCGATCTGGTTCCACCCCGCCGACCGGATGCTCTGGGACGTCGTCCACGAGGGCGCCGACCCCGACGAGGCGCTGGCCGAGGGGACGGCGTTCCGCGTCGCCGGCACGACGCTGACCGCGCTGCACACCCCCGGCCACTCGCCGGGCAGCACCTGCCTGCACGCCCCCGACCTGGCCGCCGTCTTCACCGGGGACACGCTGTTCCACGGCGGGCCCGGGGCCACCGGCCGCTCGTTCAGCGACAAGCCGACGATCCTGAACTCGATCCGCAGCCGGCTGCTGACCCTGCACGGTGACACCGTGGTGCACACCGGGCACGGCGAGGACACCAGGATCTCCGCCGAGATCAGCACCGTGCACTGAGACGCGGCCGGCCGGGGCCGACCGCGCCGGGGCTCACGCCCGGCCGGCGTCCTCCCCGGCCGCGCTGCCGTCACCGTTGGAGTGGCCGGGGTCGGCCTCCGGCGTCGCCGTGCGCTCCAGGCGCTGGCGGATCGCCGCGACGTCCAGCGCGAGGTCCTCGAGCGCCTCGACCGCGCGGGTGGCCAGCGCGAACGTGAGGTTCTCGCGCCGCTCCTCGGCGCTCGGCTCCCGGTGGCGCTCCCGCGGGGCCGGACCCCGGTCGGTCGCTCGCGCCCAGGGGTCGTCGTCGCCGCGCGGCGGGTCGAACAGGCTGCGCAGCGCCCGCTGGGCCATCTCGAGGAAGTCGTTCGGGTCGGGCCGGTCGTTGCTCATGTCCGCTCCTCTTCCACGCGTGCCGACCGTCAACGGGCCGGAGGTGGCCGGGGTTCCCCGGCGGGCGCCGCGGGCCGCGCGTGGTGCGCACCACCGGGCGGGACGGCCGGCGGCCGGTACCCTCGAGAGGTGCCTCGCGGTGACGGACGGCTGACGCACGCCCTCGACCCCTCCGCTCCCGGCCCCCAGGACGCCTGTGGCGTCTTCGGTGTCTGGGCGCCGGGGGAGGAGGTCGCGAAGCTGACCTACTTCGGCCTGTACGCCCTGCAGCACCGCGGTCAGGAGGCGGCCGGCATCGCCGTCTCCGACGGCGCCTCGGTCGTCGTCTACAAGGACCTCGGGCTGGTCAGCCAGGTCTTCGACGAGTCGACCCTGGGCAGCCTGCGCGGGCACCTCGCCGTCGGCCACACCCGCTACTCGACGACGGGCTCCTCCACCTGGGAGAACGCGCAGCCGACGTTCCGCACCACCGACGCCGGCACCGGGCTGGCGCTGTGCCACAACGGCAACCTGGTCAACACCGCGGAGCTGGCGAGCAGGGCCGCCGACGCCGGTGTCCCCGGGGCCTTCACCTCCAGCACCGACTCCGACCTGGTCACCGCGCTGATCGCGGCCCGGCCGGACCTGTCGGTCGAGGCCGCCGCCATGGAGGTGCTGCCGCAGCTGCGCGGCGCCTTCAGCTTCACGTTCATGGACGAGGACACCCTCTACGCCGCCCGCGACCCGCAGGGCGTGCGCCCGCTGGTGCTCGGCCGCCTGGAGCGCGGCTGGGTCGTCGCCAGCGAGACGGCGGCGCTGGACATCGTCGGCGCCTCCGTCGTCCGCGAGGTCGAGCCCGGTGAGCTGCTGGCCATCGACGAGAACGGCCTGCGCAGCCAGCACTTCGCCCCGGCCGAGCCCAAGGGCTGCGTCTTTGAGTACGTCTACCTCGCCCGGCCCGACACCACGATCGGCGGCCGCGGCGTGCACGCCGCCCGCGTCGAGATCGGCCGGCGGCTGGCCCGGGAGCACCCCGCCGACGCCGACCTGGTCATCCCCGTGCCGGAGTCGGGCACCCCGGCCGCGGTCGGCTACGCCGAGGCCTCCGGCATCCCCTACGGCCTGGGCCTGGTCAAGAACTCCTACGTCGGCCGCACGTTCATCCAGCCCAGCCAGACCATCCGTCAGCTGGGCATCCGGCTCAAGCTCAACCCGCTGCGCGACGTCATCCGCGGCAAGCGGCTGGTCGTCGTCGACGACTCGATCGTGCGCGGCAACACCCAGCGCGCGCTGATCCGGATGCTGCGGGAGGCCGGCGCCCTCGAGGTGCACGTGCGCATCTCCAGCCCGCCGGTGAAGTGGCCGTGCTTCTACGGCATCGACTTCGCCAGCCGCGCCGAGCTGATCGCCAACGGCCTCGACGTCGACGGCGTGCGCGCCTCGATCAACGCCGACTCGCTGGGCTACGTCTCCGAGCAGGGCCTCATCGCCGCTACCGAGCAGCCGGCCAGCCGGCTGTGCACCGCCTGCTTCACCGGCGAGTACCCGATCCCGCTCGGCGAGGCCGGCGTGCTGGGCAAGCACGTCCTCGAGGGCATCGAGCGCCGGGTGGACGACGTCCGCTCGGTCAGCGGCTGGACCGGCCGGCAGGCCGGCAGCCCCGCGGTGCCCGGCGGCGCCGACGACGCGCTGCGCCGCCCGTGAACCAGCCGTCCGTGAGCGGGCGCGCGGGGGAGTTCACCTACGCCGCGTCCGGCGTCGACATCGACGCCGGCGAGCGCGCCGTCGCCCTCATGCGGACCGCGGTCGAGCGGACCCGCCGACCCGAGGTGGTCGGCGGCCTCGGCGGGTTCGCCGGGCTGTTCGCGCTCGACACGACCCGCTACCGCCGCCCGCTGATCGCCTCCTCCACCGACGGCGTGGGCACCAAGCTCGCGCTGGCCCGGCAGCTGGACCGGCACGACACGGTCGGCATCGACCTGGTCGCCATGGTCGTCGACGACTTGGTGGCCTGCGGCGCCGAGCCGCTGTTCCTGCAGGACTACGTGGCCGTCGGGACGGTCGTGCCCGAGCGGGTCGCCGCGATCGTCACCGGCATCGCGGCCGGCTGCGAGCGGGCCGGCGCCGCGCTGGTCGGCGGGGAGACCGCCGAGCACGGCGACCTGATGGCCCCCGACGACTACGACCTGGCCGCCACCGCGGTCGGCGTCGTGGAGGCCGACGCGGTGCTGGGCCCCGAGCGGGTCCGCGACGGCGACGTCGTCGTGGCGATGGCCTCGTCGGGCTTCCACTCCAACGGCTACTCGCTGGTGCGCCGCGTGGTGTCCGCCGCGGGGCTGGACCTGGCGGCCACGCCGGCCGGGCTGGACCGCCCGCTGGGCGAGGTGCTGCTCGAGCCGACCCGCGTCTACGCGCTCGACTGCCTCGCCCTCGTCGGCGAGCTCGGCGTCGAGGGCGTGCACGCGTTCGCGCACATCACCGGCGGCGGGCTGGCCGGCAACACCGCGCGGGTGGTCCCCGACGGGCTGGAGGCCGTCCTCGACCGCGGTACCTGGGCGCTGCCCGCGGCCGTCTCGCTGCTCGAGGAGCACGGTGTGCCGCGCGAGGAGTCCGAGCGGGCGTTCAACTGCGGCGTCGGCATGGTCGCCGTCGTCGCCGCCGAGGCCGCCGACCGGGCGGTGCGGCTGCTGACCGGGCGCGGGGTGCCGTCGTGGGTGGCCGGCGTGGTCACCGCCGGGGGGACCGGCGCACGGCTGACGGGCAGCTACCGCTGCTGAGGACCCCGGTCCGGGGGCTCACCCCTCACGAGTCGGGGTGAGGCCCCGGACCGGGCCCGTCAGCGACTGGCTGCCCAGTCGTCGTCCGCGTCGTCGTCCGCCCAACGGTCGGCGTACTCGTCGCCGTCGTCATCGTCGTCGTCCTTGCCCGCCGGGGCGGTGTAGGACGACGGAGACCCGGCCAGCTCGCGCTGGAGCGCGGAGAGGTCGGTGTTGGGTGAGCTGTACTTGAGCTCACGGGCCACGCGTGTCTGCTTGGCCTTCGCTCGGCCGCGCCCCATCGGCTCGACCCCCTCATAACGGAGAACGGGAGCCCAGCTCACGGGCTGGACGGCCCGCGTGGCGACCCCGACTGAGTGACTGTGTCTGGACCGAGCTTACGACACCGATGGAACGGGGGCACGGGTCCTCCCCCCGGCGTCCCCCGACCGTGGCCGGCGGCACACCGGCGAGGCGCCGGCCGGGGCTCAGCGGGGCAGGCGGATGGTGGCCAGCCGGCCCACCGCGGCGATGCGCTGCTCGGCGAGCCGGTCGGCGGCCACGGCGGGGGAGACCCCCTCGGCGGCCGCGGTCTCGAAGACGCGCAGCGCGGTGTCGAAGATGCGTGCGGCCTTGGCCTCGGCGCGGGGGAAGGAGAAGCCGTGCCGCTCGTCCTCCACCTGGATCACGCCGCCGGCGTTCACCAGGTAGTCGGGGGCGTAGAGGATGCCGCGCCGGGTGAGCTGGTCGGGGATGCCGTCGTGCGCGAGCTGGTTGTTGGCCCCGCCGCAGACGACCTCGGCGTGCAGCACCGCCACGGTCTCGTCGTCGAGGGCGCCGCCGAGGGCGCAGGGGGCGTAGACGTCGGCGGGGGTGCGCACCAGCGCGGTGGTGTCGTCGACGGCGTCGACGCCGGTGTGGCGGGCGAGCACCCGCTCCACCGCGGCGGTGTCGACGTCGCTGACCACGACGTCGGCGCCGTCGGCGACCAGCCGGTCGACCAGCCAGGAGCCAACCTTGCCGACCCCGGCGACGGCGACGGTCCGCCCGGCCAGCGTGGGCGACCCCCAGCGGTGCAGGGCGGCGGCGCGCATCCCCTGGAAGACGCCGAAGGCGGTGAGCACCGAGGAGTCCCCGCAGCCGCCGTACACCTCGGAGCGGCCGTGGGCGAAGCGGGTCTCGCGCGCGACGACGTCGAGGTCGGCGTTGGTGGTGCCGACGTCGCAGGCGGTCAGGTAGCGGCCGCCCAGCGCCTCGACGAACCGGCCGTAGGCCCGCAGCAGCGCCTCGGTCTTGTCGGTGCGCGGGTCGCCGATGACGACGGCCTTGCCGCCGCCGAGGTCGAGCCCGGCGAGGCTGTTCTTGTAGGCCATGGCGCGGGCCAGCCGCAGGGCGTCGGCGACCGCGTCGTCCTCGCCGGCGTAGGGGTGGAAGCGGGTGCCGCCGAGCGCGGGACCCAGCGCCGTCGAGTGGACGGCGATGACCGCCCGGAGCCCCGACGCGGGGTCGGAGCAGAAGACGACCTGTTCAGCGCCGGATCCGAAGACGTCCACGGCCCCGACCCTAGACGCGGGCGTCACGGCCCCCTGGAATCCGGCAAACCCGTTCGCCCGCCGGCCTCAAGGTCCCCCGTCCGGGTGACGACAACAGGAGGGACGGATGTGGGAGTCGGCGTCCCGTGGGACCGGGGTGACACCCGTGCCGCGTGCTCTGCACGTGACGGGACGTCACCGGTGCGACGCTGGACCGGCCCCCGCGCCACCCTCTTCCCAGGGAGCGATCGATGCTGCAGTGCCGTCCCGGCCGGCGCCCGTCCGGCCCCGCCGGAGGAGCACGGGGTCGTCGGGGCGCCCGCGGCGCACTGGTGGGTCTGCTCACCGCGGCGGTCCTGCTGGGCGTGGCCGGCCCGGCGTCGGCCGTCCCCGCGCCGCCGCCGAACCCGACCGACGGGCAGATCGCCGACGCCGAGGCCGCGCAGGAGGCCGCCGCCGCGGAGGTGGGCCGGCTGGCCGCCGAGGTCGCCGCCGCCGAGACCGAGCTCGAGCGCCTCGCCGTGCAGGCCGAGGCCGCCGGCACCGCCTACCTGGCCGCCGAGGAGGCCCTCGGGGTGGCCCAGGCGGCCGCCGACCAGGCCGCCGCGGACCTGGAGGCGGCCACGGGGGCCGTCGACGCCGCCCTCGGCCGCATCGCCGGCTTCGCCCACGACAGCTACGTCAACGGCGCCACCCTCACCACCGCCGCGGCGCTGCTGGACTCCGCCGGCCCCGGCGAGCTGGTGCAGCGGGCCGCGATGCTCGAGTACGTCGGCGACACCCAGGTCGACGTGCTCGACCAGCTGGAGGTCGCCCGCGTGCAGCAGGCCAACGCCGAGTCGACGGCGCGGCAGACGCGGAACGAGATGGCCGCCGCCGAGGACGCGGCGGCCGCCGCCAAGGCCACCGCCGACGCGCAGGTCGCCCAGCAGCAGGGCGCCGTCGAGGCGGCCACCGCGCACAAGGCCGACCTCGACGCTCAGCTGCAGGCCGCCCAGATCCAGCTGCTGGAGCTGCAGGGCGCCCGCGACGCCTACCAGGAGTGGCAGCGGCAGAAGGCCGCCGAGGAGGCCGCCGCCGCCGCGGCCGCCGCCCGCGCCGCCGAGGAGGCAGCCGCGGCCGCGGCCGCCGCCCGGGCCGCCGCCTCGTCGGCCGCCTCCTCCGGGTCGGGGTCGGGGTCCGGGTCGGGGTCGGGGTCGGGCTCGTCGTCCGGGTCGGCGACCGCGGCGGCGGCCGGCGGGGGCAACTACGTCAAGCCCACCTCCGGCCGGACGTCGAGCTGCTACGGCTTCCGCTGGGGCGCCCTGCACGGCGGCGTCGACATCGCCGCCCCGATCGGGACGCCGATCTACGCGGCCACCTCCGGCACCGTCGTCCGCACCGGGCCGGCCACCGGCTTCGGCATGGCGGTCTACATCCGGGGCACCGACGGCGCGGTGACCGTCTACGGCCACGTCAACGCCGAGTACGTCAGCACCGGCGAGCGCGTGGTCGCCGGGGAGCTCATCGCCGAGGTCGGCAACCGCGGCCAGTCCACCGGCCCGCACCTGCACTTCGAGGTCCACCCGTCCGGCGCGATGTACGGCGGTCAGGTCGACCCGGTGCCGTGGCTGCGCGCCCGCGGGGTGAGCATCAGCGGCTGCTGATGAAGGACCCCCTGCCCCCGCCACTCGCAGGCTCGCAGCGGGCCCCTGCAGGGGGCCGAACTCAGCTGGTGGGGGCCGCCGAGGCGCAGTTGGCCTGGCCGAACTGCTGGACGGCGGTGCCGTCGGGGCCGCCGGCGACCCCGACGAAGTCCTGCGCCGCGGTCTGCAGCTGCTGCTGGCCCTCGGGGGTGGTGGCGTCCACCGAGTTGGCGGTGTCGGAGAAGGCCTGGACGGCGTCGCCGACGACCTGCCACGAGCTGGCGATCTCGGCGGGCGGCTGGACGCTGTCGAACGCGGCCGCCGCCTGCTGCAGCAGCCCGGGCAGCTGCTCGGGCGTGGCCGCGGTCAGCTGGTTGCCCAGCTCGTCGAACTGGGCGGCCTGGGCGCAGAACTGGGCGACGGCGGGGTCGTCGCTGGTGGAGGTCGCCGCCGAGCTGCCGGCGCCGGTCGACGACGCCGCACTGGAGCTGGTCTCGGCGCTGGTGACCTCCGCGGACTCCTCGGCGTTGTCGGACCCCTCGCCCCCGCCGCCGCAGGCGGTGAGCAGGACGGCGGCGGCCGCGGTGACCAGCACGGGACGGGACCTCGACCACGGGGAGCGCATGGGGGGAGGCTAGCCGCCGGGCGGGCGGCCCGCCCCGGTGCGCGGCTACCGTGCCGGGTGTGCACGCCCCGGCCGACCCGCGGACCTCCTGGGACCTCCCGGCGCCCGGCGCGCTGCCGCGGACGGCGGCGCTCGAGCCGCTCGTGACGCGGGTGCTGGCGCCCAACCCGTCGGGGATGACGCTCGACGGCACCAACACCTACCTCGTCGGCGAGCCGGGCAGCGGCCAGGCCGTCGTCGTCGACCCCGGGCCCGACGACCCGGCCCACCTCGCCGCGGTGGAGCAGGCGCTGGCCGCCCGCGCCGCGCGCTGCGTGGCCGTCCTGGTCACCCACCACCACGGCGACCACGCCGAGGCCGCGCAGCCCTGGGGAGCCCGCTTCGGCGCCCCCGTCGCCGCCGCCGACGCCGCCGTCGCCGGCCCGCGTGGGCGGGTCCTCGAGCCGGGGGCGCGGCTGCGGCTGGCCGGCACCGTGCTGGACGTCGTCCCCACGCCCGGGCACACCGCCGACCACCTGGCGTTCCGGCTGGAGTCGGGCGCGGTGCTCGTCGGCGACCACGTCCTGGGCCGGGGCACCTCCGTGGTCACCCACCCCGAGGGCGACGTCGTCGCCTACCTGGAGTCCCTGCGCCGGGTGCACGACCTCGGCCCCAGCGCGCTCTACTGCGGCCACGGCCCGGAGCTGACCGAGGACCCCACCGCCGTCCTCGACTACTACCTGGCCCACCGCGCGTTCCGGGAGGCGCAGCTGCTGGCGGCGCTGGTCCGGGGCGCGGGGACGGTCGACGCGCTGGTGGCCGACGTCTACGCCGAGGTGCCGCAGGCGCTGTGGCCGGCCGCGGCGCAGTCCACCCGGGCCACGCTGGCCAAGCTCGCCGCCGAGGGGCACCTGGAGGTCGACGGCGACCGGGTACGGCTGCCGTGACGGTCCCCGTCGTCCGGGCCGCCGACAGCGAGCGCGACCAGCGGCGGGCCGCGGCGGCGCTGCGGGCGGGCGGCCTGCGGCCCGGTGACCGGCTGCTCGTCTCGGCGGCGTCCTCGCCGGCGCTGCTGGCCGTCGTCCTCGGGGCGCTGCGCACCGGCGTCGTCCCCGTGGTGCTCGACCCCGCGCTGCCCGCGGCGGAGCGCGCGGCGCTGGCCGAGGCCGCCGACCCCGCCCTCGACGCCGGCGCCGCGCCCGACCGGCTGCTCGAGGGCACCGCCGAGGCCGACCTGGCCGACGTCCCGCTGGCCCGGCCGATGCACTACACGTCGGGCACCACCGGCCGCCGCAAGGGCGTGTGGTCCGGCGTCCTGGCCGAGGACGACGCCCGGGCGCTGGCCGCCGAGGAGATCGACCTGTGGGGCTTCGGCCCGGGCGACCGGCACCTGGTGCTCTCGCCGCTGCACCACTCGGCGCCGCTGCGCTTCGCCGTCCACACCCTGCTGGCCGGCGGGGAGGTGCTGCTGCCGGGCCCGTTCGACGCGGCGCGGGCAGCGCAGGCGATCGGCGCGCTGCGGCCCACCACCGCCTTCTGCGTGCCCACCCACCTGCAGCGGCTGCTCGCGCACGGCGCCGTCGACTGGAGCTCCTTCCGCCGCCTGGTGCACGCCGGCGCGCCCTGCCCCGAGCCGCTCAAGCGGGCCGTGCTCGCCGCGGCGCCCGAGGGCAGCGTCTGGGAGTTCTACGGCTCCACGGAAGCGCAGTTCACCGTCTGCTCGCCGGAGGACTGGCGGGCGCACCCGGGCAGCGTCGGCCGCGCCCGCCCGGGCCGGCGGCTGGAGACCGACGAGCACGGCCGGCTGTGGTGCGCCGTCCCGCGGTGGGCCTGGTTCGAGTACTGGCGCGCGCCGGACAAGACCGCGGCCGCCTGGCGCGGTGACCGCGTGACCGTCGGCGACCTCGGCCGGGTCGACGACGACGGCACCGTCTGGCTCGACGGCCGCCGCGAGGACCTGGTGATCTCCGGCGGGGTGAACGTCTACCCGGCCGAGGTCGAGGCGGTGCTCGACGCGCACCCGGGCGTGGTGGAGAGCGCGGTGGTCGGCGTCCCCGACGGCGAGTGGGGCCAGCGGGTGGTGGCCGCCTACGTGGGCGACGCCGACCCGGCGGAACTCGCCGCCTGGGCCCACGAGCGGCTGTCCCCGGCCAAGCGCCCCAAGAGCCTGCACCCGGTCGGCGAGCTGCCGCGCACCTCCACCGGCAAGGTGCGCCGGCTGGACCTGCCGGGGGTCCTCGGCCTGTGACCCCCGAGGCCGTGACCCCCGAGGTGGAGGTCGTCGTCGTGGGGGCCGGCTCGTCGGGCTGCGCGCTGGCCGCGCGCCTGGCCGACGCCGGGCGGCGCGTGCTGCTGCTGGAGGCCGGCGCCGACCACGCCCGGCCCGGCGACTTCCCGGCCGACCTGCGCGACGCCGCCACCCTGGGCGCGACCGTCCCGGGGCACCCGGCGAACTGGTCGCTCACCACCGAGCTCACCCCGGGCGTCCGGGTGCCACTGCCCCGGGGGCGCGGCGCCGGCGGGTCCAGCGCGGTCAACGGCGGCTACTTCGTGCGCGCCACCCCGGCCGACCACGCCGGCTGGGCCGCCGCGGGCAACGACCTGTGGAGCCTCGCGGCCACCCTGCCGGCCTGGTGCCGCCTGGAGGCCGACCGGGACTACGGCGACCGGCCCGGCCACGGCGCCGGCGGGCCGCTGCCGGTGGGCCGCCCGACCGGCGGCTCCCCGCTGACCGACGGCCTCGCGGCCGCGGCGGCCGAGCTCGGCGTCGCGGAGGAGCCGGACAAGAACGCCGGCGGCCCGCCCGGCTGGGGGCCGGTGCCGTTCACCGTCCGCGACGGCGTCCGGGTCAACACCGCGATGGCCTACCTCTCGCCGCGGCGCGGGCTGCCCGGGCTGACCGTGCGCGGCGGTGTGCGGGTGCGGCGGGTGCTCGTCGAGCGCGGCCGGGCGGTGGGCGTGGACACCGACGCCGGCCCGGTGCGCGCCGCCGAGGTCGTGCTGGCCGCCGGGGCCATCGGCTCCGCGCAGCTGCTGCTGCTGTCGGGCGTCGGCCCGGCCGCGCACCTGCGCGAGCACGGGATCGGCGTGGTCGCCGACGCCCCGGGTGTGGGCGCCGGCCTCAGCGACCACCCGCTGGTCTACCTGCCGTGGACGCCGGTCGCGGGGCTGCCCGACGGCGACTGGCCGCTGCCGCTGCACAGCTGCCTGAACGCCACGTCGGAGGGCTCGCCGGTGCCCGGCGACCTGGAGGTGCTGCCGTGGCTGCGGCCGTGGGGGCGGGTGGTCCCCGGCGGCGGGGGGGACCACCGCACGCTGTCGCTGGCCGCCGGCCTCTACCGGGAGGAGAGCCGCGGCCGGCTCGCGCTGGCCGGCCCCGACCCCACCGCCGCGCCGCGCATCGCGCACGGTTACCTGGCGACGGCGGCCGACCGGCGGCGGCTGCGCGAGGCCGTGCGGCTGGCCGCCGCGCTGCTGCGCACCCGGGCGCTGGCCCCGCTGGTGGCCGCCCGCCCCGACCCCGCCGACGACGTCCTCGCCGACGACGCCGCCCTCGACGGCTGGGTCGCCGCGCACCTGGCCACCGCCCAGCACCTGGCCGGCAGCGCCCGGATGGGACCCGACGGCGACCCGGGCGCCGTCGTCGACCAGCACCTGCGGGTGCGCGGGGTCGAGGGCCTGCGGGTGGCGGACCTGTCCGTGCTGCCCGAGGTGCCCACCCGCGGGCCGGCCGCGACCGCCGTCCTGGTGGGCGAGCGCGCCGCCGACCTGATGGGCGCCGGCTGACCCCTCGTGGTCCGGGTCACACCTCGGTTAACGTCGGGCCTCCGTGTTGCAGCCCCCGTCGAGAGGACCCATCCCGTGCCGCAGGTGCAGACCGTCCGAGGCCCCGTCGACACCGCCGAGCTCGGCCCGACGCTGATGCACGAGCACGTGTTCGTGCTGAACGCCGACGTCCAGCAGAACTACCCCGAGGAGTGGGGGAGCGAGGACGACCGCGTCGCCGACGCCGTCCAGAAGCTGACGAAGCTGGCCGCGACCGGCGTCCGGACCATCGTCGACCCCACCGTGATCGGCCTGGGCCGCTACATCCCGCGCATCCAGCGCATCGCCGAGCAGGTCGACCTCAACGTCGTCGTGGCCACCGGCTGCTACACCTACGACGACGTCCCGTTCTTCTTCCACCACCGCGGCCCGGCGCTCAACGAGGCGGTCGGCGCGGAGGTCCCCGACCCGATGGTCGACATGTTCGTCGGCGACATCGAGAGCGGCATCGCGGGCACCGGCGTGCGGGCCGGCGTCCTCAAGTGCGCGATCGACCACCAGGGCCTGACCGCCGGCGTCGAGCGGGTGATGCGGGCCGTGGCCAAGGCCCACCGCGCCACCGGCGTGCCGATCACGGTGCACACCCACCCGGGCAGCCACACCGGGCTGCAGGTGCAGAAGGTGCTCGGCGACGAGGGCGTCGACCCGCGCCGCGTCGTCCTCGGCCACAGCGGCGACAGCACCGACGCCGACCACCTCACCGAGCTGGCCGAGGCCGGCTTCGTGCTCGGCA
The DNA here is from genome assembly GCF_052931475.1 of Geodermatophilus sp. URMC 62. Lineage (NCBI taxonomy): Bacteria > Bacillati > Actinomycetota > Actinomycetes > Geodermatophilales > Geodermatophilaceae > Geodermatophilus > Geodermatophilus sp. URMC 62. The sequence continues at coordinate 1,290,325 of NZ_JBRFHY010000001.1, read as the reverse complement.
TGGACCGCTTCGGCATCAACCTCGACACCACGTTCGAGGCGCGCGCCGACATCGTCGTGGAGATGTGCCGCCGGGGCTTCGCCGGGCAGATGGTGCTCTCGCAGGACGCCTCCTGCTACATCGACTGGCTGGCCCCCGGCGTCATGGACCTGCTGCCGCAGTGGCACTACACGCACATCCACGAGGACGTGCTGCCCTACCTGCGCGAGCAGGGGGTGACCGAGGCGCAGATCACCACGATGCTGGTGGACAACCCGCGCCGGTACTTCGAGAACGTCGGGACGTACTGATGACCCTGCACCCCTTCGACGAGACCGGCGTCGAGCGCGACGCGGCCGGCGTCAAGCACTACACCGACCTGCCCGACTCGGTCGTCGCCATGCTGCGGACGTCGGTCGAGCGCGACCCCGGAGGCGAGGCCGTGGTGGAGGTCGACGGGCCGCGGCTGACCTTCCGGGAGCTGTGGGACGCCGCCGCCCGCGTCTCCGGCGGCCTGCGCGCGGCCGGCGTGCAGCGCGGCGACCGGGTGGCCATCCGGCTGGGCAACGGCGTCGACTGGGTGCTCGGCTTCTTCGGCACCCTGATGGCCGGCGGGGTCGCGGTGCCGGTGAACACCCGGTTCACCGAGTCCGAGGCGCGCTACGTCGTCGAGGACAGCGGGGCCCGGGTGGTGCTCGAGCCGGGCACCCCGCTGCCCGACGGCGACCCGCACGTCGCCGAGGGCCTGCAGCGCTCGGACCTGGCCGCGATCTTCTACACCTCGGGGACCACCGGCTTCCCCAAGGGCGCGATGACCAGCCACGAGAACTTCCTCAGCAACACCGAGACCGCCCGCCGGGTGGTCGGGCTGTCGGGGCACGACCCGTCGCTGCGCAACCTGATCAGCGTGCCGCTCTTCCACGTCACCGGCTGCAACAGCCAGCTGCTGGTCGCGCTGCAGGGCGGGTCGGCGGCCGTGGTCATGCCGGCGTTCGAGGTGGGCCGCTTCCTGCGGCTGATCCCGGAGGAGCGGGTCGCCGTCGTCACCTCGGTGCCGGCGATCTTCTGGCTGGCCATCAGCCAGGAGGGCTTCGCCGACGTCGACGTGAGCGGCGTGCGGTTCGCCACCTACGGCGGTGCGCCGATCGCCCCGGACCTGGTGCAGCGGATCAAGCAGGCGTTCCCCGCCGCGCGGGTGGGCAACGGGTTCGGGCTGTCGGAGACCTCGTCGATCTCGACGTTCCTGCCGCACGAGTACGCCGGCACGCACGCGCACTCGGTCGGTTTCCCCGCGCCCGTGGTCGACCTGCAGGTGGCCGACCCCGACCCCGGGACCGGCGTCGGCGAGCTGCTCATCCGCGGGGCGAACGTCGTCCAGGGGTACTGGAACAAGCCCGAGGCGACGGCGCAGACCTTCGTCGACGGCTGGCTGCACACCGGCGACCTGGCGCGCATCGACGACGAGGGCTTCACCTACGTCGTCGACCGGGCCAAGGACATGATCAACCGCGGCGGCGAGAACGTGTACTGCGTCGAGGTGGAGAACGTCCTCGCCGCGGCCCCGGGCGTCTTCGAGGTCGCGGTGGTCGGCGTGCCCGACACGATGATGGGGGAGAAGGTGGGCGCCGTCCTCGTGCCACTGCCGGGCACCGAGCTCGACGTCGACGCCGTCCTCGCGCACGCCCGCGCGCACCTGGCCGACTTCAAGGTGCCGCAGTTCGTGTCCGTGCGCCCGGCCGTGCTGCCGCGCAACCCCGGCGGCAAGGTGCTCAAGCCGGTGCTTCGGCAGGAGACGGAGTGGGGCCGGCCCCTGCGCTGAGGATCGCCGTTGGGTCGCCGCGCCGGGCGGGGGCTCCGGGCTGTCCCGGCGGCGCGCTGTCCGCAGCCGCCGGGACGCCGGGTCAGGGGACGGTCACCGGACCGCGCGCATCTCCTCGGTGGTGCTGCTCGGCGGCGCCCACGCGTCGGGGTGCGGCCGGCCGGCGTCGGCCACCCAGCCGGCGGGCCGGCCGGCCGGGCGGGTCGCGGGCCGGGCGCTCAGGGTGACGATCAGCGCGAGGAGCAGGAGGAGCCCGACGAGGACCCCGCCGATGACCATGAGCGTCGTGAGCACGCACTCACGGTAGGTAGTGAACCGGTCCGTGTCACAGGGCGAAAGACGACGGACATCCGGCTCCGACACGGGCAGGTGTCGCCGGTGGACGGCGCGTCCCGGCCGTGTCCGGTCGCCGGCGGTGAACGGAACACGCGGAACGGGGGAGAGCCCGGCCGCCGCGGGTAGGGCCGCTCCTGGTGCCCGGAGCTCGGCGCGCCGGGGAGGGGGACGTCGTGCAGGACCTGGCGAGGCTGGCCGGCCGGCTCGCGGCGGTGCCGCTGGGCACCCTGGCCCGGTGGCGGGCCGGCAAGCCCATGCACCCCCGCGGGGTCGTCCTCGACGCCGTCCTCGAGCGCACCGGGGGCGCGCGGGGCTGGGGCGTGCGCTGGCTGGAGGAGCCCGCGCGCGAGCCCGCCGTCGTCCGGCTCTCCCGCGGGGCGGGACTGCCCACCCCGCTGCCCGACCTGCTGGGCCTCGCCGTCCGCCTGCCCGACGGCGACCGGCCGGTCGACCTGCTGCTGTCGACCGGCGGCCGTGGCCGCTGGACGCGGTTCCTGCCGGTCCCTCGGGTCGACGCGGCATCGACCTACTCCTCCTTCATGGGCTACCGCTCGCCGGCGGGGACGCTGCGGCTGGCCGCCGTCCCGGACGGTCCCGACGGCGTGGCCTCCGACCCCCGTGCGGTCGCCGCCGCGGTCGCCGAGCGCGGGCTGGTGTTCCGGCTGCTGGTCGCCCGCGGTGCGGAGGGGTGGGTGCCCTTCGCCCGCCTGACGCTGACCGCGCCGGTGGCCGAGCTCGACCCGGACCTGCGCTTCGACGCCGTCCGCAACCCGCCGCCGGGGCTGCTCGCCGACGGGCCGATGGCGCGCTTCCGGGCGCCGGCGTACGCGGCCGCGCGGGAGGGCCGCGCCCTCGCCCGGGGCCGGCCCGGACGGGTGAGCAGCGCCACCCAGTAGCGCCACAGACGGTTGTGCGGCACCGGGCTCGGGTACCGGAACCGCCGTAGATCGTCGAGGAGCACCGCCCTGCCGTCGCGTGCTCGACCGCAGGAGGAGTGCCCGCTCGCGTGGTCCACGCCCTGACCTCGTCCGTGTCCCCCGTGCCGGTCCGCGTCGCCGCGGTCCCGCACGGTGACGCCTACGTCGACGCCGTGCTGCCCGCGACCGCGGTGTGCGTGGGCCCCCGGCACGACCCCAGCCCGTGGCTCGACCCGGCCTACCTCACCGCGCACGCCGGGCAGGTCGACGTCGTCCACCTGCACACCGGCTACGGCCACCTGCCCGAGGACGAGGTGGTCAGCTGGACCGAGGCGCTGCGGCGCACCGGGGTCCCGCTGGTCGTGACCGTGCACCAGTTGCGCGACCCCGACCAGCCGGCCCGTTCCCGCCACGACGCGCACCTCGCCGCCCTGCTGGCCACCGCCGAGGTCGTGCTCACGCTGACGCCCGGCGCGGCCGACGAGATCGCCGAGCGCTTCGGGCGGACGGCGATCGTGGTGGCCCACCCGTCGCTCACCGCGGCCGACCCGGACACCGGCGCCGAGCGGGGGCTGGTCGGGCTGGCGCCGGGCACGGTGCGGACGGCGGTGCCCGACCGGGCCGCGCTGGTGCGTGCCGCGCTCTCCGGTGCGGTGTCCGGCGGGGGGCGGTTACGGGTGTTCGTCGAGCCGGGGCAGTCGCTGTGCGCCGACCCCGACCTCGCCGTCGCCGACGGGCTCGAGGTGGTGACCCGGGAGCCGGCCCGCTGGGCGCAGCAGCTGCAGGAGCTGCACGTCGCCGTGCTGCCGGAGCGCTGCGGCACCCACTCGCGCGATCTCGAGGTGTGCCGGGACGTCGGCACCCGCGTGGTGGCGCCGAGCTGCGGCTGGTTCGCCGACCAGTGGTCCGACGTCGTCGTCTACGGCAACGACGAGGAGCGCGGCCTGGACCCGGTCTCCTTGGGCGCCGCGGTGGCGGCGGCGCTGACCCGGCCGATGCCCCGGCCGGCCGACCGCGCGTGGCGGGCCGGGCAGCAGGCGGCGGTGCGGGCGGTGCACGAGCAGGTCTACGGGCAGGTGCTGGCCGACCGGCCGGTCGGCGTGTGACTCAGCCGCCGTGGGTCCGGCGGGCGGCGTCGGTCCCGTGGACGGCGTCGGTCCCGTGGACGGCGTCGACCAGCCACAGGCCCGGCAGGACCTCACGCTCGCCGACCTCGCCGAAGCCCAGCGCCGCGTAGAGCCGGCGCGCCGGGGTGTTGTCCCGGCCCGTGGAGACGGTGACCCGCCGCCCGGCGGCCTCGGTCAGGACGGCGCCGACCAGCGCCCGGCCCAACCCGCGGCGGGCGTGCGCCGGGTCGACGACGAGCCGGTCGAGGTCGAGGCCGCCGTCGGTGACCCGCCAGGCGACCGCGGCGACGACGCCGTCCTCCTCCGCGGCCACCAGCCAGTGCAGGCCGGCGTCCCGGAGCGCGGGGAGGTCCTCGTGCAGGGCGGGGATGCGGTCGTCGCCGATGAGCCGCGCCTCGACGGCATAGGCGGCGCGCTGCAGGTCGAGCAGGCGGGCGGCGAGGACCGGCTCGGTGGCCGGGTCGCGGGGGACCAGGGCCACGGAGCACCGTCCGGGGGAGTGTGTGGGCAGGGGCGGGGTCGAACCGCCGACCTCTCGCTTTTCAGGCGAGCGCTCGTACCGACTGAGCTACCTGCCCCTCCCGGTGACGTTCCACCGGGGAAGCGACCCTGACGGGACTCGAACCCGCGACCTCCGCCGTGACAGGGCGGCGCGCTAACCAACTGCGCTACAGGGCCTTGCTGTGTGTCGTGCGTGCCCCCAACGGGGTTCGAACCCGTGCTACCGCCTTGAAAGGGCGGCGTCCTGGACCGCTAGACGATGGGGGCTCGTGTTCGCCGGGGGCAGCGAGAACTCTACATGGTCGTCGGGGGTGCCCTCGGAACCCCCCCTCCGCGGGGGCGTGGCGGTCGCCGTCGGCGGCCCGGTCCCCCGCCTGCTGCCGGAGGGTGTCCCGGCCGGCACGTCGCCACCGGGCCCCGTGATCGCCGGGAGGGCCGCGACACGGACGCGGCGGTGCCACGGCCGGGGCGCGTGGGCTGCGACGCTCGGAGGGTGACCCGCCGCTCCCTCGTCCCCGCCTGCACCCTCCTCGCCGCGGCGGTCCTGCTCACCGGGTGTGCCGGGGAGCAGCCGGCCACCGCCTCGGCGTCCGGCACCGTCCCGGCGACCGGCACGGCGTCCGGTGCCGACGAGGTCGACCCGACGGCAGGCAGCGGTGAGGAGAGCGGCGCGACGGACCCGGCCGGGGACGACGGCGGCACGTCCGCCCCGTCCTTCGCGGCGGACACCGAGCCCGACACCGCCGAGGCGTCGGCGGACGCCCTGGTCACGGTCACCGACATCCGCACCGGCCGGCACGACGGTTTCGACCGCGTGGTGTTCGAGGTCGACGGCACCGGGACGCCCGGCTGGGACGTCCGCTACGTCGACGCCGCCACCTCCCAGGGCAGCGGCCAGCCGGTCGACGTCGCCGGGGACGCCGTCCTCCAGGTGACCGTCACCGGCGTCGGTTACCCGTACGACACCGGCGTCGAGGAGTACGCGGGCCCCGACCCGCTGCCGGGGCAGGGCACCGAGACGGTCACCGAGGTCGCCTACGACGCGACGTTCGAGGGGACGACGGTCGCCTTCGTCGGCACCAGCGGGCGGGCGCCGTTCCGCGTCTACGCGCTGGAGGACCCGTCGCGGATCGTCGTGGAGGTCGCCGACCCCGCCTGAGCGCGGTGTGGTGCGGGAACGGCCCCTCTGCAGGGTCCCGCCGCGAGCCTGCGAGCGGTGGGGGGCAGAGTGGTCCTTCGTTCAGTTCAGGGTGGCGGTGAGCTCGACCGCGTCGCCGGTGACGCTGGTGCACTCCAGCGCCAGCGGCCCGGCGGTGACGCTCTCACCCTGCCCGCAGGACACGCTCGCCCCGCCGACGCTGATCTGGGCCCGGCCGTCCTGCACGCTGCCGAGGGTCACCGTGGTGCCCAGCACCTCGACCTCGGAGCCCTGCCCGTCCAGCGTCACGGTGCACTGCGACGCGCTGCACGACAGGTTGTCCGAGGTGAACGAGCAGCCGGTCAGGGGCACGAGGGTGAGCCCTCCGGCGAGCAGTCCGGCGGCCAGGCGGGCGGTGCGCGTCGTCGGGACCATGCCGGCGAGCGTAGGCGGCGCCGGTCAGCCCGTCGGGGAGGCGGGCGCCCCGCCGTCGCCCGAGTCGGCCGCGCCACTGGCGGCCTCCGGCACGACGGTGCGCGCGATCGTCGCCTCGGTCTCGCCGAGCCCGCCCAGCGTGATGTCGTCGTAGGCGACCAGCGTGCCGGTGTCCGGGTCGAGGTAGAGCACCGTGCAGGTCAGCGGTTCGGGGTACTCGCCCTGCAGGCCGCGCAGGCCGGCGCCGCCGGTGGAGCCCTGCACCATGAGCAGCGTCCCGTCGTCGAGGGTCTCGACCTCGCGCTCGTGGGTGTGCCCGGCCAGCACCAGCGGCACGACGCCGTCCAGCGGAGGTGCCTGCTTCGGGTCGTGCACCATCGCGATCGCCGGGGGCTCGGGCAACGCCTGGGCGACGTCGGCGAGGTCCTCGCCGGTCTGCGCCAGCGGCTCGGTGTCGCCGGTGGCGTCCTTGTCGGGCGTGAAGCGCGGGTCCGGCGCCCCGACGACGGTGATGCCGGCGACCGTCGTCGCCGTGTCGTCGAGCACCGTGGCGTTGGGCTGGGAGGCGACCAGCCCGGCGGTGACCGCGGAGTCGTGGTTGCCGCGGATGTAGACGTAGGGGACGCCGAGCTGCCCCACGCGGCTGATCAGCTGGTTCTCCGGCTCGCTGCCCCAGTCGGTGATGTCCCCGGTGTCGAGCACGCCGTCGACGTCGAACTGGTCGACCACCTGCGCCACCAGGTCGAAGCCGGCCGGGTTGAGGTGCAGGTCGGACACGTGCAGGAGGGCGACGGTGTCGGCGGGGCCGCCCGGGGCCGGGAGCGCGGAGAGCGTCGAGTAGAGCGTGCCGACGTTGGTGACGAGTTCCTCGAGCGAGGCCCGGTAGGCGTCGAACCGGGCCACGATGTCCTCGGCGCTGCCGATGAGGCTGGTCGCGTTGACCAGCAGGCCGGTGTAGGTCGGCTGCGAGAGCGCCTCGGGCCGCCAGGTGGCCGCGCCCAGCCCGGCGGTGCCGGCGAGCAGGACGACGGAGACGCCGGCGGCGAGCAGCGGCTCGCGCCAGCGCCGGAAGACGACCAGCGAGGTGAGGACGGCGCCACCGAGGCCGGCCGCGGCCGTCGTCCACGCCAGCCGGACGACGGCGGCCTGCAGGTCGTCGCTCACCCGGTCGACCAGGCCGTCGAGCTGGGCGGGGTCGGCCACCAGTGCCTGGACGCGCGCCTCGTCGACGCGGCGCAGCTGGACGTCGAGACCCAGCGGGCCGTCGTAGGCGTCGACGGCCAGGGCGCCCAGCGGCGGCACCTCCACGGTGGCGCCGCCGCCGGTGGGCGTGAGGGCGAGCGAGGCGTCGAAGGGGCCGATCGGCGCCTCGACGCGGCCGAGCAGCAGGATGCCGAGGACCGCGCCGGCGACCGCGACGAGCAGCCGGAACGACCACCGGGCGGTGGTCCGCGCCCACCTGCGCCGGTGCCCGGCGGCCGGTGGCGGCGTCGGCTCGTCCATCCCGCCGAGGCTAGCGGCGGCCGCGGTGAGCGCGTCCTCCCTCACCGCAGCGCGTCCTCCCTCACCGCCCACCGTGAGGGAGGACGCGCCGGGATCAGGTCACCTGATCATCGCGTGACCGGCCCGGCGGTCAGGCGACCAGCTTCGCCGTCACCTCGGCCAGGCGGCGGCCCTGGTAGCGGGCGGCGGCGAGCTCCGCCTCGGTGGCGGTGGCGGACTTGCCGCCGGAGGCGTTGGAGACGCCGTAGGGGTTGCCGCCGGCCTCGAACAGCAGCGGGTCGGTGTAGCCGGGCGGCACGATGACGGCGCCGAAGTGCGAGAAGACGTTGAACAGCGTGAGGATCGTCGACTCGTTGCCGCCGTGGGCGTTCTGCGCGCTGGTGAAGGCGGTGGCGCCCTTGTTCGCGAGCTTGCCGGTGAACCACAGCCCGCCGAGGGTGTCGATGAACTGCTTCATCTGCGCGGCCGGGGTGCCGAAGCGGGTCGGCGTCCCCAGGGCGTAGCCGTCGGCCCACTCCATGTCGGCCGGGGTGGCCTCCTGGACCTCGTCGGCGGTGGCGTCGACGTGAGCGCGCCACAGCGGGTTGGAGTCGATGGCCTCCTGCGGGGCCAGCTCCTTGACCCGGCGCAGGCGCACCTCGGCGCCGGCCTCCGCGGCGCCCTCGGCGAGGGCGGCGGCGAGCTGGTGCACGTTGCCGGTGGACGAGTAGTAGATGACGGCGATCTTGGTCATGGTCGATCGGCTCCCTGTTCGCGGGTGGTCAAGTGGTTCTGCGTTCAACCAACAGGGAACAGTGGAACCGTCTTCCCGGGGGCGCACACGGCGGGTCAGGCGTGATGGGGGCGGAACACCCAGCGCAGCGCCAGGAACCGCAGGGTGCCGATCGTGGCCGTGACGGCGGCGATCAGCAGGATCTCGGTGACGACGGCGGGCTCGGTGACGACCTCGTTGAGCCAGCGCAGCGCCAGGCTCGTGCTGACCATGCCGGCGACGCACAGGGCGCCGCCCTCCCACTGCGCGGCGAACCAGCCGACCCGTTCGCCGGCGCGGAAGGTCAGTCGCCGGTGCATCTCGTTGGCCAGCACCGAGGACAGCGCCGCGCCGACCAGGTTGGCCGGGACCTCGCCCAGCCCGCGCAGCAGCACGAACAGCAAGGCGTAGACCGCGCTGGAGAACCCGCCGACGAGGACGAACCGGGCGAACTGCCCCAGACCCCTGTCGGACCGCACCAGGGCCGCGAGGTCACCGACGAGGTCGGCGACCGCCAGGGGGCGGTGCAGCGACGGGCAGGTCACGGCTCCTCCTCGATGCGCACGGTGTCTTTCTCGACCCTGCCACTGACAGTTCCCTCGGGACGAACGCAATACGCGCTGGGAAGCGTCCCGTGGTGTGTGATCGCCCACGAGTGGGACGGCGTGACGGTCGGCGACGGTGCCCCCCGTGCCCGCGGTCGACCGCCCGGTATCGACCGGCCACGACGGGGTAGTGGCCCGCGCATGAGCCTGATGGGGATCCTCGACCGACTCGCGGACGTGAGCAGCTTCGACAAGGCCATCGAGCCGGCCCGCAAGGCCGTGCTCGCGGTGATCAGGGGATCGGTCAAGGACGCCCTGCACGGCACGTGGCTCGGCCATCCGCTGCACCCGGTGCTCGTGCAGATCCCCGTCGGCAGCTGGGCCTCGGCCGGCCTGCTCGACGCCATCCCCCCGCTGCGGCCGGCCGCCACGGTGCTGATTGGCACCGGCGTCGCCGTCTCGGTGCCCGCCGCCATGGCCGGCGCGGCCGACTGGTCGGAGCAGGAGATCGGCGTCCGCCGGCTGGGGGCGCTGCACGCGGTGTCCAACGTGGCCGCGCTCGGGCTCTACGTCGGCTCGCTGGTCGCCCGGGCCCGGGGGCGGGACACGCTCGGCCGCGTCCTGTCCTACTCCGGGCTGGGCATCGCCACCGGCTCGGCCGCGATCGGCGGGCACATGTCCTACGCGCAGTCCTCGGGCGCCTCGCACGCAGCGACGGCGGCCCGCGCGCTGACGTCGGACTGGATCGACCTCGGCCCGCTCGACGACCTGCCCGAGGGCCGGCCGGCGCTGCGCACCGGGAGCGGCAGCGGCGTGGCGGCGCCGCTGGCCGCCGTCCGCCGGGGCGCGCGGGTCGACGTCTTCGTCGGGGGGTGCTCGCACCTGGCCGGCCCGCTGTACGAGGGCAGCGTCGAGGAGGTGCGCGGGCACACCTGCCTGGTCTGCCCGTGGCACGACTCGGCGTTCGACCTGGAGAACGGGGAGCCGCGGCGCGGTCCGGCGGCCAACCCGCAGGAGAAGCTCGAGGTCCGCATGGAGGCCGGGCGGGTCATGGCGCGGCTGCCCAGCCGGCACCAGTAGGGGCGCCGCCCGCCTACGCTGCCGCGGCATGCGGCGGACGGCGGTGGGACTGGCCGTCCTCCTGTGCGCCGCGTGCTCGGGGGACGGCGGCGCCGGGTCGTCCGCGCCCTCGGCTGTGTCGCCCACGGCTGGGTCGTCCGCGTCCGTCCCGCTGCCCGCCGGCCCGTCCGTGCCCGCCGTCCCCGGCATCGAGGCGGAGGTGCGGCAGTGGCGCACCGACGAGGCGGTGGGTGGGCAGGTGCAGGTGACGGTCACCGACACCGGGGCCGAGCCGTTCACGGTCACCTCCGTGGCGATCGAGTCGGCCGGCTTCGCCCCCGTGCCGGACCGCGCGGTGCAGGTCGAGTTCGCGCCCGGGCGCCGCTTCGACCTGCCCACGCAGTACGGCGAGGTGGTCTGCGACCGCGCCGCGGAGCCGGCGGCCGCGCGGCTGACCGTCGTCCGCCCCGACGGCGGGAGCGAGCAGCTGCTGGTCCCGCTCGCCGCCGAGGTGCTCGGCCGGATCCACACCGAGGAGTGCGCGGTGCGGGCCGTGCTGGCCGTCGCGGACGTCGCCGTGAGCGGGTTGGTGCTCGACGGCGAGGCGGCGACCGGGTCGGTCGTCCTCACCCGGGCCGGGGGCGACGACCGGGCGGTGGAGGTGGTGCGCCTGGGCCGCAACGTGCTCTACGGCGTGGGCGTGGACCTGCCGGCGACGCTCGCGGCGGGGGAGCGCCGCCTGGAGGTGCCGGTGGAGTTCACCTCGGCGTCCTGCGACCCGCACGTGCTGGCCGAGACCAAGCAGCCCTACGTCTTCCCGATGGCGGTGCGCGTGGGGGACGACGACCAGGTGCCGCTGGACCTGCCGCTGGACCAGGCGCAGCGGGACGTGCTGGCCGCGCTGGTCGACCGCGTCTGTGGCTGAGCGCTCACGTGGACCGGTCCGGCCGTCCCGGGGGGATCGGGACGGCCGGACCGGAGTCGGGCGGCGCGGGCGGTCGTCCTCCGCGCTGGCGATGACGCTACGTAGCGGGCGTCCGCCGCCGCGATCCCCTGAACGGGTAGTACCCGTCCGGGGAGGGTGTCGGCGGTCACGCAGGGTTGTGCCCAGCGGTCTGTGGGCACCCCGGGTCGGTGTTCTTCCTCTTCTCCAGCCGCCTCGGCTGCCTCGGCAGCCTGCTGGTCTCCGCCCTGCTGACGCTCGTCCTGCTGATCGCCTTCGACGTGCTCTGAGCCGCGGGCGGCGCCCGTCCCCTAGGGCGAGCCGCTCGTACCTGGTAGGGGACGGCAGGGCGTGCGGTGGACCCCGCGTGCCGGACGTCCGCGGCGTCGGGTCCGGTCTCGATCCGCCGGTCGGGCGCCGGCCCCGTGGCCCAGCTGGAGCGGACACCTCCGGTGAGGCGGGCGCGGGCGACGAGGGGGTCGCCGCGTCGGGGCCCCACCGTGCCCGTGGACGACTGGCCGGGCCACGCGCCGTGGTGAGCACGCGGCTCACCAGGGAACCGGTCTACCTCTTTCGGGTGGTCCCGCGGGTGCACCGCTGCACCCGTGGGCCCCGACTCCCGAACAGATGGCGTGAGTGACACGGGCCCAGGGCCGCGCGCAGGCGTCCACGAACGGCGGCGGAGCGGAAGGCTCTACGGTCGGACCGCGACGGAGGTCACCGGAGCGGTCCAGGGTGGGGAGGACCGGGTCCGCTACCGCGACGCCCTCACCGCCCGGCAACGGCGCGGTGTCCTGGGGCTGGGTTGGTTCCACGTCGTCCTCGCCCTCGCGCTGGCCGGCTACCTGCTGCTCCCGGACAACCTCCCCCGACTCGGCGGCGGGGTCCTGGTGGACGCCCTGTCCGTGGCCGGTCTGGTCGTGATGGTGGTGCTGCAGCTGATCGCCGGCCTGCGCACCTGGACGGTCACCTACCACGCGGGGCAGGCACGCGACCCGATCCCCATGCGACCACAGCCGGGGCTGCGCGTCGCCGTCCTGACCACCATCGTGCCCGGGAAGGAACCGCTGGAGCTGGTCATGGCCACCCTGCGGGCGATGACCCGGATCCGCCACGACGGGCTCCTGGACGTGTGGCTGCTCGACGAGGGGGACGACCCGGAGGTCCGCCGGCGCTGCGCCGAGCTCGGCGTACGGCACTTCAGCCGGAAGGGGCGGCCGGAGTGGAACCAGCCGAGCGGGCCGTTCCGGGCGAAGACCAAGCACGGCAACCACAACGCCTGGCGCAGCCGGCACGAGCACCTGTACGACGTCGTGGCCCAGATGGACCCCGACCACGTGCCTTTCCCGAACTTCCTCGAGCGCACCCTGGGCTACTTCTCCGACCCGGACGTGGCCTTCGTGGTCGCGCCGCAGGTCTACGGCAACCTGACCGAGTCCTTCGTGGCCCGTGGTGCGGCGGAGCTCGCCTACCTCTTCCACGGCATCATCCAGCGCGGCGGCAACGGTCACGACGCCCCGCTGCTGATCGGGACCAACCACCTCTACCGGCCGGCCGCCTTCGCGCAGATCGGCGGGTACCAGGACTGCATCATCGAGGACCACCTCACGTCGATGGTCGTCTACACGGCGGTGAACGCGGCGACCGGACGCAACTGGAAGGGCGTCTACACGCCGGACATCGTGGCGGTCGGGGAGGGGCCGGCCACCTACTCGGACTTCTTCAGCCAGCAGAAGCGCTGGGCCTACGGCATCTGGGAGATCGCCCGCCAGCACTCCCCGCACGTCTTCTCGCGGATGCGGACCCGGCAGCAGCGGCTGTCCTTCTTCGCCCTGCAGACGCACTACCCGACGACGGCCGTCGTCTGGGTGGGCGGCATCGCGCTCTCGGTCCTGTACCTGGTGGGCGGTGTGACGGTGACCCACTTGCCGGTGCTGCAGTGGTCGGTGCTGTTCGGCGCCAACCTCCTGGCCGGGCTGCTCTTCTCCTTCTGCATGCGGCGCTTCAACCTGGTGGAGCACGAACGCAGCTCCTGGGGCCTGGCGGGGATGCTGCTCGACCTGATCACCGCACCGGTCTACGTCGCCGCGGCCGCCGCCCAGCTGGCCGGACGACCACTGGTGTACGTGGTCACCGCGAAGGGCAGCGCCGCCACCGGGGACACGTGGCGGACCTTCCGCCCGCACCTGCTGTGGCTGGCGGTGGCGGCGGTCGCGCTGCTCGCCGGCCCGCTGCTGCACCACGACTACTCGGCGCTCTACGTGTGGGCCGGCCTCACGGCCGTCCTCTGCGTGCTCCCGCTGCTGCACGTCGGGTCCGGCCGCGTCGGGGAGGCGGTGCGCCTGGTCCGGGTCCGATCGGTCCTCCGCCACCGCCGGATCGGTGAGGTCCTCGTCGCGCAGGGCGCGCTCAGCAACGCCCAGCTCCGGGAACTGCTCGACCTGCAGGCGACGAGCGACGCCGCCTGGATGCGGCTCGGCGACCTGGCCGTCGCCGAGGGGCACGTCACCTCGGCGCAACTCCTGGCAGCTCTGGGCGCGCCGAGCCGTCCCCCGGTCGCCGAGCTGCAACCGGCCTGACCGTGAGCCGACCCGGTCGGCCGGTCGGATGGGGGGAGCTGCGGCGACAGGCGGCCTCGCTGCCCGTCGCCACCGGTCGGGGCGCCCGCTGGCGCGGCGACGGCGCGCTAGCCTCGCAGTGGGTGGCAGGCGCCACGGGACGGCCCACGCGTCGTCCGTGGGCGTCCAGACGGTCCCTGCACCCACCGGGCCTCTAGCTCAACTGGCAGAGCAGCGGACTTTTAATCCGCGGGTTGTGGGTTCGATCCCCACGGGGCCCACCAGCACCGGGGCCACCGGCTGCCGCGGCGGCCCGATGAGTCCGGCGACCGTCGTCGGTCAGGACTGCATGAGCGTCGCGACCCCGGCGATCCGGCTGGACATGACCGTGTCTCTCGACGGCTTCGTCGTCGGACCGCGGGACAGCACGGCGGAGCCGATGGGCGTCGGCGGGTTGCGGCTGTTCAACTGGCTGGACTCCCGCTCCGACCCGGGACCGAACGGTCAGGTGGTCGCCGAGTCGACCGCCACCCGGGCCGTCATCTCGGGCCGCCGCACCTACGAGCACGCGAACCGCTGGAACGGCGACCACCACGACGGCGTCCCGGTCCTCGTGCTCACCCACCACGTGCCGGAGGAGCCTCCGCCGGGCAGCGTCCGCGACGTGACCGACGTCGGCGCCTGCGCCGCGCAGGCCCGCGCCGCCGCCGGAGACGCCGACGTGCTGGTCCTGGGGGCCGGGGCCGCCCAGGCGCTGCTCCGGGCCGGCGAGCTCGACGAGAGGGAACTGCACGTCGTCCCCGTCCTGCTCGGGCAGGGACGGCGGCTGTTCGACCACCTGCCCGCCGAGCGGACCGAACTCGAGCTGATCCGCGAGCTGAACGCTGGGGAGACCGCCCCCGCCCACCGGGTCCTGCACCTCCGCTACCGCGTCCAGCGGCCGCCGCTGGACGCAGGAGGGAACGGATGAGGACCCTGCACGTCGGCCTCCGGGTCGCCGATCCCGAGCGGGCGGTCGCCTTCTACACGGCCGTCGGCTACGAGGTGGTCGGACGGGTGCCGGAGTCCCCGGCCGGGCAGCTGACGATGCTGGAGCTGCCCGACGACGACGCGGTCAGCGTGGACCTCGTCTTCGACCCCGGCGAGGCCGAGTGGGACCGAGGCGCCGGCCTGAGCCACCTCGTCATCCAGGTTGAGTCGATGGAGGCCACGGTCACCGACCTCAGGACGAAGGGCATCGAGGTCGCCGAGCCCGGGTCGCCCGACGGTTCCGCGGACTTCCTGACCACCTGGATCACCGACCCCGACGGCAACCGGATCGAGCTGGTCCAGTGGCCCGCCGGTCACCCCGACGGTCTCACCGCGGCCGACTGGTCGTGACGGCACCGCAGCTGCCGTCGCCTGCCTGCGGGCGTCCGGGCCGCGGCTGACGACGATCCGGGCCCGGGAGGCGGCCGACGCGCGTAGCGTCGGCCGGGACGTCCGGGCGATCCGGCGTCGACGGCGCGTCACACAGTCGGCGTACCTGCACACGGTCCCCAGGTCGGGGACCGCAGCCGAGGTGATCCCCGGTGTGACCGGACCGGAGGCCGCGGCGTGGCCAGCAACCCGAACTCCCCTTCCCCTGGCACCGCCGAGGCGCTGGAGCGCCTGGGCCGGTTGTCCCTGCGCGACCTGTCGATGGAGGATCTGCTGCAGACCGTCGCCGACCTCACCGGGACGGTGGTGCGGGCCCGGACGGAGAGGTCGGTGACGCTGCTCGTGGAGGGCAGGCCGAGCACGGTGGCCTCCACCGGTCGACTGGCCACCGACCTGGACGAGACGCAGTACGACCGCGGCCACGGACCCTGCCTGCACAGCGCCCGCACCGGCGAGCTGACCGAGATCACCGACACCCGCACCGACAGCCGCTGGCCGGACTACACACCACGTGCGGTCGAGCGCGGCGCCCTGAGCTCCCTGTCCGTCCCGCTGGCCGTCGACGACGAGCAGGTCACCGGCGCGCTCAACATCTACGCCCGCGAGCCGCACGCCTTCGACGAGGACAGCCGCTCGGCGGCCACCGAGTTCGCCCCCTACGCAGCGGTCGCCGCCGGCAACCTGCACGCCTACCGGAGCGCCCACGACGCGGCCGCCGGCCTGCGGACCGCCCTGGAGTCGCGAGCGGTCATCGACCAGGCCAAGGGCATCCTGATGGCGCGCCACCGGCTCACCGCGGACCAGGCGTTCCAGGTCCTGGCACGGATGTCGGTGAAGACGAACCGGAAGCTGAGCGCGGTCGCCGCCGACCTGGTCCACACCGGGCAGCTGCCCCGGGCGTGAGCCGGCCGGCACCGGGAGCCCCGCGGAGCGCCCCGGGTCTTTGGTCCCTGTCGGGCTCGTCGTCGTCCCCCCTACGGTTCCCGCCGGGCGCTCCCCGGTGCGCTCGGACGAGGGGCTGGGTCTGCCTGCCGTGCGGATCCGGTCCTCGACGCAGGACGTTCCGACGGAGGGGGACGGATCGTGGGATCCCGGACGGTCACCCGGATGACGGCCGCGACACTGCTCGCCGGCGCTCTGGTCTTCGCCGGCTCGACGCAGGCGCTCGCGGCCCCTCCCGGCGCGTCCACGACGCCCCGCGTCATCCAGAAGGACCTGCCGCACAGCGGCGAGGGCGTCCAGACCGTCGTCTACGACACCACTGCCGGAACGGGCAGCACCGGCGGCACCATCAGCCGCAGGCCGGTCGTCCAGCTCGACCTGCCGCACAGCGGCGACGGGGACCAGGTCGTCGTCTTCGACGCGAGCGCCGGGAACGGCGGAGCCGGCGGGGCGGGTGGCAGTGCCACGGCGGCCTCGGTGGCGGTGAACGCACCCACGGTCACCCAGACCGCCACGGCCGCCGCCGACGGCGGTGCCGCGACCGCCGGCAACACCGCCACGACGGGCGCCGCGACCGCCGGTGCCGCGACGGCCACCGGAGGTGCCGGCGGCGCGGGCGGAGCCGGGGGGACGGGGAGCACCGGCGGCACGATCACGACCGGCCCGACCGTCCAGCAGGACCTGCCGCACAGCGGCAACGGCGACCAGAGCATCGTCTTCGATGCCAGCGCGGGCAACGGCGGGGACGGCGGGGCGGGTGGGGACGCCACCGCGGCCTCGACGGCGGTGAACGCACCCACGGTCACCCAGACCGCCACGGCCGCCGCCGTCGACGGCAGCGCCACCGCCGGCAACACCGCCACCACCGGTGACGCCACGGCCGGTGCCGCGACCGCGACCGGAGGTGCCGGCGGCGACGGTGGCGACGGTGGCGCGAACAGCACCGGCGGCACGATCACCACCGGCCCGACCGTCCAGCAGTCCGCGTCCCCCGGCAGCGGGAACGACCAGGCCGCCGTCGTCGACGCGAGCGCCGGGAACGGTGGCGACGGTGGTGCTGGTGGGGACGCCACGGCGGCCTCGACGGCGGTGAACGCACCCACGGTCACCCAGACCGCCACCGCTGTCGCCGTCGACGGCAGCGCCACCGCCGGCAACACCGCCACCACCGGTGACGCCACGGCCGGTGCCGCGACCGCGACCGGGGGCGCCGGAGGTGCCGGGGGTGCCGGCGGCGCCGGTGCGGGCGGCGGGAACGGCGGAGGCGGCGGGGACGGCGGGGACGGCACCGCGGCCTCGACGGCGGTGGACACAGCCGCGGTCACCCAGACGGCCACCGGTGGGTCGGTCGGCGGCTGACGTCGTCACCCGAGCCGCCCGCACCGGCCTGGGCACCGCCTCCGTCGCGGTCGGGACCGGTCAGGCGCCGACGTAGGCCGCCAGGTGCTCGCCGGTGAGGGTGGACCGGGCGGCGACCAGGTCGGCCGGGGTGCCCTCGAAGACGACCCGCCCGCCGTCGTGCCCGGCGCCGGGGCCGAGGTCGACGATCCAGTCGGCGTGCGCCATGACCGCCTGGTGGTGCTCGATGACGATCACCGACCGGCCGGCGTCGACGAGCCGGTCGAGCAGCGCGAGCAGGTTGGCCACGTCGGCGAGGTGCAGGCCGGTGGTGGGCTCGTCGAGGACGTAGACGTCGCCCTTCTCGGCCATCTGGGTGGCCAGCTTCAGCCGCTGCCGCTCGCCGCCGGAGAGGGTGGTGAGCGGCTGGCCGAGCGTGAGGTAGCCCAGCCCGACGTCGGCGAGCCGGTCGAGGACCGTGTGCGCGGCCGGCGTGCGCGCCTCGCCCGTGCCGAAGAACTCCTCCGCCTCGATGACCGACATCGCGAGCACCTCGGCGATGTTGCGGCCGCCCAGCGTGTACTCGAGCACCGACGCCTGGAAGCGCCGGCCCTCGCACTCCTCGCAGGGGGACTCCACCGTCGCCATCA
Source organism: Geodermatophilus sp. URMC 62 (assembly GCF_052931475.1). Lineage (NCBI taxonomy): Bacteria > Bacillati > Actinomycetota > Actinomycetes > Geodermatophilales > Geodermatophilaceae > Geodermatophilus > Geodermatophilus sp. URMC 62. The sequence continues at coordinate 1,272,365 of NZ_JBRFHY010000001.1, read as the reverse complement.
CCCCGAGCTCGGTGTAGATGACGCCGGCGCCGTTGCAGGTCGGGCAGGCGCCCTCGGAGTTGGAGCTGAACAGGGCCGGCTTGACGCCGTTGGCCTTGGCGAACGCCTTGCGGATCGGCTCGAGCAGGCCGGTGTAGGTGGCGGGGTTGCTGCGGCGGGAGCCGCGGATCGCGCCCTGGTCGACGACCACGACGCCGTCCCTCGGTGCGACGGAGCCGTGGATGAGCGAGCTCTTGCCGGAGCCCGCGACGCCGGTGACCACGCAGAGGACACCGAGCGGGACGTCGACGTCGACGTCGCGGAGGTTGTGGGTGCTCGCGCCGCGCACCTCGAGCCGCCCGGTCGACGTCCGCACCTCCGGCTTGAGCGCCGCGCGATAGCCGAGGTGGCGGCCGGTGAGGGTGCCGCCGGCCCGGAGCCCCTCGAGGCCGCCCTGGTAGACGATCTCGCCGCCGGCCGTGCCGGCGAGCGGGCCGAGGTCGACGACGTGGTCGGCGATCGCGATCGTCTCGGGCTTGTGCTCGACGACGAGCACCGTGTTGCCCTTGTCCCGCAGCTGCAGGAGCAGGCCGTTCATCCGCTCGATGTCGTGCGGGTGCAGGCCGATGGTGGGCTCGTCGAAGACGTAGGTGACGTCGGTGAGCGACGACCCGAGGTGGCGGATCATCTTGGTGCGCTGCGCCTCCCCGCCGGACAGCGTGCCCGCGGGCCGGTCGAGGGAGAGGTAGCCCAGCCCGATCTCGGTGAACGAGTCGAGCAGGTGCTGCAGGCCGGTCAGCAGCGGGGCCACCGACGGCTCGTGCAGCGTGCGGACCCAGTCGGCCAGGTCGCTGATCTGCAGGGCGCAGAGGTCGGCGATGTTCCTGCCGCCGATCGTCGAGGACCGGGCCTCCGGGGTGAGCCGCGTGCCGTCGCACTCGGGGCAGGTCTGGAAGGTGATCACGCGCTCGACGAAGCGCCGGACGTGCGGCTGCAGCGAGTCGACGTCCTTGGACAGCATCGACTTCTGCACCCGGGGGATCACGCCCTCGTAGGTGAGGTTGACGCCCTCGACCTTGATCTTGGTCGGCGTCTTGTAGAGGAGGTCGTCCATCTCCCTCTTCGTGTACTGCCCGATCGGCTTGTCCAGGTCGAGGCCGATGCCCTGGAAGAGGCGGCCGTACCAGCCCTCCGTGCTGTAGCCGGGGACCATCAGGCCGCCCTCGTTGAGCGACCTGGTCCCGTCGTAGAGCGCCGTGAGGTCGAAGTCGGAGACCGACCCCATGCCCTCGCAGCGCGGGCACATGCCGCCCAGGTAGACGACGTCGCGCACCACGGCCTTCTCGACCCGGCCGCCGGCCTTCTCGGTGCTCATCACCCCGCTCGCCCGGCGCGTCGGCACGTTGAACGAGAAGGCGGTGGGCGGACCGATGTGCGGCGTGCCGAGCCGGCTGAACAGGATGCGGAGCATCGCGTTGGCGTCGGTGGCGGTGCCGACGGTGGAGCGCGGGTTGGCGCCCATCCGCTCCTGGTCGACGATGATCGCCGTCGTCAGGCCCTCGAGCAGGTCCACCTCCGGCCGCGCCAGCGACGGCATGAAGCCCTGCACGAAGGCGCTGTAGGTCTCGTTGATCAGCCGCTGCGACTCCGCGGCGATCGTGTCGAACACCAGCGAGCTCTTGCCCGAGCCCGAGACGCCGGTGAACACCGTCAGCCGGCGCTTCGGGATCTCGAGGCTGACGTCGCGGAGGTTGTTCTCGCGGGCGCCGACCACGCGGATCAGGTCGTGGCTGTCGGCGGCGTGCACCGCGGGGGACCGCGGATCGGTGCTCGTGACCGTGCTCATCGTGTCTCCGTCCATCGGCAGGGCCGGCGCGGGCGCCGCGACGGTCCGCTGTCTACCTGATCGGCGGGGGCGCCCGGGGGTCGGAACACCCGTCCGGCTGACGGCGGAGCGCTCAGCGCAGCTCCTGGATGCGGACCAGGTTGCCCGCGGGGTCCCGGAAGGCGCAGTCGCGCACCCCGTAGGGCTGCTCGGTCGGCTCCTGGACGACGTCGGCGTCGGCGGCCTGCAGCCGCTCGAAGGTGCCGTCGAGGTCCTTCGTGGCCAGGAGGATCCACCCGTAGGTCCCCTTGGCCATCATCTCGGCGACGGTGCGGCGCTCGTCGTCGGTGATGCCCGGGTCGACGGCGGGGGGTGCCAGGAGCACGGACGTGCCGGGCCGGCCGGCGGGGCCGACGGTGATCCAGCGCATCGGGCCCGTGCCGACGTCGGTGCGCACCTCGAAGCCGAGGGTGTCGCGCCAGAAGGCCAGCGAGGCGTCCGGGTCGGTGTGCGGGAGGACGGTGGTGTGGATGGTGAGGTCCATGGCGCTCACGCTAGGAACGGCTCGCGCGCCGGTGCTTCTCGATTCCTGACCGGTCGGGTCACCTGCTTGGCGACGCAGGCGGGCAGGCCCTCGGTGCCCTGGGCGGCGAGGCGCCGGTAGGTGCTCGGTGGCATCCCCACCAGCTCGGTGAAGCGGGTGCTGAAGGTCCCCAGCGACGAGCAGCCGACGGCGAAGCAGACCTCGGTGACGCTGAGGTCCCCCCGGCGCAGCAGTGCCATCGCTCGCTCGACCCGCCGGGTCATCAGGTAGGCGTAGGGCGACTCGCCGTAGGCCTGCCGGAACGCGCGGCTGAGGTGCCCGGCCGACACGTGCACGCCGCGGGCGAGGGCCTCGACGTCCAGCGGCTGGGCGTACTCCCGGTCGATCCGGTCGCGGACGCGGCGGAGCCGCGCGAGGTCCTCCAGGCGCTGCGCGGCGGCGGGCCTGCTGGTCACTCCCGGGATCGTGCCACGGCGTCCGTGGCCGGTGCGCCACCTGCGGCCGGCGGGGACGCGATCTCGACGTGGCCGGTGTCGAGGGGCTCGCGAGGCGTGCCGTTGACCACGGCGCAGGCGCGTCGCCACGGTCCCGTCGGGCGGCCGGGGGCGGTCCCGGTCAGTGCAGGGGCAGGCCGGTGCGGTCACCCGCCGGCCGGGGGCCGTGGATCCGGCGCTCGGCGGCGGTGATGGCGACGTCGTCGATGCTGGCCTCCCGGCGCCGCATGAGGCCCTCGGCGGTGAACTCCCACTGCTCGTTGCCGTACGAGCGCCACCACTGGCCGCCCGCGTCGTGCCACTCGTACTGGAAGCGCACGGCGATGCGGTCGTCGGTGAAGGCCCACAGCTCCTTGCGCAGGGCGTAGTCCAGCTCGGTCCGCCACTTGCGCGTCAGGAACCCGACCACCGCATCGCGTCCCGTGAGGAACTCGCTGCGGTTGCGCCACTGTGTGTCGGGTGTGTAGGCCTGCGCGACCCGCTCCGGGTCCCGGGTGTTCCACGCGTCCTCGGCGGCCCGGACCTTCTCCTCGGCGGTCGCCCGGGTGAACGGCGGCAGGGGTGGACGGGACACGTGGCCTCCAGGTGGGGTGGCGGGGGAGTCCGTGCAGTGTCTGTCCGCCGGGCGCCCCGCGCACGAGGAGCCCGGGCTCACGGGGTGGCCGCGCGGACACGCCACGGCGGCGGCGCCGCCGGAGGTCACCGCGGCCCTCCAGCAGGTCCGCACGCACGGCGGTGGCCGGACCGGTCGACTTGTGGGTGCCGGCAGCGGCGGGTCACCGGCCTGGCCGGACGCCTGCACAACGATCCGGTAATGCCGCGTCCCACGACGTGCCGCGGGGTGCGTGGCGCGGTGGCCCGGACCCCACACTTCCCTCGTCCGCGCCGCCCTCACCGGCGGCTCGCGGATGCCGTCGCACTTCCCCTGCGGTGGCCCCATGGACGGGATGAACGGTGGATCACGTGGACCTCCGCAGTACTGGACTGCGCCTCGACAGCGAGGCACGCCTGGGTTGGTGGCTGGTCGTCGAGGGCCAGGACGGCCCCGACCGGCTCGTCGCCGGCCCCTTCGAGGACCGCGCCGGGGCCGGCTGGGCCGCCGCGGCGCGGGACGAGGACGACGAGCCGGTGCGACCGGTGTACGGCGTCCGGCGCCCGGACGGCGGGCTGCACCGCCGGCCCTCGCCGCAGGAGCTGGCGTGGCTCGGCCACCTCGGCGACCAGCTCGACCGGCTGCCGGAGGCCTGGGACGCCGGCCTCGCCGACGACGACCCGCTGGCCACCCTGCTGGTCGAGGTCACCGCGGCGCTGGCCGAGGCCGGCCTGCCGCTGTGGGACGCCACCGGCCCCGACGGCGCGCTGGGCGGCGTCTGCCTGAGCGCCGAGCCGGCCCTGGACGGTGTCGTCGTCGGCTGGCGCCAGCACGACCGGATGAGCGTCGAGCAGCTGCACGGCACCGACACCGACAGCGCCGTGCAGCAGGTGATGAACGTGGCCCTGGCCGACGTGCTCTGGCTGCGCGGGTTCGAGGTCGACGCCCTCGGCGGCGGGGCCAGCGGCTCCGTCGTCCGCTGCGCCGCCTGATCGCGATGAGCACGTCCGCCCTCTCCCTCGCGCGCCGGCCGTTCCGCGTCCCGTCCTCCACCGCCGAGGACGGCCTCGGTCTGGCCGGCCTGCTCGACCTGCTCGGCATCGACCCCGCCGACACCGAGCTCCCCGACGGCGCAGAGCTCCCCGCCGACACCGCGCCCTCCGCTGGCGCGGCTGCCCTCCGCCCCGCCGACCTGCTCGCACGGACGCGCGCCGCGCTGCACCGGGCGGCCGACTGGGGTGCCGGCCCGCAGCGCTCCTGGTGCGCCTGGTGACCCCGCCGGTCCCCGCCGGCGGCGCCGAGCTGCTCGTGTGGCCGGTGGTCGCCGTCGTGGGGTTCCTCGCGCTGGCCGGGCTGGTGGTGGTGCTGGGCCGCAGCTCCACGGCCCGCTACGAGTTCGAGCGCAACGCCGTCCGGCAGCAGCGGCCGCACGGCGGCGACGGCCGGACCGGGCCGGCCACCGGGCCCGGCACCGCGACCGGGATCCGCGTGCCGGCCGTGCCCGCGGGCACCGGCGCCCCGGCGGCGCCCTCGGCCGCCGTCGCGCCGGACCGCCCGGCGGCCCGGACCGCGGTGGGCCTGGCGACGCACCCGGCTCCCCACTCGGCCACCCACCCCGCCGGACGGCAGCTGGGGGCGGGGAGCGGGGCGACGGCGTGGTGGCTGGTCGACTCCGCCGAGGACCGGCCCGGGCAGCACGCGGTGGCCGGTCCCTTCGCCGCCCGGGCCGACGCCCTCTGCACGGCCCTGGCCACCGGGCTCGACGGATCCGTCCGCGCGGTGCACGGCGTCCTGCGCGCCGACGGCACGGTGGTCCGGCGGATCTCGGCGCAGGACTCCGCCTGGCTGGCCCACCTCGGGGACCAGCTCGACCGGCTGCCGGAGGACTGGGACGCCGGCCTCACCGAGGAGGACCCGCTGGCCGGCCTGGTGGTCGAGGTCGCTGCCGCGCTGACCGAGGCCGGCCTCCCGCTGTGGGACGCCACCGGCCCCGACGGCGCGCTGGGCGGCGTCTGCCTGGGCGCCGAGCCGGCCCTGGACGGCATCGTCGTCGCCTGGCGCCAGCACGACCGGATGAGCGTCGACCAGGTGTACGGCGCCGACGTGGACGTCGACGTCCAGCAGGTCCTGAACGCCGCGCTGGCCGACGTCCTCGCCGTCCGCGGCTTCGACGCCGAGCCCCTCGGCGGCGCGGCCAGCGGCTGCCTCGTCCGCGGCGCCGGCTGACCCGCCCGCCCGCGGGCGACCGCCCGGCGCACGAGGTCACGATCGAGGACGGGACCGGTCTCACCCTCCGGCGGGATGGCGGGTCAAGTCCGTCCGCAACCCTGTCGAAGGACCATCCATGGCACGCACGCCGACCCACCGCACGACGCACCGGGGGACCGCCCTCTGGTGCTACCTCACCGCACTGGTGGCCGTCCCGCTGGCCGGCGTCGGCGTCCTGACGTCGCTCGTCGCCGTGCACACCAGCGGGGACGTGGGCAGCGCCCGGCGTGCCGAGTCCGCCGTGCGGGCCATCGCCTCCCTCGACGCCGTCCGGACGGCCGCGGAGCAGGAGATCCTGCCGACGCTCGCGCTGGCCGTCATCGACGACCCGACCGCCGCCACCGCGCTGGGGGTCACGCCGTGGATGCTGGCGGCCGCGCGCGGCACGGCGGCCGACGGCGCCGTCGAGGCCCGGACGGCCACCGACGCCGCGGTGGCGGCGGTGCCCGCCGGCTCGCTCGGCGCCGACGTCGTCGAGCGCGTGGCCGCCGACCTGGCCGGGCTGCGGGCGGACAGCGACACCGGCCAGGTGCGCCTCGAGCAGCTGTACCTCGGCTACCTCGGCGTCTCCAACGACGTGATGACCGCCGAGCGCGCCGCGGCCGCCGCCGCCGTCTCCGAGGGCGTGCCGGCCCGGACGGCGCGGGCCGTCCAGGACGTGCTGACCATCGCCACCCTGGCGCAGGACGCCACCCGGCAGACGCCCCTGTACCTCGGCTCGCTGTTCGCCCCGGACGGCGCCCTCATCGGCTCGCGCCTGGCGTGGGAGACCGGCTGGCTCTCCTACACCGACGCGCAGCGGCAGATGGAGGAGCTGTCCCAGGAGTCGCTGCACACCGCGTGGGTGCGGCTGCGGGACTCCGAGCTCGTGACCCAGCTCGACGCGCTGGTCACGCCCGCGACCACGGCCGGCGAGCTGACCGCCGACGTCGGCCGCCTGACCGAGCTGCTGTTCCGCAGCGCCGACCGCGACGCCGCGCTGGCCGGGCTGGTCGGGACCGCCGTCGACGACGTGCGCGCGCTGGCCGCGGCCGACCGCGAGGACGCCGCCGCGGTCCTGCGGCGGACGGTCGAGCTCGGCATCGGCCTGCTGCTGGTGGCCGCGCTCGGCGCCGTCTGGCTCGGCCGGACCGTGTCGCGCTCGCTCGGACTGCTCGCCGGCCAGGCCACCCGGATCAGCGAGGGCGAGCTGGTCGAGGTCGAGGTGCACGGGCCGCGCGAGGTGCGCACCGTGTCGGCCGCCCTCGGCGAGGCCGTCGCCGGCCTGCGCCGGATCCAGGACCAGGCCCAGGCGGTCGCCCGCGGGGACCTCGACGACGCGCTGCTCAACCAGCCGCTGCCCGGCCCGCTGGGCGAGGTCGTGCACGCCTCGATCCGCCAGATCGTCACCTCGGTCCGCCAGCGCGAGGAGCTGCAGTTCGCGCTGGCCCACCGGGCCACGCACGACCCCCTGACCGAGCTGCCCAACCGTGCCCAGGCCCTGACCCTGGTCACCTCCGCGCTGCACCGGGCCCGCCGCTCGGGGGCGATGACCGGTCTGCTCTTCGTCGACCTCGACGGGTTCAAGGCGGTCAACGACGGCCACGGCCACGCCGCCGGCGACACCGTGCTGCGCGAGGTCGCCGCCCGGATGCGCGCGATGGTCCGCCAGGGCGACGTCGTCTGCCGCCTCGGCGGGGACGAGTTCGTCGTCCTGGTGGAGCCGGTCGAGACCGAGCGGGACCTCATGGACCTCGCCGAGCGCCTCATCGCCGGGCTCAGCGAGCCGATCGAGGTCGGCGGACTGGTGCAGATCGGCGCCAGCGTCGGCATCGCGGTCAGCCGGGACGGCGGCGCCGACGCCGACGCGCTGTTCGCCGAGGCCGACACCGCCGCCCACCGCGCCAAGCAGCACGGCCGCGGCCGGGCGGAGATCTTCGACGACGCCCTGCGCCGGCAGCTCGCCGCGCGCGCCGCGACCGAGACGGCGATCGCCGCGGCGCTCACCGACGGCGGGATGCGGCTGGTCTACCAGCCCGTGCTCGACGTCGCCGACCAGCACCTGCGCGGCTACGAGGCGCTGGTGCGCTGGGTGCGCGCCGACGGCACCGTCGTCCCACCGGACGCGTTCATCCCCGTCGCCGAGAGCTCGAGCCTGATCTGCGACCTCGACCGCTGGGTGCTGCACGAGGCCACCCGGCAGCTCGCCGCCTGGCGGGCCGCGTCGCCGGCCGTCCCTGGTGCCGCCGAGCCGACCATGGCGGTCAACGTCTCCGGCCGGCACCTGACCGACCGGCGCGTCGTGGCCGACGTCGCCGACGCGCTGGCCGCCTCCGGGCTGCCGCCGCGCCTGCTGGTCCTCGAGGTCACCGAGACGGTCCTGGTCGACGACCCGGTCGCCATGACGCACCTGGCCGAGCTGCGGGCCACGGGCGTGTCCATCGCCATCGACGACTTCGGCACCGGCTACACCTCGATCGGGCAGCTGCGACACATGCCGGTCGACACGCTCAAGATCGACCGCAGCTTCGTGGCCTCGCCCGACCCCGGCCAGCGGGAGCTCGTGGGCCTGATCATCAGCGCGGCGCACACCTTCGGCCTCGACGTCGTCGCCGAGGGCGTGGAGGAGCCGGTTCAGCTCGAGCGGCTGCGCGCCCAGGCGTGCGACCTCGCGCAGGGCTACCTGCTGCACCGCCCGCTCCCGGCCGACGTCGCCGGCACGCTGATGGGCGCGCTGCCGGAGGCCACCCCGGCGTCCTGACCTGCGGGGAGCCGTCCCGTTGACCGGGCGGGCGGCGCGCGGCAGCCTGCTGTCCCCGAGCCGGACGCCGTCCGAGCCCGCCGTCCGACCCCGCCGTCCGACCCGGAGGAGCCCGCGTGCGCGTCCGCCGCCCCGCCGCCGGGGTGCTCCTCGCCGCGTCCCTGGCCCTCGGCGGGTGCACCACCGCGGTCGCCGGGACGGCGTCCCCGGTCGGTGGCGCGCGCACCGACGCCGGCCCGCGCGTGCACCTCGCCGAGGCGGGCGACGGGACCGACCGGATCGCGCGCGACGCCATCACCGACGTCCTCGCGTACTGGGCCCGGACCTACCCGCGGCTCTACGGCGAGGAGTTCGGGGCGGTCGACGGGGGGTTCTGGTCGATCGACCCCGGCGAGACCGACCCCGGCGACCTGCCCGGCGGCCCGTGCTTCTCCGACGACGTCGACGACCTGGCCGAGAACGCCTCCTACTGCAGCGAGGACGACGTCGTCGTCTACGACCGCGCGTGGCTGGCCCGGCTGGCCGACGACTACGGGCCCTTCGTCGTCGCCGAGGTCATGGCGCACGAGATCGGCCACGCCGTGCAGGAGCAGGCCGGGCTGGCCGACCCGTCGATCGTCGCCGAGACGCAGGCCGAGTGCTTCGCCGGCGGCTGGACCCGGTGGGTGGTCGACGGAGGGGCCGCCCACTTCTCCGTCCGGCCGGAGGAGCTCGACCCCTACCTGCTCGGCTACCTCTACTTCGGCGACGCCGTCGGCACCTCACCGGACGCCGAGGACGCGCACGGGTCGCTGTTCGACCAGCTCTCCGCCTTCCAGGAGGGCTACGCCGAGGGCCCGCGGACCTGCGCCGCCTTCGACGCCTCGCGCGTCTTCACCGAGGAGGAGTTCGGCCCGGGGGAGGCGGCCGACGGCGGTGACCTGCCCTACGGCGACGTCGTCTCCGGCAGCGGCGACCTGCTGGCCGCGTTCTGGGACCAGGCGCTCACCCGCGGCTTCCCCGGCACCGCGCCGCTGGGCGGGCGGCTCGACGTCCCCGCCGTCCGGGCCGCCGACGGGCCGGGGCCGGTCTGCGGCGGCGCCGGCCCGGAGCGGGACCTGCAGTGGTGCCCCGAGGACGACTCGGTCCGCTACGACGCCGCCGGCCTGCTGCAGCCGGCCTACGAGGACGTCGGCGACTTCGCCGTGACGACGCTGCTGGGGCTGCCCTACGCCATGGCTGTGCGCGGGCGGCGCGGCCTGCCGGTCGACGACGCGGCCGCGGTCACCGCCTCGGTGTGCGCCGTGGGCTGGCTGGCCCGCGAGCTGCGCCTCGGGCACGTCGACGGGCCGGTGCCGGCCGTCTCCCCGGGGGACGTCGACGAGGCCGCGGTGGTGCTGCTGCGGTACGCCACCGAGCCGACCGTCGTCCCGGGGTCGGGGCTGTCCGGGTTCGAGCTCGTCGACTCCTTCCGGCAGGGGTTCGTCGACGGCGGGAGCGCCTGCGGCCCCTGACCCCTCGGTCCGCGTCCCGCTCCGTGTCCCGGTCCGCGTCTCAGTCCGCGTCGAGGAAGCGCTCGACCACCGGGGCCAGCTCCGCGGCCTCGGTGACCAGCGCCAGGTGCCCGCCGGAGTAGAGGTGCAGCTGCGCGCGGGGGATGCCCCGGGCCAGGATCCTGGCGTTGACCACCGGGATGATCGGGTCGTCGTCGCCGGCGACCACCAGCGTGCGCTGCCGGATGAGCGACAGGAACGGCAGGCTGCTCCACCCCGCGCTGGCCGCCAGCTGGTAGTAGTAGCCGCGCCGCGGCCCCAGCCGGCTGGCCGAGTGCAGCACGCGGGCCGCCATCGCCGGGTCGGTGCGGACGGTGCCGCCGTAGAGCGTCGCGGCGACCTCCTCGGCGTAGCGGGCGTCGCGGTGCCGCTGCGGGGTCAGCATCCGGGCCAGCACGCGCGGGTGCGCGGGCACCATCAGGCTGCCGGTGCCGGTGGCCGCCAGCACCAGCCGGCGGCAGCGCCGGCGGTGCTGGACGGCGAAGTGCTGCGCCAGCGCGCCGCCCCAGGACAGCCCCAGGACGTCGACCGGCCCGTCGTACCCCAGCTCGCAGAGCACCCCGGCCAGCACCGGGGTGAACGTGGCCAGCGTGTAGGGGACGACGGGCCGGGGGGAGCCGCCGACGCCGGGGACGTCGAACCGGACCACCGTCCGCCGCTGGTCGAGCTCGTCGACGAAGGGCTGCAGGACCTCCAGGCTCGCCCCGATGCCGTTCATCAGCAGCAGCGGCGGGGCCGACCCGTCCCCCCGGCGCACCGAGACCCGCAGGGTGCGGCCGGAGACGGTGACCGACCGGACGAGCTCACCGGTGCCCGCCCGGGCCGCGAGCGCCGGGTTCACCAGGCGGCCGCGCGGCCCCGGTTCCTCACTTGTCGAAGACATACGTCCCCGGCGCGTCGGTGAGCGGCGGCAGCTCCTCGTTGCCCAGGGAGGTCGGGGCGGGCACCTCGTCGCCGGCCCGCTCGCCCAGCCACGCCATGAAGTCCGGCCACCAGGAGCCCTTCTCCTTCGTCGCCACGGCCAGCCACTGCTCGGGGTCGGCCGGGGTCTGCGGGGCCACCTGGAACGACGCCTTCGGGTTGGTCGGCGGGTTGACCAGCGAGGCGATGTGGCCGGCGGTGGACAGGACGAACCGGCTGCGGCCGCCGAGCAGCTGCGTCGTGCGGTAGCAGGACTGCCAGGGGCACAGGTGGTCGGCGATGCCGGCGGTGACGTAGGCGTCGACGTCGACGGCGGACAGGTCGACCGGCGAGCCGAGCATCGTCGCCCCGCCCGGCTTGGTCAGCAGGTTGCCGACCGACACGTCGATGAAGTCGCGGTGCAGGGCCGCGGTCATCCGGGTGGTGTCGGCGTTCCAGTAGAGGATGTCGAAGGCCGGCGGCGGCTTGCCCTGCAGGTAGTTGTTGACCCAGTAGTTCCACACCAGGTCGTTGGGCCGCAGCCAGGCGAACACCTCGGCCAGCGTGGCGCCGTCGAGGTAGCCCCTCTTCCGCGACTTCTCGGTGGCGTCGCGCACCGCCTCCTCGTCCATGAGCGCGCCGATCGTGCCGGCGTGCGACCAGTCGAGGACGGTGACGGCGTAGCTGGAGGCGGCCACCCGCTGCAGCGCGCCGGTGGCCGCGAGGTGGGCGAGCACCATCGCCTGGATGATGCCGCCGGAGCAGAAGCCCTGCAGGGCCACCTTGTCGCTGCCGGTGATCTTCTCCGCGGCGTCCATCGCGTCGAGGACGGCCTGCCCGTAGGCGTCCAGGCCCCAGTCGGCGTGCCGCTCGTCGGGGTTGCGCCAGCTGATCATGAAGACCTGCTGGCCGGCGGACACGTAGTGCTCGACGATGCTGCGGCCGGGCGCGAGGTCGGTGACGTAGTACTTGTTGATCGTCGGGGGCACGATCACCAGCGGCACGCTGCGCACGGTCTCGGTCGTCGGCCGGTACTGGATCAGCTCGAACACCGGCGTCCGCAGGACCACCGCGCCCGGGGTGACGGCGAGGTCCTCACCGACGGTGAAGGCGTCGGGCTCCACCATCGAGGGCACCCGTGGCGCGGACGCGAGGTCGCCGACCAGGCGGCGCACGCCGCTGACCGCGTTGCGGCCGCCGGTGTCGATGACCGCCTTCCACAGCAGCGGGTTGAGCAGGCTGTTGCTGGGCGCCAGCGCGTCGACGACGTTGGTGAGGGTGAAGCGGATCCGCTCGTCGTCCTGCCACTCGAGGTCGGCGTCCTCGACGAGCCCGGCCGCGGTCTGCGCCGCCGCGATGTGCGCCTGCATGAGCCGCTTGAGCAGCGGGTTGCCCGCCCACGCGGGGTCGGCGTAGCGGCGGTCCTTGGGGTTGGGCGCGACCTCGGAGCGGCCGGAGAGGATCCCGCCCAGCTCGCGCACCAGCTCACCGGAGCGGCGGGCCACGACGTCGGGCTTGCGCACCAGCGCGGCCCCGAGCCGGCCCACGGTCCGCGCCGGCGGGATCATCCGCCGCAGCGGGCCGCGCGCGCCGTCGACGAGCACCATGTCCAGCCCCATGACCGCATCCGACGCCTCCGGCGACTCCGCCGGGCCGGTGTCGCCGACGGGCGCGGGACGCGGGCGCGGTGAGTCGGGGGAGGGGCGGGGAGCAGTGGTGGTCATCCCGGTTCTCCTGGTGTCGCTGCAGGCCTCTGAGCCGGTTCACTCAACCACAGGGGCTTCCCTGCGGCGGGGGGCGGACGCCCCGCAGGGGGCCCTACCCGCCGGGTGGGACCGGGCACACGTGCGTTCCGGTGCCGGTGCCCGGTGGCCGGGCGTCCCGCTCAGGGGGACGCCCGGGCGCCGCGGGCGTGCCGGTCGCGCGCGGCCGTCACGAGCGCGGGCCACCCCAGGGCCAGGCCGGCGCCCAGCAGCGCCCCGGCGACGGTGTCGGAGAGCCAGTGCGCGCGCAGGTACACCCGCGACAGCGCCATGACCGTGGAGAACACCACCGCCCACACCTCCCAGCGCCACCGGGCCGGTCCCGGCGGCGCGAGCACCAGCACCAGCCCGACCGCGGTCACCGCGCCGGCGATGGCGTGCCCGGAGGGGAACGAGGCCGCCGACGTCGCGATCAGCGACCCCGGGGGACGGGGGCGGTCGAAGGCGGCCTTGACCGGGCCGATCGCGGCCTCGCTGCTGACCACCGCGAGGGTGAACGCGAGCACGCGGGCCCAGTGCCGCCGCCAGGCCAGCAGCAGGACCGCCGCGACCCGCAGCGGCCAGTTCACCCACGCGCTGCCCAGCCAGGAGAACGCGACCGCCACCGCGGTGGCCGGCCCGCTGCGGTGCGCGCCGACCCACTCCCACACCGCGTCGTCCACCGCCTGCACCGCCGGGCGCGTGGCCGGCAGGGCCACCAGCACGCCGACGGCCCCGGCCCCGGCCAGCAGCGCCGCGCTGACCCACAGCCCGCGACGGGAGTCGACCAGCATCAGCCCGGCCGCCCGAGCAGGAGACGGACCAGTCCCCCCACGAGCAGGCCGAGCCCCACGCCGCCGACGACGTCGAGCGGCAGGTGCGCCGCCACGTGCACGCGCGCCAGGCACACCGCCGCGGCGAGCAGGACCCCGGCGATCCGCCCCCGGCGCCCCAGCCACGGCCAGGCCACGGTCAGCACGGTGGCGACGACGGCGGCGTGGCCGGAGAGGAAGCCGCGGCCCTGCGCGGCGGCCCCGCGGACGACGACGTCGTCGAGCAGGCCGGCGGGCCGGCCCCGCACCACCACGTCCTTGACCACCTTGGCCGCGAGGTAGGTGCCGATCCCGGCCAGCAGCAGCCCCGCCGCGAACCGCCAGCGGCGCAGCGCGGCGGCGACCAGCGCGCTGGCGGGCACCACCAGGACGTTGCCCAGCTGCATCACCGGCCAGACGAGCACGAACGGGAGCACGTCGACGCCGTTGACCGCCCGGAACACCGCCGTCTCGGCCGCGGGTACCGACGTCCGCTCGACCGGGAGCGCGGCCAGGACGAGCACGACGGCGCCGACCGCGGCCAGGACGGCGTCGTGGCCCCGCCGCGTGATCGTGCGCGGCCTGACCGCCGGTCCGCTCACACCGTCTCCGGCACCAGCTCCGTGCGCGGTGCCGTGTTCGGCTCCCGCCGCCACGAGCGGTTCTGCCGCCAGAACACGTAGGTGCCCAGGCCCAGCGGGATGGGCAGCACGTAGGTGAGCGCCCGGAACACCAGCACCGCCGCCGCCACCAGGGCCCGGTCGCCGCCGGCCGCGGAGAGACCGGTGATGAGCGCCAGCTCGATGACGCCCAGCCCGCCCGGGGTGAAGGGGACGGCGGTCAGCAGCCGGGCGAAGGCGAAGACCGCCAGCGCCTCCACGACGCCGACCTGCGCGGCGGTGACGCCCACGGCGCGCAGCGCGACCACCAGCACGAGGAACAGCGAGAGCTGGCTGACCACGGTCGCGAGGGTCAGCCAGTGCCAGCGGGCGCGCAGCAGCAGCGCCGTCCGGTCGCGGAACTTCGTCGTCGCGAGGTCCCAGCCGTGCACGGGCGGCCGGCCGAGCGGCCGCAGGACGGCCGAGGCCACCCGGCCCGCGCCCCTGCCGATCCGGGCCGCGCTCTCCCGGCTGCGCAGCAGCAGGCCCAGCAGGACCACGGCGGCGACCAGCCCGGCCAGACCGGCCAGACCGGCGAGGAGCCGGCCGGTGGTCGGCGTGGAGGTGAGGGCCAGCAGGGACAGGGCGAGCACCGGCAGCGCCAGCTTGGCGAAGTTGTTCCAGAGCCCCGACAGCAGCAGCATCACCGACGTCCGGGAGCGGGAGAAGCCCCACGAGGAGTTCATGCCGTAGGTCAGCCCGAGGGAGATGGCCGCGCCGCCGATCACGGTGTTCGACACGGCGGTCGTGGTCAGCGTCGAGACCGTGGCCTCCCGCAGCCGCAGGCCGGGCATGGTCACGACCATCACGAACTGGTAGGTGGCCAGGTTCCACAGCGTGGCGATCCCCAGCAGCGCCAGCTCGGCCCAGGTCATGGCCGCCACGGCGGACCAGACGTCGGACAGGCTGGTGAACTGCGGCAGGAACCAGAAGAAGACGGCGGCGACCAGGACGAGGGAGAGCAGCGGGGGCACGACGCGCCGCCACAGGGGCTTCCCCCTCGGCGGCCGGGTGGGCGGGGCCTGCGGTGCGACGGCGGTCATGCCGGGCCTCCCTGGTCGGCGGGCGGGTCGAGCTGCAGCCGGCCGCCGCTCTCCTGCTGGACCTGCCCGGCGAGCTCCTCGCGGCTGACGACGCCGAGGCTCTGCGTGGCCAGCGCGAGGGGCTCGCCCCGGTTCTCCCCGGTGAGCCGGAAGGTGATCGTGGTGCAGCCGCCGTCGAAGACGTAGTAGCGCCGGCCGTGGTACTGCGGGGTCACCTGGGTCACCCGCTCGAAGCGGCGCAGGTCCTCCCGCTCGCTGGGGATCTCGGTCGCGCCGCCGGTGTCGCAGCCGGCGTCCAGGGCCACCTCGATGGCGTGCGTGCCGTCGCGGTCGGAGTCCAGCCAGAACCGCGCACCGCCGGAGTGCGCGTCGAGACCGGCGAAGGTCCAGCCCACGGGCACGCTCTCCACGCACGGCACCCAGGCTGCCGTCGGCACCGCCTGCGCCATGAGGACGACGCCGTGGGCCGCGGTCGCGTCGTCCCCGCTCGCGCACGCCGGCAGCTCGTCGCTGACGCTGGTGCTGCCGCCGCCGCAGGCGGCGGCCGACAGCGGGGCGGCGAGCAGGGCGACCGCCGCGGCGGTGCGCCGGGCCCGGCTCACAGCGGCGACCCGAGCAGGTCGACCCCGACGGCGACGGCGAGCAGCAGCGCCAGCCCGGTGACCAGGCTCAGCCCGACGCGGCGCCAGGTCCACCGCTGGATGCGCACGGGCGGCAGCCGGTAGGGCAGCAGCCGGAGGAACTCCGCGTGCAGGTCGCGGCCCTGCGCCCGCAGCATCCGGCGCAGCTGCGAGGGCATGGTCAGCCCGCGGGTGGCCGCGAACGCCTCGGCGATCTCCTCGTCGGAGAAGTACACCCGGGCCCGGGCGTACACGCGCTCGGCGTCGGTGGCCAGCGCCAGGACCAGCATCATGTTGGCCAGGTCCACGGCCTCCCGCCACGGGCTGGGCCGCACCTCGGCGAAGGCCGAGTCGATGAGGAACAGCGTGCCGTCGCGCACCATCACGTTGGCCGGCTTGATGTCGCGGTGGGCCACGCCGACCTCCCACAGCCGCCGGACGACGGCCAGGCCCTGGTCGATGACGGCGTCGTCCACGACCGTCTCGGGGTCGCCGATCTCGCGGGCGCCCTGGAGGAACTCGGCGACCAGCAGGTACTCGCGCTCCGGGGTGATCTCCACGATGCCCAGCGGGTGCGGGACGGGGAGCCCGGCGTCGGAGAGCAGCCGCAGCACGTAGTCCTCGTACTGCACCAGCCGGCGGACGCTGTGGTAGGGCTTCTCGTCCTCCAGCCGGCCGTAGAGCAGCGTGCGGCCGAGCTTGAACCAGCGGTCGGAGCGGACGTGCGTGGCGGCGTAGAGCTTGCCGAAGACGCAGCTCTCGTCCTGCTCCGCGGCGTCGGGGGCCTTGACGCTGATCCTCAGCGGGGTGGAGCCGCCCGACCCGGCCAGGCCGAAGGGCGCGACCGCCGTGGCCACCAGCCCCAGCTGGTCCTGCAGCGCCCGGACGATGGCCTCCCCGCGCGCGCCCGAGACGTCCAGGTGCGCCGGGCTGCCGCGCCGGTAGACGACCGGGTAGACCTCGTTCGGCGTCAGCATCCGGAACGCGGCCAGCGGGGCCGCCACCCCGAGGACGACGCCGGCGAGGACGTCGGTGGGGTGGTCTTGGGCCAGGTAGAGCCGCGAGGCGGCGGTGACCACCAGCAGGCCGCACACCACCCACTTGCCGATGCCGCGCGCACGGCCCGCGGGGACCAGCGAGTACAGGGTGCTGACCAGCAGGGTGGCCAGGACGGTCATCGGCACCGACGGCATGGAGAAGCCCGACCACGGGCCGAGCACCTCCACCTCGTAGGGCCGCGGCCGCTGCAGCGCGGACGCCGCGGTGGCGGCGGTGTTGATGACGACGATGCCGACGCCGAGCCACACGAACAGGTGCCGCCAGCGCCGGAAGACGGCCAGGGCGACCAGGTCGACCACCCACAGCACGTGGATCGCCCGGCCGGTGGCGAGGACGCCGGCGACCTCGGCGACCTCGGTGAGCCCGGGGGAGCGGATCGTGCTGATCGCCTGCAGGACCCGGGTGTCGACCAGGTCGAAGAACGCCGCGCTGCCGGTGGCGACGACGACGACCCAGCTGACGAGCACGACGGCGCTCAGGCCCAGCCACCACTTGCCGGAGGCGTTGAGGTGCCGCGGCAGCGGCGGCGGCTCACCGGAGGGCCGGCGGCGGCGGTGGACGCGCTGGATCGGCGGTGGGTCGGGGCGACGGACGCCCCCCACCGCCGAGGCCGGCGCCGCGGGGGCCCGCGGTGCGGGTACCTGCGCCGCCGGCGTCCCTGTCGTGGCCGCCATGCCCGCCGATGCTGCACCCGATGCGTCCGCAAGACCATCGACCTTGGTCCCGTGCGCGGGCTAGCGTGACGAAGGACCCCCGTGCCCCACCACTCGCACGTTCGCGGCGGGCCCCTGCACGGGGGCCGTGGGCGGCTCCACCGCGGGGCGCCGCCTCCTGGAGGGGGTCTGCGATGCGGGGCCGAGTGCTCGCCGCCGTGCTGCTCCTGACGCTGGCCGTGTGCGGTTGCGGCGACACGCCCGCCGACCCCGCCCCGGCGGCGGAGGACGTCGTCCGCGTCGCCTCCTACGACTTCCCCGAGAACCAGACGCTGGCGGAGGTGTACGCCGAGGGGCTGCGCCGGGCCGGGCTGGCGGTGTCGGTGGAGCACGGCATCGGCACGCGGGAGGTGGTCCTCCCGGCGGTGGAGCAGGGCGTGGTCGACGTCGTCGTCGACTACCTCGGCACCGCGTCGGAGTTCCTGGAGTCCGGCGCGGGGTCGAGCAGCGCCGACCCGGCCGTGCTGCGGGACGAGCTGGCGCGCGACCTCGCGCCGCGGGGGATGACCGTGACCGCCGCCGCGGCGGCCGAGGACCAGAACGGCTTCGTCGTCCTCACCGAGCTCGCCGAGCAGCACGGGATGACCACGCTCTCGCAGCTGGCCGCGGTGGCTCCCGGGCTGGTGTTCGGCGGACCGCCCGAGTGCGCCGAGCGGCACTTCTGCCTGCCCGGCCTGCGCGAGGTCTACGGCCTGGAGTTCGCCGCCGTCCGCAGCATGCCGTCGCGGGCGGCCACCGTCGAGGCGCTGCTCACCGGGCAGGTCGACGTCGGCATGCTGGAGACGACCGACGCCCACCTCCTCGACGCCTCGCTGCTGCTGCTGCGCGACGACCGGTCGCTGCAGCCGCGCGAGAACGTGGTGCCCGTCGTGCGGACGGCGGTGCTCGAGCGGGCCGGCGAGCGGCTGCGCACGGCGCTCGACGCGGTCAGCGCCCAGCTCACGACGTTCGACCTGATCCGGCTCAACCGGGCCGTGGCCATCGACGGCCGCACCCCGGCCGAGGCCGCCGCCCAGTGGTGGGACGGCCGCTGACGGCCCCCGCGCAGGGGCCCGCCACGAGCTCGCGAGCGGTGGGGGGCGCGGGGGTCCTTGATCACGTGATGGCGCTGGTGCCGGTGATCGCGCGGCCGACGATGAGGCTGTTGACCTCGCGGGTGCCCTCGTAGGAGTAGATCGCCTCGGCGTCGGCCACGAACCGGCCCACGTGGTTCTCCAGCAGGATGCCGTTGCCGCCCATCAGTTCGCGGGCCCAGCCGACGGTCTCGCGCATGCGCATCGTGGAGTAGCCCTTCGCCATCGAGGCGTGCTCGTCGCGCAGCATCCCGCAGTCCTGCAGCTGGGAGGCCCGGGCGCACAGCGCGGCCGAGGCGGTGATGTTGCCCAGCATCCGGAACAGCAGGTCCTGCACGAGCTGGAAGGAGGTGATCGACCGGCCGAACTGGTCGCGCTCCAGGGCGTAGCGCAGCGCGTGCTCGTAGGCGCCGCGCGAGCAGCCCACCGCCGACCACGCCACGCTGACCCGGGTCGCCCGCAGCACGTTGGCGGTGTCGCGGAAGCTGTTGGCGTTCTGCAGCCGGTTCTCCTCGGGCACCCGGACGCCGTCGAGGGTGATCAGCGCGTTCTGCACCGCGCGCAGCGCGATCTTGTCCTCGAGGTCGACCGCGCTGAACCCGGGGGTGGGCTGCTCGAGGACGAAGCCGAGCACGCGGTCGGTGTCGACGTCGCGCGCCCAGATGATGACCAGGTCGGCGAAGCTGCCGTTGCCGATCCACTTCTTCTGCCCGTCGAGCACCCACTCGTCCCCGTCGCGGCGGGCCGTGGTCTGGATGCCGCGGGCGACGTCGGAGCCGTGCTCGGGCTCGGTGAGGCCGAAGGCGCCGATCAGCTCCATGCGGGCCATCGCCGGGAGCCAGCGCTCCTTCTGCTCGTCGGAGGCGCACAGCTGCAGCGTGCCCATGGCCAGGCCGCCGTGGACGCCCATGAACGTGGCCACCGAGGGGTCGCCGCGGCCCAGCTCCATCGAGACCATGCCGTCGAACAGCGACGAGCGGCCGGGGCAGCCGTAGCCGGAGTACTGGGCGCCGGCGATGCCCAGCTCGGCGATCCCGGGGATCAGCTGGCGCGGGAACTGGGCGCGGGTCCAGTACTCGTTGATGATCGGCTCGACCTGCTCGTCCATGAACGCGCGGACGCGGTGCAGCGTCTCGCGGTCCTGGTCGTCCAGCAGCGCCTCGAGCTCGTAGAAGTCCGACGTCACGGCGGTCCGGTCACCCACGGGTCTGCCTCCTCACGGCGGGGACGACGGCGTCCCGTCCGCCCGCCCTACCCGGTGACCAGCGGCACAACCGGCGCCCGGGCATGTGGGCGGACGGATCCGGGCAGGAACCCCGAGTTCCGTCCGCACGACCCGGAGGAGGGCCCCGTGCCCCGATCGATCGCCGACCAGACCGACGAGGAGCTGGGCGGCTCCGGCAGCGTGCTGGTGCGCCAGCGCGACGACCACGAGCAGCTCGACCGGCTCCTGCGCAAGCTCGACGGCAGCACCGGCCGCGCCCAGGAGGAGGTGCTCACCCGCATCGACCGGCTGGTGTTCAGCCACGCCTTCGCCGAGGAGACCGTCCTGTGGCCGGTCATCCGCCGGGTGCTGACCGACGGCGACGAGCTCACCCGCCGCATCGAGACCGAGCACCAGGAGGTCAACGAGCTCGTCGCCGCGCTGGAGGAGGGCGGTGTCGACCACCCGGATCGGCCCGCCCGGCTGGCCCGGCTCGTCAAGGTGCTGCAGGAGGACGTCCGCGACGAGGAGGACCTGCTGCTCCCGCGGCTGCAGGAACGCCTCGACCCCGCCGAGCTGCGCCGCCTGGGCCGGCAGTGGGCGCTGGTCCGACGGGTCGCACCGACCCGCCCGCACCCCACGGTGTCGCGCCGGCCGCCCGGCAACGCCCTGTCGGGCCTGCCGCTGTCGCTGCTCGACCGCAGCCGCGACCTCGTCGACGCCGTCGTCCGCCGGGTGCCGGGCCCGCTGGCGCCGGCCGGGACGGTGGTCAGCCGCGGGCTGGCCGCGGTGGCCGCCGCCGTCGAGCGGACTCCGCCGGCCCGCCGCGGCGACGGCCCGCCGACCGCCCGCTGACACGCCGGTGGCCCCCTCCCGGGCCGGGGAGGGGGCCACCGGCACGTGCTGGGTTCAGTTGGTGTTGCGGGGCTTGGGCTCGGCGCGGGCGTCGAGCTGGATCTCCTTCTCGGCCCCCGGGACGCCCTCCTGGAGCTCCTTGGTGCGCTCCTTCTCGGCGTCGAACTCGATGCCGAACAGCAGCGCCAGGTTGATCAGCCAGAACCAGATGAGGAACACGACCACGCCGGCCAGCGCGCCGTAGGTCTTGTTGTAGCTGCCGAAGTTGGCGACGTAGAACGCGAACGCGGCCGAGGCCACGACCGCGACCAGGATCGCCACGCCGGCGCCGGGGCTGATGAAGCGGAACCCGCGCAGCTTGACGTTCGGCGTCGAGTAGTAGAGGACGGCGATCATCAGCGCGAGGATCACGAGGATCACCGGCCACTTGACGACGTTCCACACGGTCAGCGCGGTGCTGCCCAGGCCGATGGCCGAGCCGATGGCCTCCACCACCGGGCCGCTGAGCACCAGCATCGCCACGATGACGGCGGCGAACAGGATGCCGATCAGGGTGACCAGCAGCTGCAGCGGCTTGAGCTTCCAGATCTTGCGACCCTCGGGCGTCTCGTAGACGACGTTCGAGGCGCGGGTGAAGGCGCCCACGTAGCCCGACGCCGACCAGATCGCGCCGACCAGACCGATGACCAGGCCGAGGCCGGCGGTGCTCTGGCTGCCGGCGACCTGCTCGATGACCGGGCCCAGGGTGTCCGCGGCGCTCGCGGGGACGACGGTGGTCAGCGCGTCGGTGAGCTGCTGCGGGGTCGTCAGCAGGCCCACGATCGAGGTCAGCGCGATGAGCGCCGGGAACAGCGCGAGGACGCCGTAGTAGGTGAGCGAGGCCGCCCAGTCGGTGAGGTTGTCCTCGCTGAACTCCTTCACGGTCCGCTTGACCGTGCCGAAGAAGGTGGGCTTGGTGTCGGTCCCGCGCGGCGCGTTGTCGAAGCGGGTCGAGTTGATCTTGTCGTCGTGCGGCACGGGGTCGCCGGCGCTGTTGCCGGAGAACCGTGCCTGCTTCGACGCCTCGGTGCTCGCGGCGCGGGAGCCGTGGGAACGGGCCATCGTCGTCCTCCGGTGCAGGGGGTGCGGATCGGGTGATCGGTTCCCCGGACGGACCACTTCCATGCAGCCCCGTGATCACCGGGCGCGTCGCGCCCGGGACCTCAGCGGATGCCCGAGACCGGCGACCACTCGCCGGCGCGCGCCGTCGCGTGCTCGACGTCGGCCAGGTCGTCGGGGTCGCCCGGGCCACGGCGGCGGGCCTGCACCATCCCCACGAGGCTGACCAGCGCGACGCCCGCGGCGGCCGCCGTGCCGAGCACCGCCACCCCGGTGAACGCCGACGCTCGGGGGAACCCGGTGGCCGGGTCCAGCGCGGCGCCCAGCAGCGCGACGGTGAGCGTGCTGCCGACCGCCTGGCCCAGCGAGCGCGCGATGGAGTTGACCGCGTTGGCCACCCCGGTCTCGCTGCGCCGGACCGCCCGGACGACCAGGGTCGGCAGCGCCGCGTACACCACGGTGACCCAGACCTGGCTGAGCAGCCCCGCGGTCACGACCAGCCAGGGCTGCGACCGGCCCAGCGCGAACACGGCGAAGCCGGCGACACCGGCGGCCGCCCCGCTGAGCAGCGTCGGCAGGGGACCGAGCCGGTCCACGACCGTGCCCGCCACCGGCGCCAGCAGGATGCCCACCACGCCGCCGGGCAGGAGGTAGACGACGGCGGCCTCGAGCACCCCGGCGCCGAAGCCGTAGCCGGCCGCGGGCGGCGTCTGCACGTACTGCATGAGGGCGAGGAACGAGACGAACAGCCCGACACCGGTCAGCAACCCGGCGAGGTTGGGCACCAGCATCCGCGGGTCGGTCAGCAGCGCCGGGCGCACCAGGGGCTGCGCGCGCCTGCGCTGCAGCAGCACCCAGCCGCCCAGCACGGCGACCGCCGCGGCCGCGCAGCCGAGCGTGGCGGAGGAGGTCCAGCCCCAGCCGTTGCCCTGGGAGACCGGCAGGAGCAGCAGGACCAGGCCGATGCCCAGCACGACGGCCCCGGCCCAGTCGACCCCGCCGGTGGCCGTCGCCGGGCGGTGGGGCAGCAGGACGGCGGCCAGCGCCAGCGACACCAGCGCCACACCCAGCCCGATCCAGAAGGGCCGGTGGTAGTCGCCGCCGTCGCCGGTGAGCAGCCCGGCCGCCACCAGCCCCACGACGCCGCCGACACCGAGCGTGCTGCTGACGACGGACATCGCCACGCTCAGCCGTTCCGGCGGCAGCTCCCGCCGCAGCACGCTGATCGACAGCGGGAACAGCCCGTAGGAGGAGCCCTGCAGCACGCGGGCCACGATCAGCAGGGGCAGCGACCGGGTGACGATGGCCAGCAGGGTGCCCAGCGCGACGGCGGCCAGGATGCCGAGGATGACCGGCCGCTCGCCGCGGGTGTCGCCGAGCCGGCCGAGCACCGGCGTGAGGACGGCGGCGGCCAGCAGGTTGGCGGTCAGCACCCACCCGGCAGCCGCGGGGGAGACGCCGAGCTGCTCGCCGATGGGGCCGAGGACGGGGACCACGAGGCTCTGCAGCAGCGACAGCGTCGTCACGGCCAGCGACAGGGCGAGGACCAGCAGGGCGGGGCGCGTCGGCGTCGGGGTGGACACGGCACCGGTACGGGGGGTTCCGGGACCGGCGGGCACGGTCCGATGACACCACGTGCCCACGGCGGCAGCCCGGCCAGGTCGCCCCCACCCCGGCGGGTGAGAACGGTCACCGACCGGCAGGTGAACAGCACCGACGATGGTTGAGACGGTGCCGGACGGGGGACTGGAGACCCTGACGATGCCGGCGGGTTCCGGATCCGCGGCTGCGAGACGGAGAGCAAGGGGACGTTCGAGATGGTGTTGTGGCCGGCTGTCGCCCTGGTCGGGTTCCTCGTCCTGACCGGACTGGTGATCGCGATGGGCACCTCGACGACCGCGCGCTACGAGCGCGAGCAGCGGGCTGCGGCCTCGCCGGCTCCCGCCCGGGCCGCCGAGCCCGTGGGGGCCCGCGCCGCCTGAGGAAGGACCCACTCGCCCCCCACGCCTCGCTCCGCTCGGCGCGGGCCCCTGCGAGGGGCCGTGCACACGACCTCCTGCGCCCCGCGCCTCCTGTCCGGAGTCGCGGGGCGCCGGTGTGTCCGGGGGCCGGCCGGTCGGGGTGGGGCTACAGGTGGGCGTCGGGGGTGTCGAGCACCGTCCGGTCCAGGGACTCCAGCAGGTCCAGCCAGGTGTGCACCTTCGGCAGCTCCCAGCGCTGGAAGAACCGCGCCGCCGCGCGCTTGCCCTCGTGGAAGTCGCTCGTCTCGTCCCGGGTGGCCAGCGCCTGCTCCAGCCACAGCCACGCGACGACCGTGTGCCCGGCGGCGTCGAGGTAGGCGCTGGCGTTGGCCAGGGCCAGCGCCGGGTCGCCGGCGCCCCACAGCGTGCCGGTCACCGCGACCAGCCGGGCGAGCGCGGCGTCGACGTCGGCGGCCAGGCCGGCGAACGGCGTGCCGGCCGCCCGCCGCGTCGTCGCGCCGATCGTCTCGGCGAGCAGCCGCAGCCCGGCCCCGCCGTGCACGGTGACCTTGCGGCCGAGCAGGTCGAGGGCCTGGATGCCGTTGGTGCCCTCGTGGATCGGGTTGAGCCGGTTGTCGCGGTAGAACTGCTCGACCGGGTAGTCGCGGGTGTAGCCGGCGCCACCGTGCACCTGGATGGCCAGGTCGTCGGCCACCGGACCCCACTGCGAGGGCCACGCCTTGGCGATGGGCGTCAGCGTGTCGAGGAGCAGGTGGGCCCGCTCGCGCTCCTCCTGCGTCTCGGCGGTCTTCTCCTCGTCGACCAGGCGCGCGCAGTACAGGCCCAGCGCCAGACCACCCTGGGCGTAGCTCTTGGCGGCCAGCAGCATGCGGCGCACGTCGGCGTGGTCGACCAGCCGCACCATCGGCGAGGACGGGTCCTTGCTGCTCGCCGAGCGGCCCTGGGTGCGGGTGCGGGCGTACTCCAGCGCGTGCAGCCAGCCGGTGTAGCCGAGCACGGTCGCGCCCATCCCGACGCCGATCCGCGCCTCGTTCATCATGTGGAACATGTAGGAGAGCCCCTTGTGCGGCTCGCCCACCAGGTAGCCGACGGCGCCGGCCCGCCCGCCGGGGGTGTGCACGCCCTCGCCGAAGTTGAGCAGGGTGTTCGTCGTCCCGCGGTAGCCCATCTTGTGGTTGAGCCCGGCCAGGACGACGTCGTTGCGCTCGCCGAGCGAGCCGTCCCCGCGCACCAGCACCTTGGGCACGATGAACAGCGAGATGCCCTTCACCCCGGGCGGACCGCCGGGGATCTTGGCGAGCACCAGGTGGACGATGTTCTCGGTCAGCTCGTGGTCGCCGGCCGAGATCCACATCTTGTTGCCGGTCAGCCGGTACGTGCCGTCGTCCTGCGGCTCGGCGCGGGTGGTGATGTCGGCCAGCGAGGACCCGGCCTGCGGCTCCGAGAGCGCCATCGTGCCGAACCAGCGGCCCTCGAGCATCGGCCGCACCCAGGTGTCCTTCTGCTCCTGCGAGCCGTGCGCGAGCAGCAGCCGCGCGTTGCCCATGGTCAGGAACGGGTAGCTCGACGTCCCGACGTTGGCCGCCTTGAACCAGGCGAAGGCCGCCTGCCCGACGGTCTGCGGCAGCTGCATGCCGCCGTACTCCTCGTCGAAGGTGCCGGCCATGATCCCCGACTCGCGGAACACCGCGAGCGCCTGCGCGACCTCGGGGATCATCTCCACCCGGCCGTCGACGAACCGCGGCTCGTTCTCGTCGGCCGTGCGGTTGTGCGGCGCGAAGTGCTCGGTGGCGATCTCCTCGGCGAGGTCCATCACCGCGTCGAAGGTCTCCCGCGAGTGCTCGGCGAAGCGGGCCCGCTTGGTCAGCGTCTCGATCTCCAGCCACTCGTGGAGCAGGAAGTCCAGGTCGCGCCGGGACAGGATGAGCGAGGGGGACACGAGGGGCCTCCACGGACGACGGTGGCGAGGAGCGCGGGCGCGGCGCCCGACCGGCCCACGATAGGCCCGCGGACGACGCCGTCCGGTCCGGCAGCCGTCCGGTCCGGCAGCCGTCCGGTTGGGCAGCCGCACCGGCCGGGTAGCCGTGCACCGGAGGCGCCGGAGGGGTGCCCGAGGGAGGACCCATGGACCTGGACCAGGTGCTCGGCCGGGCGACCGGGTGGGCCGCGCAGGCGGGTGGTGCGCTGCTGCGCGGGGTGCAGCACGTCCGCCTGCCCGGGGTCGGCCAGGCGTCGGTGACCGACGCCCCGGAGCGCGCCGCCCGCCGCTGGCGGGCGGTGACCGTGCTGCGCGACCCGGCCGACGTCGAGGCCGCGGCCCTGCCACCGCTGGCCGCGCTCGGCGACCGCATCGAGGTGCGCGTGACCGCGGCTCCCGGCGACCGCGGCGCCGAGCTGGCCGCCCGGTACCGCGGCACGCCCTCCGAGGACGAGGTCGGCGACCTGCGCGCCGCGCTGCGCGAGGCCAAGGCGCTGCTCGAGGTCGGCGAGGTGCTGCGGGTGGACCCGCAGCCGCACGGGAGGCGTGCGGCCACCCCGCAGGGTGCCGCGCTGGAGGGCGCCGCACAGGCGGCTCCGCGGGAGGGTGTGCTGTGAGGGCCGCGACCTGGACCGGCGTGAACGAGGTGTCGGTCGAGACCGTCCCGGACCCGCAGGTCCTCAACGACCACGACGTGATCCTGCGGGTGCGCCGGACGACGACCTGCGGCTCGGACCTGCACCTGCTCGGCGGCTACATCCCCGCGATGCGGGTCGGTGACGTGCTCGGCCACGAGTTCATGGGGGAGGTCGTGGAGGTCGGCCCCGGCGTCCGGGACCGCCGCGTCGGCGACCGCGTCGTCGTCAACTCCTTCATCGCCTGCGGCTCGTGCTGGTACTGCCGGCAGGAGCTGTACTCGCTGTGCGACAACGGCAACCCGAACCCGGGGATCACCGAGGGGCTGTGGGGCCAGAGCCCCGGCGGCTGCTTCGGCTACTCGCACGCGATGGGCGGGTACGCCGGGTCGCACGCGGAGTACGTCCGGGTGCCCTACGCCGACGTCGGCAGCTTCGTGATCCCCGACGAGGTCAGCGACGAGCGGGCGCTGTTCGCCTCCGACGCGGTCTCCACCGGGTGGATGGGCGCGGACATGGCCGGGACGAAGCCCGGTGACACGGTGGCCGTCTGGGGCGCCGGCGGGGTCGGGCAGATGGCCGCGCGGGCGGCGATGCTGCTCGGCGCCGAGCAGGTGTACGTGATCGACCGGCTCCCCGAGCGGCTGGCGCAGGTGCAGCAGCACGTCGGTGCCGAGGTCATCGACTACTCGGCCACCGACGTGATGGCCGAGCTGCGCGAGCGCACCGGCGGCCGCGGGCCCGACGTCTGCATCGAGGCGGTGGGCATGGAGGCGCACAGCCCCGGCGTCCACGGCCTCTACGACCAGGTCAAGCAGCAGCTGCGGCTGCAGACCGACCGGCCGAGCGCCGTCCGCGAGGCGATCACGGCCTGCCGCAAGGGCGGCAGTGTCTTCGTCCTCGGCGTCTTCGCCGGCCCGGTGGACAAGTTCCCGCTCGGTGCGGCGATGAACAAGGGGCTCACCCTGCGCGGCGCGCAGGTGCACGGCCAGCGCTACACGCCGCGCATCCTCGAGCACATGCGCCGCGGCGAGCTGGTCACCGAGCACCTGGCCACGCACGTCATGCCGCTGGAGGACGCGGCGCGCGGCTACCGCATGTTCAAGGACAAGGAGGACGGCTGCGTCCGGGCCGTCTTCACGCCCTGACCCACCGGCCGGTGGCCGACACGGTGCACCGCCGAGGACGACGCAGGCCCCTCCCCGCGGGTGCGGGGAGGGGCCTGCGTCGTGGGTGGGTGCTCAGTCGCGCGGTCGGCCGGCGCCGTCCCCCAGGTGGTCGGCGGGGACGGAGGCCAGGCCGGTGGGCACGTGGCCGCCCGCCTCGTGCCGGCCGGCCTGCTGCCGGCGGTGGGCGGCATCCTCGCCCTCCGGTGCGCCGCCGTCCGCGACGGCGTCTCCCGGCCGGCCGGCCGGCGGCGAGGTGGAGGTGGGGGCCGCGGCGCCCGCCGCCTGGGCCGCCTGCTCACCGGCGGCGTCGGCCTCCGGCTCGCCGGCGGTCTGGGCGGCCGCCTGGCGGGCCTGGATGCCCGACTTGTTGCTCAGCGCCAGCTGCGGCAGGAACAGGAACACGAGGAACCCGATCGCCGCCGCGCACGCGGCGATGAGGAAGACCAGGTCGATCGCGTTCGCGAACCCGGTCTTGAACGGCAGCGCGAGGAACGACGGCAGGCCCTGGATGAACGACGTGTCCGACAGGTCGCCGCTGCCACCCTGCAACTGACCGCTCTGCAGCGCCTGACCCACCCGCGGGTCGCTGGCCGCGGCCGAGGTCAGCGCCGACTCGATCTCCACCGGCAGCCGGCTGAACAGCACGGAGAGGAACGCGGCGGTGCCGACCGTGGCGCCCATCTGGCGGAAGAAGGTGACCGACGAGGTGGCCACCCCCATCTCGCTCGGCGGGACGGCGTTCTGCACGGCGAGGACGGCCGGCTGGAAGTTGAAGCCCAGCCCGATGCCGAGCATGATCATGAACGGCACCAGCGTCCAGATCGACGTCTCGGCACCGACGACGAAGGACAGCGACACCAGGGCCGCAGCCATCAGCACGGTGCCGGCCAGCGGGAAGACCTTGTACTTGCCGGTTTTGGAGATCGCGACGCCGGAGCTCATCGCGCCGATCATGATGCCGAGGACCAGCGGGATCATCTGCAGGCCGGCGACGGTGGCGCTGGACCCGTGCACGATCTGCAGGTACTGCGGCAGCAGCAGCAGGCCGCCGAACATGGCCGCGCCCACCACCACGCTGCCGGCGGTGGCGATGCTGAAGCTGCGGTTGCCGAACAGCCGCAGCGGGAGCAGCGCCTCACGGCCGTAGGCCCGCTCGGCCAGCAGGAAGAGCACGAGGCCGACCGCGCCGACGGCGTAGCAGACCAGGGCGCGGGTCGACGTCCAGCCCCAGATGCGGCCCTGCTCGGCCACGATCAGCAGCGGCACGATGAAGGTGATCAGCGCCAGGGCGCCGGGCCAGTCGATGCGGTGGTCCCGGCGCTCGTGCGGCAGGTGGAGCACCCGGAAGACGGCGGCGAAGGCGACGATGCCGAGCGGCACGTTGATGAAGAAGATCCAGCGCCAGCCGTCGAGGGCCAGCAGGGACGTCTGGCCGGCGAAGAACCCGCCGATGACCGGGCCCAGGACGCTCGAGGTGCCGAAGACGGCCATGAAGTAGCCCTGGTACCGGGAGCGCTCCCGCGGCGGCACGATGTCGCCGATGATCGCCAGGGCCAGCGACATGAGCCCGCCGGCGCCGATGCCCTGGACCGCCCGGAAGGCGGCCAGCTCGTACATCGAGCTCGCGATGCCGCAGAGCACCGAGCCGAGGACGAAGACGGCGATGGCGAACAGGTAGAAGGGCCGCCGGCCGTAGATGTCGGAGAGCTTGCCGTAGAGCGGCGTGGAGATCGTCGAGGTGATGAGGAACGCCGTCGTCGCCCACGCCTGGAGGTCGTAGCCGTCCAGGTCGTCGGCGATGGTGCGGATGGCCGTGGCGACGACGGTCTGGTCGAGGGCCGCCAGGAACATCGCGACCATCAGGCCGGCGATGATCGTGAGGATCTGCCGGTGGGTGAAGGCGCCGTCGTCCCCGGGGGCGGCGGCCGCCGCGCGGGCGTCCTGGCGCTCGGCCGCGCTGGTGCGGGTGGTCTGGGTCATGAGCTCTCTCTCGGGGACGGGGCGGTCGGCGCGGCGGACTCGGTGGGCAGGGACCCGGCGAGGTCGTCGACGAGGCGGCCGAACAGGGAGGTGAGGGCGCGCAGGTCCGCAGCGGACCACGCGGCCGTCACCCGGGCCAGGTGGGCCTCGCGCTCGGTGCGGAGCTGCTCCAGGGCGTCCCGTCCGGCCTCGGTGACGACGAGGAGGCTGGCCCGGCCGTCGGTCGGGTCGGCGACGCGCTGCACCAGCCCGTGCTCGATGAGGACCGCGACGTGGCGGCTGACGGTGGACGGATCGGCGTGCACCAGCTCGGCCAGGGCACCCTGCCGCAGCGGCCCGTGCCGGACCAGTGGGAAGAGCAGCACCAGCGCGGCGCGGTCGCGTCCCTCGGTGGCCTGCGCCTTGAGCGCGTGGACCACCCGGATGAAGCGGGGGAGCTGCTCGCCCAGGGAGCGCAGCTCGGCGAGCCGGTCGTCGGGGAGCGTCGTCGACCCGGGCGCTGCGGGGGAGGAGGGCACGGGACCTCCGGAGACGAGGTGGCGGGAACACGTGCACCGTACAACCCGTTGTCAGGGACAAGCAACCAGTTGTACGGCGCATGCAAGCGGGGCGGAGCACGTCCTGTCCCCCAGGGCGGGTGGGATCCTGAGAGGCGGTACCCGTCCGTGGACGGGTCACGCGCGAGGTCTGCGGCCTCCCCGCCGCCGCGTGCGCACCACCGGGGCGCCCCCGCACCGGCCCGCCACCACGATGAGGAGACCTGCGTGAGCACCCCGCCCGACGACCTGCGCGCGCGGCTGGCCGGGCTCACCCTCGACGACGAGCACCGGCTCGGCCGCCGGCTGGAGGCGCTGCGCCGGACCCGTGACGAGGCCGCGCGCGAGCGGGCGCTCGGGAAGATCGCCGCCGACGTCGCCGCCGCCGAGGAGCGGATCGCCCGCCGCCGCGCCGCCGTCCCCGCGGTCACCTACCCCGAGGCGCTGCCGGTCAGCGCGCGCCGCGACGACATCGCCGCCGCCCTCCGCGCGCACCAGGTGGTCGTCGTCGCCGGCGAGACCGGCTCGGGCAAGACCACCCAGCTGCCCAAGATCGCCCTGGAGCTCGGCCGTGGCGTGCGCGGGCGGATCGGGCACACCCAGCCGCGGCGGATCGCCGCGCGCACGGTGGCCGAGCGCATCGCCGAGGAGCTCGACACCCCCCTCGGCGGGGCGGTGGGCTGGAAGGTCCGGTTCACCGACCAGGTCGGCGACGGCACGCTGGTCAAGCTGATGACCGACGGCGTCCTGCTGGCGGAGATCGCCCGCGACCGGCTGCTGCGCCAGTACGACACCATCATCGTCGACGAGGCGCACGAGCGGAGCCTCACCATCGACTTCCTGCTGGGCTACCTCGCCCAGCTGCTGCCCCGCCGCCCCGACCTCAAGGTCGTCATCACCTCGGCCACCATCGACGTCGACCGGATCGCCAAGCACTTCGCAGGACCCGGCGACGGCGGGCAGGGCTCCGCGGACGGCGCCGACGTGCCCGTCGTCGAGGTCAGTGGCCGCACGTACCCGGTCGAGGTCCGCTACCGCCCCGTGGTGGACCCCGACGACCCGGACGCCGACCCCGACCGCGACCAGGTCACCGCGATCGGCGACGCCGTCGAGGAGCTGGCCGCCGAGGGGCCCGGCGACGTGCTGGTCTTCCTCGCCGGCGAGCGCGAGATCCGCGACACCGCCGACGTCCTCACCGAGCGGTTCCCCGGCGTCGAGGTGCTGCCGCTCTACTCGCGGCTGTCGGCCGCCGACCAGCACCGGGTGTTCCAGCCGCACACCGGACGGCGCGTCGTGCTGGCCACCAACGTGGCCGAGACGTCGCTGACCGTGCCGGGCATCCGCTACGTCGTCGACCCCGGCACCGCCCGCGTCTCCCGGTACAGCGCGCGCACCAAGGTGCAGCGACTGCCCATCGAGCCGATCAGCCAGGCCTCGGCGCGGCAGCGCTCCGGCCGCTGCGGCCGCGTCGCCGAGGGCATCGCGATCCGGCTGTACACCGAGGAGGACTTCGACGGCCGGCCGGAGTACACCGACCCGGAGATCCTGCGCACCAGCCTGGCCTCGGTGCTGCTGCAGATGGCCGCGCTCGACCTCGGTGCGGTCGAGGACTTCCCGTTCGTCGACCCCCCGGACCGGCGTGCCGTCGCCGACGGCCGCGCGCTGCTCGAGGAGCTCGGGGCCTTCGACGACCGCGGCCGGCTCACCGACACCGGGCGTGCGCTGGCCCAGCTCCCGCTCGACCCCCGGCTGGGCCGCATGGTGGTCGAGGCCGACCGGCGCGGTGTGCTGGAGGAGGTGCTGGTGATCGCCGCGGGGCTGACCATCCAGGACCCCCGCGAGCGGCCCGCCGAACACCAGCAGGCCGCCGACCAGGCGCACGCCCGCTTCGCCGACGAGCACTCGGACTTCCTCACCCTGCTCAACCTGTGGCGGTACCTCACCGAGCAGCAGGAGGCGCTGTCGGGCAGCGCGTTCCGCCGCACGATCAAGCGGGAGTTCCTGCACTACCTGCGCATCCGCGAGTGGCAGGACCTGCACGGCCAGCTGCGCGGCACCGCCCGCCGCCTCGGCATGACCCCCGGCTCCCCGGCCGCCGAGCCCGACGAGCGCGGCATCACCACCGCGCTGCTGTCCGGCCTGCTCTCCCAGGTCGGCCTCCAGCTGGAGGACACGAAGAAGCGGGACGGCGACCGGCGGCGTGGTGGCCGGGAGTACCTCGGCGCCCGCGGCGCCCGGTTCGTCATCGCCCCCGGCACGCCGCTGGCCAGGAAGCCGCCGCGCTGGGTGGTGGCCGCCGAGCTGGTGGAGACCAGCCGGCTGTTCGCGCGCACGGTCGCCCGGATCGACCCCGAGGAGGTCGAGCGGCTCGCCGGGCACCTGGTCCAGCGCGAGTACTCCGAGCCCCGGTGGGACGCCAAGCGCGGCTCCGTCGTCGCCACCGAGCGGGTCACCCTGCACGGCATCCCGCTCGTCGTCGGCCGGCGCGTGCAGTACGGCTCGATCGACCCGGTGGTGTCCCGCGAGCTGTTCATCCGGCACGCCCTCGTGCAGGGCGAGTGGACGCACCACCGCTTCTGGGCCGACAACCAGCGGGCCCTGCAGCGGGTGGCCGAGCTGGAGGAGCGGGCCCGCCGCCGCGGCATCCGGGTCGACGACGAGACCGTCTTCGAGCTCTACGACGCCCGCATCCCGGCCGACGTCGTCTCCACCCGGCACTTCGACCGGTGGTGGAAGCAGGCGCGACGGGAGACCCCCGACCTGCTCACCCTCACCCCGGAGGTGCTGACCAACGCGGCCGCTGCGGGGCAGGTGCGCGTCGAGGACTTCCCCGACGAGGTGCCGCTCACCCAAGGGCTGACCCTCCCGCTGTCCTACGCGTTCGCGCCGGGCACGCCGCAGGACGGCGTCACCGTCGACGTCCCGCTGGCCGTCCTCGACACCGTCGCCGAGCGGACGTCGGGGGAGTCGCTGGCCTTCACCGTGCCCGGCCTGCGGGAGGAGCTGGTGACGGCGCTGCTGCGGACGCTGCCCAAGCAGCTGCGGCGCGCGCTGGTGCCGATCCCCGACCGGGTCCGGGAGGTGCTGCCGCGCATCGACCCGGCCGAGCCGCTGCTCCCGGCGCTGGAGCGGGAGCTGCGCCGGTCGGCCGGTGTCGTCGTCCCGCCGGACGCCTGGGCGCCGGCGCAGGTGCCCGACCACCTGCGGGCCACCTTCCGCGTGGTCGACGAGCGCAACCGCACCCTGGCCCAGGGCAAGGAGCTGGCCGCGCTGCGTGCCGCGGTGGCGCCGCAGGCCCGGGCCAGCCTGGCCGCGGCCGCGTCCGACGTCGAGCGCACCGGGCTGACCGCCTGGACGATCGGCGAGCTGCCGCGCACCGTCGAGGTCCGCCGCGGCGGGCACGTGGTCACCGCGTACCCGGCGCTGGTCGACGAGGGCGCGACGGTCGGCGTCCGGGTGGTGTCGACCGAGCTCGAGGCGACCCGGCTGACCTGGCGCGGGGCGCGGCGCCTGCTGGTGCTGGTCGCCGGCTCACCGGCGCGGCAGGTGGTCAAGGGCCTGTCGCCGAGGACCCGGCTCGCGCTGCAGTTCAACCCCGACGGCGAGATCCCCGCGCTGGTCGACGACTGCGTGGACGCCGCCGCCGACGAGCTGCTGGCCGCCGCCGGCGGACCGCCGCGCGACGAGGCCGGCTTCGCCGCGCTGGTGACGACGGCGAAGCACCAGCTGCTGCCGCTGACGCAGGACGCCGTGCGCCGGGTCGAGGCGGTGCTCACCCAGGCCCGCGAGGTCGCCGTCGCCATCGGTGCCGCGCCGGGCCGCCGGGTGCCCGAGGCGGCGATCGCCGACCTGCGCCGACAGATGGGCGGGCTGCTGCACCGCGGCTTCGTGGCCGACGCCGGCCGCCGGCGGCTGCCGGACCTGGTGCGCTACCTGCAGGGGATGGCGCACCGGCTGGAGAAGCTGCCGGTCAACGCCGTCCGCGACGAGCTGTGGACGCAGCAGGTGGCCGCGGTGACCGCCGAGTACGAGCAGCTGCGCCGGCAGGTGCCCTCCACCGGGGCCCCGGACGACCCGGTCACCCGCGTCCGGTGGATGGTCGAGGAGCTGCGGGTCAGCCTGTTCGCGCAGGTCGTCGGCACCCCGCGGCCGGTGTCGGAGCAGCGGGTCTACAAGGCGATCGACGCGCTGACGCCCTGAGGGGAGCCCCGCGGGGCGGTGCCCGGGGTTCAGCCGACGGCGTCCTCGGGGGTGCGGGGTGCGCTCTCGCGCAGCAGGGCGGAGATCCGCTGGCGGGTGACGCCGAACAGCGTGGCGATGCGGTTGATGCTCACCCGCTCCTGCTGGAGGGCCCGGGCCTGGGCGCGCCGCCACGACGACCCGGCGCCGGAGAGGGAGGACAGCACGGTCGAGATCCGCTCGACGACCAGCGGGCGGGCCTCCGCGCTCACGATCTCCAGCCAGGTGTGCCCGGCCCGCCGCTCGGCGAGCAGGCGCTCCGCGCGCTCCCGGGCGTCCTGCAGCTCGACGGCGCAGCGGTCGATCTCGTGGAGCAGCTGCTCGAGCGCCCTGACCGCGGTGTCCTCGCCCACGGCGGCCTCCCCGGGCCCGCTCCCGTCCGCCGCCAGCATCTCCGCACTCGCCTCCACCGGACCCCCTCCGCGCCGCCGGCGCCGACCCACCGGACACCTGCACCCTAGCGCTCGCAATGCCCATTGCATGCAAGGGCTGTGGCATGCAAGGCGACATGCATGCAAGGCGGGTTGCACCGCCTGTGCGGACCTGGAATGGTCGCCTTCTATCCGGTCATGCGCAACCGACTGCCCCTGCGGTCGCTGGGAGACGAGCCTCGTGTCGACACTCACCACCCGCGTCGACCTCCTCCCGACAGCGGGCAGTGTCCCGGCGGCCCGCCACCTGGTGCGCGAGGTGCTGCGGGCGTGGGGAGCTCCCCAGGACGACGGGGACATCGCCCTGTTGGTCACCGAACTGGTCACCAACGTCGTCGACCACGTCGAGGGCGAGAGCGTCCTGTCCCTCGAGCTGGAGTTCTCCGACGGCTGGCTGCGCATCGCCGTGGCCGACGGGTCGGCCGTGCGACCCGTCGTCGGCGAGCTGCGGGGCGACCAGCCGCGGGGCCGCGGCATGCAGATCGTGGCGGCGATCGCCGACCGCTGGGGTGTCGAGGACACCGACG
Organism: Geodermatophilus sp. URMC 62; assembly: GCF_052931475.1. NCBI lineage: Bacteria > Bacillati > Actinomycetota > Actinomycetes > Geodermatophilales > Geodermatophilaceae > Geodermatophilus > Geodermatophilus sp. URMC 62. The sequence goes on along the minus strand of NZ_JBRFHY010000001.1, from coordinate 1,237,136 downwards.
GCGGCAAGCGGGTCTGGTTGGTCATCGGGTCCGGGGCCGACTGACACCAGGGCCGCCGTCCGGGGTCGGCGTTTGGGGCAGGAGTCCGCCGGGGAGGGCTGGGAGGACCCCCACACGCTCGACGGAGGAGACGCGATGAGTGAGCCCACCAGCCACACCGAGGCCGCCGGCGAGGGCCTGAGCGACGAGGAGATGGTCGAGACCGTCGCCGGCCAGACCGACAGCGCCTCGGGCCACGCCTACAAGGCCGGCAAGGACTGGGACGGCGACGCGAGCGAGACGCCCGCGCCGCCGGACGACCCGGCCTGAGGAAGGACCCCCCTGCCCCTCCCGCTCGCGGGCTCGCGCCGGGCGGGAGGGGCAGGGGGGTCCGCGCGTGCGGACCGTTCCCGGGGCCCGGCGCCCAGACCCCACGCCGCTGCCGGCGGCGCCCGTCCGCGCGGGGATGGCGGAGCGGCACGACGTCCGAAATAGTGACCGGAGTCTCCCGCCGTCCCACGGAAGGTCAGCGCATGAGCATCCTCGGTACCCGCGTCGTCCGCACCGAAGACCCGCTGTTCCTCACCCGCGGGGCCACCTACACCGACGACCTGGCCGACGAGCGGCTCGCCGGGGCGCTGCACGCGACCTTCGTGCGGTCCACCGTCGCCCACGGCCGGCTGCTGTCGGTCGACACCTCCGACGCCCGCGAGGCGCCGGGGGTGGTCGCCGTCGTCACCGCCGAGGACCTCGCCGACCTCGTGCCGATCCCGCCGCCCTTCCCGTTCGTCAACGCCGCGATGACCCGGCCCTGGCTGGCCTCGGACCGCGTCCGTTTCGTGGGCGACCCGATCGCCGTCGTCCTCACCGAGGAGCGCTACCAGGGCGAGGACGCCGCCGAGATGGTCGCGGTCGACATCGACCCGCTGCCGGCGGTCGTCGGCACCGCCGCGGCGGCCTCCGACGAGGTGCTGCTCTTCCCCGAGGCGGGCACCAACGTGATGGCCGCCTTCGGCGAGCCCGCGCCGGCGGACTTCTTCGACGGCTGCGAGGTCGTCGTCACCCAGCCGATGGTCAACCAGCGGGTGGCGCCGGTGCCGCTGGAGGGGCGGGCCGCGGCCGCCGCCTGGAGCGAGGACGGCCGGCTCACCGCCTGGTGCACCAACCAGGGCGCCCAGCAGGCCCGCGGGCAGTTCGGCGACTGGCTGGGGATGGACCCCGACCTGATCCACCTGATCACCCCCGACGTCGGCGGCGGCTTCGGCGCCAAGATCGGCGCCGACCCCGAGTACGCCTTCGTCGCGTGGCTGGCCAAGCACGTCGGCCGGCCCGTGCGGTGGGCGGAGAGCCGCTCGGAGAACATGATCGGCATGCTCCACGGCCGGGGCCAGGACCAGGTGGTCACCATCGGCGGACGCCGGGACGGCACGGTCGAGGCGTACAGCATCGTGTTCGACCAGGACTGCGGCGCCTACCCGCGGATCGGCGCGGTGCTGCCCACCCTGACCATGCTCATGGCCCCCGGCGTCTACGGCTTCCCGAAGGTGCACGCCCAGGCCCGCGCCCTGGCCACCACGACGACGCCGATCGGTGCCTACCGCGGCGCCGGACGGCCGGAGGCGACCGCGGCGCTGGAGCGGGCGATCGACCGCTTCGCCGCCGAGATCGGCATGGACCCGGCCGACGTCCGCCGGAAGAACCTCCTGCCGGCGTTCGACGAGCCGCACACCACCCCGATGGGCGCCACCTACGACACCGGCGACTACACCGCCGCCCTGGACAAGGCCCTCGAGGTCGCCGGCTATGCCGACCTGCGGGCCGAGCAGGCCCGGCGCCGGGAGCGCGGGGACGTCCGGCAGCTCGGCATCGGGATGTCGGTGTACGTCGAGATCACCGGCGCCGACAACGGAGCGGGCACCGGCGAGGCCGCCTCCCTGGAGGTGCACCCCGACGGGACGGCGACCGTGCTCACCGGCACCTCCCCGCACGGCCAGGGGCACGCCACGGCCTGGGCGATGATCGCCAGCGACCAGCTCGGCATCCCGGTCGAGAAGATCACCGTCATCCACGGCGACACCGACCTCATCCCGCAGGGCGGCGGCACGATGGGCTCGCGCAGCCTGCAGCAGGGCGGCGCGGCGGTGCACCAGGCGGCCGTCGAGCTCGTCGAGCTGGCCAGGGAACGCGCCGCGGAACGTCTCGAGGTCGCCCCCGGCGACCTCGTGGTCGACCTGGGCATCGCCGGGCTCGCCGTCCGCGGGACGCCGGGGACGGGGGTCAGCTTCGCCGAGCTGGCCGGCGACGAGCCGCTGCTCGTGCAGACCCAGTTCACCGCCGCGGCCCCGACGTTCCCCTTCGGCGCCCACGTGGTGGTCGCCGAGGTCGACGTCGAGTCGGGCAAGGCCGAGGTGAGCCGGCTGGTCGCGGTCGACGACGCCGGCACCATCCTCAACCCACTGCTGGCCGAGGGGCAGCGGCACGGCGGCTACGCCCAGGGCGTGGCGCAGGCGCTGCTGGAGGAGGTCCTCTACGACGAGGACGGCAACCCGACGACGTCGACGCTGGCCGACTACCCGTTCGTCTCGGCCACGGAGCTGCCCAGCTTCGAGCTGGTCGAGATGGCCACGCCGACCCCGATGAACGTCCTGGGCGCGAAGGGCATCGGCGAGGCCGGGACGATCGGCGCCACACCCGCCGTGCAGAACGCGGTCATCGACGCGGTGGCCCACCTCGGCGTCCGGCACATCGACATGCCCACCACCCCGATGCGGGTGTTCCGGGCCATCCAGCAGGTACGGGGGGACAACTGATGCAGGTCTCGATCACCGTCAACGGGCAGCAGCGGACCGACGAGGTCGAGCCCAGGCTGCTGCTGGCGCACTACCTGCGGGAGGTGCGCGGGCTCAAGGCCACCAACATCGGGTGCGACACCACCTCCTGCGGCGCGTGCACGGTCATCGTCGACGGGCTGTCGGTGAAGTCGTGCACCGTGCTGGCGGTCCAGGCCGACGGCGCGCAGGTCACGACGCTCGAGGGCCTGGCCGGACCGGACGGCGAGCTGCACCCCGTGCAGCGGGCCTTCCGCGAGGAGCACGGCCTGCAGTGCGGGTTCTGCACCCCGGGCATGGTCATGGCGGCGGTCGGCCTGCTGGCCGACAACCCCGACCCCACCGACCGCGAGGTCCGCGAGGGGCTGGAGGGCAACCTCTGCCGGTGCACCGGCTACCACAACATCGTCCGGGCGGTGCGGTCCGCCGCCCAGGCCGGCCCGGCCGCCGGCCAGGTGCCGCAGGCGCAGGAGGTGGACGCATGATCCCGTCGCAGTTCGAGTACGTGCGGGTGCGGTCGGTGGACGAGGCCGTGGCCGCGCTCACCGAGCACGGCGAGGACGCCAAGCTGCTCGCCGGCGGGCACTCGCTGCTGCCGATCATGAAGCTGCGGCTGGCCATCCCGACCGTGCTGATCGACATCAGCGGCATCCCCGACCTGTCCTACGTCCGGGTGGAGGGGGACGAGGTCGCCATCGGTGCGGGGACCCGGCACCACGAGCTGGAGAGGGACGCCGTCGCCGCGGCGGCGGTCCCGATCCTGCCGTACGTGGCCGCCCAGGTCGGCGACCCGCAGGTGCGCCACCGCGGCACCCTCGGCGGCACGGTCGCGCACAGCGACCCGGCGTCGGACCTGCCGACGGCGCTGCTCGCCCTCGGCGGCACCATCGTCACGCAGGGCCCGGGCGGGCGCCGCGAGATCCCGATCACCGAGTTCTGGCTGGGCTTCTTCGAGACCGCCCTGCAGCCCGACGAGCTGATCGTCGAGATCCGGGTGCCGCGGACCGGCTCGGTCGGGTGGGCCTACGAGAAGTTCACCCGCCGGGCCAACGACTGGCCGATCGTCTCCGCGGCCGTGGTCGACGGCCGGGTGGCGCTGGCCAACATGGCCGGCTCGGTCGTGCGGGCCACCGCCACCGAGGAGGCCCTGGCCCGCGGCGCCTCCATCGAGGAGGCCGCGGCGCTGGCCGACCAGGGCACCAGCCCGGGCGCGGACATGCACGCCGACCAGGAGTACCGCCGGCACCTGGCCCGGCTGCTCACCCGCCGGGCGCTGGAGAAGGCGTCGGGGGGAGTCGCGGCCGCCGCCTGAACCCGGGACGCTCCCGCCGCGCCGCCTACCGGTGCGGCGGGAGCATCCCGGCGCCGACGGTGGCGTTGGTCGCCTCGTCGACGAGGATGAACCGCCCGGTGACCCGGTTGCGGTTGTAGTCGTCGACGAACAGCGGCTGCGTGGTCCGCAGCTTCACCCGGCCGATGTCGTTGAGGCCCAGCCCGGTGGCCTCGAGGTCGCGGTGCAGCGTGTTGACGTCGAGCCGGTAGGTCAGCTCCTTGACCACCGCCCGCACCGTGCGGGTGGTGTGCTTGACCGCCAGGCGCTGGCGCGGGCGCAGCGGCTCGTCGGCCATCCAGCAGACCAGGGCGTCGAGGTCCTGCGTCGCCTGCGGCACGTTGCCCGGACGGGACAGCAGGTCGCCGCGGGAGACGTCGAGGTCGTCGGTGAGCCGCACGGTGACCGCCATGGGCGCGAACGCCTCCTCGACCGGGCCCCGCGGGCCGTCGATCGCCGCGATCGTCGTCGTCAGGCCGCTGGGCAGCACCTGCACCTCGTCGCCGGGGCGCAGGACGCCGCTGGCCACCGTGCCGGCGTACCCGCGGTAGTCGTGGTGGGCGTCGGACTGCGGCCGGACGACGTACTGCACCGGGAACCGGACGTCGACGAGGTTGCGGTCGCTGGCCACATGCACGTGCTCGAGGTGGTGCAGCAGCGAGGGCCCCTGGTACCACGGCGCCCGGTCGGACCGGGTGACGACGTTGTCGCCGTGCAGCGCGGAGATCGGGACGACGGTCAGGTCGGGGACGTCGAGCTTGGCCGCGAACGCGCTGAACTCGTCGGCGATCGACTCGTAGGTGTCCTGCGACCAGTCGACGAGGTCCATCTTGTTGACCGCGACCACCAGGTGCGGCACCCGCAGCAGCGAGGCGAGGAAGGCGTGCCGGCGGCTCTGCTCGAGCATCCCCTTGCGGGCGTCGACCAGCACGATGGCGAGGTCGGCGGTGGAGGCGCCGGTGACCATGTTGCGCGTGTACTGCACGTGGCCGGGGGTGTCGGCCAGGATGAACGTGCGCCTCGGGGTGCTGAAGTACCGGTAGGCGACGTCGATGGTGATGCCCTGCTCCCGCTCGGCGCGCAGGCCGTCGGTGAGCAGCGCCAGGTCGACGTAGTCGCCCTTGCTGGCCCGCTCGATCGCCTCGTACTGGTCCTCGAACACGGCCTTGCTGTCGTAGAGCAGCCGGCCGATCAGGGTGCTCTTGCCGTCGTCCACCGAGCCGGCGGTCGCGATGCGGAGGATGTCCTTGCGCGCCGTCGCGAGCTCGGCCGCCTGCTCGGCGGCGGGGGAGTGGACGTCGACGACTGGCTCGGCCATGCCCCCCATCGTCCCAGCCGGGAGCGGACGACAGCGTCCGGGGCCGGATCAGGGGACGCTGGTGTGCGCACGGCCACGCTGGCCGGCGGGGAGGGGACGGCGTGGGCGCGTTCGTGTTGTTGGTCCCGGCGCTGCTGGTCGTGGTGGCCGGGTACGCCGTGGCCTACGTCGTCGCCGAGGCCCTGGGGGTCACCGCGCCGGAGGCGGTGGCCTGGCCGGGCGGGCTGCTGCTGCTCGTCGTCACCTGCTGGGCGCTGTGGCGCCGACGCCGCAGGCGAGCCCGTGGCCTCGGCGCAGGGGCCCGCGGGCGAGCGCGGTGAGTGACGGGAACGGCCTCGGTGCAGGAGCCCGCGCCGAGTGTGGTGAGTAGCTGGAACGGCCCTCCTGCAGGGTCCTGCGGTGGGCTCGCGAACCGTGGGGGACAGGAGGGTCCTCTCAGAAGTAGCCCTCCTTCTTCCGGTCCTCCATCGCCGCGTCGCTGACCTTGTCGTCGCCGCGAGTCGCGCCGCGCTCGGTCAGCCGGGTCACCGCGATCTCGGCGATGACCTCCTCGACCGTCCGCGCCCGGGAGCGCACCGCCGCGGTGAGGTTGGCGTCACCGACGGTCCGGTAGCGCACCGTCTCCCGGAAGACGTGCTCGCCGTCCCGGGGGCGGATGAACTCGTTGACCGCGTAGAGCATCCCCTGGCGCTCGACGACCTCCCGCTCCTGGGCGAGGTAGAGCGGCGGGATCGCGATGCCCTCGCGGGCGATGTACTGCCAGATGTCGAGCTCGGTCCAGTTCGACAGCGGGAACACCCGGATCGACTCGCCGAGGTGGATCCGGCCGTTGTAGAGGTCCCAGAGCTCGGGGCGCTGGTTCTTGGGGTCCCACTGGCCGAACTCGTCGCGGAAGGAGAACACCCGCTCCTTGGCCCGCGCCTTGTCCTCGTCGCGCCGGGCGCCGCCGAACAGCGCGGTGAAGCCGTGCTCCTCGACCGCGTCGAGCAGCACCGGGGTCTGGATCCGGTTGCGCGAGCCGTTGGGCTCCTCCTTGACCAGCCCCTGGGCCATGGCGTCGGGCACCGAGGCGACCACCAGCTGCACGCCGAGCTCGGCGACCCGCTTGTCGCGGAACTCCAGCACGTCGGGGAAGTTCAGCCCGGTGTCGACGTGCATCACCGGGAACGGGATGCGCGCCGGGGCGAAGGCCTTGCGGGCCAGCTCCAGCATGACGATGGAGTCCTTGCCGCCGGAGAACAGCAGCACGGGGCGCTCGAGCTCGGCGGCCACCTCGCGGATCACGTGGATGGACTCCGCCTCCAGCGTCTCCAGCTGGGTGAGCCGGTAGTCGGGGGTCGTCACGGCTCCAGTGTCCGCCACGCGGACCGGGCGACCCGGCCCGACCCCCTCAGCGGACGGCGGCGAGCAGGTCCCCGGCCAGCTCCGGACGGCACACGAGCAGGTCCGGCAGCGAGGGGTCGGGGTCGTTGTAGCGCAGCGGCGACCCGTCCAGCCGCAGCGCGGTCAGCCCCGCCGCCCGGGCGACGGCGACCGGGGCGGCGGAGTCCCACTGGTACATGCCGCCGGCGTGCACGTAGGCGTCGACCTCGCCGCGCACCACGGCCGTGACCTTCCAGCCGGCCGAGCCGAGGGGCACGAGCTCCCCGCCGACCGCCTCGGCGGCCCGGTCCGCCTGCGCCGGCGGGCGGGTGCGGCTGACCGCGATGCGCGGGGGCCGCGCGTCCGCCGGGGGCAGCACCGGGGCGGGGTCGGTGACCAGCACCTCGCCGACGGCGGGCAGCGCCACCGCGGCCGCGGACAGTCCTCCGCCGGCCCACAGGGCGACGTGCACGGCGAAGTCGGACCGGTCCGTCTCGCCGTACTCGCGGGTGCCGTCGAGCGGGTCGACGATCCACACCCGCCCCGCGGTCAGCCGGCTGCGGTCGTCGGCGGCCTCCTCGCTGAAGACCACGTCGTCGGGCCGGTGCGCGGCCAGCACCCGGGCGATCGCGGTCTGGGCGGCGGCGTCGCCGGCGTCGCCGAGCGCGCGGCCGCTCAGCCCGCCGGCGCGCAGCTCCACCAGCACGTCGGCGGCCGCCCGCGCCGCGGCGGCGGCCACCTCGACGTCCCTCACGCCCGGGCTCCCGACGGCGCGGTCGCGTCGGTGGGGCGCGACGGCGAGGCGTGCCGGCCGGAGGCGTCGGTGATCTCCGCGAAGTAGGCCGCGCGCAGCTCCTCCCGGGGCAGCACGAACAGGCCGCGGGCCTCCACCAGCGGGGTGCCCGGCGCCGAGGCCAGCGCGATGGTGCCGGTGACGACGGCCTTGCGGCCCGCGCTCCCGGCGACCGCGGCGCGCAGGACGACCGGCGTGTCCAGCGGCACCGGGCGGCGGTAGTCCAGCTCGAGCCGGGCCGTCATGCCCCACAGCCCGGCGCGGATGGCGGCGGCACCGAGGGCCTGGTCCATCACCAGGCCGCTCATCCCGCCGTGCAGGAACCCGGGCGGCCCCTCGTAGGCCGGCCCGAAGGAGGCCTCGGCCACCACGGTGCCGTCCTCCCCGTCGTCGGACGCCGAGCGGAAGTGCACCGGCGGCGCCAGCGCGCTGCCCACGCCGTTCACCGGGTTGTAGACGCGGCGGAAGGTCACCGGGTCGTCGAGCTCGGACAGCCGGGTCGCCGGGCGGGTGCGGACGGCCAGCCGCTCCCGGGCCGTGCGGACGACGGCGGCCACGTCCCGCAGCTCGGACGGCGGCACGGTGGTGCGCACGGAGGCGTCGACCAGGCCGCGCAGGGCCTCGCCGAGGTCGGCGACGGCGGCCATCAGCTCGGGGTCGTAGGGAGCGCCCTCGACGTCAGGAGTCACCCGCGGACGGTAGCCCGGGGCGCCCGGACGACGGCCGATCGGGCCCGGGCGGCTCCTGCGGGGCGGCCGGGACCGTGGCGTCCGGCACGGCCGGGCCCGAGCGCGGCAGCCGGACGGTGAAGACCGCGCCCCGGCCCGGGGCGGTGTCCAGCGCGACGTCGCCGCCGTGCGCGGCCACCAGCGCCGCCACGATCGACAGGCCCAGGCCGGTGCCCCCGCCGACGCGGCTGCGCGAGGCGTCGGCGCGGTAGAACCGCTCGAACACCCGGGCGGCGTCCTCGGGGGGCATGCCGGGGCCCTCGTCGGCCACCTGCAGCACCACCCGGTCGCCGCCGTCGCTGGTGTCCTCGCCGAGGGAGACGGTGACCGCGGCCGTGGGCGGGGTGTGCACCAGCGCGTTGGTCACCAGGTTGCCGACCACCTGCCGCAGCCGGGCCTCGTCGCCGAGCACCACCGGCACCTCGGTCAGCGACTCGTCCAGGCGCAGGTCGATCGGCCGGTGGGGCTGCAGCACCCGGGCGTCGTGGACGGCATCGGCGGCGACCTCGGCCAGGTCGACGGGGGTGATCGTCAGCGGCCGCTGCTGGTCCAGGCGCGCGAGCTGCAGGAGGTCCTCGACCAGCACGCCCATCCGCGACCCCTCGCTCTCGATCCGCTGCATGAGCCGGGCGGTCTCCTCGGGGCTGGCGACCGCACCCTGCCGGTACAGCTCGGCGAAGCCGCGGATGGAGGTGAGCGGGGTGCGCAGCTCGTGGCTGGCGTCGGCGACGAACCGCCGCATCCGCTCCTCCGAGGCGCGGGCCTGCTCCTCGGAGGCCTGCTGGGAGCGGAAGGAGCTCTCGATGCGGGCCAGCATGCCGTTGAGGGCCTGCGACAGCCGGCCGACCTCGGTGCGGCCGTCCCCGGCGGGCACGCGCTGCGACAGGTCGCCGGCCGCGATCGCCTGCGCCGTGCGCTCGACGGCGGTCAGCGGGCGCAGGCTGCTGCGCACCAGCCAGTAGCCGACCAGCCCGAGCAGCGCCAGCACGATCAGCCCGACGACGACCTCGATCGCGACCAGCTGGCCGATCACCCGGTCGTCGCGGTCGACGTCGCCGCCCGCCACCAGGATCAGTCCCTGTGGCAGCCGGGTGGCCGTGACCCGCCAGGCCCGGTCGCCGTCGGCGGAGGCCACCGTGGTCGCCGTGATCGCCGGCACGTCATCGGGGCCACGCGGACCGGGGCCGCGGTCGACCAGGGCGTCGAGGGCGGCGGCGTCGAGGTCCGGCAGCTCGTCGTTCGAGAGTGGCCCGGCGAGCACCAGCGGCTCGTCGCTCCCGGGGGCGAGACACGCGAAGTAGGTCCCGGGCCCGGTGAAGCGCTCCTGCTCCTCCCGCGTCCAGCAGGCGGCCAGGATCCCGCGGTCGTCGCTGAAGTCCCGCAGCGTGTTCCTCAGCTCCGCGTCCTGCTGCTGCCCGAGGTAGCGCTGCAGCAGTGAGGCGGCGGTGATGCCGGTGGCGCTGAGCGCGACGGCGACCAGCACGAGGAGCAGGGCGACCAGCGTGACGCGCAGGGGGACCCGCGACAGGCGGTTGCGCCGCGAGCTGGTCGCCGTGCTCACGCGCCGCGTGGCAGCCGCAGGGTGTAGCCCACCCCGCGGATGGTGTGCAGCAGGCGCGGCTCGGTGGTGTCGACCTTGCGCCGCAGGTAGGAGATGTAGGACTCCACGACGTTCGCCTCGCCGTTGAAGTCGTAGTTCCACACGTGGTCGAGGATCTGCGCCTTGGACAGCACCCGCCCGGCGTTGGCCATGAGGTAGCGCAGCAGCTTGAACTCCGTGGGGGAGAGGCTGACGACGGTGCCCGCCTTGACCACCTCGTGCGACTCCTCGTCGAGCTCGATGTCGGCGAAGGTCAGCCGGGGGCTCTCGACGGCGCGCTGCTGGCCCGTGCTGCGCCGCAGCACCGCCCGGATCCGCGCCAGCACCTCGTCGAGGCTGAACGGCTTGGTCACGTAGTCGTCGCCGCCGAGGGTGAGGCCGGAGACCTTGTCCTCGGCGGCGTCCCGCGCGGTGAGGAACAGCACCGGCGTGTGCCGGCCGCTCTCCCGCAGGCGCCGGACGACGCCGAAGCCGTCCAGGCCCGGCATCATCACGTCGAGCACGAGCAGGTCGGGACGGAAGGACGACGCCAGCGACAGCGCCTGCTGCCCGTCGGACGCCGTCGCGACCTCGAACCCGGCGTAGCGCAGGCTGGCCGAGAGCAGCTCGCGGATGTTCGGCTCGTCGTCGACCACCAGGAGGCGTGCCTCCGGGGTGGTGCCTCGTGAGGTGCGGGTCCCCGTCACGACCTCTCCCGTGGGACGCCTGGCTGCCGTCGTCATGTCCCGAGCCTCGCGCGCGGGGCTGCGCCCGTGCTGGACGCTACCTGTGAGCTCACTGGACGTCACGGTCCCCGTGCGCGCAGAGACCGTACGAGGGGCGGGCGGGTCCTCCCTCAGCCGGCGGGCGCCATCGCGCGGCCGCGCCGCCAGTACCCGATCGCGTGGTGCTGGGCGCGGGACAGACCCCACCGGCCGCGCAGGTCGGCGCGCACGGCCCGGACGGCCGCCGACTCCGCGGCGACCCAGGCGAAGAGGTCCTCGCCGTCGGGGCGGTCGAGCGCGGCGACGGCGTCGGCCAGCAGCGTGCTCCCGCCGGGCGGGGTGCCGCCGCGGTGCAGCCACCGCACCGCGACCCCCTCCGGTGCGGCCAGGGGCTGCTCCTCCCGCGGCCCGGCCACCTCGACGAGGGCGAGGCCGCGGGCGGCGGGATCGGCAGCGGCGAGGATGCGACTGATGGCCGGCAGCGCCGTCTCGTCGCCGGCCAGCAGCAGCGTGCCGGCGGGCCGGTCGCCCAGCGGCCCGCTGCCGGCCACCGCGAGCAGCGCGCCGGGAGCGGCGGCGGCGGCCCAGGCGGCGGCCGGCCCGTCGCCGTGCAGCACGAAGTCGATCTCCACCTCGCCATGCGCGGGGTCCTGCCGGCGGGCGGTGTAACTGCGCAGGCTCACCCCGTGCGCACCGGACGGCCAGACGATCCGCCCGTCGCGGGCCACGGCCGGCCAGCGGGGGGCCGTGTCGCCCACCCGGGGCACCAGCAGGTTGACCGTGGGGCCGGCAGCGGCCACGGCGTCCGGGCTGCCCGACAGCACGACCCGGCGCACCGACGGGGTGGCGTCGGCGACCGAGACGACGGTGAGGACGGCGACGGGGTGCGGGTCCCCGGGGAGGTCGCCGGCGGGAGCGGTCACGCGGGCGAGCGTAGAACCGGCGCCGACGTGGGCCGACCCGGCCGACCCCGGGGGAATGGGGTCGACCGGGCCGGCGATCGAGGACGGACTCCGTTACTGAGCGTGACCTCTGCTCGACTCTCAGCAGGAGGTTCGCTCAACCGGTCCCCGTCACCGTGCACGCTACGTGACTGCTGGCAGAGCGCCAGGACCCGACCGGGTGATCATGCGCCCCGGCTGTGTGATCTGGGTCTCTCGCGCTCCTGCGGCGTGTGCACAGCGCGCCATGTGTGCTCTCCCGACGGCGCGGGCACCGGGAGGGGCACGACCGAGACGAGGAGGACGGGGATGGCCGACGAGTTCGAGAAGGGTGACCACGTCACCTGGAAGAGCCACGGTGGCGAGGCCGAGGGCACGGTGAAGAGGAAGATCACCAAGGAGACCGAGGCAGCCGGCCGCACGGTCAAGGCCAGCCCCGACGACCCGCAGTACGAGGTCGAGAGCGACAAGAGCGGCAAGTCGGCGGTGCACAAGCCCTCGGCGCTGCACGAGAAGTAGGCGCGGCACCTGTACAGGCGCGGCACAGCAACCAGGAGGCGACCGTGAGCGAGACCGACGACCAGTTCGCCGGGGCATCATCGCGCAGCAACAAGCACAACCCGCGGCTCGACGAGGAGCTCGAGCACGAGATCCAGGGGATGCTCAAGGCCGAGCGGGCCACGCGCGCGCACGAGTGGCGTGAGGTGGAGCCGGTCGCCGAGGGCGAGCCGGACATCTCCGCCAACCCGGAGGGCGCGCTGGTCGGGGGCGTCCCGGTCGGGATGACCGAGGACGCCGTCGTCGCTCGTGCCGAGCTCGCCCGCTGGCTCGACCGCGCCGACTTCCCGAGCAGCGGTCCCGACCTCGTCGAGGCCGCGCTCGACCACCGTGCACCCGACGCGGTGGTCGACGAGCTGCGGCGGCTGCCCGAGGGGGAGACCTACGAGCGGATCGGCGACGTCGTCCGTGCGCTGGGGTACCCGACCGAGACCTGATCGGCAGGGCCCGGGGGAGGCTCAGGAGCCGGTGCGCTCCTGGGCCTCTTCCTCGTCCTCCCCGTCGCCGTTCTCGTTCTCGGCGATCTCCTCGGCCCCGCGCCGGCGGAAGAGCTTGGAGCCCGGGAACCCCTTCACCACCTGGCGCAGGTCCTGCATGGTGTCGACCAGGTCGTGCACGTCGGTGCCGACACCCTCCAGCGAGGACAGGACGGGGATGACCGTCTGGTCCAGCCCGTCGACGAGGGTGGGCAGCCGGTCCACCAGCGTGACCAGCGCCTCGACCTCGTGCGGTTCCAGCGTCTCGGCCAGGCGGTGCACCGACGGCGCGAGCCGGGTCAGTGGCTCCTCGTAGCGGGTCACCATCGGGTCGATCCGCCCGACCAGCCTCTCGGCGTCCCCGACCGCCTCCCCAGCGCGCCCCAGCGTGCCCTCCGCCTGCGCCACGGCGCCCTCGGCCCGCTCCACGGCACCCCGGGACCGGTCGATCGTGGTGCCGACCGCCTCGATGGCGGCGTCGGCGCGTTGCTGGGTGTCCTCGACGTTGCTGATCGCCGCATCGGCGCGCTGCTGGGTGTCCTCGACGTTGTCGATGGCCGCATCGGCGCGCTGCTGGGTCTGCTCGACGGCGCCGATGGCGGCGTCGGCGCGCTGCTGGGTCTGCTCGACCGCGCCGATCGCCGCGTCGGCGCGTTGCTGGGTGCCTTCGACGTTGCTGATGGCGGCGTCGGCGCGCTGTTGGGTCTGCTCGACGTTGCTGATGGCAGCGTCGGCGCGTTGCTGGGTGCCTTCGACGTTGCTGATGGCGGCGTCGGCGCGCTGTTGGGTCTGCTCGACCGCGCTGATGGCGGCGTCGGCGCGCTGTTGGGTCTGCTCGACCGCGCTGATGGCGGCGTCGGCGCGTTGCTGGGTGTCCTCGACCGCGCTGATGGCGGCGTCGGCGCGTTGCTGGGTGCTCTCGACGTTGCTGATCGCCGCGTCGGCGCGCTGCTGGGTGCTCTCGACGTCGCCGACCGCGGCGTCGGCCCGCGCGCGGGTCTGTTGCACGTCGCCGACCGCGGCGTCGGCCCGCGCGCGGGTGTGCTGTACGTCGCTGATCGCGGTGTCGGCCCGCTGCCGCGTCCCGCCGACCGCGTCGATCGCCTGCTCGGCCGCCTCGATGGTGCCGGCCGCGCGGGTCACCAGGCCGTCGGCGCGGTCGACCACGCCGTCGACGCGCGCCATCGCGCCGTCGACCCGGTCGACCACGCCGTCGACCCGGTCGAGCAGGCCCTCCAGTCGGGTGACCGCCGCCGCCAGCCGGGGCACCAGCGCGAGGGCCTCCGCCACCCCGTCACGCAGGCCCTCGACGGCGGAGACGACGTCGGACGGACCGGGGATGGACGGCAGCCTCACGAGCCGCACGCTACGGCCGCACGTCACCGGCCGCCTCGTCAGCGACCGGTGGGACCCCGGGCGCGGAGCCCCGGTGTGCGGTCGTCCCGGCGGGTCCGGTGTCGGGTTCCCGCTCCTGCGGCCCGCCAGCCGTATCGTTGTGTGCTGCCGCGCGTGCGGGGCGCAACGATACGGACACGACGATGGGATGCCGACACCGGTGGGGGACGAGCGTGGGCGCGACGGCCGGGCCGACGGTCACGGCGGTTCGGCCGACCCCGGGCCCATCACCGTCGAGCAGTTGATCGCCCGCTCCGGCAACGCCACCGGCCGTCGTGCGGCCCGCCGCACCGGCGAGGTGCCCATCCCGCTCGGCCCCGGTGAGTCCCTGCCCGCCCACCGCGGTCCCCTCCCGCCCGTCCCGGGTGAACGGTCCGCACCGTCCACCCCGCGGCCCGACGCCGTCCCGCACGCAGACGCGACCCCCCACGGTGACCCCGGCCCGCGCCGTGGCCTCCCGCCGGTCCCCGGCGTGCCGGTCGCCTCGCCGGTCGCCTCGCCGGCCGCCGTGCCGGCCCGCGCGCCCGCCGCCGGTCCGGTGCACCGCCCACAGCCGGTGCCGCCCCCGCCCGGTGCGCAGGGAGTGCAGTACTCGGCGCCGGTGCCACCGCTCCCGGGAGCCGCCGGCGTCCGGTACTCCGCGCCGGTCCCGCCGCTGCCGGGCCTGCCGGGCGCACCCGCCGCGGGTGTCCGCCTCTCCGCGCCGGTGCCACCGCTCCCCGGCACGCACGCGGCCGCTGCGCGTGCGGGACTCCCGTCGGTGGACCGGCCGTCCACGGTGCTGTCTCCGCACCGGTCGGTGCCCGTCCCGCCGATCCCCGGCCTGGACGCTCCTGCGATGTCCGGCGCCGGGAGCACCCGCCGCCCGGCCCTCGACCGCCGCGCCGCCCGGCGGGCGGCGCGCAGCCCCGCCCGGCGTCGGCTGATCCGCGCGGCGCTCGTCCTCGCCGCGCTCGTCGGTCTCGTCGTCACCTACCACCTGGGGCTCTACGTCTACGTCGACCGCGGCATCGACCGGGTGGCCGCCCTGGCCCCGGAGGGGCCCGAGGTCATCGCCCCGCAGCTGCAGGGCGGGTCGACCACCTACCTCGTCGTGGGTACCGGGTTGCCGGGCGCCACCGGCCCGGCGTCGGTGACCACCCTCCTCGTGCACGTCGACTCCGGCGGCGACCGGGCGGTGCTGGTCAGCGTGCCGCCGACGGCGCTGGTCGACACCCCCGGCTGCCGCACCGACGAGGGCACCGTCCGCGACCCGGTGTCGGAGGCCTTCGCCGCCTCGCTGCTGGCCGGGGGGCCGGCGTGCACGGTCCGCGCGGTGCAGCAGCTGTCGGGCCTGCGGGTCGACCACTACCTGGCCGTCGACCTCGGCCGGCTGCCCTCGCTGGTCGACGCGATCGGTGGGGTCAGCGTCTGTCTGCCCACCACCACGACCGCCGTCGCCGCGTCCGCCCGCCCCCTGCCGGCGGGCACCTCGGAGCTGACCGGGGCGCAGGCCGGCGAGTACCTGGCGCCCGGTGACGCCGGATCCGACGTCACCGGCGCGGCCGCGGCCGAGCGGACCGAGCTCCTGCTCTCGGCCACGCTGCGCTCGGCCCTCGCCGCCGGGACGCTGGGCAACCCGTGGGAGCTGACCCGCTTCCTCACCCGCGCCGCCGACGCGCTCACCCTCGACCAGCAGACCACCCTCGGCGACCTCCGCACGCTCGGCGTCGCCCTCGGTGACCTCGAGGGCGACGCCGTCCAGCGGGCGACACTGCCGGTCGCCCAGGTCGGCTACGTGCCCGCCGGTTCCGACCAGGCCTACGTCCTGCTCGACGGCGACGGCGTCCGGTCGCTGTTCGACAGGGTGATCGAGGACGGCGAGGTCCCCGCCGAGCTCGCCACCCCCGCCGTCTCGGCCGCCGCCCCGGCGCCCCCGGCGGCCGTCGAGGCCGCGGCGGCGACGACCGCAGCCGAGCAGTCGGCCGCCGGCCCCGCCGCCCAGCCGCTCACCGCCGCCCCGTCCGCCGTCACGGTCGACGTCCTCAACGGCACCGCCACCGCCGGCCTGGCGGGGACCGTGGGCGACCAGCTGCGCCAGCAGGGCTTCACGGTCGGCGAGGTCGGCAACGAGCGGGGCGTGGTGAACCAGACCGTCGTCCGCCACGGCCCGGGGGTCCTCGAGCAGGCGCGCACGGTGGCCGCCGCCGTCCCCGGTGCGGTGCTGCAGCCCAGCGACGCCATCGGCGACACCGTCCAGCTGGTCCTGGGGCCGGGCTTCTCCGGTGTCGTGCCGGTCCAGGTCGCCGCACCGGCGCCGGCCGCCGCGGCGACCCCGGCCGCGGCCAGCACTCCCGCGGCCAGCACTCCCGCGGCCAGCACTCCCGCGGCCAGCACGGAGCCCGTCAGCTGCAGCTGAGTGCGGACCGCCGTGTGCACAGGACGCCGAGCGCCCGGCCCGGCGTCCGCGCTCTCCCTCAGCCGAAGCGGCCGGAGATGTAGTCCTCGGTGGCCTTCTGGTCGGGGTTGCTGAAGATCTTCTCGGTCGGGTTGAACTCGATCAGCCGGCCGGGCTGGCCCACGCCGTTGAGGTTGAAGAAGCCGGTGGACTCGCTGACCCGCGCCGCCTGCTGCATGTTGTGCGTGACGATCACGATGGTGAAGCGGTCCTTGAGCTCGGTCATGAGGTCCTCGATCGCCAGGGTGGAGATCGGGTCCAGGGCGGAGCACGGCTCGTCCATGAGCAGCACGTCCGGCTCGACGGCGATTGCGCGGGCGATGCACAGCCGCTGCTGCTGCCCGCCGGACAGGCCCGACCCCGGGCGGTCGAGGCGGTCCTTGACCTCGTTCCACAGGTTGGCGCCGCGCAGCGACCGCTCGACGACGTCGTCGGCCTCGGCCTTCCTCATCCGCCTGTTGTTCAGCCGGTTGCCGGCGAGCACGTTCTCGTAGATCGACATCGTCGGGAACGGGTTGGGGCGCTGGAAGACCATGCCGATCTGCCGGCGGACGTCGACCGGGTCGGTGTCGGCGCCGTAGAGGTCCTGGCCGTCCATGACGACCTTGCCCTCGACGCGGGCGCCGGGGATCACCTCGTGCATCCGGTTGAGCGACCGCAGGAACGTCGACTTCCCGCAGCCCGAGGGGCCGATCAGCGCGGTGATGCTGCGCGGCTCGATGGAGACGTTGACGCCCTCCACGGCGAGGAAGTCGCCGTAGTAGATGTCGAGGTCGGAGACCTCGATGCGCTTGGCCACGTGGGGTTCCTCCGGGTCGGGTCGCTCAGCGACCGGTCTTGGGGGCGAAGAGGCGGCTGATCAGGCGGGCCACGACGTTGAGGACCATCACCAGGACGATGAGGACCAGAGCCGCGGTCCAGGCCCGGTCCAGGGACGGCTGCGGCCGCGCCCCGGGCTGGGTCAGCTGGTAGAAGGCGAACACCGGCAGCGTCGCCATGCGTCCGTCGAACGGGTTGAGGTTGGTGCCGGTGATCAGGCCAACGGTCACCAGCAGCGGCGCGGTCTCACCGACGACGCGGGCGACGGCCAGCGTCACGCCGGTGCCCAGGCCCGCGATGGCGGTCGGGACGACCACCTTGACGACCGTCCGCCACTTGGGCACGCCCAGGGCGTAGCTGGCCTCGCGCAACTCGTTGGGGACGAGCTTGAGGACCTCCTCGGAGGACCGCACGACGACCGGGATCATCAGCACCGAGAGCGCCACGGCGCCCATGACGCCCAGCCGCACGTCGTTGCCGAACAGCAGCGTGAACAGCGCGAAGGCGAACAGGCCCGCGACGATCGACGGGATGCCGGTCATCACGTCGACGAAGAAGGTGATCGCCCGCTTGAGCCGGCCGCGGCCGTACTCGACCAGGTAGATCGCCGTGAGCAGGCCGACCGGGACCGAGATGACCGCGGCGAGCGCGGTGATGACCAGGGTGCCGAGGACGGCGTGGTAGGCCCCGCCGCCCTCGCCGACCACCCGGAACATCGAGTTGCTGAAGAAGGTGCCGTCCAGCCGGGCGAGGCCGTTGTCGAGCACGGTCCAGATCAGCGAGACCAGCGGCAGCACGGCGATCGCGAACGCCGTCGTCACCAGGGCGGTGACCAGCCGGTCGGTGGCCTTGCGGCGGCCCTCGACGACGCGCGAGCCGACGTGGACGGCCAGCGTTCCGAGCACCGCCCCGTAGACGACGGTCAGCGCGACGCTGAACCCGGTGAGCGCGGACAGCAGCGCCCCGACGGCGACACCTGCGGCGTACAGGCCCAGCGGGGCCCAGCGCGGGAGGTGCGCACGGCGGGGGACCGGGCCACCCGCCACCTGGGCGACCTGCAGCCCGGGCTGCGTGGAGGTGCTCATCAGTTGGCTCCGGAGAAGTCGGCGCGCCGCTCGACGACCCAGCGGGCGAGCATGTTGACCGCCAGGGTGATCACGAACAGCACCAGGCCGCTGGCGATGAGCGTGTTGATGCCGATGCCGGTGGCCTCGGGGAACTGCAGCGCGATGTTCGCCGCGATCGTCGAGGGGTTGCTGCTGCTGATCAGGTTGACCGTGATGCCGCCGGAGCCCGACAGCACGATCGCGACGGCGAGTGTCTCGCCGAGCGCCCGGCCCAGGCCCAGCATGGCGCCGCCGATGACGCCGGACCTGCCGTGGGGGAGGACGGCCATCCGGATCATCTCCCAGCGGGTGGCGCCCAGGGCGAGCGCCGCCTCGCGGTGCAGGGCCGGTGCCTGACTGAAGACCTCCCGGGAGATGGCCGCGATGATCGGCAGGATCATGATCGCCAGCACCAGGCCGGCGGTGAGCATCGTGCGGCCGGTGGCCGAGGCGGGACCGGCGAACAGCGGGATGAAGCCGAGGTTGCGCTCCGCCCACGCGTAGAAGGGCACCAGTGCCGGCGCGAGGGCGGCCAGGCCCCAGAACCCGTAGACGACGCTGGGGATCGCGGCCAGCAGGTCGATGACGTAGCCCGTGCCCGCGGCCAGGCGGCGCGGGGCGTAGTAGGTGGTGTAGAGGGCGATCGCGACGGCGAGCGGCGTGGCGACGACCAGCGCGATGACCGCGGCGACCAGGGTGCCGAAGACGAGCGGCGCGACGTAGTGCCCGAGGCCCTCGCCGCCGGGGATGTCACCGGCGGGGGCGGTCAGCGCGGGGATCGCCTCGTTGATCAGGAACACGGCGACGCCGGCGAGGACGACCAGGATGAGGATGCCGGATCCGGTCGCGCTGGCGGCGAAGACCCGGTCGCCGGGCCGTCGCCTCGCCTCGTGCGTGGGTCGGGGCTGCGCCTTCATGGCTGTCACCGCGTGGCTCCGGTTCCGGTCGGGGTGCGGGGAGGGCCGCCCGTCCGGGCGGCCCCGTGGCCCGGGGTGTCCGGAGACACCCCGGGCCACGGGGAGGGTGCTGGTCGTCAGCCGGCGGTGATGGCGTCCACCGCGGACTGGCCCTCCTGGCGGAGCTCGTCGGAGATCGGCGCGCTGCCGGCGTTGTCGGCGGCGGCCTGCTGGCCGTCCTCGCTGATCACGTAGGACAGGAACGCCTCGACGTTGTCGGCCGTGGCCTGGTCGTCGTACCGGATGCAGCCGATGTGGTAGCTGACCAGGACGATCGGGTACTCGTCGGCGCTCTCGGTGGTGCGGTCGACCTCGATGGCGAAGTCGTACTGCCCGCGACCCTCGACGTTCGGGGAGTTCTCGACGACGGCCGCGGCGGCCTCGGCCGACGGGGCGACGAAGTCGCCGCCGACGCCGACCTCGACCACGCCCAGGTCACCGGCCTGGCTGGCGTCGGCGTAGCCGATGGTGCCGTTGCCGGCGCCGACCGCGGACACCACACCGGAGGTGCCGTTGGCGGCCTCACCGCCGGGCAGCGGCCACTCGCCGTCCGGCTCGGAGGTCCACACGTCACCGGCGGCCTGCGACAGGTAGTCGGTGAAGTTGGTGGTGGTGCCGGAGTCGTCGCCGCGGTGGACGGGGGTGATCGCGGTGTCCGGCAGCGTCGCGTCCGGGTTGTCCGCGGCGATCGCCGGGTCGTTCCAGGTGGTGATCTGGCCCGCGAAGATCCCGGCGATGGTGGCCGGCGCCAGGTTCAGGTCGTCGACGCCCTCGAGGTTGTAGACGACCGCGATCGGCGAGACGTAGTTCGGCAGCTCGAAGACGTCGCCGCCGCAGCGCTCCTGCGCCGCGGTGAGCTCCTCGTCGTCGAGTGCGGCGTCGGAGCCGGCGAAGTCGGTGGAGCCGGCGACGAACTGCTCGCGGCCACCGCCGGAGCCGACCGGGTCGTAGCTGAACTGCACGTCGGGGTGCTCGCCCGAGAAGCCGGCCTGCCAGGCCTCCATGGCCGCCTGCTGGCTGCTCGCGCCGGCGCCGACGAGGTCACCACTGAGCTGGGCGGCGCTCTCGCCGCTGCCGCCCGACGAGGCGTCCGACTCGTTGGCGGCGCCACAGGCGGCGAGCGCGAGGGTGCTGGCGAGCGCCGTGCCGAGGACGGCGGCGCGCGACCGGGTGCTGAGCTTCAAGCCGATGCCTTTCAAGGGAGCCCGGACGTCGTTGCCGGGCAGGCGGGACCGTCGAGAGGGGACGGTAGGCAGCCCAGGTGGCCGGTCCCGGGTCGATCGGTGAACGACGGGTGAACGGCCGCGGAGCCCTTGCCGACGGGGTGAGGGCGCCGTCACGACGGGTCGGTGAACGCGGGCGCGTCGGGTGGCGCCGGTCCCGCGGGTGCGGCAGCGCCGGACGGTCGGCGCCGCCCGGCTCAGCTCGAGGGGACGCGCCGCCAGGAGACGTCGACGGCGTACCGGGAGAAGCCGCGGCCCTCGTAGAGGTGCACCGCCGCGGCGTTGTCCTCCTCCACGTAGAGGAGGACCTCGTCGAGGCCGCGGCCGCGCAGGTGCGCCAGGCCGAGGTCGGTGAGCGCGCGGCCCAGGCCCAGGCCCTGCGCGCCGGGGTCGACGCCGAGGACGTACACCTCGCCGACGGCGTCCGGCCCGGCGTCCCCGGGCGGGTGCACCTTCGTCCAGTGCGAGCCGAGCAGCCCGCCGCCGGCGTCGGGGTCGCCGCGCCAGGCCAGCAGGAAGCCGGCGGGGTCGAACCAGGGTTCGGCCTCGCGCAGGTGCAGGTCCTCGGGCGTCCAGGAGCCCTGCTCGGGGTGGGTGGCGAAGGCGCGGGCGTTGACCCGCAGCCACGCCTCGTCGTCGCGGCCGGGCCGGAAGGCGGCCACGCGCACGCCGGCCGGCAGCGCGGGGCGGGGGTCGAGGTCGTCGTCGGTGAGGGGTTGGCGCATCTGCAGCAGGACCCGCGCGCGGGTGTAGCCGCGGGCGGTGGCCAGCGCGGTCGCCGCCGGCAGGTCGCCGTGGGCCCAGCCGCGCAGCGGGCGGCCGGCGGCCAGCTCCTCGACCCGGGCCAGCAGCGCCGTGCCCACCCCCCGGCCGCGGGCGCCCGGGGCGACGACGAGCTCGACCTCGGCGTCGTCGGCGGACCCGGGGGCGCCCAGCTCGAGGCGCGCGTAGCCGGTGAGCACGCCGTCGTCGGCCGTCGCGACGAGGTCGTGGCCACCCGGCGGGCCGCCGTGCTGCAGGCGCAGCTCGGCCTCCTCCGACAGCGGGCGGACGCCGTCGGCCTCGGCCGCGGCCCGCAGCAGGGCGAGGACCGCCGCGGTGTCGGCCGGGTCGAGCCGCCCGGGGTCGCGGACGGTGGGCGCGCTCAGAGGAGAGGCGCGGTGCTGCGCGCCGGGCCGGGGACGACGTCGCCGGGCTCGGGCTCGGCGCGGGCCGCGGCGGCGGTGGCGTCGGCGACCTGCTGGTCCAGCTTGTAGCCGACGTTGCGGACGGTGCCGATCAGCGCCTCGTGCTCGGTGCCGAGCTTGGCGCGCAGCCGGCGGACGTGGACGTCGACGGTGCGGGTGCCGCCGAAGTAGTCGTAGCCCCAGATCTCCTGCAGCAGCTGCGCGCGGGAGAAGACCCGGCCCGGGTGCTGCGCGAGGTACTTGAGGAGCTCGAACTCCTTGTAGGTCAGGTCCAGCGGCCGGCCGCGCAGCTTCGCCGCGTAGCTGTGCTCGTCGATGACGAGCTCGCCGGCCTGGGTGAGGCCGCTGTCGGCGCCGTCGGCCGGGGTCGCGGCCGCGAGCCGGCGGGCGGTGGCCCACCGCAGGCGCGCGTCGACCTCGGCGGGGCCGGCGGTGTCGAGCAGGACGTCGTCGACCCCCCAGTCGGCCGACAGCGCGACCAGCCCGCCCTCGGAGAGGACGGCGACCAGCGCCGAGGCCACCCCGGTCGAGGACAGCAGGCCGCACAGCGTGCGCGCCTGGACGAGGTCGTGACGGGCGTCGACGAGGACGACGTCCCCGGAGTCTCCGTCGAGCAGGCTGGACAGCTCGGGGGCGACCACGCGCACCTGGTGGCCGAGCAGCCCCAGCGCGGGCAGCACCTCGGTGGTCGCCTGACGCGCCGCGGTCATGAGCACGAGTCGCATGTCGTCTCCTCGGGGAGGGCATCGACGGCGCTGTCGAACGCGGGACAGCAGGATAGCCGACCGGCTCCGGGCGACTCGTGCACCGACGGTCACGACTGCGGAACGGTGTGGCCGGGCGCGGAGCGGCGCCGGCCCCGGACACGCCGGCCCGCACCGGCTGCGCCCGTCGAGCGTCCCGGCCCGGCGGCGTCTGCGACGATCGGGAGCGAGCGGGACCCCGCGGCGCCGCCGCGCGGGCCGGCCGGTCCGGCGAGGAGGGTGCGTGACCACCGCGCTGGAGAGCCGGCCCGGCGCCCGGGCCGGGCACCTCGGCTCCGCCGCCGCCGTCGCGGTCGCCACGGCGCTGCTGGTCCTCGCGCCGGACCTGCTCGGCACGGCCGGCCGCTCGGCCGCGGTGGTCGTCCTGCAGGTCGCGCTGGCCGCGGGCTGGGTCCTGGCCACCGTCCCGCCCGGGGCCCTCGGCGTCCTCGTCCTGGCCCTCGCCGCCGCCGGCGGCGCCGACCTGCTCGTCGGTCTGGCCGACCGGCCGGGCCCGGGCGTGCTGCTCACCGTCGCGGGCCCGGCCCTGCTCGCCGCCGTGCTGCACCAGATGCTGCGCCGGCCCCCGCGGCGCGACGTGGTGGGCTCCCTCGGCAGCACGGCGCTCCTGGTGGCGGCCGTGTGCGCCCTCGCGCTGCTCCTGCTCCCCGGGGTGGCCGGCGAGGAGGGGGAGCCGGTCGGCTCGCCGGTGCTGGTGGTGGGCGCGGCCCTGGCCGCCGGTCACCTGGCCGACGCCGCGCTGCCCCGGCCCGTCGTCGCGGCCGGGGTCGCCCGCGGGGTGCCGGGGCTGCTGCTGGCCCTGCTCGCCGGTGTCGCCGTCGCGCTGGCGGAGAGCGGCACCGGGGAGCTGGTCGACGTCCTCTCCGGGGTCACCACCGGGCTCGTGCTCGGGCTGGCCGCCGCGCTGGCCGGTCTGGCCACCTCCTTCGCCCTGACCGACGCCCTGACCGACGCCCTGACCGGCGCGCGCAGCGGCCCGGACGCCGACGCGGACGGTGCCCGGCCCGGCGCCGGCGTGCTGGTGGCGGCGGTCCTGCCGCTGGCCGTCTGCGCCCCGGTCCTGCTCGCGCTCGCGGTCGCCTGACCCGTGCGCGCACTGCTGGCCCTGCTCGCCGTCCTGGTCGTGGCCGTCCTGGTGGCCGACCCGGTCGCCGAGGGGATCGCGGAGGACCGGGTGGCCGCGCGGCTGCAGAGCGCCGGGGACCTCGCCGGCGCCCCGCAGGTCGACGTCACGGGCTGGCCGTTCCTCACCCAGGCGGTCGCCGGCACCTACGACGAGGTGCGCATCACGCTGACCGCCGCCGACCTCGGCCGGCCCGAGGGCACCCGCGCCGACGTCGCGCTGCACGGCGTGCACGTGCCGCTGTCGGACGTGCTGTCCGGCTCGGTGCGGGAGGTGCCGGTCGACCGCGTCGACGGGACCGCGACGCTGTCCTACGCGCTGCTGTCGCGGGAGCTCGGCGCCGACACCACCCTTGAGCGCGCCGGCGACGGGCTGCGGGTCACCCGCACCGTCGAGGTGCTCGGCTACACGGTGCCGCTCACCGCGGTCGGCGACGTCGTGCTGGAGGGTGACGAGCTCGTCGTCGAGGTCGACGACGCCGAGGCCGCCGGCGTGGACGTGCCCGACCTCGTCGTCGACCGCGCGGCCGCGATGCTGGACCTGCGGTACCCGGTCCGCCTGCCGTTCGGGCTGCGGCTGACCGGGGTCACGCCGGCCGACGACGGTGTCGTCGTCACGGTCGCGGCCACGGACACGGTCTTCCGCGCCACCTGACCGGGTGACCCGGGGAATGCCCGGCGTCCCGGCCGGGTTGGCGCCGGGGATGAGCGGGACCGGACTGCTGGTGCTCGCCGCCGCGCTCGTGCTCACCGCGGTGGCGGCCTGGTGGCTGCGCACCCGCGACGGGCGGCTGCGTGCCGCGGCCGACGCGACGGAGGAGGACGGCGTGGGGCCCACCGCGGTGCTCGAGGGGCTCGGGGTCCGGCCCGGCGACGCGGACCTGACCGTGGTCCAGTTCTCCACCGCCTTCTGCGGGCCGTGCCGCACCACCCGCGCCCGCCTGGAGCACCTGCGGGGTACCCGGCCCGGTCTGGCCTACGTCCACGTCGACGCCGAGAGCCACCTCGACGCCGTCCGCGAGCTCGACGTCCGGCGCACGCCGACGCTGTTCTGGCTCGACCGTCAGGGGCGGCTGCTGGGCCGCAGCAGCGGCGCGCCGCGGCCGGAGGACCTCACCGCCCTCGTCGACGCCCACACGGGAGCCCGGGCGTGATCGGTTACCCTCGCCGCGTGGGCACCCTGCTGACCTCGCGCCGCACAGTCGACCTGTGCCGCGTCGGCAGCTGCCTGTGTCACGCCTCCTGAGGGCGGCCCCGCTCCGCCCAGACGTGCCCCCACCGCCGTCCGGAGAGCCCATCTGATGCCCGACAGTCCCGCGCGCACGGTCGACGTGCGCGGTCCGCGCTTCGCCGCCTGGGTGACCAGCGCCGTCCTCGCCGTCGTCCTGCTGACCGCGAGCGGCTGGCTGGCCGCCGCACAGGCGGTCGTGTTCGCCGTCGGTGCCGCCGCCGGGCTGCGGTACGCGCCCTACGGGGTCCTCTTCCGCGCGCTCGTCGCGCCGCGGCTGGGCCCGGTGCGCGAGCGCGAGCCCGAGCCCCCGGTGCGCTTCGCCCAGCTCGTCGGCTTCGTCTTCGCCGCCGTCGGCGCGGGCGGGTACCTGGCCGGCGCCCCGGTGCTCGGCGCCGTCGCCACCGGCCTCGCGCTCGTCGCGGCCCTGCTCAACGCGGCCACCGGCTTCTGCCTGGGCTGCGAGCTGTACCTGACCGTCCGGCGGGCCCGCGCCCGCACCGTCTGATCGTCCGCACACCCACCACAGGGAGGAACACCCCCCATGAGCCGCAACGACGTGCTCGTCACCGCCGACTGGGCCCAGGAGCACCTCGGCGCCCCCGGCACCGTCTTCGTCGAGGTCGACGAGGACACCAGTGCCTACGACAAGGGCCACATCGAGGGTGCGGTGAAGCTGGACTGGAAGACCGACCTCCAGGACCCGCTGCGCCGCGACTTCGTGAGCCGGGAGCAGTTCGAGCAGCTGCTGTCCGAGCGCGGCATCAGCAACGACGACACCGTCGTCCTCTACGGCGGCAACAACAACTGGTTCGCCGCCTACGCCTACTGGTACTTCAAGCTCTACGGCCACTCCGACGTCAAGCTCCTCGACGGCGGCCGCAAGAAGTGGGAGCTCGACAGCCGCCCGCTGTCCACCGACGCCGTCTCCCGCCCCGCGACCCAGTACAAGGCCTCCGAGCCCGACACCTCGATCCGCGCCTTCCGCGACGAGGTCGTCGCCGCGATCGGCGAGAAGAACCTGGTCGACGTCCGCTCGCCCGACGAGTTCGCCGGCAAGCTGGTCGCCCCCGCGCACCTGCCGCAGGAGGGTGCGCAGCGCCCGGGCCACATCCCCACCGCGGTGAACGTGCCGTGGAGCAAGGCGGCCAACGAGGACGGCACCTTCAAGAACGACGAGGAGCTGGCCAAGCTGTACGCCGACGCCGGCCTCGACACCGGCAAGGACACCATCGCCTACTGCCGGATCGGCGAGCGCTCCAGCCACACCTGGTTCGTGCTGCGCGAGCTGCTCGGCCACCAGAACGTCAAGAACTACGACGGCTCGTGGACCGAGTACGGCTCGCTGGTCGGCGTCCCGATCGAGAAGGGGGCCTGAGCATGTGCGGTGCACCGAAGCAGGGCGGCGCCCTGGCCGGCATCGACCTCGCCACCCAGACGGTGATCCAGGGCCAGGTCTGGCACGACGGCGCCCCCGTCGCCGGCGCGTACGTCCGGCTGCTGGACTCGACCGACGAGTTCACCGCGGAGGTGGTCACCAGCCCGGAGGGTGAGTTCCGCTTCTTCGCCGCCCCGGGGGAGTGGAAGGTCCGGTCGCTGGCCCCGGTCGGCAAGGGGGAGCGCGCCCTCTCCGCCGAGGTCGGGCTGAACGAGACGACCATCGCTCTCGTGTGAGGACCACCCTTCCTCCCACGCCTCGCAGGCTCGGCGCGGGCCCCTGAAGGGTGGCCGTTCCATCGCGTCGCCAGCGCCCCTCCCGGCCCGGCCGGGAGGGGCGCTGTCGTGTCCAGGGCTACTCGACGGCTACTCGATGCCGGGCGGGAGCCGGTTGGGGCCGGCCTCGGGCGGTCGCGGACGGTCCTCGGGGTAGGTGCGGACGGCGACCAGCGCCACGTCGTCGCGGCCGTGCCCCGGGACCAGGCGGGCCAGCAGCGTGTCGCAGAGGCTCTCCAGCGGCTCCTCGCCCAGGTCGCGCAGGGCCTCCCGCAGCACCGCCGTGCCCTCGTCCAGGTCGAGGCCGGGCCGCTCGACCAGGCCGTCGGTGACCAGCAGCAGCGTCTGGCCGACGCCGAGCTCGGCGGTGTGGTCGGTGCGGCGGGCGCAGGGGTCGACGCCGAGCATCACCTCCGGGCGGGTGGTGAGCAGTGTCGTCGTCCCGTCGGGGTCGAGCAGCAGCGGCGGCAGGTGGCCGGCGTTGCTCCACCGCAGGAGGCGGGTGCCGGTCACGGGCACGTCCGGCAGCCGCTCGATGCGTGCCAGCAGCACGTGGCCAGCGTGCTCACGGCCAGGCCGCGGGCGACCCGCTCGGCGCGGGCCAGCGTCGCCGACGGCGGCTCGTCGACGTCGTAGGTCAGCGCCCGCAGCAGCCCGCGCAGCTGCCCCATCGCGGCCGCGGCGTCGCTGTCGTGGCCCACGACGTCCCCGATCGCCAGCACCGTGGCCCCGTCGGGCTGCAGGAACGCGTCGTACCAGTCGCCGCCGACCTGCGCACCGTGCGCGGCCGGCCGGTACCGCACGACCACGTGCAGGTGGTCGGGCTCGGGCGGCGGGGTCAGCAGGGCCTGCTGCAGCCGGTCGGACAGCGCGCGCTCGGCGGCGTTCTCCGCGGCCAGCCGCTGCAGCTCCGCGGCCTGGCGGCGGGCGGCCAGCCGGTCGGTGAGGTCGCGGAAGGAGACGACGACGCCGGTCACCCCGCCGTCCTCGACCATGGGGACGGCGATCAGCTCCACCGGGACCGGGGAGCCGTCGGCGTGCCAGAAGACCTCGTCGTCGGCGGCCACCGGCTGCCCGGTGGCCAGCGCCTGCCAGACCGGGCACTCCTCGCGCGGGTAGGGCGAGCCGTCGAGCCGGACGCCGTGCATGAGCTCGTGCTGGTCGTGGCCGAGCTGCTCGGGGGCGGGCCGGCCGGTGATCCGCTCGGCGGCCGGGTTGACGAACTCCACCGCCCGGCGTGGTCGAGGCCGTAGATGCCGTCGGCCACGTTGGCCAGGACGCGCTCGTAGCGGGCCGCCGTGCGGGCGAGCTCGGCCTCCACCGCGTGCAGCGGGTCGCCGTCCGGCACGGTCCGTCGGCTGTCGATGGCGCCGTCCCCTCCGCTCCGCCGGGGAGGTCCCCGGCCCGCCAGCGTGCACCACCGGTCCCGGTCGCGTCCCGGGCGGTCGCAGGTCAGGCGTCCGGACGGCGGCGGGCGCGCCGGGCCGCGGCGGCCATCGCGGCGGCGAGCAGGCCGTGCCACAGCGCCCACGCCGCGGCGCCGAGGAGGACGTCGACGGTGACGATCCCGAGGAGGCCGTGCGTCGGCCGGTCCGGGCGGCCGGGCGGGTGACAGGTCCGGGCCGGGCTCCCGGCCACGAGCGCCGGGGCCGGGAGCCCGGTGCGCAGCAGCGGCAGCACCGCCGCCTGGTGGCTCCCGGGGGACGGCACGCGACGCATCCTGCCCCACGCGCGGCGGGTCCGGCGCCGCCGGCCGGGGTGCGCGCCTACCGTGGCGCCGTGGTCGCCGCCTGGGTCCTGGTCGCGCTGTACGCGGTGGCGGCCCTCGCCTGCCTCCTCGCCGCCCGGCGCCTGGCCCGCCCCGGGCGCGCGGCGCGCCGGCAGCCGGGGGCGGCACCTCCCGGGCGCGCTCCGCGCGGCCGCTGAGCCGCCGTCCGCGGGCAGAGGCGGGCGGGCCCGCCGACTACGGTGGCGGTCATGCCTCCCCGGGACGCCGGCCGGTGACCGGCCCGACCGACCTGCCCGTCGCCGACACCGTCGACGTCCGCTCCGGCCCGGACGTGGCGCCCGGCCTGCTGTCGGTGCTGCCTCTCCTCGGCGAGTGGCACGGCGAGGGCGTCGCCGCCGGTGGGGACGCCGGCGACCGCCGCTTCGGCCAGTGGGTCCGCTTCGCGCACGACGGCCGCGACTTCCTCGCCTACGAGTCGCGCACCTGGCTGATCGGCGACGACGGCCGGGTCGAGGGGCCCGGTGTCCGGGAGTCCGGCTTCTGGCGGCCGCGCGGCCAGGACGACGTCGAGCTGCTGGTGACCAGCCCCGAGGGCATCGTCGAGCTCTACGTCGGGACGGCGCGCACGACCACCAGCTGGGAGCTCACCAGCGACGTCGTGGCCCGCACCCCCGACGCCCCGGACACCACCCGCGCCGTGCGGCTGTACGGCATCGTCGAGGGAGCGCTCATGTACGCCGTGGACCGGGCCGGGGCCGACACCCCACTGCGCCCCACCATGTCGGCCCGGCTGGAGCGCCTCCGGTGACCGGCCCGGCCGCCACGCCCCGCCAGGTCGCCGACCGCTACGTCGACGCGGTCTGCGACCTCGACCCGATCGTGGCCACGTCGCTGGGCACCCGGCCCGGCGACGACCGGCTGCCCGACCCCAGCCCGGCCGGCCTCGAGGCCGAGGCGGAGCTCACCCGGCGCACGCTCGCCGAGCTCGACGCCGTCCTCGCCGCCGACCCCGCCCTGGGCCCCGACGCCGTGGACGGGGACGCGGTCGAGCGCCGCTGCGCCCGCCTGCTGCGGGAGCGGCTGGGCGCCGAGCTGCTCGTGCACGACTCGGGCGAGGGCCTGCGCTCCCTGTCGAACCTGTTCAGCCCGGTGCACTCGATCCGCCAGGTCTTCCTGCTCATGCCGACGGCGACCGAGGAGGACTGGGCCGTCGTCGCCCGCCGGATGGCCCGGGTGCCCGAGGCCTACCGCGGCTACCTGCAGACCCTGGCCGAGGGCGCCCGGCGCGGGCTGCTCGTGGCGCCCCGGCAGGTGTCGACCGTCGTCGGCCAGCTCGGCGAGTGGCTGTCCGGGCCGTTCTTCGGCGGCCTGGCCGCCTCGGGCCCCGACGCGCTGCGCGGCGAGCTGGAGGCCGCGGCGCGGTCGGCGGACGCCGCGGTGGCCGAGGTGCGCGACTTCCTGCGCGACACCTACCTGCCGCGGGCCGAGGGGACGCCGGACGCCGTCGGCCGCGACCGGTACGCGGTCGCCGCGCGCCGCTGGAACGGGTCCGACCTCAGCACCGGGGACCGGCTGGAGGAGGCCTACGCCTGGGGCTGGTCGGAGTACCGGCGCATCCTCGGCGAGCAGCGGGCGGAGGCGCAGGCGCTGCGGCCCGGCGCCACGCCGGTCGAGGCGATGCGCTGGCTCGGCGAGCACGGCCCCGCGGTCGACGGCGTCGAGGCGATCCGCGAGCGGCTGCAGGCGATGATGGACGAGGCGATCGCGGCGCTGGACGGCACGCACTTCGACCTGGCCGAGCCGGTCCGCCGCGTGGAGGCGATGATCGCCCCGCCCGGCAGCGCCGCGGCGCCGTACTACACCCGCCCGGCGCAGGACTTCTCCCGCCCCGGACGCACCTGGCTGCCCACCCTGGGCCGCGAGCGCTTCCCGCTCTGGGACCTGGTGTCGATCTGGTACCACGAGGGCGTCCCGGGCCACCACCTGCAGTTGGCGCAGTGGGCGTACGTCTCGCGCGACCTGTCGACCTACCAGACGTCGCTGGGCTCGGTGAGCGCCAACGTCGAGGGCTGGGCGCTCTACGCCGAGCGGCTCATGGACGAGCTCGGCTACCTCACCGAGCCCGGCGCCCGCATGGGCTACCTCGACGCCCAGCAGCTCCGCGCGATCCGGGTGGTGATCGACATCGGCATGCACCTGCGGCTGCCGGTGCCCGACGACGCCGAGGGCGTGCTCGCCGAGCACCGGGGCCGGCCGTGGACGCCGGAGCTGGCGCGCGCCTTCGCCGGCGAGCACCTCGGCAGCGACCCGGCGTTCCTCGACAGCGAGCTGATCCGCTACCTCGGGCTGCCGGGGCAGGCGATCAGCTACAAGCTCGGCGAGCGCGCCTGGCGGGCCGGCCGGGACGCCGCGCGGCGGGCCCGCGGCGCGGACTTCGACCTCAAGGCGTGGCACATGGCCGCGCTGTCGCAGGGCTCGCTGGGGCTCGACGACCTCGAGGCGGAGCTCGCGCAGCTCTAGATGACTGATTCCAAGGGGTTCGGGCTGAAACCGGTGTGATCACGGGCGAGGGTGTTCAGGCTTGGCGTTGCTAACCCAACGTCGAGCCGGGAGGCCCTCGTGGACGCCGACCTGGACACCCTCGCCACGGCACTGTATGCCCGCACCGATGACCTGCTGAAGGCCGCGCCGCAGCGGCTCCCGTGGCGCCCGGCGGTGGGCATCGCTCCCCGGCTCAGCGATGCCGAGCTGGTGACCCTGGCGGTGTTGCAGGCGCTGCTGGGGTTCACCAGCGAGGCCCGCTGGCTGCGGTTCGCCGGCCAGCAGCTGCGCCCGCTGTTTCCCTACCTGCCGCACCAGCCCGGCTACAACAAGCGGCTGCGCCGCCTCGCCGGCACCGTGATCTGGCTGATCCGGGCCCTGGCGACCGACACCAGCCTGTGGGCCGATGACGTGTGGGTCATCGACTCCACGCCGATCGAATGCGCCCGCTCCCGGGAAGCGGTCCGCCGCTCGGAGCTGGCCGGCTGGGCCGAGTACGGCTACTGCGCCAGCCACACCCGCTACTTCTGGGGGCTGCGGCTGCACCTGATCGCCACCCTGCACGGACTGCCGGTCGCCTTCGCCCTCTCCGGCGCCACAGCCGACGAACGCCAGGTGCTGCTCGACCTGCTCGGCGCCGACCCCGCCCTCGTCTCGAGCCATCCCGGACAGATCCTCATCACCGACAAGCACGACTACGGCCGCCGCTTCGACGCCGAGCTGGCCGACGCCGGGCTGAGGCTGCTGCGCCGCCCCCGCCGCGGAGAACCCGACCGGCCCGGCGCATCGGTGTTCAAACCGCTGCGCCAGACCATCGAGTCGGTCTTCGACACCCTCAAAGGCCAGCTCGACCTCGAACTGCACGGCGGCCACACCCCAGCCGGCGTCCTGATCCGGGTGCTGCAGCGCCTGCTGGCCCTGACCGCGGTCATCTGGCACAACGACCACACCGGCCAATCCGTCCGCAGATCGCTACTCGCCTACGACCACTGACCCCTTGGAATCAGTCATCTTCGGCGGGCCCGAGGCCGACCAGGCGGGCCAGCTCGGCCGTCACCAGGTCGAAGTACCGGTCGGCGTCCTCGACGGAGCCGACCAGCTGGCCGAACAGCTCGAAGCCGACCGTGCCGAACAGCGCGCTGTAGGCCAGCAGGGCGCGCACCCGGACGGCGTCGTCGAGGGCGGGGTGGTCCTGGCCGAGGACCTCGACGGCGGCGTCGCCGAGCAGGCCGGGCTCCCGGCCCCCGCCGTCCCCGGTGAGCAGCCCCGCGCGGGCGGCGTCGCCGAGGACGCGGCCGAGCACGACCCCGACCCGCGAGGCCGGGGGGACGGTGTCGCGCGGCGCGGTGTAGCCGGGCACGGGGGAGCCGTAGAGCAGCGCGTACTCGTGCGGGTGGGCCCGCGCCCAGTCCCGCACCGCCGTGCACACGGCCGACCACCGCTGCTCCGGCGGCGCAGCCGGGTCGTCGGCGGCCTCGGCCGCGGCCCCGATGGCGTCGTAGCCGTCGATGATAAGCCGGGTCAGCAGGTCGTCGCGGCTGGGGAAGTAGCGGTACACCGCCGAGGAGGCCATCCCCAGCTCCCGCGCCACCGCGCGCAGCGACAGGGCGGCCGCGCCCACCTCGGCGAGCTGGTGGCGGGCCGCCGCGGTGATCTCGGCGGTGATCTCGGCGCGGACGCGGTCGCGGGCGGACGGCACCGGACCATGGTGGCGTGTCGAGAGCAGTGCGCGCAACCGTGAGCAGTGCTCTTGACGGATGCCGGCGACGGCGGGACGGTGGCAGGTGAGCGAGAGCACCGCTCTCGTCGGACCCCGAGGAGCGGACGTGGCGCTGCACGTGATCGTGGGCAAGGGACCGGTCGGCCGGACGACGGCGGAGCTGCTGGCCGACCGGGGCCACCGCGTGCGGGTGCTCTCGCGCAGCGGCGGCCCCTCGACCGAGCGGGTCGAGCACCGCCGGGTGGAGGCCGCCGACACCGCAGCGGTCACCGACGCGGCCGCCGGCGCCGCCGCGCTCTACAACGCGGTCAACCCCGCCTACCACCGCTGGACCACCGACTGGCCACCGGTGGCCGCCGCGCTGCTGGGCGCCGCCGAGCGCACCGGCGCCGTCCTGGTGACGATGTCGAACCTCTACGTCTACGGCCGCCCCACCGGGCCGATGACACCGGAGAGCCCGCTGGCCGCGACCGACGCCAAGGGGCGGGTCCGGATCGCGATGTGGCGCGAGGCGCTCGCCGCGCACGAGGCCGGCCGCGTCCGGGTGACCGAGGCGCGGGCGGGGGACTTCGTCGGGCCGCAGGTGCCGGCCGACCACTCCCACCTGGTCCGCCAGCTCCCCGCGCTGCGCCGCGGCCGCCGCGCCTGGGTGGTCGGCGACCCGGACGCGCTCCGCAGCTGGACGTACCTGCCCGACGTCGCCGCGACGCTGGCGGTCCTCGGCACCGACGAGCGGGCCCTCGGGCGGGCCTGGCACGTGCCCACGAACCCGCCGCGCTCGCAGCGGCAGGCCCTGGCCGACCTGGCCCGGGCGATGGGACGCGAGCCGGTCGCGGTCAGCGGCATCCCGTGGCCCCTGCTGCGGGCGGTGGGCCGGTTCTCGCCGACGGTGCGCGAGCTGGTCGACATCCGGCACCAGTTCGACCAGGAGTTCGTCCTCGACGCCACGGCGACGACGCGGGCGTTCGGCCTGGCGGCCACCCCGTGGGAGCAGGTGCTCATGGCGACCGCGGCCGCGACCGGGCCCGCGGCGGCGGCCTGAGGCGCTAGCGGGGCTCGACCGGGTTGACCGGGTCGCTGTCGGGGGTCACCGGGTCGCCCGGCTGCGCGGGGGCGACCTCCAGCCGGGTGGCGAGCAGGGCGTCGACGGCGTCGACGCTGCCCCCGACGTAGGTGCTCATCAGGGCCGGGTCGGTGACCACGCACCACGCCCGGTCGGCCGGCCACCACAGCGCCGCGCTCTGCTCCTGCGGTTCGGGGGCGAAGTTGGCGGTGGCCCGGTCCACGGGGCCGCGGACGAGCAGCAGGTCGCTGCGGGGGAGCCGCAACCGCGGCAGGTCGGCCGCACCGCCGTCGTCCCAGCCGAACCAGCACTCGCCGGGCGTGGCCGTCTCGGTGGCCAGCACGGCGGCGACCTCCCGGGCGACGTGCTCGACCAGGTGGCCCTCGGCGGGGGCGTCGTTCCACACCCCGGGCTGGTCGAGCTCGCTGACGAAGTCCCAGGAGCCGGTGACGCCCGGCCACTGCATGAGGCGGTGCGGGGTGGCGCCGTTGGCCGCGGCCACCTCGTCCCAGCGGACGTGGACGTCGTCGTCGCCGGCGTAGCGGACGGCGGGGTGGAACACGCGGGCGTAGGCGGGGAAGCGGGCCGGCACGAGGGCGGCCACGGTGTCGGGGGTGGCGGCGCGGACCGCCTCGGCGATCCAGCGTCCGGCCGGTGCACTGCGCGTGGCGGTGTCCACGGCCGCTCGGCCCTCCCCGGCGGGTGCGACTGGGGACCTGTCCCCAGGGACGGACGACCCCCGGGCTGCTCCACGGCGCCACCGCGAGGCGGCTGCGCGTGGGCCGACTGGACGAGTGTCGGCGGCCCGGGGGTCGGGTGACTGTCCGGTTCTCGCTCGCCGCCGTGCGACGGACGGGCGATCAGGATGCCGGCGTTCGGGTTCCACTCCGAACGGGCGGCCCATCTGGACGGCGGCTAGCGGACAGCCACCTCACGAGTCCGATAAGCATGCAAAGTACGGACCACCTCCTCTCTCGTGTACCTCGACGGTACGACGCGGTCCGGAGGTCGGCAACGACGTTCTTCAGCCGTCAGCGGAACCGCGGCGCGTCCCCGGCGCCCCGGGCGTGTCGGGGTCGCGCTGGTACACGTCGGGGATGCCGTCGGCGTCGGCGTCGACCCGCTCGAGCTCCTCGATCCGCCGGTAGCGCCGGTTGCGCAGCCGCAGCACGACCGTGGCCAGCAGCGCCGAGAGCACCGTGCCGACGAGAACGCCGACCTTGACGTGGTCGTCGCGCTCGGTGCCGACACCGAAGGCGAGCTCGCCGATGAGCAGCGAGACGGTGAACCCGATCCCGCCGAGCAGGGCCATGCCCACCAGGTCCGGCCAGCCCAGCTCGTCGGCGAACTCCGCCCGGGTGAACCGGGTGACCAGCCAGGTGGCGCCGACGATGCCGACGACCTTGCCGACGACCAGGCCCGCGACGATGCCCAGGGCCACCCGGTCGCCGAGGGACTCCACCAGGCCCGAGAGCCCGCCGACGGTGACCCCGGCGGCGCAGAAGGCGAACAGCGGCACCGCGACGCCGGCCGACAGCGGCCGGAACCGGTGCTCGAGGTGCTCGGCCAGGCCCGGCCCCGCCTCCGGACCGCCGGCCGCCTCGCTGCGCACGACGGGCACGGTGAAGGCCAGCAGCACGCCGGCCACCGTGGCGTGCACGCCGGACTCGTGGACGAGCACCCAGGTGAGCACCGCCAGCGGCAGCAGCAGCCACCAGGAGCGGACCCGCCTCTGCACCAGGAACCCGAACACCGCCAGCGGCACCAGGGCCAGCGCCAGCCAGCCGGCCGCCAGCGACGACGTGTAGAAGACCGCGATGATCGTGATGGCCAGCAGGTCGTCGACGACGGCGAGGGTGAGCAGGAAGGTCCGCAGCGCGCTGGGCAGGTGGGTGCTGATCACCGCCAGGACGGCGAGGGCGAAGGCGATGTCGGTGGCCGTGGGGATCGCCCAGCCCCGCAGCGCGCCGTCCCCGCCGAGGTTGACCAACGCGTAGAGCAGCGCCGGCACGGTCATGCCGCCCACCGCGGCGGCGACCGGCAGCACGGCCCGGCGCGGGTCGCGCAGGTCCCCGGCGACGAACTCCCGCTTGAGCTCGAGCCCGGCGACGAAGAAGAAGACCGCCAGCAGGCCGTCGGCGGCCCAGGTGCCCAGCGTCAGGTCCAGGTGCAGCGACGCCGGGCCGACGCGGGTGTCCCGCAGCGCCCCGTACGAGTCCGCCCACGGCGAGTTGGCCCAGACGAGCGCGACGACGGTGCCGGCCAGCAGCAGGACACCGCCGACGGTCTCCTTGCGCAGGACGTCGGCGATCCGGCGGGCCTCGGACCAGGAGCCGCGGGCGAAGACCCGGGTCGATCCGGCGGGGGTGGTCACGGGGCGGCTCCGCGGGGAGGGGTCGGGTGGGCTCTGCCCACTCAGGAGCAGCTCGCCGACCAGACTTCCCGGCACACCCGTCCCCACCGTATCGGGGCGGCCCCGTCGTCGCCGTCCCCGCACCGGGGGCCTCCGTAGAGTGGTCGCCGTGGACCCCCGCCCGGCGCCGCCCCCGCGGGAGCGCTCCCTCCGCCTGGCCGAGCTGGCCGGCCGGCGGGTCGGTGTGTGGGGGCACGGCCGCGAGGGGCGGGCCGCCGTCCGGGCCGCGCTGGCCGCCGGGGCCGCCGCCGTCCTGGTCGCCGACAGCCGCCCGGTCGACCCCGCGTCGCTGCCCGCCGGCGTCGCGACCGCCGGCGTCGCCGACCTCGCCGGCTGCGACGTCGTGTTCCGGTCGCCGGGCATCAGCCCGTACCGGGAGGACGCCCGGGCGCTGGCCGACCACACCGTGGTGACGACCGGCACCGGCGTGGCGCTGGCCGAGGCCGCCGACCGCGGGGTGCCGGTGCTGTGCGTCACCGGCACGAAGGGCAAGAGCACCACCAGCGCCCTGGCCGCCGCCGTCCTCACCGCCGCGGGCCGCCCGGCGGTGCACGCCGGCAACATCGGCACCCCGCTGCTCGACGTCCTGGCCGACGTCGGCGACCGCACGCTCGTCGTCGAGGTCTCCAGTTACCAGGCCGCCGCCGTCCCCGACTTCACCGGCCGTGGCGCGCTCACCTCGCTGGCGCCCGAGCACCTCGACTGGCACGGCTCGGTCGACACCTACTACCGCGACAAGCTGCGCGTCTTCGGCGCCTGCCCCGAGCGCTCGGTGGTCGTGAGCGCGCAGGCCCGGCCACTGGCGGTGCGGTTCCTCGACCCGGCGCAGCTGGTCGACCCGGCCGAGGTCGTCCCCGCCGGGCTGGCCGAGCGCGTCGTCCCGGTGCACCTGCCCGGCGCGCACAACCGCAGCAACGTCGTGGTCGCGCTGGGCGCCTGCGCGCTCATGGGCGCCGACCTGGCCGGCCGCGCCGACGCCGTCGCCGACGCCGTGGCCGGCTTCCGCGCGCTGCCGCACCGGCTCTCCCCGGTGGCCGCGCTCGGCGGGGTGACCTTCGTCGACGACACGCTCTCCACCACGCCGGTCTCGGTGCTGGCCGCCCTCGACGCGCTGGCCGGGCGCCCGGTCACGCTGGTCGCCGGGGGCCAGGACCGCGGCCTGGACTACACCGACCTGGCCCGCGCGTTGGTGGTCCGGCGGGACGCCGTCGCGCTGGTCACCATCCCCGACACCGGGGCCCGGCTGGCCGCCGACGTCCGCCGGGAGGCCGCCGGCGTCCCGGTGCGCCTGGCCGAGACGGCGTCGCTGGAGGAGGCGGTGGCGACGGCGGTCGCGACCACCCCGCCCGGCGGCGTCGTGCTGCTCTCGCCCGGCGCCCCCAGCTACAACCGCTTCCGCGACTTCGAGGAGTTGGCAGCCACCTATGAGCAGATCCTCGCCGACGCCGGCGCCGAGCGTGTCCGTGCGCTCTGAGACGGGCGCCTTCGTCGTCGCCGGCCGCTCGTTCGACCCGGCGACCGGCGAGGCCGCCTTCACCTACCGGCTCGGCGACGACGAGTTCACCGAGCGGCTGACCCTCGACCGCTCGCTGCTGACCGGGAGCGCCCCAGAGCAGGTGGAGGCCGCGCTCGACCTCGTCCACCTGGTCATGGGCACCAGCTACTACAAGCTCGCGGCGCCCGGCCGGGTGACCGTGGAGCGGCCGGTCACCGCCGCCCAGGCCGCCGTCGCCGCGGCCGCCTACACGCACGGGCTCGGTGAGTTCGCCGCGGTCAACGGGCTGGCGGTGCCGCACCGCGTCGAGTTCGACGTCGAGATCCGCGAGCCGGGCCCGGCGCCGGCCGGCGGCACCCGCGGAGCGCTGCTGCCGGTGGGCGGCGGCAAGGACTCCGCGCTGGCCCTCGTCGTCATCCCCGACGGGACCGCGCTGGCGGTCAACCCGACCGGCGCGCAGCGCGACGTCGCGCGGGCGGCCGGGGCGCCGCTGGTCGAGGTGCGCCGGCGGCTGGACCCGCTGCTGGCCGAGCGGACGGCGCAGGGGGGCCTGAACGGGCACGTGCCGGTGACCGCGATCAACTCGGCGATCTCGACGCTGGCGGCCGTCCTCGGCGGCTACGACCCGGTGGTGTTCGCCAACGAGCGCTCGGCCGACGAGGAGACGCTCACGATCGGCGGCGCGAGCGTCAACCACCAGTACTCGAAGTCCTTCGCATTCGAGCAGCTGTTCACCGCGGCCGCCGCGGAGCTCGGCGTCGGCTACTTCAGCCTCACCCGGCAGCTGTCGGAGCTGGCCACCGTCGCCGCCGTCGCCGCGCTGCCGCTGCGCGCGGACATCCTCAGCTGCAACCGCTCCTACACCCAGCGGCACACGGGCGGGCAGGCCGAGCAGCGCTGGTGCCTGCACTGCGACAAGTGCCTGTTCACCTTCCTCTGCTTCGCGGTCTTCCTCCGCCCCGCCGAGGCGGTGGAGATGTTCGGCGGCAACCCCCTGGACGACGTGTCGCTGGCCGACGGCTTCCGCGCGCTGTGGGCCACCGAGAAGCCGTTCGACTGCGTGGGGGAGCGGGCGGAGAGCGCGGCGGCGATGGCGCACCTGGCGGCCAGTGCGTCCTGGGGGAACGCCCCGGTCGTGCGGGCGGTCGGGGCGGAGGCCGCGGCGGCCGCCGAGGTCACCGGCGCGACCGTGGCCCGGTTCCTCGCCCCGCGCGGCGAGCACGCCGTCCCGGCCCGCTACCTGGAGGCGCTGTCCCGGGTGCTGGCCGGCGCCCGCAGCGCCGTCGCCTGACGGCCCCGTCCGGAGGCTCGCCCGAGCGTGCGAGGGGTGAGGGGGACGGGGTCCGTCCACACTCGCAGGCTCGCGGCGGGACCCTGCACGGGGGCCGACATAGGCTGGTCGTCGTGGCTTCCGAGCACGGTCCCGCTCCCCTGGCCGAGCGGCTGCGGGCCCGGGGCCTGCGGCTGACGCCCCAGCGCGAGCAGGTGCTCGCGGCCGTCTCCGCGCTCGACCACGCCACGCCCGAGGCCATCGGCGCGCGGCTGCGCGAGCAGGCGGGGCCCGGCGGCGCGGCACCCGACACGTCCACGGTCTACCGGACCCTCGAGCTGCTCGAGCGGCTCGGCCTGGTCTGGCACACCCACCTGGGCAAGGGGGCGCCGGTCTACCACTCCTCCGAGCACCCGCACCTGCACGTGGTCTGCGCCTCCTGCGGCGACATCGCCTCAGCCGACCCCGCGCTGCTCGACCAGGCCGCGGAACGTCTGGCGGCCGACCTGGGTTTCACCGTGGACGTGGGGCACGTCGCGCTGTCGGGGACGTGCCGCCGCTGCCGAGAGTCCGGGACGGAGCAGTCATGACCACCACCTCACCGCTGGCCGCGCGGCCGGGGGCCGTCGTCGCCGAGGGTGCGACCGCCGCCGCCCACCAGGTCGCTGTCCACTACGGCGACCCGCTGCGCGAGCAGCGGCTGCTCGCCGAGGGCGCCGGCCTCGTCGACCGCAGCGACCGCG
The DNA here is from genome assembly GCF_052931475.1 of Geodermatophilus sp. URMC 62. Lineage (NCBI taxonomy): Bacteria > Bacillati > Actinomycetota > Actinomycetes > Geodermatophilales > Geodermatophilaceae > Geodermatophilus > Geodermatophilus sp. URMC 62. The sequence continues at coordinate 1,197,595 of NZ_JBRFHY010000001.1, read as the reverse complement.
ACGTGCTCACCGTGCCCGGCGCCGACCGGCTGACCTGGCTGCACAGCCTGACCAGCCAGCACCTCGAGCGGCTGGCCGACGGCAGCGGCACCGAGGCGCTGGTCCTCTCGCCGCACGGCCACGTCGAGCACCACCTCGTCCTCGCCGAGCTCGGCGGCACCACCTGGGCCGACGTCGAGCCGGGCACGGGTGCGGAGCTGCTCACCTTCCTGCAGCGGATGGTGTTCATGCTCCGCGTCGAGCCGGCGCTGGTCACCGACACCTGGGCGCTGCTCGCGCTGGTCGGCCCCCGAGCGCCGGAGGTCCTGGCCGCCGCGGGGCTGCCCGCCCCCGACGCGCCGTCCGCCGTCGTGGCGCTGCCCGGCGGTGGCTTCGTCCGGCGCGTGCCGGCCCTCGGCGACGGCGCGGCGACGGCGTTCGACCTGCTCGTGCCGCGCGCCGAGCTGGCCGCCCGCGCCGACGCCCTGACCGCCGCCGGCGCCGGGGTCGCGGGCCTGGACGCCTACGAGGCGCTGCGGGTGGAGGCCCGCCGCCCGCGGCACGGCGTCGACACCGACCACCGCACCATCCCCAACGAGCTGGCGTGGCTCTCGACCGCCGTCCACCTCGAGAAGGGCTGCTACCGCGGGCAGGAGACCGTCGCGCGGGTGCACAACCTCGGCCGCCCGCCGCGGCGGCTGGTCCTGCTGCACCTCGACGGCGTCAGCGAGGACCTGCCCGTCCCGGGGACGCCGGTGCTGGCCGGCACCCGCGACGTCGGCCGGGTCGGCACCGTCGTGCGCCACCACGAGTTCGGCGTCGTCGCCCTGGCCCTGGTCAAGCGGTCGGTGGCCCCGGACGCCGCGCTGACCGTCGGTGGCTCGCGCGCCGCGCTCGACCCCGACGACGCCGCCGGTGACCGCGACGCGCGCGACGACACCCGGGCCGCGGCCCGCGACCGGGTCCGGGCCGTCCGGTCTGCCACCATCGGGCGGTGACCTCCGGAAGCTCCTCCCCGACCCCCGCCGGTGGGCAGGCCGTCGACGCGCTGCTGCACCCCGGCTTCCTGGAGGGCGTGGACGCGCGCCCCATGTCCGAGGTGCGGACGCTGCGCCGCCGGGCCGAGCAGGCGGAGGTCGACCTCTCCTACACGCGGCGGCTGCTGCAGGGGCGGCTCGACATCGTCCGCCGCGAGCTGCAGCGGCGCGCCGAGCACGACGGCCGCTCGCTGGTCGACCTGCTGCCGGAGATCCTCGCCGAGAAGGGCCGCGGCCCGGCGCACGGCCTGGGCCGGCACCAGACGGTGCAGCCGGCGTCCCCGGGCGGGGCCGAGTCCTGGGTGAACGGCCTGACGCCGGACGTCGACCTCTCCGCGGTCCCCGAGCTGCCCGACGCCGACCTCGAGCAGGCCGCCCGCGCGCTCGCCGCCGCCGAGGGCCAGCTGTCCGAGCGGCGCCGCGGCGTCCAGCAGGTCATGGACGCACTCGCCGGCGAGCTGGCCCGGCGCTACCGCAACGGCGAGGCCGACGTCGCCGCCCTGCTCGCCGACGAAGGTCGATGAGGGACCACGCTCCCCCCCACGCCTCGCAGGCTCGGCGCGGGCCCCTGGAGCGTGGCCGTTCCAGCACGTCACCGGGGTGGCCGGAGGCGCCGGTGCTCGTGGAGGTGTGGCGGTCGGGGTTCCTGGAGTCGGTGCACCGCGGCGCCGTCGTCGTCGTGGGCCCGGAGGGCGAGGTCCGCTGGTCGGCCGGCGACGTCGAGCGGCCGGTGCTGCCGCGCTCGGCCAACAAGCCCGTCCAGGCCACGACCTACCTGGCCGCCGGCTGGCGCCCCCGCTCGGAGGAGGAGCTGGCGATCGCCGCGGGCTCGCACTCCGGGGAGGACGGGCACCGCGACCTCGCCGCGGGCGTGCTGGCCGCCGCCGGGCTGGGCCCGGAGGCGCTCGGCTGCCCCGCGGCGCTGCCCGGGCACGAGCCGACCCGCGCCGCCTGGCTGGTCGCCGGCCGCGAGCCCGAGCGGCTGGCCATGAACTGCTCCGGCAAGCACGCCGCGATGCTGGCCGCCTGCGTCGCCGCCGGCTGGCCGACCGCGGGCTACCTCGACCGGGAGCACCCGCTGCAGCAGGCGATCGAGGCCCGGCTGGCTGCAGCGGCCGGCGAGCCGGTGGCCGCGGTCGTCGTCGACGGGTGCGGGGCACCCCAGCACGGGCTCTCGCTCACCGGGCTCGCCCGCGGCGTCGGCTCGCTGGTGGCCGCGCCGTCCGGGAGCCCGGAGCGCGCGGTGGCCGACGCGATGCGCGCGCACCCCTGGTACGTGGCCGGCACCGGCCGGGAGGACACCGACCTCATGACCGCCGTCCCCGGGCTGCTGGTCAAGGGCGGCGCCGACGGCGTGCACGTCGCCGCGCTGCCCGGGCAGGGTGCGGTGGCGCTCAAGCTCGACGACGGCGGTGACCGCGGGCGGACCCCGGTGCTCGCCGCCGCGCTGGGCCGTCTCGGCGTCGACGCCGGCGCGCTGGCGCGCTGGGCGGTCACCCCCGTGAGCGGCGGCGACGGGGTCGTCGGCGAGGTCCGGCCGTCGGCCGTCCTGGCCGGGCCCAGCCGGCCCGCCGGGGTGTGAGGGGACTCACGGGAGAGTGCTGGCGCCTGTGCTTGCAACAGCTAGCACTGCTGGTTACCGTGGAGTACGTGCAGACCCCCGGCGAGTTCGTGAGCGGTCAGGTGAGGTCGGTCCGCGAGAAGGTGGACCAGCTCGCCGGCAGCGTCGCGGAGACCGTCGCGGCCGAGGCCCAGTCGGTCTCGGCGGTGCGCTCGCAGGTGGGGGAGTACATCCGGGAGCAGCGCAGCGCCGCCCGGGTGTCCCTGCGCGAGCTCGCCCGCACCGCGGGGGTGAGCAACCCCTACCTCTCGCAGGTGGAGCGGGGGCTGCGCAAGCCGTCGGCGGAGATCCTGGCCGCCATCGCCCGGGGTCTGAAGATCTCCGCCGAGTCGCTCTACGAGCAGGCGGGCATCCTCGACCGGCGGGCCGGCAACCCCGACACCCTCGCGGCGATCCGGTCCGACGACCAGCTCTCCGAGCGGCACAAGGCCGTGCTGCTGGAGCTGTACGAGACCTACGTCCGCGAGCACGCCGCCGTCCGCGAGCGGACGGCGCCAGACACCACCGGCGCTCCCCCCGGCACCCCGGAGGACGCCGTCCAGGACCGCACCCCCGGGGCCGGACCGGCCCCCGCCCCCTCCAAGGAGTCCGCATGAGCACCACCGACACCGTCAAGCAGGTCGCCGAGCGCGGCCGCACCCCGCTGCTGGCCGCCGTCGGCGCCGGCGACCTGGCCGTCGAGCAGGCCCGCACCGCGCTCGCCACGCTGCGCTCCCGCGCCGAGGCCCTCCCCGGTGAGGCCCAGGTCCAGGTCGACCTGGCCGCCAAGGAGGCCCGCACGCGCGCCGAGCAGGCCGCCGACCGCGCCCGTCAGCTGGTCGTCGCCGTCCGTCCCGACACGGTCGCGAACAACGTCGCCGAGCTGCTCGAGACCGCTCGCACCCAGGCCGTCAGCACCATCGAGACGCTGGCCGACCGTGGCGCCGACGTTCTCCAGGAGCTGCGCCGCCAGCCGGCCTTCCGCCGGTTCGCCGGCCGCGCCGAGCAGGTCGTCGACCGCGTCGAGGACGTCGTCGAGGAGGCCATCGAGGAGACCGCCGAGGCCGTGAGCGAGGCCTCCGACGAGGTCACCTCGCTGGTCCAGAAGGCCGCCTCGAAGACCGCCAAGGCCGCCGCCAAGGCCGAGGCCGTCGTCGACGAGGCCGCCGACTCCGCGAAGGCGGCGATCGACGAGACTGCCGAGACCGTGGACGAGACCGTGGCCGAGGCCGCCCGCAAGCCGGCCACGCGCACCAGCCCGGCCGCCAAGACCGGCGCCAAGGGCACCTCGGCCCGCGTGAGCCGCGCCCGCAAGGCCACCAGCACCAACTGACGAAGGACCCCCTCCTCCCCACCCCTCGCACGCTCGGGGCGGTGCCCTGGAGGGGGCCTGAGGCCCAGGGCCCCGGAGCTGCACCCGCGCTCCGGGGCCCTGTGCCGTCCCGGGACTGCCCCCTCGGAGGGGGTGCCGGAGCCCACCCGGCGGGTACCCTCCGGGCATGTCCTTCGACGGGGTCCTGCTCGAGGGCCTGTACTGGCTCACCCTGGCGCTGGTGGCCTGGGCGCTCGTCGACGCGGTGGTCCGCCCGGCCACCGGCTACGTCGCGGCGGGCAAGCTCACCAAGCCGGCCTGGGTCGCGATCACAGCCCTCGCGGCCGTCGTGCTGTTCCTGCAGGGGCCGATGAGCTTCCTCGGCCTGCCGGCGGTCATCGCCGGCGTCGTCTACCTCGTCGACGTGCGGCCCGCGGTGCGCGGCGTCCAGCGGGGCAACAACTCCTGGTGAGTGTCGCGGCGGCCGGTCAGAACCGGTCGTCGCGCGGCATGACCAGCCACAGCACCAGGTAGGCGACGAACTGCGGCCCGGGCAGGATGCAGGAGATCACGAAGGCCAGCCGCAGGGCGCCCGTCGAGATGCCCAAGCTGCGGGCGAGGCCGGCGCAGACGCCGGCGATCATCGCGTGCTGGGTGTCGCGGGCGAGGCGGCGCGGGGCGGGGTGGGTCATGCCCCGACCTTAGGGCTCCCGGCCCCGTCCCGAGGCTCGTCCCGAGCTTGCGAGGGATGAGCCTCGGGACGGGGTCCTTCCTCAGCGGCTGAACACACCCGGAGGCGGCTCGGGGGAGGGCACGGCGTCGGCGTCGTGCACCGGCTGCGCCGTCCCGGTGAACCGGTCCAGGTCGTCCCCGGCCACCACCCGGGCCGGCATCGGGTCGGCGGCGCAGCGCCGGGTCAGGGCCGCGACCGGCAGCGGCGCGTCGGAGGCGACCGCGACCAGGTTGCCGAAGCGGCGGCCGCGCAGCGTCCCGGGCTCGGCGAGCAGGCACACGTGCCCGAACACCGCCCGCAGCGTGGCGACCTGTCCGCGGGCGAAGCGCAGCGGCGGGCCGTCGGCCACGTTGGCCGTGAGGACGCCGCCGGGCCGCAGCACCCGCCGCGCCTCGGCGGCGAACTCGACGGTGGTCAGGTGGGCCGGCGTGCGGGCGCCGGCGAAGACGTCGCTGACCACGACGTCGGCGCTTCCGGTGGGGAGGGCCGCCAGCCCGGCGCGGGCGTCGGCGGCCCGCACCCGCACGCGCGCCGCCCCCCGCGGCAGGGGCAGGTGGGTGCGCACCAGGTCGGTGAGCCGCCCGTCGAGCTCCACCACGCTCTGGCGCGAGCCCGGCCGGGTCACCGCCAGGTAGCGCGGCAGCGTCAGCGCGCCGCCCCCGAGGTGGACCGCGTCCACCGGCTCGCCCTCCGGTGCGGCCAGGTCGAGCACGTGGCCCATCCGCCGCACGTACTCGAACTCCAGGTGTGCGGGGTCGTCGAGGTCGACGTGCGACTGCGGGGTGCCGTCGACGAGCAGCACCCACGAGCCGTCGCGGTCGGCGTCGCCGAGGAGTTCGGCGGTGCCGCCGTCGACCGCCGTGGGGCCGGGCGGGACGACCGCCGGCCGCTCGCCGCGCCTCACGCGGGCGCGACCGCCGACCAGCGCACGGTCAGCTCCCCGTGCCTCCAGCGCCGGGTGGAGCCCACCAGCGGCCAGCCGTCGTCGGCGAGCGTCTGCACCGCCGCCGCCCACCGCTGCCGCGGGCCGAAGGTCGCCAGCCCCGCCGCGGCCGCCCACGCCGCGTCGAGGGCGCGCAGGAACCCGTGCACCGGCCGGCCGGGCACGTTGTGGTGGACCAGCGCCTTGGGCAGCCGCTCGGCGAGGTCGGACGGGCGGTCGAGGTCGGCGACCCGGGCGGCCAGCGTGAGCGTGAGCGGCCCGTCGGCGTCCAGCGCCACCCACGTGGCGCGGCGTCCCCACTCGTCGCAGGTGCCCTCCACCAGCAGCCCGCCCGGCCCCAGCGCGGCGCGCATGGTCTCCCACGCCCGCGCCGCCGAGGCCTCGTCGTACTGGCGCAGCACGTTGAACGCCCGCACCAGCACCGGCTGCAGCCCGGCCAGCTCGAAACCGCCGGTGCGGAAGTCGATCCGCGGCGGGTCGCGGTCCTCGGCGACGGCGGCGACCCGGGCCGGGTCGATCTCCAGGCCGACCACCTCGAGGCCGGGCACCTCCGGGGTCAGCCGCTCGGCCAGCTCGAGGGTGGTGACCGCCGAGGAGCCGTAGCCGAGGTCGACCACCAGCGGCCGGGCGGCGTCGCGCAGCCGGGGCACCTGGGTGGCGAGGATCCAGCGGTCGACGCGGCGCAGCCGGTTGGCGTTCGTCGTCCCGCGGGTCGGGAGGCCGAGGGCCCGCGCCCGGCCGGCCGCCAGGCGGGGGTGGGCCCTGCGCGGGGTGAGGCTCGCCCGGCGCTTGTGCTCGCCGCCCCCGTCGCTCACCGGTCCCGAGGGTAGCCCGCCTCCCGGGCCGGTTGGCGCCCCGCGGCTACCGTGGGACGGTGCTCGTCCGTTCCGACGCCCGTCTCGCCGACCTGACCACCCTCGGGATCGGGGGACCCGTCGGCCGGCTGGTCGAGGTCTCCGACGCCGCCGAGCTCGTCGCCGCGGTGCGGGAGGCCGACGAGGCCGGCCGGCCGCTGCTGGTGCTCGGCGGCGGGTCCAACCTCGTCGCCCCCGACGAGGGGTGGGACGGCGACGTCGTCGCCGTCCGCAGCCGCGGGGTCGAGCGGCGCGGCGACACCCTCGAGGTGCAGGCCGGTGAGGACTGGGACGACCTGGTCGCGCTGACCGTCGAGCAGGAGCTGGCCGGCATGGAGGCCCTCTCGGGCATCCCCGGCTCCACCGGCGCGACCCCCGTGCAGAACGTCGGCGCCTACGGGCAGGAGGTCGCCCAGACGATCACCGCGGTGCGCGTCTACGACCGCGCCGAGAAGACCGAGCGGACGCTCTCGAACGACCAGTGCGCCTTCGGCTACCGCGACAGCCGGCTCAAGCGCGAGCCCGGCCGCTTCGTCGTCCTCACCGTGGACTTCACGCTCGACCCCGGCCCGCTGTCGCGCCCCGTCGGCTACGCCGAGCTGGCCAAGCGGCTGGGCGTGGACCTCGGCGGCCGGGCGCCGCTGGCCGACGTCCGCGCCGCCGTGCTCGACCTGCGCCGCGGCAAGGGGATGGTCGTCGACCCGGCCGACCCCGACACCCGCAGCGCCGGGTCGTTCTTCACCAACCCCGTCGTCCCCGCCGAGCAGGCGGTGCCCGGCTGCCCGAGCTGGCCGGCCGGTGACGGGCGGGTCAAGCTCAGCGCCGCCTGGCTGGTGCAGTCGGCCGGCTTCGGGCGCGGCACGCGGGAGGGCCGGGTCGGGACGTCGTCGCGGCACAGCCTGGCGCTGACCACCGAGCCCGGGGCGACGGCGGCCGAGCTGATGGCCTTCGCCGACCGCGTCGTCGCCGCCGTCCGGGAGCGCTTCGGCGTCACGCTGGTCCCGGAGCCCACCCGGCTGTGACCGAGATCTGCACAGTGGTCGCCATCGATCGGCTGATGGCGACCACTGTGCAGATCTCGCGCGGGGCGAGGGCTGCTGGTCAGCCCTCGCGGTGCACCTTGTGCTGGGCGGCCTGCGCGCGCGGGCGGACGACGAGCAGGTCGACGTTGACGTGGTGCGGGCGGGTGAGCGCCCAGGCGATGCAGTCGGCGACGTCGTCGGCCACCAGCGGCTCGCGCACCCCGCGGTAGACGGCGTCGGCCCGCTCCTGGTCGCCGACCCGGTTGACCGCGAACTCCTCGGTGCGCACCATCCCGGGCGCGATCTCGATCACCCGCACCGGCTGGTCGAACACCTCCAGGCGCAGCGTCTCGGCCAGCGTGTGCACGCCGTGCTTGGCCGCGGTGTAGGACGCCCCGCCCTCGTAGCTGACCAGCCCCGCGGTCGAGCCGACGAACAGCACGTCGCCGGCGCCGGAGGCGACCAGCGCGGGCAGCAGCGCCTTGGTCAGCCGAACGGTGCCGAGCACGTTGACCTCGAAGGTCCGCGCCCAGGAGTCCAGGTCGGCCCGCGCCACCGGGTTGGCGTCGAACGCGCCCCCGGCGTTGTTCACCAGCACGTCCACGCGCGGCAGCTCGGCGACGAAGGCGTCGACCGAGGCGGCGTCGGTGACGTCGAGCGGCAGCGCGCGGGCGCCGATGGCGGCGGCCAGCTCGGTCAGCCGGTCCATCCGGCGCGCACCGAGGACGACGTCGAAGCCCTCGGCCGCCAGCCGGGTCGCGGTGGCGGCCCCGATGCCGCTGGAGGCACCGGTGACGACGGCGGTGCGCCCGGTCCCGGGCAGCGCGGAGGAGACGGGGGCGGACATGTGGTCATCCTGACCCTGTTGCAGGATGGGGAGTCGACAGGGGTGCTCTCACGGCGCCCGGGACGGGTCCTGGCGGGAGGTCGGTGTGCCTGCTCGCCGCCTGCTCACCCCGCGCGCGCCCCGGCGGGTGGCCACGGTCTCGGTGCACACCAGCCCGCTCGACCAGCCCGGCGCCGGCGACGCCGGGGGGATGAACGTCTACATCGTCGAGGTCTCCCGCAGGCTGGCCGCGCGGGGCATCGCCGTCGACGTGTTCACCCGGGCCACCTCCAGCGACCTGCCGCCGGTGGTCGAGATGAGCCCCGGGGTCACCGTGCGGCACGTCAGCGCGGGCCCGTTCGAGGGTCTGGGCAAGGAGGAGCTGCCCGCGCAGCTGTGCGCCTTCACCGCCGGTGTCCTGCGCGAGGAGGCGCAGCACGAGCCCGGCCACTACGACGTCGTCCACTCGCACTACTGGCTGTCCGGGCAGGTTGGCTGGCTGGCGCGCGACCGGTGGAGCGTCCCGCTCATCCACACCGCGCACACCCTCGCCAAGGTGAAGAACGCCGCGCTCGCCGCCGGCGACCGGCCCGAGCCGCGCGCCCGCGTCATCGGCGAGGAGCAGGTGGTCGCCGAGGCCGACCGGCTGGTGGCGAACACCGAGGAGGAGGCCCGCCAGCTCGTCGAGCACTACGGGGCCGACCCCCGGCGCACCCTCGTCGTCCCCCCGGGCGTCGACCTCGACCGCTTCCGCCCCGGCGACCGCGCCGCCGCCCGCCGCGCGCTGGGCGTGCCCGCCGACGCCGTCGTGCTGACCTTCGTCGGCCGGATCCAGCCGCTCAAGGCCCCCGACCTGCTGCTCGAGGCGGCCGCGCGGATGCTCGAGGACGATCCCGCCCTGCGCGGCCGGCTGCGGGTGCACGTGGTCGGCGCGCCGAGCGGGTCGGGCCTGGAGGCGCCGCGCCGGCTGGAGGAGCTGGCCGGGCGGCTGGGCATCGCCGACCGGGTGCGCTTCCTGCCGCCGCAGGCGCCCGACCGGCTGGCGCTGCACTACCGGGCCGCCGACGTCGCCGTCGTCCCGAGCCACAACGAGTCCTTCGGGCTGGTCGCGCTCGAGGCGCAGGCCTGCGGGACGCCCGTCGTGGCCGCCGCGGTGGGCGGGCTGCGGACCGCCGTGCGCGACGGCGTCTCCGGGGTGCTGGTCGAGGGCCGCGACCCGGCCGCCTACGCCGCCGCCATCCGCGCGGTGCTCGCCCGGCGCCCCCTGCTGGCCGCCGGCGCCCGCCGACACGCCGGGGACTTCTCCTGGGACCGCACCGCTGACGCGCTGGTGGCGGCCTACGGCTCCGCGGCCGCCGAGATGGCCGCGGCGGCGGCCGCCGCGCGGCGCGAGCGGGCCGTCGGTGCACTGTGGCCGGTGGCCGGGACCCAGGTGGCCTGGTGATGCGGGTGGCACGGTGAGCCGGGGAACGCGGTGAGCACCGACGGCGGCGCGCGGCCGGCGCGCGCGGACGTCGTCGCCGCGCTGGACGCGGTCATCGACCGGACGCTGCGGGATGCCGAGCTGGTGCACGAGCACCCGGCGCCGGGCCGGTGGCTGGTCGACCTGCCCGGCACCAAGAAGCTCAAGACGGTGTGCGGGCTCATCGTCGGCGAGCACGCGCTGCGGGTGGAGGCGTTCGTCTGCCGCCAGCCCGACGAGAACCGCGAGCAGCTGTGGACCTACCTGCTGCAGCACAACGCCCGCATGTACGGCGTCGCCTACTCGGTGGACCGGGTCGGGGACGTCTACCTGACCGGCCGGGTCCCGCACGCCGCGGTGACGCCCGACGAGCTCGACCGGCTGCTCGGCGCCGTCCTCAGCTACGCCGACGACCACTTCAACACGATGCTCGAGATCGGCTTCGGCAGCTCGATCCGCCGGGAGTGGGAGTGGCGGGTCAAGCGCGGGGAGTCGCTGCGCAACCTGGAGGCCTTCGCGGCCTTCGCGCAGGCCGGGAGCCGCTCGCAGACGCCGGGCGGCGCGTCCGGCCCGGCCCGGGGCGACGGGGGAGGGACCGCCCCGGACGGCGGGGCGTGACCGCGACCGGGCGGGACCGCGCGGCCGCGCCCGCCGCACCGCCCGCGCCCGCCGCACCGCCCGCGCCCGCCGCACCGGCCGCGGCGCCGGCCGGGGAGCGTCCGGGCCACGCCCGGCGGTGGTGGGTGCTGGCCACCATGACGGTCTGCCTGCTCGTGGTGATCATGGGCAACACGACGCTCAACGTGGCCATACCGACGCTGCAGCGCGAGCTCGGCGCGACCCAGGGCGAGCTGCAGTGGGCCGTGGACGCCTACATCGTCGTCTTCGCCGGGCTGCTGTTCTCCTGGGGCGTCATCGGCGACCGGATCGGCCGCCGCACGGTCCTGCTCATCGGCCTGACCGTCTTCGCGACGGGCTCGGTGCTGGCCGCCACCTCCGACAGCCCGCTGGAGCTCATCGCGTACCGGGCGGTGATGGGCGTCGGCGGCGCGGCCGTGCAGCCGACCACCCTCGCCGTCATCACCAACGTCTTCCCGGAGAGCGAGCGCGGCCGGGCGATCGGCATCTGGGCGGCCACCGCGGGCCTGGCCGTGGCCGGTGGGCCGCTGGCCAGCGGCGCGGTGCTCACCCACTTCTGGTGGGGCGCGATCTTCCTCATCGGCGTCCCGGTGGCCGCCCTCGGCGTGCTGGGCACCATCGCGTTCGTGCCGGAGTCGCGCGACCCCGAGCCGGGCCGGCTCGACGTCCCGGGGGTGCTGCTGTCGATCGCCGCCCTGGCCGGCCTGGTCTACGGGATCATCCACGGCGGCTCGGGGGTGGGCTGGGTGACGCCGGGCGTGCTCGTGCCGCTGGTCGGCGGCGTGGTGCTCATGGCGCTGTTCGTCTGGTTGCAGCGGCGGTCGACGCACCCGGCGCTCGACGTCTCGCTGTTCCGCCTGCCGGCCTTCTCCGCGGCGGCCGCGGCGCTGGGCCTGAACTTCTTCGCCCTGATGGGCGCCACCTTCTACCTCGTGTACTACCTGCAGGGGGCGCGCGGCTACGACCCGCTGCAGTCGGGTGCGGCGCTCATCCCGGTGGCACTGGGGATGGCCCTGATGGCGCCCTGCAGCTCCCGGCTGGCCGAGCGCCTGGGCGCCAAGGCCGTCTGCGCGGGCGGGTTCGTGCTCATCACGCTGTCCTTCCTGGGGTTCCAGCTGCTCGACCAGGACGCCCCGCTGTGGCTCCTGGTCACCGCGCTGAGCGTGCAGGGCCTCGGCATGGGCGCGGTGATGGCGCCGGCCACCGAGTCGATCATGTCGGTGGTGCCGCGGGAGAAGGCCGGCGCGGGCGCCGCGGTGAACAACACCGTCCGCCAGGTCGGCGGCGCCCTGGGCGTGGCCATCCTCGGCTCGCTGCTCGCCACCGCCTACGCGGCGAACGTCGGCCGGGCCGTCGACGTGCTGCCGGCCGCGGTGCGCGACGAGGCGAGCACCTCGATCGCGGCCACCCTCGAGGCCGCTCGGGTCACCGCCGTCGCGGCCCGCGCGGCCGGCGACGAGGAGCGGGCCGCCGCGGCCGAGGCGCTGGTCGGGGCCGCCCGCGAGGCGTTCGTGTCCGCCATGCACGTCACCGCCGTCGGGACGGCGACCGCCTCGGCGGTCGCCGCGGTCGTCGTCCTGGTCTGGCTCCCGGGACGGCGTCGTCCGCGGTCGACGCCGTCCTGAACACCCGCGCGTGGGCGTGCCCCGGCGCCTAGCGTGGGGCCGGTGACCGACCCGCCCGCGCAGCAGGAGCGCCTGGCCCGCGCGCTGATCGGCGTCGTCGCCGCCTCCGGGCTGGTCTACCCGCTGCTGCTGTGTGCGGTGCAGCTGGTGTTCGCCCAGCTGTTCGTCGTCGACGTGGCCGCGACCGCGCTGTGGCTGGGCGTCGCCGTCACCTGCTGCGTGGCGCTGGTCGCCGCGGTGCGGTGGGGCGCGGCCCGCCGGGTGCGCAGTCCGTGGCTGCTGGCCGGGCTGGCGCCGCCGGTCCTCTACGAGGTCTGGGTGCTCTGGCCGCTGGTGACCGGCTGAGCGCGGTTCGGGCAGGATGGGCCCGTGACGATGTCAGCGGTGAACGCCCCGGGCACCCTCGTGCTGCTCCGCCACGGCGAGAGCGAGTGGAACAAGGCCAACCTGTTCACCGGGTGGGTCGACGTCGAGCTGTCGGAGAAGGGCCGCGCCGAGGCTGCCCGCGGCGGGCAGCTGCTCGCCGAGCACGGCCTGCTGCCCGACGTCCTGCACACCTCGCTGCTCAAGCGGGCGATCACCACCGCCGAGCTCGCGCTGGCCGCCGCCGACCGGCAGTGGATCCCGGTGCGCCGGTCGTGGCGGCTCAACGAGCGGCACTACGGCGCGCTGCAGGGCAAGGACAAGGCCGCCACCCTCGCCGAGTACGGCGAGGAGCAGTTCATGGTGTGGCGCCGCTCCTACAGCACCCCGCCGCCGCCGATCGAGGCCGGCAGCGAGTACGCCCAGGACGGCGACCCGCGCTACGCGTTCCTGCCGCCGGAGGTGCGCCCGGCCACCGAGTGCCTGGCCGACGTCGTCGTCCGGATGCTGCCGTACTGGTACGACGCGATCGTGCCCGACCTCCGCAGCGGCGGCACCGTGCTCGTGGCCGCGCACGGCAACAGCCTGCGGGCGCTGGTCAAGCACCTCGACGGCATGGGGGAGGAGGAGGTCGTGGGCCTCAACATCCCCACCGGCGTCCCGCTGCGCTACGACCTCGACGCCGACCTCACGCCGGTCAAGCCCGGCGGTGAGTACCTCGACCCGGAGGCCGCCGCGGCCGCCATCGAGGCGGTCAAGAACCAGGGCAAGAAGTGACCGGTGGGCTCCGGCCCTGGGAGCCCCCGTTCACCGGCACCGAGACCGAGCACCTGCTGGGGGCGCTGGACCGGCTCCGCACCACGTTCCGCTGGAAGGCCGACGGCCTCGACGCCGCCGGCCTGCGGGCACGGGTCGGGGCCTCCGCGCTGACCCTCGGCGGGCTGTTGAAGCACCTCGCGCTGGTGGAGGACCTCACCACGACGTGGAAGCTGCGGGGGACCTCACCCGGGGAGCGCTGGGAGGCGGTCGCCCGGGCCGGTGACGTCGACCGGCCGTTCACCTCGGCCGCTGACGACGACCCCGCCGAGCTCTACGCCGTCTGGGACGACGCCGTGGCACGGTCCCGGGCGCGGCTGGCCGAGGCGGTGGCCGACGGCGGGCTCGACCGGCTCGTGCACCTCACGGGCCCCGACGGGCAGCCGGTGGGCCTGCGCCGGCTGGTGTGCGACCTCCTCGAGGAGTACGGGCGGCACACCGGGCACGCCGACCTGCTCCGCGAGGCCGTCGACGGCCGGGTCGGCGAGGACCCGCCGGAGGACTGGCGCCCCGTGAGCGGCCGGTACCGGCTCTAGCTCGCGGTCTCCTGCATCTGCCGCTCGCCGGTGACCAGGTAGACGACCCGGCGGGCGACGCTGACGGCGTGGTCGGCGAAGCGCTCGTAGTAGCGGCCGAGCAGCGTGATGTCGATGGCCGCCTCCATGCCGTGCGGCCAGCCGGGGCTCAGCAGCACGCCGAACAGCTGACGGTGCAGCGCGTCCATGAGGTCGTCGTCGCTCTCGAGCTCGGCGGCGGCCCGGACGTCGAGGCGGGCGATCACCGCGCCGGTCTTGGCGACCAGGCTCTGCGCGACGTGGCCGGCCTCGAGGAGGATCGGCCGCACCTCGGCGGGGACGGCCGACTCCGGGAAGCGCATCCGGGCCAGCTTGGCCACGTGGACGGCGAGGTCGCCCATGCGCTCGAGGTCGGCGACGATGCGCATGGCCGTGGTGATCGTGCGCAGGTCGGTGGCGACCGGCTGCTGACGGGCCAGCAGGGTGAAGCAGCGCTCCTCGATGCTCTCGCGCACCGCGTCGACGTGCTCGTCCCCGGCGATGACGAGATCGGCCAGGGACACGTCGGCGTCGAGCAGGGCGGTCGTGGCGGTGCTCATCGCCGAGCCCACCGAGTTCGCCATCTCCACCAGGCAGGCGTTGATGTCCTCGAGTTCTCCGCGGTAGTGCTCGCGCACGGGTCCTCCTCGTGGCCGGCCGCACGGAGGCCGGCGGCGGGTGCGGCCACCGTCTGATCCGGCGCGCCGTCGTCTGGATCTCGAGGGTAGGAGCCCTGGGCGTGGTGCGGATCCCCGCCCGGTGAACGGGCGGACACGCCCGCGTGAACAGTCCCCGCCCAGCGCCGCGCGGCCACCCCGACGGGGGACGACCGGGCCGCACCGCGGCTTAGCATCTGCCTCGTGAGCCCGCTGGTCGCCCTCGTGACCGGCCTCGTCGTCGGCGCGGTCGTCGCGGCCGCCGTCGTCCTGCTCGTCCGCCGCCCGGCCGGCCACCCCGAGCGGACGGCCGGCGAGCCCGACGGCGCGGCGCGGGAGGCGCAGCTGGCCCGGCGGCTGCTCGACCTCATGGACCCGGCGGTGCTCGTGCTCGACGTCGACGACGCCGTGGTGCTGGCCAACCCCGCCGCCCGCGGGCTCGGCATCGTCCGCGACCACCGGCTGCTGGTCCCCGAGCTGCTGCGCCTGGTGCGCGACGTCCGCGGCGGGGGCAGCCGCCGGGCGGACGTGACGCTGCCCGGCGACCTCGTCGGTGGCGGCCCGCGCACGGTCGGCGTCCACGGCGTGCGGCTGGAGAGCGGCCCGGCACCGGTGCCCGGCCCGGTCGCCCTGGTGCTGCAGGACGTCACCGAGGCCCGCCGGGTGGAGGCCGTCCGCCGCGACTTCGTCGCCAACGTCGGGCACGAGCTCAAGACGCCGGTCGGCGCGCTCGGGCTGCTGGCCGAGGCGGTGCAGGGCGCCGCCGACGACCCCGAGACGGTGCAGCGCTTCGCCACCCGCATGGCGCACGAGGCCGACCGGCTGGCCCGCCTGGTCCGCGAGCTCATCGACCTCTCCCGCCTGCAGGGCGCCGAGCCGCTGCCCGAGCTGGCGCCGGTCGACGTCGACACCGTGCTCGCCGAGGCCGTCGACCGCACCGGCCTCGCCGCCGCCGCCAAGGGCATCACCATCGCCGTCGGCGGTCGCCGGGGGCTCGTCGTGCGCGGTGTGGAGGCCCAGCTCTCGACGGCCGTGACCAACCTGCTGGCCAACGCCGTGGCCTACAGCCCGGACGACACCCGCATCGCCGTGGGCGCCCGGGCGCGCTCCGGCTTCGCCGAGATCGCCGTGACCGACAGCGGCATCGGCATCCCGCGCCAGGACCGGGGACGGGTCTTCGAGCGCTTCTACCGCGTGGACCAGTCACGGGCCAGCAGGACCGGGGGCACGGGGCTCGGCCTGGCGATCGTCAAGCACGTGGCCAGCAACCACGGCGGCTCGATCAGCGTGTGGAGCGAGGAGGGCCTCGGCTCCACGTTCACCCTGCGCATCCCCCTGGCGGTCGAGGACCGCCCGGACACCCCCGACGCGGCGCCCGGCGCCGCCCAGGTCCTCCAGGAAGGACGGTCATGACCCGAGTGCTGGTGGTGGAGGACGAGGAGTCCTTCTCCGACGCGCTGTCCTACATGCTCGGCCGCGAGGGGTTCGAGGCGGTCGTGGCCTCCACCGGCCCCGAGGCCCTGGCCGAGTTCGACCGCGCCGGGGCGGACATCGTCCTGCTCGACCTCATGCTGCCCGGGCTGCCGGGCACCGAGGTCTGCCGGGCGCTGCGCTCCCGCAGCAACGTCCCGATCATCATGCTGACGGCCAAGGACTCCGAGGTCGACAAGGTGGTCGGCCTGGAGCTGGGCGCCGACGACTACGTCACCAAGCCCTACTCGGCACGCGAGCTGGTCGCCCGCATCCGCGCCGTCCTGCGCCGCCGGGGGGACGTCGAGGTTCCCGCCGACGGCGCGCTGGAGGCCGGCCCGGTGCGCATGGACGTCGAGCGGCACGTCGTCGCCGTGGACGGTGAGGCGGTCGCGCTGCCGCTCAAGGAGTTCGACCTGCTCGAGCTGCTGCTCCGCAACGCCGGACGGGTGCTCACCCGCGGGCAGCTCATCGACCGGGTCTGGGGCTCGGACTACGTCGGCGACACCAAGACCCTCGACGTCCACGTCAAGCGGCTGCGCGCCAAGATCGAGCCCGACCCGGCCAACCCCAAGCACCTGGTGACCGTCCGCGGACTGGGCTACAAGTTCGAGCAGTAACACTGTCGGCCTACCGGCCGACACCGCGGCCAGGTGCCTCATCACCTGGCGCTGACCCGCTTCCCGTCAGCCCGGGGGTGGACCCTCCGGGCCCGCCGCCCGAGCTGACCGCCTGGCGGCGTCCGTACCCGTGGGGCCGGCCTCGGAGGTGTCGGTCTCGAACGACCACCTGACGGCGTCCGTCGGGGTCACTGGCCCCGGCCGGTCTCCTCCTGGAGCTCGTCGATCTTCCTCGAGGCGTCGGCCTTGGTGATGTCCTCCGGGACGTCCTCCCCGGCCTGGCGCGCCAGGGTGTGCAGGTAGCTCTTCTGCGCCCCGGTGGCGGGCTCGTCGCCGGTCACCCAGTCCGACGGGTCCTTCTCCGCGGTCGGGTCGCCGGCCTGTCCGGTGTTGACGTTCGATTCGCTCATGTGTTCGAGTCTAGGCGTGGGTGAGCTCCGCCGCAGGTCGAGCAGCCGCCACCGCGGCGCGGGCCTGCTCCCAGCGCCGGCCGGTCCGGTACACGTGCACGCTCCCGCAGGCGGGGCACTCGACCGACAGCGCGACGTGCGTCGGGTGGTTGGTGACCGATCGGATCCGCCGGTCGGCGACCAGCTCGTCGGTCCGGGTCACGGGGCAGGTGATCAGCAACATGGGAGGAGCGTGCTCCGGCTCGCGGAGTGCGACGAGTGGCGGATGTGACAGCGATCGCGTCTTTCCTGCCATGATGTCGGCGTGACCGGAACCGACCGCCCGCTCGTCGTCAGCCTGCTCGCCGGCGACGGCGTCCTGGGCGCCTTCGGCCTCGGCGTCGCCGCCGAGGTCTTCGGCTACGACTACCGCCGCCTGGGCATGCCGCGGTTCGACTTCGCCGTGGTCACCGACCGCCCGGGCATCGTGCGCACCGACACCGGCCTGGCGCTGTACGTCGAGCACGGCCTCGAGCGGCTGGACACCTCCGACGTCGTCCTGGTGACCGCGTGGGAGAAGCTGTCCGCGCCCGTCCCGCCGGCGGTCCTCGAGGCGCTGCGGGCCGTGCACGCCCGCGGTGCGCAGATCATCAGCCACTGCACCGGCGCCTTCGTCGTCGCGGAGGCCGGCCTGCTCGACGGCCGGCGGGCCACCACGCACTGGCGGTACGCCGGCGAGCTGGCCGCCCGCTACCCGCGCGTCGACGTCGACCCGCGGGTCCTCTACGTCGACGAGGGCACGATCATCACCGGCGCCGGCACGGCGAGCGGCGTCGACGCCCTGCTGCACTTCGTCCGGCGGGAGTGGGGCGCGACGGCGGCCAACGCGCTGGCCCGCGAGATGGTCGTCCCGCCGCACCGCGACGGCGGGCAGGCGCAGTACATCGACACCCCGGTCGCCCGCTGCGAGGACGACCTGCTGGGCATCGTGCTCGACTGGGCGCGGGCGCACCTGGCCGAGGACATCAGCGTCGAGGCGCTCGCGCGGCGGGCGCTGATGAGCCCACGCAGCTTCGCCCGCCGGTTCAAGGCCACCACCGGGACGACGCCGCACGCCTGGCTGCTCGCCCAGCGACTGGCCGCCGCCGAGGCGCTGCTGGAGGAGACCGAGGCGCCCGTCGAGGAGATCGCGCGGCTGGTCGGCTTCGGCACCGCTGCCGGGTTCCGCGAGCAGTTCGCCCGCCGCCGCGGGGTGTCCCCGCGGGCCTACCGGCAGACCTTCCGCACGGCCGCCGCGGTGCCGGCGGGTGAGGGCTCGGCCGCGTAGGGGCCGGCCCGCCGGTCACCGCGGGCCGCCCGGCCGCCGACCCCGCACCGCACGCGCTCGCGGTCAGGGACGGCGGGACGTCGCCCGTGCGGCGAGGCGCTCGCCCAGCCAGGCGTCCCGGCCGGTCAGCGCGGCTCGTGCCATGCCGGTGGGGTGACCGGTGAACCCGTGGGGTGACTCCGGGTACACGCGGACGTCGACGTCCACCCCCGCGGCGGAGAGCCGTGCCGCCATGACCAGGTTGTCCTCGAGCAGGACGTCCGACGCCCCGACGGTCACGAGCGTCGGCGGCAGGCCCCGCAGGTCGCCGAAGACCGGCGACACGTCGGGGACGGTGCGGTCGGCCACGTGGCCGGCGTAGGCCTCGAGGAACCACTCGTCGGCGATCCGCCGACCCGCCGGGGTCCGGCCGCTGAGGTCGTAGGTCCCGAACTGCAGGTCGGCACCGGCGAAGCGGTCCGCACGGCCCCGGTCCCGGAGCCGCAGCAGCGTCGTCACGGCGAGGGTGGCCCCGGCCGAGCTCCCGCCGATCGCCAGGTCGGTGGTGCCGAACCGGGCTCCGGCGTGCTCGACGAGCCAGAGCGCGGCGGCCTCGCAGTCGTCCGGCGCGGCCGGCCAGGGGTCCTCGGGCGCGAGCCGGTAGCCGACGCTGACGACGACGATCCCGAGCGACCCGGCGAGCGCCGCGTTGCGGGCGTCGGCGCCGGCCGTCGGCCCGAGGGAGAAGCCCCCACCCGGGATGTCGAGGTACACGCCCCGCACCTCCGCGGCCTCCGGCACCGTGATCCGCACGGGGACCTCCCGGCCCGGTGCACCCGCGACCCGCTCGGCGGTGACGCCCTCGCGCTGCGGAGCGGGGACGAGCGCGGCCCGGGCCTCCCGCAGCTCCTCCAGGGACGCGGGCCCTCGCCGCTCCCCGCGCGCGGCGTAGAACGCCCGGCTCTCCGGGACGTGCCGCAGGAGTCCTGCGTGCACCAGCCCGTCGAGACCGACCTGCACGGGATCTCCTCGTCCGCCGGGACACCGGTGCCCGGACCTGCGTGTCAGTCCAGGGGAACGGGCCGGGCCACCCCCACCAGGGAGTCCAGCCGGCCGGCGTTGGCCGGGGCCAGCGGGCTGCGCACGACCTGGGTCAGCGCGAGCCCGGCGCGGGCCAGCAGCACCGCGTGGGTGCGCGGGGTGAAGTGCCAGATGTGCTCGGCCGGCTTGAGCGTCCACCAGCGGGTGCCCAGCAGGCGCGCGGGCAGCGACGAGACGTACGGCGTGGAGAACAGGACGACGCCGTCGTCGGCCACCAGGGACCGCACCGTGCGCCAGAGGTCGAGCGGGTCGGGCACGTGCTCGACGGTGTCCCACGCGCAGACGACGTCGACGCCGGGCCGCAGCGGGGCCTCGGCGAGCTGGCCGCAGAAGACGTCGAGACCGAGCGTCTCGCGGGCGTGCCGGGCGCCGGTGCGCGACAGCTCCACCCCGCTGGTCTCCCAGCCGGCCCGCCGGGCGGCGTCCAGGAACAGCCCGTACCCGGCGCCGACCTCCAGCAGCCGGCCGCCGGGGCCGCGGCCGCGCACCCGGTCGAGCAGCGCCAGCCGACCGGCGGTCCAGGTGCGTTGCAGCAGCATCGCGGCGTCGAACCGCCGGGGCTCCCGGGCGGCGTCCCCGTAGACGCCGCCCTCGAAGTAGCCGACGTCGTCGTAGAGCCGCTGCAGGGCCGCCGGCGCCAGCCGCGGGCTGATGAAGACCAGGCCGCACCGGGGGCAGCGCACGACGCCGAAGGGGGCGAGGTCGTGCACGAGCCGGCCGCGCACGCCGCACAGGCAGCAGTCGACCTCCTCGGTGTCCTCGGTCGTCCAGGTCACCGGGGCAGTCACGCGGTCAGCCTACGGAGCCGCCGGTGTCGCGCCCGGGACCCGTCCGCGCCGCGCCGACCGGCGGTCCGGCCACGCCGACGGCGTCCTCGGTCCGGCCCTCGCCGTGCTCGGGGTAGCGCTGGGCCAGCAGCGTGCTGATCCGCCGGCGGACGGCGTCGGACACCAGGCCGCCCCCGTCGGAGGTGCCGTCGGCGCCCAGCAGCTCGCCCGGGACGACGACGTAGCGGTCGGGCGCGGCCTCGGCCTGGGCGAGGAACGCCGCGCGGACCGCGCCGGCGTCGGCGTCGGCCGGGCCGGCGGTGACGGGGGAGTCGACCACCACGGTGAGGTCGGGCAGCAGGCCGCGGGTGGCCCACAGCGAGGTGCGGAAGATGCGGTCGGCGTCCAGGCCCTGCCCGGCGCCGTGGAAGGCGATCGAGGTGTCCACGTAGTGGTTGCACACCACGACCTCGCGGCGGCCGAGCGCCGGGCGGATCACCGTGGCCACGTGCTCGGCGCGGTCGGCCGCGGCCAGCAGCGCCGCGGTGTAGGCGGCCACCGACCGGCCCTCGCCGTCGGTCACCGAGCGGTCGTCGGCCGGCTCGGGCGCCGGCGGGTAGAGCAGCCGGCGCACCTGCCGGCCCAGCGCGGTGTCGCTCGGCTCGTGGGTGGCCACCACCGGGCGGCCGGCGTCGCGGAGCACCCGGGCGAGGTCGGCGGTGTAGCGGCGGGTGAGGTCGCGGTCGGCGCCCTCGACGACGACGAACAGCCCGACCCCGCTCGAGGAGGCCGAGAGGATGTCCGAGCTGCCCCACAGGAGCCGCAGCGTGTCCCGCGGACGGGTGCGCGACCGGCCGCGCGGGGCCACCTGCCGCACGGCGTAGGCGCTGACCAGCAGGGCGATGACGCCGCCGATGAACAGGGTCAGGCCGGGACCGCTCAGGGTCAGCAGCAGCTCGCCGAAGCGCAGGTCGTGCGTGCCGAGGAGGCCGGCCAGGCCGGGCCCGACCGCGACGGCGAGCAGCAGCACGATCCGCACCGAGGAGATGACGAAGGCGAACACCCGCCCGCGCAGCCGGTCCTCGACCTCGAAGCCGATGAGCGTGTAGCCGATGATCCACGAGATCCCGGCGAACAGGCCGACCAGGAAGGCCGCGCCGGTGGCCAGGACGAAGTCCTGCAGCACCGACATCGCCAGCAGGGCGACTCCGGCCACGCCGATCGAGCGGGCGAACAGCGACCGCCGCGGCACGGTGGGCAGGATGCGCGGCCCGACCAGCATGCCCAGGGCCAGGCCGGTGAACACGATGCCGAAGACGACGCCGTACCCGGCCGTGCCGGCGTCCAGCGTGGCGATGTAGAGCTGCGCCACCCCGATGATCAGCCCGCCGGCCCCGAACGCGCCGATGACGCCGACGTAGAGCGCCCGCATGAGCGGCTGGTTGCGCAGGAAGGACACGCCCTCGACGACGAGGGAGAAGACGTTGGTCGGCGCCTCGCGGTCGACGGCCGTGGGCGGGATGAGCGCCCGCGAGAGCAGCACGGTGGTGGCCGAGACCCCGAAGCTCGCCGCGTTGAACAGCAGCGCGACGACGATCGCCGTCCGCGCGTCCGAGGTGCCGCCGCTGCCGGGGAAGACCCGGCTGACCGTGGACAGCAGCGCGAACAGCAGCGCGGCCACCGGGACCGCGCCGTAGACGCTGAACAGCGAGACCTGGTTGGCCACGGCCAGCCGCTCCCGCGGCACGATCGCGACCCAGATCGCCTGCTTGGCCGGGTTGGTGAACAGCCCGACGGCCTCGACGAGGAACTGCGCGACGTAGAGCCAGGTGAGCTCGTAGGTCAGGCCGATCGACAGGTACAGGCCCAGCGCCAGCAGGTCCCCGACGACGACGGTGGTGCGCCGGTCGAGCCGGTCGGCCAGGGCGCCGGCGAGCGGGCCGAGG
Organism: Geodermatophilus sp. URMC 62; assembly: GCF_052931475.1. Classification (NCBI taxonomy): domain Bacteria; kingdom Bacillati; phylum Actinomycetota; class Actinomycetes; order Geodermatophilales; family Geodermatophilaceae; genus Geodermatophilus; species Geodermatophilus sp. URMC 62. The sequence goes on along the minus strand of NZ_JBRFHY010000001.1, from coordinate 1,175,575 downwards.
ACGAGGTCGGGCAGCAGCCGGGTCAGGATGACGCCGGAGATGGCCGCGCCCTGCACGGCGGTCGACTCCTGGCTGGTCAGCTGCTGGGCCATCGCGGTGGTGGCCAGCAGGCCCAGCCAGTCGCCCAGGCTGGACACGGCGATGGCCGCCCACATGCGCCGGAACACCGCGATGCGCAGCAGCGCCAGCAACGCGTTCTCGTGCACCGGCCCGCCGGCCGACGACCTCGACGCGCCCGCGCCGGAGCTCGCCGCCTGTCGGTCGCTCACAGTCCTCGCCGTCCGGTCGTCGCGGTGGTGGCGAGCAGGGTACTGGCGGACGGCGCGCTCCGGGCGCTCCCGCGGCCCGGGCGGGGCGTCGGGTCAGCCGGCCGGGTGACCCCGTCGCTGCAGGGTCAGGGACACCGGGGCGGGGCTGGCCGGGTGCGGCGCGACCAGGCCCTGGTCGAGCCGGGCCTCGGTCAGCCGGCGCAGCTCGGCGTACGCCGCCGGGCCGAGCAGCGCGGTCAGCTCGGGGCCGTAGGTGAGCACCAGCGGCTCGGGGGAGACGTGCGCGGCGGGGGAGCCGGTGCACCACCAGTGCAGGTCCGCGCCGCCCGGGCCCCAGCCGCGCCGGTCGAACTCGCCGATGGTGCTCACCAGCACGGTGCTGCCGTCGGGTCGCTCGACCTCCTCCTGCTCGCGGCGCACCGGCAGCTGCCAGCAGACGTCGGGCTTGGTGGTCAGCGGGTGGAGGTCCTCGCGCAGGGCCATGCGGTGCAGCGCGCAGCCGGTGCCGCCGGGGAAGCCGGGCCGGTTGAGGAAGACGCAGGCGCCGTCGACCAGGCGCGTGCGCAACGAGCGGACGCCGCCCTCCTCGGGGGCCTCGTCGTCGGCGGAGTCCTCCTCGGTCCAGGCGCCGCGCCCGACGGGGGCCAGCTGCCAGTCCTCGTCGTCGAGGTCGGCGACCGCGGCGGTCACCCGCATCAGGTCGTCCTCGTCGCTGAAGAACGCGCCGTGGCTGCAGCAGCCGTCGTCGGCCCGGCCGGGGACGACGCCCGCGCAGCCGCGGCCGAACACGCAGGTCCAGGCCGAGGAGAGCCAGGTGAGGTCGGCCCGCACCCGGTGCCGCGGATCGGCCGGGTCGGGGAACTCGACCCACTCGCGGGCGAAGTCGGGATCGACCTCGGGGGGCGTGTCGTGCACCGCCCCAGCGTAGAGAGAGGACCCCCTCCCCTCACGCCCCGCTCCGCTCGGCGCGAGCCTCCGGAGGGGGCCAGGCAGACTGACCGCATGCGGCTCGGGGTGCTGGACGTCGGCTCGAACACCGTCCACCTGCTGGTGGTCGACGCCCACCGCGGAGGCCAGCCGACCCCGCAGCACGACGACCGCTGGCTGCTGCGCCTCGCCGAGCACGTCGGGGACGACGACGTGCTGTCCAAGGAGGGCGAGAAGGCACTGGTCAAGGCCGTGCGCAAGGCGTGCGAGAAGGCCGAGGAGATGGGGTGCGAGGAGGTGCTCGCGCTGGTCACCTCCGCCATCCGCGAGGCGCGCAACGGCATGGAGGTGCTCGAGCGGGTCCGCCGGCAGACCGGCGTCGAGCTGCAGGTGACCAGCGGGGAGGAGGAGGCCCGGCTGACCTTCCTCGCCGTGCGCCGGTGGTACGGCTGGAGCGCCGGCCGGCTGCTGGTGCTCGACATCGGCGGCGGTTCGCTGGAGCTGGCCGGCGGCACGGACGAGGACCCCGACGTCGCCCTGTCCGTGCCGCTGGGCGCCGGCCGCATGACCCGCCGCTTCCTGCCCGAGGCGGCCACCGGCGGCCGGCCCGACCTCGCCGCGCTCACCGCCCTGGGGGAGCACGCCGCCGACGTGCTCCGGCCGGCGGCCAGGAAGCTGAAGGGCGCCGGGCCGCCGGACCTGGTGGCCGCCACGAGCAAGACGTTCCGCACGCTGGCGCGGCTGACCGGCGCCGCGCCCTACTCGGCCGGGCTCCGGGTGCACCGCGAGCTCACCGGCGACGGCCTGGGGCAGCTGATCGGCTTCGTGTCGCGGATCGAGTCGCGCGCCCTGGCCGAGCTGCGCGGCGTGTCGCCCGACCGCGCGCACCAGATCCCCGCCGGCGCGGTCGTGGCGCAGTCCGCGATGCAGGCGCTGGATCTACCCTCCGTGCGGATCTGTCCGTGGGCGCTGCGGGAGGGGGTCATCCTCCGGCGACTCGACTCGTTGGGGGACGTGGGATGAGCCAGCCGCCCAGGGACCCCGGGCCCCGCCGCGACCCGGACACCGGCGGTCGCCCGCTGGCCGACATCCTCCGCGAGGCCGGCATCGAGGCGCCGCGCAGCGTCCGGCGCCGGGGCCGCGGCGAGGACACCGGCGAGACCCCCATCCGGCAGCGCCGGCGCGATGCCGACACCGACGCCGGCCGGCCCCACCCCGGCCGGCGTGCCAGCGACACGGGCCGGGTCACCGACACCGGACGCCTGGCCCGCGACACCGGAGGGGTCCCCGGTGCCGGGCGCGTGTCCCGCGACACCGGACGGGTGTCCCGCGACACCGGACGGGTGGCCGGCGCCGGGCGCTCGTCCCGGGACGTCCCCCCGCCCGCCGCGGCCGGGAAGGGGCCGGCCGAGCCGTCCACCGCGGCCATCCCGGGGCTGCGGCCCACCGGCGGCAAGCCCGGGGTCCCGGGTGCCGCCGGAGACGCCGCGCCGGCCACCGGCCCCATCCCGGTGACCCGGGCCGACCAGCCCGAGGTGCTCGAGGACGAGCCGCTCGGCGCCCGCGAGGGCGTGGTCGCCTGGCTGCGATTCGCCGGCGAGCTGGTCCTGGCCCTGGCCGCCGGGGTGGGCATCTACTTCCTGTCCACCGTGGTCTGGGAGCAGCTGCCCCAGGTCGCGGTCGTCCTCGCGCCGCTGGCGGTGACCGCGCTGGTCGCCGGGGTGGCCGCGTGGCGGCAGCGCGCCGGCCGGGAGCCCATGGGCCCGCGGCTGGTCGCCGTCCTCGTCTTCGCCGGCACGCTGCTCACCATCGCCCCGGCGGCCGGGCTGCTCGCCGCCGCCGGCTGAGACGCCGGCGGCGGTCCCTCACTCGTCCTCGTCGTCCCCGTCGGTGGCGCCCTGCGCGAACTGCTCGACGATCGCGGCGTCGAAGGCGTCGAGGTCGTCGGGGTTGCGGCTGGTGACCAGGTTGCCGTCGACGACGACCTCCTCGTCGACCCACTTCGCACCGGCGTTGCGCAGGTCGGTCTGCAGCGAGGGCCACGACGTCATCCGCCGGCCGCGCACGACGTCGGCCTCGGCGAGCACCCACGGCGCGTGGCAGATCGCCGCCACCGGCTTGTCGGCGTCGAAGAACGCCTTCACGAAGGCGACCGCGTCGGCGTCGGCCCGCACGAAGTCGCCGTTGATGACGCCGCCGGGCAGGACCAGCGCGGCGTAGTCCTCGGGGTCGGCCGAGGCGACGGTCGTGTCGACCTTCTTCTGGTCGCCCTTGTCGATGTGCTGGTACATCGTGATCGTGCCGCCGCCGAGCGACACCAGCTCCGGCTCGGCCCCGGCCTCCTCCAGGGTCTGCCACGGCCGTTCGAGCTCCACCTGCTCGACGCCGTCGGTCGCGAGCACGGCCACCTTCATCCCGTCCAGTTCTCCTGCCATGCGGCGGCGGCTACCCGGGGCCGCGAGGTGGCACACGCCCGGCGCACTACGGTCCGACCGGGACATCGACAGGCGGGAGCAGGACATGAGCGAGCGGCGGGGCCTGGCGGTCCTGGGCGGCGGGAAGATGGGCGAGGCGCTGCTGGCCGGGCTGGTCCGGCGGTCCGGGCCCGGGGGCGTCGTCGTCTGCGAGAAGCACCCGGAGCGCGGGCAGGAGCTGGCGCAGCGGTACGGCGTCGAGGTCGTCGGCCTCGAGGAGGCCGCCGCCCGCTCGCGCGTGCTGCTGCTGGCGGTCAAGCCGCAGGACCTGCCGGCGCTGCTGCGCCTGCTCGCCCCCTCGGTCACCCCCGGGCACCTGGTGGTCAGCATCGCCGCGGGCGCGTCCACCGCCACGATCGAGGGGGCCCTGCCGGCCGGGGTGCCGGTGGTGCGGGTCATGCCGAACACCCCCGCGCTGGTCGACGAGGGCATGAGCGTGCTGTCGGCCGGGGCCTCGGCCGGGGAGGCCGAGCTCGACGAGGCCGAGGCGCTGCTGTCGACGGTCGGCCGGGTGGCCCGGGTGCCCGAGCACCAGCAGGACGCGGTGACGGCGCTGTCGGGCAGCGGCCCGGCCTACTTCTTCTACCTGGTCGAGGCGATGGTCGACGCCGGCGTGCTGCTGGGCCTGCCGCGGGCGCTGACCACCGAGCTGGTGGTGCAGACCGCGCTGGGGTCGGCGGTGATGCTGCGCGAGTCCGGCCAGCACCCGGCCCAGCTGCGCGACGCGGTGAGCAGCCCCGGCGGGACGACGATGGCCGGCATCCGCGAGCTGGAGCGCCACTCCGTCCGGTCGGCACTCATCTCGGCCATCGAGGCGGCCGCGCAGCGCTCGGTCGAGCTCGGCCGGGCCGACGGGAGCCGCTGACCGTAACCGCTACGACACGGCCGAGGGAGGACGCTGCGTCACCGAGTCGACACAGCACCTTGACGACGCGCCGATACGGCTGTGCATCGTGTTGCCTACGTGTAGTTCTGCCCAGGACGGACCGTTCCGCCTGTCCGTTTCTTCCATCGCATCTGTCACGCCGGTCCCCCTACTCTCTGTATCAGCACGTGCGTGTCCCGTAGTCGGTGGGGAAGCCGACGCCCGACGCGTGCTAGGTCTGGAGACTGATCATGACCATGCCCCAGCGCACCCACGCCGCCTACGTCCGCCCGGCCGTCCCCGGCCCGCGTCCGATGAGCCGCCCGATCCCGGCCGCCACCATGGCCCGCCCCGTCGGCCCGCAGCACCCGGCCGCCGTCCCGGTCGGCCGCCCGGTCGTCCCGCAGCAGCGCGCGACGGTCACCTTCCTGACCGTCGCCGAGGTCGCCAGCATGATGCGCGTCTCCAAGATGACCGTGTACCGCCTCGTGCACGCCGGCGAGCTCGCCGCCGTCCGCGTCGGCCGCTCCTTCCGCGTCCCCGAGCGCGCCGTCCAGGACTACCTGCGCGACGCCTACACCGACATCGCCTGAGGAAGGACCTCCCTGCCCCCCACGCCTCGCTCCGCTCGGCGCGGGCCCCTGCAGGGAGGCCGCCCTGCCCCCGCCACTCGCACGCTCGCGGCGGGACCCTGCAGAGGGGCCGCCCTGCCCCCCACGCCTCGCCTGCTCGGCGCGGGCCCCTGCAGGGAGGCCGCGCGATCCCCTCGAGTGGTGGGATCGATCCCGGCCCGGTTCCCGCGGCAGCGTCGCCGCGGGGGCGCCGGGTAGGCTCGGGCCCCGAGCGACACCCCGGCCCCGGCCGGAGCCGTCGCACACGAGCTGATCCACACTCGCGTGGCGCCCGGTTCCGCCCCTGCGGTCCGTGCCACGCGGCCACGACGTCGGGAGCAGGACATGGGTTCGGTCATCAAGAAGCGGCGCAAGCGGATGGCGAAGAAGAAGCACCGCAAGCTGCTCAAGAAGACCCGCGTGCAGCGTCGCAACAAGAAGTGAGCTGACGCTCGTGCCGCCTGCCGTCGTCCTGGTCACCGGTGTGAGCCGGTGGCTCGGCGGTGCGCTGGCGGCCGAGCTGGCTCGCGACCCCGCCATCGGGCGGGTCATCGGGGTGGACACCGTCCCCCCGTCGGCCGAGCTGCTCCGCCGCCTCGGTCGCACCGAGTTCGTCCGCGCCGACATCCGCAACCCGCTGATCGGCAAGGTCATCAGCACGGCGGGGGTCGACACCGTCGTGCACATGAACATCAGCTCCACGCCGGCCGGGTCCGGCGGGCGTGGGCCGATGAAGGAGCTCAACGTCATCGGGACGATGCAGCTCCTCGCCGCCTGCCAGCGCGCGCCGTCGGTGCGCCGGCTGGTGCTCAAGTCGACCAGCGCCGTCTACGGCGCCTCACCGCGCGACCCCGCCGTCTTCACCGAGGCCATGCAGGCCCGCCGGGTGCCGGCGGGCGGGTTCGCCAAGGACAGCCTCGACATCGAGGGCTACGCGCGGTCGTTCGCGCGCCGCCGTCCCGACGTGGGGGTCGCCGTCCTGCGGTTCACCAACTTCATCGGCCCGCGGATCGACTCGGTGCTCACCGGCTTCCTGCGCATGCCGGTCGTCCCGACCGCCCTCGGCTACGACGCCCGCGTGCAGCTGCTGCACGAGGACGACGCGCTGGGCGTGCTCACCCGGGCCACCACCGGCGAGTTCGCGGGAACGGTCAACGTCGGGGGAGAGGGCACGTTGCTGCTGTCGCAGGTCATCCGCCGGCTCGGCCGGCTGCAGCTGCCGGTGCCCTCGCCCGCGTTGGGCTCGCTGGGCCGGCTCACCCGCCGGTTCGGCTTCGTCGACTACTCCCCGGAGCAGATGCGCTTCCTCAACTTCGGCCGCGTCGTCGACACGACCGTGCTGCGCACCGAGTTCGGCTACACCCCCCGGTACAGCACGGAGGCCGCGCTGGACGACTACGCGCGCACCGTGCCCCCCGTCGTCCCCAAGGACCTCGTCGGTGAGGTCACGACGCAGGCCGAGGCGCTGGTGGCCCGCGCCGGTGCGCTGACCTCGTCGGTCGGCGGCGCGGTCCACGGCCGGCTGCGGCCGGCGCCGGCGTCCCCCGGCCTGCGGGCGGTGCGCGATGCCTGAGGCGCGCGTCATCCCGCTGCGGCCCGACGACGAGCAGTCGCACGTCCCCCCGGCGTCGGACCCGACCTGGGACGAGCAGGTGGTCGGCGGGCTGGAGTTCCTCCGCCGCCGGATGACCGGCGAGTACGGGACCGACGAGTTCGGCTTCGACCCCGACCTCACCGACCACGTGCTGCTGCCGCTGCTGCGGCCGCTGTTCCGCCGCTGGTTCCGGGTGGAGACCCACGGCGTCGAGAACGTGCCGGCGGACGGTGGGGCGCTGGTCGTGGCCAACCACTCCGGCACGATCCCGGTCGACGCCCTCATGGCCACCGTGGCGCTGCACGACGACCACCCGGCGCAGCGGCGGTTCCGGCTGCTCGGCGCCGACCTGGTCTTCGACCTGCCCGCGGTCGGCTCCCTGGCCCGCAAGTTCGGCGCCACGCTGGCCTGCACCGAGGACGCCGAGCGGTTGCTGACCGGCGGGGAGCTGGTCGGCGTGTTCCCCGAGGGGTTCAAGGGGATCGGCAAGCCGTTCCGCGACCGGTACACCCTGCAGCGCTTCGGCCGCGGGGGTTTCGTCACAGCCGCGCTGCGCACCGGCAAGCCGATCGTCCCCTGCGCCATCGTGGGCGCCGAGGAGATCTACCCGATGGTCGGCAACGCCAAGACCGTCGCCCGGCTCTTCGGCCTGCCCTACTTCCCGATCACGCCGACGTTCCCCGCGCTCGGCCCGCTCGGGCTCGTGCCGCTGCCGTCGAAGTGGCTGATCGCCTTCGGCCGCCCGATCGAGACGGCGTCCTACGGGCCCGCCGCCGCCGAGGACCCGATGCTGGTCTTCAACCTCACCGACCAGGTGCGCGAGACCATCCAGCAGTCCATCTACCAGCTGCTCCTGCAGCGCACCTCCGTGTTCTCCTGACATGGTCGGCCTCCCGGCCGACACCGCGGCCAGGTGCCGTCCTCGACCTGCGTTGAGCCCTGCCTGCCGCTCGGTCGCGGGAGCCTCCGGCCCCCACTCCTCACGGCACCTCGCAGGGCGGCTCTCGGTGGCACCCGCGGCCGAGTGCCGTCCCCGGCCGGGCGCCGCGGCCATCGTCCTGCTCCTCGTCGGGGACCCTCCGGGCCCGCTCCTCAGAGCAGCCGGCGGCGGCGGATGGCGATCGTGCCGCCGACGACGCCGCCGGTGAGCGCCGCGGCCGCGACGGTGGGGACGCCGATCCGCGCCGCCTTGCGACCGGTGCGGAAGTCGCGGATCGTCCACCCCCGCGAGCGGGCGACGGCGCGCAGTTCGCTGTCGGGGTTCACCGCCACGGCGGTCCCGGTGAGGGTGAGCATCGGCAGGTCGTTGGCCGAGTCGCTGTAGGCGGTGCACCGGGACAGGTCCAGACCCTCCCGCTCGGCCAGCGCCCGCACCGCCTCGGCCTTGGCCTCACCGTGCATGAGCTCGCCGACGAGCCGGCCGGTGTAGCAGCCGTCGACCACCTCGGACACCGTGCCGAGGGCCCCCGTGAGGCCGAGCCGGTGGGCGATGATCCGCGCCAGCTCGACCGGTGTGGCGGTCACCAGCCACACCCGCTGCCCGGCGTCGAGGTGCTGCTGGGCGAGGTTGCGCGTGCCCGACCAGATCCGGTCGGCCATGAGCTCGTCGTAGATCTCCTCGCCGGCCTGCACAATCTCGGCGACCTCGCGGCCGGAGACGAAGGCCAGCGCGCTCTCGCGGATGGTGTGCATGTCGCCGGCGCTCTCGTTGCCGGCGATGCGGAACTTGGCCTGCTGCCACACGAACCGCTTCAGGTCGCGCGAGGTCAGGTACTTGCGCGAGGCCAGGCCGCGGGCGAACCAGAACAGCGAGGCGCCCATCATCATCGTGTTGTCGACGTCGAAGAACGCGGCCGCGGTCCGGTCGACGACGACGGCCGGGACGGGCTCGACCTCCGCGGCGGCCGCGGACGCCGCACCGGCGACGTGCGCCCGGGTCTCCTCGTCCGGCACGACCTCGGCAGCCCGCCTGCGGCGGCTCCGGAACGGCAGTCCCGGCACCGGCACCTCCCTGCTCTCCCCCCGGCCGCACGGAGGCGGCACCTCCGCGACCCTAGCCGGGCCCGGGTGGCCGGGCCGACCGGGTGCTCAGCACACCACCGGTGGGAGGCACAGGGGCAGCGGCGTGTCCAGGACGGGCCCGGACGGTCCGCCGGGAGCCGGTGCCGGCGAGGTCGGGGAGCTGCCGGTCCCGTCGGGCGGCGGGTCCGACGGGTCGGGCTGCTCGCCGCCGGGCACGGCGGCCGACGACGTCTGCGCGGGCGTGCTCCCGCCCGTGGGCGCCGCGGAGGAGTCCGCGCCACCGTCGCCGGAGGGGGCGGCCGAGGTGGGCGCCGAGGCGCCGGAACCCGGCGTCGGGTCGGGCGCACCCGAGGGCTGGTCGGCGGTCGGGGGAGTCGGGTCGGGAGTGCCGGCGGACGGGGGAGCCGGGCTGGGCGGCGGTGTCGCAGGGGTCTCGCAGGAGGGAGCCGGCAGCGGGCCGAGCTCGTCGTTGCCCGTCGTCGCCGGGCCCGTGGGGCACTCGAGCACCGCCTGCAGGTCGCCGGCGCGGGTACCGACCTCGGTGACCAGGCCGAGCGAGTGGCCGGCCGCGGTGCCGGTGTCGGCGGGCAGCGCCTGCTCCAGCTCGGACAGGCCCGAGCGCTGCTCCTGCGCCCAGCCGCTGAGCACCGTCAACGTCGCGGCGTCACCGGCGTCGACCGCACGGGAGAACACCAGGGCGGCGCCCTCCTCGGTCTGCGCGTCCATGGTCGCCAGCGTGTCGCGCACCAGGTCCGCCGGTGGCGTCCCGGGAGGGCCCTCGACCAGCTCGTCGAGCTCCTGCAGCCGGGTGCTCGCGAACCCCAGCAGGGTCAGTCCGCGCTCGTCGCCGGCCAGGGCCAGCCGGGTCTGCTCGGTGCCGCGCTTGAGCCCGTAGAGCGCGTCGCCGGGCTGGGCGTCGGTCGCCAGCGCGACGAGCGCGCCCAGCGCGGTGACGGTCAGGGCGGCACCGGCCAGGCCGGCGGTCAGCCGCGCCCGCCAGAGCCGCGCCGGACCGCGCGGGATGAGCCGGCACAGGCGCCGCGGCGCCGGCGCCGGGGACCGGACGGCGGCCATCGCGACCAGCCGGGCGCGGGTGGCCGCGCGGAACCCGGGGGCCGGTTCGTCGTCGAGGTCGGTGGCGAGCGCGCGCAGGCGGCACTCCAGGGCCGCCTCGCGGTCGGGCACGGGCGCGCGGTGCGAGCCGCCCGCGCCGCCGTGCTCGGGGCTCACCGTGGTCCTCCGGTCGGTCGGGTGTGCGGTCGACCGGAGCAACGAGGCCGCTCAGGGCCCGTTGCGGCATACCGTGAGGTGACAACGCGGCAGGTGACGACGCGGGGTCCTCCGGAGTGGGTGGCGCACGTCACCGCAGCCCCTCCGGCAGCAGGCCGGCCAGCCGCCGCACCGCCCGGTGCTGCAGCGCCTTGACCGCGCCGTCCTTCTTGCCCATGACGGCGGCCGTCTCGGACACCGACAGTCCCTGCAGGAAGCGCAGCGAGATGCACTCCTGCTGCTCGCCGCCCAGTTGGCGGATGCAGGCCAGGAGCTGCTCGTTGGTCAGGCGCGCGACGACGGCGTCCTCGGGGCCGTCGGTGGCCCGGTCGGCGTCGCGCATGTCCGCGGTGACGACCTCGAGCCGGAAGCGGCCGCTCTTCACGTGGTCGCGGATGAGGTTGCGCGCGATCGTCACCAGCCACGCCGCGACGTCGTGGCCCTGGAACGACAGCGAGTCGATGCCGCGCAGCGCCCGCACGAAGGTCTCGCTCGTGAAGTCCTCGGCCTGCGCGCGGTCGCCCACCCGGTGCAGCACGTAGCGGTGGACCAGGGTCACGTAGTGGTCGTAGAGCCGGCCGAAGGCCTCGGCGTCGCCGGCCTGGGTGCTGCGGACGAGCTCCCAGACGTCGACCCGGTCGGCAGGTCGCTCCTCCCGGGGGGCGGCCGCCTTCCCGGCGGCCGCGCCGTCCTGGTCCGCGCCGTCCTGGTCCGCGCCGTCCTGGTCCGCGCCGTCCTGGGCAGCGCCGTCCTGGTCCGCGCCGTCCCCGGGCAGCTCGGCGACCACGTTCGGCTCGCGGGTGCCCGGACCGGCCGACCGCGTGACTCGGGAGTCGGCGTCGACGTCCTCCCCGGGAGCGCCGGCCGGTGCGGCGGTGCCCTCCACGTCGGAGTGGGGGAGCGGTGCGGGGCGCGGGCTGGGCCGCCGGGCCGGGACGGCGGGCGACCGCGCGTCCACCGGGCGCGACTGCGGCATGCGGGCGTCGTCCTCCTCGTCGGCCCGCCGAGCCGCGGCGGCTCGCCCGACGGGGGTCTCGCAGCCCGACGGGTGCCTGCGGCGCTGCGTGTCTTCCCCCATGGTGACGCCATCGTCGCTCCGCGTCCACATCGGCCGGTCGAGACCACCTCCACGTCCCCGTGCCCGAGGTCGGGGGTCCGACGCCGTCGCCCTCCCCACCCGCTGCGGGGCGGCGACGTCGACGGCCTCCCGCCGGTCCTGCCACACTCGCCCACCGGCGAGGTCGGCCGAGCGGGCCGGCCGCGTGGACCGGCCCCGCCCGAGGACGCCGTCACCGACGGGAGCGCACCGTGACCACCGATCCCCCCGTGCGGCTCGAGCTGCTCACCCGCGCCGGGTGCCACCTGTGCGTGACCGCCCGGGAGACGCTCACCCGGGTCGCCGCCGAGGCCGGCGTGACCAGTCGCGAGGTCGACGTCGACACCGACCCGGAGCTCCGGGCCGAGTACGGCGACCGGGTGCCGGTGGTGCTGCTCGACGGCCGCGAGCACTCCTACTTCACCGTGGACGTGTCCCGCCTGCGCGGCGACCTCGGGATCGCCTGACCGGCCGGTCACCGGCTGGAACGGCCCCTGCAGGGTCCCGCGCAGAGCGCAGCGTGGCGCGGGGGCGAGGGGGTCCTTGTTATGGTGTCGGACACAGGCAGGGCCCGTCCGTGCTGGCCCGGGACCCGGTGAGGTCACCGGGACTTTGTTCCTGCGTTCACAAGCGGCTACCGTGGCAGGCACCGGGCGGCGTTCCGTCCGGATCCCCGATGCCGTCCACCCCCCTCGGCTCCCGCCGTCGCCCGGGTGCGACCACTGTGGAGTAGGCCCGTGATGCAGCCGCGGCCCCGGATCCCGGAGGCCACCGTCGCCCGCCTGGCCGTGTACCTGCGGGTGCTCACCGGGCTCGCCGACGGCGGTCGCGGCACCGTCTCCTCCGGCGAGCTCGCCTCGGCGGCCGGCGTCAACCCGGCGGGGCTGCGCAAGGACCTCTCGCACCTGGGTCCGTGCGGCACCCGCGGCGTCGGCTACGAGGTGGCCACCCTGCGCGACCGGATCGCCGGGGTGCTCGGGATGGAGACGGCGCACGCCTGCGTCCTCGTCGGTCTGGGCAACCTCGGGTCGGCGCTGGCCGGCTACGGCGGCTTCGGCAGCCGCGGCTTCGAGTTCGTCGGCCTCTTCGACGCCTCGCCGGCCCGGGTGGGACAGCAGGTCGGCGGCCGGCCGGTCCGGCCCATCGAGGAGCTCGACGAGGTCGTCGCCGCCACCCGGGCGACGATCGGGGTCATCGCGACACCGGCCGAGGTGGCCCAGCAGGTCTGCGACCGGCTGACCGCGGCCGGGGTGAGGAGCATCTTGAACTTCGCGCCCGTGGCGCTCACCGCGCCCGCGGGGGTCGACGTCCGCCAGGTCGACCTCTCCGTGGAGCTGCAGGTCCTCGCCTTCCTCGACAAGCAGCGCGGGCCCGCGCCCGCCTCCTCCGCGGTCCTCGCCGGAGGGATGGCATGAGCCTGCTCGCCGTCGGCATCAGCCACCAGACCGCGCCGGTCGCCCTGCTCGAGCAGTTCGCGATGTCGCGCGACGACCAGGTCAAGGCGCTGCACGAGCTGGTCGAGAGCGACCACGTCAGCGAGTCGCTGGTGCTGGCCACCTGCAACCGGGTCGAGGTCTTCGCCGAGGTCGACCGCTTCCACGGCGGCGTCGCCGAGGTCAGCCGCGTGCTGGCCCGCCAGGCCGGCGCCACGGTCGAGGAGCTCTCGCCCTACGTGACCGTCCACTACGAGGACCAGGCCGTCGCCCACCTGTTCACCGTCGCCGCGGGCCTGGACTCGATGGTGGTCGGCGAGACCCAGGTGCTCGGCCAGCTGCGCGCCGCCTACGCCCTCGCCCAGGAGCTGGGCACGGTCGGCCGCGAGCTGCACCCGGTCGCCCAGCACGCCCTGCGCGTGGGCAAGCGCGTGCACGCCGAGACCGGCATCGACCGCGCCGGCGCCAACCTGGTGACCGTCTCGCTCGACCACGCCGAGGCCCGCGTCGGCCCGCTGGCCGGCCGGCCGGCGCTGGTCGTCGGTGCCGGGTCGATGGGCGCGCTGGCCGCCACCACGCTGTCCCGCCGCGGCGCGCTGGTCACGGTCGCCAGCCGGTCGCCGGAGTCGGCCGCGCGGCTGGCCGCCGCGGTGGACGGCGACACCGCCGAGCTGGCCGACCTGCCGCGGGCGATCGCCTCCGCCGACGTGCTGGTCACCTGCACCGGCGCCACCGGCCTGGTCGTGAGCACCGACGCCGTCGCCACCGCGATGGCCGGGCGCACCGGCCGGCCGCTGGCCGTCGTCGACCTGGCGCTGCCCCGCGACGTCGACCCCGGCGTCGCCGCGCTGCCCGGCGTGCACGTCGTCGACCTGGCCCTGCTGCAGGGGGAGCGCTCGGCCGCCGGCGGTGACCCGGTCACCGGGCCCGTGGGTGCCGACGACGTCTCCGCCGCGCACGTGCTCATCGAGGCCGAGACCGCGCTGCTGCGTGCCGAGCGGCAGGCCGCCGCCGTCGCGCCCACCGTGTCGGCGCTGCGCAGCCAGGCCGCCGAGGTCGTCGACGCCGAGCTGCTGCGGCTGTCCACCCGCCTGCCCGACCTCGACGCCCGCGCCCGCAACGAGATCGCCCGCACCGTGCGCCGCGTCGTCGACAAGCTGCTGCACGAGCCGACCGTGCGGGTCAAGGAGCTGGCCAGCACCCCGGGCGGTGTCGACTACGCCGACGCGCTGCGCGCCCTGTTCGGGCTGGGCATCGACGCCGAGGTCCCCACCGACGGCACGCGGCTGGCCGAGGCGGTCACCGTCGACCCCGACGAGCTGCGCCCCGGCGGCGCGGCATGACCCTCACCGCCACGGGCACGCTGCGGCTGGGCACCCGCGCCAGCCAGCTGGCCCGCACCCAGTCGCAGACGGTCGCCGACGCCATCACCGCGGCCAGCGGCGTGCCGGTCGAGCTGGTGCACATCAGCACCGAGGGAGACCGCTCGGCCGCGGCCATCGCCCAGCTCGGCGGCACCGGCGTCTTCGTCACCGCGATCCGCCGCGCGCTGCTCGAGGGCACCGTCGACGTCGCCGTGCACAGCTACAAGGACCTCCCGACCGCGCCCGAGCCGGGCCTGGCGCTGGCCGCCGTCCCCCCGCGGGAGGACCCGCGCGACGCCCTCGTCGCCCGCGACGGACTGACCCTGGGCGAGCTCCCCGTCGGCGCCCGCGTCGGCACCGGCGCCCCGCGCCGGGTCGCCCAGCTGCGCGCCCTCGGCCTGGGCCTGGAGGTCGTGCCGATCCGCGGCAACGTCGACACCCGCATGGCGCGCGTCGTCCCGGGCGACCTCGACGCCGTCGTCCTCGCCCGCGCGGGCCTGGGCCGCCTCGGCCGGCTCGACGCGGTCACCGAGACCCTCGACCCGCTGCAGGTGCTGCCCGCCCCGGCGCAGGGCGCGCTGGCCGTCGAGTGCCGGGCCGACGACGCGCGCACGCGCGAGCTGCTCGCTCCGCTCGACGACGCCGGCACCCGCGCCTGCGTGGTGGCCGAGCGGGCCACGCTGACCGCCCTCGAGGCCGGCTGCAGCGCTCCCGTCGCGGCGTACGCCGAGCTCGCCGAGGGCGACGACGGCCTGGAGCTGTGGCTGCGCGCCTCGGTCACGGCGATCGACGGCAGCGACGGCGTCCGCGACTCCGTCACCGGCCCCGTCGCCGACGCCGAGCGGCTGGGCCGTGCCCTGGCCGCCGAGCTGCTCGACCGCGGCGCCGCCGAGCTCATGGCGGCGTCCCGGTGACCCCCTCCGCCGGGCAGCCCGCCCCGGCGCCCACGACCCCCGCACACGCCCTCCCGGGGGCCACGACACCCACAAGGACCAGGAGCTCGCGATGACGCGCTTCCGCAAGACCCCAGGCCGCGTCGTCTTCGTCGGCGCCGGCCCCGGCGACCCCGGCATGCTGACCGCCCGGGCCACGGCTGCCCTGGCCGAGGCCACGGTGGTGCAGGTCGACCCCGACGTCCCCGCCGCCGTGCAGGACGCCGTCCGCGACGGCCGCCCCGGCCTCGAGCTCACCGCGGTCAGCGGCGAGCCGGCCGACGTCGCCAAGGCCGCCGTCGCCGCGGCCAAGGGCGGCGAGGTCGTCGTCCGGCTGGTCGCCGGCGACCCGTTCACCTCCGACGCCGCGGTCAAGGAGGTGCTCGCCGTCGGCCGCACCTCGGTGTCCTTCGACGTCGTCCCCGGCGTCGCGCCGGCGACCGCCGTCCCGGCCTTCGCCGGCGTCGCCCTGGGCGGCACCTCGCTGACCGCCGACCTGCGTGCCGGCGACGTCGACCTGCCGGCGCTGGCCGGTGCGGCCGGCGCGCTCGGCGCCCCGATCGTGCTGCAGGGCGCGGTCGAGGAGCTGCCCGACGCCGCCGCGCGGCTGGTCGAGGGCGGCCTGTCCGGCAGCACCCCGGTGGTCGTCACCAGCGGCGGCTCGGGCACCGGCCAGCGCAGCGTCGTGGCCAAGCTGTCGGCCGTCGCCGAGAAGACCGCCGGGCTCGACCCGTTCACCGGCCCGGTCGTGGCCACCGTGGGCTCGGCCGTCGACAAGCGCGGCAAGCTCTCCTGGTGGGAGAGCCGGCCGCTGTTCGGCTGGCGCGTCCTCGTGCCGCGCACCAAGGACCAGGCCGGCGAGATGAGCGACCGGCTGCGGGCCTACGGCGCGGTGCCGGTCGAGGTGCCGACGATCGCCGTGGAGCCGCCGCGCAGCGCCGCCCAGATGGACCGCGCCGTCAAGGGCCTGGTCACCGGCCGCTACGGCTGGATCGTCTTCACCTCGGCCAACGCGGTGAAGGCCGTCCGCGAGAAGTTCGCCGAGCTGGGCCTCGACGCCCGCGCGTTCGCTGGCGTCAAGGTCGCCTGCGTGGGCGAGCAGACCGCCGAGTCGGTGCGCGCCTTCGGCATCGTGCCGGAGCTGGTGCCCACCGGGCAGCAGTCCAGCGAGGGCCTGCTGGCCGACTTCCCCGACTACGACGACGTCCTCGACCCGATCAACCGGGTGCTGCTGCCGCGCGCCGACATCGCCACCGAGACCCTCGCCGCGGGCCTGCAGGAGCGCGGCTGGGAGATCGACGACGTGACCGCCTACCGCACCGTGCGGGCCGCCCCGCCGCCGGCGCCGGTGCGCGAGGCCATCAAGGGCGGCGGCTTCGACGCGGTGTGCTTCACCTCGTCGAGCACCGTGCGCAACCTGGTCGGCATCGCCGGCAAGCCGCACGCCAAGACCGTCGTCGCGGTGATCGGCCCCGCCACCGCCGCCACCGCGCAGGAGTTCGGCCTGCGCGTGGACGTGCAGCCCGAGACCGCCGCGGTCGGCCCGCTGGTCGACGCGCTGGCCGAGTTCGCCGAGGCCCGGCGGGCGGAGGCCGGGGAGTGACCGCCGCGCAGGGCGGGGCGAACCCGGGCTTCGCCCGCGGGCGCCGGCTGCGGTCGACCCCCGCGCTGCGCCGGCTCACCGCGCAGACCCGGGTGGCCCCGGCCGACCTCGTGCTGCCGGTCTTCGTCAAGGAGGGCATCGACGAGCCGGTCGCCATCGGCTCGATGCCTGGCGTCGTCCAGCACACGGTCGACTCGCTGCGGAAGGCCGCGCACGAGGCCGCCGAGGCCGGCATCGGCGGGCTCATCCTCTTCGGCATCCCGGCGGAGAAGGACGAGGTCGGCTCGCAGGCCGACGCCGCCGACGGCGTCGTCAACGTGGCGCTGCGCGAGCTGCGGGCCGACCTCGGCGACGAGCTGGTGCTGATGGCCGACCTGTGCCTGTGCGAGTACACCTCGCACGGGCACTGCGGCCTGATCACCCCGGCCGGCGTCGTCGACAACGACCCGACGCTGGACCGCTACGCCGCCGTGGCGATCGCGCAGGCGCGGGCCGGTGCCCACGTCATCGCCCCCAGCGGGATGATGGACGGGCAGGTGGCGGCCATCCGCCGCGCGCTGGACTCCAGCGCCTTCACCGAGACGCCGATCCTCGCCTACGCCGCCAAGTACGCCTCGGGCTTCTACGGGCCCTTCCGCGAGGCGGCCGAGGGCGCGCCGCAGTTCGGCGACCGCTCGACCTACCAGATGGACCCGCCCAACGCCGACGAGGCGCTGCGCGAGGTGGCCCAGGACCTCGCCGAGGGCGCCGACGCGGTCATGGTCAAGCCCGCGCTGCCCTACCTCGACATCGTCGCCCGGGTCGCCGACGCCGTCGACGTCCCGGTCAGCGCCTACCAGGTCAGCGGCGAGTACGCGATGGTCGAGGCGGCCGCCCGCAACGGCTGGATCGACCGCGAGCGGGCCATCCTGGAGACGCTGACCGCCATCCGGCGGGCCGGTGCCGGCCAGGTCCTGACCTACTGGGCGGTCGAGGCCGCGCGCCTGCTGCGCCGCTGATGTCCTTCGTCGAGCCCGGGGGCTCCTGGCGGCCGTCCTGGCTGACCGCCGGGGCCCTCGGGCTCCTCGCCGTCCTCGACCTGCTGCTGCCCGGGATCGACGTGCCGCCGCTGCTGTGGCTGGTCGCGGTGGCGGTGCTCGGGATCGTCGCCTCCGTCTGCTCGGCGGCGCGCCGCGTCTGGACCGTGCGGGTCGACCCGCGGGGCCCCGACGGGGCGCTCACGGTGGGCCGCGAGCGGGTGCCGCTGGCCGACGTCGACGCCGCGCACCTGCGTGCCGTCCGCGACGGGACGGCGGGCGTGGACGCCGGTGCCCCCGTGCTCGGCGGCGGCTGGTCGGTGCCGCGCGGCCGCACCGGGCTGCCGCTGCGGCTGGCCGACGGGCGCACCGTGCTCGTACCCACCCGCGACCCCGCCGCGCTGGCCGCGGCCCTGCTCGGGTCGGTGCCGGGGAGCCCGACGTCACAGGCCGCCGACCCCGACACCCCCGGCAGCCGCTCCGGGGCGAGGGGGACACTGGGGCCGTGACCTCGCTGGACACCGCTCGGTACGACTACTCGGCGCCCGTCTCGGCCGACCTGTTCGCCCGTGGGCAGCAGGTCATCCCCGGCGGCGTGAACTCCCCGGTCCGCGCCTTCCGGGCCGTGGGCGGTACCCCGCGCTTCATGGCGCAGGCCCAGGGTCCCTACCTCACCGACGCCGACGGGCGCCGCTACGTGGACCTCGTCGCGTCGTGGGGGCCGATGATCCTCGGCCACGCCCACCCGGCCGTCGTCGAGGCGGTGACCGCGGCCGCCCGCCGCGGGCTGTCCTTCGGCGCGCCCACCGAGGGCGAGCTGGAGCTGGCCGAGGAGATCATCGCCCGGATGCGCCCGGTGGAGCGGGTCCGGCTGGTCAACTCCGGCACCGAGGCGGTGCTCTCCGCGGTGCGGCTGGCCCGCGGCGCCACCGGCCGGCCCCTGGTGGTCAAGTTCGCCGGCTGCTACCACGGCCACGTCGACGCGCTGCTGGCCTCGGCCGGCTCCGGCGTCGCCACGCTGGGCCTGCCCGACACCCCGGGCGTCACCACCGGCGCGGCCGCCGACACCATCGTGCTGCCCTACAACGACGTCGCCGCGGTCGAGCAGGTCTTCGCCGAGCGCGGTGCCGACATCGCCGTCGTGGTCAGCGAGGCCGCGCCGGGCAACATGGGCGTCGTCCCGCCGCTGGACGGCTTCAACGGCCACCTGCGGCGGATCACCGCCGCGCACGGCGCGCTGCTGCTGCTCGACGAGGTCATGACCGGCTTCCGGGTGTCGCGCTCGGGCTGGTACGGCCTCGACCCCGTCGACGCCGACCTGTTCACCTTCGGCAAGGTCATGGGTGGCGGGCTGCCGGCCGCGGCCTTCGGCGGCCGCGCCGACCTCATGGACCACCTCGCCCCGACCGGGCCGGTGTACCAGGCCGGCACGCTGTCGGGGAACCCGGTCGCCGTCGCCGCCGGCCTGACCACGCTGCGGCACTGCACCGAGGAGGTCTACGCCCGCTGCGACGAGGTGGCCGTCGTCCTGCGCGGCGCGACCAGCGCGGCGCTGTTCGCCGCCGGCGTCCCCCACCGGGTGCAGCAGGCCGGCTCCATGTTCTCGGTGTTCTTCCTGCCCGACGAGCGCCAGGTGCGCGACTACGAGGACGCCCGCACCCAGGACACCGCCGCGCACCGCGCCTTCTTCCACGAGATGCTCGCCCGCGGGGTGTACCTGCCGCCCTCGGCCTTCGAGTCCTGGTTCGTCAGCGCCGCGCTCGACGACGAGGCCGTGGAGCGGGTGCTCGCCGCGCTGCCGGCCGCCGCCCGAGCGGCCGCGGCCGCCGACCCGGCCGACGCGCCGCCCGCCGAGGTCGCCAAGGACGCCCAGGAGCTGCAGCCCTGATGGAGACGACCGTCGTCCACCTGCTCCGGCACGGGGAGGTGGACAACCCCCGGGGCGTCCTCTACGGGCGGCTGCCCGGCTACCGGCTGTCCGCGGCCGGCGAGGCCATGGCCCGGACGGCGGCGGAGTGGTTCACCGGCCGCGGCGTCACGCACCTGGTGTCCAGCCCGCTGGAGCGCGCCCAGCAGACCGCGGCACCCCTCGCCGAGCGGCTGGACCTGCCGGTGGCGGTCGACGATCGGCTCATCGAGGCCGGCAACGCCTTCGAGGGGCTGCGGGTCGGTGTCGGCGACGGCGCGCTGCGCTCGCCACAGCACTGGTGGAAGCTGCGCAACCCGCTGCGGCCGTCGTGGGGCGAGCCCTACGTCGAGATCGCCGCCCGGATGCTGGCCGCCGTCGAGGCCGCCCGCGACGCCGCGCGCGGCAGCGCCGCCGTCTGCGTCAGCCACCAGCTGCCCATCTGGACGCTGCGGCTGCACCTGGAGGGCCGCCGCTACGCCCACGACCCGCGCCGCCGGCAGTGCGGGCTGGCCAGCGTCACCTCGGTGACCTACGACGGCGACCGGGTCACCGGCGTCAGCTACGCCGAGCCCGTCGGGGCCACCGACCCCGACGCGGTACCGGGCGCATGACCACCCCGCGGAGACGCTCCGCCGGCGCTCCACGTCTCCGCGGGGGCCCCGGGAGGCGTGCCCTGCTCGCCGCGACCGCGGCGCTCGCCGTCCTCACCGGCTGCTCCACCGGGGAGGGCCAGGTCGACGTCACCAACGGCGGGGAGTTCCGCTTCGTCGCGGGCACGCCCGCCGGGGAGGTCATCCCGGCGGCCGAGCGGGCCGCGGCGCCGGACTTCGGCGGCACCCTGCTCGGCGGCGGGGACTGGACCTCCGACGCGCTGGCGGGGGAGGTCGCCGTCCTCAACTTCTGGGGCTCCTGGTGCCCGCCCTGCCGGGTGGAGACGCCGCAGTTCCAGGAGGTCTACGCCGACGTCCGCGACCGGGGCGTGTCCTTCCTCGGGCTCGACGTCAAGGAGGCCGACGAGCAGTTCGCCCAGGCGTTCGTCGACAGCCAGGGCATCGAGTTCCCCTCGCTCTACGACCCCGCCGGCGAGGTGGCCCTGGCGTTCCGGGACTACCCGGCCACCGCCATCCCGTCCACCATCGTGCTGGACCGTGACGGCCGGGTGGCCGCCGTCTACACCGGCGAGGTCGCCCAGGACGACCTGCGCGCGGTGATCGACCGGCTGCTCGGCGAGGAGGCCTGAGGTGGGGCAGGAGTTCGCCGCGCTCGTCACCGACGGCCCGCTGCTCGTCGCCGCCGCCGTCGCCGCCCTCGTCGGGCTGGTCAGCTTCGCCTCGCCCTGCGTGCTGCCGCTGGTGCCCGGCTACCTCTCCTACGTCACCGGCCTCGTCGGCAGCGGGGCGGCCGGCGGCGCGCGGACCCGGGCCCCCGCACCCGCCGGGGACGGCGCCGGCGCGACCGCCACCGCCGTCCGCACCGACGAGCGCTCCCCCCGCGGGCGCATGGTCCTCGGCGCGGTCCTCTTCGTCCTCGGCTTCACCGCGGTGTTCGTGACCGTCGGCACCGCCCTGGGCGGGCTGGGCCGCCTGCTCGTCCGGTACGACGACGTCATCACCCGCGGGATGGGCGTCGTCGTCATCGTCGTGGGCCTGGCCTTCCTCGGCCGGCTGCCGTTCCTGCAGCGCACCCGGCGGCTCTCGGTCCGGCCGGTGGCCGGGCTGGCCGGGGCGCCGCTGCTCGGCGTGGTCTTCGGGCTGGGCTGGACGCCGTGCCTGGGCCCGACGCTGTCGGCGGTGTACTCGCTGGCCTACACCGAGGCCACCGCGGGCCGCGGGGCGCTGCTGTCGGTCGCCTACTGCCTGGGGCTGGGCGTCCCGTTCGTGCTCGTCGCCCTGGGCGCCCGCTGGGCGGTCGGGGCGACGACGTTCCTGCGCCGGCACGCCCGGGCCGTGACCCGCTTCGGCGGCGCCGTCCTCGTGCTGGTCGGGCTGCTGCTGGTCACCGGCGCCTGGAGCGAGATGATGGCGTGGCTGCGCGCGTGGCTCGCCGCCACCGGCCTGGGGGAGTCGCTGCTGTGACGGTCACCGCTCCGCCCCGGCCGGCGGCCGCCCCTCCGCCGCCCGCGCGCCCCTCTGCCGTCCGCCGGCTGGCCGGGTTCCTGCTGCGCCAGTGGCGCCGGCTCACCGCGATGCGCACGGCGATTGTGCTGCTGTTCCTGCTCGCGCTCGCCGCCATCCCGGGCTCGCTGCTGCCGCAGCGCTCGCTGTCGCAGAGCAAGGTCAGCCAGTACGCCACCGACCACCCCACGCTCGCGCCGCTGCTCGACCGGCTCTACCTCTTCGACGTCTTCAGCTCACCGTGGTTCGCCGCGGTCTACCTGCTGCTGTTCGTCTCGCTGATCGGTTGCGTGCTGCCCCGCGCGCTCGAGCACGCCCGCGCCCTGCGCACCCCGCCGCCGCCCGCCCCGCGCCGGCTCTCGCGGCTGCCCGACGCCGCGGAGCTGTCCACGCCGCTGCCCGCGGCGGCCGCCCTGGACGTCGTCGAGGAGGAGCTGCGGGTACGCCGCTACCGCGTCGTCCGCCGCGAGCGCGGGGGCGTGCCGGAGCTCTCGGCGGAGAAGGGGCTGCTCAAGGAGGCCGGCAACCTGGTCTTCCACCTGGCCCTGGTCGCCCTGCTGCTGGCGCTGGCCGGCGGCAAGCTGTGGGGCTACGAGGGCAGCATCCTGGTCACCGAGGGCCAGCGGTTCTGCAACTCCTTCCAGCAGTACGACACCTACTCCGCCGGCGCGCTCGTCGAGGGCAGCGACCTGACGCCGATCTGCGTCGGTCTCGACGACTTCCGCGCCGAGTACGAGGAGGACCTGACCGCGGCCTCGTTCACCGCCGACGTCACCTACGGCGCGCCGGGGGAGGCCGGCCGGCCGACGACGATCGGCGTCAACGACCCGCTGCGCGTCGACGGCGACCGGGTCTACGTGACCGGCCACGGGTTCAGCCCGACGTTCACCGTGACACTGCCCGACGGGACCACCTTCGACGACGTCTCCGCCCCGTTCCTGCCCACCGAGCAGTCCACGATGGCCAGCGAGGGCGCGCTCAAGCTGCCCGACCTCGGTGCCGGCGCGGAGGACCAGCTGGCCCTGCAGGGCTTCTTCGCCCCCACCGGCCTGGTCCAGGGCGGGATCCTCACCTCGATCGACCCGCGGCCGCTGGCGCCGCAGGTGGCGATCGTGGCCTACCAGGGCTACCTCGGCCTGGACTCCGGCCTGCCGCAGTCGGTCTACTCGCTCGACGCGTCGCAGATCGAGCGCGGCCGGCTCAGCGAGGTCGGCAGGGGCAACCTGTCGGTCGGGGAGTCCCTCACGCTGCCCGACGGGACGACGGTGACCTTCACCGGCGCCAAGGAGTTCGCCTCCCTGCAGTTTTCGCACGACCCCGGCCAGGTCTGGGTGCTCGCCGCCGCGATCGCCGTCCTGGCCGGCCTGCTCGGCATGCTCCTGCTGCGCCGGGAGCGCGTCTTCGCCCGCGCCGACACGGCTGCTGGGGACGGCGGTACCGTGCTCGGCGTCGGGGTCCTGACGCGCGGCAGCGGCGACGGCACACCACGCTTCACGGCGCTCACCGACGACCTGCGGGCGGCCCTGGCCGCCCGCGCCACCACCCGCGCCCCGTCCGCCGACGGCGGCGCACCGCGACCGGAGGCCTCCCCGCGTGACCGCTGACCAGCTGGCCGCCCTGTCCGACACGCTGTTCACGATCAGCGTCGGTCTTTACTCCCTGGCCGTCGTGGCCTCCTGCGCGCAGCTGGCCTTCGGCCGGCGCCCGCTCCGAGCTCAGGAGCTGGTGGGCGCCGGCGCCCCGGCCGGGCCGGTTGCCCCCGCGCCGGCCGCGGACCCCGCGCTGGACGCCGATCCCGCGCCGGTGCGCCGCTGGGGACAGGCGGCCATGGCGCTCACCGGGCTCGGGGCGCTGACCCACGCCGGCGTCCTGGTGACCCGCGGGATGGCCACCGGCCGGCTGCCCTGGGGCAACATGTACGAGTTCGCGACGGCGGTCGTGCTCATCGCCGTCGTGGCTTTCCTGGTGCTGGCGCTGCGCTCGCCGGGCCTGCGCCACGCCGCCGTGTTCGTGCTCGCGCCCGTCGTGGTCAGCCTCGTGGCGATCGGGCTGTTCCTCTACGCCGAGGCCGGCCCGCTGGTGGCCGCGCTGCGCTCGAGCTGGCTGGCCGTGCACGTGACCACGGCGATCCTCGGCTTCGGCGTCTTCTTCGTCAGCGGCATCGCCAGCGTCCTGTACCTGGTCCGGTCGCGGTACGAGGCCCGCGGCGGCGACGCCTCGGGGCTGGCCGCCCGCCTCCCCACCGCGGCCGCCCTCGACCGGGTCGCCCACCGCACCGCCGTCTTCGGGTTCCCCGTCTGGACCTTCGCCGTCATCGCCGGCGCCATCTGGGCCGAGAGCGCCTGGGGCCGGTTCTGGGGCTGGGACCCCAAGGAGACCTGGGCCTTCATCGCCTGGGTCGTCTACGCCGCCTACCTGCACGCCCGCACGACGGCGGGCTGGCGCGGCCGGCCCGCGGCGTGGGTGAACGTGGTGGGCCTGGCGGTCATGGTCTTCAACCTGCTCTACGTGAACATGGTGTCGACCGGGCTGCACAGCTACGGCGGGCTGAGCTGACCGCACCTCATCCGCCCCACCCGGTCACACCCGTCGCCCCTGCGCGGGGGCGTGGGCGCGTGAGGTCGGTTGCGTGCTTCCATTTCCCCATGACCGCACGCACGGGGGAGCGCCGGGGAGGACGCCGTGGGTAGGCACGCGGCGCCCGACGACGCCGGCACCGACCCCCTCGTCGCCGCCGCGCTCGCGCAGCAGCCGGCCGGCGCACCCGCCACCCGGCACGCCCCCCGCGCCGGGGGCACGGAGAGCGGCCTCGGCTGGCCGGGGGACACCACGACCGGCGGCGGGCTGGGCTGGCCCGGGTCGACCGACACCGCCTCCGGCGACACCGCACCGGGCGGGCACGACGAGACCGCCCGCATGGACGCCGTCCCGCCCGTGCCCGCACCCGGGGACGAGCCCGAGCCGCCGGGTCCGCGTGGCGGCTGGCGTCGGCTCTTCGGCGGCCGCGCGGCCTGATCGAAGGACCCCTCTGCCCCCCACGCCTCGCAAGCTCGGCGCGGGCCCCTGCAGAGGGGCCGTTCCGGCACCTCACCGGGCTCGGCGCGGGCCCCTGCAGGGAGGCCGTTCCGGCACCTCACCGGGCTCGGCGCGGGCCCCTGCAGGGAGGCCGTTCCGGCACCTCACCGGGCTCGGCGCGGGCCCTGCGGGGCCCGCCCGGGTGGCGCGCTAGGCGGGGGAGCCGTCGTCGCGGCGGACGCGGCGGCCCAGCTCGCGGAGGAACTCCGGATCGTCGTCGGGAGCCATCGGGCGGGCGGCGCGCGGCGGGCGCGGACGGCGGGCCGGGTGCTGCTGACGCAGCCCCCTCCCGGCCACGGCGGTCGCTCGCACGACGAGCACGACCACGGCCACCGCGACCGCCAGAAGCACCACGAACGCCACCGGCGCACCTCCTCGACTCGGCCTCACCGCCAATGTACGTCCGCTGGGATACTCGGGGGTGGAGCGCGACCCGCCCCGCCAGGCACCGACACGGAGGGCCCCATCGACGCCGTCGACCGGCAGCTGATCGACCTGCTGCGCGCCAACGGCCGGGCCAGCTACGCCGAGCTGGCGCGCCAGGTGGGCCTGTCCGCACCGGCGGTGCACGAACGGGTGGGCAAGCTGGAGGCCGCGGGAGTCGTCACCGGCTACCGCGCCGTCGTCGACCCCGCAGCCCTCGGCCTCGACGTGACCGCACTGGTCGGCGTCATCGAGAGCGACTCGGTCGACGACACCGGCGTCGAGGCCGCGCTGCGGGAGATGCCCGCGGTCGAGGACTGCTGGCGCGTGGCCGGCAGCGAGGGCTACGTGCTCAAGGTCAGGGTGACCGACATCCCGGCACTGGAAGCGGCCATCAGCGCGTTGAACAGGATCAAGGGCGTCGCCCGCACCCGCACCACCGTCGTCCTCTCCACCAAGTGGGAGGGGCGGACGGCGTGACGCCCGACCGCAGTCAGGAGGACCCCACGATGGCCGAGAGCCCCACCCCCAGCGCCCCGTCCGGAGGCCCGGCGACGCCGCCGCGGATCGCCCCGTGGCTGCTGCTGTACACGCTCGGCCGGCTGGTCGTCGCCGTCGTGCTCATCTCGCTGATCTGGCTGGTCGGCCTGCCCGGCTTCCCGGCGCTGCTGTTCGGCCTGCTGCTGTCGATGCCGGTGGCCTACGTGCTGCTGCGCCCGGTGCGCGACCGGCTCACCGAGGCGCTGGCCGCGCGCAACGTCGCCCGGCGCACCCGCAAGGAGCAGCTGCGCGCACGGCTCAGCGGGGACGCCTCCGCCTGATCGGCGGTCAGCCCGACAGCGCCAGCCCGGCGGCCAGCAGCACGCCGGTGGCCAGGGTGAGCAGGCCGGTGGACTGCAGGGCCGCGATCAGCGCCGGCCCGCGCCCGCCGGAGAGCACCACCCGCGACGGCGGCAGCGCCAGCGGTGCGGCCAGCAGGCCCAGCAGCGCCCACGGCCGCACGACGCCGATCGCGACGACCACGGCGAACGCGACCGCCAGCAGGCCGACGTAGAGCAGCCGGGTGGCGTGGTCGCCGAGCAGGACCGCCAGCGTCCGCTTCCCTACCAGGGCGTCCCCGTCGACGTCGCGCAGGTTGTTGACCACCAGCAGCGCCACCGACAGCAGCCCGACCGGCACCGCCGCGGCCAGCGCCAGGCCCTCGACCCGGCCGGTCTGCGCGAACGTCGTCCCGGTGACGGCGACCAGGCCGAAGAAGACGAAGACGAAGACCTCGCCCAGCGCCCGGTAGCCGTAGGGCAGCGGGCCGCCGGTGTAGGTCCAGGCGGCGACCAGGCACACCGCGCCGACGGCGACCAGCCACCAGCTCGACAGCGCGGCCAGCGCCAGCCCCGCCACCCCCGCGACGGCGAAGGCCAGCAGCGCCGCGACCAGCACCGCGCGGGCCGAGGCCGCGCCCGAGCCGACCAGCCGCATCGGCCCGACCCGGTCGGCGTCGGTGCCGCGCCGCCCGTCGGAGTAGTCGTTGGCGTAGTTGACCGCCACCTGCAGCGCCAGCGCCACGAGCAGGGCCAGCAGCGCCGCGACGAGCCGGAACCCGTCGAGCGCGGCGGCCGCGCCGGTGCCCACGAGCACGGGGGCGAGCGCGGCGGGCAGCGTGCGGGGCCGGGCACCGGCCACCCACTGCGCCGGGGTGGCCATCACGAAGGACCCCCCTGCCCCCCGCCACTCGCAGGCTCGCGGCGGGACCCGGCAGGCGGGCCGTTCCCGTCCCTCACTGCGGCGGCGACGCCGCGCCGGTCGGGCTTGCCGGTGTGCAGCGTGGGCACCGCGTCGACCAGGTGCAGCTCCCGGGGGGCCGACGGCGCGCCGAGCCGCTCGACCACCCACGGCCGCAGGGCACCCAGGTCGGGCACCGCGCCGGGTGCGGGCACGACGGCGGCCACCACCCGCTGCCCCCACTCCTCGTCGGGCCGGCCGAACACCACCGCGTCGGCCACCGAGGGGTGCTCGCGCAGGACGCCCTCGACCGCCTGCGGCGCGACGTTCACCCCGCCGGTGACGACGACGTCGTCGAGCCGGCCGGTGACGGTGAGCCGGCCGTCGGGCCGGATCGTGCCGGCGTCGCGGGTCCGGAACTCCCCGCCGGCGAACGCCTCCGCGGTGCCCCGGGGGTCGCGCCGGTAACCGAGGGCGAGCACCGGCCCGGAGATCGCGACGGCTCCTCCGCCGGGTCCTGCGGCACCGCCGTCGCCGCCCACCCGCACCCGCACGCCGTCGAGGGGGACGCCGTCGTACACGCAGCCCCCGGCGGTCTCGGTCATGCCGTAGGTGGTCACCACGGCGACGCCCTCGGCGCGGGCCCGTGCCAGCAGGGCGGGGTCGGTGGCCGCGCCGCCGACGAGGACGGCGTCGAAGGCGCGCAGCGCGTCCGGTTCGCGGTCGAGGTACCGGCGCAGCTGGGTGGGGACCAGGGCGGTGTAGCGCCGGTCGCCCTCCATGCGCGCGGCCGCGGCGGCCAGGTCCTCGCCCGGTCCGAGGACCGCGGGCACCGTGCCGGCCAGCACCGAACGGCACAGCACCTGCAGCCCCGCGATCGCCGACACCGGCAGCGCCAGCAGCCAGGTGCCCGGACCGCCGAGGCGGTCCAGCGTCGCGGTGCCCGACGCCCGCAGCGCCGGGGCCGGCAGCAGCACCCCGCGGCTGCGCCCGGTCGACCCGGACGTGACGACGACGAGGTCGGCGCCGTCCTCGAGCGGCTCGTCGGCGGCGAGCGCCGCGCGGGCCGCGCCCGCCGCCGGCCCGGCGGGCAGGACGGCGAGCGGCGCGCCGCCGTCGAGGCAGGCGCGGACGGCGGGCAGCACGGTGCCGAGGACGGCGCCGGGGGAGTCCGGCGCGGGGAGGACGGTCAGCTGCCGGGGCACGTCGAACGAGACTACGGCGAGCCCGACATACGCTGGTCGGCGTGATCACCCCCGCCGGCCTCCCCGAGGGGATCGAGCAGGTGGCGGTGTGGTCGGTGCCGATGCGGACCCGCTTCCGCGGCATCGACGTCCGCGACGGCGTCCTCGTGCGCGGCCCGGCCGGCTGGGGCGAGTTCTCCCCGTTCTGGGACTACGGCACCGTCGAGAGCCGGCGCTGGTGGGTCGCCGCCGCGGAGTCGGCGCTGACCGGCTGGCCGGCCCCGGTGCGCGACCGCGTGCCGGTGAACGTGACGGTGCCGGCGGTGGACGCCGAGCGGGCGCACGCGATCGTGGCGGAGTCGGGCTGCCGGACGGCGAAGGTGAAGGTCGCCGAGCCCGGGCAGACGCCGGCCGACGACCTCGCCCGCGTGGAGGCCGTGCGCGACGCCCTGGGTCCGGCCGGTGCGGTCCGGGTCGACGCGAACGCCGCGTGGGACGTCGACGCCGCCGTCGCTCGCATCCGGGAGCTCGACCGGGTGGGCCTGGAGTACGTCGAGCAGCCCTGCGCCACCCTCGACGAGCTCGCCGCGCTGCGCCGGCGGGTCGACGTCCGGGTGGCCGCCGACGAGGTGGTGCGGCGGGCCGACGACCCGCTCGCGGTCGACCTGCGCGCGGCCTGCGACGTCGTCGTCCTCAAGGTGCAGCCGCTGGGCGGGGTGCGGGCGGCGCTGCGCGTGGCCGAGGCGCACGGGCTGCCGTGCGTCGTCTCCTCGGCGCTGGAGTCCTCGGTCGGCATCGCGGCCGGGGTCGCGCTGGCCGCGGCGCTGCCGGAGCTGCCCTTCGCCTGCGGGCTGGCCACGGTCGCGCTGCTCTCCGGCGACGTCACCGACGCACCGCTGCTGCCGGTCGACGGCGCCCTGCCGGTGCGGGCGGTGGCGCCCGACCGGCTGGCCTCCGTGGCCGCCGCGCCCGACGTCACCGGCCGGTGGACCGGGCGGCTGACCGCGGTGCTGGCCGCGTGAACCCCTCCACCGCACTGGCCCGCGTGCTGGTCGACGAGCTGCTCCGCGGCGGGGTCACCGACGCCGTCGTGGCGCCCGGCTCCCGCTCCGCGCCCGTCGCGCTCGCCCTGGCGGCCGCGGAGCGGGAGGGCCAGCTGCGGCTGCACGTGCGCATCGACGAGCGGACGGCGTCCTTCCTCGCCCTCGGTCTGGCGCGCGCGTCGGGCCGGCCGGTGCCGGTGCTCACCACCTCGGGGACGGCGACGGCGCACCTGCACGCCGCCGTCCTCGAGGCCGACGCGAGCGGCGTCCCGCTGCTGGCGCTCACCGCCGACCGGCCGCCGGAGCTGCGGTCCACCGGGGCCAACCAGACCATCGAGCAGCCCGGCCTCTACGGCGGCGCGGTGCGCTGGGCGGCCGACGTCGGCGTCCCCGAGTCCGGCCGCGAGGAGGCGCAGAACCGCTACTGGCGCTCGGTGGTGTCGCGGGCGCTGCTGGCGGCCACCGGCGGGCTGTCGGGCGACCCCGGGCCGGTGCAGCTGAACCTGGCGTTCCGCGAGCCGCTGCTGCCCGACGGGGAGCCGCAGCCCGCCGGCGCGTGGGCGGGACGGGACGGCGGCGCGCCCTGGACGGCGGGCTCCGCCCCGGCGCCCGGGGCCGACCCGCTGCCGGGCGGTCCGCGCACGCTCGTCGTCGCCGGTGACGGGCCGACCGCGGTCGGCCGGGCCTGGGCCGCCGGGGCCGCGGCGGCCGGCTGGCCGGTGGTGGCCGAGCCCAGCGGTGGCGCGTGGACCGGCGACGCCGTCCGCGGCGGGGCGCTGCTGCTCGGCGTGCCCGGCTGGCTGGACGCGCACCGGCCCGAGTGGGTCGTCGTCGTGGGCCGCCCGACCCTGTCGCGGCCGGTGTCGGCGCTGCTGGCCGACCCGCGGGTGCGCGTGGAGACGGTCGTCGCGACACCGCGCTGGCCCGACGCCGGCCGGTCGAGCGCGCTGGTCACCCGGGCCGCGCCGCCGACGGGGCCGGCGTCCGACGACGGCTGGGCCGCCGCCTGGCGCGATGCCGCCGGCCGGGTCGGGACGGCGGTCGACGCGCTGCTCGGCGCCGCGCCCGGGCTGACCGCCGCCCGGCTGGCCCGCGACGTCGTCGCCGCGCTGCCGGCCGGGGCGCTGCTGGTGCTCGGCTCGTCGACGCCGGTGCGCGACGTCGACCGGCTCGCCGTCCCCCGCGGGGACGTGACCGTGCTGGCCAACCGCGGCGTCGCCGGGATCGACGGGACGGTCTCCACCGCGGTCGGTGCGGCGCTGGTGCACGGCGGGCCGGCCGTGGCGCTGCTGGGCGACCTGACGTTCCTGCACGACCTGCAGGGCCTGCTCACCGGCGACGGGGAGGCGCGGCCGGACCTCACGGTCGTCGTGCCCGACAACGACGGCGGCGGCATCTTCGCCCAGCTCGAGCCGGGCCGGCCGGCGCACGCCCGTGACTACCGGCGGGTGTTCGGGACGCCGCACGGCCGCGACCTGGTCGCGCTCGCCGAGGCCCTCGGCTGGCCGGCGACGGCGGTGCGCGACGCCGGCGAGCTGGCGGCGGCGCTGGCGCCGGGCGGACCCCGCGTGGTCGTCGTCCGCACCGACCAGCGGGCCGAGGCCGACCTCGCCGTCAGCCTCCGCGACGCGGCGTCCCGGGCCCTCACCTGACCGTCCGGGGCCGGCAGCTCACCCGGGGCGGTGCCACACCAGGGCGTACCGCCAGAACAGCAGCCGGCGCACCCGGACGCCGGGCAGCACCGCCCGTGCCCGCCGCCGCACCTCCCGGACGGTGAGCTCCGGCTCCCGCACCGGCATCCCCGGCGTCCGCTCGGGGCGTGGCGACCGGCGCAGCAGCCGCTCCACCCCGACGGCGCGGTGCAGCACGGCGGCGACCGCCTCGACCGGCAGCTCCCGGGGCAGGTCGCGGCGCGGCAGGGCGACCATCGCCAGCACCCCGCCCGGCCGGACCGCGGCGCCGAGGCAGCGCAGTGCCTCCTCCAGCGGGAGGTGGTGCAGGGAGCTCACGCCGACGACGGCGTCGTAGCCGCCCGCCGGCAGCTCGAGGGCCAGGACGTCGGCCTCGACGACGCGGACCGTCGCGGGCACCCGCGCCCGGGCCAGCGCCACCATCTCCGGCGACCGGTCGACGGCGTCCACGCGCGCGGCCCGCTCAGCGAGCAGGACGGCCAGGTCGCCGGCCCCGCACCCGACCTCCAGCACCCGGTCGCAGCGCGGCGGCAGCGCCCGCAGCAGCACCGGCCGGTAGTGCGCGTCGTGGTCCCAGGACAGGTCCGGGACCGGTCGCATCAGCTCTCCAGCGCGGCCTGGACGGCGGCGAACTTGGACTGGGTCTCGGCCAGCTCCGCGGCCGGGTTGGAGCCGGCCACGATGCCGCAGCCGGCGAACAGCCGGGCGGCGGCCGGGTCGGCGTCGGAGAGCTGGGCGCAGCGCAGGGCCAGGCCGAACTCGCCGTCGCCGCGGCCGTCGAGCCAGCCGACCGGCCCGGCGTAGCGGCCGCGGCCCGTGCCCTCGAGCTCGGCGATGACCGAGGCGGCGACGTCGGGCGGGGTGCCGCAGACGGCGGCGGTCGGGTGCACGGCGTCGACCAGCTCCAGCAGCCCGGCGCGGCCGCCGGCGCCGGACCGGCGCTGGGTGCCGGTGACGTCGGTGGCCAGGTGCCGCACGTTGGCCAGCGTGAGCAGCGCGGGTTCCGCGGGCACCGACAGCGCGGTGCAGTAGGGCTCCAGGGCCTGCACGAGGGAGTCGACCGCGAGGGCGTGCTCGGCGCGGTCCTTGGCCGAGGACAGCAGCCCGGCGGCCAGCCGGTCGTCGTCGGCCCCGGCGCCCCGGGGTGCGGTGCCGGCCAGCACCCGCGCGGACAGCTCCCGGCCCGTGCGCCGCAGCAGCAGCTCCGGGGTGGCGCCGAGCAGGCCGTCGACGGCGAAGGTCCAGCAGTCGGGGAAGCGGGCGGCCAGGCGGTCGAGCAGCCGGCGCGGGTCGAGCGGGACGTCGGCGGTGACCAGCAGGTCACGGGCGAGGACCACCTTGGCCAGCTCGCCGGCGCCGATGCGCTGCACCGCGGCGGCGACCGCCGAGCACCAGGAGGCGGGGTCGAGCGCACCGTCGGCGTAGCGCAGCCGGGCCGGTGCCGGGGGCAGCGGCGGGCCGGCGGCGAGCAGGTCGCGCGGGTCGGCGTCGCCGGCGGAGGTCAGCCAGGCGACGCCGGCGCACCGGCCGACGACGACCTCGGGGACGACGAACACCGACGTCTCCGCGGCCGGGTCGAAGGCGATGCTGGCGAAGACGACCGGCCCGGAGCCGGGGACGCCGACCTCGTCGTCGACCACCAGGTCGGCGCTGCGGGCGGCCCACCAGGCCGCGGCCTCGGCGAGCGCGCCGGGACCGCGGACCTCGAGCCGGTCGGCCTCGCCCCAGCCCACCAGGCCCTCGCCGCGGCGCACCCACGACAGGGCGCCGGTGCGCGGCAGCAGCCCCAGCAGGTCGGGGGAGTCCTCGAGCGCGACGGTCGTGACGGCGGGCGCGGCGGCGTCCGTCGAGGTCACGGCCGCCGCGGTCACGGCTCCAATGTAGGCAGCCGGTAGCGTCGGCCGCCGTGGGACACCGGCGAGAGAGCGCACACACCGCCGGGGTGCGGGCCGGGCTGGACAAGCAGCCGGCCGACGTCGCGGCGATGTTCGACCGGGTCGCCCGCCGCTACGACGTCACCAACACCGTGCTGTCGGGCGGTCTGGACGCCGGGTGGCGGCGGGCCACCCGGGAGGCGCTCGGGGCGCGACCGGGGGCGACGGTGCTCGACGTCGCGGCCGGGACGGCGGTGTCGACCGTCGAGCTGGCCGCGGCCGGCGTGCACGCGATCGCCTGCGACTTCTCGCTGGGGATGCTGCGGGCCGGGGCGGCGCGGCCGGTGCCCAAGGTGGCCGGTGACGCGATGGCGCTGCCGCTG
This sequence comes from Geodermatophilus sp. URMC 62, assembly GCF_052931475.1. Classification (NCBI taxonomy): domain Bacteria; kingdom Bacillati; phylum Actinomycetota; class Actinomycetes; order Geodermatophilales; family Geodermatophilaceae; genus Geodermatophilus; species Geodermatophilus sp. URMC 62. The sequence continues at coordinate 1,142,685 of NZ_JBRFHY010000001.1, read as the reverse complement.
GCCGACGCCAGCGTCGACGGGCTGGTCATCTCCTTCGGCCTGCGCAACGTGGCCGACCCCGACGCCGCGCTGCGCGAGTTCGCGCGGGTGGTGCGGCCGGGCGGGACGCTCGTCGTCTGCGAGTTCTCCAGCCCCGTCTGGGCGCCGTTCCGCACCGTCTACACCGAGTACCTGATGCGGGCGCTGCCGCGGATCGCCCGCGCGGTGAGCAGCAACCCCGACGCCTACGTCTACCTGGCCGAGTCGATCCGCGCCTGGCCCGACCAGCCGGCGCTGGCCGCGCGCGTCCAGGCGGCCGGGTGGGCCGACGTCGAGTGGCGCGACCTCACCGGCGGCATCGTCGCGCTGCACCGCGCCCGCCGGCCGTAGGTGACCTGCTGGACGGCCCCGTCCAGGGGCCCGCACCGCGCGGAGCGTGGTGTGGAGGGCGACGGGGTCCTTGTAGCGTCGGTCCATGACGACACCGACCCCGATGCCCGAGCCGCCCGGGCCCTCCCCGTCGCCGGTCGACCCGATCTCCCCGCCGTCGCCGGCCCCGCTCCCGCAGCCCAGCCCGACCGACCCCACCGCCCCACCGCCCTCGGGACCGCAGCCCGTCTGACGCGGCGGCGGCGCGGTGGGCCACCGTCGCCCGTTCGCCGACCGGCGCGACGCCGGCCGGCAGCTCGCCGCGCGCCTCACCGACCCGGGCCGGACCGGCGCCGTCCCGCTCGGGCCCGACGCGCTGGTCCTCGGCCTGCCCCGCGGCGGAGTCGTCGTCGCCGCCGAGGTCGCCGCGGCGCTCGGCGCCGAGCTCGACGTCGTCGCCGTCCGCAAGCTCGGGCTGCCCGGCCACCCCGAGCTGGCCATGGGCGCCCTCGCCGCCGTCGGGGACACCGTGCAGAGCGTCCGCAGCGAGGCCGTCCTCGCCCGCGTGACCGTCGACGCCGCGGCCGCCGACGAGGTCTACCGCGCCGAGCTCGCCGAGCTGCGCCGCCGCCAGCGGGCCTACCGCGGCGACCGCCCACCGCCCGACGTCGCCGGCCGCACCGTCGTCCTCGTCGACGACGGCCTGGCCACCGGCTCCACCGCCCGCGCGGCGCTGGGCGCCGTCCGCGGGGCCGGCCCCGCCGCCGTCGTCGTGGCGGTCCCCGTCGGCGCCCCCGACGTCTGCTCCGGGCTCGACGCCGACCAGGTCGTCTGCCTGCTCACCCCCTCGCCGTTCGGCGCGGTCGGCCGGTACTACGACGACTTCGGCCAGACCACCGACGACGAGGTCGCGGCGGCCCTGGCGAGGTCCCCCGCCTAGGCTCGGACGGCGGTCCGGAGGGGCTGCAGCCGAGCACCGAGGGGGCCAGCGCGTGACGAGTCCGACCGCCGGGGGCACCGCCGACGTCGTGGTGGTCGGTGCCGGCCCCGCGGGGTCGGCCGCCGCCTGGACGCTGGCCACCGCCGGACTCGACGTCGTCGTGCTGGAGAAGGCCCGCTTCCCCCGCGAGAAGGTCTGCGGCGACGGCCTCACACCGCGCGCGGTGAGGGCGCTCGACGAGATGGGCGTCGACACCTCGCCCGCCGCCGGCTGGGTGCGGCACCGGGGGCTGCGCGTGTTCGGCGGCGGCCAGGTGGTCGAGGTCGACTGGCCGCGGCTGGACTCCTGGCCCTCCTACGGCCTCATCCGGGCGCGGAGGGACCTCGACCCGATGCTGGCCGAGCACGCCGTCGCCGCCGGTGCCCGGCTCGAGCAGGAGGTCACCGTCACCGACCCGCTGCTCGACGACGCCGGCCGGGTCGCCGGGGTGCACGCCCAGGCGGGTCCCGGCAGGGAGGCGGTGACCTGGCGGGCGCCGCTGGTCGTCTCCGCCGAGGGCCTGTCCGGCCGGCTGGCCAAGGCGATCGGCCTCACCCGCCGCGAGGACCGGCCGCTCGGCGTCGCCGTCCGCCGGTACGTCGCGACGCCGCGCGGTGAGGACCCCTGGCTCGACATCTCCTTCGACCTCTCGACCGAGGGTCCGACCGCCGACTCCATGCCCGGCTACGGCTGGTCCTTCGGCATGGGCGACGGCACCGCCAACGTCGGCTTCGGCCTGCTCGACACCCGGCGCGGCGGCGGCACCGACCCCCGCACCGTGCTGCGCCGGTGGCTGGCCACCCTGCCGCCGGAGTGGGAGCTCGGCGAGGAGCACGCGGTCACCCCGCTGCGCGGCGCCGGGCTGCCCATGGCGCTGGGCCGCGGCCCGGCCTACACCCGGGGCCTGCTGCTGGCCGGCGACACCGCCGGGGTCGTGAACCCGTTCAACGGCGAGGGCATCAGCTACGCGCTCGAGACCGGCCGGATGGCCGGCGAGACGGCGGCCGCGGCGCTGGCGGCGGCGGAGGGGCCGGCCCGCGAGGCCGTCCTGCGGCGCTACCCGCAGTGGCTGCGCGAGGAGTACGGCCGCCACCACCGCCTCGGCACGGCGTTCCTCGCCCTGCTCGACCGGCCGGGCCTGGTCCGCTTCGCCACCGCGCACGGGCTCAAGCGCCCGGCGATGGTGGCCGCCGCCCTGCGGCTGATGGGCAACCTCTCCGACGGCCGCGACGGCGACCGCATCGACCAGGTGATCGCGCTGCTCACCCGGCTCACCCCGTCGGTCTGACGGCGGGTGAGCCGGTCCGTGACCGGACCGTGACCGGCTGGTGGGAAGTCGACCACCCCCCGCGCTTCCGATCGGCAGACCCGAGGCATAGGCTCAGAACCGTCCATTTGTGAATTTGTTCACAAGCTCCGTGCACGTCGCGTGACGCCGAGGGGAGGCGCTGGTGCTCTCGACCTACGTGCCCATCGTGGGTCTGTTCGCGCTGGCCGCGGCCTTCGCCCTGTTCTCCGTCGCGGTCGCCCCGTTCGTGGGTCCGCGCCGCTACAACCGGGCCAAGCTCGAGGCCTACGAGTGCGGCATCGAGCCGGTCGACCAGCCGCTGCACGGCGGCCGCTTCCCGGTGAAGTACTACCTGACGGCGATGCTGTTCATCGTCTTCGACATCGAGATCGTCTTCCTCTACCCGTGGGCCGTCGCCAACGACGCGCTGGGTGTCTTCGGCCTGGTCGAGATGGTCGTGTTCATCGCGACCGTCTTCCTCGCCTACGCCTACGTGTGGCGCCGCGGCGGCCTCGAGTGGGACTGACGGTGAGGAGCTGACATGGGTCTCGAGGAGAAGCTGCCCAGCGGTTTCCTGCTGACCAGCGTGGAGAAGCTGGTCAACTGGACGCGCAAGTCCTCGCTGTGGCCGGCCACCTTCGGCCTGGCCTGCTGCGCCATCGAGATGATGGCCACCGGCGCCGGCCGCTACGACCTCGCGCGCTTCGGCATGGAGGTCTTCCGCGCCTCGCCGCGCCAGGCCGACCTGATGATCGTCGCCGGCCGGGTGAGCCAGAAGATGGCGCCGGTCCTGCGGCAGATCTACGACCAGATGCCCGAGCCCCGCTGGGTGCTCGCCATGGGCGTGTGCGCGAGCTCCGGCGGCATGTTCAACAACTACGCGGTGGTGCAGGGCGTCGACCACGTCGTCCCGGTGGACATGTACCTGCCCGGCTGCCCGCCGCGCCCGGAGATGCTGATGGACGCCATCCTCAAGCTCCACCACAAGATCCAGAACGAGCCCCTCGGGGAGCGGCGGGCCCGCCAGCTCGAGCGGGACCGGGCCGAGGGGCGCGCCCGCGACCTGCTGGTGGAGATGCCCTCCAGCGTGCGGGTCGACAAGGCCGCCCGGCGCGCCTACGAACAGGCCGCGGCCGAGGGGCGGACCGGCCAGTTCGCCATCGAGCAGCGCGGCGGCAAGGCCGTCCTGCTGCCCGAGCCGTACGTGCGGAGCGAGCGGTGACCGGCCCCGGCGACCGCAGCGGCGCCGACGCCGGCCAGGGCGTGACCGCGCCCAGCGGCGGGTTCCGCAAGGGGGCCTTCGGCGTCAGCGGCAGCGGCGACACCTCCGGCTTCGGCGGCCTGGTCCGCGTCGAGCCCGGCGGTGCGGTGGCGCTGCACTCCACCGACCGGCCCTACGGCGGCTGGTTCGACGAGGTCACCGACGCCCTGATCGACGCCGTCGGCGCAGCCACCTACGCCGCCGCAGTCCGGCGGGTGCTGGTCGACCGCGGCGAGATCACCTACTTCGTCGCCCGCGAGCACCTGCTCACCCTGGTGCGGGCCCTGCGCGACGACGACGCGCTGCGCTTCGAGCTGTGCAGCAGCGTCTCCGGCGTCGACTACGAGGGCAGCGGCGGCCCGGCCGCCGCCCCCGGCCGGCCGCGGCTGCACGTCGTCTACCACCTGACCTCGATGACCTACCGGCGGCGGATCCGCCTCGAGGTCGCCGTCACCGCCGAGGACCCGCACGTGCCGTCGGTGTCGTCGGTGTACCCCACGGCGGACTGGCACGAGCGGGAGACCTACGACATGTTCGGCGTCGTCTTCGACGGCCACCCGGCGCTCACCCGGATCCTCATGCCCGACGACTGGGACGGGCACCCGCAGCGCAAGGACTACCCGCTCGGCGGCGTACCGGTCGAGTACCACGACGCGACGATCCCGCCGCCCGACACCCGGCGCACCTACCGGTGAGGGGCCTGCGATGAGCACCACGTACGACCCGTACGCCGGGTCGCGGCAGACCACCGAGGGCCGCGTCTACACCGTCACCGGCGGCGACTGGGACCAGACCCTCGGCAGCGACCTCAGCGGCGAGGAACGCCTCGTCGTCAACATGGGGCCCCAGCACCCGTCCACGCACGGCGTCCTGCGGCTGGTGCTCGACCTCGAGGGCGAGACGGTGACCAAGGCGCGGGTGGTCATCGGCTACCTGCACACCGGCATCGAGAAGAACGTCGAGTACCGCAACTGGACGCAGGGGACGACGTTCGTCACGCGGATGGACTACCTGGCCCCGCTGTTCAACGAGGCCGGCTACTGCATGGCCGTGGAGAAGCTGCTCGGCATCGAGGTGCCGCAGCGCGCGCGGACCATCCGGGTGCTGGTCATGGAGATCAACCGGATCGCCTCCCACCTGGTCGGGCTGGCCACCGGCGGCATGGAGCTCGGCGCGCTCACCGGCATGACCAACGGCTTCCGCGAGCGGGAGCTGTGCCTCGACCTGCTCGAGGAGATCACCGGCCTGCGGATGAACCACGCCTACATCCGCCCCGGCGGCGTGGCGCAGGACCTCCCGCCCGGCGCGGTGGACTCGATCCGCGAGTGGCTCGCGGTCATGCCCGGACAGCTGGCCGGCTACCACAAGCTGCTCACCGGCCAGCCGATCTGGCAGCGCCGGCTCAAGGACGTCGGCTACCTCGACGTCACCGGCTGCCTGGCGCTGGGCGTCACCGGGCCGATCCTGCGCGCGGCCGGCCTGCCGTGGGACCTGCGCAAGGTCGACCCCTACCTCGGCTACGAGTCCTACGACTTCGAGGTGCCGACGGCCGACACGTCCGACGCGTGGGGCCGCTACCTGGTGCGCATGGCCGAGATGTTCGAGTCGCTCAAGATCGTCGAGCAGGCGCTCGACCGGCTCGAGCCCGGCCCGGTCATGGTCGAGGACCGCAAGATCGCCTGGCCCGCGCAGCTGTCCCTGGGTGCCGACGGCATGGGCAACTCCCTCGAGCACGTCAAGCACATCATGGGCACCTCGATGGAGGCCCTGATCCACCACTTCAAGCTGGTCACCGAGGGCTTCCGGGTGCCGGCCGGGCAGGTGTACGTGCCGGTCGAGTCGCCGCGCGGCGAGCTCGGCTACCACGTGGTCAGCGACGGCGGCACCCGCCCGTTCCGCGTCCACGTGCGCGACCCCAGCTTCGTCAACCTGCAGGCGACCGCGGCGATGAGCGAGGGCGGCATGATCGCCGACGTCATCGCGGCCATCGCCTCCATCGATCCCGTCATGGGAGGTGTGGACAGGTGAGCGAGCTCGCGAGCTCACTGAGGGACACAGCAGCGCTGCGAACGGCGTCGACGAGCGCCAGCGAGGAGACGTCGTGAGCTCGCTGCCCGGGTCGTCGGAGGGGGCGGCCACGACGGGGCTGGTCGACAACCCGGTCGAGCCGGCCCCCGCCGACCTGCCGCCGATCCCCGCGCAGGCCCGGCTCGAGGCGCGGGAGATCATGGCCCGCTACCCGCAGCCGCGCTCGGCCCTGCTGCCGATGCTGCACCTGGTGCAGAGCTACCAGGGCTACGTCTCACCCGAGGGCGTCGCGCTGTGCGCCGAGGAGCTGGGGCTGACCAAGGCCGAGGTCGGCGCGGTGGCGACCTTCTACACGATGTACAAGCGCCACCCGACCGGCCGGCACATCGTCAGCGTCTGCACCAACACCCTGTGCGCCGTCCTCGGCGGGCAGCGGATCATGGACGCCCTCTCGGCCGACCTCGGCGTCCACCACGACGAGACGGCGGCCGACGGCTCGGTCACCCTCGAGCACGCCGAGTGCCTGGCCGCCTGCGACTACGCGCCGGTGGTCACCGTCGACTACGAGTTCTACGACCAGCAGGACGTCGACAGCGCCCGCGCGCTGGTGGCCGCGCTGCGCCGGGGCGAGAAGCCGCACCCCACCCGCGGCGCGCCGCTCACCGACTTCCGCGGCGTCTCCCGCCAGCTGGCCGGCTTCTCCCAGCACGCCGACGCCGCGGCCGCCCGGGCCGCCGTCGACGCCCCGGGGGAGTGGGGCCCCACCCTGGCCGGCGTCCGGCTGGCCGCCGAGCGCGGCGAGGCCGCCCCGCCGATGGACGGCCCCGAGCCGCAGCCCGCCGACGACGGCGAGCCCGCCGACACGGTGGCCCCGTCCGGCGACGCCGGCCGGACGCCCGAGAAGGAGGCCGCCGACGCGCGCGTCGCCGCGGCCGACAACCCCGCCGAGCGCGCCGGTGCGGCGCAGACGCACCCCGACCGCGGCACCGAGTACGGCCGGAAGACGCCGCCCGGGTCCCGCCCCACCCCCGACACCCCCGCAGGGACCGAGCCGGGCACCTCCGGCCAGGGTCCAGGGAAGGCCTGACATGCCGCTCACCCCTGTCCTCACCTCGCGCTGGGGCGCCGACCAGCCCTGGCGGCTGGCCACCTACGAGTCGCTCGACGGCTACGCCGCGCTGCGCACCGCGCTGTCGATGGCCCCCGACGAGCTGGTGTCGCTGGTCAAGGACTCCGGCCTGCGCGGCCGCGGCGGCGCGGGCTTCCCCACCGGCATGAAGTGGAGCTTCATCCCGCAGCCCAAGCCGGGGGAGACGCCCACCGGGCCGGCCGCCATGCCCAAGTACCTCGTGGTCAACGCCGACGAGGGCGAGCCGGGAACCTGCAAGGACCTCCCGCTGATGATGACCGACCCGCACGCCCTGGTGGAGGGCGTCATCATCTCGGCGTACGCGATCCGCTGCCGGTTCGCCGTCATCTACGTCCGCGGCGAGGCGGTGCACGCCCACCGCCGGCTGGTCAACGCCGTCGAGGAGGCCTACGCGGCCGGATACCTCGGCACCGACGTCCTCGGCTCGGGCTACGACCTCGAGCTGGTGGTGCACGCCGGCGCCGGGGCCTACATCTGCGGCGAGGAGACGGCGCTGCTCGACTCGCTCGAGGGCTACCGCGGCCAGCCGCGCCTCAAGCCGCCGTTCCCCGCCGTCGCCGGCCTCTACGGCGCCCCGACGGTCATCAACAACGTCGAGACGCTGGCCACCGTGCCGTTCGTCGTCCGCGGCGGGGCGGAGTGGTTCAAGCGGTTCGGCCCGGAGAAGTCGCCGGGACCGAAGATCTACTCGCTGTCGGGCCGGGTGGTGCGCCCGGGCCAGTACGAGGCCCCGATGGGCACGACGATGCGCGAGCTGCTGGCGATGGCCGGTGGCGTCCGTCCCGGGCACGAGCTCAGGTTCTGGACGCCGGGCGGCTCGTCGACGCCGTACTTCACCGCCGAGCACCTCGACGTCCCGCTCGACTTCGACTCCGTGGGCGCCGCGGGCTCGATGCTCGGCACCACGGCGCTCATGGTGTTCGACGAGACCGACTCGATCGTCGAGGCGACCCTGCGGTTCACCCAGTTCTACGCGCACGAGAGCTGCGGCAAGTGCACCCCGTGCCGCGAGGGGACCTACTGGCTGGTGCAGGTGCTGCAGCGCCTCGTCGACGGCCGGGGCACCGCGGCCGACCTCGACCTGCTCACCGACACCTGCGACAACATCCTCGGCCGGTCGTTCTGCGCGCTCGGTGACGGCGCGACCAGCTGCATCACCAGCTCCCTGAAGTACTTCCGCGACGACTACGTCGCCCTGCTGCCCCCCGAGGAGCAGGCCCGCCTGGGCCGCTCCCTGCGCCTCGAGCCCGTCGGAGTGGCCTCGTGACACTGACCCCCACCAGCCCCGAGCCGGCGGCGGCGGTGCCGCCCGGCGTGCCCGGGCCGCACACCCCGCCCGACGCCGTCCACTGCACCATCGACGGCTTCGACGTCGCGGTGCCCAAGGGGACGCTGATCATCCGGGCCGCCGAGATGGTCGGCATCCAGATCCCGCGGTTCTGCGACCACCCCCTGCTCGACCCGGTCGGCGCCTGCCGACAGTGCCTGGTCGAGGTCGAGGGCCAGCGCAAGCCGGTCGCCTCCTGCACCATGCCGGTCACCGACGGCATGGCGGTGAAGACGCAGCTGACCAGCGCGGTCGCCGACAAGGCGCAGCAGGGCACGATGGAGCTGCTGCTGATCAACCACCCGCTGGACTGCCCGGTCTGCGACAAGGGCGGGGAGTGCCCGCTGCAGAACCAGGCCATGAGCAACGGCCGCGCCGAGACCCGCTTCGTCGACGTCAAGCGGACCTATCCCAAGCCGCTGCCGATCAGCAGCGAGATCCTGCTCGACCGCGAGCGCTGCGTGCTGTGCGCCCGCTGCACCCGCTTCTCCCAGCAGGTGGCCGGCGACCCGTTCATCGAGCTGTTCGAGCGGGGCGCGCTGGAACAGGTCGCCGTCTACGAGGACGAGCCGTTCTCCTCCTACTTCTCCGGCAACACCACCCAGATCTGCCCGGTCGGGGCCCTGACCAGCGCGCAGTACCGGTTCCGGTCGCGTCCCTTCGACCTGCGCAGCGAGCCCTCGGTGTGCGAGCACTGCGCCTCGGGCTGCGCCATGCGCACCGACTACCGGCGCGGGAAGGTCATGCGCCGGCTGGCCGGCGATGACCCGGCGGTCAACGAGGAGTGGACCTGCGACAAGGGCCGGTACGCGTTCCGCTACGCGGCCACCAACGACCGGCTGACCACCCCGCTGGTCCGCGGCGCGGACGGCGTGCTGGCGCCGGCGTCCTGGCCCGACGCCTGGGCCGCCGCGGCCGAGGGTCTGCGCGCGGCCCGGGCGGCCGGTGGGGTGGGCGTGCTGCCCGGCGGCCGGCTGACCGTCGAGGACGCCTACGCCTACGCCAAGTTCGCGCGGGTCGCCCTGGGCACGCACGACGTCGACGCCCGCGCCCGGGCGCACTCGGCCGAGGAGCAGGCCTTCCTCACCGCGCACGTCGCCGGCACCTCCCCCGGCAGCGGTGCGGTCACCTACGACGAGGTCACCGCCGCCCCGGTCGTGCTGCTGGCCGGGCTGGAGCCGGAGGAGGAGTCGCCGATCGTCTTCCTGCGGCTGCGCCGGGCGGTCCGGAAGGGCTCGCTGGCCGTCTACGACCTCGCGCCGTTCGCCACCCGCGCGGCGCAGAAGCTGCAGGCCACCGTGCTGGTCACCCGACCCGGCGACGAGGCCCGCGCCCTCGCCGCGCTCGGCGAGGGCAGCTGGGGCGGTCCCGCGGTCGAGGCGCTGCGGCAGCCGAGCGCGGTCGTGCTCGCCGGCGAGCGGCTGGCCGAGGTCCCCGGGGCGTTCACCGCGCTGGCCGCGCTCGCCCGCGCCACCGGCGCCCGCGTGGCCTGGGTGCCGCGGCGGGCGGGGGAGCGCGGCGCGGTCGAGGCCGGCGCGCTGCCGGGACTGCTGCCCGGCGGGCGCCCGGTCGCCGACCCGGTCGCGCGCGCCGAGGTCGCCGCCCTGTGGGGCCTGGACCCCACCGGCCTGCCGGCCGCGCCGGGTCGCGACACCACCGGCATCCTCACCGCCGTCCGCGACGGCCGGCTGGCCGGCCTGCTCGTCGGGGGCGTCGACCCCGCGGACCTGCCCGACCCGCGGCTGGCCGCGCAGGCCCTCGCCGCGGCGTCCTTCGTCGTCAGCCTCGAGCAGCGGCCGAGCGCCGTCACCGAGCACGCCGACGTGGTGCTGCCCGTCGCCGCGGCGCCGGAGAAGGCCGGCAGCTACCTCGACTGGGAGGGACGGGTGCGCTCCTTCGACGCCACCCTGCACGGCACCGGGCAGCTGCCCGACGGCCGGGTGCTGCACGGCCTGGCCGAGTACCTCGACGTCGACCTGCGGCTGCCCGCGCCCGAGGCGGCCCGCGCCGAGCTCGCCGCGCTGGGCGCCGCTCCCGAGCGGGCCGCGGCCACCGGGCTCGACGTCCCGCCCGCGGCGGCTCCCCGGCCCGGCGACGGCGAGGCGGTGCTGGCCTCCTGGCGGCAGCTGCTCGACGTCGGCACGCTCCAGCGCGACGAGCCCGAGCTGGCCGGCACGGCCCGCCCGCCGGTCGCGCGGATCGGCGCCGAGGCCGCCGCGCGGCTGGGCCTGGCCGACGGCGAGCTGCTCACCGTCACCGGCGCCGCCGGGTCGGTGACCCTGCCCGTCTGCGTCACCGACATGCCCGACGGCGTCGTGTGGCTGCCGATGCGCTCGCCCGGCAGCGAGCTGCGCAGCGCGCTGGGCACCGTGCCGGGCGGCGTCGTCCGGCTCGGTGCGGTCCGCACCGGCGCCACCGCCGCCCGTGCGGGGGGTGCCGCGTGAGGGCCCTCGCCGTCGCCGCCGACCAGCCCACGCTGGCCGACTTCGGGCACGACGTCTGGTGGATCGTGCTGCTCAAGATCGTCGGCGTCTTCGCGGTGCTCGTGCTGATGACGCTGTTCGCGATCGTCTTCGAGCGCAAGGTCGTCGCCCGCATGCAGCAGCGCTCCGGCCCCAACCGGGTCGGCCCGCGCGGCTCGCTGCAGAGCCTCGCCGACGGGCTGAAGCTGGCGTTCAAGGAGGACATCATGCCGGCGCTGGCCGACCGGCCGGTGTACTTCCTCGCGCCGGTCATCGCCGCGGTCCCGGCGTTCCTGGCCTTCTCGGTCATCCCGCTCGGCCCGGTCGTCAGCATCTTCGGCCAGCGCACGCCGCTGCAGCTGACCGACGCCCCCATCGGCGTGCTCGTCGTGCTGGCCTGCTCGGCGATGGGCGTCTACGGCATCGTGCTCGCGGGGTGGGCCTCCGGCTCGACCTACCCGCTGCTGGGCGGCCTGCGCAGCGCCGCGCAGATGGTCAGCTACGAGATCGCGATGGGCCTGTCCATCGTCGCGGTGTTCCTCTACGCCGGGTCGATGTCGACCTCGGAGATCGTCGCGGCGCAGGCCGACGGCAACCGGCTGTCGTTCTTCGGGCTGGAGGTCACCGGGCCGAGCTGGTTCGCGATCCTGCTGCCGGTCAGCTTCGTCGTCTACGTGGTCGCCGTCGTCGGGGAGACCAACCGCGCGCCGTTCGACCTGCCCGAGGCCGAGAGCGAGCTGGTCGGCGGGTTCCACACCGAGTACACGTCGCTGAAGTTCGCGCTGTTCTTCCTCGCCGAGTACATCAACATGGTCACCGTCTCGGCGCTGGCCGCGACGCTGTTCCTCGGCGGCTGGCGGGCCCCGTGGCCGCTGTCGATCTGGGACGGCGCCAACTCCGGGTGGTGGCCGCTGCTGTGGTTCTTCCTCAAGGTCACCGCCGCGCTGTTCGTCTTCATCTGGCTGCGCGGCACGCTGCCCCGGCTGCGCTACGACCAGTTCATGCGCTTCGGCTGGAAGGTGCTCGTCCCGACGGCGCTGGTGTGGATCCTCGTCGTGGCCACGATGCGCACCGTCTCCCGCGAGGCGGAGCTGTCCACCGGTGAGGTGGCGGTCTTCGTCGGCGTGCCGATCGCGCTGGTCGTGCTCGCCGGGCTGCTCATCGCCAGCCGGACGGCCAACCGCGACACCCGGCTCATGGCCGAGGACGCCGCCGCCGGCGGCATCCACGCCACCGACCCCGAGCCCGACGTGCTGCCGCCGGCCGGGCCGCGCCACCGGCCCGCGCAGGGCGCCGGTCCGGCCCGCGCCGAGGGCGGCTACCCGGTGCCGCCGATGGACCTCACCGTGCCGCCCTCGCCCCGGCTGCGCCGTGCCGAGCCGGTCGGTGCACCCGCCGGCGGCACCCCCGGTGGCAGCCCCGGTGGTGTGGTCAGCAGTGGCCGCCGCGGCAGCACCGCCACCCGCGCACAGGAGGACCTCGATGGCTGAGCAGGACCCGGCTCCCGTGACCCGGCAGGACCCCACGACCACCGGCGGGCAGAAGGGCCTCGCGCAGGCGTCGCGCGGGGCGGTCGAGCGGGCCGGCCGCGACGGCGGCGCCGCGCCGGCCCGCCGCAGCCTGCTCCCGGCGCCCGGCCAGGGCTTCGGCGTCACCTTCGGTCAGATGTTCAAGAAGGTGACCACCGAGCAGTACCCCGAGACGCCCAAGGTGACCAAGCCGCGCTACCACGGCCGGCACGTGCTCAACCGGCACCCCGACGGGCTGGAGAAGTGCGTCGGCTGCGAGCTGTGCGCCTGGGCCTGCCCGGCCGACGCCATCTACGTCGAGGGCGGCGACAACACCGAGGACGCGCGCTACAGCCCCGGTGAGCGGTACGGGCGCGTCTACCAGATCAACTACCTGCGCTGCATCTTCTGCGGGCTGTGCATCGAGGCCTGCCCGACCCGGTCGCTGACCATGAGCAACGACTTCGAGCTCGCCGACGACAACCGGCAGGACCTGATCTACACCAAGGAGCAGCTCATGGCCCCGCTCCTGCCCGGCATGGAGGCCCCGCCGCACGCCATGCGGCTCGGCGAGGACGAGAAGGACTACTACGTGCGCGAGCCGCAGCCCGGGTCCGCGGCCGAGCCGGTGACGGCGGAGCGGGCGTGAGCGTCGTCGCGGCGGCCGCCGACACGTCCGTGCAGCTGGGCACCGGCGAGGCCGTCGTCTTCTGGATCCTGGGGCCGATCGCGCTGGCCGGGGCGCTGGGCATGGTGTTCAGCCGCAACGCCGTCCACTCGGCGCTCTGGCTGGTCAACACGATGCTCACGTTCGGCGTCTTCTACGTCGTCCAGGAGGCGCCGTTCCTCGGCGCGGTGCAGATCATCGTCTACACCGGCGCGATCATGATCCTGTTCCTGTTCGTCCTCATGCTGGTCGGCCGGGACTCCTCCGACTCCGTCGTCGAGACGCTGCGCGGCCAGCGGGTGGCGGCGATCGTGCTGGGGGTCGGCTTCGCCGGCCTCGTCGGTGCCGGCATCGCGCGCGCCACCCAGGACACCGCGGCCACCGGCCTGACCGACGCGCAGGGCGATCGGAACAACATCGAGGCGATCGCCGAGCTGCTGTTCACCCGCTACCTGCTGGCCTTCGAGGTCACCAGCGCCCTGCTGATCACCGCCGCCGTCGGCGCGATGGTGCTGGCCCACATCGAGCGCGAGCCCGGCACCCGGCGGACGCAGAAGGAGCTGTCGCGGGCGCGCTTCCTCACCGACCGGCCGCAGACGCTGCCCGGTCCCGGGGTGTACGCGCGGGCCAACTCCGTCGCCGCCCCCGCGCTGCTGCCCGACGGGCGCGCCGCCGAGGAGACCGTCGCCACCGGGATCGAGGCCCAGGAGGTCGAGCAGATGCCCCGCCCCACCGGCCGGGCCCAGCTCGGCAGTCCCGACGCGGCGCTCGGCACCCCCGACGGCGTGGTGGACGGCCACAGGTGAGCGAGCGAGCGAGCTCACCCAGGGGCACAGCACACCGCGTCATGACGACGACGGGCGCCGGCGAGGAGGCGGAATGACACTCACGCACTACCTGGTGCTCGCCGCGATCCTGTTCACCATCGGCGCGGTCGGCGTGCTGGTGCGGCGCAACGCGATCGTCGTGTTCATGTGCGTCGAGCTGATGCTCAACTCGGTGAACCTCACGCTGGTCACCTTCGCCCGGGCCACCGGCACCGTCGACGGCCAGATCATGGCCTTCTTCGTCATGGTCGTGGCCGCCGCCGAGGTCGTCGTCGGCCTCGCGATCATCATGTCGATCTACCGGACCCGCCGGTCGGCGTCGGTCGACGACGCCAACCTGCTCAAGTACTGACGGGAGCCGGCGCACATGGACACCGTCGCGGCCGAGGGACTGCTCGGCGCATCCTGGCTGGTCATCGCACTGCCCCTGGCCGGCGCCGCCGTGCTGCTGCTGGGCGGCCGGCGCACCGACCGCTGGGGCCACCTGCTGGGGACGGCGACCGTCGTCGCGGCCTTCCTCGTCGGGCTGCTGTGCACCGTGCAGCTGGCCGGCACCGAGGGCCGCTCGGTCGACGTCGACCTGTTCACCTTCGTCTCGGCCGGCTCGCTCGACGTGCAGGCCGGCCTGCTCGTCGACCCGCTGTCGGCGACCTTCGTGCTGCTGATCACCGGCGTGGGCGCGCTCATCCACGTCTACTCGATCGGCTACATGGCGCACGACCCGCGCCGGCGCCGGTTCTTCGCCTACCTCAACCTGTTCGTCGCGGCGATGCTCCTGCTCGTCCTCGGCGACAACTACGTGGCCCTCTACGTCGGGTGGGAGGGCGTGGGCCTGGCGTCCTACCTGCTCATCGCCTTCTGGCACGAGCGCCCCGCGGCGGCCACCGCCGCCAAGAAGGCGTTCATCATGAACCGCGTCGGCGACGTCGGCCTGGCGCTGGCGATCTTCACGATGTTCGCCCAGCTCGGCACGGTCAGCTACGAGGGCGTCTTCGGCGGCATCGGGGCCCTCGCCGGCGGGACGGTCACCGCCATCGGCCTGCTCCTGCTGCTCGGCGCGTGCGGCAAGTCCGGCCAGTTCCCGCTGCAGGCCTGGCTGCCCGACGCCATGGAGGGCCCGACGCCGGTCTCGGCGCTCATCCACGCCGCGACGATGGTCACCGCCGGCGTCTACCTCATCGCCCGGTCGGCGCCGGTCTACGACCTCACGCCGACCGCCCGCGCCGTCGTCCTCGCCGTCGGCGCGGTCACCCTGCTCATCGGCGCCATCAGCGGCTGTGCCTTCGACGACATCAAGAAGGTGCTGGCGTACTCGACGGTCAGCCAGATCGGCTACATGTTCCTGGCCGTGGGCCTGGGCCCGGTCGGCTACGCGGCCGGCATCGCCCACCTGCTCACCCACGGCTTCTTCAAGGCCGGGCTCTTCCTCGGCGCCGGGTCGGTCATGCACGCCATGGGCGACCAGGTCGACATGCGCCGCTTCGGCGGGCTGGCGAAGCGGCTGCCGGTCACCTTCGTGACCTTCGGCCTGGGCTACCTGGCCCTCATCGGGTTCCCGTTCCTGTCCGGCTACTGGACCAAGGACGCGATCATCGAGGCCGCCCTGGACCGGGGCGGGGCGTCGGGCTGGCTGCTGGGCACGGTGGCGGTGGTCGGCGCCGGGCTGACCGCCTTCTACATGACCCGGCTGATGCTGATGACCTTCCTCGGCCGGCCGCGCTGGACGCCCGACGTGCACCCGCACGAGTCGCCGTCGGTGATGACCGCGCCGATGGTCCTGCTCGCCGTCGGCTCGGTGGCCGCGGGCTTCCTGCTGGTCAACGTCTTCCCGCTCGACGAGTGGCTGGCCCCGGTGTTCGGCGCCCCCGAGGAGGCCGAGCACGTGGTGGCTCCCGCCGTCGTCGGGGTCGTGGTGACGGCGGTGGTGCTCGTCGGCGTCCTCGCCGCGTGGCTGTTCGTCGGCCGCCGCGAGATCCCGGAGGTGGCGCCGGCGCGCGTCTCGCCGGTCACCCGCGCCGCTCGCCGGGCGCTCTACGCCGACACGGTCAACGAGTCGCTGTTCATGCGGCCGGGCCAGTGGCTGACCCGGGCGCTGGTCTGGGTGGACAACCGCGGCGTCGACGGCGCGGTCAACGGGCTGGCGGCCACGCTCGGCGGCTCGTCGTCGCGCCTGGGCCGCGCGCAGACCGGCTTCGTCCGGTCCTACGCGCTCGGGATGCTCGGCGGCGCGGTCGTCGTCGCCGGTGCGCTGCTGGCGGTGACGGCCGGGTGAGCGGGTCCCCTGTCCTCGGAGGAGACGACGACGTGCCGACCACGACACCGAGGAGCCTGGCGTGAGCGACTCCCTGCTCCTGCTCGCGATGCTGGTGGTGCCCGCGCTCGGCGCCGCCGGTGTCGCGGCGCTGCCCCGCGCGAACGCGGCCCTGGCCCGTCAGGTCACCCTGGGCGTGAGCCTGGTCGTGCTGCTGCTGGCCGTGCTGGCCGCCGTCGCCTTCGACCCCGACGGCGACCGGTTCCAGCTGACCAGCTCGGTCCCGTGGATCCCCGGCTTCGGCGTCGACTTCGCCCTCGGCGTCGACGGCATCGCGCTGGTGATGCTCCTGCTGGTCGGCGTCCTCGTCCCCGTCGTGGTGCTCGCCTCCTGGCGCGACGTCGCGCCCGGGCGCCGCTCGATGCGCGCCTTCTGGGCCTGGCTGCTGCTGCTCGAGGCCTGCATGGTCGGCGTCTTCGCCGCCACCGACGTCTTCCTCTTCTACGTCTTCTTCGAGGCGATGCTCGTCCCGATGTACTTCATCGTGGGTAGCTTCGGCGGCCCGCGCCGGCAGTACGCCGCGGTGAAGTTCTTCCTCTACAGCCTGGTGGGCGGGCTGGTCATGCTCGCCGCCGTCATCGGGCTCTACGTCGTCAGCGAGGCCGCGGGGGAGGGCACCTTCTCCTTCACCGCGCTCAACGGGATCGACATCGACCCGGGCGTGCAGCGGCTGCTGTTCCTCGGCTTCTTCGTGGCCTTCGCCATCAAGGCGCCGCTGGTGCCCTTCCACACCTGGCTGCCCGACGCCGGTGCCGAGGCCCCGATCGGCGGGGCGGTGCTGCTCGTCGGCGTCCTCGACAAGGTCGGCACCTTCGGCTTCCTGCGCTACTGCCTGCCGCTGTTCCCCGACGCCTCGCGGGAGTTCGCGCCCTACGTCCTCGTGCTCGCCGTCGCCGGGGTCCTCTACGCGGCGCTGCTGGCCATGGGGCAGAGCGACATGAAGCGGCTGGTCAGCTACACCTCGATCGCCCACTTCGGCTTCATCGCGCTGGGCGTCTTCGCGTTCACCACCGAGGCCGGCACCGGCGCGGTGCTCTACATGGTCAACCACGGCATCGCGACCGGCCTGCTGTTCCTCGTCGTCGGCATGCTCATCGCCCGCGGCGGCTCCCGGCTGGTCGGCGACTACGGCGGTGTGGCCGGCGCGGCGCCCAAGCTGGCCGGGGTGTTCCTCGTCGCGGGGCTGGCCTCGCTGGCGCTGCCGGGCACCAACAGCTTCGTCAGCGAGTTCCTCGTGCTCATCGGCTCGTTCCCGACCCGTCCGGTGTTCACCGTCCTCGCCACCGTCGGCATCGTGCTCGCCGCGCTCTACGTGCTGCTGCTCTACCAACGGACGATGCACGGCCCGCCGCGCGGGATCCTCGCCGGCCCCGCCGACGCCGACGCCCTCACCGACGCCCTCACCGACGGCGTCCCGGCAGCCCCCGCCGGCGGGCACGGCGCGAGCGCCGCCACGGCCACGGCGACGGCCACGCTCACCGCGCCGGCACCGGCCCGCGCGGTCCTGCGGGTGCGCGACCTGTCCCGCCGGGAGGTCGCGGTCGTCGCCCCGCTGGTGGCGCTGATCGTGGTGCTCGGCGTGTACCCGCAGCCGCTGGTCCGGCTGATCGAACCGGCCGTCGCCGCCACGATGGGCGACGTCGGGGCCGACCCGGCCGGCACCACTCCCGCCGGCTCTCCCGAGGGGACCGACTGATGCCGATCGAGGCCCCCGACCTATCGCTGGCCGCGCTCACGCCGCTGCTGTTCGTCTTCGCCGCCGCCTGCGTCGGGGTGCTGGTGGAGGCCTTCGGCCCGCGCGATCGGCACGCGGTGCAGGTCGCCATCGCCCTGCTGGGCACCGTCGGCGCGCTGGTCAGCACCCTGCTGCTGGCCGGGGCCCACGAGATCACGGCCGGGGGGGCGCTCGCCGTCGACGGCGCCGGGCTGTTCCTCCAGGCGACGATCGCCGGCCTGGGCGCGCTGTCGATCCTGCTGTTCGCCGAGCGCAACCTCGACCCCGCCCGCTCGGCGTTCGTCGTCTCCGCGGCCGTGCCGGCCGGCAGCGTCCGCGACCGGGAGCTGCTCACCGTCCCGCGGGTACAGACCGAGGTCTACCCGCTGGCGGCCTTCGCCATCGGCGGCATGATGCTCTTCGTCGCGGCCAACGACCTGCTGGTCATGTTCGTCGCCCTCGAGGTGCTCAGCCTGCCGCTCTACCTGATCAGCGGCCTGGCCCGCCGGCGCCGGCTGCTCTCCCAGGAGGCGGCGGTCAAGTACTTCCTGCTGGGGGCGTTCGCCTCGGCGTTCTTCCTCTACGGCCTGGCGCTGGTCTACGGCGCCACGGGCAGCGTGCGGCTCGCCGACGTCCGTGACGCCGTGGGCACCGGCGGCGTGCTGCTCGTCCTCGGGCTGGCGCTGCTCGTCGTCGGCCTGCTGTTCAAGGCCAGCGTGGCGCCGTTCCACACCTGGACGCCCGACGTCTACCAGGGCGCGCCGACCCCCGTGACCGCCTTCATGGCCGCCTGCACCAAGGTCGCGGCCTTCGGCGCCATCCTGCGGCTGCTCTACGTCGCCTTCGGCACCGACGAGTGGACCTGGCGGCCGCTGGTCTACGGCGTCGCGATCGTCTCGATGGTCGTGGGCGCCGTCCTGGGGCTCACCCAGACCGACCTCAAGCGGATGCTCGCCTACTCGTCGGTGGCGCACGCCGGCTTCCTGCTCACCGGCGTCCTCGGGTTCTCCGTCGCCGGGGAGGCCGCCGGCTCGGGGCTGTCGGCCACGATGTTCTACCTGCTGGCCTACGGCCTGACCACGCTGGGCGCCTTCGCCGTCCTCACCCTGGTGCGCAGCGGCGACGGCGAGGCCACCCACCTGTCGCAGTGGGCGGGGCTGGCGCAGCGCTCCCCGCTGACCGCCGCGGTGATGAGCCTGTTCCTGCTGGCGCTGGCCGGCATCCCGCTGACCAGCGGGTTCACCGGCAAGTTCGCCGTCTTCCGGGCCGCGATCGAGGACGGCGCCTGGCCGCTGGCGGTGGTCGCGCTGCTGGCCAGCGCGGTGGCGGCCTTCTTCTACCTGCGGGTCATCGTGCTCATGTACTTCTCCGAGCCCGCGGTCGACGGCCCCACCGTCGGCGTGCCCGGCCTGCCCACCACGATCGTGCTCGCGGTGACCGCGGCGGCCACCCTCGTCCTCGGGATCGTCCCCGGGTCGGTGCTGGGCCTGGCGGACCAGGCGGCTATCTTCGTCGGTTGATGACCGGACCCCGTGCCGCCGTCGACGGGGACGCCCCGGCCGAGGTCTGGCACCGCATCTCGACCCCCGCCTCCACCGTCGGCGCCTGGCTGCCCGGCGGCCCGCTCGGCGCGTCCCTGACAGACGGCCTGGGCCGGGTGGAGGCGGCGCTGGCGGCCGCGGTGGCCAGCGACCACTCGTTCGTCTCCGAGGCGGCCGGGCACCTGATGGCCGCGGGCGGCAAGCGGTTTCGGCCGATGCTGGCGCTGCTGGCCGCCCAGCTCGGCGACGCGCAGGCGCCGGAGGTCGTGCGAGCGGCCGTCGTCTGCGAGCTCACCCACCTGGCGACGCTCTACCACGACGACGTCATGGACGAGGCCGCCGTCCGCCGCGGGGCGCCCAGCGCCAACAGCCGCTGGACCAACAGCGTCGCGATCCTCACCGGCGACTTCCTCTTCGCCCGCGCCTCCGACATCCTCGCCGACCTCGGGCCCGAGGCGGTGCGCATCCAGGCCCGCACGTTCGAGCGGCTGGTCACCGGGCAGATCCGCGAGACCGTGGGGGCCCGCCCCGGTGAGGACCGGGTGGCGCACTACCTCGAGGTGCTCGCCGACAAGACCGGCTCCCTGGTGGCCACCTCGGCCCGCTTCGGCGCCTCCTTCGCCGGCGTCGACCCCGCGCTCGTCGAGGCGCTCACCCGCTTCGGCGAGCTCGTGGGCGTGGCCTTCCAGCTCTCCGACGACCTGATCGACATCGTCAGCGAGGACGGCGCCTCCGGGAAGTCGCCGGGCACCGACCTGCGCGAGGGCATCGCGACGCTGCCCGCGCTGATCGCGCTGGCCGGCGCCGACCCGGCCGAGGCCCGGCTGCGCGAGCTGGTCGCGCGCCCGCTGTCCGACGCGGCCGAGCACGCCGAGGCGCTCGCCCTGCTGCGCGGGTCCGCGGCGCTGGCCCGGGCCACCGAGGTGCTGCGCGACTACGCCGACCGCGCGCGGGCCTCCCTGTCCGACGTGCCGGCCGGCGACGTCCGCGACGCCCTCTCGGCGCTGTGCGACTACGTGGTGACCCGCACCAGCTGACAGAGGACCCCGTGCCCCCCACCGCTGGCAGGCTCGCGGCCGGTCCCTGCGCGGGGGCCGTGCTGGTGGCCCTGGTGCTGCTCGCCGGCTGCAGTGCCGCGCAGGTCGACGACGGGGCTCCCGACATCCCCGGCGTCGTCGCGAGTCCCTCGGTGGCCGTCCCGGCGCTGCGGGTGGAGACCGTCCTCGACGGGCTCGACCACCCCTGGGACGTCGCTCTCGCCCCGGAGGGCACCCTGCTCGTCGACGAGCGCGGCGGCGGGTTCACCGCGGTGCTGCCCGACGGGACGACCCGCGCGCTCGACGCCGACTCCTCCGACCTCTTCGCCGACGGCGAGACCGGCCTGATGGGCCTGGTGCTCGACCCAGCCTTCGCCGGGAACCGGCGGTTCTACACCTGCCAGGGCGTCGAGGAGGACGACGGAGCGGAGATCCAGGTCATCGCCTGGACCGTCGACGCCGGCTGGACGACGGCGACCCGCGTGGACGACCCGCTGCTCGGCGACATCCCGGTCAACGAGCGCACCGGCCGGCACGGCGGCTGCCGCGTCCGCTTCGACCCCTCGGGCGCCCTGCTCGTGGGCACCGGGGACAACGCCGTCGGCAGCAACGCGCAGGACCTCTCGACCCTCGCCGGCAAGGTGCTGCGGATCGACGCGGCCACCGGCGGCCCGGCTCCCGGGAACCCGTTCGCCGGCTCGGCCGACCCGCGCACCCGTCTGGTGCTCAGCTACGGCCACCGCAACGTGCAGGGCATCGCCGTCCGGCCCGGGACCGGCGAGGTCTACACCGTCGAGCAGGGCACCCGCCGCGACGACGAGGTCAACCGGTCGGTCCCCGGCGCGAACTACGGCTACGACCCCGACGGCGCTCCCGACGGACCGGCCGGCGCGTACGACGAGAGCGTCCCGATGACCGACCCCGGCATCCCCGGCGCCGTCACCGCCGTGTGGTCCTCCGGCGCCCCGACCATCGCCACCAGCGGCGGCGACTTCCTCAGCGGCCCGCAGTGGGGCGGCTACGACGGCGTCCTGCTGCTCGGGGTGCAGAAGGGCACGGGGGTGCTCGCGCTGCGCCTGGACGAGGAGGGCGAGCTGGTCGAGCAGTTCCGCGTACCGGAGCTGGAGGACGCCTACGGCCGGGTGCGCACGCCGCTGCTCGGCGCCGACGGTGCGCTCTACCTGACCACCGACAACGGCGACGGCGACGACCGCCTCCTGCGCGTCGTCCCCGCGTAGCGGGTCGTCGCGCCGAGTGGGCCCCGGAGGGGTCCGCGCAGGCGCGGCGGGTTGGGCTCAGCGCCGGTGGGGGACGGCACCCGGCCGCGGTGTCGGCCGGGAGGCCGACAGGGGGCAGGGTCCGCGCAGGCGCGGCGGGTTGGGCTCAGCGCCGGTAGGGGACGGCACCCGGCCGCGGTGTCGGCCGGGAGGCCGACGGGGGGCAGGGTCCGCGCAGGCGCGGCGGGTTGGGCTCAGCGCCGGTGGGGGACGGCACCCGGCCGCGGTGTCGGCCGGGAGGCCGACCGTGTCGTGGTCACACCCGTCGGCTGAGCACCCGGTCGGGCACCGGCGTCCCGGCCGGCAGGAGCGGGCACGGCTCGGGCTCCCCGACGACGGTGCGCACCGGCAGCACCCCGGCCCACACCGGCAGGCCCAGGTCGGCCTCGTCGTCGCCGGGTGGCCCGGTCCGCACCTTGACGCTCGCCTCGGTGAGGTCCAGGGCCAGCAGCGCCGTCGCGGCCAGCTCCTTGCGGTCCGGCTGCCGGGTCGCCGTCCACGAGCCCGGCGCCAGGTGCTCGGTGAGCGCCTCCAGCCCGAGCAGCCGCTCGGCGGGGTCGTCGACGAGCCGCGCGGTCCCGTGGACGACGGCGCAGCGGTAGTTCATCGAGTGGTGGAACGCCGAGCGGGCGTAGACCACGCCGTCGACGTGGGTGACGGTGAAGCAGACCGGTCCGCCGGCGGCCGCGGCGCGCAGGGTGGCCGCGCCGGTGGACCCGTGCAGGTAGAGGGTGTCGCCGCTCCGGCCGTAGCCGGTGGGCAGCACGACGGGAGCGCCGTCGAGCACGATCCCGAGGTGCCCGACCAGCCCGGCGTCGAGGACGGCGTGCAGCTCGGCGCGGTCGGTCCGGGCGCGTGTGGCGCCCCGGCGGACGGTGCTGCGGGCGGTGGGGGAGAGCGGTCGTGCGGCGGTCATGCACCCACCCTGGGCCACCGACTGGCCTCCTCCAAGGGCCAGTAGGCTGCCCTTCCACCAGGCCACTCGAGCGAGGAGGTGCGGTGTGGACGTGCCCCCCGTGGTGCTCGACCGCACATCGGGCCGGCCGCTGTCGGTGCAGCTCGCCGACGCGCTGCGCGCGGCGGCCGCGGGCGGGGTCCTGCGGTCCGGGGACCGGCTGCCCTCGACCCGCGAGCTGGCCGCGGCGCTGCGGGTCAGCCGCACCGTCACCTCCGCCGCCTACGACCAGCTGCTGGCCGAGGGGTGGGCCGCCGGGCGGCGCGGCTCGGGCACCTACGTCGTCGGGGCGGCCCCCGCCGGTCCTGCCGTGTCCGCGCCGCGGCCACCGTCGCCGTCCGGGGCCCGGCCCACCGTCGACCTGCGGGCCGGGACGCCCTGCCTGGAGGTGCTCGACCGAGGCGCCTGGCGGCGGGCCTGGCGGGCCGCGGGCGACCTCCCGCCCGACGGCGGCCCGGAGGCGGCCGGGGACCCGGGGTTCCAGCTCGCCGTCACCGAACACCTCCTCCGGCACCGGGGGCTGGCCGCGTCCCCGTCCGACGTGCTGGCCACCGCGGGCACCTCCGCGGCGGTCGCCGAGGTCGCCCGCCTCCTGCCCCCGGGCAGCCGGGTCGGGCTGGAGGACCCCGGCTACCAGCGGGCGGCCGGGGCGCTGCGGGCCGCCGGCGTGCAGGTGGTCCCCTGCCCGGTGGACGACGACGGGCTGGTCGTCGACGACCTGCCGGTCGGCCTGGCCGCGGTCTACTGCACGCCGGCACACCAGTTCCCCCTGGGCCGGCGGCTGTCGGCGTCCCGGCGGGTGGCCCTCGTCGCCCGGGCGCGCGCCGAGGGCTGGTGGGTCCTGGAGGACGACTACGACGGGGAGCTGCGCTACGACGTCGCCCCGCTGCCGCTGCTGGCCGCGCTCGGCCCCGACGTCGTCGTGCACCTCGGGACCAGCAGCAAGGTCGTCAGCCCGACCCTCGGCGTCGGCTGGCTGGTGGCGCCCCCGTCCCTGCGCGCGGACCTGCTGGCCGCCCGGACCGCGACCGGCACCCGTCCGGCGCGCGCGGGGCAGCGGGTGTTCGCCGCGCTGGCCGCCTCCGGCGACCTCGCCCGGCACCTGCGCCGGCTGCGCCGCGAGCTCGCCGAGCGGCGGGCCCTCGTGGTGGGCGCGCTGGCCGGGGCCGGGGTGCCCGCGGAGGGCGACCCGGCAGGGGCGCACGTCCTGGTCCCGCTGCCCGGCCGGGACGCCGAGGAGGCCGCGGTCGCCGACGCGGCGGCGCGGGGGATCGTCGTCGACGGGCTCGGACGCCACTGGGCCGGCCCGGAGCCGCACCGGCCGGCGGCCGGCCTGGTGCTCGGGTTCGCCGCGCCGTCCCGCGCCGAGCTCACCCAGTCCCTGCCGGTGCTGACCACGCTGCTGGCCACGGTGCTGCGCGCGACGCCCGGACGGTCGTGAACGCCGACCGGGCCCGCCCCCGCGGTGCGGGGACGGGCCCGGTCGGGACCGAGGAGGACTACGCGGAGACGGTCCAGGTGTCGCCGCCGGACAGCAGCGCCTCGAGGTCGCCCGGCGCCTGCGTGCGGGCCTCCTCGAGCTGGTCGGCCATCATCCGGTCGTACGTCGCCTTCTGCACCGAGCGGAACACGCCCATCGGCGTGTAGCGCAGGTCCTGGCTCGACAGCCGCGACAGGGCGAACGCGTAGGACGGGTCCTGGCGGGTCGCGTCGTGGACGACGATCTCGCCGGCGTCGACCTGGTTGGTCTCGGCGATCCGCAGCCCGCCGAACTCGTCGCGGACCACGCAGGAGGCGCCGTCCGGGCCGAACACCAGCGGCTGCCCGTGCACCAGCGGGATGGTCCACATCGGGCCGGTGGTCGGGTCCTTGAGCAGGTCGAACGCACCGTCGTTGAAGATGTTGCAGTTCTGGTAGATCTCGACCAGCGAGGTGCCCTGGTGCTCGGCCGCCTGCCGCAGCACGTCGGTGAGGCCCTTGCGGTCGGAGTCCATGGCCCGGCCGACGAAGGTCGCATCGGCACCGATCGCCAGCGACACCGGGTTGAACGGGTGGTCCAGGGAGCCCATGGGGGTGGACTTGGTGACCTTGCCGACCTCGGAGGTGGGGGAGTACTGACCCTTGGTCAGCCCGTAGATCCGGTTGTTGAACAGCAGGATCGTCATGTTCACGTTGCGGCGCAGCGCGTGGATCAGGTGGTTGCCGCCGATGGACAGCGCGTCGCCGTCGCCGGTGACGACCCACACCGACAGGTCCGGCCGGGAGGCGGCCAGGCCGGTGGCGATGGCCGGGGCGCGGCCGTGGATCGAGTGCATCCCGTAGGTGTTCATGTAGTACGGGAAGCGGGACGAGCAGCCGATGCCCGAGACGATGACCATGTCCTCGCGGGCGATGCCGAGGCTGGGCAGGAAGCTCTGGACGGCGTTGAGGATGACGTAGTCACCGCAGCCGGGGCACCAGCGGACCTCCTGGTCGGTCTTCATGTCCTTCGCCTTGAGCGAGGTCTGCTTCTCGCCCTGGCTGTCGACCGAGTCCGCGATCGCCTGCTGGATGTTGGCGTCGATCGGCGTCCCCGGCATGCCGAGGTCGTGCACGTGCGGGGAGGTGGTCACTTCGTGCCTCCGGTGGCGGCGGTGGGAGCGGTGGAGTCGATGACGTCCTGGACCACCGCGGCGAGCTCGGCGGCCCGGAAGGGCAGCCCGCGCACCTGGGTGTGGCTCTGGACGTCGACGAGGTACTTCGCGCGCAGCAACAGCGACAGCTGCCCGAGGTTCATCTCGGGGCAGACCACCCGGTCGTAGCGGCTCAGGACCTCACCGAGGTCGGCCGGCATGGGGTTGACGTGCCGCAGGTGGATCTGGGCGACCGAGCGGCCCGAGCGGCGGATCCGCCGGCACGCCGCGCCGATCGGCCCGTAGGTCGAGCCCCAGCCGATGACCGCCACGCGGGCGTCGCCGTCGGGGTCGTCGACGTCGGTCGGCGGGATGTCGGCGGCGATGCCGTCGACCTTGGCCTGCCGCAGCCGGGTCATCAGGTCGTGGTTGGCCGGGTCGTAGGAGATGTTGCCGGTCCTGTCGGCCTTCTCCAGCCCACCGATGCGGTGCTGCATGCCCGCGGTGCCCGGGACGGCCCACGGGCGGGCCAGCGTCTCCGGGTCGCGCAGGTAGGGCAGGAACTCCGGCGTCCCGTCGGCGGCCGCGCCGTTGGGCTCGGTGGCGAAGTCCACCGTCAGGTCGGGCAGGTCCTCCACCGACGGCACCGACCACGGCTCGGCGCCGTTGGCCAGGTAGCCGTCGGACAGCAGCATGACCGGCGTCCGGTACTTCAGCGCGATCCGCGCCGCCTCCAGCGCCGCGTCGAAGCAGTCACCGGGGGAGCGGGGCGCGATGACCGGCAGCGGCGCCTCGCCGTTGCGGCCGAACATCGCCTGCAGCAGGTCCGACTGCTCGGTCTTGGTCGGCAGCCCGGTCGAGGGGCCGCCGCGCTGGACGTCGACGACGACGAGCGGCAGCTCGGTCATCACCGCCAGACCCAGGGCCTCGGACTTCAGCGAGACGCCGGGGCCCGACGTCGTCGTGACGCCCAGGGCACCGCCGAAGGAGGCACCGATGGCCGAGCCGATGCCGGCGATCTCGTCCTCGGCCTGGAAGGTGCGCACGCCGAAGGACTTGTGCCGGGACAGCTCGTGGAGGATGTCCGACGCCGGGGTGATCGGGTAGGCGCCGAGGAACACCGGCAGGCCCGACCGCTGACCGGCCGCGACCAGCCCGAGGGCGAGCGCCTGGTTGCCGGAGATGTTGCGGTAGCGGCCCGGGGCCATGGGGGCCGGCTTGATCTCGTAGGAGACCGCGAAGGCCTCCGTCGTCTCGCCGTAGTTGTAGCCGGCGCGGAAGGCGGCGATGTTCGCCGCGGCGATCTCGGGCTTGCGGCGGAACTGGCGCTCGAGGAAGCGGACGGTGCCCTCGGTCGGCCGGTGGTACATCCAGCTGAGCAGGCCCAGCGTGAACATGTTCTTGCTCCGCTCGGCCTCCTTCTTGCCGAGGCCGGTGTCCTTGAGCGCCTCCAGCGTCATGCTGGTGAGCGCCACGCTGACGACCTGCCAGCCGTCGAGGGAGCCGTCCTCGAGCGGGCTGGTCGCGTAGCCGACCTTGGCCAGGTTGCGGGGGGTGAACTCGTCGCTGTCGACGATCACCAGCCCGCCGCCGGGCAGGTCGGCGAGGTTGGCCTTGAGCGCCGCCGGGTTCATGGCCACCAGGACGTCGGGGGCGTCGCCCGGGGTCATGATGTCGTGGTCGGCGAAGTGCAGCTGGAACGAGCTGACGCCGGGCAGGGTCCCCGTCGGCGCGCGGATCTCGGCCGGGAAGTTGGGCAGCGTCGAGAGGTCGTTGCCGAAGGACGCGGTCTCGCTGGTGAAGCGGTTGCCCGTCAGCTGCATGCCGTCGCCGGAGTCGCCGGCGAGCCGGATGACGACGCGGTCGAGCTCGACCACGCTCTTGACGAGGCCACCGGGGGCCGAGCTGCCGGGCGTGGTGGACGGTTCGAGAGCAGTCATCGTGTGCTACCTCCAAAGACCACAGGTTACGGGCGTGTGACCCGGCTGGTCGCGTGACGCGGATCACGTCAGCGGTTGGCACGCGTGGCGTTCGGAGGCGACAACCGAGCGTGGCCGCCGGGGATTCCGGACGCTGCCGTCCGTGAGCGGCGTCACCCGTCGGACCCGGGAACGGCGGTCGGGGGCACTCCGTTCACGGGGGGTGCGGCGCTGGGGCAACGAGGTGCGGACCGCGCTCCTGCTGGGGCTGATGGCCGGTCTCGTCCTCGCCGCGGGTGCCCTCGTCGGCGGCCGCGGGGGGCTGCTGGTCGCCCTCGTCGTCGCCCTGGGGGTCAACGGCTGGGCGTGGTGGCGCTCCGACCGGCTGGCGCTGCGCGCGATGCGCGCCTTCCCGGTGACCGAGACGCAGGCGCCGGGCCTGTACGCGATGGTGCGCGAGCTGGCCACCGAGGCACGCCAGCCGATGCCGCGCCTCTACGTCAGCCCCACCGACCAGCCCAACGCGTTCGCCACCGGCCGGACCCCGCGCCGCGCGGCGGTCTGCTGCACGCAGGGAGTCCTCGAGCTGCTCGACCGCCGGGAGCTGCGCGCGGTGCTGGCCCACGAGCTCTCCCACGTCTACAACCGCGACATCCTCCTCAGCTCGGTCGCCGGCGCGCTGGCGACCGTCGTCACCTACCTGGCCCACCTGGCCGCGTTCGGCGCGCTGTCCGGCGGCCGTTCGGAGGACCGCGGCGGGGGCAACGTGCTCGGCACGCTGCTGCTCGTCGTGCTCGGGCCGCTGGCCGCCGTCCTGGTCCGGCTGGCGGTCGGCCGCGGCCGCGAGTACCAGGCCGACGCCGACGGCGCGCGCCTGTCCGGTGACCCGCTGGCCCTCGCCGACGCGCTGCGCCGCATCTCCCGGGGGGCGGCGGCCCGCCCGCTGCCGGCCGACGACCGCCTGGTCACCCAGAGCCACCTGATGATCGCCGCGCCCTTCCGGTCGGCCGGGCTGGCGGCGCTGTTCGCCACCCACCCGCCGATGGCCGAGCGGATCGCCCGGCTGGAGCGGATGGCCCGGGGGCCCCGCGGCGGCTGAGGTGCCCTACGGCCGCGGCCCCGCGCCGGGTGGCGCGGGGCCTCGGTGGCGCGGGGCCTCGGTGTCACGCGGGGACGAGCATCGCCGGCTCGGACCGGCGCCCGGTCAGCAGCAGCTTCACCGCGTCGCCGGGCACCAGCGGGCGGGAGAAGTGGTAGCCCTGGCCGAGCGGGCAGTGCAGGGCGCGCAGGGTCTCGACCTGGTCGCCGGTCTCGAGCCCCTCGGCCACCACCTCCAGGTGCAGGTCCTGGGCGAGCCGGGTGATGGCCGCGACCACGGCGTGCCCCTCGGCGCCGGTCGTCACCCCGTCGATGAAGGACTTGTCGATCTTCAGGGTGTCGATCGGGAAGCGCCGCAGGTAGCCCAGCGACGAGTAGCCCGTGCCGAAGTCGTCGAGGGCCAGCCGCACACCCAGGGCCTTGAGCTGGTCGATCTTGCGGGTCGTCTCCTCGGTGTCGTGCGCGAACAGCGACTCGGTGATCTCCAGGGTGAGCAGCGACGGGGCCAGGCCCGACTGCCGCAGCGCCTCGGCGACGTCCCCGACCAGGTCGGGGTGGTGGAACTGCCGGACGGAGACGTTGACGCTCATCCGCAGCCGGCCCAGCGGCGAGCGGTGCTGCCAGACGGCGGCCTGCCGCGTCGCCTCCTGCACCACCCAGCGGCCGATCGGCACGATCAGGCCGGTCTCCTCGGCCAGCGGGATGAACTCCAGCGGGGACACCAGTCCCCGCTCGGGGTGCCGCCACCGGACCAGCGCCTCGAACCCGACGACGACCTGCGTGCGGACGTCGACGATGGGCTGGTAGTGCAGCTCGAGCTGCTCGGCGTCGAGCGCGCCGGACAGGTCCGCCCGGACGGCATCGCGCTGCACCTGGGCCGTGTGGTGGCTGGGCTGGAAGACCTCCAGCCGGCCCTTGCCGCCGGTCTTGGCCGCGTACATCGCCAGGTCGGCGGCGCGCAGCATGCTGATGGCGCTGGCCGCGCACGCGTCCGAGGTGGCCAGGCCGATGCTCAGCCCGGTGCGCACCACGTGGTCACCGATGCGCGTGGGCGCCCGCAGCGAGTCGAGGATGCGGTGCGCCACCCGCTCGGCCTGGTGCGCGCTGCCGGGGCCGGTGAGCAGGATGGCGAACTCGTCACCGGAGAGGCGGGCCACGGTGTCGGTGTCGCGGACGCTGCCGACCATGCGCTCGGCGAGGAGCCTGATCAGGGCGTCGCCGCCCTCGTGCCCGAGGCTGTCGTTGGCCGCCTTGAGGTTGTCGACGTCGAGGAACAGCACGGCCGACGGCGTGCCGGACTCCCGGCGGGCGAGGTCGGCCTCGGCCATCCGCTCCATGAACAGGGCGCGGTTCGGCAGGCCGGTGAGCGCGTCGTGGAAGGCCTGGTAGCGCAGCCGGTCCTCCAGTTCCTTGCGGCCCTCGACGGCGCCGAGCAGGCTGTTGAAGGCGCGGCCGGCCTCACCGATCTGGTCGTCGGAGTCGACGGTGATCCGCTCGAAGACCGCCGCCGACCAGTCGCCGGAGCTGGTGGCGGAGGTGATGACGCCGGTCGCCGACCGCAGGTGGCTGCCGAGCACCTCCATGCGGCCGCCGACGACCCCGCGGCACAGCGCGTAGTTCATCGCGCCCACGAGGAAGCCGGCGACCAGGCACGCGGAGGCGAACAGCGGGCGGTCGGCGATGGTCTCGGGCACGCCGAGCAGCACCGCGAACGGCGGGAACACGAAACCGACGGCCAGGCCCAGGCCGACCATGTAGATCGCCATGTCCCAGAAGACCCGGGAGGTCAGGCGGAAGGCCCGGCGGGGACGCGGCTGCGCCTCGGCGCCGGTGTCGTGCATCGTCATACCGGGCAGATCGGACCTGCTCCGACGTGACTTGAGCGACCACACGGGAGGTGCCTCCCCCGGGTGAGATCAGGGGAGTCGCTCAAGTTCGGCGCCCGGAGGTCGATCAGGCTGCCATGGAGATGACGCTGTCCTTCACGGCCGGCCAGTACGTGGGCGACGACCTGTGGGTGTCGGTGCTCGACGGGCAGCCCCGCCAGTACGTCGACCTGGACACGGCCGCCACGAGCTCGGCGTCGGTCGTCGTCGCCCGGGCGGTCCAGGAGTTCCTCCCCTGGTACGCGAGCGTGCACCGCGGGGCCGGCATCCGGTCCCAGCTCACCAGCCGGCGCTACGAGGAGGCGCGCGAGACCGTCGTGCGCTTCGTCGGCGGCGACCCGGCCACGCACACCGCGCTGTTCCCCCGGAACACCACCGAGGCGATCAACCTGCTGGCCTTCCGCCTGGGGCTCACCCGGGACGACGTCGTCGTCACCACGGCCGTCGAGCACCACGCCAACCTGCTGCCCTGGCAGCGGCACGCCCGGCTGCGCGTCGTGGACGTCGACGAGAGCGGCACCTTCGACGTCGCCGCGGTCGAGGCCGCGCTGGACCAGCACCCGCGGCCGCGCGTGCTGGCCGTCACCGGCGGCTCCAACGTCACCGGCTGGCTGCCCGACCTGCGGGCCATCGCCGCCGCGGCCCGCCAGCGCGGCGTCCTGGTGGTGGTCGACGGCGCCCAGCTCGTGCCGCACCGCCCCGTCGACATCACCGCCCTGGGCATCGACGTGATCGCCTTCTCCGGCCACAAGATGTACGCGCCGTTCGGCGCCGGCGCCCTCGTCGTCCCGCACGCGCTGCTCGCCGCGGGAGAGCCGTTCCTCGTCGGCGGCGGCGCGGTGAAGGCCGTCTCGTTCGACGACGTCGTCTGGGCCGACGGTCCTGACCGCGACGACGCCGGCTCGCCGAACGTCGTCGGCGTCGTGGCCCTCACCGCCGCCGCGGACGAGCTGCGCAGCGACGGGTGGTCGTCGGTGCGGGCGCACGAGGACCACCTGGTCCGTGCCCTCGACTCCGAGCTGCGCTCCGTCCCCGGCCTGCGCCGGCTGGGCCCGGTCACCGGGGACCGGCTGCCGGTCGCCGCCTTCAACCTCGAGGGCGTGCCGCACGGGCTGCTCGCCGCCCGGCTGGCCAACGAGTGGGCGATCGGCACCCGCAGCGGCTGCTTCTGCGCGCACCCCTACATGGGCCGGCTGCTCGGTCTCTCCGAGGCCGAGGTGGCCCAGTTCCACGCCGACGTCCGCAGCGGGGCCCGGCACCGGCTGCCGGGTGCGGTCCGGGTCAGCGCGAACCGGCAGACCTACCTCACCGACATCCCGCTGCTGGGGCAGGCGCTGCGGGAGATCGCCGCCACCCCGCAGGGCGCCGAGGAGTACGTGCTCGACGTGCGTGGGGAGTTCGTCCCCCGGCGGCGGTCGCTGACCCCGGCCGTCGTCTGACCGTGCCGGCGGCGTCCGGGCGAGGACCGCGCGGCACGGGGCGGTGCCGTCACCGGGCCCGGTTGCCGCGGCGGGCCACCAGGGCGAGCGCGCCGGCGCACAGCAGCGCCGACCACGCGAG
Organism: Geodermatophilus sp. URMC 62; assembly: GCF_052931475.1. Lineage (NCBI taxonomy): Bacteria > Bacillati > Actinomycetota > Actinomycetes > Geodermatophilales > Geodermatophilaceae > Geodermatophilus > Geodermatophilus sp. URMC 62. The sequence goes on along the minus strand of NZ_JBRFHY010000001.1, from coordinate 1,110,930 downwards.
CTGGACGGCCAGCAGGAACGGTGTCGGCCCACCGGAGACGAGGGCCACGGCGAGCGGCAGGCTGCCCACCAGCCCGACGTCGACCCCCTGCACGAGCGTCGCCCCCACCCCGGTGGGGACCACGCCCATCGGGGTGGCGACGACCGGGCCGGACCAGTCGATCTCGGCACGGAAGGCGCCGCGCAGCGACGCGGCGGCCCAGGCCGGAGCCGTGGCGGCGCACAGGCCGGTCACGAGGGCCGGCGCGTGGCTCGCCACGCCGATCAGCAGCCCGGTCAGCGCGGTCACCGCCGTGAGCAGGGCGAACGGCACGACGGCACGCGCGACCGTGACCCCGGCGGTCGAGAGCGGCAGCAGGCGGTCGAGCGCCGGGGCCGTCTGGGCCTGACGCGCCGGGTGACCGGCCGCGACGGCCGCGAGCGCCCAGCCGGCCACGCACGCGGTCCACACGGCCAGGGGGAGGGACCCGAGCCCCGCGGTGTAGGCGACCACGACGGGGACCGCGATCGCGACCAGCGCCTGGCCGAGGTGCCAGGGGGAGCGGACCAGCGCGGTGCCGTCGGCGGCGACCACCGCCTGCCAGGCGCCGGAGACGCGGGCGAAGCGGCGGCCGCGCCGGGGCGCGCGCGGACGGCGGGCGGCCAGCGCCCGGCCCAGTTCCCGGGTGTCGAGCGAGACCGCCGAGGCGGCCGCGTGCTGCGACGTCGCCCCGAGCGCGCGCAGCTGCGCGGCGCCCAGCCGGTCGAGCCCGGCGACGGCGCCGGCGAGCAGGGGGACGGCCGCGGCCGCCAGCACGACCGCACCGCCGGTGGGTGCCGCAGGCAGGGAGGGGACGACCCCGCCGCCGGTGAGCGCGGACGCGGTGCCCACGGCGACCGCCGCCACGGCCGTCCCCACGGCCACGGTGCCGGCGACCGGCGCCAGCCGGCCCGGTCGCCCCCGCGTCTGGTTGAGGGCCACGGCCCCGACCACGGCGGCCGCACACCCCGCCGTCCCGGTGAGGACGGCGGCGACGCCGGCGGGGGAGGGGGTGTCGGTCAGGGTCAGCGCCGGCGGCAGGGCCAGCACGACGGCGGCGCCGGTGACCGCCGTGACGACCCGGACCAGCTCCCCGCGCAGGAGCTCGCGGCGGCCGGCCGGCAGCGGCAGCCACCAGGCGGCCGCGGCGGGAGTGCTGCTCACCGGTCCCAGCCGGTCCAGGCAGACGACGAGACCCGCGACCGCCAGCGAGACGGCGACCGCGGCGGTGACCCCGGCCGGCAGCACGGGCACGGTGACCGGCGCCCCGGCCAGCGAGATCCGCTCGCGCAGCGAGGCGACCGCCCCGGCGAGCACCGCGACGCCGATCGCCACCGAGACCAGGTGGCCGTAGACCTCGCCGAGCCGGGCGGTCAGCGTGGTGTCGGCCCGCGCGGCCGTGGCCCGCCGGGTCAGCCGCCGGACGGCGGCGCCGGAGAGCTCGGCGGCGCGGACGGCGACGACGGGGGACGAGCCGGTCACAGGGTCGGGAGGACGTCGGCGGCCGCGGAGGGGTCGAGCCGGTGGCAGGCGGCCTCGCCGAGCAGGAGCACCTCGTCGGCCACGGCGCGGAGGAAGTCGGCGTCGTGGCAGGCGAAGACGAGCGCGGCGCCCTCGTCCCGGTGCCGGGCCAGCCGTCCGGCCAGCCGGGCGCGCATCCCGGCGTCGAGACGCCGCTCGGGCTCGTCGAGCACGACGAGCCGGGCCGGCCGGACGAGGGCCGCCGCCAGCGCCAGCCGGCGGCGCTGCCCGGACGACAGCTGCGACGGCAGGGCGTCGACCCGGTCGGCCAGCCCGAACGCCGCCACCTCGGCCTCCACCACCGCCTCGGCGTCCCGCACCCCGTGGCCCCGCGCGGTGAGCAGGTGCTCGCGGCCGGTCAGCGACGGGAAGAACGCGTCGTCGTCGAGCACGCAGGCCACGTCCCGGCGGAAGTCGGCCCGCCGCTCGTCGACCTCCCGGCCGTCGAGGGCGACCGTCCCGCCCAGGGGGGCGAGGAGCCCGACGAGGGTCTGCAGCAGCGTGGACTTGCCCGCGCCGTTGGCGCCGACGAGGCCCAGCGCCCGCCCGGGCCCCAGGACGACGTCGACCGGCGCGCACACCGGCTCGGTGGCGTACCCGACCAGCAGGCCCTCGGCCCGCAGCAGGGCCGCCCCCGCGCTCCCCGCGGTCACCGTCCCACCACGCCGGGCCGCCCCGCGCCTCCGCCGGCCGCGCGCCGGGGCCGGGACGGGGGGCGTGGCACCGCGGGCGGCAGCCGGCTCAGCGGTAGTTGTCGAACTGACCTGGGGTTTACGGCTGTGTGCGGCATTTGACGGAACCCGGGGCTGACCTGCACGTTCACCGCTGAGCAGTGTTGATCAACGACGGTTGAAGTTGGCCGAGTTGCGGACCATCTGCGGACTCTGCGGACTGTGTGCGGACTGAGAGGAGTGATCCGCGGGCCCGCCGGAGCCCTCCTCAGCGGTGGTGGGACCGCTCCACAGTCGCTCGAGGGTGCCGGCTGTGGAGAGCGGCGAGGAGCATGTGGACGGGCATCGGGACATCGGTGGTCGACCAGCCTCCCCGGCAACCACAGCTAGCGCTCGCGCCAGAGACACGCTCGCCGGTGCTCCTCCGTCAATAAGGACGTCCGCCAATAGGTCAGCGGATGCGCGGTGATCTTGACCGGGTGTTCCAGCGGTAGCGGTACCAGGCGGCCCGCAGCAGGGCACGGATCGTGACGATGGCGGCAGCCAGGGCCAGGTAGGCGTCGACGCAGGCGCGGCGTCGTTCGGTGCAGCGGAGGAGTTTGCCGAAGTCGTTGAGCCACGAGTTGGTCCGCTCGACGACCCATCGGCGGCCGACCTGGATCGGTGCGGGAGTGCCGCGATGGACGATCTGGCCGTGCAATCCCCGCTCATCGAGTGCCTCCCGACAGGGGCGGTAGTCATACCCGGCGTCCAGGTGCACCGTCACGTCGGCGGGCAGTGGAGCGAAGTCCTTGAGCGCATCGAGGGTGGCCGGCAGGAGGGCGTCATCGCGGGTGTTGGCCGGCGCGGAGACGGTGGCCAGCGGAACGCCGCCACCGTCGGTCAGTTGCGAGCGCTTCATGCCGCCCTTGCCGCGGTCGACGGGGCTGCGGCCGGCGCATTCGCCTCCGCAGACGGCCTTGGTGGTGCAGCCGTCCACGGCAAGGTCGGCCAGGTCCAGGCCGATTATCTGGTCGTAGGCGTCCACGCACACCAGCCTCAGCCGGTCCCAGACGCCCAGCCGGATCCACTCGTCGCGGCGGCGGCGCATCGTGGTTGCCGAGCAGGAGGCGTCAGCGAGTCGTTCGTAGCCACAGCCGAACACCAGCGCCTCGACGAGCTTGTCGAACACCACGGCGTCGTCGATGCGCGGCCGGTGACAGCCCAGCGGGTGCTCATCAACATGCGGGGGCAGCAGGACCAGGAACTGCTCGCGCAGCGGGTCAAGGATGCACGATGGGGCGGCAGGCACGAGGGGTCCACAGTTCACGGAGCGTTAGCACCTTCGCGAGCGTGGCCCTCGTGCCTGCCCTCGACGATCAGCCGCGCCGAACGCCGCAACTGCGCCTACTGGCGGGCACTCTAACTCGCCCGTCCTCCTGACGCGACCGGCCCCGCCGCCAGCTAGAGCATGATCGATCAAGCGGTCAGCCGCTGCGATTTCCTGCGCGTCTGAAGACGGCTTCCGGGACAGCCCACTGATTTGCACGTCAGAACCGTCGAATACCCGGATTCCGCGCTTCGGGCTCCGTGAGTTACAGCGCCATGAGGTCCTGACGTGCACTGGAGTACGCAGCCTTGCTCACCACCGCCCGGGCGCTCGGTCCCGCCCACCCCGCCATCGCCTCGGGGGACCGCTGCGGGGGCGTCAGGCCGGGTAACGCGGATCGGCGAAGAGAGCCCAGCCTTCCTGCAGTAGGCCGTCCGCGACTCGATAGACCGCGAGGACGGTGGCTGTTCCCGGTTTGTCTCCGCCGGTCGTGCGCGCGTAGGCCACGACGAAGTCGTCCCCGTAGCTCTGGGACGAGACCCACTCGCCCTTGTAATGGGGGTGGTCCCGGTACCACTTGCTGAGCAAGTCCATGTACGCGTCGATCTGGTAGTCACCCGTCAGGTGGTGACTGCCGGTGATGTGCCAGACGGCGTCCGGGCCCCACAGGGCTCGCGCGCCGACCCGGTCACCCGCCCGCATCCGCCCGAAGAAGTCGACCACGAGTTGCTCGAGGCCAACCCGCGCTTCCGTCATGGCAGCAGTGTCAGGCTCGACGACGGCCGTCGTGAAGTGGTTCGAGTCCTTCCAGGGCCTGGCCGGCAGATCCGAGTCCATACTCGCCCCCTGGACCCTGAGAGACGACAGCGCTGGGGCGGCGTCCCTGAGTGGGCCGCTCACGGACACGCGCGGCGACTCGCACGGAAGACGGCCTCAAGGACATCTGCCGACTCGAGGTCCTCGACGCGCTCCTAGCCCCGGTGCCACCCTCCTGCCAGGGTGGAAAGAGGGCCGCCGATGTATGCGCGACTGAGCAGGTACACGTTCCGGGTCGGGCAGCAGCAGCCATGGGATCGACAACCTCAAGCGCCTGCAGGCCATCCGGCAGGGCGATGCGCAGGAGGTGCCGGCGGCCCTCTCACTCATCACTGAACTTGATGGCTGCCGCGGGGCCTGGTTCTTGGTCCCCGAGGACGACCCTGACTACGACTCTCTGATTCAGGCGGAGGAAGACCGCATCAGGCAGGGTGTCCCGAGCTCCTTCGAACAGAAGGAGGCCCTCTTTTCTCTGTGGGACACGCAGCAGCAGGCGGAATCGGTCCGAGAACGCCTTGGGGAGAAGCTCGCGCATTTCTTCGGCGACGTAGGCCTCGCCCTCTCGAGGCCGCCGGAGACGGAGATTTTCCGCGTCGACGGCGGCTGGCCTCTGTAGTTCTGCTCGGCGAACCGGGCCGCCTCAGCAGGAGCGAATCGCGCTTCTGTGCGGCAGTACCGGCAGGTCACCATGCACCCCGAGCACTGATGTCCGGCCAAGCGCACCTTAGTCCGGGTCGCCGACGTCCGCAGAGCCGAGAAGTCCTTCGCGCAGACTTCCAGCGCCGTAGCCTGGACGATTTCCTTACACAGCAATCGGGGGTGGACCTGTCCCCAAGTGGGCCGGTTTGGGACAGGCGGCGGTGAACTACCTCTGTGGGCACCACCGGTAGCGTCGGCGGAGTGGCGCGGAGACCGGACTGGTTACAGCACACGCCGGACGCGCGCTTCGACCCTTACCGGGAGTGCGTGGGTCGCCTCTACCGGCGTGATCAGGAAGTCGGTCTGCTTCTGGTCCGGTAGACGTTCGCACGACGCCGGTGTCAGGGCACTGGTGGTGGACAAAGTGGTCGCCAACGTACGACAGCCCCTGGAAGTGGGTCATCCTGGACGGCGAGTTCAGCCACCATGTGGTTGGGCGATAGGGGGTCGAACGAGCCTACACGACTACGCGGCAGGGCGCTTTACGCTCTACGGCGAGACTCCGCAGGTAGATTGGACGACTCCGGAAGAGTCATGCAGGCTTCGTCAAGAAGCGTTCGGGCCAAACAAATAGGCCGTTTGCTCGCCGTGTGGAGTTGACCCGCTTCGGTGGACACCCTGAGCTTGGGCACGTCGCCCGAGGAAGGGGTCCTGATGGGCCGACCGAGCAAGTACTCCCCGGAATTCCGGGAAAAGGCCGTGGAGGTGGTCCGTGCGACCGGGAAGACCGTCGCCGAGGTCGCTCGTGACCTGCAGATCAATGACACGACGCCGGGCAACTGGGTCAAGGCCGACCGCGCCGAGCGCGGTGAGCCGGACAGTAGCGGGCTGCTGCCGCTGACGGCCGAGGAGCGGGCTGAGTTGACCCGGCTGTGCCGGGAGAACGCCAGGCTCAAGAGCGAGCCCGATTGATGGCAGTCGTTCCCGCCCATCCCTCGATTCCCACGACTTTGATCACCATGCGACCAAAGTCGCTCTCCTTGAACTCCATTCCATTATGGAAGTTTCTGGTCAGCAAGGGGACGGGGAGCGGGTAACCCCCTGAAGCAGACACGGTCCCGCCCCGCCTGCTCGTGACCGTTGGATCCTGTACGGGCCTCGGTCTCCGCGGTGGGGCCGGCGCATCGGCCCCACCGTGACCGCCTCAGTGCGGCTGGCTCGCCTCGGCGGCGTTGCTCGGGCCGTGTCCCTGGTCGGCAGTGGCGGCGGGTACGGGCGCCACGGCGGCGAGTAGCCGCCGGCCCTCCTCCTCGAGGTCCAGGGGGGAGTTGGCGAAGCGCAGGATCACGGCGGAGGCCGCGCCGGTCATCTCGTCCAGCGCCCGGTGGTCGATGTTGCTGAGGTCGTCGCACGACGCGTGGTAGCAGAAGTCGTAGCCGATGCCGGCCCGGCCGCCGAACAGCGCGGCCTGTTCCACGGTCTTGATCCCCTCGGCGCCGGTGAAGAGCCCGCCGGAGGCGATGCCCTCGGCGATGAACGGCCCGTAGTCGCTGCGGCCGCTGAACTCGGTCTCGCCCGAGGCTAGGCCCAGGGAGCCGAAGTGCTCGTGGAAGGCCGCCTCGATCACGGCCGAGCCGGCCGGGGCGGGCACCGAGCCGTCGTCCGGGCCGAACGCCGAGGCGTCGCCGTCGTAGACGAAGCGGCCGTGGTTCGGGGAGCCGATCATGTCGAAGTTCAGATACAGCGCGACGTTGCCGAGCGTCGCGGGATCGTTGGTCTTGAGGTCCGCGACGTAGTGGCGGGAGCCGAGCAGGCCGAACTCCTCCGCGCCCCACCAGGCGAAGCGCACGGCGTTGGCGGTCTCCGTGCCGGCGAGCACCTCGGCGATGGCCAGGATCCCCGCGGAGCCGGAGGCGTTGTCGTTGATCCCGGGGCCCTGCGGGACGCTGTCCAGGTGCGCGCCGACCATGACCGTGCGCTCCGGGTCACCCGAGCGGGTCTCGGCGAGGACGTTGAAGGTCTCCCGGCTCTCGGAGACGGTCTGCGTGCGGACCGTCACCTCGCCCCCGCCCAGCAGGGCGACCCCGGCGGCGTAGCTCAGGCCGACCACGGGAACGGTCGTCACCCCCGGGTCGCCCAGGGTGCCGGCGATCGCCCCCTCCGCCCCGGGCAGTCCCGTGTTGAAGATCAGCACCGCGGATGCCCCGGCGGCCGCCGCGTTGGCGGCCTTCACCCCGAAGGGGCACGTGCCCCGCTGGAGCAGGGCGATGTTCCCCGGCACGAAGTCGGCGAAGTCCCCGGCCTCGCACCCGCTGGTGCTCGCGGCCGGCTCGCCGGTCGTTCCCACGGCCTGCACCGGTGCCGTCACGGTCCCGGAGCCGGAATAGGTCATGACCGCGACGTCCGCGGCGGCGAGCTGCCTGCCGCCCGCGCTGACCGTGGCCGGGCTGACCTCCTGGAAGAAGGGGAAGGAGAAGGTCTGGACCCGCGGGGCGTAGCCGGCGGCCCGCAGCCTGCCGACCACGTAGTCGACGCTGCCCCGGTAGCCGGACGTGCCCGAGGCCCGGTTGCCGTTGTTGGCGGTGGCGATGGCCTGGAACACCTCGAGGTGCTCCAGCACCTTTCCGGCAGGCACGGCCGCCGCGGTCACAGCGACCACTCCGGCGCGCTCGGCTTCGCAGCGGCGGACACGTCTTCGGCGCTCCCGGCGCCGGTGCTTAATAGCACGAGGGCCGCTGTGGCGGCCACGGTCCGGTGGTGATGAGTGCGGTGGCGCATGGGATCTCCCGAGAGGCAACGAAAGTAGCCCCGCCGTTCACATAGGATGTGCGCGGTCCGGAATCGGAGGGCTACAGGCGGATGGTTCGCCGTTGACGTACGTCGTCGTCGTCGAATCCAGTCAGGCTAACCTGTTTAGTGCCCTGTGGATAGGCCACTATGACCGGGACGCCTGGGGTGAGTTGGTGCGTGCTCCCGGGATGCCCGTCGAAGAACACGTCGAGACGGTTGAGTCCGTCGGTTTCAACGGTCACCGTGCGGTTGGCCGCGTCGATCCCGGCGTTCAGCTTCGAGAACGGCAGCTTGCGCAGTTCGCCGATGCAGTGGGCCAACAGGTCACGGTTGCCGTGAAGCAGATCGTCGAGGGTCAGCTCGTGCGGCGTACCCTCGATGCCCACGTCCTCGATCGGCTTGCCCTCGTTCGGTCCGGACCGCGTTGCGCGCCGATACGCGAAGCTCAATCCGATCCCATCGGGCAACGTGCGGAGAGGTTGGTCGGATGCTTCCAGCGCCGCGCGGATGTTGTCGTAGTCCCAGACATTTGCCCCACCAGCGCCAGTTGCCGAGCCGACGCATAGGAAAGGCCCAATGTTGTTATCGACGAATCCGGCCGAGAAGAGGTCACCGGAGGAGTAGGTGGTTGAATCCGCCACGAGTAGGACCGGCCCCCCGTACTGCTGACCGATCTCATTGGCCGTCTGCAACGGCGTGAGCGGAATCGCCTGCGAGTAGAGCTCCCCGTTCCGGACAGCATCGTGCAGCGACTTCTTCCACGGCCCCAGGTCGTCGGCCAACGGCCCATCGGCCAACGCCCGGGTGAACGGGGTGGCCAAAACGGAGTATTTTGTAGGCTCGATGGGCATCGGCGTGAACAACTGCAAGGCCGCCTCGGCCGCCACGATGTAGCCGCCCGGATTGCCCCGCACGTCGATGACCAGACCCCGCTCCGGCAACAGCGGGATCAGCCGCAGCAGCTCCCTGATAAACGCTCTGGGCCCAACATCAAAAGCGAAGATGCGGAGGTACCCAAAGGGGCCACCGGGCGCGTCCACTCGGAGGGCAGCGAGGGTACCGGGCAGTTGGGTCGATATGACCGTGGCGGCGGATTCCTCATCGTTCTTGCTGGACAGCTCCGGCGCATGCGCCTGTCCACCCCCCGCCACGTGAGGTGCGAACATCAAGATCTTGGCCAGGCGGACGGCCTCGGCTGCGGGGTCCAGCGCGAGGGCCTCTCCCGAATCTCCGTCCCCTTGTCCCGCAAACCCTGTGTTCAGGGCCGGCTGCCCCACCTGAGTCGGGTCGACCACCCGCCAGTCGACCTTCAGCTCCTTAGCGGTGCCGGGTTGGCCCTGCGCACCCGGCGTGCGGTAGCCGACAACCACCCAATACTCGTCTGGCGGCGGCCCATACTGGAGCGACCGGACCGTCAAGCTCTGGGTCGCCCAGGCCCGGAGGCTGTCGGGCCGCCCGCCGACCTCCCTTTCCCCGTGGCGCTGAACCGCGACATCGATAGGCATCCCATTCCAGAACTCGATCGTCACACCAGGACGGAAGTCCGGATCCTGCAGGGTCGAGCTCACCTTCGTGACCACGTAGCTGCCTGACCCGCCTCCGCCGCACCTCTCCACCTGGAACGGGAGCACGGCGGCCTTCCCCCTCAGTGTGGACGGACCGACGTAGCGCGTGTGCGCATCGCGCATGCGGGTCACGATGTCGGCCAGCTCGATGTGGAACTGGTCATCGGTGAGATCGTCGAGCTGGCTGCGCAGGATGCGGAGCCGTTGGATGGGATCGAAACCGTAGCGAGCCCGCTTCAGGGGCAGGTGCGTATAGAGCCCTTCGAGCACGCGCTCGATACCGCTGATGAGCTGGCCACGCTCCAGTGAGGTCAACGACCCCGGCGCCAGAAATGGGCCCTGCAGCACTGACGCGGCGTCGGCACTGCCTTGGTCCTCGAGCCCTCCCTGAGGCCCACTCTCGTCATCGCGTTGCTGTTTTGCCGCCTCGACGACGCTCGCCAAGTCGATGCCCCGCTGCGCCTGTTCAACACTACCCGATGTCATGGTCGACTCCCCTTCACCTCGTCCCGAACGCGCGTCATTCGCAGCCGTGCTCACTGATCCGACTCCCGCTCCACCGGCCGCGTCGCGAACGCCGCTAGATCGGCAATGGACAGAGCGCACCACGGCCGTCTCTGATACACGCTCAGCTCCACCTCGCCCAGCCCCGGCGTATGGCGCACGCTCAGCGCCCCGACCGCCTCGTAGAGCAGGTCCGCCCCTAAATACCGGTGTGACCCCGCTACGTCGGCGAACAGTGAGATCGAGGTGTCCCGTCGGAGACGACAGGTCATCGAGTGACGGGGCTGAGACGTCTGCATCACGGTCCGGCGTTGCATTTGTCGCGTCCGGGGCATCGCCATTGGTGTCCGGGGCCATCGCCAGCGCGTTCGTCGTCGTCAAGTCCGGTGGAACCGGTGCGGACGTTACCCGGCGCCCATAGCTCATGAGGTCACGTCGATGGACCTCCACCGGGGAGATTGTCGAAGACCTCGGCCGCGACGTCGCGGAGCGCCGGCTCGGACTCGAAGTCCCGCAGGGCCCGGATCTTGTCCCGGAGAGCATCGCTGGGTTGCGGCGGAGTGGCCCGGAGGGCTGTCTTGCGAACAGCAGGGTCATCGTCGTCCAGAAGCGTCAGGAACACTGACTCCGCTGCCATCCCGATGTGCTTCGCTCCCGATGCTGCTGCCGCCCGTATCCCTGGCTCGGGGCTGTTGGCGGCCAGCTCGAGGATCGGAGTCGCCTCGGGGTCTCCGATGCGACCGGCCAGGTAGGTGGCTTTGGCGGCCAGGTTGGGATCGCCGCCCTCGACAAAGCGTCGGAGGAGCGGCAGCGCGTCCGGACCGAACTGCGAGGCAGCCTCCTCGTAGTTCGGTTCGTCGCGGTCGAGCACCGCTCTCACCTGGTCATTGGTTACGGCCATGTGCGCTGCCGCCTTTCAGACGTTGACGGTGATGGGGCTGGCCTGCATGGTGTTGCACTCCGAGGCGACCAGGTCGGGCGGCGGATTGGTGATGTTGGCCGTCCCGTTGCCTGTCATGAGCCGGTCGTTGTCGTTGACGTGGTTCAAGCCGAGGACGTGGCCCTGCTCGTGAGCGAATGTCCACTGCGTAGCAGTCCGCACCACCACGGCGCCGGGCATCCCCAGCGGGTGTGACGCGCATCCGTTGAAGGGCGGGTCGGTCGCCTCGACGAAGTAGATCACGATGTCGTTCGAGCCGGCGGAGTTCCTGTGCGTGAAGAGCTGGTTTTGCTCGGCCGTGGTGCTGCCGAGGATGCACGTCCCGACGTCGACGATGTTGAGCGCGGGCAGGTTGAGAACCTCCTCAGATGCCCAGCTGACGTCGACGTTGCACGTCGCGTAGACCTCTCGCATGTTTTGGAAGAGAGTGGCGATCGGTATGTCCGGAGTCGTCAAGATCTTCACGTGGACCCTGACCCGCGACGTCACGGTCGGCAAGTGGTAGTTGCCGCTCCCGACGTTGTTGTGCGTACCTCCCTCGGGGCAGTTGGACGACGCCTGGTTCGGTCCAAACCACAAGCCCTGGCACTTGTTGCACCAGCGCCAACCGGTCTGGCCCGCACCCACGTTGAGAGCGAGCGAGTAGTTCCCGCTGCCCGTCAACGCGTGGGTCCCCCCCTCCGGGCAGGTGGACGATGCCTGGTTCGGTCCGAACCACAATCCCTGGCACTTGTTGCACCAGCGCCAACCCGACTGGTGGTTGGCCGGAGTCGTCGTAGCATTGCGCACCAATGAGTAGTTTCCGCTCCCGACGTTGTTGTGCGTGCCCCCCTGTGGGCAGTTGGACGACGATTGGCGCGTTCCGAGCCACAACCCCTGGCACTTATTACACCATCGGTAATTGTTCAGTGTCCCCCACGTGATGGCCATCTCGTCCCTTCCTCTGGGTGCTGGCAGGCTGTCGCGTCCCACTCGTGGAATCGATCCGGTCATCAAGGAAACGCGAGCAAAACATCGGATCCAGCCGATATCACCGCCTGGTAGGTGACCCGCGACGCGGGCGAGCACCAGTTTGTTCGCCACTTGTCACCGCACCGTCACCGCACCGTCACCGCCCTATCACGAGGCGCATCTCGACGGTTGGTCATCGCACCATCCGCAAGGTGGGGTCAAGTCCTTAGGCGTGGTGTTTAACGATCTTTAAGGGCTGGTGTTACAGGAACGGTCCGAAGCCCAGTTCGGTGCTGGCGAGGAAGCCGGCCAGCAGCGCCGGGCGATACTGCATACGTCTGAGGCGGGTCTTCACCAGCACGGTCAGCTCGGCGATGGTGTGCCTGGTCAGGTTCGCCAGCGAGCGCTTCAGATGTGCCCACACCGGCTCGACCGGGTTGAGCTCGTGGGCGTAGGGCGGCAGCCGGTAGACGGTCAGCCAGGGCCGGGCGGCGATCAGCTCGAACATCGCCCTGCTGGTGTGGGTGCTCAAGTTGTCCCAGACCAGCACGATCGGCCCGCCGAGCTGCCGGTGGGCGGCGTCGAGCAGGGCGGCGTAGTCGGCCTCGGCGAACCCCTTACGCCCGCTACCACGCCGGCCGTGTCCCGCCCCGGGTTCAGTGGAGGCTCGGAACTGACGCGGCGACGGTAGTCGCCGCGGGGTTGTGCCGGTAGAAGACGTCTTCGTGCTCTGCCGGTGGGATCAGGCCGATCTCGCCGTGCAGGCGTCGGTGGTTGGAAAAGCCGCGGTCTTCTTCGCGCGGGAGACGGGGCGGTGAGCCGCGGTCTGGTCTGCGAGTTCATCGCTGCGGGAAGACTCACTACGCTGGGGCGGCCGACTGTGCCTCGCCCAGCTGGGCTAAGGCGTTGGCTACGGCGGCTGCCGCCTTCCGGGTAGTGATGTGGTCCGGTCCGAACACCCGTTGGCAGCGCTGCAGCGTGTCCTCGCCCAGGGCGCGAGCTGACTCCCCCTCGCCGAGCGAGGTCAGCGCGCCGGTAAGAGCGGCCGCCACTCCCAGGGCCGTTAAGTGATCCGGGCCGAGAATCCGGCGACAGCGCTGCAGGGTGTCCTCACTCAGGATGCGGGCCGCCTCTGCCTCACCCAACTGGACCAGGATGTGGGCGAAGGCCGCGGCCGCCCACAGTGTGATCATCTGGTCGGGGCCGAGTGCCTGGCGGCAGCGCTGCAGGGTGTCCTCAGCCAAGGTGCGGGCCGCCTCGGCTTGGCCTAGATCGCCCAAGGCGAGGATCAGGCCGGCCGCTGCCCACAGGGTGACTTGGTGGTCGGGGCCCAGCATTCGGCGGCAGCGCTGCAGGGTGTCCTCACCCAGGATGCGGGCCGCCTCCGCCCCGCCCCCGAAGACCAGGGCGAAGGTCAGGCCGACCGCCGACGCGAGGGTGATGAAGTGGTCGGGGCCGTGCATCTCTCGGCAGCGCTGCAGGGTGTCCTCACCCAGGATGCGAGCCGGTTCCGCCTCGCCCACGAAGACCAGGGCGAAGGTCAGGCCGACGGCGGCCAGAAGGGTCAGCACGTGATCCGGACCTAAGATCCGCCGACAGCGCTGCAGGGTGTCCTCACCCAGGATGCGGGCCGCCTCCGCCTCGCCCAGCATGAGCAGAGGGAAGGCGAGATACGCCGCGGCGGTCAGGATGTCCGGATGGTCGGGCCCGAGGCTGGATTCCCAGCGCTGGATCACCTGCTCAGAGATGGCTCGACTGCTGGAGCAGTCCCCTCTTGTGTACAGGTAGCGGGCGGTGTCCAGAACTCGTTGCCGGGTGGCAGGTGAGTAGTCACCAAGGGGGGCGGTGGCGAGCACGTGCGGAGCGAGTTGGGCGTATGCGGGCCAGCTGGCTACGTCCTCCGGATTGCCGGGGGAGGCAGCGGCGAGGAATGCCAGCACCTGGTCCACGACGGCTTGGCGGTGGTCGGGGGGCAGTTGTTGGCGGATGACGGCCTGCACCAGCCGGTGGACCTGGAAGCCGTCGGGGTGACGGCGGGCCAGGGAGTAGGCGACCAGCGTTCCGACCGTGTCAGTGAGGGCGTCGGGGTCGGTGGCGGTGGTGTGTAGCGGCTCGGCGAGTAGCTCGGGGTGGCCGGTGAACAGGGTCAGTGGGATGGGTTCGGGGGCGAGGAAGGCGGCCAGTTCCAGCAGCTGCACCGCGGCTGGATCCTCGCGGCGTAGCCGTTCGAGGGATAGCGCCCAGGTGGTGTCAATCCGCCCGGAATACCCAAGCACGTCGCCGCGGGCGAGCAGGTCGGCTCGGCGGGTGCGAAAGCGGCGCAGATAGTCGCTCGCCGGTAGGTCGGTTTGCTCCAGGTAGCCGGCGGCCTGCGCGGCGGCTAGCGGCAGGTCCCCCAGCTCGGCGGCGAGCTTATCGGCCAGCTCCTCGCTCAGGGCCGGGATCCGGGCCCGCAGCAGCGCGATGGTCTCCGCCCGGGTGAGCACGTCGACCTCCAGCCGCCCGCCGAGGGCTCCCCAGCCGGGATAGCGGGAGGTGATCAACACGTGCCCGGACCCGCCGGGCCGGTAGGCCGCGATATCGCCCGGCCGTTCGGCGTTGTCGAAGACCAGCAGCCACCGGTCCCGGCCGCGCAGCTCGACGAACAATTGGTCGACGGTGTCGGTCACCGTCGGGCCGACCGGCAGCTGCAGTCGGGCGGCGAGGGCGGCGAGCTGATCGGGGATGAGCACCCGCTGTTCGGCGTCGATCCACCACACCAGCTCGTAGTCGGCGGCGAATCGGTAGGCGTACTCGATGGCCAGTTGGGTCTTGCCCACCCCACCGAGGCCGTGGAGCGCCTGCACCACCAGCGTCGGCTCCTCCGACTCCAACCGCCGCCGCAGCTCGGTGAGCATGGTGTCCCGGCCGGTGAAGTGCGGATTGCGGGCCGGCACGTTCCACACCCGCGGCCGCGCAGCGACGGCCGCAGCGAGCGGCGCCTCGGCGGAACCGTGCAAGGTGGGGCCCTCGGACGGTGGGGTCCAGTCCAGGCTCGGGTCCTGGGTGAGGATGGCAGCCTCCAGCTGTTGCAGCGCCCGGCCGGGGTCGATGCCCAACTCCTCGGCCAGGATGTGGCGCGCCCGCCGGTAGACCTCCAACGCCTCGGCCTGCCGGCCGGAGCGGTACAGGCTGAGCATCAGCAGTCGGTGCAGCCCCTCGTGCAGGGGATGCTCGGCAATCAGAGGCTCCAGCTCGCCGACGAGTTGCGCGTGTCGGCCCAGGGCCAGCTCGGCCTCTAGGCAGGCCTCGAGCGCAGCGAGCCGCTGCTGCTCCAGCCGCGGAATCTCGGCTCGAGCGAACGGTTCCTCGACAAACTCCGCCAGCGGCTGCCCGCGCCACAACCCCAACGCCTCACGCAGCAAGCTCGCCGCCCGCGCCGGCGCGGAACGCAGATCCTGCTCACCCTCGCGGACCAGCCGCTGGAAGCGATGCAGATCCAGCCGCTCAGGGTCGAGCTGGAGCAGATAGCCCGGCCCACGCCGCTGCAGCACCGCAGCACCCGCCCGATCGGGGACGTTGTCCGCCTGCAAGGCCTTCCGTAGCCGCGACACATAGGCCTGCATGGTGTTGACGGCGCCTCCCGGCGTCCGATCACCCCACAGGCCATCAATCAGGAGCTCGGTGGAGACCACCTCGTTCAGATGCAGCGCCAGCATGGCCAGCACCGCGCGTTGCCTGACACCTCCCAAGGCAAGCAGCCCATCCGCCACCCGAACCTCGAACGGACCCAGGATTCGAAGGTCCATCCCGGATCCCTCCGCTCCGACCGACTGACCCGGCCGATCCGCTCACCCGACCCCTCGGCCACTGAACGTCTGCCGCCGTGCACACAGCGCCACCACCAAGGATCCCTGCCCGCCGTCGTCCGCTCAAGACGTGTCAGCGGCCCTTCAGCGGTCCGTCAGCCCCTCCCGCCAACCTCGAGGTGGTTCACCCACCGGCACGAGCCCGGGCCCCGGCAACCACCCCGGCACCCGCCTTCCCGACCAGACAAGTCAAACCAGGGGACTAGATGAACGCGAACCGGCCGAGTCTCACGCGCAGGGCCATCGCCGCGGTGCTGCTGACACTCGCACTGCTGGGTGGAGGCATCCCGGCAGCGACGGGTGCGAACGTCATGCCCTGCCAGGACTGCAAGCCCCGCGTTTACCCCCTAGACGATATGGCCTGACGGCTCAGCTACTACCTGCGACGCCGGGCGGCGCCCTCGAGTCCAGCCCGGCTCGGGGGCGTCCCCTTCCCTCGTAGCAGACACCGTCGCGACCTCTTGACTCACTGACGTATTCCCTCAGAAACGTATCCGCGTGTCCTGCTGTCAATCCGGAGGAACGAAATGCACGGCAATCGGCAAGGAGCAACACGACGCGCTGGGGGCCTAGGCATGCCAACGCCTTCGCGCATCGCGCCGATCCGCCGCGGCCTGGTAGCCGCCGGCTTCCTCGCCACGGTGGCTGTCTCGGTCGTCGTCGAGGCCGCCGACGGGCCTGACAGGCCGCCCGTCGACCCCGGGGACTACCCCGTGTGGGCTGCTGCCTCGACTGGTGGGTCCGGTGGTGCCGGTGGGGCCGGTGGTGCCGGGGGATGGGATATCGATTGATGTAGAGGAGCACGGCGAGGAGGTCGCGGTCCTTGCCGGGAGTTCCGCCGGTCATGGTCGGCGGGATCCCGGCGGGGCCCCGTTCCGACGAAAAATCTCAAAGCGCTCCTGTCCGAACTCGCTCATTCAAGACGTATCAGTCCCGGTACAACACTCCTGCAGACCTCATCGCCAGCCTTGAGGTGGCCCGCTAATCGACGCAAGCCCGGGCCCTGGGAGCTGCACGCATTTCCACCTTCCGCCAGACGAGTCGAGGAGAATCGTCATGAGTAGGATCCGCCGTATCGCCATTACCCTCGCTGCCTCCGCTGGCCTGATCGCCCTCTCCACCGAGCCCGCTCTGGCTCTCGCCGGCACGAACCACTGCCACCCAGTCCACTGACCAGGTCACATCACAGGACGTGGACCGGTCGCCACTGGCGGATCCACGTCCTGTGCGCCACGGTGACAGCGCGTCGCCGGCTTCGTGCCGCGCTGCGCGTCGCACGAGCTGGGGACCTCGACCGAGCCGTGGTGGCTGCTGAACGGGCTACTCGACTGCTGGTTTACCAGCTGGGGAGGTGCTGGGGACCCGACTGGCAGGAAGCGGTGTGTGCCCTGCACCTGATGGCTGATCTGCAACGTCAAGACGTCCGCCTGGATGACGCCCTCGCCATCCTCGATGAGGCAGATGCCCTGCTACAGACGGCGCCCGTTGGCGAGCGCAGGGCCGCGTTGCTTGCTCGCACCCTGATACGCCGTGGCGACACCCGCCGATTACGCGCCGACTTCGCTTCGGCAGAAGGGGATCTGCTGTCAGCGCTGCAGCTCACGCGGGACCCGCTGGACCAGGTCAGCGCTGTCAACACCCTCGGGGTGTTGTTGAAAGACACCGGACGGCTGACGGAGGCCGAAGCGCAGTACACGGCGGCGCTGACGGCGCTCGAGGCCGAGTGTGGTACAAGCCATCCGCTTTCCAGGCGCATTCTGCACAACTTGGCGGGACTGGCGCACGCGCGTGGGCGCTACACCGAGGGGGAGACCTTCATACGGCAGGCTCTCGCACCCAGCCACGGACCCGAGCACGAGCACGCTGCAGACATCCTGAGCGACCGGGGAGTGCTGGGAGCACTTCTCGTCGGACAAGGTCGCCTAGATGAGGCAGAGACATTGTTTACTGAGCTCCGGGCACATTGGACCACTCTACGTGGACCACGCCATTACGAGGTCGCTTTCTGCGAGCATCACCTCGCCGTCGTGCGGGAGAAACGAGGGGATGCGCCCGGCGCTCTGGCTCTCTATGAGGACGCCCTGAGGAAGAAGCGGGATATCCTCGGCTCCGAACACCCGGAAGTGAGCGAACTCGTTCGATATGTAAACCGATTGCTAGCCGTGAAGACGGGACCGCCTAACCGTAGATCGAGCAGTCCTTGAGCCGATAAGGTGATCAAACTCGGTTGCCCTGGCTAGCAATGAATTGGCTTTTCTCACCACGTTCGCCCTCCACGGACGGGCAGAAAAGAATCTCTGCAGCTTGGAGCCGCGAGTCGGCCGAGCGGCGAGTGTCTTCTGGCGGGAGCCTGCACGAGGAGCCCGCGCTGGGAGTCCCTGACGACTCGGTGCAGGCTCGGCCAGTGGCGTCGACCGCAGCCCTCGACGGGGTGCGGATTCCTGGGCAGAAACCTCAATATGGCCGCCTCCGGATCGATCGGCCCGCTCCAAG
This sequence comes from Geodermatophilus sp. URMC 62, assembly GCF_052931475.1. NCBI lineage: Bacteria > Bacillati > Actinomycetota > Actinomycetes > Geodermatophilales > Geodermatophilaceae > Geodermatophilus > Geodermatophilus sp. URMC 62. The sequence continues at coordinate 1,092,865 of NZ_JBRFHY010000001.1, read as the reverse complement.
GCCGGACCAGCGAACATCATGAGCCGACCCCAATAGGGCTCCTCCGCTCAGCTTTCGGCTCATCTGACAGGCGTTGGGCAGCTTCCACGGTCGCGTCTGCCTAAGCGCTGAACGAAGGAAGTGGGAGCCTTAAAATCCCGGATTGCGACATGCGTAACGAATGGAAAGTCCGACCACACCCGGTCCAACGGGGACGGCGCCGGTAGAGGATCTCAGGCAGCAGGTGGTCAGTTGCCTCGATCATAATTGCGCATCGAGATCAAACCCACGCGCTAGAGCCCAAAAGTTTGCGCGTCTTACTCGAGCCCAGTGGGTGTATTTACGGAAGTACCCCGTGGACGCTTGTGGGTCCTACCATGCAGATTGTGTTGAGCGTTCACAGAAGCGGCGAGAGCCCGCAGTTCTCGTGAGCAAGGGGAGCCACGGCGTTACAGCGCTCCGGGAAACCATGTCCAGCAGCGGAAGCGTGGCTGGTCTTGTCTCGCCTCGTGAACAAGCCCGCCAGGCCTGCGGGGCGGCCCGGGTGTCAGCAGGTGGGTGCACTCAGTTCGCCGGTGGGGGAGAGGTCGACGCCGCAGGCACCGAAGTCGGTGCGGGACAGGTTCCGCACCACGCTCAGGGCGTGCTGGCCGGGATCGATCTGCGCGAGTCCCGGGTCGACCATCACGGTGCCGACCAGCCGGCCGGAGTTCCAGGTTCCATCGGCGGCCAGCCGTAGCGTGAGGATCCCGCCGACGCCCGCCGGGCCGTCGTTGGACAGGGTGCGGTAGCCGGTGAAGTTGCCCAGGCTGTAGGCGATCAACCGGCCGCGGTACCACTCCATGCCCCGCAGCACGTGTGGACCGGCACCCAGGACCGCGTCCGCGCCGGCGTCGATCACCGCACGGGAGAAGGCCATGGCATCCCCTCGGTTCTCGCCGAGGAAGATCTCCGGGCCCGGGCGGACGTGGGACTGGTCGGCACCCTCCGCGCCGGCGTGGATGGTCACCAGGACCACATCGGCCTGCTCGGCGGCCTGACCGACGAGCTGTTGTGCGGCGGGGATGTCGAGCAGGCTCTGCGCCCAGCCGTAGGGTGCAAAACCGAGGATCGCCACCCGCAGAGACCCGACGTTCTGCAGGGTCACCTGCCCGGGCATGCCCGTGTAGTGCAGACCCGCCGCCGTCAGCGCGGCCTGCGAGTCACGCAGGCCCGCGTCGCCGAAGTCGTGGGAGTGGTTGTTGGCCAGGTTGATGACGGTGAACCCCGCCTCGCGCAGCCGTTGGGCATACGACGGTGGTGTCCGGAAGGCAAAACGGCCACTGCTGGTCGCGCCGCACTTGGTCGACGTCGCGATGTCGGTGAGGGCCTGGTCCAGGTTGGCCAGCACAATGTCGCCGGTGAGCTCCTCAGCGACGGCGTCGAACAGGTGGCGGCCATCGTCGGGAGGCAGTTCCGGCGTCGCCCCCATGATGACGTCGCCGACGGCACTGACCTCCACACTGGTGGGTGCGGACTGATCCCCAGATCCTCCCGCCTCCGCGGGAGGCGTCGCCTGGTCGGCGGAGGCACCGGCCGAGACGCTGGACGCCGAATCCCGGCCCGCGGACGGTTCGACAGGGCCATCGGGTGAGCACGCGGTGGTCACCACGGTGAGGACCACGGTCAGCAGCGACCACAGCAGTTTCGCCGAGGCCGACCGCGCCCCATGTCGCGACAGCCCGCGGGCCACCTCCGTCGCCGACTCCGCGAATCTTGGTGCACATACTGCCCCGCGCATGCCCGGAATGGTCGAGCAGGTCGGCGCTCGGACGGACCGGGTCTGCATGGTCAACGACCGCGAGGACGTCCCGTCTGCGTGTCGGGCACGGCCTGCTGCCAGACCTTCACCGGCCACGTCAGCTCCGTCGGCATGGCGCCGGGCGACGGCGTTGTCCAGGGCGGTGATCGCCAACCGGAACTTCATCCGTGCGTCGATGGAGTAGCCGACGATGCGGTTGGAGTGCATGTCCTTGACCGCGCACAGATAGAGCTTGCCCTCGGCGGTGCGGTGTTTGGCGATGTCGGTCAGCCATACGGCGTTGGGCGCCGCGGCGGTGAACACCCGCTGGACCCGGTCATCGTGCACCGGCGGCCCGGCACGCCCGGCCTTGCCGCGGCGGGGCTTGCCGAAAGGCGCTCCACCAGCCGTTGGTCGAGCAGATTGCCCAGGCGGTGCGTATCGCCATCGGATGGCCGCTGGCGCCGGCTTCGTCGACGAGCAGCCGGTAGCCGAACTCCGGATCGTCGCGGTGGGCATCGAACAGCGCGTTGGCCCGGTGAGCTTGGGTGAGTCCGCTGGTGGTGGTTGGGGCGGCCAGCCACCGGTAGTGAGGTTTTCTCACCTGGTTCCGCGGTCGAGTGAGGTGAGCACCAATGCGGCAGCTGCGATTGCGCCGATGCGGTGCGGGCTGACGGTGACCCGGTCGAGGGCGCGCCAGCGGCCGAGCAGGGCGTGACCGCGTTCGGTGGGCGCGCGCAGCGCGATGATCAGGGAGTTGTAGCAGCGGTTGTCGGTGTGCAGCGGCCCGTCAGGCTGGTGCTTGACCGGCACGTGCACGCCGATGCCGGCGCCGGTGTAGCCCTTGTCGGCCAGCACGGGCAGCCCCCGGGCGGCGTGCGGATACAGCGCCGGCAGCACCAGCTCGCGGGCCGCGGTCAGATCGTGGGTCGAGCCGGGGCGGACGTCAGAGACCCACAGCGGAAAGCCGCTGGGGTCGCACAGGACCTGCACGCTGCCGCCGAAGGCATGGTGCTTGCCGGAGTACCACAGGTGATGGCCGCGCTCGGCGCGGACGGCAACCCGGTCGGTGGGGACCAGGGTGCCGTCCAGACACACGAAGGACAGCCCGGCGGCGTGGGCGCGGTTCAGGACGTCGTCGAGCTCAGGAGCGCGCGTGGCGATCACATCCAGCGCCTCGTGCAGATAGCGGTAGGCGGTGGCGATGCTCAGCCCGGCCTGGCGAGCGAGCGTGCGTAGGTCCAGTCGGTGGCGCAGCCAACGCAGCGCGAGGACGACCTGGACGTGCACCGTGCCCGCCCGCTGCGCCGGGCGGGATCCGGGCCGCCGACGGTGCTGGGCGATCCAGCCGGTCACCGCCTTCAACACCGCGGTGGACACATCCAGGCTGGCACGATGAGACACAGCGGGCTCCCGGGGAAGTGGAGATCGGCCTTTGGCGAGACGATCTTCATCCCGGGAGCCCGCGCCCTCCTCCACAACCTCGACTGCGACCAGCGACGACGCCAATCAGGCCGTCAAGCCTGGTGAGAAAACCTCAGTAAGGCTGGCGGGCAAGGTTGAGAACCCGGCACGTCACCGCGACGGGGATCCCGTCGCCGGCGAGTTCACGGACGAGCGGGTAGATCTGTAAGTCTTGGTGGCGGCGGCCCGGTGAGGACTGCCAGGGTCGGTGCCGGTGATCGCGAGTGGCTCACGGTATATCTGGCCGCCGGTTCGGCGTGCCTTCAAAATGGCGTGTCCTCGGTTCACCGGCGCCGGCCCGAGCATCGTGTGGCTTGATTAGGAGCCTGGCCGCCGCTGGCGTGCCTCATTACAGATTTGCCCCTTCGGTGCTGCCTTCCGGGTCGAGCTGTTCATTCCATCGACGAGAGAGGCAGCATGTCCGGAGAAGACCTCGACGCGGTCATCGGCGTCGACACCCACCGCGACACCCACACGGCCGCGCTCGTGGACATGGTCGGCCGTCAGCTGGCCGTGCTGGTCATCAGCGCGGACGCGGCCGGCTACGCCCGCCTGCTCGCCTGGGCGGCCGAGCAGGCGCCCGGCGGTCGGGTGCTCTGGGCGATCGAGGGAACCCGCAGCCACGGAGCCGGGCTCTGCCGCGCGCTGGCGGCCGTGGACGCGCAGCTCACCGAGGTCGATCGGCCGACGCGGCGCGCCCGGCGCGCCGGCAAGAGCGATCCCATCGACGCGCTGCTGGCGGCCCGTGCGGCGTTGGCAGCCGGCTTCGTCCGGCAGCCCCGGATCGATGGGGATCGGGAGGCCGCCCGACTTCTGCTGGTCGAGCGCGACCGGTTGGTGCGGCACCGCACCGCGGTGCTCAATCAGATGCGGGATCTGGTGCTGACCGCGCCCGAGGAGCTGCGTCAGCGCCTGCGCGATCGCAGCATCGCCGGCCTGATCGCCGCCTGCTCCGCGCTCCGCCCGCGCGGCTCCGATGAGGTCGAGACGCGGGTGCGCCTGCAGTCACTTCGGCGGCTGGCCCGCCGCGCTCGAGCCCTCACCGAGGACGCGAAGACCGTGGAGGCCGACCTGAAGACCCTCACGGCCACAAACGTTCCACAGCTTCTGGCTGAGCCTGGTATCGGCCCGATCGTGGCGGCGCAGCTGTGGGTGAGTTGGTCTCACTCCGGGCGGATTCGCTCCAAGGCCGCATTCGCTGCTCTGGCCGGTACCAGCCCGTTGCCGGCCAGCAGCGGGCAGGTCACGCGCTTTCGACTCAACCGTGGCGGCGACAGGCACCTCAACCGCGCCCTTCACCAGGTGATGATCACTCGACTCTCCTGCCATTCACCAACCCGCGAATACGTCCTTCGCCGCGCCACCGACGGAAAGACGCAGCGCGAGGCCCAGCGCTGCATCAAGCGCTATCTGGCCCGACGGATCTGGCGACTGCTCGACCATGGATCAGCAGTCGTCGCCGCTACTTGACAGGCATAGGAGCGTCATTTTCCCGGCAGGTTCCCCTGCGACAGATAGGCCGCCGCCCGGCGCAGAACCTCGTTCTCCTGCTCCAGCAGCCGGATCCGCTTACGAGCCTCCCGCAGATCCGCGTTCTCCACGGCCGCCGTGCCGGGCTTGACCCGTCTTCGACGTCGGCGGTCTTCATCCAGTTCGTCAGGCACGACTCGCTGATGCCGAAGTCGGCCGCGATCTGCTTCGGGTGCTGGCCCGGCTCGCGGTTGCGGGCGACGTTGACGACGTCGTCGCGGAACTCCTTGAGGTAGGGCTTGGGCACGGTAAATATGCTTCCACCGGCACCTCTGGGCACCACAGACCGTCTCGTAGAAAGGCGGCTGCGTGGCCACGAACCGGCCATCGCGCAGCCCACCGCCTTTCACGTAAGAGGCTAAGCAGTCGTCATCCTGCTCGCGAGCAGCAATCGCCATAAGCGACCAACAGGCTGACACGCGCGACGACTTGAGGCCCGCAATGATCAACTCATACCGATCGCGGTCAAGTCTTCACTGAAGAACGGCACGCATGCTACCCATAGGGGTAGTCCGGGCCCCGCTTCGCGGGGCCCATCGTCGCTTCTGGGGGTGACGTGTTGGTCATTGTTGGGTGGCGCTGAGAATGCACGGCGGATTGAAGGTCTACGGTGGCGCCGCTTCGGCTGCCCGCCACTACGTGGAGGCCGGCCGGGGCCGGGCCGATGACTACTACCTCACCGAGGGCATCGGGCTCGCCCGGCGCTACACCGCCGGCGGCGGACGGGTGGCCGAGCTCGCTGCGCTGGCTGGCGACGGCTACGAGGCGTGGGTCGCCGGTACTGACCCCGATACTGGTGAGCCGCGCGGTCGGCTGCGCACCGATGACCGGGCGGTGCGGTTCGTCGAGGTGATCGTCAACGGGCCGAAGTCGTGGTCGCTGGCCGCCGCCTTGCACCCCGACGTCGCCGCCGCCTATGACGCCGCGCAGGACCGTGCCGCGGTCCAGGTCATCGGCTGGCTCGCGCAGCACGCGACCACCCGGATCGGGCCGCGCGGTGGGCAGGTGCAGGTGCCGGTGGAGCGCCTGGAGGCGGTGACGGTGCGGCATTACACCTCCCGGGCCGGGGATCCGCACCGGCACCTGCACCTGCAGGTCAACGCGCGGGTGTTCGCCGCCGGGCGGTGGCGGGGATTGCACACCGTGGGCGTGCGGGACTTCCTCGCCGCGGTCAACGGGATCGGGCACGCCGCGGTCGCCTGTGACCCGCAGTTTCGGGCCGCGCTGGCGGCGCACGGCTACACCGTGGACGGAACCGGAGACGTGCCGGAGCTGGCGGCCTACGCTGCGGCGTTCAGCGCCCGGGCGGCCCAGATCGCCCGCAACGTGGATCGGTACGAGCGGGAGTGGATGGCCGCGCATCCTGGCCAGGTGCCGGGGCCGGGGCTGCGGCGGGCCTGGGATGCGCGGGCGTGGGCCGAAGGCCGCCCGGACAAGGTCACCCCACGACCGGGCACCGATCTGACCGCCCGGTGGGTGGGCGAGCTGGCCGCCCTGGGCTACCGCGGCCCGGGACGACCGGTCGCCCTGACCCCAACTCTGGTTGGCGGGCTGGACCGCGACGGAGCGGTCGAGCGCGTGCTGGCCCGGCTGGCCGCCACTCGGTCGGCGTGGAACGCCGCCGATGTCCGCGGCGAGGTCGAACAGCTGATCGCCGCCACCAGCATCGTCATCGACGCCGGCGTGCGCATCGAGCTGGCCGCGGACCTCACCGCCCGCGCGATGACGCGGTGTGTGTCGCTGCTGGACCAAGCCGGGGCTCCTGAACACATCCGGGCGTGGACCTCCCAGCCGGTGCTCGACGTCGAGGCCGACCTGACCGACCGGCTGGCCGCCCGGAGCAGGACCGCCGCTGACGTGGACTGGCCGACGCTGCCGGATGCCGTGCGCGGACGGCTGGATGCGGGTCAGGCGGCGGCGGTCACCGCGCTGACCGGTGACCGGCCCCTGGTCGTCGTCGAGGGCGCGGCCGGGGCGGGCAAGACCACCACCCTGGCCGCCACCCGGGCGCTGCTGCACGCGCGCGGGCGCAGGCTGGTGGTGGTCACCCCAACGCTCAAGGCGGCCAGGGTCGCCGCCGCCGAGGTCGGCAGTCATACCGGGTCGGCCGCAGGCCTGGCCCACCAGTACGGCTGGCGCTGGAGCGACCACGGCGCCTGGACCCGGCTGGCCCTCGGCCAGGTCGATCCGGTCACCGGCGTGCCCTACACCGGCCCCCGGGAGGCGGCGCGCCTGGGCGCAGGGGACCTGCTGGTGGTCGACGAGGCCGGGATGCTCGACCAGGACACCGCCCGCGCACTGCTGACCGTCGCCGACGAGGCCGGAGCCCCGCTGGCGCTGCTGGGCGACCGGCACCAGCTGGCCGCGGTCGGCCGCGGCGGAGTGCTGGACCTCGCTGTGCGCCGGGTCGACCCAACGGCGCACTTCACCCTGGATGCGGTGCACCGGTTCACCCGCACCGACCAAACAGGCCAGACCACCCCAGATGTCGAGTACGCCGAACTGACCTTGGCCATGCGCACTGGGGAGGATCCGGGCGCGGTGTTCGACGCCCTGTTCGCCCGCGACCAGATCCGCGTGCACCCCGACCCGGCGGCGCTGCAGGAGGCGCTGGCCGCAACCGCCGCCGCACACCACGGCGGCGGCGAGCCGGTGGCGGTGGTGGTCGACACCCGCGAGCAGGCCGCAGAGCTGGGCGCCGCCGTCCGGGACCGGCTGGTCGCGGACGGCAGCGTCGACGATCACGCGGTGGTCACCACTCAGGCCGGGCAGCGGATCGGCGTCGGGGACCGGATCGCCACCCGCCGCAACGACCGCGACCTGGCCGTGGCCAACCGCGACACCTGGACCGTCACAGCCGTCGGCCACCACGGCGAGCTGGTGGTCGAAGGCGGAGATCTCGGCCAGATCGAGGGGACCGCCGCAGGTATCACCCAGTCAGCGGTGGACGGTGTCACCCCGGCCGTTGCCGGTGTCACCCCGGCGCGGGCGGGAGAGCGGGTGCTGCCTGCCGGCTACGTCACCTCCCACGTGGAGCTGGCCTACGCCTCGACCGCGCACGGCGCGCAGGGGGACACCGTGTCAACCGGACACCTGGTGGTCGGCGAGCACACCGGCGCTGCCGCTGCTTATGTCGGGATGACCCGCGGCCGCACCGCCAACACCGCCCACCTGATCGCCGCTGACCTGGACCAGGCGCGCGAGCAGTGGATCGCCGTGTTCGCCCGCGACCGGGCCGACCTCGGCCCCGCCCACGCCGCCGAACTGGCCGCCGCCGAAGCCGCCCTCTACGCCACACCCCGCCCGCTCGAGCAGGTGCTGGCCGATCTGCAGCAGGCGTGGACGGTCGAGCAGCGTTGTGTTGAGCGGCTGGCCGTGCTGGAGCCCTGGTGTGGCGACCTGCGCCAGGCCGTGAAACTGGCGGCCGCTCACGGCGGCGAGCTGGCCCGGCTGGAGGACCACGTCCGGCGAACAGCCCACATCGCCGAGCAGGCGGCGCAGGCGGTTGAGGTCGCTGACGCCGTCCTCACCCAGGAGGCCGAGCGGATCCGCGAGCGCTTGCTCGCCGCCTGGGACACCGACCGCGGCGCCGCTCGCGCCGCGGCAAAGGTGGTGCTCGAAGGCCCGGGCTGGTGGGGGCTCAAGCGTGCCCCCGTCGCTCGGGCCGGGGAGCAATTGGCCGGCTGGGCCCACCGGTGGCGCGGGCACCTACCCGACCTGCCCACGGAGGGGGCGCAGCTGGCGCGGGTGGCCGACCGGTTCGACGACCGGCCGGCGCTGTGGCGGGCATTCGACGTCACCGCCCGCCCCGCCGCCGAAGCAGCTCACCCCGACCGCGCCGGGCTGCACGCCACCGCTCGGGCCGCCGTCCGGGCCAACGAACAGGCCCAGGCCGCCCTGACCGACGCCCACCGTCGGTACACCGAGCGGCTGGCCCCGCTCGGGCCGCTGGCCTTCACAGCCGACCCTGCCGGGACGCTGACCCGCTTTGCGGGCTATGCCGCCACCACCCAGCACGAGCTGGCCACCGCCCGGGCGCGCATCGCCGACCTGCGGGCCGATCCGGCCCTTCTCGGTCAGCCGCCCAACCGGCTCACCGCAGCCCGCGACGCCTGGCGTGCCCACTACGCCGCCGAGCGGCAGCGCGCGGCCGTGACGCCGAACCCGGCCGGCTACCCGGCGGGCGTCTCGCGGCCCGAATTCGAGCGCTACGGGCCACGACCGGTACGCGATGTCACCCCGAGCCTGGGGCGGTGAGCCGGGCTGGTCGCCACTGGACGGCGACCGGCCGGGTCAGCGGGCACTGCAGGAGAACTGCACGAGAACTGAAGGACCACGTCGGGACCTGCCGACCACGGGCGGGTCACCGCTGAAGCCAGCCACCCGGACGCCGTCACCGGCGCCGGTCCCGGCGCCGAGCGGTGGCCTGCAGCGCTCCCGCCCCCGGCCCGGCGACGCTCGGAGTGAGGCAACAGGAGGAAAACAGGAGCTCGACCGAAGAAGTTGGCTGTGGCCTGTCAGCAACGGCCCGCGAACGGCGCCTTCCAGGGCTGGACAGCCGCCCCGACCCGTCGAGCCTCTGGAGACCAGCCATGACCGACCAGATTTCCGCCCCTGATCGGACCGCCGAGCTGCTCACCATCGGAGAAGCCGCCCAGCTGCTGCGCGCCCCGGTCGCCACCCTGCGGTACTGGCGCCACCCGGGCACCGGCCCGCACTCCTTCCGGCTCGGCCGCCGCATCGTCTACCGCCGGGACGACCTGGGCAGCTGGATCGACGGACAAGCCGCCTCCGGCTCGGGCACCTCCAGCGGCCCGCTCGACGCACGGCGCCCCTAGCAATCGGCATATCGCGGTGCATCCGCGTTCAAGGACGGCCGACGGCTTGCTCACCCCGAGACGCGAGTGTCCGTCATGCGGCCATCTCCTCGAACGCATCCCTGCCGCCGCCGGTTATTCACCGGGCGGACAGGAGCAGGACGACCCGGGTCGGCACGGGCGCTGACGACCTCCGTGTCGGTGGTCCAGGCCAGAATGCGCAGCTCACGGACAGGTCCGCAGCGAGGAGGCAGTGAGCGGTGGCATCGATCGCGCGACGGTCGGACGGCACCTACCGACCGCGGTACCGGGACGAGAGCGGCAAGGAACACGCTCGCCACTTCAAGCGCAAGGTCGACGCCCAGCGGTGGCTGGACGAGGTCACCGCGGCGATGGTCACCGGCGACTACGTCGACCCCGCGGCAGGGAGGATCACCTTCAGCACGTGGTTCACGGAGTGGTCCGGTCGGCAGGTATGGGAGCGCGGCACGGTACTTGCGGCCCGCCAGGCCGCCGACTCGGTGACGTTCGCCGACATGCCGATGCGCCAGATCCGCACGTCCCACGTGCAGCAGTGGGTCAAAGCCATGTCTCAGCCGGCGAGCACGCGGAGGACCGGGCTGGCACCCAGCACCGTCCGCACCCGCTACAACTACGTCCACATGGCGCTGCGGGCCGCCGTCGTCGACCGCGTCATCAAGGCAGATCCGTCGGCCGGCGTGCCATTGCCGCGGGCGCGCAAGGCCGCTGCGGCCATGACGATCCCCGTCGCCGGGGAGGTGGGGCGGGCACTCGCCACCGCCTCGGACCGGTTCCGGCCGTTCGTCGCAGTGTGCGCCTTCGCCGGGCTGCGCCTGGGGGAGGCCGCGGGGCTACGGCTGGAGGACATCGACTTCCTGCGCCGCACGATCGCCGTCCGTCGCCAGCTGCAGGGCGAGACCAGCGCGACGACCGAGCCCGTGGCGCCCAAGTTCGGGTCCGAACGGGTCGTCTACATCCCGGCCGAGCTCGTCACCCTGCTCGCGGAGCACCTGCGGAGCACCGGTGTCCGGCCGGGGGACTGGTTGTTCTCCAACGCAGGCGTGCCGCTGAACCGCAACTCGGCGGGGCACCAGTGGCGGCAGGTCCGCAAGGTGGCCGGACTCGATGGGTACACGCTGCACGACCTCAGGCACTTCTACGCCAGCGGTCTGATCGCGTCGGGGTGCGACGTGGTGACGGTGCAGCGGGCGCTGGGACACTCCTCGGCCACGATCACCCTCAGCGTCTACTCCCACCTGTGGCCCACGGCCGAGGACCGCACGCGAGCCGCGGTCGGTGACCTGATGGCCGCCGCGCTCCGCGCCACCGACGACGCTCCACGGACCACGTCACTCTGACAGGCCAGGAAGTGCGCACCAACATCCACGTGGACGGCTCCGACTCTTCCTGCGGCTACCTCAAGGGCACGCCGAACCAGCGGCTCGACATGGCGGCGCTCTGTGCCCGGCTCCTGCCCGAGGACGAGATCAACCAGGCCGGCGACGATGAGCCGCTCCGGGTGGTGCGCCAGGAGCCGGGCCTGACGATCGGTGTGATTGAGTGCGCCGCCGCGGCGGGCAGCGGCCACGCCGTCGTGGTCGTGGCAGACGGAGTCCCCGCGCACGAGCAGCAGCCCGGTGCCACGTGACCCGACACGTGTACGTCGACGAGTCGAAGCGGGGCGGTTATCTCCTGGTGGCTAGCATCCACCACCCCGGAGAGCTGCTGACGTAGGTGCGCTCGCTGATGCGTGGGCTGGTCCTGAAGGGTCAGCCGCTGCACATGACTAAGGAGAGCGATCCCCTCCGCAAGGTCATCGCCGCCAGTCTGGTCGGGGCCGGCATCCGGGCGAACGTCTATGACACCAGTCGCCGCTACGGCCGTGAACTGGATGCTCGCCAGGCCTGCCTCCGCGCTGTGGTCGATGACGTCACACCCCATCCCGGCAGCATGCTGATCCTCGAGCAGGACGACTCGCTCCTGGACTGGGACCGGCGCTGCCTCTATGCCCACACGCGAGCTACCGGGACCACCAGCCTGCACTACGAACACCGCCGAGCCGCCACTGACCAGCTGCTGGGCATTCCGGACGCCATCGCATGGTGCTGGGCCAAAGGCGGGACTGGCGACGGCGCATCGCTCCGGTGGGACGTTCATCAGCGCTGTCCAGGCCACATCCCGCCCGGCGGCGCAGCCGTGCGCTGGACTCCACGTTCTGCGAACAGAGCCGCCCAGCTTTTCGGCGCGGTGTCAGCTGCAGGTCAGCCTGACCAACACCGACCGCCGCACCGTCACCCGCCCCCGGCTGGTGCGCCCGGGAGGACGCAACGGTCCGCCGAGGGCCGGCCCTGCACTGTGCCGAGGCGTGTGAGCGGAGGCGTCACAACCCCGGCGGGCAGGCGGTACCCGTCCGACGCACGGCCCGGCCGTTGAGTACCCGATCACTCCGACAGGGGTGGGTGGGCGGACGAACGAGCAGCCACCGGACCGGATCTCTCGGTGTCCATAGAGCCCGCGGCGCCCCGCCCGGGACGGCAGGCGTAACACCACGGCGGGGCTTCCGAGGCCGCCGGGACAGCGCCGTCACGGTCGCGGCAGTCCGCCGACTTGCGGACTGTGTGCGGACTTGACCAGGTCATCACCGCGCTGACCTGCGCGGATACTGTCGGTCAGCGGTAGTTGTCGAACTGCAGGGCGACGTCGAGGTCCTTGCCGCGCAGCAGCTGCTGCACCGTCTGCAGGTCGTCGCGCTTCTTGCCGCTCACGCGCAGCTGGTCGCCCTGGACCTGCGCCTGCACGCCCTTCGGGCCCTCGTCGCGGATGATCTTCGCGATCTTCTTGGCGGTGTCGGACTCGATGCCCTGCTTGATGCGCGCGGAGATCTTGTAGGTCCGCCCCGAGGACTGCGGGTCGCCGGCGTCCAGGGACTTCAGCGAGATGCCGCGCTTGACGAGCTTCTCCTTGAAGACGTCGAGGGCGGCGACCACGCGCTCCTCGGTGTCGGCGGTGACGGTGACGCCCTCCTCGCCGGCCCACGCGATGGCCGCGTTCGTGCCGCGGAAGTCGAAGCGCTGGGACAGCTCCTTGCCGGCCTGGTTGAGCGCGTTGTCGACCTCCTGGCGGTCGACCTTGCTCACGACGTCGAAGGACGCGTCGGCCATCTCTGCTCCATCCCCCCGCGCGGGGCGACCCGGCGCGGGACCCGTCGGGCCGTCGCCGGCCCGTCTTGTACTCTCTCCCCGTGGGACCACGGCGGGTTGCCCGAGTGGCCAATGGGAGCGGACTGTAAATCCGTCGGCTTAGCCTACGAAGGTTCGAATCCTTCACCCGCCACCCCCGTGCAGCGGCCCCCGACCGGCAGGTCGGGGGCCGCTGTCGTGTTCGGGACCGGTCAGGGGAGCGTGGGAGCCCGGGCGCTGGCGACGGCGGTGACCTCCAGGGGCCGGCCGCCGAGGAACAGCCAGCCGAAGGCGATCTCGACCGACCGCGCGCAGCGGACGGTGACCTCCGCGCCATCGGTCTCGGCCGACCAGGCGTCCAGGCCCGTGCCGCCGTCGGCCAGGTGGTCGGCGACCGCGCCGCGGGCGGTCTCGGTGGTCAGCGGCAGCGAGTCACCGACCCCGGTCGCGTAGACGCGTCCCTCGTCGGTGCGGTTGGCCGCGGCCAGCGCGGCGCCGTCGCAGACCGTCTGCACGTCCTGTCGCTCGAGGAAGGCGTCGGACGCCGCGATCGCGCCGAGGGCCGTGAACGCCGCCACGAGCCAGCAGACGAGCACGAGCGGCAGGGCCGAGCCCCGCTCCCGGTCGGCGTCGGCCGCCCCCGTCCCCGCTGGCACGGCGCGCAGCCTAGGGCCGCCGTCCTGTCGAGGACCGCCTCTCCACAGGAGGGTCCGTCCCTCGTGGTCATCCGTCACCTGATGCGGTGACACACGGAAGAGTCAGAGACACGCCCTGTGAAGAGATAACGGCGTGTCACCTTTTGGTCATTCTCTGTGCTTGCCACGCCCGAGTGAGGGCAGCAACGCTCCAGGCGCGGTCCGTGACGAACGACGCTCTGCCCCCGCGCCTCGGTGACAGCCGCACCAGGAGAGCTGTCTTCCATGCCTGAGGAGGCGCCATGAGCACCACCACGTCCACGACCGAGTCCGCGCGCGGCAACCGGTGGAGCCGGGGTAACCGCTGGAGCCGCGGTAACCGTTGGAGCAGGTGACCTCGGAGCTCGCGAGGGGGTGGACGCCGACCCACCGCAACTGCCTCCGAGGGGTGAAGACGGCCCCTGCTGACGCTGTTAGCCTCGGCCGACGTCGCCCATCTAACAGACAGGGTCCCGTTGGCCGAGTCCCAGGCTCCTGTTGCGGAGCACCGCGAGCCCTCGCCTCCGGATCCCGATCAGCACGTCGTGTCTGTACCGCGGCCTTGGTTACCCGTCGGCGGCATGACCCTGCTGGCGGTGGTCCTCGGTGTGCTCGTGCTGTCCTCCGCCCTGACGGCTCCGTCCGTCCTAGCCGTGTCGGCGGTGTTCGTGGCCTTCGTGGTCACCGAGTCGGTGAAGCTGGACCTCGAGGTACGACGGCAGACCTTCTCGCTGACGCCGATCGAGCTGGTCGTCGTCATCAGCCTGGTCGAGATCGGAGGCCTGTGGACTGCCATCGTCCGGAGCGTCGCCGTGATCGTGGTCCTCCTGCGGCAGCAGTACGCACCTCACAAGACCGTCTTCAACGTCGCACTCGCGGTCATGGAGGTGACCGCCGCCGTAGCGGTCCTGCAGCTGTTCCCCGACCGCGACCTCGCCTCGCCGCTGACGTGGGCCGCGCTCGTGGTGGCCGTCACCATCGCCGATGTCGTGTCGGCCGTCTTCGTCGCCGCCATCATCACGCTGACCGACGGTCGACCAGGCCGGCGGTTCTGGGTCGGTGCTCTCGTGCCGCAGTTCGTCGTCGGTCCGCTGAGCGTCGCGGCCGGGGTCGGGGCGCTGCTCCTCACGCGGTCCAACACCTGGGCCTGGCTCCTCATCCTCCCGGTCCTCGTGGCGATGATCGCCGTCTTCCGGCTCTCCGCCTCGGCGTTGCGGGAGCGGCGCACCGTGCAGCAGGTGTACGAGTTCGCGCGGGAGGTGGAACAGGTCAGCTCCCACGGGGACGGCACCCGGCGCATGGTCGAGGCCGTCCGAGAACTCCTCAACGCCGACCGCGTCGCACTCTGGCTGCCGCCCTACCTCGACGAGGCCCCGCGCCTGGTCGTGGTGGGGGACCAGGGGTCCGCGCACTACGAGGGCCCCGGGAACCCCGACGACGTCCTGCGGCGCCGTGCGCTGGAACCGGGCAACACCGGTCCCGTGCTGGTCGCCGAGGGGCGGGCGACTCCCGACGAGGCGGCCGCCCTCGCCCGCCGCGGTGCCGAGGAGGTCCTCGGTGCCCCCATCGCCACGGCCGCCGGTGAGCCGGGCTACCTCGAGGTGTGCGACCGGCGCAGCGACGTCGTCTCCTTCTCCGAGGGCGACCGCTCCGCGCTGGACTCGATGCTCACCCACGTCAACGCGGCCATCCGCCAGCAGCAGCTGCTCACCCAGATCCGCTACGACGCCGACCACGACCGGCTCACCGGCCTGCCCAACCGGCAGCGGCTGGCCACCGAGATCGACCAGGTGCTCACCGCCGACCCCGTCGGCGCCCGGTTGGGCCTGGTGCTGGCCGCCCTGGACAACCACACCGAGATCGTCGACACCCTCGGGCACGCAGCTGCCGACGAGCTGCTGCTGGTCACCGCCGGTCTGCTGCGCGAGCACGCGCCGCCCGACGCCCTGGTGGCCCGGATGGAGGGCGAGCAGTTCGCCGTCCTGCTGCCGGGACTGTCGCTGGCCGCGGCCGAGCGGGCTGCCCGCCGGCTGCGCGAGGCCACCTCCACCCGGGCCCGGGTGGCCGGGCTGGACCTGGAGGTCACGCTCACCGTCGGCGTCGCCGCGGCGCCGGTGCACGGCACCGACTCCGGCACGCTCATGCAGCGAGCCGACGTCGCGCTCCTGGCCGCCGGCGACGGGGGCGGTGGCCGCGTGGCCAGCTACCACCAGGTGCTCGACCAGCAGAGCCTGCGCCGCCTGCAGCTGGGCACCGAGCTCGAGCAGGCCATGGCCGACGGGCAGATCAGCGTGGTCTTCCAACCGATCATCGACGCCCGGACCTCCGACATCGTCTCGGTCGAGACGCTGGTCCGCTGGGCCCACCCGCGTTTCGGGGCCATCCCGCCGGACGACTTCATCCACCTCGCCGAGCAGATCGGCCGGATCGGCCCGCTCACCGACCACGTCCTCGACCTGGCGCTGGCCCGCTGCCGCCGCTGGCTCGACCAGGACATCGCCCTGTCGGTCGCGGTGAACCTCTCCGCCCGGTGCCTCACCGAGCCGGACCTGGTCGAGCGGGTGCAGCGGGCGCTGCGCCGCCACGGCGTCCCCGGCGAGCTGCTCATCCTCGAGCTCACCGAGGGCAGCGTCATCGACGACTCGGTGCGCTCCAGCAACGTCCTGGCCGAGCTGCACGCCCTGGGCCTGCGACTGTCCATGGACGACTTCGGCACGGGTTACTCGTCGCTGTCCCAGCTGCGACAGCTGCCGATCGACGAGGTGAAGATCGACAAGTCCTTCGTGCTGGGGATGTCCACCAGCCAGGACGCGACGTTCATCGCCCGCTCGATCATCGAGCTGGCCCACAACCTGGGCCTCCTGGTCGTGGCCGAGGGCGTCGAGGACGAGCTGACCCGCAAGCTGCTCACCGAGATGGGCTGCGACAAGCTCCAGGGCTTCCTGGTCAGCCGACCGCTGCCCGACGAGCGGCTGGAGAGCTGGCTGCTCGCCCGCACCGGCGTCCGGTCCGTCGCTCCCGGTGCCCAGCACCGCCGGCTGTTCGTCCGCGCCTGAGGGAGGGCCCCGCGCCCCCGCACCCGGGGTCGCGGCGGGCCCCTGCAGGGGGGTCGCAGGGCGTCGGGTATAGTCCTCGACGGCTCTTCGAGCACGCCCCTTTAGCTCAGTCGGCAGAGCGTCTCCATGGTAAGGAGAAGGTCTACGGTTCGATTCCGTAAAGGGGCTCCGACCACCGGTCCAGTCGCGAGACCGGGCCGCGCGGTCCTCCCGGCGGTGTAGCTCAGCCAGGCAGAGCAAGCGGCTCATAATCGCTGTGTCACCGGTTCAAATCCGGTCACCGCTACCCCAGACGGACCCCGGCTCCCCGGGGTCCGTCGCCGTGTCGGCTCCCGCCGCCACGGATCCCCGGCCCGCTGCGGGCCGGTATCGACAAGGCGAGGAGAGCCCCCATGGCAGCCACCGACGTCCGTCCGAAGATCACCCTGGCCTGCCAGGAGTGCAAGAACCGCAACTACATCACCCGCAAGAACCGTCGGAACGACCCCGACCGGCTCGAGCTGAAGAAGTACTGCCCCACGGACAAGAAGCACACGGTCCACCGCGAGACCCGCTGACGCAGGCCGGCGAGGGACGAGGGAGGGCGGGAGTGGCGCTGGACGCAGGACTGGTCGGGCGCGGCTACCCGCCCTCCGCCGTCTACGAGGTGGGCCGCGCGAAGATCGCCGAGTTCGCCGCCGCCGTCGGCGCGGCCGACCCCGCGCACACCGACCCCGACGCGGCCCGCGCGCTGGGCCACCCGGACGTCGTCGCGCCGCCCACCTTCGCCATCGTGGTCACCCTCGGCGCGGCCGACGTCGTGCTGGCCGACCCCGAGGTGGCCCTCGACTACAGCCGGGTCGTGCACGGCGAGCAGCGCTTCACCCACCACCGCCCGATCCGGGCCGGCGACCGGCTGGTGAGCACGACGACCATCGAGGCGGTCCGGAGCGTGGCCGGCAACGACATGCTCACCACCCGGGTCGACGTCACCACCGAGGACGGCGAGGCCGTCTGCACCGCCACCTCCCTGCTCGTGGCGCGGGGGACGGCGTGACCGCCCGGCCGCGCGCCGCCGAGGTCGCCGTCGGCACCGAGCTGCCCGAGCAGACCCACCGGGTGACCCGCGCCGACCTGGTCCGCTACGCCGGCGCCTCCGGGGACCTCAACCCGATCCACTGGAGCGACCGGGTCGCCACCTCCGTCGGCCTGCCCGGGGTGATCGCCCACGGCATGCTCACGATGGGTCTGGCCGCCCGCGCGGTCACCGACTGGGCCGGCGACCCGGGCGCGGTGGTCGAGTACCAGGTCCGCTTCAGCCGCCCCGTCGTCGTCCCCGACGACGAGACCGGCGCCCAGGTCACCGTCCGCGGGAAGGTCGGGGCCGTCCTCGACGCCGGCCGGGTGCGCGTCGACCTCACGGTCACCAGCGGCGGCGAGAAGGTCCTCTCGCTGGCCCGCGCCACCGTCGCCCTGGCATGACCGCCCGGCGGGTGGTGCCCGCCGCCGTCGCGCTGCTCCTGCTGACCGGCTGCACGTCCTTCGCCCAGACCCTCGCCGCCGAGCGGGACGCGGCCGGCCGGGGCGCCGCCCCGTCGTCGCCGGCCGGTGACCAGGAGGGCTGCCCGGGCGGGCGGGCCGAGCCCGACCCCGACCGCCCCGTCGTCGACCTCGACTTCCGGCTCTCCGACGACCTGCGCAGGGTCACCGGAACCGAGACCGTCGTCTTCACCCCGGACGTCGCCACCGGGGAGATGGTCTTCCGGCTGGTGCCCAACGGCCCCGGCGCGGCGGGGCTCGGCAACCGGCTCACCGTCGACGACGTCCGCGGCGACGACGTCGACCGGTCCGGCTACGAGGACGCCGGCGCCGAGGAGCCCGGTGGCCTCTACGTGGTGACGCTCGACGACGGGCTCGGGGCGGGGGAGTCCACCGAGGTGGAGCTGGACTTCACCGTCGCCCTCGGCGAGCGCGGCTTCGAGCGGCTCGGCGCGGTCGAGGGCGCCTCCTGGTGGGCCAGCGGCTTCCCGCTGCTGGCGTGGGAGCCCGGCGTCGGCTGGGCCCGCGACCCGTTCGTCGGCATCCTCGGCGAGACCGCCACCAGCCCGGTCGCCGACACCACGGTCAGCGTCTCGGTGCCCGAGGAGCTCACCGTGCTGATGACCGGTGACCAGGACGAGCCCACCGCGCCCGAGGACGGGCGCCGTACCTGGACCTCGCACGAGCCGGTGGCCCGCGACGTCAGCGTGGCCGCCGGGGAGTTCCGCACCGCCACGCTCACCACCCCGGCGGGCGTGGAGATCACCACCGGGGTGCTGCCGGACGCCGGGATCGGCCCCGGCGAGCTCGCCGACTGGGCCGGCGAGGACGTCACCGCCCTGGCCGACCGCTTCGGCGCGTTCCCCTACGCCACCCTCACCGTGCCGCTGCTGCCCGACGAGGGCGGCGGCATCGAGTACCCGAGCTCGATCCTGCTCGCCGGCGCCGGCCGGGTGGTCCTCGAGCACGAGGTCGCGCACATGTGGTTCTACGGGATGGTCGGCGACTCGCAGTTCCGCGACCCGTGGCTGGACGAGGCGTTCGCCACCTACGCCGAGTCCCTCGACGACCAGGCGCCGCAGGCGGCGCAGGACAGGGCGCTGGCCGTCCCGGGCGACGTCGGCGCGTCGATGGACAAGTTCGACGACACCGGCACCTACTTCGACGTCGTCTACGGCAAGGGCGGCGCCGCCCTGCTGGCCGCCCGCCGGGCCGCCGGCCCGGAGGCCTTCGACGCGGCGCTGCGCTGCTACGTGCAGGCCAGCGCGTGGACGATCGCCACGCCCGAGGACCTGGCCGCGGCCCTGGCCGACCTCCCGGCCGCCCTCGACGTCCTCGTGCGCGCCGGCGCCCTCGACCGGGCCGACCTCCCCGACTGAGCGCCCGGGAGGCCGGCTCCGTCAGCCGGCGCTGCCGAGCAGCCGCTGCATGCGGCTGACGCCCTCCACCAGGTCGTCGTCGCCGAGCGCGTAGGACATCCGCAGGTAACCGGGGGTCCCGAACGCCTCCCCGGGGACGACGGCGACCTCCGCCTGCTCCAGCACGATCTCGGCGAGCTCCACGCTGTCCGACGCCGTCCGGCCCCCGATCGGACGGCCGAGCAGCGCCTTGACCGACGGGTAGACGTAGAAGGCGCCCTGCGGCTCGGGGCAGGCCACGCCGGGGATCTCCCGCAGCATCGACACGATCGTCCTCCGCCGACGGTCGAACGCCGTCCGCATCTCCGCCACCGCCGACAGGTCACCGGTGAGCGCGGCCACCGCGGCGGCCTGCGACACGTTGGCGACGTTGGAGGTGGCGTGCGACTGCAGGTTGGTGGCGGCCTTGACGACGTCGGCCGGGCCGACCATCCAGCCCACCCGCCAGCCGGTCATCGCGTAGGTCTTGGCCACGCCGTTGACGACGACGCAGCGGTCGGCCAGCTCGGGGACGAGGACCGGCATCGACGGCGCGGTCACGCCGTCGTAGGTGAGGTGCTCGTAGATCTCGTCGGTGAGCACCCACAGCCCGGCCTCGAGCGCCCAGCGGCCGATGGCCTCCACCTGGTCGGGCGGGTACACGGCGCCGGTCGGGTTGGACGGCGAGACGAACAGCAGGACCTTGGTCCGCTCGGTGCGGGCGGCCTCCAGCTGCGCCACCGAGACCAGGTAGCCGCTCTGCTCGTCGGCCACCACGGGCACCGGCACGCCGCCGGCCAGCGCGATGGCCTCGGGGTAGGTGGTCCAGTACGGCGCCGGGACGAGCACCTCGTCGCCGGGGTCGAGCATCGTGGCGAAGGCCTCGTAGACCGCCTGCTTGCCGCCGTTGGTGACCAGCACCTGGGCCGGGGTGACCGACAGGCCCGAGTCCCGGGCGGTCTTGGCGACGATCGCCTCCTTGAGCGCCGGCAGCCCCCCGGCCGGGGTGTAGCGGTGCATCGCCGGCTGGCGGCAGGCGGCGACGGCGGCCTCGACGACGTAGTCCGGCGTCGGGAAGTCCGGCTCGCCGGCCCCGAAGCCGATGACCGGCTTGCCCGCCGCCTTGAGCGCCTTCGCCTTGGCGTCGACCGCGAGGGTCGCGGACTCGGCGATGGACCCGATGCGCCGCGACACGCGGCGCTCGGCGGGGGAGAGGGTGGCGGACTCCGACGGGGAGACGGCGGTCATGTCCCCATCATGTCGGAGGACGCCCGGGTGGGCCCCGTCAGTCCGCGGTCCGGCAGTCCACGGTCCGGCGCAGCCGCACGTGCGGGACCGACGTCGCCGCCACCACCTCGACCGTCCGCCACGCGCCGCGGTCGAGTGCCGTGCCGTCGAGGAGGCGCTCGCCGACCACGCTGGACCCGTCGCACCCGTCCGGAGGGGCGCCGGCCGGAGCGCGGTCACGGGCGCCGGTCGCGGTCCCGTACACTGGCGGCCCTGGGGTGATCGACCCCGCCACCGGCGTGCCTCCGATCCCGGGGGGACCGCGCCGGACGGCGGGCCAGGCCGCCCCGGGGCAGCCCGGAGCCGCCGCCCGCGCGGCGCGCTCCCGGGCACTAGGGGTGTAGCTCAATTGGCAGAGCAGCGGTCTCCAAAACCGCAGGCTGCAGGTTCAAGTCCTGTCACCCCTGCCCGTGCCGCCGGCCGTGCCGGTGGGCAGCACGACCCGGCACCGACCGTGCGCCGGCACGGACGGCGCCGCACGGGACGCACCAGCCCGTGACGCACCAGACCCCAGGGCCCGACACCAGCGGCCACCACCACGACGCGAGCGAGGCGCAGTGAGCGACGAGAAGCCGGGCCGCGGGGAGGACCCCCGCACCGCCTCCGACGCCGAGCTGACCGACGAGCAGCTCGACCGGGAGGCCCCCGGCGTCGAGGACGCCGCCGAGCTCGAGGCCGCCGAGGCCGAGATCGCCGCCGAGGCCGAGGCCGACGAGCAGAAGGTCGTGCCCGCGCCCACCCGCCGGCGCGGTGGCCGCATCGCCGCCGGCGACGACGACGAGGACGGGACCGCCGCACCGCGCACCCGCCGTGCCGCCCGCGGCAGCGGCGCCGCCGGCAGCCGTCCCGCCGGCCGCGCGACCGAGGACGGCGGCACGCGCTCCCGGGCCGCCGCCCAGCGCGCCCGGGCCACCGAGGTCCGTCAGCGCCGCAGCCTGCGCCGCTTCCTCCGCGAGGTGGTCGCCGAGCTGCGCAAGGTCATCTGGCCGGGCCGTCGCGAGCTGGTCACCTACACCACCGTCGTGATCCTCTTCGTGGCCTTCATCGTCGCGCTGGTCGCGGGCCTGGACATCCTCTTCGCGCAGGGCGTGCTCGCCGTCTTCGGCTGACCCGCCCCCGCGCCTGCACGCACCCCGACAAGGAAGAGAACCCCGTGACCGACCCCCGCGAGCCCTTCGACACCGACAGCGACGTCGAGGCCATCGACCTCGACGACCAGCGGATGGACGTGCGCGGCAGCGTCGACCTCGAGACCGGCGCCGGCGAGACCGGCTCCGCCGAGGGCTCGGTCGACACCTCCGGCCAGGACACCGCCACCGGCGTCGCCGACGTGACCCCGGTGGTCGAGAGCGGCGGCCGCGACAGCCTCGTCGGCGACCCGCTCGCCGCGCCCGCCCCCGACCACGACCCGATCGTCACCGAGGCGCTGGCCGAGGCAGCGGCCGAGGACGAGGACCCGCGCGAGACGCTCAAGCGCACCCTGCGCACCCAGTTCGGCGACTGGTACGTCATCCACTCCTACGCGGGCTACGAGAACAAGGTGAAGACCAACCTCGAGTCCCGCATCCAGTCGCTGGACATGGAGGACTACATCTTCCAGATCGAGGTGCCCACCGAGGAGGTCACCGAGATCAAGAACGGCAAGCGCACGCAGGTCAACCGGAAGAAGCTGCCCGGTTACCTGCTCGTCCGCATGGACCTCAACGACGAGTCGTGGGGCGCGGTCCGCAACACCCCCGGCGTCACCGGCTTCGTCGGCGCCACCTCCCGGCCCTCGCCGCTGTCGATCGACGAGGTCGTCAACCTGCTGGTCCCGGCGACCCCGCCGCAGGCGGCCAAGGTCGCCGAGACCGCCTCGCCGGCCGCCGCCGCGGCGCCGACGACCGTCGTCGACTTCGAGATCGGCGAGTCGGTGACCGTCATGGACGGCCCCTTCGCCACCCTCCCGGCGACGATCAACGAGATCAACGCCGAGCAGCAGAAGCTGCAGGTGCTGGTCTCCATCTTCGGCCGGGAGACGCCGGTCGAGCTCTCGTTCACCCAGGTCGCCAAGTTGTAGGACCTCGGTGCCCCCCACCCCACGCTCCGCGCGGGGCGGGGTCCCTGCACCGAGGCCTTCCAGCCCGGACCACGACGTCCCAGTCAGACAGAAGGAAGAAGTCATGCCCCCCAGGAAGCGGTTGACCGCGGTCATCAAGCTCCAGATCAACGCCGGTGCGGCCACCCCCGCCCCGCCCGTGGGTCCGGCGCTGGGCCAGCACGGCGTCAACATCATGGAGTTCTGCAAGGCGTACAACGCCGCCACGGAGTCGCAGCGCGGCAACGTGGTCCCGGTCGAGATCTCGGTCTTCGAGGACCGCTCGTTCACCTTCGTCACCAAGACGCCGCCGGCAGCGCGCATGCTGCTCAAGGCCGCCGGTGTCGAGAAGGGGTCGGGTGAGCCGCACAAGACCAAGGTCGCCACCGTCACGCGCGACCAGGTCCGCGAGATCGCCCAGACCAAGATGGCCGACCTCAACGCCAACTCGCTCGACGAGGCGGAGAAGATCATCGCCGGCACCGCCCGGTCGATGGGCATCACCGTCCAGGGTTGAGACGGAAGCCGCCGGACGACGGCGGCGTTGCACCACCGGGTCCGCACGGACCCGTCTGCGCACTCGTGGGAGGGCCGCGCCAGGCCCGCGCACCACACGATCCCCGGCTCGTCCCGGGGGAGAGGACACCACCATGGCGAATCACGGCAAGAAGTACCGCGAGGTCGCGGCCAAGGTCGACCGCGAGTCGCTCTACAGCCCGCTGCAGGCGGCCGGTCTGGCGAAGGAGACCTCGCCGACCACCTACGACGCCACCGTCGAGGTGGCCATGCGCCTGGGCGTCGACCCGCGCAAGGCCGACCAGATGGTCCGCGGCACGGTCAACCTGCCCCACGGCACCGGCAAGACCGCGCGCGTGATCGTCTTCGCGACCGGTGACCGCGCCGCCGAGGCCGAGGCCGCCGGCGCCGACGTCGTCGGCAGCGACGACCTCATCGAGCGCATCCAGGGCGGCTTCCTGGACTTCGACGCGGCGATCGCCACGCCCGACCAGATGGCCAAGGTCGGCCGGATCGCCCGCATCCTCGGCCCGCGTGGCCTGATGCCCAACCCGAAGACCGGCACGGTGACGCCCGACGTCACCAAGGCGGTCAACGACATCAAGGGCGGGAAGATCAACTTCCGCGTCGACAAGCAGGCCAACCTGCACCTGGTGATCGGCAAGACCTCCTTCGACCAGGAGAAGCTGGTCGAGAACTACGCCGCCGCCCTCGACGAGGTCCTGCGGGCCAAGCCCGCCGCGGCCAAGGGCCGGTACCTGAAGAAGGTCACCATCTCCACGACCATGGGCCCGGGCATCCCGGTCGACCCGAACCGCACCCGCAACATGCTGGTGGACGAGCCCACCGCCTGACCGGGCAGCGACACCCGGAGGCCCCGCAGCGTCTGCTGCGGGGCCTCCGTCGTCTCTGCGGCCAGATCTGCACACTCGGGTGCACCAGCCTCCCGACGGCGGCGAGTGTGCAGATCTCGCGCGGCAACCGGTCGCGCTGCCACGGTCCGCACCGGCGCCGTCACCGCGGATGCCGACGTCGCACCGGACCGGCGGGGCGCCGGCGAGATCGCCCGGCTCGTCTGCTGGCCGGCGCACCAGCCCGCCGGGCGAGGCGCTGGCGGCGGCCTGCCTGCGGTCGCTGGCCGGGTGGGGAGTGCGGCGGTGCTTCGCCGACGGCGACCTCCCCACGCCGGCCACCCACGGCATCCCCGAGGCCTGGCCCCACGTGGCCGGCGTCCTCACCGCCGCCGGCTTCGACGCGGTCCTCGACGGCGAGGTCGTCGGCTCCGTGGAGGCCCAGGACGACCACACCCGCGGCGGCAGCCTCTCCCGCCTGCACGGCTGGGCCGACCTGGCCGAGCTGCACGTCGCCGAGCACGCCCGCGGTGCCGGGATCGGCACCTGGCTGGTGGCGCACATGACCGAGTGGCTCCGGCTGGGCGGGACACGGCGGTTCCTCGTCGCTCTGGGGCAGGACCATCTCGGCCCGGAGTCCTGGTTCGCCCGGTGCGGCTGGCACCGGATCGGACGCGTCCGGCGAGGCTGGGAGCGCTGACCCGGGCCCGGACGACCGGACTCCCACCCCGTGTACTCTTGGCGGCGTTCCCCCCACGACCGCTGGTCGTCGCACGTCCGCGTGTGATCGAAGGTCCCGGATCCCCGGGCGGCCCGCGCAGGAGGACGGATCGATCGACGCGGCGCCCCGTGCCCGCGTCCCTCGCCCCGTGCGCCCTGCGCCGGGGCGTTCCTCGTCTCCGGGCCCGGGATCGCCCGCCCTCGTACGGCGCACGAGCGGTCGCCCGTCAGACGAGAGGAGGCCCATGCCCACGCAGGCGAAGGCCGCGGTGATCGACGAGATCACCGAGCGGTTCCAGAAGTCCAGCGCGGCCGTGCTCACCGAGTACCGCGGGCTGACCGTGGCGCAGCTGACCCAGCTGCGCCGTTCCCTCGGTGCGGGCAGCAGCTACGCCGTCGTCAAGAACACCCTGACGAAGCGGGCGGCGGACTCGGTCGGCCACACCGACCTGGCCCCCCTGCTCAACGGCCCCACCGCGATCGCCTTCATCGAGGGCGACGTCGTCGAGGCCGCCAAGGCGATCCGCGACTTCGCGCGCGCCAACCCGCTGCTCGTCGTCAAGGGCGGCGTCGTCGAGGGCCGCACCGTCAGCCCCGCCGAGGTCACCGCCCTGGCCGACGTCGAGCCGCGCGAGGTGCTGCTGGCCAAGCTGGCCGGCGCGATGAAGGGCAACCTGACCAAGGCCGCCGGTCTGTTCCAGGCCCCGCTGTCGCAGGTCGCCCGCCTGGCCGCCGCGCTGCAGGAGAAGAAGGAGTCCGCCGAGGGCCCCGCCGCTCCCGCCGCCGACACCGCTGCTGCCGACACCACCCCCGACACCGCTGACGCCGCGGACGCCGCGGCCAGCACCGACTGACCCCCAAGGAGAGATCATGGCCAAGCTGTCCACCACGGAGCTGCTCGACGCGTTCAAGGAGATGACGCTGCTCGAGCTGTCCGACTTCGTGAAGCAGTTCGAGGAGACCTTCGAGGTCACCGCGGCTGCCCCCGTCGCCGTCGCGGCCGCCCCGGCCGCCGGTGGTGGCGACGGCGGTGCCCCCGCCGCCGAGGAGCAGGACGAGTTCGACGTCATCCTCGAGGCTGCCGGCGACAAGAAGATCCAGGTCATCAAGGAGGTGCGCGGCCTGACCTCGCTCGGCCTCAAGGAGGCCAAGGACCTGGTCGACGGCGCGCCGAAGCCCGTCCTGGAGAAGGTCGCCAAGGACGCCGCCGAGAAGGCCAAGGCCGCCCTCGAGGGCGCCGGCGCCACCGTCACCGTCAAGTGACCCCCCGCCCGGCCGTCCCCACGGCCGGGTCGGTCACCTTCGAGTGACCCCGCCCGGCCGCACCAGGCCGGGCCGCAGCACCGAGTACGCCACAGGGGCCGTCCTCCTCCGGGAGGGCGGCCCCTGTGGCGTCCCGGGCCGCGCGGCGCGCCTGCCGCCCCCGGCCGGTCGAGGGCCGCCGACCCCTCGCGAGGACGCCGGCCGGGCTCCCCGCGCCCCGCTGGGGGCCGCCGCGCGGGACGCCGAAGGGGGTCAGGTGCGGCCAGGGACTGCCCGCCGGACGGCGTGGCGGAGACAACGGGCACCGGGGACTGGCATCATTGCCGCGCGGAACCGCCCGGACGAGAGTCGCTGTCCTTCCCGGGGGTGTGGTGTGGGTCGCCCCACCTCCCCGACGTGGACAGCGTGCGTCAGCAGGGGTAAGGTTCCCTGTTGCGCTGCCCTCCGACTGCCTGCCCGCCGAGACGGGTCACCTGGGGTGCCCGGGATCGCCCGGTCCCCCGTGGACCTCCCCGTCGACCTCCCCGTCGACACAGTGGGCCGGACGCCGCGGACGGCGCCGCCATCACCGACGACGACCCAGGACGAACCCGCACCGACCGCCCGCACGTCGTGAGGTCCTTGGAAGGACGCATCTTGGCAGGCTCTCGCCCCACCAGCATCAACCCCCGCACCACCGACGCCGGCCCCTACGGCCAGCAGTCACAGGCTCCCCAGACCGGCCCCCGCACCGGTGAGGCCGACCAGCAGAAGATCCCCGGCGCGCCGCTGCGCGTCTCCTTCGCCAAGATCTCCGAGCCCCTCGAGGTGCCGGACCTGCTGGCGCTGCAGACCGCCTCCTTCGACTGGCTGGTCGGCAGCCCCGAGTGGAAGGCCACCCTGGCGCCCGAGGACCAGGCCTCCGCCATCGGCGGCCTGGCCGAGATCCTCGAGGAGATCTCCCCGATCGAGGACTTCAGCGGCTCGATGTCGCTGTCCTTCTCCAACCCGCGCTTCGAGGACGTCAAGGCGTCCCTCGAGGAGTGCAAGGACAAGGACATGACCTACGCGGCGCCGCTGTTCGTCACCGCCGAGTTCATGAACAACACCACCGGCGAGATCAAGAGCCAGACGGTGTTCATGGGCGACTTCCCGATCATGACGAACAAGGGCACGTTCGTCATCAACGGGACCGAGCGCGTCGTCGTCTCGCAGCTGGTCCGCAGCCCCGGCGTCTACTTCGACAAGACCCTGGACAAGACGTCGGACAAGGACGTCTTCAGCGCCAAGGTGATCCCCAGCCGCGGTGCGTGGCTGGAGTTCGACGTCGACAAGCGCGACACCGTCGGCGTCCGCATCGACCGCAAGCGCCGCCAGCCGGTCACCGTGCTGCTCAAGGCGCTGGGCTGGACCGAGGACCGCATCCGCGAGCACTTCCAGTGGTCGCCCACGGTGCTGGCCACCCTGGAGAAGGACCACGTCGCCGGGCAGGACGAGGCCCTGCTCGACATCTACCGCAAGCTGCGGCCGGGCGAGCCGCCGACGCGGGAGAGCGCGCAGGCGCTGCTGGAGAACCTCTTCTTCAACCCGAAGCGCTACGACCTGGCCAAGGTCGGCCGCTACAAGGTCAACAAGAAGCTGGGCGTCGACGTCCCGCAGGGCACCTCGACGCTGACCGAGGACGACATCGTCGCCACCATCGAGTACGTCGTGCGGCTGCACGCCGGCGAGCCCGACCACGGTGTCGACGACATCGACCACTTCGGCAACCGCCGTCTGCGCACCGTCGGTGAGCTGATCCAGAACCAGATCCGGGTCGGCCTCTCCCGCATGGAGCGCGTCGTCCGCGAGCGGATGACGACCCAGGACGTCGAGGCGATCACGCCGCAGACCCTGATCAACATCCGGCCGGTCGTCGCCTCCATCAAGGAGTTCTTCGGCACCAGCCAGCTCTCGCAGTTCATGGACCAGACCAACCCCCTCGCGGGCCTGACCCACAAGCGCCGCCTGTCGGCGCTGGGCCCCGGCGGTCTGTCCCGTGAGCGGGCCGGCATGGAGGTCCGCGACGTGCACCCGAGCCACTACGGCCGGATGTGCCCGATCGAGACCCCCGAGGGTCCGAACATCGGCCTGATCGGCTCGCTGTCGGCCTACGGCCGGGTCAACGCCTTCGGCTTCATCGAGACCCCCTACCGGCGGGTCGAGAACGGCACGGTCACCGACCAGATCGACTACCTGACCGCCGACGAGGAGGACCGCTTCGTCGTCGCCCAGGCCAACTCGCCGCTGGACGCGCAGGGCCGCTTCGCCGAGGAGCGCGTGCTGGTCCGGCGCAAGGGCAGCGAGGTCGACTACCTGCCGCCGGCCGAGGTCGACTACATGGACGTCTCGCCGCGGCAGATGACCTCGGTCGCGACGGCGATGATCCCGTTCCTCGAGCACGACGACGCCAACCGCGCGCTCATGGGCGCGAACATGCAGCGCCAGGCCGTCCCGCTGCTGCGCAGCGAGGCGCCGCTGGTCGGCACCGGCATGGAGCTGCGGGCCGCCGTCGACGCCGGTGACGTCGTCGTGGCGGAGAAGGCCGGTGTGGTCGAGGACTCCACGGCCGACTACGTCACCGTCATGGCCGACGACGGCACCCGGCAGACCTACCGGCTGCTGAAGTTCCGCCGCTCCAACCAGGGCACCTCGATCAACCAGACCCCCGTCGTCGACGAGGGCCAGCGGGTCGAGGTCGGCCAGGTCATCGCCGACGGTCCGTGCACCGACCAGGGCGAGATGGCGCTGGGCAAGAACCTGCTCGTCGCCTTCATGCCGTGGGAGGGCCACAACTACGAGGACGCGATCATCCTGTCGCAGCGCCTCGTGCAGGACGACGTCCTGTCCTCGATCCACATCGAGGAGTTCGAGGTCGACGCCCGCGACACCAAGCTCGGTGCCGAGGAGATCACCCGGGACATCCCGAACGTCTCCGAGGAGGTCCTCGCCGACCTCGACGAGCGCGGCATCATCCGCATCGGCGCCGAGGTCGTCCCCGGCGACATCCTCGTCGGCAAGGTCACGCCGAAGGGCGAGACCGAGCTGACCCCCGAGGAGCGGCTGCTGCGCGCGATCTTCGGCGAGAAGGCCCGCGAGGTCCGCGACACGTCGCTGAAGGTCAAGCACGGTGAGTCCGGCAAGGTCATCGGCGTCCGCGTGTTCTCCCGCGAGGACGGCGACGAGCTGCCCGCCGGCGTCAACGAGCTGATCCGGGTCTACGTCGCACAGATGCGCAAGATCTCCGACGGCGACAAGCTCGCCGGCCGCCACGGCAACAAGGGCGTCATCGCGAAGATCCTGCCGCAGGAGGACATGCCGTTCCTCGAGGACGGCACCCCGGTCGACATCGTGCTCAACCCGCTGGGCGTGCCCGGCCGGATGAACGTCGGCCAGGTCCTGGAGACCCACCTCGGGTGGATCGCCAAGCAGGGCTGG
This sequence comes from Geodermatophilus sp. URMC 62, assembly GCF_052931475.1. Taxonomy (NCBI): domain Bacteria; kingdom Bacillati; phylum Actinomycetota; class Actinomycetes; order Geodermatophilales; family Geodermatophilaceae; genus Geodermatophilus; species Geodermatophilus sp. URMC 62. The sequence continues at coordinate 1,063,280 of NZ_JBRFHY010000001.1, read as the reverse complement.
GACGTCGAGGGCACGCCCGGCTGGGCCGCCAACCTGCCGGAGGCCGCGAAGTCGGCCGCCCCGGGGACGCGGACCGCGACGCCGGTCTTCGACGGTGCGCGCGAGGAGGAGATCATCGGGCTGCTGGGCTCGACGACCCCGAACCGCGACGGCAACCGGATGGTGCAGGAGACCGGCAAGGCGCGGCTGTTCGACGGCCGCTCCGGGGAGCCCTTCCCCGAGGCCATCTCGGTCGGCTACGTCTACATCCTCAAGCTGCTGCACCTGGTCGACGACAAGATCCACGCCCGCTCGACCGGCCCCTACTCCATGATCACGCAGCAGCCGCTGGGTGGTAAGGCGCAGTTCGGTGGCCAGCGCTTCGGTGAGATGGAGTGCTGGGCGATGCAGGCCTACGGCGCGGCCTACGCGCTGCAGGAGCTGCTGACCATCAAGTCCGACGACATCCTCGGCCGGGTCAAGGTCTACGAGGCCATCGTCAAGGGCGAGAACATCCCCGAGCCGGGCATCCCCGAGTCGTTCAAGGTGTTGCTCAAGGAGCTGCAGTCGCTGTGCCTCAACGTCGAGGTGCTCTCCGGCGACGGGCAGGCGATCGAGCTGCGCGACACCGACGACGAGGTGTTCCGGGCCGCGGAGGAGCTGGGCATCGACCTGTCCCGTCGCGAGCCCTCCAGCGTCGAGGACGTGTGATCGCACCGCCGGCCGGCCCCGAGCAGCGGGGCCGGCCGGCGCCCCTGACAAACAGCTAGAAGTGCAGTAACGAGCCCCCGGGAAGGGGTCCACTCAGTGCTCGACGTCAACTTCTTCGACGAGCTCCGCATCGGTCTGGCCACCGGCGACGACATCCGCCAGTGGTCGCACGGTGAGGTGAAGAAGCCCGAGACCATCAACTACCGCACCCTCCGCCCGGAGAAGGACGGTCTGTTCTGCGAGAAGATCTTCGGTCCCACGCGGGACTGGGAGTGCTACTGCGGCAAGTACAAGCGCGTCCGCTTCAAGGGCATCATCTGTGAGCGCTGCGGCGTCGAGGTGACCCGGGCCAAGGTCCGCCGCGAGCGGATGGGCCACATCGAGCTGGCCGCGCCGGTCACCCACATCTGGTTCTTCAAGGGCGTCCCCTCGCGCCTGGGCTACCTGCTCGACCTGGCGCCCAAGGACCTCGAGAAGATCATCTACTTCGCCGCGTACCTGATCACCTCGGTCGACGACGAGACGCGCCACCGCGACCTCCCGACCATCGAGGCCGAGATCAGCGCGGAGAAGTCCAACCTCGAGAACCGCCGCGACGCCGACGTCGAGGCCCGCCAGCAGAAGCTGGAGGCCGACCTGGCCGAGCTGGAGGCCGAGGGCGCCAAGTCCGACGTCCGCCGCAAGGTGCGCGAGGGCGGCGAGCGTGAGATGCGCCAGCTGCGCGACCGCGCCCAGCGGGAGATCGACCGCCTCGAGGAGGTGCTCGACACCTTCCGCAAGCTGGAGGTCAAGCAGCTCATCGCCGACGAGGGCCTCTACCGCGAGCTGCGCGACCGCTTCGGTGAGTACTTCGAGGGCGGCATGGGTGCCGCGGCCCTGCAGAAGCTGCTGGCCGACTTCGACCTCGACGCCGAGGCCGCCTCGCTGCGCGACACCATCCGCAACGGCAAGGGCCAGCGCAAGCTGCGGGCCCTCAAGCGCCTGAAGGTCGTCGCGGCGTTCCAGCAGACGCGCAACTCGCCCATGGGCATGGTGCTCGACTGCGTCCCGGTCATCCCGCCGGACCTGCGCCCGATGGTGCAGCTCGACGGTGGCCGCTTCGCCACCAGCGACATGAACGACCTGTACCGCCGGGTCATCAACCGCAACAACCGGCTCAAGCGGCTGCTCGACCTCGGCGCGCCCGAGATCATCGTGAACAACGAGAAGCGGATGCTGCAGGAGTCCGTGGACGCGCTGTTCGACAACGGCCGCCGCGGCCGTCCGGTCACCGGCCCGGGCAACCGCCCGCTGAAGTCGCTCTCCGACCTGCTCAAGGGCAAGCAGGGCCGGTTCCGCCAGAACCTGCTCGGCAAGCGCGTCGACTACTCCGGCCGGTCGGTCATCGTCGTCGGCCCGCAGCTGAAGCTGCACCAGTGCGGCCTGCCCAAGCAGATGGCGCTGGAGCTGTTCAAGCCCTTCGTCATGAAGCGGCTGGTCGACCTCAACCACGCGCAGAACATCAAGAGCGCCAAGCGCATGGTCGAGCGCGCCCGTCCCGTCGTCTGGGACGTGCTCGAGGAGGTCATCACCGAGCACCCGGTCCTGCTCAACCGGGCGCCGACGCTGCACCGCCTCGGCATCCAGGCCTTCGAGCCGCAGCTGGTCGAGGGCAAGGCCATCCAGATCCACCCGCTGGTCTGCACCGCATTCAACGCTGACTTCGACGGTGACCAAATGGCGGTGCACCTGCCGCTGTCGGCCGAGGCGCAGGCCGAGGCCCGCATCCTCATGCTGTCGAGCAACAACATCCTGAGCCCGGCCGACGGTCGCCCGATCACCGCGCCGACCCAGGACATGGTGCTGGGCCTGTACCACCTGACCACCCTGGTGCCCAGCCGGTACGAGGCCGACGGTGGCCAGCCGGCGGCCTACGGCTCGACCGCCGAGGCGATCATGGCGTTCGACAAGGGTGCGCTGGGCCTGCAGGAGCGGGCGCTGATCCGCCTCGACGAGGTGTTCGGCGTCGACAACGGCAAGGTCAACGAGGCCTGGGAGCAGCCGGAGGACTGGACCCCCGGTCAGTCCGCGCTGGTCCGGACCAGCCTGGGCCGCGTGCTGTTCAACGAGGCCCTGCCCGAGGACTACCGCTTCGTCAACTACCAGGTGCCGAAGAAGGAGCTCGGGGCGATCGTCAACGACCTCGCCGAGCGCTACCCCAAGGTGCAGGTCGCGGCGACGCTGGACGCCCTCAAGTCGGCCGGCTTCCGCTGGGCCACCCGCTCGGGCGTCACGATCGCCATCGACGACGTCGTCACCCCGCCGGCCAAGCAGGAGATCCTCGACCGGCACGAGGCCGAGGCCCGGCAGATCGAGCGGCAGTACGAGCGCGGTGTCATCACCGACGCCGAGCGTCGTGGCGAGCTCATCGAGATCTGGACCCGCGCGCGGGCCGAGGTCAGCCAGGCGATGGTGGACAACTTCCCGACCACCAACCCGGTCTGGGTCATGGTCAACTCGGGCGCCCGAGGCAACATGATGCAGATCAGCCAGATCGCCGGCATGCGTGGTCTGGTCGCCAACCCGAAGGGCGAGATCATCCCGCGGCCGATCAAGGCCAACTTCCGGGAGGGTCTGTCCGTGCTGGAGTACTTCATCTCCACGCACGGCGCGCGCAAGGGCCTGGCCGACACCGCCCTGCGGACCGCGGACTCCGGATACCTCACCCGCCGGCTGGTCGACGTCTCCCAGGACGTCATCATCCGCGAGGAGGACTGCGGCACCGAGCGCGGCGTCATCATGCCGATCGCGACGGTGGTCGACGGTCAGCTGACCCGCGACCCGCACGTCGAGACCGGCGTCTACGCCCGCTCCCTGGCCGCCGACGTGACGGCCGAGGACGGCACGCTGATCGCCCAGGCCGGCTCCGACCTCGGTGACGTGCTCATCGGCGCCCTCGTGGACGCCGGCGTGAGCGAGGTCAAGGTCCGCTGCGTCCTGACCTGCGAGTCGCTGCTGGGCACCTGCGCGACCTGCTACGGCCGGTCGCTGGCGACCGGCAAGCTGGTCGACGTCGGCGAGGCGGTCGGCATCATCGCCGCCCAGTCCATCGGTGAGCCCGGCACCCAGCTGACGATGCGCACCTTCCACACCGGTGGTGTCGCGGGTGAGGACATCACCCACGGTCTGCCGCGTGTGGTGGAGCTCTTCGAGGCCCGCGTCCCCAAGGGCAAGGCCCCGATCGCCGAGCTGGCCGGCACCGTCCGGATCGAGGACGGCGAGCAGTTCCGCAAGCTGACCATCACCCCGGACGACGGCTCCGACGAGGTCGTCTACGACAAGCTGTCGCGCCGGTCGCGGCTGCGGGTCGAGGACGGCGCCCACGTCGAGGTCGGTGAGCAGCTGACCGAGGGTGCGGTGGACCCGCACGAGGTGCTGCGGATCATGGGCCCGCGCGAGGTGCAGCTGCACCTGGTCCGCGAGGTCCAGGAGGTCTACCGCAGCCAGGGCGTGTCGATCCACGACAAGCACATCGAGGTGATCATCCGGCAGATGCTCAAGCGGGTGACCATCATCGACTCGGGCGCCACGGAGTTCCTGCCCGGTGCGCTGGTCGAGCGGACGCTGTTCGAGACCGAGAACCGCCGCGTCGTCGCCGAGGGCGGCGAGCCGGCCTCGGCCCGTCCGGTGCTCATGGGCATCACCAAGGCCTCGCTCGCGACCGAGTCGTGGCTGTCGGCCGCCTCCTTCCAGGAGACGACCAAGGTGCTCACCGACGCCGCGATCCAGGGCAAGAGCGACAGCCTGCTCGGCCTCAAGGAGAACGTGATCATCGGCAAGCTGATCCCGGCGGGTACGGGCATCAGCCGCTACCGCAACATCACGGTCGAGCCGACCGAGGAGGCCCGCGCCGCCGTCTACACGATGGCCGGGTACGACGACGGGCAGTACTACAGCCCGGACGTCTTCGGGTCGGGCTCCGGCGAGGCCGTGCGCCTCGAGGAGTACGACTGGCGGGGCTGATGCTCCGCAGCACGTGACGAGGGCCCCCGGACCGATCGGTCCGGGGGCCCTCTCGCGTCTCGGGGCTTGGGTGGGGTCTGGTGGCGATGATCAGGTGACCTGATCATCGCGCGTCCTCCCCGACCACCGACGGTGAGGGAGGACCCGCTGCGGTGAGGGAGGACGGCGACACCCGGTGGGCGCAAGCCACCTCCGCCCGCGTCCCGTCACGTGACGGAACGCGGGCGACTGCCGGCTAGCGGTCGGCCAGCCGGCGCATGGTCTCCACGGTGCGCAGTCGGCCCTCACGGCTGTCGTCGAGCGGCTGCAGCGCCAGGGTGGTGATGCCCGCCTCGGCGTAGGCGGCGACGCGCTCGGCGACGTGGCCCTCGGGCCCGATGAGCGAGACCCTGCGGACGAAGTCCTCGGGCAGGGCGGCGGCGGCCTCGTCCTTCTTCCCGGACAGGTACAGGTCCTGCACGGTGTCGGCCGCCTCCTCGAACCCGTAGCGCCGGGCGAGGTCGTTGTAGAAGTTCTTGCCCTTGGCGCCCATGCCGCCGACGTAGAGCGCCAGGTGCGGGCGCACCCGCTCGTGCAGGTGGTCGACGTCGTCCCCGATGGCCACCGGGACACCGCAGATGACCTGCAGGTCACCGAGCTCGGGGTCGCGCTTGGCCTTCCCGGCGCGCAGCGAGTCGCCCCAGACGGCGTCGGCCTTCTCCGGCATGAACCAGATCGGCTCCCACACCTCGGCGATCTCGGCGGCGAGCTCGACGTTCTTCGGCCCCAGGGCGGCGAGCATGACCGGGATCCGCTCGCGGACCGGGGTGTTGATCAGCTTGAGCGGCTTGCCCAGGCCGGTGCCCTGGTCGGCCGGCAGCGGCACCGTGTACTTGGGCCCCTCGTGCACGAGCCGCTCGCGCCGCCAGACCTGGCGGCAGATCGCGACCACCTCGCGGGTGCGCTGCAGGGGGGCGTCGTAGGGGACGCCGTGCCAGCCCTCGATGACCTGCGGACCCGAGGCGCCCAGGCCCAGGGTGAACCGGCCACCGGACACGAAGTCCAGCCCGGCGGCGGTCATCGCCGTCAGCGCGGGGGTCCGGCTGTAGATCGGCAGGATGGCGCTCATCAGCTCGACCCGCTGGGTGACGGCGGCCAGGTAGCCGAGCTGGCTCACGGCGTCGAAGGTGTAGACCTCCGCGCACATGGCCAGGTCGAGCCCCGCGGCCTCCAGGTCGACGATCTCGGCCGCCGTCTCCTGGAAACCCCCCGCGTAACTGGCCTGGATGCCGATGCGCACCTGCACTCCTCTGGTCGGCGGCGCCCGCGTCGGCGCCACCGGGACCGTAGCGGGTGCCCCGGGTCAGGCCGTGCGGCTGCGCAGGGGGCGGATGGCCCCCACGACCTCGGTGACCACCCGCACGCCGTCGACGTCACCGGGGACCCGGCCGGCCGCGTCCACGTCGGCCACGTCGACCTTGACGACGTAGCCGGTGTCCCGTCGGGCCAGGCCGATGCCGACCACGCCCGACTGGGCGGACAACCGGTCGGTGAGGGTCTTCTTGGCGGCACGGGCGGCGGCACGGTCGGTCACGAGATCTCCTCGCTGACGCCCGGAGGCCTGTCGCCCGGAGGTGGGGGGTCCCCGGACGGCCGTGCGGGCTCGGTCACCTCCCCATGGTGCCCCGTCCCCGCCTGGAGCGACATACCCCCGGCCCAGGAGGGGACCCCTTCACCTCAGGGGGTGACGCGTCCCGTCCCAGGAGTCCTACTCAGCAGGCGACCCACTCGACCCCGAGCGTGGCCAGCACGGTGGACAGCGGGTTGGCGAAGGTGAGCCCGGCGCCGTTGCCCCCGCCCTCGGTGCTGCCGGCGAAGAGCAGCGCCAGCGGCGCGCGGTCGCTGGACCGCCAGATGACCGAGCCGCTGTCCCCACCGCTGGAGAAGGGGCCCGACAGGCCCTCGATCTCGATCTGGTCGTCGAACACGTGCACACCGTCGTCGTACTGCACGGCGACGCCGTCGACCTCGACCGCGGTGATCCGGCCCCGGGTGTGCCCGGTGGTCCTGCCGATCTTCTCGACCTCCTCGTCGGGCTCGACCTCCACCCCGTCGGGCACGGTGGCGGCCAGTGGGCCGCCGGGGACCCGGCCGGGCTGGGCGTCGACACCCTCGTCGAGCACGGCGACCGCGGCGTCGACGCGGTTCGGGCCGCCGGACAGGCGCTGGAACGCGGTCAGGGTGGCCACCCGGTCGGCGACGGTCCCGCCGTCGGCCGGTCCCGGCTGCAGGACCGCGTCGCCGACCTCGGCCGCGTCGCCCGCCGCCAGCACGTGGTTGTTGGAGAGGACGGCCAGCCGGCCGCCGAGCCGGACGAAGCCGCCCAGGGTGCCCGCGCTGACCGCCGGGTGCGCCACGGACAGGCCGGGGAACAGCGGGCGGGTGCGCCGCTGCAGCGCCTCGGGGGCGGGGGAGGACTGGGGCACGATCGGTCCGGTCACCCGGACGTCGACCTCCGCGCGGACCACGTCGTCGAGGTCGCCGAGGAGCAGCCGGGCGTCGGCGGCCGCGGCCACCCGGATGGCGAGGCGGAACCGGCCGGGGGCGACCGGGGCCAGGCCGAGCGCGGGGCGGGTCCACAGCCGGCCACCCAGGTCGCTGGCCCGGACCGGGGAGAAGCCCTCGGCCAGCCGGGCGGACAGACGCGCCTTGAGCTCGCGCGCCGAGTCGATCTGCACGGTGACCTCCGTTGCGGTGTGTGTCCCTATTGCGACCGACGGTAGGGGGAAGTGCTGACAATCCGCGCGCGGACCACCCGTCGGGACGACACGTGAGGCCCACGGCCCGCGTCGGGTGTCACGGGACGGTGTCGGAGCCCTGGCGCCCGGGCCGTGCCGCGGTACAGTCCTCGCCACCCGCCGCCGCGTCCGACCGCCGGCGCCCGGAATGCCCCGGGGCCCCGCGTCGTTGCTCCGGTGCCGCCTCGCGAGGCAGGTCGTCTGCCCGCCCCGGGGCCCCGGGGCCCCGGGACCCGGCTTTGACCGGCTCCGAGCACGCGGGTATCGTGGTGAGCCGTGCCCAGGGTGCCCTGGGCCTGCTCCCGTTCGCGGTGCGCCTGGGTGTCCGGAGGTCCGTCCTCCAGGCCGCGGGTCCCCACCGGCCGGACCGTCCCGAGGACGGTCGCCGGAGGTGGCGGCGCCGAGTCGCGGGGGGCGACCGATCCGGTTCGACTCACCGGCCGGTTCCGGAAAGGGCGACACGCCCGACCCCGGGGACCGGAGGGTGGGTGGCGGCCGGCAGCGGCCGACCCCGGCAGGACCGGCACCGGCGACACGACAGCAGCACCGTCCACAGCACCACCGCAGCGCAGGTAGGAGATCCAGGCCACCCATGCCCACGATCAACCAGCTGGTCCGCAAGGGCCGCGAGGACAAGGTCGAGAAGACCAAGACCCCGGCACTGAAGGGCTCCCCTCAGCGCCGCGGCGTGTGCACCCGCGTGTACACGACGACGCCGAAGAAGCCGAACTCGGCGCTGCGCAAGGTCGCTCGCGTCCGCCTCACCAGTGGCATCGAGGTGACCGCCTACATCCCGGGCGTCGGCCACAACCTGCAGGAGCACTCCATGGTGCTCGTGCGCGGCGGCCGCGTGAAGGACCTCCCCGGCGTGCGCTACAAGATCATTCGTGGCTCGCTGGACACCCAGGGCGTCCGCAACCGCAAGCAGGCCCGCAGCCGCTACGGCGCGAAGAAGGAGAAGAGCTGACATGCCGCGCAAGGGCCCCGCACCGCGCCGTCCGCTGGTCGCCGACCCCGTCTACCAGTCGCCGCTGGTGACCCAGCTGGTCAACAAGGTGCTCGTCGACGGCAAGCGCTCGGTCGCCGAGGCGATCGTCTACGGCGCCCTCGAGGGCGCCCGCGCCAAGACCGACACCGACCCGGTGGTCACGCTCAAGCGCGCGCTGGACAACGTCAAGCCGGCCCTCGAGGTCCGCAGCCGCCGCGTCGGTGGTGCGACCTACCAGGTCCCGGTCGAGGTCCGCGCCTCCCGGAGCACCACCCTCGGCCTGCGCTGGCTGATCCAGTACAGCCGCGCCCGTCGGGAGAAGACGATGACCGAGCGCCTCATGAACGAGCTGCTCGACGCCAGCAACGGCCTCGGTGCCGCGGTCAAGCGCCGCGAGGACACCCACAAGATGGCCGAGTCGAACAAGGCCTTCGCGCACTACCGCTGGTAGTCGCACCACGCTGGCCTGAGCCAGCACCCGCGGCCGGCGGAGGAGTCCGGGCCACCCCCGGACGTCCGCACGCGGACCCTGAGCACAGAGGAGTGAGGAATGGCCAGCAACGAGGCCCAGCTCGCCAAGACCCGCAACATCGGGATCATGGCGCACATCGACGCCGGCAAGACCACGACGACCGAGCGCATCCTCTTCTACACCGGCATCAACTACAAGATCGGTGAGGTCCACGACGGCGCGGCCACGATGGACTGGATGGAGCAGGAGCAGGAGCGCGGCATCACCATCACGTCCGCCGCGACGAAGTGCTCCTGGAACGGCTACGACATCAACATCATCGACACCCCGGGGCACGTCGACTTCACCGTCGAGGTGGAGCGGTCCCTGCGCGTGCTCGACGGTGCCGTGGCCGTCTACGACGGTGTCGCCGGCGTCGAGCCGCAGACCGAGCAGGTCTGGCGGCAGGCGGAGAAGTACGGCGTCCCGCGCATGTGCTTCGTCAACAAGCTCGACCGCACCGGCGCGGACTTCTTCCGCTGCGTCGACATGATGGTCGAGCGGCTGGCTGCCAACCCGGCGGTGCTGCAGCTGCCGATCGGCGCCGAGGCCGACTTCATCGGCGTCGTCGACCTGGTGCAGATGCGGGCGCTCACCTGGCGCGGTGAGACCGCGATGGGTGAGGACTACGCCATCGAGGAGATCCCCGCCGAGCTCGCCGACCAGGCCGCGGAGTACCGCGAGAAGCTGCTCGAGACCGTCGCCGAGACCGACGACGAGCTCATGGAGGCCTACCTCGGTGGCGAGGAGATCTCCGTCGAGACGCTGAAGGCCGCCATCCGCAAGGCCACCATCGCCGCGCAGATCAACCCGGTGCTCACCGGGACGGCGTTCAAGAACAAGGGCGTGCAGCCCCTGCTCGACGCCGTGACCGACTACCTGCCCAGCCCGCTGGACGTCGAGGCGATCGTCGGCACCGCCATGGACGGCGAGACCGAGGTCCTGCGGCACGCCGACGAGGACGAGCCGTTCTCCGCGCTGGCCTTCAAGATCCAGACCGACCAGCACCTCGGCAAGCTGACCTACGTCCGGGTCTACTCCGGCCGGCTGTCCTCCGGGTCCCCGGTGCTCAACAGCACCAAGGACCGCAAGGAGCGGATCGGCAAGATCTACCAGATGCACGCCAACAAGCGCGAGGAGCGCCAGGGCGTGGGTGCCGGTCAGATCGTCGCCGTCGTCGGCCTGAAGCAGACGACCACGGGGGACACCCTCTGCGACCCGCAGAACCCGGTGATCCTCGAGTCGATGACCTTCCCGGCCCCGGTCATCTCCGTCGCCATCGAGCCGAAGACCAAGGGCGACCAGGAGAAGCTGGGCACGGCGATCCAGAAGCTGGCCGAGGAGGACCCGACCTTCCAGGTCAAGCTCGACGAGGAGACCGGCCAGACGGTCATCTCCGGCATGGGCGAGCTGCACCTGGAGATCCTCGTCGACCGCATGCGGCGCGAGTTCAAGGTCGAGGCCAACGTCGGCAAGCCGCAGGTCGCCTACCGCGAGACCATCCGCAAGGCGGTGGAGAAGGTCGACTACACCCACAAGAAGCAGACGGGTGGGTCGGGCCAGTTCGCCAAGGTGCAGGTCAGCATCGAGCCACTGGAGGTCGCCGCCGACGGCCCGACCTACGAGTTCGTCAACGCCGTCACCGGTGGTCGCATCCCCAAGGAGTACATCCCCTCGGTCGACCAGGGCATGCAGGACGCCATGCAGTACGGCATCCTCGCCGGCTACCCGATGGTGGGCGTCAAGGCGACCCTCGTCGACGGCCAGTACCACGAGGTCGACTCCTCGGAGATGGCCTTCAAGATCGCCGGCTCGATGGTCTTCAAGGAGGCCGCCCGCAAGGCCAGCCCGGCCCTGCTCGAGCCGATGATGGCCGTCGAGGTCGTCACGCCCGAGGACTACATGGGCGACGTCATCGGCGACCTGAACTCCCGGCGCGGGATGATCCAGGCGATGGAGGAGCGCTCCGGCGCCCGCGTCGTCCGGGCCCTGGTCCCGCTCTCGGAGATGTTCGGCTACGTGGGCGACCTGCGCAGCCGCACCCAGGGGCGGGCGAGCTACACCATGGTGTTCGACTCGTACGCCGAGGTCCCGCAGAACGTGGCCAAGGAGATCATCGCCAAGGCCACCGGCGAGTGACCCGCCGGGCGGGGTGCGTCCCCGCCCGGCTCCCCAGCAAGCCCACCCCAGAGTTCGCGCACGACTGCGACACCACGAGGAGAGGAACCCAGTGGCCAAGGCCAAGTTCGAGCGGACCAAGCCGCACGTCAACATCGGCACCATCGGGCACATCGACCACGGCAAGACCACGCTGACCGCGGCGATCACCAAGGTGCTGCACGACAAGTACCCCGACCTCAACGAGGCGTCGGCCTTCGACCAGATCGACAAGGCGCCCGAGGAGAAGGCCCGCGGCATCACGATCTCGATCGCCCACGTCGAGTACCAGACGGAGAACCGTCACTACGCGCACGTCGACTGCCCCGGGCACGCCGACTACATCAAGAACATGATCACCGGTGCGGCGCAGATGGACGGCGCCATCCTGGTGGTCGCCGCGACCGACGGCCCGATGCCGCAGACCAAGGAGCACGTCCTCCTGGCCCGCCAGGTCGGCGTCCCCTACATCGTCGTGGCGCTGAACAAGGCCGACATGGTCGACGACGAGGAGATCCTCGAGCTCGTCGAGCTGGAGGTCCGCGAGCTGCTCAGCGAGTACGAGTTCCCGGGCGACGACGTCCCCGTGGTCCGCGTCTCGGCGCTCAAGGCCCTCGAGGGCGACGCCGAGTGGGGCGACAAGCTCATGGAGCTCATGACCGCCGTCGACACTGCGATCCCCGAGCCGCAGCGCGAGATCGACAAGCCGTTCCTCATGCCCGTCGAGGACGTCTTCACCATCACCGGCCGCGGCACCGTGGTGACCGGTCGCGTGGAGCGCGGCATCGTCAAGGTGTCGGAGACCGTCGAGATCGTCGGCATCCGCCCGAACTCGACCTCGACCACCGTCACCGGCGTCGAGATGTTCCGCAAGCTGCTCGACCAGGGCCAGGCCGGCGACAACGTGGGCCTGCTGCTGCGCGGCATCAAGCGCGAGGACGTCGAGCGCGGCCAGGTCGTCGTGAAGCCGGGCTCGATCACCCCGCACACCAACTTCGAGGGGTCGGTCTACATCCTCTCGAAGGACGAGGGTGGTCGTCACACGCCCTTCTTCAACAACTACCGTCCGCAGTTCTACTTCCGGACCACGGACGTCACGGGCGTCGTGACCCTGCCGGCCGGCACCGAGATGGTCATGCCGGGCGACAACACCGAGATGACGGTCGAGCTCATCCAGCCGATCGCCATGGAGGAGGGCCTGCGGTTCGCCATCCGTGAGGGTGGCCGCACCGTCGGCGCCGGTCGCGTTACCAAGATCATCAAGTAACACCCCCGACGGGCGGCGGTGCACCCCTGCACCGCCGCCCGTCCCCGGGTGGCGGCGTCCCGTGTGGGCAGCGCCACCCGAACCGCTGGGGCCGACCGGATGACGGTCGCGACCACCCGGCGTTCCCCAGCTACGAACGAACACCGATCGGCAGGAGCAGAAGACAGCGATGGCGGGACAGAAGATCCGCATCCGGCTGAAGGCCTACGACCACGAGGCGATCGACGCCTCGGCGCGGCGCATCGTCGACACGGTGACCAAGACCGGTGCGCGCGTCGTCGGCCCGGTGCCGCTGCCGACGGAGAAGAACGTGTACTGCGTCATCCGCTCGCCGCACAAGTACAAGGACTCGCGCGAGCACTTCGAGATGCGCACGCACAAGCGCCTCATCGACATCCTCGACCCGACGCCGAAGACGGTCGACGCGCTCATGCGCATCGACCTGCCGGCCTCGGTCGACGTGAACATCCAGTAAGGGACCGAGACCAGTCATGGCGAGTACGTTCCGCGGGCTCCTCGGCGAGAAGCTGGGGATGACCCAGGTATTCGACGAGAACAACCGCATCGTGCCGGTGACCGTCGTCAAGGCGGGTCCGTGCGTGGTGACGCAGGTGCGCACCCCCGAGGTGGACGGCTATTCGGCCCTCCAGCTCGGCTTCGGCGAGATCGACCCCCGCAAGGTGAACAGGCCCGAGGGCGGCCACTTCGCGAAGGCCGGCGTGACGCCGCGGCGCCACCTCGTGGAGCTGCGCACCGAGGACGCCGCGAACTACACGGTCGGCCAGGAGTTGACCGCCGAGGTGTTCGACGGCATCGCCAAGGTCGACGTCATCGGCACGAGCAAGGGCAAGGGCACCGCCGGTGTCATGAAGCGCCACGGGTTCAAGGGCCTCGGCGCCGCGCACGGCACCCAGCGCAAGCACCGCTCGCCCGGCTCCATCGGTGGCGCGTCCACCCCCGGCCGCGTGTTCAAGGGCCTGCGGATGGCCGGCCGCATGGGCGCGGTCAAGACCACGACCCTCTCGCTCAACGTCCACAAGGTGGACACCGAGCGCGGGCTGCTGCTGATCAAGGGCGCCATCCCGGGCCCCAAGGGCGGCCTCGTGCTCGTCCGTTCGGCCGTCAAGGGCGGCCCCGTGGGGAGTGAGAACCAGTGACCCAGTCGACCACGACCGAGGCCGCGCGCACCGACCGCCAGGTCGACGTCCGCACGCCGGCGGGGGAGACGGCCGGCAGCGTGACGCTGCCCGGCGCCCTGTTCGACGCGTCGGCCAACGTCTCGCTCATGCACCAGGTGGTCGTGGCCCAGCTGGCCGCCGCCCGCCAGGGCACGCACGCGACGAAGACGCGCGGCGCCGTCAGCGGTGGTGGCGTCAAGCCCTACCGCCAGAAGGGCACCGGTCGCGCCCGGCAGGGCTCGATCCGCGCGCCGCAGTTCACCGGCGGTGGCACCGTGCACGGTCCCCAGCCGCGCGACTACTCCCAGCGCACGCCCAAGAAGATGAAGGCCGCCGCCCTGCGCGGTGCCCTCTCCGACCGGGCCCGCGAGGGCCGCGTGCACGTGGTCACCACCTTCGTCGAGGGCGACGCCCCGAAGACCAAGGCGGCCCTGGCCACCCTCGACGCGCTCACCTCGGCCAAGCGGGTGCTCGTGGTCCTCGACCGCGACGACGTCCTCAACTGGGTGAGCCTGCGCAACGAGCCGCGGGTGCACCTGCTCGAGGCCGGCCAGCTCAACACCTACGACGTGCTGCTCAGCGACGAGGTGGTCTTCACCGAGACCGCCCTCGCCGAGTTCGTCGCCGGCCCGCACGGTGGCGCGGTCTCGCTGGCCAAGCCCGACCTGACGACGCCGGACATCCCGGGTGCGATCCCGTCGATCCAGCCGGCCGAGGGCACCACCGACCTCGACCTCGCCCCGACCGAGGCCGCCGACAGCACGGAGGAGAGCAAGTGAGCGTCCGCGACCCCCGGGACGTCCTGCTGTCCCCGGTCATCTCGGAGAAGAGCTACGGGCTGCTGGACGACAACCAGTACACGTTCGTGGTCCTGCCCGAGGCGAACAAGACGCAGATCAAGATCGCCGTCGAGCAGGTCTTCAACGTGAAGGTCCTGTCGGTGAACACCGCCAACCGCCAGGGCAAGCGCAAGCGCAGCCGCGGGACCCGGATGGGCAAGCGCAAGGACACCAAGCGCGCCATCGTCTCGCTGGCCCCCGGCGACCGCATCGAGATCTTCGGCGGTCCGGGCGCCTGAGCCGGCGCACGCCGACCCGCACCCGCGACCACTGATCCGGACCAGAGAGAACAGACAGGGACTCCAGACCCATGGCCATCCGCAAGTACAAGCCGACGACGCCGGGCCGCCGCGGCTCCAGCGTCGCCGACTTCGCCGAGGTCACCCGCGACCATCCCGAGAAGTCGCTGGTCCGGCCGCTGCACGGTCGCGGCGGGCGCAACGTGCACGGGAAGGTCACCGCCCGTCACCAGGGCGGTGGCCACAAGCGCGCCTACCGCCTGATCGACTTCCGCCGGGCGGACAAGGACGGCGTGCCGGCGAAGGTCGCGCACATCGAGTACGACCCGAACCGCACCTCGCGCATCGCGCTGCTGCACTTCGCCGACGGGGAGAAGCGCTACATCCTGGCGCCGGCGCGGCTCAGGCAGGGCGACACGGTGGAGTGCGGCCCCGCGGCCGACATCAAGCCGGGCAACAACCTGCCGCTGCGCAACATCCCGGTCGGCACGGTGGTCCACGCCATCGAGCTGCGTCCCGGTGGCGGCGCGAAGATCGCCCGGTCGGCGGGCACCAGCGTCCAGCTGGTCGCCCGTGAGGGCCGCTTCGCGCAGCTGCGCATGCCCTCGGGCGAGATCCGCAACGTCGACGTCCGCTGCCGCGCGACGGTCGGCGAGGTGGGCAACGCCGAGCAGTCCAACATCAACTGGGGCAAGGCCGGCCGCATGCGCTGGAAGGGCAAGCGCCCGACCGTCCGCGGTGTCGCCATGAACCCGGTCGACCACCCGCACGGTGGTGGTGAGGGCAAGACCTCCGGTGGCCGCCACCCGGTCAACCCGAAGGGCAAGCCGGAGGGCCGCACGCGCAAGCGCAAGGCCAGCGACGCCCTGATCGTGCGCCGTCGCCGCACCAACAAGAAGCGCTGAGCGGGTAGAGGAGTCCGACAGACATGCCACGCAGCCTGAAGAAGGGCCCGTTCGTCGACGACCACCTGCTCGCCAAGGTGGACGCCCAGAACGACAGGGGCACCAAGACCGTCATCCGGACCTGGTCCCGGCGCTCGACGATCATCCCCGACATGCTCGGCCACACCATCGCCGTGCACGACGGGCGCAAGCACGTCCCGGTCTTCGTGACCGAGGCGATGGTCGGGCACAAGCTGGGCGAGTTCGCCCCCACCCGGACCTTCCGGGGCCACGTCAAGGACGACCGCCGGTCCCGGCGGGGCTGAGCACGGTCCCGGGAGAGAGAGACACGAGATGACTTCCCAGCTGGGAGAGGAGACGCAGGTCGCCCGGGCCACCGCCCGGTTCGTCCGCGTCGCCCCCATGAAGGCACGCCGGGTGGTGGACCTGATCCGCTACCTGCCCACCGACGAGGCCCTGGCCCTGCTGCGGTTCGCCCCGCAGGCGGCCAGCGAGCCGGTGGCCAAGGTCGTCGCCAGCGCCGTCGCCAACGCCGAGCACAACCTGCGGCTGGACCCGGCCGCGCTCGTCGTCAGCGCCGCGTACGTCGACGAGGGCCCGACGCTCAAGCGGATCCGTCCGCGCGCCCAGGGTCGCGCCTACCGCATCAACAAGCGGACCAGCCACATCACCGTCGAGGTGACCGAGGTCAGCGCCAGCGCCGACCTCGCCGGCAAGTCCCGCACCGCCCGTCGCCGTACCGGCCAGTCCGGTCCCGCGGCGCAGCAGCAGGGCACGCAGCAGCGCTCCAACACGAGGGGAGGGACCCGCTAGTGGGTCAGAAGGTCAACCCGCACGGGTTCCGCCTGGGCATCACCACCGACTACAAGTCCCGGTGGTACGCCGACAAGCTGTACAAGGACTACGTCAAGGAAGACGTGGCCATCCGCAAGCTCATGTCCAAGGGCATGGAGCGCGCCGGCATCTCGAAGGTGGAGATCGAGCGCACCCGTGACCGGGTCCGCGTCGACATCCACACCGCCCGGCCGGGCATCGTCATCGGCCGCCGCGGCGCGGAGGCCGACCGCATCCGCGGCGAGCTGGAGAAGCTGACCGGCAAGCAGGTGCAGCTCAACATCCTCGAGGTGAAGAACCCCGAGGCCGACGCCCAGCTGGTCGCGCAGGCCGTGGCCGAGCAGCTGTCCAGCCGGGTGAGCTTCCGCCGCGCCATGCGCAAGGCGATGCAGTCCGCGCAGCGCAGCCCGCAGGTCAAGGGCATCCGGGTGCAGTGCTCCGGGCGCCTGGGCGGCACCGAGATGAGCCGGTCGGAGTTCTACCGCGAGGGCCGCGTGCCCCTGCACACCCTCCGGGCGAACATCGACTACGGCCTCTACGAGGCCCGCACCACCTTCGGCCGGATCGGCGTCAAGGTGTGGATCTACAAGGGTGACGTCAGCGGCTCCCGTGCCGAGCGGGAGGCCCTCGAGGCCCTCGCCGCCCGGCAGCAGCGCCGTGAGCGGCCGCAGCGCCCCCGCCGGTCGGGCTCCAGCGGCACGACCGCCGGTGGCACCGAGGCCGGCCGGGCCGCGGCCGAGTCGTCCGGGACCCCGGCCGGCCCGGACACCGCCGACAGCACCCTGGCGGTGACCTCCGGCGAGGTCGCGCCCGAGCAGACCGTCGCCCAGGCCGCCGGGCCCGAGGCGACCGCCGCGGCCGAGACGACCGCGGCCGAGACCACGACGGAGGGCTGACACGTGCTGATCCCCCGGCGCGTCAAGCACCGCAAGCAGCACCACCCGAGCCGCTCCGGCCGGGCCAAGGGCGGTACCGAGATCAACTTCGGTGAGTACGCCATCCAGGCCCTGGAGCCGGCCTACGTGACCAACCGGCAGATCGAGTCCGCCCGTATCGCCATGACCCGCCACATCCGGCGTGGTGGCAAGGTCTGGATCTCCATCTACCCGGACCGTCCGCTCACCAAGAAGCCGGCCGAGACCCGCATGGGTTCCGGCAAGGGCTCGCCGGAGTGGTGGGTGGCCAACGTCAAGCCGGGCCGGGTGCTCTTCGAGCTCTCCGGTGTGGCCGAGCCGGTGGCCCGCGAGGCCATGCGCCGCGCCATCCACAAGCTGCCCATGAAGTGCCGCTTCATCACGCGTGAAGGAGAGGTGTGATGGCCGCCGGCCTGACCGCCCCGGAGCTGCGCGAGCTCTCGGCCGACGAGCTCGCCACGCGGCTGCGTGAGTCCAAGGAAGAGCTGTTCAACCTGAGATTCCAGGTGGCCACCGGCCAGCTGGACAACAACCGGCGGCTGCAGACCGTCCGCCGCGACATCGCCCGGATCTACACGATCATGCGCGAGCGCGAGCTGGGTCTCTCGGTCGCCCCGAGCGAGGGTGTGGCATGAGCGAGCCCGAGAACACCGCTGTCGCCAGCGGCCCCGGCCTGGCCGGTCGTGGCTACCGCAAGGTCCGCGAGGGTCTGGTCGTCAGCGACAAGATGGAGAAGACCATCGTCGTCGAGGTCGAGGACCGCGTGAAGCACGGCCTCTACGGCAAGGTCCTCCGGCGTACCAGCAAGCTGAAGGCCCACGACGAGCAGGGGGTCGCCGGGATCGGCGACCGCGTGCAGATCATGGAGACCCGGCCGCTGTCGGCCACCAAGCGGTGGCGGCTGGTCGAGGTCCTCGAGAAGGCCAAGTAGGACCGTTCGGGGTCCACCGGACCCTGTGACCCACGCCCTCCGGGCAGCGTCACGGGACCGGGTACCCTGAAGGACTGGCGCCCCTCCGGGAGTGCGCCACATCCCGGTACCCGTGTCGGACGCACCGGCGGCATCCGCTGCCGGTGCGTCCGCACGTGGGTGCCGGACAGCCGGTTCACCGATCCGGCCCGGCTGTCACCACTGAGATTGGGAGTAGGACGTGATCCAGCAGGAGTCGCGGCTCCGGGTCGCCGACAACACCGGTGCGAAGGAGATCCTCTGCATCCGGGTGCTCGGTGGCTCCGGGCGGCGCTACGCGGGCATCGGCGACGTCATCGTCGGCACCGTGAAGGACGCCATCCCCGGCGCCGGCGTCAAGAAGGGCGACGTCGTCAAGGCCGTCGTCGTCCGCACGGCGAAGGAGCGGCGTCGTCCCGACGGCTCCTACATCCGCTTCGACGAGAACGCCGCGGTGATCATCCGCGACAGCGGCGACCCGCGGGGGACCCGCATCTTCGGTCCCGTCGGCCGCGAGCTGCGCGACAAGCGCTTCATGCGGATCATCTCGCTCGCCCCGGAGGTGCTCTGACCATGGCAGAGACGAAGAAGACCCCGTCCATGAAGGTCAAGAAGGGCGACACCGTCGTGGTGCTGTCCGGCAAGGACAAGGGCGCCCGGGGCCGCGTCATCGCCGCCTACCCCAAGCTGCAGAAGGTCCTCGTCGAGGGCGTCGGCCGCGTCAAGAAGCACACCCGCATCAGCTCGAACCAGCGGGGCGCGCAGCAGGGCGGGATCGTCACCCAGGAGGCTCCCATCCACGTCAGCAACGTGATGGTGATCGACTCCGAGGGCAAGCCGACCCGGGTCGGCCACCGCAAGGACGAGGAAGGCCGCAACATCCGGGTGTCGCGGCGGACCGGTAAGGACCTGTGACGATGACTGCCCCCACCCGCGAGCTCCCGCGCCTCCTGGAGCACTACCGCGAGTCGATCGTGCCGGCCCTCCAGGACGAGTTCGGCTACGCCAACGTCATGCAGATCCCGCGGCTGACCAAGATCGTGGTCAACATGGGTGTCGGCGAGGCCACGCGTGACGCCAAGCTGATGGACGGCGCGGTCCGCGACCTGACCGCCATCACCGGTCAGCGTCCCGCCGTCGTCCGCGCGCGCAAGTCCATCGCCCAGTTCAAGCTGCGCGAGGGCATGCCGATCGGCGCCAAGGTCACCCTCCGCGGCGACCGGATGTGGGAGTTCCTCGACCGGCTCCTGGCGCTGGCCCTGCCCCGCATCCGCGACTTCCGCGGCCTGTCGGCCAAGCAGTTCGACGGACACGGGAACTACACCTTCGGGCTGACCGAGCAGTCGATGTTCCGCGAGATCGACGTCGACAAGATCGACCGTCCCCGCGGCATGGACATCACCCTCGTCACCACCGCCACGACCGACGAGGAGGGTCGCGAGCTGCTCCGCCTGCTCGGCTTCCCCTTCGCCGGCCTGACCGTCGTGACCACGACCCGCTGAGCCGGGGCAGGAGAGACAGATGGCCAAGAAGGCGCTGATCAACAAGGCGGCCCGCACGCCCAAGTTCGCGGTCCGCGGCTACACCCGCTGCCAGCGGTGCGGTCGTCCGCACTCGGTCTTCCGCAAGTTCGGCCTGTGCCGGATCTGCCTGCGGGAGATGGCGCACGCCGGCGAGCTGCCCGGCGTCAGCAAGTCCTCCTGGTAACGGAGGCACCTGGCACACGGCCGCCCTGCAGGGTCCCGTCACGAGCGTGCGAGTGACGGGGGGCAGGGGGGTCCTTACCGCCGAGAGGCCCACGCGAGGGACGCGTGCGGAACCGCGGCGAGAGAGGCACGACACCCATGACGATGACCGACCCGATCGCGGACATGCTCACGCGGCTGCGCAACGCGAACACGGCCTACCACGACCAGGCGGCGATGCCGTCGTCGAAGCTCAAGACGCACATCGCCGAGATCCTCCAGCAGGAGGGCTACATCGCCGGCTGGCGCGTCGACGAGGTCGAGAAGGACGGCGCCACCCGCAAGGAGCTGGTGATCGACCTGAAGTACGGCCCCAACCGCGAGCGCAGCATCGCCGGTGTGCGCCGGGTGTCCAAGCCGGGCCTGCGGGTCTACGCCAAGTCGAACGCCCTGCCGAAGGTGCTCGGCGGCCTCGGGGTGGCGATCATCTCCACCTCCACCGGGCTGCTGACCGACCGGCAGGCGACCAAGAAGGGCGTGGGCGGGGAAGTCCTCGCCTACGTCTGGTAAGAGGAGCGAGCGAGATGTCACGGATCGGACGACTCCCGATTCCCGTGCCGAGCGGCGTGGATGTGTCCGTCGACGGCCAGACGGTCAGCGTGAAGGGCCCCAAGGGCCAGCTGGCGCACACCGTCGCGGCGCCCATCACCGTCACCAGGGGCGAGGACGGCGTCCTGTCGGTGCAGCGCCCCGACGACGAGCGCGAGAGCCGGGCCCTGCACGGCCTGTCCCGCACCCTGATCGCCAACATGATCACCGGCGTCACCGAGGGCTACACCAAGACCCTCGAGATCGTGGGTGTCGGTTACCGCGTCCAGGCGCGGGGGTCGGACCTCGAGTTCGCCCTCGGTTTCAGCCACCCGGTGCCCGTCCGGGCCCCGGAGGGCATCACCTTCACCGTCGAGTCGCCGACGCGCCTGCGCGTCACCGGCATCGACAAGCAGCAGGTCGGTCAGGTGGCCGCCAACATCCGCGGGCTGCGCCGGCCGGACCCCTACAAGGGCAAGGGCGTCCGGTACCAGGGCGAGGTCGTGAAGCGCAAGGTCGGGAAGACGGGTAAGTGATGGCACAGACCGAGAAGGCCGCTCGGGTGCACACGCCCGTCGGCACCGACATCAGCACCGCGCGCCGCGTCTCGCGGCTGCGCCGCCACAACCGGCTCCGCAAGCGCGTGGCGGGGACCGCCGAGCGCCCGCGCCTGGTGGTCAACCGCAGCTCGCGGCACATCCACGTGCAGGTGGTCGACGACACCGTCGGCCGTACGCTGGTGAGCGCCTCGACGCTGGACGCCAGCCTGCGCAGCGCCGAGGGCGACAAGTCCGCCCTGGCCCGCCGGGTGGGGGCCCTGGTCGCCGAGCGTGCCCAGGCCGCAGGCATCAGCCGGGTCGTGTTCGACCGGGGTGGCAACCGCTACCAGGGCCGCATCGCCGCGCTCGCCGACGGCGCGCGCGAGGGCGGGCTGGACTTCTGATGAGCAGCACCGCGAACCAGCAGATCGAGAGGGACGTCTGATGCCAGGACCACAGCGACGCGGCGGCGGCGCCGGCGGCGGCAACGACCGCCGGGACCGTCGTGACGGCGGGCGGGGGCCCGGCGGCGCGCCTGCCGAGAAGAGCAACTTCATCGAGCGCGTGGTGGCGATCAACCGCGTGTCGAAGGTCGTCAAGGGCGGTCGGCGCTTCAGCTTCACCGCCCTGGTGATCGTCGGCGACGGTGACGGCACCGTCGGCGTCGGCTACGGCAAGGCCAAGGAGGTGCCCGCGGCCATCGCCAAGGGCGTCGAGGAGGCTAAGAAGCACTTCTACAAGGTGCCGCGCATCGCCAGCACCATCCCGCACCCGGTGCAGGGTGAGGCCGCGGCCGGCGTCGTGCTGCTCAAGCCGGCCAGCCCCGGTACCGGTGTCATCGCCGGTGGCCCGGTGCGTGCCGTCCTCGAGTGCGCGGGCATCCACGATGTGCTCTCGAAGAGCCTCGGCTCGTCCAACCCCATCAACATCGTGCACGCCACCATGCAGGCGCTGAAGGACCTCGTCCGCCCCGAGGAGATCGCCGCCCGTCGCGGGCTGCCCCTCGAGGACGTCGCCCCGGCCGCCATGCTGCGGGCGCGTGCGGGCCAGGGGGTCTGACGTGGCGCAGCTGAAGGTCACCCAGGTCCGGTCGACGATCGGCACGAAGCCCAACCAGCGGCAGACGCTGCGCTCGCTGGGCCTCAAGCGGATCAACGACACGGTCGTGCAGGAGGACCGTCCCGAGATCCGCGGGATGGTCGCCGCGGTGACGCACCTCGTCGCCGTCGAAGAGATCTGAGCAGGGACTCACCATGACTCTCAAGGTCCACCACCTGCGCCCGGCCCCGGGCGCCCACACCGCCAAGACGCGCGTCGGCCGGGGTGAGGGCTCCAAGGGCAAGAGCGCCGGTCGCGGCACCAAGGGCACCGGAGCGCGCGGCAACACCTCCCCGCGCTTCGAGGGCGGCCAGACGCCGCTGCACATGCGGCTGCCCAAGCTGTCGGGCTTCAAGAACCGGAACAAGGTCGTGTTCCAGGTCGTCAACCTCGACCGGATCGCGGTGCTGTTCCCCCAGGGCGGGCACGTCGACCCCGACTCCCTGGCCGCGGCCGGCGCCGTCCGCCGCGGTCAGCCGGTGAAGGTCCTCGGCTCCGGGGACCTCGGCGACGTCCGGGTCACCGTGCACGCGCACGCCTTCTCGGGCTCGGCCGCCGAGAAGATCGCCGCGGCCGGGGGCAGCGCCACCCGCATCTGAGCGACGACGGCCCCCGGGGCGCGCCATCGGCGCCCCGGGGGTCGTTCCGCTGCTCAGCCCACCGGAGGCGAGACCCCGCGGCCGCCCTGCAGGGCCCGCCGCGAGCCTGCGAGTGGTGGGGGGCAGGGTGGTCCTTACACTCATCCGACCGAGCAGGGGAGGGCACGTGCTGCAGGCGTTCGCCGCGGCGTTCCGGACGCCAGACCTCCGGCGCAAGTTGCTGTTCTCCCTGGCGATGATCGCCGTCTACCGGCTGGGCGCCTCGGTGCCGGGGCCCGGGGTGTCGATCGAGGCCATCAACAGCTGTCTCGAGCAGGCCCAGTCGGGGTCGCAGCGCGACGTCTACTCGCTGGTCAACCTGTTCTCCGGCGGGGCGCTGCTGCGACTGTCGGTCTTCGCGCTCGGGATCATGCCCTACATCACGGCCAGCATCATCGTGCAGCTGCTGGTCGTGGTCATCCCGCGGTTCGAGCAGCTGAAGAAGGAAGGCCAGTCGGGCCAGCAGAAGCTGACCCAGTACACGCGCTACCTGACGATCGCCCTGGCGATCCTGCAGAGCACCGGCATCATCGCGCTGGCCCGCAGCGGCCAGCTGTTCCCCGGCTGCCAGCAGGAGATCATCCCGTCGGACAGCATCTGGTCGACGATCGTCCTGGTCATCACGCTCACCGCCGGCACGGCCGTGATCATGTGGCTGGGGGAGCTGCTGACCGAGAAGGGGATCGGCAACGGGATGTCCGTGCTGATCTTCACCTCGATCGCCGCGCGCATCCCGGCCGAGGGCGGCTCCATCCTGCAGACCCGCGGCGGCGTCGTCTTCGCCGTCGTCTGCGCCTTCGCGCTGCTGATCATCGGCGCGGTCATCTACGTCGAGCAGGCGCAACGACGCATCCCGGTGCAGTACGCCAAGCGCATGGTCGGCCGCCGCATGTACGGCGGGACGTCGACCTACCTGCCGCTGAAGGTCAACCAGGCGGGCGTCATCCCGGTCATCTTCGCCTCCTCGCTGCTCTACCTGCCGCAGCTGATCACCCAGCTCCAGGGCGACGAGACCGGCCCGGTGCGCCAGTTCTTCGAGAACTACGTCATCGACCAGGCCAGCCCGGTGCACGTGGCCCTGTACTTCGGTCTGATCGTCTTCTTCACGTACTTCTACGTGTCGATCACCTTCAACCCGGAGGAACGGGCCGACGACATGAAGCGCTACGGCGGCTTCATCCCCGGCATCCGCCCCGGACGGCCGACGGCGGAGTACCTGCAGTACGTGCTGTCCCGGATCACCCTGCCCGGGTCGATCTACCTCGGGATCGTGGCCGTGCTGCCGAACTTCTTCCTGTCCATCACGCAGCAGGGAGCGAACCAGAACTTCCCGTTCGGTGGGACGGCAGTTCTGATCATGGTGGGAGTGGGCTTGGAGACCGTGAAGCAGATCGAGACGCAGCTCAACCAGCGCAACTACGAAGGGTTCCTGAAGTAGTGCGCGTCGTGCTGCTCGGCCCCCCGGGGGCGGGCAAGGGGACCCAGGCCCAGATCATCGCCGGCCGGCTCGGGGTGCCGGCCATCTCCACCGGCGACATCTTCCGCGCCAACGTCAGCGGCCAGACCGACCTCGGCAAGCAGGCCAAGGCCTACATGGACGCCGGTGACCTGGTGCCCGACGAGATCACCGTCGCCATGGTCCGTGACCGGCTCGCCGAGCCCGACGCCAAGGCCGGGTTCCTGCTCGACGGCTTCCCGCGGACCATCGCCCAGGCCGAGCAGCTGCGCGGCTCCCTCGACGAGCTGGGGCAGCACCTCGACTGCGTCCTCGAGCTCGTGGTCGACCAGGACGAGCTGGTGCGCCGGCTGTCCGGTCGCCGCATGCTCGTCGACGGCGAGTGGGTGCAGCGCGACGACGACAAGCCCGAGACCGTCCGGCACCGCCTCGAGGTGTACCGGGAACAGACCGCCCCCCTCTCCGGCTTCTACGACACCGAGGGGCTGCTCGCGCAGATCGACGCGATCGGGACCGTCGAGGAGGTCACCGACCGGGCGATGTCCGCGCTGGGGCAGGCCGGGCAGTCGAACGACAGCTGAGGGGACGGCGGCGCCGATGTCGGCCGGGATCCTGACCCGCCTCCCGCTGCTGGCGAAGTGGAGTGGACGCATGATCCAGATCAAGACGCCGCACGAGATCGAGCTGATGCGCGCCTCCGGCCTGGTGACGGCCGGAGCGATCGCCGCCGTCACGGCGGCCGTCCGCCCCGGTGTCAGCACGAAGGAACTCGACGCCGTCGCCGAGGACCACATCCGGTCCCACGGTGCGGTGCCGAACTTCCTGGGCTACCACGGCTTCACCGGCACGATCTGCGCGTCGATCAACGACGAGATCGTGCACGGGATCCCCGACCCCGACCGGCGGCTGGCCGAGGGCGACAACATCTCCATCGACTGCGGCGCGATCCTCGAGGGCTGGCACAGCGACTCGGCGGTGACCGTCACGGTGGGGGAGCCGTCGGCCGAGGACGCCGCGCTGCTGGAGGTCACCGAGCGCTCGATGTGGGCGGGGCTGGCCCGTGCCGTCGCGGGCGGCCGGCTCACCGACATCAGCGCCGCCGTCGAGTCCGTCGTCACCGCCGAGACGCACCCCTACGGCATCGTCGACCACTACGGCGGCCACGGGATCGGCACCGAGATGCACCAGGACCCGCACGTCCTCAACTACGGGCGGCCGGGGCGCGGGCCGCGGCTGGTCCCGGGCCTGGCGCTGGCCATCGAGCCGATGGTGACCGTCGGCGACCCGGCCACCGCCGAGCTCGACGACGGCTGGACCGTGGTCACCAAGGACGGCTCGCGGGCCGCCCACTTCGAGCACACCGTCGCCATCACGCCCGAGGGGCCCTGGGTCCTGACGGCGGTGGACGGCGGCGTCGCGGGGCTCGCCCCCTTCGGGATCACCCCCCGCCAGTAGGCCCCCTGCAGGCGCCCGCCGCGAACGCGCGAGTGGCGGGGAGCACGGGGTCCTTGCTGGAGGGCGGGTTGGAGGGGCCCGGGACAGCGGGGTACAATGAACGACGGCGTTCGCGCCGTCCTGTCGTCGTGCTGTGGCCGCGCGGCACGGGACGCCCTCGCGGGAGCGCCTGCACCAGTTGTCCCGCAAACCACCGTGTGCGACCCCGGCCGGGCTCCGGCATGGTCGCACGCGATCCAGCACCACACCGGAATGCACCACCGAGTCAGGGAGGCCGTGTCGGGCATGGCGAAGAAGGACGGGGCCATCGAGGTCGAGGGTCGCGTCGTCGAGCCGCTGCCCAACGCGATGTTCCGGGTCGAGCTGCAGAACGGACACCGGGTGCTCGCCCACATCAGCGGCAAGATGCGCCAGCACTACATCCGCATCCTGCCGGAGGACCGCGTCGTCGTGGAGCTCTCGCCCTACGACCTGACCCGCGGTCGCATCGTCTACCGCTACAAGTGACCGCCGCCGGCGCGGGGTGCCTCCGGGTGCCGTGCGGGCGGCCATCGATCGACAGGAATGAGGGGCGGCACCGGTGAAGGTCCAGCCGTCGGTGAAGAAGATCTGCGACAAGTGCAAGGTGATCCGCCGGCACGGCCGGGTCATGGTCATCTGCGACAACGCCCGCCACAAGCAGCGGCAGGGCTGAGGGAGTACCTGGACATGGCACGACTGGCCGGCGTCGACCTGCCCCGCGACAAGCGGATGGAGATCGCGCTCACCTACATCTACGGCATCGGCAAGACCCACGCCAAGGAGACCCTGGCCGCGACGGGCGTCAGCCCCGACCTGCGCGTCCGGGACCTCGGCGACGAGGACCTGCTGAGGCTGCGCGACTACATCGACGAGCACTTCCGCGTCGAGGGTGACCTGCGCCGCGAGGTGGCTGCCGACATCCGCCGCAAGGTGGAGATCGGCTGCTACCAGGGCCTGCGCCACCGCCGCGGGCTGCCCGTCCACGGTCAGCGCACCCGCACCAACGCGCGCTCGAGCAAGGGCCCGCGCAAGACCATCGCCGGCAAGAAGAAGGCCGGCAAGAAGTAAGCCGTGAGGCGCGTCGTCGCACGACCCGTGAGGGCGGGAGCGACGGCGCGCCGCTCGTGCTCACCTGGCCACTGATCGTCAGAAGGAAACCGGAGAGACATGCCTCCCAGGGCTCGCGCCGCGGCTGGTGCCAAGAAGGTCCGCCGCAAGGAGAAGAAGAACGTCGCCCACGGCGCCGCGCACATCAAGAGCACGTTCAACAACACGATCGTGTCGATCACCGACCCCACCGGCAACGTGATCAGCTGGGCGTCCGCCGGCCACGTCGGCTTCAAGGGCTCCCGCAAGTCGACGCCGTTCGCCGCCCAGATGGCTGCCGAGAACGCCGCGCGCAAGGCGCAGGAGCACGGCATGCGCAAGGTCGACGTCTTCGTCAAGGGCCCCGGCTCCGGCCGCGAGACCGCGATCCGCTCGCTGCAGGCCACCGGCCTCGAGGTCGGGCAGATCCAGGACGTCACCCCGCAGCCGCACAACGGCTGCCGCCCCAAGAAGCGCCGCCGGGTCTGACCGGCCACTGACGAGAAGAACGAGGAGTACCTGACGTGGCCCGTTACGCCGGAGCCGACTGCCGCATGTGCCGGCGCGAGAAGATGAAGCTGTTCCTCAAGGGCAGCAAGTGCGAGTCCCCGAAGTGCCCGATCGAGATCCGGCCCTACCCGCCGGGCGAGCACGGCCGGGGCCGCAGCAAGGACAGCGAGTACCTCCTGCAGCTGCGCGAGAAGCAGAAGGCCCGCCGCATCTACGGCGTCCTCGAGAAGCAGTTCCGCGGCTACTACGAGGAGGCCAACCGCAAGACCGGCAAGACCGGTGAGGTCCTGCTGCAGATCCTCGAGTCGCGGCTGGACAACGTCGTGTACCGGGCCGGCTGGGGCGAGAGCCGCGACATGGCCCGCCAGCTGGTCAAGCACGGCCACATCCGCGTGAACGGCCGCAAGGTCGACATCCCGTCCTACCGGGTGAGCGCGAACGACATCGTCGAGGTCGCCGAGAAGTCGCGGCGGATGGTGCCCTTCGAGATCGCCCAGGCCCGCGCCGGCGAGCGGCCCGTGCCGCCGTGGCTGGAGGTCATCAGCGGCCAGCTGCGCGCCGTCGTGCACAGCGTCCCGGCCCGCCAGGTGATCGACACCCCGGTCCAGGAGCAGCTGATCGTCGAGCTCTACTCCAAGTAGTCGAAGGACCCCGTCCTCCTCATCCCTCGCACGCTCGGGACGAGCCTCGGGACGGGGCCGACGGCCCCGGCGGGCGGACGGATGTCCGCCGGGGCCTGCACCACCCCCCTCACGGCGTCATATGGCGGGCGTCGGAGGACCCTGAGGAGAACACCCATGCTCATCGCACAGCGCCCCACGCTGACCGAGGAGACCATCTCCGAGCAGCGCTCGCGGTTCGTCATCGAGCCGCTGGAGCCCGGCTTCGGCTACACCCTCGGCAACTCCCTGCGCCGCACCCTCCTGTCGTCGATCCCCGGCGCTGCTGTCACCAGCATCCGGATCGAGGGCACCCTGCACGAGTTCACGACCGTGCCGGGCGTCAAGGAGGACGTCACCGAGATCATCCTGAACCTCAAGGGTCTGGTGGTCAGCTCCGACTCCGACGAGCCGGTGACCATGTACCTGCGCAAGCAGGGGCCCGGTGAGGTCACCGCCGCCGACATCGCGCCGCCGGCCGGTGTCGAGGTGCACAACCCCGACCTGCACATCGCCACCCTCAACGGCAAGGGCCGCCTCGAGGTCGAGCTGGTGGTCGAGCGGGGCCGCGGCTACGTGCCGGCGCCGCAGAACAAGCAGCCCGGCCAGGAGATCGGCCGGATCCCGGTCGACTCCATCTACTCGCCGGTCCTCAAGGTCACCTACGCCGTCGAGGCCACCCGCGTCGAGCAGCGCACCGACTTCGACCGCCTGGTCGTCGACGTCGAGACCAAGCCGTCGATCGCCCCGCGCGACGCGATCGCCTCGGCCGGGTCCACGCTGGTCGAGCTGTTCGGTCTGCTGCGCGAGCTCAACGTCGACGCCGAGGGCATCGAGGTCGGCCCCAGCCCGGCCGAGGCCGCCGACATCGCGAACTTCTCGATGCCGATCGAGGACATGGACCTCACCGTCCGGTCCTACAACTGCCTCAAGCGCGAGGGCGTGCACACCGTCGGGGAGCTGGTCACCCGCTCGGAGGCCGACCTGCTCGACATCCGCAACTTCGGGGCCAAGTCCATCGACGAGGTCAAGATGAAGCTGGCGGCCATGGGCCTGGCGCTCAAGGACAGCCCGCCCGGGTTCATCCCGACCTCGGTCGAGAGCTACGACGAGGGCTACGAGACCGACGCCTACCACGGCACCACCGAGTACGGCGCCGAGTACGGCCAGGTCCAGTACGACGACGGCTCCTACCAGGAGACCGAGCAGCTCTGACGAAGGACCCCGCTGCTCCCCACCGCTCGCAAGCTCGCGGCGGGACCCTGCAGCGGGGCCCGGCCGGGCGGCGGGGCGACCCGCCGCCCGGCCGGGCCGCGTGGGCCCCGGACCCGGCGGCCCGCCACACTGATCAGCGACGACAGCACCACCTGGATGCGACCGGCACCCGCCCGCCCGGCCGCGTGAGGAAGGACCGACATGCCCACCCCCACCAAGGGCCCCCGTCTCGGCGGATCCCCCTCGCACGAGCGGCTGATGCTGGCCAACCTGGCCACGTCGCTGTTCGAGCACGGGCGGATCACCACCACCGAGGCCAAGGCGAAGCGGCTGCGCCCGTACGCCGAGAAGCTGGTCACCTTCGCCAAGCGCGGCGACCTGCACGCCCGGCGCCAGGTGATGACGGTCATCCGCGACAAGGACGTCGTCCACCACCTGTTCGCCGAGATCGGCCCGCGCTACGAGAACCGGTCGGGCGGCTACACGCGCATCACCAAGGTCGGCCCGCGCAAGGGTGACAACGCGCCCATGGCGGTCATCGAGCTGGTCGAG
Organism: Geodermatophilus sp. URMC 62; assembly: GCF_052931475.1. Classification (NCBI taxonomy): domain Bacteria; kingdom Bacillati; phylum Actinomycetota; class Actinomycetes; order Geodermatophilales; family Geodermatophilaceae; genus Geodermatophilus; species Geodermatophilus sp. URMC 62. Next base: position 1,033,528 of record NZ_JBRFHY010000001.1, on the reverse strand, counting down.
GGCCTGACCGTGGCGCAGGAGGCCGTGGGCGAGGCCGAGCGCGCCCGGGGCACCCGCTTCGCCGCGGGCGCCGGTGCCGCCTCCGCCGCCGGTGAGGTCACTGCCGACGCGGTCGAGGCCGCCGACGACGACACCACCGACACCGACGCCCCCGCTGCCGACGCCCCCGCTGCCGACGCCCCCGCCGCCGACGACGCCTCTGCCGTCGCCGTCGACGAGGACGCCGACGAGGACGCCGCGGCGGACGCCGTCGCCGCCGACGAGGCCGCTGCCGACGAGGCCGTGGCCACCGACGCCGTCGCTGCCGACGCCGAGTCCCCCGGGGACACCGGCGGCGCACGGTGAGCGACCGCGAGGCCGGCGAGGGCGGCAACGCCGGCGCGGTCGGGGTCCCCGCCAGCGGCGGTGACCGGTCGGCCACCTTCGTCGGCGAGACGACCGGGCCCGGTGGCGACACCTCCCCGGCCGTCACCGGTGGTGACGTCGACCCCGAGGCGCAGGAGATCGTCCGCGACCTCTACAACCCCGACGGTGACCGCCAGGACGAGAACGACGTCCGGCCTGAGCCGCAGCGCGAGAACGCGGCCGTCGTCGAGGACCCGGTGCTGTCCCCCGACGTGGCCCGCGCGGCCGCCGCTGAGATCGAGGCCGCCGAGCTGGGCGACGCGGCGACCTCCGGCACCCTGGCGCCGGGCGGCGAGTCCGCGCCCGACCCCGAGTGAGCGGTCGCTGAGCACTGCAGCACCTCACGACGAGCCCGCCCCCGACCCCGGGGGCGGGCTCGTCCGTCTCCGGCTGCAGGTCGCCTACGACGGCACGGCGCTGTCCGGGTGGGCTCGCCAGCCGGCCCGCCGCACGGTGCAGGGCGAGCTCGAGGAGGCGCTGGCGCGGGTGCTGCGCTGCCCGGTCGAGCTGACCGTCGCCGGACGCACGGACGCCGGCGTGCACGCCACCGGGCAGGTGGCGCACGCCGACGTCCCCCGCGCCGTCTGGGAGGAGCAGCGCGGGCGGCTGGTGCGGCGGCTGCGCGGTGTCCTGCCGCCCGACGTCGCCGTCCCCGCGGTGGACGAGGCGCCGCCGGACTTCGACGCCCGGTTCGGCGCGCTGGCCCGGCACTACGTCTACCGGCTCACCGACGCCGACGGCGGACCGCCGCCGCTGCGCCGCGCCGACACCGTCGGCTGGCCGCGCCGCCTCGACGCCGCGGCCATGGACCGCGCGGCGCGCCTGCTGCTCGGGGAGCACGACTTCGCCGCCTTCTGCCGCCGCCGGGAGGGCGCCACCACCATCCGGACGCTGCTCGCGCTCGACGTGGCTCGCGAGGACGACCTGGTGACCGTCTCCGCCTCGGCCGACGCCTTCTGCCACTCGATGGTGCGCAGCCTCGTCGGCGCGCTGCTCGCGGTGGGGGAGGGGCGGCGGCCACCGGAGTGGCCGGCCGGCCTGCTCGGCCGCACCGAGCGCGCCGGGGACGTCGGCGTCGCACCACCCGGCGGGCTGACGCTGGTGCGGGTCGACTACCCGGCCGACGTAGACCTCGCCGCCCGCGCGCGGGTCACCCGGGCCCGGCGGGCCTGAGCGCCGCTCACGGCAGGGCGGCGACCGCCTCGGCGATGGGCGTGGGGCCGCTCACCAGCTCGACCACCTCGTTGGTCTTGCCCGCGTCGAGCAGGGCGAGGAGGACCGCGGCGACGTCGTCCCGGGGGACCTCGCCGTACTCGACACCGTGCGCCAGCGTGACCTGCCCGGTACCGGGGTCGTCGGTGAGCCGGCCCGGCCGCAGGACCACCGTGTCGAGGGCGGGCCGGGGCAGGATCGTGTCCTCGGCGGCCAGCTTGGCCTGCAGGTAGAGGGCGAACACCGGGTCCATGCCCCGCGGCGTCCCCTGCCGGGCCTGCTCGACGCCCATCGAGGACACCAGCAGGTACGGGCGGACGCCGGCCCGCTCGGCGGCGTCGGCCAGCAGCACCGCGGCGCCCCGGTCGACGGTGTGCTTGCGGGCCCCGCCGCTGCCCGGGCCGGCGCCGGCCGCGAAGACGACGGCGTCGGCGCCCCGGACGGCGTCGGCCACCTCGTCGACCGACGCGGACTCCAGGTCGAGCACCACGGGCGTGACGCCGTCGGCCTCGAGGTCGGCGGCGTGGTCGGGGTTGCGGACGATGCCGAGGACGGTGTCGCCGCGCCCGGCCAGCAGCCGGCCGAGGCGGCGGGCGACCTGTCCGTGGGCACCGGCGATGGCGACGCGCATGGCCGCTGCCTACCCGCCGGCCGGCCCGGTCACCCCCGGTCGGGCTCCCCGGCGGCGGCGCGGGCGCGGGCCAGGTCGGCCGGGGTGTCGCAGTCGGTCCACGGCGGTGGCCGCCCCGGCTCGCGGGACGGGTGCCACCGGGTCACCGACAGGGGCGCGACGAGCCGGCGCACCGAGGTGGGGCCGCCGGCGGCACCGAGCGCCCTCCGCAGGGCCGCGGCCCGCCAGACTCCGAGCAGCAGCTGGTCGCGGCCGGTGTCGTCGACGACCAGCACGCCGTCGTCGACCAGCCGCCCCCGCAGGTCACGCACCAGCTCCGGCGGCACGAACGGCAGGTCGCCGGCGAGGACGGCGACCACGTCGGTGTCGACGGCGGTCAGGCCGGCGCGCAGCGCGGCGACCGGGCCGCCACCGGGGCGCTGCTCGCGGACGACGACGACGCCCGCGGGCACCGGCTGCGGCGGGCCGACGACCACGCGCGGCCCGGCGTCGGGGACGGCTGCGAGCACGGCGGCGAGCAGGGTGCGGCCGCCCACCTCCAGCTGGGGCTTGGCGCGCCCGCCCAGGCGCGCCGCGCGGCCGCCGGCGAGCACCACCGCCGCGTAGGGCGGGAGCGGGTCGGCCGGGGTCACGAGGCGACCGTAGGGGCCGGGCGTGGGTACCGTCGCCCCTCGTGGGACGAGTCACCAGCCGCACCCCGGTCCTGCGCATCCGGGGTCCCCTGCGCACCACCCGGCCGGACACCGTGGCCGCGGAGGAACCCCTGGAGATCCGCCTGGGCGGGTCTCCGCTGGCGGTCACCATGCGCACCCCCGGCGCGGACTTCGACCTGGTGCACGGCTTCCTGGCCACCGAGGGCGTCATCACGGGCATCGAGGACGTCGCCGGCCTGCGCTACTGCAACTCCGTCGACGACCAGGGCCGCAACACCTACAACGTCGTCGACGTCGACCTGGCGCCCGGCGTCGAGCCGCCCGACACCGCGCTGGACCGCAACTTCCTGACCTCGAGCTCGTGCGGGGTGTGCGGCAAGGCCAGCATCGACGCGATCCGCACGCGCACGCGGCACGACGTCGCCGCCGACGCCACCCGGCTGGAGCTGGCCACCCTGCTGGCGCTGCCCGACCGGCTGCGCGCCGAGCAGGAGGTGTTCGACCGCACCGGCGGGCTGCACGCCGCCGGGCTGTTCACCGCCGGCGGCGAGCTCGTGGTGCTACGCGAGGACGTCGGCCGGCACAACGCGGTGGACAAGGTCATCGGTGACGCGGTGCGCGAGGGCCGGGTGCCTTTGTCCGGGCACGTGCTCGTGGTGAGCGGGCGGGCGAGCTTCGAGCTGACCCAGAAGGCGGCGATGGCCGGCATCCCGGTGCTCGCGGCGGTGTCGGCGCCCTCGTCGCTGGCGGTGGAGCTGGCCGCCGACGTCGGCATCACGCTGGTCGGCTTCCTGCGCGGCGACGGCTGCAACGTCTACACCCGCTCCGACCGCGTGCTCCTAGACTGAGGCCGCCGACCGAGGCCGCCCTGCGAGGCGACGCGAGGAGTGGGGGCCGGAGGCTCCCGCGATCGACCGCCGGGTCGGGCTCAGCGCAGGTCGGGACGGTGCGTGGCCGCGGTGGAGGCCGGTAGGCCGACATCAGGCGTGGTCGCCGCCCCGGAGCTGGGACACGACGTGGGGGAGCAGCGGGCCGAGGACGGCGAGGCCGTCCCGCACCCCGCCGGTCGACCCCGGCAGGTTGACGACCAGGGTCCGCCCCGCGGTGCCGGCGATCCCGCGGGAGAGCACCGACGTCGGCACCTGCTCCTCCCCGGCCCGGCGGACGGCGTCGGCGATGCCCGGCGCCTCCCGCTCGACGACTGCGCGGGTGGCCTCGGGCGTGACGTCGGTGGGGGACAGCCCGGTGCCGCCGGTGGTGAGGACGACGTCCGCGCCCGATGCCACCGCCTCGCGGATCACCGCGGCCAGCGCCTCGGCGTCGTCCGGGCGCACGTGCGGCCCCTCGACGGCGAACCCCAGCGCGCGCAGCCCCTCGGCCAGCGCCTGCCCGCTGCGGTCCTCGTAGACGCCGGCCGAGGCGCGGTTGGACGCGGTGACGACGACCGCTCGCGCGTCCGGGGGCAGCTCGCTCACCGCCGCCACTCCCCGCTCTTGCCGCCGGACTTGGCCAGCAGCCGCACGTCGGTGACCGACGCCCGCGGGTCGACGGCCTTGACCATGTCGATGACGGTCAGCCCCGCGACGGCGACCGAGGTCAGCGCCTCCATCTCCACACCGGTGCGGTCGGCGGTGCGCGCCGTCGCGGTGATCTCCACGGCGTCGTCGGTGACCTCGACGTCGACGGTGACCCCGTGCAGCGCGATCGGGTGGCACAGCGGCACCAGGTCCGGCGTCCGCTTGGCCCCGGCGATGCCGGCGATCCGCGCGACGGCGACCGCGTCGCCCTTGGGCACGCCCTGGCCGCGCAGCAGCGCGACCACCTCGGGGCTGACCAGCACCCGCCCGGCGGCGGTGGCCTCCCGGGCGGTGACCGGCTTGGCCGAGACGTCGACCATCCGGGCCGCGCCGGTCTCGTCGACGTGGGTGAGGCGATCGCTCACTGGAGGGCTCCCTCGATCAGGACGACGTCGATCGCGCCGCCGACGGGCAGCTCGGTGACGTCCTCGGGCACGACGACCAGGCAGTTGGCGCGGGCGAGGTGGGCGACCAGGTGCGAGCCGGGCCCGCCGACCTGGGACACCCGCCCGGCGTCGTAGCGGCCGCGCAGGAACTGCCGGCGGCCGGCGGGGGAGCGCAGGGGCGCAGTGAGCACCGCGGGGGCGCGCAGCCGGTCGGGCGCCGCGTGGCCCAGCGCCCGCCGCAGCGCCGGCCGGACGAACACCTCGAAGGACACGAACGAGCTCACCGGGTTGCCGGGCAGGGTCACCACCGGGACGCCGTCGACCGTGCCGGCCCCCTGCGGGCCGCCGGGCTGCATCGCGACCTTGCCGAACTCGACGGTGCCCAGCGTCGCGAAGGCGTCCTTCACCACCTCGTAGGCGCCGGCGCTCACCCCGCCGCTGGTGACCAGCAGGTCGGCCTCGGCCAGCTCGCTGCGCACCGTGGTGAGGAACTGGTCGACGTCGTCGGGCACGAAGTGCAGCCGCCGGGCGCTGCCGCCGGCGTCCTCGACCGCGGCGCACAGCAGCAGCGAGTTGGACTCGTACACCTGCCCGGGCAGCAGCGGCTCGCCCGGCTCGACCAGCTCGCTGCCGGTGGAGAGCACCAGCACCCGCGGGCGGCGGCGCACCCACAGCGTGCGGACGCCGACCGCCGCGGCCAGCCCGAGCTGCGCGGCGCCCAGCGGGCTGCCGGCGGTCAGCGCGACGGTGCCCGCGGCGATGTCCTCCCCGGCGTGGCGCAGGTGGGTGCCGGGAGCGGGCGCGTCGCGGATCTCAACGACGTCGGTGGCCGCGTCGGTGAGCTCCACCGGGACGACCACGTCGGTGCCCGGCGGCAGGATGGCGCCGGTCATGATCCGCTGCACGGTGCCCGGCGCCAGCGGGACGACGTCGGTGCGGCCCGCGGGGACGTCGTCGGCGACCGGCAGCCGCACCGGCAGCCCGGTGAGCTCCGCCGAGCGGGCGGCGTAGCCGTCCATCGCGGAGTTGTCGAAGCCCGGCAGCGGCACCGTCGCGGACACGTCCCGCGCCAGGACGCGCCCGTGTGCCGCGGCCAGGGGCACCTCCTCCTCGCCGAGCGGCGCGAGCAGGGCGGCCACCGCCGCCTGGTGTTCCTCGACCGTGCGCACCCGGCCATCCTGGCGGATGCGGCGGCGACGGGCCTCGGCCGCCCGGGCCGCGGGCACCGTGCGGGTCGCCCCCGGGCAGAGGAAGCTCTCCCCACGTCCCCACGTCCGCACGTCGGCAGACGTGGGGAGAGCTTCCTATGCCCCCCAGCACGAGAGGAGCCACGCGTGGCCGAGTACGAGCGGATGCTGGCCGCCAACGAGGAGTGGGCGCGGGACTTCCGCGGCGAGTTGCCGGTGGCGCCCAAGCGGAAGGTCGCCGTCGTCGCGTGCATGGACTCGCGCATGCCGCTGTTCCCCCTGCTCGGTCTCGACGTCGGGGACGCACACGTGATCCGCAACGCCGGCGGGGTGATCACCGACGACACCATCCGCTCGCTGACGATCTCCCAGCACCTGCTGGGCACCCGCGAGATCGTGCTGGTCCACCACACCGACTGCGGGCTGCAGAAGACCGACGACGCCTCCTTCGCCGACCTCGTCGAGCAGGCCACCGGCGTCCGCCCACCGTGGCCGGCGCGCGCCTTCACCGACGCCGACGACGACGTCCGCGAGTCCATCCGGCTGCTGCAGGAGAGCCCGTTCCTGCTGTCCAAGGACGTCTGCGGCACCGTCTACGACGTCACCACCGGCCGGCTGCACCAGGTGGAGCCGGCGCCGGGCACCTGAACCGCCCCGACGCCGCACCCGGTCCGCCGCCCGTGACGGCGACGCGGGCCGGGTGCACGGCGGTCGCTGGGCTGGTTGCCGCCCGGCGGGCCGCCGCTGACCGGCTGGTATCGTCGTCGGCTGGTGCGCAGCCGCCGGCTGGTGCGCGCGCGCCGTTCCGTCTCCCGTGCTCGGTGAGGCGATCCCACCAGCCGCCCCGACGACGACGGAGGACACGAGCGCCGTGCGCACGTACTCACCCAAGCCCGGCGAGATCACCCGGGCGTGGCACGTCATCGACGCCACCGACGTGGTGCTCGGTCGACTCGCCAGCCAGGTCGCGACCCTGCTGCGCGGCAAGCACAAGCCCCAGTTCGCGCCCCACCTGGACGCCGGCGACTTCGTCGTCGTCGTGAACGCCGGCAAGATCGCCCTCACCGGCTCCAAGCGCGACCAGAAGACCGCCTACCGGCACTCGGGCTACCCGGGCGGCCTGCGGGCGATCAACGTCGGCGACCAGCTGCGCACCCACCCCGACCGGGTGGTGGAGCGCGCCGTCAAGGGCATGCTGCCGCACAACAGCCTCGGCCGGCAGATGATCAAGAAGCTGAAGGTGTACGCGGGGCCGGAGCACCCGCACGCCGCCCAGCAGCCCCAGACCTTCGAGATCAAGCAGGTGGCCCAGTGACCACGCCCATGACCGTGACCGACGCCGAGGGGCGTCCCGTCCAGACCGTCGGCCGGCGCAAGGAGGCCGTCGTCCGCGTGCGGCTCGTGCCGGGCACCGGCCAGTTCCGCCTCAACGGCCGGACCCTCGAGCAGTACTTCCCAAACAAGGTGCACCAGCAGCTCATCCGCGAGCCGTTCGTGACCCTCGAGAAGGCCGAGCAGTACGACGTCGTCGGCATCCTCAAGGGCGGCGGCGTCACCGGCCAGGCCGGCGCGCTGCGCCTGGCCATCGCCCGCGCCCTCATCGAGGTCGAGGCCGACGACCGCCCCGCCCTGAAGAAGGCCGGCTTCCTCACCCGCGACGCGCGGGTCAAGGAGCGCAAGAAGTACGGCCTCAAGAAGGCCCGCAAGGCGCCTCAGTACTCGAAGCGCTGACCGGTACGGCCGTGGGTCGCCTCTTCGGGACCGACGGCGTCCGGGGTCGGGCCAACGCCGACCTCACGCCGGAGTTGGCTCTCTCGGTGGCCCGCGCGGCCGCCGGTGTGCTCGCCGACCGCGACGGGACCACGCGTCCCGTCGCGGTCGTCGGCCGGGACCCCCGCGCCAGCGGGGAGATGCTCGAGGCCGCCGTCGTGGCGGGCCTGGCCAGCGCGGGCGCCGAGGTCCTCCGCGTGGGCGTGCTGCCCACCCCCGCCGTCGCCTTCCTCACCGCCTCCAGCGGCGCCGACCTCGGCGTCATGATCTCGGCGAGTCACAACCCGATGCCCGACAACGGCATCAAGCTGTTCAGCCGCGGCGGGCACAAGCTGCCCGACGCGGTCGAGGCCGCCATCGAGCGGACGGTCCTCGCCGGCGGCGGCGCCGGCGTGCGCCCCACCGGGGACGGCGTCGGCCGGGTCCGCGACCTCGCCGGCGGCGCCGAGGACTACGCCGCGCACCTGCTCGCGACGCTGCCGGCCCCCGTCTCGGGGCTGCGCCTGGTCGTCGACTGCGCGCACGGGTCGGCGGCCACCTGCGCGCCCGACGTGTACCGCCGTGCCGGCGCCGACGTCACCGTCATCGGCGGCGAGCCCGACGGCTGGAACATCAACGACGGGATCGGCTCCACTCACCTGGGGCCGCTCACCGCGGCCGTGCGCAGCCTCGGGGCCGACCTCGGCATCGCCCACGACGGCGACGCCGACCGCTGCCTGGCGGTGACCGCCGACGGCGAGGTCGTCGACGGCGACGCGATCCTCGCGGTGTGCGCCCTCGGCCTCAAGGAGCGCGGCGAGCTCGCCGAGGACACCGTCGTCGCCACGGTGATGAGCAACCTCGGCTTCCACCACACGATGCGCGACGCCGGCATCGCGGTGCACACCACCGCCGTCGGCGACCGCTACGTGCTCGAGGCGCTGCGTGCCCGCGGGCTGAGCCTGGGCGGCGAGCAGAGCGGCCACCTGGTCTTCCTCGACCACGCCACCACCGGCGACGGCCTGCTCACCGGCCTGTCGCTGCTCTCCCGCATGAGCGCCACCGGCGCGTCGCTGGCCGAGCTGGCCTCGGTGGTGCAGCGGCTGCCCCAGACCCTGGTCAACGTCCCGGTGCGCGACCGGATCGCCGTCGTCGAGAGCGACGCGGTGGCCGGCGCGGTCAACGCCGTCGAGGAGGAGCTCGGCGACCACGGCCGCGTGCTGCTGCGCCCCTCGGGCACCGAGCAGCTGGTGCGCGTGATGGTCGAGGCGCCCACGCAGGAGCAGGCCGACGAGATCGCCCAGCGCCTGGCCGCCGTCGTCGCCGCCGTCGACTGAGGCGCGTTTATGTGGATTGGGTTACGCCAGCCTGAGGTCGGTGGAATGAACGCGTAGCAGGGTGTGCGCGGCGATGGTGGCGGCGGTGCGGGTCAGCAGGCCCCAGAAGGTGTGGGCGCCGTGGCGGGCCAGCTCCATCCGGTCGGTGAGCTCGCCGAAGGTGACCTCGATGTGGTTGCGCCAGCGGGCGATCACCTGGCGCAGGGCGCTGGGCATGTTCGGGCGCTGGGCCTTGGTGGGCGGGGTGAGCACGGCGGTGCCGCGGGCGGCGCAGGCGGCGGTGAAGGCCCGACCGGTGAAGCCCTTGTCGACCAGCAGGTCACGCGGTGCTGGCCCGGCGGCGAGCAGATCGGTCGCGACGTCGCGTTCGTTGACCGCGGCGGGCACGATGCTCCAGGCGCGCACCAGCCGCGATCCCAGATCGGTGCGGACGGCCAGCCGGAAGCCGTAGAACCACTCTCCGTGCGCGCCGTCGCGGCCGAAGCCGGCGACCAGCTCGTGCGGGCCGACCCAGCCATCGGGGCCGCGGACCCGGGAAGGGTGCTTGACCGGCAGCGCGCTGGTGTCGATCTGGGCGCAGTCATCGAGCGGGCACCGGGCCACCAGCGCGGCGCGCAGCTGCTCGAAGGCCGCCCACAGCCAGCGGATGCGCCGGTTGGCCTCCGACTGGTGGGGCAGCCGGGGAAACAGGTGCGCGAAGTCGCGGGCGACCTCGGCGAGGAACCCGGCTTCGCTGCGCCGGCCCAGCAGATGGCGCACCAGCGCGATGGTGAGCAGTTCGGCGTCGCTGCAGGCCGGCGCCGGACCCGGCCGCACCGGAATGGTCACTTCTGCGGCGGCGATGGCGTCGTCGACGAGCACGTAGACGTGGACGAGGAGGTTCTCGGTGGGCAGCATGAGAGGCGCCTCTGCGGACGAGGGGTCTTCGACAACCGCCACGTTCCGCAGAGGCGCCCTCATGTCAAGCCATCAGTTGCCGCGGGCAACCCACATAACGCGCCTGAGGACCCCTCTGCCCCCACGCCTCCCAGGCCCGGGCGGAGGGACCCTGCGGAGGGGCCGCCCGTCGCCACCTCCGGAGGACCGGCCCGGGGGGCTGCGTCGCCGTGGGACTGCTGGGACGGCTGGGGGCCACGGTGCCGGACGGCGGTGACACGGCCCGGGCAGGACGGAGCGGTCCGCCACTGCCGGTAATCTCGGACAGATGTGCGGCATCGTGGGTTACGTCGGTCCGCAGAACGCTCTGGACGTCGTCCTGGAGGGTCTGCGCCGGCTGGAGTACCGCGGGTACGACTCCGCGGGTGTGGCGGTCCGGGTCGACGGACCGGGGTCGGGTGAGCTGAGCGCGGCCAAGAAGGCCGGCAAGCTGGCCAACCTGGAGAAGGTGCTGGCCGACCAGCCGCTGCCGGCGGCGACGCTGGGGATCGGGCACACGCGGTGGGCCACGCACGGCGGGCCGACCGACCGCAACGCCCACCCGCACCTGTCCGCGGACGGGCGGGTCGCAGTGATCCACAACGGGATCATCGAGAACTTCGCCGCGCTGCGCGCCGAGTGCGAGGACGCCGGTGTCGAGTTCCGCTCCGACACCGACACCGAGGTCGCCGCGCACCTGCTGGCCCGCGCCTACGACGAGCTGCCGGCGGGTCCCGACCGGCTGGCCGAGGCGCTGCGGGCGGTCAGCCGGCGGCTGGAGGGCGCCTTCACCCTCGTCGCCGCGCACGCCGACGAGCCCGACACCCTCGTGGCCTCGCGGCGCAACAGCCCGCTGGTGGTCGGCGTCGGCGACGGCGAGTACTTCCTCGGCTCCGACGTCGCGGCGTTCATCTCGCACACCCGCGAGGCCCGTGAGCTCGGCCAGGACCAGGTCGTCGAGATCGACCGCAGCCGCGGGCTCACGGTCACCGACTTCCACGGCACCGTCGTCGAGCCGGTCGCCTACACCGTCGACTGGGACGCCGCGGCCGCCGAGAAGGGCGGCCACGACTGGTTCATGCTCAAGGAGATCGCCGAGCAGCCGCAGGCGGTCGCCGACACCCTGCTGGGCCGCCTCGGCGACGAGGGCGAGCTCGTCCTCGACGAGGTGCGGCTGTCCGACCAGGAGCTGCGCGACGTCGACAAGGTCTTCGTCGTCTCCTGCGGCACGAGCTACCACGCCGGCCTGATCGCCAAGTACGCCATCGAGCACTGGACCCGCATCCCGGTCGAGGTCGAGGTGGCCAGCGAGTTCCGCTACCGCGACCCGGTGCTCGACCGCTCCACGCTCGTCGTCGTCATCAGCCAGTCCGGCGAGACGATGGACACCCTCATGGCGCTGCGCCACGCGCGCGACCAGAAGGCCCGCACCCTGGCGATCTGCAACGTCAACGGCTCGACCATCCCGCGGGAGTCCGACGCCGTCCTCTACACCCACGCCGGGCCGGAGATCGCCGTCGCCTCGACCAAGGCGTTCCTCGCCCAGATCGTCGCCTGCTACCTGGTCGGCCTCTTCCTCGCCCAGATCCGCGGCATCAAGTACGCCGACGAGGTGGGCGCGATCGTCGAGGACATCCGCGGGCTGCCCGACGCGGTGAGCAGCGTGCTGGACCGGATGGAGCCCGTCCGCGAGCTGGGCCGCTCCCTCGCCGACGCCGACACGATCCTCTTCCTCGGCCGGCACGTCGGGTTCCCGGTGGCCCTAGAGGGCGCGCTGAAGCTCAAGGAGCTCGCCTACATCCACGCCGAGGGGTTCGCCGCCGGTGAGCTCAAGCACGGGCCGATCGCGCTGATCGACCAGGGCACGCCCGTGGTGGTCGTGGTCCCGTCGCCGCGGTCGCGGGAGTCGGTGCACGGCAAGGTGGTCTCCAACATCCAGGAGGTCCGGGCCCGCGGGGCGCGCACCATCGTGATCGCCGAGGAGGGCGACGAGGACGTCGTCGCCTACGCCGACCACCTGATCCGGGTGCCGCGCACGCCGACCCTGCTCGCGCCGGTGGTCACCACCGTGCCCCTGCAGGTGCTGGCCTGCGAGATCGCCGCCGCCCGCGGGTACGACGTCGACCAGCCGCGCAACCTGGCCAAGAGCGTCACCGTCGAGTAGTCCCGGGCAGGGGCGCGCCATGATCAGGGAACCTGATCGTGGCGCGTCCTCCCCGACCGCCCACGGTGCGGGAGGACGCGCTGCGGTGAGGGAGGACGTCCCGGGACGGCGGAGGGCGCACCCGCACGGCAGACTGGGCGGGTGATCATCGGGGTGGGGATCGACGTGGTCCCCGTGGCCCGGTTCGCCGAGTCGCTGGTCCGCACCCCGGGTCTGCGCGACCGGTTGTTCACTGAGGCCGAGCAGCGGACCCCCTCGGGGGGGAACCGCACGCCGGAGTCGCTGGCCGCGCGGTTCGCCGCCAAGGAGGCCCTGGCCAAGGCGCTGGGTGCGCCTGCCTCCCTGCGCTGGCACGACGCCGAGGTCGTCGTCGGCGACCGCGGCCGGCCCCACCTCGACGTGCGCGGCACCGTCGCCGAGCGGGCGGCGGCGCTGGGGATCAGCACGTGGCACCTCTCCCTCAGCCACGACGGCGGGATCGCCTCCGCCGTGGTCGTGGCCGAGGGCGGCCTCGCGCAGGAGGGGCGCAACCGGTGATCGGACTGTCCACCGTGGCCGAGGTCCGCGCCGCCGAGGACGTGCTGCTGGCGCGCACCCGCGAGGGCGCGCTCATGCAGCGGGCGGCCACCGGCCTGGCCACGATCTGCCTGCGGCTGCTCGGCCGGGCCCACGGCTCCCGCGTCACCGCGCTGGTGGGTGGCGGCAACAACGGCGGCGACGCGCTGTTCGCCGGCGCCTCCCTGGCCACCCGGGGCGCCCGGGTGACCGCCGTCCTGCTCGACCCGGACCGGGCGCACCCCGCCGGGCTGGCCGCGCTCCGCCGCGCCGGCGGCCGGGTGAGCGGCCCCGATGACCCCGACGGGCTCGACCGCGCCGACCTGGTGCTCGACGGCATCGTCGGCATCGGCGGCCGCGGCGGGCTGCGACCGGCCGCCGCGGCGCTGGCCCGGCGGGCGGCCACCGGCCCGGGGCTGACCGTCGCCGTTGACGTCCCCAGCGGGGTCGACGCCGACACCGGCGCGGTCGAGGGGGAGGCGTTCGCCGCCCTGCACACGGTCACCTTCGGCGCGGTCAAGCCCGGGCTGGTCGTCGGCGAGGGGCGCGGGTGCGCCGGCACCGTCCACCTGGTCGACATCGGCCTCGGCCCGCACCTCGCCCGGCCGCGGGCGCACCAGCTCACCGACGCCGACGTCGCCGCGCACCTGCAGCCCCCGGAGCCGGGCGACGACAAGTACTCCCGCGGAGTGGTCGGCGTCGTCGCCGGCTCGTCGGTCTACCCGGGTGCCGCGGTGCTGTGCACGGGCGCGGCGCTGCGCACCCGGGCCGGGCTGGTCCGCTACGCCGGCACGGCCGCCGACGGCGTCCGCGCGGCCTGGCCCGAGGCGATCGTCACCGACGGCCGGCCCGCCGACGCCGGCCGCGTGCAGGCCTGGGTGGCCGGCCCCGGGATGGGCACCGACGACGCGGCCCGCAGCGTGCTCGCCGAGGTGCTGGCCACCGACCTGCCGGTGGTGGTCGACGCCGACGCGCTGACGATCGCCGCCCGCGAGCCGGACCTGGTGCGGGGGCGGAGCGCGCCCACGGTGCTCACCCCGCACGACCGCGAGTTCGAGCGCTTCGGCGTCCCGGTGGACGCCGACCGGATCGGCAGCGCCCGCCGGCTGGCCGCCGACCTCGCCGCCGTCGTGCTGCTCAAGGGCGACGCCACCGTCGTCGCCGCGCCCGACGGGACGGCGTACGTCAACGCCACCGGCACCTCGGCGCTGGCCACCGCGGGCACCGGCGACGTGCTGTCGGGGATCCTTGGCGCGCTGCTGGCCACGGGCACGCCCGCCGCGGAGACCGCCGCGGCCGCCGCCCACCTGCACGGCCGCGCCGGGCAGGTGGCCGGCGAGCGCGGGCCGCTCATCGCCGGGGACCTGGTGCGGCGACTCCCCGAGACGGTGGGCCGGGTGCGCGAGGGCCGCCTGCGAGACTCGGGGACGTGAGCGAGCGAGCCCGGGCCGAGGTGGTCGTCGACCTCGACGCGATCGCGGCCAACACCGCCGCACTGCGCGAGCGGGTCGGCCGGCCGCTGATGGCGGTGGTCAAGGCCGACGGCTACGGGCACGGCCTGGTGCCCGCCGCCCGGGCGGCGCTGGCCGGGGGAGCCGATGCGCTCGGCGTCGCGGTCCTCGAGGAGGCGCTGGCGCTGCGGACGGCGGGCGTCACCGCCCCGGTGCTCGCCTGGCTGCACGCCCCCGGAACCGACCACGCCGCCGCGCTCACCGCCGACGTCGAGGTGTCGGTCAACGCCGAGTGGGGGCTGGCCGAGGTGGTCGCGGCGGCCCGCGCCACCGGCCGCCCCGCCCGGCTGCACCTGTGCGCCGACACCGGGCTGTCCCGCGAGGGCGCCACCGGCACCGACTGGCCCGGCCTGGTCGCCGCCGCCGCGCGGGCCGCGGCCGACGGCGACGTCACCGTCGTCGGGCTGTGGAGCCACATGGCCTACGCCGACGCCCCGACCCACCCGACGATCGGCGCGCAGGTGCGCGTGTTCGAGGAGGCCGTGGCCATCGCCCGGGCGGCGGGGCTGACCGACGCCCGGCTGCACCTGGCCAACTCCGCGGCGACCGTGGCGCTGCCGGAGACCTGGTACGACATGGTCCGCCCCGGCATCGCCCTCTACGGCCTGGACCCGCTGGGCGGCGACCCCGCGGCCCACGGGCTGCGGCCGGCGATGACCGTGCGCGCCACGGCGGCGCTGACCAAGCGGGTGCCGGCCGGCGTCGGCGTCTCCTACGGCCACACCTACTCACCCGAGCGCGAGACCACGCTGCTGCTGGTGCCGGTCGGCTACGCCGACGGCGTGCCGCGGGCCGCGGGCAACCGCGCGCCGGTGCTGGCCGGCGGCGCCCAGCGCAGGATCGCCGGGCGCGTGTGCATGGACCAGTTCGTGCTCGACGTCGGCGACGCGGAGGTCCGGCCCGGCGACGAGGTCGTGCTCTGGGGGCCCGGGGACCGCGGCGAGCCCACCGCGCAGCAGTGGGCCGACGCGGTCGACACCATCCACTATGAGCTGGTCACGCGGGTCGGCGGGCGCTTCACCCGCCGCCACGTCGGGACCGCGGGGGCGGTCTGATGGCACGGGCGCAGAGGTCCGCGTCGCCCGGGAGGCCGGCGCACCCGGCCCGGTCGGCGGTCGCCGGCGCGCTGTCGCGCCACCCGGTGGCCGGCGTCGCCGGGACCGTCATCGGCCTCGCGGCGGCGACGGCGGCGGTCGGCGTCACCGTCGCGCGCATCGCCACGCGGCGGGTGCGGGCCGACCGGCTCAGCCCGGCCGGCGCCCTGCCCGAGGGCGCCACCGACGCCGACCTGCGCGAGGACGACCCGCTCGGGCCGGCGTCCCGGCGGGCCGACCGCACGGCGCTGGTCCAGGCCGACGACGGCGTGCTGCTGTCGGTGGAGGAGATCGGCCCGCTCGACGCGCCGCTGACCGTCGTCTTCGTGCACGGCTACTCGCTGTCGATGGCCTCCTGGACCTACCAGCGGCGGTCCCTGGCCGCGGCGCTGGCCACCGCCAACGGCCACCGCCCCGACGTCCGGCTGGTCTTCTACGACCAGCGGGGGCACGGCTCCTCCTCGCGCGGGCCGGCCGAGCACTCGACCATCGAGCAGCTGGCCCGTGACCTGGCCGCCGTGCTGGAGACGCGGGTGCCCTCGGGGCCGGTCGTGCTGGTCGGGCACTCCATGGGCGGCATGACGGTCATGGGCCTGGCCGACGTCCACCCGGAGCTGTTCGGCCCGGAGGTGGTCGGGGTCGCGCTGGTGTCGACGTCGAGCGGCAACCTCGCCGACCTCGACTTCGGGCTGCCGGAGTTCCTGACGCGGGTGCGGACCGCCGTGCTGCCGATCGCGGCCTACACGATGCGCCACCGGCCGGCCTTCGCCGAGCGCACCCGCCGGCTGGCCGCCGACGTCGTCTCGGCCGCCACCCGCGCGCTGTCGTTCGCCTCCACCGACGTCGACCCGCGGCTGGGCCGCTACGTCGACGCGATGATCGCCGGCACGCCGGTCGACGTGATCGCGGAGTTCTACCCGGCGCTGGCCGGCCTGGACGAGACCGGCGCGCTCGCGCCGCTGGCGCGGGTGCCCGTCCTGGTCCTCACCGGCGACCGGGACCGGATGATCCCCATGGCGCACAGCGAGCTGCTCGTGGAGCACCTGCCGGACGCGGAGCTGGTGGTCGTGCCGGACGCCGGTCACCTCGTGCTGCTGGAGAAGCCCGAGGAGGTCACCGCGGCCCTGTCGCGGCTGATCCGCCGGGTGGCCGCCGAGACCGCCGGCCGGCCGCGGGACTGACGCTCAGCCCCGCGACGCGTGGCCGCGGGCGACGAGGGTGTCCCGCGTCCGGTGGGCGACCTGCCAGCCGTCGGCGAAGGACAGCTCCCACGGCGTGGTCCCGCCCCCGGGGAGGACGGGGTGGCGCGGCGGCTCGAACACCGCGGCGTGCAGGGCCGGGTCGGTGACCTGCTCCCGCCCGTCCAGCGCCACCCGGCGGACGAGGTCGCCGGGGCCGACGGCGGCGCGCAGCTCGCGCAGCAGCCGGCGGCCGGCCGCGGTGGGGCCGAGGACCCGGCCGAGCAGGCCCGCGTCGTGCAGCCGCCGACCGATGGCGGTGACCCGCTCGTCGCCCAGCGCCCGCCAGTGCACGGTGTCCACCGAGCGCCGGCCGCGGGCGCCGACGGCGTCGAGGACGGCGGCCTCCACGGGGTGGCGGCGGCGCGGGTCGACCACCTGCAGCTCGCCCGGCGCGACCGCGCGGACCCGTCCGGTCGAGGCGAGCGCGACGAGGGCGGTGTCGACCACCCGGTGCGGGCCGCCGGCGAGCGTGGCGACGTCGTACACGTCCGGCTGCGACATGGCGTCTCCCTCGGGCGCGGGGTGGTGAGGGCACGGTGACACGGCGTGGCCGCCGACGGAAGGCCCGAAGGTCCTGCCGAGGCTGCCGCCGTAGGGTCGGCGCGTGGCCGCTCCCCGTCCGCCCCGGATCGACGCCGCGACCCAGGAGGAGGCGGAGGAGGTCGCCCGCACCGCTGCCGCGGCCGCCGACTGGCCGACCCTGGCCGCGGCCGCCGCCCCCTGCGTCGCCTGCCCCGAGCTGGCCGCCACCCGGCGGCACGTCGTCGTCGGCGACCCGCCGGTGCGCGGCCGGGCCCGCTTCGCGCTGGTCGGCGAGGCGCCGGGCGCGAACGAGGACGAGACCGGCCGGCCCTTCGTGGGGAAGTCGGGGCAGCTGCTCGACCAGCTGCTCGCCGAGGCCGGGCTGGACCGCGCCGAGGCCGCCGTCCTGAACGTCGTGAAGTGCCGGCCGCCGGGCAACCGGACGCCGAGGGCACCGGAGGTGGCCCGCTGCAGCGGCTGGCTGCGCCGTCAGCTCGAGCTGCTCGACCCGCCGGTGGTCGTCGCCCTGGGGCTCTCGTCGGCCAAGTGGTTCCTCGGGCCGAGGACCGTGCTCGCCGAGGCCCGCGGCCGCCCGCACGACGTCGGCGGCCGCGCCGTCTGGGCCACCTACCACCCCTCGGCGGCCATCCGGTTCGGCCCGGCCGGGGCGCCGCGCGCCGGGTTGCTGGCGGACCTGACCGCGGTGGCGGCGAGCCTGTCGTGAGGCGAGAGCACGTCCTGCCCGCGCCCGAGGACACCCGGGCCCTGGGCGCCGCGCTGGCCGCGGTCGTCGCGCCCGGTGACCTGCTCGTACTCACCGGCCCGCTGGGTGCGGGCAAGACCGCGCTCACGCAGGGCCTCGGTGCCGCCCTCGGGGTGACCGAGCCGGTCACCTCGCCGACGTTCGTCATCGCCCGCGTGCACCGCGGCGGCCGGGTGCCGCTGGTGCACGTCGACGCCTACCGGCTGGGCGGGGTCGCCGACGTCGACGACCTGGACCTCGACGCCTCGACCGAGGAGTCGGTCACCGTCGTCGAGTGGGGATCCGGGCTGGTCGAGCAGCTCGCCGACGAGCACCTCGAGGTGCGCCTGGACCGGCGCGAGGACGACGTCCGCACCGCCGTCCTCGTGCCGCACGGCCCCGGTTGGGAGCGGCGGCTGGCCGGGTGACCGCCCACAGCGTCGCCGCGGGGGTGCTCGTCGGGGGCGACCGGTCCTGCTGGGCCACCGCTCGCCGGCCCGCCCCTGGTACCCCGATGTGTGGGACGTCATCGGCGGGCGCGCCGGCGGACTAGCCTGGCCTCTCGTGCTCGTCCTCGCCCTCGACACCGCGACCCCCACGCTGGTCGCCGGCGTCGCCCGCCGCTCCGCCGGAGGGGACGCCGAGGTGCTCGCGGAGCGCGCGGTGCCCTCGGCCAACCGGCACGCCGAGCTGCTCGTGCCCGCCGTGCGCGAGGCGCTGGCCGAGGCCGGGGTGGCGCTTGCGGACGTCGACGCCGTCGTCGCCGGCCTCGGACCCGGGCCCTTCACCGGGCTGCGCGTCGGCGTGGTCACCGCCGCGGCGCTCGCCGACGCGCGCGGTGTCCCGGCGGTCGGTGTCTGCACGCTCGACGCGATCGGCGAGGGGGCGCGGACCGTGGTCACCGACGCCCGCCGCAAGGAGGTCTACTGGGCCGCCTACGACGCCGCCGGCACGCGGGTCGGCGGCCCCGGCGTCGCCCGCCCCGAGGAGGCCGGGCTCGCCGGCCCGCTCGTCGGCGACCCGCGTTTCGCCGGGCGGCTGGGCGCGGAGGTCACCCCGGCCGAGGTGACGACGGCGGGCCTGCTGCGCGCCGCGGCGCACCTGCTGGGCGACCCCGCCTCGGCCGGCCCGCTGGTGCCGCTGTACCTGCGCCGGCCCGACGCCGTCCCCCCGACGTCCTTCAAGCCGGTGACCACGTCGTGACGGTGCGGCTGCGGCCGATGCGGCTGGCCGACCTCGACGCCGTCATGGCGCTGGAGGAGGAGCTCTTCTCGCCCGACACCTGGACCCGCGCGATGTACCGCGACGAGCTCGCCCGCACCGACACCCGGCACTACCTGGTCGCCGAGGACGAGGGCGCCGTCGTCGGGTACGCGGGGCTGATCGCCTACGACGACGAGGCGCACGTGGCCACCATCGGTGTCGCCCGGGTCCGGCAGGGCGAGGGGATCGGCGCGCTGCTGCTCGACGCGCTGCTGGCCGAGGCCGACCGGCGCAGCCCGGCGGTGCTGCTGGAGGTCCGCGCCGACAACCCGCTCGCCCAGGGGCTCTACCGGCGGCGGGGGTTCACCGAGATCGGCCGCCGGCCGCGCTACTACCAGCCGAGCAACACCGACGCGGTCGTGATGAGGCGGGAGAGGCTGCGATGACCGAGCCGCTGGTGCTGGGGTTCGAGACCTCGTGCGACGAGACCGGGGTCGGCGTCGTCCGCGGGCACACGCTGCTCGCCGACGCACTGGCCACCTCGATGGCGGAGCACGAGCGCTTCGGCGGTGTCGTCCCGGAGATCGCCTCGCGGGCGCACCTGGAGGCGATGGTGCCGACCGTGCACCGCGCGCTGGCCGACGCCGGGGTGTCCGCGTCCGACGTGGACGCCGTCGCGGTCACCGCCGGGCCGGGACTGACCGGCGCGCTGCTGGTCGGGCTGGCCGCCGCCAAGGCCTACGCGCTGGCGCTGGACAAGCCGCTGTACGGCGTCAACCACCTGGCCGCGCACGTCGCCGTCGACGAGCTGCAGCACGGCCGGCTGGCCGAGCCATCGCTGGCGCTGCTGGTCTCCGGCGGGCACAGCTCGCTGCTGCTGGTGCCCGACCTCGCCCGCGAGGTCACCCCCCTGGGGCGGACGATCGACGACGCCGCCGGCGAGGCGTTCGACAAGGTGGCCCGCGTGCTGGGCATGCCGTTCCCGGGCGGTCCGCCGATCGACCGCGCCGCCCGCGAGGGCGACCCGACCGCGATCGACTTCCCGCGCGGGCTGACCGGCCACCGCGACGCGCCCTACGACTTCTCGTTCTCCGGGCTGAAGACCGCCGTCGCCCGCTGGGTGGAGGCCCGCCGGAGGGCCGGGGAGCCGGTGCCGGTGGCCGACGTGGCGGCGTCGTTCCAGGAGGCGGTGGCCGACGTGCTGACCGCCAAGGCGGTGCGCGCCTGCCGCGAGCACGGCGTCGACCACCTGGTGCTCGGCGGGGGAGTGGCGGCCAACTCGCGGCTGCGGGCGCTGGCCGAGGAGCGCTGCGCGGCGGCCGGGATCGTGCTGCGGGTGCCCAGCCCGAGGCTGTGCACCGACAACGGCGCGATGGTCGCCGCGCTGGGCTCCCGGCTGGTCGCCGCCGGCGTCGCTCCGTCGGCGCCGGACCTGGGCGC
Source organism: Geodermatophilus sp. URMC 62 (assembly GCF_052931475.1). Lineage (NCBI taxonomy): Bacteria > Bacillati > Actinomycetota > Actinomycetes > Geodermatophilales > Geodermatophilaceae > Geodermatophilus > Geodermatophilus sp. URMC 62. The sequence continues at coordinate 1,013,004 of NZ_JBRFHY010000001.1, read as the reverse complement.
GGACAGCTCGCTGCCGGTCGACGTCGTCACCCGCTGACGTCGCACACCAGGGCGGTCGGGGCGCCGGCCACCCGGGTGACGACGACGGTCGCCGTCCCCTCGCCCGGGCCGCGCAGCTGCCGGGCGAGGGTCTCGGGCTGGATCGCCGACCCGCGCTTCTTCACCACCACCCGCCCGACGCCGCGCGACCGCAGCAGCGCCCGCAGCCGCTTGAGGCCGAACGGCAGCACCTCGTCGACGCGGTAGGAGGTGACCCAGGGGGAGTCCGCAGCCGCCCCGGAGGTCAGGTAGGCGATCGTCGGGTCGACCAGCGGGGCGCCCAGCTCCGCGGCCACCAGCGACACCAGCCCCGACCGGATGACGGCGGGGTCGGGCTCGTGCAGCCAGCCGCGCACCGGGCCGGCGTCGGCGGGGCCCGGGTCGGCGTCGGCGGTCAGCTCGTGCACGACGCCGTCGCGGACGACGGTCGCCCGCCGCCAGGTAGCCGAGACGCCGCGGCCCCAGAGCAGCGCCTCGACGATCGAGCCGCGCACCGACACCCACTCGGCCTCCACCCCCGTCGGCACCCGCTCGTGGTCGAGACCCGGCGCCACCTTGACCACCGCACGCGGCACCCGGTCGAGCAGCGCGGCCACCGTCGACCAGGGCGGGGACCACCGGTCGGGGTCGAGCTGCCGGCGCCCACCGGCCCGCCGGGCGGGGTCGAGGACGGCGGCGCCGCACCCGGCCACCTCGCCACCTCGGGCGGCGTCCACCAGCTCGACGACGTCCCCGGCGACCACCCAGACGTCGTCGTCGACGCCCAGGGCGGCCGCGTTGGCGGCGGTCAGCTCCCGGGCCAGCGGGTCGCGGTCCACCGCGAGCACCCGCGCACCGGCCCGCGCCAGGGCCACGGTGTCGGTGCCGGCGGCGCAGCCCAGGTCGGCGGCGGAGTCGGTGCCGTCGGCGAGCAGCCGGGCGGCGCGGCGGGCGGCGAGCTCCGGGCGGCCGGCCTGCTCGAGGGTGTCGGCGGTGAGGAACAACCGATCGGCGTCGGCGCCGAACACCGGCCGCGCCCGCGCCCGCAGCCGCGCCAGCTCCCACGCCGGGCCGGCCAGCTCCGGGCCGACCTCCGCGCGCAGCCGGGCCACGCCGGCCAGCACGTCGGCGCCCGCGGCGAGCAGCGCCGCGGCGCGGGCGGTGGCCGCCGTCCCCTCGGTGGTCCGCAGCAGGGCGACGGGGCTCTCCTCGGGCACCGCGCCAGCCTCCCGCAGGGCCCGCTCGCCCGGGCGGTGGACCCGGTTGAGGGGCTGGCACTCTCGTGGGTAGAGTGCCAATCGACACGGGTCGGCGCCTGACCCCCGCGACGGCAGGCCCAGGCCTCGTGCCACAACGTGCAAGCCACCCAGCCGTCCGATCCCGAAGGGGGCGTCACCTCGTGACGACCGCTACCAAGGTCACCATCAAGCCGCTCGAGGACCGCGTCGTGGTCCAGGCCAACGAGGCCGAGACGACCACCGCCTCCGGCCTGGTCATCCCGGACACCGCCAAGGAGAAGCCGCAGGAGGGCACGGTCATCGCCGTGGGCCCCGGCCGCATCGACGACAACGGCAACCGCGTCCCGCTCGACGTCAACGTCGGCGACGTCGTCATCTACTCGAAGTACGGCGGCACCGAGGTCAAGTACGCCGGCGAGGAGTACCTGGTGCTCTCCGCCCGTGACCTGCTCGCCGTCGTCGAGAAGTGACCTCTCCACACGCGCGCTGAGCACCCCGCACCACCCGTCCGCCCCGGCGACCCGACAGACCGGGTCCCGGGGCGGACGTCGTCCCACCCCGTCCCCTGATCGGAAGGGCCCCATGGCCAAGATCATCAAGTTCAACGAGGACGCCCGCCGGGCGCTCGAGCGCGGCGTGGACAAGCTCGCCGACGCGGTCAAGGTGACCCTCGGCCCGCGCGGCCGCAACGTCGTCCTCGACAAGAAGTTCGGCGCCCCGACCATCACCAACGACGGCGTCACCATCGCCCGCGAGGTCGAGCTCGACGACCCCTACGAGAACCTCGGCGCCCAGCTGGCCAAGAACGTCGCCACCAAGACCAACGACGTCGCCGGTGACGGCACCACCACCGCGACCGTGCTGGCCCAGGCGCTGGTCAAGGAGGGCATGCGCAACGTCGCCGCCGGTGCCAACCCCATGGCGCTCGGCCGCGGCATGCGCGCCGCCGTCGACGCGGTCTCCGCCGCCCTCGACGGGGTCGCCATCCCCGTCGACGACCAGCAGGCCATCGCCGGCGTCGCCACCATCTCCGCGCAGGACGCCGAGGTCGGCGAGCTGATCGGCCAGGCGATGGAGAAGGTCGGCAAGGACGGCGTCATCACCGTCGAGGAGAGCAACACCCTCTCCACCGACCTCGACGTCACCGAGGGCGTGCAGTTCGACAAGGGCTACCTCTCGCCCTACTTCGTCACCGACCCCGAGGCGATGGAGGCCGTCCTCGACGACGCCCTCGTGCTGCTGGTGCAGGGCAAGATCGGCGCGCTGGCCGACCTGCTGCCGCTCCTGGAGAAGGTGCTCGGCACCGGCGCCCGCCCGCTGCTGATCGTCGCCGAGGACGTCGAGGGCGAGGCGCTGTCCACCCTCGTCGTCAACTCCATCCGCAAGACGATCAAGGTCGTCGCGGTGAAGTCGCCCTACTTCGGCGACCGTCGCAAGGCGTTCATGACCGACCTGGCGATCGTCACCGGTGGCCAGGTGGTCAGCGAGGACGTCGGCCTCAAGCTCGACCAGGTCGGCCTCGAGGTGCTCGGCACCGCCCGGCGCGTCACGGTCGACAAGGACACCACGACGATCGTCGACGGCGGCGGCACCGGTGAGGCGATCGGCGACCGGGTCGCCCAGATCCGCCGCGAGATCGAGTCGACCGACTCCGACTGGGACCGCGAGAAGCTGCAGGAGCGGCTGGCCAAGCTGGCCGGCGGCATCGGCGTCATCCGGGTCGGCGCGGCCACCGAGGTCGAGCTCAAGGAGCGCAAGCACCGCATCGAGGACGCCATCGCCGCCACCCGCGCGGCGGTCGAGGAGGGCGTCGTCCCCGGTGGCGGCTCGGCGCTGGTGCACGCCGCCGCCGCGGTCGACGGGCTGGACCTCGCGGGCGACGAGCTGACCGGCGCCCGCGCCGTGCAGCGCGCGCTGGAGGCCCCGCTGGTCCGCATCGCCGACAACGCCGGCTTCGAGGGCCGCGTCGTCGTCGCCAAGGTCCGCGACCTCGGCGTCGGGCAGGGCTTCAACGCCGCCACCGGCGAGTACGGCGACCTGGCCGCCCAGGGCGTCATCGACCCGGTCAAGGTCACCAAGGCCGCGCTGGGCAACGCCACGTCGATCGCCGCGATGGTGCTGACCACCGACTCCGCCGTCGTCGAGGCGCCGGAGGAGGAGGACCACGCGGGGGCCGGTCACCACACCCACGGCCACTCGCACGGTCACGGCCACGCCCACTGACGGAGGACCCCGTCCTCCGCACGCTCCGCTCCGCGCGGCGCGAGCCTCCGGACGGGGCCAGGCGATGATCAGGTGACCTGATCGTGGCGCGTCCTCCCTCACCGCAGACGGTGAGGGAGGACGCGCCACGGTGGGGGAGGACGCCGTGGCGCGCTCCCCCCCCCGCAGACACCGAGAGGGCCGGTCCAGCAGCTGCTGGACCGGCCCTCTCGGTGTCTGGGGGAGTGCTACACGCCCGCGGCGACGGCGGCGGGCTCCGCGGCGATGAGCCGGGCCCGCTCCTCCTCGCTCATGCCGCCCCACACGCCGTAGGGCTCGCGGACGCTGAGCGCGTGCTTGAGGCAGGCCTCGACGACCGGGCACTTGCCGCACACGGCCTTGGCCGCGGCCTGCCGACGGGCGCGGGCGGGGCCGCGCTCACCGTCGGGGTGGAAGAACAGGGCCGTGCTCTCTCCACGGCAGGCACCGTGCAGCTGCCAGTCCCAGACCTCGGCAACGGGCGTGGGCAGGCGGCGGATGTCGGCCATCTGGGTCCTCCTCGGCTCGGTGCGAGCCGGAGGGGGCGGTCCGGCTGCATGGGGGCCGGTGCCCGAGGGCCAGTGGCGCCAAACACAACGGGATCCGACATTTTGCCGGTCCTCGTCTCCCTCCGCAGGGTGAGCACGGCTGTTGCCGGTCCCGGCGGTCGCTCATGGTGACTGCAGGCCGTGCCGTTCCCCGGGTCGAGGACCCGAACGCCCTGCACGGCCGGGGGAAGACGAGGAGTACGCGTGATCGACGACAGGATGCGTGGGCCCGGCCACGGGGCCACGACCGTGTGGGTGTACGACGAGCGCCGCCGGGTCCGCGACGACGTCGCCGCCCGCCTCGTGGCGCTGCCCTTCGTGGGCCGCGTGGAGGTCGTCGGTGACGCGGCCGTGCTGGTGCAGCGGCTGGCCACCCGCCAGCCCGACGTGCTGCTGGTGGGCACGCAGCGGGCGGTCGACACCGGCCTGACCGTGGCCACCCAGGTGCTGCGCGCCCACCCCGGCGTCCCGGTGCTGCTGCTCGGCGCGCCGGACGACGCCGAGACGGTGCGCGCCGCGGTCGCCGTCGGGGCCCGCGGGTACCTGCGGTGGGACGCCAGCGCCCTGGAGATGGGCCTGGGGCTGTCCCGGGTGGGTCTGCGCGCCGACGGCCGCCCGCCGCAGCCGGCCGCGCCGGTGCCGCTGGCCTCGGTCGGGGCGCCGGCTCCCAACTGGGCCACGCCGCTCAACGGTGCGGGGCCCCGGGCGGTGAGCACGACGGTCCGCGAGGCCGCGCCGCCGGTCACGCTGTCCGTGCGCGAGATGCAGGTCCTCACCGGGATGAGCCAGGGCAAGAGCAACGCCCAGATCGGCCGCGAGCTCTACCTGTCCGAGGACACGATCAAGACCCACGCCCGCCGGCTGTTCCGCAAGCTCGGCGCCAAGGACCGCGCCGAGGCCGTGGCCACCGGCTTCCGCCGCGGCATGATGACCTGAGCACGACGACCACGCGCTGAGGGCCCCCTCCCGATCCCGGGAGGGGGCCCTCAGCACGTGTCCCGGCCCTGCTGCAGGGGCCCGCCGTCAGCTCGCGAACGGTGGGGGCAGGAAGGTCCTTCGTCAGTCGTCGCGGGCGTGCCGGCCGCCCCGCTGGGAGCCGGTCGGCTCGTCGCGCTCGGCCATCGCGGCGATCCCGTCGGCGTAGCCGCTGGCGTAGTCCCAGCTGACGTAGTCGGCGGGGTCGGGGTCGAACGGCGGCTCGTGCCGGCCGGTCTGGCCCTCCTCGAGCAGCTGGCGCAGGTTGGCCTGCATCAGCGCCCAGTCGACGTGGTGCTCCTCGTCGCAGTCGGGGCAGTCGACGACGATCCCCTTGATGCCGGTGGGCTCGAGCAGGGTGCGGAAGACCTCAAGCTCGGCCAGGTCGTCGAGGACGCCGGCCCGCTCCTCCATCGACAGCGGTGGGGGGTCCGCCGGCGAGGAGCCGAAGTCGGGCCCCGGGGAGTCGTCGAAGGGACTCACGGTGCTCCTCCCGCGCGCCGGCGGCGCTGTCGCTCCTGCAGGGGCGCGCGGGCTCGCGCGTCCGGGGGCCCACGGTAGTCGCCCCGGCCGACGGATCCCACGCCCAGCGCCGGTCGGCGGCGTCCCGGCTGCCTGCGGCCGCGGCCTACGATCGGGGGGTTCCCGTGCGCCCGGCCGGGGCACGCCCGACGGAGAGGGTGGCGGCATCCCATGCAGCCCGACGACCACGGTCCTGACGAGCACCGGCCCGAGCTCCCGGCGAAGTTCGCCCCGCTCGGCCTGACCTACGACGACGTCCTGCTCATCCCCGGTGAGTCCGACGTCGTCCCGGCCGAGGTCGACACCAGCAGCCGGCTCACCCGCGGCATCCGGCTGGCCGTGCCGCTGCTCTCCAGCGCCATGGACACCGTCACCGAGGCCCGCATGGCCATCGCCATGGCCCGCATCGGCGGCGTGGGCATCCTGCACCGCAACCTCGCCGCCGAGGAGCAGGCCGGCCAGGTCGACCTGGTGAAGCGCTCCGAGGCCGGGATGGTCACCAACCCGGTCACCTGCTCGCCGGACAACACCCTCGCCGAGGTCGACGCGCTGTCGGCCCGGTACCGCATCTCCGGGGCCCCGGTGGTCGACGACGAGGGCGTGCTGCTCGGCATCGTCACCAACCGCGACATGCGCTTCGAGACCGACCAGAACCGGCTCGTGCGCGACGTCATGACGCCGATGCCGCTGGTCACCGCGCCGGTCGGCGTCGACCCCGACACCGCGCTGCAGCTGCTGTCGCAGCGCAAGATCGAGAAGCTGCCGATCATCGACGACGCCGGGCGGCTGCGCGGCCTGATCACGGTCAAGGACTTCGTCAAGCGCGACCAGTACCCGAACTCGACCAAGGACGCCGACGGCCGGCTGGTCGTCGGCGCCGCGCTCGGCGTGGGCGAGGACGCCTACAAGCGGGCCGGGCTGCTGGTCGACGCCGGTGTCGACGTGCTCGTCGTCGACACCGCGCACGGCCACCAGCGGGCGGTGCTCGACATGGTCGCCCGCGTGCGGGCCGACTTCGGCGGCGACGGCGGCGTCCAGGTGGTCGGCGGCAACGTGGCCACCCGCGCCGGTGCCCAGGCGCTGGTCGACGCCGGCGTCGACGCGGTCAAGGTGGGCGTCGGCCCGGGCTCGATCTGCACCACCCGCGTGGTCGCCGGCGTCGGCGTCCCGCAGATCACCGCCGTCTACGAGGCGAGCCTCGCCTGCAGGCCGGCCGGCGTCCCGGTCATCGCCGACGGCGGCCTGCAGTACTCCGGCGACATCGCCAAGGCGCTGGTCGCCGGCGCCGACACCGTCATGATCGGCGGGCTGTTCGCCGGGGTCGAGGAGGCCCCGGGCGAGCTGGTGTTCATGAACGGCAAGCAGTTCAAGACCTACCGCGGCATGGGCTCGCTGGGCGCGATGCAGAAGCGCGGCAACCAGTCCTACAGCCGCGACCGCTACTTCGCCGACGACGTCCTCTCCGACGACAAGCTCGTCCCCGAGGGCATCGAGGGCCAGGTGCCCTACCGCGGCGCGCTGGCCACCGTGGCCCACCAGCTGGTCGGCGGCCTCCGGGCGTCGATGGGCTACGCGGGCGCGGCCACCGTGGCCGACCTGCAGGAGCGCGGGCAGCTCACGCGGATCACCGCGGCGGGCCTGACCGAGAGCCACCCGCACGACATCCAGATGACCGTCGAGGCCCCGAACTACCGGGGGCGGTGACCGTGCCCGCGCGCGACACCGTCGAGATCGGCCTCAACCGCTTCGCCCGCCGCGGCTACGACCTCGACGAGGTGTCGATCGTCCCCTCCCGCCGGACCCGCGACGTCGACGACGTCTCCACCGCCTGGCAGATCGACGCCTTCCGTTTCGACATCCCGCTGGTGACCAGCCCGAGCGACGCCGTCGTCAGCCCGGCGACGGCGATCGCCGTCGGCCAGGCCGGCGGGCTCGGCGTGCTCAACGCCGAGGGGCTGTGGACCCGCTACGACGACCCGCTGCCGGTGTACCACCGGCTGCGCGACGCGGCCGCCGAGGCGCCGCCGCCGGTGTCGCTGCTGCAGGAGGTCTACGCCCAGCCGGTGGAGCCCGACCTGATCGGCGCCCGGATCAAGGAGATGCGCGACGCCGGGGTCACCACGGCGGTGCGCGTCTCGCCGCAGCACACCCAGCAGCTCGCGCCCGCGGTGCTCGCCGCCGGGGTCGACCTGCTGGTCATCCAGGGCACGATCGTCTCCGCCGAGCACGTCACCACCCAGGGCGACGCCCTGAACCTCAAGGAGTTCATCGCCGACCTCGACGTCCCGGTGATCGTCGGCGGCGCGGCGAACTACCAGACCGCGCTGCACCTCATGCGCACCGGCGCGGCCGGCGTGATCGTCGGCGTGGGGGCCGACAGCTTCTCCACCGGCGACGCCGTCATGGGCGTCCGCGTGCCGCTGGCCAGCGCGATCGCCGATGCCGCGGCCGCCCGCCGCGACTACCTCGACGAGACCGGCGGCCGGTACGTGCACGTCATCGCCAACGGCCGGATCGAGACCAGCGGGTCGATCGCCCGGGCGCTGGCCTGCGGCGCCGACGCCGTCCAGATCGGCGAGCCGCTGCGCGCGGCGAAGGAGGCCCCGGCCGGCGGCGTCTGGTGGGACTCGGTGGCCGCCCACCCGCGGCTGCCCCGCGGCGGGACGTCGGCGCCGGTGCCGGCCGCCGGGTCGCTCGAGCAGGTGCTGCTCGGCCCGGCCGAGACCGCCGACGGCCGGACCAACCTCTTCGGCGCGCTGCGCCGCACGATGGCCAAGACCGGCTACCGCGACCTCAAGGAGTTCCAGCGCGTGGACCTGGTGATCGGCGGCAGCCCGACCGGCCCCGAGATCGGCTGATGGACTTCCCGACCGTCCTCGTCGTCGACTTCGGCGCGCAGTACGCCCAGCTCATCGCCCGGCGGATCCGCGAGGCCGGCGTCTACTCCGAGATCGTCCCCTCCGAGGTGCCGGCCGAGGAGATCGTCGCGCGCAAGCCGGCGGCGATCGTCCTCTCCGGCGGCCCGTCGAGCGTCTACGCCGCGGACGCCCCGCAGGTCGACCCGACGCTGTTCGAGGCCGGGGTCCCGGCGTTCGGCATCTGCTACGGCTTCCAGGCGATGGCCGCCTCGCTCGGCGGCACGGTGGCGCGCACCGGCGACCGCGAGTACGGCGGCACGCCGCTGACGGTCACCACGGGCGGCCGGTTGTTCGGCTCGCTGCCGGTCGAGCAGTCGGTGTGGATGAGCCACGGGGACGCCGTCAGCGCCGCCCCGCCCGGTTTCACCGTCACCGCGACCTCCACCGGGGCGCCGGTCGCCGCCTTCGAGGACGTCGACCGCAAGCTCGCCGGCGTGCAGTTCCACCCCGAGGTGCGGCACACCGCGCACGGGCAGACGGTGCTCGAGCACTTCCTGTTCGACATCGCCGGCCTCGAGCCGACCTGGACGATGGCCAACGTCGTCGAGGAGCAGGTGGAGCGGATCCGCACGCAGGTCGGCGACCGGCGGGCGCTGTGCGCGCTGTCCGGCGGGGTCGACTCCGCGGTCGCCGCGGCGCTGGTGCAGCGGGCCATCGGCGACCGGCTGACCTGCGTCTACGTCGACCACGGGCTCATGCGCGAGGGCGAGACCGAGCAGATCGAGCGGGACTTCGTCGCCGTCACCGGCGCCGACCTGCGCGTGGTCGACGCCCGCGAGCAGTTCCTCGGCGCGCTGGCCGGGGTCAGCGACCCGGAGCAGAAGCGCAAGACCATCGGCCGGGAGTTCATCCGGGTCTTCGAGCAGGCCGCGCTCGACGTCGTCGCCGACGCCCAGGCGCACGGCGAGACCGTCGACTTCCTCGTGCAGGGGACGCTCTACCCCGACGTCGTCGAGTCCGGCGGCGGCACGGGGACGGCGAACATCAAGAGCCACCACAACGTCGGCGGGCTGCCCGAGGACCTGACCTTCACCCTCGTCGAGCCGCTGCGGACCCTGTTCAAGGACGAGGTGCGCGAGGTGGGCCTGCAGCTGGGCCTGCCCGAGTCGCTGGTGTGGCGCCAGCCGTTCCCCGGCCCCGGGCTGGGCATCCGGATCATCGGCGAGGTCACCCAGGAGCGGCTCGACGTGCTGCGGCGGGCCGACGCGATCGCCCGCGCCGAGCTCACCGCCGCCGGCCTGGACCGCGAGATCTGGCAGTGCCCGGTGGTGCTGCTGGCCGACGTCCGCTCGGTCGGCGTCCAGGGCGACGGGCGCACCTACGGCCACCCGGTCGTGCTGCGGCCGGTGTCCAGCGAGGACGCGATGACCGCCGACTGGACCCGGCTGCCCTACGACGTCCTGGCCCGCATCTCCACCCGGATCACCAACGAGGTGGAAGAGGTCAACCGCGTCGTCCTCGACGTGACGAGCAAGCCGCCGGGCACCATCGAGTGGGAGTAGGAGGGCCCTCCTGCCCCCACGCCCCGCAGGCTCAGCACCGGCCCCTGCAGCACGGCCGTTCCGGCACGTCACCGGGGCGACCTGACGGCGTGCGCGTCCGGAGGCGGGCGGCCGTAGGCCGCGGGGTCGCGCTCCGGCGCCGTCTCCGTGGTGAGGTCGGCCGCCTCGATGCGGTCGCGGCGGAACCAGCGCGGCGCACCCCGCTCCCGGCACCAGCCGAGCAGGTACCAGGAGCCGCCGTCGTGGGCGAGCAGGTGCGGTTCCACCCGCCGGCGGGACGGGGTGCCCGCGCGGTCGCGGTAGGAGATCGCGACGACGCGACGGCGGGCCAGCGCGTCCTCGACCACGGAGGCGGGGTCACGGCGTCCACCCGGCCGGCCGCGCACCCACACCCGGCTGCCGAGCCGCTCGACCTCCGCCCGCGCCTCGCCGCCGAGGACGTCGAGCACCTTCTCCAGGGCCACGCGGCCGTCGGCGGCGAAGGGCGCGTCGGGCGCGCCGGCCAGCGCGACGGCGACGGCCACGGCCTGGGCGGGCGTGAGGGTGACCGGCGGCAGCGTGGCCGCGGCGTCGAGCACGTACCCGCCGCCCGGCCCGGCGCTCGCCCAGACGGGCACCCCGGCCTGCTGCAGGGCGCTGACGTCGCGCTTCACCGTGCGGGTGGACACCTCCAGCCACGCGGCCAGCCGGTGCGCCGTCCGCCCGCGCGGGCCGGCCCGGCGCAGCTCCTCGGTCAGCGCGTGCAGCCGGTCGGTGCGGTTCACGGCCGGAGGTTCCCAGGAGACGGTGACAGGACGGTGTCACCGGGGGCGTCCGAGGGTGGCCGCATGGCCTCCGTCGCGCTCTTCCACTCCGTCCTCGGCGTCCGTCCCGGCATCACCGACGCCGCCACCCGCCTGCGGGCCGCCGGCCACGAGGTGCGGGTCGTCGACCAGTACGACGGCCGCGTCTTCGACGACTACGCGGAGGCCGGCGCGCACGTCGAGGCGGTGGGCATCCCGGCGCTGCTGCGGTCCGCCCTCGACGGCGTGCGGGACCTGCCCGACGGGTTCGTCGCCGCCGGCTTCTCCAACGGCGCGGGCACGGCCGAGCACGTCGCCACGCAGCGCCGCTGTGCCGGGGTCCTGCTGTTCTCCGGGGCGCTCCCGCTGGAGCTGCTCGGGGACGCCCGGTGGCCGGCCGGCGTGCCGGCCCAGCTGCACCATGCCGTCGGTGACCCGTTCCGGCGTCAGGAGTGGGTGACCGCACTGGCCGCGGACGTGGCCCGCGGCGGCGGCCGGCTGGAGGTGGTCGACCACGAGGGGAGCGGTCACCTGTTCACCGACCCGAGCCTGCCCGCGGAGTACGACCCGCGGGCGACCGAGCGGCTGTGGCGCGAGGCGCTGGCCTTCTGCGCCCGGGTGGCCGGCTGACCGCGGCGGAGGGCCCGGGGAGCAACCAGCTCCCCGGGCCCTCCGTCCCGCCCGCCCGCGGTGGTCAGCGCCTGCGGCGGGCCTTGCGCAGCTCGCTCACCAGGAGCCCGACGCCGGCGCCGACCAGCAGCAGCCACAGCAGGCCGCCGTCGGCGAGGAAGCCCAGCGGCAGGGTGATCCCGGCGAGGACCAGCAGGGCCAGGACGACGTAGACGACGCCCGGGACGAAGGTGACCAGGTCGGGCCGGCGCCGCGGCGGCGTGGCGTCCTGCGTCTCCAGCGCGGTCGGGTACTGCCACTGCTCGGCGAGCGCGCGCTCCTGCCAGCCGGTGGGGGTGGTCGGGAACTCGCTGTAGTCAGGCACGGGACACCTCCACGTCACCGAGGCCGTGGTCGATGGTCAGGACGAGGTCGACACGGCCGTCGCCGTCCTCGCCACGGAAGAGGCCGCCGTCGGAGCCCTCGTCGAACAGGTCGACGTCGCCGATCCCGTTCTCGACGTGGTCGATGCGGACGTCGACGTCGTCGGGCACGGTGACCTCGACGTCGCCGAGGCCGTGGTAAATGCGCACCCGGAGCGGCGTGTCGATCTCGTCGACGTCGATCTCCGACAGGTCGACGTCGAGGTTGCCGGCGTCGAGCCGGTAGACGGAGCGCACATCCGCGATGCTGTCCGGCCGGTACGTGCGGTCGCCGAGCTCGCCGTCGTCGATCTCGGGGACGGCGGAGGTGAACAGCACCGCCAGCGACAGCACGGCGCCGACGGCGATCAGCCCGCCGCGGGGTGCGCGGCCACGGGCGAAGCTGGAGGCGACGAGCCCCGCGCCCACGACGAGCAGGGCGGTGGCGAGGAAACCGCGGGGACCGAGGTCGACGTCGGTGTAGCGGGTGACCAGGACCAGCAGCCCGACGGCGATCAGCAGCCCCGCGACGGTGATCCCGGCGACGGGGGAGCGGGGGCCGGGAGGTGCGGCCGGGGCGCCGTCGACCGGGCGGCGCGGCCCGGCCGGCACGAGCAGCCACAGCAGCAGGTAGACGAGGACGCCCGAGCCGCCGGCGACGGTCAGGGCGACGAAGCCGACCCGCCACAGCAGCGCGTCGATGCCGCTGTACTCGGCCAGCCCGCCGGCGACACCGCCGACGACCTTGTCGGTGCGGCTGCGGCGGAGCGCGGGACGGGCGACCGGCGGGGGATCGGTGGGTGGAGCGGGAGGGGGTGCGGCGGTCATGGCGCAGAGCGTGCCCAGCCGGGCGCCGCGCCGGTATCGGGGAAGGCCCCCATCCGACCCTGGTCCTCCTCCTCCGGGGCTTCCCGGTACCGGGAGGAGGGCGGGCGGTGCGACGATCGTCGCGTGACGAGGACGGCGCCGACCCCCGCGGGCGGACCCCCGGCGACTGCTCCTGCGCCGGCGGACGCACCCGCGTCCGCCGGCCCTCTCCTCGCGCCCGGCGCTCCGGCTGTCGCTGCCCCTGCCCCTGCGGCTGCGGCTGAGCGGCCGCCGCTGGTCCGGCCCCGGTCGGGCCGGCTGCTGGCGGGGGTCGCGGCCGGGACGGCGGCCCACCTGCGCGTCGACCCGCTCGTCGTCCGGGTGGTCCTGGTCGCGCTCAGCACCGTCGCCGGCATCGGCATCGTGGTCTACGCGCTGCTGTGGTTCTTCGTCCCGCAGGGTGACGCCGTCCCGGCCCCGGCCGGCGAGCGGCCCAGCCGCCGGCAGACCCTGGGGCTGGTGCTGACCGGGCTCGGTGCGATGGTGGTGCTGGGCAACCTCGCGACCTGGGGCGGCAGCGACCTGCTCGCCCCGCTGCTGCTGCTCGGCGGCGGGCTCGCCGTCATCTGGCGGCAGCTCGACAGCGACCGCACGCTGACCCGCCCCGGCGTCCGCTGGGTGCTGGCCGGTGGAGCGGTGCTGGCCGCCGGCGGGGTGGTGCTGCTGCTGGCCACCACCGGTCAGCTGGCCAACGCCCGCAACGGGTTCGCCGCCACCCTGGTCATCCTCGCCGGCGTGGTGCTGGCCACCGCGCCGTTCTGGCGCCGGCTGCTCGACTCCCGGGCCGCCGAGCGGACCGCCCGCATCCGCTCGGAGGAGCGGGCCGCCGTCGCCGCCCACCTGCACGACTCGGTGCTGCAGACCCTCGCCCTCATCCAGCGGCACTCCGGCGACCAGCAGGCCGTGGCCCGGCTGGCCCGCGGCCAGGAGCGCGAGCTGCGCAGCTGGCTCTACGAGCCCGCGGCGGCCGCCGGCGGCACGTGGACGGCGCTGGTGTCGCAGATCGTGGCCGAGGTCGAGGCCGACCACGAGCTCACCGTCGACCCGGTGGTCGTCGGGGACGCGCCGGTCGACGACGCGCTGGCCGCTCTCGGCGCGGCCGCCCGGGAGGCGCTGGTCAACGCGGCCAAGCACGCCGGGGTCGCGTCGGCCGACCTCTACACGGAGGTGACGGCGGCCCGGGTGCTGGTGTTCGTCCGCGACCGCGGCGCCGGCTTCGAGCCCGCCGCGGTGCCGGCCGACCGGCGTGGCCTGCGCGACTCGGTGACCGGGCGGCTGACCCGCCTGGGCGGGACGGCGAGCGTCCGGTCCACGCCGGGGGAGGGCACCGAGGTGGAGCTCTGTCTGCCCCGCGAGGCCGCGGCGTGAGCGACCGCCCCCGCGTCTTCCTGGTCGACGACCACGCGATGGTGCGCGCCGGCGTGCGGTCCGAGCTGGGCGACGCGGTGACGGTGGTGGGGGAGGCCGCCGACGCCGACTCCGCGATCGCCGGCATCCGGGCCGCCGTCCCCGACGTCGTGCTGCTCGACGTCCACCTGCCCGGCGGCGGCGGGCGGGCGGTGCTGGAGGCGCTGCGCGCCGAGCTGCCGCAGGTGCGCTGGCTGGCGCTGTCGGTGTCCGACGCCGCCGAGGACGTCATCGCCGTCATCCGTGCCGGCGCCCGCGGCTACGTCACCAAGACCATCTCCGGGCCCGACCTGGTCGCGGCCGTGCAGCGCGTGGCCGAGGGCGACGTCGTCTTCAGCCCCCGGCTGGCCGGCTTCGTGCTCGACGCCTTCGCCGCCACGTCGCCGTCGGCTCCGCAGCCGGAGGACCCCGCGACCGATCCCGGTCTGGACCTGCTCAGTGCCCGCGAGCGCGAGGTCATGCAACTGCTCGCCCGCGGCTACACCTACCGCGAGATCGGCGGACGGCTGTTCATCTCGGTGAAGACGGTGGAGTCGCACGCCTCCAACGTGCTGCGCAAGCTGCAGCTGTCCAACCGCAACGAGCTCACCCGCTGGGCCGCCACCAACCGGCTCCTCTGACGTCCTACCAGACTCACCTCCAGCGTCACGCCGTGTGGACGACGTGGAAGGCCTCGGCGAGGCGGCCGGGCGGCAGGTCGAACCACCGCGCGGTCTGCGCCATCCAGCCGGTGACGAAGCCCTCGAGGTCGTCGACGTGGCTGACCTGCGTCACGTGGCTGCGCAGCGCGGCGAGCTTCTGCTCGACGACGTCGGTCACGTCGACGGCGTGGTCGGCCCGCGGGCTGGCGCCCAGCCAGACCTCCGACACCGTCCACGCCTCGAGGCCCTCGTCGGCCAGCAGCTCGGGGAAGGCGAACGGGTTGCGGGCGTCGGGGTAGACCGCGCGCAGCGTGGACTCGCCGACCGTCATGTGGTCGGGGTGGCTGGCGCCCACCCGCTCGTACCAGCGCTCCGGGGAGCTGGTGAGCACCCGCTGCGGGCGCACCTGCCGGATCACGCGGGCGATGTCGCGGCGCAGGTCGAGGGTCAGCTCCAGCCGGCCGTCGGGGTGACCGAGGAAGCGGACGTCGCTCACGCCGACGGCCTTCGCGGCGGCCCGCTGCTCCTCCCGGCGCAGCAGCGGCATCTGCTCGCGCGGCGTCTCGTCGAAGCCGCCGGCGTCGCCGTCGGTGACGATGCAGTAGGTGACCTCGGTGCCGGCCGCCGTCCAGGTGGCGACGGTGCCCGCGCTGCCGAAGTCGACGTCGTCGGGGTGGGCGAGCACGCACAGGGCGCGCTCGACGAACTCGGCGGGCTCCGACGGCAGCGGCGCGGTCACCGGCGGAGCCTACGCGCGGGGTCGGGCCCTTACCTCCGCAGGCCGGCCAGCTTGTCGGGGTTGAGCACCACGAGGACCTGCTGCACCAGCCCGTCGGCGACGACCAGCGACACCGCGACGTAGGGCCCGGCGTCGGTCCACGCCGCCACCCCGGGCCGGCCGTTGACCTCCGTCAGGTCCATCCGCAGGCCCGGCAGCGACGCGCCGCCCTGCACGACCGCGGCGAGGAAGCGGGCCACCTTCTCCGCGCCCGTGATCGGCCGCAGCGCCGCCCTCGTCCGGCCGCCGCCGTCGGTGACGAGCACCGCGCCCGGTGCCAGCGCGGTCAGCAGCGCGTCGACGTCGCCGCCCAGGCACGCGGCCAGGAAGCGCTCGGTGACCTCCCGGTGCGCCTGCCGGTCGGCGTCGAACCGGGGACGGCGGGCGGCCACGTGCTCCCGGGCGCGGTGCCCCGCCTGCCGGACGGCGGCCTCCGAGCGGCCCAGCGCGGCGGCCACCTCCGCGACGGGCAGGCCGAACACCTCGCGCAGCACGAACACGGCGCGCTCCACGGGGGAGAGGGTCTCGAGGACGACGAGCAGCGCGAGCGACACCTCGTCGCCGAGCACCGCCTCGTCGGCCGGGTCGCCGGCCCGCGCGGTGAGCAGCGGCTCGGGCAGCCACGGACCGACGTAGGTCTCGCGCCGGGCGCGGGCGGAGGTCAGCCGGTCCAGCGCCAGCCGGGAGGCGACCTGCACCAGGTAGGCCCGCGGGTCGGCGACGTCGTCCCGGGCCACGGACGACCAGCGCAGCCACGCGTCCTGGACGACGTCCTCGGCGTCGGCGACGCTGCCGAGCATCTGGTAGGCGACCGTGAACAGCAGCCGCCGGTGCCGGTCGAAGGCCGCCAGGGCCGCGTCCGGCGCCGACGGCCGCCCGGTGCTCACGACGACGGGGCCGCCGCGACGCGGGCGGTCGGGGCCGGGACCTCGCAGCGGTCCCGGAAGCCCTGGCTCGTGAGGCCCAGCGCGCTGTTGAAGCGCGACCGGCTGTTCTCCACGGCGACCATCATCGTGAGTTCGACGAGGGCGGCGTCGTCCAGGTCGCGCCGCAGGCCGGCCACCATCTCGTCGGTCACGGCCGGAGGCGTGGCGCTCACCGCCTCCGCGTAGGCCATCACCCGCCGCTCCAGGTCGGTGAACACGTCGCTCTCCCGCCACCCCGGGACGTCGCGCAGCTTGACGGGGTCGGTGCCCTTCCCGGTGGCGATCCAGTAGCCGAAGTCGACGCACCAGGAGCAGCCGACCGTGACGGCGGAGGCCATCACGGCGAGGTCCTTGAGCGTGGGGTCCAGCGCGTGCCACCGCTCCAGCGCCATCTCGTGCCGGGCGTTGGTCACCAGCACGCGCGGGTTGTGCCCCATCGCGGCGGCCGGGTCGGCGACGGTGCCGAACCGGCGGCGGGAGTACCACTCGGTCAGCCGGTAGACGACGGTGCGGGGCGGATCGAGCGGGATGCGGGCGGTGCTGCTGCGGGTCATGTCGAGGTCCTCTCCAGCGGTCGTGCCCATGGAGACGACGCAGCGGCCCGCGGTGTGACACCGCCCGGCGAACCGTCAGCCCGGTCGGTGTCCTGCGTGACGGCCCGTGCACCCGGCTCAGGCGCTCAACGCGGTCGCGCGGAGAGTGGCGCGCTTGACGGCGCGCCCTGCCTGCACACGCTCGTCCTCGTCCAGCACGACCCTGCACCTCGCCAGTTCCGTGTCGGTGTGGGTCATGACGAAGACCTTCGTGATGCGTGCGTTCGGGTGGCACTCGAGGTGGTCGACGGCGGCGTCGAGCACAGCGCGGGCGATCGAGTCCAGCTCGCCCTTGGCCGTTCCCGAGCCCAGCAGCGGGAGGAGCACGGACCGGATGCCCGCCGTCCCCTGAGCCAGCTTCTCCGCGCACCTCAGCGTCGAGCGCACGCAGTTCCCGATGTCCGTGGCAGGCGAGTAACCGCAGCCGAACTCACCGGCGACCGCCGCCACGTGGAGCAGCCGTCGGACGTTGTGCGACTCCGCCAGTTCACCGGGCTCCGTGTCGAGGACGGTGCCGAGCGGGACGCTCCTCCGGCCCTCCATCCTCGCTGCCAGTGCACTCCCGATGACGTCCTCGACCACCTCCCCGGCGGCGTCGTGACGTCCCCCGAGGTAGCGGATGACCCCGGAGACGGACCGGTCGAAGTACCGGGCCATCTGCATGTTGGTGTTCTCGGAGTTGACCCACACGTCGGCGAAGGTGACCTGACTGAGTCCTCCCGGGACGAGGCCGATCGAGCGCCTCGGTCGATCGACGAGGTAGTAGAGCTCGACGTCCCCACTGCTCAGCGGTTCGGCGTGCTCGCCGGCCATCGACGCCACGGTGTTCTCCCGCTTGACCACCTCCTTCTCGCGGACCTCGAGGTCCTCGGCCTGGAGCGTCTGTCGGATCCCGATCCCCCAGACGACGAGGTACGCAGCCAACGCGCCACTGGCCGTCCCCCAGCCGAACTCGCCGTTGATCGTGCTGTCCGGGAAGAAGAGGAAGACCAGGAAGACGGGGCACAGGGCGAGGACGAGCCAGGCCAGGACGAGACGGGCCCGGGGGGTCGGGGAGCCCAGACGTCGGCGACCTCCGAGGACGAGCACCAGGCCGATCCCGAGGGCTGCAGCGGCACACACGAGCACGGTCCACTGCGCGGCGGTCAGCCCTGCACCCAGCTCCGCGGCCGCGCCCAGGACACCGCTCACGGGGACCTGCAGAGCCTCGACGTCCACCGGTCGCCTCCCTCTACACGCGTGGTCGACGGTCCTCCCGGTACCGGCGCCAGCCCCGGGCTCCGCACCTCACGACGGCTCGCTCGGACCGGGACGACCTCGGCGCGGCGCCATTGTCCCGTCTCCACCCGACCCCGGGAAGGCGGCCGAGCCCGGCGGTGCGGTGCCGTCCGCCCGTCCCCGTACCCCTGACGGAGGGCTCACCGCCGACGCTGATACCGACGGCGCCGCTGACGTGCTCGCGGGTCGACCTCGCCGCGTCCGACACCGGTTCGGACCGAGCGGACGGCGCTACGCCCTGGGCAGCTCCGGTGGCCGGTCCCGTTCGGACACGGACCTCGGACCCTGGTATCAGGAACCACTCGGCCACACTCTGTGATGCGTGTCAGTGCAGGGATGCCTGTCGCTCACCAGGGCTCCTGGAGCTGGAGCTGCGGACCAGCCGCCCGTGCAGGTGCCGGCCGTGCCGGATCCGCGTCCTGGACCTGCTGCCGGCTCCCCCCACGGTCACGGCAACGGTGCGGACCGCGGGGCGGCGGCCGCTGCGGTCCTGGTGTCCGCACGGATGGCTGGACGTGCCTGACGACCCGGCCGGCGTCTACCGGCTCATCGCGAAGCGGCTGCTGAAGGGCAAGGTCGTCCCCGTGCTGGGCGCGGGGGTCAACCTGTGCGAGAGACCCCCGGAGGCGACCTTCCAGAAGGGGCGCTTCCTCCCGAACGGCCAGGAGTTGGCCATGAGGCTCGCTGCGGACTACTCGGTGACCGAGACCCGGGACCTGGCTCAGGTGGCCCAGTACATCGCCGCCGTGGCGGGCCAGGGCCCGCTCTACGACGAGTTGCACGACGTCTTCGACGCCGACTACCCGCCCACTCGGCTGCACCGCTTCCTCGCCCGGCTCTCGCGGCTGACCCGGGAGCTCAACAGCCAGTGCATGCTCTTCGTCACCACCAACTACGACGACCTGCTGGAACGAGCGTTCGCCGAGGAGGGGGAGCCGTACGAGCTGGTCACGTACATCGCGGAGGGAAGGGATCGCGGTCGGTTCCGCCACTTCCGGTCCGACGGCAAGGTGGTCGTGATCGACCGGCCGAACAAGTACATCGACCTGCGACTCGACCGGTCACCGGTGATCGCGAAGATCCACGGTGCGGTGGACCGGGAGAACCACCTCGACAGCTTCGTGATCACTGAGGACCACTACATCGACTACCTCACGCGCGCCGACGTCGGTGGTCTGTTCCCGGTCGACCTCGGCAAGAAGATGATGACCAGTCACCTCCTCTTCCTCGGCTACAGCCTGAGGGACTGGAACCTCCGGGTCATGCTGTACCGCCTCTGGGGTGAGCAGCAGGGGAAGGAGTTCAAGTCCTGGGCGATCCAGCCTGATCCGAACCCGATCGACGAGTGCGCGTGGGACGAACGCGGAGTCGACATCCTCTCCATCGGCTGCGAGCGGTTCCTCGACGCCATCGAGGCCGAGATCGAGGGATTGCGGCCCAGCGGGTTCGCGGAGGCGTCATGACCAGCGGCACGCTGTCCGACGAGCGGTCGACCCCTGGCAGCGCCGTCCCCTCCTGCCCCTACGTCGGGCTCGTGCCCTTCACCGAGAGCGACGCGGCGTTCTTCTTCGGGCGCGAGAACGACACCGAACTGATCGCGGCCAACATCGTCGCGGCACGGTTGACGCTGCTCTACGCCCCGAGTGGGGTCGGTAAGACATCGGTCCTGCGTGCCGGGGTGCTCCCCCGGTTGCAGGAGATCGGCAAGGAGGACGAGGACCTCGGGATCCGCAGCGCCGCAGTCGCCTACGTCAGCGACTGGAGCGACCTGCCGCTCGAGGTGGTGGCGGCGGCGATCAGGGATGCGATCGTGCGGTCCGGTGCTGATGTGGAGTCCCCGGAGCTCAGTGACGTGGAGCCCTCAGCGCTCCCGGACGCGTTCGTGTCGTGGTTGCGTGGCGCGCTCGCCGACTCCGGCGTCCCCAGGGTGTACCTGGTCCTCGACCAGTTCGAGGAGTACTTCCTCTACCAGCCCGTGGACGACCCCCTCACCACTGCGCTCGGCGACGTCCTCAGCACCCGGGACGTCAACGTCCACGTCCTCCTGTCGCTCCGGGAGGACGCCCTCG
Organism: Geodermatophilus sp. URMC 62; assembly: GCF_052931475.1. Lineage (NCBI taxonomy): Bacteria > Bacillati > Actinomycetota > Actinomycetes > Geodermatophilales > Geodermatophilaceae > Geodermatophilus > Geodermatophilus sp. URMC 62. Next base: position 992,670 of record NZ_JBRFHY010000001.1, on the reverse strand, counting down.
CCGGTCTGGACCGGTTCGAGGGCCGCATACCGCACCTCTTCGAGAACTACCTCCGCCTCTCCTTCCTCGGCCGGGAGGACGCCCGGGCAGCCATCGAGGGTCCGCTCAGGCGCTACGACGAGCTCGTCGCACCGGACCGGTGGGTGTCCGTCGAGCCCGAGCTCGTCGATGCGCTCCTGGAGGAGGTGCGGGCCGGCCGGGTCAGTGTGGGGGAGGACGGGACACTCCCCGACGAGCTCAGGTCGGACGACCGCACCGACATCGAGGCGCCCTATCTCCAACTCGTGCTCACCCGACTCTGGGACGAGGAGCAGACCCGGAGATCGTCGACCCTGCGGCGGGAGACGCTCCGCGAACTCGGTGGAGCGCAGACCATCGTCCAGACCCACCTGGACACCGTGATGGCGGACCTGACTCCCCAGCAGGTGGACGTGGCCGCTGACGTCTTCCACCACCTGGTGACCTCGTCCGGGTCGAAGATCGCCCTGACGGCCGAGGACCTCGCCGACTGGGCTGATCTCCCGCCCGAGCGCGTCCGGGACCTCCTCGAGCGGCTGGCGTCGGGGGCCAAGCGGATCCTCCGTCCGGTTCCCCCCGTGGCCGGCGCCGACGGGCCGCCCCGCTACGAGGTCTTCCACGACGTCATGGGGGTCGCCGTCCTCGACTGGCGCCGGCGCCACGTCGCGAAGCACGCCCAGGCAGCCGCGGAACGAGAGCTCGAGCAGGCTCGGGCAGCGGAGAGGTCCGCCCGCCGTCGACTGCGTCGCGCCCGTCTGATCGCCGCGGCCATGGCCCTGCTGCTGGTCGCCGCCTGCGCACTCGGCGTCCTCGCCGCCTCGTACGCCCGGAGTGCAGCATCAGCGCGCGACACGGCCTGGGCCCAGAAACTGGCCGAGAGCGCCGACGACGTGGTCGGCACACACCCCGACACCGCCATCCTGCTCGGGCTGCAGAGCTTGAGCCGGTCGCCCGAGCGAGAGCCCGTTCCTCCGGAGGCACTCGTCACCGGGCTGGCCGGGTTCACCCACCCGTTCACCGTGCTCGACGGTCACGGGCAGGCCGCGGTCACCGGTGTGGCGTTCAGCCCCGACGGCGCGCTGCTGGCCACGGCCGGGGAGGACGGCACGGTGCGGCTGTGGGACCCCGAAACCGGCGAGCCCCGCAGTGAGCCGCTGGAGGGCCACACCGGCGCGGTCAGCGCGGTGGCGTTCAGTCCCGATGGCGCGCTGCTGGCCACGGCCGGGGAGGACGGCACGGTGCGGCTGTGGGACCCCGAAACCGGCGAGCCCCGCAGTGAGCCGCTGGAGGGCCACACCGGCGCGGTCAGCGCGGTGGCGTTCAGTCCCGATGGCGCGCTGCTGGCCACCGCCGGTGAGGACGGCACGGTGCGGCTGTGGGACCCCGAAACCGGCGAGCCCCGCAGTGAGCCGCTGGAGGGCCACACCGGCGCGGTCAGCGCGGTGGCGTTCAGTCCCGATGGCGCGCTGCTGGCCACCGCCGGTGAGGACGGCACGGTGCGGCTGTGGGACCCGGCCACCGGCGAGTCCCGCAGCGACCCGCTGAGTGACTACGGCGACGCACTGAACGCGGTGGCGTTCAGCCCGGATGGCACGCTGCTGGCGACCGCCGGTGAGGACGGCGCGGTGCGGCTGTGGGACCCCACGACCGGCGAAGTCGACTACGACCGGTACCTCCAGGGCGACACCGACGTGGGGTTCAGTCCCGACGGCGCGCTGCTGGCCACCGCTAGCTCCGACGGCACGGTGCAGCTGTGGGACCCCGGCACCGGCGAACCTCGTGGCGAGCCGCTGGTCGGCCACGGTAGTGCGGTGGACGAGCTGGCGTTCAGTCCCGACGGTGAGCTGCTGGCCACGGCCAGCGCTGACCACACGGTGCGGCTGTGGCAGGTGCCGGACACCTACTCGGTGGCCCAGCCCCTCGTCGGCCACACCGGAGGACTCACCGGGGCGGCGTTCAGCCCCGACGGCGACTTGCTCGTCACGTCCAGCGACGACGGGACGGTCCGGCGGTGGGACGCCCGCAGCGCACAGTCGATCGGCCCGCCACTCGGGGGCGAAGGACCCACCGGTGCGGTGTACGGCCTGGTGTTCAGCCCCGACGGCAGGTTGCTGGCCACCGCCGGCGACGACGGCCTGGTGCGGCTGTACGACGTGGCGACCGGTCAGCCGCAGGGGGATCCGCTGGGAGATGACACCGTCGAGGTCAGCACGATGGTGTTCAGCCCCGACGGCGCGCTGCTGGCCACCGCCGGCGACGACGGCCTGGTGCGGCTGTACGACGTGGCGACCGGTCAGCCGCAGGGGGATCCGCTGGGAGATGACACCGTCGAGGTCAGCACGATGGTGTTCAGCCCCGACGGCGCGCTGCTGCTCACCGCCGACTATGACGGCCGGGTGCGGTTGTACGACGTGGTGAGCGGTGAGCCGCAGGGCGATCCGCTGGGAGGCGACACCGACGCGGTGTACGGAGTGGTGTTCAGCCCCGATGGCAGGCTGCTGGCCACGACCGGAGGTGACGGCTCGGTGCGGATCTGGGACGTCGCGACCGGTCAGCCGCAGGGAGATCCGCTGGGAGATGACACCGTCGAGGTCAGTACGACGGTGTTCAGCCCCGACGGCGCGCTGCTGGCCACCGCCGGCGACGACGGCCTGGTGCGGCTGTACGACGTGGTGAGCGGTCAGCCGCAGGGGGATCCGCTGGGAGGCGACACCGACGCGCTGTACGGACTGGTGTTCAGCCCCGACGGCAGGTTGCTGGCCACCGCCGGCGACGACAGCCTGGTGCGGCTGTACGACGTGATGACCGGTGAGCCGCAGGGGGATCCGCTGGGAGGCGACACCGGCGAGGTCAACCTGATGGAGTTCAGCCCTGACGGCGCGCTGCTGGCCACCACCGGTTATGACGACGTGGTGCGGTTGTGGGACGTCGCCACCGGTCAGCCGCACGGTGCGCCGGTGGGAGGGCGTCACGTCGGCCCGGTGTACGGCATCGCGATGAGTCCGGATGGCGCGCTGCTGGCCACGGCCGGGGACGACGGCACGGTGCGGCTGTGGGATCCCGGGACCGGCGAGCCCCGCAGTGAGCCGCTGGAGGGCCACACCGGCGCGGTGTACGGGGCGGCGTTCAGTCCCGACGGCGCGCTGCTGGCCACCGCCGGGGAGGACGGCACGGTGCGGCTGTGGGACCCCGACACGGGCCAGCAGCGCGACGCGCCGCTGGAGGGCCACACCGGCGCGGTCAGCGCGGTGGCGTTCAGTCCCGATGGCGCGCTGCTGGCCACCGCCGGGGAGGACGGCACGGTGCGGCTGTGGGACCCCGACACGGGCCAGCAGCGCGACGCGCCGCTGGAGGGCCACACCGGCGCGGTCACCGCTGTGGCATTCAGCCCCAATGGCGCGCTGCTGGCCACCGCCGGCGCCGATCAGAAGGTGCGACTCTGGAACACCGCCAGCGTCGAGCTCCGCAGTGAGCCGCTGGAGGGCCACACCGGCGCGGTCAGCGCGGTGGCGTTCAGTCCCGACGGCGCGCTGCTGGCCACCGCCGGTGAGGACGGCACGGTGCGGCTGTGGGATCCCGACACAGGCCAGCAGCACGGCTCACCACTGTCGGGCGGGTACTACGCGAACGCGGTGGCTTTCAGCCCCGACGGCACGCTGCTGGTCACCGCGAGCGGCGGCACGGTGCGGCTGTGGGACCGCCGGTTCACGTCGTGGTTCGAGACCGGGTGTGAGCTGGCCGGCCGCAATCTGTCCATGACCGAGTGGAAGCGATACGCCCCGGACGGGATGCCCTACGAGAAGACCTGTGACGACCTGCCGGCAGGAGAGGACGCTCCGGGCGACGCTCCCCCCGCGCGACAGCCGTCGCCGGACGCCATTGAGTGGTGACCGGCGCCGACGTCACGGATCCAGGTCCGGTCATCGGCGTAGCCCCTACAGCCGCCCGCGGCCCTGGCGCAGCAGCATCATCCCGAGCGTCGCGCCGTCCGGGCCGAGCGCGTCCTGGAAGCGGTCGATCACCTGCTTCTCGCGGGCCAGCGACAGCCGGGTGCCGCCGGCGGCGCGGCGCAGCCGGCCGATCTCCTGCGACACGGCGAGCCGGCGCTGCACCACCCGGATGATCTCCGCGTCGCAGGCGTCGATCTCCTCCCGCAGCTCGGCGATGCGGGTGTCGGCGTCCGGCGCCGTGTCGAGCGAGGTGGCGAGTGGGGTGGGGACGGTCGCGGTCATCGGGGTCCTCCGGAGCGGGTCGGTGGCCGTCGGACCCCGGGAACGAGAAACGCCCCGGGCTCCTCGGGCCCGGGGCGTTCGTTGCGGCGGCGGCTCAGCCAGCGGCGACGGACACCGGAACCCGGTGCCCGTAGGAAAACTCGACGGTGGCGAGCAGCACGGGGGAAGTGTGCCACAGCGCCGGCGACGGGCGCCACGGTGTCCCCCGGCCGCCGTCCCCAGGTCCGCTCGGCGGCCGGGGGAGCGGCCCCCGGGCCGAACTACAGTGGTGTGGCTATGAGCAGCGTGCAGCAGGCCCTCCCCGGAACCGCCGCGCTCCAGCGCTCCGCCCCCGGCTCGGTGGGCCGGGAACTGGACCGCATGCTGGCCGGCCTCAACGGTCCCCAGCGCCAGGCCGTCGTCCACGAGGGCGGTCCGCTGCTCATCGTCGCCGGCGCCGGCTCGGGCAAGACGCGCGTGCTCGCCCACCGCATCGCCTACCTGCTGGGCGCCCGTGGCGTGCAGCCCGGCGAGGTCCTGGCGATCACCTTCACCAACAAGGCCGCCGGTGAGATGAAGGAGCGCGTCGCCGCGCTGGTCGGCCCGCGCGCCCGGGCGATGTGGGTCTCGACGTTCCACTCGATGTGCGTGCGCATTCTGCGCGCCGAGGCCTCGAAGCTGGGCCTGAAGTCGTCGTTCACCATCTACGACCAGGGCGACTCGGTGCGGCTGATGACGATGGTCGCCCGCGACCTCGACCTCGACGCCAAGCGCTATCCCGGCCGCAGCCTCGCCGCCCAGGTGTCGAACCTGAAGAACGAGCTGGTCGACGAGGAGAGCTTCAGCCCCCAGACGGCGCCGGAGAAGGTGCTCAAGGAGGCCTACACGCTCTACCAGCGGCGGCTGCGCGAGGCGCACGCGCTGGACTTCGACGACCTGATCATGACGACGGTCAACCTGCTGCAGGCCTTCCCCGACGTCGCCGAGCACTACCGCCGCCGCTTCCGCCACGTGCTGGTCGACGAGTACCAGGACACCAACCACGCGCAGTACGTGCTGGTCCGCGAGCTGGTCGGCACCGGTGAGGGCCCGGTGCCGCCGGCCGAGCTGTGCGTCGTCGGCGACGCCGACCAGTCCATCTACGCCTTCCGCGGCGCGACGATCCGCAACATCGACGAGTTCGAGCGCGACTACCCGCAGGCGACCACGATCCTGCTGGAGCAGAACTACCGCTCCACGCAGCGCATCCTCAAGGCGGCCAACACCGTCATCGCCAAGAACACCGGCCGCCGCCCCAAGAACCTGTGGACCGACGCCGGCGACGGCGAGCTGATCGAGGGCTACGTCGCCGAAAACGAGCACGACGAGGCGGCCTGGGTCGCCGAGCAGATCGACGCGCTGGTCGACGAGGGGCAGGCCCGCCCGGCCGACATCGCCGTCTTCTACCGGACCAACAACGCCTCCCGCGTGTTCGAGGAGGTGTTCATCCGCGTCGGCATGCCCTACAAGGTCGTCGGCGGGGTGCGCTTCTACGAGCGCAAGGAGGTCCGCGACGCGCTGGCCTACCTCAAGGTGGTGTCGAACCCGGCCGACGTCGTCAGCCTGCGCCGGGTGATCAACACGCCCAAGCGCGGCATCGGCGACAAGGCCGAGGCCTGCGTGGAGCAGTTCGCCGACCGGGAGCGGATCGCGTTCGCCACCGCGCTGCGCCGCTGCCCGGAGATCACCACGCTGGCCCCGCGCTCGCTCAAGGCGCTGCAGGACTTCGTCGCGCTGCTGGAGGAGTTCGAGCAGCTGGTCGAGACCGGCTCGGGCCCCGCGGCACTGCTGGAGAGCATCCTCGACCGCACCGGCTACCTCGCCGAGCTCGAGGCAAGCACCGACCCGCAGGACGAGGGCCGCGTCGACAACCTCAACGAGCTCGTCTCGGTGGCCGCCGAGTTCGAGGCGGCCAACCCCGGCGGCACGGTCACCGACTTCCTCGAGCAGGTCTCGCTGGTGGCCGACGCCGACCAGATCCCCGTCTCCGGCGACGAGGCGGGCGTCGTCACGCTGATGACGCTGCACACCGCCAAGGGCCTGGAGTTCCCGGTCGTGTTCCTCACCGGCCTAGAGGACGGCGTCTTCCCGCACCTGCGCGCGCTGGGCGACCCCCGGGAGCTAGAGGAGGAGCGGCGGCTGGCCTACGTCGGCATCACCCGCGCCCAGCGGCGGCTGTTCCTCTCCCGTGCCACGGTGCGCACCAGCTGGGGGCAGCCGGCCTACAACCCGCCCTCGCGCTTCCTCGACGAGCTGCCCGGCGAGGCCGTGCACTGGGCCCGGGTCGACCCGACGCCGGCGCCGAGCACCGGCTACGGCTCCGCGCAGTCGCGGGTGGCCGCGACCGGGCTGTCCACCGGCGGGCTCCGCGGCGGCGCGGGGAACCGCGCGGTCATCAGCGTGGAGGTCGGTGACCGGGTCAGCCACGACGCGTTCGGCCTGGGCACGGTGGTCGAGGTCAACGGCGCCGGCGACAAGGCGCAGGCCACGGTCGACTTCGGTTCCGGCGGCACCAAGCGCCTGGTGCTGCGCTACGCCCCGCTCGTCAAGCTCTGAACGCCGGCGCCGAGGTCACGCCGGTCCAGGTGGTCGGCCGAGGGGCGCGCCGCCCGGGCCGCGGCCGCGTCGAGGTCGTACGGGTCGCCTGCGTGCAGCACCGCTGACGGTGGCACCCCGAGGCGCTCGCACGGTGTACACACCGACGTCGGCGGGCTCGGGGAGCGCCGGGACGACGTCGTCGGACGCCGTCCAGACCTCGTGGCGGTGGCGGGCGGCCGTCGGTCCGCTCTGCGGGTGTTCCTCGTGCTCCGGGGGTGCTGCAGGACCCCCGGAGCACGAGGAACACCCCCGGAGCGGCGCTCGCTCACACGGTGACGCCGTGCTCGGCGAGCCACTCCTCGGGGTCGATCGGCCGGCCGGTCATGCTGCCGCGGTTGATCTGGTAGTGCAGGTGCGGGCCGGTCGACTGGCCCTCGTTGCCGATCTTGGCGATCTGGTCGCCGGCGTGCACGATCTGGCCCGCCTCGACGTCGTAGTAGCGCATGTGGCCGTAGACGTGCACGTTGCCGTCGGCGTCCTGGATGTACACGGCGTTGCCGAACCCGGTGGCCGGGCCGGCGCGCAGCACGACGCCGTCGGTGGCCGAGTAGATCGGGGTGCCCAGCGGGCCGGCGAGGTCGATGCCGTAGTGCATCGAGCCCCACCGCATGCAGAAGCAGGTGGTCATGCGGCCCTGCGCGGGCAGGACGGTCTGCGGCTCGCGGGCGGCGCGGGAGGCGGCGAGCTCGCTGAGGCGCTGCTGGGCCTCGGCCTCGCTGATGCCGCGGCGGGCCTCGGCGTCCTCCACGTCACCGGTCAGGCCCAGGTCGGCCGCGCCGAGCCCGTAGTCGGCGGCGCTGACCGAGGTGGTCGCGGGCGTCCCGCCGGTGAACGCGGGGACCGCCGCGAGCACGGCACCGACGACGAGCGCGGCCAGCCACAGCGGGCCGCGCCGGCCGGGCGGGCGGCGCACGGCGCGGCGCGTCGCGGGTGCGGCCTCCTCCGGGGAGACCTCCGCGGCGGCCTGCGGGGCGGCGGCGTCGGCAGGGACGGCGTCCCCGGCGGCGCGCGGGGCCGGGATGGGTACGAGCGCCGGCCGGGCAGTGACGCGCGGGAGGGCGCCCGTCGGGCGCTCGAGGAGCGCGGGAGCACTCTGCCGGGTCACGGGACACCCTTCGTCCACGCTCCCGGGACCTCTGCGCGCAGCGGTCCGTCGGCGGAGCGACGGCGGTGGAGGCGCCCGGGGGACGCCCGCCGGTGGGTACCGGCACCGTGATCGGACCGTAACGTGCAGTCACCAAAGCCGCGAGTAGGCGACGGTGCGTGTCGTCATGTCACCCGGCAGGCCCCTTTGCGGTGTAAGTGAGATCCAGGCGGCCCCGCACCGTCCCCGACAGCGGCGCGGCGCCGCTCCTCGTCGATCCGGAGTGAGACATGACCACGGCCGCGAAGCCCGACCGGCGGGCACTCGTCCTGCTGGACTTCCAGCGCGACTTCCTCGCCGACGACGGGCGGATGCCCGTCGCCCGCCACCACGTCGCCCCGGTTCTCGCCGCCACCCGCTGCGCCGTGGACGAGGCGCGGCTCCGTGGCGACCTCATCGTCGAGGTCGGCAACGAGTTCCGCCGCAGGGACGTCATCGGCAACCTGCTGCGCCGCCGGGCGGCTGTCTCGGGCTCGGCGGGGACTGCCTGGGACGACCGCATCGACGTCGAGGAGGCGCTCTACGTGCCGAAGTCCGCCGGGAGCGGGTTCAGCAATCCAGCTCTGGGCGCCGCACTGGACGATCGGGGCATCAGGCACCTGGTGATCGCCGGGCTGTTCGCCAGAGGGTGTGTCCGTGCCACCGCCGAGGCCGCCCTCCGCCGGGGCCTGACCGTGGAGATCCTGAGGGACGCGGTCGCGTGTTCTTCGGACCGCAGCCGCGACCGGGCACTGCGCCTCCTCGCTGACCGCGGCGCCCGGGTCACCGCCGCCAGGCACGGGACAGGGGATCGTCGCTCCCCGCAGGAGCGCTGAGCCCCGGGCAGCGGCTCGGCGTGCGGGCCATCTCACCTTCTCCGTGAGGAGGGCCGGCGAGGACGCTCAGGCGACCGCCGCCGCGGCCGGCTGCGCCGGGGCGGCCGGCCGCCGCCCGGCCAGGGTGGCGGCGACCTCGTCGACGACGCCGCGGTGGAACGGCAGCGTCATGTGCCCCACGCCGCGGACGAGCACGTTGCGCGCCTTGAGGTCCGGGTGGTCGCAGCGCCCGGCGCGCGTGGGGACGACGAGCTGGTCGAGGTCGCTGTAGACGGCCGTCATCGGGGTGGACCAGTCCGGCGCGGGCTCGGCGAGATCGCGCAGCACGGGGGAGCCGGGGCGCAGCTGGCGGACCAGCGGCGTGGGCAGCAGGTGGGCGAGCACCGACCCGCCGTGCGGCGTCCCCAGGGTCACCAGGGACTCCACCCGGCGTCCGCCGCCCTGGCGCTGCACGTAGTGGCGGGCGATCAGGCCGCCCAGGCTGTGGCCGACGAGGTGCACCCGGTCGTGCCCGGTCTGGGCGCAGATCCGCTCGACCTGGTCGCCGAGGTCGGCGGCGCCCGCCGCGACGTCGCGCAGCAGCGGGCTGTAGTTCCAGGTGCAGATCTGTGCGAACCCGCGCCGGCGCAGGCCGCGGCGCATCACCGTGAAGATGGAGCGGTTGTCGATCAGCCCGTGCACCAGCAGCACCGGGACGCGCGCGGCCAGCGGGTCGGGGGCGAACAGCGCGCGGACGACGGGTGGCTGCTCACCGGGCCGGCAGCGGGGGTCCAGCCGCAGCACCTCCTCGCTCGTGCCCAGCGGGTACATGAGGGCGTGGGCACCGACCCAGGCCAGCTCGGTCAGCCCTCCGGCGACGGCGGCCGGTGTGACGAGCGAGCGGAGCAGGCCCCGTGGCGTCCCCGGAGGGAGCGTCGCGGTGTGCGACTCTGGACTGCACCCCGGATCGCCGGTCGCGCGCATGAGCTGGTCCTCCCCGTTCGTCGGCCACCGGCCGGGTCCCGGGACCCGGGAGCCCACCTGTGGCCGGAGCACCGAGCTCGTGCTCCGTTCACAGGACGGTAATGCCCCCGTGTGGCGACGGTCACACGAGCGATGCCGAGTCTCGACGACATCGAGGCCGCTTCGTGACACTTCCCGACGAAGGAGGACCCGTGGCCGCCCGGAACCGCTCTGCCCGCGACGACCGCGCCCCCAGCGGGACCGCCCGGCGCACCGGCTCTCCCGCGCACGTCCGGGGAGCCGAGGCCGGCCGGCCGGCCGCGAACCGGCGCCCGTCGTCGACGGGTCGGCCGGAGGCTCCCGGCGCCGGTCCGGGCCGCCGCACCGAGGGCCTCGTCGTCGGCGAGCCGCCGCGCACCGCCCGCCTCGCCGGCGTCCTGCTCGTCCTGGCCGGGCTCGCCGGGGCGGTCGCCCTCTTCCCGACCTACCTCGTCGTCGGCAGCCAGGAGCTCACCCTCGGCCGGGGTGTCGGTGCGGTGCTGGTCGGCCTCGTCCTCCCGCTGGGGTCGGTGGCGGTCGGGGCCGGGCTGGCGGCGGGGCGGGTCCCGCGCTTCGGACTGGCCTACGCCGGCGTGGGCGGCGTGCTCGCGGTCGGCTCGCTGCTCATCGAGGTCTACCGGGGCAGCAGCTCGACGGTGCGCCCCGGCATCGAGGTGCTGGCCGGTGAGCGGGTGCTCACCAGCTCGGTGGCGACCGGTGCCGGCTGGTGGCTGCAGGTGGCCGCGCTGGGCCTGACCGTCCTCGCCGGCGGGTGCGCCGCCGCGGCGTGGGGCCGCACGCTCATGGAGGACCGTGGTGCCCTCGACCCGGTCCGCCCGGCGCTGGCGGGGAGCGCGGTGCTCCTCGGCGTCCTCACCGTGCTGTGCCTGGCCCTGCCCGCGGCCGACGTGCCCGACCGGCTCGTCGACGACCCGGCCACCGGTCTCGAGGTCGTCGTCGAGCAGCAGGGGCCGCAGGCGCTGCTGGAGCGGCCGGGGCTGGCCCTGCTCGGCGGGCTGCTGCTGGCCGGCGCCGTGCTGCTGGGCGCGGTGCTCGCACCCTCGCTGCGGCCGCGGCTGGCCGCGGTCGGGGGCCTGCTCGCCCTCGCCGTGACCGTGCTGTCGGCCGGGCTGACCGGCCTGCGCGACGCCGTCGCCTCCCCGGACCTGGAGTGGACCGTGCCCGGCGCCGGGTTGCTCGCAGCCGGCCTGGCCTACGCGCTGCTCACCGTGCTGGCCTGGCGCCTGCGCCGGACGCCGGCGCCGTGACCGCGACCGAGCGACTCCGGGTGGTCGTCGCCGGGCCCGACGCCCCGGAGGACCCCCGCGCCGTCTCCCTGGCCCGCGCCCTGCGCGACGCCGGCGCCGAGGTGGTGCTGACCGGCGTCCCGCGGTCGGCCGTCGCGCTGGCCGCCACCGTGCTGCAGGAGGACGCCGACGCCGTGGGCGTGGCCGGCGCGCCGCCGGAGCTGCTCGCCGCGGTGCTCGAGCAGCTGGCCGCCGCCGGCGTGGACGACGTCACCGCCTTCGTGCTCGGCGGGCCGGACGGCGGGGAGCTGCCCGCGGGCGTGCGCCGGTTCGCCGACGGCACCCCGCCCGCCGACGTCGTCGCCGCGCTCGACCGCTGACCGGCGCGGTCGCGTGGCGCCGTCCCCGCCGCGAGCTGTGCGACAGCGATCCGGCGCCCCTCGTCGGAGGGACCGCCCGCGGGACGGCAACGCCCGCCGCGCCCTGTGACGCCACGCACGCTGCCCACGCCGGTGCGAGGAGCCGGACCCGCGGGAGCTACGGTGCTCGTTCGTGGATCTCTTCGAGTACCAGGCGCGTGACCTGCTGGCCTCGCACGGCGTGCCCGTGCTCCCCGGCGGCGTGGCCGAGACACCCGACCAGGCCGAGGCGATCGCGCGGGAGATCGGCTCGCGCGTCGTCGTCAAGGCGCAGGTCAAGACCGGTGGCCGCGGCAAGGCCGGTGGCGTCAAGCTCGCCGACGACGCCGACGAGGCGCGCGCCCGGGCCCAGGACATCCTCGGCCTGGACATCAAGGGGCACATCACCCACCGCGTGATGGTGGCCCAGGCCAGCGACATCGCCGAGGAGTACTACTTCTCCTACCTCCTCGACCGCGCCAACCGCACCTTCCTGGCCATGGCCAGCGTCGAGGGCGGCATGGAGATCGAGCAGCTCGCCGTCGAGCGCCCCGAGGCCCTGGCCCGCGTCCCCGTCGACGCCACGGTCGGCGTCGACACCGCCAAGGCCACCGAGATCGTCGACGCCGCGGGCTTCCCCGCCGAGGTGCGCGACCAGGTGATCGCCATCGCCGTCCAGCTGTGGGACACCTTCGCCAAGGAGGACGCCACCCTGGTCGAGGTCAACCCGCTGGCCAAGGCGCCCGACGGCACCGTGCTCGCGCTCGACGCGAAGGTGACCCTCGACGAGAACGCCGCCTTCCGGCACCCGCAGCACGCGCAGCTCGAGGACTCCGCCGCCGCCGACCCGCTCGAGGCGCGGGCCAAGGAGAAGGACCTCAACTACGTCAAGCTCGACGGCGAGGTCGGCATCATCGGCAACGGCGCCGGCCTGGTGATGAGCACGCTCGACGTCGTCGCCTACGCCGGTGAGGAGTTCGGCGGGGTCAAGCCGGCCAACTTCCTCGACATCGGCGGCGGCGCCTCGGCCGAGGTCATGGCCAACGGCCTGGAGATCATCCTCTCCGACCCGTCCGTGAAGAGCGTCTTCGTCAACGTCTTCGGTGGCATCACCGCCTGCGACGCCGTCGCCAACGGCATCGTCTCCGCCCTCGGCATCCTCGGCGACGAGGCCACCAAGCCGCTGGTGGTGCGGCTCGACGGCAACAACGTCGAGGAGGGGCGCCGCATCCTCGCCGAGGCGAACCACCCGCTGGTGACCGTGGTGGACACGATGGACGGCGCCGCGCGCCGGGCCGCCGAGCTCGCTTCCTCCTAATTGCCTCCGGCCTCGTCCAGAGGCTCGCCCCGAGCATGCGAGGGGTGAGGAGGACGAGGTCCTTCAACCGACAGGACACCACAGAGATGTCGATCTTCCTCAACGAGAACAGCAAGGTCATCGTCCAGGGCATGACCGGCTCGGAGGGGCGCAAGCACACCCAGCGCATGCTCGCCTCCGGCACGGCCATCGTCGGCGGCGTCAACCCGAAGAAGGCCGGTGAGAGCGTCGACTTCGACGGCGCCGGCGTGCCGGTGTTCGGCAGCGTCTCCGAGGCGATGAAGGAGACCGGCGCCGACGTCAGCGTCATCTTCGTGCCGCCGGCCGGCGCCAAGGGCGCGGTCATCGAGGCCGTCGACGCCCAGATCGGTCTGGCCGTCGTCATCACCGAGGGCATCCCGGTGCACGACTCGACCGCCTTCTGGGCGCACGCCCAGGGCGGTTCGACCCGGATCATCGGCCCGAACTGCCCGGGCCTGATCAGCCCCGGGCGCTCGAACGCCGGCATCATCCCGGCCAACATCACCCAGCAGGGCCGGATCGGCCTGGTCAGCAAGTCCGGCACGCTGACCTACCAGATGATGTACGAGCTGCGGGACATCGGTTTCTCCACCGCCATCGGCATCGGCGGCGACCCGGTCATCGGCACCACCCACATCGACGCCCTGCAGGCCTTCCAGGACGACCCGGAGACCGAGGCCATCGTGATGATCGGCGAGATCGGTGGCGACGCCGAGGAGCGCGCCGCCGACTTCATCCGGGCGAGCGTGACCAAGCCCGTGGTCGGCTACGTCGCCGGGTTCACCGCTCCCGAGGGCAAGACGATGGGCCACGCCGGCGCGATCGTCTCCGGCTCGGCCGGAACCGCGCAGGCGAAGAAGGAGGCCCTCGAGGCCGCGGGCGTCAAGGTCGGCAAGACGCCGTCGGAGACCGCCCGGCTCATGCGGGAGATCGTCGGCGCCTGAGCGGGGACCTCGTCCTCCCCACCGCGCGGGATCGCGGCGGGACCCGGGACGGGGCCACGAGCGGCCGCAGGAGGCGTCCGCCCGGTCCGTCCGCGGACCGGGCGGACGCCTCCTGCGTGTGCGGGGTCCTGCCGCCGGGTGCCGGACCGGTCCCGACCGCGGAGCCGGCCCGCCGGACGCCGGCGGCACCGCGGTCGCGACCCGGTCACGATCGCGCCGGCGGTGCCCAGCGGGGCGCGTGGCGTGGTTGCCCGAGGACGTGGCGGGGGAGAGCATCCGCGTCGCGCCGACCGATGTGACGAGAGGTAGTCGATCCATGACGTCCAGCCAGCCCTCCGAGCGGCCTGAGGAGTCCGGGCAGCCGGGCCCGAGTGGTCAGCCGGGCCCCGGGCAGCAGCCTCCCGTCGCTCCGCAGCCCCCCGGTCAGCCGCCGCTGCAACAGCCGTACGGCGCCCCGTCCCACGACCCCTCGTCCTACGACCAGCCCTACTGGCTGCCGCCTGCCTACGGGCAGCAGCCGTACGGGCAGCAGCCGTACGGGCAGCAGCCGTACGGGCAGCAGCCGTACGGGCAGCAGCCGTACGGGCAGCAGCCGTACGGGCAGCAGCCGTACGGGCAGCAGCCGTACGGGCAGCAGCCCTACGGGCAGCAGGCCTACGGAGAGCAGCCGTACGGACAGCAGGCCTACGGCGGGCCGTACGAGCAGCAGGCCTACGGCCAGCAGGCGTACGAGCAGCCGGCGTACGGGCAGTACCAGCCCCACGGGCAGCAGGTGTACGGCCAGTACCAGCCGTACGGGCAGCCGCCGGCCCCCGGTGCGCCCTACGGGCAGTACCAGCCCCTCGGGCAGCCGTCCCCTTACGGCGCGGCGCCCCACGGTGCGGGCCCCCGCCGCCCGGCCGTCGGCTTCGACCTCGAGCGGCTGAGGCTCGCCGACCACGTCATCGCCGTGTGCGCACTGGCCTACCTGGTGCTGGCGCTCCTGCCCTGGGTCAGCTACTCCAGCGACAGCTTCGACATCCCCGGCTTCGACGTCCCGGCGGTCAGCTACAGCTTCTCCGGCTTCACCTCCAGCGGCCTGGTCACCATCGCCTTCGTCCTGCTGCTCCTGGCCGCGGTGTGGGCGCTGCTCCCGGCCCTCGTCGACCTGCGGCTGGGGTTCCCGCGCAGCTGGGTCACGGTGGGTCTCACCGGCCTGGCCCTGCTCCTCACGCTCGTCGCCTTCCTCCAGGTGGCCACGCTGACCGACGTCGACTTCCCGGTCTTCGGGCTGCTGGCGCTGCTGGTCGCCGCCGCCGCCACGGTGTTCGCGATCCTGCGGTTGCTGTCCGAGCTGCGCGGCCGGCCGACGTCGCCGGGTGGTCCCGCCGACGCCGCGCCCTGGGCGGCCCAGCCGATGGCCGGCGCCGGACCCCACCCGGGCCCGTCGTCGCCGGGGCAGTCGACCGAGCCCGGGCAGTTCGGTCAGCCCGGCCCGTCGTGGGAGGAGCCGGAGGCGACCGGCGAGGCGACCCGGCCCTCCACGCCGTCGCCGGCGGCCGACCCGGGGGCGCCGCACCCGTCCGGTCGGCACGCGCCCGGTCAGCACGCGCCCGGTCAGCACGCGCCCGGTCAGCACGGTGGTTCCAGCGCCTCCGGGCAGGGCGGGTCCTGACCGGGATCGCACCCGCGTCCGGCTGAGCCCGGTCCGCGCCGTCGTCCGGAGCGCCGTCGGAGCGGGCGCCGGGCCGCCGTCCGGCGCGTGCGGCACCCGTCCGGCGGCAGGTCTTGCGAGAGTGGGGACGTGGTCTCCCTGCTCACCCGCCTGCCCCTCCCCGGGCAGCGCGACCCGGACGCCCGGCGGCCCTGGTACCCGGTCGCCCTCGCCGCGGCCGCGACGCTCGCGGTGTCGCTGCTGGGGCTGGTCGGTCTCGGTCTGGCGGTCGTCGTGGTACAGACCCTCGACCCGTCGGGCGGGCTGCCGGTCGGCGGCTCGGCCCGGGTGGCCGGGCAGCTGTGGCTGCTCGCCCAGGGCGGGGCGCTGGTGCTGCCGTCGGGGCCGCTCGTGCTCGCCCCGCTGCTGCTCACCCTCGCCGTCGCGTGGGGGCTGTGCCGCGCCGTCCGGGGCGTGGTCCGGGCGGTCGACCCCGTGGGCGGGCGGGCGGCCGCGGGCGTGGCCGGGACCGTGGTCGCCGTCCACACCCTCCTCGCGGTGCTGCTCGCGCTCGCCGTCGACGGGCCGGGTGCCCGCACCGACCTGCTGCGCTGCGCGGCGGGTCCGGCCGTCCTCGCCGTGGCCGCCGCCGGGTGGGGCGTGCTGCGCGAGAGCGGCCCGCTCGACGCCGTCCTCGACCGGCTGCCCGGCGCGGTCCGGGCGGTGCTGCCCGCCGTGCTCGCCGGGCTGCTGACCGCGCTCGGGCTCGGCGCCGCGGTGGTCGCCGTCGCGCTGGCCGCCGACGCCGCGGGCTACGCCGCCGTCGCGCGCTCCCTCGGCGGCTCGGGCGCCGGCGCGGTCGGCCTGCTCGCCCTCGGCGCGCTGCTCCTGCCCAACGCCGCCGCCGCGGCGCTCGGCGTCGCCGCCGGCCCGGGGTTCTCCGTGGGCACCGCGACTGTCGTGTCGGTGCACGGGATCAGCCTCGGCCCGGTGCCGGCCCTGCCGCTGCTGGCCGCGCTGCCCGACACCCAGGCGGTGCCGCTGCTGGCCTTCGGCTCCCAGGCGGTGCCCGCGCTCGCGGGCCTGGTCGCCGGCACGACGCTGGGCCGGCGCCTGACCGACGACGGCGGCGGGTCCGTGGTCGCCGGCCTGTGGGGCGTCCTCACCGGGGGACTGCTCGGCCTGGCGGCCGGTGTGGTCGTCGCCGTGGCCGGCGGCTCGCTCGGCGACGGCGCCCTCGCCGACGTCGGGGCGCCGCCGGTGGCCACCGCGCTGTTCGTCGCCGCCCAGGCCGGTGTCGCCGCCGCGGTCGCGGCCGCGGTCAGCCGCTGGCGGTCCCTCGGCTGAGAGAGTCCCGGCCCTCCCGGTCCTCTGCAGGATCCCGCGCCGGCCCCGTCCAGAGGCTCGCCGTGAGCCTGCGAACGGTGAGGGGGACGGGGTCCTTCAACGGTGGGGGCCGAAGGGGTCCTTATAGGGTCGGCGGCGTGCCCGACCCCGGACGATCCCCGCGGGCGCGGGTCGTCGTCCTGCTGTCGGGCACCGGGTCGCTGTGCGCCGCGCTGCTGGAGGCCACCGACGACCCCGGCTACCCGGCCGACGTCGTGGCCGTCCTCAGCGACCGGGACGCCCCCGGCCTCGAGCACGCCCGCCGCCGTGGCCTGCCCACCGCCACCTGCCGCCTGCGCGACTTCCCCGACCGGGCCGCCTGGGACCGCGCGCTGGCCGACGCGATCGCCGAGCACCGCCCCGACCTCGTCGTCTCGGCGGGGTTCATGAGGATCGTCGGGCCGGCCGTGCTCGACCGCTACGAGGGCCGGCTGGTCAACACCCACCCCGCGCTGCTGCCGGCCTTCCCGGGCGCGCACGCCGTCCGCGACGCGCTCGCCGCGGGCACCGAGGTCACCGGCAGCACGGTGCACCTGGTCGATGCCGGCGTCGACACCGGCCCGGTGCTGGCCCAGCGCGAGGTCCCCGTCCTCCCCGGCGACGACGAGGGCCGCCTGCACGAACGGATCAAGGCCGTGGAGCGCACGCTCCTGGTGGAGACGGTGGCGCGACTCGTCACCGGGACGACGGAGGAGAGCCCCCGATGACCGAGACCACGCCCGCCGGGGCCGAGGTCCGCACGCCCGTGCGCCGCGCGCTGCTCGGCGTCTACGACAAGACCGGTGTCGAGGAACTCGCCCGTGGCCTGGCCGACGCCGGCGTCGAGCTGGTCAGCACCGGGGCCACGGCCCGCCGGATCGCCGACGCCGGCGTCCCGGTCACGCCCGTCGAGCAGGTCACCGGCTTCCCCGAGTGCCTCGACGGCCGGGTGAAGACGCTGCACCCGGCGGTGCACGCCGGCATCCTCGCCGACCGCCGCCGGCCCGAGCACGTGCAGCAGCTCGACGAGCTGGGCGTGGCCGCCTTCGACCTGGTGGTGGTCAACCTCTACCCGTTCACCGAGACGGTGGCCTCGGGCGCGACGCCGGACGAGTGCGTCGAACAGATCGACATCGGCGGACCGGCGATGGTGCGCGCAGCGGCGAAGAACCACCCGTCGGTGGCCGTCGTCGTCGACCCCGCCCGCTACGGCGACGTGCTCGCCGCGGTCGCCGGCGGGGGCTTCACCCTGGCCCAGCGGCAGCGGCTGGCCGTGGCCGCGTTCCGGCACACCGCCACTTACGACATCGCCGTCGCCTCCTGGATGGGCAGCGTCCTCGCGCCCGACGACGAGACCGGCTTCCCGGCCTGGGTGGGCGCGTCCTGGGAACGCGCCGACGTGCTGCGCTACGGCGAGAACCCGCACCAGCAGGCGGCGCTCTACCGCAGCGGGCAGCCCGGGCTGGCGCACGCCGAGCAGCTGCACGGCAAGCAGATGTCCTACAACAACTACGTCGACACCGACGCCGCCTGGCGGGCCGCGCACGACCACACCGACCCGTGCGTGGCGATCATCAAGCACGCCAACCCGTGCGGGATCGCCGTCGGCACCGACATCGCCGCCGCGCACCGCAAGGCCCACGCCTGCGACCCCGTCTCGGCCTTCGGGGGCGTGATCGCGGCCAACCGCGAGGTCGACCTCGCCATGGCCGAGCAGGTGGCCGGCGTGTTCACCGAGGTCGTCGTCGCGCCGTCGTTCACCGAGGACGCCGTCGAGGTGCTGACGGCGAAGAAGAACATCCGGCTGCTGCGGCTGCCCGAGGCCGACCGGCCCGCGGTCGAGCAGCGCCCGGTCGGCGGCGGGCTGCTGCTGCAGCGCGCCGACCGCATCGACGCCCCCGGCGACGACCCCACCACCTGGACCCTGGCGTGCGGGGAGCCGCTGGACGCCGCCGGCCTCGACGACCTGGTGTTCGCCTGGCGCAGCGTCCGCGCGGTGCGCAGCAACGCGATCCTGCTGGCGCACGACAAGGCGACCGTCGGCGTCGGCATGGGCCAGGTCAACCGCGTGGACGCCGCCCGGCTGGCGGTCACGCGGGCGGGGGAGCGGGCCGCGGGGTCCGTGGCCGCCTCGGACGCGTTCTTCCCCTTCGCCGACGGTCTGCAGGTGCTGCTCGACGCCGGGGTCCGCGCGGTGGTGCAGCCCGGTGGGTCGGTGCGCGACGAGGAGGTCGTCGAGGCGGCGCGGGCGGCCGGCGTCCCGCTCTACCTCACCGGGACCCGCCACTTCGCCCACTGATGCCGGGGTCGAAGCCGCACGTCCGGCCGCCGCAGGCCGGCGCGGAGGTCACTGGCGCCGACCTCGCCCGCGTCGACTGGTGGGGCGCGGAGCTCGAGGGGGTCACGTTCACCCGTTGCCGCTTCGACGACGCCGACCTCACCGAGCTGGTCACCCGGCGCTGCGTGTTCGACTCCTGCGTCCTCACCGGCGTGCGGATGAGCGGCTCGCGGCACCGGGGGACGGCGTTCCTGTCCTGCCGCTTCGACCGCGCGCGGCTGTTCGACGCCGTCTGGGAGGGCTGCAAGCTGACCGGCTCGCAGTTCCCCGGCGCGGTGCTGCGGCCGCTGACGACGACGGACTCGGACTGGAGCTGGACCTCCCTGCGCGGCGTGGACCTCTCGGGCAGCGACCTGTCCGGTCAGCGCTTCCGCGAGGCAGACCTCACCGACGCCGACCTGCGCGAGTGCGACCTCACCGGCGCCGACCTCGACCGTGCGCGCATGCAGGTCGGCACGAAGCTGCGCGGCAGCGACCTGCGCGGCGCCGCCACGGAGGCGCTGCCGTGGCGCGCCCTCGAGCTCACCGGCGTCCGCCTCGACCTCGCGCAGGCCGTCCAGGTCGCGACGTCGTACGGAGCCCTGGTCGAGGGATAGGTGAGCCGCCCCGCGGGGACGTCGTGGCAGGGCTCGACGCCGTCGGGGACGGCACGTGGCCGCGGTGCGATCCGGAGGATCGCGACGTCGTCGCGTCAGCGGTACCGGGGGCCGGCGAGCATGGCCGTGAGGGCGCCGAGCAGGCCGAGGGCGCCGACGGCGCAGGCGAACCAGAAGCCGAGGGAGAACGCGCCCGGGTCCCAGTCCGCCGAGGCGAAGGGCACGAGCACGGCGGCCAGTGCCAGCAGGCTGACGAAGAGCGCGAGCACGCCGAGGAACCGGTGGGTGCGCGCCGGCAGCCACAGCAGCAGGCCCAGCACGAGGAGCACACCGCCGCCGAGGACGACGGCGAGCGGCTGCCAGAACCCGGAGTCGACCAGGTCGCTGAACCCGCCGCCGAGCTCGTCGAAGCCGCGGGTGACCAGGTCCCAGCCGATGTTGCCGGGCTCCCGCAGCCAGCGGAGCGCCAGGCTGACCGCGGCGGCGATCCCGGCCAGGATGAGCAGCAGCCCGGCCAGCGAGGCGGGACGGCGCACGGGCACCGGCCTGGCGGAGTAGCCCGGTGCCGTGGGGGCGCCGCTCCACGGTGGGGTGGCTCCGTGCGCGCCGGGGGCCACCGCCGGAGCGCCACCGACGGCGGGGATGCCCGGCGTGGTCTGCTCCCGCCAGTCCTCGGCCGGCTGCCCGGGACCGACCTGGCGGGTGGATGGGTCGCGCTCGGTCATCTGCTCTCCTGGGTCGGCAGTGCAGGTCGGCAGTGCAGGTCGGCGGTGCGGGATCTGCGGGTCCTGCCTGCGAGGGTAGGACCGTCGGACCTGCCCCGGGGACGCCTCCGGCACACTGTCCGGGTGCCCGCGACGATCCTCGACGGCAAGGCGACCGCAGCGACCATCCGCCAGGAGCTGACCGCACGGGTCTCGGCCCTGACCGCGGCCGGGCACCGGCCCGGCCTGGGCACGCTGCTGGTCGGCGACGACCCGGGCAGCCGCTGGTACGTCAACGCCAAGCACTCCGACTGCGCGCAGGTCGGCATCGCCAGCATCCAGCGTGAGCTGCCGGACACGGCCACGCTCGCCGACGTCCTCGCCGTCGTCGAGGAGCTCAACGCCGACCCGGCCTGCACCGGCTACATCGTCCAGCTGCCGCTGCCGCGGCAGGTCGACGAGTACGCCGTCCTCGAGGCGATGGACCCGGCCAAGGACGCCGACGGCCTGCACCCGGTCAACCTCGGCCGGCTGGTCCTCGGCGTCGACGGGCCGCTGCCGTGCACGCCGGTGGGCATCGTCGAGCTGCTGCGCCGCTACGGCGTCCCGGTGGCCGGCGCCGAGGTGGTCGTCGTCGGCCGGGGGATCACCGTCGGCCGGCCGCTCGGGCTGCTGCTCACCCGGCGCTCCGAGAACGCCACCGTGACGCTGTGCCACACCGGCACCCGCGACCTGACCGCGCACGTCCGCGCCGCCGACGTCGTGGTCGCCGCAGCCGGGGTGCCCGGCCTGATCGGCGCCGACGTCGTCAAGCCGGGCGCGGCGGTGCTCGACGTCGGCGTCAGCCGGGTGGACGGGAAGATCGCCGGGGACGTCGCCAAGGACGTGGTCGGGGTGGCCGGGCACGTGGCGCCCAACCCGGGCGGGGTCGGGCCGATGACCCGGGCGATGCTGCTGCAGAACGTCGTCCTGGCCGCCGAGCGGGCCGCCGGGGTCGAGGCGCTCACGGCCTGATGAGCCGCCCGCCGCTCTACACCCGCCGGCCGTTCCTGGCCGGGCTGCTGCGTCAGCTGCCGCTGCTGGCGGTGCTCGTGGCCGTTGCGGTGGGCCTGGCGATGGTCGCGCTGGAGCACTGGCGGCGCGGGCTGCTCGTGATGGGCCTCGCGCTCGTCGGGGCCGGGGTGCTGCGGCTGGTGCTGCCGGTGCGGCGGGTGGGTTTCCTCGCCGTCCGCAGCCGCCCGGTCGACGTGGTCCTGCTGGCCGGGACGGGGGTCCTGCTGTCGGCCCTGACGCTCGCCGTGCCGGGGGACTGAGTGCCACGGACCGCGGAGCGCGGCGTCCGGCCCACGGCGCTAGGTTGACGGCCATGGCAGAGCAGTCCCGGAACGGCAAGGTCACCGTCGTCGGTGCCGGTTTCTACGGCTCGACCACCGCACTCCGCCTCGCGGAGTACGACGTCTTCGAGACCGTCGTGCTCACCGACATCGTCGAGGGCAAACCCGAGGGCCTGGCCCTCGACATGAACCAGTCCCGGCCGATCGAGGGCTTCGAGACGCGCGTCGTCGGGGTCGGCGGCGGCTCCTACGAGGGCACCGAGGGGTCCGACGTCGTGGTGATCACGGCCGGCCTGCCCCGCAAGCCCGGCATGAGCCGCATGGACCTCATCGAGACCAACGCCAAGATCGTCCGCCAGGTCGCCGAGAACGTCGCGCAGAGCTCGCCGGACGCCGTCGTCATCGTCGTGTCCAACCCGCTCGACGAGATGACCGCGCTGGCGCAGCTGGCCACCGGCTTCCCGAAGAACCGGGTGATGGGCCAGGCCGGCATGCTCGACACCGCGCGCTTCACCAACAACGTCGCCGAGGAGCTCGGCGTCCCGGTGTCCTCGGTGCAGACCCTCACGCTGGGTTCGCACGGCGACACGATGGTGCCGGTGCCCTCGCGCTGCACCGTCGACGGCAAGCCGCTGGCCGACGTGCTCGCCGCCGACCGCATCGAGCACCTCGTGGACCGCACGCGCAACGGCGGGGCGGAGGTGGTCGCGCTGCTCAAGACCGGGTCGGCGTACTACGCGCCGTCGGCGGCCGCGGCCCGCATGGCCCGGGCCGTCATCGAGGACTCCGGGGCCGTGATGCCCGTGTGCGCGTGGGTCGACGGCGAGTACGGCATCTCCGGCGTCTACCTCGGCGTGGAGGCCGAGATCGGGCGCGAGGGGGTGCGCCGGGTGGTCGAGGGAGACCTGTCCGAGAGCGAGCTGTCCGGCCTGCGCGAGGCGGCCGAGGCCGTGCGGGCCAAGCAGTCCGACGTGGCCGACCTGTGACGGCCGACCTGTGACCGACTTCCGGCCCGAGGGGCCGGAGCTGTGGAGAGGGAATGTCTGACGTGAGCAAGATCAAGGTCGAGGGCACCGTCGTCGAACTGGACGGCGACGAGATGACCCGGATCATCTGGCAGTTCATCAAGGACCAGCTGATCCTGCCGTACCTCGACGTCAACCTGGAGTACTACGACCTGGGCATCGAGCACCGCGACGCCACCGACGACCAGGTCACGATCGACTCCGCCAACGCCATCAAGCAGCACGGCGTCGGCGTCAAGTGCGCGACGATCACGCCCGACGAGGCGCGGGTCGAGGAGTTCGGCCTGAAGAAGATGTGGCGCTCCCCGAACGGGACGATCCGCAACATCCTCGGCGGCGTCATCTTCCGCGAGCCGATCATCATGCAGAACGTGCCGCGGCTGGTGCCGGGCTGGACCAAGCCGATCGTCGTCGGCCGTCACGCCTTCGGTGACCAGTACCGCGCCACCGACTTCAAGTTCCCCGGCGAGGGGACGCTGACGATCAGCTTCCAGCCGGCCGACGGCTCCGCGCCGATCGAGCACGAGGTGTTCCAGTCGCCCGGCGGTGGCGTCGCGATGGCGATGTACAACCTCGACGACTCGATCCGCGACTTCGCCCGCGCCTCGATGAACTACGGCCTGCAGCGCGGGTACCCGGTCTACCTCTCGACGAAGAACACGATCCTCAAGGCCTACGACGGCCGGTTCAAGGACCTGTTCGCCGAGGTCTTCGAGGCCGAGTTCGAGGACCAGTTCGACAAGGCCGGGATCACCTACGAGCACCGCCTCATCGACGACATGGTCGCCGCGTCCCTCAAGTGGGAGGGCGGCTACGTCTGGGCCTGCAAGAACTACGACGGCGACGTGCAGTCCGACACCGTGGCGCAGGGCTTCGGCTCGCTGGGCCTGATGACCTCGGTGCTCATGAGCCCCGACGGCCGCACGGTCGAGGCCGAGGCCGCCCACGGCACGGTGACCCGGCACTACCGGCAGCACCAGCAGGGCAAGGAGACCTCGACCAACCCGATCGCGTCGATCTTCGCCTGGACCCGGGGCCTGGCCCACCGCGGCAAGCTGGACGGCACCCCCGAGGTCACCCAGTTCGCCGAGACCCTGGAGAAGGTCTGCATCGACACCGTCGAGGGCGGCCAGATGACCAAGGACCTCGCGCTGCTGATCAGCAAGGACCAGCCGTGGCTGACCACCCAGGACTTCCTGGCGGCCATCGACAGCAACCTGCAGAAGGCC
Organism: Geodermatophilus sp. URMC 62; assembly: GCF_052931475.1. Classification (NCBI taxonomy): domain Bacteria; kingdom Bacillati; phylum Actinomycetota; class Actinomycetes; order Geodermatophilales; family Geodermatophilaceae; genus Geodermatophilus; species Geodermatophilus sp. URMC 62. The sequence continues at coordinate 968,712 of NZ_JBRFHY010000001.1, read as the reverse complement.
ATGGCCTGAGACCTGAGGCCGTCACCGTGGCCCCCTCACCTCCGGGTGAGGGGGCCGCGCTGCGTCTCGGGTGGATTCCCCGCGCAACTGCGGGGAAGTCGTCGTCTGCGGCGGCGTGCCAGCGACAGGTTCCCCGCACCTGCGCGTCCTGTGGACGGCGGGAGCGCGGCACTGCCGGATCACGGCAGGCTCGTCCGGTGCCCCGGCCCCGGCGTCCCGACGTCCTGCGCGGGCGCGTCTTCCGTGCACGGGACGTCGTCGCTGCCGGTCTCCTGTCCCCGTCAGCCCTGCGCAGCAGTGCCTGGCGCCGGCTCTACCGCGGTGTGTACGCCGACGCGGAGCTGCCCGACGGTCCCGACCTCCGCATCAGCGGCGCGTGCCTGGTCATCCCGTCCGCTGCGGCCTTCAGCGGCCGGACGGCGGCCCACCTGCACGGCGCCACCGAGCTCATGGATGCGAGGAGCCCGGTGGAGGTCGCGGTGCCCACCGGCGTGCGTTTCGGCCCGGTCACCGGACTGCGGGTCCGCCGGACGCTGCTCCCGGCCTCGGACGTCGTCCAGGTGCGGCGCCGTCCGTGCACCACGGGGACGCGGACGGCGCTCGACATCGCCCGGACGGAGTCGCTCACGGAGGCGGTGGCGGCCCTCGACGTCCTCCTCGCGCGCGGCGTCGTCGACCGTTCCGGGCTCCGGGAGGCGTTGATCTGCCTCCCCTCACGGCGCGGGGCCCAGCGAGCGAGACGTGCCGTGGAGCTGGCCGACCCGCGCGCCGAGTCCCTGCCCGAGTCGCGGGTGCGCGTGCTGCTCGCGCTGGCCGGTTTGACTGCCGTGCCGCAGTTCACGGTTCGCGACCGAGCCGGTGGCTTCGTCGCGCGGGTCGACCTCGCCTTCCCTCAGGTCAGGGTGGCCGTCGAGTACGACGGCGCCTGGCACGGGCAGCCCGGTCAGTTGACGCGGGACAGGCGCAGGCTCAACCGACTGACCGCCGCGGGCTGGCGCGTGGTGTTCGTGACCGCGGCCGACCTGCGCGACCCGGACGCGGTGGTCGCTCGGGTCGCCGAGGCGCTCGCAGGCTGAGGTCAGGCGCCGAAGAGCTGGGTCCACCAGGGGCCGCCGGACCCCTCCGCGACGCCGACGCCGAGCTTCGTGAGCGAGCAGTCGAGGATGTTGGCCCGGTGGCCGGGGCTGTCCATCCAGGCCCGCATGACGGCGGCGGCGTCGGGCTGCCCCTGGGCGATGTTCTCGGCCCGTGCGTAGCCGATCCCGGCGGCCCGGGCCCGGTCGAACGGCGACAGGCCCTCCGGGGTGGTGTGCGAGAAGTACCCGCGGTCGCGCATGTCGGCGCTGTGGGCGCGCGCCACCGCGGCGAGGGCCGGATCGGCGGTCAGCGCCCCGCACCCGGCGTCGGCGCGGGCCTGGTTGACCAGCGTCAGCACCGTGGCCTCCGCACCGGCCGGAGCGGCGGCCGCCGGGAGGGACCTGCTCGTCGCGGACGGTGGGGTGGCGGACGCCGACGATGAGGTGGCGGACGGTGAGGTGGCGGCCCCGGACGGGGTCTGGGGGGACGACGTCCCCGATCCCGCAGCCGCAGGGCCCGCCGACGAGGCCCGGCGGAGGGGGCGCCGGCCGTCGCGTCCTCGGCCGACGAGCTCCCGGACGACGAGCCCCCGGACGACGAGCCCCCGGACGACGAGCTCCCGGACGACGAGCTCCCGGACGACGGGGCGCCGCTCGCCGAGGTCCCCGCCGCGGACGACGCCTCGGGCGATCCGTCGGCGACGGAGGTCCCGGTCGCCGGCGGACCGGCCGCGGCCGGATCCCCCGAGGACGACCCCGCGGCCGACGGACCCGCCCCTGTGGAGGACCCGCCGGCGCGGGACGTCCCGGCCGAGGACGCCCGGGCGGACGCCGGCCCCGACGACGTCCCCCGAGCACCGGACCTGGCCGTCGTCCGCGGCGCGGACGGCTCGCCGTCCACCCCCATCTCCACGACGCCGGTACGCCGGGCGAACCCGCCGTCCGTGGTGTGCGTGGAGCCCGTCGCGGCGGACTCGGCCGTCGTCAGGCCGCCACGGCCCGCGGCGAGCAGCGGGGCGAGCAGGGCGATCCCGGCCACGACGAGCGCCACGAGCAGCGCCGGCAGGGCGCCACGCCGCGCGAGGAGGAACCGCGGCAGGCCGATCAGCCGGGCGAGGAAGCCGCGGGTACGGGCGGACGGCGGCGGGGAAGGCCGGCGGTGGTGCACGGGGGACCTCACGGGAGTCGACATGTCACTACGTGTGACTTAGTGAAGACTAGCCGTAGCCAACCGCTCTTCGGCAGGGTGGTGTGACCGACGTCACGAACGGACGTGGCGCGGACGCCGGTGTGGGCTCCGCCCGGCCGCCCCGGCAGCATGGACCTCGGCCACGACCCCCGAGACGCCATCCCCCCGAGCACCGAGGAGCGCCCCGCCGGTGAGCGACGTCTGGCTGGACATCGTCATGGTCGTCGTCTTCGTGCTGGTCGGCGGCGTCTTCGCCGGAGCGGAGATCGCGCTGGTCTCGCTGCGGGAGGCGCAGGTCCGGGCGCTGTCGGAGCGCGGCCGCCGCGGCCGGGCGCTGGGCCGCCTGCTCGGCGACCCCAACCGCTTCCTCGCCGCCGTCCAGGTGGGCGTGACCCTCGCCGGCTTCCTGTCGGCCGCGTTCGGTGCCAGCACGCTGGCCGAGCCGCTGAGCGACTGGCTGGTGCGGCGGGGTGTGGGGGAGGGCGTGGCCGACCCGCTGGCGCTCGTCCTGGTCACGATCGCGATCAGCTACGTGTCGCTGGTGGTGGGGGAGCTGACGCCCAAGCGGCTGGCCCTGCAGCGCGCCGAGGGCTTCTCGCTGCTCGTGGCCCGCCCGCTCGACGCGATCGCCGCGCTGTCCCGGCCGGTGATCTGGCTGCTGTCGGCGTCGACCAACGTCCTGGTCCGGCTCCTCGGCGGCGATCCCCGGGCCAGCGGCGAGGCGATCAGCCAGGAGGAGCTGCGCGACCTCGTCGCCGCGCACGAGTCGCTGAGCAGCGACGAGCGCCGGCTCATCGACGAGGTCTTCCGGGCCGGCGACCGCGAGGTGCGCGAGGTCATGACGCCGCGCACCGAGGTGGAGTTCCTCGACGCCTCGACGACGGTCAGCCGCGCGGCGCGGCAGGTCGCGGAGTCGGGCCGGTCGCGCTACCCGGTCACCGGCCGCGACCAGGACGACGTCGTCGGCTTCGTGCACGTGCGCGACCTGCTGCTGCCCGGCCACCCGGCCGGCCGCGCGGCGACGGTCGGCGACCTGGCCCGCGAGGTCAAGCGGCTGCCCGGCACCGCCGGCGTGCTCACCGCGCTGTCGGAGATGCGCCGCGAGAACCAGCACCTCGCGGTCGTCGTCGACGAGTACGGCGGCACCGACGGCATCGTCACCCTCGAGGACCTCATCGAGGAGGTCATCGGGGAGATCTACGACGAGTACGACGCCGAGGTCGTCCCCGAGGGCGCGGAGGAGCCCGGCGGGCCGCAGGAGGTCGACGGGCTGCTCAACCTCGACGACTTCGCCGAGGTCACCGGCCTGCGGCTGCCCGAGGGGCCCTACGAGACCGTCGCCGGGTACGTGCTCGCCGAGCTCGGCCGGCTGCCCGACGTCGGCGACGCGGTGCAGGCCGAGGGGCGCACGCTCACCGTGCTCGAGCTCGACGGACGGCGGATCGCCCGCCTCTCGGTCACCCGCGCCCCCGACCCCGCGCCGGCCAGCGAGACCACCGAGGCCTAGCGGAAGGGCCTCCCTGCCCCCCGCCACTCGCACGCTCGCGGCGGGACCCTGCAGGGAGGCCGGTCACACGCGCTGCTGGGCGACGTCCCAGGCGTCGCGGACGATCCCGGCGAGGTCGGTGTGCCGCGGCGTCCAGCCCAGGTCGGCCCGGATCCGGTCGCTGGCGGCCACCAGCTGCGCCGGGTCGCCGGCCCGCCGGGCGCCGACCTCCACCGGCACCGGGTGCCCGGTCACCTCGCGGACGGCGTCGACGACCTCCTGCACCGAGAAGCCGGTGCCGTTGCCCAGGTTGTAGATGCGGTGCTCGCCGGGCTCCGGGGCGGTCAGCGCCAGCAGGTGCGCGTCGGCGAGATCGGAGACGTGGATGTAGTCGCGGATGCAGGTGCCGTCGGGGGTCGGGTAGTCCTCGCCGTAGACGGTCATCGCCTCGCGCGTGCCGGCGGCGACCTGCAGCGCGATCGGGATGAGGTGGGTCTCGGTGGTGTGCCGCTCGCCCAGGCCGTGCGCGGCGCCCGCGACGTTGAAGTACCGCAGGCTGACGGCGGCGAAGTCGTAGGCGGTGGCGTAGGAGGTCAGCATCGCGTCGACGGCGAGCTTGGTGGCGCCGTAGGTGTTGGTCGGCCGCGTCGGCGCGTCCTCGCGGATCGGCACCTGCTCCGGCTCGCCGTAGGTGGCCGCGGTGGAGGAGAAGACGATCCGCCGGCAGTCGACCGCCCGCATCGCCTCGAGCAGCGCCAGCGACCCGCCGACGTTGTGCTCCCAGTAGATCTCCGGCTTCACCTGCGACTCGCCGACCAGGCTCTTGGCCGCGAAGTGCAGCACCGCCTCGGGCCGGACGTCGGCCAGCACCGGCGCCGACTCCTGCAGCGCGGCCTGCACGAACCGGGCTCCCTCCGGCACCGCGTCGGCGTGCCCGGTCGACAGGTCGTCGAGCACGGTGACCTCGTGGCCGCCCTCGAGGAGGGCGGCGGTGACTACGCTGCCGATGTAGCCGGCCCCACCGGCGACGAGAACTCGCATGGGGGCCACCCTAGGAGCCGTCGTCCGGGAGGACCTGTCCGTGGTGAGCGCACGTCCGGCCGTGCAGGCGCTGCCGGCCTACAAACCGGGGCGCAACCCCGCCGACCTGGCGCGCGAGCTCGGCGTCGAGCGCGCGGTCAAGCTCGCCAGCAACGAGGTGGCCTTCCCGCCGCTGCCGGCGGTCGTGCAGGCGCTGTCGGCCACGGCGGGGGAGACCCACCGCTACCCCGACAACGGCGCGGCCGTGCTGACCGCCGCGCTGGCCGCCCACTACGGCGTGGCGCCGGAACAGGTGGTGCCCGGCTGCGGCGCGGTGATGCTGTGCCAGCAGCTCGCCCAGGCGTTCAACGACCCGGGGACGACGATCGCCTTCGCCTGGCGCTCCTTCGAGATGTACCCCCTGCTGGCCCAGGTCGCCGGGGCCCGCAGCACCCAGGTCCCGCTGGTGCCCGGCACCCCCGGCGGCTCGCCCGACACGCACGACCTCGATGCGCTGGCCGACGCGGTCGACGAGAGCACGCGGCTGGTCTTCGTCTGCAACCCCAACAACCCCACCGGGACGGCGGTGCGCCGGGCCGCGCTCGAGCGCTTCCTCGACCGGGTGCCCGAGACCGCGCTGGTCGTCCTCGACGAGGCCTACCGCGAGTTCGTCGCCGACCCCGACGTCCCCGACGGGCTCGAGCTCGTGCGGGGGCGGTCCAACGTCGCGGTGCTGCGCACGTTCTCCAAGGCGTGGGGGCTGGCCGGGCTGCGGGTCGGCTACCTGGTCGCGGAGGACCCCGCGATCGCCGACGCCGTCCGCCGCACGCACGTGCCGTTCAGCGTCTCGAGCCTCGCCCAGGCCGCCGCGGTCGCCGCGCTCGGCAGCGCCGACGAGGTCGCCCGCCGGGTGGCCGCCGTCGTCGCCGAGCGCGACCGGCTGACCGCCGCCCTGCGCGAGCGCGGCCTGGAGGTCCCCGACAGCCAGGCGAACTTCGTGTGGCTGCCGCTGGGGGAGCCGACCGCCGGGGTGGCCGCGGCGCTGGAGTCGCGCGGCGTCATCACCCGGCCCTTCGCCGGTGACGGGATCCGGGTGACGGTCGGGACCCCCGAGGAGGACGACCTGTTCCTGGCCGCGCTGGACGCCGTCCTCGACACCGTCGGCACCGGTGCGCCGGTCGCCTGAGCCGCGGCTGGTTTGATGGCCGTCGTGGCTCCTCCCCGTGTCCTCTCCGGCATCCAGCCGACGGCGGGTTCCTTCCACCTCGGCAACTACCTCGGTGCGCTGCGGCAGTGGGTCGCGCTGCAGGAGACGGCCGAGGCGTTCTACTGCGTCGTCGACCTGCACGCGATCACGATGGACTGGGAGCCCGAGGAGCTGCGGCGCAACACCCTCACCGCCGCCGCCCAGCTGCTCGCCCTCGGCGTCGACCCCGGGCGCAGCACGCTGTTCGTGCAGAGCCACGTCCCCGAGCACGTCCAGCTGTCCTGGGTGCTGGAGTGCCTGGCCCGCTTCGGCGAGGCCAGCCGGATGACGCAGTTCAAGGACAAGAGCCAGCGCGAGGGCACCGCCGGCTCCTCGGTCGGGCTGTTCACCTACCCGGTGCTGATGGCCGCCGACATCCTCGTCTACCGGGCCACCCAGGTGCCGGTCGGTGACGACCAGCGCCAGCACCTGGAGCTCACCCGCGACCTGGCGATCCGCTTCAACGGCCGCTTCGGCGACACCTTCCCGGTCCCCGAGGGTCTCATCCCGCAGGGCGGGTCGCGGGTCATGGACCTGCAGTCGCCCGAGAAGAAGATGAGCAAGAGCCTGCCGCCGGCCGGGTGCGTGTTCCTGCTCGACGACCCGAAGGTCACGGCGAAGAAGATCCGCTCGGCGGTCACCGACACCGGCCGGGAGGTCGTCGCCGACCCGGAGGGCAAGCCGGGGGTCACCAACCTGCTGGCCATCCACAGCGCGCTGTCGGGACGGTCGGTGCCGGAGCTCGAGGAGCACTTCGCCGGGCGCGGCTACGGCGACCTGAAGAAGGAGCTCGCCGAGGTCGTGACCGACTTCGTGACGCCGGTGCGCGCCCGCACGCAGGAGCTGCTCGACGACCGCGCCGAGCTCGAGCGGCTGCTGGCCGCCGGCGCGGCCCGCGCCCGCGAGGTCGCCGCCCCGACCGTCCGCGCGGCCTACGAGCGGGCCGGGTTCCTGCCCCCGGCGGGAGCGGGCGCGTGAACGACGACACCTTCGTCGGGCGCAGCCGCACGGCGCTGCCGGAGACCTGCGTCGTCGGTGTGCTGGTGCCGGTCCCGGAGCCGTGGGCGCAGCTGCTGGTCGACTGGCGGGTCAAGGTCGGCGACGCCCAGGCGACGCTCGTCCCCCCGCACGTCACCCTGCTGCCGCCCACCGAGGTGCCCCGCAGCGAGCGCGCGGCCATCAGCGAGCACCTCGCGAGCGTCGCCGACGGGCACCCGCCCTTCGAGATGCACCTGTCGGGCACCGGCACGTTCGCCCCGGTCTCCGACGTCGTCTTCGTCGCCGTCGCCAAGGGCATCGGCAACTGCGAGCTGCTGGCCTCCGACGTCCGGTCCGGACCGCTGGCCCGCACCCTGTCCTTCCCCTACCACCCGCACGTGACCGTCGCCCACGACGTCCCGCGCGACATGCTCGAGCTGGCCTACACCGGCCTGGGCGACCTCGCCGCCGAGTTCCGCGTCTCGTCCTTCACCGAGTACGAGCAGACGCCGGCCGGCGTCTGGACCGTCGCGCGCGAGTACCCGCTCACCGGCCCCCCGCACCGCTGAGGGACCCCCGGGCGGACGCCTCGCGGGCTCCCGGCGGCGCCCGGGACGGAGCCGCGGAGCGGCCGGGTGGCCCAGGGCCCAGACTGGCCGGGATGGGTGCACCTCGGGACGGCGGGCCGCGGACGGACGGCACCCCCCGCGGGGGCAGCGTGCGCACCGCGGCGGTCCGCACCGCGACCGTGGGCGGCGCCGCCGTCCGCACCGCCGCCGTCCGCACCGCCGCCCGTGGCAGCACCGCCCTGCGCCGGCCGTGGGAACGGGTCGCCGTGGTCGGCGGCCGGATCACGGCCGTCGTCGAGTCGCAGCGCCGGCGTCGCCGGTGGTTCGACCACCTGGCCCGCGCCGGCGGCCGCTACACCCGGACGCAGGGCGACCTCCTGGCCGCCGGCGTCACCTACTTCGTCTTCCTGGGCCTGTTCCCCGTCCTGCTGCTGGTCGCCTCGGTCCTGGCGCTGGTGCTGTCGAGCGACGCGCTGCTGCAGCAGGAGCTGTTCTCCGCCGTCCGGGAGGCGTTCCCCGGCTCCACCGGCCGCACCATCGTCGGGGAGCTGCGCTCGGCGGTGGGCGCGGCCGGGATCACCACCCTGCTCGGCGCGGCGGGGTTCCTCTACGCCGGGCTGCGGGCCATGGACAAGCTGCGCATCGGCATGGAGCAGACCTGGAAGGGGCAGGTCGACGAGCCGGAGTTCTGGCGGGACAACCTGGCCGACCTCGTCGCGCTGGTGGCCTTCGGTGCGGTGGGCCTGGCGAGCATCGGACTGACCGGCTTCGCGACCCGGGCCACGTCGTGGGTGCTCTCGCTGCTCGGCATCCAGGACGCCCCCGGCCTCGCGCTGCTGACCGGCGCGCTGGGCCTCGGGCTGGCCTTCGCCGGCGACGTCGTGGTCTTCCTGTGGCTGCTGCGCGTGGTGCCCTCGACGTCGCACCCGCTGCGGCTGCTGCTCCCCGGAGCGCTGCTCGGGGCCGCCGGGTTCGAGGTCATGAAGCTGCTGGGCAGCCTCTACCTGTCGCTGATCTCGGGCAACGTCACCTCCTCCGCGTTCGGCGGGGCGGTCGGCACGCTGGTGTGGATCAACCTGGTGGTCCGCTTCGCCTTCTTCACGGCCGCGTGGACGGCGACCCTCCCGTCCCTGGCGCCGGCGGTCCCCGCCGTCGAGCTGGAGGAGGACGAGGAGGAGCCGGTGCCGTCCGGCGCACCGCCCGCCGGCGGCCGATGAGCGTCGCGACGACGACCGCGACGGCGGCCGCCCCGAGCCCGACCGCCGGGAGCCGGTGGGGGCGGTCGTCGGCGGCCGGGGAGGGCGCGCCGGCGGCCACCGGCGCGGGGCCGGCGGGCGCCGGCGTCGCGGAGACGGCCGGCTCCGGCGCGGGGACGTCGGACGCCGAGTGCACCAGCGTGCCCACCCCACCCAGCCCGGCGGGGACGGCGAAGCCCCAGTCGAGCAGCCGCGCGGCCTGGTCCGCAGCGCGCAGCGGGCGCTTCTCGGTGCCCATGACGCTGACCACCAGCCGCCGCCCGCCGCGCTCGGCGGCGGTGACGTAGGTGTGCCGCGCGGCGTCGGTGAAACCGGTCTTGCCGCCGAGCCCGCCGGGGTAACCGGCCAGCGGGTTCTCGTTCTGGATCTCGAAGCCGGCCGAGCGCCCCTCGACGGCGGGCATCCGCGCGGTGGGCGTGGTGAGGACGGCGGCCGTGACGGGGTCGGCGACCAGCTCGCGGAACACCAGGGCCAGGTCGTAGGGCGAGGAGGACTGCCCGGCGACGTCGAGCCCCGACGGCGTCCCCGCCACCGTGTCGAAGGCGCCGAGCTCCAGCGCCGTCGCGTTCATCGCCTGGACCGTCGCCGCCGCCCCGCCCGCCGCCCGGGCCAGCGCGTTGGCCGCGTCGTTGCCCGACTGGAGCACCAGCGCCTCGAACAGCAGCGCCACGGGGTAGCGGCCGCCGGCGACGATGCCGACCCGGGTGCCCTCCAGCGCCTCGTCCTCGACGGTGCCCTCCACGACCAGCGCGGGGTCGAGCCGGTGCACCAGCGTGAGCAGCGTCAGCGTCTTGAGCGTGCTGGCCGGGTGGTAGCGGCCGTGCGGGTCGCGGGCGGCGAGGACCTCCCCGCTGGTGACGTCGGCGACCAGCCAGCCGGGGGCGACGACGCCGTCGGGCAGCGGCGGTGCGCCGTCGACGACGACCGTGCCGCGGGTGTCGAGCCCCTCCCCGCCGACGGTGACCCCGCCCGGGCCGTGGCCCTGCGGCGGTCCGCCCGGCAGGGGCGCGGTGGGCGTCGGCGCGGCGGGGTCGACGGTGGGGCGGGCGTCCGGCAGCGACGGGGCCACCGCCGGCCGGGGCGCGGCCGACGGGGCCACCGCCGGCCGGGGTGCGGCCGTCGGCGGGGGTGCGAACGCAGACCGGGGCGTGGCCGCGGCGGGCCAGGGCGCCAGGGTGAGCAGGACGGCCAGGAGGACCGCGGGCAGCAGCGACCACCGCGTCCCCGGTCCCCACCGCGCGGGCCGGACGCCGGCCGGGCAGGGCACCGGCCCGGCCGCCCGGAGGCGTCGACGGTGGCCCGGGGCTCGGCGGGCAGCCACTTCGCAACGATCCCATCTCGGTCCACCGCACGGGTGGCGGCGCGGCTGCCGTCCGCGGATAGCGTGCCCGAGTCGGCGTGTCCGGCGCCCCCGGCCGCGTCCGGGTGCAGCCCAGACGCGACGGACCAGGACCCCACGGGAGGCACCCCCACCGTTGGCGCGGGTGGCTCCCCCCAGAGAGGAGAGCGTCTTGCGCCGAGCGCGGAAGAGAAAGGTCGCGGCGCTGCTGCTGGCCGGCAGCATGGCCCTGGCCGCCTGTGCCAGCGACGAGTCCGGCAGCGGCAGCGGGAGCGGCGGCAGCGGGGACGAGAGCGGCGGGCCGCGCATCGGCCTGGCCTTCGACACCGGCGGCCGCGGTGACCGCTCCTTCAACGACGCCGCGATCGTCGGCCTCGAGGCCGCCGTCGACGAGCACGGCGGCGAGTACCAGGACCTCACCCCGAACGCCGACGCCTCCAACCGCGCCGACCTGCTGACCCAGCTGGCCGACGACGGCTACGACCCGATCATCGCGGTCGGCTTCGCCTACGGCGAGGTCATCGGCGACGTCGTCGAGCAGTACCCCGACACCACCTTCGCGATCATCGACTCCTCCGCGGAGGACGTCGGCGCCGACAACCTGACCGGCCTGGTCTTCGCCGAGGAGCAGGGGTCCTTCCTCGCCGGCGTCGCGGCGGCACTGAAGTCCGAGACCGGCCACATCGGCTTCGTCGGCGGCGTGGAGAGCCCGCTGATCCAGAAGTTCGAGGCCGGCTACGTGGCCGGTGCTCAGGCGGTAAACCCGCAGATCGTCATCGACCGGCAGTACATCTCGCCGGCCGGGGACTTCTCCGGCTTCAGCGACCCGGCCCGCGGCAAGCTGGTCGCCCAGGGCATGTACGAGGCCGGCGCCGACATCGTCTACCACGCGGCGGGCGGCTCGGGTCAGGGCGTGTTCGAGGCGGCCGCCGACGCCGGCGGGCGCGCCATCGGCGTCGACTCCGACCAGTACCAGACCGTCGACGACCCGCGGCTGCAGGCCGTGATCATGACCTCGATGCTCAAGCGGGTCGACACCGCCGTGTCCTCGTTCATCGACTCCTACGTCGACGGCAGCGTCGAGGGCGGCACCGACATCCGCTACGACCTGGCGGCCGACGGCGTCGGCCTGGCCACCTCCGGCGGGCAGATCGACGACATCCAGGACCAGCTCGACGACTACCGCCAGCAGATCATCGACGGCGAGATCGAGGTCCCGACCACCCCGTGACACCCGCCGGCCACCCGGCTGGCCGATCGGGCACCACCGCGGGCCCGGGGGAGCAGCAGCACCCCCGGGCCCGCTGCCGTCACCGGGCGGGTCCGCGCGCGTCCTCGCTGTCGGGGAGGATGCCGACGCGCCGTCCGGCACCGGCGCACGGCACCGGGTGCGGTCGATCCCGCGACCCCGGTGCACCACAGTGGACGCGAGCCCGCGCACCCGCGGGACGCGAGGACAGGGAAGGGCCCACCATGGCCACACCAGGGACGCCCACGGCGGGGACGCCCGCACCCGGCAGCCCGGCCGGCGGTGCGCCGCCCGGCCCGGCCGAGGACGGCGGCGCGGACGGTGCCGGGGGCAGGACCGCGCCCCTGGCCGTCGAGCTGCGCGGCATCACCAAGCGCTTCCCCGGCGTCGTCGCCAACCGCGACATCGAGCTGCGCGTCCGCCGCGGCGAGGTGCACGCCATCGTGGGCGAGAACGGCGCCGGCAAGTCGACGCTGATGAAGACCCTCTACGGCGAGCACCGCCCCGACGAGGGCCAGATCCTGCTCGACGGCCGCGAGGTGTCCTTCCGCAGCCCGGCCGACGCGATCGCCGCCGGCATCGGCATGGTGCATCAGCACTTCATGCTGGCCGACAACTTCACCGTCCTGGAGAACGTCGTCCTGGGCAGCGAGCCGACCCGGGGCGGCCGGCTCGACCGCGCGACCGCCCGCCGCCGGATCACCGAGATCTCCGAGCGCTACGGCCTGGGCCTGCGCCCCGACGACCTGGTGGAGGACCTCGGCGTCGGCGACCGGCAGCGGGTCGAGATCGCCAAGGTGCTCTACCGCGACGCCCGCATCCTCATCCTCGACGAGCCGACCGCCGTCCTCGTCCCGCAGGAGGTCGACGAGCTGTTCGGCAACCTCGCCGAGCTCAAGCGCGAGGGCCTGACGGTCGTGTTCATCTCCCACAAGCTCGACGAGGTGCGGAAGGTCGCCGACGCGATCACCGTCATCCGCCGCGGCACCACCGTCGGCACCGCCGACCCGAGGACGACGACGGCCCGCCAGCTCGCCGAGATGATGGTCGGCAGCGCGCTGCCCTCGCCGGAGATCCGCACCTCGACGGTCCGCGAGACGCCGGTGCTGCAGCTGCGCGAGGTCACCGTGGCCGCACCCACCGGCCGCCCGCCGGTCGACGACGTCAGCCTCACCGTCCGCGAGGGCGAGGTCGTCGGCATCGCCGGCGTCGAGGGCAACGGCCAGGCCGAGCTCGTCGACGCCGTCATGGGGCTGCGCCCGCTGGCCGCCGGCACCGTGCTGCTCGGCGACGACGACATCACCGCGTGGAGCACCCGGGCCCGCCGCGAGGCCGGCCTGGGCTTCATCCCCGAGGACCGGCACCGCCAGGGCATGCTGCTCGACGCGCCGCTGTGGGAGAACCGCATCCTCGGCCACCAGACCCGCCCCCCGGCGGTCAAGGGGCCCTTCATCGACCGCCGCGGCGCCCGCGCCGACACCGAGCGGATCATGCGCGAGTACGACGTCCGCGCCCCCGGGCCGGACACGCTCGCCGTCGCGCTGTCCGGCGGCAACCAGCAGAAGCTGATCGTCGGCCGGGAGATGAGCGCGCGGCCGCGGCTGCTGCTGGCCGCGCACCCCACCCGCGGCGTCGACGTCGGCGCGCAGGGAGCCATCTGGCGGCTGCTCGAGGACGCCCGCGCGGAGGGGATGGGCATCCTGCTGGTCTCGGCCGACCTCGACGAGCTCATCGGCCTGTCGGACACCCTGCACGTCATGCTGCGCGGCCGGCTGGTGGCCACCCTCGACCCGTCGGCGGTGACCCCCGAGGAGCTCGGCGGCCACATGACCGGCGCCCGGACGACGGCGGGTGCGCAGTGACCGAGCTCGCGAGGGCACCGATGGGCGGGGCACCGATGGTCAGGGCCCCGATGGTCGGGGCCGCGACGAGCGCCAGCGAGGAGCAGCCGTGACCGTCCTCCGCCGGATCGGCCTCGCGCTGTTCGCGCCGGTCCTCGCCGTCGTCGTCGCGGTCGTCCTCTCCTCGGCGGTCATGGCCGCGCTGCAGGTCGACCCGGTCCGGGTGTTCGCGGTGATGGTCGACTTCGGCGACACCCCGAGCCAGCAGATGACCGCGGTGGTCGTCGTCCTCAACCGGGCGGTGCCGCTGTTCCTCGCCGGCCTGGCCGTGGCCATCGCGTTCCGCATGGGCCTGTTCAACATCGGCGTCGAGGGCCAGTACCGGCTGGCCACCGTCCTCGCCGCCGGCGTCGGTGCCGCCGTCGCGCTGCCCGGGCCGCTGCACGTGCTGCTGATCGTCGTCGTGGCGATGGCCGTGGCCGCGATCTGGGCGGCCGTCGTCGCCGTCCTCAAGGTGACCCGCGGGGTCAGCGAGGTGATCAGCTCGATCATGCTCAACGTCATCGCGCTGGGCATCGCGTCGTTCCTGCTCACCGGCCCGCTGCGGGGCAGTGCCGAGGGCGCCTCGATCATCAGCACCGCCGAGATCCCCGAGTCGGGGTGGATGCCCAGCCTCAACGGCGTCTTCGGCGCCCTGGGCCTGGCCAACCCGCCGCGGCAGCTCTACGGCTTCCTGCTGGTGGCCGTCGTCGTCGGCGTCGCCGTCGCCGTGCTGCTCAACCGGACGCGCTTCGGCTTCGACCTGCGGGCGGCGGGCCTGTCGCCGTCGGCGGCCAGCGCCAGCGGCGTCGACTCCCGCGGCATGGTGGTCAAGACGATGCTGCTGTCGGGCGCGGTCGCCGGGCTGATCGGCATGCCCGACCTGCTCGGCTCGACGCACGCCTACACCACCGACTTCACCGCCGGGCTGGGCTTCCTCGGCATCGCCGTCGCCCTGCTCGGCCGCAACAAGCCGATCGGCATCGCGTTCGGCGCGCTGCTGTTCGCCTTCCTCGACCGGGCGCTGGTCCCGCTGCAGATCCAGGACTTCCCGGCCTCGGTCGTGACGATCATCCAGGGCACGATCGTGCTCGCCGTCGTCGTCGCCAACGAGGTCGCCCGCCGGGTGGCCCGCCGCTCGGCCGAGCGCGGCTCGGCCCCGGCCGCCGCGGTCGCCGGCGACGGCAGCACCGGGCCGGGGCAGAGCACCGGCGGCGTCGGGGCGGCGACCGGCGAGGGCACCGGCGCGGGCGTCAGCACGTCCACCGGTGCCGGACAGCGCACCGACGAGCGGCAGGAGACCGGAGCATGAGCGCCGTCGCGGCCCCTCCCGGCAGCGGGACCCGCCCCGGCCGCGGCCCGCTGACCGACCTGCTCACCGGCGGCGGCCGGGCCCGGCGGCTGACCTGGCTGCTGCTCGGCATCCTGCTGCTGGTCTCGGTGGTGCGCGTGGTCAGCGGCCAGGACGCGCTGACCAGCTCCTCGACCATCGCCGCGGCGCTGCTGCTCGCGGTGCCCATCGGGCTGGCCGCGCTCGGCGGGCTGTTCGCCGAGCGCGCGGGCGTGGTCAACATCGGCCTCGACGGGATGATGGTGCTGGGCACCTGGGGGGCCGGGTTCGCCGGCTACCAGTGGGGCTGGGGCGCCGCCGTCCTCGGCGGGCTGGCGTTCGGCGCGGTCGGCGGGCTGCTGCACGCGGTGGCCACGGTGACCTTCGGCGTCGACCACGTCGTCTCCGGTGTGGCGATCAACATCCTCGCCGGCGGCATCGTGCGGTTCCTCTCCGAGCTGCTCTACACCGACAACGCGGCCGGTGGCGGCGTCACCCAGTCCCCGCCGGTGAAGGGCGATCCGCCCACGTTCTCCGTCCCGGTGCTCTCGTCCGGGCCGGACCTGCTCGGGTCGCTGGAGAGCCGGCACTGGTTCCTGGTCAGCGACCTCGCCGGCATCCTGCGCGGACTGACCAGCGGCGTCGGCCTGCTCACCCTCGTCGCCGTGCTGCTGGTGCCGGCGTCCTACCTGCTGCTGTGGCGGACGGCGTTCGGCCTGCGGCTGCGCTCGTGCGGCGAGAACCCGGCCGCCGCCGACTCGCTGGGTGTGCCGGTCTACCGGCTGAAGTACGTCGCGGTCCTCGTCTCCGGCGCGCTGGCCGGCCTCGGCGGCGTGTTCCTGGTGTTCATCGCCGGCATCTACCGCGAGGGGCAGGTCAACGGGCGCGGGTTCATCGGCCTCGCCGCGCTGATCTTCGGCAACTGGCGGCCCGGCGGCCTGGCCGCCGGTGCCGCCCTGTTCGGGTTCACCGACGCCCTGCAGCTGCGCAGCCGCTCCGCCGTCGTCGCGCTGTTCCTGCTGGTGGCGATCCTGCTCGCGGTCATCGCGGTGGTCCAGGCGCTGCGCGGCCGGCTGCTGCCCGCGGGCATCGCCGCGGTCGTCGCGGCGGCGTCCCTGGTCGGCTTCCTCACCGTCGACGAGCTGCCGCCGGGCCTGGTGTCGTTCACCCCGCACCTGACCACGCTGCTGGTGCTGTCGCTGGCCTCCCAGCGGCTGCGGATGCCCAAGGCCGACGGGCTGGTCTACCGACGAGGGGAGCACTAGTGCAGGACGTGGACTGGGCGGCGCTGCGCGGCGCCGCCCGGGAGGCCATGACGCACGCCTACGCGCCGTACTCGCACTTCCCCGTGGGCGTGGCCGGGCTGGTCGACGACGGCCGGGTGGTCACCGGCTGCAACGTCGAGAACGCCAGCTACGGGCTGGGCCTGTGCGCCGAGTGCGGGATGGTCAGCGACCTGGCCCGCACCGGCGGCGGCCGGCTGGTGGCCGTGGCCTGCGTCGGCGGGGACGGGCAGCCGCTCATGCCCTGCGGGCGCTGCCGGCAGCTGCTGTGGGAGCACGGCGGCGCCGACATGCTCCTCGAGACCGTGTCGCTGGGCATCGTGCCGATGCGCGAGGTGCTGCCCGACGCGTTCGGCCCCGACGACCTGGTGCGGGCCGCCCGGTGACCCCTGACGCCATCGACGTCATCCGCGCCAAGCGCGACGGCGGGACGCTCACCGAGGAGCAGATCCGCTGGGTGGTCGACGCCTACACCCGGGGCGCGGTGGCCGACGAGCAGGTCAGCGCGCTGCTCATGGCGGTGTTCTTCCGCGGCATGTCCCCGGGCGAGCTCGCCGCCTGGACCCAGGCGATGATCGACTCCGGCGAGCGCAAGGACCTCTCCGTGCTGGGCCGGCCGACCGCCGACAAGCACTCCACCGGTGGCGTCGGCGACAAGACCACGCTGCCGCTGGCACCGCTGGTCGCCGCGTGCGGGGTGGCGGTGCCGCAGCTGTCCGGCCGCGGCCTCGGGCACACCGGCGGCACGCTGGACAAGCTCGAGTCGATCCCCGGCTGGCGCGCGGACGTGCACGAGGAGGCCTACCTGGCGCAGCTGCGCGACGTGGGCGCGGTCATCTGCGCGGCCGGTGCGGACCTGGCGCCGGCGGACAAGAAGCTCTACGCGCTGCGCGACGTCACCGGCACCGTGGAGTCGATCCCGCTGATCGCCAGCTCGATCATGAGCAAGAAGATCGCCGAGGGCGCCGACGCGCTGGTGCTCGACGTCAAGACCGGGTCGGGCGCGTTCATGAAGGACCCCGAGGCCTCCCGCGAGCTGGCCCGCACGATGGTCGGCCTGGGCGAGGCGGCCGGCGTCCACACGGTGGCGCTGGTGACGGCGATGGACCGGCCGCTGGGCCGCGCCGCGGGCAACGCCGTCGAGGTCGCCGAGTCGGTGGAGGTGCTCGCCGGGGGCGGCCCGGACGACGTCGTCGAGCTGACGCTGGCGCTGGCGCGGGAGATGCTCGCCGGTGTCGGGCGCTCCGACGTCGACCCCGCCGAGGCGCTGCGCGACGGGCGGGCCATGGACGTGTGGCGGCGGATGATCGCCGCGCAGGGCGGCGACCCGGCCGCCGCGCTCCCGCAGCCGGCCGAGCGGCAGGTGGTGACCGCCCCGGCCACCGGCACGCTCACCCGGCTCGACGCCTACGCCCTCGGGGTCGCCGCCTGGCGGCTGGGCGCCGGCCGCGCCCGCAAGGAGGACCCGGTCTCGGCCGCGGCCGGGGTGACCTGGACGGCGACCGTGGGTGAGCGGGTGATCGCGGGCCGGCCGCTGCTGGAGCTGCACACCGACGACGCCGCCCGGATCCCGCGGGCGCTGGAGGCGCTGGAGGGCGCGATCGGCGTCGACACCGGCGACGAGCCGCTGCCCCTGGTCCTGGACCGCATCACCGCCTGAACCCGGACCCGTCCCGCGAGATCTGCACAGTGGTGGGCTCCCGGGTCCTGATGGCCGCCACTGTGCAGATCTCGCCGCGACGGGGGGGCGCCGGGGGTGCGGACCCCTCCCGGCGCGCGCAGGGGGACACTGTGTCCCCGTGAGCAGCGCGCCCGTGCCCGTGGTGGCCGACGGCCGGCCGCGACCGGGCGACCCGCTGGACCCCGACGCCGCCGTCTCCGTGCGCGGGCTGGTCAAGCGCTACGGCGACCGCGCCGCCGTCGACGGGCTGGACCTCGACATCCGCCGCGGGGAGATCTTCGCGCTGCTCGGCCCCAACGGCGCCGGCAAGACGACGACGGTCGAGGTGCTCGAGGGGTACCGCCGGCGCGACGGCGGCGCGGTGCGGGTGCTCGGCGTCGACCCGGCCCGGGGCGGGCGCCGGTGGAAGGCCGAGCTGGGCATCGTGCTGCAGAACGGCGCGGGGGACAGCCAGCTGTCGGTGCGCGAGCTGCTGCAGGCGCGGGCGTCGTACTACGCCGACCCGCGCGACCCGGCCGAGGTGCTCGAGCTGGTCGGCCTGACGGACAAGGCCGGTGCGCGCGGGCGGACCCTGTCCGGCGGCCAGCGGCGGCGGCTCGACGTGGCGCTGGGCATCGTCGGCCGGCCGCGGCTGCTGTTCCTCGACGAGCCCACCACCGGCTTCGACCCCGAGGCCCGCCGGCAGTTCTGGGCGCTGATCCGCTCGCTGCGCGACCTGGGCACGACGATGCTGCTCACCACCCACTACCTCGACGAGGCCGAGACGCTGGCCGACCGGGTGGGCGTCCTCGCGCACGGCCGGCTGGCGGAGGTCGCCGTCCCGACGGCGCTCGGCGGGCGCGGCTCCGCGCCGGCCGTCGTCAGCTGGACCGAGGACGGCGTCCGGCGCACCGCCGAGACGGCGACGCCGACGGCGTTCGTCCGCGACCTCGCCGCCCGCTTCCCCGGCGAGGTGCCCGACCTGGCCGTCGCCCGGCCCACCCTCGAGGACGTGTACCTGAAGATGATCGGCGACCACTCGTGAGCGCCCCGCCGCTGCCGTCGCTGCCGCGGGTCTACGGCACCCGGGCGCGGGTGGAGCTCAAGGAGTTCTTCCGCCAGCGCGAGTCGGTGGTGTTCACCCTCGCCTTCCCGGTGATCCTGCTGCTGGCGCTGGGCGCGGCGCTCGACTACGACCTCGGCTCGGGCGTCGACTTCCCGCAGTACTTCATGGCCGGCGTGATCACCGCGGGGATCGTGGGCGCGAGCCTGCAGAACATGGCGATCCACATCGCCGGCGAGCGCTCCGACGGGACGCTGAAGAGCCTGCGCGGCACGCCCCTGCCGGCCAGCGCGTACTTCGCCGGCAAGGTCGTGCAGGTGCTCGCCGTGGCGGTGGCGACGATCGCGCTGCTGCTGCTGGTCGGCGTGCTCGTGTACCGGGTCGACCTGCCCTCCGGGGCGGACTGGCTGACCTTCGCCTGGGTGTCGGTGCTCGGCGCCGCGGCGTGCACGCTGCTCGGCATCGCCGTCTCGACGCTGGCCCGCAACGGCCGGTCGGCGTCGGCGACGGTCACCCCGATCGCACTGGTGCTGGAGTTCGTCTCCGGCGTCTTCGTGCCCTTCGACCAGGTGCCCGGCTGGCTGCGCGACGTCGCCTCGGTCTTCCCGGTCAAGTGGCTGGCCCAGGGCCTGCGGTCGGTGTTCCTCCCCGACGCGCTGGCCGCGCAGGAGGCGGCCGGCTCGTGGGAGCTCGGGCGGGTGGCGCTGGTGCTCGGCGCCTGGTGCGTCGCCGGCCTGGTGCTGTGCGTCCTGACCTTCCGCTGGCAGGACCGCGAGGGGTGAGGTCGCGCCGCGGCCGCCCGCGGAGGAGCCCGACCCGGGCGGACACGCCGTGACGGTCGGCCACGACCGACCACTCGGCGTGGCTGCCGGCGCCGGCGGCGACAATGGCCGGGTGCCCGTACCGCTCGACGCCGACTCGATCCGCCGCGCCCCCAAGGTCCTGCTGCACGACCACCTCGACGGCGGGCTGCGGCCGCAGACGGTGCTCGAGCTCGCCGACGAGACCGGCTACCGCGACCTGCCCGCCGGCGACGCGGCGGAGCTGGGCCGCTGGTTCCGGCAGGCCGCCGACTCGGGCTCGCTGGTGCGCTACCTGGAGACGTTCGCGCACACCGTCGGGGTGATGCAGCGGCCGGAGGCGGTCCGGCGGGTGGCCCGCGAGTGCGCGCTCGACCTGGCCGCCGACGGCGTCGTGTACGCCGAGGTCCGCATGGCCCCCGAGCTGCTGACCGCGGGCGGGACGCCGATCGAGGAGGCAGTGGAGGCGATCCTCGACGGGTTCGCCGCCGGCAGCGCCGAGGCCGCGGCCGCGGGCACCCCGATCCGCGTGGGCGCGCTGCTGTGCGCCATGCGGCAGGCCGACCGCTGGGAGGAGGTCGCCGGCCTCGTCGTCCGGTACCGCGACGCCCGCGTCGTCGGCTTCGACCTCGCCGGCCCCGAGATCGGCTTCCCGCCCGACCGGCACCCGGAGGCCCTCGCGCTGCTCGACCGGGCCGGGGCGCACCGCACGATCCACGCCGGGGAGGCCGCCGGCGTCGACAGCATCCGGGCCGCCCTCGACGCCGCCTCCGCCGAGCGGCTCGGCCACGGCGTGCGGATCGCCGACGAGGTGCCCGGCGAGGGCCCGCTCGGGCCGCTCGCGCAGCGGGTCCTCGACGCGCAGGTGCCGTTGGAGGTCGCGCCGTCGTCGAACGTGCAGACCGGCGCCTACCCCTCCCTGGCCGCCCACCCGGTCGGCCGGCTGCACCGCGCGGGGTTCGCGGTCACCGTGAACACCGACAACCGGCTGATGAGCGGGGTCTCGGTGACCAGCGAGCTGGCCGCCGTCACCGCCACCTGCGGCTGGGGGTGGGGCGACGTGCAGACGGTGACCGAACGGGCGCTCGCGGCGGCGTTCGTCGACGACGCCGAGCGCGCGCGGCTGCTCGACGACGTCGTGCGTCCCGGCTTCGCGGCGCTGCGCTCCTGAGCCGTTCGTGAGCCGTTCGTGAGCCGTTCCCGAGCCGTTCCCGAGCCGCGGTGACCACGGACACCGCGCTCGCCGGAATCACGCGCTGATCACCGCTGCTACCATTGACGTACCGGCACTCGCCGGTCGTCCTCCCGGACGGTCCGTCCGGGCACGAGCGCATCCGTGCAGATCCGTCGCGTCCCCGACGCCCGGGATCGCCAGTGAGGACGCCGACCCTCTCGATGGGGTGGCGCCCGCGCACCGCCACGGGACGCGCCCGAGCTGTATCGGAGTCCCACACCCGCATGTCCTCGTTCGACCCCGTCGACGTCGTCGACACCCGGATCGACCCCTCGATCGACACCCCGACCACCTCCGAGCCGGCCGCCGAGCCGACCGGGCCCTCCTTCGCCGCGCTGGGTCTGCCCCAGCAGCTGGTCACCGCGCTCGAGCGGCGCGGCATCCGCTCCCCGTTCGCCATCCAGGCCACCGTCCTGCCCGACGCGCTCGCCGGGCGCGACGTGCTGGGCAAGGCGGCCACCGGCTCGGGCAAGACCCTGGCCTTCGGCCTGCCGGTGCTCGCCCGCATGGGCCTCACCGCCCACCGCGGACCGCGTGCCCCGCGAGCCCTGGTCCTCGTGCCCACCCGCGAGCTGGCGCAGCAGGTCTCGGACAACCTGGCCCCCCTCGGCCAGGCCACCGGCGTGCAGTTCGCCACCGTCTACGGCGGCGCCTCGATGTACCGCCAGATCACCCAGCTGCGCCGCGGCGTCGACGTCGTCGTCGCCACCCCCGGCCGGCTGCAGGACCTCATCGCCCAGGGCGAGGCCACCCTCGCCGAGGTGGAGGTCAGCGTCGTCGACGAGGCGGACTTCATGTCCGATCTCGGGTTCCTGCCCGTCGTGCAGGAGCTGCTCGACCAGACACGCCCCGACGCCCAGCGGCTGCTGTTCTCGGCCACCCTAGACGGCGAGGTCGACACCCTGGTCCGCCGCTATCTCACGGACCCGGCGCGGCACGAGGTCAAGCGCCCGGGTGGCGAGGCGCCGCCGGCCGAGCACCTCGCCTACAGCATCGCCTTCCGCGACAAGGTGCCGCTGACCCAGGAGCTGGCCGCCCGTCCGGGCCGCACCCTCGTCTTCGCGCGCACCCAGCTCGGCGTCGACCGGCTGACCGAGAACCTGCAGGCGGTCGGCATCAAGGCCGAGGCCATCCACGGCGGCCTGCCGCAGTCGGCGCGCCGCCGGGCGCTGGAGGCGTTCACCGACGCCCGCAGCCCCGTGCTGGTCGCCACCGACGTCGCCGCCCGCGGCATCCACGTCGACGACGTCTCGCTGGTGCTGCACTACGACCCGCCGGCCGACCACAAGACCTACCTGCACCGCTCGGGCCGCACCGCCCGCGCCGGGGCGGCCGGGGTCGTCGTCTCGCTGCTGCTGCCCGACCAGGTGGGGCAGGCCAAGCGCCGGTTCCGGCAGGCCAAGGTGGACCCGCGGGTCGACCGCGTCCGGCCCGGCGACGCCTCGATCGCCGAGCTCGTGGCCAGCGGCGTGCCGGTGGAGCCGGTGGAGCGGCCGGCGCGCGAGTCGCGCCGCCCGCACGGCGGTCCCGGCGGCCGGCGTCCGCGCCGGGACGGCGAGCGGCCGCGTCGCTCCTACGGTGAGGGCGACCGGCCCCGCCGGGACGGCGACCGCCCGCGGCGTCCCCTCGGCGAGGGTGACCGGCCGCGCCGTCCCCACGGCGACCGGTCCCGGGGCCCGGGCGAGGGCTCCCGCGGCGGGCGGCCCGACCGCCCCGCGCCGGCGCGCGACTGACGCAGGACCCCGCGTCCCCACCGCTCGCACGCCCGCGGCGGGCCCCTGACGCAGGGCCGTTCCAGCACGGCACCAGCGGCCGGCCCCGGGGTCCCCGGGGCCGGCCGCTGTGCGTCCGCAGCCGGCAGGACCATCCCGGCATCGTCGTGCTCTGCCCACCGTGGTGGGCAGAGCACGACGACGCCGGGGACGGGGGTCCGGGCGTCCCGCTCCACCCCGCGCGCCGACCCCGGCGTGTGGGGTGGGGAGGCGGACCTCAGTGGCGGAAGACCAGCGCGCTCTCGACCTGGGTCACGACCTCGTCCCACGCGGTGCGCAGCGCGGCGGCGTCCTCGGCGGGCAGCGGCGCGCCGGGGTCGGCCTCGGCGCGGGCGGCCGCGCGGCCGAGCGGCGCGCCGGGCGCGAGCAGCTCGTCGACCCGCCGCAGCCCGGCGTACTCCGCGACGTCCCGGACCCCCTCGACGGGCTGGGCGAACACCCGGTGGTCGACCAGGCCGCCGGCGCCGCCGGCCACCTCGGCCAGCACCTCCGACAGCTCGGTGAGGTCGTAGCGGTCCTGCTCGGCCGGCAGCGGGAGGGTGTCGGTGTCGGCCACCTCCGGCCAGGAGGCGATCTCGGTGAGGTCGTGCCGCTCGTCGCCGGCGCAGAAGCGCGCCAGGGCGGTGGGGGTGTCGAACAGGAAGACCTCGCCGTCGCGGCCGAGGAAGCGGGCGACGTCCTCGACGTAGCAGCGCAGGGTGACCCCGGCCCCCTCGGGGACGACGATCTCCACCGGCAGGATGCCGACGGCCTCCCAGAACTCCGCCGCCGCGGCCACCGCGGCCGGCGTCGCGGTGATCCGGCTGCCGCCGCGGATGGTGCTCACGCCCGCGGTCGCGGCCTCCGCCGGGGCGGCCGCGGTCGAGCCCGCGGCCGGCCGGTTGCCCGAGCCGTCCGAGCCCGGCGCGACCGTCCGCTGCGGGCCGGCGGTCGGGCCGGTGTCCTCCTCGAGGTCGTCGGTGTCGTCCTCGTCGGCGTCCTCCTCGGAGTCCGCGGTGTCGTCGTCGGTGTCGTCCTCGTCGTCGAGGTCGTCCTCGTCCCCGGCCGCCGAGGGGTAGGCCGCGAGGGTCGTGGTGCCGGCGCCGGTCCAGTCCAGGTGCGCCGAGAGCTCCTCGAGGACGTCCTCCCACAGGTCGTCGAGCGCGCCGCCCACACCGACCCAGGCGTCCTCGCCGGAGCGGCCGACGAACGCGTCCACGCCCAGGCCCAGTGAGCCGATCTCGGGGCGGGCCACCAGCTCGGCCAGCGCCGGGAACTCGGTCTCCTCGTCGTCGTCCGCGGTGTCGTCGTCCGCGGTGTCGTCGTCCGCGGTGTCGGTGTCACGGGTGACCGGCGCGGCGTCGTCCTCGTCGGGGCCGGCGGTGTCCAGGCACTCGGCCAGCCGGCTGACGATGTCGATGGTGGCCGCGAGTTCCTCCACCGCCCAGCGGTCGGGGTTCTCGGCGGCGATGTCGTAGACGCCGTCGAGGTCGTAGCGGTGGTCGTCGTCCGGGGTCAGGTCCGCGGCGCCCAGCCCGGTGACGACCGGCCACACCGGGTGGTCGGCGAGGTCGTGGTCGGTGCTGGTGCGGCAGAACGCGGCCAGCGCGGCCGGGGTGGGGAAGAGGTGGACCGTCGCCGTCTCGCCCTCGGAGGTGCCGAGGAAGGCCTGCCACTCCTCGCCGTCCTCCTCCCACGGCGGAGCCCACAGCGTGTAGCCGGTGCGGTCGTCGACGGTGAGGGCGATCGGGACGATGCTGGGCCTGGCCACGCGCCCATCCTGCCGGGTGCAGCCGGGAGCGCGCCCAGGGACGCCCCGCCGTCACACGCCCTTGGGGTGCCAGACGGTCTTGGTCTCCAGGAAGGCCGTCATCCGGGTGAGGCCCGGGTCGGCGGTCCAGTCCGGCTCCTCGGCGGGCGGCCGCAGCACCCGCTTGATGCTCCCGGCGGCCAGCCGCTCGAGCTCCAGCGCGTGGGTCGGCGGTGCACCGGTCAGGTCGACGGCGTCGACGTCGTCGTGCTCGGCCAGCCACGGGCCCAGCTCGGCGGCGTCGCCGGTGAGCAGGTCGACCACGCCGCCGGGCACGTCGCTGGTGGCCAGCACCTCGCCGAGGGTGACGGCCGGCAGCGGCCGGTCTCGCGACGTCACGACGACAGCCGTGTTGCCGGCGGCGAGCACCGGCGCGAGCACGCTGACCAGTCCGAGCAGCGACGAGCGCTGCGGCGCGAGGACCGCGACCACGCCGGTCGGCTCCGGCGTGGAGAAGCCGAAGAACGGCCCGGCGACGGGGTTGGCGCTGCCCAGGACCGCGGCCAGCTTGTCGGTCCACCCGGCGTACCAGACCCACCGGTCGACGGCGGCGTCCACGACGGCGCGGGCGCGACCGGCCGACAGCCCCTCGCCGGCGGCCACCTCCTCGCAGAACTGCGCGTGCCGGCCCTCCATCACCTCGGCCACCCGGTAGAGCACCTGGCCGCGGTTGTACGCGGTGGCGCCCGACCACGTCGCGAACGCCGCCCGGGCGGCGACGACGGCGTCGCGGGCGTCCTTGCGGGAGGCCTGCGCGGCGTTGGCGAGGAAGGCCCCGCGGGCGTCGGTGACCGGGTAGGTGCGGCCGGACTCCGAGCGCGGGAAGGCCCCGCCCAGGTAGAGCTTGGACGTCTTGCGGACGGCCAGGCGGTCGGTCATCAGGAGGACGCCCCCTTCAGGTAGGCGGCCAGGCCCTGGCGGCCGCCCTCGCGGCCGTAGCCGGACTGCTTGTAGCCGCCGAAGGGCGACGTCGGGTCGAACTGGTTGAACGTGTTGGCCCACACCACGCCGGCGCGCAGCCGGTCGGCGATGGCGAGGATCCGCGAGCCCTTCTCGGTCCAGATGCCGGCCGACAGCCCGTAGGTGGTGTTATTGGCCTTGGCCACGGCCTCGTCGGGCGTGCGGAAGGTGAGCACCGAGAGGACCGGGCCGAACACCTCGTCGCGGGCGATCCGGTGGGCGGGGGAGACGTCGGTGAACACCGTCGGCGGGAACCAGAACCCGCGGTCGGGCAGCTCGCAGGCGGGCTGCCAGCGGTGCGCGCCCTCGGCCTCACCGATGTCGGAGAGCTCCCGGATGCGCGCCAGCTGCTCGGCGGAGTTGATCGCGCCGACGTCGGTGTTCTTGTCCAGCGGGTCGCCCACCCGCAGCGTGCCGATCCGCCGCTGCAGCGAGGCGATCACCTCGTCGTGCACGTTCTCCTGCACCAGCAGCCGCGAGCCCGCGCAGCACACGTGGCCCTGGTTGAAGAAGATGCCGCGCACGATGCCCTCGACGGCCTGGTCGACCGGGGCGTCGTCGAAGACGATGTTCGCCGCCTTGCCGCCCAGCTCCAGGGTGAGCACCTTGCGGGTGCCGGCGACGGCGCGGGCGATCGAGCGGCCCACCTCGGTCGAGCCGGTGAAGGCCACCTTGTCGACGTCCTCGTGCTCGACGACGGCCCGTCCGGTGTCGCCGGCGCCGGTCACGATGTTGACCACGCCCGGGGGCAGGTCGGCCTGCCGGCACACCTCGGCGAACAGCAGCGCGGTGAGCGGGGTCGTCTCGGCCGGCTTGAGGACGACGGTGTTGCCGGTGGCCAGCGCGGGGGCGACCTTCCAGGCCAGCATCAGCAGCGGGAAGTTCCACGGGATGACCTGGCCGGCCACGCCGTGCGGCCGCGGGTCGGGGCCCAGGCCCGCGTACGCCAGCTTGTCGGCCCACCCGGCGTGGGAGAAGAAGTGCGCCGCGGCCAGCGGCACGTCGACGTCGCGGGACTCCCGGATCGGCTTGCCGTTGTCCAGCGACTCGAGGACGGCGAACTCGCGGGCCCGCTCCTGCAGGAGCCGGGCGATGCGGAACAGGTACTTGCCGCGATCGGCGGGGCGCATCGGCCCCCAGACGCGGGTGAACGCGCGGCGGGCGGCCTTGACGGCGCGGTCGACGTCGGCCTCGGTGCCCACGGCGACCTCGCTGAGCACCTCCTCGGTGGCCGGGTTGACCGTCTTCATGGTCTCGCCGGAGCCGTCGACGAACTCGCCGTCGACGAACAGACCGTAGGACGGCGCGACGTCGACGATCGACCGCGACTCGGGGGCGGGGGCGTACTCGAAGGGCTGGCTCATGTCAGTCGACGCTCACGTGGTCGGGGCCGGAGTAGTGGCCGGTGCGCAGCTTCTGCCGCTGCAGGAGCAGGTCGTTGAGGAGGCCGGAGGCGCCGAGGCGGAACCGGTCGGGGGAGAGCCAGTCGGCGCCGACGGTCTCGTTGACCAGCACCAGGTGCTTGACGGCGTCCTTGGTGGTGCGGATGCCGCCGGCGGGCTTGACGCCGACCTGGGTGCCGGTGGCGGCGCGGAAGTCGCGGACCGCCTCGAGCATCACCAGGCACACCGGCAGGGTGGCGGCGGGGGAGATCTTGCCGGTCGACGTCTTGATGAAGTCGGCGCCGGCGAGCATCGCCAGCCAGGAGGCGCGGCGGGCGTTGTCGTAGGTGACCAGCTCGCCGGTCTCGAGGATGACCTTGAGGTGCGCGGGGGTGCGGCCGGGGGCGGAGCACTCCTCCTTCACGGCCACGATCTCCTCGAACACGTCGAGGTAGCGGCCGGCCAGGAAGGCGCCCCGGTCGATGACCATGTCGATCTCGTCGGCGCCGCCCGCCACGGCGTCGCGGACGTCGGCGAGCTTGACCGCGCGGCTCGCCCGGCCGCTCGGGAACGCCGTGGCGACGGCGGCGACCTTGATGCCGGTGCCGGCCAGGGCCTCCTTCGCGACGCCGGCCAGGTCGCCGTAGACGCAGACGGCGGCCACGGGCGGGCAGGAGGCGTCGGTGGGGTCCGGGCGGCGCGCCTTGGCGGCCAGCGAGCGGACCCGCCCGGGGGTGTCGGCGCCCTCGAGGGTGGTCAGGTCGACCATCGAGATGGCGGTGTCGATCGCCCAGGCCTTGGCCGTGGTCTTGATCGAGCGGGTGCCGAGGGTGGCGGCGCGCTGCTCGGCGCCGACCTGGTCGACGCCGGGCAGGCCGTGCAGGAAGGCGCGGAGGGTGGCGTCCGAGCGGGTCACGTCGTCGAACGCCGTCCCGGACCCGGGGCCGGGCCGGGCCCCGGCCGCCAGCGTCCCGGGGTCGAGCACGTGGGTCATGCGGACATTCTCCCTTCCTCTTCCTGGGCGTGGCCCCGTGAGCCGACCGATACGGTGGCGCGCGTGCAGCTCACCGTCGTCGACCACCCGCTGGCCCGCGCCCGGCTGTCGCGGATGCGCGACGAGCGGACCGACAACGCCGCCTTCCGGGCCGCGCTGCGCGAGCTGACCCAGATGCTGGTGTACGAGGCCACCCGCGACCTGGAGGTGGCCGAGGAGCCGATCAGCACGCCGGTCACCACGACGACGGGCTACCGGCTGGCCGCGCCGCCGCTGATCGTCCCGGTGCTGCGCGCGGGCCTGGGCATGGCCGACACCGCGCACGGGATGCTGCCGGAGTCGCAGATGGGCTTCGTCGGGCTGGCCCGCAACGAGGTGACCTTCCAGCCCGAGGCCTACATGGCCTCGCTGCCGCAGTCGCTGGTGGGCCGCCACGTCTTCGTGCTCGACCCCATGCTGGCCACCGGCGGCTCGCTGGTGCACTGCTGCACGCTGCTCACCGACCGCGGCGCCACCGAGATCACCGTGCTGTGCGCGCTGGCCGCCCCGGCCGGGCTCGAGCGGCTGGAGCGCAGCGGCCTGCCGCTGCGGGTGTTCACCGCCAGCGTCGACGAGGGGCTGAACGACAAGGCCTACATCGTCCCCGGTCTCGGCGACGCCGGCGACCGCCAGTTCGGCGCGGTCTGACCGTGCGCTTCGCCGTCCTCGGCACCGGGTTCTGGGCCACCGGCGTGCACGCGACCTCCCTCGCCGGAGCCGACGACGCCGAGCTCGTGGCGTTCTGGGGCCGCGACGCCGCCAAGGCCGCCGCCGCCGGGGCGGAGTTCGACGTCCCGGGCACCGACGACCTCGACGCGCTGCTCGCCGACGTCGACGCGGTGTCGGTGGCCGTCCCGCCCGACGTCCAGGTCGGGCTGGCCGTGCGCGCCGCTGCGGCGGGCCGGCACCTGCTGCTGGAGAAGCCGATCGGGCTCACCGTCGCCGACGCCGACCGGGTGGTCGACGCCGTCCGCGCGGCCGGGGTCGCCTCGGTCGTGTTCTTCACCGACCGGTTCCGCCCGGCCACGGCCACCTGGCTGGAGCAGGCCGCCCGCGCCCCGCTGGCCGGCGGCGCCATCAGCTGGCTGGGGTCCCTGGCCGGGAGCCCGTTCGACACGCCCTGGCGGCGCGAGCACGGCGCGCTGTGGGACGTCGGCCCGCACGCGCTCGGGCTGCTCGTGCCGGCGCTAGGCCCTGTCGTCTCGGTGCAGGCCGGCGCCGGCCGCGGCGACACCGTGCACCTGGTGCTGCGGCACGCCTCCGGGGCGTCGAGCACGGTGACGCTGTCGTCGACGGTGGCGCCCATGGCCGGCGGCGTCGAGGTGACCGTGCACGGCGACGCGGGCCGGCTGGTGCTGCTGCCCGAGCGGGACGACGCGGCCGTCGTCGAGGCGCACCGGGCGGCGGTCACCGAGCTGACCCAGGCGGCGCTCACCGGCGGCACCTCCGCGCTCGACGTCGCCTTCGCCCGCGACGTCGTCGTCGTGCTCGCCGCCGCCTCGCGCGCGCTGGCCTCCGGCTGCCGGGAGCCCGTGCCCGCCTGACCCCGCGGGCCGCGACCGGCAGGGACGCGCTCAGCAGCCGAGGGCGGTGGCGAGCTCCTCGAACGAGGCGACCGACAGGTCGGCGTCGGGGTCACTCGCCGGCGGCACCTGACGCCCGCCGAACTCGTCGGGGCGGTGCACGTACGCCGTCCGCAGGCCCCGCCCGCGGGCGGCGGCGAGGTCGCCGGTGTGCGCGGCGACCATGCACACCGCCGACGGCGGCAGGTCCAGCAGCCGCGGCGCGGAGTCGTAGACCTCCGGGTCGGGCTTGTAGTGGCCGGCGACCTCCGCGCCGAGCACCAGGTCCCACGGCAGGCCGGCGCGGCGGGCCAGGTCGACCGACAGCCGCACGCCGCCGTTGGACAGCGGCGCGAGGACGTACGAGCGCCGCAGCCGGGTCAGCCCCGCGACGGCGTCGGGCCACGGGTCGAGGCGGTGCCAGGCCAGGACCAGCTCGCCGGCGACGTCGCCGGTCACCCCGTCGACCCCGACGGAGGCCAGCGCCTCGGGCAGCGACTCGCGGTGCAGCGCGTCGAGCACCGTCCACGGCCGCTCGCCGGAGCGCACCCGGTCCAGCGCCGGCTGGTAGCGCGCCCGCCACGCGTCGGCGAACGCGGCGGCGTCGACGTCCGGGCCGAGCAGCCGGGCCGCCTCGCGGGCGACCCCGCCGCGCCAGTCGACGACGGTGCCGAAGACGTCGAAGACGAGTGCCTGCACGTCCACGGTCACACCCCCAGGGCGGCGGCCATCTCGGCGCGCAACTGGTCGAGCTCGTCCTCGCCGCGGCCGCGCGCGGCGATGACGCCGGCGTCGTCGTGCACCGGGACGACGGTCTCCAGGTAGGCCTTGAGCTTGGGCTCGGTGCCGCTGGGGCGCACGACCACGCGGACGCCGTCGCCGAGCAGCCGGACGGCGTCGACCGGCGGGTCCTCGGTCAGCAGGTCGGTCGCGGTGACCTCCCGGCCGAGCAGCCGCGTCGGCGGGCCGGCGCGCAGCCGGGCCATCGCGCCGGAGATGACCGAGAGGTCCTCGACCCGCACCGACAGCTGGCCGGTGGCGAACAGCCCGTGCTCGACGGCGAGCTCGTCGAGCCGGTCGAGCAGCGACCGCCCGCTCGCCTTGAGCTCCGCGGCCAGCAGCGCGACGGCCAGGGCGGCGGAGATGCCGTCCTTGTCCCGCGCGACACCGGGCGTCACCGCGTAGCCCAGCGCCTCCTCGTAGCCGAAGACCAGCGGCTCGTCGTCGGTGCCGGCGCGGATGATCCACTTGAAGCCGGTCGGGGTCTCGGCGAACCGGACGCCGTGCGCCTGGGTCAGCGCGTGCAGCAGCGAGCCGCTGACCAGCGACGAGGCGTACGTGCCCCGCACCCCGCGGCGCAGCAGCCAGTCGGCGAGCAGGCCGCCCACCTCGTCGCCGGTGAGCTGCCGGCCGTCGACCACCACCGAGCAGCGGTCGGCGTCGGGGTCCTCGGCGATCGCGACGGTGGCGCCGACCCGGGAGGAGAGGTCCTGCAGCAGGTCGACCGCGCCGGGCTCCTCCGGGTTGGGGAAGGCGACGGTCGGGAACGCCGGGTCGGGGGCCTCCTGCTCAGCCACGCCGACCGGCGGCGCGAACCCGGCGGCGGCGAACACCGCACGCGTGGTGGCCGCGCCGACGCCGTGCATCGCGGTGTAGGCCACGGTCACCCCCTGCCGCACGATCGCCGGCACCTGCGCGGGGTCCAGCGCCCGGACCACCGCCGCCACGTAGTCGGCCTCGACGTCGTCGCCGAGGGGAAGCCAGTCGTCGGACGTCGGCACCTCCCGCGCCGGGCCGACGGCGGCGATCGCGGCCTCGATCTCGCGGTCGGCCGGCGGGACGAGCTGCGCGCCGTCGGCGAGGTAGACCTTGTAGCCGTTGTCCTGCGGCGGGTTGTGGCTCGCGGTCACCATCACCCCGGCGGCGCAGCCGAGGTGCCGGACGGCGAAGGACAGCACCGGCGTCGGCAGCGGCCGGGGCAGCACCTGGACGGCGAACCCGGCGCCGGCCAGCACCGCCGCGGAGACGTGCGCGAACTCGTCGGAGCGGTGCCGGGCGTCGAAGCCGACCACCACGCCGCCGCCGGCGTGCCCGGCACGGGTGAGCCAGGCCGCGAGCCCGGCGGCGGCCCGGGTGACGACGGCGGCGTTCATGCCGGCCGGCCCGGCGCGCAGCGGGCCGCGCAGGCCGGCGGTGCCGAAGGTCAGCGGCCCGGAGAAGCGGCGCTCGAGCTCGGCGGTGTCGCCGGCCGCGACCAGCGCCTCGACCTCGGCGCGGTCACCGGGGTGGGGGTCGGCGGCGGCCCAGGCGCGGGCGGCGTCGAGCACGCTCACGCCTGCTCCTCGGCGTCGTACCCGGGCAGCGTGAACTCCCCGCCCACCCGCGCGTGCACCGGGTCGGCCGGGTCGGGCTCGCCGTGCGCGGCGACGAGCGCGTCGGCGTACACCTCGGCGTCGTCCTGCGGCTCGTAGCCGAGCGACCGGGCCGCGGTGAGGTCCCACCAGCCACGGGTGTTGGCCGACACGCCCCAGACCACGCGGAAGCCGGGGGAGGGGGCACGCAGTGCGGCGTCGACCAGCGCGACGGCGTCGCGCGGGGAGAGCCAGGTGGCCAGCGCCCGCGTCGTCGGCGGTTCGGGGGCCTGGGTGCCGATGCGCAGGCAGACCACGTCGAGGCCGTAGCGGTCGGCGTACAGCGAGCCGAGCGCCTCCATGGTCACCTTGGACACGCCGTAATAGGTGTCGGGCCGCGACGGGCCGTCGTGCTCCCCGAGCGGGCCGGACGCCGGGCGCCCGGTGAAGCCGGTGGCGTGGTTGCTGCTGGCCAGCACGACCCGGCGCACGCCGGTGCGGCGGGCGGCCTCGAGCACGCAGTACGTGCCCTCGATGTTGGCGTGCGCGATCGCCGACCAGGTGGACTCGCCGGAGAGGCCGCCCAGGTGCACGACGGCGGCCGCGCCCTGCGTGGCGGCGGTCAGCGCACCGAGGTCGGTGACGTCGGCGACGACGGTCTCCTCACCCGGCCGCGGCTCGGCGATCGCGACGACGTCGAGGCTGCGGACCGGCCAGCCCCGCTCGGGCAGCCCCTCGCGCAGCACCGTGCCGATGCGCCCGGCCGCGCCCGTGACCAGCACCGGGCCGCTCACGGCAGCCGGCCCACGAACTCGACGAGGAAGCGGCCCAGCCCGCCGGCCGCCGCCCTGCCCGCGGCGAGCACCTCCGCGTGGTCGAGCTCCTCCCCGGTGATGCCGGCCGCGGCGTTGGTGACCATCGACAGGCCCAGCACGTCCATCCCGGCGGCGCGGGCGGCGATCGCCTCGAGCGCGGTGGACATGCCCACCAGGTCGGCGCCGAGGGTGCGCAGCATGCGGATCTCGGCCGGCGTCTCGTAGTGCGGCCCGGGCAGCGCCGCGTAGACGCCCTCCGTCAGGTCCGGCTCGATCGACCGGGCCAGTGCGCGCAGCCGCGCGGTGTAGAGGTCGGTGAGGTCGACGAAGGTCGCCCCCACCAGCGGGGAGCGGGCGGTCAGGTTGAGGTGGTCGCCGATCAGCACCGCCTGGCCCACCCGGTGCCCCGGGTCCAGGCCACCGGCGGCGTTGGTCAGGACGACGGTGCGCACGCCGGCCGCGGCGGCGGTGCGGACGCCGTGCACGACCGGCTCCACGCCGCGGCCCTCGTAGAGGTGGGTGCGGCCGAGGAAGAGCAGCACCCGCCGGTCGCCGACGCGCACCGACCGCACCTGCCCGCCGTGGCCGACGGCGGTGGGGGTGGCGAAGCCGGGCAGGTCGCCGATGCCGACCGAGGCCGCGGGCTCGCCGAAGGCGTCGGCGGCGGGGGCCCAGCCCGAGCCCATCACGACGGCCACGTCGTGGCCCCCGCCCAGGGCCGAGGTCAGCTCCGCGGCGGCGGTGCGGGCGAGGGCGTCCGGGTGGGTCCCGGCAGGGGGTGCGCTCACCGGGCGACGCTAACGCAGGACCGCGGGGCCGGGACGGCGACCGGGCTCACCCGCCCCAGTCGCCCCGGGTGGCGTGTCGGCCCGGGGGAGCGGGCCGGCCGGCCGCGACCATGACCGCCGTGCAGCGAACGCAGATCGACGGCGTCCCCGTCTTCACCGCCGCGGGACCGCAGCGCACGACCGCCGCCCTCGTCTTCGGCGTCGGCCTGCGCGACGAGACGTTCGCGACGATCGAGGTCACCCACCTGGTCGAGCACCTCGCCATGGCGGCGCTGCCCCGCACGCACCTGCGCTGCAACGCCGTCACCGACGTCGACAGCACCGCCTTCTTCGCCACGGGCCGGCCGGAGGCGGTCCGCGCGTTCCTGGAGGGGATCTGCCGCGCGCTGGCCGACCTGCCCACGCAGCGGCTGGCCGCCGAGGCCGGCGTGCTGCAGGCCGAGGGGTGCGGCACCGGCTCCTCGACGGTCAGCGCGCTGTGGGCGGCCCGCTACGGCCTCACCGGGCCGGGGCTGACCGTGTCGGCCGGGCCGGGGCCCGAGCACCTCCCCGAGGAGGTGGTGCGGGCGCACGCCGCCCGCTGGTTCGTCCGGGGCAACGCGGCGCTGTGGTGCCACGGCCCGCTGCCCGAGGGGCTGCGGCTGCCGCTGGCCGCCGGTCCCCGGCCGGCGCGGCGGGTGCCGGTCCCGCGGCCGCAGGACGGCCCGGTGTGGACCCGCACGGACGCGCCCGGCGTCGGGCTGCTGCTGGCCACCGACCGGCCGGACGACGTCGCACTCGCCGTCGGGGTCGACGTGGCGAAGGACCGGCTGCGCGAGCGCGCCCGGCACACCCGCGGGCTCTCCTACGCCGTCGACTCGCTGGCCCTCGACCTGGCCGCCGACCGGCGCGAGGTGGCCGTCGTCGTCGACGCCCGCACCGGCCGCGACGCGGAGGTGGCGGCCCTGCTGTGGCAGACGTTCGCCGAGCTGTGCGCCGACGGCCCGACGGCCGCGGAGGTCGCCCACGCCGTCGCGGGGCTGGAGGCCGAGCTCGACGAGGAGGACGCCGCCGGCGCCGAGCTGGCCGACGCCGCCTACTGCGCCGCCGTCGGGCTGCCCTCCCGCCCGGCCGCCGCCACGCTGGCCGCCTGGCGGGCGACCACGCCCGCGCAGGTCACCGCGGCCCTGCGCCGCGCCGAGCCGACCGCCGTCCTGGCCGTGCCCGACACCGCCGTCTGGGACGGGCCGGACCCGCGGGTGGTCCGCCGTCCGCTGTGCGGCACGCTGCCGGCCCTGCCCGAGGGCGTGCTGTTCCGCCCGCCGCTGCACCGGCGGCTGCTCGACCCCGCCGCCCGCGTGGCGCTGGTCGTCTCCGACGAGGGCCTGGCCCACCGCGACGCCGACGGCGACGTGCACGGCATCCCGTGGTCGCGGGTGGAGGCGGTGGTGCCCACCGACGACGGCGCCGGCGTCTCGGTGGTCGGCCGCGACCTGTGCTGCGTGCTCGTGCACCCCGACCGCTACGGCCGCCGGGCGGTCGCCGCGGTGCTCGACCGGGCACCGGCCGCCGCCGTGCTCGGCGTCCCCGCGAGCGGGACGCCCGAGCTCGCCGCCGTCTGACGCCCCGTCCGCGCCGTTCCGGGCGGTGGCGGGGCGCGGTCGTCCCTATCCTCGTGGCGTGCAGATCCCCTTCGCCTCCTCCGAGCGGGCCAGCCTGGGTGTGGAGTGGGAGCTGCAGCTCGTCGACCGGGAGAGCCGGGAGCTGACCGCGGGAGCCGTGGAGATCCTCGAGGAGATCCGCCCCGAGGGCGCCGAGGAGCACCCCAAGGCCAAGCACGAGCTGCTGCAGTCGACCGTCGAGGTCATCACCGGCGTGTGCACCACCGTCGAGGAGGCCACCGCCGACCTCGCCGGCACCGTGGCCGAGGTCGCCGCCGCCGCCGACCGCCGTGGGCTCGGCCTGCTGTGCGCCGGCACGCACCCGTTCACCGACTGGCAGACCCAGCTGATCTCGCCCAAGGAGCGCTACCTGCAGCTGGTCGAGCGCATGCAGTGGCTGGCCCGGCGGCTGCAGATCTTCGGCGTCCACGTGCACGTCGGCGTCCGCGCGCCGGAGAAGGCGATGCCGATCGTCAACGCCCTCACCCAGTACGTGCCGCACCTCCTGGCGCTCTCGGCGTCCTCGCCGTTCTGGGTCGGCTGCGACACCGGCCTGGCCTCCTCGCGCAGCAAGGTCTTCGAGGCCATGCCGACGGCGGGTCTGCCGCACCAGCTGCGCGACTGGGGCGCGTTCGAGACCTACATGGAGACGCTGATCGCCACCGGCTCCATCCAGAGCGTGCGCGAGGTGTGGTGGGACATCCGCCCGCACCCCGGCTTCGGCACCGTGGAGCTGCGCATCTGCGACGGCCTGCCCACGCTCGAGGAGATCGGCGTGGTGGCGGCGCTGTCGCAGTGCCTGGTCGAGCAGTTCGACACCCAGCTCGACCGCGGCTACACCCTGCCCACCCCGCCGAGCTGGATCCTGCGGGAGAACAAGTGGCGGGCGGCCCGCTACGGCCTCGACGCCGACGTCATCGTCGACGAGAGGGCCACCGTGCGCCCGGTGCGCCAGGCGCTGCTCGACCTCGCCGAGGACCTCGCGCCCACCGCGCGGCGGCTGGGCTGCGAGGCCGAGCTGGCCGGCGTCGAGCGGGTCCTCGCCGTCGGCGCGTCCTACCAGCGCCAGCGCGCCGCCGCGCGCGCGGCCGGCGGCGACCTGCGCACCGTCGTCGACGGCCTGCTGGGCGAGCTGCGCGACGGTCTGCCCGACGACGGCCCGGCCACCTCCCCGGACGGCTCCGTCCCCGGCCCGGCGGCCTGCGCCGGCGGGCACGCCGCATGACCCGCACCCCCGAGGAGCTGGCCGCCGGCCTCGACGCGTGGGTGGCCGACCGGTCCGACGAGCTCGTCGGCGTCCGCCGGCACCTGCACGCCCACCCCGAGATCGCCTACGCCGAGGTGGAGACCACCGCCCACCTCGAGGAGCGGCTCAGCGAGGCCGGGCTCGCCCCGCGGCGGCTGCCCGGGGGCACCGGGCTGGTCGTCGACGTCGGCGGGGGGCCGGGGCCCACCGTCGTGCTGCGGGCCGACATCGACGCGCTGCCGCTGGCCGACCTCAAGGACGTCCCCTACGCCTCCACGCGCGAGGGCATGTGCCACGCCTGCGGCCACGACGTCCACACCACCGTCGTCCTCGGCGCGGCGCTCGCGCTGGCGGAGCTGGACGGCCTGCCCGGCACCGTGCGCTGCGTCTTCCAGCCCGCCGAGGAGACCGTGCCCGGCGGGGCCGCGCACGTGGTGGAGGCCGGCGTCCTCGAGGGTGCGTCGCGGGCGTTCGCGCTGCACTGCGACCCGGCCACGCCCGTGGGCGCGGTGGGGCTGCGCACCGGCTCGATCACCGCGGCCTGCGACCGGGTCGACGTCGTCCTCACCGGGCCCGGCGGGCACACCGCCCGCCCGCAGCTGACCGTCGACCTGGTCGACGCCCTCGGCCGGCTGATCACCGACCTGCCCGCGCTGCTGTCGCGGCAGGTGGACCCGCGGGCGGGGATGTCGCTGGTGTGGGGCGCGGTCAACGCCGGGGTCGCGGCCAACGCCATCCCGCAGCGCGGCACCCTGCGCGGCACCGTGCGCGTCCTCGACCGCGAGGAGTGGGCCGGCGCGGAGACCCGGGTGCGGCGGCTGGTCGAGCGGGTCGCCGCCCCGACCGGCGCGCAGGTGGCGGTCGACTACGTGCGCGGCGTCCCGCCGGTGGTCAACGACCCGCGCACCGTGGCCCTGCTGCGCGCCGCGGCGCTGGGCACCGTGGGCCCCGAGGGCGTGCGGCCGGCGCCGCAGAGCATGGGCGGGGAGGACTTCGGCTGGTTCGCCGACGTCGTCCCGATCGCCCTGGCCCGGCTCGGCACGCACGGCGGCGGGGAGCCGCTGGACCTGCACCGCGGCACCTTCGACGTCGACGAGCGCGCCATCGGCGTGGGCGTGCGGCTGATGGTGCGCGCCGCGCTGCAGGCGCTGGTCGCCGACGCCGGGAGCACCGGCCCGGCCGCCGGACCGCCGTCCCCGGGACACCCCGCCCGACCACGGCCGGGCGAACGGCGGTAGAACGTCCCTGGACCCAGAGCCGACGCCGGGAGTTCGACGATGAACGCCACTCCGCAGCCAGCGACACCGGGTGACGACGAGGTGCCCGCCGAGCACGAGGTGCCCGACGAGCTGTCCCTGGCCGCCGGGTTCCCCCCGGCCAGCCGCGAGCGGTGGCGCGAACTGGTCACCGGGGTGCTGCGGAAGGCCGGCCGCGAGGAGCTGCCCGACCCCGTCGAGGACGCGCTGCGCCGCACGGTGGCCACCGGGGTGAGCGTCGCCCCGCTCTACACCGCCGAGGACGCCGGCGACCTGCCGACGGCGGTCGGCGTCCCGGGGCTGCCGCCGTTCGTCCGCGGGTCGCGGGCGGGTTCGGGCGGTGGCACGACGGCCGGAGACGTCCCGGCCGGCTGGGACGTGCGGCAGCGGCACGCCCACCCCGACGTCGCCGTGACCAGGGAGGCGATCGCCGCCGACCTGGAGAACGGCGTCACCTCGCTGTGGCTGGTGCTGGGGGAGGGCGCCGTCCCCGTCGACGCGCTCGGCGACGTGCTCTCCGACGTCTACCTCGACCTCGCGCCGGTGTCGGTCTCCGGGGGGCTGCCCGCCGCGGAGGCGCTGCTGTCGCTGGTCGGGGACCGCACCGACCTCGCCCCCGGCGGCTCGCTGGGCCTCGACCCGCTCGGCGTGCACGCCGCGTCGGGGGAGGAGCAGGACCTCGCCGGGCTGGCCGACCTCGTCCGGCGCACCCCCGCGGGCTGGCGCACCGTCGTCGTCGACGCCACCGTCTACGCCGACGCGGGGGCCACCGCGGTCGAGGAGCTGGGCTGCGCGCTGGCGGCCGGGGTCGCCTACCTGCGCGCGCTGACCGACGGCGGGCTGTCGGTCGACGAGGCGTGCGCCGCGCTCGAGTTCCGCTGGTCGGCGTCGGCCGACCAGTTCACGACCATCGCCGGGCTGCGCGCCGCCCGCCGGCTGTGGGACCGCGTCGGCGAGGTCAGCGGCGCCTCCGCCGACGCCCGGGCCGTGCGCCAGCACGCGGTGACGTCGTCGGTGATGACGACCCGGCGCGACCCCTGGGTCAACATGCTGCGGACGACGGTGGCCTGCTTCGCCGCCGGCGTGGGCGGGGCCGACGTCGTCACCGTGCAGCCCTTCGACGCCGCCCTCGGCCTGCCCGACGCGTTCTCCCGCCGGATCGCCCGCAACACCCAGAGCCTGCTGGTCGAGGAGGCGTCGCTGGCGCGCGTGCTCGACCCGGCCGGCGGCTCCTGGTACGTCGAGTCGCTCACCGAGTCGCTGGCCCAGGCGGCGTGGGCGTGGTTCACCGAGATCGAGCGGGCCGGCGGGCTGGCGGCGGCGCTGTCGTCCGGGCTCGTCCGCGACCGCCTGGCGTCCGCGTG
Source organism: Geodermatophilus sp. URMC 62 (assembly GCF_052931475.1). Lineage (NCBI taxonomy): Bacteria > Bacillati > Actinomycetota > Actinomycetes > Geodermatophilales > Geodermatophilaceae > Geodermatophilus > Geodermatophilus sp. URMC 62. Next base: position 930,096 of record NZ_JBRFHY010000001.1, on the reverse strand, counting down.
GGACGAGCGGTCGCGCCGGCTGGCGAAGCGCTCCGAGGCGATCACCGGCGTCAGCGAGTTCCCCCACCTGGCCGAGAAGCTCCCCGAGCGGCAGCCGGCCGCCGACCTGCACCCGACCGGTGGCCTGCCCCGCGTGCGGGCGGCGCAGGAGTACGAGCAGCTGCGCGACCGCGCCGACGCCGCCCCCACCCGGCCGCGCGTGTACCTCGCCACGATCGGCCCGGTGGCCCGGCACACCGCGCGGGCCACCTTCGCCGGCAACCTGTTCCAGGCCGGCGGCCTGGAGACCCCGGCCGGCGACGGCGCCTCCGGCCTCGCCGGGGCGGGGACCACCGTGGCCTGCATCTGCGGCACCGACGGCGACTACGCGGAGTCCGCGGCGGCCCTGGCCGCGGAGCTGCGCGCCGCCGGTGCCACCCACGTCTGGCTCGCCGGCCGGCCGTCGCTGGGTGTGGACGGCGTCGACGGGTACGTGTACGCCGGGTGCGACGCACTCGACGTCCTCCGGACGGTGCACGACCAGGTGGGCCTCGATCGCGCAGAGGGCGACGACCAGCAGGTGGAGGTGCGGGCATGAGCGGGATCCCCGACTTCGGCAGCGTCGAGCTGGGCCGCCCCGCGGCCGGCGGCGGCGTGGCCGACTGGGCCAAGCGGTTCCAGGAGGTCACCGGCCGCGGCGTCGAGGAGGCGACCTGGGAGACGCCGGAGGGCATCGCCGTCCCGCCGCTGGCCACCCCGGCCGACCTCGCCGGCCTGGACTTCCTGCAGACCTACCCGGGCCTGCCGCCGTTCCTGCGCGGCCCCTACCCGACGATGTACACGACCCAGCCGTGGACGGTCCGCCAGTACGCGGGCTTCTCCACCGCCGCGGAGTCCAACGCGTTCTACCGGCGCAACCTCGCTGCCGGGCAGAAGGGCCTGTCGGTCGCGTTCGACCTGGCCACCCACCGCGGCTACGACTCCGACCACCCGCGCGTCGTCGGCGACGTCGGCATGGCCGGGGTGGCGATCGACTCGATCCTGGACATGCGGCAGCTCTTCGACGGCATCCCGCTGGACCGGATGACGGTGTCGATGACCATGAACGGCGCGGTGCTGCCGGTGCTGGCGCTCTACGTCCTCGCCGCCGAGGAGCAGGGGGTCGCCCCGAAGCAGCTGGCCGGGACCATCCAGAACGACATCCTCAAGGAGTTCATGGTCCGCAACACCTACATCTACCCGCCGAAGCCGTCGATGCAGATCGTCAGCGACATCTTCGCGTTTACCTCGCAGGAGATGCCGCGGTTCAACTCGATCTCCATCTCCGGCTACCACATGCAGGAGGCCGGGGCGACGGCCGACCTGGAGCTGGCGTACACGCTGGCCGACGGGGTGGAGTACGTGACGGCGGGCAAGGACGCCGGACTCGACGTCGACGTGTTCGCGCCGCGGCTGTCGTTCTTCTGGGCGATCGGCATGAACTTCTTCATGGAGGTCGCGAAGCTGCGGGCGGCGCGGCTGCTGTGGGCCCGGCTGATGCGGGAGGCCGGCGCCCAGCAGGACAAGTCGCTGTCGCTGCGCACCCACTCGCAGACCTCGGGCTGGTCGCTGACCGCGCAGGACGTCTACAACAACGTCGTCCGCACCTGCCTGGAGGCCATGGCCGCCACCCAGGGGCACACCCAGTCGCTGCACACCAACGCCCTCGACGAGGCGCTCGCGCTGCCCAGCGACTTCTCCGCGCGCATCGCCCGCAACACCCAGCTGCTGCTGCAGCAGGAGTCGGGGACGACGCGGGTCATCGACCCGTGGGGCGGGTCGGCGTACGTGGAGAAGCTGACCTACGACCTGGCCCGCCGCGCCTGGGCGCACATCGAGGAGGTCGCCGAGCACGGCGGCATGGCGCAGGCCATCGACGACGGCATCCCGAAGCTGCGCATCGAGGAGGCCGCCGCCCGCACCCAGGCGCGCATCGACTCCGGCCGCCAGCCGGTGATCGGCATCAACAAGTACCGGGTCGACGCCGACGAGGCGATCGAGGTGCTTCGCGTCGACAACGCCGACGTGCTCGCGCAGCAGAAGGCCAAGCTGGAGGAGCTGCGCGCGTCGCGGGACCCCTCGGCCGTGCAGGAGGCGCTGCGCCGACTCACCGACGCCGCCCGCGCGGCGGCCGAGGGACGCCGCGACTCCTCGCTGGACGCGAACCTGCTCAAGCTCGCCGTCGACGCGGCGCGGGCCAAGGCCACCGTCGGGGAGATCTCCGACGCGCTCGAGCAGGTCTACGGGCGGCACTCCGGGCAGGTGCGCACCATCTCCGGGGTGTACCGCGAGGAGGCCGGCCGCTCGGGCCCGCTGGAGGAGACCCGCCGCATGACCGAGGCGTTCGAGGAGGCCGAGGGACGGCGGCCGCGCATCCTGGTCGCCAAGATGGGCCAGGACGGCCACGACCGCGGGCAGAAGGTCATCGCCACCGCGTTCGCCGACCTCGGCTTCGACGTCGACGTCGGCCCGCTGTTCCAGACGCCGGAGGAGGTCGCCCGGCAGGCGGTGGAGGCCGACGTGCACGTCGTCGGGGTCTCCTCCCTGGCCGCGGGCCACCTGACGCTGGTGCCGGCGCTGCGGGACGCGCTCGCCGAGCTCGGCGCCGACGACGTGCTCGTCGTGGTGGGCGGCGTGATCCCGCCCGACGACGTGCCGACGCTGAAGGAGATGGGCGCCGCCGCGGTGTTCCCGCCCGGCACGGTCATCGCCGAGGCGGCGCAGGAGCTGCTGACGACGCTGTCCTCGCGCCTGGGTCACTGACGGCATGGGCCACTGATGCCGGGTCCGGACGTCCCGGCGCTCGTCGAGGGGGTCCTGGGCGGCGACCGCCGGGCGCTGGCCCGCGCGATCACGCTGGTCGAGTCGCGCCGCGCCGACCACCGCGAGCGCGCCCAGGAGCTGCTGGTCGAGCTGCTGCCGCACGCCGGGAACGCCCGCCGGGTCGGCATCTCCGGGGTGCCCGGCGTGGGCAAGTCGACGTTCATCGACTCACTCGGCGTCGACCTCACCGCGGCCGGGCACCGCGTCGCCGTCCTCGCCGTCGACCCGTCGTCGGCGCGCTCGGGCGGGTCGATCCTCGGCGACAAGACCCGCATGGCGCGGCTGGCGGTCGACCGCAACGCCTTCATCCGGCCGGCGCCGACCGCCGGCACGCTGGGCGGGGTGGCGCAGGCGACGCGCGAGTCGATGGTCGTCGTGGAGGCCGCCGGGCACGACGTCGTGCTGGTCGAGACCGTCGGCGTCGGGCAGTCGGAGGTGACCGTCGCGGAGATGGTCGACTCCTTCCTGTTCCTCACGCTGGCGCGCACCGGCGACCAGCTGCAGGGGATCAAGCGCGGGATCCTCGAGATCGCCGACGTCATCGCCGTCAACAAGGCCGACGGGCCGGCCGCCGGCGACGCGCGCAAGGCCGCCCGCGAGCTGGCCGGGGCGATCCGGATGCTGCGCGGCCACACCCCCGGCGGCTGGGACGTGCCGGTGCTGACCTGCGCCGGGCTGACCGGCGACGGGCTGGCCGAGGTGTGGGCGAAGCTGGTCGAGCACCAGGACCGGGCGCGGGCGTCGGGCGCCCTCGACGAGCGGCGCCGCGGGCAGCAGGTGCGCTGGACCTGGCAGCTGGTGCGCGACGGGCTCGAGCACCGGCTGCGCGCCCACCCCGGCGTCCGGTCGTCGGCGCCGGAGCTGGAGAAGGCCGTCCTGGCCGGGGAGCTGACCCCCGCGCTGGCCGCCCGCCGGCTGCTCGAGACCTTCCTCGCCGACCCCCGGGACGGCACGGGTCGCCGTCCCGGCGGCTAGCGGATCCGCACCGCCACCTGCTGGCCCCGGCTGTTGTAGGCGATGTACTCGAACCGGACACCGGTGCGCTCGACGTACTCCACGAACGCCCGGTGCTCGTGCTGCTCCCACCCGGGATAGTTCAGGTACTCGTCGAACAGCAGCACCGTGCCCGGCCGGATGCGGCTCTCCAAGGCGGTCAGGACCGTCGCGGTGGAGGAGTACAGGTCGGCGTCGAGGTGCAGGAGCGCCGCCGGCTGGTCGTTGTGCTCGAGGAAGGGGGGCAGCGTCTCCTCGAACCAGCCGACGTGCAGCTCGGCGTCGCCGACGGAGGGCAGCGTGCTCAGCGCGAAGGACCCCCTGGGGTGACTGGGACGCCAGTCCTCGGGCAGCCCCTGGAACGAGTCGAAGCCGTGAGCGCCGGAGCGGGCGCGAGCGATCCGCCGCAACGTCGATCCCGTGTGCACGCCGAACTCGGCCACCAGGCCGGTCGGCGGAGCGGCCGCCAGCGCGTGGTCGAGGACCGCGAACGGGGTCCGGAACACGCGCGCCAGCGGCATCGACGTGGCCACGAGTTCGGCGCTGGTGCGGAACGCGTGCCGACCGGCTGCCCGCTCCAGGTCCCAGGGCTGGTTGAGCACCCTCAGGACCGCCTGTCGCACGGACGGCGGGACACGCGCGCGCAGTCGTGTCGCCAGGGACGCGGACGGCACCTGCCGAGGTGGTGCGACCCCGGCGTTCCCGGCCTCGGTGTTCATGGCCAGGAACGTATCCGGCCGACACCGTCTGGCCTCCCGGGTGGCCTCCCCGGGTCCTGCCGCGGGCAGCGGTGAGCCAGACGCTAGGCCCCCGTGGAGCGGCACTCGCGGGCGCGCAGCTCCGCGAGGTAGTCGGCCGGGGCGCCGGCGGCCTCCGCGGCGTCGGCGATCGCGCCCAGGTAGCGGGCCGAGGGCAACCCGCCCTCGAAGGCGTCCAGCGCGTAGACGTAGGCGACGACGTCGCCGCCCAGGGTGTGCACCCCCAGGTTGAGCTTGCGGTACAGGCCGGAGTCGGCGCCCTCCCAGGCGTCGAGGGCCTGCTCGTCGGCGGGCGTGAGGTCGTAGAGCGCGACGAACACGCCGGGGGAGTCGTCGTCGGTGGGGACCAGGGTGGCCAGCGCGCCCTCCCAGCCGTACTCCTCCGCGCCGAAGGTCAGCCGCCAGCCGCGGACCCAGCCGGTGCCCACGTGCGGGGAGGACGGGCAGCGGCGCTGCATCTGGTCGGGGTCCATGTTGGACCCGTAGGCGGCGTAGAGACCCATCGCCGACCGAGCCTACGGGCCGGTGTGGGCCGCGCGACCCGTGAGTTGCCCGACTCCGGCGGCGACGGCTGGGAGGATGAGGGGCACAGCACGACCCCCTGACGCAGGAGAGCGCCATGACCCGCATCGTCATCATCGGTGGCGGCCCGGCCGGCTACGAGGCCGCGCTGGTGGCCGCCTCGCTCGGTGCGGAGGTCACCGTCGTCGAACGCGACGGACTCGGCGGGGCCAGCGTCCTCACCGACTGCGTCCCGTCCAAGACCTTCATCGCCGCCGCCGGGACGATGACCTCGGTCCGCGACTCCAGCGTCCTGGGGCTGCGCGGCACCGACCTGCGCACGGTCGGGCTGGACCTGGCCACCGTCAACCACCGGGTCAAGGGCCTCGCGGTCGCCCAGTCCGCCGACATCCACGCCCGGCTGACCGCCGAGGGCGTGCGCCTCGTCGCCGGTCAGGGCCGGCTCGCCGACGACGTCCGCGGCCTGGTCCAGCACCGCGTCGAGGTGCTCGACGCCGACGGCGCGGTGGCCGAGAGCCTCGAGTGCGACGTCGTCCTCATCGCCACCGGCGCCGACCCGCGCGTGCTGCCCGGGGCCGAGCCCGACGGCGAGCGGATCCTCGACTGGCGCGACGTGTACGACCTCGAGGAGATGCCCGAGCACCTCGTCGTCGTCGGCTCGGGCGTCACCGGCGCGGAGTTCGCCTCCGGCTACCTCGAGGCCGGCGTGCCGGTCACCCTGGTCTCCTCCCGCGACCAGGTGCTGCCCGGGGAGGACGCCGACGCCGCGGAGGTGCTCGAGGAGGTCTTCCAGGCCCGCGGCGGGCGGATCGCCGAGCGGGGCCGTGCGGCGGCCGTCACCCGCACCGAGAAGGGCGTGCTCGTCGAGCTCACCGACGGGCGCACCGTCGAGGGCTCGCACGCGCTGATGACCGTGGGCACCGTGCCCAACACCGCCGGGCTCAACCTCGAGGCCTGCGGGGTCGAGCTGCGCGAGTCCGGCCACGTCGTCGTCGACCGGGTCTCGCGCACCAACGTGCCCGGCGTCTACGCCGCCGGCGACGTCACCGGCGTCTTCCAGCTGGCCAGCGTCGCGGCCATGCAGGGCCGCATCGCCATGTGGCACGCCCTCGGCGAGGCCGTGCAGCCGATCCGCCTGAAGACCGTGGCGGCCAACGTCTTCACCCACCCGGAGATCGCGACCGTCGGCGTGCAGGAGAGGACGCTGCCCGAGGGCCACGACCTCGACGTCGTCCGGCTGCCGCTGGCCACCAACGCGCGGGCCAAGATGAGCGACCTGCACGCCGGGTTCGTCAAGCTCTTCGCCCGCAAGGCCACCGGCGTCGTCGTCGGCGGGGTGGTCGTCTCGCCGGGCGCCAGTGAGCTGATCCTGCCCATCGCGCTGGCGGTGACCAAGGGCCTGACCGTCAGCGACCTGGCGCAGACCTTCGCGATCTACCCGTCGCTGTCGGGCTCGATCACCGAGGCCGGCCGGAGACTGATGGGGGCCGACGCGCTCGCGTGACGGGTGGGACGCCCGGGACGGGACGGGCGGGACCGGTGTGACGGACGGGTCCCAGATGGTGCGCACGGGACACCGGCCCGCCGATGTCGGGGGAGATGTCAGCGCTCCGAGTCCCCGCCCGCCTGTCGCGGTCCCTGGCCGTCGCCGGTGCTGTGCTCGCGCTCTGCGCGGGCCCGTTCGCGTCGTCGGCGCTGGCCGAGGAGACCACCGGCGAGACGTACACCGGCCAGCTCGTCCAGGTGTGGCCGGAGACCTCGATCGAGGGCCAGCACGCCGGTGAGTCGCACGAGGAGCCGCTGACCCTCGTCGAGGGGGAGGACGGCACCTCGGTGCGCGTCCCCGCCGACGACGTCGAGGGCATCGAGCCCGGCGCGACCGTCGCGGTGACCGTCGGCGGCACGCAGACCGACCAGGCCGCCGTCGAGGACGGCTACGAGCCGGCCCGCGAGGTGCTCGGCACCGAGGTCGTCCAGGCCGCCCCGACGGCCGCCCCCGTGCCGGCCGGCTCGGTCACCAACCAGGTCACCGTCGTCATGGTGGTCCCGCAGGGCGGCACGCCCGACGGCACGGCGCTGTCCTCGGTCGTCTCGGCCGTCAACGACCCGGTCGCGCGGTTCTGGTCCGAGCAGACCGGCGGCGCGGTCACCGTCGGGGTCACCGAGGCGCACGACTGGATCCGCACCACCGCCGGCTGCACCGACCCCACCGCGCTGTGGGACGAGGCCGCCGCCCGCGTCGGCTTCCGCCCCGGCCCGGGCAAGCACCTGCTGCTCTACGTCAGCAGCCAGCCGCAGGACCTGCCCGGCTGCTCCTACGCCCTCGGCCAGGTCGGCGCCGGGACGACGTCGGGCGGCCGCCTCTACGTCCGCGACGACCTGCCCGCCGTCATCGCTCACGAGCTGGGCCACAACTTCGGCCTCGGCCACTCCAGCGGCCTGCAGTGCGACGGCGCGACCGAGGACGGCACCTGCCACACCGCCGCCTACCGCGACTTCTACGACGTCATGGGCATCTCGTGGGACCGCCTCGGCAGCCTGACCGCCGCCCAGGCCGCGCGCCTCGGGGTGCTGCCGGCCGCCGCCACGCAGACCGTCGGCGCCGGGACGACGACGGTCACCCTCGCCCCGGTCGGCGGTGACAGCGGCACCCGCGCGGCGCGGCTGACCGACGCCGAGGGCACCGACTACTGGCTCGAGTACCGCGCCGCCGTCGGCCGGGACGCCTGGCTGGCCTCCGACAACCGCTACGGGCTCGACAGCGGCGTCCTGCTGCACCGCGGCGGTGCGCTGCCCGACACCTCGCTGCTGCTCGACGGCACGCCGTCGCCCGCGGCCGGCTGGGACGGCGACCTGCAGGCCGCCCTGCGGCCCGGCGTCCCGGTGTCGGTCGCCGGCGGGGAGCTGACCGTCACGGTCGACGCCGTCACCCCGGCGGGCGCGACGGTCACCGTGGTCGGCGGCCCCGCGGTCGCCGGCACCGCCGCGACGCCGGCCGGCCCGGCGCCCTCGGTGCTGCCGGGCGCGCCGGCCCCCGCCGGTGCCCCCGCGACCTCGGCCCCGGTGCCCGCGGCCGCCCCGTCGCCGGCCGCGGGCACCGCGCAGCCGCCGGCCGCCGCCCCCGCGGCGCCGTCCGTCCCGGCCGCGACCGAGGTCCCCGCTCCTGCCGCCGCGCCGGTCGCGGCGGCCGCCACGGCCCCGCGGCCCCGGGCTGGACCACCCCCGTGCTGGCTGCGGGCGGCCTGCTCGGCGTCGGCGGGACGGCGCTGGCCGCGCGCCGGCTGCCGCTGCTGCGCCGCCGCCCCTGACGCCCGGACGGGTGCAGCCGCGGCTCCGGGGTCCAGTCCGGCGCCGGGCCCGCCGATGAGGAGATCGGTACCCCCTGACCTGGAGAGACCCGTGCCCCTCGCCGTCCGTCCGCGGTCCCCGCGGCTGCTCGCCCTCGCGGCCGCCACCGCGGTCCTGACCCCGGTGCTGCTCGCCGGTCCGGCCGCGGCGGAGGACCCGGCGCCGGAGGGCGCCGCCGCCGGCGACGTCGTCGTCGGCGAGCTGGTCCAGGCCTTCGCCGACCCCGAGCACGCCGGACCGACCGCCGGCGCGGCCGGCGCGGCCGGCGCCGAGGACACCCTCCTGAGCTGGATCGACCCCGAGGACGGCGCGTCGGTGCGCGTCCCCACCGAGGACGTCGCCGATCTCGAGGTGGGCGCCACCGTCGAGGTCACCGTGGGCGCCGCGGTGCGCGACGAGGGGGTCGTCGAGCAGGGGCTGGCGCCCGCCCGCGACGTCGTCGACGCCCAGGTCGACGCCCAGGTCGTCGCCCCGGCCGAGGCGGCGGCCACCACCGCCCCGCACACCAACGGCGTGACCGTGGTGATGGTCCAGCCCGGTGGTGCGCCACGGGACGGCACCGCGCTGGCCGACGTCGTCGCCGCGGTGGACGGGCCGGTCCGCGAGTTCTGGGGCGAGCAGACCGACGGCGCGGTCACCGTCGCGGTGACCGGCCGGCGCGACTGGATCACCACGACCGCCGACTGCTCCACCCCCTTCGCCCTCTGGGACGAGGTGGCCGCGGCCGTGGGCTGGGCCGGCGGCCCGGCCGAGCACCTGCTCCTCTACATCCCTCGTGGCACCCCCGGCTGCGCGTACGGCCTCGGCACGATCGGTTCCGGCCTCGGCGACGGTGGCCGCATGTACGTGCAGGACACCCTCACGTCGGTGATCGCGCACGAACTCGGCCACAACGCCGGCCTGGGCCACTCCTCGGCGGTCCAGTGCGACGCCTCTCCGGAGACCGCTCCCTGCCGGACGGTGGCGTACGACGACTGGTACGACGTCATGGGCGTCTCGTGGGACGAGGTCGGCTCCCTCAACGCGCCGAACGCCGCCCGGCTCGGTGTGCTGCCCACATCGGCGCAGGTGACCATCCCGGCCACAGGGACCGGCGGCACCTTCACGCTCAGCGCCATGGGCAGCCGGACCGGCACCCGCGTGCTCGCGCTGACCACCGGCTCGACCCGCTACTGGGTGGAGTACCGCGTGGGTGTGGGCCGCGACGCCTGGCTGGCCGACCCCTACTGGGTGTCGGTCTTCGACTCCGGCGTGCTCGTGCACACCGACGGTCCCGGACCCACCAGCGACACCTCACTGCTCCTCGACGGCACCCCCTCGCCGCAGGCCTACTGGGACCACGACGAGCAGTCGGTGTTCGAGGTGAACGAACAACTGGCCCTGGCCGGGGGTTTCTGGCTCGAGGTGAGGAGCGCGGGCGGACCGAGCGCGACGGTCGTCGTCAGGACGGCGGCCGAGGGCCCCGTCGCCGAGACCGCCATCGCCGCGCGCTACCGCCAGCTCGGCGGCCCCAGCAGCTGGCTCGGCTCCGCGATCACCGGTGAGCAGTGCGGACTGCGGAACGGCGGGTGCCGGCAGCACTTCGAGAACGGCTCCCTCTACTGGTCATCGGCCACCGGTGCCCAACCGGTCAACGGCGCCATCCGCAGCCGGTGGGGCTCGCTCGGCTGGGAGGACGGTTACCTGGGCTACCCCGTTGCGGCGCCGGTGTGCGGCCTCCGCGACGGTGGCTGTCTGCAGGACTTCCAGGGCGCGAGCGTCTACTGGTCACCCCGGTCGGGCGCGCAGCCGGTCAACGGTGGCATCCGCGCCCGGTGGAACTCGCTGGGCGGGCAGAACAGCTGGCTCGGCTACCCCGTCGCCGGCGAGGTCTGCGGCCTGCGTGACGGTGGGTGTCTGCAGGACTTCCAGGGCGGGAGCTTCTACTGGTCCCCGGCGACGGGCGCGCAGCCGGTGAACGGCGCGATCCGGGCCCGGTGGGGGCAGCTGGGCTGGGAGAACGGCTTCCTCGGGTACCCGACCGGCGGGGCCGTGTGCGGCCTGCTCAACGGCGGCTGTTACCAGGAGTTCCGGGGTGGGGCGATCCTGTGGTCACCGGCGACGGGTGCGCAGCCGGTGAACGGCGCGATCCGGGCGCGCTGGGGGCAGCTAGGCTGGGAGAACGGCCACCTGGGCTACCCGACCGGCCCGGCGAACTGCCTACTGCGCGACGGTGGCTGCCGGCAGGACTTCCAGGGCGGGACAATCTTCTGGTCCGCGGCCTCGGGGGCTCACCCGGTGGGCGGCGCCATCCGGGCCCGGTGGGAGGGGCTGCGCAGCCTCAGCGGTCAGCTGGGCTGGCCGATCACCGGTGAGGTGTGCGGACTGCGCAACGGCGGCTGCTATCAGCACTTCCAGGGCGGGTCGGTCTACTGGTCACTGGGGACCGGCGCGCAGCCGGTGTGGGGCGCGATCCGCGACCGGTGGGCGGCCCAGGGCTGGGAGAACGGGCGCCTCGGGTACCCGGTCCACAACGAGGTGTGCGAGCTGTACACCGGCGGTCGCTGCCAGCGAGTCACGCAGCGCTTTCAGAACGGCACCATCACCTTCTGACGGGCCAGACGCGTCGGGGCCTGCCACCACCCGGTGGCAGGCCCCGACGCGTCTCGTCGTGGCCGGGCCGCGGCTATCCGGCGTCGGCGATGGTGCAGATGACCGCGCCGCTGGTCACGCTCGCGCCCACCTCGGCCGACAGGCCGGTCACGGTGCCCGACTTGTGCGCCGCGATCGGCTGTTCCATCTTCATCGCCTCCAGGACGACGACGAGGTCGCCGGCCTCGACCAGTGCGCCCTCCTCGACGGCGACCTTGACGATCGTGCCCTGCATGGGCGAGGTGAGGGAGTCGCCGGAGGCGCCCGACCCGCCGTGCCCGGAGCCCCGCTTGCGCGGCCTGGCGCCCCCGGCGGCGGCCGGCGCACCCCCGCCGGCGGCCAGGCCGGCGGGCAGGGACACCTCGAGCCGGCGGCCGCCCACCTCGACGACGACGGTCTGCCGCGGCTCGTCCTCGCCCTGCTCGACCGGGGCCGCGGCGTACGGCGGCACCTGGTTGTCCCACTCGGTCTCGATCCAGCGGGTGTGCACCGTGAACGGCTCGGTGGTGAACGCCTCGTCGCGCACCACGGCCCGGTGGAACGGGATCACCGTCGGCATGCCCTCGACCACGAGCTCGTCGAGCGCGCGGCGGGCCCGCTGCAGGGCCTCGGTGCGGCTGGCGCCGGTGACGATGAGCTTGGCCAGCATCGAGTCGAACGCGCCGGCCACCTCGCCGCCGGTCTCGACGCCGGAGTCCCACCGCACGCCGGGGCCCTGCGGGATCTCCAGGCGGGTCACCGGGCCGGGGGCGGGCATGAAGTTGCGGCCGGCGTCCTCGGCGTTGATGCGGAACTCGATGCTGTGCCCGCGCGGGGTCGGGTCCTCGGTGACCTCCAGCGGCAGGCCGTCGGCGATGCGGAACTGCTGGCGGACCAGGTCCAGGCCGCTGGTCTCCTCGCTGACCGGGTGCTCGACCTGCAGGCGGGTGTTGACCTCGAGGAAGGAGATCGACCCGTCGGTGCCGACGAGGTACTCGACGGTGCCGGCGCCGTGGTAGCCGGCCTCCCGGCAGATGGCCTTGGCCGACTCGTGGATCCGCGCCCGCTGCTCGTCGGTGAGGAAGGGTGCGGGGGCCTCCTCGACGAGCTTCTGGTTGCGCCGCTGCAGCGAGCAGTCGCGGGTGCCGACGACGATGACGTTGCCGTGGGTGTCGGCCAGGACCTGCGCCTCGACGTGGCGCGGCTTGTCGAGGAACCGCTCGACGAAGCACTCGCCGCGGCCGAAGGCGGACACCGCCTCGCGGACGGCGGAGTCGAACAGCTCGGGGATCTCCTCGATGGTGCGGGCCACCTTCAGGCCGCGCCCGCCACCGCCGAACGCGGCCTTGATGGCCACCGGCAGACCGTGCTCCTCGGCGAAGGCGACCACCTCGTCGGCGCCGCCCACCGGGTCCCTGGTGCCGGGCACGAGGGGAGCGCCGGCGCGGGTGGCGATGTGCCGCGCGGCCACCTTGTCGCCGAGGTCGACGATCGCCTGCGGCGAGGGGCCGATCCAAGTGAGCCCGGCGTCGATGACGGCCTGGGCGAAGCCGGCGTTCTCCGAGAGGAACCCGTAGCCGGGATGGACCGCGTCGGCGCCGGAACGCCGCGCGGCGTCGATGACCTTGTCGATCACCAGATAGGAGTCCCCCGGCGTCGTCCCGCCGAGGGCGAAGGCCTCGTCGGCCACCCGCACGTGCAGGGCGTCGCGGTCGGGCTCGGCGTAGACCGCGACGCTGGCGAGCCCGGCGTCCTTGCACGCGCGCGCCACGCGGACCGCGATCTCCCCGCGGTTGGCGATCAGGACCTTCTGCACCGACGACTCCCTCGCTCGTGGACCGGTCGGACTGTAGCCAGCCGACGGCGCCAGGCCCGCGGCAGGGCCGGACGCGCGCCGGCGCCCGCCTCCGGGGAGGGGCGAGCGCCGGTCAGACGGGGACGGTCTCGCCGTCCGGGGCGGGGCGCGGCGGCAGGGCGCGGGGGGCGACGACCCGCCGCCACAGCCGGCCACCGCGGCCGCGGCCGGCCGCAGCGGCCAGGTGCACCGCTGGCACTCGCGGCCCGGGCAGGACGGGCGGCTCGGCGGCCGGCTCGGCCACGGGCTCCTCGACCGGCGCGGGCTCCGGCGCGAGCTCGGAGGCGGGCGGCGGCCCCACAGGGAGCAGCGCGGCCATCGCGTCGAGGGCGGCGTCGAACAGCTCCTCCACGGTGGGGGTCCGGTCGTCGTCGTCGGCGGGCGCGGCCGGGACGCGGAGGTCCTCGAGGTCGCCGGTGACGGTGCACCCGAGCGCGGCCAGGGCCTCGATGCCGGCGTCGGCGACGGCCGACACCCACGCGTGGTCGGCGGCCGGGAGCGTCAGCCGCGCGGACGCCGGCCGCCCGGCGAGGGCCCCGGCGGCGAGGCCGTGGGTGATCCGCGAGGCGTACAGCGGCCACTCGACGCCGTAGTCGAGCCGCTCGTTGAGCCGCCGCAGCAGCTCGCTCTCGGCGCGGCCCAGGGACTGGTTGCGCCGCCCGTCGGGCAGGCTGGCCACGGCCGGGTCGACACCGACGACGGACGCGAAGCGTTCCCACAGCAGGGTCGGGTCGGCGCCCTGCGGGGGCACGGTCACCACGTGCACGCGGTCGGCGGGCAGGCCGGCGGCCCAGCGGCGCAGCACCGCCGGGACGTCGTGGCGCAGCCAGAAGGCCTCCGCGTGGCCCTCGGTGCTGTCGGCGGCCGGGCGCTGCTCGTCGGGGCGGCCCGAACCGGGGCGCACCATCTCGAGGAAGTCGCCGAAGGGTAGGGAGTGCCGGTTCTTCACGTCCTCCTGCCACACGGCGGGCAGCTGCCGGGCCAGGTCCCGGACGGTGACGACGACGTGCACCTCGGCGAAGTCGAGGTCGGCCACGGCGCGGGCGGCCTCCTCTGCGCTGAGGTCGCCGAAGAGCTCGTGGGAGACGACCGTCGTCCCCTGGTGGTCGCGGGCGGCCGCGACGAGGCGCTCCCACGCGCCGGCGACGCCGGGGTCGACGTGGCCGTGGAAGCTGCGCTGCCGTACGTCGAGCACGGCGTGGAAGTGCGCCCCCGGGTGCTCACCGGGGTAGAGGACGCCAGCCGCGGCGAGCGCGGGGCGCGACTCCCACAGCAGCTCCTGCAGGAAGGTCGTCCCAGACTTTGGTGTCCCGATGTGCACGACGACTCGCTGCGCGTTCATGAACACGGATCGTGACGGGTCGGTCCGTACTACTGAGCGCACCACGGCCCCGCCCGGCCGTGTCGCACCCCGCGCGTCCCGGTCGTCACATCCGTCCCACCGGTGGCCGAGGGGGTGCGGGGTCAGCGCCGCCAGAGGTCGGTGACCGCGAGGCCGCGCCGGCCCAGCTGCTCGCGCAGTGCCGCCAGGGACAGCCCGACGACGGCCGCCGGGTCGCCCTCGACCCGGCGCACGAAGGGGGCGCCGAGGCCGTCGAGGGTGAAGGCGCCGGCCACCGCCAGCGGCTCGCCGGTGGAGACGTAGGCCTCGACCTCGGCGGCGCTCGGGCTGGCGAAGTGCACGACGGTCGAGGTGACGACGACGTCGCGCGCCTGGACGGCGCCGTCGCGCACGTCGAACAGCGCCTGACCGGTGTGCAGCACCCCGGAGCGGCCCGACATCCGCCGCCAGCGCTCGCGCGCCTCGGCGGCGTCGGCCGGCTTGCCCATGGCCTGCCCGCGGAACTCCAGCAGCGAGTCAGCGCCGACGACCAGGGCGTCGGTCTCGCGGCCGGCCACGGCGCTGGCCTTGGCCGCGGCCAGCAGCGCCACCCGCTCGGCCACCCGCGGTGCCCGCACCGCCGACTCGTCCACGTCGCTCACCACGACCTCGGGGGCCAGGCCGGCCTGGCGCAGCAGCGCCAGCCGGGCCGGCGAGGCCGACGCCAGCACGAGCCTGCGGTCGACGCTCACACCGGCCTCCCGGAGGCGCGCCAGCCGCCGGGCCCGGGCTGCAGCGGCCGGCGGTGGGCGTCGGCGTACGAGGCCCACGCGCCGACCGGCACCGGACGGCGGCGCGGCCGGCGCCGGGACAGTGCGGCCACGACGACGGTCAGCGCGGCCAGCTCCTCCGCCGTCGGCTCACCCTTGACGACCCGCAGCAGCGGTCGCTCCTGTCCGGTCACAGCGGGATGTTCCCGTGCTTCTTGGACGGCAGCGTCTGGCGCTTGTTGGCCAGCAGGCGCAGCGCCTTGGTGATCTCGACGCGGGTCTCCGACGGGCGGATCACCTGGTCGACGTACCCGCGGTCGGCGGCGATGTAGGGCGACAGGAGCGCGTCCTCGTACTCGGTGATGAGCTCCGCGCGGCGGGCATCGGCGTCGTCGGCGTCGGCGAGCTCGCGCCGGTAGAGGATGTTCACCGCGCCCTGGGCGCCCATGACGGCGATCTGCGCCGTCGGCCACGCCAGGTTGAGGTCGGCGCCGAGGTGCTTGGACCCCATGACGTCGTAGGCGCCGCCGTAGGCCTTGCGGGTGATCACGGTGATCTTCGGGACGGTCGCCTCGGCGTAGGCGTAGATCAGCTTCGCGCCGCGGCGGATGATCCCCTCCCACTCCTGCGAGGTGCCGGGCAGGAACCCGGGGACGTCGACGAAGGTCAGCACCGGGACGTTGAAGGCGTC
The DNA here is from genome assembly GCF_052931475.1 of Geodermatophilus sp. URMC 62. Taxonomy (NCBI): domain Bacteria; kingdom Bacillati; phylum Actinomycetota; class Actinomycetes; order Geodermatophilales; family Geodermatophilaceae; genus Geodermatophilus; species Geodermatophilus sp. URMC 62. Next base: position 914,387 of record NZ_JBRFHY010000001.1, on the reverse strand, counting down.
GCAGGTGCGCACGAAGCGGGCCGCCTTCTCGCTGGCGTCGATGTTCAGCGTGCCGGCGAACTGGGTGGGCTGGTTGGCCACGACGCCGACCGGCCGCCCCTCGACCCGGCCGAAGCCGACGACGATGTTGGGCGCGAACAGCGACTGCACCTCGAGGAACTCGCCGTCGTCGAGCACGTGCTCGACGACGGTGTGCATGTCGTAGGGGGTGTTGGCCGAGTCCGGGACGAACACGTCGAGCTCGCGGTCGTCGTCGGTGACGCCGTCCCGCGTGGTGTCGGCCGGGGCGACCTCGATCGCCGGCAGCGGGTCGAGGTTGTTGCTCGGCAGGTAGGACAGCAGCGCCTTGACGTAGTCGAGCGCGTCGGCCTCGTCCTCGGCCAGGTAGTGCGCGACGCCGGACTTGGTGTTGTGCGTGCGGGCGCCGCCGAGCTCCTCGAGGCTGACGTCCTCGCCGGTCACGGTCTTCACGACGTCGGGACCGGTGATGAACATCTGGCTGGTCTGGTCGACCATCACGACGAAGTCGGTGAGCGCGGGGGAGTAGACGTGGCCGCCGGCCGCGGCGCCCATGACCAGCGAGATCTGCGGGATCACGCCCGAGGCGTGCACGTTGCGGCGGAAGATCTCGCCGTAGAGGCCGAGGGAGACCACGCCCTCCTGGATCCGCGCGCCGCCGCCCTCGTTGATGCCGATGATCGGGCAGCCGTTGCGCACGGCCAGGTCCAGGACCTTGACGATCTTCTCGCCGTAGACCTCGCCGAGGCTGCCGCCGAACACCGTGACGTCCTGGGAGAAGACGCAGACCGGGCGGCCGTCGACGGTGCCGTACCCGGTGACGACGCCGTCGCCGAAGGGCCGCTTGGACTCCATGCCGAAGTTGCTGGAGCGGTGGCGGGCGAACTCGTCGAGCTCGGTGAACGAGCCCGGGTCCAGCAGCGCCTCGATGCGCTCCCGGGCGGTCATCTTGCCGGCGGCGTGCTGCTTGTCCACCGCCCGCTCGGAGCCCGCGTGCGTGGCCTCCTGGACCCGCCGCTCGAAGTCCGCCAGCTTGCCGGCGGTCGTGTGGACGTCGACGTCGCCGGACGGGGTCTCCCCGGCGCTCTCCAGTTCAGCCGCACTCACGGGTTCTCCTCGCTGGCGCTCGTCGGCCCGGCTCGTGCGGGCACTGCTCTGCTCGCCGTGCCCTCGCGGGCCCGGTCACCGGCCGTAGCGTAGGGGAGTGACCGACGCGCCCTCCGCCCGCTGGTCGGAGCTCGACCGCCCGCCCCTCGACGGCCCCGCGCTGCAGGCGGCGCTCACCCGCGACAGCCGGCTGTGGCGCGCGCTCGAGGTCGTCGAGGAGGTCGGCTCGACCAACGCCGTCCTCGCCGAGCGGGCCGCCGACGAGGACGGGACCGAGGGCCTCGTCCTCGTCGCCGAGCACCAGGCCGCCGGGCGCGGCCGGCTGACCCGCACCTGGACCTCCCCGCCGCGGGCGGGGCTGACCGTGTCGGTGCTGCTGCGCCCGGACGTCCCCGCCGCCCGCCGCGGCTGGCTGCCCCTGCTCGCCGGCATCGCGCTGGGCGAGGCCGTGGGGGAGGTCACGGGCGTGCGCACCTCGCTCAAGTGGCCCAACGACCTGCTGGCCGCCGACGGCGCCAAGCTCGCCGGCATCCTGGCCGAGGTGAGCGGCACCGCGGTCGTCGTCGGCACCGGGCTCAACGTGTCCACCCGCGCCGGGGAGCTCCCGCCCACCGGGACCTCGCTGGCGCAGGTGACCGGCGCGGAGGTCGACCGGACGCCGGTGCTGCTGGCCTACCTGCGGGCGCTCGAGCGGCGCTACCTCGCCTGGACCGCCGCGCTCGGCGACCCCGTGGTCACGGGCCTGGCCGGCGACTACCTCGCCTGGTGCTCCACCGTCGGCGCGGAGGTCGCCGTCAGCCTGCCCGACGGCTCGACGCTGTCGGGCACGGCCACCTCCGTCGACTGGGACGGCCGGCTGGTCGTCCGCACCGGCGCCGGCACCGTCGAGCTCGCCAGCGGCGACGTCCAGCACGTGCGGACACGCCCGCGCGGAGCCTGACCGGCGGGCCCGCGCTCGGTCATCCTGGCGGGGTGCCCTACCCCGACAAGCTCCTCGTCGACGACGAGGAGGTCGTCGTCCACCTGCACCCGCACTGGACGACGCTGTTCTGGCCGGTCGTCCGGTCCCTCGTCGTCGTCGGCGCCGGCTCCCACCTCGCCGCGCTGGTCCCGCCCGGACCTCAGCAGGGTGCACTGCGCCTCACGCTGCTCGCCGTCGCGCTGGGCGCCCTGGCGGTCCTCCTCGCCGGGCCGCTGCTGCGCTGGCGCACGACCCACCACGTGCTCACCACGCGCCGACTGCTCTCCCGCGAGGGGGTCCGCTCCCGGCGCGGGCGCGACGTCGCGCTGTCCCGCGTCACCGACGTCTCGTTCCGGCAGACGCTGCGGCAGCGGCTCACCCGCTCCGGGACGCTGACCGTCGAGTCGGTGGGCGACGGCGGTGCCCTCGTCCTCGAGCGGGTGCCCGACGTCGAGGGGACCGCGGCGCTGCTGCACCACCTGATCGAGGAGGACGACGAGCGGCGGGCGCACGAGGCCGGCCGGTCCGCCGATCCCCACGACGACCCGTACGGCGGGTGGGCCTCCGGCTGGCACCGGGCGTCGGGTCACTCCACCGCCCCGTTCTGACCCGGGCCGGCGGGGCGGGGTGTGACCGACCGGTCACGGCGAGCCTGGCCGGTTCTGTCGGCCCCCCGACCTACCTTGCGCACCCATGCGGCTGCTGCACACATCCGACTGGCACATCGGGCGGTCGCTGCACGGTGCCGACCTGCTCGCCGAGCAGGAGGCGGTGCTGTCGGGGCTGGCCGGGGTCGTCACCGCCGAGGGTGTGGACGCCGTCGTCGTCGCCGGCGACGTCTACGACCGGGCGGTCCCGTCGGCCGACGCCCAGGCCGTCCTCGACCGCGTCGTCGAGCGGCTGCTCGGCGCCGGGGCCACCGTCGTCCTCACCCCGGGCAACCACGACTCCGCCCGCCGGCTGGGCACTTTCTCCGGGCTGCTGACCAAGGCCGGCCTGCACGTGCGCGCCGCCACCTCCCGGCTCGACGAGCCCGTGCTGCTCGCCGACGCGCACGGCGAGGTCGCCGTCTACGGGCTGCCCTACCTGGAGCCGGAGATCGCCCGCCATGAGCTGGGCCTCGGAGGGCGGGGTGACGACGCGGCGCGCAGCCACGAGGCGGTGCTGCGGGCGGCGATGGACCGGGTGCGGGCCGACCTCTTCCTGCGCTCCGGCGCGCGCTCGGTGGTGCTCGCGCACGCCTTCGTCGGCGGGGGCGTGGCCAGCGACAGCGAGCGTGACATCTGCGTCGGCGGGGTCGAGGTGGTGCCGGCGGCGGTGTTCGACGGCGTCGACTACGTGGCACTGGGCCACCTGCACCGGCCGCAGTCGCTCACCGACCGGCTGCGCTACAGCGGCTCGCCGATGGCCTACTCCTTCGGCGAGGCCGGGCAGGGCAAGCAGGTGTGGCTGGTCGACCTCGACACCGCCGGGCTGGCCGGCGTCCGCCCGGTGCACCTGCCTGCGCCCCGGCCGCTCGCCGTCCTCACCGGCACCCTCGACGACCTGCTCGCCGACCCCGCGCACGCCTCCGCCGAGGACGCCTTCGTGTCCGTGCGGCTCACCGACGACGTCCGCCCGGCCGACCCGATGCGCAAGCTGCGCGCCCGCTTCGCGCACTGCGTCCACCTGGAGTGGACCGGTGGCGGAGGCGCCGGCGACGGCCGCAGCTACCAGGAGCGCCTGCGCGGCCGCGACGACCTCGACGTGGTCGGGGAGTTCGTCGCGCACGTGCGCGGCGGGGTGGGCGCCACCGAGGCCGAGCGCGACCTGCTGGCCCGGGCGCTGGGCGCGGCGGCCCGCGAGGAGCTGACGCGGTGAGGCTGCACTCCCTGTCCCTCACCGCGTTCGGCCCGTTCGCCGGCACCGAGACCGTCGACGTCGACGAGGTCGCCCGCGACGGGCTGTTCCTGCTGTGGGGCCCCACCGGGGCGGGCAAGACGACGCTGCTCGACGCCGTGGTCTTCGCCCTCTACGGCACCGTGCCCGGCGCTCGCGGCGAGGCCCGGCGGCTGCGCAGCGACCACGCCGACGCCGGCACCCGCACCGAGGTCTCCTGCGAGCTCACCCTCGCCGGCGAGCGGCTGCTGGTCGCCCGCCGGCCCGAGCAGACCCGCCCCAAGAAGCGCGGCGCCGGCGAGACCACCGAGCAGGCGCGGCTGGTCGTGCAGCGGTGGCGCGAGGGCACCTGGGAGCCGGTCAGCACCCGCATCGACGAGGGCTCGGAGTACCTGCGCGTGCGGCTGGGCCTGTCGGCCGAGCAGTTCTGCCAGGTGGTGCTGCTGCCCCAGGGCGACTTCGCCCGGTTCCTCCGCGCCGAGCCCGAGGACCGCGGGAGGCTGCTGCGCACGCTGTTCGACGTCGACCGGTTCGCCCGCGCGGAGGACTGGCTGGCCGGCGAGCGCCGGGCCGCCGAGGAGGCGCTGCGGGCCGACCGGCACCGGGTGAGCACGCTGCTGCACCGGGTCGCCCAGATCGCCGACGTCGAGGTGCCCGAGGAGCTCGCGCCGGAGCTGGTGGGTGCCCACCCCGGCGCCTCGGTGCAGGCCTGGGTGCGCGGCGTGCGCGCCCGGGCGGCCGAGCGGCAGGCCGACGCCGCGGCCCGGGCCGACGACGCCGCCGCCGCGAGCGCCCGCGTCGACGTCGAGCTGGCCGCCGCGCGGGCGCTGGCCGACCGGCACACCCGCCGCGATCGCGCCCGCGCCGAGCGGGAGCGGCTCACCGCCCGCGAGCCCGAGCTGGCGCCGCTGCGGGCCCGCGCCGACGCCGGCCGCCGCGCCGAGGCGCTGCGCGACGTGCTGGAGGCGGCCGGCCGCACCGCCCTGGCCGCGGAGCGGGCCACCGCCCGCCGGGGAGCCGCCGCGGCCGCCTGGGCGGCGGTCTCCGGCGGCCGCGACGCCGACGCGGCGCTCGCCCGGGAGCTGCGCGACGCCGCCGCGGCGGCCCGGGTCCTGCTGCCCGAGGCCGGCCGGGCCGCGGCGCTCACCACCGAGGTCGCCCGGCTGGCCGGTGCCGCCGAACGGCTCGCCGCCCGCTGCGCCGACGGCGCCCGGGCCGTGGAGGAGCAGCCGGCCCGCGTGGCCGCCGCGCAGGCCGCGCTGGACACCGCGCAGGCCGCCACGGCGCGGCTGCCCGGCCTGGCCGCGGCCGAGGAGGCCGCCCGCGCCGCGCTGGACGCCGCGACCCGCGCCGCCACGGTCGCCGGCCGGCTCGAGCGGGCCCGCGCCGACGCCGACGCCACGCGGCTGACCTGGCTGGCGGCACGCGAGCGGCTGGTCGAGGTCCGCACCGCCCGGCTCGAGGGGATGGCCGCCGAGCTGGCCGCCGGGCTCCGCGCGGGCGCCGACTGTCCGGTCTGCGGCTCGACCGAGCACCCGCGCCCCGCCGTGCCCGCCGCCGCGTCGGTCACCGCCGAGCACGAGGAGCGCGCCCGTACCGCCGTCGACACCGCCGACGAGCGGCGCACCGCGGCCGGTCGTGCCGTCGAGGAGCTCGAGCGGGAGCTCGCCGTCCTGCGGGAGCGCTCCGGGCACCGGCCGGCCGCGGAGCTCGCCGAGCACGCGGCCCGTGCCCGCGCGGAGCGGGCGGCGGTCGCCGGGCTGGCCGGGGGTGCCGAGGAGGCGCGCCGGGCGCTGGCCGCCGCCGAGGGCCGGCGCGACGCCGCCGTCGCCGCGCTGGCCGCCGACCGCGAGGCGCTGCAGCGGTGCACCGCCGAGCGCGCCGCCCGCGCCGACGCGCTGTCGGAGCTCTCCGCCCGGCTCGACGCCGCCCGCGGGGAGGACGCCGACCTGCGCGCACGGGTCGACCGGCTGGCCGGGGAGGCCGAGCGGTGCGAGGCCGCCGTCGCCGCGGCCGACGAGGAGCAGCGTGCGCTGGCCGCCGCCGGCGAGGCCCGGACCGCCGCGCGGGCGCGCGCCGCGGCGGCCGGGTTCGACGACGTCCCGGACGCGGCCGGTGCCCTGCTGGCCGATGGCGAGCTGGCCGGGCTCGACCGGCGTCTGCGCGAGCACGATGAGGCCCGCTCGGTGCTGGCCGCCACCCTCGCCGATCCCGACCTCGCCGACCTGGGCGAGCGGCCCGACGTCGCGGCGCTGCAGGCGCGCTGCGCCGAGCTGACCGCCCGCCGCGAGGAGGCGGTGACCGCCCTGGACCAGGCCCGCCGCTGCGCCGGCGCCCTCGACGGGCTCGCCGGCGACGTGGTCGCCGCCGAGGTCGAGCTCGCCGAGCGCCGCGCCCGCGCCGAGCAGGTGGGCGGGCTCGCCGACCTCGTGGGCGGCCGCGGCGCCAACACGCTGCGCATGCGGCTGCAGTCCTTCGTCCTCGCCGCCCGCCTCGAGCAGGTGGCCGAGGTGGCCAGCCGGCGGCTGCAGGAGATGTCGCGCGGGCGCTACACGTTCCTGCACAGCGACGCGATGGGCCGCCACGGCGCCCGGGGCGGCCTCGGGCTCGACGTCCTCGACGAGTACACCGGCACCCGGCGGCCCACCAAGACCCTCTCCGGCGGGGAGAGCTTCATGGCCTCCCTCGCGCTGGCCCTCGGGCTCGCCGACGTCGTCACCGCCGAGGCCGGCGGGGTGCAGATGGACACGCTCTTCGTCGACGAGGGCTTCGGCACGCTCGACGCCCAGGCGCTCGACGCGGTGATGACCGTGCTCGACGAGCTGCGCCGCGGCGGCCGGACGGTCGGCGTCATCAGCCACCTCGAGGAGCTGCGCACCCGCGTCCCGACCCGCCTGGAGGTGGTCGCCGGGCGGTCGGGCTCACGCCTGGCCGGCTGAGGAGGCGGCGGCTCAGAGCCCGGGCAGCGCCCGACCGGGGACGCCGGCCTGGTGCCCGCCCCGCCGTTCGCCGGCCCGCTCGGCCGGCCCGGCTCCGGCGTCCGCCGGAGCGGGGGACGGGGTGGCGGACAGGGCCGCCGGGTGGTCCGCGGCGACGAAGACCCACCGCCGGTAGGACAGGAAGCGGATCAGCGTCCCGAGCGCCGTCGAGGCGACGTTGGTGACCTGCAGGACCAGCGCGCTCTCCTGGCCCAGCGGGTAGCGCACCAGGGCCACCAGGGCCAGCCCGAGCGCCAGCGTCAGGCCGTTGACCACGACGAAGAGGGAGTACTCCCGGCGCAGGCCGGTCCGCGCCCGGTGGGAGAACGACCAGTGCCGGTGCGCGAAGTAGGCGACGGTCATCGACACGACCGTCGAGGAGAACTTGGCGGTGACCGCGCCGACGCCGAGGTGGGCGTAGAGCAGCTGGAACAGCCCGAGGTCGAGGACGAAGCACGCGCTCCCGACGACCCCGAAGGCGGAGAGCTCCTTGAGCAGCAGTCGCCAGGTGGTCCCGGCGCGACGGCGGACGGCCGGCAGGAGGGGCACGCCCGACGACTGTACGGACCCGCGGCCGGTCCTCCCGCGAGACGCGGCGGGCGGTCCCCGGGTCGGCCGTGGTCCGGGGACGGCGGCGGGAATACTGGGCGCATGGGGGGAGCGGGCCGTCGGGGGAGGGCGGCCCTGATGGCGGCGGTGGTCCTCGCGGTGGCCCTGTCGGCCGGCTGCACCCGGTCCCACGCCGACGAGGGCACCGGCCCGGCCGGCAGCGCGTCCTCCTCGGCGACCCCGAGCCCGTCCACCGGCGCGACGGCCGACCCCGGCCCGGCGGAGGCTCCCGCCACCGTCGACACGCCCCTCACCTTCACGGTCGTCGGCGACTCGATCACCGCCGGCTCGCTGCCGATCGAGGGGACGGCGGTCCCGGGGACCCGCTCGTGGCTGCCCGCCGCGCTCGGTCCGCCGCTGGAGTTCCAGGGCGGCTGGGCGGTCCCGGGCGCCACGACGCAGGACATGCGCGCCGGCGTCGTCCCCTCGTCCGCGGACGTCGTGGTGGTCCTGGCCGGCACCAACGACCTCTTCCGCCTGCCCTGGGAGGTCACCGCCGACGACCTGCGGGCGATCGTGGCCACGGTGGGCGTCCCGCGGGTCCTGCTCTCGGCGATCCCGCCCTTCGACGTGGACCCGGCCCAGGCGCTGGAGCTCAACCGCCGGCTCGAGGACCTGGCCGCGGCGCAGGGGTGGCGTTTCATCGACCCGTGGCAGGGGATCTCGGTCGACGGCGCCTACGCGCCCGGCACCTCGGCGGACGGGGTCCACCCGACCCAGGAGGTCGCCGACGTCGTCGGCCGGCGCCTGCGCGCGGAGCTGGTCGGCCTGCGCTGAGCGCGGGGGTCGGACCTGGTCGGCGCGGAACGCCGCCGGAGCCGGTGCCGAACACGGACGCCGACCGCCGGAGGCGGACCGAGCAACCAGCCGCAGGGCACCGGCGAGATCGCTCGGCGCTGCGGTGCGCACCGGTCCGGACACGCGAGTGACCGGGGCCCTCCTGATGACGCCCGTCCTCGGGTCGGCGTGACCTGTGCGGCGACCACGACGACGCGCTCCGCCGGCTCACCCCGTCGGGGGCCATCGACTCCGAACGGCGGGTCACCCGGCGCGATCGAGTCGTCGTGCACGACGAGATACAGGACCGGTGCCGGCACTCGGAGTCCCCGATGGTGCTGCACGACGGCCCGGATAACCTCTCGGTGTGTTGGCGCCCGCACCGACTGACCCCCGGACCGGCCTGCCCGTGGTCGCCATGGTCGGGGGTGGGCAGCTCGCCCGGATGACCCACCAGGCCGCCATCGCGCTCGGCCAGTCGCTGCGGGTGCTGGCCACCGACCCCGCCGAGTCCGCCGCGCTGGTCGCCGCCGACGTCCGCCTCGGTGACCACCGCGACCTCGACGCGCTGCGCGCCCTGGCCGAGGGCGCCACCGTGGTCACCTTCGACCACGAGCACGTGCTGACCGAGCACCTGCGGGCGCTGGCCGCCGACGGCGTGCGGATGGCCCCGGGCCCCGACGCCCTCGTGCACGCCCAGGACAAGCTCGTCCTGCGCCGGGCGCTGGCCGCGGCCGGCGAGCCGCAGCCGGTCTGGGCCGAGGTGCGGTCGCAGGAGGAGCTGGCGCGGTTCGCCGCGACCACCGGCTGGCCGGTCGTCGTCAAGACCCCGCGGGGCGGCTACGACGGCCGGGGCGTGTTCGTCCTCGACGCCGCCGAGGAGGCCGCCGACCTGCTCGCCGCGCACGGCAGCCTGCTCGCCGAGCAGCGGGTGGAGCTGGTGCGCGAGCTGGCCGTGCTGGTGGCCCGCTCCCCGTTCGGCCAGGTCGCCGTCTGGCCGGTGGTGGAGACGGTGCAGCGCGACGGCATCAACACCGAGGTGCTCGCGCCCGCCCCGGGGCTGGACGAGGACGGCGCGCTGGCCGCCCAGGAGCTGGCCGTGCGGATCGCCGACCGCGTCGGCGTCGTGGGCGTCATGGCCGTCGAGCTGTTCCAGGTCGGCGACGGCGTCCTGGTCAACGAACTGGCCATGCGCCCGCACAACTCCGGGCACTGGACCATCGAGGGCGCGCGCACCAGCCAGTTCGAGCAGCACCTGCGCGCCGTCCTGGACTACCCGCTGGGGTCGACGGCGATGGCCGCTCCGGTCGTGGTCATGGCCAACGTGCTCGGGGGCCGGGCCGCGGCCGCCGGCTGGGACGGCCCGGGCATCGACGAGCGGGTGCACCACCTCATGGCGCACTGGCCCGACGTCAAGCTGCACTGGTACGGCAAGGGCCAGCGCCCCGGCCGCAAGCTCGGGCACGTCACCGCGCTGGGGGAGGACCTCGAGGAGGTCCGCGCCCGGGCGGTCGCCGCGGCCCGCTACCTGGCCGACGGCGAGGTCGACCCCGCCTTCGCGTTCGCCGAGGAGCACTGAGGTGACCGAGCCCCTGGTCGGGATCGCCATGGGCAGCGACTCCGACTGGCCCACGATGGAGCCGGTCGCGCAGGCACTGGGGGAGTTCGGCGTCCCGTACGAGGTGCACGTCCTCTCCGCGCACCGCACCCCGCACCGGATGCTCGACTACGCCGCGGGCGCGGCCGGGCGCGGCCTGCGCGTCCTCGTGGCCGGCGCCGGCGGGGCGGCCCACCTGCCCGGCATGCTGGCCGCGGCGACACCGCTGCCGGTCATCGGCGTCCCGCGGTCGCTGGACCGGCTCGACGGCCTGGACAGCCTGCTGTCGATCGTGCAGATGCCCGCCGGCGTGCCGGTGGCGACCGTGTCGATCGGCGGCGGGCGCAACGCCGGCCTGCTGGCGGTGCGCATCCTGGCCGCGGCCGACCGGGAGCTGCGGGCGGCCGTCGAGCGGTTCCAGGCCGACCTCGCCGACTCCGTCGTCGCCCGCGACGCCGCGCTGCGCGCCCGGCTCGCCGGTGGCCCCGGCACTGTTGGGACGTCCTAGCATCCCCTCGTGAGTACGACGAGTGGGCTCTACCAGCTGACCGAGGAGCACGACGCGATCCGGGCCGCGGTCCGGGACATCGCCGAGCGCGAGATCGCGCCGTACGCCGCCGAGGTCGACGCCGACTCCCGCTACCCGATCGAGGCGCAGAAGGCGCTGACGGCGGCCGGGTTCCACGCCACGCACATCCCGGAGGCCTACGGCGGCGAGGGTGCCGACGCGATCGCGACCTGCATCGTCATCGAGGAGGTCGCCCGGGTCGACGCGTCGGCGTCGCTCATCCCGGCGGTCAACAAGCTCGGGTCGATGCCGATCATCCTGTCGGCGTCGGAGGAGCTCAAGCAGCGGGTCCTGCCCTCCATCGCCGCGGGCGACGCGATGATCAGCTACGGCCTGTCCGAGCGGGAGGCCGGCTCCGACGCCGCGGCGATGCGGACCCGCGCCCGCCGCGACGGCGACACCTGGGTGCTCAACGGCACCAAGGCCTGGATCACCAACTCCGGGGTGTCGGAGTGGTACACGGTCATGGCCGTCACCGACCCGGAGAAGCGGGCCAACGGCATCTCCGCCTTCGTCGTCCACCGCGACGACCCGGGCTTCGCCGTGGGCCCCAAGGAACGGAAGATGGGCATCAAGGGCTCGCCCACCTGCGAGCTCTACTTCACCGACTGCACCGTCCCGGCCGACCGGATGATCGGCGCCGAGGGCACCGGTTTCAAGACCGCGCTGCGGACGCTGGACTTCACCCGCCCGACCATCGGCGCGCAGGCCGTCGGCATCGCGCAGGGCGCGCTGGACGCCGCCGTCGAGTACACCCGCGAGCGCAAGCAGTTCGGCAAGGCCGTGAGCGACTTCCAGGGCGTGCAGTTCATGCTCGCCGACATGGCCGTGCAGATCGAGGCCGCCCGGCACCTGGTGTACGTCGCCGCCGCCCGAGGGGAGTCGGGCCACTCCGGCGGCAAAGTGGACCCCGACCTCGGCCGGCTGTGCGCCGCGGCCAAGGCCTTCGCCTCCGACGTCGCCATGAAGGTCACCACCGACGCCGTCCAGCTCTTCGGAGGCGCCGGCTACACGCAGGACTTCCCGGTCGAGCGCATGATGCGCGACGCCAAGATCACCCAGATCTACGAGGGCACCAACCAGATCCAGCGCATGGTGATTGCACGGAGCCTCCTGCGGTAGGGCTCCCCGGTGTGCGGGCCGCGGCGGTCATCCTGATCGGGTGACCGCCCCCATGCTCCGCCCCGCCGTGCTGCTCGTGACCTGCCTGGCCTCCTGCCTCGCGCTGGCCGCCTGCGGCGGGGCGGCCGGCGAGGCCGCGTCGACTGGCACGGCCCAGACGACCTCGGCGGCCGTCCCGGACGACGGCGGGGTTCGCGCGGTGTTCCTCGGGGACTCCTACACCGTCGGCGTCGGCGTCGGCGTCGGCGTCGGCGTCGGCGCTCGGCCGGCCCGACCTACGCGGCCCGTGCTGCCGACCGGCTCGGCTGGAGCCGGGTCGACGCCGGGCAGTCGCGCACTGGCTACGTCGCGGACGGCGGGGGTGGCAACCGGGCGCCCTTCAGTGCCCGCGTGGCCGACGTCGCCACGGTCGCCCCCGACGTCATCGTGGTGCAGGGCAGCACCAACGACGCCGGTGTCCCCCCGGCCGAGGTCGGGGCCGCGGCCGCCGCCCTCTACGCCGACCTCGCTGCCGCGGTGCCCGGTGCGCGGGTGGTCATCCTGGGGCCGCTGGCGGCACCCGGCGTGCCGCGCCGGGAGATCGAGGCGATCCGCGACGCCCTCAAGGCGGCTGCGACGCAGGCGGGGCTGCTGTTCGTCGACCCGATCGCCGGCGACTGGCTCACGCCTCCAGACGGCCTCTACGCCGACAGCACCCACCCCGACGACGAGGGCTACGCGGTGCTCGCCGACGAGCTCGTCGAGGCACTGCGGGCCGCCGGCCTCTGAGTAGCCCTGTGTCAAGCCGCGGTCGCAGTGCCCTGGCTGAGATATCGGTTGAGGGCGCCGTGGCGGGCGGGATCGTAGGGCTGGCGGTCTTGCCAGCTGCGCCAGATGACGCCGGTCCAGGCGCGGGCCAGGACCCGAACAGGGTGTGGATGGCGCATGCCGCGAGCCAGGGTGAACGGCTCGCCGCGCCGCACGACGAACTCGATGGCCATGCCGATCCGCTCCTCGGCGACGGCCAGCTCCGCGGCCAGCTCCGCGGCCAGCTCGGCGGCCAGCTCGCGCTGGGTCACCAGCTCGGAGGCGCCAGCGTCGGTCAGGTGGGCGGCGAAGGTGGACGGCGCGCCCTCGACGTAGACGGCGACCAGCCGGGCGCCCTGGCGGCGCGCCAGCCCGGCGGCGTAGGCGGCGGCCCGCATCGACCTGGGGGAGCCGTCCACGCCGACGAGCAGGACGCGCGGCCCGTCGACCGACGGGACCGGCTCGACGGACGGAGGGCGGTCACGCCCCCAGTCCAGCACGGCGGCTCAGCCGAGCAGCCGGGAGACCGCCGACAGGCGGGCGTCCCCGGCCATGGCGGCGAGCCACGCCGACCAGCCGGGACGGGCCCGCACGGCTTCGAGGGCCGCGCGCGCGGCCGCCCGGTCACCACGGCGGGACGCGGCCAGCGCGGCGTAGAGGTCACGCGCGCCCTCCGGCGCGAACAGCGCGAGGGTCTCGTAGTCGCGCTCGTCGTAGGCGCGCTGCAGGGTGCGCAGCACCCGCAGCTGGGCGACCGGGTCGCCGGAGTCGTCGACGCGCAGGTCCACCCGCACGCCGTCGTCCTCCTCGGAGGCCGGCTCGCCGCTGACCACCAGCAGCGCGGCCGACTGCCGCCCCCGCAGGTCGCCGCCGGCGTCCTGGCCGGCGGCGAGCGCGGTCAGCAGCCGGTCGGGCAGCGGGCCGCACGCGGCCTCGGCCGCCCGCGCCATCGCCGGGAGCACGTCGGGGGAGGCGAGCATGTTGCCCTGCACGCTCCAATCGGCGCCCACGAGGTGGCCGCTGACCGGGAACGAGCCCGGCCCGGTGTCGGCGGCCACCTCGCCGGAGGCGCCGAGGACGGCGAGCTGCCGGTCGGCGTCCTCGGCCGCGTGCGCGGCCCGCCGCACCAGGACCGCCGGCGCGGTGCCCTCGGCCAGCCCGCCCAGCAGCACGTTGCCGAGGCCGCGCGGGCTGCGCGCCTGCACCGCCACGACGCCCACCCCGGGCCGGGCGCTGGGCACCGCCCGGCCGACGGCCAGGATGCAGGAGGAGACCGCGATGCCCATCTCGCCGGTCAGCGGGTCGCGGGCGACGACCGAGAACGTCACCGGGGGAGCGGTGCCGTGGCCGGTGCCGCGGTCAGACGGTGGCCGGCAGCGCCATCGTCGGGACGTCGCCGGGCACGGACAGCGGGGCGCCGGTCTTCTCGACCACCTCGTCGGGCGTGACGCCGGGTGCCACCTCGCGCAGCACGAACCCCTCGCCGGTGACGTCGACGACGGCCAGGTCGGTGACCACCCTGTTCACGCAGGTCTTGCCGGTCAGCGGCAGGGTGCACTCCTCGACCAGCTTGGGCGACCCGTCGCGGGCCACGTGCTCCATCATGATGATCACCGTGCGGGCGCCGTGGACGAGGTCCATCGCGCCGCCCATGCCGTTGACCATCTTGCCGGGGATGAGCCAGTTGGCCAGGTCGCCGCGGGGGTTGACCTGCATCGCGCCGAGCACGGCCACGTCGAGGTGCTGGCCGCGGATCATGCCGAAGCTCAGCGAGGAGTCGAAGAAGCTGGCCCCGGGCAGGACCGTCACGGTCTCCTTGCCGGCGTTGATCAGGTCGGGGTCCTCCTCGCCCTCGAAGGGGTAGGGGCCCACGCCGAGGATGCCGTTCTCCGAGTGCAGCACCACGTGCACGTCGTCGGGCACGAAGTTGGGCACCAGGGTCGGCATCCCGATGCCGAGGTTGACGTACTGGCCGTCCTGGAGCTCCAGCGCCACGCGGGCGGCGAGCTGGTCGCGGGTCAGGCTCATCGGGCGTTCCCCTCGGTGGCCTCGTCGCCGGCGGCGGCCGGCGCGGCGGAGCGGTCGGTGCGCGGGCGGGTGGTGCGGCTCTCGATCCCCTTGCCCTCGGTGCCGACGACGACCACCCGGTCGACGAAGACCCCGGGCAGGTGCACGTCCTCGGGGGTGATCTCGCCGGGCTCGACGAGCTCCTCGACCTCGGCGACGGTGATCCGCGCGGCCATGCCGGCCAGCGGGTTGAAGTTCCGCGCGGACTCGTGGAACACCAGGTTGCCGTGCCGGTCACCCCTCGCGGCGCGGACCAGGCCGAAGTCGGCGGTCAGCGCGGTCTCCAGCACGTACTGCCGGCCGTCGAACTCGCGGATCTCCTTGGGCCGGGAGGTCTCCACGACGTTCCCGTCGGCGTCGTAGTGCACCGGGATGCCACCGTCGGCGACCATGGTGCCCACCCCGGTGGGGGTGTAGAAGGCCGGGATGCCGGTGCCGCCGGCGCGCAGCCGCTCCGCCAGCGTGCCCTGCGGGGTCAGCTCGACCGACAGCTGGCCGGACAGGTACAGGCGGGCCAGCTCCTTGTTGCCGCCGACGAACGAGCTGATCGTCCGCGTGATGCGCCCGGCGTAGAGGAGCACGCCCAGGGCCCGGTCGTCGACGCCGCAGTTGTTGCTGATCGTGGTCAGCCCCGAGGCGCCCTGCTCAAGCAGCGCGTCGATCAGCTTGATCGGCACACCGCACAACCCGAACCCCCCGACGGCGAGGGTCGCGCCGTCCCCGACGTCGGCCACCGCCTCCCGCGCGCTCGCGACGACCTTGTCCATCAGCTGACCACCGTCCGTCCCTGAGGCGGCCCGGCCGGTCCCTCAGGCGGGACGGCCGAGCTCGCGGAAGCCCTCGATCCGGAGGCCGAGCGTAGCGGTGACCCGCTCCGACGCCGCCCGGCTCCCCAGCGCGGTCGGATCGGCATTGCGGCACAGCACCAGGGAGGCGCCGGCCGCCAGCGGTGCCAGCAGCCAGGCGACCGGACCGGCCTCGGCCGCGGTCCGCTCGTCGACCAGCAGCCGGTCGCCGGCGGCGATGCCCAGCCGCCCGGCCAGCTCGGCGGCCGCGGCGGCCAGCCCGCCGAGGGTGAGCTCGAGCCCGCCGGCGAGCAGACCGGGCGCGGCCGGGTCCGGGGGGACGTGGGGCGTGAAGACGTCGCCGTGCGCGCGGACCTCGAGGGCGAAGTCGCGGGCCGGGCCGGAGTAGCCGGTCATGCCGAGCCCCAGGGGGTGCAGCGACAGGCCCAGCAGCTCGGGCACGTCCTGGTCGTCGAGCGGGGCGAGGCGGTCCTGCGCGGCGAGGACGACGTCGGCTGAGTCCAGGCTGCCGTCGTCCTCGGCCGCGGTGTCGAGGACGGCGGCCCCGCAGCTCCACACCCCGAGCAGCACCGCGGCGGTCTGCCAGTGCACCGGCAGCGCGACGGCGACGGTGCTGCCGGTGCCGACGTCGAACTCGTCCTGCAGCAGGTTGGCGGTCTTCGCCACCCAGTTGGCCAGCGTCGTGCCCGACAGCTCGACCCGCTCACCGGTCGCGTCGTCGTAGGAGGTGATCAGGGGCGCGGCCGGTTCGCGGCGCAGCGCCGCGGCCAGCAGGTCCGCGGGCGTCCGCGGGGAGGCAGGCATGCCCCCAGCCTCCCAGCAGGTGAGCGCCGTGCAGGGACCGCCGCAGCCGTCGACCGGCCTCCCTGCGGGGTCCCGCCGCGAGCCTGCGAGCGGCGGGGGTGGTGACGTGCTGGAACGGCCCCCTCGCAGGGGCCCGCGCGGAGCGGAGCGAGGTGTGGGGGGCGAGGGGGTCCTTCCTCAGTTGATGCAGGAGGTGTCGGCCGCCGTCCGCGGGGTCTCCTCGGCCGCGCCGCTGGGGGCCGGGGCCTGCTGGGTGGTCTGCTGGCCGACGCCGTTGAAGTCCTCGCCCAGCACCAGCTGCACGGTCCCCGAGCTCGCGTCGCTGCTCTCCTCGGTGGCCGCGCCGGGGATGGCGGCGGCCACGGCGGCGGCCAGCGCGTCGTCACCGGAGGCGTGACGGACCGTCGTCCGCGCGTAGTCGTTGCTGTCGGCGTTGCCGGTGCTGGTCACGGTGAAGCCGGCGTCCTCCAGGGACGCCGCGGCCTCGGCGGCCAGGCCGGAGACCCCCGAGCCGTTGTAGACCTCGACCGACACGTCCGAGGGCGCCACGGCCGCGGGTGCCTCCGTCGTGCTGGGCGCGGCCTCCTCGGGCTCGGCCGACAGCTCGGCGAAGAAGGCCTGCAGGGTGTCCTCGTCGGCCAGCCGGAGGATGGAGCGGCCCTGGTCGTCGCGGTCGTCGCCGACGATCGGCACGGTCTGGAACTTGATGCTGCCCGCCGTCACCGCCTGCATCTGCTGGGCCAGGTCGAGCAGCACGAGGTCGCGGTCGATGGTCAGCGACTGCGAGGCGGCCTCGACCAGCTCCCGCTGCGTGCCCAGGTCGAGCAGCACGTCGTCGGAGAGCATCTTGCGCAGCACGCCGGCGAGGAACACCTGCTGGCGGACGATCCGGTCGAGGTCGCCGCGGGGCAGGCCGTGGCGCTGCCGCACGAAGCGCAGCGCGTCGGCGCCCTCGATGACCTGCTGGCCGGCGGGGAAGACCGCGCCGGAGTAGGCGGAGTCGTCGACGGCCTCGCAGAGGTTGACCTCCACGCCGCCGACGACGCTGCTGAGCTCGAAGAAGCCGAGCAGGTCGACCTCGGCGTAGTGGTCGATCTGCAGGCCGGTGAGCTGGCTGATCGTCTGCACCAGCAGCTGGGCACCGCCGGCCTGGCGCTGGTCCTCGGTCGCCGAGTCGTCGACCTCGGAGTAGCCGTAGGCGTAGGCGGCGTTGAGCTTGTCCCTGCCGTGGCCGGGGATCTCCACGTAGGAGTCGCGCGGGAACGAGACGAAGGAGGCGCGCGACCCGTCGGCCGGGACGTGCACCAGGATCATCGTGTCGGTGTTGATCCCGGAGTCCTCGCCGGCGTCGAGCTCGGCGAGCTGCTCGGGGGTGAGCTCGGCGCGGCTGTCGTTGCCGACCAGCAGCATGTTGATCGCCTCGGGGGCGTCCCCGGCGTCGGAGTTGCCCGCCGTCGGGATGGCGTCGGTGCGGTTGACCGTGGCCTCGGCGACCCGCCCGAGGTACCAGCCCCAGCCGCTGCCGGCCAGCAGCACGACCGACAGGACGGCGGCCGCGGCCCGCGCGACGACGACGGGGCGGCGGCCCGGCGCACGGTCGGCGCGCTCCCGGGGGGCACGGCGCCCGGCACCGTCGGCCGGGGCGTCCTGGCTGCGGTCGGAGCGGGGGGCACGGCCGGCGCGCGGGTCGAGCCGGGCCGGGAGCGGCCGGCCCGGGGCGCCGCCGTGCTCGTTGCGGTCTCGGCTCACGGGACCGAGGTTAGGGGCGAGCGGCGGGCGCGCCGGG
Source organism: Geodermatophilus sp. URMC 62 (assembly GCF_052931475.1). Lineage (NCBI taxonomy): Bacteria > Bacillati > Actinomycetota > Actinomycetes > Geodermatophilales > Geodermatophilaceae > Geodermatophilus > Geodermatophilus sp. URMC 62. Next base: position 896,523 of record NZ_JBRFHY010000001.1, on the reverse strand, counting down.
CCCGCGACACGGCGGAACGCTCCGTCTCGCCGGCGGCGGTGCCCGTCTGGCACCGGCCGCCCGCCCAGTCGCGCCCGACCCCACCCGGCACAGACGTCACACCGGCGGAGGATGCCCGGCGTGCCGGCCGGCGGCAGGATGCGGCCATGCGCGTGCTCGTGACCGGAGGAGCGGGTTTCATCGGCTCCCACTACGTCCGGACGATGCTCACCGGGGGCTACGCCGGTTACGAGGACGCCGAGGTGACCGTCTTCGACAAGCTCACCTACGCCGGCAACCCCGCCAACCTCGCGCCCGTGGCCGACAGCCCGCGCTACCGCTTCGTCCGGGGCGACATCTGCAGCCCGGCCGATCTCGACGCCGCCCTGCCGGGCCACGACGTCGTCGTCAACTTCGCCGCCGAGTCCCACGTCGACCGGTCGATCACCGGCGCCTCGGCGTTCGTCCTCACCAACGTGCTCGGCGCCCAGCAGGTGTTCGAGGCCGCGGTGCGCCACGGCGTGCGCCGAGTGCTGCACGTGTCCACCGACGAGGTCTACGGCTCGATCGACGAGGGCTCCTGGACCGAGGACACCCTGCTCGAGCCGAACTCGCCCTACTCGGCGGCCAAGGCCGGCGGCGACCTGCTCGCCCGCGCGTACGCGCGGACCTACGGCCTGGACGTCTCGGTGACCAGGTGCAGCAACAACTACGGGCCCTACCACTTCCCCGAGAAGGTCATCCCGCTGTTCGTCACCAACCTGCTCGACGGGCTCCCCGTCCCGCTCTACGGCGAGGGGGTCAACGTCCGCGACTGGCTCTACGTCGACGACCACTGCCGCGGCATCCAGCTCGTGCTCGAGCGGGGGGAGGCCGGCGGGTTCTACAACATCGGCGGCGGCCGGGAGCTGTCCAACCGCGAGCTCACCGCGAAGCTGCTGGAGGCGACCGGCCGGGACTGGAGCTACGTCGAGCCGATCGTCGACCCGCGCGGCGGCGGGCACGACCTGCGCTACTCGGTCGACTACTCCAGGACCGCCGCGCTCGGCTACGCGCCCCGGATGCCCTTCGAGGAGGGGCTGGCCCTGACCGTGCAGTGGTACCGCGACAACCGCGCCTGGTGGGAGCCGCTCAAGGCCGCCGCGGCCACGGCCCGCGCGTGAGCGTCCCCACCGCGTGGCTGGTCACCGGCGCGCACGGCCAGCTCGGCCGGGAGCTGACGGCGCTGCTGGCCGGCCGGCCGGACGACGCGCTCACCGCGCTGGGCCGCGACCGGCTCGACCTCACCGACGAGGCCGGCGTCCGCCGGGTCGTCCGCGACTGGCTGGGCGGTGCGCGGGCGGCGGGGCGGCGGGCGGTCCTGGTCAACGCCGCCGCCTACACCGCCGTCGACGCCGCCGAGACCGACGAGGACACCGCCACCGTGGTCAACGGGCACGCGCCCGGCTGGCTGGCCCAGGAGCTGGCCGGCGCCGGGCGGCTGGTGCACGTCTCCACCGACTACGTCTTCGACGGCTCCGCCACCGAGCCCTACCCCGTCGACGCCCCGCTGGCGCCGCGCTCGGCGTACGGACGCAGCAAGGCGGCCGGCGAGCGCGCGGTCGCCGCGGCCGGCGGGGAGGCCACCGTCGTCCGCACCGCCTGGGTCTACGGCCGGCACGGGGCCAACTTCGTGCGCACGATGGCCGGCCGCGCCGCCGCCGGCGCCCCGGTGTCGGTCGTCGACGACCAGGTCGGCTCGCCCACGTGGGCGGCCGGCCTCGCCGCCGGGCTGGTCGCGGTGGGGGAGCGGGACGAGCCGGCCCCGGCGGTGCTGCACCGGACCGACGCCGGCGCGGTCAGCTGGTTCGGCCTGGCCTGCGCCGTCTACGAGGAGCTCGGCGCGGATCCCGCGCTGGTGTCCCCGACGACGACCGAGCACTTCCCGCGGCCGGCGCCGCGGCCGGCGTACTCCGTCCTCGACGGCGGCGCCTGGCTGGCCGCCGGCCTCCCGGCGCCCCGGCCGTGGCGCGCCGCCCTGTCCCTGGCGGTGCCCGGCCTCGGCTGAGCCCCGTCCGGTCCCCCCCGGCCGTCGCGGCGGCGCCCGCCCGGCCGTGACCGACCGGTCCGCCTCCGCCGGGGTGGCTGCGGTGGGTGTGACGGGTGGGACGTGCTCACAGGCGCGCACCCGTGTCGGAGCACCGGGCCCCGCCGCCGGGACGTCGATCCTCCGGGGGAAAGCCGGTCGTCCCCGCGGGGCGGCCGGGCGCCGGTACCCCGGAGGACTCACCCCTTGCGCCGCCTGATCACGGGATCCACCGCCTTCGTCGCGTTCACCGGGACCTTCCTGGTGCTGCCCGTCTACGCCGAGCCGGCACCCGAGCCCGTCCCGGTGGAGGTCACCGCGGAGGAGGTCACGCTCGGCTCGGTCGACGCACCGGCGCCCGAGGCCGACGTCCAGCAGGGGACGACCGACCCCGTCGCGGGCGTCGGCGCCACCGCGCCGACGCTGACGGTCCGGCAGACCGACCTCGACGAGTTCTCGATGGTCAGCGTCAACTGGGCCTACGACCCCGCGGTGACGGACACGGTGGTCAACGTCCGCGTCCAGGACGAGGACGGCGACTGGGGGGAGTGGACCGAGACCGGGACGGAGGACGCCACGCCCGATCCCGGCAGCGACCGGTCCGGGTGGCGCGGCGGCACCTCCCCGCTGTGGACCGGCCCGAGCCGTGGTGTGGAGGCCGAGCTGGTGACCCGCTCGGGAGCCCAGCCCACCGACGTCCAGCTCAGCCTGGTGGACCCGGGGGAGAGCGAGGCCGACTCGGGCCCGCAGGTCCCGGAGATCACCGACACGGCCGAGGCCGCGCTGGCCATGCCGCCGGTGTACTCACGCGCCCAGTGGGGCGCCGACGAGGACCTGATGACGTGGGCGCCGCAGTACGCGTCGACGATCAAGGCCGCGACCCTGCACCACACGGCCTCGGGCAACGGTTACAGCGCCGACGAGGTGCCGGCCATCCTGCGCGGCATCTACTACACGCACGCCGTCACCAACGACTGGGGCGACATCGGCTACAACGTCCTGGTCGACCGGTTCGGCCGGTTGTGGGAGGGCCGCAAGGGCGGCCTGGCGAGCACGGTCGTGGGCGCGCACGCCGGCGGGTGGAACACCGGCACCTTCGGCGTCTCCATGATCGGCAACTACGACGTCGTCGACACCCCCCAGGCGATGGTCGACTCGGTCGCCGCCGTCATCGCGTGGAAGTTCTCGCTGTACGGCGTGAACCCGACCGGCACGACGCAGCTGACCGGTGGCGGGTCCGGGACCTCCCGGTATCCCGCCGGGACGACGATCACGCTCCCGACCGTCTTCGGTCACCGCGACGTCGGCAACACCGCCTGCCCGGGGCGGTACGGCTACTCCCGGCTGCCCGAGATCCGCACCAAGGTCGCCGCGGCGCTGACCGCGACCACACCGCAGATCACCGAGCGCTACGACTCCGACCCCGCACTGCGCGCGCTGCTGGGCGCCAAGACCGGCCCGGAGCAGCAGTCGGCCGGTGTCATCTGGCAGACCTACCAGGGCGGCAACCTCTACTACACCCCGGACACCGGCGTGAAGCTGGTCCGCGGCGGCATCCTGGGCGGCTACCTCCGCGCCGGCGGGCCGGCCTCGCTGGGCGCGCCCACGGTCGAGGAGCGGGGGGTCGGTGACGGCCGCGGCGCCGTCGCCGAGTTCCAGCGCGGCGCCGTCTACTGGACGGCGAGCACGGACGCGCACGTCGTCCGCGGGGCCATCCGGGCGTACTGGCTGTCGACCGGCGGGCCCACCGGGAGCCTCGGCTACCAGGTCGAGGACGAGCGCGGCGCCGCCGACGGGTCGGGGGCCTGGTCGGCGTTCGAGCGCGGCACCGTCTACTGGTCGGCCGCGAGCGGCCCGGTCGTGGCCGGCGGCGGCATCCGCGCCGTTTACGAGGGCTCCGGCGGGCCGACCGGCCCGCTGGGCTACCCGACGGCGGCGGAGGACGACGTCTCCGGGGGCCGCGGCCGCATGCAGGCCTTCCAGCGCGGCGCCCTCTACTGGACGCCGGCCGCCTACGGCGCGCTGGTCTACGGCGCCATCAGGTCGGCCTGGGGTGCCACCGACGGCCCCGACGGGCCGCTGGGCCTGCCCACCGGCAGCGAGCGCGCCGCCGCCGACGGTTTCGGCCGCGTGCAGACCTTCCAGGGCGGCTCGGTGTACTGGTCGCCGGCCTCGGGTGCCCATCCTGTCCGCGGCGGGGTCCTCGCCACCTGGCTAGGCAGCGGAGGCGAGACCGGCCCCACCGGCTACCCGACCAGCGCCGAGGCCGCCGCCGGTGACGGCCGCGGCCAAGTGCAGCGCTTCCAGAGCGGCTCGATCTACTGGACGGCGACTACCGGCGCGCACATCGTGCGCGGCGCGGTCGGCGCCATCTGGCTGGCCTCCGGCGGCCCCGGCGGACCACTGGGCTACCCGGCGGGCGGCGAGCGGGACACCGCGGACGGCCGCGGGCGGGTGCAGTCCTTCGAGCGCGGCGAGGTCTACTGGTCGGCCACGACCGGCGCGCGGATCGTGCGCGGGGACATCGCCGACGCGTACGCGGCCGCCGGTGGGGTGACCGGGGTGCTGGGCCTGCCCACGGCCGAGGCCACCGCCACCGGTCCCGGGGGGACCGGGCGGGTGCAGACCTTTCAGGGCGGCGGCATCTGGTGGACCGCCGACCACGGCGCGCACGTCGTCCGCGGCGGCATCGGCGCCACCTGGGCGGCCTCCGGCGGCGTCACCGGGCGACTGGGCTTCCCGGTCGGCGACGAGACGGCCACCGCCGCCGGCGCGCAGCAGCGCTTCCAGGGCGGCACCGTCACGTGGACCACCGCCACCGGCCGGGCCACGGTGAGCTACGCGTGAGCGCGCGCACCCGACCGCGGCGCACGGCCGCCACCCGCGCGGCGTGGGCGGTCGCCGCCGCGGTCGTCCTGGCCGGCTGCTCCTCGTCCTCGGACGCTCCGGACCCGGCCGCGGTTACCACTACCGTCACGACCACCCCGGGTGTCAGCCCGGAGGCATCCCCGTCGGCCGGGGACCCGACCGGCGTGTCCACCGGGGCGGGGGACACCGCGGCGGGGGACACCGCCGAGCCCACCGACGTCGCTACCGACCCGCCGCTCACCACCGGCGGGCCGCGGTCCGACGACCTCGAGGTCGTCGTCTCCTACGCCGGCGTCGCACCGGACGGCGGCAGTGTCGAGGTGGCCGGCTTTGTGCCGGGCGTCGTCGAGGACGGCGGCCGCTGCAAGTTGGTGCTCGCCCGCTCCAGAAAGGACGACGTCAGCGTGGACGGCGAGGCGTTCGCCGACGCCCAGTCAACCTCGTGCGCACTGCTGTCCGTGCCGGTCGGCCGGCTCGCCCCGGGCGACTGGACCGCCCGACTGGAGTACCGCTCCGGCCGCTCCTCCGGGACCAGTTCCCCCATGACCATCGCCGTCCCGTGAGGCCTCCCCGCATGTGTAGCCGACTGCTTCCCCTGACCGGCGTGCTGGCGCTGCTCGCCGTCCTGCTCGTGGGCACCCTGTCCGGGGACCAGGACCGCTTGGAGGAGGCGGCTGACCTCTCCCAGTTCCAGCCCGGCGACATCATCAGCGACGGGATCTTCTTCGACGGCTGGTCGATGGCGGCCGCCGACGTCCAGCGCTTCCTCGACCTGAAGGGCGCCAACTGCCGTACCGGCGCGGACGGCAGCCCGTGCCTGCGGGTCTACGCGCAGGACACCCCCGACCGCGCCGCCGACGCGTCCTGCGCGTTCTACGACGGGCTCCCGGGGGAGACGGCGGCGGAGATCATCGCCAAGGTCGGCCAGGCCTGCGGCATCAACCCCCGCGTGCTGCTGGTGCTGCTGCAGAAGGAGCAGTCGCTGGTGACCGTCTCGGCACCGAAGGCGAGCCAGTACCAGAAGGCGACGGGCTACGCTTGCCCCGACACCGCGCCGTGCGACAGCCTGTACTTCGGTTTCTTCAACCAGGTCTACAGCGCCGCCCACCGGTTCAAGGAGTACGCGGCCCGGCCGCGCAACTACTTCCCCGGCCGGTGGAACACCATCTTGTACCACCCGAACAGCGCCTGCGGCAGCTCGTCGGTGTTCGTCCTCAACCAGGCCACGGCGGGGCTCTACACCTACACGCCCTACCAGCCCAACGCCGCCGCTCTGCGGGCCGGCTACGGCAGCGGCGACGGCTGCTCGGCCTACGGCAACCGGAACTTCTTCAATTACTACACCGACTGGTTCGGCTCCACCCACGAGCCCGGGGCGGCGGCGATCTCGTCCCTCTATAACGCCTCGGCCATCTCCTGGATCGGCGCGCCCACCGAGGCGGTCCGCTGCGGCCTGCCCCGCGGGGGCTGCCACCAGTTCTTCGCCAACGGGGCCATCTACTGGTCCCCGGGCACCGGGGCGCACGCCCTCGGCGGCGCGATCCTGAACGCCTGGAGCTCCCGGCGCTACGAGAACGGGTTCCTGGGCTACCCGGTCGGCGAGGAGCTGCCCACCGCCGACGGCGCCGGCCGGATGCAGAACTTCGAGGGCGGCGCGGTCTTCTGGTCGGCCTCCACCGGGGCCTGGCCGGTGGCCGGCGGCGTCCGCGCAGCCTGGGCGGGTGCCGGGGCCGACGCCGGCCCGCTGGGCTACCCGATCGGCGCTGAGGTGCCCACCGCCGACGGGGTCGGCGTCCTGCAGCTGTTCCGGGGCGGCGCGGTGTTCTACTCGCCGTCCACCGGCGCGCAGCCGGTCCGAGGTGCGGTGCGGGCGGTTTGGGGCGGTCTCGGAGCCGAGACCGGCGTCCTGGGCTACCCGACCAGCCCCGAGCTGCCGACCGCCGACCGCAGCGGCGTCCTGCAGCTGTTCCAGTATGGCGCCGTCTTCTACTCCGACGCCACCGGCGCGCAGCCGGTGTGGGGTGCGATCCGCGTGGCCTGGGGCCGCAGCGGTGCCGAGACCGGCCCGCTGGGCTACCCGCTAGCCGCTGAGCACCCCGGTCCCGACGGCATGGGGACCGCGCAGGACTTCCAGCACGGCTCGGTGTGGTACACCGCCGCCACCGGCGCGCACGCCGTGTCGGGCACGCTCGCCGACGCGTGGGCCGTCCGGGGCGGGGTCACCGGCAGTCTCGGCTGGCCGGTCACCGACGCCCGCCGGGTGAGCGGGGGCGGCGGCACGACGCAGACCTTCCAGAGCGGCGCGCTGTATTCCCTGACCGGCGCCGAGACCGTGCTGGTCCGCGGCGCGGTCCTGGCCGAGTACCTCTCCGAGGACGCCGACGCGGGCGTGCTCGGCCTGCCGCTGGGCGAGGAGACCACCGAGCCAACGGGTCAGGTCCAGCGCTTCCAGCGCGGCATCGTGCACTGGACCGCGTCCACCGGCGCTATCGCGGTGCGCGGCGGCGTCTTGGACGCCTGGACGGCGTCCGGTGGCCTGGCCGGCCCGCTGGGCGCGCCGGTCGCCCGCGAGGCCGACGCCGGCAGCGGCCGCGTGCAGCGCTTCGCCGGCGGCAACGTCTACTGGTCGGGCGCGACCGGCGCCCACACGGTGCGCAGCGCCCTCGTCGCGGGCCTTGAGGAGGCCGGCGGCGTGCTAAGCGCGCTCGGCTTCCCGGTGGCCGAGGAGCGCAGCAGCGGCGCGGCCCGCGTGCAGGACTTCCAGAGCGGCAGCGTCTACGCCACCACCGCCGGCGGTGCCCACGCGGTGCGCGGCGCGGTCGCCACCACCTGGGCGAACGCCGGCGGACTGACGGGCACGCTGGGGGCGCCGACGACAGGGGAGCAGGCCGCCGGCACCGGCGTCGTGCAGCGGTTCACCGGCGGGTCGGTGCACTGGTCGGCCGCTACCGGCGGCCAGGTGGTCAGCGGCCCGGTGGCGACGGCCTACCAGGCCGCTGGCGGCCCGGCCGGCCCCCTCGGGCTGCCGACCGGCCCGCAGGCGGCCTCCGGCGACGCGACGGTGCAGTCCTTCCAGAGCGGCAGCATCTGGTGGACCGCGGCCGGCGGCGCCCACGCAGTTCGCGGCGCGGTCGCGGCGGCCTGGCAGGCCGGCGGCGGCCTCACCGGCCCGCTCGCTGCCCCGACCGGGGACGAGACCGCCGTCGCTGGCGGCGTGGGCCAGGCCTTCGCGGGCGGGACGATCTACTGGTCGACCGCCACGCGGGTGCAGGTCGTCCGCGGCGCGATCGCCGCCGCCTACACCGCGGCGGGCGGGCCCACCGGCCCGCTAGGCTTTCCGACCGCCGGCGAGACGGCGTCCGGGTCCGGCCGGGCCCAGCCGTTCCAGAGCGGCGGCATCTACTGGACGTCGGCCGGCGGCGCCCACCCGGTCCGCGGTGCCATCGGCAGCGTGTGGCTCGCCGGCGGGGGCATCGACGGGCCGCTGGGGGCGCCCACCGGCAACGAGATCGCCGCCGGCCCGGACAGCGCCCAGGCGTTCCGCAACGGCGTCCTGCACTGGTCGGCGGCGTCCTCCGTGCACCGCATGACCCAGCAGGTCCTCGACGCCTACGTCGCCACCGGCGCGTCCGCCGGCTCGCTGGGCGTCCCGGTGAGCGACCTGTACGTCCGCGACGGCCGGCAGCGGGTGGACTTCGCCCACGGGGCCATCGTCGTGCGCAACGGCGTCGCCGAGGTGCAGCAGGGCTGAGCGGGGCTGCTGGGCCGGGCGTGACGGCCGGGTCCGGCAGCACCGGCGGGGGAGGGGAGCGCCCGTTAGAGTCGGGGCGCTCCCCGGGGGTGCGCGACCGTGCCCCGGCTCCCGTGCGGGAGCCGACAGGTCCCGGGGCAGACCCCCGCGCCGCGTGGCCGACGAGCCCGGGCGGGGTCCGGGAACCGGCCCGCAGCCGGGGAGGGGGAAGGTGCGAGATGGGGTGCTCCACGCGGTGAGCGACTCCCGCGGCGGCGCCCCGGTGCGCTCCCGCCCCCGGCTGCCCGCCGTGCTGACGTCGGCGGGCGCGCGCTCGGGGCTGGTCCTGCTGGTCTGCTCGCTGGCCGGGCACGTCGGCAACTACCTCTACTACGTCCTGGCCGCCCGCCTGCTGACGCCGGCGGAGTTCGCCGAGGTCAGTGCCATCACCGGGCTGGCCACCATCGCCTTCATGCCCGCGACCGGGGTGCAGGCCGCGCTGGCCCGCGACACCGCCGCCCTCGAGGCGCGGGGGCTCGACGACCAGGCACGGGCCCTCGGCCGCGCCGTCGCCCGCCGGATGGCCGTCGTGCAGGCCGCCGTCCTGGCGGTGCTGGTGCTCGCCACCCCGGCCGCGGTCGCCGTCCTCGACCTCGGCTCCGCGTGGGTGTGGCTGGTCGGCGCCGCGTGGCTGGTCCTCGGCATGGGCCTCTACGTCGGGCTGGGCAGCCGCCAGGGCCGTGAGCAGTTCGGCCGGGTCGCCGCCGTCCTCGGTGGGCCCATGGGCGTGTTCCGGCCGCTGTTCCTCGTCCCGCTGGCGCTGGTCGCCGGGGTGGTGGGCGCGCTCGGCGCCATGGTCGCGGCCACCGTCGTCGGCCTCGCCGTCCTCGCCGAGCGCCGGCGTGACCGCCCGGTGGACACCGTCGTCCCGCCGCTGCCCGACGTGCGGACGGCGCTGGTGGCCCTGGGAGCCTTCGCCTCGCTGACCAACATCGACCTGCTCGTGGGCAAGGTGACCCTGGGCCCCACCGAGGCCGGCCTCTACGCCTCGGCCGCGCTGCTGGGCAAGGTCGCGCTCTACGGCCCCTCGGCGCTGGCCCTGCTGCTCCTGCCCAAGGTCACCGCGCGGCTGGAGTCCGGGCTCAGCGTCCGCCGCCCAGCGCTGCTGGTCATGGCGGCCACCGTGCTCACCGGCGGCGTCGTCGCCGCGGCGATCGCGCTGGCCCCGGCGTCGCTGGTCACCGGCGTCTTCGGCGCGGCCTACGCCGGCGCCTACTCACTGGCCGCGCCGCTGGCCGTGGCGATGACGCTGCTGGCGCTGGTGCACGTCCACATCATGGTGAGCCTGGCCCGGCGTGACCGGGTGCTCATCGGCGTGGTCGCCCTCGCCGCCGCGGCGCAGGCCGCCGGCCTGCTGCTCCTGGGCAGCTCACCGGGCCGCATCGTGCTCGTCACCACCGTGGTGGCCGCCACGACGCTGGCCGTCCACGAGCTGACCTCGCCCTACGGCCTCGTGCGCCTGGCGCTGCGCGAGCCGGCCGCCCGGCGCCCCACCCCCGTCCCCGACCGCGTCCCGTCCGAGGAGACCCGTTGACGCTCGACATCATGATCCCGTTCTACGGAGACCCGGACATGCTCCGGGCGACCGTCCGGAGCGTCCAGGCGCAGACCGACCCGGACTGGCGGCTGACCGTCGTCGACGACGGCTACCCCGACCCCACCGTGGCCGAGTGGTTCGGCGCGCTGGGCGACCAACGGGTGAGCTACCTGCGCAACGAGGTCAACCTGGGGGCGAACAAGAACTACGAGAAGTGCATCGCCATCGCCCAGCAGCGCGACGTGGTGATCCTCGGCGCCGACGACCTGATGCTGCCCGAGTACGTGGCGGTCGTCTCGGCCGCGCGGGCGGCGCACCCGGAGGCGGCGGTCATCCAGCCGGGCGTGAAGGTCATCGACGAGCACGGCACCGAGGTGCGCACGCTGGTCGACGAGACCAAGAAGCGGCTCTACCAGCCCCGCCTCAGCGGGCGCACGGCGATGGGCGGCGAGGACCTCGCCCGCAGCCTGCTGCGCGGCAACTGGCTGTACTTCCCGGCGCTGTGCTTCGACGTCGCCAAGATCCGCGAGATCGGCTTCCGGCCGGGGCTGCACGTGGTGCAGGACCTGCAGCTGGTGCTCGACCTGCTGATGCGCGGCGAGACGCTGGTGTACGACCCCACCGTCTGCTTCGCCTACCGCCGGCACTCCGGCAGCGACTCGTCCTGGCGGGCCCTCGACGGCACCCGCTTCGACGAGGAGCGCCGGTTCTTCCTCACCGCCGCCGACGAGCTCGAGGCGCTCGGCTGGTCGCGCGCCGCCCGGGCGGCGCGGGTGCACGCCTCCTCGCGGCTGCACGCGCTCACCTACCTGCCGGCGGCGGTGAGGCGGCGCCGTCCCGACGCCGTCCGCACGCTACTGCGGCACGGCCTTGGTGGGCTGCCCGGCTCCCTGGTGCCGCGCCACCGCGCCTCCTGACGCTCGCCGCACGGCGAAGGGCCGGCGCCTCACCCGCGGGGAGGCGCCGGCCCTTCGTCGTCGTGCGGTCAGCCCTCAGCGTCGTCGGTGCCGTTGTCGTCCCCGGGCGGGAGGCAGGCCGGCACAGGCGCGCTCGGGCTGTCGGTGAGGTGCACGGCGAACACCCGGACACCGGGCTCCCGGTGGACCAGCTCGAGCGACGGCGAGCCGTCGATCCCGCGCAGGCCCGGCAGGCGGGTGTAGTCCGGCCGGATGTACCCGCTGCCGAGGAACACGTAGCGGATGTCGAGGTCCTCGATGGCCCGGCGCACGGCGGGGTCGGAGTCCAGGCAGTTGAAGTGTTCGACGAGCAGCTGCTGGGTCGGGCCCATCCGCGGGATCAGCCGCGGCTCGACGATGTGCCCGAACAGCGGGTGCAGCCCGGTGACCGCCGATAGGTAGGCCGACCCGTCGTTGGCGTCGTTCATCACCGAGCCGCCCGTGGAGTGGTCGGCCAACCACCGCATCGCCGTGATCTCGTCGTGGTCGAGCATGTCGTCGCGCTGGTAGTTCCCGGCGACCCGCGTGCTGTTGAGCGGCGCGTACAGCCCCTCGGTGAGCACCACCAGCAGCAGCAGGCCAGCGAGGACCAGGACACAGGCCGGCGCCGGGCCGCGGACCGCCGCCACCCGTCCGCCCAGCCGGCGACGCACCGCGAGCGCGAGCGTGCGCGCCACCGTCCACAGCGCGTGCGCCGCCAGCGGGGCCAGCCCCAGCACGACCAGCGCAGCGAACCGCCACCGGTCGTTCCACCAGGGCCGGGTGAGGTCGGCGACCAGCTGGTCGTCCGAGGACGCCGCCATGACGAACAGCACGAACGGGACGACGGCGCCGGCCAGCCAGGCCCACATGTAGCCGGCGCGGTGGACAGTCAGCAGCCCGACGAGCACCAGCACGCCGAGCCATAGCTGCGGCGCGGGCAGCTCGTGGTTGACCAGCAGCAGGTCACCCACGGCCTGGCCCGGTGACTCGATGGCCGGCCAGTCGACGTCCGCACCGGCCGAGGAGGTGGCGACGGCGCCGAGGACGGCGGGGGCGGCGATCACCAGCGCGGACACCCCGCCGGCCGCCAGGATGACGAGGTCGCCGCCGATTGACGACGGCGACCGCCACCAGCGCACGACCAGCCAGACCAGCACGAACAGCGCCGCCGAGAGCGCGGTGCTCGGGTGCAGGCCCAGCAGCCCGGCCGCGCCGAGGGCGAACAGCAGGGTGGGCGCGGTCCGGTGCAGGTCGAGGACGACATCGAGCAGCAGCACGAACGCCGGCACGACGGCCACGCCGGCGGCGTAGGGCAGCAGCGGACCGCGCCAGAGCACGTCGTAGGGGAAGGCGGCGAACCCGGCCAGCAGGACCGGCGTCACCGCGGCGACCGGCAGCGGGGCGCGCAGCCGGTGCAGCAGCCCGGCCAGGCCGAGACCGGCGACCAGGCAGACGATCATCGACTGGCTGTTGAGGACCTCGAACACCGTCCCGCCAGTGAGGTCGCGGACGACGGCGGCCACGCCGTGAAAGGTGTTCGGGTAGTAGAAGGAGGTCGACTCCCAATCGTTGATCCGCGCCATCGCCGCAGGGGCGAGGTCGCCGGAGTCGGCGATCAGCCGCACGGCGCTGGAGTGGAAGACGTAGTCCCAGTCCTGGTTCGGGGTGTCCAGCCGGCCGAAGCCGTCGCGCAGCACGGCCGCGGCGAGCACGCCCCCGGTTAGCACCCCGGCGATCACGACGAGCTCGCGCCAGCCCGGGTGGGACAGGCGCTCGACCTCGACCCGCCGGTGCCACGGCAGCCGTCGTCCGGTGAGCAGCCGCAGCCCGACGACGCCGGCGCCGACCAGCAGCGTGGCCAGTACCAGTGTCCACGGCTGCCACGGGAAGGCGACGGCGGAGGCGACCGTCGCGGCGAGGGTCACCACGCCGTAGGTGAGCACCGGGGCCACCGCCACCGCGGTGCCGGGACGCAGCTCGGCCAGCAGGGCGAGGACCAGTCCGGGGAGGACGAGGACGAGTGCGCTCACCACCGGGACGAGGACGTCGTGCAAGGTCACGGAGGAGGTCCAGACTGTGCGGTCGGCCCGCGCGGGCCGGGGGAGCGGTCGCTCGCCACCGTACGACAGCAGCGACCCGGGACCGGTCCGTCCGCCACCCCACGCGGTGCTCCCGGAACGGGTGTCCCACCGGTCCCGCCGACCCCAGCGCGGACGGCTCGGGGCAGGGGCCGCAGGTAGCGTGGACCAGCGTGGCACTCGCACAACCGGCCGGACGCACGTTCACCGCGGCCGTCGTCGACCTCCGGCGCGGCTGGGAGCAGCGGTCGCTGTGGGGACACCTGGGCTGGCAGGACATCCGCCAGCGCTACCGGCGCTCGGTCCTCGGGCCGGTGTGGATCACCATCAGCATGGCGGTCACGGCCGTCGCGCTGGGCATCCTCTACTCGGGCCTGTTCGACATCGAGCTGGCGCGGCTCCTGCCGCACGTCCTCGTCGGGTTCATCGTCTGGGCCTTCATCAGCGGCTGCATCGCCGAGGGCTCCGAGGTGTTCATCGCCAACGAGGGGCTGATCAAGCACCTGCCCTCGCCGCTGTCGGTGCACGTGTACCGGCTGGTCTGGCGGCAGACGCTGTTCTTCGCGCACAACCTGATCGTCTACCTGGTCATGCTGCTGGTCTTCCCGCAGCCGTTGAAGTGGACTGTCGTCTACGCCATCCCCGCATTCGCCCTGCTCGCTGTCAACGGCGCGTGGGTGGCCCTGGCTGTCGGCATCATCACCGCCCGTTTCCGCGACATCCTGCCGATCACCCAGAGCGTCGTGCAGCTGGCGTTCTTCCTGACGCCGATCGTCTGGATCTACGACGAGCTCATCAACAGCCCCAACCCCGCGATCGCCGAACGGGCCCGGCTGGCCGAGTTCAACCCCTTCCTGCACTTCCTGGAGATCATCCGCCGTCCGCTGCTGGGCCAGGACCAGCAGCTGCGGTACTGGGTGGTCGTCCTCGCCATCACCGTGGCCGGCTGGGCGCTGACGATGCTCGTCCTGCGCCGCTACCGGTCCCGCGTCTCCTACTGGGTGTGAGCGTGTCGAACAACTCCACGGTGAGCGCCGGTCCGGTCAGCATCACGACCAAGGACGCCTGCGTCGACTTCCCGATCTTCGACGCCAAGAGCCGCTCGCTGAAGAAGACCGTCATGGGTCTGGTCGGCGGCAACATCGACAGCGGCAGCAAGGTGCCGGTCATCGAGGCGCTGCGGAATGTCACCCTCAGCCTCGAGCACGGCGCCCGGGTCGGCCTCGTCGGCCACAACGGCGCCGGCAAGTCCACGCTGCTGCGTCTGCTGTCGGGCATCTACGAGCCCACCCGCGGGGTGGCCGAGATCCGCGGTCGGGTGGCCCCGGTGTTCGACCTCGGCGTCGGCATGGACCCCGAGATCTCCGGCCTCGAGAACATCATGATCCGCGGCCTGTTTCTCGGGATGACCCGCAGGCAGATGGAGGCGCGGGTCGATGACATCGCCGACTTCACCGAGCTCGGCGACTTCCTGCGCATGCCGCTGCGCACTTACTCCACCGGCATGCGGGTGCGCCTCGCCCTCGGTGTGGTCACCAGCATCGACCCGGAGATCCTGCTCCTCGACGAGGGCATCGGGGCGGTCGACGCCGCCTTCCTCGAGAAGAGCAAGCAGCGGCTGGTCGAGCTCGTCGAGCGCTCCGGCCTGCTGGTCTTCGCCTCGCACTCCGACGAGTTCCTCCGCGAGCTGTGCGACACCGCCATCTGGATGGAGCACGGCCAGGTCAAGCAGCAGGGCGAGCTGAACGAGGTGCTGCACGCCTACAAGGGCCTGCCCGCGTGACCTCCGCGACCGAGTCGGCGGCGGAGGAGCGCATCGTCGCCGTCGTCGTCACCCGGCACCGGCGCGAGCTGCTGACCGGGAGCCTGGCTGCGATCGCCGCGCAGACCCGTCCGGTCGACCACGTGATCGTCGTCGACAACGGCCCCGATGAGTCAGCCGCCGATGTCGTGGCGGCCAGTGGCCTGCCGACCACGCATCTGCCTAGTCAGCGCAACCTCGGCGGTGCCGGGGGGTTCGCCTACGGCATGCTGCACGCGCTGGCTACCGGCGCGGACTGGGTGTGGTGCGCCGACGACGACGGCCGACCCGCCGACGACACCGTGCTCGCGACCCTGCTCGCCGCCGCCCGCCGACACGGGCTGGCCGAGGTCAGCCCCTTGGTCACCGACATGGCCGACCCCGAGCGGCTGGCCTTTCCGCTCCGCCGCGGCCTGACCTGGCGCCGCCGCCGCAGTGACTTCGCCGGCCTGGACCTGTTACCGAACTATGCCTCGCTGTTCAACGGGGCGCTGTTCCGCGCCGACACGCTCGACGTCGTCGGGGTCCCCGACTACCGGCTGTTCTTCCGCGGCGATGAGACCGAGGTCCACCGCCGGATGCTGCGCGCCGGCCTACGCTTCGGCACTTGTCCGCAGGCGGCCTACCTCCATCCCGAGGGGACGACGGAGTTCGCGCCGATCCTCGGCGGCCGGCTGTCGGCGCAGTACCCGGCCGACGAGGTCAAGCGGTACTTCACCTATCGCAACCGCGGCTACTTGATGGCCCAGCCGGGGATGCGCTGGCTGCGGCCGCTGGAGACCGTCCGGTTCGGCTGGTTCTTCCTCGTCTCCCGCCGCGATCCCACCGGCTGGCGAGAGTGGCGACGGCTCACCCGCGCCGGCCGTCGAGAACGCCTCACCCGCCCCTGACACAGACGACGGCGACCCCACACCCGAGAGGGTGCGGGGCCGCCGTCGACCGCGGTCTCAGCGACGGGCGTCCCCGCCGGTGAAGGCGCGCTCCCAGTTCTCGGGAGAGGTGAGCTCGCCGAGGTGTGCGCGGTAGCGCTCGGCCAGCTCCGGGAACTCGCGGTAGAGCCGCGCGTGCACGCGGATCGAGTGCCGCAGCATCCGCCAGAACGTCTGCGGCTCCCGGCGCCGGAAGGTCACGCCGCGGCCGTCGGCGGTACCAACGGTGGCGCTGTCCAGACGCGACAGCAGGAACCACCGGGCGTCCTGAGCGCTGATGTTGAGCTCCGGGCGCTCCTGTGTCTCCGGCTTGGGTGGCCGCACGTTGTGCAGCAGCGCCGCGAGGAGGGTCCGGCCGATCGTCGCCGGGGTCGTCGGCGGCTTCATGAACCGCTCGGCCTTGACCGCGCCCATCGAGGGCATGGGCAGGTCAGACGACGAGGGCAGCACGCGGCCGTCGGGGTAGTCCCCCTGGTGCTCCAGCGCCGTGGGCAGCGCGGTGGGCAGCAGCGGGAACAGCCGCTCGGGGCCGGCGAGGAAGTCGTCGTACGCCCGGTGGTGCAGCGCCGCGGTCGCGTACTGCAGCATGATCAGGAACTTAAGGTCGAACTTGAAGGTGTCCCGCAGCAACGTCCCGCCCCGCTTGTACTGCGTGTGCAGTGCGGCGGCCACCAGGCGGTTGCGGGTGTGGAAGTAGGCCTGCCAACCGGCGGTGTCGTCCTTGTCGCTCCAGGACAGGTGCCAGACGGCCACGCCCGGCAGCGTCGCCACGGGGAAGCCGTTCTCTCGGGCGCGGATGCCGTACTCGGCGTCGTCCCACTTGATGAACACCGGCAGGGCCAAGCCCTGGTGCTCCATCGTCTCGCGAGGGATGAGGCACATCCACCAGCCGGTGTAGTCGACGTCGATGCGGCGGTGCAAGGCGCCGGAGTTGCGCAGGCTCTGCTTGGCGAAGTCGTGCGCGTACTCGGTGTTGGGCGCGGCCCGCCAGAAGAACTTGTCCGGGGCCACGACCTCGCCCATGGTGTGCAGCACCGAGCGGTCCTGCAGTGCCAGCATCTGGCCGCCCACGACCATCGGCTTCTTGGCGAATCGCGCGAAGGCGAAGACTCGGGCGATGCTGTCCGGCTCGATCTGCACGTCATCGTCGAGCAGCAGGTGGTGGGTGGCGTCGGTCGCTGTCAGCGACTCGTACATCGTCCGGGAGAATCCACCGCTGCCGCCGAGGTTGCCCTGCTCGACCAGCCGCAGTCGGCCGGCGAGGCCGGCCTCGGCTGCGGTGAAGCCCGCCGCGTCACGGACCTTCTTGGTGCCCTGATCGGCGACGATGACCGTGGAGATCTGGTCCCGAACGATCTCGTCGTCGGCCAGTGCCTGCAGCGCGGCCACGCAGTCGTCGGGCCGGTTGAACGTGCAGATGCCGATCGACAGGCGCGCGTCGCGCTCAGGTGCCTGCGGCGCCCACCAGGCGGCGTCCCGGACCGTCAGAGCGGCGTCGTCGGCGGTGAGGTCGAACCAGTACCAGCCGCCGTCCTCGAACGGTCTCAGGTCGAGCTCGAGCTCCAGCCGGCGGTCCTCCCCGGTGGTGGTCGCACCCGTGACGTGGATGATGCTGCCGTCGGCCTTGGACCGGTAGACGTCGATGCGGCCGGGGCCGGACAGGGTCATCCCGAGCACCACCTGGCTCAGCACCGTCCACCGCCGCCAGTAGCTGGCCGGGAAGGCGTTGAAGTAGGTGGCGAAGGAGACCTCGGCCCCAGCCGCCACGGTGGCGTCGGCGCGCGACCTCGACTTGACCCGCTTGGTGCGGTCCTCGTCGACATAGAGCGAGCGGACCTTCAGCGGGTCACCGGGGCGAGGGAGGATCACCCGCTGTAGCAGGGTGACGCCCTTGCCCGACGCCAAGTCCTCGGTCGAGAGCTCGCTGACCCGCTCCGGGGAGACGGGGGACTGCATCGTCGTCATAGTTCAGTCCTCCAGGCGGCCGTCGAGGGAACCACCCTCGTCGAAGAACGGGCGGATGCGGTTGTCGAACATGGACAGGGCCGAGCCGATGGCCATGTGCATGTCCAGGTACTTGTAGGTGCCCAGGCGGCCGCCGAAGAGCACGCGCCGCTCCGCGGCCTCCTTCTTGGCCAGCTCGCGGTAGCGCTCGAGCTTCGCGCGGTCCTCGGGCGTGTTGATCGGGTAGTACGGCTCGTCGCCGGTCTCGGCGAAGCGCGAGTACTCGCGGACCACGACCGTCTTGTCGGCCGGGTAGTCCCGCTCCGGGTGGAAGTGCCGGAACTCGTGGATGCGGGTGAAGGGCACGTCCTCGTCGGCGTAGTTCATGACCGAGGTGCCCTGGAAGTCGCCGATCGGCAGGACCTCGGTCTCGAAGTCCAGCGTGCGCCAGCCGAGCTCGCCGGCCTCGTAGTCGAAGTACTTGTCGATCGGGCCGGTGAAGACCGTCGGCACGTCGGCGGGCAGCTCGTCGCGCACGTCGAACCAGTCCGTCGACAGCCGCACCTCGATGTTGGGGTGGTCGGCCATCCTCTGCAGCCACGTGGTGTAGCCGCCGACCGGCAGGCCCTCGTAGGTGTCGTTGAAGTACCGGTTGTCGAACGTGTAGCGCACGGGCAGGCGGGCGATGACGGCGGCGGGCAGCTCGGTGGGGTCAGTCTGCCACTGCTTCTTGGTGTAGCCGCGGATGAACGCCTCGTAGAGCGGGCGGCCGATCAGCGAGATCGCCTTCTCCTCGAGGTTCTGCGCCTCGGCGGTGTCGATCTCGCCGGCCTGCTCGGCCACCAGCGTCCGCGCCTCGGAGGGCGAGAAGCTCTTGTCGAAGTACTGGCAGATGGTGGCCAGGTTGATCGGCAGCGAGTACGTCTTGCCCGCGTAGATCGAGTACACCTTGTGCTGGTACTTCGTGAACTCGGTGAACTGGTTGACGTACTGCCAGACCCGCTCGTTGGACGTGTGGAACAGGTGGGCGCCGTACCGGTGGATCTCGATCCCGGTCTCGGGCTCCGGCTCGGAGTAGGCGTTGCCCCCGATGTGGTCGCGACGGTCGAGGACGAGCACGCGCTTGTCCAGCTGGCTGGCCACCCGTTCGGCGACGGTCAGGCCGAAGAAGCCGGAACCGACGACGACGAGGTCAGGACGGGCTGAGGTCACGCCTGGCGACTGTACCGGCGCGGCTCCTCCCGCTCCGGCCCGAGCGGGGGTGTCCGGCGGCTTTCGTGACGGGCCCGTCCCCCTCGTCCCACCGGTCACACCAGCCGGTCCCGTCCCGGGCCTGCGGGGGCGGGGAGGGCGGCGCCTTCTACAGTCGCCCCGTGCCCCCCTCCGCTGCTGGCCGACCACTGCGCGTGGTGGCGGTGACCTACTCGCCCGGGGAGGCGCTCGAGGGGTTCGTGACCTCCCTGGCGCACGCGACGACGTCACCGGTCGAGGTCGTGCTCGCCGACAACGGCTCCACCGACGGCGTCCCGGAGGACGTCGCGGCCCGGTACGAGCAGGTGCGGCTGCTGCGCACCGGCGGCAACGTCGGGTACGGCGCGGCGGTCAACGCGGGCCTCGCCGGGGCGGCGGAGGGGTACGCCCTGGTGGCCAACCCCGACGTCCGCTTCGAGCCCGGCGCCGTCGACGAGCTGCTCGCCGTCGCCGCCCGCTGGCCCCGCGCGGCGACCGTCGGCCCGGCCATCCGCACCCCCGAGGGCGAGCTGTACCCGTCGGCGCGCGACCTGCCGCGGCTGTCGACCGGCGCGGGGCACGCGCTGTTGGGCTGGGCGTGGCCGGCCAACCCCTGGACGGCGCGCTACCGCCGCGAGCGGGAGGCGCCGCGCGAGCGCACCGCCGGCTGGCTGTCGGGCTCCTGCTTCCTCGTCGACCTCGCGGCGTTCTGGTCCGTCGGTGGCTTCGACCCCGGCTACTTCATGTACTTCGAGGACGTCGACCTCGCCGAGCGGCTGGGTCGGGCCGGCTACCTGCACGTCTACGCGCCGTCGGCGGTCGTCGTGCACGAGGGCGGCCACGCCACCCGGCGCGAGCCGCACCGCATGCAGCGGGTGCACCACACCAGCGCCCTGCGCTACCTGGCCGGCCAGTACCCCGGCCGGCGGCACGCGCCGCTGCGCGGCGCGCTCCGGGCCGGGCTCGGTGCCCGGATGCTGGTCTCCTACGTCAGCGGCCGCGTGGCCGCCGGCGCCCGCTTCCAGCGCCGTGCCGACGACGTCGGCCGCGGCCGACGAGGTGCCGACGACGTCGGCCGCGGCCGACGAGGTGCCGGCGACCTGGCCCGCGCCGCCCAGGTGCGCCGGAGGGCCGGCGCATGAGGCACGCCGTGATCATGGCCGGCGGCTCGGGCACCCGGCTGTGGCCGCTGTCGCGCGCCGCGCGGCCCAAGCAGCTCCTGGACGTCGTCGGGGACGCCGACGGCGGCGGAGCGCACAGCCTGCTGGCCGAGGCCTTCGCCCGGCTGGAGACCGTGCTGCCCGCCGAGCGGATCTGGGTGTGCACCGCCGCCCGGTACGGCGCGCAGGTGCAGGCCGCCCTCCCGCGGCTGCGGCCGGACCGGCTGGTGCTCGAGCCGGTGGCCCGGGACACCGCCAACGCCGTCGGGCTGGCCGCCGCGCTCGTGGCCGAGGCCGACCCCGACGCCGAGCTCGCCGTCGTCAGCGCCGACCACGTCATCCGCCCCGTCGAGCGCTTCGCCGCCGCGCTGGGCGCGGCCTACGACGCGCTGGCCGGGCGCCCGCGGGCGCTGGTCACCCTCGGCATGCGGCCCACCGCGCCGGCCACCGGCTTCGGCTACGTGCGCCGCGGCGCCCCGGCCGGCGTGCCCGGCGTCGCCGAGGCTGCCGCCTTCAAGGAGAAGCCCGACCGCGCCACCGCCGAGGCCTACCTCGCGTCGGGGGAGTACCTGTGGAACTCCGGCATGTTCGTGTGGCGGGCCCGCACCGTCCTCGAGGCGCTGGCCGAGCACCTGCCGGCCACCGCCGGGGGGCTGGCGCAGGTCCTCGCCGCCCCCGCCGGGCCGGCGCGCGACGCCGTCCTCGCCGAGGTGTTCCCGACCCTGCCGAAGACCAGCGTCGACTACGCCGTCCTCGAGCCGGCCGCCACCGAGCCCGGCCGGGTGCTCGTCGCCGACCTCGACGCCGAGTGGCTCGACGTGGGCTCGTGGCCGGCGCTCGCGCAGACCCTGGCCGGGCAGGACGGCAACGCCGTCGCCGGGCTCGCGGTGACGCTCGACAGTGCGGGCAACATCGTCTTCAGCGACGACCCGGGGCACGTGGTGGCCCTGGTCGGGGTCCGCGACAGCGTCGTCGTCGCCACCGCCGACGTGACGATGGTCTGCCCGGTGGGCGACGCCGAGCGCGTCAAGCAGCTGCTGGCCGCCGTCGAGGAGCGGTTCGGCGCCCGCTACAGCTGAGGGCGCCCGCCGTCCGTCCGGGTGCACCCGGCGCGGGTGACCCTTCCGTCACACCCACCCCGCGCACGTCCCCGCGCGCGCCGGTCGGGCCGTTACCGTGGCCGCAGCCGCGTCGCCGCGTCCACCCGACGGCGGGGCGCACCCGGACGGAGACCCCTCGTGCCCGTGAGCCACACGTGCCCGTCGCCGCCCCCGTCCGGCCACACGCTCGCGCCGCTCCTCGCCGGGGACCCGGCGCCGAGCGCCACCCGTTCCGAGGAGCAGCAGTTGGCAGCCACCCGGTCACTCCCGTCCCGCGGACCCGCGACGGCGGGGGAGCTAGCATCCCGGGCGATGGCGCACGGGCACGGTGAGCGAGGGCACGGGGACCAGGCGCAGCCCCTGGGCACCGCGCCCCAGCTGCACCTCGCTCAGGCCGGCCGGCCCGACGGGCAGCCCGCAGGCCCGTGGGACGACACGGTCGTGGTGGTCCGCGTCTACAACGAGGCGCCCGTCGTCCGCGGCGTCATCGAGCAGCTCGTGCAGGCCGGCCTGGCGGTCATCGCCGTCGACGACGCGAGCACCGACACCTCCGCCCAGGAGATCGACGCCGCCGGGGCGCTGCGGATCAGCCACCCGGTCAACCTGGGCGCCGGCGGTGCGCTGCAGACCGGTTACGAGGCGGCGCTGCGCTTCACCGACGCGCGCTACATCGCCTGCTTCGACGCCGACGGTCAGCACCAGCTCGAGGACCTGCTGTCGATGATCGAGCGGATCCGCGAGGGCTACGACGTCGTCATGGGGTCGCGGTTCCTGGACTCCAAGACCACCATGAGCCCGCTGCGCAAGCTCATCCTGCGGCTGGCCACCAAGGTCATGAACCGCCGCTCCGGCACCCAGCTCACCGACGCCCACAACGGCCTGCGGCTGATCACCCGGGACGTCGCCGCGCGGATCCGGCTCTCGCACACCGGGATGGCCTACGCCTCGGAGCTCGAGGAGCAGCTGACCGGCCCCGGCCTGCGCGTCGTCGAGCACCCGGTGCACATCCTCTACACCGACTACTCGCGGGCGAAGGGCCAGCCGCTGCTCAACAGCGTCAACATCCTGGCCGACACGATCGCCCACCGGATCAGCCACGGAGGCCGGTCGTGATCATCAAGTGGCTGCTCGTGCCGGCCCTCGTGCTGGCCGTGTACCTGTCGCTGCGCTCGCGGGCGTCGCTGCGCGGGCAGGCGCGGCGCAAGCTCTTCGCCGGCGCGACCGTCGTCGCCGGCGTGCTGGCGGTCATCTTCCCGGACGCCACCCAGTGGGCGGCCGACGCCGTGGGGGTCACCCGCGGCACCGACCTGCTCCTCTACGTCCTGGCGCTGGTGCTCATCTACCTGGTCGGCAGCACCGGCGTCCGGTTCCGCGAGCAGGAGGCCCGGCTGGTCCGGCTCGCCCGGCAGGTCGCGCTCGCCGAGGCCGAGGCGCGCATCGGGCTGGGCGTGGCGCCGGGGTTCCGCGGGCCCGCGCAGCACCGGCACGCCGCCGGGGCGACCGCGGCCGCCGCCGTCCCCGCGGTCGCCGACGTCGTCGTCCCCTCGGGTGAGGCCGGTCACCGGGTGTCCTGAGACCGTGCCGTAGAAAGACCGCCATGCAGAGCTTCGACGTCGCAGCTGTCGTGTCCGGCGGGGCCTCGGGCCTCGGGGAGGCCACCACCCGCGCGCTGGCCGCGCGCGGCGCCGCGGTGACCATCGTCGACCTCAACGAGGAGCGCGGGAAGGCGCTGGCCGCCGAGCTGGGCGGGCACACCACGTTCGTCCGCACCGACGTCACCGACGAGGGCCAGGTCGCCGCCGCGGTCGCCGACGCGACGACGAAGGACCGGCCGCTGCGCGTCGCGGTCAACTGCGCGGGCATCGGCTGGGCGCAGCGCACGGTGGGCAAGGGCAACACGCCCCACGACCTCGACCCGTTCCTGCGCACCGTCATGGTCAACCTGGTCGGCACCTTCAACGTGCTGCGCCTGGCCGCCGCCGCCATGGCCGCCACCGAGCCGGAGGAGGACGGCGAGCGCGGCGTCGTCGTCAACACCGCCTCGATCGCCGCCTACGACGGGCAGATCGGCCAGGTCGCCTACTCCGCGTCCAAGGGCGGCATCGTCGGCATGACGCTGCCGGCGGCGCGCGACCTGTCCAGCGTCGGCGTGCGGGTCTGCACCATCGCCCCGGGCCTGGTCGACACCCCGCTGCTGGGCAGCCTGCCCGAGGAGGCCCGCCAGGCCCTGGCCGCCGGCATCCCGTTCCCGAAGCGGCTGGGCCGCCCCGACGACTTCGCCCGGCTCGCGCTCGCCATCGTCGAGCACGGCTACCTCAACGGCGAGGTCATCCGGATGGACGGTGCCCTGCGCATGGCCGCCCGCTGACCCCGGCTCGTCCCCGGAGACCCGCGTGACCGCTGCACCGCCGGCCCCGACCCCGCCGGCACCCGCGCCTCCCCTCGACGGCGCGGACTTCACCGACTGCTGGCGGCCGGACTGGCGCTTCGACCTGAGGGCGGTCCTGCGTCCGCACCAGCGCAGCGCCGGCGACCCGGCGATGCAGTGGGACGGCGACGCCGTGTGGCGCACGACCACCACGCCGTGCGGGCCGGCCACGGTGCGCATCACCTGCCGCGGCGGGGAGGTGCACGTGCAGGCGTGGGGGCCGGGCGCGGAGTGGGCCGGGACGGCGGTGCCCGGCTGGCTCGGCGCGGACGACTGCCCGGACGGCTTCGACCCCGACTGCCACCGGCTGGTCCGCGAGATCGCCCGCCGCACGCCCGACCTGCGGCTGGGCCGCACCGGGCGCACCTGGGACGCCCTGGTGCCCGCGGTGCTCGAGCAGAAGGTGACCGTCGTCGAGGCGCACCGGGTGTGGCGGGCGCTGCTGCGGCTGGCCGGCGACCCCGCGCCCGGCCCCGCGCCCGAGGGCATGCGGGTGCTGCCCTCGCCGCGCCGGCTGCGTGAGATCCCCGACTGGGAGTGGCACCGCTGCGGCCTCGACGGCGCCCGGCGGCGGGCGCTGCTGCACGTCGCCTCGGTGGCGCACGCGCTCGAGCCGGACGGCGGCTGCGACTCGCCGACGCTGCAGCGCAGGCTGCGCACGGTGCCCGGCATCGGGGTGTGGACGGCGGCCGAGGTCGTCCAGCGCACCCACGGCTGCCCCGACACCGTCAGCTACGGCGACTACCACCTCAAGAACCTGGTGGGCTGGTCGCTGGCCGGCCGCAGGACCGACGACGACGGGATGATGGAGCTGCTTGAGCCCTGGCGCGGGCACCGGCAGCGGGTGGTCCGGCTGCTGCACGTCGGCGGGAGCATGCCGCCGCGGCGCGGCCCGCGGACGGCGCCCACCGACTACCGCCGCTGCTGAGGGGCCCCGGACCCCGTCCTCCCGCACCGCAGCGCGTCCTCCCTCACGGTGCACGGTGAGGGAGGACGCGCCACGATCAGGTCACCTGATCGTCGCCGCCCCTCAGCGGCCGTCGAGCAGGCCCAGCAGGTAGTCGCCGTAGCCGCTCTTGGCCAGCGGCTCGGCGGCGCGGCGCAGACCGGCGTCGTCGAGCCAGCCCTGCCGCCAGGCGACCTCCTCGATGCAGCCGATCTTGAGGCCCTGCCGCTCCTCGACCACCGAGACGAACTCCGTGGCCTGGCGCAGCGAGGCGAAGGTCCCCGTGTCCAGCCACGCGGTGCCGCGGTCGAGGACGGTGACGGTGAGCCGGCCCCGGTGCAGGTAGTGCTCGTTGACCGCGGTGATCTCCAGCTCGCCGCGCGCGCTGGGCGTGATCGCGCGGGCCACCTCGACCACCGAGGACTCGTAGAAGTACAGCCCCGGGACGGCGTAGGAGCTCTTGGGCCTCGCCGGCTTCTCCTCGATGGAGAGCACCCGGCCGTCGCGGTCGAACTCGACGACGCCGTAGTCGGCCGGGTTGGCCACGTGGTAGGCGAAGACGTGCCCGCCGTCGGGCTCGGGCAGCCGGCCCAGCGCCGTCCCGAGGCCGGCGCCGTAGAAGATGTTGTCGCCGAGCACCAGGGCCACCGCCTGGTCCCCGACGAAGTCCGCGCCGATGAGGAACGCCTGCGCCAGACCCTCGGGCCGCTCCTGCACCGCGTACTCGATGCGCATGCCGAGCCGGCCTCCGTCGCCCAGCAGCGCGCGGAAGGCGGCCTGGTCGGCGGGCGTGGTGATCACCAGCACCTCGCGGACGCCGGCCATCATCAGCGTCGAGAGCGGGTAGTACACCATCGGCTTGTCGTAGACCGGCATCAGCTGCTTGCTGACCGCCTGGGTGATCGGGAACAGCCGACTGCCCGTCCCCCCGGCCAGGATGATCCCCCGCATGCCGGCGGACGCTACCCAGTCGCGGGTGTCAGGCCCGGGGCGAGCCGAGCCACAACCTCCCGACGAGTGAGGAGCCACCGGGCGTGCCCACCGGCTCCCAGCGCGTCGCCCAGCCCTCCGCGTGCAGCTGGACGACGACCGCGCCGAGCAGCGCGCCGAGGTTGAGTGCCGCGGTCGTGGTGGCCCGCTCGGGCAGGTGCACGTCGACGGCGCCGTCGCCCTCCCCGCCGTGCCGCAGCACGACGGGGAACTCCGGCAGCGCGGCGCTGGCCACCCGGAAGGCCTCGGCCACCGCCTCGCGGTCCCCGGGCCGCGGCACCAGGTCGGCGGCCGGGGCGCGGCTGGGCAGCAGGTCGCGGCTGCCGTAGGGGAACAGGTCGCCGGCGCCCAGGCGCACCAGCGGACGGGTGCCGGTGTCGTCGTCCGGCGGGGGCAGGACCAGCCCGCGGACGACGGCCACCGGCACGC
This sequence comes from Geodermatophilus sp. URMC 62, assembly GCF_052931475.1. NCBI lineage: Bacteria > Bacillati > Actinomycetota > Actinomycetes > Geodermatophilales > Geodermatophilaceae > Geodermatophilus > Geodermatophilus sp. URMC 62. Next base: position 870,311 of record NZ_JBRFHY010000001.1, on the reverse strand, counting down.
CGTCGAGCTTGCCCTTCACCAGGTCGGCGGCCGAGGCGAGCTCGTCGACGACGGCGACCTGCGTGGTCTCCAGCCGGTTGCCGTGCGCGTCGACGGCGCCGCGGTGGTCGACCAGCGCGGGGATGCCGGCCGAGCCGACCGCGACGTCGGTGAGCCCCTCGCGCCAGGTCCGGCCGAAGGTGTCGCTGACGACGACGGCCACCTCGACACCCAGGAGGGCGCGCAGCCGCTCGCGCAGGGCGCGGGCCGAGGCGTCGGCGTCCTCGGGCAGCAGCACCAGCGCGTCGCCGGACACGTTGGAGGCGTCGATCCCGGCGGCGGCCACGACCCACCCATGCCGCGTCTCGACGATCTTCAGCGGGCCGCGGCGGGCCACCACCCGCACCGTCTCCTCGTCGATGGCCCGCTGCCGCACGGCCTCCCGGTCGGCGCCCGGCGGCACCGGCACCAGCCGGCCCTCGACCTTGGAGACCACCTTGGACGTCACCACGACGACGTCGCCGTCGGCCAGCCAGGGGGCGGCGCCGGCGATCGCGGCGGCGAGGTCGTCGCCGGGGGAGAACTCCGGCAGCCCGCGGACGGGCCACACCCGCAGCCCGCCCTCGGGGTCAGCGGACACGAGCGGCGTCCAGCGCGGCGCGGGCCATCTCCGCGGTGGCCTCGGGTGAGCTCATGAGCAGCGGCACGGCGCGGACGTCGACCCCGGGCAGCTGCGCGCGGTCGCCGGTGTGCACGAGCCAGGCGTCGAGCAGCCCGCCGTCGGACCGGGCGCCGTAGTGGCGGCCGACGCCCTCGGCGCTGACCTCGACGCCGAGCACCGGCAGGCAGCGGTCGGCCATGCCGCGCACGACCTCGCCGCCGACGATCGGGGAGACGCCCACGACCCGTCCGGGGGTGGCGCGCAGCGCGTCGCGCAGGCCGGGCACGCCGAGGATCGTGCCGATCGACACGACCGGGTTCGACGGCGCGAGCACGACGGCGTCGGCGCGGGCCAGCGCCTCCGCCACGCCGGGCGCCGGGCGGGCGCGCTCGGCGCCCACCTGCACGAAGGCGTGCGGCTGCGGCTCGGCCCGGTGGCGCACCCACCACTCCTGGAAGTGGATGGCGCCGCGGCGGCCGGTGTCGGGGTCGTCGACCACGACGTGGGTCTCCACCCGCTGGTCGCTCATCGGCAGCACGGTCACCCCGGGCTGCCAGCGGTCGGCCAGCGCGGCGGTGACGTCGGAGAGCGGGTAGCCGGCGTCGAGCATCCGCGTGCGGATCAGGTGGGTGGCCAGGTCGCGGTCGCCCAGGCCGAACCAGGCCGGGTCGGCGCCGTAGGCGGCCAGCTCCTCCTTGACCGTCCAGGACTCCCCGGCCCGCCCCCACCCGCGGACGGGGTCGATGCCGCCGCCGAGGGTGTAGACGACCGTGTCCAGGTCGGGGCAGATGCGCAGGCCGTGCAGGGTCACGTCGTCGCCGGTGTTGACCACCGCGGTGATCGACGACGGCGGGGCGACGGCCCGCAGGCCGGTGAGGAAACGGGCGCCCCCGACACCTCCGGCGAGGACGACGATCTCCACGAAAGTCATCGTGCCCGATGGGCAGTTGTCCACTGTTCGCCGGGCGTGTCGGGTGGGGGCACGAGATGTGACGAAGGAGCCGTGACGGGTGGGGCTGCTGTGGCCCGGCGCTTACACCGGGCTGAGTTGACGCTCGGGCAACGACACGCGTGTAATTCCGACCGGTGTGAGGCGCGGGAGCGCCCGGGGTGGACCCGGGGACCCGCGCCGGGGACGACAGCGAGAGGGGACGCATCGTCATGGCAGAGGTCTCGTGGCTGAGCGACTACGTCAGCGCGACGGATCGGGCTCCCCGGAGTGCCGGGATGCCCGACCAGGGGCTGACGGGGATGCTCGGTGCGGTCCTGGCCGACGACGCGCAGGCGTGGCAGGAGCAGGCGCTGTGCGCCGAGACCGACCCCGAGGCGTTCTTCCCCGAGAAGGGCGGCTCGACCCGCGAGGCGAAGAAGATCTGCACCGGCTGCGAGGTCAAGGCCGAGTGCCTCGAGTACGCGCTGGCCAACGACGAGCGGTTCGGCATCTGGGGCGGGCTCTCCGAGCGGGAGCGCCGCCGCCTGCGCCGCCGCGCCATCTGAAGAAGGACCCCCTGCCCCCCACCCTCGGCAGGCTCAGGGTGGGCCCCTGCAGGGGGGCCGCCCGGCCTCCCCTGCAGGGAGGCGACGGGCGAGGTCCGACACACCGACGTGCGACCGCCCCCACGAGTCCACTCCCCGCAGCCCCCGACGGCCCCGCCGTCGGGGGCTGCGGCGTCCTCCGGCCTCGGCCGGACGACGGGGAGCGTGTGGTCGGATGACCCGGTGACCGACGGGGGCAGGCGCACGCGGGTCGCGGTGGGCCGGGCGCGCGCCGCCGCCGAGGTCCGGGCCGCCGTGCCGCTCGCGCGCACCCTCGCCGCCCCGGTCACCGCCACCGCCCCGTGGCTGACCACCGTGCTGTCGGTGCAGTCGGCGCACCGCCGGCCGCGCCTGCTGCCGGTGGCGGTGGTCGTGGAGCCGCGCGGGTCCGGGCGGCCCGACGCGCTCGCCCTGCTGGCGCTGGCCACGGCCGGCCCGGTGGTGACCGCCACCCTGCCCGGCGACGGCCTGCCCGTGCCCGGTGGGCGGCCCCCCGCGCGGCTGCTGGCCCGCGACGAGGACGCCGCCCAGCGGCTCGCCGCCGGGGTCCTCGGCGTGCTCACCGCGCTGCGCCGGCCCTGGCGACTGCGGCTGGCCGGCCTGCCCATGGGCGACCCGACCGTGCGGGCGCTGGTCCGGCTGCGGCCCGACGCGCGGCTGGCGACCGCCCGCAGCACCCGCCTGGTCGACGGCCTGGACGACGGCCTGGACGACGCCAGGGACGACGGCGCGCCGGACGGCGGGCGGGTCGTGCGCAGCCGCGACGCCCGCGACGTCGACCGGGTGCTGCCCGCGCTGCTGGCCGGCGAGCGCGACCGCCGGGCACGGGACCTCGTCCGCGCCGCCGCCCGCCTGCACGCCGCGCTGGGCCGGGTCGAGGTGGCCGCCGTCCACGAGGACGGCCGGCTGCGCGCGGGGCTGCTGACGCTGCTCGACGGGGACGACCGGCTGCCGTGGTGGGGCTGGTCGGCGGTCGGCGGGCTGGGGACCGAGCCGGGCGCGCCGTCGGTCGGGCTGGCGGTCGACGGCCGCGGCCGGGTCCTGCGCGGGGTCCTCGACCGCGTGGCCGGTCTCCTGCCGGAGCCGCCGCTCAGCCGGCGTCGCGGATCCGGCTGAGGGTGCGGTCGGGCAGGGCCTGCGCCCGCTCGGTCCCCAGGAACAGCGCGCCCTCGGCCGGCGCCTCGCCGTGCTCCGGTGCCGTCGCGGGGGCCACGGTCACGGTCAGCGGGTAGACCCGCCCGGTGTAGGCCGCCGGCGTCCCGGCCGGGCGCGTGTAGGTGGGGAAGCGCCCGGTCAGCTGCAGCGCGTCGCCGTCCCGGGTCACGCCCAGCGCCGGCGTGGGCAGGTCGGCGTACTCCACACCGGTCGGGGTGCAGCCGGCCGCCGGCGGGTCGGGCGGCGCGGTCGTGCCCAGGCAGTTCCAGGTGGGCAGCCGCACGTGCGCCAGCGCCGTCCCGTCCGGGCCCACGGTGACGCTCACCGACGGGTGGGTGACGGTCACGCCGACCGACCGGTGCTCGAGCACCAGACCGCCCAGGGCCAGCCGGGCGGTGACGCCGTCGTCGCCCAGCGGCACTGAGCGCGCCGCGAGCGCTCCGGCGCCCTGCTCGCCGGGCAGCGGGTCGGCCGGGACGGCGGGCAGGTCGGGGGGCGCGGGCGCCGGTGGGGGTGGGCGCGGGGCCGGTGCGGACGCCGTCGCAGCCGGTGCGGGCCGCCCCGCCGGGTCGTCCCCGGCGGCGAGGGTGAGCCCGGCCAGCCCGGCCACCAGCGCCAGCGCCGCGGCGGCCAGGCCGGCCACCGCCCGGCCCGCGGGGTCCGGCGTCGCCGGCCCGGCCGCGACCGGCGGCTCCGGCGGGCCGGGCGCCTCCGCCTCCGGGACGGCCGGGGTGCCCGGTGGTGCCGCGGCGAACGACGGCAGGTCGTCGTGCGCCCAGCGCGCGCGGGCGGGGGGCCCGGGCGGCCCGGGCGGCTCCGGGCGGTCGCCGACCACTTCGCCCACCGGCCGCCGCGGGCGGGTCAGCAGCAGTCCCGCGGCCACGGCGGCCAGCGCCAGCAACGCCGCGCCGAGCACGACCCAGGCGGCGACCGGCGCGGGGGAGTCCATCCCCGCCAGCATCCCAGGGCCGGCGTCCCGGCCCTGCCGGAGGCGGGAGGTGCGTGCGGGCGCCCGGGGCTCCTGCCACCATCCCGGGGTGGCCGGGAGCGCAGCGGGAGGAGCACCGGGGCCGTCGGGCCCGGCGGCGGGGATGCGCGAGCGGGTGACCTCGCTACTGGCCGAGCTCGGCGTCGACCAGCCGGTGGTGGCCGTCGCCGACCACACCGCGCGGCTCGGCGTCGTCCACGGGGTGCTCGCCGACCGGGTCCTCGACCTCGCCGTCACCGAGAGCGGCCGCCGGCGGCTGCGCGCGGAGCTACGCGGCCGGCGCTGGGCCGAGGAGCGGCAGGTCGGCGTCCCCGAGGTGCTGGCCGCCGCCGACGACGGCCGCTGGCTGCTGTCCCGGCGGGTGCACCCGGGTCCCTCGGGCGGGCCGCGGTGGACGGCCGCCGCGGTCGAGGCGGCGGTGCGGATCGCGCCGCTGCCGGTCCCGCCCGGGCAGCCGTGGGCGCCGCCCGCCGGCCCGGCGCTGCGCCGGGCGCGGGCCACGGTGGGCGACACCGGCCGGCTGCTGCGCGGCGGCGTGCGCCTGGGCGAGCTGCGGGCGGTGCGCGCCGCCGCGGCGCAGCTGCCGCTGTCGGAGGCCGGCCACGGCGACCTCCGGGCGGCCAACGCCGTGATCGACGTCCCGGCGCCCGACCCGGCCGGTGCCGAGGGGGAGGACCGGCTGGTGGTCCTCGAGTGGTCCGGCGTGCGCCCCGCGCCCCGGCACCGCGACCTGCTGACCCTGTGGGCCACCACCCCCGACGCGCAGGACCGCGCCCAGGTCGGCGAGGTCGTGCTCGCCCGCACCGCCGGGTGGGAGGAGCCCGACGTCGGGCTGCTCTGGCACGCCGTGGCCCTCGAGCAGCTCGTCGCCCGGCTGACCCGGTCCGACCGCGGCGACGGCCTCGACGCCGCCTTCGCCCGCGCGCGCCTCGAGGAGGCTCGCGCGATGGCCGCCGAGCTCGGCAGCCCGGTGGCGAGGTGAGGGAACGGCCCGCTCGCAGGGGCCCGCCGCGAGCGGAGCGAGCGGTGGGGCGCGAGGGGGTCCTTCGTCACGCGGTGGGGTCGATCTCCTCCGGGTCACGGCCCAGCAGCACCGCGACCTGGTCGACGACGACGTCGCGGACCAGGTCGGCGAGGTCGTCGCGGTCGTGCGCCCGGATCTCCAGCGGCCGCCGGTAGACCACGATCCGCGCCGGCACGTCCCGGCCGTCCTCGCGGTGCGCCGGCAGCACCCGGGCCAGCGGCACCGTGCCGTCGTCGAGGACGTCGGGGTCGAGCACCACCTCGTCGGGGTCGGTGTGGTCGACCCACGGCACGTCCTCGACGGCGAACTCGACGCCGGCCAGCTCCCGCTCCCAGCGGCGCTCGAGGTCCTCGACGGCGTCGAGCACGAGGTCGTCGAACTGCTCGGCGCGGCTGCGCGAGAGCGGCACGTCACCGGGCACGAGGCGCCCGCGCAGGCCCCGGCCGTGCCGGTCGCGGCGGAAGCGGGAGGAGCGGCGGTCGGGTCGGCTCATGGCGGGGCGAGCGTACGGCCCACCGGCGGCGAGGGCAGCCGGTCCGCCGCCCGGCCGGCCGCGCCCCCGGTGCCGGAGTGCCCGGGGGCGTCGGGTTGGATGGGTGGTGAGGATGGGGTCGGAGGGACGACCGGCCGGTGCGCCTGTCGCCGACACCCGGGGGACGCGGCTACTGTGCCCTGCGTGAGGAACCGGTGGTGAGGCAGTCACGTCGCTGCTCGCGCAGCGGCTGCGCGCAACCGGCGGCGGCGACCCTGACCTACGTCTACGCCGAGTCGACCGCCGTCGTCGGCCCGCTCGCGACGTTCTCGGAGCCGCACAGCTACGACCTCTGCGAGTTCCACGCCGGGCGGCTGACCGTGCCGCGCGGCTGGGAGGTCGTCCGGCACGAGATCGACGTCGAGGACTCCGGCCCGACCGGGGACGACCTGCTCGCGCTGGCCGACGCCGTCCGCGAGGCCGCCCGTCCCGAGCCCCCGCGGCCGCCGGCCGACGACGGCCGCGGCACCCGCCGCGGCCACCTGCGGGTCCTGCCCGACATCACCTGACGAAGGACCCCGCTGCCCCCCTCGGGGGAGCCGCTGTCCGCGCCGCCGTGTCACCTCCGCGCCTCCGCCGTTAGGGTCGTCCGGCACCGGGCGCCGTGGAGCGGCCGGGCAGTCCAGGCGAGGGTGAGCAGTGACGGACCTGTCGGCGATCATCAAGGCCTACGACGTGCGGGGCGTCGTCCCCGACCAGTGGGACGAGGACGACGCACGGCGCATCGGCGCCGCGTTCGCCGAGCTGGTGGCCACCGAGAGCGGCGCCACCGCCGTCGTCACCGCCCACGACATGCGCCCCTCGTCCGTCCCGCTGTCGCGCGCCTTCGCCGAGGGCGTCCTCTCCCGCGGGGTCGACGTCGTCGAGGCGGGGCTGGGGTCCACCGACCTGCTCTACTTCGCCGCGGGCCGCCTCGACGTGCCCGGCGCGATGTTCACCGCCAGCCACAACCCGGCGCAGTACAACGGCATCAAGCTCTGCCGCGCCGGCGCCGCCCCTGTCGGCCAGGAGTCGGGCCTGGGCACCGTCCGCGAGTGGGCCGAGCGCGACTCCTACGACCGGGTGCCCGCGCGCACCGCCGAGATCACCCAGCGCGACCTGCTGCCGGCCTACGCCGAGCACCTGCGCTCCCTGGTGGACCTCTCGCGCAGCCGGCCGCTGCGGGTCGTCGTCGACGCGGGCAACGGCATGGGCGGGCACACCGTGCCGGTGGTGCTGGCCGGCCTGCCGCTCGACGTCGTCCCGCTGTACTTCGAGCTGGACGGCACCTTCCCCAACCACGAGGCCAACCCGCTCGACCCGGCCAACCTGGTCGACCTGCAGGAGGCCGTCGTCCGCGAGCGCGCCGACATCGGCCTGGCCTTCGACGGCGACGCCGACCGGGTGTTCGTCGTCGACGAGCGCGGCGAGCCGGTGAGCCCCTCGGCGATCACCGCGCTGGTCGCCGTCCGCGAGCTGGCCAAGGGCCGCGGGACGACGGTCATCCACAACCTGATCACCTCCCGCGCGGTGCCCGAGATCGTCCGCGAGCACGGCGGCACGCCGGTGCGCACGCGGGTCGGTCACTCCTTCATCAAGGCGGAGATGGCCCGCACCGACGCCGTCTTCGGCGGCGAGCACTCGGCGCACTACTACTTCCGCGACTTCTGGCGCGCCGACACCGGCATGCTCGCCGCGATGCACGTGCTCGCCGCGCTCGGCGAGCAGAGCGCCCCGCTGTCGGAGCTGACCGCCGCCTACGGCCGCTACGCCGCCTCCGGCGAGATCAACTCGACCGTCGACGACGCCGCCGGTCGCACCGCCGCCGTCCGGGAGGCGTTCGAGGCCGAGGACGCGACCGTCGACGAGCTGGACGGGCTGACCGTCGACCTGCCCGACGGCTCGTGGTTCAACCTGCGGGCCAGCAACACCGAGCCGCTGCTGCGGCTCAACGTGGAGGCGCCCGACCGGGCGCGGATGGAACGGCTGAGGGACCGGGTGCTGGAGATGGTGCGCGCATGAGCACGCCGCAGGAGCCGACGACCCGGGGGCCGCTGGGCCTGGACCCGGCGCTGCTGGAGATCCTCGCCTGCCCCGACACCCACCACAGCCCGCTGACCGTCGACGAGGCGGCGGGCGAGCTGCTGTGCACGACGTGCGACCGGGCCTTCCCGGTCCGCGACGGCATCCCGGTGCTGCTGCTGGACGAGGCGCGGCACCGCGACGGCGGGGGGACGGCGGCGCCGTGACCTCGCCCGAGCTGGCCGAGGAGGTCCTCGACGACCTCGACGCGCTGCGCACCCGCGACCCGCGCGGCCTGCTGCCGGCCGTCGCCGGGGCGGGCGCCCAGGTGCGCGAGACCGCGCGGCTCACCGACGAGGCCGGTCTGGACCGGATCACCTCCGCGGGGCGTCCGCGCGGGCTGGTCATCGTGGCCCGGCGCGAGGGCGCGGTGGCCGCCTCGGTGCTGCGCGCGCTGCTCGGCCCGTCCAGCCCGGTCACCGTCGACGTCGTCCCCGGCCCGGACCTGCCCGTGTGGACCGGCCCGACCGACATCGCCGTCGTCGCCACCCGGACCGGCGCGGGCCGGTACGCGGTGACACCCGCCTACGAGGCGGCCCGCCGCGGCGTGTCGCTGCTGGGCATCGGCGCCGACGACGCCCCCCTGCGGGCGGCCTGCTCGACGGCGCGGATGCCCTACGTCCCGCTGCCGCGCTCGCGGGTCCGGCAGACCACGCTGTGGTCGCTGCTGACCCCGCTGCTGCGCCTGGCCACCGACCTCGGCCTGGTCGGACACAGCGCCGCCGACTGCGAGGCGGTCGCTGCGGCGCTCGACGAGGTGGCCGCCGAGTGCGGGCCCGCGCGGGAGTCGTTCGTCAACCCCGCCAAGACCCTGGCGCTGGAGCTGCTCGACGCCCTCCCCGTCATCGTGGCGGAGGGGCCGCTGGCCGACACCGCGGCCACCCGGTTCGCCGACCAGCTGGCCACCCTGGCGGGCCTGCCCACCAGCTGCTTCCGGCTCCCCGACCAGCGGGTGGCCGCCCGCGCCGTGCTCGGCGGACCGCTGGCCCCGCACGGCGAGGACGACTTCTTCCGTGACCGCACCGACGACGCGGGGCGCCGGCTGCGGCTGATCACCATCCGCGACACCGACGCCGCGCACCACGACGGCGGGGGTGAGCGCGAGCCCCGGTCGGCCGCCGAGGCGATGGCCGAGGTCCTGCGCACCGCCGCGGCGGGCAACGTCCCGGTCAGCGGGCTGGCCGAGCACGGGGACCCCGAGCGCCACGGACGGCTGCCGCGCCTGGCGCGCCAGCTGGCCGTGGCCGACTTCGGCGCCGTCTACCTGGCGCTGGCACTCGACCAGGAGAGGGCCCTGAACAGATGAGCGCCGACCGAGCGGACGCGGGACCCGCCACGACGTCCCCGGCCGCCCTCGGCGGGCACGGGGCGGACCACGGCGGAGGACACAGCGGGGGACACGACGGGGGACACGGCGGGGGACACGGCGGCAAGGCGATCATCGCCGCGCTCGGCGCCAACCTCGGCATCGCGGCGGCGAAGTTCGTCGCCTTCCTGGTGACCGGCGCCTCGTCGATGCTGGCCGAGGCCATCCACTCGGTGGCCGACTCCGGCAACCAGGTGCTGCTGCTGATCGGCGGCCGGACGGCGCGGCGCGAGGCCACGCCGCAGCACCCGTTCGGCTTCGGCCGCGACCGCTACGTCTACGGCTTCCTCGTCGCGGTCGTGCTGTTCAGCGTCGGCGGCCTGTTCGCCGTCTACGAGGGCGTGCACAAGCTGCAGCACCCGGAGGAGCTCGAGTCGCCGGTCTGGGCCATCGGCGTGCTGCTCGTCGCGATCGCGCTGGAGAGCTTCTCGCTGCGGACGGCGGTCAAGGAGACCGGCGCGGTCAAGGCGCCGGGCGTCAGCTACTGGACGTTCATCCGCCGCGCCCGCGCCCCCGAGCTGCCCGTCGTCCTGCTCGAGGACACCGCCGCGCTGCTCGGCCTGCTGTTCGCGCTGCTCGGCGTCGGGCTCACCGCGCTCACCGGCGAGCCGGTCTTCGACGGGCTGGGCACGATCGCCATCGGCCTGTTGCTAGTCGTGGTCGCGGCGATCCTGGCGGTCGAGACCAAGAGCCTGCTGATCGGGGAGTCGGCGACCCCGGAGCACCAGCGGCAGATCGTCGCGGCGCTCGAGGCCGACGGCGCCGCGTCGGTGATCCACATGCGCACCCTGCACCTGGGCCCGGAAGAGCTGCTGGTCGCGGCCAAGTTCGCCGTCCGGCACGACGAGTCCGCCGGCGCGGTGGCCCGCGCCATCGACGCCGCGGAGGCGCGCATCCGGGAGGCCGTGCCGATCGCCCGGGTCATCTACCTCGAGCCGGACCTGCGGCGCCCGCCGGACCCCGCGCGCTCGGGGGCCACGACCGCCGTCCTGGAGTAGCGCGGATCACGCGAGGTGGACCCACTCGGGGGATCGTCTGGGCCGGTGAGGAGGACGACAGTTCTCCTGTGCCCACCTCGCCAGTAGCCTCGCCGTGATGTGGCAGCTCACCAGCTCGGTCCGCTTCTACCCGTGGGGCAGCAGGACCGTGATCCCCGAGCTGCTCGGCCAGCCCAGTCCCGCCGAGCGGCCGCACGCCGAGCTCTGGATGGGGGCACACCCCGACGAGCCCAGCGTGCTGTCCGACGGGCGGCCGCTGGACAAGGCGATCGCCGAGGAGCCCGAGCGGCTGCTCGGCCGGGCCGTCGTCGAGCGGTTCGGCGACCGGCTGCCCTTCCTCATGAAGGTGCTCGCCGCCGACTCGCCCCTGTCGCTGCAGGCGCACCCGACGATGGAGCAGGCCCAGGCCGGCTTCGCCGCCGAGGAGGCCGCCGGCGTGCGGCACGACGACCCGGCCCGCACCTTCAAGGACCCGTGGCACAAGCCCGAGCTGCTCCTGGCCCTGAGCACCTTCGAGGCCCTCTGCGGCTTCCGGCCGGTGGAGGAGTCGCTGCACTGCCTGGCCAAGCTGCAGCTGCCCGAGCTCAAGCCGACGATCGCCGCGCTGGCCCGCGGCGGGCTGCAGGCCGCCATCCCGCAGCTGCTGGCGCTGTCGGGCCAGCGGCGCACGCACCTAGTCGACGTCGTCGCGCGGAGGGCCGCCGGCTTCGTCGCCGCGCACGACCCCGAGTTCATCAACACCTACCGGTGGGCCGCGACGCTGGCCGACACCTACCCGGGCGACCCGGGCGTGGTCATCTCGCTGATGTGCAACCACCTCAAGCTCGCGCCCGGTGAGGCGGTCTTCCTCCCCGCGGGCAACCTGCACGCCTACCTCTCGGGGGCGGGCGTGGAGGTCATGGCCAGCTCGGACAACGTGCTCCGCGGTGGGCTGACCACCAAGCACGTCGACCTCGCCGCGCTCATCGAGGTGCTCGACTTCTCCGACGGCCGGATCCCGGTCATCCACCCCGTGCTCGGCCCGGGCGGGCTGCGCTACCCGGTCCCGGTGGAGGACTTCGACCTCACCCGCGCCCAGCTCGACGAGCAGGCCGGCCCGTTCACCACCCGGGGCCCGCAGGTGGTGCTGTGCGCCGAGGGGCGCGCGGTCCTGGCCGGCGCCGACGACGAGGTGGTCCTGGAGCGGGGACAGTCGGCGTTCGTCCCGGCCGGGGTCCCGGTCGCCGCCCGCGGCCCCGCCGTCCTGTACCGGGCCACCACCAACATCCGCTGACGACGGCGACCGGCCGCCGCTGATCCCCGGCGGCCGGCGCGCGTGTCGCGGCCCGGTCGCCCGCGGCGCCGGACGTAGCGTCGACCGTGTCCCTCCGCACGGCGCTGACGAGCACGCTGGCCCTCGGCCTGGTCGCCGTGCTGAGCGCCGGCTGCACGGACCTCGACGGCTCCTCGGCCGGCGCGGCGGGGGACGCCGTCCCTCAGGTCGCGGTCAGCGGCAGCGCGCTGGAGGCGCTGGGCTCGGTCGAGGTCCACGGCCGGGCGCCGCGCACCGGCTACGCGCGTGACCGGTTCGGCGACGGCTGGGTCGACACCGACCGCAACGGCTGCGACACCCGCAACGACGTCCTGGCCCGCGACCTCACCGGCGAGACGTTCGAGCCCGGCACCCGCGACTGCGTCGTCCGCACCGGCACCCTCGCCGACCCCTACTCCGGCCGCACCATCGCCTTCCGTCGCGGCGAGGGCACCAGCGAGGCGGTGCAGATCGACCACGTGGTGGCGCTGTCCGACGCCTGGCAGAAGGGCGCCCAGCGGTGGGACGCGGACCGCCGCGTCGCCTTCGCCAACGACCCGCTGAACCTGCTCGCCGTCGACGGCCCGCTCAACCAGGGCAAGGGGGACGGCGACGCGGCGACCTGGCTGCCGCCGAACCGCTCCTACCGCTGTGCCTACGTCGCCCGGCAGGTCGCCGTCAAGCTCACCTACGGCCTGTGGATGACCGCCGGCGAGCGCGACGCGGCGTCCGCGGTGCTCACCACCTGCCCGGGTGAGCCGCTCCCCGCCCGCGACCCGTCGCCGGCCCAGCAGGAGCCGCCGGGCGTCCCGCCGGCCGCGCCGGCCGATCCGTACGCCGACTGCGCGGCGGTGCGCGCCGCCGGTGCCGCCCCGATCCGGGAGGGCGACCCCGGCTGGAACGCGGCCCTCGACCGCGACGGGGACGGCGTCGGCTGCGAGTAGCCGGGGCCGCGCCACGCGGGCGGCCGGCCCGGTCGACCCCGTCCACGTCGACTCGGACCCGTACTCCTCGGCCGCGACGGTGCTCCGCCACGCCGGGCCCCGGCCGGCCGCCGGCCCGGTCCTGCTCCTCGACGAGTTCGTCGACCACGCCGGCTGGGAGGAGCACGAGTACCGCGCCTGGCAGGAGTGGCTGGCCCGGACCGGCACGACCGTGGAGCACCTGGCCCACACCTCGACGCACGAGCAGGTGGGCGTGCGGGTGGTCGCCCCGGGCCCCGGTGCCGGGTCCCGACCGCGGGTCGACCACCGCCGGGGAGGGTCCGGGCCGGATCCCGCGTATCCTGGAGGACGGCACGAGCCCCGCCGAAGCCTCGGCATGCTCGCTCACCTCAGTGACCCGTACGCCCGCCGGCCTCCGGCGGGGCACCGAGCACGGGCATCGACCCTGGAGCGACATGACCGCCTCTACCGGCACCCGCGTCCTGACCGACGGCGACTTCCGCGTCGCCGACCTCTCCCTCGCCGGCTTCGGCCGCAAGGAGATCCGCCTCGCCGAGCACGAGATGCCCGGCCTCATGGCGCTGCGCGCCGAGTACGGCGACGCGCAGCCGCTCGCCGGCGCCCGCATCGCCGGCTCGCTGCACATGACCGTGCAGACCGCCGTGCTCATCGAGACCCTCGTCGCGCTGGGCGCCGACGTCCGCTGGGTGAGCTGCAACATCTTCTCCACCCAGGACCACGCGGCCGCCGCGATCGTCGTCGGCCCCGAGTCGAGTGGTGGCACCGCCGAGGCGCCCGCCGGTGTCCCGGTCTACGCCTGGAAGGGCGAGTCGCTCGAGGACTACTGGTGGTGCACGCAGCGGCTGTTCGAGTTCCGCGACGGGTCCGGCGACGTCGTGGGCCCGAACATGCTGCTCGACGACGGCGGTGACGCCACCCTGCTGGTGCACCTGGGCACCCGCTTCGAGGCCGACGGCGCCGTCCCCGACACCACCGGGGCGGACTCCGAGGAGTACGGCGTCATCCTCGACGTCCTGCGCGGCTCGCTGGCCGCCGACGCCGGCTACTGGACCCGGATCGGGCAGAGCATCGCCGGCGTCACCGAGGAGACCACCACCGGCGTCATGCGCCTCTACGAGCTGGCCCGCGACGGCCGGCTGCTGTTCCCGGCGATCAACGTCAACGACTCGGTCACCAAGAGCAAGTTCGACAACCTCTACGGCTGCCGGCACTCCCTCATCGACGGCATCAACCGCGCCACCGACGTGATGATCGGCGGCAAGGTCGCCGTCGTCTGCGGCTACGGCGACGTCGGCAAGGGCTGCGCGGAGTCGCTGCGCGGCCAGGGCGCCCGCGTGATCGTCACCGAGATCGACCCGATCAACGCCCTGCAGGCGGCGATGCACGGGTACGAGGTGACCACCCTCGACGAGGTGATCGGCAAGGCCGACATCATCATCACGGCCACCGGCAACCGCGACATCATCTCCGCCGAGCAGCTCGGGCAGACCAAGCACCAGGCGATCGTCGGCAACATCGGCCACTTCGACAACGAGATCGACGTGGCCGGCCTCGCCCGCACCCCGGGCATCGAGCGCACGCAGATCAAGCCGCAGGTCGACGAGTGGCGCTTCGCCGACGGCCACACGATCATCCTGCTGTCGGAGGGCCGGCTGCTGAACCTCGGCAACGCCACCGGGCACCCGAGCTTCGTCATGAGCGCCTCGTTCTCCAACCAGGTGCTGGCCCAGATCGAGCTGTGGACCAACCGGGCCGCCTACGAGGGCCGGACGCCCGGCGTGACCGTCCTGCCGAAGAAGCTCGACGAGCACGTGGCCCGGCTGCACCTCGACGCCCTCGGCGTGAAGCTCACCGAGCTGACCAAGGTGCAGGCCGACTACCTCGGCGTGCCCGTCGAGGGGCCCTTCAAGAGCGAGCACTACCGCTACTGAGAGGACCCCCTTTCCTCCCCACCGCTCGCAGGCTCGCGGCGGGACCCTGCACGGGGGTCGTCCGAGCGCGTCACCGGGCTCGCGGCGGACCCTGCAGGGGGCCTGGACCCGCGTTCCGCCCCGCCCGGGGCATTCCTCGGGCGGGGCGGAGCGTTTCCGGGCGCGGGTCGCGCAGAATGGGCCCGTGCCACCGACCGCACCGCACAACGGGCCCAGCCGCGGCCGTGTCCTGGTCGTCGACGACGACGCCGCCCTCGCCGAGATGCTCGGCATCGTGCTGCGGCGGGAGGGGTACGACCCGGCCTTCGTGTCCGACGGGAACCGGGCGCTCGGGGTCTTCCAGCAGACCCGTCCGGACATCGTCCTGCTCGACCTGATGCTGCCCGGCCGCAACGGCCTGCAGATCTGCCAGGACATCCGCACCCAGTCCAGCGTCCCCATCGTCATGCTCACCGCCAAGGGCGACACGATCGACGTCGTCCAGGGGCTGGAGGCCGGCGCCGACGACTACGTCACCAAGCCGTTCAAGCCGGTGGAGCTGGTCGCCCGGGTGCGCGCCCAGCTGCGCCGCGGGGAGACCGGGCAGGCCGAGACGCTGTCCATCGGCGACGTCCAGATCGACGTCCCGGCCCACCAGGTCACCCGTGACGGGACGCCGATCGCGCTGACCCCGCTGGAGTTCGACCTGCTGGTGGCCCTCGCCCGCAAGCCGCGCCAGGTGTTCACCCGCGAGCTGCTGCTCGAGCAGGTGTGGGGTTACCGGCACGCCGCCGACACGCGGCTGGTCAACGTCCACGTGCAGCGGCTGCGCGCCAAGATCGAGCGCGACCCGGAGAAACCGGAGATCGTGCTGACGGTGCGCGGCGTGGGGTACAAGGCGGGACCGCCGTGAGCCGCCCGTGAGTGCCACCGACCAGGCGCGGCCGACCGGTGGTGTCGACGGCGCCGGCGGCTCCACGGTCGCCGCGCCCGCGGGGGGCCCGACGACGGTCCCGCCGCGCTCCGGCCGGCCGCAGGACCCGCGCCCGCTGCGGCGCGGCCTGTACCGCGGCGTGGCCCACGTCCGCCGCGGCGCCCGCCAGGCGGTGGCCGGCGCCGTCTCGGCCTGGCGGTCGTCGCTGCACGTGCGCATCGGTGCGATCACGATGGTCGTCGCCGGCACGGTCGTGGTGATCGTCAGCCTGGTGCTGTTCAGCCAGATCCGCACCCAGCTGCTGTCGGTCAAGGAGCAGGCAGCGGTCGACCAGGCCCAGGCCGGGGTGGTCTACGCCCAGACCGAGGTGGTGGGCATCGCCGCGGGGGACGCCGCCAGCGTGCGCGCCACCCTCGACCGCACGGTGCAGCAGCTGCTCACCCGCGGCGGGTCGGCGGGCGACTTCGACGTCGTCATGGTCTACCGCACGGGGGACACCGAGCGGCCGCCCGCGGTCAGCCGTCCGGGCATCTACCCGGCGCTGCCCGAGGGGCTGCGCGCCGGGGTCGCCGGCGGCGCCCAGTACAGCCAGTACGCGATGGTGCCCAACGACGCCGGGCAGCCCCATCCGACCCTGCTGGTCGGGTCCCCGGTGCCCGGCGGGGCCTCCTCGGTCGGCCGGCTCGAGCTGTACTACGCGTTCCCGCTGGACCAGGAGCAGGAGACGCTCTCCCTCATCCGCAGCACCGTGGCGATCAGCGGCATCGCCCTGACCCTCTTCGTCGCGGGGATCGGCGTGCTGGTCACCCGGCTGGTCGTCGACCCGGTGCGGCGCGCCGCCGGCACGGCGCAGCGGCTGGCCGAGGGGCAGCTCGAGGAGCGCATGACCGTGCGCGGCGAGGACGACCTGGCCCGCCTGGCCACCAGCTTCAACGCGATGGCCGACAGCCTGCAGCGCCAGATCACCCAGCTCGAGGGGCTCTCCCAGCTGCAGCAGCGGTTCACCTCCGACGTCTCGCACGAGCTGCGCACCCCGCTGACCACGGTGCAGATGGCCGCCGACGTCCTGCACGAGTCCCGCGGCGACTTCCCCCCGCACGTCGCCCGCTCGGCCGAGCTGCTGCACGAGGAGCTCGACCGCTTCGAGCGGCTGCTGTCGGACCTGCTGGAGATCAGCCGGTACGACGCCGGTGCCGCCGTCCTCGACTGGGAGCCCGCCGACCTCGGGGCGATCGTGGGCCGCGTGGTCGAGGGCATGACCTCGCTGGCCACGCGGCACGGCTGCGAGCTCACGGTGACCTGCCCGCCGGGCCCCGTCGTCGCCGAGGTCGACGCCCGCCGGGTGGAGCGGATCCTGCGCAACCTGGTCGGCAACGCCGTCGAGCACGGTGCGGGCGAACCCATCGAGGTGACCCTGGTGGCCAACCGGTCGGCGGCGGCGGTGACGGTGCGCGACCACGGGGTCGGCCTGTCCCCGGCCGAGGCCGAGCACGTCTTCGACCGGTTCTGGCGGGCCGACCCCTCCCGGGTCCGCACGGTCGGCGGCAGCGGCCTGGGCCTGTCCATCAGCCTGGAGGACGCCCGGCTGCACGGCGGCTGGCTGCAGGTCTGGGGCCAGCCGGGGCTGGGTGCGCAGTTCCGGCTCACCCTGCCGCTCACCGCCGGAGCCGACCTCACCGGCTCGCCGCTGCCGCTGCGGCCGACGATCGTGCGCCGGCCGAGGGTCCGCCCGTGAGCCGCAGGACGCCCGTGCTGGCCGCGCTGCTGCTCGTCCTGCTCAGCGGCTGCTCGACGGTGCCCACTGGGTCGGCCCCGGTGCAGATCACCGAGGCGCCGACCCGGCCCGCCGGCCAGGTGGGCATCGAGCCGCAGGAGCCGCTCAGCGGCGCCCTGCCCGAGGAGGTCGTGCGCGGCTTCGTCGACGCCGCGGCCAGCACGGTGGGCGGGCACCCGGTGGCCCGCGAGTACCTGACCCCCGAGGCCGCCGACACCTGGTCCGACGAGGCCGGCATCACCCTCATCGGTCCCGACTACGCCACGGTGAACGCGGACGCCGGCACCATCGTGGTGACCGGCGACCTGGTCGGCAGCGTCGACACCCGCGGCGTCTTCACCGGCTCGGCGGGGGACCTCTACACCCGCGACTTCACCCTGGTCGAGGTCGACGGCGAGTGGCGGATCACCAACCCGCCCGACGGCCTGCTCATGCTCGTACCCGACTTCGAGCGGCTCTACGACGAGCGCGCCGCCTACTTCGTCGACCCGACGGGGCAGCGGGTGGTGCCCGACCCGCACTACCTGCTCACCGGGGAGGCCCAGCCGACCGCGCTGGTGCAGCGGCTGCTGGAGGGCCCGTCCCCGGCGCTCGCGGCCGGCGTCCGCAACGCCCTCGACGGCGTCACCCTCACCCGTGCCGTCACGATCGCCGGCGCCATGGTCACCGTCGACCTCGCCGGGCTCCGCGACGTGCCGGCGGCGCAGCTGCCGCTGCTGTGCGCCCAGCTGGTGTGGACGCTCGACCAGCTCGAGGGCGTCAGCTCCGTGGAGATCCGGGCCAACGGCGAGCCGCTGGCGGCCGACGGGGTCCCCGCCGTGCAGCGCACCGACGACTGGGCGGGGTTCGACCCCGACGCGGCGCCCGCCGACGCCGAGGTGCACTACCTCGACGCCGGCCGGCTCATGACCGTCGACAGGTCACCGGCGCCCGGCCCGGCCGGAGCCGGCGCCTACGGGCTGAGCGCGGCGGCGGTGTCGGCCGATCCGCGCACCAGCGCGCTGACCTCGATGGTCGGCACGGCGGTCACCGGCCCGACGACGACGCTGCTGTCGGGCCCGTACGGCGGGGAGCTCACGCCGATCCTCGCCGGGGCCCGGCTCTCCGCGCCGACGGTCGCGGCCACCCGGCCGGAGTTCTGGGTCGTGCGCGACGAGAGCGCGGTGGTCCGCGTCCCGGCGAGCGGCTCCCCGCAGCCGGTGAACGTCCCGACCCTGCAGGGCCAGGGTCGGGCGACGGCGCTGGAGCTCTCGCCCGACGGGGTGCGCGCCGCCGTGCTCGTGAGCCGGGCGGACCGCTCGGCGCTGCTCGTCGGCACCGTCGTCCGCTCCGACGAGGGGCCGGTGGCCCTGCGCGACCTGCGCGAGGTGGCGCCGTCGCTGGGCTCCGTCGTCGACGTCGCCTGGCCGACGGCGGGCAGCCTGATGGTGCTGGCCGGGGACGCCGAGGAGGGCGTGGCGCCCTACGTCGTCGGCGTCGACGGGTGGGGGCTGTCGGAGGTGCCCACCTCCGGGCTGCCCAGCCCGCCGACGGCACTGGCCGCCGCACCCAGCCAGCTGCCGCTGGTCAGCGCCGGCGGCACGGTGTGGCAGCTGTCGGGCGGCACCTGGGCGACGCTCATCCGCGGCCAGCAGCCGGTGCCCGGCGACCAGCCGTTCTACCCGGTCTGATCCACGGACCCCTCCGTCCCACCTCCGCAGGGGCAGGGTGGGACCCGGGACGGCCGCGGTCGATCGGCGTGGTCCGGTGTCCACAGATCCGCGGTGGGCCGCCGCCCGGGCCGGCACGGACCGCAGGCTGGGCGAGTGGGAGCCGGGCAGCCGCAGGTGCGCGCCCACGGCGCCGCCCTGGCCGCACTGGCCACCGCCCTGGCCGACCTCGTGTTGCCGCGCACCTGCGCCGGTTGCGGGGTGCCGGGATCGGTGCTGTGCCGGCGGTGCGCCCGCCTGCTGGGCTCCCCGCGGGTGGCCACGCCCCGCCGGGTACCCCGCGGCCTGCCACCGACCGTGGCCGCCGGCGACTACGCCGGACCGGTCCGCGCCGCGGTCATCGCGTTCAAGGAGCGGGGGCGGTCCGAGCTGGCCGGTCCGCTCGGCGCCGCTCTCGCGCTGGCCGCCGCGGCCGGCGCCGCGGTCGTGCCCGCGCGGCCGGTGCTGCTGGTCCCGGTGCCGCCGAGCCGGGCGTCGCTGCGGGCCCGCGGCCGCGACCACGTCCGCGAGCTGGCCACGGTCGCCGTCGGCGAGCTGCACGCCGTCGGGGTCCCCGCCCGGCTGGCCCCGCTGCTGGCCCGCACCGGCCGCGTCCGCGACTCGGCCGGACTCTCGGTGGTCGAGCGCCGGGCCAACCTGGCCGGCACGTTCCTGCGCCGGCCAGGGCCGGAGCCGCCGCCGGGGGCGCTGCTGGTCCTGGTCGACGACGTCCTCACCAGTGGCGCGACGCTCACCGAGGCGGCCGCCGCGCTGGCCCCCGGACCCTCGGCCGGCGGTGCGCCGGTGCTGGCCGCGGTGGTCGCCGCCACTCCCCGGGAGGGTCGGGGAAAGCCTCCGGCCGGAACCCTCCGGACGGACGCGGAGACGCGTGCCGATCACGCTCCGTGAGCGTCCTGATCGACTGTCGCAGTCATGAGGCAGCGACTAGCGTGGTGTTGGTCACACCCGCCGACGACCGGGAGGTCTGATGGAGATCGTGGTCCGTGGCCGCAACGTGGAGGTCCCTGAGCACTTCCGCCAGCACGTCGAGGACAAGGTCGGCCAGCTCGAGCGGTTCGACGGCAAGCTGTCGCGCATCGACGTGGAGCTGTTCCACGAGAAGAACCCCCGGCAGGCGGCCAACTGCCAGCGCGTCGAGATCACCCTGCGGGGCAAGGGGCCCGTGGTCCGGGCCGAGGCCTGTGCGCCGGACTTCTACGCCGCCCTCGACCTGAGCGCCGGCAAGCTCGACAACCGGCTGCGCCGCGCCAACGACCGCCGGCGGGTGCACCACGGCCGGCGCACCCCACCCAGCGTCCGGGTGGCCGGTCCCTCCGCCGAGCCCGAGCCCGTGGCCGCCGCGCCGGATCCCGCGCTCGAGCAGCAGGTCGACGGCAAGCCGTTGGCCAGCGACCTCGACGAGCACCTGCCCGGCCGGGTGGTGCGCGAGAAGCACCACCCCGCCGTCCCCATGACCGTCGACCAGGCACTCCTCGAGATGGAGCTCGTGGGCCACGACTTCTTCCTCTTCCAGTGCGCCGACACCGGCCGGCCGACCGTCGTCTACCGCCGGCACGCCTTCGACTACGGGCTCATCCGTCTGGTCGAGCCCCCGCTGGGGGAGCAGCACAACACCTCTGCCGAACCGGCCGAGCCCGCGGCCGTCCCGCGTTGACACCGCGGCAGGGGCCCGGCCCGACCGGGCCGGGCCCCTGCCCGTCAGTCGCCGGGCAGCCGGCCGAACAGGACGGCGTCGGCCCGGGTGCCGTCGCGGTAGGCCAGGCAGGAGCGGACGACGCCTTCGCGGACGAAGCCGGCCCGCTCGGCGACCGACTGGGAGGTGCCGTTGCGGACGTCAGCCAGCAGGTGGACCCGTGGGGCGCCCCGCTCGAGCGCCCAGTCGGCCAGGGCCCGGGCCGCCTCGGTGGCGTAGCCCCGCCGGCGGCCCCACGGCGCCACCCAGTAGCCGATCTCCGGGCCGAGCCGGCGCCCGTCGTCCAGGTGGTGCAGGCCGCAGGAGCCGACCAGCTCGCCGTCGGCCTCGATCGCACACGACAGGTCGCGGCCCTCCGCGCGCCCGCGGGGCGCGGTCCCCGTGACGAAGTCCTCGGCCGCCTCGCGGGTGTAGGGCTCGGGCAGGGCCAGCAGCCACCGCCGGGTCTCCGCGTCCCGGCAGGCGCGGAACACGGCGTCGGCGTCGTCGGGTCGGTGGGGTCGCAGCACGAGCCGGTCGGTGCGCACCACCTCGGTGGTCAGGTCGATACCGGTGAGCTCCACCGGCTCATGGTCACGCGTTGCCCAGCACCCGGTCGACCGAGATCTCGATGACCACCCGCGCCGGGTTCTCCCGGGGGGTGCGGTAGCGCTGCGCGTAGCGGGCCTCGGCGTCGGCCACGGCGGCCCGGTCGTCGCGCACCACCGCCGTCCCCTCGAGGGTCAGCCAGCGGCGGCCGTCGACCTGGCAGACCGCCACCCGCGCCTGCCCGGCCCGCACGTGCCGTGCCTTGGCCGAGCTCCCGGAGGTGATCACCCGGGCGGTGCGCGTGTCGGGGTCGTAGGTGACGCCGACCGGCACCACGTGCGGGCTGCCGTCGGCGCGCAGCGTGGTCAGCGTGGCCAGGTGCCGCTCGGCGAGGAGGAAGGCGAGCAGTTCCGGACCGAGATCGTGCAGGTCGTGGGCCACGCCGACGAGGTTAGGTCGACGACGTCGCGGGCACCGGCGCGGCGTGGAGCTGGCGGGTGCGCGGGTGCTGGTGGCCGGGGCGACGGGCGTGCTGGGCGGTGCGCTCGCGCGGGCGCTGGCCGGGGTCGGCGCCCGGCCGGCGCTGACCGGTCGGGACGACGGCCGGCTGCAGGCGCTGGCCGGCGAGCTCGGCGGCGCTCCGGCACTCCCCGCCGACGCGGTCGACGTCGACTCCGTCCGCCGCGCGGTGGACGCCGCCGCGGAGGCCCTCGGCGGTCTGGACGCCGTCGTCGTCGCGTGGGGCGTGGTGGCCTTCGGCCCGGCCGCCGACGCCGACGACGCCGTCACCGAGGAGCTCTTCGCCGTCAACACGCTGGCCCCGATGAGCCTCGTCCGGGCCGCGCTGCCGCACCTGGCCGACGGCGGGGCGGTCGTCCTGCTGTCGGCGATCGTGGCCGACGCGCCGACGCTGGGGATGGCGGAGTACTCGGCGAGCAAGGCGGCCCTCTCGGCGTGGGCCTCGGTGCTGCGCCGGGAGCTGCGTGGCCGCTCGATCACCGTGCTCGACGTCCGGCCGCCGCACGTCGACACCGGGCTGGTCGACCGCGCGCTCGCCGGCACCCCGCCCCGGCTGCCCGCCGGGCACGACCAGGGGGAGGTGGTGGCGGCGGTGCTCGACGGCCTGCGCGAGGGAGCCCGCGAGGTCGTCCTCGACCCCCGGGAGCGGCGACTCGTGCGCCGCTGAGGCCCCGGCCCGCAGCCCGCACCGCCGTCCGGCGGCGCGGGACCGCTGAGGTGTGCGTGCCCCGCCTACGCTGGTGGCGTGGTGTTCTCGAGAATCCTCCGAGCCGGTGAGGGCAAGATCCTCCGACGACTGGACCGGATCGCCGACGCGATCGAGTCCCTGGAGGACGACGTCTCCGACCTCACCGACGCCGAGCTCCGGGCGAGGACCGACGAGTTCAAGGCGCGCATCGACGACGGCGAGACCCTCGACCAGCTGCTGCCCGAGGCCTTCGCCGTCGTCCGGGAGGCCGCCACCCGCACGCTCGGCCAGCGGCACTTCCGCGTGCAGCTCATGGGCGGCGCCGCCCTGCACCTGGGCAACATCGCCGAGATGCGCACGGGTGAGGGCAAGACCCTAACCGGGGTGCTGCCGGCCTACCTCAACGCCCTGAGCGGCGAGGGCGTGCACGTGGTCACGGTCAACGACTACCTGGCCAAGCGCGACGCCGAGTGGATGGGCCGGGTGCACCGCTTCCTCGGCCTGTCGGTGGGCACGATCCTCTCCGGGGAGAAGCCGGCGCACCGCCGCGAGCAGTACGCCGCCGACATCACCTACGGCACGAACAACGAGTTCGGCTTTGACTACCTGCGCGACAACATGGCCTGGAGCAAGGCCGACCTGGTGCAGCGCGGTCACCACTTCGCGATCGTCGACGAGGTCGACTCGATCCTCATCGACGAGGCCCGCACCCCGCTGATCATCAGCGGCCCGGCCGAGACCGCGGGCAAGTGGTACGTGGAGTTCGCGCGGATCGTGCCGCTGATGAAGCGGGACGTGCACTACGAGGTGGAGGAGGCCAAGCGCACGGTCGCCGTCACCGAGGAGGGCGTGGAGTTCGTCGAGGACCAGCTCGGCATCGACAACCTCTACGAGGCGGTCAACACCCCGCTGATCGGCTACCTCAACAACGCGCTGAAGGCCAAGGAGCTCTTCCACCGCGACCAGCAGTACATCGTCAGCAACGGCGAGGTGCTCATCGTCGACGAGTTCACCGGCCGCGTGCTGGCCGGGCGCCGCTACAACGAGGGCATGCACCAGGCCATCGAGGCCAAGGAGGGGGTGAAGATCAAGGACGAGAACCAGACGCTCGCCACGATCACCCTCCAGAACTACTTCCGGCTCTACGAGAAGCTCTCCGGGATGACCGGCACCGCCCAGACCGAGGCGGCCGAGCTCTCCCAGACCTACAAGCTGGGCGTCGTCCCCATCCCGACGAACCGGCCGATGGTCCGCGAGGACCGCTCCGACGTCATCTACAAGACGGAGAAGGCCAAGTTCGACGCCGTCATCGACGACATCGCCGAGCGGCACGAGGCCGGCCAGCCGGTGCTCGTGGGCACCGCCAGCGTCGAGAAGTCCGAGGTCCTGTCGACGTTCCTGGTCCGCAAGGGCATCCCGCACGAGGTGCTCAACGCCAAGAACCACGCGCGCGAGGCGCACATCGTGGCGCAGGCCGGGCGGCTCGGCGCGGTCACCGTGGCCACCAACATGGCCGGCCGCGGCACCGACATCCAGCTCGGTGGCAACCCCGAGTTCATCGCCGACGAGGCGCTGCGGGCCCGGGGGCTCTCCCCGTCGGAGACGCCCGAGGAGTACGAGGCCGCCTGGGACGAGGCGCTGGCGACGGCGAAGGACCAGGTCCGGGCCGAGCACGAGGAGGTCACCGAGGCCGGCGGCCTCTACGTGCTGGGCACCGAGCGGCACGAGAGCCGCCGGATCGACAACCAGCTGCGCGGCCGCTCGGGCCGGCAGGGCGACCCGGGGGAGTCGCGGTTCTACCTCTCCCTCGGCGACGACCTGATGCGACGCTTCAACGGCCCGATGCTCGAGTCGATGATGACCACGCTGCGCGTCCCCGACGACCAGCCGATCGAGTCGAAGATGGTCACCCGCGCCATCCGCTCCGCCCAGACCCAGGTCGAGCAGCAGAACTTCGAGGTCCGCAAGGACGTCCTCAAGTACGACGAGGTCCTCAACCGGCAGCGCACGGTCATCTACGACGAGCGCCGCAAGGTCCTCGACGGCGAAGACCTGCACGAGCAGGTGCAGCACATGCTCGACGACGTCGTCTCCGCCTACGTCGACGGCGCCACCGAGACCGGCTATTCCGAGGACTGGGACCTCGACCAGCTGTGGACCGGCCTCAAGGCGCTCTACCCGGTCGGGTTCGGCGTGCCGGAGCTGCTCGACCGGGTCGCCGACGGCGAGCAGGCCGCGCTGGGCGCCGACGTGCTCAAGCGGGAGCTGCTCGACGACGTCCACCACGCCTACGAGGAGCGCGAGTCGGCCCTGGGCTCGGAGGTGATGCGGGAGCTCGAGCGGCGGGTGCTGTTGAGCGTGCTGGACCGCAAGTGGCGCGAGCACCTCTACGAGATGGACTACCTGCGGGCCGGCATCCACCTGCGCGCGATGGCCAACCGCGACCCGGTCGTGGAGTACCAGCGCGAGGGCTACGACATGTTCAACGCGATGCTCGACGGCATCAAGGAGGAGTCGGTCGGCTTCCTGTTCAACCTGGAGGTCAAGACCAAGGAGCAGCAGGACGCCGAGGCGCAGGCCCGGGAGGCCGAGGCCGAGGCCAAGGCGCTGGCCGCCGCGCAGGAGGGCACCGCCCGCGTGCTCGCCCGCCAGGCCGCTGAGGCCGAGGCGGCGGCCAAGGCGGCGGCCAAGGCAGCGGCCGCGAGCGCGGTGGCCGAGGCCGCTGCGTCCGCGCCCGAGGCCGCCGCGCCGACCCCCGGGCCCCTCGTCGCCGAGCCTGCTGCTGAGCCGGTTGCTGCCGCGCCTGCTGGTGCTGAGGCCGCTGTCGACGGGGACGGCGCCGCACCGTCCACGGCCGCGGTGTCGGTGACCAAGCCGGCGGCCAAGCCCGCCGCCCGGCGCTCGACCGGTGCTCCGGCGAACCGGCCGGGTGGTCGGCACGCCGCCCGGAGCACCGCCCCGGCTGCGCCCGCCGCTCCGGCCGAGGAGGCGCCGGCGCCGTCCGGCACCGGCCCGCAGCTGGCGGTCAAGGGACTCGACGAGCCGCACCGCACCGAGGGCCTCAGCTACTCGGCGCCGAGCCTCGACGCCTCACCCGGCGAGAGCGGCCGGGCCAAGGCGGCGAAGACGGCGACGGTCACCGGCACCAAGGAGCCGGCCCGCAACGCGCCGTGCCCCTGCGGATCGGGCAAGAAGTACAAGGTGTGCCACGGAGCCGCCGGCCGCTGAGGCCGCGCCCCGGCGACCGCGCCCCGCCGACCCGACCGGGTCGGCGGGGCGCGGCTGTCCGCGGGGCACGGGAGCGACCGGCTGGTCCCTCACCCGATCGACAGGGCGGTGCAGCGCCACCGTCCGTCGACGCCCTCCAGGCGGGCGGCCACCGCGTGCGCCCGCCCGGCCCGCCGTGCCACCGCGCTGACCTCGGCCACGCCGTCGACCGGCTCGCACACGTGCACCGGCCCCAGGACCAGCGGCGCCGTCCCCTCCCGGCACCAGGCCGGCCGCCGGCCCTGCACGAGCGCCGCGTGCACGCCGGGGGAGGTCAGCCGCTGCACCTGGGACAGCGGCCGCCGGCCGGCCAGGGCCTCCAGCGTGGTGGTGAGCAGCAGGCGGCCGGCGGCGCGCGGGTCGGGGAGGTCGGCCCGCACGGACCACGCCGGCCCGAAGGGGTCCACGGGCACCCGGCGCTGCCCCGGCGGTGCCGGGCGGGGGCCGGGTCGGTGCGGCGGGCGCGGTGGCGGCGTGGACGGGTCGACCAGTGCCACGGCCGGACCGTCGAGGGTCGGGTGCAGGGCGGGGACGACCGCCAGCCGCAGCGTCCGCAGCGGAGCCGGGACGGCGGGTGCGGCCGGTGCGGCGGATCGGGCGGAGGAACGGGTGGCGGGCTGTGCCGGTGCGGTCACGGGAGCTCCCGGGGTCGGGTCGGAGGACGGGACGACGCGGGCCGGGGGAGCGGCCGCACGATGGCGGGTCGCGGGCTGTGCGGTGGGCGGGGCTGTGCGGGCGGGGCTGTGCGGCGGGCTGTGCGGCGGGGCGTCAGGACGGTGGGCGCAGCACCTGGCCGGGCAGCAGGAGGTCGGGGTCGGGGCCGATGACGTCGGCGTTGGCCGCCCACCACCGGGCCACGGCCGCGGCTACGTCGCGGTCGCGCGGATCCAGACCGGTCCGGGCCCGCAGGTCGGCCTCGGCGATCGACCACAGGCACTCGCCCCGCAGCACGACGTGGTCACCCGGCTCCGGGGCCGGCCAGTCGGGCGGGACCGGCTCAGCCGTCGTGGACGGATCCGGCTGCGCCGTCGCGGGCGCGGCCGGCCAGTCGGGGACGGCGCTCGGGACCGCGACGGTCTGGACGGCGACCGTCGGCGGGGCCGCCGTCGTACAGGCGGTCAGCACCGGGGCGGTGGCCAGTCCCACGCCGAGGGCCAGGGCGGCGGCGTGACGGGCGGAGGCCGGCAGCACACCGCGCAGGACGGCGCGGGCGACCGTGCCGGCCAGCCCGGGCGACGCGGACAGCGCGGTGAGGACGAGCCCGAGGGCGCCCCAGGCCCAGACCAGCCAGGCGACGGCCGCGACCGCGCTCAGCAGCAGGGTCTCCGGCGCGGCGGCGTCGACGGCCCGCTGCAGGCCACCGCTGCCCGCGGTCATCCACGCCAGGTCGGGGCTGAGCAGGTGCAGGACCACGGCCACCACGGTCATCACCACCGTCGTGCCGACCAGTCGACGTGCCGACACGGGACCTCCTCGTCGAAGCAGACGACACACTGAACCAAGCAAACGCGTGCAAACGCAAGAGACGACGTCCATCTAGGCTCTCGGACATGCGCTGGCAGCAGCTGTTCGCCGACCTGCAGGCGGAGTTCGAGGAGGCCGAAGCGGCCGAGGAGTGGGCCCAACTGCCCTCACGGGCGCGGGCGGAGACCGGCGCGGTCCGGTTGGCCGAGCGGCTCGCCGGCGCGCTGGGAGCGCGGGTGTCGCTGCGCTGCCGGGGTGCGGGAGAGGTGGCGGGGCGGCTGACCGGGTGCGGCCCGGACTGGCTGCTGCTGGAGGACGACGCCGGGCGGGAGGTGCTGGTGTCGCTGCCGGCCCTGCTCGCGGTGACCGGGCTGGTGCGGACGACAGCGGCGCCGGAGCCGGCGTCGCGGGTGCGGGCGGTGGTGGACCTGCGGCGGGCGCTGCGCGGGCTGGTGCGAGACCGCAGTGCGGTGGCGCTGGTGCTCGACGACGGCAGTGCGCTGACCGGGACCCTCGACCGCGTCGGCGCGGACTTCGTCGAACTGGCCGAGCACGCGGCCGACGAGTTCCGCCGGCCGGCCGCCGTCCGCCGGGTGCGGGCGGTGGCGCTGGGGGCGGTGACGGTCGTGCGGACGCTGGCGCCCGGCGCCGCCTGACGTCAGCTGCGGCGGCGTCCCCGCGCGGGGGACCGGCCCGGCGATGCTGCGGCCGGCTCGTCGTCGGGCTGCCCGCCCGGGCCGCCGCCGTCGGGACCGTCGCCTTCGGGTGCCAGCTCGTCGGGCGCGGGCACCGCGCCGGCGCGGGCCTCGGCGTACTTCTGCTGGATGAACCGCTCGAGCTCGTCGACCTCCACCCGCCACTGGCCGCGGCCACCGATCTGGATGGCGATCAGCTCCCGCCGCCGCACGAGCGCGTACGCCTGCGACCACGAGACGTTGAGGACCTCGGCCACGTCGTCGAGGGTCAGGAAGCGCGGTGAGGGCATGGGGTCTCCGTCCGTTGCCGCCAGTCTGTCAGGACGACGCTCACCCGGGCGCATCCTGTCCACACCCGAACGTGTGGACGGTCGGTGCACGCGACCGCGTCCGTACCGCATCATCTGCACCCGACCGCGCACACCTGCCGGTCGGACGCGCGCCCGCCGGGACGGTGGGCGTCCGGGGAGCCCCGGACACGGAGGGAGGAGCGCCGGGTGAGCGCTGCTACACGCACGGCCCCGGCCCCCGCGACGGGCGCGGAGGGAGTCGCCGGCCCGGTGCCGCGGCGGGTGCGTCCGCCGCGCTGGTTGGACCTGCGACTGGTGCTCGGCGTGCTGCTCGTCCTGGGCTCGGTGCTCCTGGGCGCCCGGGTCGTGACGGCGGCCGACGCGACCGTGCCGGTGTGGTCCGTGGCCGGCGACCTGGCGGCGGGCACCCAGCTCGACCCCGGGGACCTCGTCGCCGTCGACGTGCGGCTCGGCGGTGCCGCGGGCGCCTACCTCTCCACCGGCACCGACCCGGCCGGGCGGACGCTGGCGCGAGCGGTGCGCGCGGGGGAGCTGCTGCCTCGCACGGCGCTGGAGGAGCCCGAGGAGCTCGTGCAGGTCGCCCTGCCGGTCCAGGCCGGGTACGTGCCGCCCGGCCTGGTGCGTGGGCAGGTGGTCGACGTCTACGGCATCACCGACCCGGCCGGCACCACGACCGGGGAGGGCGTGGTCCCGGTGGTCGCGGCGGCACCGGTGCAGGCGGTGAGCGGCCGGACGGAGGGTGTGCTGTCGACGGCGACCACCACCGTCCAGGTGGTCGTCGCCGTGCCGACCGCACAGGCGCCGGGGGTGCTGGGCGCGATCGGCGGCCGGCCGCTGGTCGTCGTCGTGCACGGGTCGGTCGACGGCGCGACCGGCGCCGCGGCGAGCGGCGCCGGCCCGTCGGCGCCGGCCTCGCCCCGACCTCCGACAGCGACTCCGTCCGCAGCGACCCCGTCCGCAACCACCCCGTCCGCAACCACGCCGTCCGCAACCACGCCCTCCGCGGCGACCCCGTCCGCGGCGACCCCGTCCGCACGGGCCGCCCCGCCGGTGTCGGGCACGTCGGCCGGACCCACGGTCTGATGGCGCTGCAGGTCGTCACCGCCGTCACCGGCGCCGCGTGGGAGTCCGCGCTCGTCGGCGCCCTCGACCGCGTCGACCACGGCGTGACCGTCGTCCGCCGCTGCGTCGACGCCTCCGACCTCCTGGCCACCGCCGCCACGGGCACCGCGCAGGCCGCCCTGCTGTCGGCCGACCTCCGCCGGCTCGACGCCGACGCGGTCGCCCGGCTCGCCGCCGCCGGGGTGGCGGTGGTCGGGCTGGTCGACCCCGACGACGAGCGTGCCGGCGAGCGGCTGCGGGCACTCGGCGTCCCCACGGTCCTGCCCGCCGACGCCGCTCCCGAGGAGGTCGTCCGCGCGCTGCGCGAGGCCGTGGCGGGCGGCGCGCCGGCCGGGCGGGACGTCGCCGACCCGCGCGCGGCCCTGCCCGCCCCGCACGTGGGTGGGACGAGGCCGGACGACCGGCGTCCCCCGGGCGGCCGGGTGGTCGCCGTGTGGGGTCCGACCGGCGCTCCCGGCCGGACGACGGTCGCGGTCGGCCTGGCCGACGAGGCCGCCCGCCTGGGCGTCCCGACGCTGCTGGTCGACGCCGACGTGTACGGCGGCGTCGTGGCGCAGGTGCTCGGGTTGCTCGACGAGTCGCCGGGGCTTGCCGGAGCGGCACGCCAGGCGGCGGCGGGCACCCTGGACGGGTCCGGACTGGGCCGGCTGGCCTGGTCGGTGCGGCCGCACCTGGGCGTGCTGACCGGCCTGGCGCGGGCCGACCGCTGGCCCGAGCTGCGCCCCCGGGCGGTCGCCGCGGTCCTCGACGAGGCGCGCCGGTCGGCCGAGCTCACGGTGGTCGACTGCGCCTTCAACCTCGAGGAGGACGAGGAGCTGTCCTTCGACACCGCCGCGCCCCGCCGCAACGGCGCGACCGTGTCGGTGCTCGAGTCGGCCGACGTCGTCCTCTGCGTGAGCGGCGCCGACCCGGTGGCGCTGCAGCGGACCATCCGGGCGCTCGGTCAGCTGCGCGACCTCCTGCCGGAGGTGGAGCCGGCCGTGGTGGTCAACCAGGTGCGCCGCGGCCCGGTACCCGGCGACCCGCGGCGGGAGATCGGCGAGGCGCTCGGGCGCTTCGCCGGCCGGGAGGTCCGCGCGTTCCTGCCGGCCGACCGCCGTGCCACCGACGCCGCGCTCGCCTCGGGCCGGACCCTCGCCGAGGTGGCGCCCGCATCGCCGCTGCGGACCGGGCTGCGGTCGCTGGCCGCCGCCCTGGCGCAGGTCCCCGAACCCGCAGCCGGCCGTCGGCGGCCCCGGCGGCGCGCCGGGTGACCCCGGGCGCCGGACCCGACGGCCGCCCCCGGCCCGGCGCCCCACGTAGCGTGGACCCCGAGCCGGAGGAGGACGATGACCGAGCGGTTGAGCACCCTGGATGCGTCGTTCCTGTACCTCGAGGACGCCGGGGCCCCGGTGCACGTCGCCGGTGTCCTGGTCCTCGAGCCGGTCGACGGTGGGCTCGACGCGCTCGCCGAGCTGATCGAGGCCCGGCTGCCCCTGGTGCCGCGCTACCGGCAGCGCGTCGTGCCGGTGCCCGGGCACCTCGCCAACCCGGTCTGGGCCGACGACCCGGACTTCGACGTGGCCTACCACGTGCGGCGCTCGGCGGTGCCGCGTCCGGGCACCGAGGCGCAGTTGCTCGACCTCGTCTCCCGGGTGACCTCGCGCCCGCTGGACCGCACCCGCCCGCTGTGGGAGGTCTACCTGGCCGAGGGGCTTGCCGAGGGGCGGGTCGCAGTGGTCACCAAGACCCATCCGGCGCTCGTCGACGGCCTGGGAGCGGTGGACATCGCCCAGGTGCTGCTCGACTCCACCCGTGACGACCCGGCGGGCGGTGACCTCCGGCGCGCCGCCCGCGTGCCGGCCGGTGACCAGTGGGCGCCTCGCCGCGTGCCCGGTCGCGTCCAGCTGGTCGCGGACGCCGTCGCCGAGTACGTGCAGCGGCCGACGGCGGTGGTCGAGACGGCCTGGTCGGCGGTCGGCGACCTGCGCTCGACCGCGGCCCGGCTGCGCAGCACCACCGGGGGCCTCGTCCGCGCCGCGCGCTCGGCCGTCGTCCCCGCTCCGCACAGCCCGCTCAACCGGAGGGCCGGGACGCAGCGGCGGGTCGCCGTCGCGCGCGCCGACCTCGACGACCTCAAGGCGATCCGCCGCGCGCACGGCGGCACCCTCAACGACGTCCTGCTCACCGTGCTGACCGGGGCGCTGCGCGACTGGCTGCTCTCCCGCGGCGAGCCGGTGCTGGGCTCGACCGCCGTCCGGGCGCTGGTGCCGGTGTCGGTGTCGGTGTCGGGCACGGAGCGGGAGCAACCGGGCAGCAGCGTGGCGGCCCACCTGGTGGACCTGCCGGTGGGCGAGCCCAACCCCTGGGTGCGGCTGGCGCGCCTGGGCTACGCGATGCGCAGCCTCACCGACTCGGGCCGGTCGGTGCGGGCCGACAGCCTCGTCGCGCTCACCGGCTTCGCCCCGCCGACGCTGCACGCCCTCGGTGCCCGCGCGGCCCGCGGCCTGTCGCGGCGGGTGTTCAACCTCGTCGTCACCAACGTCCCCGGACCCCAGGTGCCCCTCTACGCGGCCGGCAGCCGGATGCTCGAGGTCTTCCCGGTCGTGCCCCTGGTGGGCGGCCAGGGGCTGGCGGTCGGGATGACCAGTTACGACGGCCGGGTCCACGTCGGGTTCAACGCCGACCGGGACGGCGTCGGGGACGTCGACGTGCTCGCCGACCTGTTCGAGCAGGAGGTCGGCGCGCTGACCGAGTCCGTGCGCTGACGGCGGGTCCTCGTCCGGGCCGCGTCCGAGGCGCTCCGGGCCGTGGGGCGGCGGCGGACTACCGTCGTCCCCTCATCGAGGAAGGGAGCGGCCGGGTGCGGATCTACCTGCCGGCGACGACGAGCGTCCTGCGGACCCTCGTGGACGAGGGCCGGCTCCCCGGGCCGCACACCGGGTTCGCGGTCACCCCGGGGCTGCGGGAGTACTACGCGCTCAGCGATGCCGGGGCCGACGTCGAGGAGCTGGAGTACGCGGCGCTGCTGGCCGCGGCCCGGGCCAGCCTCCGGCTCATCGACGTCGACCCCACCGCGGCGCGCCGGCGGGTCGTGCTCGCCGTCGACGTGCCCGACGCCGCGGTCGAGCCGATCGACGACGCGGACACCGACCCGGGCGCGGTCCGGGTCACCGGTGACGTCGCGCTCGGCGACGTGGCCAGCGCGCACGTCGACGGCGCCGAGGCCGAGGAGGACGTGCGCGCGGCCGTGGCCGTCGTCCTGGAGGCCGACCTCGGCAGCGACGACGCCCAGTTCGCCGTCGACCAGGCCGAGGGGCACGAGCTGGCCTGGTACGCCAACCAGGAGATCGGACCGGCGCTCGAGCTGCTCTGAGCGGGCGCTCACGCGGCCTCCTCGTCCCGGCCGGCGACGGGGAGGGGCTCGCGGTGGCGGGCGACCTGCACCCGCTGGGCGGCACCCGCGGTGACCAGCCAGCCCGACCCGGGACGGACGGGCACCGGTGTACGGGGCAGCCGGACGCCCAGCAGGTCGGCGTCCCCCGGGCCGGGACACAGCAGCAGCCCGCTGCGGCCCCGGCGCAGGTCGGCCACCGGGCCGCGGAAGACGCCGGACAGCTCCCCGGCGGTACCGGCCGCGAGGACCGCGACGTCCCGGTCGCCCAGGTCGGCCGACGCCATCGACGCGAGCACGGCCGAGTCGGCGAGCGTGCCGACGTCGTCGAGCAGGACGGCACCGGGCCGGCCGTCCAGCTCCTCGAGCCACGCCCGCCAGCCCCCGACGTCGTCGGCGGTGAGCGTCCGCGCGCCGGCCGGACCGCGGACGGCGCGCCGGCCGCGGGTGACGCGCAGGACGGCCGTGCCGGCCGCGGCCGTGCTCGTGGCGAGGGCCTGCAGCGCGGCGGTCCGGCCGCTGCGCGGCGGGCCGACGACGAGCAGCCCGCCGGTGCGGCGCAGGTCGACGGTCAGCACCGTCCCCTCGTCGCCGCCGGGGCCGACCGACAGGGCCTCGGGGAGGCGAGCCGGGGCCCCGGGCGGCGCCGGTGCGGTCGTCGGGAGCTCCGGGTCGGCCGGCAGCTCCGGGATGCGCAGCGGGGGAGGTACGTGCGTCCCGGTCGGCGCGGCTGGCCGCAGCGGCCGGGGGAGGGCCACCTGGCACTCCCGCGCCTCCTCGCCGAGCAGGGCCCGCCCGGGGGGCCGGCTGCCGGGGACGGACCGCACCGGGATGCCGGCGACGGCGTAGTCGGCGCGGTCGGCCAGCGGGAGGACCAGCCGGGTCCCCGCGGCCGCGGCCAGCCGTCCTCCTGGCACCGCGCGGTCGGCGGTCATGACGCAGGTGAGCCCGGCCGCCGCGCCGTCGCGGACCAGCCGGAGGAACTCGGCCGACCCGGTGCCGGGGACCGCCTCGTCGAGCTGCGCCGTCAGCGACTCCACGCCGTCGACCAGCAGGAGGACCGACGGGCCGGGAGCAGCGGGGTCGGCCCGGCGCGCGGCGGTCTGCTCGGCGAGCCGGGCCAGCAGCCGCACGGTGCGGAGGGCGCCGGAGGCGCCGGCCACCGTCCCGGTGTGCGGGAGCTGTGCGGCCGCCGCCCCGAGCGCGCCGCCACCGTGGTCGAGGACGTGCACGTGCAGCCGGTCCGGCGCCAGCTGCCCGACCGCCTCGGCCAGGACCGTCCGCAGCAGCGTGGTGCGGCCGCTGCGGGGGCCGCCCACGGCCAGCCAGCCACCGCCGCGGGCCAGGTCGAGGACGAGCGGCTCCTGCGACTGCCGCTCGGGGTGGTCGACCAGTCCGACGACCAGGTGCGTGGGAGGCCGTGCCGCAGCGCCCGTGCCGCCGGGCGGGAGGCCGCCGGGGGAGAGGCCGCCGGGGAACGCGGCGGCGGGCGCGAGGTCGGCGGCCTCGAGCCGGTGGGGCAGCGCCGGGCGCCACGGCCGGTGCGGGCGGTGCAGGCCGGTGCGGTCGGCGAGCTCGGTGGTGACGGCGGCGATCCGGGCGAGGTCGCCGGGGCCGGCCCCCGTCGCCGACCGCACGGCCGGTGCCGCCGGCGGCGCGGGCCACGTCCAGCGGCGGACGCCCGGGCCGGTTCCCCGCTCGGCCGTGCCGAGCGCCACGCAGGCCGCCTGGAAGGCCACGGGCCGGGCGCCGCCGAGGCGCAGGAAGCCGCGGCCGGGACGGTCCACGGGCAGGATCGCGGCCTCCGGGGTGCCGAGGACGTCGCGGGAGTCGGCCTCGTCGGTGGTGCGCAGGCACAGCCGCAGTGAGCAGTTGGCCCGGATCTCCGGCGAGACGACGCCTCCGGGCCGCTGTGTGGCCAGTACCAGGTGGACCCCGAGCGAGCGGCCGCGCTGGGCGATGCCGACCAGGCCGGAGACGAAGTCGGGGAGCTCCTCGGCCAGGCCGGCGAACTCGTCCACGACGATCACCAGCCGCGCCAGCTCCACCTCCGGGGGCAGCGCCGCGACGTCGGGGACGCCGGCAGCGGCGAGCAGCGCCTCACGGCGGGTGAGCTCGGCGGTCAGGGACCGGAGGGCGCGGGCGGTGGCCGCCGCGTCGAGGTCGGTCACCACGCCGACGGTGTGCGGCAGCGACACCGCCTCGGCGAAGGCGGCGCCCCCTTTGTAGTCGACCAGGAGGAAGGAGCAGCGGTCGGGCGGGTGGGCCAGCGCCAGACCGGCGACCAGCGTCCGCAGGAGCTCGGACTTGCCCGAGCCCGTGGTCCCGGCCACGAGGGCGTGCGGCCCGTCGCGGCACAGGTCGACCTGCGCGACGCCGTCCGCGGTCATCCCCAGCGAGGCGCGCAGCGACGACCGGCTCCGCGACCAGTCCACCCGGACACCCGCGTCGGCGGGCTCCCAGCCGGCGAGGTCGAGCAGCCGGACCGCGGCCGGCAGCGCCGCCGCCGGCCGGACCGGCGCCAGCGCGGCCAGGTCACGCGCCAGGCGTCCGGCGACCCCGGTCGGCAGGCGGTCGACGATCAGCTCCGCCCGGCGGGGTGCACCCAGGTCCAGCAGCCCGGTGTCGCCGGTCTCCCCGCCGACCCGGAGGACGGCGTCGGCGCTCCCGGCGAGCTGCTCCACCGCCCCGGCGAGGCCCACGGTGACCACGCCGGCGTCCCGGGTGCCGCGGAGGGCCGCCCGCAGCACGGGGTCCACGGGCCGGTCGACGACCAGGACGAGCCGGCTCCGGGCGCCGGGGTGCGGCGCCGCCGGGCCCGGCCGGCCGGGCTGTCCGGCCAGTCCGCCGAGCCAGGACAGCAGGGCGGCGTCCGCCGCGGCGGCGGCCGCCTCCGCCGCCGGCCGCACGTGCACCGACCCCGGCGCCACGTGCGGCAGCCAGCGCGTCCAGGACCAGTCGCCGAGCCGGCCGGTCGTCGTCAGCACCGCGACGTCGACGTCCCCGGGCGGGCACAGGGTCACCAGCTGGGCGAGCACCCCGGCCACCACGCCCAGCGCCGGCCCGCGCGGCCCGGTCACCCCCAGGCCGCCGGTGCTCCCCAGGTCGACCGTCACCGGCAGGTCGGCGGCCGGCTCGGCCACGCGACGGCCGTCCTCGACACGGGACACCCGGGAGGGCCCGGGCCCGGTGCCGACGCGGACCACCAGGGCGCCGGGGTCCGCCGTACTGCGGTGCCACAGCAGGCTGGTCCTGCGGCGGGCGGCCGCGGTCAGCGTGGCGAGGTCGGGACAGGCCCGCCGGGCCAGCCGCACGTCGGCGCGCACGGCCTCGGCCAGGGAGGTCCGCGCCGCCTGCAGGTCCTCGGCGTGGACGCGCGCCGCCCGCCGCCCGCTGCGGGATCCGCTCCACCGGTCCGAGGCCCAGGTGCCGACGGCGACGACCGGGCTGAGCAGCGCGACGGCGAGGAACGACGGTGCCGACAGCAGCCACGCCAGCGAGGCGCCGACGACCGCGGGGAGCAGGACGGCGATCCAGGCCAGCCGGCGCCGGGGGACCTCCGCGGGTGCACCGGGCAGCTGCACCTCCACGTCGGGGCGTCCCGCGTCCGGCCGTGCGGCGGGGGAGACCAGCCACCGTCCTCCCGGCCCCGGGCGCAGACCGACCGGGCCGTCCCGCGGACCGGCCACCGCCACGGAGCTGGCGCCCAGCCGGAGCACGGCGCCGGAGGGCCAGTCGTGCGCACCGCCGTCGAGGTCGGTGTCGTCGAGCCTGCTGCCGTTGGTGGAGCCCAGGTCGGTGACGGTGATCCCGCCGGCGCCCACGTCGAGCTGCGCGTGCCGCCGGGAGACGCCGGGGTCGGGGAGGGACAGCGTGGCACCGGCGCCGCGGCCGAGCACGTGCCGCCCGGTGGCGAGCGGGACGGTGGTGCCGGCCGCAGGGCCGCCGACCACGTGCAGCTCCAGGGGACTCGGCGCCGGCCCGCCGGAGCGGGGGACCGGCCGGCCGAGGCCGAGGACGGCGCCGTGGGCCAGCGCGGGATCGGCCAGGGACGACTGCTCGGCCAGCCGGGTGGTGCCCGACCACAGTGCCGCCGGTGGCACGCCGAGCGTCGCGGTCAGCAGGGAGAGGACCGCACCCAGTCGCGTGTCGTCCGCGGTCTCGACCTCGACGTCGACGGCGCCCCCGGGGCCGACGACGGTCCAGCAGCGTGGCTCGGCGGGGGGAGGAGCGGTGGCGGAGGCGTCGGGCACCCGCCGACGGTGGCGGGCGGGAGTGGTCCCGGGTGCGGGCCGGGCGGGTCCTGTGGACCACCGGACCGGCTGTGGACGACTACGCGGCTCCGGGCTCCGCGCGGCCTAACCTGCGTCGCCACCGGGGAGGTCCCGGGACGGACAGGAGGAACCATGAAGGTCGACATCGCCACCCTGCAGTCGATGGCCGGTCAGTGCCAGGCGGAGGCCGCGGAGACGGCGTCCCGGCACGCGACCCTCTCCGGCAGCGTCAACACCTCGGTGCTCGACGGGTGGACCGACAGCCAGGCGGCGGTGCAGTTCAGCTCGCTGTACGAGCAGTGGCGGCTGTCGGCGCAGGGGGTGACCGACGCGCTGACCGGCATGGGCGGCCTGCTCACGCAGGTGGCCGGCTCCTACCAGCAGCACGAGGCTGACATGGCCGCCCGGATCGGCGCCCTGCTCTGAGTGCCCGCGGCGGTCAGCCGGGCGGGGCCGCGGTCCCGACCGTGGCCCCGTCGGCGTCCAGCCGCCGACGCAGGGCCGCGAGCGCCTCCGGTGCCCTCTCCCACGGCAGGATCGACAGGATCGCGACGCAGTGCGGCAGGAAGACGATCGTCACGCCGGCGTAGACCACCACGTGGAAGCCGAGCAGGAACACGACGAGCGCCACCCGGGCCCGGTCGGACCACACGAGCAGCACCAGCGGCGCGGCGAACTCCAGCACGAGCATGGCGAACTGCAGCGCCATGAGCAGGCCGGGGACCTCCAGGGTCCAGTCGGAGAGGAACGTGCCGCGGCGGACGACGGCGCGGGTCAGCGTGGCCCCGGTCGCCCAGTCCCATCCGCCGAAGCGCATCTTGGCCCAGGCGGCGAGGAAGTAGGTGAGCACCACGGTCACCAGCACGGCGGCCATCGCCCACCCGGCGGCCTCGGAGGACCGGCGGTCGCGCCAGCGGGCCACGCCGATCGTGGGCAGCACCGCGAGGGCGACGAGGTAGGCGATGCGGTCGTGGTCGACCTTGCCGTAGCTCATCGCGATGACCATCCACTCGAGGTAGAGGACGAACACCGCGGTGCCGAGCACGCGGGGTGCCCGACCGGTGGCCGCGGCCAGCGCGGCGGCCACCAGCGCCCACTGCACGACGTGGACGACGGTGGAGGTCGGGGTGGGCAGCGGCAGCAGCCGGCCGATGAGCAGCGGCTGGTAGTAGGCGGTCGGGACGGCCGCGTGGGCGCTCACCCAGGCGGTGGTGAGGAAGACGTCGACCGGGACGAAGAGGTAGGCGATGGTGCGGAACACCGCGATCCGCGCCAGCGGGACCGGCCGGGTCCACCACCGGGAGACCGCGCCGGGCAGACCCTGGCCGGCCCCGCGCGCGGGAGCCGGGACGGGGGCAGCGGGCTCGGGCGCCGAGGGCAGAGGGGTGTTCACGGGCCGACCTCCAGGTCCTGGTCGACGAGGACCCGGTCGGTCCACTCGCCGGTGGGTTCGCCGTCGACCAGCTCGAAGTGGCGCTGCACCACCTGCACCGCCACCAGTGGCTCGGCGCCGGGGTGGTGCTCGGCGTAGGCGTCGGCAACCAGCGCCAGCAGCGACGGGTCGTCGACCAGGCGGGGCAGCTGACCCTCGAACTCGGCCCGACGCAGGCCGACCTCGCCGCCGGAGAGGCGCACCTCCTCGCCGTCGCCGGTGAGGCCGACGACGCGCGTCGAGACCACCGGTGCGTCGGTCGAGGCACGGGTCGAGTACATCTTGAACGGGCCGAACGGGAACGAGTCGTCGGTGCCCCACACCGTGCCGGTCAGCAGGAGGGCGAGGACCACCGCCGAGGCGGCCAGGCGGGCGCGGCGGCCGGCCGGGGACAGCGGAACGACCTCCGTCTCCGCGGGGTCTGCGGCGCGGGAGGGCTGGACCACCGGGGCATCGTAGGATCGGCGGCCGTCCGGTTGGGTCACCGGCGCGCGTCGTGGCAACCGGCCTCCCGTGCCGGGGCGGTCCCGTGTGCGCTGCCGTGACCGACCACCCCACGTCGACGTCGGGAGCGAGCACATGCAGTTCGGTCGGAACTGCGGCCCCCGGCCAGCTGACCTGCGAGTTCTTGCCTGATCGGGCCGTGACCTGCGGAACACCTCCGGTCGTCTCCGGTCCTTGACGGTCGTCTCCTGTAGTCCTGTGCCATCAATGTGCCATCGATGTGCCATCGGAGGACCCTGCGTCCAGGGATGAGTAACCGGCTCTCGTCCTGAGCGGCGGGGGTGGCGCCGGGGGGCGCGAACCCCACCCCCCGGCTTCGTTGTGGCCCTTGGCGTCCTCGAACCGACGGCGGACCATTGTGTCGCCCGTTACAGAGACAGGGCGGGACCGGTGGGTCGCCTGGCAGGGAACGGGACGGCCGGCGCACGAGACCGGCGGCCCGTAGCCCAGGAGAGGTGGCGCGGTGCATCCGCCCGTGAGCCTCGTCCGCCCACAGGGCTGCATCATTCGGGGTCAGAAGTCGGTCCACCTGACTTCCCACTCAATGTCCATGCCGAGGTCGTAGGCGATGTCCGCGCTGCGCTGGTAGGAGCAGACCCAGCATGTGCCTGCGGTGATTCCGTAGCCGAAGTCGTCGCTGCCGATGCTGGCAAGCGTCTCGTGCCCGCAAACGGGACACTCCTGGGGCAGCGTGTCGATGTCACCCGGCGTGGGGCCGAGCGCAGCGTCGGCGGCTTCGACCCGGTGAGTTCGCTCCTCCTCGGGCAGGAGGGCGAGGTAGCTCGCTGCGCGTGCATGCTCGTTGAGGTCGGCGACCTGGGCGCGCCGCCACCTCTCGTCGAGGTAGTGGTTATGGAGCACGTGCAGGGCTGGGTGATCGTCGAGCGCCAGCAGCGCCGCTACGTCGTCGCGGGTGACCTGTCGGCCTGGCCCACGGCCATGCCGCGGTTGTTGGGTGCGAGCAACGGCGCCGCGCAGCTGGTCGACGTGGATTAGCACCGTCTCGTTAGTATCCAGGGTGCGCAGCGTCGAGTCCTCGGCGAGTTCGGTCACCGGCCGCTCGGTCGGGAGGTACGCGAACCCGTCGGCGAAGTGCGCACGGTCTTCGAGAACTTGAAGCAACATGTCCGCTGGCAGCGTCCAGACCTTCGACCCCTTGGACTTGGTCGTCGCCTCCGGCCAGTGCGCGGCCACGATCACGAGCAGGCCGTTAGTCAGCGCCTCGTCGAAGGGAGCCTCGGCACCTGCGACATGCTCATCTTGATCGAGGACCGCCGCGCCCTCCGCGTACAAGTGGCGCCGATAATCCTTGCCCCTCGCGATGGCATCTGCAGTCACCCGCGGAGGGTGTCACACTCCATCTAACCCGTGGGCGGGGTATGGCTCACCGCGGGCAGGACCACGATCACACGCATGAGCTGGCCTCCCGGCTAGTTCACCAGCCACAAATGCACGAACCAGCATGTGTGACGCCCCGTAATAGCTTCTGGCTTCTCCACGGTCGGCCTCGCAAGGCTCTACAACCCGGCCGACAGCCACACTTCATCGCGCCCGCCACCCGCCTTGGTAGACGCCCGGCTTGACCGACCGAGTTCGGTCGTCCGCTGGGGGCTGAACTCGTACATCCCTGACGTGCCCAGGACGACGGCGAGCACGACATGCAGGGCTCGGCATCGGCCAAGCAGCACGCGTAACGGTGACTGCATGGTTGCTGACGGAGCCTGGCAAGGGACGTGGTCGGACGAAGAGCCGAGGGCAACGGCGTACTGGGGGGCTCGACCACTCCCCCTACCTGCTCGTCCGGCAGTCACCGCCGAATGCCGGTGTCGTACGGGGTCAGTCGCGTCGGCGGATGAGACCGGTGAAGCCCAGGGCGGCGGCGGTGGCCAGGACCCAGCCCAACGCCCCGGCCAGTGCCCTGTAGACGACGGCGCGGTGCCCGGCTGGTTCGTCGCTGGTGATCGTCCAGTAGTCGCCTTGCCGGGTGCTGACCAGGGGAACCACGGTGTCGAAGGTGTACTGCCAGGGGCTGAAACAGGGGTAGTTGTCCGGGCACTTCTCACCGGCCACGAGCGGGCCGGATCCCGCTGTCGAGCCGGCCGGGGCGCGAGTGGCTATCACCGCCCCGGCGTCTCGCGCTGCCGGCACGAGCAGGAGCGTGCCCAGCAGGTAGAGCGCCAGTAGCAGCGGCACGGTTCGCTGCAGCGGCCGGTACCCGTAGCCCAGCAGCCCGTCGAACAGCCACTCCGGGCCACGCCGCCACCGAGGGAGCTGCCGGCGGCGGCGGCGGAACTTGGCGACCATGACCGCACGCGCATCGAGCTCGTGTCCCTGGGCCCGGAACACCTTGGCCAGCTGCTCGTAGGGCTGCGCCCGGTACTCCGAATCCTTGTTCAACCACGCCAACCGGTCCTGCGTCGTCCAGCCGGCGTGGGAGATCCGGTCGTAGGTGAGGTCGAACAGACGTAGCTCGAACGGTTTCCATCCGGCCGTGGAGTCGTTGAGGAACCCGATATGGGCGGCGGACAGGTCCACCACACCTTCCGACCCTTGACCCATGCCCCGGACGCTCAGTGTGCCGATCGTGGCCCGAGTGGCATCGATAACCGTCCCGCCGGGATTGCGGAACTTTCCGCCCGACAGGATCAGCTGCCCGCCGACGCTCGCGCCGGACAGCCGCACCGCACCCTCGACCTCAAACCCCTCCCCGCAGAACACGGCCCCGGTGACCTGCGCGCCATAGGCGTTGAGGGCGGTCCCGTCCGGGTGGCGGAACTTTCCGCCCGACAGGTTCAGCAGTTCGACGCTCGCGCCGAGCAACCGCACCGCACCGTCGGCCTCGAACCCCTCCCCGCAGAACACGCCCCCGCCGATCTGTGCCTGATCGGCGTCGAGGGCGACCCCGCCGGGATTGCGGAACTTTCCGCCCGACAGGACCAGCTGCCCGCTGACGCTCGCGCCGGACAGCCGCACCGCACCCTCGACCTCAAACCCCTCCCCGCAGAACACGGCCCCGGTGACCTGCGCGCCGTCGGCGCTGAGCGCATACCCGTCGGGGTGGCGGAACTTTCCGCCCGACAGGTGCAGCTGCGAGCCGACGCTCGCGCCGAGCAACCGCACCGCACCGTCGGCCTCGAACCCCTCCTCGCAGAACACGCCCCCGCCGATCTGTACCCGATCGGCTTCGAGGGCGTTCCCGCCGGGGTTGCGGAGCTTTCCGCCCGACAGGTGCAGCTGCCCGCCGACGCTCGCGCCCACCAGCCGCACCGCACCCTCGGCCTCGAACCCCTCCCCGCAGAACACGCCCCCGGTGGCCTGCGCGCCGTCGGCGTTGAGGGCGGTCCCGCCCGGGTGGCGGAACTTTCCGCCCGACAGGTGCAGCACTCCGACGCTCGCGCTCACCAGCTGCACCGCACCGTCGGCCTCGAACCCCTCCCCGCAGAACACGCCCCCGCCGATCTGTGCCTGATCGGCGTCGAGGGCGACCCCGTCGGGGTTGCGGAGCTTTCCGCCCGACAGGTTCAAATGCCCGCCCAGCGTCGCGTTGGTGAGATCAGTGGCGCCGTTGACTCGTGCCTTCGTCATGGTGATGGAGTGGCGGACTTCCACGTCTTGTGCGCTGATGCCCGGCAAGACGCTGCCGGTCAGGTCGAGGTCGGCTAGCAGTGCTGCGTCCAGGACAAGCGCCCGCTCGATGGTGCAGTTGCAAAGAGCCAGTGGGCCGAGGATGTCGCTAAACCGGAGGTTCAATTCGCCGGTAATGTTGGCTCGAACGACACGCACACCAGCCGGACGGGAGGCCTGTACCGCCAAGTCGCGGATGACCTCCGCCCGGATAGACCGCGGCCCCCGGTCGTCGTCGGGGAAGGCCGCGGGCCGCCCGGCTGACACCTCGTCGGTGAGCCAGCGTTCATCTGGGGTCATCGCGTCGGGATCCATCGATTCCCCCATCTCGGGACCGCACCCAGCGAAGCGGTCAACACCGCCCACGGGCCAAGGCAGTAGCCAACCACCCCGGCGGAGCTGAGTTTCTTCCGGCGACGGTCCTCCGGCCAACGCCATCGGCCAACCGGGCCAGCTGTGGGGGTGATGACCGTGCCGGCGTTTGGCCCAGGCCCTGTTAGTCGGCGTCTGCTAGCAGGGTGAGGCCCGGAAGCTGGTAGCTCCACCAAGCCAGACCTATGCGGATGGGCAGCGGTCACTAGCAGTGAGGGCTGTCCCCGGCCACCCAGGACGGCGAACGCGCAGGTCAGGCAGCCTCAGCGTCCAGGCTCGGGGCCTTACGCCTGCCGAGCAGCGAAAGTCGAATGCGTTGCCGCCATCGACGCCGATCCTCCTGCGGGTCATCTACGACCCGCTCGCGCGTCAGCAGCTCCAACTCGTTGAGGGCCGTGTCGTAGGCGTCGGCCTGGCCCCTGGCTCGCGCCACCACTTCCGGCTTGGCCCGTCCGTGAGCCTCTGCGCTGCGCAGGAGGAGCATGAACTGCTCGGGTAGCTTCTCCGCGGTCTTCGACATGCGCGTGACGTGGTCGAGGACCACCGGGTCCCGCACGAGCAGCCGGGCAGTGAGCAGTGCCCGGTGGTGGGCCTGGTTGAGGGGGTCATGCCTGTCCACAGCTGGGGCGTTGGCGGAACCCATGCCGTCCGTGGACACCGAGGCACGCATCATGACCGCCTGCACGCTGAGCGCGAACTCCCGGCCGGTGACCAGCACCTCGACCAGCGCCGTGCGCTGCTCCACGCGGCGCTCGTCGTGCCGATCCTGCCGGCGTTGCTCAGCCGCGTGCCCCTGCGTCCAACGCACGCCCAGCAACGCCGAGCCGCCCGCGATGAGCGCCGCAATGATGCTCAGCCACCACGGCGCTCCCCCGCTCCCCACGGTGGTGACCTTACGGACGGCGCGGTGCGAGTGCGTGCTGCCGGATCAGGTGGTGCGGCGCTGACGGACTGGACCTCGCTGACCGACTAGGGACTGTCCCGCGGATCATGCGCGGAGCCAGAGCATCGCGCTGACCAGCAGCAGGGTGGCTCGGTAGTAGGCGGCGCGCTTGGCGTAGCGGGTGGCCAGGGCGCGGAACTGCTTGAGCCGGTTGAAGCACCGTTCGACGACGTTGCGCTGCTTGTACCGGTCACGGTCGAACTTTGGCGGCCGCCCACCGGCCGACCCCCGGGTGCGCCGGTGCGCCCGCTGGTCGCGCTTCTCCGGAATCGAGTGGGTGATCCCGCGGCGGCGCAGCGCCCGGCGGGTGGAGGGATGGGAGTAGGCCTTGTCAGCGATCAGGTGATCGGGACGCTTGCGCGGCCGCCCTGGGCCCACTCGCGGTACCCGGATGCCGTCGAGCAGCGGCAGCAGCTGCGGGTTGTCCCCGGCCTGCCCGGGCGTGAGCAGCACGGCCATCGGCAGGCCGCGCCCGTCGACGGCCAGATGGATCTTGCTGGTCAGTCCGCCCCGGGAGCGGCCAAGGGCCTCCCCGTCGACCGCGAGGGCTTCGACCGGTGCACTGCAGCCCCCTTTTTCCGGGCGCCGGCGGCGTGCTGGTGGGCCCGGACCGAGGAGGAGTCCACGCTGATCGTCCACTCCACCGCGCCGACCGCGTCATCCTTGACCACCACGTGCTCGAAGATGCGATCCCAGGTGCCGTCGGCGGTCCACCGGCGCAGCCGCTCGTGCGCGGTCTTCCACGGCCCGTACCGATCGGGCAGGTCACGCCATGGCACGCCGGTGTTGGCCTGCCACAGGATCGCGTTGATCACCTGCCGGTGATCGCGCCACCGCCCGCCCCGACCGCCGGTGGCAGGCAGCAGCGGCTCGATCCGAGCCCAGGCGGCGTCGGTGAGTTCATGTCGGCCGACCATCAACCAAGCCTGAATCACACCGATGCAAGATCGCCAGGACAGTCCCTAGTTGACCTTCGTCGTCACCGGCCCCGTCGTCATCTTGGACAGCTCACGCTGGGGC
The DNA here is from genome assembly GCF_052931475.1 of Geodermatophilus sp. URMC 62. NCBI lineage: Bacteria > Bacillati > Actinomycetota > Actinomycetes > Geodermatophilales > Geodermatophilaceae > Geodermatophilus > Geodermatophilus sp. URMC 62. The sequence goes on along the minus strand of NZ_JBRFHY010000001.1, from coordinate 825,599 downwards.
TGCTGCTGGCACGAGTACACGGGCACCGTCAGCATCCGGCAGTGACGACCTGCGCCCTCGACCGCCGACGCGCCCCAGCCGCAGCGTTGATGCCGTGTTGCCGACCGCGGCCGTAATCCCGCCCGGATGCATGCTGCCACCGGCCGAGCCGCGCACGACGCAGCTAGCCCCCGGCCCGCACCCTGAACGGCAGTCGCCAGTGATCTTTCGACTGATCGTTAATCCACAACTGTCACACGTAGCTACAGCCGGGTACCAGCGGAATTGGAGCCAGGTTGAGCGCCATGGGTGCATCGATGTCGACGCCCGGCGGCAGCCCTGGCGGGTGTCCCACTTCAAGGTCGCCCGTGAACTCGATTGGGGCTGACTGCACCTGGCCGTCGTCGCCGACAAACTCTGGGGCTCGATTGTCCTCATCTAAGGTCTGTCCTGCGAATCATGTGCGCCACGACTGCGATGTGTCGACCTCAGCCGTAGTCGTGGAACCAGCGCCAGGTGACCGTAGCCGCCACCCGAACCCATCGTCGTACAGCTGCCACGCCGCCTGCTCACCGGGCCACCAGTGGCCGCCGGCCAAGATCCGGACGTCACAGGGCAGGTTGAACAGCTGTAAGTGGACAAGGCGGAGTGGGGCGGACACTCGGCTGGTCCAGCCGTGCAGGAGGATCGGGACGCGACACGACGGACGCGTGTGAGCCCGTCGTTTACGGGACTGTGGCTGGGCGTGGGGCGCCGTCGGCTCGGCCGATGGGTCGCGCGGGGATGCCCCCGACGATCGCGCCGGGTTCGACGTCTCGGGTGACCACCGCGTTGGCCGCGATGACCGCGTTGTCGCCGATCGTGACGCCGGCCAGCACCGTGGCCTTGGCGCCCACCCACACGTTCCGGCCGATGACGACGGGCTTGGTCTCGAAGCCCCGGTGTGCGATCGCCACGTCGTCGCCGCCCATGACGTGGTTCTCGTCGTGGATCGACACGTACTCACCGAAGATGCAGTTGTCGCCGATGGTCACGGACTCGTGGACGGTCAGCGTGCCGCCTCGGCTGAACCAGATGTGGTTGCCCAGGATCGTCGACGAGCCCTCGTGGAAGTGGCCGGTGAAGTCCGGTCCGAAGGAGACCTTGGTGCCGGTGACCAGCGTGGCCGTGCGCGCGATGCGGAAGTCGGCTCGCTGGTCGAGGTTGAAGCGGTGTCCCTGCACGCCGGGGTGGCGCCGTCGGAGCCACTGGTAGCGCACGAGGCGCGCGGCGTTCTGTGCGGTGAAGAGGCGCTGAGCTGCTGGTTGTTCCACCTAGATCTCCTGGTCGGCTGGCCATGGCGGTACGAGGGCTCGTCACTCATTGACCAGGGCGATGGGGTTGGCCAGGGCGGTGAGGACGAGGGGGAGCGTTGCGGCGATGGGGTCGCTGGCCGTGCAGGTTGCCGTGATGTGCAGGGTGCCTGCTAGTTCTCGGAACTGCACGGTCACGCTTCGGGAGCTGGCCGGGGTGGCGGCGCTGAGGAACACGGCGGTGTCGGCGGAGCCGGTCCACGGCCACTCCCGCGTGGCTGCGGAGCCGGCGACGTGGCTGAGGTAGTACGCCCGCTGACACCACACGCCTTCCCCTACCGCGGGCGACGGGGTGGGAGTACCGGCTCGTAAGCCCCCGAGCGTCAAGGCGGCCAGGGGCCACGTGGAGTCGAGCACCGCCCGCACCGCCCGGCCCGCGTCGCCGGCGTCGAGCAGAGACGGCGGGCGGAGGTACACGCTCTGCGCGAAGTTGCCCCATATCTCGGCGAAGGCAGGTGAGCCGTAGCGGCGGGTGTCGACCAGGAACCAGAAGCCGTCGGGGAGGTCGCCCACGTGTTCGGCGACGGCCCGGAACCACAGGCTGGACAGCAACGCCGCCATGCTGACCGAGGTCCCCGTTGCATCCCGCCAGCGGCGCAGCGCGTCGATGGGTCCGCGGTGGACCCGCTGGTACAGGACCCGGAAGTCACAGCTCGTCGGGATTGTCGGTGACGAGGCTCGTTCGGCCTGGATCGCCGCTCGAGCCTGCCGCCGTGCCCGCGCAGCAGTGATGAGTGTCTGCGGCTGCCGGGCCACGTGGCCGCCGAGGAGCCGGAGGACGTCGGAGGTCTGCGTCCGGCCCGCCACGGCGCTCAGGTCCGGGACCGCCTCGGTGAGCAGCTTGCCCAGCAGGAGGGTCATGCTCCGGCCATCGCCGAGCACGTGCGAGGCGCCGACGGCTACGTGTTCGGGCCCGACGACGATCTGCAGCGGTTCGGCTCGATGCGGTAGAAGCTGCGCGCCCAAGGCAGGGGCACTGCGGGCGGTCAGCTGCGGGTCTTCGCTGACGAGGTTGCTGACGTGCGCGGCCAGGTTGGGTCGACTGACGCGTTCCCAAGTGCCGTTGGCTCGCAGTCGCGACAGGAACGGATGATCCGGGTCCCGTTCCGTGAGCCGCAGCAGAGCGGTGCGCACGGCGTCTGCTGTCGGTGGGAGCACCGGCCCGACGACTCGCGCGGTCCGGGTGCTCGTCCAGTGCCGGTCGAACAACGCGGGGCGACCGTTGGTGCCTCGTCGCACGGGCAGGCCCGCTGTCGCCACCACAGAAGATTGTTGCCCACGCACAGGACGCCCACACCCGTCCTCGGTGAGCTTGGCCGCCCTGAGGGACGTAGGTGGTGGCGCACAAGATCCCCAGGACAGGCCTTAGTCCGTGGTGAGCGGACCGGCCGACTGCGCCCACACTGACGGGTCGGGGATCGCTGCCGCAGCAGCCTGCCGCGTGCGGCACTCCTCGTCGGCCAGCGCGGCGGCGATGCTGCGCTGCAGGACGTCGACCAGGGCGGCGACGCGCTCCGGGACGGCGTAGCCCTTCGCCCGCTGCGCCCGGATCGACCCCTCAAGCGCGCGTAGGACGTCCGCGCGGGCCTGCACGGACGTCAGCAGCAGCCCGGCCGGGCCCAGGTCGAGGACGTGAGCGTCGACGTCGGCCCTCGGCAGCACCGGCCGGCGGGGAGGCGATCCGTAGGTCATGGCCGGCGCTCACCTTCTGTTACTGCCCCTGTGGCCAAGATTTTTCGACGAGAAAAGGGGGGGAATGGACACTGAGCGGCATGGGGTGTCCGGGGGGGCCCTCGGATTTTGCCTCACCCCCCTCCTGACCTGCGCGTTTATCACGGCGCGGTCAGCGCGGAGGGATGGTGGGGCGAAAGTGCCCCGTTCCGGCGGTGTAGTCGATGAGCCAGCCCTCGCGGACCCATCCGGCGTCCGGGTCACCGATACGGCCGTCGCGGCTGCTGTCATCTCTGGACCGGTTGCACACCGACAACATGAGGCGATCGGCTGCGCCTCGATTGCCTTGTGCTCGCGACCAACTGTGATCGGCTTCTAGTGCTCGACCGTCGACGTTGCGGCTCGCGTCGCGCCACATCGGAAGGCCGGCGCGATTAGGTCGACACGGACAGGCTGCGCCGCACTTGTCGTCGGTCAAGCACGGACACGGCGAACCGTCGATGTGCTGAGCGAATAGTCGCGCTCGGTTCTCCCGATGGCGTCGACCAAGCTGCTGATCCTTACTGAGGTTTTCTCACCAGGAACTCACACCCAGTTGAAGGCGCGGTTGGCGTCGCTGGTCAGGGCTTTAGCGATTCGTCAGCGACTTCGGGCGCGGGCCCTCGGCGCAGGCTCCCGGCAGGCGGCACTCAATACTCCGCTGACACAGGGGCCTGACCTGCAGCGATGCCCCTCCCAGACGTCCACGGACGGCGAATCCTGGTGAGAAAACCTCACTGAGTCCGTTCGCCTGTCGCCTCGGCTGTCGGTTGTTCATGGCTGCTGTCTCCTAATCCGCGTGTTGCTGTGATCGTGAACGGCTGGGCTGACGTTGCGCTCGAACCTGTGACGTGTTGCTGTCCGTGCTCGTGTGCTGACGTGTGGCTCGTGCTCGTGGTGCTGCGCCTCGGTGACCTCGTGGTCGGTGTCCCCGAGCTGGGCTGGGGTGCGTGGCCGGCCTGGTGCACTCGGTTGGGTGGGGACCCCGCCGGTCGAGGGCGTGCACCGGGCCGGGGGTGGGCTGCTCGGACGGAGGGCGCCCGTGTCGGGGGATGCTTCTGAGTCCAGGACCAGGGCGGGTCTGGGTCACGGCCGATGGCCGGGGCATGGGGCGGGGCTGGCAGGGGCGCTGCGGCGGGCACAGGGCCGGGGATGGGGGTTGTCCGCGGCGCCGACCGGCGGCTCGCTCGGCTCGCTCCCGCGGCAGCAGCGGGCACCTCGGCGCGGGGCCACGCGGCACCTGCGCCGAGCGCCGGCTTCGTTGACCACCGGTGCGCTCGGCTAGCCACCGTGCACCGCCAGGTGCCAGGCCATGACCAGGCAGAACAAGCGCACGGCGAACATCAGCAGCCCGGGCGGCGCGGGGCACCCCCTGCCAGGTGGTGGGTCGTCGAACGGGGGCGGTGTCTCGCGTCCTACGTCTCACGGTGTGCCACGTCCTGTGTGCCAGTGCAGGTTCTTCACCAGCTCGGTCGAGTGGGGTGCAGGCGGGTCCTGCATGTTGCCGCGGGTAATCGCCGTCATGGCGCGCAGGACGGCGCCGTCGATGCCCTGACCGGGCCGCCGCTGCGGCTCGGGGCCGGGCGTCGGCCTCCTCGGTCAGCCCCAACTCAGCGGCGGTCACGACGGGTACACGTCGGCAGCGGCCAGCTGCAGGCAGCGATCAGTCATCGGAACCACCGGCGGCCGACCGCTCCAACTCCAACTCGGCCAACAGCTCCCGCTCGTCCGGGGCGAGGTCGGCGTGTCCGTTCTCGGGCGTCGTCCACCTGTTCCCCCACTCCCTGGCCGCCCGCCTGTCCTGCCTGTCCTGTCCTGTCCTGTGTTTCTGGTTCGGATTCCGGTCGGAAGTCCGGTCGGAAGTCCCTGGGGACACCGGCTCCGCCCGGGCTTCCTCGCGCTTCCGGCGCTTGCGCTCACGATCAGCGGCGCGCTCCGCCTCGCGGGCGGCCTCGGCGGCCTCCAACTGCTCCCGGCTGGTCTGGGTCAAGGCGAAGTCGACGAGGGTCAGCCGGTCGCCGTCCACCTCGACCAGCTCCATGCGCTCCAACGCGGGCACGTCCTCGCGGCGGGTGCAGGGGATGAGGTCCAGGTCGGTGAGGTCGATGACCCCATCGGTCCGGTTCGCCACCGCGAACAGGAGGAGCTGCGTGAACGTCCGGTAGGCGTCGCCGCTGATGCGGAGCAGCCGCCGGTCGAGCAGCCACCGCTCGGGCAGTCGGGCGTCGGTCATCGGTCTACCGCCTTCACGGTCACGGTGCAGTGCTGGAAGTGCTCGGCGGCGGTGACCACGTCGTCGGCCCGGCTGGCCGGCACCATCCACGCGCGGCGCCGGTGGTCCCACGGGCGCTGAGTGATCTGCGCGGCGTCCAGCAGGGCGACCACCCGGTCTCCGTGCAGCCAGGCGGTGCGGCGGCCGACCTCGATGTGCAGGAGGGTCGGGCGGGGGCGGGTCCGTCCGCGGCGCGGGCGGGGGAACAGGGCCGGGGTGCTCACGCCGTTCGCCTTCCGGCTCGAATGCCGTCGCGGACGCCGCGGCTGACCACGGTCTCGACCTCGGCCGGCGGGAGCCCGGTGGACAGCGCGGCCTCGGCGATGACCGACACGGCCGTTTCCTCGTCCACGCGGCCGGCGGCCACGTCCTGACCGGCTCGGTACGCCGCCCACGAGGCGGTGTCGTTCCTGGTGCCCTCGACCGCCTCGCCGACGGTGCGGGCCAACCCGGACAGGCAGCCCACCCCGGTGGGCAGGACCCTCGCTTGCACGGACCGACCGGTGGGCTGGCGGGTCGGTGGGCGCAGCCACTCGGGCAGCTCCGGCGGCGGGGTCCCCAGTGAGGTCAGCCACCGGTAGCGGCCGGCGGGCACCGTCGAGGGCGCGACGACGACGTACGACCTCCCGGCGCGGACGTCGATACCCGGGCCGATGAGCCCGGCCGACGGGCCAATGTCGTCGACCGCCCGGAACAGGATGTGCCGACCACCGGATGGTGTGAGCTGCTGCGGCCCCTCGGGCAGTTCTGCACCGGCGGCGAGGTCGGCGAGCGTGACCTCACCGTCGACCCCGGCGGCGTGCCCGCGGTCGATGTCCACGACGAGGAGACCGCTTGCACCGGTCACCACCCCGAGGTTGCACCGTCCGCCGAGGCGAGCCACGCGGTCGGCCAGCTCGCCCGGATCGGTGATGGGGTCGAGGACCCCGCGCGTCCCCCGCAGGGGCAGCTTCGTCTCCGGCGCCAGCAGCAGCAGTCGCCACCCGAGGTCGAGGTAAACGCGCCCCCAGCGGGTGACCCCGACCGCCTCCCCGGCGGTCACCGGGCACCTCGCAGGGCGGATCGCAGGACGTCCTCGGCTCGACACCCCGGAATCGACACGGACTCGGCGGCCAGCACCAAAGCAGCGACGGTGGTCCGGTCGGCCCCGCGGTTGACTAGCTCGGCGGCGGGGGTGGCCGCGGTCGTGAACCTGGCCTCCGCGGGACGGTCCCGGCCGCCGGTGACGTAGCCGATCAGCCCGGCGAGCAGGCGGCGGCTGGAACTGTAGGTGGTGTTCGTAACCTGGCGGGTGACGTTGGGCGGCGTGGTGGTCGATCCGGCGTCCTGGCCCTCGGCGTTCCCGACGCCGGGGGCCTCGCCGTTCCCCGAGGTCACCGGGACCTGGTAGCGGTGACCCCGCTCCGGGGCGCGGTCTCGGTCTGCGCGGTGACCCACGCGGCGACCTCGGCGGGGGAGTACCGGAGGTGCTTCCCGACGCGGACGGCCCGTGGGCCGTCGTGGGTGGTACGCCAGTTGTAGAGGGTCCGCAGTGGCACGCCGAGGTAGTCGGCGACCTCCGGGGGGGTCAGTAGCCTGTCGCCCATCACGTCCTCTGTTCCCAAGTCGGAACCAGATGTTTCCGGTTATGGTGTCTAGCGTGCACGCCGTTGACCGTCTCCACAAGCGCATGTAGCGTCTCTAATGTGGAGACAGGTGAACAGGTCACCGGGCCGAGCGAGCGGGTGGCGCGGAACGTGCGCGAGTTGCGGGAGCTGCGGCGGCTGACCGTCCGCGACCTAGCCGCGCGGCTGCGGGAGATCGACCACCAGCCGCTCAGCCACCCGTCGGCCGTCAGCAAGGTCGAGAACGGGGACCGGCGGGTCAACGCAGACGACCTCGTGGCGCTGGCCGTCGCTCTGGACGTGAGCCCGAACCGGCTCCTCCTCGACGGCGGAGCCAGCGAGAGCGAGCCCGTGCAGCTCACCCCCGCCGTGGTGGTCCCCCAGGCCGATGCGTGGCGATGGGTCACCGGAGAGCAGCAGCTACCCCAGCGAGAGCCCAAGAGCTTCGAGGACCTCGTCGCCGAGGGAGACTTCATCCGCACCAACCGGCCACACGACCCGCCCAGTGCGCTGACGACGAACCAGCTCAGGGAACACATCGAGGCCGGGCACCTGGCCGCCCTGCGCGAGGGCTACACCGCGGCACGAGACGCGGGCCTGACCCACAGCGATGCGCGCGACTACCTCGACCTGTTGCGAACCTTCGACGACCTCGCCACCTGGGGCGAGCGGCAGCGCACCCGGACCGAGCGAGAGGACGGCTGACCGTGGCGAGCATCGCGCCCCGGAGCAGCACCCGGAACGGGAAGACGATCAAAGTCTATGACGCCCGGTACCGGGACCCCTCGGGGCGGCAGCGCAAGAAGACGTTCACCAAGAAGGGCGACGCCGAGCGGTTCGCTGCCGCCGTCGAGACGGACAAGGCGCGCGGACAGTACGTTGACCTCTCGGACCGGACCACGGTCGCCGCGTACGCGCGGGCGTGGGCCGAAGCCCGACCGCACCGGGCGTCCACGGCCAGCCGGACGGCCTCCCTCATCGACGTGCACATCGCCGGGACCGCGCTGGGCGGCCGGCGGCTGGCCGACGTGCGGCCCTCGGAGGTACAGGCGTGGGCGGCCGACCGATCCCGCGCGCTGGCCCCATCCACGCTTCGCCTGCTGGTGTCGACGCTGCGGTCCATCTACACGAGCGCCGTCCTCGACCGGCTGATCGCCTCCTCCCCGGTGGTGCGGGTGCAGCTTCCCCGCTCCGAGCGGGCCAGGGTCGTCCCGCTGACCGTCGACCAGGTGCGGGCGCTGGCCGAGGCGATGCCCGCCCGGACGCGGGCGATGGTGCTCACTCAGGCCGGGCTCGGCCTGCGGGTCGGGGAGCTGCTGGCACTGCGGGTGAGTGACGTGGACTTCCTGCGCCGCACGGCGCGGGTGGAGTTCCAGGTCGCGCCCCGCAGCAAGGTCCGCACGGACCCAAAGACGCCGCGGTCGAGGCGGACGGTGCCGCTGCCCGCCGTGGTGGCCGATGCGCTGGCGGCGCACCTCGCCGAGTTCGGGGCCGGGGACGACGGGTCGATCTTCACCACGGCGACGGCGGGGACGTTCTACACCCGCGAGCGTTACGGCGAGCTGTTCGCGGCGGCGGTCGGGCGCGCCGGGCTCCGGGCGGGCACCAGCAGCCACGACCTGCGCCACCACTACGCGTCGGTGCTGCTGGCAGCCGGTGAGTCGGTGGTGGCGGTGGCCGAACGGCTGGGCCACGAGAACGCCTCGCTCGTCTTGAGCACCTACGGCCATTTGATGCCTGACAGTGAGGACCGGACCCGGCGTGCGGTCGACGAGGCGTGGTCTGGCACCGTGCTCGGCGGCGGCCGGCGGCCCGGTGATCCCGGCCGGCGGGGCTAGTGTGCCACCGGTGTGCCATCGGGGCAGGCGGTGAGATGCTGACCTGCGGAAACGGGAGGGACCATGCAGTTCGGTCGGTACTACGAGGAGTTCGAGGTCGGGGCGGTCTACAAGCACTGGCCCGGGAAGACCGTCACCGAGTACGACGACCACCTGTTCTGCCTGCTCACGATGAACCACCACCCGCTGCACCTGGACAGCCACTACGCGGCGGAGACCACCGACTTCGGCAAGAACGTCGTCGTCGGCAACTACGTGTACTCGCTGCTGCTCGGCATGAGCGTCCCGGACGTGTCGGGCAAGGCCATCGCCAACCTGGAGGTCGAGTCGCTGCGGCACGTCGCGCCGACCTTCCACGGCGACACGATCTACGGCGAGACGACGGTGCTGGACAAGACCGAGTCGAGGTCGAAGGACGACCGCGGCGTCGTCCACGTCGAGACCATCGGCTACAAGCAGGACGGCACGGTCGTCTGCGTCTTCCGGCGCAAGGTCATGGTGCCCAAGCGCTCCTACGGCGAGGCCCGCGGCGGCGAGCAGCCCGGCCGCCCGGAGCCGGCCGCCCGCTGACCGCACCGATGGGCCCCGACGGGCGGCGGGCGCCGGCTCAGCCGGGCAGGGCGCCCCAGCCGCGCAGCGTCGCCACCAGGCCCGGCGTGCAGGCCAGGCGGTCGAGGTCGGCGGCGTCGGCGAAGGTGACGGCGTCGGCGTCGTCGCCGGGCACCGGCTCGGCGCGGGCCCCGGTCAGCGTGCAGACGAGGTCGACGACGTCGTAGACGACGCCGTCGCCCGGGATCGTGATCCGCCCGACCGGCTCGCCGGCGCGGACGGCCAGTCCGGTCTCCTCCTGCACCTCCCGCTCCACGGCCTCGGCCAGCGACTCGCCCGGCTCCACCCGACCACCGGGCACCGACCACAGCCCGCGGCCAGGGGCGTTGCGCCGGCGCACGAGCAGCAGCCGGCCGGCGTCGTCGAGCACCACGGCCCCCACGCAGGCCTGCACCGGCAGCGCGGGGACGGCGGGCGCGCCGGGGGCGTCGCCGGCGGGGGAGGCGGGCACGCGCGCAGGGTACGGCGGCGCGCCGGAGGGCGCCGTCCTGCGCTTGACGTAGGCCCGCGGTGACAGGACGGTGTGACCCGATGAGCGCCTCCCCGGTCTGCCCCCGCTGCGGCGAGCCGCTGGTGGTGCGTCCCGGGGACTCCGCGCAGGCCTGGTGCCACGTCCACGGCGCCGTCACACCCCTGCACCACACCGCGCTGATCGCGCACGACGCCATCGCCGCGGTCACCGCCGACGCCCGCGTGCCCGCGTGGGTCCCCGACCCGGTGCCCTCGGGCTGGTCGGTCACCGGTCTGGCCTGGGGCGGCGAGCCCGGCGCCCGGGCCATCGTCGTCGGGTGCGCCGGCCCCGCACCGCTGGGCGGGTCGGCCGAGCTGGTGCTCGTCGCCGAGGAGCCGGGGATGGGGGTCGGCTGCGGTTACGCCGGCCTGCCCGGTCTCGACCCCGGCGACGTCATCACCGGGCCCTCCTCGGCGTCGGTCGAGGCCGCCGGCCAGCACGCGCCGCTGTGGGCCGTGCCCACCTCCGACGACCGGGCCGCCTTCGTCGGCGAGGCCTACGGCGTGTGGCTGTGGCTGGTCATGTGGCCGATGTCGGCGGGCTGGCTCCTGGCCGAGGAGATGGAGCTGCTCGACCTGCGCGAGCGGCTCTACCCCGACCTGCCGCTGGGGCCGCCCAGCGAGCACCTGCTGCCGGGGGAGTGAACGGACCGGTCCGCCCCGGCGTGTCCGGTCGGGGGCCGCTGGGGCCTGTGTTACGCATGGGCCGGCCTCCGGGCCGACCCGCGCGGGCGCCCGCGTCCGCGGGTCCGAGCCGATCCCCGGAGGTGGCGGTGCTGAAGAAGGTGCTCGTCTGGCTGGCCGTCGCCTTCGTCGTCTTCTACGTCATCCAGCAGCCGGAGGCGTCGGCCGACGTGGTGCGCAACGCCGGCCAGTTCCTGGGCGATGCCGCCTCCTCGCTGGCCTCGTTCATCGGCTCCCTCGTCTAGGCGACCGTGACCGGGCCGGCGCGCGCGGTCGACGGCCACCCACCGCGGTGGGCCAAGGACGCCGCCAAGTACCTCCTCCCCGGCGAGGAGGCCGTCGTGGCCACCCGCCGGCACTGGGCGGTGCTGCTGGAGCCGGCGGCCAAGCGCCTCCCGGTGCTCCTCGGAGGCCTGTGGCTGCTCACCCTCGACCCGGACCGGGTCGGTGCCACCGTCGGGGTGCTCGTCGTCACCTGGGCACTCGGGTCCTTCGCCCTGCGGGCCAGCGAGTGGTGGATGCGGCACTTCATCGTCACCCGCCGCCGCGTGCTGCTGACCTCGGGGATCGTCGCCCGCACCGTCACCCTGCTGCCGCTGCGCCGGATCACCGACCTGACCTGGAAGGAGACGCTGCTCGGGCAGCTGCTCGGCTACGGCACCTTCCGCTTCGAGTCGGCCGGCCAGCAGCAGGCGCTGTCGCAGATCACCTTCCTGCCGCGGGCCGACCGGCTCTACCACCAGGTCAGTGCACTGCTGTTCGGCAACGACCGGGGGAGCGCGGTGTCCGGCGACGACGAGGGCGACGCCCAGGGCGACGCCGAGCCGCCCGGCGGCAGCCGGAGCGGCCGGCACGACACCCAGCCCATCCCCGGTGCCGGCACCCTCCGCGAGGACGGTCCCGCGCCGGCCTGAGCGCCCCGGCCTGAGCGCCCCGGCCTGAGCGCCCCGGTGGGAGCTGGGGGACGCTGGACGCCGATGCGCATCGACCTGCACACCCACTCGTCGGTGTCCGACGGCACGGAGGGGCCCGCGCAGCTGCTGGCCACCGCCTCCGCCGCCGGCCTCGACGTCGTCGCCCTCACCGACCACGACACCACCGCCGGGTGGGCGCAGGCCCAGGCCGCCCGGCCCGCCGGCCTGACCGTCGTCCCGGGCCTGGAGCTGTCCTGCCGGTGGTTCCCGGCCGACCGGCCGCCGGTCAGCGTGCACCTGCTGGCCTACCTGTTCGACCCCGCGCACCCCGGCCTGGCCGCCGAGCTGACCCGGCTGCGCGCCGAGCGGCTCAGCCGCGGCGAGCGGATCGTCGGCGCGCTCGCCGCCGCCGGCTACCCGGTCGCGTGGGAGCGGGTCGTCGCGGCCAGCGGCGGCGGGGTGGTGGGCCGGCCGCACGTGGCCCGCGCGCTGGTCGAGGCCGGCGTCGTCGGGTCGGTCGACGAGGCCTTCGCCGACCTGCTGCACCACCGTAGCCCCTTCCACGTCGCCAAGGCCGACACCGACGTCCTCGACGGGATCCGGCTGGTCCGCGCCGCCGGGGGCGTGCCGGTGTTCGCCCACGGCCTGGCCACCCGGCGGGGCCGCGTGGTCGATGACGCGGCGGTCGCCGCCATGGCCGGCGCCGGGCTGCTCGGCCTGGAGGTCGACCACCCCGACCACGGCCCCGCCGAGCGCGACCACCTGCGCGGCCTGGCCGGCGAGCTCGGGCTGCTCACCACCGGCTCCAGCGACTACCACGGCACCAACAAGACGACGCCGATCGCCGCCTGCACCACCCACCCGGCGCAGTACGAGGCGCTGCTGGCCGCCGGCACGGGCAGCGCGCCGCTCACCGACTGACGCCGGGGTCGGCACCGCCGGTTAGCGTGGCGGGCGTGGGAGGCGCGCAGCTGGAGATGCCGGGCATGCCGCAGCGGCTCTTCCCCGCGACGCCGAGCAAGCTGGCCACCTTCGCCGACTGCCCGCGCCGCTACCGCTACGCCTACGTCGACCGCCCCATGCCGCCCAAGGGCCCGCCGTGGGCGCACAACACCGTCGGCTCGGCGGTGCACGCGGCGCTGCGGTCGTGGTGGGAGCTGCCCCGCGGGCGTCGCACCGCCGGCGCCGCCCGGCAGCTGCTGTACGGCGTCTGGTCGGCCACCGGCTTCCGCGACGGCGAGCAGGCCGGGCGCTGGCGGGCCCGCGCGGCCGGCTGGCTCACCGACTACGTGGCCGGCCTCGACCCCGACGCCGAGCCGGTCGGCACCGAGCGGCAGGTCGCGGCCACCACGCAGCGGCTGGCGCTGTCGGGGCGGGTCGACCGGATCGACCAGCGCGGCGACGAGCTCGTCGTCGTCGACTACAAGACCGGCCGGGTGCCCAGCACCGACGACGAGGCGCGCGGGTCACCGGCGCTGGCCGTCTACGTCCTCGGTGTCCAGCGCACGCTGCGCCGGCCGTGCCGCCGGGTCGAGCTGCACCACCTGCCCAGCGGCACGGTGGCCGCCTTCGAGCACACCGAGCGATCGCTGGCCAACCACGTCCGGCGGGCCGAGGACGTCGCCGCCGACATCGCCGTCGCCACGACGGCCCTCGAGGACGGCGTCCCCGCGGACGAGGCGTTCCCCGCCGTGCCGGGCCGGCAGTGCGGCTGGTGCGACTTCCGGGCCAGCTGCCCGCCCGGCCGGGCGGCGACGCCGGCCCGCGAGCCGTGGAGCTTCCTGGCGGCCGACGACGACGCGGCGCCGACCCCGTCCTAGGGACTGTCCTGGCGATCTTGCATCGGTGTGATTCAGGCTTGGTTGATGGTCGGCCGACATGAACTCACCGACGCCGCCTGGGCTCGGATCGAGCCGCTGCTGCCTGCCACCGGCGGTCGGGGCGGGCGGTGGCGCGATCACCGGCAGGTGATCAACGCGATCCTGTGGCAGGCCAACACCGGCGTGCCATGGCGTGACCTGCCCGATCGGTACGGGCCGTGGAAGACCGCGCACGAGCGGCTGCGCCGGTGGACCGCCGACGGCACCTGGGATCGCATCTTCGAGCACGTGGTGGTCAAGGATGACGCGGTCGGCGCGGTGGAGTGGACGATCAGCGTGGACTCCTCCTCGGTCCGGGCCCACCAGCACGCCGCCGGCGCCCGGAAAAAGGGGGCTGCAGTGCACCGGTCGAAGCCCTCGCGGTCGACGGGGAGGCCCTTGGCCGCTCCCGGGGCGGACTGACCAGCAAGATCCATCTGGCCGTCGACGGGCGCGGCCTGCCGATGGCCGTGCTGCTCACGCCCGGGCAGGCCGGGGACAACCCGCAGCTGCTGCCGCTGCTCGACGGCATCCGGGTACCGCGAGTGGGCCCAGGGCGGCCGCGCAAGCGTCCCGATCACCTGATCGCTGACAAGGCCTACTCCCATCCCTCCACCCGCCGGGCGCTGCGCCGCCGCGGGATCACCCACTCGATTCCGGAGAAGCGCGACCAGCGGGCGCACCGGCGCACCCGGGGGTCGGCCGGTGGGCGGCCGCCAAAGTTCGACCGTGACCGGTACAAGCAGCGCAACGTCGTCGAACGGTGCTTCAACCGGCTCAAGCAGTTCCGCGCCCTGGCCACCCGCTACGCCAAGCGCGCCGCCTACTACCGAGCCACCCTGCTGCTGGTCAGCGCGATGCTCTGGCTCCGCGCATGATCCGCGGGACAGTCCCTAGGCGCTCTAGGCGCCGGCCGCGGTCCGGTCGAACCCGGCGCGCACGATCGGCGAGAGCCGCGCCCGCGTCGGCAGCGCCAGCAGCCCGGTGCGGAAGGCCCACAGCGCCGCCGTCGCCGCGGTGTCGGTGACCGCGAGCCCCGGCAGTGAGCCGAGCCTGCGCGCCCACGCCGGCAGGGTGGCCACCGCCAGGGAGGCGAGCGTCCCCCAGGCCGGCCGGGCCGGGGTCAGCAGCTGCACCCACCGCGGCATGGGCGGGACGACGACGAACCGCCAGGCGTCCCGCGCCGCTGGCGTCACCGTGAGCTGGGGGCGGACCCGGTCGAAGTAGACGGCCAGCGCGGCGACCGAGTCGGGCACGTCGGCGGCGTCGATGCCGATGAGCTCGGCGGCGACCACCTGCTCGGCGACGTAGCGGTCGGCCTCCGCGTCGGTGACCACGCCGGCGCGGCGGGCGACGTCGAGCAGCGAGTCGACCTCGCAGCAGTGCACCCACAGCAGCAGGTCGGGGTCGTCGACCCGGTAGGCGCGGCCGGTCGTCTCCTCGGTGCCGCCCAGCCGGCGGTGCAGCCCGCGCACCCGCCGGACGGCGCGCATCGCCTCGCGGCGGGTGCCGAAGGTCAGCGTGTCGACGTACTCGGCGGTGCGGGTGAGCCGCTGCCACGGCGACTCGCGGAACACCGAGTTCCGGGCGACGCCGTCCATCGCGACCGGGTGCAGGGCCTGCAGCAGCAGCGCGCGCAGCCCGCCGACGCTGTAGACGGGGTCGGCGTGCACCCGCCAGGTGACGCTGTCGGGGCCGAAGAACCCCAGCCGGTCCTCCTCGTCGGTCCAGTCGCGGGCCGAGGGGCGCACGCCGCTCACCGGGCGCCCACGGAGGACCAGAACGACTCGAGCACCTCGAGCGTGCGCGGCGGGTTCTCGATGGCGGGGGAGTGGACGGCCGCCGGGACCACCTCGTGGCGGGCGCCGAGCCGGGCGGCCATGTCCGCCTGCGCGGCCGGCGTCCAGGCGTCGTCGGCCTCGCCGTGGACGACCAGCACCGGCACCCCGGTCGCGGCCAGCTCGGCGACCTGGTCGGGCTCGGTGGTCATCGCGTCGGCCATGCCGCGCAGCCCGGCGGCGCCGGTGGCGAGGAACCGGCGGGCGTAGAACGCGCGGGTCGGCTCGGGCACCGCCTGCGCGCGCGGGTCGGTCATGGCCAGCTCCTCGAGGGTGGCGTGCACCAGCGGGACACCGCCGGCGTCCAGCAGCGGGCCGAGGTGCGCGAGCAGGTCCGCGCGCGGGCCCGTCAGGCGCGAGGGCCCGGAGCCCAGCAGGGTCAGCGACCGGAAGGCTCCCGGGTCGGCGAGCACGGCGGCGCGGGCCACCAGGCCGCCGAAGCTGTGGCCGAGCAGGTGCACCGGCCCGGTCTCCTCCCGCAGCAGGTGCGCGACGGCGACCACGTCGGCGGCGAGCTCGGCGACGGAGTAGGCGGCCGGGTCGTCGGGACCGGGCGACTCGAACTGCCCGCGCTGGTCGATCGCGACGACGCGGTGGCCCGAGGCGGACAGCGGGGCGAGCAGCGGGGCGAAGTCCTCCTTGCTGCCGGTGTACCCGGGCACCATCAGCACCGTGCCGCGCGGCGCCTCCCCGCCGGTGTCCAGGGCGGCCAGCGGCCCGGCCCGGCCCGGCAGCGTCCGCGGCGTCGCGTCGTGGTCGGCGAGCTGGCGCAGGTCGTCGGGGGCGACGGCGACGGGGAGAGCGGGCGTGTCGGGGCTCCCGGGCAGGACCATGGTCCCCAGTGAACCGCGCGTCGGCCGACCGCGCCGCCTCCGCTCACGAGTACCCGACCACCCGGTCGGGCAGGCGGTACACGAGCACGGGGCCGACCACCGAGGTCCGCCCGCCCGGGGTCAGGCCGCCGTCGACGGCCGAGCGGCCCAGCTCGGCGCCGGTGGCGACGTCGCGGACCACGAAGCCGCCCTCCTCCGGCACCCAGACCCGCGCCCGGTCGGTCGCCGACGGCAGGCCGAGGGCGGGCAGCTGCCACACCGGTGCGCCGGTGGTGGGGTCCAGCGCCCGGACGGTGCCGCGGGCCCACACCAGCGCGAGGTCGCCGGCGCCGGTCTGGTGCAGCACCTCCCCGGCCGGGTCCCCGGTGGCCGGGGGGAGGGGGAGCTCCTGCAGCAGGGCGCCGTCGTCCGGGCGGTGGACGAGCAGGGTGTCGCCGACGACGGCGTCGACCAGCCGGTCGGCGCCGGCCAGCGCGACGGTGCCGCCCTCGGGGACGGCGAGGTCGCGGCTCCACCGGGCCTGGCCGGAGAACCCGTCGAAGAGCCGCAGCTGCACCGCGGCCGAGCCGGCGCAGCGCTGCAGCACGGCCACCCCGGCGCTGCCGACGTCGGAGCCGGTGAGCCGGCAGCCCTCCGGCGCGGCGTAGCGCCAGCGGACGTTGTCGCCCACCGGGTCCAGCACGACGATCCCGGTCGGGCTGGACGCGAGCACCACCTGGTCGGTGCCGGCCAGCGTCGCGTCGCCGCGCAGGCTGAGGTTGCGCGTCCAGGCCCGCACGCCGGTGGCCGCGGTCAGGGCGAGTGCCTCGTCGCAGCGGTCGTGGGTGCGGAAGACGGCGACGACCAGCCCGTCGACCGCGGTGGCGTCGCACAGCCGCGCGTCGGCCCGCCGGTAGTGCCAGGCCTCCTCGCCGGTCGTGGCGTCGAGTGCGCGGAACCCGTGGGCATCGGGCACCAGGACGCGGCCGCCGTCGACCACCCGCCGGGGCAGGGGAGCGCCGGCGTCGGCCGACCAGGCCTGGGTCAGCCGCGCGGCCGGGGCGGCGTCGGGGACGCTCGGCGCGGGCGCCGTCGTGCTGTCGGTGGCGGCCACGCTCGACCCCCGCCACAGCAGCGTGGCGACGACGACCAGCGCGAGCGCGGCCGCGGTCCAGACCCACACCCGCAGCGGCGGGGGACGCAGCGACGGAGGACGCAGCGACGGGGAGCGCGGCGCCACCGGCGGACGACGGCGCTAGGCGGCGGACTCGGAGTCGCCGCCGGAGCCGGTGTCGGAGCCGGTGTCGCCGGTCTCGCCCGTCCCGCCGCTGCGCTTGGCGCCGCCGCGGCGACGGCGCCGGCGCGGCTTGGCCGGGTCCGCGCCGTCCGCCGCGGGGGCGTCGGTGCCGGGCGCGTCGGCCTCGGTCGCGGTGCTGCCGACCTCACCGGCCTCGCTGCCGCCCTCGCCGCCGGCCCCGCCGCGGGTGCGACGGCGGGGGCGGGAGCGGGCGGGGCGGTCGCCGCCCGCGCGCGGCTCCTCGCGGGCGGGGCCGCGGCCGGCACCGGAACCGGCGCCCTTCGTGCGCTTGCCGGTCTCGCCGAGGTCCTCGAGCACCTCGGCGTCGAGGCCCTCGCGGGTGCGCTGGGCCCGGGGCAGCCGGCCGGTCGAGCCCTCGGGCACGTCCAGGTCGGCGTAGACCCACGGCGAGGTCGAGTAGGTCTCCGGCGGGTCGCTGAACTCCAGCTCCAGCGCCTTGTTGATCAGCTGCCAGCGCGGGATGTCGTCCCAGTCGACCAGCGTGACGGCGACGCCCTCGCGGCCGGCGCGGCCGGTGCGGCCGATCCGGTGCACGTAGGTCTTCTCGTCCTCGGGGCACTGGTAGTTGACGACGTGGCTGACGCCGGTGACGTCGATGCCGCGGGCGGCGACGTCGGTGGCGACCAGGACGTCGACCTTGCCGCTGCGGAAGGCGCGCAGCGCCTGCTCGCGGGCGCCCTGCCCGAGGTCGCCGTGCACGGCGGCCGCGGCGAACCCGCGGTCGACCAGCTCGTCGGCGACCTTCTGCGCCGTCCGCTTGGTCCGGCAGAAGACCATCGCCAGGCCCCGGCCGCGGGCCTGCAGCACGCGGGCGAGCAGCTCGGGCTTGTCCAGGTTGTGCGCCCGGTAGACGAACTGCGTCGTCTGCGGGACGGTCGAGCCCTCGTCGTTGCCGTGGGCGCGGATGTGCGTCGGCTGGGTCATGAACGACCGCGACAGGGTCACGATCGGGCCGGGCATGGTGGCCGAGAACAGCATGGTCTGCCGCTGCGCCGGGACCATCGCGAGGATCCGCTCGATGTCGGGCAGGAAGCCCAGGTCGAGCATCTCGTCGGCCTCGTCGAGGACCAGCACGCGGACCTTGCCGAGGATCAGGTGGCCCTGCTGGGCCAGGTCGAGCAGCCGCCCCGGGGTGCCGACGACGACCTCGACGCCGGCCTGCAGCGCGGCGACCTGCGGCTCGAAGGCGCGCCCGCCGTAGATGGCCTGCACGCGGGTGCCGCGCTTCTTGCCGGCGGTGGCCAGGTCGCGGGCGACCTGCACGCACAGCTCGCGGGTGGGGACGACGACCAGCGCCTGCGGGACGCCGTCGCCGCCCTCGGCCGGCGGGACGACGCGCTGCAGCATCGGGACGCCGAAGCCGAGGGTCTTGCCGGTGCCGGTGCGCGCCTGCCCGATGAGGTCGTGGCCGGCCAGCGCTAACGGGAGGGTGAGCTCCTGGATGGCGAAGGTGCGGGTGATGCCGACCTCGGCCAGCGCGGCGATCACGTCGGGGTGGACGTCGAAGTCGCTGAACAGCGGCGCGGTCTCCTCGACGGGCGCGCCGCCGAGCGCCTCGACGGCCTGCTCGAGCTGCTCGGGGGCCGGCGCGCCGGTCTCGGCGTGGTCGAGCTCGGGGGTGGTGGGAGCGCTCTCGGCGGGGGTGCGCTCGGTGGGGGTGTTCTGAGCGGAGGTGCTCTCGGTGGGGGTGCTCTCGGTGGAGGTCAGTGGTCTCGCCTCTGGTCGGCTGGGGGAGCGGCCGGGGCGACGTCGACGTCGCCGGGCGCTCCGCGGTCGGGTGTCGCGGGAGTGCGTTCCAGCGCCGACGCGGCCAGCGGAGCGGGTGGGCCCCCGGGGACGGCCCCTCGCCCGGGATGGCTCCTCGGGGCGTCGCGGGGCGGTCGTCAGCGCACAGATACCAGCGAGCCTGGCGGCCCGCTTGTTCCCATGGTAGCGCGCGCAGCGGTTAGCCTCGGTCGCCGCGCGCGGGGACGCCCCGCGACCCGCCCCGCCCCGCCCGGGGGAGGCGGGCGCGGCCGAGCCGCTCCCCGGAGGTGTCCCGTGACCACGGTCGAGACCCGAGCCGTCGTCGACCTGCTCGGCGTGCTGGCCTACGCCGAGCTGACGGCGTTCGACCGGCTCGCCGAGGACGCCCGGATGGCGCCGACCCCGGCCGGGCACGCCGCGCTGGCCCGCATGGCCGCCGCCGAGATCGGCCACCACGACCGGCTGACCCGGCGGCTGACCGAGCTGGGCGCCGACCCCGCCGGGGCGATGGCGCCGTTCGTGCGGGCCCTCGACGGCTTCCACGAGGGCACCCGCCCGCGGACGTGGCTCGAGGGCCTGGTCAAGGCCTACGTCGGCGACGGGCTGGCCGCCGACTTCCACCGCGAGATCGCCGGGTTCCTGCCCGAGCCGGACCGGTCGCTGATCCTCGAGGTGCTCGCCGACACCGGCCACGCCGACTTCGCCGTCCGGGAGGTGCGCGCCGCGATCGCCGCCCAGCCGGCGCTGGCCGGCCGGCTGGCGCTGTGGGGACGGCGGCTGGTGGGGGAGGCGATCTCCCGGTCGCAGGCGGTCGTCGCCGAGCGCGACGAGCTGGCCCGGCTCATCGTCAGCGGCACCGGTGACCTGTCGGGCCTGGGCCGGCTGGTCGAGCGGATCACCGCCGCGCACACCGAGCGCATGCACACCCTGGGTCTCAACCCCTGAGGGAGGGCCGCGCGAGCGGTCCCCGGACACGCGTCAGGCGCCCTCTCCGCTGGACGGAGGGGGCGCCTGACGTGTACTCGGCGGTCAGGCCCCGGCGACGAAGCCCACCCGGCGCTGGTCGGCCTGGGCGATCTCCACGTAGGCGATGCGGTCGACCGGGACGAGGACGCGGCGCCCGCGCTCGTCCTCCAGGGTCAACAGCCCGTCCTTGGTGGCGCCGCCCATGGCGGCGGCGACGTCGGCGGCGATCTCTTCAGGGGTCTTCGGGCTGTCGACGACCAGCTCCCGGGGGGAGTGCTGGACACCGATCTTGACTTCCACGCGGGATGCCTCCTCGGGTTGCACGGCTGCCGACCACGCTAGTCCAGGGCCGGCCGGGCGGCCCCGCCGCGCAGGTGCGCCGACAGCGAACGGCCCGGCAGGACCGACGGCGGCGCTCACCCGGCGGCGGGCTCGCCCTCGACCCGCGGGAACCGGGAGATGCCGCGCCAGGCCAGCGACGACATGAGCGACACCGCCTCCTCGCGCGGCAGCGTGCCCTTGTGCGCCAGCCACCAGCGGGCGCTCGTCTCGGCCAGCCCGGTCAGCCCGGAGGCGAGCAGGTGCGCCTGCTCCGGCGAGCTGCCGGTGTCCCCGGCGATCACCTCGGCGACCGCCTCGACGCACGCCCGGTTGCCGCGGTCGACCAGGGCGCGGACGTCGTCGTCGTTGCGCAGGTCGGACTCGAAGACCAGCCGGAAGGCCCCGCCCTCGGCGTCGACGAAGTCGAAGTAGGCGCCCACCGCGCCGTGCACCCGCTGCCGGTTGTCCTCGGTGCCGGCCATCGCCTCGCGGACGCGGGCGGTGAGCTCGCTGACCTGCTGCTCGAGCAGCGCCAGGTACAGCTCCCGCTTGCCCGGGAAGTGCTGGTAGAGCACCGGCTTGCTCACCCCGGCGCGGTCGGCGATGTCGTCCATCGCCGCGGCGTGGAAGCCGTGGGCGACGAACACCTCCTGCGCGGCCTGGAGCAGCTGCAGGCGCCGGGCACCCCGGGGCAGCCGTGAGGTGCGGCGGACGGGGACCGGGCGTGAGGGCTGCATGGCGCCGGGCATGTTACCGGCGGGTCACCCCCTGCACGCGCGGTGCGGGCCTGGCATACGGTCGCCGGGTGCCCGACGCCTCCCGCACGCGCAGGCGCCGGGCGCCGGCACCCCCCGCCGTGGCGCCGTCGTCCACCGCGCGCCCGTCGACCGCGCCGCTGCCACCGACCGACCCCCCTCCCCCGGCCCGGCCGGGGGAGGACGTCGCCGTCCAGGGGGGTTCGGTGTACGTGCGCAGCACCCCGTGGGCCGGTCCGCCCGGGGGGCCGCGCGAGCGCGCGCTGTACGTGCACGGCCTGGGCGGGGCGTCCACCAACTGGACCGACCTCGCCGCGCTGCTGGCCGTCCGCTGCGAGGGCTGGGCGATCGACCTGCCCGGCTTCGGGCGCTCCTCGCCGCCGCCGGACGGTTCGTACTCCGTCCGCGGGCACGTGCGGGCCGTGGTGGAGGTCCTCGAGCACGTCCGGGCACAGCCCGGGGAGGCGGCCGGCCGGCCGGTGCACCTGCTGGGCAACAGCCTCGGCGGGCTGGTCACCCTGCTCGTCGCCGCCCGGCGGCCCGACCTCGTCGCCTCGCTGACGCTGGTCTCCCCGGCGATGCCGGTCCACCGCGTGCCGCAGGCCTTCGGGCGGGCGCTGCTGCTGGTCCTGCTGCCCGGCGTCCCGTCGCTGGCCGAGCGGCGGCTGGCCGGGGTGACGCCGGAGCAGTCGGTGCGCGGGATGCTGCAGGTGTGCTTCGGCGACCCCCGGCGGGTCCCGCCCGAGCGGCTCGACGCCGCCGTCGAGGAGATGCGCGAGCGGACGGCGCAGGCGTGGGCGAACCGGGCCCTGGTCCGCAGCATGCGGGGGCTGATCACCTCCTACCTGCGGATCGGCCGGGCCAACGCCTGGCGCCTGGCCCGCGCGCTGCGCGTGCCGACGCTGGTGGTGTGGGGCGACCGCGACCGCCTGGTCGACCCCCGCCTGGCGCCGCGCCTGGCGGCCGCCGTCCCGAACGCGCGGCTGCTCGTCCTCGAGGGGGTCGGGCACGTCGCGATGCTGGAGGCGCCCGAGCAGACGGCGCGGGCGGTGCTCGGCCTGCTCGAGGACACCGCGGGGGACACCGCGGCGGACACCCCGCGGGGTGCGCCGGCCCTCGAGGAGCGGGTCGGCTGACCGACGGCGTGCCTCCGACCCGGGTGCCGGCCCGGCCCGGGGAGCCGTGAGAACCTGACCGGTGGACGCGCGGTGACGGCCCCGGCCGCCTGCGTGACCGGCAGGACGAGACGCGGCCCCGAGCCCCGGCCGCACCGGTGAGGAGGCCGCGCGTGGCAGGACCGCACCCTGGCCGGCCGCTCCGCACGGAGCCCGGTCCCCGGACCCGGCCGGGTCCCGGGCCGTGGCCCGGTCCCGAGCCCGTCGGTGGCCTGCCCCGCGTCCCGCCCCCGCCGGGACGGCGTCCGGTCTCCCGGGACCTGCCCGACCGGCCGTCCGTCCGCCGCCCGCCGGCACGGTCCCGCCCGGCCGGGCCGCTGGTGGCCCGCCGCGACCCGGTCGCCGTCTGCTCGGACGTCGGGTCGCGGTCCACCGGCCCCCACCCGCTGCCGCCGCGCCGGCGCGCCGGGTGGCTGCGCCGGTTCGTCGCCCGGCACGGGTGGCGGGCATACGCCATCCCGCTGCTCACCGTCGCCACGGTCCTGACCCTGGCCGACCTCGTCCTCCCCGCCCGGGGCAGCGAGCCGGCCCCCACGGCCGACGGCGGCCTGGCACGCGCCGGCGAGGAGGCGGCCGACGGCACGACGCCGGCCTCGGCTCCGCCGACCGCACCGGCCGAGGGCGACGCCGGCCCGACCGAGATCCCGTCGGGCCCCGCCGCGGCGACGTACGTGCAGCGGGGCGCCGGCTCGGTGACCGTCGTCCCCGGCACCTCCGCCGTCCAGGGCAGCGGCCCGCTGCAGCGCTTCGTCGTCGAGGTGGAGGACGGCATCGGCGTCGACGGAGCGACGTTCGCCGCCGCGGTCGAGGCCACCCTCGGCGACCCCCGCTCGTGGGGCAGCGGCGGGCGCATGTCCTTCCAGCGGGTGGGCGAGCAGGAGGCCGCGGCCGGCGACTACGAGTTCCGGGTCAGCCTGGTCAGCCCCGGGAGCATGGAGCGGTGGTGCCCCGGCGTGGGGACCGGCGGGTACACCTCCTGCCGCTACGGCGAGCGCGCCGTCATCAACCTGGCCCGCTGGGAGACCGCCGTCCCCGACTACGAGGGCGACGTCGCGACCTACCGGCAGTACGTGGTGAACCACGAGGTGGGCCACGCGCTCGGCAACGGCCACCGGTCCTGCCCGGGCCCGGGGCGGCCCGCGCCGGTCATGCAGCAGCAGACACTCGGTCTCGAGGGCTGCACCCGGAACGCCTGGCCCTTCCCGTAGCGGCCGGCGCCGGGGCGGTTCCGGAGCGGACCGGTTCCGGCGCCGCGGGGACCCCGGCGCCGGCGCACCGGACTACGCTGCGCGCCGGTGCGCCGGGACATCCGCCCGGCAGTGGTGCCCCCGGCGGCCCGATGGGAGCGCCATGGCCACTGCAGCCGCGACCACGCCCGCCGTGCTCCTCGACGGCCTCGGCAAGCGCTTCGGGGATACCGAGGCGGTCGTGGACCTGTCCCTGCAGGTCCCCGCCGGTGAGGTGTTCGGCTTCCTCGGCCCCAACGGCGCGGGCAAGTCCACCACCATCCGCCTGCTGCTGGGCCTCCTGCGGCCGACCGCCGGCCGCGCCGAGGTCTTCGGCGACCCGGCCGGCGACGTGGAGCGCGCCCACCGGCACCTGGCCCACGTCCCGGCCGACGTCGCCCTGTGGCCGGCCCTCAGCGGCCAGGAGTGCCTCGACCTGCTCGCCGGCGTGGGCCCGGGCACCGACCTCGCCTACCGCGAGGAGCTCGTGCGGCGCTTCGCCCTCGACGTCGGGAAGCGGGCGCGGACGTACTCCACGGGCAACCGGCAGAAGGTCGCGCTGGTGGCCGCCTTCGCCACGCGCGCGCCGCTGCTGGTGCTCGACGAGCCCACCAGCGGCCTCGACCCGCTCATGGAGCGGGAGTTCCGCCGGTGCATCGCCGAGGCCGCCGAGCGAAGGCAGACCGTCTTCCTCAGCTCCCACCAGCTGGCCGAGGTCGAGGCCGTGTGCACGCGGGTCGGGATCCTGCGCCACGGGCACCTCGTCGAGGTCGCCGGACTCGAGGAGCTGCGCCGGCTGCGCCGCTCGGAGGTCACCGTCGAGCTGGCCGGCCCGGCGCCCGGGCTGGCCGCCCTGGCCGGGCTGCCGGGGGTGTCCGACGTCCGGTGGACGTCGCCGCTGCAGCTCACCCTGGCGCTGACCGGCCCGCCCGGTCCGGTGCTGCGGGCCCTGGGCGAGGCCGACGTCGTGCGCCTCGACGTGCGGGAGCCGACCCTCGAGGAGATCTTCCTCGACTACTACGGCCAGGCCGCGGCGTGACCACCCGGACCCCGCCGCGCACCGCGCCGGCCCCGTCGCGGCCCGCGCTCCCGCGGGCCGGTGCCGCCGTCACCGCAGGGCTGGTCCGGGAGCTGCGCCGCGGCACGGTCGTCGTCGCCGTGGTCTGCGGCGGGCTGGCCGCCTTCGTCGCCGCGGAGTACGAGAGCACGTTCAGCGGCGCGGTCGGCGCCGACTCCCTCACCGCGCTCGCGGAGAACCCGGCCATCCGCACGCTGTTCGGCCCGCCGGTGGCCCTCGACGACCCCGGCGGCTTCACCGTCTGGCGCACCGGCACGGTGCTCGCCGTCCTGGCCGGCGTGTGGGCCGTGCTCGCCGGCACCCGCGTCACCCGCGGCGAGGAGGACGCCGGGCGGGCCGACCTGCTGCTCGCCGGGCGGGTCCGCCTGACCTCCCTGGTGGGGCGGGCGCTGGCCGTCGTCCTCGGGGCCGGCGCGGTCGTGGGCGTGGCCCTGGTCGTCGGCCTGCTGCTCGCGGGGGCCGCGCCGGCGGGCACGGTCCTGTTCGGGGCGCTGGTCGGCGGGACGGCGATGGCCGGGGGCGCCCTCGGCGTGCTGACCGGGCAGCTGCTGTCCGAGCGCCGCGCCGCCTCGGGGCTCGGCGTCGCCCTGCTCCTCGCGGCGCTGCTCGCCCGCATGGTCGGCGACGGCGTGGCGGCCCTGTCCGGGCTGCAGTGGCTGAGCCCCTTCGGGCTGGTGGCGCGGGTGGCGCCGTACGCCGGGGACCGCCCGGCGCCGCTGCTGGCGCTGGCCGCGCAGGTCGCCGTCCCGGCCGTCCTGGCCCTGGCGGCGGCCCGGTCGCGCGACGTCGGCACCGGGCGGTGGCGCGGGCGCGACCGCGTGCGGTCACCGAGCCGGCTGCTGCGGTCCCTGCCCGGTCTGGCCGTGCACCGCACCCGCCGCGCGACGGTGACCTGGTCGCTCGGCGTGGGCGCCTACTTCCTGCTCATCGGGCTGCTCGCCACGGCGATGCTGGACTTCCTGCGGGACAACCCCGTCTTCGCGCAGCTGGCCGCCGCGGCCGGCTTCGCCCGGCTGGCGTCGGTGGAGGGCTACGCCGCGTCGCTGTTCTCGCTGCTCGCCGTGCCGGTGGGCGCCTACGCCGCGGGGCGGGTCGCCGGGCTCGCGGCCGACGAGGCGGCGTCCCGGCTGACGCTGCTGTACTCCCGGCCGGTGTCCCGGGTGCGGTGGGCCGGCGCGGAGGCCGCGGTCGTCGCCGTCGGCACCGTGCTGGTGGCCGCGACCGCGGGCGCGGCCACCTGGGCCGGTGCCACCTGGGTGGGCGCCGGGCTCGGGTTCGGGGACGCGCTGCGCGGCGCGCTCGGCGTCGTGCCCGTGGCGCTGCTGTGCCTGGGGGCGGCCCTGCTGGCGCTGGGGTGGCTGCCCTCGGCGGTGCTGGCCGTCGGGGTGCTGCCGGCCGCGGGCGGCTACCTGCTCCTGGTGTTCGCCGACACCTTCGGCTGGCCGTCCTGGGTGCGGGGCATCTCCCCGTTCGCCCACCTGGCGGCCGTGCCGGCCGAGCCGGTGGACGTCGCCGGCGCGGCCGGGATGCTGCTGGTCGCCGCCGTCCTGGGTGTGGTGGGGATCGCCGGCTACGCCCACCGGGACCTCCGCGGCTGAGGGAACAGGCCGGCCTGGGACGCTGTTACCCGCACGAACGCCGGCCCCTCCGGGGCCGCTGGTCGCGACCCGAGGAGTCAAGCGTGTCCCTGCCACCCCTGGTGGAGCCCGCCGCCGACCTGTCGATCGACGAGGTCCGCCGCTACAGCCGCCACCTGATCATCCCGGACGTCGGGATGGACGGGCAGAAGCGGCTCAAGAACGCCAAGGTGCTCGCCGTCGGCGCCGGCGGTCTGGGCTCGCCGGTGCTCATGTACCTGGCCGCGGCCGGCGTGGGCACCCTGGGCATCGTCGAGTTCGACGTCGTCGACGAGTCCAACCTGCAGCGGCAGATCATCCACGGCCAGTCCGACGTCGGCCGGTCCAAGGCCGAGAGCGCGCGCGACTCGATCAAGGAGATCAACCCGCTGGTCGACGTCCGGCTGCACGAGACGCGGCTGGACAGCGACAACGTGCTGGAGATCTTCGGCGAGTACGACCTCATCGTCGACGGCACGGACAACTTCGCCACCCGCTACCTGGTCAACGACGCCTGCGTGCTGCTGGGCAAGCCCTACGTGTGGGGCTCGATCTACCGCTTCGACGGCCAGGTGTCGGTCTTCTGGAACGAGCACGGCCCGAACTACCGCGACCTCTACCCGGTGCCCCCGCCGCCCGGCATGGTCCCGAGCTGCGCCGAGGGCGGCGTGCTCGGCGTCCTGTGCGCCACCATCGGCGCCATCCAGGCCACCGAGGCGGTCAAGCTCATCACCGGCATCGGCGAGACGCTGCTCGGCCGGCTGATGGTCTACGACGCCCTGGAGATGACCTTCCGCACGATCAAGGTGCGCAAGGACCCCGAGGGCGAGCCGATCACCGGGCTCATCGACTACGAGGCCTTCTGCGGCGTCGTCTCCGCCGAGGCCCAGGAGGCGGCGGCGGGCTCGACGATCACCGTCGACGAGCTCAAGGACATGATGGACTCCGGCAAGGACTTCGAGCTCATCGACGTCCGCGAGCCCAACGAGTACGAGATCGTCTCGATCCCGGGCGCGAAGCTCATCCCCAAGGACGAGATCCTCTCCGGCCGGGCGCTGTCCGAGCTGCCGAACGACAAGCCGATCGTGCTGCACTGCAAGACCGGCGTCCGCTCGGCCGAGGTGCTCGCCGCGGTCAAGAGCGCCGGGTTCAAGGACGCCGTGCACGTGCAGGGCGGCGTGACGGCGTGGGCGACGCGCATCGACAAGACGCTGCCCACCTACTGAGAGGACCCTCCTGCCCCCCACCCCTCGCTGCCGCTCGGGGCGGGGCCCTGCAGGAGGGCCGTTCCAGGCGCTCACCGAGGGCCCGGCACCCGTTCGCGGGTGCCGGGCCCTCGGCGGCTGTGTTGACTGTCCGGGTGACCGCACCCCCCGATGCCACCGAGCTGCTCGAGCTCTTCCAGCGCGCCCAGGCCGCCTTCACCGACCGGGTCGACGCCGTCGAGCCGGGTCAGTGGGACCTCGAGGCGCTGCCCGGCTGGACCGTGGCCGACCTCGTCGCCCACCTCGTCGGCGAGGCGCACTGGGTGCCCGGCCTGCTCGCCGGCGAGCCGCTCGACGACGTCGCCGCGCAGGTGCCCGCGGGGACCGACGCACTGCTGGCCCCCGATCCGCTGACCGCCTGGGAGGCCGTGGCCGACGAGGCGCTGGCCGCCGTCGCCGCGGCCGGTGACCTCACCGGCACGGTGCACCTCTCCCGGGGACCGACGCCGGCGCACGAGTACGTCGAGGAGCTGACCGCCGACCTCACCGTGCACTCCTGGGACCTCGCCCGCGCCACCGGCGGGGACGAGCAGCTCGACCCGGCGCTGGTGCGCGCTGCCGGGTCCCTCGCCGACCGGCTGCCTGCCGACGGCGTCCCCGGCCTGTTCGACCCGCCGGTCGAGGTCCCCGAGGGCGCCCCGCCGCAGGTCCGTCTGCTCGCCCGCTTCGGCCGCCGTGCGTGAACCGGCCGGCCCGGCGGACCCGGCCGACGTGGACGAGGCGGTGTATGACGTCGTCGAGCGGATCCCGCCGGGCCGGGTGAGCACCTACGGCGCCGTCGGCCGGCTGGTCGGCGTCGGCCCGCGGCGGGTGGCCCGGGCGCTGTCGACCGGCGGGGGAGCGGTGCCCTGGTACCGCGTGCTGCGCGCCGACGGCACCTGCGCCGAGCCGGTGCGGGTCCGCCAGCTGGAGCTGCTGGCCGGCGAGGGCGTGCCGGTGCGCGACGGCCGGGTGGACCTCGCCGCCGTCGGCTGGCCCTGAGCCGATGGGTCGGCCGGCCCGCGGCGGTCCGTCCTCGTGACCGCCTGACCGGGAGGAACCGTGGCCACCCTGCTCTACTCCGCCACCGCGTCGCTGGACGGCTTCATCGCCGGTCCCGGCGGTGACATGTCCTGGCTGACGCCGCACCTGGCGGCGCCGAACCCCACCGCCGACCGGCTGCTGGCCCGGGTCGGCGCACTGCTCGTCGGTGCCCGGACCTTCGGCGGCGACGACCCGAACCGCGGCACCGAGCAGGAGGGCGCCTTCGGCGGGCAGTGGTCCGGCCCGGTCGTCCTGCTCACCCACCGGCCGCCCGCGCAGCCGCTCGAGGGGGTCACCGCCACCGACGACCTGCACCGCGCCGTCGACCTCGCCCGGGAGGCGGCCGGGGACGGCGTCGTCAACGTCCTCGGGGCCGACGTCGCCCGGCAGCTGCTCGACGCCCGGCTGCTCGACGAGGTGCTGCTGTTCCTCGCGCCGGTCCTGCTCGGCGACGGCGTCCGGGTGTTCGACCACCCCGGCGGGACGCCGGTGCTGCTCGACCGCGTCCCCGGTGAGAGGGAGCACTGGTACCGCGTCCGGTACTGAGCCGGCCGGACGGCGCCGTGTGCACCTGCCGCTGCCGGCGATGTCCCCCGTCCGCGCCGTGTGCACTCACCGCGGTCCGCACGCGCGGGCGTGACCAGCAGCTCCCCGAGCTGTCGGGCCCGCGTGGTCTCATCGAGGGGTGGCACTGCGGGGGGACGAGGCAGCGCCGGTGTACCGGCTCGTGCAGACGACGCCGGCACCGGTGCGGCGCCCTCGGCTCGACCCCACGCAGCGGGCCGTCGCCGACCACGCCGGCGGCCCGCTGCTGGTGCTCGCCGGCCCCGGCACCGGCAAGACGACGACGATCGTCGAGGCCGTGGCCGCGCGCATCGACCGCGGCGTCGACCCCGAGCAGATCCTGGTCCTGACCTTCAGCCGCAAGGCCGCCGCCGAGCTGCGCACGCGCATCACCGCGCGCGTCGACCGCACCATCCGCGAGCCGCTGGCCCGCACCTTCCACTCCTACGCCTACGGCCTGCTGCGGCGGGCGGCGCTGCTGCGCGGCGAGGCGCCGCCGCGGCTGCTCACCGCCGCCGAGCAGGACGCCGTCGTCGCCGAGCTGCTCCGCGGTGACCTCGAGGGGGAGGGCGCGGTGCGCTGGCCGGCGTCGCTGCTGCCGGCGCTGGCCACCGCCGGGTTCCGCGGTGAGCTGCGCGACCTGCTGCTGCGCGCCACCGAGCGCGGTGTCGACCCGGAGCTGCTCGCCGCCTGGGGCCGGGAGACCGGCACCGAGGCGTGGCCGCACGTGGCGGCGTTCCTGGAGCAGTACGAGGCGGTCACCGCCTTCTCCACCGCCGGCGGGGGGGACGCCTCGGGCTACGACCCCGCCGAGCTGGTCCGCGCCGCCATCGCCGAGCTCGAGGACGACCCCGACCTGCTGCGCCACGAGCGCGAGCGGGCCCGCTGGCTGTTCGTCGACGAGTACCAGGACACCGACCCCGCCCAGGTCGAGCTGCTCGAGCTGCTCGCCGGCGGCGGGGGCGACCTGGTCGTCGTCGGCGACCCCGACCAGGCGGTCTACGCCTTCCGGGGCGCCGAGCCCCGCGGCATCGTCGAGTTCCCCGACCGCTTCCGCACCGTCGACGGCCGGCCGGCGCCGCGGCTGTCGCTGGGTGTGTGCCGGCGCTCGGGGCCGGGGCTGCTCGCGGTCAGCCGGCGGGTGGCCGAGGCGCTGCCCGGGCCGTGGGAGCACCGCCGCCTGCAGGCCGTCCCCGGGGCCGAGGAGGGCGCCGCGGAGGTGCACGTGTTCGGCTCGGCCAGCATCGAGGCCGCCTACGTCGCCGACGTGCTGCGCCGCGCGCACCTCGTCGACGACGTCCCGTGGTCGCAGATGGCCGTGGTGGTGCGCACCGCGCTGGCGATCGGTCCGCTGCGCCGCGCGCTGACGTCGGCCGGCGTGCCGGTCGAGGTCTCCGCCGACGACGTCCCGCTGGCCGCGCAGCCGGCCGTCGCCCCGCTGCTGGCCGCGCTCTCCGCGCTGCTGCCCCGGCGGGGTGCCGAGCCCGGCGCGCTGTCGCTGGACGAGCCCGGCGCCGAGGCGCTGCTGGCCTCCCCGCTGGGCGGGGCGACGGTCCTCGACCTGCGCCGGCTGCGCCGGGCGGTGCGCATCGCCCAGGCGCAGCGGGGGGTGGACGCCGACGAGCGCGGGGAACCGCTGGCCACCGCGCTGGCCGACGAGCTGCTGCTCGAGGAGCTGCCCGAGCCGGTGTCCCGGCCGGCCCGGCGGGTCGCCGCGGTCCTGGCCGCCGGCCGGGTGGCGCTGGCGCGCGACGGCTCGGCCGAGGACGTGCTGTGGGCGATGTGGCAGCGCAGCGGCCTGGCCGCGAAGTGGGCCCGCGCCAGCGCCGCCGGCGGGGCCGCCGGAGCGGTGGCCGACCGCGACCTCGACGCCGTCGTCGCGCTGTTCGACGCCGCCGCGGGCTTCGTCGACCGGCTGCCCTCGGCCACCGTCGGGGCCTTCGTCGAGCACCTGTCGGCCCAGGAGCTGCCCGGCGTCGCCGGCGCGGCGCGCGACGGCCTGCCCGACGCGGTGCGGCTGCTCACCGCGCACGCGTCCAAGGGCCTGGAGTGGGACGTCGTCTGCGTCGCCGGCGTGCAGGAGGGCATCTGGCCCGACCTGCGCGACCGCGGCACGCTGCTGGGCACCGAGCTGCTGGTCGAGCGGGTCGCCGGCATCGACGGCACCGTGGTCGACCGGCGCACCCAGCTGCTGGCCGAGGAGCGGCGGCTGTTCTACGTCGCGACCACCCGCGCCCGCCGCCGGCTGGTCGTCACCGCCGTCGAGGGTGCGCTCGACGGCCCGGACTCCGGGGCCACGGCCTCCCGCTTCCTCGACCTCGTCGTCCCCCCGCCGGACGAGGGCCGGCCGCTGACCCCGCTGCCGCGCTCCCTGCGGCTGCCCGCGCTGGTGGCCGACCTGCGCCGGGCGGTCAGCGACCCGCAGACCGAGCCGGCGCGCCGCTCGGCGGCCGCCGCGGTGCTGCGCCGGCTGGCCGACGAGGGCGTCCCCGGCGCGTCCCCGGCCGACTGGTGGGGGCTCGCGCCGGTGTCCGACGACGCCCCGCTGGTGCCCGACGGCGAGGCGGTGCGGGTGCGCCCGTCGGCGATCGAGACCTTCCAGCGCTGTCCGCTGAAGTGGGTGCTCGGCGCGGTCGGTGCCGAGGCCTCGCCCGACGCCACCCGCACGGTCGGCACCGCGGTGCACGCGGTCGCCCAGCGGGTGGCCGAGGGGCTGCCACCGGCCGAGGCGCCGGCCGCGCTGGCCGCCGAGCTCGACGCCCTCGCCCTCGGCCCCGGCTGGGCCGACCAGCGGCAGCGCGTGGCCGCGCGCGACATGCTCGACCGCTTCCTGCGGTGGCACGCGGCCAACCGCCGCGAGCTGGTCGCCGCCGAGGCCGACTTCGACGTCACCGTCGGCCGGGCGCGCATCCGCGGCCAGGTCGACCGACTCGAGCGCGACGAGCAGGGGCGGCTGGTCGTCGTCGACCTCAAGACCGGCCGGTCGCCGGCCAAGGACGTCGACGGCCACGGGCAGCTGGCCGCCTACCAGGTCGCCGTCGCCGCCGGCGGGTTCGGCGAGCACGGCGACGCGCCGGGCGGGGCGTCGCTGCTGCAGGTCGGGTCGGGCTCGAAGGCCAGGGAGCAGGCGCAGGAGCCGCTGCCTGCGGGCGTGCCGGTGCACGAGACGTGGGCCGGGGAGCTGGTGGCCGGCGTCGGCGACGGCATGGGCGCGGCCACCTTCGAGGTGCGCACCGGCAGCCACTGCTCCCGCTGCCCCGCGCGGCGCAGCTGCCCGCTGCACGAGCGCGGCCGGCAGGTCACCTCGTGAGCGTGGGGGAGACTGCGTGAGCCGCCGGACACCGGCGCCGGTCGAGGAACAGCTCTCGTTCGACGACGAGCTCTTCGGGACCGCGCCCGAGCCGGTGCGTGAGCGGCGGCTGCTCACGCCGGCCGAGGTCGCCGCCCGCTGCGGGCTGTCCTATGCGCCCTCACCCGAGCAGGCCGGGGTGGTGTCCGCGCCGGCCGACCGGCCGCTGGTCGTCGTCGCCGGCGCCGGGTCGGGCAAGACCGAGACGATGGCGGCCCGCGTCTGCTGGCTGGTGGCCAACGAGCTGGTCGCGCCCGACGCGATCCTGGGCCTGACGTTCACCCGCAAGGCCGCCAGCGAGCTGGGCGAGCGCATCCGGATCCGGCTGGCGGCGCTCGCCCGGCACCCGGAGACCGACCCCGCGCTGCGGGAGCGGCTGGCCGTGGCGGCGCCCACGGTGTCGACCTACCACGGCTACGCCGCGTCGCTGGTCTCCGAGCACGGCCTGCGGATCGGGGTCGAGCCCGGCGCCGGCGTCCTCGGCCCGGCCATGTGCTGGGGGCAGGCGTCCTCCGTCGTCTCGGGCTGGACCGGAGACATGGACGACGTCCCGCTCAGCCCGCTGACCACCGTCGAGGACGTGCTGGCGCTGGCCGGCGAGCTCGGCGAGCACGACGTCACCGCCGACCGGCTGCGGGCGTGGACCGCGCAGCTGGAGCAGCGGATCGCCGGCTACCCCGACGCCAAGGGCAAGCGCGGCCCGTACGCGCCGGTGCGGGAGATGCTCGCCCGCCAGCGCGCCCGCGTGGCGCTGCTGCCGCTGGTCGAGGCCTTCGAGGCGCGCAAGCGGGCCGCCGGCGCGATCGACCACTCCGACCAGGTGGCGCTGGCCGCCCGGGTCGCCGTCACCGCGCCCGAGGTGGGGCGCCGCGAGCGGGCCCGCTGGCCGGTGGTGCTGCTCGACGAGTACCAGGACACCAGCGTCGGCCAGCTGCGGATGCTCGAGGCGCTGTTCGGGGGCCCGAGCGGGCACGCGGTGCTCGCCGTCGGCGACCCGCGCCAGTCGATCTACGGCTGGCGCGGCGCCTCGGCCGGCACGATCGAGCGCTTCGACCGCACCTTCCCCGGCGTCCGCGGGCGGCGGGCCGAGCGGCTCACCCTGGCCACCAGCTGGCGCAACGACGGCGCCGTCCTCGCCGTCGCCAACGCCGTCGCCGGGCTGCTGCCCGCCCCCGAGGTGCCGCTGCCCGACCTCACCCCGGCACCGGGGGCCGGCCCGGGACTGGTCGCCGCCGGGCTGTACGCGACGGTCGCCGAGGAGACCGAGGCGCTGGCCGACCGGCTGGCCGCCTGCTGGCGCGGCGAGGACCCGGCGCTGCCGCCGCGGCCCGACGGCCGCCCGCCCACCACGGCCGTGCTCGTCCGCACCCGCAAGCAGCTGCCGGGCATCGCCGCCGCGCTGCGCGCCCGCGGCCTGCCGGTCACCGTGGTGGGCCTCGGCGGCCTGCTCGAGGTGCCCGAGGTCTCCGACGTCGTCGCCACCCTCACCGTGCTCGTCGACCCGACCGCCGGCGACGCCCTGGGCCGGCTGCTCACCGGCGCCCGGTGGCGGATCGGCCCCCGCGACCTCGCCGCGCTCGAGGCCCGCGCCCGGGCGCTGGTGCAGTCGCGCCGGGCCGCCCGGGAGGACGACGACCCCGCCGCCCGGCCGTCCGAGCGCGGCAGCATCGTCGAGGCGCTCGACGACCTCGGCGACCCGTCGGCCTACTCCGCCGTGGCCCACCGGCGGCTGCGGCGCCTGGGTGCGGAGCTGGCGCACCTGCGCGGGCGGCTGGGCGACGCGCTGCCGGACCTGGTCGACGAGGTCGCCCGCACGCTGGGCCTGGAGACCGAGCTGGCCAGCGCGCCCGGCGTCAGCCCGGCCGCGGCGCGGGCGCACCTCGACGCCCTGCACGGCGTGGCCGCCGAGTTCACCGAGCTGGCCGAGCTGCCCTCGCTGCCGGCGTTCCTGGGCTACCTGAAGGACGCCGAGGAGCGCGAGCGGGGGCTCGAACCCGGCGAGGTCGCCGTCGACCCCGAGTCGGTCCAGCTGCTCACCGGCCACTCGGCCAAGGGCCTGGAGTGGGACGTCGTCGCCGTCCCCGGCATGACCGCCGACCAGTTCCCGGCGCGCACCGACACCGCCGACTCGTGGGTCAAGGACCCCGGCGCGGTCCCGGTCGACCTGCGCACCACCGACCGCGCCGAGCTGCCGCAGCTGCGCCTGCCGGTGCCCGGCTCCGGCGACCAGGCCGCGGTGCGGGCCGCACTCGAGGACTACGTCGAGGCGTGGAAGGACTTCGGCACGGCCGAGGAGATCCGCCTGGGCTACGTCGCGGTCACCCGCGCCAAGCACCTGCTGGTCTGCTCGGGCAGCTGGTGGCGCGAGGGCGTCCGGCCCAACGGCCCCTCGGTGCTGCTCGACACCGTCCGCCGGGCCTGCGCCGCCGGTGCCGGTGTCGTCGTGGCCTGGGCCGAGCGGCCGGAGGAGGGGGCGACCAACCCGGCGCTGGACGAGTGGCCGGTCGGGGTGTGGCCGGCCGACCCGCTGTCCCCGCCCCGCCGCCGCGCGCTCACCGCCGCCGCCGAGCTGGTGGCCGCGACCCCACCGCACCCGCTGGACGCCGCCGCCGTCCTCGGCACCGGCGACCCGGTGGTGGCCGACTGGGTCCGCGACGCCGACCTGCTGCTGCGCGAGCGCCGGCGCTCCGCCCGGCCGACCGTCGAGGTGCCGCTGCCCAGCCACCTGTCGGTGTCGGAGCTGGTCGCGCTGCGCCGCGATCCCGCGGGGCTGGCCCGGCGGCTGCGCCGGCCGCTGCCGGCCGCGCCCGCGCCGCTGGCCCGCCGCGGCACCGCCTTCCACGCCTGGCTGGAGGAGCGCTTCGGCGCCGCGCGGCTGCTCGACCTCGACGAGCTGCCCGGCTCCGGCGACGAGGGCGCCCCGCCCGACGGCGCGCTGGGGGCCCTGCAGGAGGCGTTCCTGGCCAGCCCGTGGGCCGACCGGCAGCCGGTCGAGGTCGAGGTGCCGTTCGAGACGCCGCTGGGCCCGCTGACCCTGCGCGGCCGCATCGACGCGGTCTTCGGCGACGGCGACGGCGGCTTCGAGGTCGTCGACTGGAAGACCGGCCCGCCGCCGTCCGGGGCGGAGCTGGCCGCCGCGGCGGTGCAGCTGGCCGCCTACCGGCTGGGCTGGTCGCGGCTGGCCGGGGTCCCGGTCGAGCAGGTCAGCGCCGGGTTCCACCACGTCGCCGCCGGCGTCACCGTGCGCCCGGTCGACCTGCTCGACGAGGCCGGCCTGCTCGCCCTCGTCACCGGTGAGGACCTACCTGAGGAACCTCCGGACGACGAGCTGCCCCCGCCGCCGGAGGAGGACCCGGAACCCGGGTGACGCGGCCCGCGGCCCGGCGGCGTGCTGCGGGCGCGGGCCTCAGGACGGCGCGGTGGGCGCCGTGCCGTACTGCACGACGGGTGCCCCGGACGGGGTCCGGAGGGACGTCTCCTCGGTCAGGCCGAGCCTGCGCGCGACCGCCCGGGAGGCGGCGTTGTCCGCGTGCACCAGCGCGACCACCCGGGGCACCGCGAGGGTCCGCGCCCGGTCGAGCACCGTGCGCGCCGCCGTCGTCGCGGTGCCCTGCCCCCAGAACCGGCGGCCGAGCCGCCAGCCGATCTCCGGCACCCCGGTGGGCCCCCACGGCTGGGTCCAGGGCTGGACGCCGGTGAACCCGGCGACCTCCTCGCCGACGAGGACCGTGAACAGGCACAGGCCGGTGCTCTCCGCCAGCTCCTGCTGCCGCCGCACGAACGCCCGGTACCACGCCCGGTCCCGCACCTCGCCGGTACCGACGTACCGCATGACCTCGGTGTCGTCGAACAGGTCCGCCCAGGTCCCGGCGTCCTCCGGGGTCGGGACGCGGAGCCGCACGGTCACGTCGACGCGACGCGGTCCAGGATCGCGGCGGCCAGCTCGTCCGGGGCCTGCTCGGGGATCCAGTGGCTGACGCCGGCCAGCTCGACGAAGCGGTAGTCGCCGGTG
This sequence comes from Geodermatophilus sp. URMC 62, assembly GCF_052931475.1. NCBI lineage: Bacteria > Bacillati > Actinomycetota > Actinomycetes > Geodermatophilales > Geodermatophilaceae > Geodermatophilus > Geodermatophilus sp. URMC 62. The sequence continues at coordinate 789,204 of NZ_JBRFHY010000001.1, read as the reverse complement.
ACGTGCTCGGCGCAGCCCTCGGCGGCGATCCGGCCGATCGCGATGTCGCCGTCGCTCCACACGTAGGTGGTCGGCACCGGAACGTCGTCGACCGGCGTGGCCGAGCTCATCGCGCGGTACCAGTTCAGTGCCGCGGTGAGCGCGCCCGGCGCCGACAGCACCGCCACGTACTCGTCGACGGCCTCGCGGTCCACGGCGTCGCCGAACATGCGCCGCAGCCGGCGGGCGTCGTCGGCCAGCAGCACCTCCTCGGCCTTGCCCTCCTGCCAGAACAGCCGGATGTAGGCGGAGCGCTCCTTCTGCTCGGGGTCGCTGCGCCAGGCCGCGGTGAACGCGGTGGGGTGCGGCACCGAGACGGCGGTCAGCGAGCGCACCCGGTCCTCGTGCCAGGCGGCCAGCGCCCAGGCGACGGTGGCGCCCCAGTCGTGCCCGACCACGTCGGCCACCGGGACGTCCACGGCCGTCATGAGATCGGCGGTGACCTGCGCGAGGTTGGTCAGCGCGTACGCGTCGACGTCGAGCGGCCGCGCGCCGGGGGAGTAGCCGAGCTGGTCGACCGCGTAGGTGCGCAACCCCGCCTCGGTCAGCCGCGGCGTCACCGCCGCCCACGACAGCGACGTCTCGGGGAAGCCGTGCAGCAGCAGCACCGGCCGCCCGTCCTCGGGTCCGTCGGCCCGCACGTCGAAGCCGAGGTCACCGACGTCCACTCGCAACAGCTCTCCGGCCATGGGCCGGAACCTAGCCGGTGGCAGTCCGCGATTACCGTCGGCGACCATGACGAGCCCGGAACGCGCCTTCGTGCAGGCCCACCTCGACGACCTGCACGCCGACCTCGACGCCTGGCTGCGCATCCCGTCGATCTCCGCCGACCCCGCGCACGCCGCCGACGTCGCCGCCAGCGCCGAGTGGCTGGCCGCCGCGCTGCGGCGCACCGGCTTCCCCGTCGTCGAGGTGTGGGAGACCGCCGGGGCCCCGGCCGTCTACGCCGAGTGGCCGGCGGCCGACGACGGCGCCCCGGTGGCCCTCGTCTACGGCCACCACGACGTGCAGCCGGTCGACCCGCTCGAGCTGTGGGAGCACCCGCCGTTCGAGCCCACCCGCGTCGAGGGCCCGGACGGCCCGGAGCTGCACGCCCGCGGCGCCATCGACGACAAGGGCAACGTCGCGATGCACCTGCTCGGCATCCGCGCGCACCTGGCGGCCACCGGCCGCGACACCCCCGCCGTCACGGTCAAGCTGCTGGTCGAGGGCGAGGAGGAGTCCGGCTCCCCGCACTTCGCCGACCTGCTGCGCGAGCGCGCCGGCCGGCTGGCCTGCGACGTCGTCGTCGTGAGCGACACCGGCATGGCCGCCCCGGACGTCCCCAGCGCCGTCGTCGCCATGCGCGGCCTGGCCGACGCCGAGATCACCCTGCGCGGCCCCGCGGTCGACCTGCACTCGGGCTCGTTCGGCGGCGCCGTCCCCAACCCGCTGCACGCCATGGCGTCCCTGCTCGCCGCGCTGCACGACGAGCACGGCCGGGTCACCCTGCCCGGCTTCTACGACGAGGTGCGCGTGCTGACCGACCGCGAGCGCGAGCTGATGGGCCGCGTGCCCTTCGACGAGGCCGCCTGGCTCGCCGGGCCGGCCGCCTCCCGCGCCACCGCCGGCGAGGAGGGCTTCAGCACGCTGGAGCGCATCGGCGCCCGCCCGACGGCCGAGGTCAACGGCGTGTGGGGCGGGTACACCGGCCCCGGCCACAAGACGATCATCCCGGCCGAGGCGCACGCCAAGCTCACCTTCCGGCTGGTGGCCGACCAGCGGCCCGGCGACGTCGGCCCGGTCCTGCGCGAGTGGGTCGAGCAGCACCTGCCCGAGGGCATCGAGTCCGAGGTGCACACCCCGCCCGGTGGTGTCGCCCCGTGCGCCAGCGACCTCGACTCGCCGCACACGGCGGCCCTGCTCCGCGCGATCGGGCAGGCCTTCGACACCGCCCCGGACGACGTGCTGTTCACCCGCGAGGGCGGCAGCGGCCCCGAGGCCGATCTGGTCGAGGTGCTCGGTGCCCCGCTGGTGTTCCTCGGCGTCGGGCTGCCCACCGACCGCATCCACTCGCCCAACGAGCGGGTGCTGCTGCCGATGCTGTACCGCGGCGCGGAGGCCGCGGCGCACCTGTGGCGGGAGCTGGCGGCACGCTGACCCGCGACGGGGGACCCGCGGCGACGCGGGTGCCGGGGAACGGGCCGGCCGGGACCTAGCCTGACCGCGTGACCGGACCCGGACAGCCGAGCGCCCCCGCGGGGTGGTACCCCGACCCCGACGGCGCCGCCGGGATGGTGCGCTGGTGGGACGGGGCGGGCTGGTCGGACGTCACGACGCCGGCCGGCCCGGGCGTCGCGGTGCACACACCGGTGTCCGCGCCGGCCGCGCCGCCGTCGCAGCAGCCACAGCCGCCGTCGTCCGCGGCGCCCTGGGCGCCCGTCGCCGCCCCGCCGCGCCACCGCGCCGCCTGGTGGGTCGGCGGTGGCGTGCTCGCCGTGGTGGCCGTGGTCGTCCTCGCCCTGGTGGTGGGCCTGTCGGGCCGCAGCGGCACGGCGACGACGACCGACACCACCGTGGCGGGCTCCCCGTCGGCCGGGACGACGTTCCCGCCGGGCACCGTGCGGATCGTCGACGAGGACTCCGGGATCTCCTACCCGTTCCTCGGCACCGGCTGGTACGAGTACGACCTCGGCCCGATGACCGAGACCCGCACGATCGCCGGGCAGTACTTCACCACCCAGGAGCAGACCCCGGCCGGCGTCTTCATCGCCCAGTGCACCTCGGGTCCGGTGTCCGACGGCTTCGGCTGGACCGGCCCCGGCAGCGAGCAGGCCACCGTCACCGCGCTGGCCGACAGCGTCCGCGTGGCCTACTACCCCCAACCGAACGAGCGCGAGGTGCTCCGCGACGAGGCGCTCACCGTCGACGGCCACGCCGCGCACCTGATCGAGTTCCAGCTCGGCTGGGACGTCGAGGGCTACGACTCCACGGGAGAGCGGGCGGCGCTGGTCGTGGTCGACGTCGGCCGTCCGGACCCCGCGCTGCTCTACCTCTCGATCCCCAACACCCACGCGGAGCTCTACGGGGTCATCGACCGGGTCGTCGGCGACATCGACGTGCTGTGACACCGCGGTCCTCCGGACCGCACCGCGCCCACGAGGACCTCGGTGGCCCCACGTCTCGCTCGCTCGGGCGGAGGGCCCAGGCGGCGAGGCCGATCGACGCGCCGAGCCCGACTCCGGCCACCGGGCCCCGCTGCCCGTCCTCCCTCACGGCAGCGCGTCCTCCCTCACCGCAGCGCGTCCTCCCTCACCGCCCACCGTGGGGGAGGACGCGCCACGATCAGGTCACCTGATCCCGGCTCCGTCCCCCGACCGCCCGGCGGGGCGTCGTCCGGCGCGGTTAGGGTCGGTCCGTGACATCAGCTGGGGCCGACCTGATCCTGCGGCACCCGGTGGAGCGCTTCTCGCTGGACAACGGGCTGCGGGTCGTCCTCGCGCCCGACCGCAGCGTGCCGGTCGTCGCCGTGACCGTCTTCTACGACGTGGGCATGCGCAACGAGCCGGAGGGCCGCACCGGCTTCGCCCACCTCTTCGAGCACGTGATGTTCCAGGGTTCGGCGCACGTGCCGAAGATGGAGCACGCCCGCCTGGTGCAGGCCGCCGGCGGCACGTTCAACGGCTCGACGCACCAGGACTACACGAACTACTACGAGGCCCTGCCGGCCGAGGCGCTCGAGCGCGCGCTGTTCCTCGAGGCCGACCGCATGGCCGCGCCGGCGATCACCGAGGAGAACCTCCGCAACCAGATCGACGTGGTCAAGGAGGAGATCCGGGTCAACGTGCTCAACCGGCCCTACGGCGCCTTCCCCTGGCTGCAGCTGCCGCAGCTGGCCTTCGACAGCTTCGCCAACACCCACGACGGCTACGGCTCCTTCGTCGACCTGGAGAGCTCCACCGTCGCCGACGCCACCGACTTCTTCTCCCGCTACTACGCCCCCGGCAACGCCGTCCTGTGCATCGGCGGCGACCTCGACGTCGGCGAGACCGAGCGGCTGGTGCGCCGCTGGTTCGGCGCGGTCGAGGCGCGCGACGTGCCGCCGACGCCGTTCACCGGCGAGCCCTCGCCGACCACGGTGCGCTCGGGCGTCGTCGAGGACCGGCTGGCCCCCGCGCCGGCCGTCGCCCTCGGCTGGCGGGTGCCCGACCCGGTCGGCGACCTCGACACCTACCTCGGCACCGTGCTGCTGGCCGAGCTGCTCAGCGAGGGCGACGCCTCGCGGCTGGAGCGCCGGCTGGTGCACGACGACCGGCTGGCGGTGGCGCAGAGCAGCTACGTGGGCCTCTTCGGCGACCCGTTCGACGTCCGCGACGCCACCCTGCTGACCACCCAGGTGCACCACCCCGCCGCCGTGCCGGTGGAGGACGTCCTCGGTGCGGTGCACGAGGAGATCGCCCGGGTGGCCACCGAGGGTGTCACCGTCGAGGAGCTGGCCCGGGTGCAGGCCCGCACCAGCGCACAACTGCTGCGCGAGGCCGACTCGGTGCTCGGCCGCACCCTGGGCTTCGCCGCCGCGGAGCTGGTGCACGGCCGCGCCGAGCTGGCCGGGGAGATCGCCGCCCGGCTGGCCGCGGTTCCCCCCGACGAGGTGCAGGCGGCGGCGAAGGGGCTCGACCCCGGCACCGCCGCGGTGCTGGAGCTGCGGGCCACCGGGGGTGCCCGGTGAGCGCGCCGGTCCTGGACCTCGACCTCGTCCCGCCGCTGGGCGAACCCCGCCCGCAGCCGGTGCCGGAGGTGGTGACGACGACGCTGCCCAGCGGGCTCGCCGTCGTCGTCGTCCCGCGGCCCGGCGTCCCGCTGGTCGAGCTGCGGCTGCGGGTGCCCTTCGCCGCCACCTCCCCGCGCGGCGCCGCCCAGCACACCGCCCGGGCGTCGGTGCTCTCCGGCGCCGTCCTCCTCGGGACGGCGCGGCACGACGCCACCGGCATCGCCGAGCTGCTGCAGGGCCACGGCGCCGAGCTGTCGGTGGCCGCCGACCCCGACCGGCTGCTGTTCTCCACGACGCTGCTGTCCGAGGGGCTCGCGCCGGTCCTCGGCGTGCTCGCCGAGGTGCTCACGCAGGCGGCCTACCCGACCGACCGGGTGGACGCCGAGCGCGACCGCGTGGCCGAGCGGATCGCCATCGCCCGCTCCCAGCCCGGCGTCATCGCGCGGACGGCGCTGGCCGCCCGCCGCTACGGCACCCACCCCTACGCCGCCCAGCTGCCGACGCCGGAGCTGGTCAGCAGGGTCGGGGCGGCCGCGCTGCGCCGGCTGCACCGCGAGCGGGTGCTGCCCACCGGCAGCACCCTGGTGCTCGTCGGCGACCTCGACGCCGGCCGGGCCACCGACGCCGTCGCCGACGCGCTGGGGGAGTGGACCGGCGAGGGCACCGCGGCCGGCGCCCCGCCGGCCCCCACGCTCGCCCCCGGGCACCTGGAGGTGGCCGACCGGCCCGGCGCGGTGCAGTCCAACATCCGCCTCGGCGGACCGGCCCCGGGCCGCACCGACCCCGACCTGCCCGCCGTCCGGCTGGCCGGCATGGTCTTCGGCGGCTACTTCTCCTCGCGGCTGGTCGAGAACATCCGCGAGCGGCGCGGCTACTCCTACAGCCCGCGCAGCGCCGTCGACCACCTCGCCGCCGCTTCCTCGTTCCTCGTCGAGGCCGACGTCGCCACCGAGGTCACCGGCCCGGCGTTCCTGGAGACCTGGGCCGAGCTCGGCCGGATGGCGCTGGCGCCGGTCACCGAGGCCGAGCTGGACGCCGCCCGGCGCTACGTGCTGGGCAGCATGGCGCTGTCCACCGCGACGCACGCCGGTCTGGCCAGCACGCTCTCGGCGCTGGCCGGGTCGGGTCTGTCCGCCGAGTGGCTGGCCGAGCACCAGCGCGCGCTGGCCGAGGTCACCATCGAGCAGGTGCAGGAGGCCGCGCGGCGCTACCTGGCCCCGGCCGCGCTCACCGGCGTCGTCGTGGGTGACGCCGAGCGGGTCACCGACTCCCTGCGCGCCCTGGGCCCGGTCGACGTCACCGCCAGCGCCGCCGCGACGGCACCGGAGCCGGCATGAGCGTCCCGCCCGGCGGGAGCACGCCGGACGACGTGAGGCCCACCCGGGAGAGCTGGCCCGCCGGCACCCGGGCGACCACCGGTGCGGTGCCGGTGCTGTCGCGCTCGGCGCACGACCGCGCGCACCTGGCGCGGTCGCTGCCCGACCCGACGCGGGGCCGCCCGGTGCGGGTGCTCACCGTCGACGAGCGGCGCGCCGTGCCCGTCGTCGAGACCGACGGCGGCCCGGCGCTGGTGTGGGACGAGCAGCCCGAGCTGCCGGTCGGGGCGGTGTACCTCGGCGAGGCCGACGGCGTCCCGTACGCGGCCGTCCGGGGGGAGCGGGCGCTGACGGTCAACGGCCGGGCGGTGGACCTGTGGACCGGGCTGCGCGAGGTGGGCGCCGACCTCGGGGACCTCGACGCCGGCCTGCTCGCCGAGGCCATCGGCATCCTGGAGTGGCACGAGCGCGCCCGGTTCAGCCCCGTGTCCGGTGCCCCCACGACGATCGAGCGGGCCGGCTGGGTGCAGCGCGACCCGGTCACCGGCACCGAGCTGTTCCCGCGCACCGACCCGGCGGTGATCATGCTCGTGCACGACGGCGGCGACCGCTGCGTGCTCGGCCGCCAGGCGGTGTGGCCGCCCGGGCGGTTCTCGATCCTCGCGGGGTTCGTCGAGCCGGGGGAGTCCGCCGAGGGCGCGGTGGCCCGGGAGGTGGCCGAGGAGGTCGGCCTGGCCGTCACCGACATCCGCTACGTGAGCAGCCAGCCGTGGCCGTTCCCGCAGTCGCTGATGCTCGGGTTCGTCGCGCGGGCCGAGGGCGACCTGGAGCTGCGGCTGGACCCCACGGAGATCGAGGAGGCCCGCTGGTGGACCCGCGAGGAGCTCGCCACCGGCCGCGGTCCCGAGGCGCTGCCGCCGCCGGTGTCGATCGCCCGGCACATCATCGACCGCTGGATCGCCGGCGACCTGGGCTGAGCCACGATCAGCCCACCTGATCGTCGAGCGTCCTCCCTCACCGCCCACCGTGAGGGAGGACGCGCCACGATCAGGTCACCTGATCACCGCGGCGGCGCGGCCCACCGGTTCTGCAGCACCAGCGCCGGGTGCTCGGGCCGGTCGGCCAGCACCACCGCGTCGGCCAGCGCGGCGGGGTCGACCTCGTCGTCGTAGCGGTCGAAGGCGGGCAGCTCCCATGACTGCTCCGCGGGGAACCGCCGGCGGCGCGCGGCCGGCGCCACCCGCAGGTGCACCACGACGTCGAAGGCCAGCCCCACGCCCTGCAGCAGCGCCCCCGGCACGAGCAGCACCCCGCCGGGCGGCACCGGCCGGTAACCGGCGCGGGCGGCGCGGTCGCGCTCGACGTCCCACAGCACGGGCAGGTACTCGCCCGGACCACCCGGCCCCACCCGGTCGAGCACCTCGCGGGCCAGCGCCCCGGTGTCGAGCCAGTCGGTGTAGCGCGCGTCGGGGTCGGTGCGGCCGTGCTCCAGGCGCAGCGAGGCCGGCCGGAGGAACCCGGCAGCGGGGACGACGACCGCGGGCCGGCCGAGGACGGGCAGCCGCCCGGCGACGGCGGCGGCGAGGTCCGCCGGCGCGGCGACGTCGGGGCCGTCGACGGCGACCCGCAGCGCAGCGGCCCCGGGCAGGGGCTCGACGTCGGCGAGGAGAGCGGCCAGCCGCTGGGCCAGCGCACCGGGGGTCAGCGGCTGCGGACCGCTCAGCGGCGGCCGTCCGCGGGCGACGCCGGGCCGGGCCGGCTGGTGCCGCGCTCGACCCGCCGGCCGGCGGTCCGCCGCGGTGCGGGTGGGACCGCGCCCGGCGCCGTCTCGGCGGCCGGTGCGGGAGCGGCCGGTGCGGGAGCGGCCGGTGCGGGAGCGGCCGGTGCGACGGGTGCGGCCGGCGGCGGCTCGCCCGGCAGCCGCTCCAGCGTCGCGAGCACCTCGCGGGCGAGCTCGTGCACCGGGCGGCCGAAGGACCGGGCCTGGGCCCGCAGCGCCTCGAACGCCGCGCGGGGCGTGGTGGTGTGCCGCTCGGCGAGCACGCCGATGGCTCGCTCGGTGGCCACGCGCGAGGCCAGCGCGTGCTCGAGCTGGGCGACGGTGCGCTCCAGCGCCGCGATCCGGACCTCGTGCGGGTCGGCCGCCACCTCGTCGGCCGCCGGACCGCGGGCCGCCCGGCGGGCGGTGCGGTCGGGTTCGGCGGGGGCACCCAGCTCCTCGGCGACGAGGTCGGCCAGGGACATGCCCTCCAGGAGGTCCCCGACGTCCTCGGCGCGGCCGGGCGCGAACACGCTCCAGCCGCGACCGGTCCGGGCGACGACGACGGCCGGCCGGTCCGCCGGGTCACCGGGGGAGGAGCAGGACGTGTCGACGGCGGTGAGGTGCACGGCGTCCGAGGTCACGGCAGCGGCTCCCGGGGCTGGTCCGGCCGGGGGGCCGGGGACGGTCGGGGGCCACGGTCTCGACCCGCCGAGGGTCGATGATGCACCGTCGGGGGTCGGTGACCGTGCACCCCCCGCCGTCTCAGGCGCCGGGCTGCTGCGCCAGCTGGGCCTTCACCTGGTCGATGCTGGGGTTGGTCAGGGCGCTGCCGTCGGCGAACACGAGGGTCGGCACCGTGCGGTTGCCCCCGTTGGCGTTCATCACGACGTCGGCGGCGGCCTCGTCGCGCTCGATGTCGACCTCGGAGTAGGTGATGCCCTCCATCTGCATGAGCTTCTTCAGCCGCACGCAGTACCCGCACCAGGTGGTGGTGTACATCGTCACGGCGGCGGGTGCGGCAGTCACTCGGGGTCCTCCAGGCAGTCGGTGGGTGCGGGGCGCACGGCGTCCTGGGCAGGGCAACACCCCGACCGCGGCGGACCTTCCCCGTCCCCACCCGCGCCGCCGTCCCCAGGCCCGGGGTGTCCCTGCCGGGTGTCGTCCCCGGCTGGGAGACTCGGGGGACGGTCGCGCGACCGCCCGCCCGCACACCACCTGGAGGGACCCCGCATGCCGCGGACAGCCGACGCACCCGGACGTGCCGCCGGGTCCCCGGCTCCCTCCGCCGCGGGCGCCGAGGCGGTGCTGGCCGGTCTCGACGAGGAGCAGCGGACGGCGGCGCAGGTCGTCACGGGACCGCTCTGCATCCTCGCTGGCGCCGGGACGGGGAAGACCCGCACCATCACCCACCGCATCGCCTACGGCGTGCACACCGGCGCCTTCGTGCCCGAGCAGGTGCTGGCGGTGACCTTCACCGCCCGGGCGGCCGGGGAGCTGCGCACCCGATTGGCCGGCCTCGGCGTCGGCGGGGTGCAGGCCCGCACGTTCCACGCCGCGGCGATGCGCCAGCTGCGCTACTTCGCCCCGCGCGTGCTCGGCGGGCCGCTGCCGCCGCTGATCGAGAACAAGCTGCGCGTGGTGGCCTCGGCGGCGACCCGCAACCGGTTGACCACCGACCGCACCAGCCTGCGCGACCTCGCCAGCGAGATCGAGTGGGCCAAGACCACGCTGGCCACGCCGGAGGACTACGCCAAGCGGGCGCAGGCGGCGGGGCGGGAGCCGCCGTTCGAGGCGGACGCCGTGGCGCGGGTGTACGCCTCCTACGAGTCGGCCAAGCAGCGCGACGGGTCGCTGGACTTCGAGGACCTGCTGCTGGTCACCGCGTTCGCGCTCGAGGAGCACCCCGACGTCGCCCGGCAGGTGCGGGCGCAGTACCGGTACTTCGTCGTCGACGAGTACCAGGACGTCAACCCGCTGCAGCAGCGGCTGCTCGACGCCTGGCTCGGCGGGCGTGCCGACGTCTGCGTGGTCGGTGACCCCAACCAGACCATCTACTCCTTCACCGGCGCCGACCCCGACCACCTGCTCGGCTTCGCCGACCGCTATCCCGACGCGGAGGTGGTCAAGCTCGAGCGCGACTACCGGTCCACCCCCCAGGTGGTCGCGCTGGCCAACAAGCTGATCGGCCAGGCGCCGCCGCGGAAGGGGCTGCCGGGCCTGCGGCTGCTCGGTCAGCGCGCCGAGGGGCCCGCGCCGCGCTTCTTCGAGCACCCCGACGAGCCCACCGAGGCCGCCGCGGTCGCGCAGGCCTGCCGCGCCCTGGTCGAGGCGGGGACGCCGGCCGCCGAGATCGCCGTCCTGTTCCGGATCAACGCCCAGTCCCAGGTCTACGAGTCCGCGCTCGCCGACGCGGGGGTGCCCTACGTCCTCAAGGGCGGCGAGCGGTTCTTCGAGCGGCCCGAGGTGCGCGAGGCCGTCGTGCTGCTGCGCGGGGCCGCGGCCGGCGGCAGCGAGCCCGGCGCGCTGGTGCCCACCGTGCGCGACGTGCTGGCCTCGACCGGCTGGGTCGAGCACCGGCCGCCGGCCGGCGGTGCGGCGCGCGACCGGTGGCAGTCGCTGGCCGCGCTGGTCGACCTCGCCGTCGACCTGGTCGCCGAGGACCCGACCGTCGACCTGCCGCGCTTCGTCGCGCACCTCGCCGAGCGGGCCGACGCCCAGCACGCGCCCACCGTCCAGGGGGTCACCCTGGCCTCGATGCACGCGGCCAAGGGCCTGGAGTGGGACGCGGTGTTCGTCGTCGGCCTGGTCGACGGCGTGCTGCCGATCGCCCAGTCGCTGTCGCGGCCCGAGGCGGTGGAGGAGGAGCGCCGGCTGCTCTACGTCGCGGTCACCCGGGCCCGCGAGCAGCTGACGCTGTCCTGGTCGCTGGTCCGCAACCCCGGTGCCCGGCGCCCGCGTCCCCGGAGCCGCTTCCTCGAGGGCCTGGTGCCCGGGTCCACGCCGTCGGCGGCGCCGGTGCCGCGGAAGGCCAAGAAGGTCAAGGTCGTCCTCGACGGTGAGGCGGGAGAGCTGTTCGAGCGGCTGCGCGCCTGGCGCAGCAGCGCCGCGCAGGCGGCGTCGGTGCCGGCCTACGTCGTCTTCACCGACGCCACGCTGCAGGCCATCGCCGAGGCCAGGCCGGCCAGCCTGCGCGAGCTGTCGGGGCTGCCGGGCGTGGGGGCCCGCAAGCTCGAGCTCTACGGCGAGGACGTGCTGGCGACGATCGGCGACTGACCGCATACGGCGGGTGTCGACGGTGCGGGGTGGGCTGGGCCCGTGCCGCGGGCGGAGGACGGCGCCGTTAATTGCGTTGCGCCGGATCTGTGACCGCCCCTACTGTCCGATCTGCGCCTGGCGGAACCCCTCGGGCGCGCCAGACCGAGCCCGGCCCGACCGCCGGCTCCGACCCCGGGAGGAGGGGTAACCGTGACCGACACCTCGTGGATCTGCACCCCCGCCGGGGTCTCCGGCCCGGGTGCCCTCGCCGCGCGTGCGCCGCAGGCCGGTGCGCTGGGTGGCGTCACGCCGTCCGTGCGTCCACGCCGGGCCGTCGTCCGGGCCATGACGCCGTTCGCCCTCACCGGGACCGGCCTCGCGGCCGCCGGCGTCGCTGTGCACGGAACCGGTCTGCCCACCGCCGGCCTCGCCGCCACCGACGTCCTCGGCACCGGCGTCCTCGGCGCCGGCTTCCTCGGCACCGCCGTCATCGGGACCGACGTCTTCGGTATCGGCGCCCGCACCGGCGTCCTCCGTACCACCACCGACCCGAAGCCCACCACGAGCACCACCCTCGGGATCCCTCCCCCGAGGAGACCGCAGAGCTAGCCGCTCGTCCGGTCCTCCTCGAGGCCGCGGAACCCGAACCCGGGATCCGCGGCCTCTTCGTCTCTCGCGGCACCCGGCCCCGACCACCCGGTCGGCGGGCCCCCGCCGGCCGCGCACACGACGAGTACGAGGAGGAGCGGCAGTGCAGCAGACGATCGCCCGCCCGACGTCCCACCGCCGACCCGGGCTCCCCCGGACCGGCGACGCCACCCCGAGGGCCCCGCGCCCGCCGCTGGCCCCGGCACCGGTGCGGCGGACCCTGCCGTGCCGCGGGTCCGACGACCCGGACCTGTGGTTCGCCGAGAGCCCGGCGCTGCTCGAGCAGGCCAAGGTCCTGTGCGGCGACTGCCCGGTCCGCGACGCCTGCCTGGCCGGCGCGCTCGACCGTGGCGAGCCCTGGGGCGTCTGGGGCGGCGAGATCTTCGAGCGGGGTGTCGTCATCCCGCGCAAGCGCCCGCGGGGCCGGCCCCGCAAGGTCGTCGCGGCGTAGCCGCGGCCGGCATCCGACACCGACACCCGTACACCGCGCGGGCTCTCCACCCGCCGAGCACCGAGGAACCGAGATGAGCACCTACGAGTACGAGCTCGCCACCACCCGGCTGCGCGAGCTGCGGGCCGAGGCCGACGCCGCCGCCCGCGCGCGCCGGCTGCTCGCCGCCCGGCGGTGGACCCGGCGCGCGGAGTACGCCACCCGGCGTGCCGCGCGCGCCAGCGCCGCCGTCCGGTAGCGGCCCGCTGCCCCCACCGTGCGCACGCGCCCGGTGAGGGCAGCGCCGCCGTCCGCAGGGGCCGTCCCTGCGGGCCCCATCCGCGGGGGCCCGACCCCCCACCGGCCGAGGCCGGGTCCCGGACGCTCCCGGTGCGTCCGGGACCCGGCCTCCTCGGCGTCGTGGTCAGGCGACGAAGCCGGGCAGCCACTCCTCGCAGACGCTGCGGTAGTCGGCGGCGGCGTCGAGCTGGCAGAGCACGCCGATCGAGCCGATCGTCACGCGGTGGATGAGCAGGTAGGCCGGCGGCAGGTTGAGCAGGCGGCCCAGCCGGTTGGCCTCGCTGCGCGGGTCGGCGAGGCGGGCGGCCTGGTCCTGCATCCACGCGCGGGTGAAGCGGAAGCCGTGGCGCTCGATCGGCTCGAGCATCGGCCGCAGGTAGTCGAGCACGCCCTGGGCGTCGACCTGGACGCCCGGGCGGACGAAGCCCTCGGTGCGCAGGTCGGCCAGGACGTCCTCGGCGCGTCCCTCCAGCGCCCAGCGCACCAGCCGGCCGATCGGCTCGGGCAGTCCGTCGGGCAGCCGGGCGGTGGCGCCGAAGTCGATGACGCCCAGCCGGTCGCCGTCGACCAGCCGGAAGTTGCCCGGGTGCGGGTCGGCGTGCAGGAGACCGGCCCGGTGCGGCGCGGAGAAGTGCAGGACCGCCATCAGGTGCCCGGCGCGGTCGCGCTGCTCCGGGGTGCCCTCGGCGATCACCCGCGACAGCGGCAGGCCCTCCAGCCACTCGGAGACGATGACCTTGGGCGCGCTGGCGACCACCCGCGGGACGACGATCAGCGGGTCGCCGGCGTAGGCCGCGGCGAACTGCCGCTGCGCGTCGGCCTCGAGCCCGTAGTCGAGCTCCTCCACCACCCGCGCCTTGAGCTCGGCGATCAGCGGCTTGACGTCCAGACCGGGGAAGAGCGCGGCGAACAACCGGGCGAAGCGGGCCAGCTGGTTGAGGTCGGCCATGAGCGCGGTGGCCGCCCCCGGGTACTGGATCTTGACGGCCACCTCGCGGCCGTCGCGCCAGGTGGCGCGGTGCACCTGACCGATGCTGGCGGCCGCGGCCGGGGCGTCGTCGAACTCCCGGAACCGGGTGCGCCAGGTACCGCCGAGCTGCTGGGCGAGCACCGCGTGCACGGTGCGCACCGGCATCGGCGGCGCCTCCTCCTGGAGCTTGACCAGCGCCTCGCGGTAGGGCGCGGCCACCTCGTCGGGCACCGCGGCCTCGAAGACCGACAGCGTCTGCCCGAGCTTCATCGCGCCGCCCTTGAGCTGCCCGAGCACGGCGAACAGCTGCTCGGCGGTGCGCTGCTGCAGCTCGGCGGTCACGGCCTCCTGGGGCTGACCCGACAGGCGCTTGCCGATGCCCAGCGTGGCGCGCCCGGCCGCACCGAGGGGCAGCGAGGCCAGTCGCGCGGTGCGCGAGATCGAGCCCCTGGGGATCCCCCGTGCGTCGTCGCTCACCGTGCCATTGTCCCCTGCGCAGGGCTCGGGCCGCTGGCGGGACCGGGTGTCCCGTGCGCCCGGGCAGCCGGTGACGGGTCGGGGCCGGTGCACCCACAGCCGGGATGGGGCGGCCACCGGCGCAGCCGGGGCGCGAGGTCGGGCGGGCGGAGCTCGACGACGGCGGACAGCGCCGCGGGGCTGCTACTGCCGTCGAGGTAGGCCAGTGCCTGCTGCGCGGCGGCCAGCGCGGTGGCCCAGCAGGTGAGCGTGGCGCCGCTCGGCACGACCGCGGCGGCGGTGAGCTGTGCGGCCAGCACCGGCCACCGCGGGTCGGCGTCGCGACGGTGCAGGTCGGCGCAGCGCAGGCAGCTGGTCACCCCCGGCACCACCAGCGGCCCGATGACGCCGGTCTCGCCGCGCACGGTCGCGACCAGGTGCGCCACCCCGGCGTCGTGCAGCCCGGCCACGAGTGGGTCGGAGGCCGACCAGGGCCGGGAGAGCACGACGAGGTCGGGGACGGCGCCCGGCGGCAGGGGCCGCAGGTCGGTGAGCGGACTGGCCCGGCGGACGGCGTCCGCGGCGGCCTGGCGTCGCGGGCGGCCCTCGTCGGCGGCGGTGAGCCCACCGACGACGGCGTCCCCGGCGGCCACGGCGCCCTCGTCGCGGACGGCGACGCGCCCCACCCCGCTGGCCGCGAGCAGTGCCGCCACCGGGACGCCGACCCGCGTGGCGCCCTCGACCACCACCGACGCCGCGTGCCGGGCGTGCCAGCGGGAGGAGCCGGCGCGGTCGCGGGCGGCGGGCAGCTCCGCGGCCGCACGGGCGGTGGCGGCCGGCCCCGCGTCGGCGGCGAGCAGGTCGGCGGCCCCGAGGTCGACCAGCGTGCCGGCGGCCCGCAGCCGGTCGAGCAGCTCGCCGACCGAGCCGGGGTCCAGACCCGCCGCGCCGGCGTCGGCGAGGACCACCCGCTGGGCGCGCCGGCCGTCCAGGCCACGCAGCAGGCCGGCGACCGTGGCCGGGTCGGCGCCGACCAGCAGGCCGTCGGCGCCGTCGACACCGCCCACCTGGAGGGCGTCGGGCCCGCGCTGCAGCAGCGGCGTGCCGGGTGGCAGGAGGGGGTGGGCGTCGGACACCGGGGCAGCGTGGCAGGGGAGGGGGCCGGCGTGCCGGCGCTGTCCACAGGTGCGGAGACGACGACGGCGGCCTCCCGCAGTGCGGGACGCCGCCGTGTCGCCCTCCTGCAGGGGCCCGCCACGGACCTGCGAGCGGGCGGGCAGGAGGGTCCTCCCTCAGGCCTTGCCGAGGATCCGGTTCATCTTCGTGCCGCACACCGGGCAGGTGCCCTGTGCCATCCGGCGACCGGACTCGCTGACCTTGACCTCGCCGTCGAAGTCCCGCTTCTCCTTGCACTTCACGCAGTAGCCGTTGTAGCTCTCCGCCACGGTGCCTCCTCGTCGTCGGGCCGCTCGGCGTCCGTCCCCGGCCGCCGCCGTCGTCGGGGAACGCTACCCGGGTGGTCCGACGGGCCCCGGTACGACGGGCGGTCGGGCCCCGGCCGTGTGCCCACAGCCTGTGGACGACCCTGTGGAAGGCGTGGGGACGCGGCGGCGTGTCGCTGTGCGCATCCCGGGGACGGGCCGGGGGACGCCGCGCCGTCGCCACCGGTCGCGCGCCCGCCACCTGCACCCATCGGACCGCCGCACTGTGGACGGGGTCACGGGAGGCGGACCGCGGCTGTCCACCGTCCGTGCGACTCGTACCCGTGCGGGTGGCTCCCGCCGCCGCACCGGCCGGTGGCGGGAACTACGGTCCAGTCGTGCGCGGTGCGACGTCCGACTCCCCGTCCGGCCCTCCCTCTGCACCGGGGCCGGTCGAGGTGCGCCGCAGCGCGCGCCGGCGCCGGACGGTGACCGCCTACCGGGAGTCCGGCCGGACGATCGTGCTCATCCCGGCGGCCTTCACCCCGGCCGAGGAGCGGCGGTGGGTGGCCCAGATGGTGGCCAAGCTGCAGACCCGCGAGGAGCGCCGCCGGCGCTCGATGGGCGGGGACGACGAGCTGATGGCGCGGGCGCGGGCGCTGTCGGCGGCGCACCTCGACGGGGTCGCCCGGCCGACCAGCGTCCGGTGGGTGGGCAACCAGCAGCGGCGGTGGGGCTCCTGCACGCCCGCCGACGGCAGCATCCGGCTGTCGAGCCGGCTGCGCACCATGCCCGAGTACGTCGTCGACTACGTCCTGGTGCACGAGCTGGCCCACCTGCTGGAGCCCGGCCACGACGCCCGGTTCTGGGCCCTGGTGGCCCGCTACCCGCGCGCCGAGCGGGCCCGCGGCTTCCTCGAGGGCGTGGAGTCCGCCCGCGCCGACGGGGCGGACGCCGACGGCGGGAACGGAGCCGGCGACCTCGTCGACTGAGGGCGACGGCCCGGGCCCGCTGCCGCCCGCCTCGCGGAGGGTCGATCCGAGCGCGTGCGCCGGGCTCAGCGGGCGGCGTCGTCCCCGTCGCCGGACGGCTCCTCCGAGCCGTCGGCCGGGCCCGCGTCCCGGGCCTCCCCGGCGTCGTCGGCGGTCAGCTGGCGCAGCTCGTCGTCGACGCCCTGCCGGGCCACGAAGTCCAGCGGCTCGTCGAGGTCGTCGGAGGTGGGCAGCAGGTCGGGGTGCGACCACAGCCGGTCGCGCTCGGCGGCGCCGTGGCGCTGCGCCATCGCGCCCCAGACCGTGGCGGCGTCGCGCAGCCGGCGCGGGCGCAGCTGCAGGCCGACGAGCGTGGCGAAGGTCTGCTCGGCCGGGCCGCCGGAGGCCCGGCGGCGGCGCATCGTCTCGGCCAGGGCGTCGTGACCCGGCAGTCGCTCGCCGGCCGCGGCGGCGACGACGGCATCGACCCAGCCCTCGACCAGTGCCAGCAGCGTCTCCAGCCGGCGCAGCGCCATCTGCTGCTCCGGCGTCTCCTCCGGCTCGAGCAGCCCGCTGCCGAGGAGCTCCTGGATGCTCTCCGGGTTCGACGGGTCGAAGCCGCCGCCCATCGAGCCCATCGCGTCGGTGAGCCCGCGCTCGATCGCCTCCCGGTCGATGGTGATGCCGCGGGCGTAGGCGTGGACGGCGTCGTGCAGCTGCTGGCGCAGCCACGGCACGTGCGCGAACAGCCGCAGCGAGGCCGCCTCGCGCAGCGCCAGGAACAGGCGCACCTCGTCGGCCGGCCGGTCCAGGCCCTCGGCGAAGGCGGCGACGTTCTGCGGCACCAGCGCGCCGGCGCCGGCCGGGGCCAGCGGCAGGCCGACCTCGGTGCCGGTGAGGACCTCGCCGGCGAGCCGGCCGAAGGCCTGGCCGACCTGGGCGCCGAACATCAGCCCGCCCATCCGGCCCATGATCCCGGCCAGCGGCCCGGCCATCGCCATGGCCTCCTGCGGGAGGGCGCTGGTCATCGCGGCGACGACCTTCTCCGCCAGCGGGTCGATGAGCGTGCTCCAGGCCGGCAGCGTCTGCTCGACCCACTCCACGCGCGACCAGGCCAGCGTGCGCTCGATGCCGGAGGGCAGGTCGGTGGCCTGGTCCAGCCACAGGTCGGCCAGCCGCAGCGCCTCGGCGACGGCGGCCCGTTCGGCCTCCGACGTGGGCTGGGTGCCGGTGGCCAACGCGCTGATCGCGCCCTGGCGGGCGAGGTCCCAGTTGACCGGGCCGCCCGACCAGTTCATGAGCTTCTGGAGCTCGGCGAACAGCGGCATCTTGCCCAGCAGGTCCTCGGGGGTGCCGCTCCCCGCGCCGCCGGCGCCGAACAGCGCGCCGAAGCCGAACGGGTCGGCGGGGTTCGAGCCCGGCTGGTCGCGGCGCTCGGGGTCGCGGTCGGGCATCCCGAAGCCGAACGGCAGGTCGCTCATGCCTCCACGGTAGACGCGTGATCACCCCGTCGCGGCCGGATCGGCGGCTCCGCCGTCCGCTCTCGGCGGACGGCCGAGCCGCCGCGGCCCGGCGAGCGGACCAGCGGTGGCGGGTCGGCCCCCTGCAGGGTGTGCCACGAGCGTGCGAGCCGTGAGGGATGGGGTCGCCCCCCGGCAGGGGCCTGCCGCGAGCGTGTGAGCGGTGGGGGCAGGGAGGTCCTTCTCCTAAGCTGGCCGGTCGTGACCCGTCGGATCGCCGTCCTCGCCGTCGGTGTGGTGCTGCTGCTGGTGGCCGGCGTCCTCGGCGCCGCCCTGCCCGTGCCCTACGTCGCCCAGGTGCCCGGACCGACGTTCAACACCCTCGGGGACATCGACGGCGACCCGGTCATCTCCGTGCGCGGGCGCGAGCGCAACGACACCAGCGGCAACCTCAACCTGACCACCGTCGGCGTCGGCCGCGCAGGGCTGAGCCTGGTCGAGGCGGTACGCGGCTGGTTCGACGACGAGGTCAGCGTCGTCCCCGAGGAGTCGGTGTACCCGCCCGACCAGACCCAGGAGGAGATCGAGCAGGCGAACCGCCAGGCGTTCCTCACCTCCGAGGAGTCGGCCGAGGCCGCGGCGCTGGGAGAGCTGGGCTACCCGGCGAAGATCGTCGTCCGCGGGGTCTCCGGCGAGGACTCGCCCTCGGACGGCGTGCTCGAGGAGGGCGACGCCATCGAGTCGGTCGCCGGCCGGCCGACGCCGGACAACGCCACCCTGACCGCCGTGCTCACCGCCATCCCGGCCGGCACCCCCGTCGAGGTGGCCTACACCCGGCTCGGCGAGCCTGCGACGGCGACGGTGACCACCGGCCAGGCCCCCGACCGCGGCGGCTCGGTGCTGGGCGTGATGGTCGTCGAGCAGCCCTCGGCGCCCTTCGACGTCGACATCGACGTGGCCGACGTCGGCGGCCCCTCGGCGGGCCTGATGCTCACCCTCGGCATCCTCGACCTGGTCGGCGACACCGACCTGACCGAGGGTGCGGTGGTCGCCGGCAGCGGCACCATCGACGCCGACGGCACGGTGGGCCCGATCGGCGGCATCCAGCTCAAGATGGTCGCGGCGGCCGGGATCGGCGCCGAGCTCTTCCTCGTGCCGGCCGACAACTGCGCCGACGCCCTCGCCGCGCCCCAGCCCGGTCTGACCCTCGCCCGCGTCGGCACCCTCGACGACGCCCTCACCGCCCTGAGCGACCTCCGCGAGGGGCGCACGCCCCCGGGCTGCTGAGAGCGCGGAGCCCGGCGTCGGGTGCCGGCCGGCCGCTGCCGGGCCCGCGACGGCACCCCCGGCGGGCGCCCCCGGACGACGGCCGCCCGACGTGCCCCCGGCTGCTTGGGGGAAGCTGTCGGCCGGCAGGGGACTCCCGGGGAACCCGGTGCCGCGCCGGACGTTGGTCGGGGCGACACCGCCGGAGCCGGGCCGGACCGGACCCCGTGCCGACCGGACGTCCGACACCGCACGACCGCTCAGCGAGACCGCACCGCCAGGACCGCGGTCGCCCCACCGCGGCGGCGCACCCGGGTGCGCCGCCGCACCGCAACTGAAGGAGACCGCTCGTGGCCATGCGGCCCCCCGTGTCCGTGCCGACACTGTCGCGGCGCGCGAAGGTGGTCATCGGGTCCATCGCCGTGCTGCTGGTGCTGTTCACGGCCATCGGGACGTTGACCAACGTCTACGTCGACTACCTCTGGTTCGACGAGACCGGGTACACCGAGGTGTTCTGGACCGAGCTCCAGACCCGCGCCCTGCTGTTCGCGGTGGCCGGCGTCGCCACCGGTGGACTCACCGCGCTGGCGATCCACCTCGCCTACCGGTTCCGCCCCGCGTTCCGGCCGATGTCGCTGGAGCAGCAGAACCTCGAGCGCTACCGCCAGTCGCTCGAGCCCCGGCGCACCCTGGTGCTCACCGCCGTCGCCGTCGTCGTCGGCCTGTTCGCCGGCTTCACCGCACAGGGCAGCTGGGAGACCTGGCTGACCTTCCGCAACGCGCGGCCCTTCGGCCAGACCGACCCGCAGTTCGGCCTGGACCTGTCGTTCTTCGTCTTCGAGTACCCCTTCTACCGGCTGCTGATCAGCTTCGGCTTCGCCATCGTGCTGCTGGCGCTGATCGGCTCGCTGCTCACCCACTACGTGTTCGGGGGCCTGCGGCTGCAGACGCCGGGGCAGAAGCTCACCGGCGCGGCCATGGTGCAGCTCTCGGTGCTGCTGGGCCTGTTCGTGGCGCTCAAGGCGATCGCCTACTGGTTCGACCGCTACAGCCTGGTCTACTCCGACCGGGGGGAGCTGTTCAGCGGCGCCAGCTACACCGACGTCAACGCGCTGCTCCCGGCCAAGACGATCCTCGTGTTCGCGGCCGCCTTCTGCGCGGTGGCCTTCTTCGCCAACGTCGTCGTCCGGAACTTCCGGCTGCCGGCCGCGGCCCTGGTGCTCCTGCTGCTGTCCAGCCTGGTGATCGGCGTGGCCTACCCGGCGATCGTGCAGCAGTTCGTCGTCCGGCCCAGCGCCGACCAGCGCGAGGCCGCCTACATCGAGCGGGCGATCGCCTCGACCCGCGCGGCCTACGGGCTCTCGGACGTCGACTACGTCGACTTCGCCCAGCAGACCACCGGGGACGACGTCGACACCGACGCCGCGCTGGCCCAGCTGCGGGCCGACGACGCCACGATCCCCAACGCGCGGCTGCTCGACCCCAACGTGCTGTCCGGCACGTTCACCGCGCGCCAGCAGATCCGCAACGTCTACGGCTTCCCCGAGAAGCTCGACATCGACCGCTACACGATCAACGGGCAGACCCGCGACTACGTCGTCGCCGTCCGCGAGCTCGACAGCAACAGCCTGTCGGAGAACCAGGACACCTGGATCAACCGGCACACGGTCTACACGCACGGCAACGGGTTCGTGGCCGCGCCGGCCAACCAGGTGGTCACCGGCCAGGAGGGCGGCGAGCCGAACTTCACCAGCCGCGACCTGCCCACCGTCGGGGACATCCCGGTCGAGCAGGGCCGCATCTACTACGGCGAGCTCATCGACGACTACTCCGTCGTCGGCGCCGCCGAAGGGGCCGAGCCGCGGGAGTTCGACCGGCCCGAGGACGGCTCGGACGGCCAGGTGAACAACACCTACGACGGCGCGGGCGGCGTCGCGATCGGCAGCTTCTTCCGGCAGCTGACCTTCGCGATCTACTACCGGGAGCGCAACTTCCTGCTCTCCGGCGCGGTCAACGACGCCTCGAAGGTGCTCTACGTCCGCAACCCGCGCGAGCGGGTGGAGAAGGCCGCGCCCTTCCTGGAGGTCGACGGCGACCCGTACCCGGCGGTGATCGACGGCCGGGTCACCTGGATCCTCGACGGCTACACGACGTCGGACGCCTACCCGTACTCCGAGCGCATGGAGCTCGGTGAGGCCGCCTCCGACGCGCTCACCGGCACCGGCACCACCGCGCTGCCCAACGAGCAGTTCAACTACATCCGCAACTCGGTCAAGGCCACCGTCGACGCCCAGAGCGGCGAGGTGACGCTCTACGAGTGGGACGAGAAGGACCCGGTGCTCGAGGCCTACCGGGCGGCCTTCCCTGGCGTCATCGAGCCGCGCGGGTCCATGAGCGACGAGCTGGTCAGCCACGTCCGGTACCCGGAGGACCTGTTCAAGCTGCAGCGCGACGTGCTGACCCGCTACCACGTGAGCAACCCGACGGACTTCTACAACCAGAACGACCGGTGGGCGGTGCCGGCCGACCCGACCGTGGACACCGAGGAGGCGCAGCCGCCGTACTACATCCTGGCCGCCCGCCAGGACCAGGAGGGCGCGACCTTCCAGATCACGAGCGCGCTGAACGCCTTCCGCCGGCAGAACCTGTCGGCGTTCATCTCGGCGTCCAGCGACCCGGACACCTACGGCCAGATCCAGGTGCTGCGGCTGCCGGGCAACACGCCCTTCCGCGGACCGCAGCAGGTGCAGCAGTCGTTCAACACCGACGACGAGGTCGCGCAGGACCTGACGCTGTTCAACAGCCGCAACTCCCAGGCCGTGTTCGGCAACCTGCTGACCCTGCCCATCGGCGGCAACGGGCTGCTCTACGTCCAACCGCTGTACGTCGAGGGGACGGGGGAGAACTCCTTCCCCCTGCTGCGCAAGGTGCTGGTCAACTACGGGGGGAGCGTCGGCTACGCCGACACCCTGTCCGACGCGCTCGACCAGGTGTTCGGCCCCGGTGCGGGGGACACGGCCGTCGACAGCGGGGACGCCGGGACGACTCCGGACACCCAGGAGCCGACGACCCCGACGACGCCGCCCGCCGAGCCGACCACCCCGGCCGAACCGACGACGCCACCGGCGGACAGCGGGACACCGGCGCCGGGGCTCGACGCCGCGGTGGCCGAGCTCGACGCGGCGCTGCAGGCGCTCTCCGACGCGCAGCGCAGCGGCGACTTCGCCGCCCAGGGAGAGGCGCTGGCCCGGCTGCAGGCCGCCGTCGAGGCCTACCGGGCCGCGCAGGCGGCGCAGCCGACGGGCTGAGCCAGGCCCCTGCCGGGTCCTACCGCTGCCGAGCGGTGGGGCCCGGCGGGGAGGCGCTCGGCTGGTGTATGGTGGTCTCACCGACGCGGGGTGGAGCAGCTCGGTAGCTCGCTGGGCTCATAACCCAGAGGTCGCAGGTTCGAATCCTGCCCCCGCTACTCATCAGGGTCCGAGAATGGGTCCCTGACAGCGAAGACCGGCGCAATCGCGCCGGTCTTCGCTGTGTTTCGGGCCAGTATCCGGACCAGTTTCCGGACTTTCCGGACCGCCTGGCCCAGCCCGTGCGCGCGCGGGCGCACCTGCTCGCCCGATCGAACGGCGAACCCTCGCCCATCCAGGCGTCGGGCAACCGATTCCCCGACCGGATAGCGGTCGGGCCGCACGGTGCGCTACGTCATTGCACCGAGACCGGTGTCGGTCGCAGAGCCGAGGTGTGCCTCGTCGTTGCCCCCACGCGCCGGCAGCCAGCGCGGCATGAGGGTGAACGCGTCGTCCTCCGGCAGCAGCAGGGAGCCACCATGATCGCTACCGCGCCTCTCGCGGCCCGACGGATCCGCCGGGACCTGGCCGTCTTCTTCGTCGTCGCGTTCGGCCTGCCGTGGTTCGTGTGGATCACCCGGATCGGTGATGACCACGGCTGGTGGGGTTGGCACGTACCGGGGAGCCTGGCGCTGTGGAGCATGCTGCCGGGCACGTTCGTGGTCGCGGCCGTCACCGGCGGCCGGGCGGCGGTTCGGGACCTGGCACGGCGGGTGGTGCGGTGGGATGTCGGGCTGCGTTGGTACGCCGTCGCGCTGGGTCTGCCGTGGGTGCTGGTGCTGGGCGGCACCGGATTGCTGCTGGCGATCGGCGGGTCGGCGCAGTTCGGCGCGGTCATGGCGACCGGTGAGGCGCTGTCGTACTTCCTGATCGGGATTCCGCTGTTCACCCTCACCGAGGAGCTGGCGTGGTGCGGGTTCGCGCTGCCCCGGCTGCAGGGCCTCCTGCCGGCGCTGCCGGCCAGCCTGGTGCTCGGCGGCATCTGGGCGCTGTGGCACGTCCCGACGTTCCTGCTGCCGAGTCAGACGGTCTCGACGGTGCCGTACGCCGGGTTCGCCCTGTTCGTGCTGGCCCAGAGCGTGCTGACGACCTGGCTGTTCAACTGCACCGGCGGCAGCGTGCTCCTCGCCGGGCTGTTCCACGCCGCCAGCGACGCCGTCTACGCCGGCTGCGGAGCGATCGGCGGAGACGACCGGCTGTTCTGGTTCCTCACCGGCCTCGGCTGCATGGCCGCGGTCGCGGTGGTGCTCGTCGAGGGGCCGGCCACGCTGGCTGGTCGCAGCCGGACGGCTGTTCCCGAGCCGGCCCGGGTGTCGGTTGCCGCTCCCATCCCCGTGTCCTGAGCCCCTTACCGGCCGCTGCCGACTCCGGCACACTGCCGTCCGGTCGGGTGCGGTCGGCGGGGGGCGGGGGGCGGGGGGCGGGCGATGGTGATCGACGAAGCGGTGGTGCGGGTGTTCGTGGTCGACGATCACCGCGTCGTCCGTGCCGGGCTGGTCGGCTACCTGGCCACCGAGCCGGGCATGGCCGTCGTGGGCGAGGCCGGCGACGGCCGCGCGGCGCTCGACCGGATCGCGGGGCTGGCCGCCGCGGGCGAGCCCCCGGACGTCGTTCTCATGGACCTGCAGATGCCGGTGCTGGACGGCATCACCGCCACCGCCGAGATCAAGCGCCGCTGGCCCGAGGTCGAGGTCGTGGCCGTCACCAGCTTTCTGGAGGAGACGAAGGTCCGGGCTGCGCTGGAGGCAGGGGCCGCCGGCTACCTCCTCAAGGACGCCGACGCCGACGACGTGGTCCGGGCCGTGCGCGCCGCGGTCGCCGGCGAGGTGCACCTGGACCCGGCTGCGGCCCGCGCGCTGGCCACCGCCCTGCGCGCTCCCGCCTCGGCCGCGGGGGTGCTGACCCGGCGCGAGCGAGACGTGGTGGCCCTGATCGCGCAAGGCGGCACGAACCGGCAGATCGCCGGCCGGCTGGGGGTCACCGAGCGGACCGCACGGACCCACGTGTCCAACATCCTCGGCAAGCTCGGGCTGGCCAGCCGCACCCAGCTGGCGATGTGGGCGGTCCGCGAGGGCCTCGTCGACACCAACGCCGACCCGTCTCCGGGCACCGCCGTCGGCGTGCCGGCGTCCCGCACCCCAGCAGCAGGCGCCGCACCTGCCGTGCGGGCCGGCCGGTGACCTCCGCGGTTCCCGCCGCCCGGGAGACCGTGCCGGTCGACCCGGCGGCCGGCGACCTGGACGACCAGCTGCTGGAGATCTTCTTCGACCGGGTGCCGATGGGGGTGGCCGTCTTCGACCTCGACCACCGGTTGCTGCGCTGCAACAAGACCTGGGCCGGTTTCTTCACCCACTACCTCGGCGCCCCGCCGGACTACGCCTCGCCCGGCCGGACGCTGGAGCAGATGCTCCCGGGCAACGAGGAGGCGCTCGCCCCGCTGTTGGAGGGCGTGCTGGCCGGCCGGCAGGTGCGGTAGGCCGCGCACCGGCTGGAGGACCAGGGCATCGTCACCTACTGGGATGTCGTGTTCGCCCCCACCTTTGCCGACGGGCAGGTCAGCGGGTTCGTCGACATCGTCACCGACGCCACCGACCGGGTGCTGGCCTTCGAGCGGCTGGAGCGGCGCATGCAGGCGTTCACCGAGATCGCCGCCGGGATGACCGTCGACCAACCGGTCGAGCGCACCCTGCGTGACGTGGTCACCGCCGTGCGCCGTTCCGTCAACGCCCACGGCTGCTCCCTGGTCAGCTGGGCCGATGACGACCGGAACGGGCTGGCCGCCTACGGCGACGACCGGCTGCCCGACGGCTACGTCCACGGACTGCGGCGGGCGTGGGCGGCGATGCCCCGCCCGGACACCTCGGCGGCCGGCCTGCCGCGGGTGGCGGTCCTCCCCGGCTACCGCCACGACGGCCTGCGCAACCCCCGGTTCGCGCTGCTGCACGAGTACTGGCAGGACGGCGGCTGGGAGGACCTCGCCGTCGCTCCGCTCGTGGTGCAGGGCCGCTGCCTGGGTGAGCTGCACGTGTACCTGCCCGCCGGAGTCCGGCTGTCCGAGGACGACGAGGTGTTCCTCACCGCGGTCGCCGATCAGGCCGCGGTCGCCGTGCAGAACGCCGCGTTGTTCGCCGCGGCCGAGGAGCACGCCGCGCTGCTGGAACGCCAGCGGCTGTCCCGGGACCTGCACGACTCGGTCAGCCAGGCGCTGTTCTCCATGACCCTGCACGCCCGCACCGCCCAACGGCATCTCGCCGCCGTCGGCGTGGCGGCCGACTCCGCCGCCGGTGCGGCCACCGCCAAGCTGTCCGAGCTGGCGCAGGGTGCTCTGGCGGAGATGCGGGCGCTGCTCTTCGAGCTGCGCCCCGGCGCACTCGCCGAGGAGGGACTGGTCGCCGCCCTGCAACGGCAGGCCGCCGCGCTCACCGCCCGGGAAGGGCTGCCGATCATGGTGAGCGGACCGGCCGATCGCCCGCCGCTGCCCGCGCAGGCCGAGGAGCACCTGTACCGGCTGGTGCTGGAGGCGCTGCACAACACCATCAAGCACGCGGCCGCCCGCTCGGCTGCGGTCACACTCGGGGTCGACCGCGGCGAGCTGGTGGTCTGCGTCGCGGACGA
The DNA here is from genome assembly GCF_052931475.1 of Geodermatophilus sp. URMC 62. Taxonomy (NCBI): domain Bacteria; kingdom Bacillati; phylum Actinomycetota; class Actinomycetes; order Geodermatophilales; family Geodermatophilaceae; genus Geodermatophilus; species Geodermatophilus sp. URMC 62. The sequence goes on along the minus strand of NZ_JBRFHY010000001.1, from coordinate 763,198 downwards.
CGGCATCGGTTTCGACCCGGCCGTCGAGCCGCCGGGGCACCTGGGCCGGCGGACCATGCGCGAGCGCGCGGACGCCATCGGTGGGCGGCTCACCGTCGACACCGCGCCAGGTGCCGGCTGCCGGATCACGGTCCGCGTGCCGCTCACCGCGGGCTGACGGGGCCGGAGCCGGCTCCCCGGCGTACGTCATCGAGCCGAGGCCGTGGTCGGCCGCAGCGCAGAGGCCCGGTCGGTGCGACGCCGCATGACCGGTGCCGGCCGCCCGGCGAGGGTGGACCGCGTTCCCCCTCGACCACGCCGGGAGGCCGCGATGACCACCGCCGAATGGATCCTCAACTGCACGCTGCTGGGCTGGGTGCTGCTGCGCAACCTGGGCACCCGCCCGGTCACCCGCGGCACGTACCTGGTGCCCCTGGCCGTGGTGGCCGTGGCCGCCGGCATCTACCTGCGCGACGTCCCCGGCGACGGCAACGACCGCCTGCTCGAGCTTGCCGGGATCGGTGCCGGCGTCGTCTTCGGGCTCGCCGCGGCCGCGTGCACCCGGCTGCTCCGCGACGGCTCCGGCCGGCTGCTGGCCCGCGCCGGTGCGGCCTTCGCCGTCGTCTGGGTGCTCGCGATCGGCGGCCGGATCGCCTTCGCCGAGCTCGCCACGCACTCGTGGGGACCTGCCGTCGCCCGCTTCTCGATGGGCCACCAGATCACCGGCGCCGACGCCTGGCGGGCCGCGTTCGTCCTCATGGCCCTGGTCATGGTGCTCACCCGGGTCGCGGCCACCGCGGTCGCCGCCGCCCGCAGCCCCCGCACCCCCCTTGCCGCCGACGCGGCGGCTCCCGCCACCGCATGACCCGGCGGGTGCTCATCATCGACGACGACATCCGGGTCCGCGCCGCCCTGGGCGACCTGCTCGCCAGCACCGCCGACCTCACGCCGGCCGTGACCGCGGCCACCGCCGCCGAGGCCCGGGCCGCCGCCGAGCAGGACGGCCCGTTCGACCTCGCCGTCGTCGACGTCCGGCTGCCCGACCCGGCGACCGGGCTGGCCCTCATCCGCCGGCTCACGACGGGGATGCCGGTGGTCGCGGTCTCCGTAAGTGGGGCCCACCGCGCCGCCGCCCTCGCCGCCGGAGCCACCGCCTACCTCGACAAGGACGGCCGGCCCGACGACCTCCTCGCTGCCCTCCGCGCCGCCCTCCCCGCTGAACGGAGCCCCCGATGACCTCCTCGACCACCACGGTCCGCGTCCGCACCGGGCACGGTGTCGGTCTGCTCGACCCGGCCACGTACCGCCGCACCCTGCACCTGCTCGCCGACCTGCCGATCGGCCTGGTCACCTTCACCGTCTTCACCACGCTGCTGTCGGTGTCCGCCGTCCTGGCGATCACGCTGATCGGCGTCCCGCTGCTCATCGGCACCCTGTACACCGCCCGGCTGATGGGCAGGATGGAGCGGGCCCGGGCTCGCGCGCTTCTCGGCGTCGGCACCCCGGCTCCGCGTCCGGCGCGGCCAGGGTGGCGGGGCCGCCTGGCCGACGCCGCGGGCTGGCGCACGCTGGCCTACGGGCTGCTGCTAGGCCCCGTCGGCGTCCTCACGGCGACGCTGACCCTGACCGGTTGGAGCACCGCGCTGGGCGCCCTCTCATTCCCGGCCTACGCCTGGACGTTGGACGACCCGGCGCTGCACCTCGGCACGGTCACCGTCTCCGGCCTGCCGGCCGACCTCGGAGCCGTCGCCTGCGGGCTCGTGCTGATCGCCGTCATGCCGGCGGTCGTCCGATTGCTCGCCCGACTCGACGCCGTCCTCGTCCGCGGGCTGCTGCGGTGAACGACGGCGGAGGCCGCGCCGCCGGGCACTGCGCCGTGCCGACAGCACCCGGTACAGAAGCACCCACCGGCAGCGGGGAGGACCGATGAAGCGCACCCTCGCAGTGGTCGCGGCGGCGTCCCTGGCCGCCGCGGCGACTGCGGAAGCCGTGGCCACCAGGCGGCACGTCGCCGCCGAGGCAACGCGGTACGTCGACGCCGGCGGTTACCAGGTGGCGGTGACCGTGCGCGGCCTCCGGCCCACACCGGAGACGCCGGCCGTCGTGGTCGTCGTGGGCGCAGGGGATGTCCAAGCGTCGTGGACCGCGGTCGCCCACCGCCTCGCCGCAGACACCCAGGTCGTCACCTACGACCGCGCCGGGCTCGGCGGCAGCGAGGCCGGCCCGGCGCCGACCGCCGACCGCTACGTCGCCGAGCTGCAGGCCGTTCTGGACGCGTGTCTACCGGAGGGCCGCTACGTCCTCGTCGGGCACTCCCTGGGCGGGTTCATCGCCCGACTGCACGCCCAGCAGCACTCCGAACGCCTCGCCGGCCTGGTCCAGGTCGATGCGACTCCCGACGAGGTCGCCGAGGACCGCGGAGTCCAGATCGGCTTCGCGGTGTCGGGAGTCCTGGCCTCGGTCTTCAAGGCGCTGGCTCCCCTCGGCCTCATCCGGCTGCTGCTGGCGCTGCGTGCCTTTCCGCTCTATCCGGAGCAGCGCGCCTTCGAGGCCCGGCTGAGCCCGGACGAGCGGCGCGCTTGGGTCGACGCCGTCGACCGCAGCATGGGGCCCGGCGGCGCCGCCGGCCCCGAGCTCCGCTCGGTGCTGCCCTGCGCTCGGGAGGCGCAGCAGCGCATCGCCGACGTCGGCCGGCCGCAGTTCGGCGATCTACCGCTGGCGGTCCTGAGCAGCCACGCCCGGGGAAGCGAGCGGTGGGTGGGCATGCACCGCGAGCTCGCCGCCCGGTCCCGCGCGGCCACGCACCGGGAGTTCGACGACCGGTTCCACAACATCCACATGGCCCACCCCGATGCGGTGGTCGACGCGGTCGACGACGTCCTGCGGGGGCGCCTGCTCCACCAGCCAGCTCACTGACGGCTGCACACCGTTGCACCGGCAGCGGACCTGCTCGACGAGCAGCAGCCGCGGCCACCGGCGCCACGTTCACGGCCCGCGCTCGCTGTCCGCGGTCAGGGCCGGCGTACGGGGCCAGCAGGTGGCGAGCACGGCAGCACTCCCGGGGCACCACCCCTGCTTTCCGCGTCAATCAGCCCGGCCCGTCATCGGCGGGCGGCAGCTGAGTCCGCAGGCCCGCGAGCAGCAGCCGCAGGCCGTGGTCGAACTGGTCGGTGAGGTCGGGCCCGTACAGGTGGTCGACGGTGACCGCGATGTGCGGATAGTCGGCTACCGGCTACCGGCTACCGGCTACCGGCGGCCGGTGAGCACGGCATGCGTGTCGGCCTGGTCCTGCACCCCGCCGTCTGGGCTGGCAGCGAACGGCGCCTCGAGCGCGGCGAATCCCAGCGTGTAGAACAGCACTGCCTGGTAGCTCACTGGCTGCAGGACGTGGTGATCTTCTCCTTCCTCGCTGCGGCCTGGGAGAACCTGTAGCCTCCCGCCGCCGCCCGGTGACGGCTCGGATCCGGTACATGGACGGCTGACTCGAGGGGCGCGGCCGGACGACCAAACCGTGCCGGTTACCCAGGCGCCGCGGGAGTCGGGCGTTCCTCTCACGCGGGGCGGCCGGTGGCTGCCCAGGCGGCACCAGAACGGCGAGCAGGAGTCCCCAGGCGCACGTACGCGGTCACCGGCCGCCGCGCGACCCACGTGCTCATCGCCGGTCGGAATCGCCCACCGACCGGCGCTGGCCCTGCTCTTCGGGATGCTGCTGGACCAGTGCGTGTCACGAGCAGCAGGAACGGTGTCCTGGGCGAGATGACAGGTCCCTCGAGGGGAGGTTCAGCAGCCCTTCGGTCCTCCCAAGCACCCGGCCCGGCAGGCGGGCTTTACACGCGCGCCGGGTTCGTCACCTGCTCGCGGTCCGCGGCCAGGTCGGCCAGGTAGCGATGGACGGAGCCGACGGTGACCGAGCCCTCGCCGACGGCTCCGGCGACCCGCTTGACCGATCCGTAGCGGACGTCGCCTGCGGCGAAGACACCCGGTCGGCTGGTCTCGAAGGGGTAGGGGTCCCGGGCCAGCGGCCAGTCGGAGATGGGGATGTCGCGGCCGGTGAGGACGAAACCGTGCTCGTCGAGGCGGACCACGGGGGCCAGCCAGTCGGTGCGCGGCTCGGCGCCGATCATGACGAAGACCGCCGCCGCGACCGCGTCCTCCCTCCGGTGCGTCCACCGGTCCTGCAGGGTCAGGCCCTCCAACCGGGTGTCGCCGCGGCCGCCGACCACCTGGGTGTGCAGCCGGACCTCGACGTTCGGCGTGACCTCGATCTGGCGGACGAGGTAGTCCGACATGCCAGCGGCCAGCGACCCGCCGCGCACCAGCAGCGTGACCCGGGCCGCGTACCTGGCGAGGTGCAGGGCGGCCTGCCCGGCGGAGTTGGCGCCGCCGACGACATAGACCTGCTCGCCTGTGACCGCCGGTGCCATCACTCCGGCCGCGCCGTAGAAGACACCGGCGCCGGTGAGCCGGTCGAGGTCGGTGATGCCCAGGCGCCGATAGCGCACGCCGGCGGCGAGGATGACAGCCCGGGCCGCCACGGAGCCGCCGTCGTGGAAGCCGAGCACGTGCCGCCCGCCGTCGGTGGTCAACGCGGTTACCTCGTGGGTGAAGACGAACTCGGCGCCCAGCAGGGTGGCCTGCTGCCAGGCGCGGTGAGCCAGCTCCCCGCCGCTGATGCCCCCGGGGAAGCCGAGGTAGTTGCGGATCATGGAGCTGGTGCCAGCCTGCCCGCCGATGGCCCGCTCCTCCACCACCAGGGTGCTCAGCCCCTCGGAGGCGCCGTAGACGGCGGCGGCGAGCCCCGCCGGCCCGGCGCCGAGGACCACCAGGTCGTAGTCCTCGGTGGCGGGCCGGATCCGGATGCCGTGGGAGACGGCAAGCTCCACCAACGACGGCCGGTACAGCACGGATCCGTCGTGCCGGACCACAGCCGGCAGCCGCCGGACGTCGATCCCGTGGTCGTGCACGAGCCGGCGGCCGGCGTCGCTGTCCGGCGAGTGGAAGAGGTACGGCACGCCGTTGACCGTCATGCTGTCCCGGAGGTCGTGGCAGCGCGGATCCCACGGGTCGCCCACAATCCGGTACACCACGTGGCTCGGCCGGTGCGTCCTCGACCACGTGCTGAGGGCCTCCTGCACCCGGGGGTAGAGCCACTCCTCGGGGTTGCTCCAGCCCTTCACCATCCACGCGTCGATCTGGCCGAGCGCGCTCGCGCGCTGCAGGGCGGGCAGCTCGCCGAACGGGATCCGGGTGTGGTTCTCGTCCATGTCGAACAGCAGCAGCCGGGTGGCACCGCGGTGCAGGACGGCGGCCTGCTGGAGGAGGACGACGCCGTCGCCGTCGGACAGGTGCAGGTCCGCGGCCACCAGGGCGACCGGCTCCCCGGCTTCTGACAGGCGACCCAGTTCGGCGCGGGCAACCGCGGCCGAGCCGGCGGTGAGCACCCGGTAGTCCGCGCCGAACCGGTGCTCCAGGGCGGCGGCCGTGGTCGCCACATCCAGCGGATCTCCGCCGACGACCAGCAGGACCGGCCGCCGCGCCCCGACCGGCAGGGTGTCGTCCTCCGGGCCGGTCATGCCACTGGTTCGGTGCGGTCGGGCGCGGGTGCGGGCGCGGTTGCCGGTGACCCGGTCTGCTCGGGCAGGGGGGAGGCGCGGTCCATGTCGAGGCGGCGCAGGGCCGGGTTGAACAGCATGCCGAGAGTGACCACCAGGTAGATCGCGCCGAGGGTGACGATGGTCGGCACCAGGCCAGCACCCTCGATGACGAAGCCGACGATGGCGATGACGATCGGGGCCAGCGACGCCGACAGCGACTGCAGCGCGCCGAACACGCGCCCGTAGACGTCGGCGGGCGTGATGGTCTGCACCACCGTGAAGATCAGCGGCACGATCGGGCCGGCCACGACGGCGCCCAGCAAGGCCAGCAGCAGCATGACTCCCAGGGGCGGGGTCAGTGCCAGCCCGCCGTAGAGCAGCAGTGCTCCGCCGGCACCGGCGACCAGGAACACCAGTCGCCGCGGCATGCGGTGACCGATCAGGCCGAAGACCGCGGCACCGATCAGCGCGCCCGCGCCGATGGCGGAGGTCAGGGCGCCGAAGGCGGTGGGGCTACCCCAGATGTCGCGGGCATACACCGGCAGCACCACCGTGACAAGCGAGCCGTCCAGGGCGTTGGCGACCGCCACGACGGTGACGATCGACAGGAGGAGGCCGTTGGAGAACACGAACCTCAGCCCGACGAGCAGGTCGGCCCGGTACCTGCGGCCAATCTGGGCCACGGCGGCCGCGCCCTCCTCGTGGCTGCGCGGGTGCACGAACAGCGCGATGAGGACCGCAGAAGCGGCGAACGTCACCGCGTCGACGTAGAGCACGTTCTCCGGGCCGAGGGCGGCGATGAGCACGCCGCCGACGATCGGGCCGACCAGCAGCGTGGCCTTCGCGATCGTGCGGTCGACGCCGTTGGCCCGCTCGATGGTCGTGCCCGCGCGGTGTGCCAGCCCGGGCACCAGGGCGTACCGGGCGGCGTCGCCGGGGCCTTGCATACATGTGATGACGAAGACCAGGACGAGGATCAGCCAAAAGGGCAGCGCACCGGCGGCGTAGAGCAGCGGGATGCCGGCGATCAGGACGGCGCTGGCGACGTCGGTGAGGACGCTGGAGCGCTTGAAGCCGAACCGGTCGATCAGCGGGCCGCTGAGCACCCCGGAGAGCACCGCGCCGAGGGTCATCGCGGTGGCGACGAGTCCGGTGCGCGCGGCGCTGCCAGTCGTCTGGAGGATGAACCACGGGACGGCCACGTTGGTCATCGCGCTGCCCAGCGCGGAGATCCCGTTGGCGCCCCACAGGGCGAACATGCCGGTCCGGTCGGCTCGGATCGGTGAGCGGGCGGCGACGTCTTCGTTGGCGGTCATCAGGTCCTCCGGCCTGCATGAGGCGCGTGCGATGCGGCACCGGGCTCACGGGCTTGGACCCGGTGTTCACCTGGTTCTCGAGAACGGGGCGCCCATGATGCCGATCCACGACTGGTGACAACAGGTCCTCGGGAACGGGGTCGCAGGTGGCACGCCGGGCATGAGGGACGCGCTGGCCGTCACGGGAGCACTGCGGAGACGAGGACGTGGAGCAGCACGCACGGCTGTGCGGTCGGCTGCCCGGATCGGCAGAGGTGGCCGGCCTGCCCCGTGCGGCACGGTCATCCGCGGCCTCATCGGTTCGGTGCCTCCTGTGCAGCGCTGTGGGCGGCCTCCACGGTGTAGAGGCCTGGGGAAGGGGAGAAGTCGGCCATCTGGGCGGCGATCGCAGCGAACTCGGGGCTGCCGACGGCGGTCTGCCAGGTCTCGACGGAGTCGAGTTCGGCGACGTTGACATAGCGGAACCGGGTTCGTGGGTCCAGCGCCCTGTGCAGGCGTGTGGTGCGGTAGCCGCCCCTGTGGCGGAGCAGGTCGTCGGCCTGCCGCCACAGTTGCAGGAAGCGCTGGTCCTGCTCGGGGGCGACCTCGAAGCAGTTGATGAGGATGGCGGAGCTCATGGGGTCCTCCTCGTTGTGCGGGATTCGGGGTCAGGCGGTGGGAACCGGCTGGGGCCGGGTGTGCGGGCGGGCGGAGCGGGCGACGAGGTAGCCGGTCGCGGCCGCCCAGGCGAGCAGGAGCAGCAGGGAGAGCTCGAGCACCGGCATCAGGGCGTCGACGCCGATCAGCGCGGCGCTGCCCACCAGGAGCAGGGGGACGAGGACGGCTGCGGTGACCTGCAGCCAGCGGGGCGCGGCGCCGACTCGCGCGGCTGCCGTGGTCGCGACCGCGGCGAAGGCCGCGAGCAGGGCGATCTTGAGCACGTCGACGAAGTCGATGGCGAGCAGCAGCGTGCGGCTGGTCGTGGCGGCGTGCTCGCCGACGACCGCGGCGACGGCGAGGGCGAACTGCAGGAGGGACAGCGCCGCTGCGGTGAGGCCGATCCCGACCACGGCCCGGCGCAGCCCGCCGCGGACGCCGGTCACTCGGGCGATCCCGACCGCGAGTCCGGCGAGGGCGAGGCCGGCGGTTCCGTGCACCAGCAGCGCGGAGGAGATCACAGCCGGTCCGTGGTCGGCGTAGAACTCGGCGATCCCCGAGGCCGGCGCGTCGTACCCCGGCGCGGCCGGCGCCAGCAGCAGACCGGCGATCCAGGACAGCACGTAGGCGGCAGCGGCGACCGCGGGGGTGTTCGGCGAGCGCACGGCGACGGGGGTGGGGACGGTGGTGGACACGGCGGATCTCCTCCAGGTGATGAGGTGTCACTGGTTCCAGACGGCGAGCAGCACGGCGTTGCCGACGGCGAGCGCGGTCACCGCGGCGGTGGCGGACAGGCCGGCGCCGAGCCGCCGGAGGGCGGTGAGGCCGAGGGCGAGGGCGGCCAGCTGGGTGGCAATCCGCAACGGCGGCGGCACGGACGGGCCGTGCACGAGCAGCACCCAGCCGACCGCCACGGCGCCCGGCATCAGCACGACGGCGGCCAGCCGGCCGGCGCGCGGCCGGGCGCCTCGCCACGCGGCGACGGCGACGAGGGCCAGCAGGCCCAGCTCCAGCCCGAAGCGGACGGCGAGGTTGAGGCTCTGCGCTGCGGCGAGCATGCGAGAACGGTGCAGCCCGCGGGCCGCCGGATCGTCGGCGCGCGGGTGGGTCTTCGGCGTCCACCCGTGGGTGGAGACTGTCGGTCGTGCACGGACAGCCGCGGTGGGTCCTGCCGGTCGGGCTCGCCGTGGTCACGCTGGTGGTGGTCGCCAACGCCGGCAGCAGCGTCGGGCTCGGGACCTCCGGCGACGCCCTGCTCGTCACCCTGGCGGTGGCGGTCTACGCCGCCGCGGCCCTGGTCTTCCTGCTGTGGTTCGACGCGCCGGTCCGGATCACCGTGGCGCTGCTGCTGGTCATGGCCGTGGCCTCGGCCGCCGCCCGGCACGGCGATCCGACCGGCACCGGCGGCATCGGGCTCTACCTCGGCGTCGCCTACGCGCCACTGCGGTTGCCCCGCCGCCCGGCCGTGGCCGTCGCCGCCGTCAGCGTGCTGCTCTTCGACGTCGTGCTGGCGCTCGAGGCGCCGAACGCGGCGGTGTTCATCACCGTGGTGACCGGCGGCGCGGCGCTGTTCTTCCTGTTCGGCCTGCTACTGCGCACCGAGCAGGAGCAGCGCGCCCGGGCCGACCGGCTGGTCGTGCAGCTGGAACGCAGCCGGGAGGCGGAGAAGGCCTCCGCCGCACTCGCCGAGCGCACCCGCATCTCGCGGGAGATGCACGACGTCCTCGCGCACACGCTGTCCGCGCTGGTCCTGCAGCTGGAGGCCCTCGCCGTCCGGGCCGAGCGCGCCGCCGACCCCCTGGCCGACGGCCTGGCCCGCGCGCACCAGCTGGCGCACGGGGGGCTGATCGAGGCCCGCCAGGCGGTCTCCACGCTGCGCGGGGACGTCGTGCCCGGACCCGGCGCACTGCCGGAGCTGCTCGCGCAGCACGAGGCGGCCACCGGAACGCCGTGCACCCTCGACGTCCGCGGCGAACCGGTGCCGCTGACCCCCGAGGCATCGCTGGCGGTCTACCGCACCGTGCAGGAGGCGCTGACCAACGCCCGCAAGCACGCGGCCGGCGCTCCGGTCCACGTCCGGCTGGACTGGCGGCCCGACGGCGCGGTGGTCGAGGTCCACGACGCCGGCGGCCACGAGCGGATCGCCCTGCACCAGACCGGCGGCGGGCACGGCCTGTCCGGCCTGGCCGAGCGCGCGGCTCTGCTCGGCGGGCGGCTGCACGCCGGCCCGGCCGACGACGGGTTCCACGTCCGGCTCGAGGTCCCGGCGTGATCCGCGTCCTGGTCGTCGACGACCAGCGCCTGGTGCGCGAGGGGCTGACCGCGCTGCTCGAGCTGGTCGACGATCTCGAGCTCGTCGGCGTCGCCGAGGACGGCGCGCAGGCGGTCGACCAGGTCGCCGACCGGCAGCCCGACGTGGTCCTGATGGACCTGCGCATGCCGGTGATGGACGGCGTCGAGGCCACCCGCCGGATCCGTCAGGACCACCCGGACGTGGAGGTCGTGGTGCTGACCACACACGCCGACGACGAGTCGGTCCTCGCCGCCCTGCGCGCCGGCGCCCGCGGCTATCTGACGAAGGACGCCGGGATGGCCGAGATCGCCCGCGCCGTCTCCGCCGCCGACGCCGGCCAGGCGCTGCTCGACCCGCACGTGCAGGCCCAGGTACTGCAGGGCCTCACCGCCAGAGGCCGCCCGGCGCCGCTCACCGACCGGGAGACCGAGGTGCTCGCGCTCATCGCCGACGGGCTGTCCAACGCCGAGATCGCCACCCGACTGGTCGTCTCCGAGGCGACGGTCAAGACGCACATCAACCGGATCTTCGCCAAGATCGCTGCGCGCGACCGCGCTCAGGCTGTTCGATGGGCCTACCGGCACGGGGTCGCTCAGCCGTAGCAGGGTGATCCCCGAACCGCCCTGCAGGACGCACCGGCGAGGTGACGGCCCTTTCAGGGGGGCCTGCCGTACTTGGGGCAGCATGCGCTCCTGTGAGCGCACAGCCTGATGACCTCGCGGCGGCGCGCGTCTTCCTGGTTGATGACCACGCGGTGGTGCGCGTGGGGCTGGCGGCCTACCGGCGACCGAGCCGGGGATGACGGTGGTCGGCGAGGCCTCCGACGGCAGACGGGCGGTCGACCGGCTGGCGGTCCTCGACCGTGCGGGAGAGCTGCCCGACGTCGTCCTCATGGACCTGCAGATGCCAACGATGGACGGGGTGGCCGGCACCGCGGAGATCAAGCGGCGGTGGCCAGAGGTCGAGGTCGTGGCGGTGACCTCGTTCGTGGGGGAGGAGCGGGTCCGGGCGGCGCTGGAGGCTGGCGCTACCGACTACCTGCTCAAGGACGCCGACGCCGACGAGGTCGCCGCGGCTGTCCGCGCCGCCGTGGCCGGTGAGGTGCACCTGGACCCCGCCGCGGCGCGGGCGCTGACCGCGGCGCCGCGGGCCCCACCCTGCCGCCACCGGCCGGCCACGCCCGCCTCCGGACCGCCCGCGCCCTGACTCCGAGACGCCGACCTGCCGGATGTTGCGGACGAGGCGTCCCCGGCTTCCCGGACCCGTCGCCCGAGGGGTCGACACCTCGGGCGACGAGCGATCCCCGCGGCAGTCAGCGCGCGGGGGCGGCCGTGGTCGGCGGCGACACGGTCGGCATCCCGGTCGGCGGCGGTCCGATGGGCTCGGCAGGGACCGAGCCGGGGTCGGTGCCGCCCATGTCGAGCCGGAAGGGCGGATAGCGGTCGGTCATCAGTGCCGTGTAGGCGGCCACCCGCAGCGCCCACCGGTCCATGCCGAGGACGAAGTCGTAGAGCGGCTTGGGGTAGCGGCCGGTGAACAGCAGCACGATCGCGGCGATCAGCACGAGCAGGCCGACCAGGCCGCCGATGGCGCCCCAGCTGTCTTCCCAGCCGTCCGTCCCGGCGCCGGTGCTCAGCCACAGCCCTCCCCCGATGAAGACCGCCAGCACGAGGTAGTGCGGGATCGCGAGCAGCCACTTCACGAAGATCAGGCCACGGGAGAGCCGTTCCGGATAGGCGACGTCCAGGTGCGCCGGGTAGTCCGGCACCTCGGCGAGGGTGAACGGCGGATAGCGGTCGGTGCCGTTGGCGCCGTAGCCGTAGTAGTGCACCCGCCAGGACCAGCGCATCACGCCGACGTTGAAGTCGAACAGACCACGCGGATAGCGCGCGGTGAACAGGATGGCGAAGAACGCGATCACGCCGACCACCCAGAAGGCCAACCACAGGAAGACCAGCACGACGAGGTGCGGGACCAGCAGCAGCCACTTGACCAGCCACAGGCCACGGGAGGGCGCATCCAGCGACGCGTCCACGCGGACCGGATATGGCGTTCGGCTCTCCGTCATGTCTCCTCCTCGCAGGACAGGTGTGGTGCTGCTCCCCGTGATCTGCGCGGCTCGACCGGGCCGGATCGGCCCCATCGCCACGAGAGTCGTGCGGTCAGACCGCCGATGGGGCTCCCGCCCGGCGGCGTCGTCGAGTCGAGCCGTGCGGATGCCGCAGTCGCTCGCGTGGCCCGCCGGGGGACTCCGTCCGCTCCGGCAGCCGAGCAGGCACCCACCCGGGTCCTGAGCCCGGCCGGCGAGGCGGATCCGCTGGCGACATCGCGCACCTCCCGGCAGTCGCGAGACGGTCCTCGGCGGGACGGCTGCGATGACGGCAACGTAGTCCCGGTGCAGGCCTTTTCGCAACTACTGGTTGCGTATCCCTGTTGTGTAACCTGTCAGATGGCCTTGAGCTGCGGGTTCTCTGCAGCTGATTCCGATACGAAGGGTCGTCGATCATGGGGCTCGGACGGGACGCCGCGGCGTCGGGCCGTGGCCGGCCACGGGACCCCACCCTCGACGCCCGCATCCTCGACCAGGTCCTCGACCTGCTCGCCTCCCGCGGCTACGCCGGCCTGACCCTCGACGAACTCGCCGCCCGCAGCGGCGTCGCCAAGACCACGATCCTGCGCCGCTGGCCGTCGAAGGCCGCGGTCGCCGCCGCCGGTGTCGAGCGAGTGGCCCTGCAGAGCATCGATGTACCCGACTCCGGCACCCTGCGCGGCGACCTGCATGCACTCCTGCACGGCGCGGTGGACACCTTCGTGCGCGGCCGCGGGCAGTTCGTCCCCCGGCTGCTCCGCGAGGCCGGCCACCACCCCGAGATCGCCGACCTGCTGTTCACCGTCATCCACACCCGCCGACAGGCCTACCGGCGCGTCCTGGCGCTGGCGATCGCCCGCGGCGAGCTCGCCCCGTCGGGCGACCACGAGTTGCTCATCGATCTGCTCATCGGCCCGATCTGGACGCGGCTGCTGATCACCCGCGACCCCATCACCCGCGAGTACGTCGACTCGATCGTCGAAACCGTGGTGGCGGCCTTCGACGTCAAGCCCGCGACAGGAGCATGACCGGTGGACTCGTAGCAGCCATCCGACCGCGCGGCTCTGTCGCTGCACCGAAGGCCGATGAGTCGATCTGGATGCGATTGCTGATCACACGGTCCTCATCCGCCATTACGTGAGCCGCCCTCGTCACCGCAGTGCTCACCGCCGCCGAGGCCGCGCCGACCCATCAGCCAGTGGAGGCCCGTCGCGGGGAGCTTCGTAATCGGGTCACTGACAGGGAGTTGCCGGCGCCCGAGCACCCAGTTCGCCGAGGCCGCCCAGGCGAGCAGGACAACCGGCGACACCACGAGGAGCGCGTACAGGGTCGAGCTGTCGATGACGAAGGCCAGCCCGCCGCGGACGAGCAGCGGGGGGAACATGTGGCCGAGGACGCGCACCCAGTCAGGCGGCGCACCGGCCCGGGTGCTAACCCAGGTCCCGGTGACGGCGAAGGTCGCAGCAGGTGGCCGGCACCGGCCAACAGCCGCTACCCACGGCCCGGTCCGGTGCGCGTCCCTACCGGAACGTGGCCTCGGTGATCCGGGCACGGAAGAACTCGCCGTCCGATTGCCGGTCCGTTCCCCACCACCAGCCCGCGCGCAGCTCGGAGCCGATGACCACACTGGCGAAAGCCTGCTCAGCCTCGATCGCGACACCGAACGGGTATCGACCGAACGGCGCCCCGTTGGGATTGCCCCAACGCTGCATGAGGACGCCGAGCAGCTCGCCGTGCGGACCGATGTGGAGCTCGGCGCTCTCGTCTTGTCCGTCGATCCGCCAGGTGACGACGACGCGGTCGGCATCGGAGCCGGGTGTCCAGGTGGCCGCTGGAAAAGTAGTCGGCACCAGAGCCATCTCCCCGGCCAGGCGGCCGGCGGCGCTGCGGGTGACGTCGGGCCCGGTGGCGGACATGAAGGGGACCAGCCCACCCAGCCGCCAGCGCATCTGGCCCGACCCAGAGCTGAGTCGGTCGAAACCGATCACCGGGATCCCGGAGAACCGAGCGGTCGCGGCCCAGACGAAGCCCCGCGGCGGGGCGAGCACCTGGCGCGCGGTGAAGGGCCGCCAGGCGCCGAGGCGGATCTGGCCGTGCATCGAGAGCTCCACCGACTGCCACAGCGGGGTGCCCGGTGCGATCGCGTGGGTCAGCCAGCGGCGCGCCGGTTCCGGCAGATCGGCGACCATCGAGGGTTCGAAGGCCTTCGGTCGGTCCGTGCTTCTGCACAGCAGGTCCCAGTCTCGTCGCACGCGGCGCGCAGCCCGGGGCGCCGAGGAGCCGGTCACCGCGGCCGTCCCGCATCGAGCCGCCTGGGGCTGCGGTGGGCCGCGGCGACGGCGGCCGCGACGGCGATCAGCACGGCGGCGTCGACGGCCAGACCGGCCAGCGCGATCGAGGCCGAGGGCAGCAGCACCGCGATGGACACCAGCGCGGCGAGCAGACCGACCGGCCGCCACGCGGGGCGCCCTGCAAGCAGCAGGACCGCGGTCAGCAGGAACAGCAGCGTGGCCGCCAGCCACACTCCGCCGACGATCGTCCCGGGAAGGGAAGCTGACGCCGGCGACACGTCGTCGTAGCGCAGCTGACCCGGCTCCTCCCACCGCCACAGCAGCGCGACACCCAGCAGGTGGATCAGGCCGTGCACCGCCAGCACCGCGGCGGCTGCCGCGCGCAGCAGCCGATGCGCGCCCAACCGCGCCTCCAACGACTCGGAGCCCGTCATCCGAGGGACCGTAGCCGCCGACGTGCCCGTCGAGCGGCTGGCATCTCGTGGCCGGGGCGGGATGCCTCACGTTGCCGAGCAGGGCGGCGGGAACAGGGGCGCTCGGTGGGCGGCCGTTGCTTCCCGCCGGCCGCGAGTCAGCCCGCAGGACGGTAGGTTCGGCCAGGCTGGTCGGTTGGCGAACCACCCTGCGGGGACGCGCGGCGGAACCCCGCCTCGGTGGTCGGTGTTCCCGCAGCCCTCCGACACGGGATGAGACCTCGGGACGGGAGACTGGCGCTGCGCCGCATCACGATGCTGCTGCTCCTGGTCCTTGTCACAGGGGGCTGGGTTGGCGGCATCAGCTTCCTGACCGACTCGAGCGGACGCGGCCTGGGCATGACGACCGACCAGCTGCCGCGGTGGCCGTTGCTCGATGACTACACGCTGCCGGGAGTGCTGCTCCTTCTCGGCTTCGGCGTGCTGCCGCTACCCGCGGTCGTGCTGCTGGCCCGCCACCGCGCGGCCGGCTTCCTGGCTGCAGCGGGGGTTGGGATCCTGCTGGACGCCTGGATGCTGGTGCAGGTCGCCGCGATCGGGCTTCTCTTCCCCGGCATGCAGATCGGTTTCCTGGCGCTCGGTGGAGTGCTGATCGCGCTCGGGTCGACCGGTGCGCGGCGTGCCACCAACGGTGGGGACCGGGTCAGAACCGGCCACCCGGAAGGGCCGTCCAGCAGAAGTCCCTGACCCTCACCGCGCCGGCGACCACGCCCGGTGCGCTCTCGGTCGGGCCCGGCACCCTCGATGCGACGTGGATGCGGTCAGCCCGCGGACGAGGTCGGGGTTTCGGGTCCTGACCCCATCCCGGGCGCCGTCCGCAGGGTCAGCGACCGGTCGGCGGAGACGCCGCGGCCGGGCGGTCGTCGTCGTCCGATCGGCCGGCCGGCGCCGCCGAGGTGCGCAGCAGGTGGTGCAGGACGACCAGCCCGATCAGGGTGACCCCGGCGCCCATCACGGTCGGGATCAACTCCGGCCCGAGCGGCGAGGTGGTCGCGATGTCGAACCAGGCGTGGAAGACCGCCACGATCAGCAGGCTGCCCCGGCCCAGCCGGTTCAGCCACGCGAAGATCCACGACGCGACCCAGATGCTGGCGGCGAATCCGACGAACCCGACCGCGGGCATCGCCCGATAGCTGGGCGTGATGCCGAACAGCGGCAGATGCCAGGCCGCCCACACGATGGCCACGACGTTGGCCGCGAGCACGGTCGGGTAGCGCCGCTCCAACTGCGGCTGCAGGAAGCCGCGCCAGCCGATCTCCTCACCGAAGCCGAAGCACACCAGGTTGGCCAGCCAGTACATCCCGATCGGCAGTGCGGCGAACTCCTCGGACCGACCGAACGCCGACCAGTCCAGGTCCGACAGCGACTGCCCACCGACCAGTTCGGACACGGCGGCGGCCAGGACCAGGAGCAGCGGCGGCACACCCAGCGCGAACACCCACGCCCGGCCACGGCCCCGCCAGGCCACCACGCGACGTGCCAGACCGGCCAGACCTGCCCGACCGCGAACGGCCGCGGTCACCACGATGCCGGCGACTGCCGGCCCGAGGCTGCCCAGCAGGTGCAGCACCGGCTGCGGGGAGCCGCCGATCCACCCCTGCGTCTGCGCCAGCAGCGGCAGCCACGCCGACCAGGTCAGCGCTGCGGCCAGGAGCACGTACGCGGTCACCGGCCGCCGCGCGATCCAGGCCGTCATGACCGAGAAGCATCGCCCACCGACCGGCGCCACCGTGAGCCCGCGCGGCACGGGAGAGTTCCCCTGCAGACGCTCGATTCGCCCGACGGGGGGCTGCCTAGCGGCGACGTCACCGCCAGCCCGGTGGTCAGGGGGCTGTGGACGCGGCCCGCCTCGCCCGCGCCGACATCATGGGGTGGAACGGCGGAGGTGGACGTCGCCTCGTTTGCGGTGTGCGTAGTGCCGGATGTGCAGCGTGGCACAGCCGGCCAGCCCGCGGATGGCGCGGTCGGCCTCGTCGTCGTCGACGACGTGCACCCACAGGGCGTAGCGGCCGTCACGGGCGTGACCGGGGTGAGGATCGGCAGTCTCGTGGCCGTCGGTGAAGGCCGTGACGACGCAACGCGGCAGGCTCATCTGCGCGGTGTAGCGCGCGTAGTCGTCGAGGATCTGCCTCGGGGTGATGGTCCTCAGCTTCGGGTTGGCGAATCCGGCGGCGCGGTGTGCTGCGGCAGCCCGTTCGGGCTCGTCGGGGCCGGGGAGGATGGCGACCAGGAGGCCCTTCGGGTGAAAGACCATCGGCCGGGAGCCGAGGTCCGGGTCCCGGTCGGTCGTGCCCACCGGTCAGACGACCTCGTCCTCAGTCATCGCGGTAGCTCTGCAGGGTGTCGGCGAGAGCCTGCTCGAGCGGGGTGGCCTCGACGCCGAGCTTGTTGGCGATCTTGCTGCTGTCGACGATGAACGGCTCGGCGAACTGGTACTGCATCTCCACCAGTTCCCGCATCGTCGGGTTGATCAGGCCGAGCGCCCGCAGCAGCAGCGGCGGCATCGCGCGGAACCGGCCGCGGGGTTGCCCGGCTTGGCGGAACGCGACGTCGACCAGTTGGCGGGTGGTGCGGGTGTCGGGGTCGTTGGGCAGGTGCCACACCTGCCCGGGGGCGTCGGGGTGTTCGCCGAGGACGGCGAGGCCTTCGCCGATGTCGGGGATGTAGGTGTAGGTGTGCGGCTGGTCGGGGTCGCCGAGCACGGTGGCGGTCCTGCCGGCCAGGGCGGCCGGGAGGAGGCGGTCGCCGAGGTTGGACTCGGCGCCGCCGTGAGGTCCGAAGTAGTCCGACGCGCGGCCGATCGCGACCTCGACGCGGCCGGCGTCGTGCGCGGCGAGCAGCTCGAGGGCCATCGCGCCGCGCAGCCGGCCCTTAGTGGTGTGCGCGTCGTAGGCGCGGTCCTCTGTCAACGGCCGCCCGGCTGGGCGCCCGTACATGTAGACGTTCTCCATGCTGACGAGGCGGGCGCCGGCGGCCTCGGCGGCGGCGAGCACGCCGGCCTGCAACCGGGGGAACTGCGCGGTCCACTCGGCGTAGGGCGGGTTCAGCGCCTGGTAGACCACCTCGGCACCCCGGGCAACGGCTGCGGTGAAGGCGGGGTCGCGGGCGTCACCGGCGACGACCTCCACGTCGTCGGGGACGCACGCCCGACCGGACCGGTTGACCAGGCGGGCGGTCTGGCCGCGGCGGCGCAGCGCGTCGAGGACGGCCAGGCCGATGGCGCCGGTGCCGAAGATGACGTGCCGGGGCGTCTTGGTGCTCATGCTCGTGCCTCACTCGGTGTCGGGTCCGCGGCGGAGTCGGCCGCGGTGCGGTCGGGCAGGAGGAGGGCGAGGAGCAGCCCGGAGAGGGCTGAGAAGGTGATCGCGCCGTAGGCGCCGAAGACGGTGAACTGCTCGTCGACGGCGATCCCGCCCAGGGTGGTCGTGGTCCAGCCCAGCGCCAAGAGCGCGGGCATCGCCGCGGCCCAGGCCCACCGCGGCCGAGCGCCGCGGGGCAGGGCCAGTGCCTGTACGGGTCCGAGGGCGAGCCCGGTGAGCGCGCCCATCAGGGCCAGGTCGGCCAGCGACGTGTCGTAGCCGACGGTGACCGCGCCGAGGAGCAGTCCCGAGCCCATGCCGATCACGGTGGCCGGGACCCACCTGCGGATGTCGAGCCGTCCCCGGCTGGCCAGCGTCTGGCCGGCGCCGATGGCGGCTCCGGCCACGGCTCCGCCGAGCAGCGCCGCGATCGGGTCGTCGACCCGGCCAGCGGCCGCGGTGCCGGCCAGGCCGGCAAGGGGAAAGGCGAGGAACCCGGCGGTCCAGATCAGCCAGGTGCGGACACGGGATGCTCGGGACGTTCCGCTGGTGGTCATGGGAGTCAGCTCCTGACGTCGGCGGTGGCCGGCGGAACGGGGACGGGGGACCGGCGGCGTTGCCGCAGGACGAGGGCGGCGGCGAAGAGGACCAGCCACACGCTCCACAGGACGTAGCCGGTGAAGTTGGCGGTGTCGATCAGCGGCAGGTCCAGGGGCGAGAGCACGCCGGCGAGGACCAGGGCCGCCGAGACCGATCCCAGCGCGAGGAACCAGGGCCCGGCGAAACCGGATCCGAGGGCGGCGAGGACGAGCAGCGTCCACCCGGCGGTGAGCACGTAGCCGCCGGTCTCACCGACCAGGTTGCCCAGGACGCGGTTGGCCGTGCCGAATGCGGCGCGGGCGACGGCGGCCGCTTCCGGGTTGCTGCCCGCGGCGGTGGCGGCCCAGCCGGGCACCAGCAGGGGCCAGCGCAGCAGGCCGACCACTTGGACCACGGCGGCGGCGATGCCGACGGGAACCGCCCAGCGCATCGGGCGCGCGGCCGACAGCCGGCCCACGCCCACGGCGACGGGGGCGAGCAGCGCCGCGCCCAGGGCGAGGGCCAGGAACCAGGCGCTGACGGCTCCCTGCGACTGGCGGAAGAGGGCGAGCACGTCCTCGGCGGGCTGCTTGAGCACGTCGGGGTAGTCGAAGACGCTGCCCAGGCCGGTGAAGGCCACGTTGAGCAGGACGGCGGCCGTGACCATCAGGACTGCGGTGCGGCGGGGTGTCATGGCGGACTCCTCGGAGGTGCACGGGGCGAGCAGGTCAGTGCTGCGTGGACAGCGCGGCGATGTGGGCGACCAGCACGGCGTCGGGGTGGTCAGCGAGGTGGTCGCGGGCCAGGAGCAGGGCGCGGTCGTGGTCACCGCACAGGTGCGCCGACGCCACGGCGACCAGTTGGCGGTCGCGGATGCAGGTGGCGGCCGCAGCGGCCCGGACGAGCAGCTCCGGCCGGCCGGGGGCAACCAGGGCGGCGGCGACGAGCACGGCCGGGTCGCGGCTCGTGCAGGCGGCCTCGACGAGCGCGTCGGTCGTGCCGGCGCTGCCCGCAATGAACTCCCTGATCAACTGTTGGGGGCTGGTGGCTGCCATGTGCGGAAGCCTCGAGGGGAGGGCTGACGACGCACTGACGACGGGCTGACGGCTCTAGGCTCGCCCGGTGCTCACCGTCGCGGTGCTGGGCCGGGTGGAGGTGCGGCGCGACGGGATGCCGGCTCCCGTTCCCGGCGGCCTGACCACGGAGCTGCTGGTGCGGCTGGCGCTGGACGCCGGCCGTCCGGTCCGCGCCGAGCGGCTGGTGGAGGAGTTGTGGCCAGGCACGACGGGAACCCGGCTCAACACATTGCAGGCAAAGGTGTCACAGCTGCGCCGGGCACTCGGCGACCCGGCCGCGCTGACCGGCGCCTCCGAGGGCTACACGCTTGCTGTCGACCCGGGCCGGGTCGACGCGGTGCGCGCCCTCCGGCTCGCGGACGAAGGCGCCGCCCTGCTGGCAGCGGGGAACCCCGCTGCTTCCGCGGCCGTCTGCCGGGAGGGGCTGGTCCTGTTCGGCGCCGAGGTGCTGCCCGCGGCGGGCGGAGCGGGCTGGGCCCTTCCGCACCGGGTGCGCCTGGAGGAGACACGGCTGCGGCTGCTGGAGGACGAGCTGGCCGCGCGCCTCGCTCTCGGGGCCACGGGAGAGATCGTGGGTGAGCTGGAGTCGCTGGTCGCCGTCCAGCCGCTGCGCGAGCGGCTGTGGGCGCTGCTGATCACCGCGCTGTACGGGGACGGGCGTCAGGCGGATGCGCTCGCGGCCTCCCGGCGGGTGGCCCGGATCCTGACCGACGAGCTCGGCGTGGACCCCGGCCCGGAGCTGACGGCCCTCGAGCGACGGGTGCTGGCGCACGACCCGGCGCTCATGCCCGATGTCGCGTCTGCGCCCACCGGGCGCCGCCACGGGAACATCCCGGTGCCGGCGACCCCGCTCGCCGGCCGCGTCGATGACCTGGCTGCGCTGCTCCTGGCCCTGGAGGACCACCGCCTGGTCACGGTCGTGGGTCCCGCCGGCGTGGGCAAGACCCGGCTGGCCGTCGAAGCCGCCGGCCAGACGTCCGCCCCGGACGGCGCGTGGCTGGTGCGGCTGGAGGGCGTCCGCACCGCCGGCGAGCTGCCCGTCGCGATCGCGGACGCCGTCCCGGGAGTGGACGGCTCCCGCGGGGACGTCGCCACGGATCTGCGCGGAGCCGACGTGCTCCTGCTGCTGGACAACTGCGAGCACCTGGCGGAGGGCGTCGCGTCGCTGGTTGCAGCGGTGCTTGCGAGCGCGCCCCAGGTGCGGGTGCTGGCCACCAGCCAGCGGTCACTCGGGCTCGATGGCGAGCAGGTCTGCCCGCTCGACCCACTGCCGGAGGCCGATGCCGTCGCGTTGTTCGCTCAGCGGGCTGGCGAGCGGCGGGCGTCGTTCGTGCTCACCGGCGATACCGCGCCCGCCGTGGCGCAGCTGTGCCGCGCTCTGGACTGCCTGCCGCTGGCGATCGAGCTCGCCGCGGCGCGGACCCGCATCATGACGGTGCCCGAGATCGCCCGGCGGCTCGACGACCGGTTCACGCTGCTCGCCGACCCGACGTCGACCCGCCCGGAGCGCCGGCGCACCCTCGCCGCGGCCTTGTCCTGGAGCTACGACCTGCTGTTCCCCGACGACCAGCGCGGCCTGTGGGCGCTCGCCCAGTTCCCCGGCGGGGCCACTCTGCCGGCGCTCGAGCACGTCCTGAGCGGACTCGGCGTTCCCCCCGGGACCGCCATCGACGTCGTCGACCGCCTGGTCGACCGTTCGCTGGTCACCGCGGACGCCGACGCGGCCGGAGCGACCCGGTACCGCCTGCTGGACAGCGTCCGCGCCTTCGCCGCCGACCGGGCGGCCGAGGCCGGCGCGTCCGGTGCCGCGGCCGACGCACTCGTCGCCTGGACCGCGCAGTTGGCGAGGACCGTCGCCGGGACGGTGCGCGGTGCGGACCAGGCCGCGCAGGTCGCCGCCACCGCGGCCGAGCGGGCCACGATCGACGCCGCCCTGGACCGGGCCCGCGTCACCGAGCCCGTCACGGGCCTGCGGATCGCTGTCGATCTCGGCTGGGCGTGGGTGCTGCTCGATGACGGGGCCGCGGCCGGCCGGCTGCGCGCCGCCCGCCTCGCTGTCGATGAGCCGCCCCGTGACCTCGAGGTGACGGCGCTGCTGCTGGAGAGCTGGCAGGAGGCGATGTCGGGTGACCTCACGGCGGCCCGCATCCTCCTCGACCGGGCTGCTGCTCTGGCCGAGGGGGACGCGTCACTGGCGGTCCTGGCCCGCTGGTACGGCGGCTTCATCCTGCCCCAGGAGGGCCGGGCGGGTGAGGCCCTGGCCGACCTCGCACGCTGCCGGGATGCCTACGCCGGCACCGGAGCTACCTGGGAGGAGGGCGGCAGCTGCCTGCTGGCGGCATTCGCCTTGCTGGCGCTCGGTGACACGGCCGGGGGCCGTGCGGCCTGCGAGGAGGCGATCGCCATCCTGCGGCCGCTCGGCGACGCCTGGGCGCTGCTGCACGCCGAGGGCGCGCTCGGCAGGATCGCGCACGCCGAGGAGCGCTTCACCGACGCCGCACGCCACCACGGGGACGCCGCCGAGTCAGCGGACCGGCTCGGTTTCGGCGGGGCAGCGGCGCTGCACCGCGTACAACTGGGACGCGCCCAGCACGAGGGCGGCGACCCGGCCGCGCCGGACACGCTGCAACGGGCGGTCTCCGGTGCCCAACTCGCCGGAGACCGACGGCTGCTCGCCCTGGCCCAGGTGGCCCAGGCGGAGGTCCTGCGTTGCGCCGGCAACCGATCCGCGGCACGGAACCTGCTGGAGGCCGCCCACCGCTGGTACAGCAAGTCCGGCGCCGGCGAGGGGGCCGCGCTGGCCGCCTGCCTGCGGGCCACTATGTGCGCCGAGGACGGCGAACCTGGCGCCCGGGAGGAGCTGCAGGCCATCCGCGACGCCGCCGAGACCGCCGGTGACCGCGAGGTCCACGCGCTGGCGACCGCCGCGCTCGGGGACCAAGCGGACTTCTGACTGTCCGGTGCGTACGCAGTCCTGGTGACCGGGCGGCCGATGCGCGGCCGCCGCACGAGGGCTCGGTCACGGGGGTGTCCTCCTGCGGTGCGGCACGGAACCGCACCGGCCGCCTGATCGGTCAGGCCCAGGGCATGTCCATCGCAAGGGTGAAAATCACAGCGGACCAGGCATTCGGCTAGGGCCGGCACGCTCCTCGGGACCGAACGATCCCGACGCCGACGCCGACCACACCGCGAACGGCACACCACAGGCCATCGCCGCTGGGGGCGGAGGTCGACCTGCGTCGTCAGGTGGCGGTGATGACGACCTTGCCGCGCGCGTGCCCGTCCTCTACGTGTCGTAGGGCGGCCGCGGTGTCGGCCAGTGGGTAGGTCCGGTCGAGGACGGGAGTGACCTGTCCGGCCTCGACGAGTTCGGTGACGGCGAGCAGGTGCTCCCGAGTCCAGGCGCTCGGCAGTGGCCGCAGCCGCTGGCGGACCAGACCGTTGAGCGCGGCCACGCGGAGGATCTGTCCGATCGGGCCGAGCAGGTGACCGGGTGAGCCGCCGGCGTTGAACACAAGGGTCCCGGTCGGGGTCAGCGCCCTGCGCAGCCGACGCAGCGGCTGGCTGCCGGCGTTGTCGAGGATCACGTCATAGCGCACACGCCCGTCGGAGAAGTCCTCGGCGGTGTAGTCGATGACGTGCGCGGCGCCCATCGAGCGGACCAGCCCGATGTTGCGCGTGCTGCACACGCCGGTGACCTCCGCGCCCAGCGCGGCCGCGATCTGGACGGCGAAGCTGCCGACCCCGCCCGCGGCGCCGTTGACCAACACCTGTTGCCCGGCCCGAACCTGACCGGCATCGCGGATTGCGCGCAGAGCGGTCAGCCCGGCCATCGGCACGGCCGCCGCCTGCTCGAAGGTCAGCCCGGCCGGCTCGGGCACCACCCGGTCCGCGGTGGTGCGCGCGTACTCGGCGAAGGCGCCGTCGAACCAGCCGAGCACCTCGTCGCCAGGTGCCAGGCCGCGCACGCGTGAGCCGACCGTCTCTACGCGTCCGGCCCCGTCGACTCCGGCGATCCGCTGCTTCGGCCGGGTCAGCCCGACACCGCCGATGAGCCGGGCGATGTAGGGGTCGCCGCGCAGCATGTGCCAGTCGTAGGGGTTGACCGCGGCGGCGTGCACGCGCACCAGCACGTCGTCGGGGCCGATGTGGGGGAGGCCGGTGTCCACGAACTGCAGGACGTCCGGGGGGCCGAACCGCTCCTGGACGATTGCCTTCATCGCTCCTCCTTCGTTCCTCGCGGGTGGTCGGGTCCGGGAGCCGGCCCGGCCTCCCCACGCGGGTGGGGCGGCCGGGGCCGGGAACGGCGTGCGCTCAGGCCGGGGAGAGCTGCGAGTTCCGGTCGCCGGCGGCGGAGGGGAGCGCGGCGACGGCTGCCGGCTTGAAGCCCTTGACTGTCAGGTAGACGCCGAGGGAGAACTCCCACGCGGCGATCGGGAGGGCGGCGAGCGCGATCGGGCCGGTCCGGTCGAAGACTCCGAAGAAGATCGCGATGTCGGCGGCCAGCAGCAGCGGGGCGCCGATGAGCCCGATGGTGGGCAGGACGCGGGGCACGAGGCCGGACCGGTACAGGACGTAGCCCAGGCACAGCGCGTTGAAGACCGGCGCGAGGCTCTGGCTGAGCAGGAACGTCCAGTCGTAGGTCGCGGCCAGGGTGTGGCCGGTGGTGACCAGCGACGCCGGGTCCGCGTCTGCGGTGCCGGCGACGTCGTTCCGCAGGGTGACGAGAGAGAGGACGCTGACGACGCCGACGATGATGAGCGCGCCCTCCACCACGCGGGATGTGACGAACCCGAGGGCGGCGGTCTCGCTGATCCGCTTCGCCACCGGGAACAGCACCACGGCGGTGCCGATGCCTGCCAACGCGACGATGACCTCGGAGAAGGCGCCCAGCAGCACGCCGGTGTCGCTGCCGGCGCCGAGAACGAAGTCGGCGCCGTTCCGCACCGGCCGGAACACGATGAGGGTGGGGATCGACACGAAGGTGATCAGGTACAGGATCCCGGCGGCCAGGGAGGTCCGGCGCATCCGGTCCATCGACGGTCGTGTCGCTGCGGGAGTGTCCACGGTCGTGCTCATGTCGGGTCCTTTGCGAGGGTTGGCTTGGTCACCTGGTGGAGTTGTGCGGCTGGTCTGGGCCGAGTTGGGTGACTGCGAGCAGCGGCAGGCCCAGGTCGCGGACCTTGCGCAGTACGCCGTGCAGGGCGGCCTGGTCGAGCACCGCGCCGGTGAGGACGGTGCTGCCGTCGTCGGCGGGGGTGAGGGTCATCCCGTCGAACCAGTCGGCCCATCGGGGGTCGAGACGGCCCCCGAGGCGGATCTCGTAGCGGCTGGAGTCGGCAGAGCGGCCGTTGGTCTGCCTCGTCATCAAGTCCCCCTGTCCGGTGCCGGCCGGGTGGCGCTCTACGAGTCAGCCGGCGCTTCGCGCGGTCTCGCGTGCCGAGGTCACCTGAGATCTCCGGCGTCGAGAGTGGAGGTGTGCCGTCACCGGTCCGCCTCGCTGCTGGGCGCACGCGGGGTCGTGTGCGGGCCGGACAGGCTCCCCGGACACCTGACCGCCCCCGGGGACCACGTGCCGGGACGAGCGGGGTTCACCGCGCGGGCGCGGTCGGGGCCGGTGGGTTGGTCGCCGGCGCCACAACCGGGGACGGCGGCAGGGGGCTCGCCGGCACCGAGCCCGGGTCGGTGCCGCCCATGTCCAGCCGGAACGGCGGATAGCGGTCGGTCATCAGCGCGGTGTAGGCGGCCACCCGCAGCATCCAGCGGTCCACGCCCAGGATGAAGTCGTACAGCGGCTTGGGGTAGCGGCCGGTGATCAGCAGCACGATCGCGGCGATGCACACCAGCAGGGACAGCAGGCTGACGCTGGCCGCCCAGCTGCGGTTGGCGTCTCCGGCCCCGGTGGCCAGCCAGATCCCGCCGCCGACGAAGATCGACACGATCAGGTAGTGCGGAATGGCCAGCAGCCACCACTTGATCAGCACCAGGCCGCGGGAGAGCCGCTCGGGATAGGCAACGTCGAGATGGGCGGGATAGTTCGGCACGTCGGCGAGGGTGAACGGCGGGTAGCGGTCGGTGCCCAGCGCCCAGTACCCGTAGTAGTGCACCCGCCAGCTCCACCGCAGGACGCCGACGTTGAAGTCGAACAGACCCCGCGGATAGCGCGCGGTGAACAGGATGGCGACGAACGCGATCACGCCGACCACGTAGAAGGCCAGCCACAGAAACGCCAGCACGACGAAGTGTGGGATGAGCAGCAGCCACTTCACCAACCACAACCAGCGCGACGGCGCGTCCTCTGACGCGTCCACGCGGACCGGGTAGGGCGTTCGGTTCTCCGTCACGTCTCCTCCTCACATTGCAGGTGCTGTTTGCCTGTGGCGTGCGCGGTCGGTCGCCGCGGGGCGCCCCGGTCGTCATGGCCGGCGGTCCGGCGTGTGCCGGTACGGAGGAACGTAGGAAGGGGGAGGGTGAGAAGGGATCACCATGTTTGGTGATCCATGTGGTGATCCGGATTGAGCGGGGACGCGGTGAGCAAGACCGGAGCCGGCCCCGGCAGCGGGCCGGACGGCCGGCCGGTGTCTAGCGGTCGGCGACCGCGCGCCCGGGGCGGTGGTCGCGATGCCGCGACATCAGGTCGAGCTCCTCGCCCCGGCGGACCGCCGCGCGGCGGTTGGTCACGCCGAGCTTGGCGTAGATGTTCTTGGTGTGCGTCCGGACGGTGTTCACTGACACGAACAGCTCGCGGGCGATGTCCGGGCCGTCGAGGTCGCTGCCGAGCAGCCGGAGCACGTCGAGCTCCCGCGCGCTCAGCGGGTCCACCAGGCCCACCAGGCCCACCGGGACCGGCCCTCTGTCCGCGCCCGGCGCCAGGGCCGCCAGGATCCGGCGGGCGTAGCCCGTGGCGGTCCCCGCCGCGGCCGCTCGCAGCAGGACGGTCATCGGTGCGCCCTCGTCGGCGAAGATCCGGACGTGGCCCTGGGGTTCGGCCAGGGAGAGCGCGCGGCGCAGTGCCGCGAGCGCAGCGGGCAGGTCGCCGCGCGCCTGCTCGGCGAGCGCCTGCACGACCAGCACGTCGAGGACGCTGGCGGTCCTGCCTCCCGCCTCTGCCGCGGGAAGGAGGCGCTCCAGCAGCTGCACGGCCTGGGAGGCCGCGCGATCGTCGCCCTCGGCCGTGCATCGGGCCACGAGGGCCCGGGCCAGGGTGATGTACTCGAACTCGCGCAGGTAGGTCAGGTCGTCCCCGACCGACACCTCCCGCTCCTCCGCCCAGGCCAGCGCGTCGGCCCACCGGCCCTGCCGGGCGTGCACCCGCGCCCGCAGCGCCGGGACCGGCCGCACCTCGGGGAAGTAGTCGCTGACGTAGCGGCGCTGCGCCTCGTCGAGAAGGGCGAGCGCGCCGTCGAGGTCGCCCTCCGCCGCGCGGATGCGGG
This sequence comes from Geodermatophilus sp. URMC 62, assembly GCF_052931475.1. Lineage (NCBI taxonomy): Bacteria > Bacillati > Actinomycetota > Actinomycetes > Geodermatophilales > Geodermatophilaceae > Geodermatophilus > Geodermatophilus sp. URMC 62. The sequence goes on along the minus strand of NZ_JBRFHY010000001.1, from coordinate 736,140 downwards.
CCATGACGACCCGCCAACGGTAGGGGTTCTGCGGCATGCCGGCGTGCTCGCCGAGGTCGCTGCTCCTGGCGAGGTGCCGGCGGGCGGCCTCGAGGTCACCGCGTTCCAGCAGCACCCCGGCGATGCCGACGTGCATGTCCGCCGCGCCGCGCAGCGCCGGGCCGGTCTCGGGGGTCACCAGCCGGAGCGCCCGCTCGAGCGTGCTCATCGCCTCCCGGAGCCGGCCCTGGGCGATCCGGATGTCGGCCAGCGCGATCGTGCAACCGGTCACGTCGGACAGGTGCCCGGCCTTCTCCAGGTGCGCCGCGGCGTCGGCGTACCACCGGTGCCCGGAGTCCAGGTCCCCGCTGCTCCAGTAGGCGAGCCCGAGCAGACCGGCGGCGGGACCGCGGCTGAGATGGTCGTCGTCGGCGCCGGCGAGGTCGAGCGCCGCCCGGGCGTGCGTGATCGTGCCGGCGGCGTCGCCGGACAGCAGGGCCTGTCCGGCGCGGTACAGGGAGACCGCGCTGGGGATCCGGCGGAACGCCTCCTCGTCGACGACGACCATCTCCGCCGACGGTGCCCGGAGGGCCTGGCCGCCGCGCGGGGCCGTGGTCAGCCACCGCTCGGCGTCGCGCAGGTGCGCTTCGACGCCGTCGACTCGGCCGCTGACCATGAGGGCCGCGGCGTAGCCGATGCTCAGCACTGGCCGGACCCGTAGCACCTCCTCCGGCAGCGCCTCCAGCCAGCGGCGGATCGTGGCCTCCTGCCGGCCCTGCTGCAGCGCCGGCAGCGCCAGCTCGACCAGGTCCGCCGCGCGCGCGGCGTCCCCGCCAGCCAGCGCGTGGTGGATCGCCTCGGGCCGCGCGCCGTTGCGCTCGTACCAGTCGCCGGCCCGCCGGTGCAGGCCGGCGACGGCGTCGGGCTGCTCGGCTTGCAGGTGCACTTGCAGCACGTCGGCGAACAGGTGGTGGTAGCGGTACCACCGGCGGCGGTCGTCGAGCGGGACGAGGAACAGGTTCGCGCGGTCGAGGGCGTCGAGCAACGCTTTGCCCCCGGTGGTGCCGGTGACGGCGTCGCACAGCGGGCCGGTCAGCCGGCTGAGGATGGACGTCTGCAGCAGGAACGTGCGGACCTGCTCAGGTTGGCGCTGCAGCACCTCCTCGGCCAGGTAGTCGACGATGTAGCGGTCGTCGCCGGCGAAGTCGGCGAGGAAGCTGGCGATGTCGCCGCGGCCCTGCATCGACAGGGCGGCCAGCTGCAGCGCGGCGATCCACCCTTCGGTGCGCTCGTCCAGCGCGGCGACATCGCCGGCAGTCAGCGCCAGCCCCATCGACCCGTTGAGGTACGCCGCGGCTTCCTCGGCCGTGAACCGCAGATCGGCGGCGCGGACTTCGACCAGGTCACCGCGCCCGCGCATCCGCGCCAGCGGCAACCCTGGGTCGGCGCGGCCGGCGATCACCAGGTGCACCTGCGGCGGGAGGTGTTCCACCAGGAACGCCATCCCGTCGTGCACCTCGGGCCCCTCGATGACGTGGTAGTCGTCGAGGACCAGCACGAGATCGTCGGAGAGGCTGGAGAGGTCGTTGACCAGCGTCGCGAGCACCGCGTCCAGGGACGACTGGGGCGACTGCAGCAGTGCCAGCGTCCCCGCGCCCACCTCGGGCGCCACCGTCCGCAGGGCGGCGACCAGGTACGTCCAGAACAACGCGGGATCGTTGTCCCGCTCATCGAGCGACAGCCACGCGACCGACCGCTTCTGAGTGGGGAGCGTGGCCAGCCACTCTGTCAACAGAGTCGTCTTGCCGAACCCCGCCGGCGCCGACACGAGCGTCAGCGACGACTCCTCCGCCCGGCTCAGGCGCTCGGCCAGCCGCGGACGCTCCACCACGCCGCGTCGCCGCCGCGGGACGTGCAGCTTGGTCTCGATCAGCGGGCCGGCCATGACCATCTCCCCTGGGGAGCCGGTTCTCACGCGCCTGCGACAGGCACGCCTCGCCAGCGACACCGGTGGCTCACGGCGATCGTGTCAGCACGACCTGGGTGGTGTCGATGGAGCTCCGCCTGTGCAGGTGCGCGGACCCCGCGCTCCGTCGCGTCGGAAGGCGGGGTTCGAATCCTGCTGGTACGCGGGTGGCCGCGGGCAGCTGCCGCCGGTGGGCGGTCAGATCGGCGGGGGTCGTCGGCTCCCACAGCCCACCGCCCTCGCGTCCGGGCTCGGCGTCGGTGGAGGCTGCTGCCCCCACAGCGCCTCGCTCACCATCCGCCTCCCAGATCCCCGTCACGGCTCCGACGCCGCGTGCCGTTCCCTCCGTCATCGGCAGCTCCGCCGTGACCGGGATCGTCCGGGAGCAGTGCCGGTACCGCTCGCCGGGGCAAGGTACTCCGCCAATGCACGGCAGCCCTCCCCACTGCGGATGCCGGAGGGCCGCGATTGTCGCTCCGGACCCGAGGAACGCCCGGGGTCGCAGCCCCCTCGAGTACCCTCCGGGTTCGTCCTCTGCCGTGGGACATCCGCCGAGCGTCGCGATGGAGCACAGGTGAGTCAGCCCGCCGCAGACCGACTGCCGCAGGCGTGGCTGGCCGCGGCGATGGGGCGGCTGCCCGACGGCGTGGCCGTCTTCGACGGTGACTGGATCATCCGCTATGCCAATCCGGCCGCCGTGCGGTTGTTGAGCGCCGGCACTGCCGAGCTGGCCGGCCGCAACCTGTGGGTCGCGCTGCCCGAGGTGGCCGGCAGCGTGTTCCACAGCTTCCTGCTGCATGCCCGGACCGTGGGCACCCCGGTGACCTGGCGCGGCTTCTACGCCCCTGCCGGCAGGTGGCTGTCGGCGACCGCCGAGCGGGTCGACGACCTGCTGCAGGTCTGCTTCCGCGAGGCCGCCGACCTGCCTGCCGAGGGACCCGCGGACGCAGCCGCCGAACAGGTCGCCGCCTCCGGCGAGGGCGCCGATCGCGACCGGCTGCGCTTCCTCGCCGAGGTCAGCGAGGCGCTGATCACCACTCTGGACCGCGACGAGTCGGCCAGCCAGCTGGCCGAGCTGGTGGTGCGGCGGCTGGCGGACTGGGCGGTCGTCGTGCTGGTCGGTGAGGACGGCGGGCCCGGTGAGGAGGCCTGGGCACACCGGGATCCGGGTCGCCGCGTCGACCTGGACACCTACATGACCGGGCGGCTGCGCGGCACCGGCGATGACGCCGTGATGGTCGACGCGCTGCTCACCGGTGAGCCGGTGCAGATCATCTCGATCCCCGAGGAGCAGGTTGCTCCGTCGCTGCCTACCGAGGAGGTGCGGGCGGCGTGGCGGCGGCTGGACACGCGCAACTGCATGATCGTTCCGCTGCGCGCCCGCGGCGAGACGTTCGGGGCGCTGGCACTGATGAACGCCGGTGCGCGGCCGCCACACACCGAGATGGAGATCGCCACCGCCGTCGAGGCGGCCCGCCGTGGCGCGCTGGCGCTGGACAACGCCCGGCTCTACGGCCGCCAGCTGAAGGTCGCCGAGACACTGCAGCGCAGCCTGCTCACGCCGCCGCCACAGCCGGACCAGCTGAAGATCGCCGTGCGCTACCGGCCCGCCAGCGCGCATGCGCTGGTCGGCGGCGACTTCTACGACGCGTTCCTCCAACCCGACGGCGCGACCCTGCTCGTCGTCGGCGACGTGGCCGGGCACTCCGTGGAAGCGGCCGCCGCGATGAGCCAGTTGCGCAGCGCAGTGCGCACGCTGGCCTACGACCGCCCGGACAGCCCCGCGCAGACCCTGAGCCGGGTCGACCGGGTGCTGACCGGCCTGGGCTTCGGCACCCTGGCCACCGCGCTGGTCGCCCGGATCGAGCAGCCGGCGGAGCAGGCCCGCGCCGGGCTGCGCACGCTGCGCTGGTCCTCGGCCGGGCACCTGCCGCCGCTGCGGGTGCACCCCGACGGCACGATGGACCTGCTCGACAGCGCCCCGGAGCGCCTCCTCGGCGTCGGCGAGCCGACCGTCCGCACCGACCACGAGGCGATCCTGCGGCCGGGCGACACCGTGCTGTTGGTCACCGACGGGCTGGTGGAGCACGGGCGGGTGGACATCGACACCGGGCTCGCGCGGCTCACCGGCGTGCTCGCCGAGCTGGCCGACCTGCCCGTCGACGAGCTGTGTGACCGGCTGCTCGACCGCATCGTCCCAGGCCGCGCCGACGACGACGTCGCCCTCCTCGCCGTCCGCTGCCATCCGGAGAGCGACAGCTAGCCGTCTGCTAGCCCTCCGCGGCCAGACGGGCGCGGTCCGCCTGCACGCTCCCGGGCCGCACCCCGCCCCACCCTGCGACACGGCCGGTCGCCGGTCCAAGTGGTGGTGTCGACACCAGCCGTGGTTGGTTGCTCGACGTCAGCGACACGGCGGCCGACCAGCCGCTCCGCCCCGGCAGTCGGCCGGGATCCGGCCACCGGCGGCCTGGGCCCTGTACATGGTGGCAAGACCCTGCGCCGCGCGCGGTTGGACGATCAACAGCGAGTGCAAGCACGTCTGGGTGCGCATGGACGCCGCCACCGACGCGGCCGGCTCCGCCGTCCGGTCGCTGCCGCGACCGCGGCCGCGCCGCTCCACCGAAGAGGCATCACACTCGGACTGACCGCGGGCGCCCATCGGCGCGGGCGGGCACACCTCCAGCGCGGCCGCCGCACCGTCCGGCGGGCGGCATTCGGTCCGGCTACCGTTCCGGTGTCGGAATCGGGGTCGGGGTGGTGGCGGTGGACGATCGGGTCGAGCCGCCGCCGGCCGATCGCCGGATCGGCCCCGGCGCCGACGACGACGTCCGGGTTCAGCTCCAGCGCTACGCGGCCCTGGTCGAGCATGCTCCGGACGCGATCGTGGTGCTCGATGTGACCGCCGGCCGCCTCGTCGAGGTGAACCCGGCCGCCGAACAGCTGTTCGGACTGCCCCGCGAGGAGCTCCTGAGGGTGGGGCCGGCGCAGCTGAGCCCACCGGTGCAGCCCGACGGCCGGCCGTCGGCGGAGGCCGCCGCGGAGTACATCGCCCGCGCGGTCGCCGGTGAGCGTCTCCGGGTCGACTGGACCCATCGCCGCGCCGACAGAAGGGCGGTGACCTGCGAGATCACCTTGTTCCGGCTGCCCGGTGGGGAGCGGCAGCTGGTCGGCGGCAGCATCCTGGAGTGCGCCGAGCGCCGGGAGGCGGCGTCCGCCCGCCGGGCCGCGGACCAGGCGCACGCGGCTCGCGAGGCGGCCGAGGCCGGCGCCGCCCGGCTGCAGGCGATGGTCGCCGGGCTGAACGTGATCGTCTGGGAGCGCGACGCCGCCTCCTGGCGGATCCGGTACATCAACCAACGCGCCGACGGGCTGCTGGGCTACCCCGTGTCGCGGTGGCTGACCGACGAGAACTTGTGGACCGAGATCATCGACCCGGCCGACCGGGACCGGGTGCTGGCGGCGGTGGCCGAGGGCATCGCCGCCGGCGGGGATTTCGCGTTGGACTACCGGGTGCGGGCCCGCGACGGGCGGCGGGTGTGGCTGCAGCAGCTCGGCCACGTGACGCACGGCGCGGACGGGGCGCCGACCGTGCACGCGGTGCTCATCGACATCACCGAGCACAAGCGGCGCGAGCAGGCCGCGGCGCTGCTCGCGGCGGCCGGGCGCCTGATCGCCGGCCCTGGCACGGTCGAGCAGCGGCTCACCGCGGTCGCCGATCTGGTCGCCGGCGAACTCGGCCACTGGGCGGCGGTGTGGCTGCGCGGCGAGGACGACCGGTACCGGGCGGTGGCCGCCGCCCCGGCCGAGGCCGCTGCACGGGTACTCGCGCTGCCCGCGTGGCGGGTTCCCGACCCGCTCCAGCCCCGACTCGCGGCCGGCCGGGCGGTCGCCGTGCCCGAGGTCAGCGAGCCGATGCTGCGTGCGGCCACCGACGACGTCGGGTTCGCGGCGCTGGCCGACCTGGATGGCAGCGCGTGGCTGGTGGCGCCGCTGACCACCGGCGGGCCCGTCGTCGGGCTGCTCACTCTGACCGCGGGTCGGGGTACCGGCTTCGACGACGCCGATGTCGCCTTCGCCGCCGACCTCGGGCAGCGGCTGGCCACGATGGTCGCCGCCGAGCGGGCCGCCGCCCAGCGACGGCAGCTGCACGACCTCACCGTGCAGCTCGCCGCGGCCGGGTCGGTCGCCGACGCCGCCGCCGCGGTCAGTGCCCGGCTGCGCACCGTGCTGGGCGCGGAGGTGGTGTCGGCGTGCACGATCGGCGGCGACGGGCTGCTGCACACCGTCGACGTCTCCGGCTACCCGGTCGAGCGGCTGGGTCCCTTCGCCGCGATGCGGCTGACCGCGGCGCTGCCGCTGACCGACGCCGCCCGCACGCATCGCCCGGTGTGGCTGCCCGACCGGACCACGGCCGTGCAGCGGTACCCGCTGCTGGCGCCCGCCCTGCAGGCCGAGACCCAGGCGCTGGCGGCGCTGCCGCTGCTGGCCGGGCAGCGGCTGGTCGGCGCCCTGGGCGTGACCTTCACCCGGCCCCGGCCCTTCGACGACGAGGAACGCGGCTTCCTGCTCACCGTCGCCGGGCAGGTGGCGATGGCCTTCGAGCGGGCAACGCTGGCCGACGCCCGTCGCGAGATGGCCGAGACGCTGCAGCGCAGCCTGCTGCCCGGTCAGCTGCCCGCGCTGGACGGGGTCGCCGTCACCGCCCGCTACCTGCCGGCGGTGGAGGGCACCCGCGCCGGCGGGGACTGGTACGACGTGCTCACCGTCGACGGGGGCCGGGTGGCGGTGGCCGTCGGGGACGTCGTCGGGCACGGCGCGGCCGCCGCGGCGGTGATGGGCCAGCTCCGCGCCGCGCTGGCCACCCTGCTGCTGGCCGGCTTCTCCCCGGCCCGCGCGCTGGAGCATCTGGACCGGTTCGCCGCGGAGGTGCCCGGGGCGCGGGTGAGCACCGTCGCCTGCCTGCTGCTCGATCCGCGGACCGGCCGGCTGTCCCACAGCAGCGCCGGGCATCCACCGCCGCTGCTGCTCCGCCCCGACGGAGACGCAGCACTCGCCGACGGGCTCGGTCCGGCGCTGGGCGTCGCCCCGGCCGGACCGCGGCCGGAGGCCCGGACGTCGCTGCCGACCGGCGCGACCCTGCTCGTCTACACCGACGGGCTCATCGAGCGGCGCGGCGCGGACCTCGACGACGGCCTGCACCGGCTGACGGTCGCCGTCACCGCTCGCCGATCTGACTCCCTACCGGCGCTGGTCGACGGCGTCCTGGCCGACCTGACCGACCCGGGCGGTGCTGCCGACGACATCGCGCTGGTCGCCCTCCGACTGCTGCCCGCGCCGCTGCGCCTGGGAGTCCGCGCCGACCCGGGGCAGCTGGCGGCGATCCGGCGGACCGTGGCCCAGTGGGCGGCCGGCGCCGGGCTGGACCCCGACAGCATCGAGGACCTGCAGCTGGCGCTGGGAGAGGCCGCCGGCAACGCCGTCGAGCACGCCTACGCCGGGGCCACGGTGCCCGGCCGGGTGATGATCGAGATGGACGTCGACGAGGAGGGCGCGCTGACCGTCGGGGTCACCGACACCGGCACCTGGCGGCCGGCGCCGGCCGATCCCGGGCACCGCGGCCGTGGCCTGCAGATCATCTCCGCACTCGCGCAGCACGTCGACCTCAGCCACGGCCCCGCCGGCACCGTCGTCCGGTTCCGCTTTCGCCCCACCGGCCCTCCCGCCCCGGCGACACCCACGGTGGCGGAGCCGCCGGACGAGGCGCCCGCCGCAGTGGTGGTGTCCCAGCTGGACGGCGAACACCGCGTCCACCTCGCCGGCGACCTCGACCTGGCCGGGGTCACCGCGGTGCGCGACACCCTGCTCGACGCGCTGAACGGTGAGAACCCACCCCCGCTCACGGTGGACCTCACCGCGCTGGGCTGGGTGACCAGCGTCGGCCTGGGCCTACTGCTCGACGTCGCCGAGCAGGCCGGTGCGCGCGCGGCCTTCCTGTTGCCCCCGCCGGGCCCGGCCCGCCAGGTGCTGGACCTCACCGGGGTGACCACGCTCCTCGGCGATGCCGAGGCCCGAGGCGGCTGGGACGAGCCCGGCGCGGGCGGGCACTGACCACGGCGACAGCGTCGGCGCCGAAGGCCCCGACCGGGTGGCCCGTCAGCCGTCCGCGAACAGCGAGGCGACGCCCGACACTTCCAGCACTCGCGGTGCGGAGGTGTCACCAGGCCGGCTCCGTCGGCGCCCTGTCGGCCCACACGGTGGCACCTCTGACCGGGCAGGGATCGTGCTGGAGATCGACATGTCCGGCGCGCGTGTCAAGATCACTGGGTATCCCGATGCGCCGAGGTGGTAGGTCGAGAAACGGACCGGACGGGGGTGTGCAAGTGCCCATGCAGAAGGCTCTGACCTGCGGGAACGAGCCAGAACCCACAGGAGGAGCGGTGGTTCGGCCGGTCCCCCCGCTACTCGTGTGGTGTCCCAGGACATCGCGAACGCCCGGACCCACGGATCGTGGGTCCGGGCGTTCGTCGTCTCTGGGCCGGGTGGCCGGCCGGGGGCCGGTGGTCGCGGATCGGGTCGATGGTCCACCGCGGGGCAGCGTCGGCGCTGCCGGACCGGGTCACCAGCCGATCCGGATCCCGGCGAGCAGGGCGACGGCGATGAGCGTGGCTGCGACGAGGTCGACGGTGGCGCAGAACGGTGGCCACCAGCGCGTGTTGGCCACGAAGCCGGTGCGGTGCTGCCACAGGTCCTTCAGACCGTGGCCGGCCAGGCCGGCGACGATCAGCCAGGCGGTTCCGGTGACCGCGGCCGCGGCGACGACCACGAAGGCCGACGCGACGGCCGTCTCGACGACCAGGACGTGCCGGCGCCCGTCGGCGACGGCGAAGCCGATGTAGATCGCGGCGATCAGTGCGAGCCCCAGCGCGTAGACGGTCGCCGCGTCGAGCCAGGGGAGGACCAGTGGGGATGCGGCCTGCAGGCCGCCCCAGACGACGCCCCAGGCCACCGGTGCGCGCAGCGCCCGGCCGCGGACGGCGGTGTCGGCACGGGGCTGCAGCCCGGGGGCGCCGGCGGACGCGGTCATGGCCGTCCGCCGCCGATCCGGTCGGCGAGGACCACGGCGTCGTGCTCGGCAGTGGTCATGGTGCGGTCCTTCCGTCGTCGGGGGAGGACGTCCGACGTCGAGCGAGGAGGAGCGCCGGGGCCGGTGCGGTCACCGGCCCCGGGACACCGGGACCGCGACGGTGACCCCGGCGGGGGTGACCCGGTCGATCGGGTCGCCGCTACCGGGGCCAGCGCTCGGCACCACCCGCCAGGGGCTATCCGCGGATGCCGACGGCGGGGCCGGTCGCACCCGGGGTGGCCGCCGAGGGGGACGGCGGGCCGCCGGGTGCGGCCGGGGCTCCGGCCGGTGACGGCGGCAGAGGCGGCGGCACCGCCGGGACGGAGCCCGGGTCCGGTCCGCCCAGGTCCAGGCGGAAGGGCGGATACCGGTCGGTCATCAGCCCGACGTACGCGGCCACCCGCAGCGCCCACCGGTCCATGCCGAGGACGAAGTCGTACAGCGGCCGCGGATAGCGGCCGGTGAACAGCAGCACGACCGCGGCGATGAACACGAGCAGGCCGACCAGGCCGCCGCCGGCGCTCCAGTCGTCCCACCCGTTGTCCGTCGCGCTGCGGGTGGTCAGCCACAGGCCGCCCCCGACGAAGACCGCCAGCACCAGGTAGTGCGGGATGGCCAGCAGCCACTTCACGAAGATCAGGCCCCGCGAGAGCCGTTGTGGGTAGGCGACGTCCAGGTGGGCGGGGTAGTCCGGCACGTCGGCGAGGGTGAACGGCGGATAGCGGTCGGTGCCGTTGGCTCCGTAGCCGTAGTAGTGCACCCGCCAGCTCCAGCGCATCACGCCGAGGTTGAAGTCGAACAGACCCCGCGGGTAGCGCGCGGTGATCAGGATGGCGACGAACGCGATCACGCTGACGACCGAGAAGGCCAACCACAGGAAGGCCAGCACGACGTAGTGCGGGACGAGCAGCAGCCACTTGACCAGCCACAGCCCCCGGGAGGCGTCGGCATCCTCCGACGCGTCCACGCGGACCGGGTAGGGCGTTCGGTTCTCCGTCACGGTTGGGTTCCTCTCTCGGCAGGTGCGGACCAGGCGCCGGTGCGCCGTCAGCCCAGGGCGGCCATCAGGTCCCGGCAGGCCTGCTCGCAGCGGCGGCACGCGTCGGCGCAGATCCGGCAGTGGTCGTGCATGGACGCGTGCTGCGAGCACTCGTCGCCGCAGGCGCGGCAGGCGGTCGCGCAGGCCTCGAGCACGGCGCGGGTCAGGTTGGCGTCGTAGCCGGTGTGGCGGGACAGCACCCGGCCGGTGGTCCCGCAGACGTCGGCACAGTCGGTGCAGGTGCGGATGCACGTGGTCAGCTCCGCCACCATGTCCTCGCTGAGGCAGGCGTCGGCGCACGCGGTACACGCCTCGGCGCACTCGAGGCACTCGTCGATGCAGGCCCGCATGCGCTCCCGGTCGACCCCGCCGAGGTCCTTCGGGTACGTGTCGAGCATCTGGGCGGTGATGGTCGTGGTCATGGCGTCTCTCCTCTTCAGGGGTGGTGCTGACCGCTCCGGATGGCCGTCGGTTCCGCGCGTCGGCCTCCACCGGCGCTGCTGATGTGCTCGGCGAGGTGGGCGGCGTCCTCGTGCACGAAGCCGAGCAGGGCGGAGCCGCGGGTGTGCTGCCAGGGCAGGCCCAGGACGTACAGGCCCGGGACGTCGGTGACGCCACGCCGGTGGACGATCCGGCCGTCGCGGAACGCCTCCGGCACCTGGATCCAGGTGTGGTCGGTGCGGTAGCCGGTCGCCCAGACGACGACGCCGACGTCGAGGATGCTGTCGTCGGCGAAGCGCACCGTGCGCCCCTCGGCGCCGGTCAGCCGCGGGCGGAACCGGACGCCGGCCTGCTGCAGCCGTCTGTGGTCGGTGCCGATCACGAACTCACCGCGCGCCTGCATCCGCTGACCGAGACGGGAGTCGGCGGTCACCCGCATCGCGCCGAGGCGGGTGAGCCACCAGAACAGGTCCCGGCCCAGGATCCGCTGGGGCAGCACCGGCAGGCTGGTGCCCACCGCGACGTCCACCGGGCGCGTGCCGATCAGTTCCTCGGCGATCTGCAGGCCGGAGTTGCCCCCGCCGACGACCAGTACCGGTCCGTCCGGCAGCCCCGCAGGGTGGCGGTAGGCCGCGCTGTGGACCTGGGTCACCGCGGCGTCCAGTCCTGCCGCCAGGGGCGGCACGGCGGGCACCTGGAACGGCCCGGTGGCGACCACCACCTGCGGGGCCCGCCACACGGCGTCGGCGGTCCGAAGCTCGAACCCCTCCGCGGTCCGGTCCAGGCGGAGGACGCGGCTGTCCAGGGCGACCGGGACGCCGAAGGCGGAGGCGTACGACTGCAGGTAGTCGGCGACCGCGTCCTTGCCCGGGTAGGTGTCGGCGGGCGCGGGGAAGGCCATGCCGGGCAGGGCGTCGAACTGTGCCGGGGTGAACAGGCGCAGCGACTCCCACCGGTCGCGCCAGGACCGGCCCACGTCCCCGGCGGCCTCCAGGACGACGAATCGCAGCTCGCGCCGGGCCAGGAGCCAGGCCATCGCCAGGCCGGCCTGTCCCGCACCGACGACGACCACGTCCACGAGCCGGTCGGGGGAGGGGGCGTCCCGAGGACCGCGGGTCTGCTGCGTCATGCCGGCCCTCCGCAGGTCAGTGCGTGGGAGCGGTCCTCGTGGTCTGGGGTCCGCCGCGGCGTCCAGCAGCAGTCTCGGGGTCGGTCCGCGGCCAGGGCATCGGCGGGATGACCGGGCCGGAGGGGGATCTTTGACGTAGTCCCGCCGTCGGACCCGTCCGGCCGTCACGCCGGGGGAGGGGGCGGCAGGGGTCCGGCCACCGCCCGGACCACCTGGGCGAGTCGGTCGGGGAAGTCGGAGTCCTCCTCCAGACACGCCCGTGCACCCGCGGCGAGGACGGCGGCACTCCGGGTCGATCCGCTGGACACGGCGATCACCGCCCGTCCCCGACGGACGAGTTCCCCGACGACCCGGAGGTCCCGCGGGTCCTCCCGCCGGTCCAGTTCCAGGACGACCACGTCGGGACCCACCTGGTCGTCCAGCTCGGGCAGCAGGCCCAGCGCGTCGGTGGCGCCGACGACCCGGCCTCCGTCCAGCTCCAGCAGCCTGGACAGTGCCCGACGGACGCGGACGTCCCGAGCGGCGATCAGCACCTTCACGCTGCCCCCTGGACCGGAGAGCCTCCGGACGAGCCCACCACTCGCCGGGGCGGCCGTCATCGGCGCGATGTCCTGCCGCGGCAGGGCGGAATGTCCGAGGCCGCTTCAGGCGGACGGGGGTGCGGGTGCCAGGCCCTGCTGGATCGCGTACAGCGCCGCCTGGGTGCGGGACCGCACCCCCAGCTTGTCCAGGATGTTGCTGACGTGGGTGCGGGCGGTGCGCTCGCTGATCGACAGACGGGAGGCGATCTCCCGGTTCGACAGCCCGGCCGCGAGCAGGGCGAGGACCTCGTGCTCGCGGCCGGTGAGGGGGTCGCGTGCCGCTCGACCGGGTGCGCGGAAGGCACGGGCGAGCTGGCGGGCGACCGCCGGTCCCAACGGCATCTCCCCGCGCTGGGCCTGGCGGATGGCGTCGACGACCTGGTCGGCCTCGGCGTCCTTGAGCAGGTAGCCCGAGGCGCCGGCCTCCAGGGCGCTGCGGATCCGGTCGACCTCGCTGTAGCTCGTCATGGCCACGACGGCGATCCCGGCGTACCGCTGGGTGAGCAGCCGCGTGGCGGTGACCCCGTCCGTGCCGGGCATCAGCAGGTCCATCAGCACCACGTGCGGGGCCGCTCCGTCGGCGACCAACGCGGCCACCACGTCGAGAGCGGTGTGTCCGTCGGCGGCCTCACCGACGACCTCGATGTCCTCGACGAGCTCGAGGTATCCGCGCAGTCCCCGCCGCACCACCGCGTGGTCGTCGACGAGGCAGACCCGGACGGGGTTCCCGCCCGCTCCGGGTCCGGTCACCGCCGGCCCTCGGCCGGCGTCCCGGCAGCCGGCGCCACCCGGGTCCTGACGGGGGACAGGGGGATGGTGGCGGAGATCCGCGTGCCTCGTCCGGGACGGGGGTCCACCAGCAGGGAGCCACCCAGCTGTTCCATCCGCTGCGCCATCGTGCGCAGGCCGAGGTGGCCGGGTTGGGAGGTGGACGCGTCGAAGCCCACGCCGTCGTCGGTCACCTCCACCAGCAGCTCGTGCCCGTTGCGCCGGCGACGCAGCCGCACGACCGCACGGTGCGCCGCGGAGTGCTTCGCGACGTTGGCGAGGGCCTCCTGCACCAGCCGGTAGACCTGCTCCTCGACGTCGCCGGGCAGGGGGATGCGCCTCGTCGGCAGGCGGACCTCGACGGCGATCTCGCTGCGCGCGCTGATCCCCTCCGCCTGCTTGCGGATGGCGGCGGCGAGACCCTCCTCCCGCAGTGCCTCCGGGCGCAGCTCGAAGATCAGCGCCCGCATCTCCGCGAGTGCGCCCTGCGTCAGCTGCCGCAGGTTGGCCAGCCGCTCGCCCAACGGGCCGTCGGCGGGCAGGCCGGCGCGTTCGAGCAGCAGCTGCGCCCCCCGGGTCTCCAGCGTCATGGAGAACAGCGCCTGCGACACCGAGTCGTGCAGTTCACGGGCGAGGCGGTGACGGGCCTCGAGCGCGAGTCGCTGCTGCGCCTCGTCGAACAGGCGGGCGTTCTCGATCGCGACACCGGCCTGTGCGGCGAGGGTGACCACCGCGCGCTCGTCGTCGTCGGTGAAGTCGGACTCCCCGCGCTTCTCCGTGAGGTAGAGGTTGCCGTAGACCCGCCCGCGCACGGTGATCGGCACGCCCAGGAAGGAGGTCATCGGGGGATGGTGCGGCGGGAAGCCGACCGAGCGGGGGTCGTCCTGGATGCGGGCCAGCCGCATGGGGTGGGCGTCGGAGATCAGGGCCCCGAGGATGCCCCGGCCGATGGGCAGGGGTCCGATCGCGACGCGCTGCTGCCCGGGGATGCCGTGCGTGATGAAGTCCTCGAGGCGACCGTCGGGGCCGAGCACCCCCACGGCGCCGTACTGCGCGTCGGCCACGTCGCAGGCCAGCTCGACGATGTTGGTCAGCACCGCGGGCAGGGCCAACTCGGAGGCCAGCGTCAGCCCGGCGGCGATGAGCCCCTCGTCGCGGCGGGACGACGCGGCGGCGTCGGCGAGCAGCCGGGCGTTGTCCACGGCGGTGGCGGCCTGGTCGGCGACCGCGGCGAGGAAGCGGAGTCCGTCGCCGTCCGGCGGCGGGCCCGGCCAGAACGTCTTGATGGCACCGACCGGGTGGCCGCGGGCGATCATCGGGAAGGAGGCGATGCTGCGCCACGGCAGGTCGCCGTCGAGGTCCTCCATCGTGCGGAGGACGGGTTCGTCGCGGGTGCGGTCCACCACGACCGTGCGCCGGCTGCGCCAGGCCGACACCGCCGGCAGGACCTCGCTGCCGCCTGCCAGCGCTCGCTGGAACCGCGCGGCGTAGTCCACGGGCAGGCCCGCGGTCCCGGCGACCCGCAGGCGGGTCGGTTCGCCGTCGAAGACGATGGCGGCGCAGCCGCTCATCCCGGTGGACTCCCTCAGGCAGGTGGCGACCGTCTCGAGGGTGGCCTCCAGCGACTCGGCCATCGCCACCCGCGCCGCGACGTGGCTGAGCGTGGCCAGCTCGCGGACCGCGCGCTGCTCCTCGGCGACGTCCCGGAACACCCGCAGGAGCAGGCGTCGCCCCTCGACGTCGACCGGCGTGTCGGAGGAGTCCACCCCCCGTCGTCCGTCGCCGCCGGGGCGGGCGAGCTCCGCGGGCGTCGTCGTCGTCGTCGCACCTCCCGGCGGGTCGGGTCCGGTGCCGGCGAGGGCGCAGCCCGCCGGGTTGACGTGCAGCGTGCGCAGGTCCTCGGTGAGCAGGGCGACCCCGAAGGGGAGGAGGTCGACCGCCCCGACCAGGGCGTCGAACCCGGGCGTCGCCGGCCGGTCACCGGGGCGCAGAACGGCACGGGCATCGGCACGGGCATCGGCACGGGCATCGGCAGCACCCACCACGGCCCCACCACCCAACGGTCGGCTGAGCCGACCGTACTCGGGGCCGCGGTCTCCTGATCGGCGCAGGCGCTGCGGCCTGGAACCGGAGCGGGGTGTGCACCTGCCCGTGCCCCCGGCCCCTCGGGGGCCGGGGGGACGGTGCTGTCGCGGTGCGGGGTGGGCGTCCGACGGGTGGGCACCGGTTCCCGCAGCTCCACGCGGTGCCGTACGCGCGCCGAGCCAGTAGGTTCGGCCGCTCCCGGAGACGCCGGGACCCGGACCGCGAGGAGGGTGGGTGTCGCCTTCCCTGTGCCTGTACACGCCGTCGACGGACCCCTCGGGGATGGGCGCACACGTCCTCGATCTGGTGGCCTCGTTCGCCGAGTCGATGGACGTGTCGCTGATGGGCCGCGCGACGTCCCGGGCCCGGTGGCTGCTCGACCGGGCCACCGCGCTGGGCGCCCGCACGCTGGGCCTGCCGTCCCCCCGCGACCCGGCGTTCGCCCCCACGGTGTCGCGGTTCCTCGCCGCACACCCGGCCGACGTCTTCCACTGCCACGTCGGGACCGGCGCCGAGAACTGGGACGGCGTCCGCCTGGCCCGCGCCGCCGGCTGCCGCGCCGTCGTGCAGACCCAGCACCTGCCCTACCTGCTGTCCTCGCCCCGCAAGCGCCGCGCCTACCACGAGGCCGTCGAGCCGGTCGACCGGCTGATCGCGGTCTCGGAGGCGCTGCGCCGGACCTACGAGCGGATCGGGGTGCCGCCCGAGCGGTTCACCACCGTGCTCAACGGGATCGCCCCCGTCCGGGTGCGGACGCAGCGGCCGGCGGCCCGGGAGGCCCTGGGCCTGGACCCGCGGCAGCCCGTCGTGATGACCATCGGCCGACTCACCCACATGAAGGGGCAGTGCCACCTCGTCGACGCCGTCCCCGACCTCGCCACGCGGTTCCCCGACCTGGCCGTCGTCGTGCTGGGCGACGGCCCGCTGCGCGAGGCCCTGCCCAAGCAGGCCTCCGGGCTGGGTGTCGCCGACGTCGTCCGGTTCGCCGGGCACCGCGCCGATGCCCGGCTGCTGCTGGCGGCGGCCGACGTGTTCGTCCTGCCGTCGCGGCACGAGGGCCTGCCGCTGGTCGTGCTGGAGGCCATGGAGGCCGGGCTGCCCGTCGTCGCCACCCGGGTGGTCGGCAGCTCGGAGGCCGTCGACGACGGGGTCACCGGCATCCTCGTGCCCCCGGCCCGTCCCGCCGCCCTGGGTGCCGCGATCGGGGACCTGCTCGCCGACCCGGAGCTGCGCCGCCGTCAGGGCGCCGCCGGGCGGCAGCGCTACCTGACCCGCTTCGGCCGCGGGCGGATGGCGGCCGAGACGCTCGCCGTCTACGAGTCGGCGCTGCGCCCGGCCCGCGGGGGCCGGGCGTGAGGGCGCTGCGGGTCGGCTGCGTCGGCACCGGCTTCATCGCGGGGTTGCACCTGCAGGCGCTGGCCGGCTTCCCCGACGTCGAGGTCGTGGCGGTCGCCGACGTCGATCCGGAGCGGGCCGGGCAGACCGCCGCCCGGTACGGGGCGCGGGCCTACGACGACGGGCTGGCCCTGCTCGCGACCGAGGACCTCGACGCCGTCTGGCTGTGCGTCCCCCCGTTCGCCCACGGGCCGCTGGAGACGGCGGCGATCGACCGCCGGCTGCCCTTCTTCGTCGAGAAGCCGCTCGCGGCGGACCTCCCGGCCGCCGAGGCGGTGGCCGCGCGGCTGGCCGGCAGCGGCCTGACCACCGCGGCCGGGTACCACTGGCGCCACCTCGACGTCGTCCAGCGGGCCGCCGACCTGCTCGCCGCGGCCCCCGCGCACCTGGTCACCGGCTACTGGTGGGACCGGACGCCGAGGGTGCCGTGGTGGACCCAGCGGGCGCGGTCGGGCGGTCAGGTGGTCGAGCAGACGACGCACCTGTTCGACCTGGCCCGCCACCTGGTCGGCGAGGTCGGGACCGTGGTGGCGGCCGAGCGCGCGGCCGACGGGGGAGCCGGCGACGTCGCCACCGCGGCCGGCGCCCTCCTGCGCTTCCGCTCCGGGGCCGTGGGCAGCATCTCCTCCGCCCGCGTGCTCGGCTGGCGGCACCGGGTCGCCCTGCACGCCGTGGCCGACGGCCTGGTCGTGGAGGTGTCCGAGCGGGGGCTCACCGACCACGAGCTGCGCGTCGTGACGGCGGACGGCGAGGAGGTCGTGCGCTCCGACCAGGACCCGATCGCCGCCGAGGACCGCGAGTTCGTCGACGTCCTCCGGGGGCGCGCGCCCCGGGTCCGGGTGCCCTACGCGGAGGCACTGCGCAGCCACGCGCTCGCCTGCGCCGCCGACCGGGCCGCGCGCGACGGCGTCCAGGTGGACCTGCCGGCCGGGGACTGAACGGGTCGGCCGCAGGGGAGCGCGGCGAGGTCCGGGAGCCCGGGAGGGCCGTTCCCGGGGACGCGCGCGGACCCGCTGACGCGGCGGCGCCGGCGCACGCTACGGTAATCCCTATGTCTCTGGTCGGGATTGTGCGGATTGCGCTCGTCGAGCGCCGGCACGTCGACCTGCTGCGGTGCGCGAGCGCTCTCTGTACGGCCTGAACGTCCGTCCAGACCCGCCCCACCCAGTTCCCGGAGCCCTCAGATGACCCTGCTCGCAGCCGCCACAACCACCATCGCTCCCCTCGTCCAGCACGCCACCGCACCGGCCGGCCTCGACCTCGAGCGCCTCGAGCCGACCATCGGCGCCCGCGTCCACGGCGTCGACCTCAGCCGGGCCACCGACGACCAGGTCCGCGCCATCCGGACCGCGCTCGCCGAGTACAAGGTGCTGTTCTTCTCCGGCCAGCACGACCTGCACCCCGACGGCCAGATCGCGCTGGGCCGCCGCCTCGGTGAGGTCACCGAGTCGCACCCCGTCGTCCCCGGCGTCGACGAGGAGCACCCGGAGATCTACGCGCTCGACAGCTCCACGGGGGGCTTCGCCGACGTCTGGCACACCGACGTCACCTTCGTGCGCCGCCCCCCGCTGGGCTCGGTCCTGCGGGCGGTCGTCCTGCCGCCCACCGGCGGCGACACCCAGTGGGCCGACCTCGAGCTGGCCTACGAGTCGCTCAGCGAGCCGGTGCGGCGCCTGGCCGACCAGCTCGTCGCGGTGCACGACGGCACGCGGGAGTTCGGCTACTACCTCGCCCAGCGCGAGGAGCGGACCAAGTGGGAGGGGGAGCAGTTCCAGGCCCTCGTCCCGATCGAGCACCCGGTCGTGCGGGTGCACCCGGAGACCGGCCGCAAGGGCCTGTTCGTCAACCCCGGGTTCGTGTCGCACCTCAAGGACGTCTCCGACGCCGAGAGCCGTTACCTGCTCGACCTGTTCTACGCGCACATCACCAAGCCGGAGCACATCGTGCGGCACCGGTGGTCGGTCGGCGACGTCGTCATGTGGGACAACCGCTCGACCGTGCACTACGCCAACCGCGACTACGGCGACCAGCGGCGGGTCATGCACCGCATCACGCTCCGGGGTGACCGGCCGATCGGCCCGACTGGCGCCTGACCGGACACCTGCACGACGCTCGTACCCGAGAACTGACCGCACGGCGAGGCGCAGGTCCCCTCCGAGGGGGCCTGCGCCTCGTCGCACGACCACCCGCCGGGTGAGCACGCACCCGGCGCCACACCGGAAGAAGACCCCATGCTGCGCACCACGATCCGTCCCCGCGCATCCGCGGTGGCCCTGGCCGCCCTCCTCGCCGCGACCGTCACCGGGTGCAGCGCCGAGGAGGACGCCGGCAGCGCCGACGGCATCACCGTCCAGACCGCCCAGTTCAGCTGGACGGCCGCCGGCCTGACCAACTCCATCATCGGCGAGATCGCCTCCGACCACCCCGAGCTGGGTGTGGCGTCGCTGCAGACGACGCAGCTGGACCCGGCCGCGGCCTGGGCGGGTGCCCAGCGCGGCGACATCGACCTGCTGACCGAGGTCGCCCTGCCCAACCAGCAGGAGCTCGCCGACAGCGCGAGCGACCAGGTGGAGATCGTGTCGCAGACCTACGGCGACGCCGCGCAGGGCTGGTTCGTGCCCGCCTACGCCGTCGCACCGGGCGGGCCACTGGAGGGCCTGACCAGCGTCACCCAGCTCAACGACTACGCCGACGCGCTGGGCGGGAAGTTCTACGACGCCGACCCCGGCTACATCACCACCGAGCAGAACACCAAGCGGCTGCAGGGCTACGGGATCGACCTGGAGCACGTCGTCGCCAGCGAGGCGGCCGAGCTGGCGCAGCTGGAGAACAGCTACAGCCGCGAGGAGCCGATCGTGCTCTACCTGTACCACCCGCACGCGGTCTTCGCGCAGTACGACATGGTGCAGCTCGAGGAGCCCACGCCCTACACCGAGGGCTGCCTGGCCCCCGAGGGCGACGGCGCCTGCGCCATGCCGTCGTACAGCGCGAACATCGCCGCCAGCACCGAGCTGCAGGACCAGGCCCCCGAGTTCGCCGGCCTGCTGACCGACCTGCGCATCTCCGTCGAGGAGATGGAGCAGATGCAGAAGCAGGTCGACGTCGACGGCGAGGAGGTCCCCGACGTCGCCCGGCAGTGGGTCGACGACCACGGCGACCAGATCGACGAGTGGGTCGGCTGACGTGACGCCGCCCGTGCTGAGCGTCTCGGGCCTGACGAAGGTCTTCGGGGCGCGCGAGCAGGAGGCGCTGCGGCTGGCCGGCGAGGGTCTCGGGCGTGACGAGATCCAGCGGCGGACCGGGGCGACCCTCGCGGTCCACGACGTCAGCTTCTCCGTCCTGCGCGGGGAGCTGTTCGTCGTCATGGGCCTGTCGGGGTCGGGCAAGTCCACCCTCGTCCGCCTGCTCAACCGGCTGATCGAGCCCAGCGCCGGCACCGTCGAGGTCGAGGGCCGCGACCTGCGTGCCCTCGACGACGCGGCGCTGCGCACGGTGCGCAACGAGAAGATCAGCATGGTCTTCCAGCACTTCGCGCTGCTCCCGCACCGCACGGTGCGGGAGAACGCCGCCTACGCGCTCAAGGTGCGCGGTGCCCCCGCCGCGCAGCAGCGCGAGCGCGCGGACTGGGCGCTGGAGACGGTGGGGCTGCTCGAGCGGGCCGACGCCCGGCCCGACCAGCTCTCCGGCGGCATGCGCCAGCGCGTGGGCCTGGCCCGCGCGCTGGCCGCCGACTCGGAGGTGCTGCTCATGGACGAGCCGTTCTCCGCGCTGGACCCGCTGATCCGCCGCGACATGCAGGACCTGCTGGAGCGGCTGCAGTCGGAGCTGTCGAAGACCATCGTCTTCATCACCCACGACCTCAACGAGGCCATGCGGCTCGGCGACCGGATCCTCATGCTCAAGGACGGGCGCACGGTCCAGCTGGGCACCGGGCCGGAGATCATCTCCGCGCCCGCCGACGCCTACGTCGCCGACTTCACCTCCGACGTCGACCGCACCCGCGTGCTCACCGCGGGGGACCTGCTGCGCGAGCCGCGGATGACCGCCCGGCTCGGCCAGTCCCCGGGGGAGGTGCTGCGCGCCCTCGGGGCCGCGGAGGCCAACGGCGTGTACGTCCTCGACGACCACCGGCGCATCGCGGGCGTGGCGCGCGACGACCTGCTCGCCCGGGCGCGCCAGGAGGGCCGGACGGCCGTGGGCCCGCGCGAACTGGTCGGCGACTACACCACGACCGCGCCGGACCGCCCGCTGGTCGAGTTCGTCCACCTCGTCGGGCGGCACCCGGTGCCGCTGGGTGTCGTGGACGACGACGGGCGGCTGCTGGGCGTGGTGCCACGGGCGGCGGTGCTCGACGCGCTCGCCGCCGTCCCCGCACGACGGGAGGGCTGATGATCCCGCACATCCCCCTGGGCCGGTGGGTGGCCGACCTCATCGACTGGCTCCTGGCCACGGTGCCGTGGCTCTTCGACGCCGTCTCGACGGTCATGTCCGCCCTCGTCGACGGCCTGACCGACCTGCTGGTCACCCCACCGCCCGTGGTGTGGCTCACCGTCTTCACGCTCGTGGCGCTCGTCGTCCGCGGGTGGGGACTGGCGGTCTACACGGTGGTGGCGTTCCTGCTCGTGGTCTCCCTCGAGCTGTGGACGGAGACGATGCAGACCCTCGCGCTGGTCCTCGTGGCCGCGGTGATCGCCACGGCGATCGGGGTGCCGATCGGGATCCTGGCGGCCCGCAACCGCGCGCTCAGCGTCGCCGTCCGGCCGGTCCTGGACTTCATGCAGACGACGCCGGTGTTCGTGTACCTGATCCCGGCCGTCTTCTTCTTCGGCGTGGGCGTCGTGCCCGGCGTCGTGGCGACCATCCTGTTCGCCATCCCGCCCGGCGTCCGGCTGACCGAGCTGGGCATCCGGCAGGTCGACCGGGAGGTCGTCGAGGCGGCGCACGCCTTCGGCGCCCGGCCCGGCCAGGTCCTGCGGGAGGTCCAGCTGCCGCTCGCGCTGCCGTCGATCATGGCCGGCGTCAACCAGGTGATCATGCTGGCGCTGTCGATGGTCGTCACGGCCGGGCTGCTCGGTGCCGCCGGCCTCGGCGCGGTGGTGGTGCGGGCGGTGACCCAGCTCGACGTCGCCTCCGGGTTCGAGGGGGGCCTCGCCGTCGTCCTGCTCGCGATCTTCCTCGACCGGCTCACCGCGGCCTTCGGCCAGCCGACGGCGCTGTCGCGGCTGCTGCGGGCCCGGACCCGCCGGGTCCCCTCCGGCGGCGCGGCCGAGCAGCCGGGCCGGCGGGCGGAGGAGCCGGCGGCGGCCGGCGCGCGCACGGCCGCCTGAGGACGACCGGCCGACCCGGCCCTCCGGAGGGCCGGGTCGGCCGGTGTCCGGCCGGTGTCCGGCCGGTGCCGAGGGGCGGGCAGGAGCGTGTACAGTCGGTCTCACCGACGCGGGGTGGAGCAGCTCGGTAGCTCGCTGGGCTCATAACCCAGAGGTCACAGGTTCGAATCCTGTCCCCGCTACTGGCGCGAGGGCCCCGGAGCACCTGCTCCGGGGCCCTCGTCGTGTGTCCGGAACAGCCCGGGCGCCGCGGCGGTTGGCGCACGGCATGGAACCGACCGTGCACGACGCCCCGGACGCCGAGCGCTACGAGATCCGCGACGGCGACCGCCTGCTGGGCCTGGCCGCCTACCAGCGCCACGGCGAGCAGGTGGTCTTCACCCACACCGAGATCGACCCCGACGCCGAGGGGTCGGGCCTGGGCGGGAAGCTCGTCCGGGCCGCTCTCGACGACGTCCGGGAGAAGGGCGGCCGGGTCGTGGCGCGCTGCTCGTTCGTCCGCGGCTGGATCGAGCGCCACCCGGAGTACGGCGACCTGGTCGACGCCACCTCCTGACGCGCGGGGCCGCCGGCCGGGAGGGCGGTGCTGCGGCGCGTGAGTGGCCGGCCGCCTCGGGAACCGAGCCGGCGCGTACGGCCCGGTGTGTTGCCCGTCACGCGCTGTCGTCTCTAGCGTGGCCTGGCCGCCGTCAGCCGCGCCGAGGAGGCCCCCGCCCGTGACCGTCGCACCCCAGGACGTCGACCTGGCGTCCGTCGACCTGTCCGACCGCGACTGGTGGGTGCGCCCGCCCGCCGAGCGGCACGCCGCCTTCGACCGGCTGCGCGCCGAGCGCCCCTTCGCGTTCTTCGCCGAGGCGGAGATCCCGGGCATCCCGGCCGGCCCCGGCTACACCGCGATCACCCGCTACGCCGACCTGGAGGCGATCAGCTCGCAGCCGGCGGTGTTCTGCTCGGGGCAGGGCGCGGTGTCGATGCAGGACGTCCCGGCCGAGCTCAACGAGTTCTACGGCTCGCTGATCAGCATGGACGACCCGCGGCACGCCAAGATCCGCCGGATCGTGTCCAAGACGTTCACCCCGCGGATGCTGGAACGGACGCTGGACTCGGTGCGGTCGGTCGTCGACGACGTCCTGGCCCGCGCCCGGGCGACGGCGGAGGCGGACGGCGGGGTCCTCGACGTCGTCGCCGACATCGCCGCGCCGATCCCGCTGCGGGTCATCTGCGACATGATGGGCGTCCCCGAGGAGGACCGGCCCGGCGTGCTGGCGCGGTCCAACGTCATCCTCTCCGGCGGCGACCCCGACCTGATCGAGGACGAGGAGGACACCCTCACCGCGTTCCTCACCGCCGGCATGGAGATGGCCGCGCTCATGGAGCGCCTGGCCGCCGAGCGGCTGGCCGACCCGCGCGAGGACCTCACCACCGCGCTGGTCACCACCGAGGTCGACGGCGAGCGGCTGACCCACCAGGAGATCGCCTCGTTCTTCATCCTGCTGCTGGTGGCCGGCAACGAGACCACCCGCAACGCCATCTCCCAGGGGCTGCTGGCGCTCTCCGAGCACCCGGAGCAGCGGGCCCGCTGGGCCGCCGACCCCGGCCTGGACCGCACCGCCGTCGAGGAGGTCGTGCGCTGGGTGAGCCCGGTGACCTGGATGCGCCGCACCGCCACCTGCGACGGCGAGCTCGACGGCCACCGCTTCCGCGCCGGCGACAAGTTCCTGCTCTTCTACGCCGCGGCCAACCGCGACCCGGCGGTCTTCCCCGACCCGCAGGTCCTCGACGTCGGCCGCGACCCCAACCCGCACGTGGGCTTCGGCTCCAAGGGCCCGCACTTCTGCCTCGGCGCGCACCTGGCCCGCCGGGAGCTGCAGGTCACCTTCCGCGCGCTGTTCGACCAGCTGCCCGACCTGGAGGTGACCGGCCCGCCCGACCGGCTGCGCTCGTCGTTCGTCAACGGGCTCAAGCACCTCCCGGCGCGGCTGACCGGGCTGCGCTGATGCGGGTCACCGCCGACCGCGAGATCTGCGTGGGCTCGGGACAGTGCGAGCTGCTCGCGCCGGAGGTGTTCGAGGTCGACGACGACGGCGCGGTGCGGGTGTTGCAGGAGGAGCCGGACGACGACACCGCCGTCCACGACGCGGTCTCCCAGTGCCCGACCGGAGCGCTCTCCGTCGAGGGGTAGGCGGAGGACACCGATGATCGAGCTGCGCACGCCGGGGGAGCTGGAGGCCATGCGCGCCGCCGGGGCGGTCGTGGCCGACGTGCTGGCCGCCGTCCGTGCCGCCGCCGCACCGGGTGTCCGGCTGACCCGGCTGGACGAGGTCGCGCGTGATGTGCTCGCCGACGCCGGTGCCGGCTCGCCGTTCCTCGGCTACGCCCCGCTGTCCACCACGCCGCCGTTCCCTGGGGTGGTCTGCCTGTCGGTCAACGACGTCGCGCTGCACGGCATCCCGACTCCCCAGGAGCTCGAGGACGGCGACCTGCTGAGCGTCGACGCGGGCGCCACCCTCGACGGCTGGGTGGGCGACGCGGCGACCACCTTCCTGGTGGGCACACCGCGGCCGGAGGACCTCGGGCTGGTCGCGACCGCCGAGCGCGCGCTGGCGGCCGGGATCGCCGCGGCGGTCGTCGGCAACCGGGTCGGCGACGTCTCGGCCGCCATCGGCGCGGTCGGCCGCGCCGGGGGCTGCGGCATCAACACCGACCAGGGCGGTCACGGCGTCGGCCGTTCGATGCACGAGCCGCCGTCCGTGCCGAACGAGGGCCGCCCCGGCCGCGGGCTGCCGCTGCGCCCGGGGCTGGTCATCGCCATCGAGCCGTGGTTCCTCGCCGGCGGGAGCGACGACTACCGGGTGGACGCCGACGGCTGGACGCTGCGCAGCGCCGACGGCAGCCGGGCCGCGCACGTCGAGCACACGGTCGCGGTCACCGACGACGGGCCCCGTGTCCTCACCGCACCGAGGTGAGGACGGCGGGATCGGGCGAGGCCGTCGGCCCCCTCCCGGTCCCGCCCCGAGCGTGCGAGGGGCGGGGAGGAGGGGGTCCTTCGTCAGGCCAGCGCCTGCTCCAGGTCGGCGAGCAGGTCCTCGACGTCCTCGATGCCCACCGAGAGCCGCACCAGGTCGGCCGGCACCTCCAGCGGGGAGCCCGCCGCGCTGGCGTGGGTCATCCGGTGCGGGTGCTCGATCAGCGACTCGACCCCGCCCAGGGACTCCGCCAGCGTGAACAGCCGGGCCCGCTCGCAGACCCGCAGCGCCGCCTCCTCCCCGTCGGCCAGCCGGAACGACAGCATCCCGCCGGGGCCCGACATCTGCTTCGCCGCGATGTCGTGCCCGGGGTGGTCGGGCAGGCCCGGGTAGAGGACGCGCGACACGGCGTCGTGGGCGAGCAGGTGCTCGGCGATCCGCCCGGCGTTGTCCTGGTGGCGGTCCATGCGGACGCCGAGGGTCTTGATGCCGCGCAGCACCAGCCAGTCCGACAGGGGGCCGGAGACCGCGCCCATCGCGTTCTGGTGGTAGGCTAGCTGCTCGGCGAGCTCCTCGTCGTCCCCGACGACCAGCGCGCCGCCGACGACGTCGGAGTGCCCGCCCAGGTACTTCGTCGTCGAGTGGACGACGACGTCGGCGCCGAGGGTCAGCGGCCGCTGCAGGTAGGGCGAGGCGAAGGTGTTGTCGACCACGAGCAGCGCCCCGGCGGCGTGCGCGACCTCGGCGACCAGCGCGATGTCGGCGACGTTGAGCAGCGGGTTGGTCGGCGTCTCGCACCAGACCAGCCGCGTCTCCGGACGGATCGCCGCCCGCAGCGCGTCGACGTCGTTGAGGTCGGCCGGCGTGTGCTCCACCCCCCAGCGCGAGGCCACCCGGGAGATGAGCCGGAACGTGCCGCCGTAGGCGTCCCCGCCGAGGACGACGTGGCTGCCCGGCCGGCACACCGTGCGCAGCAGGGTGTCCTCGGCGGCCAGGCCGGAGGCGAACGCCAGCCCGGTCCGGCCCTCCTCCAGGGCGGCCAGCGCCTCCTGCAGCGCCGTCCGGGTGGGGTTGCCGCTGCGCGCGTACTCGTACCCCCCGCGCAGGCCGCCGACGCCGTCCTGCTTGAAGGTCGTCGCCAGGTGCAGGGGGACGACGACGTCGCCGGTGGCCGGGTCCGGGTCCTGCCCGGCGTGGATGGCGCGGGTGTTGAAGCCGGGGGTGCCGGCCGAGGAGGTCATGTCCCGACGGTAGGGGCCGGTGCCGCGGAGGACGTGCCGGCCAGGTGCCCGAGCACGTCCTGCCGGGTGACCACGCCGGCCGGCTTGCCCTCCTCGTGCACGAGCAGCGCGTCCGCCGTGCCGAGGGCCGCCACCGCGGCGCTGACCGGCTCGCCGGAGCCGATGATCGGCAGCGGCGGGGACATGTGCCGCTCCACCCGGTCGGCGAGACTGGCCCGCCCGGCGAACAGCGCGTCGAGCAGCGTCTTCTCCTCGACCGACCCGACGACCTCACCGGCGGTCACCGGCGGCTCGGCGCGCACCACCGGCAGCTGGCTGACGCCGTACTCGCGGAGGATGTCGATGGCGTCGCGCACCGTCTCGTTCGGGTGGGTGTGCACCAGCTCCGGCGTCGCCCCGCCCTTCTGGGCGAGCAGCTCGCCGACGGTGCCCTGCGTGGCCTGCTCCAGGAAGCCGTAGTCGGCCATCCAGTCGTCGTTGTAGATCTTGCCGAGGTAGCCGCGCCCGCCGTCGGGGAGGAGGACGACGACGACGTCGTCCCGCGTCAGGCGCTCGGCGGCGCGCAGCGCGCCGGCCACCGCCATGCCGCACGAGCCCCCCACCAGCAGCCCCTCCTCGCGGGCCAGCCGCCGGGTCATCGCGAAGGAGTCGCCGTCGCTGACGGCGACGATCTCGTCGGCGATGCTGCGGTCGTAGGCGTCGGGCCAGAAGTCCTCGCCCACCCCCTCGACCAGGTAGGGCCGCCCGGTGCCGCCGGAGTAGACCGAGCCCTCCGGGTCGACGCCGACCACGCGCACCCGCCCGCCGGAGGCCTCCTTGAGGTAGCGGCCGGTGCCGCTGATCGTGCCCCCGGTGCCGACACCGGTGACGAAGCAGGTCACCCGCCCCTCGGTCTGCGCCCAGATCTCGGGGCCGGTGCTCTCGTAGTGCGACCGCGGGTTGGCCGGGTTGGCGTACTGGTCGGGCTTCCACCCGCCGGGCGTCTCGCGGGCCAGCCGGTCGGAGACCGAGTAGTAGGAGCGCGGGTCTGCCGGGTCGACGGCGGTCGGGCAGACGTGCACCTCGGCGCCGTAGGCCTTGAGCACGTCGATCTTCTCCTTGCCCACCTTGTCGGGGCAGACGAAGACGCAGCGGTAGCCGCGCTGCTGGGCGACCAGCGCCAGCCCGATGCCGGTGTTGCCGCTGGTCGGCTCCACGATCGTCCCGCCGGGCCGCAGCGCGCCGCTGGCCTCCGCGGCGTCGACCATCCGCACGGCGATGCGGTCCTTCACCGAGCCGCCGGGGTTGAGGTACTCGACCTTGGCCAGCACCAGCGGCGCGTCTGCCCCGAGGTGACGGGTCACGGACGTCAACCGGACCAGCGGGGTGTTCCCCACCAGCTCGATGACGTTCTCGACGTACTGCACGCAGACCCTCCTCGCCGGGGCCCCGGGCGGGCGCCTTCGACCCCTGTCATCCCACCACCTCCGATGAGTTCCGGCGGGTCCGGCCGTCCACCCCACATGACGACGACGGACCTGCGGGTCGACGAGGGGTACGCACCGGTGACCGGGGGCGTGCGGGCGTACTGGCGGAGCCTGGGGGAGGGCGGCACGCCGCTGGTGGCGGTGCACGGCGGCTTCGGGGTGGTCGAGGCGTGGGGCGGGGTCCTGGAGCGGCTGGCCGCCTCCCGACGGGTGGTCGCGGTCGAGCCGCAGGGGCACGGCCGCACCGCCGACGTCGACCGGCCCTTCACCTGGGACGCCCTGGCCGACGACGTGGCCGCCCTCGTGCGGCACCTGGACCTGGGGCCGGTCGACCTGATGGGCTACTCCCTCGGTGGCGGGGTGAGCCTGCGCGCCACGATCCGGCACCCGGAGCTGGTGCGCCGCCTGGTCGTGGTGGCGGCGCCGTGCCGCCGCGGGGGCTGGCTGCCCGACGTCCTGGAGGGGATGGCCGGCGTCAGCAGCGCCGGGTTCGAGTGGATGCGGCAGTCGCCGGTCTACGACGCCTACGCCGCCGTGGCGCCCGACGTCGACGCGTTCCCGGCCCTCATGGACAAGACGGGCGACCTGCTGCGCACCCCCTACGACTGGAGCGACGAGGTGCGCGCGATCACCGCCCCCGTGCTGCTCGCCTACGGCGACTGCGACAGCGTCCCGCCGGCGCACGCCGCGGAGTTCTACGGGCTGCTCGGCGGCGGGCTGCGCGACCCCGGCTGGGACGGTGCCGGGCGCCCGGCGTCCCGGCTGGCGGTCCTGCCGGGCCGGACGCACTACGACGTCGCCACCGCCCCGGAGCTGGCGACGGTGGTCGACGGGTTCCTGACCGCGTCCGTCCGCTGAGGGCACGTGTCGCCGCCGGCGGGCACGGGCAGGGCAGCGGGGTGACCGCGACCCTCCCCACCGTGCCGCTCGACGGCGGCGGCGGCATGCCCCTGCTCGGCTTCGGCACCTGGCAGATGACCGGCGCCGGGTGCTACGACGCCGTCCGGACCGCCCTGGACGCCGGGTACCGGCACCTGGACACCGCGACGATGTACCGCAACGAGGCCGAGGTGGGGCGGGCGCTGCGCGACTCGGGGGTCGACCGCGACGAGGTCTTCGTGACCACCAAGCTGCCGCCTCGCGAGGCCGGCCGGGCCGAGCGGACGCTGACGGCGTCCCTCGACGCGCTCGACGTCGACGCGGTCGACCTGTGGCTGGTGCACTGGCCGCCCGGGGGTGCCGGGGAGGACCTGTGGGAGCGCTTCGTCGAGGCCCGCGAGGCCGGGCGGGCCCGGGCCGTCGGCGTCAGCAACTACTCGCTGGACCAGGTCGACCGGCTCGCCGAGGCGAGCGGCGTGCGGCCGGCGGTCAACCAGGTCAGCTGGGCGCCGTCGCGCTACGACGCCGCCGTCGAGGCCGGGCACCGGGAGCGCGGCGTCGTCCTGGAGGGCTACAGCCCGTTCAAGAACACCGACCTCGCCGACCCGGTGCTGCGCGAGGTGGCCGAGGCCCACGGCGTGACCCCGGCGCAGGTGGTGCTGCGCTGGCACGTCGAGCACGGCGTCGTCGTCATCCCCAAGTCGGCGACCCCGGAGCGGATCCGGGCCAACCTGGCGATCGGGGACCTCTCCCTGTCGGACGACGAGGTGGCGCGGATCGACGGCCTGGCCAGGGGCTGACCGCGGGCGGGCGCGCCTACGGGGCGTCGGGCATCCGCGCGGCCGGGACGTCGGGCCGCGGGGCCACCGGCCGCCGGGGCTCGCCGGCCAGCGCCGCCCGGACGTCGACCAGCGGCGCCACCAGGCCGGTCCTCGGCCGGGTCACCGGCGTGAGGTCGGGCGCGGTGGTGCGGGCGCGCCGGGAGGCCAGCGCCGTCAGCAGGTCCAGCACGGCCAGGGCGGAGGCGCCGACCACGACGGAGCGCAGCCGGCGCTCGCGCTCGCCGCGGCGGTTCTGCAGTGCCATGCCCAGGACGGTCAGGTCCACGGCGTCGCCGAGGACGCGGGTCCAGGCCCACCCGGGCCGGCCGGCGAGCAGGCCGGCGGCGTGCGCCAGCTCCCGGGCCCCGACGGCGGTGACCACCGGCAGGGCCACGGGGGAGTCGTCGACCCCGGCGAACCGGGCGACGCCCGCCGGGTCCACGAGCATCGAGGTGCCCAGGCCCAGGCTGGCCAGGCCGAGCAGGCGGGCGGTACGGCGGCGGGGCGGGCTCGAGCTCATGGGTCCTCCCGGAGGTCGCTGCCCGGAGCGGCTACCCGGTCGGACCGGGGCACAACCGGGCGGTGGCGGGGTGTCGCGCGCGGCGACGAGGATGCGGGCATGACCTCTCCCGTCGGTACCCGCACCCTCGGCCGGAACGGCCTCGTCGTCTCCGCGCTCGGCCTCGGCTGCATGGGGATGAGCCAGATGTACGGCACGGCCGACCGCGACGAGTCGGTCGCGACGATCCACCGGGCGCTCGACCTCGGCGTCACCTTCCTCGACACCTCCGACGTCTACGGCGACGGGCACAACGAGGAGCTGGTCGGCGAGGCGATCCGCGGCCGCCGCGACGAGGTGCAGCTGGCCACGAAGTTCTCCCTGTCGCGCAACGACCGCGGCGGCATGGACATCGACGGCCGCCCGGAGAACGTGCGGGCCCGCGCCGAGGCCAGCCTGCGCCGGCTCGGTGTCGACGTGATCGACCTCTACTACCAGCACCGGGTCGACCCGCAGGTGCCGATCGAGGACACCGTCGGCGCGATGGCCGAGCTCGTGCAGCAGGGCAAGGTCCGCCACCTCGGGCTGTCGGAGGCCTCGGCCACCTCGATCCGCCGCGCCGTCGCCGTCCACCCGGTCGCGGCGCTGCAGAGCGAGTGGTCGCTGTGGACCCGCGACCTGGAGGCGGAGGTGCTCGGCGTGGCCCGCGAGCACGGCATCGGCATCGTGCCGTTCAGCCCGCTGGGCCGCGGCTTCCTCACCGGCGCGATCCGCAGCCCGGAGGACTTCGGCGAGGACGACTGGCGCCGCGGCCACCCGCGCTTCACCGGCGCGGCGTTCGCCGCCAACCTGCGGCTGGTCGACGCCGTCCGGGCGATGGCGGAGGAGAAGGCCGTCAGCCCCGGGCAGCTGGCGCTGGCGTGGGTGCTGGCGCAGGGCGACGACGTGGTGCCGATCCCCGGCACCAAGCGGCGCCCCTACCTGGAGGAGAACGTCGGCGCGGCGGCCGTGCGGCTCTCCGACGCCGACCTGGCGCGCCTGGGCGAGATCGCCCCGCCGGGGGTCGCGCGGGGCGGCCGGTACGTCGACGCGTCCTACGCCTACGGCGACAGCCCCGAGCGCGCCGCGTGACCGTCTCCACCGGCACCCTGCGCGTGCCCGGCGCCGACGGCGTCGAGGTCGCCGTGCACCGGTGGGGCGCCGCCGGTGACCTGCCGCCGGTGTACCTCCAGCACGGCTTCGTCGCCGACACCCGGCTCAACTGGGTCGGCACCGGGGCGGTCGCGGCCCTCCTGTCGGCCGGGCGGGAGGTCGTCGGCGTCGACGCCCGCGGGCACGGCAGGTCGGACAAGCCGCACGACCCCGCCGCCTACGGGGAGGCCCGGATGTCCGACGACCTGCGGCGGGTGGCCGACGCGCTCGGCCACGACTCCTTCGACCTGGCCGGCTACTCGATGGGAGCGACGGTCGCCATGCTGACCGCGGCCACCGACGCGAGGGTGCGCCGGCTGGTGGTGTGCGGTGCCGGCGCCGCGTTCGTCGAGCCCGGCGGCCCCGAGCGCCGCTCGGTCCTCATGGCCGGGCTCGCCGCGGCGCTGGAGGCGGCCGACGTCGCCGACGTGCGCGACCCCGCCACCGTCTTCCACCGCCGGCTGGCCGACGCCCTCAACGCCGACCGGCGTGCCCTGGCCGCGCACGCCCGGGCGGTGCACGTCCACGGCGCGGACCTGGCCGCCATCACCGCGCCCACGCTGGTCCTCGCCGGCGACGCCGACCCGCTGGCGGTCCGTCCCGAGGTGCTCGCCGCGGCCATCCCCGGCGCCCGGGTGACGGTCGTCCCCGGCGACCACTCGACCGCGCTGCGGGCGCCGGCCTTCGCCGCGGCACTGGTCGGCTTCCTGGGGGAGGACACGTGACCGAGCTCGCGAGGTCACCCATGGGCACAGCACCGCCGGGCACGTGTCCGACGAGCGCCAGCGAGGAGGAGACGTGACCGACGCGACCTGCGGCGTCGCGCACGGGGCGCCGGCGGAGGCGCCCACCGGCCGGGTGCTGGTCGCCGTCTTCGCCTCGCCGGTGGCCGAGGTGCTGCAGCGCTGGGCGCCGGAGCTCGGCTTCCGCACGGTGCTGCTCGACCCCGACCCGGCCCGCGGGGCCGGCGTCATCGCCCTCGACGACCTGACCGAGGACCTCTCCGACGCCGACGTCGTCGTCACCGACCACCACCGTCCCGAGCTGGGCGAGGTGCTGCGCGACGCGCTGGCCCGCCGGGTGCGCTGGGTGGGCGTGATGGGCAACCCGCGGCACGAGGGCCCGCACGTGGCCGCGCTGGCCGAGCTCGGCGTCGCACCCGAGGAGGTGGCGCGGGTGCACCGGCCGATCGGCCTGGACGTCGGCTCGCGCACACCGGCCGAGATCGCGCTGAGCACGCTGGCCGGGCTGCTCGCCGACCGCAACGGCCGCAGCGGCGGCTTCGCCCACTCCCCCCGGTGAGCGACGTCCTCCTCGGCGCGGACCTCGGGACCAGCGGGCTCAAGCTGCTCGCGCTCGACGCCGGCGGCGCGCCCGTCGCCGAGGCGGAGGTCGGCTACGCGGTCGACCGCCCGCAGCCCGGCTGGGCGGAGACCGCCGTCGGCACGTGGCGCGCGGCTCTGGACGCCGCGCTCGAGCAGGTGGCGCCGGCCCTGCGCGGCGCCACCGTCCGCGGGCTGGGGCTGTCCGGGCAGATGCACGGCGCCGTGCTGGTCGACGACGCGGGGACGGCGCTCGCCCCGGCGCTGCTGTGGCCCGACCAGCGGGCCGCTGCCGAGTTGCAGCGGTGGCGGGAGCTCCCCGCGGCCGACCGCGCCGCGCTGGCCAACCCGCTGGTGCCCGGCATGACCGGGCCGCTGCTGGCCTGGCTGGGCGCGCGCCGGCCCGAGCTGCTGGCGCGGGCCGCCGGGGTGCTGCTCCCCAAGGACGCGCTGCGCGCCACGCTCCTGCCAGGGGCCGACTGGCGCCGCACCGACCGCAGCGACGCCTCGGCGACCCTGCTCTGGGACGTCCCCGGCGACCGCTGGTCGACGGCGGCCACGGCGGCCGCCGGGATCGACCCGGGCCTGCTGCCCGCCGTCGTCCCCGGGTCGACCGTGGCCGGCGCCGCCGACCTGCCCGCCGCCGGCCTGCCCGGCGCCGAGGTGCCGGTCGTGGTCGGCGGCGCGGACACCCCGCTGGCCCTGCTGGCGGCCGGCACGCGGACCGGCGTCCAGGTCAACCTCGGCACCGGTGCGCAGCTGCTCCGGCCCGGGTGGCGGCCCGCCCCGGCCACCGACCCGGTCGTGCACTCCTACGCCGACACCGGACAGGGCTGGTACGGCATGGCCGCGCTGCAGAACGCCGGCCTGGCCTGGTCGTGGGTGGGCCGGGTCCTGGGTCTGGAGGACGCCGAGCTGTTCGAGGTCGCGGCGGGCGTGCCGGCGGGGGCCGGGGGCGTCGTCTTCCGGCCGTTCCTGACCGGCGAACGCGGCGGGGTGGCCGGCCCGGACGCGCGGGGGAGCTGGTCGGGGCTGACCGCCGGCACCACGCGCGCCGACCTCGCCCGCGCCGCGGTGGAGGGTGTCGTGTTCGCCGTCGCCGCGGCGGCGGACCTGCTGGGCGGCGGCGGTCCCGTCGTCCTCACCGGCGGGGGCGGGCGCTCGGCCGTCGTCCAGCAGCTCCTCGCCGACGTCCTCGGCGTCCCGGTGCGGTACCTGCCGCTGCGCAGCGCCTCGGCCGTCGGTGCCGCCCTGCTCGCCGCGCGCGGCACCGGGACGGCCGTCGCGGCCCGGCAGGAGC
Organism: Geodermatophilus sp. URMC 62; assembly: GCF_052931475.1. Taxonomy (NCBI): domain Bacteria; kingdom Bacillati; phylum Actinomycetota; class Actinomycetes; order Geodermatophilales; family Geodermatophilaceae; genus Geodermatophilus; species Geodermatophilus sp. URMC 62. The sequence goes on along the minus strand of NZ_JBRFHY010000001.1, from coordinate 702,622 downwards.
CCGGGCGGGTGGTGGAGCCCCGCACCGACCCGGGGCTGCGGGCGGCGGCCCGCCGCTGGCGCGAGGCCTGACCCCACTGTGCGGTGGGTCAGGTGGGGCGGGGCCTGCGGCGGACGACGGCGAGCGGGTGGTCGTACTCGTCCGCCCAGGCCCGGGCCAGCGTGGCGGCCCCGGGCACGATGCTGGCGCTCGCCCCGGCTCCGATGACCGGCGTGCACCGTGTCCCTGCACCGCGGCCGTCCCTGCCGATCGCGGTCAGCACGACCTCGGGAGGGGCGTCCTCCCAGTGCCCGTGACCCCGCGGTGACGCCGTGGTGACACCGGTCGGCCACCCGTGCCGCCGAGCGCGTGGAACGGCGGTGGCCGGGGGACCGTTGACCCAGCAGCGGGGCCCGGCGCGGGCTCCGGCGAGAGGAGGAACGCGACATGGCGTCGGTGTTCGACAAGGTGGCCCAGTTCGCCCGCAGTCCCAAGGGCCAGCAGGCGCTCCGGCAGGTGACCACGCGGGCCCAGCAGCTGGCGAAGGACCCGAAGACGAGGGCGCGGATCGACGACGCGCGCCGCCGGTTCTCCGGTGGGCGCGGCACGGGCGGCACCGGGGGCACGACCCCGACGGTGTGACCCACCCGCACACGACGGCGGCCCCTGCCCGGATCCCGGGGAGGGGCCGCCGTCGTCGTCAGGGCCGTCGTCAGGCGCGTCCGTCGCCGTCCGCAGCCCGGGTGTCGTCAGCCGCCCGGGCCGCCGGCTGGGACGGCCGCAGGTGGGCCAGCGCGGCGTCGTGCAGCAGGCCGTTGGTGGCCAGCGCGCTGCCGCCGGCCGGCCCGGCCGCACCGGACAGGTCGGTGAACCGGCCGCCGGCCTCGCGGACGATGACGTCGAGCGCGGCGAGGTCCCACAGGGACACCTCGGGCTCGCAGGCGACGTCGACCGCGCCCTCGGCCAGCAGCACGTAGCTCCAGAAGTCGCCGTAGCCGCGCGTCCGCCACACCGACCGGGTGAGGTCGAGGAAGCCGTCGAGCAGGTCGCGCTCCTGCCAGCCGGACAGGCTGGAGAACGACAGGCTCGCGTCGCCGAGGTCCGAGACGCCCGACACGCGGCAGCGGGTGGCCGACTCCAGGCGCCGGCCGGTCCACGCGCCGACGTCCTTGGCCGCCCACCAGCGGCGGTTGAGGGCAGGGGCCGAGACCAGCCCGACGACCGCCTCGTCGCCGTCGAACAGCGCGATGAGCGTCGCCCACACGGGCACGCCGCGGACGAAGTTCTTCGTCCCGTCGATGGGGTCGAGCACCCAGCGCCGGGGGCCGTGCCCGGTGACGCCGAACTCCTCGCCCAGCACGGCGTCGCGGGTGCGGGCCCGCGCGAGGGTGGTGCGCAGCTGCTCCTCGACGGCGCGGTCGGCGTCGGTGACCGGCGTGAGGTCCGGCTTGGTCTCGACCGTGAGGTCGAGCGCCCGGAACCGCTCCATGCTGATCGAGTCCGCCTGGTCGGCGAGGACGTGCGCCAGGTGCATGTCCCCCGTGAAGTCCCGGCCCGGTGTCATGGGCACCGAACCTAGCGGGCGGTCAGTCGAAGACCGCCGCACTGACCCCGCTGGGACCCTCGTACTCCCGGTCGTCGATCTTCTCCAGCGCGTCCAGCACCTCCTTGCCGCCGCCCTTGGCGTGCTCGAGGATCTGCTGCTTGCTGGCCGGGTAGTCCATGCCCTTGAGGGCCTTCTGGATGTCGATGGGGCTCACCATGCCGGTCGGCCTACCCCCGCCCACGTGGCTCGATGCGCGGATACCGTCGCGGGCGTGGAGGCGGCGAGGATCGCGGGGCTGCTGGCCGACCCCGCCCGGCTGAGGGTGGTGGCGGCCCTGGCGCTCGGCGCCGGGACGATCGAGGAGGTCGCCGACGCCTCCGGGCTGGCGCTCAAGGACGTCGCGCTGGCTGCCCGCCGGCTGGCCCGCGGCGGGCTGGTGCGCCGCGACGGGCACACCCTCGAACTGCTCACCGACCGCTTCGGCGCCGCGGCGCGGGCCGCCGCCGAGGCCGCGCCGGCGCCCGAGCCGCTGTCGGAGGACCCCGCGGAGTCCGGCGTCCTGGCCGCGTTCGTCCGCGACGGCCGGCTGGTGTCCATCCCGGCCCAGCAGAGCAAGCGCCGGGTCGTGCTCGAGCACCTGGTGCGGGTCTTCGACGTCGGCGTCCGCTATCCCGAGCGCGAGGTCAACGCGCTCCTGGCCGTCTGGCACCCCGACACCGCGGCGCTGCGCCGCTACCTGGTCGACGAGGGCCTGCTCTCCCGCGCGGCCGGGCTGTACTGGCGCTCCGGCGGCTGGGTCGACGTCTGAGGACCCGGTCCGGGGGCGGCTCGTGCCGCAGGGCTCGGGTCGGGCACGCGACCTGCCGAGGCCCGGCTCGACGGGCCCGACGACGGGCTGGGCCGGGGCGCCGTCCTGGCGGCCGGGGCCCGAGGACCCGCTGGTCATCCTGGACACGGTCCGCCTCGTGGACCTCACGGTGGAGGACGCCGGACGCGACGGCGGAGGCCGAGTGGCGGGTCCCGTGACCCCGCCGCCTCCCGTGCCATGCCGACTCGAGGGCGCACCTCCCAGCGTGGGTGGTCGTGCTCTGCCCACACCTGTGGGCAGAGCACGACCACTCGCGGGACACGTGCCGGCCTGCGGGGTCACTCTCCGGACGTGTCCGACGCCGACGCCTTCCGCGCGCTCGCCCGCTCCTCGCCGTGGCGGTGGACGACGCTGCGGTTCACCGTGCGCTGGCCCGGTCACCCGTGGCGGACCGAGCCGGTGCGTGCGTTACTGCGGCGGCCCGCCGGCTCCCCACCGGGTCCGGCTGGACGTGGCGACGGGCGTCTGCGTGTGGGTCGATGACCCGGAGTCGCTCGGACCTGGCCTGGACGTGCGGATCGAGGCGGTGGACGAGCCGATCGCCGACGTCCGGTTCCGAGACCGGCCGCGCTAACCGAGCCGCACGGTCCCGTCGGCGTCGACCGACCAGCCGGGGTTGTGCGCGACCTCCCAGACGACGCCGTTCGGGTCGCGCACCAGCGCGTGGAACACGCCGCCGAAGGCGCCCTCCTCCGGCGCGGTGAGGACCGTGCCGCCGGCGGCGGTCATCGCGTCGACCAGCGCCCGGACGGCGTCACGGTCACCGACGTTGTGCGCCAGCGTCACGCCGGAGACAGTCGGCCGCGCCGGGCCGCTGCCGAGGTCCTGCGCGAACTGCCCCGCCTCGAAGAAGGCGAGCACCGTGCCGGGCGCGATCTGGAAGAAGACGATCTCGCCAGGGACGTCGAGCAGCGGCGTCCAGCCGAGGCCCTCGACGTAGAACCGCCGCGCCGCGTCGAGGTCGGCGGTGGCCAGGGTGGTGAAGTGCACCTGCTGTTGCATCAGGCCTCCTCAATAGCCGGGGCCGAGCTGGCCGACGGCGTCGAGCAGCCGCCGCACGCTGGCCAGCTGCTCGGCTCGACCCGGCGGCCCGGCTGCCGCCCAGGCGTCGAGCGCGCAGTCGGGGTCCTGCGCGGAGTGCCCGCAGCCGGGCGGGCAGTCGACGGCGGCCTCGGCGAGGTCCTCGAAGGCGCCGACGACGTCGTCGGCGGTGACGTGCGCCAGCCCGAGCGAGCGGATGCCCGGGGTGTCGACGATCGTGCCGCCGCCGGGCAGGTCGAACAGCACCGCCGACGACGAGGTGTGCCGGCCCTTGCCCACCTTGCTCACGTCGCCGATGGCCCGGTCGGCCGCGGGCACCAGCCGGTTGACCAGCGTCGACTTGCCCACCCCGGACTGCCCGACGAAGACGCTGGTGCGCCCGGCGAGGCGCTCGAGCAGCGGGTCCAGCGGCGTCTCGCGCGACATCGGGACCGCGTCGACGCCGAGGCCGGCGTAGCGGTCGAGCAGCGGCTGTGCGCTGACCAGGTCGGTCTTGGTCAGGCAGAACAGCGGCTCGAGCCCACCGGCGTAGGCCGCGACCAGGCAGCGGTCCAGGAAGCCCAGCGCCGGGTCGGGGTCGGCCACCGACGTGACGACGACGAGCTGCTCGGCGTTGGCCACGACCACCCGCTCGGTGGGGTCGGTGTCGTCGGCGGTGCGCCGCAGCGACGTCGTCCGGTCCTCGATGACGACGATGCGGGCGAGGGTGTCGGGCCGGCCGGTGGTGTCGCCGACCAGCCGCACCCGGTCGCCGACGACGACGCCGTGCCGGCCGAGCTCGCGGGCGCGCATCGCGGTGACCTCGTGCGGGCCGCCGTCGGGCGCCTCGACGCGCACGGTCATCCGCCCGCGGTCGACCGCGACCACCAGCCCCGGGACGGCGTCGGCGTGCGCGGGGCGGGTGCGGGTGCGCGGCCGCGACCCGCGCCGGTTGGGCCGGACCCGGACGTCGTCCTCGTCCGACCGGCTGTCGTGCCGGCGGCTCAGGAGCCCACCCCGGCGGTCGCGCCGAGCATCCCGGCCCAGCGCTCGCGGAAGTCCGGCAGCGTCTTGGTCACCGCCTCCGGCCCCGACACCCGGACGCCGTCGACGGCCAGGCCGAGGACGGCGGCGGCGTGCACCATGCGGTGGTCGGCGTAGGAGTCCACCAGCGCCGGACGCCCCGGCCCGGGGGTGACCACCAGCCCGTCGGGCAGCTGCTCGACCCGCGCGCCGACGGCGCTGAGCACCTCGTCCAGAGCCTGCAGCCGGTCGGTCTCGTGCCCGCGCAGGTGGCCGATGCCGGTCAGCCGGGAGGTGCCGTCGGCCAGCGCGCACAGCGCCGCGAGCACCGGCGTCAGCTCGCCCACCTCACCGAGGTCGGCGACCAGCGGGGCGATCCGGCCGGTGCCGGTGACCCGCAGCCCGTCCGGCGTCCGCTCGACCTCGGCGCCCATCAGCGGCAGAAGCCGCTCCAGCTGTGCCCCGGGTTGGGTGGTGAGCCGCGGCCAGTCGGGGACGGTGACCCGCCCGCCGGTGACCAGCGCGGCGGCGAGGAACGGCGCGGCGTTGGACAGGTCGGGTTCGACCACCCGGTCCCGTGGTGCGACGCGTCCGGGCGCGACCTGCCACCCGCGCCCGGTGGCGTCCACGTCCACCCCGTGCTCGCGCAGCGCGACGACGGTCATCTCCACGTGCGGCATCGACGGCACCCCGCCGGCCAGGGCGAGGTCGATCCCGTCGCCGAAGCGGGCGGCGGCCAGCAGCAGCCCGGAGACGATCTGCGAGGACTCGCTCGCGTCGACGGTCACCGCCCCGCCGCGGACGGCGCCGGTGCCGTGCACGGTGAACGGCGCCCGGCCGCGCCCGCCGTCGTCGACCCGGACGCCGAGGGCGCGCAGCGCCGCGATCAGCCCGGCGTTGGGCCGCTCGCGCAGCCGCGGGTCGCCGTCGAGCCGGACCGGGCCGTCGGCCAGCGCGGCCACCGGCGGCAGGAACCGCAGCACGGTGCCGGCCAGCCCGGCGTCGACCTCGGCCGGCCCGCGCAGCTCCGCGGGGGTGACCAGCCAGTCGTCCCCGTCGTCGGCGATCCCGACGCCGAGCGCCCGCAGACCGGCGGCCATGAGGTCGGTGTCGCGGGCCCGCAGCGGCCGCACGACCCGGCCGGGCCCGTCGGCCAGCGCGGCCAGCACCAGCGCCCGGGCGGTGATCGACTTCGACCCGGGCAGCGGGACGACGGCGTCGACGGGGGTGCCGCGGTGCGGCGTCGTCCAGACCTGGCTCACGGGGGACCATCCTGCCCCGTCCGGACGACGCCGCTCACGCTCAGCCGCCGAGCGGGCGGTCGGCCTTCTTCACCGGCACCGTGCGGACCAGCCGCCGGTTGGCGAACTCGAACATCGCCAGCTCGGAGAGCTCGCGGCCGTAGCCCGACCGCTTGACGCCGCCGAAGGGCAGCTCGGGGGAGGAGCCGGTGGGCTGGTTGATCCACACCATGCCGGCCTCGAGCCGCTCGGCCACCGCCCGCGCGCGGTCGAGGTCGCTGCTCATGACGGTGGCGCCCAGGCCGAAGTCGCTGTCGTTGGCCAGCGCGACCGCCTCGTCGGCGTCCTTCACCTTGTAGACGACGGCCGCGGGGCCGAACAGCTCCTCGCGGAAGGCCCGCATCTCCGGGGTGACGTCGGTGAGGATGGTGGCCTCGACGAAGGCGCCCGGGTGCTCGGGCCGCTTCCCGCCGGCGACGACGGTGGCGCCCTTGTCGATCGCGTCCTGGATCTGCGCGTGCAGGTCCTGCGCGGCGCGCTCGCTCGACAGCGGGGCCAGCGATGTCGACGGGTCGGCCGGGTCGCCGGGGGAGAAGGTCGAGAAGGCCTGCTTGAGGCCCTCGACGAAGGGCTCGTAGAGCTCCTCGGTGACGATCAGCCGCTTGGAGGCGGTGCACGCCTGGCCGGTGTTCTGCATCCGGCCCATGGTCGCGGCCTTGACCGTGGCGCCGAGGTCGTCGGCGTCGAGCACGATGAACGGGTCGCTGCCGCCGAGCTCGAGCACCGACTTCTTGAGGTACTTGCCCGCCAGCGCCCCGACGGCGCTGCCGGCCCGCTCGCTGCCGGTGAGGGTCACGCCCTGGATGCGCGGGTCGGCGATGACCTGCTCGACGTCGGCGATGCGCAGGAAGGTGTTGGTGAAGACGCCCTCGGGGGCGCCGGCGTCGGTGAAGAGCTGCTCGATGGCCACCGCGCACTGCGGGGTGATCTCGGCGTGCTTGAGGATCACGGTGTTGCCCAGCACCAGGTTCGGGCCGGCCACGCGGACCACCTGGTAGAAGGGGTAGTTCCACGGCTCGATGGCCAGCAGGACGCCGATCGGCTGGGTCTCCACGACCGCCTCGCCCTTGCCCATCAGCGGCGTGATCTGCGTGGGCCGGAGGAAGCCGGGGCCGTTGTCGGCGTAGTACTTGAGGATCATCGAGCACAGGAAGAGCTCGCCCGTGGCCTCCTCGTGCCGCTTGCCCATCTCGGTGGTGATGAGCCGGGCGAGGTCGTCGCGGCGCTCGTCCATGAGCTCGGCGGCCCGGCGGACGACGGCGGCGCGGTCCTCGACCGACCGCTGCCGCCACTCCTGGTAGGCCGCGTGCGCCCGGCCGACGATCCCGTCGATCTCCTCGGTCGGGGTGAACTCGAACTCCTCCTCCGTCTCGCCGGTGAAGGGGTTGACCGTCGCGTAGCGGCGCTCGGCCGAGTCGCTGGCGGTCTTCGGCTGCTCGTGCGGGGGGTTCTGGGTAGCGGTCACGGGTCGATCCTCGCTCCTGGACGGCCCCCGTGCAGGCTCCCGCCGCGAGCCTGCGAGCGGGTGAGGGCACGGGGGCCCTTCCCCGGTCGCGTGTCGGTGGGCGCCCCTAGAGTCGGGCGGGGACCGTACCGGGCGTCCCGTCCGGACCGACCCCGTCGACACCGACCAGCCGGGAGGACCAGCCATGTGCGGTCGCTACGCCGCCACCCGCCGTCCCGAGGACCTCGTGGTCGAGTTCGAGGCGGTGCCCGCCGAGGGGCAGCAGCCGCTGCCGGCCGACTACAACGTCGCTCCCACCAAGGACGTCTACGTCGTGCGGACCAAGCGGGAGCGCGACCCCGAGGGCAGCCCCACCGGCGCCGGGCACCGCGAGCTGCGCAGCGTCCGCTGGGGGCTGGTGCCCTCGTGGGCCAAGGACGTCTCGGTGGGCAACCGGCTGCTCAACGCCCGCGTCGAGTCGCTGACCGAGAAGCCCGCCTTCCGCTCGGCCGCCCGCTCCCGGCGCTGCCTGGTCCCCGCCGACGGCTGGTACGAGTGGCAGAAGAGGCTCGACTCGCCGGGCAAGCAGCCGTTCTTCATCACCCCCGCCGACGGGTCGGTGCTGGCCATGGCCGGCCTCTACGAGGTCTGGGGCAAGGGGGAGGACCGGCTCTACACCTGCACCGTGGTCACCGCCCCGGCCACCGGTGCCCTCACCGAGATCCACGACCGGATGCCGCTGGTGCTGCCGCGCGAGCGGTGGGCCGACTGGCTCGACCCGGCCCGCGACGACGTCGAGACGCTGGCCGAGCCGACCCCGCCGGAGCTGGTCGAGTCCCTCGAGCTGCGCCCGGTGGGCACCGCGGTCAACAACGTCCGCAACAACGGCGCCGAGCTGCTGACCCGCGTGGAGGGCACCAGCGCCCCCGCCGACCAGCCGGCGCTCTTCTGAGGAGCGTCCCCTGAGCGAGCGCGCGACGGCCGCGGGGACCACCGGGCCCGCCACCGGGGCCGTGCTGCCCGGCTGGGTGGCCGCCGGCGTCACGTTCCTGGCCTCCGGTGCCGTGCTGGTGCTCGAGATCGTCGGGCTGCGGCTGATCGCGCCCTACGTCGGCATCACCCTGCAGACCAACACCGCCGTCATCGGGTTCGCGCTGGCCGCCATCGCCATCGGCGCGTGGGCCGGCGGCGCGACCGCCGACCGCCGCGACCCGCGGCAGCTGATCGCGCCGCTGCTCGTGGCCGGCGGCGCGCTGGTGGTCGCCGTCCTGCCGCTGGTGCGCTTCGCCGGGTCGCTGCTCACCGGCGCCGACGCCGGCAGTGTGCTGCTGCTGGCCGCCGTCGCGATCGTGGTGCCGGCGTCGCTGCTCTCGGCGGTGCCGCCGATGGTGGTCAAGCTGCAGCTGGCCAGCCTGGCCGAGACCGGATCGGTGGTCGGGCGGCTGTCGGGCATCGGGACCCTCGGCGGGATCGCGGCCACCTTCGTCACCGGGTTCCTGCTCATCGCCGTCTTCCCGAGCAGCGGCATCCTCGTGGGCACCGGGCTGGTCACCGCCGTCGCCGGGGTCGCCGTCTTCGTGCTGCTGCGCCGCCGGGCGCCGGGGTCGGCCGGCCGGCTGCCGGCGGCGCTGCTGCTGCTCGCCGTGGGCGGGACGCTGCTGGCGGCGGTGGCCCCGACGCCGTGCGAGGAGGAGACGGCCTACCACTGCGCCCGCGTCGTGGCCGATCCCGAGCGCGCGACCGGGCGGGTGCTGCTGCTCGACACGCTGCGGCACAGCTACGTCGACCTCGCCGACCCCACGCACCTGGAGTTCGCGTACGTGCAGGCCGTCGCCGCCGTCACCGACGCGACGGCCCCGGCCGGGGAGCCGCTGTCGGCGCTGCACCTGGGCGGCGGCGGGCTGACCGTGCCGCGCTACCTCGCCGCGGTCCGGCCCGGCACGCGGAGCCGGGTGCTGGAGGTCGACCCCGGCGTGGTCGGGATCGACCGCGCGCAGCTGGGCCTGCAGACCTCGCCCGACCTGCAGGTACGGGTCGGCGACGCGCGGGTCGGGCTGGCCGCCGAGCCGGCGGGGGAGCGCGACCTCGTCGTCGGCGACGCCTTCGGGGGGCTGTCGGTGCCGTGGCAGCTCACCACGGTGGAGGCGCTGGAGCTGGTCGACCGCGCGCTCACCGACGACGGCGTCTACGTCGCCAACCTCATCGACCACCCGCCGCTGGCCTTCGTCCGCGCGGAGCTGGCCACGATGCGCCAGGTGTGGCCGCACGTGCTGCTGCTGGCCCGCGCGCCGGTGCTGGCCGGGGAGGACGGCGGCAACCTGATCGCCGTCGCCTCGCCCCGGCCGCTGGACACCGCCGCCCTCGCCGCGGCCCTGCGGGCGCAGGGCTCGACCTGGCAGGTCGCCCCGGAGGAGGAGGTGGCCGCCTTCGCCGGCGACGCGCAGGTGCTCACCGACGACGCCGCTCCCGTCGACCAGCTGCTCACCCCCTACGGCGCCCCCGGATCCTGAGCCCGTCTGCCCGCGATCATGGCGGCGTGACCACCGTGCAGGTCGCCGGAGTGGTCACGGCGCCGTGATCACGGTGGCCCTCAGCGGCCGATGGGTGCGGTGCGGGCGCGGGTCAGGCGGACCAGGTCGGCCGGCGGCAGCTCCACCTGCAGCCCGCGGCGGCCGGCGCTGACCATGACCGTGGGGAACGCCAGCGCCGACTCGTCGACCACCGTCGGCAGCGCCTTGCGCTGGCCGAGCGGGCTGATCCCGCCGACGACGTAGCCGGTCGTGCGCTCGGCGTCGGCCGGGTCGGCCATGGTCGCCCTCCGCCCGCCCGCTGCCGCCGCCAGCGCCTTGAGGTCCAGGTTCCCGCTGACCGGGACGACGGCCACGGTCAGCGCACCGTCGACCCGGGTGACCAGGGTCTTGAACACCCGCCGCGGATCGGCGCCGAGCGCGGCCACCGCCGCCTCGCCGTGCCCCTGGTCGCTCGGGTGCTCGGGGTCGTAGGGGTGCAGGGTGTGTGCCACCCGCGCCCGCTCCAGGGTCCGCACCGCGGGGGTCGCCGCCACGGGCCGGGAGCGTAGCGACGTCGTCGGGCGGTCGCCGCCGAGCCGGCCGGCCCGGGAATGCGCGCCGTCGCCGGCGCGGTTGCAGGGACCGTGAGCAGCACCGTCTCGAGCGCGCGGACCCGCGCTCCGCACCGGCGGCCCCCGGGCCGTCCCGACGCCGCGCGACTAGGATCGTCCGATGTGGTCGCCCGCCTCCGGGCGCCGCAGAGAGGACGGTCGGTGCCTGAGGAGTCCGCGGGCGGGAGCCCCGCCGTCGAGCCCGTCGAGACCCCGCAGGGACGGGCCGTCGGGGCTCCGGTGGACGTGCCCGAGGCCCGCGAGGGCGGTAGCCGCACGGAGGTCGCCGAGACCCGCGCCGAGCGCGACGCCCGGTTCGAGCGCGACGCGCTGCCCTACCTCGACCAGCTCTACCCGGCGGCGCTGCGGATGACCCGCAACCCCGCCGACGCCGAGGACCTGGTCCAGGAGACGTTCGTCAAGGCCTACTCCGCGTTCCACCAGTTCGCCGAGGGGACCAACCTCAAGGCCTGGCTGTACCGGATCCTGACCAACACCTACATCAACAGCTACCGCAAGAAGCAGCGCCAGCCGCAGCAGTACCCCACCGACCAGGTGCAGGACTGGCAGCTCTACGCCGCCGAGGAGCACAGCTCCAGCGGCCTGCGCTCGGCCGAGATCGAGGCGCTGGACCACCTGCCGGACTCCGACATCAAGGACGCCCTGCAGCAGCTGCCCGAGGACTTCCGGCTGGCGGTGTACCTCGCCGACGTCGAGGGCTTCGCCTACAAGGAGATCGCCGAGATCATGGGCACGCCCATCGGCACGGTGATGTCCCGGCTGCACCGCGGCCGGCGGGGGCTGCAGAAGCTGCTGGCCGACTACGCCCGCGAGCGCGGCTTCGTCCGCGCGGGCGCCGGAGAGGGGACCGGGTCGTGAGCGCCGAGCAGGAGCACCCGGCCGAGATCTCCTCGTGCGACGACGTCCTGTCCCACGTCTTCGAGTTCCTCGACCACGAGACCGACGACGCCCGCCGCGCGGTCATCGCCGAGCACCTCGAGGACTGCTCCGGGTGTCTGCGGGAGTTCGGCATCGAGCAGGAGTTCAAGGCCCTGGTCCGGCGCCGCTGCGGCGGGGACAAGCCGCCGATCGGCCTCAAGGACCGCATCAAGATGCAGCTGACCACCGTCTCGTTCGAGGAGGACGGCACGCACGTCAGCGTCGAGCAGGTGAGCACCGAGGTCGTGCGGACCGACTGGTCCGAGGACTGAGGGAGCCCCACGACGAGGCCCCGCTCCGGATCTCCGGAGCGGGGCCTCGTGGCTTCAGGCGCTCGTGGCTTCAGGCGCTCGTGGCTTCAGGCGTTGGGGCGCTTGCCGTGGTTGGCCTTGTTCCCCTTGCGGGAGCGCCGCTTGCGTCCACGCTTGGACATCGCTGCCCTCCTCTCCTCGTCGTCGGGTGGGTCGGCGGGGACCGCCGGTTCTGCCCCCAGGGTCCCACAGCCGGGGGAGTCGCCCCCGGCCGGTGCGGCGGGTGTCGGTCCCGAGGAGCACCATGCAGGGAGGCCGGGGGAGCCGACCCCGGCACCGGACGGGAGGACGCGCGGACGTGGCCCAGCACGGGATCGAGAGCGTGCTCGTGGCGGGGCGGGGGCCCGCCGCCTGCGCGGTGGTCGCTGCCTGCACCCGCCTCGGGGTCAAGGCGGTGGCCGTCTACTCCGAGGCCGAGCGGTCGGCCCGCCACGTGCGGCTCGCCGACGACGCGGTGCTGCTCGGGCCGGCCCCGGCCGCCGAGTCCTACCTGGCCGTCGACCGGATCGTCGAGGCCGCCCGCCGCAGCGGCGTGGCCGCCGTCCTGCCCGTGCCACCGGCGCTGGCCGGCAACGCCGCCCTGGCCGGCGAGGTGACCGCCGCCGGGCTGACCTGGGTCGGACCGCCGGCCGAGGTGCTCGAGCGGCTCGGGGGCGACGGCGTGGAGCCGGCCAGCGAGCACGGACTGCTCGCCCTGGTCACCGAGGACGGCCTGCAGTTCACCACGCCGGTGGCCCGCGACCGCGCCGCGGGCATCGCCCGGGTCTCCTGGACGCCCGACCCGGGCGGGGAGGTCCCGCCGGGGGCCAAGCGGCTGGCCGAGGTGGGCTGGCGGGGGCTGGTGACCGTGGGGGTCTCCGAGGACGGCGAGCTCGGTGAGGTCGCGGCCGGCTTCTCCCTCGACGTGTCGGTCCTGGAGCGGGCGCACCGGGTCGACGCCGTCGACCTGGCGCTGGCCGCGGCCGCCGGGGAGCGCGCGCCGCGCCGGCGGGTCCGTGACGACCACCCTCCCCGCGCCGCCGTCGCCGTCCAGCTGCGCGCCACGCTGCCCCCCGGGCGGGCCGGCCGGGTGACCGGCCCGCTGCCGGACTCCGGCCGGCTGCGCGGCACCACCGGCCAGACCGAGGTCGTGGCGGTCAGCGGCTACGACCCCGGCGACCGCCTCGACGGCTGGTACGACGCGCTGCTGGCCACGGTGAGCGCCGGGGCCGCCGACACCGCCACCGCCGCCCGGGCCGCCGGCGCCGCCCTCGCCGGGCTCCCGGAGACGGGTGTCCCGCACGACGGCGCGGAGGTGTGCGCGGTGCTCGACCGGCTCGCCGACGGGGACTGCGCACCCGGGAGCTGACGGAGGGCCGGTCTCCCCACCGGGGAGGACGCGGTCCGTGGCGGGACCCGGTACGGGAGCCACCTGCTCGGGACAGGAGCCGGGAGGGGCCGCCTGCTTGGATGGGACTCCCGGTCGGAGAGGAGTGGTCCGTGGCCGTCGAGGAGATCCACGCCGAGATGGTCTCCAGCGTCTGGAAGGTCCTGGTCGCGCCGGGTGCCGAGGTCTCCGCGGGAGACACGCTGGTGATCCTCGAGTCGATGAAGATGGAGATCCCCGTCCTCACCGAGCTCGCCGGCGTCGTGCAGGAGCTGCACGTGGTCGAGGGCGAGGTGCTCCAGGAGGGCGACCTCATCGCCACCGTCGTCGACGGCTGAGCCGCGCGGCTCCCGGCGCGCCCAGGCCGCTCGGCTCCGTCAGCCGGGTCCGTCAGCCGGCATCCTCAGCCGGCTCCGCCGAGCCGCGCGGGGGTCCGCCCGGCCAGCTCGGCCAGCCGCTGCCCGAGGATCCCGTAGACCCCCGGGTGGACGCCCATGCCGATGTGGCTGGAGTCGACCTCGACGTTGTCGGCGTCCGGGTCGACGCAGGCGTGCCAGTCGACCACCCAGTCGCTGCGCGAGTAGACCGAGACGTACGGGACGCCGGCGGGGAAGGGCCGGGTCAGCTCCTCGGCGAGCTCGCCGGCGCACCCGCCCTGCAGGCAGTCGTCGTGGAACAGACCCGGGACACCCGCGGTGCCCAGCGCGGCGACCAGCCGCACCTGAGCGGCGACGAGCGGGTTGATCGCCATGTGGTCGACGTTCGGGCTGCCCAGGGTCACGATCCCGCTGACGCGGTCGGGCCGGCGCACGGCCATGAGCTTGGCGAACAGTCCGCCCCGGCTCTGGCCGACGATCGCCGCGGGCCGCCCCGTCCGGTCGGTGAACTCGATCAGGCGGCGCTCCAGGCGCTCGACCGCTGCGCGGGTGCAGTCGACGTTGGCGCGGATCTGCGAGGTGCACGTCCGGTAGCCCCGGGCGCGCAGCCAGCGCTCCAGCACCGACAGCGACGGGTCGCCGGCCAGGAAGCCGGGCACGAGCAGCACCGGCAGGCCGCCGCCGTCCGGGACGTCCCGGCCGCGCCACACGGGGGAGCGCAGGAGGGCGGCCATCTCCCGCCACGGCCGCTGCGCCGCCAGCAGCGCGACGACCGGGGAGGCGCCGGTCCACGGGGGAGCATCCCCGGCCGGTGCCCGGTGGAGCGGTGGCGCTGTGCCCATGTCGTGTCCTCGTCCCCGTCCGTGTGCCGGGACGGCGCGGCACCCACCTCCGGGCGCCGGGGGCGCTCGTCTCGCACGCAGGAGTGTGACTCCTGGCACACTCCTGCACACTCCGGGGGCCACCCGGGGCGCGTCGCGGGTGGGGCGCGGTCCGTGGTCCCCGCCGCCGACGCGAGGGGCAGGGACGATGAAACAGCTGTCGGGGCTCGACGCGACGTTCCTGCACCTCGAGACCTCCGCGCAGTTCGGCCACGTCTCGAGCGTGTCGGTCTACTCCCGCCCGGACGACCCGGACTACCGGCCCTACGACGCCTGGCGGGCCCAGCTGCAGCAGCGGCTGCACCTGCTCGAGCCGCTGCGCCGGCGCCTGGCCGAGGTGCCCCTGGGCCTGGACCACCCGTACTGGGTGGCCGACCCCGCCTTCGACCTCGACTTCCACGTGCGGCACACGGCCGTCCCACCGCCGGGCACCGACGACCAGCTCGCGGCGCTGGCCGCCCGCCTGGTCTCGCGGCCGCTGGACCGGCGCAAGCCGCTGTGGCTGTCCTACGTCATCGAGGGCCTGGCCGACCGCCGGTTCGCCGTCCTGACGATCGTCCACCACGCCACGATCGACGGGGCGTCCGGCGTGGAGCTGATGACGCTGATGCTCGACGACCGTCCCGAGGGCGGCACCGTGCCGCCGGAGACCGAGCCGTGGACGCCCGAGCGGCCGCCCGGCGACCTGGAGATGCTGGCCCGCGGCGCGCTCGGCCTGGCCCGCAAGCCCGCGCGAGGGGTGCTGCTCGCCGCGTGGAGCGCCCGGGAGATCGGCCGGGCGACGCGCAACCCGGTGCTGGTGCGGGCCGCCAACGACGTCCGCCGGAGCCTGCGCGGCCCGCTGGGCACGGTGCTCAACCTCGGCCGCTCCCGCCCCGAGGAGCCCGACCAGCCGCCACCGCTGCCCAGCGTCCGGCCGCCGCGCACACCGTTCAACGGACCCGTGACCCCGCACCGGAAGCTCGCCATCCGGTCGACGTCGCTCGACGTGGTCAAGCAGGTGAAGTCGGCCCTCGGCGTCACCGTCAACGACGTCGTCATGGCCGCGTGCGCCGGCGGGCTGCGCACCTTCCTCGACCGCCGCGGGGCACTGCCCACCGACCCGCTCGTGGCGCTCGTCCCGGTCTCGGTGCGGACCGGGGAGGAGACCGACCGCTGGACCAACCGGGTGTCGATGCTCTCGGCCGTCCTGCCCACCGACGAGCCCGATCCGGTCCAGCGGGTCCGGCGCGTGCACGAGGCGATGTCCACGAGCAAGGAGCTCTTCTCCGCGCTCCCCGCCGAGCGGCTCACCGACTTCGCCGAGTTCCCGCCGCCGGCGGTCTTCGCGCGGGCGATGCGGCTGGCCGCCCGGCTGCGCCTGGGCTCGCGGCTGGCGCCGGGCAACCTCGTCATCTCCAACGTGCCCGGCCCGCGCACCCCGCTCTACGCCGCCGGCGCGCGGCTGGAGCACTACTACCCGGTCTCGACCATCATCGAGGGCCAGGGCCTCAACATCACGGTGCAGAGCTACCTCGACCGCCTCGACTGGGGCCTGGTCTCGTGCGCCGAGCTGCTGCCGGACGTCGACGTGCTGCTCGGCGACGTCCTCGACGACCTCGACGCCCTCGCCGCCGCGGCGGGCGTGGCGCCGCCGGAGGCCCCGCCGGCCGCCCCCGCGCCCCGCCGTCCGGCCCGGCCCCGCAGCGGAGCGGCCCGCGCCCGGAGCTGAGCGGGCTGTTCAGAGGTCGAGCGCGTAGACCAGCAGGTCGATGCCCGGCTGCGGGGCCCAGTCGCGCCCGGGCAGCCGGGTGAAGCCGAGCCGGGCGTAGAGCCGGTGCGCGGCGGTCATCACCGGGTCGGTGGAGAGCACCACCCGCCGCTTGCCGGCCGCCCGCGCCCGCGCCAGGCACTCGGTGACCAGCAGCTCCCCGACGCCGCGCCCCCGCGCGCCGGGGTCGACGACGAGCATCCGGAACGCCGCCTCGTCCTCCGACTCGGTGGTCTCGCCGAAGTCGCCCTCGAGGACCAGGGCCACCGCGCCGACCAGGTGACGGCCCACCCGGGCCACGAGCAGCTGCGACCGGCCGGCGCGGCCCTCGACGTCGGCGAGCTGCGGCAGGTAGGCGTCCGAGGCCAGCCCCTCGTCGCGGTACACGCCGACGGTGAGCGCCGCGATGGCCGGGAAGTCGGCGAGCACGGCGTCCTCGACGGTCACGGGGGGCGGAGCGGGGGAGGGGAGAGCCACGGGTGGCCAGCCTAGGGAGAGGACCTCCCCGCCCCCCGGCGCCCGCAGGCTCGCGGCGGGACCCTGCGGGCAGGCCACCTACGCTCGGGGCACGATGAGCACCCTCTCCGAACGCCTGCACCGTGGCTCGGCGACCGCCCCCTCGCAGGTCGACCACGCCCGGCGGCTCGTGGCCGACTGGCAGCTGCTGGCCGACCTGGCCTTCGCCGACCTCACGCTGTGGGTCCCGCTGCGCACCGGCGCCTGGTGGTGCGTGGCCCAGGTGCGCCCGCTCACCGCTCCCACCAGCCAGCCCGAGGACCTCGTCGGCAGCGAGGTCGAGGGCCCCGGGGCCGACCCGTTCCGCGTGGCCCACCGCGAGGGCCGGCCGGTGACCGAGGGCGACCCGGACTGGTCGGGCGCCCACCCCCGCCGCCGGGAGGTCATCCCGGTGCGGCACGACGGCGTCGTCGTCGCCGTGCTGGTCAAGGACACGAACCTGGCCGTCACGCGGTCGCCGTCGACGCTGGAGCTGACCTACCTCGACATCGCCGCCGACCTCTGCCTCATGGTCTCGGCCGGCACCTTCCCACCGGAGAAGCTGCTCGGCGGCGAGATGAGCCCGCGGGTCGGCGACGGGCTCGTGCGCCTGGACGCCGCCGGCCGCGCCGTGTACGCCAGCCCCAACGCCCTGTCGGCCTACCGGCGGCTGGGGGTGACCGGCGACCTCGTCGGCGCCGACCTGGCGCGCCTGACGCGCGCGGCGGCCGCCGACCGGGTGGCCGGCGAGGCGGTCGCGGCGGGCATCGCCGCGGCGGTGGGCGGCCGGTTCCCCGACCCGATGGACGTCGAGGGCGACACGGCCACGCTGCTGGTGCGGGCACTGCCGCTGCAGGCACCCGGCGCCGAGGAGGGCGCCCTGGTGCTCGTCCGCGACGTCACCGACCTGCGCAGCCGCGACCGGGCCCTGCTGACCAAGGACGCCACCATCCGGGAGATCCACCACCGGGTGAAGAACAACCTGCAGACCGTCGCCGCGCTGCTGCGGCTGCAGGCCCGGCGGATGACCGAGCCGGCCGCGCGCGCGGCGCTCGAGGAGTCGGTGCGCCGGGTGGCCTCGATCGCCGTCGTGCACGAGACGCTGGCCGGCGGCCGGGAGGACGTCGTCGACGTCGACGACGTGCTCGACCGGGTGCTGCCGATGCTCGGAGACCTCACCTCGATCGGCCCGGCGGCGCGCACGCGGCGGGTGGGTGCCTTCGGCGAGCTGCCGGCTGCGACCGCCACGCCGCTGGTGATGGCGGTGACCGAGCTGCTGCACAACGCCGCCGAGCACGCCTTCCCCGCCGACGGCCAGCCCGGCTCGATCGAGCTGGTGGCCGAGCGGGACGGCGACGACCTGGTGGTGCGCGTGCGCGACGACGGGCAGGGGCTGCCGGAGGACTTCGACCCGGCGGCCAGCGACGGTCTGGGCCTGCAGATCGTGCGGACGCTGGTCACCAGCGAGCTCGGGGGCTCGCTGCGCATGACGACGCCGGCGCAGCCGCCGGGCCCGGGCCGGCCCGGCACGGAGGTGGTCCTCGACGTCCCCGGCGCCGCGCGACCCCGGCGGTAGGTGCGCCGACGACACGAGGCCGGCCCCCCGACGGGGGACCGGCCTCGTGTCGTCGGCGCGTGCTGTGTGGTGGGGCTCAGGCGCGGATGCGGGCGCGGGACTGACGGCGCTTGAGCGCGCGCCGTTCGTCCTCGGAGAGCCCGCCCCAGACGCCGGAGTCCTGGCCTGCGCTCAGCGCCCAGTCCAAGCAGGACTGGACGACCGGACAGCGGCCACACACCGCCTTGGCCTGCTCGATCTGCACGAGGGCGGGGCCGGTCGTCCCGATGGGGAAGAACAGCTCGGGGTCCTCGTCCCGGCAGAGCGCGCGGTGGCGCCAGTCCATGTCGGTGTACTCCTCGGTGTCGGCTACGGTCGGTGCTGCAGATCGCTGACGTCGGGCCGCTCGCGCAGGCGACACCGGTTCCCCAGCGCCTCGTTCCAGCGACCACCCGCCGCTTGTTACCGGCAGGTTGCGTTCCTCTCGCGATGTTTTCACCTGAGGGACGCGTGTCAAGCGCACAGAGGTCCTGTCTCGACCCCTCGTGAGCAAGCTCACCACGCGCGTGCTAGGGCCGCCACTCGACACCGCCGAGGTGGTTGACACGACCCGGCCGGCGTGCTTCCCGGCCTCCGCGCAGGGGTCCGCGGGCGGGAGGGTCGGGGGTGTCCCTAGGCGACGACGGAGAGGGCGGCGGGCACCGACCGCACGTGCAGGCCGGTCGCCGTGCCCAGGTGGTCGCCGTCGAGCTGCCAGCCCTGCGGCCGCGAGGCGGTCAGGGTCAGCCCGGCGACGGAGTGCCGGCGGTGCACACCCCGGCCGCGGGCGTCTGGCCGGCGGGCCAGGACCTGCCGCGAGCGGTGCAGCATCCGCAGCACGCCCGTGCGGCCGAGGGCGAAGACGTCGAGGTCGGCGTCGAAGGACGCCTCGGGGCTCGGGTTGACCGGCCGGGACCCCAGGTAGGTCCAGGGGCTGACGTTGGACACCAGGCAGAGGAACAGCCCGTCGAGGTCGGCCTCGCCGGGCAGGGACAGGGTCATGGCGGGGCGGCGCCGCTCCCGCCCGAGCACGAAGGTGCGCGCGGCCTCGCGGACGTAGAGGGACCCGGTGGACCGGCGGCCGCGGGCCCGCTGCGCCTCCACGCGGGCGATGACGTCGGCGTCGAAGCCCATGCCCGCGGCGAAGACGAACCAGCGCGGCTCGGTCCACCCCCCGCCGGCCGCGGCGTCGGTCGCGGCGTCGGTCGCGGCGCGGGCCGCCGCGACCGCGGGGTCCCCGCCGCCGAGCGTCGCGCCGCTCGTGCCGGAGGCGCTGGCGGTGCCCAGCGAGACCCGCCGCGTCCGGCCGGACCGCAGCGAGGCGAGGATCTCGCCGGTGGCCTCGACCGGGTCACGCGAACGTCCCAGCGCGCGGGAGAAGACGTTGGTCGAGCCGCCGGGGACGACGGCCAGCGTGGGGACGTGCGCGCCCGGGCCGTCGGACAGCAGCCCATTGACCACCTCGTTGACGGTGCCGTCGCCACCGAGGGCGACGACGACGTCGACGCCGTCGGCCAGCGCCTGCCGGCCCAGCTCGCGGGCGTGACCGCGGTGGGTCGTCTCCGCGAGGTCGACCTTGAACTCGCCGGCCAGGGCGCCCAGGAGGACGTCGCGCACCTGCCCGGTCGTCGTCGTCGCCGCGGGGTTGGCCACCACGAGCGCACGCATGACGGTCAGGCTAACCAGCGCAGCTGGCCGCTGACCGGCGCGGACGGCCGTGGCGTGGCCGGTGGCGCGTAGCCTCACCGGTGTGACGGAGGAGGACGGGGCGCGGCGCCCCAGCCGCGCCGAGCGGCTCCTCGGCGGAGCCGCCGCACCCTCGTCCCGCCCTGCCCGCCGGCCCGGGCGGGAGGCGCCGGCCGCCGTCCGCCGAGCCGCGCTGGTCGCCGCGGTGGAGGCCGCGCTGCTGCTCGGCGCGGCGCTGGTGGTCCTGTGGCTGACCCTCACCGGCTCGCCCGACAGCGTCGGCCGGGCCCTGGCCGAGGTCGTCTACGTCGGGCTGTTCGGCGGAGCGCTCGCCGTGGCCGCCGCGGGGCTGCGGCGGGTGGCGGCGTGGTCGCGCGGGCCGGTCGTCGCCCTGCAGATCCTCCTCGGGCTCTTCGGCTACAGCACCGCCTTCCCCGGCCAGCAGCCGCTGCTGGGCATCCCGCTGATCGCCCTCGCCGTCGCCGAGCTGTACCTGCTGATGACGCCCGAGGCGCGGCTGGCCTTCTCCGACCGCTGAGCTACACCAGGTCGACGACGTCGGCGATCGAGTCGAGCACCCTGCCCGGGCGGAACGAGAACCGGGCGACGTCGGCCGCGGTCGTCGACCCGGTGAGCACCAGGATCGTGTCCAGGCCCGCCTCGATGCCGGCGACGACGTCGGTGTCCATGCGGTCACCGATCATCACCGTGCTCTCCGAGTGCGCCTCGATGCGGTTCATGGCGCTGCGGAACATCATCGGGTTGGGCTTGCCGACGAAGTAGGGCTTCGCGCCGGTGGCCTCGGTGATCAGCGCGGCGACCGACCCGGTGGCCGGCAGCGGCCCCTCCGGCGAGGGGCCGGTGACGTCGGGGTTGGTGGCGATGAACCGCGCGCCGGCGCCGATCAGCCGGATGGCGCGGGTGATCGCCTCGAAGGAGTAGGTGCGGGTCTCGCCCAGGACCACGTAGTCGGGGTCGGTGTCGGTGAGGGTGTAGCCGGCCTCGTACAGCGCGGTGGTCAGGCCGGCCTCGCCGATCACGTAGGCCGAGCCGCCGGGCAGCTGGCCGGACAGGAAGTCCGCCGTCGCCAGGGCCGAGGTCCAGATCGACGCCTCCGGCACCTGCAGCCCGGAGCGCGCCAGCCGGGCGGCCAGGTCGCGCGGCGTGAAGATCGAGTTGTTGGTGAGGACGAGGAAGCGGCGCCCGGTGTCGACCAGGCGGGCCAGGAAGTCGGCGGCCCCCGGGAGGGCCAGCCCCTCGTGCACGAGGACGCCGTCCATGTCGGTCAGCCAGCACTCGGCCGGCGCGCGCTCGGTGCTCACGCCGCCAGCCTGCCGCACCGGCCCGGTGCGCGTCGGGCGGGAGGTTCAGGGACGCCGGTCGGCGGCGACGTCGGAGAGTGCCCGGTCGGTGAGCCGGAAGACGGTCCACTCGTCCATCGGGACGGCTCCCGCGGCCCGGTAGAACCCGACGGCGGGCTCGTTCCAGTCGAGCACCGACCACTCCAGCCGGTCGTAGCCGCGCTCGACGCAGGTGGCCGCCAGCGTGCGCAGCAGCTCCCGGCCCAGTCCCGCGCCGCGGTGGGCGGGCTGGACGTAGAGGTCCTCGAGGTACACGCCGTGGGTGCCGCGCCAGGTGGAGAAGTTGAGGAACCACAGCGCCACCCCGACGACGGCGCCGTCCGGCCCGAGGGCGACGTGCCCGAACAGGGCCGGGGAGCCGCCGAACAGCGCCGTGTGCAGCTGCTCCTCGGTGAGCCGCACCTCGTGCGCGGCCTGCTCGTACTCGGCCAGCTCGCGCACCAGGCCCACCACGGCGGCGACGTCGTCGGGCTCGACCGGGCGGACCGTCACGTGAGCGCCTCCCGGACCCGCTCGGGCACGAGACGGCCCAGCGGCGAGACCAGGGGCACCAGCACCGGCGCGAGCAGGTAGCCGTAGGCCAGCACGCAGCCGGTGACCACCGGGACGGTGGCGAAGCCGATCACGAGGGCCACCGCGGTGGCGACCAGGCCGTAGGGGCGCCCGCTCCTCGGGCTCACCAGCGAGCGGAACGAGCGGAACCGGATGGTGCTGACCATGAGCAGCGCCGGCACGGCGACGATGAGCAGCACCCACAGCCGGTCGCGGCCCTGCATCTGGTCGCCGAAGGCGAAGACCGAGGCCAGGACGACCCCGGCCGCGCCGGGACTGGGCATCCCGGTGAAGTAGCGCTTGTCCGCCGTCGGGTCGATGGTCGTGTTGAACCGGGCCAGCCGGATCGCCGCGCAGGCCACCCAGAGGAAGCAGATCACCCAGCCCAGCGGGTCCCACTCGTCGCGGCCCTGGGAGAACAGCGTGAACGCGAGCAGGGCCGGGGCCAGGCCGAAGGAGACCAGGTCGGCCAGGGAGTCGAACTGCAGGCCGAAGGAGCTCACCGCGCCCACCAGCCGGGCCACCGCGCCGTCGGTGATGTCGAAGAGCACCGACAGGCCGATGAGGACCGCGGCGAGCGTGTACTGGCCGCGGATGGACACCAGGATGGCGGCGAAGCCGCACATCATGTTGCCCAGCGTGAACAGGCTGGGCAGGGTCGCGAGCGCCCGGCGGCGGGAGCCGCGCACCGAGCCGCGCACGAACTCGACGGTGGCCGTGCGCCGCGTCTGGGGCCGGCCGGAGCCGGAGGCAGAACTGGGCACCGGGACCCCTCAGCCGGCGGCGGGCCAGCGGGCGATGACGGTCTCGCCGCCGCGCACGCGCTGCCCCTTGCGCACGGTCAGGGTGCACTCGGGTGGCAGGAAGACGTCCATCCGCGACCCGAACTTCATCAGGCCGAACCGCTCCCCGGTGGCCAGGTGCTGCCCGACGCCGGTGCGGGTGACGATGCGGCGGGCCAGCGCGCCGACCAGCTGGCGGACGACGAGCGTCCGGTCGCCGTCGCGCAGCCACAGCTCGCTGCGCTCGTTGCGGTGCGCCGACTCCGCCCGGTAGGCAGCGAGGAAGCTGCCCCTGCGGTAGGAGCTCTCCACCACCTCGCCCCGGTGGGGGGAGCGGTTGACGTGCACGTCGACCACGGAGAGGAAGACGCTGACCTGCTGCCAGCCACCCACGGGGGCCGGTTCCGGTGCGACGCCCTCCTGGGGCTCCCCGGCGACCATGACCATCCCGTCGGCGGGGGAGACGACGACGTCGGCCGGCGGCTCGACGCGGTCGCAGTCCCGCTCGGGGTCGCGGAAGAACAGCGCCATGTAGGCCGACAGGGCCAGGAACGGCCAGGCGGCCAGCCGGAGGCCGCGGTGTCCGGGGCGGCGTCCGGCGGCCCGTCCGGCGGCGGCGAGGACGGCGGCGGGCGCCAGGGGCCCGGTGATGAACGGCCACCCGGCCGGGTCGATACGCATCGAGGTCAGACGGTACCGGGCCGCAGTCAGCCCGAATCGCCGCCGGCGGGCCGCGAGGTCCCTCAGCCGGCGGGGGTGGCGATGTTGACCAGCCAGCGCGGGCCGAAGCGGTCGGTGACCTGACCGGAGGTGTCGCCCCACGCCTGCTCGTCCAGGGGGACGTCGACCTGCCCGCCCCCGGCCAGCGCCTCGAACCAGCGGGTGAGGGTCTCGGCGTCGTCCCCGGACAGCGACAGGGACACCGTGTCCGGTCCGCCGGCGTCCGGGTCGTGCCCGTCGGGGTGCGGGGTGGGTCGGTCGAGGCGCGGACCGGACGGGCCGCGGGGACCCGTCGCCGGGCCCGTGCACGGCAGCGGCCGGCGGGCACCGAGGTGCCCGCCGGCCGCTGCCGTCTGTGACGTCCTGGAACGGCCCCCGTGCCGGGCCCCGCCGCGAGCCTGCGAGCGGTGGGGGGCAGGGAGGTCCTCCCTCAGGCCGCGGCCTTGGTCTCCCAGAAGATCTTGTCGATCTCGGCGATGTAGTCGAGCAGCTTCTGGCCCTCCGCGGGGTCCATGCTGCCCTTCCCACCGGCCGCGCCGGCCTGCTTGGTGGCCTTGTTGAACAGCTCGTGCAGCTGCGGGTACTTCTCGAAGTGCGGGGGCTTGAAGTAGTCGGTCCACAGCACCCACAGGTGGTGCTTGACGAGGTCGGCGCGCTGCTCCTTGATGAGCACGCAGCGCATCCGGAAGACCGGGTCCTCGTTGCCCTGGTACTTCTCCTGGATGGCCTTGACGGACTCCGCCTCGATGCGGGCCTGGGCCGGGTCGTACACGCCGCACGGGAGGTCGCAGTGCGCGGTGGCCTCCACGGCGGAGAACAGGCGGCTGAACAGCATGTCCCTGCCTCTCGGTGTCTCGGGATCTGGTCGTCTGCGACCCTACTCGCGGTGATCAGACCCGACACGTCCGAGCGCGGGGTCCCCGGGCTGCCCTCGGCCTGGGTGCTGGCCCGGGTGAGCGGCCCGTCCATGACGCCGACGGTGCGGCACGGCGACCGGCTGCTGGTGCGCCGGTCGCGCCCCGGGACCGCGCGGCCGGGCGACGTCGTGCTGGCCCGCTTCCCGTCCCGCCCCGACCTGCTCGTGGTCAAGCGGGTGCAGCGGGTCCTCGACGACGGCGGCGTCTGGGTGGTGGGCGACAACCCGCTCGTCACCGACGACAGCCGCGCCTACGGGCCCGCGGTCGCCGTCGGCCGCGTCGTCCTCCGGCTGCGTCCCCGCCCCGGCCGGGTCGGACCGCCGCCGGACCCCGGCGGGCTCTCCTAGTACTACAGCCGCACTTGTTTCGCGTCTCTTCGGCGTGCCTGCGGAGCTGAGGCGATCGGGCGGATCACGGTCATTGGATGGCCGAGGATGTCACCGTGGCCGAGGTCGAGGACTGGGCCGCTCACCGACGGCGACCTGGCCCACTACCTGTGCTTCTGCCCGCCGCAGACCCCGCTGGAGGACCTGATCGCCGTCGCCGGCCGCCGGTGGGCGATCGAGGAGTCCTTCCAGACCGCCAAGAGCGAGATCGGCCTGGACCACTACCAGGTCCGCCGCTACGACGCCTGGTACCGGCACATCACCCTGGCGATGCTCGCGCACGCCTACCTGACCATCACCCGCGCCGCCGCAGCCGGCGAAAAAAGGGGATCTGCGATCTCCGCGGCGAGCTGACCGAGTTGACGATTCCCGAGATCCGCCACCTCATCACCCGCCTGGTCTGGCACCTCGACCAGGCCTCCGAGCAGGTCCTGCACTGGTCCCGATGGCGCCGCAGACACCAAGCCCGCGCCCGCCGCTGCCACTACGCAACCAGAGAACGACGCCTACAGATGCGGCTGTAGTACTAGCCGCCCGCGCGCAGCTGCGCGTAGCGGGCAGCGCACTGCTCCATGGTCGGCAGCAGGCCCTGCTCGCGGGCCTGCGCCAGCGTCGGCGCGGCCCGGTCCTTGTCCGAGAGCCGCACCTCGACGTCGGCGGGCCACGGCAGCCCGAGGTCGGGGTCCAGCGGCGAGATCCCGAACTCCCGGCCGGGGGAGTACCCCGAGGAGACTAGGTAAGTGACCGAGGAGCGGTCCTCCAGGGCGAGGAAGGCGTGGCCCAGTCCCTCGGCCAGGAAGACCGCGCGGGGACGCTCGGCGTCGAGCACGACGGCGTCGGACGCGCCGAACGTCGGGGAGCCGACCCGGACGTCGACGACGACGTCGAGCACCCGGCCCGCCGGGCAGTAGACGTACTTGGCCTGCCCGGGTGGGACGAGCGCGAAGTGCACGCCGCGCAGCACCCCGCGGGCCGACACGCTGTGGTTGGCCTGCGCGAGCGGCAGTGCCCAGCCGGTGGCGGCGGCGAGGACGTCGGCCCGGTACCACTCGGTGAAGCGACCGCGGTCGTCCCCGTGCGGCACCAGGTCGAGCACGTAGCCGTCCGGCACGGCGAGCCCGCGGATCTCCACGGGCGGCACGGTAGCGAGCGGGCCGCGGCGGTGCCGGGCGGCGACCCGGGGACAGGACTACCTTCCCGACCCATGGGTGCACAGACCGACACCGCCGGGGACAGCGCCGACCGCACCGCTCGGGCCTCGGCGGTGGAGCGCACACCGCAGGCCGCGGCGGTCGATCGCTTCGCGCAGGACCCGGCCTTCGGCGTCCACGAGGGCGGCAAGCTCGCCGTCCGGCCCACCCGCGGGATCAAGTCGCGGGAGGACCTCGCGCTGACCTACACGCCGGGGGTCGCCCGCGTGTCGAGCGCCATCGCCGCCGAGCCGGAGCTCGCCCGCCGGTTCACCTGGGCGCCGCGCGTGGTGGCCGTGGTCTCCGACGGCACCGCCGTCCTCGGGCTGGGCGACATCGGCCCGGCCGCGGCGCTGCCGGTCATGGAGGGCAAGGCCTGCCTGTTCAGCGAGTTCGCCGGGTTGTCGTCGGTGCCCGTGGTGCTCTCGACCACCGACGTCGACCGGATCGTCGAGACGGTCGCGACGATCGCGCCGTCCTTCGGCGGCATCAACCTCGAGGACATCAGCGCGCCGCGCTGCTTCGAGATCGAGGACCGGCTGCGCGAGCGGCTCGACATCCCGGTCATGCACGACGACCAGCACGGGACGGCGATCGTCGTCCTGGCCGCGCTGCGCAACGCCGCACGGGTCACCGGCCGGCAGATGGGCGACCTGCGCGTCGTCGTCTCCGGCGCCGGGGCGGCCGGCGTGGCCTGCACCAAGATCCTGCTGGAGGCCGGGGTCGGCGACCTCGCCGTCGCCGACTCCCGGGGCGTCATCCACACCGGCCGCGAGGACCTGACGCCGATCAAGCGCTGGGTCGCGGAGAACACCAACCGGAGCGGCTACGCGGGCACGATGGTCGGCGCGCTGGAGGGCGCCGACGTGTACCTCGGCCTGTCCGGGGGCTCGGTGCCCGAGGCGGCGGTCGCCGCGATGGCGCCGGACTGCATCGTGTTCTCGCTGGCCAACCCCACACCCGAGGTCGACCCGGAGATGGCGGCCCGGTACGCGGCGGTGGTGGCCACCGGCCGCAGCGACCTGCCCAACCAGATCAACAACGTGCTGGCCTTCCCCGGCGTGTTCCGCGGCGCGATCGACGCCCGCGCCACGGCGATCACCGAGCGGATGAAGATCGCGGCGGCCGAGGCGATCGCCGGGGTCGTGGGCGAGGACCTGGCGGCGGGGTACATCGTCCCGAGCCCCCTGGACCGGCGGGTGGCCACCGCGGTCGCCGAGGCCGTGGCCGGCTGCGCCCGCGAGGAGCAGGTCACCGTGTGAGGACGGCCCCTCCGCCACTCGGCGCGGCCGGGCTCAGCCGAGGTCCCGCAGCGCCTGCAGGTAGGGGTCCAGGAGGGTGTGGGCGCCGGTGTTGGCGTAGACGAACCACACGGCGACGCCGAGGAACAGCGGCGCGAGCACCGCCTTCTCCAGGGTCGTCCCGGTGCGCATGGGGGTCAGCGCCAGCCGCCTGCGGCGCAGCAGCCACAGCAGCGGGACGGGCACCCCCTGCGTCGTGATCAGGTCCCCGGCGATGTGCGTGAGGACGCCGAGCGCGACCGCCCACGGCAGCCACGTCGGCTGGGGCGTGTCGGCCAGCAGCAGCCAGGCCCCGCCCCAGGACAGCACCAGGTTGCCGACGACGGTGTTCTCCGCCCGGCCCGGGATGACGAAGTGCAGCGCGCGCAGCGCCAGCCCGATGGCCAGCGCCATCACCAGCAGGCTCGACCAGAACAGGTTCGCCGCGGCCAGCGCGAGCGCACCGCAGGCGACCGGCGCGAGCAGGGCGTCGTGGGTGCCCCAGCGGTGGCCGCCGGCCAGCCGGCCGACCGCCCCGGACGGGACGTCGGTCACCGGGCCCCACATGTCGGAGACCGTCGAGCCGCTGTGGTCGAGGTCGGGCAGCATCGAGAACCCGCCGACGGCGGCCACCCACGCGACCTGGCCGACGGCGCCCTCGACCGGCGCCCAGGGGAGGGTCGCCGCGCCGGCGGCCAGACCGGACAGGGCGTGCGAGTGACCGAGCACCCACGCAGCGTCTCTCCCCGCACCGGGCCCGCGGGGGAGGCGCACCGGCGCGATGATCAGGGACCCTGATCGTCGCGCGTCCTCCCTCACGTTCCACGGTGAGGGAGGACGCTCCACGATCAGGTCACCTGATCATCGCCGTCAGTCGTCGACGTCGTCGGTGCCGCCGCGCGCCAGCCAGGTGGCCAGCCGCTCGACCGGCACCTCGAAGTCGGGGTGCGCGTCGACGAAGGCCTGGAGCTGGTCGGCCAGCCAGGCGAGGGTCACCTGCTCCTCGCCCCGCCGGTCGGCCAGCTCCTCCAGCCCGCGGTCGGTGGAGTACACGGTCGGTGCCCCGTCAGCCGGCGAAGGCCTGCGCGACGAGCTCCTTCTGCTCCGCCTCGTGCACCTTCGCCGAACCCACGGCCGGGCTCGCCGACGCGCGGCGGCTGACGCGGCGCAGCGTCCGCCCGTCGAGGTGCTCGGGCAGGTTGAGGGCCATGAACGACCAGGCGCCCATGTTGGCCGGCTCCTCCTGCACCCACACCAGGTCCGTGGCGTTCGGGTAGCGCCCGATCGCCTGGCGGATCTGCTCGGCCGGCAGCGGGTACAGCTGCTCGACCCGGACGACGGCGGTGTCGGCGGTGCCCGCGGCCTCCCGCTGCGCCAGCAGGTCGTAGGCGACCTTGCCGCTGCACAGCAGCACCCGGCGGACCGCGCCGGCGTCGAGCGGCTCGCCGCCCACACCCGGGTCGGGCAGCACCGGCGCGAAGCCCTCGTCGGTGAACGCCGACACCGGGCTGACCGCGGCCTTGGCCCGCAGCAGCGACTTCGGCGTGAACACGACCAGCGGCCGGTGCACGTCCGAGAGCGCCTGCCGGCGCAGCAGGTGGAAGTAGTTGGCCGGGGTCGTGCAGTTGGCGACGGTCATGTTGTTCTCCGCCGACAGCTGCAGGAACCGCTCGATGCGACCGCTGGAGTGGTCGGGGCCCTGGCCCTCCAGCCCGTGCGGCAGCAGCAGGACGACGCCGGAGCGCTGCCCCCACTTGGCCTCGCCGGAGCTGATGAACTCGTCGATGACCATCTGCGCGCCGTCGACGAAGTCGCCGAACTGCGCCTCCCAGAGCACCAGCGCCCGGGGGTTGGCCACCGAGTAGCCGTACTCGAAGCCGAGCGCGGCGTACTCGCTGAGCAGGGAGTCGTAGACGAAGAACTTCGCCTGGTCCTCGGCGAGGTTGGCCAGCGGCGTGTACTCCGCGGCGGAGTCGCGGTCGATGAGGACGGCGTGCCGCTGCACGAAGGTGCCGCGGCGGGAGTCCTGCCCGGCCAGCCGGACCGGTACGCCCTGCACGAGCAGCGACCCGAAGGCCAGCAGCTCGCCCATGGCCCAGTCGATGCCGCCCTCGCTGGCCATCGCCGCGCGGCGCTCGAGCATCCGCTTGAGCTTGGGGTGCGCGGTGAAGTCCTGCGGGAAGGAGACGTGCGCGTCGCCGATGGTCTTGAGGACCTCGGTGCTGATCGCCGTCGCGACCGTCGACTGCTCCGGGGTGCGCGGGTCCATGACCGGCTGGGGCTTGGCCGTGTCGCTCGCGTCGTGCGTCTCGGCGAAGGCGCGCTCCAGCTGGTCGCGGAAGTCCTTGAGCGCCTCCTCGGCCTCGACCAGGGTGATGTCGCCGCGGCCGACCAGCGCCTCGGTGTAGAGCTTCCGGACCGAGCGCTTGCGGTCGATGATGTCGTACATCAGCGGCTGGGTCATCGACGGGTCGTCGCCCTCGTTGTGCCCGCGGCGGCGGTAGCAGACGAGGTCGATGACGACGTCCTTCGTGAACGCCTGCCGGTACTCCACGGCCAGCCGGGCCACGCGGATGCAGGCCTCGGGGTCGTCGCCGTTCACGTGGAAGACCGGAGCGCCGATCATCCGGGCGACGTCGGTCGAGTAGAGGCTCGAGCGGGCCGCGGCCGGGCTGGTGGTGAACCCGACCTGGTTGTTGACGACGACGTGCACGGTGCCGCCGGTGCGGTAGCCGCGCAGCTGGGAGAGGTTCAGCGTCTCCTGGACGACGCCCTGGCCCGCGAAGGCCGAGTCGCCGTGCAGCAGGACCGGCAGGACGGTGAAGCCGCCCTCGCCCTTGTCGATCATGTCCTGCTTGGCGCGGACCATGCCCTCGAGGACGGGGTTGACCGTCTCCAGGTGCGAGGGGTTGCTCGCCAGGGAGACGGCGATCTCGGCGTCGGACCGGAACGGGTTGCGGAAGGTGCCCTCGGCGCCCAGGTGGTACTTGACGTCGCCGGAGCCCTGGACCGTGCCGGGGTCGATGTTGCCCTCGAACTCACCGAAGATCTTCGCGTAGCTCTTGCCGAGCACGTTGGCCAGCACGTTGAGCCGGCCGCGGTGCGGCATGCCGATCGCGACCTCGTCGAGGCCGTGGTCGGTGGAGGCGATGAGCACCTCGTCGAGCACCGGGATCAGCGACTCACCGCCCTCGAGGCTGAACCGCTTCTGCCCGACGTACTTCGTCTGCAGGAACGTCTCGAACGCCTCGGCGGCGTTGAGCCGGCCGAGCACGTGCTTCTGCTTGTCGCGGTCGGGCTGGGCGTGCTTGACCTCGATGCGCTCCTGGAGCCACTGGCGCTCCTCGGGGTCGGTGATGTGCATGTACTCCACGCCGACGGTGCGGCAGTAGGAGTCGCGCAGGACGCCGAGGATGTCGCGCAGCGGCATGGTCCGCTCGCCGGCGAACCCGCCGACCGGGAACTCGCGGTCGAGGTCCCACAGGGTCAGGCCGTGCTGGAGGATGTCCAGGTCGGGGTGGCTGCGGACCTTGAACTCGAGCGGGTCGGTGTCGGCCATGAGGTGGCCGTTGCGCCGGTAGGCCTCGATGACCTCGATGACCCGGGCTTCCTTGTCGATCTGCCCCTCGCGGCCGACCCGCACGTCGGGCATCCAGCGCACCGGCTCGTAGGGCAGGCGCAGCGAGCGGAAGACCTCGTCGTAGAAGCCGTCCTCGCCCAGCAGCAGCTGGTGCAGCCGGCGCAGGAAGTCGCCGGACTGGGCGCCCTGGATGATCCGGTGGTCGTAGGTGGAGGTCAGCGTGATGGTCTTGCTGACCGCCATCTCGGTGAGCGCCTGGGGGCTCATCCCCTGGAACTCCGCCGGGTACTCCATGGCGCCGACGCCGATGATCGCGCCCTGGCCGGCGGTCAGCCGCGGCACGGAGTGGTTGGTGCCGACGGTGCCCGGGTTGGTCAGACTGATGGTGGTGCCGGAGAAGTCCTCGAGGGTCAGCTTGCCGGCGCGGGCGCGGCGGATGACGTCCTCGTAGGCGCCCCAGAACTGGGCGAAGTCCATCGTCTCGGCGGCCTTGATCGAGGCGACGACGAGCGACCGGCTGCCGTCGGACTTGGGCAGGTCGATGGCCAGGCCGAAGTTGACGTGCTCGGGCTGCACCAGGGTCGGCTTGCCGTCGACCTCGGTGAAGGAGGCGTTCATCTCCGGGAAGTCGTCGAGCGCCCGGACCAGCGCGTAGCCGATCAGGTGCGTGAAGGAGACCTTGCCGCCGCGGGCCCGCTTGAGGTGGTTGTTGATGACGATGCGGTTGTCGGCCAGGAGCTTGGCCGGCACCGAGCGCACGCTGGTCGCCGTCGGCACGGTCAGCGAGGCGTTCATGTTCTTCACGACGCTGGCGGCGGCGCCGCGCAGCGGCGTCCGCTTCGGCCCGTCGGCGGCCGGGGCCTCGGGGGCCTTCGGTGCGGCCTTCGGTGCGGCCTTGGCGGCGGGCTCCGGCGCGGCGGCGGGGGAGGCCGCGCGCTGCTGGTCGGCGCGGTCGGAGGCGCGGCCGACCACGGTGGCCTCGGTCCGCTCGGCGACGGGAGTGGACCGCGGGGCGGGCTCCGGCGCGTCCGGGGCGACGGCGGGGCTGCTGGGCCGGGTGGCCGAGCCGGCGGCGTCGGCGACGGCGGGGCGCTCGGGGGAGGTGGCGGCGGCCGCGGGGGCGGGCTGCTGCGCGCGGGCGGCGGGGGCCGCGCCGTTCGCCGACCCGTTGCCGGAGGCCGGGGCGGCCGGGGCAGGGGCGGGGGCGGTGTCGTCGGTCGGCGTGGCGGAGCCGCGCTCGCGGTCGTCACTGGCGGCGACGGGGCTGCCCGGCCGGTAGTCGGCGAAGAACTCGTGCCAGGCCTGGTCCACGCTGGAGGGGTCGGCGAGGAACTGCTGGTACATCTCCTCGACCAGCCACTCGTTGGTGCCGAATCCCGCCACCGCGGAGGAGGAGGAGGTGGTGGACGGCCGGGGTGAGTTGTCGCGTGACACGGGTCGGGTGCCTTCTTCGTCGTCGTCGGGGGACGTCTCTGAGCCGGGGCCGGAGTCTACGCCCGTCGGTGGGGCCGAACGGCGGAACGCGGGCGCCAGGAGACGGTCCGCGGCCCGTCGGTGCGGTGGGTCAATCCGTGGCGCCGGAGGCGACCAGGAGGTCGACCAGGCCGTCCACGGCCCGCGCCTGACCTGCGTCGTCGCGCCGGGAGCGGGCTGCGGCGACCCGGCTGATGTCCAGGGCGCTGGCGCCGTCGCTGGTGGTGGCGTTGACGTCGGCCCCGGCGGCCAGCAGCACGCGCACCACCTCGGGCGCGTCGCCGCCCGCGCCGGCCGACACGGCCTCGTGCAGTGGTGTGCGCCCGGTGTCGGGGTCGCGCCGGTCGACCGACGCGCCGGCCGCCAGCAGCACGCGCACCAGGTCGGCCCGCCGGAGCGTGGCCGCGGCGGCCAGCGCGCCGCCGTCGGGGTCGGCGCCGCGGTCGAGCAGCAGCCGCAGGGTCTGCGCGGCGCCGCCGGCCGCGGCGAGGGTGAGCAGGTCCAGGCCGCTGGCCGGGTCGGTGAGCGGGGCGCCGGCGTCGAGCTCGCGGGCCAGCCGGCGGGCGTCGTCGAGGGAGGCCGCGGCCGGCGCGTCCGGCACGGCACCCAGCTCGCCGAGCACCTCCACCAGCCCGGGGGCGTGCTCGACGGCCACGTGCAGCGGCGTGCGCCCGGACTCCGTGCGGGCCGTGAGGTCGGCACCGGCACCGACCAGGACCCGCACGACGTCCTCCCGGCCGGCTGCGGCGGCCAGGTGCAGCGGCGTCCAGCCGGTCTCACCGGCGTGTTCCACCGTGCCGGTCAGGAGCCGGGAGGCGTCGGCGACCGCCGTCCGCACCCCGGCGACGTCGCCGGCGGCCACCAGCCGCGCGAGGCGCGACGCGGTCATGCGGGTCGTCATCCGGGGTCCCCCGTCCTCCGTGCGGCGCCCGGGCTCAGACCACGTCACGGCGGACGGCGAGGACCGTGCCGAGCAGAGCGGTGAGCAGACCGTAGCCGAGCAGCAACAGGCCGCCAGCGGCGGGCCCGAGCAGGTCCGGGGCCTGGAGGGTGGCGGTCAGCGCCTCGAGCCCGCCGCCCGGCATCCACTTGTACGCGGCGGCGGTGGCCGGGATCTGCCGGATGATCGGCTCGACCACGTAGAGGTAGACCAGCGCGCCGACGATGGCCCCGACCTGGTTGCGCAGCAGGGCGCCGATGCCCACCCCGATGACCGCGTAGACCACGAGCGCGAGCCCGCTGCTGAGCAGGACGCGGAGGTCGTCCCCGTCGAGGTCGGGCACGGCGCCGCGCGCGCCGGCGGCGACGTAGACGACCAGGACGTTGACGGCCAGCACCACCAGCGCCAGCGGGACGGCGGCCAGCGCGTAGGCCAGCAGCTTGGCCGCCACCACGCGGCCCCGGCGGGGTGTGGTCAGGAACGTCGGTGTCGCCGTCCGGTGCCGGTACTCCTGGGTCGTCCCGATGACGCCGAGGATGAGGAACAGGACGACGACGTTCGTGCTGGTGGCGAAGGCCAGCTGCTCGTAGACGTCGCTGCCGACGGAGGGGACCGGGCTCCGGGCGTTCCCGGCGAAGGCGGTCAACAGGATGCTGAACCCGGCGACGAGCACGCAGGCGCCGACCAGCAGGCCGATCCAGACGCGCGTGGTGAACAGCTTGGTCCACTCGGCGCGGACGAGCCCGGTCATCGCGCGGCTCCCTCGGGGGTCGGGGTGGGGGAGCCGGCGGCGAACTGCTCCTGCCCGGCGGTGAGCCGGAAGTAGAGGTCCTCCAGGCCGGTGGTCTCGGCCCGCAGCTCGTGCAGCTCCACCCCGGCGGCGAAGGCGCGGGCGCCGACCTCGGCCGGCGTCGACCCGGTCACGGTCACCACACCGTCCTCGTCGCGGGCGGGGTCGAGGCCGGCGTCGGCGAGCACGGCGGCGAGCCGGCCGGCCTCCGGGCTGCGCGCGAGCACGGTGCCGGCGCCGTGCGCGCCGGAGCGCAGCTCGGCGATCGAGCCCTGCCGCACCAGCCGGCCGGCGCCCACGATGACCACGCGGTCGGCGGTCTGCTCCATCTCCGCCAGCAGGTGGCTGGAGACCAGGACCGTCCGGCCCTCGTCGTGGGCCAGGTGCCGCAGGAAGCCGCGCAGCCACAGGATGCCCTCGGGGTCGAGGCCGTTGGCCGGTTCGTCGAGCACCAGCACCGGCGGGTCGCCCAGCAGGGCGGTGGCCAGGGCCAGCCGCTGCCGCATGCCCAGGGAGTAGCCCCCGGCGCGGCGCCGGCCGGCCGCGGCCAGGCCGACGGTGGTGAGGACCTCGTCGGCGCGGGCGGGGGACAGGCCCGCGGCGCGGCAGTAGACCCGCAGGTGGTCGCGCCCGGAGCGGGCGGGGTGGAAGGCGGTCTCGAGGACCGCGCCGACGGTGCGCACCGGGTCGGGCAGCGCCGCGTAGGGGGCGCCGTCGAAGGTCGCGGTGCCGGCGTCGGGCGTGATCAGGCCGAGCACCATGCGCAGCGTCGTGGTCTTGCCCGCTCCGTTCGGGCCGAGGAAACCGGTGACCGCGCCCGGTTCCACGGTGAAGCCGAGGTCGGTGACCGCCCGCACGGGACCGAAGCTCTTGGTCAGGCCCGACACCTCGACCCGTACGGGTCCGCGGTGACCGGCCGCGTCGCTGGCCGTGGTCGCGATTGTCCTGTCTCCCCTCGTCGTCCACCCCCGTGCACCGGCCATCCTGGCCCACGCGGCCCCGCGGACGGCAGCCCCGTCAGTCGCGACACGCCCTCCCCGGGCGGTTCCGCGCGAGGTCCCCGAGTCGGCGTGACCGGCGGCACGGTGCCGTCCGCCGGTCACTAGAGTCGCGCCGTGAGCGCCTACCGGACGATCGTGGTCGGCACGGACGGCTCCGTCCCCTCCCTCCGCGCGAGCGGTCCCCGGCGGCCGGGCCGAGGCGAGCCCGTCGTGCACGCCACCGACTGACCGCCGGTCCGGCCGCCATGGACGCCCCCGGCACGGACCCTCCCGGACGGGACCCGGACTCCGCGATCCGGGACGCGCTCGAGCGCCTGCTGCTCGGCGGGCCGCGCCGGCTGACCCGGCTGCAGGTCGCCGAGGCCGCCGGCATGCCGCCCGAGCGCACCCAGCGGCTGTGGCGGGCGCTCGGGTTCCCCGACGTCGCCGACGACGACCCCGCCTTCACCCTCGCCGACGTCGGGGCACTGGGGACCCTCACGGCGCTCATCGACTCCGGCTTCGTCGACGCCGACACCGAGGCCTCGATCGCCCGGGCCACCGCGCAGGCGCTGTCGCGGCTGGCCGACTGGCAGACCGACATGCTCGCCGAGGTCCTCACCCGGCAGGCCCGGGAGCACGGGAGGGCCGACGCCGTGGCCGCCGCCGAGGTGCTGCTGCCGCTGCTGACCCGCACCCAGGACTACGTGTGGCGCCGGCACCTGGCGGCGAACGTCGACCGGCTGCTGTCGGCCGACGCGCCGGGGGACCGGCGGGAGCTGGCCGTCGGCTTCGCCGACCTGGTCGACTACACCGCCCGCTCGCGCGGCATGGACGGCCGCGAGCTCGGCGCGATGGTCGAGGCGTTCGAGGCGACGGCCACCGAGGTGATCGCCCGCTCGCACGGCCGGGTCGTCAAGACCGTCGGCGACGGCGTCCTGTACACCGCTGCCTCGGCCGTCGACGCCGTCGAGATCGGGCTGACCCTGCCCGACGCGTGGGAGACCGAGGACCGCCCGCCGCTGCGGGTGGGGGCCGCCCACGGCACGGTGCTCACGCGGCTGGGCGACGTCTACTCACCGGTGGTCAACCTGGCCAGCCGGCTGACCTCGCTGGCCCGGCCTGGGACGGTGCTGGTCGACCGTGTGCTCGCCGGTCACCTGCGCGGCCTGCACGGCTACCGGGTGCGGCCGCTGCGCCGGGTCTCGGTGCGCGGCTACGAGCAACTGCAGCCGTGGCTGGTGCAGCGCCGGCCGCCGGGAGAGGACGACAACGCCCTGGAGGAGATGCTCGACGAGCTGACCGACGACGTGCTGGCCACCGGCCCGGAGGACGACGTGGGCGGCCTGTTCGAGGGCGCCGACCCGGGGAACGACGAGGACGGCTGAGCCGGTCGCGCGCTATGGTGGCCCCGTGCTGTGAGCCCCGAGACCGACGTCGTGTGGATCCGACCGTCCTCCCGGGAGCACCTCATGAGCGCCACCCTCGTCGCGCGCGGCCTGGCCGCCGGCCACGGAGCCCGCGTCCTCTTCTCCGACCTCGACCTCGTCGTCGCCCCCGGTGACGTCGTCGGGCTGGTCGGCGTCAACGGCGCCGGCAAGTCCACGCTGCTGCGCACGCTGGCCGGCGAGCTGCCGGCCGAGTCCGGCTCGATCGCGCTGAGCCCGCCGACGGCGACCGTCGGCCACCTGCCGCAGGAGCGCGAGCGGCGCGAGGGCGAGACCGTCGCCGCGGCGCTGGCCCGCCGCACCGGCGTCACCGCCGCGCAGGCCGCCCTGGACGCCGCCACCGAGGACCTCACCGCCGGCCGGCCCGGTGCCGACGACGCCTACGGCGAGGCGCTGGAGCGGTGGCTGGCCCTCGGCGGCGCCGACCTCGACGAGCGGCTCGGTCAGGTGCTGGCCGACGTCGCTCCCGGTGTCGACCCGGGTGCGCCGATGCCCTCGCTGTCGGGTGGCCAGGCGGCGCGGGTCGGGCTGGCCGCGCTGCTGCTGTCGCGCCACGACGTCCTGCTGCTCGACGAGCCCACCAACGACCTCGACCTGGCCGGCCTCGAGCAGCTGGAGGCCTTCGTCGCCGGCAACCGCGCGGGCATCGTGCTGGTCAGCCACGACCGGGAGTTCCTGTCGCGCACGGTCACCCGCGTCGTCGAGCTCGACCTGGCCCAGCAGCTGGTCCGGGTGGTCGACGGCGGGTACGACGCCTACCTGGCCGAGCGGGAGGTGGCCCGCCGGCACGCGCGCGAGGAGTACGAGGAGTACGCCGAGACGAGGGCCGACCTCGAGGCCCGGGCGCGGATGCAGCGCAACTGGCTGGCCAAGGGCGTGCGGGACGCCGTGAAGAAGCAGAAGGACCCGGACAAGTTCATCAAGGCGCACAACCGGGCGACGGCGGAGAAGCAGGGCGCGAAGGCCAAGCAGACCGAGCGGCGCATCGAGCGGCTGGAGGTGGTCGAGGAGCCCCGCAAGGAGTGGGAGCTGCGGATGACCATCGCCGCCGCGCCGCGCGCCGGGGCCGTCGTCGCCACGCTGCGCGACGCCGTCGTCCGGCGGGGCGGGTTCACGCTCGGGCCGGTGAGCCTGCAGGTCGACTGGGGCGACCGGGTGGCCATCACCGGGCCCAACGGGTCGGGCAAGACGACCCTGCTGGGCGCGCTGCTGGGGCGGGTGCCGCTGGACTCCGGCAGCGCCTCGCTCGGCCCGGCGGTGCGGCTGGGCGAGGTCGACCAGGCGCGCGGGCTCTTCGTCGGCGAGCGCCGGCTGCTCGACGCGTTCGCCGCGGAGGTGCCCGACTGGCCGACCGCCGAGGTGCGCACCCTGCTGGCGAAGTTCGGGCTCACCGCCGAGCACGTGCTGCGCCCGGCCACCTCGCTGTCCCCGGGCGAGCGCACCCGCGCGGCGCTGGCGCTGCTGCAGGCCCGCGGGGTCAACGTGCTGGTGCTCGACGAGCCCACCAACCACCTGGACCTGCCGGCCATCGAGCAGCTCGAGTCGGCGCTGGCCGCCTATCCCGGCACGCTGCTGCTGGTGACCCACGACCGCCGGATGCTCGAGGCGGTCGCGACCACCCGCCGCGTCGCCGTCGACGGCGGCCGGGTCACGGGAGGGTGAGCCGACCTGCGGGGGCGCCCCGCAGGTCAGCTCAGGTCCTGGCCGAGCGCCTCGTCCAGGCCGACGGTGGCCATGCCGGCCCAGGTCTCGTCGACGTGGTGGGCCAGCACCATCAGGTCGCGCAGCTGCCCCTCGCGGTCGCGGACGTGGTCGCGCAGCAGCGCCTCGCCGGTGAAGCCGAGGTCGGTGAACAGCGCCAGCGCCGCGCCCTGCTCGGCGACCACCTCGACCACCAGCTTGGCCAGCCCGTCGCCGACCGCCGACACCAGGGCCAGGCGGGCCAGCTGCCGGCCCAGCCCCGAGCCGCGCCGGGTGGGGGAGACGACCAGCCGCACCTCGCCCACGTGCGACGACCAGCCGGTGAGCGGGCGGACGGCGACGTAGCCGGCCACCTCGCCGGAGTCGCCGTCCACGGCCACCCACCGCCGACCACCGGCCTTCCCCGTCGCCCACGACCGGACGACGTCGGGGTCGGTGACCTCCTCCTCGATGAACGTCAGGTCGCCCTCGGGCAGCCCGCCGAAGAAGCGCAGCAGGGCGTCACAGTGCGCCTCCTGCAGCTCGAGGACCTCCACCGTCACTGGTCCTCCTCCTGCCCGGCCGCCGGGCCGGGCGCGGTCTCGTCACTGCGTCGCCGGAGGAAGTCGATGATCTCCGGCACCGTCGTCTTCGCCGCCGTCCGGCCGACGACCAGGCCCATGTGGCCGGCCTTGAGCCGCAGCTCGTGCTTGTCCTCCGAGCCGACCAGGTCGATCAGCGGCGCGGTCGCGTCCGGCGGCACGATGTGGTCCCGGTCGGCCCGCACGGTCAGGAACGGCCACCGGATGTCGGACAGGTGCACCCGGTCACCGCCGACGGTCAGCCGGTCGGTGACCATCCCGTTGTCCCGCACGAGCATCTGCACCGTCTCGCGCGCGGCCGCCCCGGGGAAGGGGATGTGGTCGTCCGACCAGCCGGTCATCGCCTGGTAGGCCGAGACGTACTCGTCGCTCCAGAGCTTCTCCCACAGCGTCACGTAGCGGGTGACCTCGGCCGTGGGGGTGAGGGTCTTGAAGCCCTGCACCACCACCCGCGGCGGCACGTTGCCGTCCTCGTCCACCACGTCGTCGACCTCGAGGCCGCCGCGGAAGACGTCGGCCATCGGGCCCATCTGCGTGAAGTCGACCGGGGTGGCGAGGACGGTGAGGCTGCGCACCGGTGCGTCGGGGTGGTGGGCGGCGTAGAGCAGGGAGAGGTCGCCGCCGAAGCAGTAGCCGAAGAGGTTGACCTCGTCGGCGCCGGAGATCTCCCGCACCCGCTCGACGGCGGCGGGGACGTAGTCGTCGACGTAGTCCTCGAGCCGGTTCTGCGCGTCGCGGGCGTCCGGCTCGCCCCAGTCGACCATGTACACGTCGAAGCCCGCGTCGAGCAGCTGCTCGATGAAGCTGTTGCCCGGCGTCAGGTCGAGGATGTAGCTGCGGCTGACCAGGCTGAACACGACGAGCAGCGGCGGGGAGTACCGCACCTTGTCGCTGCGGTAGTGCCACAGCTGCGTGCGGCCGCGCTCCCAGACGACGTCCTTGGGCGTGAGCCCGACGCCGGGCCGGTCGACGCCGGCGACGAGCTTGATGCCGTTACGTGCCCGCAGGGCGTTGCGCTCGACGTCGCGCCGGACGCGGTCGAGGACTGCTTGCGGGCTGGGCACCGTCGGCATCGGGCTCCTCCGGGGTCGCGTCGGCGGTGGCGCGGGGACGGCGCCGCTCGTTCTCCAGCTGCACGGTCAGCCGCCGGACCTCCCGGTCGAGCGCGCCGATCTGGGCGCGCAGGCGGGCCAGGTCGGTGCCGGCCGGCAGGTTGAGCAGGTGCCAGGCGCGGGCCGACACCCCGCGGGCGCCGTCGCGGGCGAGGTTCTGCGCGCGGCGGACGAGGGCGACGCCGGTGGCGAACCCCGGCGTCCGGACGAGGTTCTCCGCGTGCGGGGTGACGCGGCGCTCCACGGCGTCGAACGCCTGCCGCCACTGCGGCGACCCCGACGGTGTCCCCGACGTCATGGACGGACCTCCTCCGTGTGCGGACCGGCTGGCGGGGGCTCCCTACCCGCCCCGCCGGTGATACACCCCACACCACGGTTACGGTCCCGGTGGGGTCGGGGGGACCGACAGAGGGACCGACGGAAGGAGTGCGCTCGTGGCGGACAGGACTGTCCTGGACATGTTCCGGCTCGACGGCCGGGTGGCGATCGTGACGGGGGCGTCCTCGGGGCTGGGCGTGGTGTTCGCCCGAGCGCTGGCGCAGGCGGGGGCCGACGTCGCCCTGGGCGCGCGGCGGGAGGACCGCATGGCCGCCACCAGGGAGGCGGTCGAGGCGGCCGGACGCCGGGCGATCACCGTGCGCACCGACGTCGCGCAGGTGGAGGACTGCCAGGGTCTGGTCGACGCCGCGATGGCGGAGTTCGGCCGGGTCGACGTCCTGGTCAACAACGCCGGCATCGGCACCGCGGCGCCGGCCACCCGGGAGAAGCCCGAGGAGTTCCGGCAGGTCATCGACGTCAACCTCAACGGCTGCTACTGGATGGCGCAGGCCTGCGGGCGGGTCATGCAGCCGGGCAGCTCGATCGTGAACATCTCCAGCGTGCTGGGGCTGACCACCGCCGGGCTGCCGCAGGCGGCCTACGCGGCGAGCAAGGCGGGGCTGATCGGCCTGACCCGCGACCTGGCCCAGCAGTGGACCGGGCGCAAGGGCATCCGGGTCAACGCGCTGGCCCCGGGCTTCTTCGCCTCGGAGATGACCGACCAGTACCCGGAGGGCTACCTCGACCAGCAGATGGGCCGCGTCCTCGCCGGC
The DNA here is from genome assembly GCF_052931475.1 of Geodermatophilus sp. URMC 62. Classification (NCBI taxonomy): domain Bacteria; kingdom Bacillati; phylum Actinomycetota; class Actinomycetes; order Geodermatophilales; family Geodermatophilaceae; genus Geodermatophilus; species Geodermatophilus sp. URMC 62. Next base: position 662,037 of record NZ_JBRFHY010000001.1, on the reverse strand, counting down.
CGGCCCGGTGACCCGATGGAGCTGGCCGCCGCGCTGGTCTTCCTCGTCAGCGACGCCGGCGGCTACGTCACCGGGACGACGATCCCGGTGGAGGGCGGCATGCTCACCAGCTGACGCCGTCCCGGGGCCCCGCGCGCGGCGGGGCCCCGGAGGGCGGGGTCAGCGCCCGGCGGCGCCGACCATCTCGGGCCGGTCCTCGGCGGCGGCCGGACGCTGCAGGCCGGCGCCCTCCACGTCGAGGACGGGCAGCCAGCGCAGCCAGCGGGGCAGCCACCACGCCCGGTGGCCGAGCAGCGCCAGCGCGGCCGGCACCAGCACCATGCGGACGACGAAGGCGTCGAAGAGGATGCCGGCGGCCAGCGCGAAGGCGATCGACTTGATGGTCGCCTCGCCGGCGGGGACGAACCCGGCGAAGACGCTGAACATGATCAGCGCGGCCGCGACGACGACCGGCGCCGCCTGCCGGAAGCCGGTGCGGATCGCCTCCAGCGGCGGGGCGCCGTGCGCGTGCGCCTCGTGCATCCGCGACACCAGGAAGATCTGGTAGTCCATCGCCAGGCCGAACAGGATGCCGATGACCAGGATCGGCGTGAGGCTGATCAGCGGCCCGGTCCCGTCGAGGTTGACCACGTCGGCCAGCCAGCCCCACTGGAACACCGCGACGGTCGCCCCGAGCGAGGCACCGATGGTGAGCACGAAGCCCAGGACGCCGACCAGCGGCACCAGCAGTGAGCGGAAGACCAGCACCAGCAGGACCAGCGCCAGGCCGACCACGAGCGCCAGGTAGACCGGCATCGCCTCGTCCAGGCTCCGCGCGACGTCGACGCTGACCGCGGTCTGGCCGGTCACCGACGCCCGGACCCCGTCGGTGCCGGCGAGCAGGTCGCGCAGGTCGGCGACGAGCTGCTCGGTGGCCGGGTCCGTGGGACCCGACCGCGGGACGACCGTGAGCAGCGCCGCGGTGTCGTCGGCGTCGGGCACCGGCGGGGTGACCAGCGCGACGTCGTCGAGGCCGGTGACCGCGCCGCTGACCCCGGCCGCGGCCTCGGCCGCGCCGTCGCCCTCGAACAGGACGGTGATCGGGCCGTTGACGCCCTCGCCGAAGCCGTCGGCGAGCAGCTCCTGGGCGCGGGCCTGGGTGCTGTCGCTGGCGGGGGTCTGCACCAGCGTCGTCTGCATCGAGAAGAACGGGACGGCGACCGCGCCCAGGGCCACCACGGCCAGCACCAGCGACACGGCCCGGTGCCGGGTGACCGTGGCGACCCACCCGGCCAGGAAGCTGCGCCGGGCGGCCTCGTGGGCGCCGTGCCGCACGTGGCGGCCGCCCGTCGGCCGGTGCCGGCGGGGCAGCGCCCGGGTGCCGAGGAACCCGAGGACGGCCGGCACCAGGGTGAGGGCGATGAGGACGGCGACGACGATCGTGGCGGCCGCGGCCACGCCCATCTGGGTCAGGAACGGGATGCCGACGACCGACAGGCCGACCAGCGCGATGACCACGGTGAGACCGGCGGTGACCACGGCCGAGCCCGCGGTCCCCGTGGCGATGGCGACCGCGGTGCCGACGTCGGCGCCCCGGCGCAGCTCCTGGCGGAAGCGGGTGACGATGAACAGCGTGTAGTCGATGCCGACGGCCAGGCCGAGCATCGCCGCGAGCGTCGGCGTCGTCGAGGACAGGTCGGTGAAGCCGGTGGCGATCGTGATGCCCAGGACCCCGATGCCCACGCCGACCAGCGCGGTCAGCAGGTTCAGCCCGGCCATCACCAGCGTGCCGTAGGTGACGGCGAGGACCACGAGCGCGACGACGACACCGATCGCCTCCGCGGGACCCCCGACGTGCGGCGGCTCCTGGACGGCCTCGCCGCCGACCTCGACGGTCAGCCCGGTGTCGCGGGCGTCGTCGACGGCGGTCAGCAGCGCGTCCTGCTCCTCGGGCGTGACCTCGCCCGGCGCGGCGTCGTAGGTGACGGTGCTGTAGCCGGTGGTCTGGTCGGCGTTGACCGCGGGCGCCGCCGGGTCCAGCGGGTTGGTCGCCGACGCGACACCCGGCAGCTGCGCCAGCTCGCCGGCCAGCGCGGTGACCGCCGCGGCGTTGTCCGGCGAGGTCAGCTGAGCGCCGTCGGGGGCCTGCACGACCACCCGGGCGCTCGCGCCGCCGCTCACGCCGAACTCCTCGCCGATCCGCTCCAGCGCGGTCGTCGACTCCTGCCCGGGGATGGAGAAGGAGTTGGTGGTCTCGCCGGCCAGGGTGACCGCACCGACGCCGCCGGCGACGAGGACGACGAGCCAGACGAGGAGGACGGACAGCCGGTGCCGGTGCGAGGAGGCGCCGAGCCGGGACAACAACACAGCCATGCTGATCAGGCCTCCGCCTGGTCGGGGGTGGGGAGGGCGGCGCCGGGGCGGCGGTGGCCCAGCGCGTCGGTGCAGGTGGCGACGACGTGCGGCCGCCACGCGGTGGTGCGGTCCTCGGCGTGGGCCGCGAGGGTCAGGACGGCGAGCGCGGCCAGCGCCCCGAGGACCCGGACGAGGCGCTGCGGCTCGGTGGCCTCGCGGTCGACGCCGAAGACCTGCAGCACCAGCTCGGGCACCGAGGTGTCCGGGTCCTCGACGCCGTCGATCCGGGTGCCATCGATCCGGGTGCCACCGATCCGGGTGCCACCGATCCGGGTGCCCTCGAGCCGGGTGACCGGGGCGAGCAGCAGGGCGACCAGGCCGGGGTGGGCGAGGGCGACGTCGACCAGCACCTCCACGGCGCGCCGGTCGCGCTCGGCACCGGCCGGGAGGTCGCGCACCTCGTCGAGGACCTGCTTGCCGAACGTGTCGGCCTGGGCGAGGACGGCCCCGTACAGCGCGTCCTTGGAGGGGAAGTGGTGCAGCAGCCCGGCCTTGGACAGGCCGACGGCGGCCGCGACGTCCTGCACGGACGTCTTGGCGAAGCCGCGACGGGCGAAGAGGGCGGCGGCGCGGTCGAGGATGCCCTCGTCCACCTGCTGCCGGAACGGTCGTCCCACGGGGTCCACCGTACGGCGGGCCGACCGTATCGGTCGGTCTACCGACCGAACCGGTCGGTGGTGTCGCCTACAGCGGGGGACCGGCCGGAGGCCGCGGGCCGGGTGTGGGGCGATCCGGGTCTGACCAGCCCGCTCTCGTAGGCGACCACGACGGCCTGCGCGCGGCTGCCCAGGTGCAGCTTGGCCGTGACCCGGCCCAGGTGGGTCTTCACCGTCGCCTCGGTGACGAACAGCTCGCGGGCGATCTCCTGGTTGCTGCGGCCGGTCCCGACCAGCCGCAGGACGTCGACCTCCCGGTCGGTCAGGCCGTCGAGGCGCACCGTGGACGGCCGCCAGGAGGGGTCGGGACCGCGGGTGAACTCGGCGATGAGCCGGCGGGTGAGGTCAGGGGAGAGCAGCGCGTCGCCCTGGGCGACGACCCGGACCGCGGCGAGGAGCTCGACCGGCCGGGTGTCCTTGAGCAGGAAGCCGGAGGCGCCGGCGTACAGGGCCGCGAACACGTGGTCGTCGAGGTCGAAGGTGGTGAGGACCAGGACCCGCGGCCGGCTCCCGTCGTCGGCCCGGCAGCGCTCCAGGATCGTCCGGGTGGCCTCGATGCCGTCCATCACCGGCATCCGGACGTCCATGAGGACGACGTCGGGGCGGTGGGCGCAGGCCAGCTCGACGGCCTCCTGCCCGTCGCCGGCCTCGCCCACGACCTCGAGGCCGTCGTCGCGCAGCAGGGCGCAGAAGCCGGCCCGGACCAGCTCCTGGTCGTCGACGACGAGCACGCGGACGGTCACGCCAGGCCCTGCGGCGCCGGTGCCGGCCGCACGGGCAGCGGCAGCCTCGCGCGGAGGAGGAAGCCGCCGCGCGGTCCGGGCCCGGTCTCGAGGTCCCCGCCGACCGAGGCGGCGCGCTCGCGCAGGCCGACCAGCCCGTAGCCGCCGCCGGGCCGACCGCTCGCCGGCCCGGGCCCGTCGTCGTCCACCTCGATCAGCAGGCCGTCGTCGCGCCAGGTGAGCGCGACCTCGACCGTCGCCGGGCCAGCGTGCTTCGCGGCGTTGGTCAGCGCCTCCTGCAGGATGCGGTAGGCGGCCAGGTCCAGCTGGGCGGTCAGCGGCCGGGGCGTCCCCGACGTCGACAGCGTGACCGCGGACCCGGCTGCCCGGGCCGTGGCCAGCAGCTCCCCGAGCCGGTCGAGCCCCGGCTGCGGGGCGCGGGTCGCCGCTCCTGCCGCCGCGCCCGCCGGTGCGGCGCCGTCGCCGGCGGCCCTGCCGTCGGTGGCCCTGCCGTCGGTGGCCCTGCCGTCGGTGGCGGTGCCGTCGGTGGCGGTGGCCACGTCGTCGGTGACCTCGTCATCGACGCGGAGGACGCCGAGCAGCTGGCGCATCTCGGCCAGCGTGCGGCGGCTGGTGTCCTCGACGACGGCGAGCGCCCGGCGGGCGGTCCCGGGGTCGCGGTCCATGACGTGACGGCCGACGCCGGCCTGGACGGCGATGACGCTCATGCTGTGCGCCATCACGTCGTGGAGCTCGCGGGCGATCCGCAGGCGCTCGTGCACGACGGCCTCGCGGCTGTGCGCCTCGCGGCTCGCCTCCGCCTCCCGGGCCCGCTCGGCCAGGGCGCGGGCCTGCCTCCGCTGCGTGCGGGCCGCGTCGCCCAGGGCCCACATCGCGCCGGTCACCAGCAGGTCGGCCAGCACGTCGTTGAGGGTGTACCCCTGTGGCCACGAGAGGGAGAAGACGACCATGCCCGCCAGCACGAGCGGGACCGCCCCGAGCGAGATCCGCCGCGGGTACCGCGCCGCCACGCCGTAGAGCGCGACGAGGACGCCGTAGCCCGAGATCGACTCCGGATGGCCCAGGAGGCTGTAGCCGACCACCCCGGCGGAGGTCAGCGCCATCGCCGTCCACGGCCGCCGCCGGAGCAGCAGGACCGGCAGCGCGGCCAGCGCGGCCAGCGCCCAGGCGACGGCGTCGACGGGCCGCTGGCCCGCGACCGCGGCCGGCGCGGCCAGCAGCTGCGCCGCGGTGACCACGGTGACGGCTCCGGTCAGGGCGACGTCGGCGAGCCAGGGCGGGATCCGTCGCGCGGGGGCGGGGGAGTGCGCCACGGCCGCCACGGTAGGGCCGGGCCGGGCCCGTGGCGTCCTCCTCCAGGACGACACCCGGCCTCCTCCCCGGGTCGGGTACGCGACCTCGCCGTGCCCTCCCCGGGGGAGGTCGAGGACCCCGCCGCCGGCTGACGCGCACCCGGCTCCGCCGCTCCTAGCGTCCGGGGCCGTCCCGAGCGGGACACCGGCGAGGGGGGGGAGCGCGATGGCGGCCAGCGAGGTGTCCGGACCGACCGGCCGGGACGGCGACCGGTGGGCGTGGCGGCCGGTCGTCCTGTTCTGCGCGGTCGCGCTGCCGGCCGCGGGTGCGCTGCAGCGCGTGGCGGGAGCGACCCGGTTCTGCCCCCAGGCCTGGAGCCTCGTGCAGTTCGCGCCCTCGATCGCGGTGGCCGCCGTGCTCGCGGTCTTCCCACACCTGCGGAGCCTGGTGGCGGCCACCGTCCGCGGGAGCAGCGCCGCCACGGTGCGCCGGCTGGGTCCGGTCACGGGCACCGTGGCCCTCGTCCTCCTCGCGTACGTGGGGGTCCGCGCCGGGCTGGGGTGGCCGGTCGAGGTGCTGCCGCTGCGCGACCTGACCGCTCCGCTCGTGGTCGTGGCCCCGCTGGCGCTGCTGGGCGCGTGCGGCGAGGAGCTGGGCTGGCGGTGCCTGCTCCAGCCGCTGCTGCGCCGCCGTTTCCCCGTGCTGGGGGCCAGCACCGTCGTCGGCCTGTTGTGGACCGCCTGGCACGTGCAGGTGTTCGCGCGCGGGGTGGTCGTGGCCGGCGCCTTCGTGCTCTCCGGCGTGGCGATGTCCGTGGTGCTGGGCGTGGCCGTGGAGCGCGGCCGTGGCTCCTCCCTGCTGGTCGCAGGGGTGTTCCACGCCCTGGTCAACCTCGGCGGGCTCCTCCTCCGGGACGACGGGGTGGGCAGCGGCGCGGACGGCTGGGTGTTCGCGTTCGTGTGGGTGCTCGCCGCCGCCATGTGGGTCCTCGCCGACCGGAGGCCACCCCGCCGTCCGTCGGCGGGTGCGGCGCCCCGGCTCCGCCGCCGGAGGACGCGGGCCGGGACGCCGCCCGGCCTGGCGCGCGCGACGGCGGGCGGGGTGGTGGCCGGGGTGGCGGGCGCGCTGGTCCTCCTCCCGGGCGCGGCGGCCTCCGCCGCCCCGGCGGGCGGCGTGGCCCCCACCGGCGTGGAGCAGCGGGTGCGGGCCCAGCTGGCGGCGTCCTCCGTCCCCGTGGCGTCCTACGCGGTCGTCGACGGCGGGCGGGTGCGGACCGGGGGCTGGGGTCCCGGCATCGACGGCGACACCCCGTTCGTCATCGGCTCGGTCACCAAGACCGTCACCGCGCTGGCGGTCGTGCAGCTGGCCGACCGCGGCCTGGTCGACCTCGACGCGCCCGTCGCCCGCTACCTGCCCGGCTTCCGCACCGCCGACCCGGCCGCCGTCGTCACCGTGCGGCACCTGCTGGCGCAGACCAGCGGACTGCCCACCGAGGCGGGGCTGGACGTCTACGCGGACCCGCGGCTGTCGCTGCGCGAGCGGGTCGCCGGAGCCGCGGACGTCGAGCCGGTCAGCCGGCCCGGCGACGCGTTCCACTACTGCAACCTCAACTACGCCGTCCTGGGCCTGCTGGTGGAGCGGGTGTCCGGGCGGTCCTTCGGCGACTACGTCGAGGACGAGGTGTTCGCGCCGCTCGGCATGGCGCACAGCTCCGTCCGGCTCGCCGACGCGGAGGCCGACGGCCTGCCCGAGGGGTCGACGGTCTGGTTCGGGGTGAGCGTCGGCCAGGACGCGCGGTGGTACGACGGCGCGCTGGCCGACGGCCAGCTGGTCTCCACCGCGCACGACCTGGCGACCTACCTGCGGTTCCAGCTCGGGGACGGCACCTGGCAGGGGCGCCGGGTCATCTCCGCGGCCGGCCTGCGCGCCATGCACACCGCCGCCGTGCCGACGCCGCCCGGCGCCGCGGCCGAGGACACGGCATCCTACGGCCTCGGGTGGGGGATCGGCAGCGTCGGCGGGCACCGGGTGGTCGCCCACACCGGGGACGAGGTCGGGTTCCACGCCGACGTGGGGCTGCTGCCCGACACCGGGCAGGCCCTCGTCGTCCTGACCGCCCGCAACGGCTTCCTCACCGACCCGGCCGCTGCCTACCGCGCCGGCCTGCACGCGCTGGCCGGCCTGCCCGCGGCGGACCCGAGCCGGGCCTTCGGGTGGACCTACGCCGTCGTGGACGCCGCCGCGCTCCTGGCCCTCGCGGCGATGGGGTGGTCGCTGTGGCGGCGACGGAGGTGGGCGGCGTCCCTGCCCGGTCGGGCCACACGCCGCGGCCGGTGGGGCGCCCTCGCGCCGACCGTCGTGCTCGACGTCCTCCTCGCGGGAGCCCTGTACCTCGGGGTGTTCGTGGGACTGGGCACCCTGCTGCTCGGCTCCCCGTTCACCGTCCCGCTGCTGCTCGGCTCCACCCCCGACCTCCTGTGCCTAGTGCTCGCCGGGATCGCCTTCCTGCTGGTCAAGGCCGTCCTCGACCTGCTGCTCGGGCTCCGCGCGCTGGGGCGCCCGTCCGGCCGGCGCGCGCGACCGGTCCCGACCACCGCTGCGGCAGCCCGGTGGAGCGGCTCGTGACGCCCGTCCCGCGGAGGCGGCGACAGCCGGAGCGACCGGGCACGAGCTCGCCCCCGCTCGCCCGTCCCGACACGGCGGCCGGGGCCGCCGGGGGAGCTGCCCGACGAGCGGTCGACGCGCCGGTGGCCGACCCGCCGGTGGGATCGTGGTGTCCGTGGGCAGCCCGCGCGGCGTCCCCGCCGTCACCGTCCGAGGAGCGTCATGACCACCACCCTTCCCGACCGGGACGTCTTCACCCGCGCCTGGGCCGACTGGCACCGGCAGCACGAGGCCCGGCTGGCCGACCCGCACGGCTTCCTCGCCGTCACCGCCCTGCACTGGCTCACCGGCGACCCCCGGCGCTTCGACGGCGTGCCCGGCGCCTGGTCCACCGGCCCGGACGGCGTCGAGGTCGTCCTCGACCCCGGCGAGGAGCTCGCCCTCGACGGCGTCCCGCTGGCCGGCCGGCACTCCTTCGGCGTCGTCCCCGAGCGCGGCGGCGTGCTGGCCGCCTACGGCGACACCGTGCTGGAGATCGCCAAGCGCGGCGGGCACGACATCCTGCGGCCGCGGCACCCGGACAACCCGCTGCGCGCCCGCTTCCGCGGCACGCCGGCCTACGAGCCGGACCCGCGCTGGGCCGTCCCCGGCCGCTACGTCCCGTTCGACGAGCCGCGGCCGACCACGGTGGGCGCCGCGGTCGACGGGCTGCTGCACGTCTACGACGCCCCCGGCCGCGTCGAGTTCGAGCTCGACGGTCAGCCGCTGGCGCTCACCGCCTTCCCCGGCAAGGACCCCGGCAGCCTCGTGGTGCTGTTCACCGACGCCACCAGCGGCGTCACTACCTACGCGGCCAACCGGTCGCTGGCACTGGGCGTGCCGGGCCCCGACGGCTCGGTCCTCCTGGACTTCACCCGGGCGACCAACCTGCCGTGCGCCTACACCGACCTGGCCACCTGCCCGCTGCCGCCCGCGGAGAACCGGCTGCCCGTGGCCGTGGAGGCCGGCGAGCGGATCCCGTACGAGCGGCTGGAGGAGTCCTCCCGTGCCTGACCCCCTGGACACCGGCCACCTGCACCTGGCCGTCGCCCTGGACGGCGCCGGCTGGCACCCCGCTGCCTGGCGTGAGCCGGACGCCCGCCCGGCGGAGCTGTTCACCGCCGGGTACTGGGCCGACCTGGTCGGCGAGGCCGAGGCCGGCCTGCTCGACCTGGTCACCCTCGAGGACTCCTTCGCGCTGCAGTCCGACGACCGGTTCCGGCCCGACGACCGCACCGACCGGGTGCGCGGCCGGCTCGACGCCGTCCTCGTCGCCGCCCGCGTCGCGCCGCTCACCCGGCACATCGGCCTGGTGCCGACCGCCCTGGTCACCCACACCGAGCCGTTCCACCTGTCCAAGGCGATCGCCACTCTCGACTTCGTGAGCGGCGGGCGCGCCGGCGTGCAGGTGCGGGTGTCGCTGGCGCAGCACGAGGCCCGGTTGTTCGGCCGGCGCGAGTTCCCCGAGTTGACCCGCGTCGACCGCGACGACCCCGCCGTGCAGCAGGTGCTGCGCGACGCGTTCGACGAGGCCGCCGACTGGGTCGAGGTGGTCCGCCGGCTGTGGGACAGCTGGGAGGACGACGCGGAGATCCGCGACGTCGCCACCGGCCGGTTCGTCGACCGCGAGAAGCTGCACTACACCGACTTCGCGGGCCGCTCCTTCTCGGTCAAGGGCCCGTCGATCACCCCGCGCCCGCCGCAGGGCCAGCCGCTGGTCGCGGCGCTGGCGCACCAGCGCATCCCGTACGAGCTGGTCGCCTCGTCCGCCGACCTCGGCTTCGTCACCCCGCGGGACGCCGACGACGCCCGCTCCGTCGTCGCCGAGGTGCGGCAGGCGCAGGAGGCCGCGGGCCGTGCCGGCGAGCGGGTGCACCTCTTCGGCGACGTCGTCGTCTTCCTCGACGACGACGCGGCCGCGGCCCGCGCGCGCAGGGAGCGCCTCGACGAGCGGGCGGGTGCGGAGTACCGCAGCGACGCGCTCGTCGTCGCCGGCACGCCGGCGGACCTGGCCGACCTGCTGCAGGAGTGGGCCGCCGCCGGGCTCACCGGGTTCCGGCTGCGCCCCGGCGCGCTGCCGCACGACCTGACCGCCATCACCCGCGGCCTGGTGCCCGAGCTGCAGCGCCGCGGCGCGTTCCGCACCGGGTACGAGGCAGGGGCGGGGACGCTGCGCGGGCTGCTCGGCCTGCCGCGCCCGGCCAACCGCTACGCCCGCGACGACGCCACCGTCGCGTGACAGGAGAGACCGTGACCAAGCAGGTGCACCTCGCCGCGCACTTCCCGGGCGTCAACAACACCACCGTCTGGAGCGACCCGGCGTCGGGCAGCCAGATCGACTTCAGCTCGTTCGTGCACTTCGCGCAGACCGCCGAGCGCGGGAAGTTCGACTTCCTGTTCCTCGCCGAGGGGCTGCGGCTGCGCGAGCAGAACGGGGCCATCTACGACCTCGACGTCGTCGGCCGGCCGGACACGTTCACCGTGCTGGCCGCCCTCGGCGCGGTCACCGACCGGCTGGGCCTGACCGGCACGATCAACTCGACGTTCAACGAGCCGTTCGAGGTGGCCCGCCAGTTCGCCAGCCTCGACCACCTCACCGGTGGGCGGGCCGCCTGGAACGTCGTCACCTCGTGGGACGCCTTCACCGGCGAGAACTTCCGCCGGGGCGGCTTCCTGCCGCAGGACCAGCGCTACGAGCGCGCCCGCACGTTCCTGCAGACCACGTGGGAGCTGTTCGACTCGTGGCGCGGCGACGAGGTGGTCGCGGACGAGGAGTCCGGGGTCTTCCTGCGCGACCCGCACCCGGGCGCGTTCGCGCGCACCGACGCGCACTTCGACATCGCCGGGCAGTTCTCCGTGCCGCGCAGCCCGCAGGGCCGGCCGGTCGTCTTCCAGGCCGGCGACTCGGAGGAGGGCCGCGAGTTCGCCGCGTCGTCCGCCGACGCGATCTTCAGCCGGCACGCCACCAAGGAGGCCGGCCAGGCCTTCTACCGCGACGTCAAGGGCCGGCTGGGGAAGCACGGGCGCACGCCCGACCAGCTGCTCATCCTGCCGGCGGCCACGTTCGTCGTCGGCGACACCGACGCCGAGGCCGCGGAGCTCGCCCACGAGATCCGCCGCCAGCAGGTGTCCGGGCAGACGGCGCTGCGGTTCCTCGAGCAGGTGTGGAACCGCGACCTGTCCGACTACGACCCCGACGGCCCGCTGCCCGACGTCGACCCGCTGGTGGGGGAGACCCACGTGGCCCAGGGCCGGGCGCAGGTGCGCATGTACCGCGACCCGCTGGCCACCGCGCGGCAGTGGCGCGAGCTCGCCGCGGAGAAGGGCTACTCCATCCGCGAGCTGATGATCGAGGTGCAGAGCCGGCAGTCGTTCGTCGGCAGCCCGCAGACGGTGGCCGCGGAGATCGACGACCTGGTGCAGTCCGACGCCAGCGACGGCTTCATCCTCGTGCCGCACCTGGTGCCCGGCGGGCTGGACCCCTTCGTCGACGCCGTCGTCCCGCTGCTGCAGGAGCGCGGTGTCTTCCGCGCCGACTACGAGGGGACGACGCTGCGCGACCACCTGGGCCTGGCGCCCCTGCCCTGACGGCCGTCCCCTCAGCGCCGCCGCGCCGCGGCCACCTGCGGCGCGGCGGTGGCCAGCCACGGGTCCAGGGCCGCCGGGTCGTCCCAGCTCTTCTCCAGCAGGTAGAGCCCGCGGGTGGGTGCGGTCGCCCCCAGCTCGACCAGCACCGGCTTGAGCAGCAGCTCCGGCGCCAGGTGGTGGGTCGGCCCGCCGCCCAGCATGAGCGGGACGGCCACCACGCCGGCCAGGTCGCCGGTGCCCACCTGGTCGAGGAACAGCTTGAGCAGCCCGGTGTAGGTGGCCTTGTACGTGGGGCTGGCCACGACGGCGACGTCGGCGGCCTCCAGCGCCTCGACCGCCGCGCCGACCGCGGGGTCACCCCAGCCGAGCAGGCCCGGACCGAGGTCGACCACGTCGACCACGACGTCCGGCGGGGCGCCGGTGAGCCGCTCGACCACCAGCTCGGCCGCGGCGCGGGTGCGGGAACGGGGCTTGGGGTTGCCGACGACGGCGATCGTGCTCATGCCACACAGTGGACTACCCCATCCCGATCGGGTGTGACGGACGTGTCCGTTCCCCGGGAGCCCGGGACCGGTCACGAGTGCCGGCGCGGAGCCCCGGCTCGCCGGCCGCCCTCGCCCGCGGCGTGCGGAGATCCCCGGTGACCGCGGGAAGGCCGGCCGCGGGCCCGCTGTTGGTCCCGGGTGAGGAGAGGAGGGGACGCGTGCGCCGACCGGTCCTGTCGCGACGCCGGCACATCGACCTGCTCCGCACCAGCAGCGCCCTGTGCCGGGCCCGCTGACCACCGTCCCTCCCGCGACGTCCCGGCCTGGAGCCCCCCTCTCATGACCCTCCCGTCCACCCGTCCCGCCGTCCTGTGCGTGGTCGGCGCCGGCCCGACCGCCGTCGGTGTACTCGAGCGCCTGGTCGCCAACGCCGTCGAGCTGCGCGACGGCCGGCCGCTCGAGGTCCACCTGGTCGACCCGCACCCGCCGGGCGGCGGCCGCGTCTGGCGGGCCGAGCAGCCGCGGCTGCTGTGGGCCAACTCGCTCGTCGCCGACGTCACCGTGCTGCCCGACCGCTCCGTCGTCGTCGACGGGCCGGTGGGGGAGGGGACCACGCTGTGGCAGTGGGTCGAGCGCGTCGGCCGCACGCTGCCCGAGGCCGACCCGGTCGGCGCCGAGGCGCGGCGGCTGACCCCGACGTCGTTCCCGTCCCGGCCGCTGGTCAACGCCTACCTCGGCTGGGTCCTCGAGCAGGTGGTGGCCGCCGGCGAGCCGGAGGTGCGGGTGCACCGCCACCGGCAGCGGGCGGTCGACGTGCGGCCCCGGCCGGACGGGGCCGACGTCGTGCTCGCCGACGGCCGGGTGCTCGCGGCCGACGTCGTCCTGCTGGCCCAGGGCCACCTCGACGCCCGGCCCACCACCGCCGAGCGGGCCACGCAGCGCTGGGCCGCCGCCCGCGGGCTCACCTACGTGCCGCCGGGCTACACCGCCGACCTGGACCTCTCGGCGCTCCGGCCCGGTGAGGACGTCCTCGTGCGCGGGGCCGGGCTCGCGTTCGTCGACCTCGTCGTCCTGCTCACCAGTGGCCGGGGCGGGGAGTTCGAGCGCGGGGACGACGGCCGGCTGCGCTACCTCGCCTCCGGGCGCGAGCCGGTGCTGCACGTCGGGTCCCGCCGCGGGGTGCCCTACCGGGCGAAGCTCGGCTACGTCTGGCCGGGCCCGCCCGTCCCGCTGCGCTTCTTCACCCCCGCGGCGATCGACGAGGAGTTCGGCCCGGGACAGCTGGACCTCCGCGTGGACCTCGCGCCGGTCATCGAGCGGGAGCTCGCGTGGGCGCACTACACCGAGCTGTTCCGCGCCCACCCGCAGCGGACGCGGATGGCCTGGGACGAGTTCGCCGAGCGCTTCGCCAGCGACCCGGACGGCGTGGACGCGCTGGTCGCGCAGGCCGTTCCCGACCCCGCCGACCGCTTCGACCTGCCCACCCGCAACCGCCCGCTGGCCGACCGGCGGTTCGCCGACGCCGACGAGCTGCAGGAGTGGCTGCGGGCCCACGTCCGCGCCGACCTCGCCCGCGCCGCGGACCCGGCCCACAGCCCGGACGCCGCGGTCTTCACCGCGCTGCTGTTCTGCCACGGCACGGTGGCCACCCTCGCCGCCACCGGCCGGCTCTCCCCGCGCTCGGAGGCCGAGGACGTCGCCGGCTGGTGGATGAACCTGTTCAGCTACCTGGCCAGCGGTCCGCCGGCACCGCGGCTGGAGGAGCTGGTCGCGCTCTCCGAGGCCGGCGTCGTCCGCTTCCTCGGCGGCGACGTGCAGATCGACCTCGACGCCTCCACCGGCCTGTTCCGGGCGACGTCGGCCGGTGTCGACGGCGTCACCGAGGCCCGCGCCCTGGTCGAGGCGCGGCTGCCCGCCCCCGACGTCGCCGTGACGCCGGACCCGCTGGTCAGCGGCCTGCTGCAGCGCGACGAGGCGGCCGGCAGGGGTGGCGGGGGCCGGCTGCACGTCGACGCCGCCCAGCGCGTGGTCGACGCCGTGGGCGCCCCGCACCCCCGGCTGTTCGCCGCCGGCTACTGGACCTCCGGCGCGCAGATCGCGGCCTTCGCCCGACCGGGCACCAATGCTCCGTTCTTCCGGCAGAACGACGCGCTGGCCCGCGCGCTCTGGCAGGAGCTCGCGCCGGCGCAGGCCGCGGTGGAGGTGGCCTCGTGACGGCGCCCGCCGACGTCCCCGGGAGGTCGTGACCGCGCCCGACGACGCGTAGCCGGTGCCGGATGACTGGTCGAACAGTCGGACGGGGTCAGCCCGGCCGCCGCGCGGCGAGGACCACCTGGCCCGGCAGAGCAAGGGCCGACGGCTCCGCAGCAGGTGGTGGCAGCCGCAGCTCGGCGACCGGCTGCAGGCCGGCCCGGGCGAGCAGGGCGGCCAGCTGCCGGGGCTGCCAGAGGTGGGTCGTCCAGGTGACGGGCTCGCCGTAGACCTCGGTGCGCTCGACGTCGCCGTCGCCCACGTGCATCCCGAGCAGGAGCTGCCCGCCCGGGCGCAGCGCCCGGGCGAACGAGGTGAGCACGTCGGGCAGCACGTGGCGAGGCAGGTTGAACAGCGACCACCAGCCGAGGACGCCACCGAGGGAGGCCTCGGCCAGGTCCAGTTCGGTGGCGGAGGCGACGACGAACCGCAGTCCGGGGTGCAGCCGGCGGGCGTACGCGATCATCCGCGGCGACAGGTCGACACCGGAGACGTCGACGCCCAGCTCCGCGAGGTGGGCGGTGACCGTTCCCGGGCCACAGCCGACGTCGAGCACCGGCCCGAGGGCGCGGACGTCCTCGGCGAACGCTCCCAGAGCGGCGCGCAGCCACGGGGCCGGTGACAGGTCACCGATCCCCATCGCGACGTAGTTGTCGGCCACCCGGTCGTAGGACGCCCGAACGCGGTGCAGGTCCGCGGGCTGCTCGACCGAGTCGGACACGCGGCCCGAGGCTAGCGGCCGATCAGAGCCGGCGTGTACGTCGCGCCGGGATGCGGTGGTTCCTGGGATCCTGTGCCCGACCGCGGCATCCGATCCTCGAGCAAGGACGACGGCATGACCGGAGCGCACGTCCCCCTCGGTTCCGACCTGTACGAGGTCGCCCTGCTCGCCGGCGGGCCGCGCCGGGTGGTCGACGCCGCGGTGGTGGCCCTGATCGAGGCCGGGCGCCTGCAGGTCTTCCGGTCCATCGCCGAGGTGCACGTGGTCGACCCCCATCCCCGGCACCCCGTCGAGGCCGCCGTGCTCGACGCAGCAGAGCCGCACGCCCGCCGGTCGCTCGACGGGGTCGTCCGGCGGGTGCGCACCGACGCCCGGCTGGTCGCTCTCGCCGATGGCCTCCGGCAGGCCGGTCTGGTCTCCCGGCGCGGCGGCGTCGACGCCACGGGGGAGTGGCCCTGGACGGCCGTCGGACTGACCCGGGCCGGACGGCGCGCCCTCCGCCGCCTCCGGTCCGACTCGACGCTCGTCGGGCGCTCCGAGGCCCACGCGGTGGCACTGGGTGGTCCTCGGACGTGGGCGGACGGCGAGCTGCTACGGGCGGTCGTCCTCGTTCCTCCTCGGCCGCATCCACCGGCGGACCCGGAGTCGAGCGGGCGGGAGGCCCTCCGGAGCCGCTCGGCGACCTGGGTTCACGGCGCCGGAGCCGGGTGGGCCGTGGCCGACTGGGGTGGCCTCGGGGGCGGTTACGGCGGTGACTGCGGCGCCGGCGGTGGCGGTGCCGGCGGCGGGTGCTGAGACGGACGCGAGTTCCCCCAGGTCGGCAGTGGCTGCTGGCTCAGCCGCGTGTGTCCTCGACCTCGGAGCCCAGGGACGCTGCTGGCCGGACGTGGCTGGTGGCGCACTCTCGACGCTGCAGTTCGGCGGTCAGGTCCGCATCGTCGTCATCCGCTGCGGCCCGGTGGGGTGCACACCGATCCGCGGCAGCGACCAGGGCCAGCAGGAGGACCGCCACCGCGGTCACCGCCAGCCACAGCTGCAGCGCATCGGTCCAGTCGTTCCACAACCACATCCCCGTCCTCCTCCGCTCGTGGGGAGGAAACGATCCGGGCGGGGGAGCCGGCGGAGCCATGCACGGGCGGGCCGCCTCACCCGAGGGAGCGAGGTCGGTGCCGTCCCCGCGGCGATGACGCCGGACCGGTACGGGCACGACGGATCTGGCGACTGCTCGACCATGGACCAGCAGTCGCCACCGCTACTTGACAGACACAGGAGCGTCATCTTGGGAGCGAGTCCTGCGCGGAGTAGGCCGCGGCCCGGCGCAGTACCTCGTTCTCCATCTCCAGCCGGCGCAGCTTGCGGCGCAACTGCACCAGCTCGGACCGCTCGCTACTGGTATGGCCCTCGACGACGCCGTCGTCGATGTCAGCCTGCCGGACCAACGGCGCACCGACTCCACCGAGATGTCAGCCCGGCTCGGGCCGCGGTCGCGGCTGCCCCGCGTCAGCCGCACGGGATGCGGCTGGCGCGGGGCGAGTCCTCATGCGTCGAGCGTGACGACGATCTTGCCGTTGGCCTTGCCTGCGGCGAGCGCACCGAGGGCGTCGGCGGCCTGCTCCAGCGGGACCACCGAGGAGACGCTGACCGTGAGGGCGCCGCTGGCAGCCTGCTCGGCCAGCGGGGTGATGACCTCGCGCGTCGGGCGGGCCATGATCGACGTGCCGGTGAGCCCGGCGGTGCTGAGCGCCTGCTCGTCGGGCAGCGCGGTGGTGCTGGCGACGGCGCCGCCGCTGCGCACCGCGCCGGCCGGCACCTGAGCCGGGTCGAAGCCGGCGACGTTGACCAGCGCGTCGACGCCGTCGGGGTACGCGTCGCGGACCTGGTCCACCACCGGACCAGCGGTCCAGTCGACGATGGTGGTCGCGCCCAGCTGGCGCAGGCGGTCGGCGGACGCGGGCGTCCCCGTCGCGACGACGGTCACGCCGCGGGCGGCGAGCAGCTGGACGGCGTAGGAGCCGACGCCGCCGTCCGCGCCGTTGACCAGCACGGTCTGGCCGGACTGCGGCTGGACCGCGTCGACGGACTGCGCGGCGGCGGCGCCGGCGAGCGGCAGCGCCGCGGCCGTGACGTCGTCGAGGCCCGCGGGCTTCTTGGCGACCGACGCGGCGGGCAGGACGGCGTACTCCGCGAGGGTGCCCATCTTAATGGGCGGCACGAGCAGGACGTGACCGAAGACCTCGTCTCCGACCGCCAGGTCGCTGACCCCGTCACCCACGCCCTCGACGACCCCGGCGGCATCGCGGCCGAGCACGAGTGGGTACTCGTGCGGCATCATCCCGGCCATCATCCCGCTGGCAAGACCGTTGTCGAGCGCGTTGAGGCCGGCGGCCTTGACCCGGATGAGCACCGTGCCCTCGCCGGCGGTGGGGGTGGGCAGGTCGCCGAGCTCGATCGCGGCTCCGGCGGCGGGGACGTGCAGGGCGCGCATGGTCTCTCCCAGGTGTGAGGGGACACCGGAGGTCGACGTCCCGGCGGGGCGTGCCGGGTCGAGGTGCTCGGTCAGGTGGGCCCGGACGGCCTCGGCGAGCTGACGGATCCCCGCCTGGTCCTGCTCCTTGCTGCTCTCCGGGAAGCCGTGGTCGACCCCGGGGATGCACAGGTAGTCGATCGCCGCGCCTGCGTTGCGGGCCTTGTCGGTGAAACGCTCGTCGAACACGCGCACCGAGTCGCGCTCGGCGGTCACGACGAGCGTCGGGGGCAGCGTGGCCATCCCGGCGTCGTTGTACACGGGGGACGCCAGCGGGTCGGTGCGGCGGGTAGCGTCGGCGAAGTAGTTCTCTTGGCTCACCCGGACGAGTCGCTCATTCACGAACGGCGCAGGCGCGCCGCTGCCGGCGGGCATCGGGCTGACGAACTCCGCCGCCCCTGCTGCCGCGTCGACGAACGGGACGATGAGCGCCGCCGCGCGCAGCGGAGGGTCGCCCGCCCGGCGGGCCTGCTCGATCACCGCGAGGGCCAGGTTGCCACCGGCGCTGACGCCGCTGACCGACACCCGATCGGCGTCCCACCCCATGGCCTGGCCGGAGGAGCGGACCCAGCGCAAGGCGTCGTACGCCTCCTCATGGGCCCGCGGGAAGCGGGTGCCGTACGCCGTCGTGTAGTCGACGTTGACGACGGTCGCGCCGACCTCGCCGGCGACCAGCCGCGCGAGGTGCTCGTCCTGCCACGGGGCGCCGACCAGGAACGCTCCGCCGTGGAAGTGCAGGTGGACCGGCGGGGTCCCGGATGCCAGCGGTGCGTCGGCGGCTGGCCGGGTGACGAAGGCGCGGATGCTCCCGTGCCGGGTGGGGATGGAGACGGTCTCGGTCGCCGGCACGGAGCGGGTCGTGAGGCTGATGGGCGTTGCCTTCACCAGGCGCGTGGCGATGGTCGCGAGGAAGCGCGCGTACAGCGCGTCGGCGAGTGAGGTCAGGGTCATGAACGTGCCTCTCAGTAGGACCTGGCGGTTGCGTGTCCACGTGCCGGACGCGAGATGCCGATCTCGAGCCGGGCGTCCGGCAGGCGACCAGCCATCGGGCAAGCGGTGTTCAGTGGGGGCGTTCTCGTGCCGTAGCCGACCGTTGGACATGCGCGGCCGCTGCCAGGGGGTCGTGCGGCCGCACAGCGGGCCGAGCGGAGGTCACCGGGTGGAAGAGGCGGTCCTGACACCCCCGAGCGCCTGCCTCTCGGGACCCTCGTGACGGCGTTCCCCACGACTGCTCGCACATGCAGCCGGAGCGCGCCGAGGACCTGCCCCAGCACGGCGCGTTCGCGGTCCGCCTTGCCACTCCGGCAACGTAGGGACCGCTGTGCGCTCACAGCAAACTGAGAGTCGTGCTCGTGTCAGTGCCCTCCGGGAGTGGAGGTCGAGCCGGCGGCTGCGGCGCTGCTGCTGGAGCTCCTGGCCACGCGCAGGCGGGACCTGCGGCGCTCGGGACGCTGGATGGCGACGCCGGCGTCGCTCCGGTGGTGCGGCGAGCTACGACGTCGTCGGCCGAGCGACGACGGGAGCGGCACGTGCGCAGCTGACTGCGGCGACGAGCGGGTGGCAGGCTCTACTCGGTGCGTGCAGCCGGAGAGTCGGCGGGTAGCTCGCTGAGCAGGAGCGGCCTGGACCTCCGCTGTGCGTTCGGACACGCGGTGTCCGAGGAGCCGCTCCACCCGGTCGAGGCGGCTGATGAGGGTGTTGCGGTGCAGGAACAACAGCTCCGCGGTGGGCGCGACCCGCATGCGTGTCGCGAAGAAGGCCCGAAGGGTGGCACGGAGGGTGACCATGTCGTGGTCGGGTCCGGCGAGGTCACCCAGTGTGTGCTCGACGTACCACCGGGCGCGTTCCTCGTCCTGGTTGAGCGTCGCGGCGAGTGCCACGTCGGCGTAGCGCAACGGCGACGTAGCGGAGCGGCGCGCGAGCCGCATCGCGTCGCTCGCCTCCACGTAGGTGCGGCGCAGTCCGCTCGGGCCGCTGCACGCACGACCGACCCCGACGACGAGCGGCGGGGGGATCTCCAGTCCCGCCGGCTCCGGCGCCCGCCCTGGTCGCTCAGCACACACCCACAGGGCCACCTGACCGGTGCTGCTCTCGTGTTGGAGCACGGTGCCGCCGCCGACGGCCCTGACCAGGGAAGCGGCCACGCGCGCGACCGAGCTGCTCTCGACAGTGCTCCCGACGGCAGCACCGACGACGCAGGCGACATGCCACCCCGCCAACGGCACGCCGAGCAGCGTTGACGCGGCACCAGTGTCAACAGCGTTCCCGGCGAGCAGCGCCTGGACGACGGCGCGGCGACGCGTGTGGGTCGACTCGAGGGCCCGCTGTCGTTCGGCGACCACGTCGACGATCAGGTCGTCCACCCAGCCGTCCAGGGCGGAGGTGAGGATGTGCACTCCCTGCGACGCGGCCGCTGCGCCCTCAGGCCGTCGGAGAGCGTGCACGAGGAACAGCTGCAGGAGCGCGTGCTGCAACGTGCGGACCAGGGCCGTCAAGGTCGGCAGGTCGACGTCGCGTCCGACGATGTCCTGGATGACGACCGCGTCCCTGCTGGTGCCGTCCGGCACGGTGGACACGTCTCCCGCGACCATGCGGACCAGGCAGTCCGCGATGGTGCGCTGCAACCGCCAGCGGACCCGGTCCCAGGGGGCCATCAGGTCGGAGCCACCGGCGCCCCGGGCTTCCTCGATGGCCTGCTCGACCGCCCCGGCGACCCAGCGCGTCGCCCCTTCACCCAACACCCCCACGAGCCGGGCCGCCTCCGGCGGAGGCAGGACGAGCTCGGGGGCGTGCGGCCAGTCGAGGCTCCGCACGACGTCGTGGACGCTGCTCGCGGTCAGGCTCACGACTGGAACGTACGGCTGAGGCACTGTGCCCAGCGCGACGTCGGAACGCCGGTCACCTTGACCGTGGGCAGGGGGCTCTCGCGCGAGCAGTCTGGTCGTGCACCCCAAGGACCACTACTCGACCCCGGAGATCACCATGTCCCACAACGTCATCGCCATCGCCTTCGGCGAGCGCAGCAGGGCCTTCGAGGCTCTCAGCGAGCTGAAGGGGGCGGGGTTCGAGGGCCGCGTCGACGTCCTGTCGGCCGCGGTCGTCGAGCGCGACGCTGACGGCCTGCTCAGCGTGCCCGACGGGGTGGACAACGTCGGCGGCGCGGGATGGACCGCTGGAGGACTCGTCGGTCTCACGTTCGGCATCCTCGGGGGCCCCGTCGGCATGCTCTTCGGCTGGGCGACTGGCGCTCTCATCGGCAGCGCCGACGACGTCAAGCGCGCCGGGGACTCGACGCTCCTGCTGGACGCCGTGAGCGCGGCCATCCCCGCCGGAGGCACGGCGCTGTTCGCCGAGGTCGAGGAGTCGACCGAGGAGATCCTCGATGGGCTCGCGGCGAGCCTTGGCGGGGTCCTCACCCGGCGCCCCGCAGAAGAGGTCCTGGCCGAGCTCGAGATCGCGCAGCGTGCCTTCGACGACGCCCGCCAGGCGGCCGACAAGGCCGCGCGCCAGGAGAAGAGGGCCGTGAAGAAGGCCGAGATCAAGCAGGACCTCACCGAGCGCAAGGAGGCGCTCAAGGCCAAGCTCGGCAAGAAGTAGCCCCGAGGTCCCGGCCGCGCTCGCTGCGGCCGGGACGGATCCGGCGCGGGCCGGCCGGAGCGCTGCCCGCGGGACGACGCCTGCCCCTCGGCACCACGGCCGACAGCGCGCATGCCACCCGCGGCTGGTGGCCGTTGCGTCGCGCCGGTGTCCTGCCGCCTCCCCCCGGTCCCGGGCTCCTTCCGGACGGCGCTGCTGAGGTCGTGCGTCGCATCAGTCGCTGAGCCGACGCACCACCCGCATGGTCGCCACGGTCATGAGGACCGGGAGGACGATGCCCAGGACGACGAAGACGGTGGCGCCGTCCAGGTGGTCGGCCATCCAGCCGAAGTTCATGCCGAAGAAGCCGCCCGCCAGCGTCAAGGGCAGGAAGACCGTGCTGACGATCGTCAACCGCTCGCTGACGGTCGTGCGCAGGTCGTCGAGAGCGTCGCCGAGGGCCGCGTAGGCCGCAGCAGCGCTGTCGGCGGCCGCGGCGTAGCGCTCGGCAGCGGACGCCAGCCCTGGTACGGCCTCGGAGAGGTCGGCGTCGCGGGTGAGCACGCGCTGTTGCGCCGCGCACTGGTGCTGCAGGCGGAGCAGCCGTGCGCGGAACGCCACCATCGTGCGCCGCTGCTCACCGGTGAAGAAGCCGTTCGTCGCCACGTCCACGTCCTCGGCGCTCTCCGCCAGTGCGGCGACGCGCTGCTCGGTCTGGTCGGCGATGGTGAGCGCAGCAGCGGCGAGGGCTCGGACCGGGCCGTCCGCACGGCTCACCGCCGTGGACACGGCTCCGGCAACCGGCTCGTCGACGACCACGAGGAGCCCGCGGCCTGTCGACGCGGCCACTGCCACAGACGGCTCGCTCCGAACGTCGATCGTCCACAGAGTGAGGACGACCGACTCGGGAGTCAGGTCAGCCCGCGCAGACCGCGCGGGGTCGGCGAGGGTCGCCCTTGTGGCCGGACTCACACCCAGCCGTTCGGCCGCGAGCGCGAGCAGTTCACTGTCGCCGGGTGCCACGAGCAGGCACACGGCCTCCGCGACCTCCTGCCGGTGCTCAGACAGCTCCGCCGCTCGGAAGACGTCCATCCTGCCGACCTCAGCCGTCCGCGTCGGCGGGCGCAAGCGCGGCGTCCGGGGGTCCAGGCGAGCGACACCGCGACGCCGGCCCTACGGCGCCACCGTGAACGTGCTGGCCCAGCCGGGGCAGGCCGCAGGAGCCGCTGGTCCTCGAGCTCCAGCTCTCGCGGGCGGCCGACGTGTTCGTCACGAGCTCTTGGCAGGTGCGGCGCTGCCCGCGTTCCCGCCCTCGCCCGGCTGACCGTGGGGGAGTGGACCGACCGGTGGCTCGCCGGGCAGGTGCACCTGAAGCCCTCGACCCTGGAGCGCTACGCCGGGATCGTGCGCCGTCACATCTCGCCGACCTGGGGCACGGTCAGGTTGGCCGACGTCTCTCATGCCGAGGTGCAGCGGTGGGTGACACGGCTGGCGGCTCACGGGGAGCCGGCCACGGTGCGCAAGGTCGACCGCGTGCTCTCGCTGATCCTGGACCTGGCCGTACGCGACGGCCGGCTCGCGAGGAACCTCGCCGCCGGCATCAAGCTGCCCCGGGCCGTCGGCCGGGAACGGCGCTACCTGACCCACCGGCAGGTCGACCCATCGGCCGCGATGACGCTCGACCAGTACGGGCACCTGTTCGGCGACCGGCTGGACGAGGTGGCCGAGGCGATGGCGGCCGCGCGCGCCGCTGCTGTTGCCCGAGTGTTGCCCGAGGCCGAGGTCATCGACCTCGGCGGCGCCCGGCGGAGCGGGACATCCCCGCTCCGACCAGGCGTTATACGAAGTGCCCCCGGCAGGATTCGAACCTGCGCACCCGCCTCCGGAGGGCGGTGCTCTATCCCCTGAGCTACGGGGGCTCGCGGTGGGGCAGGGGAGAAGTTACCAGCCCCCTCCGCGCCCTCCGCCGACGGGCGGTCAGGGCGCCGGCAGCGGCGTCCCGCCCCGCGCGGTCAGCATCCCGGCCATCGTGGTGACCTCGGCGGTCTGCGTGTCGGCGATCGAGCGGGCGAGGGTGCGCACCGCGGGCTCGGCGGCGTGCTCCGCGGCGTACTGCGCCATCTCCAGGCCGCCCTGGTGGTGGCGGATCATCAGCCGCAGGAACTCGACGTCGAACGCCGTCCCCGACAGCGACCGCAGGTCCGCGAGCTCCGCCTCGGTGGCCATACCGGGCATCAGCGCGCCGTCGGACCCCGGCATCGACGCCATGTCGTGCCCGGCGTGCTCGCCGCCCATCCAGGCCATGTGCTCCCCGCCCGAGCGGGGCAGGCCCCACAGCGACAGCCAGCCCTCCATCCGGCCGGCCTGGTTGGTCTGCGTGCTGGAGATGTCGAAGGCGATCTGCCGGATCTCGGGGTCGGTGCTGCGCTCCAGCGCCAGGTTGGCCATCTCCACGCCCTGCCGGTGGTGCAGCGACATGTCCCGGGCGAACCCGGCGTCGACCGAGTCGGTCGACGGCGTCCGCTCGTGGCCGATGCCCAGCCCCACCGCCAGCCCACCGCCGAGCGCGACGAGCGCGACGGCGATGACGGCCAGGAGGACGGCGCGCAGCCCGCGCCCGCGGGGAGCGGGAGCAGGGGCGTCCTGGTCGGGGCGGACGGCGGTGGCGGTCATCGCGGGCTCACTGGGGGGTCGGCGTGGTCGGGGCGTCGGTGGTCATCGCGCCCGTGCCGCGGCTGCCGTCGCCGACGACCAGTGGGTCGGTCACGAACGTCGGGTTCTCGCAGCTCGCGCCGATCTCGGGGTAGTGGCCCTCGACGTCGCCGTTGAAGGTGAGGAAGTCGGCGAACTGCTCGATGCGCGGGTCGTCGGCCGAGTCGACCTTGAGCTGGTGGTTCCAGGACTGCAGGCTGACCGCGGAGTCCAGCCCCGCGTAAGGCGACATGAGCCGGCCGGAGACGCCGTCGACGAGCTCGGCCAGCTTCGCGACGTCGTCGCCGGAGACCTCGTCGGGGTTGTACGCGATCCACACCGCGCCGTGCTCCAGCGAGTGGACGGCGTTCTCGTGCCGGATGTCGACGTCGTAGACGGTGCCGGTGCAGTCGGCCCACTCGCCGTCGTGCGGCCCGCCGACCGGCGGCGACTGCTCGTAGTCGACCGGGGTGCTCACGTGCTCCTGCCCCGCGGCGTAGTCGAAGCTCTGGATGCCGGCGATCTCGTCGAGCGCGTCGATCTGCTCGGCGTCGGCCTGCCGCACCTGCACCACCGCGTAGGTGATGGCGGCGGCGGCGAAGACGACGACCGCGACGGCCGCGGCGATCAGCCCCCACGGCCGCTGCTGCGTCACCACCTGCGTCGGCGGCCGGGTGCGCCCGCGGTTGCCGGCCCGGTTCGCCGCCGGGCGGGCGCCGGAGCCCGACCGGCTCGAGCCGCCCCCGGCACGGCCGGCATCGGGCTTGCGGTCCTTGGCCACGGGCTCTCCTCGTCCTCGGGCTCCGTCGCCGTCCGGCGGCGGTCGTGTCCTCGTGTGCGGCGGCTCCGGGTGGTGCTCTCGGGCGGGGGAGCCCACGATGAGGGCCTCCGGCCCCGCGGCCGCTGCTCGTCCGCGAGTCTAGGTCGGTTCCCTCTGTGCTCCCCCGACCGCGCGGGTGCGGCGGGGAAGCGCGTCGTGTCCGCTGCCTACGATGACGCGGTGACACCGGAGCAGCTGCGAGACCTCGTGCGGACCGCGGTCGGGGCGGTCGTCGAGCGCGGCACGCTCGCCGTCGCCGTCCCCGACGAGGTCGTCATCGAGCGCCCCAGGAACCCCGAGCACGGCGACTACGCCACCAACGTCGCCCTGCGCCTGGCCAAGCCGGCCGGGCGGCCGCCGCGCGAGGTCGCGGAGGTCCTCGCCGAGGAGCTGCGTGCGCAGGCGGGCATCGCCGCGGTCGACGTCGCCGGCCCCGGGTTCCTCAACATCCGCCTCGCCCAGGGTGCGCTGGGCCGCATCGCCGTCGAGGCGGTCACCGCGGGGCAGGCCTACGGCCGCACCACGACCCTGGCCGGGCAGAAGCTGAACCTCGAGTTCGTGTCGGCCAACCCGACCGGCCCGGTGCACATCGGCGGCACCCGCTGGGCCGCGGTCGGCGACGCCCTGGGCCGGCTGCTGGAGGCCAGCGGCGCGACGGTCACGAGGGAGTACTACTTCAACGACGCCGGCGCGCAGATCGACCGCTTCGCGAAGAGCCTGATGGCCACCGCGCACGGCCGGCCGGTGCCCGAGGACGGCTACGCCGGCGACTACGTCGGCGAGATCGCCGCCCAGGTCGTCGCCGCCGAGCCCGGCGTCCTCGACCTGCCCGAGGCCGAGCAGCAGGAGCGCTTCCGCGAGCGCGGCGTCGAGCTGATGTTCACCGAGATCAAGCGCACGCTCGCCGCGTTCGGCGTCGAGTTCGACGTCTACTTCAGCGAGCGCACGCTGCACGACACCGGCGCGCTGGAGAAGGCGATCGCGCGGCTGCGGGAGAACGGCCACGTGTACGAGGCCGACGGCGCCGTCTGGCTGCGCACCACCGACTTCGGCGACGACAAGGACCGGCCGCTGGTCAAGAGCGACGGCGACCCGACCTACTTCGCCGCCGACTGCGCCTACTACCTGGACAAGCGCACCCGCGGCTTCGACAAGGTCGTGATCATGCTGGGCGCCGACCACGCCGGCTACGTCGGCCGCTACGAGGCGCTGGTGGCCGCGGTCGGCGACGACCCCGAGGCCAACCTGGAGATCCTGCTCGGCCAGCTGGTCAACCTCGTCCGCGACGGCGAGCCGGTGCGGATGAGCAAGCGGGCCGGCACCGTCGTGCTGCTCGAGGACCTCGTGGAGGCCGTCGGCAAGGACGCCGCCCGCTACGCCCTGGCCCGGGCCTCGGTCGACCAGCAGATCGACCTCGACCTGGACCTGTGGAGCCGGCAGACCAACGACAACCCGGTCTTCTACGTGCAGTACGCGCACGCCCGGATCGCCTCGGTGCTGCGCAACGCCGCCGACCTCGGGCTGTCGCTGGGCGGGACGGACGGCGTCGACGCCGGGCTGCTCACGCACGAGCGGGAGAACGACCTGCTGCGGGCGATCGGCGAGTTCCCGCGGGTGCTGACCTCGGCCGCCGAGCTGCGCGCCCCGCACCGGGTGGCCCGCTACCTCGAGGAGCTGGCCGGCACCTACCACCGCTTCTACGACGCCTGCCGGGTGCTGCCGCGCGGCGACGAGGAGGCCGGCCCCCTGACCACCGCGCGGCTGTGGCTGTGCGCGGCCACCGCCGTGGTGCTGCGCAACGGCCTGGACGTGCTCGGCGTGAGCGCCCCGGAGCGGATGTGAGGGCGCACCCGGCGGGTCCGCTGCACGGGGGCATGACCCCGCCGCCGTCGGTCGGCCTCCCGCCGGAGGACCTCGGCGCGCTCGACCCGCAGGTGTGGCCGCGCTCGGCCCGCCGCGTCGACGGCGAGCTGCACCTGGGCGGCCGGCCGGTGACCGAGCTGGCCCGCGCCCACGGCACCCCGCTGTTCGTCCTCGACGAGGACGACTTCCGCGGCCGCGCCGCCGACTTCGCCACCGCGTTCGACGGCGCCGACGTCCACTACGCCTCCAAGGCGTTCCTCTGCGGCCAGGTGGCCCGCTGGATCGCCGACGACGGCCTGCACCTGGACGCCTGCAGCGGCAACGAGCTCGCCGTCGCGCTGGCCGCAGGCTTCCCGGCGCAGCGGATCGCCCTGCACGGCAACAACAAGTCGCCGCTCGAGCTGCAGCTGGCCGTCGACGCCGGCATCGGCCACGTCGTCCTCGACTCCTTCGACGAGATCGACCGGCTGGTGCCGATGGCCGCCGCCCGGGTGGCCGCCGGCGGCACGCCCGTGCCGGTGCTGGTGCGCACCACCGTGGGCATCGAGGCGCACACCCACGAGTTCATCGCCACCGCGCACGAGGACCAGAAGTTCGGGTTCTCCCTGGCCACCGGTGACGCGCTGACCGCCGCCGTGCGCGTCATCCGGGAGCCCGCGCTGCGCCTGTCGGGGCTGCACAGCCACATCGGCTCGCAGATCTTCGACACCGCGGGCTTCGAGGCCGCCGCGCACCGGGTCGTCGGCCTCGTGGGCCAGGTGCAGCAGGCCACCGGCGAGGTGCTCGAGGAGCTCAACCTCGGCGGCGGCTTCGGCATCGCCTACCTCTCCGACGACGACCCGGTGACCCCCGCCGACGTCGCCGGCCGGCTGCGTGCGGTGGTCGCCGCGGAGTGCGCGGCACTGGACCTGCCGGTGCCGCGGCTGGCCGTCGAGCCCGGGCGGGCCATCGCCGGGCCCGGCACGGTGACCCTCTACGAGATCGGCACCATCAAGCCGGTCCGCCTCGGCAGCGGCGGCCACGGCGCGCCGCAGGTGCGCAACTACGTCTCCGTCGACGGCGGGATGAGCGACAACATCCGCACCGCCCTCTACGACGCGAGCTACACCTGCGTGCTGGCCAACCGCACCTCCGAGGCGCCGCCGGCGCTGTGCCGCGTCGTCGGCAAGCACTGCGAGAGCGGCGACGTGCTGGTGCGCGACCTGTGGCTGCCGTCGGACGTGCAGCCCGGCGACCTGCTCGCCGTCGCGGCCACCGGCGCCTACTGCTGGTCGATGGCCAGCAACTACAACTACCTGCTCAAGCCGCCGGTGGTGGCCGTCCGGGACGGCGCCGCCACCGAGATCGTGCGGCGCCAGACACTGGCCGACGTCTTCGCCCTGGACGCCGTCCTCGCGGGCACGCCCGCGCCCCCCGCCCCGTCCCAGCCCGCCCCCGAGCACGCCGTGGGAGCTCGGCCGACGAGCTCGAGAGTCGGCGTAGGAGTACAGCCGTGACACCCCTGAAGGTCGCCCTGCTCGGCTGCGGCACCGTCGGCAGCGCCGTGCTGCGGCTGGTCGAGGAGCAGGCCGACGACCTCACCGCCCGGGTCGGCCGGCCCGTCGAGGTCGTCGGCGTCGCCGTCCGCCGGCCCGACCGGCACCCCGGGGTGCCCGCCGCGATGCTCACCACCGACGCGCACGGGCTGGTCACCCGTGACGACGTCGACCTCGTCGTGGAGGTCATCGGCGGCATCGAGCCGGCCCGCTCGCTGATCCTCGCCGCCGTCGAGGCCGGCAAGTCGGTGGTCAGCGCCAACAAGGCGCTGCTGGCCGAGGACGGCGTCGCGCTGCACGCCGCGGCGGCCAAGGCCGGGGTCGACCTGTACTACGAGGCGGCGGTGGCCGGCGCGATCCCGCTGCTGCGCCCGCTGCGCGAGTCGCTGGCCGGCGACCAGATCCGCCGCGTCGTCGGCATCGTCAACGGCACGACCAACTACATCCTCTCCCGCATGGCCGAGACCGGCGCCGGGTTCAGCGAGGCGCTGGCCGAGGCCACCGAGCTCGGCTACGCCGAGGCCGACCCGACCGCCGACGTCGACGGGTTCGACGCCGCCGCCAAGGGCGCCATCCTGGCGTCGCTGGCCTTCCACAGCGCCGTCACCGCCGCCGACGTGCACCGCGAGGGCATCTCCGCGGTCACCGCCACCGACGTCGCCCGCGCCGCCGAGATCGGCTGCACGGTCAAGCTGCTGGCCATCTGTGAGCGGGTGGCGGGGGAGGACGGCGACTCGGTGGCCGTCCGCGTGCACCCGGCGATGATCCCCACCAGTCACCCGCTGGCCGCCGTGGGCGGGGCCTTCAACGCCGTCTTCGTCGAGGCCGAGGCCGCCGGGCAGCTGATGTTCTACGGTCAGGGCGCGGGCGGCGAGCCCACCGCCAGCGCCGTTCTCGGCGACCTGGTCGCCGTCGCCCGCAACCGGGTGTCCGGCGCCGCCGGGGCCGGGCCCAGCGCCTACGCCGACCTGCCGGCGCGGCCGATCGCCGAGACGCCGACGCGCTACCACGTCAGCCTCGACGTCGCCGACGTCCCCGGCGTGCTGGCGACCGTGGCCACGGAGTTCGCCCGGCACGAGGTCAGCATCGCCACCGTCCGCCAGGACGGGCACGGCGACGCGGCCACACTGGTCATCGTCACGCACAGCGCCCCGGACGCGGCGCTGTCGGCGACGATCGCCGCACTGCGGGAGGTCCCCGCCGTCCGCGGGGTCACGAGCGTGCTGAGGGTGGAGGGTCTGTCATGACGGGGACGCTGCGCGGGGCCGTCTCGCCGGTCTGGCCCGGGCTGATCGAGGCATACCGGTCGCGGCTGCCGGTCAGCGACACGACGCCGGTGGTGACGCTGCACGAGGGGGCGACCCCGCTGGTGCCCGCGGTCGAGCTGTCGCGGCGGACCGGCTGCGAGGTGTTCCTCAAGGTCGAGGGCGCCAACCCGACCGGGTCGTTCAAGGACCGCGGCATGACCATGGCTATCACCAAGGCCGTGGAGGAGGGCGCCCAGGCGGTCATCTGCGCCTCCACCGGCAACACCAGCGCGAGCGCCGCCGCCTACGCCGCGCGGGCCGGCATCGTCTGCGCCGTCCTCGTGCCCACGGGCAAGATCGCGCTGGGCAAGCTGGCCCAGGCGCTGGTGCACGGCGCCAAGCTGCTGCAGGTCGAGGGCAACTTCGACGACTGCCTGGCCCTGGCGAGCAAGTTGTCCATCGACTACCCGGTGAGCCTGGTCAACAGCGTCAACCAGTACCGCATCGAGGGGCAGAAGACCGCGTCGTTCGAGATCGTCGACGTCCTCGGCGACGCCCCCGACGTGCACTGCCTGCCGGTCGGCAACGCCGGCAACATCACCGCCTACTGGCAGGGCTACCGCGAGTACGCCGCCGACGGCGTGGCCACCCGGACGCCGCGGATGTGGGGCTTCCAGGCCGCCGGCGCCGCACCCATCGTCACCGGCCGGGTGGTCGAGCAGCCGAGCACCATCGCCACCGCCATCCGGATCGGCAACCCCGCGTCCTGGACCAAGGCGCTGGCCGCGCGCGACGAGTCCGGCGGACGGATCGACGCCGTCACCGACCGCGAGATCCTCGCCGCCTACCGCCTGCTCGCCCGCAGCGAGGCGGTCTTCGTCGAGCCGGCGTCGGCCGCGTCGGTGGCCGGCCTGCTCAAGGTGGCCGCCGCGGGCGAGCTCGAGCCGGGACGGCGCGTCGTGTGCACCGTCACCGGCAACGGGCTCAAGGACCCCGACTGGGCCATCTCCGGTGCCCCCACGCCGGTGACCGTGCCCGTCGACGCCGCCGCGGCCGCCGCGCAGCTGGGTCTCTGATGGGAGGACCACGTCCTCCCCTCCGGTCGACGAAGGACCCCCTGCCCCCCACCACTCGTGAGCTCGCGGCGGGACCATGCACGGGGCCGACCCGGGACGTGGCCGGACCGAGCGGCGCGTCCGTCCGGGTCCGCGTGCCCGCGACCAGCGCCAACCTCGGCCCGGCCTTCGACTGCGCGGGCCTGGCGCTGACCTGTCACGACGTCCTGGAGTTCGCCGTCGCCGACGCCGGGCTGGGCGTCGAGGTGTCCGGCGTCGGGGCGGGGGAGCTGCCCACCGACGAGTCGCACCTGGTGGTCCGTGCGTTCCGCGCCGCCTGTGCGGAGCTCGGCTGGTCGCCACCGGGGCTGCGGGTGGTCGCGGAGAACGGCATCCCGCAGGGGCGGGGGATGGGCTCCTCGGCGGCGGCCGTCGTCGCCGGCGCGGTCGGCGCCTGGGCGCTGTGCCCCGCCGTCGACGGCGTCGACGCGGACGCCGTGCTGCGGCTGACCACCGAGCTCGAGGGTCACCCGGACAACGTGGCGCCCTGCCTGCTGGGCGGGGCGACGCTGTCGTGGATGACCGACGGCGGTGCGCGTGCCGCGCGACTGGCCGTCCTGCCCGAGGTGCGGCCGGTGGTGCTGGTGCCCGAGGCCCGGCTGTCCACGCACGTCGCCCGCGGGCTGCTCCCCGATGTCGTCCCGCACGCCGACGCCGCCCACGCCGCCGGCCGGGCCGCGCTCCTGGCGCACGCGCTGACCCGGGAGCCGGCGCTGCTGCTCGAGGCCACCGAGGACCGCCTGCACCAGCGGCAGCGGGCCGCGGCGATGCCGGGCTCGATCGACCTGCTCGAGCGGCTGCGCGCCGCGGGGCACGCCGCGGTGGTCTCCGGCGCCGGCCCGAGCCTGCTGGTGCTCGGGGCCGGGGACCGCGACGCGGTGGTGCGCGACGTGAGCTCCCTCACCCCTCCGGGGTGGCAGGTGTACCCCGTGGAGGTGGACGGCGACGGAGCCCACGTGCTGGCGCCGGGACCTGGGGTATCGTCTCGATGACGAGGAACACACTGCCGTCCAGCAGTGTTGTCCCGTCCGTGGGGTGAGTCTAAAGTTCGGCTCAGCCGCCCCCTCGGGCGAGCCTCGCGCGGGGCGATGCAGACGTTCTCACCCGTCGTCGCTGAATCCGCTCCGCACCCACTCGATCCGCCGTCTGTCCCGCTGTCCCGTCATCCGGCCGGACAGGCAGGCGCCGGGTCACCCCCTGCGCTGGTAGGCGCAGGTCACCGCAGGGAAGGACCTGTACGTGAGCGAAACCACCGACCTCGCGACCGTCGGTGCCACCGAGGGCACCGCGGCGGGCGAGGCAGCTGCGGCCACGGGGACGGCGGGCCGGTCCCGCCGCCGCGGCAGCGGACTGGCCGGGATGCTGCTCCCCGAGCTCCAGCGGCTCGCGGCCGAGCTGGGCATCCCCGGCACCGGCCGCATGCGCAAGGGCGACCTCGTCGCCGCCATCTCCGCCCGGCAGGTCGGCGGCGAGGCCCCGGGCAGCAGCGCCCCGGCGCCCAGCGCCCCGGCCGACGGCACGACCGCCGAGGCCGCCGGTGCTCCCGCGGCGCGCGGCGTCGCGGCGACCGCCGCACCCCTCGAGGCCCCCGTCAGCGGCGGGGCCAACGGCGGGCCGCTGACCGCCTCGCCCACCACCGACGGCGCCGGGAGCACGCCCCGCCGCCGCCGTGCGGCCAGCCGCCCCGCCGGCGCGCCCACCGAGGCGGGCGCCGAGCCGGCCCCCGCCCCCGAGCAGGCCACCGCTGCCACGCCCGCCGCCCCGCCCGCGGAGCGGACCGAGGGCGAGCGGACCGAGGGCGAGCGGACCGAGGGCGGACGCACCGACGGTCAGGACGACCGCACCGAGGACCGCACCGAGGACCGCACCGAGGACCGCACCGACGGCGACCGTCCGGCGCGTCGCGACCGCAGCCGCCGCGACAGCAACGGCAACGGCCGGGATGGCGGTCGGGCCGAGCGCGACGGCGGCAGGGACGGGGAGCGCGCCGAGCGCAACCGCGACGGCAACCGTGATGGCAGTGGTCGTGACGGCAGCGGCCGTGACGGCGAGCGGGCCGAGCGCGCCGGCCGCGACCGCGACGGCGCCCGTGACGGCGCCGGCCGGGACGGCCGCGGCCCCGACCGGGGCGAGCGCCCCGACCGCGCCGCCCGGCAGGACAACCGCACCGACCGCGGCAACGACCGCGGCGCCGACCGCGAGGACGACGACGACGACTTCGAGGGTGGCCGCGGCCGCCGGGGGCGCCGCTACCGCGACCGCAACCGCCGGGGTGGGCGCGAGCGCTTCGACCAGCCCACCGAGCCGACCGTCAGCGACGACGACGTCCTGCTGCCGGTCGCCGGCATCCTCGACGTCCTCGACAACTACGCGTTCGTCCGGACCTCCGGGTACCTGACCGGCCCGAACGACGTCTACGTCTCGCTGTCGCAGGTGCGCCGGCACGGCCTGCGCCGCGGTGACGCCATCACCGGCGCGGTCCGCCAGCCGCGCGAGGGGGAGCGCAAGGACAAGTACAACGCGCTCGTCCGCCTCGACACGGTCAACGGCCTGGACCCCGAGCAGGCGCGCAACCGGCCGGAGTTCACCAAGCTGACGCCGCTCTACCCGCAGGAGCGGCTGCGGCTCGAGACCGAGCCCCACCAGCTGACCACCCGCGTCATCGACCTCGTCATGCCGATCGGCAAGGGCCAGCGGGCGCTCATCGTCAGCCCGCCCAAGGCCGGCAAGACGATGGTGCTGCAGTCCCTCGCCAACGCGATCACGACGAACAACCCCGAGTGCCACCTCATGGTCGTCCTCGTCGACGAGCGTCCCGAGGAGGTCACCGACATGCAGCGCTCGGTGAAGGGCGAGGTCATCGCCTCGACCTTCGACCGGCCGCCGTCGGACCACACCACGGTCGCGGAGCTGTCCATCGAGCGGGCCAAGCGCCTGGTCGAGATGGGGCACGACGTCGTCGTCCTGCTTGACTCGATCACCCGCCTGGGCCGCGCCTACAACCTGGCGGCCCCCGCCAGCGGGCGCATCCTCTCCGGTGGTGTCGACTCCACGGCGCTCTACCCGCCCAAGCGCTTCCTCGGCGCCGCCCGCAACATCGAGAACGGCGGCTCGCTGACCATCATCGCCTCGGCGCTGGTCGAGACCGGCTCCACGATGGACACGGTCATCTTCGAGGAGTTCAAGGGCACCGGTAACGCGGAGATCAAGCTCGACCGCCGCCTGGCGGACAAGCGGGTCTTCCCTGCCGTCGACGTCAACGCGTCGGGCACGCGCAAGGAGGAGATCCTCATGTCGCCCGACGAGCTGGCCATCGTCATCAAGCTGCGCCGGGTGCTCGCCGCGCTCGAGCCGCAGCAGGCGCTGGAGCTGCTGCTCGGCCAGCTGCGCAAGACGCGCAACAACGTCGAGTTCCTCATGCAGGTCCAGAAGAACACGCCGGGCACCGCCCTCGACTGAGCAAGGACCCTCCTGCCCCGACCCCTCGCCGGCCCGGGTGGGGGAGGGCAGGAGGGCCCGGCGACGGGGCCCGGCCGCTCAGGGATACTGGTCGGCCGAGCCCCGCGCCACGGCCGGGGAGCGGCCGGAATGACCGGTCGGCCGCCCGCGTTCAGACAGACAGCAACGACGTCCCGGAAGAGGCCCGCATCATGAAGCCCGGTATCCACCCCGACTACCACACCACCACGGTGACCTGTGGGTGTGGGAACACCTTCACCACCCGCAGCACCGCGCCCAGCGGTCAGCTGACCGTCGAGACCTGCTCGGCCTGCCACCCCTTCTACACCGGCAAGCAGCGCATCCTCGACACCGGTGGCCGCGTGGCCCGCTTCGAGAAGCGGTTCGGCAAGCGCGGCGCCACCGCCGGCAAGTAGCACCTCCGACGGCGCCCGTCCCACCTCGCGTGGGACGGGCGCCGTCGTCGTGTCCGCCCCCGTGGGCGCTTCTGCGCAAGTGCCCGTCCTGCACGAGAGGTCCCCGTGAGCAGTCCCACCGACGCCGCACCCGACCGGCTGCGCGGGCTGCTCGAGGAGCACGCCGCGCTGGAGACCGAGCTGGCCGACCCGGCCGTGCACGCCGACCCCGGCCGCGCACGGCGGCTGGGCCGCCGCTACGCCCGGCTGGCGCCGGTGGTGGAGACGGCGCGGGCGCTCGACGCCGCCCGCGACGACCTGGCCGCCGCCCGCGAGCTGGCCGCCGAGGACTCCTCCTTCGCCGAGGAGGCCTCCGGGCTCGAGGGCCGCATCGAGGAGCTCACCGACCGGCTGCGCGAACAGCTGCTGCCGAAGGACCCCGACGACGACAAGGACGTCATCCTCGAGATCAAGGCGGGGGAGGGCGGCGCGGAGTCGGCGCTGTTCGCCGGTGACCTGCTGCGCATGTACCTGCGGTACGCCGAGCGGCGCGGCTGGGCCACCGAGGTGCTCGACGCCGTCCCCGCCGAGCTCGGCGGCTACAAGGACGTCTCGATCGCGGTGAAGTCCCGCACCGACGAGGGCATCTGGTCGCGGCTGAAGTTCGAGGGCGGCGTCCACCGCGTGCAGCGCGTGCCGGTCACCGAGTCGCAGGGCCGCATCCACACGTCCGCCGTCGGCGTCCTGGTGCTGCCCGAGGCGGAGGAGGTCGACGTCACCGTCGACCCGAACGACCTGCGCATCGACGTCTTCCGCTCCTCGGGACCCGGCGGGCAGAGCGTCAACACCACCGACTCGGCGGTCCGCATCACCCACCTGCCCACCGGCATCGTGGTCAGCTCGCAGAACGAGAAGAGCCAGCTGCAGAACCGCGAGTCGGCGCTGCGCGTGCTGCGCTCCCGGCTGCTGGCCGCCGCCCGCGAGGAGGCCGCGGCCACCGCCAGCGACCAGCGGCGCAGTCAGGTGCGCACCGTCGACCGCAGCGAGCGGGTGCGCACCTACAACTTCCCGGAGAGCCGCATCTCCGACCACCGGGTCGGCTTCAAGGCGCACAACCTCGACGCCGTCCTCGACGGCGAGCTCGACCCGGTCATCGACGCGCTCACCCGCGCGCACACCGCCGAGCTGCTGGCGGCGGGCTCCTGAACACCCGCACGCTGCTCGCCGACGCGGCTCGGCGGCTGGCCGCCGCCGGCGTCGAGTCGTCCCGCGTGGACGCCGAGCTGCTGCTCGCCCACGTCCTCGGCGTCCCCCGGACGGCGCTGCTCACCCGTGCCGACGTCGACGACGCGGCCGCCGCCCGCTTCGCCGCGCTGCTCGACCAGCGCGGCGAGCGGGTGCCGCTGCAGCACCTGACCGGGCGGGCGCCGTTCCGCCACCTCGAGCTCGCCGTCGGCCCCGGCGTGTTCGTGCCGCGGCCGGAGACCGAGCAGCTCGTCGAGTGGGCGCTCGCCCGGCTGGCCGGTCTCGACGAGCCGGTCGTCGTCGACCTGGGCAGCGGGTCGGGGGCCATCGCGCTGTCCCTCGCGCACGAGCACCCCGGCGCGGAGGTCACCGCCGTCGAGCGCGACCCGCAGGCGCTGGAGTGGACGCGGCACAACGCCGCCCTGCGGGCCGCCGCCGGCGACCGGCCGGTGACCGTGCTCGCCGGTGACATGACCGACCCCGCGCTGCTGGCCGACCTCGACGGCGTCGTCGACCTGGTGGTCTCCAACCCGCCCTACGTGCCCGACGGCGCCCGCGTGCCCCGCGAGGTCGCCGACCACGACCCGCCGCTCGCGCTGTGGGGCGGTCCCGACGGCCTCGACGTCGTCCGCGGGCTGCTGCGCACCGCCGCCCGGCTGCTGCGCCCCGGCGGCGCCCTGGGCATCGAGCACGCCGACCAGCAGGGGAGCGCGCTGCCCGCCCTGGTGCGCGGCGCCGGCGACTTCACCGACGTCGCCGACCACCCCGACCTCGCCGGCCGCCCCCGCTTCACCACCGCCCGCCGGGCCGCGCGAGACTGACCACCCGTGGCCGACGTCTACGACTGCACCGACCCCGACGCGCGCGCGGCCGGCCTGGCCGCCGCGGCCGCCGCCATCGCCCGCGGCGAGCTGGTCCTGCTGCCCACCGACACCGTCTACGGCGTCGGTGCCGACGCCTTCTCACCCGCCGCGGTCACCGGCCTGCTCGCCGCGAAGAACCGCGGCCGGGCCATGCCGGTGCCCGTGCTGGTGGGGGAGGCCTCGACCCTGGCCGGCCTGGTGCTGACCGTGCCCCCGGTCGCCACCCGGTTCGCCGAGGCGTTCTGGCCCGGTGGGCTGACCCTCGTCGTCGAGCACGCCTCGTCACTGGCCTGGGACCTCGGCGACGCCGAGGGCACGGTCGCCGTCCGCCTGCCCGACGACGACGTTGCCCGCGAGCTGCTCCGCCGCACCGGTCCGCTGGCCGTCTCCAGCGCCAACCGCTCCGGCCGGCCGGCCGCGACGACGGCCGAGGAGGCGGTCGCCCAGCTCGGCGAGCACGCCGCGGTGGTCCTCGACGGCGGCCCGCGGACCGGGTCGGCGGCCAGCACGATCGTCGACTGCACCGGTGCCGTGCCGCGGGTGCTGCGGGTCGGCGCGGTGCCCGTGGACCGGCTCCGCGAGGTCGTCCCCGAGACCACCGAGTGAGGCCCCCGGCGCCCGGCCGAGGGCCTTCGGTCCGCCTCCGGACGCAGGGGTGGCGATACCGTGGGAGGTCAGCCCTGTCGCCTCGCCCCGGGAGCACCGTCGCGATGAGCCCCTCCGCCGCGCTCCCGGCCCGGGTGCCGCGCGGTCCCCGTGGGGGCTGAGCCGTGCGCGAGTACGCCGTCGTCCTGCTGACCGCCGCGCTGGTGACCTTCCTGGCCACCCCGGTCGTGCGGGTCGCCGCGGTCCGGCTGCGGATGATGGCCGCGCCGCGCGAGCGCGACGTGCACGTCATCCCCACCCCGCGCGGCGGGGGGGTGGCGATGTACCTGGGCGTAGCCGCCGCGGTGCTCGTGGCCACCCGGCTGCCGGCGCTGCAGCGCACGTTCGACGACTCTCAGA
Organism: Geodermatophilus sp. URMC 62; assembly: GCF_052931475.1. Lineage (NCBI taxonomy): Bacteria > Bacillati > Actinomycetota > Actinomycetes > Geodermatophilales > Geodermatophilaceae > Geodermatophilus > Geodermatophilus sp. URMC 62. The sequence goes on along the minus strand of NZ_JBRFHY010000001.1, from coordinate 624,926 downwards.
CCGCCGCGGTGCTCGTGGCCGGCGGGCTGATCTGCCTGCTCGGCGTCCTCGACGACAAGTTCGGCCTCGACGCGCTCACCAAGCTGACCGGCCAGATCGCCGCTGCCGGCGTGATGGTGCTGATCGGGGTGCAGCTGGCGTTCCTGTTCCTGCCCGTGGCCGACATCGGGACCCTGTCGCTGGGTCCGGACGTGGGCGTGCCGGCGACCATCCTGCTGACCGTCTTCACGGTCAACGCGCTCAACTTCATCGACGGCCTCGACGGACTGGCCGCCGGCGTCTCGGCGATCGCCGCGCTGGCCTTCTTCGCCTACAGCTACCACCTCGGCCGGGTCGGGTACGACGACGTGGCGAGCGCCCCGGCCCTGATCACCGCCGTGCTCGCCGGCGCCTGCCTGGGCTTCCTGCCGCACAACTTCAGCCCGGCGCGCATCTTCATGGGCGACTCGGGCTCGATGCTCGTCGGGCTGATGCTGTCGGCGGCCGCGGTGTCCGCGACCGGGCAGACCGACTCGCAGACCCTGGGCTCCGCGGCGAACCTGCTGCCGCTGACCCTGCCCCTGCTCGTGCCGATCGCGGTGCTCTTCATCCCGTTCGTCGACCTGCTCCTGGCCGTCGTCCGGCGGACCCGGCGCGGCCAGTCGCCGTTCTCGCCCGACAAGATGCACCTGCACCACCGGCTCCTGGCCATCGGCCACTCGCACCGCCGGGCGGTGCTGACCATGTACTTCTGGGCGGCTCTCCTGTCCTTCGGCGCGGTGGCACTGTCCATCACCGGCGGCAAGGTGGAGCTGCTCGTCCTGATCGGGGTGCTGCTCGCCGTGGGTGTCGTCGTCGTCCTCGGCCCGCACGCCCGGCGCGCGGCCCGGGAGGCCCGGGCCGCCGAGATCGCCGCGCAGCGGCGCCGCAGCCGAGCGGCGCACCCGAGCACCCGCGCTCCCCGCGCCCCCGCGCTCCCGGCCGACCCCGCGGACCGTCCCAGCACCGGCCCCGGGGACCGTCCCAGCACCGCTCCCGCGGTCCGCCGCACCGGCGCCGGGCAGGTGATCCCGTGACCCGCCGCCCGCCGGAGCGGCCCGGCTGGGACCTGTCCTTCCTGCGCGTCGGTGCCCTCGCGACCGCGGTCGTCGCGACGGTCGCAGCGCTGGTCGCCGGGCTGGTCGGCGGCTGGACCGACGCGGTCGGTGTGCTCGTGGCCGCCGCGGTGGTCACGTCCTTCTTCGTCGTCTCGGGCGTCGTCATCGCCTGGGCCGGCCGCATCCACGACACCTTCACCCTGCCGGCGGCACTCGGGACCTTCTTCGTCAAGGCGCTGGTCCTCTTCGCCGTGCTCAACGCACTGCCCGAGGACGGCTGGCTCGACCGGCTGACCCTGGCCTGGTCGGTGATCGTCGGTGCCCTGTTGTGGAGCGGCGTGCAGCTGCGCTGGGTGTGGACCCGGCCGCTCTACTACGTGACACCGCCGGCGCCACCCGGTCAGGCGACCGTGCCCCCGGGACCGGACGGGCCCGCGACACGCGGCTGATATGGTCCCCGGGATGGCCGAGGACGACCCCGCCCGCGGGGATCCCCCTCGGCCCCGACCTGCGCGGGAAGCCCCCCGGGGCAGCGGTGCCGAGACCGGCTATGCGGTCATCGGCACGATGATCTCCGGGATGGCCGTGTGGGGCGGTGCCGGGTGGTTGCTCGACCGGTGGTGGGACACGCGGGTGTTCCTGCCGGTCGGGATCCTCCTCGGCATCTCGGCGGCCATCTACCTGGTCGTGAAACGGTACGGCGGGCTGCCACCAACCCCTGGTGCACCCGAGAAGAGCGACACCCCGGGCGGACGACGGAGCCGGCCCAGGACGCAGAAGGGACAACGGTGACCTCCAGCGCCCTCGCGCACGTGCACGTCCTCGCCGCCGAGGGCGGCGCAGCGGGTGACGGGTTCCAGGCTCCCGGGATCGGTGAGTTCTACCCCGAGCCCCTCGCGCAGTTCTCACTGCTCGGCGTCGACTTCGAGATCACGCGCATCACGCTGGGTCTGTGGTTCGCCACCCTGGCGATGCTCGTCTTCATGGTGCTGACGGTCCGCAAGCCGCAGATCATCCCCGGCAAGCTGCAGTTCGTCGGCGAGAGCGGCTACTCGCTCGTCCGCGACGGCATCGCCCGCGACGTCGTCGGCCCGAAGGGCATCCCCTTCGCGCCGTTCCTGGCCTCACTGTTCTTCTTCATCCTCGCGAACAACTTCATGTCGATCCTGCCGCTGGCGCAGATCTCCCCCATGTCGCGGTTCGCGTTCCCGCTCGTGCTCGCCGCCATCTGCTGGGTCGTCTACATCTACATCGGCATCCGTGAGCAGGGCGCAGGCCGCTACTTCAAGGACATCCTGTTCCTGCCGGGCGTGCCCAAGCCGATGTACATCCTGGTCACGCCGATCGAGATCCTGCAGAACTTCATCGTCCGGCCCTTCACGCTGGCCGTCCGGCTCTTCGCCAACATGTTCGCCGGCCACATGCTGCTGGTCGTCTTCTCCCTCGGCGCGGTCTACCTCTTCAGCCGCGACAACTTCTCGATCGTGTTCGGGCCGATCTCGGCACTGATGGCGATCGTGATGACCTTCTTCGAGTTGCTGGTCATCTTCCTGCAGGCCTACGTCTTCACCGTGCTGATGGGGACCTACCTCAACGGCTCGATCGAGGCCGAGCACTGAGCCCCGGGCTCGGCCCCCCGGACCGCACCACCCGCACGACCCCCGCAAGCCGCCCGGAGCGCCCGGGCGACGACACAGGAGGAACACCCCGTCATGGATCTGGATATCTTCGCTGAGCTGAGCGGCAGCATCGGCTCCGTGGGCTACGGCCTCGCCGCTGTCGGCCCGGGCATCGGCGTCGGCATCGTGTGGGCCGCCTACATCCAGGCCACCGCGCGTCAGCCCGAGTCGGCCGGCCTGACCCGGACCTATGCCTTCCTCGGGTTCGCTCTCTCCGAGGCCCTCGCGCTCATCGGCTTCGTCGTCCCCTTCGTCTTCGGCATCTGACTCGTGCCCACGGGCACGGTCACCGACTCCAGACAGGGACACTGAGACCATGGGAACCCTCGCAGCGGAGGAAGCGCACAACCCCCTCCTGCCGCCGCTCGGCGAGATCATCATCGGCCTGATCGCCTTCGCGGTCGTCATGATCGTGTTCTTCCGGCTCATCGCGCCGCGCTTCGAGCAGGTCTTCCGGGCACGCCGGGAGGCCATCGAGGGCGGGATCGAGCGGGCCGAGGCGATGCAGGCCGAGGCCAAGGCCGCGCTGGAGCAGTACCGCGCCCAGCTGGCCGAGGCGCGCACCGAGGCCGCCCAGATCCGGGACCAGGCCCGCGCCGAGGGGCAGCAGATCCTCGAGGAACTGCGGGCCCAGGCGCAGGAGGAGTCGGCCCGGATCGTCGCCCGCGGCGAGGAGCAGCTGGCGGCCAACCGGCAGTCGATCGTCACCGAGCTGCGCGGCCAGATCGGCGCCCTGGCCGTCGACCTGGCCGGCCGCGTGGTGGGGGAGTCCCTCGAGGACGACGCCCGTCGCCGCGGCACCGTCGACCGCTTCCTCGACCAGCTCGACGGCATGACCGGCGGCGGAGCGCCCGACGGGCGCACCGGCAGCACCGTGTTCGTGCCCGGCGGCGACCGCTGATGGACGCCTCCAGCCGGCAGGCGCTCGTGCTCTCGCGCGAGCGCCTGGCGGAGACCACCCGTGGGGCCGCGGGCCCGGGGCTGCTCGCCCTGGCCGACGAGCTGTTCGCCGTCGCGCGGCTGCTCGATGGGCAGATCGCGTTGCGCCGGGCCCTGTCCGACCCCGCGGCCAAGCCGGTCGAGCGGGCCGGCCTGGTCGGCCGCATCCTCGGCGGCCGGGTGTCGGAGGCCACCGTCGACCTCGTGCAGACCGTCGCCCGGCAGCGCTGGTCGCGGCCGCTGGACCTCGTCGAGGCCGTCGAGACGCTCGCCACCGAGGCCGCGCTGGACGCCGCGGAGGCCCGTGGCGAGCTCGAGGGCGTCGAGGACGAGCTGTTCCGGTTCGGCCGGATCGTCGCCGGCGACCCCGAGCTCTCGCGCATCCTCTCCGACGACAGTGCGCCCGTGGAGGGCAAGACCGCGCTGCTCGACCGGCTGGTCTCCGGCCGGGTGAGCCCGGTGACCGAGCAGCTGCTGCGGAACTCCCTGACCGCCCGGCACGTCGGCAACGCGGAGAACCGGGTGGAACGCCTCTCGGAGGCCGCCTCCGCGCGGCGGGGCCGGTCGGTCGCCCACGTGACGACGGCGACGCCGCTCACCGCGGCCCAGGAGCAGCGGCTGCGCGACGTCCTCGGCCGGATCTACGGGCGGGCGATCGGCCTGCAGGTGACCGTCGACCCCGACGTCCTCGGTGGCCTGGTCGTCCGCGTCGGGGACGAGGTCATCGACGGCAGCGTCGCCAACCGGCTCGAGATCGCGGGCCGCCGGCTCACCGGCTGACCCCGCGAGACCCGCCCACCGAACCACCAGACAGCACCCAGCAGCACACCCAGCAGGGAAGAGGACGCGAGCCATGGCCGAGCTGACGATCTCCGCGGACGAGATCCGCAGTGCCATCCAGAACTACGTCACCGAGTACTCCCCGGACGTCTCCCGGGAAGAGGTCGGGATGGTCACCGAGGCCGGCGACGGCATCGCGCGTGTCGAGGGCCTGCCCTCGGTCATGACCAACGAGCTGCTCGAGTTCGAGAGCGGCGTCCGCGGCCTGGCCCTGAACCTCGACGTCCGCGAGGTCGGCGTGGTCATCCTCGGTGACTTCGCCGGCATCGAGGAGGGCCAGCAGGTCCGGCGCACCGGGGAGGTCCTGTCGGTCCCGGTCGGTGACGGATACCTCGGCCGCGTCGTCGACCCGCTGGGCAACCCCATCGACGGCGCCGGCCCGATCCAGACCACCGGCCGCCGCGCACTGGAGCTGCAGGCGCCCACCGTGGTGCAGCGCCAGTCGGTGCACGAGCCGCTGCAGACCGGGATCAAGGCGATCGACGCCATGACCCCGATCGGGCGCGGCCAGCGCCAGCTGGTCATCGGTGACCGGCAGACCGGCAAGACCGCGATCGTCACCGACACGATCATCAACCAGAAGCAGGCCTGGGCCACCGGGGACCCGGCGCAGCAGGTGCGCTGCATCTACGTCGCGGTCGGCCAGAAGGGCTCGACGATCGCCGCCATCCGCGCCTCCCTCGAGGAGGCCGGGGCGATGGAGTACACGACCATCGTGGCGGCGCCGGCGTCGGAGGCGGCCGGCTTCAAGTACATCGCCCCCTACACCGGCTCGGCCATCGGCCAGCACTGGATGTACGAGGGCAAGCACGTCCTCATCGTCTTCGACGACCTGTCCAAGCAGGCCGAGGCCTACCGCGCCGTCTCCCTGCTGCTGCGCCGCCCGCCGGGCCGCGAGGCCTACCCCGGCGACGTCTTCTACCTCCACTCCCGGCTGCTGGAGCGCTGCGCGAAGCTCTCCGACGAGCTCGGTGCCGGGTCGATGACCGGTCTGCCGCTCATCGAGACCAAGGGCAACGACGTCTCGGCCTACATCCCGACCAACGTCATCTCGATCACCGACGGTCAGATCTTCCTCGAGACCGGTCTGTTCAACTCCGGTGTCCGCCCGGCCATCAACGTCGGCATCTCGGTCTCCCGGGTCGGTGGCTCGGCGCAGATCAAGGCGATGAAGTCCGTCGCCGGCCGGCTGCGCCTGGACCTGGCCCAGTACCGGGAGCTGGAGGCCTTCGCCTCCTTCTCCTCCGACCTCGACGCCTCCAGCCGGGCCACCCTGGACCGCGGCCAGCGCCTCGTCGAGCTGCTCAAGCAGGGGCAGTACCAGCCCTACCCGGTCGAGCGCGAGGTCGTCTCGCTGTGGCTGGGCACCACCGGCAGGCTCGACCGCGTCCCGGTCGGCGACGTCCGCCGCTTCGAGTCGGAGTTCCTCGACCACATCGCCCGGGCCGAGCCCGGCGTCTACGACGAGATCCGCACCTCGCGGACGCTCGGCGACGACGCCGTCGGCAGCCTCGAGCGGGCCGTCGAGGGCTTCTACCGGAACTTCACGACGACGGACGGCAGCTCGCTGACCGACGACGACGAGGCGGGCGCCACCGCCCAGGGCGTCTCGACGACGAAGAGCGCCTGACGTGGCCGGCTCCCTCCGCGCACTGCGGCGCCGCATCCGCTCCACCCAGTCGACGAAGAAGATCTTCTCGGCTCAGGAGCTGATCGCCGGTGCCCGCATCGTGCGCGCGCAGGCCCGGGTGGAGGCCTCCAAGCCCTACGCCCGGGAGATCACCCGCGTGCTGACCGCGCTCTCGGCTTCGGCGTCCCTGGAGCACCCGCTGCTCAACGAGCGCACCGACACCCGACGGGCGGCGGTCCTGGTGATCACCTCCGACCGGGGGTTCGCCGGCTCCTACAACGTCAACGTGCTGCGCCGGACCGAGGAGCTGCTCGGCACCCTGCGCCAGCAGGGCAAGGAGCCCGTCCTCTACGTCGTGGGCCGCAAGGGGGAGACCTACTACTCCTTCCGCGACCGGCCGGTGGAGGACACCTTCACCGGGTTCTCCGAGCAGCCGGCCTACTCGGACGCGCAGGAGGTCGGTCGCGCGCTGATCGACGTCTTCGAGCCCGCCGAGGACGGCGACCGCAGTGGCGGTGTCGACGAGGTGCACATCGTCTACACCGAGTTCCGGTCGCTGCTGGCCCAGGTGCCGGTCGCCAAGCGGCTGGCCCCGATGGACCCCGAGGACGTCGAGGGCGGTGACGGGGACGACGACGAGGCGGCAGGCGGCCGGCCGGCCGGTGACAGCGGTGTCCCCACCTCCTACGAGTTCGAGCCCTCGCCCGAGGCGCTGCTCGACGCCCTGCTGCCCAAGTACGTCACCACCCGCATCTACGCGGCGATGCTCGAGGCAGCCGCCTCGGAGTCGGCGTCGCGGCGGCGGGCGATGAAGTCGGCGTCCGACAACGCCGAGGAGCTGGCCAAGAACCTCTCCCGCCAGGCGAACCAGGCCCGGCAGGCGGAGATCACCCAGGAGATCAGCGAGATCGTCGGTGGCGCCGACGCGCTGGTCTCGGCCGGCGCCGACGACTGACCGACCGGTCCCCCCGCCGTCGCCGCGGACGGGGACACTGCAACTGCGAGACCACTGAAGCTGCGAGGGCAGGAGAGCACTCCCCATGACCGTCACCGAGGACCGTCCGACCACCCAGACGACCGGCCGCGTCGTCCGGGTCACCGGGCCGGTCGTCGACGTCGAGTTCCCGCGCGACGCGATGCCCGACCTGTTCAACGCCCTGCACGTCGACGTGACCCTCGCCGACCTGGGCAAGACCCTGACCCTCGAGGTCGCCCAGCACCTGGGTGACAACGTGGTCCGCACCATCTCCATGGCCCCGACCGACGGACTGGTCCGCGGCGCCGAGGTCACCGACACCGGCACGCCGATCAGCGTCCCGGTCGGCCCGGGCGTCACCGGCCACGTGTTCAACGCGCTCGGCGAGTGCCTGGACACCCCCGGCTACGGCGCGGATCTGCCGCGTTGGTCGATCCACCGGCACGCGCCGCGCTTCGACCAGCTCGAGGGCCGCACCGAGCTGCTCGAGACCGGCATCAAGGTCATCGACCTGCTGACGCCGTACGTGGCCGGCGGGAAGATCGGCCTGTTCGGCGGGGCGGGCGTGGGTAAGACGGTGCTCATCCAGGAGATGATCCGCCGCGTCGCCCAGGAGTTCGGTGGCGTGTCGGTGTTCGCCGGCGTCGGCGAGCGCACCCGCGAGGGCAACGACCTCATCACCGAGATGACGGAGTCCGGCGTCATCGACTCGACCGCGCTGGTCTTCGGTCAGATGGACGAGCCGCCGGGCACCCGGCTGAGGGTGGCCCTGTCGGCGCTGACGATGGCGGAGTACTTCCGCGACGAGCAGAACCAGGACGTGCTGCTCTTCATCGACAACATCTTCCGGTTCACCCAGGCCGGGTCCGAGGTCTCCACGCTGCTGGGCCGCATGCCCTCCGCCGTGGGCTACCAGCCGACCCTCGCCGACGAGATGGGCGAGCTCCAGGAGCGGATCACCTCGACGCGCGGTCACTCGATCACCTCGCTGCAGGCGATCTACGTGCCCGCCGACGACATCACCGACCCCGCTCCGCACACGACCTTCGCCCACCTCGACGCGACGACCGTGCTCTCGCGGCCGATCTCGGAGAAGGGCATCTACCCGGCCGTCGACCCGCTGGACTCCACCAGCCGGATCCTCGACCCGCAGTACGTCGGGCAGGAGCACTACCAGGTCGCCCAGACGGTCAAGCAGATCCTGCAGCGCTACCAGGAGCTGCAGGACATCATCGCGATCCTCGGCATCGACGAGCTGTCCGAGGAGGACAAGGTCACCGTGCAGCGCGCGCGGCGGATCGAGCGCTTCCTCTCGCAGAACATGTTCGTGGCCGAGGCGTTCACCGGTCAGCCCGGCTCGTACGTGCCGCTCTCGGAGACCCTGCAGGCCTTCAAGGCGCTCACCGAGGGCAACTACGACCACGTGCCCGAGCAGGCCTTCTTCATGTGCGGTGGCCTCGAGGACCTCGAGCGCAACGCCGAGAAGCTCAAGCGCGGCTGACGAAGGACCCCCTCGCCCCCGCCACTCGTGAGCTCGCGGCGGGACCCTGCGAGGGGGCCGTTCCCGCACGTCACCGGCGACGGCCGGGTCCCCGCACGGGGGCCCGGCCGTCGTGCGTCGCGGTGGCGCGTCATGGTGTCGACGTACCGGTGTCCTCACCGTGCGTCGGGACGCTCCGTGCCGCCGACCGGGGGTGATTGTGCGCCCGGGTCCGTGGGCAGGGGCCTGGCGGTCGCCCCTCAAGTGCAGCAGCATCCCTGCCGATCGAGCAGGTGGTGACCGGAGGGACCGGACGCGCACTGCGGGAGACGACGATGGACTGGCTGGACGCCACGAGCACGGACGGCACGCCGATCCGGCTGCCCGGTGCCGGGGCGATCGACCCCGGCTGGACCTGGCCGCCTTCAGCACCGGTGCCGCACGTCGACGCCCGCTGCTTCGACACCGAGGACTGGGCCCCGGCCTCGACGGTCCGCCACCCGTGGGTGCGGGTGGGGCGCTGGACGCTGCTGTACCGCCGGGCGGCCTGAAGCAGGAACCCCTTCCGCTCCCGGATCGCACGGACAGGTGGCGCCGCCCGGCCCGCGCCGGGCGTCCCCGGTCGCGCGGCTAGAGTGAGCAGGACCGTCGCCGCGCCCGCCCGGCCGGCGTCCTGAGCACCGCTCGTCGGTGGACCCGGAGGAGTGTCGTGGCGACCCTGCAGGTCGAGTTGGTGGCCGTCGAGCGGATCATCTGGTCCGGTGAGGCGAACATGGTCATCGCCCGCACGACCGAGGGTGAGATCGGCGTCCTGCCCAGCCACGCCCCGCTGCTCGGCGAGCTGGCTCCCGGCGGCGTCGTGACCATCCGCACCACCGAGGGCGAGGACCTGGTCGTCGCCGCGCACGGTGGCTTCCTCTCGGTGACCCCGCGCGGGGTGTCCATCCTCGCCGAGACCGCCGAGATCTCCTCCGAGATCGACGTCGAGCGCGCCCGCGAGGCGCTGCGCCGGGCCGAGGAGGGCGGCGACGACCCTGACGCCCTCGCCGCCGCCCGCCGCGCCCAGTCGCGGCTGCGGGCCGCCGGCCAGGCCGACTGAGGTCCTCGTGCCCCCCGGACCTCGCCCCGCTCGGCCCGGGTCCGTGCACGAGGGCCGTTCCGCGGGGCGCGCGACCCGCCGGTGACCACGTTCCTGATCGTCCTGGCGGTGACGCTCGTGGTCGCCCTGGTGGTCGCCTTCCTGCTCCGCCGCCGCCTGCTCTTGACCGGGCTCGGCGCGGTCACCATGTGGCTGCGGCCGGCCGGGAGCTCCCGCTGGTCGGTGGGTGTGGCCTGGTACGGCGGGGACGCCCTGCTCTGGTACCGGGGCCTGTCGCTGTCGGTCCGTCCCCAGCAGCGGCTGTGCCGCAGCGAGATGCGCATCGAGGGCCGCCGCGGTGCCGCCCGCGACGACGTGGCGCTGCCCGACGACGTCGTCGTCCTGTCCTGTGCCACCAGTAGTGGGCGCAAGGAGCTCGCGATGGAGCCCTCGACGGTCACCGGCTTCCTCTCCTGGGTGGAGTCCGCGCCCCCGGGGCGCTGACAGGAGGGCGCTCAGCCCTCGCGGCGCGCCGCGCGCTGGGCGTGCACGCCGCTGTGCGCGCCGGGCTCCCACAGCACGTCGCCGCCGGGGTTGGCCTCGCGGGCGAGGATGAACAGCAGGTCCGACAGGCGGTTGAGGTAGCGCGCCGTCTCGGGGTTGGTGCGCTCGCCGTCGGCCCCGAGCAGCGCCCACACGCTGCGCTCGGCCCGCCGGACGACGACCCGCGCCTGGTGCAGCAGCGCGGCCAGCGGCGTCCCCCCGGGGAGGATGAAGCTGGTCAGCGCCGGCAGCGCCTCGTTGTGCTCGTCGCAGGCCGCCTCCAGCCGCTCGGTGTAGGCGGCGGTCACCCGCAGCGGCGGGTACTGCGGGTCCGGCACCGCCGGGGTCGAGAGGTCCGCGCCGACGTCGAAGAGGTCGTTCTGCACGCTGCGGACCAGCTCGACCAGCTCCGTGGACGGCGAGCCGAGCGCGAGCGCGACGCCGAGCGCGCTGTTGGCCTCGTCGACGTCGGCGTAGGCGACCAGCCGCGGGTCGGTCTTGGCGACCCGGCTCATGTCGCCCAGGTGCGTCTGGCCGGCGTCACCGGTCCTGGTGTAGATGCGGGTCAGCCGGACGGTCATGGCTCCCGAGAGTAGGCGGTGGGCAGAGGCGGGACCCCGCAGCGGGGCCACCGTAGGGTGTGCCGGTGCAGTGCTTCGAGGTGACCGGCGGCACGGCCCTGACCGGCCGGGTCCGGGTCACGGGGGCGAAGAACAGCGCCCTCAAGCTCATGGCCGCCGCGTTGCTGGCCTCCGGTCGGACCACCGTCGAGGAGGTCCCCGACATCCTCGACGTCTCGATCATGAGCGAGGTGCTGCGTCGGCTCGGCTGCGGCGTCACCTACGAGCGATCAGGCCACCCGGGCGGTGGCGGGCGCGTGGTCGTCGACGTCCCCGAGGTCCCCGCGACCGAGACCGACTACGACCTGGTCCGCAAGATGCGCGCCTCGATCAGCGTGCTCGGCCCACTGGTCGCCCGCTGCGGCAGCGCCCGGGTCGCGCTGCCCGGCGGTGACGCGATCGGCTCGCGCGGGCTGGACATGCACATCTCCGGCCTCGAGCGGCTCGGTGCCTCCATCCACAGCGAGCACGGCTTCCTCGTCGCCAGTGCGCCCCGGCTGCGCGGGACGTCGATCTGGCTGGACTTCCCGTCGGTCGGGGCCACCGAGAACCTGCTCATGGCCGCGGTGCTCGCCGAGGGCACCACCGTCATCGACAACGCCGCCCGCGAGCCGGAGATCGTCGACATCTGCTCGATGCTCACCGCCATGGGCGCGCGGATCGACGGCGCGGGCACCTCCACGCTGACCGTCGAGGGCGTGACCCGGCTGGCGCCGGTCACCTACACGACCGTGCCCGACCGGATCGTTGCCGGCACCTGGGCCATCGGCGCCGTGATGACCCGCGGCGACGTCGTCGTCGAGCGGGCCGTGGCCGACCACCTCGCCGTCCCGTTGGACAAGCTGGCCGGCGCCGGCGCCACGGTGGAGGTCGTGCCCGACGGCGTCCGGGTCGCGATGGACGACCGGCCGCGGGGGGTCGACGTCGTGACACTGCCCTTCCCGGGCTTCCCGACCGACCTGCAGCCGATGGCGGTCGCGCTCGCGGCGGTGTCGACCGGCTCGGCGCTCATCACGGAGAACGTGTTCGAGGGCCGGTTCATGTTCGTCAACGAGCTCGTGCGCCTGGGCGCCGACGTGCGCATCGACGGCCACCACGCCGTCGTCCGCGGCCGCGAGCGGCTCTCCAGCGCCCCTGTGCTCGCCACCGACATCCGCGCCGGCGCGGGGCTGGTGCTGGCGGGGCTGGTCGGTGACGGCGTCACCGAGGTGCAGGACGTGCACCACGTCGACCGCGGCTACCCCGACTTCGTCGAGCAGCTGCGCGGCCTGGGTGCGCAGGTCCGGCGGGTCGAGCGCCCCGACTAGCGGCTCCGGGCGCAGGACCCCGCCGCGAGCGGGTGGGCCGCGGGGTCCGTCACGCCGCGGGGAAGGAGGCTGCCAGCTCGCGGGCGCGGGCGGCGTCCTCCGGGAAGACCAGCACGTCGGCCCGGTGCGCCGTGGGGAAGCGGACGGTCGAGCGGATCCCGGCGTCGGAGAGCACCGCGCGCAGGGCGAGGGCCGACTCCCGGCGCGACAGGGTGGCCACGCGGGTGAGCAGCCCGTCGTCGGACGGTGCCGGGCTCCGGCGGCCGCTGCCGGCACCGCCGCTGCCGAAGGCCCACCGCATGAACAGGGCCAGCAGGACCATCACCACGACCGCGACGACCGGTCCGGCGATGTAGCTGAGGCTGCCCGGCTGGAGCACCCGTCCTCCCTCGGCACGACCGGCCCTCGTGCAGGGGGCCCGGCCCGAGCGGAGCGAGGGGCGGGGGCACGAGGGTCCTTCCCCGAGTGTGCCACCGCTGACGTCCCCCCATCGGGGCCGCTACTGGCCGGTAGCAGCCCCTACACTCCGCGGGCATGCCGTTCCCCTCGCAGCCGCGGGAGCGCGACCGCCCCTGGGTCATGCGCACCTACGCCGGCCACTCCTCGCCGGCCGAGTCCAACGCGCTCTACCGCCGGAACCTGGCCAAGGGGCAGACCGGCCTGTCGGTGGCCTTCGACCTGCCGACGCAGACCGGCTACGACCCCGACGACGAGCTGGCGGTCGGTGAGGTCGGCAAGGTCGGTGTGCCGGTCACGCACATCGGCGACGTGCGGGCGCTGTTCGACGGCATCCCGCTCGACGAGATGAACACGTCGATGACGATCAACGCCACCGCCATGTGGCTGCTCGCGCTCTACCAGGCCGTGGCCGAGGAGCAGGGCCACGACGTCGCCCAGCTGGCCGGGACGACGCAGAACGACATCATCAAGGAGTACCTGTCGCGGGGGACCTACGTCTTCCCGCCCGGGCCCTCGATGCGGCTGATCACCGACATGGTCGCCTACACCGTGACGGCGATGCCGAAGTGGAACCCGATCAACATCTGCAGCTACCACCTGCAGGAGGCCGGGGCGACGCCGGTGCAGGAGATCGCCTACGCGATGAGCACTGCGATCGCCGTCCTGGACTCGGTGCGCGACTCCGGGCAGGTGCCGCCCGAGCGCTTCGGCGAGGTGGTCGCCCGCATCTCCTTCTTCGTCAACGCGGGCGTCCGCTTCGTCGAGGAGATGTGCAAGATGCGCGCCTTCACCCAGCTCTGGGACGAGCTGACCCTCGAGCGCTACGGCGTGCAGGACCCCAGGCACCGCCGCTTCCGGTACGGCGTGCAGGTCAACTCCCTGGGCCTGACCGAGGCGCAGCCGGAGAACAACGTCCAGCGGATCGTGCTGGAGATGCTCGCGGTCACGCTGTCCAAGGACGCCCGCGCCCGCGCGGTGCAGCTGCCGGCGTGGAACGAGGCACTGGGCCTGCCCCGGCCGTGGGACCAGCAGTGGTCGCTGCGGCTGCAGCAGGTGCTGGCCTACGAGACCGACCTGCTCGAGTACGACGACCTGTTCACCGGGTCGGTCGTGGTCGAGCGGAAGGTCGCCGAGCTCGTCGAGGGTGCCCGCGCCGAGATCGCCCGCGTGCAGGAGCTCGGCGGGGCGGTCGCCGCCGTCGAGTCCGGCTACATGAAGGGCCAGCTGGTCGCCTCGCTGGCCCGCCGCCGGCGGCGGATGGAGAGCGGTGAGGACGTCGTCGTCGGCGTCAACCGGTTCCAGAGCACCGAGCCCAACCCGCTGCTGGCCGACCTCGACGCCGCCATCCAGGTCGTCGACCCCGCCGTCGAGGCCGCCGCACAGGATGCCGTCCGCGCGTGGCGCGCCGGGCGCGACCCCGGTCCGGTCGAGCGGGCGCTCGCCGCGCTGCGCGAGGCGGCCGGCAGCGACGTCAACCTGGTGCCGGCCACCCTCGAGTGCGCCCGCGCCGGCGTGACGACGGGGGAGTGGGCCGGCGTCCTGCGCGAGGTCTTCGGCGAGTACCGCGCCCCCACCGGGGTCGCGGCGGCCACCGGCGGCGGCGAGGCCGACGAGACGCTGACCGCCGTCCGCGAGCGGGTGCGGGCCACCGGGGAGGAGCTGGGCGGCCGGCTGCGGTTCCTCGTCGGCAAGCCGGGCCTCGACGGGCACTCCAACGGCGCCGAGCAGATCGCCGTCCGCGCCCGGGACGCCGGCTTCGAGGTGGTCTACCAGGGCATCCGGCTCACGCCGGCGCAGATAGTGTCGGCCGCCGTCGAGGAGGACGTCGACGTCGTCGGCCTGTCGGTGCTGTCCGGCTCGCACCTGCAGGTGGTGCCGGCGGTCCTGCGGGGCCTGCGCGAGGCCGGTCTGGACGACGTCCCGGTGGTCGTCGGCGGGATCATCCCCGACAGCGACGCCCGCCGGCTGCGCGAGCAGGGGGTGGCCCGCGTCTTCACCCCGAAGGACTTCGGGCTCGACGAGATCATGGGCCAGGTCGTCGACGTGGTCCGCCGTGCCCGCGGACTCGACGAGCGGGTGGCGGCCCCCGTCTGAGGCGGGTCGTCAGAGCCGCGGGCCGAAGCGGACGTCGACCCCCGGGGAGAACAGCACGCTGTCCGGCGGGCCGCCGATTCCGGGCAGCCCGGCCGCGGCGAGCAGGTCGCCGTCCCAGGTCAGGAGCTCGGCGCGGTGCAGCGGCCAGGCCGGGTGCTCGTTGGGCCAGTAGCGCGTGCGGCCGCGCCAGGTCTGGTGCAGGCCCCACCGGCCGGTGAGGAAGCGCTCGAGCGGGCCGGGGTCGGTCAGCCGCGGTCCCACCCCGACCTCGATCCGGCCGCCGGCGCCGCGGGGGCCCGGCCAGCGCCGGCGGGAGGTGTAGGTCACCCGGTCGCCGTCGCGGGTGAACCGCATCCGCGCCCACAGGTAGGGCAGTCCGGCGGCGCGGGCGACGAGCACCGGCAGCAGCCGGTCGGCGTCCAGGGACCGGAAGACGACGCCGCGACGGCCCTGCGCGTCCACGGAGTACAGCCGCACGTTCGTCTCGAGGAACGAGCCCACCCAGGGCAGCCCGGGGGAGCCGAGGACGCCGATCCGGCGCATGCGGAAGGGGACCAGGCCCACCCATGTGCGCCCGTCCGGGGTCGTGTCCGGCCAGGTCCCCGGCGGCAGCAGCGGCGCGACGAGCGCGGGGTCGACCGCCCAGTGCAGGAAGGCGACGTCGCGCCAGCCCTGGCTGAACAGGGTCCGCCCGGCGGCTCGCGGTGCGGTGTCGGTGACGTCCTCGGGCTGCACGCCTCCAGCCTCCGTTGCCTCCCGGGGAGGGCGCGTGGTGAGGTCCCTCACATGACTGCAGAGGGCGCTCCGCGGGTGGAGCGTGACGGCGACGTCGTCCGCATCACGATGTGCCGGCCGCGGAAGCGCAACGCCCTGTCGCGGGAGCACCTGGGCCAGCTGCTGGCCGCCGTCACCGAGGTGGGCCGGTCGGACGCGGCCGGCATCGTGCTGGCTGCCGAGGGGCCGGTGTTCAGCGCCGGGCACGACTTCGCCGACGTCGTCGACGCGCCGCTGCCGGAGGTGCGCAGCCTGCTGGCGCTGTGCACGGAGCTGATGGAGACCATCCAGTCGGTGCCCCAGGTGGTCCTCGCGCGGGTGCACGCCCTGGCCACCGCCGCCGGCTGCCAGCTGGTCGCCTCCTGCGACCTCGCCGTCGCGGCCGAGTCGGCCGGCTTCGCCGCCCCCGGCGGCAAGGGCGGCTGGTTCTGCCACACCCCGATGGTGGCCATCGCGCGCAACGTCGGGCGCAAGCGGGCGATGGAGCTGGCCCTGACCGGCGACGTCATCGACGCCCGGACGGCGCTGGACTGGGGCCTGGTCAACCGCGTGGTGCCCGACGCCGACCTGGACGCCGCCGTCGACGACCTGCTGGGGCGGGCCGTCCGCGGGTCGCGGGCCAGCAAGGCCTGGGGCAAGCAGACGATGTACGCCCAGCTCGACCGTCCCGAGCGCGACGCCTACACGACCGCCGTCGAGGTCATGGCCGCCGCCAGCCAGCTCGACGGTGCCCGCGAGGGCATGCGCTCGTTCCTGGAGAAGCGCCCGCCGGTCTGGACCGATTGAAGGACCCTCCTGCCCCCACCACTCGCACGCTCGCGGCGGGACCCTGTAGGAGGGCCGGATTACGGGACGACGGGGGCGATCACCCGAGGTCGGCGCACCCGCTCTCGTGCGGCAGCGCCGGCCGGAGCACGATCGACCAGCGGCCGCCGTCCGGGGTGACCCACGGGGTGAGCGCGTTCGCCGAGGCCGCGGCGGCGAGCACGTCGGCCGCCTGCTGCCCGGTCGCGCTCACGCACGTCAGCCCCGCCCCGAGCGGGGGGCCGGGCAGCTCCGGTCCCGGCCAGGCCACGTCGGGCTGCGTCAGCTCGGGGTCGCCGCCGGTGTGGGGCTGCACGACCGCGGCGACCGTCTGCGGGACGTAGGGCCGCGTCGTCCCCGGCAGGCCGGTGAGCTCGTCGAGCAGGTCGCGCAGGCGGCCGCGGGCCTCCCGCTGCTCCGCGGTCAGGGCGTCGTCGGGGGTCTCGGCCAGCGCGTACACCTCCCGGACGGCGGTCCCGTCCTCGGTGACGAGGGTGAAGCGGGTCGTCGTCGCGTCGGCCAGCGGCGGCTGCCCGAGGTCGCCGGTGCCCGTCACCCCCGCGGCCACCGCCCGGTCGAGCAGGTCGCGCACGGTCGCCCGGTCGACCTCCTGCACCTGCACGTTCGGCAGCGCCGGCGCCGGCCACACCGCGATGCGCGGCCCCTGGGTGAGGACCTGGCCATCGCCGTACACGGTGACCAGCGGCAGGCGGGTGGCCAGCTCCGCGGGCGCGGGAAAGCCGCCGGTCTCGGCGACCTGGAGTACCAGACCCGTCGGCAGCGGCGCGGGGCCGGACGACGGGGCGCCGACGTCCCCGGACGGCGCGGCCCCGCCGGAGGCGCAGGCCGCGACCGTCAGCAGCAGGACCAGCGCGGCGGCGCGGCCCGCGGCCCGCGCCGCGCTCCGCCTTCCGGTCCTCCGACGGGTCACGCGACGGGTCACGGTCCTCCGACGCCCGGGCGGCCGGTCCGGTTCCCGACGGCCGGGCCGGCCGGCCCGGTACCGTCGGCGCCCGTGCGCCTGGTCATCGCCCGCTGCTCGGTCGACTACATCGGGCGGCTGACCGCCCACCTCCCCATGGCCAACCGGCTGCTGCTGGTCAAGGCCGACGGCTCGGTGTCGGTGCACGCCGACGACCGCGCCTACAAGCCGCTGAACTGGATGACGCCGCCCTGCTCCCTGAAGGACGAGCTCGTCGACACCCCGGACGGCAGGGCCGGCACGTGGACGGTCACGAACAAGGCCGGTGAGCAGCTCGTCATCACCATCGAGTCGGTCGAGCACGACAGCTCCCACGAGCTGGGCGTCGACCCCGGCCTGCAGAAGGACGGCGTCGAGGCCGAGCTGCAGCGGCTGCTGGCCCTGCACGTGGAGACCTTCGGGGCCGGGTGGCAGCTGGTCCGCCGCGAGTACCCGACGGCGATCGGCCCGGTGGACCTGCTCTGCCGCGACGCCGACGGCGCGACGGTGGCCGTGGAGATCAAGCGGCGCGGGGAGATCGACGGCGTCGAGCAGCTGACCCGCTACCTCGAGCTGCTCAACCGCGACCCGCTGCTGGCCCCGGTGAAGGGCGTCTTCGCCGCGCAGGAGATCAAGCCGCAGGCGCGGGTGCTGGCCCACGACCGCGGCATCGACTGCGTCACCGTCGACTACGCCGTCCTCAAGGGCACCGACGACCCCACCCAGCGGCTGTTCTGACGACGGACCCCGTCCTCCTCACCCTCGCGGGATCCGCTCGGGGTGAGCCTCGGGACGGGGCCGGCGTGGTGAGAGACTCGTCGCCGACGATCCGTTGTGGAGGGATGGCAGCGTGGCCAGAGAACTGACCGAGGTCGGGGTGGTGGGGCTGGGCACCATGGGTGCGGGCATCACCGAGGTCATGGCCCGGGCGGGCCTGTCGGTGACCGCGGTGGAGATCGGTGAGGAGGCGCTGGCCCGCGGCCGGGCGCACGTCGAGCAGTCCACCGAGCGCGCGGTGGCCCGCGGGAAGCTGGAGACCGCCGAGCGGGACGAGATCCTGGGGCGGATCCGGTACTCGACCTGCCTGGAGGACCTGGCCGCCGCCGAGTTGGTCATCGAGGCCGTTCCGGAGCGGATGGAGCTCAAGACCGAGCTGTTCGCCCAGCTGGACAAGGTCTGCCCGCCGGACACGATCCTGGCGACGAACACCTCCAGCCTGTCGGTGACCGAGTTGTCGGTGGCCACCGGGCGGCCGAGCAAGGTCATCGGGATGCACTTCTTCAACCCGGCGCCGGTGATGAAGCTGGTCGAGGTGGTGCGCACCGTGGTCACCGAGCCTGCGGTCGTCGCCGACGTCGAGGCGCTGGCCGCGCGGCTGGGCAAGGTCGATGTGACCATCGGGGACAAGGCCGGGTTCATCGCCAACGCCCTGCTGTTCGGCTATCTCAACCACGCGGTGTCGATGTATGAGAACCGCTACGCCAGCCGCGAGGACATCGACGCGGCCATGCGGTGGGGCTGCGGCCTGCCGATGGGGCCGCTGGCGCTGATGGACCTCATCGGCATCGACACCGCCTATGAGATCCTCGACACGATGTACAAGCAGTCGCGTGACCGGCTGCACGCGCCCAGCCCGATCATCAAGCAGATGATGACCGCCGGGCTGCTGGGCCGGAAGTCCGGCCGCGGCTTCTACACCTACGCCGGCCGCGACTCCGCCGAGGTCGTGGCCGATGAGAGCACGCCGGTGCCCGGCGGTGCCGCCGCCGGGGCCCGCCCGGTGTCGGCCGTCGGGGTGGTGGGGTCGGGGACGATGGCCACCGGCATCATCGAGGTGGTCGCCAAGGGCGGCTACGACGTGCTGTTCCAGGCCCGCTCGGCGGAGAAGGTCGCCGCGGTGCAGACCGCGCTGCGCAAGTCGCTGGACAAGCAGGTCGCCCGCGGCCGGCTGGCGGAGGCCGGCCGCGATGAGGTGCTGGGCCGGGTGCGCGGGACCACGTCGCTGGAGGAGTTCGCCGACTCAGACCTGGTGATCGAGGCCGTGGTGGAGTCGTTGGCGGTCAAGCAGGCGCTGTTCGCCGCCCTCGGGGAGATCGCCCGGCCCGGTGCGGTGCTGGCGACGACGACGTCGAGCCTGCCGGTGATCGAGTGCGCCCAGGCCAGCGAGCGGCCCGGCGACGTCGTGGGCCTGCACTTCTTCAACCCCGCGCCGGTGATGAAGCTGGTGGAGGTGGTCAGCACGATCGCCACCGCGCCCGAGGTCGCGGCCACCGCGCACGCGGTGTGCGCGCGGCTGGGCAAGCACGCGGTGTCCTGCACCGACCGGGCCGGGTTCATCGTCAACGCGCTGCTGTTTCCCTATCTCAACGACGCGGTGAAGATGCTGGAGGCGCACTACGCCACCGCCGATGACATCGACGCGGCGATGAAGGTCGGCTGCGGCTATCCGATGGGCCCCTTCGAGCTGCTCGACGTCGTGGGCCTGGACGTGTCGCTGGCGATCGAGCGGGAGCTCTACACCGAGTTCCGCGAGCCGGGCTTCGCGCCGGCGCCGCTGCTGGAGCACCTGGTCACCGCCGGCTACCTCGGCCGCAAGACCGGCCGCGGGTTCCGGGACTACTCGCGCCGCTGAGGCAGTGCCTCGCCGGGGACGACGCACCGGCGGGGGGCGGCCGGGCGGCCGCCCCCCGCTGTCGCGTCGGCCCGACCCGGTCGAGGAGGCCACGGACGGCGACTGGGCGGTCCGGTCGCTCACCGGGTCGGCCACCACGAAGGCCTACCGCTGCCCGGGCTGCGACCAGGAGGTCCGCCCCGGGACGCCGCACCTGGTGACCTGGCCGGCGTACGCGCGCGACTCCGACCTCGCTCCCTGGGACACCGACTCGGCCGCCGACCTCCGCCGGCACTGGCACACCGCCTGCTGGCGAGCCCGGGGCCGCCGCCACTAGCGGGAGGACCCCGCCGCTCACCCGGTCAGCGTCGCGAAGACGACGACGTTGTCCTCGTAGCTGCGCGCCGAGCGGTTGAAGTCGCCGCCGCAGGTGATCAGCCGCAGCTGCGCGTCCGCGGTCGGCCCGTAGACCTCCCGGGTCGGGAACGCGTCCTTGGGGTGCCGCTCGACCTCGGTGACGGTGAAGCGAGCCGTCGTCCCGTCGGCGCGGTCGACGAACACCTCCTCGCCAGGGGCGAGCTCCCGCAGCCGGTAGAAGACCGCGGGACCGTCGACCGAGTCCACGTGGCCGGCGACCACGGCCGGCCCGACGGCCCCCGGGACGGTCCCGCCCGCGTACCACCCGGCCGTGCCGTAGTCGGCCGGCGCCTCCAGCGCCCCGGCGGCGTCCAGGCCGAGGCCGATCAGCCCGCTGTCCAGCCCGATGGCCGGCACGCGCACCCGGGTGGGCGCCGCGGGAGCGGTTCCCGGCTGCGTCGCGAGTACGACGGGCCCCGGGGCCGTGCCGGCCGTGCCGGTGCCGGCCGAGGCGGGTGCCGGACCGGGAGGGGCGAGCAGGGCGAGCGCAGCGGCGCCCAGCGCGAGGACGGTCAGGACCAGCCGGAGGCCGACCGCGCCGCGCCGGCGCGACGCGCGGTGCCGCGGCTGCCGCCCCGGAGCGCGGTGCCGCTGCCGGACGGTCTCGCGGTACCGGGTGCCGGTCACCGCGTCCGGGAGCGCCTGGCGTGCCGACCCCGGACGCGGGGAGCCCCGGCCGCCCGGGCCCGCGACGGCACCGCCCGTGCCGTCGCCAGGAGGCCGGCCCCCACCGCCAGGGAGCCGCCGACCGCGACGGCCACGACGGGCAGCGACGGGCCCTCCGGAGCCGCCGTGCCGCCGGCCCCGGCCTCCACGCCACCGACCGGCACGACGCCCGGGCTCGCGGCGTCCAGTGCCGTCTGCACGGTCAGCCCGCCGCCGGGGGCGTCGAGCACCAGGACGCTGTACACCGAGCCGGCGGCGACCTGCACCGGCAGCTCGGTGGGCTGCCCGTCGTCGGGGGTCACGGTGATGCTCGTGGCGCCCGCCGGGACGTCGACGTAGCCGGTGGTGTCGGCGAAGGCGAGGTCGGTGGCGAGGGTCGGGCCGCCGGGGACGGCGACGTCGAGGGTGTCGGCCGCAGCCGCCGCGGCGATGACGCGCAGCCGGGAGCTGCCGGCCGGGGGAGGCGTCAGGTCGTCCTGCAGCACCTCCAGCCCGAGGTCGGCGAACGGGCCGACGCCGGCCACCGTCCGCGCGCTGTCGGCGGTGACCTGCACGGTCGTGGACAGCACCGGCGGGCTGTCCGGGTCGGCCCCGGCCGCGCGCATGCTGATCGCGTAGGTGCCGGGAGGCACGTCCTGGTACGCCGACACCGTCCCGTAGTCGACGCCGGGGAACACCTGGCCGGCGGCCGGGTCGGCGACCGAGTCGACGTAGACGTCGACGGCCGGGGTGTCGGGGGACAGGTGCGCCAGTCGCAGCAGGCCGCCCTGGGCCGCGCTCGCCGTCGCCATGGGCAGGCCCGTGACGGCCGCTGCCAGGGCCGTCACCGCCAGGACCCGGCTCGTCCTCGTCACAGGTGCCTCCGCTGCTCAGAGCCCCGCGGCCGGACCGCGGGTGTGTGGGGATGGCCCAGGGTCTACCGGGTCGGCGACCCGCCCGCACCTGGGGGGTGCCCCGGGCGGGTCGTCACCGGTCGTCACCGGTCGTCACCGGGTGGCGGCGGTCACCACGGCGTCGGGGTCGGGGACGTAGCGGAAGGCGACCAGCACGCCGTCGTCGGTCACCTGCACCTCGTCGGGCGCGAACGGCGGCAGCTGCGCCTCGAGCCAGGTCACGAGCCGGTCCGTGGCGGCCGGGTCGCCGGGCACGGGCGCACCGCCGAGGGCGGAGAGGACGACGCGCCGCGCCGGGACGGCGGACCCCTGCTCACCCGTCAGCGCCGGGAAGGAACCGATGCCGATCCCGTCACGGGCGGCCAGGGCGGCGAGCAGGCTGAGCAGCCGCCGGTCCACGTCGGCCCGGGACAGGACGTCCGCGGTCGGGCCGGTGGCACCGGTGGTCGGGTTGGCCAGCAGCGCCGCTACCAGCGCCCGGCGACCGTCGAGCTCCTCGGTGGTCGGCTCACCGGGTGCCGGGTCGACCACCAGCAGCTCGCTGCCGTCGCCGGGCCGGTCGAAGCGGGCCAGCACGCGCGACCCCGCCGGTGCGGGGCCGACGACGGCCAGCAGCGTCCCGCCCGGTACGCCGTCCTCCGCCGGGCGCAGCCGGTCGGCCGGCACGCCCTGCGCGGCGAGCTCGTCGCGGACGGCGGCCGAGGCGACCAGGTCGGTGTCCTCCGGCAGCGCGTCGGGCAGCCAGCCGGTCACCGTGGCCCCGACCGCGGGGCTGCCACCGGGCGGGTCGGACGGGACCGCCGCGGGCGAGGACGGCTCCCCGCTCCCTGGTGCGGTGCTTCCCGGTGCGGTGCTCCCCGGGGCCGTGCTCCCCGGGGCCGTGCTCCCCGGGTCACCGCCCGCGGCGGACGGAGGGTCGTCCAGCGCCACGAGCAGGGCGGCACCGCCGAGGAGGACGGCCAGCGTCAGCAGCACACCGCTGAGGAAGGGCACGAGCAGCCCGCTGACACGGGCCCGGTGCCGTGCGGGGTGCCGGCCCGGGGGCCGCAGCGCGGGGGAGGGGGCGCCCGGTGCACCCGACGGACCGGCGCGCCCCGGTCCGTCCACTCCAGACACGGACACTGCCTACCGTGTCGCGGTCCGTGGCGCGCGCGGAGCGGCCCGGACGGGGTGGCAGCCGTCAGCGGCGACCGGGCACGGCCGGCTGGCCGCCGGTGTCGGCGGGCGAGTCGTCGCGGGAGTCGTCGCGGGCGTCGGAGCCCACGGCGGGCTGCACCGCCGTCCGCACCCCCTCGGACCCGCCGGCCTCCGGCCGCTCGCCGGGGACGGTCCGGGTGGAGCCGGACGGGGCGTCGCTCGCGTGCCGCCCGGGCGCGCCGCCCTGGTCCGGCGCGGACACCGGCCGGATCACCTGGGTCTGCGCGGCCGGGGAGGCGGCGCCGTTCTGCTGCACGGGCGCCTGCACGGCCGGCTGGGTGGGCGGAGCCGGCGCCCGGGCGGGCTGACGCGCCGCCGCGGCCTCGCCGGCGCCACCGGCCGGGGACTCCGGCGACCGGGTGTGCGGCGTGGGCCGCGGCGGCACCGGCTGCGGTGCCGTCTGCGGCCGCACGGCCGGCTGCACCGCCGTCTGCGGGCCGACGGCCGGCTGGACGGCGGTGCGCGGACCGACCACCGGCTGCGCCGCGGTCTGGGCGCCCTGGCCGTCGCCGCGCGCGGGCGCCGGCTCCTGCGACGCCGGGACGGGCTGGCCCTGCGGGGGCTGCGGCGCCGGACCGCGGGGAGCCTGCGGTGCCTGACCCTGCGGGGCCGGGCGCGCCGCCTGCTGCCGGTCGGCGAGGTCGGGGAGGGTGGCGAGCACCCGACGGGCCTCGCCCAGCCGGCCGGCCAGCTCGTCGCGGATCCGCCGGACGGCGGCGGCGGAGGCCTCGGCCTCGCCGACGACGGCGGCCGCGTGCGCCTCGGCGGCGGCGACCCGGTCCCGGGCGGCCTGGGAGGAGGCCCGCTCGCGCTCCTCCTCGTGCCGGGCGGCCTCGGCGCGGCGGGCCCGCTGCGCGATCTCGAAGTCCTCCTCGACCTTGGCGCGGCGGGCCTGCGACTCGGCGTCGAGCCGGGCGACCTTCTCCTGGGCCTTGGCCACCAGCTCGTCGGCGCGGATCTGCGCCTTGCTGGCGATCTGCTCGGCGTTCTGGCGGGCCTCGGCGAGGATGCGCTCGACCTCGGCCCGGCCGGCCGCCTGGCGCTCGAGCATCGCGCGCTCCTCGGCGGCGGTGTGCTCGCGCAGCGCGCGGGCCTCCTGCTCGGCCTGACCGCGGATGTCGGCGGCCTCCTCCTCGGCCAGCCGCAGCATGTGCGAGATGCGCTCGCTCATGTTCTCGAACGTCGCCGGACCGGCGTTGGCGGCCTTGCGGCGCAGCTGCTCGATCTCGGCGTGCATCGCCGACAGCTGGCCGGCGAGGTCGGTCGACCGGCTCGCCGCGGCGTCCCGATCGGCCAGGGCCACGCGGATGTCGGCCTCGAGCCGCTCGATGGTCTCGGCCACCTGGTGCCGGTCGTAGCCCCGCAGCACCACGTCGAACGAGTGCTGGGCCTCGCGCATCGGCAGCAGGTCGCGGCGGGGGTCGCTCATGAGACCATCCTCGCAGAGTCGGCCGGAGGGCGTCACCGCGCGGGACGGGCCGGGCGGTGCCCCGTGCTCAACGGAGCGTGGGCCCCGCCGAGGCCGTGCCGGGGGCGGGGCCCACGGGACCGCTCACACGCCGCGGAAGCGGTTGATCGCGGTCAGGTGCTGCTCGCGCTTCTCGGTGTCCTTGACGCCCAGGCCCTCCTGGGGGGCCAGGGTCAGCACCCCGACCTTGCCCTGGTGGGCGTTGTTCTTCACGTCCCAGGCGGCCTGCCCGACCTCCTCCATCGCGTACACCTTCGACAGCGTCGGGTGGATCAGGCCCTTGTCGATGAGCCGGTTGGCCTCCCACGCCTCCTTGTAGTTGGCGAAGTGCGACCCCACGATCCGCTTGAGGTTCATCCACAGGTAGCGGTTGTCGTAGGAGTGCATGTAGCCGCTGGTGGAGGCGCAGGTGACGATCGTGCCGCCCTTCTTGGCCACGTAGACGCTGGCGCCGAAGGTCTCCCGGCCGGGGTGCTCGAAGACGATGTCGACGTCGTCGCCGCCGGTCAGCTCCCGGATCCGCTTGCCGAAGCGCTGCCACTCCTTGGGGTCCTGGGTCTCCTCATCACGCCAGAACCGGTAGCCCTCGGCCGTGCGGTCGATGACCAGCTCCGCGCCCATCGACCGGACGATGTCGGCCTTCTCGGGGCTGGAGACGACGCAGACGGGGATGGCGCCGCCGCCCAGCGCCATCTGCGTGGCGTAGGAGCCCAACCCGCCCGAGGCGCCCCAGATGAGCACCACGTCGCCCTGCTTCATCGCCGCCCCGTTGCGGGAGACCAGCTGCCGGTAGGCGGTGGAGTTCACCAGCCCGGGTGCGGCGGCCTCCTCCCAGGTCAGGTGGGCGGGCTTGGGCATCAGCTGGTTGGACTTGACCAGCGCGAGCTCGGCCAGGCCACCGAAGTTGGTCTCGAAGCCCCAGATCCGCTGCTGCGGGTCGAGCATCGTGTCGTCGTGGCCGGCGGGGTCCTCCAGCTCCACCGACAGGCAGTGCGCCACCACCTCATCACCGGGAGACCACCGGTTCACCCCCGGACCCACCCGCAGCACCACACCGGCCAGGTCGGAGCCCACCACGTGGTAGGGGAGGTCGTGCCGGCGGGTGAGGGCGTTCTGCCGGCCGTAGCGCTCCAGGAACCCGAAGGTGCTCACCGGCTCGAAGATCGACGTCCAGACGGTGTTGTAGTTCACCGAGGAGGCCATCACGGCCACGATCGCCTCCCCCGGGCCCAGCTCGGGGGTGGGCACCTCCTCCACGTGCAGCGACGTGCGCGGGTCCTTGTCCTTGGTCGGCAGGCCGGCGAACATGTCCTGCTCGTCCTTGCGGACCAGCACGGCCCGGTAGGACTCCGGCACCGGCAGGCCGCCGATGTCGGCCAGCTGGTCGGTGAGGATGGCGTCCCTGATCTCTTTCACGCGGTCTCCCGGGTCTTCGTCGGCTCGTGAGTCGGTGGAGGGGCAGTGCGGCGGCAGATGTTACCGATGGGTAGGGACCCGGTCAGCTCTCCGGTCGGGTGGTCCCGGCGCCGCGCGCCGGCTCCACCAGCTCCACGAGGACCCCGCCGGTGTCCTTGGGGTGGACGAAGTTGACCCGGCTGTCCGAGGTGCCGCGCCGCGGGGTGTCGTAGAGCAGTCGCAGGCCGCGCTCGCGCAGGGTCGCGCCGACCGCCTCGACGTCGTCGACCCGGAAGGCGAGCTGCTGCAGGCCGGGGCCCGAGCGGCCGATGAACTTCGCGATCGTCGACTCGGGGGTCAGCGGTGCCAGCAGCTGGATGCGCGTGTCGCCGCTGCCGACGGCGAGCATCGCCTCGCGGACGCCCTGCTCCTCGTTGGTCTCCTCGTGCACCGAGCGCACGCCGAACGTGGCCGCGTAGAAGGCGATCGCCTCGTCCAGGTCGGGCACCGCGATGCCGACGTGGTCGATGGTGGTGAACAGCTCGGCGGGCAGACCCGCGGGCGCGTCGGCAGTCATCGGGTCATGGTGGCGCAAGACGTCTGGGACGACATCGGTGGGTGGCGCGCGCGGAGGGGCCCGCCGCACCTGCGGTGCGGCGGGCCCTGCGGTCAGGTCCCTCAGCGGGCGAGGAAGTCCAGCAGCGCCCGGTTGAACTGCTCGGGGTGCGAGGCGTTGACGCCGTGCGGGCCGCCCTCGATGACGACCAGCTCGCTGCCGGCGATGGCCTCGTGCGTGCGCCTGCCGCTGACCTCGAGCGGCACGATGGCGTCGCTGTCCCCGTGGATGACCAGGGTCGGCACGGTCACCGCCGCGACGTCGGGGCGGAAGTCGGTCCGGCCGAAGGCGGTGATGCAGTCGAGCGTGCCCTTCGGCGAGGCGAACGCGGCGATCTGCCAGGCGTAGCGGCGCTGCTCCTCGCTCACGGCCGCGCTCGTGAGCAGCCCCGAGCCGCCGGGGGAGAAGAAGTCCTTGGTGAAGCCGTCCAGGAAGGCCAGCCGGTCGGTGCGGACGCCCTGCTGGAACTGCTCGATCGTCGCGTCGTCGAGGCCGCCGTCGGGGTTCTCGGCGCTCTTGTAGAGGTAGGGCGGGACGGCGGCGGCCAGGACGGCGCTGCGGACCCGGGCGGCGCCGTGGCGGGAGAGGTAGCGCACGACCTCGCCGCCGCCCATGGAGAAGCCGACGAGGGTGACGTCGGTCAGGTCCAGCGCGGTGAGCAGCGCGTCGAGGTCGGCGGCGAAGGTGTCGTAGTCGTAGCCGGTCCAGGGCTGCGAGGAGGCGCCGAAGCCGCGGCGGTCGTAGGTGACGACCCGGTGGCCGGCCTCCACCAGCGGCCCGACCTGCGCCTCCCAGGAGCGGCCGGACAGCGGCCAGCCGTGGATGAGCACGACCGGGCGGCCCGTGCCGTGGTCCTCGTAGTACAGCTCGACGGGCTGGCCGTTCTCGGTGCCGACGGTCAGTCGGGGCATGGGGTCTCCCTCGTCTCGGGTGCTCGTCTCGGGCGTGTGATCACTGGCGCCCTACCCGGTGGCACGCGATCGAACGCATCGAGACGCCCGTCACGCCGGTGACCACGCCGGGACCGCCGTCCTATCCTCCGAGGGATGGATGCCGTGTCGCAGTGACGCGGCGGTACCGATCCCGCGGTCGCCAGTGGCGGCGGCCGGCACTGGAGGCAGCATGTCCCGCTCGGTCATCGTCGGCGGCGCCCGGACCCCCATGGGCCGGCTCCTCGGCTCCCTCAAGGACTTCTCCGCGGTCGACCTCGGTGGCATCGCCATCAAGGCCGCGCTCGAGCGCGCCGGCATCTCCGGAGACCAGGTCGACTACGTGATCATGGGTCAGGTGCTGCAGGCCGGCGCCGGGCAGAACCCCGCCCGGCCCGCGGCCGTGGCCGGTGGGATCCCGATGTCGGTGCCCTCCTTCACCCTCAACAAGGTCTGCCTGTCGGGCATCGACGCGATCGCTCTGGCCGACCAGCTCATCCGCGCCGGCGAGTTCGACGTCGTGGTCGCCGGCGGCATGGAGTCGATGAGCCAGGCCCCGCACCTGCTGCCCAGCTCCCGGACCGGCACCAAGTACGGCGACGCCAGGCTGGTCGACTCCATGGCCCACGACGGGCTGTCGGACACCTTCGACCAGGTCGCCATGGGCGCACTCACCGAGCAGGCCAACGCGAAGTACCAGCTGACCCGCGAGGAGCAGGACGCGTTCGCCGCGGAGAGCCACCAGAGGGCCGCCCGCGCGGCCAAGAACGGGGTCTTCGACGAGGAGGTCACCCCCGTCCTCATCCCGCAGCGCAAGGGCGACCCCATCGAGTTCCGCGAGGACGAGGGCGTCCGCCCCGACACCACCGTCGAGACCCTGGCCCGGCTCAAGCCCGCCTTCGCGAAGGACGGGACGATCACCGCCGGCACCGCCTCGCAGATCTCCGACGGCGCGTGCGCGGTCGTGGTCATGTCGGCCGAGAAGGCCGCCGAGCTGGGCCTGACCCCGATCGCCGAGATCGGCGCCCACGGCGTCGTCGCCGGGCCGGACGCCACCCTGCAGAGCCAGCCGTCGCGGGCGGTCGCCAAGGCCTGCGCGCGGGAGGGCATCGACCCGGCCGACCTCGACCTCGTCGAGTTCAACGAGGCCTTCGCCGCCGTCGCGATCGTCTCCACCCGCGAGCTCGGCATCGACCCGGAGAAGGTCAACCCCAACGGCGGCGCCATCGCCCTCGGCCACCCGATCGGCATGAGCGGGGCGCGCATCGTGCTCGACCTGGTGCTGGAGCTACGCCGTCGCGGCGGCGGCGTCGGTGCCGCCGCGCTGTGCGGCGGCGGCGGCCAGGGTGACGCGCTGATCCTGCACGTGCCCGCGAAGGCGTGACCTCCGACGGCCTCGCCGTCCGCACCGGCGCCCCCGCCACCCCGCCCGGGCGCCGGGGGCGCCGGCACGTCGACGTCCCCGACCTCGTCACCCGGGCCCGCGACGGCGAGCCCCGCGCGGTGGCCCGGCTGATCTCGCTGGTCGAGGACGCCAGCCCGGTGCTGCGCGAGGTCGCCGCGGCGCTGGCCCCGCACACCGGGCACGCGCAGGTGCTCGGTCTCACCGGCTCGCCCGGGGTGGGCAAGTCGACGACGACGACCGCACTGGTCCGGGCGCTGCGGCGCGGGGGCCGGCGGGTCGGGGTGCTCGCCGTCGACCCGTCCTCGCCCTTCTCCGGCGGAGCGCTGCTCGGCGACCGCGTCCGGATGCAGGAGCACGCCGGCGACCGCGGCGTCTACATCCGCTCCATGGCCTCCCGCGGCCACCTCGGCGGGCTGGCCTGGGCCACGCCGCAGGCGGTGCGGGTGCTCGACGCCGCCGGCTGCGACGTCGTGCTGGTCGAGACGGTCGGTGTCGGCCAGTCGGAGCTGGAGATCGCCTCGCTGGCCGACACCACGCTGGTGCTCGTGGCCCCCGGGATGGGCGACGGCATCCAGGCGGCCAAGGCCGGGATCCTCGAGGTGGCCGACGTCCTCGTCGTCAACAAGGCCGACCGCGACGGCGCGGACCAGACGGTGCGCGACCTGCGGTACGCGCAGTCACTCGGCGGCCGGCACACCGGGCCGGGTGCGTGGCGGCCCCCGATCTGCCGGACCGTGGCCGCCCGGGAGGAGGGCGTGGACCGGGTGCTCGAGCAGGTCGAGGCGCACCGGCGCTGGCTGGAGGCGTCCGGCGAGGAGGCGCGCCGCCGTGCCGAGCGGGCCGCCCGGGAGATCGAGGCCATCGCGCTGGCCGGGCTGCGCGAGCGGATGGGCGAGGTCCGCGGATCGGCGGCGCTGGCCGCGCTGGCCGACGCGGTGGTGGCGGGGGAGACCGACCCCTACCGCGCGGCCGACCGGCTCCTCGGGCAGCTCTGACCCGTCCCGGGGAGACTGGCCCGATGAACGGACTGTGTCCATGAACGGCGAGCCGGACGCCGTCGTCGTCGGATCCGGGCCGAACGGCCTGGCCGCCGCCCTGCGACTGGCCGCCGCCGGCCTGCGCGTGCAGGTGGTCGAGGCGGCCGCCAAGCCCGGCGGGGGGATGCGCACCGAGGAGCTGATGCGGCCGGGGTACCGGCACGACGTCTGCTCGATCGTGCAGCCGATGGCCGCCGCGGCGCCGTTCTTCCGTGAGTTCGACCTGCCCAGCCGGGGGGTCCGCCTCGTGCAGCCGGAGGTCAACTTCGCGCACCCCCTCGACGGCGGCGGCGCCTCGGTCGCCTATCACTCGCTGGAGGAGACCGCGGCCGGCCTCGGGCCGGACGGGCCGGCCTACCGGCGGCTGTTCGAGCCGCTCGTCGAGCACGGCCAGGACGTCGTCGACTTCTTCCTGACCAGCCGGCTGCGGCGGCTGCCCACCCACAGCGTGCCGCAGATCGCGCACTTCGGGCTCAACGGGCTGCCCAACGTGCGCTGGCTGGCGCACCGGTACTTCGAGACCGAGGGGGCCCGCGCGCTGCTCGGGGGAGCGGCCGCGCACGGGATGCTCGACCTGACCCGGCCGCTCACCTCCGCGCTCGGGATGCTGCTCACGATGCTCGGGCACCACGCCGGCTGGCCGCTGGTCGAGGGCGGCTCGCAGAACCTCGCCGACGCGATGGTCACCGCCCTGGAGGAGCAGGGCGGTGAGGTGGAGACCGGCCACCTGGTCACCGACCTGCGCGAGTTCGACGGCGTGCCGGCCGTGCTGCTCGACACCACGCCCGAGGCCTTCGTGTCGATGGCCGGTGACCGGGTGCACGAGGGCTACCGCCGCTGGGTGGACCGCTACGACCACGGCGCCGGCGTCTTCAAGATCGACTGGATCCTGTCGGAGCCGGTGCCCTGGACCAACCCCGAGGTGCGGCGGGCCGGGACCATCCACGTCGCCGGCACCCTGGAGGAGACGATCGACGGCGAGCGGGCCCCCAACCACCGGCGGATCACCGACCGCCCCTACGTGCTCGCCGTCCAGCCGACCGTGCCGGACCCGACGCGCGCCCCCGAGGGCGGCCACGTCTTCTGGGCCTACGTGCACGTGCCCAACGGCTCCGACGTCGACATGACCGCGGCGATCGAGGACCAGATCGAGCGCTTCGCCCCCGGGTTCAGGGACACGGTCGTCGAGCGGGCCACGAAGAACGCCGTCCAGATGGAGGCCTGGAACCCGATGTACCTGGGCGGGGACATCTCCAACGGTCAGGCGACGCTGCGGCAGATGCTGGCCCGGCCGGTCCCGCGGTGGAACACCTACAAGACCCCCGTGCCGGGCGTCTACCTGGCCTCGTCGGCGACGCCGCCCGGGCCGGCCGTGCACGGCGCCTGCGGCGACAACGCCGCGCAGGTGGCGCTGCGCGAGGTGTTCGGCGTCCGCGACGTCCCGCCCCTGCGCCCGGCCGCCTGAGCGCCCTGCCCGTCCCGCTGGGATGCCGAGAGCGGTGCGCGGGGGCACGGTGACGCGGGCCGACCTCCGCGTCGTCACGTCGCCGGGGGACAGGGCCCGGCGACCGAGGACGATCCTCCCGACGTCACCGGAGCGGCACGTCGAGCGGAGGTCCGCAGCCGGGCCGGTGTGCGGAGCCCCGCTCGCACCACGACCGACCCACGGAACACCCTGCCCGCCAGCTCGGGTGGACAGCGGCGGTCGAGGCACGGGCCGGGTGCTGCCGCGGCCGACGCCGGTCCTGCTCCCGCCGTCCACAGGCGTGCGCGAGATCCGGCACGGCGCGGTCATCGACACCGGGAGGCGACGGCGATCCGCGTCTCGGTGCGGGGAACGGGCGCGCGACACGTGGCAGGTAGCGTCGGCGGCATGGTCCGGGCGCTGGGGCTGCCGTTCGACCCGATCGAGCGCGCGGGGGAGACTTGGGAGCAGCGCTTCGGGCCGGCCGCGGCGATGCGCGCGGCGACGTCGGTCTTCCGGGTCCAGCAGATCCTGCTCGCCCGCTTCGACGAGGTGCTGCGGCCGCACGGGCTGACCTTCGCCCGGTACGAGGTCCTGGTGCTGCTCACCTTCAGCCGCACCGGGCAGCTGCCGCTCAAGGTCATCGGCAGCCGGTTGATGGTGCACCCGACCAGCGTCACCAACGCCATCGACCGGCTGGTCGCGGCCGGCTTCGTCGACCGCCGGCCCAACCCCGCCGACGGCCGCGGTGTGCTGGCCGGCATCACCGAGCGCGGCCGCGCGGTGGTCGAGGTGGCCACCGGCGAGCTCACCGCGCTCGACTTCGGCCTCGGCGACCTGCCCGAGGCCGAGCTCGACACGCTGTTCCGGGTGCTGCGGCGGGTCCGGCTGGGGGCCGGGGACGTCGCGGAGGGCGCCGTCGAGGGAGGCTGAGCGGCCGGCGGCGCCGCGCTGTCCGCCGGTGGGATCATGGGGGCATGCAGCCCACCCGTCCCGGACGCCCCGACCCGCGCGCGCAGGCCCAGCAGGCACAGCTGGCCGCCTCCCTGGCCGGTGCGGTCGACCTCGCCGCCGTCAAGGCGCGCTCCGAGGCCGCCGCGCGGGCCCAGTCCGCGCCGCCGCCGAGCGCCGCGGCCCCCGCGGGCGCCCCCGGCTCGGCGGTCGTGGACGTCACCGAGGCCACCTTCCAGACCGAGGTCCTCGACCGCTCCTTCCAGGTGCCCGTGGTCCTCGACCTGTGGGCGGAGTGGTGCGGGCCGTGCAAGCAGCTGTCCCCGGTGCTCGAGCGCCTCGCCGCCGAGGGCGACGGCTCCTGGGTGCTCGCCAAGGTCGACGTCGACGCCAACCCGGCCCTCGCCCAGGGCCTGCGCGTCCAGGGCATCCCGGCGGTCAAGGCCGTCTGGCAGGGCCAGCTGGTCGCCGAGTTCACCGGCGCCATCCCCGAGGACCAGGCCCGCCAGTTCGTCACCGAGCTGGTGCGCGCCACCACCGGCGGCGCGGTGCCCGGTGCCGCCGAGGGCGAGGACGACGGCCTCGACGACCCCCGCCTGGACGCCGCCGAGGCCGCTCTGGAGAACGGTGACCTCGAGGCCGCCGAGGCCGCCTACGCCTCGATCCTCGAGACCGAACCCGACCACCCCGTCGCCGGCCTCGCGCTGCGCCAGGTGCAGCTCTTCCGCCGCGCCGACGCCGCCGGCCCCGACGCGCTGGCCCGCGCCGACGCCGCCCCCGACGACGTCGAGGCGCAGACCCGGGCCGCGGACTTCCTGCTCGGCACCGGCGACGTCGAGGGCGCCTTCACCCGCCTGGTCGACCTCGTCCGGCGCACCGCGGGCGAGGACCGCGACCGGGCCCGCCAGCACCTGGTCGAGCTGTTCGGGGTGGTCGGCGACGCCGACCCGCGCGTCGCCGCCGCCCGCCGCCAGCTCATGGCCGCCCTCTACTAGAAGGACCTCCCGGCCCCCACCACTCGCAGGCTCGTGGCGGGCCCCTGCAGGGAGGCCTACACCCCCACGTCGCAGGGGCCCGCGCCCTGCAGGAAGCCGGCGCGGAAGACGTCGACGAGCTGGAACCCGGTCAGCTCGGTGTCGGCCAGCACGTCGGGGTCGTTGCCGTACTCGAGCAGGAACTGCACGCTCTCGTCGAGGTCGCCGGGTGAGATCTGCACGCTGGTCAGCGTCCGGTTGAAGACCTGCGCGGAGTACCAGCCGGTGAGGCAGACCGCCGACTGCAGGGCGGCGGTGTCGTCGGTGGACAGGCCCAGCTGGTCGCGGGCCGACAGCGCGTAGGGCAGGGCGACGCCGGTCACCACCGCGAAGTCGCCGAGCTTGTAGGCGTCCTGGGCGAAGCCGGTGTCGTAGGCGACCAGCCCGGTGTCCCCGTCGCCGCCGTCCGCGCAGTAGACCAGCGCGACGTCCTCCGTGGCGCAGCCCGGCGGGTTCCCCGAGAACGTCTCCAGCGACGGGGGCTGGAAGGTCCCGTCCAGGACCTCGATGAAGGCGCGGGTCCAGAACTCCGGCAGCGAGTCCTCGATGAGGCCCTGCGTCTCGTCGAGGGGTGCGTTGCCGCCGGAGGCGAGGTCGTCGTCGCGGGTGAACTCGCCCTGCGTGAAGATCCGTTCGGGTCCGAACCGGTCGCGGCAGGCCTCGGCGCCGTCGTCGAAGCCCTCCTGGAAGGCCGAGACGCGGTCGAAGTAGGAGCCGTGCGCCTGCTGTTCGCCGCTGCCGGTGCCCACCGGGTCGCGCAGCAGGAAGTAGCCGCGCAGCAGCTGGTCGAGGTCGTCGGTGTCGATCCGGGCGTACTCGCCGTTGCCGTCGGCGACCCACGCCGTCCAGGCGCCGGCCATGCAGTCGGCCTGCGTCTCGGTGGCGATCGAGGTCTGCGGGTACCCGACCCGGGCCTGCACCGCGTGGCCGAACTCGTGGGCCATCACCAGCTGGGGCAGCACCTCGCCGTAGCGGGAGGCCAGCTCGGCGAGGAAGGCGCGGTCGTAGCTGATCGAGTCGGAGTTGGGCGCGCCCTGCGCCGAGCAGTAGAAGGCGTTGTTCTCCAGGTCGAGCGGGTTGGTGCCGCAGCCGATGCCGTCGGGGTAGGTCGACGGGTCGACGTCGTTCGGGTCGACGCTGTAGTACCCGCCGGTCAGCGGCTGGAAGGGCTGCCCGTAGACGTCGGGGAACCGCTGGGACCAGAAGGTCTGCAGGTCGGCGAGGGCGTTGCGGGCGAGATCGTCGATCGGGCCGTCGGTCGCGCCCTCGACCGGCACCGTGCCGTCGCCGACGGACTCCTGCGGCGCCATCTGCGAGCTCGGCCGGCCGACGACGACGTACGAGCACGCCGACGTCAGCAGGACGCCCAACGTGAGCAGGAGGAGCAGGCTCCGGGAGCGCGCGGTCAGGTCCATCGGGGGCCTCCTACCCGGGGACGGCGCCGGCGAACGCCCAGCGTGCGGCGGCGTGCGGCCGGCGTCCGTCCTGGTCGGGACGCCGGCCGCCTCGTGCCCCGGCCCGGGAGGTCAGCCCTCGTGCAGCAGCCAGACGGTGCCCAGGGGAGGAGCCGAGAGGGTGGCCGAGTACGGCTGGCCGTGCCACGGCTCCTCGACGGCGTCGACACCGCCGTAGTTGCCGACGCCGGACCCGCCGTAGCCCTCCGCGTCGGTGTTGAGCACCTCGCGCCACCGTCCGCCGCGGGGCAGGCCGATCCGGTAGCCGTGGTGCGGGGAGCCCGAGAAGTTGCAGACGACGGCCAGCGCCTGGCCCGGCGTCTGCCCGCCGTCGGTGGCCGGGGCGTCCCCGGCGCCGGACTCGGCCGACTGGGTCGGGGTGGGCACGTCGACGACCTTCGGGCGCCCGAAGCGCAGGAAGGTGATGACGTTGCCCGAGGCGTCGTTGGCGTCAATCCACTGGAAGCCGGCCGGGTCGACGTCGAGTGACCACAGCGCCTCGGTCTCCCGGTAGCGGGCGTTGAGGTCGGTGACCAGCTGCAGCACGCCGCGGTGGGCCGGGTCGTCGAGGTGCCACCAGTCCAGCGAGCGGCTCTCGGCCCACTCGGAGTCCTGCGCGAACTCCGAGCCCATGAACAGCAGCTGCTTGCCGGGGTGGGCCCACATGTAGGCGAGGTAGCCGCGCACGTTGGCCAGCTGCTGCCACCGGTCGCCGGGCATCTTCCGCAGCAGCGAGCCCTTGCCGTAGACGACCTCGTCGTGGCTGATCGGCAGCACGTAGTTCTCGGAGTAGGCGTACATCATCGAGAACGTCAGCTGGTTGTGGTGGTAGCTGCGGTGGACCGGCTGGCGCTGCACGTAGGACAGCGAGTCGTGCATCCAGCCCATGTTCCACTTGAAGCCGAAGCCCAGGCCGCCGAGGTGGGTGGGCCGGGTGACGCCGGGCCAGGCGGTCGACTCCTCGGCGATGGTCACCACGCCCGGCACCTCGCGGTAGACCGTCGCGTTGACCTCCTGCAGGAACGACACCGCCTCGAGGTTCTCCCGGCCGCCGTACTCGTTGGGCACCCACTCGCCGTCCTCGCGCGAGTAGTCGAGGTAGAGCATCGAGGCGACGGCGTCGACCCGCAGCCCGTCGACGTGGAACTCCTGGCACCAGAACAGCGCGTTCGCGACGAGGAAGTTGCGCACCTCGGTGCGGCCGAAGTTGAACACGAAGGTGCCCCAGTCCGGCTGCTCGCCGCGGCGGGGGTCGGCGTGCTCGTAGAGCGCGGTGCCGTCGAAGCGGCCCAGCGCCCACTCGTCCTTCGGGAAGTGCGCCGGCACCCAGTCGACGATGACGCCGAGGCCGGCCTGGTGGGCCCGGTCGACGAGGTACCGGAAGTCGTCGGGGCTGCCGAAGCGCGACGTCGGCGCGTAGTAGCTGGTGACCTGGTAGCCCCACGAGCCGCCGAAGGGGTGCTCGGCGACGGGCAGGAACTCCAGGTGGGTGAACCCGGCGGAGACGGCGTAGTCGACGAGCTCCTCGGAGAGCTGCCGGTAGGACAGGCCCTGCCGCCACGAGCCGAGGTGGACCTCGTAGACGCTCATCGGCCGCTCGTGCCAGTTGCCGGCCGCACGGTCGGCCAGCCACGCGTCGTCGCCCCACTGGTGGGTGGACTCGACGACGACGGAGGCGTTGGCCGGGGGGACCTCGGTGGCGAAGGCCATCGGGTCGGCCTTCTCCCGCCAGACGCCGTCGGCGCCGAGCACGTGGTAGCGGTACCGGGTGCCCACGGGGACGCCGGGGAGGAAGACCTCCCACACCCCGGTGGCGCCCAGCTGGCGCATCGGGTGGGCGCGGGCCTCCCAGTAGTCGAAGTCGCCGGTGACCTTGACGCCCTGGGCGTTGGGCGCCCAGACGGCGAAGGAGACGCCCTCGACGGTGCCGCGCGGGGTGTCGTAGCGCCGCACGTGGGCGCCGAGCACCTGCCAGAGCTGCTCGTGCCGGCCCTCGCCGATCAGGTACTGGTCGAGCTCGCCCAGCGTCGGCATCCACCGGTAGGGGTCGTCGACGACGAAGGTGTCCTGCCCGCCGTCGGCCCCGGGGTAGGTCACCTCGACCCGGTAGTCGCCGGGCGGGTGCGGGAGGGTGGCCTCGAAGACGCCGCCGTCGTGGATCCGCCGGGCGTCGTAGCGGGTGTCGTCATGGTCGAGGACGGCGACCGAGACCGCGTTCGGGCGCAGTGTGCGCACCACCCAGCCGTCGGCGGCCGGGTGCGCGCCCAGCACGCGGTGCGGGTCGCGCGACCACCCGTCGACGACGGCGCGCAGGTCCTCCCCGCCGACGTCGTCGGGCACGGCCTGCCCGGTGACCGGGCCGCCGGCCGACTCCTCGCCGGCGGACCCGGTGACCGCCTCGGGTGCGGGCGTGGTCTCGGTGCCCGGCTCCGGCGACTCCGGGGCCGGGGGCGCGGGCGGCTCCGCGGGGGCGCCGGAGGGCGAGCCCGGCTCGGCGATCGGCGCCGGGGCGACGACCGGTGGCGTGGTGCTGCCGCCCTGCTCGGCGACGACCTCGCCGGTCGGCTCCTCGATCGTGTCGGCGACGGTCCGCTTCGCCGGCGCGCGCTTGCGGGTGGCCGGGGCGCCGTCGCCGGCGGGGGCGGCCTTCTTCGTCGCGCGCTTGGCGGCCTTCTTCGCGGCTGCGGGCTCCGCGTCGCCGTCGGCCGCGGTCGCCGCGGCCACGGCCTTCGCCGGGGCCTTCTTCGCCGGAGCCTTCTTCGCGGCGGCCTTCTTGGCCGGCGCGCGCTTCTTCGCGGGGCCGGGGTTGACGACCGGCTCGGTCTCGGCCGCCTGCGCCTGCGCCGTCCGCTCCGCGACCACCCGCTGCAGCTCGTCCTTGGTCGCCGGCGCGTCCCCGGGTGTCGAGTCACTCGTCGTCATCGTCGCGTTGCCGTCCTCTGCCTCGTCGTCTGCGTGCGTGCTGCGGTGCCGTGCCGTCCGACCTGGTCGGTCACGCCTCGGCGGTGAGCCGTGACAGCGACTGCAGCGGGATCATGAGCCAGTTGGGCCGGTTGCGCGCCTCGTAGACGCACTCGTAGACGGCCTTGTCCGCCTCGAAGGCCCGCAGGAGGGGGGAGCCCCCGCACGGGTCCATGCCGCTGGCCGCCGAGTAGCCGGTGCAGAAGGCGCCGCGGTTGCGCACTGCCCACTCCTGCGCCCGGTATGCGCGCTGGGCGTCCTCGGGCTGCTCGACGAGCATGTGCCGTGCGGCGTAGTCGAAGCTGCGCAGCATGCCCGCGACGTCGCGCATCGGGCTGTCGAGCTGGCGCCGCTCGGCCAGCGGCCGCGCCGGCTCGCCCTCGAAGTCGAGCACCACCCAGCCGGTCGCCGTCCGCAGCACCTGGCCGAGGTGGAGGTCACCGTGCACCCGCTGGCGCACGACGGTCTCCGGGCTGTCGGCCACCGCGGCGTAGACCGCGCGCAGGCCGGCGAGGTGCTCCTCCAGCTGGGGGACGACCGGCAGCGCCTGCTCCAGCCGCGCGGTCATGGCCTGGCCGGTGGCCGAGAACCACTCCCGGTCGGCCGGCTCGGTG
This sequence comes from Geodermatophilus sp. URMC 62, assembly GCF_052931475.1. Taxonomy (NCBI): domain Bacteria; kingdom Bacillati; phylum Actinomycetota; class Actinomycetes; order Geodermatophilales; family Geodermatophilaceae; genus Geodermatophilus; species Geodermatophilus sp. URMC 62. The sequence goes on along the minus strand of NZ_JBRFHY010000001.1, from coordinate 586,553 downwards.
GGCAGCACCTGCGCGAGGTCGGCGTGCACGGCCGCGGTCGCCGCGCCGAGCCGCTCGCTGTCGGCGGCGAAGTCCCCGCCGACCTCGTCGGCGTGCAGGTCGCCCTCGGCGTAGAGGTCGCGGACGCTGGCCGTGGCCAGCCGCCACCCGTCGCTGGCGTTGGGGACGAACGTCTGCAGCATCGCGGCCGTCGCTGGCTCCGTACCCGGGTCGGGATCGTCGATCTCGATGTGGCCGAGCAGCGGCGCGATGTACTTGTTGTCCGTGCGGCGCAGCGCGTCGTGGATCTCGACGTCGGGGTTGAGCCCGGGCTCCAGCCGGCGGAACAGCTTGAGGATCGCGTCCTGGCCGTAGACCAGCGAGGTGTTGCTCTGCTCGGTGGACACGACGTCGCCGGGCACGCCCTCGGGGATGGCCTCGACGCCGGCCGGGTGGAAGTGCATCGGGCCGACCGTCGAGGCGGCCACGAGATGGGTCAGCCAGGGCGTCGTCGCGTCGCGGTCGCGCAGGGCGTCGTAGGCGTAGTTCTCCCGGTCGGCTCCCGGGACGGCGCCGATGAAGGCCGAGCTCAGCTCCTCCTCCGGGTGCGCCCGCCACGACAGCGGGACCAGGTAGGTCTCGGTCGCGCCGTCGGTGTAGGTGACCCGGACCCGGTGCACCGAGAGCACCGGGTCGGTCTTGGAGAGCAGGAAGCCCTCCTCGGCGACGTCGGCCCACTCGCGGCCCTTGCCGCCGAACCACCGCTGGTGCGGCATCCAGTCGCGCAGCAGCTCGGTCAGGGCGGTGTGCGGGGCGGAGCTCATCGGGGTCCTCCGGTGCTGGGCGGGACGTCGTCGCCGGTGCGCGTGTCGCTGCCGCCGGGGATCTCCTCGGCGGCGGCGACCACGCCCGCGGCCAGCAGCGAGTCGGCGACGGGACTGGTCTGCTCGGCCGGCTCCTCCACCACCGGCTCGGCCGCCTCCTCCGGCGGCCTGGCCAGCTCGAACCAGTAGAAGCCGTGGCCGGCGAGGGTGAGCATGTAGGGCAGGACGCCGATCTGCGGGAACTCCACCCGGCCGGTGAGCTCGATCGGCGTGTAGCCGTCGAAGCGGCGCAGGTCGAGCTCCACCGGCTGCGGGAACCGGGAGAGGTTGTTGACGCAGAGCACCACGTCGTCGCCGAACTCGCGGACGAACGACAGCACCGTGGGGTTGCGCGAGCCGATCTCCTCGTAGGTGCCGCGGCCGAAGGTGGGGTGCTCCTTGCGGACGGCGATCATCCGGCGGATCCACTGCAGCATCGAGTTGCTGTTGCGCAGCTGTGCCTCGACGTTCGTGGTCTGGTAGCCGTACACCGGGTCCTGGTTGAGCGGCAGGTACATCCGCTGCGGGTCGGCGGTGGAGAAGCCGCCGTTGCGGTCGGGCGTCCACTGCATGGGCGTGCGGACGCCGTCGCGGTCACCGAGCCAGATGTTGTCGCCCATGCCGATCTCGTCGCCGTAGTAGAGGACCGGCGAGCCGGGCAGGCTCAGCAGCAGCGCGTTGAACAGCTCGAGGGTGTTGAGGTCGTTGTCCAGCAGCGGCGCCAGCCGGCGGCGGATGCCGATGTTGGCCTTCATGCGGGGGTCCTTGGCGTACTCCGCCCACATGTAGTCGCGCTCCTCGTCGGTGACCATCTCCAGGGTCAGCTCGTCGTGGTTGCGCAGGAAGATGCCCCACTGGCAGTTGTCCGGGATGTCCGGCGTCTGCGCCATGATCTCCGAGATCGGGAACCGCTGCTCGCGGCGGGCGGCCATGAACAGGCGCGGCATCACCGGGAAGTGGAAGGCCATCTGGCACTCGTCGCCGTCCTCGCCGAAGTACTCGACGACGTCGCCCGGCCACTGGTTGGCCTCGCACAGCAGCACCCGGTCGGGGTAGTCGGCGTCGACCACCTTGCGGACGTGCTTGAGGAACTCGTGGGTCTTGGGCAGGTTCTCGCCGTTGGTCCCCTCCTCCTCGAACAGGTAGGGGACCGCGTCGAGGCGGAAGCCGTCGATGCCCAGGTCCAGCCAGAACCGGAGGGCGTCGACGATCGCCTCCTGCACCGCCGGGTTCTCGAAGTTCAGGTCGGGCTGGTGGGCGAAGAACCGGTGCCAGAAGTACTGCTTGCGCACCGGGTCGAACGTCCAGTTCGAGCTCTCGGTGTCGACGAAGATGATCCGCGCGTCGGCGTAGCCGGTGTCGTCGTCGGCCCACACGTAGAAGTCGCCGTAGGGGCCCTCGGGGTCGCTGCGGCTGGCCTGGAACCACGGGTGCTGGTCGGAGGTGTGGTTCATGACGAAGTCGATGATCAGCCGCATGCCGCGGCTGTGGGCCTCGGCGATGAGGTCCTTGAAGTCCTCGATGTCGCCGAACTCCGGCAGCACGGCGGTGTAGTCGCTGACGTCGTAGCCGCCGTCGCGCAGCGGCGAGGCGAAGAAGGGCGGCAGCCAGAGGCAGTCCACGCCGAGCCACTGCAGGTAGTCGAGCTTGTCGATCATGCCGCGGAGGTCGCCGATGCCGTCGGCGTTGCTGTCGGCGAAGCCGCGGACGAGGACCTCGTAGAAGACGGCGCGCTTGTACCAGAGGGGGTCGGTGCCCCGCGCGGGGAGCGCGGAGCCCGTGTCGGCGGAGTCGGGCACGGGGAGCGTCATCGGTGCGGGGAGCCCTTGTGAGTCGTCGGTACCTGAACGGGAGGTCGCGGCCCCCTGCCGGGGCCCGCCGCGAGCCTGCGAGTGGTGGGGGGCAAGGGGGTCCTTCTTCAGCGGGCCGTCGGCGGCCAGGTGACCTGCCGCGGGAGCCCGACGGAGAACACGTGCGCCGGCTCCCGGTAGGGGTCGAGCTCGACGTAGTTGAACTGCCCCCAGTCGTACCGGGCGCCGGTGATCTCGTCGGTGACGCCGAACCGCTCGTGCCAGTCCAGGCCCAGCGCCGGCAGGTCCAGCGCCGTCGTCCCGATCTGCCGGTTGTGGCTGTCGAGCGCGACGACGACGAGGACGGCGTCCTGCGAGCCCGGGTCGGTCTTGGAGAAGCACAGCAGGTTCGGGTTGTCGACCGGGTGGAAGTGCAGCGTCCGCAGCTGCTGCAGCGCCGGGTGCTGACGGCGGATCTCGTTGAGCCGCCGCAGGTAGGGCGCCAGGGTCCGCCCGGAGGCCTCGGCGCCGGCCCAGTCGCGCGGACGCAGCCGGTACTTCTCGCTGTCGAGGTACTCCTCGCTGCCCGGGCGCACAGCCACGTGCTCGTAGAGCTCGAACCCGGAGTAGACGCCCCAGGTGGGGCTCATCATCGACGCGAGGACCGCCCGGATCTTGAACATCGGCGGGCCCCCGTACTGCAGGCTCTCGTGCAGGATGTCCGGGGTGTTCACGAAGAAGTTCGGCCGCATGTAGTGCGCGTTGGCGGCCAGCTCGCGGCCGTAGTCCTCGATCTCCCCGCGCGCGGTCCGCCAGGTGAAGTACGTGTAGGACTGCGTGAACCCCAGCCGTGCGAGCTGGTGCATCATCGCCGGCCGGGTGAAGGCCTCGGCGAGGAAGAGCACGTCCGGGTCGGTTTCCTTGACCTTCCAGATCAGCCAGTGCCAGAAGTCCAGCGGCTTGGTGTGCGGGTTGTCGACGCGGAAGATCCGCACCCCGGCGTCCATCCAGACGCGCACCACCCGCAGCACCTCGGCGTAGAGACCCTCCGGGTCGTTGTCGAAGTTGATCGGGTAGATGTCCTGGTACTTCTTCGGCGGGTTCTCCGCGTAGGCGATCGTCCCGTCGGGCTTGGTGGTGAACCACTCCGGGTGTTCCTTCACCCACGGGTGGTCCGGCGCGGCCTGCAGCGCGAGGTCCAGCGCCACCTCCATGCCGTGCTCGCGGGTGTGGGCGACGAAGGCGCGGAAGTCCTCCATGGTGCCCAGCTGCGGGTGGACGGCGTCGTGGCCGCCCTCGTCGCTGCCGATGGCCCACGGCGAGCCGACGTCGTCGGGCCCGATCTCGTGGGGGTTGCCGCCCGGGTAGACCGCCGTGTTCGGGCCCTTGCGGTTGACCTTCCCGATCGGGTGGACCGGCGGCAGGTACACGACGTCGAAGCCCATGTCGGCGACGGCGGGCAGCCGGTCGGCCGCCGTCGCGAACGTCCCGTGCGTCGGGGTGCCGCCGACGACCGCCCCCTCGGAGCGGGGGAAGAACTCGTACCAGGAGCCGTAGAGCGCGCGCGGGCGGTCGACCCACACCTCGTGGTCCGGCGAGGGCGTGACCAGCTCGCGGACCGGGTGCTCGTCGAGGTAGCGCTGCACGCCGGCGGCCAGCGCCGGGGCGACCCGGTCGTGCAGGCCGCGGTCGTCGTCGCGCAGCGCGGCGGCGGCGTCGGTGAGCCGGGTGCGCCACTCGCCGTCGGCGTCGGCGGCCACCCGCTCCAGCAGCCGGGCGCCCTCCTCGAGGTCGTTGGCCAGCTCGGCCGGCCCCTGACCGGCCTCGATCTTCACCTCCACGGCGTGGTGCCAGGTGGCCAGCGGGTCGCTCCACGCCTCGACCCGGAAGGTCCAGCGGCCCTCCCGGTCGGGGACGACGGAGGTGATCCACCGGTCGGGCTGGTCGCCGTAGCGCCGCATCCGGTTGAGCGGGGCGCGCGTCCCGTCCGGGGCGGTCCAGACGACGTCGGCCGCGACGGCGTCGTGGCCCTCGCGGAACACGGTGGCGGTGACCGGCAGGTGCTCGCCGACCACGGCGCGGGCCGAGAAGGACCCGCAGGACACGACGGGGGCGACATCGGTGATGCCGAGACGGAGGTCGGTGCGGCGAGTCATCCCGGCCACGCTATCGACGGGGCGTCGGGTGAGCACATCGGCCACCGAGGGCTGGCGTTCGTGCTGCCGGACCGGCGGGACGGAGGGGTGGCCGGGACGTCTGCTCGCCATGGCTCATCCTGGCGCGTCGGCCGGGGAACCGCCCGGCCGGTCCGGTCTCCTGCGGCTGACTAGTCTCTCCGCGTGCGAGCACTGCGTCGGTTCACCGTCCGGGCGGCCCTCCCCGAGGCCCTCACGCCCCTCTCCCAGCTGGTGATGAACCTCCGCTGGTCGTGGCACGCCGAGACCCGCGACCTCTTCGAGGCGCTGGATCCCGAGCTGTGGCAGACCTGTGGCAACGACCCGGTCACGGTCCTCGGGGAGGTGTCGGCCGAGCGGCTGGCCACCCTCTCGCGCGACCGGCGGTTCCTGCGCCACATGCAGGACGTCGTCGACGACCTGGAGGACTACCTGTCCTCCGAGCACTGGTACCAGTCGCTGGGTCCGGACGCGCCGCGCAGCATCGCCTACTTCTCCGCCGAGTTCGGCATCACCGAGGTGCTGCCCCAGTACTCCGGGGGCCTGGGCATCCTCGCCGGCGACCACCTGAAGGCCGCCTCCGACCTGGGCGTGCCGCTGATCGGCGTCGGCCTGCTCTACCGCGCCGGCTACTTCGAGCAGGGCCTGTCGGCCGACGGCTGGCAGCTGGAGCGCTACCCGTCGCTGGACCCGCACGGCCTGCCGGTCAAGCTGCTGCGCCAGCCCGACGGCTCGGCCGTCGTCGTCAGCGTGCCGCTGCCCGAGGGCCGCACCCTGCACGCGCACGTCTGGCGGGCCCAGGTGGGCCGGGTCTCGCTGCTGCTGCTCGACAGCGACATCGAGGAGAACGCCCCCGCCGAGCGCGGCGTCACCGACCGGCTCTACGGCGGCGACGAGGACCACCGGCTACGCCAGGAGATGCTGCTGGGCATCGGCGGGGTCCGCGCGCTGCGCGCCTACTGCCAGCTCACCGGCACCCCGCAGCCGGAGGTCTTCCACGCCAACGAGGGCCACGCCGGCTTCCAGGGCGTCGAGCGGATCCGCGAGCTCACCGAGTCCCACGGGCTGTCCTTCGCCGAGGCGCTGCAGGCCGTCCGCGCCGGCACGGTGTTCACCACCCACACGCCGGTGCCCGCGGGCATCGACCGCTTCCCGCGTGCGCTGATCGAGCGCTACTTCGCCGGCTTCGGCGTCCCGCTGGAGCACCTCATCCCGCTCGGCGCCGAGGACGACCCGTCGAAGTTCAACATGGCGCACATGGGCCTGCGCCTCGGGCAGCGGGCCAACGGGGTCAGCCAGCTACACGGGCACGTCAGCCGGTCGATGTTCAGCGACCTGTGGCCCGGCTTCGACGAGGGCGACGTCCCGATCGGCTCGATCACCAACGGCGTGCACGCCCCGACCTGGACCGCCCGGGAGCTGGTCGAGCTCGGTACGCAGACCTCCAGCGAGGGCGACCCGATCGAGGCCCGCGGTCCGGTGTCCTTCGACGGCGTCGACCGCATCCCCTCCGGCGAGCTGTGGAGCACCCGCCGGATGCTGCGCGGCCGGCTCGTCGACGAGGTGCGCCGCCGGCTGCGGGAGACGGCGCTGTCCCGCGGCGCGGCCGAGGCCGAGGTCGGCTGGACCGACGCCGCGTTCGACCCCGACGTCCTCACCATCGGCTTCGCCCGCCGGGTGCCCTCCTACAAGCGGCTCACCCTCATGCTGCGCGACCCCGAACGGCTGCGGGCCCTGCTGCTCGACCCCGACCGGCCGGTGCAGCTGGTGATCGCCGGCAAGAGCCACCCGGCCGACGACGGCGGCAAGCAGCTCATCCAGCAGATGGTGAAGTTCGCCGACGACCCCTCGATCCGCCACCGGATCGCGTTCCTGCCCGGCTACGACATCGGCATGGCCCGCTACCTGTACTGGGGCTGCGACGTCTGGCTCAACAACCCGCTGCGCCCGCTGGAGGCCTGTGGGACGTCGGGGATGAAGGCGGCGCTCAACGGCGGGCTCAACCTCTCCATCCGCGACGGGTGGTGGGACGAGTGGTTCGACGGCCAGAACGGCTGGTCCATCCCGACCGCCGACGGCGTGGCCGACCCCGACCGCCGTGACGACGTCGAGGCGCGGGCCATCTACGACCTGCTGAGCACGCAGGTGGTGCCGCGGTTCTACGAGACCGACCGCGACGGCGTGCCCACCCGCTGGGTGGAGATGGTCCGGCACACGCTGCGCGAGACCGGCCCGAGGGTGCTGGCCACCCGGATGGTCCGCGACTACGTCCAGCAGCTCTACGTGCCGGCGGCCGGCTCGTCGCGGACCATGGCCGACGGCGGCTACGGCCCGGCGCGTACCGAGGCCCAGTGGCGGGCGCGGGTGCAGGAGAACTGGACCGGCGTGCGGGTCGCCCACGTCGAGGCGACCGGCGGTGGCGACACCCCGGAGATCGGCTCCACGCTGGCGCTGCGGGCCGAGGTGGAGCTGCCGCACCTGACGCCGGGCGACGTCGAGGTGCAGGCGGCCTACGGGCGGGTCGACGATGCCGACGGCCTGCACGAGGTGACCACGGTGCCCATGGAGCACGAGCACACCGAGGGCTCCCGGCACTGGTTCACCACCACCGTGCCGCTGGAGCGCACCGGCGCCTTCGGCTACACCGTGCGGGTGCTGCCGCACTCCGAGCACCTGGCCGACCCCGCCGAGCTGGGGCTCGTCCGCAGCGCCTGAGGAGGACCCGGACGGCAGCACACCCGTCACGCCGGTCGCAGCGTCCTCAGGCGGCCCGGGGACCGGCGTGGCGGTGGCGCCGGACCTGGCGGTTCGCCGAGCGGTCACTAGGCTGGCGCGCATGCCCGACCGCTGTGAAGTCCTGCCCGGAGACGCCGTCGTCGCCCGACGCGGCGGGGGTCTGCTCTGGGTGGACGCTCCCGGCTCACCCGCCCTGGTCGCCGCGCTGCACGCCTGCCTGGGCGTCTCGGGGCCCGGCGCCGACCGCGTCCTGGCGGCCGTCGCCGCCCAGGTGTCCCGGCTCGGCGGCTCGGCGTCCTTCGCGCTCGTCCTCGTCGACCCGGCCGAGGGGTCGGGCACGGGCGTCGCGCTGTGGTCGGGCAAGGGCCAGCCGGCCGTCGACGGCGTCCCGGTGTCGGGGCAGCCGGTCGACGGCGGCTGCAGCATCGCTGCCGGCTTCCCGCTCGGCGCCACGCTCTACGTGGGCCCCGGCCAGGCTGCGCCGCAGATGCCGCCGGGCGTCGCCTACGACCTCACCGAGGGCACCGTCCCCGGCTCCGGCGCGATGCTGCAGCTCGCCGCCGCCGCGCACGTCTCCGCCGCCGTCCCGCCGGCCACCGCCGCGTCGCCGGCGTCGGCGCCGTCGCCGTTCACGGCCGGCTCCGACGCCGGGTTCGCCGGCGCCGGGTCCTACGGCTCCGGCGGCGGCTCGTCGGCGTCCGGTCAGAACGCCCGCGCCAGCGACGGCGGCGAGGAGACGGCCTTCTGGAAGCCGGAGTCCGCCTCGGCGCCGGTGCTGCGCTTCGACGACGGCCTGGTCGTGACCGTCGACGAGGACCTCGTCCTCGGCCGGCGCCCCGACAGCCACGAGCTGGTCACCAGCGGCACGGCCCGCCCGGTGCCGATCGCCGACACCCAGAACGTGCTGTCCTCGGCCCACGCGGCCATCCAGCGCACTGGCGGCGAGGTCACCCTCACCGACCTCGGCTCGCTCAACGGCACGCACGTCGCCGGACCCGAGGCCACCGAGTGGACCCAGCTCGAGCCCGGCGTCGCCCACCCGCTCTCCGACGGCGACCGCCTGCTGCTGGGCTGGACCGTCATCACCTACGAGGACGCGCAGGACTGAACCCCGCAGGACCCGACGTCGACGAGAGCCCCGTCCGCCCACCGGACGGGGCTCTCGCACGTCCGGGCCACCGCGGGGGCCGGCGCCTCGTGGTCCGCGCGGACCACGCGCCGGCGTCCTCCCGCACCGGAGCGCGTCCTCCCTCACCGCAGCGCGTCCTCCCTCACGGTGGACGGTGAGGGAGGACGCGCCACGATCAGGTCACCTGATCGTCGCGCGACCCCGCGGACGAGCGGCGGAGGACGCGGAGGAGCCAGACCGTCCGCGGCGGCACCACGATCGGGCCGGGGGCGACGACGGCCGGCCGCGGCGGGGCCCCCGTCGGGTACTCGGTGCTGACGACGAACTCGTAGCCGTCCGACCACGGCGGCCCGGGCAGGTCGACCGTCACCGGCTCGGGCCCGGCGTGCAGCTGCACGAGGTAGGAGTCGTCGACGACGGGCCGGCCGCGCTGGTCGCGGTGCCGGATGCCGCGCCCGTCGAGGTACATGCCGATCGTCTGCAGCCGGTTGTCGAACCAGTCGGCGGTGGTCAGCTGCCCGCCGTCGGGGGCGAACCAGGCCAGGTCGCGGGTGCCGTGCGTCCCGGGCAGCGCGGTGCCGGGGATCTCGTGGCCCTCGAAGAAGGCCTCCTGCCGCAGCACGGGGGAGCGGCGGCGCAGGTCCACCAGCCGGCGGACGAAGGCCAGCAGGTCCGCGTCGGCGGCGGCCCAGTCCATCCAGGAGACCTCGCCGTCCTGGCAGTAGGCGTTGTTGTTGCCGCCCTGGGTGCGGCCCAGCTCGTCGCCGGCGGTGAGCATCGGCACGCCGGTCGACAGCAGCAGCGTGGCGAGGTGGTTGCGCACCTGCCGCGCGCGCAGCGCCCGCACGTCGGGGTCGTCGGTGGGGCCCTCGGCGCCGCAGTTCCAGTTGCGGTTGTGGCTCTCGCCGTCCCGGTTGTCCTCGCCGTTGGCCTCGTTGCGCTTGCGCTCGTAGGTGACCAGGTCGGTCAGGGTGAACCCGTCGTGGGCGGTGACGAAGTTGACGCTGGCGAACGGGCGCCGGCCGTCGGAGCGGTAGAGGTCCGAGGAGCCGGTGAGCCGGTAGGCGAGGTCGCGGACGCCGACGTGCGCGCCGGACCAGACGTCGCGGACGGTGTCGCGGTACTTGCCGTTCCACTCGGTCCACAGCGGCGGGAAGTTGCCCACCTGGTAGCCGCCCTCGCCGACGTCCCAGGGCTCGGCGATGAGCTTGACCCGGCTGACCACGGGGTCCTGGTGGACGACGTCGAAGAACGCCGAGAGCCGGTCGACGTCGTGGAACGAGCGGGCCAGCGCGCTGGCGAGGTCGAAGCGGAACCCGTCGACGTGCATCTCGGTGACCCAGTAGCGCAGCGAGTCCATGAGCAGCGCCAGCACCGCCGGGCGGCGGACGTCGAGGGTGTTCCCGCAGCCGGTGTAGTCGGTGTAGCGGGCCGGGTTGCCGCCGGCGAGCCGGTAGTAGCCGCCGTTGTCGATGCCCTTGAGCGACAGCGTCGGGCCGCTGTGGTCGCCCTCGGCGGTGTGGTTGTAGACGACGTCGAGGACCACCTCGATGCCCGCGGCGTGCAGCGCCTTGACCATCGCCTTGAACTCCGTCACCTGCGCGCCGCCGGACCCGGCGGAGCTGTAGGCGGCGTGCGGGGCGAAGTACCCGAGGGTGTTGTAGCCCCAGTAGTTGGTCAGCCCGCGGCGCAGCAGGTGCGGCTCGCTCACGAAGTGGTGCACCGGCAGCAGCTCGACGGCGGTCACCCCGAGGCACCGCAGGTGCTCGACGAACGCCGGGTGGGCCAGCCCCGCGTAGGTGCCGCGCAGCGCCGGCGGGACGTCGGGGTGGCGCATGGTCGCCCCCTTGACGTGCACCTCGTAGATGACGGTGTCCGACCACGGGGTGCCCGGCCGCCGGTCGCCGTCCCACGGGAAGGAGTCGTGGACGACGACGCCGCGCGGGACGTGCGGCGCGGAGTCGCGCGGGTCGGGGGCGCCGGTGTCACCGCCCTCGAACGGGAAGCCGAACAGCGCCGGGTCCAGGGTGAGCTCGCCGTCGACGGCCCGGGCGTAGGGGTCCAGCAGCAGCTTGGCCGGGTTCCAGCGGGCGCCGGCGCCGGGGTCGTAGGGGCCGTGCACCCGGTAGCCGTAGCGCTGGCCGGGTCCGATCCCGGGCAGCCGGCCGTGCCAGACCTGGTGGGTGGTCTCCCGCAGCCGGTGCCGGTGCTCGGTGCCGTCGGCGTCGAACAGGCACAGGTCGACGGCGGTGGCCCCGGCCGACCACAGCGCGAAGTTCGTGCCGGTGCCGTCCCAGTGCGCACCCAGGGGCGCGGGGGAGCCCGGCCACACCTCTGCGGCGTCGGGGCGGTCCTCGGGAGTCCTCACCCGGCGATCCTGCCCGGTCCGCCTGTCCGGCGGAGGGAGGCGGGTGCTTGGTTGGATGGGGTCGTGTCGAGCAGCGCGGTGACCGACCTCCCCGCCACGTCCGAGCCGGTCGTCGAGATGCGCGGCGTCGACGTCGTCCGCGGCCGGGCCTCCCTGCTGCGGGGGGTGGACTGGACCGTGCTGGCCGACCAGCGGTGGGTCGTGCTCGGCCCCAACGGCGCGGGCAAGACGACGCTGCTGCAGCTGGCCGGCGCGCACATGCACCCCACCCACGGCGAGGTCCGCCTGCTCGGCGAGACGCTCGGCGCCGTCGACGTCTTCGAGCTGCGCCCGCGGATCGGGCTGACCAGCGCGGCACTGGCCCAGCGGATCGAGCCGGGGGAGCGCACCGGCGACGTCGTCATCTCGGCCGGGTACGCCGTCGTCGGCCGCTGGCGGGAGCGCTACGACATCCACGACCTGTCCCGCGCCGCCGCCCTCATGCAGCAGTGGGGGGTCGCGGGCATCGCGCACCGGCCCTTCGGCACGCTGAGCGAGGGCGAGCGCAAGCGGACGCAGATCGCCCGCGCGCTCATGCCCGACCCCGAGCTGCTGCTGCTCGACGAGCCCGGCGCCGGCCTGGACCTCGGCGGCCGCGAGGACCTGGTCAGCCGGCTGTCCGCCCTCGCCCGCCACGCGTACGCGCCGGCCCAGGTGCTCGTCACCCACCACGTCGAGGAGATCCCGCCGGGCTACACCCACGCGCTGCTGCTGCGGGAGGGCCAGGTCGTCGCCGCCGGGCCGGTGGACGGGGTGCTGACCGCCGAGGCGCTGTCGGAGACCTTCGGCCTGCCGCTGGAGCTCGAGCGCGCCGACGGCCGCTTCGCCGCCCGCCGGAAGGCGTGAGCTCCGCCGCTGACTAGGGTGCGGCGACGACGTCGTCCACACCTGCGGGAGGCCTTCGATGGCAGAGCCGGAGTTCGTGACCCTGTCGGTGGAGGACGGGGTGGGCACGATCCGCCTCGACCGTCCGAAGATGAACGCGATCGACGAGCAACTGCACCAGGAGGTCCGCGCGGCCGCGCTCGAGGCCGGCGAGCGGCCCGACGTGCGTGCCGTCGTCCTCTACGGCGGCGAGCGGGTCTTCGCCGCCGGCGCCGACATCAAGACCATGTCGCAGCTGACCGGCAGCTCGATGGTCGCCTGGGGGCGGGAGCTGACCGACAGCTTCACCGCCGTCGCGCACGTCCCCAAGCCGGTCATCGCGGCGATCACCGGCTACGCCCTGGGCGGTGGCTACGAGCTGGCGCTGTGCGCGGACTTCCGGGTGATGGGCGCCGGCGCCAAGATCGGCCAGCCCGAGATCCTGCTCGGCGTCATCCCCGGTGCCGGCGGCACCCAGCGGCTGGCCCGCCTGGTCGGCCCGGCCAAGGCCAAGGACCTCGTCTTCACCGGCCGGCACGTGGGTGCCGAGGAGGCGCTGGAGATCGGCCTGGCCGACGCCGTCGTCCCCGACGCCGAGGTGTACGACACCGCCGTCGCCATGGCCCGCAAGTTCGCCGCTGGCCCGCCGCTGGCGCTGGCCGCGGCCAAGAGGGCCATCGACGAGGGGCTCGACCTCCCGCTCGGCCGCGGCCTGGAGCTGGAGAGCCGGCTGTTCGCCGAGCTGTTCGACACCGAGGACCAGTCGACCGGCATGCGCTCGTTCCTCGAGCAGGGGCCCGGCAAGGCCACCTTCACCGGCCGCTGAGCCGCCCCGGCGCCGGAGCGCCGGTGATCACGACTTCGCCAAGGTCTCCCCGCGCGGTCTGCCGTGGGCCGTCCCGTTCTGTCACGATCCGCGGACCCCCACCACCGGCACGCCGCCGGACCGGTGGGCCACCCGGACCACTCGTCGAGGAGGACGCCCGTGCGACGCCCTGCCACCCCCATCCCGAGGACGGCGGCCGTGTTGGCCGCCGCGACCCTGCTGCTGGCCGCCTGCGGCGGGGGTGACGACGGCGGCTCGGGCGGCGGGGGCGGCGGTGGCTCCGACGCGGCGAGCGCCACCTCGGCCGAGGACCTCGGCGGCGTGGACGCCCTCGTCGAGGCCGCCCAGGCCGAGGGCGAGCTCAACGTCATCGCGCTGCCGCCGGACTGGGCGAACTACGGCGAGATCATCTCCACGTTCGAGGAGAAGTACGACATCACCGTCAACAGCGCCTCACCCGACGGTTCGAGCCAGGACGAGCTCAACGCGGTGGAGAGCCAGCGCGGGCAGGACCGCGCACCCGACGTGCTGGACCTGGGCACCGCCTTCGCCCGCCAGGCACAGGCGCAGGACCTGCTCGCGCCCTACCAGGTCGAGACCTGGGACGAGATCCCCGAGGGCCAGAAGGACCCCGAGGGCCACTGGTACAACGACTACGGCGGCTACATCTCCATCGGCTGCAACGCCACGGTGATCGCCGAGTGCCCGACGACGATGGCCGACCTGCTCGACCCGCAGTACGCCGGCCAGGTCGCGCTCAACGGCAACCCGACCCAGGCCGCGGCCGCCTTCTCCGGCGTGTGGGCCGCCTCGCTGGCCAACGGCGGCAGCCTCGATGACATCGGCCCGGGCATCGACTTCTTCGCCCAGGTCAAGCAGGTCGGCAACTTCAACCCCGTCGAGATCACCCCGGCGACCATCCAGAGCGGGGAGACCCCGCTGGCCATCGACTGGGACTACCTCAACGCCGGCCTGACCCCGACGCTGGCCGAGCAGGGTGTGGAGTGGCAGGTCGCCGTCCCCTCCGACGGGTTGTTCGGCGGCTACTACAGCCAGGCGGTCAGCGCCTACGCCCCGCACCCGGCCGCCGCACGGCTGTGGCAGGAGTTCCTCTACAGCGACGAGGGGCAGAACCTGTACCTGGCCGGCGGCGCCCGCCCGGTCCGGCTGCCGGCGATGCAGGAAGCCGGCACCGCCGACGCCGACGCGCTGGCCGCCCTGCCGCCGGTCGAGGGCACCGCGGAGTTCCCGACCCAGGAGCAGGAGAGCGCCGCCCAGCAGGTGGTCGCGACCCGGTGGAACCAGGAGATCTCCGGCTGAGCACCGTCGTCGACACCGCCGCGCCGACGTCCCGCAGGGGGCGCCGGCGCGGCGGTCTGCTGCCCCTGCTGGGCATCGTGCCGTTCCTGCTCTACGTCGCGGTGTTCCTGCTGCTGCCGGTCGGCGTGCTGGCGGTCGAGGCCTTCCGCGCCACCGACCCGGTCACCTTCGAGGACACCTGGTCGACGGCGAACATCGGCACGGTCGCCGGCGGCGCCTACGCCCGCTCCTACCTCGGCAGCCTGCAGCTGTCGGCGGTCACCGCCGTCCTCGGCGCCGTCCTCGGCCTGGCGCTGGCCTTCGCCGTCGTCACCACCCGCCGGGGTCGGCTGCTGCGGCGGCTGGTGCTCACCGCGTCCGGGGTGCTGGCCAACTTCGGCGGCGTCCCGCTGGCCTTCGCCTTCCTCGCCACGATCGGCAACGCCGGGGTGGTCACCGCACTGCTCACCGACACGCTGGGCCTCGACTCCTTCTCGCTGTACTCGATGGCCGGGCTGGCGGTGGTCTACCTCTACTTCCTGGTCCCGCTGATGGTGCTGACCATCGTCCCGGCGATCGAGGCGCTGCGCCCGCAGTGGCGGGAGGCCTCCGACGTCCTCGGGGCCAGCGGCTGGCAGTACTGGCGGTACGTCGGCGGGCCGGTGCTGGCCCCACCGGTCCTGGGCGCCACGATGCTGCTGTTCGCCTCCGCGTTCGCCGCCTACGCCACCGCCAAGGCGCTGGTGGGCAGCAGCGTGCCGCTGGTGACCCTGCAGATCGCCGACTCGCTGTCGAGCAACGTCGTCGTCGGCGCGGAGAACCTGGGCAAGGCGCTGGCGCTGGGCATGGTCGTGCTCGTGGGGCTGGTCATGGCCTTCTACACCTGGGTGCAGCGGCGCACGTCGCGGTGGCTGGCGTGAGCGCCACGACGACCGGCCTGTCGACGGCCGCGGTCACCGGCGCCGGCGGCGTCGAGCCCGAGACCCGCGAGCGCCCCGGACGGCGGGGCCGCGGCTGGTGGCGCTGGGCCGTCTTCGCCGTCCTCGGCCTGTACTTCCTCGTGCCGTTGGCCGCCTCGCTGTGGTTCACCGTGCGCGACCGGGCACGGGGCGGGGTCAGCGCCGACGTCTACGCGGGCATCCCGACCGCCGAGGGCTTCGCGGAGAACTTCGGCCGCTCGCTGGCCCTGGGCGCGCTCACCGTGCTGGTCGCGCTGGTGCTCATGGTGCCCACCGTCGTCCTGGTGGAGCTGCGGCTGCCGCGGCTGCGGCCGCTGGTGGAGCTGCTCACTCTCGTCCCGCTCCTGCTGCCGCCGATCGCGCTGGTCGTCGGCGTGCGCAGCGTGCTGGCCTGGGCGCCGGAGTACTTCTTCCGGACGCCGCTGGCCGACGCGTTCTTCGCCCTCCAGGAGCCGGCGCTGCCGTGGATCCTGGTGCTGGTCTACGTCGTCCTGGCGCTGCCGTTCGTCTACCGGGCGCTCGACGCCGGCGTCCGCGGCGCCCAGCTGCGCACGCTCACCGAAGCCGCCCGGGTGCTGGGCGCCTCGTGGCCGCGGGTGATGACGTCGGTGGTGCTGCCGGTGCTGCGCACGTCGGTGCTCAACGCCGCCTTCCTCACCCTGGCGCTGGTGCTGGGCGAGTTCACCGTGGCCAACATCCTCGGCTTCGAGACCTTCCCGACCTGGATCGTGCGCATCTCGGGGTCCCAGCCGCGGCTGTCGGTGGCCGTCTCGGTGCTGTCGCTGCTGCTCACCTGGGTGCTGCTGTTGCTGATCTCCGCGCTGGACCGCCGGCGCCGCGAGGAGGAGCCCGCATGACCGCCCTCGGCGCCGCCCCCGCCGACCTGCGCGCGCAGCCCGGGGTCGCCGTCCGCCTCGAGGGGCTGACCCGTCGCTACGGCTCCGTGCTCGCCCTCGACGCCCTCGACCTCGACATCGCCGGCGGGGAGTTCCTCGCCCTGCTCGGCCCCTCGGGGTGCGGCAAGACGACGGCGCTGCGGGCGATCGCCGGCTTCGAGCAGGTCGACGTGGGGCGGGTGTGGTTCGACCGCCGCGACGTCACGGGTGTCCCGCCGTCCCGCCGCGACGTCGGGATGGTGTTCCAGGCCTACAGCCTGTTCCCGAACATGACCGTCGCCGAGAACGTCGCCTACGGGCTGCGGGTGCGCCGCCGGGACCGGGCCGAACGGGCCGGGCGCGCCGCCGAGCTGCTCGAGCTGGTGGGGCTGGCCGACCGCGGCGGGCGCTACCCGCACCAGCTCTCCGGCGGCCAGCAGCAGCGGGTGGCCCTCGCGCGCGCGCTGGCGGTCGCGCCGCAGGTGCTGCTGCTCGACGAGCCGCTGTCGGCGCTCGACGCCCAGGTGCGGGTGCAGCTGCGGGAGGAGATCCGCCGCATCCAGCTGGAGCTGGGCACCACCACGGTCTTCGTCACCCACGACCAGGCCGAGGCGCTCTCGGTGGCCGACCGGGTCGGCGTCATGCGGGCCGGCCGGCTGGAGCAGGTGGCCTCGCCCGACGAGCTCTACGAGCGCCCGGCGACGGCGTTCGTGGCCGGGTTCGTCGGCACCATGAACCGCATCCCCGCCGTCCTCGGCGACGGCGACGTCGAGTTCCTCGGTGTGCGACGCGAGGTGCTCGGTACCCCGGCGGCACCGGGCCCGGCGTTCGCGCTCGTGCGCCCCGAGGCGCTGCTCGTCGAGGCCGACCCGCGGGGGAGCGGCCGGGTGGTCACGCGCACGTTCTCCGGTGCCACCACCCGCCTCGCGGTCGCGCTGCCCGACGGCCTCGAGGTGCAGGCCGACGTCCCCAGCGCCGAGAGCCAGGGCCTCACTCCGGGGACGGCGGTCACCGTCACCCCCGCCGAGCGCCCCGCCCTGGTCGAGCCGGCCACTGGGGACCGGGCCACTGGGGACCGGGCCACTGGGGACCGGGCCACTGGGGACCGGGACACGGCGGACCGGGCAACGGCGGACCGGGACACGGCGGACGGAGCCGCGGGGGTCTGAGCCGCGGGTGCACGAGGATGGGCCGGTGAGCAGCCCCGACCCGACCGACCCCGAGCCGATGGACGTCGACCGGTCCGACCCCGCCGGCCGGGCGTGGGTGGAGTGGGCGATCGCCGCCGTCGAGGCCGACGCGCTGCGCAGCGCCGACACCCACCTGCTGGTCCACCCGCTGCCGCCCGAGTGGGGCGTCGACCTCTACCTCAAGGACGAGTCGACCCACCCGACCGGCAGCCTCAAGCACCGGCTGGCCCGCTCGCTGTTCCTGCACGCGCTGTGCTCCGGCTGGATCACCGAGGGCAGCGCCGTCGTCGAGGCCTCCAGCGGGTCGACGGCGGTCAGCGAGGCGTACTTCGCCCGGATGCTCGGCCTGCCCTTCGTCGCCGTCATGCCCGCCTCGACCAGCCCGGAGAAGGTCGCGCTCATCGAGCGGCACGGCGGGCGCTGCCGCTTCGTCGAGCGCGCGGCCGACGTGTACGAGGAGGCGCGCCGGCTCGCCGCCGAGAGCGGCGGGCACTACCTCGACCAGTTCACCCACGCCGAGCGGGCCACCGACTGGCGCGGCAACAACACCATCGCCGAGTCGGTGTTCGAGCAGATGGCCCTCGAGCGCCACCCGGTGCCGGAGTGGGTCGTCGTCGGCGCGGGCACCGGCGGCACCAGCGCGACCTTCGGCCGCTACCTGCGCTACCGGCGGCACCCGACCCGGCTGGCCGTCGTCGACCCGGAGAACTCCGCCTTCTTCCCCGGCTGGGTGACCGACGAGCCGGCCTGGACCACCGGCACGCCCTCCCGGATCGAGGGGATCGGCCGGCCGCGCGTGGAGCCGTCGTTCCTGCCCTCGGTGGTCGACCGGATGATCCGCGTGCCGGACGCCGCGTCCCTGGCGGCGGTGCGGCACCTGGAGCGGGTCACCGGACGGCGGGCCGGCGGCTCGACCGGCACCAACCTGTGGGGCGCGTTCCGGCTGGTCGCCGAGATGGTCGCCGAGGGCCGCACCGGCAGCGTCGTCACCCTGCTGTGCGACGGCGGGGAGCGCTACGCGCACACGTACTTCTCCGACGACTGGGTGGCCGCCCGCGGACTGGACCTCGCCCCGCACGCGGCGGTCCTCGAGGAGTTCACCGCGACGGGGCGCTGGACGCCGTGACCCTCGTCACCCGGGCCCCCGGCCGCAGCCCCGTTACCCCGCAGTAACCTCCACTATCGAAGCCAGGCGGGCTGCGGCCCGCGTCACCCATGACCGATCGCGGAGGTAGGTCTGGCGATGAACATCGTCGTTCTGGTCAAGCAGGTCCCCGACTCCGGCACCCAGCGCTCGCTGGACGCCGCGGACAACACCGTCGCCCGCGCCACCGCGGACAACGTCATCAACGAGATCGACGAGTACGCGATCGAGGAGGCGCTGCAGGTCCGCGACCGCGAGGGCGGCGAGGTCACGATCCTGACCGTCGGCCCGGCCTCGGCGACCGACGCCATCCGCAAGGCGCTGTCCATGGGCGCGGACAAGGCCGTCCACGTCCAGGACGACGCCATCCACGGCTCCTGCGCCATCCAGACCTCGGCCATCCTGGCCGCGGCGCTGCAGCAGATGGACTACGACCTGGTGCTGATGGGCGCCACCTCCACCGACGGGCAGGTCGCCGTCATGCCGGCGCTGCTGGCCGAGCGGCTGGGCGTCCCGCAGCTGTCGGGCGCCCAGAAGCTCACCGTCGAGGGCTCCACGGTGAAGGTCGACCGGCAGACCGACGGCGGCTTCTGGGCCCTGGAGGCGCCGCTGCCGGCCATCGTGTCCACCTGGGACACCATCAACGAGCCGCGCTACCCCTCCTTCAAGGGGATCATGGCCGCCAAGAAGAAGCCGGTGGAGACGAAGTCGCTGGCCGACCTGGGCATCGACCCCTCCACCGTGGGCCTGGCCACCGCCACCAGCGCGGTCGTCGACTTCGCCGGCCGCCCGCCGAAGGGCGAGGGCGTGAAGGTCACCGACGAGGGCGACGGCGCGCAGAAGCTCGTGGGCTTCCTGGCCGAGCAGAAGCTCGTCTGACCGGCGATCGCAGCGAAGGAGAGAGGCGAACACACATGGCAGAGGTCCTGGTCCTCGTCGAGCTGAACCCGGCCGACGGCACCGTCCGCAAGACCACGCTGGAGGCGCTCACCGCCGCGCGTGCACTGGGTGAGGTGTCGGCGGTCGTCGCCGGCGGCCCCGGTGTCGCCGCCGGCGTGCGCGAGCGGCTCGCGGAGTACGGCGCGGCGAAGGTCTACGTCGCCGAGTCCCCGGAGATCGACGAGTACCTCGTCGCGCCCAAGGCCGAGGTGCTGGCCCAGCTGGTGGCGCAGGTCTCGCCGGCCGCCGTCGTCATCCCCTCCTCCCCGGAGGGCCGCGAGGTCGCCGGCCGGCTGGCGCTCAAGACCGGCAGCGGTTTCCTGACCGACGTCACCGAGATCGCCGCCGACGGCACCGCCACCCAGGTCATCTTCGCCGGTCAGCAGATCGTGCACTCGAAGGTGACGACCGGTACGCCGATCTACACGCTGCGCGGCAACTCCGTGGCCCCCGAGCCGGCGCCCGCCGCCGGTGAGGAGGTCCCGGTGCAGGTCACGCTGTCCGAGCAGGCCAAGCAGACCCGCGTGGTCGACAAGGTCGTCGAGCAGAAGAGCAACCGGCCCGAGCTCACCGAGGCCGCGATCGTCGTCTCCGGCGGCCGCGGCGTGGCCTCGGCGGAGAACTTCTCGATCATCGAGGGCCTGGCCGACACCCTCGGTGCCGCGGTCGGTGCCTCGCGCGCCGCGGTCGACTCCGGCTTCTACCCGCACAGCTTCCAGGTCGGGCAGACCGGCAAGACCGTCTCGCCGCAGCTCTACATCGCCGTCGGCATCTCCGGGGCCATCCAGCACCGCGCCGGCATGCAGACCAGCAAGACCATCGTGGCCGTCAACAAGGACCCCGAGGCCCCGATCTTCGAGCTGGCCGACTTCGGCGTCGTCGGCGACCTCTTCCAGGTCGTCCCCGCCGCCACCGAGCAGATCGCCGCTCGGAAGTGAAGGACCCCCTCACACCCCACTGCCCGCAGGCTCGCAGCGGGACCCTGTGAGGGGGCCGAGCACAGCACTTCGGTGACAGCACGGCACGTCGGGCGCCGGTCCCCGTTCGCGGGGGCCGGCGCCTGCGCGTTCCGGGGGTCTCAGGCCCCGGGCGGTGGGGCGGCGGGGTCCCGGAGCGCGTCCGGCCGCTCGCGCGGCCCGGGCACGGCGGCGGGCCGGTCGCCCGACACCCGCCGGGTGACCCGCGCGGCGTCGACGGCCGGCGGTGGCGCCGGGACCGCGGCCGGCTCGGGCTCGGGGAGCAGCCAGCCGACGTCGACCTCCTCACCGCCGACGTTCGCGGTGTCCCAGGAGCCGCTGACCGTCAGCGTGTGCAGCGTCGGGCCGGTGAGCGGTTCCAGCTGGGCGAGCAGCGCCGCGTCGTCGGGCAGCCCGGGCAGGCGCCCGTCCAGCCGGGCCCGGTTGCGCCGCAGCCGCTCCATCAGCGCCTCGGTGTCCGCGGCCCGGTCGAAGGCGCCCTGCTCGCCCTCCGCGATGCCCCGGGCGATCTGGCCCTTGATCGTCCGCGGCCGCCCGGTGGCGTCGATGGTCACCATCTGCCGCCAGGCGCGGGTCTTGTGCCGGTACTGCAGCATCGCCATCACCGCCTCGTGGCGCACGAAGTCCGCGTCGCGCAGCGGCGTCCCCCGCCAGACGGTGGCCAGGGTGCGGGCCAGCGAGATCGCCGAGGCCAGGCCGCTGTTGAGGCCGCGGCCGGGCCAGAAGTGGATGGCGTTGCCCGCGTCGCCGAGCAGGCAGGCGAAGGTGCCCGGTGTGGTGCGGGTCGGCGGGTAGAGCTGTGCCGTGAACCGCGGCCGCTGGACCATGTCCAGCCGGAACCCGGTCACCGCGGTGAGCCGGTCCTCGGGGACGCCGAACAGCCGCAGCCCCTCCTGCACCCGCGTCCACAGCGCCGAGCCCTTGAGCAGCGCCGGGAGGAAGAAGGTGCGGTGGGTCTCGCACATGTACTCGCCGTCCGGCTGCCGCTCCAGCACGCAGGGGGCGGACTGGAGGCAGGCGGTGAACACCTGCCGCACCGGGTTGATCCCCACCGCCTCCTGCGCCTCCTGGTCGGTCAGCCGCATGTTGAGGAAGCCCTCGCCGTGCAGCGAGTTGAGCAGGAACCGGTTCTGCGACACCGTCAGCAGCACGCTGGTCGGGTCGGGCAGACCGGAGCGGACCCGCAGCCCCAGCACCATGTCCGACACGTGCTCGCCGTCGACGGAGTACATCGAGGTGTCCGCCGTCCCGAACCGGTCGGCGAAGTGGTCGCGGGTGCGCGAGCGGCTGCCCTCGCAGACGGCCAGCACGTGCTGGCCGACGAGGTCGTCGGCCGCCTCGGCGGCGTCGAAGCGCTCCGGGACGAGCGTGATGCGCTCGGACCGCTCGTTCGCCAGCTCGAGCAGCTTGTCCTCGATGAACCGGACCGGGGTGTTGCGCGGCGCGGCGCCGTCGACGGAGTCGGGGCCGATCGGCCACATCTGCGACCAGTCCTCGCGGGCGGCGAACAGCCGCTCCTGCACGTGCGGCGGCAGCCGCAGGTACTGGCGGCTCTGCAGGGTGACCACCTGCTCGCGGCGGACGTTGCCCTTCTCGTAGGTCGTCCACTCCACGTGGTCGCCGACCCGCATCCATCGGCGGTCGTGGACCCGGACGGCCACGCGCGGGCCCAGGTGGTGGTCCAGCAGCAGGGCCAGGGCCAGGCCGACCGGCCCGCCGCCGGAGATCGTGACCCGCAGGACGTCCGGCGACCGGCCGGCGGGGTCGTCGACCGGGCCGACGAGGGTGGCCGACTCCCAGGTCTGGAAGCGGAACACCTCGTCACCGATGCGGATCTCGTCGCCGGGCTCCAGCGGCTGCACGGTGACCTGGACGCCGTTCACCCAGGTCCCGTTGTCGCTGTCGCGGTCCTCGAGGACGAACCCCGCGCCCTCCCGGCGCACCTCGGCGTGCACCCGGGAGGCGAACCGGCTGGCGAGGACGACGTCGTTGGTGTCGCCCCGGCCCAGCGTGACGGGGGTGCGGCCCAGCGGGAACCGCTGACCCTCCAGCCGCCCCTGGACTCCGACGAGTGCGGTGATCATCGAATCCGGCTCCCGCTCCGAGTGACCCGTGCGCGGCGGCCGGCGGTCCTCGCCGGGCACCGCGCCGCGGGGTGTCCGTCGAGCGGTCGTGTCCCCGTCGCCGGGACACGGTCCCGGCACACGGCCTCCTCCGACCCCGGTCCTCCGGCGGTGCGGACCCCGCGGGTCCGCACCGCCGCCCGGTCCGGGGCCGTGTCCACGGTGGGGCGTGCGGGGGGAGGTGTCAACGTCCGCGGGCGTGGCTCCGGCAGGGCCGCCGCGACCGCGGGGACGGTGGTCCGGCGCTCCCGACCGGCCGGTCGTCCCGCGCGACTACCCTGGCTCCGGTGACCGGGCGGTCACCCAGGGGAGAGCGGCCCGGGGCACGACCCCGCCGAGCGGTGGTGAGGAGAGCAGGTGACGTACCTCGACCACGCGGCCACCACCCCGGTGCTGCCCGAGGTCCTGGCCGCCATGACCGAGCAGATGGGCCGGGTCGGCAACGCCTCGTCGCTGCACGCCGGTGGCCGGGCGGCGCGCCGGGCCGCCGAGCAGGCCCGCGAGCGGCTGGCCGAGGCGCTGGGCGCCCGGCCGTCGGAGGTCCTGTTCACCGGCGGTGGCACCGAGAGCGACAACCTCGCGCTCAAGGGCCTCTACTGGGCCCGGCGGGAGGCCGACCCGCGCCGGCGGCGGCTCGTGCTCAGCCCCGCCGAGCACCACGCCGTCCTCGACAGCGCCGAGTGGCTGGCCGAGCACGAGGGCGCCGAGCTCACCTGGCTGCGCGTGGAGCCCACTGGGCGGATCACCCCCGCGGCGCTGGCCGACGCGCTCGGCGACGGGTCCGACGTCGCCGTCGCCAGTGTCATGTGGGCCAACAACGAGATCGGCACGGTCAGCGACGTCGCCGCGCTCGCCGAGGCGGCCCACGCCGTCGGCGTCCCGCTGCACACCGACGCGGTGCAGGCCGTCGGCCAGGTGCCGGTCGGCTTCGCCGCCAGCGGCGTGGACGCGCTGACCATGACCGGGCACAAGCTCGGCGGCCCGATGGGCGCCGGCGTGCTGCTGCTGCGGCGCGACGCGGAGTGCACGCCCCTGCTGCACGGCGGCGGCCAGGAGCGCGACGTCCGCTCCGGCACCCTCGACGTGCCGGCCATCGTCGGCCTCGCCGTGGCCGCCACGACCGCCGTCGCCGGCCGGGACGAGCGGGCCGCGCGGCTGGCCGCGCTGCGCGACCGGCTGGTGGCCGGCGTCCTCGAGGAGGTCCCTGACGCGCAGCTCAACGGCGCTGCCCTGGACGACGTCGTCGCCGGCGGCCCGGGACGGCTGCCGGGCAACGCGCACCTGTCCTTCCCGGACGCGGAGGGCGACGCGCTGCTCATGCTGCTCGACGCGCGCGGCATCGAGTGCTCGACCGGCTCGGCGTGCAGCGCCGGGGTGGCCCGCCCCAGCCACGTGCTCACCGCCGTCGGCGCCGACGCCGGCCGGGCGCGCAGCTCGCTGCGCTTCAGCCTCGGCTCGCCCAGCACCGACGCCGACGTCGACGCGCTGCTGGCGGTGATCGGCCCGGTGGTGGAGCGGGCCCGCCGCGCCGGGATGGGACGGCGCTGATGCGGTTGCTCGCCGCGATGAGCGGGGGAGTGGACTCCGCCGTGGCCGCCGCCCTGGCGGTCGACGCCGGCCACGACGTCACCGGGGTCCACCTCGCGCTCTCGCCCGACCGGCAGACCCTGCGCAGCGGCGCCCGCGGCTGCTGCAGCGTCGAGGACGCCCACGACGCCCGCCGGGTCGCCGACGAGCTGGGCATCCCGTTCTACGTCTGGGACCTCGCCGAGCGGTTCACCGAGGACGTCGTCGAGGACTTCGTGGCCGAGTACGCGGCCGGGCGCACGCCGAACCCGTGCCTGCGGTGCAACGAGCGGATCAAGTTCACCGCGGTGCTCGACCGGGCGCAGGCGCTGGGCTTCGACGCCGTCGTCACCGGGCACCACGCGCGGCTGGCCGGCGGGCAGCTGCGCCGGTCGGTCGACGCGGCCAAGGACCAGTCCTACGTGCTGGGCGTGCTCACCGCCGGCCAGCTGGCCGGGGCGCTGTTCCCGCTGGGGTCGATGACCAAGGAGCGGGTGCGCGCGCTCGCCGCCGAGCGCGGGTTCGCGGTGGCCACCAAGCCCGACTCGCACGACATCTGCTTCATCCCCGACGGCGACACCCGCGGCTTCCTCACCCGCCGGCTGGGCGCGCGCCCGGGGCCGGTGGTCGACGCCGCCACCGGGGCCACCGTCGGCACGCACGAGGGCACCCACGGCTTCACCGTCGGGCAGCGGCGGGGGCTGGGCCTGGCCGTGGGCGACCAGCGGCCGCGCTACGTGCTCGCGATCGAGCCGGTCACCCGCACGGTCACGGTCGGGACCGCGGAGCTGACCGGGGTGGACGTCGTCCGGACGGGACCGCCCACGTGGACGGGCGCCGCCCCCGACCTGCCGCTGCGGGCGGAGGTCCAGCTGCGCGCGCACGCGGCCGCCGTGGCGTGCGAGGTGTCCGCCGGCCGGGACGGCGGGCTGGTGCTGGCACTCGGCGAGACCCAGCGCGGCGTGGCTCCGGGGCAGTCGGCGGTGCTCTACGCCCCCGACCCGGTGCACGGCGACCTGGTGCTGGGCCAGGCGCCGGTGGTCGTCCCCGGCTGACCCGCGTGGTGCGGGACCGGTTCGTCACCTAGCGTGTGCGGCGAGCCACCCCCTGGTCCCTCGGAGGACGCCGTGCGCCGCACCCACCTCGCCCTCGCTGCCGCCGTCGTCACCTCGGCCGGGGTCCTGGCCGTGCCGTCCGTGGCCGCGGCCGCGCCCGCGGACGTGATGGTCCAGCTGCTGGCCATGAACGACTTCCACGGGCGGATCACCCCGCAGACCGGGGCCGACGGGTCGCTGGCGACCTCGCCCGGGGCCGACGGCCAGTACGGCACGCCGGATGACGTCAGCGTCCCGGTCGGCGGCGCGGCGCACGTCGCCGCGACCGTCCAGCGCCTGCAGGCGACGTTCGAGGACACGACCCAGGGCCCGTCCACCTCGTTCTTCGTCGGCGCCGGCGACCTGGTCGGTGCCTCGCCGTTCGAGTCCAGCGTGTACCGGGACGAGCCGACCATCGAGGCGCTCAACGCCATGGGTCTGGACGTCTCCTCCGTCGGCAACCACGAGTTCGACCGCGGCACCGAGGAGCTGCGGCGCATCTCGGCCGCGACCGACGGCACCTACACCGACGACGTCGAGGCCTGCGAGGGCGTCGAGCCCGGCGTGGACGGCTGCTTCGGCGAGGGCGAGCACGCGTTCGAGGGCGCCCGGTTCCCGTACCTGGCCGCCAACGTCGTCTCGCGCGAGACCGGTGAGCCGGTGCTCCCGCCGTACCAGGTCCTCGACGTGGCCGGCGGGCAGCGGGTCGCCCTCATCGGGGTGGTCACCGAGACCACCCCGACCATCGTCTCGCCGGACGGCGTGGCCGACGTCACGTTCACCGACGAGGCCGACGCGGTGAACCGGTGGGTGCCCGAGCTGCAGGAGCAGGGCATCGAGGCGATCGGTGTGCTGGTCCACGAGGGCGGCACGGTCACCGACCCACCCGCCGCCCCCACCGCGGACAGCTGCACGGGCCTCACGGGCCCGATCGTCGACATCAACGCCCGCACCTCCGCCGCGGTCGACCTGATCGTCAGCGCGCACACGCACCAGGCCTACGACTGCCGGCTGGACGACCCCAGCGGCCGGCCGCGGCTGGTCACCCAGGCCGGCTTCTACGGCCGTCTGCTCACCGACATCCGGCTGTCGATCGACCGCGCCACCGGTGACGTCGACCGCGGCGCCACCTACTCGGCGACCAACGTGCCGGTGACCCGCGAGGCCGCCGACCCCGAGGTGGCGTCGATCGTCGACTACTGGAACGGCCGCGCGGCGGAGGCCCGCAACGTCGTCGTCGGCTCGGCCACCACGACGATCGGCACCGCCGGGTCCGCCGGCCGCAACGCCGAGCAGCCCATCGTCGACCTGGTCGCCCAGGCCCAGCTCGAGGCGGTGCAGCAGGACCAGTTCGGCAACCCGGTCATCGCCTTCATGAACCCCGGCGGCGTGCGCACCGACATCGAGGCCGGTGAGGTGACCTACGGCGAGCTGTTCGCGGTGCAGCCCTTCGGCAACACCGTCAACGCGCTGACGCTGACCGGCGCGCAGATCGACGACGTGCTGGAGGAGCAGTTCCAGCTCGGCGGCGGCCCGCGCGACAGCCAGCTGATCCTGGGCACGTCGGAGGGCTTCGCCTACACCTACGACCTCGACCTGCCCTACGGGGAGCGGGTGGTCGACACCTCGATCACCCTCGACGGCGTGGCCGTCGACCCGGCGGCGAGCTACCGGGTCGTGGCGAACTCGTTCCTGACCGCCGGCGGGGACTCGTTCACCACCTTCACCGGCGGGACCGACCTCACGGTGGGCCCGGTCGACGTCGACGCCCTCGTCGCCTACTTCGAGGCCCACTCCCCGGTCGGCCCGCCGGCGGCCGACCACGGCACGGCCGTCTGACCGGCCCGCGCACCCCGACCCGGTCGGGGCTCCGGCGGCGCGGGACTACCGTCGCCGGGGTGGCCTCCCCGATCGACCCCGAGCGCGCCCCCGAGCAGACCAGCACCGACCCGGGGCCGGCTCCCGCGCCGTGGGGGCCGGCCTCGGGCGTCGGGTCGCTGCCCGGCACCGACGCCGCCGAGGCGATCCGGGTCGTCCTGGGCGAGCTGCCCGGCATGCCGCACCTGCCGGAACTGCCCGCGCGCGGCGCCGGGGCGGACCTGATCGGGCGGAGCGCCGCGCTGCTGGTCGACCTCGCCGTCGACCTGACCCCCGCGGGCTGGCGGCTGGTGCCCCGCGGCGGCATCGACCTGCGCCGGGCGCAGGAGTTCCTCGCCCGCGACCTCGACGCCCTGCACGACGTCGCCGAGAGCCACCGCGGACCGCTCAAGGTCCAGGCCACCGGGCCGTGGACGCTGGCCGCGGGGCTCGAGCGCGAGCGCGGGGAGCGGGCCGTCGTCGACCCCGGCGCCCGGCGGGACCTCGGGCAGTCGCTGGCCGAGGGGATCGGGGCGCACGTCGCCGCGGTCGCCGCCCGCGTGCCCGGTGCGCAGGTGGTCGTGCAGCTCGACGAGCCGTCGCTGCCCGCCGTCCTGCAGGGGGCCCTGCCCACGGCGAGCGGGTTCGGCCGGCTGCCCCAGGTCGAGGCGTCGGTGGTGCAGACCGAGCTGGCCGCCGTCGTCGCGGCGGTGCCCGGCCCCGTCGTCGTCCACTGCTGCGCGCACCGCGCGCCGCTGGACCTGCTGCGGGCCGCCGGCGCGGACGCGCTGTCGTTCGACCTCGGGCTGGTGCAGGACCTCGACGCGCTCGGCACCGCCGTCGAGGCCGGCACCCACCTGGTGGTCGGCGTCGTCCCCGGGACCGACGCGCCGCTGCCGGCGCCCAAGGCCACCGCCTCCCGGCTGCACGCGTGGTGGCGCGAGCTGGGGTTCCCCGCCGACGCGCTGCACGAGGCCGTCACGCTCACCCCCGCCTGCGGTCTGGCCGGTGCGAGCCCGGCCTACGCCCGAGCGGCCATGACCCACGTCCGGGAGGCCGCCCGCTACCTGCTGCCGGAGTGATCCCGAACGGGTGAGTGCGGCGGGTGTGCCGTCGTACTCGCCGGTTACCGTCCTCCGCGTGAGCACGGACGCCGCCGACACCGTCCAGGACGACGCCCCGCGGGTGGCTGCCGCCGTCGACCGGGCGGACCTCACCGAGGTGCCCGACGCCGCGCGCACCCGCCACCGCGACCTGTCCGAGGAGCTCGACCGCTACGCGTTCGCCTACTACGTGCAGGACGCGCCGCTGGTCAGCGACGGGCAGTACGACGAGCGCATGGCCGAGCTCCGGGCGCTGGAGGCCGAGCACCCGGCGCTGCTGACCCCCGACTCGCCGAGCCAGAAGGTCAACGGCGGGTTCACCGCCACCTTCGCGCCGGTCGCGCACCTCGAGCGCATGCAGAGCCTGGACAACGTCTTCGACCGCGACGAGCTCTCGGCCTGGGCCACGCGGGTGGTGCGCGATGCCGGCAACGGGATCGCCTGGCTGTGCGAGCTCAAGGTCGACGGCGTCGCGGTCGCGCTGGTCTACGAGCGCGGCCGGCTGGTGCGGGCGGCCACCCGCGGCGACGGGACGACGGGGGAGGACGTCACCGCCAACGTCCGCACCATGGACGACGTCCCGCAGCAGCTGGCCGGCGACCCCGACGACCTGCCCGAGCTGCTGGAGGTCCGCGGCGAGATCTACTTCCCGCTCGAGGGGTTCGCCGACGTCAACGCCGGCCTGGTCGAGGCGGGCAAGGCGCCGTTCGCCAACCCGCGCAACGCCGCGGCGGGCTCGCTGCGGCAGAAGGACCCGCGGGTGACGGCCTCGCGGCCGCTGCGGCTGGTCGTGCACGGCCTCGGTGCCCGGCGCGGCTTCGAGCCCGGCCGGCAGTCGGAGGCCTACGAGCGGCTGCGCGGCTTCGGCCTGCCGGTGAGCAGCCGCTACGAGGTGGTCGACGACCTCGAGGCGGTGGGGGCCTACATCGAGCGCTACCGCGAGCAGCGGCACTCGGTGGAGCACGAGATCGACGGCGTCGTCGTGAAGGTCGACCAGGTCGCCCTGCAGCGGCGGCTGGGCTCGACCGCGCGGGCGCCGCGGTGGGCCATCGCCTTCAAGTACCCGCCGGAGGAGGCCACCACCAAGCTGCTCGACATCCGGGTCAACGTCGGGCGCACCGGCCGGGTGACCCCGTTCGGCTACATGGAGCCGGTCAAGGTCGCCGGCTCGACCGTGCAGCTGGCCACCTTGCACAACGCCAGCGAGGTCAAGCGCAAGGGCGTGCTGATCGGCGACACCGTGGTCGTCCGCAAGGCCGGCGACGTCATCCCGGAGATCCTCGGCCCGGTGGCCGCCGCCCGCGACGGCTCCGAGCGCGAGTTCGTCATGCCCACGCACTGCCCCGAGTGCGGCACCGAGCTGCGGCACGAGAAGGAGGGCGACGCCGACATCCGCTGCCCCAACGCGCGGTCCTGTCCCGCCCAGCTGCGGGAGCGGGTCTTCCACGTGGCCGGCCGGGGCGCCTTCGACATCGAGGTGCTCGGCTACGAGGCCGCCATCGCGCTGCTGGCCGAGCACCTGCTCGAGGACGAGGGCGACGTCTTCGACCTCACCGAGGACAAGCTGTGCCGGACGTCGTTCTTCACCAGGAAGGACGGCAGCCTCTCGGCCAACGGCACGCGGCTGCTGGCCAACCTGGAGACCCGCAAGGACGTCCCGCTGTGGCGGGTGCTGGTGGCGCTGTCGATCCGGCACGTGGGCCCCACCGCCGCGCAGGCGCTGGCCCGGGACTTCCGGTCGCTGGACCGCATCGCCGCCGCCTCGGAGGAGGAGCTGGCCGCCGCCGACGGGGTGGGGCCGACGATCGCCCGCTCGGTGCTCGACTGGTTCACCGTCGACTGGCACCGCGAGGTCGTGGAGAAGTGGCGGCGGGCGGGTGTGCGGCTGGCCGACGCCGGCGAGGACGCCCCGCCCGGGCCGCTCACCGGCGTCACGGTGGTCATCACCGGCTCGCTGCGCGACCTCTCGCGCGACCAGGCCATCGCCGCGGTGCAGGAGCGTGGCGGCAAGGTCACCGGCTCGGTGTCGAAGAAGACCGGCTTCGTCGTCGTCGGCGCCGACCCGGGCAGCAAGTACGACAAGGCGGTGCAGGTGAAGGCGCCGATCCTCGACGACGACGGCCTGCGCGTCCTGCTCGAGGAGGGTCCGGAGGCCGCACGCGGGGTGGCGACGATCGGCGACGGCAGCGAGCCGGCAGCCGCAGAGCCGGCCGGGGACGAGGCGGAGGCGACGACCCCGGCCGGCGCCGAGGCCGAACCGGCCACGGCCGAGCGGGCGAGAGCCAAGCGAACGAGAGCCAAGCGGGCGGAGGCCGAACCGACGCAGGCCGAGCCGTCGGGGACCGAGCCGACGCAGGTCGAGTCGACGCAGGCGGACCCGTTGGAGGCCGAGCCGGCGGAGGCGTGATCCGCCGGGCGCTCGTCGCCCGGGCACCGCTCCGGTGGTCGCTCCGGTGGTCGCCCCGGTGGTCGCCCCGGTGGTCGCCTCGGTCGCCGCTCAGGACGGTGGTGAGGGTGGTGACCGCGGTCAGACCGGCGGGAGGTGGGCGACGCTCGCGGCGATGCCGGTCAGGTGGGTCAGCCGCAGCAGCTCCGAGCGCCGGTAGGCGGGCCCACCGGACCGGCCGACCACGATCGCCGTCCCCGGGTCGCCGAACGGCGAGGTCATCATCTCCACGGCCATCTCCCGCCACCGCTCGGGCAGCCAGTCGTCCTCGCTGGGCAGCAGCCGCGGCGAGGCCAGCGGCAGCCACGGCAGGTGCATCCCGTCGAAGGTCGGCGCGGCGTCGGAGGCGGCGAGCACCTCGCACCCGCGCCCGTCGGCCGCCTGCAGGACCGCCGCCCAGCCGCTGTGGAACACCCGCGGCAGCTCGGCGGCGAGCAGCTTGACGGCGGTCCCCTCGGCGGCGCGGGCCAACGCCTCGAGCAGGTCGAGCTCGCGGTGGGTGTCCAGCGGCCCGTGGAAGGGACGCAGGGTCTCCACCTGCACGCCCGGCACCGTCTGCACGGCCGTGATCAGGCTGTCGGGCAGCCGGTCCGGGGGCAGGTCGACCACGACGTCGTCGACGGCGACGCCGTTGCCGCGCTCGAGCACGTCGACCGAGACGATGTCGATGCCCGCGGTGCCCAGCGCGGTCGCCACCGCGCCGAGCAGGCCGGGGCGGTCGGGGACGACCAGCCTCAGGAGATGGGACACGGTTCCTCCGCTGACGACGTCGAGCTGCTGGCCGATCCTCGTCGATCGCGTGGCCCCTGCAGCTTCCCCTATACGAGGCCCCCGGTCGAGCCGCCGTCCCGGCCGCCCCGGGGCCGGCACCGGTCCACGTACAGTGACCGGGTTGCGTCCCTGGCGCCGGCCGGCGCCGACGACAGGAGTCCTCCCCCTTCATGAGCACCGAGCCGATGCCCGACCCCGGCGCGCACCCGGCCCTCGACCGCCAGGACATCGCGCACCTCGCGCGGCTGGCCCGCCTGGCCGTCACCGACGAGGAGCTCGACCGCTTCGCCGGCCAGCTGGGTGCGGTCCTCGACGCGGTGGCCCGGGTGCAGCGCGCCGACGTCGCCGATGTCACACCGACCACGCACGCCGTGCCGCTGACCAACGTCCTGCGACCGGACGTCACCCGGCCCAGCCTGCCGCGCGACGTCGTCCTGGCCGGCGCGCCCGCCGCCGAGGACGACCGCTTCCGCGTGCCGCGCATCCTGGGGGAGGAGGCGTGAGCGACCTCACCGCCCTGAGCGTCGTCGAGCTGCAGCAGGCGCTGTCGTCCGGCGAGACCACCTCCGTCGAGGTCACCCGCGCGCACCTCGAGCGCATCCACGCCGAGGACGGGGCGCTCGGTGCCTACCTGCACGTCGACGACGAGGGCGCCCTGCGGCGCGCCGCCGAGATCGACGCCGCTGGTACCGCGGGCACCGGCCTGGCCGGCATCCCGGTGGCGCTCAAGGACGTCTTCGTCACCGAGGGTCTGCCCACCACCAGCGGCTCGCGCATCCTCGAGGGCTGGCGCCCGCCCTACTCCGCGACCGTCGCCCGCCGGCTCGCCGGCGCCGGCACGGTCCTGCTCGGCAAGACCAACATGGACGAGTTCGCGATGGGCTCCTCCACCGAGAACTCCGCCTACGGGCCCACCCGCAACCCCTGGGACACCGACCGGATCCCCGGCGGGTCCTCCGGCGGGTCGAGCACCGCCGTCGCCGGCCGGCTGGCGCCCTTCGCCCTCGGCACCGACACCGGCGGCTCGATCCGGCAGCCCGCGGCGCTCACCGGCCTGGTCGGGCACAAGCCCACCTACGGCTCGGTCTCGCGCTACGGGCTCATCGCCTTCTCCTCCAGCCTCGACCAGGCCGGCCCGATGGCCCGCACGGTGGTGGACGCCGCCCTGCTGCACGAGGCGATCGGCGGCCACGACCCGTGCGACTCGACGTCCATCGACGCCCCCGTGCCCGCGGTGGTCGAGGCCGCCCGCCGCGGTGCCGGCGGCGACCTGGCCGGCCTGCGGGTGGGCGTCGTGCGCGAGCTCGGCGGCGAGGGCTCCCGCGAGGGCTACGACGCCGGCGTCCTGGACCGGTTCGCCGAGGCCGTCGCGCTGCTGGAGGCCGCCGGCGCCGAGGTCCGGGAGGTGTCCTGCCCGGCGTTCGACCTGGCGCTGCCGGCCTACTACCTCATCGCCCCGAGCGAGGCGTCGTCGAACCTGGCCCGCTTCGAGGGGATGCGCTTCGGCATCCGCGTCGGCGACGACGGCAGCCGCGACGTCGACGACGTCATGGCGCTCACCCGCGAGCAGGGCTTCGGGCCGGAGGTCAAGCGGCGGATCATCCTCGGCACCTACGCGCTGTCGGCGGGCTACTACGACGCCTACTACGGGCAGGCGCAGAAGGTCCGCACGCTGATCGGCCGGGACTTCGGCGCCGCCTTCGGCGGCGGCGACGGCGGCGGCGTCGACGTGCTGGTCAGCCCGACCAGCCCGACCGTCGCCTGGCCGATCGGAGCCCGGGTCGACGACCCGCTGGCCATGTACGCCGCCGACCTGTGCACGCTGCCGGCCAGCCTCGCCGGCGTCCCGGCCATCTCGGTGCCCTGCGGGCTGTCCGAGGGGCTGCCGGTGGGCCTGCAGGTCATGGCACCGGCGCTGGCCGACGACCGCTGCTACCGGGTCGCCGCCGCCGTCGAGGCGGCGCTGGGCGCCCCGCTGACCGACCGCCTCGTGGAGCGTGCCGCGTGAACGGTGCCCTCAAGGCCGCCTGGGGCCTGACCGTGTTCGTCGTCCTCGTCGGCGTGGTCGGCTGGCTGGTCACCGGCGAGGCCTTCTTCGCCGTTTTCCTCGTCCTGGGGGTGCTCACCGCGGTCGGTGCGTGGCTGACCGGGCGCAGCACCGCCCCGAAGGGAGACCCCCGCACGTGAGCGAGACCCTCGTCGAGTTCGACGACGTCCTCACCCGCTACGAGCCCGTCATCGGCCTGGAGACCCACGTCGAGCTGGGCACCGAGTCGAAGATGTTCTGCGGCTGCTCGACCACCTTCGGTGCCGAGCCCAACACCCAGACCTGCCCGGTGTGCCTCGGGCTGCCGGGGTCGCTGCCGGTGGCCAACGCCGCCGCCGTCGAGTCGACCATCCGGATCGGCCTGGCGCTGGGCTGCCGCATCGCGCCCTGGTCGCGCTTCGCCCGGAAGAACTACTTCTACCCGGACATCCCCAAGGGCTTCCAGACCAGCCAGTACGACGAGCCGCTGTGCACCGCCGGGCACCTCGACGTCGAGGTGGACGGCGAGACCTACCGGGTGGAGATCGAGCGGGTGCACCTGGAGGAGGACACCGGCAAGAACCTGCACGTCGGCGGGGCGACCGGGCGCATCCACGGCGCCGACCACTCGCTGGTCGACTTCAACCGCGCGGGCATCCCGCTGGTCGAGATCGTCACCCGGCCGGTCCCCGGCGTCGGCGCGAAGGCCCCCGAGGTGGCCCGCGCCTACGTCACCGAGCTGCGCGAGATCATCCAGACCCTCGGCGCCTCGGACGTCCGGATGGAGCAGGGCAGCCTGCGCTGCGACGTCAACACCTCCCTCGCCCCGGTCGGCAGCCCGGAGTGGGGCACCCGCACCGAGACGAAGAACGTCAACTCGCTGCGGTCGGTCGAGCGCGCCGTCCGCTACGAGATGCGCCGGCAGGCCGCCGTCCTCGACGCCGGGGGCCGCGTGGTGCAGGAGACCCGCCACTTCCACGAGGACACCGGCAGCACGTCGCCGGGCCGCAGTAAGGAGGAGGCGACCGACTACCGGTACTTCCCCGAGCCCGACCTCGTGCCGCTGGCCCCCGACGCCGAGTGGATCGAGAAGCTGGCCGCCGACCTCCCCGAGCTGCCCGCCGCCCGGCGCGCCCGGCTGCAGGAGGAGTGGGGCCTGTCGGCCACCGAGATGACCTGGCTGGTCAACGCCGGGGCCCTCGGGCTGGTCGAGCAGACCGTCGCCGCCGGCGCCTCGCCGGCCGATGCCCGCAAGTGGTGGCTGGGCGAGCTGGCCCGCCGGGCCAACGACGCCGGGGTCGAGCTGGCCGAGCTCGCCGTGACGCCGACGCAGGTCGCCGAGCTGGCCGCGCTGGTCGCCGAGGGCACGATCAACGACAAGCTCGCGCGGCAGGCGCTCGACGGCGTGCTCGCCGGGGAGGGCGACCCCCGGGCGGTCGTGCAGGCCCGCGGGCTGGCGGTCATGGGGGAGTCCGACGAGCTGGTGGCCGCGGTCGACGCGGCGATCGCCGGGGCGCCCGACGTCGTCGCCAAGGTGCGCAGCGGCAAGGTGCAGGCGCTCGGCGCCCTGGTCGGCCAGGTCATGAAGGCCACCCGCGGCCAGGCCGACGCCCCGACGGTGAAGCGGATGCTCGAGGAGCGCGTCCTCAGCAGCTGACGTCGGTGCCCCCGCGGGCGGTCCGTCCGCGGGGGCACCGGGGTCACAGCCGGGAGGTGCCCGTCGCCGCGGGCGGCAGGATGCGCAGCACCTTGTCGTCGTCCTCGGCGGGGGTGCCGACGCCGTCCCTGTTCGACGTCGTCACCCACAGCCCGCCCTCGGGATCGAGCACCACCGTGCGCAGCCGGCCGTAGCGTCCGGCGATCAGCTCGGTCGGCTCCTCGACGACGGCGCCGGCCTCGGTCCGGACGACGTACACGCGCTGGCCGTCGAGTGCGCCGAGGAACACGGTGCCGCCCACGGCCGCGCAGCCGCCGAGGCCGCCCTCGGCGTTCGGGACCTCGAGCAGCGGGCCGGTGCTGGTGGTCCCGACCGCGGGCCAGCCGTGGTCGCTGTCCTCGAGCACGGCGTTGAGCTCGTCCGGCCCGTCGGTGGACTCGTCGACGGAGTAGAGCGCGCGCGGGTCGTCCAGCGACGGGCACAGCGCGGTCACGTCGGCGTGCCCGCGGCTGTAGACCGGCCCGGCGCCGACCGGCTCACCGAAGACGTCGACGTGCAGCACCTTGCCGGCGAGCGACACCGGGTCCTGGGCCAGCGCCGGGGCGCCGGTGTCGCCCGTGCCGACGAACAGCGTGCCGTCGGGGGCGAAGGCCAGACCACCGCCGTTGTGCACCTCGCCGCGCGGGATGCCGGTGAGCACCGGGTTCGGGGTGCCGCCGAGGGGGAAGCGGACGACGCGGTTGTCGGTCGGCGTCGACACGTAGGCGTAGAAGAGGCCGTCCTCGTCGAACGTGGGGGACAGGGCCAGCCCCAGCAGCCCGCCGTCGCCGGCGGTGTCGACGCCGGGGACGGTCATGAGCTCCCGCGCCGGCGAGCGGTCGGGGAAGACCTGCAGCAGCCGGCCGGTCTCGCGCTCCCCGACCACGGCGCTGCCGTCGGGGAGCACGACCAGCCCGGTGGGCACGGCCAGGCCGGTGGCGACCACGTTGGGGTCCCCGGGGGCCGTGCCGGAGCCGGGGTCGGCCGGCTCGCCCGGCGACGACGGGGCGGGGGAGGACTCGGTGGGCGGCCCGACCTCGGGCGGCGCCCCCTCGGGCAGCGGCCGGAAGGGCCCGGCGGGCTCGTAGCCGTCCTCGGCGCAGGCGGCCAGCAGCAGCACCAGGGCCACCGCGCACCCGGCGGCGGCACGCCGTCCCCGCAGCCGCCTCACCCGGTCCACAGTACGGCCGGTCCGCGCCCGGCGGCCGCAGCCGGATGCCGACCGCGCGCGCGACCCCACTGGCGTCGGGGCTCCGGCCGCTAGGTTGGCCGGACCCGCTGTCCGAGCGACGGAGGTCGGCATGCACAGCACGGTGTCCGGCCCGGTGCGGCCGCGCGTGGTCGTCGTCGGCGGGGGGTTCGCGGGGCTGGCGGCCCTGCGCCGGCTGCAGCGGACCCTGCCGCCCGGCGCGGCCGACCTCGTGCTGGTGACCCCGACGGACTACCTGCTCTACAGCCCGCTGCTGCCCGAGGTGGCGACCGGGGTGGTGGAGGCCCGGCACATCGCGGTCTCGCTGCGGCGGCTGCTGCCCAGGGTGCGCCTGGTCCTCGGCCGGGTCGAGGACGTCGACCTGGCCGCCCGGTCGCTGACCCTGCAGCGGCCCGACGGGACGACGGCGCCGATGGCGTGGGACCGGCTCCTCCTCACGCCCGGCTCGGTCACCCGCCAGCTGCCCGTCCCAGGGGTCCCCGAGCACGGTCGCGCGCTCAAGACCCTGGTCGAGGCGGTCTTCCTCCGCGACCACCTGCTCGAGCAGCTCGACCTCGCCGATGCCCTCCCCGACACCCCGGCGGGCCGGGCGGAGCGGGCGGCGCGGCTCACCGTGGTCGCCGTGGGGGCCGGGTACACCGGCACGGAGGTGGTGGCCCAGACCCAGCGCTGGCTGCGCCGCATCGAGGGCCGCTGGGACCGCACCCGCGCCGCCGAGGTCCGGTGGCTGCTCGTCGACGTCGCCCCCGCCGTCCTGCCCGAGCTGGGCCCCGAGCTGGGCCGCCGCGCGCTGGAGCTGCTCGCCCGCCGCGGGGTCGACGTGCGGCTGCGGACGTCGGTCGTGTCCGCCGACGACGGCGCCGTCGTCCTGACCGACGGCGAGACCGTCCCGACCCGCACGCTGGTCTGGGGCGCCGGGGTGGTCGCCAACCCGCTGGTCGGCCGGCTGGGGATGCCGCTGCGCAGGGGCCGGCTCGTCGTCGGGGCCGACCTCGCCGTCCCCGGGGCGCCGGGCGTCTGGGCCGCGGGTGACGCCGCCGCCGTCCCCGACCTCGCCGCGCCCGCGGACGGCGGGGACCTGCCCGACACCCCGCCGACGGCGCAGCACGCGCAGCGGCAGGGCGCCGTCCTCGGCCGCAACGTCGCCGCCGACCTCGGCGTCGGCCGGCCCCGCCGCTACCGGCACCGCGACCTCGGCCTGGTCGCCGACCTCGGCGGCTGGGACGCCGTGGCGCGGCCGCTCGGCATCCCGCTGACCGGCCCGCCGGCCAAGCTCGTCACCCGCGGGTACCACCTCTACGCGCTGCCGGCGACGGCCAACCGGGTGCGGGTCGCCGCCGACTGGCTGTTCCAGACGCTGCTGCCGCCGGAGTCCACGCAGCTGTCCGTGGTCCGCCCCGAGGACGCCCGGATCGCCACCGCCCAGGGAGTCGCGGCCGCACCGGCCTAGGGTCGGGTGCCGTGGCTCCCGAGATCCGCGGCACCGACGTCGTCGGCCCCGACGAGACGCTGACCGTCCTCGTCCCCTCCCGCGACACGGCCGTCGCGGTCGAGGCGCTCGACCCGCGGGTGCGCGCCCTCCCGGCCACCCCGGACGACGGCCCGCCCACCGGGGAGGCCGCCCGGGCGCAGGTGTGGGTGCCGCCCAGCGGCGGCGCGTCGCCGGAGCCGGGGTTCGTGGCCGAGCTCCCGGCGCTGCGGCTGGTGCAGCTGACCAGCGCCGGGGCCGAGCGCTTCGTCGGCCGGCTGCCCGAGGGCGTCGTGCTCTGCAACGCCCGCGGCGCCCACACCCCCTCGACGGCGGAGTGGGTCGTGGCCGCGACGCTGGCCGCCCAGCGCGGCCTGCCCGACCTCGTCCGCGAGCAGGGCGCCGGCCGCTGGACGCCGCGCACCTACTCCTCGCTGGTCGGGGCGCGGGTGCTGGTGGTCGGCGCCGGCGACATCGGCCGCCGGGTGGGCGCCATGATGGCCGGTTTCGACGTCGACCTCGCCTTCGTCGGCCGCACCGCCCGCGACGGCGTGCACGGCACCGACGAGCTGCCGCGGCTGCTGCCGGAGGCCGACATCGTCGTCGTGGTGGTCCCGGTGACCGAGGAGACCACCGGCCTGGTCGACACCGCGTTCCTCGCCGCGATGCGCGACGGTGCGCTGCTGGTCAACGCCGCCCGCGGGGTCGTCGTCGACACCGACGCGCTGCTGGCCGAGCTCACCGCGGGCCGGTTGCGCGCCGCCCTCGACGTGACCGACCCCGAGCCGCTGCCCGAGGGGCACCCGATGTGGTCGGCGCCCGGCCTCCTGCTCACCCCGCACGTGGCCGGCTCGGTGCCCGACACCGGTGCCCGGGCGCAGGCCGCGGTGCTCGAGCAGCTCCGCCGGGTGCTGGCGGGGGAGCCGCTGGTCAACGTGGTGGCCGCGTACTGAGGTCCCGGGAGCACGGCGCCTGGGAGCATGGGCAGCCGTGGCTGCCCTCGCGCGCATGCGGCTGAGCCGGGTCTCTCTGCTGCCGGTCGTCTTCCTCGCCGTCTGCGTGCTGCCCTTCGCCGCGGCCTCGCCGTGGGCCGCGCTGGTCCTGCTGCTCCCGCTACTGGCCGCGGCCTGGGTGCTGCGGGTCGGTGTCGACGTCGACGAGGACGGCATCACCACCCACTCGCTGCTGCGCCCGCGCCGGGTGGCGTGGCGCGACCTGGCCGGCATCCGCGTCGGCCGCGGCGCCCGGCTGCGGCTGGTGACCACCGGCGGCTCCGAGGTGCGCCTGCCCGTCCTGCGGGCGCGTGACCTCCCGCGTCTCGCGGCGCTCTCGGGCGGGCGCATCGACGCCCCCTGACCTCACCCGGCCAGCGTGGTGAGCCGCTGCGCCGCGTCGCTGCCCTGGACCGCGGTGTAGACGACGAGCTGCAGGCCGGGCGCGTCGGCCGGCGTCAGCTGGTGGTGCTCGAGCAGCAGGGGACCGACCTCGGGGTGCTCGAAGCGGCGCTCGGCGGAGCTGAACCGGTCGACGTCGCGGCTGGCCCACCCGGCGCGGAAGTGCGGACTGGCCGCCTCGAGCCGGGCGACGAGGTCGACCACCGCCGGGTCGGCCAGCCGCGGGCCGACCTCCGCACGGAACTGGGTGAGGAAGCGCCGGCTGTCGGTCGGCCAGTCGGCGAGCAGCGCGCGCACCGCCGGGTCGGTGAAGACCAGCCACAGCAGGTTGCGCTCGGCGGCGGGGACGGCGGCCACGCCCGGGTAGAGCCGCTGGTAGGCGCGGTTCCACCCGACGATCGACCAGTCCGCGGTGATCGCGTAGGCGGGGGAGGGGCCGAGCGCGTCGAGCAGGCGCTGCAGGTGCGCGGGCATCCCGCCGCCGGGGTCGGCCGGGGGAGCGCCGCCGTGCCCGGTCAGCCGCCGCACGTACTCGTGCTCGGCCGGCGTCATCCGCAGCGTCCGGGCCAGGGCGTCGACCACCTGCCGGGAGGGGCGGATGTCGCGGCCCTGCTCCAGCCACGTGTACCAGGTGTGGCTCACCCCGGAGAGCAGCGCGACCTCCTCGCGGCGCAGCCCCGGCGTCCGCCGCGCCCCGCCCGTGGGCAGCCCGGCCGCCCGCGGGTCGACCTGCCGGCGGCGCGAGCGCAGGAACTCGGCGAGCTCGGACCGGGCGGTGGCGGACACGGCGCGCTCCTCGGTGGTGGTGTCGGTACCAGTATCGACGGCGCCTCGGCACGGGCCGCCGCCCGGCCTACGCTGCTCGTCCGTGACCACCGTGGACGAGCCCCGCACCGCCGCCGACCTCAAGCCCCGCAGCCGCGAGGTGACCGACGGCATCACCAAGGCCCCCGCGCGGGCGATGCTGCGCGCGGTCGGCATGGGCGACGACGACTGGGACAAGCCGCAGATCGGCGTCGCGTCGTCGTGGAACGAGATCACCCCGTGCAACCTGTCACTGGACCGGCTGGCCAAGCGGGCCAAGGAGGGCGTGCACGCGGCCGGCGGGTTCCCGCTGGA
The DNA here is from genome assembly GCF_052931475.1 of Geodermatophilus sp. URMC 62. Classification (NCBI taxonomy): domain Bacteria; kingdom Bacillati; phylum Actinomycetota; class Actinomycetes; order Geodermatophilales; family Geodermatophilaceae; genus Geodermatophilus; species Geodermatophilus sp. URMC 62. Next base: position 546,529 of record NZ_JBRFHY010000001.1, on the reverse strand, counting down.
GTTCGGCACGATCTCCGTCTCCGACGGCATCTCCATGGGCCACGAGGGCATGCGGGCCTCGCTGGTCAGCCGCGAGGTCATCGCCGACTCGGTCGAGACGGTCATGTTCGCCGAGCGCCTCGACGGCTCGGTCCTGCTCGCCGGCTGCGACAAGTCTCTGCCCGGCATGCTCATGGCCGCCGCCCGGCTGGACCTGGCCAGCGTCTTCCTCTACTCCGGCTCCACGCTGCCCGGGAAGCTCGGCGACCGCGACGACCTGACGATCATCGACGTCTTCGAGGCCGTCGGCGCCTGCGCCCGCGGGCTGATCACCCAGGACGAGCTGGCCGCCGTCGAGCGGGCCGCCTGCCCGGGGATGGGGTCGTGCGGCGGCATGTACACCGCCAACACGATGGCCAGCGTGGCCGAGGCGCTCGGGATGGCCCTGCCCGGCAGCGCCGCCCCGCCGGCTCCCGACAGCCGCCGCGACGCCTTCGCCGTCGCCTCCGGCGAGGCCGTGGTCAACCTGCTGCGCCAGGGCATCACGGCGCGCCAGATCATGACCAAGGAGGCGTTCGAGAACGCCATCACCGTGGTCATGGCGCTCGGCGGGTCCACCAACGCCGTCCTGCACCTGCTGGCCATCGCGCACGAGGCACGGGTCGACCTGAGCCTCGAGGACTTCAACCGCATCGGCGACCGCACGCCGCACCTGGCCGACGTCAAGCCCTTCGGCCGGTTCGTGATGACCGACATCGACCGCGTGGGCGGCGTCCCGGTGGTGCTCCGGGCGCTGCTCGACGCCGGCCTGCTGCACGGCGACACGCTCACCGTGACCGGGAAGACCATGGCCGAGAACCTCGCCGAGATCGCGCCGCCGGACCTCGACGGCACGATCGTGCACGCGATGGAGAACCCCATCCACACGACCGGCGGCCTGACGATCCTGCGCGGCTCGCTGTCCCCGGACGGCGCGGTGGTGAAGTCCGCGGGCTTCGACGCCGACGTCTTCGAGGGCACCGCGCGCGTCTTCGACGGCGAGCAGGGCGCCATGGACGCCGTCACCGAGGGCACCCTGCAGGCCGGCGACGTCGTCGTCATCCGGTACGAGGGCCCCCGTGGCGGCCCGGGCATGCGCGAGATGCTCGCCGTCACCGGCGCGATCAAGGGCGCGGGCCTGGGCAAGGACGTCCTGCTGCTCACCGACGGACGGTTCTCCGGCGGGACGACGGGCCTGTGCGTCGGCCACGTCGCCCCCGAGGCGACCGACGGCGGCCCCATCGCCCTGGTCCAGGACGGCGACCGCATCCGCCTGGACCTGCGGACCCGCACCCTGGACCTGCTGGTCGACGACGAGGAGCTCGCCCGCCGCCGGGCGGACTGGGCGCCGCTGCCCCCGCGCTACACCACCGGGGTGCTCGGCAAGTACGCCAAGCTCGTCGGCTCGGCCGCGCAGGGCGCCATCTGCTCCTGAGCCGAGACCCCTCCTTGGGGTGAGAGGGGCCCGCCGCGGCTCCTGCGGGCCCGCCGTCCTGCCGACACCCCGGGTGTGGACAGGCGGACCAAGTGGGTGCTGGCGTGTGCCCTGGCGGCCGCGGTGGCGTGCGTCGTGGCCGCCGTCGTCCCGGCGCTGCACCCCGTGGGCGAGGTCGTCACGGCCCTCGCCGGGGTGCTGACCGCCGCGGTCCTCTGGCGGTCCGGGCGCCCCGGGGAGCCGGCCGACCGGCCCTGGCGGCTGCTCGCGGTCGCGCCGCTGCTGCCCGTCGCCGGGCTGGTCACCAGCGTGGCCGTCGACCCCGCCTCGGTCCTCGAGGACGTGGTGCTGCGCTGGGTGTTCATCGTCCCCGGCCACGTGCTCGCGGTCCTCGCCCTGCTCGGCATGGTCCGGCGCTCCCCCCGGCGCCCCACCTGCCTGCGCACCGGTCTCGAGCTCGCGCTGTTCGGCACCGCCGCGCTCGTGGTCATGCAGGTGCTGCTCGTCGGCCCGGGCAGCGGCTGGACGGCGCTGTCGGCGGTCGCCCGGCTCGTCCTCGGCGCCGCCGTGCTCGCCACCGCGGCCACCATGGCCGCCGCCCTCACCGTCCTCGGCGCCGCCGAGGCCCGCCGCCAGCCCGCGGCCGCGGCCCTGCTGGCCGGGCTGGTGGCGGTGTGCGCCGGGCGCGGCGCCGCCACCTCGGCGGCGCTGCTGGGCGCTCCCGGCGCCGTCCCCGCCACCCGGGTCGCCGTCGTCGTCGGGCTGGCCCTGCTGGTGCTCGCCCGCCTGCTCGACACCGCCCCGGCCGCCGGGGCGCACCCGGGGGGACGGGCCGCGCAGCTGCGCTCGGCGCTGCCGCACCTGGCGCTGGTCGTCGTCGTCGCCCTCGTCGTCGTGCCGGTGGTGCTGGGCACCGCCCCGACCGGCACCACCCTCGGCGGCGCACTGGCCTGCGCCGCGCTCGCGGCGGTCCACCGCTGGGTCACCGCCCGCGAGGACCACCTGCGCGGCGCCCGGCTGCGCCGCGACGAGGCCTACTTCCGCAGCCTGCTGTCGGCCTCCAGCGAGCCGGTGCTCGTCCTCGACGCGCGGCTGCGCGTCGGCTGGGCCTCCCCGGCGTTCGCGGCGCTGCTCGGCCGCGACCCCGCCGACCTGGTCGGCCGCGACCTCCTCGCCGGCAGCGCGCCGACCACGCGCCCCGGCACGGTCGACGCCCACGACGCCGCCGCGCTGCGCACCCGGCTCGCCGGCAGCGCCCCCGGCAGCGCGGGCGGGCTGCTGGTGCTGCACGTGCGCGACGCCGACGGCGAGCGGCGCTGCCTGGAGGCCGGCGTGTCCGACCTGCGCGGCGACGCCGCGATCGCCTCGGTCGTCCTGCACTGCCGCGACGTCACCGAGCGGGAGGCCCGCGAGCGCGCCCTCGAGGAGGTCGCGTTCACCGACACCCTCACCGGGCTGCCCAACCGGGCCGGCTGGGACGCCGAGCTGGCCGCGGCCGCCGGGCGCGCCGACGCCGGGACGGGGGAGGCGGTGCTCGTGTTCGAGGTCTCGGGCCTGGGCGAGGTCCGCGAGCACGCCGGCCGTGACGCGGTCGCCGACGTCCTGGTCGAGCTGGGCCGGCGGCTGCGCGACGCCGTGCGCGGCGACGAGGTCGTCGCCCGGGTCGCCGGCGGTGCCTTCGCCGTGCTGGCCGCGGGGGACGGCGACACCGCCGACCGGCTCGCCGACCGCTGCCTGGCGGTCCTCGAGCGGCCCGTCAGCACCCCTGCGGGCCTCTTCGACCTCACCGCCGACGTCGGCGTCGTCCCCGTCGAGCACGGCCTGACCGTCGCCGAGCTCACCGCCCGCGCCGAGCTGGCCGTGGCCGCCGCCCGGACCGGCGGCCGGTCCCGGGCCACCCGCTGGACGCCGACCCTCGGCGCCGCCGCCGCGCGCCGCGACCAGCTGCGCCAGGACCTGCCCGGCGCCGCCGCGCGCGGTGAGCTGTGGCTGGTGTTCCAGCCGGTCGTGTCGATGGACGAGCAGCGGGTCACCGGTGTCGAGGCGCTGCTGCGCTGGCGGCACCCGGTGCTCGGCGACGTCCCGCCGCGGGAGTTCGTCCCGATCGCCGAGCGCGCCGGCGTGGTCGGCGAGCTGCAGCGCTGGGTGCTGCGGGAGGCGACCGCGGCCGCCGTCGCGCTGCCCGAGGCCGGCGGCGCGCCGCTGCAGCTGGGCGTCAACATCGCGGCCTCCCACGTGGCCGCCCGCACCCTGGTCGACGACGTCACCACGGCGCTGGCCGACTCGGGGCTGGCCCCGCAGCGGCTGGTCCTGGAGGTCACCGAGGCGACCGTGCTCGACGACGGCGACCACGTGGTCACCGACGTCCGGGCGCTGCGGCTGATGGGCGTGCACGTGGCACTGGACGACTTCGGCACCGGGTCCTCCTCGCTGGCGCACCTGACCCGCCTGCCCATCGACGTCCTCAAGCTGGACAACACCTTCGTCTCGCGGGTCGACCGCGACGCGCAGGGCCGCGCGCTGTGCCAGGCCGTCGTCACCGTCGCGCAGGCCCTGGGTCTCGACGTCGTCGCCGAGGGCGTGGAGACCCCCGCCCAGCTGGGCGTGCTGCGCGGCCTGGGGCTGGGCTTCGCGCAGGGCTTCCTGCTGTCGCGGCCGCTGCCGCTGGCCGACCTCGTGCGCGTCCTCGAGGAGGGCGCCGGCGCCCTGTGGCCGGGTCTGGCCGGCCTGTCGGCCGACGACTTCGGCGCGGAGGGCGAGACCTCTGACGTGCGTGCGGTGCGCGGTGCCTGACCGGCGGACCCGGTCCGCCGCCGCCCGGCCGGTGGGTGCCGGCACGGTCGCCGCGGTCCTGTCCCTGCTCGCGCTGCTGGGCACCGGCACGACCGTCCTGCAGCTGACCGCCTCGCCGTGGGCGGCCGTGCTGGTCCCCGCGGCCCTGGCGCTGGCCTCCGGCGCCGGTGCCGCCGTCCTCGCCCGGACCGCCGCCCGCGTGCCGGGCCGGGCCGGGCGGCCGTGGCGGGCGATGACGCTGGCCGCCGGCCTGCTCGCGCTGGGCCAGGTGCTGGCCGTGACGCGCCCGTACCGCGACATGTCCACCGGCGGGATCGAGGACCTCCCCACGCTGCTCGCGGTCCCGGTGGCCGTGGCGGTCGCGGTGTTCCTGCTCCCCCCGCGGACGGGCCTGCGGGTGGGCGCGCGGGTGCTGCTCGACGGCGCCGTCCTGACCGTCGCCGTCGCCGTGCTCGGCAGCGTCGTCCTCGACGAGCTGCCGGTGCGGGTCGCCGGACCCGGGCAGGGCCTGATCGCGGCCGGCTACCCGCTGGTCGGGGCGGTCCTCTGCGGCGTCGGCCTGGTCACCGTCACCGCGGTGCCCGAGGCGCGCCGCCGTTCGGCGACCTGGCTGCTCGCGGCCTTCGTCGCCATGGCCACCGTGGCGCTCGGCGGGGCGCTGGGCCGCGCCTCGGCCGGCGACGGGCCGCTCTGGGACGTGGTCACCGTGCTCGCCTGGCTGACGATGCTCGGCACCAGCCTGTGCGCCGCCGCGGCCGACCGGCCGGCGGCGGTGCCCGACGGCCGGCGCGTCCTGCCCCTGCGCGGCGCGGTGCTGGCCTGCGGGACGTCGACCGCCGCCCTGCTCGCCGTCACCGGCGGCGTGCTGACCGGCCGGCCGGTGAGCGGCCTGGAGGCCGCCGCGGCCGCCGTCCTGCTGGTCCTGACCTCGGCGCGCACGCTGTCCTGGGCGCTGGACGCCGCGCGCCTCACCCGGCGCTGGAGCGGACCGAGGGCTGGTTCCGCGCGCTGGTGCACAGCGGCGACGCCGTCACCGTCGTCCTGGACGCCGCCGGGCGGGTGACGTCGGTGTCCGGGCCGGTCGCCGACCAGCTGGGCCGGACCGAGCGCGACCTGCGCGGCCGCGCGCTGGTGACCCTCCTGCACGCCGACGACCGCGACCTGGTGGAGCGGGTCGCCGCGGCCCTGCGGGACGGCGCTCCCGACGGCCTGCCCGCGACCGGCCGGCTGCAGACCACCGACGGCGGCTGGCGCGACGTCGAGGTCTCCGGCGCGGCCCGCACGGGCACCCGCCGGTCCGACGACGGGCTCGTCCTGCACCTGCGCGACGTCACCGAGCGCCGGGCCGGCCAGCGCGAGCTGGAGCGGCTGGCCTACACCGACTCCCTCACCGGCCTGCCCAACCGCGCCCGGTTCATGGTCGCGCTGGAGGGCGCGCTCGACCGGGCCACCCGCGGCCGGCGCGCCTGCGTGCTGCTGGTCGACCTCGACGGCTTCAAGTCGGTCAACGACGTGGCCGGTCACGACGCCGGCGACCGGCTGCTGTGCGAGGTGGCCGACTCCCTGCGCGCCGAGGCGCGGGAGGGGGACCTCGTCGCCCGGCTCGGCGGGGACGAGTTCGCGCTCGTCGTCGACGCCGGGCCCGCCGAGGCGATGGCGCTGGGCGAGCGGCTGGTCGCCCGGCTCGACCGCACCCGCCGCTACGGTGCCGCCCCCGGCGCGCCCGACGGCGCCGGGCCGGTCTTCCGGGTCTCGGCCAGCGTGGGCCTGGCCGAGGTCGTTCCGGGAATCGACGCGTCGGCCACCGTCCGCGAGGCGGACCTGGCGCTGCGCACGGTCAAGGCCCAGGGCAAGAACGGCGTCCGGGCGTCGGGGGAGACCCTCGTCGAGGAGTCCGCGCGCCGCAGCCGCCTGGCGCGCGACCTGCCCGTCGCCGTGGCCGAGGGCCGGCTGCGGCTGGTCCACCAGCCGATCGTGGGGGTCCTCGAGCGGCGGGTGACCGGCGTCGAGGCCCTGGTCCGGTGGGACCACCCGGTCCTCGGGCCGGTGTCTCCGGAGGAGTTCATCGGCCTGGCCGAGGACGACGGCCTGATCGTGCCGCTGCAGCGCTGGGTGCTCGAGACGGCGACCGCCGAGCACGCCCGCCTGGTGGCCGGCGGCCGCGACATCCGCCTGGGCGTCAACATCTCCGCGCGTCACCTGCAGGCCCGCTGCCTGGTCGAGGACGTCACCCGGGCGCTGGAGCGCTCCGGCCTGCCGGCGCGGCTGCTGGGCATCGAGGTCACCGAGAGCGTGCTCGTGGACGACGACGAGCGGCTGCTCGCCGAGCTCGCGGAGCTGTCCGCGCTGGGGTGCAGCGTCTCCCTCGACGACTTCGGCAAGGGCTACTCGTCGCTGGCCTACCTCGCCCGGCTGCCCGTCGACGTGCTCAAGATGGACCGCGGCTTCGTCTCCGGCATCGACACCGACCCCCGTGGCGCCGCGCTCGTCGGCAGCGTCATCGACCTCGGCCGCACCCTCGGCATGGACGTCGTCGCCGAGGGCGTGGAGACCGCCGCGCAGCGCGACGTCCTCGTCGGGCTGGGCTGCCGCCACCTGCAGGGGTGGCTGACCGGCCGCCCGGTGCCCGCCGCCGACCTGGCCGGCGTGGTCGACCGGTTCGACCCGACGCTGCTCGGCCCCGAGGCCGACGTCCCGGTGGTCGTCCCATGATCCGGCCGACGGCGTCCACTGGATGGGACGCCGTTGTTGACGTCGCGGCAGCGGAGGCGCACAGTGTGTTCGTGCGCTCCGCCTGTCTGCTCCTCGTAATCGCCTAGCGCGCCGGTCGCCCCGACCGACGCGCTACACCCCTCTGTGCCCGCGGCACGAGGGGTTTTTTGTTGGCCACGAGGGTCCCGACGGGCCGGCCCGGCGACGCCGGGAGGTCCGCCCCGGCACCCGGTCAGACACCCGAACCGCACGCCCTGCCCCGCACGTCCGGCCCAGGAGAGACGCCGCAATGACGACCACCCCGAGCGAGTCCGCCACCCGAGACGCCGCCGCGGCGCTCACCGGTGTCGAGACGACGGCCCGCTCGATCGCCGAGTCCGCCGCCGAGCCCGCCACCGGCATCACCGGCGCGCAGAGCCTGGTGCGCTCCCTCGAGGCCGCCGGTGTCGAGGTCGTCTTCGGCATCCCCGGCGGGGCGATCCTGCCGGCCTACGACCCGCTGTTCGACTCCCGCGTCCGGCACGTCCTCGTCCGCCACGAGCAGGGCGCCGGGCACGCGGCCACCGGGTACGCGCAGGCCACCGGCCGGGTCGGCGTCTGCATGGCCACCTCCGGCCCCGGCGCGACCAACCTGGTCACCCCGCTGGCCGACGCCTACATGGACTCGGTCCCGATGGTCGCGATCACCGGGCAGGTGCCCAGCCGTGCGATCGGCACCGACGCCTTCCAGGAGGCCGACATCCGCGGCATCACGATGCCGATCACCAAGCACAACTTCCTGGTCACCGACGCCGCGGAGATCCCGCAGCGCATCGCCGAGGCCTTCCACCTGGCCGCCACCGGCCGCCCCGGCCCGGTCCTGGTCGACATCGCCAAGGACGCGCTGCAGGCCACCACGGACTTCTCCTGGCCGCCGCGGCTGGACCTGCCCGGGTACAAGCCGACCACCCGCCCGCACGGCAAGCAGGTCCGCGAGGCCGCCTCGCTGATCGCCGCCGCCCGCCGGCCGGTCCTCTACGTCGGCGGTGGGGTGATCAAGTCCGGGGCCACGGCGGAGCTGGCCGAGCTGGCCGAGCTCACCGGCGCGCCCGTGGTCACCACCCTCATGGCCCGCGGCGCGTTCCCCGACAGTCACCCGCAGAACCTCGGCATGCCGGGCATGCACGGCAACGTCACCGCGGTCACCGCCCTGCAGAAGGCCGACCTGCTGGTGGCGCTGGGCGCCCGCTTCGACGACCGCGTCACCGGCGAGCTGTCCTCGTTCGCGCCCGGCGCGCTGGTCGTGCACGCCGACATCGACCCCGCGGAGATCGGCAAGAACCGCAAGGCCGACGTCCCGATCGTCGGCGACGCCCGGGAGACGATCGCCGAGCTCGTCACCGCGCTGCAGACCGAGCACCGGGCCGGCCGCAGCTCCGACCTCACCGCCTGGTGGGCGCAGCTCGACGACTGGCGCACGCGCTATCCGCTCGGCTACGACTGGCCCGAGGACGGCTCGCTGTCCCCGCAGTACGTCGTCGAGCGGCTGGGCGCGATCGCCGGCCCCGACGCGATCTACGCCTCCGGTGTCGGGCAGCACCAGATGTGGGCCGCCCAGTTCATCAGGTACGAGAAGCCGGGCACCTGGCTCAACAGCGGCGGCCTCGGCACCATGGGCTACGCCGTCCCCGCGGCCATGGGCGCCAAGTACGGCCGCCCGGAGACCACCGTCTGGGCGATCGACGGCGACGGCTGCTTCCAGATGACCAACCAGGAGCTGGCCACCTGCGCCATCGAGGGGATCCCGGTCAAGGTCGCCGTCATCAACAACGGCAACCTCGGCATGGTCCGCCAGTGGCAGACCCTCTTCTACGAGGGCCGCTACTCCAACACCAAGCTGCACCCGGTCGACGCCGACGGCCGGCCCAAGCCGGTGCGCATCCCCGACTTCGTGGCGCTGGCCGAGGCGCTGGGCTGCGTCGGGCTGCGCTGCGAGAGCAAGGACGACGTCGACGCCGTCATCGAGAAGGCGATGGCGATCACCGACGCCCCCGTGGTCATCGACTTCGTCGTCGGCGCCGACGCCCAGGTGTGGCCGATGGTCGCCGCGGGCGCCAGCAACGACGACATCCTGGCCGCGCGCGACCTGCGCCCGGTCTTCGGCGACAACCAGGTCTGAGTCGAAGGACCCCCGTTCCCCCCACCCCTCGCTCCGCTCGGGGCGGGCCCCCGAACGGGGGCCGCCGCTGGTGACGATCTGCCGTAAGGGAGAGTTGGCATGACCCGCCACACGTTGTCGGTGCTCGTCGAGAACAAGGCCGGTGTGCTGGCCCGTGTCTCGGCGCTGTTCAGCCGGCGCGCCTTCAACATCGAGTCGCTGGCCGTCGGCCCGACGGAGAACCCCGACCTGTCGCGGATGACGATCGTGGTCGACGCCGAGTCCGCGCCGCTGGAGCAGGTGACCAAGCAGCTCAACAAGCTCATCGAGGTCATCAAGATCGTGGAGCTGGACGGCAGTGCCGCGGTGCAGCGCGAGCTGCTGCTGGTCAAGGTGCGCGCGCCCCTGGCCGACCGCACCACCGTGCTGCAGACCGCCGAGCTGTTCCGCGCCCGCGTCGTCGACGTCAACACCGACACCGTGACGCTGGAGGCGACCGGCACCCCCGACAAGCTGCAGGCCCTGCTCGCCGTCCTGGCCCCGATGGGGATCAAGGAGATGGCGCAGTCGGGCACCGTCGCCCTGGGCCGGGGGCCGCGCTCGATGAGCGGCGCCGGTACCTTGCGCCCGGTCGACCGCAGCGCCTAGAAGGACCCCCTCGCCCCCCGCCGCTCGCAGGCTCGCGGCGGGACCCTGCGAGGGGGCCGTTCCATCCCCTCACCAGAAGGAGCACCACCGCATGGCCGCCGAGATCTTCTACGACGACGACGCCGACCTGTCGATCATCCAGGGGCGGACCGTCGCCGTCATCGGCTACGGCAGCCAGGGCCACGCGCACGCCCTGTCGTTGCGCGACTCCGGCGTCGACGTCCGCGTCGGCCTGCCCGAGGGCTCCAAGAGCCGGGCCAAGGCAGAGGCCGAGGGGCTGCGCGTGGTGACGCCGTCCGACGCCGCCGCCGAGGCCGACCTGATCATGGTCCTCGTCCCGGACCACGTGCAGCGCAAGGTGTACGCCGAGTCGATCGAGCCCAACCTGCAGGACGGCGACGCGCTGTTCTTCGCGCACGGCTTCAACATCCGCTTCGGCTACGTCAAGCCCCCGGCCGGTGTCGACGTCGCCATGGTCGCCCCCAAGGGCCCCGGCCACCTGGTGCGCCGCGAGTTCGAGAACGGCAAGGGCGTGCCCGCGCTGGTCGCCGTCGAGCAGGACGCCAGCGGCCAGGCGCTGCAGCTGGCGCTGTCCTACGCCAAGGCCATCGGCGGCACCCGCGCCGGCGTCATCCGGACGACGTTCGCCGAGGAGACCGAGACCGACCTCTTCGGCGAGCAGGCCGTCCTCTGCGGCGGCGCCAGCGCGCTGATCACCGCCGGGTTCGAGACCCTCACCGACGCCGGCTACCAGCCCGAGATCGCCTACTTCGAGTGCCTGCACGAGCTCAAGCTGATCGTCGACCTCATGTACGAGGGCGGCATCGCCAAGCAGCGCTGGTCGGTGTCGGACACCGCGGAGTACGGCGACTACACGTCGGGCCCGAAGATCATCGACCAGCACGTCAAGGACGCCATGAAGGACGTGCTGGCCCGCATCAAGGACGGCTCGTGGGCGGCGGAGTTCATCGCCGACCAGGACGCCGGCGCGCCGGACTTCACGCGCCGCCGCGCCGAGGCCGAGGCGCACCCGATCGAGGAGACCGGCCGCAAGCTGCGCGGCCTGATGAGCTGGGTGTCGACGTCGGACGACTACACCGGCACCGCCGCCCGCGGCTGAACCACCCCGCACACGCGAACGGCCCCCGCTGCCAGCAGGCAGCGGGGGCCGTTCGCGTGTGGGTCAGGAGGCCCAGCTGCCCAGCGGCGTCTTCGGGTCGGGGCCGTAGCGGTTGGGGTGCCGCTGCCCCTCCAGGCAGTAGAAGACCAGCAGCACGATGCCGCCGAAGGGCACCAGCCCGATGAGCAGCCACAGGCCTGAGCGGTCGGTGTCGTGCAGGCGCCGGACGCCGACGGCCAGGCTCGGGACGAGCAGTCCCAGGCTCACCACCAGCTGGAAGAGGGGGACGTCGATCGCGACGTCGATGATCGCGGCCACCATGACGACGAGCACGCTGAACAGGGCGAACCACCAGTACTCGGCGCGCCGTGCCCGCCCGGTGAAGGTGGCGTACTGCGTCAGGACGCTGCGCACGGCGTCGGAGAAGCCCATGGCGGTCCCGCCCTGCGGGGAGGGGGCACCGTAGCCGTGGGGAGCCGGGGCGCCGTACCCCTGGCCGTAGCCGGGCTGCTGGCCGTGGGGACCGGGCTGCCCGTACGGCTGCTGCCCGTACCCCGGCTGGTCTCCCGGCGGGGGGTCCTTCTCGAAGCTGGGGCCGGTCATCGTTCCTCCTGGAGGTCGTCGCGCCGTGTCGGCGGCCGGTGGCCGGCTGTAGGGGGATCCGGGACGCCAGCAGGGGTCTGCCCGGACGGGCAGACCCCTTCTGGTGACAGCGGTCAGCGGCCGCGGCGGGCGCGGTGTGCCGCGAAGAACGCGGCGGCCGGCTTCAGCGACAGGAGCACGACGATCGCCAGCGCGGCCAGGAAGAACAGCAGGCTGGTGACGATGCCCCCCGCCCCGGCGGTGTCGGCGGCGGTGAGGTTCCCGATCAGGCCGATCAGCGTGAAGACCAGGGCGATCGAGCCGCCGATCAGCAGCAGCACCCGGCTGCGCCCGGTGAGGGCCCACACGGAGCCCCAGATCGTGATCACCGTCCAGATCAGCGCCAGCAGGCCGAACACCAGCAGCACGCCGCCGACGGCGCCGGCCACCGACCCGAAGCCGGGCAGCTCCTCCTCGAGGTCCCCGGAGGAGGCGCTGGTGGCGGCGAAGGCGCCGAAGAAGATCGTGACCAGGCTGATCAGCACACCGATCGCCCCGAGGACGAAGCCGAGCACGGCGGCGGTCACCACACCTCCGGGCTTGGCCGGGACGGCGCCCTGCCCGTACTGCTGGGCGTAGCCGTACTGCCCGTACTGCTGGGCGTAGCCCTGCTGCCCGTACTGCTGGAGGTGGCCCTCCCCGTACTGCTGCGCGTAGCCCGGCTGCCCGTACTGCTGGCCGTACTGCGGCTGGCCCGGCTGTGCGTACTGCTGGCCCTGCCCGTACTGGTCCTGTCCGTACTGCTGGCCCTGCCCGTACTGGCCGTACTGGCCGTGCGGCTGGTCCTGCTGCGGTTGCCCCTGCTGGCCGGCGGCCGAGGCGCCCGTCGGCTGGTCCGACCGCTTGGTCAGGTCGGGCTGTCCCTGGCCCTGCTGGCCCTGGCCGTACGGGGAGGTCCCGCCCGTGCCCTGGTCGTTGCCGTAGTTGCTCATGGTCCCCTCCGCTGGCGCCGGCCCGTGCCGGCAGTCCCGGCCGCCAGGATGCTGGGACGGCCGCGACACGGACAACCAGAGCACCCCTCGTTCGGGGTGTCGAGTCGGGCGGGGCACCTCGTGACCGGGCGGTGACCCGGCTCGCCGCCCCAGGGGCTGGACGGGGCGGAGGCCGGTCGTCTCCCTAGGCTGTGTGCCCGTGACCGAGAACGCGCCCGTCGTCCTGATCGCCGAGCAACTGGCCCCCAGCGTGCTGGCGGTGCTCGGCAGCGACGTCGAGATCCGCCACGTCGACGGCGCCGACCGGTCCGCCCTGCTGCCCGCGCTCGCCGACGCCGCCGCGGTCGTGATCCGCAGTGCCACGCAGATCGACGCCGAGGCCCTCGCGGCCGCGCCGAACCTCAAGGTGGTCGCCCGCGCCGGCATCGGGCTGGACAACGTCGACGTGGCCGCGGCGACCGAGCGCGGCGTCATGGTCGTCAACGCGCCGACGTCCAACATCGTCAGCGCGGCCGAGCACGCCGTCGCGCTGCTGCTGGCCGCCGCCCGGCACATCCCGGCCGCCGACGCGTCGCTGCGCGAGGGCACCTGGCAGCGCTCGAGGTTCACCGGCGTCGAGGTCACCGACAAGGTGGTCGGTGTCGTGGGCCTGGGGCGCATCGGCCAGCTGGTGGCCCAGCGGCTGGCCGCCTTCGGCACCACGCTGATCGCCTACGACCCCTACATCCAGCCCGGCCGCGCCGCCCAGCTCGGCGTGCGGATGGTGTCGCTGGAGGACCTGCTCCGCGAGGCCGACTTCATCACCGTCCACCTGCCCAAGACGCCCGAGACCCTCGGGCTGATCGGGTCCGCGGAACTGGCCACCACCAAGCGCGGCGTGATCATCGTCAACGCCGCCCGGGGCGGGCTGGTCGACGAGGCCGCGCTGGCCGACGCGCTCGCCTCGGGCCAGGTGGGTGCCGCGGGCCTCGACGTCTACGCCCAGGAGCCCTGCACCGACAGCCCGCTGTTCGCGCTGCCCAACACGGTCGTCACGCCGCACCTGGGCGCCTCGACGACGGAGGCCCAGGACAAGGCCGGCACCGCCGTCGCGCACTCGGTGCGCCTGGCGCTGCAGGGCGAGTTCGTGCCGGACGCGGTCAACGTGCAGGCCGGTGGTGTCGTGGCCGAGGACGTGCGGCCCGGTCTGCCGCTGGCCGAGAAGCTGGGGACGGTGTTCACCGCGGTCGCCGGCGGCCTGGCCCAGTCGGTCACCGTCGAGGTGCGCGGCAAGCTGGCCGAGTTCGACGACTCGGTCCTGCAGCTCGCCGTCCTCAAGGGCGTCTTCTCCGACGTCGTCGAGGAGCAGGTCACCTACGTCAACGCCCCGCTGCTCGCCCAGCAGCGCGGCCTCGACGTGACGCTGACCGGCGACGTCGAGAGCCCCGACTACCGCAACCTCGTCCGCGTGCACGGTGCCATGGCCGACGGCCGCGAGGTCGCCGTCTCCGGCACCCTGTTCGGCAAGAACCAGGTGCCCAAGCTGGTCGAGGTCGACGGCTTCGACATGGACCTCGACCTGTCCGGCCACCTGCTGTTCTTCGTCTACACCGACCGGCCGGGCGTCGTCGGCACCGTCGGCGCCGCGCTGGGGGAGGCCGGGATCAACATCGCCGGCGCGCAGGTCAGCCGGACCACCCGCGGGGGCGAGGCGCTGATGGCGGTCACCGTCGACAGCCCGGTGCCCGCCGAGCTGCTCGGCGACATCGCCGGCCGCATCGGGGCGCGCGAGGCCCGCTCGGCCGACCTCGACCCGCGCTGACCTAGGGTCCTCGCCATGCGCCTGGCAGTGATCGCGGGAGACGGCATCGGCCCGGAGGTGGTGGCCGAGGGCCTCAAGGTCCTCGGCGGGGTGGTCCCGGACCTCCAGACCACCGAGTACGACCTGGGCGCCGCCCGCTGGCAGCGGACCGGCGAGCTGCTGCCGGACACGGTGCTCGACGAGCTGCGCGGCCACGACGCCATCCTGCTCGGGGCGATCGGCGACCCGAGCGTGCCGCCGGGCATCCTCGAGCGCGGCCTGCTGCTGCGGCTGCGCTTCGAGCTCGACCACCACGTCAACCTGCGCCCGGCGAAGCTCTTCGACGGCGTGCGCAGCCCGCTGGCCGACCCCGGCGCGATCGACATGCTCTGCGTCCGGGAGGGCACCGAGGGCCCCTACGCGGGCAACGGCGGCGTGCTGCGCCGCGACACCGCGCAGGAGGTGGCCACCGAGGTCAGCCTCAACACCGCCTTCGGCGTCGAGCGGGTCGTCCGCTACGCCTTCCAGCGGGCCACGGCCCGGCCGCGCCGGCACCTGACCCTCATCCACAAGACCAACGTGCTCACCCACGCCGGGTCGCTGTGGTCGCGCACGGTCGAGGAGGTGGGCGCGGAGTTCCCGGAGGTCACCGTGGCCTACCAGCACGTCGACGCGGCCTCGATGTTCTTCATCACCGACCCCGGCCGCTACGACGTCATCGTCACCGACAACCTCTTCGGCGACATCGTCACCGACGTCGCGGCGGCCGTGACCGGGGGCATCGGGCTGGCCGCCAGCGGCAACCTCGACGCGTCGGGCACCAACCCGAGCATGTTCGAGCCGGTGCACGGTTCGGCTCCCGACATCGCCGGGCAGGGCGTCGCCGACCCGACGGCCACCGTCCTGTCGGTCGCCCTGCTGCTGGAGCACCTCGGCCGCGGCGACTCGGCGCGCAAGGTCGAGGCCGCGGTCGCCTTCGACCTGTCCACCCGCGACCCGCAGCAGCCGGTGCGGACCACCGAGGTCGGCGACCGCCTGGCCGCGCTCGCCGGCTGAGGAAGGGACCCTCCTACCCCCCCACCACTCGCAGGCTCGCGCCAGGCCCCGTCCAGGGGCTCGCCGCGAGCTCGCGAGTGGTGAGGAGGACGGGGTCCTTCTGCCGTGGGGGCCGTTCCACCGCGTCACGAGGGCTACACTGCCCGGTGATGCACCTCCCCGGCACGACCCTCATCATCGGCTAGCGCGCGGTCAGCACCCCGACCGCGCGCAGACCCTCCGTACCCGGGGGGTCTTTCTCGTGTGAGGGGCCTGGTCGCCGTCGACCCCCCGGGAGCACCCGTGGCCACCGACGCCTCGTTCCACGTCTTCGACACCACGCTGCGCGACGGCGCCCAGCGCGAGGGGATCAGCTTCTCCGTCCCCGACAAGCTCGCCGTCGCGCGGCTGCTCGACGAGATCGGCGTCGGGTACATCGAGGGCGGCTGGCCCGGGGCGCTGCCCAAGGACACCGAGTTCTTCGCCCGCGCCCGCACCGAGCTCAAGCTGCGCCACGCGGTGCTCGTCGCGTTCGGGTCGACCCGCCGGGCCGGGGTGCGCGTGGAGGACGACCCGCAGGTGCAGGCGCTGCTCGACGCCGAGACCCCGGTGGTCTGCCTGGTCGCGAAGTCCGACGTCCGGCACGTCCGCGACGCGCTGCGGACCACGCTGGAGGAGAACCTCGCGATGGTCGGCGACACGGTCGCGCACCTAGTCGCGCACGGCCGCCGGGTGTTCGTCGACTGCGAGCACTTCTTCGACGGGTACGCCGCCGACCCCGACCACGGCGTCGACGTGCTGCGGACGGCGTTCGCCGCCGGCGCCGAGGTCGGCGTCCTGTGCGACACCAACGGCGGCATGCTGCCCATGGGGGTGGGCCGGGTCGTGGCCGACGTCCGCTCCCGGGTGGAGGGCCGGCTGGGCATCCACTGCCAGGACGACACCGGCTGCGCGGTCGCCAACTCGCTGGCCGCCGTCGAGGCCGGCGTGACCCACGTGCAGGGCACCGCCAACGGCTACGGCGAGCGGGCCGGCAACGCCGACACCTTCGTGCTGGTGGCCAACCTGGTCACGAAGATGGGCCTGCCGGTGGTGCCCGCGGACTGCCTGACCGAGCTGCAGCGGGTCAGCCACGCGATCGCCGAGCTGGCCAACATCGCCCCCGACGACCACCAGCCCTACGTCGGCGCCTCGGCGTTCGCGCACAAGGCCGGCCTGCACGCGAGCGCGATCAAGGTCAGCCCCGAGCTGTACAACCACCTCGACCCGGCGCTGGTCGGCAACGACATGCGCATCCTGGTCACCGAGATGGCCGGCCGCGCCTCGGTGGAGCTCAAGGGCCGCGAGCTCGGCGTCGACCTCGACGGGCACGCCGACGTCGTCGGCCACGTCGTCGACCGGGTCAAGGTGCTCGAGGCCGACGGCTGGTCCTTCGAGGCCGCCGACGCCTCCTTCGAGCTGCTGCTGCGCGCCTCGCTGCCCGGCGCCCCCGACCCGCTGTTCGAGCTGGAGAGCTACCGGACGACGGTCGAGCACTGGGGCAACGGGGTCGTCGTCAGCGAGGCGACGGTCAAGGTGCTCCTGCCCAACGCCGACGGCACGGCCGAGCGGGTCATCAGCACCGGGGAGGGCAACGGCCCGGTCAACGCGCTGGACAACGCGCTGCGCCAGGCGCTGGTCAGCCGCCACCCGCAGCTCGCCGACGTCTCGCTGGCCGACTACAAGGTCCGCATCCTCGGCTGGAAGGGCGGCACGAGCGCCACGACCCGGGTGCTCATCGACTCCACCGACGGCGTCGGCGAGTGGACCACCGTGGGCGTCCACGACAACATCGTCGAGGCCTCCTGGCACGCCCTGGTCGACGCGCTGACCTACGCCGTCCGCTGCCGCTGACATCCCGCCGTCCCGCCACCCCACGCGCGGGGGGAGGCGGGACGGCGGGATGCCGTGTCAGCAGTGGGCGTACTCGTCGAGGCGCCACCACATCGCCAGCGCCATGGCCGGGAGCATCAGCACGTGCCCGGCGGTGAACAGGGTGTCCCCGGAGACCGCGCCGGCCCAGTAGGGGAGGAGCAGGACGGCGAACGGCACGTACATCGCCGCCGACATCTCGGTGATCGCCGGCCACGAGTGCCCGCGGATGCGCATCCAGGCGCCCATGCCGATCGCCATGTTGGTCGCCATGACCAGCGCGTGGACGTCGGCGCGGTCGTCGAGCCCGGGCCAGACCAGGCCCTCGGCGGCGCCCAGGACGACCATCCCGGCGATCATCGCGACGAGCATCTCGAGGTAGTGGCGGACGAGGTGCCAGGTGCGCCGGCCGCGGCTGCGCGTGTGCTGGGGCGGGGTCTGCGTCGTCATGCCCGAAGGGTGGGGTGCCGCGGGGCCCCTGCCAGGTGCCGGAGGTCACGCTCCCCGGTCACGATCCGGCGTGACCCCCGTCAGAGCAGGTCGAGGGCCCGGGCGCGCAGCGCCGCCTGGGTGCGGTCCCGGGCGCCGAGCTTGCCCAGCACGGTGGTCACGTGGTTCTTCACCGTGCCCTCGGCCAGGAACAGCGCCGCCGCGATCTCCCGGTTGCTGTGCCCGTCGGCCAGCAGCCGCAGGACGTCGAGCTCGCGGCCGGACAGCGGCACCAC
Source organism: Geodermatophilus sp. URMC 62 (assembly GCF_052931475.1). NCBI lineage: Bacteria > Bacillati > Actinomycetota > Actinomycetes > Geodermatophilales > Geodermatophilaceae > Geodermatophilus > Geodermatophilus sp. URMC 62. Next base: position 528,641 of record NZ_JBRFHY010000001.1, on the reverse strand, counting down.
CAGCGGCTGCGGCCGGGACCGGGGGGCGTCGTCGAGCTGCGCGAAGCGGGCCAGCACCTTGGCCGCCACCGACGGCTGGAGCACCGACTCGCCGCGGGCCGCAGCGGTCACCGCCTCGACGAGGCGGTCCGCGGACACGTCCTTGAGCAGGTAGCCCACCGCGCCGGCCCGGAGCGCCGCGAAGACGTCCTCGTCGTCGTCGAAGGTCGTCAGCGCCAGCACCCGGACGCCGGGCTGCTCCACCCGCAGCCGCCGGGTCGCGCCGATGCCGTCGAGGACCGGCATGTGCAGGTCCATGAGGACGACGTCCGGCTGCAGCGCGGCCGCGCGCTCCAGCGCCTGGTGACCGTCACCGGCCTCCCCGGCCACCTCGACCTCGGGACGGGTGCCCAGCAGGGTGACCAGCGCCTCGCGGAAGAGCGCCTGGTCGTCGACCACCAGCACGCGGACGGCGCTCACCCCGGCACCTGGACCAGCAGCTCGGTGCCGCCGCCGGGCACCGAGGCCACGCGGAGCGAACCGCCCGCGCGGGCCGCCCGCTCCTGCAGGCCCACCAGCCCGAAGGCGCGCGGGTCCCGTCCCCCGGCCGGGAGGCCGCGGCCGTCGTCCCGCACGCCCAGCCGCACCGTCCCGTCCTCGCCGTAGGTCAGGGTCACCCGGGCCGACGTCGCGCCGGCGTGCTTGCCGACGTTGGTCAGCCCCTCCTGCGCCGACCGGAACAGGGACTCCTCGGCCTCCGCGGGGAGCTGCCGCTCGGTGCCCACGACCTCGAGCGTCGCGGGGACACCGGCCACGGAGACCTCCGCGGTCAGGGCCTCGAGCGCGGTGCGCAGCGGTGGTGCGGTCCGGGGTTCGCGCAGCGTGGCGACCGACCGGCGGACCTCGGCCAGGGCCTCGCTGGCCTGGGTCTGGGCCTTGGCGAGGACGTCGTCGGCGCGGCCGGGGTCCGACGCCAGGACCGCCCGGGCGGCCTGCACCTGCACCTGGACGACGGTCAGGTGGTGGCCGAGGCCGTCGTGGATGTCGCGGGCCAGCCGGTTGCGCTCGCGGGTGGTCGCGAGCTCCTCGGCCTGCGCGGCGTACCCGCGCAGCCGCTCGTTGGCCTCGGCGAGCTCGGCCCGGGCCCGCTGCTCGCGCTTGAGCAGCTCGGTGACGACGGCGGTGAAGACCGCGGCGCCCAGCGCTCCCAGGCCGTTGCGCGCGAAGTCCCCCCAGCTCATCCCCAGGTGCACGAGCGGGACGGCGGCCGTGACCAGCGCGGCCGCCGGGAGGGGGAGGAGCAGCACGCTCTGGCTGACCAGCACCAGCAGCAGCAGCGTCGTCCCGACACCGGGGCCCGAGACGTCGAAGAGCAGGATCCCGAGCGGCAGCTGCAGGCACACGTGTCCGGCCGCGAGCCAGTACCGGCGCGGGACGGGCTGGCGGGCCAGCCACGGGAGCGCGAGGAGCGCGTGCGTCGCGTACGTCACCGCGAGGGCGACGGGGAGCAGCGGGTGCGGGTCGTCGGTCGCCTCGACCACCACGGTGAGCAGTGCCAGGAGCGTCAGCACCGCGAGGGCGCGGGTCACCTGGTCACTCTCGCGCCGCCGTCTCGGCCCGGTCAACACGCCGGGGGCCCCCTCCCGACCCGGGAGGGGGCCACCGGCGCGTGTCCGCCGGCCGGAGGGTCAGGTGCGGGGCCGGACCTCGCCCATCGGGCCGAAGCCGCTGACGTCAGGGGCGTCGACGTAGACGATCTGCGGCTGCTCGGCGACCAGGTCCGACATCCAGTCGAAGGCGGCCTTGGCGTGCGGGGTGGCCACGTGCGAGGCGCCGGCATCGGAGTCGCGGAAGCCCTCGATGCAGACGAACGTGTTCGGGTCGAGGACGCTGCGCGACCACTCGAAGAACAGGCTGCCCTCCTCGGCGTTCACCGCCGCCGCGTACTCGTCGGCGTGGGCGCGGAACTCGTCGATCGCGTCGGGGCGGACGGGGAACTTGATGACGATCAGGATCACGGGGTCTCCTTGGTCGATCCGAGTGGGGCCCGGAGGGCTCCGCGACGGAGCGGCCGCGCGGGCTCCGCACCGCCGGGGACCGCTCCTGGTCGCGGTGTCGTCCGGAGGACGACAGTGTTACGGCGGGTCGAGCCGGCGGCGGAGCAGGCAGAAGGGGTTGCCCTCCGGGTCGGCGAGCACGTGCCAGCTCTCGTCCCCGGTCTGCCCGACGTCGGCCCGGGTCGCCCCCAGGTCGAGCAGCCGCTGCAGCTCGGCGTCCTGGTCGCGGTCGGTGGGGGAGAGGTCGACGTGCAGCCGGGGCTTGCCCGGGGCGGGGTCGGGGACCGGCGCGAACACCAGCGTCGGTGCGGCGCCCCCGAAGCCGGCCTCCGGGCCGATCTCCACGGCGCCGTCCTCGTCGTGGCCGAGCACCCGGTAGCCGAGCACCCCGGCCCACCAGGCGGCCAGCGCCTCGGGGTCGCGGCAGTCGACGACGAGCTCACTGAAGCGGGCGGCCACGCTGCGACCGTAGGGGTCCGGCGGCGTCGGCGCGGCCCGGGCGGGTCAGTAGCCTCGACGGTGTGCGCATCGTCCGCTTCGCCTCGCCCTCGGGCATGTCCTTCGGCGTCCTCGACGGGGACGGCCAGGTCGCCCAGATCGAGGGCCACCCGTTCGGCACCATCTCCTTCACCGGCCAGCGCTTCGCGCAGGCCGACGTCCGGCTGCTCTCGCCGATCCTGCCGAGCAAGGTGGTCTGCGTCGGCAAGAACTACGCCGAGCACGTCAAGGAGATGAACACCGGGGACGCCCCCGAGCGGCCGCTGCTGTTCCTCAAGCCCTCGACGTCGGTCATCGGCCCCGGCGACGCCATCCGCATCCCGCCGGGCAGCACGAACGTGCACCACGAGGTCGAACTCGCCGTCGTCATCGGCGCCCGCGGAGCACGCAACCTCACCCCCGAGCAGGTCCCGGCCAGCGTGTTCGGGTACACGATCGCCAACGACGTCACCGAGCGGGACATGCAGGCGGCCGACGGGCAGTGGACCCGCGCCAAGGGCTTCGACTCCTTCTGCCCGCTGGGCCCCTGGATCGAGACCGACCTGGGCGCCCTGGGCAAGGACCCCGCCGACCTGGCGATCACCTGCACCGTCGACGGCGAGCTGCGCCAGTCCGGGCGCACCAGCCAGCTGCTGTTCGACGTCCCCACGCTGGTCTCCACCATCTCGCAGGTCATGACCCTGCTGCCCGGCGACGTCGTCCTCACCGGCACCCCCGCCGGCGTCGGGCCGATCGCCCCCGGCCAGCGCGTCGAGTGCGCCATCGAGGGGCTGGGATCGCTGACCAACGGCGTCAGCGGGGCCGACCCGACCTCGACCGCCGGGGCCGGACGGTGAGTGCCCCGGGCGAGGTCCGCACCCGCTTCTGCCCGTCGCCGACCGGGACGGTGCACGTCGGCCTGCTGCGGACCGCGCTGTTCAACTGGGCACACGCCCGGCACTCCGGGGGCAGCCTGGTCCTGCGCATCGAGGACACCGACGCCGCCCGCGACTCCGAGGAGTCCTACCGGCACCTGCTCGACAGCCTGCGCTGGCTGGGCCTGGACTGGGACGAGGGGCCCGAGGTCGGCGGCCCGCACGGCCCCTACCGGCAGTCGCAGCGGCACGAGGTCTACCGCGAGGTCGCCGCGAAGCTGCTCGAGGCCGGGCACGCCTACGAGTCGTTCTCGACCAACGAGGAGGTCGACGCGCGGCGCCGGGCGGCCGGGCAGGACCCCAAGCTCGGCTACGACAACGCCGACCGCTTCCTCACCGACGCGCAGAAGGCCGCCTTCCGCGACGAGGGCCGCGAGCCGGTGCTGCGGCTGCGGATGCCCGACGCGGACAGCGGCGAGGACATGGTCTGGACCGACCTGGTGCGCGGCGAGGTCCGCTTTGCCGCGGGGTCGGTGCCCGACTTCGTCATCGTCCGGGGCAACGGCGTGCCGCTCTACCCGTTCGTCAACCCCGTCGACGACGCCCTCATGGGCATCACCGACGTCCTGCGCGGGGAGGACCTGCTGCCCTCCACGCCCCGCCAGCTCGCCCTCTACGCGGCGCTGCAGGACGTCGGCGTCGCCCGGGGCGCCCCGCGCTTCGGCCACCTGCCCTACGTGACCGGCGAGGGCAACCGGAAGCTGTCCAAGCGCGACCCCACGTCCAACGTCGACGTCTACCGCGAGCGCGGCTTCCTCCCCGAGGGGTTCGCCAACTACCTGGCGCTGCTGGGCTGGTCGATCGCCGAGGACCGCGACGTGTTCTCGATGGCCGAGATGGCCGGGGCGTTCGACGTCACCCGGGTCAGCGCCAACCCGGCGCGCTTCGACGTGCGGAAGGCCGAGGCGATCAACGCCACGCACGTGCGGCAGTTGCCCGTCGAGGAGTTCGTCGACCGGGTCGTGCCCTTCCTCGCCGGCGCCGGCCTGGTCGCCGACCCGCCGACGCCCGAGCAGGACCGGGTGCTGCGGGCGATCGCGCCGATGGCGCAGGAGCGCACCGTGGTCCTCTCCGACGTCGTCGGCCTGGTCGGCTTCCTGTTCACCGACGACGTCGACGTCGACCCCGCCGCCGCGGCCAAGAACCTGCGCCCGGAGGACGGCGAGGTGCTGACCGCGGCCTCCGCGGCCCTCGGCGGCCTGGCGGAGTGGTCGGCCGCCGCGATCGAGACCGCGCTGAAGGAGGCGCTCGTCGAGGGCCTCGGGCGCAAGCCGCGGCAGGCCTTCGGGCCGGTGCGGGTGGCGGTCAGCGGCCGCACGGTGTCCCCGCCGCTCTACGAGTCGCTCGAGCTGCTGGGCCGCGAGCGCACGCTCGCCCGCCTCGCGGCCGCCCGGGACACGGCCGGGTGACCGTCCCGCCCGGGCCGTGGCCGCCCGGTGGCGACGAGCCCTACACCGGGCCGCCGCCGACCGGTCCCTACGGGGCGCCGCCGTACGTCCCGGGAGCGTCCCGCGGCCGGTACCCGCCGCCGCCCGGCGCGGCGGCCGGGCCGGTGCCCTGGCCGCTGGGGCCGGTCCCCGCGCAGCCGGCCCCGCACACCCACCTGCCCGGCGCCCCGTCCTGGCAGCAGGCGGTCCTCGACGCCCGGCCGGCGCCGCCCCCGGCCGTGTTCCCGCCGGGCGTGCGGCTGGCGCCGCCCCCCGGGACGCCCCCGCACGACGAGCCGGTGCCCTACCTGCTCGCCATGCGCTCGCGCGACTGGGCGTGGTGGCGGCCGCTGCTCGGGCTGCTGCTGTTCGCCGTCGCCTACTCGGTGGCGGCCTTCGTCGTCGTCCTGCTGACCCTGCTCACCGGGATCACCCCGGACCTGGCGCTGCTCGACCTGGTCGACCCCGGCACGCTGCTGCTGACCAACCTCTCGCTGATCGTCGCCATCCCGATCGTGTGGCTGCTCTGGGTGGCCGCGCACGGCATGCGGCCGGGCTGGTCGTCGTCGGTGCTGGCGCAGCTGCGCTGGCGGCTGTTCGCGCCCCTCACCCTGCGGGCCCTGGCCACGCTCGGCGTGGGCATCGGCCTGTCGGTGCTGCTCGGGTTCCTGGTCGAGGGGGGCGCGGTCACCGGCCCGGTCGACGACCTCGTCTGGCTGCTGCTGGTCGTGGTGCTCACCACGCCGATCCAGTCCGCCGCCGAGGAGTACGTCTTCCGCGGCTACCTCAGCCAGGCGATCGCCGGGTGGATCCGCAGCCCGCGGGCCGGCGCGCTGGTGGCCGCCGTCGTCACCGCCGCGCTGTTCTCGGCCGCGCACGCCCCCGGCGACGTCGTCACCTTCCTCGACCGGTTCGCCTTCGGCCTGGCCGCCTCCGCCGTGGTCTGGCTCACCGGCGGCCTCGAGGCGGCGATCGTCCTGCACGCGGTGAACAACGTGCTGGTGTTCTGCCTGGCCGGCACGCTGGGCGACGGCGTGACCACCGACGAGGTCCCGGCGGGCGTGGGACTGCTGTCCCTGCTGCTCACGCTGCTGTCGATGAGCGCCTACGTGGCCGCCGTCGCGGCCGCCCGCCGGCGGCTGCACCCCGAGCTGGTCACGGCGGCCCGGGACCTGCGCGTCGCGGCCGGCGACCCGCGGACCCGGGGGTGGTGACACCCGGTCCGCGGACATCGGGTATCGTCTTCCCCGGCGCCGCGAGGTGCCGGCCAAGACCTTGGGGTATGGGGTAATTGGCAGCCCGACGGTTTCTGGTTCCGTTAGTCTAGGTTCGAGTCCTGGTACCCCAGCGAGGAAGCACCACCTCCTCACGCACCACCGCACGGCCCCGTCGTCTAGCGGCCCAGGACGCCGCCCTCTCACGGCGGTAGCGAGGGTTCGAATCCCTTCGGGGCTACAGCGCAGCGAGAGCCCCCGGTCAGCCGACCGGGGGCTCTCGTGCGTCCCGGGCCCCGTCCCGGGGCGCAGGTCGCCCGTGGCACCATGGAGCCCGTCCGGCCCCGTCGTCTAGCGGCCCAGGACGCCGCCCTCTCACGGCGGTAGCGAGGGTTCGAATCCCTTCGGGGCTACAGCGGCACCACGCGCACGACAGCACGCGGCTCAGCACGAGGGCCCCCGGTCACCCGGCCGGGGGCCCTCGTGCGTCCGGACCCGGTCCCCGAGTGGCTGGGCGATCACCGGCGGGCATAGCGTGCGCGGGGTCGGTCAGCGGGCCGGGACGGGAGGCGGGAACGGTGATCCGGACGAGTCGTCGGCTGGCGGACGGCCGGGAGATCCTCTACTTCGACGCCGACGGCACACCCGCCCGCACCGCCGAGGACACCCGCGACCTCCCTGCGGTGGGCACCCACTCGCAGCTGCGCTGGGACGCGCTGCTCGGCGAGTGGGTGGTGATCGCCGCCCACCGGCAGGCCCGCACCTTCCTGCCGCCGGCCGACCAGTGCCCGCTGGACCCCTCCCGGCCCGGCCGGCCCACCGAGGTGCCCGAGTCGGAGTACCAGGTCGTCGTCTTCGAGAACCGCTTCCCGTCGCTGGCCACCTCGGTCGACCGCGACGTCGCGCCGCACGCGCCGGGGGACCCCCTGGCCGAGCTGCGCCCCGGCTTCGGCCGCTGCGAGGTCGTGCTGTTCACCAGCGACCACGACCAGCACTTCGCCGGCCTCGGCCCCGACCGCGCGCGCCTGGTCGTGGACGTGTGGGCTGAGCGCACCGCCGAGCTGAGCGCGATCGACGGTGTCGAGCAGGTCTTCTGCTTCGAGAACTCCGGCGAGGAGATCGGGGTGACGCTGTCGCACCCGCACGGGCAGATCTACGCCTACCCGTTCGTGACCCCGCGGGTGGAGCGGGTGCTGACCTCGGTGCGCCGGCACCGCGAGGAGACCGGTGGCGACCTGTTCGCCGAGGTGGTCGACGCCGAGCGCACCGGCCCCCGGGTGGTGGCCGCCAACGAGCACTGGGTGGCCTTCGTCCCCGCCGCCGCCCGCTGGCCCTACGAGGTGCAGCTGTTCCCCACCCGCCGGGTGCCCGACCTGCCGGCGCTCGACGACGCCGAGCGCGACGCCCTGGCCGCGGTCTACCTCGACGTCCTGGGCCGCTTCGCGCACCGCTTCGACACCCCGATGCCCTACATCGCCTCCTGGAACCAGGCGCCGGTGACCACCGGCCGCGACGAGTGGTGGCTGCACCTGCAGCTGTTCTCGCTGCGCCGGGCCCCGGGCAAGCTGAAGTACCTGGCCGGCTCGGAGTCGGGCATGGGCGCGTTCATCACCGACACCAACCCCGAGGACGTCGCCGAGCAGCTGCGGGCGGTGGTCGTCCCGTGAGCGACCGACCCCTGGACGACGCGGCCGCCGCCGAGCGCGCCGTCGCCGCGTTCACCGAGCGCTTCGGTGCCGCGCCGGAGGGGGTCTGGGCCGCGCCCGGCCGGGTCAACGTGATCGGCGAGCACACCGACTACAACGGCGGGCACGTGCTGCCGGTGGCGCTGCCGCACACGACGCGGGCCGCCGTGGCCCGCCGCGACGACGGCCGGTTGGTGCTCGTCTCGCACCAGCACCCCGGTGCCGACGCCGAGGTGGCCGTCGCCGACCTCGCGCCCGGCAGCCCCGGCGGCTGGGCCGGCTACCCCGCCGGTGTCGTGGCCGAGCTGCGCGGGTCCCTCCCCGGCGGCTTGGACCTGCTCGTCGACGGCGACGTCCCGGCCGGGGCGGGCCTGTCCTCGTCGGCCGCGCTGGAGTGCGCCGTCGCCCTGGCCCTGCGCGACCTGCTCGGCCTCGACCTGGCCCCCGACGACCTGGTCGACGTCGCCCGGCGGGCCGAGAACGACTTCGTCGGCGCGCCCACCGGCATCCTCGACCAGTCCGCCTCGGTGCTGTGCACCGCCGGGCACGCGCTCTACCTCGACACCCGCGACCGCAGCAGCGAGCAGGTGCCCCTCGACCTCGCCGCGGCGGGACTGGCGCTGCTCGTGCTCGACTCCGGCACCACCCACGACCACGCCGAGAGCGGCTACGGCGACCGGCGCCGGGAGTGCGAGGAGGCCGCGCGGCGGCTGGGCGTGGACCTGCTGTGCGACGTCCGCGAGGTCGACGACCTGGCCCCGCTCGACGACGGCACCGACCGCGGAGAGCTGCTGCTGCGGCGCGCCCGGCACGTGGTCAGCGAGGACGCCCGCGTGCGCGAGGTCGTCGGGCTGCTGCGCTCGGGTCGTGACCCGCGCGCCGTCGGCCCGGTGCTCACCGCGGGCCACGCGTCGCTGCGCGACGACTTCCAGGTGTCGGTGCCGCTGCTCGACGCCCTCGTCGAGGCGGTCCTCGACGCCGGGGCCCACGGCGCCCGGATGGTCGGCGGCGGGTTCGGCGGCAGCGCCGTCGCCCTCGTCGACGCCGAGGCCGTGGACGCCGTCACCGCCGGCGTCGCCGACCGCTTCGCGCGCGAGGGCGCCGGTGCCCCCCGCGCGTTCGTCGCCGTCCCCTCGCTCGGGGCCAGGCGGCTGACATGACCCGACCAGAGTGGAGACCCGAGTGGACGATCTGAGACTGGACGCGTCGTTCGTCGACTACCTGCTGGTGGCCGCCTACTTCGGCGTCGTGCTGCTGATCGGCGCCGCCGCGCGCCGGCGGGTGTCCGACAGCCTGGACTTCTTCCTGTCCGGCCGGTCGCTGCCCGCGTGGGTGACCGGCCTGGCCTTCATCTCGGCCAACCTGGGCGCGGTCGAGATCGTCGGCATGTCGGCCAACGGCGCGCAGTTCGGCATGAGCACCATGCACTACTTCTGGATCGGCGCGGTCCCGGCCATGCTGTTCCTGGGCGTGGTGATGATGCCCTTCTACTACGGGTCGAAGGTCCGCAGCGTCCCGGAGTTCATGCGCCGCCGGTTCGGCACCGGCGCCCACCTGGTCAACGCGCTGAGCTTCGCCGCCGCCCAGATCCTCATCGCCGGCATCAACCTCTACCTGCTGGCCACCATCGTCGAGGCGCTGCTGGGCTGGCCGCTGTGGCTGTCGCTCATCGTGGCCGCGGCCGTGGTGCTCAGCTACATCACCCTCGGCGGCCTGTCGGCGGCCATCTACAACGAGGTCCTGCAGTTCTTCGTCATCGTGGCCGCGCTGCTGCCGCTGACGCTCATCGGCCTGCACCGCGTCGGGGGCGTCGGGGGGCTGATCGACCGGGTCACCGACTCCGGCCGGGGCGAGGAGCTCACCTCGTGGCCGGCCACGGAGCTGTCCGGCATCGGCAGCCCGGTCCTGTCGGTGATCGGCATCGTGTTCGGCCTCGGCTTCGTGCTCTCGTTCGGCTACTGGACGACGAACTTCGTCGAGGTCCAGCGGGCGATGGCGACCAAGTCGATGTCCGCCGCCCGGAGCACGCCGATCATCGGCGCCTTCCCCAAGATGTTCGTCCCGTTCATCGTGGTGATCCCGGGCATCATCGCCACGGTCCTGGTCCCGGAGGTCGTCGAGGCCCGGGCCAGCTCCGCCACCGACTTCGACTACAACAACTCGATCCTGCTGCTCATCCGCGACATCCTGCCCAACGGCCTGCTCGGGGTGGCGCTGGCCGGCCTGCTGGCGGCGTTCATGGCCGGCATGGCGGCCAACATCTCCGCCTTCAACACCGTCTTCAGCTACGACCTGTGGCAGCAGTACGTGAAGAAGGACCGGCCCGACGGGTACTACCTCGCCGTCGGGCGGTGGGCGACGGTCGGCGCCACCGTGGCCGCCATCGGGACGGCGATCATCGCGTCGGGCTACACGAACCTGATGGACTACCTGCAGACGCTGTTCGGCTTCTTCAACGCCCCGCTGTTCGCCACGTTCATCCTGGGCATGTTCTGGAAGCGGATGACGCCGACCGCCGGCTGGATGGGGCTGGTGTCCGGGACGCTGGCGGCGGTCCTCGTCGCCTTCCTCAGCGAGGACGCCTTCGGGACGGCGTCGCTGGGCGTGCTCCCGATCGGCGGCCAGGGTGCGAGCTTCGTCGCCGCGAGTGCCGCCTTCGTCGTCGACATCGTGGTCAGCGTGGTCGTCAGCTCGGTGACCGCGCCCAAGCCGGTCGCCCAGCTCGCCGGGCTCGTCTACTCCGAGACCCCGAAGGAGCAGCGCACCGACCCCGACGCGCACCGGCTGCCGTGGTACCAGTCGCCGACCAAGCTGGCCGGGATCGCACTGGTCATGGTCATCGTCCTCAACGTGATCTTCCGCTGACGTCAGGAGCACGGTCATGAGCAGCAGCACCTCCGGCGGCGCCGGGACCAAGCACGCGGCCGGCGCCTTCGACGTCCGCAACGTCATCGCCGCGCTGATCGGCTTCTACGGCGTCGTGCTGGTCCTCGTCGGCCTGTTCGGCAACACCCCCTCCGACCGGGAGCGCACCGGCGACATCAACGCCAACCTGTGGGCCGGGCTGGCGATGATCGTCTTCGCCGCGGCGTTCGCCCTGTGGGTGCGGCTGCGCCCCATCGTCGTCGAGGCCCCGCCGGACCGGCAGGACCCCGAGGACGACGGCAGCGGCCGGACGGCCCCCGGCCACCACTGACGGAGGACCGAGGCGCCGGGCCGGTCACCCGAGGACGGTGACCGGCACCCGCTGCACGAGGTCGTTGGCCATGCCCTGGCGGTTCCACCTCTGCTCGGTGGGCTGGGCGCCCTCGGCGTCGGTGGCGCGGACCACGAGCTCGTGGTCGCCGCGGCGGGCGTCCCAGGTGCACCGCCACGCCCGCCAGGCGTGCGGGTGGGCGGGGTCGGTCGGGGCGAGATCGGCCACGGTCCACGTGGCGCCGCCGTCGGTGCTGACCTCCACGCCGGTCACCGGGGCGCGCCCGGACCAGGCACGCCCGGTCAGCGTCACCGGCCCGGGGCGCAGGAACCGCTCACGGGTCATGGAGTCCGGCCAGCCGGGCGGGGCGAGCAGGGCCCGCGGGGCGATGCGGGTGACCGGCGCGCCGTCGTCCGCGCCGCCGGTCCGCATCCGGTAGGCGACGGTGTTCTGGAAGCCGTCGAAGAGGTGGTCGAGCACCTCGACGCGGGTCAGCCACTTGACGTGCGCCATCCCGTACCAGCCGGGCACGAGCAGTCGCAGCGGGGCGCCGTGCTGGGGTGGCAGCGGCGCGCCGTTCATGGCCCACACCAGCAGGACGTCGGGCCGCAGCGCCTCGGCCAGCGGCAGGCCGCGCGCGTAGTCCTGCTCGACGCCGCGCTCGACGCCGTGGTCGGCGCCGGTGAAGGCGACGTCGACCGCGCCGGGGGAGAGGCCGGCCTCCTCGAGCAGCGGTGCTAGCGGGGTGCCGGTCCACTCCGCGGTGCCCACGGCCTCGAGCAGCCAGGGCTGGCCGGCCGGCCGCGGCTCCAGCCGGGCGCGGCCGTTGCCGGCGCACTCGAGCAGGACCCGCGCCGTCACGGCCGGCCGGCGGCGCAGGTCGTCGAGGTCCAGCCGCAGCGGGCGCCCGACCGCGCCGCCGACCTCCAGCGACCAGTTGTCCGGGTCGACGGCGGGGATGTCGTAGTGCGTGAGCACGTAGTGCAGGCCCGGCGGCGTGACGTCGTAGCGCAGCGCCTCCAGGGGCATCCCGTGGTTGCGGGTGGCCAGGGCCAGCTCGTGGAGGCCGATGCCCTCCCCGGGCCCGGCGATCCGGGCACGGCCACGGTGCGTGCGCTCGGGAGCGGTCATGCGCGCAGTGTCCGCTCCGCGGCCGCCCCGGGTCACCCCTCCGGCCAGGTGGGACGGCCGCCGAGGAGGTGCGTCGTCCTCCGTCGGTCATCGGCATCTGGCCCCCCGACACGCGGACAGGAGCCGCCACCCGCCGATGACCACGGAGGGGGCGGCGTCAGCTCGCGGCGCGGGCGATCGCCGAGGCGGCCTCCAGGACCGCGCCGACCACCTCGGGGCTGGGGCGGCGGCCCAGCCGCTCGACCGGGCCGGAGATGGAGACGGCGCCGAGCACCCCGCCGGCCGGGTCGCGCACCGGCGCCGACAGCGAGGCGACCCCGGGCTCGCGCTCGGCGACGCTGTGCGCCCACCCGCGCCGGCGGACGTCGAGCAGCGTGCGGGCGGTGAAGCTCGCGTTCGGCAGCAGCGGGGTGACCTCCTCGGCGGGCGCGAAGGCCAGCAGCGCGTGCGCCGCCGAGCCGGCCGTCATGGGCAGCCGTGCGCCGACCGGCACGGTGTCGCGCAGGCCGTGTGCCCGCTCGGCGACCGCCACGCACACCCGCGACCCGCCCTCGCGGACGTAGAACTGGGCGCTCTCCCCGCTGGCGTCGCGCAGCAGCGCCAGGTGCCGGCCGGCCACCCGCACCAGGTCGGCGCTGCCGTGGCTGAGCTCGGCGAGTGCCGGTCCCGGCGCCCACGCGCCGCCCGGCGTGCGCCGCAGCAGCCGGTGGCCCTCGAGGGCGACGGCCAGCCGGTGCGCCGTCGCGCGCGGTAGCTCGGTGCGGGTGACCAGGTCGGCGAGCGACGCCGGCTCCTGGGCGACGGCGCGCAGGATGGCCACTGCTTTGTCCAGCACGGCAACGGGGTTAGGCTGTCCCACACAGCAATACTCTCATCTCATACAGTGAGATGACCACCGTGGCCCACCTGGAGGGACCCGTGCCGAAGACCCTGGCGGAGAAGGTCTACGACGCCCACGTCGTGCGCAGTGCCGCGGGCGAGCCGGACCTGCTCTACATCGACCTGCACCTGGTGCACGAGGTGACCAGCCCGCAGGCCTTCGACGGTCTGCGCGCCGCCGGCCGCACGGTGCGCCGCCCCGACCTGACGATGGCCACCGAGGACCACAACGTCCCGACGCTGGAGATCCTCAAGCCGATCGCCGACCCGGTCAGCCGGGCCCAGGTCGAGGCGCTGCGGCGCAACGCCGCCGAGTTCGGCATCCGGCTGGCCCCCATGGGCGACCGCGACCAGGGCATCGTGCACGTGATCGGCCCGCAGCTGGGGCTGACCCAGCCGGGCACGACCATCGTCTGCGGCGACAGCCACACCTCCACCCACGGCGCGTTCGGCGCGCTGGCCTTCGGCATCGGCACCAGCGAGGTCGAGCACGTGCTGGCCACGCAGACCCTGCCGCAGTACCGCCCCAAGCAGATGGCCGTGACCGTGGACGGCCAGCTGCCCGAGGGCGTCTCGGCGAAGGACGTCATCCTGGCCGTCATCGCGAAGATCGGCACGAACGGCGCCGCGGGCCACGTCATCGAGTACCGCGGCAGCGCCATCGAGGCGCTGTCGATGGAGGCCCGGATGACGATCTGCAACATGTCGATCGAGGCCGGGGCCCGGGCCGGGCTCATCGCGCCGGACGAGACCACCTTCGCGTTCCTGCAGGGCCGGCCGCACGCGCCGCAGGGCGCCGACTGGGACGCCGCCGTCGAGCACTGGCGCACGCTGCGCACCGACGAGGACGCGGTCTTCGACACCGAGGTCGTCCTCGACGCCAGTGAGCTGACGCCGTTCGTCACCTGGGGCACCAACCCGGGCCAGGGCCTGCCGATCGCGGAGTCGGTCCCGGACCCCGCTGCCATCGCCGACGAGGGCGAGCGCCGCGCCGCCGAGCAGGCGCTGGCCTACATGGGGCTGACCCCCGGCACGCCGCTGCGCGAGATCGAGGTGGACACCGTCTTCCTGGGCTCGTGCACCAACGGCCGGATCGAGGACCTGCGCGTGGCCGCCGAGCTGCTGCGCGGCAAGCACATCGACGCGCACACCCGGATGCTCGTCGTCCCCGGGTCGGTCGGCGTCAAGCTGCAGGCCGAGGCCGAGGGCCTGGACCAGGTGTTCACCGAGGCCGGTGCCGAGTGGCGGGGCGCCGGGTGCTCGATGTGCCTGGGCATGAACCCCGACCAGCTCCAGCCGGGCGAGCGGTCGGCCTCGACGAGCAACCGCAACTTCCAGGGCCGGCAGGGCAAGGGCGGGCGCACCCACCTGGTGTCGCCGTCCGTGGCCGCGGCGACCGCCCTCACCGGGCGCCTGACCGCCCCCGCCGACCTGGCCGACCTCGAGACCGCTGGAGTCTGAGCCCGATGGACGCCTTCACCACGCACACCGGCACCGCCGCCCCGCTGCGCCGCAGCGCCGTCGACACCGACCAGATCATCCCGGCCGAGTACCTCAAGCGGATCACCCGCACCGGGTTCGAGGACGGCCTGTTCGTCGCCTGGCGGCGCAACGAGCCGGACTTCGTGCTCAACCAGCCGCAGTACGCCGACGCGTCCATCCTGGTCGCGGGCCCGGACTTCGGCACCGGGTCCTCCCGCGAGCACGCCTGCTGGGCGCTGCTCGACGGCGGCTTCCGGGTGGTCATCAGCTCCCGGTTCGCCGACATCTTCAAGAACAACTCGACCAAGGCCGGGTTGCTCACCGTCGTCCTGCCGCAGGCCGAGGTGGAGGCGCTCTGGGCGGCGGTGGAGGCCGACCCCACCACGCAGGTGACCGTCGACCTGCAGGAGCGGCGGGTCTCCTACGGCGACCACAGCGTGCCGTTCGACGTCGACGAGTACACCCGCTGGCGGCTGCTGGAGGGCCTCGACGACGTCGGCCTCACCGAGCGGCACCTGGCCGACATCGAGGCCTACGAGGCGCGGCGCCCGTCCTGGCTGCCGGAGGCGCTCCCCGCGAGGTGACGTGCTGGAACGGCCGGCCTGCAGGCAAGAGGACCCCGTCCTCCTCACCACTCGCAAGCTCGCGGCGAGCCTCTGGACGGGGCCTGGCGCGAGCCTGCGAGTGGCGGGGCAGGGGGTCCTTCTAGGGAGCGTCGGGGTCGGGGCCGAGGTCGCGGTAGTAGTCGGCGACCAGGGCGCCGGGCCGGCCGCCGAGCGCCCAGACGCTGCCCTTGGCCGCCGGCGGGTGCAGCCGGGTGCCCTCCCAGCGGACGCCCAGGGCGAGCAACGCCGAGGGGATCGCCCCGCCCTGGCTGCAGACCACGGTCACCCCCGGTTCCTCGCGCGCCAGGAGGCGCTGGACCACCGCCATCCCGGCGTCCGGGTCGGCGGCGAACTCCTCCTCGCCGAGCTCGGGCAGCGCCCGCAGCGGCAGCCCGGTCCGCTCGGCCAGCGGCTCCAGCGTCTGCCGGCAGCGGACCCGCTCGGCGGTGAGCAGCTCGACCGGGCCGAAGACCGGCAGGACGTCGGCCAGCTGCCGCGCCTGCCGCCGGCCCTGCGCGTCGAGCGGCCGCTCGCCGTCCGGGCCGTCCCAGTCCCCGCGGCTGCCGGCCCGGGCGTGCCGCACGAGCAGCAGCGTGGGCGCCCGCGGGACGTCGGTGCGCGCGAGGTCGGCGAGCACCGTGCGGTCGTGCTCGTGGGTGACCAGGGCCGAGGCGTCGGCGACGGGCAGCCAGCGCAGCTCGTCGACCTCGTCGTCGGGCGCGAAGGGCTGGTCGCCGTCCGCGGCCCGCACCAGCCAGTAGTCGACGTGCTTGGCGCCCTCGGCGACCGCGTAGCGGGTGCGGACGCTACGCCGGCCGGCGACGACGTCGAGGCCGGTCTCCTCCCGCACCTCGCGGACGGCGGCGGCCAGGGCGTTCTCCCCGGCGTCGAGCTTGCCCTTGGGCAGCGACCAGTCGTCGTAGCGCGGGCGGTGGACGAGGACGGTCTCGATGCCGCCGCCGTCCGCCGGGCGCCAGACCGCCCCGCCGGCCGCCGCGACCACGCCGCGCGTCCGCTCAGCCGGCATGCTCGGTCACCGCCGCCATCAGCCCCGCCTGGTAGTCGCGGTCGCCGCTGCGGGTCCAGGTCCCCCCGGGCCGCAGCTCCCAGCAGTCCACGCCCGGCGCCATCGCGGCGTCGAACACCGCCTGCAGCTCCCGCTGGGCGGTCTCGTCGCACACCCGCAGCAGCACCTCGACCCGGCGGTCGAGGTTGCGGTGCATGAGGTCGGCGCTGCCGATCCACCACTCCGGCTCGCCGCCGTTGCAGAAGGCCATGACCCGCGAGTGCTCGAGGAAGCGGCCGACGATCGAGCGCACCCGGATGCCCTCCGACAGCGCCGGGACGCCGGGCCGCAGCGCGCAGATGCCGCGGACGAACAGCTCCACCGGCACCCCGGCCAGCGCCGCCTCGTACAGGGCGTCGATGACCCGCTCGTCGACCAGTGAGTTCACCTTGATGCGGATCCCCGCCGGCCGGCCCTCGGCGGCGTGGCGGGCCTCCCGGCGGATCTTGTCCACCAGCCCGCTGCGGATGCCGTTCGGTGCGACCATCAGCTGCCGGTAGGCGGTCTGCCGCGAGTAGCCGGTGAGGGTGTTGAACAGGTCGGTGAGGTCGGCACCCACCCGCGGGTCGGCCGTGAGGATGCCGAGGTCCTCGTAGAGCCGCGCCGTCTTGGGGTTGTAGTTGCCGGTGCCGATGTGCACGTAGCGGCGGATGACGCCGCTCTCCCGCCGCACCACCAGCGCCGTCTTGCAGTGGGTCTTCAGGCCCACCAGCCCGTAGACGACGTGGCAGCCGGCCCGCTCCAGCGACCGCGCCCAGGTGATGTTGGCCTCCTCGTCGAAGCGCGCCTTGATCTCCACCAGGACGACGACCTGCTTGCCGGCCTCGGCGGCCTCGATGAGCGCGGTGACGATCGGCGAGTCGCCCGACGTCCGGTACAGCGTCTGCTTGATGGCCAGCACGTGCGGGTCGGCCGCGGCCTGCTCGATGAAGCGCTGCACGCTGGTCGCGAACGAGTGGTACGGGTGGTGGACCAGCACGTCGCCCTCGCGCAGCGTGGCGAACACGCTCTTCGGCGTCTCGCCCTCGCTCAGCCGCGGGTGGGTGGCCGGCACGAACGGCTCGTCCTTGAGCTCGGGCCGGTCGAGGTCGTAGAGCGCCCACAGCGAGGCGAGGTCGAGCAGCCCGGGCACCGTCACGACGTCCTGCGGGTCGACCTCGAGCTCGGAGACCAGGACGGCGAGGATCTGCGGGTCCATCGTCTCGGTCACCTCCAGGCGCACCGCCGGGCCGAAGCGGCGACGGGCCAGCTCCCGCTCGAGGGCCTGCAGCAGGTCCTCGTCGCGGTCCTCCTCGACCTCGACGTCGGCGTTGCGGGTGACCCGGAACAGGTGGTGGTCGACGACGTCGAGCCCCGGGAACAGCGCGGTCAGGTGCGCGGCGATGAGGTCCTCGAGCGGCAGGAACGTCGCCTGCGAGGCCGTGTCCTGCGCTCCGCCCGCCCCCACCGGCACGAAGCGCGGCACGTTGTTGGGCACCTTCAGCCGGGCGAAGTGCGGCGCGCCGGTGTCGGGGTCGCGCACCTGCACGGCCAGGTTCAGCGACAGCCCGCTGATGTAGGGGAAGGGGTGCGCCGGGTCGACGGCCAGCGGCGTGAGCACGGGGAAGACCTGGTCGCGGAAGTACTCGCGCAGCCGCCGGGTCTCCGGCTCGGCGAGGTCGGACCAGTGCACGATCCGGATGCCCTGGGTCTCCAGCCGCGGGGTGACGTCCTGCTCGAAGGCCACGGCGTGCCGGTGCACCAGCTCCTGGGCGCGCGCGGTCACCCGCGACAACTGCTCGCGGATGGTGAGCCCGTCGGGGGAGCGGACGGTCAGGCCGGTGCTCTGCCGCCGCTTGAGCCCGGCGATGCGGACCATGTAGAACTCGTCGAGGTTGCCGGCGAAGATCGCCAGGAACTTCACCCGCTCCAGCAGCGGCAGCGTCTCGTCCTCGGCCAGCTCGAGCACCCGCGCGTTGAAGTCCAGCCACGACAGCTCGCGGTTGAGGTAGCGGTCGGCGGGCAGGGCCGGCGGCTCGGCGGGGGCGGCGGGGCCCCCGGTCGCGGTCACGGGGGTCGTCGTCTCGGCTGCCACGTCGCCATCGTGCCGCACGGCGGAGGACGGCGACGGCCGTGCGGCGGGTGCGCTCAGGCCGCGGGCCGCGGCAACCGGGGGAGCAGGGCCGCCGTCGCCGTCCCGACGCCCAGCGCCACCGCCGCGGCCAGGTCGCCGGGGGTGTCGACGTCGCGCCGCAGCCCCGGCCAGCCGCCGGCGAGCGCCACGGCCCCCGTCGCGGCGTGGGCGGCGGCGGAGTCCCGGCCGAACCGCGGGTCCAGCGGCACCCCGGCCGCGGTGAGCAGCGTGGTGCCCGTGCCGGCGGCGTCGGCGACGAAGCAGCGCGGCGCGGCCGTCGCCGCGGCCAGCGCCGCCGCCAGCTCGGCGGGACGCAGCGCCGGGAGGTCCGAGGACAGGGCGGCCACGGCGCCGGTGGCCGCCGCGAGCGCCCCATGGGCCAGCGCGGGGTTCAGGCCGCGGTCGGGCGCGTCGGGCACCGTCCGCGCGCCGCACGCCCGGACGGTGGCGGCGGCGCGCTCGTCGTCGGTGACGACGACGACGTCGGCGACCTCCGGGCAGGCGCGGGCCGCGGCGACGGTGTCGGCCAGCAGCGCGAGCACCAGCTCGGCGTGCACGCAGCCGCCGGAGGGGCCGGTCAGCGGTCGCAGGCGGGTCTTGGCCGCACCGAGCCGCTTCGCCGGGACGACGAGGGACCAGCGCACGGGTCCCATGTGAGCACACCCGGACCGGTTGCCGGACGCCGCCGCGGACCTCGGTGCGATCATGTGCGGGTCGTCGCGATCGAGCGGAGGGTGCCGGTGACCGAGGACCGAACCGCCGGGGCGCAGCACGGGACGCGGGTCCTGCACGAGCGGGGCCGGCTGCCGTGGTCGCTGAAGCTGGCGGTGGTCGTCATCTACCCGGTCGCCTCGCTGCTGTTCCGGCTGCGCTACCGCCACGGGGACCGGCTGCCGCGCACGGGACCGGTGCTGCTGGTGGCCAACCACGTCTCGGTGCTCGACCCGCTGGCCTGCGCCCGGCTGGTGTACGACAACGGCCGGGTCCCGCACTTCATGGCCAAGGAGGCGGTGTTCAAGGGGCTGGCCGGCGCGATCCTGCGCGACGCCGGGCAGATCCCGGTGGCGCGCGGATCGTCGGAGGCTCGGGAGGCGCTCGCCGCCGCCGCGGCCGACCTGCAGGCCGGCAACGTCGTGGTCATCTACCCCGAGGGCTCGGTCACCCGCGACGAGCACTGGTGGCCGATGCAGGCGCGCACCGGCGTGGCCCGCCTGGCGCTCACCACCGACGCCGTCGTGCTGCCCGTGGCCCAGTGGGGGCCGCAGCGGGTGCACGACTACCACACCAAGCAGCTGCACCTGCGCCCGCGCACGCCCGCCGAGTACTCCCTCGGGGAGCCGGTCGACCTCACCGCGCTGCGTGCCGAGGTGCGCGCCGGCCGGCCGCTGACACCCGAGCTGCTGCGGGAGACGACCGACCTGATCATGGGCCGGGTGCGCGACCTCCTGGCCGAGCTGCGCGACGAGCCGGCGCCCGCCGGCTTCGCCCCCCGCGCACGACGACGGCTGCCCGGCGATGCGCCGGGGAGTGCCGCGTGAGCGGCCCCGGGCGCAGTGGCCACGGCACCCGCGCCGCCGTCCTCGGCGCCGGCTCCTGGGGGACGACGTTCGCCAAGGTGCTCGCCGACGCGGGCTGCACCGTCGCCCTGCACGCCCGCCGTCCCGAGCTGTGCCAGGCCATCACCGAGTCGGGGGAGAACCCGGACTACCTGCCCGGCGTGAAGCTGCCCGGCGCGCTGACGGCGACCACCGACGCGGCGCAGGCCCTCGACGGCGCCGACGTCGTCGTCCTCGCCGTCCCCTCCCAGTCGCTGCGCGCCAACCTGCTCGCCTGGACACCACTGCTGCCCTCCGACGCGACCCTGCTGTCGCTGATGAAGGGCGTCGAGCTGGGCAGCACGAAGCGGATGAGCGAGGTCATCCGCGAGGTCACCGGCGCCGGTCCCGACCGGGTGGCCGCGCTGTCGGGGCCGAACCTGGCCCGCGAGATCGCCGAGGAGCAGCCGGCGGCCACGGTGATCGCCTGCCCCGACACCGACCGCGCCGAGGCGCTGCAGGCGGCCTGCCACACGCCGTACTTCCGGCCCTACACCAACCGCGACCTGGTCGGCTGCGAGCTCGGCGGCGCGGTGAAGAACGTCATCGCCCTGGCCTGCGGCATGGCCGAGGGGATGGGGTTCGGCGACAACACCCGCGCCTCGCTGATCACCCGGGGGCTGGCCGAGACCGCCCGGCTCGGCACCGCCCTCGGCGCGGAGCTGACCACCTTCGCCGGGCTGGCCGGCCTCGGCGACCTGGTGGCCACCTGCAGCTCGCCGCTGTCGCGCAACCGGACCTTCGGGGAGAAGCTCGGCCGCGGCATGTCGCTGGAGGAGGTGCAGGCCACCACCCGGCAGACCGCCGAGGGCGTCAAGAGCTGCCGTCCGGTGCTCGACCTGGCCCGCGCCCACGACGTCGACGTGCCGCTCACCGAGGCGGTCGTGCGGGTGTGCCACGAAGGCGTGTCCGCGGCGCAGATGCTCAAGGAGATCATGTCCCGCGAGGCCAAGCAGGAGTGATGGGCAGCACCGGGCCGCTGCCCGCCGGCTGGGGGGACGGCACGCGCGCGGTGCACGCCGGTGACGCGCCCCCGGTGCCCGGCACGCCGCTGCGGCCCTCGCCGGTGTTCGCCGCCCCCTTCCACCTCGGCGACCTCCCGCCGCGCGCGGGCGGCGCCGACGCCTACGCCCGCACCGAGCACCCCACCTACCGGGCGTTCGAGACGGCCGTCGGCGAGCTCGACGGCGGCCGCTGCCTGTCCTACGCCACCGGGATGGCCGCGGTCAGCGCCGCGGTGCTGGCGTTGGTGTCGGCGGGGGACCGGCTCGTGCTGCCCGCCGACGGCTACTACGCCACGCGCCTGCTGGCCCGCGACGAGCTCGAGCGCCTCGGCGTGCAGGTGGAGTACGTGCCCACCCTCGAGATCGCCGGGGTCGCCGCGCGCGGCGACCTCGAGGGCGCGCGCATGGTGGTCCTGGAGACGCCGAGCAACCCGCACCTCGACGTCTGCGACGTCGCCGCCGTCGCCCGCGCCACCCGGGCCGCCGGCGCGCTGCTCGCCGTCGACAACACCACCGCCACCCCGCTCGGCCAGCGGCCGCTGGACCTGGGCGCCGACCTCACCGTCGGCGCCGACACCAAGGCGCTCACCGGGCACAGTGACCTGCTGCTCGGCCACGTCAGCACCGCCTCCGACGAGCTGTACGACCGGCTCAAGGGCTGGCGTGACCATACCGGCGCGACGCCGGGCGCCTTCGACGCGTGGCTGGGCCACCGGTCGATGAGCACGCTGGACCTGCGGCTGGGCCGACAGGGCGCCACGGCCGCGGCGGTGTCGGCAGCGCTCGCCGACCACCCGGCGGTGACCGGCGTGCGCTGGCCGTGGCGGCCCGGTGACCCCTCCCACGCGCTGGCCACGCGGCAGATGCTGCGGCCGAACGGGGTGGTCTCGGCCGAGCTCGCCGACGAGTCCGCCGTGTCCCGCTTCCTCGCCGCCACCCGGCTCTGGACGGCCGCGACCAGCTTCGGCGGCGTGCACAGCACCGTCGACCGGCGGGCGCAGTGGGGCGGCGACGTCGTCCCGGCGGGGTTCCTGCGCTTCTCCTGCGGCATCGAGGACACCGCCGACGTCGTCGCCGACCTCCTCGCGGGGCTCGAGGCCGCCGCGGGCTGAGGGGCTGCGGGCTGCGAGGGGCTCAGGCCGCGCGCGCGGCGCTCCGTGCGGCGGAGCGGCGGCGGGCGGCGGCGCGGGCGGTCAGCCAGCCGCTGACGGCGACGTAGTAGCCGATGTAGCCCAGCGACAGGGCCAGGACGACCGGGTGCGGGTCGGGCAGCTGGAGGAGCAGGACGGCGTAGGTGACCAGCCAGACGGCGGTCAGCGCCAGGCTCAGGCCGCGCAGCGCCTCGGTGCGCGAGGGGTAGAGGTAGCGCACCGGCACGAACACCAGCACCGAGCAGGCGATGAGCAGCGCCGCCACCACCGGCCGCGACAGGTCGAGAACGACGACGTAGAAGGCGACCACGTTCCAGTAGCTCGGGAAGCCGAGGAAGGTGTGGTCGTCGGTCTTCGCGTCGACCCGGCAGAACTGGTAGCTGGAGGCCAGCAGCGGCAGCGCGGCCAGCAGCCAGCCGAGCGGGCCCTCCGGCAGCGCCCCGGTGGTCCACAGCAGGACGACGGGGGCGAAGGCGTAGGTCAGGTAGTCGACGATGTTGTCGAGCAGGGCGCCGTCGAACCAGGGGATCGTCTCCTTGACCCGCGCGCGGCGGGCCAGCATCCCGTCGGTGCCGTCGATCACCAGGGCGGCCAGGCCGACCCACAGCGCGGTCACCGCGTCGCCGTCGAGCGCGGCGAGCACGACGAGCAGCGCCAGCACCGACCCGAGGGCCGTGTAGACGTGCACGGCCCCGCCGGCCAACCGCAAGGGGAGCGGGTACGGGCGCGCCGGTACCTCCCCCTGGTCCGCCGTCGTCGCCGGAGGCCGGGGGTCCACCGGAGGGGCCGCGTTCTCCCGCATCGCGTCGAGGCTCCCACACCGGCGGGGTGTCGGCTCTCCGGAGGCACCGGACGCGCGGAGGACGTCGACTAGGGTCTGCCGCGATGAGCAGGACAGGCAGGGTGCGCGTCGCGGTCGTGTTCGGGGGACGCAGCGCCGAGCACGCGATCTCCTGCGTCTCCGCGGGCAGCGTCATGGCGGCGCTGGACCCCGAGCGCTACGAGGTGGTGCCGGTCGGCATCGCCCGCGACGGCCGCTGGGTGCTGCCCGACCCCGGGCAGCGGCTGGCCATCGCCGACGGGCGGCTGCCGGAGGTCGGCGGGGGGACCGCGGTGACCCTGGTCGGCGACCCGGGCGGGCGCGGGCTGGCGGTGCTGGAGCCCACCGCGGCGATCGGCCCGGCGCTGACCGAGGTCGACGTGGTCTTCCCCGTCCTGCACGGCGCCTACGGCGAGGACGGCACCATCCAGGGCCTGCTGGAGATGAGCGGGCTGCCCTACGTCGGGTCGGGGGTGTTCGCCAGCGCGGCGTCGATGGACAAGGAGCACACCAAGAAGCTCCTGGCCGCCGCGGGCCTGCCGCAGGGCGAGCACGTGGTGCTGCGCGACGCCGGCGGGGCGGTGTCGCCCGACCCCGACCTGCTGACCGCGGCCGACCGCGAGCGGCTGGGGCTGCCGGTCTTCGTCAAGCCCTCGCGGGCGGGGTCGAGCATCGGCATCAGCAAGGTCACCGACTGGGCGCGGTTCCCCGAGGCGGTGTCCACCGCGGCCGCCGTCGACCCGAAGGTGGTGGTGGAGGCCGCCGTCCCCGGGCGGGAGATCGAGTGCGGCGTGCTCGCCGGCCGCGACGGCGGGCCGCCCGAGGCGAGCCTGCCGGCGGAGATCCGGCTGCGCCCGGGCACCGACTGGTACGACTTCGACGCCAAGTACCTCGAGGACGCCGTCGAGTTCGACGTGCCGGCCGACCTCACCCCCGCGCAGACCCGGATGGTGCAGGCGGCCTCCTGCCGCGCCTACCTCGCCATGGACTGCGAGGGGCTCGCGCGGGTGGACTTCTTCCTCGGCACCGGACCGGACGGCGCCGACCGGCTGGTGGTCAACGAGGTCAACACGATGCCGGGCTTCACGCCGATCTCGATGTTCCCCCGCATGTGGGCGGCCAGCGGGGTGGCCTACCCCGAGCTGGTCGACCGGCTGGTCGCCTCGGCGCTGGCGCGGGCGGGCCGGCCGGGGGACCAGCGGACCCCCCGGTGACCCCGGGCCGGCTGGTGGCGCTGACGGCGGGTCTGCTGTCGGTGGTCCCGGCCGCGGCCGGCTGCACCCCCACCGTGGTCGGCAGCGCCACCCCCGCGCCGGCCTCCGTCACGCCGGACACCGTCGAGGACCTCGGGGCCCTGCTGCTGTCCGCCGTGCCCTCCGGCCTGCCGCGGATCCCGGACGCGGACCTGCAGCCCCCGGCGGGCGCCAAGACCGTCGACGACGTGGCCGGCTACGCCGACGACCCGGCCCGCGAGCGCGCGGTGCTGCGCGACTACGGCTACCGGCACGGCTGGGAGCGCTTCTGGGGGTCGACGACGGGGCCGCTGACCACCGTGTTCGTCGACCAGTTCGACGACGCCGGCGGTGCGGCCGCGTACGCCGAGGACCTCGCGGCCAACGACGCCGCGGTCTACGACGGCGTCCTGCGCCGCGACCCGCCCGGCCTGCCCGCCGGCTGCAGCCTGCTCACCGTCGCGCAGGCCGACCCGGCCACCCGGCTGACCGGTCCCGCGGCGTTCGCCTGGTGCGCGCACGGGGTCTTCAGCGTCGCGGTCACCGCGGTGTCGACGAGCGAGCAGTCGGCCACCGACGAGCTGCGGGCGGTCGTCCTCGCCCAGGTCGACCGGCTGCCGCCGGCCTGAGGTCCGCCGTCCGTCCCGGGCGCACCGGTGCGGGCTCAGCGGGCGGGCAGCGTGTCGGCCAGGACGTCGCTGAGCGCGGTGACGGGGGCGCTGTCGACGTCGGGCGGCAGGGTCACCGCGACGTACACCGCGCGGTCGACCGCCGTCCACACGGTGGCGTCGGGGTCGGACTGGTCGACGTACCAGGTGACCCCGTTGATGGTGAACAGCCCCTCGCCGGGGACCAGGCCCGCCGGCTGGGGGACGCCGCAGACGAGCACGACCGGCGGGTCGCCCCAGGCGGCGGCGTAGGGCGTGTCCGAGTCGACGAGCCGGGACGGCTCGCCGAGCAGGTCGAGGGGGAGCGCCTGCATGAGCGCCGGGCAGTTCGCGTCCGCCTCCGGGGTCGCCGGCGGCACCTCGACCGGGAGCACGGGCAGGTCCTCCCGCTGCGGCCCGGTCGTGCCGCCGACGTCGGCGACCGCGCCGTCCCCGGTGTCGTCGTCGTCGCCCAGGACGTTGACCAGCACGAGCAGCGCGACCAGCACGGGGACGACGACGGCGGCGGCGACCAGCGCGTACCGCCGCAGCGGGTCGGGACGCTGGGCGGGCCCGGCGCCGCCGTCGTCGGGGGTGTCCTCGCTCAGCGGCTCAGATGTTGACGACGGGGCAGGTCAGGGTCCGCGTGATGCCGTCGACGGACTGCACGCGGGCGACGACCAGGCGTCCGAGCTCGTCGACGGTGTCGGCCTCGGCACGGACGATGACGTCGTAGGGGCCGGTGACGTCCTCGGCCTTCGTCACGCCGGCGATCTCGCTGATCGTCGAGGCCACCTGGGCGGCCTTGCCGACTTCGGTCTGGATCAGGATGTAGGCGTGGACCACGGGACGACCTTCCTCGGGCAGCGCTGCCGGTGCCTCCGCGGCACCGGCGGGCGGATCGCACCGCAACCTACCGCAGCGCCCAGGGGCGTCCGGTGACACGGCCCCGGCCGCTGGTCGGCCGCGGGGACCTCGCCGACAGCGTGCGGGTCGTCGGCGAGTTCGGCGTCATCGCCCGGGTCGTCGCCCGCGCCGGGTCGGCCGAGGTCGCCGACGTCGGCCCGGGCGACGACGCGGCGGTGCTGCGCGTGCCCGACGGCCGGGTGGTGGCCACCACCGACGTGCTCGTCGAGGGCCGCCACTTCCGCCGCGACTGGTCCTCGGCCGAGGACGTGGGGCACAAGGCCGCCGCGGCCAACCTCGCCGACGTCGCCGCGATGGGCGGCGTGGCCACCGCGCTGCTCGTCGGCCTGGCCTGCCCGGCGGACACGCCCACCTCCTGGCTGGAGGGGGTGGCCGCCGGCATGGCCGCCGAGTGCGCGCCGCTGGGCGCGGCGGTCGTCGGCGGGGACACCGTCGCCTCGGCGCCCGACAGCGGCTCGGTCGTGCTGTCGGTGACCGCGCTGGGCGACCTCGGCGGCCGGGCCCCGGTGCTGCGCTCGGGCGCCCGGCCCGGCGACGTCCTCGCCGTCGCCGGCCGGCTGGGCTGGTCGGCGTGCGGGCTGGCGGTGCTGCGCCGCGGGTTCAGCAGCCCGATCGCCGCGGTGGCCGCGCACCGCCGTCCGGCTCCGCCCTACGCCGCCGGGCCCGCCGCGGCGGACGCCGGCGCGACCGCGATGTGCGACGTCAGCGACGGCCTGCTCGCCGATGTCGGCCACGTCGCCGAGAGCAGCGGCGTCGTGGTCGACGTCGACCGGGCGGCGCTCGTGCGGGCGGCGCTGGAGCCGCCGGGACCGATGCAGCAGGTGGCCGCCGCGCTCGGCGTCGACCCGCTGTCGTGGGTGCTGACCGGCGGGGAGGACCACGCCCTGCTGGCCACCTTCCCGGCCGGCGCCGCGCTGCCGGAGGGCTTCGTGGCCGTCGGCGAGGTCCGCGCGGGGGACCCGGGGGTGCTGGTGAGCGGGGAACCGGCGGCGGCCGTGGTCGCCGCCGTCGGGGCGGGGAGGGCCGGGCATGTCCACTTCGGCTGAGGCCGTGCGGCTGCGCGACGGCTCGACCGCCGCGCTGCGCGCCGTGCCCTACGACGACCCGGTGGCGCGCGGGCTCGTCGCCCGGGTGCAGCAGGAGTACGTCGACCGCTACGGCGGACCCGACGAGGCCGCCGTCGACCCGGCGGAGTTCGTGCCGCCCGCGGGACTGTTCCTCGTCGCCGAGGTGGACGGCGTCCCCGCCGGGTGCGGCGCGTGGCGGCGGCACGCCGAGGGCGGTCCCGGCCAGGCGGAGGTCAAGCGGGTGTACGTGGAGCCCGCGTTCCGGCGCCGCGGGCTGGCGCAGGTCGTGGTGGCCGCGCTCGAGGACTCGGCCCGCCGGGCCGGGTACCGCTCGGTGGTCCTCAACTCCGGCGACCGCCAGCCCGAGGCGATCGCGCTCTACGCGGGCCTGGGGTACACGCCCGTCCCTGGGTACGGCATCTACGCCGGTGGGTCAGGGGCGGTGTTCCTGGGCAAGCAGCTGGGCGGCCCCGCCCAGGAGGGCGCCGAGGAGAGCGAGGAGCGACCGTGGGCATCGTGACGATCTCCGCGTCCTACGGGGCCGGCGGCCCGGAGGTGGGACCGGCCGCGGCCGAGCGGCTGGGCCTGCCCTTCCACGACCGGGCGATCCCGGCGCAGGTGGCCGGGCGCCTGGGCGTCTCGCAGGACGACGCCGAGGCCAACGACGAGCGGGTGGTCCGGGGTCTGTGGCGGCTCGTGGCCTCGCTCGGGGCCATGCCCGACCCTGTGGGCGGCGTGGTGCCGCTGACCCCGCAGCCCGACGAGCGGGCCTACCGGGAGCAGACCGAGCGGGTGCTGCACGAGATCGCCGACGGCGCAGGCGGCGTCGTCCTCGGCCGGGCCGGGGCCCTGGTGCTGCGCGATCGGCCCGACGCCCTGCACGTCCGGCTCGACGGGCCGCCCGGGGCCCGGCTGCGCGCGGCGGTCGAGCGCTACGGGCGCCCGGAGGAGGAACTGCGGGAGGAGATGCAGGCCAACGACCGCACGCGGGAGGCCTACGTCCGCCACTTCTACCGGTGCGACCCCGCGGCGGCCCAGCACTACCACCTCGTCGTCGACGGGACCGCGCTGCCCCTGGGCACGGTCGTCGACCTCGTCGTGGCCGCGGCCCGGGCGCGGGGGATCGGGACCTAGATGACTGATTCCAAGGGGTCAGTGGTCGTAGGCGAGTAGCGATCTGCGGACGGATTGGCCGGTGTGGTCGTTGTGCCAGATGACCGCGGTCAGGGCCAGCAGGCGCTGCAGCACCCGGATCAGGACGCCGGCTGGGGTGTGGCCGCCGTGCAGTTCGAGGTCGAGCTGGCCTTTGAGGGTGTCGAAGACCGACTCGATGGTCTGGCGCAGCGGTTTGAACACCGATGCGCCGGGCCGGTCGGGTTCTCCGCGGCGGGGGCGGCGCAGCAGCCTCAGCCCGGCGTCGGCCAGCTCGGCTTCGAAGCGGCGGCCGTAGTCGTGCTTGTCGGTGATGAGGATCTGTCCGGCATGGCCGGCGAGGAGGGCGGGGTCGGCGCCGAGCAGGTCGAGCAGCACCTGGCGTTCGTCGGCTGTGGCGCCGGAGAGGGCGAAGGCGACCGGCAGTCCGTGCAGGGTGGCGATCAGGTGCAGCCGCAGCCCCCAGAAGTAGCGGGTGTGGCTGGCGCAGTAGCCGTACTCGGCCCAGCCGGCCAGCTCCGAGCGGCGGACCGCTTCCCGGGAGCGGGCGCATTCGATCGGCGTGGAGTCGATGACCCACACGTCATCGGCCCACAGGCTGGTGTCGGTCGCCAGGGCCCGGATCAGCCAGATCACGGTGCCGGCGAGGCGGCGCAGCCGCTTGTTGTAGCCGGGCTGGTGCGGCAGGTAGGGAAACAGCGGGCGCAGCTGCTGGCCGGCGAACCGCAGCCAGCGGGCCTCGCTGGTGAACCCCAGCAGCGCCTGCAACACCGCCAGGGTCACCAGCTCGGCATCGCTGAGCCGGGGAGCGATGCCCACCGCCGGGCGCCACGGGAGCCGCTGCGGCGCGGCCTTCAGCAGGTCATCGGTGCGGGCATACAGTGCCGTGGCGAGGGTGTCCAGGTCGGCGTCCACGAGGGCCTCCCGGCTCGACGTTGGGTTAGCAACGCCAAGCCTGAACACCCTCGCCCGTGATCACACCGGTTTCAGCCCGAACCCCTTGGAATCAGTCATCTAGACGGGCAGCAGCGGGGCGGGCGGCCCCGCGGGGAGCTCCACCCGGACGGCGTCGCCGGCGCGGACCTCCCCGCTGCGCAGCACCACCGCCATCACCCCGGCCCGCCGCACGACCGCCCCGCCGGCGTCTCGGCCGACGACGGCGCGCAGGACGCCGGGGCGGAACCGGTCGATCTGGGCGCAGGGGTTGCGCAGCCCGGTGACCTCGACGGCGGCGTCGTCCCCGAGTCGCAGCACGGTGCCGCGGGGGAGGGCGAGCAGGTCGACACCCGTCGTCAGCACGTTCTCATCGAGGCCACCGGGGCCGACGGCGAGGCCGAGACCGGCCAGCTCGGCGAGCAGCTCGGCGCCGATCAGGTGCACCTGCCGCAGGTTCGGCCGGGTCGGGTCGGCGGCGACCCGGGAGCGGTGCTGGACGGTCGCGCCGGCGTGCGCGTCACCGGCCACGCCCAGGCCCTCGACCAGGTGCACCGCCGGGACCACGGTCTTGCAGAACCGGTGCTCACCGTCGCGGCTGACCGCGACGACGGAGCCCCGCGCACACGGAGGACCCCGGAGGTCGTCGACCTCCGGGGTCGGCCCGGCCGTGGCCGGGACGGGTGCGGGCCCGCGACCGGGCCCTCCCGGCGCGTTATGCGCGGACGACCTTGCCCGCGCGGATGCAGGAGGTGCAGGCGTTGATGCGGCGGCGGTTGCCGGGGGCGACCAGCGCCCGCACCGACTGGATGTTCGGGTTCCACCGGCGCGGCGTGCGGCGGTGCGAGTGCGACACCGACATACCGAAACCGGGCCCCTTGCCACAGACGTCGCACACGGCAGCCACGGTGGATCACTCCCAGGAAGTTCGTTGACAGACGGCGGTGCACAGACGGCGACCGCGAGACCGTCGAGGAGTCTAACCGCTCGGCGGCGCGCGTGTCGCCGAGGGCGGGGAGGGCGCCGCCGCACCGGTGCGCGGCGCCCGGGGCCGTCGGCGGCCGCGGGTACATTCCGGCCGTGCTGCAGGCGCTCGACGACGCCGCGGTCGGCCGGTGGTGCCGGGCCGCGGTCGCGGCGCTGTCCGCCGGCCGCGACCGGCTCGACGAGCTCAACGTCTTCCCCGTGCCCGACGGCGACACCGGCACCAACCTGCTGCTCACCACCGAGGCCGCCGTGGCCGCCCTCGACGAGGCCGCCCTCGACGAGGCGGCCGGCAGCGACGGGTCCGGCAGCGAGGAGTCCGCCTGGACGGCGCTCGCCCGGGGCGCGGTCCTGGGTGCGCGCGGCAACAGCGGCACGATCCTCGCCCAGCTGCTGCGCGGCCTGGCCGACTCCCTGGCCGACGCGCCCCCCGCCGACGGCCCGGTCCTCGCCGCCGCGCTGCAGAAGGCCGCCGACACCGCCTACGCGGCCGTGGCCGACCCCGAGGAGGGCACCTTCCTCACCGTCGCCCGCGCCGGCGCGGAGTCCGCCGGGGCCGCGGTCGCCGCGGGCCGCACCGCGCTCGCCGACGTCGCCGCCGCCGCCGCCGACGGCGCCCGGGCCGCGCTGGAGGCCACCCCCGGCCAGCTCGACGTCCTCCGCGACGCCGGGGTGGTCGACGCCGGTGGCGCCGGCCTGTGCCTGGTCCTCGACGCGCTGGTCGGCACGGTCACCGGGGCGGAGCCCGCGCGCCCGCCGCTGGTGACCCGCCCGGTCCGCCGCGGCGATCCCGGGCACGCACCGCACCAGCCCCCGCCGGGTCCCGGCAGCGAGGTCCAGTACCTGCTCGCCGACTCCGGCGAGACCGCCGTCGCGCGGCTGCGGACCCGGCTGGCCGCCCTCGGCGACAGCCTGGTCGTCGTCGGTGTCGACACCCCGACCGGCCGCGAGTGGAACGTGCACGTCCACACCAGCGAGGTCGGCGCCGCCATCGAGGCCGGCATCGAGGCCGGGCGGCCGTACCGGATCGCGGTCACCCCGCTGGCCCCGGTGCGCGCCGCGGCGCCCGTGCCCGGCCGCCGCGCGGTGGTCGCGGTCGTGCCGGGGGACGGGCTGGCCCGGCTGTTCGCCGGTGAGGGCGTGCGGGTGGTCACCCGCGGGCCCGACGGCGTGACCGAGGACGCGGTGTTCCGCGAGATCGTCGCGGCCGCCGCCACCGATGTCGTCGTCCTGCCCAACGACGCCGCGCTCACCCCCGTCGCCGCCCGTGCGGCCGCCCGCGCCCGCGAGCAGGACCGCGACGTCGCCGTCGTCCCCACCCGCTCGCCGGTGCAGGGGCTGGCCGCCGTGGCCGTCGCCGACCCGGCCCGCCGCTTCGACGACGACGTCATCGCCATGGCCGAGGCCGCCGCCGCCACGCGCTGGGCCGAGGTCAGCACCGCCGAGCAGGAGGCCCTCACCAGCGCCGGTCCCTGCCGGCCCGGTGACGTCCTGGGCGCCGCCGAGGGCGACGTCGTCGTCATCGGGGTCGAGCCGGCCGCCGTCGCCTGCGACCTGCTCGACCGGCTGCTGTCGGCCGGCGGCGAGATGGCCACCCTCGTCGTCGGCCCCGACGCCGCGCTGGGCGACGCCGTCTGCGCCCACCTGGCCACCGCGCACCCGACCGTCGAGGTGGTGCGCTACGACGGCGGGGCGGCCGCCGTCCCGCTGCAGGTCGGGGTGGAGTGAGGTGGCGGTCACCCTCGACACCGACCTGTCCCGGGTCCTCGGCGCCAAGACGGCCAAGGCCATGGCCGAGTCGCTGGAGCTGCGTACCGTCCGCGACCTGCTGCGCCACTACCCGCGCCGCTACGCCCGCCGCGGGGAGATGACGCGGCTGGACGACCTGCAGGTCGGCGACCGGGTCACCGTGCTCGCCCAGGTCACGCGCGTCACCACGCGGAGGATGCGCAACCGCCCCGGCACGCTCACCGAGGTCACCGTCGGCGACGGCGCCGGGGAGATGCAGCTGGTCTTCTTCAACCGCAAGCACGGCAACCTCAGCCAGGGCGCGTGGGGGCTGTTCGCCGGGACGGTCGGGGAGTACCGCCGGGCCAAGCAGTTCGCCCACCCCGACTTCCACCTCATCTCCGGCGACGACGACGAGGACTGGGCCCGCGCGCTCATCCCGATCTACCCGGCGAGCAAGGACGTCTCCAGCTGGGTGATCCAGAAGTCGGTGAAGCTGCTGCTCGACGCGGCCGGCGGGTTCGGCTTCGTCGAGGACCCGCTGCCCGAGGACCTGCGCACCCGGCACGGGCTGCCGAGCCTCCCGGCGGCGCTGCTCGACGTCCACCGGCCCACCTCGTCCGACGACGTCGAGCACGCGCGTGAGCGCCTCAAGTGGGACGAGGCGCTCACCCTGCAGCTCGTCCTGGCCGCCCGCCGCCGCGCCGCCGCGCTCGAGCCCGGCACCGCCCGCCCCCGCCGTCCCGGCGGGCTGCTCGACGCCGTCGACGCCGCGCTGCCGTTCTCGCTCACCGAGGGCCAGCGCGCGGTGGGCGAGGAGCTGGCCGCCGAGCTCGACCGCGACCAGCCCATGCACCGGCTGCTGCAGGGCGAGGTCGGCTCCGGCAAGACCGTCGTCGCGCTGCGCGCCATGGCCCAGGTCGTCGACGCCGGCGGGCAGGCCGCGCTGCTGGCGCCCACCGAGGTCCTGGCCGCCCAGCACGCCCGCAGCATCGCCGCCATGCTCGGCCCGCTCGCCCGCGCCGGTGAGCTCGACGGCGACCCGGCGGGCACGCGGGTGGTGCTGCTCACCGGGTCGCTCAAGGCCGCCGCCCGGCGGGAGGCGCGTGCCGCGGTCGCCGACGGCAGCGCCGGCATCGTCGTCGGCACCCACGCTCTGCTGCAGGAGGGCGTCGACTTCGCCGACCTCGGCCTGGTCGTCGTCGACGAGCAGCACCGCTTCGGCGTCGAGCAGCGCGACGCCCTGCGCGCCAAGGGCAACCGGCCGCCGCACGTGCTGGTCATGACCGCGACGCCGATCCCGCGGACGGTCGCGATGACCGTCTACGGCGACCTGGAGACCTCGGTGCTGCGGCAGCTGCCCAGCGGCCGCGGCGGCGTGGCGAGCTCGGTGGTGCCGGTCAGCGACAAGCCGGCGTGGCTCGACCGCGCCTGGGAGCGGCTCCGCGAGGAGGTCGCCGCCGGCCGGCAGGCCTACGTCGTCTGCCCGCGCATCGGCGACGACGCCGGCGCCAGCGACGACGACCCGGACGAGGCCGACGCCCCCGAGGAGCCCGCCGGCGAGGACGACAAGCGGCCGCCGCTGGCCGTGCTCGACGTGGCGGAGGGGCTCGCGGAGGGGCCGCTCGCGGGGCTGCGGCTGGCGGTGCTGCACGGCCGGATGGCGCCGGAGGCCAAGGAGGCGACGATGCGGGCCTTCGCCGCCCGCGAGGTCGACGTCCTGGTCGCGACCACCGTCGTCGAGGTCGGCGTCGACGTGCCCAACGCCACGGTCATGGTGGTCATGGACGCCGACCGCTTCGGCGTCAGCCAGCTGCACCAGCTGCGCGGCCGGGTCGCCCGCGGCGCGCACCGGGGCCTGTGCCTGCTGGTCACCGAGCTGCCGCTGACCTCGGCCACCGGGCAGCGGCTGACCGCGGTGGCCTCGACCTCCGACGGCTTCGAGCTGGCACGGGTGGACCTCGAGACCCGCCGCGAGGGCGACGTCCTCGGCGCCGCGCAGTCCGGCCGCCGCTCCACGGTCAAGCTGCTGTCGCTGCTGGAGGACGAGGAGCTCATCGCGGTGGCGCGCGCCGAGGCCACCGCGCTGCTGGGGACCGAGCGCGGCCTGGCCGACCACCCCGGCCTGGCCGCCGAGGTCGCCGCCCTGGCCACCGACGAGCGCGCGACCTACCTCGAGAAGGCCTGAGGCCGGCCGGTGACCAGGCTGATCTCCGGCGTCGCCGGGGGACGGCGGCTGCGGGTGCCCCCGAGCGGCGTCCGGCCCACCGGCGACCGCGCCCGCGAGGGCCTGTTCAACAGCCTCGGCACCCTGCTCGACCTCGACGGCGCCACCGTCCTCGACCTCTACGCCGGCTCGGGCGCGCTCGGCCTGGAGGCGCTGTCCCGCGGCGCCGCGACGGTGGTGCTCGTCGAGAACGGGCCCCGGGTGCTCCCGGTGCTGCGCGCGAACGTCGCCGCGGTCGGCCTCCCCGGGGCCCGCGTGGTCGCCGGCCCCGTGCGCGCCGTCGTGTCCGGCCCCCCGCCGGCCCGCTTCGACCTGGTGCTCGCCGACCCGCCCTACGCCACGTCCGCCGCCGAGGTGCGCGACGTCCTGGCGGCGCTGGTCTCGGGGGAGTGGCTGGCGCCCGGAGCCGTGGTCGTCGTGGAGCGGCCGGCCCGCGGGGCCCCGGAGGAGTGGCCGACACCCCTCGAGGGGATCCGCGACCGCCGCTACGGGGAGGCCCTGCTCCGGTACGGTCGGCTCCCGTGAGGCGAGCGGTCTGTCCCGGGTCGTTCGACCCGGTCACCAACGGCCACGTGGACGTCATCAACCGCGCAGCCGCCCTGTACGACGAGCTGGTCGTGGCCGTGCTGGTCAACCCCGGCAAGGCCGGCCTGTTCTCCGTCGACGAGCGCATGGAGCTGCTGCGCGAGTCGGTGGCCGAGCTGCCCAACGTCGTCGTCGACAGCTTCAGCGGCCTGCTGGTCGACTACTGCCGCAGCCACGACGTCCCGGTGGTGGTCAAGGGCCTGCGCGCCGTCGGCGACTTCGAGTACGAGCTGCAGATGGCGCAGATGAACCGGGAGCTGGCCGGCGTCGAGACGCTGTTCGTGCCCACCGCGCCGCAGGTCGGCCACCTGTCCTCGAGCCTGGTCAAGCAGATCGCCACCTTCGGCGGTGACGTCTCGCGGCTGGTGCCGAAGGCGGTCCTCGACCGGCTGCTGGCCAAGTGGGACGGGGCCGGGGCGTGACGGAGGTCGTCTACCGGCTCTACGAGACCGTCGACGAGCTCAGCCGGGTCATCGAGGGCGCCCGCAGCGTGCCGATGTCGGGCTCGTGCATGGTCCCGCGCGACCACCTGCTCGACCTGCTCGACGACCTGCGGGAGAACCTCCCCGAGGAGGTGCACGCCGCCGGCGCCATCGTCGAGCAGCGCACCGAGATCCTGCAGCAGGCCCAGGCCGAGGCCGAGCAGCTCACCGGCCGCACCCGCGAGGACGCCGACCGGCTGGTGGCCGCGGCACGCCGCCAGCGCGACGAGGTCCTCGGCGTGGCCCGCCGGCAGCGCGACGAGCTGCTCGCCCAGGCGCAGGCCGAGGCCGACGAGCTGCTCACCCGGGCCGAGGCGGAGGCCGACGGGCTGCTGGCCGAGGCGCGCGCCCACCACGAGGCGCTGGTCGCCGACGCGCAGGCCCAGCAGGCCGAGATCCTCGCCGCGGCGCAGGCCGAGCACGAGCGGCTGGTCAGCGAGACCGAGGTCTACCGCGGCGCGGTCAGCCGCTCCGACGAGCTCGGCGCCCAGACGGTGGCCGAGGTCGACCGGATGCGCGCCGAGGTCGACGAGTACGTCGACACCCGGCTGGCCGACTTCGGCGCGACCCTGGAGCGGATGCTGCGCTCGGTGGAGAAGGCCCGCTCCACGCTGCGCGACTCCTGAGCGCCACGATCAGGAAACCTGATCGTGGCGCGTCCTCCCTCACGGTGTGCGGTGGGGGAGGACGCGCCGTGGTGAGGGAGGACGCGCCACGGTGGGGGAGGACGGCCCGCACCCTCCGTGCCGGACGGCGTCGTCCCGGGATCGGGTAGTCTCGGGTGCTGGTCCACCGGTGACCTCCCCGGGCCGGATCCCCTCCCACTGACGACCGCGAGTACTGACATGCCTGCCGCCCCGCACCGCCCAGGCGCCGCGTCCACGGACGCCCGGCGTCCCGCCACCAACCCCTGGGCCGTCGAACTGCGCGAGCTCGGCCGCCGCGCCGGCTCGATGCAGGAGCTCGACCGCACCCTGCCCGCGCCCGAGGGCTGGCGGCTCGAGCTCATCGGCGTCCCGGCCGGCGCGCCGGTGCACCTGAGGCTGCGGCTGGAGTCGGTGATGGAGGGCGTGCTGGTCTCCGGGGACGTCGAGGTCCCGGTGCAGGGGCAGTGCGCCCGCTGCCTGGAGCCGGTCGAGGACACCCTCGAGCTCGACATCCAGGAGCTCTACGCCTACCCGGGCAGCACGACGGAGGCCACGAGCGAGGAGGACGAGGTCCGCCTCGTCGAGGGCGAGCGCATCGACCTCGAGCCGATGGTCCGCGACGCCGTCGTCCTGGCCCTCCCGCTCGCCCCCACGTGCACCGAGGACTGTGCCGGCCTGTGCTCGAGCTGCGGCCAGCGCCTCGACGACCTGCCGGCCGACCACTCGCACGAGCTGCTCGACCCCCGCTGGGCCGGGCTCGCCGGTCTCGCCACCACCGGGACGGTCGCCGACCGCCCCGACGACCCTGAGGAGAACTGACCGTGGCCGTCCCGAAGCGGAAGATGTCCCGCGCCAACACCCGCGCCCGCCGGTCGCAGTGGAAGGCGAGCGCCCCCACGCTCACCCCCTGCCCGAACCGCGCCTGCGGTCAGCTCAAGCCGCCGCACCAGGCCTGCCCGAACTGCGGCCAGCACGCCGGCCGTCAGGTCCTCTCGGTCTGACCCGGCCGGTCGTGGCCAGCGCCGCTCCCCGCAGCACGGTGGTCCCGGACGGCGGTCCGCCGGCGGGCCAGGCGCACGCCGACCGCGCGGCCGCCTGGCTGCTCGACGCCCTCGGCGTCGAGCTGCCCGGCGGCCTGCTGGCGTTGGCGCTGACCCACCGCTCCTACGCCTACGAGCACGGCGGTCTGCCGACCAACGAGCGCCTGGAGTTCCTCGGCGACTCCGTGCTCGGCCTGGTCGTCACCGACGAGCTCTACCGCAGCCAGCCCGACCTGCCCGAGGGCCGGCTGGCGAAGCTGCGCGCCTCGGTGGTGAACATGACCTCCCTGGCCGCGGTCGCCCGGCGGCTGGGCGCCGGCGGGCTGGGCCCGCACCTGCTGCTGGGCCGCGGCGAGGAGACCACCGGCGGGCGCGAGAAGGACTCGATCCTCGCCGACGCGCTCGAGGCGCTCATCGGCGCGCTGCACCTGGGCCTGGGGCTCGACGCCACCAGCGTCCTGGTGCACCGCGTCTTCGACCCGCTGCTGGCCGAGGCCGCCACCCGCGGCGCGGGCCTGGACTGGAAGACCAGCCTGCAGGAGCTCGGCGCCGCCCGCGGCCTCGGGGCGCCCGTCTACGACGTCAGCGACGAGGGCCCGCCGCACGCCAAGACCTTCACCGCCGCGGTGTCGCTGGCCGACGTCGTCCGCGGCCGCGGCACCGGCCGCACCAAGAAGGCCGCCGAGCAGGAGGCCGCCGCGGCCGCCTACGCCGCGATCAAGGCGGACACCGCCGCGATCAAGGCGGACACCGCCGCGACGACCACCGCCGCGACGACCACCACCGGGACGACGGCGGCAGTGCGGACGGCGACCGGCGCGGACGGCGGCTGACCGTGCCCGAGCTGCCCGAGGTCGAGGTGGTGCGGCGCGGCCTGGAGCGCTGGGTCGCCGGGCGCACCGTGGCCGCCGTCGAGGTCCACCACCCGCGCGCCGTCCGCCGGCACCTCGAGGGCGTCGACGACTTCACCGCGGCGCTGACCGGCCGCACGCTCACCGCCGCCCACCGCCGCGGCAAGTACCTGTGGCTGCCGCTGGCCGAGGACGACGGCACCTCCGCCGGGCGGGCGCTGGTCGCCCACCTGGGCATGAGCGGCCAGCTGCTGGTGGAGAAGCCCTCGCAGCCGGACGAGACCCACCTGCGGGCCCGGTTCACCTTCACCGACGGCGGCCGCGAGCTGCGCTTCGTCGACCAGCGCACCTTCGGCGGCCTCGTCGTCGAGGACGCCCCGGAGGGGGACGGCATCCCGCCGCGGCTGGCGCACATCGCCATCGACCCGCTCGACCCCTCCTTCGACGAGTCCGGCTTCAGCGCGGCGCTGCG
Organism: Geodermatophilus sp. URMC 62; assembly: GCF_052931475.1. Lineage (NCBI taxonomy): Bacteria > Bacillati > Actinomycetota > Actinomycetes > Geodermatophilales > Geodermatophilaceae > Geodermatophilus > Geodermatophilus sp. URMC 62. The sequence continues at coordinate 490,851 of NZ_JBRFHY010000001.1, read as the reverse complement.
GCGGCGGCACACCGAGGTCAAGCGCGCCCTGCTCGACCAGACGCTGGTCGGCGGCGTCGGCAACATCTACGCCGACGAGTCGCTGTGGCGGGCGCGGCTGCACGGCACCCGGCCCACCGACCGGCTGACCCGGGCGCAGGTCGCCGACCTGCTCGACGGCGTGCGCAGCGTCCTGGGGGAGGCGCTGGCGCAGGGCGGCACCTCGTTCGACTCGCTCTACGTCGACGTCAACGGGCAGAGCGGCTACTTCTCCCGCTTCCTCGCCGTCTACGGCCAGGTCGACCGGCCCTGCCCGCGCTGCGGGACGGCGATCGTGCGCGAGTCGTTCATGAACCGGTCGAGCTACAGCTGCCCGACGTGCCAGCCCCGGCCGCGGGGCCGCCGGACGTGAGCACCGTCCGGGTGCACGCCCTCGTCTCCGGACTGGTGCAGGGCGTCGGGTACCGCTGGTTCGTCCGCGGCCTGGCCGACGCCGCCGGCCTGTCGGGTTCGGCGCGCAACCTGCCCGACGGGCGGGTCGAGGTCCAGCTGGAGGGACCGGAGGACGACGTCCGCGCCGTCCTCGCCGCCCTCGACGGTCCCCGCGCGCCCGGCTCGGTCACCGGCGTGACGCGGGAGGACCGTCCGGTGCAGGGCGGATCGGGCTTCACCACGGCCTGACGCCTGCCCCTCCTCGCGCGTCACCGCCGTGTCACGGCGGCATCACGGCGGCGTGACGAAGACGACACCGCCCCGACACGGGACGGGTCCGGCACTGGCGTTGACCTGCGTGTCCGGGGCTGTCACCCTGAGGACACCGAGCCCGCGCCGACCGACCTCCCGGGGCGGCGGGCACCCCTCTCGCTGTGAAAGGCCGTTCCGCCATGGCCAAGGCCCTCTTCGGTTCCGTCGTATCCGGCGCGGAGCTCCGCGCCCTCGAGGAGAACGCGGTGCTGCGAGCCCGGGTCCGGCGCCTGGAGCGGGAGCTCGAGGAGCTGCGCACCCAGCGCGAGGCCGCCATCGCCCACGAGCTGCTCAGCCTGGCCGGCGACAACGCCGAGCCCGCCCTCGCCTGAACGTGAACTCCCGGCCCCGTCCGGAGGCTCACCCTGAGCTTGCGAAGGGTGAGAGGGACGGGGTCCTTCGACCGTGCACCTCTCGAGCCTGACGCTCAAGGGCTTCAAGTCCTTCGCGTCCCCGACGACGCTCCGGCTCGAGCCCGGCATCACCGCCGTCGTCGGCCCCAACGGCTCGGGCAAGTCCAACGTCGTCGACGCCATCGCCTGGGTCCTGGGGGAACAGGGCGCCAAGAGCCTGCGCGGCGGCAAGATGGAGGACGTCATCTTCGCCGGCACCGCCGGCCGCGCCCCGCTGGGCCGGGCCGAGGTGACGCTGACCATCGACAACGCCGACGGCGCCCTCCCGATCGACTACACCGAGGTCTCGGTCACCCGCCGCATGTACCGCTCCGGTGAGAGCGAGTACGAGATCAACGGCGACAAGGTGCGCCTGCTCGACGTCCAGGAGCTGCTCAGCGACGCCGGCATCGGCCGCGAGATGCACGTCATCGTCGGCCAGGGCCAGCTCGACGCCGTCCTGTCCGGCCGCCCGGAGGACCGCCGCGCCTTCGTCGAGGAGGCCGCCGGCGTCCTCAAGCACCGCAGGCGCAAGGAGAAGGCGCTCCGCAAGCTCGACGCGATGCAGGCCAACCTCGACCGGCTGGCCGACCTCACCGCGGAGCTGCGCCGCCAGCTCAAGCCGCTGGGCCGGCAGGCCGAGGTCGCCCGCCGCGCGGCGGGCGTGCAGGCCGACCTGCGCGACGCCCGGCTGCGGCTGCTCGCCGACGACCTCGTCGGCCTGCGCGACGCCCTGGACAAGGACGTCGCCGACGAGACCGCCGCCCGCGCGCGCCGCGCCGTCGTGGAGGCCGAGCTGGCCGAGGTGTCGCGGCGCGAGAGCGCGCTGGAGGCGGCCCTGGCCGCCGACGCCCCGCGCCTGGGCGCCGCGCAGGACACCTGGTACCGGCTCTCGGCGCTCACCGAGCGGTTCCGCGGCGTCGCCCAGCTGGCCGCCGAGCGGCACCGCCACCTCTCGGCAGCCGGTCCCGCGACGACCGCCGGCCGCGATCCCGACCAGCTCGAGGCCGAGGCCGACCGGGTCGCGGCCACCGAGGCCGAGCTCGCCTCCGGGCTGGAGGCCGAGCGCGGCCGGCTGGCCGCCGCCGTCGCCACCCGGGCCGGGCTGGAGGAGGAGCTGGCCGCCGAGGAGCGCGCCTGGGTGGCCGCCACCCGCGCGCTCGCCGACCGGCGCGAGGGCCTGGCCCGCCTCTCGGGCAAGGTCGCCGCCGGCCGCTCGCGCGCCGCCGCCGGCAGCGCCGAGGCCGAGCGGCTCGCGCAGGCCGCCGCCGAGGCCGCCGAGCGGGCCGAGGCCGCGCAGGCCCGCCTCGGCGAGCGGCGCGCCACGGTCGCCGACGCCGACGACGAGGACGTCGCGCTGGTCACCGCCCACACCGACGCCGTCGCCGCGCACACCGCCGCCGCCCGCGCCGTCACCGAGCTCGCCGACGCCGAGCGGGCCGCCGAGCGCGACCGGGCCTCGTGGTCGGCCCGCCGCGACGCGCTCGCGCTCGGGCTCGCCCCCGCCGACGGCGCCGCCGCCGTCCTCTCCGCCGGTCTGCCCGGCGTGCTGGGGCCGGTGACCGAGCGGATCACCGTCGCGCCCGGCGCGGAGGTGCCGCTGGCCGCGGCGCTGGGCGGGCTGGCCGAGGCCGTCGTCGTCGCCGGGGTGGCCGAGGCCGCGGCCGCGCTGGCGCACCTGCGCGAGACCGACCGCGGCCGGGCGGGGCTGCTGGTCACCGGCGGGCTCCCCGCGCTGCCGCGGGAGGGCTGGCCGGCGCTGCCCGCGGGCCAGCGGTGGGCGCTGGACCTCCTCGAGGTCCCCGAGGAGCTGCGCCCGGCACTGGCCCGGGCGCTCGACCGGGTCGCCGTCGTCCCGACTCTCGACGACGCCGCCACGCTGGTGGCCACCCACCCCCGGGTGCGTGCGGTGACCGCCGACGGTGACCTCGTGGGCGCCGACTGGGCCACCGGTGGCTCGGCGAACACCCCGTCGGGCCTGGAGGTGCGCGCCCGCGTCGACGAGGCCGAGCGGGAGCTGGCCGCCGCCGCCGAGCGCGCCGCCGACCTCGCCGACCGGCTGGCCGCCGCCCGCGAGGCGGCCCGCGCCCGCTCCGCCGACGTCGATGCCGCGCTGGCCGCCCGGCAGGTCGCCGACCGCAGCCGGTCGAAGCTGGCCGCGGAGCTGGCCGAGCTGGGTGCCGCGGCCCGGTCGGCCGCCGCGGAGGCCGAGCGCACCACGGCCGCGCGGCGGCGGGCCGAGCGGGCGCTGGAGGAGTCGGCGGCCGGCCTGGCCGAGCTGGAGGCGCGGCTGGCCGAGGCCGAGGCGGCGCCGGTCGAGGAGGAGCCCTCGTCCGAGCAGCGCGACCGCCTGCGGCTGGAGGCCGCCGCCGCCCGGCAGGCCGAGACCGAGGCCCGGCTGGCGGTCCGCACCGCCGAGGAGCGCGCCCGGGCGCTGTCCGGCCGCGCCGACGCCCTGCGCCGCCAGGCCCGGCAGGAGCGGGCCGTCCGCGAGCGGGCCGCCGCCGCCCGGCTGGCCCGCCGCCGCGGCGCCGAGGTCGCCGCCCGCGTGCGGGCCGGGGCCGAGGAGGCGCTCACCGCACTGGCGACCTCGCTGGGCCGCGCCGCCGCCGAGCGCGACGAGCTGGCCCGCCGGCGCACCGCTCGCGAGGCCGAGCTGCTCGAGGTCCGCACCCGGGTCCGCGCGGCGACCGCCGAGCTCGAGCGGCTCACCGACGAGGTGCACCGCGACGAGGTGGCCCGGGCCGAGCAGCGGCTGCGCATCGAGGCGCTGGAGGAGCGGGCCGCCGAGGAGTTCGGTGTCGACCTGCCCACCCTGGTCGCCGAGTACGGGCCGGCCGCGCCCGTCCCGCCGACGCCGGCGCAGCTGGCCGCCGCGGAGGCCGCAGGGGAGCCCGAGCCGGCGCCGGTGCCCTACGAGCGCGCCGTCCAGGAGCGCCGGGCCGCCCAGGCCGAGCGCGACCTGACCACGCTGGGCAAGGTCAACCCGCTCGCGCTGGAGGAGTTCGCGGCGCTGGAGGAGCGGCACGGCTTCCTGGCCACCCAGCTCGAGGACCTCAAGGCCACCCGGCGCGACCTGCTCACCGTCGTCCGCGAGGTCGACGGGCGCATCCACGACGTCTTCGCCGCCGCGTTCGCCGACGTCGCCCGCGAGTTCGAGGGCGTGTTCGCCACGCTGTTCCCCGGCGGCCAGGGGCGGCTGGTGCTCACCGACCCCGAGGACATGCTCACCACCGGCGTGGAGATCGAGGCGCGCCCGCCGGGCAAGAAGGTCAAGCGGCTGTCGCTGCTGTCCGGTGGCGAGCGCTCGCTGACCGCCGTCGCCCTGCTGGTGGCGATCTTCCGCGCCCGCCCCTCGCCGTTCTACGTGCTCGACGAGGTCGAGGCCGCCCTCGACGACGTCAACCTCGGCCGGCTGCTCACCCTGGTCGAGCAGCTGCGGTCGACGTCGCAGCTGATCGTCATCACCCACCAGAAGCGGACGATGGAGATCGCCGACGCGCTCTACGGCGTGAGCATGCGCGGCGACGGCATCACCGGCGTCATCAGCCAGCGCCTCAGGGAGCCCGACCCCGCGCCCGTCTGAGCAAGGACCCCCTCCTCCCCACCCCTCGCAGGCTCGGGGCGGTGTCCTGGAGGGGGCCTATACGCCGGAGGGGACGAGCAGGTCGACCGCCAGCGGCAGGTGGTCCGACGCGCCCGCGCCGTCGAGCACCCGGGCGCCGGCCACCGCGATGCCGGAGGTCACCCACACCTGGTCGATGCGCACGTGCGGTGACCGCGCCGGGTGGGTCAGACCCGCCTCGCGCTGCCAGAACCGCCAGCGGGCCTGGTCGTCGCGCTCGCCGGCCAGCTCCCACGCGTCGGTGAACCCCTCGCGCAGCGGCGCCAGCTCGGGGGCGTCGGGGCCGGCGTTGAGGTCGCCGGCGACCACGCCGGTCGCCATCGGCTCGGTGTGCAGGTCCCGCAGCAGGGCGGCCTGCGCGGCCCGCTCGACCTCCGACCGCGTGGACAGGTGGGTGGTGGTCACCCACAGCGCGCCGCCGTCGAGCTCGACGAGGGTGCGCAGCGCGCTGCGCGGCTCGCCGCCGCCGGGCAGCGGGTGGACGTCGCTGACCAGGATCGGCAGCCGGGACAGCAGCGCGTTGCCGTACTGACGGCGGGGCGCGTCCCCGGGCCGCGGCTCGTCGATGGCCGGGCCCCAGGCCAGCTGCATGTCCAGCGCCCGCGACAGCAGCACCGCCTGGTCGACGTCCTCGCTGCGGTCGCCGAAGTGGCTGTCGACCTCCTGCAGGCAGATGACGTCGGCGTCGGCGGCGGCGAGCACCTTCGCCAGCCGGGGGAGGTCGTGCCGGCGGTCGCCGCCCACCGCGTGGTGGGTGTTGAAGGTGACCAGCCGGACCGGGATGGGCGGCTGGTCGGGGCCGGGCGCGGGCCGCGGGGCGAGGGCGTCGGTCACGCCCGCGAGCCTGTCACCCGGCCGGGGCCGTCGCAGCGGGCACCGGGTCGGTCAGCGGGTCGGCGAGCGGCAGGTCGAGCACCTCCCGCAGGCCGTCGTCGCCGTCGGGCCGGCGGTCGCTCACGTGCAGCACGAACCGCGCCGACCGGCCCTCCAGCACCAGCTCGCCCACCTGGTTGCCGAAGTACGGCCCGGCCGCCTTGGCCCAGTCGACCGAGGGCGGCCGGACCCGGGCCAGGCGCGCGATCGTCCCGGTGAACCGGCGGGCCCAGCGGCTCCAGCCGATGCGGAAGCCGACCCGGATCGGGTGCGGCGCCTGGTTGTGCAGCGGGGAGACGGTGAGCTGGTGGACCCGGGTGGCCAGGTCGCCGGGGGAGACCACCTCGGCGGCGTAGGCGTGGTGGACGTCGCCGGAGAGGACCACGGCCGTCGCCGGCGCCCGGCCGTGCTCGCCGCGGGCCACGGCCACCAGCGCGGCGGCCAGCCGGTCGAAGGAGTGCCCGAACGCGGCCCAGTGCTCGAGGTCGGCGGCCTGGCGCAGCGCCTCGGCCAGCCGGCCCAGCGGGCGGCCCTCGTGCCGGACGGCCAGCGCCTCGTCCCACCGCTCGATCGAGTCGATGGCGTGGGGGAGCAGCCAGGGCAGCGACGTCCCCACCAGCAGGTGCTCGACGCCGTCCTCGACCGCCTGGCGCATCGCCGCCTCGACCCAGGCGAACTCCTCGTCGTCGACCATCCGGCGGGCCTGCTCGTCGAGCACCCGGCCGGCCCGGCTGTCGACCACGAGCAGCCGCGCCTGCCCCCAGTGGCGGACGTAGCTCCAGCGCACCGAGCGCGGCTCCCGGTCGGCGGTGACGGCCATCCCGCGCAGCACCGGCTCGGCGTCGGCGCCCTCGGGCAGCGCCCGCACCGCCTGCCAGGTCGTGTTCGCGGCCAGCTCCTGGGGGCTCAGGTTGCCCAGGTGCTGGTAGACCCAGTAGCTGACCAGCCCGCCGGCGATCCGCTCGTCCCACCAGTCGGTGGCCGTGATCTTCCGGCGCCAGGCCGCGGAGGTGTTCCAGTCGTCGATCATCTCGTGGTCGTCGAACACCATCGACGACGGGATCGTCGACAGCAGCCACCGCACCTGCGGGTCGGTCCAGGACTCCGTGTAGAGGCGGGTGTACTCCTCGAACCCGCGCACCTGGCCGTCCTCGGGCACCGGCTCGCCCCGGCGCCGGCGCAGCCAGGAGCGGGTCACCGCGGCCAGCTCGTCGGCGTAGACCTGGTCGCCGAGCAGCACGAGCGCGTCGGGCCACTCGTCCTCGGGCAGGGCGGCCACGCGCTCGGCGTAGCCGTCGAGCGCGTCGGGCGGGATGCCCTCGGTGACGTCGACGGTGGTGGGGGCGGCGTAGCGGCAGGAGCCGAAGGCCAGCCGGAAGGGGCCGGGCCGGCCGGGCGTGCGGATCCGGCTCGGCGGGAAGGGAGAGGACTCCTCCGGCCACACCCGGGCGCCGTCGAGGCGGACCTCGTAGGGCGTCGCGCTGCCCGGTTCGAGGTCCTCGACCAGGACGAGGGCGTAGTGGTGGCCGCCGACGCGGAAGGTCCGTGCGGTCCGGCCGAGCACCTCGACCTCGCAGGGGCGGTCGGTCTCCACCCAGACGGTCGCCGACACCGGGTCGACGTGGCGCAGGAGCGGACCGATCAGGAGCGTGGGGGCATCCCCGGCGGGCGGTGGCATGGCGCCCAGCCTGTCCCACCGACCCCGGTTCCGCCCAGACCCGGCGCAGCGGGGACTGGGAGACTGGCCGGCATGGAGTTCGTGCTGATCGCGATCGCGATCGTCCTGGTGGCCCTGGTCGCGGGGGTGAGCCTCCTCGTCGGCCGCGGCCGGCGCACCACCCGGCTCGACGACGACGCCGCCGCGGGCACGACGCTGACCCGGCCGCGCCCACCGGCCGCCCCGCCGACGGCTCCTCCGACCGACCGGCCGGCCGGTGCCACCGCCTCGGGGCAGGGCCTGGCGCCCGCCGAGCCCGACGCGGTCTCGCCGGATGCGCCGCCGGAGGTCGTGCTCCCGCCGGCCGAGCCCGAGCCGGACCTCGTCTTCGAGACGCCGCCGCCCTCGACCGGCCGGCTGGTCCGGCTGCGCTCGCGGCTGGCCCGCTCGCAGTCCTCGCTGGGCCGCGGCCTGCTCACCGTCCTGGCCCGCGAGCGGCTGACCGAGGACGACTGGGAGGAGGTCGAGGAGACCCTGCTGGCCGCCGACGTCGGCGTCGCGGCCACCCAGCAGATCGTCGACCGCCTGCGCACCCAGTCGATGGTGCTGGCCACCGCCTCGCCGGCGGACCTGCGCGCGCTGCTGGTGCGCGAGCTGACCGCCGTCCTGGGCGCCGACCTCGACCGCACCCTGGGCACCGACCGCCGCGAGGGCCGGCCCGGCGTCGTGCTGGTCGTGGGCGTCAACGGCGCCGGCAAGACCACGACGGTCGGCAAGATCGCCCGCGTGCTCGTCGGCGACGGCAGGAGCGTCGTGCTCGGTGCCGCCGACACCTTCCGCGCCGCGGCCGCCGACCAGCTCGAGACGTGGGGTGAGCGGGTCGGCGTGCTCACCGTGCGCGGCCGCGAGGGCGCCGACCCGGCGTCGGTGGCCTTCGAGGCGGCCCGCACCGGCGTGGAGGCCGAGGTCGACACCGTCGTCGTCGACACCGCCGGGCGGCTGCACACCAAGTCGGGCCTGATGGACGAGCTCGGGAAGATCAAGCGCGTCGTGGAGAAGGTCAGCCCGGTCACCGAGGTGCTGCTCGTGCTCGACGCGACCACCGGCCAGAACGGCATCGTGCAGGCGCGGGTGTTCACCTCCGCCGTCGACGTCACCGGCGTCGTGCTCACCAAGCTCGACGGCACCGCCAAGGGCGGCATCGTCGTCTCCGTGCAGCGCGAGCTCGGCATCCCGGTCAAGCTGATCGGCCTCGGTGAGGGGGCCGACGACCTGGCGCCGTTCGAGCCCGAGGTCTTCGCCGAGGGACTGGTCGGCGGCGCGGACTGAAGAAGGGCCTCTCTGCCCCCCGCCACTCGCACGCTCGCGGCGGGCCCCTGCAGGGAGGCCCGCGTCAGGAGGCGTCGGCGGACCAGCGCTGCTCGATGCGGCCGAACCGCCACACCGCGACGGCCACCGCCCAGGTGAGCACGAACAGCCCGACGATCGCGAAGCCGACGTACTCGAGGTCCAGCGAGGCCAGCCACACCAGCGGCGCCGCCTGCAGCTGCAGCCGCTCCACGAGCAGCCCGACGAGCACCAGCGTGCCCACGACCAGCGCGACGGTCACCGACAGCACCGTGATCGTCAGGTTGTAGAAGACCTTGCGCACCGGCTTGAGGAACGCCCAGCCGTAGGCGCGGGTCATCAGGACGCCGTCGGCGGCGTCGAACAGGCTCATCCCGGCGGCGAAGAGCACCGGCAGGACGAGGATCGCGTACCAGGGCAGCACGAACGCCGCCGAGCCGGCCGCGAGCACGAGCAGCGCCACCTGGGTGGCGGTGTCGAAGCCCAGGCCCATGAGCAGGCCGACGGGGTAGAGGTGCCAGGGCCGGCTCACCCGGCGGGTCACCCGGCCGAGCAGCCGGGCGAGGAACCCGCGGTTGTGCAGGTGGTGCTCGAGCTCGGACTCGTCGTACTCACCCGAGCGCATCCGCCGGAAGACGCGGGCGATGCCCACCGCCGAGCTGAGGTTCATCAGCCCGATGAGCAGCAGGAAGGTGCCCGCCACCAGGGTGCCGACGAGGCCCAGGGCCTGGCCGACGGAGCTGTCGTCGGACTGCACGACGCCGGCGACCGAGCGCACCCCGGCCACGAGCAGCAGGCTCGCCGCGAACACGACCGAGGAGTGGCCCAGGGAGAACCAGAAGCCGGTGCTCACCGACGGCGTGCCCTCGGCGACCAGCTTGCGGGTGGTGTTGTCGATCGAGGCGATGTGGTCGGCGTCGAAGGCGTGCCGGACGCCGAGCATGTAGGCGGTCAGGCCGACGCCGACCCCCAGCACGCCGGTGCTGCCCAGCTGGTACTCGGCGGGCGCGACGGCGAACACCAGCACGCCCCACCCGACGACGTGCAGCAGCAGGACGAACGCGGCCATGCCGCCGATCGAGCGCCACTCGCGGGGGCTGAACGAGCCGCCCGCGCGGGCCCGGCGCGCCGGGAGACCGGGCCGGGCGGACACCGCGGGGACGCTCACGCTGCCTCCAGGGACGTCGGGACGGACGCGGCGACCTTATTGCACACGACTTGCAACTGCACTCCAGTCGCACTGGCAGGTCCGCCACCCGTCCGGTGGGGCGGTGGCTGTCGGGGGGGGGCGCGCAACACGGCCGACACACGCCACGCGACACGCGACGGGGAGTTCACCGTCCGGAAACGGGCCGATGCCGGCCCCGGAAACACCGGCCCGGCACGGTGAACGCCGCACAGCCCACCCCCGACCGGTCTGCTGCCGGAGGTGGGCGCACCCGAGACACACCCCGGGCGCGTCCTCGCGACCGGGGCCGTCCTGTGGCCCCGCCACACCACACGGTCAGGAGGTTGCCGTGGACACCGGCGACACCGCCTGGGTCCTGGTCAGCGCCGCGCTGGTGCTGTTCATGACCCCTGGTCTGGCGCTCTTCTACGGCGGCATGGTCCGCGCGAAGAGCGTCCTCAACATGATGATGATGAGCTTCGGGGCACTCGCGCTGATCAGCGTGCTCTGGGTGCTCTACGGCTACTCGACGGCCTTCGGCGACGACGTCGGCGGCGGGCTGCTGGGCAACCCGTTCGAGTTCTTCGGCCTGTCCTCGCTCATCGGAACGGCCGGCCTGGACGGGGCCTTCGCCCCCGACAACCTGGTCTTCACCATCCCCTCGCTGGCCTTCGTCGCCTTCCAGGGCGTCTTCGCCATCCTCACCGTCGCCCTGATCTCCGGCGCCATCGCCGACCGCGCCCGCTTCGGCCCGTGGATGGTCTTCGCCGGCGTCTGGGCCACCCTCGTCTACTTCCCGGTCGCCCACTGGGTGTTCGCGTTCGACGGCGCGGAGTCCGAGACCGGCGGGTGGATCGCCAACGACCTGCTGGCCATCGACTTCGCCGGCGGCACCGCGGTGCACGTCAACGCCGGTGCCGCGGGCCTGGCGCTCGCCCTGGTGCTCGGCAAGCGGCGCGGCTTCGGCCGCGACCCCATGCGGCCGCACAACCTGCCGCTGGTGATGATCGGCGCGGGCATCCTGTGGTTCGGCTGGATCGGCTTCAACGCCGGCTCCGCGCTGGCCGCCAACGGCCAGGCCGCGGAGGTCTTCGTCACCACGCTGGCCGCCACCGGGGCCGCGACCCTCGGCTGGCTGCTCACCGAGAAGCTGCGCGACGGGCACGCCACCTCACTCGGTGCGGCCTCCGGCGTCGTCGCCGGGCTGGTGGCCATCACCCCGGCCTGCTCCTCGGTGACGCCGCTCGGCGCGCTCGCCGTCGGCCTGGTCGCCGGCGTGCTGTGCGCCCTGGCCGTCGGCCTGAAGTACCGGCTGGGCTACGACGACTCCCTCGACGTCGTCGGCGTCCACCTCGTCGGCGGCCTGTGGGGCACCGTCGCCGTCGGCCTGTTCGCCTCTGCCGCCACCACCGCCGGCGTCGACGGGCTGTTCTACGGCGGCGGGGTCGACCAGCTGTGGCGGCAGGCCCTCGGCGCCCTGACCGTCCTGGTCTACTCCTTCGTCCTGACGCTGGTCATCGGCTCCGTCATCGCCAAGGTCATGCGCTTCCGCGTCTCCGAGGAGGACGAGGTCGCCGGGATCGACGGCGTCGTCCACGCCGAGACCGGGTACGACCTGGTCTCCCTCGGCGGTGGCGGCGGCTCGGCCCTGACGGCCGCCGGCCAGGCCCGCGCCGAGGCCCGCAGCACGAACCCCGCCACTGAGAGGAGCCGGGTGTGAAGCTCGTCACCGCGATCGTCAAGCCCTTCAAGCTCGACGACGTCAAGAACGCCCTCGAGCTGATCGGCATCACCGGGCTGACGGTCAGCGAGGTCCAGGGCTTCGGCCGCCAGCGCGGCCACACCGAGGTCTACCGCGGCGCGGAGTACCAGGTGGACTTCGTGCCCAAGGTCCGCATCGAGGTCGTCGTCGGCGAGGTCGACGCCGCCCGCGTGGTGGACGCCGTCGTCGAGTCGGCCTCCACCGGCCAGATCGGCGACGGGAAGGTCTGGGTCACCACGATCGACGAGATCGTGCGGGTGCGGACCGGCGAGCGCGGCGAGGACGCGCTCTAGTCGAAGGACCCCGTCCTCCCCACCGCTCGCAGGCTCGCGGCGAGCCTCTGGACGGGGCCGGTCGGGATGGGGCCGGCGGCCGGGGTGGTGGGCTCCCACCGCCCCGGCCGACGCCGTCGCACACGCCACACCGAGGGGGGACCGTGCCGGACCTGGGGTCGCTGCCCGACCTGCCCCGCGCCGAGCGGGTGCGGGTCCTCGACGCCTGGCTGGGCGGCCTGCTGGCCGACGCCGTCGCCGGGACGCCGCCACCGCGGCAGCGCCGCGGCGGGCCGCCGCCGCGCACCGGCACCGACGGCGTCGCGCTGGTCGCCGTCGGCAGCCTCGGCCGGCGCGAGCCCCCGCCGCACGGCGACCTCGACCTCGTGCTGGTGCACGACGGCCGGCCCGAGGTCGCCGCCCTCGCCGACGCCGTCTGGTACCCGATCTGGGACGCCGGCGTGCGGCTGGACCACTCGGTCCGCACGGTCGCCGAGGCGGTCGCGGTCGCCTCCACCGACGTCAAGGCCGGTCTCGGGCTGCTCGACGCCCGGCTGGTCGCCGGCGACGCCGCCCTCGCCACGGCGCTGCGCACCGCCACCCTGGCCAGCTGGCGTCAGTCGGCGGCCCGGCTGCTGCCACAGCTGCGCGACCTGCGCCGCACCCGCGCCCGGCAGGTCGGCGAGCTGGCCTTCCTCCTCGAGCCCGACCTCAAGGAGGCCTACGGCGGCCTGCGCGAGGGCCAGGTGCTGCGCGCGGTGGCCGCCGCCCAGCTCGTCGACGAGCCCTCCGCCGAGCTGGGGGAGGTCTACGCCTTCCTGCTCGACGTCCGCGACGAGCTGCGCCGCCGCACGGGCAGGGCCGGGGACGTCCTGGTCCGCCAGGAGCAGCGCCCGGTCGCCGCCGCCCTCGGCCTGGCCGACGAGGACCAGCTGCTGCGCGAGGTCAGCCTCGCCGGCCGGCGGCTGGCCTTCGTCGCCGACGACGCCTGGCGCCGGGTCGAGGCGGCGCTGGTCCGCCGCCCGCGCGCCCGCCACCGGCGGGTGCGGCGCGAGCCGCTGGCCGAGGGGGTGGTGCGCCAGGGCGACGAGGTCGTGCTCGCCCGCGACGCCCGCCCGGCCACCGACCCGGGCCTGGTGCTGCGCGGGGCCGCCGCCGCCGCGCGCGCGGACCTGCTGCTGTCGCCCTACACGCTGCGGGTGCTCGCCGTGCACTCGCCGCCGGTGCCCGAGCCGTGGCCCGCGGAGGTCCGCTGGTGGTTCCTGCGGCTGCTGGCCAGCGGCCGCGCGGCGGTGCCGGTCCTCGAGCAGCTCGACCAGGAGGGGCTGCTCGCGCGGTTCCTGCCGGAGTGGGACCGCGTCCGCTCGCTGCCGCAGCGCCACCCGTGGCACCGCTTCACCGTCGACCGGCACCTGGTGGAGGCGGCGGCCGCCGCCGCAGAGCTCACCCACGACGTCGACCGTCCCGACCTGCTCCTCGTCGCGGCGCTGCTGCACGACGTCGGCAAGGGCTGGCCCGGGGACCACAGCGTGGCCGGGGAGCCGGTGGCCGCCGCGGTGGCCGCCCGCATGGGCTTCTCCGACGCCGACGTCGCCACGGTCGGCACCCTGGTGCGCCACCACCTGCTGCTGCCCGACACCGCCACCCGCCGCGACATCGACGACCCCGCGACCATCGACCGCGTCGCCACGACCATCGGGGAGGACCCGCAGGTGCTGCAGCTGCTGCACGCGCTGGCCCAGGCCGACGGCGCCGCGACCAGCGCCTCGGCCTGGTCGCCGTGGAAGGCGCACCTGGTGGCGCACCTGGTGGCCCGCGTGCAGGCCCGGCTGGGCGCGCCGGTCACGGCCGCGGACCCCGAGCCCGACCCGGTGCTGCACCCCACCGAGCCGACCGTCTCGCAGGGCGAGGCGGCGGGGGCGGTCACCGTGGGCGTGGAGGACGTCGCCGACGGCCAGCAGGTCACCATCGGCGCGCCCGACCGGGCCGGGCTGTTCAGCGGGCTGGCCGGGGTGCTCGCGCTCAACCAGCTCGACGTGCGGGCGGCCAAGGTCAACGTGGTGGGCGGCCGGGCGACGGCGGTGTTCGCCGTCCGCCCACGGTTCGGCCGCGCGCCGCAGCCGACGATCCTGGCCGACGCCGTCCGCGCCGCGCTGGAGGGCACGCTCCCGCTGGCCGAGCGGCTGCGGCAGCGCGAGGCCGACTACCGGCAGGGCGACGGGCGCGCGGGGACGCCGCGGGTCTCCTGGCACGACTCGGAGGTCAGCGGGGAGGCGACCAGCATCGTCGAGGTGCGCGCGGCCGACCGGGCGGGGCTGCTGTACCGGCTCACCGCCGCGCTGGCCGCCGAGGGGCTCGACGTCACCAGCGCCCGGATCGAGACCCTGGGCGCCGACGCCGCCGACTACTTCTACGTGTGCAACCCGGCCGGCCGCCCCATCGACGCCGGGCAGCGGGCGCGGGTGGAGGCCGCGCTGGTCGCGGCCACCCGCGGCGCGGTGCCCGACCCGCCCGTGCCCGACCCGGTCGCCGCCGGGGCGGGGGACACTCCGGGCTGAGCTCCGCGGGACTGTCGGTGGTGCGTGCGACGGTCGCAGGCGAGCGGGGACGCGACGGTCCCGGCGCGACCGGCGAGGAGGAGACCTGGTGAGTGCCCAGCAGCACTGGCCCTGCCCGACCTGCGGTGAGGACCGGGCGTTCGAGCAGCCCCCGTGCGTCGACGGCCACACCGACGACGGCGCCGAGTGCCCCGAGTGGGTGTGCACCGACTGCGGCACCGCGTTCTTCCTCGGCGGCCTGGAGGCCGTCGTCGGCGCGGTGGCCGCCGCGCGCGACCACCGCGCGGCCTAGCAGCGCGCACGGCGGGGGCGTGCCGGCCGCGGTCGATACCCTGGGGTCAGGTGGCGCGGCCCGTCCGGGCCCGTGAACGCGCCCGTGACTGCTGAGGACTGCTCGTGTTCGAGACACTCTCCGACCGCCTCGACAAGGTCTTCACCGGCCTGCGCGGCAAGGGCCGGCTGACCGACGCCGACATCGACGCCACGGCCCGCGAGATCCGCATCGCGCTGCTCGAGGCCGACGTCGCGCTGCCGGCGGTGCGGGCCTTCATCAACGCCGTCAAGGAGCGGGCGCGCGGGGCGGAGGTCTCCCAGGCGCTCAACCCCGCGCAGCAGGTCATCAAGATCGTCAACGAGGAGCTCATCGAGATCCTCGGCGGCGAGACGCGCCGGCTGCGCTTCGCCAAGCAGTCGCCGACGGTGGTCATGCTCGCCGGCCTGCAGGGCTCCGGTAAGACCACGCTCGCCGGCAAGCTCGGCCGCTGGCTCAAGTCCCAGGGGCACACCCCGCTGCTGGTGGCCTGCGACCTGCAGCGGCCCAACGCGGTCAACCAGCTGTCGATCGTCGCGCAGCAGGCCGGCGTCGACGTCTACGCGCCCGAGCCGGGCAACGGCGTCGGCGACCCGATCCGCGTCGCCGCCGCCTCGATCGAGCACGCCCGCCGCACGCAGCACGACGTCGTCGTCGTCGACACCGCCGGCCGGCTGGGCATCGACGCCGAGCTGATGGCGCAGGCCGCGGGCATCCGCGACGCCGTCTCGCCCGACGAGACGCTGTTCGTCGTCGACGCGATGATCGGCCAGGACGCCGTCACCACCGCCGAGGCCTTCCGCGACGGCGTGGGCTTCTCCGGCGTCGTGCTCACCAAGCTCGACGGCGACGCCCGCGGTGGTGCCGCGCTCTCGGTCCGGTACGTGACCGGGCAGCCGATCATGTTCGCCTCCACCGGCGAGAAGCTCACCGACTTCGACGTCTTCCACCCCGAGCGGATGGCCTCGCGCATCCTCGGCATGGGCGACGTGCTCACCCTCATCGAGCAGGCCGAGCAGGCATTCGACGCCGACCAGGCCGAGAAGATGGCCGGCAAGCTCGCCAGCCGCGAGGGCTTCACGCTCGAGGACTTCCTCGAGCAGATGACGGCCATCCGCAAGATGGGCCCGATCGCCAACCTGCTCGGCATGCTGCCCGGCGCCGGGGCGATGAAGGAGCAGCTCAAGCAGGTCGACGACCGCGACCTGGACCGCACCGCGGCGATCATCCAGTCGATGACGCCCGGGGAGCGGGTCAACAGCAAGATCATCAACGCCTCCCGCCGCGTGCGCATCGCCAACGGCTCGGGCGTGACCGTCACCGAGGTCAACCAGCTGCTCGAGCGCTTCGCCCAGGCCCAGAAGATGATGGGCCAGATGGCCGGCAGCATGGGCATGCCCGGCATGGGCCCCATGTCGAAGAAGGCCCGCGGCCGCCAGATGCAGGCCCAGTCCAAGAAGGGCAAGGGCAAGAAGGGCGGCGTCAAGGGGAAGGGCGGGCCGGCGCGGCGCCCCGTCGGTGCGCCGGGGATGCCGCCGGGCACCGGCTTCCCCGGGGGCGGCATGCCCGGTGCCGGCATGCCGCAGCTGCCGCCGGGCCTGGCCGGACAGGGGCTGCCCGACCTCACCAAGTTGGACTTCGACAAGTTCAAGGACGAGCGGCCGGGCCGGTGAGCGACCCGCGGCTGCCCGACCTGCACCTGTCCGGCGTCGTCCTCCCCGAGGGGGAGCACCGCGATCTGTGGGTGCGCGACGGGCGGATCACCTCCGAGCCGGTGCCCGGCGCGGAGACGGTGAGCCGCGGCGGCTGGCTGCTGCCCGGTCTGGTCGACGCGCACTGCCACGTCGGCATCGGCCGCGGTGGGGTGCACGTCGAGGACCTCGCGGGCCTGCGCGAGCAGGCGCTGGCCGAGCGCGCCGCCGGGGTGCTGGCCCTGCGCGACTGCGGCTCGCCGGTGGACACCCGCGCGCTCGACGACGAGCCCGACCTGCCGCGGATCGTGCGGGCCGGCCGGCACATCGCCCGCACCCGCCGCTACCTGCCGGGCCTGGGCGTCGAGCTCGAGCCCGAGGACCTCGTCGCGGAGGTGCGCGTGCAGGCCCGCCGCGGCGACGGCTGGGTCAAGCTCGTCGGCGACTGGATCGACCGCGGCGTGGGCGACCTCGCGCCCGAGTGGCCGGCCGACGTCCTGGCCGCGGCGATGGCGGCGGCGCACGAGGAGGGTGCCCGGGTCACGGCGCACACCTTCGGCCCCGACGCGCTGCCCGACCTGATCCGCGCCGGCATCGACTGCATCGAGCACGGCACCGGGCTGACCGAGGACCTCCTCGGCGAGATGGCCGCGCGGGGCACCGCGGTGGTCCCGACGCTGGTCAACGTGGAGAACTTCCCGGACTTCGCCGCCGCGGGGGAGAAGCGGTTCCCCACCTACGCGAGCACCATGCGGCGGCTGTACGCGACCTCCGGCGCCGTCGTCCGCGCCGCGTACGAGGCCGGGGTGCCGGTGTTCGCCGGGACCGACGCGGGCGGTGGCATCGACCACGGGCGCATCGCCGACGAGGTGCGGGCGCTGTGCGAGGCCGGCATCCCGGCCGAGGCGGCGCTGGCCGCGGCGTCGTGGGCGGCGCGCGAGTGGCTGGGCCTGCCCGGCATCGAGGAGGGGGCACCGGCCGACGTCGTCGTCTACGACGCCGACCCGCGTGCCGACCTCGCCACCCTGACCCGCCCGGTGCTCACCGTCCTGCGCGGCCGCGTCGTCTGAGGCCCCGCGCCACGATCAGGTGACCTGATCGTGGCGTGTCCTCCCTCACGGTGGGCGGTGCGGGAGGACGCGCTGCGGCGAGGGAGGACGGCGGCCCGGCGAAACCGGCGGGCGCGGCCTGGGAGACTCCTCCCGTGCTCCTTCGCATGTCCACGTTGTTCCTGCGCACGCTGCGCGACGACCCGGCCGACGCCGAGGTCCCCAGCCACCGCCTGCTGGTGCGGGCCGGCTACATCCGGCGGGCGGCCCCCGGCGGCTTCACCTGGCTGCCGCTGGGCTACCGGGTGTTCCGCAACGTCGAGCGCGTCGTCCGCGAGGAGATGGACGCGATGGGCGCGCAGGAGGTGCACTTCCCGGCGCTGCTGCCGCGCGAGCCCTACGAGGCCACCGGCCGCTGGACCGAGTACGGTCCCAACCTCTTCCGGCTGCAGGACCGCCGCGGCGCCGACTACCTGCTCGGCCCCACCCACGAGGAGATGTTCACCCTCCTGGTGAAGGACCTGTACTCGTCGTACAAGGACCTCCCGCTGGCCCTGTACCAGATCCAGACCAAGTACCGGGACGAGGCGCGGCCCCGCGCCGGGCTGTTCCGGGGCCGCGAGTTCACGATGAAGGACAGCTACTCCTTCGACGTCGACGACGCCGGCCTGGACAAGAGCTACGCCGCCCACCGCGACGCCTACATCCGCATCTTCGACCGGCTGGGCCTGGACTACGTCATCGTCTCGGCCATGTCGGGCGCCATGGGCGGGTCCAGGAGCGAGGAGTTCCTGCACCCGACCGAGGTCGGCGAGGACACCTTCGTCCGCTCGGCCGGGGGCTACGCGGCCAACGTCGAAGCGGTCAGCACCGTCGTCCCCGCGTCGATCCCGCTCGACGGGCTGCCCGCGGCGCACGTCGAGGACACCCCCGACACCCCCACCATCGACACGCTCGTCGCCGTCGCACGGGAGCTGTTCCCCGACGCCGGCTACACCGCGGCGCACACGCTGAAGAACGTCGTCGTTACGCTGGTGCACCCCGACGGCTCCCGCGAGCCGCTGGTGGTCGGCGTCCCCGGCGACCGCGAGGTCGACACCAAGCGGCTGGAGGCCCAGGTCGCGCCGGCCGAGGTCGAGGCGTTCACCGACTTCGAGGGCCACCCCGCGCTGGTCAAGGGCTACATCGGCCCGGAGGTCCTCGGCACCGACAGCGCGTCGGGCATCCGCTTCCTGGTCGACCCGCGCGTGGTGCCCGGCACCCGGTGGATCACCGGAGCCAACCAGCCCGGCAAGCACGTGTTCGACCTGGTCGCGGGCCGCGACTTCGCCTGGGACGGCGTCATCGAGGCCGCCGAGGTGCTGCCCGGCGACCCCGCCCCCGACGGCTCCGGCCCGCTGGAGCTGGCCCGCGGCGTGGAGATGGGCCACATCTTCCAGCTGGGCCGCAAGTACGCCGAGGCGCTCGGTCTCCAGGTGCTCGACGAGAACGGCAAGCTCGTCACGGTGACGATGGGCTCCTACGGCATCGGCGTCTCCCGGGCCGTGGCCGCCATCGCCGAGTCCACGCACGACGAGCTGGGCCTGGTCTGGCCGCGCGAGGTCGCGCCGGCCGACGTGCACGTCGTCGCCACCGGCAAGGACGCCGCCGTCTTCGAGGCCGCCGAGCAGCTGTCCGGGGAGCTCGTCGACGCCGGCCTCACCGTGCTCTACGACGACCGGCCCAAGGTGAGCCCCGGGGTGAAGTTCAAGGACGCCGAGCTGCTCGGCATGCCGACGATCGTCACCGTCGGCCGCGGGCTGGCCCAGGGCGTCGTCGAGCTGCGCGACCGCGCGACGGGGGAGCGCGAGGAGGTGCCGGTGGCCGACGCCGCGGCCGCGGTCCTGGCTCAGGTGCGGTCGGCGACCAGCTCGACCTCGTAGCCGTCGGCGTCCTCGAGGTAGGCCGCCCGGTGCTCCGGACCGCCGGCGAAGGGGTGGCGGTCGGCGAACAGCAGCCGCCAGCCGTGCGCCGGCGCCGCGGCCACCAGCCCGTCGAGGGCGGCGGCGTCCCCGGCGTGGAACGCCAGGTGGTTGAGGCCCGGGCGCGTGCGCTCGTGGGTGCCGGCGCTGAGCGCGGGGGACTGCTCGACGACGACGTAGACCCCGCCGAGCCGCCACGACCGCCCGTGCTCCCACGACCGGTACGGCGCCGCGCCCAGGGCCGTGAGCAGCCAGCCCCACGAGCGCTCGGCGCGGGCGAGGTCGGGCACCCACAGCTCCACGTGGTGCAGCAGTCCCCGGCTGGTCACCGCACGCCTCCCCGCGTCTGGCATCATGGTCGGTCGAACACGGCGGTGCGCGGCCCTCTCACCGACGCCGGCCGTGTCCCTGGCTCCGCCCCGGCGTAACCCCACGCGTCCGTCCGGCGAGCACCGTCAGACAGCGTTCGAGGAGAATCCGAGCCACCGTGGCCACCAAGATCAAGCTCATGCGCCTGGGCAAGATGCGCGCCCCGTACTACCGCATCGTCGTCGCCGACGCCCGCACCAAGCGGGACGGTCGCTCGATCGAGACGATCGGCAAGTACCACCCGAAGGAGGACCCCTCCTTCATCGAGGTCGACAGTGAGCGCGCGCAGTACTGGCTGGGCGTCGGCGCGCAGCCGACCGAGGCCGTCGCCGCCATCCTCCGGGTCACCGGTGACTGGCAGAAGTTCAAGGGCGAGCCGGCGCCGCCGCCCATGAAGGTCGCCGCCCCCAAGCCCGACCGCAAGGCCCTCTACGAGGAGCTCGTGCGCAACAACGGCGACGAGCCCGCCGCCGGCGCCACCACGCCCAAGAAGAAGGCCGCCCCCAAGGCCGACGACGCGGCGGGCACCGACGCCGCCGAGACGCCCGCCGAGTAAGACGTGCTCGAAGAGGCGCTCGAGCACCTGGTCAAGGGCATCGTCGACCACCCCCGCGACGTCACCGTGGACCTGGTCGGTGGTCGCCGCGGCAAGACCCTCGAGGTCCGGGTGCACCCCGACGACCTCGGCAAGGTGATCGGCCGTGGCGGGCGCACCGCCAAGGCCCTGCGCACGGTGATGACCGGTGTGGGCGGCCGTGGCGTGCGGGTCGACGTCGTCGACACCGACGGGCGCTGAGCCCCGCCGTCCCTTGGACGCCTCGACCCCACCGGACACCGTGGTGGTCGGCCGCATCGGCCGGCCCCACGGTGTCCGTGGTGAGGTGACCGTCGAGGTGCGCACCGACGACCCGGACGACCGCTTCGTCCCCGGCGCCGTCCTGCTAACCGAACCCGCCGCCCGCGGTCCGCTGACCGTGGCCGGCGTGCGCTGGCACCGCGAGGTGCTGCTGCTCACCGTCGCCGGCGTGGAGAGCCGCGAGGCGGCCGAGGAGCTGCGCGACACCGAGCTGCACGTGCCGGTCGCCGACCTCCCGCCGCTGGAGGACCCCGACGCCTACTACGACCACCAGCTCGTCGGCCTGGCCGCCCGGCTGACCGACGGCGCCCCGCTGGGCACCGTCACCGCCGTGCGCCACGAGGGCGCCGACCTGCTGGTCGTCGCGCGCACCGGTGGAGGCGAGCTGCTGGTGCCCTTCGTCGCGGCGATCGTGCCCACCGTCGACCTCGCCGGTGGTGTCGTGGTCGTCGACCCGCCGGAGGGGCTGCTCGACCTGTGAGCGGCCCCTACCGCGTCGACGTCGTCACGATCTTCCCCGAGTACCTCGCCCCGCTGCGCCAGTCGCTGCTGGGCAGGGCCGCCGAGCGCGGCCTGGTCGCCACCGGCGTGCACGACCTCCGGCAGTGGACCGACGACGTCCACCGCACCGTCGACGACGCCCCCTACGGCGGCGGCCCCGGCATGGTCATGCGCCCCGAGCCGTGGGCGCGCGCCCTGGAGGCCGTCCGCCCGCCCGGCACCCGCCTGGTGGTGCCGACGCCGGCCGGGCGCCCGTTCACCCAGGCCGTCGCCGCGCAGTGGGCCGCCGAGCCCGGGCTGGTCTTCGCCTGCGGCCGCTACGAGGGCATCGACCAGCGGGTGGCCGAGTGGGCCGCGGCGGCCGGGCCGGTGTCGGAGGTCTCGATCGGCGACTACGTGCTGGCCGGCGGCGAGTCGGCGGTGCTGGTGATGGTCGAGGCGGTCACCCGGCTGCTGCCCGGCGTCGTCGGCAACCGCGAGTCGGTCGAGGACGACTCGCACGCCGACGGGCTGCTCGAGGGCCCCTCCTACACCCGGCCGGCCTCCTGGCGCGGGTTCGACGTCCCGCCGGTGCTGCTCTCGGGCGACCACGCCGCGATCGCCCGGTGGCGGCGGGCGGAGTCGCTGCGGCGGACGGCGGACCGGCGTCCGGACCTGCTGGCCGCTCTGCCCGAGGACGCCCTCTCGCCGGCCGACCGGGCGGTCCTCGACGGTGCCTGAGAAGGCGTGGGTGCGGCCGACGGCGCGGGTCGTCGTCCTCGACCCCGACGGGCGGGTGCTGCTGCTCGGCGCGCGGCTGACCGACCCCGCCATCCCGCCCGGCGACGTACTGTTCTGGTACACGCCCGGCGGGGGAGTGGAGGACGGCGAGACCGTCCGGCAGGCCGCCGTCCGGGAGCTGTCCGAGGAGATCGGCCTGGTCGTCGACCCCGCGGCGCTCGAGGGCCCGGTGTGGTTCCGGCGGCACGTGGGGCCCTTCGCCGGCGTGCAGGTCGACTCGCGCGAGACCTTCTTCGTGCTGCGCGACGTCGTGCACGAGGTGGACCCGGCCGGGCGCACGGAGCTGGAGCTGCTCGGCGAGGAGCCGCACCGCTGGTGGACGCCGGCCGAGGTCGCCGCCTCGGCCGAGGCGTTCGCGCCCCGCGAGCTGGCCGCGGTGCTGCCCGAGCTGCTCGCCGGACCGTGGCGCCGCCCTCCCCGCGTCGTCGACTGAGCCGTGCCCGCCCGGGGTCCGCTCGGCAGCCCGGCGCGGATGTGGCACAGTAGAGAGCTGCTGCAGACCGGAGGCGCCCGCCGACGGGCACTCCCTCCCGGAGTCGCAGCCATCTGGACCGGAGCGCGGGGCACCCGCTGCCGGGCCGACGACGAGCCACCGCTGAGACCGAGGAATGCTGCGATGAACACCCTGGACGTACTCGACGCCGACTCCTTGCGCGACGACATCCCCGTCTTCCGTCCGGGGGACACCGTCAAGGTGCACGTCCGCGTCGTCGAGGGCAACCGGTCACGCATCCAGGTCTTCCAGGGCGTGGTCATCCGCCGCCAGGGCGGCGGGATCCGCGAGACCTTCACCGTCCGCAAGGTGAGCTTCGGCGTGGGCGTCGAGCGCACCTTCCCGGTGCACACCCCGGTCGTCGAGCGGATCGAGCTCGTCACCCGCGGCGACGTCCGTCGCGCCAAGCTGTACTACCTCCGCGAGCTGCGCGGCAAGGCCGCGAAGATCAAGGAGCGTCGCGAGACCGTCGCGCGCTGACGACCTCCCGGCCGGCCCGACCCGGCCTGTCCGCGGCGGGCTCCCCACGGCCGTACGCTGGCTCCCGATGAGCAGCGACCGGTCCGGGGAGCCCGCCGACGTCATTCCAGGGGACGGTCCCCCCTCCGGAGCCGAGGCCGCCGGCCGCCGCTGGCACCGGCAACGGGGCCAGCGGTCGGAGACCTCGCTGCTGCGCGAGCTGCCGGTGCTGCTCCTGGTGGCCTTCGTGCTGGCGCTGGTGGTCAAGACCTTCTTCGCGCAGGCGTTCTTCATCCCGTCCGGGTCGATGGAGCAGACGCTGCACGGCTGCCCCGGGTGCACCGGTGACCGGGTGCTCGTGAACAAGGTCCCGTACTGGTTCGGCGATCCCGAGCCGGGCGACATCGTCGTCTTCCAGGGCCCCGACACCTGGGTGCCCGAGGTCGACGTCCAGGAGCCGGACAACTGGTTCACCGGCGCGCTGCTGTGGCTGGGCCGCACGGTCGGCGTCGCGCCACCGAGCGAGGACGACTACGTCAAGCGGGTCATCGCCACGGGGGGCCAGACCGTGCAGTGCTGCGACGCCGAGGGCCGGGTGACCGTCGACGGTCAGCCCCTCGACGAGCCCTACATCTACGAGAACACGCCCCTGGAGAGCCGCGCGTTCGACGCGGTGACCGTCCCCGAGGGCCGGTTGTGGGTGATGGGCGACCACCGCTCGGCGTCGGCCGACTCGCGCTCCCACGTCGGTGACCGCTACAGCGGGACGATCGCCGTGGACGACGTCATCGGCAAGGCCGCGCTCATCGTCTGGCCGATCAACCGCTTCGGCACCCTCGACGACCCCGACATCCAGCACACCGAGGCCTCGTCCGTGGCCCCGTCCGACACCCTGAGCCCCGCCGGCTCGGCGCTCCCCGTCGGTGCGGGCCTGGTCGGCGCGCTGCCCGTGACGGTGTGGCACCGCCGGCGGCGGCTGCGCCGCACCGCCGACCGCTAGCGCGGCTGCCCGCACCCGCCCCACGACGGCGTCGTCCCCCGCGGGGCGGCGCCGTCGTCGTGTGTCCGGTCCTTCCCGCGCCATTCTCGTAAATGGCGTCACCATGTCGACAATGCGGGACGTGTCACGGCGCGGTGTTTCTCCCGTGACGGGTCGACCCATTCCGGCCCGGTGCAGAAAGTCGCGGAAAAACATCCGAGAAGTGTTCAAGGACCAGCCATTCCACTCCGATGAGGTGTTCGAGAGCAACTCGGTCCACCGAAATGGAGTACGTCGTGTCCGCACCCATGGCGAGCGCCGCCCGAGGCGTCACCCGCGTCCTCGTCCTCGCCGACGCCCCCGTCCTGCGCCGCGGTCTGGCCAGCATGATCAACGAGACCGCCGGCATGCAGTCGGTCGGCACCCCCGGGGAGATGCGCCGGGCGCTGACCCTGGTGGAGACGGCCCATCCCGACGCCGTGGTCGTGGAGATGGGCGCCGGTCGTGCCGCCACCCTCAACGTCGTCCGCGACCTGCGCCGCCGCTTCCCGCGGGTGGCCGTCATCGCCCTGGCGACCTCCGAGGACCCGGCCGTGGTGAACGAGGCGGTCGCCGCCGGAGTCCGCGGCTACCTGCTGCTGAACACCTCGCCGACCCTGCTCGGCTGGGCGGTCCTGGCCGTCCGCGCCGGCCGCACCGTCGTTGACCCGCAGATCCGCCGCGTCGAGCCCTCGGCCGCTCCGGTCGGCAAGCCGCTGACCCCCGAGGTCCCGCTGACCCGCCGCGAGTCCGACGTCCTCGACGAGCTCCTGCAGGGCCAGTCCAACCGGCAGATCGGCCGCAACCTGTTCATCAGCGAGGACACCGTCAAGTCCCACGTGAAGGCGATCCTGCGCAAGCTGGGTGCCCGCGACCGGGCGCACGCCGTCTCGCTGGTCCTGTCCTCGCGGAACCCGGCCGCCTGCACCTGCGGCGCGCACGGGATGACCGCCGCGGCCCCGGCCCCGGCCGAGGTCTGACCCCCGACGCCCGGGCCCGGCGCGCATCCCCGCCGGGCCCGGCGCACCACGCCCGGGCCGCCCGCCTCCTCGGCGGTCCGGGAGGTGCCCCGCCGGCCGCCAGCCGGCCCGGCCCCGGTCCGCGGGCCGGTCCCCCTTGACCCCGGGGACCGGCCCGCGGTCGTCCGGCGTCCGGCCGTCCCCGCCCCGGCCGCACCGTCGTAGTGTCGGACGGCGATGGCCGGCCGTCTTCCCCTCCCGCACCGGGCAGCGTCCCCCCGGACCTCCCGCTCCGCCGCACCCGCGCCCCACGACGCCCTCTGGGACATGGAGCGCTCGCTGCGCCGCCGCGGCTTCACCGCCGTGGCCGGTGCCGACGAGGCCGGGCGCGGCGCCTGCGCCGGCCCGCTCGTCGCCGCCGCGTGCGTCCTGCCCGCCGGCCGCCGCGGCCGCGTCCCCGGCCTGGCCGACTCCAAGCTGCTGACCGCCGCCAGCCGCGACCGGGTCCACGACGAGATCGTCGCGCGCGCCGTCGCCTGGTCGGTCGTGGTCATCCCGGTCGCCGACCTCGACGCGCGCGGCATGCACGTGACCAACCTCGAGGCGCTGCGCCGCGCGGTCTGCGCGCTCGACCCCGCGGCCGACTACGTCCTCACCGACGGGTTCCCCGTGCCGGGGCTCGGGCGGCCGAACCTCGCCGTCTGGAAGGGCGACCGGGTCGCCGCCTGCGTGGCCGCGGCGTCGGTGCTCGCCAAGGTCGCGCGCGACCGCATCATGCTCGACCTGCACGAGCGCTTCCCGCAGTACGACTTCGCGGTGCACAAGGGCTACACGACCGAGGCCCACACCGCCGCCCTCGAGCGTCACGGTCCCTGCCCCGAGCACCGGTCGCGCTTCGTCAACGTGGTGCGCGCCCGCGAGGCCCACATCCGCGGGGCCCACATCCGCGAGGCCCACAGCCGTGCCGCACACGCCGACCGGGAGCTCCAACTCACCGGTCCCGGCGGCATGGTCGATGATGGGGGCATGCGCCCTGTGTCCGGAGAGCCTCGATGAGCACCGAGGACCTGGAGAAGTACGAGACCGAGATGGAGCTGCAGCTCTATCGCGAGTACCGGGACATCGTCCGACAGTTCACCTACGTGGTGGAGACCGAGCGGCGCTTCTACCTCGCCAACTCCGTGGACCTGCAGGTCCGCGAGGCCGGCGGCGAGGTGTTCTTCGAGCTCAAGCTCTCCGACGCCTGGGTCTGGGACATGTACCGGCCGGCGCGCTTCGTGCGCAACGTCCGGGTGCTGACGTTCAAGGACGTCAACGTCGAGGAGCTGGACAAGCCCGACCTCGAGCTGCCCGACGGCCCCCGGCTGACCTGATCCGCTCCGCACGCCCGGCAGGCTGACCGACCGGGACGACGTCGCCGCCCGGACCGTCCACAGCCCGCCGCGCCGTCCACAGGGAGCCGCCACGGCACCCCGGCGGCGGCCGGAGCGGCGACGGTCGGCGGGTGACCACCACCACCGAACTCGGCAGCCGGGGCGAGGCCATCGCGGCGGTCTACCTCACCGACGCCGGGCTGCTCGTCCTCGACCGCAACTGGCGCTGTCGCGACGGCGAGCTCGACATCGTCGCCCGCGACGGGTCGGCGATCGTCTTCTGCGAGGTCAAGACCCGCCGCGCCACCGGCTTCGGCCACCCGGTGGAGGCGGTCACCCCCGCCAAGCAGCGGCGGCTGCGCACGCTGGCCCAGCGCTGGCTGGCGGCGCACGACCAGCACGCGCCCGACCTCCGCTTCGACGTCGTGGGTGTCCTCGTGCGGCCGGAGCGGCCGGCTCTGGTGACGCACCTGCGCGGGGCCTTCTCGTGACGCTGGCCCGCACCTGGTCGGTGGGCCTGGCCGGCGTCAGCGGCGCCATGGTCGAGGTCGAGGTGGACATGTCGGCCGGTGTTCCGGGGGTGGTCCTGGTCGGCCTCCCCGACGCCGTCGTGCGCCAGTCGGTCGACCGCGTCCGCGCCGCGGTGGTCAACACCGGCGCCTCCTGGCCGATGCGCCGGATCACCATCGGGTTGTCCCCGGCGTCGATGCCCAAGCAGGGGAGTGGGTTCGACCTGGCGCTGGCCGCCGCCGTCCTCGCCGCGGCCGGCACCGTCCCCGCCGACGCCGCCGACGGGCTCGTCCTGCTCGGTGAGCTCGGGCTCGACGGCTCCGTGCGGGCGGTCCGCGGCGTCCTGCCGGCGGTGCTGGCCGCGGCGGCGGCCGGGCACGGCGCCGTCGTGGTCCCGGCCGGCAACGCGGAGGAGGCCGCGCTGGTGCACGGCGTCGAGGTCCTGCCGGCGGCGACCCTCGGCGACCTGGTGGCCCACCTGTCGGGCCACGCCCGCCTGTTGCCGCACGTCCGCGGACCCCTGCCCCCGCCGGGGCCGGTCCCCGACCTCGGCGACGTCGTCGGGCAGGCCGCCGGCCGGCGCGCGGTCGAGGTGGCGGCGGCCGGCGGGCACCACCTGTTCCTCACCGGGCCGCCGGGCGCGGGCAAGACGATGCTCGCCGAGCGGCTGCCCGGGCTGCTGCCCGTCCTCGACGAGCGGGCCGCCCTGGAGGTCACCGGCATCCACTCGGTCGCCGGCACGCTGCCGCCGGGTGTGCCCCTGGTGAGCCGGCCGCCGTTCGAGGCGCCGCACCACTCGGCGACGATGGCGGCGCTCGTCGGCGGCGGCTCGGGAGCGATCCGGCCCGGTGCCCTGTGCCGGGCCCACCGGGGTGTCCTCTTCCTCGACGAGGCGCCGGAGTTCTCCCGCGCGACCCTGGACACGCTGCGCCAGCCACTGGAGCGCGGCGCGGTCACCATCGCCCGCGCGTCGGGGTCGGCGACCTTCCCGTGCCGCGCGCAGCTGGTGCTGGCCGCCAACCCGTGTCCCTGCGCCGGCGCGGCCGGGGACGCCGCCTGCACGTGCAGCCCGCTGGAACGCCGCCGCTACCAGGCCCGGCTGTCGGGCCCGCTGCTCGACCGCATCGACCTGCGCGTGGACCTGCCGCCGGTGACGCGAGCGGCCTGGCTGCGCGGGCAGGAGCCACCGGAGTCGACCGCGCAGGTGGCCGCCCGGGTCGCGGCCGCGCGAGCGGCCTCGGCCGCCCGGCTGGGCCGCGCCGGCCTGGCGCTCAACAGCCAGGTGCCCGGCCGGCTGCTGCGCGAGCGCTGGACGGTGCCCCGGCCGGCGCTGGCCCTGGCCGAGCGGGCGCTCGACCGCGGGGTGCTGTCGGTCCGGGGGCTGGACCGCGTGCTGCGGGTGACGAGGACAACGGTGTAGCTGTAGTGTCGATACCATGGCGAACGCGCTTGGGTATCTGCGCATCTCCGAGGACCGGACGGGTCTCGCCGCTGGTGTGACCCGCCAGCGGGAGGCCACCGAGCGGCGCGCCCGCGAGCGCGGCTGGACCTGGCTCGGCGACGAGCGGGACAACGACCGCTCGGCGAAGGCAGGCAGCCGCAAGCGTGACGGGTTCGAGTCAATGCTCCGCCGCATCGACTCCGGAGAGGTCCAGGTCGTCGTCGCCTGGTCGCTGGACCGGCTACAGCGCAGCCGACGCGACGAGGTCCGGCTCTACGAGCTGTGCCAGGCCAAGGGCGTGACCATCTCCCTCGTCAACGGCGCCGACCTCGACCTGTCGACCGCCGGTGGCCGGCTGGTCGCCGACCAGCTGTCCTCGGTCGCCCGCTACGAGATCGAACTCAAGAGCGACCGGCAGAAGGCCGCACAGGCGCAGGCCGCGCAGGCAGGTCGCCGGGTCGGGGGAAGGCGCCCGTTCGGGTACGCGGAGACCGGCATGACCGTCCGCGAGGACGAGGCCGCCGCCGTCTACGCCGGGTACCGGGCGATCCTCTCCGGCGAGCCCGTCGCCGAGGTCGCCCGCATGTGGAACGACAAGGGGTTCCAGACAGGGCAGGGCCGCCCGTTCACCCGCTCATCCGCCCGCGACGTCCTGCTCAACCCCCGCAACGCAGCGCTGCGCTCGCACGTCTCCGAGGACGACCGCCGGGCCGCCAACGGCTCGCGCGTGTACCGCGACGGGCACATCACCGGACCGGCAGCATGGCCGCCGATCGTGGACGAGGGCACCTGGCGGGCCGCCGTGGACCTCCTGCGCGACCCGAGCCGACGGACGGCGGCGGCCAACGCCCGCGGGCTGCTGACCGGTGTCGCTCGCTGCGCCGTATGCGGGTTGTCCTGCCACGGTGGCGGGGCGACCAAGGGTCAGGGCCGCATCATCCGGTGCCCGAGCATGAAGCATGTGCAGCGGAGCGCCGAACCGGTCGAGGACTACGTCTCCGCCGTCGTCATCGAGCGGCTGTCCCGGCCCGACGCGATCGGGCTGCTGGCCGACAACCAGCGGCCGGACGTCGGGAAGCTGCGGGAACAGGCGGTCGCCCTACGGACCCGCCTCGACGCGCTGGCCGTCGAGTTCGCCGACGGCGCCCTGACCGCGTCCCAGCTGCGCGCCGCCACCGAGCGTCTGCGCGAGCGGCTGGCTGCCGCAGAGGCCGAGCTCGCCGACGCCGGCCGCGTCGACGTCCTCGGGCCGCTGGTGCACGCCGAGAACGTCCGAGCCGCGTGGGACGCGCTGTCGGTAGCTCGCCGCCGCGCCGTCATCGACCTGCTGATGACGGTGCGGCTGCACCCGCCCGGCCGGGGCACACGGACGTTCCGACCCGAGACCGTCGTCATCGAGCGGAAGGAGCCGCTGTGAACGCTGAGCAGGTCGTGAAGGTCATCGAGCTTCGCTGCCCTCAGTGCAACGGCCCCGTGGGCGCCGTGCACCGGGTGCGGAACTACCACCACACCGAACCGGTCTTCACGCCCGACGGCCGAGAACTTCGGGTTACCGACCTGGCCGACGGCCTCGTCGTCACGAGCCGATGGCAGCAGTCCGAGGCCCTGCGGCGCAGTCGTGTACCCGCCGGCCCGGTCGTTGAGTGGCCCGTGCCCGGACTCGCTTCCCCGCTTGTCTGGTGCGTCGATGACGGCATGTTCGAGCTGGACCCGGACGACGTCCAGGCGTGGGCCGTGGACGCCGAGCGTTCAGGGCGGCGAGTTGTAACCCGCGTGGTGAAACCGGCGCCCTGAACGCTGTACAGTCCTGGTTAGTGCCAGGCCGGTAGCGGCCGAAAGCGCCTCGGCGCCGATCCAGCTCAGGGCGGCTGGAGTCATCGAGAGGATGACTCCGCCGTGCCCGCGCACAGCCCTGAAGCCCGCGCTCTCGTCGCGTCCATCGCAGCCCACTCGTCGTGGGCGCGCACCGCCGATCCGGCCGCCCGCACCGCCAACGCTCGCCAGGCCCTCGCCGAGCGCTTCGAGCGCGAAGCCGACCCAGACGGCGTCTTGCCAGCCGCCGAGCGGGCCCGCCGCGCCGAACACCTGCGCAGCGCCCACTACAAGCGCATGGCGCTCAAGAGCGCCCAGGCCCGCCGACAGGCCGCGGACGCCCGCAAGGGGGCGGCCCGATGAGCAGCCGCGCCCAGACGTCGCAGCCCATCCCGTACGAGGAGCACGTCAAGCGCGCCGCCGACCGGCTGGCCGAAGTGCCATTCACCCCCGCCGAGCGAGACCTTCTCGCGCTGCTACTGCGCGGGTCCGTCGTCCTCGTCCGCCCGGCCGAGGCAGGTGCGGGCGGACATGACCTCGGGTCCGAGCGGTGACGGACGCCCGGCTGCCCGAGCGGTGGCTGCTCGACCGGCGGCTCAACCGGGCAAGCGACGCAGCACACCGGACGTTCATCAACGTCCTGCTGTACGCCGTCGCGAACCGGACTGACGGCGTCGTCGAGCTGTCCGAGCTCGAACTGATCACCCGTGTCCGGCCGGAGTGTGTGCCGGAGCTGGTGCGCCTCGAGCTGGTCAGGGTGGACGGTGACCAGCTGACTCTCGTCGACTTCGCCGCCACGCAGACCAGCCGTGACGAGCTGGAGGTGCTGGAGAACGCCCGCCGTCGGGACCGCGAAAAGAAAGCCCGACAGCGGGCCGAGGCGGCCGAGAAGGCTGCTGTCCCCGGGACCGTCCCCGGGGATGTGCCGGGAGACCGTCCCCGGGGACGTCCCGGGGGACGTGTCCCCGGGACAGCACAGGAAGGAAGGAAGGCAGGAAGGCAAGCAGTTACGGAGGACCCTGTTACTGACGCGCGCGAGAGGGATGACGACTCGCCGCCCGTCCGTCCCGCACTGATAGTCCCGGACGACGACGAGCTGGTCGCTCGGCAGCAAGCGGTCGAGGCGGCTCGCCGCCGGCAGCAGGAGCGCGAGTGGGCCCGACGTCAGGCGGCCGGGTGAGCGGCCGTCTCGACCGGTACGGGGAGCCGATCGACGACGTCAACGCCGACACCCCCACGCCGGCCCCGAGTCACGATCCGGCGTGCAGCGGCGGCTGGCTGCCGGACGCCCCGGACGGGCGGGCCGTTCCGTGCACGGTCTGCCGACCTCACCTCATGGGTCGGCGGGAGCGGCTGGCCCGTGCCCTCCGAGGTCCCGGACGGTGACCACCACGGCGAGCGCCCCCGGCACCGGCCCGCCCGAAGACACCCCCTCCCCCCCTCCGTGAGCACACCCCCGCCCCTGGGAGTCAGGCATGACCGAGCACGTGACCGACCTCGACGAGACCGTCCCGGTTCCGGGTGACGACGTCCTCGACACCGAGCGCGAGTACCCCGCCTGCGGCGCCATGGCCCCCGGCATCCCCGGCCCCCGGCATCCCCGGCCCCAGGCGGCGCCCGCCCCGCTCCCCCGCCTGCGGCCGGGGGACCACAACCAAGACCCGCACGACCAGCCCACGCACAACCGCATCGCGCACGACCGAGCAGCACACACGAGCACGAGCAGCACGAGCAGCACGAGCCCGAGCAGCGCGACCAGACCGCTCGACGGTGCTGACAACGCCTTCAAGCGTGGTCTACGAGGTGACACCTGGTTGACCACGAGCACGAGCAGCACGACCGAGCACCACGACCGAGCAGGACGAGCACGAGCAGCAGCACCGAACACAGGGAGCGAGGGCAACGACATGCCGAGTCGCAAGGGCGCAGCACGGCGACGACGACAGCAGCGCAACGCACGAGGTCCAGGCGTTCCGCCCACGTACCGATCAGTCGGTCGCATGGCCGATCAGTGGGAGCACCACGAACAGCAGTGGCCGAGCGCGCTCGCCGAGCAGCAGAGCGAGGAGCAGACCGAGCCGCTGACCGAGGACCACGCGTGACCCGCGACGCGGACGCGCACAACGAGCGGTACGGACCAGCACACCGACGCGAACGCGCACGCTGGCGTCCCGTCGTGCAGGCCGGACAGGCACGGTGCGCCGCACTGGTCTGCCTCGAACCCGACCGCGCCATCGCACCTGACGCCGAGTGGGATCTCGACCACCACGACACCGGCGTCGGCTACCGCGGACCAGCGCACGCACGCTGCAACCGCTCAGCCGGCGGCGCGACTACCGCAGCCCGCGCCGATCCCCGCAGCGGCCTGCTCGTGCGCAGGTGGGGCGACCCGGCCGAGGTCTACCGCGTGGAGCGACCGACCTCCCGCCGGGTCCCGCCGTCGTGACCATCCCCGGGGGGTTGGGGTGCCACTAGGTCACGTGCGAATCGCCACCCCGCCGATGCCGTGGCGAATCTCCGGAAAAAAATGACGTCCCGTTCGCGTACGTACGCAACGCCGCGCAGGTCAGCGCCGTGTCATCCGTGACAAGCGGAACCACCCCCGGAGGGTCGGGGTCACGCAAGCCCGCGGCCTCTCAGACCCCGCCGCCGGTCAGAGGAGCTCCCTCCCCGGCCGAACGTGCCGGAGCCCCACGACACCGACAGGAGACACCCGTGAGTGAACGTGCACCGGCTGGGTTGGGCCCGGCCGGGAGGAAGTTGTTCCGCGACCTGACCAGCGGCTATGTCCTCACCCCGGCGCAGCGTGCGCTGGCGGTGGAGGCGGCGCGTACCGCCGACGCGTTGGTCGACGTGGAGGCCCTGATAGCGGCCGCAAACGGCGCTGAACGGCGTCTGTGCCTCGCTGAAGCCCGGTCGCAGCGGCTCGCGTTGACGCGCATCTTGGCGGCGCTGGCGCGGCCGGAGGAGCCGGCCGCCGCCCGGCCGAAGGGCGGCGGCCGGCTGGCGCAGCTGCGCGCGCTCCACGGTGACCGGCTAGGGCGCACCCCGCCGGGGTCCGCGTCGTGACCGCCGACGGTCCGGATTCGGACCCTCGGGCCGTCCTGCCCCTCGCGCTGCGCGAGTTTCGGGTACGCCAGTGGACCGACGACGCCTCGGCGCGGGAGCCCGCGGACGACGCCGACGCCTGGGGCCCCGAGGAGCACGCCTACGTGGCCGCCTGGGCGCGGTGGGCGCGGGTGATCCGTCGGTGGCTCAACGCCCATCCGCAGGTGGACGGGGAGGCCGTGTGGCGGGCGCTGCACCCGCGGCCTGAGGACGCCGGGGGTCGGTCGTGAGCGGCGAGACGCCGCCTGAGCTGCTGCCGTTTAAGCCTCCCGACACCGCGACGTTCCGCTACCCCCGCCAAATGCCCACTCCCCCTTCCCGATGGAGCAGTTCCCTGTGACCGATCACCGCAGCCATCCTGCAAATGCCCTCCGCACCGTTGCCGCTGAGCTCACCGCGCTCGACAACGCAGACCGGCGGCGAATCGAGGCTCGTGCCCACATCCGGCGGGCCTTCTTCGACCACGACGCCAACGCGATCTGGAGCCACCTCGCCTCCGCCTACCGACTGCTGACTGAGGCCGCTGACGACATCGAGATCGCCATCACTGCCGCCCGTGGCGTCCCGCTTCAGCTGCCCCCGCGTCCCGTTCCCCCCGCGGGAGAGCCAGTCGATGACGACGGGGAAGGGTTGGGGTGACGATGCCGTGGCCGCCGCCGGGCGAGCCGACGCCGCGGGTCGCGTCTGTGGCCGGCTACAGCGCCTGGGCTATTAACCAGGTCCTGAAGAGGGTGCTGGCTGATCCGGCGGCTTGGCGGACGATCGTCGATCCACTGTCGCCGCGGCAGCGTCAGGCGTTCGTCCGGGCACTGAGGTCGATCCACGAGGCGGCTGACGACTGGCTCGCGGTGGAGGCGACTGCCGCTGACGGCAGCGCGGCAACGGCCGCCGGGCCGGTCGCGGCAACCTTGCGACATGACGACGAGGTCGACACCGCCGAGGCGGCCCAGCTGCTCGGCCTTGGCGAGCGGCGCGTCCGCGACCTCGCCGCGGCCGGCTGTCTCGGCGCCCGACGTGTCGGACGTGCGTGGCGCTGCTCGCGGGCCGCGGTCCTCGCCCATGCTGCGGAGCGTCGCTGCGCCGGCTGACGCGCGAGGGCTGCGCCGGACGCTGCCCTTCACGCTCACCCGCTCAGCGGCCACCGAGCCCGACGACGGGCTGGACTTCGAGGGGTACGCCGCCGTCTTCGGCTCGGAGACGTTGATCGACTCCTGGGAGGGGCGATTCCTGGAGTCGATCGCTCCTGGCGCTTTCCGCCGATCTATCCGCGAGAAGACGCCGGTGCTCCAGTTCGATCACGGCCGCCACCCGCTAGTCGGCTCGATCCCCATCGGGGTCATCACCGAACTCGCCGAGGACGATCGTGGTTTGGCCGTGACCGCCCGGCTGCACGAGACCTGGCTGACGGAGCCGGTGCGCACGGCGATCGCCTCCGGGGCGATCAACGGCATGAGCTTCCGGTTCACCGTAGTCCGCGAGGAGTGGCGGGACGCGCAGGGCAAGGTCATCAAGGACGACCGCGAGTTGCTGACGCTGCTCTACGAGCCGAGTGAGCGGGGGTCGCTGCGCCGCACGCTCGTCGAGGTGAAGGTCCCCGAGCTCGGCCCGGTGGTGTTCCCCGCCTACAGCAACACCAGCGCCAGCCTGCGCAACGGTCCGTCGCCTGCACGCGGCACCGACGGCGGTGGCGGGCTTCGCACCCAGCTGGCCCGGTCGGGCCAAGGAGGACGTTTCCGATGATCTACCGTCCCGACGGTTTTGGTCCGGAGGCCCGCGCCTGGCGGGCACGCCGCGAGGCGGAGGCCCGCGGTGACCTCGCCCGGCGGCGCGCTGAGCGGGACAAGGACACCGCGCTGCGCCGCCAGCACGACTTAGCGCGGCGCGAGCAGCGGCGGCGGGAGGAGTTTGAGCGCCGCGTCGATGAGGCTGTCGCCGAGCTGGAGCGGGAGGCGGCGATGCCGCTGCGCGAGCGGGTCCGGCGGGCGATGCTGGCCGGCGGACCCAGCGCTCCCGTCGCCGCGGATAGCCGCGCAAGCACGACGCGACCGAGCGACGACACGCGACGCCGCGTCCGCGAGATGCAGGCGACCATGGCCGAGGCGATGGCGAAGGTCCGCAGACCGGCTCCGGCCTCTGGGCCACGGGCACCGGCCCCGGCCCGACCGCCCGATGACACCCGGTCCGACATCTGGTGGCTGCGCGCGAGCACGGTGGATATCCGCGCCGCCGCGGCGCAGGCCGGCTACCGGTCGACCGCGGAATTTGTGGCGGAGCGCTGCCCGTTCCGGCGGGGCGGCTCGATGAATCTGGACTCCGGTGCCTGACTCCGCAGGCACCTGCGCACCGGCTCTGCCGGGAGGAGCACCGGCCCAGGCCTCCTCCCGGCAGCGGCCACCTACCAACCTGATGTGACCGGAGAGCCAGTCAGGGAGTCTCGTCGTCAGCGTACGTCGCTGAGGCTCAGCCAAAGCCGCCACGATGGTCCGGTGTAGTCGGCGCGCTGAACTCCGCCGAGGAGCACCCGCACCTTCACCGCCGCAGGCACCTGAACCGTCGGGCCGACGCGCAGCGACGTGGTGACCGACTCCGGGATGTCGCCTCGATCGACGCGGATTCGCGCACCCTCGTTCGTGATGCAGCGACCAGTGACACTGACTTGACGGCCAGCCTGCTGCGAATGGCCAGAATCGTCGTAGCCCGCCGGGGCACAACACTGCTTGCCGACGGAGTCGATCGAGAACTCGATGAGGATCTTATGTGCCAGCGCTAGCGACTATGTCCCCAAGCGGCCCACTTGGGGACACCTGCACAGCCCAGTCCAGGGCCGTTACGAGGTGGAGCTTCGACGTCAGTCCGAGACGGCCACCTCAGATGTGTAGAGCTGCCCGAAGTAGGTGAGGTCCCAGTCGAGGTCCGCCGCACGGAGCCCAGCGGCGTAGTTGTTGATGACGTCGTGGATGCTGAAACGTCCGCCTCTATGCGGTCCGGGCGAGCGCGTTCGCGTCGGGCGCGGGAACGCCTGGAGCCTCTCAACCATGACCTTAGAAGCTCCACTCCCACCCGGTGGGCTGACCCATCGGCGTGTAGATGAGCGTGCCGGTGGTGGACGGAACGTCCAGGATGACGGTGCCTCGGTACTGCGACGCCGGCACGAACATGTCGGACGGGAAGACGCTGGGATCGTCGTAGCTGATGCACGAGTAGGTCGGCGCGGTCGCGATGTTGGAAATCGTCACGCCGTCGGGACCCACCAGGGAGAAGTCCGCGGGGTTCATCGCGAAGACGAGCTGGTCCGCGGGGTAGGTCTCGGTCGTGGACGCACGGATGTCCAGCGCCAGGAAGTGCCCGTTCTGCGGTGGCTGCGCGTACTCGCTCGGGCAGGGCGCGTCCACCCGGATGTCGTCGATCGTGAACGAGAGGACGAGCTCGTCGAGCGTCGGCGTCGTGTCGTCTGGGTGCGTGAACCCGCCCACCTCGCCGAGTCCCTTCACGATGTGGCCGCGTGGGCTGCGCGGCACCGCCTCGCTGGTGGGCGCGGCGCTCGTGGCTGACGGCGTTGACGGCGTTGACGGCGTTGACGGCGTTGACGGCGTTGACGGCGTTGCGGTCGGCGGCAGCGTGGGCGTCGCGGCGAAGGACGTGTCCGTGTCCTCGCGGCTACCGGCCCAGTTCCCTGCGGCGAACGCTCCCACCGTGAGGGCGATGACTCCGACAACGGCGCCTGGCCTGGACAGCTTCATAGGTCGTATTCTCCCCCGTGCGTGTGGCTGTAGTCGTGGCGTGCCAAGTGAGTAGCCGCGCCTGCTTGCAGGGGGCGCGACTACTCGGTCGTGCTAGATGCGCGAGCGCGGTAGCGCACATCGCCGTCATCGTCTGTGTCGACTTGGACCAGTTTTCGGTGCATGTGACGACGGTAGGGGCAAAGACCGGCCGATTGGGGAACTTGACGGTCGCGTGCCGAGCGGTGCCGCGGTGATGACATCGCTTGCGGATTCGGCGCAGCGTCCCAATGCGGCTCACTATGGGAGGGGCGGGCGTGGCTGGCGGGCCCTCTGCCACGGTGGGGACTGGGTCGCCGACTTGGAAGTTGGGTGCTACTGCCTGCGACACTGGAACAAAAATGGGCGCCCTTCGGTCGCTTGCGCTCGGCGTCCGGACTCCGCCTCTAAATCGCCCGTAGAGCCAGCAGTGCAGCCACCTGAGACGGGTGGCGCTTCTTGAGGCAGCCCGACATCTCGGTGCATTCCTCTATGCGAGGTGCTCAGCCGGCTGATGTCGGCCCGGCACCGCGATGCCACGCCTGACGGCGGGCAGCCACGTCACTCCTGATGGAGCGCTCAAGAGAGCCTAAGCGGGCGCCGAAGCCACTGTCTCTCAAGCCGCCTCTATATCGAGCTAGCCGGGTGTCCCATAGCGGCCCACTCAGGGACACCAATGGATTGCGCGGCTTCTGCGGTCAGTGGATGGGAGCCACGGTACCCACGGCGGCTTATCAGGGTCTGGTCCCTGCGACAATGGTGAGCTGCGATCTACTTCGGGGTGGGTAAGGCTGTCCGAATCCATTGATGAATCTCGGTCGACAAATTCAGATCGTATTCTGCTAGGCGACGGATTCCCTTTGCTAGTCGATAAGTCACGACGACCCATGCGAGAGGTAACACAACGCATGTGAGCATCGGGAGGCTTAGGAGCGACTCAAGCCAAGCCCATGGCAGACCGTGTAGGTGTGCCCAGTTGGGGGGCAAGAGAACTAGAATGAAGACGAGCGAGAGAGTTATGGCGCCCCCAAATACGGCCAGGATCGCAATGTAATAAGACCCGACCCCGTATCGGCGCTTCTGACCTGATAGCGAATTAGCCGCCATGTAGTTTTCGATCATCAGCGTAGGAAGCTTCGCATGTGTGCCGAAGTGGGTGTCGACCTCCCGACCCGCCCACGACTCGATGGCACGGAGCAGCTTTGCTGCTCGACCTTGGCGTCGGACCTCCCCAAGAAAGACTACTGTCGCGGCGATCGCGAGAATCGGCTCGGTTAACCCGAAAATGAGGTACACGATTGCGGGGTCGGCAGCCGGCGTCTTAGGAGTAGTCGGTCGCACGTATATGAGGCCGCCTAAAAAGATCGGAGCGAAGACCGTCGAAAACCATTGGATTGTCTTCTGTTGCACATCGCGCGATTGTGTTATGTCTGCACGTATTGATTCTAAAGAGAATAACAAGAGCTTCTGTGGGTCGGCCTGGGTTAAGGATTGAGGGTCCTTTACAGGCTCTCTCTTCCGAGGCGGCATAAGAAGATTATGCGGTCCAGGCCAGCTGCGCGTCGCGACGCTCAACCAGACTGTCGTCGCGTCTCGGGGCAACGCCTGAGCCCACGGCCTCAGGGGTGACTTTCGATGCCAGGCCTTCACCCCGAGTGCTCGTCGACAAGGACGCCGCTGGCGCCCAAATCGCAGAACTCACCGACTGACCTTGGGTTCGACACCCATGGGGTGTCCCTGAAGCCGCCTTCAGGACCACTCAGCTGTCACGCCTGCTCGAGCCCCGCCGCACTGTGTTGGACGCCATCACAGACCGGAACCTCCCCGAACCAGCGTGCCACGCGTTGGGTCATCGGCATCGGCATCGGCATCGGGGCGGACGGTCCACCCATCCGGCCACTTCCGATCGAGGTCCCGATCGTTAATACGTAAGACCCGCACTGATTCCAACACGACGTTCTCGGAGTGAGTCACCCCGCCGAACAGGGCGTGCCCGGAGAAGGTCGCCCCGGTGAACGCGGCGTGCCCGGAGAAGGTCGCCCCGGTGAACGCGGTGTGCCCGGAGAAGGTCGCCCCGAAGAACCAGGCGCGCCCGGAGAAGGTCGCCCTGGTGAACACGGCGTACCCGGAGAAGGTCGCCCTGGTGAACGCGGCGTGCCCGGAGAAGGTCGCCCTGGTGAACGCGGCGTGCCCGGAGAAGGTCGCCCCGCCAAACTCGGCGTGCCCGGAGAAGGTCGCCCCGGTGAACCCGGCGTCCCCGGAGAAGGTCGCCCTGGTGAACACGACGTCCTTGCAGAAGGTCGCACTGTTGTCGAACACGGCGTGCCCGGAGAAGGTCGCCCCGAAGAACCAGGCGCGCCCGGAGAAGGTCGCCCCGGTGAACCCGGCGTCCCCGGAGAAGGTCGCCCCGCCAAACTCGGCGTGCCCGGAGAAGGTCGCCCCGGTGAACCCCGCGTGCCCGGAGAAGGTCGCCTCGGTGAACTCGGCGTCCCCGGAGAAGGTCGCCCCGCCAAACCCCGCGTGCCCGGAGAAGGTCGCCCCGCCGAACCCCGCGTCCCCGAAAAAGATCGCCCCGCCAAACTCGGCGTCCCCGGAGAAGGTCGCCCCGCCAAACCCCGCGTCCCCGAAAAAGATCGCCCCGCCAAACTCGGCGTGCCCGGAGAAGGTCGCCCGTACGAAACGTGCGTAGGTTACTGACAATCCCCACAGGTCCAGGTCGACCAGGCTGGCTTCGGTGAGGTCGAGGCTGATACCGGGCCAGAAGTCCACCTGAGGAGAGGCTTCGATGGCCTGGGCGTTCAGCCCCGGAGTATTCGGCGGACAGTGCAGGTGGGCGGCGAGGAGGCGCTGGGCGGTCTGGCGGACCAGCAGCTCCTCGGCCGTGTTCCGTTCCAACTCTCGGTCGATGGCATCAGACGAGGATGCATTCTCCCTTCCTTCAGCCGGTAATTCGGTCGTCGGCTCATGCCGCTGGGGAGCCTTGAAGGGCATCCGCAAGTAGGCGCAGAGCACATCGACGACGGCCTGGCGAAGCTCGAGGTTGTCCTGGGCGAGGCGCTCCAGCGAATACATGGCACCCAGCCGGACCGGGGCCTTGTCGTGGCCGAGCTGCTCGATCGCCTTGGCGTACCGGTCGCGTCGATCGGCCTCGCGATTCGCCCGCTGCGTTTCCTCCAACGCTAGCCGGCCCCGATGGTCGGCTTCCCGGTTCGTCCGCTGCGTCTCCAGCAACGCCTGTTGGTTGAGCCTTATTGTGCGCGCGGTGAAGTACAGCCCGGCTCCGGCGGCAGCCGCCGCGATGACTGCTGCGGCGACAGTGAGGATTCCGCCGCGGGTAGTGGCTGTGGCCTGCGCGGCGCCGTCCTTTGCTCGATATAGATCTGGGGCCTTGACCCACAAGATCACCAGACCGGTGATCAGCAGCACCGCGAGCAGTCCGGCCGCGGACCACCGCCATGGGTGCCGCGAGCGAGGCTCGTTGGACGGCCCGCCGACTGACATGGTCCTCGTTCTACCGTGACGTCCGTGATCAGGCACATCAGCTTGCTGTCGCGGACCGCCAAGTCGCTGAGAAGCCGCCTTCAGGGATAGGGGTGGCGGGACTAAAAGATTTACAGCATACGGCCTAGTAGGCCGTCGACGACGCTCCCCACAAGCGCCACCTGAGCCCACGTCCCATGGTGGCTCTCGCCGCTGAGCAAGGTGTCGAGGCGGTCTCTAGAGACCTCACCGGGGAGTTACGGGCTCTGCGGGGAGCCTTTGAAGCATCCGGCCCCGCCCACGCTGCTGGCCAGGCTTCCTGACCACTACCCGGACTCGACTTCGAACCGTCCGGAACTCCCGCACTTAGTTCTCTGTAGACAGCACTGGGCCCCGCCGTCGGGGGATCGGCGGGTCCCAGGCTGGGTGCTCGCTTGCTACATCAGATCACCCCACCAACGGGCCAGGTCACCCAGCCGAAGGGCCCAGAGGGAGAGCTGGCCCAGGGTGCGGGTGTTGTCGGGGTCGCGCAGCAAGTGGCGGCAACAGGCGACCGTGCGGGTAAGGGGCGAGGGCGTTTTGTTCATGTCGCCTACGTCTGCGAGGGGCGGAGCCCTTGCTCGCGGGCGTAGCTGGGAAGGCTTCGATCCGACATCGGCGGTCGCGGAGGGTTAACACTGTTGACTCCGTTGCGGAGGGGCACCCGGAGCGCGTGGGACTTCCTGTGCCCCCAGGGCGCGTCGAAATCGAGCTCACGCTGTGGATAGGGTCTTGACGGCGTGAGGCTTGTCGCTCGATGGGGTCGCCTTAGCTGAGACGACCCCAGAACGACGTGTCTGACGTCCGCAAGGTTCGTCGCATCCGGGATCAACCGTGCGGATCTAGGCCCCACCCCGACCGGCACCCCTCGCCGTCTTCCCGGCGAGGGGCGCCGGTCGTGTTCAGGCGTCGGTGCTGGGGGCGCTCCCGCCGTCCGGCAGCCAGGTGCCGTCCGGCTGCTGCACGAAGCCGGCTTCCCGCAGTAGCCGTTCGGCCTGGATCAGGCGGTAGGCGTGCGCGTCGCGGCTATCCCGGTCGTGGACCTGCCGGTTGGGCTTATTGTGGCTCATTGGGGCTCCTCATGGGATGCGTGAGTGCCCTGCCATGCCTCGCCATGCGCTGGCCGGCTCGTCGGGCGTGGCATGAAGCCCTACCGGCAGTAAAGACGCTACCCGCTTGGGGTCGGACTGTCAGCCTGCCGCAGTCTCCTGGCCGAGTTGACGGCCGCTGTCCCGATTAGGGGCGGTAGCCCAGGACATCGGCGGGCGCCCGGCCGGTCGCCAGGCGGTGGGCGTGCCGCTGCCGGCCGGTGCTCTCGTCGGCCCAGCGGATGAGGCTCGACGTTGTCGGCGCAGGACCCGCGGTGTCAGGCAGCGGGATCGGCGGTGGCATCAGCGTGGTGAGGATGTCGCAGCTGCCCGGCAGCTCACCGGCCACCGCGGTCCCCGTCGCGCAGCCTCTCGACGAGCAGGTCGATGAGAGCCTGGAGGTCAGCGACGTCGACGATCCAGCTCCGGACGCCCGTGTGGTCCAGGCCGGTCAACTCGAACAGGCCGGGCGCCACGGACCGGATGAGGAGTCGGTCCGTGATCGCCCGGACCTCGCCGAAGTTGTCATCGGTCACGAACTTTTTCCACGTGACGTAACGCTGTGAAGGCCGCGAGGGACCACCTCACAGCGCCGGCCCCTCGCTCTCCCACAAGGGTTCGTGCTTGGCGAGGTACCGATCAGTGAGGTTGTTGATCTCCTCATCCTTGCGGGCTACGAACTCCCTCATCGCGGCGGTGATCGCGAGCAAGTCGTCCTTGGTGCACTGTTTGAACGTGGTTACCCTGCCGTCGGGCAGGGTGACTGACGTGTTCAGCGCGTGCTGCCATGCTCGGCGGTGGCGGTCGGGGTCGGACTCGCCTGTGTCGCCGTTCAGCTGCTCGATGATGCGGCCGTAGGCGTAGAACTGCTGCTCGGTGATCATAAAGTCGTCACCGCAGTCCCTCGGCGCGGGTCGCTAGCGTTCGTCATGGGTGGCTCATCCTTTCGAGGAGGGTGAGTGATCAAGGATCCGTTAGGGGTCCATGCCCTGAGCGGGCCCGCCTACGCCTCGGGTCCGGAGGCGACACTTACGCTAAGCCGTTGCCCTGCGGATAGCGAGCGGCCTGGCGGTTTACGCGCCATGGTGGTCCTCGTGACGGACTCTGAAACCTGGAAAGACAAGTATGCCCAGGAGCTGTTCACTTACGAACGGCTGATGGCCCGCAGTATCCAAACCAACTCCATGCAATGGCAAGCGCCCAGCCTCGCCCTAGCAGCGCAAGCCTTCCTACTGACCATTGCCCTACGCGACCAGGCCCGTCCTACGGCAACAACGACCGTCTGTTTCGTCGGGGTCCTCATGACGCTTATGGCCTGGCAACTCATGGCGCGGCATCGCTATTTTTTCCACCTCGACCAGGCAGATATGGAG
The DNA here is from genome assembly GCF_052931475.1 of Geodermatophilus sp. URMC 62. NCBI lineage: Bacteria > Bacillati > Actinomycetota > Actinomycetes > Geodermatophilales > Geodermatophilaceae > Geodermatophilus > Geodermatophilus sp. URMC 62. The sequence continues at coordinate 448,046 of NZ_JBRFHY010000001.1, read as the reverse complement.
AATCTCGAGGACGCCCTTGACCTACTCCGTATCTCCGACCGTGACCGTCAGATGGCGCGGCTCAGCCGGGTGCAACCGCCTTGGTTGGGGCGTGCATGGGCCTACGACGTTTGGAAGGCAGGATTCTTCTTGATCGCCCTTGTCGACGTCGGCATTGGGCTCAGCGCCTGGTGGCCGGCTCAGTGGGTGATAGTCGGCCTGGTAGCGGCACTGCTTGCTGTATGGGGCTGGGCGCTACTGGCGTCGGCGGCACACCCGTTGCGGATCCGCTTCCGCTGATCCGCTGTCCTCCGGGCCCTCTGGAGTTAGCTGAACTCCAGCAGAATCCCTACCTTGATCATCGTGGCCTCGTTAGAAGTTCACACCTAGCCACAGGAACAGAATATTCAATAGCACCATGAGGCACAAAACAGCGGTAACGATGATGAAGACGGTGCTAAGGCAGCCCCACTTGCGCCTCCGACATGACGGACAAACGTTGCGGTAGAACGTGTTAGTTTCATTAGCACCCCTCGACAGTTTTGCGTAGGAGTCGACGAAGGATATCGGAGAGCCATCGAAGGCTCGTCGACAGACTCTGCATTCAACGCGCACAGGTCACGGTATCTCCGAAGGGGCAGCCTTCACACCGGTCTGCATCATGGTCCTGACAATCCACGACTGACTAACACTTCAGCTATTTTGTCGTCCTTCGGGTGTCCTGGACGCTGGCCGACCTCGCCGGACGCATGGTCCCCGACGGCGACGACGTGGCCGAGGCGCTGGGCCTGCGGCTGCAGCGGGTGGCGGCATGAGCGCGCCGACCCTCGACGAGGACCTCGAGGAGGCGCTGACCGGGCCGACGACGGTCGACGGTGCCGCCGTCCCGGGCCTGCGGCGCGCGCGGGCGTGGCTGACCCGCGCGACCGAGCCCGGCTCCGTGGAGCTGTGGCGCTGGATCGACGACGTCGGCCCGGTCGCTGCCGTGCGGGCCCTGCGCGCGGGCACGGCACCGGAGACGGCGCGGGCGCTGGTCGGCGTCCGTGCCGGGGACGACGCCAGCCTGGCCGACCTGCGGCGCGCGGAGCGCTGCGGTGCCCGCCTGGTGGTCCCCGAGGACGACGAGTGGCCGGCCCTGCCGCTGCACTCGCTCACCGTGGCCGTCGTCAGCCGTGCCGGGGAGGTCGAGCAGTCCGACCGCACGACGGCGCTGGTGCCCCCGGTCGGACTGTGGGTGCGCGGCGCCGCCCGGCTCGACGAGGTGGCCGACCGGTCGGTGGCGGTGGTCGGTGCCCGGGCGTCCACCGCCTACGGCGAGCACGTGGCCGCCGAGCTCGGCCACCAGCTGGGGGAGCGGGGCTGGACCGTCGTGTCGGGCGGGGCCTACGGCATCGACGCGGCCGCCCACCGGGGCGCCCTGGCCGCCGGGGCGCCGACGGTCGCCGTGCTGGCCTGCGGGGTCGACCGGCCCTACCCGGTCGCCCACTCGGCGGTCTTCAGCCGCATCACCGACGGCGGCGGCCTGCTGGTCAGCGAGTGGCCGCCGGGCGCGGCGCCGCACCGGCACCGCTTCCTCGTCCGCAACCGGATCATCGCCGCGCTCACCCGCGGCACCGTGGTCGTCGAGGCGGCCGCCCGCTCCGGTGCGCTGGCCACCGCGCGCCGCGCGCGGGGGCTGGGCAAGGAGGTGCTCGTCGTGCCGGGCCCGGTGACCAGCGTGATGTCGGTCGGCTGCCACGAGCTGCTCCGCGAGGAGGAGGCGGGCGCGCGCCTGGTCACCGGCGCCGCGCAGGTGGTCGAGGCGGTGGGTGGCATCGGGGCCGACCTCGCCGAGCCGCCGGCGCGGCCCCCGGGACCTCGCGACGGCCTCTCCGACCTGGCCCGGCGGGTGCTCGACGCCTGCCCGGTGCGCGTCGGCGTCAGCGCCGAGCGGCTGGCCGCCGTCGCCGGCTGCGACCCCCTGGAGGCTCTGCGGGTGCTGCCGGCGCTGGAGCTGGCCGAGCTCGTGCAGTGGACCGGCACCGGCTGGCGGCTGGCCCCGGCGCCGAGCCGGAGGGAGGGGCACGGCGAAGGCCGGTGATGCCGGTCGCCGGCGAGCGCGGGGTCTCGGCCGGCCCGCGCGGCGTCTCCGCGGCGGCGGTCGGTGCCGCGCGGGCCGGCCGGGGTGCGCAACGGCTGGGGCGGTGGTGACCGGGCTTCCGTCACGGGCGGGCGAGCGGCGCGGCGGCTTGACCGCCGGGGGACGCCGTCGGACGGTCGGGGGGTGACCGCCCGGACCGCCGATGCCCGCGCCGCGCTGCCGTCGGCGCTCGCGGCCGCGCTCGAGGGCTACGAGCAGGCGCTGCGCGAGGAGCGGGACCTCTCCGAGCACACCGTCCGGGGCTACGTCACCGACACCGTCTGGCTGCTGGACCACCTCGCCCGGCGCGGCGGTGTCCGGGCCGACGAGCTCGACCTCGCCGTCCTGCGCAGCTGGCTGGCCCAGGGCCGCACCCGGGGAGCCAGCCGCGCGACGACCGCCCGCCGGGCCGCGGCCGCCCGCTCCTTCACGGCGTGGTTGCGGCGCTCGGGGGTCACGCCCGAGGACGTCGGCCTGCGGCTGGTCAGCCCCAAGGCGCACCGGACGCTGCCCGACGTGCTCGCGCCCGACCAGGCGCGGGCGGTCGTCGAGTCCGCCGCCGGCGCCGACGACCCCGCCGGCCTGCGCGACGCCGTCGTCCTCGAGCTGCTCTACGCCAGTGGCATCCGGGTCAGCGAGCTGGTCGGTCTCGACGTCGACGACGTCGACCGCGGCCGGCGGCTGCTGCGGGTCCTCGGCAAGGGCCGCAAGGAGCGCAGCGTCCCCTACGGCGCGCCGGCCGAGCTGGCGCTCGACCAGTGGCTCACCCGCGGACGTCCCGCCCTGGCCACCCCGGAGTCCGGGCCCGCGCTGCTGCTGGGTCTGCGCGGCCGGCGGCTCGACCCGCGCGAGGCCCGCCGCACGGTGCACGCCGCCGTCGCCCGGGCGCCGGGCGCTCCCGACATCGGCCCGCACGGGCTGCGCCACTCCGCGGCGACGCACGTGCTCGAGGGCGGCGCCGACCTGCGGTCGGTCCAGGAGCTGCTCGGCCACGCTAGCCTCGCCACGACGCAGATCTACACGCACGTGACGGTCGAGCGCCTCCGTGCGGTGCACGCGCAGGCGCACCCCCGGGCCTGAGCGGAGCGTCGACCGTGCTGCGACACCCAGCGGACCCCCACACGCCGGCCCGCCACCTGTCGGGCCCCACCGAGTCCACCCTGACCGCGTCCCCGCCCGCCGCGGGACGTCGGACCACCCAGAGAGCGGGAGTGCACACCGTGCCCGAGGCGACCACCCACCGGATCGGCTCGTCCGACGAGGACGCCGACGCAGCTCTGGCCGAACTCTGGGCGCAGTACGTCACCGACCGCGCCCCCATGCTGCGGGACCGGCTGATCCTGCACTACGCGCCGCTGGTGAAGTACGTCGCCGGCCGGGTCGGCAGCGGCCTGCCCGCCCACGTCGAGCAGGCCGACCTCGTCTCCTACGGCACCTTCGGGCTGATCGACGCGATCACCCGGTACCAGCCCTCGCGCGAGGTCAAGTTCGAGAGCTACGCGATGTCGCGCATCCGCGGCGCGATCATCGACGAGCTCCGCAGCACCGACTGGATCCCGCGGTCGGTGCGGATGAAGGCCCGCCAGTTCGAGCGCACCGTCGCCGCCCTCGAGAGCCGGTTGCAGCGCAGCCCCACCGAGGAGGAGGTGGCCGCGGAGATGGACATGGACGTCGAGGAGGTCCGCAAGTTCCTCGGCCAGCTCTCCCTGGTCAACGTGGTGGCCCTCGACGAGCTGCTCACCGACGACGACGGCGGCGCGCCCCGGCTGGTCGACACCCTGCAGGACGCCAACGCCCTCGACCCGCAGGCCGCCGCGGAGCACGGCGAAGCCCGCCAGTTGCTCGCGCGCGCCGTCGAGCAGCTGCCCGAGCGGGAGAAGGTCGTCGTCAGCCTCTACTACTTCGAGGGCCTGACCCTCGCCGACATCGGCCGTGTCCTCGGCGTCACCGAGAGCCGGATCTGCCAGTTGCACACCAAGGCCGTCCTGCACCTGCGCACCAAGCTCGCCGACATCGCCTGAGGGAGGCGACATCGCCCGAGGCGCCGGTGGCGCTCGGGCGTGCGCTCCTCCCGGCCCGGCCCGCTGATCCCGGCCCCCCGGGCCTCCGCTCCCCGGCTGTCCACTGCCCCGAGCGGCCAGGGCCCCTGCTGCTCGCCGGGTGGAACCGGCTGGGGACCGCACCGAGGGGTCCGGGGCCCGCCGGCCCGCCAGGAGTGGCGGGCGCTGCTGCGCGGCTCGACGGCCCGGTCCCGGTGGTCGGGCACCTCACCGGCGTCCGACGGCCGGCCTGCACCGCTCAGTCCGTAGCGACCCGTCCGCGAGCGGCGCGGCGGCGCGCCGCGGACTCCAGCGGCCCGGAGAGGAGGAGCAGGAACATCGCCCAGTAGTTCACGCCCGGCACCAGCGTGCCGACCAGCAGCGCGGCGACGAACAGTCCGCTGGCGATCAGCGCGGGCCACGGCGGCGGGACGGGCCCGGCGGCGTCGCGGCGCAGGCCGGGACGCCGCCACAGCAGCACGCTGATCGACGTCAGGCAGAACGAGCTGAGCGTGATCGTGCCGATGTAGAGCGCCACGGCGGGTCGGTCGGTGCCGTAGGAGGCCGTCACCTGGGTCGCGAAGGGCAGCAGCACGATCGTGAGGATCCAGAGCAGGTTGACGGTGAGGAACGCCCGGTCGTAGGACCTCACGGTCTCGACCACCCGGTGGTGGATCAGCCACAACCGAGCGATCACGGCGAAGCTGAGGAAGAAGGCGCCGATCTGCGGCGCCTCGTCGGCCAGGAGGGTGTCGAGGCCGGTCCGCTGCTCGGCGCCGTCGAGCAGTTCGGTGAGCGGCAGCACCAGCAGAGTGATCGCGATGGCGACGACCGCGTCGAGGAACGTGACGAGACGGTCGAGGCCCCGTTCGGTCTGCACCTCGCGCAGGCTAGGGCCGGCGGCCGGCCCCGGACGACCTCCTGCACGTCACCCCACCGGCAGGAGACGGACCTCGGGCGGGCGCAGCAGGGCCAGCGGGTCGAGGTAGGTCTCCCCCCGGCGCAGGCCCCAGTGCAGGCAGGCCTGGGCCGGGCACCCCTCGTGACCGGCCAGCAGCGTGCCCAGCGGCGAACCGCGGGCCACGACCTGGCCGGCGGCCACGGACGGCTGCACCGGCTCGTACGTCGTCCGCAGCCCGTCGGCGTGGTCCACGCTCACCACCGGCCGGCCGGCGACCATCCCCGCGAAGACGACCACGCCGTCACCGGCCGCCCGGACCGCCGTCCCCGGCGACCCGGCCAGGTCGGCGCCGCGGTGCCCGGGCCCGTACGGCGACGGCGGCGGCGCGAAGGGGCGGGTGACCGTCGGCGGGTCGCCCAGCGGGGACACCCAGACGCTCGCAGGAGGAGCGGCCGGCTCGGCGACCGCGGGGGCGGGCAGCAGCACCGCGGCGGACACGACGAGCGCGGCGGTCAGGACACGCAGGGGCACCCCGCGAGCCTCGCCGTCCGCCCCGCCGGAGCGGGACGGACGAGATGACCTGTGGACGGTCCCGACGGCGGGGGAGGGTCACCCGGGGCGCGGCGTATGCTCTCCGGTGCGACCCGTCACGGCGGGTCGACTCCGCGCGTCCTCCTCCCGCCGCTGCGGCGGGGCAGCCCCACCTCGGTCCCGGTCCACCCCGGGTCGGTGGCGCCGCGGGACGCCAGGGCGGTGCACCACCCGGTGCCCGCGTCAACCGAGGAGCGTGGCCGCCCGACGGCCGCGCGCACAGACAGGAAGGCTGCACATGGCAGTCGTCAGCATGAAGCAGCTGCTCGACAGCGGCGTCCACTTCGGGCACCAGACCCGTCGCTGGAACCCCAAGATGAAGCGGTTCATCTTCACCGAGCGCAACGGCATCTACATCATCGACCTGCAGCAGACGCTCGGGTACATCGACAGTGCCTACGAGTTCGTCAAGCAGACCGTCGCCCACGGCGGCTCGATCCTCTTCGTCGGCACGAAGCGCCAGGCGCAGGAGGTCGTCGCCGAGCAGGCGCAGCGGGTCGGCATGCCCTACGTCAACCAGCGCTGGCTGGGCGGCATGCTCACCAACTTCCAGACCGTGCACAAGCGGCTGCAGCGGCTCAAGGAGCTCGAGGACATGGAGCAGACCGGCGTGCTGGTCAGCCTGTCCAAGAAGGAGCAGCTCGGCCTGACCCGCGAGAAGGCCAAGCTCGAGCGCAGCCTCGGCGGCATCCGCGACATGCAGAAGGTGCCCAGCGCCATCTGGATCGTCGACACCAAGAAGGAGCACATCGCCGTCGGTGAGGCCCGCAAGCTGGGCATCCCGGTCGTGGCGATCCTCGACACCAACTGCGACCCCGACGAGGTCGACTTCAAGATCCCGGGCAACGACGACGCGATCCGCAGCATCACCGTGCTGACCCGCGTGGTCGCCGACGCCGTCGCCGACGGCCTCATGGCCCGCTCGGCCTCGCAGGCCAACGCCGGACGCGAGGACGGCGGCGAGCCGGCGATCGGTGGCGGCGAGCCGCTGGCCGACTGGGAGCGCGAGCTGCTCACCGGCCAGGCCGACGGTGCCGCCCCGGCCGCCGAGGTCCCGGCCGCCGACGCCGCGGCCACCCCGCTGCCGGAGACCCCGGACGCCCCGCCGACCGTCACGGCCGAGGACATCGCCCCGGTCGAGGGCGTGCCCGCCACCGGCGACACGGCCACCGGCACCCAGGGCGCCCAGAACGGCTGACCCGCCGGCGCCGCTGCCCGCCCGCGTCCGCGGGCGGGCAGCGGCGCCGCGGCACGTCCGCACCCACCCACTCCACACCCCGTAGGGAAGTGACATGCCTGCCTTCACCGCCGCCGACGTCAAGCGGCTCCGCGACGCCACCGGCGCCGGCATGATGGACGCCAAGAAGGCCCTGACCGAGGCCGACGGCGAGTACGACAAGGCCATCGAGCTGCTCCGCATCAAGGGCGCCAAGGACGTCGGCAAGCGCCTCGAGCGCTCCACGACCAACGGCATCGTCGTCAGCAAGCACGGCGCCCTGCTGGAGCTCGACTGCGAGACCGACTTCGTCGCCAAGAACGCCGACTTCGTCGCGCTGGCCGAGCGCCTGATCGAGATCGTGCTCGAGCAGTCGCCCGCGACCCTCGAGGACCTCATGGCGGTCGAGGTCGACGGTCAGACCGTCGCCCAGCTCATCGAGTCCGAGTCCGCCCGCATCGGGGAGAAGCTGGTCCTCTCCCGCTTCGCCACCTTCGAGGGCCCGACCGCGGTGTACCTGCACAAGCGGGCCACCGACCTGCCCCCGGCCATCGGCGTCGCCGTCCAGTACCAGGGCGGCGACGAGGAGGCCGCGCGCTCGCTGGCGATGCACATCGCCGCCGCCCGCCCGCGCTTCCTGTCCCGCGAGGAGGTCCCGGCCGAGGCGGTCGAGACCGAGCGCCGGGTGGCCGAGCAGACCGCCAAGGAGGAGGGCAAGCCCGAGCAGGCGATCGTCAAGATCGTCGAGGGCCGGGTCAACGCCTACTACAAGGACTTCGTCCTGCTCGAGCAGCCGTCGATCACCGAGCCCAAGCGCACGGTGAAGCAGATCCTCGACGACGCCGGCCTGACCGTGCAGCGGTTCGCCCGCTTCGAGGTCGGCCAGGCCTGAAGGACCCCCTCGCCCCCACCGCTCGCGAGCTCGCGGCGGGACCCTGCGAGGCGGCCGTTCCAGCACGTCCACCGGCTCCGTCCCCCCGGGACGGGGCCGGTGGCGTTTCCGGGCGCCGGTCCGGGGGACCCCGTCCGCGAGCTGCCGCACGGGTCGTGCGGCAGGATCAGGGGAACGACGCCGAGCGAGGGATGGACCCGTTGACCGACACCGCCGCGCCGCGCACCGCCGCGCCCACGTCCGCCCCCACCGCGTTCCAGCCCGCCGACGGCGCGGGGTACCAGCGTGTGCTGCTCAAGCTGTCGGGGGAGGCCTTCGGCGGGGGCACGGTGGGCGTGGACTCCGGCATCGTGCACAGCATCGCCGAGCAGCTCGCCGCGGTCGTCCACGGCGGCACGCAGGTCGCCGTCGTCGTCGGCGGCGGCAACTTCTTCCGCGGCGCCGAGCTGGCCGAGGCCGGGATGGACCGTCGGCACGCCGACTACATGGGCATGCTCGGCACGGTCATGAACGCCCTCGCGCTGCAGGCCTTCTGCGAGCAGGTGGGCCTGGAGACCCGGGTGCAGACCGCGATCACCATGGGCCAGGTCGCCGAGCCCTACATCCCGCGCAAGGCCGTCCGGCACATGGAGAAGGGCCGGCTGGTCATCTTCGGAGCCGGAGCGGGCATGCCGTACTTCTCCACCGACACCGTCGCCGCGCAGCGCGCGCTGGAGATCGGCTGCCAGGTGCTGCTGATGGCGAAGAACGGCGTCGACGGCGTCTACGACGACGACCCGCGCACCAACCCGTCGGCCACCATGTACGACGACCTCGAGTACGCCACGGTCCTGGCCGACCAGCTCAAGGTCGCCGACGCCACCGCCATCAGCCTCTGCATGGACAACCAGATGCCCATCGTGGTGTTCAACCTGCTGCAGGACGGCAACATCGCCCGGGCCGTCGCAGGTGAGAAGATCGGGACCCTGATCAGCCAGCCGGACTGAGCCCGGCGCCCGTAGGCGCAGCCGCACCCAGGAGGACGGCGGGGCAACCCGCCGCAGGAGGAGAGACCCGTGATCGACGACACCCTGCTCGACGCCGAGGAGCGGATGGACAAGGCCCTGTCGGTCGCACGGGAGGACCTCGGCTCGGTGCGCACCGGCCGCGCCGCACCCTCGATGTTCAACAAGATCCTGGTCGACTACTACGGCGCGCCGACGCCGGTGCCGCAGATGTCCTCGATCACCGTGCCCGAGGCGCGGATGGCCGTCATCAAGCCCTACGACAACAGCCAGCTGTCGGCCATCGAGCGGGCCATCCGCGACAGCGACCTGGGCGTGAACCCCACCAACGACGGCCAGATCATCCGCGTGGTGTTCCCGCAGCTCACCGAGGAGCGGCGGCGCGACCTGGTGAAGATGGCCCGGTCCAAGGGCGAGGACGCCAAGGTCGCCATCCGCAACGTCCGCCGCCGCGCCAAGGAGGAGCTCGACCGCATCGCCAAGGACGGCGAGGCCGGTGAGGACGACGTGCGCCGCGCGGAGAAGGAGCTCGACGACCTCACCGCCCAGCACGTGTCGAGCATCGACGAGGCGGTCAAGAACAAGGAGGGCGAGCTGCTCGAGGTCTGAGCGCTCCCGACTCCGTCATGACCCCCCGACCCGAGGCTCCCGGGGCCGGCCCGTCCGGCCCGGGGCGCCCCCGTCCGCAGGTCGCCCGGCTGCTCGGGCCCGCCCGGCCGGTGCCCGGGGACGCCGACACCGGGCCCGTCCCGGTCGTCGGGCGGCCGTCCCCGCCACCTCCCGCCGCGGCACCCCAGCCGCCGCCGACCAGCCCGATCGCCGTCCCGCCCCCGGAGGCGGCGCCGGCGGCCGATCCTCCCCGCACGCAGGAGCTGCCCGTCCCGGCCGCGGTGGTCGCGGACCCGGCCGAGCACCAGCCGGCCGAGCACCAGCCGGCCGGGGCCTCGCGGCCGGCGGCCCGGCGCGGCAGCGGCCGGGCCGGCCGCGACCTCGTCGCCGCCATCGGGGTGGGCCTGGGGCTCGGCGCGGTCATCCTCGCCTCGCTGCTGGTCTACCGGCCCGCGTTCCTGCTCGTCGTCACCGCGGCGATCCTCGTGGGGGTCGTCGAGCTCGTCCGCGCGCTGGAGGCCGGGCGGGCGAGGGCTTCGCTGGCGCCCCTGCTCGCGGGCTCGGTCGCGATGTTCGCGCTGGCCTGGACCCGGGGGCCCGACGGCCTGGTCGTCGCGTTCCTCCTCACCGTCGTCGCCGTCCTGCTGTGGCGGCTCGGCGACGGGCCGGGGGGCTACCTGCGCGACGCCACGGCCGGCGTCCTGGTCGCCCTGTACGTGCCGCTGCTGGCCGGCTTCGCGGTGCTGCTCCTCGTCCCCGACGACGGCGCGGTGCGGGTGCTGCTGTTCATCGCGACCGTGGTCGGCAACGACGTCGGCGGCTACACCGCCGGGGTGCTGTTCGGCCGGCACCCCATGGCGCCGTCGGTGAGCCCCAAGAAGTCGTGGGAGGGCATGGCCGGGTCGGTCGTGACCTGCGTGGCCGTCGCCACCCCGATCGTCACCCTCGCCCTCGACGGCCCGTGGTGGGGCGGGGTCCTGTTCGGTGCCGCGCTCGCCGTCACCGCCACCGCCGGCGACCTCGGGGAGTCGCTGATCAAGCGCGACCTCGGCATCAAGGACATGGGCACCCTGCTGCCCGGGCACGGCGGGATCATGGACCGGCTCGACAGCCTGCTGCCGTCGGCGGTGGCGGCCTACCTGCTGCTGTCGTGGGTGGCGCCCCCGCTCTGAGCGGTCACCTCCCAGGTCGACCCGACGACGGCGAAGCCGCGCCGGGCGTACCAGTGCCGCGGCCAGTCGCCGGCGTCGGCCTCCAGCACGACGAGGTCGCAGCCGGCCGCCGCGGCGCGGTCCAGTGCCGCCGCCAGGACGGCGTCCCCGTGCCCGCGGCCGCGCGCGGCCGGCTCGGTCAGGACCGACTCCACCGCCGCGGTGGCGCCGTCGACGCGCAGCTGCCCCGCGGCGACGGGACGGCCGTCCTCCCGGACGGCGAGGTCGGTGGCCGCGACGACCGCGTCGGTGCGGTGCTCCCGGCCGACGAGCTGGGCGACCACCTCGTCGAGGTCGGGCAGGCCGGCGAGGTCACGCCGCCACGAGCGCTCCCACAGGCCGTGCAGCTCCCGTTGGTCCACCGCCTCGGCGCGGCGCCCCTGCGGCAGCGGCGTCGCGGGGCGGGCCATGACCACCAGCTCCTCGGCCTGCCACCCGCGACCGGCCAGCTCCCCGGCGACGCCGCCGGCACCGGGCCAGGCCAGGGTCGCGGTGGCGTGCGGCAGGCCCGCGTCGGCCGCGCCGGCGACCACGGTGGCGGCGTCGACCGGCTCCGCCAGCACCAGCCGGTTGTCGTCGCGCGAGCGCGGGAAGCGCGGGTCCAGCACGGCGACGCCGCCGGGGACGTCGCGCACCTCGGCGGCCCGCCGGACGCGCACCGACAGCGACAGCGCCAGTGCGCGCCCGAGCGCGTCGTCCGGGCGGGGGAGGACCGGCACGGCGGGCGGCCGGTACGGGACGACGGCGACCACGGCGGCCGTCGGGAGCGGCCCGTACAGGTGCGGGAAGCGCATCCCTGCCGGGTCGCCGGGGACGCCGGGCTCCTCGCGCACCGGGCCGGGGAGGCGTGCCGGGTCGACGACGAGCAGCACCAGGTCGCGCCGGCCGGGGAACAGCCGCCCGGCCGGCAGGTGCACCTGCTCCGGGTGCGACAGGTGCACGAACCCGGCGTCGTCCAGCGACGGCGGCCGCAGCGCCCCCTCGGCCAGCGCCGCCCGCCAGGCGGCCGGCTCGCACAGGTGCAGCAGCGGGCTCACGCAGGCAGGGCGTCCGGGTCGATCCCGCGGGCGGCCAGCGCCGCCTCGATCGCCTCGCACACGGTGCGGACGACGGCGACCCGCGCGTACCGCTTGTCGTCGGCCGGGACGACCGTCCAGCGCCCGCCCGGGTGGTCGGTGCGCGCGAGCATCTCCTCGACGGCGTCCTCGTAGGCCGGCCGCTGGTCCCGGTTGCGCCAATCCTCGTCGGTGAGCTTCCACGCCCGGTAGGGGTCGTCGCGGCGGGACTCGAAGCGGCGCAGCTGCTCCTCCGGCGAGACGTGCATCCAGAACTTGACCAGCACCGTGCCCTCGGCGGCCAGCGTCGTCTCCAGGTCGACGATCTCGCCGTAGGCCCTCTGCCACGCCTCCTCGGACGCGAACCCCTCGACCCGCTCGACGAGCACCCGGCCGTACCAGGTGCGGTCGAGCACGGCCATGCCTCCCCAGCCGGGCAGGACCGGCCAGAAGCGCCACAGGAAGTGGTGCCGCTTCTCGTCGTAGGAGGGGGCGGCGAACTGGGCGACCCGCACGTGCCGGGGATCCAGCTCGTCGACCAGCCGCTTGATCGCCCCGCCCTTGCCCGAGGCGTCCCAGCCCTCGAAGAGCACGCACAGCGGCGGGCCGAGCTCCCCGGACCCGATCTGCCCGCCGAGCAGCAGGCGCAGGTGCACCAGGCGCTGCTGCGCCGCGGCGAGCTGCTCCTTGGCCTCCTTCTTCGGCAGCCGGGCGGACAGGTCGACGTCGTCGAGTCGGCTCACCCGGCCGAGCCTGGCCCACGCGGGCGTGGCTGTCAGTTCGGCCGGACGCGGTCGACGGTGTGGTGCAGCAGGACGCTGTCCGAGCCGGGGAGCCGGGACGTGCCCCGCAGCCGCAGGTCCGCCGGGACGCCGTCCGGGAAGGCGCGCAGTCCGGCGCCCAGCAGCGCGGGGCCCACCAGGAGGAACAGCTCGTCGACCAGCCCCGCGGCCAGCAGGTCGCCCCACAGCGTCCGGCTGCCGAAGACGAGCACGTCCCCGCCGCCGGCCTGCTCCCGGAGCGCGGCCACGGCCGCGTGCGCGTCGGCCCGCCGGACGATCGTCGTGGTGTCGGCCCAGGGGCCGGCGTCGGCCGGGGTCGGGGAGTCGGAGACGACCACCTTGGGCAGCTCGGCGTTGCGCCGCGCCGTCTCGCGGTGCAGCCCGGCGGCGGACGGGTCCAGCTGTACCGCGGGGGACACCGACGGGTCCGCGGCGACGGCCGGCCACCACGCCACCATCTGGCGATAGGTCGTGGCACCCAGCAGCAGCGTGCCGGCGGCCCGCAGCCGCTGCAGGTTGAGGGCGTCGAACGAGCCGTCCACGGGCAGGCGGGAGATGTCGCCGCCGGGGCCGGCGACGTACCCGTCCAGGGACACGAGGGTGCTGACGACGACAGGGGTCACGGGGGGTCTCCTCGGGAGTCGGTGGGTCCGTACCCGTGCAGAGACACGCGGCGGCCCCGACTCATCGGTCGCCGGCGGATCCCGTTCCGAACCGCCCGTGCAGCGCCGGGTCGACGAAGCCCGCGATCCAGTCGACGTGCCCGTCGCGCAGGCCCAGGACGGTCACCGAGCCCGGCCCCCCAGGCGCCGTCGGCGAACTGCTGGCACAGCAGCCCGAGCGAGGCGTTGACGGTCGCCGGCGTCAGCCGCCAGGGGTCGCGAACACCCGCTCGGCGAGGGTCCGGGCGACGTCGGCCCGCCTGGCGAACCAGGCCGGCCGCGGCGGCATCGTGAAGCGCACGTCCTCGGTGAGCAGCTCCACGAGCGCCGGGACGTCGGCGCGCTCCCAGGCGTCGACGAACCGCTCGACGAGCGCCGACCGGCCGGCGTCCCCGAGCGCGGCCAGCTCCGCCTGCTGGCTGCGCGCCGGTACCCGCTCGGCCACCGCGGCCCGCGCCCGCTGCAGCGCGCTGTTCACCGAGGCGGCGGTGGTGGCGAGCAGGTCCGCGGTCTCGGCCGCGCTGTACCCGAGCACCTCCCGCAGCAGCAGGACCGCCCGCTGGGTGGCGGGCAGGTGCTGCAGCGCGACGACGAAGGCGAGCTCCACGCCCTCGCGGCGCAGGTAGGCCGTCGCGGGGTCCGTGTCGTCGGCCAGGTCGTCGACGAGGTCGGCGGGCAGCGGCTCGAGCCACACCGGCCCGGGGACCGGCTCGCCGAGGTCGGTGACGTCGGTCCGGGGCGGTCCGGCGTCGGGCGAGAGCAGCCGCGGTTGGCGCCGGGCCCGGCGGAGGCAGACGGAGGTGGTCACCCGGTACAGCCAGGTGCGCAGCGAGCTGCGGCCCTCGAACCCGGGCAGGCCGCGCCAGGCGGCGAGCAGGCTCTCCTGCAGGGCGTCCTCGGCGTCCAGCGGGGACCCGAGCATCCGGTAGCAGTGCGCCACCAGCTCGCGCCGGTGCCGGGCGACCAGGCGGGCGAAGGCGGCCTCGTCCCCGGAACGGGCGGCGGCGACGTCGTCGTCGGTCACGACAGCTCCGCGTGCTGGCGGACCCAGGCGTGCATGGCGATGCCGGCGGCCACACCGGCGTTGATCGACCGGGTGGACCCGAACTGGGCGATGGACAGGACGTCATCGGCCACCCCGCGCGCCTCCTCCGACAACCCGGTGCCCTCCTGACCGAACAGCAACACGCAGCCGCGGGGCAGCGCCGCGGTCTCCAGCGGGCGGGCGCCGGGGAGGTTGTCGACGGCGAGAACCGGCAGCCCCTCGGCCTCCGCCCAGGCCCCCAGCGCGGCGGCGTCGGGGTGGTGGCGCACCGACAGGTACCGGTCGGTGACCATGGCACCGCGGCGGTTCCAGCGCTTGCGCCCGACGACGTGGACCTCCGCGGCGAGGAAGGCGTTGGCGGTGCGCACGACCGTCCCGATGTTGAGGTCGTGCCGCCAGTTCTCGATGGCCACGTGGAAGCCGTGCCGGCGTGGCTCGAGGTCGGCGACGATCGCCTCGACCGTCCAGTAGCGGTACCGGTCGACGACGTTGCGCCGGTCGCCGTGTGCCAGCAGCTCCGGGTCGTACCGGGGGTCCACGGGCCACGGCCCCTGCCACGGGCCCACCCCGATGCTGTCCAGCGGCGGGAGCGCCCGGTCGGCCTCGGTCACGCGGCCGACGCTAGCTGGCGTCGCCCGCTCGTCGGCCGGGGCCGCGACCGGGGTGTACCGGCGTGGGGCCGCCGGTGCGTGTGGGCGGCCTCGCGGCCGGCTCCGGTCGCGCCTCCGCAGACCGCCCGGGTCCGTCCGGCACGATGAGCCACTCCGACAGGTGAGCGACATGTGGCTCTGGGTGACGGCGAGGTGGGATGACGGCGCAGCAGGACGACGAGGTGCCGGATGTCCCCGGTCCGGCCGCGACCACGCCGGCCATCACCGGGCCGGCCGACGAGGTGCTGGTCGACGAGGTGCTGGTCGACGAGGTGCTGGTCGACGAGGTGCCGGAGGGCGCTCCCGGGCTCCCGGAGGACGACTGGGAGGAGTGGCTCCCCGACTGGGTGAGCACTGCCACGGCCGTCCCGGACGCACCCGGCGCCGAGGCCGTTGTCGACGAGGGCGCCACCGAGGCCGGCGACCCGGAGGACGGCGACCCGGAGGACGGCGACCCGGAGGACGGCGACCCGGAGGACGGCGACCCGGAGGACGGCGACCCGCAGGACGGCGACCCGCAGGACGGCGACCTCGAGGTCCCCGGGCCGACGGCCGATCCAGGAGACGGTGCAGCGGACCACGACGCGACCGAGGACGCCGGCGTCGCGGACCACGACGCGACCGAGGACGCCGCCGCGGAGGACGGGAGCCCGGAGGCCGACGAACAGGAGACGGCCCTGCCGGACCCCTCGCCCGTCGCCGTGGAGACCGAGGTCCCGCGCGTCGTCGTCGCCGCGCGCGTGCGGCCCCGTCGCCGGCTGCTCGTCGCGGTGGTGGCGGGGCTGCTCACCGCCGGCGTCACCGGTGGGGCCATGGTCACCACCTCCTCGTCCGGACCGGTCCCGACCGCGGCCGTGCAGACGTCGCCGGGTCCGGCCACGACACCTCCGCGGACTCCTCCCGCGCCCCGGTCCTCCGACGTCCCGGACCCCGTGCCGACCGCGTCCACGACCGGCGTCCCGGTGCCGGCGCCCGAGCCGACGGCCGGCACGGCTCCGGCTCCGTACCCCGTCCGCGCGACGAGGGCCCGCCCCACCGCCCCCTCGGCCGCCGCCACCGCCGGCACGCCGCTGTCCCTGGTGGTCCCGCCGGCCGCTCCGGGGACGCCGGTCCCGGCGCCGCCGGGCCCGCCCGGTGTGCCCGCCGGATCGACCGGACCGGGCACCGACCCCGTGCCCGCCGACGTGCCGGCGCCCCCGGTGACGGATGCCTCCGCCGGGGACACCGGCGGGGACACCGGCGGGGACACCGACCCGGACCCGGACCCGGGTTCCGCGGGGGGTGCCGGACAGGACACGGGCAGCGACACCGGCAGCGACGCCGGCGACACCGGCAGCGAGGTCAGCGATGACACCGGTCAGGACGGCGAGGACACCGCCGCGGACCCCGCCCCGGACCCCGACGGGGACACCGACGGGGACGCCGGCGGGGACACGGTCCAGGACCCCGGCGGGGGAGGGGACCCGGCGCCGAGCGACGTCCCCGAGCCCGGCGGCGCCGGGACCGGCCCGCAGCCGCCCACGACGACGCAGCTGCCCGTGCCGGACCTCGGGTCGCTGGCGCCCTGAGCGAGCCACCTCACCCGTGACGCGGCCCGCGCGGCGCGCGGGGGTGGGACGATGGCAGACGCCATGACTGCCCTGCCCCTGGTCTTCGACGCCCCCCGCCGGGGCAAGCCGCCGCGCCACCTCGCCGACCTGACCCGCGAGGAGGCGCGCGCCGCCGTCGCCGAGCTCGGTCAGCCGGCCTTCCGCGCCGACCAGCTCGCCCGGCACTTCTACCGCGGGATCACCGACCCAGCGGAGATGACGGACCTGCCCGCCGCGGCCCGCGAGACCCTCACCGGGGCGCTGCTGCCCGGTCTGCTCACCCCGGTGCGCCACCAGTCGGCCGACGGCGGCCGCACCCGCAAGACCTTGTGGCGGCTGCACGACGGGGCGCTGGTCGAGAGCGTGCTCATGCGCTACCCCGACCGGGCCACCGTCTGCATCTCCAGCCAGGCCGGCTGCGGCATGGCCTGCCCGTTCTGCGCCACCGGACAGGGCGGCCTGACGCGCAACCTGTCGGCCGCCGAGATCACCGGCCAGGCCGTCGCCGCCGCGGCCGCGATGGCCTCCGGTGAGATCCCGGGCGGCCCCGGGCGGCTGTCCAACGTCGTCTTCATGGGCATGGGCGAGCCGCTGGCCAACTACCCGCGCGTGCGCCAGACCCTGCACTCGCTGCTCGGGCACGCCCCGTACGGCCTCGGGCTGTCGCAGCGCTCGGTCACCGTCTCCACCGTCGGGCTGGTGCCGGCGATCCGCAGGC
The DNA here is from genome assembly GCF_052931475.1 of Geodermatophilus sp. URMC 62. NCBI lineage: Bacteria > Bacillati > Actinomycetota > Actinomycetes > Geodermatophilales > Geodermatophilaceae > Geodermatophilus > Geodermatophilus sp. URMC 62. Next base: position 430,984 of record NZ_JBRFHY010000001.1, on the reverse strand, counting down.
TCACCGAGGAGGGCCTGCACTGCACCCTCGCGGTGAGCCTGCACGCTCCCGACGACGAGCTGCGCGACACCCTCGTGCCGATCAACACCCGGTACAAGGTGCGCGAGGTCGTCGACGCCGCCGACGCCTACGCCGCCCGCACCGGCCGCCGGTACTCGGTCGAGTACGCGCTGATCCGCGACGTGAACGACCAGCCCGAGCGCGCCGAGCTGCTGGGCCGGCTGCTGGCCGGGAAGCTGGCGCACGTGAACCTCATCCCGCTCAACCCGACCCCGGGCAGCCCGTGGGACGCCAGCCCGCTGCCGGCGCAGCGGGAGTTCGTGGCCCGGCTGCGCGCCGCCGGTGTGCCGACGACGGTGCGCGACACCCGCGGCCAGGACATCGACGGCGCCTGCGGCCAGCTCGCCGCGGCCGACCGCGCCGACGGTGTCCCCACCGTCGCCACCCCCACCCCCACCGTCGCCACCCCGACGCCGGAGGCGCCGGTGGCGCTCGGCGCCGAGGCCGACGCGTGACGGCCGGCACCGACCAGATCCCCGGGGTCCCCGGCGACGACCCGGCCGCCCAGCACGAGCACCACCACGCCGACGTCTCCGGCGGCTGGCTGCGGGCGGCCGTGTTCGGCGCGATGGACGGGCTGGTCACCAACACCGCGCTGGTCGCCGGGGTCGGCGGCGGGGGAGCGGCGCCGCGGACGATCGTGCTCTCCGGCGTCGCCGGCCTGGTCGCGGGCGCGATCTCGATGGCGCTGGGCGAGTACACCTCGGTGAAGACGCAGAACGAGCAGCTCGACCTGGAGGTGGCCAAGGAGCGGCGCGAGCTCGAGCACCACCCGGAGGAGGAGCTCGCCGAGCTGGTCGGGATGCTGCGCGTGCGCGGCGTCGAGGACGGGCTGGCGCGCGAGGTCGCCGTCCAGCTGTCCCGCGACCCCGAGGTCGCGCTGCGGCTGCACATCGTCGCCGAGCTGGGGCTCAGCCCCGAGGACGAGCCCTCGCCGCGGACGGCGGCGGTCTCGTCGTTCCTGACCTTCTCGCTGGGCGCGGTGCTGCCGCTGCTGCCCTACCTGTTCGGGCTCTCGCTGCTGTGGGTGGCGCTGCTGTGCGGCGGACTGGGCCTCGTGACGGCCGGTGCGCTGTCCTCGCGCTTCACCCCGCGGCCGTGGTGGTACGCCGGCCTGCGCCAGCTGCTCTTCGGTGCGGTCGCCGCCGGCGCGACCTACGCGATCGGTGCGGCGATCGGCGTCACCGCCTCCTGAACGGCGCCCTGCAGGGGCCTGCCGCCGCCCTGCGAGCGGGAAGGGGCAGGGGGTGCTCCCGTCAGGGGCGCCAGGCGGTCCTCTTGCGGTGGAGGTCCCACAGCAGGATCCCGACCATGATCGCGGCGATGCCGACCAGCCAGAGGTCCTCCATCCGGCCCTCGTGGTTGCCCCAGAGGTAGGACAGGATCGCGAGGGTCGTCAGCCAGCCGGCGACCTGCGCCCACTTGCCGGCGCGGCCGTGCCAGCCCCAGTCCTCGGGACGCTCGTGCTCGACGGGGTGCTCGCCGGCGCGGACGACGGCCTCCTCCCGGCCCGGCTGGTTGACCCGCGTGGTGGCGGGGTTGTCCTGCGCGATCCGGGCCCGGTGCTGCTCGCTCACGCCGTCCATCCTGCCAGCCGGGGGCGTGTCCCACCGGACGAGGTCGCGGCGGGTCGTCAGCCGCCGCAGGTGAGCCCGGCCGCGGCCACGGCGGCGGCGGTGCCGGCCGTCGGCGGCCGGGCGAGCGCCGCACCGACCGGGTCGCCGGCGGGCAGCACGGACACCGGTCCGACCCCGGCGCCGGCGAGGCCGAGCAGGTCGGTCGCGGAGGTTCCGGGGTCGACGGCGACGGCGCCGGAGGCCGCCCAGGCGACCGGCTGCAGCCGCCAGGGCCGCGACAGCGATCCCCGGACCCGGTCGAGCAGCGCCGACAGGACGGTGCCCGCCGCCCCCGCGCGGCCGTCGGGGTCGACGGGCGCGGGGGCCCACGCGCCGTCCACGAGGTGCTCGGGGTGCCGGGAGCGGACCAGCGCCAGTGCCGTCGCACCGTCGACGTGCTGCCGTCCGGCCCGGGGCAGCAGCAGCCCGGCCGGCTCGTCGCGCACGGGCTCGGGGACGTCGACCTCCAGGCCGCCGGCGGCGTCGACGACCGCGGCGAAGCCGGCGAGGTCGACGGTGACGAGGTGGTCGGTCGGGATGCCCAGGCTGCACAGCGCCGCGACGGTCGCCTGCGGCCCGTCCAGCCAGGTCGTCGTCAGCCGCTCGGCCGTGGTGCCGTCCAGGACCAGGAGGTCGCGCGGGACCGACAGCGCCGTCGTGCCGGCGTCGGTCTGCTGCACCACCACGACGACGTCGGCCCGGCTCCCCGGGACCGTCTCGGGCGTCCCGAAGTCGGCCACGTCGGCGCCCTGCGGGAGCCGGGCCCGCGAGTCGAGGCCCACGAGCACCCAGGTGCGGCCGTCGCCGTCGTCGGCGTGCAGGTCGACGGCCACCTCGTCGACGCGCGCGGCGACCGCCGCGGCGTCGGCCCCCGCGACGGCCAGCAGCGTCACGAGGAGGGCGAGGACGACGCGCCGCGGCCGCGCGAACGGCCGACGCCGGCCAGGGGGGCCCTGGCCGGCGTCGGTGTCGTGCGGTGCGGTCACGCTCAGGCCTGCGCGGCCTCCGCGGCGGCCGCGGACCGGCGACGGGCCACGAGGACGAGGCCGCCGCCGAGGGCCAGGGCGCCGGCGCCGAGGCCGAGCGGGAGCGCGACGCTGGCGCCGGTGTAGGCCAGGCTCGGCGACGCGGCCGAGGCGGCGGTCACCGCGAACGCCTCCTGGAAGTAGGTGCCCATGCTGCCCTCGTACACGAGCGTGTGGTCACCGGTCGGCGTGCCCGCCGGGACGGTGAACTCGACGGTCACCCGGCCGTTGGCGTCGGCGGTGGCGGTGGCCACGGTCTGCGGCGTCGAGTGCAGGGTCACCGTGACCACCTCGCCCGGCTTGAAGCCGGTGAGGACCTTGACGACCTTGCGGCCCGGCGCGGCGGTGTCGCCCGTCGCGGCGCCGCGGTCGGGGCTGGCCACGCCCGGGGTGTTGGCCGAGGTGCCGCGGATGGCGCCGGTGGGCGCGGTCGTCGTCGTGGCTGCCGGAGTGGTGGCCGTGGCCGTGGCCGTGGCCGTGGCTGTGGCCGTGGACGTGGTGGCGGGCGTCGACGGCGTGCCGGTCGACGGAGCGGTCACCGTCACGGTGACGGCGGGATACGTGAGGGGCTCCTCCGTGTACACGGCGTCGCACTCGGCGTGGACCTGGTGCGCACCGGTCGTCCCTGTCGGGAAGCTCAGGGACGTCTTCCAGTCGCCGTCCTCCTCGGGCGTGATGGCCATGATCTCCTTGTCCGGGTCGGCGAGATCGACGTCGGTGAAGACGAACACGGCCGCCGGGTAGTCGGGGTCCGAGGTCGGGCAGCCGGTGCCGCTGACGGTGAAGGTCTGCCCCGGGGCGACGGTCGCGGGGGCCGTGGGCGCGGCCAGCCCCGCGGCGAGGGCGGCCGGGGCGAGCGCCAGGCCCGCGGCGGCCGTGCCGACGGCGATCCCGGTGGACAGGGCGAGGCGGAGCGGGGACACGCGGGACATGGGGCCCTCCGGGGGCGTCGGTGGCCCGGACGCCCGGGCCGTCGTGATCCACATCGGCACGACGCCGGTCCGCTGTAGCCGGGTGATCACTTCGGGTCGGGAGGAACGCGTGAGGCGCACGGGACCCGGGTGGCGCCCCCGGCCGGGGAGGCGGTTGGCAGGATCACCGCATGAGCGAGCCGCGCGAGGTCACCGTGCTGGGCTCGACCGGGTCGATCGGCCGGCAGGCGATCGCGGTCGCCGAGCAGAACCCCGGCCGCCTGCGGATCACCGCGCTGGCCGCCGGCGGCGGCGACGTCGCCCGGCTGGCCGAGCAGGCGCTCGGCCTCGGCGTCCGCACGGTGGCCGTCGCCCGCGCGACGGCGGCCCAGGACCTGCAGCTGGCCTTCTACGCCGCCGCCTCGCAGCGCGGGTGGGCGACAGGGGAGTACGCGCTGCCGGAGATCCTCGCCGGCCCGCGCGCGGCCGAGGAGCTCGCCGCCCGCCCCGCCGACGTCGTCCTCAACGGCATCACCGGCTCCATCGGGCTGGGGCCGACGCTCTCGGCGCTGCGGGCGGGCAACGTCGTGGCCCTGGCCAACAAGGAGTCCCTGGTCGCCGGTGGTGACCTCGTCACCGCGGCGGCCGCGCCCGGGCAGCTGGTGCCGGTCGACTCCGAGCACTCGGCCCTGGCCCAGTGCCTGCGCGGCGGCGCCCGCGGCGAGGTCGCGCGGCTGGTGCTCACCGCCAGCGGTGGCCCCTTCCGCGGCCGCTCCGCCGCCGACCTCGCCGACGTCACCGTCGAGCAGGCACTCGCCCACCCCACCTGGGACATGGGTCCGGTCGTGACCGTCAACTCCGCGACGCTGGTCAACAAGGGCCTCGAGCTGATCGAGGCGCACCTGCTCTTCGGCGTCCCCTACGCCGACATCGACGTCGTCGTGCACCCGCAGTCGATCGTGCACTCGATGGTGACCTTCGCCGACGGCGCCACCATCGCCCAGGCCAGCCCGCCGGACATGCGCCTGCCCATCGCGCTGGCCCTGGCCTGGCCCGACCGGCTCCCGCACGTGCAGCCGGCGCTGGACTGGTCGGCCGCGAGCGCCTGGGAGTTCGCCCCGCTGGACGAGCAGGCCTTCCCGGCGGTCCGGCTCGCCCGCGCGGCGGGGGAGGCCGGCGGCGTCGTCCCGGCGCTGTACAACGCGGCCAACGAGGAGGCGGTCGCGGCCTTCCTGGCGGGTCGCCTGCGCTTCCCGGACGTCGTGGGCCTCGTCGCGCGTACCCTCGACGACGCGCCGGACCTCGGCGCGCCCACCTGCGTGGACGACGTGCTGGCCGCTGAGCGCTGGGCCCGGCAGCACGCCCGCGCCGCCCTGGCCGGAGGACCGAGCTGAGCACCCTCCTGACGGTCCTCGGGATCGTCGCGTTCTTCGTCGGCCTGCTGTTCTCGATCGGCTTCCACGAGGCCGGCCACTTCTTCTGGGCCCGGAAGTTCGGCATGCGGGTGCCGCAGTTCATGGTCGGCTTCGGGCCGACGGTCTTCTCCCGCCGGCGGGGGGAGACCGAGTACGGCGTCAAGGCCATCCCGCTCGGCGGTTACATCCGCATCGTCGGCATGATCCCGCCGGCCGAGGAGAACGAGAGCACGCGCGCCACCCGCATGCGCTCCTTCATCGCCGAGGTGCGCGGCCAGGCCCTCGACGACGTCCTGCCCACCGACGGCGACCGGGTGTTCTACAAGAAGCCCTGGTGGCAGCGGGTGATCGTCATGTTCGCCGGGCCGTTCCACAACCTCGTGCTCGCGGTGCTGTTCTTCACCATCACGCTCACCGCCATCGGCACCACCGTGATCACCACCCAGGTGCGGACCGTGCCGGCGTGCGTCGTCCCCGCCGACGCCGAGAGCATCTCCGTGGCCGAGGACCAGGGGACCGACGTCTGCGCCGTCCCGATCGTCACCGCCGGTGCCGACGCCGGGCAGGTGTGCGAGGAGGGCAGCCCCGGCTGCGCGCTGCCCCCGGCCAGCCCCGCCGCGGAGGCCGGCCTGCGGCCCGGCGACACCATCGTGGCCGTCGGCGGCCAGGCGCTGGACCCCACCGCCTACGACAGCTGGACGGCGGTGCAGCAGGCCATCCGCGGCTCGGCCGGGCGGCCGCTGGACCTCACCGTCGAGCGCGACGGGGCCCGCCGCGAGCTGACGGTCACCCCCATCGAGAACGTCGTGCCCACCGAGGACGGCGAGGGCACGGTGACCGCCGGCTACCTCGGCGTCGCCCCGCTGCCCGGGTTCGCCCGCCAGTCGGTGAGCGAACTGCCCGGCTACTTCGGCATGGTCGTCTCGCAGTCGGTGCAGCGGCTGGTGCAGATCCCCGAGCGGGTCCCGCAGCTGTTCCGCGCCGCCTTCCTCGGCGAGGAGCGGGACCGCGACGGCCCCATCGGTGTCGTCGGGGTGGGGCGGATCTCCGGCGAGGTCTTCGCCATCGACCAGCTGAGCGGCGTCGAGAAGCTCAGCTTCTTCCTCAGCCTGCTGGCCAGCGTCAACCTGGTCCTGTTCCTGTTCAACCTGCTGCCGATTTACCCCCTCGACGGCGGGCACGTCGCCGGGGCGCTGTACGAGAACGCCCGCTCGGTCGTGGCCCGCTGGCGCGGCCGCCCCGACCCGGGCCCGTTCGACATCGCCCGGCTCATGCCGGTGGCCTACGTCGTCGCCGGCCTGTTCATCGCCCTGTCGGGCCTGCTGCTCGTCGCCGACGTGGTCAACCCGATCACACTGCAGTAGGCGCCCGCGCCGACCCTGCGGGAACGGGGATACTCGAGGTCATGGCGACCCCCGTCAGTCTCGGCATGCCCGCTGCGCCCCCGCCCGTCCTCGCCCCCCGACGCAAGACCCGCCAGCTCGTGGTGGGCGACGTCGGCGTCGGCAGCGACTCCCCGGTGAGCGTGCAGTCGATGACGACGACCAAGACCGCTGACGTCAACGCCACGCTGCAGCAGATCGCCGAGCTCACCGCCGCCGGCTGCCAGATCGTGCGGGTCGCCGTCCCCGACACCGACGACGCCGAGGCGCTGCCGGCCATCGCGCGGAAGTCGCAGATCCCGGTCATCGCCGACATCCACTTCCAGCCGCGCTACGTGTTCGCCGCGATCGACGCCGGCTGCGCGGCCGTCCGCGTGAACCCGGGCAACATCAAGAAGTTCGACGACAGGGTCGGCGAGATCGCCCGGGCGGCCAAGGACGCCGGCACCCCGATCCGCATCGGCGTCAACGCCGGGTCGCTGGACAAGCGGCTGCTGGCCAAGTACGGCCGGGCCACACCCGAGGCGCTGGTCGAGTCGGCGCTGTGGGAGTGCTCGCTGTTCGAGGAGCACGACTTCCGCGACATCAAGATCTCGGTCAAGCACAACGACCCGGTGGTCATGGTGCGTGCCTACGAGCTGCTCGCCGCGCAGTGCGACTACCCGCTGCACCTCGGCGTCACCGAGGCCGGCCCGGCGTTCCAGGGCACGATCAAGTCCGCCGTCGCGTTCGGCGCGCTGCTCTCGCAGGGCATCGGCGACACCATCCGCGTCTCGCTGTCGGCCCCGCCGGTCGAGGAGGTCAAGGTCGGCACGCAGATCCTCGAGTCGCTGAACCTGCGCCAGCGCGGCCTGGAGATCGTCAGCTGCCCCTCGTGCGGGCGCGCGCAGGTCGACGTCTACAAGCTCGCCAACGAGGTCACCGCCGGCCTCGACGGGCTGGAGGTGCCGCTGCGGGTGGCCGTCATGGGCTGCGTCGTCAACGGCCCCGGCGAGGCCCGCGAGGCCGACCTGGGCGTGGCCTCGGGCAACGGCAAGGGCCAGATCTTCGTCAAGGGCGAGGTGGTCAAGACCGTGCCCGAGTCGCAGATCGTCGAGACGCTCATCGAGGAGGCCATGCGCATCGCGGGGGAGCAGACCGGGGACGGCGTCCCGTCCGGCCCGCCGGTCGTCACCGTCGGCTGACCCGCCCCTCTCCCGTGCTCCGTTCGCCCACCGCCCGCGTCCTCGACGAGACCGACGAGCCGGCCGTCCGCCGGCTGCTGGCCGCCGACCCGGTCGCGGCCTGCGTCATCGCCGGCCGCGTGGAGGTCACCGGCACGGCTCCGGCCGCCCTGGGCGCCCCGCTGTGGGGGGTCGGCGCCGGCGGTGACCTCGACGCCGTCTGCCTGGCCGGCGCCAACCTGATCCCGTTCGCCGTCCCCGGGGCCGAGCGCGCCGCGGCTGCCGCCTTCGCCGAGCGCGCCCGCCGGGCCGGCCGGCGCTGCTCGACGATCGTCGGCCCGGCCGCCGCCGTCGACCCGCTGTGGGACCTGCTCGAGCCCTACTGGGGACCGGCCCGCGACCACCGGCCGCGCCAGCCGCTCCTGGCGATCGAGGGCCCGCCCGCGGTCGTGCCGGAGCCGCGGGTGCGGCCGGTGCGCCCGGCCGAGGTCGACGTCCTCCTCCCGGCGGCCGTGGCTATGTTCACCGAGGAGGTCGGCGTCAGCCCGCTGCGGGTCGACGGCGGCGCCGGCTACCGGGCCCGGGTCGAGGACCTCGTCCGCGCCGGGCAGTCCCTGGCGTGGATCGAGGACGGCACGGTGCTGTTCAAGGCCGAGATCGGCGCGGTGTCCCGCGCGGCCTGCCAGGTGCAGGGCGTGTGGGTCGCCCCCGACCGGCGCGGGCGCGGCCTGGGGGCGGCCGGCATGGCTGCCGTCGTCGAGTACGCGCGGACGGCGATCGCGCCCGTCGTCAGCCTCTACGTCAACGACTACAACGCGCCCGCCCGCGCGGCCTACCGCCGGGTCGGCTTCCACGAGGTCGGCTGCTACGCCAGCGTGCTGTTCTGACGAAGGACCCCGTCCTCCCCATCCTTCGCAGGCTCAGGGTGGGCCCCTGGACGGGGCCACCAGCACGTCGCCATCGATCTGGCACCACCGTCTGACAGGGTGGGGATCCGTGGGAGCACGACGCACGGCGGTCCTCGGTTCGGTCCTGACCCTCCTGGCCGCCCCGGCGCTGGCGGCCTGCTCGGGCAGCTCCGAGGACGACGTCCGCGCCGCCGCCCAGGCCTTCCTCGACGACTGGACCGCCGGTGACACCCACGCCGCGGCCGCCGCCACCACCGACCCCGACGCGGCCGGCGCCCTGCTCGGGCAGACCGCCACCGACCTGCCCGACGCCACGCTCGACGCCGAGCTCGGCGACGTCACCGTCGACGACGGCACCGCCACCGCCGGCTGGACGGCCACCTGGGACCTCGCCGCCGCCCCCGACTGGACCTACGACGCGACCCTGCAGCTGCAGGAGGGCGAGGACGGCTGGCAGGTCGTCGCCGAGCCCACCGTCGTCCACCCGGAGCTGGGGGAGGGGCAGCGCCTGCGGCTGACCCGGTCCCTGCCCGAGCGCGCCGCCCTCACCGACGCGGCCGGCGACCCGCTGTTCACGCCCACCGAGGTGGTCGACGTCGGCGTCGACACCGGGCAGGTCACCGACCTGCCCGCGCTGGCCTCGGGCCTGTCGGCGGCGACCGGCGTCCCGGCCGAGGAGATCACCGCCGACGTCCAGGCCGCCCCGCCCGGCCAGTTCGTGCCGGTCATCGCCCTGCGCCGTCCGGACTTCGAGGCCATCCGCGCACAGGTCTTCGACCTGCCCGGGGCGGTCTTCCCCACCGAGACACGGCTGCTCGCGCCCTCGGCCCGGTTCGCCTCCGCGCTGCTGGGCCGGGTCGGCCCGGCCACCGCCGAGGTGATCGAGGAGACCACCGAGGACGGGGTGGCCGCGTACGCCGCCGGCGACCAGCTCGGCCTCTCGGGTCTGCAGCGCGCGCTGCAGGAGCAGCTGACCGGCACGCCGGGGTTCACCGTCGCGGTGGTGAGCACCGACGAGAGCACCGGGGACGCCGGCCGGCAGGTCGCCGCGGTCGACCCGGTCCCGGGGGAGCCGGCGCAGACGCCGCTCGTCCGCCCGCTGCAGGAGGCCGCCGACGCCGCCGTCGCCACCCAGCCGCTGGCCACCCACCTGGTCGTGGTGCGGCCGGGCACCGGGGAGGTCCTGGCCGTGGCCTCCAACGAGGCGGCGAACGCCGGCAACGCGCTCACCGGCCAGTTCCCGCCGGGGTCGAGCATGAAGACGATCACCGCCACCGCGCTGCTGTCGACCGGTGAGCTGACCCCCGACACCCCGGTGGCCTGCCCGGGTACGACGGTCGTCGACGGCCGCGAGTTCGAGAACCAGAACCAGTTCGACCTCGGCACGGTGCCCTTCACCGAGGCCTTCGCCGAGTCGTGCAACACCACGTTCATCGAGGCGGCCCTGCGACTGCCCGACGGGGCGCTGGCCGACGCGGCCGCCTCCTACGGCGTGGGCAGCGACTGGCAGCTGCCGGTCGACGTCTTCTCCGGCAGCGTCCCGGCCGACTCGACCGGCACCACCAAGGCCGCCGACGCCATCGGCCAGGGCGAGGTGCTCATGAGCCCGGTGCAGCTCGCCCTGGTCGCCGCCGGTGTCGCCGGCGGCAGCGCCGTGGCGCCGGTCGAGGTGGTCGGCGCCGACGCGGCGGGCCCGGCGCCGGCGGGCCCGGGACGGGCCGTGCTCGACCAGCTGCGCCCGCTGATGCGCCAGGTGGTCCTCACCGGGACGGCGACCGCGCTCGCCGACCGCGGCGAGGTGTACGGCAAGACCGGCACCGCGGAGTTCGGCAGCAACACCCCGCCGGACTCGCACGGCTGGTTCATGGGCTACCAGCTGGGCGGCCCGCAGGGCGACATCGCCTTCGCCGTGCTCGTCGAGGCGGGGCAGTCCAGCAGCGCCGCCGTCGGCGTCACCGACGCCTTCCTCGGCACCCTCGGCTGACGGCCCCCTCGCAGGGGCCCGTCGCGAGCCTGCCAGTGTCGGGGGCGAGGAGGTCCTTGCTCTCAGGAGTCGGGGAGGCCGGGCAGGGCCGTGGTGACCGGGCTCCGGCCCGCCGCCGCCCGCCAGCCGACCGCCCGGCCCTCCGCGGCCTGCAGCTCGGTCACCGCCAGCTGACGGACCGACGCCTGCTCCGCGGCGTCGAGCAGCGCCACCCAGGAGGCGCTCACGCCCTCTTCGAGCACCACTCCCAGCGCCGCCGCGTCGACCGCCGACAGGACGGGGAACGGCAGCGTGTAGCCCGCCTCGGCCGGCACCGGGTCCGCGCCGCGCTCGTCGAGCAGCGCGGCCAGCCGGTCGCGGACGTCGCGGTGCGCCAGCTCGCCCTCCTCGGCGGCAGCCCGGGCGTCCGGGGGCAGCGCCGCCCCGACGACGCCGTACCCCCAGACGGCGGCGTGCTCGGCGGCCAGGGCGTCGCGGAGCCCGGCGTCCTCCCCGCCGGCGGTCTCGTCGTCAGCCATGCCGGTCCCCCCTCACGCGAGCGCGGCCTCGTGACCGCGCAGCCCGGCCGCCACCGACCCGAGCAGTGCCGCCCGCGCGCCGGAGACGTCGACGCAGGCACCGGCGTGCGCGGTGGCGGCCGCCCCCACCTGCCCGCGCAGCCAGCCCCGCACGTCACCACCCGCCGGCGGGGGCCCGGCTGCCCCCGACGCCCCCGCCCCCGTCGACGACGTCCCGGGTGCCGCGGCGCGCAGCCGCTCCAGCTGCTCGCGTGCCTGACCGGCGAGGACGGTGACCTGGTCGCCGAGCCCCGGGTCGGCCGCGGCCGCGGCGGCGTAGGCGGCCACGGCGGCCTCCTGGACGGCAACCTGCCCGGCCAGCCGGTCGACCTGCTCCGCGGTCTGCGCGGCGGCCTCCCCGGACCCGCCGGAGGTGCACCCGGCCACGGCGAGCACGGCCAGACCGGCCGTGGCGGCGAGCAGGCTCCGCCGCGGGATGCCGGGCGGGGAGGGGGGCGGTGCAGGCGGTGCGGACATCGACGCCATCCTCCCAGGCGCCGTCCTCCCGGGCGGGCACCGACGGGCGGCCGTCGTGCCGTGCCGGGCCCGCGGGTGCCCAGCACACCGTCCGGAGGGGCGGCGGGCAGGAGAGCGGTAGCCTGACCACTCCCCGGGTACGCCGCCGGCCGGTGACGTGCGACGCACGGGCCGCCGGCGCGGTCCCCGGCGGGGCGGTCCGCCGAGCACGAGCTCCGACCGGTGCAGGAGGGGAGGGAGCCCGTGTCCACGCGACGGCAGGACCCGGCCGCTGGGCGACGGCAGGACCCGGCCGCTGGGCGACGGCAGGACCCGGCCGCTGGTCGTCGCCAGGACGACCCGGCCGCGACCCGGCTGGCCGGCTGGATCGAGCCGGTGGTCGGCGCCGCCGGCTACGACCTCGAGGAGCTGGTGGTCACCCCCGCCGGCCGGCGCAGCGTCGTCCGCGTGGTCGTCGACCGCGACGAGGGCGTCAGCCTCGACGACGTCGCCGAGGTCAGCCGGGCGGTGTCGGCGGTGCTCGACGAGAACGACGGCGAGCTCGGCCGGGCGCCCTACGTGCTGGAGGTGACCAGCCCCGGCGTCGACCGGCCGCTCACCGAGCCCCGGCACTGGCGGCGCAACACCGGCCGCCTCGTCGCCGTGACCGTCGGCCCGGCCGGCGCCACCGAGCAGCTCACCGGCCGGATCACCGCCGTCGACGGCGCCGGGGTGACCCTCGCGGTCGAGAAACCGGGCAAGCCGGGCGCGCGGAGGAAGCCGCCCACCCCGCGGCAGGTGCCGTGGGCCGAGCTCGGCGCCGGGCGCGTGCAGGTTGAGTTCGCCCGTCCCGGCAGCGACGAGGACCCCGGCGCCGGGGACGCGCACGACGACCCGGACGACGACCCGGACGACCTGCTGGACGACCTGACGGACGACGAGGGCGACGACGGAGGAGGACAGTGAACATCGACGTGACCGCCCTCAAGGCGGTCGAGCGGGAGAAGGGCATCCCCGCCGACACGGTCATCGAGGCGATCGAGACGGCGCTGGTGACCGCCTACCGGCACGCCGACGGCGCCGCCAAGCACGTGCGGGTGCACGTCGACCGCAAGACCGGCGAGGTCGCCGTGCTCGCCCAGGAGCTCGGGGCCGACGGCGAGGTCGTGCGCGAGTGGGACGACACCCCCTCGGACTTCGGCCGGATCGCGGCCAGCACCGCCAAGCAGGTCATCGTCCAGCGGCTGCGCGACGCCGAGCACGAGCAGACCTTCGGCGAGTACGCCGGCAAGGAGGGCGACATCGTCAGCGGCGTCGTCCAGGCCGACGCCCGCCGCAACGCGCAGGGCTCGGTGCTGGTCGACATCGGCAAGGTGGAGGCGGTGCTGCCCGCGGCCGAGCAGGTGCCCGGCGAGCGGTACCCGCACGGCAGCCGGCTGCGCGCCTACGTCGTGTCGGTGGCGCGCACCTACCGCGGCCCGCAGGTGACCGTCTCGCGCACCCACCCGAACCTGGTGCGCAAGCTGTTCGCCCTGGAGGTCCCCGAGATCGCCGACGGCAGCGTCGAGATCGTGGCGGTCGCCCGGGAGGCCGGGCACCGCTCGAAGATCGCCGTCCGCACCGCGGTGCCGGGCCTGAACGCCAAGGGGGCCTGCATCGGGCCGATGGGCCAGCGGGTGCGCAACGTCATGAGCGAGCTGCACGGCGAGAAGATCGACATCGTCGACTGGTCCGACGACCCCGCGGCCTTCGTCGCCTCCGCGCTCAGCCCCGCTCGGGTGAACAGTGCGCAACTCGTCGACCCCAAGGCCAAGGCGGTGCGGGTCGTCGTCCCCGACTACCAGCTGTCGCTGGCCATCGGCAAGGAGGGGCAGAACGCCCGGCTCGCCGCGCGGCTGACCGGCTGCCGCATCGACATCCGCAGCGACGCCCAGCCCGACGACGCCGCTCCCTCGCCCGGGGTGGGCCGCCCGCCGCTGCGCTCGGGCCCTCCGCCGGTGCGCGCCGGCGCCCCCGGCGGTCGTCCCTCGCCCGGCGGGGGCACCCTCCGCCCCGGTCCGCGGCGCCCGGAACAACGGGGCCCCGCCGCGCGCTAGGATGACGGGTGGCCGAAACGTCGATCCCGGTGCGCACCTGTGTGGGCTGCCGAGAGCGCGCTCCGGTCACCGACCTGTTGCGTGTCGTCCTCCGGGCCGGGGCCCTCGTGCCCGACCCGCGGCGGCGGCACCCCGGCCGGGGTGCCTCGCTGCACCCCACTCCGGAGTGCCTGCGCGCAGCGGAGCGACGCCGGGCCTTCCCCCGGGCGCTGCGCCTCCCTGGTGGGGGCGGCGCCGCGGTGGAGGCCGGTCCGCTCCGGGCCCACGTCCTCGGCGCCGCGGCGTCCGAGGACGGCCGGTCCCGGACGGGCGAACGCACACGAACGACAGACCGCAGTCCCACCGACGGACCGGCACCCGGCCGGTCCGCACGTCGAGAGCAGGACGTCGTCGGATGAGTCAGCCGTGAAGTCCCCACGATGACAAGCCAGACCATGCACCACTGACGACGAGGTCGCGCGGGCGAGCCGCCGGCCTCACCAGAGGAGATCCGTGCCAGGCAAAGCCCGCGTCCACGAACTCGCCAAGGAGTTCGGGGTCGACAGCAAGACCGTGCTCGCCAAGCTCAAGGAGCAGGGCGAGTTCGTGAAGTCCGCCTCCTCGACCGTCGAGGCCCCCGTGGCCCGGCGGCTCCGGGAGGCCCTCGGCGCTGCCACCGGTGGCAGCAGCAACGGCGGCGGCAGCAACGGCGGCGGCAGCAACGGCGGCGGCAGCAACGGCGGCGGCAACGGTGGCGGTGCTCCCGCGGCCCGTCCCACCGCCCCGTCCGCGCCCCGCCCGGCGGCGCCGCAGCCGGTGGCCGACGCTCCGCAGGCCCCGGCCGCGCCCGCTCCGTCGGCGGTCACCCCCGGCCCACGTCCGGGCGCCCCGCGTCCCGGCCCCACCCCTGGCCCGCGTCCGGCCGCGCCCGCTCCGCAGGCGCCGGCCGCCAGCGCGCCGGTCCAGCAGCCCCCGGCTCCGGCTCCGGCCCCCGCTCCGGCGGCGGCGGCGGCCCAGGCTCCTGCCGAGGCTCCTGCCCAGGGTGCGCGGCCGGCCGCTCCCGGCACGCCACGTCCGGGTGCCCCGTCGCCGCGTCCGGCCGGTGGCGGTCCCGTCCCGGGTCCGGCCCGTCCGGCCGCGCCGCGTCCCGCGGCGCCGGGCGCTCCCCGTCCCGGCGGCCCCGGTGCCGGTCCGGCCGCGCCGGGCGCCGGCCCGCGGCCGGGTCCCCGTCCGGCCCCGCGGCCGGGCAACAACCCCTTCAGCAGCGCGCCGCGTCCGGCTCCCGCTGCCGGTGGCCCGCGGCCGGGCCCGGCGGCCGGTGGTCCCCGTCCCGGCCCCGCGGCCGGTGCCGGCCCGCGTCCCGGCCCCGGTGCCGGTGGCCCGCGGCCCGCTCCGGGTGCCGGTGGCCCGCGCCCCGGTGGTCCGCGTCCCGCGGCCGGTCCGGGCGGTCCCCGTCCCAACCCGGGCATGATGCCGCCCCGGCCCTCGCCGGGCATGATGCCGCCGCGGCCGGCCGGTGCCGGCCGTCCCGGTGGCGGTCCCGGTGGTCCCGGCGGCCGTGGCCGTCCGGGTGGTCCCGGCGGCGGCGGTGGCTTCCGGCCCGGTGGCGGCGGCGCCCCCGGTGGCGGCGGTGGCGGTGCCCCCGCCGGCGGTGGCTTCCGTGGCGGCGGTGGCCGCGGCCGTGGCCGCGGTGGCTCCGGTGCGGGCACCGCGGGTGCCTTCGGTCGTCCCGGCGGGCGTGGCCCGGTCCGCGGGCGCAAGAGCAAGAAGCAGCGGCGCCAGGAGTTCGACCAGATGGCGGCGCCCAGCATGGGCGGCGTCAGCCTGCCGCGTGGCCACGGACAGGTCGTCCGGCTGCCCCGCGGTGCCTCGCTGACCGACCTCGCCGAGAAGATCGGCGCCCAGCCGGCGGCGCTGGTGACCGCCCTGTTCCACCTGGGAGAGATGGTCACCGCGACGCAGTCGGTCAGCGACGAGACGCTGCAGCTGCTCGGTGCCGAGATCGAGTGGGACATCCAGGTCGTCAGCCCCGAGGACGAGGACCGCGAGCTCCTCGAGACCTTCGACCTCACCTTCGGTGACGAGGGTGACGAGGAGGACTGGGAGGCCCGTCCGCCGGTCGTCACCGTCATGGGTCACGTCGACCACGGCAAGACGAAGCTGCTCGACGCCGTCCGCAACAGCAACGTGGTGGCGCGGGAGGCCGGCGGCATCACCCAGCACATCGGCGCCTACCAGGTCGTCACCGAGCTGGAGGACAGCGAGCGTCCGATCACCTTCATCGACACCCCGGGTCACGAGTCGTTCACCGCGATGCGTGCCCGTGGCGCCAAGGTGACCGACATCGTCGTCCTGGTGGTGGCGGCCGACGACGGCGTCATGCCGCAGACGGTCGAGGCGCTCAACCACGCCCAGGCCGCCGAGGTGCCGATCGTCGTCGCGGTCAACAAGATCGACAAGGAGGGGGCCAACCCCGCCAAGATCCGTCAGCAGCTCACCGAGTACGGGCTGGTGGCCGAGGAGTACGGCGGCGACACGATGTTCGTCGACGTCTCCGCGACCACCCGTCAGGGTCTCGACGAGCTGCTCACGGCGATCCTGCTGACCGCCGACGCCTCGCTGGACCTGCGCGCCAACACGCAGCAGGACCCGCAGGGTGTGGTCATCGAGGGCAAGCTGGACAAGGGGCGTGGCCCCGTCGCCACCGTCCTCGTCCAGCGCGGCACGCTGCGCCAGGGCGACTCGATCGTGGCCGGCGACGCCTACGGGCGCGTCCGGTCGCTGCTCGACGAGCACGGCAACAAGCTGAAGGAGGCCCTGCCGGCCCGCCCGGTGCAGGTCGTCGGCCTCACCTCGGTGCCGCGTGCGGGTGACACGTTCCTCGTCGTCGAGGAGGACCGCGTCGCCCGGCAGATCGCCGACCGTCGTCAGGCGCGGATCCGCAACGCGCAGAACGCGTCGATGCGCAAGCGGATCAGCCTGGAGGACCTCGACGCCGCGCTCAAGGAGAACCGCCAGCTCAACCTGATCATCAAGGGCGACAACTCGGGCACCGTGGAGGCGCTCGAGGAGGCCCTGATGAAGATCGAGGTGAGCGACGACATCTCGCTGCGGGTCATTCACCGCGGCGTCGGCGGCATCACCAAGAGCGACATCGACCTGGCACTGGCCGACGACGTCATCGTCCTGGGCTTCAACGTCCGGGCCGAGGGTCAGGCCACCGAGCTCGCCAACCGCGAGGGTGTCGACGTCCGGTACTACTCGGTCATCTACCAGGCGATCGAGGAGATCGAGGCGGCCCTCAAGGGCATGCTCAAGCCGGAGTACGAGGAGGTCGCGCTCGGCTCGGCCGAGGTCCGCGAGGTCTTCCGTGTGCCGCGCATCGGCAACGTCGCGGGCTCCATCGTCCGCAGCGGGACGATCACCCGGAACTCGAAGGCCCGGCTGGTCCGGGACGGGGTCGTCGTCGCCGACAACCTCACCGTCGAGTCGCTGCGCCGCTTCAAGGACGACGTGACCGAGGTCCGCGACGGCTACGAGTGCGGTATCGGGCTCGGGTCGTTCAACGACATCAAGATCGAGGACGTCATCGAGACGTTCGAGATGCGCGAGAAGCCGCGCGCGTAAGGGCCCGTTCGAGCAGCAGGGAGGCGGTGAGCGTGTTCACCGGCACGCTCACCGCCGACCTGCTGCTGGGCGACGTCCACTCGCTCAAGGGCAAGCGCGCCGTCGTCCGGCCGATCGTGGCCGAGCTGCGGCGCCGCTTCGCCGTGGCCGCCGCCGAGGTGGGCGACGTCGACCTGCACCGGCGCGCACAGGTCGGGGTCGCCACCGTCGCCGGGGACGCCGGTCAGGTGACCGACGTCCTCGACGCCTGCGAGCGGTTGCTGGCCGAGCGGCCGGAGGTGACGCTGCTGTCGACGCACCGGCAGCTGTTCTCCGACACCGATTGACGACGGACCCCCTCGCCCCCGTCCCCCGCACGCTCGGGCCGGGCTCCTGCCAGGGGGTCGCCCCTGTCCACCGGCGTCCACGTGACGCCCCGACCCCCGGAGGTCCGCCGTGGCTGACCCGGCCCGCGCCCGCAAGCTCGCGGTGCGCATCCGCCAGATCGTCTCCGCCGCGATCGAGTCGCAGATCAAGGACCCGCGGCTGGGCATGGTCACCGTGACCGATGCACGGGTGACCAGCGACCTGCGCGAGGCCACCGTCTTCTACACCGTCTACGGCGACCCGACCCAGGTCGAGGACTCCGCCCGCGCGCTGGCCAGCGCCACCGGTGTCCTGCGCTCCACGGTCGGCCGCCAGACCGGCATCAAGTTCGTGCCGACGCTGGCCTTCGTCGCCGACCACGTGCCCGACACCGCCCGCGAGCTGGACGAGGCGCTCGAGCGGGTGCGGTCGGCCGACGCCGAGCTCGCCCGGCTGCGCGAGCACGCGAGCTACGCCGGGGACGCCGACCCCTACCGCCACCCGGCCGACGACGAGGACGACGCCGACGACGCCTCCCCGGCCGACCTCCACGCCGGCACCGACGCCGACCCGGTCACCGACCGCAGGAACGCCTCGTGAGCCGGCCGGCGAGCGCACACGGGGACACGACAGCGCCGCGACCGCGGCTGACGGACGCCCACGAGGAGGCCCGGTGAGCGAGAACGACCCCGACCCGCACCTCCCGGACGAGGGGCAGGGACGCTCGGAGCTCGGCGGGCGCGCCGAGCCCGGCACCGGCGACCCCACCGACGGCGGCCGGAAGGGCCAGATCGGCGAGGCGCCGAGCATCGCCGAGGACGAGCCCGACGACGGCGGCCCGCCGCTGCCGCCCGGCGGCGGGCTGGTCACCGAGGACCGCAACGCGCCGCCCGTGGCCGACCCCGGCCCCGACGCCTGACCCCGGTGACCACCGCGTCCCCGGGGTCGCCGGCGGCGCCGGTCGCCGGCCCCGCACCCACACCGGCGGCCGTCCTGGCCGCAGCCGCCGACGCCCGCGCCAGCGTCGTGCTCTCCGGGCACGTCCAGCCCGACGCCGACGCCCTCGGCAGCACGCTCGCCCTCGCCGAGGGCCTGCGCCGCCGTGGTGCGCGCGTGCTGGCCACCTTCCCCGGCCGTCCCGGCCTGCCGGCCTCCCTCGGCTGGTTGCCCGGCGCGGAGGGGCTGGTCCCGTCCACCGCCGTCCCCGCCTCCCCGGACGTCTTCGTCAGCCTCGACGCCGCCTCGCCGGCCCGGCTCGGTGAGCTGGCGGCGCTGCTCACCGGTGCCGGCACGTCGGTGGTCCTCGACCACCACGCCAGCAACCCCGGGTTCGGGACCGTGCGCCTGGTGGACCCGGCCGCCCCGGCGACGGTCGTCCTCGTGGCCGGTCTGCTCGACGAGCTGGGGATCGCCCTCGACGCACGGCTGGCCACGCTGCTCTACGCGGGCCTGGCGGCCGACACCGGCTCCTTCCGCTTCAGCAGCACCCGGCCCGACACCCACGCGCTGGCCGCCCGGCTGCTGGCCACCGGCATCGACCACGCCGCGATCAGCCAGCGGCTCTTCGACACCGCGCCCTTCGGTTGGCTGCGGCTGCTCTCGGCGGTCACCGGCCGCGCGGTGCTGGAGCCCGGCGTCGGCGCCGGCCTGGTGTGGACCTGGTCGAGCACCGCCGAGGCGGCCGAGCACGCCCTGCCCGGCGAGCAGCTCGAGGCACTGGTCGACGTCGTCCGCTCCACCGCCGAGGCCGACGTCGCCTGCGTGCTCAAGGGCCAGGACGACGGCACGTGGTCGGTGTCGCTGCGCTCCCGCGGGGCGACCGACGTCGCCCGGGTGGCCACGGCCTTCGGCGGCGGAGGCCACCGCGCGGCGGCCGGCTTCACCTCGCACGAGGACCGCGAGACGACGATCGCGCAGCTGCGCCGGCTCCTCGACACATGACACCGCGGTCCTCCGGACCGCACCGCGGCCAGGAGCCGTCCCCCCGCGTCGCCGAGCCCGCTCGGGCCACCGGGCCGGGAGGGCTCCGCCCCCCGCGTCCCGGCGTCCTCGGGCTGGCGGTGCCGGCCCTGGTGGTGCTGGCCGCCGAGCCGCTGTACCTGCTCGTCGACACCGCCGTCGTCGGCCACCTCGGCACCGTCGCGCTCGGCGGCCTCGCCGTCGGCGGCGGGCTGCTGGCGTGGGCCGCCGCACTGCTGAACTTCCTCGCCTACGGCACCACCGCCCGCGCCGCCCGCCGGGCCGGGGCCGGGGACCGCGCCGGCGCCGTCGCCGAGGGCGTGCAGGCCACCTGGCTGGCGCTGCTGCTCGGCGCGGTGGTCGTGCTGCTGTTCCAGGTGCTCGCCGGGCCGCTGACCCGCGCGCTGGCCGGCGGGCCCGGCGAGGTCGCCGCGGCCGGCGAGCAGTGGCTGCGCATCGCCGGCTGCGGCGCGCCGCTGCTGCTGGTGTCCCTGGCCGGCAACGGCTGGCTGCGCGGCGTGCAGGACCTGCGCCGGCCGGTGCGCTTCGTCCTGGCCGGGAGCCTCACCAGCCTGGTGCTCTGCCCGCTGCTGGTGCACCCGGCCGGCCTCGGGCTGCCCGGCTCGGCGGTGGCCAACCTGACCGGCCAGGCGCTGACGGCGGCGCTGTTCGTGCGGGCACTGCTGCGCGAGGGCGCCGACTGGCGGTTGCGCCCCGCCGCCGTCCGGGCGCAGCTCGTCCTCGGCCGCGACCTCCTGCTGCGCGCCACCGTGCTGCAGCTGGCCTTCCTGGTCGCCGCCGGCGTCGCCGCGCGCACCGGGCAGGCCGCGCTGGGCGCCCACCAGATCGCGCTGCAGCTGTTCCTCTTCCTCGCGCTCGTCCTCGACGCCTACGCCATCGCCGCCCAGACGCTGGTCGGGCACGCCCTCGGCGCCGGGCGCTCCGCCGAGGCCCGCGCCACCGCCCGGAGGGTCACGCTGTGGGGGTTGGGCACCGGCGTCGTGGTCGCGGGGCTGCTGCTGGCCGGGCGTGAGCTCCTGGTCCCGCTGTTCACCGGCGACCCCGCCGTCCGGGCGCAGGCCGAGCTGGTCTGGTGGTTCCTCGCCGGCTTCCAGCCCCTGGCCGGGGTGGTGTTCGCCCTCGACGGCGTGCTCATGGGCGCCGGTGACGTCGGCTACCTGCGCACGGTGACCGTCGGCGCCGCGCTCGTCGGCTTCCTGCCGCTGTCGCTGCTGTCCGGCCCGCTGGGCTGGGGGCTGGCCGGCGTGTGGACCGGGCTGACGCTGTTCATCGCGCTGCGGCTGGTCGCCGTCCTGGCCCGGGTGGCGGGGGAGAGGTGGCTGGCCGCGCCTGCGACCGTGGGGACGTGAGCTCACCCCCCGAAGACGCTCCGCCGGCGCTCCACGTCCCCGTGGGGACGCCGGCATGAGCCGCCGCCGCGCCGCCGACGCCGACGTCACCCCGGGCGTGCTGCTGGTCGACAAGCCCGGCGGGATGACCTCCCACGACGTCGTCGCCCGGGCCCGGCGGGTGCTCTCGGTCCGCCGGGTGGGGCACGCGGGCACCCTCGACCCGATGGCCACCGGCCTGCTGGTGCTCGGCGTCGGCGCGGCCACCCGGCTGCTGGGCCACCTCGGCGGCTCGGACAAGGTCTACGAGGCCACCGTCCGGCTGGGGCAGACGACGGTCACCGACGACCGCGAGGGCGAGATCCTGACGACGACGCCGGCCGGGCACCTCGACGACGACGCCGTCCGCGCGGCGCTGGCCGCCCAGACCGGACCGCTGTCGCAGGTGCCGTCCTCGGTGAGCGCGGTGAAGGTCGGCGGCCGTCGCTCCTACGACCGCGTGCGGGCCGGCGAGGAGGTCGTCCTGGAGCCGCGGGCGGTGACCGTGCACCGCCTCGACGTCCACCGGGTCACCCGGCCCACGCCCGACCTGGTCGACGTCGAGGTCACCGTCGCCTGCACCGCGGGCACCTACGTGCGCGCCATCGCCCGCGACGCCGGCGCCGCCCTCGGCGTCGGCGGGCACCTCACCGCCCTGCGGCGCACCGCCTCGGGCCCGTTCACCACCGCGCAGGCCGCGCCGGTGGAGGAGGCCGCGGCCGCGCTCGCCGCGGGCGGCGGCCCGGGGACGCTCACCCTCCCCGACGCCGCCACCGCGGTCTTCCCCGAGCGGCGGCTCACCGACGACGAGGCCCGCGCCCTCGGGTACGGGCAGCGCATCGCGGCCACCGGGCGGCCCGGGCTGTCGGCCGCCGTCGACCCGGCGGGCCGGCTGGTCGCGCTGGTCGAGGACGCCGGGCCCACCGCCCGGGTCGCCGTCGGCTTCCCGGGGTGAGGTGCTCCTCGGCCCCCGTGCAGGGGCCCTCCGCCTGTGCGAGGGAGACGTGGGGGGCACGGGGGTCCTCCGTCTAGATGACTGATTCCAAGGGGTTCGGGCTGAAACCGGTGTGATCACGGGCGAGGGTGTTCAGGCTTGGCGTTGCTAACCCAACGTCGAGCCGGGAGGCCCTCGTGGACGCCGACCTGGACACCCTCGCCACGGCACTGTATGCCCGCACCGATGACCTGCTGAAGGCCGCGCCGCAGCGGCTCCCGTGGCGCCCGGCGGTGGGCATCGCTCCCCGGCTCAGCGATGCCGAGCTGGTGACCCTGGCGGTGTTGCAGGCGCTGCTGGGGTTCACCAGCGAGGCCCGCTGGCTGCGGTTCGCCGGCCAGCAGCTGCGCCCGCTGTTTCCCTACCTGCCGCACCAGCCCGGCTACAACAAGCGGCTGCGCCGCCTCGCCGGCACCGTGATCTGGCTGATCCGGGCCCTGGCGACCGACACCAGCCTGTGGGCCGATGACCTGTGGGTCATCGACTCCACGCCGATCGAATGCGCCCGCTCCCGGGAAGCGGTCCGCCGCTCGGAGCTGGCCGGCTGGGCCGAGTACGGCTACTGCGCCAGCCACACCCGCTACTTCTGGGGGCTGCGGCTGCACCTGATCGCCACCCTGCACGGACTGCCGGTCGCCTTCGCCCTCTCCGGCGCCAAAGCCGACGAACGCCAGGTGCTGCTCGACCTGCTCGGCGCCGACCCCGCCCTCCTCGCCGGCCATGCCGGACAGATCCTCATCACCGACAAGCACGACTACGGCCGCCGCTTCGACGCCGAGCTGGCCGACGCCGGGCTGAGGCTGCTGCGCCGCCCCCGCCGCGGAGAACCCGACCGGCCCGGCGCATCGGTGTTCAAACCGCTGCGCCAGACCATCGAGTCGGTCTTCGACACCCTCAAAGGCCAGCTCGACCTCGAACTGCACGGCGGCCACACCCCAGCCGGCGTCCTGATCCGGGTGCTGCAGCGCCTGCTGGCCCTGACCGCGGTCATCTGGCACAACGACCACACCGGCCAATCCGTCCGCAGATCGCTACTCGCCTACGACCACTGACCCCTTGGAATCAGTCATCTAGGGACTGTCCTGGCGATCTTGCATCGGTGTGATTCAGGCTTGGTTGATGGTCGGCCGACATGAACTCACCGACGCCGCCTGGGCTCGGATCGAGCCGCTGCTGCCTGCCACCGGCGGTCGGGGCGGGCGGTGGCGCGATCACCGGCAGGTGATCAACGCGATCCTGTGGCAGGCCAACACCGGCGTGCCATGGCGTGACCTGCCCGATCGGTACGGGCCGTGGAAGACCGCGCACGAGCGGCTGCGCCGGTGGACCGCCGACGGCACCTGGGATCGCATCTTCGAGCACGTGGTGGTCAAGGATGACGCGGTCGGCGCGGTGGAGTGGACGATCAGCGTGGACTCCTCCTCGGTCCGGGCCCACCAGCACGCCGCCGGCGCCCGGAAAAAGGGGGCTGCAGTGCACCGGTCGAAGCCCTCGCGGTCGACGGGGAGGCCCTTGGCCGCTCCCGGGGCGGACTGACCAGCAAGATCCATCTGGCCGTCGACGGGCGCGGCCTGCCGATGGCCGTGCTGCTCACGCCCGGGCAGGCCGGGGACAACCCGCAGCTGCTGCCGCTGCTCGACGGCATCCGGGTACCGCGAGTGGGCCCAGGGCGGCCGCGCAAGCGTCCCGATCACCTGATCGCTGACAAGGCCTACTCCCATCCCTCCACCCGCCGGGCGCTGCGCCGCCGCGGGATCACCCACTCGATTCCGGAGAAGCGCGACCAGCGGGCGCACCGGCGCACCCGGGGGTCGGCCGGTGGGCGACCGCCAAAGTTCGACCGTGACCGGTACAAGCAGCGCAACGTCGTCGAACGGTGCTTCAACCGGCTCAAGCAGTTCCGCGCCCTGGCCACCCGCTACGCCAAGCGCGCCGCCTACTACCGAGCCACCCTGCTGCTGGTCAGCGCGATGCTCTGGCTCCGCGCATGATCCGCGGGACAGTCCCTAGTCGCGGACCAGCTTCCCGATGAGCGAGTCGTCGAGGGAGGCGAGCAGGTCGGCCGGGTCGTCGTACACCTCGTCGGCCCCCTCCTCGAGCAGCTCGGCCCGCGAGATGCCCCCGCAGGTGAGCGCGATGCACGGCAGGCCGGCGTCCCGGGCCGCCCGCACGTCCCACACCGTGTCGCCGACGGCGACGGTGCGGGAGGCGTCCAGACCGTGCGCCTCGACGGCGGTCTGCATGAGGTCCGGCGCCGGCTTGGCCGACTCGACGTCGGCCGAGCAGGTGGTCCCGTCGACGACGTCCTCGCCGCCGATCGCCGGCACCATCCACTCGAGGTCGGACTCCTCGCCACTGGTCGCCAGCACCACGGCCAGGCCCCGGTCCCGGCACGCGGCGAGCAGGTCGTCGACACGCGGGAAGGGCGTCACCAGCTCACGCAGCGGCTCGTAGCGCCGGCTCTTGGCCGCCATCACCTCGTCGACGTCGTCCGCGTCGTCCCCCAGCAGGTGGGTGACCAGCTCCTGGCTGCCGATGCCGATCGACCGGTGGCAGTCGGCCATCGCGACCTCGTCGTGCCCGGTGTCGCGGAAGGCCCGCCACCAGGCGAGGACCTGCAGGTAGTTGGTGTCGAGCAGGGTGCCGTCGACGTCGAACAGCACGCCGGGCCGCGGGGCCGGGGTCATCGGGCCATCCTCGCCCGGCCCGGGGACCCCCGCAGTGGTTGACCGGCTCGCCCGCCGGGAAGGGGGCTGCCATGAGCGTCGTGAAGATCAACGCGATCAGCGTCCCGCCCCATGCGCAGGAGCGCTTCGAGGAGCGCTTCCGCGGGCGCGGCGGAGCCGTGGAGAAGACCCCCGGTTTCGAGTGGTTCGAGCTGCTGCGCCCGCTGGAGGGCACCGACCAGTACCTCGTCTACACCCGGTGGGAGAGCGAGGAGGCCTACCGCGACTGGGAGGGCGGTCAGGACTTCGCCCGGGCGCACCAGGGCGGCGGTGACGAGCTGGCCCCCGCGGCGAGCGACTCGTCCCACCTGTGGTCCTACGAGGTGATCGAGAGCTCGGCGCCCGACCGGCCCTGACCCCCGCGGGCGGGCGGCGGCGGTCGGCTCCCGGCCGCCGCCGCGCCCGGCGCTAGTGTGGACGGCGGGCCGGTCGTCCGCCGGTCCCGCCCCGAGCACGCGCAGGTGGGAGACATGACCGACACGCTCGCCGACAGCCGCACCTCCTCCCGGGTCTTCACCGAGGGCGTGCCGGTGACCGTGGAGGACGTGACCCGCCGTCCGGCCGCCGAGCGGGCGGCCGTGCTGGCCGACCCCGGCTTCGGCCGGCACTTCACCGACTCGATGTTCGTGGCCCGCTGGACCGCCGGCCGCGGCTGGCACGACGCCCGGCTGACGCCGTACGCGCCGCTGCAGGTCGACCCCGCCACGGCGGCCCTGCACTACGCCCAGTCGATCTTCGAGGGGCTCAAGGCCTACGCCCAGCCCGACGGGAGCGTGGCCACCTTCCGGCCCGAGGCCAACGCCGCCCGCTTCGCCCGCGGCGCCCGCCGGCTGGCCATGCCGCCGGTGCCCGAGGAGGCGTTCATCAGCGCCGTCGACGCCCTCGTCGACGCCGACCGCGACTGGGTGCCGACCGGACCGGACCAGACGCTCTACATCCGGCCCTACCAGCTGGCCACCGAGCCGTTCCTCGGCGTCCGCCCGGCGCACGAGTACCTGTTCCTGGTCATCGCCAGCCCCGCCGGCGCCTACTTCCCGCGCGGCGTCCACCCGGTCAGCGTCTACCTGTCCGAGGACTACATCCGGGCCGCGCCCGGCGGCACCGGCGACGTGAAGTGCGCCGGCAACTACGCCGCCAGCCTCCTGGCCCAGGAGCAGGCCATCGCCGCCGGCTGCGACCAGGTCGTGTGGCTCGACGCGGTGGAGAAGCGCTACGTCGAGGAGATGGGCGGGATGAACCTGTTCTTCGTCCTCGGTGACGGCGACGACGCCGAGCTGGTCACCCCCGAGCTGACCGGCACCCTGCTGCCCGGCATCACCCGCGACTCGCTGATCACGGTCGCCCGGGAGACGGGCCACCGGGTCACCGAGCGGCGGTTCAGCGTCGACGAGTGGCGCTCCGGCGTCGCCGACGGCACGGTCACCGAGACCTTCGCCTGCGGCACCGCCGCGGTCATCACCCCCGTCGGCGAGGTCAAGGCGCGCACCGGCGACTTCACCGTCGGCAACGGGCAGCCCGGGCCGCTGACCATGCGGCTGCGCGAGCACCTGCTCGACGTCCAGCACGGCCGGGTGCCCGACACCCACGGCTGGCTGCACCGGGTCGCCTGAGCGACCCCGACGGCGGACAGGGGAGCGTGCGCATGCGGCGCTGGCGCGGGCTCGCGGACACCCCGGCCGACCTCGGCCGGACGGTGGTCACCGTGGGCATGTACGACGGCGTCCACCGCGGCCACCAGCAGCTCATCAGCACCGCCGTCGCCCGGGCCGGTGGCCTGGGCCGCCCCTGCGTGCTGGTCACCTTCGACCCGCACCCCACCGAGGTGGTCCGCCCCGGCACGCACCCGGCGATCCTGACCTCGCTCGACCGCAAGGCCGAGCTCGTCGCCGGCCTGGGCGTCGACGCGGTGTGCGTCGTCCCGTTCACCCAGGAGTTCAGCCGGTGGGCCCCCGAGGAGTTCGCCCACGCGGTGCTCGTGGAGAACCTGCACGCGGCCGCGGTCGTCGTCGGGGAGAACTTCACCTACGGGCACAGGGCGGCCGGCACCGTCGAGACGCTCACGCAGGAGGGGCGCCGGTTCGGCTTCGCCGTGGAGGGGGTGCCCCTGGCCGGGGACGCCTCGGCCGACGGCGAGGTGACCATCTCCTCGACCTACATCCGCGCCTGCGTCGCCGCCGGTGACATGGGCAGCGCGGCCCGGGCGCTGGGCCGCCCGCACCGCGTCGACGGCGTCGTCGTCCGGGGTGACCGGCGCGGCCGGGAGCTCGGGTACCCGACCGCCAACGTCGAGACGCCGCCGTTCACCGCCATCCCGGCCGACGGCGTCTACGCCGGCTCCCTGGTCACCCGCGACGTCTCGGGGGCCACCCTCGGCAGCGCCCCGGCCGCGATCTCGGTCGGCACGAACCCGACCTTCCAGGGGTCGCGGCGCACCGTCGAGGCGTACGTGCTCGACTTCTCCGGCGACCTGTACGGCGAGCACGTCGGGGTCGAGTTCGTGCAGCGGCTGCGGCCGATGACCTCCTTCGCCGGCGTCGACGAGCTGGTCGCCGCGATGGCCGACGACGTCGCCCGCACCCGCGCCGTCCTCGGGCTGCCGCCCGCCGGGTGATCATGCCGACGGGGCCCGCGGACCGCGCTGGTAACCTCGTCCGGGTCGGGCCCTGCCCGACGTGTGTGCCACCTGCCCCCGTGACCCAGACCGGGGGCCACACCTGACCGGACCCCGGAGGCCCGCCCATGGCGCTCGACAGCGCGACGAAGCAGCAGATCATGACCGACTACGCGACGGTCGAGCGGGACACCGGCTCGCCCGAGGTCCAGGTCGCGATGCTCACCCGCCGGATCAGTGACCTGACCGAGCACCTCAAGCAGCACAAGCACGACCACCACAGCCGCCGGGGCCTGCTGCTCCTGGTCGGCCGCCGTCGCCGGCTGCTGAACTACCTGGCCAAGACCGACATCAACCGCTACCGCTCGTTGATCGAGCGGCTGGGTCTGCGCCGCTAGCACGTCGAGGGGACCGTCCCGCCGGGACGGTCCCCTCTCTCGTGCGGCACCCGCCGCACGACCCCCGGCCACCACGGCGCGCAGCGCACCGGTCCTCGGTGGTGGCCCCCGGGCATGACCGGTCCTCCCGCGGGGGACACAGGGTCCCGGGGGTTTCGATCGAAGACCGGTCGCCCCGGATGCCGTCGGCGCAGGGGACGCCGAGGAGGACGCCGGCGCGAGATCGCGCCGCAGAGGACGTCGCCGCATGCGACGAAGGAAGAGGACACAGTGTCCGCACCCACCCAGCACAGCATCGCCGCCGAGTTCGACCCCGAGGACGGGGTCACCACCGCCACCGCGGTCATCGACAACGGCAGTCGCGGCAGCCGCAGCATCACCTTCGAGACCGGCCGGCTGGCCAAGCAGGCCGCCGGCTCCGTCGTCGTCACCACGGGCGACACCATGCTGCTGTCGGCCACCACGGCCGGCCGCCAGCCCAAGGAGCAGTTCGACTTCTTCCCGCTGACCGTCGACGTCGAGGAGCGGATGTACGCCGCCGGGCGCATCCCCGGCTCGTTCTTCCGCCGTGAGGGCCGTCCGGGCGAGGACGCGATCCTCACCTGCCGGCTCATCGACCGCCCGCTGCGCCCGACCTTCGCCAAGGGCCTGCGCAACGAGGTCCAGGTCGTCATCACGGTCCTGTCGCTGGACCCCGACCACCTCTACGACGTGCTGGCCATCAACGGCGCGTCCGCCTCCACCCAGCTCTCGGGCCTGCCGTTCTCCGGCCCGGTCGGTGGCACCCGCGTCGCGCTCGTCGACGGCCAGTGGATCGGCTTCCCGACCCACACCGAGCTCGAGGAGGCCGTCTTCGACATGGTCGTGGCCGGCCGCGTCCTCCCGGACGGCGACGTCGCGATCATGATGGTCGAGGCCGAGGCCACCGAGAAGACCATCCAGTTGGTCGCCGGCGGCGCCCCCGCCCCGACCGAGGAGGTCGTGGCGCAGGGCCTCGAGGCGGCCAAGCCGTTCATCAAGGCGCTGTGCGACGCGCAGTCCGCGCTGGCGGAGAAGGCCGCCAAGCCGGTCGCCGACTTCCCCCGCTTCCTCGACTACCAGGACGACGTCTACGCCGCCGTGGAGTCCGCCGCCCTCGACCGGCTCACCCAGGCGCAGTCGATCGCCGGCAAGCAGGAGCGCAACGACGCCACCGACGCGCTCAAGGACGAGGTCGTCTCCTCCCTGGCCGAGCAGTTCGCCGGTCGCGAGAAGGAGGTGTCGGCCGCCTTCCGCGCCGTCACCAAGAAGGTCGTCCGGCAGCGCATCCTGCGCGACAAGGTCCGCATCGACGGCCGCGGCCTGACCGACATCCGGCCGCTGTCGGCCGAGGTCGAGGTCGTCCCGCGGGTGCACGGCTCGGCGCTGTTCGAGCGCGGCGAGACCCAGATCCTCGGGGTCACCACGCTGAACATGCTGCGCATGGAGCAGCAGCTGGACACCCTGTCGCCGGTGACCCGCAAGCGGTACATGCACAACTACAACTTCCCGCCGTACTCCACCGGCGAGACCGGCCGGGTGGGCTCGCCCAAGCGGCGCGAGATCGGCCACGGCGCGCTGGCCGAGCGGGCGCTGGTGCCGGTGCTGCCCGACCGCGAGGAGTTCCCCTACGCCATCCGGCAGGTGTCGGAGGCGCTGGGTTCCAACGGCTCGACGTCGATGGGCTCGGTGTGCGCCTCGACCCTGGCGCTGCTCAACGCCGGTGTGCCGCTCAAGGCCCCGGTCGCCGGCATCGCGATGGGCCTGGTCTCCGACGAGGTCGACGGCAAGACGCAGTACGTCGCGCTGACCGACATCCTCGGTGCCGAGGACGCCTTCGGTGACATGGACTTCAAGGTCGCCGGCACCAAGGACTTCGTCACGGCCCTGCAGCTGGACACCAAGCTCGACGGCATCCCGTCCGACGTGCTGGGCCAGGCGCTGACCCAGGCCCGCGCCGCCCGCCTGCACATCCTCGACGTGATGAACGAGGCCATCGACGGCCCCGACGAGATGAGCCCCTACGCCCCGCGCGTGACCACGGTGCGCATCCCGGTCGACAAGATCGGCGCGGTCATCGGCCCCAAGGGCCAGATGATCAACTCGATCCAGGACGAGACCGGCGCCGACATCACCATCGAGGACGACGGCACGATCTACGTCGGCGCCTCCGACGGCCCCTCGGCGCAGGCCGCGGTGGACCGGATCAACGCGATCGCCAACCCGCAGATGCCGAAGGTCGGCGAGCGCTTCCTCGGCACCGTCGTCAAGACCACGCCGTTCGGCGCCTTCGTCTCGCTGCTGCCGGGCAAGGACGGCCTCGTCCACATCAGCAAGCTCGGCGGCGGCAAGCGCATCGGCAAGGTCGAGGACGTCGTCAACGTCGGGGACAAGCTCCAGGTCGAGATCACCGACATCGACGCCCGCGGCAAGATCAGCCTCGTGCCGGTGGCCGCCGAGGCCGCCGGTGACGGTGCTGCCGCCGGCGACGGCGCCGCGCCGGCCGAGGCACCCGCGCCCGCGGAGGCCTGACACGACCGCCGACCCGATCACGACCGGGGCCGGGGCGGGGGAGGGGTCCACGGACCTCGCCGCCGCCCCGGCCCCGGTCGGTGTGCCCCGCGTCCTCGACGTCGACGAGGTCGGCGGCCGGGTGGAGCGCACCGTGCTGCCCGGCGGCCTGCGGGTCCTGACCGAGACGATGCCCGGGGTGCTCTCGGCCACCCTGGGCATCTGGGTGGGCGTCGGCTCGCGCGACGAGACCGACCGCGTCGCCGGCGCCTCGCACTACCTCGAGCACCTGCTGTTCAAGGGCACCCGCAGCCGCAGCGCGCTGCAGATCGCGACGGAGATGGACGCCGTCGGCGGTGAGATGAACGCCTTCACCGCCAAGGAGCACACCTGCTACTACGCCAACGTGCTCGCCAGTGACCTGCCGCTGGCCGTCACGCTGCTCGGCGACCTGGTGACCGAGGCGCTCAACACCGCCGAGGACCTGGAGTCCGAGCGCACGGTGGTGCTCGAGGAGATCGCCATGCGCGACGACGAGCCCTCCGACCTCGTGCACGACCTCTTCTCCGAGACGCTCTTCGGCGGCACCCCGCTGGGGCGCTCGGTGCTCGGCACCGTCGACTCGATCGAGGGCCTGACCCGCGAGGACGTCGACGGCTGGTACCGCTCCCGTTACGCCGTCCCCTCGATGGTGGTCACCGCCGCCGGCCGGGTGGACCACCAGCAGGTGGTCGACCTGGTGACGGCGGTCTTCGGCGGGCGGCTGTCGGGCTCGGCGTCCCCGGCGCCGCTGCGCCGCGGGGAGGACGTCGCCCTCGACCGGCCGGCGCGGGCGACCGGGCTGGTGTCCCGCCGCACCGAGCAGACGCACCTGCTGCTCGGGAGCCTGGGCCTGAGCCGCTTCGACGAGCGGCGCTACGCCGCCGCCGTCCTCGAGACCGCGGTGGGCGGCGGGATGAGCTCGCGGCTGTTCCAGGAGATCCGGGAGAAGCGGGGGCTGGTCTACAGCGTCGGCTCGGCGCTGACCTCCTACGCCGGGACGGGGTCGTTCTCCGTCTACGCCGGGTGCGCGAAGAAGCGGGTGCCCGAGGTCCTGCGGCTGGTCCGCGAGGAGCTGGCCCGGGTGGCGGCCGAGGGTCTCACCGGCGAGGAGGTCGCCCGCGGGCGCGGCCAGCTGCGCGGCGGGACGGTGCTCGGGCTGGAGGACACCGGCTCGCGGATGAGCCGCCTGGGCAAGAGCGAGCTCTCGCACGGGGAGTACGTGCCGGTGCGCGAGGTGCTCGACCGGATCGCCGCCGTCGACGAGGACCAGGTGCGCGCCGTGGCCACCGACCTGCTGGGCCGCGAGACCTGCCTGGCCGTCGTCGGCCCGTACCGCGAGTCCGACCTCGACCGGCTCTGACCCGCCCGTCCCCGGAGACCCGCCCGCGATGACCGCCCGCCGTCCCCACCCCACGCTGAGGGTGCACGGGGCGCTGTCGCGCGGCGCGTTCGCCGTGACGGTGCTCGTCTCCCTCGCCGTCCTGTTCGCGCCCGGCGCCGACGTGCCGTCGGCACCCCCCGGCGTCGACAAGGTGGTGCACCTGACCCTGTTCCTCGCCCTGACCCTCGCCGGCCGCTGGGCGGGCGTCCGGCCGGGGCCGCTCGCCGTCCTCCTGGTCGCCTACGGGGCGGTGAGCGAGGTGGTGCAGGCCGTCACGGCCCTGCAGCGGTCGGGTTCGGTGCTCGACTGGCTGGCCGACGGCGCCGGCGTCGCCCTCGGCCTGCTCGCCTGGTCCGCGGGCGAACGCCGCTCCGTGGCGCCCTGAACCGGCGGCTCCGGAGCCGCCTTGCGCCACGCGGGGACGCCGGGAAGCCTGGCCCGGTGACCACCAGCCGCCCCTCGTCCGAGCAGCAGGCCCCCGGTACCGCGGAGTCGGAGTCCCCGAGGATCCCGGTCGCCGTGCTGGGCGCTCGGGGCCGGATGGGTACCGAGGTGGTCAGGGCGGTCACCGCCGCCGACGACCTCGAGCTGGTCGCGATGGTCGACGAGGGCGACTGGCTGTTCAACGTGTCCGACGCCGGCGCCCAGGTGGTCGTGGACTTCACCCGTCCGGACGTCGTCATGGACAACATCCGCTTCTGCATCGACCAGGACATCCACTGCGTCGTCGGCACGACCGGCTTCGACGAGGACAGGCTGGCCACGGTCGCGGAGTGGCTCCGGCCCAAGCCCGACCTCGGTGTGGTCATCGCCCCGAACTTCGGGATCGGCGCGCTGCTCCTCATGCGCTTCGCGCAGGAGGCGGCCCGCTTCTTCCCCTCGACCGAGATCGTCGAGCTCCACCACCCGAACAAGGTGGACGCCCCCTCGGGCACCGCGGTGCGGACGGCCCGCCTGGTGGCAGCCGCCCGCCGGTCGGCGGGGATGCCGCCGTCGCCCGACGCGACCACGGACACCCTGCCCGGAGCGCGGGGTGCCGACGTGGAGGGGGTCGCGGTCCACGCCGTCCGGCTCACCGGGCTGGTGGCCCACCAGGAGGTGCTGATGGGTGCGGCGGGGGAGACCCTGACGCTGCGGCACGACTCCTTCGACCGCGCCTCCTTCATGCCGGGCGTCCTGCTCGCCGTCCGGGAGGTCGGCCGGCGCCCGGGCCTGACCGTGGGCATCGAGGGGTTCCTCGGCCTCTGAGATCGGCCCGGCTGGGGGTCCCGGACCCCGCGTGCACACCCCTCCACGGTCGTGTACTGTTCTCTTCGCGCCGGACGGGCCCGGGAGGGCCGCGGGCAGCACCCGAGTGGTGCAGGGCTCCACGAGCCGGCGTACAGTGGGACAAGCCGTCACCGAGGAAGCCCGAGAGGGTGGAGTTGGTGTGCGTCCGCTCCTTGAGAACTCAACAGCGTGCCGAAAGTCAGTGCCAAGTAGTAACCCCGTCCTGGGCCTTGTGTGGTCTGGGTGGGATTCCTTTGGTTGATTGATCGAGATCTGTCAGGTCTCGGTTCTCGGCCTGGTGTCAAGCATCTACGGAGAGTTTGATCCTGGCTCAGGACGAACGCTGGCGGCGTGCTTAACACATGCAAGTCGAACGCTGAACCATCTTCGGGTGGGGATGAGTGGCGAACGGGTGAGTAACACGTGGGCAACCTGCCCCCGGCTCTGGGATAACTCCAAGAAATTGGGGCTAATACCGGATGTCCTCTGCTGGCCGCATGGTCTGGTGGTGGAAAGGGTTTCCGGCTGGGGATGGGCCCGCGGCCTATCAGCTTGTTGGTGGGGTAGTGGCCTACCAAGGCGACGACGGGTAGCCGGCCTGAGAGGGTGACCGGCCACACTGGGACTGAGACACGGCCCAGACTCCTACGGGAGGCAGCAGTGGGGAATATTGCGCAATGGGCGGAAGCCTGACGCAGCGACGCCGCGTGGGGGATGACGGCCTTCGGGTTGTAAACCTCTTTCAGCTCCGACGAAGCGAACAGTGACGGTAGGAGCAGAAGAAGCACCGGCCAACTACGTGCCAGCAGCCGCGGTAATACGTAGGGTGCAAGCGTTGTCCGGAATTATTGGGCGTAAAGAGCTCGTAGGCGGTCTGTTGCGTCGGCTGTGAAAACCCGGAGCTCAACTCCGGGCCTGCAGTCGATACGGGCAGACTCGAGTGTTGCAGGGGAGACTGGAATTCCTGGTGTAGCGGTGAAATGCGCAGATATCAGGAGGAACACCGGTGGCGAAGGCGGGTCTCTGGGCAACAACTGACGCTGAGGAGCGAAAGCGTGGGGAGCGAACAGGATTAGATACCCTGGTAGTCCACGCCGTAAACGTTGGGCGCTAGGTGTGGGGGCCATTCCACGGTCTCCGTGCCGCAGCTAACGCATTAAGCGCCCCGCCTGGGGAGTACGGCCGCAAGGCTAAAACTCAAAGGAATTGACGGGGGCCCGCACAAGCGGCGGAGCATGTTGCTTAATTCGATGCAACGCGAAGAACCTTACCTAGGCTTGACATGCGCGGAAATCTCGCAGAGATGCGGGGTGCCTTTGGCGTCGTGCACAGGTGGTGCATGGTTGTCGTCAGCTCGTGTCGTGAGATGTTGGGTTAAGTCCCGCAACGAGCGCAACCCTCGTTCCATGTTGCCAGCACGTGATGGTGGGGACTCATGGGAGACTGCCGGGGTCAACTCGGAGGAAGGTGGGGATGACGTCAAATCATCATGCCCCTTATGTCTAGGGCTGCAAACATGCTACAATGGCCGGTACAAAGGGCTGCGATACCGTGAGGTGGAGCGAATCCCAAAAAGCCGGTCTCAGTTCGGATTGGGGTCTGCAACTCGACCCCATGAAGTTGGAGTCGCTAGTAATCGCAGATCAGCAACGCTGCGGTGAATACGTTCCCGGGCCTTGTACACACCGCCCGTCACGTCACGAAAGTCGGTAACGCCCGAAGCCGGTGGCCCAACCCCTTGTGGGAGGGAGCCGTCGAAGGCGGGATCGGCGATTGGGACGAAGTCGTAACAAGGTAGCCGTACCGGAAGGTGCGGCTGGATCACCTCCTTTCTAAGGAGCACCTCGCTCGGCGGACACGGTCCGTCGGGTGCAGAGCTGTACGCGGGTCGTGACGGTTGCCCACTACCGGGTGGCCGCGGGTGCTCGTGACAGTGCTCGAGGGTGGAACGCTGACCAGTTCGGCCGGCAGCTGCTGCTGCTCCTAGTACGGCGTCATCCTTCGGGGTGGCGTGGGGAACGGGGTGACAGGGGTGGATCCGGTCGTAGGCACGCTGTTGGGTCCTGAGGGAGCGGGCCCGTCTGTCGTGGGTGTGAGTCCGCGGCGGTGGGGGGTTGTTGTCTCTGTCCGGGCCTTCCTGGTCTCAGACCGGCCGAGTGTTCTCGGTGCTGGTGGGGTCGTGTGGGGGGTGCGCGGGTTGGTCGTTGAGAACTGCACAGTGGACGTGAGCATCTTTTGATCTCTGTGTTGCAGATCTCTGTGTTGCAGAGTGTTTGTTTGCAGGGTGTTTGCTTGTAGGTGTCCCGCCCCCGGCGTGGCTGTCTTCTTCGGGAGGGGTCGTGTGTGGGGGTGGGTTGTGTGTGGTCAAGATGTTGAGGGCACACGGTGGATGCCTGGGCACCAGGAGCCGATGAAGGACGTGGGAGGCTGCGATATGCCTCGGGGAGCTGCCAACCGAGCGTTGATCCGAGGGTGTCCGAATGGGGGAACCCCGCACCAGTCATGTGGTGTGACCCGCGCCTGAACACATAGGGCGTGTGGAGGGAACGTGGGGAAGTGAAACATCTCAGTACCCACAGGAAGAGAAAACAACCGTGATTCCGTGAGTAGTGGCGAGCGAAAGCGGATGAGGCTAAACCGAGGGCATGTGATAGCCGGCAGGCGTTGTGTCGTCGGGGTCGTGGGACAGTCGTGTCGCCTCTGCCGGGGTGGCGGGGAGTGAGAAAGCGGTCGGGTTAGCCGAAGGCCTCTGGAAGGGGTCGCCGTAGAGGGTGAGAGCCCCGTAGGTGAAAGCCTGTCGTCTCCTTGTTTCTGTATCCCAAGTAGCACCGAGCCCGTGGAATTCGGTGTGAATCTGGCGGGACCACCCGCTAAGCCTGAATACTCCCTGGTGACCGATAGCGGACGAGTACCGTGAGGGAAAGGTGAAAAGTACCCCGGGAGGGGAGTGAAATAGTACCTGAAACCGTGTGCCTACAAGCCGTGAGAGCCGTGAATCCGCGCGTCGTGTGTGGGCGGTGATTGCGTGCCTTTTGAAGAATGAGCCTGCGAGTTAGTGGTGCGTGGCGAGGTTAACCCGTGGGGGGTAGCCGTAGCGAAAGCGAGTCCGAACAGGGCGGTTGTAGTCGCGTGTCCTAGACCCGAAGCCGAGTGATCTACCCATGGCCAGGTTGAAGCGCGGGTAAGACCGCGTGGAGGACCGAACCCACCAGGGTTGAAAACCTGGGGGATGAGCTGTGGGTAGGGGTGAAAGGCCAATCAAACTCGGTGATAGCTGGTTCTCCCCGAAATGCATTTAGGTGCAGCGTCGTGTGTTTCTTGCCGGAGGTAGAGCACTGGATGGCTGATGGGCCCCACAAGGTTACTGACGTCAACCAAACTCCGAATGCCGGTAAGTGAGAGCGCGGCAGTGAGACTGCGGGCGATAAGGTTCGTAGTCGAGAGGGAAACAGCCCAGATCATCGGCTAAGGCCCCTAAGCGTGTGCTAAGTGGAAAAGGATGTGGGATCGCAGTGACAACCAGGAGGTTGGCTTAGAAGCAGCCATCCTTGAAAGAGTGCGTAATAGCTCACTGGTCAAGTGGTTCCGCGCCGACAATGTAGCGGGGCTCAAGCACACCGCCGAAGCCGTGGCACTTCCATGTATGCCCGCCGGTTCCCTTCGTGGGGCCGGCCAGGTGTGGGGGTGGGTAGGGGAGCGTCGTGTGGCGGGGGAAGCGGCGGAGGGATCCAGCCGTGGACGCCATGCGAGTGAGAATGCAGGCATGAGTAGCGAGAGGGGAGTGAGAACCTCCCCCGCCGGAAGACCAAGGGTTCCTGGGCCAGGCTAATCCGCCCAGGGTGAGTCGGGACCTAAGGCGAGGCCGACAGGCGTAGTCGATGGACAACGGGTTGATATTCCCGTACCCGCGAAGGAACGCCCATGCTGGACCCAGCGATGCTGACCCACCGAAACCGGTGGCTCGTCTTCGGACGGGTCGCTGGGAGTAGCTGGGGACCCGGACTGGTAGTAGGCAAGCGATGGGGTGACGCAGGAAGGTAGTCGGGCCGGTGAGTGGTAGTACCGGTGCAAGGGTGTGGCCCGTGTCATAGGCAAATCCGTGGCACATGCAGGGTGAGGCCTGACGCATAGCCGAGTGAGGCGAATCCGATGATCCTATGCTGTCGAGAAAAGCCTCTAGCGAGTTCCGAGCGGCCCGTACCCCAAACCAACTCAGGTGGTCAGGTAGAGAATACCGAGGCGATCGAGCGAACTGTGGTTAAGGAACTCGGCAAAATGCCCCCGTAACTTCGGGAGAAGGGGGACCGGTGTCCGTGAACCGCCGTGCGCGGGGCAGCGGCTGCCGGTCGCAGAGACCAGTGAGAAGCGACTGTTTACTAAAAACACAGGTCCGTGCGAAGTCGTAAGACGATGTATACGGACTGACGCCTGCCCGGTGCTGGAACGTTAAGGGGACGGGTTAGTGCGCTTCGGTGTGCGAAGCTCAGAACTCAAGCGCCAGTAAACGGCGGTGGTAACTATAACCATCCTAAGGTAGCGAAATTCCTTGTCGGGTAAGTTCCGACCTGCACGAATGGCGTAACGACTTCTCAGCTGTCTCAACCACAGGCTCGGCGAAATTGCACTACGAGTAAAGATGCTCGTTACGCGCGGCAGGACGGAAAGACCCCGGGACCTTCACTACAGCTTGATATTGGTGTTCGGTTCGGCTTGTGTAGGATAGGTGGGAGACTGTGAAGCGGGCACGCCAGTGTTCGTGGAGTCGCCGTTGAAATACCACTCTGGTCGAATTGGATGTCTAACCTGGGTCCGTGATCCGGATCAGGAACAGTGTCAGGTGGGTAGTTTAACTGGGGCGGTTGCCTCCCAAAGGGTAACGGAGGCGCCCAAAGGTTCCCTCAGCCTGGTTGGCAATCAGGTGTCGAGTGCAAGTGCACAAGGGAGCTTGACTGTGAGACCGACGGGTCGAGCAGGAGCGAAAGCTGGGACTAGTGACCCGGCACCGGCAGGTGGAAGCGGTGTCGCTCAACGGATAAAAGGTACCCCGGGGATAACAGGCTGATCTTCCCCAAGAGTCCATATCGACGGGATGGTTTGGCACCTCGATGTCGGCTCGTCGCATCCTGGGGCTGGAGTAGGTCCCAAGGGTTGGGCTGTTCGCCCATTAAAGCGGTACGCGAGCTGGGTTTAGAACGTCGTGAGACAGTTCGGTCCCTATCCGCCGTGCGCGTAAGAGACTTGAGAAGAGCTGTCCCTAGTACGAGAGGACCGGGACGGACGAACCTCTGGTGTGCCAGTTGTACCGCCAGGTGCACTGCTGGTTGGCTACGTTCGGCAGGGATAACCGCTGAAAGCATCTAAGCGGGAAGCTCGCTTCGAGATGAGGTCTCTCACCCAGTGAATGGGGTAAGGCCCCCGCCCAGACCAGCGGGTTGATAGGCCGGAAGTGGAAGCACCGCAAGGTGTGGAGCTGACCGGTACTAACAGGCCGAGGGCTTGACCACAACACCCCTCCTGTCAAGTAACAAAAGTGTGTTTCGCGTCCACTGTGCGGTTCTGAACGCACCCAACCCGCCCCACCCCCGCCGCATGGGGGTGTGGTCGGAGGGTTGGTGTATGTTCACAGTGTTACGGCGGTCATGGCGAGAGGGAAACGCCCGGTCCCATTCCGAACCCGGAAGCTAAGCCTCTCAGCGCCGATGGTACTGCCCTGGAGACGGGGTGGGAGAGTAGGACACCGCCGGACAACCATTCCCAGGAAGGGCCTCCACCAGCAGGTGGGGGCCCTTCCTGCATTCCGCGGCATCGGTGGCGTCCTCCGTGGTCGAGGAACGGCCACTCGCGCGTCAACGGCGGCGGATCTCCTTGGTGGTCGCAGCGACGTTGTCGGCGAGCCAGGTGTTGAGGTCGGTGAGCTCCCGCCAGGCGGAGCGCACGTGGTCGAGGGCCGCTGCCGAGTGCAGCCACTCGGCGAAGGGGAACAGCCGCCCCGCGTGCAGGGACCGGTGGCGCAGCAGGTCCGCCCGGGCGTCGTCGACGTCGTACCCCCTGGGGACCCGGGTGAGCCGGTCACCGGCGACGTCCCACCCGCTGCGCGACAGTCGGTGCACCTCGTCCTGCAGCCGCGGACCCTGCACGTCGTCGGCCACGGCGCGTCGATAGCGCTCGACCTGGTCGGACTCGAGTCGCCAGGCACCCCCGGCCACCTGCAGGCCCGCGGCCGAGATCTGCACGTACCAGGCCCCGGCTCCGCGGCCCTCTGGGGTGACCACCGCGCCCTGGTGCGTCTTGTACGGCGTCTTGTCGTTGCTGAAGCGGACGTCGCGGTAGGGGCGGAACAGCTTCGCCGGCCCGAACTCCGCCGCGAGGTCCTCGACGAGTGCCTGCATCGGCTCGCGGACGCAGGTGTCGTACACCGTGCGGTGCCGCGTCCAGTAGGTCTTCGAGTTGTCGGCCTCCAGGCCCTCGTAGAAGACCAGCCCCTCGTCGGGGAAACCGTGGAACGTCATGCGTCCTCTCCCAGGAGCGTGTGCCACCGGACCTCGCGCAGCGGCGTCCCGGCGGCGTCGAGCGTGCGGGCCCAGCCGTCCCGCCCCCATCCCGCCGACTCCAGGAACCCCGCGGTCACCGCGTCGCGCTCGGCGACCCAGGCCTGCAGCCGCACCGCCCCCGTGGCCCGCGCCAGATCGGCCACCGCTGCCAGGAGCCGGCTCCCGTGCCCCCGGCGACCCCAGCGCGGCTCCACGAGCAGCACCGCGAGCTCCGTCGTCGGACCCGCCGGGTGGGGCGCCTCGTCCGGGTCGAGCTCCGGCGGGCCGTACGCGGCCAGGCCCACGACCCGCTCGCCGTCCACGGCCACCAGGACGCCGTGCGCAGGCGTCGGGGGTTCCGTCACCGCCGCGGTCCAGGCGGCCTCCGCGGCAGCCGGCTCCCAGCCGTCGAGCACCGCGGCCGGCAGCACCCCGCGGAACGCCGTCCGCCAGGTCTCGCCCTGCACCCGCGCCACCGCCGCGGCGTCCGCGGGCCGGGCCGGTCGTACCGACACCTCCGCGGTGCCGGTCAGCCGGGGGAAGGGGTGCGGGTCCACGCCGGGCAGCCTAGGTGGGCCGGGCGCCGAGGGGAGAGCGTCGGCGGGGGAGGGCAGGATCCCCCCGTGGCCCTCTCCGTCGTCGACCGGCTCCCCGCGGCGCTGGCCCGGCGCATCGCGCTGGCCGCGCAGGGCTTCGCCGACCCGCGCCCGGCGGGCGTCGTCGACAGCCGGCAGCTGCGCCGGGTGACCGACCGGCTGGCCGTCGTCCAGATCGACTCGGTGAACGTGCTGTCCCGCTCGCACTACCTGCCCTTCCTCAGCCGGCTCGGTGCCTACCGGCGTACGGCGCTCGACGACTTCACCGCGCGCCGGCACGAGGTCTTCGAGTTCTGGGCGCACGAGGCGTCCTACCTGCCGGTGCGGCTGCACCCCCACCTGCGCTGGCGCATGGCCGCCGCCGAGGAGCACGCGTGGGGCTCGATGGTCCGCATCCAGCGCGAGCGGCCCGGCTACATCGCCGAGGTCCTCGACCGGGTGCGGGAGGCGGGCCCGACGAAGGCCAGCGACCTCGCCGAGCCCCGGCCCGACCGGCCCGGGTCGATGTGGAACTGGCACGCGGGCAAGGTCGCGCTCGAGTGGCTCTTCTACACCGGCGTCCTCACCACGCGAGCGCGGACGACGTCCTTCGAGCGGGTCTACGACCTCACCGAGCGGGTGCTGCCCGCCGCCGTCCTGCAGACCCCCACACCCGAGCCGGCCGCCGCCGTCCGCGAGCTGGTGCGCACCGCCGCCCGCGCCCTCGGCGTGGCCACCGAGCGCGACCTGCGCGACTACTTCCGCCTCCGCCCCGAGCCCGCCCGCCGGGCGGTCGCCGAGCTGGCCGAGGCCGGTGAGCTGCTGCCGGTGGAGGTGGCCGGCTGGGGGGCGCCGGCCTGGCTGGACCCGGCCGCGCGGCGCCCGCGGTGGGTCCGCGCCCGCGCACTGCTCTCGCCGTTCGACTCCCTGGTGTGGGAGCGCCCGCGGGTCGAGCGCCTCTTCGGCTTCCGCTACCGGCTGGAGATCTACACCCCCGCCGCGCAGCGGGTGCACGGCTACTACGTGCTGCCCTTCCTGCTCGGCGACCGGCTGGTGGCCCGCGTCGACCTCAAGGCCGACCGGCAGGCCGGCGTGCTGCGCGTGCAGGCCGCCCACGCCGAGGACGGCGTCGACCGCGCCGAGGTCGCCGACGCGCTCGCCGCGGAGCTGCGGCTCGTGGCCGGCTGGTTGGAGCTCGACGGCGTGACCGTCGCCGAGCGCGGCGACCTCGCGGCCGACCTCGCCCGCGCGCTGGCCTCCCCGGCGACCGGCGTCGCCTAGGCTCGGGGCCCGTGACGAGCAGCGGACCGGTCGACACCCAGTACGAGGACCTCCTGCGGCGCATCCTCGAGCAGGGGACGCCGAAGTCCGACCGCACCGGCACCGGCACGGTGAGCCTGTTCGGGGAGCGGCTGCGCTACGACCTCTCCGAGCGGTTCCCGCTGGTCACCACCAAGAAGGTGCACGTCAAGTCGGTCGCCGTCGAGCTGCTGTGGTTCCTGCGCGGCGAGGGCAACACCGCCTGGCTCAAGGAGAACGGCGTCACCATCTGGGACGAGTGGGCCGACGCGGACGGCGACCTCGGCCCGGTCTACGGCGTCCAGTGGCGCTCGTGGCCGACCCCGGACGGCGGCACGGTCGACCAGATCCAGGGCGTGCTCGACACGCTGCGCACCGATCCCGACTCCCGGCGCATGGTCGTCTCGGCCTGGAACGTCGCGGCGCTGCCGGACATGGCGCTGGCGCCCTGCCACGCGCTGTTCCAGTTCGCGGTGCACGACGGGCGGCTGTCCTGCCAGCTCTACCAGCGCAGCGCCGACATGTTCCTCGGCGTCCCGTTCAACATCGCCAGCTACGCGCTGCTCACCCGCATGGTCGCCGACCAGGTCGGCCTGGCTCCCGGCGAGTTCATCTGGGTCGGCGGCGACTGCCACGTGTACAGCAACCACGTCGAGCAGGTCCGCGAACAGCTCTCCCGCGAGGTGCGGCCCTTCCCGTTCCTCGACCTGGCGCCGGCGCCCTCGCTGTTCGACTACACCCTCGAGCACCTCACGCTGCGGGAGTACGACCCGCACCCGGCCATCCGCGCCGCGGTCGCGGTGTGACGGTCCGGCTCGTCTGGGCGCAGGCGCGCGACCGCGTCATCGGCGCCGGCGGCCGGCTGCCCTGGCACCTGCCCGAGGACCTGCGGCTGTTCCGTGAGCTGACCACCGGCTGCACCGTCGTCATGGGCCGGCGCACCTGGGAGTCGCTGCCCGAGCGGTTCCGCCCCCTGCCCGGGCGGCGCAACGTCGTCCTCACCACCGACCCGTCCTGGTCGGCCGACGGCGCGGAGCGGGCCGGGTCGGTCGGGGAGGTGCTCGCCGCGCACCCCGACTGCTGGGGGATCGGCGGCGCGGCGGTGTACGCGGCGCTGCTGCCGCACGCCGGCCGGCTGGTGG
This sequence comes from Geodermatophilus sp. URMC 62, assembly GCF_052931475.1. Classification (NCBI taxonomy): domain Bacteria; kingdom Bacillati; phylum Actinomycetota; class Actinomycetes; order Geodermatophilales; family Geodermatophilaceae; genus Geodermatophilus; species Geodermatophilus sp. URMC 62. Next base: position 388,617 of record NZ_JBRFHY010000001.1, on the reverse strand, counting down.
TCACCGACGTCGACCTGGACGTCGACGGCGACACCCGCGCCCCGGTGCTCGACGCCGGCTGGCGCCGTGTCGCCCGCACCCCGGAGGCCGGGTGGGCGACCTCGGGCACCGGCCTGGCCTACGCCGTCTCGGAGTACGTGCGCGCGCCCGCTGCCGGACCGGGCGTCGGCACGGCCGGTCGGTAGATTCGACCGCATGACCACCGACCCCGCCCGGCCCTTCGGGCGAGTGCTGACGGCGATGGTGACCCCCTTCGCCGACGACGGCTCGATCGACCTGGCGGGGGCCCAGGAGCTGGCCGCGCACCTGGTCGACCGGCAGGCGCACGACGGCCTGGTCGTGCTCGGTACCACCGGCGAGGCCCCGACGCTCAGCGACGGCGAGCAGCACGCCGTCCTCGAGGCGGTCATCGACGCCGTCGGCGACCGGGCCACCGTGGTGGCCGGCGTCGGCACCAACGACACGGCGCACACCATCGAGAACGCCCGCCGCGCCGAGCAACTGGGGGCCGACGGCCTGCTGGTCGTCACCCCGTACTACAACAAGCCGCCGCAGGCCGGGTTGCTGCGCCACTTCACCGCGGTCGCCGACGCCACCGATCTGCCGGTGATGCTCTACGACATCCCGCCGCGCTCGGTCGTGCCGATCGAGGTGGAGACGCTGGTCCGCGCCGCGGAGCACCCGCGCATCGTCGCGGTCAAGGACGCGAAGTCCGACTTCGGCGCGCTGGCCTGGACGCTGGCGCGCACCGACCTCGCCTACTACTGCGGCGAGGACATGGTCAACCTGCCGATGCTGGCCCTCGGTGCGGTCGGCGTGGTGAGCGTGGTCGGCCACCTGGTCGGCCCGCGGCTGGCCGAGCTCATCGCCGCGGTCGAGTCCGGCGACCTGGCCAAGGCGCGCGAGGTCAACGACAGCCTGCTGCCGGTGTACACCGGCGTGTTCCGCACCCAGGGCGTCATCACCGTGAAGGCGGCGCTGCGCGAGCTGGGGCTGCCCGCCGGCCCCGTGCGCCCCCCGCTGGTCGACGCCACGCCCGAACAGATCGCGCAGCTGCGCACCGACCTCGCCGACGGAGGCCTGACCCTGTGACCGCCACGTCCGCCGGACCGGCCGGCCAGCCGCACCTGGACCTCAAGACGCCCCCGAGGCTGCCGGCCGGCGGCCTGCGGGTCATCGCGCTGGGCGGGCTCGGGGAGATCGGCCGCAACATGGCCGTCCTCGAGTTCGACGGCACGCTGCTGGTCATCGACTGCGGCGTGCTCTTCCCCGAGGCCGAGCAGCCCGGCGTCGACCTGATCCTCCCGGACTTCGGGGTCATCGAGCACCGCCTCGACGACATCGCCGCCGTCGTCCTCACCCACGGGCACGAGGACCACATCGGCGCGATCCCCTACCTGCTGCGGATGCGCGGCGACATCCCGCTGGTCGGGTCGCGGTTCACCCTGGCGCTGGTCAAGGCCAAGCTGCGCGAGCACCGGCTGGACCCGGTCCTGGTCGAGGTCGCCGCCGGGGACGACCACGTCGCCGGCCCGTTCCACTGCGAGTTCATCTCGGTCAACCACTCGATCCCCGACGCGCTGGCCGTCGCCGTCCACACCCCCGCCGGGGTCCTGGTGCACACCGGCGACTTCAAGATGGACCAGCTGCCCCTCGACGGCGTGCTCACCGACCTCGGCGCCTTCGCCCGGCTGGGCCTGGAGGGCATCGACCTGCTGCTCGCCGACTCCACCAACGCCGAGATCCCCGGCTTCGTGACGCCCGAGCGGTCGATCGGCCCGGTCCTGGAGGACGTGTTCCGGCGGGCCACCCAGCGGCTGATCGTCTCCAGCTTCGCCAGCCACGTGCACCGCATCCAGCAGGTGCTCGACGCCGCCGAGGTGCACGGCCGCAAGGTCGCCCTCGTCGGGCGCTCGATGGTCCGCAACATGGGCGTGGCCCGCGACCTCGGGCTGCTGCGGGTGGCCTCCGGCCTCATGGTCAGCCTCGACGAGGCGACGTCGATGCCGCCCGAGCAGGTCGTGCTGGTGAGCACCGGGTCGCAGGGCGAGCCGCTGTCGGCCCTGGGCCGCATGGCCCGCGGCGAGCACCACCAGGTCACCATCGAGGCCGGCGACACGATCGTGCTGGCCTCCTCGCTGGTGCCGGGCAACGAGACCGCCGTCTACAAGGTCATCAACGGCCTCGCCCGGCTGGGCGCCACCGTCGTGCACAAGGAGACGGCACGGGTGCACGTCTCCGGGCACGCCCCGGCCGGGGAGCTGCGCACGCTGCTCAACGTGGCCAAGCCCCGCTACCTCATGCCGGTGCACGGCGAGTGGCGGCACCTGCGGGCGCACGCCGCGCTGGCCGAGCAGACCGGCATGGCCGCCGACCGGGTCCTGCTCGCCGAGGACGGCGTCGTGGTCGACCTCGTCGACGGCAAGGCCGCCATCACCGGGTCGGTGCCGGTGGGCAACGTCTACGTCGACGGCCTCAACGTCGGCGACGTCGGCGAGGAGTCGCTGCAGGAGCGGCGCATCCTCGGCGACGAGGGCTTCGTCGCGCTCACCGTGGTCGTCGAGCCCTCGACCGGCACCATCGTGCGGCCGGTGCACCTGTCCGCCCGCGGGTTCTCCGACGACCCGAGCGCCTTCGACGAGGTGCTGCGGCTGGTCGAGGACAACCTCAAGCGGGAGCTCTCCGACGGGCAGACCGACGCCCACCGGCTCTCCCAGGTGATCCGGCGGACGGTCGGCAAGTGGGTGTCGGACACCCACCGCCGCCGGCCGATGATCATCCCGACGGTCCTCGAGGTGTGAGGCGGAGGCCGAGCGCGCAGGTCCCCTGCGCGCTCGGCCTCCGGTGACCTCGATCGGGGCGATCCCCTCCTGCTCGGGCAGGTCGAAACCCCACACCTGCGCGGAGGAGGAGAGCTCGCCGTCCAGGGCGGCGCGGATGTTCTCCGCCCGCCGGAAGCCGTGCTGCTCGCCCTCGCAGAGCAGGTACGCGTGCGGCACGCCCTTGGCGCGCAGCGCCGCCACCAGCGCGTGCGCCTGTTCCGGCGGGACGACGCGGTCCTCGGCGCCCTCGGGCCACGGCGCGACCAGCCCGTCGAGGTAGCGGCACTCGAACTCGTGCGTGTCCGCGGCCAGCGCGCCGGGGTCGGCGACGCCGAAGTGGCTCACGCCGGCGGTGAACATCCCCGGCCGACGGGTGAGCGCGGCCAGCGTGGTGAAGCCGCCGGCCGAGCCGCCACAGATCGCCATCCGCGCCGGGTCCACCCGGCCGGCGTCCGTGAGCCACCGGGCGCAGGCGGCGACGTCGTCGAGGTCGACCGCGCCCCACCGCCCCTGCAGCGCGTCGCGGTAGCGGCGGCCGTGGCCGGTGGAGCCGCGGTGGTCGACGCGGGCGACGAGGAAGCCGCGGGAGGTGGGGTACTGGATCTCCGGGTCCAGCACGCGCGGGTGGGCCGACGTCGGGCCGCCGTGCACCATCAGGACCAGCGGCGGCCGCTCGTCGGCGGGCGGGGTCACGTCCGGGTTGGCGGGTGGGTGGACGGCGACGTGCGCGTACGGGATGCCGGTGCCGTGGTCCTCGGTCGGGAAGGTCACCGACTCCGGCACCGAGATCCGCCCCGGGGCCAGGCCGAGGTCGCACGCCTGCCGGAGCACCTCGGCGTCCCCGCTGCCGAGGTCGACGCGCAGCACGACCGGCTCGCTGGCCGGCCCGGCGGCCGCGCACACCACCGCGCCGTCCTCCGCCCGCAGCTGCCCGAGGGAGCTGGCGGGCAGGTCGAGCTCGCGCAGGTCGCCGCCGGGGGAGAGGACGGCGAGGCGGTCGGCGCCGCCGCGGGGGACGGCCAGCGCCACCCGCCCGTCGTCCAGCACCGCCAAGCGGCTGGCGCCGAGGCGCCACTGCGGCCCGGCGACGTCGAGCACCAGCTCCGCGGCACCGCCCGGCCGACACCGGCACAGGGCCCACACGTCGGTGCGGTCGCAGCAGAACAGCAGCGACCCGTCGACGTCCCAGGTCGGCTGCACCACCGACTCACCAGCCCCGCTGGCGACGACGGTCTCGCCGCTGTCGGCGGCGCGCACCACCAGCTGCGCGGCGTCCCAGGGCATCGACGGGTGGTCCCACTGCAGCCAGGCCGGCTGCCCGTCGGGTCCCGGGCGCGGGTCGGAGACGGAGTCCGGGCCGAGCCGGTGCAGCCGCTGGTCGTCGAGGTGCGCGAACCACAGGACGCCGTCCGCGGCCGTCCACGCGCCGCCGCCGTACTCGTGCACCCGTGTCCGGGCGTTCCACGGGGCCGGGAGGACGTCGGCGACCGTGCCGTCGGCGCGGCGGCGCACCAGCGCCGTGCGGCCACCCTTTGGCCGGGCGTGACTCCGCCCACCAGACGTCGGGGCCGTCGACGGCGACCTCGCCCGGCCGCGCGGCGGCGCGGATGACGAGTGCCGAGGTCACCGGGGTGGGCCAGCTCCCGTACGGGGAGGTCGCCACGGGCCGACCGGAGGCCGGGGACACGACGTCCCGCCTGCCTGGGGGAGGGCGCGACGGCGGCTACCGTCGACCCATGCCTGCCCGTACCACGCCCTCGCGCCGGCCGGCCGGCTCGGCCCCGAAGGGCCGGTCCGGGTCGACCGCCGCGGGCAAGCGGCCGGCGCCGCGCACCCCCGCCCGCAACGGCAACCGCAAGCCGCCCGCCCGCAGGCCCGCCGCCAAGCAGGGTCCGGGCGCGGCCGCCGGCGCGTTCCGGGCCGCCGCCGGCGCCTGGTCGCTGCTCGCCCGCGGCGCCGGGGGACTGGCCCGCTCGATCGCCCGCCCGGAGGAGGCCGAGCCGCTGGCACCCGAGCACCGCCGCGACGGCGCGGGCCTGGCCGTGCTGGGCCTGGCCGTCGTCCTCGGCGCCGCCGCCTGGTTCGACGGGATCGGCCCGGTCGGTGCCGGGCTGGCCACCGCCGTCCGCTGGGTGGTCGGGTCCCTGCTGGTCGTGCTGCCGGCCTTCCTCTTCCTCGTCGCGCTCCGGCTGCTGCGCCGCGCGCCGCACCCCGAGGCGCGCGGGCGGCTGGCCATCGGCTGGCTGTGCGCCGTCGTCGCGGTGCTCGGGATCGCCTCGGTCGTGGGCACGCACGGCGACCCCCTCGCCGGCCGGCCGGGCTCGGGCGGCCTGGTCGGCTGGGCGGTCGGCACGCCGCTCACCGCGGGCCTGGGCGCCGTCGTCGCCGTCGTCCTGCTCGCCCTGCTCGCCGTCTTCGCCGTCCTGGTGCTCACCGCGACGCCGCTGCACCAGGTGCCCGACCGGCTGCGCGAGCTCGTCGGCGGGGGCGCCGGCGAGGACGGGGAGTGGGACGGCGAGGAGTACGACGACGCGTACGAGGAGGAGCCCGAGGAGGCCCGCCGCCCGCGCCGCTCCAAGCGCGCCGCGCTCGCCGAGGTGCTGGCCGAGGACCCCTCGCCCGACCTCACCACCACCGGCCCGATCGACTCCCTCCCGCCCGCCGACGTCCGCGAGGCCGTGCACCAGGAGCCGGCGCCCGCACCGGTCCCGGCCCCGCGGCCGCCGGTCGTCGACCGCACCGCGCCGCCGGAGGACCTCGAGCCGGTCACCGAGCCCGAGCAGCTGCGCATCGAGCCGGTCGAGGGCGAGTACACGCTGCCGTCGGTGTCGCTGCTGCGTCCGGGGACCCCGCCGCGCAAGGAGTCACAGGCGAACAACGTGGTCGTCGAGGCCATCCGCGGGGTGCTCGAGCAGTTCACCATCGACGCCGACGTCACCGGCTACACCCGCGGCCCGACGGTCACCCGCTACGAGGTCGAGCTCGGCCCCGCGGTCAAGGTCGAGAAGATCACCGCGCTGACCCGCAACCTCGCCTACGCCGTCGCCAACGACAACATCCGGATCCTCGCGCCGATCCCCGGCAAGTCGGCGGTGGGCATCGAGGTGCCCAACGCCGACCGGGAGACGGTCAGCCTCGGCGACGTCATGCGCTCGCAGGTGGCCAAGCAGGACCCGCACCCGATGGTGGTCGGCCTCGGCAAGGACATCGAAGGCGGGTTCGTCACGGCCAACCTGGCCAAGATGCCGCACCTGCTCGTCGCCGGTGCCACCGGCGCCGGCAAGTCCAGCTGCATCAACTCGCTGCTGACCTCGCTGCTGCTGCGGGCGGCGCCGGAGCAGCTGCGGATGATCCTGGTCGACCCGAAGATGGTCGAGCTCACGCCCTATGACGGCATCCCGCACCTGATCACGCCGATCATCACCGACCCCAAGAAGGCCGCGACCGCGCTGGCCTGGCTGGTCGAGGAGATGGAGCAGCGTTACCAGGACATGCGGGCCACCGGCGTCCGGCACATCGACGACTTCAACCGCAAGGTCGAGCGCGGCGAGATCACCGCCCCGCCCGGCAGCGAGCGGGTCTACCGGCCCTACCCCTACATCCTCGCGATCGTCGACGAGCTCGCCGACCTGATGATGGTGGCTCCGCGCGACGTCGAGGAGTCGATCGTGCGCATCACCCAGAAGGCGCGCGCCGCCGGCATCCACCTGGTGCTGGCCACCCAGCGCCCCTCGGTCGACGTCGTCACCGGCCTGATCAAGGCCAACGTGCCCTCGCGGCTGGCGTTCTCCACCTCCAGCCTCACCGACAGCCGGGTCATCCTCGACCAGCCCGGCGCGGAGAAGCTGATCGGCATGGGCGACGCCCTGTTCATGCCGATCGGCGCCGGCAAGCCGCAGCGGCTGCAGGGGGCCTACGTCTCCGACGGCGAGATCGAGGCGGTCGTCGAGTTCACCAAGCGGCAGGCCGAGCCGGAGTACCGCGAGGAGGTCTTCAGCGCCGCTGCGGGCGAGAAGAAGGAGATCGACGAGGACATCGGCGGGGACCTGGAGCTGCTGGTCCAGGCCGTCGAGCTCGTCGTCACCAGCCAGTTCGGGTCGACGTCGATGCTGCAGCGCAAGCTGCGGGTGGGCTTCGCGAAGGCCGGCCGGCTCATGGACCTCATGGAGACCCGCGGGGTGGTGGGCCCCTCGGAGGGCTCCAAGGCCCGCGACGTGCTGGTCAAGCCCGACGAGCTCGAGTCGGTGCTGTTCACGGTCCGTGGCGGCACGCTGCCCGGCGGGGACGACTGACGCCGCCGCTCACGGCGCCTACGATGGGCGGGTGACAGCTCCGCCCTCCCCTGCACGCAGAGTGGCGGTGGTGACCCTCGGTTGCGCCCGCAACGAGGTCGACTCCGAGGAGTTGGCCGGCCGCCTGGCCGCCGACGGCTACGAACTGGTCGAGGACGCCGAGGGCGCCGACGCCGTCCTGGTGAACACCTGCGGGTTCATCGAGTCGGCGAAGAAGGACTCCGTCGACGCGATCCTCGCCGCCACCGACTCCGGTGCCGAGGTCGTCGCCGTCGGCTGCATGGCCGAGCGCTACGGCTCCGAGCTGGCCGGCGCGCTGCCCGAGGCGACCGTCCTCGGCTTCGACGACTACGCCGTCATCGGCGACCGGCTCGACGACGTCCTGACCGGCCGGCCGCTGGTGCCGCACTCGCCCCGCGACCGCCGCACGCTGCTGCCCATCAGCCCCGCCGCACGCACGGCCGCGACCGCGGCCCCGGAGGCGCCGGCCATCCCCGGCCACGGCTGGGTGCAGCGCCGCCGGCTGGCCGCGGGTCCCTCGGCCGCGCTCAAGCTCGCATCGGGCTGCGACCGCCGCTGCGCCTTCTGCGCCATCCCCACCTTCCGCGGCTCGTTCGTCTCCCGGCCCCCGGCCGAGGTGCTCGGCGAGGCGCGCTGGCTGGCCGGTCAGGGCGTCACCGAGCTGGTGCTGGTCAGCGAGAACTCGACGTCCTACGGCAAGGACCTCGGCGACCTGCGCTCGCTGGAGCGGCTGCTGCCGCAGCTGGCCGCAGTCGAGGGGATCGTCCGCGTGCGGGTGGCCTACCTGCAGCCGGCCGAGCTGCGCCCGGGTCTGCTGGAGGTCATCGCCGCGACCGACGGCGTGGCGCCCTACTTCGACCTGTCCTTCCAGCACTCCTCGCCGGGCCTGCTGCGCCGCATGCGCCGTTTCGGCGGCACCGAGGACTTCCTCGCGCTGATCGAGCGGGCCCGGTCACTGGCGCCCGACGCCGGTTTCCGCACCAACGTCATCCTCGGCTTCCCCGGGGAGACCGAGGACGACGTCGCCGAGCTCGAGCGCTTCCTCACCGAGGGCCGCCTCGACGCCGTCGGGGTGTTCGGCTACTCCGACGAGGAGGGCACCGAGGCGCTCGGACTGCCCGGCAAGCTCGACCGGCACGAGATCGACGCCCGAGTCCGCCGGGTCACCGACCTGGTCGAGGAGCTGACCGCCCAGCGCGCCGAGGAGCGGGTCGGCTCCCGGGTGGAGGTGCTGCTCACCGAGGACCTCACCGCCATCCCGGACAGCGAGGAGGGGCCCGGGACGTGGGCCGGCCACGCCGCCCACCAGGACCCCGAGGCCGACGGCACGACGACGGTCACCGGGGTGCCCGCGGACGCGCGGCCCGGCCAGCTGCTGGTCGCCGAGGTCGTCGCGACCGAGGGCGTCGACCTCGTCGCCGCCGCGCTGGAGCCGGTGGCGACCGGGGCCGCCCTGTACGGGACGGCCGGGAGGTGAGCGTCCGGTGAGCGCCGTCGCCCCCGACCCCGCGGCCACCCCGTCGCAGTCGGCGCGGTTGGTCAACGTGCCCAACGCGCTCACCGTGCTGCGGCTGGCCGTCGTGCCGCTGTTCGCCGTCCTGCTGCTCTCCGACGGCGGGATGGACGACGGCCGGCGGATCTGGGCGACGGTGTTCTTCGGCCTGGCGATCATCACCGACCGCTACGACGGCCTCATCGCGCGGCGCACCGGCCAGGTCACCGAGTTCGGCAAGCTGGCCGACCCCATCGCCGACAAGGCGCTCACCGGCACCGCGCTCGTCGGGCTGTCGGTGCTCGGGCTGCTGCCCTGGTGGGTGACGCTGGCGATCATCGTCCGGGAGCTCGGCGTCACCCTGCTGCGCTTCTGGGTGATCCGGCACGGCGTCATCGCCGCCAGCCGCGGCGGCAAGGCCAAGACCGTCGCCCAGGCGCTGGCGATCGGCCTGTACATCCTGCCGCTGACCGGCCTGCTCGCCAGCGTCCGCTGGTGGGTCATGGCCGCGGCACTGCTGCTGACCCTGGCCACCGGCCTCGACTACGTCTACCGGGCGCTGACGCTGCGCCGCACCAGTGCCCGGGCGATGCGCGCGGCCGCCGCGCGGCGCGCCGCCGGGCCGGCGGGCTCGCGCACCGACACCGCCGCCTAGGAGCGCCCAGCTGGGGCCGCCGGCGGCCCGTCGCCCGTGGAACGTCCGGGCCCACCAGGTTGTTACGCCATGAGCGGACGCGGCCGCGCCGGCCCGGTGCCGGGGAGGGGTGCCGCGTACCGTGGGCGCACGGCACCAGGGGTGCCGCCGCTTCTTCCCCGCCAGACAGGAGACGGCCATGACGCTGCTGCGCACACAGCTCGGGCGGACCCTGCGCGGTCACCGGCTGCGGCAGCGGCGCACGCTCCGCGACGTCTCCGGTGCCGCCCGGGTGAGCCTGGGCTACCTCTCGGAGGTCGAGCGGGGCCAGAAGGAGGCCTCCTCGGAGCTGCTCGCCTCCATCTGTGACGCCCTCGACGTCGAGCTGGCCGACCTGCTCGCCGAGGTCAGCACCGAGCTGCGCGGCCCCGACGGCCGTGTCCGCCCGCTGGTCCCCGCCGCCGGTGCCGCCCCCGCCGCGGTCCCCGCCGACGACGCACCGGCCGAGGGGACCGCCGTCCCGGCCGACACCGGCGTCCCCGCCGCCGAGCCCGCGCTCGCGCTGGTCGGCGCCACCACGCGCGCCGCGCACCGCGCCGGGAAGGCCGTGTCGCTGGCCGCCTGACGCCACCCGGTCGGCGGCGCGCCGTCGCACGCTCCGCGCACCTGCGTGCGCCTCGTGGCATCGTGGTCCCGCAAGGGAACGCGGACGCCACCCCGCGAGGGTGGCCGGCTGCTGCGCGCCACCACCGGAGGTCGCCGTGCGGTACCTGTTCCGCCCGCCGGGCACCGACGGCGCCGAGCTGCTGACGCTGCCCTGGCACCTGCCGCTGGAGGAGTGGGACCCCGACCTGCTGCTGGAGGTGCCGCAGCGCGGCATCTCCCGGCACGTCGTGCGCTTCGTCGCGACGCAGGGCCAGGTCTTCGCGCTCAAGGAGATCGCCGAGACGCTGGCCCGGCACGAGTACGCCCTGCTCGCCGAGTTCGAGGAGGAGGGCCTGCCGGCCGTCTCGGTCCTGGGCATCTGCGTCGACCGGCCCGACGGACAGGACGCCATCCTCGTCACGCGCTACCTCGAGTACTCGATGTCCTACCGCTACCTGTTCTCCCGGCCCAGCGCGCGGCAGTCGGTGGACCAGCTCATGGACACGCTGGTCGTGCTGCTGGTGCGCCTGCACCTGGCCGGGATCTTCTGGGGCGACTGCTCGCTGTCGAACACGCTCTTCCGGCTCGACGCCGGCGCGCTGTCCGCCCACCTGGTCGACGCCGAGACCGCCGAGCGGCACCCGACGCTCAGCCGCGGTCAGCGCCACTACGACCTCGACCTGGCCCGCGAGCGGGTGGGCGCCGAGCTGCTCGACCTGCAGGCGGGGGAACTGCTGCCCGAGGGCGTCGACCCGATCGACGTCGCCGACAGCCTGCCGGTGCGCTACGAGTCGCTGTGGGAGGAGGTCACCCGCGAGGAGGTGTTCCGTGCCGACGAGCAGCGCTACCGGGTGGCCGAGCGGCTGCGCCGGCTCAACGACCTCGGGTTCGACGTCGGCGAGGTCGAGCTGGTGACCTCCGAGGAGGGCGCCCGCCTGCGGGTGGAGACCCGGGTGTCCGCGCCGGGGCAGCACCGCCGTGAGCTGTTCCGGCTGACCGGCCTGGAGGTGCAGGAGAACCAGGCGCGGCGGCTGCTCAACGACCTGCGCACCTTCCGCGCCTGGCTGGAGCAGAAGAGCGGCCAGCCGGTGTCGGAGACGGTGGCCGGCACGCGCTGGCTGGCCGAGGTGTACCGGCCGGTGGTCGACGCGATCCCCCCCGAGCTCGCCGGCCGGCTCGCGCCGGCCGAGGTCTTCCACGAGGTGCTCGAGCACCGGTGGTTCCTCTCGGAGCAGGCCGGGCGCGACGTCGGCACGACGGCGGCCGCGCAGTCCTACCTCGCCACCGTCCTCCCGGCGACGCCGGCGGAGCTCACGACCCCTTCGGTCATCGCCACCCGGCCCTGACCCGTCCGGCCCTGACCCTCCCGGCCCTGACCCTCCCGGCCCTGACCCTCCCGGCCCTGACCCTCCCGGCCCTGCCCCTCCCGGCCCTGCCCCTCCCGGCATCGAACGGCTGGTCACGCGGGGGACACGACCGGGTTGCGGCGGGCTGTGGGCTGCGCCACGGTACGGGAGCGCGGTGATCGTCGGAGCTCGCCGAAACGGGAGGCGAAGAGTTGTCCATCGCAGAAGGACCCCGTACCGACGCCGGTGGGCATCGGTCGACCCGGACGTCACGCAGACGACGCCGGCGCGTCCTGGGGGGCGCGGCGACCGCGTTCGTCGTGGCGTCCACCCTCGCCGCCTGTGGCGGGGACTCCAGCGCGGGCGCGACCCCGGTCCTCAACTGGTACATCAACCCCGACTCCGGCGGTCAGGCGACCATCGCCGAGCGGTGCTCCCAGGAGTCGGACGGGGCCTACACGATCAACGTGTCCCAGCTCCCCCGCGACTCGCCCGCTCAGCGGGAGCAGCTGATCCGCCGGCTGGCGGCGAACGACACCTCGATCGACCTCATGAGCATCGACGTGGTGTTCCCGCCCGAGTTCGCCCAGGCGGGCTTCCTCGCCCCCGTCCCGGAGGACGTCGCCCAGGAGGTCACCGAGGGCGTGTTCCAGGGTGCCGTGGACTCCGCCACGTGGAACGACGAGCTGGTCGCGGTCCCCTTCTGGTCGAACACCCAGCTCCTCTGGTACCGCAAGTCGGTGGCCGAGGCGGCCGGGCTCGACATGAGCCAGCCGGTCACCTGGGAGCAGCTGATCGAGGCCGCGGAGGGCCAGGACAAGCTGCTGAGCGCCCAGGGTCGGCGGTCGGAGTCCCTGATGGTGTGGTTCAACGCCCTGCTGGAGTCCGCCGGCGGCCAGTACATCGAGGAGAGCGGGGAGGGCCCCGACGACATCGAGTTCGGCCTCGCCACCCCCGAGGCGGACCGCGCTGCCGAGGTGATGGCCGCCGTCGCCAACTCCTCCGCGGTCGGCGCCGGCTTCACCACGTCCAACGAGGACACCAACGCGAGCGAGTTCGAGAGCGACGACGCCGGCTTCATGGTCAACTGGCCGTTCGTCTACGCCCAGGCCCTCAGCAAGGTCGAGGCCGGGACGCTGGACCAGTCGGTGCCCGACGACTACGGCTGGGCGCTGTACCCGGCCGTCGACGAGGGCACGCCGAGCGCGCCGCCCCTCGGCGGGATCGACATCGCCGTGTCGGCGTTCAGCCCGAACCCCGACCTCGCCTACCAGGCGGTCACCTGCATCGTCCAGGACGAGAACCAGGCCGAGTACATGGTGACCAACGGCAACCCGGCGTCGTCGATCGCGGTCTACGACGACCCCGAGGTGCAGGAGGCCTACCCGATGGCCGGCACCATCCGGGAGTCCCTGGAGCTGGCGGCCTCCCGTCCGCTGACGGCCTACTACAGCGAGGTCCTGGGGTCCTTCCTGCGCGAGTTCCACCCGCCGGGCTCGGTGAACGACGAGACCGGTGAGCGGACGGAGACACTCACCCGAGCCGTCCTGAACGGAGAGCAGCTGCTATGACGCAGACAACCCTCCCGCCGGTCGAGAAGACCCAGCCGGTCTCCTCACCCCGCGGGTCGATCAGCGACCGGTCCCGGGCCGAGCGCAAGCTCGGGTGGCTGCTCGCCGGCCCGGCCTTCCTGGTCATGCTGCTGGTGACCGCCTACCCCATCGTCCAGGCGGTCTACTACTCGCTGTTCAGCTACCGGCTGACCGACCCCGAGAACCGGTCCTTCGAGGGTCTCAGCAACTACTGGGTGATCCTCACCGACGCCGTGTGGTGGCAGTCGATCCTCGTCACCGTGATCATCACGGTGATCACGGTGGCCGTGGAGCTGGTGCTCGGCTTCGCGCTGGCCATGGTCATGGCCAAGGCGCTGAGCTCGATCCGGCCGGTGGTCCGGGCCGCCATCCTGATCCCCTACGCGGTGATCACGGTCGTGTCGGCCTTCGCCTGGGCGTTCGCCTTCCGGATCAGCACCGGCTTCGTCAACAGCTGGTTCGCCTGGCTGCCGGGCGTCAGCGAGACCACCGACTGGTTCGGGGGCCAGGCGTCCTCGCTCTTCGTGATCTGCATAGCCGAGATCTGGAAGACCACCCCGTTCATCTCGCTGCTGCTCCTGGCCGGTCTCGCCCAGGTGCCCGACGTGCTCCAGGAGGCGGCGAAGGTCGACGGCGCGACGGCCTGGCAGCGGCTGTGGAAGGTCACCATCCCGAACATGAAGGCCGCGATCATGGTCGCGCTGCTGTTCCGGACCCTGGACGCGTTCCGGATCTTCGACAGCATCTTCATCATGACCGCGGGGGCGAACAACACCGAGTCGGTCTCGTTCCTCGCCTACCGGCAGACGATCTCCCGCGTGGAGATCGGCCTCGGCTCCGCGGTCTCCGTGCTGCTCTTCCTGTCGGTGGTGCTCATCGCCTTCAGCTTCATCAAGGGGTTCAAGGTCGATCTGGCCCAGGCACGAGGAGACCGCTGATGTCGACCAAGGAGAAGACCTGGTGGTGGATCGGCGGGGTGCTGATCGTCGTCTACTGCCTGTTCCCGATCGCCTGGATCCTCTCGCTGTCCTTCAAGACGACGGCGGACCTCGCGAACAAGCAGTTCCTGCCGTCGGCCTGGACGTGGGAGAACTACTCGACGATCCTCACCGGCACGGCGAGTGACCTGTTCCTGCCGGCGCTGCGGAACAGCTTCGGGATCTGCCTGATCGCGACGTTCATCTCGTGCGTCCTGTCGATGTTCGCCGCGTACGCGATCGCCCGGCTGGACTTCCCCGGCAAGAAGCTGATCCTCGGCACCGCGCTGGCCGTGGCGATCTTCCCGGTGATCTCGATCGTCACGCCGCTGTTCAACCTGTGGCGGCAGATCGGGCTGTACGACACCTGGCCCGGGCTGATCATCCCGTACCTGTCGCTCACGCTGCCGATCTCCATCTGGACCATGTCCGCCTTCTTCCGGGAGATCCCGTGGGAGATGGAGCAGGCGGCCCAGGTCGACGGCGCGACGACCTGGCAGGCCTTCCGCAAGGTGATCGTCCCGCTCGCCGCACCCGGCGTGTTCACCACGGCGATCATCGCGTTCTTCATCGCCTGGAACGACTTCGCGTACGGCATCTCGCTGACCTCGACCAGCGCCGCACGCCCCGTCCCCGCAGCCCTCGGCCTGTTCTCCGGGGCCTCCCAGTTCCAGGACCCGACCGGGGCCATCGCCGCGGCGGCGGTGATCGTCACCATCCCCGTCGTCGTCCTGGTGCTCATCTTCCAGCGGCGCATCGTCGCCGGTCTCACCAACGGCGCGGTCAAGGGCTGACCCGGCCGTGCTCCCCACACCACTGACGTCCGAAGGGGACGAGATCTGATGGCCTCCATCGAGATGCGCAACATCGTCAAGCAGTACGGCGACGGCTACCCGGCCGTGAACGACGTCAGCCTCGACATCGCCGACGGTGAGTTCATGATCCTGGTCGGCCCGTCCGGCTGCGGTAAGTCCACGCTGCTCCGGATGATCGTCGGGCTCGAGGACATCACCAGTGGCGACATGATCATCGGCGGCAAGCGGGTCAACGACCTCGCCCCGCGTGAGCGCAACCTGTCGATGGTCTTCCAGAACTACGCGCTCTACCCGCACATGACGGTGTACGAGAACATCGCCTTCCCGCTGCGCCTGTCCAAGACGCCCGACGACGAGGTCCGCCGCCGGGTGAACGAGGCCTCCGACGTCCTCGAGCTCAAGGAGCACCTCGAGCGCAAGCCGGCCAACCTCTCCGGTGGCCAGCGCCAGCGGGTGGCGATGGGCCGGGCCATCGTGCGCCAGGCCGAGGCGTTCCTCTTCGACGAGCCGCTGTCCAACCTCGACGCCAAACTGCGTGGGCAGATGCGCACCGAGATCAGCCGGCTGCAACGCCGGCTGGGCATCACCACGGTCTACGTCACCCACGACCAGACCGAGGCGATGACGCTCGGCGATCGCGTCTGCGTCCTGCGCAAGGGCAAGATCCAGCAGGTGGCCTCCCCGCGGGAGCTCTACGAGCAGCCGGTCAACCTCTTCGTCGCCGGGTTCATCGGCTCACCGCCGATGAACTTCCTGCCCGCCACCCTCGACGGCGACCGGCTGCAGACGCCGTTCGGGCCGGTCGTCCTCGACGAGCGCCGCGCCGCCGCGGTGCGCGGCCGGGGGGACCTGCTGCTGGTCGGCATCCGGCCGGAGTACTTCGAGGACGCGTCGCTGGTCGACGAGGCCAAGCGGCCGCTGGGGTCGGTGTTCCGCGCTCGGGTCGACGTGACCGAGTGGCTCGGCGACTCGCAGTACGCCTACATCCCCTACGAGGCGCCCGAGGCGGTCACCGCACAGCTGCGCGACCTCTCCCGGGAGCTGGACTCCGAGGAGCTGCGCACGCAGGCGATCGTGTCCATCGACTCCACCAGCCGGATCCGGGAGGGCCGGGAGGCGGAGTTCTGGCTCGACAGCCGCAAGGTGCACGTCTTCGACCCGCAGACCGGTGAGAACCTGACCCGCGACGCGGAGGCCGGGGCCCGGCTGACGCAGATGGCCACCGAGGACCGGGTGGAGCAGGTGCAGGACGCGCAGTCCTCGGGGCAGACCGTCTCGGGTCCCGGTTCCGGGGCGCACCGGGCCGGGGCCGCCTGAGCCGTCGCCCGAGCCGCTGACGGCGGTGCCCGCGGCCACCCCGACCGGGGCACCGCCGGCCGCGGCCGTGGGCACTGCCGCGAATGCCCTGCCCGCCGACCTGGAGCTCGATGCCCGTGCCGACCGGGGGAGTGCCCGCCCGTGGTGGCGGACGGCCGTCGTCTACGAGGTCTACCTGCGCAGCTTCGCCGACGCGGACGGTGACGGGCTCGGTGACGTCGAGGGTCTCCGCAGTCGGCTGACCCACCTCGCCGACCTCGGCGTCGACGCGCTGTGGGTCACCCCCTGGTACCCCTCGCCGATGGCCGACGGCGGGTACGACGTCGCCGACTACCGCGACGTCGACCCGCGCTTCGGCACGCTGGCCGACGTCGACGCCCTCCTCGCCGACGCCCACGACCTCGGGCTGCGCGTCGTCGTCGACCTGGTCGCCAACCACACCTCCGCCGAGCACCCGTGGTTCCGGGCCGCCCTCGCCGCCGGCCCGGGGTCCCCCGAGCGGGCGCGCTACTTCTTCCGGGACGGGCGCGGCGGAGGAGCCGAGCCGCCCAACGACTGGATCAGCGCCTTCGGCGGCTCGGCCTGGACCAGGGTCCGCGAGCCCGACGGCGCCCCCGGGCAGTGGTACCTCCACCTGTTCGCCCCCGAGCAGCCCGACCTCGACTGGGGCCACCCCGACGTCCAGGAGGAGTTCGACGGGATCGTGCGCTTCTGGCTCGACCGGGGCGTCGACGGCATCCGCGTCGACGCGGCCCCCGCCATGGCCAAGGCGCCCGACCTGCCCGACGCCGGGCACCCGCCGGGGGCGTCCTTCGACGCCGGCAGCTGGGTCGGCAACCCGCACTGGGACGTCGACGAGGTGCACGAGGTCCTCCGGCGGTGGCGGCGCATCGGCGACGAGTACGCGGGCGACCGGCTGTTCGTCTCCGAGGCGGTCGTCAACGGGCCGGAGCGGCTCAGCCGCTACGTGCGCCCCGACGAGCTGCACACCACGTTCAACTTCGACTGGCTCAAGGCCCCCTGGGACGC
The DNA here is from genome assembly GCF_052931475.1 of Geodermatophilus sp. URMC 62. Taxonomy (NCBI): domain Bacteria; kingdom Bacillati; phylum Actinomycetota; class Actinomycetes; order Geodermatophilales; family Geodermatophilaceae; genus Geodermatophilus; species Geodermatophilus sp. URMC 62. The sequence goes on along the minus strand of NZ_JBRFHY010000001.1, from coordinate 371,635 downwards.
CCGGGCGCTGCGCGCGGTGGTCGACGGCACGCTCGCGGCCCTGGCCCCGGTCGGTGCGCCGGCGACGTGGGTGCTCTCCAGCCACGACGAGACGCGGCACGTCACCCGGTTCGGCCGGGCGCACAGCGGTGCCGCCGTCATGGGGTTCGACGCCGCCGCGCCCACCGACCTGGCGCTGGGCCTGCGCCGGGCCCGCGCCGCGGCGCTGCTGACGCTGGCCCTGCCGGGCGGGGCCTACCTGTACCAGGGCGAGGAGCTCGGGCTGCCCGAGGTCGAGGACCTGCCGGAGGAGGTGCTGCAGGACCCCACCTGGGAGCGGTCCGGGCACACCGCCCGCGGCCGGGACGGCTGCCGGGTGCCGCTGCCGTGGTCCGGGGACCGCCCGCCGTTCGGGTTCAGCCCGGACGGTGTCGTGCCCTGGCTGCCGCAGCCGCCGGGGTGGCGCGACCTCACCGTCGCCGTCCAGCGCGAGGACCCGTCGTCCACGCTGTCGCTGTACCGGGCCGCGCTGCGGCTGCGCCGTGACCTCCCCGACGACGACGCGCTGCGGTGGCTCGACCTCGGCGCGGACGTGCTCGCCTTCGACCGCGGGCCCTGGCGGTGCGTCGTCAACCTGTCCCGCCACCCGCTCCCGCTGACCGGGCTGGGCCGGCCGGTGCTGACCAGCGAGCAGGTCGGCGGGGAGCTGCCGCCGGACACCGCCGCCTGGCTGGTGACGGGCTAGCGGCCCGGTGCCGGCGCCCGCTCGGCGCGGGCGGCGGCCAGCTCGGCGGCGGTCGGCGGGTCGGCGCCGACCCGGGTGCAGTTGAGCGCGGCGACCAGCGCGGCGTCGTCGACGAGGCGGACGAGGTCGTCGTCGGGGACCGCCTCCACCGCCGCGCGGGAGGTCACCCCGGCGGCCAGCAGCCCGGCGAACAGCCCGGCGGCCAGCGAGTCGCCGGCGCCGACGGTGTCGGCCACGGTCACCCGCGGCGGCTCGCGGTGCAGCAGTGCACGCCCCGGCCGGGCCACCCGCAGCGGGGCCCCGCCGTCGGTGAGCAGGACGAGGGCCGGCCCGCGCCCGGCCCAGCGCTGGGCGACGCCGTCGAGGTCGCCTCCGGCGTCGGGCTCGAGCCACGCGAGGTCCTCGGCGCTGACCTTGACGACGTCGGCGACGGCGAGTAGCCGGTCGAGACGGGCACGGACGGCGTCGGGGTCGTTGCCCAGCGAGGCGCCCACCGGGCCGCCGGCCAGCATCGGCCGGAGGTTGGGGTCGACGCTGACCAGCGCCGACCCGGCGACCCGCTCGGCCAGGCGCGCGATCGCGTCGCAGCCCGGGGGTGTCCAGGAGGAGATCGAGCCGACGTGCAGGATCGCGGTCGCCGCGGGCAGGACCGCGGCGAGCTCGTCGTCGGTCCACTGCCAGTCGGCCGCGCCCTGCACGTGGAAGCCGTAGTCGGGGGAGCCGTCGTCGTCCAGGCCGACGACGGCGAGGCTGACCGGCTCGACGGCGTCGACGACCCCGGTGAGGTCGACCCCCGACAGCTCGGCGTGCCGGCGCAGCGGCGCGGCCAGCGGGCCGGTGCCCAGCCGGGCCAGCAGCGCGACCGGGGCGTCGAGCCGGCCGGCCGCGACGGCGACGTTGAGCGCGTTGCCGCCGGGGCGGGCGACGTAGTGGGGCGTCGTCCCCTCGGGGCCGGTGCCGGCGGTCGGGTCGGGCAGCAGGTCGACGACGAACTCGCCGAGGACGGTCAGCTGAGGGGCTGCGGTGACCACGTCGGGAACCCTAGGCCCCCGACGCCGCCGGCACCGGGTCTCCCCGGACGGGGGAGACAGGGCGGATCCGGGACGTCCCTGTTGGCCGGGGTGCCCGTCCTGCTGGGACGATGACGGTGAGGACCGCCGTGGACCACGGCGGTACGTCGAGCCGGGAAGCGGCGCCGTCGGCGCCGGAGCAGGAGGAAGACGTGCCCAACCCGATCGTCAAGCTCTGGCGGTACCTGACGGCGTCGGCCAACGCCCAGATCGACCAGCGTGCCGACCCGAAGATCCAGATCGCGCAGGCGATCGAGGCCGAGCAGCAGCGGCACCAGTCGCTGGCCAACCAGGCCGCCGCGGTCCTCGGCAACCAGCGGCAGCTGGAGATGCGGCTCAACCGGCAGCTCGGCGAGGTGGAGAAGCTGCAGGCCTCCGCGCGCCAGGCGCTGGTGCTGGCCGACCAGACCCGCGCCAAGGGCGACGGCGCCAAGGCCGCCGAGTACGAGAACGCCGCGCAGGCCTTCGCCACCCAGCTGGTGGCCGCCGAGCAGGCGATGGAGGACCTCAAGCGCAGCCACGACGAGGCGTTGCAGGCCGCCGAGCAGGCGCGCGGGGCGGTCGAGCAGAGCCGCATGCGGCTGCAGACGACGCTGGCCGAGCGCACCAAGCTGATGAGCCAGCTCGAGCAGGCCAAGATGCAGGAGCACGTGGCCGCCTCGATGCGGCAGGTCAACGAGCTCTCCGCGCCGGGCAACACCCCGAGCCTGGCCGAGGTCCGCGACAAGATCGAGGCCCGCTACGCCAACGCGCTCGGCCAGGCGGAGCTGGCGCAGAGCTCCGTCGAGGGCCGCATGCTCGAGGTGCAGAAGGCGACCCTCGATGTCGCCGGCGCCTCCCGGCTGGAGCAGATCCGCGCCGCCATGGGCGGTCAGGGCGCCGGCCAGCAGGCCGTCGAGGGTGGCACCGGGGCCGCGGGTGCCCTCGGCCCCGGCGTCCCGTCGTTCGACAAGCAGCCCTTCGAGCAGTCCACCGCCCAGCCGGCGGAGCGGCCCGGGCAGCAGGGCGCCTGACGACCGCGCCGGGGCCGGCCGCGCGAGGTGCGCGGCCGGCCCCGGTGCCGTGGTCAGGCCGTGCGCCGGCGTCCCCGCGCGGCGCCGGCCGCGAGCAGCAGCAGGCCGCCGGCCGCCCACAGCGCGAGCACCGTCAGCGGGCCCGCGGCGCCGGTGCCGCCGAAGCCGGACACCGCGCGCAGTGCCGCGACGGTGGCCCCCGGCGGGAGCGCCTGGCCGAGCTCGGCCCAGCCGGCCGGCAGCAGCACCGGCGCGCTGGACGCCGCCGACAGCGGGTTGCCCAGGGCGATGACGACGGCCATCCCCAGGCCCAGGCCGGCCCGCCCGAGGACAGCGGCCAGCCCCAGGACACCGAGGCTCGTCGCGGCCAACCCGAGGGACAGCACCCCGGCCTCGGCCACCCGGTCGCCGGTCAGCGCGCCGAGCCAGCCGTGCAGCACGCCGGCCGCTGCCGGACCGCCGAGCAGCGCCAGCACGAGCGCGCCGGCCGCCCGCCGTCCGTTCCCGCGCACCTGCAGCACCAGCACGACGGCGCCCGCCCCGCCGGCCAGGGCCAGCGGCAGCGCGCCGGCCGCGAGCCCGGCGCCGCGCGGGTCGTCGTCGGCAGGCGGGGCGACGTCGTCCACGGTCACCGGGCTGCCCCCGGTGGCCGCGGCGGCCGCGGAGGTGAGGAGCTGCGCGACGGCGGGCCCGGCCTGGGTGGCGACGACCACCCGGGGCGCCGCCGGGTCGAGCACCAGCGCGCCGTAGACCTCCCGGTCCTCGACCAGCCGCCGGGCGTCGGCGGCGTCGGCGGCGGGCCGCAGGTCGAGGGCTCCCGGCTGGGTCCGCTCGACGGTGGCGCGGACCTGCTCGACCGCCGGCGGCGGGCCGGCGACGGCGACCGGGACGTCCCGGGGCGCGGTGTGCGTGGCGGGCCAGGCGAAGGCCGCGAGCAGCACGGTGAGCAGGACCGCGACGGCGGCGACCAGGCCGATCACCCGTGCCCACGGTGTCGGTCCGGGGACGTCGTCGGGGACGGGCCGGGACGGGGACGGACGGAGCTCTGCGGTGGCCACGTCGACCTCCAGGAATGTAAATCGGACGCTCGTTCACCTATCACTGTCGAGTATGGACCTGTCCGAGCGCCCAAACAAGACGGACGCCCGTTCTCCTAGGATGGCGGCCGTGCCCCGTGTCTCCGACGACCACCTCGCCGCCCGCCGCCGCCAGGTCCTCCACGCCGCGCTCCGCTGCTTCGAGCGCGACGGCTTCCACGCGACGTCCGTGCGCGACGTCGTCCGGGAGTCGGGGTTGTCGGCCGGGGCCGTGTACAGCTACTTCCCGAGCAAGGACGACCTCGTCGTCGCCGTCATCGAGCCCGTCCTGGAGACGGTGACCGGCGTGCTCGACCGCGTCCTGGCCGAGGGACTGCGCTCACCGGCCGAGGTGGTGCAGGGCGTCCTGCTCGGGGTGTGGCCGATCGTCACCGGCGGCGGCGCGGACTACACGCGGATCGCGGTCACCGCCTGGGGCGAGGCGCTGCGCGACGAGACGGTGCACGGGATCGCCGTGCGCACCTACGGGCTGGTCCGGCGGCGGCTGACCGAGCGGGTGGCCGAGTGGCGCGACGCCGGGCACCTGCCGCCGGACACCGACGCCGGCGCGCTGGGTCAGGTCCTGTTCTCGGTGCTCGTCGGCGCGGTCCTCCAGCACGCGCTGCTCGGGGACGTCGACCCGGACGGCTACGCCGCGGCGGCGGGGTCCCTGCTGCCGCCGGGGTGAGCGGGCCTCAGGTGGCGCTGGGCAGCGGTGGCGGGTGGTCGGGCTCGCCGGTGCGGGCCGCCGGGTCGACGGGGGCGTCGGTGGCCTGGCAGGTCGGGCACCAGTAGGTGATCCGCTCCTGCAGGTCGGGGCCCTGGTCGCCGCGCAGGATCGGGGTGCCGCACCGGTAGCAGGGCTTGTCCTTGCGGCCGTAGACCCAGTGGTCGCGGCCGCGGCGCAGGTCGCCGGTGGTGCTCTGCTCCGGGCGGTCGCGGTTGGCCAGCATCAGCCCGCGCGTCCGCTCGACCAGGCCCGGCAGGTCCGCGACGTCGGCCACCCGCATCCACGGGTGCACACGGCAGACGAACAGGCCCTCGACCTTGTAGAGGTTGCCGGGGCCGCAGAGGTTGCGCTGGTCGAGGACGGCCACGCCGATCTGCTCGTCGGGGTGGCTGCGCAGCCGGCGCAGCGCCTCGTCGAGGTCCCAGTCCGGCCCCAGCACGTCGGGGCCGAGGTGGCCCACCACCTGGTCCTCGTGCTCGGTGCGCACCATCGTGACGTCGTGCAGCCGGTAGCCCACGCACTCCCACCGGTCGGTGGCGAGGATCGCGCGGATGGAGAAGGTCGGGCCGCCCCGCCACCGCGCGCCGTGCCGGTAGATGTGCCAGCTGCCGTCCATGCGGTAGTGGGTGCGCAGGGTCCAGCCGTCGGTGAAGCGGGTGAGCATGTGCTTGCCGCGCGGCACCACCTCGGCGACGGTGCGGCCCGTGAGGTCGGTGGCCGCCAGCTGCGGCACGCGCAGCTCGCCGCGGCGCAGCGTCTGGCCGGCCAGCGCGGTGTTCATCCGCTTGGCGGCCAGCCAGACGGTGTCTCCCTCGGGCACGCCGTCCAGTGTCCCCGCCCCGCGCCCGCGCCGCTGAGCTGCTGTGACACCGCCGACAGGGGGAGGGCGACGGGATGACGACGGCGACCGGCGGCGCTGAGCCTCCCGTGCTGCGACGCGACCCCTCGACGAGCTCCCCGGCCACCGCGCCCGAGGAGGTGGTCGCGGCCGCGGAGCCGGTGACGGTCACCGTCGCCCGCGACGTGCGCGCCGACCAGCGGCAGGACTTCGAGCGGTGGGCCGCCGAGATCCTGGGCCTGGCCGCCGAGTTCCCGGGCAACCTGGGCACCAGCCTGCTGCGCCCCGGCCCGGGGTCGACCCGCTACCACCTGGTCTACCGCTTCGCCGACGGCGAGTCGCTGGCCCGCTGGGAGCGCTCGCCCGTGCGGCAGGCGGCCCTCGACCGGGTCGAGCACCTCTCCGACGGCGCCGACTACGCGCGGGTGGCCGGTCTGGACAGCTTCTTCACCGCGCTGACCCCACCGCGCCCCGGCCCGCGGTGGCGGCTGACCGTGCTGACCATCGCCGTGGTCTTCGCCATCACGCTGGCCTTCTCGCTGCTGGTCGCGCCGCACGTGGCGTCCTGGCCGCTGCCGGCGCGGCTGCTGCTGTCGGCGACGATCGTCGTCGTCCTGCTCGGCCAGGTGGTCATGCCGCCGTTGACGCGCTGGCTCGCGCCCTGGCTCCGCGGCCGCCGCTGAGGACCGTCGCACCCCCGGCGTAGACCGGCGGCGTGCAGGAGATCCCGGTCCGCGGCCCGTTCGACCTCGTGCAGAGCGCGCGCTTCCCCGAGGGCTTCGCGCCCGCCATCCCGGCGCGCCCGACGGCGTGCTGCGGCTGGCCTGCTGGGTCGAGGGGGCGGACGCCGCGGCCGGCATCGCCGTGACCCAGGGCGAGGGCGGCGCGGTGACGGTGCGCGCCGACGCCGAGCCGCCGCGGCTGACCGACCAGGTGGCGCGCATCCTCGGGCTGGACGTCGACGGCGCGGGGTTCGCCGACGTCACCGCGGGCGACCCGGTGCTCGCGCCGCTCGCTGCCGCGCGTCCGGGCTTCCGGCCGGTCTCCTTCGAGTCCCCCTACGAGGCCGCGTGCTGGGCGGTGCTGTCGCAGCGCACGGGCACCGCGGCAGCGGCGGGGGTCGAGGCGCGCACCGCGGAGCGGTTCGGCACCGTGCACGACGTCGACGGCGTCCCGGTGGCCGCGTTCCCCACGCCGTCGCGGCTGGCGGTCGTCGCCGCCGACCTGCCGGTGCCGCCCGTCGAGCAGGAGCGGCTGCGCGGGCTCGCCGAGGCCGCCCTGGACGGACGGCTCGACGGCGGCCGGCTGCGGGCGCTGCCGGCCGAGCAGGCGCTGGCGTCGGTGCGGGAGCTGCCCGGGATCGGCCGTTCTCCGCCGAGCTGGTCGTGCTGCGGGGCGCCGGCGCGCCCGACGTCTTCCCGGCCGCGGAGCCCCGGCTGCACGCCCGAGATGGCACACCGCTACGGCCTGGCCGATCCCGCGCCGGCGGAGCTGGCGGAGGTCGCCGAGCGCTGGCGGCCGTACCGCAGCTGGGCGGCGGTGCTGCTGCGCGCCGCGGCCGAGGGCCGGGCGCTCAGCTCAGCGGACGGACGCCGGTCGCGCTCGTCCCGCGCGCACCCGAGGTCCGGGTGAAGGCCACCCGCTGCCCCTCCTCGAGCTCGCGGTAGCCGCCGTCGTCGGCGATCTCGGAGAAGTGCACGAAGACGTCGTCGCCGCCGTCGTCGGGGGTGATGAAGCCGAAGCCCTTCTCCCCGTTGAACCACTGGACGGTGCCCTCGGCGGCACCACCGCCACCGCTGTCGCCACCGCGGCCGCCGCGGGGCGCCGGGCGCTGGTCGCGGCCACCCCGGTCCCCGCCGCGATCCCCACCGCGGTCGCGGGCCGGCCGGTCATACCCGCCGCCACCGCGCCGCGCCGGCGGCAGCAGCCGCACGGCCTCGGCCTGCAGCCCGCGGTTGCCCTCGACGAGCTCGAACTCGACCCGGTCGCCCTCCTCGAGCTCGCCGCCGCGGGCCACCGCGGAGACGTGCACGAAGACGTCCTCGGGGACGATGAACCCGAAGCCCCGGTCGGGGTCGAAGCGGGCGACGGTGCCCTGGACGACGATGCCGCGCGGGGCACGCGAGCCGCCGCGTCCCCGGTCGTCGCGGCCACCCCGGTCGTCGCGTCCCCGGTCGCGGTCGTCCCGTCCCCGGTCGCGGTCGCCCCGGTCGTCGCGGCGGCCGCGTGGGGCGCCACCCACCGCCCGCACCCGCTCGGCCTGGGGGCCGCGGGGGCCGGCGGTGGCGTCGAAGTCGACCGGCTGGCCCTCCTCGAGGGTGCGGAAGCCACCGGTGTCCTCGATGGCCGAGAAGTGGACGAAGACGTCGTCCCCGCCCTCCTGCGGCTCGATGAACCCGAAGCCCTTCTCCGCGTCGAACCAGCGGACCGTGCCGGCAGCCATGTCTGTTCCCTCATCCCTCACGTAGTGCGTCGGTCAACGGTACGCGGCGCCGGCGGGGGGCCGGTCAGCCGCGCACCCGCAGCCCGCGGGGGGTGGCGGCGAAGCCGGCGGCCTGCAGCGCGGCCGACAGCGGGGTGTCCTGGTGCACGGAGGCGCCGTCGGCCTTCTGCACGACCATCCGGCCCAGCGCCCCGGCGGCGACGGCGCCCGAGAGCGCGGTGGCGGCCTCCTTGAGCGTCTGTTCGTCCTCGGTCCAGGACAGCAGCGACTTCCCGCCGCGCTCGACGTAGAGCACGAGCGCCCCGTCGACCAGGACGACCAGCGCCCCGGCCTTGCGCCCCGCGCGGTGCCCGCCGGTCCTCCGGCCGCCGCCGGTGCCCTCGCCGACGTCGACGGCCACCTGCTCGGCGGCCTCGCCGTCGGACGGGCCGGTGCGGTCGGGCCAGGGCAGAGCCGCCCCGTAGACGTTGGCCGGGTCGGTGGCCGCCAGGACCACCGGACCGTCGGGTGCCCGGTCGGGCGTGGCGAAGGCCCGCAGCCGGTCGACCGATCCCGGGGTGCCGAACTGCGCGGCGCCGAGGGTCTCGACGAAGTAGCCGCGGCGCGCCCGGTTGTTCTCCTCGAACGCCCGCAGCACCGGGTAGACCGCGGAGAAGCCGCCGGGCACCTGCTCGGCCATCACCGCGCCGCGGGTGAGCACGCCGTGCCGCTCGAGCAGCGCCTCGGCCCGGGCGGTGGTGCGCCGCGTCGGGTTCGGCTCGCGCTCGGGCAGCCGCGACCACCGGCCGGCGACCGTCGGCGGGCCGGTGCGCGTGGGCAGGGCCGGCCGGCCCAGCCGCGGGCGGCCGTAGCGGGTGCGGTCGACCCGGGCGCGCGGCGGCGCGGGCGCCCGCTTGTGCGTGCCGCCGCCGGCCAGCCGGGTGCGCAGCGGGGCGAGCGTGTCGTTGGTGAGCAGCCCCGCCCACACCAGGTCCCACACGACGTCGGCGAGCGCGGTGTCGTCGGTGGCGCCGACAGCCCGACCGACGCTGTCGGACAGTCCGCGGAAGAACACCGCCTGCCCGGCCGACAGCTGCTCGAGCACCGCGAACGCGACGCCGCCCTCCTCCGGCAGCTCCACCGGGTCAGGCAGCAGCAGCGGCGCCAGGTCCGCCGGGACCAGGCTCACCCACCCGTCGCCGCCGGGCAGCCCCCCGGCGCCGGCCCACAGCACCTCGCCTGCGCTGGTCAGCTCGTCGAGCATCGCGGGGGAGTAGTCGCGCACCCGGCTCGGGAGCACCAGCGTCTCCAGCGCGCTGGCCGGCACCAGCGCACCGGCGAGCTGCTCGACCACGGCCAGCACGCCGTCGACCCCGCGCATCCGGCTGCCCACGGACTGCCAGGACGGGGTGAAGCGGGCCAGCGTCCCGATCGGCACCGGCTCGACCTCCTGGCGCAGCTTGGCCAGGCTGCGGCGGCGCACCGAGCGCAGCACGTCGGCGTCGCACCACTCCTGTCCGCTGCCGCCGGGTCGGAACTCGCCGGTGACCAGCCGGCCGGTGCCCACCAGTCGCTGCAGCGTGGCGGTGACGACGGCGACGCCGAGCCCGAGCCGCGCGGCGACCTCGGCCGGCTGGAAGGGGCCGTGGGTGCGGGCGTAGCGGCCGACCAGGTCGCCGAGCGGGTCGGCGACCGGCTCGGTGAACGCCTCGGGCACCCCGACCGGCAGCGCGGTGCCGAGCGCGTCGCGCAGCCGGCCGGCGTCCTCGATGGCGACGTGCCGCTCCTCGCCGGCGATGCGCACGACGATCGCCCGGCGGGAGGCCACCAGCTCCTCCAGCCACTCCGCCGGGACGCCGCGGGCCGCAGCCTCGGCCGGCGTGAGGTCGCCGAGGCCGCGCAGCAGGTCCGACGCCCCGTCGACGTCGCGCGGGTGCCGCTCGGCGGGCAGCCGCTGCAGCTCGCGCTCCACCTCGGCCAGCGCCTCCGCGTCGAGCAGCTCGCGCAGCTCCGAGCGGCCGAGCAGCTCGGCGAGCAGGCCGGTGTCCAGCGCCAGCGCCTGCGCCCGCCGCTCGGCCAGGGGGGCGTCGCCCTCGTAGAGGAACTGCCCGACGTAGCCGAACAGCAGCGACTGGGCGAAGGGGCTCGCCGCCTGGGTCTGCACGTCGACCACCCGCACCCGCCGCGAGCGGACGTCGCGCATCAGCTCGACCAGTCCCGGCACGTCGTAGACGTCCTGCAGCACCTCGCGGGCGGCCTCGAGCGTGATGGGGAAGGAGGAGAACTCGCTGGCCACGCTGAGCAGCTGCGCGGCGCGCTGGCGCTGCTGCCACAGCGGGGTGCGGCGGCGCGGGTCGCGGCGGGGCAGCAGCAGCGCGCGGGCGGCGCACTCGCGGAACCGGCTGGCGAACAGCGCCGAGCTGCCGACCTCGGCGGTGACCTCGCGCTCGACGTCGTCGGGGTCGAGGACGGCCAGGTCGGCCTCGGGCGGCTCGCCGGTGGTGTCGGGCAGCCGCAGCACGATGCCGTCGTCGGAGTGCATGGAGGCCACGTCGACGCCGTAGCGCTCGCGCAGCCGGGCGGCGAGCACGAGCGCCCAGGGCGCGTTGACCTGCGCGCCGAAGGGGGAGTGCACGACCAGCCGCCAGTCGCCGAGCTCGTCGCGGAACCGCTCGACCAGCAGCGTGCGGTCGTCGGGGAGGTGGCCGGTGGCCGCCTTCTGCTCGGCGAGGTAGGCGAGCAGGTTGGCCGCGCCCCAGTCGTCGAGCCCGGCCGCCTGTGCCCGCTCGCGGCCCCGCTCGGGCGTCGCCGACCCGACCTCGCGCAGGAAGGCGCCGAGCGCCCGGCCGAGCTCCAGCGGCCGGCCGGGGGCGTCGCCGTGCCAGAACGGCATCTTCCCGGGCTGACCCGGGGCGGGGGAGACCAGCACCCGGTCGTGGGTGATCTCCTCGATCCGCCACGACGACGAGCCGAGCAGGAAGACGTCGCCCACCCGCGACTCGTAGACCATCTCCTCGTCGAGCTCGCCCACGCGGCGCCCGCCGGACCCCTCGCCGCCGACGAGGAAGACGCCGAACAGGCCGCGGTCGGGGATGGTGCCGCCGCTGGTGACCGCCAGCCGCTGCGCACCGCTGCGGGCGGTGAGGGTGTCGGCGACCCGGTCCCAGGTCAGCCGCGGCCGCAGCTCGGCGAAGGCGTCGGAGGGGTAGCGGCCGGCGAGCATGTCGAGGACGGCGTGCAGCGCGGAGTCGGGCAGGCCGGAGAACGGCGCCGACCGGCGCAGCAGCGCACCGACCTCCTCCACCGTGCGCGGGCCCTCGGAGACGATCGCCACGACCTGCTGGGCGAGCACGTCCAGCGGGTTGCGCAGGTAGCGGATCGACTCGATGGCGCCGGCCTTCATCCGCTCGGCCACCAGCGCGCACTGCACGAGGTCGCCGCGGTACTTGGGGAACAGCACGCCACGGCTGACCGCGCCGACCTGGTGCCCGGCGCGGCCGACCCGCTGCAGCCCGGCGGCGACGGTGGGCGGCGCCTCGACCTGGACGACGAGGTCGACCGAGCCCATGTCGATGCCGAGCTCCAGGCTCGACGTCGCCACCACCGCCGGCAGCCGCCCGGACTTCAGCGCCTCCTCGACGACGGCGCGCTGCTCCCGGGAGACCGAGCCGTGGTGGGCCGCGGCGACCGGCTGCCAGCCCTCGGGCGTGCCGCCGCCGGACCCGGCCTGCGCCATGAGCGCGGCGGCGTTGGTGCCGGGCGGGACCGTCTCGCCGGTGGTCCGCTCGTAGGACATCTCGTTGAGCCGGCTGGTCAGCCGCTCGGCCAGCCGCCGGGAGTTGGCGAACACGATGGTGCTGCGGTGCGCCTCGACCAGGTCGAGCACGCGCTCCTCGACCGCCGGCCAGATCGACGTCCGCGGCTGGTCGCCGGCCGCCGACCCCTCCAGCTCGCCGGTCGGCTGGCCCAGGGTGCTCATGTCCTCGACCGGGACGACGACCGAGAGGTCCCACTGCTTGACCGACGTCGGCTGCACGACCTGCACCGGCCGGCCGCCGGCGAGGAACGTGGCGACCTCCTCGATGGGCCGCACCGTGGCCGACAGGCCGATGCGCTGCGCCGGGCGGTCGAGCAGCTCGTCGAGCCGGTCGAGCGTGACCGCGAGGTGCGCGCCGCGCTTGCTGTCGGCGACGGCGTGCACCTCGTCGAGGATCACCGTCTCGACGCCGCGCAGCGCCTCGCGGGCGGCGCTGGTCAGCAGCAGGAACAGCGACTCGGGGGTGGTGATGAGGATGTCGGTGGGCCGGCGGGTGAAGGCGCGCCGCTCGTCGGCCGGGGTGTCGCCGGAGCGGATGCCGACGGAGATCTCCGGGCGGGGCAGGCCCAGGCGCAGGGCGGCCTGGCCGATGCCGGTCAGCGGGGCGCGCAGGTTGCGCTCGACGTCGACGGCGAGCGCCTTGAGCGGGGACACGTAGAGGACCCGGCAGCGCCGGCTCTCGTCCTCCGGCGCGGTGCTGGTGAGCCGGTCGAGGGACCACAGGAAGGCGGCCAGCGTCTTGCCCGACCCGGTCGGGGCGACGACGAGGGCGTGCCCGCCGCTGCTGATGGCCTCCCAGGCGCCCTCCTGCGCGGCCGTGGGCTCGGCGAAGGCGCCGGTGAACCACGCCCGGGTGCGCTCGGAGAACCGGTCGAGGGCAGGCACGTGTCCAGTGTCCCCGGGGGTACGACACTCCGCTGGCCTGCGCCGACGCACCCCGCGGCGCCGTCGCCCGTGCGGGTGGTGGGGTGCGGCACACTGCCGGGCATGCGCCACTCGCTCTACGAGGCCGAGCACGAGGACTTCCGGCAGACGGTCCGCGTCTTCCTGGAGAAGAACGTCGCGCCGTTCCACGGCCAGTGGGAGCGCGACGGGATCGTCCCGCGCGACGTGTGGCTCGCCGGCGGCGAGCAGGGCCTGCTCGGCTTCGACGTCGACGAGCGGTACGGCGGGGGCGGCGTCCGCGACTTCCGCTACAACGCCGTCCTCGACGAGGAGGTAACCCGGGTCGGCGCCAGCGGCCTGGGCTTCGGCCTGCACAACGACGTCGTCGCCCCCTACCTGCGCGACCTGTGCACCGAGGAGCAGGCGGCGCGCTGGCTGCCCGGCTTCTGCCGCGGCGAGCTGATCACCGCCATCGCGATGACCGAGCCGGGCACCGGCAGCGACCTGCAGGCGATCCGCACCACCGCCCGCCGCGACGGCGACACCTGGGTGCTGGGCGGCGCGAAGACCTTCATCACCAACGGGATCAACGCCGACCTGGTGATCGTGGTCGCGCGCACCGACCCCGACGCCCCGGGCGCGAAGGGCACCAGCCTGCTCGTCGTCGAGCGCGGGATGCCCGGCTTCACCCGCGGCCGCAACCTCGACAAGGTGGGCCTCAAGGCGCAGGACACCGCCGAGCTGTTCTTCGACGACGTCCGCGTGCCCGCGGAGAACCTGCTCGGCACGGAGAACCGCGGCTTCGCCCACCTGATGGCCAACCTGCCGCAGGAGCGGCTCTCGATCGCCGTCGGCGCGGTCGCCGCCTGCGAGACCGTGCTGGCGCAGACCCGCGAGTACGTGACCGGCCGGACGGCGTTCGGCCGGCCGGTCGGCAGCTTCCAGCACAGCCGGTTCGTCCTCGCCGAGCTGCACACCGAGACGACGATCGCGCGCACGTTCGTCGACGAGTGCGTGCGCCAGCTCGACAGCGGGGAGCTGACCGCCATCGACGCCGCGATGGCCAAGTACTGGACCAGCGAGCTGCAGAACAAGGTCGCCGACCGCTGCCTGCAGCTGCACGGCGGCTACGGCTACATGGACGAGTACCCGGTGTCCAAGGCCTGGCGCGACGCCCGTGTGCAGTCCATCTACGGCGGCACCAACGAGATCATGCGCGAGATCATCGGCCGCTCGCTGGGTCTGTGAGCCCGCGGTGACGGCCCCTGCCGCCGTCGACGTCGACCGGGTCCAGCGGCGCACGGTCGGCGTCCTCTCCGGCGCGGTGGCGCTCGGCGGGCTGGGCGTGACCGTCGGCATCACCGTCGGCGGGCTGCTCGCCCGCCAGGTCGCCGGCACCGACTCCGCCGCCGGGCTCGGGCAGACGGCGGGGGTGCTGGGCGCGGCGGTCCTCGCCGTCCCGCTGGCGCGGCTGTCGGACCGGGCCGGCCGGCGGGCGGGCCTGGCCGCCGGGTACGCCGTCGCCGTCGCCGGCGCCGCGCTGACCGTGCTCGCCGCGGCGCTGTCGTCCCTGCCGCTGCTGCTGACCGGGCTGTTTGCGTTCGGCGCCTCCACCGCCTGCGGCCTGCAGGCCCGCTACGCCGCCGCCGACCTCGCCGCCCCCGAGCGGCGCGGCCGGGCCCTGTCCCTCGTCGTGTGGGCCACGACCGTCGGGTCGGTCCTCGGCCCGAACCTCGCCGCTCCGGGCGCCGGGCTCGGCCGGGCGCTCGGGCTGCCGGCGCTCGGCGGTGGCTTCGTCGTCTCCGCGGTGGTGTTCACCGTCGTCGCGGCCGGTCTGTGGCTGGCGCTGCGCCCGGACCCGCTGCTGCTGGCGCGCCGGCTGCGCGGGGGAGCGGCGACCGCGGCCCGCCCGCGGCGGGCGACCCGGGCCGCGCTGGCCGCGGTGTGGGCGCACCCGGGCGGGCGGCTCGGGCTGGCCGCCGTCGTCGTCTCCCACGCGGTGATGGTCGGCGTCATGGTGATGACGCCGGTGCACATGGGGCACGCCGGCGGCCCCGAGGGGACGACGCTGCGGCTGGTCGGCCTGGTGATCAGCGTGCACGTGGCCGGGATGTACCTGTTCTCCCCGCTGGTGGGTCTGCTGGCCGACCGCGCCGGGCGGCGGGCGACGGTCGCCGTCGGCGGGGGACTGCTGCTGGCCGCCGCCGCGCTGGCGGGGACGGCGCCGCCCGACGCGGCCGGCCGGCTCGGCGTCGGCCTGTTCCTGCTCGGGCTGGGCTGGTCGTGCGGGCTGGTGGCCGGCTCGACGCTGGTGACCGAGTCGGTGTCGGGGGAGGTCCGGCCGACAGCGCAGGGCGGCACCGACCTGCTCATGGGCCTGGGCGCGGCGGTGGCCGGCGCGGCGGGCGGACCGCTGCTGGCGGTCGGCGGCTTCGGCCTGGTGGCCGTGGTCTCGGCGGTGCTGGTGGTGCCGCTGGCCGCGGTGTGGCTGCGCGCGGGTGCGGCGGCCTGACGCTCAGCGGCCCCGCATGCCCCGCCACACGAGCACGAGCGTGATCAGCATGCACAGCGCGATGCCGATCTCCAGGACGGTGTCCCAGGTCGCCGAGCCGGTCGTGGGGAACACGCCTCGAGTTTAGGTCCGCCGAGGATCTCCACCGCCCGTCCGCGGCCGGGCCCGCTCCTCGGCCCAGCCGTCGTCCCGGCCGTCGTCCCGACCGTCGTCCCGGCCGTCGGAGGAGCACGCCGCTCGCCACCGGCGGCGCGCTAGCGTCGAGGACGTGCGCCTGCAGGAGTTCTGGTCCCGGCTCGAGGGCCAGTTCGGGTCGATGCGGGCGCACAGCGTGGCGCGGGACCACGTCTTCGCCGCGCTGGGTGGCCGCACCGCGGTCGACGCCATCGAGGCGGGGCTGCCGGTGCGCCGGGTGTGGCTGGCCATCTGCGAGGAGTACGACGTGCCCGCGAAGGACCGCTGAGGAGCGCTCCCCGCCCGGCCCGCGCGGACGGGCCGCGTGTCGCTCGACTCGAACGTGTGTTCGCCCTACAGTGGCGTCCACAGGGAGGTCGTCCCTCCACAGGTCGAGTCGGTCACCGGAAAGTGTCAGACCCCCGACCTACCGTCGCCTCCGACACCACATCGACTCCACGACACGCGATCTCCCAAAGGTGAGCACCATGGCAACGCTCGACCGCGACAAGGCCCTCGACATGGCCCTCGCCCAGATCGACAAGCAGTTCGGCAAGGGCTCGGTCATGCGGCTGGGCGACACCCCCGCCCAGGCCATGAAGGTCATCCCGACCGGCTCGATCGCGCTCGACATCGCACTCGGCATCGGCGGCCTGCCCCGCGGCCGCGTCGTCGAGGTCTACGGCCCCGAGGCCTCCGGCAAGACCACGGTCGCCCTGCACGCGGTGGCCAACGCGCAGGCCGCCGGCGGCATCGCGGCCTTCATCGACGCCGAGCACGCGCTCGACCCCGAGTACGCTCGAGCCATCGGCGTCGACACCGACGCACTGCTGGTCAGCCAGCCCGACACCGGTGAGCAGGCGCTCGAGATCGCCGACATGCTGATCCGCTCCGGCGCCCTCGACGTCATCGTCATCGACTCCGTGGCGGCCCTCGTGCCGCGCGCCGAGATCGAGGGCGAGATGGGTGACAGCCACGTCGGTCTGCAGGCCCGCCTCATGAGCCAGGCGCTGCGCAAGATCACCGGTGCCCTGAACAACTCGGGCACCACCGCGATCTTCATCAACCAGCTGCGCGAGAAGGTCGGCATCGTCTACGGCTCGCCCGAGGTCACCACTGGTGGCCGGGCGCTGAAGTTCTACTCGTCGGTCCGTCTCGACGTCCGCCGGATCGAGACCCTCAAGCAGGGCACCGACGCCGTCGGCAGCCGGGTGCGGGTCAAGGTGGTCAAGAACAAGGTCGCCGCGCCGTTCAAGCAGGCCGAGCTCGACCTGCTGTGGGGCCAGGGCTTCAGCCGGGAGGGCGGCCTCATCGACGCCGGGGTCGAGCAGGGCTTCATCCGCAAGTCCGGCGCCTGGTACACGTACGAGGGCGACCAGCTCGGTCAGGGCAAGGAGAACGTCCGCACCTTCCTGCGCGACAACCCCGACCTCGCCGACGAGATCGAGAAGAAGGTCAAGGAGAAGCTCGGCATCGGCCCGCAGGTCGACGCCCCGGCCGCCGAGCCGGCCGACTTCTGACGCCTCCGGTGAGCGGCTGGTCCGGCTCGGCTCGCGGGTCGGCCGACCCCGAGCAGTCCGACCGGCCCGGCGGCCGGCGGAGTCGCACCCCACGCGACCGCGCCGCCCGCCAGCGGCGGTCCGGACCGTCCCCTGACCCGGACGGCCCGGCCGCCGTGCTCCCCGCGGAGGGCCCGCCTCCCGGGGACCCCGTCGACGACTCCGCCGACGACGCCGGCGACCCGGAGTCCGTGGCCCGTGCCCTCTGCCTGCGGGCGCTGACCGGCTCGCCGAAGACCCGGTCACAGCTGGCCGACCTGCTCCGGCGCCGCGGCGTGCCCGAGGAGGCAGCCGAGGCCGTCCTCGACCGCTTCGGCGAGGTCGGCCTCATCGACGACGCCGCCTTCGCCCGCGCCTGGGTCAGCTCCCGCCAGGCCGGCCGCGGCCTGGCCCGCCGGGCGCTCAAGGCCGAGCTGCGGGCCAAGGGCGTCGACGGCGAGGACGCCGAGCAGGCCCTCGCCCTGGTCGACGACGAGGACGAGCGCACGTCCGCCCGGCGGCTGGTCGAGCGCCGGCTGCCGAGCCTGCGACGCGTCGACCGGGTCACTGCCACCCGCCGGCTGGTCGGCATGCTCGCCCGCAAGGGCTACGGCGGGGGTCTGGCCGGCGCCGTGGTCCGCGAGGTCCTCGACGAGACCGGGTTCGGTCGAGGATCCGGCGGCGGGGACACCGGCGGGGACGGCTGGGAGGACGACCTGCCCTGAGGGTGGCACCAGACGACGAAGGGCCCCGTTCCGCGCGCCGCTGAGCGGCCTGCGGAACGGGGCCCCTTCGTCGTACGGGGAGTCAACCTGCGATCGGGCCGGCGGCCGTGCTCCACGTGACGAGGTCGACGGCCCGGCCGTCGGGAGCCTCGTCGTCGGCCACCAGCCAGGCTCCCCGGCCGGTGCGTGCTGTGCGGTGCTCGGCACGCAGCCACTCCTGGACGAGCGCCTCGAAGGAGCGCTCGGGGCGCGTCGCCGGGCGGCTCACCGGGCCGAGGAAGGTCAGGTCGAGCTCGTCGCGGTCGCCGGTCCGCAGGACGACCCGGCAGCGCGCGCGGCGGTGCCGCGCCGGGGGGACGACCTCGCGCACTTCCGCGGACTCCGCGCCGGCGGCGGCGGCGAAGGAACCAGCGGCGGCGCGCAGCCGGTCGACGAACTCCTGGGCGACGTCGACCTGCCCCGGGGGCAGACGCACCACGGCGGGCAACGGCGGCACGACGGGCCGGAGAGCGGTGTCCACGTCCCCTCTCTCGGCAGGGCGGTGCCTCGGGCTGACCGTGGGCGGACCCGCGGTGCGCCGCGGGACGGGCGGGACACCGCGTGACCGTTTCGTGTCCCGCCCCGCCGGTCAGACGCCGCCGCCCCCGCCCATCTGCACGTCGGCGGGGAGCTCGACCTCCTCGGCCGCGGCGGTCTTGCGGTTGGCGCGGGTGCGCCGCTCGATGTAGCGCGCCAGCTGGGAGAGGAGCACGTTGACCACGATGTAGATCAGCCCGGCGGCCACGTAGAGCTGGAAGGTGTACTGGCTGCCGAAGGAGAAGTTGAAGAACTCGACCAGGCTGCGCGCGGTCCGCAGCAGCTCGACGTAGCCGACGATGAACCCCAGCGACGAGTCCTTGAGCAGCACGACGAGCTGGGCGACCAGCACCGGCAGCATCCGGCGCACCGCCTGCGGCAGCAGCACGAGGGTCATCACCTGCGTCTTGCGCATGCCCAGGGCGAAGGCCGCCTCCCGCTGACCCCGGTCGACCGACAGGATCCCCGCCCGGAAGATCTCGGCGAGGACGGCCATGTTGTAGAGCGTCAAGCCCAGCGCCAGGGCCCGGAAGGCCGTCATCGGGATGCCGACGGTGGGCAGGAACAGCAGGCAGAACAGGATCAGGATCAGCAGCGGCACGGCGCGGAAGAACTCGATGACCACGCCGACGGGGATCCGCACCCAGCTGTGGTCGGAGAGCCGGCCGACGGCCAGGAGCGCGCCCAGCACGGTGGCCGCGACCATGCCGACGGCGGCCACGGCCAGGGTGTTGACCAGCCCCTGCCAGAGCGCCTGGGGCACCCCGGAGGCCGGGTCGAACAGGACCGCCCACCGGTCGGGCTGGAGCTGGCCGTTGGCGGCCAGGCGCCACACCGCCAGGCCGACCAGGGCCAGGACGACCAGCCCGCCGACGAGGGTGCCGATGCGCTGACGTCGGCGGGCGCTGGGCCCGGGGAGGTCGAACAGGACGCTGGTGCTCATCGGACGATCGCCACCCGGTTCTCGATGGCCCGGATCAGCCAGGCGGAGGGGAGCGTGATGACCAGGTAGCCGAGCACGACGGCGCCGAAGACGGCCAGCAGCTGGTCGGCGTTGGCGTTGGCCAGCCGCTGCAGGGCCGCGGTGAGGTCGGTGACGGCGAAGCCGGCCGCGATGGACGTGTTCTTCGCCAGCGCGATCCACACGTTGCCCAGCGGCGGGACCACGGTCCGGAACGCCTGCGGCAGCACGATCTCGCGCAGTGACTGCCCGAACGTCAGCCCGAGGGCGCGGGCGGCCTCGGCCTGACCCGGGGGGACGGCGTTGATCCCGGAGCGCAGCGCCTCGCAGACGAAGGCGGAGGTGTACAGCGACAGCGCGGCGACGGCCGTGAGGAAGCGGCTCGGGAGCTGCAGGTCGATCTGCACGATGCCGAAGGCCAGGAAGAAGAAGACCACGGTCAGCGGGGTGTTGCGGAACACCTCGACGTAGAAGGTGGCCAGCCCCCGCAGCGGAGGCACGGGGCTGACCCGCATCGCGGCGAGCACGGTGCCGAGCACCAGGGCGCACACACCGCTGGCGACCGCGAGGGAGAGCGTCGTCAGGAACGCGCTCCACAGCAGGTCTGAGTTGTCGCTGATGAACTGCACCGCGCCCTCGGTAGGTCAGGTGACGGGGGACGCCGCCGGGCGGGGGGCCGCCCGGCGGCGTCGGGGACTCGTGGGTCGCGAGGACTCAGTAGCGGTCGACCGTCGGCGGCTCGGGGGCCTCCTCGCCGGTGATCTGGCCGGCGGTGCGGTCCCAGGCGTCGGCCCAGCGGCCGTCCTCGAAGGACTGCTCGAGGACGTCGTTGATGAAGTTGCGGAACTCGGTGTCGCCCAGCTGCAGGCCGATGCCGTAGGGCTCCTCGGTGAACGGGTTGCCGACCAGCTCGAAGCCGTCGGGGTTGCCGGCCACCAGACCGGTGAGGATGACGTTGTCCGTCGTCACCGCCTGGACGTTGCCGTTGGCCAGGTCGTCGGCGCACTTGGAGTAGACGTCGTAGGTGACCAGCTGGGCCTCGGGGTAGTTGTCCCGGATGTTCTGCGCCGGCGTGGAGCCCTCGACCGAGCAGACGGTCTTGCCGGCGAGGTCGTCGGGGCCCTCGATGCCCTCGGGGTTGCCCGCCGCCACCATGATGTCCTGGCCGGCGATGTAGTACGGGCCGGCGAAGTCGACGACCTGCTTGCGGGCGTCGTTGATGGTGTAGGTCGCCACCACCATGTCGACCTGCCCGTTCTGGATGAACGGCTCGCGGTTGGCCGAGACCGTCTCGGTCCACGTGATGCCGTCCTCGGGGATGCCGAGCTCCGCGGCGACGATCTTGGCGATCTCGACGTCGAAGCCCTCCGGGTCCCCGCTCTGCGGATTGAGCAGGCCGAACCCGGGCTGGTCGAACTTCGTGCCGATGGTGATGGCGCCGGCCTCGTTGAGCTCGGCCATCGTCGTGCCCTCCGGGAGCTCGACGTCCTCGGCGACGGTCGGGGAGGCCGAGGACTCCTCCGCGGCCTGGTTGCCGGCCTCGCTCGAACAGGCGGCCAGGGTCAGGCCGAGTGCGGCGAACGCCGCGATCCGTCGGGTGCTGCGCATGGGTGTCCTCTCGTCGGGAGCCGGTGTCATCGGGGGTCAGTGGTTGAGGATCTTGGACAGGAAGTCGCGCGCCCGGTCCGAGCGCGGGGCGGTGAAGAAGGTCTCGGGATCGGCCGACTCGACGATCCGGCCGCCGTCCATGAACACGACGCGGTTGGCCGCGCGGCGGGCGAAGCCCATCTCGTGGGTGACCACGACCATCGTCATGCCCTCCCGGGCCAGGGAGATCATGACGTCGAGGACCTCGTTGATCATCTCGGGGTCGAGGGCCGACGTCGGCTCGTCGAAGAGCATGACCTTGGGGTCCATGGCCAGCGCGCGGGCGATGGCGACCCGCTGCTGCTGGCCGCCGGAGAGCTGGGCCGGGTACTTGTCGGCCTGGTGCCCGACGCCGACCCGGTCGAGCAGCTCGCGGGCGCGCTTCTCGGCGTCGGCCTTCGACTGCCGGCGCACCCGGGTCGGCGCGAGCGTGACGTTCTCGAGGATCGTCTTGTGGGCGAAGAGGTTGAAGCTCTGGAAGACCATGCCGACGTCGCTGCGCAGCTTCGCGAGGGCCTTGCCCTCCTCGGGCAGCCGCTGTCCGTCGATGCTGATCTCGCCCTGCTCGATCGACTCGAGGCGGTTGATGGTGCGGCAGAGCGTGGACTTGCCCGAGCCTGACGGACCGATGACCACCACGACCTCGCCGCGGTCGATCGACAGGTCGATGTCCTGCAGGACGTGCAGGTCGCCGAACCACTTGTTGACGCCGGTCAGCTGGACGAGAGGTCCTCCGGCGAGCTGGCTGGTCACCCGTTGGACCCTAGGGCCGGGCGGGGACGGCGAGGTCCCGAGGTCATCACGAAGCAGTAACGAAGGCCGCGCCCCGTACCCTCGCAGGCGCCATGGGAACCGAGGTCGCCAGCCCGCCGCGCACCTACCGCGTGCGCACGTACGGGTGCCAGATGAACGTGCACGACTCCGAGCGCCTGTCGGGGCTGCTCGAGGAGGCCGGCTACGCCGCCGCGCCCGAGGGGGCCGACGCCGACGTCGTCGTCCTCAACACCTGCGCGGTGCGGGAGAACGCCGACAACCGGCTCTACGGCAACCTCGGCCACCTGCGCCCGGTCAAGGACGCCCACCCCGGCATGCAGATCGCCGTCGGCGGCTGCCTGGCGCAGAAGGACCGCGGTGAGATCGTGCGGCGGGCCCCGTGGGTCGACGTCGTCTTCGGCACCCACAACGTCGGGTCGCTGCCGGCGCTGCTCGAGCGGGCGCGGCACAACGCCGAGGCGCAGGTCGAGATCGCCGAGGCCCTCGAGGTCTTCCCCTCGACGCTGCCGGCCAAGCGGGACTCCGCCTACGCCGGGTGGGTGTCGATCAGCGTCGGGTGCAACAACACCTGCACGTTCTGCATCGTCCCGGCGCTGCGCGGCAGGGAGAAGGACCGCCGTCCCGGCGAGATCCTGGCCGAGGTGCAGGCGCTGGTCGATCAAGGCGTGCTCGAGGTGACCCTGCTGGGCCAGAACGTCAACGCCTACGGCGTGGCGTTCCGCGACCGCGGCGCCTTCGCCGACCTGCTGCGCGCCACCGGCGCGATCGAGGGCCTGGAGCGGGTCCGGTTCACCAGCCCGCACCCGCGCGAGTTCACCGACGACGTCATCGAGGCCATGGCGCAGACGCCGGCGGTGTGCCACCAGCTGCACATGCCGCTGCAGAGCGGGTCGGACGACGTCCTGCGCCGGATGCGCCGCGGCTACCGGCAGGACCGCTACCTGGGGATCATCGACCGCGTCCGCGCCGCCATGCCCGACGCCGCGATCACCACCGACGTCATCGTGGGCTTCCCCGGCGAGACCGAGGCCGACTTCGAGCAGACCCTCGAGGTGGTCCGCCGGGCCCGCTTCGCCGGCGCCTTCACCTTCCAGTACTCCAAGCGCCCCGGCACGCCGGCCGCCGAGATGGACGGCCAGCTCCCCAAGGAGGTCGTCCAGGAGCGCTACCTGCGGCTGACCGCGCTGCAGGACGAGATCTCGCTCGCGGAGAACCGCGCCCAGGTCGGGCGGACCGTCGAGCTGCTGGCCGCCGCGGGTGAGGGCAGCAAGGACGCCCGCACCGGCCGGATGAGCGGCCGGGCCCGCGACGGCCGGCTAGTGCACTTCGCCGGTGGTGAGGGCGTGCGGCCCGGCGACGTCGTCGAGACCGTCGTCACCGCGGCCGCGCCGCACCACCTGGTCGCCGACGGGCCGCTGCTGTCGCACCGGCGCACCCGCGCCGGCGACGCGCACGAGGCCGGCACCCGGCCGACGACGCCGGGCGTGCTGCTCGGCATGCCCCGCGTCGGCGCCCCCGCCTGAGCCTCAGCGGCGCGAAGCGGTCTTCTCGGCCTCGGCCAGCCACTCCCGGCGCGTGGTGAGGTTGGCGCGGGCCTCGTCGATCCGGCGGGCGTCGCCCGCGGCCTCGGCCTTGGCCAGCTGCTCCTCGGCCTTGGTGACCGCGGCGCGCATCGAGGTGACCATCGGGTTCTCCGGCGCGGTCCGCACGCGGCCGGCGTCGGAGGCGCCGCGGACGCGCTGCTCGACGGCCTGCATGCGGTCCTCGAGCGAGCGCATGGCCCCGCGCGGCACGTGCCCGATGGCGTCGTAGCGCTCCTGCAGCCGGCGCAGCGCGTTCTGGGCCTGCCGCAGGTCGCCGGACGGGTCGAGCTTCTCCGCCTCGGCGAGGATCTCCTCCTTGGCCTGCTGGTTGGCCAGCTGCTCGCTGTTGCGGGCCTTGTCCGACTCCGAGCGGGCGCTGAAGAAGACGTCCTGCGCGGCGCGGAACTGCTTCCACAGGTCGTCGTCGCCGTCGCGGCTGGTGCGCGGCACGGCCTTCCAGCGGTCCATCAGCGAGCGCATGGCCGCGCTGGTGGCACCCCAGTCGGTGGACGTCGACAGCCGCTGCGCCTCGGCGATGAGCTCCTGCTTGGCCGCGCGGGCCTCACCGCGCTGGGCGTCGAGGGCGGCGAAGTGCGCCCCGCGCCGGCGGCCGAAGGCGTCACGGGCGGCGGCGAAGCGGGTCCACAGCGCCTCGTCGGTCTTGCGGTCGATGCCGCGGATGGTCTTCCACTCCTCGACGATCGCCTTGAGCCGGTCGCCGGCGGCCTTCCAGGACGTCGACTCCGCGGCGATCTGCTCGGCCTCGGCGGCCAGCGCCTCCTTGCGCGCGACCTGCGCGGCGCGGGCGGCGGCCTTCTCGGCGCGGGACTCGGCGGCGGCGGAGTCGGCCGTCCCGACCATCGCCCGGGCGCGGGCGGCCAGCCCGTCGAGGTCGCCGACGGCGGTGGCGGTGGGGATGGTCTCGGCCAGCGTCTGCGCCTTGGCCTTGAGCTCGGACGGGTTGCCGGTGTGCGCCTTGAGCCGCGCCTCGAGGAGGGACACCTCGGTGGCCAGGTCGTCGTAGCGGCGGGCGAAGTGCGCCAGGCCGGCGGCGGGGTCGCCGGCCTGCCACGAGCCGACCGCCCGCTCCCCGTCGGCGGTGCGGACGTAGACGGTGCCGTCCTCGTCGACCCGGCCCCACTGCGCGGGGTCCGAGACCGCCTCGGCCGCGGGCGCCGTCGGCGCCGGGGCCGGCGCGGACGCCTCCGGGACGACCGCCTCGGCCGCGGCCACCCCGGCGGCGGCGTCCTCGGGGGCGGCGTCGTCCGTCGGGTCGGCCAGTGCCGCCGCCGCGGGGGTCGGCGCGGCCGGTGTCCCGGCGTCGGGGGTCACCGCGTCGGGGATGGTCTCGTGGGGGGTGGTCACGTCGGGCGTGGTCACGTCGGGACCGGCCGTCTCGGGCGAGGGGACCTGCTGCGACCCGTCTCCGGGGTTCTCCGTGCTCGACACGCACCGCAGTGTCCCACGCCGCATCGGCGAGACTGCTGCGGTGAGCAGCACCCCCGTCGTCCGCCCGGCTGCGTCCCTGTCGGTGGCCTTCTGCCCGTGCCCGCCGCTGCTGCTCCCCGCGGTCGCCGGGCGCGCGGCCGAGGAGACCGCCGGCCTGCGGGCGGCCTGCGCCGAGGCGGTCGACGCGGTGCTCGCCGCCCGGCCCGAGCTGGTCGTGGTCGTGGGGCCAGGTGCGGAGGGCCGGTACGGGCGGGGCGATGCCGGGGACCTGCGCGGGTTCGGCGTCGACGTCGAGGTGCCGCTGTCCGGCGGGGTGCGCCCGGACGGCCGCCGCATGCCGCCGGCCCTCACCGTGGGGGCGGCGCTGCTGTCCGCCGCCGGCTGCACGGGGGAGCGCGTCGGCGCCGGGCCGGAGGAGCTGGCCGCGGTCGTGGCGGGGGTGCCCGGGCCGGTCGGGGTGCTGGCCATGGGCGACGGCTCGGCCCGCCGCAGCGTCAAGGCCCCCGGGCACCTGGACGCCGCGGCCGCACCCTTCGACGCCGCCGTCGCCGCCGCACTGGCCGCGGGGGACGCCGCCGCGCTGG
This sequence comes from Geodermatophilus sp. URMC 62, assembly GCF_052931475.1. Lineage (NCBI taxonomy): Bacteria > Bacillati > Actinomycetota > Actinomycetes > Geodermatophilales > Geodermatophilaceae > Geodermatophilus > Geodermatophilus sp. URMC 62. The sequence goes on along the minus strand of NZ_JBRFHY010000001.1, from coordinate 346,537 downwards.
CCGCGCTCGACCCCGCGGAGGGACGGCGGCTGCTGGCCGCCGGCGTGCCCGTCTGGCGCGCCGTGGGGGCGCTGCTGGCGGGGCGGCCCGTGACCGCGCGGCTGCTGGCCGACGAGGCCCCCTACGGGGTCGGCTACCTGGTGGCCGTGTGGCAGGCGCGGTGACCGGCCTGCCGCCCGTGGTCGCCGTCGTCGGGCCCACCGCCACCGGGAAGACGGCGCTGGCGGTCGCGCTGGCCCGGCGCCTCGGCGGCGAGGTGGTCAACGCCGACTCCATGCAGCTCTACCGCGGCATGGACATCGGCACCGCCAAGCCCGACGCCACCGAGCGTCAGGGCGTGCCCCACCACCTGCTTGACGTGTGGCACGTCCGCGAGGCCGCCTCGGTGGCCGAGTACGCCCGGATGGCGCGCGCCGAGGTCGACCGGCTGCGCGCCGCCGGGGTGGTGCCGCTGCTGGTCGGCGGCTCGGGCCTGTACGTGCGCGCCGTCCTCGACGACCTGGAGTTCCCGGGCACCGACCCGGCGGTCCGCGCCCGGCTGGAGGCCGAGCTGGCCGACGCCGGCGCGGCCGAGATGCACGCCCGCCTCGCCGCCGTCGACCCGGCCGCCGCGGCCGCGGTGCTGCCCAGCAACGGACGGCGGATCGTGCGGGCGCTGGAGGTCGTCGAGCTCACCGGCCGGCCGTTCCGCGCCACGCTGCCCGAGCCCCGACCGCACTACCCGGCCGTCGTCGTCGGGCTGGACCGGGAGCCGGCCGAGCTCGACGCCCGGGTGGCCGAGCGGGTGGACCGGATGTGGGCGGCGGGCTTCGTCGCCGAGGTCGCCGCGCTCGCCGCCGACGGCCTGCGCGAGGGGCCGACGGCGTCCCGCGCGCTCGGCTACGCCCAGGTGCTCGCCCAGCTCGACGGCGCGCTCACCGCCGCCGAGGCCCGCGAGCGGACGGTCACCACCACCCGGCGCTTCGTCCGGCGGCAGCGCTCGTGGTTCCGCCGCGACGCGACCACCACCTGGTTCGACGCCGCCCGCCCCGACCTCCCCGACGCCGTCGAGGAGCTGCTCAGCCGCCGTAGGATCGGGCGGTGAGCGACCGGTTCCTCCTCGGGCACGGCACCGAGAACGACTTCGTCGTCCTGCCCGACCCCGACGGGGACCGCTGGCCGGAGGACCGCCTCGACGCCGCCCTGGTGCAGCGGCTGTGCGAGCGCCGCGCCGGCCTCGGCGGCGACGGCGTCCTGCGGGTGGTGCGCAGCCGCCACGTGCCCGACGCCGCCGCCGTCCTCGGTGCCGACCTCGACCGCTGCGAGTGGTTCATGGACCACCGCAACGCCGACGGCTCCCACGCGGAGATGTGCGGCAACGGCGTCCGGCTGTTCCTGCACGTGCTGATCGCCGAGGGGCTGCTCGACCGCGCGGCCTGCGCCGACGGCATCCTGGTGGGCACCCGCGGCGGGCCGCGCCGGGTGGGCGCCGGGGCCGACGGCACGTACTGGGTGGACATGGGCCCGGCCCGGCCCTTCGGGCGCGGTGCGGCGACCGTGGCAGGGCGGGCGTTCCCCGGCCAGGCCGTCTCGATGGGCAACCCGCACCTGGTCTGCGCCACCGACGCCGACCTCGACGCCCTCGACCTCACCGCGCAGCCCGGGTTCGACGCGGGCCTGTTCCCGGAGGGCGTCAACGTCGAGTTCGTCCAGGTGCTCGCCCGGCCGGCCGAGGGCGCCGACGCCCACGTCCGGCTGCGGGTGCACGAGCGCGGCGTGGGGGAGACCCGCTCCTGCGGCACCGGCGCCTGCGCCACCGCCTACGCCGCCCTGGCAGCCGGGTCCGACGGGCCGCAGCGCGGCACGGTCGTCGTCGACGTCCCCGGCGGGCGGCTGACGGTCGACGTCTCCCCGGGGACGACGGTGCTGCACGGCCCCGCCGTCGTCGTCGCGACGGGGCAGCTGACCCCGAAGTGGCTCGGCTCCTAGGGAGTGTCCGGGGTGTCGGCGCGGGTCTCGGGCTCGTCGGTCGGCGCCTCGGGCTTGTCGCCGGGGCCCACGTTCCCGGTGCCGCGCGGCGTGCCGGCCCCGGTGTCCTGGTCGGCGCCGCCGAAGAGGTTGCGCGGCACCTCCAGCCCGACCGGGTCGCGGCCGGGGTCGTCGGTGCCCTCGCTGCTGCTGGTGCTCACGGGTGCCTCCCTGGGTCGTGGTCGTCGTCTCGCCCGTACCCGGCTCCCCGCGGGATGCACCTGACCCGTTCCGGTGTTGTACCGGCCGTATGACGACTGCAGAGACGACAACCCAGGTGACCGTGGACGGCGTGCGTGTCACGCTGGACCCGATGACGACCGCACAGAACCGCGCCGTGCTCGCGGACGCACAGGACCGGGCCGAGCGCGCTGAGGCAGCCCGTCCCGCCCCGGCCGGCCAGTGGGACGACGACGACACGACCGGCTCCTACGACCTCGAGGCCCGTGGCGCGCTGCGCCGGGTGGCGGGGCTGTCCACCGAGCTCGCCGACATCAGCGAGGTCGAGTACCGGCAGCTGCGCCTCGAGCGGGTCGTCCTCGTCGGCGTCTGGACCGAGGGCACCCAGGCCGACGCCGACCGGTCGCTGGCCGAGCTCGCCGCGCTGGCCGAGACCGCCGGCTCGGAGGTCCTGGAGGCCGTGAGCCAGCGGCGCGACAAGCCCGACGCCGGCACCTACGTCGGCTCGGGCAAGGCCGCTGAGATCCGCGACATCGTCGCCGCCAGCGGCGCCGACACGGTGATCTGCGACGGGGAGCTCACCCCGGGCCAGCTGGGCGCACTGGAGAAGATCCTCAAGGTCAAGGTGGTCGACCGGACCGCGCTGATCCTCGACATCTTCGCCCAGCACGCCACCAGCCGGGAGGGCAAGGCCCAGGTCGAGCTGGCGCAGATGCAGTACATGCTGCCGCGCCTGCGCGGCTGGGGTGAGTCGCTGTCCCGGCAGGCCGGCGGCCGCGTCGCCGGCGGTGGCGGCATCGGTACCCGCGGTCCCGGTGAGACCAAGATCGAGACCGACCGCCGGCGGATCCGGTCGCGGGTGAGCAGGCTGCGTCGCGAGATCGCCGGCATGGCGACTGCGCGCGCGACCCAGCGCTCGGGCCGCGACCGCCACGCCGTGCCGAGCGTGGCCATCGCCGGGTACACCAACGCGGGCAAGTCCAGCCTGCTCAACCGGCTGACCGGCGCCGGCGTGCTGGTGGAGAACGCGCTGTTCGCCACCCTCGACCCGACGGTGCGGCGTGCACAGTCGCCCGAGGGCCGCGAGTACACGCTCACCGACACCGTCGGCTTCGTGCGGCACCTGCCGCACCAGCTCGTCGACGCCTTCCGGTCGACGCTCGAGGAGGTGGCCGGTGCCGACCTGCTGCTGCACGTCGTCGACGGCTCCGACCCCGACCCGCTCGGCCAGATCGACGCGGTGCACGTGGTGCTGCAGGAGATCGACGCCGCGGCGGTGCCCGAGCTGATCGTCGTCAACAAGGTCGACGCCATGACCGAGGACGACGTGCTGACCCTGCGCCGCGCCCTGCCGGGCGCGGTCTGGGTCTCGGCGCGCACCGGCGAGGGCATCGAGCGGCTGCGCGAGATCGTCGCGACCCGGCTGCCGCACCCGGACGTCGAGGTCGAGGTGCTCGTGCCCTACGACCGCGGTGACCTGGTCGCCCGCGTCCACCGCGACGGCGAGGTGCTCAGCGAGCAGCACGAGGCGTCGGGCACCCGGCTCTCCGCGCGGGTGGACGGCGGCCTCGCCGCCGCCCTCGAGCGGTTCGCCGTGCCCGTCGGCTGACCGGTCCTCCCCGCACCCCGCCGCCCGGGTGCCCGGCTCCGCGCCAGGCCCCGGGCGGCTCGCCGTCTGCCCCACCGTCCGCCTCGCCCTCGGGCGGCCGAGGTCACGGACGGGTCACGGGCCGGTACCGTGACCGGATGACCAGCGGCGTGGTGCGGCGCCGGGACGGCGCACCGGCCGGGGACGGGCCCGGCGAGCCCGCCGCCCTGCCCGGTCGCGTGGTGACCCCCGGCCGCCCGCCGTGGTGGCTGCTGCTCGGTGCCTTCCTCGTCGCGTCCGCCGTCACCGTGGACCTGCTCAGCCGCGGCTACCTCGAGTGGGTCGACCTGCGGGTCTCCGAGGCGGTCAGCGGCTGGGACCTGCGCGACTCCCCGGCCTACTGGCCGGTCTGGGCGGTCACCCAGATCGGCGGGCGCGGCACCATCCTCGCGGTGCTGGCCGTCCTGGTCGGCTGGCTGTGCGTGCGGCAGCGGACGCTGCTCCCGCTGGTGCGGGTCCTCACCGCGCTGGCGCTGCTCACCGTCGTCGTCTACGCGTTCAAGTTCGGCACCGGGCGCACCGCCCCGGCCTACCCGGGGTCGTTCTTCCACCGCGACGGGGCCTCCTATCCCTCCGGGCACGTGGCCAACGCCGTGCTCATGTGGGGGGTGGCCCGCTGGCAGGCGGTCGAGTACCGGCTGGGTCCGCGGGTGCAGCGCACGCTGTGGTGGCTCAGCGTGCTCGGGCCGGTGGCCACCGGTGTGGCCATGGTGTCGCTGGACTTCCACTGGGTGACCGACGCGGTGGTCGGCGCGGCCGTCGGCCTCCTGCTGCTGGGCGTGGTTCACGCACTGGACGCAGCCGTGCTGTCACGCTGGCCTCGTGCGCGAGCCGGCCGTCCGTCCGCGCGGTCCTGACAGGCGTCGCGGGCCCGTTTCCGGCCGTCGCAGGGCCCGCCGCGGGGCGGCCGCCCCCGTCTGCCTGGCCCTGACACTGGCGCTGACGCTGGCCGGCGCGCCGTCCGCAGGCGCCCAGGAGCCGGCCGCGGCGTCCGTCCGCTGCCAGGTCACCGATCCGCGGCTGGCCGAGCTGTCGGGCCTCGTCGACGTCGGTGACCGGGTGGTGGTGATGGCCGACGGCGGCGACCAGGTGGCGGTGTACGCGCTGGACGGCACCTGCCAGGTCGTCGACGTCGTGACCGCCCCGCTGGACCCCTACGACCCCGAGGACCTCGCGGTCGGCCCGGACGGCACGGTGTGGCTGGCCGACACCGGGGACAACAACGGCACCCGGGCCACCGTCGCGCTCATCGCTCTGCGTCCCGACGGCGCCACCGCGCTGTACCGGCTGACCTATCCCGACGGCGCGCACGACGCCGAGGCACTGCTGCTGGCCCCGGACGGCACCCCGTACGTGGTGACCAAGGAGGTCCTGGGCGCCAGCCACGTCTACCGGCCGGCCGCTCCGCTGGTGGACGGCGGCACCGTCGGGCTGGCCGACGTCGGCACGGTGTCCTTCACGCTGACCGGCACGCCCGGCGGCCCGGTCGGGCGTGCGGGCCAGCTGCTGGTCACCGGTGGCGCGGTCGCGCGTGACGGCAGCCGGATCGCGCTGCGGACCTACACCGACGCCTACGTCTGGCCGCTGGCCGGCTCCGACGTGCCGGGCGCGCTGGCCGGCGAGCCCGTGCGCGTCGCGCTGCCCGCGGAGCCACAGGGGGAAGCGGTCACCTTCACCGCCGACGGCGGCGCGCTGCTCGTCGCCGGGGAGGGCGTGCCCGGCGACGTCACGCTGGTCCCGGTGCCGGCTGCCACCGCGGCGTCGACGCCGGCTGCGCCGTCGGCCCCGGCCGATCCGTCGCTGGCGGGACTGCTCTCCGGCGACGGTGGCGGCCCCTCGCCGGTCACGGCCGGGCTGGTGGCCGCTGCCGTCGCAGCCGTCCTCGTCTGGATCGGCGGGCGGCTGCGCCGGCGGCGCGACCCGGCCGGCCCACCCGTCGGTCGGTGACCGGCCGACCCGCCCCCACGGGGCGGGTCGCTCAGCGAGCGGTGCGGCGTCAGACCCGGCGCAGCACCGTGACGACACGGCCGAGGATGGTCGCCTCGTCGCCCGGGATCGGCTCGTACGCCGGGTTGTGCGGCAGCAGCCAGACGTGCCCGTCGCGGCGCTTGTAGGTCTTCACCGTGGCCTCGCCCTCGAGCATCGCGGCCACGATCTCACCGTTCTCCGCGGTGGGCTGCTGGCGCACGACGACCCAGTCGCCGTCGCAGATGGCCGCGTCGACCATCGAGTCACCGGCGACGCGCAGCATGAACAGCGTGCCCTCGCCGACCAGCTCGCGGGGGAGGGGGAAGACGTCCTCGACCGCCTGCTCGGCGAGCACCGGGCCACCGGCGGCGATCCGGCCGACCAGGGGCACGTAGGTGGGCGCGCCGGTGTCGGCCGCGGGTGCGCCGGTGGGGGCAGTGGCGGGAGCGGCGGTCTCGCCCGGCGTCTCACCGGGCAGCCGGACGTCGAGCGCGCGGGGGCGGTTGGGGTCGCGCCGCAGCCAGCCCTTCTTCTGCAGCACCGAGAGCTGGTGGGCGACCGACGACGCGGAGGACAGGCCGACGGCCTCGCCGATCTCGCGCACCGAGGGCGGGTAGCCGCGGCGCTCGATCGAGTCGCGGATGACCTCGAGGACCCGGCGCTGCCGCTGCGTCAGGCCGTCGCCGGCCTCCGTGCGGTCGGGGAAGGTGCGGACCGCGCCGGTCCCCTCCCCACCCGCGCCGCTACCCGCGCGGCGGGACGTCCCGCCGGTGCGTGTGCGCTGGCCGGTCCCGCTCGTGCCCGCCACGTCTCCTCCTCGCCGGCCGTGCTGCCACGGCCCTCGTGTCCTGCTCCCGCCCGGCCGCGGTTCGTCGTTCAGGACCGCCGGCTGGACGGGACCGCCTCGGCGCCCGGAGGCGACGGCGGACGGGTGCTGGTCGGACGGTAGCGCCTCGGCGCCGGTACTTCAAACGTGTGTTCGAAACCCGCCAGGAGGTATCGGGGTCGACCCCGTCGGCGGGTTGCGCTAGGAATCGCACAGGCGTTCGATCGAACACGCGTTCGACCAGGTGGCACCGACGAGGAGGAGTGGGTCATGGGCACCGTGCGGCAGGACGTGCTGGAGTTCGACGCGACGGTCCGGGTCCCGTGGCGGCCGTCGCTCCGGCCGGGGGCCGGTGTCGGTGGCGGTGGCGGTGTCGGTGGCGGTGTCGGTGTCGGTGTCGGTGTCGGAGGTGTGGCGGCTGCCGGCCGCCCGGCCCGGCCGGCGGCGCCCGGAGCCCTGCCGGGCTCCGGCCCGCGGGTCGGCGGGCACCTGCGCCCCGTCCCCGACCACCAGGCCGCCGCGGCCGTGCGCACCGCCGGGCCGGCCACCGAGCGGCCCGGCGCCCGGCGCGACCCGGCCCGTCCGAGCGGGCGGCCGCTGCGCTCCGGTGCCACCGGTGGCCCCGTCCGCGGTGGCTGCGCGCCGGCCGCCGTGCGGCTGACCCGGCGGGGGCGGCGCCTCGTCACCGTGCTCGCCCTCGGCGGAGCGGTCGGTCTGGGCGCCTGGCTCGCGCCGCTGGTGGGCGGTGCCGACGGCGGACTGCGGCTCGCGGGGGAGAGCAGCGTCGTCGTCGAGCCGGGCGACACGGTGTGGTCGATCGCGGGGGAGGTCGCCGCGGACGGGGAGGACGTGCGCGTCGTGGTCGACGCCATCGAGGAGCTCAACGACCTCCGGGGCTCGTCCGTCGTGCCCGGCCAGGTCCTCCAGCTGCCGTGAGCGCGCGGTGCGGGGCGTCCGGGTCCGCCCTCGAGCTCCGGCAGACATGGACGAGAGGGCGGCGGCGAGTTCGTCAACCCTCCGCGCGAGGTCGCTCACCGGCCGGAGCAGTACCGGCACCTACGGTCGAGGACGTGTCAGCAGCCGTGAACAGCCGGGCCGCAGTCGTCTTCCGCTCGCCGCAGGACGTCGAGGTGTGCGTGGACGGCGCCTGGGCTCCCGGCGCCATGCTGGGCTGGCGGCACGACGAGCGCGGCGGCTGCCAGGCACAGGTGCGGTGGCGCGACGGGGGCGAGCCGACCTGGGTCGACCTCGCCGGTGTGCGCCTGCCCGAGCGGCACCTGTCCCTCGCGCACACCGCGTCGCCGTCCGAGCCACCGAGCGCCGAGGTCGGCGACCGCGACCGGCAGGACGGTGCGCCCCGTCCCGACGCGACCGTCGTGATGGCCGCGGTGCAGCCGGCACGCCGCACGTTCCGTGCCGGCCGCCGGCACGGCGCCGACGGCACCGCCGAGCAGCCCGCCGACGGGTCCGCCGCAGCGGGCCGGCACCGGGCGCCCGCCGACGGGTCCGCCGGTGCGGGCCGGCACCGGGCGCTCACGGCCGAGATGCCGGCGGTCGCCGTCGGCGCCCCCGCCGTTCCGGACGGCCCCGGCGCCTCCGCGGCGTCCTCCGGGGCGTCCTCCGCGGAGGTCGGGGAGCCGGACCTGCTGACCCGCCCGATCCGCCTCGACGACCTGGCGTCACACCCGCGCGGCGGGCGTCCCGCCGTCCGCCGCCCGGTCTGAGCGCTCCGTCCCGGCGTCCCCGCCGGACGCGGTGGGTCCGGGCCCCGGTGCTGGGCCGGGGCCTCCGCGGGCAGCTCCACCGTCGACGAACCCGCCGTCCGGCAGTGCCCGTGCGCGCGTCCCCCACGCCTGTTCCACCCTCTCCCGCACGCCGACACGCGCGGGCCCTCGGCGTGTCGTGTGGCGGGTGGGGAGCGTGCTCGCGCCTGGTCACCGGTGGGTTGCGAGCACATCGCGGCGGAAGAGACATGCTCGCGTTCGGCTTGCAGATGTAGTGGAGCCCGGCCTAGGGTCCCCCTACATCTAGTAGTTGCTTCGACGGTGGTCCTCCACAGGTCATCCTCAGGACTTCCCCGGGGCATCCACCGGATGTCCCCAGAGGGGTCCACAGACGCGACCCCGAGGGGCGATCAGCGGCCGCCGGCGCGGCCGCCCGGGACCGGTCACCGGTTGCGGGTGACGGGCCGGTCGCGGAGGGAGGTGAACCGCAGTGCGCTGCCCGTTCTGCCACAACCCCGACAGCCGGGTGATCGACTCGCGCGAGGCCGACGAGGGGGCCACCACCCGCCGTCGCCGGTCGTGCCCGGCCTGCGGTCGCCGCTTCACCACGGTGGAGGAGGCGGTCCTCGCCGTCGTCAAGCGCAGCGGCGTCAGCGAGCCGTTCAACCGGGCCAAGGTCGTCGCCGGCGTCCGCCGGGCCTGCCAGGGCCGGCCGGTCGACGAGGACCAGTTGCAGCAGCTGGCCCAGCAGGTGGAGGACGCCATCCGCGCCAGCGGGGCGGCCGAGGTCCCCAGCCACGAGGTCGGGCTGGCCATCCTGCGGCCGCTGCGGGAGCTCGACGAGGTGGCCTACCTCCGCTTCGCCAGCGTCTACCGCGCCTTCACCTCGCTCGAGGACTTCGAGAAGGCCATCACCGAGCTGCGGGCCCGCCACCTCGCCGGCGGCACCCCGCCGCTGCCGGGCATGCAGCTGGACCCACCGCCGCGCCGCCGCGGCGGCGGGCGCAGCCAGCCCGCGGCCGACCGGACCGCCACCTGACCGCACCCCGTCCCGACCGCCGGCAGCACCGCCGGACACCCGAGCACGCCAGGAACGTCAGCACCACCCGCTAGAACGAGTGCGGCTCTTCCCCAGCCGCCGACCACTCCACGAGGGAGAGCTCTGTGACCGAGACCGAGGACCGCTTGTCAGGCCGCACGCGTCGCGCCCCCGCCAAGGCGCCGACCCGGGGGAAGGGCCTGAAGGTCAAGCGGGTCTACACCACCGCCGGGGTGCACCCCTACGACGAGGTCACCTGGGAGCGGCGCGACGTCGTCATGACCAACTGGCGGGACGGCTCGGTCAACTTCGAGCAGCGCGGCGTGGAGTTCCCCGCCGAGTGGAGCATCAACGCCACCAACATCGTCACCACGAAGTACTTCCGCGGCGCCGTGGGCACCCCGCAGCGGGAGAGCAGCCTGCGCCAGCTCATCGACCGGGTGGTGCTCACCTACGGCGCGGCCGGCCGCGAGCACGGCTACTTCGCCAGCGAGGGCGACGCGGAGGTCTTCGAGCACGAGCTGACCTGGATGCTGCTGCACCAGGTGTTCAGCTTCAACAGCCCCGTGTGGTTCAACGTCGGCACCAGCGCCCCGCAGCAGGTCAGCGCCTGCTTCATCCTCGCCGTCGACGACACGATGGACTCGATCCTCAACTGGTACCGCGAGGAGGGGCTGATCTTCAAGGGCGGCTCCGGCGCCGGTCTGAACCTCTCCCGCATCCGCTCGTCGAAGGAGCTGCTGTCCTCCGGCGGCACCGCCTCGGGCCCGGTCAGCTTCATGCGCGGGGCCGACGCCTCCGCCGGGACGATCAAGTCCGGTGGCGCCACCCGCCGCGCGGCCAAGATGGTGGTCCTCGACATCGACCACCCCGACGTCGAGGAGTTCATCGAGACCAAGGCGCGCGAGGAGGACAAGATCCGCGCGCTGCGCGACGCCGGGTACGACATGGACCTCGGCGGCAAGGACATCACCAGCGTCCAGTACCAGAACGCCAACAACTCCGTCCGCGTCTCCGACGAGTTCATGCGCGCGGTGGAGGACGGCACCGGCTTCGGCCTGCGCTCGCGCCTCGACGGCTCGGTCATCGAGACCGTCGACGCCAAGGGCCTCTTCCGCAAGGTCACGAAGGCCGCGTGGGAGTGCGCCGACCCCGGCATCCAGTACGACGACACGATCAACGACTGGCACACCAACCCCGAGACGGGGCGGATCAACGCGTCCAACCCCTGCTCGGAGTACATGAGCCTGGACAACAGCTCGTGCAACCTGGCGTCGCTGAACCTGATGAAGTTCCTCAACGACGACGGGACCTTCGACGCCAAGACCTTCGTCAAGGCCGTCGAGCTGGTCATCACGGCGATGGACATCTCGATCTGCTTCGCCGACTTCCCGACCGAGCCGATCGGGGAGACCACCCGCGCCTACCGGCAGTTGGGCATCGGCTACGCCAACCTCGGCGCGCTGCTGATGGCCACCGGGCACGCCTACGACTCGCGGGGCGGCCAGACGCTGGCCGCGGCGATCACCTCGCTGATGACCGGCACCGCCTACCGCCGCTCGGCCGAGCTCGCCGGCATCGTCGGCGCCTACGACGGCTACGCCCGCAACGCCGACGCCCACGCCCGGGTGATGCGCAAGCACGCCGCGGCCAACGACGCCATCCGCCCGGTCGGCGCCGACGACGCCGACGTGCTGCGGGTCGCCACCGCCCAGTGGCAGGACTGCCTGGAGCTCGGCGCCGACAACGGCTGGCGCAACGCGCAGGCCTCGGTGCTGGCGCCCACCGGCACCATCGGCTTCATGATGGACTGCGACACGACCGGCATCGAGCCGGACTTCTCGCTGGTCAAGTACAAGAAGCTGGTCGGCGGCGGGTCCATGCAGATCGTCAACCAGACGGTCCCGCGGGCGCTGAAGAGCCTGGGCTACCAGGACGAGCAGGTCGAGGCGATCGTCGAGTACATCTCCGAGCACGGCCACGTCGTCGACGCGCCGAGCCTGCGCCCGGAGCACTACGAGGTCTTCGACTGCGCCATGGGCGAGCGGGCCATCTCCCCGATGGGCCACGTCCGCATGATGGCCGCGGTGCAGCCGTTCATCTCCGGCGCCATCAGCAAGACGGTCAACATGCCGGAGACGGCGACCGTCGAGGACGTCGAGAACATCTACTTCCAGGGCTGGAAGCTCGGCCTCAAGGCACTGGCGATCTACCGCGACAACTGCAAGGTCGGCCAGCCGCTGTCCGACGCCAAGGCGAAGAAGAAGACCGACGAGGTCCAGGTGGAGGCCGCTCCGGTCGCCACGACGTCGCACCCGGTCCGCCGCCGGCTGCCCAAGAAGCGGCAGAGCATGACGACGTCCTTCAGCGTCGCCGGCGCCGAGGGCTACATGACCGCCGGGATGTACGAGGACGGCAGCCTCGGTGAGGTGTTCCTCAAGCTCGGCAAGCAGGGCTCGACCCTGGCCGGTGTCATGGACGCCTTCTCGATCGGCATCTCGATCGCACTGCAGCACGGTGTGCCGCTGGAGACCTACATCCAGAAGTTCACCAACATGCGCTTCGAGCCGGCCGGCATGACCGACGACCCGGACATCCGGATCGCCCAGTCGGTGATGGACTACATCTTCCGTCGCCTGGCGCTGGACCACCTGCCGGTCGACACCCGCGCCACCCTCGGCATCTTCAGCGCCGAGGAGCGCGCCGCTCAGGTGGCGGGGAGCTACGGCTCGGCCTCCACCGCGGACGTCGTCGAGGAGGAGGAGGTCGACGTCGAGGCGCTGCGCGGCTCGGTGCCCACCGAGGCGCCCCCCAAGCCGGAGCCGGCGGCCGACAAGCCGGTCACGGAGGCGCACTCCTCGGCCGAGCTGTTCGAGCTGGTGACCGGCACCGCCACCGACGCGCCGCTGTGCATGACCTGCGGCACGAAGATGCGCCCGGCCGGCAGCTGCTACGTCTGCGAGGGCTGCGGCTCCACCAGCGGCTGCAGCTGATGGCGAGGCTCGCCGGGATGTCAGCGCGATCCTCGCCTGATGTCCCGGCGGGATCGCCGAAATGTCACAGCGGCTCGCGGTGACATTGTGTATCAAGGTCGCGAAACCAGCGATCTTGGAATACCAGACCCCGGCCGCCCCGGCCCTCCTCGGAGGGCCGGGGCGGCTGCGCGTGGAGCCCCACGAGAGAGGACAGGCGCGTGACCCAGCCCCCGTCACCGCCGCGGCGACCCCGCCCGGTCGCCGGCACCGCCTACGCGCGGCATGCCCGCACCGGCGGCCGGGTCGCCGGCACCGCCTACGCCCCGCCGCCCCCGGCCGAGGCCGGTGACGGCAACTCCGTGGAATGGCTACGGCGGTAGCGAGCTCCACCCGGATCCATTCGCACCGGCGCCGCGGTCGAGCTGACGGAGCTCCGGCGCCGGGCTGCGTCGACCGAGTGATCGCCGAGCCCTCGAACGCCGCCGAGGCGCTGGGGCGCTTGGGCCCGCGGTGCGAATCGGGATCACGGGGACGTGTGGTCGATGCGAGCCCAGACGGTCTTGCGGTGCCCGTCGGTGGTCCAGCCGTGTGCGTCGCACAGCCGGGAGACCAGGTGCAGTCCGAGGCCGCCGTTCGCCGGATCGCGGCCGATGGCGGGACTGGGCGGCCGGTCCGCCGCGGCGTCGCTGACCTCGAGCAGCCACGAGGTGTCGTTGCTGGTCACGGTGACTTCGACCGGGCCGCGGCCGTGCCGCACCGCGTTGGAGGCCAGCTCCTCGTAGGCCAGCAGCAGGCGCTCGACCGCGCCCTCGTCGGCGCCGGGCGGGCGGGCGCCGTCGTGCAGGGCGGCGGCCAGCCCGCGCCGGCAGGCGGTCAGCTCGGCTGGGCCGGCCGGTACCCAGCGCGCGATCACGTGAGCGCTCCCCGGTTCCGGCCGCGGCCGTTGCCCCCACGCCGACGGGCTCACGCCGGTGGCTTCGGTACTCACCGGCGGAGGTCGCATCGGGCGCGTGACCGGGCGGCGTGCTGCTCAGCGGACGGTGCCATGACCTGCCTCGATCCCTCGGGGATCGTCATGGACCGCTGGATGTGCCTCGCGACAGCCCACAGGGATGACGTCACCGGCAGGGTGCGAGCGCGGGCCGGGACGGGAACCGGCGGACGACTGCCTCGCCCACCGTGGCCGGCCACAACGGTCAACGCCAACCCGCTGATGGAACAGGACCGGCCCTGGGTCGGCCAGGTACCCCGGTCGGAAGCTGCGCACACTCGACCGCACGGTCAGGGGTGATCGGGCTGACAGCCGCTCCGCCGGGCGCCCGCTCAGGCGTGTGCTGTTGCCGGCACGTGATGGCGGCGGCGCTGGACGAGCTGCGGGGTCTCAGCCGATCCCTCGGTCCGCGAGGCCGCGGGCCGAGCGTTCGGTAGTTCCCGGTAGGGGGCCAGGCTCGGGTGCCCGAGCTCCCACAGGCATTCGTTGAGGGCCTGGGTCAGGGGGTTGTGCTCGGAGGTCGGCCAGGCGGCGGTGCCGGCGAGGTACTCGACGAGCGCGGCACGAGGCCGGCTCCCGCCCAGCTCGGTGTAGCGCCACCACAGGTCGGCGACGCTCAGGGCACCCAGCCGCCAGGCAAGGACGGTCAGTGCGCTGGCGGGCGCGGTGAAGGGGGGCACCGGGAACCTCGAGGTCGTCGGGGCGTCGGTGCGCCCCGAGGGGCGCTGTGCCGGCGGGCTGGATCCGATCCGAGGCCCGCTGCTCGACCAAGATCGACACCGGCCGCCACCCCGATCCGGGCTCGCGGCTGGTGACGCCAGTGTGCGCGCTGCAGCGGCGGAGGGCCAGCGGCTCACCTTCGATGCCGCGGCATCTGAGTGGCCGGCGCCGGTGTGGACATTTCGAGTGCGGCGTGCGCGTAGGGTGAGGGACCAGGCGGTCACACGCTCACGGCGAGTCGGCGCCGTTCCGATGACCGGACCCCGGACGTTGCAGCACTCGGCCCCGGTTCTTCGTCCCCGTCGTCCTCTCGTGGACGACCGGGACGCCAATCTCGGACTGTCGCGAGGTGTCACCCGCAGTCCGTCGTAGAGCAGAGACCGCCGTGTCCATGCCTGATCCCGCCGACGTCGAACCGCCGCGCGATCCCCGCGCCGCCTTCGCCGAGCTGAGCAAGATCATGCTCGGTGAGCAGCCGCTGTCGGCGACCCTCGAGCGGGTGGCCGAGCTGGCCAAGCAGACCATCCCCGGCGCCGCCGACGTGTCGGTCACCCTCCTGCAGGACGGCGAGGTGGCCAGCGCGGCCTTCACCGGACCGCTGTCCGCCCAGCTCGACGAGCGCCAGTACGAGTCCGGGTTCGGCCCCTGCATGGACGCCGCGACCTCCGGCACGACCATCACCATCGACGACACCGCCCACAGCCCCACCTATCCCGACTTCGCCCGCGCGGCCGCCCGCAAGGGCGTCCTGCACACGATGTCGATCGGGCTGCCCGTGCAGCGCCAGACCATCGGGGCGCTCAACGTGTACGGCACCGACGACACCCCGTTCGACGAGGCGAAGCAGGAGCTGGCCACCGCGTTCGCCTCCTACGCGGCGGTGGCCGTGGCCAACGCCGGCGTCTACGCCAGCACCGCGACCCTGGCGGCCAACCTGCAGCGCGCCCTGGACTCGCGGGCGGTCATCGACCAGGCGAAGGGCATCCTCATGGCCCGCCACCGCGGCATGTCCGCCGACGCGGCCTTTGATCTGCTGTCGAAGGAGTCCCAGCTGAACAACCGCAAGCTGCGCGACATCGCCCAGGACCTGGTCGACGAGGTCCAGCGCGGCGGCCGGGACTGACGTCGGAGCGGCCTCGTCAGGCACGCAGCCGGTCAGGAGGGACGCGGGACGCGGGTGAGCGAGGTTCTCGCCGAGGGACGGCGCACTGCCGAACGCCTCGCCGACGGCAGCCTCCGCTACGGCGGCGAGGTCCATTGCTCCCTGTGTCGAGCGCCGGCCGGGCGGTCAAGGTCGCCGTCTCTGGGCTGGGCAACCCGGAGTCGACCTTGTCGACGGACGGTTGGGACTTCTGGCGTGCTGGCGCTCCCCGTACCGGCCAGTCGGTGAAGCTGAAGAACCTCCGACGCCAGGGGGCTTCGTCCGCGTAGCGGTCGGTCCGGCCCGGGTGGCTGCCCCGCGGCGCGCCAGCCTCGCAGCGGGCCGCAGACGTCCCCAGTTGGCTCACGCGTTGTGTGGTGCGTCTTCTGGAGGTTCTCTGCACGCACCGAGGCGCACCGGGGCGCGGCCGGTGCGGCTGTGCCCTGTCCGCCGGTACTCCCGGGGGCGGGCACGCCGGCGTCCACACTGGCCGCATGTCACGCGACCAGTTGCTGCAGGTTGCCCGGCGCCTCGCTGAGCGCAGTGCCATTGACGCAGAGATCGCCGGGCTGATCTCGCGGCCGGTGACACTGGGCCACGTCGGGGAGTGACTCGCGAGTCAGGTGTTCGGGATCGACCTGTTGCCCTCCGCGAACACCCCTGGGTTCGACGGCCGATTCCAGTCAGGGCCGCTGCAGGGCCGGACGGTGAATGTGAAGTGGCACCTGCAGCGGGACGGGATGCTCGACATCAACGTCTCCGATGCGCTGGACGACTACCTGGTGATGACCGGCCCCGCGGGTGCGGCGGTGAGCTCCTACGGTCAGACCCGGCCGTGGCGCGTCGACCACGTCTACCTGTTCGACGCCGATGCGGTCCGCGCCGACCTCCTCGAGCGGGGGATCCAGATCGGCGCGGCGGCCAGCGTCCGCGCGCAGCTATGGGGGGCGGCGGGGATCTACCCGAACGGGGCCAACGAGCGACTGCCGCTCACCGCACACCGGATCGAGGTCCTCCAGTGGTTCCATCCCGACGGAGCGCCGTGCTGACGGAGCCTCGGGCCCGACAGCCCGGCGCGGGGATTCCGTTGGAGCCGTCAGGCCCAGGAGTCCACTGCGGCCTGCAGCGATCCCTCCGCGGTGTCGACCGTGCCGATCAGGATGGCCGGGTTGTGCGGCAACGGGATCAGGCCGAGGTTCTGCTGCCAGTGGGCGGCGATCTCCTGCTGTGCTCCCCGCCACGCGCGTTCCTCCGCCGGCGTGAACTCGCGGTGGGGATCGGTGTCGTCGCGCATGAACGGCTCGCGGTGCAGTGGGGCCGCCTTCGTCAGGATCGAGGTCCCGGAGTCCGGGGCGAGCTGCTTGACCGATCGCGCCGACGCCCACGCCCCCACCCCATGCCCACGTAGCTGCGGCACGAGCTCGATGGCGCGCAGCACTAGGAGACGGTCGAACCAGTCCTGACTGGTGAGCTCGTAGCAGTCGTCGATCAGCAGCGGGTGGTCGCCGACGATGGGCGCCACGACGTCGCAGAGATCCTGGGCGACTGCGTCCGCCGCCTCGGACAGCGCGAACGGCTCGTCGAAGTCCAGCGGCAGCATCCATCGGGTCAGCTCGCCGACCGGTAGCCGGAAGGTGTCGTCGTCGACCTCGGGGTCGGCGCCGTCCCAGCCGTCACCGGAGCCCGGCAGGTCCTCGGACGCGCCGTCGTCGCCGTCCTCGTCGAGGTCCCACACTGCTCGGATGAGCCCGTCCCACACCTGCCAGCCGAACTCGCCGGCTTCACTGTCGACGCGGCTGCTGACGTTGATGGACAGCGTCAGCGCGAGCGCGTCCGGACGTCACCACCGGGACGCGGGTGCGGATCCGTCCGGGCCTCCGTCCATGTCGTGGGTCATCGCCAGCTCGCCTGCGGGATCACGGTCATCCACGCTGTGCCGCGACCGTGAGCTTCCGACTGCTCGCCGGCGAGGTGTCGGCGACAGCGAGCGCGTCGAGGGCGGCATCGGCGTCGGGCGGGGGAGCACCCGTGGGGCGAGGGCGAGGTGTGCGCGCTCGGTGAGGGCGGCCGCAGAGTGGACGTGTGCGGGTCTGCGGCCACGAGGATGAGATTGCGCGCGCACGAGGCTGAGATTGGGGGAGGCGAGGTCGCGCGGGTCAGCTCTGCGGTTGTGAGGGTGGCTCTGCGGTCGCGTCCCGGCCGACGAAGACGCGCGCCACGGCTGGCCGGTCAGGCGTTGTCGGTCGCGGAGGTGGCCGGGTGGGCCGCCGAGGCCACGTTGGTGGCCGCCCAGCTGGCCAGGAGCTTGAGGGCGTCCTCGGACGGTGTGCCGGGTTCGGCGGTGTAGATGGTCAGGGCCAGCCTGCCGTGGTCGGGAGCGGGCAGGTCGAGGGTGTGGTAGGTCAGCTCGAGCAGGCCGACCGCGGGGTGGCGGAACTGCTTGACCCCGGAGTGGTGGATGCGCACGTTGTGCGCGGCCCAGCGGGTGCGGAACTCCTCGCTGACCGTCGACAGCTCCCCGACCAGCTCGCGCAGATCCTTGTCGTAGGGGTCGCGGCCGGCCTCGGTGCGCAGCAGCGCGACGGTGGTGCTCGCCGCCCTCTCCCAGTCCTGGTAATAGTCGGCCGCCCGCGGGTCGAGGAACTGGAAGCGGGCGAAGTTCGCGGGGCGCCCGGGGTCGTCGAACATCGGTGAGTGCAGCGCCCATCCCAGGGTGTTGGTCGCGAGGACGTCCAGCCGCCCGTTCGCGACGAACGCGGCCGAGCCGGTCATCGAGTCCAGCATCCACTGCACCCGCGCGGGCACCTTCGCCTTGCCGCGGCGCTGCGGTGCGCGGCTGGGCCGGGCGGCGCGGGCGAGGTTGAACAGGTGGAGCCGCTCGGCCTCGTCCAGCTGCAGCGCCCGGGCGACGGCCTCCAGGACGTCCTCGGAGACGCCGGCGATGTGGCCCTTCTCCAGCCGCTCGTACCAGCCGGTGCTCACCCCGGCCAGGACGGCGACCTCCTCGCGGCGCAGCCCGGGCACGCGCCGCCGACCCCCGCCGGGCAGGAGCCCGGCCTGCTCGGGGCTGATCCGGGCGCGCCGGCTGGCGAGGAAGTCGCGGATGTCGGAGCGGTTGTCCACCCGACCGACGCTACGTCGGACCGGGTCGGGAGGGGGGGTACAGCCGCTACCCCCACAAACGCGACTCCCCGCGCCTGCGCGCGGCGCGGTGTCGTGGGGTGGACCGCTCGAGGACGTCCGAAGGAGAGGAGAACGACCGTGCAGATCACCCGCAGCTCGGTCGACACCGTCAAGGGTCCGGCTGACTGGTTCACCGGCGACGTCTACATCGACGCCGTCGCCGCCGCACCGGCGCCGTCGCGGCTCAGCGCGAACCTGGTGCACTTCATGCCCGGCGCGCGCACCCACTGGCACCGCCACCCGCTGAGCCAGACCGTCTTCGTCACCGAGGGCGTCGGCCTGTGCCAGCGCCGGGGCGGCCCGATCGAGGTCATCCGCCCCGGCGACCGCGTCCTGTTCGAGGCCGACGAGGAGCACTGGCACGGCGCCGCGCCGAACCGGCTCATGGTCCACCTGGCCGTCAACGAGGCCGACGCCGACCACGCCGTCGTGCACTGGCTGACCCCCGTCACCGACGAGGAGTACACCGCCGCCCCGGCGATCGACTGAACCCCATCCCCCTGAACGAGGAGCACTTCCGCATGCGCGTGAACGCCTACGCCGCCCCCGCGGCCGGCCGGCCGCTGGCCCCCACCACCATCGAGCGCCGGGCCGTCGGCCCGAACGACGTGCTGATCGAGATCGAGTACGCCGGCATCTGCCACTCCGACATCCACACCGTGAACGGCGACTGGGGACCTCAGCCGTTCCCCGTCGTCCCCGGGCGCGAGATCGTCGGCGTCATCGCCGAGGTCGGCTCCGACGTCACCGGTCATCGGGTCGGTGACCGGGTCGGCGTCGGCTGCATGGTCAACTCCTGCGGCGAGTGCGCCAACTGCCGCAGCGGCAACGAGCAGTTCTGCCTCAACGGCATGGTGCCCACCTACGCCGGCACCGACCGGGACGGCAGCACGACCCAGGGCGGCTACTCCACCCACGTCGTCGTCGACGCCGGGTTCGTCCTGCGCGTGCCCGACGGCATCGACCCGGCGGCCGCGGCGCCGCTGCTGTGCGCCGGCATCACCACCTACTCGCCGCTGCGCCGCTGGGGCGCCGGGCCCGGCAAGCAGGTCGCCGTCGTCGGCCTCGGCGGATTGGGGCACATGGCCGTCAAGCTCGCCGCCGCGATGGGCGCCGAGGTCACGGTGCTGTCGCAGTCGCTGAAGAAGCAGGAGGACGGCCTGCGGCTGGGTGCCACCGACTACCGCGCGACCAGCGACCCGGACACCTTCGCCCAGCTGGCCGCCCGCTTCGACCTGATCATCAACACCGTCAGCGCCCCGATCGACGTCGACGCCTACCTGTCGCTGCTGGCCGTGGACGGCACCCTGGTCAACGTCGGCGCTCCCGCCGAGCCGCTGAGCCTGCACGTCATGTCCCTGGTCGGGGGCCGTCGCAACTACGCCGGCTCGATGATCGGCGGCATCGCCGAGACCCAGGAGATGCTCGACTTCTGCGCCGCACACCGCATCGGCGCCGAGGTCGAGATCATCGCCGCCGACCGGGTCAACGAGGCCTACGAGCGGGTGCTCGCCTCCGACGTCCGCTACCGGTTCGTCATCGACGCCGCTACCCTGCAGTGACCTCGGACCAACTGTCCCGCCCGGCCGGGTCGGCGGCGTCGGCCGCCGACCCGGCTGGCGACGGTGGCCCGCCGGTGCGACTTCCGTTCGTCGTCTACGTGCTGGCGGCCGGCACGTTTCTCATGCTCACCACCGAGTTCGTGGTGGCCGGCCTGTTGCCGGAGATCGCCGGTGACCTCCATGTCAGCGTGGCGCGGGCCGGTCTGCTGATCACGGTGTTCGCGGTCGGGATGATCGTCGGCTCACCGTCGATGGCACTGCTGACCCGGCGGCTGCCGCGGCGGGTGACGCTGATGCTCGCCCTCGGCATCTTCGCGGCCGGTCACGTCGTCATCGCGCTCGGCTCGAGCTTCCCGCTGCTGCTGGCCGCCCGGTTCGTCACCGCGTGGGCGACGGGGGCGTTCTGGTCGGTCGCGTCCGTCGTCGCCACCCGCGCCGCCGGCCCAGCGGCCGGCGCCCGAGCCCTGGGCCTGGTCGGCGCCGGCGGCATGCTGGCCAACGTCGTCGGCGTGCCGCTCGGCGCGTTCGCCGGGCAGCTCACCGGCTGGCGAGGACCGTTCTGGGCCCTCGCCGCCCTCGCACTCGCCGCGGCTGTGCTCATCGCGCGCCACGTGCCGCACGACCGTGCCCACGAGGAGATCGGGTCCCTGCGCTCAGAGCTGGCCGCGCTGCGCTCCGGTCGGCTGTGGCTCGTGTTGGCGGCCTGCGCGACCACGACCGGCGGCGTTCTGTCGGCCTACTCCTACATCTCACCGCTGCTGACCGGACGCGCCGGCATCGCGACCGGCCTGGTGCCGCTGGTGCTCGTCGGGTTCGGCGTCGGTTCCCTGATCGGCACGGTGCTCGGCGGTCGCCTGGGCGACGTCCGCCCGCACGCGACCACGATCGTGGTGCCCGCGGTGACCGCCGTCGTGCTGCTGGGCATCTGCCGGCTGTCCACGCACACCGTGCCCACAGTGGTGCTGGTGGTCCTGCTCGGGCTCTTCGGGCTCAGTGTCAACCCGGTGCTGTCCTCTCTGGCTGTGCGCTTCGGCGGCCCGGCGCCCACGCTCGCAGTGGCGATGTCAGTCTCCGCGTACAACGCCGGAACGGCAGTCGGCTCAGGAATCGCCGGGGCGACCTTGAGCTCCAGCCTGGGGGCCGTCGGCCCCGCCGTGGTCGGCACCGGCATCGCGACGCTGACCCTCATCCCCACGGTCGTGATCGCGCTCCTCCAGCGCCGCCACGACGTAGTGCACGTGCGCGCCTGCGCCGAGGACGTCGTCCTGTCGTGCGGCCAGGCCGCCTGACGGCATGGACAGCAGTCACCCGGCTGAGGGCTGAACGCGGTGCCAGCGAGCTGGCCGCTCGTCCGGCAACTGCTCGAGGTGTCCGAGTTCGGTGAGCCGCTGCAGCAGCTTGTGCACGTTCGGCCGCTGCAGGCTGGTGGCGGTCTCCACATCGGCGACCGACAGGCCCGCCGGGGTGTCGAACCCGCCGAGCGCCAGCACCGCCAGCTGCCGCGGGCCCGGGCCGCCCCGTGGAAGCTCGGCGCGGAGCGTGACCACCTCCACGGCGGCGGCGTCCTCGTCGTGGACCGCGGCGAGCCGGGTGCCGAGCAGCGTCAGCGCCCGGCCTGTGGATACCAGCGCGTCGGCCACGGCGAGCTCCTTCGCGCGCTCCCGCCCCGGCGCCGTCGCTGGCCGGGCTGACCGTCCGCGAGCAGGACGTGCTGCGGCTGGTGGCGCGCGGGCTGTCGAACGCCGAGATCGCCCGGGAGCTGTCCATCAGCGAGGCGACGGTGAAGACGCACGTCACCCACCTGCTGACCGAGCTCGACCTGCGTGACCGGGTGCAGGCCGTGGTGCCCGCCCACCGGTCGGGCTTGGTGGGCAACCCACGGGTGCCGGGCCCGGTCAGGGCAGCCGCGCGAGCAGGGCCCGGGCGAACGCCTCGGCGGCCGGGTCGACCGGTCCGTGCGCCGCCGCGGCGCGCAGCCAGGCCGCCAGGGGCGCGGCCAGCGCGGGGGAGAGGGTCGCGATCCACGCACCGGTCCCGGCCCGCGCCTCGGCCACGTGCTCGCTGCTCCCGTCGGGGAGGTGCGCGACCACCTCGGGACGGGTCGCCAGCAGTCCGCCGGTCCGCCAGTCGCCGGGGGTCGTCCGGGCGGCCAGCGCGTCCAGCCGGTCGGCCGCCGTCCGCAGCAGCTGCTCGGGGTCCACGGCCGGATGGTGCCCGACGCGGCGGCCGGGCGGCGGAGGAGTCCCGGGTCGGGCTCGTGACCACCGGGCACCGGCTGCCGTGCAGGTCCGGCCACCACCTGACGCCGTCGGCCGGGCGGCGCCTGAGGCCGGCGACCCTCGACAGGTCCGGCGGTGCCTGCGACCGTGCTACCCACCGAGGGATGGGGGCTCCGGATGGCGGGGCTGGCGGCGCAGACGTCCTGGCAGGTCGGCCGCTGGCCGGGGCTCGACCTGGCCCGGGCGGTCGTCGTCGGTGGCCTGATCCCGTTCCACGCCCTGCTGGTGTTCGACACCGACGACGACTTCTACGTCAAGAGCGACCGCACCGCCGAGCTCGTGCCGCTCGTCGCGCCGGTCGTGGTGGCGGCGATGCCGCTGCTGTACCTGGTCGCCGGCATCGGCGCCTGGCACTCCTGGCAGGCCCGTGGCACCCGCGGGTACCTGCGCCGGCGGGTGCGACGGCTGCTCGTCCCCCTGGTGGCCGGCACCGTGCTGCTCGTCCCGCTGCCGGTCTGGCTCCGGCTGCGCGCGGACCCCGGGTACACCGAGTCCTACTGGGCCTTCTGGCCCCGCTTCTTCCGGGTCCGCTGGGACTGGTCGGAGTTCCCCTTCGTGCTCCGGCCCGCCGCCGACGGCCGCGGCTTCGAGACCGGGCACCTGTGGTTCGTCTACCTCCTGCTCCTGTACTCCCTGGCCGTGCTGCCGCTCCTCGGGTGGCTGGACTCCGGCCGCGGCCGGCGAACCCTGGGCGCGCTGTCGGGCGCCGCACGACGGCGGGGAGGGGTCCTGCTGCCTGCCGTCCTCCTCGGGGGAGTGGCCGCCGGGCTCGGCCTCGACGAGGGACTCGCCGCGGGCAGCCCCCTCGGCTACCTGCTCTTCTTCGCCGCCGGGGTGGTCCTGGCCGCCGACGTCCGCTTCCGCGAGGTCGTGCGCCGTGACGCCGGCCTCGCCGCGGTGGTCGCGGTCGGCCTGATGGCCGTGGCCGGGGTGCGCATGCTCGGCGGAGAGGGCGACCCCCTGCTCGACCGCGATCCGTCCACCCTCGCCGGGAGAGCGGCGCTCGGCGCGGCTGTCTGGTGCACGGTCGTGGCGATCGTCGGCGGGCTGGCCCGGCTGCGCCCCTCCGCGGGTGGCGACGGCTCGCGGGTCGTCGGCTACGTCGCGCCGGCGGTGCTGCCCTGGTACGTGCTGCACCAGCCGGTCGTCGTCGTGGTGGCGTACCTCGTCGTCGGCAGCTCGCTGCACCCCACGCTGCAGTACCTGCTCATCTGCGTCCTGTCCGCGGTCGTCACGCTGCTCGCCTACGACCTGCTGATCCGTCGCATCGCGCTGAACCGGGCCCTGCTCGCGGGAACCTGAGCCCCCGCGGCGCGTCCCGGCTCCTCCGTCCCGGCCGACGGGTGTGTGCTGACGACGTGGAGCGCAGGGGCGTCAACCACGACGTCGGGACCGCCACCCGCGGGGCGGGGTGGACGACCCGGCTCGACTTCGACCCGGCTGTGGTGCGCCGGGAGCTCGAGGTCATCGCCGAGGACCTGCACTGCACCGCGGTGCGCATCTCGGGGCAGGACGTCGGCCGGCTCACCACGGCGGCGCGGCTCGCCCGCGAGGTCGGGCTGGAGGTGTGGCTGTCCCCGGTGCTGGTGGACGCCGACCAGGCCGCGACGCTGGCCCACCTGCGCACCTGTGCCGCCGCGGCCGAGGAGGTGCGGGCCGAGCACGGTGGCGTCGTGCTCGTCACCGGCTGCGAGCTGACACTGTTCACGAGTGGCCTGGTGGACGGCGCCACGTCGTCCGAGCGGATGCGGACGTTCGCCCGACCCTGGCGGCTGGTCCGCAGCACCCTCCGCAGGGGGTCGTTCACCCGCCGACTGGACGACCTCCTGCGCGACGCCGTCGCCACGGTGCGCGCGGATTTCGCCGGCCCGGTCAGCTACGCCTCCGGCGCGTGGGAGCAGGTGGACTGGACGCCGTTCGACCTCGCCGGCATCGACCACTACCACGACGCCCGGAGCCGGGGGTCCTACCGGCGCACGCTCCGGCGACTGGCGGCGTCCGGCAAGCCGGTCGTGGTGCTGGAGTTCGGCTGCTGCACCTACGCCGGCGCCGAGGACCGCGGCAGCCACGGATGGACGATCGTCGACCGCTCCACCTCCCCGCCACGACTCCGGGACGGCCACCGCCGCGACGAGGCCGCGCAGGCCGCCCACCTCGAGCAGGTGCTCGGGATCCTGGAGGAGGAGGGCGTCGACGGCGCGTTCGGGTTCACCCTCGCCATGCCGTCCTACCCGGGCGACCCGGATCCCGCCCTGGACCTGGACACCGCCAGCTACGCGCTCGTCCGGACCCTCCCGGCGGGGTCCGGCGCAGGCCACTGCGGTCTGCCGTGGGAGCCGAAGGCGTCCTTCGCCGCCCTGGCCCGCCGGTACGGGAGCGCCCGGCCGACGCCGTGACCGGTCGACGGTGTCTCACAGCGGTGTGCTGATCAGTTGGCGGACATGGCTTCCGCACCGGCGATGACGTGCGCTGAGGGCTCATTCCACACACGGGAACGGGGCGTGAGCACACATCGTCGCTTGCCACGCGCCCTGATGACGCCATGTGACGGCACCGACGTCACCAGCGGGTGGACCCCGGCCCACACCGGACAACCACCAGGGATTCCGCTGTCAGGAGCTGCGCACGGTCAGCCGGAGCGACGGCTGCTGCAGCAGGTGGCCGAGCCGGGCCGCCTCCGCCTCGAGCAGGTCGCGGTCGACCGGCGCGCACTCGGCGAACAGGTCGACGTCGACCGAGCCGTCCTCGATCCGCCAGGTGCCGACGACGCCGTCGCGCGTGACCACGGTGGGGGAGATCCAGCCGGCGGCACGACTGATCTCGGCCCGCCGGGCGGGCGGCACGGTGTGCGGGTCGCCGGTCCCGGGGCCGAGGACGAACTGGTCGAAGGCCGGCAGCAGCCGCACCACCTCGCCCGGCTCGGGAGCGGCCAGGGACTCGACGTCGGCGACGCGGGCGTGCAGCGGCGTCCCCTCCACGTCGACCACCGCCAGCTCCTCGCCGAGGTCGGCGAACCAGCCGCGCAACGTGCGTCTCGGGGTGGCGCCGCGGCTGAGCCAGGTGTCGAAGGCGGTGGGGGTGGCCGGCCCGTGGGTGGCGAGGTAGGCGGGGACGGCGACCCGGGCCGCCTCGGCGGTCTCCGGCACCCGCCACCCGTCCAGCCAGGTGTCCGGGCGGGTGAACGTGACCCGGTTGCCCTCGACGGGGCCGTGGCAGAGCAGCCCCTGCCAGGCCAGCGGCTTGAGGACCGCACCCCAGCCCGAGCCCAGCGCCTCGGCCAGCCCGGGATCGCCGGTGCGCCGCACGACCTCCGCGGTCAGCTGCTCGCGGGTGAGCACTCGGCCCTCCAGCGCGGCCGCGGCCGCCTCGGTCAGCGCGGCCAGCCGGTCGGCCGGCAGGAAGGTGCGCTGCCAGGCCGGCTTCTCCCAGCTCCGGGTCGCGGCGAGCAGGGCCAGGTACGCCGGGGCGAGTGCCGGTGGCAGCAGGTGCAGGGTGCCGCGCATCGCCCAGACGCGCAGCAGCCGCCGCTCGTCCAGGGCCCGTCCCACCGCACCGCGCTCCGGACGCCGCTGCCGGACGGCGACCGCCAGCTCGGCGGCCGAGGGCACCTGCGCCTGCACCCCGCACAGCCGGGCGACGACCGACACCACGTCGTCCGGCTCGTCCTCGGCCAGCGGGGTGAGCAGGTGGCGGCGCAGCCGCCAGGCCCGGACCTGCCGCCACGTCAGCGTCATCGCCGCTCCCTCCCCACCGGTGGGGAGCAGGGTGTCACCGCGGTCGGACGGGACCGGGGCGCTAGTCCCCGGCGCTCCGCTCAGAGCACCCGGTGGCCGTACACCTCGCCGAGCGGGTCGGCGATGAGCTCGATGCGGGCGCCGTCGGGGTCGCGGTAGCACACCGAGACGCCGCTGTGCACCTCGTGCGGGACACCGGCGTCGTCGAGCCGCCGCACCAGCTCGGTACAGCGGTCGGGCTCGACGCTGATCGCCAGGTGGTGCAGGCCGCCGAGCACCTCGGCGCAGGGGCCGACGTCGAGGCCGGGGAAGTCGAAGAAGGCGACCAGGTCGCCGTTGCCGATGCCGAAGAAGGAGTGCGAGGAGCCCGGGTGGTCGCGGTTCTCGACCAGCTCGGTCAGGGGGAAGCCGAGCACGTCCGGGTAGAAGCGGACGGTCCGCTCGACGTCGCTGCTGATCAGCGCGGTGTGGTGCAGGCCCCGAGCGGTGGAGGGCGGCCGCCCGCAGGTGCGCCGCGCGGACGCGGGCGCGCTCGGCCTCCAACGCGGGGAGGTCGGGAGCGGGCGTGGTGGTCATCGCGGACCGTTCTCTCACGTGGGGTGGAGCCGGTCCCCGCAGCCTGCCCGCCGGGGAGCGTGCCAGGCTGGCGCCGTGCCGACCACCGTGTGGGGAACGCCGTGAGGGTCCTGGTCACCGGCAGCTCGGGACACCTCGGCGAGGCGCTCGTGCGGGTGCTGCGCGACGCGGGTGACGACGTCGTCGGCCTCGACGTCCTGCCCTCGGCGTGGACGGACGTCGTCGCGTCGGTCACCGACCGGTCCGCCGTCCGCGCGGCGCTCGCCGGGGCCGGCGCGGTGCTGCACACCGCGACGCTGCACAAGCCGCACGTCGGCACGCACCCCCGGCAGGCGTTCGTCGACACCAACGTCACCGGCACGCTGACCGTGCTCGAGGAGGCCGCGACCGCCGGCGTCGGCCGGGTCGTGGTCACCAGCACCACCAGCGCGTTCGGCCGCGCGCTGGTCCCGGCGCCGGGCGAGCCGGCCGCGTGGGTCACCGAGGCGGTCCCGCCGCGGGTGCGCAACGTCTACGGGCCACCAAGGTCGCCGCCGAGGACCTGTGCGAGCTCGTCGCCCGCGACACCGGCCTGCCGGTGGTGGTCCTGCGCACCTCCCGCTTCTTTCCCCGAGGGTGACGACGCCGACGACGTCCGCGCCGGCTACGACGACGACAACGTCAAGGTCAACGAGCTGCTGAACCGGCGCGTGGACCTCGCCGACGTCGTCTCCGCCCACCGCGCGGCGGTCGACCGCGCACCCGGGCTCGGCTTCGGCCGCTACGTCGTCAGCGCCACCACGCCGTTCCGGCCCGAGCACCTCGCCGAGCTGCGCACCGACGCCCCGGCCGTCGTCGCCCGGCTGTTCCCCGACGCGGCCGACCTCTACGACCGGCTCGGCTGGCGCCTCTTCCCGGGCATCGACCGGGTGTACGTCAACGACGCCGCACGCGCCGACCTCGGCTGGACCCCCGCGTACGACTTCCGGGCGGCCCTCGACCTGCTCGCCCGGGGGCGGCCGCCGCGCAGCGACCTGGCGCTGACCGTCGGCGCCAAGGGCTACCACGCCGAGTCGACCGGCCCCTACACCCGGCGCTGACCCCACCGGTCGTCCGCCCTCGGCGGAACGCCGCCCCGGCGCGGACCCCCTCGCCTAGCGTCGGGGCATGGACGTGACCGAGGTCGTCCCCGGCCTGCACCTGCTGTCGCTGGACTTCGTCAACGCCTACGTGTGGCACGGGCCCGACGGCGTCACACTGATCGACACGGGCCTGTCCGGCACCGGACCGGCCATCGAGACCGCGTTGGAGCAGCTGGGGCTGCACCGCTCCGACCTGCGCCGGATCGTGCTGACCCACTTCCACGACGACCACGCCGGCTCGGCCGCCGAACTGGCGTCCCGGTCCGGTATCCCGGTCCTCGTCGGACGCGGGGACGCTCCGTTCGTGCGCGGTGAGGTCCCCGGCCCACCCCCGGTCGTCACCCCGGCCGAGCAGGCGTTGTACGCCGTCGCCACCGCCGACGTCCGGCCCGCGCCCGCCGTGCCGGTGGTGGAGCCGCTCGACGACGGGCACGTGCTGGACGTCGCCGGCGACGCGGTGGTGCTGGCCGTGCCCGGGCACACCCCGGGCAGCATCGCCCTGCACCTGCCGCGGCACGGGGTGGTGATCACCGGTGACACCGTCGCCGAACACCAGGGCCGGGCGATCCTCGGTCCCTTCAACACCGACCGCGCCGGCGCCTGGGCGTCCCTGCAGCGGCTCGCCTCGCTGGACGTCGACGTCGCCTGCCCCGGTCACGGCCGGCCCATCACGGGCGCAGCCGCCGCCCTGCGTCGCGCCACCGATCCCTTCGGCTGAGTGGCCCGGCTGCTGCGCAGCGGTGGCCGCCGGCGCGCGGTGTGGCCGATCAGAGGCCGAGGACCAGGCGCAGGGCCGCGTCGACGCGGCGCAGCTCCTCGGACGTCAGGGAACCGGCGGACTCACCCAGGCGCTGCGGATCGACCGCGGTGGTCTGCTCGGCCAGCACGAGGGTGGGGCGGCCCTGGACGGACACCTCGGGGCGGAAGGTCGCCGCACGGGCCGAGGTGGAGGTCGGCGCGACCAGCCAGGTCGACAGGCGCAGCAGGTCGGACTGGACGACGACGGCGTACCGGACCCCGGCCTGCTCGTGCCCCTGCGTGCCGCGGGGTGAGCGGAGGCGGTACACCTCACCACGCACGCAGGGTCTCCATGTCCCGCAGCACCTGGGCAGCCTCGGCCCGGTCGACCTCGTCGGCGGCGAGCGCGGCGGCCTCCTCGCGCAGCCGGTCGCGCGCGGCGGTCTTTGCCGCCGCGATGAGCGCCGCACGCACGGCAGCCGAGACCGGGGTGCCGTCCTGGGTCAGCACGGCCAGGGCCCGCCGGGTGTCGTCGTCGGGACGGAAGGTGATGGTCTCGGCCACGGCCTCGAGTGTGTCACACATCGTAAGACACGGTGCCGGGGTCCATGCCGTGGACCGGGCCTGTCGGCACCGCTCCGCGGGAGGACGGACCGGGTCCGGGTGCGGCGACCGGGCGGCCGTAGCGTCGGGGCGTCGCCCGGGAGCGCAGAGGAGAGCCGTGACCCCCACCTCGTCCGAGACCGACGTCCGGGTCCGGCGGGCCCGCACCGCCGTGGCCGTCGCCTTCATCGTCAACGGGTTCGCCTTCGCGTCGTGGATCTCCCGCGTCCCGGCCACCCGCGACACGCTGGCGCTGTCCGCGGCCGGGCTCGGCCTGCTCCTGCTCTGCGTCGCGGCGGGGTCGACGCTGGCGCTGCCGGCCACCGGCCCGGTCGTGCACCGCATCGGCCCGGCGCGCGGCGTGCTGGCCGGAGCCGCCGTCGCCACCACCGGCCTGCTGCTGCTCGCCGCCGGGCTGGGGACCGCCTCGGTCCCCCTGTGCGGAGCCGGGCTGGTCCTGGTCGGCGTCGGCGTGGGCGGCTGGGACGTCGCTATGAACATCGAGGGGGCCGCCGTCGAGCAGCGGCTCGGGCGCCCGCTGATGCCCCGCCTGCACGCCGGCTTCAGCCTCGGCACGGTCGCCGGCGCGCTGATCGGCGCGGCCGCCGCGGCGCTGGCCTTCCCGCTGGCGGCGCACCTGGTGCTCATCGCGGTGCTCTCCTTCTCCGCGGTGGCCCTCGCCGTCCGCTCCTTCCTGCCCGCCGACCCCGCCGAGGAGACGACCCGGGAGGAGGGCTCCGGGGTGGGCCGGGCCTGGCGGGAGCCGCGCACCCTGCTCATCGGCGTCCTCACCCTCGCCTTCGCGTTCACCGAGGGCAGCGCCAACGACTGGCTCGCCGTCGCGCTCGTCGACGGGCAGGACGTCTCGGAGGCCGTCGCGGCCGTCGGGTTCGCCTGCTTCGTCGCCGCCATGACCGCCGTCCGGCTGCTCGGCGGCACCCTGCTGCAGCGCTGGGGGAGGGTCGTCACCCTGCGGGCGGGGGGCGCGACCGCCGTCGTCGGGCTCCTGCTCTTCGTCACCGCGCCGTCGCTGCCCCTGGCCATCGCCGGTGCCGTGCTGTGGGGCGCCGGCGCGGCCCTGGGGTTCCCGGTCGGCATGAGCGCCGCCGCGGACGAGCCGGCGCGCGCGGCGGCGCGGGTCTCGGTGGTCAGCTCGATCGCCTACACCGCGTTCCTCGCCGGGCCACCGCTGATCGGCCTCGTCGCCGAGGCGACCGGCGTCGTCGACGCCCTGCTCGTGGTGCTCGTCGTCCTCGCCGCGGGCCTGCTCGCCGCCGGGGCCACCCGGCCGCCGGCGGGCGCTCAGTCCGTGGCGGCGCGCAGCTCGGCGACGTAGCGGGCGGTCACCGGCACCTCGATCCCGTGCCGCTCGGCGGCGCGGACGACGGCTCCGCCGATGGCGTCCAGCTCGGTCGGCCGGCCCGCGGCGGCGTCGCGCTGCATCGACGAGCGCATGCCCGCCGGGACGCCGTCGAAGAAGCCCAGGACGAGGTCGGCATCGCCGGGGGCGCCCTCGGCGCGGGCCACCGACGCCACCTCGCGGACGAGGGCGAGCAGGTCGTCGCGCCGCTGCTCGCGCACCTCGCCGGCGGTCGCCCGCGCCGACGTGGTGAGCAGGGCGAACGGCGCGAGGAAGGTGAGCTTGCCCCAGAGGACGGCCGCCTCGTCGTCGGTGGTCCGCACGGTCACGCCGGCCCGCTCCAGGACCCCGGCCAGCCGGTCCACCCGCTCCGCGGCGCGCTCGGGAGCCGTGAGGTCGACGGTCACGAACGGGCTGTCGTGGCACACGACGCCGGGCTCGGTGCGGGTGCTCTCGACCCGGATCGCGGCGGGGACGACGGTGGCGTCCGGATAGCGCCGCCGCAGCTCGGCGACGTGCTCCACGCCGTTGAGCAGCGGGACGAGCAGCGCGTCGCCCAGGACGTCGGCCGGCACCCGCGCGAGGGCCGCGTTCAGCTGCGTCGCCTTGACGCAGACCAGGCAGACGTCGACCGGCGCAGTCAGCCGCTCGGCAGCGTCGACGTGCACGGTGACGGCGCCGAGCAGCCGGCTGTCCACCCGCAGCCCGGAAGCGCGCAGGACCTCGACGGTGTCGGCCCCGGCCAGGCAGGTCACGCTCGCCCCGGCCTGCGCCAGCAGCGCCGCCAGCAGGCCGCCGACACCGCCGGGGCCGAGCACCGCCACGCGCAGTCCGGAGGGGTCCCGGGCCGGTTCGCCGCTCATGGCCGGTCATGCAAGCAGAGCCGCGGACCGGCGTCATCGCTCCTCCGCGCGGCGTCCCGAGCACCTCCCGAACCGGGCCGGCGGGGTCTCGCAGCGGATCCGGACGACGCCGTCCCCGTCGGCCCGCGGTCCCCGAGCTCAGCGGCCCGCAGCCGGACGCCCGGCCAGCAGTGCTCCGGTGAGGTCGGCGAGCAGGTCCAGGCCATCGGGGGAGAGCAGCGACTCCAGGTGGAACTGCACCGAGGCGAAGGCGGGTCCGCGCAGCGCGTGCACCTCACCGGTGTCGTGGTCGACCGCCGCCTCCACCCCCTCGGGCAGGTCGCCCGGGGCGGCGGTGAAGGTGTTGTACGACCCGACGCGGGCGGTGGTGCCGAAGAGCTCCACCCGCCGCTGCGCGCCCTGGTGCGGGCGGGGGAGCGCCACCAGCGGCAGGCCCAGCAGGCCGGCGAGGACCTGGTGGCTCAGGCAGACGGCGAGCAGCGGCCGCCCGGTGGTGAGCCGGCGCCCCACCAGGTCGCGCAACGCGGTGATCCGCGCGTCCGGCTGCCGCGGGTCACCCGGACCCGGGCCGGCGACGAGCAGGTCGTGGCCGTCGGGGTCGGGGTCGGCGTCCCACGCGACGACGTCGGTGCGCAGGCCCAATCGGCGCAACTGGGTGGCCAGCATCGCCGTCCACGCGTCCTCGGCGTCGACCACCAGGGCGCTGCGGCCGCTCAGCGCGGGCAGCGCCCGGTCGGCCTGCGGCTCGAGCCAGAACGGGGCCAGCGACCGGTTGCGCTCGGCGAGGGCGGCGCGGACGGCGGGGCGGTCAGCCAGCCGGGCCGCCGGGGGCGGCGCGGGGTGCCCGTCGAGGGCCCGCAGGACGGCGGCCACCTTCGCGTGCGTCTCGGCGACCTCGTGCTCGGGCACCGAGTCGCGCACCAGCGTGGCGCCGACCGGGACGCGGATGCCGCCGTCGGGATCGAGGTGGGCGGTGCGGATGAGGATCGGCGCGTCGAGGGTCTGCCGGCCGTCGTCGTCGTGCCCGAGCAGCGCCAGGACGCCGGAGTAGTAGCCGCGCGGCGTCGTCTCGTGCCGCCGGATGACCCGGGCGGCGTTGCGCACCGGTGAGCCGGTGACCGTCGGCGCGAACACCGTCTCCCGCAGCACGTCGCGCACGTCGAGGTCGCTGCGCCCCTGCAGCAGGTACTCGGTGTGGGTGAGGGCGCTCATCTGCTTCAGGTGCGGGCCGAGCACCCGGCCGCCGTCGGGGCAGACGGCGCTCATCATCTTGAGCTCCTCGTCGACCACCATGAACAGCTCCTCGGTCTCCTTGAGGTCGCGGAGGAAGGTCAGCAGGCCCTGCTCGTCGGGCCCGGTCGCCGGGTGCCGGTAGGTGCCGCTGATCGGGTTCATCAGCACCTCGCCGCCCCGGCTGCTGACGTGCCGCTCGGGGGTGGCGCCGACCAGGGTGGTGTCGCCGGCGTGCACGGCGAAGGTCCAGTACGCGCCCGGCTCGCTCTGCAGGAGACGGCGCAGCAGCCGCAGTGCGGCCTGCGGCGCCGGCGTGGTGGTGCGGGCGCGGTGGTCGCGGCGGACGACGAAGTCGGCGCCCTCGCCCCGGCCGATCTCGTCGCGGACGACGGCGGCCACGGTGGCGGCGTAGGCGGCGTCGTCGACGTCGAAGCCGAGGTGCTCGACGTCGACCGGCTCGTCGGGGAGGAGGTCGAGCGCCTGCTGCCGGGTGAGCACCTCGCGGTCGCGGACGACCAGGCAGCGCAGCGGGGCGCCGTCGTCGTGGCAGACGAAGCCGCGCTCGACCACCTGGCGGTAGGGGACGAGGGCGAGCACCTGGTCGTCGTCGGGGACGTCCGCGAGCGTGGGGACGTCGACCAGGTCGCCGACCAGGACCTCGACACCGGGGCCGTCGTCGGTGGCCGGGCCCTCCTCCCTGCGGAGGACGGCGAACGGCGGTGGGGTGGGGTCGGCGACGAGGCGGGCGAGCAGGGGGTCGGGCATCGGGTCCTCCGGGTGGGGAGGCCGTCGACCGGGCCGGTCCTGCACGCAGCAGCGGCCGCCTCGATCGAGGCGGCCGCGGATGGGTGGGGCAGGTGCAGGGGCGGGCGCCTAGGAGGCGCGCCACCACGACTGCAGAGCTGCGGACACGCACGACACGGTAGGCGACCGCCGCCGTCGGGCGCCAGTGACATCCCCGCGACGGCGGCGTCCACCAGGGCCGGACGTCGTCGGTCGAGGGCGCCCGTCCGCCCGGGGCCGAACCGTCGTACACGCCTCTGACCTGCGGTTCCGTCGTACCTCGGCCGTAGGTTCGCCTCGTGACAGCGGTCGAGGAGTGCGAGCCGGCGGCAGCCGGTGAGCTGCTCGACCTGCTGCTGGCCCAGGGTCCCGAGCTGCAGCGGTTGCCGGTGGGGTTGCTGTCGCGGGAGCAGAAGGCCGCCGAGCTGGCGCGAGTGGCGGCGGTCAAGGCGATGACGGCTGCCTACGAGGCCGAGCTGGTGCTCGGTCTGGCCGATGACAGCCCTGACGGGTTCGATCCCGCTCCTGGGACGCCGGGGGCGCGGCGGGGGTCGTGGGCGCCGGACCCGGAGCTGCCCGGGGTGAGCAAATTCACATGAGCGCCGACGGCGTGCTGACCGTGACCACCTCGTCGGGGATCACCCGCACCACCCGACCACCCGGGATGCAGCCACCGCCACCGCCACCGGCTCCCGACCCGCCGCCCACCGACGCCGACCCGCGCGACGACCCGGTGCCACGGCCGGCCGACCCGGACGACGACCCGCCGCCCTTCCGACCCCGGAGCACGGGCGCCGGCTCCCGGCAGATCGGGCGACGGCGTGAGCGGGTGCCTGTGCACCGCACCCGCCGAGGAGCACCCTGGGCCGATGACCGCTCCCCACTACGCCGGGCTGCGCGAGCGAGCTGCGAAGGGTGACCGCGACGCCGTCGACGAGCTCGTCGAGCTGGCCGGTGAGCGAGGCGACCTCGCCGAGCTGCG
This sequence comes from Geodermatophilus sp. URMC 62, assembly GCF_052931475.1. Classification (NCBI taxonomy): domain Bacteria; kingdom Bacillati; phylum Actinomycetota; class Actinomycetes; order Geodermatophilales; family Geodermatophilaceae; genus Geodermatophilus; species Geodermatophilus sp. URMC 62. The sequence continues at coordinate 312,301 of NZ_JBRFHY010000001.1, read as the reverse complement.
GCGGCTGGCCGACCTCGGCTGGACGACGGCGACCGACCAGCTCGTCGAGCTGGCCGGCGAGCTCGGTGACGTCGCCGAGCTGCGCCGGCTCGCCGAGGAGGGCAACCGCGACGCCGCCGACCTGCTGCGCGAGTACACCGCGGACTGACCAGCACGCCTGTCCCGGTCCGCCACGCGACGGCGGAGCGGGGGTGGGGTCCGCCACGGGCACCGGTGAGGTGTCCCCGCCGCGTTCCGGCGGGCCGCCCGGCGGGCAGGAGGAGGGTCATGACCTACTCCGCCGCCGACACGCGCTACGAGACGATGACCTACCGCCGCACCGGCCGCAGCGGCCTGGACCTGCCGGTCATCAGCCTCGGGCTGTGGCACAACTTCGGTGACGACGTCCCGCTCGAGCGTCAGCGCGCCGTCCTGCGGCGCGCCTTCGACCTGGGCATCACCCACTTCGACCTGGCCAACAACTACGGCCCGCCCTACGGCAGCGCCGAGACCAACTTCGGCCGCCACCTGCGCGACGACTTCGCGCCCTACCGCGACGAGCTGGTCCTCTCCACCAAGGCCGGCTGGGACATGTGGCCCGGCCCCTACGGTCAGGGCGGCGGTTCGCGGAAGTACGTGCTGGCCAGTCTCGACCAGTCGCTGCGCCGCATGGGCCTGGACTACGTCGACGTCTTCTACTCCCACCGGCCCGACCCCACGACGCCGCTCGAGGAGACGATGAGTGCGCTGGACACCGCCGTCCGCTCCGGGCGCGCGCTCTACGCCGGCATCTCCTCCTACTCGCCGGCGGCCACGGCGGAGGCGGCGCGGATCCTCGCCGACCTGGGCACACCGCTGCTCATCCACCAGCCGAGCTACTCGATGCTCAACCGCTGGATCGAGACCGACGGCCTGCTCGACACCCTCGCCGACGTCGGCGCCGGCTGCATCGCCTTCTCCCCGCTCGCCCAGGGGATGCTGACCGACAAGTACCTGGGCGGCATCCCCGAGGGCTCGCGCGCCAGCCAGGGCAAGTCGCTGTCGACCGACCTGCTCTCTGGCGAGGCGCTCGAGCACGTCCGGGCGCTCAACGACCTCGCCCGGGAGCGCGGGCAGTCCCTCGCCCAGATGGCGCTGGCCTGGGCGCTGCGCGACGAGCGGGTGACCAGCGTGCTCATCGGCGCGAGCAGCGTGACCCAGCTCGAGCAGAACGTCGCCGCCCTCGACCGGCTCGACTTCTCCGCCGACGAGCTCGCCCGCATCGACCAGCACGCCGTCGACGCCGGCGTCGACCTGTGGCGGGGCGCCCGCACGGCCGCCTGAGCCGACCCCGGACCGGGCGCACGCGGGCCCGGTCCGGGACTCAGCGGCGGAGCCGGCGGACCAGGACGAGCAGGACCAGCGCCGCTGCCGCTAGCGCCGGGACCGGCCCGCTGCTGCGCAGCGCTCCCGCCGGGTGCACGCGGGCGTGGCGTGAACCGAGCAGGCCCGATCCGGCCGCGGAGTCGACCGCCGCCCCGAGGGACAGCACCCGCCCGGCGGGCCCGTCGAGCCGCGCGGTCAGACCGTGCCCGGCGAGCGTGTCGGCCACCCGGGCCAGGTCGGCGCGACCCGGTGAGCCCTGGGTCGCCGCTCCGCCGGCCACGCGGACCGCGGCGAACAGCCGCCGGACGTCCGCGGAGGTCACCGCGATCTCCGACCCCGACGCCCGGACCCGTACGGGGACACCGTCGACCTCGACGCGCAGGTCGGCGGTGACGTCGAGGGTGCGGTCGTCCCCCGGCGTCATCCCCGGCTGGCGTTCTCGGCGGTGGTGATGCGCAGGACCCCGTTGAGCTTCCACGTCGCCCGCGGTGCCTCGGGACCGGTCTCGCGCGGCACCTCGACGGTCATGTCCACGAACTCGTAGTTGATCGCCGCACCCTTGCCGGTCAGGTAGGACCACATCTCCTTGCCGAGGTCGGCGAAGCTGGTCGTCTCGTGCGACTTGATGTCGCGCTGACCGGTGGCGGCGTCGCGGGTCGTCATCTGGGGCGTGGTCATGGGTTCTCCCTGGGCTGGAAGGTGCTGGTCGACGGCCCCTACCCGTGCCCCGACGACGGCACACGACGCACGAGGACCGTCGTCGTGCCGGGACGGTCGGGTCGGAGTGGTCGACGACGCGCGTGTCCCGGGTAGTGGTCGGGCGCGGCCGCACCAGCCGGGTGCAGGCCGCCGTCCCCGTCCCGCTCGTCCGCCCGCTCCCGTACCCGAGCCACGGCCCGGTCCCGGGCCCGCCCGAGGAGGTCCCCGACATGCAGTTGACCGACGCCGTCACCGTCATCACCGGAGCGGGCAGCGGCATCGGTGCCGCGCTCGCCCGCCGCTTCGCCGCGGAGGGCGCCGCGACCGTCGTGGTCAGCGACCGCGACGGTGCCGCCGCCGAGCGGGTGGCCGAGGAGGTCGGCGGGACGGCGGACACCACCGACGTCACCGACGAGGCCGCCGTCGCCGCGCTGGTCGAGCGGACGCTGGCCGCGCACGGGCGCATCGACCTGTTCTGCTCCAACGCGGGCGTGTTCACCGGCGGGGGTCTGGAGGTCGACAGCGCCGTCTGGCAGCAGGTCTTCGCCGTCAACGTGCTCTCCCACGTGTACGCGGCGCGGGCGGTGCTCCCGTCGATGCTCGAGCGCGGCAGCGGCCACCTGCTCAACGTCGCCTCCGCGGCCGGGCTGCTCACCACGCCCGGCGACGCCCCGTACACGGTGACCAAGCACGGCGCCGTCGCGCTGGCCGAGTGGCTGGCGGTGACCTACGGCGACCGCGGCATCGGCGTCAGCGTCGTCTGCCCGCTCGGGGTGGCCACGCCGCTGCTGCTCGACCCGCTGGAGCAGGGCCGCTCGGCGGCCTCGATCGTCGCCGCATCGGGGTCGGTCATCACGCCGGAGGACGTCGCGCAGGCGGTGGTCGAGGGACTGGCCGAGGACCGCTTCCTCGTGCTGCCGCACCCCGAGGTCGGCACCTACTGGGCGCAGAAGGCCGCCGACCCGCAGCGGTGGCTGGCCGGCGTCCGCCGGCTGGTGCAGAAGAGCTCCGGCTAGCGGCCGGCCGCCTGCCCGCGGCTGCCCGGCGCGCCGGTCACCCGCCCGTCGGGGTCGAGGCGGTGCAGCAGCGCCTCGGCGATGCCGGCGAGCTGGGCGACCTGCTCGGGGGTGAGCGCGTCGATCACGTGCTCCCGCACCGTGGCCACGTGGCCCGGTGCCGTCTCCCGGACCTTCGCCCACCCGGCCGGGGTGAGGTGCGCGTTGGTGGCCCGGCCGTCCTCCGGGCACGGCGCCCGCTCGACCAGCCCGCGGTCCTCCAGCCGGCGGACGACGTGCGACAGCCGGGGGAGCGTGGCGTGGGTGCGGGCGGCGAGGTCGGTCATCCGGAGCACCTGCCCCGGCGCCTCCGAGAGCATCGCCAGCACGTGGTAGTCGAAGTGGGTCAGCTGCGCGTCCCGCCGCAGCTGGCCGTCCAGGACGCCGGGGAGCAGCTCGACGACGGCGACCAGCCGCACCCACGCCGCTCGCTCGGCCTCGTCCAGCCACCGGGGTTCCACACCGGCATCGTCCCACCCAGGTACTTGTAGCTTCAACCTCCTCGCGCTAGGATCATCGCTTGTAGGTACAACTGATTCGGAGGTTCCGATGACCCTCACCCTCGGCGCCGACCTGGTGTCGCCGGTCCCGTCGGCGGAGGTGCGCACCCGGGTGACGGTCCCGCTGCGCTTCCCCGACGGCTACGCCACGACCGCGGAGGTGTTCACCTTCACCGGCCTGGCCGACGGCGGGGAGCACCTGGCGCTGGGTCTGGGGAACTGGCGGGCCGCCGTCGACCGTGCCGCCGCCGGTGGCCCGGCGCCGCTGGTCCGCCCGCACAGCGAGTGCCTCACCGGCGACGTGTTCGGCTCCGAGCGCTGCGACTGCGGGCCCCAGCTGCGCGAGGCGGCCGAGCGGATCACCGAGGCCGGCGGGGTCCTGCTCTACCTGCGGCAGGAGGGCCGCGGCATCGGCCTGTACGCCAAGCTCGATGCCTACGCCCTGCAGGACGCCGGCCTGGACACCTACCAGGCCAACCTGGCCCTGGGCCGGGGCGAGGACGAGCGGGACTACACCGCCGCCGCGCAGATGCTGCACGCCCTCGGCGCCGACCGGGTCCGGCTGCTGTCGAACAACCCCGACAAGGCGGTCCAGCTCGAGCTGCAGGGCGTCGCCGTGACCGAGCGCGTGGCCACCGGCGTCCACCTGTCCGCGGCCAACGCCCGCTACCTGACCGTCAAGCGCGACCACACCGCGCACACCCTCGACCTGCCGCTCGCCGGCTGAACTCACGCCGCTGTTCGTCACCCTCGGCGCGGTGACCGACCCCGGAGCCGTCGTCACCACCGCGATCGACGGCTTCATCGGCCTGGCCGAGCGCTCGGTCCAGGTCGCCTGAGGGGCGCGGCTCCCGCGGCCCGACCCCGCCCGCCCGTCGCCGGACCCGCTGGGGGAGGCTCGGTCCCCGGGCGAGCGGAGGAGGACGGGGAGCGTGCGGGGACGGCGGCGTGCGGGGACGCGGACCGGGTGAGCGACCTGGTCCTCCCCGACGGGCTGACGCCGTCGGTGCTCGTCCTCGTGCTCCTCGCGGCCCTGACCGCCGGCTGGGTCGACGCCGTCGTCGGCGGCGGCGGGCTCGTCCAGCTGCCCGCGCTGCTGCTGGTCCCGGGGCTGGCCCCGGTGCAGGCGCTGGCCACCAACAAGCTGGCGTCGGTCTTCGGCACCACGACCAGCGCGGTCACCTACCAGCGGCGGGTGCACCCCGACCTGCGCACGGCGCTGCCCATGGCCGCGGTCGCGCTGGTGGCGTCCTCCGGCGGCGCGTCGGTGGCGGCGCTGCTGCCGGCCGCGGTCTTCACGCCGGTCATCGTCGTCGCGCTGGTCGGCATCGCGCTGTTCACCGCGCTCCGGCCGGCGCTCGGCCAGGTCACCGTGCTGCGCCACAGCGGGCGCCGGCACCACGGCACCGCGCTCGCCGTCGGCGCGGCCGTCGGCTTCTACGACGGCGTCCTGGGCCCCGGCACCGGGTCCTTCCTCGTCTTTGCCCTCGTCGCGCTGCTCGGCTACGACTTCCTGTCCGCCAGCGCCAAGGCCAAGATCGTCAACGTCGCCACCAACCTGGGGGCCCTGCTGGTCTTCGTGCCGCACGGGTCGGTCGTCTGGGGCCTGGGCCTGGCGATGGCCGCGGCGAACACCCTCGGCGGCTACCTCGGCTCGCGCACGGCGACCACCCGCGGCACCGGCTTCGTCCGCGCGGTCTTCCTCGTGGTGGTCACCGCGCTGATCGCCCGGGTCGGCTGGGACGTCTGGACGGAGAACCTGCGGCCGCTGCTGGGCTGACCGCCCGGACCGGTCAGGTCCCCCGGAGCTCCCGCCGGAGGATCTTGCCGGTGACCGTCTTGGGCAGCTCGTCGACCAGCTCCACGCTGCGCGGGTACTTGTAGGCGGCCATCCGGTCCCGGCAGTGCGCGATCAGCTCCTCGGGCGTCGCGCTCGCGCCCGGCTTGAGGCTGACGAACGCCTTGACCGTCTCCCCGCGCTTCTCGTCGGGGACGCCGACCACGGCCGACTCCCGGACGGCGGGGTGCTCGGCGAGCACGTCCTCGACCTCGCGCGGCCACACCTTGTAGCCCGAGGCGTTGATCATGTCCTTCTTGCGGTCGACGATGAACACCCAGCCCTGCGGGTCCATGAACCCGACGTCGCCGCTCTTCAGCGCCCCGCCGGGCAGGTTGGCCGCCGTCTCCTCGGGCTTGCCCCAGTAGCCGGCCACCACCTGCGGGCCCTCGGCCACGATCTCGCCCACCTCGCCCAGCGGCAGGTCCTCCCCGTCGTCGCCCTGGATGCGGACGATCGTGTTCGGGGCGGGCACGCCCACCGACAGCGCGCCCGAGGTGGGGTCCACCGGCGACGGCGAGCCGAACGGGGTGACCGTCATCGGTGAGGTGGTCTCGGTGAGGCCGTAGGCGTTGTGCACCTGCTTGCCGGTGGCCTCGCGGAAGGCGCGCTCGGCGGTCGGGGAGATCGCCGCCCCGCCGGAGTAGACGGAGGTGAACGAGTCGAAGTGCTCCTTGCTGAACCCCGGGGCGTTGAGCAGCGCGCTGAACGCGGTGATCGCGCCGATGGTGAACGCCGGCCGGTGCTCGAGGAAGGCGTCGAGCACCACCTGCGGCTCGAAGCGGTAGGCGAGGACCAGGGGCGCCGGCACGAGCATGCTCACCGCGACGTGCCCGATCAGGCCGGTGATGTGGAACAGCGGGGCGATCCCGAAGACGGCGCCGTCGCGCCCGGCGTGCACCCAGTCCCGGTAGACCTGCGCGGTGAAGACGACGTTGCGGTGGGTGTTCATCGCGCCCTTGGGCACGCCGGTCGTCCCCGAGGTGTAGGTGAGGAACGCGACGTCGTCGGGCCCGAACGCCACCGGGGGCGGGGTCTGCCCGCGGTGCCGCCCGATGAACTCCAGCAGGTCGGTGGTGCCCTCGTGCCGCTGCCGGGTGACGCCGGCGAACAGGCGCTCGTCGTCGCGGGTCTGCAGGTCCAGGCCGCTGGTGGTGAGCACCAGGCGCACGTCGGTGTCCGGCACGACGTCGCGGGCGACCTCGCCGTAGAGCGCGTCCAGGCACAGCAGCACGGTCGCGCCGGAGTCGGCGAGCAGGTAGGAGAGCTCCCGCGTGCGGCTCATCGGGTTGATCGACACCATGACCCCGCCGGCCTTCCAGGTCGCCACCATCGCGATGACGAACTGCGGCACGTTCTGCAGGTAGACCGCCAGCCGGTCGCCGGGGGAGAACCCCTCGGCCAGCAGGCCGGCCGCCAGCCCGTCGGTGAGCTCGTCGAGCTCGCGCCGGGTGAGCGTGCCGTCGAAGTACTGCAGGGCCACGCCGTCGGGGTCGGCGGCGACGCCGGCCCGGTACATGGCCAGCGCGTCGTCGAACTCGATCGCGTAGTCGGCCGGCTGGTCGCCGTAGCGGGCCAGCCAGGGGCGCTCGTCGTAGACGCTCACGGCCGCCCTCCCCGCGGGCGGGCGGTCACGGTCGAGGAGGAAGGGCTCACCGGGCACCTCCGGGACGACGGCGGCGGGCGTCACCGACCCTGCCGCGCCGCGGTCCCGCACACAAGCGGGCCGCACCCGCCTCGGCGTCCCCGTGGCGGGGGTGCTCAGCCGGCGGGGACGACGCTCTTGGTGACCTGCCCGGAGGCGACGACGACGCCGTCGACCGTGGCCTCCGACCGCAGGAAGGCCACCGCCCGGCCGCGGCGCAGGACCGAGCCGGTGACGTCGACCCGTGCGCCGGCGCGGACCGGGCGCAGCAGCGACACCGACAGGTCGTGGGTGACCGCGTGCTCGGCGTCCCCGAGCGCGGGCAGCAGCGCGAGGAAGCCCGCGACGTCGAGCAGCGTGTAGACGACGCCGCCGTGCAGGAGCGCGGCCTGGTTCTGCGCCGCCTCGTCGACGGGGAACCAGATGCCCGCCGACGGGTCGGCCGCGTCACGCAGCCGGACGCCGAGGAAGCGGTGCAGGGGGATGTCGAGCACGGCCTGCACGCGGGCGGCGACGACGTCGGGGGACGGCACGGGCAGGACCTCTCGTCGGGGGCGACCGGCAGCCTCGCACGCCGGTCGCCCCGGGCCGCCGGCCGGCTCGTGCGCCTGCTGGTCGTCCTCGCGCCCGGGGGCCGGGTCAGGGTCGGATGCGCTTGCGCATGCCCAGGGCCGCGGTGAGCAGGAACAGCCCGAGGCCCACGACGGTGAGCCAGAACAGGCCCTTCACGACCCAGCCGACGACGGTCACGACCAGCCAGACGACCAGCAGCAGGCCGAGCAGGCGCAGCAGCACGGGGACCTCCGGGACGCCGGCGGGACGGGTGCGGCCAGCGTAGGGCCGCACGGGCCGGGACGGGGTGCGCCGGCGCGGCACCCCGGCGGACCGGGCGGCGGGCCCGGCAGCCGGTCAGGCGGTGAGCTCGGCGAGCAGCCCGTGCACCCGGCGGTCGAGCTCGTCGCGCACCGGGCGGACGCCGGCCACGTCCCGGCCGGCGGGGTCCTCGACCGGCCAGTCGAGGTAGCGCGTGCCGGGCAGCACCGGGCACGGCTGGGCCGCGCCGAGGACGACCACGACGTCGGAGACGTGCACGGCGTCGGCGGTCAGCGGCTTGGGGAACCGGGCGGTCAGGTCGACCCCGACCTCGGCCATCGCCGCGACCGCGGCCGGGTCGACCCGGACGGCCGGCGCCGACCCGGCCGACAGGGCGCGCACCCGGCCGCCGGCGCGGGTGGCCAGCAGCGCGGCGGCCATCTGCGAGGTCGCCGCGTCGCGGGCGCCGACGAACAGGACCGTCGGGGGTCCGACCGGCCTGGGGACCGCGCTGGGCTGGGCGGCGCGGAAGGGGACCACGGCTGCCTCCGGGAGAGGTCGGCGGTGCCGGCGCGGCGGGACGTCGTCCGGCCGGGGGACCACGCCGTCTCCCGCGTCCACCGTGCCACCCCCGGCGCGCGGGCGCGAGTTCCTCCCGCAGTCACTCCCGCAGCAGCGTGACCTCCTCCAGGTCCAGCTCGTGCTGCACCCGGCGGAACACCTCGTCGTCGATGCGCCGCTGGTCGCGGTGGCGGACGAACACCTCCCGCTCGGCCTCGAGCATCGCCCGGCGCAGCCGCCGGTAGCGGGCACTGGGCGTCTCACCGCCGCCCGGCACCGGCCCGCCGAGCCGCTCCCACGCCGCGTTGGTGCGGGCCTCGACGCGCTGCCGCAGCTCGGTGACCGCGCGCGCGTGCAGCGGGTCGCCGTCGTCGAGCTCGTCGAGGCGGACGGCGGCGGCCCGGGCGGCGTCGGACTGCGCCTGCGCCTCGGCCAGCGCGTCGGCGGAGTCCTCCGAGGCCTGCACGCCCAGCCGGCGGATCACCGTCGGCAACGTCAGCCCGTGCAGCAGCAGCGTGCCGACCGTGACGACGAACGCCAGGTAGAGCACCTCGGCGCGGCCCGGGAACGGGTCGCCGGACATCGTCGCGAGCGGGATGCCGGCCGCGGCGGCGAGGGAGACCACCCCGCGCATCCCGGCCCACGAGACGACGGCGGCGTGCCGCCACGACGGCGGCGACCAGCCTGGCCGGCGGCGGGCGACGGGACGCAGGTAGGCGGTCGGGAAGACGAAGGCGACCCGGGCGAGGAACGCGACGACGATCAGCGCCAGCCCGACGGCGGTCAGCGGGACCACGGCCGACCCGACGCCCTCCAGGACGGCGGGCAGCTGCAGGCCGATCAGCGCGAAGACCATCGCCTCGAGCACCGTGTCGGCGGCCTTCCAGACCGCGCGGTCCTGCAGCCGGGCGACCGGGTCGGCCTGCGGCGAGCGGTGACCCAGGTAGAGCCCGGCCAGCACCACGGCGAGCACCCCCGAGGCGTGCACCTCCTCGGCGACGACGAACCCGACGAAGGGCACCAGCAGCCCGAGCGCGCTCTCCAGCACGCCGTCGCCGAGCGCCAGCCGCACCCGGTGCACCAGCCAGCCGAGCCCCCAGCCGATGGCCGCGCCGCCGACCGCGGCCAGCACGAAGACGCCGAGCCCCTCCACGATGCCGTAGCCGGCGCCGGCGGCCAGCGCGACGGCGACCCGGTAGAGCGTCAGCGCCGTGGCGTCGTTCACCAGGCTCTCGCCGCCGAGGATCGTCATCACCCGGCGCGGCAGGCCGAGCTGCCGGCCGACGGCGGTGGCCGCGACCGCGTCCGGCGGGGCGACGACGGCGCCGAGCACGAGCGCCGGCGCGAGTGGCAGCCCCGGTACCAGCCACCACGCCGCCAGCCCGACGGCCAGCGTGGTGAACAGCACCGCGCCCACCGCGAGCATGCCGATCGTGCGCAGGTTGGCCCGCAGCCGCAGGTAGGAGCTGTCCAGTGCCGCCGAGTACAGCAGCGGGGGCAGGACGAGCGTCAGGATCAGCTCCGGGTCCAGCGCGTAGTCCGGCACGCCGGGCACGTAGGCCAGGGCCAGGCCGACCACCACGAGGGCCAGCGGGGGCGAGACCCCGGCCCGCCGGGCCAGCACGGTCACCGCGAAGGAGCCGGCCAGCAGACCGACGACCGACAGCTCCATCAGCCGAGCGTCCTCACACGAGGGCCTGGTCGGGGTAGCACCAGCGCCAGTCCTCGCCCGGCTCGAAGGACCGGATGATCGGGTGGCCGCTGCCCTCGGCGTGGGCGGTGGCGTGCCGGTTGGGTGAGGAGTCGCAGCACGCGACGTGGCCGCACGTCAGGCACTCCCGCAGGTGCACCCAGCCCGAGCCGATCGCCAGGCAGTCGCTGCAGCCCTCCGTCGAGTCCGGGGTCACGTCCCGGATCTGGTCCAGGTGTCCGCACGTCGTCATCCCGCCACCCCTCTCGTGTCGTCGCGGCGAGTCGACCACCCGCACGACGACGGCGGCAACGCCGTCGCGTGCCCGGTGTCTTCCCCGCCGTCGTGGCAGGGTCGGCGGGCGACGTCCGGACCGCCCGGGGAGGTGCCGTGGACCTCGACGAGGTCGCCGACGAGCTCTACGGGCTGCCGCCCGGCGAGTTCGTGGCCGCCCGTACCGAGGCCGTCCGCCGGGCCCGGGCCGCCGGCGACCGCGCGCTCGCCGGGGAGATCGGCGCCCTGGGCCGGCCCTCGACCGCCGCGTGGGCGTGCAACGCGCTGGTGCGCGAGCTGCCCGCGGAGATCACCGGGCTGGTCGAGCTCGGCGACCTGCTCCGCGAGGCGCAGGAGAGCCTGGCCGGCGACCAGCTGCGGGCGCTGGGCACCCAGCGCTCCCGGCTGCTCGCGGCGCTCACCCGCCAGGCGCGGGTGCTCGCGGCGCGGCTGGGCCACCCGCTCAGCGACGCCGTCGCCGGCCAGGTGGAGGAGACGCTGCGGGCCGCGCTGGCCGACCCCGGCGCCGGCGAGGCGCTGCTGGCCGGCCGGCTCACCGGCCCGCTCTCCTACCAGGGGATGGGCCTGGGGGCCCGGCCGGACCTGCGGGTGGTGCCCTCGCCGCGGCCGGCCCGCGCGGCACCCGCGACCGGGTCGCCCGCCGGCCGCCGGCGGCCCGAGGCGGAGCGGCGGGCCGAGGAGGAGCGGCGGGCCGAGGCCGAGCGGCGGGCCGAGGCCGAGCGGCGCCGGCGCGAGCTCGAGGCCGCCCGGGAGGAGGCGCGCGCGGCCGCGGCGGCCGCCGAGGAGGCGGCCGGCGCCGCGCGCGCGGCACGCGACCGGGCCGCCCGCGCCGCCGCGCGGAAGGAGCAGCTGCTCGCCCGCGCGGAGGAGCTGGCCGCGGAGCTGACCCGCGTCCGTGAGGAGGGAACCGCCGCGGAGGGTGACGCCGGCCGGGCCCGGCGGCGGGCCGCTGCGGCCGACCGCGTCGCGCAGCGGGCCGCCGGGGAGGGCGAGCGTGCCGCGGCCCGGGTCGAGGAGCTCGAGCGGGCGCTGCGGGAGGGGTAGGCGGTGGTCAGCCCATCGTCTTCTGGCCGTCGAGCGACTCGCGCAGGATGTCGGCGTGACCGGCGTGCTGGGCGGTCTCGGCCACGACGTGCAGGAACACCCGGCGCGCCGAGCGGGTGGCGCCAGGGGCGAACCACGGAGCCTCGGGCAGCGGGTGGCTGGAGTCGAGGTCGACGGTGCGGACCAGCTCGTCGGTGCGCGCGGCGACCTCGTCGTAGGAGGCGAGCACCGATTCCAGCGTCTCGCCCGGCGCCAGGACCCACTCCTGCGCCCACTCCTCCGGCGACTGCTGCATCGCGGCGGCGCCGCGCACGACGAAGCCGGCCCAGCTCGCCTCGGTGGCGGCCACGTGCTTGACGATGCCGGCCAGCGTCAGCTGGCTGGCGGTGGTCCGCCGGGTGGCCTGCTCGGTGGTCAGTCCCCGCACGGTGAAGCGCAGGAAGGCGCGGTGGGCGGCGAGCGTCTCGAGCAGGTCGGCGCGCTCGGCGGTCAGGGCGGGGGCGGTCGGAGCGGTCACGGGGTCCTCCGGGTCTCGTCGTGCTGATGAGGACCATGCTGCCGGGTATTGCGGCCAGATCCTGTCCGCTGCCTTGGCCACGATGGCGGCGTGACCGATCCCGGGGCCCGCACGCTGCGCCTGCTGTCCCTCCTGCAGGCGCGCCGGTACTGGCCCGGCGCCGACCTCGCCGACCGGCTCGGCGTCTCGGCGCGCACCCTGCGCCGCGACGTCGACCGGCTGCGCGGGCTCGGCTACCCCGTGGCGGCCTCGCGCGGGGTGGACGGCGGCTACGCGCTGGCGCCCGGGGCCGCGCTGCCGCCGCTGGTGCTCGACGACGACGAGGCCGTGGCACTGGCCGTGGGACTGCAGGCGGCCGCGGCCGGCCCGGTCGCCGGCATGGCGGAGACGTCGGTGCGGGCGCTGGCCAAGCTGGTGCAGGTCATGCCGGCCCGGCTGCGGCGGCAGGTCGAGGCACTGCGCACGATGACCGTCCCCGGCGGCTGGGGCCCGACGTCGGAGGGCGACGCCGTCGACCCCGCCGTCCTCACCGCCGTCGCCCTGGCCTGCCGCGACACCGAGCGGACCGTGTTCGGCTACACCCCGCCCGGCCGGGAGCGCGCCGAGCGCTCGGTCGAGCCGCACCGGCTGGTCGCGCTGGGCCGCCGCTGGTACCTGGTCGGCTGGGACCTCGACCGCGGCGACTGGCGGGTGTTTCGGCTCGACCGGCTCGACGGCCCGCGCGGCACCGGCGCCGTCTTCGGCCCGCGCCGGTTCCCCGCCGAGGACGCCGCGGCCTACGTCCGCGAGCGGATCGGCAGCGCGTGGAGCCGGTACGTCGTCGAGGCGGTCGTGGCCGCACCGGCCGGGCCCGTGCGCGCGCGGATCGGCCGCTGGGCCACGGTGACCGACGACGAGGGCGGCTGCCGCGTGCGGATCGAGGCCGAGGACCTCGACTGGGCGGCGCTGGCGCTGGGGGTCACCGGCGCGCCGTTCCGGGTGCTCGGCCCGCCGGAGGTGAAGGACCACCTGCGCGGCCTCGCCGCCCGGTGCGCCGCCGCGGCAGCGGACTGAGCGGCCGGCCCGCCGGTCACGGGGTGCTCGGCGCCTCCTCCGTGGTGGGCGCCTCGTCGGCCGGCGTCGCATCCGTGTCCTCGGTGGGCGTGTCCGCGGTGGGCGTGTCCGCGGTGGGCGTGTCCTGGGTGGACGTCTCCTGGGTGGGCGTCTGCTGGGTGGGCGCGTCCTCGCCGGCCGTGTCCTGGGCGGGCGTCTGCTGGGTGGGCGCGTCCTCGCCGGCCGTGTCCTGGGCGGGCGTGTCCTGGGCGGGCGTGTCCTGGGCGGGCGTCTCGTCGACCGGCCCGTCCCCGGCCGGACCGTCGTCCGCCGGGGGATCGGCCGGCTGCTCCCCGCTGTCCCGTCGCGGCGGGTCGCCACCCGAGGTGCCACCCGTCCCGGGCCCGGGGTCGGGCGCCGATGACCCGCCGGACCCGCCGGACCCGCCGGACCTGCCGGCCGGCGCCGGGCCGTCACCGGTCGGGCTGCCGCCGGTCGGGTCGTCGCCGGGCGGCCCGGCGTCGGGCGGATCCGCGACCGACGGCCCGGCCGACGTGGTGCCGGTGCCCGGCGGGGGTGGTGCCGGCTGCATGCCGAGGACCCGGGCCCGCTCCGCCAGGGCCGGGTCGGCCACCCGGTCGACGTCACCGGCCGTGCCCACGGGCCGCGTGGCCACCGCGCCGGTCGCGTCGTCGACGAGGACGAAGGCGGGCACGGGCGCCGGGCTGCTCTCGACGACCACGACGGTGTCCGGCGCGAAGCCGGGCCACGGGTCGCCCTGGTACTCGGGGGAGGAGCGCGGAGCGGGTGGCCCGAGCGGGTTGCCGCACACGCAGCGGACCTGCGGGACACCCGCGTCGTCGACCAGCACGGCGGTCCCGGCCTGCAGCACCGACTGGAACGGGGTCGCCCGTCCGTCGGCGACGCCGTGGTTGGTGACGGCGGTGTCGAAGCGCAGCACGACCGGCGTCAGCGTGGCGAGGTAGTCGTCGATCCCCTCCGTCGGGACGTCCTCCACGCCGGCCCACGCGGCACCGCGGTCGGGGTGCTCGGCGAGGAACGCGGCCATGCCCGCGGCGTCGCAGACCTCCTCCCCGCCGCCGCCGTACAGACCGGGCAGGTCCCCCGTCACCGCGCCGCCGGGCGCCGCGGCCGGCGTGCCCGCGCCGGGTCCGGGGTCGTCGGTCCCGGCGGACGGGGCCTGCGCGCCGGACGGGGGAGCCGTGCCGCCGGAGGACGGGTCGTCCGTGCCGGCCGTGGTCCCCGCGCTGCCCTGCGCCGGGTCGTCCGTGCCCGACGCGGCGGCGGGCGTCCCCGGCGGCGACTGCCCGGGCGTCGGGACGAAGGGGTCCCGGCCGGGGTCGTCGACCGACTCCACGGCGACCGGGGTGGGCGCCCGCGTATCGGAGGCGTCGGAGGTCAGCTGGGTCGCGGCCACCCCACCCGCCCCGGCCAGCGCGAGCGCCCCGGCCAGCAGGGCCGCCGCCAGGCCGCGGCGGCGTCCCGGCCGCGGCCCCGGCCGGGCCGCCGCCGCGGAGCGGTGCCGCCCGCGGTCGGCTCCCGGGGCGGACCTGCCGCGGACGGTCCCCGCCGGGACGGGGGTCGCGGCCGGCTTGCGGAGGGGAACGGTGGCCGGCGCCGGCGCGATCGCCGTCCGGGCGGCCCGCGCCAGGTCCCCGGCGCTCGGGGGGCGCCGGTCGGGGTCCTCGGCCGTGCCCCGGGCGACGACCGCCGCCAGCGCCGGCGGCACCGGCCCGGCACTCCCGGGCGGGGCGCCGGTGAGCAGCTCGCGCAGGAGGCAGGCCAGCGAGTACACGTCGGCCCGGGAGTCCGCGGGCCGCCCGGACAGCCGCTCGGGCGCGACGTACCCCGGGGACCCGTCGCCGCCGGTGCCGAAGCCGACCAGGTGGCAGTGCGGGCGGGCGCTGTGCCCGGACAGCAGCACGGTCCCCGGCCGGACGTCGCCGTGTACCAGCCGGTGCGCGTGCGCGGCGTCGAGGGCGGCCGCCACCTGGCCGACGACGTCGACGGCCCGGTCGGCCGGCAGGGGACCCTCGGCGGCGAGCACCGCCGCCAGGTCCCGCCCGTCGACGAGCTCGGTGTCCACGAACAGCCGGCCGTCGAACTCGCCGACCTCGTGCACGGGGACGACGTGCGGCTCGTCGAGCCGCGCGGCCAGGCGCCAGTCGCGGAGGAAGCGGGCGCGGAACCGCGGGTCGGCGCTGGGCCCGGGCGCCACGATCCGGAGCGCGACGGTCCGGTGGCGGTGGGTGTCCCAGGCACGGTGGACCTCGCCCGTGCGGCCGCGGCCCAGGAGCTCGTCGAGCTCGTAGGGGCCGAAGGTCTGGAGGGACAGGAGCATCTCCCGACGGAGCCGGAGCTGACGGGTGTCTGCGTCAGCTCCTCCCGAGTGTTCGTGCCGATCGGCAGGTCCGCCCGGGCGGCGGGGCGACGCGCGGGCCCGCACTCCGATCGGTCGCGACCGGATCGCGCACGGTGGTCGCGCGGCGGGCACCGGCGGTCGCCCGCAGCATGGGGCCATGACGGATGCAGCCGGCCGCGTCGCGGTCGTCACCGGGTCGGAGTCGGGCATCGGGAGGGCCGTCGCGGTCGCGCTCGCCGAGCAGGGGTGCGACGTCGGCATCACCTGGTACCGGGACGAGGCGGCCGCGCAGGGGACGGCCGAGGAGGTGCGCTCGCGCGGCCGGCGCGCGGAGGTCCGCCCGGTCGACCTCACCGCGCTGCCGAGGGCCGCGGCGGTGGTCGACGAGCTGGCCGACGCGCTCGGCGGCATCGACGTCCTGGTCAACGACGCCGGCACCGGTCACGCGACGTCGGTCCTCGACACCGACTACGAGACCTGGCGCGAGGTCCTGGCCACCGACCTCGACGCGGCGTTCCTGTGCCTGCAGCGGGCGGCGAGGCGGATGGTGGCGGCCGGCCGCGGCGGGCGGATCGTGAACATCACCAGCGTCCACGAGCACCAGCCGCGCGTCGGCGCGGCGGCGTACTGCGCGGCCAAGGGCGGCCTGGGCCTGCTCACCCGGGTCGCGGCCATCGAGCTGGCCGAGCACGGCATCACGGTCAACGCCGTCGCACCGGGGGAGATCGCCACGCCGATGACCGGCCAGGAGGACGAGGACCCGACCGCGCCCGGCCACGAGCGGCCCGGCGTCCCGGTCGGCCGCCCGGGGGACGCGCACGAGGTCGCGGCCGTCGTCGCCTTCCTCGCCTCGCCGCAGGCGTCCTACGTGACCGGGTCCTCCTACGCCGTCGACGGGGGCATGCTGCAGATGGGCCCGATGGCCGGCTCGCACCTCACCTCCGGCGACTGGCGCCGGCCGTGACGCTCAGCCGGTGAGCTCGGTGGGGACGGCGATGACGTCGACCATCGCGCCACGCCGGTACACCGTCACCGGCAGCGGCCGCCCCACGGCCTCCCCGAACAGCAGCCGCTGCAGGCTCTGCGCCTCCGCGACGGGCGCACGGCCGGCCTCGAGCACGAGGTCGCCGGCGCGCAGCCCGGCCCGGTCGGCCGGTGAGCCGGCCACCACGTCGACCACGCGCAGCCCGCGGCGCCGCCCGGTGCGCTCGGCCAGCGCCGCCGGGAGCGGTGCCGGGCTGCTGACCAGGCCCAGGTAGGCCCGGCGCACCCGGCCGTCGCGCACCAGCGTCGCCATGATCCGCCGCGTGGTGTCGTTGACCGGCACGGCGAGCCCGAGGCCCCACCCGGCCACGGCGGTGTTGATGCCGACCACCCGGCTCGCGGAGTCGGCGAGCGCGCCCCCCGAGTTGCCCGGGTTGAGCGCGGCGTCGGTCTGGATGACGTCCTCGACGACGCGCGCCGTCCGCCCGTCCCGGGTCGGCAGCGACCGGCCCAGGCCGCTGACCACGCCGGCGGTGACCGACCCGGCCAGCCCCAGCGGGTTGCCGACGGCGACGACGAGCTGCCCGACCCGCAGGTCGGCGGCGTCGCCGAGCACGGCCGGCTCCGGGGCGCCGCCGGCCGCCCGGACGACGGCGAGGTCGGACAGCGGATCGGTGCCCACGACCTCGACCGGCGTCTCGGTGCCGTCACTGAAGACCGCGCGCCCGGAGCGCGCCCGGCCGACGACGTGGGCGTTGGTGAGCAGCAGCCCGTCGCCGGGGACGACCACCGCCGATCCCGCGCCGGGTCGGCCGTCGGGCGCGGTGACCTGCAGGGCCGCGACGTGCGGGGTGAGGTCGGCGGCCACCGCGGTGACCACCCGGGAGTAGGCGTCCAGCGCCGCGTCGGTGTCCGGTCGGGTCACGACGCACCTCCTCGATTACATCGTTGCACCGACCAGTGGACCCCTCGCCCGCCGGAGCCGCCACCCCCTGCGCTACGCCCACAGCGATCGCAGCGGCCGAGGTGTGCCACGCGCACCGTCGTGCTCTGCCCACACCCGTGGGCAGAGCACGAGGACGCGCGGGACCCCTCCGGCGCGCCTTCTTCGAGCTCTGCCCACTCCTGTGGGCAGAGCCGACGGTGCCGGTGAGCAGGTGCGGGAGGGCGCCGGCGGCCGTAGCGTCGGGCTCCCCGGCGACCGGGACGGGCACCGAGGAGGGGCGTGCGCACCGACGGCGAGGACCCCGAGAGCGGCAGGGACGGCGGCTCCGTCGGCCGCACCGTGGGCGTCGAGGAGGAGTTCCACCTCGTCGACCCCGGCACCTTCGAGCTGACGCCAGGGCCGCGGGCGTCGGCCGCGGCGCTGGCCGGCGAGGCCGGTCCGCACGTGCACCCGGAGATCGCGACCACGCAGCTGGAGACCGCCACCGGCGTCTGCACCTCGCTCGGGCAGCTGCGGGCCGAGCTCGTCGCCGCCCGCGCCGAGGCGGCCGTCTCCGCGGCGCGCGACGGGCTGGTGCTGCTGCCCGCCTCCACCCACCCGTGGGGCTCCTGGCGCACGATGCCCGTCACGCCGGGGGACCGCTACGAGGCGATGGTGAAGCGCTGGGCCGGTCTCGCGCGGCAGCAGGACATCACCGGCTGCCACGTGCACGTCGGCGTCCCCGACCTCGACACCGCCGTCGCCGTCCTCGACCGCACCCGCCCCTACATCCCGGTGCTGCTGGCGATGACCGTCAGCTCCCCGTTCCACGACGGCGTCGACACCGGCTACGAGTCGTGGCGGACGCTGTGGTGGACCCGGTTCCCGCACGCCGGCGCGCCCGAGCCGCTCGGCGACGCCGGCGGCTACCGCCGGGTGCTGGCCGCGCTGGTCGCCTCGGGCGTGGTCGAGGACGGCTCGCACCTCTACTGGGACGTGCGCCCCTCGGCCCGCCTGCCCACGCTGGAGTTCCGGCTCGCCGACGTCTGCACCACCCTCGACGACGCCGTCCTGCACGCCGCACTCGTGCGCTCGCTGGTGCGGGTGCTCGCCGGCCGGGCGCAGCGGGGCGAACCGGTGCCCGAGCTGCGCCCCGAGGTGCTGCGGGCGGCGCGCTGGCGGGCCGCCCGCTCGGGTCTGTCCGGGCCGTTGTTCGACCCGCTGCGCTGCGAGCTGGTCGACCCGCGCGAGGCCGTCGGCGGGCTGCTCGCCGAGCTGGAGCCGGACCTGGCCGACGCCGGCGAGTGGGACGAGGTCACCGCGCGGGTGCAGGACCTCCTCGGCCGGGGTACCTCGGCGGCGCGGCAGCGGAGCACCTGGCTGCGCACGGGCGACCGCCGGGCGGTCGCCGAGCAGGTCGTCCGCGAGGGAGCGGCCGGGAGGGCCTGATGGACGGCGAGGGGATCACAGGGCTCGCGCTCCCGCTGCGCGACGAGGCCGACCTCGACCCGCTGCTCGAGCGGATCGGGGACGCGCGGGTGGTGGCGGTCGGCGAGGCCAGCCACGGCACGCACGAGTACTACGCCTGGCGGGCGGCACTGACCCGCCGGCTGGTCACCGAACACGGCTTCGGGCTGGTCGCCGTCGAGGGGGATTGGCCCGACTGCGCCCGGGTCGACCGCAGCGTGCGGCTGCGCCCCGGCGGCGACGAGGACCCCCGGACGACGCTGGACGCGATCGCCCGCTGGCCGACGTGGATGTGGGCCAACGACGACGTCGTCGACTTCTGCCGCTGGCTGCGCGACCACAACGCCGGCCGCCCTGCGGGTGACCGCGTCCGCTTCGCCGGCCTCGACGTGTACAGCCTCTGGGACTCGATGCACGAGCTGCTGGCCTGGGTCCAGGCGCACGAGCCCGGCCACGTCGAGGCCGCGCGGCGGGCGCTGCAATGCTTCGAGCCCTTCGGGGAGGACGGCGCCGAGTACGCCTTCGCCAGCCGGTTCGCGCCCTCCACCTGCGAGGAGACCGTCGTCGACCTGCTGCGCCGGCTGTGCGAGGAGCGCGGCTCGGCGAGCGGCGGGGACGGCGCCGACGACGCCGACGACGCCCGGTTCGCCGCGGAACAGAACGCCGCCGTCGTCGCCGGGGCCGAGCGCTACTACCGCGCGATGGTGCGGGGCTCGGCGGAGTCGTGGAACGTCCGCGACGTGCACATGGCCGACACCCTCGACCGGCTGCTGGCGCACACCGGCGTGCGGGCCGTCGTCTGGGAGCACAACACGCACGTCGGGGACGCGCGGGCCACCGACATGGCCGACGCCGGGATGACCACCGTCGGACAGCTGCTGCGCGAGCGGCTCGGAGCCGACGACGTCGTCCTGGTCGGCTTCGGCGGGCACCGCGGCGGCGTGGTCGCCGGCCGCGAGTGGGGTGCCCAGATGGAGCGGATGACCGTGCCGCCGGCGCGGGAGGGGAGCCTGGAGGACCTGCTGCACCGGGAGCTCGGCCGCGACGCGCTGGTGGTCGTCCCGCGGGGCGAGCGCCCGGCCTGGCTGGGCCGCCGGCTCGGGCACCGCGCGATCGGCGTCGTCTACCGGCCCGAGCGCGAGCGCTGGGGCAACTACGTGCCCACCGTCCTCGGCGAGCGCTACGACGCCTTCCTGTACCTGGAGGAGACCCGCCCGCTGCGGCCGCTGCACCTCGAGCGGGCCGACGAGCACGTGCCGCCGATGGCCCACGTCGAATGACCCGAGCCGCCCGCGAGGGCCGCCTCGACGCCCGCCCCGGCCCGGACCCTGCGGGACCCCCGCTGCCGCCCGGCACCTCCGCGCTCGACCTCGGTGGCCGGGGTGAGGCGCTGGTCGCGGTGCCCGACGGGCCGCCCGGGCCCCGGCCGCTGCTGGTCTTCTGCCACGGCGCGGGCGGCACCGCCGAGCAGGGCCTGGCCGCGGTGGGGGCCGTCGCCGCCGCGCGCGGGGTCGCCGTGCTCGCCACCACCTCGGCCGCGACCACCTGGGACCTGCTCGCCGGCGGGCTCGGCCGCGACGTCGCCGTCCTGGACGCCGCGCTGGAGCGGGCCGCCGCCGGGATGGCCGTGTCGCGACTGGCGCTGGGCGGGTTCTCCGACGGCGGGTCCTACGCGCTCTCGCTCGGCCTGGCCAACGGCGGCCTGTTCGAGGCGCTGCTGGCCTTCTCACCCGGCTTCGTCGCCCCGCCCGGACGCGACGGGCGCCCGCGGGTCTGGATCTCCCACGGCATCCACGACCGCGTCCTGCCGGTGGAGCGCTGCGGCCGGCGGGTCGCCCGTGACCTGGCCGCGGCCGGCTACGACGTCGTCTACGACGAGTTCGACGGCGGCCACGTGGTGACCCCCGACCTGGTCACCGCCGCCCTCGACGCCTGGCTGTCGTGAGGTGCGGGGGGCCGGGGTCCTCCCTCAGGCCGTGCGGCGGCCGACCAGGTCCTGCTGCTGGTCGGCGTTGACCGTGTCGGGCCGGTGCGGGTGGTCCTTGGGGCCGCCGGTCTTCGACGTCGCGAAGCCGTCGCCGAGCTTCTCCAGCGCCAGCCGGCCGTAGACCTGCTGCTGGGTGGCCACCCGCTGGGAGCGGCCGCGGCCGAGGAAGCTGACCATCCAGTGCAGCACCGTCGTGATCCGGCTCTTGAAGCCGATGATGTAGAAGAGGTGCACGACCAGCCACAGCACCCAGGCGATGAAGCCCTCGAACTTCAGCTTCTTGATGTCGGCGACGGCGGAGAACCGCGAGATGGTCGCCATGTTGCCCTTGTCGCGGTAGCGGAACGGGCCCCGGGGCTGCTTGCCGGCGAGCCGCCGCTGGATCTGGTCGGCCGCGTAGCGCCCGCCCTGGATGGCCACCTGGGCGACGCCGGGGTACTTGTCCGGGTGGTTGGCCATGTCACCGACGACGTGGATCTCCGGGTGGCCGGGCAGCGTCAGGTCCGACTGCACCGCGACGCGCCCGGCCCGGTCGACCTCCGCGGCGGTCCGCTCGCCCAGCAGCCGGCCCAGCGGCGAGGCCTGCACGCCGGCGGCCCACACCTTGGTGGCCGCGGAGATGCGGCGGGCCTGCCCGTCGGCGTCCTTGACGGTGAGGCCGTCGGCGTCCAGGTCGGTGACCAGCGCGCTCAGCTGCACCTCCACGCCGATCTCGTTGAGGTGGCGGCGGGCCTTCTCGCCCAGCTTCGGCCCGAACGGCGGCAGCACCTGCGGCGCGCCGTCGAGCAGGATGATGCGGGCGCGCTCCGGGTCGATGTTCCGGAAGTCGCGGCGCAGCGTGCGGTGCGCCAGCTCGGCGATCTGCCCGGCCATCTCCACCCCGGTGGGGCCGGCGCCGACGACGACGAAGGTCATCAGCCGGTCGACCTCGGCCGGGTCGGTGGCCAGCTCGGCCAGCTCGAAGGCGCCGAAGATGCGGCCGCGCAGCTCGAGGGCGTCGTCGATGCTCTTCATGCCGGGGGCGAACTCGGCGAACCGGTCGTTGCCGAAGTAGGACTGCCCGGCACCGGCGGCGACGATCAGCTCGTCGTAGGGGTGCACGGTGGTGCGGCCGAGCACCGTGGAGGTGACGGTGCGCGCGTCGACGTCGACGTCGACGACCTCGCCCAGCACGACCCGGGCGTTGGCCTGGTGGCGCAGCACCTCGCGGGTGGCCGGGGCGATCTCGCCCTCGGAGAGGATGCCGGTGGCCACCTGGTAGAGCAGCGGCTGGAACAGGTGGTGGCTGGTCTTGCCGATCACGGTGACGTCGACGTCGGCGCGGCGGAGCGCCTTGGCGGCGAACAGGCCGCCGAACCCGGAGCCGACGACCACCACCCGCGGCCGGCCGGTCGCGGAGCTGGCGGCGGCGGTGGGCGCAGGTGATGTCGTCATGACGACTGATCCTTCCCTGTCGGTGGGTCCGGTGTCCGGCGGCCGGCCCGGGCGGGCGGTGATCCCCGTCACGACCGGTACCCGGCCCTGGTCGCGGCTCACGCCGTCGACCGGTACAACGAGGCCGGTGTCCGCCGTCATCCCGCGGCTGGTGCTCGTCCCGGGCCTGGGGCTCGACGGACGCTCGTCGGAGCGACTGCGCCGGCGGGTGCCCGCCGACGTCGTCCTCCTACCCGGGATGGGCCGCGCTGCACCCGTTCCGTCGCTGGACGTCCTGGCCGCCCGGCTGCGCGAGCGCCTGGGCGCCGGGCCGGTCGTGCTGGCCGGTCACTCGCAGAGCTGCCAGGTCGTCGCCGCGGCCGCCGTCGACCCGCGGGTGACCGCTGTGGTCCTGCTCGGTCCGACGACCGACCCGCGGCTGCGCGCGCTGCCCCGGCTGGCCGCCTGGTGGCTGCGGACGGCGCTCCGCGAGCCGTGGTGGCAGCTGCCGCTGGTCCTGGCGCAGTGGCTGTCGACCGGTCCGCGGGCGATGCGGGCGCTGTGGCGGGTCGCCGCGCCCGACCGCACCGACGCCCGGCTGCGCGCCGTCGGCGTGCCGGTGACCGTCGTCCGCGGCACCCGCGACCGGCTGTGCCGCGCCGACTGGGCCCGTCAGGTGGCCGCTGCCGCGCCGCGGGGTCGGGTCGTCGAGCTGCCCGGCGCGGCCCACATGACGGTGCAGACCCACCCGGACGACGTCGCCGCCGTCCTGCGGGCCGCCCTCGCCGCGGCGACGGTCGCGGGGGAGGAGGGAGGTGCCTCCGGCGTGTCACCATGACCGCATGGCCTCCACCTCCGCCTCGGCCGGCGCGCTGCTGCACCACGTGCGCACCGGCCGCGCCCGGAGCCGGGCCGAGCTGGTCGCCCTGACCGGGGCCGCCCGCAACACCGTCAGCGCGCGGGTCGACCAGCTCATCGCCGCCGGGCTGCTCGAGGAGGGCGGCCGGGGCTGGAGCACCGGGGGGCGCCCGCCGACGCTGCTGCGCTTCAACAGCCGGGCCGGCTGTGTGCTCGCCGTCGACCTGGGGGTCACCAGCGTCGACGTCGCGGTCACCGACCTGTCCGCCCAGATCCTGGCCACGGTCGGGCACCCGATCGACATCGCCGAGGGCCCGGGCCCCGTCCTCGCCGAGGTCGACCGGCTGGCGCAGCGGGTGCTCGCCGAGGCCGGCCTCACCCCCGCCGACGTCTGCGCCGTCGGGGTGGGGGTGCCGGGCCCGGTGGAGTTCTCGACCGGACGGCCCTCGCACCCGCCGATCATGCCGGGCTGGCACGACCACCCGATCCCCAGCGCCTTCGGCCGCTACGGCTGCCCCGTCTTCGTCGACAACGACGTGAACGTCATGGCCCTGGGCGAGATGGGGGTCGCCGGCTCAGCACAGGACGTCCTCGTGGTCAAGGTGGGCACCGGCATCGGCTGCGGGATCATCGTCGACGGCGAGGTGTACCGGGGCGCGCAGGGCAGTGCCGGGGACATCGGGCACATCCACGTGCCGACGCCGGACGGCCGCACCGTGCTGTGCCGCTGCGGCAACGAGAACTGCCTGGAGGCGCTGGCCGGCGGCGGGGCGCTGCTGCGCGACGCCGTCGCGGCGGGGCTGCCGGTTACCACCGCCCGCGAGGTCGTCGAGCTGGCCGCGCAGGGCGACGGCCCGGCCCTCGAGCTGGTCCGCCGGGCCGGGCGCACCATCGGGACGGTCCTCGCCGCGCTGGTCAACTTCTTCAACCCGCACCGGATCGTGATGACCGGCGGCGTCGCCCAGGCCGGTGCGCCGCTGCTGGCCGGCATCCGCGAGGCGGTCTACGGCCGGTCGATGCCGCTGGCCGCCCGTGCGCTGGAGATCACCGTCAGCGACGCCCCGGACCTCTCCGGCCGGGTGGGCGCCGCGCTCATGGCCATCGAGGGCTACCTCGACGAGGACTCGGTCCACCAGGCGCTCGCCCGCTAGGCCCCCGCACCCCGCACCCCGCACCCCGGCGCCTGGGCGCCACCCGCCGCCCGGCGGGGCGCGCCGGATCTCGGTTCGGTGACGTCGGGCGCACTCCCTTGACCGCGTGTGACTCCGTTCATATGGTCACCGCTGCACAGACTAATGGTCAGCGTTGAGCAGAAGTCGGAGGTGAGGCCATGCGCCCGGCGGACCCGCCGCTCCTGGAGATGCACGGCATCGTCAAGACCTTCCCGGGCGTGCGCGCGCTGGGCGGCGTGGACCTCGACGTCCGCGCGGGAGAGGTGCACTGCCTCCTCGGCCAGAACGGCGCCGGCAAGTCGACGCTGATCAAGGTCCTCGCCGGCGCACACCAACCCGACGAGGGCACCATCCACTGGCGCGGCGAGCAGGTGCGGCTGTCGACCCCGCAGGCGTCCCTGGCCCTGGGGATCGCGACGATCTACCAGGAGCTCGACCTGGTCGCCGGACTCACCGTCGCCGACAACGTCCTCCTCGGCCGCGAGCAGGCCTCGTTCGGGTTCGTGCGGCCCCGGGAGACCAACCGGCGCGCCGCGGAGCTGCTCACCCGGCTCGGCCACCCCGAGATCCGGCCCGGCGCCGAGGTCGGCTCGCTGCCGGCCGCGTCGCAGCAGATGGTCAGCATCGCGCGGGCGCTCTCGCAGGACGCGCGCCTGATCATCATGGACGAGCCCTCCGCCGTCCTCGACAACGAGGAGGTCGAGCGGCTCTTCGCGGTCATCCGCGAGCTCACCGCCGACGGCGTCGCCGTCGTCTACATCTCCCACCGGCTCGAGGAGATCCGCCGGATCGGCGACCGGATCACCGTCCTCAAGGACGGCCGCACCGTCGCCACCGGCCTGCCGGCCCGCGAGACGCCGACCCGCGAGGTCATCACCCTGATGACCGGCCGGGACATCGAGTACGTCTTCCCCGAGCGCGGGCAGCGCCCCGCGGCCGGTGCCGAGCCGGTGCTCGAGGTCGAGGACCTCGCCCTGCGCGGCTCCTTCTCCGGCGTCTCGTTCGCCGTGCGCCCGGGGGAGATCGTCGGCCTCGCCGGGCTGGTCGGCTCGGGCCGCTCGGAGATCCTCGAGACCGTCTACGGCGCCCGCCGCGCCACCGGCGGCACCGTCCGCGTCCACGGCCGCCGGCTGCGGGCCGGCGACGTCGGCGCCGCGGTGGCGGCCGGCGTCGGGCTGGCGCCCGAGGAGCGCAAGAGCCAGGCCCTGCTGCTGGGCGAGTCCGTCGCCCGCAACATCAGCATCTCCAGCCTGGCCCGCTTCGCCCGGGCGGGGCTGCTGTCCGGCGCCGCGGAACGACAGGCCGCGCGCGAGCAGGTCACCGCGCTGGAGGTCCGCCCGGCGGACGTCACCCGCGAGGTGCGCACGCTGTCGGGCGGCAACCAGCAGAAGGTCGTACTGGCCCGCTGGCTGCTGCGCGAGTGCCGGGTGCTGCTGCTGGACGAGCCGACCCGCGGCGTCGACGTGGGGGCGCGCTCGGAGATCTACGCGCTGGTGCGCGACCTCGCCGACCGTGGCGTCGCGGTGGTCGTGGTCTCCAGCGAGATCCCGGAGGTGCTCGGTCTGGCCGACCGGGTCCTCGTCGTCGCGGAGGGCCGCGTGCTGGCCGAGGAGCCGGCCACGGCCCTCGACGAGCACCGCGTGCTCGACCTGGTCATGGAGGGGACGTCGACGCACGGCGTCCCGGTGCACGAAGGGGACGTCGCATGAGTGGGCAGGGCACGAGTGAGGGCAGCACCGCGGTGGCCGCGGGGGCGCCGGAGACCGACGCCGGGCGGCGTGGGTCGTCCGGCGGGGGCTTCCTCGGCGGGCCGGTCGGCCGCAACCTCGGCCTCGTCGTCGCACTGGTCATCCTGTGCGTCGTCGGCGTCGCCACGGCCGGGGACCGGTTCGCCAGCGTCGACAACGTCCTGACCATCCTGCGGCTGGCCTCGGTGATCGGCGTGGTCAGCGTCGGGATGACCTTCGTGATCATCGGCGGAGGCATCGACCTGTCGGTCGGCGCGCTGGTGGCGCTGGCCTCGGTGTGGGCCACCACGCTGGCCACCCAGCAGATGGCCGAGGACGTCCACTGGATCGTCATGGTCTTCACCGCGGTCGTCGTCGGCGCGGTCGCGGGGCTGGTCAACGGCGTGGTCATCGCCTACGGGAGACTCGCCGCGTTCATCGCGACCCTGGCGATGCTCGCCGCGGCGCGCGGCCTGGCCGAGATCATCGCCAACCGGCGCACGCAGATCGTCAAGGACCAGGACTTCCTGTCCTTCTTCTCCGGCGACGTGCTCGGCATCCCCACCCTGGTGATCATCTTCGCGCTGGTCGCGATCGCCGGGTGGGTGGTCCTCAACCGGACCACGTTCGGCCGGCGCACCTTCGCCGTCGGCGGCAACGCCGAGGCCGCCCGGCTGGCCGGCATCCGCGTGCAGCGGCACACCGTCTGGCTGTACGTGCTGTCCGGCGTCTGCTGCGGCATCGCGGCCGTGATGCTCATGGCCCGCACGACGACCGGCAGCTCGACGCACGGCACCCTCTACGAGCTCGACGCCATCGCCGCGGTGGTCATCGGCGGAACGCTGCTCATCGGCGGCCGCGGCACGATCGTCGGCACCGTCCTCGGCGTCGTCATCTTCACGACGCTCGGCAACGTCTTCACGCTCAACAACCTGTCCAGCTCGGCGCAGGCCGTGGCCCGCGGCGTGATCATCGTGCTCGCCGTCCTGCTCCAGCAGCGCCTGGCCACCGGCGGCTTCGCCTTCCGCCGCCCGACCGCCGGACCGCCGTCCGGTGGCCTCCCCGCGACCGGGTCACCGGCCGGGACCGTCTCCGGTGGCGCCGCCGACGGCGGCCCGGGCGGCGCCCGCCCCGCCGTCACCGGCACGACCCGCTGACCCTCCCGGCGCGCGTCCCCGCGCGCGCCGGGGTGCACCCGCACACCGCACCGCACACCGCACCACCCGCCGGACCGCCGTCCGGTGGCGCCCGTCCCTGCTCCCGGACAGGGGGCGACACCCGAGGAGAGAGCATGTCTGCAACGAGGCAGCGTCCGTTCCGCCGCCTGCCCCACGCCACGGTTGCGCTGCTCAGCGCGGGCGTGCTCGTGGCCGGCTGCACCAGCAACACCCCCGAGGACAGCGGCAGCAGCGGGAGCGGCAACCAGGCCGCCAGCGACAACGACGAGACCGGCGACACCGTCACCATCGGCTTCTCCGCGCCGGCCGCCGACCACGGCTGGATCGCCGGCATCACCGAGAACGCCCGCGCCCAGGCCGACCAGTACGAGGACGTCGACCTCGTCGTCGCCGAGGGCACCAACGACGTCAGCACCCAGATCAGCCAGGTGGAGACGTTCATCAACGACGGCGTCGACGCGATCGTGCTGCTGCCCTTCGACGGCGCCGCGCTGACCCCGGTGGCGCTGCAGGCCATGGAGGCCGGCATCCCGGTCATCAACGTCGACCGCGAGTTCGACAGCCCGTTCGCCGCCCGCGCCACGGTCCTCGGTGACAACTACGGCATGGGCGTCTCGGCCGGCACGTACATCTGCGAGCAGCTCGGCGACAAGCCCGACGCGGTCGTCGCCGAGATCGCCGGCATCGACTCCCTGCCGCTGACCCAGGACCGCAGCCAGGGCTTCGCCGACGCGCTGGCCGGGTGCGGGCTCGACGTCGACAACCGGGTCGCGGCCGACTTCACCGTCGAGGGCGGCGAGGAGGCGGCCTCCAACCTGCTGCAGGCCGCGCCGCGGATCGACGCCATCTGGAACCACGACGACGACCAGGGCGTCGGCGTGCTGGCCGCCATCGAGAGCGCCGGCCGCGACGAGTTCTTCATGGTCGGCGGCGCCGGCTCGGCCAACGCCATGCGGGAGATCCAGTCCGGCGACTCGGTGCTGCAGGCGACGGTCATCTACCCGTCCACCCAGGCCGCCGACGGCGTCCGGCTGGCCCGGCTGCTCGCGCAGGACAAGGCCCTGTCCGACCTGGTCGAGACGGAGATCCCGCGGCAGATCGTGCTGAACGCGCCGGTCGTCACCGCGGACAACGTCGACCAGTACATCGACAGCGCCTTCGAGTCCTGATCCGCCCGGGCGGGGCCGCCGGTGCACGCCGGCGGCCCCGTCCCTCCCTGGGGAGTCCCCTTGACCTCACCTGACCGGCCGACCCTCGGGGTGGGCCTCATCGGACACGCGTTCATGGGCGCGGCGCACTCGCAGGCCTGGCGCACCGCCCCGCACTTCTTCGACCTGCCACTGCGCCCGGAGCTCACCGTCCTCGCCGGCCGCGACCGGGAGCGGGCCACCGACGCGGCGGCCCGGCTGGGCTGGGCGTCGGTGGAGACCGACTGGCGGCGCGTCCTCGAGCGCGACGACGTCGCCCTCGTCGACGTCTGCACCCCCGGCGACACCCACGCCGAGATCGCGATCGCGGCGCTGGAGGCGGGCAAGCACGTCCTGTGCGAGAAGCCGCTGGCCAACTCCGTGGCCGAGGCCGAGGCGATGACCGCCGCGGCCGAGAGCGCCGCCGCCCGCGGCGTCCGCTCGATGGTCGGCTTCACCTACCGCCGCGTGCCGGCGATCGCGCTGGCCCGACAGCTGGTCGCCGAGGGCCGGATCGGGCAGGTGCGGCACGTGCGCGCCCAGTACCTGCAGGACTGGATCGCCGACCCCACGGCCCCGATGTCGTGGCGGCTGGAGAAGGACAAGGCCGGGTCGGGCGCGCTCGGCGACATCGGCGCGCACATCGTCGACCTCACCCAGCACGTCACCGGCGAGACGCTGACCGGCGTCAGCGCGCTGCTGGAGACGTTCGTCGAGGAGCGGCCGCTGCCCGCCGCGGCCGGGTCGCTGTCCGGCGTCGCCGGGGAGGGCACGGGCCGGGTCACCGTCGACGACGCCGCGGTGTTCCTCGGCCGGTTCAGCGGCGGCGCGCTGGCCACCTTCGAGGCGACCCGCTTCGCCCTCGGCCGCAAGAACGCCATCCGCATCGAGGTCAACGGCTCCGAGGGCAGCCTGGCCTTCGACTTCGAGGACATGAACGTCCTGCAGTTCTTCGACGGCTCCGAGCCCGCCGAGCGGGCCGGCTTCCGCCGTGTCCTCGTCACCGAGCCCGAACACCCCTACGTGTCGGCCTGGTGGCCGGCCGGGCACGGCCTCGGCTACGAGCACGGCTTCACCCACCAGGTCGTCGACCTGCTCACCGCCATCGCCAAGGACGAGGACCCCGCGCCGTCCTTCGCCGACGGCTTGCAGGTGCAGCGGGTGCTCGACGCGGTCGAGCGCAGCGCGGCGGCCGACTCCGTGTGGACCCGGATCTGAGAGAGGAACCCCCATGCCCCGTCCCGTCACCCTGTTCACCGGCCAGTGGGCCGACCTGCCCTTCGAGGAGGTGGCCCGGCTGGCCTCCGAGTGGGGCTACGACGGCCTGGAGATCGCCTGCTGGGGCGACCACCTCGACGTCGAGCGCGCCGCCAACGACGACTCCTACGTGCAGCAGCGGCTCGACCTGCTCGAGAAGCACGGCCTGTCCGTCTTCGCCATCTCCAACCACCTCAACGGCCAGGCCGTCTGCGACGACCCGATCGACGAGCGCCACCGCGGCATGGTCCACCCGCGCGTGTGGGGCGACGGCGACCCCGAGGGCGTCCGGCAGCGGGCGGCCGAGGAGATGGAGCTGACCGCCCGCGCCGCGGCGAGGCTCGGCGTGCAGACCGTCGTCGGGTTCACCGGGTCGGCGATCTGGAAGACCGTGGCGATGTTCCCGCCGGTGCCCGAGTCGATGGTCGAGGCCGGCTACCGCGACTTCGCCGACCGGTGGAACCCGATCCTCGACGTCTTCGACGAGGTCGGCGTCCGCTTCGCGCACGAGGTGCACCCCTCGGAGATCGCCTACGACTACTGGACGACGGTCCGCACCATGGAGGCGATCGGGCACCGCGAGGCCTTCGGGCTGAACTGGGACCCGAGCCACTTCGTGTGGCAGGACCTCGACCCGGTGTCGTTCATCTGGGACTTCAAGGACCGGATCTACCACGTCGACTGCAAGGACGCGAAGAAGCAGGTCGGCAACGGCCGCAACGGCCGGATGGGTTCGCACCTGCCCTGGGCCGACCCGCGGCGCGGCTGGGACTTCGTGTCCACCGGCCACGGTGACGTCCCGTGGGAGGCGTGCTTCCGGATGCTCAACACCATCGGCTACGACGGGCCGATCTCGGTGGAGTGGGAGGACGCCGGCATGGACCGCCTGGTCGGCGCCCCCGAGGCCCTGGCGTTCGTGCGCCGGCTGGCCTTCGACCCGCCGGCCGCCGCCTTCGACGCCGCGTTCTCCAGCGGCAACTGAGGAACCGGGCGGTGGACGTCCCCCCTCACCGTCCACCGCCCGGGGTCAGCGGCCGGCCCGCCGGCGGGTGAGGACCGCGAGCGCGGTCAGGACGACGACCGCGGCGGCCTCCACCCAGAACGACTCCCACCACAGGCTCGCCACGGTGCTCTCCACGAAGCCGAACAGCCCGACCGTCGTCGACAGGACCAGGGCGGCCAGCGACCCGGCGGCGAACACGGCGCCGAGCAGCGCCGCCCAGACCACCAGGCGCGGCGGGGCGACGAGCAGCAGGAGCGCGCCGCCGGCGGCGAGCACCGTCTGCACCAGGAACGCCGGGCCGATCACCTCGATGGTGTCGTAGCCGGTCTGCCACAGGTAGCCGTGGATGACGGCGATCGCCGCCAGCAGCGCGGCGCCGACCAGCCGCAGCACCCCGATCGCGATGCCGGTCCGCGGCGTCCTGGTCGCGGTGCCCCCGGTCATGCGCCGACCGTCACGTCGGTCTCCATGCCCATGGCCCGGTGGTTGGCGACGGAGCAGTAGAAGACGTAGTCGCCCTCCTCGAGGGTGACCTCGAGCGTGGCCGACGCGCCCGGCGCGATGTTCTCGGTGGCGGCGACGTCCGAGCCGTCCCGCTCGACCACCAGGTCGTGGGTGGCGTTGCCCTCGTTGACCACCTCGATGGTGTAGTTGCCCGGGGTGAGGGTGTCCTCGGAGAGCTCGATGTACATCTCGCCCTCGGTGGCGGTGAGGGTCTGCGCCTGGGCCTCGGTGGGTGCCGTGGTCGCCGGCGGCGCCGGCGCGGCGGTGGTGGTCCCGGCGGCCGCACTGCTCTCGGGCGCCGCGCTGCTCGTGGTGGCGCTCGCCGACGTCGCGCTGGTCGAGGCGGCGTCCGCCGCCTCGGCGCCGTCGTCGCCGCCCGAGCACGCGCTCAGCAGGCCGACGCCGAGGGCCAGGACGAGCGCCGCGCTGCGGCGGGTGGAGCGGGTGGGGTGGGACACACGAGCCTCCTCGGAGCCGACGGTGGTCCCGCTCCGTCGGCGACACCCCGTCCCGCGGATACTGCAACCTTCAGGCAGTTTGCGGAACCCCGGTCCGGCGCGTCACGACGGGAACGGCACGGCACACACCCGTCGGCACCAGCCCACCACGGCCGCCAGCACGTCCGGGTCGACCGGACGGCGCAGCTCGCTGCGGTAGCCGCGCACCGAGGCGGGGCCGGTCCGGCGGCGCAACGTGTGCGTGAGGTCGGGCACCAGCAGGGTCTCCACCGGTCCCCGGACGGTGGCGGCCACCACCTCGAGGTCGTCCGGTGGCACCTGGAGGTCCTTGCTCCCGGTCACCGCCAGGACGGGGACCTCCAGCGCGGCGAGGTCGCGCCGCGGATTGTGGACCAGGAACTCCCGGTGCCACCGCGCGTTGAGGCGCACGCCCCCGATGCGCGCGACGTCGGTGGTCGTGGCCAGGATCCGCTGGTGGTTCGCGGCCACCTTCCGCTCCAGGTCGGTGCGCAGCAGCCGCAGCAGGCCGCGGACGGGCGCCGGCAGGGTGGGCCCGAGCTGCCGCGCCTGCCAGCGCAGCAGGTCCCCTCCCGGCCGCGCCGACGCGGCTAGGAGGACGACGCCGGCCACCGGGACCCCGCGCGCGGCCACGGCCGCCGCCAGCAGGGCGCCCTCGCTGTGTCCGGCCAGCACGACCCGGTCGCCGTCGACCTCGGGCCGGGCGGCGAGCACGTCCCGGGCGCGGGCGAGGTCGTCGGCGAGGTCGCGCAGCCCGGCCCGCCGCCAGTCGCCCGGGGTGCCGCCGACGCCGCGCTTGTCGTAGCGGAGCGAGGCCAGCCCGGCGTCGGCGAGGGCGTGCGCCAGCGCGCGGGTGACGCCGAAGCGGGCCCGCCGGTGGTCGGAGTCGCGGTCCAGCGGTCCGGAACCGGGCGCGAGCAGCACCGCCGGCGCCGGGCCCGGGAGGCGCGGGAGGGCCAGGGTGCCGGCCAGCGGCGGAGAGCCGGGCACCGTCACGGGCACCTCGCGCACGGGCACCTCGCGCACGGTCACCGGAGGGCGAGGCGTGCGGCCACGTCGGCGGCGACGGCGGCCGCGTCGTCGCTCGACACGAGGACGGTGTCGTAGCGCTGCCCCGCGAGCTCCACGCGCACGGCCGGGCTGCCGCGGCGCACGCTCACCAGGGTCCGGTGGCCGCGCCGTCGCCACGTCCCGATCAGCCGCAGACCCGGGAGGCCGAGTCCGGGCGCGCGCAGCCCGCGGGCTGCGGCGATGCCGTCGGGCACGACGGTCGCGGAGCGCACCGCGGTCAGGGGCACCTCGAGGTCGCGCAGCAGTCCGAAGACCCGCTCGGCCCGGGTGAGGGAGACGCGCAGCGTCCCGGATGTCGTCTCGATCGTCGCCATGGCACCATGCTTCTCACAAGTGAGACCGTTGTCAATAGTGAGAGAGGTAGAGGGCGTGGCGACTGCCGACCTGCTGCTGCACCCGGTGCGTCTCCGGGTCGTGCAGGCCCTCCTGGGGGACCGGGCGCTGACCACCGGAGAGCTGCACGCGGAGCTCTCCGACGTCCCGGCCGCGACGCTGTACCGGCACGTCGGGGTGCTCGCCGGTGCCGGCGTCCTGCAGGTGGTCGCCGAGCGACGGGTCCGCGGCAGCACCGAGCGCACGTACCGGCTCGTGACCGACGCCGCCTCGGTCGGGCCCGGGGAGGCGGCGTCGATGACCGCCGAGGAGCACCGGCGGGCGTTCGGGACGTTCGTCGCCGCCCTGCTGGCCGACTTCGACCGCTGGGTCGACCGGGCCGCGGACGTCCCGGGCGGGCTGGATCCCGCCCGGGACGGTGTCGGCTACCGGATGGCCGGCCTCTGGCTCGACGACGAGGAGTTCACCGGCCTGCTCGAGGACGTGCGGCAGGTGCTCCGCGCACGGATGGCCAACGAGCCGGGCGGGAACCGGGTCCGGCGACTGGTCGGGACGGTGTTCCTCCCCGGCTGACCAAAGTCCCGCGCGGGTCCGCGCCGGCGCCCGGCTGGCTCACGCGGCGGTGCGGGCGGTCCTCCGCTCGGCCCGGCGCTCGGCGCGGGCGACGGGCGCGTCGGCCTTCGCGAGCGTCTCGGCGGCCTCGGTGACCCGCCGGCCGCCCCGGTCGACGGTGCCGCGGGTGAGCAGGCCCACGCCGATGCCGAGCAGCCACACGTCCTTGGCGACCGGCAGGCCCTGCTCGGTGGGCGCCAGGCTGCCCTCCTTCCGCAGGCCCGGCGTCGTGAGGTACAGGCCGAGCAGGCCGCCGGCGAACCCGGTGAGGGGCGGGTACCTCACGGGGTCGACGGGACGGTCGGGAGCACTCCTCCCGGCCGTCCCGTCGATGACACGCGGGAGGTCAGCGACCGCCGCGCCGCCCCCGGCCGCTGAACGAGGCGGCGGAGTGGGTGCCGGCCCGGGCGGCCAGCTCGGCGCGGGTGCGCGCCGGGCCGGTGGCGCGGCCCGAGCTCCCGCCGGCCGCCGAGCCGGTGCCGCCCGAGCCGCCACGGCCGCCGGCCGAGCCGCCGCGCCCGCCGGCCGCCGGGGTGGCCGCCGACCCGCCGGAGCGGCGCCGCCGGCTGCCACCGCCGCCCTGGCCCTGCGGCTGCGGGGCGGGCGCCGGGGCCGGCTCGACGTGCGGGGCGGCCGGGCCGGTGAGCTCGGTGATCTGCGCGGCGCCGGGCCGCACCTGGCTCACCGTCGGGGTGATGCCCGCCTGGCGGGCCAGCGTGCGCACCTCGCCGGCCTGGTCGGGCGTGGAGACGGTGACCACCGTGCCGCCGGCACCGGCGCGGGCGGTGCGCCCGGAGCGGTGCAGGTAGGCCTTGTGCTCGGCGGGCGGGTCCACGTGCACGACGAGCGCCACGTCGTCGACGTGGATCCCGCGCGCGGCGATGTCGGTCGCGCACAGCACCCGGGTCTCCCCGGAGCTGAACGCCTCGAGGTTGCGCTCGCGCGCGTTCTGGCTGAGGTTGCCGTGCAGGTCGACGGCCGGGACGCCCGCGGCGGTGAGCTGCTTGGCCAGCTTCTTGGCCTGGTGCTTGGTGCGGGTGAACAGCACGCTGCGGCCCAGCCCGGAGGCCAGCTGGCGGACCACCTCCGGCTTGTCGGCCGCGGTCACCTGCAACACGTGGTGCGTCATGGTCGCGACCGGGGCGACGGCCGGGTCCACCGAGTGGGTGGTCGGGTCGGTCAGGTAGCGCTTGACCAGGACGTCGACGCCGTTGTCCAGCGTGGCCGAGAACAGCAGCCGCTGACCGGTCTTCGGTGTCCGGTCCATGATCCGCTTCACGCCGGGGAGGAAGCCGAGGTCGGCCATGTGGTCGGCCTCGTCCAGGACGGTGATCTCGACCGCGCCGAGGTCGCAGTGACCCTGGCCGATGAGGTCCTCGAGCCGGCCCGGGCAGGCGATGACGACGTCGACCCCGCGGGCCAGCGCCTGCACCTGCGGGTTCTGGCCGACGCCGCCGAAGATCGTCGTCGCGTTCATGCCGAGCGCCCGCGCCAGCGGGTCGACGACGGCGAGGACCTGGTTGGCCAGCTCGCGGGTCGGGACCAGCACCAGCGCACGCGGTCGCCGGGCCTGCCGGCGGCTGTCGGAGGTCGCCAGGCGGGCGACCAGCGGCAGGCTGAACGCCAGCGTCTTGCCCGAGCCGGTGCGTCCGCGGCCGAGCACGTCCCGGCCGCCCAGCGAGTCGGGCAGCGTCGCGACCTGGATGGGGAAGGGCGCGGTGATGCCGCTGGCACCGAGCACCTCGACCAGCGGCGCGGGCACGCCGAGCGCCTCGAACGTGGTGTCGGTGGGCAGCACGGTGGCGACGTCGCCGGCGGGGACGATGGCCGGGACGATGGCCGGGACGACGGCAGGGGCCGGTGCGGCGGTGGCCGCGGTGAGGCGCTGCTCGGGGGTCGGGGTGGCCCCGGCGCCGCGGCCGCGGCCGCCGCGACGTCGGCGCGGCCGGGAGCCGGCGGTGGGGGAGGGGGACTGCGGGGAGGTCATCGGTTCCTCGGGCGGTTCGGGTCGCCGTCCCCGGTCACCGCACGCGGGCGCACGCCGGCCCCGGGCTCGGGGCGGGTCGCGCCGTCGGCGACGTCGGACGGCCGGGCGCGCCTCGGTGGCGCTGCACCAGCCCGACGTCGAGTCCTGTGCTCCGGATGAGCGAGGGCGGCGCCGGTACGTCCTACTCAACCAGACGCGGCCGCCGCACCTGCCCTCCGGCGCGGGAGTCGCGCGTCACACCTCACCCGTCCGGGGTCGGCCCCGCGGCGGTGGTGGCTGCCCACGCGCCGCGGAAGGTGCGGCGGTAGGTACCCGGCGGCACCCCGATCGCGGCGCGCAGGTGGGCGCGCAGCGAGGCCGGCGTGCCGAACCCGGCGTCGGCGGCGACCCGGTCGACGGGGGCGTCGGTGGACTCCAGCAGCCGGCGGGCCAGCGCGATCCGCTGCCCGGCGAGCCAGCGCTGCGGCGACACCCCGTCTCCCCGCGGAAGCGGCGGTGCCGGGACTGATGGCCCGATCCCTGCACGTGTCGACCGTCGGGCCACTGGTCCGGCAGTCGGACCGTCGGTCATGCTCTGTGTTCGTGAGCACCGCCGCGCCGTCCCGCGTCCGCCGCGTCCACCCCGCTTGGTGGGTGGCCGCGGTGACCTTCCTGGCGCTGGTCGGTGCCGCGGCGTTCCGGGCGGTGCCGGGCGTGCTCATCGATCCGCTGCGCGCGGAGTTCGGCTGGTCGGTGTCGACCATCTCGGCCGCCGTCGCGGTCAACATGGCGCTCTACGGGCTGACCGCGCCGTTCGCCGCGGCGCTCATGGAGCGCTTCGGCATCCGGCGGGTCGTCGTCTGCGCCTTGCTGCTGACGGCGCTGGGCAGCGGCCTGACCGTGTTCATGACGGCGAGCTGGCAGTTGGTGCTGCTGTGGGGGTTCGCGGTCGGGCTCGGCACCGGGTCGATGGCGCTGTCGCTGGTGGCCACGGTGACCGGCCGCTGGTTCGTCGCCCGGCGCGGCCTGGTCTCGGGGATCCTCACCGCCGGCGGGGCCACCGGCCAGCTGGTGTTCCTCCCGGTCGTGGCCGCGGTCGCCGAGACCAGCGGTGGCTGGCGGGCCGCGTCGCTGGGCACCACGGCCGCGGCGCTCGCCGTCGTCCCGCTGGTGGCCTGGCTGCTGCGCGACCGGCCCCGCGACGTCGGCGTCGTCCCCTACGGCGGGACGGCGGCCGACGACGTCGACCCGGTGCGCACCGGCGCGGCGCGGGCCGCCGTCCGCGGGCTGGTCGAGGGCGCCCGCCACCGGCCGTTCTGGCTGCTGGCCGGCGGGTTCTTCATCTGCGGGCTGTCGACCAACGGCCTGGTGCAGCCGCACTTCATCCCGGCCGCGCACGACCACGGCATGCCGGTGACGACCGCGGCGTCCCTGCTCGCCGTCGTCGGCCTGTTCGACATCGCCGGGACCGTGTTCTCGGGCTGGCTCACCGACCGCGCCGACCCGCGCGTGCTGCTGCTGGCCTACTACGGCCTGCGCGGCGCCTCGCTGTTCCTGCTGCCGACCCTGTTCGGGCCGCACCTGCACGTCAGCATGGTCGCGTTCATCGTCTTCTACGGCCTCGACTGGGTGGCCACCGTGCCGCCGACCCTGGCGCTGTGCCGCGAGCACTTCGGCGCCCGGGCGCCGGTGGTCTTCGGCTGGGTCTTCGCCTCGCACCAGGTCGGCTCGGCGTTCGCGGCGTTCGGCGGCGGCGTGATCCGCGACGTCACCGGCTCCTACGACCTGGCCTGGTTCCTCGCCGGGGGCCTGTGCCTGCTCGCCGCGGCGCTGTCGATCTCGATCCGCCGTCGCCCCGTCCCGGTCGCGCCCGCCGTCCCGACCGAGCCCACCACCGCCTCGGCCGCCACCACGCACGGCTGAGGCGGGTCACAGGCCGGCGCGGCGGGCGGCCGCGACGGCCTCGGCCCGGGTGGCCACCCGCAGCTTGGCGAGGACGTTGGACAGGTGGTTGCGCACCGTCTTCTCCGACAGCCCGAGCCGGGCGGCGATCTCCCCGTTGGTCAGGTGCTCGGTGAGCAGCACCAGGACCTCCCGCTCCCGCGCCGACAGGTCGGGGAAGACCGACTCCGGGCGCGGCCGGCCGGCGACCAGGGCGGCGAGCCGGGTGGCCACCGGTGCGCCGAGGACCGCCCCGCCGTCGGTGACCGCCTGCACCGCGCGCAGGATCTCCGCCTTGCGCGCCCCCTTGAGCAGGTAGCCGCGCGCCCCGGCCTGCAGCGCGGCGAAGACCGAGGCGTCGTCCTCGGCCATCGTCAGGACGAGGACGGCGATGTGCGGGCTGTGGGCGAGCAGCCGGCGGGTCGCCTCCACCCCGCCGGTCCCCGGCATGGTCAGGTCCATGAGGACGACGTCGGGCTGGAGGGCCAGCGCCGCCTCGACGGCCGACGCCCCGTCGGCCGCCTCGCCGACGACGTCGACCTCGGCGCTGGTCGACAGCAGCGCGCGCAGCCCCTCGCGGAAGGTGTCGCTGTCGTCGCAGACCAGCACCCGCAGCGCGTCCACGGTGCTCACCTCCCGCCCGGTGCCCCGGCCGCGCAGGGCAGCGTCGCGCGCAGCACGGTGCCGCCGGCCGGCCCCCGGGTGAGCGTGCAGCTCCCCCCGAGCTCGGCGGCCCGCTCGGCCATCGACGACAGCCCGACCCCGGCAGGCGGCGCCTCGGGGAGGCCGTGGCCGTCGTCGGCCACCGTGAGGTGCAGCGCGCCGCCGGCACAGCCGACCTCGACGCGGCAGGTGGCCGCACCGGCGTGCACGGCCGCGTTGTGCACCGCCTCCAGGGCGATGCGGTAGGCCGCCACCTCGACCGCCGCCGGGAGCGGGGGCAGGTCGGGGACGTCGACCTCGACGTCGAGGCCCCGCACCGTGGCGGCGTGGCTGCGCAGGGCCTCCACCAGGCCCAGGGCGTCGAGCGCCGGCGGGCGGAGCTGGTGGGCGATGCGGCGGACCTCGCCGACCGCTGCGTCCGAGCGCCGCAGCAGGCCGTCGAGCAGCTCCGCGGCGCGGGTGTCGTCGACCCCCACCAGGTCACGAGCGGCCTCGGCGGTCATCGTGAGCCCGGCCAGCTGGGGCCCGAGGCCGTCGTGCAGGTCGCGGCCGATGCGGCGCCGCTCCTCCTCCCGCGCCAGCACCAGCCGCTCGCGGGACTGCTGCAGGTCGGCCGCCAGCCGGCGGGCCTCCTCGGCCACCTGCACCGCGTGCAGGGCGACGCCGACCTGCCGGGCGAGGTCCTCGAGCAGGCGGCGGTCGCCGGGCGCCAGCTCCAGCCGTCGTCCGCGCCCGCCGAGCACCAGCCGGCCCACCTCCTCGCCGGCGTGCACCAGGGGGACGGCGACCGGCTCGGCGTCGGCCCGCGGAGGTGCGCCGTGCGCGGCCGCCGTCTCGTACCCCCGGGGCGTGCGGGACTCGATCGCCACGAACGGCAGCCGCAGGGCCTCGGCGACCGCCGTCACCACCGACGCCAGCGCCGCCGCGGGGGTGAGCGCCGACTCCAGGCGCCGGCCGAGCAGGGTCAGCGCCCGGTAGGGGTCGGCCCGGCCGCCGTAGACGAGCCGGTCCACCCGGCGCTGCAGCCACGCCCGCAGCGGTGCGACCGCCACGGCCACGACGGCGACCGCCAGGAACCCGGCCCCCGGCCCGTCGACCGACACGACCGCCAGCGCCCCGACGGCGGCGACGTAGACGAGCAGGACGCAGCCGGTGAGCAGCGACCACAGCAGGGTCCGGTCGAGCACCCGCTCCACGTCGAACAGCCGGTGGCGCAGCACCGAGACGGCGGCCGCGGCCACGACCGTCACGGGGACGACCTGGACGACGGTGAACACGTCGTCGTAGGCGCCGGGCCACCCGAGGGCGACGGCGGCGTCGGTGAGGAACGCGAGCGCCGTGAGGACGACCGCGTACACCAGCAGGGCGACGCGGGCCCGCTCCGGACCGCGGGCACGGCGCAGCCGGACGACCACGCTCGCCGCGGCGAGCAGCACCAGGACCGGGACGAGGACCCCGAGGGCGTCGCCCGGCCAGGCCGGCACCGGGAGCACGAACGGGTTCGGGTGCTCGACGTCCCCGATCGGCACGGCGCGTGTCGAGAAGGCCAGCACCAGTCCCAGCAGCGGCGTCAGGACCACCGCCGCCCACGCGACCGGCCGCCACCGGGGGGAGGGCAGCCGGCCGTCGGGGAAGTACAGCGGCACCAGCACGAACAGCGGGACGAGCCCGGCCTGGTAGGTCCAGGTCTGCGACCACACCGCGAGGTCGCGGCCGGGCAGCCCGAGCAGCACCCACTCCTCACCGGCGCACCCGAGCAGGACGAGCACGGCTCCGGCGAGCAGCGACCGGCCCACCGGGTCCGCGGGGCGCGCGGCGACCACGAGGCTCCCGAGGAGTCCCGCCGGCACCACGGTGGCCAGCAGCGGCAGCGAGTCCCCGGTGCCGGTGCGGGCGCCCCCCACGACGGTGAACACCCCGAGGGCGAGCGTGACGGCGGCTCCGGCCGCCCCGACGAGGCGGCCGGAGCCGGAGTCGCTGTGCGCCCGGGGGGTCACCGGGACGGCGGGCACCGTCCGGCCTCCCGTGCCCCGGCGGCGGTCACGGGACCAGGGCCGCCGGTGCGCTGACCGCCGGCCGCGGGACCGGCCGGGTCGCGGCCGCGACGCCCAGCCACACCAGACCCGCGGCGTAGAGGACGAGGACCCCCGGCACGAACCCGTTCAGCCCGAGCCCGACCAGCAGCCCGACGACGAGCAGCGCCCCGGCCCGCCGCGGCAGCACGCCGGCCCGCCAGGTGGCGACCCCGAACAGCAGCAGGCCGGCGATCCAGGTGACGAACGCCGCCAGGAAGACGGCGACGGCCACGGGACCCGGGTCGTCGACGAGCGGGGAGCCCTCGGCGGTCAGCTCGGGCAGCAGGGTCACCTCGGTGAGCGCCGCGCCGAACATGGCCGTGCTGCCGAGCAGCGCGACCAGGGTCGCGACCTGGCCGAAGCGTCCCATGGCGTGCTGCTGGACCAGGTAGAGCCCCACGAAGCCGGGGACCAGCAGCAGCATCTGAGTCGTGTGCACCGCCGACTCGGCGCGCCCCTCGGCCAGCCCCCCGACGGCCAGCGACCACACCTCCTGGACGACGACCAGCACACCGGACAGCGCGGCGGCGGCACCGCCGACCTTGACCAGCACCGTGGACATGTCCCCTCCCTCGGTTCCTCGGGCGCCGGTCGCCCGCGTGGAGGAAGCGTCGATCCGGCGGCCGTCCCCGCACACGGGGCGGCCGCCGGGCA
The DNA here is from genome assembly GCF_052931475.1 of Geodermatophilus sp. URMC 62. Classification (NCBI taxonomy): domain Bacteria; kingdom Bacillati; phylum Actinomycetota; class Actinomycetes; order Geodermatophilales; family Geodermatophilaceae; genus Geodermatophilus; species Geodermatophilus sp. URMC 62. Next base: position 271,434 of record NZ_JBRFHY010000001.1, on the reverse strand, counting down.
GGACCGGGAGGGATGTCCCGGCCGGCCGGGACCGAGGATGCGCCGGCCGACCTGCCGGGGACAGGCCCTGGCGCGCGTGGTGCGGGCCTCCCTCGCGCGTCGCCGGTCCTGCAGGAGCCGCGGCGCGCGGGGAACAGCCGCGGCCAGGGGCCGGGCCGGCCCGACGACGTCGGGTGCGGCGGCGCTCAGGGGTGCCGGCCGTGCACCACGCCCATCAGCCGGGCCAGCGCGTCGGCGGCGGCCGGTGGACGGCGGAAGCTCATCAGGTCCACCGGCAGGGCGAAGCGCCGACGGGTGATCGCCCTGGCGCGGGTGAACTCCTTGAGCCCGTCCTCGCCGTGGATCCGGCCGAAGCCGCTCTCGCCCACGCCGCCGAAGGGCAGCGCCGGCACCGAGGCGAAGGTCAGCACCGAGTTGACGCTGGTCATGCCGCTGCGCATCCGGCGGGCGAGGTCCATCGCGCGCGCCCTCGACCGGGAGAACACCGCGCCGGCCAGGCCGTAGGACGTCGCGTTCGTGCGCTCGAGCGCCTCCTCGGCGTCGCGCACCCGGGTGATGGTGAGCGTCGGGCCGAAGGTCTCCTCCTGCACGGCGGCCGAGGTCTCGGGGACCTCGAGCAGCACGGTCGGGGCGACGAAGCCGCCCTCGACCGTGCCGCCGGTCACCGCGCGGCCGCCGGAGGACGTCGCGTCGGCCACGTGCCGGCGGACGACGTCGGTCTGCGACGCCATCGTCATCGGGCCGTAGGCGGCCTCGTCGTCGGACCCGGGCCGCAGGCCGCGCACCCGCTCGGTGACCTCGGCGACGAACCGGTCGTAGACGGCGGAGGTCGCGTAGACGCGCTCGATGCCGATGCAGGTCTGCCCGGCGTTGCTCATCGCGCCCCAGACGGCGGCGTCGGCGGCGGCGGCCACGTCGGCGTCGTCGTCGACGATCATCGCGTCCTTGCCGCCGAGCTCCATGAGCACCGGGGTGAGCGTCTCGGCGCAGGCGGCCATGACCTTCCGGCCGGTGGGCGCCGAGCCGGTGAAGGCCAGCTTGCCCACGCCGGCGCGGCACAGCGCGGCGCCGGTCGAGCCGTTGCCCGTGACCACCTGGAGGGCGTCGGCGACGTCGGGGACGGCGGCCCGCCACGCGGCGGCCAGCCAGGCGCCCACCGCCGGGGTGTGCTCCGAGGGCTTGAAGACGACGGCGTTGCCGGCGGCCAGGGCGTAGGCGATCGAGCCCATCGGCGTGAACACCGGGTAGTTCCACGGGCCGATGACGCCGACGACGCCGAGCGGCTGGTACTCGAGGTACGCGGCGTGGTCGGCCGCCAGCAGCCCGGCGCGCACGCGGCGCGGGCCGAGGGTCCTCCGCGCGTGCGCCGCGGCCCAGGCCAGGTGCTCGATGGTCAGGCTGATCTCGAGGACCGCGTCGGCGCGCGGCTTGCCGTTCTCCCGGTGCACCAGGTCGGCCAGCTCGTGCAGGTGCCGGGCGAGGTGGCCGCGGTAGGCGGCCAGCCGCTGCCGGCGGCCGTCGAACCCGAGCTCGGCCCAGCGCCGCGCCGCGGGGCGGGCGCGGTCCACGGTCTGCTGCACCGCCCGCGCGTCGTGCACCGGGAAGACGCCGACGACGGCGCCGCCGGCCGGGTCGGTGGACGCGAAGGTCGCGGGGGTGCCGTGCCGGTCGACCGTGCCGGCGGCGGCGCCGGTGACCGTGTCCATCTGCTCGGCGCGCGACATGTGGCGCAGGTTACCGTCGGGTTCTCCGTGCGCAGGGAGGAGAACCGGTCCCCCTGCTCGCCTCGCGAGCCCCTGGAGGAGGCCGGTCGGGACACGTCCGGAGGGCCCGCGCGCTGCCATGCTGACCTCGTGGCCGACCCCTTCGACACCGCGCGCCTGCGCCGGCGGGTGCTCGCCGCGTGGAGCGACTCCCCGGCGCGCTTCCGCGAGGACGCCAACGCCGAGGAGGACCTCGTCCGCGGTGGCTACCGCGACCGGCTGCTGGTCGAGCTGGCGCAGAACGCCGCCGACGCCGCGGTGCGCGCCGGCGTCGTGGGCCGGCTGCGGCTGGAGCTGGCCGACGTCGGGGGTGGCGGCGAGGTGCTGCACGCGGCCAACACCGGGGCGCCGCTGGACGCCGCCGGTGTCGCCGGCCTGGCGAGCCTGCGGGCCTCGGCCAAGCGGGAGCAGCTCCCGGCGGACGGCGGTCCCGCGGGAGCGGGCGGGTCGCCGGTGCAGACCGTCGGCCGGTTCGGGGTGGGCTTCGCCGCGGTGCTCGCCGTCAGCGACGAGCCGGCCGTGCACTCGACGCACGGCGGTGTGCGCTTCAGCGCCGCCCGCACCCGCGCCGAGATCGCCGACCTGCCGGCGCTCGCCGACGAGGTCGCCCGCCGGGAGGGCGTCGTCCCCGTGCTGCGGCTGCCCTGGCCGGCCGAGGGGGCGCCACGGGAGGGCTTCGCCACCGAGGTCGTGCTGCCCCTGCGCCCGGGCGCGCGGGCCGCCGTCCGCGCGGCGCTGGAGGAGCTGGACGCCGAGCTGCTGCTCGCGCTGCCCGGTCTGGCGGAGGTCGAGGTGGTGGTCGACGGGGCGGCCCGGACGCTGTCGTGCTCGCGCACCCGACCCCTGGCGCGCCTGCGCGACGGCGACCGGACGACGACCTGGCGGGTGGAGGAGCGCACCGGCGAGCTGCCCGAGGACCTCTTCGCCGAGCGCCCGGTGGAGGAGCGCGCCCGCCGCGGGTACACGGTCACCTGGGCGGTGCCGCTCGACGACGACGGCCGCCCCCTGCCCCTGCCGGGGCGGCAGGTGGTGCACGCGCCGACGCCCAGCGACGAGCCGCTGTCGCTGCCGGTGCGCCTGGTCGCGCCGTTCCCGCTCGGTCCCGACCGCCGGCACGTGGCGCCGGGGCCGGTCACCGACGCGCTGGTGGCCGTGGCGGCGCAGACCTACGCCGACCTGCTGCTCGCGCTCCCGCCGGACCCCGCGGTCCTCGCGCTCGTCCCGCGGATCGGCCTGGCCGGCGCCGCGCTCGACGCCGCTCTCGGCAGCGCCGCGCTCGACCGGCTGCGGACGGTGGCCTGGTTGCCGGCCGCCGACGACGAGGACGGGGAGGTGCGGCAGACCCCTGACCGCGCCGCCGTCCTCGACGACGCCGCGGAGGAGCGGGTCGCCGTCCTCGACGACGCCGCGGAGGAGCGGGTCGCCGTCCTGGCCGGCGTGCTGCCGGGGCTGCTGCCCGCGGCGTGGTCGCGGCGCGACGGCGGCCCCGCGCTGGCCGCGCTCGGCGTGCGGCGGGTGGGGCTCGCGCAGGTGGTCGAGGCCGTGGGCGGGGTGGCGCGGCCGCCGGCGTGGTGGGCGCGGCTGTACGCGGCCCTCGACGGCGCCGACCGCGAGGAGCTCGGCGCGCTGCCGGTGCCGCTGGCCGACGGCCGCACGGCTCCCGGGCCGGCCGGCGTGCTGCTGCCGGCCGACGACCTCCCCGTCGAGCGGCTCGGCCCGCTGTCGCTGCGGGTGGCCCACCCGGAGGCGGTCGCGCCGCCGGCGGCCCGGCGGCTGCTCGAGCGCCTCGGCGCCTCCCCGGCCACCGCGGCGGCGGTGCTCGCCGACCCCGCGGTGCGCTCGGCGGTGGAGGAGTCGGTGGACGCCGTGGAGGAGGGCTGGGGTGACGCCGACCCGGCCGACCTCGCGCACGCGGTGCTCGCCCTGGTCGCCGCCGCCGGCACCGCACCCGGTGAGCTGCCGTGGCTGGCCGAGCTGGCGCTGCCCGACGACGCGGGGGCGTGGGCGCCGGCGGGGGAGCTGCTCGTGCCCGGGGCGCCGCTGGCCGCGGTGCTCGCCGACGGCGCCCTCGGCACGCTCGACGCGGCCTTCGCCGCCACCGCCGACCCCGCGGCCCTGCAGGCGGCCGGCGTCCTGTCCGGCTTCGCGCTGGTCCGCGGCGAGGACCCCGACGACCTCGACGTCGACGCGGCCGACGAGTGGGCCGAGGCGGTCCTCGACCGGCTGCCGCCCGGGGCGCCGCCGCCGGCGTGGCCGCCGCTCACCGCCGTCCGCGACCTCGAGCTGGTGGCCGACTGGGCCGGTGCGCTGCCGCTGCTGGCCGCGGTCGGCGAGGAGGCGTGGGCCGACGTCGTCCTCGACGGCGTCCCGGTGCCCGGCTACCTGCGCTGGTGGCTGACCACGCACCCGGTGCTGGACGGCCGCCGGCCCGACCGGCTCCGCGCGCCCGGCAGCGGGGAGCTGCAGGGGCTGTACGACGAGGCGCACGGGCCGCCGGAGGTGCTCGGTCGGCTGCACGTCCCGGCCGCGGTGGACGACGTGCTGGCCGACGTCGACGGCGCCCTGGACCTGCTCGACCGGCTCGGCGACCCCGCCCGCACGGTGCCGGCGGCGGTGCTGCGCACGGTGTACGCCCGGCTGGCGGCGGCCCTCGACGGCCTCGACGTCGACCCGCCGGCGCGCGTGCGGGTGGCTCCGGACCGGGTGGCCGACCCCGGGCGGGAGCCGGTGGTGGTGCTCGACGCCCCGTGGCTGCGGCCGCTGGTCGACGCGCAGCTGGTGCCCGCGGGCGGCGCGCCGGGGCGGGTGGCCGACCTGCTCGACCTGCCGCTGGCCGCGGAGCGCGTGCACGGCACGGTGACCAGCGCCCCGGCGCGGCGGCAGCCGTGGTCGGCGGTCCCCGGGTCTGAGCTGGCCGCAGCGCGGCTCGGGGTCGTGCAGCTGGCCGGCGAGGTCGCCGTCCACGAGCCGCTGCTCGTCGAGGGCCGGCCGGTGGCCTGGTGGCCGGACGACGCGGTCGACCACGTGGACGGCACCCCCGGCGCGCTCGGCCGGGCGCTGGCCTGGCGGGCCGGCGCCTGGTCGGTGCGGCAGGCGCTGGCCGAGGCGTTCGCCGAGCCGGGCCGGGCCGCCGACCTCGCCGCGGAGGACGCCGTCGGCTGAGGGAGGCCCGTCCCGCCGGGGTCAGACCCGGCCGTCGTCCCCCGGCGTCCGGGCGCGGGCCTTCTCCGCCTTGCGCGCCTGGTGGGCCTCCCAGCGCTCCCGGTCCCTGGCGCGGGCACCGGCGGTGCGCTGCCGCCTGGCGGCGCGCCGGCGGGCGCGGGCGAGCTCGCGCTCCTCGAAGTCGGGGTGCTGCTCCCAGTCGCCGGCCATCGCCAGGACCACCAGCAGCACGAACCCGAAGACGGCCAGGCCGGTGGCGACGATGGCGTTGCCCAGGGCGAGGAACGCCACGCCGGACACCGCCGCCCAGATCAGGCCCGCCAGCCACAGCCGCTTGGTCACGCCGACCAGTATCCCCGTGTCGGCGAGGAGCCGGTCGCGCCCGCGTCGGCGCAGGCAGGACGCCCGGTCGACGGCGGCGGACGACACGGCGGACGACACGGCGGACGGCACGGCGGACGGCACGGTGGACGCCACGCCGCCCGGACATCCGAGACCGGCCCCGGCCCTTGCGTCGCACCCAGGCCCACGCCTACGGTCGGGGAGCGGTTCAAACGTGCAGCCGTGCATCCCGATGCCGGACTCCGCGCCGTGGTGTGGCCCACGGGCCGCCCGCTCCGTACGGGCCGTTCCCCGATCGAGAGGCGCGCCGTGACCACCGTGTCCCCGAGCCCCACCGACGACCTGCTGACCGTCGAGGCCCTCGCCGTCGACGGCAGCGCCCGCCTCGTCCTCACCGGCGAGGTCGACTGCTCGACCGCGCCGCGGCTGCGCCGCGCGCTCGAGGAGGCGTTCGCCGGGCAGCCGCGCGAGGTGGTCGTCGACCTCGAGGCGGTGACCTTCCTCGACTCGGCCGGTCTCTCGACGCTGGCCATCGCCCACCGCACCGCCGCCGGCCAGGGCGCCCGCCTGCGCGTGCTCGTCGGCACCCGCGCCGTGGCCCGCGCGCTGCAGGTCACCGGCCTGTGGGACCTCCTCGCCGTCGAGCAGGTCGAGTCCGGCGCCGGCGCCGCCTGAGGGAGAACCTCCCTGCAGGGAGGCCGCCTGCCCTACCCCTCGCGAGCTCGGGGCGGGCCCGTGCTCGTGACCTGACTGCGCGGACCGGCGTCCGGGGGAGCAGACTCGGCGGCGGCGCTGGACCCGAGCCGGCGCGGCCGAGTCGAGGAGGAGGACGCCGTGCGTGACGCGGTCATCTGTGAGCCGCTGCGGACCCCGGTCGGGGGCTTCGGGGGGTCACTGCGGGACGTGCCCGTGCAGGACCTGGCCAGCATCGTCGTCCGCGCGCTGGTGGAGCGCACCGGCCTGCCGCCGGAGTCGGTCGACGACGTCGTCCTCGGCCACTGCTACCCGACGATGGAGGCCCCGGCCCTCGGCCGCGTCGCCGCCCTGGACGCCGGCCTGCCGGTGACCGCCGGCGGCATCCAGGTCGACCGCCGCTGCGGGTCGGGCCTGCAGGCGGTCCTGTACGCAGCGATGCAGGTGCAGACCGGTGCCGCCGAGGTCGTCCTCGCCGGTGGCGCGGAGTCGATGAGCAACGCGCCCTTCTACTCGCAGGCCATGCGCTGGGGCGTCAAGGCCGGCCCCGGCGTCCTGCTGCAGGACGGCCTGGCCCGCGGCCGCGTCACCGCCGGCGGGGTCAACCACCCGGTGCCCGGCGGCATGCTCGAGACCGCCGAGAACCTCCGCCGCGAGTACTCCGTCTCCCGCCAGGAGCAGGACGAGTACGCCGTCCGCAGCCACCAGCGGGCCGCCGCCGCCACCGAGGAGGGCCGCTTCGCCGACGAGATCGTCCCGGTCACCGTGAAGGGCCGCAAGGGCGACACCGTGGTCGAGCGCGACGAGCACATCCGCCCCGACTCGAACGTCGAGACCCTCGCCAGGCTGCGGCCGATCATGGGGAAGGACGACCCGGACGCCACCGTGACGGCCGGCAACGCCAGCGGCCAGAACGACGGCGCCGCCGTCTGCGTCGTGACCTCGCCGGAGAAGGCCGCCGAGCTGGGCCTGCGCCCGCTGGCCCGGCTGGTGTCCTGGGCGGTCGCAGGCGTGCCGCCGAAGACCATGGGCATCGGTCCGGTCCCGGCGACGGCGAAGGCGCTCGACCTGGCCGGCCTGAAGCTGTCCGACATCGACCTGATCGAGCTCAACGAGGCCTTCGCCAGCCAGGTCCTCGCCGTGACCCGCGAGTGGGGCTTCACCGAGGCCGACTTCGAGCGGACCAACGTCAACGGCTCGGGCATCTCCCTCGGCCACCCGGTCGGCGCCACCGGGGGCCGCATCCTGGCCACGCTGACCCGGGAGATGGCCCGGCGCGAGGCCCGCTACGGCCTGGAGACGATGTGCATCGGCGGCGGGCAGGGGCTGGCCGCCGTCCTCGAGCGGGTGTAGCACCCCGCTCGGCGCGTCCGGGGGCTGCCCGGCATGATCGGCCGGCAGCCCCCGACCCCGAGGAGAACGGCCCCATGAGCGAGACCCCCGCCCGCGTCGCGATCGTCACCGGCGCCGCCCGCGGCATCGGCGCGGCCACCGCGCTGCGCCTGGCCGCCGACGGCTTCGCCGTGGCCGTGCTCGACCTCGACGAGGGCTCGACCGCCGGGACGGTGCGGGCGATCGAGGCCGCCGGCGGGCGCGCGCTCGGGGTGGGGGCCGACGTGGGCGACGCCGAGCAGGTGCAGGCCGCCGTCGACCGGATCGCCGCGGAGCTCGGCCCGCCCGTGGTGCTGGTCAACAACGCCGGCGTCACCCGCGACAACATGCTGTTCAAGATGACCGACGCCGACTGGGACCTGGTCATGCACGTGCACCTGCGCGGCTCGTTCCTCATGAGCCGGGCCTGCCAGGAGCACATGGTCGCCGCCGGCTGGGGTCGCGTGGTCAACCTGTCCAGCACCTCGGCGCTGGGCAACCGCGGCCAGGCCAACTACTCGACGGCCAAGGCCGGGCTGCAGGGCTTCACCAAGACGCTGGCCATCGAGCTGGGCAAGTTCGGCGTCACCGCCAACGCCATCGCCCCCGGCTTCATCCAGACCGAGATGACCAGGGCCACCGCCGAGCGGATCGGCCGGAACTGGGAGGAGTACGTGGCCGAGCGCGCCGCGGCCATCCCGGTGGCCCGCGCCGGCGTCCCCGAGGACATCGCGCACACGGTGTCCTTCTTCGTCAGCGAGGGCGCCGGTTTCGTCTCCGGCCAGGTCGTCTACGTCGCCGGCGGCCCGAGGACCTGAAGGACCCCCGTGCCCCCCACGCCTCGCAGGCTCAGGCGGAGGGACCCTGCAGGGAGGTCCGCGCCCTAGGAGGACGGGTCGCGGTCGGGGTAGCGGGCACGGGCCAGCGCGTAGACGCCGAACGCGGCGAAGCCCACGGCGACGACGGTGAGCAGCGCCGGGCCGGCACCGGTGTGGCTGATCGCCGTCATCGCGCCGTCGAGGCCGGTGGCGGTGGAGACGTCGGCCGTCGTCGCCGCGCGGAACAGCAGGACACCGACGACGCCGAACGCCACGCCCTTGGCCGCGTAGCCGACCCGGCCGATGACCTCGATCGCCGGCTCCCAGCGGTCGGGCGCGGCGGGCAGGTCGATGTCGCGCATGAAGCCGCCGGTGATCCCGCGCAGCACCGAGTAGGCGCCCAGCGCCACGACCCCGACCGCGGCGGCGCCCACCGCGAACGCGCCGCCGGGCACCTCGAGCGTCTCGCCGGTCAGCTCGCGCAGCCGCTCGTCGGCCTCGTACTCGGCGCCCACCGCGAACAGCAGCGCGGTGACCCCGAGGACGGCGTAGACGGCCGCCTTGGCCAGGCACTTGGCGCACACCACCGCGGTCCGGGTGCGGTGCGCGCGGTCGACCAGCCCCCGCCACCACAGCAGCACCTCACCGCCCTGCCACAGCGCCAGCGCCAGCAGGCCCAGGCCGATGGCCCAGAGCAGCACCGACCCGCCGGGGGTGGCCGCAACCGTCTGCAGCGCGCCGGTCTGGTCGGCGTCGGTGTCGTCGGCCCCGGCGGCCAGCCGCCCGATCAGCCAGCCGATGAGCAGGTGGACGACGCCGTAGGCCACCAGCCCCACCCGGGCCGCGGCCGCCAGCACCGGGTGGTCGGTGACCTCCCGCGCCGCCTCCACCGCCCGGTGCACGCGGCCGAGGAGGGCACGGGCGCGCGGCACCGGCCGATCGTCGCCGGTGGCGTTCAGGTGCGCTCCGGGTAGCGGGCCCGGACGAAGCAGAACGCGCCGAACGCGGCGATGCCGAGCGCGACGAGCGTGAGCAGCAGCTGCCCGAACGGCGCGTCGAGGATCGTGCGCAGGGCGCCGTCGAGACCCGAGGCCTTCGCGGGGTCGAAGGTGAGGGCCGCGTACACCAGCAGCGCGCCGACCAGCGCCAGCGCCACGCCCTTGGCCGGGTAGCCGGCCTGGCCGAGGCGGGTCACCGTCCGCTCCGCCGCCGGCGGCGCCGACGCGAGGTCGATCTCCTTGAGGAAGCTCTTCTTCAGGCCCTTGACGACGTGGTGGACGCCGACGCCCACCAGCACCAGACCGGCCGCGGCGACCAGCCATCGCCCGCCGGGCCAGCCCAGGACGCCGGCCGTCGTCTGCTGCTGCTGCCCGGAGCTGGACTGCCCGCCCCCGGTGGCGAAGCGGAAGGCCGTCCAGGCCAGCGCCAGGTACACGACGGCCTTGACCAGCGCCTTGCCCGACTTCTTCAGCGCCCGGCTCCGCTGGTCGCCGGACGCCGACCAGCCCGACCGCCAGCGCAGCACCTCGGCGGCCTGCCAGAGCGCCAGGGCGACCAGCCCGACGGCCAGCACCCACAGCAGCGGCTTGCCGACCGGTGTGGCGGCCAGCGTGGCCAGCGCACCGGACTGGTCGGCCGACTGCCCGCCGCCGCCCCAGGCCAGCTGCAGCGCCAGCCAGGCGACCAGCACGTGGACCATCCCGTAGGCGATCAGCCCGATCCGGGCCAGGTGCTCCAGGGCCTCGCTGTCCCCGGCCCGGCCGGCGGCACCCGTCGTCGTGCGCTGCCCGCCCATGGTCGGTCTCCTCTCGGCACCCCCGTGTGACGGATCAGCGTGGCACAGCGGGGACCCACCCGCCGCGTCGTCGCACGCGGTCAGCCGACCGGGTGCCGGGCCCGCGCCAGCAGGTACACGGAGAAGGTGGCCAGCCCGGTGGCGACCACGGTGAGCACCCACGGGCCGAACGGCCCGGTGGCCACCGCCCGCAGGGCACCGTCGAGGCCGGTGGCGCTCGCGGGGTCGAAGGTGGCCGCCGCCCAGCCGACGACGCTGCCCACCAGCACCAGCGCGACGCCCTTGAGGACGAAGCCGACCTGCCCGAGCCGCGCGGTCAGGGCGCACAGCGCCGGGGAGACCGAGGACAGGTCGATCTCGCCGAGGAAGTCCGACCGCCAGCCCTTGCGCACGTGGTAGACGCCGATGCCCACCACGACCAGGGCGACGGCGACCACGAGCAGCTGCCCGCCGGGCCAGGACAGGACGCCGCGCACGGTCTGCTGCTCCTGCGCGCGCCCGGCGCGCAGTCCCAGCGCCGCCCGGCCCGCGGACACGGCGAGGAAGCCGTACAGCACCGCGGTGCCGACCGTCTTGACCACCTGCACCAGCGCCCGCCGCCGCCGCGGACCGGGAGCGGGCACCTCGCGGTGGTGGCGCAGGACCTCGACCGCCTGCCAGGCGCACAGGCCGGCCAGGGCCACCGCGAGCACCCACAGCAGGGCGTCGCCGAACGGGGACTCGGCCAGCACGTCCAGCGCCCCGGCGGAGTCGGTGGACCGGCCCCCGGTCCGCGAGCGCCCCGGCCCCCACGCCAGCTGCAGCGCCAGCCAGGCGACCAGCAGGTGGATGAGCGCGTAGCCGAGCAGGCCCGCCCGGGCGGTGTGCCGCAGGACCGGGCTGTGCGCCGCCCGCTGGGTCACCGGTGCGCCGCCGTCCGTCACGCCGTCCGCCCGCCGTCCGTCACGCCGTCCGTCCTCCCGCGCCGCCTCCGCTGCGCGGCTCCGGGAGCGTCGCACGGGCACGGGTGTGCCGCCGGGTGTGCCGCCGGCGAGTGGCGGGCGTGCGGGACACTGGCCGACGTGGCGACACCGACGGCAGGACGGACGACGGCAGGACGGACGACGGCGGGGCTGGCGGGGGCTCCCGGCTCCCGGGAGGCGGCCCGCCGGGCATGGCCGGTCCGGGCGCTGCTCGGCGTGCTGCTGCTCGTGCTCGCGGTGGTCGCCGTCCTGACCGGTGACCTGGGCGCCCGCCTGCTGCTGGGCGCCCTCGGCCTGCTCGCCGCCGTCCGCGGCGCGGGCCTGCGGCGGGCCGGTGCGCTGCGCCTCGGCGGCGGAGCCGTCGCCGGTGGCCTCGCGGCGCTCGCCGTCGCCGCCGTCTCCGCGGTGGGCACCGGGTGGGTGCTGCTCGCCGGCGTGCCGCTGGGGCTGCTGGCGGCCGCGGCGGTGGCCTCCGCGCGCGGGGGTGCCGCCCGCCGCGCCGGCTCGGCCCTGCTGGTGTGGGCCGTGCTGGTCGGCGGGCTGCTGGCCGTCACGGCGGCCGTCCAGGGCACCGGCCGCGCGGCCGCCGTCGCGACGGTCGTCGCCGCGCTGGCCGCCGGTCTGGCCGCGGTGCCGGTGCTGGTCGGCGCGGCCGGGCTGCGGGCGGTCGCCGCGCAGCCGGTGCCGGCCCGGCCGGCCGGGTGCGCCGGCTGCGCCTGCGCGGCCGGCGGCTGCGGCAACGCCTGAGCTGGTTCCGGACGGGGCCGTCCCGGGGTAGTGCCCCGGTCGTGAGCGGACACGTCTTCGTCGTCGGAGCCGACCTGACCCGCCTGGTGTGCGACGACGTCCTCGTGCCCACCGGTCGCACGCTGCGGGTGGCCGGCAGCTGGCGGGAGCTGCTGCCCGACGACCTGGTCGCCGACGAGGACGACCAGGGCGTCTGCGTCGACCTGGAGTGGTCCGGCGCCGAGCGGGTGCTCGAGGTGCCGGGAAGCGGGTCCCGGCGGGTGTGGCTGCTCGACACCGTCGACGACCGCGGCCGCGGCCTGGACTGGCTGCTCGACGGCGCGCGCGAGGCGCTGGCCGCCGTCGCCCGCCGCGAGGTGGGCGAGCCGGTGCACGGCCGCGCGCGCCGGCTGGTCGGCCTGCCGGCCCTGGGCACCGGCTGGGGCGGCGCGGCCGGCCGCCGCGGTGACCTCCTCCAGCAGCTGCTGCCGGTGCTGCGCGAGGCCGCCGCCGAGCACGGCTTCGACGTCGCCCTCGTCCTGCGCGGCCCCAGCGACCTCGCCGCCGCGCAGCGGATCCGGCGGGGCGACACCGCCGGCTGGGACCTGCCCGACCCGCTGCGGACGCTGGCCCAGCAGCTGGGGGAACGTGCCCGGCGCGGGCAGCTGGCCCTGTTCATCGGCGCCGGGGTCAGCGCCGCGGCGGGGCTGCCCACCTGGGAGCAGCTGCTCGACGAGCTGGCCGGCCGCTCCGGGCTGGACGGGGAGCTGCGGGCCGGGCTGTCCCAGCTGCCGCCGCAGGACTCCGCGGCGCTGCTGGCCCGCGAGCTGGGGCGCGAGCGGCTCCAGGAGTTCGTGCAGGAGCGCTTCGGCCCGGGCCCCTACGCGCTGGCCCACGCCCTGATCGCCGACCTGCCGGTGCAGGAGTTCGTGACGACCAACTACGACCCGCTGGTGGAGCTGGCCGCCGCCGACATCGGCCGCGAGCTGTCGGTGCTGCCCTACGACGAGGCCCAGCCGGGCCGGCCGTGGCTGCTCAAGCTGCACGGCGACGCCGCGCACCCGGCGAGCGTCGTCCTGACCCGCGAGGAGTACCTGCAGCTGGGTGACTCGCGGGCCGCGCTGGCCGGCGTCCTGCACTCCCTGCTGCTCACCCGGCACGTGCTCTTCGTCGGCACCTCCATGCTCGACGACGACCTGATCCGCATCGCCCACCAGGTGCGCAGCGCCGTCAGCGGTCCCGGCCGCGAGCCGCGCCACCGGTCGGGCACCGTGCTGGCGCTGCGCGAGGACCCCGCCCGCAGCCGGCTGTGGGAGCAGGACGTCGAGACGGTGGCGATGTCGCGCGCCGACACCCCGGCCGCCGAGGCGGCGCGGCGGCTGGAGGTGCTGCTGGACCTCATCGGCTGCCTGTCCACCCCACCCACCGGTTACCTGCTCGACCCCGCCTACCGCGGGATGCTCGACGAGGAGGAGCGCGGGCTGGCCGAGGCGCTGCAGACCGTCGCCGACCGGGTGCCCGAGGGGCCGGCGACGACGTCGGCGGCCGGGGAGGTCGCCGCCCTGCTGCGCCGGCTCGGGTACGGCCGGTCGGCCGGCCGCCGGGACGACGAGCCGCCGGAGGGCCCGTCCGACGCCGCCACCGAGCCGCGCGACGACCGGCTGCAGCAGCAGCGACCGGGCTGAGCGGTTGTCCCGCCGCTGGGCGGGCAAGGCCTCCCCATGCGCCTGGAGAACGGCCTCGCCCTGCTGACCAAGGGGTACGCCTGGATGCCCGACCTGCGCCGCGCCCGTGGGCTGCGCGCCGCCGGCACCCGGCTCGGCGGCCTGCCCGCGGTCGGCATCGAGGGTCCCGAGGCCGCCCGGTTCCTCTACGACGAGGACCACGTGCGCCGCTCGCACGCCATCCCCGAGCCGGTGCAGGGCACGCTGTTCGGCAAGGGCGCGGTGCACACCCTCGACGGCGAGGCGCATCGGGTGCGCAAGGCGATGTTCGTGTCCGTGCTCATGGACGACGCCGGTGTCGCGGCACTGTGCGAACGGGCGTGCGCCGACTGGGACGCCGCCGCCCGGGAGTGGGCGACCCGCCCGCAGGTCGTGCTCCTCGAGGAGTCGGCCCGGGTGATCGCCGGTGCGGTGACCCGCTGGGCCGGGGTCGCGGTCGCCCCGGAGGAGGTGCCCGCCCTGGCCCGCGACCTGCTCGCGATGGTCGACGGCTTCGCCACCGGCGGACCCCGGCACTGGCGCGCCCGGCGCGCCCGCGGCCGGCGCCAGCGGTGGCTGGCGCGGGTGGTCGAGCAGGTGCGGGCGGGGCAGGTGCCGGCCCCGGCGGGGTCGGCGCTGCGCGTCGTCGCCGAGCACCGCGACGTCGACGGCGGGCTGCTCGACCCCCGGCTGGCCGCCGTCGAGCTGCTCAACGTCATCCGGCCCACCACCGCCGTCGCGTGGTTCATGGCCTTCTCGGGCCACGCGCTGGCCCGGTGGCCGCACCACCGGCCGCGGCTGGCCGGTGCCGACGGGGCGTTCGCCGAGGCGTGGGCGCACGAGGTGCGCCGCTTCTACCCGTTCGCCCCGTTCATCGGCGGCCGGGCGCCGCGGCGGCTGGAGTTCGGCGGGCAGGCGATCCCGCGCAACGCCATGGTGCTCCTCGACCTCTACGGGCAGAACCACGACCCGGCGCTGTGGGAGGACCCGTACGCCTTCCGGCCCGAGCGCTTCCTCGACCGGGAGATCGGCGCCTTCGACCTGGTGCCGCAGGGCGGTGGCGACCCGCGCACCACCCACCGCTGCCCCGGCGAGCAGATCACCGTCGCGCTGCTCGCCGCGCTGGCGCCCCGGCTGGCCCGGCTGCCGGCCGACATCCCCGCCGGCCAGGACCTCACCATCTCGCTGCGCCGGATCCCGGCCCGCCCGGCCAGCGGGCTGGTGCTCCGCCCGGTGGCACCGGCGCGCTGAGCCGGTGCGGGGCCGCCGGCGCACGGCCGGCGTGAGGGGAGGGCGGCAGGGGTGCGCCGCCGGTCCTCGTGCTCTGCCCACGCGTGTGGGCAGAGCACGAGGACGCGCGGCCCCTGTGGCGGCGCGGAGCGGGCGTCCCTCAGGCGGCGACGGCGGTCAGCCGGGACAGCACCGCCGGCAGCGGGCCGGGCGACAGGACGACCAGCCGCTGGGTGGCCCGGGTCAGCGCCACGTAGAGGTCGTTCCCGCCGCGCACGCCCTCGTCGAGCACCCCCTGCGGGTCGACGACGACGACGGAGTCGAACTCCAGCCCCTTGGCCTCGCCCGGGGTCAGCACCACCGGCCCGAGCGAGGAGTCCGCACCGGGGCCGGACTGCACGTCGGGCCGCACCTCGCCCAGCGCCGCGACGACGTCGGCCAGGCGGCTGGGCGGGACGAGCACCGCCGTCGTCCCCTCGCCGCCGGCCAGCTCCGCGGCCACCGAGGCCGTCCGCCCGGCGAGGCCGGAGGCCCCGGTCACCTCGGCCACCGGCGGCGTCCCGCCGGTGCGCACCGACCGCGGCGGCCGCAGCCCCGTGCCCGAGGCGGCCAGCACGTCGGCGGCGACGTCCATGATCTCGGCCGGCGTGCGGTAGTTGACCGTCAGCTCCTCCAGCCGCCACGCGTCGCCGACGTGCGGGCGCAGCACCGCGTCCCAGCGGTCGGCGCCGGCCAGGCTGCCGGTCTGCGCGACGTCACCGATGACGGTCATCGACCGGGTGGGGCAGCGCCGCACCAGCAGCCGCCAGGCCATCGGCGAGAGCTCCTGGGCCTCGTCGACGACCACGTGCCCGAAGGTCCAGGTGCGGTCGGCGGCGGCCCGCTCGGCGGTGGTGCGGATGTCGAGCTCGCGGTGCCGGTCGGCGAGGTCCTCGGCCGAGAGCAGGTCGCCGGCGCTGAGCACCTCGGCGGCCAGGTGCTCGTCCTCGAGGTCGACCGACCGGGAGCCGTGGAGCACGTCGAGGGTCTCCTGCGCGCGGTCCAGCGCCCGCCGGCGGTCGCGCTCTTCGCGGGCCCGCTGCGCGCTGTCGTCGAAGCCGAGCAGCTCCTCGGCCTCCTCGAGCAGCGGCACGTCCGCCGGCGTCCACCGCGCGCCGCGGGGGCGGTGCAGCAGCGCCCGGTCGGCGTCGGACCAGCCGGGCGTGGCCGTGGCGATGCGCGCCGGGTCGGCGTAGAGGTCGGTGAGCAGCCGCTCGGGGGTGAGCACCGGCCACAGCTGCGCGAGCAGCGACCGGACGCCGGGGTCGCCGGCCACCTCGCGGCGCAGCGCGGCCACGTCCTCGGAGTCGAAGAGGTCCCGGCCGACGTCGATGCCCGCGCCGATCCGGTCGGCGTAGCGGCGGGTGAGGGTGTCGACCAGCCGCCGGACGAACACCGGGCGGGCCAGGTTGTGCTGCGGGTCGGCCTTGCGCGCGGCGGCCTGGGCGCGGGCGACGTCGACGGGCCGCAGCCGCAGGGGGAACCCGTCGAGGACCACCTCGCGCGGCCGGTCGGGCACCACCTGCCGGTCGGCGACCGCGGCGCGCAGGACCTCCACCATCCCCAGCCGGCCCTTGACCGCCGCTGCCTCCGGGGACTCCTCGCCGCGGGCGTCGAGGCCCGGGCGCAGCTGGCCGAGCCCCGCGAGCAGCACGCCGGTCTCGCCCAGGGAGGGCAGCACGTCGGCGATGTAGCGCAGGAAGGTCGGCGTCGGGCCGACGACGAGCAGCCCGCGCCGGGCCAGCCGCTCGCGGTGCGTGTAGAGCAGGTAGGCCGCGCGGTGCAGGGCCACCGCCGTCTTGCCGGTGCCCGGCCCGCCCTGGACGACGAGCACGCCGCGGTCGTCGGCGCGGATCACCCGGTCCTGCTCGGCCTGGATCGTGCGGACGATGTCGGTCATCCGCCCGGTCCGGGAGGCGTCGAGGGCGGCCAGCAGCGCCGCCTCACCGGTCAGGCCCGATCCGGCGACCCCGCCGGTGAGGACCTCGTCGTCGAGCCGGGTGACGGTGCGCCCGCGGGTCCGGATGTGCCGGCGCCGCTCGATGCCCAGCGGGTGCACCGGGGTGGCGGTGTAGAAGGGCCGGGCCGCGGGCGCGCGCCAGTCGACCAGCGCGGGGTCGGTGGCGGCGTCGTCGGCGGGCAGCCCGATCCGGCCGATGTAGAGCGAGCCGTCGTCGGTGCGGTCGATGCGGCCGACGCACAGGCCGGCCTCGGCGGCGTCGAGCGCGGTGACCCGCTCGGTCTGGAACCGCACGGTCGCGTCGCGTTCCTGCAGCGCCTGCGGGTCGACCGCGGGCCAGGAGATGGCCTGGCGCAGCCGCCGGGTGGCCAACTCCCGCGCGGCGTCGAGCCGGGCGTAGAGGTCGGTGACGTACTCCTGCTCGGAGGCGAGCTCGGGGTCGGGGACGACGTCGGACGGGGTCGCCGGCAATGCACTTCCCTCTGCTAGAATGGTCGTCGTTCTCTCTCCGCCGCCATTTCGCGCCCATTCCGGCGCGTGCGGCAATCGACCATCCTGCGCCTTTCGGGGACCGGTTGTCACCCCTGCGGCGGCGTGTGCCGGGTCTCGCGCAGACAGGCCGTCAGGTGGGCAGCGAGCTCGACCGGCCGGGACAGCGCGACGAGGTGGCCACCGGGCACCTCGTCGACGTCGAGTCCCAGCCGTTCCCGCGCCACCCGCCGCTGCAGCGGGAGAGGGAAGAAGCGGTCGTCGCGGCCGGCCAGTACCCGGGTCGGCACGTCCGGCCACGCGGCCAGCGGCCACGGCTCGGTGAACGGCGTGCCCGACTGGGCCGACGCGTGCGCGGCACCGGCGGCCCAGACCTCCGGCGCGACGTCGTGGGAGAAGTCGGCCTCGACGTCGTCGCCGACCGGGCGACCCTGCTCCCGCGCGCAGTCCGCGCGGGCGGCGGCCTGGCCGACGGCGTCCCACCACTCGCCTCCGGTCTCGCCCGGCCGCGGCACCATCGCGTTGAGCAGCACCAGCAGTCGTACCGGTCGCCGGGCGGCGACCAGGGGCGCGGTCAGCCCGCCCATCGACTGGCCGACCACCACCACGTCGCCGTCGGCGCCGGCGTCGTCCAGCGCGGCGAGCGCGACGTCGGTGTAGGCGCGCAGCCCGGCGGAGTCGTCGTCGGCCGGGAGGTCGACGGCCACCGGGTGGTGCCCGGCCCGTTCGAGCTCGGGCACCACCCGGTGCCAGTACCAGGCGCGCCCGCCGGCGCCGGGGACGAGGAGGACGGTGCTCACACGTCCCCGACCGCCGCGGCGCCCGGGACTCATCGGTCCCGCGGGTCAGAACAGCTGGTCGATCGCCGCCGCGACCAGCCCGGCCGCCTCGGCGTCGTCCATCTGCGCGGACACCGCCGGCTCCTCGCCGGTCAGCGAGGAGATGCCGCTGTCGGCGGTCGCCTCGTCCGAGGCGAGGCCGTAGCCGTACTCGACCGTGGTCTCCCAGTAGACCCAGCCGTCGGCCTCGGCGAAGACGTAGCTCACCGACGCGTAGGCGTAGGACGTGGTGGCCGCCGGCTCCGACCAGTCGGCGTAGCCGTCGTCGTCCTCGTCGTAGGCGACCGCGTCGATGACGCCGTCGAGGTCGGTGTCGGCGCCCCACACGTCGGGCAGCGCGTTGCCCGTCGTGTCCACGCCGACCTCCTCGACGTAGCCGTCCTCGTCGCTGTCGAAGGCCCAGGTGTCGGCCCAGCCGTCGAGGTCGGTGTCGACGGCGACCTGCTCGACCAGGCCGTTCTCGTCCCAGTCGATCGCCCAGGTGTCCTCGTAGCCGTCGCCGCTGTCGTCGAAGGCGTACTGGTCGACGTAGCCGTTGTCGTCGGTGTCGTAGGCGTTGTAGGCGTACGTGTCCGCCGACGCGGTGCCGGCGGTGGCGAGCACCGCGGCGACGGCGGCCGCCGGGACGGTGGCGCGCAGCAGGGTGTGGGTCAGGCGGGTGCGGGCCGGGCGGGTGGTGGTCGGGCGGGTGCTGGTCATGGCGGGTGCCTCCTCGGTCGGAGCCGTGTCCGGCTCGCTGCGAGGACGCTCCCGCCCCCCACCTGCGGCTGACTGGGAGCCGTCTTGGACGCCCGCTTGCAGACCGCCTGCGGGAGCGGCCGGGGGCGACCCGGCGGGTCAGCCCGCGAGGTAGGGGATGGTCTGCGGGCCCTCGGGCAGGTAGCAGACCCGGGCTCCCGGGCCGTGCCGCTCCACCGCCTCGGCGATGGAGCCGGCCAGGTCCGCCGTCGGGGTGAGGTGGGCGGCGCGCACCGCGTCCGGGCCCAGGCCGTCGCAGTACAGCTGGACGTCGGCCTTGCCGAGGATGCGGGCCAGGATCTGCACCTGCCACTGGTCGGGCACGCTGAACCCCTCGGAGGAGATCAGCTCGAGCAGCCCCGCCGGGTCGTCGGCGGCACCGAGCACCTCGGCGAAGGAGCCGTGCGCGGGCAGGCCGTCGGCGCACTCGGCGGCCACCAGGACGCTGCCGCCCGGGCGCACCACGCGCTCGGCGGCGGCCATCCCCTTCACCGCCTGGTAGAGGTTCTGGTCCAGCGGGAACCCGGAGTTGGTGGTGACGACGACGTCCATCGGCTCCGGCACCGCCCGCATGGCGGCGGCGCGGGCCAGCTCGCAGGCCCGGGCGTGCATCGCGAACAGCTCGCCGCAGACGACGTGGGTGATCCGCTTGGCCCGGTCCAGCAGCACGTCGAGGGCCAGGTGCGGGGGAGCGAGCGCGGCGCACGCCCGGATGTCGCGGTGCACCGGGTTGTCCTCGACCACGCCCCAGGTGGCCAGCGGGCTCCCGATGCGGGTGGCGTCGTGCAGCACCATCACGGTGTCGATCCCGGCCAGGCCGGGGGCCACCATCTTCGGCCCGCCGCTGAAGCCGGCGAAGAAGTGCGGCTCGACGAAGCCGGTGGTGATCCGCAGGTCGGCCTCGACCCACAGGGTGTTCAGCTCCAGCGGGACGCCGTCCCCGGCGGTACCGAGGGACGTCAGCGAGCTCCGGTCCCGGGCGTCGTGGTTGACCACCGAGCAGCGGGCCAGCACGTCGTCGCCGAGCATCTCCCGCAGCTCCTCGGCGGTGTTGCCGCGGTGCGTGCCGGTGGCCACGAGGACGACGACCTCGCACCCGGGGGCGGCGGCGTCGATCTCCTCGAGCAGGGCGTGCAGCACCGCCGGGCGCGGCTGCGCGCGCGTCCCGTCGCAGACGGAGACCGCCACGGTCATCCCGGGCCGCACCTGCTCGCGCAGCGGGGGCACGCCCAGGGGGTCGCGCAGGGCGTCGCGCAGGGCGGTCGCCGGGTCGGCGAGCGCCGGGTCGTCCTGCGGGGTGATGACCAGGGCGCCGTCCTGCAGCGGGACGTCGATCGCGCCGCGGCCGTAGGCGAGGGACACGGTCGGGGGTGCTGCCGTCATCGGACCGTCCTCCAGCTGCCGGGGGGACGTCGGCCGGCCGGGCGGCGACCGACGTCGGCAGCCTAGCCACGGCGCCGTCCGGAGGCGGGCCGCGGACGGGTCCGCTCCCCGCCGATGCCGCAGGATGGGGCGGCGGCCGCACCGGCCGGCCGCACGAGGAGGGGACCTGGCATGAGGGCGCGGCTGCTCGACCTGCTCGCCGGCCTGCCGTACCGGGCGGTGGCCTGCAGCGGCGGCGTGGACAGCCTGACCCTGGCCACGGCCGCGCACCGGGCCGCGCCGGACACCACGCTGGTCGTGCACAGCGTCACGCCGGCCGTCCCCGCGGCGGCCACCGCCCGGGTGCTGGCGACCGCGGCCGCCGAGGGCTGGGACCTGCGCACGGTGCGGTCGCGGGAGTTCGAGGACGAGGCCTACCTGGCCAACCCGCGCAACCGCTGCTACGTCTGCAAGTCCCACCTCTACGACGCGATGGGCGAGCTGGTGACGGTGGCCGGTGGGCGGCACGTGCTGCTCAGCGGCGCCAACGCCGACGACCTCGGCGAGTACCGCCCCGGCCTGCGGGCCGCGGCCGAGGCCGGCGTCCGGCACCCCTTCGTCGAGGTGGGTGCGGTCAAGGCCGACGTCCGGGCGCTGGCCCGGGAGCTCGGGCTGGCGCACGCGGACCTGCCGGCGTCGCCGTGCCTGGCCAGCCGGCTCTACACCGGGACGGCGGTGACGCCCGCGCGGCTGCACGCCGTCGAGGTGGGCGAGGCGCTGCTGACCGCCCGCACCGGCGTGGCCGTGGTGCGCTGCCGGCTGCGGGAGGACGAGGTGCGGATCGAGGTCGGGGCCGCCGACCGCGACCGGGTCGGCCCGGACGTGGTGGCCGCGGTGCTGGCGGCCGTGCGCGCCGTCGAGCCCGGCATCCGCACCGCCGTCCTCGACGAGGAGCCCTACCGCCCGGGGCGGGCCTTCACCCTCACCCCCGTCGCCCGATGACCGACCGCGGTCACGCCGACCGGGGGTACGTGGACCTCGGGTTCGCCCGGGTCGACACCGACCGCGCGGCCCGCACCGGTGACCCCGAGGTGGTGTACGCCGCCGGCAAGACCGCCGAGGAGGTGGTCGCCATCGTCGCGGCGCTGCGCGCGGACGCTCCCGACCGGCCGGCGCTGGTGACCCGGGCGGCGCCCGGGACCGTCGCGGCGCTGACCGCCCGCTGGCCCGACGCGCTGGTCGAGCGGTCCACGGTCGCGGTCGGGCCGCTGCTGCCGCCGGCCGGGCTGGTCGCCGTCGTGAGCGCCGGCACCTCCGACGAGCCGGTGGCGACCGAGGCGGCCACCACGCTGCGGGTGCACGGCGCCGGCGTGGTCCGGGTGACCGACGTCGGGGTGGCCGGGCTGCACCGGGTCCTCGACGTCCGCCCGGTGCTCCGCGACGCCGACGTGGTGGTCGTGGTCGCCGGGATGGAGGGCGCCCTGCCCAGCGTCGTCGGCGGGCTGGTCGGCACGCCGGTCGTCGCGGTGCCGACCAGCGTCGGCTACGGCGCCAGCTTCGGCGGGCTGTCCGCGCTGCTGGGGATGCTCAACTCCTGCGCTCCCGGGGTGGTCGTCTGCAACATCGACAACGGCTTCGGCGCCGGGGTCTTCGCCGCCCGGGTCGCCCGCAGCATCGCCGCCGGGCGGGCGGAGTGAGCCGGGTCGGCTGGCTGGACCTGGGCAGCGGCGTGTCCGGCGACATGCTGCTCGGGGCGCTGGTCGGCGCGGGGGTGCCGCCGGCCACGCTGTCCGCGGCCCTGCAGCCGCTCGGGCTGCCGATCACCCTGCGCCGCGAGGACGTCCGCCGCGGCGGGCTGGCCGCCGTCCGGGTGCACGTCGAGGTCCCGGACGCCGGCCAGCCGCACCGGACGTGGGCCGACGTGCGGGTCCTGCTCGACCGGCTGCCCGAGCCGCTGCGCTCCTCGGCGTCCGGGGTCTTCGCCGCGCTGGCCCGCGCGGAGGCCGCCGTGCACGGCGTCCCCGCCGACGACGTCCACTTCCACGAGGTCGGCGCCCTCGACGCGGTCGCCGACGTGGTCGGCGTGTGCGCCGGCGTGGCCGCCCTCGGCCTGGACCGGCTGGTCGCCTCGCCCATCGCCCTGGGCGGCGGGTCGGTGCGGACGGCGCACGGGCTGCTGCCCGTCCCCGGGCCCGCGGTGCTGGCCCTGCTCGCCGACGCGTCGGCGCCGGCGCACGGCGGCCCGGACGGCGAGGAGCTGGCGACCCCCACGGGCGTGGCGCTGGTGACCTCCCTGGCGTCGGGCTACGGCCCGCTGCCGCCGGTGCGGCCCACGGCGACCGGCACCGGTGCCGGCGGCCGGGATCCCGCCGACCGGCCGAACGTGGTGCGGCTGGTGGTGGGGGAGGCCCTCGCGGCCGGATCCCCGCAGCCGGGGTCCGCGCAGCCGGGGTCCCTGCAGCAGGTGGTGGTGCTCGAGACCAACGTCGACGACCTCGACCCGCGGGCCTGGCCGGCGGTCCTCACCGGCCTGCTGGCCGCCGGGGCGCTCGACGCCTGGCTCACGCCGGTGCTGGTGAAGAAGGGCCGCCCGGCGCACGTGGTCAGCGCGCTGGCCGAGCCGGCCGCCGTCCCGGCGGTGCGGGCCGTGCTGTTCCGGGAGACCACCACGCTGGGGGTCCGCGAGTCCGTCGTGGCCCGGCAGGTGCTGGCCCGCCGGTTCGCCACCGTCGCCGTCGACGGGCAGCCGGTGGCCGTCAAGCTCGGGCTCGGGCCCGACGGCGGGGTGCTCAACGCCGTGCCGGAGTGGGAGGACGTCGTCCGCGCGGCGGCGGCGCTGGACCGGCCGGTGAAGGCGGTCCTGGCGCAGGCGAGCGGGCTCGCCCAGGTGCTGGCCGCCGGGTCGCCGTCCCCCGGCACGGGCGGGGTGGGGCTCCCGTGACGGGTGGGACGACACGGTGCTCCCGGCAACCTCGATGTCATCGAGACGTCATGACGGGTGCCTACCGTGGGGTGCTCACCCGGACGACAGGGGAGCGCACCGTGAGCACCACCACGCTGGACACCACGACCACCACGAGGACCACGACGAGGACGGGCCGGGCCACCTGGACGTGCCCGAACTGCCGCGGCGAGACCACCACGGCCAAGAAGCGCTGCACCGACTGCGGCACGTCGCGCTGGTGAGCCCGGGACCGGGTCCGTCGTCGCACCCGGTCCTCCCTCACACCGGCGGCGGGGCTCCGCGCAGCCGCACCACCGCGGCGCGGTGACGACGGCGGCCGACCAGCCGCCACACCAGCCGCCACCCCCCGCCCACGCCCGCGAGCAGCCGCGCCCGCTCCGCGGGTGCGGCGTCCTCCAGCGCCAGGCCCAGCAGGAGCAGCCGCTCGCGCCCGGACAGCGCCGGCCGTGCCGCGCGTCGGATCGCCGTCCAGCCGGTGGCCGGCAGCCGGTCGGCCACCAGGGGCAGCAGCTTGCGCTCCTCGGCGGCGGTGAGCGCCTCGACGGCCGCGGCGAGGTCGAGGCAGGCCAGCGCGAAGGCGTCGCGGGCCCTCGGCGACCGTGTGACTCCCCACTGCCGCCCCGCGGTGGACAAGGCACGCAGTGCCCGGTCGACGACGGCGCAGCGCGCCGTCCAGCCCGCCACCGCCTCCCGCGCGGCCGGGGCGGCGTCCACGGGCAGGGCGCGCAGCAGCGCCGGCCACAGCAGCTCCCGCTCGGTGGTGGTGTGCCCCCGCAGCACCCGCCCGAGCAGGTCGGCGTGCCGGGTCAGGGTGGTGGTGCGGGCCGGCTCGCCGGCCGGTGCCCAGGTGGCGAGGTCGGCCAGCAGCCGCAGTTCCCGGCGGACCAGCCGGTGCAGGACGAGCTCGTAGGCGACGGCCCGCGGACCGGTGGTCCGGGCAGCGGGGCCGGCTGTAGGGGGACGGACCGAGGGAGTGGTCACGGGACACCTCGGGTGGTGCTGGGCCGGTCCGGTACGAGCAGAGCGTAGGGAGGCCGGCGGCGGCCCGACAGGGGGCACGGCGCCGTTCCGGCTCCGGCGGGTGCGCCGGGGGGCGGCGACAGGGACGGCGCCGTCCGTTACGTTCGGTCCGTGAGCGTGATCACGCGGAACGCTGTGCGCGTGAGGGGTCCGGAGACGGGCCGGCCGATGCTGTTCGCCCACGGGTTCGGCTGTGACCAGACCATGTGGCGGGCCGTGGCCCCCGGCTTCGCCGCCGACCACCGGGTCGTCACCTTCGACCACGTGGGGTCCGGCGACTCGGAGCTGGCGGCCTACGACCCGCAGCGCTACGGGTCGCTGCGCGGGTACGCCGGCGACGTCGTCGAGATCTGCCGCGAGCTCGACCTCGGCGGCGTCGTCTACGTGGGCCACTCGGTGGCCGCGATGATGGGCGTCCTCGCCGCCGCCCAGGCGCCGGAGCTGTTCGCGGCGCTGGTGATGGTCGGCCCGAGCCCGCGCTACGTCGACGAGGACGGCTACACCGGCGGCTTCTCCCGGGCCGACGTCGCCGCGCTGCTGGACTCCCTCGACAGCAACCCGCTGCAGTGGTCGGCGGCGCTGGCCCCGGTGGTGGCCGGTCCCGGCAACCCGCTGGTGGCCACCGAGCTGGCCGGCAGCTTCTGCCGCACCGACCCCGTGGTGGCCCGCCAGTTCGCGCGGGTCACGTTCCTGTCCGACAACCGCGCCGACCTGCCCGGGGTGCGCGTCCCCACGCTGGTCCTGCAGTGCAGCCAGGACGCGATCGCGCCCGAGCCGGTGGGCCGCTACGTGCACGAGCACGTCCCCGGCAGCGTCTTCACCCAGCTGTCGGCCACCGGGCACTGCCCCCACCTGTCGGCGCCGGAGGAGACGACGGCGGCCATCCGCGCCTTCCTCCGCGACACCGGGTTCTGACCGGGCGGCCGCGATGGACCGCACGGGGCACGATCCCCGGCCGGAGGGGCTGGCCCGGCTGCTCGAGGAGGACCCGGCCGACCTCTACGAGCACGCCCCCTGCGGCTACCTCTCGATGGTCCCCGACGGCCGCGTCGTCAAGGTCAACGGCACCTTCTGCGCCTGGACCGGGCGCGACCCCGACGACGTGCGCGGCCGGCGGCTGCCCGACCTGCTCAGCGCCGGCGGCCGCGTGTTCTACGAGACCCACCTCGCGCCGCTGCTGCGGCTGCAGGGCGCCGTGCGGGAGGTGGCGCTCGACGTCGTCCGCGCCGACGGGTCGGTGCTGCCCTGCCTGGTCAACGCCGTCGAGGTGCGCGACGCCGAGGGCCGGCCGGTGCTCGTGCGCGCCACGGTCTTCGAGGCCACGTCGCGGCGGCGCTACGAGCGGGCGCTGCTCGCCGCGCAACGGGCCGCGGCCGACTCCGAGGCACGCGCGCGGACGCTGCAGCAGGTGGTCTCCGAGCTGGCCGCCGCGGGCTCGGCCGAGCGCGTCGCCGACGTGGTGGTGCGCCGCGCGCGGTCGGCGGTCGAGGCCGCCGGCGCGGGGCTGTGGCTGGCCGACCCCGTCCCCGGCGGGCGGGTCGAGGGGCAGCCGGTGCCGGTGACCCTCACCGCCTCCGACGGGCTCTCGCCCGAGCTGCTCACCGAGCTGGCCACGGCGGCGCCCGCCGGGGCGGAGCTGGTGCGCACCGGCGGGGTGCGGGCGGCGCCGGTCGGGCCGGAGCTGCGCGAGCGCTGGCCGGGGCTGGCCGCGGCCATGGCCGAGGCGGGGCAGGAGGCGCTCGTCGTCGTCCCGGTCTCGGCGGCCGACGACCGGCACCTGGGCGCGCTGGTCCTCGTCCTCGGCGTCACCGACGACAGCGAGCTGATCAGCCTCACCGAGCCGGGCACCCGCGGCGCGCTGTCGCCGGCCGACGCCGAGCTGCTGGCCACCCTGGGCCGGCAGGCCGGGCAGGCGCTCGAGCGCGTCCGGCTGCACGAGGAGACCCTGCGGCAGGCCGCCCGCTCGGCGTTCCTGCTCGAGGCCGCCCGGCTGCTGGCCGCCCCGCGGGAGGTGGGCGAGACCGTCGAGCGCCTGGCCGAGCTGGCGGTGGGCCGGCTCGCCGACGTCTGCGTCATCGACCTCGTGACCGAGCACGGGCTGGTCGAGCCGGTGGTGGCGCACGCCGACCCGGCCCGCCGGCACCTGGTCGAGCAGCTGCGCGACCAGCACCTGCCGCACCGCGACGGCACCCACCCGAGCGTGCGGGCGATGGTCGAGCGCCGCACGGTCTGGGCGCACGGGGTCGACGAGTGGCTGCTGCTGCGGATGTCGACCTCGCCGGAGCACCTGTCGGTCAGCCGCGCGCTCGAGCTCACCGACCTCATCTGCGTGCCGCTGCTGGTCGACGGCCGCCCGCTCGGGGTCATCACGCTCGGCGCCGACTCCCGCCGTGGCCGGTTCACCGAGGCCGACGTCGAGACCGCCGAGCAGCTGGCGCTGCAGATGTCGCAGGGCATGGACGTCGCCCAGCGCTTCGAGCTGGAGTCGCGGACCTCCCACGCCCTGCAGGGCAGCCTGCTGCCACCGCACCCCCCGGCGGTGGCGGGGCTGGCGCTGGCGGTGCGGTACCTGCCGGGCAGCCGCGGCGCCGACGTCGGCGGGGACTTCTACGACGTCGTCCCCCTGCCCGGCGGCACCGACGTGGCGTTGGCCGTGGGGGACGTCGTCGGCCATGACGTCACCGCCGCCGCGACGATGGGCCAGCTGCGCAGCGTGCACCGGGCGCTGCTGGTCGACCGGCCGGCCCCCGGGGCGCTGGTCGAGCGGCTGCACGACAGCTGGCCGCTGCTCGGCCTGCCGCGGATGGCCACCGCCCTGTTCGCCACCCTGCGCCCGGGCACCGGAGAGCTGCGGATCGCCTCGGCCGGCCACCTGCCGCCGCTGCTGGTGGCCGGCGGGCGCGCGCAGCTGCTGCCGGTCGTGCCCGGCCGGGCGCTCGGCGCACCGCCCGGGCCGGCGCCGGAGTGGTCGGGCCGGCTGCCGGCCGGTGCCTCGCTGGTGCTGTTCACCGACGGGCTGGTGGAGAGCCGCACCGCCGACCTCGACGCCGGGCTCGACCGGCTGCGCGCCACCGCCGAGGAGGTGGCGGCGGGGGAGGGGCCGGTCGACCCGGACGAGCTGTGCGACCGGCTGCTCGCCGCGCTGACCGGCCCGCGCCGGGCCGACGACGTCGCGCTGCTCGTGCTCACCCGGCTCCCGGACGCGCACGAGGAGCCGGCCGCGTCCGAGGAGCCGGAGGCCGACCCCACCGTGCTCACTGCCGTGCCCACTGCCGTGCCCACTGCCGTGCCCGCCGCCGTCCCCGGTCCTGTCCGCGCCTGCGGTCCCACCGCCGACCTGGCCGACGTGCTCGACGGGGCCGGCGGTGACGTCACCGTGTCCGGCGACGCGATGCGCTGGTCCCCCGAGCGGGCCGAGCCGGAGGCGCCGCCGGCCGGCTTCCCGGGCCTCGACGTCGCCGCGGGCCTGGGGCTGGTGCTCGGCCTGGACCCGGCGTCGGTGCGCCGCCTGGTGTCGGGGGCGCTGACCCGGCTCTCGGGGGCGGTCGGCGACGCGGTCGGGGAGCTGCGGCAGCTGGCCCGCGACGTGCGGCCGGGCGGCGACCCCGAGGATGGCCCCGACGGTGAGGGGGACCGCTGACGTCGTTCCCCTGCGGGCGTCGGCCCCCGGGCGACCTGTACAACCGAGGCAGGAGAACTGCCACGCCGACGTGGGGACGGACCCGGTATGACCAGCAACCAGTTGACCCTGGCGCCCGCGCCACCCTCCGAGGCCGCCGAGCAGGTCCGGCTCGAGGTACGGCAGTTCCTGGCCGACGAGCTGGCCGCCGGGAGCTTCACCACCCACGTGGACACCTGGCTGTCCGGCGTGGACCCCGAGTTCTCGAGGAAGCTGGGTGCCCGCGGCTGGCTGGGCATGACCTGGCCGAAGCAGTACGGCGGCCACGAGCGCACCGCGATGGAGCGCTACGCCGTCACCGAGGAGCTGCTGGCCGCCGGTGCCCCGGTGGCCGCGCACTGGATCGCCGACCGGCAGTCCGGGCCGAACCTGCTGCGCTACGGCACCGAGGAGCAGCGCAAGGACATCCTCCCGCGCATCGCCGCCGGTGAGTGCTACTTCGTCATCGGGATGAGCGAGCCCGACAGCGGTTCGGACCTGGCCTCCATCCGCACCCGGGCGGCCCGCAACGCCGACGGCGACTGGGTCGTCAACGGCGCCAAGGTCTGGACGAGCAACGCCCACCACTCGCACTACGCCATCGTGCTGGTGCGCACCGGCCCGCCCGGCGAGGGCCCGCGCGGCAAGCACCAGGGGCTCACCCAGCTGCTGGTCGACCTGTCCCTTCCGGGCATCGCGATCAACCCGATCCGCATCCTCGACGGCGGCCACCACTTCAACGAGGTCGTGTTCGACGACGTCGTCGTCCCCGGCGACATGCTGCTGGGCACCGAGGGCGCCGGCTGGCACCAGGTGACCGCGGAGCTGGCCTTCGAGCGGTCCGGCCCGGAGCGGTTCCTCTCGACCTGGCCGCTGCTGGCCGAGTTCGGCCGCCGCGCCGCGGAGTCCGGCGACCCGGCGCAGCTGGCCACGCTGGGCCGGCTGTCGTCGCGGGCGCTGGCGCTGCGGCAGCTGTCGCTGCGCATCGCCGCGGCCCTGGACCGCGGCGAGCTGCCCGACATCCCGGCGGCGCTGGTCAAGGACGTGGGGACGACGTTCGAGCAGGACGTCGTCGACGAGGTGCGCCGGGTGGCCGACGTCCCCGCGTCGCTGGACAGCCCCGACCCGCTGGGCCGGGCGCTGGCCGAGGCGCAGCTGCACGCACCGGGCTACACGCTGCGGGGCGGGACCAACGAGATCCTGCGCGGGATCGTGGCGCGAGGGCTGGGGCTGCGCTGATGGCATCCGACCAGGACCTGGTGGTCGAGACCGTCCGGGAGATCCTCGCCGGGCACGAGCCGTTCGTGCTCACCGCCGAGCAGCCGTGGGACGAGGGCCTGTGGGCCGACCTGGCCGAGGCCGGGCTGACCGGGGTGGGGCTGCCCGAGGAGGCCGGCGGCTCCGGCGGTGAGCTCGCCGACGCCGTCGCCGTCGTCCGCACCCTCGCGGCGGGCGCCGGGGCGGTGCCCGTGGCCGAGCAGCTGCTCGTGGCCGCGCCCGCGCTGCTGGTCGGCGACCTCGACCTGCCCTCGTCCGAGGAGCCGCTGACCGTCGCGGTCGACGGCGCGGTCACCGCCGAGCCGTCCGACGACGGCGACGGCCCGGGCCGGTTCACCCTCACCGGCACGGCCGTCGACGTCCCGTGGGCCGGTGTGGCCCGGCACGTCGCCGTGCTGGCCCGGCCGCCGGCGGGCATCGAGGGCGAGGTGCTCGCCGTCCTCGACACCGCCAGCCTGGCGGCCTCGCGCGCGGTCAACCTGGCCGGCGAGCCGCGGGGGTCGCTGGTGCTCGACGGCGCCGGCGTGCCCGGGGCGCTGCTGAGCCCGGCACAGGCCGGGCTGGTGCGCGCCCGCTACGCGCTGGCGCGGGCGCTGCAGATCTCCGCCGCGCTCGAGCAGGTGCTGGCCTGGACGGTGCAGTACGCCGGCGAGCGCGTGCAGTTCGGCCGGCCGCTGGGCAGGTTCCAGGCCATCCAGGTGGAGCTGGCGCAGATGGCCGGCGAGGTCACCGCGACCGCGGCGCTGGTCGACGCCGCTGTCCAGGCGCTCGACCGGGGGGAGGACACCGCGGTCCTGGCCACCGCCGCGGCCAAGGTGCGCGCCGGTGCCGCCGTCGAGGTGGTGGCCAAGCTCGCCCACCAGGTGCACGGCGCGATCGGCTTCACCCAGGAGCACCGGCTGCACCACCTCACCCGCCGCTGCTGGTCCTGGCGGGACGAGGGCGGCAGCGAGCTGGTGTGGTCGCGGGTGCTGGGTGCCGGCCTGCTCGCCGGCGGGGGCGACGACCTCTGGCCGGCGCTGACCCGCGTCGTCTGAGGGAGGACCCCGTCCTCCGCATCCCTCGCAGGCTCGGGACGAGCCTCGGGACGGGGCCGCCTGCCCCCACCGCCCACAGGCTCGCGGCGGACCCCCGCAGGGAGGCCGCCTCCTCCGCCTCCCGCGTCCGGGAGGTGGAAGAGGGCCGCCCTTAGACCGTCTCGGGCACCCGCAGGTGCGCGAGCACCAGCTCGAACTCCTCGGTGTCGGTGATCGCGATCCGCATGAGCCGGGCGAAGTCGTCGCGGCTGGCGCGGGCGTGCACCCGGCTGGCCTCCATGCACTCGCGGTCCTCGAACGTGACCGCCGAGGCGGCCATGCCCTGCGCGCCGTCGACCATCAGGCTCACGCTGCAGAAACCCGAGTAGTTCTCCATCCGCGGCACCATGACGGCGCGGTAGGCGTCGAGGACCCGGTCCACGTCGGCGGGGTCGCACCGGAACCAGGTCACCCGCGTGCTCGCGCCCGACGGCGACTCCGAGCGCCGGTGCATGACCGCGACCTCCCACTCCTGCACCTGGAGCTGACCGTCGAAGACCTCCGCGGCCCGGTCGCGGATGCCGCGCACACCCTCGGCGCTGGACCGCATGGCGTCGGCGTCGTGCCACGACGAGGTGATGATGCTCCGGCCGGTGTCCCGGTCGGCCAACATCGACAGCCCCACGCAGCCGGGCATCTCGGTGACGACGGGCATGACCTCGTCGCAGACGTAGGCGATGCCGTCGTCGATCCTCGCGGGCGTGCCGTTGATGGTGGTCGAACGTGCGTACATCCCGTTCCTCCCTCGGGACGGCGGCGCCCACGCGGCACCGTCGCGCCAGACAGCGTCCTCGTGACGGGTCGCCGGGGGAAGGGCGTACGCACGACCTGCCGCTACCGGAGGACAGGGGAACCGCCCTCGTCCTCGTGCACGACGCCGACGCCTCCCGCGGACACCGGCTGGTCGGCAGCCTGCGCCCGGCGCTGGAGGCGCAGGGGCTGACCGTCGTCGTCGGGACGGCGGTCGGGCCCTCGTCCCTGATGACCTCCCTGCCCGACCCCGGCACGCTGCGGACGCTCGTCGTGATGGGGTCCGGCGCGGCCGCCTACGACGACACGGTGCCGTGGCTGGGCGCGGAGCTGGCCTACCTGCGGCGGGCGGTGGACGCCGGGACGCCGGTGCTCGGCGTCTGCTTCGGTGGGCAGGCGCTGTCCCGGGTGCTCGGCGGGGTGGTGTCCGAGGCGCCCGTCGGCGAGCACGGCTTCCTCGACGTCGAGACCGCCGACCCCTCGCTCGTGCCGGCCGGGCCGTGGTTCGAGTACCACGGCGACCGGTTCACCGTGCCGCCGGGCGGGGTGGAGGTGGCCCGCACCGACCGGGCGGTGCAGGCGTTCACCTACGGGGCGCACGTGGGCGTGCAGTTCCACCCGGAGATCGACCCGGGCGCCTTCGCGGCGTGGGAGGAGACCTGGGGGCTGACCGGCCCGCCGCCGCCGGAGGCCGCCGCGCTGGTGCCGGGGCTGCGCCGGGAGATCGCGTCGCGGGCGCCCGAGGCCGTGGCCGCGTGCGCGCGGCTGGTCGAGGCGTTCCTGGCGCGGGCGTCGTCGCAGGACGAGGCCGTCGCCTGACGCCCGTCCGCCGTCCCTCCTGTCGATCACCCGACCGGCGGCCCGACCCGAGGTCCCGCCACGACTGCCGACGGGGCAGCATGCCGGTCGTGAGCAGTGACGTGCACGGCCACACCCACCGCCTCGACCTCGCCGACGCCACCGTCCGCGAGTGGGACGCGACCGTGGTGGCCGCCGACCCCGAGCAGGGCATCGTGCTGGACCGCTCGGCCTTCTACCCGGGAGGCGGAGGTCAGCCGCCGGACGAGGGCGTGCTGCTGTGGGGCGGGGTGCGCACCCGCATCGCCGGGACGCGCAGGGGCGACGAGCTGTATCTCGTCCCGGTCGAGGGCGACCCGCTGCCGCCGCCGGGCACCGCCGTCCGCGGGGCCCTCGACGACGAGCGGCGCACCGCACTGATGCGCACGCACTCGGGGCTGCACGTCCTCACCGGCGTCGTCCTCCGGGACTTCGGCGCGAAGGTCACCGGCGGCAACATGGAGCCCCTGGTCGCCCGCATGGACTTCGACCTCGCCGAGGTGCCGGCCGACTTCAAGGACCGGGTGGCCGAGGCCGTCAACGCCGAGATCGCCGCCGATCGGCCGATCGAGGTGCGGACGCTCCCGCGCGAGGAGGCCTACGCCATCCCGGACCTCATCCGGACGGCGACGGACCTGCTGCCACCCGACATCGAGCAGGTGCGGATCGTCGACATCGTCGGCCTCGACCTGCAGGCCGACGGCGGGACGCACGTGGCCTCGACGGCGATGGTCGGCCGCGTCGAGGTGGTCAAGATGGAGAGCAAGGGCCGTGGCTTCCGCCGACTGCGGGTGCGCGTCGTCTGACCGGGTCCAGACGTTTCAGTTTCGCTGGGCGCGGCGGCCGTCTCCGTCCTAGCCTGGGTCCGTGCACGGGAGGAACTCGGCACGGCCCGCTGCGCGCTGCGCGGCTGATTCCTCCTGGGTGCGCCGCGTCCTCCTGCTCACCGGCCTGGTGGGCTGCCTGTACGCGGTCCTCCTGATCGTCTCCGGGACCGCTCGTGCCGCCGACGACGTCCCGGTGGACGCGGCCAGCGGAGTGGTCGACGACGGCGCCGCGGCTGTTCCGGACGTCGACCCCGCCGAAGCGGCCGAATCGGTGACAGCGACGGCCGCCGAGACCCCCGCGGAGGAGACCAAGCCCCCGGTCGAGCCGGTGGCCGAGGTGAAGCCGCCGACTGGTCCTCCGGTCGAGCCGCCCGCTGAGCCACCGGCCGGTCCGCCGGTCGATCCGCCCGCGGGTCCGCCGGTGGAGCCGCAGGCTGGGCCGCCTGTCGATCCGCCGACTGGGCCTCCGGTCGAGCCGCCGGCTGATCCTCCGGCCGGCCCTCCGGGTGAGCCGTCGGCTGGGGCTCCGGTCGAGCTGCCGGCTGATCCTCCGGCCGGCCCTCCGGTCGATCCGTCGGCTGAGGCTCCGGTCGATCCACCCGCTGGTCCGTCGGCCGGTGCGCCGGTCGATCCTCCGGCCGGCCCTCCGGTCGACCCGCCCGCTGGTGCGCCGGTCGAGCTGCCGGCTGATCCTCCGGCCGGCCCTCCGGTCGATCCGTCGGCTGGGGCTCCGGTCGATCCACCCGCTGGTCCGTCGGCCGGTGCGCCGGTCGATCCTCCGGCCGGCCCTCCGGTCGACCCGCCGGCTGGGCCTCCGGTCGATCCGCCCACTGATCCTCCGGCGGGTCCGCCGGTCAACCCACCTGCGGGTCCGCCGGTCGAGACACCCGCTGATCCTCCGGTCGACCCTCCTGCGGGTCCGCCGGTCGACCCGCCAGCAGGGCCTCCGGTCGACCCTCCTGCGGGTCCGCCGGTCGACCCGCCAGCAGGGCCTCCGGTCGACCCTCCTGCGGGTCCTCCGGTCGACCCGCCTGCGGGTCCTCCGGTCGAGCCGCCCGCTGAGCCACCGGCCGGTCCTCCGGTCGACCCTCCTGCGGGTCCGCCGGTCGACCCGCCGACTGGGCCTCCGGTCGACCCGCCTGCCGGTCCGCCGGTGGTGCAGTCGGCTGATCCTCCGGCGGGTCCGCAGGTGGAGCCGCCGGCCGGTCCGCCGGCCGATCCGCCTGTCGATCCGCCGACTGGGCCTCCGGTCGAGCCGCCGGCTGATCCTCCGGCCGGCCCTCCGGGTGAGCCGCCGGCTGGGGCTCCGGTCGAGCTGCCGGCTGATCCTCCGGCCGGCCCTCCGGTCGATCCGTCGGCTGAGGCTCCGGTCGATCCACCTGCTGGTCCGTCGGCCGGTGCGCCGGTCGATCCTCCGGCCGGCCCTCCGGTCGACCCGCCCGCTGGTGCGCCGGTCGATCCGCCTGTCGATCCTCCGGCCGGTCCGTCGGTCGACCCGCCTGCCGGTCCGCCGGTGGTGCAGCCGGCCGACCCACCTGCTGGGCCACCGGTGATCGAGGCCGTCGAGCCGGTGACCGAGCCGGTGTCTCCGGTGACCGAGCCGGTCGGTGACACGGTGCCCGCGGTGGCTGGTCCGGTGGTCGGCCCGGCCGTCGAGGTCGTACCGCCCGTGACCGAGCCGGTGGCCGGGAGCGTCGACCCGGTGCTCGACGCCTCGGAGCCGGTCGGCGAACCGGCATCCGAGGCCCCGGTCGCGGCAGTCGAGCCGGTCGTCACTGCGACACCCGTGGCTACCGACGTCGCGGACGCCGTTCCCGTGGCGACCGAGGTCGTGTCCGAGCCGGCGACCCACACCGCGGCTCCGGTGGACGAGCCGACGCCGGAGCTCACACCTCCCGTGCTGGAGGCCGTGCAGCCGGTCGACGAGCCGCCGGCCGACGAGGTGTCCTCGGGCAGCGAGCCGACCACGGGGACCGCTGCTCCAGCGGTCCTCGCGACCAGCGCGCCGACGGACGTCTCCGCCAGCACCTCGAGCGCGGTGACGAGCCCCGCCGTCGCGATCGAGCCAGCGACGGTGGCGGCCGCTGTCCCGTGTGCCGCCGCGACCGTGGGCGTGCTGCCCGCCGTCCAGACGGCCGAGGCCGCGCTGCTGCGGCCGGGGACGGCCGGAGCCGACGGGCACGCCTCCGGTTCGGCCGCTGCGCTGCCCCCGGCCGCTGCGGAGCCGGTGTCGGCCCCGCTGGCGCCCGTCCCGGCCGCCCCGGTCGCCCCGGCCGCGCCGGCACCGGCCAGCCCGTCCACGCTCAGCTCGTCGTCGACACCGCTGGCGGCCCTCGCCGCGGTCCTCGATCCCGGCCCGCCGCGCTCCGCTGCGGGTGCGGTCCTCGTCGGGGCGCCGGTCCACGACCCGGTGGGCCCCACGCTGTCCGACCCCGGCTTCTCCCCCGACTGACCTCCCCGCAGCGTGCACGCGGCCGTCGCGAGGGAGCGCACCGTCCACTCCCCGCACCCCGGTCGGTGGTGCACGCCTCCCTGGCGTGACCTCGACCTGGCCTCGGCTGGGCCGGGGCCACCGGGCGGGGAGGTATCGGGGATGGGGGTACCAGGCGCTGTGGCCACTGCCGCGCGGGGACCCCTGACCTCCCGGCCCATCCGAGAGGACGACGGAGGCGGCGCTCCTGACGCGGCGCCGCCTCCGTCGTCCGGCTCGCCACTGGACACCCGGACGGCGGACACCGGTCCGGCTCGCGCGTACGGCCTCCTGTCGCGTGGACGCCTCGGTCGGGCGCCGCGCGCCACATGACGGCGGTCGCGGTCTGGTCCTGCGGGGCGTGCACCCCACGCTCGGCCACGGCCGGCGCGTGACCGTCTCCGGCGTCGAGGCGGTGACTGACCCCTGCCGCGCGGCGAGCGCCACCATGGCCGCGGACACACCGGCAGGTCGAGCGCCAGCAGCGCGAAGGCGAGGGCGATGGCGACGACGACGGCGTCGGAGGAGGACGTCAGCCGCGGGGCCGCTCCTCGTCGGGTCGGTGGCCGATGCCGCCGGGGCCGTGCGAGGCGGGCACCTCCTCACCCGGTGCGACCGGGCCGGGTGGGGTGCCGTCGCCGAACGGGGATCCGCCGAGCTCCTCGCGGCCGTGCGGGGTCAGCCAGACCGAGGTGTCCGGGCCCATCGGGATGACCTGCGTCGGGTTGATGTCGGCGTGGACGACGTAGTAGTGCTCCTTGATCTGCGGGAAGTCGGTCGTGTCGCCGAACCCCGGCGTCTGGAACAGGTCGCGCGCGTAGCCCCACAGCGCCGGCGTCTCGGTCAGCTTCTGCCGGTTGCACTTGAAGTGGCCGTGGTAGACGGCGTCGAAGCGGGCCAGCGTGGTGAACAGCCGGACGTCGGCCTCGGTGATCGTGTCGCCCATGAGGAACCGCCGCGTCGACAAGCGCTCCTCCAGCCAGTCCAGCGCCGTCCACAGCCGCGCGTAGGCCTGGTCGTAGGCGCGCTGGGAGCCGGCGAAGCCGCACCGGTACACCCCGTTGTTGACCTCGGTGTAGACGCGCTGCATGACCTCGTCCATCTCGTCCCGCAGGTGCTCGGGGTAGAGGTCGGGGGCGCCGTCGCGGTGGTGCGCCGTCCACTGGGTGGAGAAGTCGAGCGTCATCTGCATGAAGTCGTTGGTGACGACGGCCTTCGTCGGGACGTCGACCATCGCCGGCACGGTGATGCCCCGCGGGTACTGCGGGTCGCGGGCGAGGAAGGCCTCCTGCAGCCGCTCGTAGCCGAGCACCGGGTCGCGTCCGCCGGGGTCGAGGTCGAAGGTCCAGCTGCGCTCGTCGTGGGTGGGCCCGCAGATGCCCATCGAGAGCACCGGCTCGAGGCCGAGCAGACGCCGCACGATCGCCGCGCGGTTGGCCCACGGGCAGGCGCGGGCGATGACCAGCCGGTACCGGCCGGCCTCGACCGGCCAGGGGCTCGACCCGTCGGCGGTGATCCGGTCGGTGATGTAGTTGGTGTCGCGGCTGTACTCCTGGCCGCCGGTGACGTACCCGGATCCCTTGTCGTCGCTCACGCTGGTCAGCCTCGCCGACGCCGACCGCCGCCGCGCGCCGGGCGGGATGTCCCTGCGCGCACCGTCGTGCTCTGCCCACGGGTGTGGGCAGAGCACGACGGTGCGCGGGCGGCCTACAGCCGGGACGTCGTCGCGTCGTCCTCCGCGCCGCCGAAGTACTGCTCGAGGACGGCGCGGAACACCGGCTCGTCCGGGTCGGCGTGCGCGAACAGCGTCATCGACGAGCGGAGCTTCAGCGCGTCCACCGGGCCGAGGACCGGCAGCGGGTCGGACCCGGGCAGCCCGGTCAGCGCCCGGGCGCACTCGAGCAGGCGTGGGCCGAGCACCGGGTGCGCGAGGTAGGCGCGGGCCTCGTCCAGGTCGCGGATCGCGTAGTGCTGGGCGGTGGCGCTGCGGCCGAGCCCGGCGACCTGCGGGAAGACGAACCACATCCAGTGGCTGCTCTTGTGCCCGGCGCGCAGCTCCGCGAGCGCGCGGTCGTAGGTGCCGGACTGGGCGTCGAGGAAGCGCTGCAGGTCGGGGGTCACCCGGTCAGCATGCGTGCCGGCGGCCACCGCGGCGTCCCCGACCGGCCGGGTCAGCGGGGCGTGCCGGCTCCCGGGCGGAACGCCGGGCCGTGGCCGGGGACGACGAGGGTGGCGGTCTCCAGCACCCGCTCCCGCTGGCGGCGCAGCTCGTCACGGTCAGGGGCGTAGGGGTCGTCGGCGGGACCCTCGCCGGTCCACCACAGGTGGGTGAGCGCGACGACGTCGTCGGCCGTGCCCACCAGCGTCGTGACGTCCTGCGGGGTGTGCCCCGGGGTGGCCAGCAGCCGCACCGACGGGGTGATCTCGACCCCGTCGGCGGCCCGTCGGGTGAACAGGTCCCCCTCGATGACCGACTGGAAGTCGTGCACCGGGACCACCGGGAACAGCGCCACGTTGAGCGTGTGGTCGAGGTGGTGGTGGCTGAGGACGACGTCGGTGACGTCCTCGGGAGCGACGCCGAGCTCGCGCAGCGGCCGCAGGATCAGCTCCCGGTCGGCCACCATGCCGGGGTCGACCACGACCACCCGGCCGGCGTCGCGGACCAGGCTCACGGTGCCGGCGACGTGGGGCAGCCGGGCGTAGCCCTCGACGAGGACGTCGAGGCGGGCGGTGCGGGAGAGGTCGGCCACGCACGGGACCGTAACCGGCAGGACGGCCCGCCGGCGCGCCGATCAGGACCAGGCGTGGGCGTGGGCCTCGGCGAACTGGCGCAGGGTCGTGGGGGAGCGGCCGAGCAGCCGCCCCAGGTCGCCGCTGGTGCGGTCGGCCAGCCGCAGCCGCGTGGCCGTGTGGAGGACGGTCATGACGGCGGCCGGCCCGGCGGGGGTGCCCGTGCGCCGCGCGTGCCGCAGGAAGGCGAGGGCGCCGGGGTGCCGGTAGACCACCGGCCGGCCGAGCACGGCCGACAGCGTGGCGGCGACCTCGGACCAGGTGGGCGCCTCCGAGCCGGTCAGCTCGTAGGCGAGGCCCTCGTGGCCGGGGCCGGTCAGCGTCAGCACCGCGACCTCGGCGAGGTCCCCGACGTCGACGACGGCGGTGCGCCCCTCACCGGCCGGCACCGTGATCTCCGAGCGGTCGCGGATCTCGGCCCGGTGCACGGTGAGCAGGTTGGACAGGAGGTACGCCGGCCGCAGGTGCGTCCAGCTCAGGCCGGTCGCCTCCACCCGCCGCTCGAGCGCCCGGTGCGGCAGCAGCGGGTTGCGGCCGGCGCCCTGCACCGACAGCAGCACCACGTGCTCCACGCCCGCGGCGACGACGGCGTCGAGGAACGGCTGCAGCCGCGCGGCCCGCGCCACGTCGGGCGGGCGCAGCAGGAACAGCCGCCGGACGCCGGCGAGGGCCGCCGGCCAGGTCCCGGGGTCCTCCAGGTCCAGCCGGGCCACGGGCACGCCGGGCGGCAGGACGGCGGCCGCCCGCAGCGGATGGCGTGCGCCGGCCCGGACGGCGAAGCGCCGCCTGGCCAGGCGGCGCACCACCTCGCTGCCGACGGTGCCGGTGGCGCCGACCACGAGGACGGTCACCGCTCGCCCGGGACGACCACCGGTGTGTCCGGCCGCCCGCGGCCTCTCACCCCGTCCATCACGCCGTCCCTCCCTCGCCGTCAGGCCCCCTGACAGGACGAGGGTGTCAGCTAGCCTGGCGGCGTGCAGAGGGGAGAGCCACCCCTGGCCGCCCTGCTGCTGATGGCCAGCCGTCAGCTCGACGCCGTGGTGCGCGAGGAGCTGGTGGCGCACGGCTGGCCGCGGCTGTCGGGCGCGCAGTCGCTGGTCTTCGCCTTCCTCGACGCCGACGGCACGCCGCCCGCCGAGCTGGCCCGCCGGCTGGGCAGCACGCGGCAGGCCGCGCAGGACCTCGTGGCCGGGCTGGTGCGGCTCGGGCTGCTCGAGGTGGCCGCCGACCCGGCGCGCCGGCGCGGCCGGCTGGTGCGCCGCACCGCCACCGGGCGCGAGCTCACCGCCGACGCCGGGACCGTGCTGGCCGGGCTCGAGACGGCGATGGGGGAGCGGGGAGCCGCGCTGCGCCGCCTGCTCGCCGCGCCCCTGGACCTCCCGTCCCCCCGGCCGGCCGCGGGTGCGGCCACCGGCTGAGCCGGCTCAGCCGGTGGCCGCCAGCGACCGGCGCAGGGCCCGGGCCGAGGCCGCCGCCCCCGAGGGGCTCATCACCACGCCCGCGTGGTCGTGCCCGGGCAGCAGCTCCGCTCTCAGCGGGCCTTCCGACGCCGCCACCACCGCGGCCACCTCGTCGTCGGTGTAGGCCGGCGTCGACCCGGCGCCGACGCTCCACTCGGCGTACAGCAGCTGCGCGGGCACCGCGAGGCGGCGCAGCGCGTCGGCGGCGGCGTCGGTGAGGAAGACGTCGGCGGCGTCGTCGACCAGCGCCCGGCCGTCCAGCCGCACCCGGCCGCCGTCCCGGCCGCGCTCCAGGTCGTGCGCCAGGCAGGTGGCCAGGTGCGGGTCGGCGGGGTCGAGCAGCGGTGCGGTGTGCGCGACGACGAAGTCGACGTAGCCGGCCAGGTCGGGCCAGTCGGTGCCCAGCCGGGCGGTGCGGTCGGCGAACGCCGCCTCCAGCTGCTCGCGGCTGGTGGGGCGGCGCACCATCGGTGGCCCGCCGTCGAGCAGCGTCAGGCTGCGCACCCGCTCCGGCGCGGTGGCCGCGAGCTGCACGGCGACGAAGCCGCCCAGCGACATGCCGAGGACGTCGACGGCCTCCAGCTCCAGCGCGTCGAGCACGGCGAGCTGGTCGGCGACGTGCCCGGCGAGGGTGGAGGCGTCCGACCGCGGCGTGCTGGCCCCGCGGCCGCTGAGGTCGGCGGCGATGAGGTCGACGTCGGGGTCCTCGGCGAGCAGCCACGTCCACAGCCGCGAGGTGCTGCTGAGGCCGTGGACCGCCAGCACCGGCCGGGTGCCGCCGGGCCGGCGCCAGGCGTGCACGACCCGGCTCCCGGGGCGGGTGACCTCGACGTGCTCGGAGAAGTCGTCGGCGCTCACGCCGGCACCCCGTCGGGGAACACCTTCCCGGGGTTGAGGATGCCGTGCGGGTCGAGCGCGGCCTTGACCGCGCGCTGCATCGCCACGACCTCGGGCGACAACTCGATCGCCAGCCCGTCCCGCTTGAGCAGACCGACGCCGTGCTCGCCGGTCACCGTCCCGCCCAGGTCGACGGCGTCGCGCATGATCTCGCCGAACGCGACCTGCGCCCGGGCCCGCGCCTCGGCGTCCCCGGGCGGGGTGATGAGCAGCGGGTGCAGGTTGCCGTCGCCGGCGTGCGCGATGTTGGCGATGAGCACGTCGTTGCGGACGGCGGCCGCCTCGATGCGGGCGAGCATCTCCGGGACGGCGGCCTTGGGCACGCACACGTCCTCGGTCAGCAGCGGGCCCAGCCGCTCCAGCGCCGGGTAGGCCAGCCGGCGCGCGGCGAACAGCGCCTCGGCCTCGGCCGGGTCGGTGGACGCCGCGGCCCACGTGGCCCCGCCGAGCTCGAAGCTGCGCAGCATCGCGTCCGCTTCGGCGTCGCCGGCCGGGCCGGGCGCGTCGGTGCGGCCGAGCAGCACCACGGCGGCGTCGACCGACAGGCCCATGTTCTTCCACTCGTCGACGGCGGCCAGGCAGTGCCGGTCGACCAGCTCCAGCGCCGAGGGCGTCACCCCCGCCGCGCCGAGCGCCTCGACCGCGCGGCCGGCGTCGACCACGGAGTCGAAGTAGCCGACGACGGTGCGCTCGGGCGCGCGCGCCGGGCGCAGCCGCACCGTCACCTCGGTGACCACGCCCAGCGTGCCCTCCGAGCCGACCACCAGCCCGACCATGTCGTAGCCGACGACGCCCTTGGCGGTCCGGCGGCCGAGCCGCACGACCTCGCCGCGGCCGTTGACCACCTCGAGCTCGAGCACGTAGTCGCGGGTGACGCCGTACTTCACGCAGCACACGCCGCCGGCGTTGGTGGCGACGTTGCCGCCGATGGTCGACCACGGGGAGCTGGCCGGGTCGGGCGGGTACCAGAGACCCTGCTCGGCGCAGGCGGCGCGCAGGTCGTCGTTGACCACGCCGGGCTGCACGACGGCGTAGCGCTCGACGGGGTCGATCGCGACGATCGCCCGCATGTGCTCGGTGGAGAGCACGACGCAGCCGTCGACGGCGTTGGCGCCGCCGGACAGCCCGGTGCCGGCGCCGCGGGGGACCAGCGGCGTCCGGTGCGCCAGGCAGGCCCGGACGACGGCCTGCACCTCAGCGGTGGACCGGGGCCGGACCACGGCCGCCGGGGTCCCGTGCGGTGCCCACTCCGCCTCGTCGTGCACGTAGGAGCCGACGACATCGCCGTCGGCCAGGACGCGGTCGGCGGGGAGCGCGGCCAGCAGCGCCGCGACGACGCCGGACCGCAGTGCGGGAGCCTGTGTCACGAGCCCCAGTGAAGCACCGCGGCCGGGTCGGGCACCGGCGCTCAGCCGAGCACCGTGTCGCGCTCACCCGCAGCCGCCGGTGCCCGGCGCCGCGACAGCAGGAGCGCCCCGGCCGCGGCGAGCAGCATGGCCACGCCCACCAGCCACAGCGCCGGGCGGATGCTGCCGGTGGCGTCGGAGACCCACCCGGTGATGTACGGGGCGGCGAAGCCCGCGGTGTTGCCCAGCGAGTTGATCAGCGCGATGCCGGTGGCCGCCCCGGCGCCGGCGAGGAACAGCGGCGGGAAGTGCCAGAACACCGGCAGCGCGCAGCAGATCCCGACGGCGGTCAGCGTGATGACGGCCATCACCGTGAACGGGGAGTCCAGGTAGAGCGCCACCGGGATGGTCACCCCGCCCAGCGCCGCCGGCAGCGCCAGGTGCCAGCGGCGCTCACCGGTGCGGTCGGAGTGCCGGCTCCACAGCACCATCGCCACGGCTCCTGCCAGGAAGGGCACCGCGACGATCGCCCCGGTCTCGAAGATCGTGTACTCGGCGTCGAAGCGCTCGGCGAAGCCGGCCACCACGGTGGGCAGGAAGAAGGAGACGGCGTAGAGGCCGTAGACGACGCCGAAGTAGACCAGGCCCAGCCCGACCACCCGCGCGTTGGCCATGGCGCGCCAGGGCGAGGCCTCCCGCGGCCCGGACGTCTCGCCCTCGGCGGCGATGGTCCGGGCCAGCCAGCCGCGCTCGTCGGCGGTGAGCCAGCGGGCGTCCTCGGGGCGGTCGGTCAGGTAGAACCAGCAGGCGACGCCGAGCAGCAGCGCGGGCAGCCCCTCGACGAGGAACATCACCCGCCAGCCGGCCAGGCCGAACAGCCCGTCGCCGTACTGGATGACCGCGCCCGACAGCGGGGAGCCGAGCGCCGAGGAGAGCGGGACGGCGACCAGGAAGGCGCCGATCAGCTGCACCCGCTGGGCGCGCGGCAGCCACCAGGTCAGGTAGAGCAGCACGCCGGGGAAGAAGCCGGCCTCGGCGACGCCGAGCAGCACCCGGAGGGCGTAGAGCCAGCCCGCCGAGTCGACGAAGGCCATGGCGCCGGCGACGACGCCCCAGCTGACCATGATCCGGGCGATCCAGCGGCGGGCGCCGAAGCGGTGCAGCGCCAGGTTGCTGGGCACCTCGAAGAACAGGTAGCCGATGAAGAACAGCCCCGAGGCCAGCCCGAACATCGTCTCGGTCAGGCCGAGGTCCTCGCTCATCGTCAGCTTGGCGAAGCCGATGTTGGTGCGGTCGAGGTAGTTCACGAAGTACAGCAGCCCGAGGAAGGGGACCAGCCGCCACGCGACCTTGCGCAGCGCGCTCCTCCCGACCGGGTCGGTCTCGGCGTGGGCCACGGCTCCTCCAGGCGACGTCCGTGCAGGGGTCCGGGCTCACGGTAGAGAGCAGGGCCCGCGTGCCAGGACGGCGTCCTCACGGGCCCGCGGTGGACGGACCGGCGCCTCGTCCCCGGTCCCGCCGTCCACGACGCTCGGGACGGTTCCCATCTCCTGAGGAGGCGCGCATGTCCACCCCCTACTGGGTCGCCGGCCGGCCGGCCACCGGCACCGAGGTGCTCGAGGTCCGCTCGCCGCACGACGGCGCCCTCGCCGGGACGACCACGACCGCCACCGCCGAGGACGTCGAGGCCGCGGTCGCCGCCGCCGACGCCGTCCGCGCCGAGTACGCCGCCACCCCCGCGCACGTGCGCGCCGCCGCCCTGGACCACGTGTCCCGCCGGCTGGCCGAGCGCAGCGAGGAGGTGGCCGCGCTGATCACCGCCGAGTCGGGCAAGCCGCTGAAGTGGGCCCGCCTGGAGGTCACCCGCGCCGTCTCGACGTTCCGCTGGGGCGCGGAGGAGGCGCGGCGCTGGTCGGGCAGCCTGCAGCGGCTGGACACCGACCCGGCCGCCACCGGCCGCCTGGCGCTGGTGCGGCGGGTCCCGCGCGGCCCGGTGCTGGGCATCGCGCCGTTCAACTTCCCGCTGAACCTGGTGGCCCACAAGGTCGCCCCGGCGATCGCCGTCGGCGCCCCGATCGTGCTCAAGCCCGCCCCGGCCACCCCGCTGTCGGCGCTGCTGCTCGGCGAGGTGCTGGCCGAGACCGACCTGCCGGCCGGCGCCTGGTCGGTGCTGCCGGTGCCCAACGAGGTGGCCGCACAGCTGGTGCAGGACCCCCGCCTGCCGGTCGTCTCCTTCACCGGGTCGGTGCCGGTCGGCTGGTCGATCCGGGAGTCGGCGCCGCGCAAGCACGTCACCCTCGAGCTCGGCGGCAACGCCGCGGCCGTCGTCGCCCCCGACCAGGACGACGCCGCGCTGGACTGGGCGGCCTCCCGCATCGCCACCTTCGCGATGTACCAGGCCGGGCAGTCCTGCATCTCGGTGCAGCGGGTGCTCGCCCACCGCGCGGTGGCCCAGCAGCTCACCGACCGGGTCGTCGAGGCCGTGGGCAAGCTGGTCACCGGCGACCCCACCGACGACGCCACCGACGTCGGCCCGCTGATCGACGAGGCCGCCGCCCGCCGGGTGGAGGGCTGGGTCGCCGACGCCGTGGCCGCCGGCGCGCGGGTCCTCACCGGCGGCACCCGCGACGGCGCCTCCTACGCGCCCACCGTCCTCACCGACGTCCCGGCCGACGCGAAGGTCTCCTGCGAGGAGGTCTTCGGGCCGGTCGTCGTCCTCGACACCGTCGACTCGGTCGACGAGGCCTTCGCCCGCGTGAACGACAGCCGGTTCGGGCTGCAGGCCGGCGTCTTCACCCGCGACCTGCAGGTGGCCTTCCGCGCCGCGCAGGTGCTCGAGGTCGGGGGAGTGGTGGTCGGCGACGTCCCGAGTTTCCGCGCCGACCAGATGCCCTACGGCGGGGTGAAGGACTCCGGGACCGGCCGCGAGGGCGTGCACGCGGCGATGGAGGACCTCACCGAGGAGCGCGTGCTCGTCCTCACCGGCATCGCCGTCTAGGACCCGGCCGCCCCTGACGACCTCGGGGCGGCCGGGACGCAGCGAGGCCCCCGGTCCGGATCGGACCGGGGGCCTCGTTCGGTCGTGCCGGCCGAGCGCGCCGGGGACCCTGGTGTCCGGGCCGGAGGAGGGTCACCCTGGGGCGATGACCCCGGCGCCCACCCGGTCGACGGCCTTCGACGTCGAGCGCCTGCTGCGGCTGTGGTCCGACCCGCTGCCCGACGGGCCCGCGGCCGAGGACGCCTTCCGCGCCGTCTACACCGACCCGGTCACCGTCAACGGCCGGGAGCTCGCCGCCGCGGACCTCGTCGCCCGCGCCCGCGCCGTCCAGGGCACCTTCGCGCAGGTCCGGCGGGAGGTGGTCGCCGTCGTGGAGGACGGCGACCGGGTGGCCGTCGCCTTCCGCATGGGCGGCCGGCAGGTCGGCACCTACGAGTCCTCCGCGGGGCCG
Source organism: Geodermatophilus sp. URMC 62 (assembly GCF_052931475.1). Lineage (NCBI taxonomy): Bacteria > Bacillati > Actinomycetota > Actinomycetes > Geodermatophilales > Geodermatophilaceae > Geodermatophilus > Geodermatophilus sp. URMC 62. The sequence continues at coordinate 226,619 of NZ_JBRFHY010000001.1, read as the reverse complement.
CTGCCGCCGACCGGCCGGGAGCTGGAGCTGCGGGTGATCGACGTGCTCACCCTCACCGGGGGCCGGATCAGCGAGATCGTCATGGTCGCCGACGAGCTGGGTGCGCTCGCCGCGCTCGACGCCGTCCGGCTGGTCGCCCCCACGACGCCCTGAGCGCCCCCTCCCGCGCGGGGAGGGGGCGCTCAGCGTGCTCTCGAGCGGCGGGGCTCAGCTCTCGATGTTGGCCATCACGTGCTTGATGCGGGTGTAGTCCTCCAGGCCGTAGGCGGAGAGGTCCTTGCCGTAGCCGGAGTGCTTGAACCCGCCGTGCGGCATCTCGGCGACCAGCGGGATGTGGGTGTTGATCCACACGCAGCCGAAGTCCAGCCGCTTGCTCATCCGCATGGCGCGGCCGAAGTCCCTCGTCCACACGCTGGAGGCCAGCCCCAGCTCCACGCCGTTGGCCCAGCGCACCGCCTCGTCCTCGTCGGTGAAGCGCTGCACGGTGATGACCGGACCGAAGATCTCCCGCTGCACCATCTCGTCGTCCTGCCGCAGACCCGCGACCACCGTCGGCTCGACGAAGAAGCCGCGGTCGCCCTGGCGGTGCCCGCCGGTGGTGACCTGGGCGTGGTCGGGGGCGCGGTCGAGGAAGCCGGTGACGTGGGCGAGCTGGTTGGCGTTGTTCACCGGCGGCACCAGGGCGTCCTCGTCCTCGGCGCCCTTCTCGTAGGTGGTGGCGGTGTTGCGCGCCTGCTCGGTCAGCGCCGCGACGAAGTCGTCGTGGATGCCCGGAGCGGCCAGCACGCGGGAGGCGGCGGTGCAGTCCTGCCCGGCGTTGAAGTAGCCGGCGACGGCGATCGCCTCGGCCGCGGCCTCCAGGTCGGCGTCGTCGAAGACGACGACCGGCGCCTTGCCGCCGAGCTCCAGGTGCACCCGCTTGACGTCCTTGGCCGCGGAGCCCGCGACCTCCATGCCGGCGCGCACCGACCCGGTGATCGCCACCAGCTGCGGCACCTTGTGCTCCACCAGGGCGCGGCCGGTGTCGCGGTCGCCGCAGACGACGTTGAGCACGCCCGCCGGCAGGATCTCGGCGGCCAGCTCGGCCAGCCGCAGCGTGCTCACCGGGGTGGTGTCGCTCGGCTTGAGGACGACGGTGTTGCCCGCCGCCAGCGCCGGGGCGATCTTCCAGACGGCCATCATCATCGGGTAGTTCCAGGGCGTGACCTGCCCGACGACACCGATCGGCTCGCGCCGGATGAAGCTGGTGTGCCCCTTGAGGTACTCGGCGGCGGCCTTGCCCTCGAGGGTGCGGGCCGCACCGGCGAAGAACCGGATCTGGTCGACCATCGGGGGGATCTCCTCCGAGGCGGTCAGCCCGACCGGCTTGCCGGTGTTGCGGCTCTCCAGCGCCACCAGCTCCTCGGCGTGCTCCTCCACCGCGTCGGCCAGCTTGAGCAGCGCCTGCTGCCGTTCCGACGGGGTGGTGTCCCGCCAGGTCTCGAAGGCGTCGGCGGCCACCCGGTAGGCGCGGTCGACGTCCTCCGGGCCCGACACCGGCGCCGAGGCGAACACCTCGCCGGTGGACGGGTCGACCAGGTCCACCCGGCGGCCGTCGGTGGCGTCGACGTGCTCCCCGCCGACGAAGTTGCGCAACTCGAGCTTCTCGCTCACCGCAGGTCCCTCTCGTTCGTCTGTGCTGCTGATCCCGTCGTCATAGTGCCGTCTGACCGCTGATCGATCCAGCATCGGCACCCGATCGCTGCGAATCCGCTGTCGCGGCCGCCTCGACCTCGACCTCGGCGAGGATCTCCGACCCGGTCACCACCTTGTCCGCGAAGTGGCGGTGCATCCACGCGAGGTGGTCGTGCCGGCTGCGCATGATCCGCAGCGTGTCCCAGTTGGGGAAGACCTGCTGCAGCACGTGCTCCTGCATCAGGCGCGGGTCGACCTCGTAGACGTGCTCGAAGGTCGTCTGCGCCACCTCGCTGGCCCGCAGCGGCGCCGGCGGGGTGTGCTGCTCGGCGAAGCGGTACGGCGCGGTGGCCCCCGGGCCGGTGGGCTGGTCATCGGTCCTCATCGGTCGTGTCCCTCCCGTAGGCCCGGTCCAGCAGGTACTTGCCCGGGTTCATGACGTTGTTGGGGTCCAGCGCCCGCTTGACGTCGAGCATCACGTCGAAGCCCCGGCCGAGCTCGTCGGGCACCAGGTCGACCTCGCCCTCCCGGCACGACCCGTGGCAGGCGCTCATCGACCCGCCGTGGGCGAGGGCCACGGCGCCGATGTCCCGCTTGGCCTGCACCCACGCCGCCCAGGCGGCGTCGTCGAGGCGCTGCTCCCAGATGCCGACGTCGATCTCGGTCAGGTAGTCGACCCCGGTGCTGGCCGAGGTGTAGGCGAACATCCCCCAGTCGTCGAAGACGTCGGTCCTGCGGCGCAGGTCGGCCAGGATCTCGTGCCAGGCCCGGCTGACCGCCGGGACGTTGGAGAAGTTGACCGCGGCGTCCTCGCAGTGCCAGGACATCGGGATGACCTGGCCGTCCTTGGTGCGGCCGTGCAGGGGGGTGGCGTAGCGGTCGTGCCGCGCGGCCCAGTCGCCCTCGGAGATCTCGTCGCCCAGGTAGCGGGCGCCGTGCTCCTTGGCGATCCGGAACAGCCGCTTCCCGCCGGCGCGGACCTCGTCCTCGTAGCCGTACATGACCGAGCAGACCAGGGCCCGGACGTCGGTGGGCTGCGGGATGTAGGCCTCGTCGTCGCGCCGCAGGTAGGCGACCTTGTGCTCGTCGAAGAGGACCGCGCCGGCGAAGGTGGCCACCCCGGCCCGGGCCAGCGCGCCGGTGCAGGCGTGGGCGTCGTCGTAGTCGTCGAACGCCCAGAACGGCGAGAGCTCGGCCTCCGGCTTGGGGAAGAGCTTCAGCGTCGCCTTCGTCGCGATGCCGAGGGTGCCCTGGTGCCCCATGAACAGGTGCTTGAGCTGGTAGCCGCTCGAGCTCTTGCTGATCTTGTGGCCGATGCCGTCGCCGACGTGCAGCACGTCGCCGGTGGGCAGCACGTGGTCGAAGCTGAGCACCAGGTCGCGGGTGTGGCCGTAGCGGGAGCCGATCAGCGACCAGCCGCTGGTGCCGATCCGCCCGCCCACCAGCGAGCACGGGTAGGACGCCGGGTCGTCGGGGTAGAACAGCCCGTGCTGGGCCAGCCGCTCGTTGAGCTTGAGCATGCTGATGCCGGTGCCGACCGTGACGGTGCGGTTGACCAGGTCCAGCTCGTGGATCTGGTTCATCCGCTTGACGTCGACGACGATGCCGCGGCGCATGGGCACCGCGCCGTCGGTCAGGCCGGTGCCGCCGTCGCGCGGCACGACCGGGATGCGCAGCTCGTTGGCGATCCTCACCACGGCCGCCACCTGCTCGGTCGACGTCGGCAGCACCACGACGTCCGGCACGCGCTCCGACCAGCGGTGCACCGGGAACGGCGCGGGCACGCGGGCGCGGTTGTAGCGGTCGGTCTTGGCCAGCAGGATCTGGTCGTCGGCCAGCACGGGGCGCAGCGCCGAGACCAGGGTCGCCAGCTCGGCGTCGCCCAGCGGCTCGCGCGTGAACGGCGCGGTCCCGATCGTCCCCGCCCGGGGTTGGGTCGTCGTCATGGTCAGTGCCCCCCGCACCCGCAGCCGCCGGAACCGTTGCCGCACCCGCCGCCACAGCCACCACCGCCGCAGCCGCCGCGCGAGCTCCCGGAGGTCCGCCGGGCCCGGCCCGGGACGCCGGTGCGCTCCTGGGCCAGCCGGCGGTCGCCGACGTCGCCGCGGGAGCCGCCGACGGTGATGCCGAGCGACTGGGCGAACAGCTCGTGCAGGTCGACGACGTCGATGTCCTCGGCGTCGCCGGCCTCCGACAGCGGCCGCTCCGACCACGGGCAGGCGCTGACCAGGGTGTCGACGTCGAGCTCCGCGGCCCGCTCCAGCCGCATCGCGCTGATCTTGGCGGTGAGCTCGGGCTTCTCGACGGGCAGCCCGCCACCGCCGCCGGAGCAGTAGGACCACTGGGTGACCCGGTCGACGTCCTCGAAGCGCAGGCCCGGGATGGCGCGCAGCAGCTCGCGCGGCTCGGCCCAGACGCCCTTGCGCTTGTTGAGCCGGCACGGGTCGTGGTAGGTGATCGCCCGGTCGACCGGCACCGACGGGGTGAGCCGGCCCTCGCGCAGCAGCTGGGCGAGCACCTCGATGACGAGGACGACCTCGATGTCGAACTCCTCGCCGAAGTACTTCGGGTAGTCCTCGGTGAAGCTGATGTAGTCGTGCGGGTCGAGCACCAGCAGGCGCTTGGTGCCCGTGGCCCGCCAGTTGTCCAGGTTGTGCCGGGCGAAGCGCTGGGCCTGCTCGGCGTAGCCCATCTCGGCGGCCGGGCCGCCGCAGCACCACTGCTCGCCCATGAGACCGAACTCGTAGCCGGCCATCTGCAGCACCTGCGCCACCGCGCGCGGCACCGACGTCCGGTAGAAGGCGGCCTCGCAGTCGACGAACAGCACCGTCTCCCCGCCGATCGGGATGTCCAGGCCCTCGGCCCAGTCGCGCACCTTCTCCTGGCTGACCGGCGTCTCGCCGAGCACCGGCTCGTGGGTGCGCAGGTCGGTGCGCTCGTTCCAGCTCTGCCAGTTGGGCTGGTGCACCCCGCTCTCGACGGCGAGCGACCGGACCGCCTTGACGACGTCGACGGTGCGGGTGCGGAACCGGTAGAAGTCACCGGTGAACAGGGTGTTCGGGCACCGGAGCTCGCACGCGCCGCACTGGGTGCAGTTGACGTAGTCGGCGGCGACGTCCTCGATGGTCAGCTCGCCGCGCTCCATGGCCACGACGTTGGCGTGGAAGGCGGTGGGGGTCCACGACTCGTTGCGCTCGACCTGGGTGACCGGGCAGACCTCGCGGCAGAACTTGTGGCCCGAGGAGAAGCAGTTGTACGAGGTGTTGCGCCACTGCTCGACGAACGCGGCCGTCTTCGGGTCGCTGACCGGCGGGGGCACCGGCCCGGCGAGGGTCTCCGGGTAGTCCGCGAGCTCCGGCGGGTTGGACGGAGCGCCCGGGGTGAACGGCTCCGAGAGGGCGTCCGCTCCCGGCGCCCGCTCGGGCTGGACCTGTGTCACGTCGTGCTCCTCGTCACAGGGGGGCTGGGGTCTGCGTCACGCTAGCCGCCAAAACCTATGAAATCAACGGTTAAGACATCGGGTCGCGGGTGCCACACTCGGGGTGGTCCGGTCACGGGAGGCGACGGTGCAACTGCTCAGCGGTGACGCCCGGCGCGCCGTCTTCGCCCCGCTCGACGACGGCGCGCTGCGCAGCGAGGCCGTCGTCCGCCGGGTGGGCAGCGCCATCGCGCTGGGCCTGCTGGCCGACGGCGAGCAGCTGCCCACCGAGACCGACCTGGCCACCATGCTCAAGGTCTCCACGATGACCCTGCGCGAGGCGCTGGCCGAGCTGCGCAAGCTCGGGCTGGTTGAGACCCGCCGGGGCCGTGGGGGCGGCAGCTTCGCGCGGTCGCGGGAGGACGTCCTCACCGAGCTCGCCGACGCCCGCCTGGCCGAGCTGGGGACCACCGACCTGCGCGAGCTCGGCGACGTGCACAGCGCGGTGGCGGCGGCGACGGCGCGTCTGGCGGCGTCGCGGGCCTCCCGCACCGAGATCGCCCGGCTGCGCGACATCGTCGACCGGCTGGCCTCGGCCGGGTCGGTGACCGGCCAGCGGCGCACCGACGGCCGGTACTACATCGAGCTGGCCGCCTGCGCACAGTCGGTCCGGCTGACCATGCAGGAGATGGACCTGCACCTCGAGCTCGGCCAGCTGCCGTGGCCGCCGGCGCACGCCCCCGGGCTGCTCGACGTCATCGTCGCCGGGCACCGCGCCGTCGTCGACGCGATCGAGGACCGCGACGCCGCCCGCGCCCGGGCCCTCACCGAGGCGCACATCGAGACGCGCACGCTCTGGGCCATCGAGCTGCGCCTGCAGCGCCTCAGCAGCGCGGTCCCTGCCGTCCCCCGCCGGGAGGTCTCGTGACCGGGGAGGGAGCCGAGGAGCTCGCGCGGGTCGCCGCGGCGGTGTCCGGCCTGGTCGAGCGGGTGTTCGCCACCGTCGCCCGGGTGCACCGGGCGGTGCTGCGCTCGGTCGAGCGGCAGGGGCCGGGGACCGGGAGCGGGCTGCTGGCCGACGGCGTGCAGGAGCTGCTGCGCGAGCCCGGGCAGCTCGCCGTCGGGCTGGGACTGGTCGTGGCCCCCCGGCCCGAGGAGGGCCTGCCGCTGCGGCTGGAGTGGTGGCAGGTCGACCCCGACGGCGGGGAGGTGCACACCCTCGAGCCGGACCTGCGGCCGAGCAGCCTGGGTTACTACGACTACACGACCGCCGAGTGGTACGCGGTGCCCCGGCGGACCGGCCGGCGGCACGCCTTCGGCCCGCACGTCGACGTCCACGGCACCGGCCGCTACGTGCTCACGCTGACCGAGCCGGTGGGAGCCGGCCGCGAGTTCGTCGGCGTGGCCGGCGCCGACGTCCCGGTGCGGCGGTTCGAGACCCACCTGCTCCAGGCCCTCGGTGCGCTGCCGGCGCCGTTCGTCCTGCTCAACGACGAGGGGCGGGTGGTGCTCTCCACCGCTCCGCGGTTCCTCGTCGGCAGCCTGTTGCCGGCCGACCCCCGGGCGCCGGAGGAGGGGACACCGATCCCGGGCGTCCCCTGGCGGCTGCTGCTCGTCGACGACGGGCGCCGCCTCGCCGGCTGACCCCGCTCCACCCACGCCGGTCATCCGATCGGGGCCGGAGGCACCTCCCCGGGGGGCTTGTCCTCTGAACTCTGGCTCTATAGGTTTCCCGCCGACCTTGTGGCCTGGGGCACAGCGACGTCCGTCGATGGCCCGGCCCCCGAGCCGAGGAGACCCGGTGACACCACCCGGACCACACGCCGGCAGCACCGCCGACGACGCCCAGCTCGCCGCGCTGGGGTACACCGGCCAGTTCGAGCGCAGCATGGGCCTGTGGGCCAACATGGCCCTGGGCTTCACGTACCTGTCGCCGCTGGTGGGCGTGTACTCGCTGTTCGCCTACAGCCTGTCCATCGGCGGGCCGCCGTCGATCTGGTGGATCGTCATCGTCGGCGTGGGACAGTTCCTCGTCTCGCTCGTGTTCGGCGAGGTCGTGTCGCAGTACCCGCTGGCCGGCGGCATCTACCCGTGGACGCGGCGGCTGTGGAACCGGCGCTACGCGTGGATCGTCTCGTGGGTCTACATCTGGGCGATCATCGTGACCGTCACCGCGGTCGCGGAGTTCGGCGGCGGGTTCGTCGCGGCGCTGTTCGGGATCACGGCCACACCGGGCGTGGCGCTGGCGACCGCGGTGGGGCTGCTGGTCCTCGCCTTCGTCATCAACTACAGCGGCACCCGCGCCCTGGCCCGCATCGCCAAGGTGGGGCTGGCCGCCGAGCTGGTCGGCGTCATCGCCCTCGGCCTGTTCCTCCTGCTCTTCCGCCGGGAGCAGTCGTTCTCCGTCTTCTTCGACACCCTCGGCGCCGGCGGCGGGGACGGGTACCTCGGCACGTTCCTGGCCGCGTCGCTGTCCGGGCTGTTCCTCTTCTACGGCTTCGAGGCCTGCGGCGACGTCGCCGAGGAGGTCGCCGACCCGACCCGCCGGATCCCGCGGGCGATGATGCTGACCATCCTCGTCGGCGGGGTCTCCGGCCTCATGTCCTACGCCGGCTACGTCATGGCCGCCCCCGACGCCCAGCTCCAGGCGATCATGGCCGGTGAGGACGTCGACCCCATCCCGGCGATCCTGGTGAGCGCGCTGGGCACCGCGGGCTCCAAGGTGTTCCTGGTCGTCGCCGTCACCGCGTTCGTCTCCTGCGTGCTGTCGCTGCAGGCCGCCGGCAGCCGGCTGCTCTACGCCTTCGCCCGCGACCGGATGCTGCCGGCCAGCGGCTGGCTCTCCCACGTGTCGGCCCGGCACGCCGTCCCCACCAACGCGCTGCTGGTCGTCTGCGTCGTCCCGGTGCTCATCTGCCTGTTCGTCTTCTGGCAGCCGGACTCCCTGGCCCGGGTCACCGCCTTCGCGGTGCTCGGCATCTACATCGCCTTCCAGGCGGTCGTGCTCGCCGCGCTGCGGCAGCGGCTGCGCGGCTGGCGACCGGCGGGCCTGTGGAACCTGGGCTCGGCCGGGCTGGTGGTCAACGTCCTGGCCCTCGCCTACGGGCTGTTCGCCATCGTCCTGCTGGTCAAGCCGGCGCCGGGCACCGAGACCTTCCTCGACCGCTGGATCGTCGCGATCGGCCTGGCCGTCGTCGCCGGCAGCGGGCTGCTCTACCTGTTCCTCGCCCGGCCCGACCGGCACTCCGCGCACATCCCCGAGGGCGACGCCCGCGAGGTGGCCGCACAGCTCCGGCAGATCCGGCGGGACGCCGGTGTCCCGGTGCGTGAGGAGATCCGATGAGGTTCAGCTACGCGATGCTGCCCGACTACCCCCTCGAGGAGTCGCTGCGGGCGATCGAGCTCGCCGACCGGCTCGGCTTCCACGCGGTGTACGCCGCCGACGAGACCTGGCACAAGGACCTCTGGCTGCTGTTCGCCGCGGCGGCCGCCCGGACCTCGCGGGTCCGGATGGGCCCCAGCGTCTCGGCGGTCACCCTGCGCGAGCCCACCCTCATCGCGCAGGCCGCGGCCACCCTCGACGAGCTCACCGGCGGCCGGGCCGAGGTCGTGCTCTCCAGCGGCAACTTCGGGCTGCTCGCCCAGTACCGGACCGACTGGACGACCACGAAGCCGCTGTCGCGGGTGGTCGAGGGCGTGCGCGTCCTGCGCACGTTCCTCGACGAGGGTGCCATCACCTTCGACGGCGAGTTCTTCTCCTACGACGGGCTGTTCACCTTCGCCCGGCCGGTGCAGGAGCGGCTGCCGGTGAAGATGGGCGCGATGCGCGGCCCGCGGTCGTTCCAGGCCGCGGCCGAGCACTCCGACGGCTGCCACCACGCGCTCAGCTACACGCGGGAGGCCTACGAGTACGCCGCGGAGAACCTGCGGGTGGGTGCGGAGCGGGCCGGCAAGGACTGGACGACGCTGGACTTCGGCGCGTGGGTCGTCGTCTCGGTGGGCCGCGACTCGGCCGCCGCCAAGGACGCCGCCCGCAGCATGGTCGGCATCTACGCCTCGTCGATGCCCGCCGAGCAGCTCGAGCGCAACGGCGTGGACCCCGACGACCTCAGGCCGATCGTCGACGCCATCGCCGGCGGCGACCTCGCCCGGGGCATCGAGCTGACCACCCCGGAGATCGCCGACAAGCTGTCGTTCTCCGGGACGCCGGAGGAGGTGACGGCGAAGATCAGGGAGATCGAGCCGGCCGGGGTCAACCACCTGATCGCGGCCATCACCGACGCCTCGCTGGTCAAGGCCTTCACCGGCCGCGAGCTGGCCGGCGTCGCTCCGGTCGAGGAGCAGCTGCAGCCGCTGCACGACGAGGTCATGCCGGCCTTCGCCTAGGACCCGCCCGGCCTCCGGGCGGGTCCTGCCTCAGCCGGTGGGCGGGTGCAGGGCCAGCCAGAGCTCGGCCCGGACGCCGGGGGCGTCGAGGTCGCGGCCGAGCAGCTCCCCGGCCCGCCGGATCCGCTTGCGCAGCGTGTGCCGGTGCACACCGAGGCGGGCGGCGGCCGGCTCCCACTGGCCGTGCGCGGCCAGCCACACGCGCAGCGACTCGACCAGGTCGCCGGGGCCCGCCCGGTCGGCGGCGACGAGTGGCGCGAGCGCGGCCTCGGCGAACGCGCCGGTGGCCGCCGGGTCCAGCAGCGCGGCCAGCCCGCGGCCGGCCAGGTCGGCGAAGGCGGTGACCGGCGCTCCCGCGGCGCGGCCGTGCCCGGCCGCCTGGCGGGCCTGCCGCACGGCCTCGCCGAGGCGGTCCCAGGGCACCGGCGACGCGGTCCCGAGGACGGCGCCGGGCACCCGCCCGGGCAGGTCGGCCAGCCGCCCGGCGAGCACCCCGTCGGCCGGCACCAGGACGACGAGGGCGTCGTCGAGCTCGGCCGACAGCACCGGCTCGCGGGCGTGCGCCGCGGCGTCGGCGGCCACGTCGACCGCGGCGGCGCGCTGCTCGGGGCTGCCCAGCACGACCAGCGCCCGCACGGGCTCGTCCGGCAGCCGCTCGCCGAGCGCGGCCACCACGGGCCCGGCCGCGGCGGTCTGCCCGGCCAGCAGCAGCTGCAGGATCGCCGCGCGCAGCGCCGCGGTGCCGCTGTCGAGCGCGCGGGACTGCTCCAGCCGCAGCGTGAGCAGCAGCGCGGCCGCGTTGACCACGTGCCGGTCCCCGGGCGGGAAGGGCCCCGGCCGGCCGACGGCGAGGAACCCCCGGACCCGCGCACCGGTGCCCAGCGACTGCAGCAGCACCGTCTCGCCGGGCTGGGTGAGCGCGGCCCCGGCAGGGGGCCGTGCCGTGCGGAGCCGGTCGACCGCCGCCGCCAGGTCACCGGCGCGGCCCCGGGCGGACGGCGGCGCGGCCTCCAGCGGCGTCCCGGCGGCGTCGACCAGCAGGGCCCAGCCGCCGAGGTGCCGGGCCAGCCGGTCGACGACGGTGCCCGGGGCGCCGGGCGCGACGGCGGCGCGGGTCAGCTCCCGCTGCACGGTCGACGTCCGGGTGACCGCCGCGTACTCCTCGGCGGCCAGCGCGGTGGACACCGCCCGCGACAGCGCGATGAACGGCGTCTGCCGCGGCACCTCCAGCACCGCCAGGCCGTGCGCGTCGGCCGCGGTCACCAGCTCCGCGGGCACCTGGGCGTGGGTGAGGCCGGTGCCCAGGCCCAGTCCCACCACCCCGGCCTCGGCCAGCCGCCGCACGTACCCGCCGGCGTCCTCGGGCGCCAGCGCCAGGCCGGTGGTCAGCAGCAGCTCGCCGCCGGCGAGGAACGGTGTCGGGTCGGCCAGCTCGCTGACGTGCACCCAGGAGACGGCGCGATCCACCGGCGCGCCGCGGGTGTGCAGCGTCAGCTCGAGCGACGCGGTGCCCAGCAGCGTCGCGACGGTGACCGGCACGGAGGACCTCTCGACGGACTGGACGATGTGGACACCCGGAGGATCCGGGGGTGCCGTTTCGGACGGTACCGGGAGAGACGTGCGCCACCCACCCTGGAGGCCGGTACCTCCTCCGTCGGGGGAGGCCGGCTCACGAGGAGACAGCGATGACCGACGTGCTCACCGGACCCGACACCGTCGCCCAGGAGCGGCGGCTGGTCACCGAGATCCCCGGCCCGCGCTCGCGCGAGCTGGGCGCCCGCCGCGCCGGGGCGGTCACCGCCGCGGTCGGCAGCGTCCTGCCCGTCTACGTCGAGCGCGCCTCGGGCGGGGTCGTCGTCGACGTCGACGGCAACTCCTTCATCGACCTGGGCTCGGGCATCGCCGTCACCAACGTGGGCCACGCCGCGCCCGAGGTCGTCGCGGCCGTGCAGGAGCAGGTCGCCCGCTTCAGCCACACCTGCTTCATGGTCGGGCCCTACGAGGGCTACGTCGCCGTCGCCGAGGAGCTCAACGGGCTCACCCCCGGCGACCACGAGAAGCGCTCGGCGCTGTTCAACTCCGGCGCCGAGGCCGTGGAGAACGCCGTCAAGGTGGCCCGGGTGGCCACCGGCCGCTCGGCCGTCGTCGTCTTCGACCACGCCTACCACGGCCGCACCAACCTCACGATGGCGCTGACGGCGAAGAACATGCCGTACAAGAACGGGTTCGGGCCGTTCGCCGGCGAGGTGTACCGGATGCCGATGTCCTACCCGTACCGCGACGAGCCGGGGATGACCGGCGCGCAGGCCGCCGCGCGGGCGATCGACCTGATCGAGACCCAGATCGGCGCCGCCAACGTGGCCGCGGTCCTCATCGAGCCGATCCAGGGCGAGGGCGGCTTCATCGTCCCGGCGCCGGGCTTCCTGCCGGCCCTGACCGACTGGTGCCACCGCTCGGGCGCGGTGTTCATCGCCGACGAGGTGCAGACCGGGTTCTGCCGCACCGGCGCGTGGTTCGCCTCCGAGCACGAGGGGCTCGTCCCCGACCTGGTGGTCACCGCCAAGGGCATCGCCGCCGGCATGCCGCTGGCCGGGGTCACCGGCCGCGCCGAGCTGATGGACGCCGTGCACACCGGCGGCCTGGGCGGCACCTACGGCGGCAACCCGGTCGCCTGCGCCGCGGCGCTGGCCACGATCCGCACGATGCGCGAGCAGGACCTCGCCGCCGCCGCGCGCGCGATCGAGGCCACCATGCTGCCGCGGCTGCGCGCGCTGCAGGAGCGCACCGGCGTGGTCGGCGACGTCCGCGGCCGCGGCGCGATGCTCGCCGTCGAGCTGGTGAAGCCGGGCACGAACGAGCCCGACTCCGCGCTGACCAACGCGATCTCCAAGGCCTGCCACGCCGAGGGAGTCATCACCCTGACCGCCGGCACGCACAGCAACGTGCTGCGCTTCCTGCCCCCGCTGGTCATCGGGCAGGACCTGCTCACCGAGGGCCTCAACGTCCTCGACGCCGCCTTCGACGCGCACGCGGGGAAGTGAGCGCCCCGGCGGCCGGCGCCCGCCGGCTGACCCTGCGCCCCGAGGGCACCGGCGGGAGCGGCCGGGTGGCCGGCCTGGTCACCTGGCCGGCCGGCCGGCCGCTGCTCGCCGACGTCGTGCCGGTCTTCGACCGGCTGGGCGTGCGGGTGGCCGACGCCGTCGCCGTCCCCGGGGACGACGACGCGCCGGCCACCCGGCTCGAGCTGCTCCTCCCGTCCGGGGCGGCGCCGGCCACCGCGCTGTCCCGGCTGGAGCAGGCGCTGGCCGCGGCGTGGGCGGGGGAGACCGAGCTCGACGGCCTCTCCCGGCTGACCGTCGGCGCCGGCCTGCCGGTGCCCGACGTCGCGGTGCTGCGTGCCGCCTGCCGCTACCTCGCGCAGGTGGGGCTGGGCCTGTCCCGCGGCTACGTCGAGGAGACGGTGCTCGCCGCGCCGGAGTTCGCCCGCGCGCTGCTGGCGCACTTCGCCGCCCGGCACGACCCCGACGCCGCCGACCCCGCGGCCGCGGCGTCGGCGGCCGAGCACCTCGCCGAGCTGCTCACCCGGACGACGAGCCTGGACTCCGACCGCATCCTGCGCGGCCTGCGCGACGTGCTCGCCGCCGTGGTGCGCACCAACCGCTACCAGGTCGGCGCCGACGGGGCACCGCGGCCGGCCCTGGCCCTGAAGATCGCCTCGGCGCAGCTGGACCTGCTGCCCCGGCCGCGGCCGGCGGTGGAGACGTTCGTCTGCTCACCCTCCATGGAGGGGCTGCACCTGCGCGGCGCCCGCGTGGCCCGCGGCGGGCTGCGCTGGTCGGAGCGCCCGGAGGACTTCCGCACCGAGGTGCTCGGCCTGGTCAAGGCGCAGATGGTCAAGAACGCGGTCATCGTGCCGGCCGGCGCCAAGGGCGCGTTCGTCGTCCGCGAGGACCTGCGCGGCCTGGACCGCGCGGCGGTGCAGCAGCGGGTGGCCGAGGCCTACCGCACCTTCGTCGGCGCGCTGCTCGACGTCACCGACGACCGCAGGGGCGACGGCAGGGGTGGCGACGTCGTCGTGCACCCGGCCCGCACGGTGGTGCACGACGGCGAGGACCCCTACCTGGTGGTCGCCGCCGACAAGGGGACGGCGACCTTCTCCGACCTGGCCAACGAGGTGTCCGAGCGCCGCGGCTTCTGGCTGGGCGACGCGTTCGCCTCCGGCGGCTCCAGCGGCTACGACCACAAGGCCATGGGCATCACCGCCCGCGGTGCGTGGGTGTCGGTGCGCCGGCACCTGCGCGAGCTGGGCGTGGACCCGGACGGGCCGCTGAGCGCGGTCGGGATCGGCGACATGTCCGGCGACGTGTTCGGCAACGGGATGCTGCTGTCGGACGAGCTGCGGCTCGTGGCGGCCTTCGACCACCGGCACGTCTTCCTCGACCCGGACCCCGACCCGGTGCGGTCGGCGGCCGAGCGGCGCCGGCTGTTCGCGCTGCCGGGCTCGTCGTGGGACGACTACGACCGCTCGGCGCTGTCCCCGGGCGGCGGGGTGTTCCGGCGCGACGCCAAGTGCGTGCCGCTGTCGGCGCAGGTGCGCGCCCGGCTGGGTGTGGACGCCGAGTCGCTGTCGCCGGCCGAGCTGGTGCGGGCGGTGCTGCGCGCGCCGGTCGACCTGCTGTGGAACGGCGGCATCGGCACCTACGTCCGCGCCGCCGACGAGACCGACGCGCAGGTCGGCGACCGCGCCAACGACGCCGTCCGCGTGACCGCCGGGGAGCTGCGCTGCCGGGTGGTGGGGGAGGGCGGCAACCTCGGGCTCACCCAGCGGGCGCGGATCGCCGCGGCGCGGGCCGGGGTCGCGCTCAACACCGACTTTATCGACAACTCGGCCGGCGTGGACACCTCCGACCGCGAGGTCAACCTCAAGGTCGCGCTGTCCGGGGTGCCCCGCGCCGAGCGCGACGCGGTGCTCCGCGAGGTCGAGGACGAGGTGGCCGCCGCGGTGCTGGCCGACAACGTGCTGCAGGCGCGGGCACTGTCGGTGTGCGCGGCCCAGGCGCCGTTCCTGCTCGACCGGCACGCCCAGCTGATCGGCGACCTGGAGCGGCACGGCCTCGACCGCGAGCTGGAGGGCCTGCCGTCGGAGGCCGACGTCGAGCGGCTGCGCCAGGCCGGTGCCGGGCTCACCCGGCCCGAGGCCGCGGTGCTGCTGGCGCACTCGAAGAACCTGGTGCGCGAGGAGCTGCTGGCCAGCGACCTGCCCGACGACCCGTCGGTGGCCGGGGTGCTGGCGGCCTACTTCCCGCGGGCGGTGCGCGGGCGCTGGCCCGACCGGGTGGCCGCACACCCCCTGGCGCGGGAGATCACCGCCACCCAGCTGGCCAACGACCTGGTCAACCGGGTGGGGCCGGGCTTCCTGCTGCGCCTGGAGGAGCGCCACGGCGTCCCGACGCCGGTCGCCGTGCGGGCCTACACCGTGGCGACGCGGGTGCTGGGTCTCGACGCGGTGTGGGCGCTGGTCGACGGCCTGGTCGGGGACGAGGTGCCGCTGGCCGTCGAGCGGCTGGCGCTGCCCGAGCTGCAGGCGGCCACCGAGCGGACGGCCGACCGGCTGCTGCGGGCCCACCCCGACCCCGCGGCGCTGACCGCCGCGGCGCCCGCGCTGGCCGCGGTCGCCGCCGAGCTCGACCCGGCGTCGTGGCTGGCCCGGCCGGGCGCCGCCGGCGACCGGGCCCGCGCGCTGCGGGACGAGCTGGCCGCCGCCGGTGCCGGTCCGGAGCTCGCCGCGCGGGTGGCCGTCCTGGGGTGCCAGGCCGACCTGGTCGACCTGGCCGGCGTGGCCCGGGCCGCCGGGGTCGGCACGGCCCGGGTGGTGGAGGCCGACGCCGCCGTCGAGCGCCTGCTCGCGCTGCCGGGCGTGCACGCCTGGACCGCGGAGCAGGCCGGCATCTCGCACTGGGTCGTCGCGGCCCGCGCGGCGCTGCGCGACGAGGTCGACGGGCTGCGGTGGGCCCTGGTGGCGGCGCTGCTGCGCGACGCCGACGGCGACGCGGACGCCTTCGCCGGGCGGCACGCGGCTGCGCTGGCCCGCTTCGCCGCCGTCCGCGAGCAGGCCGCGTCCGCCCGCGACGACGTCCTGGGCCGGGCGTGCGTGGTGGTCGCCGAGCTGCGCCGACTGGTGGAGGCCGTGGGCTGACCCGGGGCGGCCGGCCGGGGCCGAGGAGGTCCTCCCTCCTCAGCCCCGGCCGGCCCGCCGCCCGATGTGCAGCAGCGTGTTGACCAGCGACCCGCCGGCGGTGCCGGCCCGCTCGTCCAGGTCCATGGCCACCAGCACGCCGTGCCGGCGGGCCGCCTCGCGCGGCAGGCCGCAGGGGCTCTCCCCCGGCCCGGTGACGTGCGCGCCGCGCCGGCGCGGCCTCGTTAGGATCCACGGGCCCGGAGCCGCCGGGTCTGACGTGACCGAGGCGGGAGGACCACCGGTGACCATCCGTCGGCAGTTCGTGCTGGACGACGTCTCGCGGGCGATCATCGAGCAGCTGCAGGAGGACGGCCGCCGTCCCTACGCCCGCATCGCCACGGCCGTCGGGCTGTCGGAGGCGGCCGTCCGGCAGCGCGTGCAACGGCTGCTCGACGCCGGCGTCATGCAGATCGTCGGGGTCACCGACCCGCTGCAGGTCGGCTTCTCCCGGCAGGCGATGGTCGGTGTGCGCACGAGCGGCGACGCCCGCGCCGCGGCCGAGCGGATCGCGGCGTTCACCGAGGTCGACTACGTCGTCATCACCGCCGGGTCGGTCGACCTGCTCGTCGAGGTGGTCTGCGAGGACGACGACCAGCTGCTCGACGTGGTCGCGCGCATCCGCGCGGTCGAGGGCGTGGAGACCACCGAGACCCACCTCTACCTGGGCCTGGCCAAGCAGACCTACGCCTGGGGCACCCGCGGCCCGCAGGGCGCGGCGTCGGCCGCTCCCGACCTCTGACGCACCCGGCCGCTGCCGACACCGGCCGCGGCGCGGGGCGGGGCGGGGCGGCAGGGGTGTCCCGGCCGACCTCGTGCTCTGCCCACACCCGTGGGCAGAGCACGAGGTCGCGCGCGGAGGGGTCCTGCCGCTCAGGCCCCGGCGCGGTTGAGCGCGAGGACCGAGAGCAGGTCGTAGGCCACGTGGGCGGCGGCGATGCCGGTCATCTCGGCGTGGTCGTAGGGCGGGGACACCTCGACGATGTCGGCGCCGACCACGTCCAGGCCGACCAGCCCGCGCACCGTGTGGAGCAGCTCCCGGCTGGTGAGCCCCCCGGCCTCCGGCGTCCCGGTGCCGGGCGCGTGGGCGGGGTCCAGGACGTCGATGTCGACCGACACGTACACCGGGCCGCCGGCCAGCCGCGCGCGCATCCGCTCCACGATGCTGCGCACGCCGTCGACCTCGTAGTCGTCGGAGCGGATCACCTGGAAGCCGAGGACGGCGTCGTCCTCGAGGTCCTGCTTGCCGTACAGCGGGCCGCGGATGCCCATGTGCAGCGAGCGCTCCATGTCGATGAGCCCCTCCTCGCTCGCGCGGCGGAACGGCGTGCCGTGCGTGTAGGGGGCGCCGAAGTAGGTGTCCCACGTGTCGAGGTGGGCGTCGAAGTGCAGGACGGCGACCGGCCCGTGGTCGCGGGCCAGCGACCGCAGGATCGGCAGCGCGATCGTGTGGTCGCCACCGATGGTGAGCAGCTGGGCGCCGTCGGCCCGCACGTCGGTCACCGCGCGGTCGATGGTCTCGATCGCCTCGCCGAGGTCGAACGGGTTGACGCCGATGTCGCCGGCATCGGCCACCTGCTGGGTGCCGAAGGGCGTGGCGTCGAGCGCCGGGTTGTAGGGGCGCAGCAGCTTGGAGGCTGCGCGCACGTGCCCCGGGCCGAACCGGGCGCCGGGCCGGTAGCTGACCCCGGAGTCGAACGGCACCCCGAGGATCGCGACGTCGGCGCGGGAGACCTCGTCGATCCGCGGCAGCCGGGCGAAGGTGGCCGGCCCGCCGTAGCGGGGGACCCGCGTGGCGTCGACGGGACCGATGGGGGTCTGCTCCTGCACGGGGCGCTCCTGAGGGGGCGAGGGGGTGCGGCGGCGGACGGGCTCCTCCGTCCGGGTCGGCCGTCAGGGTCAACTCGTGTTTCCCACTTGTCAACTCCCCGGTGCGAACTAGTGTCCCCAGGAGACCCGGGAGGTGGGTGGAGGCAGTGTCCGAGGCAGTGTCCGGAGCGGTGGTGCCGCGCATCGGCGACCGGCTCAAGGCGGTCCGGCACGCGCGCCGGCTCACCCTCACCGACGTGGCGGAGGCCAGCGGGCTGACCAAGGGCTTCCTCAGCAAGCTCGAGCGCGACCAGGCCAGCGCCTCGGTGGCCGCACTCGTGCGGGTGTGCGCCGCCCTCGACATCTCCCCGGGCAGCCTGTTCGAGGCCGCGCCGGGCGGGGAGGCCGTCCGCGCCGGCAGCTACCCGCCGATCGCCTTCGGCGGCCGCGGGCTGACCGAGTACCTGCTCACGCCCGAGGGGGAGCGGCGGGTGCAGGCGATCCTGTCCGAGATCGCCCCCGGCGGCGGCAGCGGCGAGGAGGCCTACGCGCTGCCGGCCGAGGTGGAGTTCGTCTTCGTCCTCGAGGGCGACCTCGAGGTCACCGTGGCCGGCGAGGTGACCACGCTCGGTCCCGGCGACGCGTTCACCTTCTCACCTGGCGCCGAACACGGTTTCCGCTCCCTGCGCACCGACGGCGTGACCCGGGTGCTGTGGGTCTTCGCGCCGGCGCTCTCCGCCGGGCGGCCCCCCAGCTAGGAAACAGTGGTTGACAACAAGGCAACCGGTGGTGATGCTCACTGCGACCCAGACCACAGGACGGCCGCAGAGGAGCCCCCGTGAGCACAGTCAGCGCCGGACCGGGCGGCCCGGTTCCCCAGGGCGCCCCGGCCCGCCGCAGCCGGCTCTTCCGGCTCAAGCCGGTCGACGTCATCGTCGCCCAGCACGAGGAGCAGGGCGGCTCGGGCCTGCGCCGGTCGATGGGGCTGCTGCAGCTCACCGCGCTGAGCATCGGCGCGACCCTGGGCACCGGGATCTTCGTCATCCTCGGCGAGGCGGTGCCCCTGGCCGGGCCGGCCGTGGTCCTGGGCTTCGTGCTCGCCGCCGTCACCGCGCTGTTCTCCGCGCTGTCCTACGCCGAGCTCGCCGGCAGCATCCCGGTGTCGGGCTCCTCGTACTCCTACACCTACGCCACGATGGGCGAGCTGGTCGCCTGGGTCTGCGGCTGGTGCCTGATGCTCGAGTACGGGGTCTCGGTGGCCGCCGTCGCGGTCGGGTGGGGCGCCTACATCGACGACCTCGCCTCCGGCACGGTCGGCGCGGTGCTGCCCGAGGCGCTGTCCGCGCCGCCCGGCGACGGCGGGATCGTCAACGTGCCCGCGGTGGTCGTCGTCCTGCTCGCCATGGCGCTGCTGCTGCGCGGCACCAGCGAGAGCGCGAAGGTCAACACCGCGATGGTCGTGCTCAAGGTCGGCGTCCTGCTGTTCTTCTGCGCGGTCGCCTTCACCGCCTTCCGCGCCGGCAACCTGGCGCCGTTCCTGCCCATGGGCGCCGCCGGGGTGACCGCCGCCGCCTCGCAGGCCTTCTTCTCCTACATCGGGTTCGACGCCGCCTCGACCGCCGGCGACGAGGCCCGCGACGCCCGCCGCGACCTCCCGCGCGCCATCGTGCTGTCGCTGGCCGTGGTCACCGTCGTCTACGTCCTGGTCGCGCTGGCCGCCGTCGGCGCGGTGCCGTGGCCGCAGATCAGCGGCTCGGAGGCCGCGCTCGCCGACGTGCTCAACCTGGCCACCGGGCAGACCTGGACGGCGGTGCTGCTCTCGATCGGCGCCGTCATCGCCATCGCCAGCGTGGTGCTCACCGTCCTCTACGGGCAGACCCGCATCCTGTACGCCATGTCCCGCGACGGGCTGGTGCCCCCGATGTTCTCGAAGGTCAGCGCCCGCCGGCGGATCCCGGTGGCCAACACCGTCATCGTGAGCGTCCTCATCGCGCTGCTCGCCGGCCTGGTCCCGCTCGGCGAGCTGGCCAACGCCACGAGCATCGGCACGCTGTTCGCCTTCGCCCTGGTCAACGTCGGCGTCGTGATCCTCCGGCGCACCCGGCCGGACCTGCCGCGTACCTTCCGCACCCCGCTCTACCCGCTCACCCCGGTGCTGGGCGTGCTGTTCTGCGTCCTGCTCATGTTCGGCCTGGGCACCTCGACGTGGGTGGTGTTCCTCGGCTGGATGCTGCTGGGCCTGGCCGTCTACGCCGGCTACGGGTACCGCCGCTCGGCCCTGCGCACGGGCGTCTGACCGTGCGGATCGCGCTGCTGCAGGGCCCGGCCCGCACCCCCGACCCCGAGGCCGGCCTGGCCGCGGTCGCCGACGCCGCCCGCCGGGCCGCCGCGGCCGGGGCCCGGCTGCTGGTGACCCCGGAGATGTCGCTGACCGGCTACGCCATCGGCGCCGACCGGGTCGCCGAGCTGGCCGAGCCGGTTCCCGGCCCGCTGACCGACCGGGTGGCCGCGCTCGCCGCCGAGCATGGGCTGGCGATCGCGGTCGGGCTGCCGGCGCGCACCCCGGCCGGCGTCGCCAACACCGTCGCCGTCCTCGACCGCGACGGCAGCCTGCTGGCCACCTACGCCAAGGCCCACCTCTACGGCGACGTCGACCGCGACGCCTTCGTGCCCGGCGACGTCGGCGTCGTGCAGTTCCGCCTCGAGGACCTCACCGTCGGCCTGCTGGTCTGCTACGACGTCGAGTTCCCCGAGGCGGTGCGCGCGCACGCGCTGGCCGGCACCGAGCTGCTCGTCGTCCCCACCGGGCTGATGGACCCCTACGGCCACGTCGGCACGGTGCTGGTGCCGGCCCGCGCCTACGAGAGCCAGGTCTTCGTCGCCTACACCAACCGCACCGGCACCGAGGGCGAGTTCGTCTACTGCGGCGCCAGCTGTGTGATCTCGCCGGAGGGCACCGAGCTCGCCCGCGCCGGCCGCGGCGAGGAGCTGCTCCTGGCCGACGTCGACCCCGCCGTCCTCACCGCCTCCCGCCGGGTGAACACCCACCTGGCCGACCGCCGCCCCGAGCTCTACCCCCCGGAGAACCGCGCATGACCTCCGCCATCCCCGTCGCCGCCCACGAGCCGGGCGAGGAGCGCCCGGTCCGGCCGCTGACGATGTTCGGCCCGGACTTCCCCTTCGCCTACGACGACTGGCTGGCGCACCCCGCCGGCCTGGGTGAGGTGCCCGAGGTCGAGCACGGCACCGAGGTCGCCGTCATCGGCGGGGGCCTGTCGGGCATCGTCACCGCCTACGAGCTGATGCGGCTGGGCCTCAGGCCGGTCGTCTACGAGGCCCACGAGATCGGCGGTCGGCTGCGCTCGGTCGGCTTCGAGGGCCACCCCGGCGTGGTGGCCGAGATGGGCGCGATGCGCTTCCCGCCGTCGTCGACCGCGCTGTTCTCCTACGTGCGCGACCTCGGCCTGCGGACGACGCGCTTCCCCAACCCGCTCGACGTCGCCACGCCCAGCACCGTGGTCGACCTCAAGGGCGAGACCCACTACGCGCGGACCCTCGACGACCTGCCGTCGCTCTACCGCGAGGTGGCCGACGCCTGGCACGAGACGCTGGTCGACCGGGTGCAGCTCGAGGACATGCAGGCGGCGATCCGCGACCGCGACGTCAAGACGATCAAGGCGATCTGGGACGATCTGGTCGAGCGGCTCGACGACACCACCTTCTACGGGTTCCTCGCCGCCTCGCCGGCGTTCCGCTCCTTCCGGCACCGGGAGGTGTTCGGCCAGGTCGGGTTCGGGACCGGCGGGTGGGACACCGACTACCCGAACTCGATGCTGGAGATCCTGCGGGTGGTCTACACCGCCGCCGACGACGACCACCTGTCGATCCTGGGCGGCAGCCAGCAGATCCCGGTGGGGCTGTGGCGGCGCGCGGTCGAGGCGCCGGTGCACTGGCCGGCCGGCACCAGCCTGGCGTCGCTGCACGCGGGTGGGCGGCCGCTGCCCGGGGTGACGCGGCTGCACCGGACCGCGCCCAACTGCCTGACCGTCACCGACGAGGCCGGTGGCATCCGCACGTACAAGGCGGCGGTGTTCACCGCGCAGAGCTGGAACCTGCTGTCGCGGATCGTGTGCGACGAGGCGCTGTTCCCGATCGACCACTGGACGGCGATCGAGCGCACCCACTACATGGGCTCCACCAAGCTGTTCTGCCTGGTCGACCGGCCGTTCTGGCAGGACGTCGACCCGCAGACCGGCCGGCACCGGATGAGCATGACGCTGTCGGACCGGATGACGCGCGGCACGTACCTGCTCGACCAGGGCGAGGGGAAGCCGGGGCTGATCTGCCTGAGCTACACCTGGGCCGACGACTCGCTGAAGTGGCTGCCGCTGTCGGCGACCGAGCGGATGGAGGTCATGCTCGCCTCGCTGCGCGAGATCTACCCCGACGTCGACCTGCGCCGGCACGTCATCGCCTCGCCGGTGACGGTGTCGTGGGAGTCCGAGCGTGACTTCATGGGCGCGTTCAAGGCCAACCTGCCCGGCCACTACCGCTACCAGCGGCGGCTGTTCACCCACTTCAAGCAGGACGAGCTGCCCGAGCAGTACCGGGGCCTGTTCCTCGCCGGCGACGACATCTCCTGGACCGCCGGCTGGGCCGAGGGGGCGGTGCAGACGGCGCTCAACGCGGTGTGGGGTGTCGTCCACCACCTCGGCGGGCGCAGCCACCCGGACAACCCGGGCCCGGGCGACCTGTTCGACGAGCTCGCCCCGGTGCGCCTGCCCGAGGACTGACCTCCTCCTCCGCGCACCTTGCCGGCTCGTTCCGCGCTCTGCCGGTGCGATCGACCCGGCGGAGCGCGGAACCAACCGGCAAGGCGCAGTGGGGACAGCCGCCCGAGGCCGGACCCGTGCCGGGGGCGGCCGATCGGGCGGAGGTGACCGGCGAGCTGGTCGAGGTCGGCACCGACACCCGACGTCTGCACCAGCTCCTGTCGGCCGCAGGTGTGCACGTCGAACCGGTCACCGGGGCCGATGCCGAGCTGGCCGGTGCCCTGCGCGCACTGCCAGGTGGGCGTTCCCCGTCCCTGGGCGACCGCTCCGATGAGCCGGCGGCGGGCCTCGTGCCCCGAGACCTTCGCCCCTTCCGGCCGGTGGTGCCCGACCGGAGTCCTCCCTCAGACGGCGATCGCCGCGCTGGGGATGATCAGGCCACGTGGCTCGAATTCCACCAGCACCGGTTCACCCCGCCGAGCTCGTTCGCCCGACACGGTGTCCATCGCCGGCCAGACGACCTCGGCGAAGAAGCGGTCGCACTCGTCCTTGGACTCCCAGATCTCGAACACCTCGAAGCCGTCGTCCGTCGCTCGGCCCACGTGCAGCAGCAGACCGTCGGCCCTGCCGGTGCTGCGCCGCCCCACTTCGGTGTGCAAGGCGTCGTAGAACTCGGTCGATGCCGGGACCTTCATGACGAGCCCGTGGGTCATGGCGAACTCCGCTCCCGTCTGCGGCTCGTCCGGTGGTCCCACCGGACGAGGAGATGTCGAACCCATGGGAACGATGTGGCGTCACCGTGTCGTCACGGCGTCGTCACGTGGTGACCTCGCCCAGCGCGACTGCGGTCGGCTCGTAAGGGGCGCCGCGGTCCTCGACCGAGTCGGTCACGGCAGGGATGCCCCCTGCGGCGGCAGCAGGCTCGACGCGCCCGGCCGTTCGCTCCACCGACACCGCGGTCGTGGTACGGACAGCGCGCGTGCTCCCCGCACCGCGGCCAGCAGCAGTGCGACGACCGCGAGCAGGCCCGCGACCGGACCGGCCCACGCGGCGAGGTCGGTCGCGGTGGAGTGCACGTGCGCGGTGAGCACCGGTGGGTGGGCGAGCAGCATCGCCGTCGTCAGGACGACGTGCGCCGCCCACGCCGCCCGGCCCGGCCGCCGCCACAGGTGCGCTGCGCACAGCAGGCAGGCTGCCGACAGCAGGGCCATCCCGGCGTGCGGCGCGGCGAGCAGCGCCAGGCCGTGCACGGCGGCGCAGCCCGCCGCGGCCCCCGCCGCGCTGTGCGCGAGGAACCGCGGCAGGGCCGCCGCGCCGAGCGGCTGGTGGGCCGCCTGTCTCGGCCCCGCTGCAGGTGCCCACCGCGAGCCTGCGAGTGGCGGGGGGCAGGGGGGTCCTTCTAGTGGCACGAGCCCGGGGCCGGCGGCACGTCGAGGGCCGGGTTGCGGTCGAAGAAGCCCACCGGCTTGAGCTCGAAGGAGAACACGTCGACCGGCATGACCGGCCAGTCCTCCGGCCGCGGCACGTGGTGGATGCCGAACACGTGCCACAGCACCACGTCGGTGTCGACGAGCGGGCGGTCGGCCTGCTGCCACTGCGGCAGCCCCTCGTCGCGGCGGCTCTGGTTGCAGAACTCGCCCGAGGGCCAGCGCTCCTCCTCGTCGAACCGGCTCACCCACACCGGGTGGTCGATGACCTGCGCCCGCTGCCGGAACGGCGCGCTCGGGTCGGCCAGGGACGGGATCGCCGAGTTCGGGTACAGCTTGTAGCCGGGTGCGGTCCCCAGCCGGTTTGGCCTGGTCCGGTTGACCACCTTGAACGACCGCTGGGTCGCGAAGTCGACGTCCAGCCGCGCCTGCGACTCGCGCTCCACCGGCCGGCTCCTCGTCACCACGGCGAGGCCGTAGGGGTTGTCGTCGGACACCGGCAGCGCCTCGCTCTCGGTGACGACGACGGTGTTGTCCGGGCCGTCGACCTCCATGTCCAGCCGCGCGACGACGAAGTGCTGGTGGATCGGGGCGTAGGTGCGCTCGTCGACGACCGTGCCGTAGGCCGGCGGGGTGTCCTCGTAGGCGCTCGTCACCATGATCCCGGTGGCCCGCACCTCGCACTGGATCGTGCCGTCCTGGTAGAAGCGCCAGTAGGTCAGGTACTCGTAGTTGGCCACCGTCGCGTGGAACGAGACGACCATCCGCCGCGAGCGCCGCACCTCGGCCCCGGCCTGCTCGTCGACGTGCTTCCACAGCACGCCGTCGTCCTCCTCGTGCAGGCAGATCGCGTTCTCGATCGTGTACGGCTCGCCGCGGGTGTCGTGCAGGACGGCGTCGACGTAGGTGATGTCGCCGAGGCAGTCGCACCCGAGCTTGAGCGAGGTGGTCATGAAGCCCAGGCCCCACTCGCCGATGTCGAAGGCGGTGCGCCGGTGGTGGTCGGGACTGGGGTCGCGGTAGGGCACGACCATCTCGGCGAACGACATCCGGTGCGCCACCGGCCGGCCGTCGTAGGAGACCCGGTGGATCACCAGGCCCTCGCGGTGGTTGAAGCCCAGCCGCATCGACCACTTCTGCCAGCGCAGCTCGTGCCCGTCGAGCTCGAACGAGACGCCGTCGGGCTGGGTGATCTCCAGCGGGCGGACGTCTGTGCGCTGCTGCAGCCCCGGCACCAGCGCCGGCAGGTACTCGCCCATGCCGTCGGGCTGCTGCGGCGGCGCGGTGTCCTCGACCTGCAGCAGCTCCATGGTGTTGAGGTCGACGACGAAGTGCAGGCCCATCACGGGGTTGGCGTACGGGTTGCCGTTCGGCGTCGAGCGGCGCCACACGTCGGTCCAGCCGACCCGGCGGTCCTGCAGGCCCTGGGGGATGAGCGAGTGGCCGTAGGCCCAGGTGTCGATGAGCACCAGGTCGAGGTCGGTGATGCCGCGCTTCGCCAGCGCCGCGACCACGTCCGGGTGCTGGATGAGCACCTCGTGGGCCTCGTGCCACTCGTCGAGGGTCATGTTCGCCTGCTGGCCGGGCACCGCCTCCCAGGAGACGACGGCGTCGTCGGTGAGCGAGACGACCGCCTTGTACGGCGTGCCCTCGTCGCGGCTCCACACCGTGACCCGGGCCTCGCGGCGGATCGGGTCGCCGGGGGCGAAGGCGCGGACGACGTCCTTGGCCGGCTCGCGCAGCTCGATGGAGGCGAACCGCCAGCGCTCGTCGACCCCCCTGTCCCGCCGCAGGACGGCCGCGGCGGCGCGGAACTCCTCGGGGGTCAGCGGGTCGAGCGGGTGCGGGGTGCCGGCGGCCGCGCGCGTGCCGGCCGAGCCGGAGGCGGAGCAGGACGTCGCGAGCTCGGTCATGACGGGTCCTCCTGGGTGTCGGGGCGGTTCGCGAGCAGGGGGAGGGCGGGGTCCCAGCGGGTGCCGTCGCGGGCGTCGCGCCGGCGGCGGGCCAGCGCCGAGAGCGCCTCGAGGACGACGCGGTTGGCCAGCGCCGCGGTGATGTCGGCGTGGTCGTAGGGCGGGCTGACCTCGACGACGTCGATGCCGACCACGGGCAGCTCCAGGCACAGCCGGCGGACGGCGTCGAGCAGCTGGCGGGCCGTCAGCCCGCCCGGCTCCGGCGTCCCGGTGCCCGGCGCGTGCCCGGGATCGCAGACGTCGATGTCGACGGAGAGGAACACGCCGTCGCACTCGTCGGTGGCGATCCCCGCGGCCTCGGTGAGGCAGGCGTCCAGCCCGCGGTGGCCGATCTCGGTCATCTCGTAGGACCGCATCCGCTGCGCGGCCATCCAGTCCAGCGTCTCCGGCGGCGGCCAGTAGCCGCGCAGGCCCACCTGCAGGAACCGGTCGCCGCGCAGCGCCTCGGACTCGATGAGCCGCCGCATCGGCTGGCCGTGGCCCCACAGCGAGCCGAACTCGATGTCGCCGGTGTCGGCGTGCGCGTCGAAGTGGATCATCGACACCCGGCCGTGGCCGAGCACGTTGGCCACGCCCTTGGCGTCGGCGAAGGCGATCGAGTGGTCCCCGCCGAGCACGACCGGGATCGCGCCGGAGCGGGCCACCGTCTCGACGGCGGCCTCCAGCGCGGGCAGCGCCGTCACGATGTCGCCGGAGTACATCTCGACGTCGCCGGCGTCGAGCACGCGCAGGTCGCGCAGCCCGTCGGTGCGCAGCGCCAGGCTCGGCCGCGACCCGTCGTGCGGCAGGTAGTCGGTCATGCGGATCGCCTGCGGGCCGAAGCGGGTGCCCGGGCGGTGCGAGGTGCCGCCGTCGAAGGGCGCGCCGAGCACGACGACGTCGGCGCCGGCGAAGGAGGCCGGGTCCTCGAGGTCGCAGCGGTCGACACCGAGGAAGGTGATGTCGGGCCCGAACTGGGCGCCGTAGCGGGTCATGGCGGGGTCCGATCGGAACGGGTCGGGGCGGTGAGCCCTGGAGACGACGGAATCCGTGGTTGGAGACAGGCTATACGACGATTACCGTGCCGCCAAGGCCCGACAGCGGTGCAGCGCGCGGTCAGCCGCCGACCGTGGCGGCCCGGTGGACGACGCTGCCACCCACCGTGGTGAGCACGACGGGGGCGTCGGCCAGCTCGTCGGGCGGCGCCTGCAGGGGGTCGACGGCGAAGGCCGTGAGGTCCGCCCGCATCCCCGGGGCGATGCGCCCCGAGCACGCTGCCTCGCCGGCCGCCCACGCGGCCTGCGTGGTGTACCCCTCCAGGGCCGTCAGCGGCGTCAGTCCCTGGTGCGGCTGCACGGGGGCGACGTCGGGCTCGCCCGCGGGACGGCGCAGCTGCGCGTCGGCGAGGACCCGCCGGGGGTCGAAGGGCGCCACCGGCCAGTCCGAGCCCAGCACCAGGGGCACGCCGGCGTCGCGCAGGTCCCGGCAGCGCCAGGCGCGGCCGGCCCGTTCCGGGCCGAGCCGGGTGGACCAGTTGTCGGTGTGGTCGGCGCGGGTGAAGTGGGTGCAGTGGGTCGGCTGCATGCCGGCGACGACGCCTTGGCGCACGACGGCCCCGATGAGCGCGCTCGGCCGCGTCTCGATGTGCTCGATGCGGTGCGCCCCGGCGGTCGGCCGGTCCAGCCTTCGACCTGGGTCTGGACGCCTTGCTGGCCGGGATGCACGCCCGGCTCCCGGTGTCCGGCGGCTGAACCGGTGGGGTCTCCCCGACCTCGGGATCGCCGACGGAAAAGTCCCTCCGGCGCAGGAAACACCCGCGAAACAGTCGTCGTGCACGCTGCTGGCGCTCGGATCCGTGCAGGGCGGCCACGCCGGACTGTCGACGGGTCCGGTGCCGGGTGTACAGGTCGGCGACTTCCCCGCGGGGCGGGGGAGTGGCCTGCTGTTCCCCTGTGAGGCCCGGCACACCTGCCGAGCCGACGACGGGCCGCTGACGGCGGTGCGACGAGAGGAGGGCCGCATGGCGGTGGGACAGGACCGGGGAACCGGGCAGCAGACCGATCTGCGGACCAAGGGGCTGGCGGGCAACTCCGTCGGCCTGCTGGCCAGCGTGGTGCTCGGGGTCTCGAGCATCGCGCCGGTGTACGCGCTGACGGCCACGCTGGGCCCGACGGTGACCGAGGTCGGCCTGCA
Source organism: Geodermatophilus sp. URMC 62 (assembly GCF_052931475.1). NCBI lineage: Bacteria > Bacillati > Actinomycetota > Actinomycetes > Geodermatophilales > Geodermatophilaceae > Geodermatophilus > Geodermatophilus sp. URMC 62. The sequence continues at coordinate 198,753 of NZ_JBRFHY010000001.1, read as the reverse complement.
GATGCCGGCGGTCTTCCTCGCCGGGTTCCTGCCGATGCTGCTGGTGGCCTACGCCTACCGGGAGCTCAACCGGGTGGCGCCGGACTGCGGGACGTCGTTCACCTGGACGACCAAGGCGTTCAACCCCTACGTCGGCTGGCTGTGCGGCTGGGGTGCGCTGCTCGCCACGATCATCGTGCTGTCCAACCTCGCCGGCGTCGCCGTCTCCTTCTTCTACCTGCTGCTCGGTGAGATCACCGGCTCGGAGTCGGTGGCCACGCTCGGCGACGACAAGCTGGTCAACGTCGCGACCTGCGTCGCCTTCGTCGCGCTCGCCACGTGGATCACCTACCGCGGCGTCGAGGTCACCAAGCGGCTGCAGTACGTCCTCGTCGGCTTCCAGATGGTCGTGCTCGCGCTCTTCGCCGTCCTGGCGTTCGTCAAGGCCGGGTCCGCGCCCGGCAGCATCCCCTTCGAGCTGTCGTGGCTCGACCCGACGGCGATCACCTCGTTCAGCGCCTTCACCGCCGGCCTGTCGCTGTCGATCTTCATCTACTGGGGCTGGGACACCTGCCTGACGGTCAACGAGGAGACCGCGGGCAGCGCCCGCACGCCGGGCCGGGCGGCGCTGCTCACCATGGTCGTCATCATCGTCACCTACCTCGTCACCGCGATCGCCGTGCAGATGTACGCCGGCGTCGGCACCGAGGGCACCGGCCTGGGCAACCCCGAGACCGAGGACAACGTGTTCGCCGCGCTGGCCGGCCCCGTCATGGGCCCGGGCCTGGCGTTCCTGCTGTTCCTCGCCGTCGTCGCCAGCTCCGCGTCGTCCCTGCAGACGACGTTCCTGCCGCCCACCCGCACGCTGCTGGCGATGGGCACCTACGGCGCGATGCCGCGCCGCCTGGCCGAGGTGCACCCGCGGTTCCTCACCCCGTCGACCGCCACGCTGGTGGCCGGGGTCGGCACCGCGGTGTTCTACGTCGGCATGACGCTGATCAGCGAGAACGTCCTCATCGACACGATCTACGCGCTCGGCCTGATGATCTGCTTCTATTACGGACTGACCGCCTACGCCTGCGTCTGGTACTTCCGGCACGAGCTCTTCCGCAGTGCGCGGGACCTGGTGTTCAAGGGCCTGTTCCCCCTCGTGGGGGCGCTCATGCTCACCGCGGTGTTCGTACAGACGGCGGTCGACACCCTCGACCCCGCCTACGGCAGCGGCTCGTCGGTGTTCGGGATCGGCAGCGTCTTCGTCATCGGGATCGGGCTGCTGCTGCTCGGCGCCGTGCTCATGCTGGCCTGGCGGGTGCGGCACCCGGAGTTCTTCCGCGGCCAGACCCTGCGGGTCGACACGCCCTCGCTGGTCTTCGACGAGTGAGCCGGTGCGCCGTCCCCGGTCACCCGTCGGTGGCCGGGGACGGCGTGCCGCGCACGTGCCGGAAGTGCTCGACCGTCGGGAACGGGTCGTAGAAGGGGTGCAGCAGCCGGCTCCACTCGCGGTAGCCGGCCGAGCCGCGGAAGCCGACGGTGTGGTCCTCCAGCGTCGCCCAGGTGACCAGCAGCAGGTAGGTGCCGGGGCGCTCCAGGCGCCGGGACAGCGTCAGCCCGCCGAAGCCGGGCGTGCTCGCGATGATCGGCTCGGCCTCGGCGAAGGCCGCCTCGAAGGCGGCCTCCCGGCCGGGCCGGACCGACAGCAGGGCGTGCTCCAGGACCATCCCGGCATGGTCCCGGACTCGTCCGGGGACGGCGGTGCGGCCCGGGGACGGCGGCTCCGCGAGCCGGCCCGGCGCCGCGTCAGAGGACGACGACGGAGCGCAGGACCTCGCCGGCGTGCATCTTGTCGAAGGCCTTCTCCACGTCGTCCAGGCCGATGGTCTCGGAGACGAAGTCGGCCAGCGGGAAGCGGCCCTGCCGGGACAGGTCGGCCAGCAGCGGGAAGTCCCGGGAGGGCAGACAGTCGCCGTACCAGGAGGACTTGAGCGCCCCACCCCGGCCGAACAGCTCGATCATCGGCAGCGTCAGCTGCATCTCCGGCGTCGGCACCCCGACCAGCACCACCCGGCCGGCCAGGTCACGGGCGTAGAAGGCCTGGGTGAACACCTCCGGACGGCCCACCGCGTCGATCGCCACGTCCACTCCGAACCCGCCCGTGAAGCCCCTGATCGCCTCCACCGCGTCGGTGTCCCGGGAGTTGACGGTGTGCGTGGCGCCGAACTGCCGCGCCCACGCCAGCTTGCGGTCGTCGACGTCGACGGCCACGATCGTCGTCGCCCCGGCCAGCGCCGCCCCGGCGATCGCGGCATCCCCCACCCCGCCGCAGCCGAACACCGCCACCGACTCCCCGCGCTGCACCCCGCCGGTGTGGATCGCCGCCCCCACCCCGGCCATCACCCCACAGCCCAGCAGTCCCGCGGCGGTGGCCGGGGTGGCCGGGTCGACCTTGGTGCACTGGCCGGAGTGCACCAGCGTCTTCTCCGCGAACGCCCCGATGCCCAGCGCCGGGCTCAGCGCGGTGCCGTCGGCCAGCGTCATCTGCTGGGCGGCGTTGTGGGTGTCGAAGCAGTACTGCAGCTGCCCCTTGGCACACGCCCGGCACTGCCCGCACACCGCCCGCCAGTTGAGCACCACGAAGTCCCCCACGGCGACGTCGGTGACGCCCTCGCCCACGGCGGCGACGGTGCCGGCGGCCTCGTGGCCGAGCAGGAACGGGAACTCGTCGTTGATGCCGCCCTGCCGGTAGTGCAGGTCGGTGTGGCACACCCCGCACGCGGCCACGTCCACCACCGCCTCACCCGGACCCGGGTCGGGCACCACGATCGTCTCCACGGTGACCGGTGCACCCTTGCCGCGGGCGACGACGCCCCTCACCTCGTAGGGCACTGCTCCTCCTTCAGGCCTGGCCGGCGGCCTGCGGGGCCGCGGCCGGCCGGTGCCGGTAGAACTCGACGTGCTCGGGGGCCAGCGGGGTGTTGCCCAGGATCAGGTCGGCGGCCTTCTCGGCCAGCATCATCACCGGGGCGTAGATGTTGCCGTTGGTGACGTAGGGCATCGCCGAGGCGTCGGCGACCCGCAGCCCCTCCAGCCCGTGCACCCCCATGGTGGTCGGGTCCACCACCGACAGCGGGTCGGTGCCCATCTTCGCCGTGCACGACGGGTGCAGTGCGGTCTCGGCGTCCCGGGCGACCCAGCTGAGGATCTGCTCGGGGGTCTCGATCTCCGGCCCGGGGGAGATCTCCCCGGCGCTGTAGGGCGCGAACGCGGGCTGGGCGAAGATCTTCCGGGCCACCTGCACGGCCTCGACCCACTCGCGCCGGTCCTGCTCGGTGGACAGGTAGTTGAACCGCATCGCCGGCTGGACCCGCGGGTCGGTGCTCCTGATCTTCAGGGTGCCGCGGGCGTCGGAGTACATCGGCCCGATGTGCACCTGGTAGCCGTGCTCGCCGGCCGGCATCGACCCGTCGTAGCGCACCGCGATCGGCAGGAAGTGGAACATCAGGTTGGGGTAGGCGACGTCGTCGTTGCTGCGTGCGAAGCCGCCGGCCTCGAAGTGGTTGGTGGCCCCCAGGCCCTTGCGCAGGAACAGCCACTGGGCGCCGATCCCCGGCTTGCGCCACCACTTCATCCCCGGCGCGATGGACACCGGCTGCTTGGCTGCGTGCTGGATGTAGACCTCGAGGTGGTCCTGCAGGTTCTCGCCCACACCCGGCAGGTCGGCCACGACGTCGATGCCGAGGGCACGCAGCTCCGAGCCGTTGCCCACCCCGGAGAGCTGCAGCAGCTGCGGGGTGTTGATCGCGCCGCCGGAGAGCACGACCTCACCGGCGTGCACCGTCCTCAGCGGGCCGCGGCCGTGCCGGTACTGGACGCCGACGGCGCGCTCGCCCTCGAACAGGATCTTCGTGACGAAGGCACGGGTCTCGACCGTGAGGTTGGGCCGGTCCATCACCGGGTGCAGGTAGGCGCGGGCGGCGCTGAGCCGGCGGCCGCGGTGCACGTTGCGGTCGAAGGGCCCGAAGCCCTCCTGCCGGTAGCCGTTCACGTCGTCGGTGAGCGCGTACCCGGCCTCCTGCGCGGCGGCGAGGAAGGCGCCGAACAGCGGGTTGGTGGCGGGGCCGCGCTCGAGCACCAGCGGGCCGTCGTGCCCGTGGAACGGGTCGTCGGGAGCGGCGGCCAGACAGTTCTCCAGGCGCTTGAAGTAGGGCAGGCAGTGGGCGAAGTCCCAGCTGCCCATGCCCTCGTCGGCGCCCCAGCGCTCGTAGTCCATGGGGTTGCCCCGCTGCCAGATCATCCCGTTGATGCTGCTGGAGCCGCCGAGGATCTTCCCGCGGGCGTGGTAGACCCTCCGGCCGCCCATCCACGGCTCGGGCTCGGTCTCGTACTTCCAGTCGTAGAACCGGCTTCCGATCGGGTAGGTCAGCGCCGCGGGCATGTGCACGAAGACGTCCCACCGGGAGTCCTTGCGCCCGGCCTCGAGGACCAGCACGCGGTTGCCCGGGTCGGCGCTGAGCCGGTTGCCCAGCGCGCTGCCCGCGGACCCCCCGCCGACGATGACGAAGTCGTACTGCTGGTCGGACATGTCCTGCTCCTCGGCGCGGTCGCTCGGGTCGGGTGGCCTGGGTGGGGAGCGGTCCGGCGGACGGCGTCCCCGGCGGGTCAGGGGACGGCGGGCTCGGCGGCGCGCAGCTGCCGCCGCCACCGGGTGAATAGCCGGGGCTGGTCCACCCCGAGGACGGCGACCGGGCGGCCCTCGCGCTCGTAGACGGCCAGGAAGCTGCGCTCGGCGGGGTCCCCCTCGAGCACGCGGACGGCGTCACCGTCGCGGCGGCTGCCGGCGAACTGGATGCGCGAGCCGTACTGCTCCGACCAGAAGTAGGGCACCGGCGCCGGCCCCGACGGCTCGTCGCCCAGCAGGGCGGCCACGGCGGTCGCCGGCTGCTCCAGGGCGTGCGTCCAGTGCTCGCTGCGCACCGCGCGGCCGGCCTCGGCCGACCAGGTCGCCGCGCAGTCGCCGACGGCGACGACCCCCGGGAGCCCGGTCGCGCCGCGGGCGTCGGTGAGCACGCCGTCGGCCAGGGGGACGCCGGAGCCGGCCAGCCACTCGACGTTCGGGACGGCCCCGATGCCGACGACGACGACGTCGGCGGGCAGCCGGCGCCCGTCGGCGAGCTCGACGGCCCCGACCCGCGGCGCGCCGACGAGGCGCGCCACGCCGGTCCCGGTCAGCAGGCGGGTGCCGTGGTCGGCGTGCAGCCCCGCGCACACCGCGCCCATCTCGGCGCCCAGGGGCCCGGCGAGCGGGACCGGCAGCGCCTCGACGACGGTGACGTCCAGGCCCAGGCCCCGGGCGGTGGAGGCCACCTCGGCGCCGATGAAGCCGGCGCCGATCACGACCAGGGAGCGGCCGGCGCGCAGGTCCGCGCGCAGCGCCAGCGCGTCGTCCAGGGTGCGCAGCACGTGCACGCCGGCCAGCCTCTCGGTGCCGGGCAGCCGCCGGGCGCGGGCGCCGGTGGCGAGGACGACGCCGTCGGCCCGGACCTCGCTGCCGTCGGACAGCCGGACCGAGCGGGTGGAGGGGTCCAGGCCGACCGCGGCGGTGCCCAGCCGCCACTCGAGGTCGAGCGCCTCGTCGGCGGCGGTGCCCAGGGCGACGTCCTCGAGCGTGCTGGTGCCCGCCAGCAGGTCCTTGGACAGCGGCGGGCGGTCGTAGGGGGCGTGCGGCTCGTCGCCGATGACGACCAGGCGCCCGTCGAAGGACCGGGCACGCAGCGCCCGGGCGGCCGACAGGCCCGCCAGCGACGCCCCGACGACGGCGATCGTCGCGGTCACGCCGCGCCCTCCTCGGCGGGACTGAGGGTCACGTGCACCACCCCGTCGACGACCGACACCGCGTGCGTGCGCACGGGGGTCTTGGCCGGGGGACCCGACGGCTGCCCGGTCCGCAGGTCGAAGCACGAGGCGTGCAGCGGGCACTCGACGGTGCAGCCCTCCAGCCAGCCGTCGGCGAGGGAGGCGTCCTGGTGCGTGCAGGTGTCGTCGATCGCGAAGAACTCGCCGTCGGCGTTGAAGACGGCGATCGCCACGTCGTCCGTCACGTCGGCGCTCACGCGGACGGCCTCTCCCGGCGGGAGGGCACTCGTGGGGCAGACCGGGATCATCGGACCTCCGTGGTTGCGGAAGGCGCAACGTCGCTCTTCTGACGGAACAGCCTGACAAGGAAGCGGAACAACGTCAAGAAACGGATCCGTTGTGACCGCTGTCTCTACGCTGGGGGAGTGAGTGTCGAGCAGGTCCCCAGTGGGGAGCGCGGGCCGGCGGCCCTGGTCCAGTCCGTCGACCGGGCGCTCGAGGTCCTGGAGATCCTCGCGCGGCGCGGCGAGGCGGGGGTCACCGAGATCGCCGCCGAGCTCGGTGTGCACAAGTCCACCGCGTCGCGGCTGGTCGCCGTCCTGGAGGGGCGGGGCCTCGTGGAGCAGCTGGCCGACCGCGGCAAGTACCGCCTGGGCTTCGGCATCGTCCGACTGGCCGGTGCCACCGTCGCCCAGCTCGACCTCGCCCAGGAGGGGCGCCGGGCCTGTGAGGAGCTGGCCGCCGACGCCGGTGAGACGGTCAACGTGGCCATCCTCGACGGCGGCCGGGCGGTCGACGTCACCCAGGTGCGCGGCGGGGCGACGATCAGCACGCACAACTGGGTGGGGCGCGGGACGCCGCTGCACGCCACCTCCAGCGGCAAGGTGCTGCTCGCGTACGCGCCCGTGCCGGTGCGCAAGGAGGTGCTGGCCGGCCCGCTGGAGCGCTACACGGAGGGAACGGTCACCGACCCCGACGTCCTCGAGCGGGAGCTGTCGGAGATCGAGCTCCGCGGGTGGGCCGTCAGCGTGGAGGAGCTGGAGATCGGCCTCAACGCGGTCGCCGCCCCGGTGCGCGACCCCGACGGCCAGGTGATCGCGGCGGTCAGCGTGTCGGGGCCCTCCTACCGGCTCTCCCCGGAGCACCTCGAGGAGCTGGGGCCGCGGGTCGTCGCGGCGGCCGACGAGCTGAGCCGGCGGCTCGGCTTCTTCGGCTGACCGGCGGACACGCCCGGCGGGCCGTTGTGCACAGCGCAACGCTCGTCGTAATCTGCAACACACCTGCTCGCCGGCCTGCCGGGGGGCGGTGAGGTCCACCCCGCACGCCAACGCACCGCACCGCACCGCACTGTCCGACCGCCGGCGTCCTGCCGCAGGGGCGCCCGATGCCACGCCCGAGGTGCCGCATGACCGCGACCGACCTGCCCGCCAGCCTCATCCGCACGCTGCCCGGGCAGTACTACACCGATCCGGCCGTCTTCTCCCTCGAGCAGACGCGGGTCTTCGAGACCATGTGGGCCTGCGCGGTGCGCTCGGCCGACCTCCCGGCGCCCGGGGCGTTCCGCAAGGTCCAGGTCGGCCGGGAGAGCGTCCTGGTCGTCCGCGGCCGCGACGGGCAGCTGCGGGCGTTCCTCAACATCTGCCGGCACCGCGGCGCGCAGATCTGCACCGAGGACTCCGGCCAGGTCAGGCGGGCCCTGCAGTGCCCGTACCACGCCTGGACCTACGACCTGTCGGGCAAGCTCGTCGCCGCACCCAACCTGACCAAGATGCCCGACGTCGACCGCGACCGGTACGGCCTGGTCCCGGTGCACCTGCGGGAGTGGCTGGGCTACGCCTGGGTGTGCCTGGCCGACGAGCCGCCGTCGTTCGAGGACGACGTGCAGGGCGCGATCGCCGAGCGGCTCGGTGACCTGGAGTCCATCGAGCGCTACGAGCTCGACCGGCTGTCGGTCGGGCGGCGGATCACCTACGACGTGAAGGCCAACTGGAAGCTGATCGTCGAGAACTTCATGGAGTGCTACCACTGCGCGACGATCCACCCGGAGCTCACCGAGGTGCTCCCGGAGTTCGCCGACGGCTACGCCGCGCAGTACTTCGTGGGCCACGGCGCGGAGTTCGGCGAGGACGTGCGCGGCTTCACCGTCGACGGCAGCGAGGGCTTCGACAGGCTCCCGGGCGTCGAGGAGGACCAGGACCGGCGCTACTACGCCATCACGGTCAAGCCGACGGTGTTCGTCAACCTGGTGCCCGACCACGTGATCTTCCACCGCATGTACCCGCTGTCGGCCGACCGGACCGTGGTCGAGTGCGACTGGCTCTACACCCGCGAGGTGGTCGAGTCCGGCCGGGACGTGTCGCGGTCGGTCGAGCTGTTCCACCGGGTCAACGAGCAGGACTTCGCCGCCTGCGAGCGCACCCAGCCGGCCATGTCCTCGCGGGCCTACGCCGACGGCGGGGTCCTCGTCCCCTCCGAGCACCACATCGGCGCCTTCCACGACTGGCTGACCCAGCGCCTGGCCGACTGAGGGCCGACTGAGGGCCGACCCGCGGCGCCGCGGTCGTCGGCGCGGCCTGCCCTCCGGGCCGGCGCCGCGGGGCGGGGAGCTGTGACGGCCACGACGTGACCCCCTCCCGGCCGCGGCGCCGTCGGCCGGGAGGATGGACGCGTGATGGCACGCAGCAGAGTCGGTCCCGACGACGCCCGTTCGTGGTTGCTGGTCAACGGCGCACGCCCCGAGCTGTTCGACCCGGCGCACGGGTCGCGCGCCGACCAGGTGGTGCTCGACATCGAGGACGCCGTCGACCCCGCGCGCAAGGACGAGGCCCGCGCCGGGGTGGTGCAGTGGCTCTCCGACGGCGACCGGTCGGCGTGGGTGCGCATCAACGACCACGCGACGCCGTTCTGGGAGGACGACGTCGCGGCCCTGGCCGGCGTGCCCGGGCTGCTCGGCGTGATGCTGGCCAAGGCCGAGGCCGCCGAGCACGTCACCGAGACCTTCGACCGCCTCGGTGGGGCGACGCCGGTCCTCGCGCTGGTCGAGTCGGCGCTGGGCATCGAGGAGTCCGTCGACATCGCCCGCGCCCGCGGCACGTTCCGGCTCGCCTTCGGCAGCGGCGACTACCGCCGCGACACCGGCACCGGCGCCGACGACCTGGCGATGGCCTACCCGCGCTCCCGGCTGGTCGTGGCCAGCCGCATCGGCGGGCTGCCCGGCCCGATCGACGGCCCGACGGTGAGCGCCAGCCTCCCGGTGCTCCGCGAGCAGAGCGCGGTCACGGTGTCCCTCGGCCTCACCGGCAAGCTCTGCCTCGACCCCGACCAGGCGCCGGTGATCAACGAGATCATCAGCCCGGCGCCGTCCGACGTCGCCTGGGCCCAGGACTTCCTCGCCGACTTCGAGGCCCGCGGGCAGGTCATCCGCGACGGCAGCGACAAGCCCCGGCTGGCCCGCGCCCGCAAGATCGAGCGGCTGGCCCGCACCTTCGGCGTCCAGCCGGCCTGAGCCGCACCGCCCCGCCTCACCCGACCGGGTGGGGCGGGGGTGGTCCGCGCAGGTCAGCGCGCCGATGGGAGGGCATGGACCTGCACCGGCTGTGCGAACCCCGCGACGAGGCGTTCGCCGCGCGCGCCTCGAGCGCGCTGTTCCTGGTCGGTGCCCTCCTGCTCGCCGTCTACCTGCTGGTGGAGCCGGTGCCGATGCCCGACTCCGCCCGCTCCCTGTCGTGGGTGGGACTCGTCGTGCTGCTCGTCTGCTCGACCCTGCCGTCCCTGGTCCCGCTCGCGACGACGACCCGCGCGGGGGTGTGGCTGCTGCTGCCGGTGGCCGCCGTGGTCACGATCGGGGTGCTCGCGCACGTCTTCCCCGACCAGCTCGACGTCGCCCACCTGCTGCTCGGGCTGCCGGTCCTCTTCGCCGCCTCGCAGATGCGGGCGGTGGCCGCCGGGCTGGTCACCGCCCTCGCGGTCGGCTTCGACGTCTCCGCCCTGCTGGCCGCCGAGCCGGTCGCCGAGGCCCTGGTCGACGCGCTGTTCGTGGCCGCGGTCCTGGGGCTCACCACCGTGCTGCTCGTCCTGGTGATGGGGCGGATCGAGCGGCTGGTGGCCGAGCTGCGGCACCTGGCCGCGGTCGACGGCCTGACCGGGCTGGTCACCCGCCGGGTCCTCGACGAGGCGCTGGTCGGCGCGCTGTCGGCGGCGGCGGCCCGCGAGGGCTCGGCGCTCGTGATCCTCGACGTGGACTCGTTCAAGTCGATCAACGACGCCCACGGCCACCCGGTCGGCGACGACGCGCTGGTCCACCTCGCCGGGGTGCTGCGGCGCCACGTCCGCGCAGCCGACGCCGTCATCAGCCGGCTCGGGGGCGACGAGCTGGCCGTCCTGCTGCCGGGGTGCTCCGCCGCGGTGGCCGCCGAGCGGGCGCAGGAGCTGGTGGACGCCGTCCGCGCCACCCCGCTGCCGCTGGCCGACGGCACGCTGCTGGCCCTGTCGGTCAGCGTCGGTGTCGCGCACGCCCCGAGCCACGCCACGGAGCTGCGGGCCCTCTACGCCGCCGCGGACGCCGCGCTCTACGCCGCCAAGCGGGGCGGCCGCGGTCGCGCCGGCGTGGCGACCGGCTGAACCCGCCGGCCGAGGCCGCCGGCTCAGACGGCGGTGGCGGTGAGGAAGGTGCAGATGCCGTCGCCGGAGCGCGGACGCCGGGCGCGGATGCCCAGCAGCCACAGCGCCGCCATCTCCACCCGGTAGGCCACGCGCAGCGGCCCCCGGTAGAAGGCGTCGCCGCCGCCGGTGAGCCGGACGTCGTCGAACCCCGCCAGCCGCACGTGCTCGGTGAGCATCCAGTCGGGCAGCAGCGTGATGTGCCCCGGCGCGTGGTAGTGCCGCGGGCCGAAGACGTAGGGCGCGCCCCGCAGCAGCGTGAGCAGCCGGGAGTGCGGGTGGGTGACGTCCGGCGTGCTCACCAGCAGCCGGTCACCGGGCCGCAGCAGGGCGCGGATCGAGCGCAGCACCTGCCGGGGGTTCTCCACGTGCTCGAGCGTCTCGACGCAGACGACGAGGTCGAAGGGCCCGCGGGTCTCGTCGGTCCACTCGGGCGCGTCGAGGTCGAGCCGGGCGATCCACTCGTGCGGCGGGTCGAGGTCGGTGGGGACGACGTCGAAGCCCGCGTCGCGCAGGCGCAGGGCCAGGGCGCCGCAGCCGGAGCCGACCTCCAGCACCCGCCCGCCGTCGGGCAGCGCCGCCCGCACCAGCTCCAGCGCGTACTCGTGCACGCCCGGGGCGGCGTGGATGCCGTGGCCCCGGTAGTCGTTGACGGCCGGGGTCCGGCGCCCGGAGGCCTGCTCGACGTCTGTCACCTCCCCACCCTGTCAGCCGGGCCAACGGCGGGCGACCGACCCCGGGGACCCGGCCGTGCGGTTGCAGAACCACGTGCAGGGTCACGAGCGTCCCGGGCGGACGGGGAGCCCGGCCTGCACCGTGCGACCGGGGAGCCGACCCGGCTGTCGAGCTCGGTCACCGACCGGCTGGTCCGGCTGGCCGTCGGCTACCAGGACGCCACGGCCGAGCGCGGCATCGTCGGGCGGCGCACCGCCGCGCGGCTGCCGCGCCTCGACGTGCTGCTCGACGTCTCGGGGGAGGAGGACGTCGAGCTCGGCCGCGACCTGGCCCGGTTCGGCCGCGGTCAGGTCCGGCTGGTCCGCGGCCACTCCGACGTCGCTGCCGCCCTCGCCGCGGTCCTCACCGAGTGACGGCGCCGTCCTGCACGACCCGGTTCCCGCCGCCTCGCTTGGCGGCGTACATGGCCGCGTCGGCCCTCGCCATGAGCTCGTCGGCGCCGACCGGGGGGTCCTCGGGCGCGAGCCCCACGACGCCGGTGCTCGCCCCGACCGCCCGCAGCCGGCCCGCGACCGGGAACGGCTCCCGCACCGCGCCGGCCAGCCGTCCGGCCGCCTCCTGCGGGTCGCCGCCGTCCTCGAGCAGGACGGCGAACTCGTCGCCGCCGAGTCGGGCGACGGTGTCCCCGCCGCGCACCGCCCCGGTCAGCCGCCCGGCCACCTGCACCAGCAGGTCGTCCCCGGCGGCGTGGCCGTGCGTGTCGTTGACCTCCTTGAAGTCGTCGAGGTCGAGGAAGACGACGGCGACCGGGCGGAGGTCGCGGGCGTGCAGCGCCAGCGCGTGGTCGAGCCGGTCGAGGAACAGCGCCCGGTTGGCCAGGCCGGTCAGGGAGTCGTGGAAGGCCAGGTGGCGCAGCTGGGCCTCGCGGGCGGCCAGGTCGTCGGCGAGGCGGACGTTCTCGCGCACCGTCATGTACTGGCGGCCCATGAGCGCGGCCATCACGACGGCGACGACGACCGTCTCGCCCGGCGTCGGGGCACCCCCGGTGAACGTGAGCCCGAGGTCGGTGGTCAGGGCCACCGTCACCGGCACGTAGGGGAGCAGGGAGGCCGCCGTCCCGGAGCGCCCGGCAGGGCGCGGGGTGGCGTCGTCCTGCACGGTCGGCCGGGGTGGACGGCAGAGCCCCGCGACCGCCAGCAGGGCGAACCCGGCGGTCCAGCCGGCGTCGGCGGTGCCCCCGTCGTAGGCGCTGGTGGCGGCCAGGTAGGCGAAGGCGCTGTCGGCGACGGCGAGGGCCGTGACCCCCAGCGCCACCAGGTTCAGCGCGGACCGGTTCCCGGGCGTCCTGGTGATCAGCAGGACCGCCATCACCACGAGCAGGACGTCGGAGACGGGGTAGGCGGCCAGCAGCAGCCGGGCCGCGACGTCGTGGCCGGTGTCGTCGCGCAGGACGGCGCCCAGGGCGGTCTGCCAGCTCACCAGGCCGACCGCGCCGGAGGTCATGACCGCGTCGAGGACCCGCTGCCAGCGGCCGGTGCGCCCGCCGCCGGCCGGGTGGAGGGCCAGGGCCGGCACCGAGAGGAGACAGAAGCCGAGGAAGCCGACGTCGGCCAGCGAGGGGAACGGCGCCTCGCCCCGGGCGGCCAGGAGCAGCCACCAGGACTGGCCGGCGAACCAGGACAGGCACGCGCCGGACAGCAGCCCCCATGCGACCCGCAGCCGGCGGCCCCGGGCCCGCAGGGCGTACCGGGCCGTGGCCGCGGCGGCCGCCGCGGCCGCGCCGGCCTGCGTGAGGTCCGACACGAGCGCCGCCGCGGACGGCGGCAGGACCGTCGTGGCCAGCACCCCGGCCGCGCAGACGGTGAGGACGAGCGCCGCCGCGCGCGGGAGCGCGAGGGCCGACCGGGGCATCGGGTCTCCTCCTGTGGAGTGGGTTCACCTCCTGCATCGGCACGGGAGGCGGTGCGGAGCATGCCCCGTGCGGGTGGATCGCCGCTGCGCCTCAGGCCAGCGCGGCCGCCTGCTCCGCGCACAGCTCGGCCAGCGCCTGCGGCGCCGACCGGCACAGCCGCGGGAAGGCGAGGAACCCGTGCGGCATGCCGACGTACTCGGTCAGCCGCACCGGCACGCCGACTGCGCGCAGCACCTCGGCGTAGCGCCGGCCGTCGTCGCGGATCGGGTCGTGCTCGGCGGTCTGCACCAGGGCCGGCGGCAGGCCGGAGTGGTCGGGGGCGAACAGCGGCGAGGCGTACGGCTGCGTCGGGTCCTGGCCGTCCAGGTAGTGGTCGCGGAACACCAGGCAGTCGGCCCTGGTCAGGATCGGCGCCGAGGCGTTCTCGTCGAGCGACGGGCTGCTCATCGTGAGGTCGACCGACGGGTACACCAGCCCCTGGTGGGCGATGCGCGGCCCCGACCGGTCGCGGGCCATGAGGCTGACGGCGGCGGCCAGGTTGCCGCCTGCGCTGTCGCCCATCACCGCCACCCGCGCGGGGTCGGCGCCGAGCTCGCCGGCCCGTCCGACGACGTCGGCCAGCGCCGCGTAGCAGTCCTCGGCCGCGGCCGGCCAGCGGTGCCCGGGGGCGAGGCGGTAGTCCACCGAGACGACGACGGCGCCGACGGTCGCCGCGACGTTGCTGCACAGCCAGTCCGCGGAGTCCAGGTTGCCCAGCGTCCAGCCGCCGCCGTGGAAGTTCACGACCAGCGGCAGCGGGCCGCCCGCGGCCACCGGCCGGTAGGTGCGGATCGGCACCGGGCCGACCTCGCCGCGCGCCGTCCCGTCGGTCAGGCGCACGCCTCGGGCGACGTCGCCCAGCAGCAGGTCGGTGACCGGGTTGTGGCCGATGCGCTGCTCCTGGGCGCGGCGCAGCTGCTCGTCGTCCATCGTCGCGACCGACAGCCGGCGCAGCGCCCGGCCGAGCAGCCGCACCCTCAGGTCCATCCGTGCCACGTGTCCTCCTGCGTGTGTCGCCGGTCGCGTGTGTCGCCGATGAGTGGAGCGCCGCCCGCCGGTCCACCCCGCATGACGTACCAGACGGTCACCTCCGCGGACGGCACGACCATCGCCTACGAGGTCTTCGGCTCCGGGCCGCCGCTGGTCACGGTCTGCGGCGCGACCTGCGACCGCGCCCTGATGCGGCCGACGGCACGGGCCCTCGGCGACCACTTCACGACCGTGGACCACGACCGGCGGGGCCGCGGCGACAGCGGGGACACGCTCCCGTACGCGGTCGACCGGGAGATCGAGGACCTCGCCGCGCTGGTCGACGCGGTCGGCGGCCACGCCTCCCTCTACGGGCACTCCTCCGGCGCCGCCCTCGTCCTCCGCGCCGTCGCCGAGGGCCTGGCGGTGGACGGGTTCGTCCTCCACGACCCGCCCTTCGCCCCCGACGACCCGGCGTTCCGCGAGGAGGCGCGCACCTTCGCGGTCAGCGTCCGCGACCTGCTGGCCGCCGGGCAGCCGGACGAGGCGGTGGACCGGTGGTGCCGCGGCACCGGGATGCCCGGCGAGGTGGTCGACGCGATGCGGTCGACGCCGCGGTGGGCGGACCTGGTCGCGATCGCACCGACGCTGGCCTACGACATGGCCGTGCTCGGGTCCGCCGAGACCGGCGGCGCGGTGCCCGAGGACGTCGCGGCCCGGGCGGCGCGGCCCGGCCTCGTGGTGGTCGGCGGCCAGAGCCCTCCCTTCATGCGGGAGGTGGCCGGGCGGCTGGCGGACCTCCTCCCCGCGGGCCGTCTCCGCGTCCTCGAGGGGCACGGTCACGTCGTCCCCCCGGAGGTCCTGGCGCCGCTGGTCGCGGAGTTCCTCCTCGGGTGACGCGTCGGCACCGCTCACGGCTCTGCTCACGGCTCCGCGAACCAGGCGAAGCCCAGCCCCGGGACGGTGAGCCGGCCGTCGCGGACGCCGAGCGGCCCGTCGCTGCCGTGCACCCACGCGAAGGTGCCGAACCCGGTGACGGTGTCCGCGTCGACCTCCTGCGGCTGCGGGGAGACGTTGGCCAGCCCGACGAAGGCGCCGCTGCGCGGGTGCTTGCGCCGCCACACCAGGACCGCGTCGCTGCCGGTGTCGACCACGGCCGACTCCACCCCGCCGCGCAGCGCCAGCAGCGACCGGCGCACCTCGCCGAGCCGGCGGATCCCGGTGCACACCCGGCCCTCGAGCGTCGCGGGGTCGGTGGCGCGGGCCGCGGCGGCCCAGTCCATCGGTGGGCGGTGCATCCAGCGGTTGTCCGGGGCCAGCGCGGGGTCCTCGAGGTAGGACGCGTCGTTGCGCAGCGCGAGCTCGTCGCCCGAGTAGAGCAGCGGGATGCCGCCGAAGGCGTAGACGATCGAGTAGAGCAGCAGCAGCCGGCGCACCCCGGCGTCCAGCGCGACCGGGTCGTCGCGGTCGAGGGCGTCCTCGATGCCGCACAGCGAGGCCGTCGACCCGGAGACCCGCGCGTCGCCGGTGGCCTCGTTCTCCTGGAACAGCGCGCCGCGGGCGAAGGAGCCCGCGAAGCGGCCGGCGTAGAAGTCGTTGAGGAAGCGGCGGTGGCCGAAGCCGTCGAGCCCGACGGCGGCGGCGTCCTCGTCGGTGACCGCCCAGCCGATGTCGTCGTGGCCGCGGACGTAGGTGCACCAGCTGGCGGCCGGCGGGATGGGCCGCATCCGGCGCAGCGCCTGGCGGGCCAGCCGCACGTCCTGGGTGGCCAGGCTGCTCCACAGCAGCACCATCAGCGAGTTGTGGTAGGCCAGCTCGCACTCGGGCCGGTACCGGTCGTGGCCGCCGAGGTAGGCCACCAGGTCGTCGGGGGAGACGATCGCCTCGGCCTTGAAGACGACGCCGGGCGCGGCCAGCCGGGTGAGTGCGTGCAGCAGCTGCAGCAGGCTGTGCCCCTCGGGCTGGTTCTGGCAGCTGGTGCCCAGCCGCTTCCACATGAACGGCACGGCGTCCATCCGGAAGACGTCGACGCCGCGGTTGGCCAGCCAGGTGATCTCGCCGAGCACCGCCAGGGTGACCTCGGGGTTGGTGTAGTCGAGGTCCCACTGGTAGGGCCAGAACGTCGTCCACACCCAGCCACCGGCCCCGCCCCGCGCCTCGGGCACCCAACTGAACGAGCCCGGCGCCCGGTCGGGGAACACCTCGGGGATGGTCGCGTCGTAGGCGTCGGGCATCGTGCGGTCGGGGAAGGCGGTGTAGAAGCCGGCGTAGGAGGGATCGCCGGCCAGCCAGCCCCGCGCCCACGGGTGCTCGCGGGCGGTGTGGTTGAGCACGAGGTCGATGCACAGGACCATCTCGCGTTCGTGCAGCGCGGCGGCCACCGCCTCGAGGTCGGCCATGGTGCCCAGCCGCGGGTCGACGGCCCGGTAGTCGGCCACCGCGTACCCACCGTCGTTCTCGCCCTCCCGGGGCCGGAGCAGCGGCATGAGGTGCAGGTAGGTGGTGCCGAGCCCGGCGAGGTGGTCGAGCCGGCCGGGCAGCCGGTCGAGGGTGCCGCAGAACCGGTCGACGTAGCAGACGTAGCCCTGCGTGCGGGACCGCTGGAACCAGGCGGGGTCGATCTCGCGGCGCCGGTCGATCCGCCGCAGCGGTGCCGGCCGCTCCGCCGCCGCGGCCAGCGCGGCGCGCAGCCCGCGCGCGAACAGCGCGTCGGCCGCGTCGCCGTAGAGGATGGCCAGCGGCTCGTGGACGTCGTAGAGCGCCAGGTCGGCGCGGGCGAGGAACGCGTCGCTCTCCGCCTCGCCCAGCGCCGCCACCGCCTCGGCCGCGAGCACCGGCCGCAGCTCCGCCCACGCCCGGCGGGCTCCTGCGCGCAGCCGCTCCGCCCCCGTGCTCATCGCGCTCCCCCCGCTCGGGCGCCGTCCCCCACTGCGCCGACCCTAGGGCCCACCTCGCGTGCACGCCCCCGCCCGCCCGGGACGCGGCCGTGACCGGCGCCCCGGCGGCCGAGGACCCAGACTGGTCCCGTGCGCAGCGACCTGGCCGAGTCGGCCCGAGGACGGCGTCCCGGAGTCCGGCGGTGAGCCGAGCGCTCGTCCTCGGCGGCGGCGGGATCGCCGGCATCGGCTGGGAGCTCGGGCTGCTGTCCGGGTTGGCCGCGGCCGGGGTCGACGTCCGCGACGCCGACCTGGTGGTCGGCACCTCGGCCGGCTCGATCGTCGGCACGCTGCTGCGCACCGGCGCCGACCTCGAGCAGGCCCACACCGCCCAGCTCGGCCCGGTGCCGGCGACCGAGCGGGCCGTGGACTTCGACGGCGCGGCCTTCTCCGCCACGCTCGCCGAGGTGCTCGCCGGCGCGACCGGCGAGCAGGACGCCAGGGCGCGGATCGGCGCGCTCGCGCTGCGGGCCCGGACCATGCCCGAGTCGGAGCGGCGGGCGGTCATCGGCGGGCGGATCGGCGCGCCGGAGTGGCCCGCGGCGCGCCTGGTGGTCACCGCGATCGACACCGCCGACGGGGAGTTCCTGGCCATCGACCGCGACACCGGCGTCCCGTTGCTCGACGCCGTCGCCGCCTCGTGCGCGGTGCCCGGCGTGTACCCGCCGATCACCATCGGCGACCGGCGGTTCATGGACGGCGGCCTGCGCACCCCCACCAACGCCGACCTGGCCGCGGGGTGCGACCGGGTGCTGGTGGTGGCGCCGGTGGGCGGCGTCGGCGGCCTCCTGGGCCCCTCGCTGGACGAGGAGCTGGCCACGCTGCGCCGCGAGGGCCAGGCGCACCTGGTGCTCGCCGACGACGCCGCGCTGGCCGCGTTCGGCACCAACCCGCTCGACCCGGCCACGCGCGGGCCCGCCGCCCGGGCCGGCCGCGCGCAGGCCGAGCGGGTCGCCGAGGAGGTCCGCGCCTTCTGGACCTGACCCGCCCGCCGTGCAGGAGTCGGGTCAGGTCGGCAGGACGCGGACGGCGAGCACGGCGAGGTCGTCGTCGGTGCGCTCGGGCACCACGCGGGTCAGCAGGCGGTCGCACAGGGCGTCGGCCGGGAGCCGGGCCAGGCCGCGCAGCGCGTCGGTGAGCCGGTCGAGCCCGGAGTCGATGTCCCGCCGCCCGACCTCGACCAGCCCGTCGGTGACGAGCAGCACCGTCTCCCCGGGGCGCACGGTGACCTCGTGGTCGGTGCGGGGCGCGGGCTCCTGGACGCCGAGCAGCCGCTCCGCGCGGGAGGTGAGCACCCGCACCTCGCGCTCGGGAGAGACCAGCAGGGGCGGCAGGTGCCCGGCCGACGACCAGCGCAGGGTGCGGGCGCCGTCGCCGTCGGGGAGCTCCAGGCGGGCGACCAGCGCGGTGGCGAGGGTCCCCCGGTGCAGGCCGGTCAGCACCCGGTCGACCCGGTCCAGCGTCCGCGCCGGGCTGTCGGGGGAGTCGTAGGCCAGCGTGCGGACGGCGCTGCGCAGCTGGGCCATGGCCGCGGCGGCCTCGACGCCGTGCCCGGTGACGTCGCCGATGACCAGCAGCGTCGCGCCGTCGGGCTGGGCGACGGCGTCGTACCAGTCGCCCCCGACCAGCGCCTGCGACCCGGCCGGCCGGTAGCGGACGGCGATCTCGAGCCCCTCGGGCTGCGGCGGCGGGGTGAGCAGGCTGTGCTGCAGCGTCTCGGCCACCCGCAGCTGCCGGCCGTAGCGCCGGGTGTTGTCCAGGGCGAGGGCGCCGCGGCGGGCCGTCTCCATCGCGAGGGCGACCTCGGCCTCGGTGTGCCGCGGCCGGTCCCCGCAGCGGACCAGGGACAGCACCCCGAAGGCCGAGCCGCGGGCCTGCAGCGGCACGAGCAGGCTCGAGGCGGGCGCCAGTCGCTCCCACGCCGCGCGCACCGGTCCCTCGGGCAGCGACTCCGGGCCCACGCCGGGGTCGACGCCGCTGAGGTGCACCGGCTCCCCGGACCGCAGGGCGGTGGCGAGCGCGGCCTGGTCGCGCGGGGCGGTCACCCGGCCGGCGAGGTAGGTGTCGACGTCGTCGAGGCGTGCGGGGTCGCGGTGGGCGCGGGCCGACCGGCCCGGGGCGCCGTCGCCGGCGAGCACCGTGACCGTCGCCCAGTCGGCCAGCCGCGGCACCACCAGCCGGGCCAGCCGGTCGGCCGCCTCGCCGGTGTCGAGCAACTCGGCCAGGGACTCGGTGACCTCGGCGAGGAAGCGCACCCGGTCGTGCTCGCTGCCGGCCACCGGGGCCGTGGCCGGCAGCTGCGGCGCCGGGGACCACGGCCGGACGGGGGCCGGCAGGGTGGGCTCGTACACGGGGAGTCCAGTCACCTCGGCTCCAGGTCGGTGCGCCGGTCGTCGGGTCGCTGCTGGGGACGGAGCGTACGGGAGCAGGTACCGGGGACCTCGGGAACGGATTCGTCCGTGTCCGCGGGGCGTGCGCGGAGGCGTCAGGCGCCGGCCTGCCGGTGGGCCCGGGCGCGGGGGTGCTCGAGCAGGCCGTCGACCAGCCCGTGCAGCTCGGTCAGGCGGGTGCCGACGTCCTCGTGCAGGAAGCCCGGCGAGTCCTCGCCCCCGAGCGCGACCGGGACGTGCGGCGGCAGGGTGGCGAGCAGGCCCGCGGCCCGGGCCCCGGCGGCCGCGACCTGCCGGGCGCTGAGCCGCACGTAGCCGAGCGTCTCGCCGAGGGTGTCGACGACCGCCTCGACCTCCTCGGGGGTGCACGAGCCCACGGGCACGTCGAGGACGACGCCGCCGGAGCCGGGCGGGACGACCGCGACCGCGTCGGCGACCACGTCGGGCCGGTCGGCGGGGACCGGCGCGAGCAGCGGCAGCACCCGGTAGGGGCGGGCCTGCTCGACGAGCTGGGCGAAGACGTCGGCGCGCTCGGTGCGGCCGAGGCCGGGGGTGGCGAAGCGCGCCGTGACGTACCGGGCGCCGAAGCGGGCGCCCAGGTCGAGCACCCGGCCGTGGCCGGCGTGGACGTCGTCGCGCGGCAGGCCGGTGCCCAGCTGCACGCGCCCCACGTCGAGGACGGTCACCCGGGTCTCGAGCAGCAGGGCCACCAGCCGGGCGAGGTTGCGCTCACCGGCACCGCCGCGCCACCACGGCTCGACCTCGGCCGTGCCGCCCACGTGCAGGCCGACCGAGTGCCACCCGGTGCCGGGCAGTGCCTCGGTCAGCTCGAGGGCGTCTCGCGGGTGGACCAGGGACTGGTGGACCGCCAGGCGGTTCGCGGCGTGCACCCGGTCAGCGTGCCCCAGGACGTGGCGCCTGACGACGGCGGCGGTGGGCCGCCATGCGGACCGGGGCGTCGGCCGTGCCGTAGCCGTCGTACCCGCCGAGCCGCTGCACGACCTCGAAGAAGACCCGGTCGCCGAGGACCTCGGTGGCCAGGTGCAGGTAGCCGCCGTGCGCGTCCTCCTCGTACATGAGGCCGTGCTCGCGGACCGCGGCCAGCAGCCCGGCCGGCAGGTCCAGGCGGGCCTCGAGGTCGTCGGCGTAGTTGGCCGGCAGCGGCAGCAGCGGCGCGCCGGCCGCCCGCAGCGCCCGCGCGGTCGCGACGACGTCGTCGGTGGCCAGGGCCACGGACTGCGGCTCGGGGACGCCGGGCGCCCACCCGCCGCGGCGCAGCGCCGACACCGACAGCGCCAGCCGCACGGCCCGGTCGGGCCCGGCGACCGCACGGGTGCGCACCAGGCCGAAGGGCGCGGCCAGCTCGGTGACCTCCTGCGGATCCAGGCCGAGCACCGCCCGGTAGAACAGCCCGGCCTCGTCGAAGGCGTCGAAGGGCTGGGTGAGCCAGACGTGGTCGATGCCGGTGATCCCGGCGCCCGGTCCCGGCCGCGCGCCGGTGGGCAGGAAGTCGGCCGGCCAGCCGTCGGGCCCGGTGCGGGTGAAGAAGACCAGGGTGCCGTCGGGGGCGGCGACGGCGGACAGCTCGGCCTCCGCGGCGCCCCGGGTGCGGGGGAGGACCGGGGCGCTCATCGCCTCGGCACGCGCGGCCGACCGCGGCGGGTCGGCGCTCTCCAGGCCCAGCGCGGCCACCGCGGCCACCCCGGCCGCCGGGGAGCGCACCGCCTCGGCCCGCGTGTCCTGGGCGTTGAGCAGCACCCGCGCCCGGTGCGCGGCGTCGGGACCCTGCTCCCACAGCTGGACCGGCTTGGAGCGGTGCTGCCCGGTGTGCGTGAAGCCCAGCGCGGCGAGGACGCCGGACAACCGCGGGCCGGAGGCGTCGTCGACGGCCAGCTCGGTGAACGACCACCCCGACAGCGCGGGCGCGGCCGGGGGGAGCGGCAGCCCGGCCTGGGGGTGGCGCAGCGCCAGCGCCTCCTCCAGCCACTGCAGGGAGCGCATGGCGTCGACCGCCGTCCGGGCCGGGTCGGCCTGGCGGTAGACGTCGTTGAACACCTCGAGGGACAGCGGGCCGGTGTAGCCGGCGGCGAGCACGTGCCCGACGAAGCGCGGCAGGTCGAAGGCGCCCTGCCCGGGGAAGAGCCGGTGGTGGCGGCTCCACTGCAGCACGTCCATGCCCAGCTGCGGGGCGTCGGCCAGCTGCAGGAAGAACAGCTTCTCCCCGGGGACCCGGCCGGCGAAGCCGGCCGGGTCCCCGGCGCGGGAGAGCACGTGGAAGCTGTCCAGGCACAGCCCGAGGGCGGGGGAGTCCGCGCGGCGGACGGCGTCCCACGACCGCTCCCAGGTGGACACGTGCCGGCCCCAGGCCAGCGCCTCGTAGGCGATCCGCAGACCCCGCTCGTGCGCCCGGCCGGCGGCGGTCGCGAGCTGCTCGGCGAGCAGGTCGGCGTCGTCGACGGCGTCGGGCGCGACCGACGAGCAGACCAGCACGGTGCCGACGCCGAGCGCGGCCATGACCTCGAACTTGGCCTCGGCGCGGCGCAGGTTGCGGGCGAAGCGGCCGGGGTCGGTGGAGTCCAGGTCGCGGAAGGGCTGGTAGAGGTCGATCGACAGGCCCAGGTCGGCGCAGCGGGCGGCCAGCTCGGCCGGTGACCACGGCGCGGCCACGAGGTCGGGCTCGAAGACCTCGACGCCGTCGAACCCGGCGGCGGCCGCCGCGGCCAGCTTGTCCTCGAGCGTCCCGGACAGGCAGACGGTGGCCACGGCCCGGCGGAGCCTCCCCGCCGGGGCGCGGAGGGGGCCGTCAGGGGACACGGACGTCGGAGACGAGCGTGGTGAAGTGGGCCAGCATGCGTCCGGCGTCGGGCTCGACGCCGGTGAACAGCCGGAACGCGTCGACGGCCTGGAACACGGCCATGCCGCCGCCGTCGAGCACCTGGCAGCCGCGCTCGCGGGCGGTGCGGACCAGCGCGGTCTCCAGCGGCCGGTAGACGACGTCGGCCACCCAGAGGTCGGGCCGCAGCAGGCCGGCGTCCAGCGGCAGGCCGGGGTGGGCGGCCATGCCGGTGGGGGTGGCGTGCACCAGGCCGTCGGCGTCCGCCAGTGCCACGGGCAGCCCGCCGAGGTCGCCGCCGTCGGCGCGGCCGGCGCCGAAGCGCCCGGCCAGGGCCGCGGCCAGCTCCCCGGCCCGCGTTCCGTCGACGTCGAGGACGGTCAGCCGGCCGACCCCGAGGGTGAGCAGCGCGTGCGCGACCGCCGCGCCGGCGCCCCCGGCGCCCAGCAGCACGACCCGGTGCACCGGGGCCTCGGGCAGGCCCCGGTCGAAGGCCCGGGCGAAGCCCGACCAGTCGGTGTTGTGCCCGACCGCTCGCCCGTCGCGCAGCACGACGGTGTTCACCGCGCCGAGGGCCGCGGCGTCGGGCGAGAGCTCGTCGAGGTGCTCGAGCACCAGCTGCTTGCAGGGGTGGGTGACGTTGAGCCCGTCGTAACCGGCCAGCCGGGCGGCGGCGAGGACCTCGCCGACCGCCGACGCCGGCCGCTGCAGCCGGTCGAGGTCCAGGCGCCGGTAGAGGTAGCGCAGGCCCAGCTCGTCGGCCTCGCGCTCGTGCAGGAGTGGGGTCAGCGACGGGCCGATGCCGCTGCCGACCAGACCGACCAGGAAACCCTGCAAGCCGTCCGTCATCAGACCGCCTCCCCCTCAATGTACCAATTGGTGAGTTGCTGTGCAGCAGAGCACATCCCGAGGCCCCCGCGCCAGTGCCGACCCGCCCGGGACCGGTTTCCGGGCGGGGGCTTGTGCGCTGCGCCACGCTAATGTACCAACTAGTTCATTGCGGTCGTGGTGCCGGTCACCACGAGCGCTCGACACCGAGCACCGCCGTCCCGCGCCCGCCGGCGCACCCCCCTTCCCTCCCAGGAGGACCGATGCGCGACGCAGTGGCCGAGCCCGGCTCGTCCGAGCCCCGCGAGTACCGCAAGACGCCCCGGAAGGCCGCGGCCAGCGGCTGGATGGGGAGCGCGCTGGAGTACTACGACTTCTTCATCTACGCCCAGGCGGCCGCCCTGGTGTTCCCGACGATCTTCTTCCCGGAGTCCGACCCGCAGGTCGGCATCATCGTGTCGCTGGCCACCTTCGGGGTCGGCTACGTGGCCCGGCCGATCGGCGCATTCGTCCTCGGCCACTGGGGTGACACCCACGGGCGCAAGAACGTGCTGGTCCTGTGCATGGTGATGATGGGCCTGTCGACGTTCCTGGTGGCGCTGCTGCCCACCTACCAGCAGGTGGGCCTGCTGGCCCCGGCGCTGCTGGTGGTCCTGCGGCTGGTGCAGGGCTTCGCCGTCGGCGGCGAGATCTCCGGTGCCAGCGCGATGATCGTCGAGCACGCGCCCTTCGGCCGGCGCGGCTACTACGCCAGCTACACCCTGCAGGGCGTGCAGGCCGGGCAGATCCTCGCCGCCGCCATCTTCCTGCCGCTGGCGGCCGTGCTCCCCGACGCGGCGTTCGAGTCGTGGGGCTGGCGCATCCCGTTCCTGCTGTCGGCCCTCGTGGTCGTCGCCGGCTACGTCATCCGGCGCCGCGTCGACGAGACCCCGGCCTTCCAGGAGGAGGCCGCGTCCGGCGAGGTGCCCAAGGCCCCGATCGTCCAAGCGGTCCGCGAGAGCGGCAGCGACATGCTGCGCGTCGTCTGCATGGCGCTGATGAACGCCGTCCCGGTGGCGACCACCGTCTTCGGTGCCACCTACGCCACCAACGAGGAGGCCTACGGCATCGGCTTCGACACCGCCACCTACCTGTGGATCTCCGTGGTGGGCAACGCGGTGGCCGTGGTGCTGATCCCGTTCGTCGGCGACCTGTCCGACCGCATCGGCCGGCGCCCCTGCATCATCGTGGGGGCGCTCGGCTCGACGGCGCTGTCGTTCGCCTACCTCTACGCGATCAGCCAGGAGAACGTGACGCTGGCGTTCGTCTTCGCCATCCTGATGTGGGGCGTGGTCTACCAGGGCTACAACGCGGTGTTCCCGGCCTTCTACCAGGAGCTGTTCCCGACCCGGACCCGTGTCACCGCCTTCGCGGTCTCGCAGAACCTGGGCACCCTGATCACCGCCTTCCTGCCCACGCTGTACGCGGTCGTGGCGCCGGGCGGGTCGAACGTGCCGCTCATCGTCGGCAGCATCACCTTCGGCATCGGGATCATCGCGGCGGCGGCCGCCTGGTCGGCCCGGGAGACCCACCGCGTGCAGATGGACGACCTGGGCCGCGACGACGCCCCCGTGGTGCCGCGCGAGGAGTACCAGCGGATCCGCGCCTCGGTGTGATCCCCGACCCGCACCCGGTGGCCGGGCCGACCGCGGTCGGCCCGGCCAGCGGGCGCTCCGACGCCGGAGGTGACGTGATCGGAGGACCCCGGGACGGCGGTGTGTGGATCGCCGTGGTCGGCCCCGGCGCCATCGGCCGGCGCCCACGCGCAGGAGGTCGCCGCCGGCCCCTCCGCCCGGCTCGCGGCCGTCGTCGGTCCCGCCCCGGCCGCCGACGCGCTGGCCGACGAGAACGGGGTCCCGCGGTACGGTCGCTGGCCGAGCTCCTCGACCGGGACCGGCCCGACGGCGTCGTGCTGGCCACACCGAACCGGCTGCACGTCGAGGGCGGCCTGGCGTGCGTCGCGGCCGGCGTCCCGGTGCTGGTGGAGAAGCCCCTGGCCGACACGGTGGCGGCCGCCACCCGGCTGGAGGAGGCGGCCGGCGTCCCCCTGCTCGTGGGGCACCACGCCGGCACAGCCCGATCCCGGCCAGGGCCCGGGAGGTGGTCGCCGGCGGCGTCCTCGGCCGGGTCGTCGCCGTCGTGGGGACGGCGCTGTTCGCCGAGCCCGACGCCCACGTCGACGTCAGCGGGGGCTGGCGCCGGCAGCCCGGCGGCGGGCCGGTGCTGCTCGACCTGGTGCACGAGGTGGACTGCCTGCGGTGGCTGGTCGGCGAGGTCGTCCGGGTGCAGGCCACGACGTCGAACGTCGTCCACGGCTTCCCGGTGGAGGACACGGCCGCGGAGGTCCTCAACCGTCGCCGGCGGGGCACTGGGCGCCTTCTTGCTCTCCGACGCGGCCGCCTCCCCCCGCTCGTGGGAGCGGACCTCGGGTGAGGACGCGAGCTGCCCGACCCACCCGGACGAGGACTGCTCCCACCTCGCCGGCACCGCCGGGTCGCTGTCGGTGCCCACCATGCGGCTGCGGACCCACGCCGGCCCGCACGGGCCGGCCGGTGGACCTGCCCGGAACCGGACGGTCCCGTCCTAGGCTCGAGGTCAGTCCGCCGACGTGAAGAGGTCCGCCGCCGTGTCGTCCGCCGTCCAGCCGCTGCCCGACGAGCCCGACGGCCCGCTGGGGTCCGTTCCCCCGGTCGCGCCCGTCCCCCCGGCCGCGCCGGTGCCCGGGCCGCCCCGGCAGCGGGACGCCGAGCGGACCCGGGCCGAGATCCTCGACGTGGCCACCAAGGAGTTCGCCGACCGCGGCTACGCCGGGGCGCGGGTCAACGAGATCGCCGCCAAGACGAGCACGACCAAGCGGATGATCTACTACTACTTCGGCGGCAAGGAGCAGCTCTACGTCGCCGTCCTGGAGCGCTCCTACGGCCGGATCCGCGGTCTCGAGCAGCAGCTCGACGTCGAGCACCTCGACCCGGTCGAGGCCATCCGCGCGCTGGCCGGGCTGACCTTCGACCACCACGAGGCGCACCCGGACTTCATCCGGCTGGTGAGCATCGAGAACATCCACCGCGCCGAGCACGTCGCCCGCTCCGAGCGGCTGTCCAACCTCAACACCCGGGCGCTGGAGGTCCTCGGCCGCATCCTCGCCCGCGGCCGGGAGGCCGGCGTCTTCCGGGACGACGTGGAGGCGCTGGACGTGCACCAGGTCATCAGCGGCTTCTGCATCTACCGGACGGCGAACCGCTACACCTGGCGCGCCCTGTTCGGCCGGGACATGCTCGACCCGCAGCGGCGCGACCAGCAGCGGCGGATGCTCGGCGACCTCGTCGTCGCCTACCTCACCGCCCGCTGACCTGCTCGCCGCCCGTCGACCTGCTCGTCGCCGACCGGCCGCACGGCGAGCACACTGGGCGGGTGACCGTCGCCCTCTCCGCGGCCGACTTCGCGGCCGCGGTGCACGCGCCGGGCATCGTGCTGGTCGACTTCCGCACGGCCCGGTCGGGTTCGAGCCGCGCGTTCAGCGCGGTGTTCGACGCCGTGGCGGGGCGACACCCCGACCTGACGTTCGCGTCCGTCGACACGGGGGCCTCGCCGGGGCTGGCCGCCGAGGTGGGGGTCCGCTCGGCGCCCACGCTCATGGTCTTCCGCGACGGCGTGCTGGTCTTCGCCGAGCCCGGCTGGCTGCCCGCCGACTCGGTGGACCTCCTGATCGCCACGATCCGCGACCTGGATATGGCCGCGGTGCGCGCGGTCTTCCCCGAGCCGATCACGCCGCGCTGAGCCGATCGCCCGCGCTGAGCCGATCGCCCCGCGCTGAGCCGACCCCGGCGCGCGTCCTCCCTCACCGCAGCGCGTCCTCCCTCACCGCCCACCATGGGGGAGGACGCGCCACGATCAGGTTCCCTGATCGTGGCGCCGCCCCTCAGGAGACGAGGACGACGACCAGCATGCGGGGGCCGTGCACGCCCTCCACCCGCTCCAGCTCGATGTCACTGGTGGCCGACGGCCCGCTGATCATCGTCAGCGGGCGCAGCGGGTCCAGCCGGGCCAGCCCCTCGGGCACCCCGCCCACCACCTGGTCGGCGGTCACCACGCAGACCAGGCAGTCGGGCAGCAGCGACAGCGCCCGCCGCCCGCACGCCGGCGTCCCGTCGAGGACCAGCGTGCCGGTCTCGGCGATCGCCACGGCGACGGCGGTGACCGCGGCGGCGCGCTCGGCGAGCTGCACCGGCGGCCGGTCGTCGTCGGTGTCGAGCCCGCCGGGGCGCCAGGCCTCGGCCAGCCCCGGCGCGGCGACCACCGACGCGGGCGTCCACCCGGTCCCCAGGCCGGCGTCGAGGGCCGCGGTCACCGTGGCGGCGACGTCGTCGGGGCCGCAGCGCAGCACCGAGGCCTTGTAGTCCTCCAGCCGGTCGACGAGCACGTCGAGCAGCACGCCGGCGGGGCGGTCGTCGGTGGCGCGGTAGTCGCGGGCCACCTGCGGCGCGGGTGCGCGGGTCTCGCCCAGCGCGGTGCGGACGCGGCGGAGCACCTCCTCGCGGGCGCTGGTCACGACCGGCCCCCGTGCTCCCGGGCCCACGCCTGGGTGAAGGTCTCCGCCGGCGGGGTGGGCAGGTCTCGGCTGCGGGTCCAGCCCGACAGCGGCGGCGGCAGCGCCGCGGGCAGCGTGGGCCGCCCGCGGGCGAGCAGCCGGCCCAGGCCCGCGGCCCGCTGGGTCAGCCGCCACAGCCGCGGGTGCGACATCGCCCGCGCCAGCGCCGTGAACGCCACGGCCTCCGCGGTGGGCCTCTCCTGCGCCTCGACGTGCTCGGCGCGCAGGTGCACCAGGATCGAGGGGATGTCGATGGCCACCGGGCAGACGTCGTAGCAGGCGCCGCACAGGCTCGAGGCGTAGGGCAGCGAGGCGTTGTCCTCGACGCCGGTCAGCTGCGGGGAGAGCACCGCGCCGATCGGGCCGGGGTACACCGAGCCGTAGGCGTGCCCGCCGGTGCGCTCGTACACCGGGCA
This sequence comes from Geodermatophilus sp. URMC 62, assembly GCF_052931475.1. Taxonomy (NCBI): domain Bacteria; kingdom Bacillati; phylum Actinomycetota; class Actinomycetes; order Geodermatophilales; family Geodermatophilaceae; genus Geodermatophilus; species Geodermatophilus sp. URMC 62. The sequence goes on along the minus strand of NZ_JBRFHY010000001.1, from coordinate 170,640 downwards.
GACGTTGAGGCAGGCCGAGCAGCGGATGCAGTGCAGCGCCTGGCGGCCCACCTCGTCGGCGAGGACCGCCGTCCGGCCGTTGTCGAGCAGCACCAGGTGGAACTCCTGCGGCCCGTCGCCCGGGGTCACCCCGGCCCACGTGGAGGTGTAGGGGTTCATCCGCTCGCCGGTGGAGGAGCGGGGGAGCAGCTGGAGGAACACCTCGAGGTCGCGCCAGGTGGGCACCAGCTTCTCGATGCCCATGACGGTGATCAGCGTCTCCGGCAGGGTCAGGCACATCCGCCCGTTGCCCTCGCTCTCGACGACCGCCAGCGTGCCGGTCTCGGCGACGGCGAAGTTGGCGCCGCTGATCGCGACCCGGGCGCGCAGGAACCGCTCGCGCAGGTGCGCGCGGGCGGCCATCGCCAGCCGGCGCGGCTCGTCGGGCAGGTCGCGGTCGGCGCCCTCGCCCTGGAACTGGGGCATCGTGCGCAGGAAGATCTCGCGGATCTCGGCGCGGTTCTTGTGGATGGCCGGCACCAGGATGTGGCTGGGCATGTCGTCGCCGAGCTGCACGATCAGCTCGGCGAGGTCGGTCTCGTGGGCGGTGATGCCCGCGGCCTCGAGCGCCTCGTTGAGGCCGATCTCCTGGGTGGCCATCGACTTGACCTTGACCACCTCGTCGGTGCCGGTGGCCCGCACCAGGTCGGTGACGATGCGGTTGGCCTCGGTGGCGTCGCGCGCCCAGTGCACCGTGCCGCCGCGGGCGGTCACCTGCCGCTCGAGCTCCTCGAGGTGCTCGTCGAGGCGGGCCATGGTGGCGGTCTTGAGCGCGCTGCCGGCCGCGCGCAGCTGCGCCCAGTCGGGCAGCTCGGCGACCACCCGGGCGCGCTTGCCGCGGATGGTCGTCGTGGCGTGGCCGAGGTTGGCGCGCAGCTGGCCGTCGCGCAGGGCGTCGCGGGCGGCGTCGGGGAAGGGCCGGTCGCCGCGCAGGTGGCCCACGCCGCGGGGGGCGGTGGGCAGGCCGAGGAACGTCGTCCCCGACCGCGGGGCGCCCGGGGCCAGCGGGGTCTGGTCGGTGCGCAGGTCCTGCGGGGTCGTGGTCACGCGGTCACCGCCGGTCGGGTGGTCTGGTGCGGGGTCACGGCGTCCTCCGTCGAGGCGAGGATCTCGGCCAGGTGCACCGTCCGGGTGCCCGAGCGCAGCCGGGACAGCCCGCCGCCGATGTGCATGAGGCAGGAGGCGTCGCCGGCGGTGCACACCTCGGCGTGCGTGGACAGCACGTCGGCCATCTTGTCGGTGAGCATCGCGGTCGAGGTGTCGGCGTTCTTCACCGCGAACGTGCCGCCGAAGCCGCAGCAGGACTCCGCGCCGGGCAGCTCCACCAGTTCCAGCCCGCGCACGGCGCGCAGCAGCCGCAGCGGCCGGTCGCCCACCTGCAGCAGCCGCAGCGAGTGGCAGGTCGGGTGGTAGGTCACCCGGTGCGGGTAGTAGGCGCCGACGTCGGTGACGCCGAGGACGTCGACGAGGAACTGCGACAGCTCGTAGGTGCGCGCGGCCAGCGCCTCGGCCTCCTCGGCCAGCGCCTCGTCCCCCGCCCGGCGGGCCACCATCGCCTGCTGGTGGTGGATCGAGGCGACGCACGACCCCGAGGGGGCGACGACGGCCTCGACACCCGACGACACGGCGCCGGCGAAGGCGCGCACGTGGTTGGCCACGATCGGCACCGCCTCGCGCCGGTAGCCGGTGTTGACGTGCATCTGCCCGCAGCACGCCTGCCCGGCCGGCACGACCACCTCGTGACCGAGCCGCTCCAGCAGCGCCGCGGTCGCCCGGGCGACCTGCGGCGCCATCGTGTCGACCAGACACGTCGCGAACAGCGCGACCTTCATGCCGTTCCCTCCCGGCCGGCCGCGGCGTCGCGGCGGACCATGCTCGACTCCCGGACCACCAGCTCCGGGTCGAAGACCAGCTGCTCGTGCCGGTGCCCCTCCTGCGACTCTGCCAGCAGCAGCTCCGCGGCGCGCCGGCCCAGCTCCTGGCGCGGCTTGCGCACCGAGGTCAGCGGCACCGCGGCGGCCGCGGCGAAGTCGATGTCGTCGTAGCCGACGATCGCGAAGTCCTCGGGCACCCGCACGCCCTGGCGGACCATCTCCTGCAGCACCCCGAGGGCCAGCAGGTCGTTGGCGCACACCGCGGCGGTGGGCCGGCGGGCGGCCGGCAGGCCGACGATGCGGGCGGCGGCCTCGCGGCCGCCGTCGACGGTGAGGTGCTCGGGGGAGAGGACCAGCAGCGCGTCGTCGTCCCCGCTGGCCTCGCGGACGGCGGCGACGACGCCGGCGTGCCGCTCCTGCACCTGCGGCAGGCCCGACGCGCCGCCGATGAAGGCGATCCGCCGGTGCCCGCGCTCGAGCAGGTGCTCGGCGGCGAGGCGGCCCCCGAGGACGTCGTCGACGGCGACGGCGCACTGGTCGGCCGTGGGCGCGCGCCGGTCGACCAGCACCACCGGCACCCCGCGACGGCGCAGCGAGTCCAGGTGCGGGGACAGCTCCGCGGTCGGGGTGATGAGCACGCCCTGCACCCGCTGCTCGGCGAGCACGTCGAGGTGGGCGGCCTCCTTCTCCGGGCGGTCGTCGGAGTTGCAGAGGATCACCGCCAGGCCCGCGGGGTCGACGACGTCGTCCACGCCGCGGGCGACGTCGGTGAAGAACGGGTTGGCGATGTCGAGGACGACCAGCCCGATGGTGCGGCTGTGCCCGGCGCGCAACTGGCGGGCCGACTCGTTGCGCACGAAGCCGAGGGCGGTGATCGCGGAGAGCACCCGCTCGCGGGTGGGCCCGCTGACCACCTCGGGACGGTTGAGGACGTTGCTGACCGTGCCGACCGAGACGCCGGCGTGCTCGGCGACGTCGCGGATGCTCGCGGGCACGGGGATCTCCTCGGGCAGATCGGGAGAGGGTGACGGGGGGCACCGTCCGGTCCTGATCGTCACCCATGGACTGAAACGTGTCAAACAACGACCCCGCCGTGAGGACGGGACGTTGACACGTCTCGGAATCCAGACCTATGGTCTGCGCCACAACCCGTCTGAATCGTTTCACAACGGAGGTGGTCGCCGTGGACCACGCCTCGGCGCCGTCCGCGCCGCCGGCGTCCGGGCAGGTCGTCCTCGCCCTGGAGGACGTCGGCAAGAGCTTCGGTGCGGTCGTGGCCCTCCGCGGGGCGCAGCTCGAGCTGCGCGCGGGGGAGGCCCACGCGCTCGTCGGCGAGAACGGGGCGGGCAAGTCGACCCTGGTGAAGATCCTCGCCGGGGTGCACGGCCCGGACACCGGCCGCGTCCTGCTCGACGGGCAGCCGGTCACCCTCGCCGACCCCGCCGCCGCGCGGGCCGCCGGCATCGCGGTCATCTACCAGGAGCCCACGCTGTTCCCCGACCTGTCGGTCGCGGAGAACATCTTCATGGGCCGCCAGCCGCTGCTGTCGGGCCGGCGCATCGACCGCCGCGAGCTCGGCCGCCGCTGCCGGGCGCTGTTCGACCGCCTCGGCGTCGCCCTCGACCCCGACCGCCCGGCGCGCGGGCTGTCCATCGCCGACCAGCAGATGGTCGAGATCGCCAAGGCGCTGTCCTTCGACGCGCGGGTGCTCGTCATGGACGAGCCCACCGCGGCGCTGTCCGGCGTCGAGGTGGAGCGGCTGTTCGCCGTCGCGCGGTCGCTGCGCGAGTCCGGTGCCGCGGTGCTGTTCATCTCCCACCGGTTCGACGAGGTCTTCGACCTGTGCGACCGGATCACCGTCATGCGCGACGGGCAGTGGGTCTCCACCGACCTCGCCCGCGACCTGACCGTCGACCAGGTCGTGCGCCGGATGGTCGGCCGCGAGGTCTCCTCGCTGTTCCCCAAGCTCGACGTCGCGCCGGGTGAGGTCGTCCTCGAGGTGCGCGGCCTGACCCGTCGCGGCGTGTTCTCCGACGTCTCCTTCGACGTGCGCGCCGGCGAGATCGTCGCGCTGGCCGGGCTGGTCGGCGCCGGGCGCAGCGAGATCGTGCGCGCCGTCTTCGGCGTCGACCCCTACGACGCCGGCACCGTGCGGGTCGCCGGCACGGAGCTCAGGGGCGGCAACCCCGCCGTCGCCATGGCCGCCGGTCTGGCGCTGGTGCCCGAGGACCGCCGCCAGCAGGGGCTGGTCATGGAGCTGTCGGTGGAGAGGAACGCCACCCTGACCCGGCGCTGGAAGCTCGCGAGGGGCGGGCTGCTCAGCGCCCGCGCCGAGCGCGCCTCGGCCGCCGAGTGGTCGAAGCGCCTGCAGGTGAAGGCCGGGAAGCTCTCCGACCCGGTGTCCACGCTGTCGGGCGGCAACCAGCAGAAGGTCGTCCTGGCCAAGTGGCTGTCGACCGAGCCGCGGGTGCTGATCGTCGACGAGCCCACCCGCGGCATCGACGTCGGCACGAAGTCCGAGGTGCACCGGCTGCTGTCGCAGCTGGCCGCCGAGGGCCTGGCCGTGATCATGGTGTCCAGCGAACTGCCGGAGGTGCTCGGCATGGCCGACCGCGTCCTCGTCGTCTCCGAGGGCCGCCTCGTCGACGACATCCCCCGCGCCCGCGCCGACGAGGACAGCGTGATGCTGGCCGCGACCGGTCAGGGCGCCGTCGTGACGGGGGGCACCCGGTGAGCGCGCCCCTGACGACGACGCCGGCGCCGCTGCCCGACGAGCTGGCCGCGCCCGAGCGCACCGGCCGCCGCGGGTCGGCGCTCGTCCAGCGCCTCGTGGTCATGCGCGAGATCGGCATCCTCGCCGCGCTGGTCCTCCTCGTGGTGGTCACCGTGATCGCCAACCCGCGGTTCCTGTCGGGCCAGAACGTGCGCGACCTGCTGCTGTCCGCGGCGATCCTCACGGTGCTGGCCGCGGGCCAGACGATGGTGATCATCACCCGGAACATCGACCTGTCGGTCGGCTCGGTGCTGGGCCTGTCGGCCTACGCCTCGGGCACGCTCATGGTCGCCGTACCGGGCATGCCCGTCGTCCTGGTCGTCCTCGCGGGGATGGCCGTCGGCGCGGTCTGCGGCCTGCTCAACGGCGCCATCGTGGCCGTCGCCGGGGTGCCCTCGCTGGTGGTCACCCTCGGCACCCTCTACGCCTTCCGCGGGCTGGACTCGCTGTGGGCCTCCAGCGCCGACCGGCTGCAGATCAACGCCGCCGACCTGCCCGGCGGCTTCAAGTCCCTGGGCGGTGCGCGGCTGCTCGGCATCCCGGTGCTGTTCCTCGTCGCCGTCGTCGTGGTCCTGCTGGTCGGCTACTACCTGCGCACCTTCCGCAGCGGACGCGAGCTCTACGGCATCGGCTCGGCCCCCGAGGCCGCCCGGTTGTCGGGCATCCCGGTCGGCAAGCGGGTGCTCACCGCGTTCGTCGTCAACGGTGCCCTCGCGGGGCTGGCCGGCGTCCTCTACGCCGCCCGCTTCCAGACCCTCGACACCACTGCCGGCACCGGCCAGGAGCTGTTCGTCGTGGCCGCCGCGGTGGTCGGCGGGGTCGCCATCTTCGGCGGCAGCGGCTCGGTCTACGGCGCGGCGCTCGGCGCGCTGCTGCTGACCACGATCGGCACCGCGCTGCCGCAGCTGGGTCTCGACCCGTTCTGGCGGGACGCCGCCGTCGGCGCGCTGATCCTCGCCGCCATCGCACTGGACCGGGCGCTGCAGCTGCGCCTGGCCGCCCGTCTCCGGGGGAGGAACGCCCGCCGTGACCGTTGAGACCGCCGCCCCGCCGGCCGCGCCGGCAGCTCCGCCGCCCGACCGCCGGGTGAGGAGCCTGCCCTCGGGCAGCGTCATCACCACGTTCCTCGTGCTGTTCCTGGTCATCGCCGCGTTCTCCGTCGAGGGCTTCGCCTCGACCCGCAACGCCGGCTTCCTGCTCCTCGACGTGGTCGTCATCGCGCTCATCGCGCTGCCGCTCACGCTCATCGTGGTGACCGGCGAGATCGACCTGTCGGTGGCCAGCACGGTGGGCCTGTCCAGCGCCGTGATGGGCCAGCTCTGGGTGGCCGGCCTCCCGCTCGAGGCGGTCATCCCGCTGGTGCTCGTGCTGGGCGCGGTGCTCGGCGCGGTCAACGGCCTGCTGGTCACCCGGCTGGGGCTGCCCTCGCTGGCGGTGACCATCGGCACCCTGGCGCTCTACCGCGGGCTGGCCTTCGTCGTCCTGGGCGACCAGGCGGTGGCCGACTTCCCGCGGGCCTGGACCACCTGGGCGATCAGCTCGATCGGCTCCACCGGCATCCCCACCGTCGTCGTCCCGCTGCTGGTGCTGGTCGCGATCACCGCCGTCGTCCTGCACGCCACGCCGATCGGCCGCTCGCTCTACGCGATGGGCAACAGCGAGGACGCCGCCCGCTTCAGCGGCATCGACGTCGCCCGCACGAAGCTCTGGCTGTTCGTCGTCACCGGCGTCGTCAGCGCACTCGGCGGCGTCTACTGGACGCTGCGCTACGGCAGCGCCCGGGCCGACAACGCCACGGGCCTGGAGATGCAGGTCATCGCGGCCATCCTGCTCGGCGGCGTGTCGATCTTCGGCGGCAGCGGCGGTCTGCTCGGCGTGATCGCCGGCGCGCTCCTGCTGGCCTCGGTGCGCAACGCGCTGCAGCTGGTCAACGTCCCCTCCGACGTCCTGAACATCGTCACCGGCGTCCTGCTGATCACCGCCGTCGTCGCGCCCCAGGTCGCCGCCCGCGTCAAGGGACGCCGCCGGCGCCGGCCGGCTCCCTGAGCCGGACCCCCGTACTTCCCCGCACCACCCACACGTGCCCACCCCCGGCACACCCAGAGAGGAACCCCGATGTCGCGATCCCTGACCGGCCGCCGCCTGCGTGGTGGCCTGACCGGCGTGGCGGTGGCTGCCCTGGTCCTCACCACCGCCGCCTGCGGCGGTACCACCCGCGGCGAGGACGAGGGCAGCAGCTCCGGCGGCGGCGCGTCCGCCTCGGCCGACCCCGACGCCGAGATCCCCGCCGACCTCGCCGTCGCCTTCCTGCCCAAGGCGCTCAACAACCCCTACTTCGACGTCGCCGCCACCGGCTCCGAGCGGGCCGTCGGCGAGTTCGACGGCGAGTTCAGCCAGGTCGGCCCGTCGGAGGCCAGCGCCTCCTCGCAGGTCAGCTACATCAACACGCTGACCCAGCAGGGCGCCGACGTCATCCTGACCTCGGCCAACGACCCCAACGCCATCTGCAGCGCGCTCGACCAGGCCCGCAGCGGCGGCGCCAGCGTCGTCACCTTCGACTCCGACACCGCCCCGGAGTGCCGCGACGTCTTCATCAACCAGGCCACGGCCGACGGCATCGCGCAGACCCAGGTCGACCTCATGGCCGACCAGATCGGCGGCGCCGGCCAGGTCGCCATCCTGTCGGCCACGGCGAACGCGACGAACCAGAACACCTGGATCGAGCTCATGCAGAGCTACGCCGCCGAGAAGTACCCCGACATGGAGATCGTCACGACGGTCTACGGCGACGACGAGGACGAGAAGTCCTTCCAGGAGACCCAGGGTCTGCTGCAGACCTACCCGGACCTCAAGGGCATCATCTCCCCGACCACCGTGGGCATCTCCGCCGCGGCGCGCTACCTGTCGGGCTCGGAGTACAAGGGCCGGGTCGCGCTGACCGGCCTGGGCACGCCGAACCAGATGCGCGAGTTCGTCCAGGACGGCACCGTCACCGCGTTCGCGCTGTGGAACCCCGAGGACCTCGGTTACCTCGCGGCCCACACCGGTGCCGCGCTGGCCGCCGGGCAGATCACTGGTGCCGAGGGGGAGACCTTCACCGCCGGTGACCTCGGCGAGTACGAGATCGGCGCCGACGGCGTCGTCGTCCTCGGCGAGCCCACCGTGTTCGACGCAGACAACATCGACGACTTCGACTTCTGAGTCGCCCGCCCCGGTCCCGCCGCCGTGCGGGACCGGGGCACCCCTCCCGAGGAGTCCCGCGTGCCCCGCTCCTGCTTCACCCTCCAGGTCCGCCCCGACCGGCTGGCCGAGTACCGCGAGCGGCACGCGGCCGTCTGGCCGGACATGCTCCGCGCGCTGCGCGACGCCGGCTGGCGCGACTACCAGCTCTACCTCCGCGACGACGGCCTGCTCGTCGGGATCGTGGAGACCGACGACCTCTCCGCCGCCCAGGCCGCCGTGGACGCCACCGACGTGAGCGCCCGCTGGGAGGCCTCGATGGCGCCCTTCTTCGAGACCGGGGACGGCCGCGGCAAGGCCGGGCTCGACCTCGTCTTCGACCTCTCCGCCCAGCTGCGGGCGGCGGGGGAGACAGCACCCGCACCGATGGGAGACCCCTCGTGACCGACCCCGGTACCCCCGATCGCAGGGCCCGTGCCCTCGCCGCGCTGGCCGACCAGACCATCGAGCTGCCCTCCTGGGCGTTCGGCAACTCCGGCACCCGGTTCAAGGTCTTCGGCCAGCCCGGGGTCGCCCGTGACCCGTTCGAGAAGATCGAGGACGCAGCGGTGGTGCACCGGTTCACCGGCGCCGCGCCGCGGGTGTCGCTGCACGTCCCGTGGGACCTCGTCGACGACTTCGGCAAGCTCGCCGCGCACGCCGCCGACCTCGGGGTCTCGATCGGCGCGATCAACTCCAACCTGTTCCAGGACGACGACTACCGGCTCGGGTCGCTGACCCACCCGGACGAGGCGGTGCGGCGCAAGGCGATCGCCCACCACACCCAGTGCATCGACGTCATGCGCGCCACCGGGTCGACCGACCTGAAGCTGTGGCTGCCCGACGGCACCAACTACGCCGGCCAGGACGACCTGCGCGGCCGCCAGGACCGGCTCGCCGACTCCCTGCAGCAGGTCTATGCCCAGCTCGACCCGGGCATGCGGCTGCTGCTCGAGTACAAGTTCTACGAGCCCTACTTCTACGCGATGGACATCCCCGACTGGGGCACCTCGCTGCTGCACTGCCTGGCCCTCGGCGAGCAGGCCACCGTCGTCCTCGACACCGGCCACCACGCGCCGGGCACCAACATCGAGTTCATCGTCATGCAGCTGCTGCGGGTGGGCCGCCTGGGCGCGTTCGACTTCAACTCGCGCTACTACGGCGACGACGACCTCATCGTCGGCTCGGCCGACCCGTTCCAGTTGTTCCGGATCATGAACGAGATCGTGGCCGCCGACGCGCTCCGGCCGGACTCGGGCGTCAACTTCATGCTCGACCAGTGCCACAACATCGAGCCGAAGATCCCCGGCCAGATCCGCTCGGTGATGAACGTGCAGGAGGCCACGGCCAAGGCGCTGCTGGTCGACCGCGAGGCACTGGCCGCCGCGCAGGCCTCCGGTGACGTGCTCGGGGCGCACGGCGCGCTGACCGACGCGTTCGGCACCGACGTCCGCCCGCTGCTCGCCGAGCTGCGCGAGTCCCAGGGGCTCGACCTCGACCCCTACGCCGCCTACGCCCGGTCCGGCCACCAGGAGCGCATCGCCCGCGAGCGCGTCGGCGGCACCCAGGCCTCCTGGGGCGCGTGAGGAAGGACCCTCCTGCCCCCACCCCTCGCTCGCGCTCGGTCGGGTCCCTGCAGGAGGGGGCCGTTCCGGTCCGTCACCAGCGCGCCGCGGGTCCCCGCGCCCAGGCCGTTCCAGCACGTCACCTCCCGGAAGGAACCACCTCGTGACCAACCCCGTGGTCAGTGACCTCATCGCGCGCTCGAACCGGCTCGGCGCCGACCCGCGCAACACCAACTACGCCGGCGGCAACACCTCGGCCAAGGGCACCGAGACCGACCCCGTGACCGGCTCGCCGGTCGAGCTCGTCTGGGTCAAGGGCTCCGGCGGTGACCTCGGCACGCTGCAGGAGTCCGGCCTGGCCGTCCTGCGGCTGGACCGGCTGCGCTCGCTGGTCGACGTCTACCCGGGCGTCGAGCGCGAGGACGAGATGGTCGCCGCGTTCGACTTCTGCCTGCACGGCCGCGGCGGCGCCGCACCCTCGATCGACACCGCGATGCACGGCCTGGTCGAGGCCGCGCACGTCGACCACCTGCACCCCGACTCCGGCATCGCCCTGGCGACGGCGGCCGACGGCGAGGCGCTGACCCGCGAGTGCTTCGGCGACCGGGTCGTGTGGGTGCCGTGGCGCCGTCCCGGCTTCCAGCTGGGCCTGGACATCGCCGAGATCGCCGCGAAGAACCCGCAGGCGATAGGCTGCATCCTGGGCGGCCACGGCGTCACCGCGTGGGGCGCCACCAGCGAGGAGTGCGAGGCCAACTCGCTGGAGATCATCCGCACCGCGGAGCGCTTCCTCGCCGAGCGCGGGAAGCCCGAGCCGTTCGGCGCCGTCGTCCCCGGCTTCGAGCCGCTGCCCGACGCCGAGCGCCGCACCAGGGCCGCCGCCCTCGCGCCGGTGGTCCGCGGGCTGGCCTCCACCGACAGGCCGCAGGTCGGGCACTTCACCGACTCCGACGTCGTCCTGGAGTTCCTGTCCCGGGAGAAGCTGGCGCCCCTCGCCGCGCTGGGCACCTCCTGCCCCGACCACTTCCTGCGCACCAAGGTGCGGCCGCTGGTGGTCGACCTGCCGGCGCACGCGCCGCTGGAGGACGTCGTCGCGCGGCTGCGGGAGCTGCACGCGGAGTACCGCACCGAGTACGCCGCCTACTACTCCCGGCACGCGACGTCCGACTCGCCCGCGATGCGCGGCGCCGACCCGGCGATCGTGCTGGTGCCCGGCGTCGGCATGTTCAGCTTCGGTGCCGGCAAGCAGACCGCGCGCGTGGCCGGCGAGTTCTACGTCAACGCCATCAACGTGATGCGCGGCGCCGAGGCGGTCAGCACCTACGCGCCGATCGACGAGAGCGAGAAGTTCCGCATCGAGTACTGGGCGCTCGAGGAGGCCAAGCTCCAGCGGATGCCGAAGCCCAAGCCGCTGGCCACGCGGGTCGCGCTGGTCACCGGTGCGGCGTCGGGCATCGGCAAGGCCATCGCCCAGCGGCTGGCCCGCGAGGGCGCCTGCGTCGTCGTCGCCGACCTGGACCCGGCCAAGGCGCAGGCCGCCGCCGAGGAGATCGGGAGCAGCGACGTCGCCGTCGGCGTCGCCGCGGACGTCTCCGACGCCGAGGCCGTGGCCGCGGCGTTCCGGTCGGCGGTGCTGGCCTTCGGCGGGGTCGACCTGGTGGTGAACAACGCCGGCCTGTCGATCTCCAAGCCGCTGCTGGAGACCACCGAGGCCGACTGGGACCTGCAGCACGACGTCATGGCCAAGGGCAGCTTCCTCGTCTCCCGCGAGGCCGCCCGGATCATGATCGAGCAGGGCATGGGCGGCGACGTCGTCTACATCTCCTCGAAGAACGCGGTCTTCGCCGGCCCGAGCAACATCGCCTACTCCTCGACCAAGGCCGACCAGGCCCACCAGGTGCGGCTGCTGGCCGCCGAGCTCGGCGAGCACCAGATCCGGGTGAACGGCATCAACCCCGACGGCGTCGTCCGCGGGTCGGGCATCTTCGCCGGCGGCTGGGGCGCCAAGCGCGCCGCGGTCTACGGGGTGCCGGAGGAGGAGCTGGGCCAGTTCTACGCCCAGCGGACCCTGCTCAAGCGCGAGGTGCTGCCCGACCACGTCGCCGACGCCGTCTTCGCCCTCACCGGCGGCGACCTCACCCGGACGACGGGGCTGCACGTGCCCGTCGACTCCGGCGTCGCCGCGGCCTTCCTGCGATGACCCGCCCGCTGACCCTCGCGGCCGTCGACCTGGGGGCCTCCAGCGGCCGGGTGATGGCCGCGCGGGTCGGCCCGGAGCGGCTGGACCTCACCGAGGTGCACCGGTTCCCCAACCGGCCGGTGCGGACGGCGGGGACCCTGCACTGGGACGTCCTCGGCCTGCACGCCGGGGTCCTCGACGGCCTGCGCGCCGCCGGGCGGGTCGACGGCGGGCGGCTCGACGGGATCGGCATCGACAGCTGGGCCGTGGACGTCGGCCTGCTCGACGCCGACGGCGAGCTGCTGGGCAACCCGGTGCACTACCGCGACGCCCGGCACGCCACCGCGGTGCCGGCGGTGCACGCCGTCGTCCCGCCCGAGGAGCTCTACGCCGTCACCGGCCTGCAGCACCTGCCGTTCAACACCGTCTTCCAGTTCGCCGCGATGCGGGGCACGGCGCGGTTCGCCGCGGCGCGCCGGGCGCTGCTGGTCCCGGACCTGCTGGCCTACTGGCTCACCGGCGCGGTCGGGGCGGAGGTCACCAATGCCTCGACCACCGGGCTGCTCGACGCGACCACCCGCGAGTGGGCCGGGCACCTGGTCGACCGGCTGGGGCTGGACCGGGGCCTGCTGCCGCCGCTGCGCCGGCCCGGCGACCGCCTCGGCGAGCTCACCGGCGCGGTGCTGGAGGAGACCGGGCTGGCGGGGCCGGTGCCGGTGCTCGCGGTCGGCTCGCACGACACGGCCTCGGCGGTGGTCGGCGTCCCGGCGGCCACCGACCGGTTCGCCTACGTCTCGTGCGGTACCTGGTCGCTGGTCGGCGTCGAGCTGGAGAAGCCGGTGCTCACCGAGGCCAGCCGCGCGGCCGGGTTCACCAACGAGCTCGGCGTCGACGGCACGGTGCGCTATCTGCGCAACGTGATGGGGCTGTGGCTGCTGCAGGAGTCGCAGCGGACGTGGGCCGCGCACGGCCTGCCGGCCGACCTGCCCGACCTGCTCGCCGCGGCGGCGCAGGTGCCGGCCTTCACCGCGCTCGTCGACCCCGACGACCCGGTGTTCCTGCCGCCCGGCGACGTGCCGGCGCGCATCGCCGCCGCCTGTGCCGAGACGGGGCAGACGCCGCCGCAGAGCCAGGCCGAGACGGTGCGCTGCATCCTCGACAGCCTGGCGCTGGCCTACCGGCGCACCGTGCGGCGGGCGGTGGAGCTCTCCGGACGCGACGTCGAGATCGTGCACCTGGTCGGTGGGGGAGCGCGCAACACCCTGCTGTGCCAGCTGACCGCCGACGCGTGCGGCCTGCCGGTGCTGGCCGGCCCGGTGGAGGCGGCCGCGCTGGGAAACGTCCTCGTCCAGGCCCGCGGCCTCGGTGTGCTGTCGGGCGGGCTGCCCGAGCTGCGGGCGCTGCTGCGCACCACCCAGGACGCCCAGCTGTACCTGCCGCGGTCGGGGTCGGAGGCAGCCTGGGACGCCGCCGAGGACCGGGTGTCCTGGGACCGGTGAGTCGCGGGCGGGTACGCGGGTAGCCAGGGTCCGTGCGCCTGCCCGGTCCCTCGGACCTCCTCGACCTGCCCTGGACGCTCGCGGAGTCCGTCCGCACGCTGGGCGCGGCGCTGCCGCGCGCCGAGGGGCTCCTGCCGCTCGCCGACGACGTCCTGCGCCGGACCCGGGCCCTGCTCGACGGCGCGGCGCCCGCGGTGACCCGCGCCGCGGCGGCGGCCCCCGAGGTCGTGGACGCCGCCACGGCGGTGGTGCGGCGGGTCGCCGACGCGGTGACCCCCGAGCGCGTGGCGACCCTGGGCGCGGTCGTGGACCGGCTGGGGTCGGCGCTGGCACCTGAGCGCGTGGAGGCGGTGACCCGCACGGTGGACACCCTGCGTTCGCGGGCCGACGTCGTGCCGCGGGCGCTCGAGGCGCTCGACGGGCTGCTGTCCTCCGATCGGCTGCCCCGGCTGGGCGAGGCGCTGGACCGGCTGCTGTCGACCGACCTGCTGACCCGGCTGGACCGCGCGCTGGACCTGGTGGCCGACGAGCGGCTGCAGCGGGCGCTGGACCTGCTCGCGGACCCTCGCGCGGAGCGGGCCCTGGAGCTGGCCGCGGACGACCGGGTGGGGGTCGCCCTCCACCTGGCCGCCGACGAGCGGGTCGGCCGGTTGCTCGACCTGGTCGCGGACGAGCGGATCGGCCGAGCGCTGGCCCTGGCCACCGACGAGCGGCTCGGGCTGGCCCTCGACGTCGTGACCGACGACCGGGTCGACCGGACCCTGGGCATCCTGACCGGTGACCGGGTGCAGCAGGCCCTCGACCTGGCCGCCGACCAGCGGGTGCGCCGACTGCTGGATCTCGCGGCCGACGAGCGGACCGGCCTGCTGCTCGGCCGGCTCGACGCCCTGCTCGCCGACGGCCGTGTGCCGCGCCTGGTGGAGCGCGCCGACGGGGTGCTGGGCGACGAGCGCCTCGCCCGGATCGGCGGGCGGCTCGGCCGGCTGCTGTCTGACGGGCACCTCGACCGCGTGGAGGAGGCGCTGGCCGGGGGGCGGGCGGAGGCCGCGCTGGACCTGCTCGCCCGGCTCGACCGCGAGCTGACCGACGGCCCGGCGCGCGCGCTGGTCACGCTGCTCGACCGCCTGCCCACGCTGCTCACCGAGGACCGGACCGCGAACCTGGCCGTCCTCGCCGACCAGGTGCCGCGGCTGCTGCGGGGGCTGGAGTCGGGCCACCTGCCGAGCACCGCCGACCTGGGGCGGGTGCCGACCGACCTGCACGCGCTGCTCGAGCTGATCGACGACCTGCACCAGGTGGTGTCGGGACTGCCCGGCGCCGGCCGCGCCCGCGACCGCGGGGACGACCCGCACCCGCAGGTCGAGGACCCCCGGCCGCCCGACGACGAGCCGCAGCGGGAGGGCGCGGACGCGTTGCCGCAGGCGGCCGAGCCGCAGCCGGAGGTCTCCCCGGGGAGCTGACGCCTGAACCGCGTCCTCCCTCACCGCAGCGCGTCCTCCCTCACGGTGGGCGGTGAGGGAGGACGCGCCATGATCAGGTCACCTGATCGTGGCGGCGTCCGCAGGAGGAGGATGCGGGCATGCCCCTGTTCACCGGCGTCGGCGTCGCCCTGGTCACCCTCTTCCGCGAGGACGGCGCGCTGGACGCGCAGGCCACCGCCGACCTGGCGGCGCAGCTGGTCGGCCTCGGCGTCCGGTGCGTGCTCGTGGCCGGGACGACGGGGGAGGCGGCCGCCCTCACCGCCGAGGAGCGGGACGCGCTCGTCGGCACGGTGCGGGCGGCGCTGCCGGCGGAGGTGCCCGTGCTCGCCGGTACCGGCGCACCCACCGGCCGGCAGGCGGCGGAGCTGACCGAGCGCGCCTCCGCCGCGGGCGCGGACGCCGCCCTGGCGCTCTCCCCGCCCGGGGTCGCCGACCCGCGGCCGTACTACGAGGCGGTCGCGAAGGCGGCTCCCGGGCCGCTGCTGGCGTACCACTTCCCGGGGGCCTCCGCGCCCGGGATCCCCGTCGACCTGCTGCCCGACCTGCCGGTGTCCGGGCTCAAGGACTCCTCGGGCGACGCCGGCCGGCTGCTGCACGAGCGCGACGTCTTCCCCGGCGACCTCTACACGGGGGCGGCGACCCTGGTCGGGCTGAGCGGCGCGATCGGGGCCGCCGGCGCGCTGGTGGCGGCCGCCAACGTCGCTCCCGAGCTGTGCGTCGCGGCCGCCGGCGGCGACGCGGACGCCCAGGTGCGGCTCGCCGCGGTCGACCGCGGCGCGTCCGCCGACTTCCCCGCGGGCTACAAGCGGGCGGCCGCGGCGCGCTTCGGCACGTCGACGGTCACCCGGGTGGGCACCTGACCGCGGTCAGTGGGACTCGCGGCTGACCGCCGATCCGCTGGAGCCGACGAGGAAGTCGAGGTCCGCGCCGGTGTCGGCCTGCAGCACGTGGTCGACGTAGAGCCGCTCCCAGCCGCGCCGCGGGGCGGCGAAGCCGGCGACGGTGGCCTCGCTCGGCGGGCGGGCGGCCAGCTCGCCGTCCGGGACCTCGACGTCGATCCGCCGGGCGGCGACGTCGAGCGCGACGACGTCGCCGGTGCGCACCCGGGCCAGCGGGCCGCCGGCGGCCGCCTCCGGTGCCACGTGCAGGACGACGGTGCCGTACGCGGTGCCGCTCATCCGGCCGTCGCAGACCCGCACCATGTCGCGCACGCCCTGCTCGAGCAGCTTCCTCGGCAGCGGCATGTTGGAGACCTCGGGCATGCCGGGGTAGCCCTTCGGGCCGCAGCCGCGCAGGACCAGCACGGAGTCGGCGTCGACGTCGAGGTCGGGGTCGTCGATGCGGGCGGAGAAGTCCTCGATGGAGTCGAAGACGACGGCCGGCCCGCGGTGGCGCATCAGGTGCGGCGATGCCGCGGCCGGCTTGACCACCGCACCGGACGGCGCCAGGTTCCCGCGCAGGACGGCGATGCCGCCGTGCTCGACCAGGGGCTCCCCGCGCGGCCGGATGACCTGCGGGTCCCAGATCGGGGCGTCGTCGAGGGCGTCGACCAGCGGCGCGCCGGTGACGGTGAGCGCGGTCGGGTCGAGCAGGTCGCGGACCTGGCCCAGCACGGCGAGCAGGCCACCGGCGCGGTGGAGGTCCTCCATGAGGAACCGCCCCGCCGGGAGCAGGTCGACGAGCACCGGCACACCCGAGCCGATCCGGTCGAAGTCGTCCAGCGTCAGGTCGATCCCCAGCCGGCCGGCGACGGCCAGCAGGTGGACGACGGCGTTCGTCGACCCGCCGACGGCGGCCAGCGCCACGATCGCGTTGGCGAAGGACGCCCGGGTGAGGATCGTCGAGGGCCGGCGGTCGGCGGCCACCATCTCCACCACCAGCCGGCCGGTCCCGTGCGCGGCCTCCAGCAGGCGGCTGTCCGCGGCGGGGGTGCCGGCGACCCCGGGGACGACGGTGCCCAGCGCCTCGGCGACGATCGCCATGGTCGAGGCGGTGCCCATCGTGTTGCAGTGCCCGCGGCTGCGGATCATCGCCGACTCCGAGCGGGCGAACTCCTCGGCCGACAGGGTGCCGGCGCGGACCTCCTCCGACAGCCGGAAGACGTCGGTGCCGCAGCCCAGGGGCACCCCGCGGAAGGTGCCGGTCAGCATCGGGCCGCCGGGGACGACGACGGCGGGCAGGTCGACCGAGGCGGCGGCCATGAGCAGCGACGGGATGGTCTTGTCGCACCCGCCGAGCAGCACCAGCCCGTCGACCGGGTTGGCCCGGAAGGCCTCCTCCATCTGCATCGCGGCCAGGTTGCGCCAGAGCATCGCCGTCGGCCGGACCTGCGTCTCGCCCAGGCCGAACACCGGCAGCTCCAGCGGGGTGCCGCCGGCGGCGTGGACGCCGTCGCGGACCGCGGCCGCGACCTCGGAGAGGTGGCGGTTGCACGGCACGAGGTCGGAGGCGGTGTTCGCGATGGTGATCTGCGGGCGGCCGAACGCGTCGTCCGGGAGGCCGCGGCGCATCCAGGCGCGGTGGATGTAGGCGTTGCGGACGTCCCCGGAGTACCAGGCCGCGCTGCGCAGGGTCACGCCCGCCATCCTGGCGCTGTGTCGAGGACGATGCGCGCGGTCGTGCTCTCCGGGCCGGGGCGGTGCGCGGTGGAGGAGGTGCCCGTCCCGGTCGCCGCCGCCGGGGAGGTCGTCGTCTCCGTCGAGCGGGTCGGCGTCTGCGGCACCGACGTCGAGCTGTTCACCGGGCAGCTCGCCTACCTGCAGACCGGGCACTCCTCCTACCCGCTGCGGCCGGGACACGAGTGGTGCGGCCGGGTCACCGCGGTGGGCGACGGCGTCGACCGCGGCTGGCTCGGCCGGCGCGTCACGGGCGACACGATGCTCGGCGACGGGGTCTGCCGGCGGTGCCGGCGCGGGCAGCAGCACGTGTGCGAGGACCGGCAGGAGGTCGGCATCCGGGGCGGGCGGCACGGCGCCCTGGCCGAGCAGCTCGCCGTCCCGGTGGGGTCGCTGCACGCGCTGCCCGACTCCGTCGACGCGGTGCTCGGCGCGCTCGTCGAGCCCAGCGGCAACGCCTGGCGGGCGGCGCGGGCGGCCGGGGCCGGCGCCGGTGACCGCGCACTCGTGATCGGGCCCGGCACGATCGGCCTGCTGACGGCGGTGTTCCTCCGGGCGGCCGGCGCCGAGGTGCACCTGCTCGGCGTGACCACCCCCTCGCTGGCCTTCGCCCGCGGTCTCGGCTTCGCCGACGCCTGGACCCGCGAGACCCTGCCGGACCTGCCGTTCGACGCCGTCGTCGACGCCTCGACCGCCCCCGGGTCCCCGGCGCTGGCCGTGGACCTGGTGGAGCCCGCCGGCAACGTGGTCTGCATCGGCATCGCCGGCACGCCGAGCACGGTCGACACCCGGACGCTGCTGCTCAAGGACGTCACGGTGGTGGGCATCCTGTCGGCGTCCCCGGGGCTGGCCCCCACGATGGCCTCCTACGGGGCCGGGACGGTCGACCCGCGGCCGCTCGTCGCCGCCACCGTCGGTCTCGGGCAGGTCGGCGCGGTGCTCGCCGGCGGGCGCCCGGAGGGCAGCGGCGCCGGGCCCAAGGTCCACGTCGACCCGCGGCTGCCCGGCTGAGGGGAGCAGCCCCGGTGCAGCTCCCCTCGGGTGGACCGCCACCCGGCGCAGCCCGGCCGGTCCGGCGAGCCCTGGTGCGCTCGTCGGCGTGCGCCGGCGCCGACGCGGCCGGGGCGGCCGCCCTGTCCGCCCGGCCTCACCGCAGCGCGTCCTCCCTCACCGCAGCACGTCCTCCCTCACCGTGCGCGGTCGGGGAGGACGCGCTGGGATCAGGTGACCTGATCGTCGCCCGCGGCCCCAGGAGCTCCCGTGACCGACCACCCCGACCTCCAGGGCCTTCCTCTCGAGACCAGGGCCGTGCTGCTGTCCGGCCAGGACTTCTGGTCCACCCCGCCGGTCGAGGAGGCCGGCCTGCCGTCGGTGGTGCTCACCGACGGGCCGCACGGGGTCCGCCGTCAGGAGGGCGACTTCGGCGGCCTGGGCATCACCCGCAACGTCCCGGCGACCTGCTTCCCCCCGGCGGTCGCCGTGGGCAACAGCTGGGACCCCGCGGTGGCCGAGCGGATCGGGGCGGCGATCGGCCGCGAGGCCCGCGCCCTGGGCGTGCACGTCGTCCTCGGGCCGGGCGTGAACATCAAGCGCTCGCCGCTGGGCGGGCGGAACTTCGAGTACTACTCCGAGGACCCGCTGCTGTCGGGGGTCCTCGGGGCGGCGCACGTGCGCGGCCAGCAGGCGCAGGGCGCCGGCGCCTCGGTCAAGCACTTCGCGGCGAACAACCAGGAGACCGAGCGCATGCGCGTCAGCGCCGAGGTCGACGAGCGGACGCTGCGCGAGGTCTACCTGCCGGCCTTCGAGCGGGTGGTCACCGAGGCGGCGCCGGCCACGGTCATGTGCGCCTACAACAAGGTCAACGGCGTCTACGCCAGCCAGAACCGCTGGCTGCTCACCGAGGTGCTGCGGGAGCAGTGGGGGTTCGCGGGCGTCGTCGTCTCCGACTGGGGCGCCGTCGACGACCGGGTCGCGGCCCTGGCCGCCGGGCTGGACCTGCAGATGCCCGGCGACTCCGGCGCCGGCAACCGCCGGGTGGTGGAGGCGGTGCGCGCCGGGGAGCTCGACGAGGCGTTCGTCGACGCGAGCGCCGCCCGGGTGGCCGCCCTGGCCCGCTACGTCCGGCCGGCCACGGACGGGTCCGGCGCCGGGTCCGACGCCGGGTTCGACGCCGAGGGCCACCACGCCCTGGCCCGGGAGCTGGCCGCCGAGTGCGCGGTGCTGCTGCGCAACGAGCGCGGCACGCTGCCGCTGGCGCCGGGCACCCGGGTCGCCGTCGTCGGCGAGTTCGCCCGCACGCCACGCTTCCAGGGCGGCGGCAGCTCCAACGTCCACGCCACCCGGGTCGAGGCGGCCCTGGACGCGGTTCGCGCGCTGGCCGGCGGCGACGTCCCCTTCGCCGCCGGTTTCACCCTGGACGGCTCCGGCGACGCCGCGGCGCTGCGGGACGAGGCGGTCGCCCTGGCCCGCGACGCGGAGGTCGCGGTCGTCTTCGTCGGCCTGGGGGACGCCGAGGAGTCCGAGGGCTTCGACCGCACCACCATCGACCTCCCCACCGCGCAGGTCGACCTGGTCCGCGCCGTGGCCGCCGCGGTGCCGCGGACGGTCGTCGTCCTCTCCCACGGCGGGGTCGTCTCGCTGGAGGGCTGGCACGACGACGTCGACGCGGTCCTGGACGGCGCACTGCTCGGCCAGGCCGGCGGCGGCGCGCTGGCCGACCTGCTCTACGGCGTCGCCAACCCCTCCGGTCGCCTGGCCGAGACGGTGCCGCTGCGCCTGGAGGACTCCCCGAGCTCCCTGTCCTTCCCCGGCGAGCAGGGCCGGGTCGTCTACGGCGAGGGGGTGCTGGTCGGCTACCGCGGGCTGGTCACGCAGGGCCGGCCGGTGCGCTACCCGTTCGGGCACGGGCTCTCCTACACCACCTTCGCCACGGCGGACCTGCGCGTCGAGGTCACCGGCCGCGACACGGCCACCGTCTCGGTCACGGTGGGCAACACCGGCGACCGGGCCGGGCGGCACGTCGTCCAGGTGTACGTGTCGACGACGGCCGGCCCGGTGCGCCGCCCGCTGCGAGAGCTGCGCGCGTTCACCAAGGTCGCACTGGCGCCGGGGGAGAGCCGCGAGGTGACCCTCGCCCTGCACCGGCGGGCGTTCGCTTACTGGGACGTCGTCGAGGCCGGCTGGGTGGTCGCGGCCGGTGAGTACGCGGTGCAGGTCTGCGCCGACGCCGGGACCGTCCTCGCCGAACGGCGGGTGACCCTCGCCGGCGACGACCTGGTGCGGGTGCTGACGCTCGAGTCGTCGGTCGCCGAGTGGTTCGCCCACCCGGCCGCCGGGCCGGCACTGGTCGAGGCGCTGACCGCCGCCCTGCCCGCCGACGCCGCCTCACCCGACGAGCAGGCGGTGATGCTGCAGATGGTCGGCTCGATGCCGATGCGCCGCTTCGCCGCCGACTTCGGCGCCGCGCTGCCGGCCGACCTGCTCGACCGCCTGGTCGCCGAGACGGCCGCCGCCCGCGCCGGGTGACGTGCACGGCAGCGGAGGTGCGCCGCCGGCCCTCAGAGCTGCAGGTGCAGGCGCAGCGCGTCGTCGAGCGCGGTCATCGTGCCGGCGGGGACACGACCGAGCACGGGGCCGACCCGCTCGACCGCGACGGCACGGACCTGCTCGGCCTGGGCCTTGCTGTCGACCCTCAGCCCGGTCTCGCCGGCCGGCAGCAGCACCTGGAAGGGGAACACCCGGGTCGTGGTGCTGGTGACCGGCACCACGGTCACCACTCCTCGCCCGACGCGCGCGGCCGTGGCGTTGGCCCGGTCGTTGCTCACCACGACGGCGGGACGGCGCTTGCCCGCCTCGCTGCCGCGGATGGGGTCCAGGTCGACCAGGCGGATCTCACCGCGGAGCATCGTCGAGGCCGTCGGCCGTCGTGCCCTCCCACTCGGCCTCCTGGCCCGCGGTGCGCCACTCGTCCCAGGCCGCGGCGTAGTCGTCCTCCAGGTCCGGGTGACGGAGCAGACGGACGGCTCGCTGCACCGCCGCCGACCGTGAGGGCAGCCCCGCCTCCCGCGCGTAGGCATCGAGGAGTGCGACGTCCTCCTCGGGCAGGCTGATGCTCAGCTTCACACCACGATGCTACCGCGGTGGGAAGCTCAGGTGCGCCGATCAGCCTGACCGAGGACGCCGGTGGCCCAGGAGCCGAGGTCGACGATGGTCGGCAGCGCCGTCGACACGATCGTCTGGTCCAGGCTCGACATGAGCATGCCGGCGAGCAGGGCGCCGAAGATGACGTTGACCCGCCGCCGGGTGAGGACTCCTGCAGCCTCTGCGAGCGTGCACGACGTGCACGGCGCGTCGCGGTCGCCTCGCAGCGGTACGTCCTCCCGCACCGCAGCGCGTCCTCCCTCACGGTGGGCGGTGAGGGAGGACGCGCCATGATCAGGTCACCTGATCATCGCCGCTCACCCCTCGGTCGCGGGTGCGTTGCTCCTCGATGGCCCGGAGCACCGTCGTGCGGCCCTTCCCGAGCTCGCGCTCGGCCTGCTCGGCGCGGTCGAGCTGCGAGTCGCCGTGCATCCTCCCGACCCGCGCGCGGGCCTCGGTGGCCTTCACGTCGACCAGTTCGGCGGCCTTGCGGGCCTCCTTGGCCGCGTCGGTGTTGGCCACGTGCTGCTCGTCGGAGCCGCGCTTGCGGGTGTCGGTGGCCCGCTTCTCCTCGTCGGAGAGCAGCTCCCACGCCGCGTCGGGCAGGTACCGCTTGGTCCCGTCGGCGCCGCGGGCGCGGTCGCCGCCCTCGGCGGTGCGCCAGTCCTGGTCGGTCCACTCCTGCAGGTGCTGCTGGCTCTCGGTGCGCTCGCCCTCGTGCCGGTAGCCGCCGCCCTGCGCCTCGTACTCGTGGGTGAGCAGCTGGCTCTTGCGCGCGCTCCACTGGCCGGGCCGGCCACCCCGGTCCCCGGCCTTGATCTCCTCCTTGAGCCGCTCGCGCAGCTCGGGGTCCGTGTAGTCCCTGGCGTAGTCCTCCGCCGACTTCCCGCTCATGGCGGCCGTGGGTACCCGGTCCGGCCGCGCCTCACCCGGCCGTGCGCGAGACGGCGGGGTGCGACCGGCCGACCTCGACGTGCGGCCGCGACTGCCACCGCGTCCAGTCGGCGCTGATCTCCCCGGCGGTGCGCAGCAGGAGGGGGAGGTGCTCCTCGAGCAGTCGCTCCCGGGAGGTCTCCGCGGCGTGCACGGTGACGTTGGCGGCCGCCCGGACCGCGCCCGTCCCGTCCCGCACCGGGACGGCGACCGACCGGACGCCCGGCGCCAGCTCCTCGTCGGCCAGCGCCCAGCCCCGGGCGCGGACCTCGGTGAGCTCGTCGCGCAGCTGCTCGGGCGTGCGCCCGGTGAAGGGCGGCAGTCCTGAGCGGCTGGGCTCGGCGAGGGTGGCGGCGAGCTCGTCGGCCGGCAGCGCGGCGAGCAGCACCTTGCCCTGGGACGTCTGCGCCGCGGGGAAGCGGGTGCCGATCTCGACGCGCAGCGCGATGAGCTTGGGCACCGACACGCGGGCGACGTAGACGATGTCGGAGCCGTCGAGCTGGGCCATCGACGAGGACTCCCCGGTGCGGGCGACCAGCGCCTCCAGGTGCGGCCGGGCGACGTCCCACAGGCCCAGCGCCCCGACGTGGGCCATGCCCAGGGAGAGCACCCGCGGGGTCAGCGAGAACACCCCTCCGGCCGAGCGGACGTAGCCCAGCTCCTCGAGGGTGAGCAGCAGTCGCCGCGCGGTCGGCCGGGCCAGGCCGGCCGCCGCGGCGACCTCGCTCAGGGTCATGCCCGGGCGGTCGGCGCCGAAGCAGGTCAGGACGTCGAGGCCGCGGGCCAGCGCCTCGACGAAGTCCGGTCCCTTCCCGCGTCCGGCCACGACCGCTCCTCAGCGTTCCCCGGCCAGGTGGCGCTCGAAGGCCTCCTCACGGGCGGCGTGCGTGGACTGCGAGCGGTAGTCGGTGTACTGGTACGGGTTGTCCAGGACCTCCGTGGACGGCAGCTCCGGGTCCATCCCCGACTCCCAGACCTCCTCGCCCATGTCGGCGCGCAGGTGCTCGACCGTGGCCTCCACCTCGCGCCGGACCGCGGCGAGGTCGACGCCGACCAACCGGTGGTCGGACTTCACGACCCGGCCGTCGACGAGCACGGTGTGCACGTCGCCGCGCTGGGCCTGGAAGGCGATGTGGCCGTAGGGGTTGAGCAGTGGGAAGGACACCGGCGAGGCGTCGTTCTTGACGAGCACGACGTCGGCCTTGGCGCCCGGCACGAGGCGGCCGAGGTCGTCGCGGCCCAGCGCCGTCGCCCCGCCGCGGGTGGCCCACGCGACGACGTGCTGGGCGCGCAGCGCCAGCTGGGTGACCGTCTCGCCCTTGAGGTGGGCCTCGAAGTGCTCGCGCGAGCGGTCGGCGCCCAGCGTCGTGCGCATCGCGGAGAACAGGTCGCCGCTCCACCACACGCTGGTGTCCATCGACAGCGACACCGGGATCCCGTGGGCGCGCACCTGCCAGGTGGGCGGGTAGCCCTGCCCGGCGCTCTGCTCGGACTCCGTCGACACCGAGATCGACCCGCCGGTGGCGGCGATGCGGTGGTAGCTGTCCGGCGAGAGGGACGCGGCGTGCACGTAGACGGTCTCCGGCGTGGCGAAGCCGTGCTCGTGCATGAGCCGGATGCCGTCGTCGTTGGTCGCGCCCCACACGCCGGCGTGCGTGGTCACCGGCAGGCCGAGCTCACGGGCCACCTCGAAGGCCGCCTTCTCGGGGAAGGCCGGGTCGCCGGTGACGTCGAAGGCGAGCTGGAGGTCGAGCAGGTCGCCGGCGCCGGTGCGGCGGCGCTCGAGGAAGGCCCGCACGTCCCGGTCGGCGGTCCACTCCCACGGCGCGGCCTGGATGTTGCCGTAGGCGAGCACGTACCGGCCGGGCACCGACTGCAGCGCGTCGACGGCGGCCTCGGCGTGGTCGACCGTCTGCAGCCCGTGCGACCAGTCGACGACGGTGGTGACGCCGGAGTCCAGCGCCTCGACGGCGGCCAGCCGGTTGCCCGCGGCGACGTCCTCGGGGCGGAAGCGGCGGCCGTGCTCGAGGTAGTACCAGACGAAGTACTGGGTCAGCGTCCAGTCGGCGCCGTAGCCGCGCATGGCCGTCTGCCACATGTGCCGGTGGGTGTCGATCATCCCCGGCATCACGATCCCGTCGGTGGCGTCGACCTCCTGCGTGCCCCCGGGCACCTCGAGCGACGTCCCCACGGCCGCGACCCGGTCGCCGACGACGAGCACGTCGGCCGCGGGCAGGACGGTGCCGGCGTCGTCCATGGTCAGCACCGTCCCGCCGCGCAGGACGACGGGGCGCCCGGCCTGCGGGGCCGGGGACGCGGGCTCGGTCATGGGCTCTCCTCGGACGTCGGCAGCGAGTCCGGACGACTGTCCGTAGGACGGACAACCGGGCGGACGGCGTCACCCTGCTCGTGACCTGCGACACCTGTCAAGCCGCCCGCGGTGCAGTTGACAGCGCAGGAGGACCGTGCCGAGGATCGGCGCCGGCGCGGACGGGTGTCCGCGTCGACCCGACGGTGAGGAGCGGCGATGACGTCAGGACCGGTCGGAGCCGGTGCCCCGCCGCCCCGGGGACCGCTCGCGGGCCTGCTCGTCGCCGACTTCTCGCGGATCCTGGCCGGCCCCTACGCCACGATGCTGCTGGCCGACCTCGGCGCCGAGGTGGTCAAGGTCGAGGGCCCCGGCGGGGACGACACCCGCACCTGGCAACCCCCGGTCCGGGACGGCGTCTCCACCTACTACCTGGGCGTCAACCGCAACAAGCGGTCGGTCGCCCTGGACCTCGAGGACGACGCCGACCTGGCCGCCGCACGGGAGCTGGCCCGCCGCGCCGACGTGCTGGTGGAGAACTTCAAGCCCGGCGGGCTGGCCCGCTTCGGCCTGGACCACGCGAGCGTGGCGGCCACCAACCCGGGCATCGTCTACGCCTCGATCAGCGGGTTCGGCAGCGGCCCCGGTGGGCGGTCGCTGCCCGGCTACGACCTCATCGTGCAGGCCATCTCCGGGCTGATGAGCCTCACCGGCGACCCGGGCGGCGACCCGTACCGCGCCGGCGTGGCCGTCTTCGACGTGATGGCCGGCCTGCACGCCACCATCGGCGTCCTGTCGGCGCTCAACCTGCGGCACCGGACCGGCCGTGGGCAGCACGTCGAGGTCAACCTGCTCTCCAGCGCCCTGTCGGGCATGGTGAACCAGACGTCGGCGTACGTGGCCGGCGACGTCGTCCCGTTCCGGATGGGCAACAGCCACCCCAGCCTGTTCCCCTACGAGCCGCTGCCCTGCGCCGACGGCGACCTGATCGTCACGGCGGGCAACGACGGCCAGTTCGGCAGGCTGTGCGAGGTGCTCGGTGTCCCGGAGCTGGCGCAGGACCCGCGGTTCCTGCGCAACGAGGACCGCACGGCCAACCGCGCGGAGCTGCGCCCGCTGCTGGTCGAGCGGCTGGGCACCCGCTCCAAGATGGACTGGTTCCGGGAGATCATCGCCGCCGGCGTCCCCTGCGGGCCGATCAACACCGTCGACCAGGGCGTGGCCTTCGCCGAGGAGGTCGGCCTCGACCCCGTCGTCACCGCGGGGGAGGACGGCGCGGGGATCCCCTCGATCCGCAACCCGATCCGCTTCTCCGACACCGCGGTCGACTACCGGCTCCCGCCGCCGGCGCTCGACGAGCACGGCGAGGAGATCCGCCGCTGGCTGACCGACGGGGAGGGGACCCCATGACGTCCGGGAACGGCTACCCCACGGCGCTCGGCGCCTCCAGCCGGGAGTCGATCACCCTGCTCGGCACCGACCTCGCCCGCGACGTCATGGGCAGCGTCGGCTTCGGCGAGCTGGCGTTCTGGCTGGCCACCCAGCGCCGGCCGACACCGGGGGAGACCCGCGTGTTCGAGGCGGTGCTGGCCGCGCTGGCCGACCACGGCTTCACCCCGACCGCGATCGTCACCCGGCTGACGTACCTGTCCGCGCCGGACTCGGTGCAGGGTGCGCTGGCCGCCGGCCTGCTCGGCGGCGGCTCGCGGTTCCTCGGCGTCACCGAGGACTGCGGCCGGTTCCTGCACGACGTCCTCGCCTCCGCCGACGCCCTCCCCACCGACGACGCCGGCTGGGACGCCCTCGCCCTGGAGACGGTCACCGCGCAGCGCGCCGCCGGCCGGTTCGTGCCGGGGCTGGGCCACCACGTGCACAAGGACGGCGACCCGCGCACCCCGCGGCTGTTCCAGATCGCCGCCGAGGAGGGGCTCACCGGCCCGCACCTGGCGCTGTTCGCCGCGATCGGCCGCGTGCACCCGCAGGTGCTCGGGAGGGCGCTGCCGCTCAACGGCGCCGGCGTGTGCGGGGCGGCGCTGGCCGACCTCGGCCTGCCGCTGCAGCTACTGCGCGGGTTCGCGCTGCTCGCCCGCACCGCCGGGCTGATCGGCCAGCTCGCCGAGGAGATCCGCCATCCCGTGGCCAACGACGTCTTCCTGTCGGTGGACCTGGACAACCGGTCCGTCGCCCCCGACCCGTACGTGCCCGACCCCCTGCCCGACGAGACCACCGGAGGTCGTCATGGCTGAGCTGGCCGCGGTCATCGCGTCCACCCACCACCCGTTCTACTACCGGGCGAGCACGTCGACGGGCGCGGACCGCCCGCCGTTCGCCGACGAGTGGGTGGCCAAGATCGAGCGGTTCCGGGAGACGCTGACCCGCGCCGAGCCCGACGTGCTGGTGATGGTCGGCAGCGACCACTTCCACCAGCTGTGGCTGGACAACATGCCGCAGTTCCTGGTGGGCAAGGCGCCGTTCTTCGACGCCAACTTCTACAACGAGGAGCGCGAGTTCGGCCTGCCGCGGATGACCCTGCGCGGCGAGGAGGACCTGGCCGCGCACCTGCTGCGCGACGGCCTGGACCGCGACTTCGACCTGGCCTTCAGCAACGAGCTGCGGATCGACCACAGCATCACGTGCCCGATCATCACGCTGCGCCCGCAGGCCGACCTGCCGATCGTGCCCGTCTACACCAACATCTTCGCCCCGCCGCTGCCCCAGCCCCGGCGCTTCGTGGCCCTCGGCAGGGCCATCCGGGAGATGGTCGAGTCCTGGCAGTCCGACAAGCGGGTGGCCGTCATCGGCACCGGCCACCTGTCGCTGGAGCTGGGCGGCCCGCGGCAGTTCGGCGAGCACGGCCCCGACCCCGAGTTCGACCGCAGGGCCGTGGAGTGGATCGCCTCCGGTGACGTCGAGGGCTGCCTGGCCGAGGTGTCGCTGGACTCCCTGCACGCCCCGGGCAACGCCACCCACGGGTTCATGGACTTCATGCTGATGATGGGCGTCGCCGGGGAGGGCGCGAAGGCCGACCACGTGGACACCCTCGACCTGTTCCACACGATGGAGGCCTACTTCACCTGGTACCCGAACGGCGTCCCCGGAGAGGTGGTCCCGGCGTGAGCAAGTACCTGCTGGACAAGTTCCTCTACACCGTCGACCGCGACCCCGAGCTCGTCGAGCGCTACCGCGAGGACCCCGCCGGCACCGTGGCGTGGTGGGAGGCCGAGATGGCCAACCGCGTCCTCAACTGCACCCCGGCCGAGCGGAGCACCTGGCTGGAGTTCACCGAGGACGAGCGCCGCGCCCTGCGCGAGCACGACCACGTGACGCTGTTCCGGATGGGCGCCCACCCGTTCCTCACGCTCACGCTGTTCATCGCCATGTTCGAGCGCGACCACGGCCCGCTGGAGTACCAGAAGGCCTACGGGAAGGCGATGGAGCACATCTCGCTGCCGTACCCCGACATCAGCACCTGACGTGCGTGCCGCGGTCGTCCGCCGCGCCGGCACGGTCCCCGAGCACACCGAGCACCCCGACCCGGAGGGGGACCCGGCCGCAGCCTGGTCCGGGTGACCGCCGCGCCGGTCGTGCCGCTGGGCCTGCTCTGCCGACGGCGACGCCGACACGCTCACCGCCCGGCTGCGCGAGGCGACCGGCGGCTCGGTGGACGTCGTCGTCGACCCGGTCTTCGGGACGGCGTCGACCGCGGCCGTGCGGGTGCTCGCCGACGGCGGCCGGCTGGTCGACCTCGGGAGCGCCTCCGGCGACGAGGCGACGTTCTCCTCCGCCGTCCTGCGCAGCCGCTCGGCGGAGGTGCTCGGCTACACCGACGACGCGCCCTCGCCCGACCGGCGCCGCGCGGCCCTCGACGCCGTCCTCGGGTCGGCCGCCGCCGGGTGGATCGGCGTCGCCCACCGGACGCTGCCCCCGGCCGAGGTGGCCGGCGCGTGGCGGCAGCAGGCGTCGGGGGAGGCCGGCGTCCGGCTGGTCCTCGTCCCCTAGCGCGCGCCGGTCGGGCTAGGTGCTGCGGGGGGCGGCGCGGACGTGCATCCGCTCGCCCTGCGGGCCGTAGAGGGCCAGCAACTCGGCCGGCCGGTCGTCGGGGTTGCCCATCCAGTGCGGCACGTGGGTGTCGAACTCGGCCACCTCGCCCGCGGTGAGGACGACGTCGGTGTCCCCGAGCAGCAGCCGCAGCCGCCCGGAGAGGACGTAGAGCCACTCGTAGCCCTCGTGCGACTTCAGCTCCCTCGGCTCCCTGCCCCAGTGCGGCGGCAGCACCTGCTTGTAGGCCTGCAGCCCGCCGGGGCGCCGGGTGAGCGGGATGAACGTCGCGCCGTGCCGGGTGATCGGCCGCAGCCGGACCCGGGGGTCGCCGGTCTCGGGGGCGTCGACCAGCTCGTCGAGCGGCACCTGGTGGGCGCGGGCCAGCGGCAGCAGGAGCTCGAGGGTCGGCCGGCGCTGCCCCGACTCCAGCCGCGAGAGCGTCGAGACCGAGATGCCGGTGTCCTCGGCGAGCTGGGTCAGCGTCGCCCCGCGGCGGCGGCGCAGCTCCCGCAGCCGGGGACCGACCGCGGTCAGGACGTCGTCGAGGTCGGGGGCGTCGTCGCGGGCCATGCCGACCATTTTGCCGTTCCGGCAATGGAGATTGTCAAGACGGCACGGGCGGGTGCACCGTGTCCGGCATGGACGAGACGATGCACGAGACGTACGACGTGGTGGTCGTCGGCGGGGGAGCGGCCGGCCTGTCCGGGGCGCTGACGCTGGCCCGGGCGCGGCGGTCGGTGGCGGTGGTGGACGACGGGACGCCGCGCAACGCACCGGCGCACGCCATGCACAACTACCTGGGCCGCGACGGCACCCCGCCGGCCGAGCTGCTCGCCGCCGGGCGCGCCGAGGTCGCCGGCTACGGCGGCGTGCTGGTCGAGGACCGGGTGACCGGTGTCGGCGGCGAGGCGGGCGCCTTCACCGTGGCGCTCGCCGGCGGCCGGGTGCTCGGCGCGCGCCGGCTGCTCGTGGCCACCGGGCTCACCGACGAGCTGCCCGACGTGCCGGGCGTGCGGGAGCTGTGGGGCACCGACGTCCTGCACTGCCCGTACTGCCACGGCTGGGAGGTGCGCGACCGGCCGATCGGGGTGCTGGCCACCGGGCCGGCGGCCGTGCACGCCGCGCTGCTGTGGCGGCAGTGGACCGCCGACGTCGTGCTCTTCCTGCACGGCACGACGCTGCCCGGCGAGGAGGCCGAGCAGCTGGCCGCCCGGGGGATCCGGACGGTCCCCGGCGAGGTGGCCGCGCTCGACACCGACGGCGGGCGGCTCTCCGGCGTCCGGCTGGCGAGCGGCGAGGTCGTGCCCCGGGCGGCGGTCGTCGTCCCGCCGCGGATGGCGGCCCGCTCGACCGTGCTGAGCGGGCTGGGCCTGGCCGCGACCGAGTTCGCCATGGGCGAGCGCGTGCTCGGCACCCGTGTCGAGGCCGGGCCGATGGGCGTCACCGAGGTGCCCGGCGTCTGGGTGGCGGGGAACGTCACCGACCTGGCCGCCCAGGTGGTGGCCGCCGCGGCCGACGGCGTGCGGGCCGGTGCGGCGATCAACGCCGACCTGGTCGCCGAGGAGACGCGGCAGGCGGTCGAGGTGGTCCGCGCGCTGACCGACCCGGAGTTCGGTGAGGCGTGGTGGGAGGAGCGCTACCGCGCGCACGGGCACGGCGTCTGGAGCGGCCGGGTCAACGACGTGCTGGCCACCGAGGTCGCGGACCTGCCGCCGGGCCGGGCCCTGGACGCCGGCGCCGGCGAGGGCGGCGACGCCGTCTGGCTGGCCCGGCGCGGCTGGGACGTCACCGCGCTCGACGTCTCCCGCACGGCGCTCGAGCGGGCCGCCGCGGCGGCCGCGGCCGCCGGCGTGCGGCTGGAGACCCGGCAGGCGGACGTCACCGCGTGGGAGCCGGGCGAGGAGCGCTTCGACCTGGTGACGGCGTCGTTCCTGCACTTCCTGCCCGACCGCCGCGACGACGTGCTGCGGACGCTGGCCGCGGCGGTCGCGCCCGGTGGCACGCTGCTCGTCACCGCGCACGACGGCAGCGACCTGCAGGGCCCCGTGCAGCGGCCGGGCCTGCCCGAGTGGTACGCCACCGGCGAGCAGATGGCCGCCGTCCTCGACCCCGCCGACTGGGCCATCGAGGTGGCGGGGTCCCGTCCCCGGCCGGTCCGCGGTCACGAGCACGGGTCGGTGCACGTGGCCGACGCCGTGCTGCGGGCGCGGCGCCGTCAGCCGGTCGCGTCGTCGTCCTCCCGCGGGTAGAGGAACCGCAGCCGGGCCGGCGGCTGGAACGGCCGCCAGCCCTCGCGGGTCTGGGCCAGCCGGTCGGCCGCCAGCCAGAGCACCGCCGGGTCGTGGCCCATGCCGAGGTGGCTGGCGTGCACGCCGACGTTCTCCGCGCGCGGGCCGGGCGCCTGCCGGCAGGCCCGCCAGTCGACGACGCCGTCCCAGCGCGACCAGACGGCGGTGCTCGGCACCGGGAGGGGCCCGGCGAGGTCGCCGCGCCCGCGCGGCACGGCGTGCAGGTGCCGGTAGCGGTCGTACGCGCGGGCCCCGGGCGTGCCGTCGGCGGGGCGACCGGCGAGGGCGAACGGGGAGCCCAGGCTGATCACCTGGCGGACCAGCCGGGGCACCCGCAGCGCCAGCCGGCGGGCGTAGATGCCGCCGAGGCTCTGCCCGATGACGCTCACCGGACCGGAGTGCTGCTCGGCCAGCCGCTCGAGCAGCCGCGGCAGCTCGTCGGTGATCTCCTTCGTCGGGCCGCGGTTGCGCCCGAGCTCCCAGCCGACGACCGGGTAGCCCAGGCCGCGCAGCCAGCGGCGGAGGGTGAGGGTGGAGACGTCGGAGGCGAACAGCCCCGGCAGCACCAGCACCCCGTGCGGCTCACCGCGCGGGGCGCCGCGCAGCAGCGGCCAGCCCAGGGCCAAGGCGCCGGCGCTGGCCGCGGCCCGCACCGGCTCGGTGGCGGCGAGCAGGGCGGCCCGGCGGCCGGGCGGGAGTCCGGGGGACGGGGTCACGAGGTCTCCTCCGAGGCGGGGCGGTGCACCGGACATCCCTACCCGCCCGGACGCCCGCGGACGCCGTCCACGACGCGGCACACGCCCCCGGATCCGGCGCCCGTCCCGGCGTCCCCTCCGGACGCCGGGACGGGCGCCGGGCCTCAGCGCTGGGCCAGGTAGGCGGCGGCCGTCCCGCGCAGCCGCTCGTGCACGCCGTCGTGCGCGGCGGCGCCCGGGACGAACCGCTTGGCCAGCTTGGCGACCATCGTGTAGTTCGTGTCGACGACGTTGCCCGTCGGCGCGAGCCCGGCCTGGCTGACCAGCTGGTAGGCGTCGAGCCGGTCCCAGCCGGCCAGCTCCGCGACCCAGGTGACCAGGTCGTGCTGGCTGACCCGGTAGGCGTCCTCCAGCGGCCGGGTCGAGCCGGTCGACATGAGGTGCCCGTCGGTCTCCAGCCGCGGCCAGGCCGGCGCCCCGCCCTTGACCAGGTCCACGACGACGACGGTGCGCATGGCCGCCTCGACCGCCGTCCCGCACACCTCGCCCTCGCCCTGCCGGCAGTGCCCGTCACCGATCGACAGCTGCCCGCCGGGCACGTGGACGCCGAAGTACGCGGTCGTGCCCGCGCGCACCTCCGGGGTGTCCATGTTCCCGCCGTGCGCGCCCGGCGTGATGCTGGCGAACACCTCCCCGGCCGCCGGGGCGACGCCGATCGTGCCGTGCATCGGGTCGAGCGGGAGCTCCACCTCCGGGCCGCCGCGGCGCGGGCGGAACAGGCACGTGCCGCGGTCGCGGTCGACCTCGTAGAGCCAGACGAGCTCCTCGAGCGGGTCGTGCAGCATCGCCGTCGCGTGCGTGGTGGTCAGCGCGCGGAAGTGCGGGAACGTGCTCGACACCGCCCAGTCGCGCACCGGCGCGATGTCGACCAGGTGCACTGCGAGGGTGTCACCGGGCTCGGCGCCCTCGACGGCGATCGGTCCGGTGACCGGGTTGAGGAACGGGAAGTCGCACACCTGGCTGGGCAGGTCGTCGACGCCGTGCACCTTGCCGTCGTAGCAGTCCTCGGTGGTCAGCTCGACCACGGTGCCCGGCGCGACGGTCAGCAGCGGCTCGCCGCCGCCGAACGAGTACCGCCACTGCTCGGCGGTCGGCTCCAGGGAGACGACCTCGAGCGAGGCGGTCACAGCGACTCCTCCGCCCGGATCTCGGGCCTGCGGCCGGTGGCCACCAGGACGGCCATGAGCACCAGGCCGACCACCGCCCAGACGAGCCCCACCGTCTGGGCGGCGAGCTGGGCGTTGACGATGACGTAGAACAGGATCACGAAGCCGACGACCGGCACGACCAGGTGCAGCCACCAGTTGCGGCTCCGCAGGCGGACGACGAAGTGCACGACCACCGACACGTGCAGCAGCAGGAAGGCCGTCAGCGCGCCGAAGTTGACCAGCGTCGAGAGCGTCGGGACGCCGTAGTCGTCGCGGCTGGTCATGTAGAGGCCCAGCACGAGGGAGACGGCCGCGACCAGCAGCGTGGCGTTGACCGGCACCCGCCGGGTCGGGTGGACCTTGCGCAGGAAGCCGGGCAGCTGGCGGTCGCGGGCCATGGCGAACAGCAGGCGCGAGGTGGCCGCCTGGGCCACCAGCGAGTTGGCGAAGCCCCACGCCACCGCCGTCGCCACCGCGGTGAGCGTCGACAGCCACGCCCCGCCGGCGACCGCGGCGGCGTCGTAGAACGCCGTCCCGGCGGCGTCGCCCTCGGCGATCAGCGTGTCGGGGTCGGGCACCAGCAGCGCCGCGACCCAGGTCTGCACGATGAACAGCGTCCCGGCCAGCGCCAGGGCGGCGATCATCGCCTTGCCGATCGAGCGCGCGGACTCGCGGTTCTCCTCGGCGAGGGTGGAGATGCCGTCGAAGCCGAGGAAGCTCAGCACCGCGATCGACACCGCGCCGAACACCAGCCCCAGCGAGAACGTGTCGCTGTCGTAGATCGGCGAGAAGTCGAAGCCGCGGCCCTCCCCGGAGGCCAGCGCCACGATGCCGACGACGAGGAAGACGGCCAGCACGACCAGCTCGGCGATGAGCATGATCTTGTTGACCCGGGCGGTGAACTCGATGCCGAGGTAGTTGACGACGGTGTTGAGGACGACGAAGCCGACCAGCCACACCCACACGGGGACCGCCGGGACGATCGAGTTCATCGCGATGGCGGCGATGAGGTAGAGCAGCGCCGGGATGAGCACGTAGTCGAGCAGGATCATCCAGCCGGCGATGAAGCCGAACGGCTGGGCGATGCCGCGCCCGGCGTAGGTGTAGACCGAGCCGGCCATCGGGAAGGCGCGCGACATCTGCGAGTACGAGGCCGCGGTGAACGCCATGGCCAGCCCGCCGGTCGCGTAGGCGAGGGCGACCATGCCGCCGGAGCCCTGGAAGACGCTGCCGAAGATGCCGAACGGCGCGATCGGCACCATGAAGACCAGGCCGTAGACGAGCAGGTCGGTGAAGCTCAGCGACCGCTTGAGCTCCTGGCGGTAGCCGAACTCCTCCACGCCCGACTCGTGCGTGCCGGCGGCACCGGCCGCCGGGACCGCGCCGGCTGCGCCGCCCGGTGTCTGGTTCGTCGTCCGCGCGGACGAGGTGGTGCGGGGGTCGCTCACGACTCCTCCTCTCGGCCGGCTCGGGGGCCGGACGCGGGGAAGGGTAGGCCGCGGTCGTTTCCAGGTGGAAGGACCCCCGGTCAGCCGACCTGCCGCAGCACCAGCCCGTCGGCGCGGGCAAGCCGCGCCCCTGCCCGCGGGACGCGCCCGACGTCCCCCGCCAGCAGGCCGGCGGCCACCCGGACGCCGTCGTGGACGCCGCGCGCGTAGGCGCAGACCACCGGCGCGGTCGGGCCGGCGGAGGAGGCCAGCCGCTCCTGCAGCGCGAGCTGGCCGTCGTCGGTGGTGGTGCCGTCGGAGGCGGCGGCGGCGAAGGAGGGCATGCACGCGTACAGCTCGCCGGTGTCGTCGCCGCCGACGGCGTACAGGCCGTTCTCCTCCAGCGCCCCGGAGAGCCGGACGACGCGGCGGTCGAGGCCGGCGCGGGTGAAGGCGCGGTTGAACGCGACCAGGTCGCGGCCGACCAGGCTGAGCAGGACGGCGTCGGCGCGGGTCCTCCGGACGAGGTCGAGGGCCGGACCGAGGTCGGTCGGGCCAAAGGGCACCAGCAGCTCGCCGACGACGTCGGCACCGAGGTCGCGCAGGACGGTCCGGGCGGACCGGTGCACCGCCTGCGGCCAGACGTAGTCCGTGCCGAGCAGCAGCCAGCGGCGGGCGCGGCGGTGCCGGACCAACCAGGCCAGCGCGGCGGCGTGCTGGCCGAGCGGGGAGGAGCCGATCCGCAGGGCACCGCGGGTGGCGCGGCCGCCCTCGTGCGGCGGGGTGTACACGTACCGGGTGCCGCCGGCCAGCGTGGTGGCCACGGCGCGGGACACGTCGCTGGTGGAGAAGCCGACGACCACGTCGACGGCGCCGGTCGACCGCAGCGCGGCCACCTCGGCGGCCACCTCGGCGGGACGGCGCCCGGCGTCCACGGTGACCAGCTCGACGCCGCGGCCGCGGACGCCCCCGGCCTCGTCGACCTCCTCCGCGGCGAGCGTCAGCGCGGAGGGCGCGGTCAGGGCGAGGGGACCCGACAGCGGGAGCGCCAGCCCGATGCGGACGACGTCGCGGGCGCGGCCGGTGAGGGTGGCCTCCCAGGCGTCCATCGGGACGGTCGATCGGGGCACGCGCCTGAGTATGGTGCGGCCATGCCGGTCGAGCAGGAGGCCGCAGGGGCCGCGGACGCGACGGTCGCGCCCGCGCTCGTCGAACTGCTCGCCCTCGTGTCGCGCCGGGTGTCCCGCGGGGTCGCCACCGTGCTGGCCGAGGACGGCGCGACGCTCGACACCTTCCGGGTGATGCGCGCGCTGACCGCCGGACCCGGGTGCTCGATGGGCGAGCTGTCATCCGCGCTGTGCCTGCCCGCGCCGACCGCGACCCGGCTGGTCGACGGCCTGGTCGACGCCGCCCTGGCCTACCGCCTGCCCGACCCCGGAGACGGGCGGCGGGTGCGCGTGCACCTCTCCGACCGCGGCCGCGTCCGGCTGGCGCGGCTCGAGGCGCTGGTGCGGGCGCACGAGTCGGCGCTGGCCGGCGAGCTGGGCACCGAGCGGGTCACCGCGCTGGTCGGCGCGCTCACCGACCTCACCGACCGACCTCGCTGACCCTCACCGCTCCCAGGCTCCGGCGGGACCCCGCAGGCAGGCCGCAGGAGACGCCGTCCCACGCTGTCGGCACCCGGGCGGCCGGCGGGCGCCCGTCAGTCGGTGGGCGGCAGGACCCGGGGGAGGAAGACCTCGTCGATCGGGCGCGGGCCGACGTACTGCCGGCAGGTGCAGGGCACCCACGAGTGCCCGGACCAGCGGCCGCGCTTGTCGTAGGTGTCGCGGCGCAGCTCGGCGTAGCAGGTGTTGGTGCCGGTGTCGTGCTGGCTCAGGGTGTGCCCGCAACCGCACAGCGGGGTGGGGTTCGGCGGCGGTCCCGCGGGACGGCGCCGCCCGAGCCGGCCGGCCACGAACCCGACCGCCAGCAGTGCCGCGCCGATCACCAGGCTGACAGGTTCCACCGTCCGAGCTCCTCCCGCTCCGCTGCCCTGTCGACGGTAACGCCGGCAGGGCAGCGGAGGTGCCGAGGCAGCGCCGGCGGCCTCCCGGACGACGGCGGTCCGCCCCGCCCGAGCCCTCCCGGGGTGTTCCCCGACCCGTCGGGGCGCTGCAGGAATCCAGGAGGGCGAGGAACACCCCGGGAGCGGTCAGGTGTCCTGCTTGCCCCGCCCGCTGACGGCGTCGCGCAGGTGGTCGACCAGTGCCGCGACCGGGCCGAGCGCCGTCCGGATGCCGCCCTCGTTGGGCACCATCGGGTGCGGCCGGGTCGGCGCGATCGCCTTGATCCGCTCGACCTGCCGGGCCATCTCCACGAGCTGGTCGTGGGTGAACTGCGCCTTGAGCTCGGTGAACATCCGCCCCTCCTCGTGCTCGACGTGGGAGCGGATCTCGTGCACCAGCGTCCGGATCTCCGCGTCGTACTGCTCGTCGGAGGGGTCCAGGCGCTCGAGGCGCTTCATCGTCTCCTCGGCCTGCGCGTGGTCGTGCTTGGCGTGCTCGGCCTCCTCGGCGTCGACCTCGGCCTGCACCCGCGGGTAGACCTGCGTCTCCTCGGCGACGGAGTGCTTGACCAGGCCGATGCTGACCTCGTCGACGAGCGCCCGCTTGCGGGCCAGCTCGTCCTCACCGGTCCGGCCGAGCAGCCCCTCCAGCTCGGTGAAGATGCGGTCGAACTCGCGGTGGTCGGCGCTGAGCAGTTCCACCACGTCGCGTTCGGTCTGGGTCACGGGGTGCCTCCTGGCGGGGGATCGGGCCCGGTGACCTACCCCGTCGGGGGTCGGCAGCACCGCCGCGGACGGTTCCGTTTCCCCTGATCAGGGGTGGTTCGCCGACTGTGGCGGAGGGCACACTGGACGCGTGGAGTCCTACGCGGTCGGGTTCGCCCGGCCTGACCGGTGGTCGCGGGGGCGTCCGGCCGCAGACGGCCACCCGTGGCACGCCGTCGAGTCCCACCGTCCCTCCGCCGAGCTCGACGGGGAGGTGGAACTGGCCCTGTGCGGCGCCATCGTCCAGGTCCGGGGGTCCCAGCAGTGGGAGCGCGTCGGTGCCGGAGGCACCGGCTGCCCCGAGTGCCGCCGCCTCTCCGGGCTGGCGCTCACCGCGCCGCTGCGGCAGGCCGGCTGAGCGGCAGGGGCCGGCGGGCCGGCGGCGCGGCCGGGAGCCTCAGCGGCGGCGGCCGCTGATGGCCGACAGGCCGGTGATCTCCCGGCCGACGATCAGCGCCTGCACGTGGTCGGTGCCCTCGAAGGTGTAGATCGCCTCGATGTCGGCGTGGTGCCGGGCGATGTGGTGCTCGAGCAGGATCCCGTCACCGCCGAACAGGTCGCGGGCGTCGGCCGCGATCTGCCGCGCGGTCGCGCAGCAGTGCCGTTTGGCCAGCGACGCCATCGCCGCGGTCATCCGGCCGGAGTCGGCCAGGCTCGACAGCCGCCAGCACATCAGCTGCATGCCGGTGATCTCGGCGAGCATCCGCGCGAGCTTCTCCTGCACCAGCTGGTAGCCGGCGATCGGCTGGCCGAACTGCTCCCGCCGCAGGCAGTGCGCCAGCGCGAGCTCGTAGGCGCCGGTGGCCAGGCCCAGGGCGCGCCAGGCGACCGTGTAGCGGGTGCGGTCGAGGATGGTGGAGACGTCCTTGAACGACCGGCAGTTCGCCAGCTTGTTCTCCGCCGGCACGCGGGCGCCCTCGAGGGTGATCTCGGCCTGCCACACCGCCCGCAGCGCCGTCTTGCCGGTCATCCTGCGCGCGGTGAACCCGGGCGTGCCCTTCTCGACGACGTAGCCGCCGACCTGCCCGTCCTCGCCCCGGGCCCAGACGATGACGTGGTCGGCGATGGTGCCGTTGCCGATCCACTTCTTCGCGCCGTCGAGGACGTAGGAGTCACCGTCGCGGCGGGCGCTGGTCTCCAGGGCGACGGCGTCGGAGCCGTGCGAGGGCTCGGTGAGCCCGAACGCGCCGATCTCCTCCATCCGGGCCATCGGCGGGAGGAACCGCTCGCGCTGCTCCTCCGAGCCCAGCAGCGCGATCGACTGCATGGCCAGGAAGCTGTGCACGCCGTTGAAGGTGCCGATGCTGCCGTCGGCGCGGGCCAGCTCGGCAGCCACCAGCCCGGCGGAGACCGCGCTCATCCCCGGCGACCCGTAGCCCTCGATGGTGCCGCCGGCGATGCCCAGCTCGGCGAAGCCGGGCACCAGCTCGAACGGGAACTCGGCGCGCTCCCAGTAGTCGTTGATCCTCGGCAGGACCTCCGTGTCGCACCACGAGCGCACCCGGTCGCGGATCGTGACCTCCTCGGGCGTGAGCAGCTCCTCGAGGGCGTAGAAGTCGGTCAGCGACGGCTCGGCCACGGCGCGACGCTACGCGCGGGTGCGGCATGCTGCCGGGCGTGCGGATCGTGATCGCCCCCGACTCCTTCAAGGGCTCCCTGGCCGCCGCGGACGCCGCCGAGGCGGTCGCCCGCGGTCTGCTGCGCGAGCGTCCCGGCGCCGAGGTGCTGCTGCGGCCGATGGCCGACGGCGGCGAGGGCACGGTGGCCGCCGCCCTGCGCGCCGGTTACGGCGAGCGGACGGCGACGGTCACCGGTCCCGACGGCCGCCCGGTGGAGGCCGTCTTCGCCGTCGACGGGACGACGGCGGTGCTGGAGATGGCCGCCGCCGCCGGGCTGGGCCTGCTCGAGGAGCTCGCGCCGACCACCGCCACCACCCGCGGCGTCGGTGAGCTGCTGCTGGCCGCGCTCGACGCCGGCGCCACCCGCGTGGTCATCGGGCTCGGCGGCAGCGCCACCACCGACGGCGGCGCCGGCCTGCTGCAGGCCCTCGGGGTCCGCCTGCTCGACGCCGACGGCCGCGACGTGCCGCCCGGCGGGGCCGGCCTGGCCCGCCTCGACCGCATCGACGCCGGCGCCCGCGACCCCCGGCTCGACGGTCTCGAGGTGCAGGTGGCCACCGACGTCGACAACCCGCTGACCGGGCCGGTCGGCGCCGCTGCCGTGTACGGCCCGCAGAAGGGCGCCACCCCCGGGCAGGTCGCCGAGCTCGACGCCGCGCTGGCCCGCTTCGCCGCCGTCGTGCGGCGCGACCTCGGGGTCGAGCTGGAGGGGATCCCGGCGATGGGCGCGGCCGGGGGCACCACCGCCGGGATCGCCGCCGTCCTCACCTCGTCGGTGTCGAGCGGGGCCGAGCTGGTGGCCGACCTCGTCGGGCTCGACGACGCGCTGGCCGGTGCCGACCTCGCGGTGACCGGGGAGGGGAGCCTCGACTCCCAGACCCTGCGCGGCAAGGCGCCCGCGGTGGTGCTGGCCCGGGCCCGCGCGGCCGGCGTCCCCTGCGTCGGGCTGGCCGGGCGCGTGCAGCTGGGCGCCGCCGAGCTGCGGGAGGCCGGGTTCGCCGGCGCCGGCGCGCTCACCGACGTCGAGCCCGACGTCACCCGCTGCATGGCCGAGCCCGGGCCGGTGCTCACCGAGCTCGCCGCCCGGGTGCTGCCCGCGCACCTGCCTCAGGCGCCGAGCAGCCCCCGCACGTAGGCCGCCTGGCCGGCGTGCTGCAGGTCGTCGGAGAGCACGCTGACCAGCCGGACGCCGAGGGTCACCGGCGGGTCCCACCGCTCGTCGACGACGCGGTCGAGGTCGTCGTCGGACAGCCCGCCGAGGAACTCGCGGCTGCGGGCGAGCACCGCGTCGGCGTACTCCAGCAGCAGGTCGGCCGAGGGCACCCGCACCGCGGCGACCTCCTCCGACGACATCCCGTAGCCGGTGGCGGCGTCGCCGACGGGGAGGGCGAAGCGGCCGGCGAAGCCCTGCGCCGTCCACACCTGCCCGGTGCCGGCGACCTCGGCGAGGTGGTCGTCCTGCACCCGCAGCGCGTGCCAGGCCAGCCAGCCGATCGGGTTGGCGTCCGGGCCGGGCCGCTGCGCCAGCTTGTCGGGGGACAGACCCTCCACGGCGGCGCGCAGGGTCTCGCCGATCTGCGAGTAGGCGTAGGTGAGGAGGTCGCGGCTGCGCATGCCCGAGCCGCTACCCGTCGCGCTCTCGGGGGACTCCCCGCGGCGGCGGGCGACGGTAGGTTGCGGTGTCCGCCGCGCCGTCGAGGGAGTCCCGCGTTGCCGTTCTCCCTGTTCTGGCTGCTGCGCACCGTGCGGCTCCGGCTGCGCGGCTGGCGGCTGCCGCTGGCGGTGGCCGTGCTGGTGTTCCTCACCAGCTGGGCGGCGATGGCGCTGGTCGAGCCGGCCGGCAGCGAGATCGTCGCCCCGGCCACCTACTGGTGGTACTTCGTCGTCACCGCCGCCACGGTGGGCTACGGCGACGTCTTCCCCGTGAGCCTCGGCGGCCACGTCGTCGGCGCCTACGTGATCGTCGGCGGCATCGTCACGCTGACGCTGCTGTTCACCGAGCTGGCCACCGCCCTGCAGACCGTGCGGGGCAGGCGGCTGAGAGGAGTGGTGGCCCTGGACCTCCGCGACCACGTCGTCGTCCTGGGCTACACGCCCGGGCGGACCGAGCGGATCGTCGCCGAGCTGTGCGTCGAGCCGGGCACCCGGATCGCGCTGTGCGCCTGGGACGACGTGGCGGTCGACCCGATGCCCGAGCGGGCGCAGGTGTCCTTCGTGCGGGGCGACCTCACCCACGCCGACGTCATGGTCCGCGCCCGGGTGGACCGCGCCCGGACGGCGGTGATCGACGGCCGCGACGACAACGAGACGCTGGCGATCGCGGTCGCCGTCGACCACGCCAACCCGCGCGTGCACATGGTCGCCGCCGTCCGCGACCTCGGCCGGCGCGACAGCCTGCGCTACGTCAACGCCGGCGTGCAGGTGGTGCAGTGGCACGTGCCGTTCCTGCTGTCGGAGGAGGCGGCCGACCCGGGCCTGACCCAGGTCTACAACGAGCTCATGACCGCCGGCGGGCACGGCAACACCTACTCGGTGCGGGTGCCGCACGGCCTGCCCCACCGCACGTTCGGCGAGTGCCAGACCGCCTTCGGCCGCGACCACGGCGCCACGGTGCTGGCGCTGCGCACCGGGGAGGGCCTGCAGGTCAGCCCGCGGTGGGACACGCCCGTCCCCGAGGGCGCGACGCTGTACTACGTCGCGGGGGAGCGCCTCGACCCCGCGCTGCTGACCGGCCGGCGCTGACCGCTCAGAGGGCGCCGAAGGCCCGCGCGAGCAGCACGACCATGCCGCTGACGGCGGCCAGCACGACCAGGACGGTGACCAGGACCGGGACGACGACCCACCGGCGCTTGAACCGCCACCGGCGCCGGGCCAGGCCGGCCGACCGCGGCGGGGAGGTGACCACGCGCGACGGTGCGGCGGGCGGTGCCTGCGGGGACGGTGCCTGTGAGCGCGGTGCCTGCGGGGGCGGTGCCTGCGGGGGCGGAGCCGCGCCCCCGGCCCGCCGGCGTCCCGGTCGCCCCTCGCGCTCCCGGAGCTCCCGGAGCTCCTTGTGCTCCTTGCGCTCGCGGCGCTTGTCGGCCAGGTAGCGCGCCTGCTCGCGCGCGTCCCGGGCGACCGTGCCGATCACCGAGGCCAGCGCGCGCAGGTCGTCGGCGTCGAAGCGCTCCACCCGCCCGCCGAGCGCGGCCCCGTCCTGGGAGACGGCGGTGTCGTCGGTGTCGCCGGTGTCCGGCGGCGCCCACGCGGTGCCGGGCTCGCTGCCGGAGAGGGCGCGCCGGAGTTCCCGGCGGGCCGCCGCGACGTCCATCCGCGCGGCGGGGTCCTTGGTGAGCAGGCCGCGCAGCACCGGCTCCAGCGGCCCGGCGTGCTCGACCGGCGCGGGGTCGTCGGAGACGACGGCGAAGAGGGTGGCCATCGGCTCGGTGCGCTCGAAGGCCAGCCGGCCCTCGACGGCGGTGTAGAGCGTCGCCCCCAGCGACCACAGGTCGGCCGCGGGGCCGGCCTCCTCGCCGCGGGCGCGCTCAGGGGCCATGAACGGCGGCGAGCCGATGATGGCCCCGGCCGTGGTGATCGACGGGTCGCCGGTGGCGACCGCGATGCCGAAGTCGGTCAGGTGGGCGGCGCAGTCGCGGCCGACCAGGACGTTGCCCGGCTTCACGTCGCGGTGCACGATGCCGACCTCGTGGGCGGCCTCCAGCGCGCCGAGCACGTCGAGCCCGATGCGGGCGACGGTCGTCCAGGGCAGGGGCCCGTGCTGCTGCACCACCTCCTGCAGGCTGCGCGCGTCGACGTGCTCCATGACCAGCCAGGGCCGGCCGTCCTCCTCGACGACGTCGTAGAGCGTCGTGACGTTGGGGTGCACCAGGCGCGCCGCGGTCCGGGCCTCGCGCAGCGTCCGGCGGCGCAGCGCGTCGCGCTCCTCGTCGCTCAGGTGAGCCGGGAACACGACCTCCTTGAGCGCGACCGGGCGGTTCAGCACCTGGTCGGTGGCCCGCCACACGACACCCATGCCACCGCGGCCGAGGACCCCGCTGACGACGTAGCGCCCGGCGACCAGCCGCCCGAGACCCGCTTCTGCGGACATGGGCGGCACAGTACGCCCGGAGCCTGGCCGGTGCGCCTGTCTCACGCCGGGTTGGTCGGGGCCTCCGGGTCGCTCTGCTCCTCGAGGTCGGCGGCGGTGCGCTCGTCGGCCATCTCCAGGGCGATGTCGCGCGGCTGCGGGGTCTCCGGCTCGGGCTGCGGCGTCGTCATGTCCGACAGCCTGCTCCGGATCGGCCTGCGTCGCTCCCTAGACTCCGGCGCCGATGACGATCACCCGGCTGCTGGTCGCCAACCGCGGCGACGTCGCCGTCCGCGTCCTGCGCACCGCAGCCGCCCTGGGCCTGTCCACCGTCGCGGTCGCCCCCGAGGACGACGCCGCCGCCCTGCACGTGCGCCGGGCCGACGACTCCGCCCGGCTCCCCGGCGCCGGGCCGGCCGCCTACCTCGACGTCGCCGCGGTGGTGGACGCCGCGGAGCGCGCCGGCGTCGACGGGCTGCACCCCGGCTGGGGCTTCCTCGCCGAGAGCCCCGAGCTCGCCCGGGCCTGCGCCGGCGCCGGGATCACCTTCGTCGGACCGGACCCGGGCGCCCTGGACCTGTTCGGGGACAAGACCCGCGCCCGCGCGCGGGCCGTCGAGCTGGGGATCCCGGTGCTCGCGGCCACCCCGGGGGACACCGACCCCGCGGAGGCCGCCCGCTTCCTCGCCGGTCTCGGGGAGGGCGCCGCGGTCATGGTCAAGGCCCGCGCCGGTGGCGGCGGCCGGGGCATGCGCCCGGTGCGCGACCCCGCGGCGCTGGCCGCGGCGCTGGAGCGCTGCCGCTCGGAGGCGGCCGCGGCCTTCGGCGACGGCGCGGTGTACGTCGAGCGGCTGCTGACCGGCGCCCGGCACGTCGAGGTGCAGGTGGCCGGCGACGGCGCGGCCGTCGTCGCCCTCGGCGACCGCGACTGCTCGCTGCAGCGGCGCCGGCAGAAGCTGGTCGAGGTCGCGCCCGCCCCGGCGCTGGACGACGCCGTCCGCGCCCGGCTGGCCGCGGCGGCCACCGCGCTGTGCGGGTCGGCGTCCTACCGCGGACTGGCCACCGTGGAGTTCCTCGTCCGCGGCGACGAGGTCGTGTTCCTCGAGGTCAACCCGCGGCTGCAGGTGGAGCACACGGTCACCGAGGAGGTCACCGGCCTGGACCTGGTCGAGGTGGCGCTCCGGCTGGCCGAGGGGGCGACGCTCGCCGAGCTGGACCTCGCCGCGCCGCCGCCTCCGCACGGGGTCGCCGTCCAGGTCCGGGTCAACGCCGAGACCCTGCTGCCCGACGGCACCGTGCAGCCGGCGGCCGGGGTGCTCGAGCGCTTCGTCCCGCCCACCGGCCGCGGCGTGCGCGTGGACACCGCCGCGGTGCCCGGCGGCGAGGTCAGCCCGCGCTACGACTCGCTGCTGGCCAAGGTCGTCGTGCACGACCGGGACCTGCCGCGGGCCCTGACCGGGGCCGGCCGGGCGCTGGCCGAGCTGGACGTCGCCGGCGTGGCCACCAACCGCGACCTGCTCGGCGCGCTGCTCGCGCTGCCGGAGGTGGCCGCCGGGCGGGCCACCACCGACCTCGTCGACGCCCGACTGGCCGAGCTCGTGCCCGACCGGCCGGTGGACGCGCTCGTCGCCGTCGACGGCGTCCTGCCGGTGACCGCGCCGCTGTCGGGGGCGGTGGTCGAGGTCGCCGCCGCCGAGGGGGACGCCGTGGCCGCCGGGGCTCCGGTGGTGGTGCTCGAGGCGATGAAGATGGAGCACGTCGTGGCCGCGCCGGCCGGCGGCGTGCTCACCGGCCTGGCGGTGCGGGTGGGGGACGTCGTCACCGCGGG
Organism: Geodermatophilus sp. URMC 62; assembly: GCF_052931475.1. Lineage (NCBI taxonomy): Bacteria > Bacillati > Actinomycetota > Actinomycetes > Geodermatophilales > Geodermatophilaceae > Geodermatophilus > Geodermatophilus sp. URMC 62. The sequence continues at coordinate 126,032 of NZ_JBRFHY010000001.1, read as the reverse complement.
AGCGGCGCTCGCCGGCGTCGTCCCCGGGGAGGGCGGCGACGCCGCCGGGGGGCCGGACGGGACCGACCTCGACGCCGTGCGCCCCGAGCTGGCCGAGCTGCGGGCGCGGCGGGCCGCGACGCTCGACGACGCCCGGCCCGAGGTGGTGGCCCGCCGGCACGCGGCCGGGCGGGCGACCGCCCGCGAGGTGGTGGCCGCGCTGGTCGACGAGGGCACCTTCGTCGAGTACGGCCAGCTCGGCCTCGCCGCCCAGCGGGCCCGCCGGTCGGTCGAGGAGCTCGTCGAGCGGACGCCGGCCGACGGGATGGTCACCGGCATCGGCGAGGTCGACGGCGTGGCCTGCGCGGTCCTCGTCTACGACTACACCGTGCTCGCCGGCACGCAGGGCCGCACCAACCACCGCAAGACCGACCGGCTGCTCGAGGTCGCCGCGCAGCGCCGGCTGCCGGTCGTGCTGGTGGCCGAGGGCGGCGGCGGGCGGCCCGGCGACACCGACGGCGGCGGCTTCTCCCGCCTCGACGTCCCGACGTTCACCACGATGGCGCGGCTGGCCGGGACGGTGCCCACGGTCGCCGTCGTCTCGGGGTACTGCTTCGCCGGCAACGCCGCGCTGGTCGGCTGCTGCGACGTCGTCGTCGCCACCGAGGACAGCAGCATCGGCATGGGCGGCCCGGCGATGATCGAGGCCGGCGGCCTGGGCGTGGTGGCACCGGAGGACGTCGGCCCGACCGCGGTGCACGCGGCCACCGGCGTCGTCGACGTCGTGGTGCCCGACGACGCGGCCGCCGTCGCCGCCGCCCGTCAGGCGCTCGGGCTGCTGGCCGGGCGGGTCGAGCCGGGGGAGTGCACCGACCAGCGGCTGCTCCGGACGGCGCTGCCGGCCAACCGGGTGCGCAGCTACGACGTGCGGCCGGTGGTGACCACGCTCGCCGACGCCGGCAGCGTGCTGGAGCTGCGCCCGGGGTTCGGCCGCGGCGTCGTCACCGCGCTGGCCCGCCTGGACGGGCGGCCGGTGGGGATCGTCGCCAACGACCCGCGGCACCTCGGCGGGGCCATCGACGGCGAGTCGGCGGACAAGGCCGCGGCGTTCCTGCGGCTGTGCTCCTCGGCCGGGTTGCCGGTGGTCTCGCTGGTCGACACACCGGGGTTCATGGTGGGACCGGAGTCGGAGCGCACCGGCACCGTGCGCCGCTTCGGCGGGCTCTACGTCGCCGGCGCGCAGCTGGGCGTGCCGCTGCTGGCGGTCGTGCTGCGCAAGGCCTACGGGCTCGGTGCCATGGCGATGCTCGGCGGCGACCTGCGTGCACCGCTGCTCACGCTGGCCTGGCCCACCGGCGAGTTCGGCCCGATGAGCCTGGAGGGCGCCATCCGGCTGGGGCACCGGCGGGAGCTCGAGGCGCTCGACCCGGAGGCCCGCGAGGCCCGGTTCGGCGAGCTGGTCGCCGCCTCCTACGCGCAGGGCAGGGCGCTCAACGTCGCCTCCGCCTTCGAGGTCGACGACGTCGTCGACCCCGCGGACACCCGGGCGGTGCTGGTGCGTGCGCTGGCCGGGTTGGCGTGATCGGCCTACGGTCCGGCCGTGCCCCGATACCGACTGACCACCGGCGACGGATCCGTGCTGCAGGAGTGGGACGCCGCTGACGCGTCCGCGGCCGAGGCCGAGGCGGTGGACGTCGTCAGCCGCCACCGCGCCGACGACCCGCAGGGGAGCGCCGAGTACCTGCTCGTCGACGAGGCCGGCACCGACGTCGCGCACTGGGGCTCGACCGCCCCCTGACGGCACTCAGCCGAGGCGGCGCAGCAGCGTCTCGTGCTCGCGGCGCAGGACCACGGCCGTCACCAGCTCCTGCACGGCCGACTCGGCCTGCCGCCCGATGATCGGTGCGTCGACCCGGACGTCGCCGGTCACCGTGGCGCGGGTGCCGCCGTCCGCCGGCAGCAGCCGGCGCTCGCCGGTGACCACCGCCGTGCGGCCCATGATCTCGGCGCGGACGTCGAGCGTGGCCCGGTGCCCGCCGGAGCCGTCGGCGGTCCAGGTGTGCACGTCGAACACCGGCACCGTGCGGCCGACGAAGCGCGCGAACACCGGGGGGATGCCGGTGGTGGGTGCCGCCATCCGCAGCGAGGTCCGCGTGCTCGCGCCGTCCTGCCGGCTGGAGACCTCCTCGACCTGCGCCTCCAGGGCCTGCGCGAACTCGCGGAGGAACCGCTCGTCGGTGAGGACGGCGAGCACGCGGTCGGGGTCGGCGGCATAGGTCTGCGTGACGTCGATGGGCACGCCCCATCCTCGGTCGCGGCTGCTCCCGCTGCTCGGCGGGCGGTCAGGCGGTGGGTGCGGCGACCGGCTCCGTCGGCGGCGCCGGCTCCGGGGCGGCGCAGGGCTCGGACGTCGCGGGGCCGACGTCCGTCGCGGGGTCGGCGTCCACGGCCTCCGCCGGTGCGGCGGGGTCGGCCGGGACGGTCGGGTCGGCCGGCGCCGGGTCGGTGACCGGGGCGGCGGCCGGGTCGTCAGCCGGGTCGTCGGTCGTGGTCGGCGGGCACGTGGCTTCGGCAGGTGCCGGCTCGGCGGACGTCGTGGGTCCGGTGGGCGTCGCCGGTTCGGTGGGCGTCATGGACTCAGCAGCCGTCGGCTCAGGCGTCGGTTCGGTCGGCGTCGGTTCGGTCGGCGTCGGCTCGGCGGTCGGTTCGGGAGCCGCCGTCGGCTCTGGCGTGGGCTCCGGGGACGGCTCGGCGGGCGTGGGCTCGGCGGGCGTGGGCTCGGCGGGCGTGGGCTCGGCGGGCGTGGGCTCGGCGGGCGTGGGCTCGGCGGGCGTGGGCTCGGCCGCGGTGGCCGGCGTCGGCGCGGGCTCGGCCGAGACGGTCGGCTCCGCGGCCGGTTGCTCCGCCACCGGTTCCTGCGCCACCGGTGCCTCCACGACCGGTGCCTCCGCCGGCGGGGCCTCGAGCGTCGGCTGCTCGACCGGCGGTTGCTCCGTCGGCGACGGATCGGCCGGCGACGGCTCGGCGGGGGAGGGCTCGGCCGGTGGTGTCCCCGCCGGGGTCTCCGGCGGCGGGACGTCGGCCGGGGAGGCCGGTGCCGGTGGCTCCTCGGTCGTCGCGGGCGCCGGGGCGGGCGCGGCGGTCCGGGGCGGGACGGCCGACGGCCGGATCGTCGGCGCAGGAGGCGGGGTCGTCGGTGGGGCGGGCGCCCAACCGTCCTCGAAACCGGGCGCCAGGACGCCGATGCTGGGCACCTCCAGCGGGCCGGCCGGTGGGGGGACCTCGGGAACCTGCGCGGTGCTGCTCCCCGCCGGCGCCGTGCCGGCCACCTCCGCCACGCCCGCCCCGGCCGAGCCGGCACCGACCGCGGGCGGCGGCGACGTCGCGGCCAGTGCGGCCGTGACGCCCAGCGCGCACGCGCCCGCGCCGAGGGCCGGGATGAGACGCGCGGAGCGTCCGCGGCCGGCAGTCCTGTGCACGCTCTTCCCCCTGGGCTCCCGGACGGCGACGACCCGGCCATCGTCGCCCGCCCGCCGGGAGACGGCCAGGGGCAACGGGCACGGTCAGCCGGAGGAGTGGCCCGCGGTGCCGGATCAGGTGCGGCGTCCGGACCAGTTGCGGCGGGCGATCTCCGCGCTCAGGGCGACGGCGAAGGCGGTCCAGGCGGCGTAGGGGAGCAGCAGCCGGCCCGCGACCGGGTCGAGGCGGGCGCTGCGCCGGGCCAGGTCGGCGGTGGACGCCGCGAGCACCAGCGCCTCGGCCGTGGCGAGCGCGGGTCGCCGCAGCCGGAAGAACGACCAGGTCCAGCCGGCGTCGAGCAGCAGGTTGGCGGCGTAGGCGCGGGCGTAGCCGCGGCCGCCGTGCGGCATCGCCCGGGCCCCCGCCGTCGCCAGCAGTGCGTACAGCGTCGTCCAGGCGAGGCCGAACACCGGACCGGGCGGCTGCCAGGCGGGCTTGTCCAGGCGCCGGTACCAGGACGAGGTGACGTCGGTGCCGGCCGTGCCGACGGCCGCGGTGGCCGCGACGGCGGCGGAGGTGGCCAGGGTGGTGCGCCTCATCCGCCGAGCATGCCCCGCCCGCTGAGGGAGGACGAGTCCGCGCCGATGGGTCCCGCGCCGATGGGTCCCGCGCCGATGAGTCCGGGGGGCGCGGGGAGTCCGTCCTGCACGTCCCCCGAGTCGAGGAGCCCACCGTGCCCGCAGCCACCCCGTCCTCCGGCCTGCCCGCCGTCGGCCTCGCCGCCGCGGCCGCCGTCGCCTCCAGCACCGCCTGGTACACGGCGTTCGGCGACCGCCTGGCGCGGCTGGACGAGGTGTACGCGACCGACGCGCCCCCGCCGCCGTGGCTCCCGCCGGTCGAGTTCGCCCGCAGCGCCGTCGTCGCCGCGGCCGTGCGCGGCCTCGCCGTCCGCACCGGGGCCACCTCGCCCGCGGAGGCCGCCCGGCTGGCGGCCGCGCTGTGGGTGGCCTTCCCCGGCGTGCTGCTCACCGGCTCGGTGGTGCACGAGAAGGTGCCCTGGCAGCAGGCGGCCATCCACGCCGGTGACTGGCTGGTCAAGCTGCTGCTCGTCGCCGCGGTCACGACCGGCGTCCCGCGGCGACGCGGACGGCGCCGCTGAGCGGGAGCGCGGCGTGACCCGGGTCAGCCGGAGCGGGGGACGTCGGCGGGGCCGGCCTCCGGCGGGCGCGGCCCGTCCTGCGGGTGCAGCCGGACGGCGACGAGGGCGACGTCGTCCTCGGGGTTGTCGGGGAGCATCCGCTCGAGGAGGCGGTCGCAGACCTCGTCGAGGTCCCGGCCGGCGAGCGCCGCCAGCTCCCGCTGCAGCCGGTCGAGTCCGGCGTCGAGGTCCTGGTCGCGGCGCTCGACCAGCCCGTCGGTGTAGAGGAGGACCACCGCACCGCCGTCGAGGACGACCTCCGACTCCCGGCGGGGCGCGTCGGGGGTGACGCCGAGCAGCCGGTCGGCCGTGGCCGTGGCCAGGAGGACGACGCCGCCGTCGGCGTCGAGGGCCATCGGCGGGGGGTGCCCGGCGTTGGACCACCGCAGGCGGGTGACGCCGCGGGCCCGCTCGTCGGCGGACTGTTCGAGGCGGGCGACGACGGCGGTGGCGGCGGTGCCCGTCCGCAGGGTCTCCATGACCTGGTCGGTCCGGCGCAGCACCTCGGCGGGCGCGGCCCCGTCCTCGGCGCCGATGGTGCGCACCATGGAGCGGATCTGCCCCATGGCCGCGGCGGCCTGGGTGTCGTGGCCGATCACGTCGCCGATGACGAGCACGGTGGCGCCCGCGGGCTGCAGGAAGGCGTCGTACCAGTCCCCGCCGACCTCGGCGGCCCGCGTGGCCGGGACGTAGCGCACGACGATCTGCTGGTGGTCGGGCTGGGGTGGGGGAGTCAGCAGCGAGCGCTGCAGTCCCTCGGCCATGTCCCGCTGCTGCCGGACGAGCCGCGCGTTGTCGAGGACGAGCCCGGCGCGGGCGGCCACGTGACCGGCCGTCGACAGGTCCTCGGCCCGGAGGGGGCCGCGGGCGGCGCCGTTGGCCAGCGTGAGCAGACCGACGGGGCCGAAGCGGCCGGGCAGCGGCACGACGGCCACGGACTCCGGCGCCAGCCGCGTGAACAGGTCGCGCACCGGACCGGGCTCGATCACGCCCTGGGCCGTCGCGGTGGCCCCGGTGCGCAGCAGCTGCGGCTGTCCGGTGTGCAGGGCCCGGACGATCATCGCGCCGTCGGTGAGCGCCGCCAGCCGGCCGCGCGCGTACGCCTCGGCGACCGGGCGCGCGGCCGGGTCGGCGTGCCAGGACGTGACGTCGCGCAGGCCCCGCTGGGAGCCGGCCTCCCGGTCGTCGGCGACGAGGGTCACGATGCACCAGTCGGCGATCGCGGGGACGACGAAGCGGCTCAGCCGGGTCACGGCCTCGTCGGCGTCGAGGGTGGCGGCCAGGTCGTCGGTGATGCTGCTCAGCAGCCGTTCCCGGGCCGTCGCCCGCTCGGCCTCCTCCTGCACGCGGCGCCGGGCGGAGACGTCCCAGGCGGCACCGAGCAGGCGCGCGGCCGTGCCGTCCTCGTCGGTCAGCACCCGCCCGCGGGCGGCGAGCCAGCGGACCGGGGCGCCGGGGACGACGACGCGGTACTCGGCCTCGTAGTCGCCCCGCGTCTCGACGGCCTGCTGGAGCAGCCGGATCACCCGCGGTGCGTCCTCGGGGTGCAGGTGGGCGGTGAAGCCCGCCATGGTCCGGTCGACGGCGCCGGGCTCGTGGCCGAGCAGTTCGTCGAGGCGCTCGTCCCACGACAGGGCCCCGGTCGTGAGGTCCCAGTCAAAGGTGCCGATGCCCGCGGCGGAGGTGGCCAGCTCGAGCAGGGCGGCCCGGGCGCCGTCCTGGTCGCGCTGGGCCTGTGCGGCGTCGTCCACGGGGTGCGTCTCGTCTCCAGGCTCGGGTCTCGTCCGCGCTCGGGTCCGTCGGTGCCCGGCTCTCGACGGCACGGGACCCGCGCGCCAGGATTCTCACCGACCCGGGTCGCCGGTGACCACTCGCGCCCTCGGCCGCCGGTGGCCGCCACCGGGGTCCGGGATGCCGACACGGCCGGGGCGTGGTCACCTGACGACCCGGACCCACGGAGGAGGGCACATGAGCGTCGGACGTCTGGGAGCACGGCTCCTCATCGGCGGGCTGTTCATCGGCCACGGCACGCAGAAGCTGTTCGGCTGGTTCGGTGGCCCGGGGCGGGCCGGCACCGAGGGCATGATGGAGGCGCTGCAGATGCGGCCGGCGAAGGTGCACGCCACGCTGGCCGGGGTCACCGAGACCGCCGGCGGCGCGTTGCTGGCCGCCGGGCTGGCCACGCCACTGGCCGCGTCTGCGCTCACCGGGGTGATGACGACCGCCATCCGCAAGGTGCACCTGCCCAACGGTCCGTGGGCGGCCAATGGCGGGTGGGAGTACAACGCCGTCCTCATCGGTGCGGTGACGGCGCTGGCCGAGACCGGACCGGGCGAGCTTTCCCTGGACAGCGTGCTGGGCATCGAGCGAAGGGGGCCGGCCGTGGCACTCGGCGCGCTGGCCACCGGCGTGGCCACGTCCTTCCTCACCATGGCGGTCGCGCGCCGCGGTCGCCCGGGCGTCACCTCGGCGGCCGGCGGGACCGCCCTGCCGTCCGCGCCGGAGGACACCGCCGGGGACCCGACCACCGCGGGGGCCTGACCGGCCGGCACCCGCCCGCCCCTGACCCCCAGCGGGCCGGCGCACCCCGCCCGGTGGCTCCTCCGCTGCTCGTCGACGTGTGTGGGGGCACCTCGCGGGCACCCCGGGGGACATCCACGTCACGGGCCACTACCTCGGCGTCATGCCCACGGCCGCGGAGCGCGCCCTCGACGAGGCCATCTCGGTCCCCGGTGGGCGGCAGTTCATCGCCGAGCACACGCGCCGGCGCTGGCTGGTCGGTGCTCTCGGGGAGGTCTCGTACTTCCCGGGGTACGCCCCCGCGGGGGACGGCGACTCGACCGTGGTCCGGGCCGCGGTGGCCGGCACGGGCCGCGTCGGCACCTCCAGCGAGAGCAACGCCGTGCGGCTGTACGCGTCGCTGGTGCGCGAGCTCGCCGGCCTGGCGTGCGTCGAGCACGCCGTCACCGCCCCGATCGGGTCGGGGGCGGGCAACCTCTCCATCGACCAGGTCGCCCGCGCCCTGGTCGTGGGCTGCGGTGAGGGACTCGCCGGCCTGCCGCCGGAGGACCGGCGCCTGCGGCGGGTGTCGGTCGTGGAGATGAACCGGCTCAGGGCGGAGAAGCTGCACGCCGCCCTGACCGAGGCCGCGCGCATCGAGGCCGCCCGCGCGGAGGCGGTGCACGGGCAGGAACGCGTCCAGGTCCTCCCCGAGATGACCACGGCACCCGGCGGTGAGGTCGGGCCGGACGCCGTCGTCCTCCACCTGGCCAGGTCGCTGCTGACCCGGCTGACCCGGCACCACGGGGACGAGGCGACCGAGCGGCTCCTCGGCGACGTCCGCACGGACCTGCCCGAGGAGATCAGGGACCAGATGGCGGCCAAGGAGGAGCTGGCCGCCGAGCCCGCGAAGCTCGTCGACGTGCGGCTGCGGGCGACCGGGGACGGCGACCCGGTGCTCGACGACCCCCTCGCCGACGGCTCCGTTCCCACCCGGATCACGGCGCTGCAGCCCAGGGACGCCGGTGGGGTGAGCTGGTCGGCCGTGACCGCCCGGGCGACGGTGCCCGAGCGCGAGGTGCGCCTCGACCGCAACCTGCTGGCCGAGCTGATCCGGCGCCGAGATGCGGGCCTGGTCATCGGCGACCCCGGCGGCGGGACGCTGAGCCTGAGCGGGGCCCGTGAGGAGGCCGTCGCGGTGGCCACCGTGCTGAAGCGGCACGGCATCCGGGTGGAGGCCTACATCGGCAGCGCCGGCTCCGCGCCCACGCAGGACGCGCGTCCGGCCACCCGGCTCGACGTCCTGGCGAAGGTGCTCACGGGTCGGTACGACCTGATCCACTACGCCGGGCACGGGGCGTTCGACCCGGAGAGCCCGGAGATGTCGGGGTGGCTGTTCGCCGATGGCCTGCTCACCGCGCGGGAGCTGACCCAGATGTCCCGGGCACCGTGGCTGGTGATGGCCAACGCCTGCTGGTCGGTCGCCCTGCCCGACACCGGCGGTGCCGACGGGGGCTCCTCGGCTCCCTCGACGTCCCGAACGCCGCCGACCTGCGCGCCGCCACGACCCGGTTCGGCCTGGTCCTGGAGGACGTCGTCCTGCCGGGCGAGCCCGTGCGCATCAGCGTCAGGCCGGTGAGCGACCTGCCCGCGCACCTGCTGCGGCCCGAGGTCGAGGTGGAGGTCACCCTCCGCCTCGAGGGGAGGCGGCACCGTCACGCGGCGCCGGGGGTCCCTCGTGCGGGACGTCGTCAACGACGTCGAGCTGGGCGAGGTGGCGCCCGGCACCCACGTCGTGCAGGTCACCGCGACCGACGCCGCTCCGGTCTTCGACGTGTTCGCCGTGGCCTCGGCCGAGGACGTCGAGGGGGAGCTCGGCACGGACACCGCCGGCACCGGCTGAACCTCGTCGGCCCCGTCCGCGGCCCGGAGTCAGGCGTCCGGCGCTCCGGTGAGGCGCTGGAAGTGCTCCTGGACGAGGTCGTAACAGGCACAGGCGACCCGGTGGAGGGCGTCGGCATCGAGCACCGTGATGGTGCCGCGGCTGTACCGGATGGTGCCGGCCTCCTGCAGGACGCCCGCGGTCAGGGAGACGGTGCCGCGGCGGACGCCGAGCATCTGGGCGAGGAACTCCTGGGTCAGCGGGAACTGGTCGGCGCCGACGCGGTCGCGGGTCTGCAGCAGCCACCGGGCGCAGCGCTGCTCGGTCGTGTGCATGCGGTTGCAGGCCACGTTCTGCGCCAGCAGGACCATCGTCGCCTGCGTGTAGCGGTGCAGCGACTGGTGCAGGGCGCCGTCGGAGGCCAGGAACCGCCGGAAGCCGGCAGCCGGCAGCCGCAGCGCGCGCCCCGGGACCTGGCAGAAGGAGTCGTTCGGTCCGGACGCCGTGCCGAGGAAGACCGGCAGGCCCGACATGCCCTCGTAGCCGATGGTGGCGACCTCGACCAGCGCCCCTCCACCGGCGGGGGCCATCAGGGACAGGACGCAGTCCAGGGGGAAGTGCAGGTGCGCGATGGGCTCCTCGCGGGTCAGGACCCGGTCGTGCAGCGCCAGGTCCACCAGCTTGAGTTCGGGCAGCAGCCGCCGGAGCTCGGCGTCGGGCAGGCCCGCGAGGAGGAGGTTGCGCCGGGGATCCGGGGCAGGCGGGACGGTGGGTGCCGTCGCCCGTCGCCCGTCCCCGTCCGGCCCTCCGGTCCTCCGGTCCACCCGCCACTCCTCGGATCCGGACGTCACGCGAAGACGTCGGTGGCCGTGCCGAACCGCGCCCACGGTGCGACGGGGACGGCGAGCAGGTCGGCGGCACCCGGCGCCATCGTGTAGGCGACGAGCGCCGCGGCGACGTGCCGCAGCGGCAGGGCGTGCTCCACGCAGCCGGTCGCCAGCGCTGCGCTGGGCATGCCGGGGAACTCCGCGTCGTCGGGGTCCTGGACCAGGACCCGCCCGCCGGCGCGCCGCACCGCCCGGACCCCGGCGGCGCCGTCGTCCAGACGTCCGGTCAGGACCACCGCGAGCACCCGTGGTCCGCAGGCCGCGGCGGCCGAGACGAGCAGTCCGTCGGCGGTGCGGTTCGGCGGTGCCGGTGTCAGCGTGAGGGCGCCGGAGCCGTCCACCCGTGCCGACGTCCGCGGCGGCAGCACGGTGACGCCGGGCCGCAGGGCACCGTCCGCGGCCTCGTGCACGGGCAGCGCAGCCCGTGCCCGCAGGAGTCCGGTCAGCAGGTCCGCGGTGTCCGGGCGGCGGTGCTGCACCACGAGGACCGGCGTGGGGAAGGCGGCCGGCAGGGCCGGCACGATCGTCCGCAGGGCCTTGACGCCGCCGGCGGACGCTGCCACGACGACGACGTCGAAGCCCCCGGGGAAGGCCGGTGACTGCGACTCCACCCACCGCAGGGTACGCCTGTGTCAGGTACCTGACACAGTCATCGTGGGTCGCCCGCCGACCCGACCGCCTGCCGTCCCTCTGTCCTCCTCGACGAGCACTACCGTCGGCGGCGCGCACGTTCTCCGGTTCGTTCCGAGACCAGTCAGCCGACCCTCCCGTGGGTCCGCAGAATCGGGTGGCCATGACCCAGAGCCCGGGCGGAGCGCCGCCCCTCCTGGTCGCCTTCCGTCTCGTCGGCCTGCAGACCCGTGAGGTGTGGGTGCGCTACGTGGCGCTCGGGGGGACGGCGGACGAGGTGTCGGTCGCGGCCCAGATCCACGGGTTCCTGGACCTCCCGCCCGGTGAGTACAACGTCCTGGCGCACGCCCTCGACGAGGAGCTGGAGGACATCGTCGCGGCGTGCGGGTCAGCCGTGGTGCCCCTCAAGCAGACCGCTGCGCGGGAGGAGCCGGGACGGCGCGACCGGTGACGTCCCGACCGCGGTGTCGGCGTCGGGTGCGTCGACCCCGGTCAGGTGCATCAGCCGACGCAGCCACGGACTCGGCCGGGTCACCGACAGCCGGCGACCGCTGCGGGCCGCGAGTCGCCGCGCAGCGAGCAGGCCCCGGAGGCCCGCGACGTCGCAGAAGGTGACGTCCGCGAGGTCGATCGACCAGTGGGGCGACGGCGAGTGGAGCAGCGCCGCGACCGCGTCGGTCAACCGGTGGACCTCCTGGCGATCGAGTTCTCCGTGCACCGTCACGGTGCCGGAGGAGAGGTCGACCGACAGGAGGAGCGGTGCCGACGGCTCGGGCGCAGGGCCGAGGAGGTCGAGCGTGGTGTTCACGGGCGGATCCCCGAGGACCGATCCGGACGCAGCTGCCGGATGTCGCCCGCTGGGCGAGCGGGCTGCCCGGGCCGGCTCTTCGACCCGGAACGAGGCTAGCACCACCTCCCCTGCGCACGGCGGTCGAGGACCGGGTGGCCGCTCCACCGGACGTCGTGCGGGGCTACGGTTCCTGCACGCCTTGCCGGTGCCCCGGCTGGAGCTCGTCCGGGCGGGGGAGGGAACGCCGTGACCATCGCGCGCAGGGACCTGGTGGTGGTGGGCGCGTCGGCCGGCGGGGTCGAGGCGCTGCAGCAGGTGCTCGGCGGCTTCCCGCCCGACCTGCCGGCCGCCGTCCTGGTGGTGCTGCACATGCCCACCAACGCCCGTAGCGCGCTCCCGGCGATCCTGGACCGGGTCTGCCCGCTGCCGGTGCGGCACGCGGTCGACGGGGAACGGCTCGAGCCGGGGACGGTGCTCGTGGCCAGCCCCGACCGGCACCTGATGATCAGCGACGGGCACGTCCTGCTCTCCCGCGGACCGCGGGAGAACGGTCACCGTCCGGCCGTCGACGTCCTCTTCCGCTCGGCGGCCCGCGCGGCCGGTCGCCGGGTGGTCGCGGTGGTGCTCTCCGGCGCCCTGGACGACGGCACCGCCGGGATGATCGCCGTCCGGGCGCGGGGCGGCGTGGGGGTGGCGCAGGACCCGGACGAGGCGTTGTACCCCGGCATGCCCCAGCACGCCGTCGAGATCGGGGGTGCCGACCACGTCGTTGCGGCGGAGAAGATGGGATCCCTGCTGGCCGAGCTGCTGGCCGAGGACGTCGACCGGGTGGACGAGCCCCCGCCCAGCGACCTGATGGACACGGAGACGGCGATGGCCCACCTGGACACCGAGGCCTTCGACGCCGACGACCGCCCCGGTGCCCCGTCCGGGTTCGGCTGCCCCACCTGTCACGGTGCGCTGTTCTCCATCACCGAGGGCGGGATGGAGCGGTTCCGCTGCCGGGTCGGGCACGCGTGGTCGGCGGAGGCGCTCGCGGTCGAGCAGTCGCAGGCGCTGGAGGGCGCGCTGTGGATGGCGCTGCGCGGGCTCGAGGAGCGCGCCACGCTCAGCCTGCGGATGGGCGAGGGGGCGGAGCAGCGCGGTCACGCCATCAGCGCCCGGGCGTTCCGCCAGCGCCACGACGAGGCCCTGCACGCAGCCGGGCTGCTGCGCCGGCTGCTGCAGCAGGGAGAGCTCAACGGGGAGGGGCTCCCCGGCGACGCGGGAGGAGCCTGATCGGTGGGCGCGCAGGACGACGTCCCCGCGGAGGTCCGCTCCGCCCTGGACGGCGAGGACGCCGCCTCGGACGCCGACGAGGACGTCGGCGAGGACGTCCCGGACGAGCCGCTCAGCGCTGCCGAGGGGGCTGATCCGGCCTTCGAGTCGCTCCTGGTGTTCCTCCGCGAGCGACGCGGTTTCGACTTCACCGGGTACAAGCGACCGAGCCTGGTGCGTCGGGTGCGACGCCGCATGGCGGAGGTGGGCATCACCTCCACGGCCGACTACCAGGACTTCCTCGAGGTGCACCCCGAGGAGTTCACGCCGCTGTTCAACACCGTGCTCATCAACGTGACGAGCTTCTTCCGGGACCGGCCGGCGTGGGAGCACCTGCGGGAGCGGCTGCTGCCGCCGCTCGTCGCGGCCGCCGGGCCGACGATCCGGGTGTGGAGCGCGGGTTCGGCCTCGGGCCAGGAGGCCTACAGCCTCGCCATCCTGCTCGCCGAGGCGCTGGGGACCGAGCAGTTCCGGCAGCGGGTGAAGATCTACGCGACCGACGTCGACGAGGAGGCGCTCGCCCAGGCCCGGACGGCGGTGTTCACCGAGCGGGAGCTGACCGGCCTCACCGCGGCGCAGGTGGAGGAGTACTTCCAGCCCGAGGGTTCCCGGTTCGCCTTCCGCAAGGACCTCCGACGGTCGGTGATCTTCGGTCGCAACGACCTCGTGCAGGACGCGCCGATCTCGCACGTCGACCTGCTCCTGTGCCGCAACACGCTCATGTACTTCAACGCCGAGACGCAGAGCCGCATCCTGGGCCGGTTGCACTTCGCCCTCAACCCCGGGGGGCTGCTGTTCCTCGGCAAGGCGGAGATGCTGCTCTCGCACGGGCAGCTGTTCGCCCCGGTCGACCTCAGCCGACGCTTCTTCCGCAAGCGGGACGCCCAGCCGGCGATCGAGCGGCGCACCGTCCCCACCCTCCCGCGCGTGGGTCTCGGTGTGGGTGAGGGCGAGCTCTCCCGGCTCCGGCGGGAGGCCATGCTCGCGGCGCCGACGGCGCAGCTCGCGCTCGACGCGGACGGGCGCCTGGCCATGGTGAACCGGCAGGCCGAGCGGGTGCTGGGCGTCGACGGCCGCGACGTCGGTCGGCCGATCCAGGACCTGGAGGTCTCCTATCGGCCGGTGGAGCTGCGGACCGCACTCACGGAGGCGCGGGCCAACCGGTCGCCGGTGCAGATCCGGGCGGTCGAGCGCCGCAGGCCCGGGCAGGAGCCCGACGTCTTCGACGTCCAGGTGATCCCACTGCACCGCGAGGACGGCACCTTCCTGGGGACGACCGTCACGTTCGAGGACGTCACCCAGTACAGCCGGCTGCGCCAGGAGCTGGAGTACGCGAACCGTCAGCTGGAGACCGCGTACGAGGAGCTGCAGTCCACGAACGAGGAGCTGGAGACCACCAACGAGGAGCTGCAGTCGACGGTCGAGGAGCTGGAGACCACCAACGAGGAGCTCCAGTCGACCAACGAGGAACTGGAGACGATGAACGAGGAGCTCCAGTCGATGAACGACGAGCTCCACTCCACGAACGAGGAGCTGCGCAGCACCACCGACGAGGTCGCTGCACTCAACCGGTTCATGTCCGGGGTGCTGGGCAGCTTCCGCGTCGGTGTCGTCGTCGTCGACCCCGAGCTGCGGGTCCTCGCCTGGAACGAGGCGGCCGAGGACCTCTGGGGCATCCGGTCGGAGGAGGCCTGCGGGCAGTTGCTCCTGGGCCTCGACATCGGTCTCCCCGTCGTCGAGCTGCAGCCGCTGCTGCGACGCCAGGTCGTCGGCGACGGGGAGCCGCACGAGACGGTCGAGCTGGACGCGGTGAACCGCCGCGGCCGCCAGGTGCGGGTCCGGGTGATCGTCAGCGCCTTCCGGCACGTGCCCGGTGAGCGGGGCGGCGCGGTGGTGCTGATGGACCCGATCGACGCCTGAGGGCCGGCCGGGGCCGACCAGGTCCGATCGGGGCCGATCAGGCGGAGGCGGGTCAGTCGGCCGTGAGCAGGTCGTCGACGTGGCCCTCGACGACGAGCGCGGCCAGGTCACGGACCTTCACGTTGTGCCGGTTGCTGAGGGTCACCAGTCTGGCGAAGGCGTCGTCGGCGTTCACGCCGAGCCGGACCATGAGGATCCCCTTGGCCTGGTCGATGACCGCCCGGGAGCCGAGGGCCCGTTCGAGGTTGCCCGCCAGCTGCTGCATGGCCTCGCGCTCCGCGACGTTCTGCAGGACCCCGGCCACGGCGGCGGCCGCGAGCTCGGCGATGCGCCGGCCGGCGAGCCCGAAGGCGCCCGTCCGCCCGGAGTAGACGTTGATGGCGCCCGAGGCGGTGCCGTCCTCGTGCAGCGGCACGGCGAGGACGCTGCGGACCGGGCCGGCGGCGACGAGCCGGGCCAGGACCGGCCAGCGCGGATCGGCGACCACGTCGTCGGTGACCACCACCGAACCGACCCGGTGGGCGTCCCAGCAGGGACCCTCGCCGGCCTGCACCTGCCGGCCGTCGAAGGTCTGCGCCTCCGCCGAGTCGCTGCCCAGCCGCTGGGGTTCCCGGGGGTCGCCCACCGTGATGCTGACCCAGTCGGCGGCGGGGACCGCACCACGGATCAGCGCCGCCATCCGGCCGAGCAGCCGCTGCCCGTCGGCCTGCCCGGCCGAGAGCCCGGACAGCTCGGCCAGTGCCGTGGCCAGCCCGATGACCTGTGAGGCGGGGATCCGCTCCTCGTCCTCCGTGTCGACGTCGGCCGGCGCGCGCGCCGGGACGGCGGGCTCGTCGTCGGCGCGCCCGCCGGCGAGCCCGTCGACGACGGCCTCCTCCGGGATCAGGACCCACTGCACGCGTGCTGCCGACGCGCGGTGGTCGGCGGCGTCGGTGAACCCGAACAGGTGGGCCCGCAGCGGTGGCCGCCGGCGTGGGCGCACGGTCACGGTGAGGGTCTGGTCGACCGCCGCTCCGGAGCCCAGCTCGCGCAGCGCGGACCGGAACGGCCGGACGTCCTCGGGGGCCAGGTAGACGCTGAGCGGCTTGCCGCGCAGCCGCTGGAGCGCGGTCCCGAGGTGGGCCGCGAGTGCCGGGTTGGCCTCGGTCAGGGCGCCGTTGCCGTCGGTGAGGAAGAGCCCGAGCGGGAGCAGGGCCGACATCTGCCCGCGCCAGCGGCGCTCCGCGTCGTGCTGGAGCAGCAGGTGCGTGATCTGTTCCTGCTGGACCCGCATCTCCTCGGCGACGCGCAGCTCCTCGTGCGCGACCTGGACGTCGGCGAGCTGGGCCAGCAGGTGTCCGGCTCCACGTCCACCGGGGGGGAGGGAGCGCAGCGGCTCGGGCAGCGACCCGGCGTCCGGCTGGGGGCCCTCGCCCGGGTGGGCGGCGCCGGCGCTCACGGCGCCGCGGCGGTGGGGGCGGACCCGTCGCCGTCCGTCCACCCCGCCCGCTCCCGGTCGAGGACCGCCTCGTCGTGGTCGGCCCGGGCGTCACGCCGGTGCTGCTCGGCCCGCCGTTCGTGCTCGGCGACGTCACCGAGGCCACGGCGGGCGGCCTGCTCGTGGACCTCGGCCGCCCGCTCGTGGCTGTGCGCGGCCCGCTCGTGTCCGGCTATCGCCTTCCGCAGGGACTCCTCGGCGCGTTGCCGCGCCTCCTCCGCGTGCTGCTGGGCGATCCCGACGTCACCCGTCCCCGACCGCCGCTCCGTGGCCAACCGCGTCAGCCGCTCGGCGATCTCCTGCGTCCGGCGACCCGCGGACTCGGCACGCTCGGCGGCGTCCGCACCGGCGTCGCGTGGATCCACAGCCGCCACCCCCTCCAGCACGATCTCGGTGCTGAGCACACCACGTCGCATTGCCCGACGCCACGGCCGCGGGCGCGGGTCAGCGGGTGCGGCGCACCGCCACGGGACGGCGACGGTGGCGCTCGTGGCCGTCGGGCTGTGGGCGGCGGTCCTCCGACTCGTTCGGCCGACGACCTGAGCGCTCATCGAGCACACGGACCCCGCCCGTGACCAGGCCGGTCACGGAGCAGGTCGTGGGCACCGGGTGGGCACCGGGTGGGCACAGCACGTTCGCACACGGGCAGGGGTAGCCGTCTCGGCGCCTCGTGCGGGAAGCGCTGTCAGCGCAGGACGCGGAGGGCGCACCGCGGGTCGGGAGCGGCGGGCAGTCGACCGTGATCAACCTGCACTCCGACCGCTCGGCCGGCGCCACGGGACAGGCGTCGTGGGCGTTGACGTCGGCACGCAGCTCGACGGCGCGCCGCACCAGTCGCAGCGTCGGGACGCGCTCGAACCGCAGCTGCTGCAGATGCCCGACGGCGGCCTCGACGCGCTGGTCGGTCAGCGTGCGCCCCAGCCAGCGCCTGCGGAGCACGACACGGTCTCGACGTCGACCGGATCGGGCGCGGTGACCTGGTCGGCGGCGCGCCACTCACCGCGGGCGGCCTGCCAGCCACCTGGTCGTCGGCGAGGGCGTCGGGCAGGGCGGAGGCGTCGACGACGATCACTGTGCGCTCGCCGGGACGTTCAGCGCCGTGAGCGTTCGTCGGCCAGGTCGGCCACGGCCGCCTGCAGGCCGACGCGACCGGGGTGCTGGGCCTCGACCTCGTCGAGGACCTCGCTGACCGAGCGGCGCCGGGATGGGCCTCGTCCACCCTTCCCCCGACCTGCTGCAGCCGGCGGTGCAGCGGTCGAGAGCGGCCGGGACCGTGTGGAGCGGCTTCGGAGACCGTCGGGCCGTGGAAGGCGCCGGGGCCGGCCCGTCGTGATCACCACGGGGATCCCCTCACGGCCACGAGGTCCTCGGGTGGCGCGGGCCCGCGCCGATCCGGGGCCGGGGTGCTCAGCGCCTGGTCTCGTACCTGGTCAGCAGCACGCCGCCGGGGAACGTCCGGGTCTCCACCAGGTCCAGGTCCACCCAGTTGTCCAGGGCGGTGAAGAACGGCGTGCCGCCGCCGACCAGGACCGGGTGGGTGACGATCGCGTACTCGTCGATCAGCCCGGCCCGCATGGCCGCCGCGGCGAGGGTGGCGCCGCCGATGTCCATGGGGCCGCCGTCCTCGGTCTTGAGCCGGGTGATCTCGGGAACCGCGTCGCCGGTGACCAGGCGGGCGTTCCCGTCGACCGCGCTGATCGTGGAGGAGAACACCGCCTTCGGCATGTCCCGCCAGCGGTGGGCGTACTCGATCTGCGCCGGTGTGGCGCCCGGCTGCTGGTCGGCGGTGGGCCAGTGGGAGCTCATCGTCTGCCACAGTCTGCGCCCGTACAGCGCCAGGCCCGTGGCCCCCACCCGGTCGGACCACCACTGGAACAGCTCGTCGCTCGGTGAGCTCCAGCCGAGGTCGTCGCCGGGCGCGGCGATGTAGCCGTCCAGGCTCAGGTTCATGCCGAAGGTCAGTGTCCGCATGGCGGAGCCTCCCGTGAGTCGGTGTTCGGCGTGCAGACCGACACGGCGCGGAGGACTGATCGGTCAGACCACACCGAGGCCCGGTCGGCCACCGCCCAAGCGGATGCTGCGTACGGAGGGTGAGGAGGGCCCCGTCGGCCGGACACCTCGGGGTGCCCCCGGTTCGGTGGAGCGGGCCGCCCGAACGAGGTCATGCGCTGCCTGAGACGGCGGTTGTCGGACATCGTCCACCGCACCGTGCTCGACGACGTCGTCACCACCTCAGGGACGGGCCCGGGAGGACACCGGGGCGCGTCACTCATGTCCAGCGCGGCCGGCTCACCGCCCCACACCGACACTCCGGATCAGTCACTTCCCGGGCCCGTCACCCACCACGAGGGAACCCCCATCACGACCCCTGCTCGACACAGAGGGGTGCCACTTCCGGTAGGTCTCGATTCGTCTGCCAGCGGTGGGGGAGTCGTTCGCGCCGAGGGGCGGTGCCGCAACCGCGGCCGGGCAACCCGAGGTCTCCGGCGCCAGCCTCGGACCCGAGCGCTGCATGGCCCGTCATCCGGTGAGAGGACGCAGCGTCCCTCCGAGGGGTACACGCCGCATCGTGACGCTGTGGGGGCTGCGGCGGACGGCGGCGGGAGCCGTTGCGGCGTCAGGTGCGGCCGGTCTCGTGGGCCCACATGGCGACCTCGACGCGGTTTCGGGCGCCGAGCTTTCGCATGAGGCTGGCGAGGTGGGCTTTGACGGTGCTCGGGGTGATGTAGAGCTCGCTGGCGATCTCGTTGTTGGTGCGACCTTGCGCGACCGGCACGAGGACTTCCTCCTCGCGGGCGGTGAGCGGTTCCATCGGCTGCCTCGGTGGTGAGGTCTGTGCGTGGGCGAACGCTGCAAGCAGTCGGACAGTGACGCTGGGTGCGATCAGTGCGTCTCCGTCGGCGGCGGCGTGGATGGCCTGGGTCAGCAGGGCGGGTCCGGCGTCCTTGAGCAGGAATCCGCGTGCGCCGGCTCTGAGCGCCCCGTGGACGTACTCGTCGAGGTCGAAGGTGGTGATGACCACGATCGGCAGGGGGTCGGGAACGTCGGGGCCGGCGAGGCGTCGGGTGGCTTCGATGCCGTCCATCAGCGGCATCCGGATGTCGAACAGGCCGACGTCGGGGCGCAGCTGGAGCGCCAGGCGGACCGCCTCGCGCCCGTCGGCGGCCGCGCCGACCACGTCGATGTCGGGTTGGGCGTCGAGCAGCATCGTCAGCCCGGTGCGCACGATGGGCTGGTCGTCGGCGACGAGGACCCTGATGCTCATCGTGGCGTCCCGGTCCGGGGCAGGACCGCCTCCACCCGCCAGCCCCGCTCGGCGGCGGGGCCTGCGGAGAAGGTGCCGCCGAGCAGTGAGGCGCGTTCCCGCATGCCCACCAGGCCGTAGCCTGCTGGGGCGCGGCCGCCGGCGGCGGAGCCGTCGTCGTCGATGGTCAGTCGTACCCGGTCGGCGTCGCCTGTGACGGCCACGGTGACCTGGGTCGCGTGGCGGGCGTGCCGCCGAGCGTTGGTGACGGACTCCTGGGCCAGGCGGTAGATCGCGGCCCCGACCGCCGGGCTGAGGTCGGCGAACTCGCCGGAGAGCGTCACCTCGACGCAGGGACGCGCGTGGCCACCGGTGGCGAGCTGCTCGACTTCGGCCACGCCGGGCTGCGGCGCGAACTCGGTGTCCTGCGAGGCGCGGAGCACGCCGACGATGGCGCGCAGCTCGGTGAGGGTGCGGGTCGCTGCGTCCTCGATGACGGCCAGGGCCTCGACGGCACGCTCGGGGTGGGAGGCCGCGATGGCACGTCCTGCCTGGGCCTGGATGGCGATGCCCGAGACGTGGTGGGCGACGGTGTCGTGGAGTTCACGAGCGAGCTGTTCGCGTTCGCGGGCCTTGGCCTGGTCGACGTAGCGGATGCGCAACTTCGTTCGGTAGCGGATGGCGGCGCCGAGCGCGGCGGCGAACAGGAAGAACGCGTAACCCGCGACCGTCTTCCACGGGCTCATGGGGTCGGCGACGGAGGTGATGGGCAGCCAGAGCAGGATGACGCCGAGGCCGCTCACGGCTTCCCGACCGGAGCCCCACCGGAACAGTGCGTAGGCCAGGATCAGCGCCGCGGACTCGCTGTCGAGCGGGGTGCCTTGCGACCCGGTGAGGATCCTGACGCTGTCGAGGATCGTCAAAGCGCCGAAGGAGACCACGACCGCGACGAACGGGTGCGTGCGTCGCCACGGCAGCGGGCCGAGGACCGCGAGGGCCATGAGCAACAGCAGCGGGCGCGGCGCCAAGCCGTGGCCGAGCACCGCTTGCACCAGGGACCAGCAGACCAGTGCTGCGACCAGGGCCCAGTCCCGCGGCCCCGGGTCCGGGGCATTCGTGGGTCGAGGTTCGGCCCACAGCGAGCGGAGTGCGCTGGTGGCCATCTGATCAGCCTAGGCAGCCCGCGTGCTCGGGGTATCGGCCGAAAGTACAAGAGCTCGGCTGTGCCAACGGCCAGGTCGGATCAGGCTCCGGGGCCGATGTGCCCGCCGCCGGCACCAGTGAAGGTGGAAGCGCCCACCCGATCCACGCAAGGAGCACTGCGATGAGAGCGCCTCGATCCCACACCGCGCTGGAGAACTCGCCGTCCCGGAGCACGCTGGAGGAACTGCGCATGCCCGTGCGAGCGAAGCTCGCAGCAGCATGGGCCAGCCTCATGTTCCTCTACATCTACGTCGACTACTTCCAGCTGTTCAAGCCTGGCTACGTCGGCGAGATCCTGGCCGGCAGGGTCGCCGAGTTCGACCTCAGCCAGACCTTTGCCGTCATCGGGGTCACGATCGTGGCCATTCCGAGCCTCATGATCCTGCTCTCCACGACGCTGCCGGCTCGTGTCGACCGCGCCACCAACCTCGTCGTGGCAACGCTCTACGTTCCCGTCTCGTTGTACAACGCGGACGGGGAGTCCTGGACCTGGTTCTTCGGCCTCACCATCGGACTCGAGGTGCTGCTCCTGGCCTTCATCCTGCGCTCCGCCTGGACCTGGCCCCGCCGCACCGCATCACCGGCGACCCTGGCAGCCAGCCTCGACGACGAACCGCTCCGCGCGCCGCAGCAGGCCTGACTGCCCGCCCCGCGCCCGACCATCCCCCGCTCGCGCCACCCGCGGGCACGGTCACCTGCCTCAGCGTCCGCTGCTGAGAACTCCGTCCCATCCCATCCCCCAGAACGGTCCCGGTCGCGATTGAGGCGGACGAGCTCCCCGAGCGCTACGGCGACACCGCCGCCGTGCACTTCCTCAGCTCCACGATCGCGCCCGGGACCGGCACCGGGTTACTCGGCCCGAACGGCGCCGGCAGGTCCACGACCATGCGCATGATCATGGAACCGGACCGGCCGACGTCGGGCACCGGCACCGTCAACGGCAAGCTCCACCGGCAGCACCGTGCCCCGCTACGCGAGGTCGGCGCCCTGCTGGAGGCAAGCGCCGTGCACCCCGGCCGCAGCGCCCGTAGTCCCTGCCCTCGCCGCGATCGTCGTGTGGTTCGTCATGGCTCCCGAGGACCGGAGCAGCGACATCACTCAGGCGTTGACCGAGTACTCGCTCAACGAGCCCCGTACACAGGGCGCTCCGCAGCAGCAGGTCGTCGACGAATGGGTCGCCGAGGACCTCCTCACCATCATCGCTGAGCAGCAGAACGAAGCAGCCAGCGACGAGCGCCTTCCCGCCCTGGCCGGCTTGCTGGTCCTGGGATTGGCGCTCCGTGCCTCCACATCGCCGCGCCGCAGCAGTCTCCTGGTCGCCTTCCGGTCGGTGCTCATCCCGCTCAAGGCAGCCCTGCTCGACCTCGGCTCCGTCGGAGCCGCCTACGGGGTCGTCGTCGCCGTCTTCCAGTGGGGATGGGGCTCCAGCCTCATCGGCATCGACGGGAAGCTGCCGATCCCCGCGTTCGTGC
Source organism: Geodermatophilus sp. URMC 62 (assembly GCF_052931475.1). Classification (NCBI taxonomy): domain Bacteria; kingdom Bacillati; phylum Actinomycetota; class Actinomycetes; order Geodermatophilales; family Geodermatophilaceae; genus Geodermatophilus; species Geodermatophilus sp. URMC 62. The sequence continues at coordinate 104,075 of NZ_JBRFHY010000001.1, read as the reverse complement.
CGATGCTGGTGTTCGCCATCGTCTTCGGCCCGTCGATGGACTACGAGGTCTTCCTCATCTCCCGTGCGCACGAGGCCTGGACGGCGACCGGGGACGCCCACCGCAGCGTCGCCATCGGCATCGGCGGCACGGGACGGGTGATCACCACCGCCGCCGCCATCATGATCACCGTCTTCAGCAGCTCCGTCCTCGACACCGACCCCACGGTCACGATGCTCGCCATCGGGATGGCCGCCGCCGTCCTCATCGATGCCAGCGTCATCCGCATGGTCCTCGTGCCGGCGGTCATGTCCCTGTTCGACCGCCGCGCCTGGTGGCTGCCGCGCTGGCTGGACGGGGTCCTGCCCCACCTCGACAGCGAGGGCACCCGCCACCGGGCCCGTGCGGCCTCCTCGTCCGGGCCGAGTGCTCCGGCAGAGGATCGCGAGACGTCGCTGGCGGGTCGGCGACAGGCCGACCACGTGAGGTGGGGCGACCTCGGGGAGTGGTCGACGGTTCCCGCGATGTCCGCGCGCCGTCGGCGGTCGGCACCCGAGGACGCAGGCCGTGCCTGATCGCTGACGGCGGGCGGGACGGCGGCGGAAACGGCTCTTGGTGCCTGTCGTGGTGACGCGGTCGCCCGAGCGTCCTCCGGGTCATCCGTGCCAGGTGGAGCGCGGATGCCGCCCCGTGCCTCCGGCTCTTGTCGGCACGGCAGCGTTCCGTCATCTTGGTTTGGTAACCAACCAGGAGGCCCACGTGTCAGCCAGGCGGGAGGCGATCGTGGCGGCAGCGCTCGACGTCATCCAGGAGGAGGGGCTCAGCGGCTTCACCCAGCCGCGGGTCGCCCGGCGTGCCGGGCTGCGACAGAGCCATCTCACCTACTACTTCCCCACGCGGGCCGACCTGCTGCTCGCCGTTGCCGACGGGGCCGTGCGCCGGCGCGTGGAGGCCCTGCGCGCGGCGGTGTCGGTCGAGGACCGGGCGGCGAAGGTCGCCGGCCTCGTCGACGTGCTCCTCGACCCCCGTCAGACGCGGATCCTGACGGCACTGACACAGAGCGCCGACGCCAACCCGGGAGTCCGCCGTGCGTTCGCCGCACTGGGTGCCGGGATCGCTCCACTCGGCGCCGAGCTGATCACCTCCTTCGGCGCCGAGCCGACCGAGGCCTCACTCGCCCTGTTGCAGGCGACCTCCACCGGCATCGCCGTCCTCGCCCTGGCCACCGGCGCGGAGGCGTTCCGCGGCCCCGCCGAGCAGGCCCTCACCCAGTTGCTCACCGGCCTGCGCACCGAACAGGACTGCACCTGAACCCACCGCACCCACCGCAGCACCGACCCAGGAGAGGCACCGGCATGAGCACGCACATCCCCCTCAGGGGCTCGACCGCCGGCCGGCAGTACGCCGGGTGGGAACCACGCGCTGTTGCGATGGAAGGGCTCGGGAACCGAGTGCTGGCCGACCAGCGCGTCCCGGTCGCCGGCGGCGCCGAGCTGCACGCCGACGTCTACGTCCCCCGAGCACCAGGCCGTTATCCGGCTGTCGTCTCCTTCGGCGGCTACGCCACCGAGAGGGCCACGGCGGGCATCCCGGCCGGCTCGAACGAGATCGGCTCACCGCCGGTGTTCACCGACCGCGGCTACTGCCCCGTCGTCGTCGAGCGCCGGGGGATGGGCCGCTCGACCGGTGAGCAGGTGATGTTCTTCGATCCGCAGGACGTCGACGATCACGAGGCGGTCATCGCCTGGGCGGCCGAGCAGCCGTGGTGCAACGGGGAGGTCGTCCTCTTCGGCACCTCCTACTACGCCGTGTCCCAGCTCAGCGTCGCCGCGCGCAAGCCGCCGGCGCTCAGGGCGCTGTTCTGCAACGAGGTGTCGACCGACCTGTGGCGCCACCTGGTCCACTTCGCCGGCGTGCCCGCTTGGTTCTTCGTCGCCATCTGGATGGGCGCGAACTACACACAGGAGAACTACGACGAGCGCCTGTCACCGGACCGTCGTGCGCTCCTCAGCCAGGTCACCAACGGCCCGCTGCACCCGCTGCTCGAACGGCTGGTCCACCACCGGGTGTCGGGGATGTTCACGTCCTTCGAGACCGCCACGCCCGTGGAGTTCATGCGCCGCGTCTACGCGGCCTGGATGTTCGACGAGAAGACGCGCGCGCAGGCGACAATCCCCGAGGGCCCCACTGCCACGCTCGGCGACGTCGAGGTGCCCTTCACGGTCGTGCAGAACCTCGGATACTTCAACCTGCACCAGTTCGGCTGCTACGACCTGGTCGCCAACGCGGGGACGCCCGCCGACTCCCGATGGCTCATCCTCGCCCCGCCCGCCTACGACCTGCCGGTCTACTCGTGGCAGGGTGAGGCGCTGGCCTTCTTCGACCACGTCCTGCGCGGCACCGACAACGGCTACGCCGAGCAGCCGCACGTGCGCTACTGGGTCGAGGGCGCCGAGCGCTTCGACAGCGACACCGCCTTCCCGCCCGCCGGCGGGGAGGTCCGGCGTCTGCACCTCGGGCCCCCGGACGAGGACGCCACGACCTGCCGGCTGAGCCGGGAGGCGACGGCTGAGGGCTCCGGGTCCTGGGTCGCCGTCCCCCTGGGACTGCCGCAGCTCGGCGGCCTGGACGAGGTGGCCGACCAGGTCCTCGCCTTCGATCTGCCGGTCGAGGGGGACACCCGGCTCGCCGGTCCGGTCACTGCCCGGCTCACGTACAGCTGCAACGAGATCGACTCCTACGTCGTGGCCCGACTGTCCCGGCTCGACGCCGCCGGCGAGTGCCACCGGCTCTCCCTCGGCGCCATCCGTCCCGCGTCCCGCACCGAAGAGGAGGGACGCAGCACGCCACTGGAGATCGCCATCGACGCCGGGCTCCGTGAACCCCTCGTCCCGGACGAGCCGGTCGTCCTGCGCTTCAGCCTCACGCCCGGGCCGACGCTGCTGCGCCCCGGGGACACCCTGCGGCTCGAGCTCGCCAGCCGGGTCGACCTGCTGCGTGCAGACCCCAGTGAGGGCTACGCGCAGTTCGACATGCCCGTGCCGCCCTACCCCTGCCGCAACACCGTGCACTTCGGTGGTGACAGCTGGATCGAGGTCACCGAGGTGCCGCTCCCGGCGCCCTGATCCGACGGCCGGTGGAGGGCACGTGGGGCCATGCCCAGGCGGCTTCGTCGACGTGCCCCAGCAGCACGAGCGAGGCCGGCTGCCCTGCGTGGGCATCCGGTCCGTCATCCCGCGCCGGTCGCGGTCCGGAGCCTCGGTAGCACCTCGGCGGCGAAGAGCTCGTTCGAGGCGGCCAGGACGTCGGGGTCGGCGTCCCGGGAGCCGGGGACCACGATGATCCGGTCGAGTCCCAGGTCGATCAGCTCACGGAGCCGGGTGGTGCAGTGCTCAGGGGAGCCGACGACGGCGAAGCGATCGAGGAAGGCGTCGGGGAGCAGTGTCGCCTGCCCTGCCGTGGTGAGTCCGTGGGCCGCCTCGTCGTAGGCCGCGCGCACCCGCTCCACCACGGCACGGTCGTCGTCCGGCACGACGTCGTGCGGACCCTCGCTGACGAAGTGGGCGAAGATCGCCGCGCTCCCGCGGACCAGGTCGCGCGCCACCGCGGTGTCCGGGTGGACGGCGACGTTGACGAAGGCCCCCAGCGAGAGTGCAGCCCGCTGGCCCTGGACGGCGCGCCGTGCCTCCGCGACCGCCCAGGCCACCCGCCGTGGATCGGCCCCCACGGTGAAGTCCACCCGCCCACAGTGGCGGGCTCCGACCGCGATGGTCGTCGGACCCGTCGCGGCCACCGACACCGGGACCTCGTCCGCGTGGAAGGGCTCGATCCACCCCATGCGGGCGGCGACCCCACCGCCGGAGGGAACGGCCCGCCCGCCGAGGAAGCCCTGCAACTGGTCGAGCCCCTGCTCCAGCTCCTCGGTGGTGGCCGGGTGCAGGCCCAGCTGCCGGACCGCCGAGTCGCCTCGACCGAGGACGACCACGGCCCGCCCGCCGGACTCGATCTGCAGCGTCGCGAGGGCCGACGCGGTGACCGCCGGATGGCGGGTCACCGGGTTGGTGACGGCGGGACCGAGCCGCAACCGCTGCGTCGACCGGGCGGCGAGGGCCAGCTCCACGTACGGATCACCCACGAGGTTCTCGCTGTCGGCGAGCAGCAGGCCGTCGAACCCCCAGGCCTCCGCCTGCACCGCCAGGGCGGTCGCCCGGCGCGGCACGGGGAACCCGTGCAGCCAGAACTCAGTGCTCATCGGGCGCCCTCGGCCCGGCCATCGGCTCCAGCGGCGGACGGGCGCTCCGGTCTCGGGCGCGGCCGCCTCGGCGGATGGACACGACACCTCCACCTGGCACGGTCGATGCCGACGAGCGGCAACGTAGCGGTCGCCGGATCGCCTGTCGACGACCCTGGCTCGTGACGGGACCGGCGGACGGTCGTGCAGCCGCCGGGGCGCTCCGGATCCACGGCCCCTGCAGTCCGGACACCACCGGCCGGATGCACCGCGACGGGACGACGGGTAGGGACCGGGGATCCTGCTTGTCCGGACCCACGCCCCACCGGAAGGCTGCTGCCGTGCAGGTTCCGCTGACCGCCGAGGACCGGACGATCCTCGCCCTGGAGGATGCCCGGCTGGTCGGTCACACCGCCACGGTGGTCCACCTGCCGGGAGGTGCTCCGGATCTGCGTCAGCTCCGTGACGCGGTCGCCCAGCGGCTGCCGGCCGCGCCCCGGCTGACCTGGCGGCTGAGCGGGACGTCCGACGAGCCGACGTGGCGCTCTGACGAGGTGGACGTCGCGGCGCACGTCCGGGTCGTCGACGGTGCCGGCCCGGTCGACGAGGCGGGCGTGCGCACCGAGCTGGCCCGGCTCTTCGGGGAGCACCTCGACCGCAGCCGGCCGCTGTGGCGGATGGACGTGCTCGGCCCGCTCACGGGTGGGGGCGCGCTCCTGGTGTGGCGGGTGCACCACGCGCTGGCCGACGGCGGAACGGTCATGCGCCTCGCCGAGGACGTGCTGTGGGACCCGGCGCCGGCCGCGGCAGGCGCCGGTGGGCGCCGCTCCGCGACCGCCGACCCCGGGACGTCCGGAGCCGAGCAGGGACGCTCCTCGCTGTCCGGCGTGCTGACCGGCGAGCTCCTCCCCGGACTCCGGCGCTCCCCGTTCGACGCGCGGGTCGGCCGCGAGCGGGACGTGGCCCTCGCCGTGGCACCGGTGGCGGGTCTGCGCGAGGCCGCTCGCCGGCTGGCCGGGGCGACGCTCAACGACGCCGTGCTCGCGGTGGTGGCCGGTGCACTGCGCCGGTGGCTGGAGCACCGGCACGGGCCGCTCCACGGGCTGACGGTGAAGGTACCGGTGACCCTGCACCACGACGGCGACGACGTCGGCAACCGCGACTCCTACTTCCGGGTGGACCTGCCGGTGGACGAGCCGGACCCCGTGGCGCGGCTGCTCGCCGTCCGCCGGGAGACCGCGGAACGCAAGGCCCGCCACGACGCCCAGGAGCTCGACGAGCTCGTGGACCGGTTGGCGCAGCTCTCGCCCCGCCTGGCCGGCTGGTCGCAGCGGCTGCAGCGGAGCGGGCGCTCGTTCGCGCTCAACGTGTCGAACGTCCGGGGACCCGACCGGGCGGTCACCGTGCTCGGCGCGCCCGTCGGCGCCGTCTCCCCACTCGTGGAGGTCGCGCAGCACCACGCGTTGCGGGTGGGGGTGCTGTCGGTGGCCGACCGGCTGGGGTTCGGGCTGGTCGCCGACCCCTCGGTGGTCGGGGACCTCGACGTGCTCGCCGCCGCGGTGGAGCAGGCGGCGGTCGAGCTCCTGCACGCCCGCCGGAACGGGACCGTCGGCGGCTCTGCCAGGTGAGCCAGGACGGATCGGGTGACGTCTGTGCACGGGCGCGGGGAAGTGCCTCGGTGCGGATCGACCCGACACAGCGGCGGAGCGTGCCGCCAGACCGATGGAGCCGCTGACGCGGGAGGGACCGCAGGGCTCCCCCCAGCCGCCGGATGGCGTACGCGCTCGGTGGAGGAGCTTCCGGCGGAAGGTCGACGCCCGACGCTGGCTCGACGCGTAGACCGGCCTCGAGCCGAGCCCGCGCTACCGCTACCGGTCGTGGCGACGGTCACAGGTCCTTCCGCGCTGGGCTTGGTACCGGCTGGCCGACGTCACACGTGCCGACGTCGCCGCCTGGGTGGCGGAGATGAGTGCCGGGGGTCTCACGCCGGCCACCGTCCGCCAGACCCACCGGGTGCTGTCGCTGCTGCTGGACCTCGCCGTCCGCGACGGGCGCATCCCACGCAACCCGGCCGTCGGGATCCCACTCCCTCAGGTGCGGCGAGGCGAGCGCGGTTCCTCACCTGTGAGCAGGTCGAGCGGCTCGCCGAGGCGGCGGGGGAGTACGGCGACGCAGTCCGGCTGCTCGCCTACACCGGACTGCGCTTCGGCGAGCTGGCCGGCCTCCGCGTCCGTCGCGTCGACCTCCTCCGCCGCCGGCTGACCATCGCCGAAAGTGCCACTGAGGTCGGCGGTACCGTGGAGTTCGGCGCACCGAAGACGCGCCAGCAGCGGACCGTCCCGTTCCCCGTCGCGCTCGCCGAGCCGCTGGGGCGTCGGTGCGAGGGCAAGGGTCCCGACGACCTCGTCATCACCTCGCCGCAGGGCGCGGTCCTCCGGTCGGGCAACTCCCGCCGCCGCTTCTTCGACCCGGGGGCTACCGCAGCAGGACTGGAGAACCTCAGCCCGCACGACCTCCGGCACACCGCGGCCAGCCTCCTGGGCGCCTCCGGCGCCCACGTGAAGGCCGTCCAGCGGATGCTCGGACACGCCTCCGCCGCCATGACGCTCGACGTCTACTCGGGCCCCTTCGACGACGACCTGAGCGCCCTCGCCGAGCGCATGGACGCCGCCCACCAGGAGGCGCTCACGGAGCGTGTTGTGGGCGCCGGCCGAGATCCGGGATCTTGACGGGACAACGGCCGCCGCGCCGACCTGCGGCTCCACGGGTGGGGCGGGTGGGGCTCGAACCCACGACCCAGGGATTATGAGATCTTTCAGAACACTTCTCTGACCTGTGCGACTACCAGCAATAAGCCTTCTGAGCTGCGGTTTTGCCGTTGGCGGTCGATTACTGTCGACGGCCTGAAACGGCCCTTTTATGGGCATCGTGTGGGCATGGCTGATACGTACACGGGGCAGGGGTACCGGTCCCGGCGTTTCACGCGAGAGGCGCTGTCAGCGCAGGACGCGGATGGCATACCGCGGGCCGGGAGCGGCGGTCAGCCGGCCGTCCGCCGTGATCAACTCGCACTCCAACCGCTCGGCCAGGGCCACGTAACAGGCGTCGTAGGCGCTGACGTTGGCGCGCAGCTCGAAGGCGCGCCGCATCAGGCGCAGCGTGGGGACGCGCTCGAACCGCAGCTGCTGCAGATGCCCGACGGCGACCTCGAAACGCTGGTCGGTCAGCATGTGAGCCAGCCAGCGCTTGCGGAGCACCGAGACGGTCTCGACGTCGACCAGGTCGGGCGCGGTGACCTGATCGGCGGCGCGCAGCTCACCGCGGGCAGCCTCCCCAGCCGCCTCGTCGTCAGCGAGGGCGTTGGCCAGGATTGAGGCGTCGATGACGATCACTGCGCGCTCGCCTGGACGATCAGCGCTGTGAGCGTTCTTCGTCCAGGTCGGCCACGGCCGCCTGCAAGCCGACGCGACCGCCGTGCTGCGCTTCGACCTCGTCGAGGACCTCGCTGATCGAGCGTTGCTCGGCGAGGTGACGAAGCTCGACAGCTCTGCTTGCGGTGATTGCCGTAGCCGGCACGCGAGTCGTGGCCGTTGTCGGTGGAGCCTGCGACCGTGGCGTGAGGTGGGGCGCTGGGGGAGGCGCTCAGCCATCGGGCAGGGCGCTGCATGGCTCAACTGTCGTTGTGCATCGCGAACTCCGCCCGCGTGATTGTTGACCCGCGGCTGTTCACGGGTAGCGCCGTTGACCTGCGCTTTTACGTTTGTCAGCGTCGGCCGAGGATGATCTGAGCTGAACGTCTTGGGGACTGGATGGGGACTGGCAACAGGTCTTCGGTGATGGCGAGGCGGCGATGGGCTGTCTTGCGGACGGGCGTTGGACCGGCATCCACCGCTTGTCCGTCGGCCCACTCGCGGTGTCGGTAGCCCGCTTCCCAACTTGATCAGCGTGCTGGCTGCGCCACCATGTCACCACCGGCACGTGCGGCTTCTCAATCCCGACGCTGGCGCCCCGCGCCGGATGGGGCGGCTCAGCCGTCGGTGACCGTGCGGTCGAAGACGAGCCCGCTGGGTAGTCGTCCCAGGCGGCGTTGCCGGCGGCGGTGATAGGTGCGCTCGATCCAGGTGACGATCGCCAGCCGGAGTTCCTCGCGGGTGGTCCCAGCGCTGCCGGTCGAGCACGTTCTTCTGCAGCAGGGCGAAGAAGGACTCCATCGCGGCGTTGTCCCCGCAGGCGCCGACCCGGCCCATCGAGCCAACCAGGTCGTTGGGGGCCAGGCTGCCCGGAACCTGTCCCGTTCGGCTTCTGTGGATGCCCGTCGTTGTCCACAGCCGGGGGTGGCCACCAGGCCTGACCGTGTGCCCGGGGCCGGAAGCGGCCCGTGCTGGTCCAGCCGCTCTCCGCCAGATGCGGGGCTATCGGCGCGAGGCCTGGTTCGCTTGTGCGTCGATCCAGGTGTGCAGGTCGGCGCGGCGGTAGAGGACGCGCCGGCCGAGTCGGAAGCTGTTCGGGCCGGTGCCGAGGTGTCGCCAGTACCGGAGGGTGGCGACGGGGCCCGGAGCACGTCCGCAGCCTCGGCGATGGTGAGCAACTCGGGCTCGTGGTCGGCGGTGGGATTGGGCATGGCTGGGCTCCCGGGTCGTCAGTGTGGGCGGTGGTTTCACCACAGAAGGCGCCATTTCGGGCCCGGTGGTGACACTTCACGACCAGCCTTGTCTGACTGTCTCCGGTTGTTCTCGTGTAGCGGCCATCGGTGGCGCGTCACCTGCCAGCGACGGAGACCCTGCATCTGCCGACGCCGGGGTGCGGCGCCGAGACGCCGGAGCACCCCCCGGTCCTGCGACTGGGTTCGGCCCCGTCCCGGTAAGCGGTCCCCCGGACCGCCTCGTTCGTCCTGGGTCGATGCCCGGGTGTCACTCCGCGATGCTGTCCCTGGCCGACCTGCGCGGCCCGGGCTTCTGCAGCACGTTCTTCGGTAAGCCGACGACAGTCGGGGGACCCGTGCCCCACGGACTGGAGAACCACTGCGGGTCCGCGGCCGACCTGAGGATCCTCCTGGTCCCCTCTAGGAGCCTGCTGAATAAGGGGCAGGGCGCCTCGCGGCAGTCATAGCTGCTCAGTGAGGTCAGCACCCGGAGGTGCGACGAAGAGGTCGCCCTGCCCGCGCCCACGGTGGCCCGGTGGGGTGTGCTGGTCAAGGGGCCAGCGCCCAACCTCGATCGGTGCCGGTGAGTCCGAGGGTCAGCAGGCGGCGGAGGTTGATCGCGGCGACTCGCAGGTGCAGCCAGGTGTCGTTCTTGGTCACTCCCCGGTAGGGCACTCGGCGGGCGCCCCGGGTGACCCCGGCGATGCTGCGTTCGACCATCGGCCGGTGCCGGCGGTAGGCGGCCTGGAAGTCCGCGGTCGAAGCGCGGGCGCGGTGCTCCCGCTGCAGCGCGTCATGCTCGCCGATCAGCACGGTGCGCCCGTGCGGGCTGGTGGTGCAGCGGGCCCGCAGGGCGCAGCCGGTGCAGTGATGGCCGAATCGGGCGACCTGTGTGATTCGGGTCAAGGCGACGGTGTGCCCGGCGGGGCAGGTCAGCGTCCCGGTGGCCTCATCGACGACGAAGTCGGCGGTGCTGAATCCCGCCGGGATCAGCGCCCGGGTCGGCCAGGGCTTGATCAGCGCGGTGTGGCCGGCGGTGGCCAGGGCGGCGAGCATCACCCCGGTGCCGTAGGCGGAGTCGGCCAGCACCTGCACCGGTCCGCCGATGCTGGCATCGGCGGTCAGCAGCGTGAGGCCGACGGCGGCATCGCCGGTGTCGGGGCCACTGGCCTTCGTCAGCGTGCAGCCGGTGATCAGCCCGGTGTCCGGTTCGGCGATCAGGTGGGCCTTGAACCCGTCGGTGCGCCGGTGCACGGTCTTGTGCGCGTGCCGGGCGTCGGGATCGACGGTGGAGATGACCCGGTCTGCGGTGACCTTCCGGGCGATCTGCCAGCGACCATCGGTGCCATCGCCGCCCTCGACCGGTTCGACGTCCTGGCCGGCGATCAAGGCCAGCAGCGCGACCGCCTCGGCCGCCCGCGGCCCCAACTCCTGCTCGGGCAGATGGCCCAGCAGCCGGTGCGCGTCACCGACGAGTGCGTCCACGAGCTCGCCGCGGGCCTGAGCATCGTTCCAGGTGATCGCGGGCTTGCCCGGGTCGTCGTAGTCGTGCCCGGTGCACTGCGCGGCAACGACCTCGGCGGCACCGGGCACCTCCCGGCGCACCCGGCGGATCGCCGCGATCAGCTGCGTCACGGTGTCCTGGGTGGCCACCGCGTCCTCCAGGATCGTCGAGTCCAGCGCCCGGCGAGTCTTGCCCGTCAGGACGCCGGTGGCCGCGACCACCTCGCGGACGGCGTCGAAGATCCGATCCGGCCGCGCCGAACGCGCCAGCCGGCGCCGCCAGTAGGTCAGCACCGTGGGATGGAACCCGGCCGCGGCGAGCGGCCAACCGGCCGCTGCCTTCCACCGCAGGTCGAACGTCAGCGCCTCGACCGCCTCCCGATCCGAGAGGCCCTGCAGCGCCTGCAACACCAGCACCGCCGCGACCACATCGGCCGGCACGCTCGGGCGGCCCAGCGGCGAGGGAAACAGGTCGGCGAACATCGCATCCGGGAAGAGCTCCCGACGGTGCTCGGCCAAGAACGCGTACACGCTGCCCGAGGGCAACAGATCACCCAGCGGCGACTCGGCGTCCATCACCCCATGCTGGGCCGGGGAAGTGCCCTGCACGACCCCCATCGTCACGCCGAATCCGGCGCCCGACGAGCCCCTTTTTCAGCAGGCTCCTAGGGACTGTCCCGCGGATCATGCGCGGAGCCAGAGCATCGCGCTGACCAGCAGCAGGGTGGCTCGGTAGTAGGCGGCGCGCTTGGCGTAGCGGGTGGCCAGGGCGCGGAACTGCTTGAGCCGGTTGAAGCACCGTTCGACGACGTTGCGCTGCTTGTACCGGTCACGGTCGAACTTTGGCGGTCGCCCACCGGCCGACCCCCGGGTGCGCCGGTGCGCCCGCTGGTCACGCTTCTCCGGAATCGAGTGGGTGATCCCGCGGCGGCGCAGCGCCCGGCGGGTGGAGGGATGGGAGTAGGCCTTGTCAGCGATCAGGTGATCGGGACGCTTGCGCGGCCGCCCTGGGCCCACTCGCGGTACCCGGATGCCGTCGAGCAGCGGCAGCAGCTGCGGGTTGTCCCCGGCCTGCCCGGGCGTGAGCAGCACGGCCATCGGCAGGCCGCGCCCGTCGACGGCCAGATGGATCTTGCTGGTCAGTCCGCCCCGGGAGCGGCCAAGGGCCTCCCCGTCGACCGCGAGGGCTTCGACCGGTGCACTGCAGCCCCCTTTTTCCGGGCGCCGGCGGCGTGCTGGTGGGCCCGGACCGAGGAGGAGTCCACGCTGATCGTCCACTCCACCGCGCCGACCGCGTCATCCTTGACCACCACGTGCTCGAAGATGCGATCCCAGGTGCCGTCGGCGGTCCACCGGCGCAGCCGCTCGTGCGCGGTCTTCCACGGCCCGTACCGATCGGGCAGGTCACGCCATGGCACGCCGGTGTTGGCCTGCCACAGGATCGCGTTGATCACCTGCCGGTGATCGCGCCACCGCCCGCCCCGACCGCCGGTGGCAGGCAGCAGCGGCTCGATCCGAGCCCAGGCGGCGTCGGTGAGTTCATGTCGGCCGACCATCAACCAAGCCTGAATCACACCGATGCAAGATCGCCAGGACAGTCCCTAGTTGTCCTCCAGTCAGCCGGTGCAGGCGCGAGCATCGGGGCGCTCCCGCGCAATCGCTCCCTGTGGACAACGGCTCCTGTCCAGAACATTCGGACGGACGCCCTCGGGCGAGCGGACCCGGCCCGCCAACGCACGCCCAGCTCAACGTCCTGATCTCAAGAGCGAAAGCTGGGCGACATCGTCCGCTAGTGCATCGCATATGCGCCGTAGTGATGGCACAGTGAGGTTTTCTCACCAGGAATCCGCACCAGCTTGAAGGGGACGGTCGGCGCCGCTGGTCAGGGCTGCGGCGAGTCGTTGGCGACGTCGATCACGGCTGCTCGGCGCAGGTCCCGCCACGTGGCACTTGGCACCTCCGCTGGCACATGCGCCTGACCTGCAGTGATGCCTTCCCTGGCCGTCCGCGGACGGCGAATCCTGGTGAGAAAACCTCAGTGACGCACCCGTGACGCCGGGCAGCTAGAAATGTCCGGATAGGTCTGGTGGAACCTACACGCTTCAACCGGGGCAGGGATCGAGATGCTGGCCTCCAAGCCGTCCGCAGCGTCGCCGTCGCACCCTAGAGGTGCGGCTCGGCTCATCTTGATCCTCCTTTCGGTTTTCCCTCTAACCGGGTGTGGTGACGACAACCCGATGGGCGGCAGCACGAGCCGTGAGGATTCAGGAGGAGAAAATACCACTAGCGGCGAGACGCTGGGAAGCGACGCCGAAGAGCAGGTCATGCGTGATGCCGACCAGTTGCTTCCCATCCTGAACCGATTCTGGGTCGACGAACTGAACCGCTTGTATGGACTCAGCTTCGACACTCCAGACCGCTACGAGTACTATCACACCACCGGCAATTCCTCGTGCGGCTCCGACGCCAGACAGCTGCCGCAAAACGCCTACTACTGCCCGGTCGATCAGGACGAGTATATCGCCTTCGACATGGATTGGTTCGCCTCCTACTTACCCGCCCACCCCGGTGGCGCGACGACATTCTTGATTCTCGCCCATGAGTGGGGGCATGCGGTTCAGGACACTTGGATGGAACAGCAACCGCATTATGACACGTGGAATCCGCCGTACCGTCGGGAACTCAACGCCGATTGCCTCGCCGGATCCTTTCTCCAGCGCCAAATCGCCGACGGGACTATCATTGAAGAAGAAGGCGATGCCAACGCCATTTTCTCTTGGCTGTGGGAGGAAGGGTCTGGCGTGTGGTTCGATCCCAGCACTCACGGCACGCGAGTGCAACGTCAGCAGGCCTTCTCCGAAGGCTATCTTAACGGCACCGACTACTGTCGCATCAACTACTGAACTGCCGCATCAACCGACGCTGATTGCAAAGGTGCACGCGGACAACTTCGGCGTCTACGGCGCCCGGAAGGTGCACGTGAGCTGCGTCGGCGGGGGCATCCGGTTGCCCGTTGCACCGTGCAGCGGTTGATGCGCGGCGCCAGGGCTGCGCGGAAATAGCCCGGCGAAGGGGACTGCCCAGACTTCGGTTGACTCGGTTCGGTAGGCGGGGTCAGGCCGCGTGAGCGGTCTGGGTCAGTGTCTCGAACTCGATGGGGGTCAGGCGGCCGAGGGCGTCTTGGCGCCGGCGGCGGTGGTAGGTCTTCTCGATCCAGACGACGATCGCCAGGCGTAGTTGCTCGCGAGTGGTCCAGCGCTGGCGGTTCAGGACGTTCTTCTGCAGCAGGCTGAAGAACGACTCCATGGCGGCATTGTCGGCGCAGGCACCGACCCGGCCCATCGAGCCGCGCAGCTGCGCGTCCCGCAAGGCCCGGACGTAGGCATGGGAACGAAATTGGCTGCCTCTGTCCGAGTGCACGATCGCCTCCACCGCCCCGCGCAGCGCCAAGGCGTTGTTCAGCGCATTCACCGCGAGCTCGGAGGTCATCCGGGCGCCGATGGAGTAGCCGACGATGCGCTTGGAGCAGGCGTCCTTGACCGCGCAGAGGTAGAGCTTGCCCTCGGCGGTGGGGTGCTCGGTGATGTCGGTCAGCCACAGCTGGTTGGGCGCCTCGGCGGTGAAGTCGCGCAACACCAGATCCTCGTGCACCGGCGGGCCTGGCTTGCGGTTCAGGCCGCGTTTGCGCGAGTGCACCGACCACAGCCGCTGGGAGGTGCAGAGCCGGTTGACCCGGTTGCGGGAGGCCAGCACCCCCTGCTCGGCGAGCTCGTCGGTGATGAAGCGGTAGCCGAACTCCGGGTCGTCGTGGTGGATGTCGATCGCAGCGTTGATCAGGTGCGCGTCGTCCCAGTCGCGCTGGCTGACCGGGTTGGCCTGCCACTTGTAGAACGCCTGCTTGGAGAAGCCGAGCACCCGGCAGGTCACCGCGACGGGAATCTTGTCAGCGGCGAGTTCTTGGACCAGCGGGTAGATCTGTAAGTCTTGGTGGCGGCGGCCCGGTGAGGACTGCCAGGGTCGGTGCCGGTGATCGCGAGTGGCTCACGGTATATCTGGCCGCCGGTTCGGCGTGCCTTCAAAATGGCGTGTCCTCGGTTCACCGGCGCCGGCCCGAGCATCGTGTGGCTTGATTAGGAGCCTGGCCGCCGCTGGCGTGCCTCATTACAGATTTGCCCCTTCGGTGCTGCCTTCCGGGTCGAGCTGTTCATTCCATCGACGAGAGAGGCAGCATGTCCGGAGAAGACCTCGACGCGGTCATCGGCGTCGACACCCACCGCGACACCCACACGGCCGCGCTCGTGGACATGGTCGGCCGTCAGCTGGCCGTGCTGGTCATCAGCGCGGACGCGGCCGGCTACGCCCGCCTGCTCGCCTGGGCGGCCGAGCAGGCGCCCGGCGGTCGGGTGCTCTGGGCGATCGAGGGAACCCGCAGCCACGGAGCCGGGCTCTGCCGCGCGCTGGCGGCCGTGGACGCGCAGCTCACCGAGGTCGATCGGCCGACGCGGCGCGCCCGGCGCGCCGGCAAGAGCGATCCCATCGACGCGCTGCTGGCGGCCCGTGCGGCGTTGGCAGCCGGCTTCGTCCGGCAGCCCCGGATCGATGGGGATCGGGAGGCCGCCCGACTTCTGCTGGTCGAGCGCGACCGGTTGGTGCGGCACCGCACCGCGGTGCTCAATCAGATGCGGGATCTGGTGCTGACCGCGCCCGAGGAGCTGCGTCAGCGCCTGCGCGATCGCAGCATCGCCGGCCTGATCGCCGCCTGCTCCGCGCTCCGCCCGCGCGGCTCCGATGAGGTCGAGACGCGGGTGCGCCTGCAGTCACTTCGGCGGCTGGCCCGCCGCGCTCGAGCCCTCACCGAGGACGCGAAGACCGTGGAGGCCGACCTGAAGACCCTCACGGCCACAAACGTTCCACAGCTTCTGGCTGAGCCTGGTATCGGCCCGATCGTGGCGGCGCAGCTGTGGGTGAGTTGGTCTCACTCCGGGCGGATTCGCTCCAAGGCCGCATTCGCTGCTCTGGCCGGTACCAGCCCGTTGCCGGCCAGCAGCGGGCAGGTCACGCGCTTTCGACTCAACCGTGGCGGCGACAGGCACCTCAACCGCGCCCTTCACCAGGTGATGATCACTCGACTCTCCTGCCATTCACCAACCCGCGAATACGTCCTTCGCCGCGCCACCGACGGAAAGACGCAGCGCGAGGCCCAGCGCTGCATCAAGCGCTATCTGGCCCGACGGATCTGGCGACTGCTCGACCATGGATCAGCAGTCGTCGCCGCTACTTGACAGGCATAGGAGCGTCATTTTCCCGGCAGGTTCCCCTGCGACAGATAGGCCGCCGCCCGGCGCAGAACCTCGTTCTCCTGCTCCAGCAGCCGGATCCGCTTGCGCAGCTCGCGGTTCTCGGCCTCTAGGTCAACGCCGGTGCTCGAGGCGACCGCCGAGGAAGACCCACCGGTGAGGCCGTCCTCGCGGTCGGCGATCTTCAGCCACCGCTGCAGACAGGACTCCGAGATCCCGAAGTCCCGGGCAATCTGGGCAACCGACGCCTCGCTCATGCGGGCCACGGCGATCACGTCACGACGGAACTCCGCCGGGAACGGCTTGGGCACAGTGCTGATCCTTCCAGCGAGGCCGCAGCCTCACAGGCAAGGAGTCAACCGAACCAGGGGCAGTCCCTCTGGGCTACCAGTGCCTGACGACCTGACGCGGGCCGTTCGGCGCAACGTCATGCCGTGACAAATCATTGACGGTGCCGTCACGATCCTCGTGCTGGCATTCCTGTCACCTACCCGCGCACCGGGGGACTGATGCGACTGAGGGCGATCCTCCCTGAGCCCGGCGGCGTGAGCGCCTCGATGAAGCGTCGCACCCCACTGTTGGACGCTTGCGTGCCGGAGGGTGTTGCACCCGTCCGCGGACCGTTGCGGCAGCCGACGGACGACCATCGGTCGTCTCGGTCGTCATGAGCCGGGAGGTCGTGGGACATCACCCACAATATGGCTCTGACGACGTAGCCCTCCATGGCGTCGAGCTGGCTACCGGGATCACGGCTGAGGCTCGTCTCGTGGACGGTGGCGCGCACGGGATGCGCGGTGTAGGTCGCCTTCTCCTGAGCGGAGATGGACCTGCACTCGTCCGGTGCCAGAGGTCTCGATGAAGCCGGACAGCGTCGACGGCACCGATCGTCCGCAGGAGGAGGTCACGCCGAGCGCGCAGGAGACATCGGGCCGCTTCGATGTCTTCCTGTCGTACAACTCGCGCGACAGACGTGCGGTGGAACGCGTCGCCCGCCATCTCAAGCGGATGGGGTTCGAGCCCTGGTTCGACAGGTGGTCCCTGACTCCGGGAGGCGAGTGGCAGGACGAGATGGCTGAAGGGATGGGGCAGTCGTCGGCGTGTGCGGTGTTCATCGGACCGCACGACGTGGGCGAATGGGAGCGACTAGAATTCGCCTTGGCGCTCAGCCGTGCTGCGCACGAGAGAGGGTTCCGGGTCTTCCCCGTCCTGCTTCCTGGTCTGGACCCGTTCGACCCCGCCACCCTCCCGCCGTTCCTCGCCGTTCGGACCTGGGTCGACCTGCGTGGCGGCCCGGACTCCGACCGTGGGCTACAGGACCTCGCCAAGGCGCTGCGCGGTCTCCCGTTTGGCGCGGTCGACGTCGTAGAGTCGGACACCGCTCCTTGCCCGTATAGAGGCCTTAACGTCTTCGAGGAAGAACACGCACGGTTCTACTTCGGGCGCGAGGCCCAGGTGCAACGGCTGCTGGAGCGGCTGAAGCAACACCGGTTTGTCGCCGTGGTCGGGCCGTCGGGCAGTGGCAAGTCGTCGTTGGTGCGAGCTGGTCTCCTGCCGCGGCTGCGCGCCGGCAAGGTTCCCGGCAGCGAGACGTGGCCGATCCACGTGATGCGACCGGGCGGGCACCCCGTTGCCGCGCTTGCGGGTAAAGTTGTCGAACTCGCTCCGTCTCTCGGTCTGCAGGCCACCGCGGATGCCCTAGCGACCGACGAGCGTGCGCTCCACCTAGCCGTGACCGCAGCGTTCGCCGACGCGCCGCACGACCGCCACGCCCTCATCGTCGTGGACCAGTGCGAGGAGCTCTTCACTTTGTGCCGGGACGATCGGCAGAGGTCCGCGTTCCTGCAGGTCCTGCACTACGCCTCAGCCATACCCGGGGGCCGCACCGCGGTAGTCCT
The DNA here is from genome assembly GCF_052931475.1 of Geodermatophilus sp. URMC 62. Lineage (NCBI taxonomy): Bacteria > Bacillati > Actinomycetota > Actinomycetes > Geodermatophilales > Geodermatophilaceae > Geodermatophilus > Geodermatophilus sp. URMC 62. Next base: position 86,528 of record NZ_JBRFHY010000001.1, on the reverse strand, counting down.
GACCCTGCGCGCCGACTTCTACTCGCGGCTGGCGGCGCACCCGGGGATCGCCCAGCTCGCCGGGTCGAGTCAGATGCTCATCGGCGGGATGAGCGAGGAGGAGCTCCGACAGGTCGTCGAGGAGCCGGCGCGCGAGGCGGGCCTCGACATCGAGCCTGGACTGGTGGAGACGATCCTGACAGACGTCGTCCGTGTACCCGGGTCCTTGCCCCTCCTGGAGCACGCGCTGCTGGAGACGTGGCGGCGGCGACGCGGGGGGATGCTCACCCTTCAGGGCTACCGGGACACCGGCGGTGTGCAGCGCGGGCTGGCCGATCGAGCGGAGGCCTTGTACGCGGAACTGCCCCTGCAGTGTCAGGAGGTCGCTCGGCACCTGCTCCTGCGCCTCACGCAGCCGGGGGAGGGGACGGAGGACACGCGTCGCCGCGTCAGCATGCGCGAGGTGTCGACGGGACCGGGGGCCGACCTGGTGGAGGACGTGGTTGGCCGTCTCGTCGACGCCCGGCTTCTGTCGTCCGACGCCGACGCCGACGCCGACGCCGACGGTCCGGACAACGAGAGGTGGATCGAGGTCTCGCACGAGGCCCTCATCCGGGGCTGGCCACGGCTGCAGGGGTGGATTGATGAGGACCGGGCAGGGTTGCGCATCCACCGGAATCTCACGGCGTCCGCACAGGAGTGGGAACGGCTCGGCCGGGACGACGGCGTTCTGTACCGGGGTGGTCGTCTGGTGGAGGCCGTCGAGTGGGAAGAGCGTGCGCCTCGGCGGCTGAACGAACTGGAGCGTGAGTTCCTGGAGGGCAGCCGGCGAGCGGAGCAGGCCAGCAGGCGGGCCAGGCGACGGCGATTGCAGGCGATGTTCGCCGCCTTACTCGTCGCCCTGACAGCCATCAGCGTGGTCGCCGTGGTGGCCGTCAACCAGGAGCAGGAGGCCAGCCGTCAGAAGAATCGCGCCGAGGAGGAACGGCAAGTGGCGACCTCCCGATTCCTGTCGGCCGCGGCGATCAACAGCCTGGATCGACACCTCGATCGCGCCGCACTCCTCAGCGTCGAGGCCTCGGCAATCCAGGACACGGCAGAGTCAAGGCACGCACTGCTCACGACGGTGCAGCGGACGCCGGACGCGCAGCGCTACCTCCGATCCGAGGGCGCGGAGGTGGCCGACGTCGCCATCAGTCCGGACGGCACGGTTGTTGCGGCCGTCGACCACGACGGATTCGTCGCCGTGTGGGACATGCGATCGGGCCGCGCGCTGGCCCCGCCCACCGTCGCGCACGACGGACACGCCATCGCCGTCGCCTTCAGCCCGGATGGCCGGCTCGTGGCAACCGGAGGGGGAGACGGCACGCTTGCGATCTGGGACGCCGCCTCCCTTACCCTGGTGCGGCGGCTCGATGTGGTCGACCCGGCGGTGAGAAGCCTGGCGTTTAGCCCCGATGGCAGGTGGCTCGCGGCCGGTGGAGGCGCCCCGACGTCCCTCGACTCGCTCTTCGACTGGAACGAGGGCATACCACGCCAGATCGAAATGTTCGATGCTTCCACGTGGACCCACACACGTTCGCTCACCGGTCATGTCGGTGCTATCGAGAATCTCCGATTCAGCGCCAACAGCGGCCGTATCTACTCGGCGGGCATCGATTTCGACTCCGGTATGGCGTGGTGGGACACCGCCACGTGGGAGGCCCAGTGGATCTCGTTCCCTGAGCAGCCCGGCACCAACGAGGGCGTGGGCTTCAGCCCCGACGGAAGCCAGGTCGCCGTAGCGAAGAGCCGTCTGTCCGACGAGGTGCTCGTGTGGGATGTGCAGAAGAACCAGGCGGCCGCCACCCTTACGGGCCTCACGGGCGGGCTCAGCGGAGTGGCCTACAGCCCGACGGGAGATTTCATCGCCGCATCGACGTACGACGGGGAGGTCGGCATCTGGGCCACCGCCGATCTAACACAACCGGTGCGGCGACTGGCCAGCCATGATCGAAACATAGAGGGGGGCGGGACGGTCGTGACCTTCGGGCCGAGCGGACTGCTCGTCTCTGGCTCCAGCGATGGGGCCGTCATCCTGCACGACCTGAACGTCACGACGCGGCTCGTCACCGACGTCCTCAGCGGCACGGATGACATTGCCGGTGGCGATGTCGTCGGGAACGAGCGCGGTCTCTTCGCCTTCACCTCGTCGGACTCTCCCGTGGTGCAGCTCTGGGACGCGCGTACGGATGAGCTGCGTTCGATACCGCGGCCGGCCGATGCGAGTCTGTGGACGGGCTCGGCGCTCAGCCGCGACGGCACCCGGATGACGGTCGACATCATGAAGGATGACGAGCACGCCCTCGCGCTGATCGACACGCAGACCGGTCGCGAGCTGTGGCGCGATGATGGCGCTGCGATCGGCGCCGCGTTCTCCCCGGACGGGTCCGTCATCGCGATCGCCGACGACACGGGAGAAGTCGGGCTAGTGGATGCCGAGACGGGATCCCGGCGTGCGACGTTCCCGGATCAACCACCAGTCCCCGAGGAACTGGAGCGCTACGCCGAGCTCGACCTCACCTACTGGGATGAGGCGGTGATGGCCTTCGACGGCGACGGCAGCACCCTGGCCGTCGCAGGACCCGACGGGCCCGTGTGGTTGTGGGACGTCGAGCGGCAGGAGCTGGCATCCGACGAGCCGCTCCTCGGCCACGGTCGGGTCGCCAGCATGGCTTTCAGTCCGGATGGCGACATTCTCGCGACGGGAGGCGTCGACGAACAGGTTCGTCTCTGGAATGTCGAGAGTGGTAACTTGATCGGTTTGACATCCGAGCGTCCGCAGGGACGGGTGTACACACTCTTGTTCAGTCCTGACGGCCGCATACTCGCGAGCTCGTCGCCGGAGCACGAGTTTTGGGACGTCGAAAGCCGCCAGCGCATTGGCGAGCCGATCGATGTCAGCGACCCGTGGAGCCAGATGGCCTTCAGCGTCGACGGCGGTGAACTCGTCATTGTTGGCCCGCGTGGCGAAGTGAAACGCGTGGACACGAGCATCCAATCCTGGATCGATATCGCCTGCATAATCGCCAATAGAGATCTCTCAGCCGATGAAGCACAGCAATTTTTGGACGGCCAGGACACGCAGTCCTGTGGTCGCTAGTGCTCCGTCGCGGTGCTCCTTAATGTGATCTCACGGCCAGGGGTGACCATTCTCATGGCTGCGCACGTGCGGGTGGTGCAGGTTCCCGACGCCGATCGGCGTGAGCTGCAGCGACGTGCTCGGGACAAGGGCGCGCCGGCTCGGGTGGTGGAACGGGCCCGGATCGTGCTGCTGGCCGCAAATGAGGTACCCGGCAAGAAGATCGCCACGCTGGTTGGCCGGCCTGGAGGACCTGCCCCGGCCGGGCAAGCCGTCACCGCTGCCCGAGGCGCTGCGGGATCGGGTGCTGGGGTGACCCTGACCGAGCCGCCCGACCAGTTCGGCGCCACGCACTGGTCCTCCCGGCTGCTGGCCACCGCGCTGGCCGGAGAGGGGGCGCCGATCTCGCACGCCACCATCGCGCGGATCTAGTTGTACTGACCGGAGACGTTGGTTGTGTGATCCCGCTTGTGATCAGCGGTGAGCGACTGAGTGGGTGAGGAGGACCTCCTGGCCGAGGGTGGAGCTACCACGGCACCCGCCCACCGGACCAGGAGGTCCTCGTGTTGCTCCTATGTCAAGCCGCGGCCGGCTGGCAAGCCCGGGCGGCGGTGTCGGTGGGATGAAGCAGGTTGAACACGATGCGGGCCAGGCGGCGTTTGAGTGCCCGGAGTGTCCCGCCCCGGGTTCAGTGGAGGGTCGAAACTGACGCGGCGACGGTATAAACCGCCCCGGCGAGTCCAGAGACTCAAGTCCTTGAGGAGGATGGAGTCGTGGCAGATCGAAGCGTCCGGTATCCGCAGGAGCTGCGGGAGCGGGCGGTGCGCCTGGTCGCCGAGTCCCGGCCGGATCACGCCACCGAGTGGGAGGCGATGCGCTCGGTGGCGCACAAGCTGGGCATCGGCTCGACCGAGACGGTGCGCAAGTGGGTCCGCAAGGCCGAGGTCGATGACAGCGTCCGGGCCGGGGTGAGCAGCGAGCTGTCCGCCGAAGTGCGTCGGCTGCGGGCGGAGAACCGTGAGTTGCGCCGGGCGAACGAGATCCTCAAGGCGGCGGCGGGTTTCTTCGCGGCCGAGCTCGACCGGCCACAGCGGACCTCGTGAGCTTCATCGAAGCCCACGCCGATCGGCGCACCGACGATGGGCTGCGCTGGGGTGTCGAGCCGATCTGCCGCGTGCTCACCGAGCACGGAACGCCGATCGCCCCCAGCACCTACTACGACGCCCGTGGCCGCACCTCGTCCAGGGCCATCCGGGACGAGGAGCTCAAGGCTGAGATCACCCGCGTGCACCAGGCGAACTACGGCGTCTACGGCGCCCGCAAGGTCTGGCTGGCGCTCAACCGCGAGGGCATCGGCGTCGCCCGCTGCACGGTGGAGCGGCTGATGCGCGAACTCGGCCTGGAAGGCGCCCACCGCGGTCGCCGGCGACGCACCACGATCGTTGATCCGGCCGCGGCCCGGCCGGCCGACCTGGTCCAACGACGGTTCTCCCAGGCCCGTCCCGATGCCGTCTGGGTCGCCGACTTCACCTACGTGGCGACTTGGTCGGGCACCGTCTACGTCGCCTTCGTCCTCGACGCTCACTCCCGCCGCATCCTGGGCTGGCGGGCGGCCCGGTCGATGAAGACCGAGTTGGTGCTCGACGCCCTCGAACAGGCCATCTGGACCCGCAGCCGAGAAGGAGTGACCGACCTGTCCGGGCTTGTGTGCCACAACGATGCCGGGTCGCAATACACCTCCATTGCCTTCACCGAGCGGCTCGCGGCCGCCGGTGCGGCATCCAGCGGCTCGCGGCCGCCGGTGCGGCACCCAGCGTCGGCACGGTCGGCGACGCGTTGGACAACGCGCTGGCCGAGACCCACATCGGGCTGTTCAAGACCGAGCTGATCCACCGCCGCGGACCGTGGAAGGGCCTCGATGACGTCGAGCTCGCGACGCTGGAATGGGTCGACTGGCACAACAACCGCCGGCTGCACACCGCCTGCCACGACCTGACCCCGGTCGAGTACGAGCAGGTCTTCTACGGTCAACACCCCGCCCAGCAGGCGGTCGGGGTCTCACAACCCTGAGTCTCCGGACTCGCCGGGGGCGGTTCAGTTCACAGTGCGGGTCGGTGAGTGCGTGCTGCAAGTGAGCGGCGCCGGCAGGAGAGAGCATGGGGCCGCTCTCGCGCAGTTGCCGGAGCGCGAGGGCGGCCTGGTAGGCGACGATCAAGCGGTGCTTGACGGCGGCAGCTCGGCAGGACGCACAACAGTCCGTGCGCGACATCCGGTTGGCCGCCGTCACCGTCTTTTGGATCGTTAGCATGGCGACGGCCAGTGGTGGGTCGAAGTCGCCGCAGAAGACCGCCCCGACCACCTGCGCCGTGTGCGCGTCCCTCCACGCGAACCGCTCGGCGTCGAGCTGCAAGGGCCCTCGGTGGTCCTGAGGCGCACCAATCCAGGCGGTCGTCTGGCCGACGCCGGCTGCTAGATCGCGGAGGCGGGGACCGAGTTCGTCCTGCTTCCGCAGCTGGCCGGGTTGCAGGCCTGCGATGAAGAACCCGCCCACGTTGGTCATCACCGGCACGCCTTCCAGGAGCAGGACCGCCATGTCGCGACGGAGGCGGTCCAGCCATCGCGCCCGCCGCGACTCCGGTCGGAAGAACGATCGGTTGGCTAAGATTAGGCCGGCGAAGTGGTCCACCACCCCGGGCAGGTACCGGCGGTTGTCATCGAAGAACTTTCCGCTTGTCCTCGCCGCCGCCGCCATCTCCTCCGGCCACATCGCCTTCGGCGCCTCGATCCCGACCTGCAATCGGACGTAGCGCCTCGCCTCGTAGGACGTCATGACGGCGTACTGGAGGAACACCCAGCCCCGCGTCGGATCGTTAGGACGCATCAGCGCAGCGCAGAGGTAGGCGAGGTCGGCGCGGGCCAGCGCGACGGCCAGGTCACTCTGCAACTCGCCCGGAGACGTCGTCACATCTGACACTCTGCTGCACGCATCTCGCTATCAGCATTATGAAGCCCAGATGAGCTAGGACCGCTCAACGCCCGCGTCGTCGCCGACGTGCTCATCGAGCTGGTGGTGGATGACGTCACTCGGCCTGCTGCAGGGCGACACCACGCGGACGCCGGTCCCGCCTTCGGGGAAAGCAGGTCGGGTCACCATCGCCGACCTGCTGCGGTTCACCGGAGGCGACGCCGCCTAAAAGGTGTGCGGACAGGCGGCAGCTTGGCCGAGTCCTTGGAGAAGGCCTCCGGAGGGCGACCCGAGGCCGCTTGATTGACGTTGGTCAATGATGAATGCGCTGGTCAACCGTCCACTCAACCGATGGCTGGCAACGGCTGGTACGACGCCTTTATGAAGCTGTTGTGTACCCGGTGTGTACCCGTGGGGCACGAGTTCGTCCGGGTGAGACCCCGCAGGGCCGGCCGGGACCTCGGCGGAGTTGTCCATCACTCGGGGCTTGGGCGTGCATACGTCGCTGCCCCGCCGGAGCCCTCCTGGGCGGTGATCGGACCGCTCCACAGCCGGTCAAGGGTGCCGGCTGCAGCGGGTCGCCGGAAGAGCGCTTCGCGTAGTAACGACCTGAGCGGTGGAGGTCTGGGACATCCCCCTGATGGGGTCGACGGGCTTGGTGTCCCAACCGCATCAGGAGGATGTCGTGTCCAACGGTAGGGCTCGTCGGCTGTCGCGCGGTGATCGTCGGCGCAATGAGAGGCTGACTCGGCTGCGGGCGGTGGTCACCCGTGAGTCGGCGGTGCTGGCCTTCGATCTGGCCGGAGACAAGCAGGTCTGCGCGTTGTGTGACCCCGACTCGGCGGTGATCGCTCGGCGCACGATCCGCGCGAAGGCCTGGCAGCTGTCCCAGGCCATGGCCTGGGGACTGGCCCGGGCGGCCGCGGCGGGTTTCTCCTCGGTCGTGGTGGCGTGTGAGCCGACCGGTCACCGCTGGCGGGTGCTGGACCAGATCGCCGATCAGGCCGGCGTGCGGCTGTGTGCGTGCAGCCGCTGCTGGTCGGCCGGGCCCGGGAGGCTGAGGACTTCACCCGGAACAAGAACGACGACTCCGACGCGGTGATCATCGCCCGGCTGGTCACCGAGCTGCGCTGTTACCTGCCCGAGCGGGCAGAGCCGGCCTGGGGCCGCCTGCGACACCTGGGCGCCCGCCGCGCCGGCCTGGTGCTGGCCGCCGGCGCGGCCGGCGCGCAGATCCGTGACCTGCTCGAGTGCGCCTGGCCGGCGGTGCTGAGCGCGGCGGTCGAGCCGCTGGAGTCGGCCAGCTGGCGGGCCGCGGTGACCGTCGTGCTCGACCGGGTGGCCGACACCGGCGATCTGGGTGTGATCCGTCGGTCCGGGTGGTCCCGGTTTGCTGCCACGGTCCGCCGCGAACTCCCGCGGCATGGCACCGCGCGCTGGCACTCACCGATCGTGCGGGCGGTGGTCACGGGCGGGGCGAGCCCGCATGCGCGTCGGGATTACATCCCGCAAGGGACCCTGGGCAGCCCCGCCCGTCTCCGCCAAGCCCGGATGAAGGCTGTCGGGAACAACCCGCTTGACGCTACGTAGGGCCGGAGATGGGCACCCGGGCACCGCCCGCACCAGCGCACAACCCCACCAAGATCAGCTCGACCGGAACACCGGCCGAGCCACCCCACCCTGCCCGAACCACCTTGACCCCGGACTTGACCTCAACCTCATAGGTTGGTCCCTGCGGGATGGGCCTGCGGCCCACCCTTTCCCCGGCCCGCCGCAGCCGGATCGAAGCCGGTTGTGAGGAGCGGCGAGGAGTATGTGGATGGGTGTGTCGAGGCATCGGTAGTCGATCAGCTCCCCGGCACCTACAGCCAGCGCTGCACGCGCAAGAGGCTCGCGCTCGCCGGTGCTCCCCCGTCGACGACTCGCCCGTCCTCCTGACGCTACCGGCCGCGCGGCCAGCTAAGGCATCGTGGATCAAGCAGTCAGCCACAATGATCTCCGGTGTGTCTCTAAAGGCGGCTTAAGGGATACCTCTCGTTGAACTATCCCGATGGATGGCGCGCCGTTAAATCTCTCGCGCTAAGCCCTTTTGGTTGGAGGCTGCACTTGGAGAGGCTGTCGCATAGGCTGAGCGGGTAACCTTATACTATGAAGGTCTTCATCAGTTGGAGCGGAGCGGAGAGCCGGCAGATTGCCGAAGCTATCCACGAGTGGCTGCCTGCGATGTTTGAAACAGTGCAGCCGTATATGTCTGCTCGCGACAATGAGGCCGGGGTTCGTTGGGCTAACGTAGTTTCAGGCCATCTCAACGACTCAGATTTCGGAATCCTATGTCTCACTCCTGAAAACCTCCAGGCTCCGTGGTTGTTGTTTGAGGCCGGTGCGCTTAGCAAGGCTGTGGACGTAGGACGAGTCGTGCCGCTACTGCATCGACTGGGGCCGTCGGACGTCACCACGCCCCTCACGCAATTTCAGATGAAGGACCTAAGCGAGGAGGGGATTCGCGACCTTGTCTGGGCAATCAACTCCGTACTTACCTTTCCGCGCTCCGAGTTGGCACTCACTAGGGCATTTAGGAATATGTGGCCAGACCTTAAAGAGCAGGTAGGAGCCATCAAGCGCGACTCGACCAAGTCCACGCCGCACCGCTCCGACCGAGAGCTGCTGGAGGAAGTTCTTGGTATAATCCGGGCGATCGAGGCTCCAACGAAGACTTCGCGCGGCCGCGGATTGACAGCAGATCACCAAGATGTTTTTGAGCTTTTCGACTCAATTCTTAGCAAGATGGGGAGCGATCACATGATAACGATCCTTAGGGATTACCCAACTAAGATCGAGTTGATCCCCCAGACTACGGGGCAAATGGCTACGGCCTACAGGATGGCAGATACGTTGAGGCCTATAGCTGACGCACTGGACCTTAAGGTCGGCGTCTACCCCGTTGACAGGAGAGCGGTGGGTCTCAGGGAGGACCTCGCTGCGGATGTCGAAAGCAAGTGGCGCGCTCGGCTCGCCCGGTCCGGTGACTAAGCATAGAGCAACGACGACTAGCAGTCGACATACTAATCAGGAGGTGCGTAGTTGCTCCGCGCACTAGGTGCGGGTGCGATTGTGGACGGGCCGCCAATACCCGACATTCTTCATCAGTTGGCCACGCAGTTAGGTGCAACTCCATGCGCGTAGTCGCCATCAGCTCAATCGATATCCGGTGTGGTGTCCCAAAGTGGGCCTCTCAAGGACACAGGTCTTGCGACCCGGCCAGGAGGAGGCGGAACCGGTAACAGTCGTGGTGCACACGATCCGCAGGACTGCCCTAGCTCGCCTTTAACTTGAGGCGGCGGTCTTCTTGATCGCTGGCTGGCGGGGCGCTGGTCCTCGTCGGCTGCCGGGCGGTCGTCCCGGGGAGCGGCCGCAGGCTTTTGGTGGACTGGCCGGCGTGCCCAGCAGCGGCAGGAGTCGGGGAAATCGCGGCGGATTCGGGTCGGGGTCAGCCGATGTGCCGGCAGGGGCCGTTCCAGGGCAACTGACTGCGATCGGGTCGTAGCCGGCGTCTGGGCCTGCGGCCCACCCTTCCCCCGTCCTGCGACAGCCGGAGGAGCGCCGGTTGTGGGGAAGCGGCCAGGACTGCGGACGCGGCGAGTCGTCCAGACCCAGGACGGAACCACTGACGCGCTCCTGCGCGCAGTGGGTCTTGGTATCCGGCGGCCCTCAACGGGGCTGTCACCTCGGCGACGCCACTGTCCCCAAAGGCGGCCTCAGGGACATTCCGGCCAACCCGGCCAACGCCCCCAAAGGATCCCTCTCGTCACCGACGACGGTGGGTGGATGTCTGTGCCCGGACGGACAAAGGGGTCGCGCGGACTGCCAGGGGCGGTCAGCCGCGGAGCCGTGCCAGCCAGACCTCTTCGGGCGGCCAGCGGCGCGGCCAGTCGGGCGTGGCGGCCCACAGCTCGTGCACGTCGACGTCCGGGTCGGCGAGCAGGTGCTCCAGCCGCTCGACCTCGAAGCCGTATCCGCGCAGCAGCGCGATCCACTCCCCGGGCGGCCGCTGGAACTCGATGCTGCCGTCGTCGGCCCACTCGATGCGCCGGGGCGTCCGCCAGTCGCGGCGCAGCCGGTCGGACATGCCCCCGACCTCGTCCTGGCACAGGACGGCCAGCCAGGCGTTGACCAGAAACACCAGCCGACCGCCGGGCACAGCACGCGCGCGGCCTCGGCGAGCCAGCGGTGCGGGTCGCACCAGATGCTCGCGCCGTACTCGGACACCACCAGGTCGACACAGCCGGCGCGCAGCGGTACTGCCTCGCCGTCGGCCTCCAGCAGCGGGAAGCGCTGCCCGTGCACGGCCTGCATCCGGCCGGCGGTGGCCAGCTGCGCACGGGTCAGGTCCAGCCCGATCGGGCGGGCGCCCCACCGCTGCAGCCACGCCGACCAGTACGCCGTCCCGCAGCCGAGCTCGAGGACGTCGAGCCCGCGCACATCGCCGAGCAGACCGAGTTCCCGTTCCGGCCGGCCCGCCGTGCCCCAGGTCGGCTCGGTCACGGCCCAGTGCCGCTCGGCCGCCACGGCACAGGCGGGTGCCAAGCCGGTCCACGCGGTCCGGTTGGCCGCCTGGTGCGTCCCCATGCTGCGCAGCATGTCTGGCGCCGTCCTCCGCTGCGAATCGCTAGGACGCCGGTGTGCTGGTCCGCGCCGGGTGGCGGACACGGGTGTTCGGGCGTGGGCCGGGCAGGACGGCTCCTGGCACCGGGCAGCTGGGTCGACCGCGGCGAGGTTGACCCAGCCGGGCGCCGCTGCCGCAGTCGCCTGGCAGCTCCGCCGACCCTCGCGGCGCAAGCGGCGCCGCCTGGTGCGCGATGAGGATCGGGGTCAGGCGTTGCCTGGGCGCTGCATGATCTCGTACACGTTGCCGTCGGGGCCGATGTAGTGGTTCCAGATCGCGCCGCCGTCGGTCTGTGGCTCGCCGAGGAAGCGGATGCCGGCGGCGATCATGGCGGCGCGCGTCGCGGCGAAGTCGTCCACCTGCAGGCCCACGACCGGTCCCTGCAGGAAGAAGTCGTGGTCGGCGTCGCCGGGGCCGTACACGTGCAGCTCATCGCCGGCCGGCGTGACGAACCACGCCGCGTGCGGCTCGTCTTTGATCATCGGCATGGCCAGCACGTCGCGGTAGAACGCGCGCACGTCGGCGAAGCGCTCGGTGCGCACGCCGAGGAAGGTGAAGCCGAGGATCGACACGTGATCATCTTCGCCGACCGCAAGGGATCGCGGTGGGCCCGCCGACGCAGCCGGTCGGTTCGGACCGACTGTCCCTCACTCGGTCGCTCCGAGGGCGGCGCCAGATGCCAGCGGCCGGGTGCGACAACGCCACCGACAACATAATCCCCATTTATGTTGCTCCCGGCGACGTCGCTGCGGCAGGCCATGGGTCTGGGGCGATGAGTCAGTCCTCACGTTGGTCGCCGGGGTCGGTGAGTATCGGCGTGGCGAGGGCGGACGGGTCGGGGCCGGCGCCGGTCAACGCTGGGCTTGTCCGGTTGAGGCCTCCGCCGGTGTGCTGGCCGGCGACTCCTGCGCAGGGATAGCGGTGGTCTGGTCGGCATGTGGTGGTGCGGCGGTGTGGGAGGCGACGGCCGTGCAAAAGGCCAGCAGCGCCGCGGTGATCTCCTCGATGATCGGGACCATGTCCGGGTAGTTCGGGTGGAAGCTCTTGGAGATCGACGCCCGCTGCGGTCCCCACTCGATCGTGTAGCCGAGCACTCTGCCTCGGGCGGGATCGAGGAAGCTGCGTGAGTAGGCCCAGTCGTCGGAGGTGCCCGAGGTGGGATAGAGCCCGACGGCGCTCTTCACGCTGTACCGCCGGCCGTGGGCGGCCTGGATGGCGTCGCGCATGGTGGTGCCTAGGGTGATCGCCTCGGTCAGGTCGGCGGCCGGGATGAATTCCCGGTATTTGGCCGCGTCCGGCTTGGCCGGGTCGTTGGCCGGGGTGCTGTCCGGAACGCCGCGTTTGTCGTCGTAGGCGGGGTTGTGGAAGTTCATCGACGGGGTGGTGGTCTGGTCGTCGTCGTCGCCCCAGTTGTAGAGGATGTCCTCGCCGAAGGAGTGGACGTCGATGAAGTGGGTCACCGACCGGTACTGGTCGAGTAGCCAGGTGACGTTGGCGGTCTCCGGTTCGGATGCGGCGCCGGGTCCGAGGTAGATCTCCTCGCACGGGTCGGTGGAGGTCCGGACGGGCGCGTTCGGGCTGAACTTGGTGGTGTAGTCCCAGAGGAAGTCGTAGTTGCGGTTGATGTCGACGCCGGGGCCCTGTCCGTCTCCGGTGGGGCAGGGCGGCTGGCCGGGGTCGGCGGGCCGGCGGTTCTTGCGCCACATCGGGTCGACGGTCATGGAGTGGTGCCGGCCGTCCGGGTTGGCCTGCGGGAAGACGACCACGTCGAGGGTGTCCACGATCTGCCGCACCTGGGCTGCGCTGATGCTGGCGCCGCCCTGGGTGATGCCGGTGCCGCTGCGATAGGCGTCGGTGACCAGCTGTACGAAGTTGATCAGGATGTCGGGGCTGCCCCATTCGCGGGCGTGTACCCCGCCGAGCAGGTAGACGCCGGCGCGCGCCGGCGGACCGGCGTGAATGCGCAGGGCCGAGCAGGTCCGTCCCTCCCACGTCCGGTGGGGAAGGGTGATTAGCTGGGTGAAGCCGGCGTTCGCCGGTCGGGCGGCCAGTGCCAGCGCGGTCTCGACCTCGGCGACGTTGAGGTAGCTCACGACCGCTCCTCCTTCGCCTCCGTCGCCGCGGCCAGCTCGGCGGCGAACCGGTTGCCCTGGCCGACCTGCTGGAGGTCCTCCCGGGCGGCCTCGGTGACGTCTTCGTGCTGCTCCACCCGGTAGCCGGCGTCGGTCAGGCGTCGGATGGTGGTCTCGTCGGCCAGGGCATCGACCCGAGGCTCTGGGCTCTCCTCGTCGAGGGTCTGTGGCAGGACCCGGACCCGATGGGTGCGCACGAGGTCGGCCATGGCGTCGCGATCGGCGCCGCGAACGGTGATGTGGAACGTGGGCATGAGGGCCTCCACGTGGGGTGTGGTGATCGGACCCGCGAAGATTGTCGCCTTCCGCCGCGCCCCAGCGGCGGTGGCTGTCTCGGTGGATCCGGCATCTGTGCCGAGCGTCGTCACCGTCGACCTGATACATCCCTCGGAACGGACCCGTTGGGGTCGGCATCGGCACTGCTGCCCGACGGGCCGACCACGGCCACGAACCGGTCCGACTCACACTGCGGCGGCGGGTCAACAGCTCCAGCAGCCGACCTCCGGCCGTGTGCTGGAGATGCTCGACCCGAGCAGCTCGATGAGATCCACCGCCGCATCAGCGCCAGGCGGGCACAGCAGAACTGAGCTCCCCGAACGATGCCCCCTCGACTCCCGATACTGAGGTTTTCTCACCAGGATTCGCCGTCCGCGGACGGCCAGGGAAGGCATCACTGCAGGTCAGGCGCATGTGCCAGCGGAGGTGCCAAGTGCCACGTGGCGGGACCCGCGCCGAGCAGCCGTGATCGACGTCGCCAACGACTCGCCGCAGCCCTGACCAGCGGCGCCGACCGTCCCCTTCAAGCTGGTGCGGATTCCTGGTGAGAAAACCTCACTAATAGGATTGCTGGTAGGTTGACCCAAGTTCAATCCGGACGCGGCGCTTGTGCCGCCTGACCTGGGCTTCTGCGGCACTCCTGGTCCGCCCGGACACACCGGTACCATTCGGCGTCAACTTACGAGCACTCCTTTCAGTAACTTCTCCCCTATCAGGCCACGGGTGATCGGTTGCATGAGGTAGCGGAGCTCTCTTCCCTCAGGCCAAGCCATATGTGATGTTGTTTAGGCGTAGTGGTGGTGGTCAGGGTGACCGGCGGCCTGCTGAGTGCTCTGAAGACGTCGGGAGTGAGAACAGCGTGCGTGGCTCGGGGTGGCTGGCGTGGCTACGAGCGCTGCCGCGGTCTCTCGTGTGGGGGGTTTGTGTTGTCCTGTCGGCTGCGGTCGTAGGAATTTTGGCGGCTTTCAATGCGCCCGGCTGGGCGCGGTCCATCGCCATAGTCCTAGGTGCGGCGGTGGGGGTGGCGTCTGAGCTTGACAAGTGGCAAACCAAGCGGCGGGAGCAGCGGGAGGCGGAGCAGCAGGAGCGCGAGGCCGAGGCGGCTGCGGAGGCGGAGTGGCAGCGCCGGGCGCAGAACTGCCTGCGGCTGTGGCCCGCGCCGCCGCTGGCCGATGCCGATCCCTACATCCTGGGGGTGGCGCAGTCAGACCTTGCCCAGCGGCACACCCCGGCCGGCGAGGCCCTCGCGCCGTACGTGCCGCGCGGCCTCAAGTCGGGCGACATCGACTCGCTGGCGTTGAAGCGGCTCAAGGCGCAGGGGCTGCTGCTGATCATCGGCGCTCCGGCCAGCGGAGCCACCCGAACCGCCTATGAGGTGGCCCGAGCCGACTCCACGAGGCGTCTGGTGCTGGCTCCCGAGCCGCCGCAGGGACTGACGACCGCCCTCGACGAGCTGGATGTGGTGTCCCGGCTCGCCCCTCCGATACGGCTGCTGTTGTGGCTGGACCGGGTCGATAGGTTCACCGGACCGGGGGCGACGGTGGTGGCGATGCTGCGCCGCTGTCGAAGAGAATCGCCGGCGTTGCGGGTGGTGGCGACCATCTCATCCACCCGCTACGCCGTCTGGGCCAGCGAAAATCCGGAGGTGGCGGCCGAGTTCGGTGCGCCCGTCACCTTGGAGCGGCTGCCGACGCTGGATGAGCTGGAGCGAGCCGAGGCGGTGTATCCGGGTGTGGACGTCAGCGAGGGCATCGCCGCGGCGTTCACGGCCGCAGCGGCCCTGAGAATACGCAAGAATGCCGGTGTTGCCACCTGTCCCTTTGAGCCGGGCGGCGGGGATTGCACGCTGGCGCGTCCGGTGGTCGAGGTCACGATCGACTGGGGTCGTACCGGCACACCCCGTCCCCTGCCGATAGACTACCTACCCGAGCTGGTTGGACAACGCCTGGGAAGGCCCCAGCAGATCGACCGGGCGCATTTGACCCATGTCATTGAGTGGGCCGCCACCCCGATCCCGCAGGGCGCCTCACTGCTGCGTCGAGGAGGCGATGACCGGGGCGATCAAGTGGTCACCGCGCACACCGAAATCATAGAAATTCAGCGCAGTGAGACGAACGGACCCGCAGAACCGATGTGGATGGCCGCTCTACAGGACGCTGAAGGCGCCGGTGACTCCGAGGCGGTGGGGTGCATCGGCTTCCGCGCCCACACCGAGGGCCCCCCCGACATCGCCGCCCAAGCCTGGGCCAGAGTCACCAGCCTCGATGAGCCGGCCGCTCAGTGGCTGGAGCGGGCGGCCGCATTCAGCCGCCAACGGCATGAGCCCTCCGCCGAGAGGCCGCCGCGGGAGCGGCTGCTCGCGTTGACCGAGCTCACCTACGGGCCAGAGTCCGCAGAGACGGCCGTCGCCCTCATCAACCTGGGAAACGCCTGGCGCGGGCTGGGGCGGGCGGCCAAGGCCCGGGAGTTGTTCGAGCGGGCGCTGGACATCGAGGAGCGGGCGTTTGGCCCGGATCATCCCGAGGTCGCCAGCACCCTCACCAACCTGGGAAACGCCTGGAATGAGTTGGGGCGGGCGGCCAAGGCCCGGGAGTTGTTCGAGCGGGCGCTGGGCATCCAGGAGCGGGCGTTTGGCCCGGATCATCCCGAGGTCGCCAGCACCCTCGGCAACCTGGGAAACGCCTGGCGAGAGTTGGGGCAGGCGGCCAAGGCCCGGGAGTTTTTTGAGCGGGCGCTGGACATCGAGGAGCGGGCGTTTGGCCCGGATCATCCCGAGGTCGCCCGCACCTTCGTCAACCTGGGAATTGCCTGGAGTGAGCTGGGGGAGGCGGCCCAGGCCCGGGAACTGTATGAGCAGGCGCTGCATATCTTGCACGCTTACTTTCCCACCGGACATCCGAACATCGATATCGTCACCCGTAACCTGCGGGTTGTTGCTCCCGACGTGATCGCTCTGGACGGCGGGCAGGTCATCCATCGACCGCAAAGCGGCCAGGAGACCAATCCGTGACGGCCGGCTGCGACAGCCTCGCCACCAACGCCCAAAAGTTCGCCGAGGACACGGAGGTCCTTCGGGGACTATCCACGTAGCAGGTCGTTACGGGAGTCATGGGGTCATCCAGGGCTGCAGGCTAGGTGGTCAGGAGAAGCGCTATCGAGCATTCTCGCTGGTCAAGGCTGTGGCGAGCAGGTAGTTGGGGGAGCGGTCGAGGTTGTGGCGGCTGCGGTCGTATCGCCGTGTCGTGCGTGGGTCGGCGTGGCCGAGGGCGTCTTGCACGTCTTGGAGCGCAGCGCCCAGGCGCAGTGATTCGGTCGCGTAGCTGTGGCACAGGCTGTGGGGGCTGACGCCGGCTGGTAGACCCGCCGTCTTGCACAGCCAAAGCAGCTGCTCGTAGCCGTAGCCGTAGCGGCCGTTGGACGCCAGAAAATTGGCCCGTCGCTGCGCCCGTCGAGGTACTCGTCGAGGGCGCGCACGACTGGAGGGGCCAGTGCGACGCGGGCGGTCTTGCCGCCCTTGCGCGTCACCTTGAGCACCCGGTGGCCGTAGTCGCGCACGTCGGCCTCGAGCGCCTCGGGGATCCGCAGCCCGCAGAAGGTCAGCACCGCCACCAGCGCGGCCGAGCGCCGCGAGTGATCGGTCGCTGCGGTGAGCAGACGGCGCAGCTGGTCGACCCAGTCCAACGGGGTTTCGACTTCGGCGGCCCGGGCCAGAGCCTCCTCTCGCCACGCGCGCGTGGGCAGGGTTGATAGAAGAGAATTCTGTCCGACCAGCGCATCGGGCTGAGATCCGGCCGAGCCCCTGGTGCTCATCGGTGTGGCCTCCCGGTGCTGCGCGGGCCTGGCCTCGATGGGCGGCCCCCGAGCAGTGACAGGTCGGCTCGCAAGTTATCGTGCTTTCGTCACCGCGTCGTCACCGCGTCGTCACCGCCTCTGCTCCGCCGCGGCGACGATCTACTCATCCGTCTGCCCGATATGGGCTGCTTGCAGTTGACGCACTGCGCCCAGCGCAGCCGCGGCAGGCGCGGTCATCGATCCCTCAAGTACGGCTGCCGCGCGCTCCTCGGAGCGGCTGGCTCGTCCTCACCGCGGTCCTCGTGCTCTGGCTGGCGACCAAGTGCCGGCGGTCAGGGATAAGGAGGACGTCCCGCACGACGAACCCCGGTCGGGAACACCGCAGGACGGAGCGGGTGCCCCTCGGCCGCCGTCCCGAACGACCCGCCCGGTGAACCTTCCCGCACGGAGAGGACAACCGGGACGCCCTGCGAGCCGGTCGCAGCCTCGTCGTCCGGCTGCCGCTCGACATCCACGCCACCGGTTCGCAGGAGGCCGGAGACGCGAGCCGGGGCACCCTGGAGCCGATCGTCATCCGGACCTGCAATTCGAAAGAAAGCGACCTGTTCTCAGTCGACAGTCGCCGTAAACAACCAACGACATGACGTCCGCGGCGTCTTCGCGCCCGCCACTCCAGCACTTCCCGGGGAAGCTCATGTCTTCACCAGAGAACGGTACGCATGCTACCAATAGCGGTAGTCCGGGCCCCGCTTCGCGGGGCCCACTGCCGTTTCTGGGGGTGGCGTGTTGGTCATTGTTGGGCGGCGTTGATAATGCACGGCGGAATGAAGGTCTACGCCGGTGTTCCGTCGGCGGCCCGCCACTACGTGGAGGCCGACCGGAGCCGGACCGATGACTACTGAGGTTTTCTCACCTGGTTCCGCGGTCGAGTGAGGTGAGCACTAATGCGGCAGCTGCGATTGCGCCGATGCGGTGCGGGCTGACGGTGACCCGGTCGAGGGCGCGCCAGCGGCCGAGCAGGGCGTGACCGCGTTCGGTGGGCGCGCGCAGCGCGATGATCAGGGAGTTGTAGCAGCGGTTGTCGGTGTGCAGCGGCCCGTCAGGCTGGTGCTTGACCGGCACGTGCACGCCGATGCCGGCGCCGGTGTAGCCCTTGTCGGCCAGCACGGGCAGCCCCCGGGCGGCGTGCGGATACAGCGCCGGCAGCACCAGCTCGCGGGCCGCGGTCAGATCGTGGGTCGAGCCGGGGCGGACGTCAGAGACCCACAGCGGAAAGCCGCTGGGGTCGCACAGGACCTGCACGCTGCCGCCGAAGGCATGGTGCTTGCCGGAGTACCACAGGTGATGGCCGCGCTCGGCGCGGACGGCAACCCGGTCGGTGGGGACCAGGGTGCCGTCCAGACACACGAAGGACAGCCCGGCGGCGTGGGCGCGGTTCAGGACGTCGTCGAGCTCAGGAGCGCGCGTGGCGATCACATCCAGCGCCTCGTGCAGATAGCGGTAGGCGGTGGCGATGCTCAGCCCGGCCTGGCGAGCGAGCGTGCGTAGGTCCAGTCGGTGGCGCAGCCAACGCAGCGCGAGGACGACCTGGACGTGCACCGTGCCCGCCCGCTGCGCCGGGCGGGATCCGGGCCGCCGACGGTGCTGGGCGATCCAGCCGGTCACCGCCTTCAACACCGCGGTGGACACATCCAGGCTGGCACGATGAGACACAGCGGGCTCCCGGGGAAGTGGAGATCGGCCTTTGGCGAGACGATCTTCATCCCGGGAGCCCGCGCCCTCCTCCACAACCTCGACTGCGACCAGCGACGACGCCAATCAGGCCGTCAAGCCTGGTGAGAAAACCTCACTACCTCACCGAGGGCGCCGGTATCGCCCGCCGCTATACCGCCGCCGACGGCAGGGTGACCGAGGTCGCTGCGCTGGCCGGGGATGGCTACGAGGCGTGGGTGGCCGGCACCGACCCCGACACCGGCGAGCCGCGCGGTCGGCTACGCACCGACGACCGCGCGCTGCGGTTCGTCGAGGTGGTGGTCAACGGGCCGAAGTCCTGGTCGCTGGCCGCCGCCCTGCACCCGGACATCGCCGCCGCCTACGACGCCGCCCAGGACCGCGCCGCCACCCAGATCATCGGCTGGCTCTCCCAGCACGCCACCACCCGCGTCGGCCCGCGCGGCGGGCAGGTGCAGGTACCCGTGGAGCGCCTGGAGGCGGTGACCGTGCGGCACTACACCTCCCGCGCCGGGGATCCGCACCGGCACCTGCACCTGCAAATAAGCGCCCGGGTGTTCGCCGCCGGGCGGTGGCGGGGGCTGCACACCGTCGGGGTCCGTGACTCACTGGCCGCGATCAACGGGATCGGACACGCCGCCGTGGCCTGCGACCCGCCCTTCCGCGCCGCGCTGGCCGCACACGGCTACACCCTCGACGGCACCGGAGAAATACGGGAGATCGCCGAGTACGTGGGGGCGTTCAGCGCCCGGGCGGCCCAGGGCCGCAACCTAGACCGCTACGAACGCCACTGGACCATCGAGCACCCCGGCCAGACGCCCGGGCCGGGCCTGCGGCGGGCCTGGGACAGGCGAGCGTGGGCCGAAGGCCGCCCGGACAAGGTCACCCCTCAGCCCGGTGCCGACCTCACCACCCGGTGGGTCGGCGAGCTGATCGCCCTCGGTTATCGCGACCGCGATTTACCGGTGGATCTCACGCCGACACTGGTGGGCACCCTCGACCGGGAAGCCGCGGTGGGCGCCGTGCTCACCCGGCTGGCCGGGAGTCGCTCCGCGTGGAACGCCGCCGATGTCCGCGGCGAGGTCGAGCAGCTGATCGCCGCCACCGGCATCGTCGCCGACGGCGCAGTCCGCATCGAGCTGGCCGAGGACCTCACCGCCCGCACCATGGCCCGGTGCGTGCCGCTGCTGGACCGCGACGGCGGTGCCGGTGCGGTGCCCGAGCACATCCGCGCGTGGACCTCCCAGCCCGTGCTCGACGTCGAGGCCGAGCTGACCGACCGCCTGGCCGTCCGCGGTGGGACCGCCGGCGTCGATGAGCCGGTGCTGCCCGCTGCGGTGCGCGGGCGGCTGGACGCCGGGCAGGCCGCGGCGGTCGCCACGCTGGCCGGTGACCGGCCCCTGATCGTCGTCGAAGGGGCGGCCGGGGCGGGCAAGACCACCACCTGGGCGATGCTGCATGCGCGCGGGCACGGGTTGATGGTGGTGACCCCGACACTGAAGGCAGCCAGGGTCGCCGCCGCGGAGGTCGGCACCGCGGCGGGGTCGGCGGCGTGGCTGGCCTTCTAGCACGGCTGGCGCTGGACTGACGACGGCGTCTGGGCCCGGTTGCCCGCCGGTGACGCCGACCCCCTCACCGGTGGCACATACACCGGGCCGGAGGTCCGGGCCAGGCTCAGCTCCGGGGACCTGCTGGTCGTCGATGAGGCCGGGATGATCGACCAGGACACCGCCCGCGCGCTGCTGACCATCGCCGACGAGGCCGGCGCCCGGCTGGCGCTCCTCGGTGACCGCCACCAGCTGGCCGCGGTTGGCCGCGGCGGCGTCCTGGACCTCGCCGCCGAGCGGGTCGACCCGGCCGGCCACCTGATGCTGGACACGGTGCACCGCTTCATCCGCACCGACGATGCCGGCCGGATGATGCCTGATGCTGAGTACGCCGAGCTGACTCTGGCCATGCGCACCGGCGAAGACCCGCGCGCGGTGTTCGACGCGCTGGCCATCCGCGGCCGGATCAGCCTGCACTCCGACGCCGCGGCGCTGCAGGAGGCCCTCGCCGCCACCTCCGCCACCTTCTACAGGGTCGGTGAACCGGTGGCGGTGGTCGTCGACACCCGCGAGCAGGCCGCCGAGCTGGCCGCCGCCATCCGCGACCGGCTGGTCACCGACGGACAGGTCGACGACACCCGGACCGTCACCACCCGCAGCGGGCAGCGAATCGGAGTTGGAGACCGGGTCGCCACCCGCCGCAACGACCGCGACCTGGCCGTCGCCAATCGCGACACCTGGATCGTCACCGCGGTCGACCGCGATGGCCGGCTGACCGTCACCCCACCCGTGGAAGACGGCGCCCCGGTGCCATCCCATGTCACCCCAGCGCAGACGAAGCAACGGGTGCTGCCCGCCGGCTACGTCAGCTCACACGTGGAGCTGGCCTATGCCTCCACTGCGCACGGCGCGCAGGGCGACACCGTGTTGACCGGACACCTAGTGGTCGGTGAGCACACCGGGGCGGCGTCGGCCTATGTCGGGATGACCCGCGGCCGCGCCGCCAACACCGCCCACCTGGTCGCCACCGATCTCGAGCATGCGCGGGAGCAGTGGATCGCCGTCTTCGACCGCGACCGCGCCGACCTCGGCCCCGGCCACGCCGCGCAGCTCGCCGCCGCCGAGGCCGCTCACTACGCCGCACCTCCTCACACGCTCGAGCAGGTCCTCGCGCAGCTGCATCAGGCGTGGACGGCAGAGCAGCGCTGCCTGGACCGGCTTGCCCTGTTGCAGCCGATGCGCGACCGGCTGCGCGAGGTCGTCGCGCTCGACGCCGGCCACGCCGACGAGTTCCTAGCCCTCGAGGCCCAATGCCGGAGGTCGTCCCTCGTCGCCGAACGGGCCACGCAGCAGGTCGATGTCAGCGGCTCAGCCGTCGCGGCGCAGGCGGAGCAGACCCGCGAGGACCTGCTCGGCGGCTGGGACGGCGAACGCGACGAAGCCCGTGCTGCGGCCCGGGTCGTGCTCGACGGCCCGGGCCGGCTCCGGCTGCGGCGGGCGGCCGTCGCCCACGCAGGAGCGCAGCTCGCCGGTTGGGCCGACCGCTGGCGCCCCTACCTGCCGCAGATGCCCGCCGACCCCGGCCGGCTCGCACAGGTCGCCGACGGGTCCGACGACCGGCCGGCGCTGGCCGCCGCGTTCGACGCTGTCGCACGGCGCGCCGCCGAGCACGCCCACCCCGAGCACGCCGCGCTGTGCGCGGCCGCCGACGCTGCTCGACGCGAGCACGACCGAGCGCGACGCGCGCTGGCCGAGGCCGTCCGCCGGTGCGAGGACGAGCTGAGCCGGTTCGGCGCGCTCGGTCGGACCCCGGACCTCGCGGGCAGGCTGGCCGACCTCGACCGCGACATCGCCGCGGACCAGCGTGGGCTGGCCGCAGCACGGGTGCGCATCATCCAGCTGGAGGCAGATCCGGCCCTGGCCGCCCAGTCGGCCGACCGGCTCGCCGCAGAGCGCGACGCCTGGCGCGTAGCCCGAGACGCCGACCGCCGGCAGTTCCAGTCGAGCCCCCTGCGGCCGGCCGCTCCCGCGGCAGGATTCGGTAGCCCGCAGCCGCGGCGCCACGAGGTCGCCGCCGGTCGTCGGGATGCCGGCCCGTCCCTCGGACGGTGACCGCGAGTCTCCAGTAGCGGGACGTGAGCTCCACACGAGAGGTACTGGAGGACTACCGGAGGAGGACTGGAGACGGTCGGAAGAACTTGGCCGTGAGCTGTCACCAATCGCCTCAACAAGGCGCCTTCTCCAGGCGTACGGCCCACACCAGCCGATCGGATCCGGAGTCCGCCATGACCCAGCCCGCCACCGGCCGCGAGCCCGAGCTGCTTACCATCACCGAGGCTGCTGAGCTCGTCCGCGCGCCCGTCGCCACCCTGCGCTACTGGCGACACCTCGGCACCGGCCCGCACAGCTTCCGGCTGGGCCGCCGGGTCCTCTACTGCCGCGATGACCTCCACGACTGGATCGCGCAGCAGCGCGCCGAGACCCTCGACCGTCGGTGACCGACCCGTCCACCGGTGCGCCGCTTTCTCCCCAGGACGGCAGGACGGCGTTGACCCGGGGACCAGTCGTGGGCACGGTCGCCTGATGGCAGGGACCATCACCGTGGACGTGCTCAGCGACGGCAGCAGGCGCTACCGGTCGCGGTACCGCGACGCCGGCGGCCGGCAGCACGAGAAGCGGTTCAAGCGCAGGGTCGACGCCCAGCGCTGGCTCGACGAGCAGACCTCGGCGATCGTCACGCAGACCTGGACGGCGCCGGAGCGGGGCCGGGTCACGGTCGAGGCCTGGGCGGAGCAGTGGCTGGTCGCGCAGACGGGCCTCAAGCCCAGCACGCTCTACCGCTACCGGTCGCTGCTGCGGGCCCAGCTCCTGCCGCGTTGGGGCCGGCACCGGCTTGCCGACATCACCCATGCCGAGGTCGCCGCCTGGGTGGCCCAGCTCGTCCGCAGCGGCCTCGCGCCCGCGACGGTGCGGCAGGCGCACCGCGTGCTCGCGCTCATCCTGACTCTCGCCGTCCGCGACGGGCGCATCCCGCGCAACCCGGCTGCCGGCGTCCCGCTGCCGAGGGCCCGGCGCGCCGACCCCCGCTTCCTCACCCGCGAGGAGGTGGAGCGGCTGGCCGACGCGGCGGGGGAGTACGGCGACGTCGTCCGGCTGCTCGCCTACACCGGGCTCCGGTTCGGCGAGATGGCCGCCCTGCGGGTCCGCCGGGTCGACTTCCTCCGCAAGCGGCTCACCGTCGCCGAGAGCGCCACCGAGGTCGGCGGCACCGTCGAGTACGGCACACCCAAGACGCACCAGCAGCGCACCGTGCCGATCCCGGGCGTGCTCGTCGAGCCGCTGTCCCGACGCTGCCAGCGCAAGGGCCGCGACGACCTCGTCCTGACCTCGCCGGGCGGCGCGGTGCTGCGCTCGGGCAACTTCCGGCGGCGGTTCTTCGACCCGGCGGCCAGGGCGGCCGGGCTTGAGGACCTCAGCCCGCACGACCTCCGGCACACCGCCGCGAGCCTGCTGGTGGCCAGCGGCGCGAACGTCAAGGCGGTCCAGCGGATGCTCGGTCACGCCTCCGCGGCGATGACCCTCGACGTCTACTCCGGGCTCTTCGACGACGACCTCGGCGCGCTCGCGGAGCGTATGGATGCGGCCCCCGAGGCCTCTGTCACGAGACGTCACGGTATGTAGTGTGGGCACCGTGTGGGCACGGGGCCCCACCGTCAAGATCGACGATCTTGCTATAGGCCGCTGACCTGCACTTATAACGGTGGGGCGGGTGGGGCTCGAACCCACGACCCAGGGATTATGAGTCCCATGCTCTGACCGGCTGAGCTACCGCCCCTGACGAGCGCCGCCCAGCCTGCCAGACGCGGACCGGCGGATGCCCGTGGCGTCCAGGCGACTCACAGCAACCGCGCGGCCGCACCCCAGCTCCGGCCGCCACCGTGAGAGCTCCCCAGACCACGAGGAGCACCGTGAACGAGCAGCACGACCTGAGCGGCAACCGCTGGGAGCCCTCGGGCGCCCCCGCCTGGCACCCCGAGCACAGCCCGGCCACGCCGTCGCCCGTCCCCGGCTCGTCCACGACGGTCCAGGCGCCGGCTGCCGCCACCGCGCCGACGGAGGAACTCCCCACGGGTGCCGCAGCCGCCGGCGGGACGCCTCGCCGGCGGCTGCCCGCCAGGCTGCGGCAGCGGGCCGCGGTCGGCGCCGCGGCCGCCGCGCTGCTCGCCGTCGGCGGCGTCGGCGGCTTCGCCCTGGCCGAGACCACCACGGGGGACGACGGCTCCACCTCGGTCGTCCGGCAGGACGGCACCACCGACCCGGACGGCGACGGCTTCTCCGGCGGACGCCCCGACTTCGGTCAGGGTGTCCCGCCCGGTTTCGGCGACACCCCGCCCGGCCTCGACGACGGCACGACCGACGGCGGCACGACGGACGGGACCGCCGGGGACAGCGCGTGACGACCACCGTGGCGGCACCCCTCCCGGCGACCGTGCCCGCCGTCCCCGGGAGGGATCCCCGGGCGCGCACCGACGCCGCCGTCCGCACCGGTGCCACCGTCCTGCTCTGGGCCGGCCTGGCCCTGGTCACCTGGTGGTGGGCCACCGGCGGCGGCCTCGCGGACCTTACCGCCTGGGGGTCGGGCCTGGAGTCGGCCGGCCGCCTCACCGGCCTGCTGGCCTCCGACCTGCTCCTGGTGCAGGTCCTGCTGATGGCCCGCATCCCCGTGCTCGAGCGCGCCTTCGGCCAGGACCGGCTCGCCCGGTTGCACCGGCTGACCGGCTTCACGTCGTTCGACCTCATGGTCGGTCACGTCGTCCTGATCACCTGGGGCTACGCCGCCGGTGAGCTGACGCGGGCGCCGGCCACCTTCTGGGAGCTCACCACCGACTACCCCGGCATGCTGCTGGCCGTCGCCGGCACCGCCTGCCTGGTGATAGTCGTCGTCACCAGCGTGCGCGCCGCCCGCCGCCGGCTGCGCTACGAGTCCTGGCACCTGATCCACCTCTACGCCTACCTCGGCGTGGGCCTCGCCCTGCCCCACCAGCTGTGGACCGGCCAGGACTTCCTGGCCTCGACCGCCCGCACCGTCTACTGGTGGGGCCTGTGGGCGGCCGCCGCCGTCGCCGTCCTCGTGTGGCGGATCGCGCTGCCGCTGACGCGCAGCGCCCGGCACCGCCTGCGGGTCACCTCCGTGGTGCCCGAGGGCGACGGCGTCGTGTCGGTGTACCTCACCGGCCGCGACCTCGGCCACCTCCCGGTCGAGGCCGGGCAGTTCCTCACCTGGCGCTTCCTCACCGGCCCCGGCTGGACGCGCGCGCACCCGTACTCGCTGTCGGCGGCCCCCGACGGGCGCAGCCTGCGGATCACGGTCAAGGACTCCGGCGACGGCAGCGCCGCGCTCGCCTCCCTGCGCCCGGGCACGCGCGCCCTGGTCGAGGGCCCGCACGGCCGGCTCAGTGCCCGCGCCCGCACCCGCCCCAAGGTGCTCCTCGTCGGCGCCGGGGTGGGCGTCGCCCCGCTGCGCGCCCTCGCCGAGGCCCTGCCCTACGCCCCGGGCGAGGCCACGCTGCTCTACCGCTTCACCGGGCGTCCGCTGTTCGAGTCGGAGTTCGCCGTCCTCGCCGCCGAGCGGGGCCTGCGGGTGCTCCTCCTGCCCGGTCACCGGCGCGCGCCGGGCTCCTGGCTGGGCGCCGGCACGCCCCCGGGCGACGACGCCGCCGTCCTCCGTGCCTGGGTGCCCGACGTCGCCGACCGCGACGTCTACGTCTGCGGTCCGGAGGGCTGGGCCCACGACGTCCGCCGCAGCGCCGAGGCCGCGGGCCTGCCCGCCGCGCGCTGCCACGTCGAGAGCTTCGGGTGGTGAGCGGGGTGCGCCGCATCGTCCTGTGGTTCGCCGGCACCGTGACCGGGGTGGTCCTGCTGTTCGGCTACCCGACGTCGACGTCGTCCACGCCGGCCGCGAGCACGGTGGTGCAGGCCGCGCCGGTCGGCGGCACGACCGACGGCGGCACGACGGGCGGCACCACGACCGACACCAGCGGCGCGGTCACCGTGACCGGGCCGTCGGTGGACACCCGCTGGGGGCCGGTGCAGGTGCAGGTCACCGTGGCCGACGGCGTCATCACCGACGTCGAGGTGGTCGAGTACCCGACCGAGAACGGCCGCGACCGGCAGATCAACGCCCAGGCCGTCCCGCAGCTGGTGCAGGAGACGCTCGACGCCCAGAGCGCCGACGTCGACATGGTCAGCGGCGCCACCTACACCAGCGAGGGCTACCTCGAGTCGCTGCAGGGCGCCCTCGACGAGGCGGGGCTGTGACCGCCGCCCTCACCCGGCACGTCGAGCAGGTGATGGGGCTGCCGATCAGCCTGGCCCTGCGCGGACGGCACGCCGACGACGCCGCCGGCCGGGCCGCGTGGGCCGAGGCGGTGGCGGTCCTGCGGGAGGCCGACCGCGTCTTCAGCACCTGGCGCGCCGACTCGGTGGTCTCCCGCCTGGCCCGCGGCGAGCTGGCCCTCGACGACTGCCCGCCCGAGGTCGCCGAGGTGCTCGCCATCGGTGACGCCGCCGAGCGCGACAGCGGTGGCGCCTTCCGCGTCCGGCGGCGCGGCCCGGACGGCGCGGAGGTGCTCGACCCCAGCGGCGTCGTCAAGGGCTGGGCCACCGAGCGGGCGGCCGGGCCGCTGCGCGCGCTGCCCGACACCGACTTCGCGCTCAACGCCGGCGGCGACCTGCTCTGCCGCACGCTCGACCCCGACGCCGCCCCCTGGCGGATCGGCATCGAGGACCCGCGCGACCCGCGCCGGCTCATTGCCCGGGTCCCCGTGCGCACCGGCGCGGTGGCCACCTCCGGCACCGCCCACCGCGGGCAGCACCTGGTCGACGCGCGCACCGGCCGGCCGCCGTCGGGCGTCGCGTCGGTGACGGTCGTGGCCGGGTCGCTCACCGACGCCGACGTCGACGCGACGGCGGCCTACGTGCAGGGCCGCGACGCCGCCCGCTGGCTGGCCCGCCGCCCGGGCCGCACCGGCCTGGTCGTGTGGGCCGACGGCTCGGCCACGCCGGTGGGCTGACCTGCGCTCAGCGGGGGCCGTGGCCCCGGCCGGGGCCGGGGCCTGGGCCGGGACCGCCGTCGAACAGGCCGTGCAGCACCAGCGAGCCGAGCAGGACCAGCAGCAGCAGCGCGGCCGCCGCGGCCAGCGCGAGCCGGAGCGCCGCCGGGCCGCCGGTCCGGGCGCCGGTCACGGTCGCGCGCACCTGCTCCCACGCCATGAGCCCCAGCGGGCCCCAGCCCGGCGCCGTCGCCGGGGTGGCGGCGGCTGCCGTCACGGGCGGCAGGTCGGCGGTCAGCCGGGGCAGGTCGTGCAGGTGCACCGCGGCGAAGGCGGCGGCCATGCGCTCGCTGCCCTCGTCCGGCGTGAGCCGCCCCTGGGCGACGGCGTCCTGCAGCCGGTGCACCGTGGCCGCCCGGTCGCTGTCGCCGGCCCGCATCGGCGGGACCTGCCCTGCGGTGACGTCGTCCATGTGGTTCCTCCTGCGCCGAGCCGTTCCGGTCGGCCAGGGTGCCCGCCGTTCCTGTGACCGACCTGTGAGGCGCGGCACGCCGGGGGGACGACGGGCCGTGAGCCGCGGTCGTCGCGGATGGTGCGGCCATCGGAACGCCTCGTGAGACCCGCAGGTCAGGAAGGCGAGGACGCACACAGGCGCGCCGTCATCGTCACCCGTTCGTGATGTGGCTGGTGGGGGCCGTAGTACGTTCGCCTGCGGCCCAGCCGGCTCCAGCGCCTCGCACCGAGGGCACCGGCCGGGCCCCGCCTGACCGCCCCGGCCCGCGTGCCGGGGGACCGGGGACCCGTGGGAGTCCCCGGATCGGTCGCGCCCGCGGACGCCGGACGTGGGCAGCGGCGTGCCCTGCGGGGCGCCCGCCGACCCGGAGGCGGCCGCGACGAACGGAGACGCGCCCCTTGGCGACCCTGCGCCACCGGACCGCCCCGGGCACCCGCCCCGCCCCGTCCCGTCGGCTCCGCCGCGCCGTGCTCGCCGCCGGCGCCGTGGGGGGACTCCTCCTCTCGTCCCCGGCCTCCGCGCTGGCCGACCCGCGGGACGACGTCGCCGCCGCGGAGGCCGCCGAGCGCGACCTCGTCGCCGAGGTCGGCCGGATCCAGGGCGAGGTCACCGCCGCGGAGGAGCAGCTGCAGCGGATGACGGTGGAGGCCGAGGCCGCCGCCGACGCGGCGCTCGTCGCCCGGGCCGAGCTGGCCTCCGCCCAGCAGGCGGCCGCCGTCGCCGCCGCCGAGCTGCAGGCCGCCCGCGACGCCGTGGCCGCCGCCGAGGACGAGGTCGTCGAGCTCGGCCGCGAGGCGTACATGGGCGGCCAGGGGGACCTGAGCGGGGGAGTCTCCGTGCTGCTCGACAGCGAGGGCCCCCGCGAGGTGCTCGAGCGGGCCGCCACCCTGGACGTCCTCGGCGCCCAGCGGGCGCAGACCCTCGAGGAGTTCGAGCTCCTCGAGTCCCAGGAGGCCGAGGCCGAAGCCGTGGCCCGCGCCGCCGTGGCCGAGCGCGACGCCGCCTCCCGCGCCGCCGCCGAGGCGCAGGCCGCCGCCGACGCCCGGCTGGCCGGTGCCCAGGCCGACTACGACGCCCTCGCCGCCCAGAAGGCGGCGCTCGACGAGCGGCTGCGCGTCGCCGAGACCGAGCTGCTCCGGCTGCGCGGCATCGCCGACGCCGAGGCCGCCTGGGCCGCCCAGCAGCAGGCCGAGCAGCAGGCCGCGCTGACCGTGCAGTCCAGCGGCGGCGGCATCGCCCCGACCTCGGGCCGGGTGACCTCCTGCTACGGCGCGCGGTGGGGGACCATGCACTACGGCGTCGACATCGCCGCCCCCATCGGGACGCCGATCGTCGCCCCCGCCGGCGGCGTCGTCCTGCAGGCCGGCCCGGCCAGTGGCTTCGGCCAGGCCGTCTACCTCCAGCACGACGACGGCACGATCACCCTCTACGGCCACGTCAACCGGTTCTTCGTCTCCGCCGGGCAGGTGGTCGGCCCCGGCCAGCAGATCGCCGAGGTCGGCAACAAGGGCCAGTCCACCGGCCCGCACCTGCACTTCGAGGTGCACCAGGGCGGCCTCTACGCGAGCCGCGTGAACCCCGTGCCCTGGCTGAGCGCGTACGGCGTCTCCCTCGGCGGCGGCTGCTAGCAGCTCCCGTCCGGGCGGGCCGGTCAGCGGCGCCCGCGCAGCCGGCCGAGCAGATCGCCGGCCCCGCCGACGGTGCGTGCGGCCAGCGCCAGGATCGGCCCGCCCGGGATGCCCGGCGCCGACTCCACGATCGGCGCGAGCTGCATCAGCCCCGCGAGGTCGTGCACCCGCAGTCGCCGGCGCACGAGTGCGGCGGCCGGGTTGGTGCGCCCCGACGCGGCCTCCAGCAGCACGTCGGCGCGGGCCTCGACGGCGGCGCCGCGGGGCCGGGCGTCGCCGTCGAGCCGCCGGACGGTCCAGCCGCCGTCCGCGGCGGCGAACGCCCAGCCGCCGTCCGGGGTGACCAGCGCCGCGCCGCCGGTGATCCCCGAGGACGAGGCCAGCGCGCCGGTGACGTCGGCGAGCGCGGCCAGGCCGGCCTGCAGCACCTCCGGCGGCGGTGGGGGAGCGCCCAGCGGTACGAGGTCCAGGCCGTGGACGGCGAGCTCGTAGGCCTGCCCGAGGACCACCGACAGCATCGGCAGCCGGCCCACCGTCGACACCACCGGCGCGGTGTCGAGCCAGGCCGGCTCGTCGGCGAGGTAGCCGACGGTGGCCTCCCGGTTGCGCCGCAGGGCAGCCAGCACCTCCGCCCGCGAGGCGTCCCGGTGGGCGGCGGTCACCCGCGCGTTGGTCGCGTCGACGTCGGGCGGCGTGCCCGTGCCTCCGGCGCGCGCCGAGGCGACCAGGCCGGCCAGCGCCGCGTGGTCGGGCCAGACCCCCAGGTGCACGCAGACCTCGTGCGCCCGCCAGCCGGGCAGGCGGGTCGGCCGGTCGAGGTCGACGGCGGCGGCCTGCTCGAGGAAGGCGTCCCAGGCGCCGAGCACCATCGGCCCCACGACGTCGCGGCCGGCGTCGGCCAGCCCCTGCCGTTGGGTGTGGCTGCGGTCGTCCTCGGTCATGCCGGGCCCCTACCCACCGCAGCCGGACTCCTCGCCGCCCCACGCCCTCACCTCGCCGACCCGGGGCCGGGGCCGACGGGAGGTGCGGGCCGAGGACGAAGGTGCTGGCCGAGGACGAGCCGCCGGCCGACGACGGCGGCGGTCGGGTGCCGCGGCGGGCCCGGGCTGCCTCCCCACCGGGCCGGGACGGCGGGCGGAGAACGGGTGGGCGACCCCGCACGGTGACGACCCCGCCGGTGTGGCGATGACTCACCGTGACGCTGGAACGATCGTGTCCGGCCGCGACACGTCCTGCGGCGACCACCCGTGGCGGCAGCTCCGGTGTACGGTCAGGCCGACCCGCACCCTGGATGGACGGCTGGGTCGCCCTCATGGTATGGCGCTGACCAGCACTTCCGTGACGCCCGAGGTCCCGTCGGTCACATCCGGCACAGCTGTCTCATCCGCACTGGCGCGACGGGCACCTCATCGTGCACACTGTCACCGGAGCCCCTGGTCCGCCGCCACTGACCACAGCCTGTCACCGAATCGATCGTCCGTTGGGGAAGACGAGACCGATCGAGTCGATGGAGGTGCCTCGTGCAGCGACGGTCTACCCAGGGTGTCGTCTTCGTGCACTCCTGCCCGAAGGCGCTCTGCCAGCACGTCGAGTGGGCGCTCGAACGCGTCGTCGGCGCGCCGGTCTCCCTGTCGTGGGCCGACCAGCCCGCGGCGCACGGTGCCTACCGTGCCGAGGTCGCCTGGACCGGTGCCCCCGGGACGGGCGCCAAGCTGGTCGCCGCGCTGCGCGCGTGGCCCATGCTGCGCTTCGAGGTCACCGAGGAAGCCAGCCACGGCAACGACGGCGAGCGCATGTCCTACGTGCCCGGGTACGGCGTCTACCGCGCGCCCACGAGCGCCAACGGCGACCTCGTCGTCACCGAGCAGCAGCTGCGCCACCTGGCCGCCACGGCGACCTCCATCGAGGCGTTCCGCCACGGCGTCGACGAGCTGCTGGGTGCGGCCTGGGACGCCGATCTCGAGGTCTACCGGCACGCCGGGGACGGCAGCCCGGTCACGTGGCTGCACCAGGTCGTGTGAGCCGCCGGAATCGAATCCGCAGGTCACGATCCGGGCACACGAGATGAGGTCCTGCGGGAACTCGTCGTAGGCTCCAGACCAGGTCGGCCGGACGCCGTCGGGGAAGCGGCGTCCGGCCGGCCTCAGGACGAGAGGCCCGTCACCGCTGCAGCGGTGGCGGGCCTCTCGGTCGTCCACGTCCGTCGGGCGCGGACGTCCTCCCTCACCGGAGCGGGTCCTCCCTCACCGTCCACCGTGGGGGAGGACGCGCCACGATCAGGTCACCTGATCGTGGCGCCGCCCCTCACAGCGGTGATCAGGCTGCTTGTCGGGTCAGGTAGCCGGCATGGGCAAACCAGCCGGCGGCGTCAGCGGCGGTGACCGCCGCCAGCGCGGCGGCAATCGCCGCGTCGAGAGCCGCCCGGGTCCGGGCAGCGGCCGCCCGGATGAAGGTCTTGAGTTTGCTGAACGCCTCCTCGACCGGCGAGAGGTCGGGTGAGTAGGCCGGCAGGAACACCAGCAGGCAGCCGGCCGCCTCGACCAGCGCGCGGATCCGGTCGGGCTTGTGCGCACCGACGTTGTCCACCACCACGACCTGGCCCGGGTGCAGCGACGGCAGCAGAAAGTGTTCGAGATAGGTGGCGAACACCGCGGTGTCGGTGCCGCCTTCCACGGTCATCGCCGGGGCCATGCCGGTCAGGCTCAGCCCGGCCAGCAGGGTGGTCACCGGCCCACGGTTGCGCGGCACTCGTCCGCGGGCCCGCTGCCCACGCGCCGCTCGAGCCCGGCGGCGGGTCATCGAGGTGTGCGTGCCGCACTCATCGACGAACACCAACCGCGCCGGATCGACCGGGCTCATGTCGGTGCGCCACTGGGCGCGCGCGGTCTCATCGCGCTCGGTGGCGCTCAGGCTTTTCCCTTCAACGGCCGACCCGGCCGCCGCTGCCGGCCGCCCGCGGTCACCGCCTGCGCCGGGTCATCGGCCGGCAGGGTGGCGATCGCCCGCGACATCGTCGCCAGCGACACCGCACCGCCGACCTCGGCGGTGAAGGCGGCCGCGTGCTCGGCCAGGGTGGCATCCGCGGCCTGCCGCAGCCGGGCCGGCAGCCACGCCTGCACCCGGTCCTGCTTCGCCGGCACCGACCCGTGCCGCTGCTCGGTCGGCGCCAGACTGCCGGTGACTCGCCGCCGAGCCACATACCGCTCCACGGTCCGCACCGACACATCGAATCGGGCCGCCGCCTCCCCGGGTCTCATTCCCGCATCGACCGCGGCCACCACGCGCTCACGCAGATCCATCGAGTACGCCCGCATGCATCAGGCCTACTCCGACAAGCAAGCAGCACACCGCTGTCAGAGCGGGATGTTGCCGTGCGCGCCGCGGCCGGCCGGGGCGCCCGTCAGCGCCGCCACCAGCGCCCGCCTGGTGCGGCTGGGCTCGACCACCTCGTCGACGACGCCGATCTGCAGCGCCCGGTCGACGCCGCCGGCGATCCGCTCGTGCTCGGCCGCCAGCCGCGCGTGCAGCGCCTCGCGCTCGGCGTGCGGCACCGCGGCCAGCTGCTTGCGGTGCAGGATGCCGACGGCGGCCTTGGCGCCCATGACGGCCACCTCCGCGCCCGGCCAGGCGAAGACGGCGGTGGCGCCGAGCGAGCGGGCGTTCATGGCGATGTAGGCCCCGCCGTAGGCCTTGCGGGTCACCAGGGTCACCCGCGGGATGACGGCCTCGGCGAAGGCGTGCAGCAGCTTCGCGCCGCGCCGCACCACGCCGTCCCACTCCTGGCCGACGCCGGGCAGGTACCCGGGGACGTCGACGAGCACCACCAGCGGCACGCCGAACGCGTCGCACATCCGCACGAAGCGCGCCGCCTTCTCCGCCGAGGCGGAGTCCAGGCAGCCGCCCAGCCGCAGCGGGTTGTTGGCGACCACGCCGACCGTCCGCCCGGCGAGCCGGCCGAGGGTGGTGACGACGTTGGGGGCCCACCGCGGGTGCAGCTCCAGGCCGGGCCCGTCGAGCACGGCGGCGACCAGCGGCCGGACGTCGTAGGCGCGGTTGGCCCGCTCGGGCAGCAGCGCCCGCAGGTCGACGTCGGGCTCCTCGGCGGCGGGGGCGAACCGGCCCTGGGCGGCCAGCAGGTCGACCGCCTGGCGGGCGGTCCGCAGCGCGGCGTCCTCGGAGTCGGTGACCAGGTGCACGACCCCGCTGCGCCGGCCGTGCGTGTCGGGGCCGCCGAGGCTCTCCATGTCGACGTCCTCGCCGGTGACGGAGCGGACGACGTCGGGGCCGGTGACGAACACCCGCCCGGCCGGGCCCATCACCACCAGGTCGGTGAGCGCCGGCCCGTAGGCGGCGCCGCCGGCGGCCGGGCCGAGGACGACGGAGACCTGCGGCACCCGCCCGGAGGCGCGCACCATCGCGGCGAACACCTCGCCCACGGCGTGCAGCGCGGTGACGCCCTCGGCCAGCCGGGCGCCGCCGGAGTGCCAGACGCCGACGACCGGCACCCGCTCGCGCAGCGCCGTGTCGATGGTGTCGACGACGTGCCGGCAGCCGTCGACCCCCATGGCGCCGCCCATCACCGTCGCGTCGGTGCAGTAGGCCACCACCGGGCTGCCCGCGACCGTGCCGCGGGCCGCCACGACCCCCGAGGTGTCCCGCGGCGTCATCAGCGTCACGGAGCCGGGGTCGAACAGGCGGTGCAGGCGGTCCTCGGGGTCGCGCGGGTCCAGGGCGGGGGGAGCGGGAGCGGCGTGCAGCGTGGTCACGGGACCTCCACGGGCCGGACGTGGGCGTGCTGGGGCGGCCCGGGCGGCACGGGCCGCCCGGGCCGGGGTGCTGCGCGCGTCGCCTACGCGGTGGTGAAGACCAGGGCGATGTTGTGGCCGCCGAAGCCGAAGGAGTCGTTCACCGCGGCGGTCAGCGTGGCCTTGCGCGGCTCGCGGCGGACGATGTCGAGGGCCTGCACGGCCGCGTCGTCGTCCGGGTCGTCGAGGTTGGCCGTCGCCGGGACGACCTGGTCGCGCAGCGCGAGGATGGTGAACACCGACTCCAGCGCCCCGGCGGCGCCCAGGAGGTGGCCGGTCTGGCTCTTGGTGGCGCTGACGAGCACGTGCTCGCCGATCGAGCTGCGGATGGCCGCGGCCTCGGCGGTGTCGCCGACCGGCGTGGAGGTGGCGTGGGCGTTGACGTGGCCGATGTCGGCCGGGGTCAGCCCGGCGTCGCGGATGGCCGCGGCGATCGCCCGCCCGGCGCCCTCGCCCTCGGGGTGGGGGGCGACGAGGTCGTAGCCGTCGGCGGTGGCGCCGGCGCCGGCGACCCGGGCGTGCACGTGCGCGCCCCGCGCCCGCGCCGCGTCGGCCCGCTCGAGCACGAGCGCGGCGGCGCCCTCGCCGAGCACGAAGCCGTCGCGGGCCTTGTCGAAGGGCCGCGAGGCGCGCTCGGGCTCGTCGTTGCGGGTGCTCATCGCGCGCATCGAGGAGAACCCGGCCATGGGCAGCGGGTGGATGCAGGCCTCGGTCCCGCCGACGAGGACGACGTCCGCGCGGTCGAAGCGCAGCAGGTCCAGGCCCCAGCGGATGGCCTCCGCGCCGGAGGCGCAGGCGCTGACCGGCGCGTGCACGCCGCCCCTGGCGCCGATCGACAGGCCGACCGCGGCGGCCGGGCCGTTCGGCATGAGCATGGGGATGGTGAAGGGGGAGACCCGCTTGGGGCCCTTCTCCTCCAGGATGTCGTCCTGGCCGAGCAGGGTCAGCGCGCCGCCGATCCCCGTGCCGAAGACGACGGCGATGCGCAGCGGGTCGACCCCGGCGTCCGCCGCGCCGGACTCCGCCCAGGCCTGCTCGGCGGCGATGACCGCGACCTGCTGGCTGCGGTCGAGCCGCCGGGCGCGCACCCGGTCGAGCTGCTCGGCGGGCTCGGTGGCCAGGCGGGCGACGAGCTGGGCGGGGAACTCCTTCGCCCAGTCGTCGGTGATGCGGCTGACCCCCGACCGCCCGGCCAGCAGCGCGTCCCAGGAGCTGGCGACGTCGCTGCCGAGCGGCGTGGTGGCACCGAGGCCGGTGACGACGACATCGGTCATGACGGGTTCCTCCTGGGGACGGGTGCGGCCGGGTGGCCGGGTGCCCCCCCCCTGCAGGGTCCCGCTGCGAGCTCGCGAGCGGTGGGGCAGGGGGGTCCTTCTTCAGCCGCGGTTCTTCTGGATGTAGTCCATGGCGTCGCCGACGGTCTTGATGTTGCCCAGCTCGTCGTCGGGGATGGCCACCCCGAACTTGTCCTCGACGGCCGTGGCGATCTCGACCATCGACAGCGAGTCGACGTCGAGGTCCTCGGTGAACGACTTCTCCGGGGTGGCGTCGGCGGGGGCGACCCCGGCGACCTCCTCCAGGATCTCTGCCAGACCTGCCTGGATGTCCTCGCTCACGAGGGGTCCTCTCTCTCGGTGGAGGCGGGGCGTGCCCGCCGTCGGGCCCGGGGAGTCCGGGTGTCTGTGGGGCGCCGGCGGCCCTGCTCAGGGCAGGGTGAGCACCTGGCCGGCGAAGGTCAGGCCCGCGCCGTACCCGAGGACGAGGGCGACGTCGCCGCTCCTGGCCTCACCGGACTCCAGCAGCGCGGTGAGCGCCAGCGGGACCGACGCCGCCGAGGTGTTGCCCGAGTGCACGATGTCGCGGGCGACGACGGTGTCCTCGCCGAAGCCGAGCTTCCTGGTCATCGACTCGACGATGCGCAGGTTGGCCTGGTGCGGCGCGAAGACGTCGATGTCGGCCGGGCCGACGCCGGCGGCCTCCATCGCCTCCTCCAGCGTCTCGGTGAGCCGGGTGGTGGCCCAGCGGTAGACCGCCTGCCCGGCCATGGTCATCGTGCCGGTGCCGGCGGCGATCTCGATGGCGTTGTACTGGTCGCCGTCGCTGCCCCACACGACCGGGCCGATGCCCGGCTGCTCGGCCGCGCCCACCACCGCGGCGCCGGCGCCGTCGGCGAAGATCACCGCGGTGGAGCGGTCGGCGAGGTCGGTGACGTCGGTGAGCCGCTCGACGCCGACCACCAGGGCGTTGCGCGCCGACCCGGCCCGGATCGCGTCGGAGACGACGCCCAGGGCGTAGCAGAACCCGGCGCACCCGGCGTTGAGGTCGAACGCGCCGGGCCGCGGGATGCCCAGGCGGTGGGCGACCTGCGGGCCGATCCCGGGGATGGGGTCGCGCAGGCTGGCGCTGGCGAGGACCACCAGGTCGACCTCGTCGGGGTCCAGGCCGCTGGCGGCGAGGGCCTTGCCGCCGGCGGCGACGGCCATCTCCACCAGGGTCTCGTCCTTCTCGGCCCAGCGGCGCTCGACGATGCCGACGCGGGTCCGGATCCACTCGTCGTTGGTGTCCATGACCTGCGCGAGCTCGTCGTTGGTCACCCGGCGGCGGGGCCGGTAGGCGCCCAGGCCGAGGATCCGTGCGCCGGGGGCGCCCTGCCTGATCTGGATGCTCACGCGGAGACCTCCGGGTAGAGACGGGCCAGCGGGTCCCCGGCGTCGACGAGGTCGCCGTCCTGGACCAGCCACTCGGCGAGGACGCCGTCGTAGCCGGCGGTGACGTCGGCCTCCCCGCGGCGGCTGCGGACGCGGCCCAGGGGGGTGCCGGCGGGCAGCCGGGTGCCCTCGGCGACGTCGGCGGGGCTGACCGTCCCGCGGACGGGGGAGACGACGACCCGCCAGTCGGGCAGGTGCTGGGCCTCGGGTCGGGTGCGGGCGGCGTCGATGAGCGCGCGGGCCCGGTCGAGGTCGCCGGGGCCCGACAGCGCCAGCACCTCGACGCCGTCGTTGCTCCACTCCCGCTTGGCCAGACCGGCCAGCGCGCCGGCCGGCGGGAGCTCGAGGGCGGCGGTCACGCCGAGCTCGCGCAGGGTGGCCAGGCAGGCGTCGAAGTGCACCGGGCTGGTGACCTGGGTGACCAGGCGGGACAGCGCCTCGGCACCGGAGTCGACCGCGGCGCCGTCGGCGTTGGACAGCAGCAGGCGGCTCGGGTCGGCCGGCCGCAGCCCGCCGACGAGGCCCTCGAGCTCCTCGCGGGCGGGGGCCATGTAGGCGGTGTGGAACGCGCCGGCCACCGACAGCGGCACGACGCGCGCCTTGGCCGGCGGTGCGGCCTTCAGCGCGGCCAGGCCCTCGAGCGGCCCGGCGACGACGACCTGGCCGCCGCCGTTGAGGTTGGCCGCGCTCAGCCCGTGCTGCTCCAGCGCCGCGGCCAGCTCGTCGGGGTCGCCGCCCAGGACGGCGGACATGCCGGTCGGGGTGAGCGCGCACGCGCGGGCCATCGCCCGGCCGCGGACGGCGGTCAGCGCGATGGCGGCCTCGACGCTCAGCACGCCGGCCAGCGCGGCGGCGGTGAGCTCGCCGACGCTGTGCCCGGCGATGGCGACGTCGCGGCCGGTCTGCGGGGTGTGCGCGACCGGGCCGGGCAGGCCGTCGAGCTCGCGGGCGACGAACAGGCTCATCGCGACGACCAGCGGCTGGGTGACCGCGGTGTCCTTGATGGCCTCGGCGTCGCCGGTGGTGCCCAGGGTCAGCAGGTCGGCGTCGGCGATCGCGCCGGCCCAGCGGAAGAAGGACTCCGCGCCCGGGAGCTCCAGCCAGGGGGTGAGCATGCCGGGCTTCTGGGCACCCTGACCGGGGGCGAGGACGGCGAGCACCCATTCACCGTGCCAGGCGTTCCGGTGCCCTGCGGTGGTGTCCGGAACGAAAGGTCACCACCGCCCTTTGGAGGGTCTCCACAATCCGGAGGCCGTGGAAGGCTGCCGAGGCGCCTTTCCGTGGTGGATACCACACGGTCCGCGTGCGGTCCGCGGGGTGGCCCTCCGGCAGGGGCCCGCCGCGAGCTGGCGAGCGGTGGGGGCAGGAGGGTCCTTCCTCAGTGCCAGAGCGAGCGGCCGCCATCGAGGTCGGCGAGGGCCAGCGCGACCTGCAGCGTCCACGCGCCGCGGGGATCGGTCGCCACCTGCCCGGTCAGCTCCGCGGCCCGCTTGAGCCGGTACCGGACGGTGTTGGGGTGCACGAACAGCGCCCGGGCGCTCGCCTCCAGGTTGCCGCCGCCGGCCAGGACGGCGCGCACCGTCTCGAGCACCCCGCCGCCGGCGGTCCGCAGCGGCCGCACGACGCGCTCGGTCAGCGCCGCCCGGGCCAGCGGGTCACCGTCGAGGGCCCGCTCGGGCAGCAGGGCGTCGGAGGGAACCGGGCGCGGGGCGCCGGCCCAGGCCCGGGCGGCCCGCCACCCGGCCAGCGCGGCCGCCGCCGACCCGCCGGCGGCGCTGAGCCGGTCGACCACCGGGCCGCGCACCACCGGGCCGGGCCCGAACTCCTCGGCCACCCGGTCGGTCGCCGTCGTCACGTCATCGGCACCGCCGAGGACGACGACGAGCTGGTCGGCGTGCACCCCGACCAGCACCTCGCAGTGGTGGGCGCGCGCGGCCCGGCGGACGGCGGCGTGCGTGTCGCCGTCACCGGGGGCCGCGCCGACCAGGACGACGACGGGGCTGGTGGCCGCCCAGCCGAGGGCGGCCGCCCGGCCGGGCAGCTCCTCGGAGTGCTCGCCGCGCACCAGCGCGTCGACGACGAGCGCCTCCAGCCGGGCGTCCCACGCGCCGCGGTTCTCGGCGAAGGTGGCGTAGACGTGCGCGGTGGCGAAGGCGACCTCGCGGCTGAACTGCAGCACGGCCATGCGGAGCACGTCGGCGTCCCCGGGCTCGGCGACGGACTCGACGTGGTCGTCCATGACCTCGACGGTGACCTTGACCAGGTCGACGGTCTGCTTGAGCGGCACGGCCCGGACGAGGTCGCGGGGGGCGGCGCCGAACACCTCGCCGGTCAGCCGGGGCGGACGGTCGGGGGAGCGGCACCACTCGACCAGCGAGGCGATGCCGGCCTGCGCGACCAGCATGACCCAGGAGCGCTGGTCGGCGGGCATGGTGCGGAACCAGGGGAGGTCCTCGTCCATGCGGGCCACGGCCCGGGTCGCGATCGCCCCGGAGGCACGCTCCAGCCGCCGCAGCGTCGCCGCCGACGGCGGGCGGTCGCTCACCCGGTGGGCCACGCCGTCAGCGTGTCACGGGTGGGGGCGTCGGGGAGAGTGGGGGCGTGGAGCCCGCCCTGCACCCCGCCGTGCCGTCCTCGCCGACCCGGACGCGCCGGCGCGCGCTGACCGCCGCCGGCGCCGGCGCCGCCGTCCTCGGGGTGCTCGGCGCCGGGGTGCTCACCGGCTTCGCGCCGCAGGTCCGCCTCGACGACGCAGTGAGCCAGCAGCTCTACGCCGGCGACGACCGCTCCGCACTCGTGAGCGGGCTGCTGGAGGTCCTCACCACGCCGGGGGTCACCTGGTTCCGCGTGCTGGTCTTCCTGCCCGTGCTCGTCGGACTGGCCGGGCGCCGCGCGTGGCGGACGCTGGCCTGGGTGGCCGTGGCGATCCTCGGGATCGGCCCGCTCACCACGGCGCTCAAGGAGCTGGTCGGCCGCGCGCGCCCGGCGTTCGAGAACGGCGGCCTGGCCTACGACACGCTGAGCTACCCGAGCGGGCACTCGTCGGGCATCGCCACCCTGGTCACCGTCGCGCTGGTGCTCGCCTGGCCCCGGTTGTCCGCGCGCGGCCGCCGGGTCGCCGTCGTCGCCGGCGCCGCGCTCGCCGTGCTGGTCGGGCTGACCCGGATGTGGCTGGGCGTGCACTTCCTGTCCGACGTCGTCGGCGGGCTGTCCCTCGGGGTGGCCTGGTCGCTGACGGTGGCCCTGGTGGCCGGCGGCCTGCCCGGCGGCCCGGGGGCGCTGCCGGCCCGCGGGACGGCGACGTGACCGGTCTGGTCGGCCGCACCCTGCTCGAGCCCGGCGACGGGTCGCTGGGCCCGCTGCTGCGGATCACCGACGACCGGCTCGCGCCCGGCGCCGGCTACGGCCGCCACGAGCACCGCGCGGTCGACGTCGTCGCGGTCGTGCTGGCCGGCTCGCTCACCCACGCCTGGGGCGACGGCGCCCCGATGGCCGCCGGGGACGTCGGCGTGCTGCGCGCCGGGACCGGTCTGGCGCACGACGAGGTCGCGGGCCCGGACGGTGCGCGCGTCGTCCAGACCCACCTGCGGTCCGCCGACCCCGCCGCGGCGCCGTCGCACGCGGTGCACCGGGCCGTGCGCGGCTGGGTGGACCTGCACCGGCCCGACGCGCGGCTCTGGATCGGGGACGCCGAGGACGCCCCCGACGGCGTCGTCCTCTCCCTCGACCCGGAACCGGCCCGCGTCGGCGGGGTG
The DNA here is from genome assembly GCF_052931475.1 of Geodermatophilus sp. URMC 62. Taxonomy (NCBI): domain Bacteria; kingdom Bacillati; phylum Actinomycetota; class Actinomycetes; order Geodermatophilales; family Geodermatophilaceae; genus Geodermatophilus; species Geodermatophilus sp. URMC 62. The sequence continues at coordinate 45,860 of NZ_JBRFHY010000001.1, read as the reverse complement.
CCGCGCGGGCCGGTCCTCGTGTGGCAGCCGGACCTCAGCCGGCCGGACTGGGCGGACTGAGCGAGGGCCCCGCCGCGACGCCGGCCCGGATCGCCGCGACCGCCGCGGCCGGGTCGTCGGCGGCGAACCGGACCGCCGAGACGACGTGCGCCCGGCGCCCGTCGGTCAGCTCCGTCGGCCCGGTGAGCGTGACGTCGACGGTGGTGCCGCCGCCGACGCCCATGGTCAGGACACCGTCCCCGACCGCGACGGTGCGGTCGGGGGCCGCGCGCCGCCGGACGCTCGCGCCGGTCACCCGCTCGAGCGGGACGCCGACGTCGGCCCAGGCGCCCGACCGCAGCCGCAGCGTGGTCGCCGTGACCACGTGCGGCCGGACGACGTTGCCCGCGGCGACGCCGGCCACCAGCAGCAGCGAGTAGACGCTGACGACGAGCAGCGCGATGCGGACCGCCGGCCACGGGACGGCCAGCTCGACGACGGCCAGCTCGACGACCATGAGCACCAGGAGGGTGACCGCCATCGGCCGCAGCGCCCGCTCGTAGCCGATCGGCACCGCGCCCTCGCCGACGCCGTGCCGCCGGCGCCGCAGGAGCAGGACGAGCGACCCGGCGGTGCGGGCCTCGTGCAGCAGCGCGGCGGCCACCGGGCCGGGCAGCACCGCGCGGAGCGCGGCCGCCAGCGCCTCCTCCCGGTCGGCGCCGCCGGCCCGCTCCCGGCGGAACCGGCGCGTGCCGGTCGCCAGCTGCCCAGCCACCAGCAGGGCCAGCGCCGCCTCGACGGCGACGAACACCAGCGCGGCGGAGCCGAGCGACAGCCGGCCGGTGACCACCAGCACCGCCTCGACGGCCAGCAGCACCGGCCCGGCCCACCTCAGCGCGCGCACGCCGCCCACTCCCGACCGGCCAGCTCCACGCACCGCCGCTGGGCGGGGGCGAGGCCGGCGAGGAAGGCCTCCCACGCGGTGGGGTCGCCCCCGTCCGGCCCGCCACCCGCGCCGGCGAACCACTCCCGGCCGGCGGCGGCGAGCTCGGCGGCCAGCTCGGCCACCGCGGGATCGGCCGGCCGCACGGTGGCCAGTGCCTCGAAGCGGGCCGCCCAGGCGGTCATCGCCGCGACGGCCGCGGGGTCGGCCAGCGCGGCGCGGTAGGCGTCGGCCACCGCGTCGAAGCGCTCGGGCCCGGTCGCGGCCAGCACCTCGAGGAGCTCCCGGTCACGGACGACGGCGTCGGCGGGCGCCCCGGGGGCGGCGCCGGTGAGGGCCTCCAGCAGCTCGGTCACCTGCGGGGAGCGGCCGGGTCACCGTTGCGGGCGAGCAGCCCCGCCAGCTCGCGGCGCCGGGCGCGGATCGCGTCCTCCTGCCGGGCCAGCTCCCCGTCCAGCGCCTGCAGGACCTCCCTCAGCCCGGCCGCGTCGGCAGCCGCGGTCTGCCCGAGCGCGGCTGCCACCTCGGGCAGCGACAGGCCGAGCCCGGTCAGCCGGCGGATCCGCAGCAGCCGGACGGCGTCGCCGAGGTCGTAGTCGCGGTAGCCGTTGGGCCGCCGTCGCGGCTCGGGCAGCAGGCCCACCTCGTGGTAGTGCCGGAACGCCCGCGCCGTCGTCCCCGCCAGCCGCGCCAGCGCCCCGATGCTCACCACGGGGAGAGCATCGACCCTGCCGCTGCGGCAAGGTCAAGACCGCTACCGGACGACGAAGCGCTGCATCATCTCGTTGTCCTCGTGCTCGAGCAGGTGGCAGTGCCAGACGTACTCCCCGCGGAAGGTGCTCCCCATGGCCAGGGGTGCACCCCCGGCGGCGCCGGCCCCGAAGGGCACCCGGATGCGGGTGACCTCGCCCGGCAGCGCCACCACGGTGTCCTTCCAGCCGCGCTCCTCCGCCGCCGGTGGACGCGGCCGGCCCAGCAGGTACGGCGTGGCCGGGGGCGGCGGGTAGGGGCCGGTGTCCGGCATCGGCTGGCCCGGCCCGTAGGTGTCCGCGGAGTAGGACCGCACGTCGGCCTGCTGCCGGTCGAGCACCTGGAACTGGGTGTAGTGCAGGTGGATCGGGTGGGCGACGCCGGTGCCGTTGACGAACTCCCACTGCTCGACGGTGTCCGCGGCCACCGGCGCGGTCGTGTAGTCGGCAGAGGCGAAGGTCCGGTTGTTGAGCAGCGCCATCATCGGGCCGCCGGCCATGTCCATGGCGTGCACCAGCGTCATCGTCCGCGTGGCCGCCACCGGCAGGCCCTCGAGGCGGGTGACGGGGACGGCGCGCAGCCGGGCCGGCAGCGCGGGTGCCGTGCCGACCTGCTCTCCCACGGTGAACCGCATGACCTCCGGAAGTGCCGGACCGCCGGTGTCACCGGGAGCGCCGCTGCGGTACGGCGCCGGCGCGTCGTTGCCCAGGACGACGTCGGTGCCCGGGGGCAGGTCGGAGAAGTCGACCACCAGGTCGGCGCGCTCGCCGGGGCCCAGCGTCACGACGTCCAGCGGCACGGGGGCGTCGAGCAGGCCGCCGTCGGTGCCGATCTGCCAGAAGGGCAGGGCAGCGGCGTCGCGGAGGAAGCGCAGCCGGTAGAAGCGGCTGTTCGCGGCGTTGACGATCCGGAAGCGGTACCGGCCTCGGTCGACGCCGAGCGTCGGCCAGGCGCGCCCGTTCACCGTCGAGACGTCGCCGAAGAACTCCGGCACCCAGGTGCGCGGGCTGCCCGGGACCGAGGCCACCGGGTAGGCGAGGGACCCGTCGTCGGCGAAGGACCGGTCCTGCAGCAGCAGCGGCACCTCGTAGGGCCCGCCGGGCAGCCGCGAGCCGTCGCCGGGGTCGTCGTCGTCCCGGAGCAGGTAGAGCCCGGCCAGCCCGGCGAGCACGTTGAGCCGGCCCGTCGCCATGGCGTGGTCGTGGTACCAGAGCGCCGTGGCGGCCTGGGCGTTGTCGTAGTGGTGCGTGCGGGCGCCGCCGTGCGGGACGGTGTCGAGCGGGCCGCCGTCGGAGTCCGCCGCGGTGTTGCCCCCGTGCAGGTGCAGGGCGGTCCGCGGAGCGGTGCGGTCCTGGTCGGCCGGCCCGGGCAGCAGCCCGGCGGAGATCGCGTCCTGGACCAGCGAGGTGTCGATCGCGCCGGCCAGCGGGTGGCCGGTCAGCCCGTCGACGACGGTGAGGTCGAAGGGGACGCCGCGGCGCGCGACCACGACCGGGCCCAGGCAGGTCTGCCCGCCGGCGCCCTGGTAGGCCAGCGACGGCGTGGGCGGGAGGTCGGCGTGGTAGCGGTGCAGGGTGCCGGCCGTGCGCAGGGTCGCGGCCCCCGCGGTGGCGTCGAGCACGCCCAGGTCGGCCATCGTGGGCAGCGGCTCGGTGAACCGGCTCAGCCCGGCCGGCGTGGCCGCCCGGGCCGGTGTCGTGGCCCCTGCGGGAAAGGCCAGGACCGCGGCCGAGGCCGCGCCCAGGCGGAACAGCTGTCTCCGGTTCAGCTCCACCGACGTGTCCCCCTCGGTCGTCTGCTGCGGACACCGAGCGTAGGGGGACGAGATGGTCTCGGTCACCCCCCCCGGGACGCTGGTGGAGGCCGGGTCGAACGACCCGGCCCCCACCAGCACGACCCCGGCCCCGCGCCCCGCCGCGAGCGGTGGGGCGCGGGGCCGTCCTCACCTCACGTCGCCGGGCTCGGGTCCGTCCGCTCCTCCGCCGGCGCCTTGCGGACGTCGCGGATCTGGTACTTCTCCACCGCCTCGCGGACCTTCGACCGGTCGAGCTCACCCCGGTCGGCTAACGACGCGAGCGTCCGCACCACGACCGACTCGGCGTCGACGTGGAAGTGCCGCCGCAGCGCCGGGCGGGTGTCGGACAGGCCGAACCCGTCGGTGCCCAGCGTCGACATGCCGCCCGGGACGAACGGCGCGATCAGGTCGGGCACCGCCCTCATCCAGTCCGACACCGCCACGACCGGACCGGCGGCGTCCTGCAGCCGCTGCGTCACGTAGGGCACCCGCGGCTCGTCCTCCGGGTACAGCAGGTTGTGCTCGCTGACCTCGTCGGCCTGCCGCCGCAGCTCGGTCCACGACGTCACCGACCACACGTCGGCCGACACACCCCAGTCCTGTGCGAGCAGCTCCTGGGCGCGCAGCGCCCACGGCACCGCCACGCCCGAGGCCAGCACCTGCGCCTTCGGCCCGCCGGTCTCCGGACCGGGCGCGTAGCGGTACATGCCGGCCAGCAGGCCCTGGACGTCGAGGCCCTCGGGCTCGGCCGGCTGGTGGAACGGCTCGTTGTAGACCGTCAGGTAGTACATGACGTCGGGGCTGCGGTGCCCGCCGAGCGGGGACCCGGGGTCCTCGCCGTACATGCGCAGCAGGGCGTCCCTGGTGATGTGCCCGACCTCGAAGGAGAAGGCCGGGTCGTAGGAGACGACCCCCGGGTTGGTGTGCGCCAGCAGCAACGAGTGGCCGTCCTCGTGCTGGAGGCCCTCGCCGTTGAGCGTCGTCCGCCCGGCGGTGGCGCCCAGCAGGAAGCCCCGCGTCATCTGGTCGGCGGCGGCCCACAGGCCGTCACCGGTCCGCTGGAACCCGAACATCGAGTAGAAGATGTAGATCGGGATCATCGGCTCGCCGTGCGTGGCGTACGACGTGCCGACGGCGGTGAACGACGCCGTGGAACCGGCCTCGTTGATGCCCTCGTGCAGGATCACGCCCTGCTCGGACTCCTTGTAGGCGAGCATGAGCTCGCGGTCGACCGAGGTGTAGCGCTGGCCGGCCGGGTTGTAGATCTTCTGCGACGGGAACAGCGAGTCCATCCCGAAGGTGCGCGCCTCGTCGGGGATGACCGGCACGAACCGCGGGCCGAGCTCCTTGTCCTTCAGCAGCTCCTTGAGCAGGCGGACGAACGCCATCGTCGTCGCCACCTCCTGCTTGCCCGAGCCGCGGCGCAGGACGTCGAGTGCCTTGTCGTCGGGCGCCTTGAGCTGCTTGAACTCCGAGCGCCTCCGCGGCACCGCCCCGCCCAGGGCCCGGCGCCGCTCGAGCATGTACTGCATCTCGTCGGAGTCCGGCTCGGGCCTGTAGTAGGGCGGCAGCGTCTTGTCGAGCTGCTCGTCGGGGATGGGCAGGTAGAGCCGGTCGCGGAAGGCGGCGAGGTCCTCGGCGGTCAGCTTCTTCATCTGGTGGGTGGAGTTGCGGCCCTCGAAGTGGCTGCCCAGCGTCCAGCCCTTGATGGTCTTGGCGAGGATGACCGTCGGCTGGCCCTTGTGCTCCACGGCCGCCTTGAACGCCGCGTAGACCTTGCGGTAGTCGTGCCCGCCGCGGGAGAGGTCCCAGACCTCCTTGTCGCTCATGTGCTCGACGAGCTTGCGGGTGCGCGGGTCACGGCCGAAGAAGTGCTCGCGGACGAAGGCGCCGTCCTCGGCCTTGTAGGTCTGGTAGTCGCCGTCGGGCGTCTGGTTCATGAGGTTGACCAGCGCGCCGTCGCGGTCGGCGGCCAGCAGCGGGTCCCACTCGCGGCCCCAGATCACCTTGATCACGTTCCAGCCGGCGCCGCGGAAGAAGGACTCCAGCTCCTGGATGACCTTGCCGTTGCCGCGGACCGGGCCGTCGAGCCGCTGCAGGTTGCAGTTGATGACGAAGGTGAGGTTGTCCAGCTCCTCGCGCGCGGCCAGGCCGATCACGCCCAGCGACTCCGGCTCGTCCATCTCGCCGTCGCCGAGGAACGCCCACACGTGCTGGTCGGAGGTGTCCTTGATGCCCCGGTCGTGCAGGTAGCGGTTGAACCGCGCCTGGTAGATCGCGTTCATCGGGCCCAGGCCCATGGAGACGCTGGGGAACTCCCAGAAGTCGGGCATCAGCCGCGGGTGCGGGTAGGACGACAGGCCGCCGCCGGGGTGGCTGACCTCCTGCCGGAACCCGTCGAGCTGCTCCTCGGTGAGCCGGCCCTCGAGGAAGGCGCGGGCGTAGATGCCGGGGGAGGCGTGGCCCTGGAACCAGATCTGGTCGCCACCGCCGGGGTGGTCCTTGCCGCGGAAGAAGTGGTTGAAGCCCACCTCGTAGAGCGAGGCGGAGCTGGCGTAGGAGGAGATGTGCCCGCCGACACCGATCCCGGGCCGCTGCGCGCGGTGGACCATGATCGCGGCGTTCCACCGGATGTAGGCGCGGATGCGCCGCTCGGTCTCCTCGTCGCCGGGGAAGTACGGCTCGCGCTCGGGCGGGATCGTGTTGATGTAGTCGGTGCTGCGGAGGGCCGGGACGCCGACCTGCTGCTCGCGGCTGCGCTGCAGCATCTTGAGCATGAGGTAGCGGGCCCGCCCGCGGCCCGCGTGCTCGACGACGCTGTCAAGCGACTCCACCCACTCCTGGGTCTCGTCGGGGTCGGTGTCGACCAGCTGGCTGGGGAGTCCGTCGGTGATGACCGCGCGGGGCTGGCCGGCGTCGCGGGTGGGGTCGCCACCCTGCTGCGGTGCGCTCATGCCCTCATCGTCGCGCGTCCGGGCGGTCCGCGTCACGCGAGGACCCCGGGGCGGTCGCGTACTCCCCGGTACCGGCTCGCCGGCGGCGGAGGAGTGCGGTCCCTCCGCGGAGCGCTTGCACCTGACCAGGCATGCCCTACGCTCCTGCCCACGCGGACCGACGCCGTCGGCACCGTGTGTCCGGGCAGGAGAGGGGTGACATGACCAGGCAGCGGGTTGCCTCCCCGCCGGTCGTGTCCGCCGTCGGCCCCCGGCACCCCCACGCGCCCGTGAGCCGGCGCGCCGTGCCCGCCGACCTCGGGTCGGGGGCCATCGAGCCTCTGGAGGAACAGCAGGGATGAGCGTCGACTCGGGCAGCGCCAGCATGGCGGCCCGGCTGGGCATCAAGCCGGGCATGGTCGTGCAGGAGCTCGGCTGGGACGAGGACGCCGACGAGGACCTGCGCGACTCCATCGCCGAGGTCTCCGGGAGCGACATGGTCGACGAGGACACCGACGAGGTGGCCGACGTCGTCCTGCTGTGGTGGCGCGAGGACGACGGCGACCTGGTCGACGCCCTGGTGGACGCGATCGCCTCGCTGGCCGACGACGGCGTCGTCTGGCTGCTGGTGCCGAAGTCCGGCCGGCCCGGCCACGTCGCCCCCGGTGACGTCACCGAGGCCGCGCCCACCGCCGGGCTGGCGCAGACCAGCAGCATCTCGGCGGCCAAGGACTGGTCGGGCATCCGGCTGGTGACCCCGAAGACGGCGCGCACCCGCCGCTGATCGACGGCCCCTCGCCCCCCACCGCTCGCAGTCTCGCGGCGGGCCCCTGCGAGGGGGCCGTTCGAGCACGTGACCGCGTGGGGCACGATCGGGTGCATGAGCCTCTCCGTCGGCGACGCCGCCCCCGAGTTCAGCCTCCCCGACCAGGACCGGCAGGTCGTCTCCCTCGCCGACCTGCGCGGGACCCCGGTGCTGGTCGTCTTCTACCCGTTCGCCTTCTCCGGGATCTGCACCGGTGAGCTGTGCCAGCTGCGCGACGAGCTGGCCACCTATACCGACGCGGGCGTGCGGGTCGTCGCGATCAGCACCGACCCGGTGTTCAGCCTCAAGGCGTTCAAGGCGCAGGAGGGCTTCGACTTCCCGCTGCTGTCGGACTTCTGGCCGCACGGCGCCACCGCGCAGGCCTACGGCGTCTTCAACGACAAGGCCGGCATGGCGGTGCGCGGCACCTTCCTCGTCGACGCCCAGGGGACGATCGCCTTCGCCGAGGTGAACGAGCCCGGCGACGCCCGCGAGCAGTCCGGCTGGAAGGACGCCGTCGCGAAGCTCGCCGCCTGAACCGGTGCGATCCGGCGTGAGGCGCCGGTCCCCGTCTCCGGGCAGGCGTCGAGGGCCCGGGGGAGGTCGGCCCGACGTTCGAGGACGCCGTGGAGGGGCCCGGGTCCCGGGGCACCTACCCTGGGCAGGCGGGCGCGTAGCTCAGCGGGAGAGCTCTCGCCTTACAAGCGAGCGGTCGCAGGTTCGATCCCTGCCGCGCCCACCCTCCGTCCGTTCGTCGGCACGCTCGGCGCGCATCGCCGTGGGGTGTGAGCGTCGTGCCCGCAGTCCGGCGTCCTGGGCGACGGCGGGACCCTCGATCAGGAGGTACGAGGACCCCAGCTGCTCCGGGTGGTCCGACCGACGGACCGGGCACCCTCGCGGGGCTGCGGGACCCATCCGCGGTCTGCCGTCACCAGCGCGACCGTGAGCGCGGCCCGGGTGCTGATGCCGAGCTTGGCGTAGGCGTTCGCGAGGTGCGTCTCGACCGTACGGACCGACAGCTGCAGCTCCTGCGCGATGCCGAGGTTGGTCAGCCCGTCGGCGGCCAGCGCCGCCACCTGTCGTTCCCGTGCGGTGAGCGGCCGGACGCCCACCCGCTGCAGGGCGGGGGAGTGCGCCCCGCCTGCCGCTCGCGCGAGCGTGCCGGCCCGCGCGGCGGAGGTCGCCGCCCGGCGTCGCCGGCCGGAGGCCGCGTGCGCCTCCGCCGCCTGCGCGGCGGCGTCGGCGGCGAGGGCGCCGGCACCCATCGACTCGAACTCGGTGGCGACCTCGTCCAGCCGGTCCCCGTGCCCGTCGGCGAGGGCGCCGGCGTGGGCGGCACAGGTGCGGACCAGTGGGCCGGCGACGAACGCCGCCAGCTCCTGCAGCCGTCCGGCTGCCGCGCCGGTCCCGCCGAGACGGACGACGACGTGCAGAGCACGGGCCTCCACCGCCGGCTGACCCATCCGCGCTGCGGACGAGGCCGCCTCCAGCGCGGCCGTGAGCGCCTCCTCGGGGCGGTTCCCGAGGGCCGCCGTCCACGCGTGGGCGAGCTGGGTCTCCGGCGCGAACGCGGCGACCGGGAGGGGGCTGGGCACCTCCAGGACCTGCCGGGCACGGACCTCGTCCCCGACGAGGGCGTGGGCCTGGGCCAGCTGCGCCCGGCACAGCGGGAGCAGGCCGATGGGGTCGCGGTCGGCCAGCCCTGCGGCCGCCTCGGCCAGCCACCGGACCGCCTCGGCCGGTCGGCCCGCCGCCAGCGTCGCCGAGCCGACGCCGAGCGCCGACACCGCGTCACCGGCCCAGGCGGGCCGGGTCAGGGACGCCTGGTGCAGCTCGTGGGCCCGTCGCACGGCCTGCCCGAACCGCCCGGACAGCTCCAGCGCGAGCACCTCGCCGTGGGTGAGCGCGGCGCGTGCGGTCGACGACTCCACCGTCGCCCCGGACTCCTCGAGTGCCGTCCACCCCTGGCCGGCGGTGGCGATCGCCTCGTCGGTGCGGCCCAGGACGGCGAGGGCAGCCGTTCGCGCTGCACACGTCCACAGCCGGGTCTGCGGATCGCTCCGGGCGCCCTCGGTCAGGTCGAGCGCCTCCCGCGGTCGTCCGGCGGCGAACAGCAGCAGGCCGCGCACCGCGGACACCAGGTCCTGCCGCGTCTCCGGGGAGGCGGCGTAGGCCTCCTCGACCGAGCCGAGGCCGTAGAAGCGGTTGAGGGTCCTCGTGACGGTGAGCTGCTCCCGCTCGGTGACCGTGACCGGTTCGGCCCGCTGCGCCGCGCTCTCGGCCTCTGCCGGGCGGCCCTGCCAGCGCAGCGCCTCCGCGAGGACCACCGAGGCCGCGGTGCCCGCCCCCCGTTCCAGGGCGACCCGTGCCAGCCGTTCGGCGGTGCGGTGGTCCGCCGACGCGCCGGCCTGCCGGGCGGCGCGGACCAGCACGTCGGCCGGAACGGTCGGGTCACCGGTGGACAGGAGGAGCTCCACGGCGCGTACGGGGTCCTCCTCGATCCACCGTCGCGCCGAGGCGGTCCCGGCCAGGCGCAGCTGGAAGCCTCGTGCGGTCGCGTGCGGCAGCTGGGCGCGCAGGCCGATCTCGTGCAGGGGTTCGGTCAGGCGCGCGGTCGGCCCGTGGCGCGTCCGCTCCACGGTGACCGTCCCCCGGCGTTCCAGGGAGGCGACGACCTCGGACGAGGTCAGGTCCACCAGGTCGCTGAGGTCCAGCGGGCCGCCGACGGCGAGGAGCTCCGCCGCTGCCCGCTCGTCGGGACTGAGCTCGCCGGTGTCGACCTGCAGCACGTCGAGGAGCCGCTGCGTCGGCTCGACGTCGCCGTCCCAGCGCCAGACACCACCCACCTCGGAGAGGCAGCCGGTCTCGTGGCCGGCCGCGACGAGCTCCCGCAGGTGGGCCACGCTCCCGGCGCTGGTGCGCCAGAGGAACTCCGCCGTGCGACTGGCCACCGTCCCGTGCACCACCCCGGTGAGCAGGCGGTCGACCTCACCGCGGGACCACGGCGGGAGCTCGACCCGCGTGCCCAGCCCGTCCTTCCAGAGGGCGGCGACGACGTCGGGTGGCTGGGCGCCGCCGCGGACGGTGAGGAGCACGCTGGCCTTCCGCGTGAGGACCAGCTTGTGCACCAGGGTGGCCGACAGGTCGTCGAGCAGGTGGGCGTCGTCGATCCCCACGACCACGCGCCCGTGCTGTTCCCGACGGGCGTCGAGGGCGGCGGCCATGGCGTGCCAGGCCGCCGTCGGGTCCGACGACGCGGCCCCGACGGGCACGAGGTGGGTCAGTGCCCCTAGCGGGATGGTCTCGGTGCTCCGCGTGCAGGTCGCCCACTCGGTGCCGTGTCGCCGGGCGCGCAGGATCCTGATCGCTTCCTGGGCCAGCCGGGTCCGGCCGACTCCGGGCCGGCCGGACACCACCACGGCGGCGGGCTCGGTGCCGTCGACACCCTCGAGGAGCGCGCGCAGCTCGCCACCGCGTTCGACGAAGGCCCACTCCGCCTGGGGTCGTGCCGTCCGCTGGAGCCGGTGGGCGAGGAGATCGACGCTCCCGGAGTCGGACCCGTCGTCCGGCGGACCGCTCCCGTCGAATCGCGTCGTCTCCCCCACGGCGCCGTACTTTATGGGCCGCCCGATCCACGACGGGGTCCGTCGCGGCGGGCTCCCCCGGCCTTCACGACCGTTCTGCACCCAGGGGTTGCATTTCCGACCCGCCTCCCGGCTCGAAGCGTCGGCCGACCGAGGACGAGAGGGAACCCGCAGGTCACCGCGTCGGAGCCGTGGTCCTGCTGCCGTCGAGGGTGCCCCCCAGTGCGCTGCCGGCCGGGCACCGGGGGGCAGCAGCAGGCGTCAGCGTGGCCGGCCGTGCGTGTCCCCTCTGTTCCCCTGTTGTTTCACAGCCGACCGCGTGGCGCGTGCAAGTACGTAGCGGTAACTACACGTTCCGTCATACTTGCTGATGAGGACTGCGAAGCGCCCATCGTGGTCTTCGCCGCGCGACGTGCACTGCTGGAGGCGTCCCAGCGATGGGAGCGTTCCTGACCCAGCCGACACAGACGACCTGTTCAGCGGGGGATACCAGGTTCTGGCCTCGGTGGTGACGTCGGCTCGCCTACGTAGTAGAAGCCAACATCTCAGTAGGAACTCGATTTGACATGCGGGTGAAATGGCGCGTACATCGGTACCGACAATCTGACTATCTGTCATTCTCGGGTTGCGCCCCGCAGGCGTCCGGTGAAATGGTCGGGCCCGCCGACGCCCTTAGGGTGATCGGCGACCGGTCGAGGCTGGGGGAACGTCGGGCGGACCATTTCGCGGCCGTTTTCCACGGTCTCCGACTGCTGTCCGAAGACCGTCACACGGGACGACCAGGAGGACTCATGTTCGAGGACCAGTACGTCGAGCTGCTTCCCGCCCGCACCACCATGCAGGTGGCCATCGAGGTCACCGGCATCGGCGGCCCGGGCGGCGCGGGCGGCAACGGCGGCTTCGCTGCCGCGCTCTCGGCTGCAGCGAACGTCGTGTTCGCCGACCAGACGGCGACTGCCGGCTCGGTGTTCGGCGACGCGACCGCCGCGAACGCCGTCGTCACCGGCGACGCGACCGCCGGTGACGCCGCCGCCGAGGGCGGCGCGGGTGGCGCCGGTGGCGCCGGTGGCGCCGGCATCACCGGCTGACCTGACGCGGACGGCCGGGGAAGCACCGGGCAGATGACGTCCGTGACGTCGTCCTGGTGCCTCCCGGCCGTCCCGGCACGACCGTGAACACCACTCACACAGAGCACTCAGGAGGAACCATGTTCGAAGACCAGTACGTCGAGCTGCTGCCGGCGCGCACCACCATGCAGACCGTCACCATCGACGGTACGGGCGGCAATGGCGGCGCCGGCGGGGCCGGCGGCTTCGCCGCCGCCATCTCGGCTGCCTTCAACCTCGTGGAGGCCGACCAGACGGCGGAGGCCTTCTCGGTGTTCGGCGACGCGACCGCCGCGAACGCCGTCGTCACCGGCGACGCGACCGCCGGTGACGCCGCCGCCGAGGGCGGCGCGGGTGGCGCCGGTGGCGCCGGTGGCGCCGGCATCACCGGCTGACCTGACGCGGACGGCCGGGGAAGCACCGGGCAGATGACGTCCGTGACGTCGTCCTGGTGCCTCCCGGCCGTCCCGGCACGACCGTGAACACCACTCACACAGAGCACTCAGGAGGAACCATGTTCGAAGACCAGTACGTCGAGCTGCTGCCGGCGCGCACCACCATGCAGACCGTCACGGTCATCGGTGCCGGCGGTGCCGGCGGCAACGGCGGCAACGGCGGCTTCGCCGCCGCGCTCTCGGCTGCGGCGAACGTCGTGTTCGCCAACCAGACGGCGACTGCCGGCTCGGTGTTCGGCGACGCGACCGCCGCGAACGCCGTCGTCACCGGCGACGCGACCGCCGGTGACGCCGCCGCCGAGGGCGGCGCGGGTGGCGCCGGTGGCGCCGGTGGCGCCGGCATCACCGGCTGACCTGACGCGGACGGCCGGGGAAGCACCGGGCAGATGACGTCCGTGACGTCGTCCTGGTGCCTCCCGGCCGTCCCGGCACGACCGTGAACACCACTCACACAGAGCACTCAGGAGGAACCATGTTCGAAGACCAGTACGTCGAGCTGCTGCCGGCGCGCACCACCATGCAGACCGTCACGGTCATCGGTGCCGGCGGTGCCGGCGGCAACGGCGGCAACGGCGGCTTCGCCGCCGCGCTCTCGGCTGCGGCGAACGTCGTGTTCGCCAACCAGACGGCGACTGCCGGCTCGGTGTTCGGCGACGCGACCGCCGCGAACGCCGTCGTCACCGGCGACGCGACCGCCGGTGACGCCGCCGCCGAGGGCGGCGCGGGTGGCGCCGGTGGCGCCGGCGGCGCCGGCATCACCGGCTGACCTGGCGCGGCTGACCTGACGCGGCTGGCCGGCGTGACGCCGGGGAGGCGATGGACGTGACGTCTCCCCGGCGCCGCCGGCCGGGCACGACCACGAGCACCAACCACACGGACCACTCAGGAGGAACCATGTTCGAGGACCAGTACGTCGAGCTGCTGCCTGCACGCACCACCATGCAGGTCACCGTCGGAGGTTTCGGCGGTGCCGGCGGTGCCGGCGGCGCCGGCGGCGGCGGCCTGGCGCTGTCGCTCGCGGCCAACGTCGCGGTGGTCACGCAGAACTCGACCGCCATCTCCCTGTTCGGCGACGCCGTCGCGACCAACGAGGTCACCACGGGCGACGCCACCTCGGGTGCCGCCGATGCTGCCGGTGGCGCCGGCGGTGACGGTGGCCTCGGCGGCGGCGGCATCGAAGGCTGACCTGCACGCCTGAACGGCGGTCCCTGTCCACCGCCAGACGGGACGGGACCGCACGGACGAGGAGGGGGGCGACCGGGACCGGTCGCCCCCCTTCCGTCGACACCGGCCGCCAACGCGCGAGCGCACGGCCCGAGAGAGGACGAGAGCACCAGGTGACGCAAACAGTGCAGCCGAGCAGCCTGGTCGACGCGCCGGCACTCCCGGTCGACGACCAGGTCCGTCGCCTCGCCGAGGGCACCGAGTTGCACGGTGCGTACGCCGACTCCGGCTACCAGGAGCCGAAGTACCTCGTGTGCCGCGCCGACGGCCAGGTCATGCAGTTGCCGGAGCTCCTGTTCCGGGTGGCGGAGTCCCTGGACGGCCGCACCGCCGGGGAGGTCGCCGCCGACCTGAGCGCACGGCTGGGCCGGGAGCTCACCGCCGAGCAGGTGCTCTACCTCGTCGACGAGCGCCTGCGCCCGGTGGGGGTCATCGCCCCGGAAGCCGCCCAGGCAGGCAATGCGGAGGCAGCGCCCCCTCCGGTGCGTGCCGACCCGCTGCTGGGGCTGCGGTACCGGGTGGACCTCGTCCCGGAACGGGTCGCCCGGCGCATCGCCGTGCTGTTCCGCCCCCTCTTCCTGCGCCCGGTGTGGATGGCGGCGGTCGCCGCGTTCGTGGCCGTCGACGTCGCGATCCTCGCCCAGGGCGACCTCGTCGGCCGGCTCGCGGCGAGCGCGACGCAGTTCGTCCACCACCCCACGCTCACCCTCCTGCTGCTCGCCCTCGTCCTCCTCTCCGGTGGCTTCCACGAGTGCGGCCACACCGCTGCCTGCCGGTTCGGCGGCGCGCGCCCGGGCGCCATGGGAGTCGGGATCTACCTGGTCTGGCCGGCCTTCTACAGCACGGTCACCGACTCCTACCGCCTCAGCCGGGTCGGCCGCCTGCGCACCGACCTGGGCGGCGTCTACTTCAACGCCATCGTCATGACCGCGGTGGGCCTGGCCTACCTCGGCACCGGGCAGGCCTGGTTGCTGCTGGCGGTCTTCGCCATGCACCTGGAGACCACCCGCCAGTTCCTCCCCCTGCTCCGGTTCGACGGCTACTACATGCTCGCCGACCTGGTCGGGGTGCCGGACCTCTTCGGTTACGTCGGGCCGGTGCTCAAGAGCCTCGTGCCCGGCCGCCCGGCGGACCTGCGGCTGCGGGCGCTGCGGCCCCGGGCGCGTCGGCTGATCGCCCTGTGGGTGGCCGTCGCCGTCCCGGTGCTCGCGTACTACCTGGTCGTGCTCCTCCTCGTCCTCCCCCGGGTGCTGCCGGTGGTCTGGCAGGCCGCGCTCGCGTACGGCGACGGGATGCAGCGCGCCCTGGGTGAGGGGGACCTCCCCCGGGTCGTCCTGGGCGTGTTCCAGCTCGTCCTGTTCCTCGTGCCCTGGGTGGGCATGGTCCTGATCCTCGGCATGTTCTGGACCCTGCTGCGCCGCATCGTCGTGTCGTGGGGGTGGACGTGGGCGGCACCCGGCCAGTGGACGGCGGCTCGCCGCTACCTCGTGCCCGTGGGGCTCGGCCTGCTCGGGGCCGCCCTGGTCCTGCGCGTGACGGCGGTGGCCCTGTCGGCCCCGCTGTCCCCGGCCGAGGCCCGGATCGGTGCGAGTGCGGCGGGCGTGCTGGACGCAGGACGCGCGGCCGCTCCGGCCGTGGGGCCGGGTGAGGCGGTCGTGCGGGACCAGCTGGCCGCCTACGCCGGGCTGACCGGCGCCTTCGACCGGCACGCCGACGTCCTCGGCGGCGGGCGCGAGCTGGCCGTCCTGGCCGTCCTCGTCCTGGTCACCTGCCTGCTCCTCGTCGCCGTCGTCCACCACTGGCGGCCGATGGCCGTCGCCGTCCCCCTGGCGGCGGTGACCGCCATGGGCCCCGCCGTGTCGGCCCTGGCCACCGTGGGGCCGGCGGTCGTGGGGGCGGCCTGGGTGGCGGCGGGTGGCACCGCCCTGGCGCTGGCCGCCCGCGGCCGGCGGGACGACGGCGACCGGCGGGTGCTGCTCCTGCAGCGGCTCCTCGGCGGGGTGGGCGCGGTGGCGGTGGCGGTGGGGATCGCGACGGCGCCGCTGCTGGGCGTGCCCCTGTCCGTCGCCGCCGTCCTGGTGGTGGTGCGCCGGGGCGCGCGCCCGGGGCCCGTGCCCTGGTGGACGCCCCTCGTCGTCGCCGCCTTCGGGGTCACCGCCCTGACCGCGCTGATCGCGCCGGCGCTGCTGCGCGCGCCCGCGGGGTCCGTGCTGTCCGACCCGGAGCGGCAGGTGCTCCTGCTCGCCGCGCTCCTGGTCGTCGGCGCGGTGGCGGCCATGCGGGAGCTGCGGTGGGCGGCGGTGGTGCTCGGGTCCCTGGTGGTGCTGGCGCTCGTTCCCGCGCCGGGTGCCGTGGCGGTCCTCCCGCTGGCCGTCTGCGCCGCGGCCGTGCTCGCCGCTCTGGCCGTCCACGCGCTGGTGCGGCGACCCGCGGCGCAGCGGCCGCACCCGCTGGTGCGCACGGGTCTCGTGGCGCCCGCCTTCCTGCTCGTGCTCGTCGGCACGCTGTTCGTTCCCGCGGCGCTCCCCCAGGCCGCGGAGCAGTACCTGACCAGCCGGTCGACCTCGGCGTCGGCGTCCGCCCCGGAGGTGCCGCTGCTGCGGGCGGAGGTGGTGGCCGAGGTGCCGCACGACCCGACGGCGTTCACGCAGGGCCTGCAACTGGACGGCGACGTGCTCTACGAGGGCACGGGACTCGAGGGGCGGTCCCAGCTGCGCGAGCTCGACCCGGAGACGGGCGAGGTGCGGCGGGCCGTTCCGCTGCCCGGGCAGATGTTCGGTGAGGGCATCACGGTGGCGGGGGACAGCGTCTGGCAGCTCACCTGGCGCGACGGCGTGGTGCTCGAGTGGGACCGCGCCACCCTCACGCTGCGTCGGCAGCTGCCGCTGACCGGTGAGGGCTGGGGACTGTGTTCCGACGGCGCGCGGCTGGTGCGCAGCGACGGCAGCGACCGGCTGTACTTCCACGACCCGGAGACCTTCGCCGAGACGGGCAGCGTCGCCGTGACCCTGCGGGGGACGCCGGTGACCCGGCTCAACGAGCTCGAGTGCGTCGGCGGTCAGGTGTGGGCCAACGTGTGGCAGACCGACGAGCTGGTCCGCATCGACCCGGGCACCGGAGCGGTGACCGCGGTGGTCAACGCGGCCGGCCTGCTGGACCCGCAGCGACGCGCCGGCCCGGACGCCGTGCTCAACGGGATCGCGGCGCTGGGGGACGACGAGTACCTGCTCACCGGCAAGCTCTGGCCGGTCTCCTTCCGGGTCCGGCTCACCCCAATGTGACCGCGGAGCGGTCGCGTCCGATCCCCGTGGAGGTGGAGCGTGTGATCCCCGATCCTGTTCCGTGGCCGCGTCGGCGGCGGGCGGGAGGACGTCCCGCCCTGCGCCCCTACGGCGCGGCCCTCGCCGGCATGCTCCTGCTCGTCCTGCTGACCGCCTGCTCGAACTCCTCCGGCGGGGCCGGTGGCGCCGGCGGCTCCGGTGGATCGGGTGGCGCCGGCGCGTCCGGTTCCCCCGGCTCTCCAGGATCGGCCGGCGCGTCCGGCTCTGCCGGAGCGTCCGGTTCCCCTGGAGCGCCCGGTTCCCCTGGAGCGCCCGGTTCCCCTGGAGCGCCCGGTTCTCCCGGCGCGAGTGCTTCGGCCGCGGCCACGGCGACGGCATTCGCCGGCTCCTCCTCCGTGAGCCGCGTGTCCTGCTCCGGGACATCGTGCTCCGTGACGCTGGCGGGCACCGGTTCGCGAGCGACCGTCTTCGACACGGCGATCTCCATCCTCGCGGTCCGGGACGGCCGGGCGGACCTCCGCGTGGGGGAGGATGACGTCTCCTGCGTGCCCGGGCAGCGCGTCTCGTCGGGCCGGCTCGACCTCGAGTGCCGGGCCGTCGGCAGCGACAGCGTGGACCTCACCGTCTCCCAGCGGTGACGGGACGGTCCGCGGGGGTCACCCGGTGAGGTCCAGGACGGTCAGTGTGCCGCTGTCGAGGTCGCTGACGTACCCCTTGCGCCCGTCGGGCAGCACGGTGACCGACGTCGGCGAGGTCCCGGTCGGGAGGGTCGCGGTGACCGTGAAGTCCTCGGCGCTGAGGACCGACAGCGTGCTGTCACGGACGTTGGTGACGTAGGCGAAGCGGCCGTCGGCCGACCAGGTGACGTCCTGCGGCCCCTCGCCGACCGGGACGGTGGCCAGGACCTCGTTGCTGTCGGTGTCGATGACCGAGACCGACGCGGCGTCGTAGTTCACGTTGGCGACCAGCGGCCGGGACCGGTGCACCGCCACGCTGTGCGGGCTCGTCCCGACCGGTACCTCGTCGACGACGGCGTCGGTCGCCGTGTCCACGACCGCGACCACGTTCGAGTCGTGGTCGGCGACGTAGGCGCGCGTGCCGTCGGGGGTCAGCTCCACCCAGTGCGGATTGGGTGGCACCTCGATCTCGGCGACCAGCGCCGCCGTCCGCGTGTCGAGGACCGAGAGGACGTCGGAGTCGTGGTTGGGGACGTAGAGCCTGGTCCCGTCCGGGCTGACCGCGGACACGTACGGCCGGCTGCGCATCGGGACGGTGGCCCCGAACTCGCCGGTGCTCGTGTCGAGCACGCTGACCGCCGCGACGGTCCGGTCGTCGTCCCACACGCTCACGTAGGCCCGGGTGCCGTCCGGTGAGAGCGTCACGTACTGCGGCGGGCCGGACGGTACGTCGATGGTCGCGACCACCTGGTCGACGGCGGTGTCGACCACGGAGACGGTCCCGGCCGCGCGCTGGGCGACGTAGAGCCGGCGGCCGTCGGGGGAGGCGACGACGTACCCCGGTGTCTCGCCGATCGGGATGGTGCCCGTCGTCGACGGGACCGGGACGCTCGCGGCCACCGGGGCGATCGCGGGGACCTCCGGGGCCGGGACCGCGGCTGCACTCGGCGGCGCTGCGGCCGCGCTGCCGTCGTCCTGACCGCTGGGCGAGCCCCGGCCGGTGAGCAGCACCGTCACCCCGAGCAGCGCGACGAGCAGCAGGACCGCGACCGCCAGGAGGGCGGGTGGACCCTTGGGCCCGTCCGCGCCGCCGGGAGTGCCCTCCCCGGGGGGGCCGGGCGCCGGGACGCCGGCCGTCGGGTGCGCCGCAGCCGACGAGGACGGAGCGCCCGGTCCGGACGACGGGGACCCGGGTGGCGGTCCCGCGGGCCCGGCCGGCGGCGATCCCGCCCGCGAGGCCGCCGCCACCGGCCGGCTCGGCGGCTCGGTCGAGGTGGGCGGAGCGGCGACGGTGGCGGTGGCGGCGCCGGTGGCCGTGGCGGCGACGGTGGCCGGAGCGGCCTCCTGCAGGCGCGGGACGGGGACCCTGGTGAGGCCCGTCCGGGCCCGGCGTCGGCCGAGGACGGCGGCCCCGAGGGCCACCGCGTGCTTCGGGTGGGCGTCCACGACCGCGGGACAGCCGAACTCCTGGGACACCATCTCGGCGATCAGCGGGATCTGCGAGGAACCGCCGACCAGCAGCACCGCCGACAGGTCGCCCGGCGCCACAGCGGCCGTCCGCAGCGTCCGTCCCAGGGCGTGGAGCGTGGACTCCACGGGAACCCGGATCAGGGCCTCGAACTCCTCGCGGGTGAGCCGGACCTCCAGCTGCCGGCCGGGGAGGAACACCGGGACGGTCGCCTCCGTGTCGAAGGAGAGAGCCTCCTTCGCGGCGGTGCAGTCCTGGCGCAACCGGGCGAGGGCCACGGCGGTGCGGGCGTCGCCCAGGTCGAGCCGGTGCAGGAGGCCGCCGGCGACGGCGTCCACGTGGGCGAGGACGGCGTCGTCGAAGTCGGAGCCGCCGAGGCGCTCGATGCCGTCCGGTGCCCCCACGACCTCGGTCCCGTCCGCTGTCCGGCGCAGGACGGTCGCGTCGAAGGTGCCGCCCCCGAGGTCGTAGACGGCGACGACCTCGCCGGTCTCGAGGTGCCGGGTGGTCCCGTGGTACGCCGCGGCGGCCTCGGGCTCGGTGACGGTCGAGTACCGGGTCAGGCCCGCGGCGGCGGCGACGTCGGCGAAGGCCCGGCACCGCAGCGGCCCCCAGTTGGCCGGGTGGGTGAGCACGACGGTGTCGGGCTCCCTCCCCGAGGCCTCGACCACACGGTCGAGCACGCCCCGCAGCACCGTGCCCAGCAGCGTGGTCACCAGGAACGGCACGCCGCCGAGTACCACCGGTGTCGGGTCCCCGAGTCGGCGCTTGAGGTCGTGGGCGACCCGGTCCGGATCGCTGACGGCCCGGCGGGCGGCGGCGTCACCGGTGGTGACCGAGCCGCTCTCGCCGACGTGCACCGCGGCGTGCGCCACCACCGACGCGTCCCCGAGAGGGACCATCTCGGCGTGGCCGTCCTCCGCGACGGCGGCAGCGACGAACGTCGTCCCGAGGTCGATCCCGAGGCTGTGACTCACCGGCACTCCCCCCTGCGGGAGCGGGTGCTCCCCAGAAGGGTCCAGACCCTAGCGAGGGATCGCGGTATCTCGGAAACGGGAACCGCTGTCGGCCACGAGAACGTGCTGACAACGACGTCGTGTGTTCACGTCGATCCATACCCAGGTATGAGACCGAGCTCCCGTGAGGATGCGCGGACAATCGTCGAGTGCCATTCCCGGGCGGGCTCGGTGCCCCGTGGCGGCGCCATCGGCCGAGATTTTTCAGCACGATAAGTGCAGGTCCGACCCCGAAGAGTGAACCCGAGGCTCCGGTGCTCGATCGGCGGAATGGGTGTCACAGCGCACCGGCCGGAACCCGGAGTCGAAGTGTCCGCAGCGATCACTCGCCCTTCACCCAAGCGTGACTTGCCGATTGCCGTACCGCCTGAGAATGTCAGGCCACCGGAGCGGGTACGGGGGACGGAGAATGGCCGGAGATCGCCCGTCGTCTCTTTCTGCGCTCCTTCACGGAGCGTTTCCCGCGCCCGCCGCAATCGTCGAGACCGGCCACCAGGAGGCGCTCGTGTTCGAGGACCAGTACGTGGAACTGCTACCCGCACGCACCACCATGCAGACCGTCGGCACCGGCGGTCTCGGCGGGGACGGTGGGGGCGGCGGGGGTGCAGTCGCCACCGCGATCTCGGGCACCGTGGTCGTCCTCGCCAACTCCACCGTCGACACGCTGACCATCGTCAACATCGGCTCCGGCGCCGTGACGGCCGATGCGTCTGGCGGCGACGGTGGAGCCGCAGGCGCTGGGGGTGCGGGAGTCGTCGTCCTCGACCCCGCGACGGTGGAAGCACTGCTCGGTGCGGAGGTCGTTCCGGCGGCCTCGGGTGCGGAGGTCGTGCCGGTCGCTCCCGGTGCCGAGGTCGTTCCGGTCGCCTCCGGTGCAGAGGTCGCTCCTCCTGCGGAGGTCGCTCCTGCTGCGGAGACTGCTCCGGCTGCCGAGGTCGCCCCGGTCGCCTCCGGTGCGGAGGTCGCTGCGGAGGCTCCGGCCGCGGAGGTCGCCCCCGCCGCGGAGGCCGCCCCGGCGCCGGTTGCCGAGGCCGTTCCGGCCGTGGAGGTCGCCCCGGCCGCGGAGGTCGCCGCGGTGGCCCCGGCTGCAGAGGCCGCTCCGGTCGCCTCCGGCACCGGTGGCTGGGAGCACCACGGTCACGGTGACGCCGGCGGTCACGGGCACTGGAACGGCTCCGGGTGGAGGGACTGCCGCTGACTGACCCGGGAAGGGCCGTCGAGGTCTTCCCACGTCGAGGTGCGGCCCGGCGACGTCATCCACGCGCGATGACGACGCCGGGCCGCATCTCGGTCCGCCCGGGAACCCCTCCGGGCCGAGCCCGACGGAGCCTCTCACAGCGGTTCTCGGGTTGGCTGACGGAGGTGGTCAACTGACGAGATCGCGTGATCTCGCACGCCTCGGGGCGTTCAGCTGTGCGAGATCACGCGATCTCGCTGCCACGACAGCACGACCCGTCAACCGACCGGCACAGCGCCCTCAGGCTGCGGCGGCCACGGCGAACGAGGGCTGTGGGACGTCGGCGCGCGGGAAGGCGGGACGCAGCGCGAGCGGGGGCCGGAACGGCCGCCACGTGCCCTCGGGCTGGGCGAGCCGGTCGGCCACCGCGTAGATGACCGCCGGGTGGTGGCCCATGCCCAGGTGGCTGGCGTAGACGGCGATGTTCTCCGCCTGCGGCGAGAGCCGGTCCAGGCAGGCCTGCCAGGCGACGATGCCGTCGTGGTGGGAGTAGATCGAGGTGGCCGGCACGGGCAGCGGCGTGGCCTCGCTCGCCAGCGGCAGCGTGCGCGGCTCCACGTGCAGGTGCGAGAACCGCTCGAAGGCCCGGTTCGCGCGGGTCTGGCTGTCGCGCTGCAGGGCGAACGGGCTGCCGAGGGTGATCACCTGGCGGACCGAGTCCGGCGTCTTGCGGGCCAGGTCGCGGGCGAAGATGCCGCCCAGGCTCCAGCCGACCAGGCTGATCGGCCGGCCGTAGCGGTCGCTGAGGTCGTCGATGCGCCGGCTCATGCCCTCGACGCACTCGGCGGTCGGACCGATGTTGCGGCCCAGGCGCCAGCCGTGCACGCGGTAGCCCAGCCGGCGCAGCACCCGCCGCAGGGTGCGGGTGGACACGTCGTCGGCCAGCAGGCCGGGGAGGACGAGCACCGGGTGACCGTCGCCGACGGGGAGCCGGTTCAGCAGCGGCCTGGCCGCCAGGTAGAGGCCGTAGTCGGCCATCGCCCGGTTCATCTCGGTGAGGTACAGCGGCAGGCTGGGCCCGTCGGTGTCCTGTCGCGCCACGTCGTCCTCCTCACCGGCGGGCCGTCCCGCCGTAGCTACTGGCGGGTACCACGGTGACGCCCCGCCCACACCTGTCCGAGTCGGCGCGCGGCGGCCTGATACGCGGACGTGTGGTCCGCGCCACACCCGCCGCACCGGCCCCACTGCGCGCGACCGGCGGGAGGGCGTGGAACCGTACGGAGGGCACCGCACCGGTGCCGGCCGCAGGGCGAGGAGGAGCACGGTGGACCGGGAGGCGGAGGGCGCACGGGCGCCCGGCACGAGCAGGACGGTGGACCTCGGCGGTCCGGTGCATGTGGTCGACTACGGCGGCCGCGACGACGGGCCGGCCGTCGTCCTGGTGCACGGCCTGGGCGGTTCGCACGGCAACTGGGACCTGCTCGCGCCCCTGCTGACGCCCTCGGTCCGGGTGTGGGCCCTGGACCTGCCCGGCTTCGGCCGCAGCGAGCCCGGGCAGCGGCGCACCACCGTGCAGGCCAACGCCGGGGTCCTGCAGGACTTCCTGCGCGAGGTCGTCGGGGAGCCGGCCGTGCTGGTGGGCAACTCGATGGGCGGGATGATCTCGCTGCTCACCGCCGCCGCCACCCCGGACCTCGTCGCCGGCCTGGTGCTCCTCGACCCCGCGCTGCCGGGCGGGCGCCGCCGGCTGGACCGGGTGGTCGCGCTGACCTTCGCCCTGTACGCCGTCCCCGGGCTGGGGGAGCGCGTCCTGCGGCTGCGGCGCTCCCGGCAGACGCCGCTGACGCGGGTGCGCGAGATGCTCCGGCTGGTCGGCGTCGACCCCGACGAGCTGCCGGCCCCGGTGGTCGACCGCGCGGTGACGCTGCTCGAGCAGCGCGAGGACACCGCCGGCATGGACCGGGCGTTCCTCTCGGCGGCCCGCTCGCTGCTGGGCATCCTGCTCGACCCGCGCCGGTACCGGTCGGCGATGACGCGGATCACCAGCCCGGTCCTGCTGGTGCACGGCGACCGCGACCGCCTGGTGCCGGTGGACGCCGCCCGCGAGGCGGCCCGCCGGCAGCCGGAGTGGCGCTACGAGGAGCTCGCCGGCGTCGGCCACGTGCCGCAGCTGCAGGTGCCCGACCGGCTGGCCGCCCTCGTCCTCGAGTGGCTGGACCAGGCCGTCGTGACCCCCTCCCGCGCCTGACCCCGCCCGTTCCGCCTCCCGTGCGTGGGAGGCGGAACGGCCGCGGTCAGCGGGTGCGGAGCTCGGTCTTGAGCACCTTCCCGCTCGGCCCCTTGGGCAGCTCCTCGATGACGACGACCTCGCGCGGGTACTTGTAGGCCGCCAGCCGCTCCTTGCAGAACGCGATGATCTCGCCGGGCTCGGCCGAGTCCCCCGGGCGCAGGCTGACGTAGGCCACGACCTCCTCGCCGAGCCGCTCGTCCGGCTTGCCGATGACGGCGGCCTCGCGCACCGCCGGGTGGGCGTGCAGGACCTCCTCGATCTCGCGCGGGTAGACGTTGAAGCCGCCGCGGATGACCAGGTCCTTCTTGCGGTCGACGATGTAGAAGAAGCCGTCCTCGTCGCGGTGGCCGAGGTCGCCGGTGTGGAACCAGCCGCCCCGCATCGCCTCGGCGGTGGCCTCCGGCCGGCCGAGGTAGCCCTTCATGATGTTGTGCCCGCGCAGCACGATCTCCCCGACGTGCTCCGGGCCGGGGGGCAGCTCCTCGTCCTGCGGGTCGACGACGCGCACCTCGCAGCCCCACAGCCGCTTGCCGATCGACATGACCCGCCGGTCCTGCGCGCCGCGGTTGAACGTGGCCAGCGCGCAGGTCTCCGACAGGCCGTAGCCCTCGAGGATCGTCGTCCCGGAGAAGGCGGCCTCGAAGCCGCGGATGACCTCACCGGGGATGGACGCGCCGCCGGAGACGCAGATCCGCAGCGCGCCGACGTCGCGGCCGGTCAGGTCGGCGTGCATGAGCGCGACGAACATCGTCGGCACCCCGCAGAACACCGTGACCCCGTGCTGCTCGAACGCGTCGAGGACGGCGCCGACCTCGAACCGTGGCACCAGCACCAGCGTGGCGCCGGCGCGGATGGCGCTGTTCATCACGCTGGAGAGGCCGAAGACGTGGAACAGCGGCAGCACGGCCATGGTGACGTCGTCGTCGCGGTAGCCGAAGGTCTCCGAGGCGACGGAGGCGGCCATGTAGGTCTGGAAGTGGGTGAGCTCGGCACCCTTGGGCCGGCCGGTCGTGCCGCTGGTGTAGATGATCACCGCGGTGTCGTCGGGGGACATCTGCTCGACGTCGGAGGGGTCGGCGCCGGCGCCGTCGGCGACCAGCGCGTCGAACGGCGTGGTGTCCGGGGGCAGCTCGTCGGAGCCCGGTCCCGAGGCGACGTAGACCCGGACGTCGCCGGCCTCGGCCGCGCCCTTGACCGCCTCGTCGGCGAACGCGTCGAAGGTGATCAGCGCCCGCGCGCCGCTGTCGGACAGGTGGTAGGCCACCTCCGGCGCCTTGAGCAGCGGGTTGAGCGGCACCAGCGTCATCCCGGCCTTGAGCGCGCCGAAGTAGGCGAGGACGAACTGCGGCACGTTGGGCAGCTGCAGCGCCACGGTGTCGCCGCGCCGCAGCCCCGCCGACCGCAGGCCGGCCGCCACCTGGGCGGAGAGCTGGTCGACCTGTCCGTAGCTGAGCGTCGTGGACCCGAGGCGCAGCATCGGCTTGTCGGGGTGGGCGAGGGTGGACTCGCGCAGGATCGTGGCGAGGTTGAAGCTCATGGACGCTCCTGGGCTGTGGCACGGGTCACCCCGGTCCAGTACCGCAGGAGCGCCGGGGTACACCCGCTGGACGCCGCGGGACGGCGTCCAGCGGGTGGTCAGCGGCCGAGCGCGACCACCTCGTCGAGGCCGGCCTGCAGGTCGGCCACCAGGCCGGCGGGGTCGGTGATGGCGGCCGCGTCGACGTTGACGCCGATGCAGCACTGCCCCTCGTGCGAGAGCAGGGTGATCATCGCCGCGCAGCCGGGCAGCGGGCCGAAGGGGTACATCCGCTCGATCCGCGAGCCGGCGATGTAGACGGGGTGGGTCACCCCCGGCACATTGGAGATCTGGACGTCGTTCGCGCTGGTCAGCTGCCCGGAGACGGCGCCGATCACCGGCGCGGGCAGCCAGCTGAGCGTCGGCGCGAGCAGGTCGCTGACCACGCCGGCGCCGCCGCCGTCACCGCGGACGGACAGCACGAACTCGCGGATCGTGCGGATGCGGACGGCGGGGTCGGCCTCGTCGAGCGGTGCGGGGAAGCGGGCGCCGGTGAACCGGTTGCCGCCCTCCGGGGCGTCCTGGGCCCGCAGGCTGATCGGGATGCCGACGGTGAGCGTGCCCAGCGGCGCCCCGTGCCGCTGGTGGTAGCGGCGGAAGCCGCCGACCATCGCGGCGAGGAACCCGTCGTTGAGCGACCCGCCGACCGCCTTGGCGCCGGCCTTGAGGTCGGCCAGCGGCACCTCGAGGACCTCCAGGTGCCAGCCGCCGCCGCGGGGCGTGAGCAGCGCGGAGCCCGGCCCCGGCGGGGCGAGGGTGCGGCCGGCGGCCCTCGCCGTTCCCAGCGCCGAGCTGACGGCGTCCCACGGGTGCGCGGCGCTGCCCAGCGCGCCGGCGCCGCGGCGCAGCAGCGCCAGCGGCGCCGAGCGCGCCGTCCCGACCAGCTGCTCGGCGAGCAGCGCGGTGCGGGAGACGTCGTCGTCCGGGGTGGGCACGGGGGGCTCGGGACGGGCGGGGTCGTGCTCGGCGGTGCGGCTGTGCAGCCGGCTCATCAGCTGCACCGCGCCCAGGCCGTCGGTGGTGCTGTGGTGGGTCTTGACCACGTAGCCGGCGCGGCCGTCGGACAGGCCCTCGACGAGCATCGCCTGCCAGAGCGGGCGGTCGCGGTCCAGGGGGGCGGAGACGAACTCGCCGACGACGTCGAGCAGCTGGCGCATCGAGCCCGGCTCCTCGAGGTGCACGTGCCGCACGTGGGCGTCGAGGTCGAGCTCGGCCACCGTCGCCCACCGCGGGGTGCCGATGCCCAGCGCCGGCTCGACGACGCGCTGGCGCATCCGCGGCACCATCCGCGAGGCCCACTCGTGGGCGGCGCGCAGCCGCTCCCAGTCCGGGGCCGGATCCAGCAGCTCGAGCAGCGCCACGTTGGCGCGCAGTCGCGGGTCGGCGGCCTCGGCGCGCCACATCGCCGTCTCCAGCGGGTTCATCTCCGGCGCGCTGCCCCAGTCCAGCGGCGGTGCGGGCACCGGCGGCCCGGCCTCGGCGGTGGGCTCCTCGGACACCACGGGCCGCTCGGCGCGCCCCGACCAGTTGGCCAGGGTGCGCAGGTAGGAGTCGTGCACCTCCGCCACGCGCGCGTCGAGGTCCTCGGCGGTCCAGCCGTCGGTGGGGACCGGCGGCAGCACGCGCACCTGGACGACGCCCGGGTGGATGGTCGTCGCGCCCCGCCACATGAGCTCGCCGGTGTTGCGCAGCACGATCGGCACGATCGGGACGCCGGCCTGCATCGCGACGTGGAACGCACCCTTCTTGAACGCACCCAGGGTCGGGGTGGCCGACCGGGTGCCCTCCGGCGCGATGACCAGGGAGATGCCCTCGCGGAGCCGCTCGACCGCGGGCTCCAGCGCCTTGCGGGCCTGGGCGGGGTCGCCGCGGTCGACGAAGGCGACGTCGGCCAGCCGGAACGCCAGCCCGAAGCCCGGCGTCTTCGCCAGCTCCTTCTTGGCCACGCCGGTGAAGCCGCCGCGCAGCAGCTTGGCGAGCACCAGGACGTCGAGCTGGCTCTGGTGGTTGAACAGGAAGACCGCCGGGCGGGTGGCCAGGTGCTCGGCGCCCTGGACGTCGAGCCGGACGCCGGCCAGGGCGCTGCCGAGCTCCCCGGCGAGGGTGATGCCGAGGTCGACCGCCTCCCGCCGCGAGCCGCTCAGCGCGCCGACGGCCAGGCCGGTGGCGAACCCGCCGAACAGGCCGCCGACCCCGGCCACGGTGCGGGCGAGGTCGACCGGGGAGGTCGTGCCGCGCCGCCGGAAGCGGGCGACCGGCCAGGAGTAGTGGCGGGCGGCGGCGGCCAGGCCGCGGCCGGGGTTGAGCGCCCGGGCCCGGCCCACGGTGCGCAGGAACGGGACGTCCTCGTCGCCGTTGGAGTAGGCGTAGCTCTGCAGCAGGTCGATGCCGTGCTCCTCGGCGAAGGACCGCACCGCCGCGGCCTTGCCCTGGCGCCACAGCAGCGGGCCGCCGGGGCGCCCGGTGCAGACGCCGTCGACGATCTCCACCGGCGACACGAGCACGTGCTCCACGCCGAGGGCGCGGGCGGCCGGCTCGACCTGGAAGCGGGTGGCCGAGGAGGCCAGGACGACGGTGTGCCCGGCCTGCAGGTGGGCGGTGACCAGGCGCCACGCCTCGGGGAACAGCGAGCCGGCGATGCCCTGGACGAACAACCGCTCCCCGAGCTCCACCAGCTCGTCCTCGCTGCGGCCGGCCCACGCGCGCATCCCGGCGACGGTGAACCGCTCGAAGTCCTCCTCGGAGGTGACCCCGCGCAGGCCGTTGAGGAGCAGCTGGCCCATCGCGGCCGGCGTCACCTCCAGCGAGCGCAGGTGGTGGCGGGCGAAGGCGGCCAGCGAGTAGCCGTCGATGACCGTGCCGTCGAAGTCGAAGAACGCGCCGACGCGGGGGCCGGGGGGAGCGGCGTCGACGTCGGCGACGAGCTGCTCCTCGGTCCACACGCCGGCGCGCGCCATCGCCGCGGCGTTGCCGCCCAGCCCGCCTCCGGGCGGGGTCTCCTGCTCGGCCGTCACGGCTCCACCCCCACGTTCTCCCGCCGCGCCGCGGCGTCCAGCTCGTCGATCACGGATACTCGGCCGACGACGTCCCGGACTTGAGCGGCCCACTCCTGCCGGCGGCGGGCCAGCTCCTCCCGGCCGGGGTCGACCAGGTCGAGGTTGGCGGCCAGCCGCAGGGCGCTGGCGAACAGCTCGCGCGACAGCGACTCGGGCCCGTGCAGCCGGCCCTGCAGCAGCATCTGCTGGCCCACGCCGCCGCACTCGGTCAGGAAGTCGGCCTCGACGACCGGCGTCCGCGGGTCGCGGGCGGCCAGCCGCTCGGCCACCACCAGCTGCGCGTCGACGAAGGACCGCAGCACCCGGTGGGCCACCAGCAGCGGCGCCCGGCACAGGACGTCGCGGCCGTCGGCGGTCTCCCAGTCCGGGTCCAGGCGCGCCAGCTCCGCCGAGAGCCGCTCGCGGTACGCCTCCCGCTCGGGGAAGAAGAACTCGAACTCCAGGAGCTTCCGCAGCCGGGCGGCCTCCTCCCAGCGGTCGACCGGGTCGCGCAGCATCACCAGCTCGGCGACCGCCCGGTCGACGAAGTGGTGGATCGCGTTGTTGCGGTAGAACGCCGCGACCAGGTGCTGGCCGCGCTCGATGGCGTAGACCGGCTCCTCCCCGCCCTCGTAGACGGTGACGACGCCCTGCTGGGCCAGCGCGCCGAGCACCCGCCGCACGCCGCCGGCGGTGTCCAGGGCCGCGCCGGAGGAGGGGAGCCGCCGCTCGGTGAGGTAGGCCAGCAGCGGCTGGAGCACCCGCTGCACCTGGGCCAGGGTGAGGGCCCGGTCGCGGACGCCGAGCAGCGCCAGGGTGACCAGCGCCGTCGCCGTGGCCGGGGTGACCGAGTTGATGCCGACGGCGACCTGGAAGGCCACCTTCTGCAGGGTCAGCCGGCGCGCGTCGGGATCGGCCGGGTCGGCGCCGCTGCGCAGCGCGGCGGCCAGCGACAGCGGCTCGGCGAACCCGACGTGCACCGTGCCCAGCGGCGTGCGCACCTGCTCGCGGATGTAGGAGGCCATCCACGACAGGCCCTCGCTGCGCTTGGCCGCCCCGCCCTGCTCGGCGGCCATGCCGGAGACCTCGCGGAGCTGGTCGTAGGTGATCGAGACGGGGACGAGGTAGGCGTCCTCCACGCGCCCGCGCTCGACGGCGTCGGCCACGTAGCCGAGCAGCCCGTGCCGGGGCGGGCGCAGCTTGCCCGTGCGCGATCGGCCGCCCTCCATGTACCACTCGAGGTTGAACCGCTTGGCCAGCAGGAAGGCGAAGTACTCGCGGACGGCGAGCTTGTAGACCTGGTCGCCGCCGAAGCTGCGGCGGATGAACACCAGCCCGGCGCGCTTGGCCAGCGGCCCGACCGGCCAGAACCGCAGGTTGTCCCCGCCGAGCACGTGGTTGCGCGGGAAGTCGTGCGCGGCGAGGACGTCGGCGAGCACCAGCGGGTCGACGTAGGAGCGGTGGCTGGGCAGGAAGACCAGCGGGTGCCGGCGGTTGAGCTCGCGCAGCACGTCGAGCCGGGCGGTGTCGGCCTGCACGTCCCAGGCGCGGGCGTGCACCGGCCGCAGCAGGCCGGTGAACACCTCGATGGCGACCGGGTCCATCGCGGCGACCAGGCTGTCGAGGTCCTGCACCGCCTCGGCGTGCACCTCCTCCTCCGGGCGCTCGAGCCGCTCGGCGAGCCGCGTGACCTCGCGCCGGAACTCGGGGCTGTGCCGGATCGCCTCGGTGACGTGCCGCGGCACCTTGGCCCGGTCGCCGACGATGGTCCGCTCGGCCCGGTCGAGGGCCAGGGCGGCCTGGTGGGCGACGAAGCCGGCGAGGGACCCGGTGCCGTCCCAGCGCCCCGACAGCTCGGCCACCGAGGCGGGCTCGGCGACCACCACGCGCGCCCGGTCCGGGTCGCGGCGCAGGGCGGCGGCCTGCAGCGCTCCCGGGGGACGGCGCAGCAGCGACGGGGCGGCGGCCTGCAGGCGCCCGCGCCGGGTCCGGCCGCGCCCGCGGCCGGTCGTGCGGCCGGTCGCGCGGCGGGGCGCCCAGGCCACGCGGACCGCCGTCACCACGGTGTCGGGCGCGGCGGAGGCCAGCGGCCCGGTCAGGGACCCGCCCCGCAGGGGCAGGACGGTGAGCGAGCCGCCGTCGCCGGGCGGCAGCGCCTCGGCCACGAGCCGCCGCTCGACCTCGCTGTCGACGTCGACCAGCACGATCAGCGGGACGTCGGTGTCCACCAGCTGCGACATGCGCACCTTCCCTCCGGGCTCCTCTGCCCGCCCATCGTCCGCCCGGCGGTGGCCCGCCCGGCCCTCGGTCTGCCGCCGTGGCCGGGGGAGGACCGAGCCTGCCGGGCCGGCGCCGTCCGCGGTAGCCGGGTCAGCCCGAGCGCAGCGTCGCGCGCAGCGCCTCCAGGCCGGTGTAGCGCGGCGTCCAGCCGAGCTCCTCGCGGGCCTTGGTGGTGTCCATGATCGCCGGGTGGCTGGCCGCCTCCACCCACTCGGCGACCGGCGGCAGGAAGGGCAGCCGGGACACCGCCCGGGCGGCGAGCTGGGCCGGGGCGGCGGGCAGCGGCAGCGGGATCGCGCCGTACTCGCGGGCGACGTCGGCGGCGGTGAGCACGCCGTCGCCGGCGATGTTGTACGCCCCGGGCGGGCCGGCGGCGACGACGCACTGCAGCAGCGCCTGGCCGACGTCGTCCTCGTGGATGAACTGCAGCGGCAGCGCGGGGACCGCCACGGGGACCGGCACCGGCAGCCGCCGGGTGCTCTGCTCGGCCAGCCGGCGGCCCAGCGGGGCGAGCGGGCCGGGGAGGACGTCCTTGGCGCCGACGGTGTGCGGGCCGAGCACCACCGGCGGCCGCAGCATGTACAGCGACAGCTCCGGGTGGCGGGCCGCCTCCGCCTCCAGCAGCTGCTCGAGCTCGGCCTTCTCCTGGGCGTAGAAGAGCCTCGATGCCGGACGCACCGGCCACTCCTCGGTCATGCCGACCGGGTTGTCCGGGTGGAAGCCGTAGGCGGCCACCGAGGAGGCGTAGACGAACCGGCGCGCGCCGGCCGCCGCCGCGGCGCGGAAGGCGTTGAGCGTCCCGTCGACGTTGATCGCGCGGGTGGTGTCCCGGGAGGCGTTGCCGGTGATCAGGAAGGCCAGGTGCACGACGACGTCGGCGCCGGCGAAGGCCTCGCGCAGCGCGTCGTCGTCGCGGACGTCACCGCGCCGGTACTCCATCTTCGTCCAGCCGCGGGCGGCGGGGTCGAAGGGACGGCGGGCGATGCCGACGACCCGCCGGATCCGGTCGTCGGCCTGCAGCAGCGGGACCAGGCCCTCGCCGAAGGTGCCGGTGGGGCCGGTGACGGCGACGGTCAGGTCGGTCTCGGGAGCGGTCACCCGCGTTCCGCTACCCGGCGCCCGCCGCGGTGAACCAGGTCACCGCGGCGGGCGCCGGGGGCTCAGCTGGTGGCCGCGGCCGGCTGCCTGCCGGCGGCCTCGACGAGCTCGTCGACGCCGCGGCGGATGCCCTCGGTGAGGACGTCGACGTCGGGGAAGGCGTCGAAGTCGGCGTTGATCCCGAAGGTCATCGAGTTGAGGTAGCTGAAGATGCCGATCGAGATGCGGGTGCCGCCGGCGATGGGCACGTAGGGGTGCGCGGAGACCATCCGCCTGCCGAGCACGTACAGCGGCACCCGCGGGCCGGGCACGTTCGTGGTCACCGCCTGGCACCACGTCTGGCCGGCCTGCACCGTGGCGCGGACGCCGAGGGCCAGCAGCGTCGGCGCCATGACGTCGCCCATCGCGATGATCGAGCGGGCGTCGACCGCCTGCATCGTCTTCTTGTAGTCGTCCATCTGCCGCCGGATCCTGGCCAGCCGGACCACCGGGTCGGGTTCGCCCACCGGGAGGTCGACGAAGACGGCGGTCACCCGGTTGTCCAGCGCGCCGCGCTCGCCCTCCTGGCGCACCGAGATCGGCACCATCGTGCGGACGACGGTGTCGGCGCCCAGCGCGCCGCGGCCCTTGAGCAGGTCGCGGAAGCCGCGGGTGATGGCGGTCAGGACGACGTCGTTGACCGTGCCGCCCAGCGCGGTGCGCGCGGTCTTGAACTCGGCGAACTCCGCGTCGGCCCAGGCCCAGCGGCGGTGCGGCCCGATCGGGCCGGTGAGGGTGCGGGCCGTGGGGGTCAGCGCCTGGCGGGCCAGCGCGGGCAGGGTCGTGGCCGCCGCGCGCAGGCTGCCCAGCGCGCCCTTCGCGCCCTCGGTGAGGGCGCTGGGGCCGTGGGTGAGCTGGCGCAGCGGGGCGGTGGCGGTCTCGGTGAGCGCGCCGGCCACCATCGAGAGGTTCGACGGGCTGCGCTGCGGCGTCCAGTCGCCCGGCGCCGCGTGCTCGGCGTTCGGGTCGAGGTCGAACACGACCTGCATCAGGTCGGTGCCGGCGATGCCGTCGACCATGCAGTGGTGGACCTTGGAGATGATCGCCCACCGGTCGTCCTCCAGGCCCTCGACCAGCCACACCTCCCACAGCGGCTTGGCCATGTCGAGGCGCTGGCCGAGCACCCGCCCGGCCACGTTGCGCAGCTGCTCGGGACCGCCGGGCCTGGGCACCGCGGTGTGCCGCACGTGGTAGAGGATCTGGAAGTGCGGGTCGTCCACCCACAGCGGCCGGCCCAGGTCCATCGGCACCCGGCGGACCCGCTGGCGGTAGCGGGGCACCTGCGGCAGCTTGCTCAGCAGCAGCCGCACGAGGTCCCCGTAGGACGGCGCCGGCCCCTCGAAGACCGCCACGGAGCCGACGTGCAGCGGCGCGTTCTCGCTCTCCGCGTAGTAGAAGCCGGCGTCGGTCGCGCTCAGGCGGTCCACGGTGGTCGCTCCTCTGCTCGTCGTCCGGAGGTCCCGTCGTCCCGCGGCCCCGGCCCCGCTGCTGTGGTGACGGCCACAGTAGGCACGGCGGGTGTCAGCCTGCCCGCCGGGCGGGCCCCAGGCCGGCCTCGACCCGGTCGAGCAGGTCGGTCAGGGCCCGGTCGACGACGGCGGTGCGGGTCAGGTTGACGCTGTGCCCCGCGCCCGGCACCACGACCAGCTCGGCGCTGGCACCGATCCCCTCGGCGAGCCGGCGGCCGTGGACGGCCGGGGTCAGCCGGTCGTACTCGGCGGCGACGACGGTGACCGGCACGCGGCCGAGCACCGGTAGGGACGCGGTCTCGTCGTGGTCGAGGAAGGTGCCGTAGAAGGCCATCGTGATCGGCAGCGGCGTCTCCTCGAGCATGTCCTGCACCAGCCGCACGGCCTCGGGCGTCGCGTCGTCCTTCCCGAACAGGTAGCGGCGCATGTAGTGCCGGCCGATCCGCGTGCCGCGGCGGCGGAAGCGCTCGAGCGTCGGCGCGAGCAGCCGCAGCCACCACAGGTAGAGCCGCAGCAGGTGCAGCCGGCGCAGGAGCCGGACGCCGGCGGCGAGCAGGCCGGTGGACACCAGCCCACCGGCGGAGGTGGCCAGCAGGAACGCGCCGACGACGCGGTCGCCGAACAGCTCCGGCCGCCGGCGGGCGAAGGCCATGACCGTCATGCCGCCCATGGAGTGGCCGGCCAGCACGACCGGCCCCTCGGGGACGACGGCGTCGAGCACCTGGTCGAGGTCGCGGGCGGTGCGGTCGATCGTCGCGCTGCGCGGATCGGCCCAGCCGGACCGGCCGTGGCCGCGCTGGTCCCACAGCACCACGCGGGCGCGGTCGCGGATCGCCTCGCGCTGCAGGTCGAACTCGCCGAGCCGGGCGGTGAAGCCGTGGCTGAAGACGACGGTCAGGGGCGCGTCCTCGCGGCCGTCGACCTCGACGTGCAGGTCGACGCCGTCGTCGGTGCGGACGGTGCGCGAGCCCGGCGGCGGGGGACCGGGCTGCTGCGGGACGGGGGAGGTCGAACCGGGGGCGGTCGGCATCCGTCCATGACAGCGCAGCCGCGGGGGACCGGCGACTCCGCCCCCGCCCGTCCGCCGCGCGCGGGGCCGGGTGGTGGGAGCCGCGGACCCGGGTCAGGTGCCGGGTGCCGTGGTCTCGGGGCGGCGTCCGGGCGCGGCGTCGCGGACCAGCCGGCGGGCGGCGTCGACCTCGCGGGCCACCGGCGCGAGCACCCCGTCGGCGAGGATCTCCGCGTCGTCCGGCGGTGTCGTCGCGTGCAGCTCGTCGGCCAGGCCGCGGACGGCCCGGCGCAGCGCCGCGACCTGCGCCGGGTCGGGGGCCGGCTCGCCGCCGCGGACGGCGATGACCGCCTCGGTGACCGCGTCGGAGGTCCGCTCCAGCTGCACGATGAC
Source organism: Geodermatophilus sp. URMC 62 (assembly GCF_052931475.1). Lineage (NCBI taxonomy): Bacteria > Bacillati > Actinomycetota > Actinomycetes > Geodermatophilales > Geodermatophilaceae > Geodermatophilus > Geodermatophilus sp. URMC 62. The sequence goes on along the minus strand of NZ_JBRFHY010000001.1, from coordinate 11,478 downwards.
CGGCCACCACGCGCCGGCCCGGGTGCTGATCGGCGGCGGCTCGGCCAGCCGCCGCTGCAGCTGGGTGTGCAGCTCGGTGAGTGCCCGGTAGCTGCGCCGCCGGGCCCGCCGGCGGGCGGTGTGGTCCTCGCCGAACGCCGCGCCGGCGAAGTCGTCGAGGGCGAGGACGGCCGCGTGCAGCGCCTCGTCCAGCGGCGCCCGCCAGGTCTGCGGCCACAGCAGGTACCCGGCCACCAGGACGATCCCGCAGCCGATCAGGGTGTCGACCAGCCGCGCGCCGACCAGCCCGGGTCCGCCGGGGACGGCGAGGTCGAGCAGCAGGATGATCACCGGCGTCTGGAAGACGGAGAACAGGCCGAAGTTCGCGCCCCGCGCCCACGGGAGCAGGCCGACGGCGACGACCATGGCGAGCACCACCCAGGCGTCGCCGGGCAGCACCGACAGCAGCAGCGAGCCGATGAGGACGCCGAGCAGCGTGCCCGCGCCGCGCTGGACCGCCCGGGTGAACACCGACCCGAAGTCGGGTTTGAGCACGATCGCCACGGTGAGCAGCACCCAGTAGGGCCGCTCGATGGGCAGCAGCTGCCGGGCCACCTCCGCGATGGTCATGCACAGCACCAGCCGCAGGGCGAAGTCGCGGGTGTCGGGGCTGCCGAAGGTGCGGTCGGCGACGTCGCGCAGGCGCTCGCGCCACGGCAGCCGCGGCGCCGGGACGGCGGCCCCGGCCCGCTCCTCGGGATCACCGACCACGGCCCACGCCAGCCGCACCCCGTGCCGCACCGCGCGGCGGACCGCAGGCCCGTCCTCCAGCGCGGGGGGCCGCTCGGCGGGCAGCTCGCGGGCGCCGGAGACGGCCGCGGCCAGCGCGTGCACCGCCGTCACGTCGTGCGGGTCGGCGGGCACCCCGGCGCGGACGGAGGCCACGGCGGCCTCGACCAGCGGCGCGGCCGCGTTCAGGATCCCGGCGAGCTCGGAGAGCTGCCGGTTGCGCCCGGCGGCGAGGCTGCGGGTGCGGATGACCCGGTCGTAGGCGGCGTTGAGCGCGGTGGTCAGCTCGCGGCGGGCGTCGTCGGTGCCCTCGGTGCCCACGGCGGTGAGCAGCGCGGCGATGCGGGTGAAGACGGCGGCGACCGAGGTGCGGTCGGGGTCGCTGGGCTCGGTCGCGGCCTGCAGCAGGGTGGTCAGCGTGGCCCAGGCGGCGCCGGCGAAGAAGAACGCCACCTCGGCCACCTCCGGCAGCGGGGTGACCAGCCCGGAGGCCAGCGCGGTGTACACCAGCAGCTGCAGCGCGCCCAGCGACATCGCGGAGTTGACCGCGCTGATGACGGCGGCCGCCGCCGACAGCACGGCGACGACGAGCACCGGCAGCCAGCCGCCGCCGCTGGCGTACTGCCCGGCGACCAGCCCGACGGCGCCGAAGCCGACCGCGGCGGCGGTGCGGCGGAGCCGGTCGCGCAGCGGCCCGGCCTGCGGGGCGAGGCTGGCGGCCAGCGCGCCGGTGGTGGCGAAGACCCCGGCGCCGAGCGCGGTCCCTCCGCCGACCAGCAGGGCGAGCGCCAGCGGTGCGGGCACGGTGACGGCGAACCGGACGACGTCGCGCCAGGGCACCGGCGGGGGGCTCGTGCGGACCAGCTCCTCCAGCCACGCCGGTGCCCGCAACCCCCGCTCTGCCACGGGTCCTGAGCTTTCCATCCACCCCGGGTCCCCGCGGCGACGATCAGGCGACCTGATCATGGCGTGTCCTCCCCGACCGCCCACCGTGGGGGAGGACGCGCTGCGGTGGGGGAGGACGCGCTGCGTGGGCCGGTGGGCAGCGAGGTCGGCGTATCAGGCGACGAGGGGCGGCCTCTGGTCGGTCAGGAGCCGCCCCGGGGAGGGGTGGCGCGACCGGGAGGTACCCATGACCGTTCCCACCACCGGCGAGGGCGGCACCGCCGTCGTCATCGGCGCGAGCATGGCCGGCCTGCTGGCGGCCCGCGTCCTCGCCGAGCACGTCGGCCGGGTCGTGGTGCTCGACCGCGACACGCTGCCCGACGACGCCGTCGCGCGCGGTGGCGCCCCGCAGTCCGCGCACGCGCACGGGCTGCTGGCGCGCGGCCGGCGGGCCCTGGAGGAGCTGCTGCCGGGGCTGACCGCGGACCTCGTCGCGCGGGGCGCCCTCTCCGGCGACATGCAGGCGGACTTCCGCTGGATCAGCCAGGGCCGGCCGATGGCCGCGGCCACGTCGGGGCTAGAGGGCCTGATGGTGAGCCGGCCGCTGCTCGAGCGGGAGGTGCGCCGCCGTGTGCTGGCCGACCCGCGGATCGGCGTCCGCGAGCGGGTCGACGTGCGGTCCCTGGTGCACGACGCCTCGGGCCGGGTGACCGGCGTCGCGGGGCTGGACCGGGACGACCCGCCCGGCGACGGGCTCCGCCGGTGGGACGCCGACCTCGTCGTCGACGCCTCCGGGCGGCAGTCCTGCGCGCCGGAGTGGCTGGCTGCCTCGGGCTTCGAGGCGCCGGAGGAGGAGCGGGTCGAGGTCGACGTCGCCTACGCCACCCGCCACTACCGCCGCGAGCCCGGCCACCTCGACGGGGCCCTCGGGCTGGCCCTGGCCGGCACGCCGGACAACCCGCGGGGCGGCGTCCTGCTCGCCCAGGAGGGGGACCGCTGGGTCTGCGGGCTCGGCGGGATCCTGGGGGACCGGCCGCCGCTGGACCACGCCGGTTTCGAGGCCTACGCGGCGAGCCTGCCGTCGCCGGCGCTGTACGAGGTCATCCGCTCCGCCGAGCCCCTCGACGAGCCGCGGCGCTTCCGGTTCCCGGCGTCGGTGCGCCGGCGCTACGAGCGGCTGGCGCGCTCGCCGCGGGGGCTGCTGGTCACCGGCGACGCCGTCTGCAGCTTCAACCCCGTCTACGGGCAGGGGATGGCCGTGGCCGCGCTGGAGGCGCTCGCGCTGCGCGACGTCCTCCGCGGCGGGCTGGACCGGCCCTCGCTGGCGCAGGAGTTCTGGCGGGCCTGCGCGCCGGTCGTCGACGTCCCGTGGCAGATCGCGGCCGGCGGGGACCGGCGCTATCCCGGCGTCCCCGGCCCGGTCGACCGGCGCACGCGACTGCTCAACGGCTACGTCGCCCGGGTGCAGCGCGCGGCCGCCGTCGACCCGGCGGTGGGGACGGCGTTCCTGCGGGTGGCCAACCTCGAGGCGCCGCCGCCCAGCCTGATGGCGCCGTCGGTGCTGGCCCGCGTCGTGCGCGCGTCGCGTCGCGTGCCGGCGGTGCCCCGGCCCCGGGTGCCGGCCGTGGTCTGAGGAGTGCCCGGCGGGCGTGCGCGGTGGCAGGCCACCGGCCCGCCGGGCTGGGAGGCTCCGCGCGTGAGCGGGATCGCCGTCCGGGTCGCCTCGGCCGCGGACCTGCGGGAGGTCCCCGCCGTCGAGGACGCCGCCGACGGGCTCTTCCGCGAGCGCGGGGTGCTGGACCTGCCCGCCGCCGCGCCGGCCGCGCTGCGGGCCGGCGCCTGGCGCGTCCTGGTCGCCGGGCGGCCGGTGGTCGGGTTCGCCGCGCTGGAGCGGGTGGACGGCGAGGTGCACCTCGAGCAGCTGTCGGTGCACCCGTCGGCCATGCGGCGGGGCGTCGGCGCTGCGCTGCTGGAGGCCGCGGTGTCGGCGGCACGGGGAGCCGGCGCACGGCGGGTCACCCTCACCACCTACGCCGACGGCCCCTGGTATGCCGCCCGCGGGTTCACCGAGGTGACCGACCCGGGGCCGGAGCTGGCCGCCCGGGTCGCGCACGAGGCCGCGCTGGGGCTGGAGGTGCACGGCCGGCGCGTCGTGATGGCGCGGTCCACCTAGGGTCGGCCGTCGTGACCGCCACCCTCGGCGAGGTCGTCGCCGCACTCGAGGCCCGCTACGACCCGGCGCTGGCCGAGAGCTGGGACGCCGTCGGGCTGGTGTGCGGCGACCCCGCGGAGCCGGTCGACCGGGTGCTCGTCGCCGTCGACCCGGTGGCCGCCGTCGTCGACGAGGCGGTCGAGACCGGCGCGGGCCTGCTGGTCACCCACCACCCGCTGTTCCTCACCCCGGTGCACGGCGTCCCGGCCGACGACCCGAAGGGGCGCCTGGTGCACCGGCTCGTGCGGGCCGGGTGCGGGCTGTTCGTGGCGCACACCAACGCCGACCGCGCCGCCGACGTCGGGGTCAACGACGCGCTGGCCGCCGTCCTCGGGCTCACCGCGACCCGGCCGCTGGAGCCGGTGGCCCCTGGCTCGCGCCAGGGCCTGGGCCGGGTCGGGGACCTCCCCGTGCCGACGACGCTGGCCGCCTTCGCTGCGCACGCCGCGGCCGTGCTGCCCGCAACCGCCGGGGGCGTGCGCGCGGCCGGCGACCCCGGCCGCCCGGTGCGCACCGTCGCGGTGTGCGGCGGCAGCGGGGGCTCGCTGCTGCAGGCCGCCGCGGCCGCCGGCGCCGACGTCCTCCTGACGAGTGACCTGCGGCACCACCCGGTGAGCGAGGCGCAAGAGGACGAGGGCCCTGGCCTGTGCGACGTGGCACACTTCGCCTCCGAGTGGCCCTGGGTGCCGGTGGCCGCGGAGGTGCTGGCCGCGGACCTGTCCGGCCGGGTCGAGGCGGTCGTCTCCCGGCGCCGCACCGACCCGTGGACGGTGCACGCAGGGGCAGACGGGGAGCCGGCCGCAGGGGCGGCCGGCTGAGGTCCGGGGCGGCGCCCCGGGAGGAGGCCGACGATGGCCAGCGCACCGACACCGCCCGTCGACGGTCGGGCGCGGACCGGAGGGGTACCCGTGCGCAGCGACCGCAGCCCCTGGAACTGGCTGCTGCTCCTGCCGGTCGTGGTGCCGCTGATCGTCCCGCTGTACAACCACGTCGAGCCGACCCTGTTCGGCTGGCCGCTCTTCTACTGGCTGCAGCTGGCGTTCGTCGCGCTCGGCGTCCTGACCACGGTGCTCGTCTACCGGGCCACCCGGCGCAGCCCGGCCGAGCAGGCCGCCGCCCGCGCCGCCGTCGCGCGGGACGCCGGCCGCACCACCACGACCCGGGACACCACGACCCGGGACACCACCCGAGACCAGGAGCGCTGAGCCGTGGACGGGGTCAACGTCGTCGAGCTGACGATCGTCATCGTCCTGTTCCTCGTCGTCACCGTGATGGGGTTCGTCGCCGCCCGCTGGCGGCGCGCGGAGGACCTCATGCACCTCGACGAGTGGGGCCTGGGCGGGCGCAGCTTCGGCACCTGGATCACCTGGTTCCTGCTGGGCGGTGACCTGTACACCGCCTACACCTTCGTCGCCGTCCCCGCGCTGATGTTCGGCGCCGGCGCCTCCGGGTTCTTCGCCGTCCCGTACACCGTCGTGATCTACCCGCTGGTCTTCCTCGTGGTGATCCGGCTGTGGTCGGTCAGCCACGTGCGCGGCTTCGTGACGCCGGCGGACTTCGTCCGCGCCCGGTTCGACAGCCCGGTGATGGCGCTGCTGGTCGCCCTCACCGGGATCGTGGCGACGATGCCCTACATCGCCCTCCAGCTGGTGGGCATCGAGGCGATCCTCAAGGCGATGGGCGTCGAGGGCGAGCTCCCGCTCATCGTCGCCTTCGTGATCCTGGCGCTCTACACCTACAACTCCGGCCTGCGGGCGCCGGCGCTGATCGCCTTCGTCAAGGACACGCTGATCTACCTGACGATCATCGTGGCGGTCATCGTGATCCCGGCGAAGCTCGGCGGCTGGGAGGCGATCTTCGGCGCGGCCGAGGAGAAGTTCTCCGCCGGGACGGGCGCCGGGGTGCTGCTCCCGGCCACCGGTCAGCTGGGCTACGCGACCCTGGCCCTGGGCTCGGCGCTGGCGCTGTTCCTCTACCCGCACTCGATCACCGGCATCCTGGCGGCCAGCAACCGCGACGTGCTCAAGCGCAACATGAGCGCCCTGCCGGTCTACAGCCTCGCGCTCGGGTTCATCGCGCTGCTGGGCTTCATGGCCATCGCCGCCGGGGTCACGCCGATCGGCGAGGACGGCAACACGATCGTCCCGGTGCTGTTCCAGGAGATGTTCCCGAGCTGGTTCGCCGGCATCGCCTTCGCCGCCATCGGCATCGGCGCGCTGGTCCCCGCGGCGATCATGTCGATCGCCGCGGCGAACCTGTTCACCCGCAACATCTACAAGGAGTTCCTCAAGCGGGACGCCACGCCCAAGCAGGAGGCCCAGGTCGCGAAGATCACCTCGCTGGTGGTCAAGGTGGGCGCGGTCGCGGCCATCCTGTTCATCGACCCGCAGTTCTCGATCGACCTGCAGCTCATCGGCGGGGTGATCATCCTGCAGACGCTGCCGGCGGTCGCGCTGGGGCTCTACACCCGCTGGCTGCACCGCGGCGGGCTGGTCGCCGGCTGGGTGGCCGGGATGGCCGCGGGCCTGCTGATGCTCTACAACATCCCGCGGGTCGGCCCGGACGGCAGCGTCGTCCGCGAGCACTTCGGCGGGTCGTCGTTCCCGCTGGCCAAGCTCGGCCTGGACGTGCAGTCCAGCGTGTACGCCGGCTTCCTGGCGCTGCTGGTCAACCTCGTCGTCACCGTGCTGGTGACCGTGGCGCTGCGGGCGGCCCGGGTGCCCGAGGGCGTGGACGGCACGGCGGAGGCCGACTACACCGCCGAGCGCGAGGACCCGACCTTCCGCGACCTGCCCGACCCGCTGGAGTCGGCCCCGCCGGGGACGGGGGACGCCGGCGCCCGCAGGTGAAGGACCCCCGTGCCCCCCACCGCTCGCAGGCTCGCGTCGGGACCCTGCACGGGGGCCGGGGAAGCCGTCAGCCGCAGGTAGGTTGGACGGGTGAAGGCCGACCACTTCGAGCAGCAGAAGCTGCTGGCCCTGGCCGACGAGGACGTCGCGCTCACCCAGCTGGCCCACCGGCGGCGCACGCTGCCGGAGGTCGCCGCGGTCGAGGCCGCGACGGAGGCCGAGCGCACGTTCGCCGAGGCGGTGGTCCGCGCCGAGACCGAGGTGAGCGACCTCGACCGCGAGCAGAAGCGGCTCGAGGCCGACGTCGACACCGTGCGACAGCGGGCGGCCCGCGACCAGTCGCGCATCGACTCCGGGGCGGCGACGCCGAAGGAGATCACCTCGCTGCAGTCGGAGCTGCAGTCGCTCGCGCGGCGGCAGTCGGACCTGGAGGACCAGGTGCTCGAGCTGATGGAGCGCCGGGAGACCGCCGACGCCGCGCTGGGAGCCGCGCAGGAGGGCCGCGCCTCGGCCGTCGCCGACCGGGAGCGGGCCGAGCAGCTGCGCGACGACGCGCTGGCCGACATCGCCGACGCCACCGCGCGGCACGAGGCCGCCCGCGCCGAGGTCGCCGCCGGCATCTCCGACCCGCTGCGGACGCTCTACGACCGCATCCGCGCCCAGACCGGCACCACCGGCGCGGCGGTGCTGAAGGCCCGCCAGTGCCAGGGCTGCCGGATCGAGCTGAACGGGCGCGAGCTGGCCGCCGTCCGCAACGCCGACCCGCACGAGGTGGTCCGCTGCGAGAACTGCGGCCGGATCCTCGTCCGCACCGCCGAGTCCGGGCTGTGACGCGCCGGCTCGTCGTCGAGGCCGACGGCGGGTCACGGGGCAACCCGGGCCCGGCCGGCTACGGCGCGCTCGTCCGCGACGCGACCAGCGGGCGGGTGCTCGCCGAGCGGGCCGCCTCGGTGGGCCGGGCGACCAACAATGTCGCCGAGTACGGCGGGCTGGTCGCCGGGCTGCAGGCCGCGCTCGACCTCGACCCGGCCGCCGACGTCGAGGTCCGCATGGACTCCAAGCTCGTCGTCGAGCAGATGTCGGGCCGCTGGAAGGTCAAGCACCCGGACATGCAGAAGCTCGCCCTGCAGGCCCGCGACCTGGCCCGGCAGCTGGGCAGCGTCCGCTACACGTGGGTGCCGCGGGCGCAGAACGGTGCCGCCGACGTCCTGGCCAACAGCGCGATGGACGGGAAGCCGGTGCACCGCGACGCCGCGGCCGAGCCGAGCACCGTGGCCGACGACGTCCAGCCGGCCGCCGAGCCCCCGCCCGTCGTCACCACCGTCACCCACCTGCTGCGCCACGGGCGGACGGCGCACACCCCCGAGCGCCGCTACAGCGGGCGCAACGACCTGCCGCTGTCGCCGACCGGGCGCGCGGAGGCCGAGGCCGCCGCCGCGCGGGTGCGCGACCTGGGCATCGAGGTGGTCGTCGCCTCGCCGCTGCGGCGGACGCGGGAGACCGCCGAGACGGTGGCCGCCGCGCTGGGGCTGCCGGTCGAGGTCGACGAGGACCTGGTCGAGCTCGACTTCGGCGAGCTGGAGGGGCTGACCGCCGCGGAGGCGCGGGAGCGCTACCCGCTCGCCACCCGGCGCTTCGCCGCCGACGTCACCGTCGCCGCTCCGGGCGGGGAGTCGGTCGCCGACGTGAGCCGGCGCGTGGCCCGGGCCCGCGCGCGCATCCTGCGCGAGCACCGGGGGCGGACGGTGCTGGTGGTCACCCACGTCACGCCGATCAAGCTGCTGCTGGCCGCCGGGCTCGACGTCGACGACGCGGTGGTCCACCGGGTGTTCCTGGAGGCCGCCTCGCTGTCCACGGTCGCCTGGGCCACCGACGGCCGGCACTCGGTGCGCCTGGTCAACGACACCGGCCACCTGCGCTGAGGTGCCGGACGGCGGGCCCGGCGCGGGTCAGCCGGACGACGGCAGGACCGACAGCGCCCCCCCGAACTCCGTGAGGAAGCGCTCGGCGTCCCGGTGGCCGAACACCAGCGGCGGCCTGATCTTGAGCACGTTGGCGTGCCGGCCGGACGCGCTGATCAGCACCCGACGCCGGCGCAGCTCGTTGACCAGGAACGCCGCCGCCGCCGCGTCCGGTGTCAGGCCGGCCCGGTCCCGCACCACCTCGACGGCGAGGAAGAGGCCGGCGCCGCGCACCTCGCCGATCCGCCCGTCGTCGGCGGTGAGCCGGCGCAGCTCGCCGAGGAGGTGCCGGCCGACCTCGGCCGCGTGCGGGACCAGGTCCCGGTCCTCGATCTCGTCGAGCACGGCGGCGGCCGCCGCGATGCTCACCGGGTTGCCGCCGAAGGTGTTGAAGTAGCGCACGTCGCGCCCGAAGCGGTCGAAGAGGTCCGCCCGGCCCACCACGGCCGAGATCGGCAGCCCGTTGCCCATCGGCTTGCCGAGCACCACCAGGTCGGGGACGACGCCGTGACGGGGGAACCCCCACCAGCCGGTGCCCAGGCGGCCGAACCCCGGCTGCACCTCGTCCGCGACGTACACGCCGCCGTGGCGGTGCACCAGGTCGACGGCCGGCCCCAGGAACCCGGCGGGGTCGAGCTGCAGCCCGTCGCTGGACAGGCAGGAGTCGACGAGCAGCCCGGCGAGGGCGTGGCCGCGCTGCCGGAGCGTCTCGATGCCCTCGGCGACCCGGGCGGCGAGGGCCCGGTCGGCCGTGGCGGGGTCCTCCCGCAGCTGGTCGGGGGCGTCGACGAGGACGACGTGCGCCGGGATCGGGTTGTTCGGGCCGAGGCTGGGGGAGACGGCGGCCGTCGCCCGGGTGGTGCCGTGGTAGGCGTGGCCGGTCACCAGCCACCCGCCGGCGCCGGTCCCGTACTCGGCGACCCGCAGCGCCAGGTCGACCGCCTCGCTGCCGCTGCAGCAGAACACGACCTGCTGCAGGTGCGGCGGGAACAGCGCGGTCAGCCGCTCGGCGTAGTCGACGATCCCGGAGGTCAGGTACCGGGTGTGGGTGTTGACCCGGCCGAGCTGGTCGGCCACCGCCTGCTGCACCCGCGGGTTGGAGTGCCCCACGGCCGGCACGTTGTTGTAGACGTCGAGGTGGTCGCGCCCCGCGGCGTCGAACAGCAGCGTCCCCTCCGCCCGCACCACCTCCAGGGGCTCCTCGTAGAACAGCCGGTAGGGGGCGCCCAGCACCCGCTCCCGCCGCCGCAGCAGCGCCGCGGTCGACGCCGGCAGCGCGTCCCGCGCGGTGGAGGGGTCGTGGCTGTTGGCCATGTGCATGCGCTGCGGCGTCACGGGCCCTCCGGGATTGCGCCCGCCCGTGCGGCGCGGGCAGGCTCGACGGGCACAGTGTGTCGGCTCGACCGGCGGGGGTCCGTGGGGTGGTCGTCAGTGGGCCCTCCCCGGAGCAGTCGGCCGGGCGCGTCCTCGACCTCGCCGTCGAGCAGGTGCGGGCCCTCGTCGCCGAGCTCCACGGGCTGCGGGCCCGCCGGATCGAGCGGGTCGAGGCCGAGCTGGCCACCGTCTGCCGCGTGGAGGACGACGCCGGCCGCGTCCTCGCGGTCAAGGTCGTCCACGACGAGGAGCAGCAGCGCGCCGCGCTGGAGTGGCGCACCGCGGTGGTGACCGGCCTCGCCGATCGGGGGCAGCCCGTGCCCGGGATCGTCCCCGACCGGAGCGGGGCGGCGGTGTCCGGAGCGGACGCCGGGGGGACCCCCGTCCTGGTGGTGGTCGAGGAGTGGCTGACCGGCGTCCCGCTGCACGCCGCCGAGGTGGACCGCGACCTGCTGCGCGAGGTCGGGGGCACCGCCGCCCGCCTCTCCGCGGCCCTCGCCACGGCGCCCCCGCCGCCACCGGGGCTGACCCACGTGTGGGAGGCCTCGCGCGGGCGGCGGACGATCCTGCAGGCCCTGCCCGACGTCCGGGACCCAGGAGTCGGCGAGCTCGCCGCCGCGGCCGCCGACGGGTTCGCCGCCGACGTGGCCCCGCACCTGGCCGAGCTGCCGCGTGCCGTCGTCCACCAGGACCTGCACGACGCCAACCTCCTCGTCGGGCGGGCCGGCGGCCGCCCCCGGGTGACCGGCGTCCTCGACTTCGGCGACATGCTCACCGGGCTGCGGGTGGCCGAGCTGGCGGTGGCGGCGGGCTACGCGGCCCGGCTCACCGACGACCCGCTGCGGGGGCTGCTCGACGTGGTCGCCGGCTGGGGCGAGCAGGCGTCCCTGGACGAGGTCGAGGCGCGGGTCGTCCTCCCGCTGGCCCGGACCCGGCTGGCGGTGAACGCCGCGGTGTGGGCCGCGCGCTCGTCCGGGACGCGGGCCGCCTACGCGGCCGCCCGGTCGGCGCGCTCGCTGCCCGCCCTGCGGGCGCTGCTGGCCGCCGACCGGGACGCCGTGGCCGCCGAGGTGCACCGGCTCACCCGCGCCTGACCCCGCCCGCCCGCCGGTGCAGCGGGCGGGCGGGACCGTCACAGCACCTTGCTGAGGAACGAGCGGGTGCGCTCGTGCTGCGGCCGGCCCAGGACGTCGGCGGGCGCGCCCTCCTCGACGACGACGCCGCCGTCGATGAACACGACCGTGTCGCCGACCTCGCGGGCGAAGCCGATCTCGTGCGTGACCACGACCATCGTCATCCCGCCCGCGGCCAGGCCGCGCATGACGTCGAGCACCTCCCCGACCAGCTCGGGGTCGAGGGCCGAGGTCGGCTCGTCGAAGAGCATCAGCTTGGGCTGCATCGCCAGCGCTCGGGCGATCGCGGCCTCCGG